>NZ_CP179898.1:0-1217500 GCF_047456105.1 Pseudomonas sp. BNK-15
AAGACAAAACCCCTACCTGCTTGCGCAGATAGGGGTTTTGCGAAATGAATCTTGACGATGACCTACTCTCACATGGGGAAACCCCACACTACCATCGGCGATGCATCGTTTCACTACTGAGTTCGGGATGGGATCAGGTGGTTCCAATGCTCTATGGTCGTCAAGAAATTCTGTAGCCAGAATGTCCAGATGGACAGCCCAGCGAATTCGGATATGCGATAGTTGTGATGTTGCGAACTTTCGGTTCTTTCGTCTTCACCACCACAATCTACAGAAGCAAATTGCTTGGGTGTTATATGGTCAAGCCTCACGGGCAATTAGTATTGGTTAGCTCAACGCCTCACAGCGCTTACACACCCAACCTATCAACGTCGTAGTCTTCGACGGCCCTTTAGGGGATTCAAGATCCCAGTGAGATCTCATCTTGAGGCAAGTTTCCCGCTTAGATGCTTTCAGCGGTTATCTCTTCCGAACATAGCTACCCGGCAATGCCACTGGCGTGACAACCGGAACACCAGAGGTTCGTCCACTCCGGTCCTCTCGTACTAGGAGCAGCCCCTCTCAAATCTCAAACGTCCACGGCAGATAGGGACCGAACTGTCTCACGACGTTCTAAACCCAGCTCGCGTACCACTTTAAATGGCGAACAGCCATACCCTTGGGACCGGCTTCAGCCCCAGGATGTGATGAGCCGACATCGAGGTGCCAAACACCGCCGTCGATATGAACTCTTGGGCGGTATCAGCCTGTTATCCCCGGAGTACCTTTTATCCGTTGAGCGATGGCCCTTCCATACAGAACCACCGGATCACTAAGACCTACTTTCGTACCTGCTCGACGTGTTTGTCTCGCAGTCAAGCGCGCTTTTGCCTTTATACTCTACGACCGATTTCCGACCGGTCTGAGCGCACCTTCGTACTCCTCCGTTACTCTTTGGGAGGAGACCGCCCCAGTCAAACTACCCACCATACACTGTCCTCGATCCGGATAACGGACCTGAGTTAGAACCTCAAAGTTGCCAGGGTGGTATTTCAAGGATGGCTCCATGAGAACTGGCGTCCCCACTTCAAAGCCTCCCACCTATCCTACACAAGCAAATTCAAAGTCCAGTGCAAAGCTATAGTAAAGGTTCACGGGGTCTTTCCGTCTAGCCGCGGATACACTGCATCTTCACAGCGATTTCAATTTCACTGAGTCTCGGGTGGAGACAGCGCCGCCATCGTTACGCCATTCGTGCAGGTCGGAACTTACCCGACAAGGAATTTCGCTACCTTAGGACCGTTATAGTTACGGCCGCCGTTTACCGGGGCTTCGATCAAGAGCTTCGCTTGCGCTAACCCCATCAATTAACCTTCCGGCACCGGGCAGGCGTCACACCCTATACGTCCACTTTCGTGTTTGCAGAGTGCTGTGTTTTTAATAAACAGTCGCAGCGGCCTGGTATCTTCGACCGGCATGAGCTTACGGAGCAAGTCCTTCACCCTCACCGGCGCACCTTCTCCCGAAGTTACGGTGCCATTTTGCCTAGTTCCTTCACCCGAGTTCTCTCAAGCGCCTTGGTATTCTCTACCTAACCACCTGTGTCGGTTTGGGGTACGGTTCCCAGTTATCTGAAGCTTAGGAGCTTTTCTTGGAAGCATGGCATCAACCACTTCGTCGCCTAAAGGCAACTCGTCATCAGCTCTCGGCTTTGAGATCCCGGATTTGCCTAAGATCTCAGCCTACCACCTTAAACTTGGACAACCAACGCCAAGCTGGCCTAGCCTTCTCCGTCCCTCCATCGCAATAACTGGAAGTACAGGAATATTAACCTGTTTTCCATCGACTACGCTTTTCAGCCTCGCCTTAGGGACCGACTAACCCTGCGTCGATTAACGTTGCGCAGGAAACCTTGGTCTTTCGGCGTGCGAGTTTTTCACTCGCATTGTCGTTACTCATGTCAGCATTCGCACTTCTGATACCTCCAGCAAGCTTCTCAACTCACCTTCACAGGCTTACAGAACGCTCCTCTACCGCATCACCAAAGGTGATACCCGTAGCTTCGGTGCATGGTTTGAGCCCCGTTACATCTTCCGCGCAGGCCGACTCGACTAGTGAGCTATTACGCTTTCTTTAAAGGGTGGCTGCTTCTAAGCCAACCTCCTAGCTGTCTAAGCCTTCCCACATCGTTTCCCACTTAACCATGACTTTGGGACCTTAGCTGACGGTCTGGGTTGTTTCCCTTTTCACGACGGACGTTAGCACCCGCCGTGTGTCTCCCATGCTCGGCACTTGTAGGTATTCGGAGTTTGCATCGGTTTGGTAAGTCGGGATGACCCCCTAGCCGAAACAGTGCTCTACCCCCTACAGTGATACATGAGGCGCTACCTAAATAGCTTTCGAGGAGAACCAGCTATCTCCGAGCTTGATTAGCCTTTCACTCCGATCCACAGGTCATCCGCTAACTTTTCAACGGTAGTCGGTTCGGTCCTCCAGTCAGTGTTACCTAACCTTCAACCTGCCCATGGATAGATCGCCCGGTTTCGGGTCTATACCCAGCGACTAAACGCCCTATTAAGACTCGCTTTCGCTACGCCTCCCCTATTCGGTTAAGCTCGCCACTGAATATAAGTCGCTGACCCATTATACAAAAGGTACGCAGTCACCTAACAAAGTAGGCTCCCACTGCTTGTACGCATACGGTTTCAGGATCTATTTCACTCCCCTCTCCGGGGTTCTTTTCGCCTTTCCCTCACGGTACTGGTTCACTATCGGTCAGTCAGTAGTATTTAGCCTTGGAGGATGGTCCCCCCATGTTCAGACAAAGTTTCTCGTGCTCCGTCCTACTCGATTTCATTGATAAGAGATTTTCGTGTACGGGGCTATCACCCACTATGGCCGCACTTTCCAGAGCGTTCCACTAATCTCAAACCAACTTAAGGGCTGGTCCCCGTTCGCTCGCCACTACTAAGGGAATCTCGGTTGATTTCTTTTCCTCAGGGTACTTAGATGTTTCAGTTCCCCTGGTTCGCCTCTTGCACCTATGTATTCAGTACAAGATACTCAGCTTATGCTGAGTGGGTTCCCCCATTCAGAGATCTCTGGATCACAGTCTGTTTGCCGACTCCCCAAAGCTTATCGCAGGCTACCACGTCTTTCATCGCCTCTGACTGCCAAGGCATCCACCGTATGCGCTTCTTCACTTGACCATATAACCCCAAGCAATCTGGTTATACTGTGAAGACGACATTCGCCGAAAATTCGCATGTTGCTCTTTCGAGCAGAACTCACAAATTTTACCTTAGCCTGATCCACCAGCAGTGAAACTGGTGTTCAGTCTATTTCTATCACATATCCGAATTTTTAAAGAACGATCTGACAAAAGCCAGAAATCAACATTCAAGCCGAATGTTCATTTCTAAGTTCTGACAAGTTACTGCAAAAGTGGTGGAGCCAAGCGGGATCGAACCGCTGACCTCCTGCGTGCAAGGCAGGCGCTCTCCCAGCTGAGCTATGGCCCCGTATTCTACGGCTGAACCATGTAATGGTAGGTCTGGGCAGATTTGAACTGCCGACCTCACCCTTATCAGGGGTGCGCTCTAACCAACTGAGCTACAGACCTATAACAGGGTCGCGTTACAGCATCGTCTTTATACAAAGAATCAAGCAATTCGTGTGGGAGCTCATCAGCAGGCTGATGTCGTCGATTAAGGAGGTGATCCAGCCGCAGGTTCCCCTACGGCTACCTTGTTACGACTTCACCCCAGTCATGAATCACACCGTGGTAACCGTCCTCCCGAAGGTTAGACTAGCTACTTCTGGTGCAACCCACTCCCATGGTGTGACGGGCGGTGTGTACAAGGCCCGGGAACGTATTCACCGCGACATTCTGATTCGCGATTACTAGCGATTCCGACTTCACGCAGTCGAGTTGCAGACTGCGATCCGGACTACGATCGGTTTTGTGAGATTAGCTCCACCTCGCGGCTTGGCAACCCTCTGTACCGACCATTGTAGCACGTGTGTAGCCCAGGCCGTAAGGGCCATGATGACTTGACGTCATCCCCACCTTCCTCCGGTTTGTCACCGGCAGTCTCCTTAGAGTGCCCACCATAACGTGCTGGTAACTAAGGACAAGGGTTGCGCTCGTTACGGGACTTAACCCAACATCTCACGACACGAGCTGACGACAGCCATGCAGCACCTGTGTCAGAGTTCCCGAAGGCACCAATCCATCTCTGGAAAGTTCTCTGCATGTCAAGGCCTGGTAAGGTTCTTCGCGTTGCTTCGAATTAAACCACATGCTCCACCGCTTGTGCGGGCCCCCGTCAATTCATTTGAGTTTTAACCTTGCGGCCGTACTCCCCAGGCGGTCAACTTAATGCGTTAGCTGCGCCACTAAAATCTCAAGGATTCCAACGGCTAGTTGACATCGTTTACGGCGTGGACTACCAGGGTATCTAATCCTGTTTGCTCCCCACGCTTTCGCACCTCAGTGTCAGTATCAGTCCAGGTGGTCGCCTTCGCCACTGGTGTTCCTTCCTATATCTACGCATTTCACCGCTACACAGGAAATTCCACCACCCTCTACCGTACTCTAGCTTGCCAGTTTTGGATGCAGTTCCCAGGTTGAGCCCGGGGCTTTCACATCCAACTTAACAAACCACCTACGCGCGCTTTACGCCCAGTAATTCCGATTAACGCTTGCACCCTCTGTATTACCGCGGCTGCTGGCACAGAGTTAGCCGGTGCTTATTCTGTCGGTAACGTCAAAACACTAACGTATTAGGTTAATGCCCTTCCTCCCAACTTAAAGTGCTTTACAATCCGAAGACCTTCTTCACACACGCGGCATGGCTGGATCAGGCTTTCGCCCATTGTCCAATATTCCCCACTGCTGCCTCCCGTAGGAGTCTGGACCGTGTCTCAGTTCCAGTGTGACTGATCATCCTCTCAGACCAGTTACGGATCGTCGCCTTGGTGAGCCATTACCCCACCAACTAGCTAATCCGACCTAGGCTCATCTGATAGCGCAAGGCCCGAAGGTCCCCTGCTTTCTCCCGTAGGACGTATGCGGTATTAGCGTTCCTTTCGAAACGTTGTCCCCCACTACCAGGCAGATTCCTAGGCATTACTCACCCGTCCGCCGCTGAATCAAGGAGCAAGCTCCCGTCATCCGCTCGACTTGCATGTGTTAGGCCTGCCGCCAGCGTTCAATCTGAGCCATGATCAAACTCTTCAGTTCAATACTGATTGGGTTTTTAAGAAACCCTAAACTTGGCTCAGCAATCTCAAATGACTATGTGATTTCTCGCATGGTCACTTGTGATGCTGATAATCTTTCTGACTATCAGTCCGTACTCACAAGCACCCACACGAATTGCTTGATTCGATTTGTTAAAGAGCGTTTGGTTAAGAGCTTTTCGTCTCAACCGAGGCGCGCATTCTACGCTTTCCTCAGAGCCTGTCAAGCGTTTATTTTGAAGTTTTTTGCGAGAAACTCGTTCAACTTCAAACACTTGGCTCGCTGCGATCTCTCGTAGCGGGAGGCGAATCATACAGCACTTAGAAGCGCTGTCAACCACCATTTCAACCGCTATCGATCAGGCGATCGAAGCACCACCAGTACTACCTGGATTAAGCAACTCTTTGAATTTCAAGGAGTTTCTCATTCCGACTACGCTGGAAGTGGGGCGCATTATAAGGGGATTCAAGAGGGCGTCAAGGCTTTATTTCAAATCACTGAACATACATGCAAGAAGGTGTTTTGGCGGGCACCTTGCACCTCACCTTTGCAATTGCGCACTATATTGCACACCCACACCCATCATTAAAAGGATTGCCGCGTACAAATGAACACCCAGCCCCGCAGCTTGGCCACCATGCTGTTTCCTATAGGCCTGCTGCTTATCGCCATGGCATCGATACAGTCCGGTGCCTCCCTGGCCAAAAGCATGTTCCCGATCATCGGCGCACAAGGCACCACAACCCTGCGCCTGATCTTCGCCAGCATCATCATGCTTCTAATTCTGCGCCCTTGGCGCGTACGGATGACCACCAAGACGCTGCGCAATGTGATCATCTACGGCATGGCCCTGGGCGGGATGAATTTCCTCTTTTATATGGCACTGCAGACAACACCACTGGGCATCGCCGTAGCCCTCGAGTTCACCGGCCCATTGGCCGTAGCGCTTTTCGCGTCGCGGCGCGCCATTGATTTCCTGTGGATTGCACTGGCAGTCAGCGGCCTGCTGCTGCTGATCCCGGTCGGCCATGGCGGCCAGCCCCTCGACCTCACGGGAGCCGCCTATGCACTGGGTGCCGGCGTGTGCTGGGCCCTGTATATCCTCTTTGGCCAACGCGCCGGAGCAGAACACGGGATTCAGAGCGCAGCACTGGGTGTAGTGGTCGCGGCGATATTTGTTGCGCCGATCGGTATCGTTCATGCCGGCACCGCACTGTTGACACCTGCGCTCATACCACTGGCCCTAGGGGTCGCAATACTCTCGACCGCCCTGCCCTATAGCCTGGAAATGGTCGCCCTGACCCGCATGCCAGCCCGTACATTCGGCACTCTGATGAGCATAGAACCGGCCATTGGTGCCCTTTCCGGTTTATTGTTCCTGGGCGAGTTGCTGAGCGTAACCCAGTGGCTGGCCATTCTCGCCATCATTGCCGCATCAGTGGGTGCCACGCTGTCCATGCGCCGCGACGCGAAGCCCCCTGTTGCAGCCGACTGATTTGAGAAATATTTTCATTTGACCCGGAATTGGCCATTGTAGCGCGCAGTCCTGCTGATTAAGCTGTCACAAAACCATAATCTTTACGCTATCTACTTGCATGCACACGGATGTCAAAGGCTATTCAGGAAGAACCGAAGCGATAACGACAGGGTCAGACAACTGATCAACCCTGCATTTAAGGACAGGAATGAAACGTATTTTGCTCATCCTGGCCGTCTTGGCCATTGCCGGATGTGCCGCAACGGCCAAGACTGAGGTCAAAAAAGGGAAGAAGGGCCTGCACATCAACTGCTCCGGCCTCTCCTCATCCTGGGACAAGTGCTACAGCAAGGCCGCCACGGCCTGCAGCACACGCGGTTACAAGGTCATCGCCCGTTCTGGAGACACCGACGAAGAGCCGGGTGATTACCTCTTCGGCATCAACCCAGCCGGGTATACCAGCCGCAGCATGATCGTCATCTGCAAGTAAACAGAAAGGGCAGCTCGTGAGCTGCCCTTCTTTTATCTACTGCCCACCCCGACTGCTCACAATGCTGCTGTGCGAGCTTCAAGCCAAGCCAATGCGTCGCCTGACAGCAGGGGAGCAAGGCGCTCGCGAACCGTCGCGTGGTAGCCGTTGAGCCACGCCAGTTCATCCTTGGTGAGGCACTCGGTGAGCAGGCAGCGTGCATCGATAGGGCATAACGTCAGGGTCTCGAAATCGAGGAAATCACCGAACTCACTTTTGCCCGATGCCCGGTTGACCACCAGGTTCTCGATGCGCACCCCCCAAGCGCCAGGGCGATAGGTCCCTGGCTCGATGGAACTGATCATCCCTTCCTGCATAGCGGTCTGCGGCGCGGTAGCAGCCTGATAGGCAATGACCTGCGGCCCTTCATGCACATTCATGAAATAGCCGACACCGTGCCCGGTACCATGGCCATAGTCGACCTGATCCGCCCAAATCGGCGCCCTCGCGATAGCATCGAGCAAGGGCGAAAGAATACCGCGCGGGAATGTGGCGCGTGACAGAGCGATCATACCCTTGAGCACCCGAGTGCAATCCTGCTTCTGCTCAAACGTCGGAGTGCCCACCGGAACCATCCGCGTGATGTCGGTGGTTCCGCCCAGATACTGCCCTCCCGAGTCGATAAGCAGCAAGCCATTGCCTTCAATGACCGCGTGAGATTGCTCGGTGGCACGGTAATGGGGCATTGCACCATTGGCATTGAAAGCTGCAATGGTCGAGAAACTCAGCGAGACGAAGCCGGGGCGCCGTGCACGCGCAGCACTCAGTTGTTCATCGATGGTCAGTTCGGTGATGGGTTCCTTACCTTGACTCGCCTCAAACCAGGCGAAGAACTCACACAGCGCTGCGCCATCCTGCTCCATGGTGTGGCGTATATGGACCAGCTCATCTTCACCCTTGCGTGATTTGCTCAATGTGGTCGGGTTCGGCCCTTCAATCAGCGAAACCTGGGGGCCTAGGTTCTTGAGCAGGCCACAGGTCACGCGCGCAGGATCGACCAAAAGCCGGCCGCCGGCAGGTACCTGTGACAGCGCTTCGCCGATCTCCGAATAATCACGCACCTCGATACCATCGGCTTCCAGTACATGGCGCAAATGCGCGTCAAGCTTTCCAGCGCCAACGAATAAAGCGGCGCGCCGCTGGCTGATCAACGCAAAGGAAACGAATACCGGGTTGTAGGAGACATCACTACCGCGCAAATTGAACAGCCAGGCGATGTCATCCAGGGTCGCAATGAAGTGCCAGTCTGCGCCCTTCTCTTCCATGGTGCGGCGCAACTGGGCAAGCTTTTCCGACCGACTGACTGTGGCGTGAGGCGGCAGGTGCTGATACACAGGGTTACTCGGCAGCGCAGGGCGCTCTTCCCAAACCTCGGCAAGCAAATCCTGGCTGGTTACCAAGCGAATGCCGCGCCCCCTGAGGCGCTCCTCGAGCTGGCGCGCAGACGCCAGCGCCATGACCGCCCCATCCACGGCCACTGTTCCTTTGGCCGGGACATTGTCGCCCAGCCATTCCAGCGCACCCGGCTTACCCGGCTGCAGCTTCATGAGTTCGATGCCGCTACCCGCCAACTCCTTGATAGCTTGCTCCCAGTAACGGCTATCGGCCCACACCCCTGCAAAATTTGCAGTGACCACCAACGTACCCACCGAACCATCGAAGCCCGACAGCCACCGCCGCCCCTGCCAATAGCCCGGCAGGTACTCAGAAAGATGAGGGTCGGCTGAGGGCACCAGCAGGGCATCGACCCCCTCCCTGGCCATTACCTCGCGCACACGCATCAGGCGCTCGGGAACCCTCTGCTCACGGGTGGTATGAACGTTCATTCGCACTCCTGCGGTAACATCTTGGTTGATCCAGATGCACGATAATGGAACAGCCAACCTCACCCTGCAATCGCGACGACTGACTCGCGGCCTGCAAGCCATCGTTGCGCGTGCAAAGGAACAGCGGTTCCTGCCACTACGAACCATCGATCGCTTCCACCTGAACTTCCCCAAACCATGGGCTTCACAATCAGTACATTCATTGCAGACAGGCTGATGCCCATGCCCAGCACCTGCGAATCAAAAGCGGGGGTCGTCCTCCTCGATGCTCGCGATCACACCCCTGAGCACGAACACGCAGTGCACCTGAAGCTGGCTGATGGCCTGGCCGAGCTTCTAGGGTGCGCGCGAGCAACCCCTGATCTGCCACCCAAAGCCGCCGACCACTATTACTACCTACCCACTGAAACCCTCATCGACCCGCAACGTTATGCCCACCTCGGCATCCGAACGGAACATGACCTGTTCGGGGGCTTGGTCAGTCATCCTTATATGGCAACCAAAGCGATCTCCCACCCGCTGCCTGCCAATGCCACCTTCCCCCCAGGCTGGACTGACGACTTCGCCCGCCAGGCCAGCGATGCCCTGCTGTGCGGTTACACCGTATTCAGCAAAGCCGATGCCCGGCGGGCCGCGCAGTTACTGCTGCGCGATGGCGCAGTACGGCTCAAGCCGGTGCTGGCATGCGCGGGGCGTGGGCAACAGGTGATCGTTCAACTGGATGAACTGGAACCATTGTTGGCCAACATTGATGATCAGGGCCTGGCCTTGTGGGGGCTGGTGCTGGAGGAGGACCTCAGTGAAGTGGAAACCTTCAGCGTTGGCCAAGTGCGTGTCGCCGGCCTGACCTGCAGCTACCTCGGCACCCAGCAGTTGACCCAGGACCACCAAGGTACCGAGGTATACGGAGGCTCCGACCTGCTGGTGGTGCGCGGCGACTACCAGGCCTTGTTGCAACTGCCACTGGAGGACCACCTGCGCCTTGCCATCAACCAGGCCCTGACCTATGAGCATGCAGCCGAGCAGCACTTCCCAGGCTTCATCGCCTCCCGGCGCAACTACGACATCGCCCGCGGCAAAAACCCTGAGGGCCACCTGCGCAGTGGCGTACTTGAACAATCCTGGCGTTTGGGTGGGGCCAGCAGCGCTGAGCTGCTGGCCCTGCAGGCCTTTGCCGATGACCCGGCACTGCAACGGGTGCGAGCCTCCACCCATGAAATATTCGGTACACCCAACCTTCCCACTGACGCCACCCTCTTCTATCAAGGAAACGACAGTGAACTCGGACAATTCTGCAAGTACGCGCGGATTCGCGAGTATGGCCATTCAGAGTGAAACCGTCGAATTGCAGGTCGACGACGACAGCATCGCCGGTACCTTGGTCAGCCCCGGAAGCAAGATGCCCGGGATCCTTTTCGTACATGGCTGGGGCGGTAGCCAGCAACGCGACCTTGCACGGGCCCGGCATATCACAGGGCTCGGTTGCGTGTGCATGACCTTTGACCTGCGGGGCCACGAAAAAACCGAAAGCCAGCGCCTTACGGTTACACGCGAGCAGAACCTCAAAGATTTGCTGGCTGCTTATGACCGCCTGGTCAGCCACCCCGCGGTGGACAACTGTGCGATCGCCATCATCGGCAGCAGCTATGGCGGCTACCTAGCCACCTTGCTGACCCTGCACCGCCCAGTGAAGTGGCTGGCTCTGCGCGTACCTGCGATGTACTGGGACGACGAATGGGACAAGCCCAAACAGACCCTGGACCGTCAGCGCCTGAAAGCCTACCGCCAGCGCCTGCTTGGCCCAGGTGACAATCGCGCCCTGGCTGCCTGCGCGGAGTTCGCTGGCGATGTGCTGCTGGTCGAGTCGGAACAGGACGACTATGTGCCGCACACCACGCTGATGAGCTACCGTTCGGCTTTCGTCAGCGCCCACTCGCTTACCCACCGCATCGTCGACGGCGCCGACCACGCACTATCGAGCGAGCAAAGCCAGAAAGCCTACAGTTCGATCCTCGCATCGTGGATCAGCGAGATGGTGATAGGCGCGCGCCTGGACCGCTATCCCCACTATGCCCCTTGGTATGCCTGAGGCGCGCCGACCTGGCAGTGCAGGCCACCGTCGACACCCCGCGCCAGGCTTCGTAACGCCTGATAAGCGGCAAAGTTGACGCTGCGCGCCTGATGTCGACGCACGATTTCGAGGAAGGGCTCTTCGACAAAAGACGCAGTTGCCGCTACCCAAGCCTGTCGTGATTGCCACTGTAGACACTGCAATACGCGGCTACCGTCATCGCTGGCCTGGATGCTGACTTCTTGCAGTCCCTCAAAACGCGAGGCCAGCTCCTCAGCGCGAATTACCAATGCGTGGGCAAGTGCCTCCTGGCGGGTGGCAGGCACTTCATATTCGATCATCTGGGTGAACCACAGCGGTTGCGGCATGGCCAACATGGGCAGTCTCCTTGCTCCGGACGCTTGCAGCGCGATGATCGGCAGGGTAAAACCTCCAGTTAACTCAAGGTCAAGAGCTTTTTCGCATGCCCAGACATACGCCGACCACCCACGAAAAGCTGCTCAGTGTCGGCCAGCTGGCCGCGCGCAGCGGTGTGGCGGTAACCGCTCTGCACTTTTATGAAACCAAAGGCCTGATCCAGAGTTCCCGCAACGCCGGCAACCAGCGCCGTTACCCACGGGCGATGCTGCGCCGCGTGGCGGTGATCAAGATGGCTCAGCGCTTGGGCATCCCGCTGGCCAACATCGCCAGGGCCCTGGCGACGCTACCAAATGATCACATTCCTACCGCCGAGGACTGGCGACGATTGTCCGAAGGCTGGCGCGAAGACCTCGATCGGCGCATTGGCGAAATGATCCTGTTGCGCGATCAACTTGACGGCTGCATCGGCTGCGGTTGCATGTCGCTGAAGGACTGCCCGCTTCGCAACCGCCAGGATCACCTCGCCGGCGAGGGGCCCGGGCCGCATCTGCCCTGAACTACGCATTCATCCCGCGCACCGCCTATAACTAATGGCACCCGATGCTACTGACCCAGGAGGCAGCATGAGCAAGCAGGCGCTGATTATCATCGACATCCAGAACGACTATTTCCCCGGAGGCAAGTGGCCCCTGGAAGGCGCCAACCCAGCGGCCGACAATGCGGCAAAGCTGCTGGCCGCGGCACGCCAGCGAGGCGACCTTGTGGTGCATGTGCGGCATGAGTTCGAAAGCGAAGACGCGCCGTTCTTCACTCCCGACACCCAAGGCGCTGCGATTCACGCAAAAGTCCAGCCGCTGGAAGACGAGCCCGTCGTGCTCAAGCACAAGGTGAATGCATTTCTTGATACCGATCTCAAGCGCACGCTCGATGACCAAGGTGTAAAAACACTCACCATAGTCGGCAGCATGAGCCACATGTGCGTCGATGCCGCCACGCGAGCAGCAGCTGACTTTGGCTACGATGTCACGGTGGCGCACGATGCCTGCGCCACCCTGCCCCTTGAGTTCAATGGCAAGCAAATACCGGCAGCCCAGGTGCACGATTCGGTGATGGCTGCACTCGCTTTTGCGTACGCCAAAGTGGTGAAGACCGATGAGCTTCTGAACAACTGACCGTTCAAATTACCACGTTGCGTACGAAGCGCGTCGGCACGGCACCATCGTTGCGGTAGGCATAGCGGCAGTTACTGGGAAATACATGGAACTGACCGACGTGCAGGCAGTGCTCGATCTGCTCGATGATCAGCGTCAGTTGCCCTTCAGCCACATAGATCTGCTCGCTCCAGCCCTCGGCATCGGCTTCACTGGTGTAGCACTCTCCCGGCGCCAGGGTCCACTCCCAGATCTCCACCTCTCGCCGAGCGGTGCTGCTGGCCAGCAGCACCGCCTTGCTCTGGGGATGCTCACCGGCCCAGGCCAGTTCGTCGATGCGGCTGGTATCGCGCTGGTCGGGCGCCTGGATCAGCCGGCTGAAGGCAACCCCCAACGCTTCAGCTATCAGGTCGAGCGTAGTCAGGCTGACGTTCTTCTCACCAGCCTCGATCGCCACCAGCATGCGCCGGCTGACACCTGAGCGCTCGGCCAAGGCACTCTGGCTCATCCCCACCGCATTGCGCAGACCACGAACGTTGAGGCTCACATGCTGGAGCACCGAAGCACGGTGCGCGGAATCTTTGTGCACTATATTGCTCACTTTTAAAGGTTGCGCAGTATACTGCCCACTTTGCGGCGATTGTGCGCTGCCACTTCCGAGTAAGCAAGACCATGAGCCAACCGATCAACCGCCAGCAGACCACCGTATCCTTGCGCCTGAGCAAGGCCGAGGTGCTACTGGTGTTCATCACCATGCTGTGGGGCGGCACATTCCTGCTGGTGCACAACGTCATGACCGTGAGTGGCCCGATGTTCTTCGTCGGCCTGAGGTTTGCTGCAGCCGCCTTGTTCGTCGGCCTGGTCTCGATACGCGCGCTGCCTGGGCTGACACTCACCGAATTGAAGGCCGGCGCGCTGATTGGTGCGACCATCATGCTCGGTTATGGTTTGCAAACCATGGGCCTGCAAACCATCAGCAGCAGCCAGTCGGCCTTTATTACTGCACTGTATGTGCCCTTCGTACCGCTGTTGCAGTGGCTGGTGCTTGGCCGTCGGCCAGGGCTGATGCCAAGCCTGGGAATCTGCCTGGCGTTCCTCGGCCTGATGCTGCTCGCTGGCCCCGAGGGCGGTACCCTGCGTTTCAGCGAAGGCGAAATCGTGACCCTGGTAAGCGCCGTGGCCATTGCGGCCGAGATCATTCTGATCAGCCGGTATGCCGGGCAGGTCGATGTGCGCCGCGTCACCGTAGTGCAACTGGCCACCGCCTCGCTGCTGTCGTTCCTGATGATCTTACCGACTCAGGAGCGCATCCCCGACTTCTCCTGGCTATTGTTGCTAAGTGCACTGGGCTTGGGTGCCATGAGCGCAGTGATCCAGGTGGCGATGAACTGGGCGCAGAAATCGGTATCGCCAACCCGCGCCACACTCATCTACGCCGGCGAGCCGGTGTGGGCTGGCATCGTCGGCCGTATCGCAGGCGAGCGTCTGCCCGGTGTGGCACTCATAGGCGGCCTGATGATCGTCATCGCCGTGGTGGTCAGCGAACTTAAAGTTCGACGCCTGCGCAATGAAAGCGAAGAGCTTGAGGTAGAGGGCGAACGCGAAGGCGGGCTGTAAAGTAGTGAACGGCAGCTATGCTCTGTAAAAAACTGTTATAAAAAAACAGCTTGTCACACCCTGTTTGTATGATTCTGCGACAGCTTGCGTGTTGGTGATCAACTGCACGGCACGTATGATCCTTGGCAAACCTTTCCAGAATAGAACGCTATGTCCTTGATAGTGCTACTGCTTCTGCCGTTCTTGGGCAGTTGCCTGGCAGCTGTGCTGCCGCACAACGCACGTAACGCCGAGTCCATCCTGGCTGGGCTCGTGGCCCTGGTCGGCACCGTCCAGGTAGCACTGCTGTACCCCCAGGTTGCCCACGGCGGTGTCATCCGCGAGGAGTTTCTCTGGCTGCCCAGCCTGGGCCTGAACCTGGTCCTGCGCATGGACGGCTTCGCCTGGCTGTTCTCGCTGCTGGTACTGGGCATAGGCACCCTGGTGTCGCTGTACGCGCGCTACTACATGTCGCCACAGGACCCGGTACCACGCTTCTTTGCCTTCTTTCTGGCGTTCATGGGCGCCATGCTCGGCCTGGTGATCTCGGGCAACCTGATCCAGCTGGTGTTTTTCTGGGAGCTGACCAGCCTGTTCTCGTTCCTGCTGATCGGCTACTGGCACCACCGCGCCGACGCCCGACGCGGCGCCTACATGGCGTTGATGGTTACCGGCGCCGGCGGCCTGTGCCTGTTGGTCGGCGCCCTGTTGCTTGGCCATGTAGTGGGCAGCTATGACCTGGACAAAGTGCTGGCTGCCGGCGAGACCATTCGCCAGCACGCGCTGTATCCAGTGCTGCTGCCCCTGATCCTGGTCGGAGCATTGAGCAAGAGCGCGCAGTTCCCCTTCCAGTTCTGGCTACCTCATGCCATGGCAGCACCGACCCCGGTTTCAGCTTATCTGCACTCGGCAACCATGGTGAAGGCCGGGGTGTTTTTACTGGCCCGGTTGTGGCCGGTGCTTTCGGGCAGCGAGGAGTGGTTCTGGATCGTCGGTGGCGCGGGGGCCATAACCCTGCTGCTGGGGGCCTTCGCAGCGATGTTCCAGAATGATCTCAAGGGCCTGCTGGCTTACTCGACCATCAGCCACCTGGGCCTGATCACGCTTCTATTGGGTTTGAATAGCCCACTCGCCGCAGTGGCCGCCGTGTTTCACATACTCAACCATGCCACTTTCAAGGCCTCGCTGTTCATGGCCGCCGGCATCATTGACCACGAAAGCGGCACCCGTGACATCCGCCGCCTCAGCGGGCTGATCCGTCTGGTGCCCTACACCGCGACCCTGGCGATGGTGGCGAGCGCCTCGATGGCCGGCGTGCCATTGATGAACGGTTTCCTGTCCAAGGAAATGTTCTTCGCCGAAACCGTGTTCATCAGCTCCACCGCTTGGGTCGAGGCCGCGCTGCCGGTAATAGCCACCTTGGCCGGCACTTTCAGCGTTGCCTACGCTTTGCGCTTCACCGTTGACGTGTTCTTTGGCCCTGCCGCCCAAGACCTGCCTCACACACCTCACGAACCACCACGCTGGATGCGCGCGCCAGTCGAACTGCTGGTGCTTACCTGCCTGGTGGTGGGCATTTTCCCTGCCCAGTCGGTCGGCCCGTTGCTGGCCGCTGCAGCCCTTCCAGTGGTGGGTGGTACTCTGCCGGAGTACAGCCTGGCCATCTGGCACGGCTGGAATGCCCCGCTGATCATGAGCCTGGTGGCCATGAGCGGCGGTATCGTGCTCTATCTGCTGCTACGCAACCAGTTGCGCCGAGGCCGCTTCCCGTATCCACCCCTGATCGAGCGTTTCAATGGCAAGCGCCTGTTCGAGCACGGCCAGGTGCACCTGATGTTACTGGCACGGCGCATCGAGGGGCTGCTGACCACTCGCCGCCTGCAGGCGCAACTGTTCATGCTGGTGCTTGCCGCCTTCCTCGCGGGGCTCACACCAATGCTGTACAGCGGCCTGAGTTGGGGCGAGCGCCCTAAAATCCCGGGCTCAGGTGTGTTCGTCGCCCTTTGGCTGATCGCTATCGCCTGCGCCATTGGCGCCGCCTACCAAGCCAAGTATCACCGTTTGGCCGCCTTGATCATGGTTGGCGTCTGCGGCCTCATGACCTGCATCACCTTCGTATGGTTCTCCGCACCTGACCTGGCGCTGACCCAACTGGTCGTCGAGGTTGTCACGACGGTACTGATCCTGCTCGGCCTGCGCTGGCTGCCGCGGCGTATCGAGGGCGTCTCACCGCTGCCCGGCAGCCTCGACCGTGCCCGCATGCGGCGCGTGCGCGACCTGCTGCTGGCAATCCTGGTCGGCGGCGGCATGGCGCTGCTGTCCTACGCCATGCTGACACGACCAACGCCGAACGACATTTCCTCGTTCTACCTGAGCCGAGCCTTGCCACAAGGTGGCGGTACCAACGTGGTCAACGTGATGCTGGTTGACTTCCGCGGCTTCGACACCCTGGGCGAGATCACCGTGCTGGTGGCCGTCGCCCTGACCGTATTCGCCCTGCTGCGCCGCTTCCGCCCACCCAAGGAGAGCATGCAACTGCCAGCTCAGCAGCGCCAGCTTGCACCCGACGTGGTCACCGACCTGATCAACCCGCGCCATGCCACCGACACAGCTTTGGGCTTCATGATGGTGCCTGCGGTGCTGGTACGACTGCTGCTGCCGATCGCCCTGCTGATCTCGATGTACCTGTTCATGCGGGGCCACAACCAGCCTGGCGGTGGCTTTGTCGCTGGCCTGGTGATGTCGGTGGCATTCATCCTCCAGTACATGGTCGCAGGGACCCAATGGGTCGAAGCCCAGATGAGCCTGCGCCCACTGCGCTGGATGGGCACCGGGCTATTGTGCGCAACACTGACAGGGGTCGGCGCCATGCTGCTGGGCTACCCGTTCCTGACCACGCATACCGCCCACCTGCACCTGCCAGTGCTGGGCGATGTGCATGTGGCCAGCGCGCTGTTCTTCGACGTGGGCGTGTACACCGTTGTGGTCGGCTCGACCCTGCTGATCCTCACAGCCCTGGCACACCAGTCGGTGCGAGCCTACCGCCCGGGTAATCCGTCCAAACCCAGCCAAGCAGGAGCCGCCTGATGGAAGAAGTCATCGCAGTCGCCATCGGCGTACTGGCAGCATCGGGCGTGTGGCTTATCCTGCGCCCACGGACCTATCAGGTGATCATGGGCCTGTGCCTGCTGTCGTATGGCGTCAACCTGTTCATCTTCAGTATGGGCAGCCTGTTCATCGGCAAGGAGCCGATCATCAAGGAAGGCGTGACACAGGACCTGCTGCACTACACCGACCCACTGCCCCAGGCGCTGGTTCTGACGGCCATCGTCATCAGCTTTGCCATGACCGCCCTGTTTCTGGTGGTGCTGCTGGCATCTCGCGGCCTGACCGGCACCGACCACGTGGATGGCCGGGAGCGTGATGAATGAGTGAGATGAGCCGACTGATCATCGCCCCCATCCTGCTGCCGTTGCTGACCGCAGCAGTGATGCTGATACTGGGCGAGAAGCACCGCCTGCTCAAGGCGCGCCTCAACCTGCTGTCCACCTTCAGCGGCCTGGTCATCGCCGTCAGCCTGCTGCTGTGGGTGCGCGTCCAGGGCCAGGCGGAATCGATCGGTGTGTACCTGCCGGGCAACTGGCCCGCGCCTTTCGGCATCGTGCTGGTGGTTGATCACCTGTCGGCGCTGCTGCTGACTTTGACCGGGGTCATCGGCATCAGCGCCCTGCTGTTCGCTCGCGCCCGCTGGGACAGCGCCGGCGCCAGCTTCCACGCACTGTTCCAGATCCAGCTGATGGGCCTGTATGGTGCCTTCCTGACAGCCGATCTGTTCAACCTGTTCGTCTTTTTCGAAGTGCTGCTAGCGGCCTCTTATGGCCTGCTGCTGCACGGATCGGGGCGAGCGCGGGTGCGGGCCGGCCTGCACTACATTGCCATCAACCTGTTCGCTTCTTCGCTGTTTCTGATTGGCGCCGCGATGCTTTACGGCGTAACCGGCACCCTCAACATGGCCGACCTCGCGCTGAAAGTACCGTTGGTGCCCGAAGCCGACCGTGGTTTGCTGCACGCGGGCGCGGCAATCCTGGCCATAGCCTTCCTGGCAAAGGCCGGCATCTGGCCGCTGAATTTCTGGCTGGTTCCGGCCTATGCCTCGGCCAGCGCACCCGTAGCCGCATTGTTCGCCATCATGACCAAGGTTGGCCTGTACGCTGTGTTACGGCTCTGGTCCCTGTTGTTCTCGGGTCAAGCCGGTGCATCGGCGCATTTCGGCGGGCAATGGCTGATCTATGGGGGCTTGGTCACGCTTGCCATCGCAGCCGTGTCGATACTTGCCGCACAACGCCTGGAGCGCATGGCAGCACTGAGCATACTGGTTTCGGCAGGCACCCTGCTTGGCGCGATCGGCTTTGCTCAGCCAGCCCTGACCGGAGCAGCGTTGTTCTATCTGGTCAATTCAACCCTGGCACTGTGTGCATTGTTCCTGCTCGCCGAGCTGGTGGAGCGCTCTCGCTCGGCCAATGAGCCACCACTGGAGGACGAAGAAGGCAGCATGCCCTCGCCACTCGAGTCGTTGCACCCACCTAAAGGCATAAACCTCGACGATGAGCAGAAGGCAGTCATAGGCCAGATCATTCCCTGGACCATGGCGTTCCTGGGCCTGAGCTTCATTGCCTGTGCGTTGCTGATCATCGGCATGCCACCGCTCTCCGGCTTCGTCGGCAAACTCAGCTTGATCAGCGCGCTGTTCAACCCACTGGGGTTGGGCGTGCCGGCCGAGCAACCACTGTCAGCAGCCGGCTGGGCGCTGGTAGCCCTGCTCATCCTGTCCGGCATGGCCTCGTTGATCGCTTTCGGCCGCGTGGGCATCCAGCGCTTCTGGAAGCCTGAAGAGCGGCCCTCCCCCGCGCTGCGACACTACGAATGCCTGCCGATCGTCATTTTGCTGGGCCTGTGCATCATGCTCAGCTTCAGAGCCGAGCCGCTGCTACGTTACACCCAGGACACTGCAGCCAGCCTGCAGACCCCTGACACCTACATCAGGGCCGTAATGGCTGTACAGCCTATCCCTGGCCCGACCACGCTCGACGCACAGGTGCAGCCATGAGCCGACTTTTCCCCGCACCGCTGTTGTCTGTAGCACTGTTCATACTGTGGTTGCTGCTGAACCTCTCGGTCAGCCCGGGTAATCTGCTGCTCGCAGCCGCGCTTGGCTTTCTGGCGCCACTGCTGATGGCACCGTTGCGCCCCCAGCACGCCCATGTGCGCAGGCCGCTGGTGATAGCGAGCCTGATTGGCCGGGTGGGTATCGATGTCATCCAGTCCAACCTGCAAGTAGCCCTGCGCGTGCTGCGCGCCGGGCAACATCCGCCTCGCTCTGCCTTTGTCCATATCCCGCTGGACCTGCGCGACGCCCACGGCCTGGCGGCACTATCGATGATCACTACCGTAGTGCCCGGTACCGTCTGGTCAGAACTGGCCCTGGACCGCAGCGTCCTGTTGCTGCACGTGTTCGACCTCAAGGATGAGAACGCTTTTATCGAGCACTTCAAACACACCTATGAACGACCGCTGATGGAGATTTTCCAATGACAGGCCTGCTAGCCTATGCAGTGCTCGCCAGCTTGTTCATCTTCGCCTTGGCCATGGGCCTGACGCTGATCCGGTTGTTTCGCGGCCCCTCCGCCCAGGACCGGGTACTGGCACTGGACTACCTGTACATCCTGGCCATGCTCATGATGCTGGTATTGGGAATCCGCTATGCCAGCGATACCTACTTTGAAGGTGCTCTGCTGATTGCGCTTTTCGGCTTTGTCGGCTCGTTTGCCCTGGCCAAGTTCTTGCTGCGTGGTGAGGTAATAGAATGACCGAAGTTCTTGAACTACCGCTCTGGCTCGAGCTAGTTACCGCTGCCCTGCTGCTGCTCGGCAGCCTGTTCGCGTTGATCGGGGCCATTGGCCTGCTGCGCCTCAAGGATTATTTCCAGCGCATGCACCCACCAGCACTGGCCTCGACCATCGGGGCCTGGTGCGTTGCCTTGGCTTCGATCATCTACTTCTCATGGCTCAAGCAAGGCCCTGTACTGCACGCTTGGTTGATCCCAGTTCTACTGTCGATCACATTACCGGTCACTACGCTACTATTGGCCAGGGCGGCACTGTTTCGCAAACGCATGTCCGGGGAAGCAGTACCCGAAGAAGTCAGTAGCGGCCAAGCGGGGGGCAATTGATGTGCGGCACGCTCATTCCTGGGTGATCCGCTGCAACTCCCGGCGCACCATGGCGACGTAGGGAGGCGGGCCTGATTGATAGAGCTGGGCCGCCACCCAAGTCAACCAGGCGGCCTGCATCTCATCGCGCCGCGCCAGCAAACGTTCTGCCTGAGCCACGGCCATGGCCTTATGTTGTCGATGGAACGCGGCACGGCTGCCATCCGCCTCCTGCCCCTCGTTCATTCACTCGCCTTGAACGTGGTCAACTCGCCCTTGCGCCATTTTGCGACCTTACCGGTCACGGCCTTGAGCAGCTTGCCAAGGCCCTCTTGGACTTGCTGTTGAGCCGCGAACACCAGCATTACGCCTTGGCCTTCACGGAACACGATACCTTCACCCTCCGGCACCGAGACAAAGGCATAGTCCCCCACGCCGTAGACGTTCAGTTTGATCTCACGAAAGCGCATTTCCAACTTGCCGCCTTCACGACTGGGCAATACGGCAGCACGAAAGTGGTCACCCACCTTCAATTCCAAACGCTGCTTGTCATCGACCACCAACGCACTCTCGGTGTCGATTTCGGCCATATAGAGGCCTTCAGGGTTCTGCTCGGTGACATAAACGAAGCGGCCCTGAAACAGCTTGGCCAACTTACCGCGCAAATCGCCAAGGGCGAACAAAGCGTGGGTATCCAGAGTACTGACTGCCAATGAAGTAATCCTCAAACCGGTAACATCCGCCCCCACTCACCACCGGTGAGGCACGGCCCTTTCATTTCGATAGGCGAAAAGAGTAATGAAGCGATGTGCATAACGTCTGTGCCTTCTGGCTATACAGCATGGAGGAAACTTTACTCCTGCTTGCCAGACTTTGCCCAAATGGCGGGTTTAGGCACATTCCCCAACCGGGAAGCGTAATGCCCTACAACTATTCCGTCAGAAAAGATGCGATAGATAACGCCAGGCCCTTCGGCAGAACGGGCTCTGCAATCCATCAGCGCATTACTGGGAAAGAAATATGCACGAAAACACAGAAACACGTCGAGAGGCAAAGCGCATTTATTCTCGCTCCATACCGCGTTACGTCGTCATACCTGCCGGCATCGAGTTCTTCCACGTCACTGAAAGCGCTACCGGCAGAGTAAAGGGGTTTCGACGTCGTCACCATGAAGCCTGCGAACTGGCCCGTAGCCTCGAAAACTGAACCACAGTCAGGCAGCGCGGCCTTTCTCCAGCTGTTTAAGCCAGGCCGCCTGACACTCCAGCGCCTCACCACGTGTTGCATACGCAGTGCCGCGACGCTCGCCATTCACCAGCACCACCCAACATACTCGGCGGCCCAGCGCCTGCAGGGTAGCGGGCACACCTGAGCCAATCATCACGGCCACATCGACTCGGCTATTCATCATTCCCTCCGGAATTTACTTAGCAACCTAACGATAGAGCCATGATACGCCCGCCAACACGCCGGAGAAAGCCAACATTGGTACAGCAGTATTGCGCCAGCAGCAACAAAGTGGCCGGTACAAGGTAGCAAGCGCAAAAAGCCCCAAGGATCGCTCCGTGGGGCCTGGCACACAACGCTCGGTCAGATCTGGCGCTGGTGGCGATCGAGCTGCTCGTGGCGCTCCTGGGCTTCGATGCAGTACTTGGTGGTCGGGCTGATCAGCAGGCGCTGCAGGCCGATCGGCTCACCACTGTCGTCACACCAGCCGAAGCTTTCGTCAGCGATACGGCCCAAGGCCATTTCCAACTGCGGTAGCAGGCGCTGGTCACGCTCGATGGCATTTACCAGCCAGTGACGTTCTTCTTCGACCGAGGCCACGTCGGCAGGATCCGACGGGGTATCCAGGCTTTCGATAGTGGCACGGCTCAGCTCGATGCGTTCATGGGTTTCTACTTTCATCGCCTGCAACAGGCCAGTGAAGAAGGCCAGTTGTTCAGCGTTCATGTAGTCATCGGCCGACATGGCCAGCAACTGTTCCTTGGTCATCGATTTCTCTATGAAAAAATGTGCATTTGGGCGATTCGTGTGTCGCCGACACCTGGGCATCGGCACCAGAATTCTTCAAGCGCCAATCGGCACTCTTTTGCAGGGGGCGGCAGTCTAAGGCCCCTCGTCGCAAGGGGCAACACCAATGACGGGGTAATTGAGCGAAATGACGTGGTTTGCGCCTGACGGGGGCGGTTTGCCGATTCGCGGTACTGCTGGCAGTACATCTGTATAGCCCCGACCCATCCCTCAGACGGTTTCATGGCGCCCTTCTCACACAAAGATCCCAGCCATGACGCCCTCTATCAGACTCCCACGCAGCCCCACATTGCCTTGCGCCGTTGCCGACAGGTTCGCAAGCCGCCCCACTCTGTTCGAAGTGGCTGCACGACTGTTGGTCGAGCACTGGCATGACTATGGCCTGGATACCCGCCTCGACCCATTGTCCCTGCAATTGGCCAGTTTCGGGCAGGTGGAGGATACAGCCTACATACGCCCTTTGTACCAGGTGCTGGTAGAGCGCTATTGCCGGCGCGAAACACTCAACCTGACTGCAAAGCAGGACGTACTCTGTCGCAACCATATGGTCGACCCGTCTCACCCCGTTCCGGTTGACCTACATGCGCTCGAAAAGCTCTTGAACGACTGCGGGCCCATCCTACTGGATACCTACCGCAGCGCGATCATTGACTACTGGTGCGACGCAGACAACCAAGGGGAAACCCCTTGGTTGTGGCTCGCCCGGCACCTGCAGGGGCTGCTGCGCAGTGCCGCCGAACAAGCCAGCGCCGAGGACCGGCTGGTCGCTGCAGAACCAGCACTCAAGTCCTTGTCCAAAGGAGCGGCCGGGCCTGCCGACCTGCTCACCCTTTCCAGCAGCCAAGGCATTTCCATCAAGACACTGGCATGCAACTTTTCCGCCGACTGGCAGCAAGACCCCTTCCTCGCCAGCGCTCTGCTGATCGAACGTGCCGAGGCACCTGGCCAACAGCCCTTTACCCTGTTGTTTACCCCAGTGGGGCGGCTACTGTCGTTTTCTTCGCGCGCACAGTTGCTGGAGGGCATCGCTCGGCACTGGCCAACAGTCTTGGCCAAGTCGCCGCCAACCGTGCACCTGGGCACTCCCGAGGGGCAGTTGTTCCACGCCCAAGCCGCAAACCTGCTGCAGCAACAACTGGAAGGCATGGACCTGGCCGCCTCTGCCTTCAATGACCAAAGCAGCGCGCAGCAGCTTGCCGACGCCCTGGATCGCCTCACCTCCATGGCGCATATATGCAGCATCAAAGACCAGGCCCGCCAGGAAGCGCTAGCCAACCAGTTGCCACGCTGGATACAGAATGCAGCGCCCCTGGCCTTGATCGTTTATAGCTCGATGCTTAGGGATGTCGCTCGTAACACCTTCCAGGCCGAGGGCAGGACTTGGTTGAGCGGCGTGCCAAACGCACAGGCGTTTGCCTGCGAGCGCCTGGCCGAACTGATCCGCCGTGATCACCCGGAGTCCACCTTGGTTCCAGCAGCTGTGCGCGTGATCAATCATCAGGTTACCTCGACCGGGATCCCGCTTCCTGGCGAAATATCCAACGGTGGGGCCATCAAACCTGTCAGCTTTACCCTGGCACAGCTGGCCATCGCCAATCTAGGGCTGCTCCGACCTGGCGAAGTCACATTGGAAACCACAGACGGTCAAGCCATACCTGGCTGGCTCGACACGCTGGCACTGCGCGCCCTGATAACCGAGGCGGACATTGGTGCCACCTACCCTGCGCGGTTACGCGCGCTGCTGCTCGATGACGTGAAGACGCGCGCCAGCCGCGAAAGACTGTTCGCAAAACAGCTGAGCACACAACTGCCAACAAAGATCATGAGCAGTTACCTTGAGCATGGTCGGCCCACGCCGACGGCAGTGCTGGCAACGGAGCAGGTCTTCGCGCCCCTGCCCAACGAGCACAGCACGTGGGTATTGCGGCCCTTGGGTCTGCTGCGAACGATGGACGCGGCCGCCGATCATCCGCTCAACACCTGGCTCATCGAGGATGACTCCCTGAAATGCACACGTTGCCTGCTGTACCGCCCCCTGCACAGCGAGCCAGTAGTGGAATACGCCGACCGCACCGCATTACTGGTGGCTATCGGGGAGGCCGGCGAGCTGCAGGATGATGTGCTTCATCGCCTGCCTGAGCTGGACCAGCGCATCTATGCCCACGGTGGCTTCAGGGAACCACACCTGTTCCACCCTCTGGACGATGACTGGGCGGTACCGTGGGGCAAGCCAGCACCCGTTACCTTGTCGCGCGAAGCCGCCATAGCCAATCCTGCGCGTGTCATTTACCAGGCCTGCGTGCTGGAGACCCTGAGCAACTTCAAGGCGCAATCGGCAAGCAGCGCGCAATCCCGCTGGCAGCGCTGGGAGGAACTGGGCTGGTTGCTGCTCAACACCGTATTACCGTTTGTCGAAGGGCCGCTGGCCGAAGCAGCCTGGCTGGCTCAGATGGAAACTGCATTCGCTCGCCTGTTTGTTGCCAGTGATCAAGCCGGGGCAGATAACCACACGGGCGACTGGATCCAACTGTTGGTCAATGTTGCTTTTCTGATCTTCACCCATACCATGAAGCGGCAGGAACTGGATCACCCGCTGGACGCACTTCATGCGCCTGGCCAACCTGATGTATCAGTATCGGCTCCTGTGGTGCTTACCCGCCCGACTCCGGCACAACTCGACTTCAGTTGGGCTCAGCCCACGCTCAGGCTTGACAACAACCAGGCCCGAGCGCTTGCCGCCCTGCGTTCAGATGTATCACCAACGGCGCTCGGCTCGCCGACTCCGAGTGGACCGATGCGTGGCTTGTACGTGCATGGCGGTCACCTCCTGGTGCAGATCGAGGCCGCGGTGTTCAAGGTTCAGTTGGACACGACGCTTGACCAGTTGCGTATTGTTGGCGGCGAGAAGGATGAGAAACCAGGACCATTGCTAAGACGCGACGAGGCGGGGCGCTGGCAACTGGACCTGCGCCTGCGTCTGCGTGGCGGCATGCCGCCTTCCAAGCGGATCGCCCAGCTTCGGGAAGCGCGTAAACAGAAGACTCAGGAGATGATCGAACGCGTGGCGAACGACTCTAAGAGCATCGCAGACCAATTGCCTTATCTGGACAAATTGCGCGATCTGGCAAAGCGTTCAGATGAACGGAGGGTGCTACAAAACTGCCTCGCCAAATTGCAGGCCTTTGAAACGTTGGTAAATGAACATATTCAGCGCTTTGAGCAACTGAATGAACTGGCGCCTGTGGCCGACTACAAGTCCAAGCGCGCCGGCACGCTCTATCATCACCTCAATTGCCAACTGCAAGTCAGTGATGTGCTAATGCGCCTATACAAACCCGAGCGAGCTCATCTGTTGGACATGATCGAGCACAAAAGCAAGGAGACACCGCAGGACCAGGCCATTCTTGCAACGCGGCTGGGTAACTTGGCACCACTGATCGATAGCCTGTTCGACAACGCCACCGCGTTCAATCTGACCCTGGAACAGCTACGGCAGCTGGCCAGCCCTTCGCTAACCAGTGCAATGAAGATGGTGGAAAAACTGCAGCAGTTGAAGCAAACCCCGCAAGGCAGATCGTCGCCCTTGCACTGGCGCCTGATGCGCATCGAAAACTGTATCAACCGCTTGGCGCTGGAGCCACTGGACGATGCGGGCCAATACTGGCTCAACCGTACATGGGGCAACCTGGAGTTGGCCATCGGCCAGCAGTTGCAGTTGAACAAACGGATCAACGCCAGTGACGAAGCCAAGCGTCGCTTGCTGGAAAATATCGTACAGCATCTGCAAAGTGCCAAACGCCAGGGGCTGAACCTGCAAAGTCAGTTCGACGAGCCTGCGATCCCCCCGGCCTTGATTACTTTACGTAGTGATATCAGGGAGTTGACCACAAACACGGTCAGCGAGCTCGCAGAATACCCCGAGCTGCCCCAAAGTAGCTCCGTAAGGCAGCTCAGCCAGCATTTGCCCGGCCTTATCGAAACCCGCGATGATGGGTTGCTGCTGGGCCAACCGCGTACCGACGACAACACCATCATCGATATTCCTGGCAGCGATGACGGCGCGGTTGTACGCAGTTACAAGCGAGAGAATGAGCAATGGCTGCCTACTCCTGCAGAGCAGCACAGGCCGGGGCCTCAGCCCCCCAGGAAGCTCAAAACACTGTTCAAGGAAAGCAACAAGCGCCTGGCCAGCGCCAGAAAGAGCCTGGCCGTCATGCAAGGCATCAGGGCCGACACCTGCCTGCCAGTGGAGATCGAGGAGATACTACTGCAGCATCGCGATGAACTTGACCGTCAACGCGCGGCGATCGAGCTGCGCTTGACCCGCGACAACCAGACTGACGAAAGCACTCACGGTGAAGATGCCGCACTGATCATAAAAGACATCGAAGACGTGTCGGCTACGCTGACGAAGCAGGCGGTCGAGCAGCGAACACGTGTAGCGCTTTTGCAAAAGCCACGGATGGGTGAGCTAAGCTTTTTGCTCGAACATCATCAGGTACTAATCCGTAGCACTGGACCTAGGCGGCAACTGGCAAAGGTTGCAGGGCGGCCTGCTGATTACCTGCAAGAATACGCCATCAGCCATGATGGCACTGACCTCTGGTTCGCACATTTCCATTATCCGGACATTGATGCGGAGCGAACCGCCTACACCGCCGGGCATCTGAAAGCGGCAGAACAGCGCTATGCACAGGGCCGCCTCATAAAGGACGCGTCCGGGCCTGCGGTCGAGGTGTACCGCAGCCCGATCGACCTGGCTGCGGCCAAGCAGTACTTCTTCAACCATTAGCCGTGATCTCCGGCAGGGGCAGTTTCGCTGCACCTGCCGGCACTGGTCAGCAGTCCTTGAACTGCGCATCACGCTTGGCAATGAAGGCAGACATACCTTCCTTCTGGTCTTGAGTTGCAAACGCCGCATGAAACACCCGACGTTCGAAGCGCACGCCTTCACTGAGAGTGACTTCAAAGGCCCGGTTGACGCTTTCCTTGACCATCATGCTCACCGGGATCGACTTGCCAGCAATGGTGGCAGCCACCTTCAATGCCTCCTCGACCAGTTCGGCCTGTGGCACCACGCGCGCAACCAGGCCTGCACGCTCCGCCTCCTCAGCCCCCATCAGACGCCCCGTCAGGCACAGTTCCATGGCCTTGGCCTTGCCCACGGCCCGGGTAAGGCGCTGGGTACCACCCATGCCCGGCAGTACGCCCAGATTGATTTCCGGCTGCCCGAACTTTGCGTTGTCGGCCGCCAGAATGAAGTCGCACATCATCGCCAGCTCACAACCACCGCCCAACGCAAAACCCGATACCGCAGCGATGATCGGCTTGCGGCGATTGGCAATACGATCGGCATCACTGAACAGGTCATCGACGTAGATCTGCGGGTATTTGAGCTCGGCCATTTCCTTGATATCGGCACCGGCGGCAAAGGCTTTGGCAGAACCGGTCAGCACCACGCAGCCGATATTCGGGTCACGCTCGAGCTGGTCCAGGGCCTGGTTGATCTCACTGACGATCTGCGCGTTGAGCGCATTGAGCGCCTGGGGCCGGTTAAGGGTAATCAGGCCTACCTTGCCGTGGATATCCAACAGGATGGTTTCGAATGCCATGCAGACTGCTCCTTCAAAGATTGCGCGCAATGACCATGCGCTGAATGTCGCTGGTGCCTTCGTAGATCTGGCAAACCCGCACGTCGCGGTAGATCCGCTCCAGCGGGAAGTCACTCAGATAGCCATAACCGCCTAATGTCTGCAAGGCATCCGAACAGACCTTTTCGGCCATTTCCGAGGCGAACAGCTTGGCCATCGACGCTTCCACCAGCGCAGGGCGCCCGGCATCGCGCAATGCTGCGGCGTGCAGCACCATCTGCCGTGCCACGGCGATTTTGGTAGCCATGTCCGCCAAGCGGAAGGCTACCGCCTGGTGCTCGATCAAGGGTTTACCGAAACTGCAACGTTCCTTGGCGTAGTCACGGGCCACTTCGAACGCAGCACGGGCCATGCCCACCGACTGCGAGGCAATGCCGATACGCCCGCCCTCAAGGTTGGCCAGGGCGATCTTGTAACCCTGCCCCTCCTCGCCCAGACGATTGGCAACTGGAACGCGCACATTGTCGAAAACGATCTGGCAGGTGTCGGATGCGTGCTGGCCGAGCTTGTCTTCGACCCGCGCCACCTGGTAACCCGGTAAGTCGGTGGGCACGATGAAGGCGCTGATACCACGCTTGCCTGCCTCTGGGTCGGTGACAGCGAAAACGATCACCACACCGGCGTTCTGCCCGGAGGTAATGAACTGTTTGCTGCCGTTGAGCACATAGTGGTCGCCATCCAGCCGCGCACGGGTTTTCAGGCTGCTGGCATCGGAACCGGCCTGGGGCTCGGTGAGGGCGAAGGCACCGATCATCGACCCGCTGGCCAGCGGTGCAAGGTACTGCTGCTTTTGCAGCTCGCTGCCGAACTTGAGGATGGGCACGCACCCTACCGAATTGTGCACACTCATGATGGTCGAGCAGGCGCCATCGCCAGCAGCGATTTCTTCCAGGGCCATGGCATAGGCCACGTAGCCGGTGTCACTGCCACCATACTGCTCGGGTACCAGCATGCCGAACAGGCCGAGTTCGGCCATCTCCTGGATCGCTTCCCAGGGGAAGCGGTGTTCCTTGTCCCATTGTTCGGCAAAAGGCTTGAGGCGTTCCTGGGCAAAAGCCCGGACCGCATCGACGATCTGTTGTTGCTCGTCAGTTACCAACATGGTTCACCTCAATACAGACATTCGACAGCCATGGCCGTGGCCTCGCCACCGCCGATGCAGATGGCCGCAACGCCGCGGCGTAGGTTGTTCTGGCGAAGGGCCGACAGCAGGGTTACCAGGATCCGCGCGCCCGACGCGCCGATCGGGTGCCCCAGGGCGCAGGCACCGCCATGAATGTTGACCTTCTCGTGAGGCAGGTCGAGTTGCTTCATGGCGGCCAAGGTGACCACGGCAAAGGCTTCGTTGATCTCGAACAGGTCGACCTCGGCCAGATTCCAGCCAGTGCGCTTCATCAGTTTGTCGATAGCGCCGATAGGCGCCGTGGGGAACAGTGCCGGCGCGTCGGCGAAGGCAGCGTGCCCATGGATCACAGCCAAGGGCGTCAAGCCGCGCTGCTGCGCCTGGGAGCGGCGCATGAGCACCAGTGCCGCAGCGCCGTCGGAGATTGAACTGGCGTTGGCGGCAGTTACGGTGCCGCCCTCACGGAACGCCGGCTTGAGTTGAGGGATCTTGTCCAGGCGCGCCTTGGGAGGCTGCTCGTCGTCCTTGACCAGGCGCTGTTCCTTGCCTTCGCTGACCTGTACCGGAACGATCTCGGCGCTGAAGCGGCCTTTGCTGATCGCCTCTTGGGCGCGGGTCAACGAGGCGATGGCGAACTGGTCCTGGGCTTGGCGGCTGAACCCGCCGGCCTGGGCGCAGTCCTCGGCAAAGGTGCCCATCAGGCGGCCCTTGTCGTAGGCATCTTCCAAGCCGTCCATGAACATGTGGTCGATGATCCTGCCGTGGCCCATGCGGTAGCCGCCACGGGCTTTGTCCAGCAGGTAGGGCGCGTTGGACATGCTCTCCATTCCGCCCGCCACGACTACATCGGCAGTGCCGGCCAGTAGCAGGTCATGCGCCATGATCGCGGCCTGCATGCCAGAGCCGCACATCTTGTTGAGGGTCGTGCACGTGGTGTGCTTGCCCAGGCCGGCGCCCAGCGCAGCCTGGCGCGCGGGGGCCTGGCCCAGGCCTGCCGGCAACACACAGCCGAACAGCACCTGCTCGACACTGGCGGCATCCAGCCCGGCACGCTCGACCGCAGCGCGAATCGCTGCAGCGCCCAATTGCGGCGCGGTAAGGCTTTTCAGGTCGCCTTGCAGGCCGCCCATGGGCGTGCGCACGGCGCTGACGATGACAATCGGATCATTGGCGAGGGTCATTAGGGTCTCTCCTTACTTGGCAGCCATGCGCAGCGCACCGTCGAGGCGGATCACCTCGCCGTTGAGCATGCTGTTCTCGATGATGTGGCGGGCCAGCGCCGCGTATTCGCCTGGCCGCCCCAGGCGCGGCGGGAACGGCACCCCGGCGGCCAGGGAGTCGCGCACTTCCTGGGTCATGCCGGCCATCATCGGGGTTTCGAAAATACCCGGGGCGATGGTCATCACACGAATGCCGTAACGCGCCAGCTCGCGGGCAACCGGCAATGTCAGGCTGGCGATGGCGCCCTTGGAGGCGGCGTAGGCAGCCTGGCCTATCTGACCGTCATAGGCGGCGATCGAGGCGGTATTGATGATCACCCCGCGCTCGCCGCTTTCGTCGGCAACGCCTTCGGCCATCGCAGCAGCGGCCAGGCGCAGCAGGTTGAAGCTACCGACCAGATTGACGTTGATGACCTTGGCGAAACTGGCCAGGCCGTGTGGCCCTTGTTTGCCCAGCACTTTTTCGGCACCGACGATGCCCGCACAATTGACCAGCCCGTGCAGGCTGCCAAAAGCCGTTACAGCGGCATCGACGGCGGCCTGGGCCGCTTGCTCGTCGCTGATGTCGGCGACCGCAAAGCGGGCGTTGTCACCCAGCTCGCGGGCCTTGGCCTCGACGGCCTGGGCATTGAGGTCAACCAACATGACCTTGGCGCCGGCCTCGACCAGCATCTGCGCGGTGGCAGCCCCCAGCCCGGAAGCTGCGCCGCTGACGATAAAGTGTTTGTTGGCGATGTGCATGATCGGGTTCCTTTCAGGCGCGGGCAGGGGTGGCCTGTTGCGCTTGTTGTTTGGCAACTTCCTGATTGCGCAGGATGAAGCGTTGCAGCTTGCCGCTCGGGGTCTTGGGCAGCTCGCTGACGAATTCGATTTCCCTGGGATAGGCGTGGGCATACAACCGCTGGCGAACGTGCTGGCGCAGGGTCTCTTCCAGCTCGACACTACCGTGCACACCGCTGGCCAGCACCACAAAGGCCTTGATCAGTTCGGTGCGCTCCGGGTCCGGTTTGCCGATCACTGCGGCTTCGATCACCGCCGGGTGCTCGATCAGTGCGCTCTCCACATCGAACGGCCCGACGCGGTAGCCAGAGGTGGTGATCACGTCGTCGCTGCGGCCGACGAAGCTGATGCTGCCGTCGGTGTTCAACTCGACGGTATCGCCGCTCAGGTAATACTTGCCGACGAAGGCCTTGGTGGGCAGGCCGTGATAGCCACCGAACCAGCAAAGCGGCGACTGCTCCCGATCCACTGCCAGAATGCCAGGCTGCCCGGCGGGCAATTCGGCGCCCTGCTCGTCCAGCACCACGATGCGGTGACCTGGGATGGCGAAGCCGGCAGACCCTGCCCGCACGGGATGCTCAAGGCCGTGGTGGTTGCACAGCACCATGCCCAGCTCGGTCTGCCCGTAGTGGTCATGGATGGTCACGCCCAACTCATCGGCGAACCAGCGGATCACCTCGGGGTTGAGCGGTTCACCGGCACTGCTGACGACCCGCAGGCGGCCCTGGACCGGCGTTGAGAACGCCTTGCCAGCGGCGATCAGCAAGCGATATGCGGTGGGCGAACCTGCCAGGTTGGTGATGCCCAGCTTGTCGATCACCCGCGCGCAGCTTTCGACACTGAACGGGCCATCGTAGAAGGTGGTGGCGTGGCCCAGCGACAACGGCCCGGTGACCGCGTAGTAAAGGCCATAGGCCCACCCTGGGTCGGCCAGGTTCCAAAAGTTGTCTTGTGGCTGCAGGCCAATGGCATCGCGCATGTAGCCCTGGAACGCGACGATCGCGCGTAGCGGCACTTCCAGGGGTTTGGCAGGGCCAGTGGTGCCCGAGGTGAACATCAGCAGGAAGGGATCGTCGCCCGAGCGCATGACTGGCTCGCAATCGGCAGGGGCGGCATCGAGCAGGCGCTGGAAGTCCAGTTCACCCTCCTCAGCGCCGACGATGATCGGCACGGGGCACACGGCCAGATCGTCCAGCTTGGCGCGGTTGCCACGGTCGGTGACCACCACCTTGGCATGCGACTGCTCCAGGCGGTGCTCGATAGCTTTGGGGCCAAAGGCAGTGAACAACGGCTGGTAAACAGCGCCCAGGCGCCAGGTGGCGAGGATGGTCACCAGCAACTCGGGGGTGCGTGGCATCAGCCCTGCTACCCGGTCACCGGCCTGCACGCCTTGGGCCCTCAGGACATTGGCAAAGCGGGACGCCATGGCTTGCATCTGCCCGAATGTGTAGAGCCTGCCATTGCCCTCGCGGTCCTCGTAGACCAGGGCGATACCACCTTGGGCCACATGGCGGTCACAGCATTCGACGCAGGCATTGAGGGCTGCAAGACTGCCGTGCAGGCCCATTGCGGCCTCGGCATGATTGAATGAAAGGACGGCGTCGCCATACTCGCGCATCGTCAGACTCCTGGGTTCTTATTGTTGGAGTGCACCATTGGTCTGACGATGTTCGCGCCGCCTGCCTACCTGGGCAATGGCCAAAGCTGTCAATCTGAATGAGCGTTTTGGCCGCGTGGCTTCTCAGCCTTCGCGATGCGCCAAGCGCCCGCCGGAGCATTGCTGGTGCAGGGCCGGTTTACACCTGCAGGAAGACACTGCGGTAATGCCCCGGATTGCACCCGAACCATTTGCGAAACGCCTTGTAGAACGAACTGCTGTCGGCAAAGCCCAGCCTCTCGGCGATTTCGCCAAGCCCAAGCTGCGGCTGCGCCAGCCAGGCAATCGCCAACTCGCGGCGAATACTGTCTTTGAGCGCCTGGTAGTTTTGGCCCTCCTCGCTCAACCGGCGCCGCAAGGTTGACGCCGACATGCACAACGTTGCCGCCAGTTGCTCGGCAGCAGGCCACTGGCTGGGGGTTTGCTGGCTCAGCGTCTGGCGGATACGACGGGCCAGGCTGTTAGGGTCGCGATACTTCACCAGGATGTTGCCAGGTGCCTCTGCCAAAAAACGCTGAAGCTCGTCCTCGCTGCGGCGCATCGGCATGTCAAGGCAGTCCCCGGCGATGATCATGCGGGTCAAGGGGCGTTCGAACTGCAGGTTTTCCGAGAACATCACCCGGTAGTCATCACAGAAAGGCGGCTCGGCGCACCGCAAGTCAATCGCAAGGATCGGAATACGCCGCCCTGCCAACCAGCAGGCGACGCCGTGGACGATCATCCAGAAGGTGAAATAGGTGAACGCACGCCGAGGCTGAGCATTGGGTTCAACGATGACGATTTCGGCCAGGCTTTTCTGGCGCACCAGTACCGGTTGCAGGTCCTGCAGCATCAGCGAAAGAAACGCCAACGCCGTTTCCACGCCAGCCTGCAGGGTGGGCTGGGCCATGCTCGCCCGACACAGGAATGCCAGGCTTCCGGTACGCAGCCCACGCGGGTCCATGGCGAAGAATTCATCGTTGCAGCGTTGCGCCAGCAAGCGCCAAAGCCGGGAGTAGGCCTCGGCGCTGACGCGCGCATCAGCCTGGTCGAGTTGACCGATGTCGATGCCGGCCTGCGCCAGCAGGCCGGCATCCGGCTCACCCGCCGGGCAGGTCTGCAACAGGGCTTCGCGCACCAGTTGCATGGAGATGGTGTCTTTCTCGCTCATCGGCCCTCCTGGCTGTTGCGTGCCGCCCATGTTAGGCCCGCATGGAAAAAACACCAGCCTTGGATTACAGGCTGGCAGCCAGGGCCAGGAACGCCTGAATCAGCCGCAGCTCGCGGCGCCGCTCCAGGCACCCCACCAGGTGCTGGTTGCGCAAACCGTGCCCGGCCAGCGGCCGCGCCACCACACGCGGGTCATTGGCCACCTCGGTCGAGGAAACGACACCAATCCCCAGCTCCGACGCCACTGCCTCGGTGACTGCCTCACGGCTGTCCAGCTCCAGCAGCACCCTGGGCCTGACCGACGCCTGGTCACACGCCTTGTCGAAGGTACGCCGGGTGGTCGAACTGGGTTCGCGCAGCACCATGATCTGCTCATGCAAAGCAGCCAGTGGCAAGTCACCCTGCCCGCTGGCCCAGGCATGGCCTGCCGGCAGCAGTGCGCACAAACGCGACTCGCAGAGGTTTTGCAAGTAAAGGCCCTTGCGCGGTTCGATTTCGGTCAATACGGCCACGTCGGCATGCTCTGACAACAAGGCGGCCAAGGTCTCCTGGGCATTGCCCAGGCGCAGGTTGACGGTGATCCCCGGGTAGCGTTCACGCAATAGCGCCAGCATCGGCATGACCCGGTGCGGCCCATCTGCGGCCACCTCCAGGCGGCCGGTGAGCAGTTGGCGATTGGCCTCGAGCATCGCCTGCGCCTCTTCGGCCAGGCCGAACATCGCCCGGGTGATGGCAGCCAGGCGGGTACCCTCCTCGGTCAGCTCGACCCGCCGCGCCGTGCGCCGTAACAGGGTGATCTGGTAGTGCTCTTCCAGCGCCTTGACGTGCCCGGTCACCGCCGGCTGGCTGATGAACAGGCGCGCAGCGGCACGGGTGAAACTGCCCTCACGGGCGACGGCGTCGAAAGCGCGAAGCTGGAACAGGTTCATATTTATCGGCCTGACTTATGGCTGGCATAACAACAAACAATTTGATTGATAGCTTAGTCAATTGCAACCTAGCCCCCGTAGTTTCAGCGCCAGCTTTTTCGGCTGACCACCTGCAGCTTGTGAGGAACCACGCAATGAGCAACGCCCCGATCCTGCTGACCCCCGGCCCACTGACCACCTCCCTGCGCACCCGACAAGCCATGCTAATGGACTGGGGCTCCTGGGACCGTGATTTCAACCAACTGACCGCCAGCGTCTGCGAGCAACTGCTGGGGATCGTCGACGGCAGCGCCAGCCACCACTGCGTTCCCCTGCAAGGCAGCGGCACCTTCGCCGTGGAGGCCGCCATCGGCACCCTGGTACCGCGCGATGGCAAGGTACTGGTGCTGATCAACGGCGCTTACGGCCAGCGCCTGGCGAAAATCTGCAAAGTGCTGGGGCGCAACTTCAGCACCTTCGAAACCGCCGAGGACCAGCCGACCACCGCTGCCGACGTCGACCGCCTGCTGGCGGCGGACCCCAGCGTGACCCACGTGGCGCTGATCCACTGCGAAACCAGCACCGGCATCCTCAACCCGCTGCACGAGATCGCTCAGGTGATCAAGCGCCACGGCAAGCGCCTGATCATCGATGCCATGAGCTCGTTCGGCGCCCTGCCGATCGACGCCCGCGAAATCCCCTTCGAGGCACTGATCGCCGCGTCCGGCAAATGCCTGGAAGGCGTCCCCGGGATGGGCTTCGTTTTCGCCGAGAAAACCGCACTGGCAGCCGCCGAGGGCAATGCCCACTCGCTGGCCATGGACCTGCACGACCAGCACGCCTACATGGCCAAAACCGGCCAATGGCGCTTCACCCCGCCCACCCATGTGGTTGCTGCCCTGCACGAGGCGCTGCAGCAGTACGCCGAAGAAGGTGGCCTGCCGGCGCGCCACCAGCGCTACGCCGACAACTGCAAGACCCTGCTCGACGGCATGGCCGCCATCGGCCTGCGCAGCTTCCTGCCAGCCGACATCCAGGCGCCGATCATCGTCACCTTCCACGCCCCGAATAACGCCCGTTACCAGTTCAAGGACTTCTACGAACGGGTCAAGGCCAAGGGCTTCATCCTCTACCCCGGCAAGTTGACCCAGGTCGAGACCTTCCGCGTCGGCTGCATCGGCGTGGTCGGGCCGGACGGCATGCAAGCCGCTGTGAATGCCGTGGCCGACGTGCTGCGGGAAATGGAAGTACTGGACATCTGACCCTCTGCCCATCCGATTTCAGGAAATAGCGCACATGAACTACAGCAACCCCACCCAGCTGCAAGCCGCCATCCTCGACTGGGCCGGCACCGTGGTCGACTTCGGCTCTTTCGCCCCGACCCAGATCTTCGTCGAAGCCTTCGCCGAGTTCGACGTCCAGGTTTCCATCGAAGAAGCCCGCGGCCCGATGGGCATGGGCAAGTGGGACCATATTCGCACCCTATGTGACGTGCCGGAAATTGCCGAACGCTATCGCAACGTGTTCGGCCGCACGCCGACCGACGAGGACGTCACTGCCATCTATAACCGCTTCATGCCGCTGCAGATCGAGAAGATCGCCGTGCATTCGGCGCTGATTCCCGGTGCTCTGGACACCCTCACCGGCTTGCGCCGGGACGGCCTGAAAATCGGCTCATGCTCGGGCTACCCGAAAGTGGTGATGGACAAGGTGGTGGAGCTGGCGGCCCAGAACGGCTATGTCGCCGATCATGTGGTGGCCACCGACGAAACCCCGAACGGCCGCCCGTGGCCGGCACAGGCACTGGCCAACGTGATCGCCCTGGGCATCGACGACGTGGCGGCCTGCGTCAAGGTCGACGACACCGTGCCGGGCATCCTCGAAGGCCGCCGTGCCGGCATGTGGACCGTGGCTCTGGTGTGCTCGGGCAACGCGCTCGGGCTGACCTGGGAGGGGTACCAGGCGTTGAGCGCTGAGAAGCTGGAGAGTGAGCGCAAGCGCATTCATGCGCTGTTCGCAGGGTCACGCCCGCACTACCTGATCGACACCATCAATGAACTGCCCGAGGTGGTCGCCGATATCAACCGGCGGTTGGCCAAGGGAGAGATGCCGCAGGCGTTCTGACCGATCTGTGTTGCAGCTTTCGCCGGCAAGCCGGCTTCCACAGCTACCCCGCCGTTTTCACGAACGGTGGGGTAGCTGTGGGGCCGGCTTACCGACGACAAGGCCGGCTCAAACCGCCCGGTTCAGCTTCACCCAGGAGGCAAACTTGTCGATGAAACCCTGCAGAAACGGCCGGGTCTTGTCATTGAGCTTGCCACTGTCCTCGAAAAGGCTAGCCGCCCCACCGATATAAGCTTCGGGCATCTGCATGCACGGCATGTCGAGAAACACCAGCGACTGGCGCACGGCATGGTTGGCCCCAAACCCGCCAATGGCACCGGGCGAGACGCTCACCACCGCCGTAGGTTTGCCACCCCAGGCGCTTTGCCCATAGGGACGTGAGCCCACATCGATGGCATTTTTCAGGCAGCCCGGTACAGAGCGGTTGTACTCCGGGGTGACGAACAGCACCGCGTCGCTGCGCCGGATCTCGTCGCGAAAGCGCCTCCACGGCTCGGGCACACCCGCAGCCTCGACATCCTCGTTGTACAGTGGCAGATCGCCGATTTCGACGATTTTCAAGGCAAGACTGGACGGTGCCAGCTCTGAAAGGGCACGGGCCACCTTGCGGTTGTACGAATCCTTGCGCAAGCTGCCGACGACGACCGCTACCGAATACACCTGGCTCATGGCGATTTCCAACCTTTGCTGGGTTAAGAGACGTTGTAGTTATAGATGACCATTGCTCGGCGCTTAGGTTTTTTTCCTCCACCAGAAAACTTCCAGGTACCATCCACGGTCTATTCCTGCAGACATTTCCTACGCAATTCAGAGGTTTTCACTTAAATGGCAGCAGTAATGGTCGGCCAATTCCACGCCCGTGACGCCGAAGGCCGTATCTACCCCGTCCACGAGTTCCAAGAGTCCACCCTGCAGACCGACGGCAGCGTACAGGGCGCACCGGTCACCACCTATCGCCTGGCCATCGGCGACCGAGTCAACCACTTGGGTGAAGACCGTTTTGAACTGGTACAGACCGGCGTCGAGATCATTCGCATTCCTTGACGCAATCGACCGTATAGCTTCCGGCTTCGCTCTGCAGGCCGTGCACATCGGCGACAAAGCCGGGAAAACCGCTGTTGAAGGCGCGGGCAAACGCCAGGTAGTCGAGGATCGAGCGGGTAGCTTCAGTGAACCGCTCCCCCGGCATGATCAAGGGTATGCCCGGCGGATAGGGCACCAGCATGACTGCCGCGACACGGCCGAGCAATGCCTCTATCGGCACCGCTTCCACCTCACCGCGCACCATATGGTCATATGCCCGGGCCGGGCTGAGCGCCACTTCCGGCAAGCGACTGAACAACCCTTTGAGCTGCTTGGCCGTGGCATTGACGCGATAGCAGTCATGCAGCTGGTTGCACAGGTCGCGCAGGCCGATACCGTGGTAGCGTGCCGTGTCGACTGCAACGATGCTCGGCAGGCACTGGCTTAACGGAGTATTGCCATCATGATGGCGTTTGAACTCCAGCAACTCGGTCAGCAGCGTGCTCCACTTGCCCTTGGTAATGCCCATCGAGAACAGCACCAGGAAGCTGTAAAGGCCGGTCTTCTCCACCACCAACCCGCGCTCCCAGAGAAACTTGCTGACCACTGCCGCCGGAATGCCCTGCTCGTCCAACACGCCGTCGGCACGCAACCCCGGCATCACCAGGGTGACCTTCAACGGGTCAAGCAGCACATAATCGCCCGCCAATTCGCCAAAGCCATGCCACTGCGCCCCAGGCTGCAGCAGCCAGTCCTGCGCAGCGAGCTGATCGACGCCTTCTGCCCCAGGCGGCTGCCAGATACTGAACCACCAATCGGTGGCCGCGATATGTGCACGCAGGTTAGCCAGGGCGCGACGAAAGCTCAGTGCCTCGTCAAACATCTCTTGCAGCAGCGAACGCCCCGCGGGCCCCTCCATCATGGTCGAAGCCACATCCAAAGAAGCCAGGATGCTGTACTGCGGTGACGTCGAGATATGCATCATGAAGGCTTCATTGAAGCGATCTCGGTCCAGTTGCCGCTGGGCGCCGTCCTGTACATGGATCATCGACGCCTGGCTGAAGGCCGCCAGCAGCTTGTGCGTCGAGTGCGTGCTGAACACCAACGGGCTGCCCTCGGTGCAGGCCGTACCCATCGCATAGCGCCCCGTGAAGAACTCATGAAACGCCGCGTAAGCGAACCAGGCTTCATCGAAGTGCAGCACCTGCGCGCTGCTGCCCAGAGCTTGCTTGATCAGCCCGGCGTGGTAGCACAGCCCGTCATAGGTTGAGTTGGTCACCACCGCCAGCTTGATGCGCGGTTCGCGCCCCTTGGCCAAGGGGTTGGCCAGCACCTTGGCCTGGATCGACTCGGCGCTGAATTCGCTGAGCGGGATCGGCCCGATGATGCCCAGTTCGTTGCGCTCGGGGCATAGGTAGATGGGAATGGCGCCGGTCATGATGATGGCATGGACCACCGACTTGTGGCAGTTACGGTCCACCAGCACCAGGTCATCACGGCCGACCATGGCATGCCAGACAATCTTGTTGGCGGTGGAGGTGCCATTGATCACGAAGAAGGTATGGTCGGCGCCAAAGTTGCGCGCCGCCCTGGCTTCGGCCGCTGCCAAAGGGCCAGTGTGATCGAGCAGCGAGCCCAGTTCCGGCACCGAGACGGACAAGTCCGAGCGCAAGGTATTCTCGCCGAAGAATTGATGGAAGGCTTGGCCCACCGGGCTTTTGCGGTAGGCCACGCCACCGCCATGGCCGGGCGTGTGCCAGGAATAATTGGACTGCGCGGTGTGCTGTACCAAGGCCTTGAAGAAAGGCGGCAGCAAGCCGTCGAGGTAGTTGTGTGCGGCACGTGCTACCTGGCGGGCGAGGAACGGCACGGTGTCCTCGAACAGGTATAGGATGCCGCGCAGCTGGTTGAGCTCGCTCATCGCTTCGGCGGGAGCGTTTTCCAAGGTGACCTGTTCGCCCAGGGCGAAGATTGGCAGGTCAGGAGCACGCTGGCGGGCCAGGCGGATCAACTCGGCCATGTTCTGCAACAGGTGAGTATTGTCGCCAATGCCTTCGGCGGCGATCAGCATGCAGGCCAGGCCGTGGTGGGTGGCCGCGACCAGACGGGCTTCGGCATTGTCTGCCGCGGCGAGAATGGCGAAGCCGTCCTGACGCAGTTCCTCGGCAATCCCCCGCACGCGCTCGCCGGCAACGCTGTCGGCCTTGATGGCACGGTGGACGATGAGGATGGGGAACTTGAGGTCCTTGTACATCAGGCTGCAACCTCCGAAGGACAGAGCGTCTTTCACAGGGTAGTAGAGCCTGGTGCTCTCAGTACGGCCCTGTCGCAGGCACGCCGGTGCCTACGCGAATTTGCAGTTCAGTAAAGAGCTTGTGGGAGCCAGGTTGCGGCGATAAGGCCAGGGCAGGCTCAGCATCAACCGGCAGGCGTTTCGGTCAATACCTGCCACATCGACGGCCCGCCCGCCGACTTGGCGATAGCCGCCAGGCGCTCTGCATGCGCCTCCAGTTCCTCGGCAGTGGCCATGATCACCCGCCCAGGCGCACGCCCGGTAATCCGGCGGATCTCGCTGCCACCGCTGCCCTGCCCTTCATTGTCGCCGTCCGCCCCATTGCCAGCCAGCGAAAGGCTGGTCTGGCCACCGGTCATTGCCAGGTAGACATCAGCCAGCAGCTCCGAGTCGAGCAACGCGCCGTGCAGTTCACGGCCGGAGTTGTCGATATCGTAACGCTTGCACAGCGCGTCAAGGCTGTTGCGCTGCCCCGGGTGCCGGGCGCGGGCCAGAAACAGTGTGTCGAGGATGGTGCAGTGCTGCGAGATGTCGGCGCGGTCGCGCTGACCGAGCAGGGCGAACTCGTTGTTGATGAAGCCGACGTCGAACGCCGCGTTATGGATGACCAGCGTGGCGCCCTGAATGAATTCGAAGAATTCCTCGGCCACATCGCCGAAGCGCGGCTTGCCGACCAGGAACGCGTCGGTGATGCCGTGGACATTGATCGCGCCCTCGTCACTCTCGCGGTCCGGCTGAAGATAGACGTGGAAGTGCCGACCGGTCAGGCGCCGGCCAATGACTTCGACGCAGCCGATCTCGATGATCCGGTGGCCTTCGCTGACCGGCATGCCGGTGGTTTCGGTATCGAGAATGACCAGGCGTTTATCTTGCTGCTGCTCCACGCGGGGCGCTCCAACTTGCATCAGTTACAAAGCCGAGGATTGTACCGCAGCTCAACGTTTGGCGCGTACCTCGTCGACGCCACGGTTGGCCAATTGGTCAGCGCGCTCGTTACCGGGGTGGCCGATGTGCCCGCGCACCCACTTCCAGGTGACCTTGTGGCGGTTGACCTGCTCATCGAGCTGCTGCCACAGGTCGGCGTTCTTCACTGGCTCCTTCGCGGCGGTCTTCCAGCCGCGCTTCTTCCAGTTGACCATCCATTCGTTGATGCCCTTCATCACGTACTGCGAGTCGGTGGTCAACACCACCTCGCATTCGCGCTTGAGCGCCATCAAGCCCTGAATCGCGGCCATCAGTTCCATGCGGTTGTTGGTGGTTTCGCGTTCGCCGCCCCACAGCTCCTTTTCGACGCCCTTGTAGATCAACAGGACCCCCCAGCCACCAGGGCCTGGATTGCCCTTGCAGGCACCATCGGTATACAACTCGACGCTATCGCTCATGTACCACTCATGTTCAGTGCTTTTCGGTGTCCGGGCTGACCGCGGTGCGGTTGACCTTGGCCAATGGCAAAGGCAGCAACTTGCCCATCGGTTCGCGGCGTTCCTGGCGCAGCGGCCTCAGGCCAACCACCATCTTGCGCGCCACCAGCAGGTAAACCCCGCCACCAGAGCTCTGCCAACCGCCTGCCACCCGTTCCCAGCCCGCCAGGCGTTGTTGCCAGGCCGGTGAGGCAAGCGGCGGACGATAGCACCCGAAGCGGCGTTTCTCCAGCGCGAAGCCCAGCAGGTTGAGCCAGTCACCGACCCGTGACGGCGAGATGCAGCGGGCCTTGCGCAGCGCGCCGTGGCTGAAGAAGTGGCGTATGCCCCAACTGCTCCAGGGGTTGATGCCGACGATCAGCAGATGCCCGCCGGGGCGTACCGCACTGGCGGCCTCGCGCAGCAAGCCATGGGGCGACAGGCAGAAGTCCAGGCCGTGCTGCAGCACCACCACGTCGGCGGCGTGCTCGCTCAAGGGCCAGGCCTGTTCCTCACAGACGATCTCCACCCCCGGCAGCGGCGCGCCCAAACGCACGTTGCGCTGTACCTGGGGGGCGCTGGGCGGAGCCTCGGCGCAGGGGCCGTAATGCACCAGGTAACCCCCGAAGAAGCGCCCGAGCTCCTCCTCCAACAATTTTTCCTCTTCTTTGAGCATCAGCTGGCCGAGCGGGCCGTGGAACCAGTCACGGGCCAGGCTGATCAGCTCGATCCAGGCCGGGTCGGCCTGGGCAAAGGGTTGGTCGGTCATTTGCGCTCTCCCTCGAAGGTTCTCGCACCGCGCCATCGCGGCTAAGATGGCCTCATGTGCCACGCTAGGCGATACGGATCCGCACCATGATACAGATCGATGCTCTCCCCGCTTTCTCCGACAACTACATCTGGTTGTTACAGGATACTGCCAAACGCCGCTGCGCGGTGGTCGATCCTGGTGATGCCGCCCCCGTGGAGGCATGGCTGGCCGCCAATCCCGACTGGGTGCTGGAGGATATTCTGGTCACCCACCACCACAATGACCACGTGGGCGGTGTCGAGCGGCTGAAAAAACTGACCGGTGCGCGGGTCAGCGGCCCGGCCAACGAGCGTATTCCGTGCCGCGACCTTGCCTTGGACGAAGGTGACGAAGTGACCGCGGTGGGCGTGACCTTCCAGGTTCTGGCAGTACCGGGGCACACGCTGGGTCATATCGCCTTCTTCAGCGACCAACCTGCGACACCGGTGCTATTCAGTGGCGACACGTTGTTCGCCGCTGGCTGCGGGCGGATGTTCGAAGGCACGCCAGAGCAGATGCAGCCTGCCCTCGCCAGGTTGGCTGCGCTGCCGGAGCGTACCGAGGTGTACTGCGCCCACGAGTACACCCTTAGCAACTTGCGCTTCGCCAAGGCCGTGGAGCCACAAAACCCGCACGTTCTGCAACGTTTCGATGATGTTACCCGGCTGCGCGCCGAAAATCACATCACATTGCCATCAACCATCGGCGTAGAACGGCTGACCAACCCCTTTCTGCGTACCTCTGAAACATTAGTTAAACAAAAAGCTGACGAATGGAAGGGACATTCAAACACCACGCATGTCGCTGTTTTTGCTGCCTTGAGGTCTTGGAAGGACACCTTCTGATAACCTGAAGATATATCGCAACATGTGCTCGAAGGTTGACCCGGCGGGATGCGGTTTCTAGAATCGCCGAAATTTTTTGCCCGGATACCCGTCCCCGCCGATGTCTTCCCGTAGCCGCAGAACCGCTCATTCAGTCGCCCTGACGCGCCTGGCCCAAATCAGTGCGCTGGCGCTGGCCGCCACCCTGGTGGGCTGCCAGAGCACCCGTCAGCTCGACGAATCCGACAGCGTTCGCGCGCACAGCTACCAGGCGCGGATCAAACACAAACCCGTTCCGCTCGCGGTCAAACCCGCCGAGCAGGCGCCGCAGGATGTGTGGGAGCGCATGCGCCAGGGCTTCGCCCTGCAAGACACCATCGACGTCAACCCGCGCATCGAGCAGCAGCGGCTGTGGTTCGCCAGCAACCCCTCGTTCCTCGAAAACGCCGGTGAGCGCGGCAGCCTGTACCTGCACTACATCGTCGAGCGCCTGGAAGAACGCGACATGCCGCTGGAACTGGCCCTGTTGCCGGCGATCGAAAGCGCCTACAACCCCATGGCCTACTCGCGCGCCCATGCTGCAGGCATGTGGCAGTTCATCCCCTCTACCGGGCGCCACTTCAACCTGCGCCAGACCAATTTCTACGATGGTCGCCGCGACATCACCGCGTCGACCAACGCCGCGCTGGATTACCTGAGCCGCCTGCACGACATGTTCAACGGCGACTGGCTGCTGGCACTGGCTGCCTACAACGCCGGTGAAGGCACCGTCAGCCGGGCGATCGAGCGCAACGAGAAACTCGGCCTGCCCACCGATTACTGGAACCTGCCACTGCCACAGGAGACGCGCGACTACGTGCCCAAGCTGCTGGCCCTGTCGCAGGTGGTCCTGACCCCCGAAGCCTACGGCGTGAACCTCAACCCGATCGCCAACGAGCCCTACTTCGAAGCTGTCGCCATCAAGGACCGCCTGGACCTGTCGCGGGTAGCCGCCTTCGCCAACATCGACGAAGACGAACTGATCCAGCTCAACCCGGCATTCAAGAAGCGCATGACCGTGGATGGGCCCAAACAATTGCTGGTACCGACGGCCAAGGCGCAACTGCTGTCCGACAGCCTGTCCAACCTCAAGCCTGAACAACTGGTCAGCCTGCAGCCGAACAAAGCCGTGTTCGCACGCGCCGTGGCCGAAGCCAAGGCACCTGCCAGAGCGCGCAGTTACCGCGTAAAGCGCGGCGACAGCCTGAGCACCATTGCCAGGGCCAACCGGGTTTCGGTCAAGGATATCCAGCGCTGGAACAAATTATCGGGTAGCCGTGTAAAGGCCGGCCAGGTGTTGGCACTGCGTGGTGGTAGTGCGGCAGGCAACCGGGTAGCAGCATCCTCCAAGCGCTCTACCCAGTACAAGGTCCGCAAGGGTGACTCGCTGTATCTGGTGGCAAAACGTTTCAATGTTGAGATGAAGCACCTCAAGCGCTGGAATCCGCGCAGCGGGCACGCCCTCAAGCCAGGCCAGACCTTGACCGTCTACCTGGGGCACTGATGTTAACCCGGGGCTGCTCCGCAGCCCCTTGACCTCCTTCCAGACACACCCTTTTTCCAACCCCGCCAAGCTGTTACTGTAGCCCGACCAAAGCCCAACGCCTCTGGATCGGATGCCGACTTGATACGTCCCCTCCTGCTGTCACTCAGCCTGGCCTTGAGCTTTCCCGCAGCCGCGATGGTGAGCGAAAGCCACGGATACGCGCAGTTCGGCACGCTCAAGTACCCAGCCACATTCACCCACTTCGACTGGGTCAACCCGCAAGCGCCCAAGGGCGGCACCTTGCGCGCCATGGCATTGGGCACCTTCGACACGCTCAACGCCTATACCTTCAAGGGTTCCAGCCCGGTCACAACGCCGAACTTCCTGCAGTACGGTGTCAACGAGCTCAACGAAACACTGATGGTCGGCACCGGCATGTATGACCCTTCCGGGGACGAGCCCACCTCCAGTTACGGCCTCATCGCCCGCTCGGTGGAGTACAGCGAGGACCGCAGTTGGGTGGTGTTCAACCTGCGCCCGCAAGCGCGCTGGCATGACGGCAAACCGATCACTTCTGCAGACGTCGCCTTCTCTTACCGCACGCTGCTCAAGGACGGCCACCCGATCTACCGCACCAACCTGCAGGAAGTGCAGCGCGTGGATATCCTTGGCCCGCTGCGCATCCGCTTCGTGTTCAAGCGCGCTGGCAACCCGCTGCTGATCCTGCGCCTGGGCGAGATGCCGGTGCTGCCCAAACACTACTGGCAAAACCGCGATTTCAAGGCCACCACCTTCGAGCCGCCGCTTGGCAGCGGCCCCTACCGCATCACTCAGGTGCAGCCCGGCAGGCGCCTGGTGTTCGAGCGGGTAAAGAACTACTGGGGCAAGGACCTGGCGGTAAACCGCGGCAAGTACAACTTCAACCGCATCGAATACGAGTTCTATCGGGACGCCACAGTCGCGTTCGAAGCCTTCAAGGCAGGCGAGTTCGACATCTATATCGAGCATCAGGCAAAGAACTGGGCCAACGGCTACAACTTCCCGGCACTGCGCCGTGGCGAGGTGATAAAGGCCCAGATCCCCCATCGCATCCCGACCCAGACCCAGGGGCTGTTCATGAACAGCCGCCGGGCCACCTTCAGCGACGCCAGGGTACGCCAGGCGCTGGGCCTGATGCTCGACTTCCAGTGGACCAACCGCGCCCTGTTCAGCAGCGCCTACCGCCGCTCGACCAGCTACTACCCCAACAGCGAGTTTGCCGCCAGCGGCCTGCCCACGGGCAAGGAGTGGCTGCTGCTGGCGCCGTTCCGTGACCAATTGCCGGAAAAGCTGTTCACCCAGCCCTATCAGGTCAGCCACACCGATGGCCGCGGCATCGACCGCCAGAGCCTGCGCCAGGCGCTGAGCCTGCTCGGTCGCGCCGGCTGGAAGCTCGACGGCCAGCGCCTGGTGAACGCACAAGGCCAGCAATTGCGCATGGAGCTGCTGCTGGTGAATCCCAACCTCGAACGCATCCTGCAACCTTATGTCGAAAACCTGGCGAGCATCGGCATCGATGCGCGCTTGCGCACCGTGGACCGTGCCCAGTACAAACAACGCCTGGACCAGTTCGACTTCGACATGATTCTGATGACCTTGAGCCAGACCTTGAGCCCCGGCCTTGAGCAGTGGCTGTACTTCCATTCCAGCCAGGCTGCGATCAAGGGCAGCAAGAATTACGCTGGGGTCAGGGATCCGGTGGTCGACCACCTGCTCGACACCTTGCTCGCCGCGCGCACCCGCGATGATCAGGTCGCCGCCGCTCGCGCCCTGGACCGCGTGCTGTCCTGGCAGTACTACATGATCCCCAACTGGTATCTCGACAACCACCGCCTGGCCTACCGCAACCGGTTCGGTTTCGTCACCACCCCGCCCTATACCCTGGGGCTGAATACCTGGTGGCTAAAGACTTCGGAGAAAGCCCAATGATGCCAACATACCGCCTGCGCCAGCTGGCAGGCAGCCTGCTGCTTGCCTGCCTGAGCCTACCGGCCATGGCCGCGCCACAACACGCACTGACCCTTTATGATGAAGCGCCGAAGTACCCGGCCGACTTCAAGCACTTCGACTACGTCAACCCCGACGCGCCCAAGGGCGGCACCTTCCGCCAGTCAAGTTTCGGCGGTTTCGACAGCCTCAACCCGTTCATCAACAAAGGGGTGGCCGCCGAAAACGTCAGCGCCATCTACGACACCTTGATGCGCCAGAGCCTGGACGAGCCGTTCACCGAGTACGGCCTGGTTGCCGGCAAGATCGAAAAGGCCCCGGACAACAGCTGGGTGCGCTTCTACCTGCGCCCCGAGGCACGCTTCCACGACGGCCACCCGATGCGGGCCGAAGACGTGGTGTTCACCTTCAACGCCCTGATCAAGGACGGCGCACCGCTGTACCGCCAGTACTATGGCGATGTCGCCCAAGTCGTCGCCGAAGACCCGCTGCGCGTGCTGTTCACCTTCAAGCACAAGAACAACCGCGAGTTGCCGCTGATCCTCGGCCAGTTGCCCGTGCTGCCCAAGCACTGGTACGAAGGCCGCGAATTCAACCGCGGCAACCTGGAAATCCCGCTCGGCAGCGGCCCGTACAAGATCACCGAGGTCAAGCCCGGCCGCTCGATCCGCTACGAGCGGGTCAAGGACTACTGGGCCAAGGACCTGCCGCTCAACCGCGGCCAGTTCAACTTCGACGCCATGACCTTCGACTCCTACCGCGACAACACCGTCGCGCTGGAAGCACTCAAGGCCGGCCAGTTCGACTATGGCCTTGAGACCAGCGCGAAAAACTGGGCCACCGCCTACAACGTTCCCGCCGTACGCGATGGCCGCCTGATCAAGGAAGAGCTGCCCAACGGCAACCCCACCGGCATGCAGGGTTTCATTTTCAACCTGCGTAAACCGGTGTTTCAGGACATCCGCGTACGCCAGGCACTGAGCCTGCTGCTGGACTTCGAGTGGACCAACAAGCAGTTGTTCAACGGCGCCTACACCCGCACCGGCAGCTACTTCGAAAACTCCGAAATGGCCGCCCAGGGCCTGCCCTCGCCTGACGAGCTGAAGATCCTTGAGCCTATGCGCGGCAAGGTCCCCGAACAGGTGTTCAGCGAGGCTTTCCACAACCCGGTCACCGAGGGCAGCGGCATGATCCGCGAACAGCAGCGCCAGGCCTACAAGCTGTTGATGGACGCTGGCTGGAAGATCGTCGACGACAAGATGGTCGACAAGAACGGCAAACCGGTGTCCATCGAGTTTCTGCTGGCCCAGACCGAATTCGAGCGCATCCTGCTGCCGTTCAAACGCAACCTGGCCGACCTTGGCATCGACCTGAACATCCGGCGCGTCGACGTTTCCCAGTACATCACCCGCCTGCGCTCGCGTGACTTCGACATGATCGTCAGCGGCTATCCGCAGTCCAGCTCCCCAGGCAACGAGCAGCGCGAGTTCTGGTCCAGTGCCGCTGCCGACAACCCCGGCAGCCGCAACTTCATCGGCCTGCGGGACCCGGCCATCGACCAACTGGTCGAAGCGCTGATCAACGCCGATTCCCGACAGAGCCTGATCAACCACGCCCGCGCCCTGGACCGCGTGCTGCTGTGGGGTTACTACGTGATCCCCAACTGGCACATCAAGACCTGGCGCGTGGCCTACTGGAACCACATCGGCCACCCCAAGGTTTCGCCCAAGTACGACATCGGCATCGACACCTGGTGGATCAAGCCCGAGGTGACGCCAGCCGTGTCCGAAGCGCCTGCGCAAGAGGCCAACTGACATGCTGGCCTACATCCTGCGTCGCCTGCTGCTGATCATCCCGACCCTGTTCGGCATCCTGGTGATCAACTTCATCATCGTCCAGGCCGCCCCCGGCGGCCCGGTGGAACAGATGATCGCCAAGCTCGAAGGCTTCGAGGGTGCCACCAGCCGGATTGCCGGCGGCGGCGCCGAAGTCTCCGTGGCCGGCTCCAACTACCGCGGTGCCCAGGGCCTCGACCCTGCGCTGATCGCCGAAATCGAGCGCATGTACGGTTTCGACAAGTCGCCCCCCGAGCGTTTATGGATCATGGTCAAGAACTACGCCCAGCTGGACTTCGGCGAGAGCTTCTTTCGCGATGCCAAGGTCATCGACCTGATCGCCGAGAAGATGCCGGTGTCGATTTCGCTCGGGCTGTGGAGCACGCTGATCATGTACCTGGTGTCGATCCCCCTGGGTATCGCCAAGGCGGTGCGCCACGGCAGCCACTTCGACGTCTGGACCAGCTCGGCGATCATCGTCGGTTATGCCATCCCGGCGTTCCTGTTCGCCATCCTGCTGATCGTGCTGTTCGCCGGCGGCAGCTACTTCGACTGGTTCCCGCTGCGCGGCCTGACCTCGAACAACTTCGACGAGCTGTCTACCACCGGCAAAGTGCTCGACTACTTCTGGCACCTGGTGCTGCCGATCACCGCCCTGGTGATCGGCAACTTCGCCACCATGACCCTGCTGACCAAGAACAGCTTCCTCGACGAGATCAACAAGCAATACGTGGTCACCGCCAAAGCCAAAGGCCTGGGCCGCTCGCGGGTGCTGTACGGCCACGTGTTCCGCAACGCCATGTTGCTGGTGATCGCGGGCTTCCCTTCGGCGTTCATCGGCATCTTCTTCACCGGCTCCCTGCTGATCGAGGTGATTTTCTCCCTCGACGGCCTGGGCCTGATGAGTTTCGAGGCGGCCATCAACCGCGACTACCCGGTGGTGTTCGGCACCCTGTTCATCTTCACCCTGCTAGGGCTGGTGGTGAAACTGATCGGCGACCTCACCTACACCCTGGTCGATCCGCGCATCGACTTCGCCAGCCGGGAGCACTGACATGGCCTTGTCCCCTCTCAACCGTCGGCGCTTCGAGCGCTTCAAGGCCAACCGACGCGGCTGGTGGTCGCTGTGGCTATTCCTCATCCTGTTCGGCCTGAGCCTGGGCGCCGAGCTGATCGCCAACGACAAACCGATTGCCGTGCGCTACGACGGCGAGTGGTTTTTCCCGGCCTTCAAGCGCTACCCGGAAACCACCTTCGGCGGCGAGTTCCCACTGGAGGCCAACTACAAGAGCCCGTATATCCGGGAGCTACTGGCCAAAAAAGACAGCTTCGTGCTGTGGGCCCCGATCCCGTACAGCTACCAGAGCATCAATTACGACCTGCGCGTACCCGCCCCTGCGCCACCCTCGGCGGACAACCTGCTGGGCACCGACGATCAGGGCCGCGATGTACTGGCGCGGGTGATCTACGGCTTCCGCATTTCGGTGCTGTTCGCCCTCACCCTGACCATCCTCAGTTCCATCATCGGCGTCATCGCCGGTGCCCTGCAGGGCTTTTACGGTGGCTGGGTGGACCTTGCCGGCCAGCGCTTTCTGGAGATCTGGTCCGGCTTGCCGGTGCTGTACCTGCTGATCATCCTTGCCAGCTTCGTGCAGCCCAACTTCTGGTGGTTGCTGGGCATCATGCTGCTGTTTTCGTGGATGAGCCTGGTCGACGTGGTGCGTGCCGAGTTCCTGCGCGGGCGCAACCTCGAGTACGTGCGCGCCGCCCGTGCCCTAGGGATGCGCAATGGCGCGATCATGTACCGGCACATCCTGCCCAACGCCATGATTTCAACCATGACCTTCATGCCCTTCATCCTCACCGGTGCCATCGGCACCCTGACCGCCCTGGACTTCCTCGGTTTCGGCCTGCCACCGGGCGCGCCGTCGCTGGGCGAACTGGTGGCCCAAGGCAAGTCCAACCTGCAGGCGCCATGGCTGGGCATCAGCGCCTTTGCCGTATTGGCGATCATGCTGAGCCTGCTGGTATTCATCGGCGAATCCGCCCGCGATGCCTTCGACCCGAGGAAGTGAGATGAGTGAACAGAACCTGATCGAAGTGCGCGACCTGGCGGTGGAGTTCGTTACCGGCGAACAGGTCAACCGTGTGGTCGATGGCATCAGCTTCGACATCCGCAAGGGTGAGACCCTGGCGCTGGTCGGCGAGAGCGGTTCGGGCAAATCCGTTACCGCCCACTCGATTCTGCGCCTGCTGCCCTACCCGCTGGCACGCCACCCTAGCGGCAGCATCGGCTATGAAGGCAACGACCTGCTGCAGCAAGGTGAGAAGGCCATGCAGAAGATTCGCGGCAACCGCATCGCGATGATCTTCCAGGAGCCGATGACCTCGCTGAACCCGCTGCACTGCATCGAAAAGCAGATCAACGAAATCCTGCTGCTGCACAAGGGCCTCACCGGCAAGCAAGCCACTGCGCGCACGCTGGAGTTGCTGGAGCTGGTGGGCATTCCCGAGCCGCGCAAGCGGCTGAAGGCCCTGCCCCACGAGCTGTCCGGTGGCCAGCGGCAGCGGGTGATGATCGCCATGGCGCTGGCCAATGAGCCGGAGTTTCTGATTGCCGATGAACCCACCACTGCGCTCGACGTGACCGTGCAGTTGAAGATTCTGGAGCTGCTCAAGGAACTGCAGGCGCGGTTGGGCATGGCATTGCTGTTGATCAGCCATGACCTGAACCTGGTAAGGCGCATTGCCCACCGTGTTTGCGTGATGCAGCGTGGGCAGATTGTCGAGCAGGCCGATTGCGCGACGCTGTTCAGTGCGCCGCAGCACCATTACACACAGATGCTGATCAATGCCGAACCCAGCGGCTTGCCGGCACATAACCCGGTTGGCGCACCGCTGCTGGAAGTGAACGACCTGAAGGTATGGTTCCCGATCAAGAAAGGCTTGCTGCGCAAGACGGTTGACCATGTGAAGGCGGTGGACGGGATCAACTTCAGCTTGCCGCAAGGGCAGACACTGGGGATCGTGGGTGAGTCGGGATCTGGCAAGTCGACGCTGGGGCTGGCGATCTTGCGCCTGATTTCGAGCCAGGGGGGCATCCGCTTCCATGGCCAGGCGCTGGAAGGCTTGAACCAGAAGCAGGTGCGGCCACTGCGACGTGAGATGCAAGTGGTGTTTCAGGACCCCTTTGGTAGCCTGAGCCCACGCATGTGTGTGGCGGATATCGTTGGCGAGGGGCTACGGATTCACAAGATTGGTACAGCCGCAGAACAGGAAGCGGCAATTATCGCGGCGCTGGAAGAGGTAGGCCTGGACCCACGCACGCGCCACCGCTACCCGCATGAGTTTTCGGGTGGGCAACGTCAACGTATCGCCATCGCCCGGGCGCTGGTGCTCAAGCCGGCGTTGATTCTGCTGGATGAGCCGACGTCTGCGCTGGATCGTACGGTGCAGCGGCAGGTGGTGGAATTGCTGCGCAACTTGCAGCACAAGTACAACCTCACCTACCTGTTCATCAGCCATGACCTTGCCGTGGTCAAAGCGTTGAGTCACCAACTGATGGTGATCAAGCAGGGGCATGTTGTGGAGCAAGGCGAGGCTCAGCAGATCTTCCATTCACCCCAGCATGCTTATACGCAGCAACTGCTGGAGGCGGCGTTTTTGCGTCATGAAACCGGCTGATAGGGTTGAATATTTGAAACAGCCCCAACATTGATGCATCGAGCGAATGGTTGGGTTAAGGCCGCACCTCTACGCGTGCGGCTTGAGTCAGCGCTGATCCAACTGCAGATGCCGACAGAGCCACACACTCTGCACCAGGCCGTTGATGTGTCTTGCCTGGGAGGCGCTGCGCCGGCTATCCCCACATCGCGAGACAAGCCCCTCCAGAGGCTACGCAAGCGCAGAACTAAAGCATGACAGTCGGCACAGTGGCGCAAGCACACAGGATCAGAAATCAATCGTGCCCGAGAACTTCACCAACCGCGGATCGCCCTGGGTCATGTAGCCACCATTGGCTGAAGCCCAGTAGTTCTTGTCGGTAAGGTTTTCCGCGTTCACCCGCAGGGTCAGGTCCTTCTCGGCGACTTTCAGCTTGTAGCGCGCACCGGCATCGAAACGGTTCCAGGTCGGCAGGCTGAGGTTGTTGGTGGCATCGACGTATTGGCCGCCAGTGCGCAGCATCCGGGCATTGAGTGCCAACCCAGGCACCCCCGGCACATCCCAGTCGACACTTGCGTTCAGCTGGAAAGTCGGCACGCCGATGGCATGGTTGCCGTCATTGGTACCGTTGGCAGTCTTCTTCTGCTCCGAAGTCATGCGGGTACCACCGGCCATCAGGCGTAAACCTTCGATCGGTTCGCCAAATACACTCAGCTCCAGGCCTTTGTTGACCTGCTCGCCATCGCGGATGTAGGTAGTGCCTTCGGTATAACCATCGGAAGGTTTTTCAATACGGAACACAGCCAGGTTCGCGCCATAGGTCTGCTTATCGAGCTTGATGCCTGCCTCAAGCTGTTTGGTTCGGCCCGGCGGGAACATCTGCCCAGCATTTACAGTGTTCGCCGGGGCCGTCGGGCCTTGGGCCAAGCCTTCGATGCGGTTGGCGTAAACAGAGATGCTGTCGGTTGCCTTGTACACAATCCCATAGACAGGCGTGGTGACGCCCTTGTCATAGGCAGGACCGTTACGGCTACCGTCATTGGCCGGATTAGCGACACCATCGAAAGTAGTACCGTCATAGAAATAGTTTTCGATGCGCAGTTGCTGACGGCGCACCCCGTAAGTGAGTAACAGACGGTCATCGAACATGCCTACCGTGTCGGATATGGCGATGCTGCGGTTGCGGGTTTTGCCGGTTACGCCGGGGTCACCCATCTCACCACCGGTGAGGTAGCCGTCGGTCGGTTTGGGCAGCGTGACCTTGTCGTAGATATTGGTATTGCCAGGGACTGGTCGATAAAAGGTGTAGGCGTTTTCCGCCTGCGTCCACAGGGTATTGCCGCCCACGGCAATCTGGTGGCTGAACGGCCCGGTCTGCAGGCGGCCATTGAGGCCGGCGCTGAAGCTGGTGTTGTCTTCGCCGTGGACGATATCCGAACCGGAGAGCGTAGCCGTGCCGCTATTACCCACCAGCACCGGCGTGCCATAGGTGCCATGCTCGCGGGTATGGCGCGCACCACCGGCCAGATAGGCAGTCCAGCTCTCGTTCAGGTCCCATTCCCCACGAATCATGCCGAAGGTATCTTCCGACTCGCTGTAGCTCCAAGCCTGGCCGTAGTTGTGGCTGGCATCCGGTGCGGTTGGCACCTTGGTGGCGGTGCCGGGGCGCACTGAGTTGCGCAGGTGGTTGATACGCTGCTTCTGGTAACCGAAGTCGGCGGAGATGCGCACCGTGTCGCCGCGGTAGTCCAGGCCGGCAACGAATAGTTTGGTCCGCTGGTCCTGATCGTCAACAGCGGTTTCACCTTCACGCTGGCTGAGGTTCAGCCGCGCGCCGAAGCGGTTGTCTTCCCCGAAGCGCTGGCCGATGTCCAGATGCTCGCCGATGCGCCCATCAGCGCTGATGTCCTGGGTGTATCGGCGGGTAGGGACATCGCCAGCACGCTTGGGTTGCAAGTTGACGTTACCGCCAAGGCCAGTGCCGGTCGGGCTCACACCATTGAGAAACGCATTGGGCCCTTTGAACACTTCAACACGTTCCACACCATCGGTCGACATGATCTGGCGCGGCAGAATGCCGTAGAGGCCGTTGAAGGAGATGTCATCCCCTGCCAGTGGCAGCCCGCGAATCACGAAGACCTTCGACTGGTTGCCGAAGCCGAACGACTCGCGCACGGACGGGTCGTTGGCCACCACGTCACCGATGTCCTCAGCCTGCTGGTCTTCGATCAGCTTGGAGGTGTAGCTGGTCATGGTGAACGGGACGTCCATGTTGTCCTGATTACCCAGCACTCCCATGTGACCACCACGGGCCACCTGGCCACCGGCGAACGCCTCGGGCAGCGCGCCGGGGGTGGGTTTGACGGCGTCGGCGTTGACGTCGGTGGCGTCAAGTTGAATCGGCTCGGCCGCTTGCGCCATCAGCGTTACGGAACAGCACAGCGCCAGCATGGCTGGGCGCGAAGGAAAGCGAGACGCCATCGTACAAATCCTGACAGATAAGTGTGAGTTAGAGCGATGGCGTAAATGATAATACTTCCCATATATGAGCATCAACCTACAATAAGGCTAAATGCCACCTACAAGACCAGTGGCATTTGAGCCGTCCCGGAGCAAGCAAGCCACCGATGACCGGGATGCCCGCCTCCATTAAAGCGACTTCGCGGCTAAAAGTACTCAGGCCTGAACGGCCCGGCCCTCCACTGCTTCGCTGTCAGCCACCATCCCCTCCCGCATTCGCTGCGCATCGCGGCTGAAACACCGCGACGCGGCCAGCAGAAACACCATGGTCAACATCAGCGCCACCGGTATCAGGTACATCGCGTCGTGCAACCCCTGGGCCTTGAACGCCTCGCTCATCATCACTTCCCCCGCTGCGTCCATGGCTGCGACAGCGAAATGGTCCGACAGCCCGCCAACCACCACCGGCCCCAATCCACCACCCAGCAGATACAGCCCGGCAAAATACAGCGCCATGGCCGTGGCACGCAGGCGGGGCTGCACCACGTCCTGGATGGCGGTGTACACGCAGGTGTAGAAGTTGTACGAGAACAGCCAGCCCGCGCCGAACAGCGCCACGAACAGGCCCAGCTCAATCCGCCCAGCGTGCAGCGCCCAGGCAGTGGCCAGCGTGGCGACCAGCATGCTAAGCACGGCGAACATCAGCCGGCCATTGGCAAAGCGCTGATGCACCTTGTCGGCCACCCAGCCACCAAGGGTAAGGCCTACTAGACCGGTCACACCGACAATGACCCCGGTGGCCACTGCGGCTTGTTGCAGTTGCAGCTCGAAGTACCGCTGCAGCATGGGCACCATGAACGAGTTGCAGGCGTACGAAGCAAAATTGAACGTAAGGCCTGCGAGCACCAGCCAGGCGAAGGTGGGCACGCTAAGTACGCGGCGCAGGGGCCGGTCCAGTGGAGCCTGGGAGACGGCTACGGTTTCTGCCGCACCGCGTGCCGGTTCGCGAATCAGGAACAGGAACAGCGCCAGCACCACACCCGGTACTGCGGCAATGAAGAACGGTGCGCGCCAGCTGCCGAAGGCCTGCACCATGGCGCCGATGGTGAAGAAGGCCAGCAACAGGCCCAGCGGCAGGCCGAGCATGAAGATACCCATCGCCCTTGCTCGCCGCTCGGCAGGGAACAGGTCTCCGATAAGCGAATTGGCGGCGGGCGCATAGCTGGCTTCACCGATGCCCACCCCCATGCGCACCAGCAGAAAGCTCCAGAAGCTCCCAACCATGCCGTTGACTGCCGTCAGCCCGCTCCATGCCATCAGGCCCCAGCCCATAAGCCGGCTGCGCGAGCCGGTGTCGGCCAGCCGTGCCAACGGCAGGCCAGCGATGGCATAGACCAGGGTGAAGGCAGTGCCGATCAGGCCGATCTGGAAGTCGCTCAGGTGCCACTCCAGGCGAATCGGTTCGATGATGATGGCGGGTATGGTGCGGTCGAAGAAATTGAACAGGTTGGCAAGGAACAGCAAGAACAGGATGCGCCAGGCGTTATTCGCTTGGATGGCGGTCGGCATAGTCAGGTCCCTCGTTATTGTTGTTCGGGGCTTCCAGCACGCCACACGAATCTAGAGGGGGAACTGCGCATCGTCTGCCACCATTTACCGCGCTGATATCGAGCGATGCCCGGTAAGCAGTACGCTGGCCCGGTTCAACGCAAATCCTGACTCACTCGCTCTACAGCGTTCACCACACCCGTCGCGCCCTGCAAGATCACGCCAATCGCCTCACCTGCCTGCGAAGCAAGCTGCAGGCTCTGCGTGGCGTGATCCCGGCTGGTTTCTATCTCGCCAACGGCCTGGCTGGCGAGCGTCTGGTTATGCGCCACCACCGAGACGATCTCATCGGTAGCCGTGCTGGTGCGCGCCGCCAGCTTTCGCACTTCGTCGGCAACCACGGCAAACCCCCTGCCCTGCTCGCCGGCGCGGGCCGCTTCGATGGCTGCATTGAGCGCGAGCAGGTTGGTCTGCGCAGCGATGCCGCCGATGGTCTGGACGATCGAACTGATCAACACCGATTGCTCGCCCAGTGCAGTGATCGTCGTGCCGGCCGATTGCAGTTGCCGGGTCATGCCCTGCATGGTCTGCTCCACTTGCTGCACCACCGCCGCGCCCTCAGACGCTCCGCCAACGGTATTGCGGGACACCTCAAGCGCCATCTGCGCGGCCTGTTTGATGGCCTCTTCGCGCTGGACCTGTGCGGTAACCACCGAGGCGAACTTGACCACCCGCACCAATTTTCCCTGCGCATCATTCACCGGGTTGTAACTCGCTTCCAGCCACACTTCGTTCCCGTGCCGGTCCAGGCGGCGGAAACGGCCGGTGACGTAGCGGCCGGTATTGAGCGTTCGCCAGAATTCTGCATATGCCGGGCTGGCGGTATCTTCTGCGCAGCAAAACATCCTGTGATGCTTACCCACCACTTCATCGAGACGGTATCCCATGCCCGCCAGGAAGGTGTCATTGGCGGCCAGCACATTGCCTGCCAGATCGAACTGGATGACCGCGCTGGAGCGCAACAACGCGTCGAGCAGCGCCTGGTTCTCCCGAGCCAGCCCGACCTCTTTGGACACGTCGCGCCCGTATGCGCGCACCTCGCATACCCGCCCTTGTGCATCCAGCCGCGGATACCAGCCCAGGCGCCACCATGCCGACTTGCCATTGACCGTGTTCAGGTTCATGTCATCGTGCAGCGGCACACCATTGGCAAGCGCGCTGGCCAGCCCGCGCAAGGCCTCAGCGGGAAGCCACTGCCTCAGGTAAGTGCCGGTCAAGGCATCCACAGTGACGCCGAACGCAGCAGCACTGGAAATGTTGCAGTCGACGATCCGCCAATCGGCGTCGAGCCGCAGAAAAAAACCCGCCTGCTCTATCTGCTCCAGGCATTGCCGAAGGCTTTCCAGTTCGCGTTCACGCTCGGCGAGCGTGGTTTTCAATTGCCGGTTGAACATGCTGGCACCTGCTGAGAATAGCGACGAATAAGTCAAATCTGCGACCAGCGGAGCCGGTTGTTGCAGTACCACGTCTGGAAGGCGGCCAGCGGCATGGGCCTTGCCAGGTAATAGCCCTGCGCCTGGGTACAACCCCAGGCCTTGGCACAGGTGAGCTGTTCAGCGGTTTCGATGCCTTCGGCCACAACCTGGTAACCGAGCTGGTTAGCCAACCCCACCAGCGACTGCACCAATAGGAGGTCCTTGGCACTGTGCGTGGCTTTCTGGATCAACGAGCGGTCCAGTTTCACTAGGGTGGCAGGAATGCGGCTGAGGTAAGCCCAGTTGCTATAACCGGTACCAAAGTCATCGATGGCGATGTCGATCCCGGCCTGACGTGCACGCAGCAATTGCCGCCGTACTTCTTCGGGATGCTCGATAAGCACGCTTTCGGTGAACTCCAGTTGCAGGCGCCACGGCGCGATGGCCCTGTGCTGGAGCTCGGCAAGCAAGGTGTCCATGAATGCCGCGCTCTCCAGGTCGCGCGCGGTGACATTCATGCTGATGCGCAAGTCTGGCGCCTGAGCGTGTTGCAGGATGTTCAACACCGCGCGCATCACCCACAGACTGATCGACGCTATCAGCGCGGTTTTCTCGGCCAGGGCGATGAACTCGGCAGGGGAAATATCCCCCAATTGCGGATGACGCCAGCGCAACAGCGCTTCAGCGCTGTTGCAGGTATGGCCTTGCAGTTCGACTCGCGGCTGCAGGTGCAGGCTGAGCTCGTCATCGCTCTGCAGCGCCGCCCCCAGTGAGGTCAACAGGGAGAATGCCCTGCGCTGCGCGGCGTCCACCTCCGGCTGATAGTGCGCGCAGCGGCTAGGGTTGCCACGGGCTGCGTCAGCGGCGCCGACCGCACGGCGCAACCAGTCAAGGCTGCCATCGTCGTCGCAGCGGGTGACCGGCGAAATACCGACCGCGGCGTCCAGGAGCACGGGAATCTGATGACACTGCACAGGGTCGCTCAGCACACCGATTACCCGCGCGCACATTGCCAGAGGGTGCTGATGCACGATAACGGCAAACCGGGTGGGGCTGATCTTGTACAACGCAAGGTCCGGGTCAAGCTGGCTGACGATCAGGTCTTTCACCTGAAGGGTCAGGTCGTGGGCGAAGTTGTAGCCCAACACCTTGATCATGTGCGTAAGCACCTGCGCCGGCATGATGTCGAACACCACCACGGTCAGGGCATCATGGCGTTCAAGGCGCGTCTGCACGTCGCATTCAAGTTTTACCCGATTGAACAGCCCGGTCGGCTGGTCGTAGAAATTTCGCCGGCGTATACCGGCAATGATCTGCACTGCCATGTCTGCGAACGCCTGCAACATCCCGCGCTGAGCATCATCCATGGCCTCACGCGGGGCCGTATCGATAATGCAGAAACTGCCAATCGCGACCTGTTTGTCCACCAGCAGCGGAGCGCCGCAATAGTAGCGAATGCCGGGTGCACCGGTGACCAGCGGGTTTTCGGCAAAGCGCGGGTCCAGCGTCGCATCCAGTACTTCCAGCGGCTGCGCCTGAAGAATGGTATGGGCACAGAACGCCACATCCCGCGGCGTGCTGTCGGCCTCCAATGCGGTCTTGGCCATGAACCACTGCTGGCACTCGCTGACGATCGAGATCAGGCACATCGGCGCATTGAAGTAGCGGCCGGCCCATTCGACCAGTGTGCGCAGCTCGGTGCTGCAGTCCTGATGCGCAACACACCACTCAGCGACCGCAGCCAAGCGCTGCTCTTCATTGGACGGCATAGGGGCGACATTCATGTTCATTTCACCTGCCCCTATCGGAATGGCAACAAGGTTATGGCTATGGGCCATTACTGAGACTTCATCACTCCTTTGAACGTTCCGCGCTCCTGCGAGGAAATCAACAGTACCGACAAAACCTGTACAAATCCAGAGCGTTGTACAATTTTTTATTCTTAGCAAAGACTTATTCGCCGTGAATACGGCAAATTCCCGGCTGTATACCTGTACAAAATAAAATTGGCGTACAAAGAAAAGACCGGCGTTGCCCTAAGGCAACGCCTGACACGGAAGCGTAAATGGGGGCGATGTTGCTGAGTGAAAACGCTCAGTTGGCTGATGGCTGCGACCATTCAGAGGAGAGGGCGCAAGGGAGGGCGTCTCATGGTGCGCAACAACGAAGGTGCAGCTTGACCGGCAATGGCCCTAGCAGGAAGGCGCAACCAGCCTGTACCCCACCCCGGCCTCGGTAATGATGAACCGCGGTGCGGTTGGATCATCCCCCAGCTTCTGCCGCAAGTGCCCCACTACAATCCGCAGATAATGGGTGTTCTCCACGTGCGTCGGGCCCCAGATATCCTTGAGCAACTGCTGCTGGGTAATCACCCGCCCCGGGTGCCCGGCAAGTTGCGCCAGCAACGCATATTCCTTGCGGGTCAGCGCCACCTCAGCGCCCTCAAGCGTCACCTTGCGAAACGCGAAGTCCACGGTCAAAGGCCCGAAACTCGCCGTCACCTCGCTCCCACCCGCTTGCGGTACCTGGCGCAACAGCGCGCGCACCCTGGCCAGAAACTCCTGGATGCCGAACGGCTTGGTCACATAGTCATTGGCCCCGCTATCCAGCGCATCGACCTTCTGCACTTCACTGGCGCGCACCGACAGCACCATTACCGGCACTGCACTCCACTCGCGTAACTCGCGCAGCACCTGCTGCCCGTCCATGTCAGGCAAGCCGAGGTCAAGCACCACCAGGTCAGGCTTGGCCAAGGCAGCCTGAGCCAGCCCTTCGCTACCGGTGGCCGCCTCGATCACCTTGTAGCCCTGAGAGGCCAAGCTGATGCGCAGGAACTTGCGGATCTGCGGTTCATCGTCGATGACCAGGAGGGTGGCGGACTGGCTCATGGGGTTTCGCTTTCGGCTTCGGGTTGTGGGGGCAGCGGCAAGCATAAAGTGATGCAGGTGCCATGGCCATCGATGCCTTCGCTGACCAGGATCTGCCCACCATGGGCGCCGATCATGCCCTGGCAGATCGCCAGGCCCAGGCCGGTGCCCTGCCCGCCTCGGTCGCCGCGGGCCGCGGTGTAGAACATGTCGAAGATTTTCTCGCGTTCAGGCACGGGGATGCCAGGCCCTTGGTCGCTGACCGCGAACCGCAATTGCTCGTCGTGCACCGACACCTGCAGTTCGAGGCGGCCCTGGGCGGGCGAAAAGCGCGCTGCGTTTTCCAGCACGTTGATCAGCGCCTGCTCGATCAGCGCGGCGTGCACGAACAGCAACGGCAACTCGGCGGGCACCTCGGTGTGCACCCGCAGGGGCGCGAGCACCACGCGTAGGCGGTTCAGGGCACTGCCGACGATATCGGCCGGAGCGACCCAGTCGCGGGCCAGCTTGAGGCCGCCGTGGCCCAGACGGGTCATGTCGAGCAGGTTCTGGATATAGCGGTCAAGGCGTTCGGCTTCGTTGCGGGTACCCTCCAACAGTTCGCGGCGGTCTTCGGTGGGGATGGCTTTGCCCAGCGCCAGCAGGCTGTCGATACTGCCACGCATGGCGGTCAGCGGAGTACGCAAGTCGTGGGAGACAGAGGCCAGCAACGCGCTGCGCAACTGCTCGGTCTCGCCGTGCAGACGGGCGGCTTCCAGTTGTTCGGCCAGGCGAGCCCGGGCGAGGGCCTGGGCCAGCGGTTGACCAAGCGCCATGAGCAGCCGGCGCCGCTGGGCACTGAGAGGTTCGCCGGACTGGGGGCGGACACCGAGCATGGCCAAGGGATGATCGTCGACGGTCAACGGCCACCACCACCATCGGCCATCAGGCAGGGTGTCGCTGCCATGGCCGGCGGCCTGCCCATGTTGCCAGGCCCATTCGGCGGCGGCGCGTTCGTTGTCGCTCAGGGCCTGGGCCTGGCCGCTGGCCACGTGCAACTGCCCTTCGGGATTGCGTTCGAGCAGGCACACGTGCACGTCCTGCCAGCCATTGAGGTGCTGGCCGGCGGCGTTGAATACGGCTTGCCGGTCGGTGGCGACCGTAAGCCGTCGCGACAGGTCAAGCAGCTGGTTGGTCTGCGCCTGGGTTTCGCGAAGGGCCTGCAACTGCCGGCGCTGACGCGCAGCGAGGTTGCCGGTAAGCGCAGCCATGAACAGGAAGAACACCAGCGTCAGCACGTCTTCTTCGCGCTGGATGCTGAAGGAAAAATTCGGCGGGATGAACAGGAAGTCGTAGGTCAGGAATGACAAGGCAGCACAGGCCAAGGCCGGGCCCAGGCTGCTGCGCACCGCAACCAGAAGTACGGCGGCAAGGAACACCAGCGAAATATTGGGCAGCGCCAACACGCTCGACACCACCCAGGACAACCCCGTCGCCAGCACGGTCGCGGCCAGTGCCAACAGATAGTGGCGCCATACCCACACCCGCCGCGCGGCCGAACTTGTCGGTGCCGGCTGGGCATCGCGGTCAAGCACGTTGATCTCAAGCCCGTGGCTTTCGCGCAGCAACCGCGCAGCCACGCCTGCGCCGAACAGTCGACGACGCAGGCGGTCCCGCGACTGACCTACCAGCACCAGGCTGGCTCGGCGCTCGCCGGCATGCTGGATCAGCGTGCGTGCCACCTCGCCTGCGCGCAGCAGCACCACTTCCCCGCCCAGGCGCTCAGCCAGTTGTTGAGCCGCCTGCAAACGCTGCCGTGCGGTTTCGTCGCGCAGCCGCCCGTTGTCCACATGCACCAGGCTCCAGGGCAAATGCCGACGCTGCGCAACCCGGCTGGCATGGCGCACCAGGCGTTCGGCCTGATCGTCACCATCGACACCCACCAGCAGACGCCCGCGCAGGGCCGGCGCCTCTTGCCCACGCTGACGGTAGCCGTGGGCCAGGTCGGCATCGACCTGCGCGGCGGCGGCCTGCATGGCCAGCTCACGCAACGCGGTGAGGTTGGTCTGGGAAAAATAGGCATCGATCGCAGCCCGAGCCTGCTCGGGCACATAGACTTTGCCCTCACGCAGACGTTCGAGCAGCTCGCGTGGCGGCAGGTCGATCAGCACCAGCTCGAAAGACTCCTGCAGCACCCAGTCCGGCAGCGTTTCACGCACGTGCACGCCAGTGATGTCGCGCACCTTGTCGTTGAGGCTTTCCAGGTGCTGGACGTTGACCGTGGTGTACACATCGATCCCGGCGGCCAGCAGTTCCTGAACGTCTTGCCAGCGTTTGGCGTGGCGGCTGCCCGGGGCGTTGCTGTGGGCCAGCTCATCGACCAAGGCCAGGCCGGGGGCGGCCTTCAGCAGGCCGTCAAGGTCCATTTCCTCCAGGGTGACACCCCGGTATTCGCTGCGTAGCAGAGGATACTGGGGGAGGCCTGAGAGGAGTGATTCGGTTTCGGCACGACCGTGGGTTTCGACTACGCCTGCCAGTACCTGCACGCCCTGGCGCTGTTGGGCGTGGGCGGCCTGGAGCATGGCGTAGGTCTTGCCTACGCCAGGGGCTGCACCGAGAAATACCTTGAGCCTGCCACGGCCTTCGCGCGGCAGGTTGGCCAACAGCGCGTCTGCGCGGGCTGCGTCACTCATGCTTCATCCTTCAGTGGTGCCACGATCGGCATTGTCCGGGCCTGCTTCATCGCGCCAATTTGCTCAAGGCCTGGTTAAGTGCCAGAACGTTGACCACAGGCGGCCCGATCAATGGGTGGAGGGTGGCCTCTTCCAGCAGGGCTTGCAAGCGCTCTACCGGTATCTGGCGCGCCGCCGCCACCCGCGGAATCTGGTAGGCCACGGCCTGCGGTGGCAAATGCGGGTCCAGGCCACTGCCCGAGGTGGTCAGCAAGGCTTGGGGCACCGGCCCCTGCCCTGCCTGATACAGCTTCGCGGCATCGCCCGCTACCCGTTCAGCCAGCGCCGGGTTGCTTGGCGACAGGTTGCTGGCACTGCTGGCCACGGTGGCATAAGCCCCCGCCGAAGGCCGCGAATGAAACCAACCATCCCCCTGAAAATCCTGGGCGATCAGTGCCGAGCCGCGCACCTGGCCCTGCTCATCGCGGACCAGGCTGCCATTGGCCTGTTCCGGAAAAACCACTTGGGCAACACCGGTCACCGCCAGCGGATACAGCGCGCCGGTGACCACCGCCAACAACAGGATCAGGCTCAACGCCGGGCGTACATATGTGTTCATGGTGGCCTCCTCAGACCAGGTGCAAAGCGTTGAGCAACAGGTCGATCAGCTTGATCCCGGCAAATGGCACGATGATGCCGCCCAGGCCGTAGATCAGCAGGTTGCGCCGCAGCAGATGGGCAGCACTGGCCGCCTGCACGCGCACGCCACGCAGCGCCAGGGGGATCAGTACGATGATGATCAGCGCGTTGAACACGATGGCCGAGAGGATCGCACTCTGCGGGCTGGCCAGCTGCATCAGGTTGAGCACGCCCAGTTGCGGATAAATGGCGGCGAACAACGCCGGCAGGATGGCAAAGTACTTGGCCACGTCATTGGCGATGGAAAACGTGGTCAGCGCGCCACGGGTCACCAGCAGCTCTTTACCGACCTGGACCACGTCCAGCAGCTTGGTCGGGTCGCTGTCCAGATCGACCATGTTGGCGGCTTCGCGCGCGGCCTGGGTGCCGTCGTTCATGGCCATGCCCACGTCAGCCTGGGCCAGGGCCGGGGCATCGTTGGCACCGTCGCCGCACATGGCCACCAGGCGGCCGTCGTTCTGCTCCTGGCGGATGCGCGCCAGCTTCTTCTCCGGCGTAGCTTCGGCCAGCACGTCATCAACACCGGCCTCGGCGGCGATGGCCGCGGCCGTCAGCGGGTTGTCGCCGGTCACCATCACCGTGCGGATACCCAGCTTGCGCAGCTCGGCGAAGCGTTCGCGGATGCCAGGCTTGACGACATCCTTGAGGTGGATCACACCGAGCAGGCGCTTGTCCACGCACACCAGCAGCGGCGTACCACCACTCTGGGCGATGCGTTCAACTTCGCGGGCCAGCGCCAGGGGCATTTCCAGGCGCTGCATGCCGACGAAGGCGAGGACTGCATCAACGGCGCCCTTGCGGTAGCGATGCTGCTGGAAATCGATGCCCGACAGGCGTGTCTCGGCACTGAAGGCAATGGCGTCGAACTGCCCCACGCCCGGTTCGACGAAGTCATGCAGCTGGCGCAGGTACTCGACGATCGACTTGCCTTCGGCCGTGTCATCGGCCAGCGACGCGAGCAAGGCGCCCTCGCCCAGCTCCTTGGCGGTCACCCCGGTGGCTGCATGCAGGGCGCTGCAACGGCGGTTGCCAAAGGTGATGGTGCCGGTCTTGTCGAGCATCAGCGTGTGCACGTCACCGGCCGCCTCCACGGCACGGCCCGAGCGGGCGATCACGTTAAGGCGCACCAGGCGATCCATGCCAGCGATGCCGATGGCCGAGAGCAGGCCACCAATGGTGGTCGGGATCAGCGTCACCAGCAGTGCAGCCAGGAAAATCAGTGGCAGACTGCCGCCGGCGAAGTGGGCGAATGGCTGCAGCGTGACCACTACGATCAGGAAGATCAACGTCAGGCCGATCAGCAGAATGTCCAGCGCGATTTCGTTGGGTGTCTTCTGTCGCTTGGCGCCTTCGACCAGGGCGATCATGCGGTCCAGGGTCGACTCGCCAGGGTTGCTGGTGATGCGAATGAGCAGCCAGTCGGAAACCAACCGGGTATTGCCAGTGACGGCCGAGCGGTCACCGCCGGATTCGCGAATCACCGGCGCAGACTCACCGGTGATGGCCGCTTCGTTGACCGCAGCGATGCCCTCGAGCACCTCGCCGTCACCCGGGATCATCTCACCGGCCACGACACGGACTACGTCGTCCTTGCGCAACTGCGCAGCGGCAACGGTCTCGAATGTGCCGTCGCGCATGCGTCGCTCTGCGGTCAGCCCTTGGCTGCCGGCCTTGAGGCTGTCGGCGCGGGCCTTGCCGCGGCCTTCTGCCAGGGCTTCGGCAAAGTTGGCGAACAGCACGGTGAACCACAGCCACACCGCGATCTGCACGGCAACGCCGGTGCTCACGTCACTGCCGGGGGCAAAGCACAGCACGGTGGTCAGGACGGCGGTCAGCGCGACCACCAGCATGACCGGCGAGCGCTTGAGCTGACGCGGGTCAAGCTTGACGAATGCTTGCACCAGCGCCGGGCGCCACAGCGCAGTGAAGCGGGTCTGGTCCTTGGCGCTGTGCCGGGCGTTCACTTCAGGAATGGGCATGTTCATGGTCGGTTCCTCAGAAACCCAGGCTCAGGTGTTCAGCGATTGGCCCAAGGGCCAGGGCCGGCAGGAAGGTCAGGCCGCCCACCAGCAGGATGGTCACCAGCAGCAGGCCGGTGAACAGCGGGCCGTGGGTAGGGAAGCTGTTCAGCCCTTGCGGCGCGCTTTTCTTCGCGGCCAGGCTGCCAGCCAAGGCCAGGATCGGCAGGATGTAGCCAAAGCGGCCGATGAGCATGGCCAGGCCGATCATCACGTTGTGGAACACGGTGTTGGCGCCGAACCCGGCGAACGCCGAGCCGTTGTTCGCGGCGCCCGAGGTGTAGGCGTACAGCAACTGGCTGAAACCATGTGCACCCGGATTGCTGACCGCGCCGGCAGGGCCCGGCAGGCTGGCGGCAATGGCACCAAGCACCAGCACGCCAACCGGCATCACCAGCAAGGTTGCCACCAACAGTTGCACTTCCCGGGCCTGCAGTTTCTTGCCGAGGTATTCCGGGGTGCGGCCGATCATCAAACCTGCCAGGAACACCGCGATCAGCACGAACAGCAACATGCCGTAGAGCCCCGCGCCAACGCCGCCGAAAATCACCTCGCCGACCATCATGTTGACCATGGCGACCATGCCGGTAAGCGGGTTGAGGCTGTCGTGCATGGCGTTGACCGACCCGTTGGACGCTGCGGTGGTGGTTACCGTCCACAACACCGAGCCGGTCGTGCCGAAGCGGCTTTCCTTGCCCTCCAGGGGTGCGCTCTGCTGAACCTGCGCGCTGTCCAGCGCCGGGTTGGGCTGGTGCTCCGACCACAGCGCGGTCGCGCCGCCAATCAGGAACAGGCCCAGCATGCAGGCCAGAATCGCGCGGCTTTGGCGCAGGTCCTTGACGTAATGGCCGAAGGTGAAGACCAGGGCGGCCGGGATCAGGATGATCGAAGCCACCTCGAACAGGTTGCTCCAGGCCGTTGGGTTCTCGAACGGGTGTGACGAGTTGACGCCGAAGAAGCCGCCACCGTTGGTCCCCAATTGCTTGATGGCGATCTGGCTGGCGGCAGGGCCGAGCGGAATCGTCTGGTCAGCACCTTGCAGGGTCACCGCGTGGGCGTAGTCGGCGAAGGTCTGCGGCACACCCTGCCAGACCAGCAGCAGCGCGAGCACCAGGCACAACGGCAGCAGGCCGTAAAGGGTGGCACGGGTCATGTCGACCCAGAAGTTGCCAATACTGCTGGTCGAGCGCCGGGAGATGCCGCGGCACAAGGCGACCAGCACGGCCAGCCCGGTAGCGGCGCTTACGAAGTTCTGCACGGTCAGGCCGAGCATCTGGCTCAGGTAACTGACCGAGGCTTCACCGCTGTAAGCCTGCCAGTTGGTGTTGGTGACAAAGCTCACCGCAGTGTTGAAAGCCAGCGACCATTCCTGGCCGGGCAGGTGTTGCGGGTTGAGCGGCAGGTAACCTTGCAGTAAAAGTACGCTGAAGAGCAGCACGAAACCGGCCAGGTTGAACGCCAGCAGCGCCAGGGCGTACTGCTTCCAGTTCTGTTCCTGATCGGCGCGCACGCCGGCCAGCCGATAGCAGCCCCGCTCCACCGGCCCAAGTAGCGGCGTCAGCCAAGTCCGCTGGCCCTCCATGACGTTGAAGTAGAAGCGCCCGAGCCAGGGTGCCGGCAGCAGCACGATGGCGAAAAACGCCAGCAGCAACGCGAAGTCATAACTGTGCATGGCCGCTCCCTAGCTGCGATCGGCGCGCAGCAGCGCCATCAGCAGGTAAACCGCCAACGCCACTGCCAGTAGCAGTGACAGCCCGTCGAGCATGTTCATGTGTGGATCTCCCCTGGTTACGGCTTGGGCCGCTTTGGGGGAATTGTCCAAGGGAGGGGCGTAAAGGGGCGAGATCGAGGGGTGGGGCTGGAAATAAAGAATGCGTAAAGATCAGATTTGTCGTGTTACCTGCACCGGCCCATGCGCAGGGCAAGCCCGCCCGGGCCGACGCAAGGTTAACGTTGTGGCGTTGGCTGCCCGGCGTTGCGGCTCCAGTCCAGCAGCAGGCTATACCCTACCGCCAGCAGGGTTGGCCCGATGAACAGGCCAATGAAGCCAAAGGCAATCAAACCGCCAAACACCCCGAGCAGCACGATCACCAGCGGCAGGTTGCCGCCCCTGCTGATCAGGTAAGGCTTGAGCACGTTGTCCACGCCACTGATGACGAAGGTGCCCCAGATACCCAGGAACACCGCCATGCCGTACTCACCCTGCCATACCAGCCAGGCAGTTGCGGGTATCCACGCCAGTGGCGGCCCCATGGGGATCAGGCTGAGCATGAAGGTGACCAGGCCCAGCACGATGGCCCCCGGCACACCGGCGATCAGGAAGCCGATCAAGGCCAGCAGTGCCTGTGCCGCCGCAGTACCGATCACCCCGTTGACCACCCGTTGCACGGTGCCCGCCACCAGCTCCAGGTAATACTCGGCGCGCTCACCTACAAGGCGGTTCAGCAAACGCAGGACGAACGCCGCCAGGCGCGGGCCGTCACGATAGAAGAAGAACACGAAGACCAGGCTCAGCGTCAGCTCCAGCACACCACTGCCGATCTGCGCACTGCGTGCCAGCAACCAGTTGCCGACCTGGCCCAGGTGAGGCTTGACCGACGCGATCAGCGCGGCGCCCTGCTGGTCGAGAGACTGCCAGCCGCTGACCAGGCGTTCACCGACCAGGGGAATGCCGCCCAGCCACGCGGGGGCATCAGGCAAGCCATCGACCTGCACGTCGCGCACGAAGGCGGTGGCGTCCCGAACATGGTCGGCGAGGTTGAAGCCCAACCACACCAACGGCAAGGCCACGATGAGTATCCAGGCCGAGGTCAGCAGGCCTGCCGCCAGTGTTTCACGCCCACCCAGTGCGCGTGTCAGCAGGCGCATCAGCGGCCAGCTGGCAAACGCCAGGATAGCCCCCCACAACAACGCGGAAATGAAAGGTGCCATCACCCACAACGCAGCGCCGAGCAAGGTCAGCAGGATAATCTGGATCAGCAGGCGATCATTGTTGGCCATGGTGGCGCTCATTCAACGGATCAGTTCCAGGTGCAGGCCATCGGTGGGGGCATTGCCGACTTCGAGCCGGTTGCTGCGTACACCGGCCCTGACCAGCTGCTCGCGCCAGACCTCAGCCTGGGGACCGCTGAGGCTTGCACGCAACGTGCTGTCCAGGTTCAGGCTGCGACCCAACAAGGTCACCCAGGAAGGTTGCGGCACAGCCAGGTCGGGGTAGTCGAGCTTGCCCGTGTCGCGCATTTCGCGCAGCACCGTAGCCGGCGTAGGCATCAGTTCACCCAGCGGGCTGCTGGCGACGAACTCTTCCACGTGCAGGTAGGCGCGGCGGTTGCCGCGGGTAACGCTGTAAAGCGCTACCAGGGTGTCTGCCTCTTTGGCGGAGCGGCGCAGGAGGATGAACGCCTGCTGCTCGTCACCGCCATTGAGCCGCGCGCTGCCGAATACCTCATTGCCCCACAGGCTGGCTTCGCCACAATCGCGGCCCTGACACCAGAACAATGGGTAACCGCCATCGCGCTGCAACGCTTCGCGGGCACTGGTGAAGGCTTCACGAGCCGTACGCTCGGCCGGCAGTTCGTAAGTGATGGAACTTACCTGCCCTCGGCTCTCGACCTTGTCATCCACGCGCAGACGGCCGCTGATCTTGCGTAGCGGGCCCATTGGGTAGACCCGCTCCTGCTCGACTGCCGGGCGTTGTTCGACCACTTTGGCATCCACGGGCACGGGCAGGGCGCCGGCCCACAGCAGCGGGCTTACGAGCGCCAGGCAGGCGCCGGCAGTACGAATCATGACGGGCACGCTCATCGGCGACCCGCGCGGCGGCGAGCGCCGTAATGAAGCTCCAGGATGTCTGGCAGTTGCATGGTTGTCTCCCTGTTCAACCCGCCAAGCCTCGACACTTGTCCGGCTCAAGTCAAGCAAAGCCAAAGAAGCGATTGATACAGTCTGCGACAAGGGCCGCGCCGTGTTCATCGTTCAGGTGCAGATGATGGCCACCGGGCAGCACCTTCTGTTCAAAGGGTAGCTGTTGCAGCAGCTCAGCGTGGCGCGCCAGCATGCCGTCGGCCGCCACCACCAGGCACGCCGGGCAGTTCACCCGGCGCACGTAGGCCATGGCCTGGGCATGGCTCAAGCGCACCGGCGATGGCAACGTCAGGCGGCTGTCACTGCGCCAACTGTAACCGCCAGGCACCGGCATCAGGCCGCGCTGGGCGAGCAACTCGGCAGCGTCCCGGCTGACCGCGACCATGCCCTTCATGCGCGCCTGCACGCCCTCCTCCAGGGTCTTGTAGACCGACTTGCGTTTGCCATCCAGGCGCAACTGGGCTTGCAGCGCCAACCCCAGGCGCTCGCCGGCATCCGCTTCGGCGCCGGTCGGCGGGATGACGCCGTCGATCAGCGCCAGATGGCTGACCCGCTCTGGCAGGGCGGCGGCCAGCTGCACAGAAATGATCGCCCCCAGCGAATGCCCCAACAGGGCAAACCGTTGCCAGCCCAGTTGTTCGGCAACCCGCAGTACATCATGGGCGTAGTCGGCCAGCGCATAGCCGGCGCCTGGCGGGCGGTGTTGCGAGTAACCATGCCCGGCAAGGTCCAGGGCGAGGATGCGCAGGCCTTTCAATTGCGGTGCGAGGCGGGCAAAACTGTTGGCATTGTCCAGCCAGCCATGCAGGGCGATCACCGGCAGGCCGTCTTCGGGGCCGAACAGGTGAGCAGCCAGCTCGATATGACCCAGGCTGAGGCGGACTTCCTCCACGTGGGCACTCATGCCTGGCCCCAGCGGTCGAACAGGCCTTTGATCAGGCTGGCAGTGTCCGTCGGCCGCTCCAGGGGGAACATGTGCCCACCGGGTACGCTGTGGTACTCGCCCTTGGGCATGCCGCGCACAGCCAGCGTGTGGTGGCGACGAATCACGTTGCTGCGCTCACCCCGCACCATCGCCAGTGGCACCTGAAGCTGCCGCGCAGGGGCCGGGCTTGCGTGAGGGATGCTGCGGTAGATGCTGATTTCGGTAGCCGGATCGAAGCGCAGGCGTACCCCCTGCTCCATGTCTTGCAGGCCATGCTCGAGGTAGGCTTCCAGGCAGTCGGGGTCGAAATGCCGGAACAGCTTTTTGCTGGCGAAATAGTCCCGTGCGCTGGCGCGGTCGCTGAACGCCTCGCGCCGGCCCAGCGTGCGGCCTGCAGGGGTGATGCGGTCAATGAAGCCAAAGCGCTTGGCGGTGCGCAGCAACCACTGATCGGCGCGGGTCAGCACCGGTGAGTCAAGCATGACCACACCGCGATAGTAAGCAGGGCACCGCAGGGCTGCATGCAGGTGCAGCACGCCACCCAGCGAGTGGCCGACACCCCACACCGGCTGATCCTGCCTGGCCAGGTGGTGTAAAAGCTCATCCACCAGGCTCTGCCAGTTCTCGTTCACCGGAAAGCGGGGGTCATGGGCATGCTGGGGCAGATGCTGCACCTGGTAATCCGGCGCCAGGGCCGCGAACAGCTTGCCGTAGGTGGCCGACGGAAAGCCGTTGGCATGGGCGAAGAAGATCTGCTGCGACATGGCACCTGGTCCGGTACGAGGATGATGGCCCATTGTCGGCATCCCGCGGGCGCCCGGCAACGTCCGTAAAGGTCATCGGCGAGGGCGATCAGGTCACCAGGCGCTGACGAAGCCGGGCTGCGAGTAATCGGCTGGGGCACGGCAACAGGCGCAAACGCCCGTTGCCGATCAATCAAGGGGCGTGCTGCAGGGCCTGCAGGGTCATCAGCCCCGCCAGCGGCCAGTCGCCTTCAAGCTGCGCCAGGCTGGCGGTGCTCAAAGGCGCAGGCTGTTGCGCGTGGCCATGCTCCAGCATGCCGACCAGCGCACCCACCAACGGCTGGTGGCTGACCAGCAATACGTGCTCAAGCCCCAGGCGTTCGAGTTCAGCGATCACCTCCTGCACGTTGCTGTCGGGCGTCAGCCAGGGCACGGTGCGCACCGGCTCGGCGAAACCGAGGGTGTCATGCACCAGGGCGGCCGTTTGTTGAGCACGCACGTAGGGGCTGGCAATGATGGCCTGCAACGGCTGGCCGAGCAGATGCGCAGCACTGTGCAGCACCTGCTCGCGGCCGTGGGCAGTCAGGCGCCGCTCGGCGTCGGTGTTGGCCCTGGGCTCTGCCTCACCGTGGCGCAATACCCACAGCTTCACAGTTTGGGCTCCTCATCGCGCACCGGGTGGGGTGCAGGGGCAACGGCATGCGGCGCTTCGCCTTCCGGCGCACGCGGTGTGGGCCAGTCTGCGAAAGGCCACGGCTTGCTGTCGGTATGGAAGGTGCCAAAGCGACCGATCTGCGCCAGGTACTGGCTCAGGCTGTCGCCGAAGTTCATCAGGCTGGCGCTCGGTGCGCCGTAGATCAGACGGTAGATGAGCTGCACCAGCACCAGGCCGCCGAGCAGCAGCTCGGCCAGTTGCCACACCACCAGAAACACCAGCATCCACAGCACGCGCAGGATGATCGACTCGCGCTGGGCGCGCTCAGGGGTATCGTTCATGTGTCGCTCCTTGTTCTGTTCAAAGCCGCTAAAGGCTCAGTTGAAACCGCTGATGGAAATGAAGTCGACGTCGGTCTTGGGCTCGGCGCGCATCAGGCGCTCGATCACCTGGTTCAGCGTGCGGCCTTCGAAGAGGATGGCATGCAGCCCTGCTACCAGCGGCATGTAGACCTGGACCTCTTCAGCCTTGGCCTTGAGCACCTTGAGGGTATTGACCCCTTCGGCCACCTCGCCCAGGCGACTGACCGCCTGCTCCAGCGTCAGGCCCTGGCCCAGGGCGTGACCGACCTGGTAGTTGCGGCTCTTGGGCGAAGAACAGGTGACGATCAGGTCGCCGACCCCGGCAAGACCGAGGAAGGTCATGGGGTTGGCACCCTGGCTCACGGCGAAACGGGTCATTTCGGCCAGCGCACGGGTAATCAGCATGCTCTTGGTGTTTTCGCCCATGCCCAACGCCACGGCCATGCCAGCAATGATCGCATAGACGTTCTTCAGAGCCCCACCCAGCTCGACACCGAAGCGGTCGCTGCTGGCGTAGACCCGGAAGGTACTCCCGTGCAATACCGCCTGCACGCGCTGGCAGAGGTCTTCATCTTCACTGGCGACCACGGTAGCGGTGAGCGCATGCTCAGCGATCTCGCGGGCCAGGTTTGGCCCGGACAACACACCGATTCGCGCATCGGGCGCGATCTCTTCGAGGATCTGGCTCATCAGCTTGAAGCTCTGCGCTTCGATGCCTTTGGTCAGGCTGACCAGGCATTTGCCGCGCAGCAACCCGGCATGCGGGGCCAAAACGCTGCGCAAGGCGCTGGAGGGCAGCGCGACGAAGATCAGGTCGCTGTAGTGCAACGTGGCCAGCAGGTCGTTGACCGGCTCGACGCCGTCATGCAGACGGATGCCTTTGAGGTAGCGCGGGTTTTCGCGATTGACGCGCATGGCCTCGGCCTGCTCAGGGTCACGCATCCATTGGCGTACCGGCACGCCGTTCTGCGCCAGCAGGTTCGCCACGGCGGTGCCGAAGCTGCCGCCTCCCAGAACTGCAACAGGTTGCTGTTCAGTCATATTCAATCCGTTAAAGCCATAAGTTAAGTGGCGACCGGGCCATTATACGGCAAGCTGCAAGCTGCAAGCTGCAAGACACAGCGCCCTCATTGGCCACAAGGTTTTCTTGTAGCTTGCAGCTTGCTGCCTGTGGCTGGCAAAACCCCCATGGTCAGTTAACATGCCTGTTTCAACTCTGATACAAGGCCGTATCGTGTTCCATGGCACGCCTCCCTACCCTCGCCTGTTGCTGCTGACTGCCTTGCTCGGCAGCCCGGCCGTGGCCGACGACCTGTTCATCGACAACGCCGACCTGCCACAGGTTCTGACCGCCACGCGGCTGAAACAATCCCCGGCCGCCGTGCCGGGCAGCATGACCGTGCTCGACAGCGAACTGATCCGTGCCAGCGGCGCCCGCGACATCCCCGAACTGCTGCGCCTGGTGCCGGGGATGATGATCGGCTACGGCGCCGGCAACCAGCCAACCGTCAATTACCACGGCACCAACGTCAACGAAGCCCGGCGCATGCAGGTGCTGATCGACGGCCGCTCGGTGTACCGTGCGGGCCTGGCCACGGTGGACTGGAGCGACATCCCGGTGGCGCTGGAGGACATCGAACGCATCGAGGTATTCCGCGGCCCCAACACCGTCAGCTACGGCGCCAATGCACTGATGGCGGTGGTCAACATTCTCACCCGCAATCCGGCGGACAGCCATGGCACGCGCATGAAGCTGACCCGCGGCCAGGATGGCATCGATGACTACTACCTCAGCCACGGCTTCGGCTGGGACGGCGGTGATCTGCGCCTGTCGGTGTCGGGCCAGAAAGATGACGGCTTCGATGAAAACCAGTTTGGCCAGGATTACCGCGACAGCCGCCGCCTGAACCGCTTCAACCTCAGCGTCAGCCATAGCCTCGCGACAAATCAGACCCTGGAATGGCAACTGGCAGCCAAAGAGGGCAGCAACCAGCGGCCCTATACCTACCAGCCCGTATTCCCCTTCGTCACCGAAAGCGGCAACAACGCCGACGTCAACGCCAAGGACTACGCAGGCTCCGTGCGCTGGAACATCGACTTCAACCCTGACCACAGCCTGTACGTGCAGGGCTCGGCCCAGCACTTCGACCGCCAGCAGGTCTGGCGCGCCTGCGACGCAGCGCTGTCGTTCAGCCCGGAACTGACCCGGCTGTGGCAGCTCAACCCAAATTTTGCCGAGCAGGTCGCCCGCGGCGCCAACAACCCGCCCAACAGCAGCAACCCCGAAGAGCAGGCGCTGGTCGATGCCATCAAGGACCAGTGGAACAACCAGGGCGGCAGCAACGTGGTGTGCGGCGATGTCGACCAGAGCACCCGTGAAACCCGCTACGACCTGGAAATCCAGGATACCCTGAGCCTGACCGACAACCTGCGCCTGCTCAGCGGCATGAACTACCGTTATGACCGCGCCGACTCACAGACGTATTTCGACGGCGGCCTGGACGATCAGACCTGGCGCCTCTTCGGCCAGTTGGAGTGGCGCGCGGACGATCATTGGATCCTGCAGGGCGGCGCGATGTTCGAAGACTCGCAACTGTCCGGCAGCTCGCTGTCCCCGCGCATGGCAGTCAACTACCTGATCACCCCGCGCCACGGCTTGCGTGCGGTGTACTCCGAGGCAGTGCGCTCGCCGGACATGTTCGAAAACAACGTCAACTGGAGCTACACGGTCAAGAACCTGACCCCTACTGCGTTCGGCCAGCAGAACGGCGAGTATTTCGTCAAGACCCGCGGCCCGGGCGACCTCGACCAGGAACGCATGCGTTCACGCGAGCTGGGCTACAACGGCCAGTTCACTGCTATCGACCTGAACATGGATGTGAAACTGTTCTACGACGAGATCACCGGAATGATCAGCGAGCCCCTGAGGAACAACCAGTACATCGCCAGTAACGCCAACAAGGCCCGATTCAGCGGCAGCGAGGCACAGCTGGACTGGCGCCCTACCCGGCGCGACCGCCTGCGTTTCACATATGCCTATGTCGATGCCTGGGCCAGCAACCCCGCCGACAGCGCCAACACCGCCCGCAACAGCGGCTCGGCGGGCTGGATGCGCGAATGGGGTGATGGCTGGTCCAGTGCGCTGTTCTACTACGGCGACGATGCCCTTAACCAGTATCGCTACGAGCGCCTCGACCTGCGTCTGGCCAAACGCTTTCGGATCGAGGGCAGCACCCTTGAGCTGGCTGCGTTGTGGCAGCAGCGCCTGGACGACGAGCCGACCACCACCCTCCAGAACCGCTATGACAGCCGTCACCGCCTGAGCGTCAGCGCGGAGCTGGAGTTCTGATGGCCCGCCTGCTGCGCCTGCTGGTGTTCTGCCTTTGGCCATTGGGTTCGCTGTCCGCCAGCGAAATCCTGTTGGTCGGTGGCGAGGAACAGCCCGGCATCCGTAGCTTTGTCGCGGCCCTCGAAAGCCGCCGCAACCAAGATCAGGTACGGTTTCAGACCGTCGCCGAACTGCCGCGCCCAGGCAAGCTCAAGGCCGACCTGCGCCTGGTGCTGCTTGACAGCGCCGCACTGGAGTGGCGCCTGGCCGAAAGCAAAGGGCCGGCGGCCCTGGCCATGCGCATCAGCCGCGTGCAGGCCGAGCAGCGCCTGGGAAAGTCGCGACCGGCGTACCTGACGCTGCTGTGGAGTGACCCGCCCCTGGCCCGCCAGTTGCGCCTGGCCCGCTACCTGTTGCCGCAGGCCCAACGCATCGGCGTGCTGTACGCAGAACACAGCCATTTTCTGCTTGATGAACTACGCCAGGCAGCCCGGCCACTGGGGCTGGAAATCGTCGCCCAGCAATGGCCGGACCCGCGCGACAGCCGGCCGCTGCTGGATCTGTTGGGCAATAGCGACGTGCTACTGGGCCTGGAAGACCCCGACCTTTACAACTCCAAGACCGCCAAGAACCTGCTGCTCAGCACCTACGGCCGGCAGATGGCGCTGATCGGCCCGAACGCCGGTTTCGTCCGCGCCGGTGCCCTGGCCAGTACCTACAGCGACCAGGAGGACTGGCTGGCGGTGCTCGACCAACTGCTCGACCGCCCGCCAGCGCAATGGCCGCGCAGCCTCTACCCCGCACATTTCGGGGTCAGCGGCAACCAGCAGGTGGCTCGCGCCCTGGGCCTTGAACCGATCGATCCGAACGCCACTGCCAAGGTTTTGGCTGAAGGAGAACCCACCCCATGACTAGACGCCTGAGCTGGGATATCCACACCCGTACGCAGATCATAAGCCTGGGCCCTGCGCTGCTGCTGACATTGCTGCTGATCAGCTTCTTCACCTTCGTGCGCATCCAGGACTTGCGCCAGGAGCTCAACCATACCGGTCAGCTGATCGCCAATCAGTTGGCTCCAGCGTCCGAGTACGGTGTGATCTCGGGTAACAACGAAGTGCTCGAAGGCCTGATGCGCGCCACCCTGAGCATCCCCCACGTGCGCTTTCTGGAAGTGCAGGACAGCCGCAACCACATCCTGGTGTACGTCGAGCAGTCAGACGAGAGCGCTAACCGGGCACAACGCGTGGAGGTGTTCCAGGCGCCGATCCGGCTTCAGCAAATACGCCTGGACAACGACTTCCTGCAGCAGGGCAAAGCGCCGTCGCCGGCGATCGGGGACGATTATCTGGGGCGGGTGATCGTCGGCATGTCGGACGACGCCTTCAGCCAGCGCCAACAGGAGATCGTTATCAAGGCTGGCATCCTGGCGCTGTTCGCCCTGTTGTTCACCTTCCTGCTCGCACGGCGCCTGGCCATGAGCCTCGCAAAGCCGATCAGCGACATGGGCCATGCGGTCAAGGCCATCCAGCAAGGTGACTACAACACCCCGCTGCCGGTGGTCGACGACAGCGAGCTGGGCCACCTGGCACGCCACATCAACAACCTGGCCAGCGCACTGGAACAGGCCAGCGCCGAACAGAAACAGGCCATTGCCCAGTTGATCCAGGCCCGCGAGGAGGCCGAGCAGGCCAACGGCGCCAAGTCGGAATTCCTCGCGATGATGAGCCACGAGCTGCGCACCCCCATGAATGGCGTGCTGGGCATGCTGCAGCTGCTCGAAACCACCCAGTTGACCAGCGAGCAGGCCGAGTACACGGCTGTGGCCAGCGAATCCACCGGGCACTTGCTCAAGGTGATCAACGACATTCTCGATTTCTCACGGATCGAACGCACCACGCTGCAACTGGAGCATATCGACTTCAATCTCGGCGAGCTGATCGCCAGCAGCGTGCAGTCCTTCCAGCACAGCGCACAGCAACGGGGCCTGGATCTGCAACTGCAATTACCGGCCCAGAGCGAGCGGCTGCAGGTGGTGGGCGACCCGACGCGCATCCGCCAGATCCTCCTCAACCTGGTCGGCAATGCCCTGAAGTTCACTGAACGCGGCCAGGTGCAGGTCGAAGCGCGTTGGCAGACGCTCGATCGTCAGACGCTGTGGTTCACGTGCAGCGTGCGCGACACAGGCATCGGCATCGACAGCGAACGCCTGGAAATGATGTTCGTCGCCTTCCAGCAGGCCGACAGCTCGATTTCCCGGCGCTATGGCGGTACTGGCCTGGGGCTGGCCATCGCTCGCACCCTTGCTGAACGCATGGGCGGCAAGCTGCGTGGCGAAAGCCACGAAGGGCTGGGTTCGACCTTCACCCTGGAAATGCCGCTAGCCCTGGCGAGCCCTGCGCCTGCGACATTGCCCGGCGCGCTGGCGGCTCACACACCGCTCGCCAAAGGCGAACGGATCCTGCTGGTGGAGGACAACCCGGTCAATCAGAGCGTCATCGAAGCCATGTTGCGCAGCCTGGGGCTGGAAGTCAGCGTCGCCCATGACGGCATCCAGGCCGTGGAAAAGGTCAGCCAGCAGCACTTTGCTGCGATCCTGATGGACTGCCGCCTGCCGCAGGTCGATGGTTATGAAGCCACCCGACGCATACGCCTGCTGCCCAACGGCGGCCAGTTGCCGATCATCGCCTTGACCGCCAACGCCCTGCAGGGTGACCGGGAACGTTGCATGGCCGCCGGCATGGACGATTACCTGAGCAAACCGTTGCGCCGCACTGACCTGCAGCAGGTGTTGCAACGCTGGTTACCCGGCCGGACAGCCGCGACTGGCGATAAATGCTAAAGTGCGGCAGTCTTAAGGACTGGACAGGACCTTCATCGGCCCTGAAAATAGACGTTTCAGTGCACACCTGTACTTCTTTCGCCAGGTGCGCTGTGACTTTCACCACAACGCAATAGTCTACCTGTAGGCTGCCGCCCGGACTGATGCCGGGTTGGCCGGGAAGATTCATCCCCTGCCACAGGGGGTTATTGAGGAGCTCGCATGACCAAACAACACGCCTTTACTCGGGAAGACCTGCTGCGCTGCAGTCGCGGTGAGCTGTTCGGCCCAGGTAATGCGCAACTGCCCGCGCCGAACATGCTGATGGTCGATCGCATCACCCATATCAGCGAAGAAGGCGGCAAGTACGGCAAAGGTGAATTGGTCGCCGAGCTGGATATCACCCCGGACCTGTGGTTCTTCGCCTGCCACTTCGAAGGCGACCCGGTAATGCCGGGCTGCCTGGGCCTTGACGCCATGTGGCAGCTGGTTGGCTTCTTCCTGGGCTGGCAGGGCCTGCCTGGCCGTGGCCGCGCCCTGGGCTCGGGTGAAGTGAAATTCTTTGGCCAGGTATTGCCTACCGCCAAGAAAGTCACCTACAACATTCACATCAAGCGCGTCCTGAAGGGCAAGCTGAACATGGCCATCGCCGATGGCTCGGTCAGCGTTGACGGCCGCGAGATCTACACTGCCGAAGCCCTGCGGGTCGGCGTGTTCACCTCCACTGACAATTTCTAAGGGTTATTCGCATGCGCCGCGTCGTTATCACTGGTCTGGGCATCGTATCGTGCCTGGGCAATGACAAAGCTACCGTCACCGAAAACCTGCGCAACAGCCGTCCGGGTATCCGTTATAACCCGGAATACAAGGAACAGGGGCTGCGTAGCCAGGTTTCCGGCTCCATCGACCTCAACCTCGAAGAACTGATCGACCGCAAGGTCTACCGCTTCGTCGGCCACGCTGCGGCGTATGCCTACCTGGCGATGCAGGACGCGATCAAGGACGCCGGCCTGACCGAAGAGCAGGTTTCCAACCCGCGTACCGGCCTGGTGGCTGGCTCCGGCGGCGCCTCGACCCTGAACCAGATGGAAGCGCTGGACACCCTGCGCGAGAAAGGCGTCAAGCGTGTCGGCCCCTACCGCGTCACCCGCACCATGGGCAGCACCGTTTCGGCGTGCCTGGCCACCCCGTTCAAGATCAAGGGCCTGAACTACTCGATCTCGTCGGCCTGTGCCACCTCGGCACACTGCATCGGCACCGCCCTGGAGCAGATCCAGTGGGGCAAGCAGGACATCGTCTTCGCCGGTGGCGGTGAAGAAGAGCACTGGAGCCAGTCGTTCCTGTTCGATGCCATGGGCGCCTTGTCGACCAAGCGCAACGATACTCCGGAACTGGCTTCGCGCGCTTACGACGCCGACCGTGATGGCTTCGTCATCGCTGGCGGTGGCGGCATGGTCGTGGTCGAGGAACTGGAACACGCCCTCGCCCGTGGCGCCAAGATCTACGCCGAAATCGTCGGCTACGGCGCGACGTCCGACGGCTACGACATGGTTGCCCCAAGCGGCGAAGGTGCCATTCGCTGCATGCAGCAGGCACTGGCCACTGTCGACACCCCGATCGACTACCTGAACACCCACGGCACCTCGACTCCGGTCGGCGACGTTGCCGAAATCAAAGGTGTTCGCGCCGTGTTCGGCGACAAGGCACCGAAGATCAGCTCGACCAAGAGCCTGTCGGGCCACTCGCTGGGTGCTGCCGGCGTCCACGAGGCGATCTACTGCCTGCTGATGATGGAGAACAACTTCATCGCCGGCTCCGCCAACATCGACGAGCTGGACCCGGAAGTCGCTGACCTGCCGATCCTGCGCAAAACCGAAGAAAACGCCAAGATCGATACGGTCATGAGCAACAGCTTCGGCTTTGGCGGCACCAACGCCACCCTGGTGCTCAAGCGCTGGACTGGCAAGTAATGCCTTGATGCGGTAAATGAAAACGCCCCGACTGGTTCGGGGCGTTTTCTTTTGTGTTTGCCTGTGCCGCGTAGCGTTCGGGCAGACCGTCAGCGAGCCTTGGGCAAGACCGCCAGGAAGTTGTCCCGCGCCACCTGCTTCGCCACCCCTTCCGGCAAGGCATCCAGAAACGGCTTGAAGCCGTGCATCTGCTCCCCCACGCTGCCAAACTTGCCCACCACATCAGACCCAAGCATGAACCGCTGCGCGAAGCGCTCGACCAGCGCCAGCCACTCCTTGCGCGGCACACCCTTGTCATCCAGCAGGTAGGGCTCGAGCACAGTCCACGACAAGTCGATGTAAAGGTTCGGGTAGTCGTTGAGCAGGCGCGTCAGCACCGGCAATAGAAAGTCCATCTGCGTCTGATGCCGATGAATCTCCATGCTCGTGCCCGCGTGCGCCCAGATGAACCGGGTATGCGGATGATTGCGCAGCGGTTCCTCGATCTCGGCCAGGTAAAGCGGGTTGCGCTCACGCTTGGAGGTGATGTTCGAATGCAGCAGTACCGGCATGTCGCGTTCGGCTGCCAGGTGATAGATACGGGTCATGGCCTCGTTGTTGGCGCGCGGCGTATCACCGCTGGTCAGCGCAGTAAGGTCGTCGTGCCGGGTAAATACTTCACCTATGCCCTGCCAGAGGCCAGGGTAGAGATCGAGCATGCGCTCGATATGGCTGACCGCATTCTTGTCTACCGGATTGAAACCGGTCAGGAAAGGATGAAAACGCTTGCGCTGCTCGGCCGGCAGCTTCTGCAGCGCCGCCGCCACGTAGGTATCGGTGGCGCTGTACCAGTAGGCGTCGGCATCGTCACCGGCGTAATAGCGCGGCCGCTTGGGCTCATCCTCGTGCCATTTCTTGGCCACCGGAATGCCAGAAATCATCGAGTGGTCGACACCCGCTTGATCCATGGCCTTGATCAGGGCAGCCATACCCTCGGTCTCTTGAAAGAAGTCCACATAGTGCAGGTGGGCGTCACTGTAGCGGTAATCACGCGCCTGTGCCGCCTGGCACAACGTTGCGCTCAACAGCAGGCAGGCCAGCGCTCTGGCGATCATGGGCAGCATCCTTCTCTGTGTATGAACAGAGTAGACCTGGCGGCCAAGCCAGCGGTTCAGCCATGCACGGCAAACCGCTATGCTGGTGCTATTTCCCGCCGCCTGGAGCACAGCATGAGCAGCCCATTGGTGATCCGCCCGCGCGCCGAGTCGGTCGAGGGCCAACCGATCCTGCGCCCACTACCGTCGGCGCAGTGCCGCAGCGTCGGCCCGTTCGTGTTCTTCGACCACATGCTCGAGACCGACTATGCGCCGGGCCACGGCATGGATATTCGCCAGCACCCGCATATCGGCCTGTCGACGCTGACCTACCTGTTCGAAGGGGCGATCCTGCACAAGGACAGCCTGGGCTCGAATCAGCGCGTGTTGCCTGGCGATGTGAGCTGGATGACGGCCGGCAGCGGCGTGGCGCATGTCGAACGCACCCCGGCCGATGCGTTGGCACACGGTTCGCGCCTGCATGGGCTGCAGGTGTGGCTGGCGTCGCCCCGCGCGCTCGAGCAAGGCGCACCGAGCTATAGCCATCACGCCGCGGCCAGCCTGCCAGTGAGCGATAACCTGGGGGTACGCATCTGCATGATTGCAGGTAGCGGTTTCTGCCTGGAATCGCCGGTGCCAGTCCTCTCCCCTACCCTTTACGCGCATGTGCAGATGCAATCGGCGACCACGCTGGTGGTACCTGATGAGCATGCGCAACGGGCGCTGTATCTGCTCGACGGCGAGCTGATGATGAATGATGAGGAAGTCGAGGCGTGCAGCTTGGTGGTGCTGCCTGAGGGCGAAGAGATTGCCTTGTATGCCGAGGGTGAATGCCAGCTGGTATTGATCGGCGGCGAGCCACTGGATGGGCCACGGCGGATGAACTGGAATTTCGTGGCCAGTGATCCGCAACTGATCGAACACGCCCGGGCGAAATGGGCTGCCGGCGATTGGCCGGTGGTGCCGGGGGAGACTTCGCGGATCGAGCTACCGCGTTAAAGTGGGGCCGCTTTGCGGCCCATCGCCGGCAAGCCGGCTCCCACCGGGACCGCGCCGCTCTCGGGGGCAACACCTCAAGTGGGAGCTGGCTTGCCAGCGATGGGCTGCGTAGCAGCCCCACTGCACCGTCAGCGCTGGAATACTTCAGTGAGCAAATTGTGCATCGAGCGGAACGCCCGCTCCGAGGTCCTGCGGTCATACTGCATCTTGCCCGGCACATTGGCATTCGGGTCGGTGAACGAGTGCACCGCGCCGCCATAGCTCAGCAGCTGCCAATCCACCTTGGCCGCATTCATCTCTTCCTCGAAGGCCGGCAGCTGCTCCCTCGGCACCAGCGGGTCGGATGCGCCGTGCAGCACCAACACCGAGCCCTTGATGTGCTTGGCATCTTCAGGGGTCGGGGTATCCAGCGTGCCATGGAACGACACCGCAGCCTTCAGGTCTGCACCGGTACGGGCCAGCTCCAGGGCGCAGCAGCCGCCAAAGCAGAAGCCGAAGGTTGCTACCTTGCCAGGCTCCAGTAACGCCTTCGACTGTGCCAGCAGCTGCGCCAACGCCTCCTTCATGCGCTTGCGCAATTCGCCACGGTCATTCTTCAACGGCATCATCGCCGCCCCGGCTTCGTCAGCATTGGACGGACGCACCGATTGCCCGTACAGGTCGGCAATCAGCACCACATAGCCTTTTTCGGCCACTTCCTTGGCGATGCGCTCGGCACCTTCGCCAATGCCCATCCAGTTCGGCGCCATCACCAGGCCCGGTCGCCCCAACGCACCTGGCTCATACACCAGACGGCTTTCATAGGCCTTGCCGGACAGGTGATAAACCAGCGATTCGACGATTACCTTGCTCATCAAGCACTCCTTGGGCATTCACCATTAAAAAAGCCCGCCGAAGCGGGCTTATCGATGCATCAACTCAAGCAGACAGCTCGACCAACAGCTTGTTCAGACGACGAACGTAAGCCGCCGGATCCTTCAAGCTGTCACCGGCCGCCAGGGCCGCCTGATCGAAGAGGATGTGCGACAGTTCGGCAAAGCGGTCTTCGCTCTGCTCGTTGTCCAGCTTTTCAATCAGCGGATGAGTCGGGTTGAATTCGAAGATCGGCTTGGAGTCCGGCACCTTCTGCCCACTGGCTTCGAGGATCTGGCGCATCTGCAGGCCCAGGTCCTGCTCACCGATGGCCAGGATTGCCGGCGAATCGGTCAGGCGGTGCGACACACGCACTTCGGCGACGCTCTCACCCAGCGCAGATTTCAAGCGCTCGACCAGGCCTTCTTTTTCCTTGGCGACTTCTTCCTGGGCCTTCTTGTCCTCTTCGGAGTCCAGCTTGCCCAGGTCCAGGTCGCCACGCGCGACATCGACGAAGGCCTTGCCGTCGAACTCGTTGAGGTAGCTCATCAGCCACTCGTCGATGCGATCGGTCAGCAGCAGCACTTCGATGCCTTTCTTGCGGAAGACTTCCAGGTGCGGGCTGTTCTTGACCTGCGCGTACGACTCGCCGGTGAGGTAGTAGACCTTGTCCTGGCCTTCCTTGGCGCGCGCCAGGTAATCGGCCAGGGAGACGCTCTGCTCGCCGCTCTCGTCATGGGTGGAGGCAAAGCGCAGCAAGCCGGCGATCTTCTCCTTGTTGGCGAAGTCTTCGGCCGGGCCTTCCTTCAGCACCTGACCAAAGTTCTTCCAGAAGCCCTTGTACTGCTCGGGCTCGTTCTTCGCCAGCTTCTCCAGCATGTCCAGCACACGCTTGGTCAGCGCAGTTTTCATCGAATCGATGATCGGATCCTTTTGCAGGATCTCGCGGGAGACGTTCAGGGACAGGTCATTGGAGTCGACCACACCCTTGATGAAGCGCAGGTACAGCGGCAGGAACGACTCAGCCTGGTCCATGATGAACACGCGCTGCACATACAGCTTCAAGCCGCGCGGCGCTTCACGCTGGTACAGATCAAACGGCGCGCGGGCCGGCACGTACAGCAGCGAGTTGTATTCGAGCTTGCCTTCGACCTTGTTGTGGCTCCAGGCCAGCGGGTTTTCGAAGTCATGGCCGATGTGCTTGTAGAACTCCTGGTATTCCTCGTCCTTGATTTCGGTACGCGGGCGGGTCCACAGGGCACTGGCGCGGTTGACGGTTTCCCATTCTTCGGCCGGCTGCTCTTCACCTTCGGCCGCCGCCTGCTCTTTGGGCAGCTGGATCGGCAGGGCAATGTGATCGGAGTACTTCTTGACCACGTTACGCAGGCGCCAGCCATCGGCGAATTCCTGCTCGTCCTTCTTCAGGTGCAGGACGATACGGGTACCGCGCTGTGGTTTTTCGACGGTGGAAACTTCGAAGTCGCCCTCGCCCTTGGACGACCAGTGCACGCCCTCGGCAGCCGGCTGGCCGGCGCGACGGCTGAACACGTCGACCTTGTCGGCCACGATGAAGGCAGAGTAGAAGCCCACACCGAACTGGCCGATCAGGTGCGAATCCTTCTTCTGGTCACCGGTGAGGTTCTTCATGAAGTCGGCCGTGCCGGACTTGGCGATGGTACCCAGGTGAGTGATCACATCTTCGCGGCTCATGCCGATGCCGTTGTCCTCGAGGGTCACGGTACCGGCGTCCTTGTCGAAACTCAGGCGGATTTTCAGGTCGGCGTCGTTTTCGAACAGCTCTGGCTTGGCCAGGGCTTCGAAACGCAGCTTGTCGGCGGCGTCGGAAGCGTTGGAAATCAGCTCACGCAGGAAGATTTCCTTGTTCGAGTACAGCGAGTGAATCATGAGGTGCAGCAGCTGCTTTACCTCGGTCTGGAAGCCCAGGGTTTCCTTTTGTGTTTCCACACTCATGGTCTTCAAAACTCCGATCTGATGGCAGTGGGCGCCGGCAGCCGAATCGGCATGCATTAATGGCGGATGTCATGCAGATGGGGGCAGCCCCGACGATTTCAAGGGCTTTTGGGGCTCAATCTTGAAATGCGCACGGGCAGTGGCGATCGGCGATTGTCGATCGCCCTGCCAGGCGGTGATCGCCACATTGGTCACCCGCCGGCCTTGGCGCCAGAGCTGGCACTGCGCGTAAGTGTCGCGAAAGAGCCCGGCGCGCAGGTAGTCGATGGAAAAATCGATGATCTTGGGGATGCTGGCGCTCTCGCTGTAGATCAGCAGATACAAGGCGGCAGAAAGCTCCATGAACCCAGCAATCACACCGCCATGAATGGCCGGCAGCAACGGGTTGCCGATGTTGTCCGGGCTGGCCGGCAAGCGGAACAGCAGGTCATCGCCCTGGCGCTCACAGGTGATGCCGATCAGGCTGGCGTAGGGTATCAACGCCAGCAATGGCTGGTAATCGCCCACGGCATGCGCCGCGTTGAGCTGTCGACGTACGTCTTGTGGAATCATGCCCCGCCCTCCTTCAGCCCCTTGCCGAACCGGATGCCGCCCTTGACCTCCTGCCCCAGGCGCATGAAGGTACCGACAACCTGGCAGATCGGCTGGGCGGGGTCGTCCTGATAGGCCATGCCACGGGTGAAAATCACGTCTCGGGTGACCCGATAGCACTGGGCATGACCATAGATGGGCTTTCCCGCCTCTGCCGGATGCATGTAGTCGATACGAAGGTCCAGCGTTGGACATACTTCAAAGCTCGGCAGCACGCAAAGGGTGGCCATCCCGCAGGTGGTGTCCATCAGCGTGGTCAGGGCACCACCATGCACTGCGCCGGTCTGCGGGTTGCCAACGATGGCTGGCGACCAGGGCAAGAGCAGCGTCATGCCATCGGCGTCCGCATGCTCCACGCGCATTTGCAACACTTGACAATGTTTCAGTGCCGACAAGAAACGCTCGGCCATGGCCATCAAGCTTGAATCGGTCATCGGTACACTCCTCTTCACAGCCACTGGCGCCTGCGACATCTGCATAAGTGTGATAAAAAGTCTATCCGCGATGCGGTGTTATATATCTGTAACTGATACGGAACTATTGCCGCATGGCTGAACTCGAAGGAACAAGTCACTTATTCCACCAAGGAGAAACACCCAATGCGTAAACCATTTGCTTTTGCTCTGATGCTGGCTGCTGCCATGGGCCTGGCTGCTTGCGATAAAGCGAGCGAAGACAAAGCCCAAGACGCACAGGAACATGCCGAGCAAGCCCAGGAAAAAATGGGCGAAGCTCAGGATAAAATGAACGACGCCGCCGAGGAAAACGCCGAAGCTGCCAAAGATCAGGCTGAAGCCGAGCAGAAGGCTGCTGAAGAAGCCGCTCCGGCAACTCCGGCTACTGCACCGGCTGAGCCTGCCAAGCAGTAATCGCGACGCACAAAAAAACCCGACATTGTCGGGTTTTTTTGTGCCTGCCAGTTATAGGTTAAACGTTTCATGTGTTTGTACCGAGGCCTTCCTTGCTGGTCTCGGTAGGCGCACTTTCCGTTGGCGTGAACACCATCACTTCCAGCACATCGGAGTGGAACTCCCGGCGATACAGGATCAATACCACTCCTACACTCACGACCATGAACAACCACGGGCTGATGAACCAGGTGAGCATGGCCATGCCGAAGTAATAAGACCGCAAGCCAAAGTTGAACTGATTGGCCGCCAGCGACAACACCCTCGCCGCCCGCGAAGCGAAAGCCTTGCGCTCAAGCTCACTGACCAGCCGCTCGCCTATCATGGGCGCAGACCCCACCAGCACTGCTGCGAAGTTGTACTGGCGCATGCACCAGCTGAACGTAAAGAACGCATAGACGAAAACCATCGCCAGGCAAAGCAGCTTGATTTCCGACATGCCTTGCGAGGCCTGCTGCACCAGAGGCAGGTCGGCCAGCAGCGACAGGGCGCGGTCAGTGGCCCCCAGAACAGTCAGGATGCCGGCCAGAATGATCAGGGTACTGGAGGCAAAGAACGACGCGTTGCGCTCCAGATTGCCAATTACACTGGCATCGGCGATGCGGTTGTCGCGCAGCAGCATGCGGCGCATCCAGTCTTCCCGGTACAGATGCAGCACACTGGCCAAGCAGGCAGTGTCGCGGCCCTTCCAGATGGCATAGCGGGTATAGCCGCCCCAGCAAAGGGCGAACCAGCAGAGGGCCAACACGTTGTGAAGGTTGCTTTGGATGAAATTCATGCAGTTTTCCCGAAGGCCAGGGCAGACAAGGATAGGGACCGCATTTCGACGCTTGCAAGCACGCAAAGGCACATCGGCGCAATAAAAAACCCCGCACCCTTGAGGATGCGGGGTTTGGTGTATCGGCCTTCGCGGGCACCCTACGGCTTGTGGCCGGTGCCAACGGCAGGCGTCAACCTATCAGGCCAGCGCTTCGCGCGGCTTGCCAAGCATGCGGTCGCACGCCACAGCCGCCATCAGTGTCACCACCGACGGCACCAGCCAGGCCAGGCCCTGATCGCTCAGCGGCAGGTGGGCCATGAAGTCCGGCAGCACGTGGGCAATGCTGCTGCCCTTGATCGCGTCAACCATGCCGAACAACAGCGACACCAGCATGACCGGCGCCAGGATACGTGTTGGCGAATTCCACAGGTCTTTGACGAAGCTCAGCCCTACCACCACGATGCACGGTGGGTAGATGGCGGTCAGCACCGGGATCGAGAACATGATCAGCTTGGTCAGGCCCAGGTTGGAAATCAGCAGCGAGAAGCCCGCCAGGATCACCACCAGCGCACGGTACGACAGCGGCAGGATCTGGCTGAAGTACTCGGCGCATGCGCAAGTCAGGCCTACGGCAGTCACCAGGCAGGCCAGCGCGATCAGTACCGCCAGGAAACCGCTGCCAAGCGAACCGAAGGTGTGCTGTACGTAGGCGTGCAATACCGCTGCACCGTTGGTGGCTCCAGCCGCGATATCATGGCTGCTGGCTCCCAGGCGGAACAGGCTGATGTAGACCAGCGCCAGGCCTACACCGGCAATCAGGCCGGCAATGATGGCATAGCGGGTGATCAGCTTCGGCGACTCGACACCCCGCGAACGGATGGCATTGACGATCACGATACCGAAGACCAGCGCACCCAGGGTGTCCATGGTCAGGTAGCCATCGGAAAAGCCTTTGGAGAAGGCCGCAGCTGCATAGGCAGGCTGTGCTTCACCAATGGTGCCGGCCGGCAGCGCGAACGCCGCGATGCCAAGTACCGCCAGGGCGATAATCTTCAGCGGCGCGAGGAAACGGCCCACGGTATCGAGCAACTTGCCCGGGTACATGGACACCGCCAGTACCACGATGAAGTACACCAGGCTGTAGAGGAACAACGCCAACGGGCTTTCACCGGTGAGCGGTGCCACACCCACTTCGAACGACACGGTCGCGGTGCGCGGGGTTGCGAACAGCGGGCCGACCGACAGGTAGCATACCGCCGCCAACAGGCCGCCGAAGAACTTGCCGATCGGGCTGCTGAGCGCATCCATGCCACCACCGACCTTGGCCAGTGCGACCACGGTGATGACCGGCAGGCCCACAGCCGTTACCAGGAAGCCCAGAGCGGCCATCCACACATGCGGCCCGGACTGCAGACCGACGATGGGCGGGAAGATGATATTGCCAGCGCCCACAAAAAGCGCAAACGTCATAAAGCCAAGCGCCAGGATATCCTGGCCTTTTAAAACTTTCATTTAGGGTAGTACCACACTGCTGAAATCGGGATTCGAGAAGGGATTTCCCCTTGAGTGAGGGAAATGCTGCCCGGCTTGATAGGCCAGACCCGTTTAGCGTGTCGTTCCCTTTTGGGGTACGGGCACAAAGTGAACGCGTAGATTAACCGTTTTACCCGCCAAACGCACTGGCACAGTGCTGCTTGTCCGATGTGCGTACATGTTTGTCGTCTGGTTGACCGTGTTCGACGACAATTTATTGCTGATTCGAGCGGATGTCTGGTTGAAAATCCTGATCAGGGTGATCGAACTTTCCGAAGGTGGGGGCGCAGCCTTCACAGCCGCACAACGACAAAGGCCACCCGAAGGTGGCCTTTGTGCGCGTGGGGGTACTACATATTACTTTGTGTTACTTACTTCTTGGCTTCCCAGCCAGTCAGCTCGGCCAGGGCCTTGCCGATGTCAGCCAGGGAACGCACGGTCTTCACACCAGCGTCCTGCAGGGCGGCGAACTTCTCGTCCGCAGTGCCCTTGCCGCCGGAAATGATGGCGCCAGCGTGGCCCATGCGCTTGCCCGCAGGTGCAGTAACACCAGCGATGTAGGAAACGACTGGCTTGGTCACGTGGGCCTTGATGTAGGCTGCGGCTTCTTCTTCAGCCGAACCGCCGATCTCACCGATCATGACGATCGCTTCGGTCTTCGGGTCTTCCTGGAACAGCTTCAGGATGTCGATGAAGTTCGAGCCCGGGATCGGGTCACCGCCGATGCCGACGCAGGTCGACTGGCCGAAGCCGGCGTCGGTGGTCTGCTTCACAGCTTCGTAGGTCAGGGTGCCGGAGCGCGAAACGATACCGACCTTGCCTGGCAAGTGGATGTGGCCTGGCATGATGCCGATCTTGCACTCGCCCGGGGTGATGACACCTGGGCAGTTAGGGCCGATCAGGGTCACGCCCAGCTCGTCGCACTTGACCTTGGCATCCAGCATGTCCAGGGTAGGAATGCCTTCGGTGATGCAGACGATCAGCTTGATACCGCCGAAGGCAGCTTCCAGGATCGAGTCTTTGCAGAACGGAGCCGGAACGTAGATCACCGAAGCGTCAGCGCCGGTAGCTTCCACGGCTTCCTTGACGGTGTTGAACACCGGCAGGCCCAGGTGGGTGGTGCCACCCTTGCCCGGGGTAACGCCGCCGACCATCTTGGTGCCGTAGGCAATGGCCTGTTCGGAGTGGAAAGTACCCTGCGAGCCGGTGAAGCCCTGGCAGATGACTTTGGTGTCTTTATTGATCAGGACGCTCATTACTTGCCCTCCGCAGCTTTGACAACTTGTTGAGCAGCGTCGGTCAGGCTGGTTGCCGCAATGATGTTCAAACCGCTTTCTGCCAGTACTTTTGCGCCCAGTTCGGCGTTGTTGCCTTCAAGGCGAACGACGACCGGAACCTTGACGCCGACTTCCTTCACTGCACCGATGATGCCTTCGGCAATCATGTCGCAGCGAACGATGCCGCCGAAGATGTTGACCAGTACGGCCGCGACATTGCTGTCGGACAGAATGATCTTGAACGCTTCGGTAACGCGCTCTTTGGTAGCACCGCCGCCCACGTCGAGGAAGTTGGCTGGCTTGCCGCCGTGCAGGTTGACGATGTCCATGGTACCCATGGCCAGGCCGGCACCGTTGACCATGCAGCCGATGTTGCCTTCCAGGGCAACGTAGTTCAGTTCGAACTTGGCAGCGTGGGCTTCACGAGCGTCGTCCTGCGACGGGTCGTGGAAGGTCTTCAGCTTGGGCTGACGGTACATGGCGTTGGCGTCGATGTTGATCTTGGCATCGAGGCAGTGCAGGTCGCCGTCGGCCTTGATCACCAGCGGGTTCACTTCCAGCAGGGCCAGATCGTGATCCTTGAACAGCTTGGCCAGGCCAACGAAGATCTTGGCGAACTGTTGAACCTGCTTGCCTTCCAGGCCCAGCTGGAATGCCAGTTCACGACCCTGGAACGGCTGAGCGCCGACCAGCGGGTCGATGGTAGCCTTGAGGATCTTCTCAGGCGTTTCGTGAGCGACTTTCTCGATGTCCACGCCACCTTCGGTGGACGCCATGAACACGATACGGCGGCTCGAACGATCCACTACAGCGCCCAGGTACAGCTCTTTGGCGATGTCAGTGCAGGATTCGACCAGAATCTTGGAGACGGGTTGACCGTTGGCATCAGTCTGGTAGGTAACCAGATTCTTGCCCAACCACTGTGCAGCGAACGCCTTGGCGTCTTCCTTGCTGCGAACCAGCTTGACGCCGCCCGCTTTACCGCGACCACCAGCGTGGACCTGGGCTTTGACAACCCACTCGGAACCGCCGATCTTGTCGCAGGCTTCTGCAGCTTGCTCAGGGGTATCGACAGCGAAACCCTTGGAAACTGGCAGGCCGTACTCAGCGAACAGCTGCTTACCCTGATACTCGTGAAGATTCATGCTTTTTACCGTCTTCGTTAGGTACTGCGCTTCGGCGCTGCGCCATTACTGGCGCCGCACCACCTGTGACCGTTGACCCCGGGTTTTCCCGTGTGATCCGGTCCGGCGGACGTTCCGCGGTGAGTCATGCACGCAAGACTCACGACGGGCAGCCCGCCGTGGTTTCTTATAATTAACGCTTCTTACGGTTGGCCACGTGAATGGCGCCGCCATTCACTGCCAGCGCTGCTTCATGCAACGCTTCGGACAGGGTTGGATGGCTGAAGACCATCATGCCCAGATCCTCGGCACTGGTGCCGAATTCCATTGCGATCGCGCCCTGCTGAACCAGTTCGGCAGCCGACGGGCCAATCACGTGTACACCCAGTACGCGGTCGGTCTTGGCATCGGCGATGACCTTGACGAAACCACCGGTGTCGTTGGCCGCCATCGCACGGCCGCTGGCCGCGAACGGGAAGGTGCCTACGTTAACCTCAACACCCTCGGCCTTCAAGGCTTGTTCGGTCTTGCCGACCCACGCGATTTCCGGGTGGGTGTAGATAACCGAAGGGATCAGGTCGTAGTTCATCTGGGCCTTGTGGCCCTTGATGCGCTCGACGACCATGATGCCCTCTTCCGAGGCCTTGTGCGCCAGCATCATGCCGCGGACAACGTCGCCGATGGCATAGACGCCCGGTACGCTGGTAGCGCAGTGGTCGTCAACGAAGATGTAGCCACGCTCGTCGATGTTCACGCCGCTGTCGGAGGCCAACAGGTCGGTGGTCACCGGGCGACGGCCGACCGCGACGATCAGCTTGTCGAAGGTGATCTTCTGCTCGCCTTCGGCGTTGGTGTAGGTCACTTCGACTTCGTTGCCGTTGACTTTCGAGCCGGTGACGCGAGCGCCCAGCTTGATGTCCAGGCCTTGCTTGGTCAGGGTCTTCTGGGCTTCTTTCGACACTGCGGTGTCAGCAGCCATCAGGAAGGTGTCCAGGGCTTCCAGGACGGTGACTTCAGCACCCAGGCGAGCCCACACCGAGCCCAGCTCCAGGCCGATCACGCCAGCACCGATCACGCCCAGACGCTTGGGAACCGATTGGAATTCCAGGGCGCCGGTGGAGTCGACGATGACGTTCTGGTCGACCGGAGCCGGCGGAATGTCGATCGGACGCGAGCCGGAGGCCAGGATCACGTTCTCGGCTTCGATGATTTCGGTGGTGCCATCAGCCTTGGTGACTTCGACTTTCTTGCCAGCCAGCAGTTTGCCGTGGCCCTGGATCGAAGTGACGCCATTGGCCTTGAACAGGGTGGCAACGCCACCGGTCAGGTTCTTGACGATGCCAGCCTTGCGACCAACCATCGCGGCCACGTCCATCTTCACTTCGCCAGTGGAGATGCCGTGGACGTTGAAGCTCTCTTTGGCTTCCTTGTACTTCCAGGAGCTGTCCAGCAGCGCCTTGGACGGAATGCAACCTACGTTCAGGCAGGTGCCACCCAGGGCCAGCTTGCCCTCGGCGTCGGTGTACTTCTCGATACAGGCAGTCTTCAGACCAAGTTGGGCAGCCTTGATGGCAGCCACATAACCGCCAGGACCTGCACCAATCACCACTACGTCGAATTTCTGGGTCATAAAAGATTCCTTTTTAGCTTCAAGCGGCAAGCTGCAAGCCGCAAGTCCAGCAGGCTTCGGCTTGAAGCTTGCGGCTTGCAGCTTACAGCTGCGCGATTAGATGTCCAGCAGCAGGCGGGACGGATCTTCCAGCAGGTTCTTGATGGTGACCAGGAAGGTTACCGCTTCCTTGCCGTCGATCAGGCGGTGATCGTACGACAGCGCCAGGTACATCATCGGGCGGATTACCACTTGGCCATTGATGGCCATCGGACGCTGGATGATGTTGTGCATGCCGAGGATGGCGGCCTGCGGCGGGTTGACGATCGGGGTCGACATCATCGAGCCGAAGGTACCACCGTTGGTGATGGTGAAAGTGCCGCCGGTCATTTCTTCGATCGACAGCTTGCCGTCGCGGGCCTTCTTGCCGAAGGTGGCGATGCCGTTCTCGATTTCAGCCAGGCTCATCGATTCGGCGTTGCGCAGTACAGGCACCACCAGGCCACGGTCGCTGGAGACGGCAACGCCGACGTCGGCAAAACCGTGGTAGACGATGTCGTTGCCGTCGATCGAGGCGTTGACAGCAGGGAAACGCTTCAGCGCTTCGGTAGCGGCCTTGACGAAGAACGACATGAAGCCCAGGCGCACGCCGTTATGGGTCTTCTCGAACAGGTCCTTGTACTTCGAACGCAGGGCCATGACTTCGGTCATGTCGACTTCGTTGAAGGTGGTCAGCATCGCCATGTTGGACTGGGCTTCGACCAGACGCTCGGCGATCTTGGCACGCAGGCGGGTCATCGGCACACGCTTCTCGGTGCGATCGCCAGCAGCGGCCACAACCGGGGCGGCAGCGGCAGGCTTGGCAGCCGGAGCAGCGGCAGGCGCGGACTTCTTGTTGGCAACTGCAGCAACCACGTCTTCCTTGGTGACGCGGCCACCTTTGCCGGTACCGGCAACGGTAGCCAGGTCGATGCCGTTCTCTTCAGCCAGCTTGCGCGCGGCCGGAGCGGCAACCGGGTCGTCTTCGCCGGCATCGGCGGCAACGGCTGCCGGAGCAGCGGCGGCAGGAGCGGCAGCAGGCGCGGCGGCAGCAGCACCACCTTCCACGATCGAACCCAGCACTTCGTCGGACAGGACGGTATCGCCCTCGCCCTTGACGATGTCGCCCATCACGCCATCGGCGGTAGCCAGTACTTCCAGGACGACCTTGTCGGTCTCGATGTCGACGATCAGCTCGTCACGCTTGACGGCTTCGCCCGGCTTCTTGTGCCAGGTGGCAACGGTGCCATCGGCAACCGATTCCGGGAAGGTTGGGGCTTTGATCTCGATAGCCATTATCAGTGTTTCCTTAAATTCGGTTTCAGGTGCGCGAAGGCGTTAGACAGTGAAGGCGTCTTGCAGCAGTTTTTCCTGCTGTTCGGCATGCTTCGAAGCGTAACCACAGGCTGGCGCGGCGGAAGCGTCGCGGCCGGCGTATTCCAGGACCAGCGCCTTGTTGTGGCGGCCCAGGATACGGCGCATGTGGTGCTGGCTGCTGTACCAGGCGCCCTGGTTCATCGGCTCTTCCTGACACCAGACGGCATGCTTGAGGTTGGTGTACGGCGCCAGGATGTCGACCAGGTCGTCTTCCGGGAACGGGTACAGTTGCTCGATACGCACGATTGCGATGTCTTCGCGGCCTTCGGCACGGCGTTTTTCCAGCAGGTCGTAATAGACCTTGCCACCACACAGCACCAGGCGTTCGACCTTGGCAGGATCCAGGGTGTCGATTTCCGGGATCACGGTCTGGAACGAACCTTCTGCAAGGTCCTCCAGGGTCGAGACGGCCAGCTTGTGGCGCAGCAGCGACTTTGGCGTCAGCACGATCAGCGGCTTGCGCAGCGGACGGATGACCTGACGACGCAGCAGGTGGTAGATCTGTGCCGGGGTGGTCGGTACGCAGACCTGGATGTTGTGCTCGGCGCACAGCTGCAGGTAACGCTCCAGACGCGCGGAGGAGTGCTCCGGGCCCTGCCCTTCGTAACCGTGAGGCAGCAGCATGGTCAGACCGCACAGGCGGCCCCACTTGTGCTCACCGCTGGTGATGAACTGGTCGATCACCACCTGCGCACCGTTGGCGAAGTCGCCGAACTGGGCTTCCCAGATCACCAACGCATTCGGCGTGGTGGTCGAGTAACCGTATTCGAAGGCCAGTACCGCTTCTTCCGACAGGAAGGAGTCGTACAGGTCGAAGCGCGGCTGGCCCGGGAACAGGTTCTGCAGCGGCACGTAGGTGCTGGCGTCCTTCTGGTTGTGCAGCACCGCGTGGCGGTGCGAGAAGGTGCCACGGCCGATGTCCTGGCCGGTCATGCGGATCGGGTGACCTTCGAACTGCAGGGTGGCGTAGGCCATGGTCTCTGCGTAACCCCAGTTGATCGGCAAGCCACCGGCCTGCATCTTCTGACGGTCTTCGTAGATCTTCGACACCTGACGCTGGACGACGAAGCCTTCTGGCAGCTCGAGCAGCTTGGCCGACAGGTCCTGCAGGGTCTTGAGGTCGAAACGGGTGTCGTGACGCGCAGTCCAGGCGTGGCCCAGGTACGGACGCCAGTCGACGAACAGCTCGCGGTTCGGCTCCTTGACCAGGCTCTTGACCACGTGCAGACCGTTGTCCAGGGCATTGCGGTACTCGTCGATCTTGGCCTGGGCGCGCTCGGCATCGATGCGACCGGCCTGGATCAGCGCCTCGGCGTACAGCTCACGGGTGGTGCGCTGCTTGCTGATCTGCTGATACATCAGCGGCTGGGTACCGTTGGGCTCGTCGGCCTCGTTGTGGCCGCGACGACGGTAGCAGACCAGGTCGATGACCACGTCACGCTTGAACTGCATGCGGTAATCGATGGCCAGCTGGGTCACGAACAGCACAGCTTCCGGGTCATCGCCGTTCACGTGCAGGATCGGCGCCTGGATCATCTTGGCAACGTCGGTGGCGTACTCGGTGGAACGCGAGTCCAGCGGGTTGCTGATGGTGAAACCGACCTGGTTGTTGATCACGATGTGCACGGTGCCGCCGGTCTTGAAACCGCGGGTCTGCGACATCTGGAAGGTTTCCATGACCACGCCCTGGCCTGCGAAGGCAGCGTCACCGTGGATCGAGATCGGCAGCACCTTGTCACCGGCGGTATCGTTGCGGCGGTCCTGACGGGCGCGCACCGAACCTTCGACCACGGGGGAGACGATTTCCAGGTGGGACGGGTTGAACGCCATGGCCAGGTGAACTTCACCACCGGTGGTCATCACGTTCGAGGAGAAGCCCTGGTGATACTTCACGTCACCGGAGCCCAGCTCGTTCATCTTCTTACCTTCGAACTCGTCGAACAGCTCGCGCGGGTTCTTGCCGAAGGTGTTGACCAGCACGTTCAGACGGCCGCGGTGGGCCATGCCAATCACGACTTCCTTGGTGCCGTAGGAGCCGGAACGCTGGATCATTTCGTCCAGCATCGGGATCAGGCTTTCGCCACCCTCAAGGCCGAAACGCTTGGTGCCCGGGTACTTGGTGCCCAGGTACTTCTCGAGACCTTCACCGGCCGTCACGCGCTCGAGCAGGTGGGCCTGCACGTCGGCGGAGAAGTCCGGGCGGCCGCGCACGCTTTCCAGGCGCTGCTGGAACCAGCTGCGCTGCTCGGAATCGACGATATGGGTGAACTCGGCGCCAATGGTGCGACAATATGTCTTCTGGAGCGCCTCGACGATCTCGCGTAGGCTCGCTTCCTCTTTGCCGATGTACAGGTCGCCGGCACGGAAGGTCGTATCAAGATCGGCATTGGTCAAGCCGTAGTGATTGATCGACAGGTCTACGGGCGCAGGGCGCTGCCACAACCCCAAGGGGTCGAGCTTGGCAGCCTGATGGCCGCGCATACGATAGGCCTGGATCAGTCGCAGAACTTCAACCTGCTTCTTCTCGTGTTCACTGCTCACGCTCCCGGCAGATACCGGTTGGGCGCGGCGCTGGTTCTTTGCCAGCAGTACGAAATGGTCGCGGATTGTCGAGTGCGATACATCGGTAGCGGTGCTGCCGTCGGCGGGCAACTTCTGGAAGTAAGTGCGCCACTCTTCTGGCACAGCGTTAGGGTCGTGCAGGTAGAGTTCGTAGAGCTCTTCCACATATGCAGCGTTACCACCTGAAAGGTGGGCGCTTTCCCACATGCGCTGCATCACGCTTTCTTGCATGCTTGGTCACCCTCGGTTAGGGGACTGATCGGCGAGAGCCACAGCAAACCTGGAAAAGTCCGAACACAGCGACTGAACCACGCCACTTGGATCCTGCTGATTTTCCGGGTACCAGCCCGGAAAGCCCCTGCTGGTCTCATATCTTCATAGGTATCGAGCGCGGGCTTTTTGGGCCCTTGCTCAGGTTTTACCTCAGTGCGGGCTCACCACCCGCACCTCGGCTTACTGCAGTTACAACGCTTTGAATCAGGTGCCGCTTTGCAGCAGCATGTTACGTACGTGGCCGATTGCCTTGGTCGGGTTCAGACCCTTCGGGCAAACGTTGACGCAGTTCATGATCCCGCGGCAGCGGAAGACGCTGAACGGGTCATCCAGGGACGCCAGGCGCTCCTGGGTCTTGGTGTCACGGCTGTCGGCCAGGAAGCGATAGGCCTGCAGCAAGGCGGCGGGGCCCAGGAACTTGTCCGGGTTCCACCAGAACGATGGGCAGGAAGTCGAGCAGCAAGCGCACAGGATGCACTCGTACAGACCGTCCAGCTTGTCGCGATCTTCCGGCGACTGCAGACGCTCGATGGCCGGGGCCGGCGTGTCGTTCTGCAGGAATGGCTTCACCTTCTCGTACTGCTTGTAGAAGATGCTCATATCGACGACCAGGTCACGAATGACCGGCAGGCCAGGCAGCGGGCGCAGAACCAGCTTGTTGCCCTTGACCACGCCGGACAGCGGCGTGATGCAGGCCAGGCCGTTCTTGCCGTTCATGTTCATGCCATCGGAACCGCAAACGCCTTCACGGCAGGAGCGACGGTACGAGAAGCCCTCGTCCTTCTCCTTGATCAGCGCCAGCACGTCCAGCACCATCAGGTCCTTGCCGCCGGTATCGACGTCGAACGACTCCATCTTGGGCGCCGAGTCGGTATCCGGGTTGTAGCGATAAACTTCGACTTTCAACATAGCAGTCACCCTCAATAAGTCCGGACTTTTGGTTCGAAGGCTGGAACAGTCTTCGGCGCAAAGTTGACGCCACGCTTGGCCACGCGCTTCTCACCCGGGTAGTACAGGGTGTGGCACAGCCAGTTTTCGTCGTCACGGTCTTCGAAGTCTTCACGGGCGTGAGCGCCGCGGGACTCTTTACGGGCTTCGGCCGCGATGGCGGTAGCTTCGGCGACTTCCAACAGGTTCTGCAGCTCCAGCGCTTCGATACGCGCGGTGTTGAAGGCCTGGGACTTGTCGTTGATCTTCACGTTGGCGATGCGGTCACGCAGACCAGCCAGCTGCTCGATACCCTTCTGCATGTATTCGCCAGTACGGAATACACCGAAGTAGTTCTGCATGCAGCTTTGCAGCTCACGCTTGAGGCTTGCGACGTCTTCGCCAGTGGTACGCTCGTTGAGCTTGTTCAGGCGGTTCAGGGCGACGTCGACATCGGTATCGCTGGCATCGCGGTACTCGACGCCTTCGCTCAGCGCCTTCTCCAGGTGCAGGCCGGCGGCGCGGCCGAATACGACCAGGTCGAGCAGCGAGTTACCGCCCAGGCGGTTGGCACCGTGAACCGATACGCACGCCACTTCACCCACGGCGAACAAGCCCGGAATGATGTGATCCTTGCCTTCGGCGTCCATGGTGATGGCCTGGCCATGGATGTTGGTGGCAACACCACCCATCATGTAGTGGCAGGTCGGCACGACCGGCACCGGCGCTACAACCGGGTCGACGTGAGCGAAGGTCTTGGACAGTTCGCAGATGCCTGGCAGGCGGCTGTGCAGCACTTCCTCGCCCAGGTGGTCCAGCTTCAGCAGTACGTGGTCCTTGTTCGGGCCCACGCCGTTGCCAGCGATGATCTCTTTGACCATGGAACGGGCGACCACGTCGCGGCCGGCCAGGTCTTTGGCGTTCGGAGCATAACGCTCCATGAAACGCTCGCCGTGGGCGTTGATCAGGTAGCCACCCTCACCGCGGCAACCCTCGGTGACCAGTACACCAGCGCCGGCGATGCCGGTCGGGTGGAACTGCCACATTTCGATGTCCTGCACCGGCACACCGGCACGCAGGGCCATGCCGACGCCGTCACCGGTGTTGATCAGGGCGTTGGTGGTCGAGGCGTAGATACGGCCCGCACCGCCAGTGGCCAATACGGTGGCCTTGGACTTGATGTACAGGGTTTCGCCGGTTTCGATGCAGATCGCGATCACACCCACGAACGCGCCGTCCTGGTTTTTCACCAGATCGACAGCGTAGTACTCGTTCAGGAAGGTGGTGCCCGCTTTCAGGTTGCCCTGATAGAGGGTGTGCAGCAGCGCGTGACCGGTACGGTCGGAAGCAGCACAGGTACGTGCAGCCTGGCCGCCCTTGCCGAAGTCCTTGGACTGGCCGCCGAACGGACGCTGATAGATGCGGCCGGTTTCGGTGCGCGAGAACGGCAGGCCCATGTGGTCCAGCTCGAAGACCGCAGCAGGGCCTTCCTGACACATGTATTCGATAGCGTCCTGGTCACCGATGTAGTCGGAACCTTTGACGGTATCGTACATGTGCCAGCGCCAGTCGTCGTTCGGGTCGGCCGAAGCGATGGCGCAGGTGATGCCGCCCTGGGCGGAAACAGTGTGCGAACGGGTCGGGAAGACCTTGGTGACCACGGCAGTCTTGTGACCGCCCTGGGCCAGCTGCAGCGCTGCGCGCATGCCGGCGCCGCCGCCACCGATGATGATGGCGTCGAAGGAAATGGTTGGAATGCTAGCCATGGATCAGATACCCCAGAGAATCTGCACACCCCAGACGAAGTAAGCGAACATCGCAACGCCGCATACCGCCTGGAACAGGAAACGAATCGCAGTTGCCGACTTGCCGAACGACATTGGCGTCAGGTAGTCGGTTGCAATGGTCCACATGCCGACCCAGGCGTGAGCGCCCAGGGCAACGAGGGCCAGCAGACTGAAGATCCGCATCGCGTTATTGGAGAACAGACCATGCCACTGGGTGTAGTCGATGCCTGGGTGGGCGACCACGTAGCCGATCAGGAAGAGAAAGTAAGCCGCGAGAACGACCGCCGAGACGCGCTGCGCCATCCAGTCATAGAGGCCCGAACGCGACAGGTTCGTGACATTGGTTACCATACCCAAACTCCCACCAGAACGATCAGCACCACGGAGATGACGATCACGATTTTCGAGCCCAGCTTGCCGCCTTCCAGCGTCTCACCGATACCCATGTCCATGATCAGGTGACGCACACCTGCCACGAGGTGATAAAGCAGGGCGGATAGCAGGCCCCAGGTCACGAACTTGGCCAGCGGGCTGGTCAGACACGCCTTCACCTCACCGAAGCCTTCCTCGGAACCCAGCGACTTGCCCAGTGCATAAAGCATGATGGCAAGGCCGAGGAACAGGATGACGCCGGAGATACGGTGCAGGATGGACGTGTACGCTGTGACAGGGAGCTTGATGGTCCTTAGGTCTAGGTTTACAGGTCGTTGGCTTTTCACGGCTTTTTTCACACTGAAGAGCCCCTAGCGAATCAGGGCAAAGTTGTTGGTAAGTGTACTGGTCAGGTACCCACCACCCAGGGAACGGCGACCCCCAGCAGTTCGGGCTTGCAAGCCCCTGGCGGTCGGGTGCCGAGTATAGACAGTTAGGCTGCTTATGACAACGTGACGGGGTAGCCCAAATAGCGCATTGCCTTTAGCGAGCAAAAGGCGTAAATGGGCGAGAATTTCGTGAAAAATCAGGCCTCAGAGCGGGTTTCAACCAGCCTTTAGGCAAATTGACATTCGAATTTACTTCTCTATAGTGGTGCGGGCCCTGCGTGGGGGGTCTGTCTGATGATTTCAAGCATTAATAGGAGGCCACATGGCTGACAAAAAAGCGCAGTTGGTCATCGAGGGCGCTGCCCCCGTCGAGCTGCCCATTTTAACCGGCACCGTTGGTCCTGATGTAATCGACGTCCGCGGGTTGGGGGCCACTGGTCACTTCACCTTCGACCCAGGTTTCATGGCGACCGCTTCGTGCGAGTCGAAGATCACCTACATCGACGGCGACAAGGGCGTGCTGCTGCACCGCGGCTACCCCATCGAACAGCTCGCCGAGCAATCGGACTACCTGGAAACCTGCTACCTGCTGCTCAACGGCGAACTGCCCAATGCCGAGCAGAAGGCCCAGTTCGTCAGCACCGTCAAGAACCACACCATGGTTCATGAGCAGCTGAAGTCCTTCTTCAACGGTTTCCGCCGCGACGCCCACCCGATGGCCGTAATGTGCGGAGTAGTCGGCGCCCTGTCGGCGTTCTACCACGACTCGCTGGACATCAATAACCCGCAACACCGCGAAATTTCCGCGGTGCGCCTGGTCGCCAAGATGCCGACCCTGGCCGCGATGGTTTACAAGTACTCCATGGGCCAGCCGATGATGTACCCGCGCAACGACCTGTCGTACGCGGAAAACTTCCTGCACATGATGTTCAACACCCCGTGCGAGATCAAACCGATCAGCCCGGTGCTGGCCAAGGCAATGGACAAGATCTTCATCCTCCATGCCGATCACGAGCAGAACGCCTCCACCTCCACCGTCCGCCTGGCCGGCTCTTCGGGCGCCAACCCGTTCGCCTGTATCGCCGCCGGTATCGCCGCACTGTGGGGCCCTGCCCACGGCGGTGCGAACGAAGCCGTGCTGACCATGCTCGATGAAATTGGCGATGTCTCGAACATCGACAAGTACATTGCCAAGGCCAAGGACAAGAACGACCCGTTCAAGCTGATGGGCTTCGGTCACCGCGTGTACAAGAACCGCGACCCGCGCGCCACCGTGATGAAGAAAACCTGCGACGAAGTCCTGGGCGAACTCGGCATCAAGAACGACCCGCAGCTGGAACTGGCGATGCGCCTGGAAGAGATCGCGCTCACCGATCCGTACTTCATCGAGCGCTCGCTGTACCCGAACGTCGACTTCTACTCGGGCATCATCCTGAAGGCGATCGGCATCCCGACCAGCATGTTCACCGTGATCTTCGCCCTGGCACGTACCGTGGGCTGGATCTCGCACTGGAAAGAAATGCTTTCCAGCCCGTACAAGATTGGCCGCCCGCGCCAGCTGTACACCGGCGAACTGCCGCGTGACATCGTTGAGCTGAAGGACCGCAAGTAAGCTTTTGAAGCCGAACGCAAAAGGCTGCCCTCGGGCAGCCTTTTTCATTGCTTTGCCCCTGCCCTGGCTTCAGTTCTTCTCTGCCCGCTCACGCAAGCTTTTCAGGGTATTGAACGGCGCATCCACTACAAACTTGTTGGCTACCATCGCAGGCACACTGCCACCCGGCTCGGTATGTACCTGATAGGTCACTTCTGTACTCTCCCCTTTGGGCACCAACTTCCAGAAGCCTTCGACTTTCGCCACCCGAACATACCCCTTCTCTTCGGGCAAATAGGTCGGCTCTTCCTTGAGGTTACGCGTCAGGCTGCCATCAGCGCTTTTGACGGTAGTGACATGCAACACCGAATCGCGCGGCGTTACCGGCCAAGGCGTGTTGAACTGGGTGTAGGTCCAGCTCTGATCACCTTCATGCTTGAGCAGCTTCTGAGACTTGCACTCATGTATCCAGGTGCATGCGCCTGCCACGTCTTCCTGCAATGCCTGCACCTTGGCCAAAGGCGCCTTGATCAAGGTCACACCACGGTAGGCCTTGTACTTGGAACCCGGCACTTCACTGAGAGAGACCTTGATCCCCTCCTCGTCCTTGGCCACTTGCCAGTTCTCGGCCCAAGCCACAGGCGCCATCAGCAAGCCCACGCCACACAGCAGTGCAATACGCTTGAACGATCTCATCATCTTTATCCTTGTTGTCGAAGATCCAGCCTTGTCACGCCGCCGTCATCTGCTCCCACCAACCGAGAATCCTGATTGCCTCGTCGCGATCATTGCCGCACACCTCGATATCCGCCTTGAACCCACCACAGACCGCCGGCCGCTCGGGCTTGCCGAACAGGTCGCAGAGGTTGTCGGCGGTCAGGTGCAGGCAGCGCATGCCAGCCGGCTTGCCATCCGGCATGCGTGGCATTGCGGAAGTGATGGACGGGGCGATGCAGCAGGCACCGCAACCCTCACGGCATTTCATGAAATCAGAACCCCCTGAAACAAAACGGGACGAACGTCCCCGGATACTAACCGCTCAAACATACGTTTGAAATTGCTGGCCCGATGAAATCTGCAGTGACCCGGCAGTCAGTTCGCCCAGGCTATTGGCGGAACTCAAACTCGATCGCCGCCCCTTCCACATCACGCCGGCTGTCATTGCGCAACTGCAGCTGCATCTCGTTGCTGATCAAGCGACCATTGAGCTGGAACGGGCTGTCACCGGCGTGCGGTTTGTCCGTAAACATGGCCGGCAGCAAGGGTTTTCGGCGCACGGCCGAACTGCCGACGCTGGGCTCAAGCTGGTTGACCATCTCGGCAGGCAGGCTCAGATCCAGGTGCGCCGCGGGCAATTGCTGGGTTGCCGCCTTGCTGGCTGGCTTGTGCGCAGGCGACGCCTTGGCGTTGTCCGCTTTGGCAGGCTGCGCAGCGTGGGCCACACCAGAGGTCAAACACACTGGCGTGAGGCAAAAAACCAGGGCAATACGACGCAACAGTTTCATGGACATCGATAGGCAGGCTTCAAGAGTGCGTATGCTCTCTGTTCCGCCTGCGCCTGGCAAGCCTTACAAAAGCGCAGTTACAGACTCCCTGCACAATTGCTGGGCCAGCATGCCCAGCGTCATCACCGCCCGTTCGGCTTCCTTGTTCCATGGAATACCGCAGTTGAGACGGATGCAGTGGTTGAACTGCTCGGTATTACTGAAGATAAGCCCAGGGGCGATACTGATCCCCTGCTCCAGCGCACGCACATGCAGCTCTTGAGTGTTGACCCGCCCCGGCAGGCTGACCCACAGAATGAAGCCGCCCGTGGGCCGGGTCATCTGCGTACCCTCGGGAAAGTGCTGTTGCACAGCCAACTGGTAGGCACTGAGGTTCTTGCGGTACTCCTGGCGGATATACCGCAGGTGGCGATCATAGCCACCGTTCTCCAGGTAAGCCGCCACCCCCATCTGCGTGACACTGCAGGCCGAGTGGGTGGTGAAGGTCTGCAGCCGCTGGATTTCGTCCTGGTATCGCCCCGCTACCATCCAGCCAACGCGCACGCCAGGTGACAATGTCTTGGAAAAGCTCGAGCAGTAGATCACACGGTCCAGCCGGTCGAATGCCTTGAGCGCTTTGGTCTTGCCCTGCTCGAACATCAACTCGCCATAGATGTCGTCCTCGACGATCTGGATGTCGAAGTCCGAAGCCAGGCGCAACAACTGCTTCTGCCGCTCTTCGGGGATAGTGCCGCCCAGCGGGTTGCTAAGGCGTGTGGTCAGTACCAGCGCCTTGATCGACCATTGATTGGCCGCCAGTTGCAGCGCTTCCAGACTGATGCCGGTGGACGGGTCGCTGGGGATCTCGATCACCTTCAGCCCGAGCAAATCAGCCAGCTGCAGCAGGCCGTAATAGGTGGGCGACTCCGCAGCAATCAGATCCCCCGGGCGGGTCAGTACGCGCAGTGACATTTGCAGGGCATCGACACAGCCATGGGTAACGATCACTTCACTGGGATCGACCAGCACGCCCGCATCACGCATGCGGATAGCGATCTGCCGGCGCAACGGCTCGAAGCCCGGGCTGAACATGTAGCTGAAAGCACGCGGGCTGTGAAAACGGGTGACCTTGGCAATCTGCTGATGCAAGGCCCGCACCGGCAAGTAGTCGACATGAGGAACGGCGGCACCGAACGCAAACACGCCATCACGACGGGCCTCGGTCAGCACCTGCTGGATGATGCTCGCGCGGGTGACCAGGCCAGGGCGCTCGACTCTGGCAATATCCGGCGTCTGCGCAGTCAACGCCGGGGTCTGGTGCACGTAGTAGCCAGACTGCGGCCGGGCGCGGATCAGCCCCTGGTCTTCGAGATTGGCATAGGCCTGCAGTACCGTGGCATGGCTGACGTTGAGCTGGGCGCTCATCTTGCGCACGGACGGCACGCGCTCGCCTGGCTGATAGACACCACGGCGGATGTCATCGGCCAGTTGCTGGGCGATACGCTGATACAGCAGCAGGTTGGTCATGGCGATATCTCGACGCGCGGACGGCTCATTGTTCTTGTACGACTCACTTACGGTAGAGGATACCGTAACAGTTGCAAAGTGTACTGGGACAGATTGCACAATAGTCGACATTACAGTGGCGTGGCCGCTATCGAAAGGGTTAACCAGCGCGCCTCTTCTCAAGCCGCGAAGAGGCGCCAGCGGTCAGCGTGCCGGAGCAAGCCTGCCCTTGTCATCGGAGAAGACGATCTCCACCCGGCGGTTCTGCGCCCTGCCCCGCTCCGAGGCATTGGCCTCGATCGGGTACTGATCGCCATACCCTTCAACCTGCAGACGCTTTTCGTCGACACCCAGGTCGACCAGCATGTCGGCCACTGCCTGCGCCCGGTCGCGTGACAGCTTGAGGTTATCTTCCGGCGCGCCGGTGTTGTCGGCATAGCCCTCGATCCGCACCACCCTGCGCGGGTTGAGCTGAAGGAACTGGACCAGCTTGAGCACCGTGCGACTGGCCGAATTCTTGAGGTCCGCACGACCAGTGTCGAACAGCACATCACCCAAGGTCATCACCAGCCCGCGATCAGCCTGCTGCGAGGCCAGCGCCGCAATCTGCGCTTCCACCCATTCACCCTGCTGCTGCACGCTGGCCAGCTTGGCCTCGCGCAGGGCCAGCTGCAGGCGCTGACGCTCAAGGTCGAGCTTGGCCAGACGCTCCTGACTCAGCGCCAACTTCGCGTGCTCACCGGCAATTTCGCTGTAACGCTGGCTCAGATACGCATAGTGGCGCACGTCACTGCCGGTGCCGATGTAACTGGACAAGCGCTCGGCGCGGGCCAGCGACTCACCGGCGCGGATCACATCACGCGGTGCGCTGCGCAGCACAGCGGAATCATCCTTGACCTTCTGGAAGGCCGCCGAGGCATCGTCCAGCGCCGCTGCACTGCGCTGACTGGCGCACCCCTGCAGCCCGCCAGCCAGCGCCAGCAATGCCAGCGCCGCCATGGGTTTGAAGCCCTTCATGGCTGCACCTCCAGCTGCTTGCGCAAGCGCTTGACCCGCGACTGCAATACGCCGAGCTGCTCCTCACTCTTCTGGTTCAGTACGCGCGCCTCGGCCAGGCGGGCGTCGAGTTCGGCCTGCTCGGCACGCATGCGGGCGTTGCGGTAGTCCTCGGTCAGCATGTCGCTCTTGGCGCGGGCGAGCTTGTCTTCGGCAAGCTTGAGCGCCTCGACCTGGTCGGTGGCACCGACCGCCTTGGCCTGTTCCAGCGCCTGCTCGGAAATACGCATCTGTTCATTGGGCGCCGGGTCGTTGGCGCAGCCGGCCAGGCCGAGCATGGCCACGGCAAGGATCAGTGATTGGGTTCTCACGCACTCTTCCTACTGTTTGGGGGCGTCCGCCTGCACATCCATCTGCGCTTTCCAGCGCTCGACATTACGTTGCAGCACGGCTTCAGACGCACCGGAGATCGGCAATTCTGTCAGCTTTTTTGCCAGTTGCCCACGCAACCAGGTGTCATTGCATGCCGAGTTGTGCGAGACAGCCAGGTACAGCCCTGGCCGGTCGACCGGCAGGCCGCGGGCGATCAGGTCATTGCTCATACCCAGGCTTTGGGTCATGGCCATGCCCGAGTAACGCCCAGCCAGCACGTAGTCGACCTGGCCCAGCACCAGCTTCTGGAATGCCTGGGTCAGGTTCTGCGCCGGTACCAGCTTTAACTGCGCCTTGGCGAATGCACTGAAAGCCGGGGTCAGGCGGGCGCGCTCCGACAGGCTACCCTGGTATCTGGCCAGATCCGCGGGGCCGTTGAATTCCACGTCAGCATCATGCCGCGTCCAGACCAGGTATTCATTGAGCTGCAAGGGCGGGTGGATGTAATCCAGTGCGGTCAACTGCTCCACCTGCAAGGGGGTGTCGAGCAACAGATCCATGCGCCCACTGCGCACCTCTTCCAGCGCCTGATCGCGCCTGCCGGCATTGAGGACTTCCACTTTCAGCCCCAGCTCCCCGGCCACCTTGCGCAACAGATCGACGTTGGCGCCAATCAGGTGTTTCGGGTCTTTCGGGTCTTGCCAGGAGTAAGGTGGAGCATCCGGGCTGCCAGTCGCCACCAGACGCTCACACTTGCCAGCCGCCATCGCCAGCGGTGAAAGCATCGCCATCGTGCACACCAGCACCTTGCCTGCTTCACGAAACGCCATCCTTCACTCCTTGCCCGCATAAAAAAACCCGGCCCTCGTTACAAGGGCCGGGCTTCTTTATAAGTGAAGCAGGCGGATCAGACCAGCTTTTCCAGCTCCGGAACCGCTTCGAACAGGTCAGCGACCAGGCCGTAGTCGGCCACCTGGAAGATCGGCGCTTCTTCGTCCTTGTTGATCGCAACGATCACTTTGGAGTCCTTCATGCCGGCCAGGTGCTGAATCGCGCCAGAGATACCGACGGCGATGTACAGCTGCGGGGCAACGATCTTGCCGGTCTGGCCGACCTGCATGTCGTTGGGTACGAAGCCTGCGTCGACCGCAGCGCGCGAGGCACCCACGGCAGCGCCGAGCTTGTCGGCCAGGCTGTACAGGTGCTTGAAGTTGTCACCGTTGCCCATGCCGCGGCCACCGGAAACGACGATCTTGGCAGCGGTCAGCTCTGGACGGTCGGACTTGGCCAGTTCTTCGCCAACGAAGGCGGAGATACCGGCATCGTGCGCGGCGCCTACCGCTTCAACGGCAGCGGAGCCACCTTCGGCGGCCACAGCATCGAAGCCGGTGGTACGCACGGTGATCACCTTCACAGCAGCGCTCGATTGCACGGTGGCAATGGCGTTACCGGCATAGATCGGGCGCTTGAAGGTGTCGGCGGATTCAACCGAAATGATCTCGGAGATCTGGTCGACGTCCAGCAGCGCGGCAACGCGCGGCAGGATGTTCTTGCCGTTGGTGGTGGCCGGGGCCAGCACGTGGCTGTAACCCGTGGCCAGCTCGACGATCAACGGCGCGACGTTTTCGGGCAAGACGTGGGCGTAGGCTGCGTTGTCGGCAACCAGTACCTTGCCAACGCCAGCGATCTTGGCAGCGGATTCGGCAACGCCACCGACGTTCTGGCCAGCGACCAGCACGTGCACATCACCACCGATCTTGGCGGCTGCGGCGACAGTGTTCAGGGTGGACGGGGCGACGGCACCGTTCTCGTATTCAGCGACAACCAGGATAGTCATTTAGATTACCTTCGCTTCGTTCTTCAGCTTCTCGACCAGTTCGGCCACCGACTTGACCTTGATACCCGCGCTGCGAGCAGCTGGCGCTTCGACTTTCAAGGTCTTGTTGGTGGAGGCGAGCGATACGCCCAGCGCGTCTGGAGTCAAGGTCTCCAGCGGCTTCTTCTTGGCCTTCATGATGTTCGGCAGCGACGCATAGCGCGGCTCGTTCAGGCGCAGGTCGGTGGTGACGATCGCTGGCAGGTTCAGCGATACGGTCTGCAGGCCGCCATCGATTTCACGGGTGACGTTCAGCTTGTCGCCAGCCAGTTCAACCTTGGAGGCGAAGGTGCCCTGGGCGTAGCCAGTCAGCGCCGCCAGCATCTGGCCGGTCTGGTTGTTGTCGCTGTCGATGGCCTGCTTGCCGAGGATCACCAGCTGCGGCTGTTCTTTGTCGACAACGGCTTTGAGCGCCTTGGCCACGGCCAGGGAATTCAGTTCGTCAGCAGCTTCGACCAGGATGGCACGATCGGCGCCCAGGGCCAGGGCAGTACGCAACTGCTCCTGAGCAGTGGCCGGGCCGACGGAGACGACGACGATCTCGCTTGCCACGCCCTTCTCTTTCAGGCGCACGGCTTCTTCCACGGCGATTTCGCAGAAGGGGTTCATGGACATCTTGACGTTTGCAAGGTCGACGCCGGAGTTGTCCGCTTTGACGCGAACCTTGACGTTGTAGTCGACCACTCGTTTGACAGCTACAAGAACCTTCATGGATTCCTCGTTACTCTCCGGTGAATAGATAGTCGCCTGGGGCTAAGCCCTGCGATGCGCGTGGGTACAAGGGCACCTCTGAAAACGATGCGCGAGGTGCAATCTTCACGGTGACCGATCAGTCCTGTTGAGACTCTTGCGGCAAATACCCGCGGGTCATTTCCTGTGGTGGCGTGTAAACTCCACTACAAACCGTGTTTTGGCCCGAAAGCCTTACCCCACACCTGGTCTTTAGAGGTGTACCTGCGCCCGGCGATGAGCCTACGGCGAACGTAAAACCGCTCGTATCTTGACCGCAACACCCAATCCGGTCAATACGGCAAATCGGTCACCCTCCAGCCGCGTTCCTTTGATTTTACTGGCCTGCGGCAAATTCAAACAAACGTTTGTATTGGACCCGCCAAGTGGTGTAGATATAATGCGCGGCCAAGACAAAACGGTGTAGTCCATCCTCTGTGCCGCTACAGCTCCGCTCCCGTGAAGCGCGGCGCGCATGATCACGCCACACCCATAAGACAAAGCAACAGCACGAGCCTTGATGAGTAGGAGAGAACCAGTGGAACGCGAATACATGGAATTCGACGTGGTCATCGTCGGCGCTGGCCCGGCAGGCCTGTCAGCCGCCTGCCGCCTGAAGCAGAAGGCCGCCGAAGCCGGTAGCGAGATCAGCGTCTGCGTGGTCGAGAAAGGCTCCGAAGTCGGCGCCCACATCCTCTCCGGTGCAGTGTTCGAGCCCCGCGCCCTGAACGAGCTGTTCCCCGACTGGAAAGCACTCGGCGCACCGCTCAACACCGAGGTCAAGCGCGACGACATCTACGTGCTCAAGGACGCCGGCAACTCGACCAAGGTCCCTGACCTGTTCGTGCCCAAGACCATGCACAACCAGGGCAACTACATCATCTCGCTGGGCAACCTGTGCCGCTGGCTGGCCCAGCAGGCCGAGAACCTGGGCGTGGAAATCTACCCGGGCTTCGCCGCCCAGGAAGCGCTGTTCGATGAAAACGGCGTGGTCCGCGGCATCGTCACCGGTGACCTCGGTGTCGACCGCGAGGGTAACCCGAAGGACGGCCTGTACACCCCGGGCATGGAACTGCGCGCCAAGTACACCCTGTTCGCCGAAGGTTGCCGCGGCCATATCGGCAAGCAACTGATCAAGCGCTTCAACCTCGACAGCGAGTCCGACGTCCAGCACTACGGCATCGGCCTGAAAGAAATCTGGGAAATCGACCCGGCCAAGCACGAACAAGGCCTGGTGGTACACACCGCCGGCTGGCCGCTGGACGTGATGAGCGCTGAAAACACCGGCGGCTCGTTCCTTTATCACCTGGAAAACAACCAGGTGGTGGTCGGCCTGATCGTCGACCTGTCCTACAGCAATGCTTACCTGTCGCCTTTCGACGAATTCCAGCGCCTCAAGCATCACCCCGTGATGAAGCAGTACCTCGAAGGCGGCAAACGCATCAGCTACGGCGCCCGCGCCATCTGCAAGGGCGGCCTGAACTCGCTGCCCAAGATGGTGTTCAACGGTGGCGCCCTGATCGGTTGCGACCTGGGCACCCTGAACTTCGCCAAGATCAAAGGCAGCCACACCGCCATGAAGTCCGGCATGCTCGCGGCCGAAGCGGTGGCCGATGCGCTGATCGCTGGCAGCGAAGGCGGCGATGCGCTTACTACCTATGTCGACGCCTTCAAAGCCAGCTGGCTGCATGAAGAACTGTTCGCCAGCCGCAACTTCGGCCCGGCGCTGCACAAGTTCGGCCCGATCCTCGGTGGTGCGTTCAACTACATCGACCAGAACTGGTTCGCTGGCAAGCTGCCTTTCACACTGCACGACACCAAGCCGGACTACGCCTGCCTCAAGCTTGCGGCCGACTCGAAAAAGATCGACTACCCCAAACCAGACGGCAAGCTCAGCTTCGACAAGCTCAGCTCGGTGTTCCTCTCCAGCACCAACCACGAAGAGGAACAACCCTGCCACCTGAAGCTGACCGACCCGAGCATCCCGATCGCCAGCAACCTGCCGCTGTACGACGAGCCAGCCCAGCGTTACTGCCCGGCGGGCGTGTACGAAGTGGTCAGCCAGGAAGACGGCAGCAAGCGCTTCCAGATCAACGCGCAGAACTGCGTGCACTGCAAGACCTGCGACATCAAGGACCCGGCCCAGAACATCACCTGGGTTACCCCTGAAGGCGCTGGCGGGCCGAACTACCCGAACATGTAAGCCCGGCCCTTGCAGCAAGAAAAAGCCCCCTGGCCTCACGGCCCGGGGGCTTTCTCGTTCAGGGCTGCCTCAGGCCGTACGGACTTCCTCGAACAACTCCGGATGACGGTCGAGCAGCTTGAACAGTTTGACCAGAGCAACCGGCGGCCTGGTTTTCCCATTTTCGTAGCGAGAGAACGCATTGACCCCACCGCCAAAGATTTCGCCGGCTTCACGCTGGTCGAGGTCGAATTTCTTGCGCACAGCGATAATGAAGTCGGGGTCCACTGCCGCGGCATTGACTTGGCGATTGAATGCGGACATCAAAGTACTGATGCGCATCGCTTCATCATGGCTGAGAACCGCCTCCCCACAGGCTGTACAGTATCCGCCACTGACATTTGGGATAACGGTCGCTTCACCTTTGTATCGATAGGGCATGTCCCGGGTATCAGGTGCAAGCTCCGCCCCCCCACAAACTGGACACTTCATGATTACAACTCCTTGAAAGACACGATGAGCACGTCATCCACCACAGACAGTTTCAGGTACACGTATCCCTTGCCCGTAAGGGGGCGATAAACGTCCTGCCATACGCGGTAATCACCGTGACATGTCATGCTTTTGTGAAAGTCTCTGCGCTCCAGACCGTTGATTATCTCGAGCATGTCCGGGTAATCCATCCCGAGTGCCTGGGCGCCCCGCAAAGAGGCGGTTGTCGGGCTGATGCGCCCAGCGCTGACCAAGGCCCTGATCCGCTCCAGCGAACAATGAGGCGTTCTCTTTTCCATGAGAAATTAACCTTCCAGGTTAAATTTGGCTAATAGGTTATTCCAATAGCCCCCACCCGGAAGTCTGCCTCACTGCCCGCCAGGCGTTACCCGTTCATTTGTCACCGCACATGAGCGGCATGGGCTCGGCCGCGAATGCCAAAGGTTCCCGGCGGCCAAAGTAGAGGGCCGTGAGCAGCCCCACCGCGCCCATGAGCAGACAAAAGCCAACGCACACCCACGGGCTCCACGGCATCAACGCTATCAACGCCAACGGCGTGGTACTGGCCCACAAGGCGTAGGCCACGTTGTAGGTAAAGGAAATGCCCGACACCCGGATCTGGGCCGGGAACAGCCCGACCATTACCGACGGCACCACACCCACCACACCACAGCAAAGCCCAGCCAACGCGTAAGCCAGCCACGTCATGCCCCACTGGCCCACGAGGCTCGCATACAAGGCACCGATACCCAGCGGCAGCAGCACGCTGTAGATCATCAGCGCCCGCCAGGCGCCCAGGCGATCGACCAGCAGCCCGGCGAGCACACAACCGATATTGAGAAAAACGATACCTACGCTGCTCAGGGCGAACGTGTGCGCGGCGGTCATGCCGAAGCGCTGCTGCATTACCGTCGGTGTGATCACCACCAGCACCACCACCGCCGACGTCAACACGCAGGTCAGCAGCGCAGCCGGGATCAACGCCCCACGATGCTCGCCCAGCACCCGTCGCAGCGGGAACTTCACCGGCTGCTCCTTGCGCTCGCGCAAGGCCAGAAACACCGGTGTTTCACTCAGCCAACGGCGCAACCACACGCCGATCACACCAAATACCCCGCCAAGCAGGAACGGGTAACGCCAGGCGTAATCGAGGATTTCCTGGGCGGTAAACACCTGGGCCAACAGTGTCGCGGTCAGTGCCCCCAGCAAATAGCCAAAGGTCAGCCCGGCCTGCAGGAAGCCCAGGGCGTAACCCCGCCGCCCTTGCGGTGCGTGTTCGGCAACGAATGTCCAGGCACTGGGCACCTCACCACCGACCGCAGCGCCCTGCAGAATGCGCAACGCCAGCAAGATCAGCGGCGCCGCGTAACCAATCTCGGCATAGGTCGGCATCACCCCGATCAGCAGGCACGGCAGCGCCATCATCAGGATGCTCAGGCTGAATACCCGCTTGCGGCCCAGGTGATCGGCGAAGTGCGCCATGACGATGCCACCCAGCGGCCGCGCCAGGTAGCCGGTGACGAAAATCCCGAAGCTTTGCAGCAGGCGCAGCCACTCAGGCATTTCGGGTGGGAAGAACAGCTGGCTGAGGGTCAGGGCGAAGAACACGAAGATGATGAAATCATAGATTTCCAGCGCGCCGCCCAGCGCCGCCAGGCCCAGGGTCCGGTGGTCGCCACGGCTGAACCGGGGCGGGCGAGCGGTATCGATGGCAGTCATGGCACAGGTCCGCAAATCGGCAAAGGGCAAGAGGATAGCAAATAGCTGCCCCCTTGCCCCGTCCGCTGCGGCTATCGGCTGAAGACCGTGTGGGCGAAGTTCCTGCGCGGGTAGGCCGGCGGGCCACTACTGGAAAGGCCGGACGGCAAGGCCAGCTTGCCGACCACCACTGGGCCATCGATGAGCGCCATGAAGGACTCAAGGGCCTCGTTGTCCGGCACCTGCGGCAGGCTCACATTCACCGCCTGGCGCTCGGTCTGCGGCACGCTCGGGACCTTCAGATGCCGCGAGTGATACAGCAAGGCATGCTGAATCTGCGTGCTCACCCGGCAAAAGCGCGCCAGGTCGACACCTGCATGGCTGGCCAGTTCGATATTGCCCACCAGCAGGTTGAACGGCTGCAGCGCGCAGTGCACCAGGCGCTGCAGCTCGTCGAAGGAGTCCACCGGGGCAATCCGGTAATAGCCCAGGCCATTGAGCAGCCTCTCCAGCTGCAAGCGCTGGGACGGATGCTCGTCGGCGATCAGGATGCGCAGGGTCTTGTTGGTCATTGTCGGACCTGGGCAGTCAGGTGAATAGGGACACACTCCCTGACCAAACTGCGCCAGTAACAGGCAACCACCAGGGCGGCGCCTGGCGGGGTCAATCTAGATAGTTGTCTTGAAACAGTTAGAAATCAAGTTGCCAGCACACAGAATTTTCACCGGCACACTACCGGTTTTCAGGATTCCCACTGGCGCATGCGCACGCGGCAGTGCTTCATGGCGTTGACGATGTGCTTTTCCACCAGGCTGCGCGAGATGCCCAGGTGCTCGGCGATCTGCTGATGCGACAGGCCTTCGAGCTTGCGCAACAGGAAGCTGTCACGGCAGGGCTGGCTCAATTCATCGAGTGCTTTTTGCATCAGCGCCAGGCGCTGGTCCAACTGCATGTTCTGGGTGGGGGCCGGGGTGTGCCAGCGCTCGTCCAGGTCCAGCACCTCCAGCGGTTCGGACTGGCGCAGCAGGTGACGGCGATGACGGTCGATCACAAGGTTCAGCGCCGTGCGGTAAAGGAACGCGCGCGGGTGCTCGATCTGCTGCGTACCGGTGCGTTCGAGCACCCGCAGATAGGCATCGTGAGCCACATCCTCAGCCGCCTGGCGGCTGCCCAGGCGCGCGGAGAGGAAGCTCACCAATTCGCGATAGTAATGTTCCACGACGGCACCTGGGGTACGTCCTGACAGGCTCGGACAGGGTCATGTGATATCAGCGTGGGATCTTACAAATTATAATGATTCTCAGCAACTCTCCTCCCCCAGCGCCAGCCCATCTAAATCCGCCCCGCGCGCCTTCGTTTAACTGGCACCTCCGTGCGCACCTTGACCTGGCTGCGTGTGGCCACCCTTTGGCTGGAAGCCCGCATGAGACGCATACCCAACATTCGCCGCCACCTGCTGGCTGGCAGCTTCGGCCTGCTGGCCCTTGGCAGCCTGCTGGCCTGGAAGGCGCTCCCTCTGGGTGCCGTGCCCGTGAGTACCGTCGCAGTCGTCCGCGCGGACATCGAAAGCAGCGTCACCGCCCTGGGTACCCTGCAGCCACGACGGTATGTGGATGTAGGCGCCCAAGCCTCCGGGCAGATCCGCAAGCTGCACGTGGAGGCTGGCGATCAGGTGCACACGGGGCAGTTGCTGGTGGAGATCGACCCTTCTACCCAGCAGGCCAGGCTGGACGCCGGGCGGTTCTCGATCGACAACCTCAAGGCGCAACTGGCCGAGCAGCGCGCCCAGTACCTGCTGGCCACGCAGCAGTACCGGCGCCAGCGCGAACTGGCTGGCGCGGGCGCCACACGCGAGGAAGACCTGCAGGCGGCCGACGCCCAGCTCAAGGTCACCCAGGCCCGTATCGACATGATCCAGGCGCAGATCCGTCAGGCCCAGGCCAACCTGCGCAGCGACGAGGCAGAGCTTGGCTATACACGCATCTATGCGCCGATGGACGGCACCGTGGTGGCGGTGGATGCCCGTGAAGGCCAGACCCTCAACGCCCAGCAGCAGACGCCTCTGATTCTGCGGATCGCCAAGCTTTCGCCGATGACCGTGTGGGCCCAGGTGTCCGAAGCCGACATCGGCAAAGTCAAACCAGGAATGGCCGCCTATTTCACCACCCTAGCCGGCGGCAAACGCCGCTGGAACAGCACCGTGCGGCAGATCCTGCCAATCCCGCCCAAACCACTGGCGCACACCAGCCAGGGCGGCGGCGGCCCTGCCAGCGCGATCGCCGGTACGACAGGCAGCCAGGTGGTGCAGTACACCGTGCTGCTCGACGTCGACAACCCTGATGGGGCGTTGATGGCCGACATGACCACCCAGGTGTTCTTCGTCGCCGGCCAGGCCAGCCAGGTACTCACCGCGCCGCTGGCGGCACTGGACGACAGCGAGGCCGATGACCTGCGCATGGCCCAGGTACTGGGCCAGGATGGCAAGGTCGAACAACGCACAGTGCGCATCGGCCTCAGCGACCGGCTGCGGGCGCAAGTGCTCGATGGCCTCAGCGAAGGCGAGCGCCTGGTCATCGGTGCGCCCCTGGCCAGCGGAGGTTGAATGGCCGTTCCCCTGATCGAACTGCGCGACATCCGCAAATCCTACGGTGGTATCGACACCCCCAAGGTCGACGTACTGCGCGGCATCAGCCTGAACATCCACCCCGGCGAGTTCATCGCCATCGTCGGTGCGTCGGGTTCGGGCAAGTCGACGCTGATGAACATCCTCGGCTGCCTCGACCGCCCCACCTCGGGCCACTACCTGTTCGCCGGCAAGGACGTTGCCCACCTGGGCAGTGACGAACTCGCCTGGCTGCGCCGCGAAGCCTTTGGTTTCGTGTTTCAGGGCTACCACCTGATCCCTTCAGGCTCAGCCCAGGAAAACGTCGAGATGCCGGCCATCTACGCCGGCACCCCGCCCGCCGAGCGCCACGCCCGCGCAGCCGCCCTGCTTGAGCGCCTTGGCCTGGCCAGCCGCACCGGCAACCGCCCGCATCAATTGTCCGGCGGCCAGCAGCAACGCGTGTCGATTGCCCGCGCGCTGGTGAATGGCGGCCATATCATCCTTGCCGACGAGCCGACCGGCGCCCTGGACAGCCACAGCGGTACCGAGGTCATGGCCCTGCTGGACGAGCTGGCCAGCCAGGGCCATGTGATCATCCTGATCACCCACGACCGCGAGGTGGCGGCGCGGGCACGCCGGGTGGTGGAAATCCGCGACGGCCTGATGATCAGCGACTCGGCCTGCGACCAGCCTCCCGCTGCAGCGCAACAAGGCCTGCAGGCCGATGACCTGCGCCAGCGCCTGGACCGCGGCGCGACCGTGCGTGGCGCATGGAAAGGCGAGCTGCTCGAGGCCTTGCAGGCAGCGTGGCGGGTCATGTGGATCAACCGGTTCCGCACCGCCCTGACGTTGCTTGGCATCGTCATTGGCGTGGCTTCGGTCGTGGTCATGCTGGCCGTGGGCGAAGGCAGCAAACGCCAGGTCATGGCTCAGATGGCCGCGTTCGGTTCCAACATCCTCTACCTCAACGGCCGCCCGCCGACGCTGCGCGAGCCAGGCGGCATCGTCACCCTCGATGACGTCGCCGCCATCGCCGAACTGCCCCAGGTTCGGCGCGTCATGCCGGTCATCGGCGGCGACCTGATGGTGCGCCACGGCAACAACAACCAGAGGTTCTACGTTGGCGGCAACAACGTCGAATTCCCCGCCATCCTCAACTGGCCGGTCGTGCAGGGCAGCTTTTTCAGCGAAGCCGACGAACGAAGTGGCGCTGCCGTGGCGGTCATCGGCCAGAAAGTCCGCGACAAACTGCTGGCACCCGGCACCGACGCGCTGGGCCAGTACCTGCTGATCGGCAACGTGCCGTTCCAGGTCGTCGGCCTGCTCGCCGGCAAGGGCGCAAGTTCGGGTGACCAGAAGAGCGATGAGCGCATCGTGGTGCCCTATTCCGCCGCCTCCATGCGCCTGTTCGGCAGCCACGACCCGGAATACGTGATCATCGCCGCAGCCGACTCGGCCCGGGTCGCCGAGACCGAAACAGCGATCCACCGCCTGATGCGCAAGCGCCATCAAGGCAAGGACGATTTCGAGCTGACCAACGATGCGGCACTGATCCAGGCCGAGGCACGCACACAAAACAGCCTGTCGCTGATGCTCGGGGCGATCGCTGCGATCTCGTTGCTGGTCGGCGGTATCGGCGTGATGAACATCATGCTCATGACCGTGCGCGAGCGCACCCGTGAAATCGGTATCCGCATGGCCACCGGCGCACGCCAGCGCGACATCCTGCGCCAGTTCCTCAGCGAGGCGGTCATGCTGTCGATGGTCGGCGGGTTGACCGGCATCGTGCTGGCGCTGCTGATCGGCGGCGCGCTGATACTCGCCGAAGTCGCCGTCGCCTTCGCCCTGCCCGCCATCCTTGGCGCCTTCGGTTGCGCCGCCATCACCGGCGTGGTGTTCGGTTTCATGCCAGCACGCAAGGCCGCCCGACTCGACCCGGTCAAAGCCCTTACCAGCGAATAATCCATGACATTGCCAAGCCGCATCAGCCTCTTGACCCTGTGCCTGGGCCTCACCGCCTGCAATACACCCCCTGCGCCCTCAAGCGGCATCAGCGCACCGCAACACTGGCAAGGCGAGGCAGCTGCGCCCGCCATCGCACTGCCATCGGGGCACTGGTGGCAGGCGTTCGCCAGCAGCGAGCTGGACCAACTGATCAAGCGCGCGCAGCACAACGCCCATGACCTCGCCGCTGCCGCGGCCCGCGTACGCCAGGCCCAGGCCCGCGCCGTGATCGCTGGCGCGCCGTTGCTGCCAGAGGTGCAAGGGGGCCTCGATGGCAGCCGCCAACGCCTGCTGCACGGCGAAGGGTCTGACCAGCTGGACGTCAGTAGCAGCGAGCCCACCTACACAGCCTTCGGCCTGCAACTTACCGCCCGCTACGAACTCGACTTCTGGGGCGGCCTGCGCGCGGCTCGGGCGAGCGCGCTGCACGGCCTCGACGCCAGCCGCTTCGACCGCCAGACAGTGGAGCTGACCCTGGTCAGTGCGGTTGCCGACAGCTACCTGCAAGGCATCGCCCTGGAAGAACAGCTGCGCATCGCACGCCTTAACCTGCGCAATGCACGTGAGGTGCTCAACCTGGTCGAAACCCGCCAGCGTGCAGGGTCCGCCACCCGCCTTGAACTGGCCCAGCAGCGCAGCCTGGTGGCGGCTCAGGAGCGCCAGGTGCCGCTGCTCGAGCAAAAGCGGCAAGACAGCCGCATCACCCTCGCCACCTTGCTTGGTGACCCGGTGCAGGCCTTGCCGGTCAGCCACCAACCGATCACCACTGTGCAGTGGCCGGCAATCGGCAGCGGCGTTCCCAGCGAGCTGCTGACTCGCCGCCCCGACATCGCCGCTGCCGAAGCGCGCCTGGCCGCCGCCAACGCCAATGTGCAGGTGGCCAGGGCGGCCATGCTGCCGAAGCTGACGCTTGGCGCCAACCTTGGCACGGGCGCGAACACCTTTGCCCAGGTGCTCGACAGTTCCTACTACACACTCACCGCCGGCCTGGTCGCGCCCATCTTCAACAACGGCCGGCTGCGCGCCTCACGCGCGCTGGCCGAAGCCGAGCAGGATGAACTGCTGGAAAACTATCGCAGCAGCATCCTCGCCGGCTTTGCCGATGTTGAAAAAGCCCTTAACGCCATTGAGGGTGTGGAGCGTCAACGGCTGTGGCAGGACGAGGAAGTAGTGCAGGCACGCCTGGCTTTCGACCTGGCACAACGGCGCTATGGGGCTGGCGCCGAGACCCTGCTGACCGTGCTGGAGACCCAGCGCACGCTCTACCTGGCCCAGGACCAGCAAGCGCAGTTGCGCCTGGCCCGCCTGCAGGGCAGCGTGGCGCTGTACAAGGCGCTTGGGGGTGGCTGGCAGGTACCGCACTGAAAAGGCCGCGCACGGCTTGCGGCCGGTTTTTTCAGCGCTGAGCCAGTTTCAGATTGCGCGCGTACCAGGGGCGTTGCGGGACTTTCGGCCGCAGCTTGGCGAACAGGTCATCGTCGCCAAAGATGATGCGCAACGCCAGCTTCATGGTCTCAGGGTCCATCTCCACGCTGCGCCCAGGCCGCAGCCCCGGTACCGTCGAGCAACCGTGGGTGTCTGGCCCCAGCCACGGGTCGGCCACTTCGACCCAGCGCCCAGGCGCGAACCACGGCACACCATTGACTTCCAGGCGCCTGACCTGGCCCGGGTGGACCCGCTCATGGGCACGGAACCAATCCTCGATACGGTCGTCGATCCAGCCGTGGAAGTGCCAGAACACCGGGTTCACATGGGATGAAAACGGGTCGCCGAGGAAGTCGTTCTCGGCCTGGAACCAACGCGCGGCAAAATCCTCCGGTTTGCGAGCGAAGGGCACTGGCAGGCCACTGGAAGGGTCGCGCGGCACCGAAGCCCAGCGCATGTGCAGCCAGTCGTGCAAACCCAGCTCCATTTCCGACCCGAACTGCCCCAGCGTAAGCGTGCTCAGGTAGTGCGGATCAGTGTACTTCGACTCCCAGACCTGGAAGTTGGCATGGAACGTTTCGGGCGTCTTTATATCGCGCACCCATTGGGTGTACGCGGCATCGTCCGAAGCCAGCCAGGTAGGCGGTAGGGCATTGCCATCATGGTTGTCGAAATAGCGGGCGAAGCCGATACGGTCGCGCTCAAGCTCCGGCTGCGGCAGCGGAAAACGCGGCCAGGAGGGTAGGTCCTGGAGGGCCCGGGCAGCACCCAGCATGTGCCGGTGCATGAAGAAAAAATCCACGCCCGAACCGTTGCGGTCCTTGTGCCGGCCCCGCGCATCGCGTTCATGGCCCCGCGGCCCTGGCTGCCAGCCCAGGCCGCGCAGCGCTGCCTGTTTGTCCTCGTCCAGCTTGTGCCACTTGTCGCGCGCGGCATGCCAGAGCTGGTGGAACAATCGATGCTCCGGCGCGATCAGCCTCGCCAGCAAGGCCGGTGCCAGGGGCGCCCGTTCGCGGGCCTCGGGGAAAGGCCGCTTGAGCGCAAGAAACCGGTTGTCCTGCTCGGGCAGCGTCAGTGCGCGGTCCAGCGGCAGGATGCGGCCATTGAGTGTCGCCTGACCGGCGTTGCCGAACCCGCCCCAAGCCTCGTCTAGGACCACCTGGCACTCATAGTTCGCCTGCTCCTGGCCCGGCTGCGTCGAAAACAGCCGCCAGCGCAGTGTCCCTGGTTTGCCCCCCAGCAGGTCGCCCATCACGCGATAGCGCGGCTCTTGCGGACCACGCAGGCGCTCGGGCGTGTCCAAGTAACCACGCAGGCCACGCCCACTGTGGGCAACGTCTAGCAACAGCTCCAGCTCCCCATCAGGCAAACCGTGCAGCCCTGCGTCCCTGCCCTGCGCTGTCCAGCGCCAGCACCCGCGCAAGGTGTCGCCCAACTGCTGCAGGGGCGCATCGGCAAGTTCGACAACGGCTTCGCCCGGAGTTTCAGGAAACTGCTCGTCGAACTGCTGGCGCTGCACGTGCCGCACATACAGCGCACCGGGCACCACCACGCCTGTCAATGCCACACCGGCGATGAACCCGCGTCGAGAAATCGTCATTGCACTACCTGAGCATTCATTGCGGCCATGGAGCACGGCCCGTCCAAGGCTAGAACGTTGTGCAGTGGGCAAAATTTACCGCCGCGGGCGGACGGCCTGTGGCGCAGCCAACGATAAATTTGCCCCGCCGTTGTTCGTCCACCTGATACCCAAGCCCTGCCCGCGCAGCAAACCCTGAGCCGGCAGCCGCCCCGATCACCGCGCAACGAGATGGCAATGACCAAGACCCGTTCCCGCAAAGCCCTTTACATCGGCCTGCCCCTGGCCCTGACCGTTGCCCTGGCAAGTGCCGCTGGCTACTTCTACTGGCGGCACCTGCACGCAGGCTACCCGCTGAAGATCGTGCAGCAGGCTGAGGAGCTGCACGAGCACATGCTCTCGTTCGACAGCCATATCACCGTGCCATTGAGCATGGGCAGCGAGGGGCACGAAGTGGACAAGGATGGCCCGGGCCAGTTCGACCTGGCCAAGGCCAACCGCGGCCGCCTCTCTGGTGCCGCCCTGACCGTGTTCGGCTGGCCGGAAATCTGGAACGGCCCGAACGCCCCGCACCGCCCAACCCCCGGCTTCGTCGATGCCGCCCGGCAAGAACAGGAAGGGCGCTACAAGATCATCACCGGCATGGTCCGAGACTTCCCCAACCAGGTCGGTATCGCTTACACCCCTGACGACTTCCGGCGCCTCAACGGCGAAGGCAAGTTCGCCATCTTCATCAGCATGCTCAATGCCTACCCACTGGGCCACGACCTGTCGCAGCTCGACCTGTGGGCAGCACGTGGCATGCGCATGTTCGGCTTCAGCTACGTCGGCAACAACGATTGGGCCGATTCTTCGCGGCCGCTGCCGTTCTTCAACGACACCGCCGACGCCCTCGGCGGCCTGTCACCGCTGGGCGAGCAGGCAGTGAAACGCCTGAACGACCTGGGGGTGATCATCGACGTGTCACAGATGTCCACCTTGGCACTCGAAGATGTCGCTCGCCTGACGCGCGCGCCAATCGTCGCTTCGCACTCGGCACCGCGGGCGATGGTGGATATCCCGCGCAACCTCTCCGACAAGGAGATGCAACTGATCAAGCAGAGCGGCGGCGTGATTCAGGTGGTCGGCTTCGGTCAGTACCTAAAGCCGTTGACCCAGCCGGTGGTGGATAAGCTCGATGCCCTGCGTGCGCGCTTCGACTTGCAACCATTGCAAGGCCTGACCAATGCCCTGATGCCGGGCGACGCGGTGATCGCCATCTGGCCCGAGGCACGCTTCGGCGAGTATGCAAGCTCGCTGTACGCCATCCTCGAAGACGAACCCAAAGCAACCTTGAAACAGTATGTCGACGCCATCGACTACACCGTGAAAAAGGTGGGTATCGACCACGTCGGCATCGCCTCGGACTTCAACGATGGTGGCGGCCTGGAGGGCTGGAAGGACGTCAGCGAAATTAGCAACGTCACCGCCGAACTGCTGACCCGCGGCTACAGCGAAACGGACATTGCAAAGCTCTGGGCGGGCAATTTCCTGCGCGCCTGGGAGCAAGTCCAGAGCGCTGCCCAGCCTGTCGCCAACCGTTGAGCCGAGCCCTGCCTACCATGAGCAACCGCCGTAGTTTCCTGAAACAGGCCGGCCTGCTGGCCGCGAGCCTGCCACTGCTGCCCCAGGCCCTGGCTGGCGCCAGCACACCACTGAGCGGCCCCGACAAATGGCGCAACCTGCGCACGCTGTTCCCGCTCGACCCACAGGTCGCGCACTTCGCCAACTTCCTGGTGACCGCCCACCCGCGCCCGGTACAGGCAGCGATCGACCGCCACCGTGCCGCGCTGGACCGCAACCCCGCCGCCCTGATGGACTGGGAAAGCCAGTACGAATGGCAGCGCGAGGACGAGGTGCGCGAGTGGGCCGGGCGCTACCTTGAGGTCAAGCCGCGCCAGGTGGCCCTGACCGGCAGCACCACCGAAGGCCTGGCGATGATCTATGGCGGCCTGAAGGTCGGCGCCCACCAGGAAATCCTGGTCACCGAGCACGAGCATTACTCCACCCACAAGGCGCTGGCCTTCCGCGCCCAGCGCCAGGGCACCCTGACCCGCAAGATCCGCCTGTTCGACGACCCATGGACAGTCTCCACCGACCAGGTGCTGAGCACCCTGGACAAAGCCATCCAGCCGCACACCCGCGTGCTGGGCATGACCTGGGTGCACTCCGGCAGTGGCGTCAAGCTGCCGGTGGGTGAGATCGGCGCGCTGGTGCGCCAGCACAACCGCAACCGCAGCGAAGCCGAGCGCATTCTCTATGTGGTCGACGGCGTGCACGGCTTCGGTGTGGAGAACGTGCGTTTTGCCGACTTCAACTGCGACTACTTCATCGCCGGCACCCACAAGTGGATGTTCGGCCCGCGCGGTACGGGCATCATCTGCGCAGCCTCCACCGGCATGGAGCACCTCACCCCGACCATCGCCACGTTCTCCCGCGATGAAGACTTCGCCACCATCATGACCCCTGGCGGCTACCACGCCTTCGAACACCGCTGGGCCACCAACGAGGCCTTCAAACTGCACCTGGCGCTGGGCAAGGCCGACGTGCAACAGCGCATCCACCAGCTCAACAGCCTGCTCAAGGCGCGCCTCGCCGAGCACCGTCAGGTCCAGCTGGTGACACCGCGCAGCGAGCGCTATTCGGCCGGTTTCACGTTTTTCCGCATCAAGGACCGCGACGCCGACGCCGTCGCCGCCCACCTCACTGCCAACAAGGTGATGTGCGATGCGGTGTATCGCGATGTCGGCCCGGTGATCCGCCTGGCCCCCAGCCTGCTCAATGACGAGCAGCAGATCGACCGGGCCATGGCCCTGATTACCCAACAACTCTGACAAGGCATCACCATGACCGCTTCCCTGCATCGCCTGACCCTGGCCGGCCTGCTGGCCGCCTGCAGCCTGCCGGCCCTGGCAGCACAAACCGCCGATACCCCTGGCACGGTGTTCCGTGACTGCGACAAGCTCTGCCCGGAGATGGTGGTACTGCCCGCCGGCACCTTCAACATGGGCACCCCGGCCGACGAAATGGGGCGCCAGGATGACGAAGGTCCGCAGCATGCGGTGACCTTCGCCAAGCCCTTCGCCATCAGCCGCTTCCAGGTGACCGCCGAGCAATGGGACGGCTACCTCAAGGCCACGGGCACACGCATCGCCGACGGCGACGATCGCCCTGGCCGCCGCTGCACCGCCAGCAAGCCCAGTTACAAACAGGGCCCGCAGCAACCGGCAGTGTGCATGAGCTACCACGATGTGCAGGACTACGTGGCCTGGCTGTCGAAAAAGACCGGCAAGCATTACCGCATGGTCAGCGAGGCCCAACGCGAATATGCCGCACGCGGCGCCAGCACCGGTATGTTCCCCTTCCCGATCGACCCGGACAGCACCCTGGAAATCAGCCAGCACGCCAACGTCTATGGCCCCAAGGATGGCTACAGCTATAGCTCGCCCGTGGGCAGTTACCCGGCCAACGCCTTTGGCGTGTACGACATGCACGGCAATGTCTACGAATGGGTCGCCGACTGCTACCACAACAGCTATGAAGGCGCCCCGGCCGACGGCAGTGCCTGGGGCCAGGCCAGCCGGGCCAAGGACAGCTGCAAGGTGGTAAGTATCCGCGGCAACGACTGGGGCGAGGCGCCGATCTTCTCCCGCTCCGGCAACCGCAACACCAATTTCCCGGGCCGCCTGGGTGACTGGCTGGGTGTGCGGGTGGTCCGCGACCTGTGACGGTACGCGGTTAAATTGCCCCGCGGGCCACTCGTCATAACGATGTACTTTTGCCTCTGATCCAGGAATTCAACATGACCTCCAAAACCCGCGGGGCGCTGAGCGAGCTATTCACCCTGCTCAAACCGTTCTGGCCGATCGTCACCCTGTCGGTCGTCATGGGCATGGTCGGCGGCCTGAGCGTTACCGCACTGCTGGCCACCATCAACAGTGGCCTGCACGCCGACGGCGGCCTGAGCAACAGCGTGATCCTCGGCTTCGCCGGGCTGTGTGCGCTGGCTCTGGCCAGCTCGATCTGCTCCGACATCGGCACCAACTACGTCGGCCAGCACATCATCGCCAAACTGCGCAAAGCCCTGGGCGAGAAGGTGCTGTCGGCCCCGATCGAGCAGATCGAACGTTTCCGCAGCCACCGCCTGATCCCGGTACTGACCCATGACGTCGATACCATCAGCGACTTCGCCTTCGCCTTTGCGCCCCTGGCAATCTCGCTGACCGTAACCCTTGGCTGCCTCGGCTACCTGGCCACCCTGTCACTGCCGATGTTCCTGATGATGCTGCTGGCAATCGGTATCGGCAGTGTCGTCCAGTACATCGCTCGAGGCCGTGGCATCAAAGGCTTCATGGCGGCGCGCGACGCGGAAGACCGGCTGCAGAAGCACTACCACGCCATCGCCGAGGGGGCCAAGGAGCTGCGCATCCACCGCCCGCGGCGCCAGCGCATGTTCCGCCAAGGCATCCAGGACACCGCCGACGCGATCTGCGCCACTCAGGTCCGCTCGATCAACACGTTCGTCATTGCCAAGAGCTTCGGCTCCATGCTGTTCTTCGTGGTCATCGGCCTGGGCCTGACCCTGCAGTTCCTCTGGCCAAGCGCCGACCCCAAGGCCATCAGCGGCTTCGTGCTGGTGCTGCTGTACATGAAAGGCCCGCTGGAACACCTGATCGGTACCTTGCCGGTGGTCAGCCGCGCGCAAATCGCCTTTCGCCGTATCGCCGAGCTTTCCGAGCAGTTTTCTTCGCCTGAAGCGCACCTGCTGCTGGAGGACCACGGCAACAAGCCTGTCGTGGTCGACAGCCTGGAATTGCGCGAGGTGAGCTATGCCTATCAAGCCAGCCCCGGTGCCCAACCGTTCCAGGTAGGGCCGGTGAACCTGCGCATCGCCCAGGGCGACATCGTCTTCGTGGTCGGTGAAAACGGCTGTGGCAAGACCACCCTGATCAAGTTGCTGCTGGGCCTGTACACGCCGCAACAGGGGCAGATCCTGCTCAACGGCCAGGCCGTCGACGCACAGGTTCGCGACGACTACCGGCAATTGTTCACCACGGTGTTTGCCGACTACTACCTGTTCGATGATGTGGTGCAGGGGGACACGCACATCCCCGAAGACGCCAACCGCTACCTGGAGCGCCTGGAAATCGCCCACAAGGTCAGCGTCAAGGACGGTGCGTTCAGCACCACCGACCTGTCCACCGGCCAGCGCAAGCGCCTGGCGCTGATCAACGCTTGGCTGGAAGAGCGCCCGGTGCTGGTGTTCGACGAATGGGCCGCCGACCAGGACCCGACCTTCCGGCGGATTTTCTACACCGAGCTGCTGCCGGACCTCAAGCGCCTGGGCAAGACCATCATTGTCATTTCCCACGATGACCGCTACTTCGACATCGCCGACCAGCTGGTGCGGCTGCAGGCCGGCAAAGTCGTCGTCGAACACGCACCCGCCCTCGCCTGAGCCCCACCCGGCGCGCCCCACGCGCGCCGGGTGCAGCTGTTTCGTCACCTGCCTAAATCACCCCCCTGCCCCTTCGTCTCTCTCAGTACGCTTAATTCTCCAGTGATGGCGAGACCGAGATGACACCCCAGAACCAATCCACCGATGACGCGCTGCTGGCCCTGCTCTGCGAGCTCGACGAAACCGTCGCTGCCCCTGCCGGCATCATTGCCCACGGCGCCGACCACGCGCCGCTGTCGTTCGCCCAGGAGCAGTTGTGGCTGCTCGATCAGCTCGACCCCGATGCCGCCACCTACAACCAGCCGCGCGCCTTTTTGCTCCAGGGCCCGCTGCAGGCGCAAGACCTGCAACAGGCACTGGACCGGGTCATCGACCGTCACGACATCCTGCGTACCCGCATCAACGAGGTGCAGGGCCAGCCACGCCAGCAGGTCGACCGCGCAGCGCGGCTGAACCTGCGCTGCGTCGACCTGCGCAGCCAACCACAGCACGTGCTGCGCGAGGCGCTGCACACCGAAGCCGCCACCCCGTTCGACCTCACCCAGGCCCCACTGCTGCGCGCCTGCCTGTACCAGCTGGGCGCGCAACGCCATGTGCTGGCCCTGACCAGCCACCACATCGTCAGTGATGCCTGGTCCAATCCGGTGCTGCTGCGCGACCTCTCGCAGGCCTACGCCAACGCCTGCGCCGGCAGTGACTGTCAGCTGCCTCGCCCAGCGGTGCAGTACCTGGACTTCGCCCACTGGCAGCGCGGCGTCTACCAGGCCAGCCCGGCCCACGAACGCGCCGCCAGCTACTGGCGCCAGTACCTGCAAGGTGGCCTGCAACGGCTGGAACTGCCCACCGATCACCCGCGCGACAGCCGCCCCGCCACCGCCGCCGGGACCTGCACCCTGGCGTTGCCCGCCGCGCTGTTCAGCCAGCTGCAGGCAGCCTGCCGGGCCAATGGCCTGACGCCGTTCATGGTGCTGCTGGCCGCTTGGCAACTGGTACTTGGCCGCCATGCCCGGCAGGAGGATTTCATCGTTGGTGTGCCCAATGCCGGGCGCACCCAGGAACAGGTACAGGACCTGATCGGCTTTTTCGTCAACAGCCAGATCCACCGGGCACGCCTGGACCCACGCCAGTCCGTGGCCGGCCTGCTCGAGCAGGTGCGCAAGCACGCCCTGGCGTGCCTGGAACATGCCGACTACCCGCTTGAGCAAGCGCTTGCCGAACAACGCCAAGGCACCAACGGCGTACTGTTCCACTGCCTGTTCAACTGGACCAGCGACAATGCCGAGCAGCCCCCGGCCGGTTTCGCAGGTTTGCACATCGAGCCCTTGCCCAGTGCGCCGACTGCCGCCAAGTTCGACCTCAGCCTCAACGTTCAGGCGGGTCGCGAGCGGCTCGGCATCAGCCTCGACTACGATGCCGCGCTGTTCGAGGCAGCCACCGCTTTGCGGCTGGGCGAGGACTGGCTGGCCATCCTCCAGGCCATGCTCGACCACCCCGAGTGCGCAATCGGTGAGCTTCATGCGCAACCTGCCTTGCAGCGTGAACAGTGGCTGGCGGCCGCACAGGGCCCCGCTGGCGATGCCCTCGACGGCCTGGCCGTGCACCAGCAGTTCGCACGCCTGGCGCGCAGCCACGGCGAGGCCGTTGCGCTGGTCGCCGGCGACACGCGCCTGAGCTACCGCGCCCTCGACAACGCCGCCGAGCACCTCGCCCGCCGGCTGCAAGCCGCCGGCATCCGCCCGGGCGAGCGAGTGGCGGTGGCCCTGGAGCGCGGCGCGCCGCTGGTCGTCGCCTTGCTGGCCACCCTCAAGGCCGGCGCGGCGTATGTGCCGCTGGACCCCCAGTTCCCCGCCGAACGCCTGGCCTACATGCTTGAAGATTGCGGCGCCCCCCTGCTGCTGAGCCAGGCCTCGGTGCTGGCTGCCCTGCCAACGCCAGGCCAGCAGGTACTGCTGCTCGATGACTTCGACCTGCAGGCCACGCACCAGCCCGAACCGGCCCTGGCCCTGGACTGCCCACCGCAGCAACTGGCCTACGTGCTCTATACCTCCGGTTCGACTGGCAACCCCAAGGGCGTGATGGTGCCCCATGGCGCACTGTCCAATTTCGTCGCGGCCATGGCCAAAGCCCCCGGCCTGCACCCGGGCCAGCGCCTGCTGAGCATCACCACCTGCTCCTTCGACATCTTCGGCCTGGAGCTGTACCTGCCACTGTGCACCGGGGCGTGCATGGTGCTGGCCGACAAGCACACCGTGCAGGACCCGGCGGCAATCCTCGACCTGCTGATCAGCGAGCACGTCGACGTGCTGCAGGCCACCCCGTCGACATGGCGCATGCTGCTCGACAATGACCCCGACCAACGCCTGCCTGCACTGACCGCGCTATGCGGCGGGGAAGCGCTCGGCGATGACCTGGCGGTAAGGCTGCTGGCCCGTTGCGCCGCGCTGTGGAACCTGTACGGCCCGACCGAAACCACCATCTGGTCGGCGCGCCACGCACTGGCCCGCGCCAGCGCCCGCCCCGAACTGGGCCAGCCGATCGAGCGCACCGGCCTGTTGCTGCTCGACGGCAACCTGCTGCCCAGCCCCCCGGGGGTGCCGGCTGACCTGTACATCGGCGGCGACGGCCTGGCCCAGGGTTACCACCAGCGCCCCGGCCTGACCGCCGAACGCTTCGTGCCGCACCCCTATGGCAAGCCCGGCGAGCGCCTGTACCGCACCGGCGACCTGGCGCGCCGCCACGCCAGCGGTAGCCTGGACTTCCTTGGCCGGGTCGATCATCAGGTGAAGATCCGTGGTTTTCGCATCGAGCTGGGCGAGATCGAAGCGGCCCTGCTCACCCTGGACGCGGTGCGCGAAGCCGCAGTGGTCGCCCGCGACGGCGTCGATGGGGCTCAACTGGTCGCCTATGTGGTGCCTGCCAGCAGGCCCGCCGACAGCCAGGCCTTCATCGAACACTGCCTGGCGCCGCTGCGTGAGCAACTGCCAGGCTATATGTTGCCAGCACGCCTGCACCTGTTGCAGGCCATGCCGCTGACACCCAACGGCAAGCTCGACCGCAAGGCCCTGCCGGTGGTCGATGAAAGCCCGGCGCAGGCTCGCTACCTGGCGCCGACCACTGACCTGCAACGCCAGGTTGCGGCCACCTGGGCCGAGCTGCTAAAGGCCGAACGCGTCGGGCTGGGTGATGATTTCTTCGCCCTGGGCGGCCATTCGCTGCTGGTGGCGCGGGCAGTCTCGCGCCTGCGCCATGAGCTGGCGCTGAACTTCCCCCTGCGCCTGCTGTTCGACCAGCCGCGCCTGGGCGACTTCTGCCAGGCCCTGGCGCATTTGCAAAAGGCTACGCCGCTGGCCCTGCCGGTGCAGACCGCGCGCGACCAACTGCCGCTGTCTTACGCCCAGGAGCGCCAGTGGCTGCTGTGGAAGCTGGCCCCAGAAAGCAGCGCCTACCACATTCCCAGCGTGTTGCGCCTGCGCGGCCCGCTGGATGTCACCGCCCTGAGCCGAGCATTCGACCAGCTGATTGCCCGCCATGAAGCGCTGCGCACCTGCTTCACCCTCGAAGGTGAACGGCCGCGCCAGCACATCCTCGCCCCCTGGTCGCTGAACCTGCAGGGCCAGCCACTTGAAGAAAGCCAGTGCCAAGCCTTTATCGCAGGCCTGCTCGGCCAGCCCTTCGACCTGGCCAACGGCCCGCTGCTGCGTGTAGGGCTGGCGCGCCTGGCGGCCGACCACCACGTGCTGGTGCTGGTGCAGCACCACATCGTCTCCGACGCCTGGTCGATGCAGGTGATGGTCCGCGAGCTGTGCGCGCTCTATCAAGGCCAAGCCTTGCCCGCACTGGCACTGCAATACGCCGACTTCGCTGCCTGGCAGCGTCGCTGGCTGGATGACGGCGAGCGCGAGCGCCAGCTGGCCTACTGGCGCACACGCCTGGCCGGCGAGCAACCGGTGCTCGAGCTGCCCTGCGATCACCCCCGTCGCGACAACGCCAAGCGCCCGGCAGCACGCTTGCATCTGGCATTGCCCACGGCACTGGGCGAAACCGTGCAACGCTTCGCCAGCGCGCACCAGGCGACAGTTCCGATGGTGCTGCTGGCGGCCTGGCAGGCCCTGCTGCACCGCTACACCGGCCAGCCGGACATCCGCATCGGCGTACCGGTGGCCAACCGCAACCGCCTGGAAACCGAGCAATTGATCGGCTTCTTCGTCAACACGCTGGTGCTGCGCGCCGACTGCACGGCCGACCTGTCGTTTGCCGGGCTGCTGGCGCAGACCCGCCAGGCCATGGTCGAAGCCCAAGACCACCAGGACCTGCCCTACGAGCAACTGCTCGAAGCCCTGCTGCCCCAGCGCGGCCCGCAACAGGGCTTGTTCCAGGTGCTGTACAACCACCACCAGGCGGCCGATGCCGCGCCACTGGGTGCGCTGCACCTGGAGGCACTGGACAGCCAGCCGCAGGAGGCCCAGTTCGACCTGGCGCTAAGCACGGCCCAGGGTGAACACGGCCTCAGCGCCAGCTTTACCTACGACCGCATGCTGTTCGACGCCACCACCCTGCAACGCCTGGCCAGGCACTGGCTGAACCTGCTCGAACAGGCCCTGGCCCAGCCAGGGCTGCCGCTCGCACGACTGGCCCTGATGGACCCGGCCGAACGCTCGCAGGTCCAGGACGCCTGGAACGGCGCGCCGGTCGCCCACCCACAAACGCAAGCGCTGGCGGCACGCATCGAAGCCCAGGTACAACGGCAGCCGCAGGCTGTTGCCCTGCGCTATCAGGGCCAGGCCTTGAGCTACGCCGAGCTCAACCAGCGCGCCAACCGCCTGGCACACCGCCTGATCGCGGCAGGCGTGGACGCCGAGGTGCCGGTGGGCCTGGCGGCCGAGCGCGGCTTCGCGATGATCGTCGGCTTGCTGGCCATCCTCAAGGCCGGCGGCGCCTACGTGCCGCTCGACCCCGCGCACCCGGCAGAGCGCCTGGCCTTCGTGGTCCGCGACAGCGGCATCAAGGTGCTGCTCGACCAGCCAGGCCTGCTCGCCGAACTGCCAGAGTACGACGGGCTGCTGCGCCTGAACCTGGAGGCCGGCTACGACGACCAGCCGGTGGCCAATCCCGCGCCGCGCAGCAGCGGCGACAACCTCGCCTACATCATCTACACCTCCGGCTCCACCGGCCTGCCCAAAGGCACGCTGCTCAGCCAGCGCAATGTCCTGAGGCTGTTCAGCGCCTGCGATCGCTGGTTCCGCTTCGACCACAATGACGTCTGGACCCTGTTCCACTCCTTTGCCTTCGACTTTTCGGTGTGGGAGATCTTCGGTGCGCTCCTGCATGGAGGCCGCCTGGTGATCGTGCCGCAGGCCTTGAGCCGCGACCCGCAGGGCTTCCTGCAACTGCTGGTGGACGAGCGTGTAAGCGTACTCAACCAGACACCTTCGGCTTTCAAACCACTGACCCAGGCCGCGTGCAGCGCCACCTCGGCAGACCTTGCCCTGCGCCTTGTGATCTTCGGCGGCGAAGCGCTCGACGTGGCTGCACTGCGCCCCTGGTTCGAGCGCTTCGGCGCACAGCGGCCACAATTGGTGAACATGTACGGCATCACCGAAACCACTGTGCACGTCACCTATCGACCGATTGGCCTGGATGACCTGAACCGCACGGTGAGCCCGATCGGCGAACTGATCGACGACCTCAGCGGCTACCTGCTCGACGGCGAACTCGAGCCGGTTCCGGCGGGCTGCGTCGGCGAGCTGTACATCGGCCAGGCGGGCCTCGCCCGAGGCTACCTCAACCGCGCCGGGCTGAGCGCCACGCGCTTCATCGCCAACCCGTTCTCCACCCAGCCCGGCAGCCGCCTTTACCGCACCGGCGACCTGGCGCGCCGCCGTAGCGACGGCACCCTCGAATACATCGGGCGCATCGACCAACAGGTGAAGGTCCGCGGCTTCCGTATTGAACTGGGCGAAGTCGAGGCCAGCCTGCTAGCGCAGCCGACGGTGGCGCAGGCAGTGGTGATCGCCGACCAGGGGCCCGCCGGCACCCGCCTGCTCGCCTACCTGGTGGCGCATGCAGGCCAGGGCGGCGACACCGGCGCCCTGCGCGCCGCGCTCAAGGCGCAGCTCCCCGACTACATGGTGCCGGCCCATTGCATGTGGCTCGAACAGCTGCCCCTGACCGTCAACGGCAAACTCGACCGCAGTGCCCTGCCGGCACCAGCCGACAGCAACGCCCAACGCACCTTCCGCGCCCCCCACACACCGTTGCAGGAGCAACTGGCCGGCATCTGGCAACAGGTGCTCGGCGTGCAGGCCGTGGGCCTGGACGACGACTTCTTCGAGCTGGGGGGGCATTCGCTGCTGGTGATCAACGTCGTTTCGCGCATCCAGCTGGAGCTGGGCCGCGAGCTGACCCCTCAGGCCCTGTTCCAGCATCCGACCCTTCAAGCCCTGGCGCTTCACCTGGACACCACTACAACTGCGGTCGATGAAAACAAGCTCGACACCCTCGAAGCCTGGCTCGACGAAATGGAGGAACACTGATGGACAGCACTGCCGCTTCGAGAATTGCCAAGCGCTTTGTCCTGCTGCCGCTGGAAAAGCGCCGGCAGTACCTGTTGAAGATGCGCGAGGAAGGCCTGTCGGTGGCCAGCCTGCCGATCCCTCAGGTACGTGAAGCGTTCGACCGCCTGCCGTTGTCGTTCGCCCAGCAACGTCAATGGTTCCTCTGGCAGTTCGACCGCCAGGCCAGCGCCTATCACATCCCCTGCGCCCTGCGCCTGCGCGGCGCCCTGAACGTCGCTGCGCTGCAGGCCAGCCTTGAGGCGCTGGTGCGCCGCCATGACAGCCTGCGCACGCGTTTCGTCGAAGACGAGCAAGGCGTCGCGCAGCAGGTCGACAGCACCGTCGCGCTGGCACTGACGCTCACCACGCTCGATGAGCAGGCCGTACAGGCCCATATCCAGGCGCGGGTACGTGAACCTTTCGACCTGGCCTGCGGCCCATTACTGCGTGCCGAGTTGCTGCAAGTGGGCAGCGATGACCATGTGCTGCTGCTGGTGCAGCACCACATCATCAGCGACGGCCGCTCGATGCAGGTGATGGTCAAGGAGCTGACCCACTGCTACGCCCGCTTCAGCCAGGGCCTGACCAGCCAGTTGCCAGAACCACAGCTGCAGTACGCCGACTACGCCATCTGGCAACGCCACTGGATGGAAGCCGGCGAGCAGGAACGCCAGCTCGACTACTGGCGCCAGCGCCTGGGCAGCGCAGTGCCAGTGCTGGAACTGCCATTGGACCGGCCACGCCCGAGCGTGCAGCGATTCGACGGTGCGCGCCTGCCGCTGGCCATCCCGCCGGCCCTGGCCCTGGCCGTGCGCCAGCTGGCCCAGGCACGCCAGGCCACACCGTTCATGGTGCTGCTGGCCTCGTTCATGGCCCTGCTGCACCGTTACACCCGCCAGCAGGACATCCGCGTCGGCGTGCCCAGCGCCAACCGTAACCGGGTCGAGGCCGAAGACCTGATCGGCTTCTTCGTCAACACCCTGGTCATCGATGGCCAGTGCCAGCCGACCCTGTCTTTCGAGCAACTGCTCGACCAGGTCAAAACCACCACCTTGCAGGCCCAGGCCCACCAGGACCTGCCCTTCGAGCAACTGGTCGAGGCCTTGCAGCCCGAGCGCAACCTCAGCCACAACCCGTTGTTCCAGGTCATGTTCAACCATCAGGTCGGCGCGCCCCAGCCGAACGAAACGGCCCTCGGCCACGGCCTGGCCATCGAGCCGCTGCCACTGGCAGGCGAGACCGCGCAGCTGGACCTGACCCTCAACACCTTTGAGGACGCCCTGGGCCTGAGTGCGAGCCTGACCTACGCCACAGCCCTGTTCGACCACACGTCCATCCAACGCCTGGGTGACCACTGGCTGCGCCTGCTGGCGCAAGTGGTGCATGCCCCGCAGCAGGCGCTTGGCGAGGTGACACTGCTGGCCGATGAAGAACGCCAGCGCTTGCTCACCCAGTGGAACGCCACCACCCACACCTACCCTGCCACGCCGTCGGTCCATGCCTTGGTCGAAGCCCAGGCACGCCGCACACCCGATGCCACCGCACTGCTGTTCGGCGACAGCGCGCTGAGCTACGCCCAGCTCAACCGTCAGGCCAACCGGCTGGCCCACGCCCTGATCGCCCAAGGCGTGCGCCAGGACACGCCGGTCGGCATCGCCGCCGAGCGCAGCCTGGAACTGGTGGTTGGCCTGTTGGCCATCCTCAAGGCCGGCGGCGCCTACGTGCCGCTGGACCCTGAATACCCCGCCGAGCGCCTGAGCTACATGGTCGAAGACAGTGGCATCAGCCTGCTGCTGACCCAGTCGCACCTGCGCGATCGCCTACCGCTGCCGCACGGGCTGCCCGTGCTCCTGCTCGACCAGGCGCCGGCCGCGCAGCCCGAGCACGATCCGCACCTGCCGTGCGCGCCCGAGCAACTGGCCTACGTCATCTACACCTCCGGTTCCACCGGCCGGCCGAAAGGCGCGGGTAACAGCCACCAGGCCCTGGCCAACCGCCTGCAGTGGATGCAGGCGGCCTACGGCCTGGATGCCAGCGACACAGTGCTGCAGAAGACCCCCTTCAGCTTCGACGTGTCGGTGTGGGAGTTCTTCTGGCCGTTGATCACCGGCGCCCGCCTGGCCATCGCCGCACCGGGTGACCACCGCGACCCGGCGCGCCTGGTACAACTGATCGTCCAGCATCAGGTCACCACCCTGCACTTTGTGCCCTCGATGCTGCAGGCCTTCCTGCTCGACGACCAGGTTGCCCGCTGCAGCAGCCTGCAGCGCATCGCCTGCAGTGGCGAAGCACTGCCGGTGGAGGCGCAGCAGCAAGTATTCGCGCAACTGCCGCAGGCCCGCTTGTACAACCTGTACGGGCCCACCGAAGCGGCCATCGACGTCACCCACTGGACCTGCCGTGACGAGGGTAAGACCGGCGTACCGATTGGTAATCCGATCGCCAACCTGGCCTGCTGGATCCTTGATGCCGGCCTGCAGCCGCAACCCGCGGGCGTCATCGGCGAGCTGTACCTGGGCGGCGTGGGCCTTGCCCGCGGTTATCACCAACGCCCGGCACTGACCGCCGAGCGTTTCGTTGCCTGCCCGTTCCAGCCTGGCGCACGCATGTACCGCACGGGCGACCTGGCGCGCTACCGCGCCGACGGCGTGATCGAGTACTGCGGGCGCATCGACCACCAGGTAAAAATCCGCGGCCTGCGCATCGAACTCGGCGAGATCGAAGCGCGCCTGATGGAGCAACCCGCCATCCACGAGGCCGCCGTGCTGGCCGTGGACAACCAGCTGGTCGCCTACCTGGTGGCCAAGGCCGGCACACCGCTGCCGGAGCGCGAGCAGCTGAGCCAGGCACTGCTGGCCCACCTGCCCGACTACATGGTGCCCAACCAGTGGTTGTTCCTGCAGCGCATGCCGCTGAGCCCCAATGGCAAACTCGACCGCAAGGCCCTGCCCGCCCCGGGGCTGGCTCAGGCCCAGGCCAGCTACAGCGCCGCCGAAGATGAACTGCAGGCACGCCTGGTGCAGGTCTGGCAGCGGGTGCTCAAGCGTGAGCACGTGGGCATTGATGACAACTTCTTCGAGCTGGGCGGCGACTCGATCGTGTCCATCCAACTGGTGAGCCAGGCTCGACGCGACGGCCTGCACTTCACCCCCAAAGACCTGTTCAGCCACCAGACCGTGCGCACGCTGGCCCACGTCACCCTGACCCAGGCCGAACCGGCCGAGGCCGCATACCTGCCCGCCAGCGGTCGCAGCCTGCTACTGCCGATGCAACAGCAGTTCTTCGCCCAGGCCGTACCACAGGCGCAGCGCTGGAACCAGTCGGTGATGCTCAAGGCCAACCAGGCGCTGGCCCCGGCCCATGTGCGCCAGGCACTCGCTGCACTGCTGGCCACCCACGATGCCTTGCGCCTGCGCTTCAGCCAGGTGCAAGGCGAGTGGCAGGCACACTTTGCCCCGCACGTGCCCGACGACGACGTGCTCTGGCTGTTCGAGCCAAGCCAGGGCGACAGCTGGCAGGGCCTGTGCGACCGTGCTCAGGGCAGCCTCGACCTGGCCCAAGGCCCGTTGCTGCGCGCAGTGCAGGGGGTGGTCGACGGTGAGCTGCGCCTGCTGCTGGTGATCCACCACCTGGCCGTTGACGGTGTGTCCTGGCGCATCCTGCTTGAAGACCTCCAAAGTGCCTATTCCCAGGCGGCTGCCGGCCAGGCCTGCGCGCTGCCACCGCGTACCCTGTCGGTGCAGGACTGGGCCCTGCGCCTGCAAGCGCACGCACAGAGCCCGGCCGGGGAGCAGGAAGCCGCCTTCTGGCAACGCCAGTGCGCCGATATCGACAGCACGCTGCCGGTGATCGATGCCGACGCTGCGCTGCGCCTGCGCGACAGCCGCAGCGTCACCACCCATCTGGATGCCGCGACCACCACGCGCCTGCTCAAGGATTGCCCGGCCGCCTACCGCACGCAGATCAACGACCTGCTGCTGGCCGCCCTCGCCCGCGTGCTGCAACGCTGGACCGGCGCCGATGACCATCTGGTGGAACTCGAAGGCCATGGCCGCGAAGCCTTCGCCGACTTCGAGGCCGACCTGACCCGCAGCGTCGGCTGGCTGACCAGCCTCTACCCGGCCCGCATCAGCGCCGGCAGCTCGCTGGCCGAAGCGATCATGCTGACCAAGGAACACTTGCGCGCCCTGCCGGGCAAAGGTGCTTTCTTCGGTGCCCTGCGCAGCTTCGCCAGCCCGGCAATACGTGAGGCCCTGGCCGCGCTGCCCGCTGCGCGTATCACCTTCAACTACCTGGGCCAGTTCGACAGTGGCAACGACGATGCCGCCACGCTGATGCGGCCGATCCCGGCAGACAAAGGCCGCGAACACAGCGCCGATGCACCGCTGCAGAACTGGCTGGCGCTCAATGGCCAGGTGTTCGACGGCGAGCTGCGCTTGAACTGGAGCTTCAGCCAGCGCATGTTCGAGCCGGCTCAACTGCAGCGCCTGGCCGATGACTACGCCGCCGAGTTGCGCGAGGCCGTGGCCCTGTGCGGCCAGGGCGTGCGCCGGGGCCTGACCCCTTCGGACGTGCCGCTGGCCCGCCTGAGCCAGGCCCAGCTGGCCCTGTTGCCCTTCGCCTGCGACCAGGTCGAGGACATCTACCCGCTGTCCACCGTGCAGCAGGGCATGCTGTTCCACACCCAGGATGCCGGTGCCGGGGACTTCTACATCAACCAGACCAGCGTCGAGGTCCAAGGCCTGGAGGCGCCGCGTTTCATCGCCGCCTGGGGCCGGTTGGTGGAGCGCCACGAGATGCTGCGCAGTGCCTTCTGGCAGGCGCCGCAGCTGAGCGAGCCACTGCAGGTGGTGCTGCGCCAGGGCCAGCTCGACGCCCGGGAGCTGGACTGGCGTGGCCAGGCCGTCGAGCCGGCGCGCCTGGCCGCCGCCGCCGAAGCCGAGCGCCGCCGCCCGTTCGACCTGCTCGCCCCGCCCCTGCTGCGCCTGTTGCTGGTGCGCCTGGATGACGAGCGCCACCAACTGATCCTGACCAGCCACCACATCCTCATGGATGGCTGGAGCCAGTCACGCCTGCTCGGTGAACTGTTCCAGTGCTACGCCGGCCAGCCGTTGCCGGCTCAGCAAGGCCGCTACAGCGACTACATCCGCTGGCTGCAGGCGCCGGCGCAACAGGCCAGCGAAGCCTTCTGGCGGCCACGCCTGGCCGAGCTGCAGGCCCCCACCCAGCTGGCCGGTGCGGCCGGCAGCCGCAGCGCCCAGGAAGGCCACGGCGCGCTCTACCTGCACTGGGACGAGCAGCGCACCACCTGGCTGCGCGAGCAGGCCCAGCGCCTGCGCGTAACCCCCAACACCCTGGTGCAGGCTGCCTGGGTGCTGCTGTTGCAACGTTACACCGGCCAACAGACCGTGTGCTTCGGCGCCACCGTGTCCGGTCGCCCGGCCAGCCTCCCGGGTGCCGACAGCCTGCTGGGGCTGTTCATCAACACCTTGCCGATCATCCAGGCACCGCACCCGGCACAAGCGGTGCAGGACTGGCTGCAACAGTTGCAGACCTGCAACCTGGAAGTGCGCGACCACGAGCACACGCCGCTGGTGGACATCCAGCGCTGGGCCCAGAGCAACGGCCAGGCGCTGTTCGACAGCATCATCGTGTTCGAGAACTACCCCATCGATGAACGCCTGCAATCGGCCGGTGCCGCCGGCCTGCGTTTCGGCGAAGCGCAACTGCGCGACGTCACCAACTACCCGATGGACTTGGCGGTGCACCTCAATACCCGCCTGCGTATCGAGTTCCTCTACCGCCTGGACCATTTCCAGGCGCAGCAGGTGCAGGCCATCCGCCGCCACTTCGAAGCCTTGCTCGAACGCCTGCTGAGCCACCCCGAGGCGGCAGTCGGCACGCTCGGCCTGCTCGACACCGTCGTGCAGCCACACGCACAGCCCTGCGATACAGCACAGCATGACCTGGCCAGCCTGATCGGCCGTCATGCAAAGGAGCGTGCAGACCAGGTGGCAGTGCGCTGCGACGGGGTGCAACTGACCTACGGGCAATTGGAAGAGCAGGCCAACCGCCTGGCCTGGACCCTGCTCGAACGCGGTATCGGGCGCGAGGACCGGGTGGGCATCGCCCTGGACCGCTCGGTGCGCACCATCGTTGCTTTCTACGCGGTGATGAAGGCTGGCGCGGCCTATGTGCCGCTGGACATCGATTACCCCGCCGAACGCCTGCAGTGGATCATCGGCGACGCCGACGTGGCCCTGTTGCTGACCGACAGCGTTATCGGCGAGCGCCTGGGCATCGCCCCCGAGCGCCGCCTGGACCTGGACCGGTGCGAGCTGTCCGCGCAGCGTCACGCGCCGCAACAGCAGGCGCTGGACGATCAGCTCAGTTACATGATCTACACCTCCGGCTCCACCGGTAACCCCAAGGGCGTGGCCGTGGCCCGAGGCCCGCTGCGCATGCACTGCCAGGCGATCATCGAACGCTATGAAATGGGCCCGTCGACCCGCGAACTGCTGTTCATGTCGTTCGCCTTCGACGGTGCCCAGGAGCGCTGGCTGTCGACCCTGATCAGCGGGGGCTTGCTGGTGGTGCGTGGCAACACCCTGTGGACCCCGCAGCAGACCTGGGACGTGCTGCATGCCGAGGCCATCAGCATCGCCTGCTTCCCGCCGGCCTATCTTCAGCAACTGGCCGAATATGGCCAGGCACAACCGGCCCCGCCCCCTGTGCGCATCTACTGCTTCGGCGGCGATGCAGTGGCCGATGCCAACTTCGAGCAGGTCAAGCAGGTGCTCAAACCGCAGTACCTCACCAACGGCTACGGCCCTACCGAAACCGTGGTCACCCCACTGCTGTGGAAGGTGCCGGTGACGGCGCGCTGCGAAGCGGTGTATGCACCCATTGGCGTGGCCGTGGGCAACCGCACGCTGCATGTACTGGATGATTGCCTCAACCCGCTGCCGGCAGGCCTGGCCGGCGAGCTGTACATCGGTGGCGAGGGCCTTGCCCGTGGCTATCACCGCCGCCCGGGGCTGAGTGCCGAGCGCTTCGTCGCCGACCCGTTCAGCGCCACTGGCGGGCGCCTGTACCGCACCGGTGACCTGGTACGCCAGCGCCCGGACGGGGTGTTCGACTACCTCGGGCGTTTGGACAATCAGGTGAAGGTCCGCGGTTTTCGCATCGAACTGGGTGAGATCGAGGCGCGCCTGCGCGATATCGCCAACGTGCTCGATGCCGTGGTGGTGGCGCGCGAGGGTGCCAACGGTAAGCAGCTGGTCGGTTACGTGGTACGTGGCGACGGCGAGCGGGCTGTCATCCCGATGCTCGAGTACCTGCGCCAGGTACTGCCGGACTACATGGTACCGGCGCAACTGATGGTGCTCGATGCCTTGCCGCTAACCCCCAATGGCAAGGTCGATCGCCGCGCACTGCCCGAGCCTCTCATGTGCGAACGCCAGTACCAGGCACCGGCGGATGACCGCCAGCGTGCGCTGGCGGCGATATGGGCCGATGTGTTGGGCCTGGAGCAGGTTGGGGTGAGTGATCATTTCTTCGAACTGGGGGGCGATTCACTGGGTGTGCTCAAGGTGCTCTCGCGCTTGCGCAACCAACCGCAACTGGGCCTGAACCTGAAGCTGCGCGACCTGATCGCCCGCCCGACCATCGCCGAACTGTGCCCGGCCGAGGCGCGCGAGCAGGCGGCGCTCGACCCACTGCTGCTGCTCAACCGCAAGGTCGAACGCCAGGCACCGCTGTTCTGCCTGCATGCAGGCTTCGGCACGGTGTTCGACTACCGCGCACTGGCTCAGCGGCTGGACGGCGTTTGCAGTGTCTATGGCCTGCAGAACCGCATGCTGCTCGACCGCCAGTGGCAGGACGAGTCGCTCGAAGCCATGGCCATCGACTACGCCCAGTACATCCGCCAGAAGCAGCCCCAAGGCCCCTACCGCCTGCTGGGCTGGTCGCTGGGTGGCACCCTGGCGCTGCTGGTGGCCCGCGAGCTGGAGAGCCAGGGCCAGCAGATCGACCTGCTTGGTCTGGTTGACCCGTATGTACCGGGTGAGCCAGGTGCGGCCCTGGACGAAGACTGCGGCGGCGACCTGCGCGCTTTCCTCGCCGTGGTCAGTGGCCGCCCGGCCGACAGCCTGCCGCTGTTCCCGGTAGCGGCCAATGCCGATGCCACGCAGCTGCAGGCACTGATCGAGCGGAGCCTGGGCGCAGAGGCCATGGACGGCCTGCAAAGCAGCGAGGATCTGGCGCGCACGTTTACCGTGGCCATGACCCTCAAGGCCCTGTCGCTGCAAGTGCACGCCCTGCCTGCGGTACGCGCCAGCCTGGACTGCTGGTGGGCACAGAGCAGCGAAGCGGGCGTCTGCCAGGCCTTCGAAGCGCGCCACGCGATCCACTCCAGCCAGTGCCTGGCCGCAGATCACTACGCCATCGTCAGCCATGGTGCACTGCTCGAAACCGTGCTTCACCGCCTGCAGCCGGTGGCCGCACCAACCCTGTGAGCCTGCGCCCGGCCGCCCTGCGCGGCCGGGCCCTTATCCAACAATGTGAAGGAAACCCGAATGTCCCTGGATGGCGATCTGGAAGCGTTCCTGGAACTGGCCGAACTCGGCCGCCTGACGGGCAAGAGCCAGCCCATGCATCAGTTGGGCATCGCCCAGGCGCGGGCGGAATTTGAAAACGCCTCGCGCCTGCTCGACCCCGACCCTCCCGCCCACGTCGAGGTGCGCGCCCTGCAGTTCAGTTGCCGCGATGGTGCGCAGTTGCCCGCCCGCCTCTACGTGCGCCCGGGCGTCACGCCCAAGGCCACCCTGCTCTACCTGCATGGCGGTGGCTATGTGGTCGGCAGCCTGGACTCGCATGACTGCGTGTGCCGGCGCCTGGCCTGCCTGGGTGACTATGCGGTGTTCGCTGCGCACTACCGGCTGGCGCCGGAGCAACCGTTCCCGACGGCCCTGCACGATTGCCAGGACGCCGCCAGCTGGCTGCAGCACAGCGCCACCGAACTGGGCCTGCCGAGCGCGCTGGTGCTGGCCGGCGACAGCGCGGGGGCAACCCTGGCCACGGTGCTGGCGATCGAAGCCGCGCAACACCCGCAGGCCATGGCAGTGAAAGCGCAGCTGCTGTTTTACCCTGTGGCCGAAAGCAATACCCGGCGCGCCTCGCACCAGCGGTATGCCGAGGGTTATCTGCTGGAGAGCGGCACACTGGACTGGTTCTATGACCATTACCTGGGCGCCGCCCAGGCGCACAATGACTGGCGCGCCTCGCCTCTGCTGCACCCGGCGCTGCCGGCCATGGCGCCGGCGTATGTGAACCTGGCCCAGTACGACCCGTTGTTCGATGAAGGCCTGGACTATGCGCGCAAGCTTGAGGCGAGCGGCACACCGACCACCCTGCGCATAGAGGCGGGGCTGACCCACGACTTTCTGCGCATGTCGGGGATCACCGGAGCGACTGGCGAGGTGTATGCCGCGGCAGGATGCTGGTTGGAGCAGGTGCTGGCCTGATGCGAATCTGGGGCCGCTTTGCGGCCCATCGCCGGCAAGCCGGCCCACAGGTACAGCGCAGACCTCAAGAACTGCGCTGTACCTGTGGGGGCCGGCTTGCCGGCGATGGGCTGCGCAGCAGCCCTGATTACGCTGACTGAAATCAGTACGTCGCCCGTACCGTCAGCATGAAGTTGCGTGGATCGCCATAGTAGTTGCCGTAGGTCGAGGTACCGACTGTCTGGTAGTACTTCTTGTCGAACAGGTTGTTGCCGTTGAGGGTCACGTTCCAGTGCTCGTCGATACGGTAGTCGACCATCGCGTTCCAGATCGCATAACCGCTCTGCTGGTATTCGAAAGGCACATCGGACTGCACTACGTTGCCCAGGCTGTCGTAGGTCGCTGCGGTGCCGCTGACCTTGGTCGCACTCTGGATGTCCACGCCACCCCCGACGCGGAAGTCGTTCAGCACACCCGGCAAGCGGTAGGTGGTGAACAGCTTGGCCATGTGCTTGGGCGTGACGGTGCTTAGCGCAGAGCCCGTGTCGCGGTTCTTGTTGATGTTGAGGGTGTAGCTGGCCATCATCATCCATTCCGGCAGGATTTCGCCGGAGATTTCCATGTCGATGCCCTTGCTGATGGTTTCCCCACCATTGACGTAACAGCAGTTACCGCCGAATGCCACCTGGCTCAACGGGTAGTTCGGGTCCTGCACCGCCTGGTCTTCACGCTTGGTGTAGTACAGCGCAATGCTGGTGTTGACCGCACCGCCAAACAGCTCGCCCTTGATGCCGGTCTCGTAGGTTTTGCCGGTCATCGGGTCGAGGGTGCTGCCAGAGGTCGCAGGCCCGGCCAGCAGGTTCTGCTGTGGCTTGAAGATCTCGGCGTAGCTGGCATAGGCCGCCCATTCGTCCGTCAGGTCATAGACGATGCCGCCAAACGGGGTGACTTTGGTCGGTTCGCGCATGTCCACCCGCGACTGCTGGGTCCAGGTCGACCCGGTGGCGTCTGCCGTCTGGTAGGTCTGGTCGAACTTGTAGCGCTGTGCACGGGCACCGACGATCAGGTGCAACGGCTCGGCCAGTTGCAGGCGCAGGCTCGAGTACAGGCCGTATTGGGTCTGGCTGTTGGGCTTGTAGTCGCGGCTGATGACCGGCCGGGCGCCTGGATCATCCCATGGGGTGGAATCGGGATCGAATACATTGACCGGGCCGCCGGCAGTGGTGAAGCGGCTAGTGCCGCGCCAGCGGCTGTCGATCTCTTGATAGTCGCCACCCACCACCAGGCGGTGGTCGAGGCCGAACATGCTGAAGTCGCCGGAGACGTTGACGTCCCAGAGGTTCTGCTCGCTCCACTGGGTGTTGTAGGTGCCGTAGCGGGTCACGCCGGTGCCGGTGACCGGGTTAACAGAGCCCAGCGTGGTGGCGTTGTTGGTGGTGATGGTGTCGTAGATGTTGGTGTAGCTGAGGTTGAGCTTCCAATCATCATTGAGGCGATGGTCGATCTTGGCGAAATACTCGCGGGAAAAGCCGTCCGCGTACGCCCAAGTGGTAGACAGGCCGGTATGGCGCGGCAGGCCAAGGTCTGCACCGTTGCTGTAGCGTGGCACGGCCGAGGCGGTGCCGGTCTCGTGGACCTTGTTGAAACGCAAGCCTGCGGTGAGCATGGTGTCGTCGGTGACATCGGCTTCAAGCACGCCATAGAAGAACGGCTTGTCGGTGGCACGGTTGTCGACGAAGTACTGGCGGTCCTGGTAGGCCACCACCATACGGCCACGCAGCTTGCCATCGAAGCCCAGCGGGCCGGTCACGTCCAGCTCGCTGCGGTAGTTGTCCCAGCTGCCCGCCGAGGCGGTGAACTTGAGCTGGTAGAAGTCCAGCGGGCGCTTGCGCACCAGGTTGATGATACCGCCCGGGTCACCGGTGCCGCCAAACAGTGCGCTGGCACCACGCAGCACTTCGACATGGTCGAACTCGGCGATGTCGTAGATGTTCGACGCGTAAAAGCTGCCGGCGGTGGTGCCCAACGCCATGGGGGCGGCGCCGTCGAGCTGGATGTTCTGGATCGGGAAGCCGCGTGAATAGAAGTCCTGGATACGGAAGGTGTTGCTCTGCACGGTCACACCCGGCACGGCCTTCATCGCATCGTTGATGTCGGTGAACTGGCGGTCTTCGATGACCTGCCGGGTGATCACCGACACCGATTGCGGGGTTTCCTTCAACGAGGTCGGGCTCTTCGAGCCGACGCTGGTCAGGCCCGGTGTGTAGGAGCCGGTGTTCTCGGTAGCCTGGCCCATCCCCTGGCCCATGATGGTGGTTTCGCCGATAACCAGAGCACCGGCGCCGACATCACTGGTGTCGGTGCTGATCAACAGGACCGAATTGTTCTCGATGCGGTAGGTAAGGCCTGCGCCTTCGAGCAGTTGCGCCAGGGCCTGGTCCGGCTCCATGGTGCCGCTGACCTTGGGTGCACGCTTGCCGCTGACCAGGTCGGGCGAGTAGACCATCTGCAGGCCGGTCTGCTGGCCAAGGGCGATCAGGGCCTGGTCCAATGGCTGGGCTGCGATGTCCACCGCAACCGGCTGGGCATGGGCATGGGCCATGGCCAGGCTCAGCACCAGCGCCGAAGCCCGCAGGCTCCACTTCGATGGCCCGGCGGCCAAGGCTGCCCCCTTGTTTCGCATACGTTTGGACTTCATGTGCGCAACTGACTCCGACTGTTCTATGAGTGTGTAGGTGACGGTCTCGACGTACCGTTTCTATAAGGGCCTTACGCGTTCGAGCGACGCGTTTTCAGCGGCTTACAGGTAAGACGCACGAACGTGAAAAAAACTGATAACTTTTTTCATTTGCGTTCAATTGGTCGATGGCTCGGGGCTGCCTAACCTCGCACTCATGAAAAACCGGAAGGCTAATGCCAGTCGGTCAATAGATTTGCGGCCGCTTTGCGGCCCATCGCCGGCAAGCCGGCTCCTACAGGTTCAGCGTGGTTCTTGAGGCCTGCGCTGTACCTGTGGGAGCCGGCTTGCCGGCGATGGGCTGCGTAGCAGCCCTATCAAACGCTGTTTGAGCTATGCCGTAACGTTCTTCGCCTTGGCCAGCATCTGCTCCTTTTCCTCAGGGCTCATGCGCTCCAGTTGCAGGCGCGCCTGGGCAATTTTGAGCAACTGCCCGCGGTTTGCCTCGCTGGCCTGCAATGCCTCGGCCAGCCCCGCCACTGTGGGGTGCTCGAAGACCAGCGCCGGCGCCACTTCACAGTTCAACAACTTACGGATCCCAGCCACCAGCTTGATGATCAGCAGCGAATGGCCGCCGGCAGCGAAGAAGTCGGTGTGGATACCGATGCTGTCGCGCCCGAGCAACTGCGCCATGCGCTGGGCCAGCAACGCCTGCAATGCGTCCTGTGGGGCATCCTGCTGGCCGCCCTGCTGCGGCAGCTGCAGCAGCGCGCGACGGTCGAGCTTGCCGTTGGCCAGGCGCGGCAGGCTCGGCAGGCAACGCAGCTGCGTCGGTACCATGGCCGCTGGCAGGCACTCGGCAAGCCGCGCACGCAGCGAGGCTTCATCGAGCCCTTCGGCTTCGCCGTGCACGGCGTAGCAAGCCAGCAGTTCCAGTTGCCCGGGCTGGGTTTCGATCGCCAGCACCGCCCCCTGCGCCACCCCGTCGATCTCCAGCAGGCGCGCTTCCACTTCGGCCAACTCGACACGGAACCCGCGAATCTTCACCTGGTGATCCTGCCGCCCCTGCAGCAGGATGCTGCCATCGGCCTGGTAACGGGCCAGGTCACCGCTGCGGTACAGGCGCTCGCCGGCTTGCAATGGGTTGTCGATAAAGCACGACGCCCCCTGCTCGGCCCCCAGATAGCCCCGGCACAGCTGGCGCCCGGCCACATGCAGTTCGCCCAGCTCACCCACGCCCGCCAGTTGCCCTGCAGGCGTCAGCAAGTAAACGCGGTTGCCGGCCAGCACCTGGCCCAGGCTCGCCATCGGCGTCTCGGCCCGCAGTGGCTGGACCAGCACGCCGACGGTGGCCTCGGTCGGGCCATAGTGGTTGAACACCCGAGCCTGAGGCGCCAGCCGTGCGATGCGCGCCAGCAACTGCGCACTCGGCGCTTCGCCGCCCAGTACCAGGGTCGCTGGCAGGCTGGGCTGCGCGCTGTCGAGCAGCGCCGCCAGGTGCGACGGCACGATCTTCAGGCAATCGATACCTTCGTTGCGCACGAACGCGGCAAAGGCCGCCGGGTCCTGCATCACTGCGTCGCTGGCAACGTGCAAGGTGGCGCCAACCTGCAAGGCGCCGAACAGGCTGGTATGACCGAGGTCAGCCGCCACCGTGGCGCTGAACGCAAAGTGCCTGCAGGCCGAAAGGTCCAAGGCCTGCTCAGCGGCCTGCAGGTACCCGGCCAGTTGCCCGTGTTCGATGACCACCCCCTTGGGCTCACCGGTCGAACCCGAGGTAAACAGCACATAGGCCGCCGTATTGGCCGTGAGCGCTTGCGCCTCGAACGGCGCAGAGGTGTCCGCCAACTGCTCGAACAGCGTGGCATCGATCTGCAACTGCGCGCCGGCCAGGCGGCTGACCTGCTCGCGTCGCGCTGCGGGCCAGAGCGGGTCCAGCGGCAGGTATGCAGCGCCGCACTTCCAGCAGGCCAGTACCGCCGCCAGCCAGTGCGCCGAGCGCGGCAGGGCCAGGCCGACAACGCTGGCGCTGCCAACGCCCTGGGCCTGCAGGTGGGCGGCCAGCGCAGTGGCCAGCTGGTCGAGCTGCTGCCAGCTCCACCCCTGCCCTTGATCGATGATCGCCAGCGCCTGGGGCTGTTCGCGCAGCCAGCGGGCGACCCGTTCGGGCAGCAGTTCGGTGACCGCTGGCAGTGCAGCCTGGGCGTTACGCTCAAGCACCAGGCGACGCTGTTGCTCACCGACAAGGCCCAGGCTGGCCAAGGCCGCGTCTGGTGTCTGAGCGATGCTTGCCAGCAGCGTTACGTACTGCTCGAGCAGTAGCTGCGCCAGTGCCGGGCTATGCCACGAGGCCCAGTACTGCAACAGCGCCTGTGGCGCTGCGCGGTCGCTGTCGACTTGCAGCAGCAGGTCGGGGCCGACCCTCGGCGCGTCCATGCCCACTACCTGCCAACCACCGGCCAGCGGCGGGCAGGCGGGGATCAGGCGAAAACCGATGGCGGCAGGCTCCAGCGCGGGTGTGTGCTCGGGGGTGAAGTATTCCTGCCAAACTGCATGCTGCTCCAACTGCGCGGCCAGGCCGTGCAGCCAGGTACGCAGTGGCTGCTCGGCCTGGTAGTCGACAAGCACCGGCAGCTGCTTGTGATACACCCCTGCACTGTCGGCGAAATAGGTGTAGTCGCCGCGGCTGTCGTGGCACCAGTTCACCACCTGCGCAGGCTGACCATCGAGCCGCGCCAGCAGCAGCCACCAGGCTGCCTGCAACACCATGTCCAAGGGCAGGCCAAGGCCGGCCAGGTGCTGCACAACGGCCGGATCAAGCGCGGCGCGGGCCTGCGCGCGCTCACCGCGCGGGCTGCCTTGCGGGGGGCGCCGGGGCAGTTGCTGGGCGCTTGCGGGCTTGCCGTTCAGCGCGTTCCAGTAGCTGCGCGCAGTGCTGGCGTCTTCATCCACCACCACCTCGCTGCGCCACTGCAGGTACTGTTCGAAATCGCCGTCTTCGGCTGTTCCCAGTGTGCCCTGGCAGATCGCCGCAAGGCTTGCAGCCAGGGCCGGCAGGCTGGCAGCGTCAACCAGCGCAGCGAGCACACCAAGCACCAACTGGCAGCGCCCCTCGGCCTGCTCGCACACCAGCACGGCGACGCCCGCCCCGGCCTGCACATCCACCTCACGCTCGAACCAGGCCTGGCGGCCGGCGGTATCGCCCGCCGCCAGCCACGTCAGGTCCACCGCTGCCGCCTCGCGCTGAAAAAACTGACGCAGGCCGCGATAACCGGCGGCTTGGCCGATGCGCAGGCGCAGCGCGTCGTGCTGGCCCTGCCACAGCTGCAGGGCAGCCCGCAGCGCGGCGGGCGCCGGCACGCTGTCGAGCTGCAAGGTGATGCAGCGCGCCGCGTCCTGCCAGCGGGCAGGCAGTGCAGTCAGCTCGAGCACCTGCATGGGCAACAACGGCAGGCCGCTCGATTCAACGGTGATGTTCATGCTTGCACTCCTGTGCGGTTCAAGGTGAGGGTTTCAAGGTCGGCACGTTGCATCATGTCGCCCATGGCGACGACGATCTTGCGTGGCCCCTGGAACGGGTCGCGGGCATGTGCGGCCAGCATGTTGTCGAGCAGGATCACATCACCGGCCTGCCAGTCGAAACGCACCGCGCACGCCTCGTACAGCTCACCGATCAACGCCATGTCGGCGTCTTCGATCGGGCTGCCATCGCCGTAGTAAACCTGACGCGGCATGCGCTCCAGGCCATACAGCGCCAACAAGTCCTCGCGCACGTCGGCATCCAGGCAGAACACGTGGTGCAGTTGCACCTGGTTGAAGAAACTCTTCTCACCGCTGACCGGGTGCTCGATCACCGCCGGGCAAGGCGTGCGGATCTGCAGTTCGTCGTTGTCCAGCCAGCGCCACTGGATACCCGACGCCTGGCAACGGCGCTCGACATCCGCACGCGAGTCGGTCTTGAAAAAATGCTGCCAGGACACGTCCAGCTTGTCGGTGAAAGTACGTACGTAGAGCAGGCCCTTGTCCTCGAAACGCTGGCGCAGGGGAGCGGGCAGGCGCTGATACATCTGCCGGCAATCGACCACCGGGGTGGCACCGCCAACCGGCGAAGGCAGTTCACAGAAGAACAGCTGTTTGCGCGGCCAGCGGTCCTGGTGGGCACTTTCGTTGTGGAAGAGGATCATCTTCTGCTCCGGATACGGCGTAGAGCGGTAGGTGTTCTTGCCGCCTTCCTTCTTAGGCAGGTCACCGTACTGGCCGTACAGCCCAGGCTGCACAGCCTCGGCGAAGGCCTCGAAGTCCTGCGGGGTCTGCAAGCCGAAACCGCGGAACAGAATGCCGCCATGAGCCACCAGTTTGCGTTCGATCTCGGCACGGTGCTTCACCACCCAGTCGGTCAGGCTCACGCCGGGATCGACCGGTTCGATCAGCAACGGAAAGGCCTGCCCCGGCACCATCGCAGCCTCGCGCACTGCGCTGGCCGGCCGGCTTGGCGTGCCGGCGCCGCGCTTGAGGAAACTGCCCAGCTTGTCTTTTTTGGGTTGCCCGCCGGCGGCGGCAGGCGCCGCCACGATTTCACTGTGAACCGCCATAGTGATCTCTCTCAGTTGGATGTGTGGGTTGCCCAGCACCTGGCCCAGGATGTCCAGCCAGCCACGCAGCAGTGCCTGGACCCGTTCTGCCTTGAACAGCTGTGTGGCGTACTGCCAGGTGACGCGCCAGCCGTCCGCGACCGGGTCGATGAACAGCGCCATGTCGAATTTCGAATAGCCGCCCGCCTGCGGCAGCACCTGCACACTCAGGTCGGCCAGGCCGCCATGCGCCAGCGGCATGTCGTTCATCACGAACAGCACCTGCACCAGCGGGTTCATGCCTGGGTGGCGCGGCGCGCCAGCAGCCTCGACGATCAGGTCGAACGGCAGCGCCTGCTGCTCGCTGGCATCGAGCAAGGTGGTGCGGGTGCGCGCCAGCCACGCGGCGAAGTCCAGTTGTTCGTCCAGTTGCGAGCGCAGTGGCAGAACATTGACGAAGAAGCCGATCAGCGCCTCAAGGTCGGGGTGTTCGCGGCCGGCGACATCCGCCCCGAGCAGCAGGTCGTGCTGGCCGCTGGCGCGGTGCATCAGCAGCTGGAACGCCGCCAGCAGCAGCATGTAGGGGGTCACGCCCAATTGCGCGGCCCGTTCGCGTACCGCCACGACCGTAGTCGGCGGCAGCTCGTGATAGAGGTTCTCCCCCGCCTGGGACGCCTTGGCCGGGCGCGGCAAGTCAGTGGGTAACTGCAAGCGCCCGCTGCTACCGTGCAAGGCCGTGCGCCACCACTGCGCCGGGGCCTGCAGCAGCCCGGCACGCTCGCGCTCGGCCTGCCATAGCGCATAGTCGGAGTACTGCAGCACCAGCGGCGCGAGCACGGGCGCCTGGCCACGGGCAAGGGCGCTGTAGCTGGCGATCAGTTCGTTGACCATCAGCGCCATCGACCAACCATCGGAAATGATGTGATGCATGTTGAGCAGCAGCACATGGGCGTCGCCGGACAGGCGCAGCAGGCGTGCACGCAGCATCGGCGCCTGGTCCAGGGGCACCGGCTGACGCACGTTGGCCAGTTGCGCTTCAAGCACGCGCAGCTGTTGCTCGGCGGCAGCCAAAAGGCTCAGGTCGTCCACTGGCAGGTCCAGGTCGACCGCCGCCTGGATCACCAGCAGCGGTTCACCTTCGTCGTCACAGGCCACCGCGCTGCGCAGCACTTCGTGGCGCTGCACCAGCACCTGCAAGGCCTGCTTCAGGCATGCGGGCTGCAACGGCCCGTCCAGGCGCAGGCCCAGCGGCATGCCGTACGCCCCGCTACCCTGGGCAAACTGTTCGGCAATCCACAACCGGCGCTGGGCCAGCGACAGCGGTGCGCTGGCCTTGACGCCCAGTGCGCGCAGTTGCGGGCCGGCATCGCTTACCGGCTGCGCCTGGCGCAGGCGCTGAGCGAAATCACATAAGCGCGGGGCGCTGAACAGGTCGCGTACACCGACCCCGGTGTGGCCGTCGCGGTGCAGCCGCGCCACCACCTGCGTGGCCAGCAGTGAGTGGCCACCGGCCTCGAAGAAGTGCTCGAAACGGCCCACTTCGTGCCTGCCCAGCACACTGGCCCAGGCCTGGGCGACCTCGCGTTCGAGCGCATCCAGGGGCGCACTGAACGCTGCTTCAGAGGTGTCGACCTCGATCGACGGCAATGCCTTGCGGTCGACCTTGCCGTTGGGGTTCAGCGGCAAACTGTCGAGCAGTTGCAGGCGTGACGGCACCATGTAGGGCGGCAGCACGGCGCGCAGCGCGTCGAGAATGCGCTGACGCAGCCCGGCATCGGCCTGCGAACCGCTGACCGGTACCAACCAGGCGGCCAGGTACAGGTCGGCACCTTGACCGCCCGGCATCACCACGGCCTCGCGCACCTCAGGCAGGGCCAGCAGGCAGGCTTCGACTTCACCGGGCTCGACGCGGAAACCGCGGATTTTCACCTGGTGGTCCAGGCGGCCGATGAACACCAGCTCGCCATTGGCCTGCTGCCGCACCAGGTCACCACTGCGGTACAGGCGGCCCCCGCCGACCGTGTCGTAGGGGTCGGGCACGAAACGTTCAGCGGTCAGCGCCGCCTGGCCAAAGTAACCACGCGCCAGGCAGGGGCCACCGATATACAGCTCGCCGTCAGTGCCGGTATCGAGCAGTTGCAAGGCTGCATCGAGCAGGTAAGCGGTACGCCCCGGCACCGGCGTTCCGATCGGCGCATAGCCGGTGTCGATGCGGGTAGACCCGTCGGCCTGCCACAGCAGCGGGGTGATCACTGTTTCGGTAGGGCCGTAGCCGTTGACGATACGCTGCGGCTGCAAGTGGGCCTGGATTCGCTCGAAGCCTTCACGCGCCAGCGCCTCCCCGGCCACGTTCATGCAGCGCACCGGCAGTGCCCGGCCCTGCTGATGCGCCCACTCGGCCAACTGACAGGCGTACTGGGTGGGGAAGTAGACCACGCTGGCGCGCTCGCGCTCGATCACCTCGAATGCCTGGGCCGCGGTCCAGATCTCATCGCCACGCACGATGCAGCAGGCGCCCTGGCTCAACGGCAACAACCATTGCTCAGTGCCCCAGTCGAAGTTGATCGAAGCGAAGTGCACGAAGCGGTCCTGCGCCGTCACCTGATACTGGCCGACCATGGTCGCGATGTGCGCGGCGATGGCGCCATGGGTCAGGGCCACACCCTTGGGGCGACCGGTGGAGCCGGAGGTGTAGATCAACCCCAACAGGTTGTCGGCGGTGGCTCGCGGCGCAGGGTTATCGTCCTGCGGCGCCAGGGGCTGGTCCAGCCACAACCACTGGGCCGTGCCTGCCAGCGCCAGTGGCTGCGCGGCGCTACGGGTGCCCAGCACCAGCCTGACGGCGCTGTCGTCGAGCATGTCCTGCAGACGCTGACGCGGGTATTGCGGGTCCAGCGGCACGTAGCCGGCACCGGCCTTGAGGATCGCCAACAGGCCGACAACCATCGCCAGGCCTCGCTCGCTGCACAGCCCTACCAGGTCCTCGGGGCCGACACCCCGCGCGATCAACTGTTGCGCCCAGGCGTTGGCCAAGCCGTTGAGCTGGCCGTATTCCAGCGTACCGTCCTCGGCAACCACCGCAACGGCGCGCGGGTTGTGCGCCGCCTGGGCCTCGATCAGCTGGTGCACGCCCAGTGCCGGAACACTGCCGTCAGCGGCCTGCCATTGACCCTGGCAACGCTGACGGCTGGCGGCATCCAGCAGGCTCAGCTCAGCCAGGCATGGGTTACCCGCGCCAGCGATCGCCTGCAACAGGTGGCCAAACTGGCCAGCCAGGCGCTGCACGTCGGCCAGGCTGAAAGCGTCGTGGCGCAAGCGATAGTCGACCTGCAACTGCTCACCCATGCCCACTGACAGGGTCAGGGCGTAGTGGGGCTGCTCGTGGCTGGCCGGCACACCGAAGCGCGGCCCGTCACCGCCACCTTGCAGCACCTCGGCCACGGGGTAGTTCTCGAACGCCAGCAAGGTGTCGAACAGTGCCTCGCCAGCCCTGCCCGCCCAGCGCTGGATGTCGGCCAGTGGCGTGTATTCGTGCTCGCGCAGTGCCAGGTTGCTGGCCTGCAGCTGTTGCAGCCAGTCGTCCAGGCGCTGCTCAAGGCGCGGGGCGGCCACCAACGGCACGGTGTTGATGAACAGCCCCAGTTGCGCCTCGATGCCCGGCAACTGAGAAGGCCGCCCCGATACCGAAACACCGACGCAGACGGTGTCCTGACGGCAGTGCCGTTGCAGCAGCAAGAGCCAGGCCGCCTGCACCAATGTATTGACGGTAACCTTGCGCGCCCGCGCCGCCGCCTTGATCTGCGCCGATGCAGCGCTGCCAAGGCGTTGCTGCCACAGGCCGTAGCCGGCCGCTTCAACGCTACGGCGCTGGCCGGCGAGCAGTGTTGGCGCCTGCATGCCCTGCAGCTGCGCCTGCCAGAACGACTGGTCCTGCTGGCGGTCACGCGTGGCCAGCCAGGCCAGGTAGGTACGTGGATGCGCAGGTGCCTGGCGGGGTGCCTGGTTACGGTAGCGTTGCATCACTTCAGCCAGCAACCGGGCATGGCTCCAGCCATCGAGCAGCAGGTGGTGATGGGTGTAGATCATGTGCCAGCGCTGTTCGCCCAGGCGCACCAGGGTGATGCCCAGCAAGGGCGCCTGATCAGTCGCGGCCATGGCCAGGCGCTGCTGCTCGGCCAGGATTTGCAGGTGGTCGGCCGACGCGGCCTGGTCGCGCCAGTCGAGCTGGCTGAACGGCAGTTGCAACTGGCGGCGGATCACCTGCACGGGTTGCTGCACGTCGACCGGCCAGTGAAAGCTGGCACGCAGCCCCGCGTGGGTGTCCAGCGCCGCCTGCCAGGCGGCCTGGAAGCGTTGCGGGTCGAGCTGGTCGATATCCAGGCGCAACTGGTTGATGTAGTCGCCGGCTGCGGCCGCATGCAGGCAATGGAACAGCAGGCCCTGTTGCAAGGGAGACAGCGGCAGGATGTCCTCGATCTGGGCCAGGTCCACTGCCAGGGCGGCGAGCCCGGTGCTGTCCAGATTGCTCAGCGGGAAGTCCGACGGCGTGGCACTGGCAACCCCCGGTTGCAGGCAGTGATCGACCAACGCGCGCAGCTGGCTGGCGAAATCGCTGGCCAGGGCGTCCATGGTGGCCTCGTCGTACATCGCCTGGCTGTAGCCGAAACTGATACCCAGCTCGCCCTGGTAGACCTGCCCCTCCACGCTCAGCCAGTTGGCCAGCGGCGCGTCGCCATCCTGCCCCTGCCCGGCCCCTTGAGGGTCGGGCTGCCACAGCGCACCCTTCTCGAACTGGCTGTCGAACTGGCCCAGGTAGTTGAACGTCACCCGCGGTTGCGCCTGGCGCGCCAGTTGCTCGCGTTGCGCCGGTGTGCCCAGGTAACGCAGCACCCCATAGCCCAGGCCACGCTGGGGTACGGCGCGCAGTTGTTCCTTGATGGCCGCGATGCAGGCACCGGGCTGTGCTTGCGGACGCAAGGCGACCGGATACAGGCTGGTGAACCAGCCCACGGTACGCGTCAGGTCGATATCCTCGAACAGCTCCTCACGGCCATGCCCTTCGAGCTGCACCAGCACCTGCTGATTGCCGCTCCAGTTACACAGGGCACGGGCAAGGGCCGCCAGCAGCAGGTCGTTGACCTGCGTACGGTAGGCACTCGGCGCCTGTTGCAGCAGGGCCTGGGTAAAGGCCGGCGGGAAACTGACCCGTACCTTGCGCTCATCCGCCACGCGCGTCTGCGTTACCGCACGGTCACGTGGCAGCGCCTGCGCCCCGGCCTCGCCAAGTGCCAGCCAGTAATCGAGTTGCCCCGCACAGGCGTCGGCATGCCCGGCCAGGCGCTCGGCCCAGGCCTGGTAGCTGCTGGTCCGGGCAGGCAACGGCTGGCCCAGGCAGGCACGTTGCAGGTCTTCGAGCAGGATGCGCCAGGAAACGCCGTCGACCACCAGATGGTGGATCACCAGCAGCACGCGCTGACTGCCGTCGGCCATGGCCACCAGCATCGCCGCCAGCAATGGCCCCTGATCGAGCCGCAGGCTGCGCTGGGCCTCATCGCACAATGCAGCCAGCGCTTGCTCGCTGCCTGCCTGGCGATGCCAGAGCTGCGGCACGCCAGCAGAGGCCGGCGCGTGGTGCTGCTGCCATTGGCCATCAGCCTGGGTGAAGCGCAGGCGCAAGGCGTCGTGCTGCGCCACCACCTGAGCCAGGGCCTGCTGCAGCTGCGCCGCTTGCAGCGGTTCGCGGGGCACCAGCAGCACGGCCTGGTTCCAGTGCTGGCGCACCGGCATGGGCGTGTCGAAAAACTGCAGCTGCACCGGGGTCAGGCGTGCCTCGCCCTCAGCCGGGCGCTGGTCGGCCTGGCGGCTGTCCACGCAGCCCGCAGCCTGGGCCAGGGTGCGCAGCGTCTGGTGCTGGAACAGGTCACGCGGGCTGAGCGCCAGCCCGGCCTGACGGGCGCGGCTGACGACCTGGATGGCAATGATCGAGTCGCCACCAAGCTCGAAGAAGTTGTCGTCCAGGCCCACCTGGGCGATGCCCAGCACTTCGCACCAGACCTTTGCCAGCTGGCGTTCGGCCGCGCTCTGAGGCGCAACATGGGTACCCTGTGCCCCGGCCTCGGGCTGTGGCAGGGCCTTGCGATCGAGCTTGCCGTTGGGTGTCAGCGGCAGGCCGTCCAGTGGCATCAGCTGGCTGGGCACCATGAATTCGGGCAGGCTTTGCAGCAGCCAGTCCTTGAGCTGCCCTTGCCAGCCCTCAGGCGTTGCATTGAGCACCAGGTAAGCCACCAACCGGCGACCATCGAGGGCCAGCACCACGCACTCGCGTACCAGCGCATGCTCGGCCAGACGCGCCTCGATCTCACCCAACTCGATGCGCAAACCACGGATTTTCACCTGGTGATCGAAGCGTCCCAGGTACTCGATCACACCGTCGGCACGCTGGCGCACACGGTCACCGGTACGGTACAGGCGCTCGCCGGTGCCGAACGGGTCGGCGACGAAGCGCTCGGCCGTCAGCCCTGGGCGGCGGTGGTAGCCGCGCGCCAGGCCCACCCCGCCCAGGTACAACTCACCGGCCACACCGACAGCGACGAGCTCAAGGCCGGCGTCGAGCACATAGGTGCGGATATTGGCGATCGGCTGGCCGATAGGCACGCTGTCCTTGCCCTCTTCGACGCAGGTCCAGTGGGTGACATCGATGGCAGCCTCGGTGGGGCCATAAAGGTTGTAAAGCCCCGCTGCAGGCAAACGCGCGAACACCTGGCGCTGGGCGTCCACAGGCAGCGCTTCGCCACTGCAGACGATGCGCGACAGGGTGCTGCAGGCGTGCACACCGGGCTCATGGATGAAGGCCTGCAGCATCGAAGGCACGAAGTGCAGCGTGGTCACCCGGTAGTGCTCGATGGCGCGGATCAGGCGTTGCGGATCGCGGTGCTCGCCCGGCGCCGCGATGGCCAGGCGGGCGCCGGTCATCAACGGCCAGAAGAACTCCCACACCGACACGTCGAAGCTGAACGGGGTTTTCTGCAGCACCGTATCGCTGGCGTCCAGGCCATAGGCTTGCTGCATCCAGCACAGGCGGTTGGTCAGCGCCTGGTGGCTGTTACCCGCGCCCTTCGGGCGCCCCGTAGAGCCGGAGGTATAAATGACATAGGCCAGCTGCGTCGGCTCGACCTTGAGACCCGGGGTGCTGTCCGGCATCGTGTCCAGCACCAGGGCGTCGAGCGCCACGCACTGCACACCGTGCGGCAGCGGCAGGCTGTCGAGCAGCGCCTGCTGGGTCAGCAGCAGGCCGATGCCGCTGTCCTCGATCATGTAGGCCAGGCGCTCCTCAGGGTACTCCGGGTCCAGGGGCACATAGGCCGCACCGGCCTTGAGGATCGCCAGCAAGGCGACGACCATCTCGATGCTGCGCTGAGCCGCGACCCCGACCAGGCTGTCGCTGCCCACACCTTGACCACGCAGGTAATGGGCCAGGCGATTGGCCTGGGCATCGAGCTCGGCGTAGCTGAGCAGGCTGTCGGCGAACAGCAGTGCCGGCGCGTGCGGGGTGCGCTGCGCCTGAGCCTCGATCAGCTCATGCACGCCATACTGCAGCGGGTAGCTGGCAGCCGTGGCGTTCCAGTCCTGCAGCACCCGTTGGCGGCTGGCCTGGTCGAGCATGGGCAGTTGCCACAGCGGGCGTGCAGGGTCAGCCACCAACTCACGCAGCACGGTGAGCCAGTGGCCCGCCATGCGTTCGATGGTCGCCGCATCGAACAGGTCGGTCGCGTAAGTGAACGCAGCGCGCAGCACGCCACCCTGCTCGTACGTGTCCAGGCTCAGATCGAACTGGGTGGTGCGGCTGCGCCACTCCAGTGCGGACAGCTCCAGGCCAGAGCCCAGCGTGACCGCAGCCAGGTCGGCCACCTGCGGCTGGTGGTTGTACATCACCTGGAACAACGGTGCGTGGCTCAGGTTGCGCTCCACCTTCAACGCATCGACCAGGCGCTCGAAGGGAAGGTCCTGATGGGCCTGGGCGCCCAGCACGGTTTGCCGCACTGCCTGCAAATAGGCCAGTGCGTCAGCTTGGGCATCCGGCTGCAGGCGCAATACCTGGGTGTTGACGAACAGGCCGATCAGCCCCTCGACTTCTGCGCGGTTGCGGTTGGCCACCGGGCTGCCGATGCGCAGGTCGCACTGGCCGGTGTAACGCTGCAGCAGCACGCCGAAAGCACCGAGCAGAACCATGAACAGCGTCAGGTTGTGCTGCGCCGCAAAACTGCGCAATTGCTGAGCAAGCGCCGTGTCCACCACCAGCTCCTGGCGGCTGCCTTTGAAACTTGGCGCGGCCGGGCGTGGGCGGTCGAGCGGCAACTCCAGCACCGGCTGCTCTTCACCCAACGTGGCTTGCCAGTAGGCCAGCTGGCGTTCGAGTTCGCCGGCTTCAAGCCAGCGCCGCTGCCACAGGGCGTAATCGACATACTGGATCGGCAGCGCCGGCAGTTGCGGCTGTGTGCCAGCGGCGCAGGCGTCATAACAGCGGCTGAATTCGTCGATCAGCACATTCATCGACCAACCGTCAGCGACGATGTGGTGCAAGGTGAGCAGCAACACGTGGTCCTGCTCAGCCAGTTGCAGCAGGCGGATGCGCAGCAACGGGCCATGCTCCAGGTCGAAGGGGCACAGCGACTCGGCCTCGACCTCGGTTTGCACCCGTGCCTGGCGGGCGTCTTCGGCCAGCTCGCGCAGGTCCAGGCGCTGGATCTGCGGCGCGGCCGGGCGGTGCACCTGGCACAGGCGCTCATCGGCCTGCTGCTGGAACACACAGCTCAGGCTCTGGTGGCGTTCGAGCAGGTGGCTGAACGCCTGCTGCAAGGCGGCCTCGTCAAGTGCCCCCTTGAGGCGGACCGCACCTGGCAGGTTATAGGCACCGCCGTGCGGATCCAGCTGCCAGAGCACCCACATGCGTTGCTGGGCGAACGACGGTGCAAGACGGTCGTCAGCCGCCACCCCGGCCGGAATAGGGAACTGGGAAAAGTCGATGCCCTCTCTGGCCAGGGTTTCAAGGAACAGGCGGCGCTTTTCCAGCGGCAATTCAATGAAACGGCGGGCCAGTTGCAGGGACTTTTCGGGATTCATCAGCTTGCTTTCCGTACGAGTGGGGTACCACGGGCAGTGCCCGGCTATCCCTACGAAACGGATACAACCTGCAAAAAATTAACACCGCCAACCCCCTGGCCAGCGCCGGGCGGCGCGCTAAATTTCGCAGCCCGCCCTTCGTTCCGTTCTCACACCCCTCCCCCCACGAAGAGGCTGCGCCGTGGAACTGCAACCTTTGCTGAGCAAGCTGTTCGCCAATGCCGGTGCCGTCGGCGTCGAAGGCACCTTCCAATTCATCTTCGGCCCGCAGCAGGCCTACTGGTGCGAAGCTGGTACCCAGCCGCGCACCGAGGCCGGTCGGCATGCCACGCCGGATGTCACCATCGAAGTCACCCAGCAAGACCTGCTGGGCATCATGGCCGGCAGCGCCAACGTCGAAGAGCTGTTTGCTGGCGGCCGGCTGAAAATCGGCGGCAACCTGGGCCTGGCCACTTTGCTTCCGCAAATCATCGACCTGGCGCGCAAGGGGGTGACGGCGCAGAAGACCGACATGAACCAGCGCCATGTCACGCCACCGCGCTACAGCGAACGTGTGTCGGCCAGCCTGCCACAGCTGACCGAGGTAGAAAGAATCCCCGCCGCGCAGCTGGATGCCGAGCGCTTCCAGCGCAACTTCCTGCCGTACGGCACACCGGTGGTGATCAGTGACGCCCTGCGTGAGTGGAAGCTGTTCAACCTCGAGCGCCAGGCTTCGCTGGAGCACTTCGCCGAACTGCAGGGCATCACCCGCCATGGCGACTATGTGAAGAAGACCTTCTCCACCGAGCGCGACTTTCGCTCCACTTCCATGGCAGATTTCATCAACTCGCTGGACAACCCGCAGCCACGCACCGGCAACGGCGAGCCACCGGCTTACATGGGCAACAACATCGTGCCTGCGCAGTTGCTTGAGCTGATCCAGTACCCGCCCTACTTCGAGCGCTCGCTGTACATCGCACCGCGCATCTGGATCGGCCCCAAAGGCACCCTCACCCCTTTGCACCGCGACGATGCCGACAACCTGTTCGCCCAGGTGTGGGGGGACAAGTCGTTCATCCTGGCAGCGCCGCACCATCGCCCGGCACTCGGCACCTGGTCGACCTCACCCAAGGGCGGCCTGGACGGGTGCGACTTCAACCCCGATGCGCCGGATTACCAGCGCTTCCCTGACGCGCGCGGGGTGACCTTCCTGCGCGTGCTGCTGCAAGCCGGCGACCTGCTGTTCCTGCCCGAAGGCTGGTTCCACCAAGTGGAGTCGGTGTCGACATCGCTGTCGGTGAATTTCTGGGTCAACTCCGGGCGCGGCTGGTAAGCGGCACAGGACGCGGCAGGCATGCCGCGCCAACTCCCGTGGCAGCGGGCTTGCCGAGAAATGGGGCGCAACGCGCCCCCTCGTGAGCTCAGACCGCCGCAGCCAGTGCCTCGGCAAAGCGCTGCGCCACGTCATCGATCTGCTGCGCGCTGATGATCAGCGGCGGCAGGAAGCGCACCACCGCACCGTGGCGCCCACCCAACTCCAGAATGAGCCCGCGTTTGAGGCATTCGCGCTGTACCTTGGGTGCCAGTTCGCGATTGGCCGGTGGGTGGCCCAGCACGTCGCGCGGGCCTTGCACATCGACCAGTTCGACCCCGAGCATCAGGCCACGCCCACGGATATCGCCCAACTGCGGATAGTCGCGTTGCAGCCGCTGCAGGTGATCACGCAGGCGCTGGCCCATGGCCTGGGCATGCTCGGCCAGCCGATGCTCGACCAGGTAGTTGATCACCGCCGAACCCGCCGCCATGGCCATCTGGTTGCCACGGAAGGTGCCGGCATGGGCGCCCGGCTTCCAGGTGTCGAGCCAGTCGCGGTACACCACCACCGCCAGCGGCAGGCTGCCACCAATGGCTTTGGACAGGGTGACCACATCCGGCACGATGCCAGCGTGCTCGAAGGCGAACATCCGCCCGGTACGGGCAAAACCGCTCTGAATCTCATCGACGATCAGTGCCACACCGGCCTGCTCGGTGATACGGCGCACCCCCTTGAGCCATTCGACATCGGCAGGAATCACCCCGCCTTCGCCCTGCACCACCTCCAGGATCACGGCAGCGGGCAGCGGCACGCCGCTTTCAGGGTCGAGCAGCAGGTTCTCCAGGTAATGCAGGTTGGCCTTGACCCCGGCTTCGCCACCCAGGCCGAACGGGCATCGGTAGTCGTAGGGGTACGGCATGAACTGCACCCCGTTGCCCAGCAAGGCACCCAGCGGCTGCTTGGGGCCATGGCTGCCCATCAGGCTCAGCGCGCCCTGACTCATGCCATGGTAGGCGCCCTGGAAGGCCAGCACGGTGCTGCGCCCGGTGGCGCTGCGCACCAGCTTGAGCGCTGCCTCCACGGCGTCGGTCCCGGTCGGGCCGCAGAACTGCACCTTGGCTTCACGGCGCAATGCTTCGGGCAGGATGCCGAACAGGTCCTGAACGAAGCGGTCCTTGACCGGCGTGGTCAGGTCGAGTGTGTGCAAGGGTATTTCATCGGCCAGTACACGCTGGATGGCCTCGATCACCACCGGGTGATTGTGGCCCAAGGCCAAGGTGCCGGCGCCCGCCAGGCAGTCGATGAACTGCCTGCCCTCGACATCTTCGACATGGATGCCACGGGCGCGCTTGAGCGCCAGCGGGATGCGCCGCGGATAACTGCGGGCGTTGGATTCCTGTTGCTGCTGGCGTTGCAGCAGGGGCGACTCGGTGAACTCGTACAGCGGTTGCGGCGCACTGGCCGGCGGGACCTGGGCAAGGCTGGAAGCAGTCGACATGGGTAAATCCTCGCAAGCAAGCGAATGTGCGGGTAGTTGTCGCTTGGAAAACGCTTGGCTGGGGGGAGGATTTAGCGCTTGTTATGGGATTTTTTGGGGTCTGTACCGGCGATGGGGCCGGTACAGGCGGCGAAGATCAAGCCCCCGAGCGCGCCGGCACTTGCAGCACCACCCGCAAGCCATCGCTCTGGCTGTCGAAGCGCAAGCTGCCGGCACAGCGCTGCACGATCGCCTGAACAATCGCCAACCCCAGCCCGCAGCCACCGCTCTGGCCGTTGCGCCAAAAGCGCTCGGTCAAGTGCTGCAGGTCATCAGCGGCAATACCAGGCCCATGGTCGCGCACCATGAAACCAATCTGCCCGTCGGCCATCTGCACCTCCAGTTCCACTTCAGTATCACCGCCATGGCGCAGAGCGTTGTCCAGCAGATTGCGCAGCGCCGCCACCGCCAGCGGGGCCGGCATGCCGAGGTAGATCTGCGTGGCCTGCTCGGGCAGGCGCAGAACGATGCGCCGGTTGTCACCCCCACCGGCATCCTGCACGGCCTGCCGGGCGACCTGTTCGGCGCTGCACTGCACGCCATCTTCGAACGACAGGCTGCCTTCGACCCGCGCCAGCAGCAGCAGCTGTTCCAGGGTCCGGTGCATGCGGTCGGTGCCCTGTTCTGCATGTTCCAGCGCCTGTTCGCGCACTGCGCCATCGGTCATGCGGGCCACCTGCAGGTGGGTCTTGATCGCCGTCAGCGGGCTGCGCAGTTCATGCGCGGCGTCGTCGGTCAGCCGCCGTTCGCGCTCAAGGGTCTGGGCGATGCGCAGAAACAGCTGGTTCTGGGTGTCGAGCAAAGGTTGCAACTCACTGGGCAAGCCCGCCACCTGCAACGGCTCAACGCTGTCGGCACGCCGCCTGCGCAAGGCGTCACGCATGCGATTGAGCGGCTCCAGGCCTTTGCCCAGGCCGATCCACACCAGCCCCAGGCTGCCGAGCAAGGCCATCAGCACCGGCGCCGAAGCTGCCAGCAGGATCGACTGGTTAAGTGCCTCGCGCTCCATGTGACGGTCGGCAGTGGTGATGCGCACATCGCCATGGTTGTAGGTGAAGGTACGCCACAGTGCACCGTCGATGGTCTGGTCGCGGAAGCCGCTTTGTTCATCGTCCATGCCCCCATCATGCTTGTGGTTGCTGGCAAGAATCTCGCCGCGCAGCGAACTTACCTGGCAGGCCATGCCGTCGGGCACGGTGAACTGGTCGGCGGAAAAGTGCGCCTCTTCGCCCTTGGCGGTCAGCGGCTTGGGCAACTGGTCGATCAGCCCGGCAACCATGCGCGCCGAAGCCACCAGGCGCTGGTCGAGGGAGAACATCATCTGCTGGCGCAGGTCGCGCAGCATCCAGGCAGCAGCGAGCACCCAAATGATGATGAACGCGCTGCCCAGAATCAGGCTCAGGCGTACCCGCAGGCTCATGATGCGGCTTCCTCTGGCGCCTGCGCCGGGCCAAGGCGGTAGCCCAGGCCGCGCACGGTCTCGACGATGCTGTTGCCAAGCTTGCGGCGCAAGTGATGGATATGCACGTTGAGGGCGTTGCTTTCGACTTCGTCGCTGAAGCCGTACACGCAGTCCTTGAGCTGTTCACTGGACAGCACCCGGCCCGGGTTCTGCAGCAGCGCCTGGAGCAAGGCCTGCTCACGCCGCGACAGGTCGACCGGCTGGCCGGCCAGGGTCGCTTCGCAGCTACTGGGGTCGTAGCGCAGCGGGCCATGCTCGATCACGTTCACCGCCCGCCCGGCAACCCGGCGCAGCAAGGTGTGCAGGCGCGCGGCCAGCTCGCGCAGGTCGAAGGGCTTGAGCAGGTAGTCGTCGGCACCGGCCTGCAGGCCGTCGACCCGATCGGTGACCGCATCGCGCGCGGTGAGCACCAGCACCGGCAGGTCGATGCCCTGCTGACGCAGGCGGCGCAACAGCTTGAGGCCGTCTTCATCGGGCAGGCCGAGGTCAAGGATCATCACGTCGAACTGCGCCGCCTGGAGCATGGCCCGGGCGGCACCGGCGTTGGCTACGCGGTCGACGGTCAGGCCTTGGGCGGTGAGGCCGGCGCAGATGCCGCTGGCGATCAGGTCGTCGTCCTCGCAGAGCAGAACGTGCATGGTGGGTGCTCCCGGAGTGGTGTGGCTGGCATTGCACTATTGGGGGATTAAGGGGGGATTATGGGCTTTTTTCCGGTAGCGGGTGTGTCGGTTGTTTGAGGCCCGACGCATGAATTCTAGCGCCGGTGAGATCGAGTGCCGCCCGCGCTCAGCGGTTTACCGCCTCTGGCCGGTCCACATCCTGCAACACCCCGGCGTCCTGCACTTCAAACCTGATGCAACTCGCCGGGTGTGCCTTCACCACAGAACGCGCCCCTTCATCACCCGTCAGGCGTGAAAGCGCCGGCCAGAAATCGCGCCCGAACAACACGGGGTGCCCCTGTTGGCCGTCATGTTCTGGCAAGACGATCGCAGATGCATCGGCAACCGCGGCAAGCTGGCCCAACGTAGCCTGAGCGATCCAGGGCATATCGCCCAACAGCACCGCCACTGCCTGTGCCTCACTATCGATCAACGACGCAGCCCCAGCCGCCAGGCTATGCCCCATCCCCAATCCGGCATCCGGGCTGGAAATGATCCGGCATGCGCCCGGCAAGCCCAGGTCCTCGCCCCGCTCGCCATCGCGCAGTACCACGCGAACATCGCTGAACACCGAGCAAGCCCGCTCGACGCTATGCACCAGCAAGCTACGCCCGTCGCCCAACGTGGCCCGGCGCTTGTCGCCACCGAAACGCACGCTGCTGCCCGCCGCCAGCACCAGCGCGACGATCCTCACAGCGCCGCCCGCTCGATGCCGTTACGCATGCGCAGGATATCGGCCAACACTGCCAGGGCGATCTCTGCTGGGGTCTTGCTGCCCAGGTTGAGGCCGATCGGTGCGTGGATGCGCGCCAGCTCGCCAGTGCCCAGGCCACCGATGCGCTGCAGGCGTTCGCGACGCTTGTCGGAGGTGGCCTTTGAGCCCATCACGCCAATGTAAAACGCCTCGGTACGTACTGCTTCAAGCATGGCCAAGTCATCGATTTTGGGGTCATGGGTCAATGCAACCACTGCCGTGTCGGCATGGCAACCACCGTTGGCGATGAATTCCGACGGCAACTCGCGGCGCACTTCGATGCCGTCCAGCACCACGCCTTCGAGCACCTCGTCACGCGGGTCGCAGAGGATGACTTCAAAACCCAGCCCTTTGCCGAACTCGGCGCAATAATGCGCAACGCTGGAATACCCCGCCAACAGCAGCCGCTGGGCAGCGCCCACACGCAGACGCACACGGGTGCTATCACGTTCGACCCTTGGGCCCTGGCACGAGTCGTCGCTGAGCCGGCGCGTGCCGTCAGGCAGGCTAACCTCGCGCAAAAGCCGCCGCTGGCCCTGCAACGCACCAGCCAAGGCGCGCAGGTGCGCCTGCACTTCGCAATCGGCCGGCAGGTTTTCCACCAGCACTTCCAGCACCCCGCCACACGGCAGGCGAATGCTCGAACGCCGGTCGCTGTCATCGCCATAACGCACGATCGCGACCGGCTCGGGAAACTCGCCAAGGGCCACGCGCTCAAGGAAGTCTTCCTCGACGCAGCCGCCCGACAGCGAGCCCACCCAGTGCCCTGCCTCGTTCACCGCCAGCAGCGAGCCCGGCGCGCGAGGCGCCGACCCGTAAGTGGCAAGCACCGTGCACAACCAGACCCGCTGGCCGTTGCCCGACCACTGCATCGCCTGGTGTACGACCTGCAGATCAAGATGTTGCACGTATTACTCCGCCTTCAGCTCAGCTAGCTGCTGTACGCTCAAATCACCCGGCAATCCGCCCCAGGCCTGACGCAGGTAGTTGACCATATCCGTGACCTGCTCATCACTGAGTTTGTCGGCAAAGCCTGGCATTGGCTGCATGCGTTCGAAGCCTGTGAATTGCTGCTCACGGATACCGTCGAGGATGGCCTTGACCAGGTTGCGCGAGTCCCCCTGACGCAGCACCGTGTTGCCCTGCATGGCCACCGCGATATGCGGCTTGCCTTCGCCGTCGACACCGTGGCAGCCGGCGCAGACGTTGAGGTACTGCTGACGGCCGCGCTTGGCGCTGTCGCTGAGCTGGTCCAGGGGGACTTCCTGTATGACCTTGGCAGGCGGTGGCTGTTCACCCAACAGATAAGTGGCCATGGCAGCCAGGTCGGCGTCCTTGAGATGCTGGGTGCTGTGGTGCACCACCGGGTACATCTCGTTGAACATGCTGCCCTGGGCGCTGATGCCGTGCTTGAGGAAGGTGGTGAGGTCGGGGTGGGTCCAGCCACGCTCGGCGAGGTCCTTGGCCAGCAGGCTCGGTGCCAGGTAGCCATTGAGCAGCCCGCCGGTCAGGCGCTGATCCTGCTGCAGCGCACCAATCGGGTTACGCGGGGTATGGCACTCGCCGCAGTGGCCCATGACTTCGACCATGTACTGCCCGCGCTGCCATGCCGGGCTCTTGCCGTCGGTGGGCTGCAACTGCACGCTCTTGCCGTACAGCATGTTCCAGCCCGACAGGCCCATGCGCACGTTGAACGGGAAGCTGAGCTTGGTCTGCGGTGCCGGGCGGTTGATCGGCGGCACGGTCATCAGGTATGCAAGGATCGCGTCCGAGTCTTCCCGCAAGATCAGGTGGTACGAGGTGTAGGGCATGGCCGGGTACAGGTTGGCGCCGTCCTTGCGTTTGCCCTCGGTGACGGCCGCAAAGAATTCGTCGGCCGTGTAGTTGCCGATGCCGTACTGTTTGTCCGGGGTGATGTTGGTGCCATAGATGGTCCCGAACGGCGAGTGGATCGGCAGGCCGCCGGCATACGGCGCGCCGCCTTCGGCGGTGTGGCAGGCCATGCAGTCGGCAGCACGGGCCAGGTATTCCCCACGTTTGACCAGCGCCTGGTCATCTGCGTGGGCAACCATGGCGACGGCAAGGCCCAGCGCCAGCGTGAGACCGGAACGAACGAACGCCATGCTCAACCCTCCTTGACCAGGCCGAGGTCGTTGAGGACCGTGCGGGTAGCATCGTAATAGCGTACGTAGCCGGTGCAGCGGCAAATGTGATGCCCCAGGCTCTCTTCGATGCGGTCTTCAAGTTCGCTCTTCTTCACCGGCTGGCGCTGGGCATTTTCCACCAGCACGGTCGCCGCGTTGACGAAGCCGGGTGCACAGTAGCTGCACTGGAAGGCGAACAGGTCGACGAACTTCTGCTGGATCGGGTTCAGTGTGAAGTTGCCGGCCTCGTCCTGCTTGGCATGGCTCTCGATGGTACGGACCTTCTTGCCGGCGAAGTAGTGGGCACCGGTGATGCAGGTGCGCACTTCTTCACTGGTGCCATCGGGGTTGTCGACGATCACCACGCAGGCATGGCAGATACCCTGACCGCAGCCCAGGCGCGAGCCGGTGAGGTTCTGGTGTTCGTGCAGGTAATCGATCATCGCCAGGTCGTCGGGGACCTCGACCGGACCGACAGGTTGACCATTGAGGGTCAGTTGAAGCGGACGGTTAGCCATTGAGGGCCTCCTTGATGCGGGCTGGAGTAATCGGAAGATCGCGAACACGCTTGCCAATGGCATGGGCCACGGCGTTGCCGATGGCACCGACCACCGGGATCATCACCACCTCGGCAATGCCCTTGGACGGGTCGGTGGGCGACAACGGTGGGAGGATCTCGGACGTCTGCTTCCAGACGGCCACGTCCTTGGCATGCGGCAGGCGATAGCGGTTGAAGTTCCAGTCGCCCTCCCCCGGGCCACCCTCATGCAGTGGCATCTCTTCGGTCAGCGCATGGCCAATGCCCATGGCGATGCCGCCTTCGAGCTGGCCCTTGACCAGCTCCGGTACCAACACCCGGCCGCACTCGACCCAGCTGTGATGGTTGAGCACCTGGACTTCATGGGTGCCCTTGTTCACTTTCACTTCGACGATAGTGGCCACCGGGCTGTAGTAAGTGACCATGGCGTTGTTCAACTGGGTGGCCGGGTAGGCGGCGTTCTGCCGGTCGAGCAAGTGGTAGCCGTTGCTGCTCATCTGCGCTTTCTTGGCGTTCGGCGCACCGTCGCCGTACTTAACGGCCACGGCATCGAGCGGGAAGCGCTCGCGCACGCCGTCGATGACGAAGTCGGCTTCTGCCCAGCTCCAACGGTTGAAACCGTGAACGCTGACGCCGGTGACCAGGCCCATTTCGTGGGCTTTCTTCGCAAGCTCGGCGAAGGGAATAGGCGCCAGCCCGTTGCCGGTCAGCTCACCATTGACCCATACCGCGTTCTCGCGGCGCACCACCAAGGGGTTGGCCTGCCCGCCGAACGGGCCTTGGCGCCACAGGGCCATGGCCGCCGGCCAGAGGCCATGATTGAACAGCACGCGCGCCGCTTCCCGGGTGGCGTGGCTGAAATAGAACGCCGAGTTGGTCGCCGACGATGGCGATGCCAGTTTGCCGACCCAGCGCGGGTTGCGCAGCGCCGCATCCTGCTCGGCCTGGATGATCAGGTAGGGGTTGCCGCTGGTGGCCAGTTGCAGTTCAGGCCACTCGGTCACTGCGGTCTTCACCTCGTCGGCCGAGCGGCCGAGGAAGTCGCTGACCACCAGGGCCTGGGAAGTGGACATGCCGGTGCCCAGTTCGGTGCCGATGTGGCGCAGGCTGATGCGGCCATCGGCAGTGAACTCGACGCTGGCCATCGGCGCTTCGGAACCGGTGCCGAAATCCTTCTGGCAGATGGCAAAGCCCACGCCGTACCAGTGGTCCGGGTCCTTGGCGTCCATCTGTCGCTTGCGCGCATCACGGTTGCGCCACCAGTCATGGGCAGCAGCCTTGTCGAGGATCTCGTGCAGGCGCAGGGCGCCGGCGGGCACTGCGCCCTGGGTGTTCTTCATGCCTGACTTCAGCGCATTGGCACGACGCAGGTCGATGGCATCGACACCCAGGCGTTGGGCGACCTCGTCGACCATCATTTCGGTGGCCGCCATGGTCTGCAGGGTACCGTAGCCACGCATGGACCCTGCCTCGACGCCCCGCGAGTGGTAGGCGGTGACGGACAGGTCGTTCTGCGGCATGTAGTAGATAGACTGCGCCGCCGTGGCCCCGACTGCGGCAACCGACGGGCTGTAGTTGATGCGGCCACCGCCGTCACAGCTCATGTCGGCGCGGAAGATCCTGAAGCTGTTGTCCTTCTTGTCCACGGCCAGTTGATAGCGGATGTCGAAGGCATGACGCTTGATGCCGCTCTGGAACTGCTCATAGCGGTCGTTGGCCAGGCGGACCGGCACACCAGCGCCATACAGCGCGGCAACCGCGGCATAGAACACGAAGATGTTGTTGTCTTTGGAGCCATAGCCCACGGTGTAACCCGGGTGCATGTTGAGGTGTTTGAGGGCGAAGCGCGACGGCTTGATCATGTGCACGCAGTCCTGCGCCACTTCGAACGGGCACTGGGTGGCGACCACGAAGTGCAGCGTGCCGGTGCCGGCGTCGAACCAGCCATTGCCGTTGTCGGGCTCAAGCGCCGCCGGTTCGATGGAAGGCGTCTTGTAGCGCTCATCGAACACCAGCCAGTCTTCGGGCGGGTTGTCCAGTTGCTCGCCGATGCGTTTGGCGTAGAACAGGCCCTGCTCGGTGAGGTCGCCGTGCTGGTTGGGCTGCTTGGACCACACCGGCTTACGGTTGAGAATGGTGGGGAACAGCATGGCGTTCTTCAGGCTGGAGAACTCATCGTCGTCGAACGGCGTGGCACCGCCAACGCGAACGAAGCGGAAGCTGCCATAGGGGTCGCGCTGATACAGCGGGGCCTGGGCCCCGTAGCGGATCGCCTTGTCGTTGAACTGCAGCTTGCGCTTGGCCTGGCGGAAGCGCTCGAAGTCGTTCCAGATCAGGATCGCCACCGGGTGGCCAATGAACATCGGCACCTTGCCAGGTGGCAACAGCGGGTCGGGCGAATGGGCTTCGGGCCAGGCAATGCCGTCCTTTTCCAGGTCAGCGGCCGTGACGATGCGGTCTGGCTGCAACCCGGCGCCGAGCCACTCAAGGTCGTAACCGGCGTAGATACGGTCGGCCTTGGTGGTCTTGAGCAACATGGCGTGCCCTTGCTGCTCGGGCCAGCCGGGCATGTCCTTGGCGCGGATGTCGCGGGCAAAGACTTTGTTGCCGCACACCTTGGACAACGCGTCGTTACGGAAACGCGCCTTGCCGTCGTGGTTCATCCACTTCTGCGGCGACGTGGTGACACGATCTTCCATCAGTGCGGCGAAGGCCTGGCTGCCGAGCGGCGCCATGCTCACGCCGACACCGGCGATCAGGCCACCTTGCAGGAAGGAGCGCCGGGAAATATCACGGTTGGACATGCTTGATCCTCTGGGCAGGCCGCTGCCTGCCCATCTTTTGATTCTTGTGCTGGAAACGCGGAAGGAGGTGACCGCCGACACAGGGCGCCCACAGAAAACTGACTTTCACGTCAACTTTACAGCACTCAAGTAGGTTTTGGCAAAGTCAAGCAGACAGTATGTCGCGGTATGTCCACGCTCAGCTCGCACGAACGTGGCCACAGGTTAACCTTGGGTTAATCGGCTCAGGCCAGCATGGCCCCGTTCAAATCTGCCAAGGCGAAGACATGCGCGTCCTCCTGCTCTTCCTCACATTCCTTATGGCCGGCCCGCTGCAGGCCAACCCGTTCGACGTAAAGCCCGACTTCCTGCCGGTGAACCAGGCGTTCGTCCTGACCCACGACCGCCAGGCCGACGGCCAGATGCGCCTTTATTTCCAGATCAAACAGGGTTACTACCTCTACCAGAAGCGCCTGAAATTCGACGGCCTGCCCGTCGAGCAGCACCCGCAACTGCCGCCGGCCCTCAACCATCACGATGAATTCTTCGGCGACAGCGCGGTGTACCGCGACCAACTCGAACTGCTGCTGCCCGCCAACGCCCAAGGCCAGTTGCGCCTGGGCTGGCAGGGCTGCGCCGACGCCGGCCTGTGCTACCCGCCGCAAACCACTGTCATCGACCTGGGCGGCAGCGCCGCGCCTGCCACTGACCAGGCCAGCGACCAAGCCCTGGCCAGCGGCCTGCAAAGCGCCAGCCTTGGCTGGAGCCTGCTGGCGTTCTTCGGCCTCGGCCTGCTGCTGGCGTTCACCCCTTGCTCGCTGCCCATGCTGCCGATCCTCGCCGGCCTGGTCATGGGCAACGGCGCCAGCGCACGACGTGGCTGGGTGCTGGCCGGGGTCTACGTGCTGAGCATGGCGCTGGTGTATGCAGGGCTCGGCGTGGTCGCCGCGCTGCTTGGCGCCAGCCTGCAAGCCTGGCTGCAGCAGCCTTGGCTGTTGGGCAGCCTGGCGGCGCTGTTCGTGTTACTTGCCCTGCCGATGTTTGGCGCTTTCGAATTGCAATTGCCAGCCGCCCTGCGTGATCGCCTGGACCGTGCCGGGCAGAGCACCCGGGGCGGCAACCTCTACGGTGCGGCGCTCCTGGGGGCACTGTCCGGCCTGCTGCTCGGGCCGTGCATGACCGCCCCGCTGGCCGGCGCCCTGCTTTACATCGCGCAGAGTGGCGATGTGCTGCAAGGCGCGCTGGTGCTGTTCAGCCTTGGCCTGGGCATGGGTGTGCCACTGCTGTTGCTGGTGACCTTGGGCAACCGCTACCTGCCGCGCCCGGGCGCCTGGATGGAGCGGGTCAAGGGGGTGTTCGGCTTCGTGTTCCTGGCCATGGCCCTGTACACCGTACGCAGCCTGCTCGCCGCACCGCTGCTGCTGGCCTTGAGCGGCGCGTGGCTGATTGCACTGGGCTGGGCCGCGTGGCCGGCCCTGCAGCGCTTGCCTGCCTTGCGCGCCGTACCGCTGCTGGGCGCATTGTGGGGTGGGCTGCTGCTGATAGGCGCTGCCGCCGGTGGCGATGACCTCTGGCAGCCGTTGCGCCCGTTTGCCGGTGGCCCCGCACCTTCGGCCACTCAGCACGCCGAAGATGCGTTTGTCACCGTCAGCCGCCCGGAGGACCTGCAACGTGAGCTCGATGCGGCCAAAGCCCGTGGCCAATGGGTGATGGTCGATTACTACGCCGACTGGTGCGTATCGTGCAAAGTCATGGAAAAGCAGGTGTTTGCCCGTGACGATGTGCAAGCCAGCCTGGCCGGCGTGCACCTGCTGCGCCTGGACGTGACCGCCGATGCCCCCGCCAGCCGCGCGCTGCTGCAGCGCTACCAGGTACCCGGCCCACCCAGCATCATCTGGCTCGGCCCGGAAGGCGAAGAACGCCGCGCACGGCGCATCACCGGCGAGGTGGATGCGGCCGCATTCCTGCAACATTGGGCCCAGACCAGGAGCCAAGGTTGATGCTGACTGTAACCTTGGGGCCCCTGACCATGGCCCTCAATCATCTGTTGATGCTCGCCGCCCTGGGCATCGCCAGTGTGGTCGGCTGGTGGGTCGCCCGGCGTGGCGGCGAAAGCCCGGAGTCGGCGCTGTTCAACCTGTTCCTGATCGGCCTGCTGTGCGCTCGGCTGGGTTTCGTGCTGGTTTACTGGCCAATGTACCGCGATGACCTGGTGCAGGTGATCGACATCCGCGACGGTGGTTTCCTGCTCTGGTCGGGGCTGATCGGCGTCGTACTCGCCAGCCTCTGGCAAGGCTGGCGCCACCCCGGGCTGCGCCGCCCGCTGGGCTGGGCACTGTTCAGTGGCGCGCTGTTCTGGGGGCTGGCCAGCCTTGGCAGCCATCTGTACAGCAAGGGCACCGAGCTGCCAGAGCTGAGCCTGCGCAATGCCAGCGGGCAATCGGTTGCGCTGCACAGCTACCGCGGCAAGCCGCTGGTGATCAACATCTGGGCGACCTGGTGCCCGCCGTGCCGACGGGAAATGCCGGTGCTGCAACACGCCCAGGGTGAGTACCCTCACGTGACTTTCCTGTTCGTCAACCAGGGCGAGACGCCTGAAAACGTCAGCACCTTCCTCGCCACCACCGGCCTGAGCCTGACCCATGTGCTGTTCGACGGCACCGGCATCCTGGCCCAGCGGGTAGGTTCGATGGCCCTGCCCACCACCCTGTTCTACGACGCCAACGGGCGGCTGATCGGCAGCCACCTGGGCGAGCTGTCCCGGGCCAGCCTGCGCCATGCCCTGGAACCTTTCGAACGGGCCGCTGCGCCCGCCCCTGCCGCACAAGGAAAATGACATGCGACTGACTGCACTGCTGCCCCTGTCCCTGGCCCTGCTGGCCACCCCGCTGGCGCATGCCGAAACCCTGCCCAAGGCAATCGAGCAACTGCAAGCCAAGGGCGCCGTGATCAAAGGCAGCTTCGATGCACCCGATGGCCTGCGCGGTTATGCCGCCGAGTACCAGAACAACGGCATCGCCCTGTACCTCACACCCGATGGCAAGCATGTACTGGTCGGCAGCCTGTTTGACGAACAGGGCCAGGACCTCAGTGCCGCCCCCCTGGAAAAGCTGGTGTACGGGCCCATGTCCAAGGCCATCTGGGCGAAGCTGGAAAAAACCAGCTGGATCGCTGACGGCAAAGCCGATGCACCGCGCAAGGTATACCTGTTCAGTGACCCGAACTGCCCATACTGCAACATGTTCTGGCAGCAGGCACGGCCATGGGTAGAGTCGGGCAAGGTGCAGCTGCGCCATATCATGGTCGGCATCATCCGCGAGGACAGCCCAGGCAAGTCGGCGGCACTGCTGGCCGCCAAGGACCCGGCCAAAGCGCTGGAACAGCATGAGAAAGCAGGCAAGGCCAGCACGCTGAAAGCGCTGGACAAGGTGCCAGAGGCAGTGCAGCAGAAACTGGCGGCGAACCTGGCCTTGATGGAAGAAATGGGCCTGCAGGCCACCCCGGCAATCTTCTATCAGGATGAGCAGGGCAACCTGCAGAGCCAGCAAGGGGCACCGCGGCCGGAGTTGTTGGGGAAAATTCTCGGCAAGCGTTAAATGTTGCAGATTTCGGGTTCTCGGTGCTCCTGAGATCGAGCGCCGCGCGGGCGGCGCTCGATCTCGCAAGCGCAACAATACCCCTCCCTGAAAGAAGGGGGACAAAGCAGGTCCCCTTCCACCCGGCTATTGAGTTGCCCGCCGAAAACATCACGAAACACTAATCACAAAAAAACGCTATAAACGCATCGCAATCAATTCAAAGAATAAAAGCGAAAAGGACTACACCACCTCAAGAAAACCTGCCAGAACATCTCAATAAACGACAAGATCCACCCATCCTACTTAGTCTCTGTAGGAAAACACCTAAGCATTATTCTTACATTTAAAAACCCCAATAAACCGCCGCATCAGTTTCGCTCGCTCAGGGCCGGATTAACACAGGTTGACATTTGCCAACCCTACAGCAACTCTTGACGCAGGCTTACTCTGCAGCCTGGCTGGCTTCAGTCACAGCACTTGAATTGCATCCCAGAGACGAAATGAAAACAATAAGAACCTACAACTATGAAATACTTAACTTTGAACCACCCCCAAACAACAACCTAAAGCACCGGACCTCCCCGCCTCGGCCATGCCAGAGGACAAACATCACTCTATTATTGTGCACTCAGCTCATTGGCTACACGATCATCAACGCCACCATTCAAAACAATGAAGAAAACCTCCCGAAACGTATCGAATACTGGGTGACCGCAGCCACCTCTTTGCGGGTAAATCGACTCCCACAGGCTCGCCGCTGTATGTGATACAACGCAAAACCTGTGGGAGCGGGGTAGCCCGCGAAGAGGCCGTTACAGACTAAGCTGTGGCTGTCACAACCCCTCCAGCTCCGCCATCAGATCACTCAACCGATCCACCTTACCCTCATCCAGCGCGCTGCCCTGCAGCCCACGCACATACTCCGCGAACTCCTCAACCGTACTGCACTCGAACATCGCCCGCAGCGGCACGTTCAACTGCAACTGTTTCTGCACCCGCGAGGCAATCTGCGTTGCCAGAAGCGAATGCCCGCCCAGCTCGAAGAAGTTGTCGTGCACCCCTACCCGCTCGGCCTTCAGCACGTCGGCCCAGATAGCGGCGAGCACCTCTTCCAGCTCGTCGCGTGGCGCCAGGTAGGCCTGGCCATGCTGGCCGCCGATGTCGATGGCCGGCAAAGCCTTGCGGTCAAGCTTGCCGTTGGCGTTGTGCGGCAGGCTGTCGAACCAGCCCCAGTGCAGCGGCACCATGTATTCCGGCAAATCAGCACGCAGGCGTTGCTTGACCTGCTCCAGCAGCGCGGCATCGGCGGTAACGCCCTGATGAGCCACCAGGTATCCGACCAGGTGCTTGCCGTTGACACCGTCCTGTACACCCACGGCGGCGTCGCGGATTTCGACCTGCTCGTGCAGGCGGGCTTCGATTTCACCCAGTTCGATCCGGTAACCGCGGATCTTCACCTGGTGGTCGATACGACCGACATATTCGAACACGCCATCCGGGCGCTGCCGTGCCAGGTCACCAGTGCGGTACAGGCGCTCGCCCGGCGCACCATGCGGGTGGGGGATGAAGGCCAGAGCGGTACGCACCGGGTCGCCGACATAGCCCCGGCCCACGCCGGTACCGGCTACGCACAGCTCGCCCACCGCGCCCAGCGGTACCAAGGCCTGGTCCTCGCCGTACAGATACAGGCGGTTGTTGTCGGTTGGCGTGCCGATCGGCAGGTAGCTGCCACGGGTCGAGGCCAGGTCGACGCGGAAGAACGCCACGTCATCGGAGCACTCCGCCGGGCCGTAGGCGTTGACCAGGCCGATGCCCGGGTAGCGCTGCAGCCATTGCGCGGCCAGCTCCGGCGGCATGGCTTCGCCGGTCGGCAGCATCCAGCGCAAGCCGCCCAGCGCCTGATGATCGTTGGCCAGCATGCCCTGGATCAGCGAGGGCACGCTCTCCAGCACCGTGATGCCGGTGGCCTGAACATGCGTCAGCAGGCCCTGCGGATCGTGGGCGATGGCGTTTGGCACGATCTCGACCCTGGCGCCGAACAATGGCGCGGCAAGGAACTGCCAGACCGAGATATCGAAGCTCTGCGAGGCGGTCTGGGCAATCACATCCTGCTCGCTCAGCGCCAGGTACGGCACCTTGCTCAGCTGGTTGTTGAGCATGCCGCGCTGCTCGACCATCACGCCTTTGGGCAGGCCAGTGGAGCCTGAGGTGTAGATCACGTAGGCAAGATTGTCCGGCCCACTGTGGATACCCGGGTTGTGGCTGGCGATGTTGCTCGATTGCACCTCCTCCCATATCAACAGCCGCGGCCGCGCCACGCCGGCCAGTTCGTCCAGCAACAGGCGCGCCTGCTCGGCACAGGCTGCGCTGCACACCAGCACCGGCGTGCGGCTGAGCTCGACGATACGCTGCAGGCGCGCCGACGGCAGACCAGGGTCCAAGGGCAGGTAACCGGCACCTGCCTTGAAGCTGCCGACGATCATGCCCAGCAGTGGCAGGCCCCGCTCGGCCAGCAGCGCGACCGGCTGATCGATGCCAGCACCCGCAGCGACCAGCGCATGGCCCAGGCGGTTGGCTGCCAGGTTCAACCCGGCATAGTCATAGCTCGCCTCCATGCAACGGGCCACCGTGCGCTCTGGGTGCGCGGCGACCTGTGCCTCGAACTGCGCGACGTAGCTCTGCTCCAGGGCATAGGCCCGTTCGGTGCGGTTGCACGCCTGAAGCAGGAAGCGTTCCTCTGCCTCACCCAGCAACGGCAGCTCGCTGACCTGCCCGTCGAAACCTTGCACCAACGCCAGCAACAGGCGCTTGAACTCGGCCAGCAAGCGCTCGACGGTTGAATGGTCGAAGTAGCGCTGGTCGAACGACAGGTGCAGGCCAAGGTCGTCGCCCGGGTAGCACACCGCCGTCAACGGGAAGTTGGTGTGAGTACGGCCTGAGTCCGAGCTGGCGTTGAGGTGCTGGGCGTGGTCGAGCACCGCGGTTTCCACCGGGGCGTTCTCGAACACGAACAAGCTGTTGAACAGCGGCTGGCCTTTGGGCAGTTCGCTGCACTCCTGGATCGTCACCAACGGCAGGTATTCGTACTCGCGCAGCTCCATGTTGCGCTCCAGCAGGCCTTGCAGCCACTGGCGCACGCTGCAGCGATGGCCCGGTTCGGGCAATTGCACACGCAGGGCGATGCTGTTGATGAACAGGCCGACGGTGCGCTGCATCTGCGGCATGCTCACCGGCCGCCCGGCAACGGTCACGCCAAAGGCCACGTCGCGCTCACCGCTGTAGCGGGCAAGCACCAGGGCCCAGGCCGCCTGGGCGAAGGTGTTGATGGTCAGTTGGTGAGCCTGGGCCAGTTCGCGCAGGCGCACGCCATCACTCACCTCCAGGCGGGTGTAGCAGTCACCGACCAGCATGCCGTCACCGGCATGGTCATGACGCAGCGGGCGGTCGCTTGGGATCGCCGTGGCGCGCTCGAAGCCAGCCAGGTTGGCCTGCCACCAGCGTCGTGCTTCGCCCAGGTCCTGGCGTTGCAGCCAGCCGATGTAGTCGCGATAGCGTGGCGGCATCGGCAGCTGGGCCTGGCGGCCTTCGCCGAGGGCCTGGTAGAGCTCGAAGAAGTCGTTCATCAACAACGAGCGGCACCAGGCATCGATGAGGATGTGGTGGTTGCTCATCATGAACCAGTAACGTTCATCGTCCACCCGCACCAGCCGCAGGTGGAACGGCGCCTGGCGCAGCAGCTCGAAGCCGGCCTCGCGCTCTTGCTTGTGCAGTGCTTGCAGGCGTTGTTCCTGGGCCGTGTCGTCGAGGCCGCGCCAGTCCTGGTAGTCGACAGGAGTGTTCCCCGGTTTGTGGATGATCTGCAGCATCGCTTCGCCGGCATTCCAGCTGAACGATGCCCGCAGTGCCTCGTGGCGGGCCACCACCGCCTGCCAGGCCTGGGCGAAGCGCTGCGGGTCGAGGGCGCTGTTGATGCGGTAACGGTCCTGCATGTAGTAGATGCCGGTACCCGGCTCCAGCAGGGTATGCAGCAGCAGGCCCTCCTGCATTGGGGTCAGCGGGTAGACGTCTTCGATTTCGGCAGCCGGAACCGGTAGCGCGTCGATCTGTTCCTGGGTCAGGTGCGCCAGTGGGAAGTCCGAGGGCGTGAAGCTGCCCGTACCCTGGGCCAGGCAGTGGCCGACCAGGGCAAGCAGTTCGTGGCGATAAGCCTCGGCCAGGCGCGCAATGGTCTGCTCGTCGAAACGCTCGCGGCTATAGGTCCAGCGCAACTGCAAGGCACCGCCATAGACCTGGCCGTCGACGCTCAGCCAGTTCGGCAGTGGCGCGTCGAGGTCGTGGGCCAGGCCCGCAGGGGCATCCAGCGGCTGGAACAGCGCCGCACTGTCGAACTGCTGGTCGAACTGGCCGAGGTAGTTGAAGGTGATGCGTGCTTGCGGCAGCGCGGCCATGCTCTCGCGCCCGGCGTCATCAGCCAGGTAACGCAGCACGCCGTAGCCCTGGCCTTTGTGCGGCACCTGGCGCAGCTGTTCCTTGATGCGTTTGATCGAGGTGGCGCGGGCGCTGTCGTCCTCACCCGCCTGAGGGTTCAGGCGCAGCGGGTAGGCGCTGGTGAACCAGCCCACGCTGCGGGTCAGGTCCATGTCTTCGAACAGCCCGTCACGGCCATGGCCTTCTAGCTGCACCAGCACCTCGTCGTCACCGGTCCAGCGGCACAGCGTGCGCGCCAGGGCAGTCAGCAGCAGGTCGTTGACCTGGGTGTGGTACGCCGCGGGGGCCTGTTGCAACAACTGACGGGTCTGCTCCACATCCAGGGCGATGGCCAGGGTATCGGCATGCCGGTGCAGGTTGCCGCCCTGCGGGTGATCGCATGGCAGCTCATGGCGCACATCCCCCAGCTGGTCTTGCCACCAGCCGAGCTCATCGCGCAGCGAATCGCTGCCGGCGTAGCTTGCCAGGCGCGCAGCCCAGTCGGCCATGGCGTGGGTCTTGGCCACCAGCGGCTGACCACGGTACAGCGCCTGCAGGTCTTCGAGCAGCACGCGCCAGGACACTCCATCGACCACCAGGTGATGGATCGCCAGCAACAGCCGCTGGGCGCCCTGCCCGTCGCTGACCAGCAAGGCCCGCAGCAATGGCCCCTGTTCCAGATCCAGGCTGCATTGTACGTCGGTGTACAGCGCCTGACAGGCATTGAAATCGGCGACCGTGGCAGTCCATAGCAGTTGCTCGCCAGGCGCTGCCGCGTATTCGCCCTGCCAGCGGCCATCTGCCTGGGTAAACCGCAGGCGCAGGCTGTCGTGGTGTGCCACCAGGGTGGCCAGGGCCCGCTCCAGCAGGGCGCTGTCCAGCGGCACGCGCGCCTGAAGCAAGACGGCCTGGTTCCAGTGTTGCGGTTGAGCCACCTCACTGTCGAAGAACCAGTGCTGGATCGGCGTCAGGCCGCTGCGGCCCTGGCGCTGGCCCTGCTCGATGCTGTTCGCCACCTCGCTGCGGCTGGCCACGGCGGCCAGTGTCTGGATGGTCTGGTGCTGGAACAGGTCGCGCGGGGTGAACTGCAGGCCAAGCTGACGGGCCCGGCTGACCACCTGGATGGACAGGATCGAATCACCGCCCAGTTCAAAGAAGTTGTCCTGCACGCCCACGCGGGAGATGTTGAGCACCTCGCGCCAGATCTGCGCCAGTTGCTCCTCAAGCGCGTTCGCAGGTGCCTGGTACTGTTCGCGGGCCTGTTCCAGGTCTGGCAGCGGCAAGGCACGGCGGTCCAGCTTGCCGTTGCCCATCAGCGGCAGGCTGCCCAGCAGCACCAGGTGCGTTGGCACCATGTAATCGGGCAGGTGCTGGCGGGTGTGCGCCTTGACCGCTTCGCGCAACCGGGCTTGGACCTCACTGTCAGCGCTGGCCTGCTTGCACACCAGGTAACCGACCAGCTGTTTGCCGCCGGGCAAGTCGTGAGCCAGCACCACAGCCTCTTCGATATCGGCATGCGCCTGCAGACAGCTCTCGATTTCGCCAAGCTCGATACGGAAGCCGCGGATCTTCACCTGCTGGTCGGCACGCCCGACATACTCCACCAGGCCGTCGGCGCGCAGGCGCACCAGGTCACCGGTGCGGTACAGGCGCCCACCGTCATGGCTGAACGGGTCGGCGACAAAACGCTCGGCGCTCAAGCCAGGGCGGTCGTGATAGCCCTGGGCAAGCCCTACCCCGCCGATGTACAACTCGCCGATGCCACCTTGTGGCAGCAACGCCAGGTCGTCATCGAGGATATAGGCACTGCGGGCACCGATCACCCGGCCGATCGGCACGCTGCCGGCATCGGCGGGCAAGGTGTCAGGGGCAAGACAAGCCAGGGGCATGACCACCGTCTCGGTCGGGCCGTAGGCGTTGAAGAACTGCTGGGGGGCGAAGGCCTGACGGATACGCGTCAGGTGCTCGCCGGTCAGCGCCTCGCCGCCGGTGATCACCAGGCGTACCGGCAGTTGCTCGCCCTGCCCGGCCAGGTACTGGGCCAGCTGGCTGCCGTAGCTTGGGGTGAAACCGAGGATACTGACCTGCTGCTCGCGTACCAGTTGGCAGATGTCTTCGGCGCCCCATTGCCCCTGGGCACGCAGCACCACGCGGGCGCCGCACAGCAGCGGCACCAGCAGGCGCTCGCTGGCCGCGTCGAAGTTGATCGAATAGAAGTGCAGTTCGCAGTCGTCGCTGCGCATGCCGAAGGCCTTGATCACCGCCTGGCAATGCATGGCGATTTCGCCGTGGCTGACCACCACACCCTTGGGTTTGCCGGTGGACCCCGAGGTGTAGATCAGGTAGGCCTGGTGCTGCGGCAGGTTGAGGTTGGCCAAGGGTGCATCGCTGTAGGCGGACAAGCCTGCGGCGTCGTCCTCCAGGCTCCAGCGCGCTACGCCGTCGGGCAGTTCGCCAAGGGTTTCGAGCAGCGCGCGCTGGCTCAGCAGCAGGCCGATGCGGCTGTCCTCGATCATGTAACGCAGGCGGTCGAGCGGGTATTCCGGGTCGAGCGGCACATAAGCGCCGCCGGCCTTGAGGATCGCCAGCAAGCCGACGACCATCTCCAGCGAACGCTCCAGCGCCAGGCCCACGCGCACCTGCGGGCCGACCCCCCGCTCGCGCAGGGCTCGGGCCAGGCGGTTAGCCTGCTGGTCGAGCTCGGCATAGCTCAGGTGCCGGCCGGCGAAGGTCAGCGCGCCGGCTTGTGGCGTGCGCGCAGCCTGGGCGGCGAACAGGCCGTGAAGGGTCTGCTCAGGGGCGCGACCATGCTCACCCTGCAACTGGTCGAGCAATACCTGCTGTTCGGCCCCGGCCAGCATCGGCAGCTCGCACAGGCGCTGTTGCGGGTTGTCCAGCAGGCCGAGCAGCAACTGTTGCCAATGCTCGGCCATGCGCGCGATCCGCGGTTCATCGAACAGGTCGCGGCTATAGGTCAGGCAGCAGCCAAGACGGCCATCGAGGTCGGTCACTTCCAGGTACAGGTCGAACTTGGTGGCGCTGGCATCGTTGACCAGGTAATCCACCTGCATGCCTGCCAGCTCACGGCTTTGCTGGAAGGCCCAGCGCTGCACGTTGCACATCACTTGGAACAGCGGGTTGTAGGCGCTGCTGCGCGGGGGCTGCAGGGCTTCTACCAGTTGCTCGAATGGCAGGTCCTGGTGCGACTGGCCTTCGATGGCGGCCCGGCGCACCTGGTCGAGCAAGGCGGCGGCGGTCATCTGCCCGTCCACCTCGCAGCGCAGCACCTGGGTGTTGAGGAAGGCGCCGATCAGCCCTTCGCTTTCGGGGCGGATACGGTTGGCCACCGGCGCACCGATGCGCAGGTCGCGCTGGCCGCTGTAGCGGTGCAGCAAGGCGGCCAGGGTGGCGGTCATGGTCATGAACAAGGTCAGCCCGCGCTGGCTGTTGAAGGCATGCACGCGGGCAACCAGCGCCGGGTCCAGCTCGAAGCGGTACAGCTCGCCACGGTGGCTCTGCACGGCCGGGCGTGGCCGGTCAGCCGGCAGGGCCAGGACCGGGTGTTCGTCGCCCAGGCGGGCTTTCCAGTAGGCCAGTTGGCGCGCCCCTTCGCCGCTTTCCAGCCACTGCCGCTGCCAGACGCTGTAGTCCAGGTACTGCACCGGCAACGGCGTCAGTGGCGACTCGCGCTCATCGACGAACGCTTCGTACAGCTCGCCCAGTTCGCGGGCGAAGATGTCCATGGCCCAGCCTTCGGTGACGATATGGTGCAGCGTGAGCACGAAATAGTGCTCGCGCTCCGCGGCCTTGACCAGGCAGGCACGCAGCAGCGGGCCACGCTCCAGGTCGAACGGCTGGTGCGCCTGGGCGTCGGCCAGTTGCTGCAGGCGCTGCTCGCGCAGGGCTGCTGGCAAGGTGCTGAAATCCTGCCAGTCCAGGTGTACGGCGCCTTCGCCGGCCACGCACTGGTACGGCACACCGTCAATGGCGGGGAACGTGGTGCGCAAGGTTTCATGGCGCACGATCAACGCCTGCAGTGCGCGCTCGAACGCATCCACATGCAGCGTGCCGCGCAGGCGCGCCATGCCGCCGACGTTGTAGGCCGGGCTGTCCGGCTCCATCTGCCAGAGGAACCACATGCGTTGTTGCGAATACGACAGCGGCACAGCCTGGCGGCGGTCGACGCGGGTGATCTCGCCCTGCAGGTTGCGTTCGCCGGCTTCGCGGATGCGGGCGATCTCGGCGCAGAAGGCGCCCAGCTCGCTGGCTTCGAACAGCACCTTCAAGGGCAGCTCGACATCGCAGGCCTGGCGGGTGCGCGAGACGATCTGGGTGGCCAGCAGCGAGTGCCCGCCAAGGGCGAAGAAATCGTCGTGCAAGCCGATGCGCGGCAGGTTCAGCACCTCGCACCAAATGGCCGCAACCTGCTGCTGCAACGCTGTCTGCGGCGCGACATGTTCGCGCTGCTGCCAGACCGGTGCCGGCAGCGCCTTGCGATCGACCTTGCCACTGGGCCCCAGCGGCATGTGTTCAAGCGCGATCAGTTGCGCTGGCACCATGTAGGCAGGCAGGCGTTCGGCCAGGCTGGCGAGCAATGCCTCGGCTTGCCCCGGGCCGCTGTAGTAGCCGACCAGCTGCGCGCCCACGCCGTCCTGATGGATCAGCACCAGCGCTTGCTCGACACCCGGCTGAGCAAGCAGGCAGGCTTGGACTTCTTCGGGCTCGACGCGAAAACCTCGCACTTTCACCTGTTGGTCCAGGCGGCCGAGGTATTCCAGAGCCTGGGCCTGTAACTGCCAGCGGGCACGGTCGCCACTGCGGTACAGGCGCTCGCCATTGCCATCGGCCTGCGGCACGAAGCGTTCGGCGGTCAGGCCAGGGCGGCCGAGGTAGCCGCGGGCAAGCCCCGCGCCTCCCAGGTACAGCTCGCCTGGCACGCCCGGTGCGGCCAGTTGCAGTTCGCCATCGAGCACACGGCAGATCACGTTGCCCAACGGCCGGCCAATGGGCGAGCGTTCGCCGTCTTCAGCCCGGCAGTGCCAATGGGTGACGTTGATGGCGGTTTCGGTCGGGCCATAGCGGTTGTGCAGTTGGACCTGCGGCAGCCGTTGCAGCACGCGGTCGCGCAGGCTCGCCGACAACGCCTCGCCACCGCAGAACAGCCGGCGCAAGCTGCTGCAGCCAGCGGCCAGCGGCTCTTGCACGAACACCTGCAGCAAAGGCGGCACGAAGTGCAGCGTGGTGACCCCGTGCTGCTGCACCAGCGCGGCGATGCGCTGCGGGTCACGGTGCTCGCCGGGGCCGGCCAGCACCAGCTTGCAACCGGTGATCAGCGGCCAGAAGCACTCCCAGACCGACACGTCGAAGCTGATCGGCGCCTTCTGCATCAGCACATCGCCAGCATCCAGCGCATAAGTGGCCTGCATCCACTGCAGGCGTTCGGCCAAAGCTGCATGGGTGTTGCCCACGCCTTTGGGCTGGCCGGTGGAACCGGAGGTGTAGATCACATAGGCCAGGTTGTCGCCGTGCAGGTGCAGGCCAGGCGCGTGGCTTGGCCAACTGTCCAGGTGCAGCTGATCGAGGGCAATGGCACTGACGCCATCGACTTGCGGCAGGTTGGCCAGCATGCCGCTGTTGCTCAGTAGCAGGCTGGCCTGGCAATCGCGCAGCATGTAGGCCAGGCGTTCGGCCGGGTAGTCGACATCAAGCGGCACATAGGCACCGCCCGCCTTGAGGATCGCCAGCAGACCGACCAGCAGTTGCGGCGAGCGCTCCACGGCGATGGCCACGCAGCAGTCGGGGCCGACGCCTTTGTCGCGCAGGTAATGGGCCAGGCGGTTGGCTTGTTGGTGCAGTTCGGCGTAATCCAGGCTGCCGCCTTCCCAAACCAGCGCCCTGCGCTCAGGGGTCTGGCGCGCCTGTTCATTGAGTTGCTCGACCACCAGGCGCTGCAGTGCCGGCGCCGGCGCCTGGCCCCAGGCCAGCAATTGTTGGCGGGCTTGCTCATCCAGCAAAGCGACGTCGCCCAGGGCCAGTTGCGGGTCCGCGCACACTTGCTCGAGCAGCGCCAGCAGGTGCTGTGCCAGGCGGGTGACGGTATCTTCGGCAAACAGCTCGGCGGCGTAGTCGAAGGCCAGGCTCAGACGGCCCAAGTGGTCTTCCTCGCTGTGCAGCTGCAGGTCGAACTTGGCTTCGCGGCTGTGCCACGGCAACTCTTCTGCCAGCAAACCCGGCAGGCGGCGCAGGGCCGAGAGGTCGCGCTGCTGGTGGTTGAACATGACCTGGAACAGGCCCTGCTCACGGGCGTCGGGCAACGCTTCGAGCAGTTGCTCGAACGGCAGGTCCTGGTGGGCCTGGGCATCGAGGGTCGCCTGCCTTACCTGAGCCAGCAGTTGCGCGAACGGCTGGCGGCCATCGAGCTGCGCTCGCAGCACCTGGGTGTTGATGAAGAAACCGACCATGCCCTGGGTTTCCTGGCGCGGGCGGTTGGCATTGGGTACACCGACACGGATGTCGTGCTGGCCGGTGTAGCGGTGCAGCAGGCCCTGCCAGGCTGCCAGCAGCACCATGAACAGGCTGGCCTGATGTTCGCGGGCCAGGCCCTTGAGGGCTTCGCTCAGCTTGGCCGGTACTTTGACGTTCAAGCGTGCCGCACGGTTTGCCTGCTGGCTGGAACGCGGCCGGTCCGGGTGCAGGTCGAGCACCGGCAACGCGTCGCCCAGCCGGGCTTTCCAGTATTCAAGCTGGCGCGTGCTTTCGCCTTCAGCCAGCCATTGGCGCTGCCAGTTGCCATAGTCGGCGTAACCCAGTGGTAAAGGCGCCAGCGAAGCCTCAAGGCCCTGGCAACGGGCGGCATACAGTTTGGCGAATTCGTCGAGCAGGATGTTCAGCGACCAGCCATCGGCGACGATGTGGTGCAAGGTAACCCACAGCTGATGGTCTTCGTCACCCAGCCGCACCAGGGTCACGCGCAGCAACGGGCCCTGGCCCAGGTCGAACGGTAGCTGTGCTTCGGCTTCGCGGCGCTCGGCCACGTCGGTGGCTGGCAGCCCTTGCAGGTCCAGGTGCAGCAGGGTGAACGCCTGCCGGGGCAGGATGCGCTGCAGCGCCTGGCCGTGCTCTTCGCTGAACACGGTGCGCAACGATTCGTGGCGCGCCACCAGCGCCTGGAATGCGGCATCCAGCGCAGCTTCGTCCAGCTCGCCGCGCAGGTGCAGGCCGGCAGGTATGTTGTAGGCCGCCGACTGCGGCGCCAGCTGCCACAGCAGCCAAAGGCGGTTTTGCGCCAACGACTGCGGCAGGGCCTGCCCACGGTCAAGGCGGGCAATGGTCGCCGTTTCGCCACCCCCCTGGGCGAGGATTGCCGCCACGGCAGCGCTGTACTGCGCCAGGGTCGGTGCTTCGAACAGGGTGCGCAGGCCCAGCGCGATACCCAGTTCATCGGCCAGACGCGCAGTCACCTGGGTGGCAGCGATGGAGTTGCCGCCCAGCAGCAGGAAGTGATCATCGGCGGCGACTGATTCGGCCTTGAGCACCTCGCACCAGAGGGCCGCGATACGTGCCTGCAGGCCGTCGCCGGCAGCGGCAGTTTCACCGGTTTCGACGGGCGTCGGGAAGCGTGCGTAGCAGTCCAGGCTGCCATCGTCCATGCGCAGGCGGCAGGCCGATCGCTGCAGCTTGCCGCTGGAGGTCTTGGGCAAGGCCCCCGGGTTGAGCAACAGGACCACGGCAGGCGCCTGCCGGCAGGCGTCGGCGACGACCTGGCGCAGCGTCTTGATCAGCGCCTCGGGGGTGGACGCCTTCTGCACGTTACGGCTGATTTCCACCGCAACACCGATCCCCTCTTCACCCTGGTCGTCCACGGCAAATACCGCTACACGGCCCTTGCGCAGCACATCGACTTCACGTTCCAGGGTTTTTTCCAGGTCCTGCGGGTAGAGGTTCTGGCCACGGACGATCAGCATGTCCTTCAGGCGCCCGGTGACGAACACTTCACCTTCACGCATGAAGCCCAGGTCACCGGTGCGCAGCCACGTCTGGCCGTCCATTTCGACAAAGGTCCGCGCGCTGGCCTCAGGGTTGCGCCAGTAGCCCGAAGCGATGCTGGGGCCAGCGGCCCAGATTTCGCCAACCCGATTGTCACTCAGCACGTCCAGGCACTGTGGCTCGACGATACGGACCGCATGCCCTGGCTGCGGGTAGCCGCAGCTCATCAGCACGCTGCCCTTGCCGGCTTCTGCACGGTTGGCGGCGAAGGCGTCGGCGTCGAGTTCCAGCGCGCCGATGCCTTGGCCACGGCGGCTGCCGCTGACGAACAAGGTGGCCTCGGCCAGGCCATAACTGGCAAAGAAGCTGCTGGGCGTGAAACCGCAGGGGGCGAACTTCTCGGCGAAGGTGTCCAGGCTGTCCTGGCGGATCGGCTCGGAGCCGGAATAGGCCACACGCCAGCGGCTCAGGTCGAGGCCGGCCAAGGCCGCCTCACTGACCCGTTCGCTGCACAGGCGGTAGGCAAAGTCCGGCCCGCCGCTGATGGTGCCGCCGTATTCGCTGATCGCCTGCAGCCAGCGCTGCGGCCGTGCGAGAAAGTAACCTGGCGACATCAGCACACACGGTACGCCACTGAAGATGGGCTGCAGCAGCCCGCCGATCAGGCCCATGTCGTGGTACAGCGGCAACCAGCTGACGATCACATCGTCGGGGTTGAGGTCGATGCCAAACCCATGGCGAATCAACTGCTCGTTGGCCACCAGGTTGCCGTGGCTGACCTGCACGCCCTTGGGCAGGGCGGTGGAGCCGGAGGTGTACTGGAGGAAGGCGATGTCGTCGCCGGCCAGCGCCGGTTCGCGCCAGTCACTGGCCAGGGCCGGGTCCAGGCCATCCACTGTCAGCAGCTCAGGGGCGCTGTCTGCGCCGAGTGCTTGCAGGCCCTGCAGGCTGTCGTGCAGCGCTGCCACGGTCAGCAGCAGGCGGGGCTCGGCGTCGTCGATGATCGACAGCAGGCGCTCCTGGTGATGCTGGCGCGAAGACTCCGGCGGGTAGGCCGGCACGGCGATGACACCGGCATACAGGCAGCCGAAGAACGCCGCCACATAGTCCGGCCCGCTGGGGAACAGCAGCACGGCGCGGTCACCGAACGCGGCGCGGGCCTGCAAGGCTGCTGCGATGGTGCGTGCACGCATGTCCAGGTCCCGATAGCTGAGCACCGCCTGCTCGCCGGGCGCATCGGCCAAAAAGCGCAAGGCGATGCGCTCAGGGGTATGCGCAGCACGTTGCGCCAGGGCCTGGACCAGCGAGAGCGGGAGTTCGAAGGCGTCCATCATGGGGTGTTCCTGCCAGTGTCTGGGTAAGTCGGGCCGGCTGCCGCGCGTGGTTCGGCGGGCAGCGTCCGGCGGCCGGATGTACACAGGGGAACGGATGGGCAACGCAAGAAATTACCGGGAAGTCGCAGCGACCACGCGCACGGAAAGTGACGCGCATCACGATCGCCTGCTTAGAACTGAAACTAATAGATACTCATTAACTTTCGTATTTGACAATCATTATCATTCTGAATAGTTTGTCGCACGTCGTAGGAAGCTTCCCCAAGTGGGGTGCTCCTATTCCCCTCTGTGACAAGGTGATTTCCATGGCGGAACAACTATCCACAAGTAAGTGCGATTCACCATTACTCCAGGCATTCGTCGACAACCGCAGCATCCTGGTCAAGATCGCAGCCCGCATCACCGGCTGCCGCTCACGGGCCGAAGACGTGGTGCAGGACGCTTTCTTCCGGCTCGGCGCCGCCCCCCAGATCACCTCGTCGTTCAAGGCCCAGCTCAGCTACCTGTTCCAGATCGTGCGCAACCTGGCCATCGACCATTACCGCAAGCAGGCGATGGAGCTGAGGTACTCAGGCAGCGAAGAGGAAGGCTTGAACGTGGTCATCCAGAACGCCTCGCCCGAGGCCACGCACATCAACCTGGCGGCCCTCGAGCACATTGCCGAGGCGCTCAACGAGCTGCCCCAGCGCACCCGTTACGCTTTCGAGATGTACCGCCTGCACGGCGTGCCGCAGAAAGACATCGCCAAGGAGCTGGGCGTGTCGCCCACGCTGGTCAACTTCATGATCCGTGATGCGCTGGTTCATTGCCGCAAGACCGCCAGCCGCCAGGCCTGAAGCAGCTGCAAACTGCAAGATGAATCAGCGGCGACGCGCCCTTCTCTTGCAGCTTGCAGCTCGAAGCCCCCCTAAGCCAGCCTGCAACGATCGAAAAACCGCTCCCGCCCCAGAATCATCAACGCTGCGCGCTTGTGCGGAAAATCGAACTCCTTGTCGCAATGGAAGCACTGGTCGTGCATGTAGCCGATCATCTTGCCATTGTCGGCACGGGGCTCGGCCACCACCCGCTGGGTGCGTGGGTCATCCAGAAACAGGTAATGCACCAGCGCCGACAACCAACTGGCGACCTTGTGCGGACCGCGATGCGCCTGCTCACCCACCAGCATGTGGATGCCGCGGTCGTAGTCGTCGGCTTGATAGAACGGCGCGATGCGGTCCTCCTTGGCCCAATAAGCCTCGAAGTAGGCAAATGGCTGATCGTCGAAACAGCCGATCAAGGTCACGGTGTGCGGGTCGGCTTCCAGCTTGGCCAGGTATTCCCTGTGCTGCTCCAACGACCCGCCCTCCTGCCAGAATTGCTCCACACGCGGATCGTTCTGCCAGCGATTGAAGCGCTCCAGGTCCTGTTCGAGCTCCAGGGTGCGCAGCGACACCCAACTCCCCAGGCGCGCATCGAAGCGCCGATACACCTCGCCATGGGGCTTGGGTGCGCGGCGCGGGTGGCGCTTGCCATTGCTGATCTGCATCTGTTGTGGGTATGCGCCGCTGACCAACTGGCCAAGCCAAGGCTGTGGCAACTGCCAGAACATAGCGCGCTCGCACAGGTACACGCCTGGCTGTTCCGTGCTGAGCAACAGGCCGCTGGCGAGGGTCTCAGGTACAGGCTGCGGCAGGTGCCAGGCAAGGCGCTGACAGGCTGGATCCCGCGACAACAACCAGTAACAGGCGGCCCACAGGGCCTGCTGTGGGCGTTCGGGGCATAGGCGTTCAATATGCACCGCCAGGGTAGCAGCTGGCGCAAGGCGCACCTGGATCAGCGGGCGACCCTCCAGGGTCAGGCTCAACCAGCAATCGCCCTCTTCAGCGCTCAGGCTGCGCCAGCGAGGCTGTGACAAGGGCTGAGAAGCGGCATCGAACGGCATGGTCAGGGCTCACAGAAAATGAAAGAAAGGCTCATTTCTGAAAACGTCACTGCAATCGGGGAATTTAGTCATGGGGGGCTTCGACGGTGATCCGGTAAGGCTGGAAGATGCGGGCCAGTTCGCCGGTATCACGCAGATGGCGCAGCAGCGCGGCCAATTGCGCATCGCTGATAGGCGCGCCGGGGCGCAGCAAAGCATAGTGATGATAGACCTGGTCGATGCGCGTGGAGGCGATCAACCGGCTGTGACTGGCCGGGTTGCGCGCCAGGAAATCACTGAGGTAAGAGCGCGTCACCAGCGCGATGTCGGCTCGGCCAGCCTGGACCATCAGCAGGTTGCTGTCGTGCGAATAGGTCAGCGTGGCGTTGTAGGTCTTGCGCAGGTAGTTGGGGTCCGGATTGAAACGGGCGAATGCATAGTGGTAGCCGTTGAACAGCGCCAGGCGCTTGCCGGCGAGATCATCGAAATAATGCTGGTCCCGGCCATCGGCCTGTTTGGCCACGAACACCTCTGCATCTTCCAGGCCCATATCCACCGCCTGATGCGGTATCCGTTGCCAGCCCCACTGCGGGTTTTCGAAGATGGCCATATCGGTACGGCCTTGCTGGAAATCGCCAAAGCGCCGCTGAATCGATGTGGGCACCAGCACGAAGCGATAATCTTGCTGCAGGCGGTTCAACGCTTCGACCAGTTGCGGCAGCAGCCCGGTGTCGGCACCCTGCTCGGGGCGAACCGTATAAGGCGGAAAATGCGCAGCGCCGACCTTTACCTCGATGGCGTCGGCAGCCCAGACCGGTGCCGCCAGCCATACCGCGGCCAGCATCAACAGGGTGGTCAAAGCCTTCAGGCCGGGCGCTGGAGTCAAGACGGACACTCATCACGGTTCATACCTGGATGCGCCTAAGCTAGGCGTTTTCCTGGCAAGGCACAACTGCTGGTTATGCCAAAGTGAGGGCATTTTGCCAGGGGATGCCGTGACGCCCGACATTGGCTACGCTGCTTTGGCATGTATGGCGAGGGAGCCTGGTATGGGCCACTGGTTGGTGATCGACCTGGAAGCTACCACCGATGACGGTGGCTGGCCGGTGACGGAGATGGAAATCATTGAAATCGGCGCCAGCCTGGTGACCCGTGAAGGCCGCGAAGTGGACCACTTCCAGCGCTTCGTGCGGCCCAGGCGGCGGCCGCAACTGACGCCGTTCTGCCGCGAACTGACGCACATCAGCCAGGCCAATGTGGATAGCGCAGCGCCATTTCCCGAGGTATGGGCGCGTTTCGAACGCTGGTTGGGGCACCATCGCGGGCAATTGCAGGCTTGGGTCAGCTGGGGTGATTACGACCGCCAGCAGTTACTGCAGGAATGGCAGCAACATGAGCTCGACAGCCTGTTGCGCGACCTGCCGCATATCAACCTCAAGCAGCGCTTCGCCAAGGCTCGTCACCTGCAGCGTCCGACGGGCCTCAACGGTGCCCTGCAACTGGCCGGTATGCATTTTTGCGGGCAACAGCACCGGGCGCTGGAGGATGCCCGCAATACCGCGCGGCTATTGCCCTTGAGCCTGCCGGGCATTTGAGCTCTGGGCCGCCTGAAAGCAGATGACGGGGCGGATGGGCTTGGGCATACTGGCCAGCCCTTTTTCATCCCCTCTTTTTCAGGAGTCGCCCCATGTTCAAGGTCAACGAGTACTTCGATGGTACCGTCAAGTCGATCGTCTTCGAAGGCACTGAAGGCCCGGCCACCGTCGGCGTCATGGCACCGGGCGAATACGAGTTCGGCACCGCCAAGCGCGAAATCATGCACGTGGTTTCCGGTGCGCTGACCGTCAAGCTGCCGGGCAGCGACAACTGGGAAACCTTCAACGCCGGCGACAAGTTCAATGTGGCCGCCGACAGCAAGTTCCAGCTGAAAGTGGCGGTGGATACTGCCTACCTGTGCGAGTATCGCGACTGATCTGTTGCTGCACACACGGTCGCTTGTAGGAGCGGCCTTGTGTCGCGAAAGGGCTGCGAAGCAGACCCAGCAATTGTTGTTGCGCTGCTGAATCCTGGGTCTGCTTCGCAGCCCTTTCCGACCGGTCCGGCGCCCCGGCAAGGCCGCTCCTACAGGTAGTCAGCCTCTGAGGAACCCCGCAACCTTCTCAGCCGCCGCCTGCAAATGCTGCTCATGGCTGAACCCCGAAGCCTTCAGCGGTTTCAGATCATGATCGCCTGCCACCAGCCAGCTCACCTCGATCGACGGTGACAGCGCATACCCCTGCACCGCGTCACGATTACCCAGCGCATCCCGCTCGCCCTGCACGATCAACGTCGGTGTCTGCAAGCCCGCCAAATGCTCGACCCGTGGTTTTTCGGGTTTGCCCACGGCATAGAACGGATAGCCCAGGCACACCAGCGCATCAGCACCCAACTCGTCGGCCAGCAGGCTGGCCATGCGCCCGCCCATGGACTTGCCACCAATCGCCAGCTTGCCCGCGACCAAAGGTCGCACCTGCCGGTGCACCTCGCGCCAGCATTCGAGCAGCACCTTCTGTGGATTGGGTGGCCGCTTGCCACCCCCAACCCTGCGCTCGGCCATGTAGGGGAACTCGAAGCGAACCACCCCTACGCCAAGCGCCGCCAGCCTTTGCGCCATTTCATCCATGAACCCGCTGTCCATCGGCGCGCCAGCGCCATGGGCCAGGATCAGGCACGCCGCAGCACTGCCATCTTGCTGATTCTGCGCCGGATTGCAGTGCAAGCCTGGGACATTTCCGATCTTCGCCCATTGATCCCCGTCAATACCGGCACGTTGCCCATTAATCATGCTTGCCTCGCTGTAAAGCCTGCCAATAACCGTGGATGGGAACCCATACATGAACACAACCAGCAGTACCGCCTATAACTACAAGGTGGTCCGCCAATTCGCCATCATGACGGTGGTGTGGGGAATCGTCGGGATGGGGCTCGGCGTCTTCATCGCCGCCCAGCTCGCCTGGCCTTCCCTTAACTTCGACCTCCCCTGGACCAGCTTCGGCCGCCTGCGCCCACTGCATACCAATGCGGTGATCTTCGCGTTCGGCGGCTGCGCACTGTTCGCCACCTCCTATTATTCGGTGCAACGCACCTGCCAGACCACCCTCTTCGCACCAGGGCTGGCCGCGTTCACTTTCTGGGGCTGGCAACTGGTCATCCTGCTGGCGGCCATTACCTTGCCGCTGGGTTACACCAGCTCCAAGGAATACGCCGAGCTGGAATGGCCGATCGACATCCTGATCACCATCGTCTGGGTCTGCTACGCCATCGTGTTCTTCGGCACTTTGATCAAGCGCACCACCAAGCATATCTATGTCGGCAACTGGTTCTTCGGTGCCTTCATCCTGACCGTGGCCATGCTGCACATCATCAACAACCTGGAACTGCCGGTCAGCCTGACCAAGTCGTACTCGGTCTACGCCGGGGCCACCGACGCCATGGTGCAGTGGTGGTACGGCCACAACGCCGTGGGCTTCTTCCTCACTGCAGGCTTCCTGGGGATGATGTACTACTACGTGCCCAAGCAGGCCGAACGCCCGGTGTATTCCTATCGCCTGTCGATCGTCCACTTCTGGGCGCTGATCACCCTGTACATCTGGGCCGGCCCCCACCACCTGCACTACACCGCGCTGCCCGACTGGGCGCAGTCGCTGGGCATGGTGATGTCGCTGATCCTGCTGGCCCCCAGCTGGGGCGGCATGATCAACGGCATGATGACCCTGTCCGGTGCCTGGCACAAACTGCGCAGCGACCCGATCCTGCGCTTTCTCGTGGTATCGCTGGCGTTCTACGGCATGTCCACCTTCGAAGGCCCGATGATGGCCATCAAGACGGTCAACGCCCTGTCCCACTACACCGACTGGACCATCGGCCACGTGCATGCCGGCGCCCTCGGCTGGGTGGCGATGATCTCCATCGGCGCGCTGTACCACACCATTCCGCAAGTATTCGGCAAGGCACGCATGTACAGCATCGGCCTGATCAACGCGCACTTCTGGCTGGCGACCATCGGCACCGTGCTGTACATCGCCTCGATGTGGGTCAACGGCATCGCCCAGGGCCTGATGTGGCGCGCGGTGAACAGCGACGGCACGCTCACCTACTCGTTCGTGGAAACCCTGGTGGCCAGCCACCCGGGCTTCATCGTGCGTTTCGTCGGTGGTGCGATCTTCCTCAGTGGCATGTTCCTGATGGCCTGGAACACTTGGCGCACCGTACGTGCTCCGGCCACCGAGGCCGCCCCTGCCAACGCCCAGCTGGCCTGAGGAGACCTGCCTGATGAAACATGAAGTCATCGAAAAAAACGTCGGCCTGCTGGCCCTGTTGATGGTGTTCGCCGTCAGCATCGGCGGCCTGACCCAGATCGTCCCGCTGTTCTTCCAGGACGTCACCAACAAGCCGGTCGAAGGCATGAAGCCTTACACCGCGCTGCAGCTTGAAGGCCGCGATATCTATATCCGCGAAGGTTGCGTGGGCTGCCACTCGCAGATGATCCGCCCGTTCCGCGCCGAGACCGAACGCTACGGCCACTACTCGGTGGCCGGTGAAAGTGTGTGGGACCACCCGTTCCTGTGGGGCTCCAAGCGTACCGGCCCGGACCTGGCCCGGGTCGGCGGGCGCTACTCCGACGACTGGCACCGCGCGCACCTGTACAACCCGCGCAACGTGGTACCGGAGTCGAAGATGCCGTCCTACCCATGGCTCGTCGCCCAGCAGGTCGACAACAGCCACACCGACACCAAGATGCGCACCCTGCGCACCCTGGGGGTGCCGTACACCGACGAGGACATTGCCGGTGCGCGTGATGCGGTCAAGGGCAAGACCGAGATGGACGCCCTGGTCGCCTACCTGCAGGTGCTCGGCACCGCGATCAAGAACAAGAGGTGAGTGCGATGGAAATGGATATCGGCATGATCCGCGGCGTGGGCACCCTGGTGGTGATGATTGCCTTCATCGGCCTTTCGCTGTGGGTGTTCAACCGCCGCCGCGACCATGATTTCGCCGAAGCGCGCCTGCTGCCCTTCGTCGACGACCGCCTGCCCCCTGCCGGGCAGGACACTGGCATGAGGAGTAATCCCCAATGACTACCTTCTGGAGTACGTACATCTGCGTACTGACCATCGGCAGCCTGATCGGCCTGACCTGGCTGCTGCTGTCGACCCGCAAGGGCCAGAGCAGCAACACCACCGACCAGACCATGGGGCACAGCTTCGACGGCATCGAGGAGTATGACAATCCGCTGCCCAAGTGGTGGTTCTGGCTGTTCGTCGGCACCCTGGTGTTCGCGGTGGGCTACCTGATCCTCTACCCGGGCCTGGGCAACTGGAAGGGCGTCCTGCCCGGCTACGAGAATGGTTGGACCGGCGCGAACGAATGGCAGAAGGAAATGGACAAGGCCGACGCCAGGTTCGGCCCGATCTTCGCCAAATACGCGGCCATGCCGGTCGAGGAAGTGGCCAAGGACCCGCAGGCATTGAAGATGGGCGGCCGCCTGTTCGCCTCCAACTGCTCGGTGTGCCACGGCTCGGACGCCAAAGGCGCCTATGGTTTCCCCAACCTGACCGACAACGACTGGCGCTGGGGCGGCGAGCCCGAAACCATCAAGGCGTCGATCATGAATGGCCGCCACGGCGTGATGCCCGCCTGGGCTGAGGTGATCGGCGAACAGGGCGTGGCGGATGTAGCCGCCTACGTGCTGAGCAACCTCGATGGCCGCAGCCTGCCGGAAGGCGCCAAGGCTGATGTGGCCAAGGGCAAGGAGATCTTCGCCGGCAACTGCGTGGCCTGCCACGGGCCCGAGGGCAATGGCACCCCAGCCATGGGCGCGCCTAACCTGAACCATCCGCAGGCGTTCATCTACGGTTCGAGCTTTGCCCAGCTGCAGCAGACCATTCGCTATGGCCGCCAGGGGCAAATGCCGGCCCAGGTGGATATCCAGGGCAACGACAAGGTGCATTTGCTGGCGGCTTATGTGTACAGCCTTTCGCAGGGTGATATGCCTGCAACCGTGACTGCCAAGTAACACCCCGGGGCCGCAAAGCGGCCCCAGCACCTCCCCGCCCCTAGCCCCGCCTTGCACCCCCTCCGAACAGAACTAAGCTTGTTGCCACAGTGGCCTTCGCTGTCAATCCAGCGAAGCAGACGCGGTGCATCGCCTGACGCCGCCTGGAAAAAAAGCTTGACCGATCGATCAGAAAAAGATGAAAAACGGTACACATTACAAATATTTATTTGTGTACAATCGCCCGAACCCTATTGCCGCGGGACACCGGCATAAGGGCCCGGACACGGGTCGGCGCAGGGCTCCTTGCGTTGCCATAACCCTGGCGGTTATCGATACTGGCGCCGATTTTTCAACCAACAAGAACACCAAAACCGTGGAACCTTAGAATGAGCACAGCAATCAGTCCGACTGCTTATAACTATAAGGTCGTCCGCCAGTTCGCCATCATGACGGTGGTCTGGGGGATCCTTGGCATGGGCCTGGGCGTTTTCATCGCCTCGCAGCTGGTGTGGCCGCAACTGAACCTGGACCTGCCCTGGACCAGCTTCGGCCGCCTGCGCCCCTTGCACACCAACCTGGTCATCTTCGCCTTCGGCGGCTGTGCGTTGTTCGGCACCAGCTACTACGTGGTGCAGCGAACCTGCCAGACCCGGCTGATTTCCGACAGCATGGCCGCCTTCACCTTCTGGGGTTGGCAGGCCGTGATCGTCGGTGCGCTGATCACCTTGCCGATGGGCTACACCACCACCAAGGAATACGCCGAGCTCGAGTGGCCACTGGCGATCCTGCTGGCCATCGTCTGGGTGACCTACGGGCTGGTGTTCTTCGGCACCATCGTCAAGCGCAAGACCAAGCACATCTACGTCGGCAACTGGTTCTACGGCGCCTTCATCGTGGTTACCGCGATGCTGCACATCGTCAACCACATCTCGCTGCCGGTGAGCCTGTTCAAGTCCTACTCGGCCTACTCCGGCGCCACCGACGCGATGATACAGTGGTGGTACGGCCACAACGCCGTGGGCTTCTTCCTCACCACGGGCTTTCTGGGGATGATGTACTACTTCGTGCCCAAGCAGGCCGAGCGGCCGATCTACTCGTATCGCCTGTCGATCGTCCACTTCTGGGCACTGATCACCCTGTACATCTGGGCAGGCCCGCACCACTTGCACTACACCGCGCTGCCCGACTGGGCGCAGTCGCTGGGCATGGTGATGTCGATCATCCTCCTGGCGCCGAGCTGGGGCGGCATGATCAACGGCATGATGACCCTCTCCGGTGCCTGGCACAAACTGCGCACCGACCCGATCCTGCGCTTCCTCGTGGTATCGCTGGCGTTCTACGGCATGTCCACCTTCGAAGGCCCGATGATGGCCATCAAGACCGTGAACTCGCTGTCGCACTACACCGACTGGACCATCGGCCACGTACACGCCGGCGCGCTCGGCTGGGTGGCGATGATCTCGATCGGCGCCGTGTACCACATGATCCCGCGCCTGTATGGCCGCGATCAGATGCACAGCGTGGGCCTGATCAACGCGCACTTCTGGCTGGCGACCATCGGCACCGTGCTGTACATCGCCTCGATGTGGGTCAACGGCATCACCCAAGGCCTGATGTGGCGCGCCATCAACGATGACGGCACGCTGACCTACTCCTTCGTCGAAGCCCTGCAGGCCAGCCACCCGGGCTACATCGTCCGCGCACTGGGCGGTGCGTTCTTCGCCTCCGGCATGCTGCTGATGGCTTACAACGTGTTGCGCACCGTACGCGCCGCCAACCCGGCAGAAGCGGATGAAGCCGCCAAGATCGTCGTTGTGGGAGCCCACTGATGAAGCATGAAGCTGTCGAGAAGAACATCGGCCTGCTGGCCTTCTTCATGGTCATCGCCGTGAGCGTCGGTGGCCTCACCCAGATCGTCCCGCTGTTCTTCCAGGACGTCACCAACAAACCCGTCGAAGGCATGAAGCCGCGCACCGCGCTGGAAGTCGAAGGCCGTGACATCTACATCCGCGAAGGTTGCGTGGGCTGCCACTCGCAGATGATCCGGCCGTTCCGCGCCGAAACCGAGCGCTACGGCCACTACTCGGTGGCCGGTGAAAGCGTGTGGGACCACCCGTTCCTGTGGGGCTCCAAGCGCACCGGCCCGGACCTGGCCCGCGTCGGTGGCCGCTACTCCGATGACTGGCACCGCGCACACCTGTACAACCCGCGCAACGTAGTGCCGGAGTCGAAGATGCCATCCTACCCGTGGCTGGTGGAGAACACGCTCGACGGCAAAGACACCGCGAAGAAGCTGGAAGTGCTGCGTACCCTGGGCACGCCGTACACCGATGCCGACATCGCCGGTGCCCGCGACGCGGTCAAGGGCAAGACCGAAATGGACGCACTGGTCGCGTACCTGCAGGGTCTTGGCACCATCATCAAAAGCAAACGGTGACGCTGATGGATATCGGGATGATTCGCGGCCTGGGCACCGTCGTGGTGATGGTGGCCTTCGTGGGCCTGGCGCTGTGGGTGTTCAACCCACGGCGCAAACAGGAGTTCGACGAGGCAACCCAACTGCCGTTCGCCGATGACCCCGAGGCCAAAACGCACGTCGAGCAAGCGCAAGCAAAAGCTTCTGGGAGCAAACAACAATGACAACCTTCTGGAGTCTGTACGTCACCGTCCTGACCCTGGGCACCATCTTCGCGTTGACCTGGCTACTGCTGTCGACCCGCAAGGGCCAGCGCGAAGAGGTCACCGACGAAACCGTCGGGCATGCCTTCGATGGCATCGAGGAATACGACAACCCCCTGCCCAAATGGTGGTTCTGGCTGTTCGTCGGCACCATCATTTTCGCCCTCGGCTACCTGGTGCTGTACCCGGGCCTGGGCAACTGGAAAGGCGTGCTGCCTGGGTATTCGTACCTGGATAACGACAAGCAGACCGAGTTCACCAACGGCCAGCCCGGCTGGACCGGCGTGCACGAGTGGGAAAAGGAAATGGCCAAGGCCGATGCCCGCTTCGGGCCAATCTTCGCCAAGTATGCGGCCATGCCTATCGAAGAAGTGGCCAGGCAGCCGCAAGCGCTGAAGATGGGCGCGCGGCTGTTTGCGTCCAACTGCTCGGTGTGCCACGGCTCCGACGCCAAGGGCGCCTACGGCTTCCCCAACCTCACCGACAACGACTGGCGCTGGGGCGGCGAGCCGGAAACCATCAAGGCCAGCATCATGGGCGGCCGCCATGGCGTGATGCCGGCGTGGGCGGAGGTGATCGGCGAGCAAGGCGTGGCCGACGTGTCAGCCTTCGTGATCAGCAAGCTCGATGGTCGCAGCCTGCCTGAAGGCGCCAAGGCCGATGTCGAGAACGGGCAGAAGATCTTCGCCGCCAACTGCGTGGCGTGCCATGGCCCTGAAGGCAAGGGCACACCCGCCATGGGCGCACCGAACCTGACTCACCCGCAGGCGTTCATCTACGGTTCGAGCTTCGCCCAGTTGCAACAGACCATCCGTTATGGTCGCCAGGGGCAGATGCCGGCGCAGGAGCAGCTGCAGGGCAATGACAAAGTGCACCTGCTGGCGGCTTATGTGTACAGCCTGTCGCATCAGGAGCAGGAGCCTGAAAAGGCCGAGTGATGCCTGCACTGGCCTATCGCCGGCAAGCCGGCCCCCGCACCGCGTGGGAGCCGGCTTGCCGGCGATAGGGCCGGTAGATTCAGCGCTAGATGACCTGGATCAATTGACACCCGCCTTAACACGATTAACACCCCGAACCCAACGCGACTAAAGGTCGCAGAGCGACCCCAGCGTGCCATCAGCGGCGTATCATGGGGCGCAGCGCTAGCAGAATGCGCGAGACTGCGGCCGGCACGCACTGGCCGCGGCATTTCTCCACTGCCGTGGGACTTGATGATGAGCAAGCAAATTCCGGTACATGACGTTACCCCGCCTGCCAGCAAAGGGAAGGATTCCGTCGACCTCTACGCCTCTCGCGAGAAAATCTACACCCGCGCCTTCACCGGCCTGTTCCGCAGGTTGCGGATGGTCGGCGGGGCAGCGCTGTTCCTTTTGTACTTTGGCACTGTCTGGCTGAACTGGGGCGGCCATCAGGCCGTCTGGTGGAACCTGCCCGAGCGCAAGTTCTACATCTTCGGCACCACCATCTGGCCGCAAGACTTCATCCTGCTCTCGGGCATCCTCATCGTCGCCGCCTTTGGCCTGTTCTTCGTTACCGTGTATGCCGGCCGCGTATGGTGCGGCTACACCTGCCCGCAAAGCGTGTGGACGTGGATCTTCATGTGGTGCGAAAAGGTCACCGAAGGCGACCGTAATCAGCGCATGAAGCTTGACCGGGCCCCGATGAGCGCCAACAAGTTCCTGCGCAAGTTCACCAAGCACAGCCTGTGGCTGCTGATCGGCTTCGTCACCGGCATGACCTTCGTCGGCTACTTCTCGCCGATTCGCGAACTGGCCATCGAATTCTTCACCGGCCAGGCCGATGGCTGGGCCTACTTCTGGGTCGGCTTCTTCACCCTGGCCACCTACGGCAACGCCGGCTGGCTGCGCGAGCAAGTGTGCGTGTACATGTGCCCCTACGCACGCTTCCAGAGCGTGATGTTCGACAAGGACACCCTGATCGTCTCCTACGACCCGCGCCGCGGTGAAACCCGCGGCCCGCGCAAGAAGGACACGGACTACAAGGCCCAGGGCCTGGGCGACTGCATCGACTGCACCATGTGCGTACAGGTCTGCCCCACCGGCATCGACATACGCGACGGGCTGCAGATCGAGTGCATCGGCTGCGCCGCCTGCATCGACGCGTGCGACAGCATCATGGACAAGATGAACTACCCCAAAGGCCTGATCAGCTACACCACCGAACACAACCTGTCGGGGCAGAAGACCCACATGCTGCGCCCAAGGCTGATCGGCTACGCACTGGTGCTGCTGGTGATGATCGGCGCCCTGGCCACCGCCTTCGCCACCCGCTCGCTGGTGGGCTTCGACGTCAGCAAGGACCGCGTGCTGTACCGCGAGAACGCCCAGGGGCGGATCGAGAACGTGTACAGCCTCAAGGTCATGAACAAGGACCAGCGTGATCACGTCTACGTGCTGGACGCCGCTGGCCTGCCTGACTTGCGGCTCGAAGGCCAGCGGGAAATCCGCGTGGCCGCCGGCGATATCGTCAGCCTGCCGGTGCAGTTGTCGGTCGCCCCCGAGAAGCTGCCCTCGACCACCAACGAAATCACCTTCACCCTCAAAAGCGCCGATGACAGCGCTGCCGAGGTCGAAGCCAAGAGCCGCTTCATCGGCCCACAGATCCGCTGAGAGAGAACGCGAACCATGCCTGCCGCCACCGCCACCAGCCCTTGGTACAAGCACCTCTGGCCCTGGATCATCATCGGCATCCTCACTACCTCGGTGTGCCTGAGCCTGACCATGGTCAGCATCGCCGTGAACAACCCGGACAACCTGGTCAACGACAACTACTACGAGGCTGGCAAAGGCATCAACCGCTCGCTGGACCGTGAATTGCTGGCGCAGAACCTGGGTTTGAAGGCCAGCGTGCACCTGGACGAGCTGACGGGCGAAGTGGACCTGCGCCTGGCCGGCAGCAGCGACCCGCAGAGCCTGGAGCTGAACCTGATTTCACCTACCCAGCCAGAGAAGGACCGTAAGGTGCTGCTGAGCCGGGTCGAGGCAGGGCGCTATGTGGGGCAACTGGAAGACAAGGTGGACGGGCGCCGCTTTGTCGAGCTGCTGGGTAGCGAAAGCGGCCAGGTGTGGCGCTTGTTCGAGGAGGAAAAAGTGGCGCATGGTGTGACCTTGCAGTTGGGCGATGAAGCCATCCAGGGCGCTGAACACTTGTAGGAGCGGCCTTGCCGGGGCGCCGGACCGGTCGGAAAGGGGCGCGAAGCGGCCCCTGCAACCTATGCTGCCAAGCTGAGCAATCTATGCTGCGAAGCTCAAAATTTGGGGCCGCTTCGCGCCCCTTTCGCGACACAAGGCCGCTCCTACAGGGGAACGCGCCGGCCAGCCGATATATGTAAGGCAATGATGTGATGACCCAGCCCACCCCCTGCTACCACTGCGCCCTGCCCGTCCCCCCGGGCAGCCGCTTCACCGCCGTGGTCCTCGGCCAGCCCCGGCAGTTCTGCTGTCCCGGCTGCCAGGCAGTGGCCGAGTCGATCGTCGCCGGCGGGCTGGAACACTACTACCAGCACCGCAGCGACAATAGCGCCAACCCCGAGGCCCTGCCCAAGCAGTTGCAGGACGAACTGGCCCTGTACGACCGCAGCGACGTGCAACAGACCTTCGTCCGCCATCAGGGCGAGCTGGCCGAAACCACCCTGCTGGTCGAAGGCATCAGCTGCGCCGCCTGCGGCTGGTTGATCGAAAAGCACTTGCGCAACCTGCCCGGCGTGGCCGACGCACGTCTTAACCTGTCCAACCATCGCCTGCTGCTCAGTTGGGAAGACCAACGGCTGCCGCTCTCGCGATTGTTGGCCGAGCTGCGCCAGATCGGCTACGCCGCCCACCCCTACCAGCCAGACCAGGCCGCCGAGCAACTGGCCCGCGAAAACCGCAGCGCCCTGCGCAGGCTGGGCGTGGCCGGGCTGCTGTGGTTCCAGGCGATGATGGCGACCATGGCCACCTGGCCGGAATTCAACATCGACCTGTCGCCCGAGCTGCACACCATCCTGCGCTGGGTGGCGCTGTTTCTCACCATCCCGATCGTGTTCTACAGTTGCGCGCCCTTCTTCAAAGGGGCCGCACGCGACCTGCGCACCCGCCACCTGACCATGGACGTGTCGGTATCGCTGGCCATCGCCCTGGCCTTTGGTGCCGGGATCTGGACGGCCATCACCGGCAGTGGCGAACTGTATTTCGACACCGTGGGCATGTTCGCACTGTTTCTGCTCACCGGCCGCTACCTTGAACGCCGCGCCCGCGAGCGTACGGCAGCGGCCACCGCGCAACTGGTCAACCTGCTACCGGCCTCTTGCCTGCGCCTGGACAGCCTTGGCCGCAGCGAGCGCATCCTGCTCAGCGAACTGCAACGCGGCGACACCGTGCAGGTGTTGCCCGGCGCAGTGATCCCGGCTGACGGGCGCATTGTCGAAGGCCGCTCCAGCGTCGACGAGTCGCTGCTGACCGGTGAGTACCTGCCGCAACCGCGGCGGGCCGGCGACCGGGTCACCGGCGGCACCCTGAATGTCGAAAGCACGCTGAACGTAGAAATCGAAGCCCTTGGCCAGGAGTCGCGACTGTCGGCCATCGTCCGCCTGCTGGAGCGCGCGCAGACGGAAAAGCCACGCCTGGCGCAGATTGCCGACCGTGCATCGCAATGGTTCCTGCTGTTCACGCTGGTGGCCGCCATCGTCATAGGCCTGTGGTGGTGGCACCTGGACCCGACACGGGCGTTCTGGATTGTCCTGGCCATGCTGGTAGCCACCTGCCCATGCGCGCTCTCGCTCGCCACCCCTACTGCACTGACCGCCGCCACCGGTACGCTGCACAAGCTCGGCCTGCTGGTCACCCGCGGCCATGTACTGGAAGGCCTCAACCAGATCGACACGGTCATTTTCGACAAAACCGGCACGCTCACCGAGGGCCGCCTGACGCTGCGCAGCATTCGCCCGCTGGGCGCGGTGGCCGCCGACCGCTGCCTGGCCCTTGCCGCCGCCCTGGAAAACCGCTCCGAGCACCCCATCGCCCGCGCCTTCGGTCGCAATGCCGAGCCTGCGGAGGATGTGCAAACGGTACCTGGGCTGGGCCTGGAAGGGCTGGTCGGCGGGCAACGCCTGCGCATCGGCCAGCCCACGTTCGTTTGCGCCCTCAGCGGCGCCGAAATCCCGACTGTCCCGGAGCCCCGCGGCCAATGGCTGCTGCTGGGTGATCGCCAAGGCCCGCTGGCCTGGTTCGGCCTGGACGACCGCCTGCGCGAGGACGCCCCTGCCCTGCTGGCGGCCTGCAAGGCGCGTGGCTGGCGCACCCTGCTGCTGTCGGGCGACAGCTCGCCCATGGTCGCCGAAGTAGCCGCCCAACTGGGTATCGATCAGGCCATCGGCGGCCTGCGCCCGGACGACAAGCTGGACCGGCTCAAGGCTCTGCAGGCTTCAGGACGCAAGGTGCTGATGCTGGGTGACGGGGTCAACGATGTGCCGGTGCTGGCCGCCGCCGATATCAGCATTGCCATGGGCAGTGCCACCGACCTTGCCAAGACCAGTGCCGATGCAGTGCTGTTGAGCAACCGCCTGCAAGCGCTGGTACATGCCTTCGACCTGGCCCGCCGCACCCGCCGCAACATCCTCGAGAACCTGCTTTGGGCGACCCTGTATAATGGCCTCATGCTGCCGTTTGCCGCGCTCGGCTGGATCACCCCGGTATGGGCCGCCGTCGGCATGTCGGTCAGCTCGCTGATCGTGGTCCTCAATGCCCTGCGCCTGACCCGGCTGCCGGGCGTGGCGGCCACCGCCAGCGCCCCACAACCTGCCATTGCCTGATCAGGAGCCGCCCATGCCAGCCCTCTATGTCATGATCCCGGCCGCCCTGCTGCTCGTCGGCGTCGCCGTGTACATCTTTTTCTGGGCGGTGGACAGCGGCCAGTACGACGACCTTGAAAGCCCCGCCCACAGCATCCTGTTCGACGACCAGGACCCACGCCACCAGGCTGCCGTCAAACAAGAGCCCGCCGAGCCGCAAGACAAGGACCAACCACCCCGTGCCTGACCTGCTTCCCCTGCTCGGCTCCGCGCTGGTCCTCGGCCTGCTCGGCGGCGGCCACTGCCTGGGCATGTGCGGCGGCCTGATGGGCGCATTGACCCTGGCGATCCCGCCGGAGCAACGGGGCCGGCGCCTGCGCCTGCTGCTGGCGTACAACCTTGGGCGGGTCCTCAGCTACGCCTGCGCCGGCCTGCTGCTGGGCCTGGCCGGTTGGGCCGTGGCCAGCAGCCCTGCCGCCCTGGCACTGCGGGTGGTGGCAGCGTTGCTGCTGATCGCCATGGGCCTGTACCTGGCCGGCTGGTGGAGCGGGCTGACGCGCATCGAAGCACTGGGCAGGGGGCTTTGGCGGCATATCCAGCCAGTGGCCTCGCGCCTGTTGCCGGTCTCCAGCCTGCCCCGGGCCCTGCTGCTTGGCGCGCTGTGGGGCTGGCTGCCATGCGGGCTGGTTTACAGCACCTTGCTGTGGGCGGCCAGCCAGGGCAACGCGGGGTATAGCGCGGCGCTGATGCTGGCGTTCGGGCTGGGTACCTGGCCTGTGCTGCTGGCCACAGGGCTGGCGGCGGAGCGGGTCAACAGCCTGTTGCGGCGGCGTAGCGTGCGCATGGCAGGAGGACTGCTGGTCATCCTGTTCGGCCTGTGGACACTGCCGGGGCCGCACCAGCATTGGCTGATGGGGCACTGACAGGCGCTGCTGCGCAGCTGCCCCCTAGCTCTTGATACAAATCAACACAGATTCCTACAGACGACCATAGACTCCGGGGCACTGCTGCTCATTCCGGGGACCGCCCACATGCTCGAAGATCTACGCTGGGATGCCGACCTGATCCGCCGCTACGATCTGGCCGGCCCACGCTACACCTCCTACCCGACCGCGGTGCAACTGCACAGCGAAGTCGGCTCGTTCGACCTGCTCCACGCCCTGCGCGAAAGCCGCCGGGCCGTGCGCCCGCTGTCTGTGTACGTACACGTGCCGTTCTGCGCCAACATCTGCTACTACTGCGCCTGCAACAAGGTGATCACCAAGGACCGTGGCCGAGCCGCACCCTACCTGCAGCGCCTGGAGCAGGAAATCCAGCTGATCGCCTGCCACCTGGACCCTAAACAGCGTGTTGAACAGTTGCATCTGGGCGGCGGCACGCCGACCTTCCTCAGCCATGTGGAACTGCGCCAGCTGATGGCCACCCTGCGCCAGCACTTCAACCTGCTGGACGATGATTCCGGCGACTACGGCATCGAACTGGACCCGCGCGAGGCCGACTGGTCGACCATGGGCCTATTGCGCGAACTGGGCTTCAACCGCGTGAGCCTCGGTGTGCAGGACCTGGACCCTGCGGTGCAGCGCGCGATCAACCGCCTGCAGAGCCTGGAACAGACCCGCACCCTGATCGAGGCGGCGCGCACCTTGCAGTTCCGCTCGGTCAACCTGGACCTGATCTACGGCCTGCCCAAGCAGACCCCGGAAGGCTTCGCCCGCACCGTTGAGGAAGTGATCCGCCTGCAGCCCGACCGCCTCTCGGTCTTCAACTATGCTCACCTGCCTGAGCGCTTCATGCCGCAACGCCGTATCGACAGCAACGACCTGCCGGCCCCGGCAGCCAAGCTGGAGATGCTCCGGGCCACCATCGAGCAGCTCACCGCCGCCGGCTATCGCTACATCGGCATGGACCACTTCGCCCTGCCCGACGACGAGCTGGCCGTCGCCCAGGAAGAAGGTACCCTGCAGCGCAACTTCCAGGGCTACACCACCCACGGCCACTGCGACCTGATCGGCCTGGGGGTTTCGGCAATCAGCCAGATCGGCGACCTGTACTGCCAGAACAGCAGCGACCTCAATACCTATCAGGACGCGCTGTCCGGCTCCCAGCTGGCAACCCAGCGCGGGCTGCTGTGCAATCACGATGACCGCCTGCGACGGGCAGTGATCCAGCAACTGATCTGCCACTTCGAGCTCGACTTCGAGCCGATCGAAAGCGCCTTCACCATCGATTTTCGGGGCTATTTCAACGATCTTTGGCCAGCGCTGCTGAACATGCAAAAGGACGGCCTGATCCGCCTCGACGAAAAGGGCATCCGCATCCTGCCGGCCGGGCGCCTGCTGGCCCGCTCGGTATGCATGGTGTTCGACGCGTATCTGGCGATGCACGACCGTCAGCGATTCTCGCGGGTGATCTAGCCAAGCGAATCGTTGACCGTGTGGACAAGCCCGCTTGCCAGGCACACTATGGGCAAGAACGGACCCCCGGCATGATGCAGCTGGGGTTCGGCCAAGGCGCATCATCCTCGCGCACACTGGCCTACACCCTATGCCGTAGGTTACCCTTACGACTTATGTGTGCTTTCCCACAAGGATCGATTCAAATGTCCGAGCCAGTCAAACTGCGCGCCCACGGCCAGGCCCATTGCAAGGATTGCAGCCTGGCCCCCCTGTGCCTGCCTCTTTCGCTCAACCTGGAAGACATGGATGCACTGGATGAAATCGTCAAACGCGGACGCCCGCTGAAAAAGGGCGAGTTCCTATTCCGCCAGGGTGACAATTTCGGCTCGGTTTACGCCGTACGTTCCGGCGCCCTCAAGACGTTCAGCCTGAGCGACAGCGGCGAGGAGCAGATCACCGGCTTCCACCTGCCCAGCGAACTGGTCGGCCTGTCCGGCATGGACACTGAAGCCTACCCGGTCTCGGCCCAGGCGCAGGAAACCACCTCGGTGTGCGAAATCCCGTTCGAACGCCTCGATGAGCTGTCGGTGCAACTACCCCAGTTGCGCCGCCAGCTGATGCGGGTGATGAGCCGTGAAATCCGCGACGACCAGCAAATGATGCTGCTGCTGTCGAAAAAGACCGCCGATGAGCGCATTGCCACCTTCCTGGTCAACCTGTCGGCACGCTTTCGCGCCCGCGGCTATTCGGCCAACCAGTTCCGCCTGAGCATGTCGCGCAACGAAATCGGCAATTACCTGGGCCTGGCCGTTGAAACCGTGTCGCGGGTGTTCACCCGCTTCCAGCAGAACGGCCTGCTGCGCGCCGAGGGCAAGGAAGTGCACATCCTCGACCCGATCCAGTTGTGTGCGCTGGCCGGTGGTGCGATGGAGGCCTGAAAGCCTGCTTGAAAAAGGTATACTGGCGCATTCGTTTTTCAGGATACCTGCAACAATGCACAGCGAAGCCTTCGACCTCAAAGCCCTGATCCGCCCGGTAGTGGACTTCCCCAAGCCGGGTGTGATCTTCCGCGACATCACCCCGCTGTTCCAGTCGCCACGCGGGCTGCGTTATGTCGCCGACCAGTTCATCGAACGCTATGTCGAGGCGGAGTTCAGCCACATCGGCGCCATGGATGCCCGGGGCTTTCTGATCGGCTCGATCATCGCCCACCAGTTGAACAAGCCGCTGATCCTGTTCCGCAAGCAAGGCAAACTGCCGGCTGACGTACTATCTGAGGGGTATCAGACCGAGTACGGTGAAGCCTTCCTGGAAGTGCATGCCGACAGCCTGTGCGAAGGCGATTCGGTGCTGATCTTCGATGACCTGATCGCCACCGGCGGCACACTGCTGGCCGCAGCCAACCTGGTGCGCCGCACCGGTGCACAGGTGTTCGAGGCGGCGGCGATCATCGACCTGCCTGAGCTGGACGGTTCGCGCCGGCTGCAGGCGGCGGGTGTGCCGACCTTCTGCCTGACCGAGTTTTCGCTGAGCGAGTACTGAGTGATTCTTGGGGTGCTTTGCACCCCTTTCGCGACACAAGGCCGCCCCTACAGGGGACCGCGTACGGCCTTATGTCGCGAAAGGGCCGCACAGCGGCCCCAGCAATTCAAATCAAAGGGAAATCGGCTTACGCCCCGCAAAGGCATGTGCCAGGGTGCCGCCGTCGACCAGCTCCAGCTCGCCGCCCAGCGGCACGCCATGGGCAATCCGCGAGGCTACCAGCCCCTTCTCGGCCAGCAACTGCGCGATGTAATGTGCTGTCGCCTCCCCTTCCACAGTCGGGTTGGTGGCCAGGATCACCTCGGTAAAGCTGCCCTGCTCCTCGATCCGCGCCATCAGCTGCGGCACGCCAATAGCATCAGGCCCCAGGCCATCAAGCGGCGACAAGTGCCCCTTGAGCACGAAGTAGCGACCGCGATAGCCGGTCTGCTCCACCGCATACACATCCATCGGCCCCTCCACCACGCACAGCTGGGTATCGTCGCGGCGCGTATCAGCGCATTGCGGGCACAACTCCTGTTCGGTCAAGGTGCGGCACTGGCGGCAATGGCCAACCCCTTCCATGGCCAGGCTAAGCGCCTGGGCCAGGCGCACCCCACCACTGCGGTCGCGTTCCAGCAACTGCAGGGCCATGCGCTGGGCGGTTTTCTGGCCGACGCCCGGCAGCGTGCGCAGGGCGTCGATCAGTTGGCGGATAAGGGGGCTGAAGCTCATGGGAAAGGCCTGATAATTCTATGAGAGGCGGTTTATACCGGCGCAGCCTGACAGCGTCAAATCTCACCTATCACAAGCGGCGCTCGATCCAAAGGCCGCCAGAACATCCAGGCATGCGCCCGGCCGCATCAGCAACGACCTGTAAACAACACCACAAAAAAAGCCGCCCTGGAACCCAGCGGCGGCTTTTCAACTGCAAATGCCTTAGAACGGCATCTTGAAGCCCGGCGGCAGCTGCATGCCTGCAGTCATGCCACCCATTTTTTCCTGGCTGCTCTGCTCGACCTTGCGTACGGCATCGTTCAGTGCAGCAGCAATCAGGTCTTCGAGCACTTCCTTGTCGTCTTCTTCAGTCGACATCAGGCTTTGATCGATGCTGACGCGCTTGACGTCATGACGACCGGTCATCACCACGCTGACCAAGCCGCCACCAGACTGGCCCGTCACTTCGGCGTTGGCCAGCTCTTCCTGCATCTTGGCCATTTTTTCCTGCATCTGCTGGGCCTGCTTCATCAGGCCGGCCATGCCACCTTTCATCATGGGGGTATACCTCGATTGGGTCGTGTGATGCAGCCCGCCGCAGGCCGGCCGCATGGTTATCCGTTACTGACCCTGACTGACCAGGGCTTCTACAGGTTCAATAGTATCCTGCCGCACGGTCGCACCGAACTGCTTGATCATCTGCTGGATCAACGGATCCTGCTCGATCGACGCCACGGCGTCCTGCTGGCGCTCGGCACGCTTGCGCGAGGCTGCCTGGGCCGGGGTTTCCTGCTCGGGCAGGATAAGCTCGATGCGCAGGTTCAGCGTGCGCCCCAGGTGCTGGTTGAGCGCTTCATTCAGCCGGCGTTGCTGGGTGGCGTTGAACAAGGCGCCCTGACCCGGGTCAAGGTGCAGCAGCCAGTCGTCACCGTCTGCGGCCATCAGCGTACAGTTTGCGGCGATGTTGCCTGTCATCCCGGACACAGGCAACTGTGGGAATAATTCCAGCCATTGCAGGGCCAGGCCGGTGGCGGGCTTGGCGGCCGGCAGCGGCTCGGGCGCAGCGATGGGGGCCTCTTCCTGAACGTGCTCGACCAGCTCGTCCAGATAGCTGAAGCCCACCGGGTCGCTTTCGCCGCCATAGTAGTCCTCATCCATCGGTGGCTCGTCATCACGCTCCATGCCCGCCGAGGCGTAGGCAGACGGATCGAATGGCGGCTCGTCATAGGCCGGCTGGGCATCTTGCGGCTCAGCGACTGAGGGCTGGGGCGCGGCAGCCGGCGCAGGCGCAGGCTCCGGCTCCGGCTCAACGGCAACGGGAGCAGGCTTGGCAGCAGGCTCCTCCCAGGGCAGGTCGATGACTTCCTCTTGCGGTGCCGGCTCGGGCTCGGCCAGCTCGGCCTTGGGCTCAGGTTGTGGTGGCGCAGCCGACATTGCCTCGACGGCAGCCGCAGGCTCGGCTTGCGGGGCCGCAACCACTGCAGCGGGTGCTGCGGCAGCAACGACAGGCGCGTCGGGGACCACCGTGGGCGCTGCCACCGGGGTTGCAGGATCAGCTGTGGCCTGGCTGATCCCCACCGGCTTTAGTACCGGTTTCGGCGCATCGTCGCTATCGGCCGGTCGGAACGCCAGCATCCGCAGCAGGACCATTTCGAAACCGCCCCGCGGGTCGGGTGCCAAGGGCAGGTCGCGTCGGCCAATCAGGCCCATCTGGTAATAGAACTGCACATCTTCGGCAGGCAAGGCCGACGCCAGCGCCAGCACTCGGTCGCGATCACCCTGACCATTGTCCACCGCCTCGGGCAGCGCCTGGGCAATGGCGACCCGGTGCAACACATTGAGCATTTCGGCCAGCACGCCACTCCAGTCCGGCCCCTGCTCGGCGAGGTTGCGCACCGCCTCCAGCAGCGCCCGCGCATCCCCTTCCAGCAGCGCCTGCAGCACACCATAGACCTGGCCGTGATCGAGGCTGCCGAGCATGGCCCGCACATCGGCGGCCAACACCCTGCCCTCACCGAACGCGATCGCCTGGTCGGTGAGGCTCATGGCGTCACGCATCGAACCATCGGCAGCGCGGCCCAGCAGCCACAGGGCATCAGGCTCGAACGGAACGTTCTCGGCCTCCAGGACATGACTCAGGTGTTCGACCACCCGCTCCGGGCTCATGTTCTTCAGCGAGAACTGCAAGCAGCGCGACAGGATGGTGGCCGGCAGCTTTTGCGGGTCGGTGGTGGCGAGGATGAACTTGACGTAGGGCGGCGGCTCTTCCAGCGTCTTGAGCAAGGCGTTGAACGAGTGCGTGGACAGCATGTGCACTTCGTCGATCAGGTAGACCTTGAAGCGCCCGCGGCTGGGGGCGTACTGCACGTTGTCGAGCAGTTCGCGGGTGTCCTCGACCTTGGTGCGGCTGGCGGCGTCGATCTCGATCAGGTCGACGAAACGGCCTTCATCGATCTCCCGGCACACCGAACAGGTGCCACATGGCGTGGAGGTGATGCCGGTTTCGCAGTTCAGGCACTTGGCGATAATACGGGCGATGGTCGTCTTGCCCACGCCCCGGGTACCGGTGAACAGGTAGGCGTGGTGCAGGCGCTGATTGTCCAAGGCATTGATCAAGGCCTTCAGCACATGGGCCTGGCCGACCATTTCGCGGAACGAGCGCGGACGCCATTTACGTGCAAGAACCTGATAACTCATCGAAAAACCATCGTAGCCTGATCGAGCGGAAGATCGCTAATGCTAGCGGAGCGGGGCCGAAATTGCACCCTGCATGGCTCGCCTAAGCTGAGTAACTGGCGCACGATCCTGGGACACCTGTAATCCCGAGCACTTTCTTCAAAGAGCCGAAATAAAACCGGCACTCAAGTACAACCCAATCCCAAATACCAAGTGCGTAACCAAACTCTTCAGACAATTACGCCAAGGCGTCGGCGTCCTGGCGGCAAAGAACCCTGCCCCCATCAATGGCTGCATGAAGCACAGCGGCGCCGCCACCGTCACCACACCCCACGCCAATGCAGGCCACACCGTCGGCGCGCGTAACCAGCCCTCGCCGGCCACCCCTACCAGCACCACCGCAAACAACACACCAATCCCATAATGGATCAACCACCCCCAGATCAGCTCGTTCGCCACCGGTTCGGCCCTGGCAATTGCCTGATGCCGTACTCGCCCCCGCAGCAGATGCCCTACCCAACGCCCCACCATGGCGAAGTTCAGCGTGGCGATACCCAAGCGCCGCAGCAACATCCCCCACAGGTCCATGATCACGGTAGCACCGACCCCGATCAGCAAAGCAGCTTGTAGCATGGCAAGCGTCATTGATTCAGCCCTCTGAAATTGACATTAAGCAACCTGCCACGCAGCATAGAAGTTGAAGTCAACTTCAAGTCAAGGCCCCTCAATGGATATTGCCGATGTCGCCAAACGCACAGGCGTCCCTGCGTCGACACTGCGTTACTACGAAAAGAAAGGCCTGCTCGAGTCACTTGCCGGGCGTGGCCAGCGGCGCCAGTTCGCCGCCGATGTTACGGACAGGCTGGCACTGATCGCCTTGGGACAGGCCGCAGGTTTTTCCCTCGATGAAGTCGGGGCGATGCTGGTGGACCAGCAGGTCGATCGGCAGAGGCTGATGGCCAAGGCGGACGAAATCGATGCACAGGTCAAACGCTTGCAGGCACTTGGCAAGGGGCTGCGGCATGCAGCGCAGTGCTCAGAGGAAAACCACCTGGCCTGTCCGAAATTTCAGCGCTTGATGAAGCTGTCAGCAGCAGGGGCGCTGCGAGGTAAACGGGCCAGAGGAAAGGCCGTATCGTGACAGGCTGAGGTTTTTGAACCCCAGAAATGGAGGCGGCCCCACCAGCCACACCCCGGCACTCGATGTTCCCGCTATGGCTGCTCCCTTCCGGGCCATGCCTAGGTCGCATGCAAGCATGCTGGTAATCAATGCAGACCTTATGGGGCAAGGGTTTCAGGCTGATGAGGCAACCAGAGTTCTACCGGTACGCACACCCAGCATGGGTGCTCAAGACTTGGGGTGTAGCCAGCACTGTCACACTTTGCTGTAACACTTTGGTGTCACACCCATGGCCTACATCATCAAGCGCGGGGCGCTCTACTACCTGAATCTCAAGCTGCCAAAGCACCTATTCCCGAGGTGTAACACTTTGCGTTTGAGTCTGAACATACGGCATCGTCAAAGCGCCATGTTCATTGCCACATCACTGGTGCAGCGGTTGCATCACCACCTTAGCGAGCACCCTCTTGCAGACCTCCAGACGCTTCGTACGCTTTGTTCACAGTGGCGGGACTCTACACCCACGCCCGCTATCCAAACCGCTCCACGGATCGCTAAGGCAGTCTCAGCGAAACGGAATAGCGACAGCCCTACCCTCGCCGCACTCTCCAAGCTTTATATAGAGGAAGGGAAACGGGGAGGCACATGGCGACAGGTCAGCACCGAGGAAGTCGAGCGAGCCTTATCAGACCTTTTCGAGTTGGTGGGTGACATGCCCGCCAAAGCCTTCGATGCGCACCAAGCACGCCTGCTAAAGGAACGGCTCAGCCTATGCCCGCAATATTTCGGCTTACGCCCCGAGTTCAAGGGGAAGACTCTGAGGCAGGTGGTCGACTCAGGCAGCACCTACAAGACCATTACTGCTGTCACAGTGAACAACCGGCTACGCAAACTCACCGCCTTCCTCAACTGGTGCAAGGCGAACGGGTACGTGGCAGAAAACCCGCTTGCGGGCATGAAGGTCATGACAGGATCAGCGAAGGAAGCTCGTTTGTCCTTTGAACGACACGACCTAGCTGCGCTACTGAACCATGAGGCATTGCGAAAAGAGTCCCGGAAGCATCCATGGCGCTACTGGCTGCCACTCCTTGGACGGTTCACTGGTGCACGACTTGAAGAACTGTGCCAATTGCGTGTGGATGATTTCATTGAGCAACAAGGTGTCCCGTGCTTTCGTATTGATGACAGCCATGAAGGCCAGAACCTCAAGAGTGCGAGCAGCCGCCGTGTTCTTCCCCTCCATCCGTCACTCGTTGAACAGGGTATGTTGCAGTACGCAGAATCAGTCAAAAGCACTGGGGCTGATCGACTTTTCCCCGAGCTTGAAGCAGTACGAGGCAAGCGTGGCCACGCCGCCTCAAAATGGTTTGGACGCTACAAGGCGAAGCATGGCATCACCGACCCACGCAAAACCTTCCACAGCTTCCGCCATACTTTCATTGATGATTTGCGTGATGCTGGCGTTCAAGATTCATTGATCAAGCGGATGGTGGGTCATGAAGATAGCTCCGTGACCTTTGGCATCTACGGCAGCAGGACGCCAATCAAGGCGATGGTCGAGGCCATGAAGCACATCAAATAACTTCGAATAACCCAGCAAAAACCTTGGTTAAACCCTGACACCTAATTGACGTTCACCTACAGTCTTTCATCCTAACCCCAGTATTTACGGGGCTAAAGGAGCGTTTGAACTAAGCAAGGCGCGTTTCCCGCACAGAAAAACAGTTTTTCAGGCGTGGTCGTTACAAAAGTCAATACCTAAGGATTGCTTTTTTTCGGCAATCCTGTAGACTTGGCACCCTACCCAGTAGGTAGACAACAGCCGAGAAGCCTCCATCGCGACCACCAAATTGGTGCCTTGCAAGGGGGCTTTTTAACGTCTGCGATTTACCAAACCAAACCGGCACAACCTGAGAGGAATGCCTATGCACTTAACTTGAAACGGAGACCAATCCCATGATGTACCCACTCGCCTCGAATTCGCCCAGCACCGCTACCACTGTAGTCCCTACAGAAAAACGAAAACGCGGTCGCCCTCGCTCAGTTACGGCTAACCCACTCTTCGGCATTCTTGAGCAATTGCTTGGCGCCGAACCTGTCCGCCCTGCATGGCTGGATGATTTGTTGTTCGGCAGCATCCTTACCGCCGTCGGTCAATCCAGAAACGTTTCAAATGTGTCGATGCGTGATGTTCTGGCTGCCCTCTATCTGCCGACCTTCGAGACAGAGGTATTGATTAACTGTGGACTCCAGAAGCGTCAAGCTGAGCGAGTCATTCAAGCGAGTCGCTTTGCTGCGGACGGTATCACCGCTTATCTTGAGCGTAACCACCCAGAAGAACTCAACCGCCTGCGGGATAACGCAGACGTTGAAAAACGTCTTTCCTATCACACGGTTCGCCTTGAAACGTATCGTCCCGTCAAGCCAGTTCCAGAGACGATTCTTCAGCTGCATCGCAACGGTGACTACCTCGCATATGGATACGCCCTTCGTGAATTTCGCCTTGCGAATTAACGTCGGAAATATAGAGAGAGAAGCGAGCGACCTGTAAGGGATAAACATAGAAAAGTGAATTAACGTCGGAAATAAAAGAGCGAAGCGAAATTTAAACCGTCAGGTTTGGATCGTACACACGACAGAGCTAGGGAGTTGTATAACAACAACTCCCAACATAAATAACTTAACATTGTAAGCTGACGCTTACGGTACAGGTACAGCCTAACTTAGATATTACTCAAACCTACCGATTTACAAGGGGCAACAATTAACAATTGCCCCAAGATCCAAAGCTACGCTTTTCTCTGGTTGTGCACAGGGACAGCGTCAGCTGTTAGGTGTTGTGCACCGATGCGAAGCATTACGAATATTTTAATTTAAATGTTTTTTGGTTTTGTGGGGTTGTTGTTGTTATACAACCCCTTGTAAGCCGTTAGTCGGTACGACTAGTAGTAAGTCTGCTACCAGTATGCACGAGCCATTGCTGCGCAATAGTAGTGGATGCTCTAGCAGATGTTGTACCACACCCTTCGGGCGTTCAATGGGGTTGTCTATTAACAACAACCCCCAACAAAAAGAAAGCTTACCATTCACAGCTACCGCTGTAATATCTTTTGCACGATCAATGCGTAGGCATTGGGGCATTCAATCTTAGAGTTTTCATTATTGGGGTCTGTGGGCAAGCGTAGCTTGAGGTTTGCCCACTCAACACCATAAACATATACAATATTAAATAACATATGCATCAGCCTATCAACCGAGGCGTCTACCTTGACCTACGGTCATCTACAGTGCAACCAGCTGAAAGATTGCCGCTTTTTGTGGAGGGCATCGAGCACAGCTCTGTAGGTGTAAAGGCTATTTGAGCAGGAAGAACAGACCTACAGTCACAGCGATCACAGTGAAAACGAAAATCTGGTCGTTTCTACGTTTGCTGGCTGCTTCGTCAGCCGCTACCCGTTGATAGGTTTCAACATCGCTCAGACCCTGCACCTTGTAGTCGAGCACATGGCTCATCTGTTTCTGTATCCGTGCATTATGCTTGCTGTTACTACCTGCAACCAACAACCAGACGATTATCCACAGCCCGAAAGTGGGTATGCAGAGCAGCAGGTGTAGCACATGGTTGGTCGTTTTCTTTTGACTGGCCAACACAAAAAGCTTCTCGTTCATAAAATCTCCGTCAGCGAAAGACCGCAAAGGCGGTCAATGGAGAGAATTTATCTGAAATTCAGATATCCGAAAAGCAGATATAGGTTGGGCAGCTACCCTCAAGTAGCTAGCGACTATGCCCAAGACGATCTATCGACCAGAGCACACGGCCCTTCTACAGCTTTTGAAGACCTACCGAAAAGCGGCAGGACTCACACAAGTCGAATGCTCGAAGGCGCTAGACCGCCCTCAGTCATTCATGAGTGACGTAGAGAACGGGACACGTAGGCTGGACATTGTGCAGCTCCGAGACTTATGCAAAGTGCTGGGAATCAGCCTCCCAGAGCTGGTAGAAGAGCTTGAGAACGCTATCACGACAAGCCAGTAAGCCCGAATTAAACCCACACAGGACAATTCATCATGGATGACCGCAGCTCAATCACCGCTGACACGCTGGAGCTACTGCACCTCAACCAGATCGCCATACGTGCAGCTTTCGAAGAGATGAGTCTTTGGATCAGTCAACGCGGGTCAACCAACGTGCACGACAACATGCTGAGCATCCTGCACACCCTCGACACCAATGCCGAAGCTATCGCCTCAGGGATCGAATCGCTCCGATCTTGACCACGCAGTGTCGCGTGGCCCGTAACTGGAAGCGAAGAATGGTCTTTCAATGGCAAGATGCTACCATGCTTGAATGATTTGAGATTTGACGGGGAACGAAAGATATGAATCGCAAGGAAACCAGCGAGTCACTGGTAAAGGTCACCGCAGCAGAGGCCAGAGCTAGTTTCGACCTTGTCGGGAAAAGAGACGACGGTGTAAGTCCCGCACTCATGGCGGTTACGACAGCCGTTGGGGTTGGCCTTCATGCGATGACTACCAATGGACCATCTATAGGCGGGGCTATCGGTACTGCTGTAAGTGGATTAGTGGCTTATGGGATTGTGGAGGCTATTGACGCCAACCTCGCAGGAGCGATGCTCATCGGTCCACTTGTCGGGACTGCTGGAGTACTTGTAGCCACTGAGATTGATCAACGCCTTTCACCTACATCAACATCAGATTCTGAGCTGGCTTTGCTCTTTAAACTGTGATCCGTTCAGGGTGGCAAACGAGCTGGAAACCGTGAGCATTTGAGTATAGGTCAACGAGCACAGCCAGACGGCAACATTAGGGTGTACCGAATAAACCACTAGACAACCCTAACGAGCACACCTATAGTCGGTACACCCAAAACGGCACAAGGTATTAGCCATCATGTTCATCCGTGCTTACCTCCGAGCTTCGACCGACTCCCAAGACGCCAGCCGTGCCAAAGGCGCTCTCGTTCAATTCGCTGCGGACAACGGTCACAAGATCGCCGCCTTCTACACAGAGAACGAATCAGGGACCAAGCTCCATCGCCCAGAACTGTTTCGTTTGCTGGACGACAGTCATGATGGTGATGTGCTGCTGATTGAGCAGGTAGACAGGCTGTCCCGACTCTCTCCTGATGACTGGGCAAGCCTGAAAGCCATCATCGCAGCGAAGAAGGTCACAGTGGTGTCGCTCGACTTAGCTACCAGTCATGCCGCATTGAAACCTGCCCAAAATCAAGACGACTTCACCAAAGGCATGATCAACGCTGTGAACGGAATGTTGCTCGATATGCTCGCTGTGGTTGCACGCAAGGACTATGAAGATCGCCGCCGCCGTCAGGCTGAGGGTATCGAGAATGCCAAGGCCAGAGATGTTTACAAGGGCAGACAGGTCGATCAGGCACTTCATAACCGCATCAAAGAATGCCTCGATGCAGGCAAGAGCATCCGCAAGACCGCCGAGATCGTCGGATGTGCAGTGTCTACCGTGCAACGAGTGAAGACAGCGTAACACAACTCAGGCGACAGCCACGCCCTTGCCACTCAAATCAAGGGCTAACGCCTCGCCACCTTAACTTATTTCTGAATCAAGAACGACTCCTATTACCTGCCTCGCACTTGGCTTAGCACTTCAGGCAAGAATCTGAAATTACTTTCACCAACAGAGGACCCAAACGCATGTCGTAGTGCGTCAACTATTTCGCAGCGGGGTAATTCGTCCGTCAGCTAAAGAAGCACTTCTTAGCCTCTTCAACTGTAAACCATCGCTTACTAGTAACCATAGCCCTATGAAGTAAACGATGACAGCTAGCACAGAGCAGCGCCACATCCTTGACTTTAGTTTTAATCTCACCAGTCACACTGAGAGGCACAACATGATGACACTCAAACATTGATTCCCTAATTTTAAGATCGACGTTAGAACCATCAGTTTTACAGAGGTCGCATGATAGCTCCCCGACCTTTAGGCGACTGGCGATCAATTCTTTTCGTAGCTTTGCACTACGCTCACGCCGAATATGCACCATGGTGGCAGCCTTACCTTCTGCAAACACCTCTTCATCATCAAAGTTAGGGAGAAGGTCGACAACCTCTAAGCTATGGCGGATGACACCAGCCAATTCACTTGTGAGCTGAGGGTCTAGACCAAATTCGGACCACACCTCCCGATCAGTCTTTGAAGTATTGTTAAGGCCAACCCCAATATGAACTGCACGAAGATTTTGCAGTTTAAACGCCACCCCATCCGGATTTCTGAAGGACGGCTGGCGAGCGGCTTGTGCATGATGAGGGAATGATCTTAACTCCTCTGATAATTTACGAACTCTATCGTCAGCCGGCCCCGGAATCTGACCATGACAACTCTGGTAAAGCTCCAAGGCGAGAATGACCTCATCCCGAGTCCATCTTGGATTGCCGTGCCCTTTAGTAACTGCCAATTTTCACTCCAAGACAGCGATCACAACAAAATCATTATTATCACTACAAATCAATTCTATGTAGATCGCAGTATCTATCTAACGCACGCCATCGATAAAACAACTACCTAAAGCCCTCTTCAAACTAACGAATCAACGACAGAGCCATACACCTACAAAACCGGCATCACTGAATAGCTTTCCAACGAATTGCCGTCATTACAGTATGATAAACATTATAAATAAATGACTTCAACTGCATAAGCAGAAAGAAAAAACCCGTATAGAGCATTACATATGCAGTGCCTACCAACCACTCCGAAATCTTCCATGATATCGGGGATAGCTGAACAACCTTATGAACCAGCCCTCCTTTAACAGCGAAGACTATCACCAGCAAGCAAAAAACAGTATAGCTCAAATAATATATAAAAACCCGCATAAAAATAAAGAAATTATTCTTCAAGTACGAAAGCTGTGATTTTTCATGACGATGCCTAGACATAGCCACTAACATATCCGGCTGGCTGATGGTAGCAAAAATCGTAAAGCCCGCGAGAATAAACCCCAAAACAGAGACAACAAGCCCAATAGACATCGTACTAAACTCACGAACTATCTTAAGCTTATCGTCAAGAGAAATTTCCAACATGCAGTACTGAAGGGACACCAAGACAAAAACGATGAGCGTCGCCCAAAAATTAAAAGAGCTTACAGGAATCCGTCTAGCCTTGACATAAATCGCCCATAAGCTTTTTTCATCCATTAGTGCCTTAGGAGACAAATCATCGTTCACTTGACTCACCTACGATATGGATTAAGTTTAGCAAGCGCCGCCTGAGTTGGAGCAGCGACCTGAATCATTCCATCCCCGACCAACTGAATAAACTTTTGGAACAGTGTAGGTGCAGCTTGAGAAGGCGCTGTAGATGTTAGTTCAACAAAGCTCTTAAGCTGGAAATTTTCATTATCTCCCCGCAACTCAGTCCCAGAGCTATCCTTACCGACTAGCGTAACCTTCTGATTCCCCTGAACAGTTGCAGCCTGAACCTCTTCAATTACGCTCTCTTTATCCAACCCCTCAGAGTTTGAGTGCTTGATAGTAGTAGTTTTACTACCGACCTCATCCTTCTGACGCTGAACAGCCTCAAAGAATCCTTCGTTATCATGCTCATCATTTCGGTCAGAAAATTTGTATGTAACCGAACTAAGAACTTCATACTGACGCACGAACGAATCAATACTTTGAGCCGATGTTAAAGGTATCAACTCTAGAGTAGGCGAGACATTGTCAAGCATCAACTGTTTCTTTGTCACCTTCTCTTTGCGTTCTTTAGCATCATCATACACAGAATCTATGTAAAGCTTATATTTGACCTTAAGGAAATTTTCGAGCGTCGACTTGAAATTGTCAAGATTTGGAGCACCCTTAGTTTCTTTAAGGAATATCAACCTATGAATATCAAGCACTAAAACAAAAATACATGACGGCGATGACTGCATTTCATCATGATCGGCTACCAGCCCGCTAGAAGTATAAACTTGCTCTCGTTCAAAGATCATATCTTTGATGAATCGACCAACGAGCAAAACACGTCCATCGACCGTGACCAACTCGACATTTTCAAAGAAATACTTCGTTTCCGAATACACCCTTCGAAGGGCAGGATCAGAGAACGCCGGGTACACAATTTCTTCAAAATAGTCAAGGAGATTTCTCGCCCCGAATTTACAAACGAGATTTGCCATCTCGACGGGGTATTGGCGCTTAGACATTAGGTCCCTCTAACTGAGCTCGGAGTTCTGATAGCTATTTGATAGCTAACTTTAGCGACACCAACCAGCTTTGTCACTGCAGTCGGCAGCCAGAGCATGAAGGAAAAACTCAGCAGAATTAGTCCGTAGCAAAGATTTCAGCCGCATGCACGCGACGACTCGCTCTTTACGACTGTAAATCGAGGAGTGGCTGAACTGTTGGATACACGATAGGATTTCCAGCACAGTGCACCACTCAGGTGTACCTAAACGCTGTCACACTTCGAGATTTTTGAGAAAGAAATCCTTGAGAATTCAAGGACTTGCGTAATGGAGGCGGCCCCACCAGCCACACCCCGGCACTCGATGTTCCCGCTATGGCTGCTCCCTTCCGGGCCTGACCAGGTTAACGGGTAATCAATGCGGGGGGACCGATGGGGCCACCACTACGCGGCTCGCCAAGCAGCGAGCCGCGCCATTGTACCGGTCTGGGGCGAAGTTACAACCTTTAACCGGAGAAAAAGTCATCATTTCTCAATGACTTGTCCAGACCGATGAGGCCAGTACAATCAGATGGCAATGCCCTGCTCGTCCAGGAACACGACGAACGCATCCTCATCCAGCACCTTGACCCCCAGCTCACTGGCCTTGGCCAACTTGGAACCGGCGCCAGGGCCAGCGACCACGCAGTGTGTCTTGCCCGACACCGAACCGGCCACCTTGGCCCCCAGGCTTTCCAGCTTCTCTTTGGCGATGTCGCGGCTCATGCGCTCCAACGTGCCGGTCAGCACCCAGGTCTGACCAGCCAGGGGCAAGCCCTCGGCGACCTTCTTTTCGCTGTTCCAGTGCATGCCGAACGCCAGCAACTGGGCTTCGATGTCTCTGGCCAGCTTCTGGTTGGCCTCGTCCTTGAAAAATTCGCGCACGGCTTCGGCCTGTTTCGCTGCCAGCGCCTGACGCAGGTCGATGCCGTCGGCCGCGATGATCTTGTCCAGGCTGTCCAGCTTGGCGACCAGCTTTTCAGCGCCCGTGGGCCCGACCGAAGCGATGTCGAGCTTGGCGATCATCCCGGCCAGGGTGGTGCTGGCAGCGAACTCGGCCGCCAGCTCGCCTTCGTCCTGCAACTGCATGCCGCAAGCGAGCAACTGTTCGATGACCTTGCAGTTGTGTTCGTCTTCAAAGAAGTTGTGGATCTCGTAGGCCACTTCCAGACCAATGTCCGGCAGGTATGTCAGCACCTGCGGCAACGCCTGCTGCACCCGTGCCAGGCTGCCCAGCGAGCGGGCCAGTACCTTGGCGGTCTCCTCCCCCACATCCGGGATGCCCAGGGCATAGATGAAGCGCGCCAGGCTCGGGCGTTTGCTGGCCTCGATGGCATCCAGCAGTTTCTTGCTGGAGACTTCGGCAAATCCCTCCAGCCCGACGATCTGGTCGAATTGCAGCTTGTAGAGGTCCGCCGGCGAACCGATCAGGCCTTCGTCCACCAACTGCTCGACGCTCTTCTCGCCTAGGCCGTCGATATCCATGGCTCGCCGCGAAACATAGTGAATGATCGCCTGTTTGAGCTGGGCACCACAGGCCAGGCGGCCGACACAACGGTACACCGCGCCTTCGCTGGTGGTTTCCTTGCCCTTGCTACGCTTGACCAGCTGAGTACGCTCAACCTGGGAGCCACACACCGGGCACGCGCTTGGCACCTGCACCGGGCGGGCGTCTTCAGGACGGCGTTCAAGCACCACCTGCATGACTTGCGGGATCACGTCACCGGCACGGCGGATAATTACCGTATCGCCGATGCGCAGGCCCAGCCGGGCAATCTCGTCCATGTTGTGCAGGGTGGCGTTGGACACGGTCACGCCAGCCACCTTGACCGGCTTGAGGCGTGCAACCGGCGTGACCGCACCGGTACGCCCGACCTGGAATTCCACATCCAGCACCTCAGTGAGCTCTTCCATGGCCGGGAACTTATGGGCGATGGCCCAACGCGGCTCGCGGGCGCGAAAGCCCAGCTCGCGCTGGGAGGCCAGGCTGTTGACCTTGAACACCACCCCATCGATTTCGTACGGCAGGCTGTTGCGCCGCTCGCCGATATCGCGGTAGTAAGCCAGACACTCCTCGATACCAGCCGCATGCCTGAGCTCGCGACTGATCGGCAAGCCCCATGCCTTGAGCTGCTCGAGGATACCGATGTGGCTCTCGCCAATGCTTGCCGAGACCTGGCCAACGCCATAGCAGCAGAATTCCAGCGGGCGGTTGGCGGTGATCTTCGAGTCCAACTGGCGCAGGCTGCCGGCAGCTGCGTTGCGCGGGTTGGCGAAGGTCTTGCCCCCGGCTTCGGCCTGTGCGGCATTGAGGCGATCGAACCCCGCCTTGCTCATGAACACTTCACCACGCACTTCGAGCACAGCCGGCCAACCTTTGCCCTGCAGCTTGAGCGGGATGTTGCGCACGGTACGCACGTTGGCGCTGATGTCTTCGCCGGTGGTGCCGTCACCCCGGGTCGCGCCCTGGACCAGTTGGCCATCGCGATAGAGCAGGCTCACCGCCAGGCCATCGAGCTTGGGCTCGCAGCTGTAGTCGACCGCGCCCGGCTGGTCGAGGCCTTCCACCACACGGCGGCCGAACTCACGCAGGTCGGCTTCCTCGAAGGCGTTGCCCAGGCTGAGCATGGGCACTTCGTGGCGCACCTGGCTGAACGCGGCCAGGGCAGCGCCGCCGACGCGTTGAGTGGGCGAGTCGGGAGTGATCAGGTGAGGATGTTCGGCTTCGAGGGCCTTGAGCTCGTTGAACAGGCGGTCGTACTCGGCGTCCGGCACGCTGGGCTCGTCGAGTACGTAGTAGCGGTAGTTGTGCTGGTCGAGTTCGGCGCGCAGTGCGTGGATTCGGGATTCGGCGTTCATTCTTCAGGTTCTCTTGCAAAGCAAAAGAGCAGCCCTAGGCTCAATGCCAGTCAGTTAAACGATTTGGGGCCGCTTTGCGGCCCATCGCCGGCAAGCCAGCTCCCACAGGCACAGCGCAGACCTCAAGAACTGCATGGTATCTGTGGGAGCCGGCTTGCCGGCGATGGGCTGCGAAGCAGCCCTGGTAACGCTAACTGACTGGCATTAGCCCCAGGCTGCTCTTGCGCTTGAAACGAAGCGAGCAAGACCAGGGCATGGTCCGCTCGCTCAATGACATCAGCGTTTCTGGGTCAGCGCGCGGCGCTCGAACTCGACGATGCGCTGGCGGTAATGCTCGATGGTCTGGGCGGTGAGCACGCTGCGCTGGTCATCCTTGAGCTCGCCATTGAGCTCGTGGGCCAGCTTGCGCGCCGCAGCGACCATCACATCGAAGGCCTGTTTCGGATGACGCGGCCCTGGCAACCCGAGGAAGAAACTCACCGCACGGGTGCTGAAGTGGTCGATGTCGTCCAGGTCGAAAATGCCGGGTTTGACCGCGTTGGCCATGGAGAACAGGACTTCGCCGTGACCGGCCATGCTTTCGTGACGGTGGAAAATGTCCATTTCACCGAAGCGCAAACCGCTTTCAAGAATATTCTGCAGCAGCGCCGGGCCCTTGAAGCCACCTTCGTCGCGGGAGATCACGCTGATCACCAGCACCTCTTCGACCGGCGGCAGCTCCTTGGCAGCACCGCCCGCATCAGCAAAACCACTGTTGCGGTTGTTGTCGCCAGCAAAATCGTCATCGGCATCGGCGAACAGGTCGGGCTCGCGCTGCTCGGCCACCAGGTCCAGGTCGCCCTGCGGCTGCAGTTCAGCGGCACGTTTACCACGCTTGCTGGCCTTGGCCGGTTTCTGCTCGCGCTCACGCGCCGGCGCGCTGAGCGACGGCAGGTCGCTTTCGTCCAGCTCCGGTTCCTTCTGGGTATCGAGCACCCGCGACGGGCCCAGCACCTCAGCGCTGCCTTCCTCGTCCGGGAGGTTGGAATAACTGCGATCCAGACGGAATTTCAACTTGCCTTTTCCACCGCGCATGCGGCGCCAGCCGTCGAAAAGAATACCGGCGATGACAATGATGCCGATGAGGATCAGCCACTCGCGCAGACCGATTTCCATGTAATCCCGTGCCTCTATAAAAATATGCTTGAAAACAAAGGCTTCAAAGCCCTTTAACACGTGGCGCCAACTCTATGTTCTGACAGGCGTTTTACCCACGCAAAAAACGAGTGACATTAAGCTAGCACGACCAAAGACAACTTTACACCGTCTGTCGCACATGGCGGGGGCATTTACCTGCACAATCCGCCTTCTCTTCGCTCATCAGGCGTCGACCATGGCCAATGCCTCCTCCACATCCACTGCAACAAGACGTGAACACCCAGGCTCATGCATGGTTACCCCCATCAATTGATCCGCCATCTCCATGGCAATCTTGTTATGGGTGATGTAGATGAACTGCACGCTTTCACTCATTTCCTTGACCAACCGGGCATACCGGCCGACGTTGGCATCGTCCAGCGGCGCATCGACCTCGTCGAGCATGCAGAACGGTGCGGGGTTCAACTTGAAGATGGCAAACACCAGCGCCAATGCGGTCAGTGCCTTCTCGCCGCCGGACAGCAAATGGATGGTGCTGTTCTTCTTGCCCGGTGGGCGCGCCATGATCGTCACCCCTGTATCGAGTAGATCTTCGCCCGTCAGTTCCAGATAAGCGCTGCCACCACCGAAAACTTTTGGGAAAAGTGCCTGTAATCCGGCATTTATCTGATCAAAGGTATCCTTGAAGCGGTTGCGGGTTTCCTTGTCGATCTTGCGGATGACGTTTTCCAGCGTGTCCAGCGCCTCGACCAGATCGGCGTCCTGGGCATCAAGGTAGCGCTTGCGCTCGGACTGCTGTTCGTACTCCTCGATCGCGGCCAGGTTGATCGCGCCCAGACGCTGAATACGGGCGTCGATCTGTTCCAGCTCCTGTTCGGTACCCTGTTCGCTGGCCTCGGCCTCGACGGTGGCAAGCACACCCTGCAAATCGTAGCCGTCAGCCAGCAATTGCTCCTGCAAGGTCTTGCGCCGCACATCCAGCCCCTGGCACTCCAGGCGCATCTGCTCGAGCTGGCCACGCAGCAACTGCGCCTGCTGCTCGGCCTGGGTGCGGCGCTTTTCGGCGTCGCGCAGGGCACGATCGGCTTCGTCCATGTGCAAGCGCGCCTGGCGCATTTCTTCGTCGACGCTCATGCGCCGCTCAAGCAGCTCTTCCAGCTTCAGGCGCAGCTCTTCCAGCGGTGCCTCGCCCTCCTCCAGGTTCAGGCTCAGCTGCTCCTGCCGTTCGCTCAGGCGTGCCGCCTGCAGCTCCAGACGTTCCAGGGCCTGGCGGGTCGAGTCGTGCTGGGCGCGCAGTGATCCCAGGCGCACAGCCAACTGGTGAGCGTGATCCTTGTGCTGGCGAGCTTCCTGGCGGATCCGGTCAAGGCCTTCGCGCAGGGTATCGCGGCGGGCCATCAACTGTTCGCGTTGCTCGGTGTCCTGGGCCATCAGGTCCAGGGCCTCTTGCAGCACCAGGCGGGCTTCGCCCAGTTGCTCATGCTCCAGAGCGCGCTGCTCCTGAAGTTCGCTCAATTCTTCCTGCAGCCGGCGCCGACGCAGCTCCACCTGTTCGGCACGGGCCCGGCCTGCCGAAAGGCTGGCCTTGAGCTCGCCATGCTGGCGGCTCTCTTCCTGGGTGCTACGGCGTAGCTGCTCGCGCTGCTCTTCCAGGCCCAGTTGCTGCTCACGCAAGGCTTGCAGCTGTTGCTCCATCTGCTCCAGCGTAGCTTCCAGCTCCAGCTGCTCCTGGCCGAGGCGCTCGATTTCCTGCCCCCGTGCCAGCACTCCACCTTGAGAGTCGCCCCCCCGGCTGACGCGTAGAAAATGCCGACCAACCCAGTAACCATCGCGGCTGACCAGGCTCTGGCCTTCGCCAAGCCCGGCGCGTTCAGCGAGGGCTTGAGCCAGGTCTTCAACTGGCCGGACCTGGGCCAGCCAAGGGGCCAGGTCGGTGTGCCCCTCGACTTTGTCGAGCAAGCTGCCGGGCCGGCGTGCACCTTCCTGCCCCGCCACCAACAGACGCAGCTCGCCTTGCTCCAGCTCGGCAAAATCCAGGCCGGTGAAGTCCTCCACCAGCACGGCCTGCAGGTCAGCGCCCAACACGGTTTCCACCGCCAGCTCCCAACCCGGTTCCACACGCAGCCCTTGCGCCAGGCGCGGCCGCTGCTCCAGACCTTGCCCGCGCAGCCACTCGGCAGCACCGGCCCCGGGCTCGAGCGCGGCCTGTTGCAGTGCCTCCAGGGATGCCAGACGGCCCCCCAGGCGCTGCAAGTCGCCTTGCTGTTGCTGCTGAGCCTGGGTCGCCTGCTGCAATTGCGCGCGTACGCCCTCCAGGCGCTCGACCACCTGCTCTTCGGACAGCTGCAGCTCTTCAAGCAATATCTCGCTGGCAGCCAGCTGCTCGGCCAGCTCAAGCATGGCGCTGTCCTGCGGGTCAGCGCCCAACTGGTCGCGCTCCTCGCCCAACTTGCGCTGGCGCTCGGCCATGCGCTCCAGGCTGGCTTCAAGCTGCTGCAGACGCGACTGCTGCACTTCGGCCTGGCGCCGGGGCTCGGCGGAGCGGGTGTTGAAGCTGTCCCACTGCTCCTGCCAGCCATGCATGCCCAACTCGGCCTCTTCGAGGACAGCGGCAGCCTCTTCGGCTGCGGCCAAGGTCATTTCCTGCTCCGGTTCGAGCATCGCCAGCTCTTCACCGAGAGTCGCCAGCAGGGTGCGGTCATGCCCAAGGTGTGACTCGGTTTCCTGGCGCGTGCGCTCGGCTTCCTTCAGGTCATCCTGCAATTGGCGCAGGCGCTGCTGACCGTGCTGAATGCTCTGCTCGACCCGGGCAATGTCACCGGCCACCGAATAGAAGCGCCCCTGCACCTGGTTGAAGCGCTCGGACAGTTCGTGATGGCCGTCACGCAGGCGCTCGATACTCGCATCGGCATTGCGCTGTTCGGCAACCAGCGCCTCATGGGCCACGTCCTGATCGCCAATCACCGACGCGCGCTGGCGTACGCGTTCATCCAGGTCACGCCAGCGCAGCGCCGCCAAACGTGCTTTGAGCTGCCGTTCCTGGGCCTTGTACTCACGGTATTTCTCAGCGGCCTGCGCCTGGCGGTGCAGGCGTTCGAGCTGGCGCTCGAGCTCATCGCGCAGGTCGGTCAGGCGCGCCAGGTTCTCCTGGGTGCGTCGGATGCGGCTTTCGGTCTCGCGGCGGCGCTCCTTGTACTTGGAGATGCCCGCCGCCTCTTCGATGAAGTTGCGCAGCTCCTCGGGCTTGGCCTCGATCAGCTTGGAGATCATGCCCTGTTCGATGATCGAGTAGCTGCGCGGGCCCAGGCCGGTGCCGAGGAAGATGTCGGTGATGTCGCGGCGGCGGCATTTGGTGCCGTTCAGGTAATAGGTGTTCTGCCCGTCACGGGTGACCTTGCGGCGGATGGAGATTTCCGCATAGGCGGCATATTCGCCCAGCAGCGTGGTCTCGCTGTTGTCGAAGATCAGCTCGATGCTGGCCTGGCTGACCGGTTTGCGGCTGGTGGAGCCGTTGAAGATGACATCGGTCATCGACTCGCCACGCAGGTTCTTCGCCGAGCTTTCGCCCATCACCCAGCGCACCGCATCGATGATGTTGGACTTGCCGCAGCCATTGGGCCCGACCACGGCCGCCATGTTGCTGGGGAAGTTGACGGTGGTCGGGTCGACGAACGACTTGAACCCGGCCAGGCGAATGCACTTCAGGCGCATCGGTCAGCCTCGGGCCAGCGCCGCCAGCACCAGCTCGCAACTGCGCTGGCAATAGGCGGTGAGTACCTCGCGGATGCGCGGCAGATCACGGGCGACCACGGCGTCGAGCAGGTGGGCGAACAGGTCAAGGTAATCGAGCATGTTGGCCTGGCGCTGGTCGAGGGCCAGATAATAGGCCCGGCTCATGGCCGGCTGCAGGTTTTCGACGGTTTCCTGCAGGTAAGGATTGTCGGCAAACGGATAGGCGGCGCGCATCACGGCAAAACTGTCGGCGACGAAGGCCTTGATGTCACCTTGTTCACGGGCCTGCTGCAGGCGTTGCTGGATGTCCAGGAACGGGCGCAGGTCTGCGTCGGTGCGCCATTTCTGCGCAACGGCGTTACCCAGCAGAATGTAGAACTCGCCCATGAGGGCGCACAGGCTGCGCACGCTGCGCTCGTCGAGCCTGGTCACATGGGCGCCGCGGCGCGGCAGGATCGCAACCAGATGACGACGTTCGAGGATCAACAACGCTTCACGCACCGAGCCGCGGCTGACATTCAACGCTTGGGTGACCTTCTGCTCCTGGATGCGCTCACCCGGCTCGAGCTCGCCGCGGATGATGCGTTCGGCCAGGTAGTCGGCAATCTGCTCGGAGAGGCTGTCCGGCGCCTTGAACGTCATGGTTTTCCTTCAAAATCATTGAACTGGGCACAAGCGGACGATTGTAGCGCACTTGGCCAGCAGTCGCGCAGAGGGGCGACAGCCTTTATTTGAGCCGCCAGACAACGGTCAAGGCGGCCCGATCTATGCTTTGTATATGGGCAGGCTGGGCGGCCAGACTACCGTGCGGAGAATTTCTTGACCTTCAAGTCAGAAAATTATTGACCATCGTGTCAGCTCTGCTTATTGTCCGCTCAACAACAATAAAACCATTGCGAGGCCATCCCCGTGATCCAGTTTCTCGTCAACCAGGAGCTGCGCAGCGAGCACGCCCTGGACCCGAACATGACGGTGCTGCAGTACCTGCGTGAGCACCTGGGCAAACCCGGCACCAAAGAAGGCTGCGCCAGTGGCGACTGCGGCGCATGCACCGTGGTGGTCGGCGAGCTGACCCAGGATGATCAAGGCCAGGACACTCTGCGCTACCGCAGCCTCAACTCCTGCCTGACCTTCGTTTCGTCGCTGCACGGCAAGCAACTGATCAGCGTCGAGGGCCTCAAGCACCAAGGTGAACTGCATAGCGTGCAACAAGCCATGGCCGACTGCCACGGTTCACAATGCGGCTTCTGTACCCCAGGCTTCGTCATGTCGTTGTTCGCCCTGCAGAAAAACAGCCAGGGCCACGACCTGCATCAGGCCCAGGAGGCGCTGGCGGGCAACCTGTGCCGCTGCACCGGCTACCGGCCGATTCTCGATGCTGCCGAACAGAGCTGCCGCCAACCCTGCCGCGATCAGTTCGACGCGCAAAAAGCGCAGACCATCAGCCGCCTGAAAGCCATCACACCAACCCAGACCGGCGAGCTCAACAGCGGCGACAAGCGCTGCCTGGTGCCGCTGACCGTGGCCGACCTCGCCGACCTGTACAGCTCGCACCCCGAAGCGCGCTTGCTGGCAGGCGGCACCGACCTGGCGCTGGAAGTCACCCAGTTCCACAAGACCTTGCCGGTGATGATCTATGTCGGCCACGTGGCCGAACTCAAACGCATCGACAAGACCGCCAGCCACCTGGAAATCGGCGCCGCCACGCCGCTCACCGATTGCTACGGCGCGCTCAATGAGGAATACCCCGATTTCGGCGACCTGCTGCACCGCTTCGCTTCGCTGCAGATCCGCAACCAGGGCACCCTGGGCGGCAACATCGGCAACGCCTCGCCGATCGGCGACTCACCGCCCTTGCTGATCGCCCTCGATGCACAGATCGTGCTGCGCCAGGGCGACCGCCAGCGCACGATGCCGCTGGAGGACTACTTCATCGACTACCGCATCACTGCCCGCCAGGACAGCGAATTCATCGAGAAGATCATCGTACCGCGAGCCAGCAATGACTGGGCCTTCCGCGCCTATAAAGTCTCCAAGCGTCTGGATGACGATATCTCGGCCGTGTGCGGCGCCTTCAACCTGAGCATCGAAGACGGCGTGGTCAGCGGGGTGCGCATTGCCTTCGGTGGCATGGCCGCTATCCCCAAACGTGCCCGCGCCTGTGAAGCAGCCCTGCGCGGCAAGCCCTGGAACCAGGCGAGCCTGGAGCGCGCCTGCCAGGCCCTGGCCGAGGACTTCACCCCGCTCAGCGACTTCCGCGCCAGCAAGGAATACCGCCTGCTGGCCGCGCAGAACCTGCTGCGCAAGTACTTCATCGAACAGCAAACGCCGCACATCGAAACCCGGGTGACCGACTATGTCTAACCATCACGCCGTCAAGAGCCAGGCCGAGATGGCCGAACTGTTCAGCCAGGACCTGACCAACGGGGTTGGCCGCAGCGTCAAGCACGACAGCGCCGACAAGCACGTGGCAGGTGAAGCGGTGTACATCGACGACCGCCTGGAATTCCCCAACCAGTTGCACGTCTATGCGCGCACCGCCGACCGTGCCCACGCACGCATCCTGCGCATCGATACCACACCTTGCTATGCCTTCGAAGGGGTGCGCATCGCCATCACCCACGAGGACATTCCTGGCCTGAAGGACATCGGCCCGGTGGTGGCCGGTGACCCGTTGCTGGCCATCGACAAGGTCGAGTTCTTCGGCCAGCCGGTGCTCGCCGTGGCCGCGCGCGACCTGGACACCGCGCGCCGTGCAGCAATGGCGGCGATCATCGAATACGAAGACCTGGAGCCGGTACTGGACGTGGTCGAGGCATTGCGCAAGAAGCACTTCGTACTCGACAGCCACACCCACCAGCGCGGTGATTCGGCCACCGCCCTGGCCAGCGCCCCGCACCGCCTGCAGGGCACCCTGCATATCGGCGGCCAGGAGCATTTCTACCTGGAGACGCAGATTTCCTCGGTAATGCCCACCGAAGACGGCGGCATGATCGTCTTCTGCTCCACGCAAAACCCTACCGAAGTGCAGAAGCTGGTCGCTGAAGTGCTCGACGTGCCGATGAACAAGGTGGTGCTCGACATGCGCCGCATGGGCGGCGGCTTCGGCGGCAAGGAAACCCAGGCCGCCAGCCCGGCCTGCCTGTGCGCGGTGATCGCACGCCTGACCGGCCAACCGACCAAGATGCGCCTGCCGCGCGTCGAAGACATGATGATGACCGGCAAGCGCCACCCCTTCTATGTCGAGTACGACGTCGGCTTCGATGACGACGGGCGCCTGCGAGGCATCAACATGGACCTGGCCGGCAACTGCGGCTACTCGCCCGACCTTTCCGGCTCGATCGTCGACCGTGCCATGTTCCACTCCGACAACGCCTACTACCTGGGCGATGCCACCGTGCACGGCCACCGCTGCAAGACCAACACCGCCTCCAACACCGCCTACCGCGGCTTCGGCGGCCCACAAGGCATGGTTGCCATCGAGCAGGTGATGGACCACATTGCGCGTCACCTGGGCCGTGACCCGCTGGCAGTGCGCAAGGCCAACTACTACGGCAAGACCGAGCGCAACGTCACCCACTATTACCAGACCGTCGAGCACAACATGCTCGAGGAGATGACGGCCGAACTGGAAGCCAGCAGCGACTACGCAGAACGCCGCGAATCGATCCGCCGCTTCAACGCCAACAGCCCAGTCCTCAAGAAAGGCCTGGCGCTGACCCCGGTCAAGTTCGGCATCTCGTTCACCGCCACCTTCCTCAACCAGGCCGGCGCGCTGATCCATATCTACACCGATGGCAGCATCCACCTGAACCACGGCGGCACCGAGATGGGCCAGGGCCTGAACACCAAGGTGGCCCAGGTCGTTGCACAGATTTTCCAGGTTGATTTCAGCCGCATCCAGATCACCGCCACCAATACCGACAAGGTGCCCAACACCTCGCCAACGGCGGCATCCAGCGGCGCCGACCTGAACGGCAAAGCGGCGCAGAATGCCGCCGAGATTCTCAAAAAGCGCCTGACCGAGTTCGCCGCGCGGCATTATCAGGTTACCGAGGAGGACGTCGAGTTCCGCAACGGCCATGTGCGCGTGCGCGACCAGATCGTCAGCTTCGAACAACTGGTGCAGCAGGCATACTTCGCCCAGGTGTCGCTGTCGAGTACCGGCTTCTACCGCACGCCGAAGATCTTCTACGACCGCAGCCAGGCACGCGGCCGGCCGTTCTACTACTTCGCCTTCGGCGCCGCCTGCGTCGAAGTGGTCGTCGATACCCTGACCGGCGAGTACAAGATGTTGCGCGCCGACATCCTGCACGACGTCGGCGATTCGCTGAACCCGGCCATCGACATTGGCCAGGTGGAAGGCGGTTTCATCCAGGGCATGGGTTGGCTGACCACCGAAGAGCTGGTGTGGAATGCCAAGGGCAAGCTGATGACCAATGGCCCGGCCAGCTACAAGATCCCGGCCGTGGCCGACATGCCGCTGGATCTGCGGGTGAAACTGGTGGAAAACCGCAAGAACCCGGAAGACACCGTGTTCCACTCCAAGGCGGTTGGCGAGCCACCGTTCATGCTCGGCATCGCCGCCTGGTGCGCGATCAAGGATGCCGTGGCCAGCATTGCCGATTACCGGCTGCAACCGAACATCGACGCACCGGCGACACCGGAGCGGGTGCTGTGGGGGTGCGAGCAGATGCGCAAGCAAGTAACTGCCGCGCAGCCTGCCTTGCAGGAACTGGAAACCTCCACTCACTGACGCCGCAGACCTGTGTAGGAGCGGCCTTGTGTCGCGAAAGGGCTGCGCAGCGGCCCCAAGATCTGTGCAGCAATGGAGATTCTTGGGGCCGCTGCGCGACCCTTTCGCGACACAAGGCCGCTCCTACCACAGGACCGAGTCGCCCATAGAGGATTTTGAATCATGCACCAATGGATCAACGCCCTCGCCGACCACCAGGCCCGCGGCGAACCCTGCGTACTGGTGACCATCATCGAGGAGCGCGGCTCGACCCCGCGCAATGCCGGCTCGAAAATGGTCGTCAGTGCCACAGCCCTGTATGACACCATCGGCGGCGGCCACCTGGAATTCAAGGCGCTGCACATTGCCCGGGCAATGCTCGAAGAACACCGCACCACGCCGCACCTGGAGCGCTTCAGCCTCGGCGCCAGCCTCGGACAGTGCTGTGGCGGCGTCACCGTGCTGCTGTTCGAGCCCATGACCGCTGTGCAGGCGCAAATCGCCGTGTTCGGCGCGGGCCATGTCGGCCGGGCTCTGGTACCCTTGCTCGCCGCCCTGCCCTGCCGGGTGCGCTGGATCGATTCGCGTGAACAGGAATTTCCCGAGCTCATCCCCAACGGGGTCACCAAGGTGGTCAGCGAAGAGCCGGTCGACGAAGTGGCCGAGCTGCCAGCCGGTTGCTACTGCATCGTCATGACCCACAACCACCAGCTCGACCTGGAGCTGACCGCCGCCATTCTCAAGCGCAACGATTTCACCTGGTTCGGCCTGATCGGCTCGAAGACCAAACGGGTCAAGTTCGAACACCGCCTGCGCGAGCGCGGCTTTGACGAGGCCGTGATGGCGCGCATGCGTTGCCCGATGGGCATCGCCGAGGTCAAGGGCAAGCTGCCGATCGAGATCGCCGTGTCCATCGCCGGCGAAATCATTGCCACCTACAACGCCTGCTTTGGCCAGCATGACGCTGGCGTCAATGCGGGCCCCATCGCCCAGTTGCTGCCGCCCTCCCGGCGCAGCCAAGCCAATTGACGAGTGAGTTATGACCGTTACCCGCAAAGCCTACCGTGCCGCCATCCTGCACAGCATCGCCGACCCGGCCGAGGTGGGCCTGGACGCCTCCCATGAGTACTACGAGGACGGCCTGCTGGTGATCGACGAGGGTCGCATCAGTGCATTGGGTCATGCCAGCGAACTGCTGCCGACGCTGGATGCCGACATCGAAGTGGTGCATTACCAGGACGCCCTGATCACCCCGGGCTTCATCGACACCCACATTCACTTCCCGCAGACCGGCATGATCGGTTCCTACGGCGAGCAACTGCTGGACTGGCTCAACACCTATACCTTCCCCTGTGAAAAGCAGTTCGCCGACAAGGATCACGCCGACAAAGTGGCGAAGATCTTCCTCAAGGAACTGCTGCGCAACGGCACCACCACTGCGCTGGTGTTCGGCAGTGTGCACCCGCAGTCGGTCAATGCACTGTTCGAGGAGGCCGAGCGCCTGGACCTGCGCATGATCGCCGGCAAGGTGATGATGGACCGCAACGCCCCCGACTACCTGACCGATACCGCCGAAACCAGCTACACCGACAGCAAGGCGCTGATCGAGCGCTGGCACGGCAAGGGCCGCCTGCACTACGCGGTAACCCCGCGCTTCGCGCCCACCAGCACCGCGCAGCAATTGAAGCTTGCCGGGCAGTTGCTCAAGGAGCACCCGGGCGTCTATATGCACACCCACCTGTCCGAGAATCTCAAGGAAATCGACTGGGTCAAGGAACTGTTCCCTGAGCAGAAAGGTTACCTGGACGTCTACGACCACTTCGAACTGCTCGGCGAGCGCTCCGTTTTCGCCCACGGCGTGCACCTGTGCGACGACGAATGCCAGCGCTTGTCCGAGACGGGCTCGGCGATCGCCTTCTGCCCGACCTCGAACCTGTTCCTGGGCAGCGGCCTGTTCAACCTGCCCCAGGCCGAACGCTTCAAGGTAAACGTAGGCCTGGGTACCGACGTCGGCGCCGGCACCAGCTTCTCGCTGCTCAATACCCTGAACGAGGCGTACAAGGTCATGCAACTGCAAGGCGCGCGCCTGCACCCCTACAAGTCGCTGTACCTGGCCACCCTGGGCGGTGCCCGTGCGCTGCGCCTGGATGACCGGATCGGCAGCCTGCGCCCCGGCAACGATGCCGACTTCGTGGTGCTCGACTACAAGGCCACGCCGCTGCTTGACTACCGTATCCAGCAATCAGGCAGCATCGAAGAGACCCTGTTCGTGCTCACCACCTTGGGCGATGATCGCACCGTGCGCGAAACCTACGCCGCCGGGCGCTGCGTGCACCAGCGCTAAGGCACTTTCGCCAGGCCCCGGTAAAGTGCGCCGCCGATCGCTGCCCCGATCAGCGGCGCCAACCAGAACAGCCACAGCTGCTGCAAGGCCCAGCCACCGACGAACAGCGCCGGCCCCGTGCTGCGCGCGGGGTTGACCGAGGTATTGGTCACAGGGATCGAGATCAGGTGGATCAGGGTCAGGGCCAGGCCGATGGCGATGGGTGCAAAACCCGCCGGGGCCCGAGCGTCGGTTGCGCCCATGATCACCACCAGGAACATCGCGGTCATCACCACTTCACTGACAAAACCTGCGCCCAGCGAGTAACCGCCTGGCGAGTGGTCGGCATAGCCGTTGGACGCCAAGCCCGCCGACAGCTCGAAGCCGGCCTTGCCACTGGCGATGAAGTAGATCACCGCTGCCGCGCAGATCGCACCGATCACCTGAGCGATGACGTAAGGCAGCAACTCTTTGGCCGGAAAACGCCCGCCCACTACCAACCCGAAGGAAACGGCAGGGTTCAGATGACAACCGGAGATGTGGCCAATGGCGAATGCCATCGTCAGCACGGTAAGACCGAAAGCGAAGGCGACACCGAGAACGCCGATGCCGAGGGGAGAGCTGGCTGCGATTACCGCACTGCCGCAGCCGCCGAGGACCAACCAGAAGGTGCCGATCAGCTCGGCTCCCATGCGCACACCCAAAGACGTCGACATGAACCTTTCCTCATGTAGTTGAACGCAGGAGACTGCGCAAGCCCAACTACTTGATGAAGGTTTGCTCACAAGAATCTAGCAGACGTTTGGTTTATGGCCACTCATTCAGCCAGGCAAACGATCAACCCTTGAGCGAAACCTTGGGTTTTTTCAGCAGATGCGAAAACACCGCATGCAGATCGTCCGAGGCACTCTCCTCGTCCAGGTTGAGCTTGCTGTCGATATGGTCCATGTGATGCATCATCAGGCTGACCGCCTGCTCGGCATCACGCGCCTCGATGGCATCGATCAGTTGCATGTGCTCGTCGTAAGAGCAGTGCGAGCGGTTGCCGCTTTCGTACTGGGCAATGATCAGCGACGTCTGCGACACCAGGCTGCGCTGGAAGCTGACCAGCGGGGCATTGCCGGCCGCCTCGGCCAGCTTCAGGTGAAACTCGCCGGACAAGCGGATGCCGGCACCACGGTCGCCCCGCGAGAAGCTGTCACGCTCTTCACGCACCATGTGCCGCAGTTCGTTGAGCTGCTCGAGGGTGGCGTGCTGTACGGCCAGTTCGGTGATGGCGCGTTCGACCATGCGCCGGGAGAAGAACACCTGGCGCGCCTCTTCGACCGTCGGGCTGGCCACCACGGCACCGCGGTTGGGCCGCAGCAGCACAACGCTTTCGTGGGCCAGGCGCGACAAGGCACGACGGATGATGGTACGGCTGACGCCGAATATCTCGCCCAGCGCTTCCTCGCTCAACTTGGTGCCCGGTGCGAGTCGCTGCTCGAGGATCGCCTCGAAGATATGCGCATAGACGATATCGTCCTGGGTACCGCTGCGGCCAGCCTTGCCGGCACGTGCAGGTTTCTTCAGAGGTTGCAGCTGTTCGTTCATGGGCTCTCGAGGCACGAAGGAAAGTATGGCGGCATTGTACACAGGCTGAGCCGTTTCTGCAGGTGGGCTTTTAGCTATATAGCCGATGCGCGGCATATTGTGCGCACAAAAGATAAAACATTATTTGCTTTCTTTGTACACAAAAGCATAATCCATCGAGCAACTTCTTGACCCGTAAGTCAACAAAGCGGCGTCAGACGTCTGCCATCCCTCGCGGAGCCACCAAGTGCATTGCGCAGGTCACTGGCTCCAAGAACAACAAGAAAGACTTGAGGAGTACCGCTGTGGAAAGCCGCAAATCCGACGCACCTACGCTGGATCTCGCTCCGCCGCTCGAAACGAGCTGGCTGGAGCGGATTTTCAAACTCAAGCAACACGGCAGTACCGTCAAAACCGAAATGATCGCCGGGGTGACCACCTTCATCACCATGGCGTACATCATCTTCGTCAACCCCAACATCATGGCTGACGCCGGCATCGATCACGGCGCAGCATTCGTCGCCACCTGCATTGCCGCAGCACTGGGCTGCCTGCTGATGGGCCTGTACGCCAACTGGCCGGTGGGCCTGGCGCCGGGCATGGGCCTCAACGCGTTTTTCACCTACACCGTGGTCGGGACCATGGGCTACAACTGGGAGACAGCGCTGGGCGCGGTATTCGTATCCGGTGTGCTGTTCATGTTTCTGACCCTGTCCAAGGTCCGCGAGTGGCTGCTCAACAGCATCCCGGTAAGCCTGCGACATGCCATGGGGGCCGGCGTCGGATTGTTTCTCGGGCTGATCGGCCTCAAGACCGCAGGCATCATCGTCGACAGCCCGGCCACGCTGATCAAGCTGGGCTCCATGCATGAACCAGGCCCGCTGCTGGCGGCCCTGTGCTTCCTGTCGATTGCCATCCTCAGCTACAAACGCGTGTTCGGCGCCATCCTGATCAGCATCATCGGCGTCACTCTGGCAGGCTGGGGCCTGGGCCTGGTGAAATTTGGCGGCGTGATGTCGATGCCTCCGAGCCTGGCCCCCACCTGGATGGCCATGGACGTGGCCGGCGTGTTCAACGTGAGCATGATCAGCGTGGTGCTGGCGTTCCTCTTCGTGCACATGTTCGATACCGCCGGCACCTTGATGGGCGTCGCCCAGCGGGCCAACCTGGTGGCGCCGGACGGCCGCATCGAAGGCCTGTCGAAGGCATTGAAGGCGGACAGCGCATCCAGCGTGTTCGGTGCCGTGGTCGGGGTGCCGCCGGTAACCAGCTATGTAGAAAGTGCCGCGGGTGTTGCCGCAGGTGGCCGCACTGGCCTGACCGCGGTGGTGGTTGGCCTGCTGTTCGTGGCGGCGATGTTCTTTGCACCGCTGGCCGGGATGATTCCAGCCTACGCGACTGCAGGCGCACTGATTTACGTGGCCATGCTGATGATGGGCAGCATGGCGCACATCCATTGGGATGAAGCCACTGACAGCATCCCGGCGATCGTCACGGTGATCATGATGCCGCTGACCTTCTCGGTGGCAGACGGTATTGCCATGGGCTTCATCACCTATGTGGCGCTGAAGGCCGGTACCGGCAGGTACAAAGAGATCTCGGCCAGCCTGTGGGTGCTGTGCGCGATCTTCATTGCCAAGTTCGTGTTCCTCTGAGCTGAAAACCGCACCAGAACAGGGCGCTTCGGCGCCCTTTTTGTGCTGTTAGCACCGCCCTCATCGCCGGCAAGCCGGCTTCTACTGGAGTGGCGTCAGCTTTAGAAGTTGAATAGGTCAGTGCCCGGGAGAGTGGCGAAATCGCTTGGATGCCATTCGATAAGGCCGGCGCCGTACCTTTTGTGGGAGCCTGCTTGCCGGCGATGAAGCCAGTGGAGAGAACACAAAACAGCAGACGAAAAAAAGCCCGCCAGTGTGAGAGCGGGCCAAGGACCTACGAAGATTCTTCTAGCGACCAACTAGCTCCCGCGATAGGTCGAATAGCTATACGGCGAGATCAGCAGCGGCACATGGTAGTGCTCCTGCTTCTCGTCGATGCCAAAGCGCAGCACAACAACATCCAGAAACGCCGGCTCCGGCAGTTGTACGCCGCGAGCACGGTAGTAGGCGCCAGCACTGAACTGCAGCTGGTAAACGCCAGTACGGTAATCGTCACCCTGCAACAGCGGCGCATCGACGCGGCCATCGCTGTTGGTCAGGGCAGTGTTCACCAGCTCAAGCTGCTGGCCTTCGACACGGTACAGCTCGACCTTGATCGCGCTGCCCGGGCAGCCGTGAGCTGCATCCAGTACGTGTGTAGTCAAACGTCCCATTGCTTGTCGCCTCTTGTTCAATCTGTGGGCAAAAAATACACAGCCATCCGCACGGCAATGAACCTGCGACGGGCGGGAATGCCGTTATTAAGACATTTCACCAACAGATTGTACACAATTTTTTGAGCCCTTCCGTCGAGGCCCCCTCACACAGGCCAATAGTCGCAAATACAGGCGCAGTGCCGACGCCAATCTTATTAACTGACCAATCAGGCAGGTTTCTTGCAACAGATTCTCAGGCGACAAAAGGGAAGAAATGCGGAAAAACAGGCTTACAAATGATTTCAGAAGTTGTATACAATCAGCCCATCCGGTGGTGCGACATCCCGACGCGGCCCGCCCACCCCCCGCACTAACGCACAAGAAGGAAGACTGCAGTGAGCGCTGACTATCCTCGCGACCTGATCGGTTACGGCAACAACCCACCTCACCCGCAATGGCCGGGCAATGCCCGCATCGCGCTGTCTTTCGTCCTGAACTACGAAGAGGGTGGCGAGCGCAACATCCTGCACGGCGACAAAGAGTCTGAAGCTTTCCTGTCCGAGATGGTCGCTGCCCAGCCGCTGCAGGGCCAGCGCAACATGAGCATGGAGTCGCTGTACGAATATGGCAGCCGTGCCGGCGTATGGCGCCTGCTCAAGCTGTTCAAGGACAGCGGCGTGCCGCTGACCGTGTTCGCCGTAGCCATGGCCGCCCAGCGCCACCCGGACGTGATCCGCGCCATGGTCGAAGCCGGCCACGAGATCTGCAGCCACGGCTACCGTTGGATCGACTACCAGAACATGGATGAGGCCCAGGAGCGCGAGCACATGCTCGAGGCCATCCGCATCCTCACCGAACTGACCGGCGAACGCCCGGTAGGCTGGTACACCGGCCGCACCGGCCCCAATACCCGCCGCCTGGTCATGGAGGAAGGTGGCTTCCTCTACGACAGCGATACCTACGATGACGACCTGCCCTACTGGGAACCGAACAACCCGACCGGCAAGCCGCACCTGGTGATCCCCTACACCTTGGACACCAATGACATGCGCTTCACCCAGGTACAGGGCTTCAACTGCGGCGAGCAGTTCTTCCAGTACCTCAAGGACGCCTTCGATGTGCTGTACGCCGAAGGTGCCGAAGCGCCGAAGATGCTTTCCATCGGCCTGCACTGCCGGCTGGTCGGCCGCCCGGCACGCCTGGCCGCGCTCAAGCGTTTCGTCGACTACGCCAAGAGCCATGACCAGGTCTGGTTCGCCCGTCGCGCGGACATCGCCCGCCACTGGCACGCCACCCACCCGTACAAGAAAGAGAACGCCTGATGACCGCCTTCAAGACCCTCAAGCCATCGACCCTGGACCGTGACACCTTCGTCAAGGTCTTCGCCGACATCTACGAGCATTCGCCGTGGGTCGCCGAAAAAGCCTACGACCTGGGCCAGCTGGACGAGCTGAACGAGATCGAAGCGCTGCACCAGCGCATGAGCGACATCCTGCTCAGCGCCAACCACGCCGACCAGTTGGCGCTGATCAATGCTCACCCGGACCTGGCCGGCAAGGCCGCCATCCAGGGCGAGCTGACCGAATCGAGCACCAACGAACAGGCCGGCGCCGGTATCCACCAGTGCACCGCCGAAGAGTTCGCCCGGTTCACCGAACTGAACGATGCCTACAAGGCCAAGTTCCAGTTCCCGTTCATCATGGCAGTCAAGGGCAGCAACCGGCACCAGATCCTCGCCGCTTTCGAAAAACGCATCCATAACGACACCGATGCCGAATTCAAGGAAGCCCTGGCGCAGATCAACCTGATCGCCCTGTTCCGTCTGCTGCAGCTGTAACCGGCGCGGCAACGTTAGAGCCTTATCCAGAACAACGAACATAGAAGAGATAACCGCATGCGCACCCTGATGATCGAGCCCCTGACCAAAGAAGCCTTCGCCCCCTTCGGTGACGTGATCGAAACCGATGGCAGTGACCACTTCATGATCAACAACGGCTCGACCATGCGCTTCCACAAGCTCGCCACGGTCGAGACCGCCGAGCCTGAAGACAAAGCGATCATCAGCATCTTCCGCGCCGACGCGCTGGACATGCCGCTGACCGTGCGCATGCTGGAACGCCATCCGCTGGGCAGCCAGGCTTTCATCCCGCTGCTCGGCAACCCCTTTCTGATCGTGGTCGCGCCCGTTGGCGATGCACCTGTATCAGGCTTGGTCCGTGCCTTCCGCAGTAATGGCAGGCAGGGCGTCAATTACCATCGCGGCGTTTGGCACCACCCGGTGCTTACGATCGAAAAGCGGGATGATTTCCTGGTGGTTGATCGCAGTGGTTCCGGCAACAACTGCGATGAGCATTACTTCACCGAGGAACAGATGCTGATCCTCAATCCCCACCAATAAGAAAAGGTCGATCATCGTTCGGTGATCGGCAGAGGTACATACTGTGGAAGCACACCTTCACGAATGGCTGAACCTGAGCATTCGCTGGGTTCACATGATCACCGGCGTGGCCTGGATCGGTGCATCGTTCTACTTCGTCTGGCTGGAAAACAACCTGAACCGGAGCAATCCGCGTGACGGGCTGTCGGGTGACCTTTGGGCCATCCACGGCGGTGGTATCTACCACCTTGAGAAGTACAAGCTGGCGCCGCCGAAAATGCCCGAGAACCTGCACTGGTTCAAATGGGAAGCCTACTTCACCTGGATGTCCGGTATCGCCCTGCTGTGCGTGGTGTTCTACTGGAACCCGACCCTGTACCTGCTGGCCCCTGGCAGCACCCTGAGCGGTGCCGAGGGCGTGGCCATCGGTATCGGTTCGCTGGTGGCCGGCTGGTTCATCTACGACCTGCTCTGCGATTCGCCACTGGGCAAACGCCCGGCACTGCTTGGCGCCGTGCTGTTCGTACTGATCATCGCCGCCTGCTGGGGCTTCAGCCTGGTGTTCAGCGGCCGTGGCGCGTACCTGCACACTGGCGCGATCATCGGCACCATCATGGTCGGTAACGTGTTCCGCATCATCATGCCGGCCCAGCGCCAGCTGGTGGCAGCGATCGAGAACAACACCACCCCCGACCCGCGCCTGCCGGCCAAAGGCCTGCTGCGTTCGCGTCACAACAACTACTTCACCTTGCCGGTGCTGTTCATCATGATCAGCAACCACTTCCCGAGCACCTACGGTAGCCAGTACAACTGGCTGATCCTGGCCGGCATTGCCGTAGCCGCGGTACTGATCCGCCACTACTTCAACACCCGCCACGACAGCAGCAAGTACGCCTGGACCCTGCCGGCCGGTGCCCTGGCGATGATCTGCCTGGCTTACGTCACCGGCCCGAAACCGATGGCTGTTGCCCCTGAGCAGGCCGCAGCGAAGGTCGAGTACCAGCCACTGCCAGCGACTGCAGTAGGTGGCAAGACCGCTGCCGAACAGCGCGCCGAGGACGCTGCCAAGGCGGCCCAAGCGCCTGCCGCACCGGCTCAAGCCCCAGCCCAGGCGACTGCGCAGGCCGGTGGCGGCGCCTTCGACAAGATCCACACCGTCATCCAGGAACGCTGCACAGTGTGCCACTCGTCGAAACCGACCAGCCCGCTGTTCAGCACCGCCCCTGGCGGCGTGGTGTTCGACACCCCGCAGCAGATCCAGGCCCAGGCCGCGCGCATTCAGGCGCAAGCGGTCGCCAGCCAGATCATGCCGCTGGGCAACATCACCCAGATGACCGTCGAGGAGCGCAAGCTCGTCGGTGACTGGATCGCCAAAGGCGCCCAGGTCAACTGATCGAAGCCGCACGCTTCAAGCTTCAAGCTGTAAGTCCCAAGTAACAAGCAAGCATCGAGCGTCAGGCTCCAACGCGGATCACCAAGCTTCTTCCTGAAGCTTGCCGCTTGGAGCTTGCCGCTTGGATCCGAGAATAAAAACAAAACTCGAGGTGCTGCATGTCCGAGTCACGCAAGGCGTACATTCCTGTGGCGCCACCGCGCGAACCTCTGCCCCTGTTCCAACTGATCCTGGTCGGCCTGCAACACGTTCTGCTGATGTACGGAGGCGCGATTGCCGTGCCTTTGATCATCGGCCAGGCAGCCGGATTGTCCCGTGAAGAAGTCGCTTTCCTGATCAACGCCGACCTGCTGGTCGCAGGCGTAGCCACCATCATCCAGTCGTTCGGTATCGGCCCGGTAGGGATCCGCATGCCGGTGATGATGGGCGCCAGTTTCGCTGCCGTCGGCAGCATGGTGGCCATGGCCGGCATGCCTGGCGTAGGCCTGCAGGGGATCTTCGGTGCAACCATCGCCGCCGGGTTCTTCGGCATGCTCATCGCGCCGTTCATGTCCAAGGTCGTACGCTTCTTCCCGCCGCTGGTCACAGGTACCGTGATCACCTCTATCGGCCTCTCGCTGTTCCCGGTCGCAGTCAACTGGGCCGGTGGCGGCCATGAGGCAGAAGCCTTCGGCTCGCCGATCTACCTGATGGTGGCAGGCCTGGTGCTGGCCGTGATCCTGTTGATCAACCGCTTCATGCGTGGCTTCTGGGTCAACGTGTCGGTGCTGGTAGGCATGGGCCTGGGTTACATCCTGGCCGGTTCCATCGGCATGGTCGACCTGTCCGGCCTGAGCCAGGCACCGTGGCTGCAAGTGGTGACGCCACTGCACTTTGGCATGCCGACCTTCAGCCTGGCACCGATCCTGTCGATGTGCCTGGTGGTGGTGATCATCTTCGTCGAGTCCACGGGCATGTTCCTCGCCCTGGGCAAGGTGACCGATCGCGAAGTCACCCCAGGGATGCTGCGCCGGGGCCTGCTGTGCGATGCCGGCGCGTCGTTCATCGCAGGGTTCTTCAACACCTTCACCCACTCCTCGTTCGCCCAGAACATCGGCCTGGTGCAGATGACCGGGGTACGCTGCCGTTATGTCACTGTGGTGGCCGGCGCGCTGCTGATCCTGCTCAGCCTGCTGCCCAAGGCGGCATACCTGATCGCCTCAATCCCGCCTGCAGTACTGGGCGGTGCATCCATTGCCATGTTCGGCATGGTCACCGCCACCGGGATCAAGATCCTTCAGGAGGCAGACATCGGCGACCGACGCAACCAGCTGCTGGTTGCGGTCAGCGTCGGCTTCGGCCTGATCCCGGTGGTCCGCCCGGAGTTCTTCGCACAGATGCCGCAGTGGATGGAACCCATCACCCACAGTGGTATCGCCATGGCCACGGTCAGTGCCTTGGTGCTGAACGTGCTGTTCAACATCCTCGGTGGTGCCGACCGCGCGGCGCACAACGACGCCTGTCACCAGCATTGAGCCAAGCGGGGCGGCGCCGTGCGTCGCCCCTGCTCTTGTCCGTTGTAACTGCCACACCGTCGGCCCGCCGGAATGGGCCGCCCGGGGCGCCTGCGCGCCAAAAAATCCGCCAACAAAAACAATAAGTCCGGGAATCACAACATGAAGCGCATCGCATCAACCCTGTTGCTGGGCAGCAGCCTGCTGGCCACCCTCCCCTCGCATGCAGGCGAATGGCTGCTGTGGCACGGCGAAAGCCTGACCTATCTGTATGGCAAGGACTTCAAGGTCAACCCAGACATTCAGCAGACCATCACGTTCGAGCACGCCAACAAATGGAAGTACGGCGACACCTTCCTGTTCGTCGACAAGATCTTCTACAACGGCAAGCCCGATGCCAGCAAAGGCGTGACCACCTACTACGGTGAGTTCAGCCCGCGACTGTCGTTCGGCAAGATCTTCGACCAGAAGCTCGCCTTCGGCCCGATCAAGGACGTGCTGCTGGCCATGACCTACGAGCGTGGCGAAGGCGACAACGAGGCCTACCTGATCGGCCCCGGTTTCGACCTGAACATTCCCGGCTTCAACTATTTCACCCTCAATTTCTACCTGCGCAACACTGAAGGCGGCCGCCCTGGCGACGACGTTTGGCAGATCACCCCTGGTTGGTCGTACACCATTCCCGTGGGCAGGTCGGACATTCTGATCGACGGCTACATGGACTGGGTGCCCGACAACGACCAGAACAGCCGCGGCACCTATCACGCCAACCTGCACTTCAACCCGCAGGTCAAATACGACCTGGGCAAGGCGCTCAACCTGGGCGCCAAACAGCTGTATGTAGGCTTTGAGTACAGCTACTGGAAGGACAAGTACGGCATCGACAGCCGCGGCAATCTGGAGAGTAACCAGAGTGTCGCCAGCGCCCTGATCAAGGTACATTTCTGAAAACCTGATCGAACGCCCAAGTTTGATACACGCTGCTCCAGGACGGAGCACTTGAGGCCAGGCGCGCAAGCCAGTAATCTGCGCGCCCCCTCGAACAGGGCAGGATGGATCCTGCCCGCGTTTACTGACCGCTCAGTCAATGAATTCGGGCGGTTGGCCAACGCGTTGCCAGCCGGAAATACCCATTTTCAGCCGTTCAGAACGAGTCGAGCAGGAAGGTTGTAGCCAATCCGGAAAGTTGGCGCAGCTCTTGCCAAACAACTGTGGCCAATCGAAAAAAGCTGACTCAAAAGACAAAAAAAGCGCCAATACCGAGCGCTGACAACAGACCAATCAAGGGAGCGACACTCGCAATGCGTACCATCAATAGCCTGATTCTCGCGGGCGGCCTGCTGGCCTGCGGCACCACCTACGCCGATGACCTGCTGCAGTGGCAGAACAACAGCCTGACCTACCTGTGGGGCAAGAACTTCAAGGTCAACCCGGCGATCCAGCAAACCGTCACCTTCGAGCACGCCGATGGCTGGAAGTACGGCGACAACTTCGTCTTCGTCGACAAGATCTTCTACAACGGCAAGAAGGACTCGGGTAACGGCGACAACACCTACTACGGTGAAATCAGCCCGCGCCTGTCGTTCGGCAAGATCTTCGACCAGAAGCTGGCATTCGGCCCGGTCAAGGACGTGCTGCTGGCAATGACCTATGAGTTTGGCGAGGGTGATACCGAGTCCTACCTGATCGGCCCTGGCTTCGACCTGGACATCCCGGGCTTCGACTACTTCCAGCTGAACTTCTACCAGCGCACCACCGACGGCAGCCGGGCCGGTGACAACGTCTGGCAGATCACCCCGGTATGGTCGTACACCATCCCTGTGGGCTCCTCCGACATCCTCATCGACGGCTTCATGGACTGGGTGGTCGACAACGACGAGAACCGCCGCGGTACCTACCAGGCCAACCTGCACTTCAACCCGCAGGTCAAATATGACCTGGGCAAGGCGTTGCACCTGGGTGAGAAGCAGCTGTATGTGGGCTTTGAGTACGACTACTGGAAGAACAAGTACGGCATCAAGGATTCCGACGGGTTCACCACCGACCAGAACACTGCAAGCTTCCTGGTCAAGGTTCACTTCTGATCCTGGGGGCTGCTGTGCAGCCCCATCGCGACACAAGGCCGGTCCTACAATGATCGCCGTAGGAGCGGCCTTGTGTCGCGAAAGGGCCGCAAAGCGGCCCAATTCACCTTCATCAAGCCGGGCGCAGTACCCGCCACAACTTGCCCAATCCGCTGACCACCGCCAACACCACGGCCCCCGCAACAATCCCCACCCCACCATTGAGCAACGCGCCAGTAAGCGCCCCGCCCCGCCCTTCACTGAACGCCTCGATGGCGTGATGCAGCGGCGCAACACCGTGTACCAGAATCCCGCCACCGACCAGGAACATCGCCGCAGTCCCGATCACCGACAGGCTCTTCATCATGTAAGGCGCCGCCCGCAGAATGCCGTTGCCCACCACCTGGGCCGCTTTCGAGGCTTTCTGAGTCATCCACAAGCCCAGGTCATCGAGCTTGACGATACCGCCCACCAACCCATAGACACCCACGGTCATGACGATCGCAATGCCCGACAGCACGATGATCTGCTGAGTCAGCGGCGCATCGGCCACAGTGCCCAAGGTGATGGCGATGATTTCTGCCGAGAGGATGAAGTCGGTGCGCACCGCCCCCTTGATCTTGGTCTTCTCAAAGGCCACCAGGTCGACGTTCGCATCGGCAACGGCTTCGCTGCGCGCACTGTGCTCGGCAGCATCCTCCTCCTTGCTGTGCAAGAACTTGTGCGCCAGCTTTTCGAAGCCTTCGAAACACAGGTACGCACCACCGATCATCAGCAGCGGCGTCACCGCCCATGGGATGAACGCGCTGATCAGCAGCGCCGCCGGCACCAGGATCGCCTTGTTGACGAACGAGCCCTTGGCCACCGCCCACACCACCGGGATCTCGCGCTCGGCGCGCACACCGGTGACCTGCTGGGCGTTGAGTGCCAGGTCGTCGCCCAGCACACCTGCGGTTTTCTTCGCCGCCACCTTGGTCATCAAAGAGACATCGTCGAGTACCGTGGCAATGTCGTCGATCAGTACCAGTAAACTGCTTCCTGCCATGTCTGCCTGTTTCCCGTGAAATGAATGGGCCGGAGTCTAGCCCAAAGTCGCTGCCTTGAGCGCCCCTCGAGCCCGGTGCTACCATGCCCGATCCCTCTTAGAGGTGGCCAGACACGAGGAAGATCCCTGACCATGAGCACCATTCGCGAGCGCAACAAGGAACTGATCCTGCGCGCGGCCAGCGAGGAATTCGCCGACAAGGGCTTCGCCGCCACCAAGACCAGCGATATCGCGGCCAAGGCCGGCCTGCCCAAGCCGAACGTGTATTACTACTTCAAGTCCAAGGACAACCTCTACCGCGAGGTCCTGGAGAGCATCATCGCGCCGATCATGCAGGCGTCCACGCCGTTCAATGCCGACGGCGACCCCAAGGAAGTGCTGAGTGCCTACATCCGCTCGAAGATCCGCATTTCGCGAGACCTGCCGCATGCCTCGAAGGTGTTCGCCAGCGAGATCATGCACGGTGCGCCGCACCTCTCGCCCAACCAGGTGGAACAGCTCAACGAGCAGGCCCGCCACAACATCGAGTGCATCGAGCGCTGGATCGAGCGCGGGCAGATTGCCAAGGTCGACGCGCACCACCTGATGTTCAGCATCTGGGCGGCGACTCAGACCTATGCCGATTTCGATTGGCAGATTTCGGTGATCACCGGCAAGGCCAAGCTGGCCGACAGTGATTACGAAGCAGCAGCCGAGACCATCATTCGGCTGGTGCTCAAAGGCTGTGAACCCGAGGCGGCCTGACAAGGCCAGTGGGGCTGCTCTGCAGCCCTCTCGCGACACAAGGCCGCTGTAGGAGCGGCCTCGTGTCGCGATAGGGCCGCAACGCGGCCCCGGCAATTTAAAGCCTTACGCAGCTACACCGGCATCCGCCGTCAACCCCGCCTCTTCGATCGCACTGATCGCACACTGCTCGTCGATATCCGACGTATCGCCGCTGATCCCTACGGCACCCAGCACCTTGCCGTCCTGATCGCGGATCAGCACGCCACCTGGCGCCGGCACCACCGGCCGCTCACCCACACCATTCAACGCGGCAAAAAACGCCGGCCGCTGCTGCGCATCCAGCGCCAGCAAGCGCGAGCCCTTGCCCAGGGCAATCGCGCCCCAGGCCTTGCCCGTGGCCACCTCAGGGCGAATCAGGCTGGCGCCATCTTCGCGCTGCAGGGCCAGCACATGCCCACCGGCATCCAGCACCACCACCGTCAACGGCGCAGCATTGATCTTGCGGCCCGCCGCCAGCGCCGCGTTCACCAGGCTGACAGCGACTTTCAGGTTCAAAGCGTTCATGGAAAGGTCCTCTTCTTGTTGTGAGAAGCCCGAGGGCAGTTGAAAATCGATCACTCAAATAGAACACAACTGCAACCACTTTTGTATACAATAAATTGAAACGATCGTATTCGATGACGCAAATCGCCGTTTTCATGGGCGCTCGGACGAAAGCAACCTCCCCCGATGAAAACCCATTGACCTGAACCGCCAGCCGTGAATACACTCTGGCACAAAGCAAGTTGTATACAATTACAAAATCGATGAGGCACAACCCATGAGCAAAATGAGAGCAATCGATGCAGCCGTTCTGGTCATGCGCCGTGAAGGTGTAGATACCGCGTTCGGCATCCCAGGGGCTGCCATCAACCCGTTGTACTCGGCCCTGAAAAAAGTCGGTGGCATCGATCACGTCCTCGCTCGTCACGTTGAAGGCGCCTCGCACATGGCCGAGGGTTACACCCGCGCCAACCCAGGCAACATCGGCGTGTGCATCGGCACCTCCGGCCCCGCCGGCACCGACATGGTCACCGGCCTGTACAGCGCATCGGCCGACTCCATCCCGATTCTCTGCATCACCGGCCAGGCGCCACGTGCCCGTCTGCACAAAGAAGACTTCCAGGCTGTCGACATCACCAGCATCGTCAAGCCCGTCACTAAGTGGGCGACCACCGTTCTGGAACCAGGCCAAGTGCCTTATGCCTTCCAGAAAGCCTTCTACGAAATGCGTACCGGCCGCCCAGGCCCTGTGCTGATCGACCTGCCGTTCGACGTGCAGATGGCCGAAATCGAATTCGACATCGACGCCTACGAGCCGCTGGTCGTCAACAAACCGTCCGCCACTCGCGTACAGGCTGAAAAAGCCCTGGCCCTGCTCAACGACGCCGAGCGCCCGCTGCTGGTGGCCGGTGGCGGCATCATCAACGCCGACGCCAGCGACAAGCTGGTGGAGTTCGCCGAACTGACCGGCGTGCCCGTGATCCCTACCCTGATGGGCTGGGGCACCATCCCGGACGACCACGCCCAGATGGTCGGCATGGTCGGCCTGCAGACCTCGCACCGCTACGGCAACGCCACCCTGCTCAAGTCCGACCTGGTGTTCGGTATCGGTAACCGTTGGGCCAACCGCCACACCGGTTCCGTTGACGTTTACACCGAAGGCCGCAAGTTCGTTCACGTCGACATCGAGCCCACCCAGATCGGCCGCGTGTTCACCCCGGACCTGGGTATCGTTTCCGACGCAGGCCTGGCGCTGGACGTGTTCATCGAAGTGGCCCGCGAGTGGAAAGCCGCCGGCAAGCTGCAGTGCCGCAAGGCCTGGCTGGAAGACTGCCAGCAGCGTAAATCGAGCCTGCAGCGCAAGACTCACTTCGACAACGTGCCGGTCAAGCCGCAGCGCGTTTACGAAGAGATGAACCAGGTGTTCGGCAAGGACACCTGCTACGTCAGCACCATTGGCCTGTCGCAAATTGCCGGTGCACAGTTCCTGCACGTGTACAAGCCACGTCACTGGATCAACTGTGGCCAGGCCGGCCCGCTCGGCTGGACCATCCCGGCGGCACTGGGTGTGGTCAAGGCCGACCCGAAACGCAAGGTTGTGGCACTGTCGGGTGACTACGACTTCCAGTTCATGATCGAAGAGCTGGCCGTGGGCGCGCAGTTCAACCTGCCGTACGTACACGTGCTGGTGAACAACGCCTACCTGGGCCTGATCCGTCAGGCGCAGCGTGGCTTCGACATGGATTACTGTGTACAACTGGCGTTCGAGAACATCAACTCCACCGACGCCGCCACCTACGGTGTCGATCACGTCGCCGTGGTCGAAGGCCTGGGCTGCAAAGCCATCCGTGTCTTCGAGCCAGGTGAGATCGCCCCGGCACTGCTCAAGGCACAGAAGATGGCCGAAGAGTTCCGAGTACCGGTCGTGGTGGAAGTGATTCTGGAGCGTGTGACCAACATTTCCATGGGCACCGAGATCAACGCGGTCAATGAGTTCGAAGACCTGGCGCTGGTCGGCAATGACGCGCCAACCGCCATCTCGATGCTGGACTGATCGCCTGACGCCCCCGTGCTGCGCCCTACCTGAGGGCGCCGGGGGCCTTCATCGCAAGGAGACACATCATGCCTCGCTTCGCTGCCAACCTGTCCATGCTGTTCACCGAACAGGACTTCCTGGCCCGCTTCAAGGCTGCCGCCGATGCTGGTTTCAGCGGCGTCGAATACCTCTTCCCGTACGACTTCAGCGCTGCCGAAATCAAGCAGCAGCTCGACGCCCACGGCCTGACCCAGGTGCTGTTCAACCTGCCGGCCGGTGATTGGGGCAAAGGTGAGCGCGGAATCGCCTGCCATCCCGACCGCGTCGAAGAATTCCGCGCCGGTGTCGACAAGGCCATCGAATACGCCAAGGTACTGGGCAACACCCAGGTCAACTGCCTGGCCGGCATTCGCCCGCAAGGCCTGCAGTGCGCCGACGTGCGCAAGACCTTTGTCGACAACCTGAAGTTCGCTGCCGACAAGCTCAAAGCCGCTGGCATTCGCCTGGTCATGGAAATGATCAACACCCGCGACATCCCGGGCTTCTACCTGAACACCACCCGGCAGGCCCTGGAAATCCAGGCCGAAGTGGGCAGCGACAACCTGTTCCTGCAATACGACATCTACCACATGCAGATCATGGAAGGTGACCTGGCTCGCACCATGGAAGCCAACCTGAAACTGATCAACCACATCCAGCTGGCCGACAACCCGGGCCGTAACGAACCGGGTACCGGCGAGATCAACTACCGCTTCCTGTTCGAACACCTGGACCGCATCGGTTACCAGGGTTGGGTAGGCGCGGAGTACAAGCCGCTGACTACCACCGAAGCAGGCCTGGGCTGGCTGAAGACACACAACGCAATCTAAGAACGCTCGCAGAACCTGCTGTAGGAGCGGCCTTGTGTCGCGAAGGGCTGCACAGCAGCCCCGGCAGATTGCCTGCGCAACTGAGATCGAGGGGCCGCTGCGCGCCCCTTCGCGACACAAGGCCGCCCCTACAGGGGGCCGAGTCGCCTGCTCACATAAATATAAAAGAGGTAATTTCTCATGGCTAAAATCGGTTTCCTCGGCACCGGCATCATGGGCAAGCCCATGGCTCAGAACCTGCAAAAAGCAGGTCACAGCATTTTCGTTTCCACCCACCACGAGGCCGCACCGGCTGACCTGATCGCCGCTGGCGCAGTGGCGCTGGCCAACCCGAAAGAGGTTGCCCAGGAAGCCGAGTTCATCATCGTCATGGTGCCGGACACCCCGCAGGTCGAAAGCGTACTGTTCGACCAGAACGGTGTCGCCGAAGGCGTGGGCCCGAACAAGGTGGTGATCGACATGAGCTCGATCTCGCCGACCGCCACCAAGGCCTTTGCCGAGAAGATCAAGGCCACCGGTGCCGCCTACCTCGACGCACCAGTGTCCGGTGGTGAAGTCGGTGCCAAGGCCGCGACCCTGAGCATCATGGTCGGTGGCTGCCCGAACGCCTTCGAACGCGCCCTGCCGCTGTTCGAAGCCATGGGCAAGAACATCACCCGCGTCGGCGGCAACGGTGACGGCCAGACGGCCAAGGTCGCCAACCAGATCATCGTCGCCCTGAACATCCAGGCCGTCAGCGAAGCTCTGCTGTTCGCGGCCAAGAACGGTGCAGACCCTGCCAAGGTGCGTGAAGCGCTGATGGGCGGCTTCGCCTCCTCGAAGATCCTCGAAGTGCATGCCGAGCGCATGATCAAAGGCACCTTCGACCCAGGCTTCCGCATCAACCTGCACCAGAAAGACCTGAACCTGGCCCTGCAAGGCGCCAAGGAGCTGGGCATCAACCTGCCCAACACCTCCAACGCCCAGCAAGTGTTCAGCACCTGCGTGGCACTGGGCGGCGGCAACTGGGACCACTCGGCGCTGATCAAAGGCCTGGAGCACATGGCCAACTTCTCGATCCGCGGCGAGAAATAAGCTTCAAGCTGTAAGCCTCAAGCGGCAAGCAAAAGCAGGTCTGCTTTTACTTGCGGCTTGTAGCTTGAAGCTTGCAGCTCTGGGGACCGCCCCTGGTTCGGCCTGCACGGAGGCAGTTCCAGGGGCGTTTTCGATTCTGCAGAACAACAATAATTGGGAGCCTGCCATGTCGGTCGATCCGCAAAAACTTCTCCGCGACCTGTTCGACACAGCCATCGCTGCCGCCCACCCCCGTCAAGTCCTCGAACCCTACCTGCCCGCCGACCGTAGCGGCCGGGTCATCGTCATCGGCGCCGGCAAAGCCGCAGCGGCCATGGCCGAAGTGGTCGAGAAGAGCTGGCAGGGTGAAGTGTCCGGGCTGGTGGTCACACGTTACGGTCATGGCGCCAACTGCCAGAAGATCGAAGTGGTCGAAGCCGCCCACCCGGTCCCCGACGCCGCTGGCCTGGCCGTGGCCAAACGTGTGCTGGAACTGGTCAGCGACCTGAACGAAGACGACCGCGTCATCTTCCTGCTCTCCGGCGGTGGTTCGGCCCTGCTGGCGCTGCCAGCCGAAGGCCTGACCCTGGCCGACAAGCAACAGATCAACAAGGCGCTGCTCAAATCCGGTGCCACCATCGGCGAGATGAACTGCGTGCGCAAGCACCTCTCGGCGATCAAGGGCGGCCGCCTGGCCAAAGCCTGCTGGCCCGCCACTGTCTACACCTATGCCATTTCCGATGTGCCCGGCGACCTGGCTACGGTCATCGCCTCCGGCCCCACCGTGGCCGACCCGAGCACCTCGGCCGACGCCCTGGCGATCCTCAAGCGCTACAACATCGAAGCGCCCAAGGCCGTCATCGACTGGCTCAACAACCCCGCCTCGGAAACCGTCAAGGCCGATGACCCGGCCCTGGCCCGCAGCCACTTCCAGCTGATCGCCAAGCCCCAGCAATCGCTTGAAGCCGCTGCAGTGCAAGCCCGCCAGGCCGGCTTCAGCCCGCTGATCCTCGGCGACCTGGAAGGTGAATCGCGCGAAGTGGCCAAGGTGCATGCCGGTATCACCCGGCAGATCGTCCAGCACGGGCAGCCGCTCAAAGCACCTTGCGTGATCCTTTCTGGCGGCGAAACCACTGTCACCGTACGCGGCAATGGCCGTGGCGGGCGCAATGCGGAATTTTTGCTCAGCCTCACCGAAAGCCTGAAGGGCCTGCCGGGCGTGTACGCCCTGGCTGGTGATACCGACGGCATCGACGGCTCGGAAGAAAACGCCGGCGCCTTCATGACGCCAGCCAGCTTCGCCCGCGCCGAGGCACTGGGCCTGTCGGCCAGTGACGAGCTGGACAACAACAACGGCTACGGCTATTTCGCCGCACTCGATGCGCTGATCGTCACTGAGCCGACCCGCACCAACGTCAACGACTTCCGCGCCATCCTGATCCTTGAGACTGCACAATCATGACGCCTGATAAAAAAGTCAAAATCCTCGCCACCCTCGGCCCTGCGATCAATGGCATCGACGATATCCGCCAGCTGGTAGAAGCCGGGGTGAACATCTTCCGCCTCAACTTCAGCCATGGCGAACACGCCGACCACGCCCTGCGCTACCAGTGGATCCGCGAGGTCGAGCAGCAACTGAACTACCCGCTCGGCATCCTCATGGACTTGCAGGGCCCCAAGCTGCGCGTTGGCCGCTTTGCCGAAGGCAAGGTGCAGCTGCAACGCGGCCAGGCGCTGCGCCTGGACCTGGACAAGGCCCCGGGTGACAGCCGCCGGGTCAACCTGCCGCACCCGGAGATCATCGCCGCGCTGGAGCCCGGCATGGACCTGCTGCTGGACGACGGTAAGCTGCGCCTGCGGGTGACCGCCAAGCACAGCGATGCCATCGACACCGAAGTGCTGGCCGGTGGCGAGCTGTCCGACCGCAAGGGTGTCAACGTGCCGCAAGCGGTGCTTGACCTCTCCCCGCTCACCGAAAAGGACCGCCGCGACCTGGCCTTCGGCCTGGAACTGGGCGTGGACTGGGTGGCGCTTTCGTTCGTGCAACGCCCCGAAGACATCCTTGAGGCCCGCCAGCTGATCGGCGACCGTGCCTACCTGATGGCCAAGATCGAAAAGCCGTCGGCCGTGGAGCAGCTGCAGGCGATTGCCGAACTGTCCGATGCAATCATGGTGGCGCGTGGCGACCTGGGTGTGGAAGTGCCGGCCGAGAGCGTGCCGCAGATCCAGAAACGCATCATCGGCACCTGCCGCCAGCTGGGTAAACCGGTGGTGGTGGCCACGCAGATGCTCGAATCCATGCGTTTCTCGCCAGCCCCGACCCGCGCCGAAGTCACCGACGTCGCCAATGCCGTGGCCGAAGGTGCCGATGCGGTGATGCTGTCGGCCGAGACCGCCTCGGGTGACTACCCACTGGAAGCCGTGCAGATGATGAGCAAGATCATCCGCCAGGTGGAGAACGGCCCGGATTACCAGGCCCAGCTCGACGTTGGCCGGCCCAAAGCTGAAGCTACCGTGTCGGACGCCATCAGCTGCGCGATCCGCCGGATCAGCGGCATCCTGCCGGTGGCGGTGCTGGTCAACTACAGCGAGTCGGGGGCTTCGACCCTGCGCGCCGCACGCGAGCGGCCACGGGCACCGATCCTCAACCTGACGCCGAACCTGGTCACTGCCCGCCGCTTGAGCGTGACCTGGGGCGTGCACTCGGTGGTCAATGACCGTTTGCGCCAGGTAGATGAGGTGGTCTCCACCGCACTGGAAATTGCCCAGGCCCAAGGCATGGCCAGCCGTGGTGACACATTGCTGATCACTGCCGGTGTGCCGTTCGGCAAGCCAGGCTCGACCAACAGCCTGCGGATCGAGACCTTGGTCTGAGATTGCCGGGGGGCGCTTTGCGCCCCTTTCGCGACGCAAGGCCGCTCCGGCGAACGCGAAACCCTGTAGGAGCGGCCTTGCGTCGCGAAAGGAGGGCAAAGCCCTCCCCTTGCCCCCAACAACAGACACGCGGAAAACCGAGGCCCAAAGAGGCCCACCGCTCCTCCCTCAACCTTACCGACTGCCCATGTACACCAAAAATTTCGTCAACCCGTGCCCCGACTGGGCCACGGCGCTACTCAACGGCTTCAGCCAGGTGCTGCTGCTGCGCAGCCCCCTGTGCGGCCTGTGCTGCCTGCTGGCCATCCTGCTGACCGCCCCCGACCTGGTCGGCGGCGCCCTGCTCGGCGCCCTCGCCGGCCTGCTCACCGCCCAGCGCCGCGGCTATGACCGCGCCGACCGCCAGGCCGGGCTTTACTGCTATAACGGCGTGCTGATCGGCATCCTGATCTGCGCGGTACTGCCCTGGTCGGCAATCATGCCGCCGCTGATCATCGCTGCCGGTGGGCTGTCCAGCATCATTACCCACCAGTGGCGCAAGCGCGGGGGCAAACTGCTGATCGCCTACACCGCCCCTTTCGTGCTGCTGGGTTGGGGCACACTGCTGCTCGCCAGCCCCTCACCCAGCGGCTTCGTCGAAGCCGACCCTCTGTATGCTCTGGCGCGGGGCGTAGGCCAGATTTTCCTGCTCGACCAGCCATTGGCCGGGTTGCTGATCATCTTAGGCATGTTCATCGCCAACCCCTATGCCGCGATGTGGGCGGTGATCGGCTCGGCCATCGGTGGCAGCGTAGCCTTGTTTGCCGAAGCGCAATCTGCCTGGCTGGGTCTGTACGGCTTCAACGCGGCACTGGCGGCGCTGGCCTTCAGCAGGCAGGGTGAAAAGCCTTGGGTGACCCTGCTGGCGATTGCCCTGGCTCTACTGCTGCAACCGCTGTTCAAGCTGCTACCGGTGCCCGGCCTGACCGCCCCGTTCGTCGCCGCCTGCTGGCTGATGCACTTGGGCAGCCACCTGGCCCAGCCCAGGCAGCGCAATGCCAGGCGCTTGCACAGCTGAAACGCAACCCCTAGGCTCAGCCCATCGCTTTTGTGGAACGAGCCCATGAACAACCCTGCGAGCCTGCGCGAACGGCTCTACGTCATCGTATTCCAGACCGACACCGTCGCCGGCCGGCGCTTCGACAAGACCCTCCTGCTGATCATCCTGGCCAGCTTGGTCACGGTGATCCTCGACAGCATCGACGAGATTCACCAGAACTACGCAGGCCTGCTGGCCGGTATCGAATGGGGCTTCACCGCGATCTTCCTGGCCGAGTACATCACCCGCCTTTACTGCTCGCCCAAGCCCATGCGCTACGCCTTCAGCTTCTACGGCCTGGTCGACCTGCTGGCGATCGTGCCGGGGATCATCGCCCTGTACTACAGCGACGCGCAGTACCTGCTGATCATCCGGGTGATCCGCATGCTGCGGATTTTCCGTGTGCTCAAGCTCGGCCAGTACCTGAACCAAGCGAATTACCTGATGGCGGCACTGCGTGGCAGCAAGCAGAAGATCATCGTGTTTCTGCTCAGCGTGTCGACCCTGGTTACTGTGTTCGGCACCTTGATGTATGTGATCGAGGGCCCCGAGCACGGCTTTACCAGCATCCCCAAAGGCATCTACTGGGCCATTGTCACGCTCACGACCGTGGGCTTTGGCGATATCGTGCCGAAAACACCGCTGGGCCAGGTGCTGTCCTCACTGGTGATGATCACCGGTTATTCGATCATTGCCGTGCCCACAGGGATTTTCACCGCCGAACTGGCCAATGCCATGCGCGCCGAACAGTTGCAGCACGACTGCCCAAGGTGCAGCAAAAAGGCCCATGAACACGGCGCTGCATTTTGCTCGCGCTGCGGTAACCTGCTGTTCCCGAAAACAGAATAAGCAAAGAGCCATTTGGTCTTTAGTCGTTCAATAACGAAACGCTATAGTCGCGCATAAGTTACCAAACACTCCGGAACAAGGACGCATCGTGAAAAAACTCTTCACTGCTTCGCTGCTGGCCGCCGGCCTGGCGTGCGGCACCCTCGCTCAGGCCGCTCCGACCCTGCTCAACGTTTCCTACGACGTGATGCGCGACTTCTACAAGGATTACAACCCAGCGTTCCAGAAACACTGGGAAGCCGAGCACGACGAGAAGGTCAACGTGCAGATGTCCTTCGGCGGTTCGAGCAAACAGGCACGTGCAGTGATCGATGGCCTGCCGGCCGATGTCATCACCATGAACATGGCCACCGACATCAATGCGCTGGCCGATATCGGCAAGCTGGTGCCGGACAATTGGGTTACACGCCTGCCCAACAACAGCGCCCCGTTCACCTCGGCCACTGTGTTCATCGTGCGCAAGGGCAACCCCAAGGCACTCAAAGACTGGCCTGACCTGCTCAAGGATGGTGTACAGGTCATCGTGCCCAACCCCAAGACGTCAGGTAACGGGCGCTATACCTACCTGTCGGCCTGGGGTTATGTGCTCAAGCAGGGCGGTGACGAGAACAAGGCCAAGGACTTCGTCGGCAAGCTGTTCAAACAGGCACCGGTACTCGATACCGGTGGCCGCGCCGCGACCACGACCTTCATGACCAACCAGATCGGCGATGTGCTGGTGACCTTCGAGAACGAAGCCGAAATGATCGCCCGCGAATTCGGCCGCGACCAGTTCGAAGTGGTCTACCCGAGCGTGTCGGCCGAAGCCGAACCACCGGTGAGTGTGGTCGACAAAGTGGTAGCGAAGAAGGGTACCCAGGCCGTGGCCGAGGAATACCTCAAGTACCTGTGGTCGCCGGCAGCCCAGGAAATCGCCGCACAGAACTACCTGCGTCCGCGTGATGCAACCGTACTGGCCAAGTACACCGACCGCTTCCCGAAGGTCGACTTCCTGTCGGTGGAGAAAACCTTCGGTGACTGGCGCACCGTGCAGAAGACCCACTTCAACGATGGTGGGGTGTTCGACCAGATCTATACCGGTCAGTAATTGAGTTCTACCTTCACTTGTGCGCCACCATTGCGCCCAAGTGAAGGTTCCCCAGCATCAGGCTGGTGATTTACTGCGGAATACCAAGGCCTTCAAGCCCCCCGCCGGATCGGCATCCGGAAACTCCGGCGGGTTGTCCAAGCGCTCGACAAAGGCCAACGCCGGGGCCTGCTCAGCCATGCCCTCGATCAGAAACTCCGGCCCGATCGCCGGATCATTCACGCACGCCAGCACAGTCCCACCCTCGGTCAGCAACTCTGGCAAGCGCCGCAAGATCTTCGCGTAATCCTGGGTCAGCACGAAACTGCCACGCTGGAAGGTTGGCGGGTCGATGATGATCAAATCGTAGGGTCCGTACTTGCGCACCTTGCCCCACGACTTGAACAGTTCATGCCCCAGGTACGCCACCCGCGATGCATCGTGGCCATTGAGGCGATGGTTGTCTCTGCCACGGGACAGCGCCGACTTGGCCATGTCCAGGTTCACCACCTGCTCGGCGCCCCCGGCAATCGCTGCCACCGAGAAGCCGCAGGTGTAGGCGAACAGGTTCAGCACGCGCTTGCCCGCCGCCTGCTCACGCACCCAGCGTCGGCCGTAGCGCATGTCGAGAAACAGGCCGTTGTTCTGCCGCACGCCCAGGTCGAGCAGATAGGTCAGGCCATCTTCGACCACCTCGCGCTGCTGGCACGGCTCGCCCCACAACCACTGGCCCGGGCTGTCCGGCAGGTAACGGTGCTGGATGAGGATCGCTTGGCCGGCCCACTGTGGACGCTCGGCGAAGTTGCGCAGCATGGCCTCTAGCTCTGCCAGCTGGCCTTCGGGTGGCTCACGGAACAACGCTACCGACAGCACGCCCTGCAGCCAGTCGACGGTGACCTGCTCCAGCCCCGGCCAGCAACGGCCGCGACCATGGAACAGGCGGCGGGTTTCCTGCGGGGCGGGGTCGAGGGCGGTGAGCAGATGCTGTTCGAGGGTGTGGATCGGCGAAGTCATGGCGGGTCGCAAGCAGATAAAAGGGAGCATTCTACCCCGCGAGGCCGCTGCGCGCCCTATCGCCGGCTTGTTCGGCGATAGGTCATTCAGCGTCCTCACTATCCTTTGGCAATGATCGGCGCCGAACGGAACCACCACCCTTGCTGCATGCCCGCCGCCGCCAGCAAGATCAGCGCCACACCGAGCCACTGCAGTGGCGCCAGGCGGTGCCCGAAGGCCACCCAGTCGACCAGGATCGCGGCAATCGGGTAGATGAATGAAAGGGCACCGGTCAACGCCGTGGGCAGGCGCTGGATGGCACTGTACAGCAGCACGTACATCAGCCCCGTGTGCACCATGCCCAACGTCACCAGGCTGGCCAACGCCGAAGGCTCGCCAGGCAACCCGCCCAGCTTGACCCACGGCGCCAGCAGCATTACGCCGGTCGCTACCTGGATCAAGGCAATCAGATGCGGTGGCGTGCCGCTCAGGTGCTTGATGATCAATGCGGCAATGGCATACAGAAACGCCGCCCCCAGCGCCAGCGCAATGCCCACCAAGTACTCTTCACCGCTGCCCTGCCCTGCGCCATGGGCGCTGACGATGGCCAGCATGCCAAGGAACGCCACGCTCAGCCAGGTGAGCTTGGCCATAGTGATCTTCTCGCCCAGAAACACTGCCGCCAGCCCCACCAGCAGGAACGGCTGGACGTTGTACACCGCTGTGCCGATGGCGATCGACGCCCGCGAATAGGAAGCGAACAGCAACACCCAGTTGCCGACGATGGCCACGCCGCTGGCAATGGCCAAGAGCAAAGCCGTGCGGCTGATCACGCCGGGCTTGAGGAACCCGAACGCCGCGCAGATCACCAGCAACGTGCCAGTACCGAACACGCAACGCCAGAACACCACGTCCAGCACCGGCTGCCCGGATACCAGCACGAACCAGCCGATGGTCCCGGAAATCAGCATGGCAGCGACCATTTCCAGCGAGCCACGGCGCAACGAACTGTCCATCTCACACCTCCCATTGATGATGGCCACAGTATGCAGAGGCTGACGATTAACCTACCAGCGGATAACCAAGGCAAAATGGCCAGTGCGCCTTTACTATCAAGGGAAAATCTCTCCTTAACCTAATGAGGCGTATATGACCGATGCCATCGACCAACTCCTGATCAATGCCCTGATGGAAGATTCCCGCCGCTCACTGAAAGCACTGGCGCAGATCAGTGGCCTTTCTGCACCCAGCGTCAGCGAGCGCCTGCGCCGTCTGGAGGAGCGCGGCGTGCTGCGGGGTTACACCGTGGATGTCGATGCGCGCAGCTTTGGTTACCAATTGCAGGCCATCGTGCGCATTCGCCCGCTGCCGGGGCAGTTGCAGGAGGTGGAACGGCAGATTGTCGCGATTCCCGAGTTCACCGAGTGCGACAAGGTAACGGGCGAGGATTGCTTCATTGCCCGGCTGCATGTGCGGTCGATGGAACAGCTCGACGCCCTGCTTGACCGTATCAATGTGCTAGCTGACACCAACACGGCGATCATCAAGAAGAGCCCGGTAAAGCGGCGCTTGCCGCCGATGGACTGAGGCACCTGAAAAACCTGACCCACCTCTGTACACATAAATGTCACCTTAGGTGCCATTTTTGTGTGCACAAGTGCTAGCAATGCCCCATTACGTTACACAGTTCGCGCAACTTAATCTGACCAAATGATCAACTAATTATCCGAACAAAAAATTAAACCTGTTCAATTGGTCAATTTATAGTTTCTTTAATTCATCAACTTAGCTTTCAGAGAGATAGATTCGAGATAGTGACAACTCGAAGTACGGTTTTTGAGTGGCATGGAACTCGCTTTTGTGTGTTCGTGTTTTGTATACAAGTTAAACAGAACATAAATACACAAGAACCCGCGACGCCGCCCCAAACCGGCCGCCGCGCCCAGAACCCAGTGATGCCAACGCTGCACTGACGAGATGGCGAGCCCGTGCGCATGCCCGCTCATCGCAGTCCACGTGCATCAGGAGCCTGCCGGAATGAGTACCAGCCTCGACCTTGCCCCTGAACTATCCGTCGCCAGCACCAACCCCGCTTCCTCCCTGACCGGCCATGCGCCACAACTTGAACTGAGCCCGCGCCTGCATAACCGCGACCTTGCCCCGACGCGCATAGAGGGCCGCCGCTGGGGGCGCTACAGTATCTTCGCGCTGTGGACCAACGATGTGCACAACATTGCCAACTACTCTTTCGCCATGGGCTTGTTCGCCCTGGGCCTGGGCGGCTGGCAGATACTCTTGTCATTGGCGATCGGCGCCGCGCTGGTGTACTTCTTCATGAACCTGTCCGGCTACATGGGGCAGAAGACCGGCGTGCCGTTCCCGGTGATCAGCCGCATCGCCTTCGGCATCCATGGCGCGCAGATCCCTGCGCTGATCCGTGCAGTGATTGCCATCGCCTGGTTCGGCATCCAGACCTACCTGGCCTCTGTAGTGCTGCGCGTGCTACTCACGGCCGTGTGGCCGCAACTCGCCAGCTATGACCAGGACAGCATCCTCGGCCTGTCGAGCCTGGGCTGGGTGTGCTTCGTGGCGATCTGGCTGGTGCAACTGGTGATCCTCGCCTACGGCATGGAGATGGTGCGCCGCTACGAGGCATTCGCCGGCCCGGTGATCCTGCTGACCGTGGCCAGCCTGGCGGTGTTCATGTACTTCAAGGCCGATGCGCGCATCGCCTGGTCGGTGGCCGAGCCGCTGACCGGTTACGAGATGTGGCGCAACATATTCGCCGGCGGCGCGCTGTGGCTGGCGATCTACGGCACCCTGGTGCTCAACTTCTGCGACTTCGCCCGTTCCTCGCCGTGCCGCAAGACCATCCGCGTAGGCAACTTCTGGGGCCTGCCGGTGAACATCCTGGTCTTCGCGGTCATCACCGTGGTGCTGTGCGGCGCACAGTTCCAGATCAATGGCCAGATCATCGACAGCCCGACCCAGATCGTTGCCAGCATCCCCAACACCGCTTTCCTGGTGCTCGGTTGCCTGGCCTTCCTGATCGTCACCGTTGCGGTGAACATCATGGCCAACTTCGTCGCCCCGGCCTTCGTGCTGAGCAACCTGGCGCCGCGGCACCTGAACTTTCGCCGCGCGGGGTTGATCAGCGCCACCCTCGCCGTGTTGATCCTGCCATGGAACCTCTACAACAGCCCGCTGGTGATCGTCTACTTCCTGTCCGGCCTGGGCGCCCTGCTGGGCCCACTGTACGGGGTGATCATGGCCGACTACTGGCTGCTGCGCAAAGGCTGCATCAACGTGCCGGAGCTGTACAGCGAACACCCGGCCGGGGCCTACCACTACAGCAAGGGCATCAACCTGCGGGCGGTCGCCGCGTTCCTGCCGGCCGCGCTGCTGGCCATCGTCCTGGCGCTGGTGCCCAACTTCCATGCCATCGCGCCTTTTTCCTGGCTGATCGGTGCCGGCATCGCCGCTGCGCTGTACCTGCTGATCGCCCCGCGCAACCGCCATTACGCTGATGTCAGCGGCGAATGCATCGCCGTCGACCACAGCAGCCACTGATCAAGGAGCAGTGTTCATGCGTATTCTGATCGCCAACGTCAACACCACCGAAGCCATCACCGAGGCCATCGCCGAACAGGCCCGCAGCGTGGCGTCGCCCGGCACGCAGATCATCGGCCTGACCCCATGGTTCGGTGCCGAGTCGGTGGAGGGCAATTTCGAGAGCTACCTGGCCGCCATTGCCGTGATGGACCGCGTGCTGGCCTACGAGGGCCCGTACGATGCCGTGATCCAGGCCGGCTACGGCGAACATGGCCGCGAAGGTCTGCAGGAACTGCTGAACGTGCCGGTGGTGGACATCACAGATGCCGCCGCCAGCACTGCGATGTACCTGGGCCACGCCTACTCGGTGGTGACCACCCTGGACCGTACCGTGCCACTTATCGAAGACCGCCTGAAGCTTTCGGGGCTATACGACCGCTGCGCCTCGGTGCGCGCCAGTGGCCTGGCCGTGCTGGAACTGGAGGCAGACCCGCAGCGTGCGGTACAGGCCATCGTCGAACAGGCCGAACGGGCGGTGCGCGAAGACAAGGCCGAGGTGATCTGCCTTGGCTGTGGCGGCATGGCCGGGCTGGACGAGCAGATTCGCCAACGTACCGGGGTGCCGGTGGTCGATGGCGTGAGCGCGGCGGTGACCATTGCCGAATCGTTGGTGCGGATGGGGCTGAGCACGTCCAAGGTGCGGACCTATGCCACCCCGCGGGCGAAGAAAGTGGTGGGCTGGCCGATGCGGTTCGGGCGGTAAAGCCTCAGGGGTCTTCGCCGGCCCTATCGCCGGCAAGCCGGCTCACACAGGTTGCCCCGCTGCTCTCAAATTCAGCTCAACCCAGTGGGAGTCGGCTTGCTTGCCAAGACAGTAACAGCAGATCAGGTCGGACAGCTATGCGCACCGCCATCCAGGCCCTGGCGTATGTTGCGGCTGAGCAGGCTGGCCTTGCCGTCGCGCCAGGTCAAGGTCAGAACATACAGGGTGTCGAAGTCATCGCCCTGCCAATCTTCGGTGATCACCCGGTCCTCACCCAGCGCCTTGCCGGCGACAGTATTGATCAGCTCCGGCAGGTAACCATGGGACCAGGCAGTGTAGACGGTGGCGTTGCGGTACTTGCCACTGAGCAATTCATCGGCTAGCTCATCGGTGTCGTTTGCACCGTAATCGATATTCACCGGCAGGCCGAGACGTATCGCACTCGGGGTGATGGTCATCAGTGGCCGGATGTAGCTGTAGCTCTGGTCACTGCTGCCTTCCTCGACCTCTCGAGTCGGGTTGGCTGCGAAGACGAAATCGGCGTTGCCGAAGCGCTCGGGCAGCAGCGTGGCCAGGTCCAATGCACGGTTGAGGCCTTGACAGTTCAACTGCCCCAACCCTTCGCCGGGTTTCTCGGCATGGCGCAGAAACACCAGGGTCTGGGTGCCATCGACCGGTTGAGCGCGGCTTTCGACCACTTCCAGTGCCAAGGGCACCGCCGCAGCGACGAGTGCGAGGCTCAGCAGCAGGTGGCGACTACGGCGAACAAACGGTGGCAACTTCATGTAGGCAGGCTCTTGTGGCAGACAGTTTCGGGTCGACCCGCCACATTGCCCTGAGGCTCAAGCCGCAAGGCATCCTTGTAGTGAATGCCATCCCTGGCCAACGAGTAGGGGTCAGAGTGCCCTCAACGCGTTTGGTTCCTCCCTGGGCAAGACTTACGTTAAGGCATACATGTTGCCGAATTATTTAAAGCCTGCCGGCCGCATCCGACACTCAGTCATCCCGTGTCAACACCTCGAGCAATTCGATCTCGAACGTCAGGTCTGAATTCGGCGGGATCGCGCCCACGCTACGTTCGCCATAACCAAGGTGCGCCGGCACCTGCAGCGTGCGTTTGCCCCCCACGCGCATGCCCATCAGGCCTAGGTCCCAGCCCTTGATCACGCGGCCCGTGCCAATCACGCACTGGAACGGTTTGCCGCGCGACCAGGACGAGTCGAACTCGCTGCCATCGGCCAGCCAGCCGGTGTACTGGGTGGTGATCAGGGCGCCTTTGACGGCGGCCTTGCCGTCGCCTTCGACGAGGTCGGTGATTTGCAGTTCGCTGCTCATGGGCATGCTCCAACGCTGAAATTCAAGGCCGCCCTTTTCTCAGGAATGCACGGGTTTGGCAAGCCGCCAGGCTCAACCCAACTGCTCGAAGGCTTGCTGTCCAGTCAATTCCTTGGTTTGGTTGGCAAAGCAGTACCAGGCAGGTTTCTGCTCGACGAATATCTGCAGGTCGAAATCCCAAGCCTCATCGCCGTCCAGCAGGCCCACCGGCACCGCGTAGAAATCGTTGGCCTTGAGCCGGTAATACAGGTGAGTGCCGCAGCGCCCGCAAAAGCCGCGCTGGGCCCAGTCGGATGAATCGTAGACGCCGGGCGAACGCCCTTCGATGACCGGCGGCTGGCTGCAGTGAACGACCAGCAACGGCCCACCGGTCCACTTGCGGCACATGCTGCAATGGCAGGCACTGATATGGGTGTTGTCGAGGGTGACCGTGAGCTTCGTGGCGCCGCACAGGCAGGTGCCTTGTTTCTCCATGACCATGGGGTGCTCCATTAGCGAGGATTGGGCCAGCAATTATAGATGCCAGGTAGGAGCGGCCTTGTGTCGCGATCAGGCCGCAACGCGGCCTCTCGAGTTACGCAATCATCATTAAACCAGGGGGCTGCTTTGCAGCCCATCGCGACACAAGGCCGCTCCTACAGTGGACTACACAAACGTCTAGATGTAGACAGTACCGCGCAGGTACAACGCCGCCCGCCCGCTGATGATCACTCGGCCATTACCTGGCACCTCACAGTGCAGCTGGCCCTTGCGCGCGCCGCCCTGCTCGCAGGTCAGGGTGCGCTTGCCCAACCGCTGCGCCCACAAAGGCGCAAGCGAGGTGTGCGCAGAACCTGTGACCGGGTCTTCGTTGACACCGACTCGCGGGCCGAACCAGCGCGTGACGAAATCGTATCCGCGCCCGGGCGCGGTCACGGCGATGCCACGCACATCGAAGGCCGACAAGGCGACGAAGTCAGGCTGCAGCGGGTCCAAAAGCGAGGCGTCATCGATCATCACGACATAGTCGTCGGACTGATACACCGCACTCGCCCCGCTCAACCCCAGCGCCTTCAGCAAACCGGCGGGCGCCTCGACGGCCAGCGGCTGCTTGGCCGGGAAGTCCATGGCCAGCAAGCCGTCGGCCCCGCGGCTAACCCGCAATTCACCGCTGCGGGTGTTGAAGCGCAGTACTTCTGCCTGCTCGCCCAACTGCTCGAACAGCACATAGGCCGACGCCAAAGTGGCATGGCCACACAGCTCGACCTCCACCGCCGGGGTGAACCAGCGCAGGTCGAAGGTTTCGCCATTGCGCACGAAATAGGCGGTTTCGGAGAGGTTGTTCTCTTCGGCGATACGCTGCAGCACGTCATCAGGCAGCCAGCTTTCAAGCGCGATCACTGCTGCCGGGTTGCCACCGAACGGTTCGGCGGAAAAGGCATCGACCTGGAAGATCTCGAGTTGCATGCGAACACTCCTTGTGGCCCGGGCAGCGCCGGGCAGAAACTTAAACGAAGGTTACGGATGGACTGGTGTGAGTACCGGTTCGCCGGCAAAGAAGGCCTGTAGATTGCGCAGGACCAAGGCCACCGTGTCGCGCGCCGCTTCAGGGGATTGCCCGGCCACATGCGGGGTGAGCACCGTATTGCCGAGGGCCTTGAGGGCATCGGGCACGGCCGGTTCGTCATCGAACACATCAAGTGCTGCACCCGCAAGTTGCCCGCGCTGCAGCGCGCCAACCAGGGCCTGGGTATCCACCACGCTGGCACGGGCGATGTTCACCAAATAGCCCTCGGGGCCCAAAGCCTCGAGCACCCGAGCATCGACCAGATGGTGCGTATTGGCACCGCCTGGGGTGGCCACGACCAGAATGTCGACGGCATCGGCCAGGTGCAACGGGCTGTCGTACCAGGTGTAAGGCACGCCCTGGCGCGGCGTGCGGCTGTGGTAGCTGATGTTCATGTCGAAGCCGAGGCTGGCACGTTTGGCGATAGCCAGGCCAACTGCGCCCAGGCCGAGGATGCCGAGGCGCTTGCCACTAACCGAGGGGCTGATGACCCGGTGCCACTCGCCGCGGCGGATACCGGTATCGGCGCGGGGAATGTCGCGCAGCAGGGCCAGCAGCATCGCCAGGGTGTGGTCGGCCACGGCGGCGGCATTGGCACCCGCGCCATTGGTGACGGTAATGCCACGGGCAGCGGCGGCGGCCAGGTCGACGTGTTCGTAACCGGCGCCGATCACGCAGATGATCTGCAAGTTGGGCAACGCTTGGATTTCCACAGCGGTCAGGCCCAGCGGGCCGCGGGTAAGCACCGCATCGATCTCAGCGCCTTGGCGCTGGATGGCGTCGGCACGCAGTGGCGCGGACGGTGCACGGATCAGCCGGTAGCCGGCCTGTTCGAGCAGGGGCAGGTAATCATCGACGGTTTCCACCAACACCAGGACTGTCTTGCTCATGCACCCCTCCGGCTCAAATTCGAAGGGGCATTATGCGGAGTCGGCGGGCGGTACAGTCAATCTGTAAATCGCGGGTCAACTGTACTGTATCGGTTGGCCGAAAACGGCAAAACCATTACTGAGCGAACGCCCGGCCCAGCCCACCGGGTACACCACTGCTGTCGGTCTCCTGCCACGGGCCATCCGGGCTCAAAGACCAGCTCCAGCCATTGTCATAACGGTAGTAGGTGCGCTGCCGATAGAACGTATTGGGCTTCTTCTCCAATACATAAACACCCAGTTTCGGATCCCAATGGCTGGCGCCCCCCGGCGGCGGTGCAAAGCTTGCGGAGGTCCGCGGCATCGGTTTGGGGGTCGCTGCCGGTTTGCTCGGCTGCGTGGCCGGTTGGCCGCCAGGCAGTGGCTTGACCACCGGCCCCTTGTGCGGCGGCACCGTTTCGATCGGTGGCGCCGGCTGTTCGTACGGCTCACGCACCGTACACGCAGACAAACCCAGGGCCAGGGTGATCAGGGTCAGGCGGACGGCGTTTCGCATGGCAGGGTTCTCTTACGGGTCGGGGCTGTCGATGGTCAGGAGCTGGGTGGCCTGGGTCTTGCTGGGCAGCGGTGCGCCCTGGCCGATCCACTCACCATGGGTGGGCTGGCCGGCGCGCGATACCCTTGCAACCAGTTGGACTTCGGCAAAGTCGGACAGTTTCATCTGCGGCATCATCGCATCGGCGTCAGACAATTCTACCTCCAGCGGCAATTGGGCAACGGTCACCCGTTTGGCCGCCAGCGGCATGGGCGGGCCGTTGGTAGCCCGGGCGAAGATGAACACAGTGTCGTCGGGCTTGACCTTGTCCTTGAGCGCCGGGGCCAGCTCTACCCGCACTTTCAGGCGTGCCGCCACCGGGGTCTCAGGCTTGCCGGTATTGCCACCCAGGCGCTCTGCCGCACGGTCGATGCCGCCTTGCAAGGCCGCCCGCGAGGCATCGCCTTCAGGCAACTGCGCCAGCAGGCGGTTCCAGTAGTCGATGGCTTCCTGGTAGCGCTCGCCTTCAAAGGCCGCAATGCCGCGCAGGCCAAGGCTGGTCACTTCGTTCGGGTCGGCCTTGAGCGCCTCGTCGGTCAGCGCCTGCACCTGTGCGCTCCACTGCTTGTTGGCAGCGAAATACAGGGCCTGGGCCCATTGGCCGAGCAATTCGGGCTGGCGACCGGCCAGGGCCACGGCGCGCTCGTAAGCCTTGGCCGCATCTGCCGGGCGCTGCTCGGCCATGTAGGCGCGGCCCAGGAAATACAGGCCTTCGGCCGAATCCGGCTGAGCCTGGACGGCGCGCTCAAGGCGCGTGGTCATTTCTTCCATCGACTTGGGCGCAGCAGCGAACTCCTGAGTCAGCTCCACTTTGTCCGCAGCACCAAAGTGCAGATACAGACCAAGCGCCACCACCGGCACCAGTACTGCGGCCAGCAGTGGCAGCACCTTGCCCAGGTGCCCCTGGCGCGGCGCTTCGGCGCCTTCGGTATCGGCCAGCAGTTCACGGGCGGCCTCATCGCGGCCGCTGGCCAGTTGCGCGTCGTCCAGCACACCGGCGGCCTGTTGGGCAGCCAGTTCGGCGACACGTTCCTGATACAGCGCCACGTTCAGCGCAGTACGGTCTTCTTCCTGCTGCTGGCGACGGCCACGCAGGGTCGGGATCAGCAGAAAGCCGAGGGCGGCGAGCAGCAGCAGGCCCGCACCAAGCCAGAATTCAGTCATGGTTCTGTTCTTTATCCAGCAGTTTGGCGAGACGCTCGCGTTCTTCGACGGACAACTCGTGCGAGCCTTGGGTAGCCGGCACACGGCGGCGGCGGACAATCACCGCCAGCACCGCAAAGCCACCGACCAGCAGAATGCCCGGGCCGAACCAGAGCAGCCAGGTACGCCCAGTGAGGGCAGGCTTGTAGCGCACGAAGTCGCCATAGCGGTCGACCATGAAGTCGACGATCTGCTGGTTGCTCTTGCCTTCGCCCAGCATGCGGAAGATCTCGCGGCGCAGGTCGGCGGCAATCGGTGCGTTGGAGTCGGCGATGTCCTGGTTCTGGCACTTGGGGCAGCGCAGTTCCTTGGTCAGTTGCTGATAACGCTCACGCTCGGCGTCGTCGCGGAACTGGTAGGTATCGATGGCCGCCCTGGCCACGCCGGCAACACTCAAACCCAGTACAACGGCCGCAAGCCAGCGCCTCATGGCTTGGCCTCGTCGACCAGGCCCTGATACAGCGGTGCCAGTTGCTCGCGCCACACGGTGGCATCGACGACGCCCACATGCTTGTAGCGGATGATGCCCTTGGCGTCGATCAGGAAGGTTTCCGGCGCGCCATAGACGCCCAGGTCCAGGCCCAGGCTGCCCTGCTCGTCGCGAATATCCAGCTGGTACGGGTTGTGGAACTCGGCCAGCCACTTCAGGGCGGCAGCATTGTCGTCCTTGTAGTTGATGCCGTAGATCACCACGCCCTGCCCGGCAAGCTGGTTGAGGTAAGGGTGCTCGACCTTGCACGACGGGCACCAGGTGGCCCATACGTTGACCAGCGCCGGGCGGCCTTGCAGGTCGGCCTGGGTCAGGGTGCGATCGCCCTGGGTCGAGGCCAGGGAAAACGCCGGGAACGGCTTGCCGATCATTGCCGAGGGCAGCTCGTCGGGCTTGAGGAACAGGCCCTTGTAGAGGAAAACGGCCAACAGCAGGAATACCGCCAGTGGCACCACCATGATCCAACGCTTCATGCAGCTGCTCCAGACACGCCCAGGACATCACGCACCCGGGTCTTGACCTTGACGCGGTAGCGCCGGTCGAGGGCCGCCAGCAAACCGCCCAGGCCGGTCAGAAGACCGCCCAGCCAGATCCAGCGGACGTAAGGCTTGATATGCACGCGCACGGCCCAGGCGCCGTTGTCCAGCGGCTCGCCCAAGGCAACGTACAGGTCGCGGGTGAAACCGGCATCGATGCCGGCCTCGGTCATCATCGACTGCTGCACGGTATAGAGCCGCTTCTCGGGGTGCAGCGTGGTCACTTCACGGCCATCGCGGCTGACGACGACGGTGCCCTTGTCGGAAATGAAGTTCGGCCCTTCGAAGTGCTTGGCGCCCTGGAACAGGAACTGATAACCACCCAGCTCCACGCTTTCACCCGGGGCCAGGCGCAGGTCACGCTCGGCACTGTTGTTGCTCGACAGCACCACGCCAAGGGCGCACACCGCAAGCCCCAAGTGCGCCAGCTGCATGCCCCAGTAGCTGCGCGTCAGGCCACGCACGCCTTTGGCCAGGCCCTTGTGGCGGGTCTTGTCGAAAATGTCGCGCAACCCGCTGAGCACTACCCAGGCTGCCAGGGCAAAAGCGGTAAGGGTCGGCCAGTCGAAGTCCTCGACGATGAACCCGGCCACTGGCGCCAGCACTGCGCTCGCGATCAGTACCGGCGTCATCATGCTCGCCAGCCACTTGCCTGGGGTGTCCTTCCAGCGCACCACCACACCGATGCCGAGCACCACCATCAGCAGTGCCATCAGCGGCAGGAACAAGGCATCGAAGTACGGCGGACCCACCGACAGCTTGGCCCCGGTCAGGGCATCGAGCACCAACGGGTAGAGGGTGCCGAGCAGGATCATCGAAGCCGCCACCACCAGCACCAGGTTGTTGGCCAGCAGCAGCGTCTCGCGCGACCACAGGGCAAAGCCCACCTGGCTTTTGACCACTGGGGCACGCAGGGCGAACAGGGTCAGCGAACCACCGACCACGAACAGCAGGAAGATCAGGATGAACACGCCACGTGAAGGGTCGGAGGCGAAGGCATGCACCGAGGTCAGCACGCCGGAACGCACCAGGAACGTCCCCAGCAGGCTCAGCGAGAACGCGGCAATCGCCAGCAGCACGGTCCAGCTCTTGAACACGCCGCGTTTTTCCGTCACCGCCAGCGAGTGGATCAGTGCCGTGCCCACCAGCCAAGGCATGAAAGAAGCGTTTTCCACCGGGTCCCAGAACCACCAGCCGCCCCAGCCCAGTTCGTAATAGGCCCACCAGGAGCCCAAGGTGATGCCCACGCCGAGAAACGCCCAGGCAATGATGGTCCAGGGCCGCGACCAGCGCGCCCACGCAGCATCCAGGCGCCCGCCCAGCAGCGCGGCGATGGCGAAGGCGAAGGCCACCGAAAAGCCCACATAACCCATGTACAGCATCGGCGGGTGAACGATCAGGCCAAAGTCCTGCAGCAGCGGGTTGAGGTCGCGGCCATCGGTCGGCACTTGCGGCAGCAAGCGCTGGAACGGGTTGGAGGTGATGATCAAAAAGCTCAGGAAGCCCACACTGATCATGCCCATCACCGCCAGCACCCGCGCCAGCATCACTTGCGGCAGCTGGCGCGAGAACACCGACACGGCGAAGGTCCAGCCACCGAGAATCAGCGCCCACAGCAGCAACGAGCCTTCGTGCGCGCCCCACACGGCACTGAACTTGTAGTACCAGGGCAAGGCGCTGTTGGAGTTGCTGGCCACGTACGCAACCGAGAAGTTGTCGGTCATGAAGGCGTGGGTCAGGCAAACGAAAGCAAAGGCCAGGAAGGCAAATTGGCCCCAGGCCGCCGGGCGTGCCAGGCTCATCCACAGGCTGTCGCCGCGCCAGGCGCCGAGCAACGGCACGGTCGCCTGCACAACGGCGAAACAGATCGCCAGGATCATCGCCAATTGGCCCAGTTCAGGGATCACCAACGCCGCATTCATGGTTTGGCCTCCGCGCCACTGGCGGCCTGGCCGCTTTCCTTCAGAGCCTTGGTGACTTCCGGCGGCATGTATTTCTCATCGTGTTTGGCCAGCACTTCATCGGCCACCACCACACCCTCGGCATTGAGCTTGCCCAGGGCGACGATGCCCTGCCCTTCGCGGAACAGGTCGGGGAGGATGCCGCGGTAGGTGATTGGCACCGACTTGTTGAAGTCGGTGACCACGAAACGCACATCGAGGGAGTCGCCCGTGCGCTGCAGCGAGCCCTTCTCGACCATGCCGCCTGCGCGGATGCGGGTGTCCAGCGGCGCCTCGCCATTGGCGATCTGCGTCGGTGTGTAGAACAGGTTGATGTTCTGTTGCAGGGCGCTCAGGGCAAAGCCGACGGCAACCGCCACCCCGACCAGCAGGCCGAGTATCAGGAACAGGCGTTTCTTGCGCTGCGGATTCACTGGTTGTTCTCCCGGCGCAGACGGCGCGCCTCATCTTGCAGATAGCGACGGCGGGCCAGCAACGGCGCGGCGACATTGACCGCCAGCACTGCCATGCAGATGGCGTAGGCCGACCAGACATACAGGCCATGGTGGCCCATGGCGAGGAAATCGCCGAATGAAGAAAAGCTCATCACACGGCCCTCCGGCCCAGGCTGTTCAATACTTCTTCCCTGACCCAACTGGCGCGCGCTTCGCGCTTGAGTACTTCAAGGCGCATGCGCAGCAACAGCACGGCGCCGAAGAAGCAGTAGAAGCCCAGCGCCGTGCACAGCAGCGGCAGCCACATCTCGGCGGGCATGGCCGGTTTTTCGGTCAGGGTGAAGGTGGCGCCCTGGTGCAGGGTGTTCCACCACTCCACCGAATACTTGATGATCGGGATATTGATCACCCCAACGATGGCCAGCACGGCACAGGCCTTGGCCGCGCTGTCACGGTTACTGATTGCCTGGCCCAGGGCGATGATGCCGAAGTACAGGAACAGCAGAATCAGCATGGACGTGAGCCGCGCATCCCAGACCCACCAGCTGCCCCAGGTCGGCTTGCCCCAGATGGCCCCGGTCAACAGCGCCACGGCAGTCATCCAGGCGCCGATGGGCGCTGCGCACTGCAGGGCGACATCCGCCAGCTTCATCTTCCACACCAGCCCCACCACGCCAGCCACCGCCAGCAGCACGTAGCACGATTGTGCAAGCATGGCCGCCGGCACGTGGATATAGATGATGCGGAAGCTGTTGCCCTGCTGGTAGTCCTGGGGGGCAAAGGCCAGGCCCCAGATCACCCCCGTCACCAGCAGCAGGATGGCCGATACGGTCAGCCACGGCAGCATGCGGCCGCTGATGGCATAGAACCATTTTGGGGAGCCAAGCTTGTGGAACCACGTCCAGCTAATTTTCATCAGGGTACATCCAGGGTATTAGCCGGGCTTGAGAGCCCGGGACTCGTTATTCACCGACGCTGATCTTCAGGCCGGCCGCTATCGCAAAGGGTGCCAGTGTCACCGCCAGGGCCGTAAGGCTGGCCAGCCAGAGCAGATGGCCGGTCGCCGGCATATTTTGCAACGCCGCCTGCAACGCACCACTGCCCAGGATCAATACAGGGATATACAACGGCAGAATCAGCAATGCCAGCAGCAACCCACCGCGCTTGAGGCCAACCGTCAGCGCCGCACCTACCGCACCCAGCAGGCTCAGCACCGGCGTACCCAGCAACAGCGAGCCCAGCAGCACCGGCAGGCAATGGCTAGGCAGCCCCAGCATCAGTGCCAGCAGTGGCGCCAACAATACCAGCGCCAGCCCGGAAAAGATCCAGTGCGCCAGCACCTTGGCCAGCACCAGCACTGCCAGAGGGTGCGGCGACAGCACCCACTGCTCCAGCGAGCCGTCTTCGAAATCGCTGCGAAACAGGCCATCGAGCGACAGCAGCACTGCCAGCAGGGCCGCCACCCAGACCAAGCCGGGCGACAAGGTTTGCAACAATTGACTTTCCGGCCCAACCGCCAGCGGGAACAGCGCCACCACGATAGCGAAGAACACCAAAGGGTTGGCCAGTTCCGCCGGGCGGCGGAACAACAGGCGCGCTTCACGGCGCAACAACAGAATGAATACGCTCATGCCGCCCATTGCCCCAGGTTCAGTTCGCGATAGCCGGAGGGCTTTTGGTCAAGCGTGTGGTGGGTGGTCAGCACCACCGTGCCGCCGCGCTCGCAATGGCGTGCCAGATGGGCCTCCAACTGCGCGACCCCTTGCTTGTCCAGCGCGGTGAAGGGTTCATCGAGGATCCACAACGGCGGGCTGTGCAAGTACAGCCGGGCCAGCGCTACACGGCGCTGCTGCCCGGCAGACAAGGCATGGCAGGGAACATCTTCGAAACCGCGCAAGCCGACCGCTTCCAGAGCAGCCCAGATCGCTTCGGCTGTGGCAGGCTGGTGCAAGGCACACAGCCAGGCCAGGTTTTCTTCAGCGCTGAGCAAGTCCTTGATACCGGCAGCATGGCCGATCCACAGCAGGATGCTGGCCAGCGCATGGCGTTGTTCGGCCAACGGCTTGCCGCCCAGCAGGATCTGCCCGGCAGTCGGCTGCATCAGCCCGGCCAACAGGCGCAGCAGGCTGGTCTTGCCGCTGCCGTTGGGGCCGCTGATCTGCAGCATGTCGCCTGGCCGCAGCTCGAAATCCAGGTGCTCGAACAGCAGGCGCCAGTCGCGCTCGCAGGCCAGGCCCACGGCTTGGAGGTGAAGGGTCACGGTTTCGCCTTATCCAGTTTACGGCTCAAGTCGCCCCCCTGGCTGCCGTTATACTGGCAGTGGCGGACGGCCGGCATTATTACATGCGCTGCCCCGCTGCCAAGAGGGCGGGCTCGACAGGTTGTATACAATCATGACTGAAATCAATAGTCTCGGCGCACAAAACGTCGTCAACCCGCAGGCGATCAAGGCGGCGCTGACCGGCGAGCTGCTGAACCTGACCCAGGCACAACCCGGGCTGCTCAAGCCTGGCGAGACCGCCCAGGCCGAGGTACTGACGCTGCGCCAGTCAGGTGGCGAGTTTCAACTGGTGCTCAAGCTGATCCAGGCCAACGGCAAGCAGGACCAGCTGCAGGTCACCACCAGCCAACCCATCCCCCAAGGCAGCCAGATCACCGTCAGCCAGCCAGAGAGCAACCGCCTCGCGGTAATGGTGCAACAGGCCAGCGCCAGCAACGTCACCCTCCTCACTCAACTCGATACCAGCAAGGTGCCTGTCGGCACCCTCCTGCAAGGCAAGGTCCTGACCAACCAGGCACTTGCCCTTGGCCCTGGTGCCGCCAACAGCTTTCGCGCGCTGGTGAGCTTGCTCAACAGCGCACAGGCAGGCGCCGTCCTGACCATCGACAGCCCGCGCCCGTTGCCGGTCGGCAGCCTGCTCAGCGCGCTGGTGCAAGGCGACCAGTCGCTACGCTTCGTGCCGCTCAGCGGCCGTCAGGAGCAATTGAACATCGCCCAGCAGCTGCTCACCCAACAGGGCCGCCAGGCCTCCTTGCCCGGCCTGCTCAACGCTTTGCAGCGAATAGCCAGCGACCCGAGCGGCAACGGCGAACTGCGCACCAGCGCCGAGCGCCTGCTGGCCAGCCTGCCGGACGCTCGCCAACTGGGCGATGGCAAAGCGTTTGCCCAGGCCTTGAGCAACAGCGGGGCATTCCTTGAAGCGAAACTGCTTGGCGGCCAGAGCACACACGTGGCAACCGACCTGAAGGCCCATTTGATCAGGCTGGTGGCCCAGGCCTCGGCGTACGCACCGGCAAGTCCAGCCGTCGCCTCCACCACCTTGGCCCAGGCTTTGCCAACCATGGCACGCGGCGCCCTGGGCATGCTCGAGCGGGCGAGCCCGAAGCAACAGCCAGGCGGGTTTCCGCTGCCCTCCCGGTTGCTGCAGGCCATGGAACACGAAGGCGACCTGCAGCAGCTGCTGCGCCTCGCCGCTGCGGCCATCTCGCGCCTGCAAAGCCACGCCCTGAGCAGCCTGCAACAATCCGGCAGCTTGGAAAACGGCAACCTGCAGACCACCTGGCAAACCGAGATACCCGTGCGCCATGGCCTGGACTTCATTCCGCTTCAGGTCAAGCTGCAGCGCGAGGAAACCGCGCAGCAACAAGCCGACCGGGAGCGGGAACATCAGGACCCGCTGCAGGCCCTGTGGCGCATCGACCTGGCCTTCGACCTGGCACCGCTCGGCCCCCTGCAGGTCCAGGCGCAACTGAGCCAGGGCCGGCTGTCCGGCCAGTTGTGGGCTGAACGTGAACAAACCGCCCGACTGATCGACAGCCAGCTCGGCGCGCTGCGTGAACGCCTTCTGGCCCGCGGATTGGACGTTGGCGACCTCGAATGTCATCCCGGCATCCCGCCTCAAGGGCCGCGCACACGTGTGGAACAACGCTGGGTGGACGAAACCGCATGAGCAGCAAGCAACCGCGTCAGGCCATCGCCCTGAGCTACGATGGCCAGCAAGCCCCCACCCTGAGTGCCAAAGGCGACGATGAACTGGCCGAGGCCATCCTGGCGCTGGCACGTGAACATGAAGTGCCGATCTACGAGAACGCCGAGCTGGTGCGCCTGCTGGCTCGCCTGGAGCTGGGCGAGCAGATTCCCGAAGCGCTGTACCTGACCATCGCCGAGATCATCGCCTTCGCCTGGCAATTGCGCGGCAAAGTCCCTGTTGGCTTCGACGACGAGCCAGCCCCAAGCCGTGATATCACCCCGCAAACATTGCGTCTGCCCTCGGGTTGATACGGTGAGGCGCGCGGGCGCATCGGTAAAGGCCGGTGAACAACCCCACAATTAATTAGCCCCACCCCCCTCTCTGCACAAGTCACTTTTGCCAGCCCTTCCCCACTGCGAAAGTGAATTCCATGAAGAACCGATACGTAAATGCCAAGGGTGTGCAATATGTGCGCGACAGCCTCGCCGGTTTTCCGCGCCCGGACCGCGCAGCAGCCGACGCCATACGCCAGTGGGCCAAAGAACGCGCCATAGACCTTGACCCTGACAGGGTCGATGCCGTCACGCTGCACTGCCAGTTCAACCCCAAGCTCGGCTGGGTTGCCGTCATTGCGCAGAAAATGACACTGACCCAAGCGGTGCTGTCGAACTGGCAAGGTGAATCGGCCAACAACTGGCTGGGCGCGGCAATCGGTGCGCCTTGGGCCGGACATCTACCCGATGGCCCGCTGACCATCATCGACAGCCTGCGCGAACAAAGCCTGCTGGGCAACCACTCACCGTATGGCGTCTACAACGGCCTGTTCAGGCATAGCGACAAGCAGCAATACAACACCAGCACCCATGTACCACTGGACGCCGAGGCCTTTGAGTCCTTTATCTGGGAACTGGACTTGCACGAGCATTACAAGTCGATGCTCGACAGCTACTGGGATGCTCACTTCGACCACTACCGCATCGGTGCAAAAATCAACTTCATCGCCGCCTGCAACAAGCAAGTGGCCGAAGGCAGCCTCACTGACGCTGGCAGGCAACTGGCCTGGCAGGCATGCGGCCTGGAAGCTGCGGCCCCGGTACTGCGCAGCGACGGCACGGCCAGCAGCAAACCGAGGGTGCGGGCCAGGCTGCTGAATGTGTACGGTTATGCGGCCACCGACCTGCTGTGTATCAACGACGCCGTCAGCGACCTGGTTCTGCTCTACATTCCGGGCAACGCTTCGCCGCTGCATGAGTTCAGGGGCAAACAGGCCCTGCTGGACTGGTTCGCCGAACAATGCCGCGCACCCGACAAACGCGATGCACTTCAAGCCCACTTCACGCTCGCTGACCGCGAAGACGGCTTGAGCTACAGCGGCCTTCACACTGCCCTGTGCGGCCTTGGCAGCTATCCAGAGCCTTATCACCTGGACAGCAACCGCCCCGGTTTCACGGCAGAAGGCATCTGGCCACCAAAGGACTACATCAACTACAAGGCCAAGGACTACAGTCCGCTGATCCAGGGCGACCTGTTCCTTACCTTGGCCAAACGCCAGAAGCAGCGCAGCTACCAGGATGCGAGTTTCATCATCACCAGCGACCGTGAGGTGACCAAGGCCAGGTGGCGCGGCTACCTGAACTCAGCGATCAACCTGCTGGCCCCTCTGGCTTTGGTGGTACCCGAGCTGGCCCCGCTGTTCGCCCTGGGCGGCGTCGCCCAGTTTGGCCTGGGCCTGGACCAGGCCATTGAAGGCAAGAGCGCACAACAGAAAGCCGAAGGCGTCAGTACGTCGGTCTTCGGGTTGCTCAATGCCGCGCCGCTGATCACTGCCGGCTTGTCCGAAGCCCCCACGCTGCTGCGCATCAAAAACGATGGTTTCGTGCTACCCAGCAGAGTAAACGGGAAACTTGGCTACCCCCTGAGCCCCACCACGCCACCCCACCTGCCGCTGGCCGAAGTGGCTGATTATTTCCATATACCGGACCCTATTGCTCCGCTTGCTGAGGCAAACACTGACGTTGCCGGGGCGATTGTCAGGACGCCTCGCTACGACGGCACGCCTGACCTGCTCGCAGCAATGATCGGTGGTTACCACGCAGAAGTGATTTATGACATGGAGGCTGATGCCTTTCGCCTGGAAAGCGATCTGAATGAGGTCGAGCCGACCTATTACATCGCAACGCCGGGCTCGCTCAACCTGGTTGAAGTAGATGTGCGAACGCGTCCGGTCACCAATGCCATGCGCATGGCAACCCTGCGTGCATTGGGCGTGGACTTGGAGCTCCCCATCGATTTGCCCGCGCCACACGCCGCAGACCTGCGCCCGATCCCCAAGCAGATCCTCAACGTGTGGGTGGGCGACAAGGTCATTCCGGACTTGTTGATCGACAACGTCGCCAGCAACGCCCTGAAAGTGCAGGATACGCAGTACGCGCTGCGTCTCTATCTTTCCAGGGCCGAGCCTGCTGCCTTCCAGGAAAACCTGGCTCGCCTGACAGCGCATGCCCCGGGGGTCGAGGTACTGGCACTTGAAGACCAGCCGTTCTATGCAAGCTTGCGGGGCAGCGACAACTACACCCAGTATCAGGCGGCGATCAACGGGAACGGCGGCGTGGCCAGCAACTTTGCCTCCGCCGCAGACATCTTGCGCTTTGCCCTGCTAGAGCACGAGGGAGGCTTGTACATGGACATCGACGATGCATTGCTGGCACCGGGTGAGTACCCTTCGGTCATCGACGGTGTACCCAGGGGGCAACCGGGTGAGCGGCTTGATGACGTGACACTCGCCACCACCGAAAGCGGCCTGCTGCTCTACCCCCCTGTGTCCAATGAAAAAATGGGCATGAACACCCTCTATAACAGCAGCCTGATAGGCAGCCATGCGGGTAATCCGACACTAAGGGCAATCCTCGAAGAGATGCATGCGCGCTACCTGGAGGAACCAGGCTTCTACGACAGCAAGCCTACCCTGCAAACTGACCCGCACGGCTTCTATCAATATGCCCAGACCCTTTGCCGTCTCACCGGGCCGAGGCTGCTCACCGACATGGTCGATCGCCACCTGCCAGAGCTCGGCGTCATGCGCCAGATCATCAACCTGTACGCCTTCCCCCGAACCCACTCATGGCAGTTCGTGAACCTTACTGACTTGCGGGCGGTGCAAAGGCAGATGCTCCCGCTTGACCGGATTGCCAGGATCGGCGGATTCAATTCCTGGGTCAGGCCCTGAGCGGCATATTCATTGGGGTTTGTGTGAGCCGCAGACTGGCTTGAACGAGCCGGTACAGAAAAGGAAAAGGCGACCTGGGTCGCCTTGTCAACTACTCGCTGCTTCAACTACTCGCTGCGATGCAACTTGCTCATCAGCTCGGCCTCGGCTTGCGTCAATCCGCAGCTTTCGGTCAACTCCGACACACTCGCCCCCATCCCTACCAGTTTGGCCGCCTGGCTGAAGGTGACATTGCTCGGGTCGCGTTGCTCCAGACGCTCCAACCGGTCTGGCAAGGTGGCCACCACCGCGCGCAACTCATGGATGGCTTCACCCATGCGCACGGTACCGTTCTGGTAGTCATCCAGGCGCTTGGCCAGGTCCTTGATGCGCTGGTCACGCACCGCATCGCCCTGGGCCTGCTGGGCAGCGAGTTCGCGCTGGCGCTTGCTGTAGTTGAGGAAGAACCACAGGCTCAGCGCCCACAACAGCGCCAGGAAGATGACAGCAACCTCGAAAATCAACTCAGATGTTCTCCAGCTCGGACCACTCTTCCTCGGTCATCATCTTGTCCAGCTCGACCAGGATCAACAGTTCTCCATTCTTGTTGCATACACCCTGGATGAACTTGGCCGACTCTTCGTTACCCACGTTCGGCGCAGTCTCGATCTCCGACTGACGCAGGTAGACCACCTCGGCGACGCTGTCGACGAGGATGCCGACCACTTGCTTGTCAGCCTCGATGATGACGATACGGGTGTTGTCGGTCACCTCGGTAGGCATCAGGCCGAAGCGCTGACGGGTATCGATCACTGTCACCACATTGCCACGCAGGTTGATGATACCCAGCACGTAGCTCGGCGCACCCGGTACCGGGGCGATCTCGGTGTAGCGCAGGACTTCCTGCACCTGCATGACATTGATGCCGTAGGACTCGTTGTCCAGACGGAAGGTTACCCATTGCAGAATCGGATCTTCCGAACCTTGTGCAGACGACTTTTTCATTCCCCTAGCCCTCAAATTCCGCCGATGGCGGTGTGTTCGCAGTTATTTGTGTTTGGCATGCAACTGCTTGACCGCGCCACTGGCGATCAGCTCGGCCAGTTCGGCGACGTCCAGCAGCGCACACATGTGTTCGATCACCGTGCCGGCCAGCCACGGTCGCTGGCCACGTTGGCTGCGCCATTTGATCTCGGACGGGTCCAGGCGCAGCGAACGGCTGACCTGATGCACCGCCAGCCCCCATTCGTAGCCCTGAACGGAAATGACGTAGTGCAGGCCCTGGCGGAAATCGTCCCGGTAGCGATCCGGCATGACCCAGCGCGCCGTGTCCAGCACCTTCAGGTTGCCCGCCTGACAGGTGAGGATGCCAAGGAACCAGTCCGGCTGGCCGAACAGCGGCGTCAGCTCCTGGCCCTCCAGGCTGTAGATAGAGCCCAGGCACACCAGCGGCACCGCCAGCGTCAGCCCGGCGACGTCGAACAGCAGGCACTCGAAGGGCTCGGCCGCCCAGGCCGGGCGACCATCGACCGTTGCCGGTGGCACGGGCGCACTCGGCGCGGGCAGGTTGACTTCAACCAGCGGCGCGACGGGCTCGGGCGACTGAACCTGGGTCAGTACAGGAATGGCGGCTTCGGCCACCACCTTGGTCTCGACCACCGCCACGACCGGCGCTTCGACCGGCAAGACGGTCGCAAGCACCCCGGCCTGCGGTTCGGCAAAAGGCCTTGCCGGGATGCTGACTGCAGGGCTTTGGACCTGCGGCTGCGCATCTCGGGCCTGTTCTTCGCGCACGGCAGCGGCAAATTCGTCGCTCGCAGCCGGCAGGTCAAGAATGCCCTCAGCCTCGGTGGCTTCCTGCAGCAGACCATCCAGATAGGATTGCAGGGCCAGTTGCGGCCGGGTACCGGTCTTCACCGTCATGAAGCCACCTGTACTGCAGTCTTGTAGGTGAGCAGGTGCTTGAGCAATGCCCGGTAAGCGATCACGCCGCGGCTCTTGCCATCGAACTGTGACGGCGTGACGCCGTTGCGGCTGGCATCGCGCAGGCGCGTATCGACCGGAATGTAGCCCTGCCATACCTGATGCTCATAGGCATCACGTAGCACTTTCAGCGTACCCAGCGAGGCCTGGGTACGGCGGTCGAACAGGGTCGGCACGATCTGGTACGGCAAGGCCTGCTTGCGCGAACGGTTGATCATGGCCAGCGTGCCGATCATGCGTTCCAGGCCCTTGACCGCGAGGAACTCGGTCTGCACCGGAATCACCAGTTGCTGGCTGGCGGCCAGTGCATTGACCATCAGCACCCCGAGCAGCGGCGGGCTGTCGATCAGGGCGAAGTCGAAGTCCTGCCACAGCTGCGCCAGACTCTTGGCGATCACCAGGCCCAGGCCACTCTGCCCCGGCGACTGACGCTCCAGCACCGCCAATGCGGTACTCGAGGGCAGCAGCGAGATACGCTGGTCGCTGGTGGGCAGCAGCAGTTGCCCGGGCAAGCCGTCCGGCACCTGGCCCTTGTGCAGGAACAGGTCGTAACAGCTGTGCTCCAACGCATCGGGGTTGTGCCCGAAATAGCTGGTCATCGAACCATGCGGGTCGAGGTCGACGACGACCACGCGCTTGCCCGCCTCGGCCAGCAAACCGGCCAGGGCGATAGTGGTGGTGGTCTTGCCGACCCCGCCTTTCTGATTGGCTACTGCCCAGACTCTCATAGGACAACTCTTGATTCATGGAGGCCGCTGACCCCTGTGCGATCCGGTTTTCCGGACCGCAATGGGTTTGCGGTGACAGAGAATTGACGAGTCACTGCCCCGCCATCGCTGCTGGGGTTGCCGGTGCACTTTGTGTGCCAGCGCGGCGCAAGGCAGCGTCCGGTGTGGCGTTGGCACTGCCGGAGCCGGTCAGGCTGCGGCGTACTTCAAGGTTGCGGGAGATCACCAGCACCACACGGCGGTTTCGCGCCCGGCCCTCAGCAGTGTCATTGCCGGCCACAGGCTGATATTCGCCATACCCCACCGAGGCCATGCGCGCCGGGTTGACGCCTTCCATCGCCAGCAGGCGGACGATGCTCGCCGCCCGCGCCGAAGACAGCTCCCAGTTGGTCGGGTATTGCGCGGTACGGATCGGCAGATTGTCGGTAAAGCCTTCGACATGCACCGGGTTGGCGAACGGTTTGAGGATATTCGCCACCTTCTCGATGATGTCGAAAGCCTTGTCGCTGGGCATGGCATCGCCACTGCCGAACAGGAGCGAGGAATTCAGCTCGATCTCCACCCACAGCTCGTTTCCGCGGATGGTCATTTGGTCGGACTTGATCAGGTCACCGAAGGCATCGCGTACGTCGTCACTGATGGCTTTGAGTGGGTCGACGCTGCTCTGCGCAAGGCCTGCGTCGGTCTGCTCGCTATCCTTGATCAACGGCTCGGCCGGCTTGATGCTGAGCGGTTGCTCATCGCCGATAGGGATTGGCTTCATGCTCCGCTCAGGGTCGTTGAACACCCCGAGCAGTGCTTGCGAAATGACCTTGTACTTGCCCTCGTTGATCGAGGAAATCGAGTACATGACCACGAAAAATGCGAACAGCAAGGTAATGAAGTCGGCGTACGACACCAGCCAGCGCTCGTGATTTTCGTGTTCTTCGGTATGGCGACGGCGACGCATGGGTTACTCCATGAAGCCTTGCAGCTTCAACTCGATCGAACGCGGGTTCTCACCCTCGGCAATCGACAACAGGCCTTCGAGCAGCATTTCGCGGTAGCGCGACTGACGCATGACAATGGCCTTGAGCTTGCTGGCGACCGGCAGCAAGATCAGGTTGGCACTGGCCACGCCATAGATGGTGGCAACGAACGCCACAGCGATGCCGTTGCCCAGCTGCGACGGATCGGCCAGGTTGCCCATCACGTGGATCAGGCCCATCACCGCACCGATGATACCGATGGTCGGCGCATAGCCACCCATGCTTTCGAACACCTTGGCAGCCTGGATATCGCGGCCTTCCTGGGTGAGAAAATCGACTTCGAGGATACTGCGGATGGCCTCGGGCTCGGCGCCGTCGACCAGCAACTGCAAGCCCTTGCGGGCATACGGGTCGGGCTCGCCATCGGCCACACCCTCCAGGCCCAGCAGGCCTTCCTTGCGTGCGGTCAGGCTCCAGTTCACCACCCGGTCGATACCGCCAGCCAGGTCAACCCGTGGCGGGAAGATGATCCAGCGCAAGATCTGCAAGGCACGCTTGAACGATGACAACGGTGACTGCAAAAGCGCCGCCGCCAGGGTACCGCCCAACACGATCAGGGCTGCCGGGCCATTGAGCAGCGCCCCGACATGGCCCCCTTCGAGAAAGTTGCCACCGACGATGGCGACGAAGGCCAGGATCAGACCGATCAGGCTAAGGACATCCATCAGACACACGCCTCGACCAAGTGCTTGCCGATCTCATCCAGGCTGTACACCGCATCGGCCAGGTTGGCCTTGACGATGGCCATGGGCATGCCATAGATCACGCAACTGGCTTCATCCTGGGCCCACACGGTGCTGCCACCCTGCTTGAGCAGGCGCGCGCCCTCACGGCCGTCGGCGCCCATGCCGGTAAGCACCACCGACAGCACCTTGTCACCGTACGACTTGGCTGCCGAACCGAAGGTGATGTCCACGCAGGGCTTGTAGTTCAAGCGCTCGTCACCGGGCAGGATCTTCACCGTGCCCCGGCCATCGATCATCATCTGCTTGCCACCGGGGGCCAACAGGGCCAGGCCTGGGCGCAGCAAGTCGCCGTCCTCGGCTTCCTTGACGCTGATCTTGCACAGCTTGTCCAGGCGCTCGGCAAAAGCCTTGGTGAACGCCGCCGGCATGTGCTGGATGAGCACGATCGGCGCCGGGAATCCGGCAGGCAGTTGCGTCAGTACCCGCTGCAGGGCGACCGGGCCACCGGTCGACGTACCGATAGCCACCAGTTTGTAGGGCTTGCGCTTGGGCGCTGGCGAATGGGTTGACGCCGCCGCCGCACGGGCAGGCGCCACGCTGCGCGTTGGCGCCGGGCTGGCCAGGCTGCTGGTGGGGGCGTGCGCAGCGCTGGCAGGTGCCGGCGCAGCCGCCGCAGCGGGGCTTGCGTAACCACCGAAACGACGGTTGCTACGCGAAAGGGTGTGAACCTTCTCGCACAGCATCTGCTTGACCTTCTCCGGGTTGCGGGAGATGTCCTCGAAGTTCTTCGGCAGGTAATCCACCGCACCGGCATCCAGCGCGTCGAGGGTCACCCGGGCGCCTTCGTGGGTCAGCGAGGAGAACATCAACACCGGCGTCGGGCAGCGCTGCATGATGTGCCGCACTGCGGTGATGCCATCCATCATGGGCATTTCGTAGTCCATGGTGATGACATCGGGCTTGAGCGCCAGCGCCTGGTCGATCGCTTCCCTGCCGTTGGTCGCGGTACCGACGACCTGGATCGTCGGGTCCGCCGAGAGGATTTCCGAGACGCGGCGGCGGAAGAAACCCGAATCATCCACCACCAGGACCTTGACTGCCATAAACACTCCATTAGGTGGCGCAGCCGGCAAGGGCGCGCCACCGAAATCAAATACGCCGCGCCGCGTAACGCTTGAGCATGCTCGGTACGTCGAGAATCAGCGCAATGCGACCGTCGCCGGTGATGGTGGCGCCGGACATGCCCGGGGTGCCCTGCAGCATCTTGCCCAGCGGCTTGATCACCACTTCTTCCTGGCCCACCAGTTGGTCGACCACGAAGCCGATGCGCTGGGTGCCCACAGACAGAATCACCACATGGCCCTCGCGCTGCTCCTCATGCACCTGGCCCTGAACCAGCCAGCGCTTGAGGTAGAACAGCGGCAGCGCCTTGTCGCGTACGATCACCACCTCCTGGCCGTCGACCACGTTGGTGCGCGACAGGTCCAGGTGGAAAATCTCGTTGACGTTGACCAGCGGGAAGGCGAACGCCTGGTTGCCCAGCATCACCATCAGGGTCGGCATGATCGCCAACGTCAGCGGCACCTTGATGACGATCTTCGAACCCTGGCCTTTGGCCGAGAAGATGTTGATCGAGCCGTTGAGCTGGGAAATCTTGGTCTTGACCACGTCCATACCGACACCACGGCCGGACACATCGGAGATTTCCGTCTTGGTCGAGAAGCCCGGAGCGAAGATCAGGTTGTAGCAGTCCGACTCGCTCAGACGGTCGGCGGCGTCCTTGTCCATCAAGCCCTTTTCCACGGCCTTGGCGCGCAGAATGTTAGGGTCCATGCCTTTGCCGTCGTCGGAAATCGACAGCAGGATGTGGTCGCCTTCCTGCTCGGCCGACAGCACCACGCGGCCGGTACGCGCCTTGCCCGAGGCTTCACGTTCTTCAGGCATCTCGACACCGTGGTCAACCGCATTGCGCACCAAGTGCACCAGCGGGTCGGCCAATGCCTCGACCAGGTTCTTGTCCAGGTCGGTCTCTTCACCGACCAGTTCCAGGTTGATCTCTTTCTTCAACTGGCGGGCCAGGTCGCGGACCAGGCGCGGGAAGCGGCCGAAGACTTTCTTGATCGGCTGCATGCGGGTCTTCATCACCGCAGTCTGCAAGTCGGCCGTGACCACATCGAGGTTCGACACGGCCTTGGACATGGCCTCGTCACCGCTGTTCAGGCCCAGGCGCACCAGGCGGTTACGCACCAGCACCAGCTCGCCGACCATGTTCATGATCTCGTCCAGGCGCGCAGTGTCGACGCGCACGGTGGTTTCCGCTTCGCTTACCGCGTGTTTTTCGGCAGCCGGTGCGGGCGCGCGGGCCGGCGCGGCAGGCTTGGCCGCAGCAGCAGGTGCCGGTGCCGGTGCCGGTGCCGGCTTGGCCACAGGCTGGGTTTGCGGCTTGGCGGCGACAGGGGTGGCAACGGCGGCGGGCGCTTCAGCGGTCACGGCATCGCCGGTGAACTTGCCTTTGCCATGCAACTGATCGAGCAATGCCTCGAACTCGTGCTCGCTGATTTCATCGCCGCTACCGGCAGCTGGCACTTCACCGGCCACCGGAGCAACGGCAGCAGGCAGCGCGTCCGCCTGGAACGTGCCCTTGCCGTGCAGCTGATCCAGCAGCGACTCGAACTCTTCGTCGGTGATTTCGTCGCTGGCTGGCGCGCTGGCTGCAGCGGCCACGGGCTCTGTGGCAACGACTTCGGCCGAGAACTGGCCCTTGCCGTGCAACTGGTCAAGCAACGACTCGAATTCGTCGTCGGTGATCTCGTCACCGGAGCCGGCCAACGTTTCGCCCTGCAGCTGCTGTTCGGCAGCCGCTGCTTGGGCTTTGACCGCATCGAGCGAATCGAGCAACTGCTCGAATTCGGTGTCGGTGATGTCTGCCTCGGCAGCAGGCTCGGCCGGCGCAGGCGCAGCCTCGGCCACCGGCGCAGCAGCTTCGGCGCTACCCGGCTCGGCCAGGCGGGCCAAGGCCGCCAGCAACTCAGGCGTGGCCGGGGTCACTTCACTGCGCTCGCGCACCTGGCCGAACATGCTGTTGACCGTATCCAGCGCTTCGAGCACCACGTCCATCAGTTCCGCGTCGACCCGGCGCTCACCTTTGCGCAGGATGTCGAACACGTTCTCGGCGATATGGCAGCACTCCACCAGCTCATTGAGCTGGAGGAAGCCGGCGCCCCCTTTTACAGTGTGGAAACCGCGAAAGATCGCATTGAGCAGGTCGGCATCATCGGGCCGGCTTTCCAGCTCGACCAGTTGCTCGGACAGTTGCTCAAGAATTTCGCCGGCTTCTACCAGGAAATCCTGAAGGATTTCTTCATCGGCGCCGAAGCTCATTAAACGTGCTCCTTAAAAACCCAGGCTGGACAGCAGATCATCGACATCGTCCTGACCGGACACAACGTCTTCACGCTTATCGGCATGAATCTGCGGACCTTCACCCCGAGCCGGATATTTTTCTTCATCTTTTTCAGCGCGCAGCTGTTGGTGGTCATGTTCGATACCGGCAAAACGGTCGACCTGACTGGCCATCAGCACGAGCTTGAGCAGATTGCTTTCGACTTCGGTCACCAGCGCGGTCACCCGCTTGATCACCTGGCCGGTCAGGTCCTGATAGTCCTGAGCCAGCAGAATGTCATTGAGGTGGCCAGATACCTTGCGGTTACCTTCAGCGCTGTGCGTCAGGAAACTGTCGACACGCTTGACCAGCTCGCGGAATTCCGGCGCAGCGACTTCGCGGCGCATGAAGCGCTGCCAGTCGACACTCAGGTTCTGCGCCTCAGCGGCCAGGTCGTTGAGCACGGGCGTGCTCTCCTCCACCAGGTCCATGGTGCGGTTGGCGGCGCCTTCGGTAAGCTTGACCACATAGGACAAACGTTCGGTGGCGTCGGTGATCTGCGAGACTTCCTCGGCCTGCGGCATGCGCGGGTCGATCTGGAAGCTGACGATCGCACTGTGCAGCTCGCGGGTGAGCTTGCCGACTTCCTGATACAAGCCGCGGTCGCGGGTCTGGTTGAGCTGATGAATCAGCTGCACCGCCTCGCCGAACCGCCCCCGTTCCAGGCTTTCGACCAGTTCCTGGGCATGCTTCTTCAGGGTTGACTCAAACTCCCCCAAAGACGTTTGTGTTGATTCCATGGCGCCCCCTGACTTTGTTCAGCCGTTGACGCGTTCGAAGATCTTCTCGATCTTTTCTTTGAGCACCTGGGCGGTGAACGGCTTGACCACATACCCATTCACGCCGGCCTGAGCCGCTTCGATGATCTGATCGCGCTTGGCTTCGGCCGTCACCATCAGTACCGGCATGGCCTTGAGGCGGTCGTGGGCACGTACCTTGCGCAGCAGGTCGATGCCGGACATGCCGGGCATGTTCCAGTCAGTCACCAGGAAGTCGTAATGGCCGCTTTCGAGCATCGGCAATGCCGTGGTGCCGTCGTCGGCTTCTTCGGTATTGGTGAAGCCCAGATCACGCAACAGGTTCTTGATGATCCGCCGCATCGTCGAAAAGTCGTCAACGATGAGGATTTTCATGTCTTTGTTCAATTAGACCTCCAAGCAGTCTCAAACGCGCTCGGCCCCGAGCGCGCATTCAATCAATTCGGTACAACGTGAAAACGACTGCAACGACCCCGGGCTCAACGCGCCCGCCATTCCCCAAGACGGCTGCGCAAACGCGCGGCGCATTGGCTGTGCAGCTGGCTGACACGCGATTCGCTGACCCCCAGTACCTCACCGATTTCCTTGAGGTTCAGCTCTTCGTCGTAGTACAGCGCCAGCACCAGCCGCTCGCGCTCCGGCAGATTGGCAATGGCATCGGTCAGGGCAGCCTGGAAGCGCTCGTCTTCCAGGTCGCGCGAAGGCTCGACCTGGCCACTGGCGCCCTCCTCGTGCAACCCTTCGTGCTCGCCGTCCTGCAACAGGTCGTCAAAGCTGAACAAGCGGCTACCCAGGGTATCGTTCAAAATCCCGTAGTAATCATCGAGACTCAACTTGAGTTCGGCCGCAACTTCATGATCTTTAGCGTCGCGGCCGGTTCTTGCTTCCACAGCGCGCATTGCGTCGCTGACCATACGCGTGTTGCGGTGCACCGAACGCGGTGCCCAGTCACCTTTGCGCACCTCGTCGAGCATGGCGCCGCGGATGCGGATGCCGGCGTAGGTTTCAAAGCTGGCACCCTTGCTGGCGTCGTATTTATTGGCCACCTCAAGCAAGCCGATCATGCCGGCCTGGATCAGGTCTTCCACCTGCACGTTGGCAGGCAGGCGCGCCAGCAGGTGGTAGGCAATGCGCTTGACCAGCGGCGCGTAGCGTTCAACCAGATCGTACTGGGCGTCCTTGGACGCCTTGCTGTACATCTTGAACCCGCTCGCACTCATAGGACCGGCCCTGCGCTGGTGGGCTGCACCAAGCGCTCGACGAAGAACTCCAGATGCCCGCGCGGGTTGGCCGGCAACGGCCAGCTGTCGACCTTCTGCGCAATAGCCTTGAAGGCCAGCGCACACTTGGAACGAGGGAAGGCTTCGTAGACTGCCCGCTGCTTCTGCACCGCCTTGCGCACACACTCGTCGTAAGGCACGGCGCCGACGTATTGCAGGGCAACGTCGAGGAAGCGGTCGGTGACCTTGGTCAACTTGGCGAACAGGTTGCGCCCTTCCTGCGGGCTCTGCGCCATGTTGGCCAGCACGCGGAAACGGTTCATCCCATAATCGCGATTGAGCAGCTTGATCAGCGCGTAGGCATCGGTGATCGAGGTCGGCTCGTCGCACACCACCAGCAGCACTTCCTGGGCCGCACGGACGAAGCTGACCACCGAGTCACCAATCCCTGCAGCGGTGTCGATCACCAGCACGTCGAGGTTGTCGCCGATCTCGCTGAAGGCCTGGATCAACCCGGCATGCTGGGCCGGGGCCAGGTGCACCATGCTCTGGGTGCCAGAGGCCGCCGGCACGATGCGCACCCCGCCCGGCCCCTGCAACAGCACATCGCGCAGCTCACAGCGCCCTTCAATGACATCGGCCAGGGTGTGTTTGGGGGTCAGGCCCAGCAATACGTCGACGTTGGCAAGGCCCAGGTCGGCGTCCAGCAGCATGACCCGGCGGCCGAGCTCGGCCAGCGCCAGAGACAGGTTCACTGAAACGTTAGTCTTGCCGACGCCACCTTTGCCACCGGTTACGGCGATCACCTGTACGGGATGCATGCTACCCATGTTCGTTGTTCACCTTGTCTCGCTTGGACCCAAGCCACACGCGGGGCATCACTGCGGCCCCCTTGGTGTAGGTATTTTGCATACGCTTGATCATCAACCCGCTCTCCTTGGGTTGTGATAGAGATCAGCGAACATGTCGGCCATGGCCTCTTCGCTGGGCTCGTCCTGCAACTGCACATTGACCGCGCGGGTAACCAGCTGGTGCGCCCGCGGCAAGTGCAGGTCGTCAGGAATGCGCGGGCCATCGGTAAGATAGGCAACGGGCAGTTCATGACTGATGGCCAGGCTCAGCACATCGCCGAGGCTCGCCGTTTCATCGAGTTTGGTCAGAATGCAGCCGGCCAGCCCACAGCGTTTGTAGCTGTGATAGGCAGCCGTCAGCACCTGCTTCTGGCTGGTGGTGGCCAGCACCAGGTAATTCTTCGAGGCGATGCCGCGGCTGGCGAGGCTTTCCAGCTGCATGCGCAGGGCCGGGTCGCTGGCCTGCAGGCCGGCGGTGTCGATCAGCACCACGCGCTTGCGCAGCAGCGGCTCCAAGGCCTGGGCCAGCGACTGGCCGGGGTCTACATAGGTCACCGGCACGTTGAGAATGCGCCCCAGGGTCTTGAGCTGCTCCTGGGCACCAATGCGGAAACTGTCCATGCTGACCAGGGCCAGGTTCTGCGGGCCGTACTTGAGCACATAGCGCGCCGCCAGCTTGGCCAGGGTGGTGGTCTTGCCCATGCCGGCGGGGCCGACCATGGCGATCACACCACCCTCTTCGATCGGTTCGATCTCAGGCACTTCGATCATGCGTGCCAAGTGCGCCAGCAGCATGCGCCAAGCCTGGCGCGGCTCCTCGATTTCGGCGGTGAGGTCAAGCAGTTCGCGGGCGATCGGCCCGGACAGGCCAATGCGCTGCAGCCGGCGCCAGAGGTTGGCCTGCGCCGGCTTGCTGCCTTGCAGCTGGCTCCATGCCAGCGAGCCGAGCTGCACTTCAAGCAGCTCGCGCAGGCCCGACAGCTCAGAGCGCATGGCATCGAACAGGCGCGGGTCGACCGGTGCCGGTGCAGCAGGTGCTGCAGGGGCAGGTACATCCACATGCGGTTCGATCAACGGCTGCGAGGCGGTCAGCGACTGGCCGGCGAACAATTGGCGGCTGCCTTCGGTGGCATCACTGCGGTTGTCCAGCTCGGCCTGGGCAGTGGCGATGCGCGTCTGGGTCTTGCGCAGCTCGTGCTCGAGCTCGGCATTGGGCACGCGCGGGGCCAACGCGGACAGTTTGTAGTCCAGCGCGGCCGTCAGTTCGACACCGCCAGCGATGCGCCGGTTACCGATGATGGCGGCGTCGGAGCCCAGCTCATCACGGACCAGCTTCATGGCCTGGCGCATATCGGCGGCGAAAAAACGCTTAACTTGCATAACCCACTACCTCAGCCGTTGGGGCCCACGGTGGCAACGATGGTGACTTGCTTGTTATCCGGTATTTCCTGATACGCCAGAACATGCAAATTCGGTACAGCCAGGCGGCCGAAGCGCGACAGCATGGCTCGGATCGGGCCGGCAACCAGAAGGATGGCCGGCTGGCCCTGCATCTCCTGACGCTGGGCCGCTTCGATCAACGAACGCTGCAGCTTTTCGGCCATGCTCGGCTCCAGAAGAACACCGTCTTCCTGACCTTGCCCGGCCCTTTGCAGACTATTGAGCAAAATCTGTTCCAACCTTGGCTCAAGAGTGATCACAGGCAGCTCGGACTCAACGCCGACAATGCTTTGCACGATGGCGCGACACAATCCGACGCGCACTGCCGCCACCAGCGCGGCGGTATCTTGACTCTTGCCGGCATTATTGGCGATGGCCTCGGCAATGCTGCGGATGTCACGCACCGGCACCTGCTCGGCGAGCAGTGCCTGCAGGACCTTGAGCAGCCCCGACAAGGAAATGACACCAGGCACCAGCTCTTCGGCAAGTTTAGGCGAAGCCTTGGCCAGCACCTGCAGCAGTTGCTGCACTTCCTCGTGGCCGATCAGTTCATGGCAGTGCTTCTGCAGGATCTGGTTGAGGTGGGTGGCAACCACGGTACTGGCGTCGACCACGGTGTAGCCCAGCGACTGCGCCTGGGCGCGCTGGCCAATATCGATCCAGACCGCTTCCAGGCCGAAGGCCGGGTCACGGGCGGCGATACCGTTGAGGGTGCCGAATACCTGCCCCGGGTTGATGGCAAGCTCGCGGTCCGGGTAGATCTCGGCCTCGGCCAGAATCACGCCCATCAGCGTCAGACGGTAGGCACTGGGCTGCAGGTCGAGGTTGTCGCGAATGTGCACGGTGGGCATGAGGAAGCCCAGGTCCTGGGAGAGCTTTTTGCGCACCCCCTTGATCCGGGCCAGCAACTGCCCACCCTGGTTGCGATCGACCAGCGGGATCAGGCGGTAGCCGACCTCCAGGCCGATCATGTCGATCGGCGTCACGTCATCCCAGCCAAGCTCCTTGGTTTCCATCGCCCGTTGCGGCGACGGCAACAGGTCCTGCTGGCGTTGCACCTCTTGCTGCGCGGCGAGCTTGGCCTTCTGCTGCTTCTTCCACACCAGATAGGCACCACCGCCGGCCAACAGCCCAAGGCTGATGAAAGCGAAGTGCGGCATGCCCGGCACCAGGCCCATGACGATCATCAAGCCTGCCGACACCGCCAGCGCTTTGGGCGAATCGAACATCTGCCGGTTGATCAGCTTGCCCATGTCCTCGGAGCCGGAGGCACGGGTCACCATGATCGCAGCAGCGGTAGACAGCAGCAGTGATGGCAATTGCGCCACCAAACCGTCACCGATGGTCAGCAGCGCGTAGACCTTGCCGGCCTCGCTGAAGGACATGTTGTACTGGAGCATGCCAATGAGCATGCCGCCGATGAGGTTGATGAACAGGATCAACAGGCCGGCGATGGCGTCACCGCGCACGAATTTGCTGGCACCGTCCATCGAACCGTAGAACTCGGCCTCCTGGGCGACCTCAGCGCGCCGCGCCTTGGCCTGGGCCTGATCGATGAGGCCGGCATTGAGGTCGGCGTCGATCGCCATCTGCTTGCCGGGCATGGCGTCGAGGGTGAAACGCGCGCTCACTTCAGAGATGCGCCCGGCACCCTTGGTGACCACCACGAAGTTGATGATCATGAGGATGGCGAACACCACCGCACCGACCACGTAGTTGCCGCCGATCACCACATCACCGAAAGCCTGGATCACTTGGCCTGCGGCACCATGGCCCTCCTGGCCATGGAGCATGACCACGCGCGTGGAGGCGACGTTCAACGCCAGTCGCAGCAGCGTCGCGACCAGCAAAATGGTGGGGAAGGCGGCAAAATCAAGTGGCCGCAAGGCATACACGCAGACCAGCAGAACCACGATCGACAGCGCGATGTTGAAGGTGAAGAACACGTCGAGCAGGAACGGCGGTATCGGCAACATCATCATTGCCAACATCACCAGCAGCAACAGCGGCACACCCAGGTTGCCCCGGCCCAGGCCGGCCAGGTTGTGGCGTGCGTTGTTGATTAACTGACTGCGATCCACCGAGAGCCCTCTTCAAGCAAAACTTTGACGCCCAAGGGGCGCTTGGGCGTGGCTTTGCAAGAAGCTTTCCAACTTTGATTTTTTTGCATTTTCGAGGCAGGCCCTCGCGGGCATCCAGGCAGGTTTCCAATACACCTCTGGGCTGGCCACATCAGCCGGAGCGGGTTCGCTTGCGAAGAGCTGATTCAGGCCCTCGCCTTTTTCATGGCACTGCTCAGCAATGCGGCAATAATCTTCTCCGGTGTATACCCAACACATTCAAATACCTTGGGATACATGCTGGAATCAGTAAAACCCGGCAATGTATTGACTTCGTTAATGATGACCGCCCCTTCTGATGTGTAGAAAAAATCCACCCGCGCAAAACCATCCAGACCAAGGCACCGAAAGGCCGCCTTGGATATCTTCTGGATTTCAGTTTTGACGTTCAACGGCAGGTCGCAAGGAACCCTGAGATTCTCTCCACACTGAGCCTCATATTTGGCTTGATAGGTGTAAAAATCATGACCAGTCACCGGCATAACCTCGCCTAACTCCGAAACAATTAGCTCCCCATCAACCTCCAGCACACCACATTCGATCTCTCGACCCCGAACCTCAGGTTCCAACAAAACTTTAGCATCAAGCTGGACAGCTACTGCAAAAGCTTGCGCATACTCTGCGGCGCTTCGAACGCGGAACACACCCACAGAAGAACCTGAAGAAGCAGGCTTCAAGAACAAACTGTCATTGCCTAACGCCTCTACAATATCTCCCCAGCTTCTAAGCGTGCGCAGTACCAGCCAAGGGACGACGCTAATCCCATTAGCTTTGAGCAAGCGCTTGGCGAAGTCTTTGTCCATTGAAACCGCCGACCCCAGGACACCCGCCCCCACACAAGGCAGCGCACACATCTGCGCAAGCCCCTGAATCGTTCCATCCTCACCCCAGCGACCATGCAGTGCTGGATACAGCAAATCAATTGTGAGTTCAGAGGGCGGCCGCCCGCGAACGTGAACAAAAAGTTTTCGTTTACCTGGCTGTATAGTCACATACGGAGCGCCGGTATCGACACAATCGGGGAAAGAGCTAAAAGCGCTGTGATACCTCCAGTTACCTTCTTTATCTATCCCCACGCAGTGCACTTCATGGCCCAATGCGGCCAGCGCCTTGTGAATCGTACTCGCGGTCTTAATTGAAACCGCGTGCTCCGCACTTCTACCCCCAAAAACAAGCGCTACCGAAAGTTGACTCATTCTCCACCCCACTATGACCAACTGATCGAGCGTAAGTCGCTGCACGCAGCCCGGCAACTGCTCAGAAGGTCTGGAGTAGATTTTGGGAAAAGTACTACAGAAAAACATTACTCATAGAGACAAGCCCCCACGAAGAGGCGGTTTCTGGTCCGACGCTTTTGCGGCGCAGCCCGCCCTACAAGCTGTCGCCGAACTTCAGGCCTGCAGCTAAGCTTTGGAAGCGGGCGCTCCCCGCGAAGAGGCAAGAAGCCACTCTCAACCATCACGCCGCAAATCCGGCGGTATCGGCAAATCTTCCTTCAACGGCTCCGGCCGCTTGCCCTTGCCGGACCGGTACTGACGGATCTGGAACACATACGCCAGCACCTGCGCCACCGCGAGGTACAACCCTGCGGGAATCTCCTGCTCGACTTCGGTGGAGTAGTAGATCGCACGCGCCAGCGCAGGCGACTCTAGAATCTGCACCTTGTGCTCGACCCCGATCTCGCGAATTTTCAAGGCAATGAAATCCGTACCCTTGGCCAGCAGCAGCGGTGCCACCCCACCCTTCTCGGGGTCATACTGCAGCGCCACGGCATAGTGGGTCGGGTTGGTGATGATCACATCCGCATCGGGTACGGCAGCCATCATGCGCCGCTGCGACACCTCGCGCTGCAACTGGCGAATCCGTTGCTTGACCTCAGGCTTGCCTTCGCTGTCCTTGTACTCGTCCTTGACCTCCTGCTTGGTCATCTTCAGCTTCTTGTGCGTCTGCCAAAGCTGGAACGGCACGTCTGCTGCGGCAATCAGCAACAGCCCCGCCGACATCCACAATGCACTCCACCCTACCACCTGGACGCTATGGATGATCGCCTGGTCCAGCGGCTCGTTGGCGATCGCCAGCAACGCCTGGCGGTCGTTGGCCAGCACCACCAACGCCACCACCAGGATAACGACGAACTTGGCAACGGCCTTGAGCAGCTCGGTCAGGGCATTCATAGAGAACATGCGCTTGATCCCCGCCAGCGGGTTCATGCGGCTGAATTTTGGCTGCAGCAGGCTGCCGGAGAACAGAAAGCCGCCCAACGCGATGGGCGCAATGAATGCCACCACGAACAGCAGGATCAGCACCGGCTGTACTGCCCAGATCGCCATCTTGCCCGAGGCCAGCAAGAAGGCGCCCATGGCACCCTCGTCGACGATCACTTCACGGGTCAGGCTGAAGTTGAGGCGCATCATTTCCAGCAGCGTCTCGGCCAGGTGCCCGCCGAACGCCAGCAAACCGCCGGCGCCCGCCAGGGTCACCGCCACCGTGTTCAGCTCCTTGGACCGGGCGATCTCACCTTTTTCGCGCGCGTCGCGCTTGCGTTTGTCGGTGGGGTCTTCCGTCTTGTCCTGACCACTCTCGCTCTCAGCCATGCTCAGCGCGCCCTCGCCAGTTCACGCAGCCATTGCAGCGCTTCGCTGGCCAATGCCTGGTAGTGGGAAAGAACATCGGCCAGGCCCACCCAGAAGATGCCCATACCCAGCACCAGGGTCAGCGGGAAACCGATAGAGAAGATGTTCAACTGCGGCGCGGCGCGGGTCATCACGCCAAAGGCGATGTTCACCACCAGTAGCGCGGCGATTGCCGGCAGGATCAGTAGCAGACCGGCACCAAATACCCAGCTAAGGCGCCCGGCCATCTCCCAGAAGTGGTTGACCACCAGCGCATTGCCCACCGGCAAGGTGGTAAAGCTTTCGGTCAGCACCTCGAACACGACCAGATGGCCGTTCATCACCAGGAACAGCACGCTCACCAGCATGGTCATGAACTGGCTGACCACCGCCACGTTTACGCCGTTGGCCGGGTCGACCATCGATGCGAAGGCCATACCCATCTGTATCGCGATGATCTGCCCGGCGATGACGAACGCCTGGAACAGCAACTGCAACGAAAAACCGAACAACGCTCCGACGATGATCTGCTCACCGCACAACAACAAGCCACGCAAACTCAGTGGGTCGAATTCAGGCAACGGCGGTAACGCCGGCACGATCACCACGGTAATGGCCACTGCCGCGTACAGGCGAATGCGCGCCGGCAGCATGCGGGTACCGAAGATAGGCATGGTCATCAGCACCGCCGTCACCCGGAACAGCGGCAGGATGAAGGTGGCGACCCAGGTGCCGATCTGTGCGTCGGTCAGCTCCAGCATGGCCGCCTCAACCGATCAGCTGCGGGATGCTGGTGTACAGGCCCGTGATGTATTCCATGAACTTCTGCGTCAGCCACGGCCCGGCGACGATCAATGTCACCAGCATCACCAGCAGGCGCGGCAGGAAGCTCAGGGTCTGTTCGTTGATCTGTGTGGCGGCCTGGAACATCGCCACCACCAGGCCGACCAGCAGGCTCGGCACCACCAGGATGGCCACCATCAGCGTGGTCAGCCACAGGGCGTCGCGGAACAGGTCGACGGCAACTTCAGGGGTCATGCAAGGCTCTCCTTGACGGCGTCAGACGCCGCCGAAACTGCCGGCCAGGGTGCCCATGATCAGCGCCCAGCCATCGACCAGAACGAACAGCATGATCTTGAACGGCAGCGAGATGATCAACGGCGACAGCATCATCATACCCATGGCCATCAGCACGCTGGCGACCACCATGTCGATGATCAGGAACGGGATGAAGATCATGAAACCGATCTGGAACGCCGTCTTGAGCTCCGAGGTGACGAACGCTGGCACCAGGATGGTCAGCGGCACCTGATCAGGCCCGGCGATATCGGTGCGCTTGGACAGGCGCATGAACAGGTCCAGGTCGCTCTGCCGGGTCTGCGCCAGCATGAAGTCCTTGAGCGGCCCCTGGGCCTTGTCGATCGCCTGCTGGGCGGTCATCTGCTCCTTAAGGTACGGCTGCAGTGCATCCTGGTTCACCCGGTCGAACACCGGGGCCATGATGAACATCGTCAGGAACAGCGCCATGCCGGTCAGCACCTGGTTCGACGGTGTCTGCTGCAAGCCCAAGGCCTGGCGCAGGATGGAGAAGACGATGATGATTCGGGTGAAGCTGGTCATCAGGATGACGAACGCAGGTATGAAACTCAGCGCCGTCATGATCAACAGGATCTGCAGGCTGACCGAATATTCCTGCTGCCCGTCCGGGCCGTTGGACAAGGTAATGGCCGGGATCGACAGCGGGTCGGCGGCCAGGGCCAGCGGCGCGGCCAACAGCAGCGCCAGCATCAACAACAGGCCCGACAGGGTACGTAGCGCGCCGCTCATCACTTCTTGTCCTTATTATCCTTGCCCATCAGCTCCATAAGGCGCTGGGCAAACTCCGGCGTCGCCTGGCGGGCGCTGGCAGGCACTTCCACGGGCTCGGCCAGCACATGCAAGGCCTCGATGCTGCCCGGGGTATGGCCGATGAGGATCTGCTCCTTGCCGACCTGCACCAGCAACAGCCGGTCACGCGGGCCGATGGCGCGGCTGCCGATCACTTCGATCACCTGGCCACCCTTGGGTGCCGCGCCCTGCATACGGCGCAGCAACCAGGCCAGGAAGAAGATCAGGCCCACCACCAGCAGCAAGCCCAGCACCATTTGCGCCAGCTGCCCACCCAGGCTGCCGGGCGCCGCAGCTGGCGGCGTGGCCACCACGGCCGGCGCGGCAGCGGCGATCACCACTTCGCTGGCGAGCAGCGCGGCAAGGGCCGTGACGGCCCGTATCGTGCCCTTCACTCAGCGCAGCTTCTTGATACGTTCGCTGGGGCTGATCACGTCAGTCAGGCGGATGCCGAACTTCTCGTTGACCACAACCACTTCGCCGTGGGCGATCAAAGTGCCGTTGACCAGCACATCCAGCGGCTCGCCGGCCAGGCGGTCGAGCTCGATCACCGAGCCCTGGTTGAGCTGCAGCAGGTTGCGGATGTTGATTTCGGTGCTGCCCACTTCCATGGAGATGTTCACCGGGATGTCCAGGATCACGTCCAGGTTCGGGCCTTCCAGGCTGACGTTTTCTTTCGGCCGTGGCGAGCTTGCGAACTCTTCCATCGGCAACCGGCCGGCACCGGCGCTACCGCCGTCGCCACCGAGCAGCGCATCGATGTCAGCCTGGCCGGCATCACCGGTTTCTTCCAGCGCCGCCGCCCATTCATCGGCCAGGGCCTGGTCTTCCGGGGAGGTGATCTCGTTTTCGTTAGCCATGATGTCCTCGACAGGCATTCAATTCGTAGTGAGCGACCGGCACGCCGTCAGCGGCGTTCGATCGGGTCGATGATCTGCAGCGCCAGGTTGCCCTTGTGCGAACCCAGGCGCGCCTTGAACGACGGTACGCCATTGGCACGCAGCACAAGGTGCTCCGGCAGCTCCACCGGGATCACGTCACCCGGTTGCATGTGCAGCACATCGCGCAATTTGAGTTGGCGGCGGGCAACCGTGGCACTGAGCGGTACGGAAACGTCCAGCACGTCTTCGCGCAGGGCCTTCACCCAGCGCTCGTCCTGGTCGTCCAGGTCGGACTGGAAACCGGCATCGAGCATTTCGCGCACCGGCTCGATCATCGAGTAGGGCATGGTCACGTGCAGGTCGCCGCCGCCACCGTCCAGTTCGATATGGAAGGTTGACACCACCACTGCTTCGCTCGGCCCGACGATGTTGGCCATGGCCGGGTTGACTTCGGAGTTCATGTACTCGAAGTTGACCGGCATGATCGCCTGCCAGGCTTCCTTGAGGTCGATGAAGCACTGGTCCAGCACCATGCGCACAACCCGCAGCTCAGTGGGGGTGAACTCGCGGCCTTCGATCTTGGCGTGACGACCGTCACCACCGAAGAAGTTGTCCACCAGTTTGAACACCAGCTTGGCATCCAGAATGAACAGCGAAGTGCCGCGCAGCGGCTTGATCTTGACCAGGTTGAGGCTTGTCGGCACATACAGCGAATGCACGTACTCGCCGAACTTCATCACCTGCACACCCCCAACCGCCACGTCGGCGGAGCGGCGCAGGAGGTTGAACATGCTGATACGGGTGTAACGGGCGAAACGTTCGTTGATCATTTCGAGGGTCGGCATGCGCCCCCGCACGATCCGATCCTGGCTGGTCAGGTCGTAGCTTTTGATGCTGCCAGGCTCGGCAGCGCTCTCGGTCTGTACCAGCCCATCATCGACGCCATGCAACAGGGCGTCGATCTCATCCTGGGACAGCAGGTCCTGTACGGCCATTGCGGACTCCTACTGCAATACGAAATTGGTGAACAGCAGCTGGTCTATCACCGGCTTGCCGACTTCCTTTTGCGCCACTTCCTGAACCACTGCGGTGGCTTTCTGGCGCAGCATCTCCTGGCCCACGGAGCTGGCGGCCAAGGTGTCGAAGCCCTGCCCGGAGAACATCATCACCAGGTTGTTGCGGATCACCGGCATATGCACCTTGAGGGCATCAAGGTCGGCCTGGTTGCGGCCCTGCAGGGTGATGCTCACCTGCATGTAGCGCTGGCGGCCGTTCTGGTTGAAGTTGACCACGAAGGCCGGCGCCAGGGGCTCGTAGATCGCCGCATGCTTGACGTTGGCCGCTGCCGGGTCGGCCGCGGGCGCCGACTCGCTCTTGTGCATGAAGAACCAGGTCGCGCCTACCGACAGGCCGACCGCCAGCAGAAGGGCCAGCACCAACAGCAGGATCAGCTTGAGTTTGCCTTTAGTGGCGGGGTCTTTCACTGCGTCGCTCTTCGCCATGCCAATAATCCGTCGTCCATCGGGGTTTCAAATGAGGATGACGTGGCTTGAGCAAGTGTTATGCCAGATTGGGAATTTTTGCCTGTACCGGCCCTATCGCCTGCGAAAGGGCCATCAGCAACTCACGCGTAGAAATCGACCGCACTGTCGCCAACGACCACCTGCTGCTCCACCGGCCGTGAGGCATCGGCAAGCTCACCCTGCTCGGTACCACCGCCATTCTGCGCCCGCCGTGCGGCAACGCCGGACAGCTGTGAACCGTCCTGCTGGGCTTGCTGTTGCTGCCCGCGCGACTGGTCAGCCACGTTGACGTCCGGCTGCGCCAGCCCCTGCTGGGCAAACAGCTCGCGCAGGCGATGCACCTGGCTGTCCAGCGCATCGCGCACGCCCGCATGGCCGCTGATGAAGGTCACCTGGGTGGCCTGGTCGGCCGCCACGTTGACGCGGATATCCAGGCGGCCAAGCTCGGCCGGCTCCAACTGGATGTCCGCCGACTTCAGGTTCTGGCTGGACAGGTACATGACGCGGTTGACCAAACCTTCGGCCCAGGCGTTCTGGTTCATCGGCAACGGCTGATGCAGCGGATTGCCGGTCACCGGTACGGCATTGGCCGTCTTGGCCGTGGCAGCCTGGGTCAGGCTCGCCAAGCGGTTGGCGAAATCGTCGATTCGGGTATCACTGGAGGCGCTCTTGGTATCTTTGAGGCCATCTTCGAGCAACGCACCAAACGCCTTGTCCCCGCTCTCCGATTGCCCTGCCTCGGCCTCGACCTTGTCTATCAAGGTCGCCAAGGGATTGACGGCTGGCTGACCATCCTCGGCGCCGGCCTGGGAAGGATCGGTGGCGTGGGCCGAGGTCGTGCCCTTGGCCTGGGCAGTTTGCTCCAGCGCCAGGCGCAGGGTCGGCAAGTTGGCCAATGGGTCGGCATCAGGGTCGAAGGCCTGCGCTGCCGGGTCCTCGGGCAGCTCTTCGGTTGTCGGGGCTTGCGGTAACTGGACCGCTGCCTGAAGCACCGGCGCCACGGCTTCAGCCTGGGCTTGCAGCAACTGCGCCCCCGGCTGCGCATCGGTCACCTGGCCCGCCACCAGGCTGGCGTCCAGCGAGGTCGATTCACTGCCAGGCGCACTATCGGCACCGGCTTGCGCCTGATCGTCAGCTGGCAACTTATTGCCGTCATCGGCAACCGCCGGTTTGTCGGCCGCCTCTTTCTTGCCGCCGTGGGCGACCTCGGGTTTGTCTTTGGGCTTGGCCTGGGCAACCTTGTCATCGCGTACCGGCGCTTTGTCATTGCCCTGCTTGGCCATGACCTGATCGAAGCCGCTGCCCTGCCCGCCCGAGGCCTGCAGCGGCTTGTCCACCTGCGAGGCACCTGCACGCGACGGCTTGCTCAGCGTACTGGTTTGCAACAAAGGATTAGGTGCGACAGGCATTGAAGGGTCTCCGCGCCAGAAACAAAGGTATCGTTCAGGCACATACAGGCAAAAGTCGAGCCAACTGGCCGATCAGCCTGCGGAAACCCGCTTGCGCTCGCCCTGATAGAAACGCTGCACCTCAAGATACTCCTGGTCGATGCGGTTGATCAGCTCTTCTATGCCATGCAGCGAGCGCTGCTTGACCCGCTCCTCCAACTGATGGCAAAGCTGCGCCAGCCCGACCGCACCCATGTTGCTGCTGCTGCCCTTGAAACTGTGCGCAGCCACGCCCAACTCATCGGCGTTCCTGGCGCCATGAAGTTCGTCAAGACGCCGCCCGGAATCTTCCAGAAAGGTTTCCAGCAGTTGCAGGTAGCCATCTTCCATGACCTCCTGCAGCTCACTGAGCACCCTGTGATCAATATGCATGTCAGTCACTTGCTCACTCCTTGATCAAGCAGAATTATGCCTCAAGCGCCAAACAGCTCACCAATCGAACTGCACCCATGCGCAACGGCCACCGTCCCGCCACCCGGCACTACTACCAAGGCGCCGTACCAGGTGCAACCCTCGACCACTCAATCCATGCTCACGGGAAGGAAGCGCCAGCACCCGCTGCACATCGAACCCAGCACCACTGTCACGAACTTCGATCATCAGACGACCGCCTGCAGCCATCGGTTCCACCTTCAGATCGATGCGCACGCTGCCCTCGGTCAACACACCGAGCCTGCGGGTGCGTTCCTGATAATAGTCGGCAAACCCATGCACATCGCGCTTGAGCCGCGAATCCAGGCCCAGCACACCGTGCTCCAGCGCATTGGAATACAGCTCGCTTAGCACGCTGTGCAGGGCGCCGGTGCGGGGCCGCAAACCGTGGATTTCCTGCAGCAACTGCACAAGGTACGGCACCGGGTTGAAACGTTTGAGGCTCTCACCGCGCAACTCGAAGCCCAGCGACCAGTCCAGCGGGCTGGAGCGCCCACTATCAGAATAGATGGTTGGGGCCGGCACCCGCTCCTGCGCAGTGAACATGCGGATATCGCACAGGCTGATGTCATCTCTGGGGCACCCGCCGAAGCGCTCCAGCGCCTCCATCACCTCGTCGAAAAGCCGCGCCGGGTCACGATTGGCCGCCAGCACCGCGCGCAAGCGCTCGACACCGAACAACGTCTGCGCTTCGTCGGCCGTATCCACAACGCCATCGGACAGCAGTAGCAGCCGCTCCCCCGGCGCCAGCGGCAACACCTCGGTACTGTCATCGAAGCGCTCCGGCGCCAGGATGCCCAGCGGAAGGTGGCGCGAACCCAGCATGGAAAGCACCTCGCCGCCGGCCGACAGCCGGTAACCATCCGGCATGCCACCGTTCCAGACCTCCACCGAGCCGCGCTGCACGCTCAGGCTGAGGAGCTGTGCGCAACAGAACATGTCTACCGGCAGGATGCGCTTGAGCTTGGCATTCATCTCGCGCAGCATCTGCGCCAGGCCGTAGCCCTTGGCAGTCATGCCGTAGAACACTTCTGCCAGGGGCATGGCACCGACTGCGGCGGGTAGCCCATGCCCGGTAAAGTCACCCAGCAGCACATGCATGTCGCCGGATGGAGTGAACGCGGCCAGCAGCAAGTCGCCGTTGAATAACGCGTAAGGCGACTGCAGGTACCGAATGTTCGGCGCCGTGATGCAGCCAGAATGGGCAACCTTGTCGAACACTGCCTTGGCCACCCGCTGCTCGTTGAGCAGGTGATGGTGATGCCGGGTGATCAGGTCACGCTGCTCCAGCACCGTGGCCTGCAACCTGCGCAGGCGATCCATGGCGCGGATCTTGGCACCAAGGATCACCGCACTGTAGGGCTTGGCCATGAAGTCGTCACCACCGGCCTCCAGGCAGCGCACCAAGGCCTCTTCCTCGTTGAGCGAGGTAAGAAAGATGATCGGTACCAGGGCCTCGCCGGCCAATGCCTTGATCTGCCGCGCAGCTTCGAAACCGTCCATGACCGGCATCAGGGCATCGAGCAGAACCAGCTGCGGGCGCTTTTCGGCAAACAGCTCAACGGCCTGCTGGCCGTTTTCGGCGGTATACACGTGATGCCCCTGGCGCCGGACGATCTGGGCCAGCAACAGCCTATCCGTGGCCCCGTCTTCGGCCACCAGCACAGTCAACGGCTGTTCGGCCGGCGTCATGACGCTCAACTGATAGCGAACAGTTTGTCGAAATTGGAGATGGCAAGGATCTTGCGCACATCTGAACTGGCATGCACCACGCGCACGTCCGATTCATCGCCACCGGCGTGATCACGCAGCAGCAGCAACATGCCGAGGGCGGAGCTGTCCAGGTAAGTGGTGTCTTTGAGGTCGACCACCACCGAGTCCGGGCGCTTGGGCTGGCGCTCGTAGGCATCGCGAAACTCCTGATGCTTACCGAAATCGAAGCGGCCTTTGATCTTGATCGTCAGCTTTTTCTCGTCCTGCGAAAAATCAGTCTCGACTGCCATGCTAGCGATTCCTTCGATGATGGCGAATGCAACAGTTCAAGGTTTAGCAGGCGGGGGGCAGAGCTGCAAGCTGCAAGCTAGATGTGGCCTTGCCTTGGCAACCGCTGTGATAATTCATCCAGCAAGCGCTGCTCGCGTTTGTCCTCGGCCCGCCGCGCCTCTTCCAGGTAACGCTGCACCAGTTTGCGCAGGCCCTCTACCCGGGCATAGGCTTGCTGCCAGGTGCCCCTGGCGTTCTTCAGGTTGCTCTGGTGCCATGTCAGGCTCTGGCGCTGCTGGGTCATGGCCGTTTCAAGCTGCCCCAGAAAGCGCTGGTAGTTGACCAGCCAACTGCCATTGACGCCTTGGCCACCGCGGTCGATCCATTGCGCCTGGTAGCCCTCACGAAACGACTCGAGTTCGGCCAGCTTGGCCTGGGCCTGAGCCACCAACTGCTGAAAGTGCCCCAGCCGCTGGGCTGCCTTGCGTTCGGCCTCCTCGGCCATCTGCACCACTGGCGCCAGGCGCGCGGCACGGCTTGGCGTACTCATGGCCTATCAACCGTTCGCCGGAGGCGTGAAGATCGCCCCCAACTGCTGTCGGCTCTGGTCCATGCCGACATTTTCGTCCAGCCCTTGGCGCAGGAAGTCCACCAGTTTTGGCTGCAGGGCAATGGCCAGGTCGGTTTCAGGATCGCCGCCTGCCACATAAGCGCCGACACTGATCAGGTCGCGGCTTTGCGACAGGCGCGACCACAGCTGCTTGAATTTTTGCGCCTGGCGCAGATGATTGGCATCGACCACCTGGGGCATCACCCGGCTGATCGAGGCTTCGATGTCGATAGCAGGGTAGTGGCCTTCTTCGGCCAGCCGCCGGGACAAGACGAAGTGGCCATCGAGCACGCCCCGCGCCGAGTCGGCAATCGGATCCTGCTGGTCGTCACCTTCGGACAATACGGTATAGAAGGCCGTGATCGAGCCACCACCCGGCTCACCGTTACCGGCGCGCTCCACCAGCTTGGGGAGCTTGGCGAACACTGATGGCGGATAACCACGGGTAGCGGGCGGTTCGCCGATTGCCAAGGCAATTTCACGCTGGGCCTGGGCAAAACGGGTCAGCGAATCCATCAGCAGCAGGACGTTCTTGCCTTTGTCGCGGAAGTACTCGGCAATGCGCGTGCAATACATAGCCGCGCGCAAACGCATCAACGGCGCGTCATCGGCCGGGGATGCGACCACCACCGATCGCTTGAGCCCCTCTTCACCCAGAATATGCTCGATGAACTCCTTCACCTCGCGGCCCCGTTCGCCAATCAGGCCGACCACGATGATTTCGGCTTCGGTGAAGCGAGTCATCATGCCGAGCAACACCGACTTACCGACACCGGTACCGGCGAACAGTCCCAGGCGCTGGCCCCGGCCGACGGTGAGCAGGCCGTTGATGCTGCGAATGCCCACGTCCAGTGGCTGGCTGATAGGGTCGCGGTTGAGCGGGTTGATGATCGGGCCGTCCATCGGCACCCAATCCTCGGCCTTCATCCCGCCCTTGCCGTCCAGGGCGCGACCGGCGCCATCGAGCACCCGGCCGAGCATACTCATGCCCATGGGCAAACGGCCGCTGTCGTCCAGTGGCACCACCCGCGCCCCGGGCGCGATACCGGCGATGCTGCCGACCGGCATGAGGAAGATCTTGCTGCCAGCAAAGCCCATGACTTCGGCTTCGACCTGCACCGGGTGGTACGAGTCGTCATTGATCACCAGGCAGCGTGCGCCCACTGCGGCGCGCAGCCCCTCGGCCTCCAGGGTAAGGCCGACCATGCGCAGCAGGCGGCCTTCGACCACCGGCTGCACGGGCAGCTTGATCGTCTCGGCGTAGCCACCCAGGCGTTTGCCGAAGCTGGTGCGGTCAAGGCGCATCGTTGGCGCCCAACTCGATCGATACATCCGGCGCCGCCGGGTGCAGGGACTGGTCGTGCAACTGGTCGAACAGCTGGGCCACGGCCTTTTCGATACGGGTTTCCATGGTCGCGTCGATGCGGCTGTGCGCGGTCTCGATGCGGCACCCCCCGGGTAACAGGGCGTCATCCTCAAGCAGCTTCCAGCTCTCCTCATGGCGTTCGCGCAGGGCCTTGGCCAGCTCGAAATCCTGAGGATTGAGGTGAATGCGGATATTGTCCGCACCCATGGGCAGCAGCTTCAACGCTTCACGCAGTACTTGGGTGATCTGACTGGAGTCGCTGCGCAGTTCGCGACCGATCACCTGGCGCGCCATGTGCGCCACCAGGTGAACGAGGGTCTTCTCGATCTGTGTGTCCTGTTCGGCGATAGGCTCGAGCAGGTGTGCCATCAGTTGTTCCAGGTCAGCCAGCCGGGCATTGAGCGCCTCCTCGGCCTCCTGTCGCACCTTCAACTGGGTGCTGTGAAAACCCTCACGCTCGCCGGTGGCGAAACCTTCGTTGTAGGCCTCCTGCCGGATCGCTTCGAGCTCTTCAAGGGTCAGGGGCTGGACTTCCTCCAGCGGCACTTCCTCGACCTCTTCCTCGATGATTTCGGGTTCCGGTTCCGGCTCCGGTTCCGGCTCAGGGTCGAAGCTGGGCAGTGCCCACACATCGACGCCTTCCAGGTCACGTGCACGAATCAGGTCGCTGGGGTGAGTTTCTTTGCTGGACATTGGCATGCCTGGTGTTGAAAGCGGGATGAGCTGCAAGCTGTTAGCTGCAAGCTGCAAGAAGAAGCAGGCTGTGCAGCGTCTGGCTTTCCCTTGTAGCTTGCAGCTTGTGGCTTGCCGCTTAAATCATTTCCTCGGCGCCCTTGCCGCCGAGCACGATCTCGCCGGCCTCGGCCATGCGTCGGGCAATGGTGAGGATTTCCTTCTGCGCCGTTTCCACGTCGCTGACGCGCACCGGGCCCTTGGCCTCGAGGTCGTCGCGCAGCAGTTCCGAAGCACGCTTGGACATGTTCTTGAAAATCTTGTCCTTGACCCGCTCGTCGGCACCTTTGAGCGACACCACCAGCACATCGGAGGACACTTCGCGCAGCAGCGCCTGGATGCCACGGTCGTCGACATCGGCCAGGTTGTTGAAGACGAACATCAGGTCTTCGATCTGCTCCGACAGGTCGTTGTCGACCTCGCGGATCGAGTCCATCAGCGCACCTTCCACAGAGCTGTCGAGGAAGTTCATGATGTCGGCGGCGCGCTTGATGCCACCCAGGGTGGTGCGTGCGGCATTGGAGTTCCCCGAGAACTGCTTCTCGAGAATCTGGTTCAGTTCCTTGAGCGCGGCAGGCTGAACGGTGTTGAGCGACGACACGCGCAGGATGATGTCCAGGCGCACCTTGTGGTCGAAGTTGCTCAGCACTTCGCCAGCCTGATCGGGGTCGAGGTAGGCGACCACGATGGCCTGGATCTGCGGGTGCTCGAAGCGGATCACATCCGCCACCGCCCGTGGCTCCATCCACTTGAGGCTGTCCAGGCCGCTGGTGTTGCCGCCCAGCAGGATGCGGTCGATCAGGCCGTTGGCCTTGTCCTCGCCCAGGGCCTGGTTGAGCATCTTGCGGATATAACCGTCGGAACCTACGCCCAGGCTGGTCTGGTCGCCGACGATCTCGACGAACTCGCTCATCACCTGCTGGACCTGCTCGCGGTGCACGTTGCCCATCTGAGCCATGGCCACACCGACCCGCTGCACTTCTTTGGGGCCCATGTGCCGCAGTACCTGGGCGGCATCGGTCTCACCCAGCGAGAGCAAAAGGATTGCCGCCTTGTCGGTGCGGCTCAGCTTGGCGGTAACGGCTCGGTTATCACTCATCGGCGTTGATCCACTCTTTCACGACCTGGGCGACACGGCCCGGGTCTTCGGCCACCAGGCCTTTGATTGCGTTGAGCTGTGCCTCGTAACCCTCGCTCGGGCTTGGCAACAGAATGCTTGTCGGGCCACCCAGGCTGACGCGGTCGTTGGCCAGTTCGCCATCCAGACCGATCATGCCGCCCAGCTCCATGTCGCTGTCCGTTGCAGCAGCCTGCTTGCCGCCGCCAGTGATGTTGTTGAGTACCGGGCGCAGCACGCCGAACACCAGTACCAGGATGAACACCACGCCCATCACCTGCTTGACGATGTCCCAGAACCAAGGCTGCTGGTAAAACGCGATGTCGGCGATTTCTTCGCCCCGGTCGGCGGCGAACGGCACGTTGATCACCGTCACGCTGTCGCCACGGCTGGCATCGAAGCCAACGGCGTCCTGTACCAGGCGGGTGAAGCGCGCCAGGTCTTCGGCGCCCCACGGCGCGCGGGTGGTCTCGCCGGCGGCGTCGACCTTGACCTGGTCATCGACCACTACCGCCACCGACAGACGGGTCAGGCGACCCTGCTGCTGGCGGGTGTGGCTGATCGAGCGGTCCAGTTCGAAGTTCTTGGTGGTCTGCAGACGCTTGTCGGCCGGGTATGGCGCGAGCATTGGCTGGCCGGTGGCCGGGTCCATGATCTGCTGGCCATTGGCATCCACCAGCGGCTGGCCAGGCTGGATGGCACCGGCAGCAGGGGCTGCGGCGGTGGCGTTTTCAGGCGCTGCGGCACCTGCCGGCGGCTGGTTGCTCAGCGCGCCCGGCACACCTTGCGGCCCCGAACTGCTGGCGCGCTGCTCGTTGACCGACTGCTCGCTGCGCAGCGCCGGCTGGTCCGGGTTGAACTGCTCGGAAGTGGACTCCACCGCACTGAAGTCAAGGTCGGCCGACACCTCGGCCTTGTAACGGTCGTTACCCAAGACGGGTTGCAGGATGTTGTGCACACGCTGGGTGAGCATGCCTTCCATGCGGCGGCTGTAGTCGAACTGCTTGCCAGCCATGGTCAACGCCGTGTCCTGCAACTGGTCGGAGAGCAGGTTGCCCTTCTGGTCGACCACGGTGACCTGCGACTTGTCCAGCTCGGGCACGCTGGTGGCGACCAGGTTGACGATCGCCATCACCTGGCCGGCTTCCAGCGAACGGCCCGGGTACAGTTCGACCAGGACCGAGGCGCTTGGCTTGCGCTCATCGCGCACGAACACCGAGCTTTTCGGAATCGCCAGGTGCACGCGCGCCGCCTTGACGTTGTTCAGGCTGGAGACAGTACGGGCCAACTCGCCTTCCAGGCTGCGACGGTAACGGGTAGCTTCCATGAACTGGCTGGTACCCAGGCCCTGCTCTTTGTCGAGCAGTTCGAAGCCAACATTGCCGTCGCTTGGCGCAACGCCGGCGGCTGCCAGTTTCAGGCGCGCACGGGAGAGGTCGTCGGCCTTGACCAGCAGAGCACCGGAATTGGGCTCGACATTGTAGGGGATGTCTGCAGCGGCCAGGGTATCCATGACCTGCTTGGTGTCCATGCCCGCCAGGCTGCCATACAGCGGGCGGTAGTCCGGCTGTTGCGACCACAGCACCACGGCGAAGCCGATCGCCACGCTCGCCGCCAACCCGACCAGCAGGCCGACCTGACGCAGCATGGGCATCTGCGAGATGTTTTCCAGAAACGCCATGCCGAACAGCGGCGGTTTGGACGCTGGCGGGCCACTTTTGGCGGGGGCGTTATCGACGACTGCTTCAGCCATGACTTACTTCCGTCCTCAAACCGGCATCTGCATGATGTCCTGGTACGCCTGGACCAGCTTGTTGCGTACCTGGGTCAGCGCTTGCATGGAAACGCTGGCTTTCTGCGAGGCGATCATCACGTCGGTCAGGTCGACACCACTCTTGCCGATCTCGAAAGCATTGGCGAGCTGGGTCGACGCCTGCTGGGTCTGGTGCACTTTGCCGATGGCCTGGCCGAGCATGTCAGCGAAGCTGCTCTGGCCTTCTGCCAATTCGGGGGCAGCAGTGGCTTTTGGCAGCGACATGGCATCGGCCTGCATGGCACGCATGTCCAGCATCAGACGATTGAATTCAACACCTTGGCTCATGAACTTCTCTCTCCGGCGGCCGCATTTTTTTGACACTCATGCGGCGGATAGCCTCTCTAAGCAACAACAGTGCCAGCCTTTGAAAGCTTCAAGCTTCAAGCCAGGCTGCGGTGCTCTTGCGCTTGCTTGTAGCTTGTAGCTCACCCGTACAGGCTGGCTTCCACGTCGAGCCCGGCATCGCGCATTTGTGCCAGCTTGTAGCGCAGGGTACGCGGGCTGATGCCAAGCCGCTCGGCAGCCTCCTTGCGGCGACCGCGCTCGGCGCGCAAGGTGTCGATGATCATCTGGAACTCATGGCGGCGCATGTCATCGCCCAGGCCACCGGCCTCACCTGCCGGCTCGACCGCCACGGGCAACGCCGCGGCTGGTGCAACCGCCGACAAGGGAATGGCGCCGGCCAGACAAAAATCCGCCGCCTCGATCACCCCGCCCTGCTGCAGGATCAGCGCCCGCTGCAAAGCGTTGTCCAGCTCACGCACATTGCCTGGCCAGGCATGGGCCTGCAGGCAGGCCTGCGCCGCAGCAGACAGGCGCACCGGCGCATGCTTCATCTTCGCCACATGCCGCGCCAGCAAGCGCTCGGCCAGCGGCAGGATGTCACCGGCACGCTCACGCAGCGGCTGCCAGGCCAACGGGAACACCGACAGGCGATAGAACAGGTCTTCGCGGAACCGCCCGGCCGCCACTTCACCGGCCATGTCGCGATTGCTGGTTGCCAGCACGCGGATGTCCAGGGCAATCGGCTTGCGCCCCCCTACCCGCTCGACCTCACGTTCCTGCAAGACACGCAACAGCTTGGCCTGCAGGCCCAGAGGCATTTCGGAAATCTCGTCGAGCAGCAAGGTGCCACCCTCGGCCTGCTCGAATTTGCCGGCCTGCGCCGCAATGGCGCCGGTGAAGGCTCCTTTCTCGTGACCGAACAAGGTCGCCTCGAGCATGTTGTCCGGGATGGCCGCGCAGTTGATCGCGACAAATGGCTGCGCTGCACGCGGCGACTGTTGGTGAATGTACCGCGCAAGCACTTCCTTGCCGGTGCCCGACTCACCCGAGATGAGTACGGTCGAATCGCTGCGGGCCACACGTGCAGCAAGCTCCAGCAATTGGCGGCTGGCAGGCTCGCTGGCCACCGGCCCTTCGTCCTCGACCGCACTCAGGCGCCCGGCGGCATGGCGCTCGACCAGGCTCAGCAGCGCCTTGGGCTCGAAGGGTTTGACCAGGTAATCCACAGCGCCCTGGCGCATCGCCTCGACAGCGCGCTCCACGGCAGCGTGAGCGGTCATCAGCAGCACCGGCAATTGCGGGTGCTGGCGGCGCAGGTGCGCCAGCAACTGATGCCCATCCATCCCCGGCATGTTCACGTCACTGATGACCAGGCTATAGGCGTCGCTCTGCACCGCCTCCAGCGCTTCTTCCGCGCTGCCGACAGCACGATAGGCAAAACCGCCGATCTCCAGGGTATCGCCAAGCGCCTGGCGCAACGCGCGGTCATCCTCGACCAGCAGCACCTTGATGAGCATCATGCGACCTCCGCAGGCTGCCCGCCGATCAACGGCAACTCCACCCTGACGCAGGTGCCACGCCCTACCCTGGAGCGCAGCTGCAACTTGCCGTGGTGCGCCCGCACCACGGCCATGACCACCGCCAAGCCGAGCCCGGTGCCGGTAGCTTTGGTGGTCAGGAACGGCTCACCCAGCCGACCCAACAGGTCGGCATCGATGCCGCTGCCGGCATCGCTGACGCACAGGTGCAGGGTGTGCGCGCGCCGATACAGGTGCACTTTGAGCCGCGCAGCGCCAACGCTTGCCTGCAGGGCATTCTCGATCAGGTTGAGCATGGCACCGACCAGGGTGTCGCGATTGCACAGCAACTCACCCAGGTGGCTGTCGCACTGCCAACGCACGGCATGGCCCTGGACATGAGGCTGGGCAGCCTGCTGCAAGGCCTGGAACAGGCCCTTTGGGCTCAACCGGTCACCCAGTGGCAGCTCGCCGCGGGCGAACACCAGCATGTCGCGCACCTGGTGCTCCAATTCGTGCAGACGTTCCTTGAGGCTGCCGGCGAAACGCCGGCGGGTCTGTGGCGCAAGCTCACGCTCGTCTTGCGCCAGGTGGCTGGCATAGAGCATGGCCGCCGACAGCGGCGTACGTATCTGATGGGCCAGCGAAGCGACCATGCGCCCCAGCGAAGACAGGCGCTCATGGCGTGCCAACTGGTCTTGCAGACGACGAGTTTCGGTCAGGTCGTTGAGCAGCACCAACTGGCCTGGCTCGGCATCCAGCGAACGCGTGGCAATGGACAGGCGACGGCCATCGCGCAGTGACACCTCATGCCCGTCATCCTTGCGCGGGGCGAAGCTGCGGGCGATCACCTGGCGCCACACCTGGCCGAGCAAGGGTTCACCCAACAGTTCACAGGCCGCCGGATTGGCTTCGCGCACCAGGCCCTGGTCATCGATGACGATCACCCCGCCGGGCAGCAGGGCCAGCAGGTTCTGCAAGCGATTGGCCAGGCGCTCTTTCTCGTTCAGCTCGGCCATGCGCTGGGCGCCGACCACCGCCAACTCGCCTTTGAGTTCGCTGACGCGGGCCTCGAGCATGCTGTAGGACTGGTTGAGCTGGGTGGAGACCTGGTCGAACAGGGCGAACGCCTGCTCAAGCCCCTGTCGACTCTCCTGTTCGACGGGGGTAGGCCCCTGCGGATCAGGGGCTCGGGAAACATGGGCGGCCTGGGGCATCGTGCTCTCTCGCGTGGCTGACCGTCATAAAAACGGTGTGGTGCCAGCGGTGTAGCAATAGCCGTGCCGGGGCTGGGGGTTTGTGCTGCCTGCTCGGGCCCTATCGCCGGCAAGCCGGCTCCCACCACGACCGCGCTGCTCTTCAGGTTTGCGCTTTACCTGTGCAAGCAAAATTTCTTAAAGCCGGCGCAAATCCATGTGGGCTTGCCGGCGATTGTGGCGGTACAGGCGAAGTCAATCTTCAGCCTGCTCCTCACCGCCCTGGCGGCTCATGCCGTACTTGCGCATCTTCTCCACCAAGGTGGTACGCCGAATACGCAAACGTTCAGCCGCCCGCGCCACGATACCGTTGGCGTCGTCCAGCGCCTGCTGGATCAGCCCCTGCTCCAGGCTGCCCAGGTAATCCTTCAGGTCCAGGCCCTCAGGCGGCAGCATGGCATGGTTGGCAAAGCTCGGCGCGTGGCCGTTGATCGCCACGCGCTCTTCGAGGTCGCTGCGCAGGCTGTCGACCAACTGCTCGTCTTCATCGTCGATGTAGCGGAATTTCTTCGGCAGCTCCGACACACCAATCACCCCGTACGGGTGCATGATCGCCATGCGTTCGACCAGGTTGGCCAGCTCGCGCACGTTGCCAGGCCAGCCATGCCGGCACAGCGACATGATCGAAGCAGAGTTGAAGCGGATCGAGCCGCGCTTCTCATGCTCCATACGCGAGATCAGCTCGTTCATCAGCAGCGGAATGTCTTCCACACGCTCACGCAACGGCGCCATCTCGATCGGGAACACGTTGAGGCGGTAGTACAGGTCTTCGCGGAAGGTCCCACCCTCGATCATGGTCTCAAGGTTCTTGTGGGTCGCGGCGATGATGCGCACATCGATGCTTTGGGTCTTGTTGCTGCCCACGCGCTCGAAGGTACGTTCCTGCAGCACACGCAGCAGCTTGACCTGCATCGGCAGCGGCATGTCGCCGATCTCGTCAAGGAACAGAGTACCGCCATTGGCCAGCTCGAAACGCCCGGCACGGCTGGTGATGGCGCCGGTGAAAGCCCCCTTCTCGTGGCCGAACAGTTCGCTTTCCAGCAACTCGGCCGGGATCGCCCCGCAATTGACCGGCACGAACGGCGCTTCGCGGCGTTTGGAGTGGTAATGCAGGTTGCGCGCGACCACCTCCTTGCCAGTACCGGACTCACCAAGAATGAGCACGCTGGCGTCGGTATCGGCGACCTGCTGCATCATCTGCCGAACATGCTGGATGGCGCGGCTGGTGCCCACCAGGCTGCGGAACAGGTTGGGCTCGCGCTGACGGCCACGCTCACGGGCCTGGTCGTACATCTCGCGATAGACCTGGGCACGGTGCAGGGAGTCGAGCAGCTGGCTGTAGCTGGGCGGCATCTCAAGGTTGGCCAGCACGCGACGGCGAAGCTCTTCGGGGAAATCCGCAGAAGAAATTTCGCCGATCAGCAATACCGGAAGGAACTCATCCCACCCGGCCACTGTCTTAAGCAACCCAAGCACATTGCCTGGAGCATTCACGGTTCCGATGAGCACGCAGAGCACTTCACGGCTGGAAGACAATGCCCCCACCACCTGCTGCCAATCCTGGCTGGAGCAGGGCAGGTTTTCTTCGCCGAGGAAGTTCAGAACCACCGCCAGATCGCGGCGGCGGGCGCTGTCGTCATCGATCAGGAGAATCTTGGTTTCACGCCACATGCAATAGCAACTTCCCTAGTCATATCGGCGCCCGAGGGCGTGCTCGACATCATTCAGACTGAATGGTCAGTGTTCGGACGTCTGAAATTCGAAAACAGCCACTAGTAAAGTCAAAAAAAAGCATGCAGTCAAATTAATGGCGCATGGCTTTTAGGACATCTGTGGTCAAGTGAACAGATGGTATACCTTAGCGGCGTTTTTCGCCTGACGGATTTGCGACATCTCGTCGACTATCGATTGACGCTCACCGCTTGCAACTTCAATTAACTTCCCGTAGACCGCTAGCAGGCCCTCAAGGCTCGAGCGTACCGCGTCTTCATTGCTGAGCGCCTCAGCCAGAACATCCTCGACACAAAGACGGCACTTAAGGTCAAGCTCACCTACCGCATCCCAGTCACGGCTGGCCAATGCGGCAAGCAACTCGCTGCGAGTCCGCTCGATACCCTCGATCACCTTGCTCATAAAACCTCCCGGCTCAGGGGACCATCGACTGTGGGCCGATCGCGTCCCAGCCTTCCTTGACAGTGCTCAGCAAGTCCCTGACCTCGTCCAGGATCGCCGGATCGTTCTGGATATTGGCCTCACTCAGACGACGAGTCATGTACAGGTAGAGGCTGTCGAGACGATTGAGCTCGTCAGTCATGTTGTCACGGTCCAGACCTTCGCGCAGGCCGCCAATGATGCCAATAGCCTTGCCTATCGCGATGCCCTTGCCGGCGATGTCCTTGCGCTGCATCGCGCCACTGGCCTGGGCAATGCGGTCCAGGCCACCCTCCATCAGCATTTGCACCAAACGATGCGGGCTCGCTTCAGAGGTCTGCGCCTGGGCGCCAATCTTCTGGTACTGCCGAAGGGCTAACATTGGATTCATGGGGTACCTCGTCACCACGGGGTTGCTGTATGACCGGGCTATCGGCGCGGCGTCAAAAAACTTTAGGGAGAATACAAAAAAGCCCGACCAAGCGTCACGCTTCGTCGGGCTTTTGGCGTTTGTTTACCGTGCCTACATCGTAACACGCGCGCGGCGCCATACAGTGTGACGCCGCGACCTTGCCATGAAGCCTCAGGCAGATCAGGAGTTCTTCTGTTGCGCTGCCATTGCTTCAAAAATGGAAACGACGCTGTCGCGCTGAGCATTGAGCTGCCCAACCAGGGTGTCCATGGTGTTGTACTTCTTGGTCAGCGACGCTTCCAGGTCCTTGATGCGAGCATCCAGAGAGCTCTGCTCCATGCTCAGGCTTTTCTTGGCAACCTCAAGCGACTTGTTGCGCTCATCCAGCACACCACCGGACGCAGAGAACGGCTCCATGGTCTTGACCATGCGATCGAGCAGGCCGCCGTCACCATTGAACAGGTTCTGCACCTCACCACCAAGCTTCTGATCATTGATCGCCTTGGTGAACTTGGTGCTGTCGAACTCCAGCAGGCCGCTACTCTGAGCGGTATTGATCCCCAACTGCGAAAGCACCGTCAATTGCCCCGAACCACCGGTACCGGAGACCACCAGTTCATTACGCATGGCCGACAGCATGCTGCGCACTGCCGGGTCACCCGACAGAGCCGGAGTGTTCCAGCTGCCGTCTGCCGCCTTGGTCGACACACTCACACTGTTTATCGTATTCACCAACGCGTTATAGGCATCGACGAACGACTGCACCGACTTTTTCAGGCCCTCAGTGTTGGCAGCCACGGTGACGCTGACCGGGCTGAGCGTTTCGGTCTTGGACAGCAGTTCGAACGTCATGCCACTGATCGCGTTATCGACCTTGTTCGATTTGCTGGTGAGCTTCATGCCATCGATATCGAACTCGGCATCTTTTGCGAGTTCGCCGATACGGCCAGCACCGCCCGCATCGGCCATCTGCGTTGCCGGGTCGATGGTCAGGTCAGCGATCCCCGAAGTAGAGATGTCCGAACCTTCGCCCATGGTTTCGGAGCTCAACACCAACCGCGAACCGGTACCGTCGTTAACGATGTTGGCGGTGAAGCCCTTGCCGCTCGCCTGGGCGTTGATCGCATCACGCGCCTGCTGCAGCGTAGCGTTGGCCGGAATGGTCACATCGAAGTCGACGCTATTCTGGGTGATGGTCAACGTGCCACCACTGGCGGAAACAACCGAGCTGCTGTCGGTGAAACGCTGACTGGCTACACGCGACGCCGTGGCCAGCTGGGTAACCTGGATCGAATAGCTGCCGTTGACTGCCGCACTGCCTGCCGTGGCCTTGACGTACTTGTCGTTGGAGGAGGCTGCCGTCGACCCGAGAAACGCAGGGTTGGCACTGTCGTTAAGCTTCTCCAGCGCCGTCTTGTAGGCGGTCAACGCACTTTTGAGGCTACCCACCGCCGAAATCGATGCGGTGTTCGCCGACGTGCGGCGGTCGAGCTGGCTCTGCTTGGGAGTCTTTTCGGCATCAACCAGGGCCTTCACAATGGCCGAGGTATCGAGACCGGAACCCAGCCCCAAACTCGGTAGAATTGGACTTGCCATTACATCCTCCTTTCTGGTTAACGCCCAAACGCAGAGTTGCCTGATCAGCGCCGGTGCAACAATTCAAATGACCGGCCGGCTGTCAGACTTTCTCATCGAAGAGCAGACTATTGACATCTTGCAGGCTTCGGGCCAGCTCCAGCGCTGTTTCCGACGGGATCTGACGGATCACCTCACCGCTATCGCGGGCAACGACCTTGACGATCCACCTGCCGGTGGAATCATCCACCGAAAACTCCAGGTTGCGCTGCAACGACTGGACAAAATCTTGAATTTCCTTGACGGCCGATTGTAACTCGGCCTCGCTCTTGGGAGCGTCTTGCTGCAATGTCTTGCGCAGCTGACCTGAAACCTTGTCAGCAGCTGTATTGTGCTCGGTGTTGCCAACCAGCGACGACACCGGATACGACGGGCTTGACTTGACGCTTATGTCCATCGCACATCACCTTTAAAAAGTAAAAAGCGAGAGAGCGCATGAGCACTCCCTCGCCGAACTTCATCGCGCTATTACTGAAGCAGTTTCAGTACGGCGGATGGCAGCTGGTTAGCCTGAGCCAGAACAGAGGTCGAAGCTTGCTGCAGGGTCTGCTGCTTGGTCAGCTGAGCGGTTTCTGCGGCGAAGTCGGTGTCCTGAACTCGGCCCATGGCGGCAGCCGAGTTTTCGTTCATGCTTTGCAGGTTGTTGATGGTCGACTGGAAGCGGTTCTGGATAGCACCCAGGTCCGACTTCTTGGTGTCAACGGTCTGCAGAGCAGCGTCGATCGCGGTAATGGCGGCGTCGACGGAGGTGTGAACGGCGGAGTCGGAAGTACCCGAGATCGCCAGGGTGCCAGTGCCGACAGCCAGGGTCGAAGCAGCGAACGAGGAAGTCATCGAAACGCTCAGGATCTGGCTGGTACCAGTCATCGCGCCAACCTGGAACTCCATGGTGCCAGCGGTGCCGTTCAGCAGTTGCTTGCTGGTACCGAAGGTGGTGGAGGTCGCGATACGAGTGATCTCGTCGGACTTGGCCGCGAATTCTTTGTTCAGAGCAGCGCGTTCAGTGGTGCCGTTGGAGTCGTTACGTGCCTGCAGAGCCAGTTCACGCATACGCTGCAGGATGTTGGTGATTTCCGACAGCGCGCCTTCAGCGGTCTGGGTGATCGAGTTACCGTCGTTGGCGTTCTTGATGGCAACGGTGGTACCGGTAACCATGGTCTGCAGCTTGTTGGCGATCTGCTGACCAGCAGCATCGTCTTTAGCGCTGTTGATACGCAGGCCGGAAGACAGGCGAGTCATCGAAGTGCTCAGCGCGTCGGAAGCTTTGTTCAGGTTCTTCTGCACGCCCAGCGAAGTGGTGTTGGTGTTTACGGTTAAAGCCATGACGAATTCCTCGTTGGATGGATACTGCGGCTTCCGGCCCTGGCGTCCGCCGGGTGTGGCCTAGAGAACCTTCGTAATGGTTATCGTCGGGTTTGCAAGTTGCTTTAGGGCTTTTCCAAAAAAAAATGCCATCACCACGCCACCCCCTTGCAAACCGGGCTTTACAGCCGTTCCCCGCGATGCTTTCGCCAACCACGAAGTGTGATACAGCTCACACTTCAGCGCGAGGCCGCCTGCTCGATCAGATGCAGCAGCTCATATTCGAGGTAATCGGCCAGCGCCAGCCAGTCCTGGCGCTGCTGGGCATCGAGCATGGCCTGCATGACCACCGCCCCCGCTTTTGGATCGACCTGCGGCAATACCTCATCGAACAGCTCGACCATACGCAACGCCGCCTCCACATCCCGCCCAAGGCGTAACAGCGTGGCGCATTCGCGCGCCGCGCGCCCTTGATCGGCAGCATTCATGAACAGAACTCCGGATCGAAAGTGGTGCCGGCGATGTGCGCGCCGGCACGACTGGTGTTGTGGAACCGCACCTGGGGATGGCGCGCAATGAACCGCTCAAGCTCAATCAGGTAACTGCGGAAGTTAAGCTGGGTACGTGCCCGCTGGCCATGGCCATCCAGCACCCAGTGCTGCGCCGCCGCAATCGCCGGGCCGAGTACGCCATCGTCCCAGCCTGTGTGGGTGCGACCACCCGGGAAGGCGAAATCAGCGCCGAAAAACGTAATGCGCACGGCCCCCATCTTCACAGCCAGGTCCGTAGCAGGGTGAATCACGCTTCCCCCAACGAACAACTCGGCGCGCGGTATGGCTTGGCGCACCTGTGCATACAGCGCACTGCCGGAATAGGCTGTGTAGCGTGGCCCACGCCAATTACCGAGCAGCTCGACGTCCAGCATCGGCATGTAGACCAGGGTGGTCGCAGCCGAGTCTTGCGGCGGCAAGTGATGGAGGCGGATTTTATGGTCGACACTGACCACGATGTCAGGCTGGATTCCGGCGCGCAGCAGGGGGATATAAGCGGTGTCGACGCAGATGAACAGTGGCCGCTCGGCCTGAGCGCGCACCCTTGCCAACGCAGGCAGGTGCCCGGCCAAGGTTGGCCCGGTGGCAATCACATAGCAGTCACGCCCGGCCTGGCTACCGAACAGCGCGGCCACATCAGGGTCGTGGCGCAACAACGGCAAACTGTCTTCGAGCAGCTTCTGCAAGCGCGGGTCGGCCACATCGAAAGCGCGATTGCTGTCTGCCAGGTGGGCCTCGCTGATCAGACGGTCGCGCACCTTCGCATTGAAGTCATCGGCCAGCACGCGTTCGGAAGGCAAGGCGAAGAACGGCAAGGCGATTTCCGCGCTGTCGCCGGCATAGGCCAGTTCGACGCGCGGGTCGGCAAGCCAGTCGGACTGATCCAGCAGTTGCAGCACCAGCTGGAACAGTGCGCCATTGAGCAGGTACACCTGCAACCGCACGAGCCCAGGCCGCTCCAGCAGCACGCGCTGCAAGTCACCCAGCCCACTGCCATAGAGATGAAGAGTGGAACTGTCTTCAGGCAGGCTCGCGGCCTGCAGGCGCGCCTCGGCAAGACGATCGTGACGACTTGTGAGCTGGATGCCACACACGCTCAGGGTAGACCCCAGCCCCTCCACCAGCTCGACCTCGAGCGCACTACACGCCTCGCCTTGCAGGCGCTCGTACAGTGCCGGCCAGCGGGCCTGCAGCACTTCAGCGTTACGCTGGAAAAACTCGCTCATGGGTTGAGCTTCCCTTACCTGCGAAACACCGAAGAGTACCCGACTGGCAGCGCTTATTCAGCCTTGTAGAGAACCGCCGAGCCCCACGACAGGCCGACACCGAAGCCGCTAATGGCCACGCGCTTCCAGGCACTGTCGAACATGTGCTTCTGCAACAGCAGCGGAACGCTCGATGACACGGTATTACCGGTCTCCAGCATGTCCTTGATGAACTTGTCGGCCTGGGACTTTTCCGGGTCTTCCTCGAAGCGTCGTGCCACGGCATCGACGATCGCCGCACTGCCCTGATGGATGCAGAAAGCGTCGATATCCTTGTTTTCCAGCCCTGACTCGCGCAGCAGCTCATGCAGATGCGCCGGCACCTTGATCAGAGCGAAGTTGAAGACCTGACGACCGTTCATGAAGAACTCGCCATCAGTCACCTTCAGGTGCGGCGCACCAGCACCGTCGGTACCGAACTTCGCCTTGCCCAGTTGCCAGGTAGCGCCCTCACCCATCCAGGTGGCAGTGGCCGCGTCGCCGAACAACATGGTGGTATTGCGGTCTTCTGTGTTGACGATCTTGGAGTACGGATCGGCCGTCACCAGCAGGCCATTCTTCAGGCCTGCGGCTTCCATGAAGCCTTTGAGCGCGTAAATGCCATAGACGTAGCCGGAGCAGCCCAGGGAAATGTCGAAGGCCGCGACATGGGTCGGCAGACCGAGTTTGTGCTGGACGATGGCAGCGGTGTGAGGCAAGCCTTCCTCGTCACCGTTCTGGGTGACGACGATCAGCGCATCGATCGCCTCGCGCTTGAGTTGCGGGTTAGCGGCGAACAGGTTGTTGACCGCTTCGACACACAGATCGGAAGTCTCCTGCTCATCGTCCTTGCGCGGCAGGAAGCTTGCGCCGATCTTGCCGAACATGAACTCTTCGTCCTTGCCGAATTTCGCGCCTTGTACATAGTTGTCCAGGCCGGAAGCGGGCACATAGCTCGCGATGCTTTTAATGCCGATCATCATGGCTTCCCAATAAATAACAGCTCAATACCACCGCCCGGATGACTCGAGCGGCGCCTGAAGAACGGGATCTGCCGCCCAGGTGGAGTGGCGACAGGCAGGGTGGCAGGCGGCAATTGCACACCTGCCCCATTAACGGTTACAGAAGGAGATGCCCGCTCTGACCGATAGGTCACGAATATTTCAAGACAATCGCATATTTTGCCTGGCCGCGTCACGTCGTCATAGCGCTTGCGAGTTTGCCATGCAGGGCAAACCTGGCCCCGGCTGGAGCCAACTTTCAGTCGAGCAGTTGCCAGTCCAGGGGCGTACCGCGCTTGAGTGGTTGCCTGGCCTTGCGGCCAAGCACCGCATCGAGATGGCCTGGCGCCAGCCCCAAACCTGGGCGGATGGCGCGCACGTTGCTACGGTCGAAGACCTCGCCAGCAGCCATGTCACGCACTACATACAGCGAGCGGCGGAAACGCCGCGAGGCCTCCTCGGCCTGGGTCGCGCCATAGTGCACCCGCCCCAGCGAATGCCAGGCACGCTCGGTTTCCAGCACCAGCGCTGCCATTTCCTGGGGTTCCAGGGAAAATGCCGCATCCACGCCGCCATCGGCACGGTCAAGCGTGAAGTGCTTTTCCACCACCGTCGCCCCCAGGGCCACTGCCGCCACCGCAACCCCAACCCCCATGGAGTGATCCGACAGCCCGACCTGGCAACCGAAGAGCTCGCGCATGTGCGGGATGGTCAGTACGTTGCTGTTCTGCGGGCTGGCCGGGTAGGTACTGGTGCACTTGAGCAGCACCAGGTCGCGACACCCTCCTTCGCGCGCCACCCGCACAGTACGTTCGAGTTCTGCGAGGCTGGCCATGCCGGTGGAAATGATCATAGGTTTACCAGTGGCCGCCACTTTGCGTATCAGCGGCAGATCGGTGTTCTCGAAGCTGGCGATCTTGTAGGCCGGCACATCCAGGCTTTCGAGGAAATCCACCGACGTTTCGTCGAACGGCGTGGAGAACACCAGCATGCCCAGCTCACGAGCGCGCTCGAAGATCGCTGGGTGCCACTCCCAGGGGGTATGGGCCTTTTCGTACAGCGCATACAGCGATGAGCCAGACCAGAGGCTGTTCGGGTCGGCGATGAAAAACTCACCATGCGCCAGGTCCAGGGTCATGGTGTCGGCAGTGTAGGTCTGCAGCTTCAGCGCATGGGCGCCGGCGGCGGCGGCCGCTTCGACGATCTCCAGTGCCCGGGCCAGCGACTGGTTGTGATTGCCACTCATCTCCGCGATCACCAGCGGTGGCTGGTCCGGGCCGACACAGCGGTACCCGATGTTGAATCTGTTCATGGGCTACTCCTGGAATACCCGCTCGAACGAGCACGGCGACTGAGCGAAGCCGGCACCCGCGAATAATTGCAATGACGCCTGATTGTCGGGCAGCACCTGGGCCTCGATCGCCCGCAGGTCCGGCCAGAACTCACGTACGCAGGCCTCGCCACGGGCGAGCAACGCTCTGCCCCAACCCAGCCCGCAACGCCCCGCGAAGAGATACAACGACACCTTCGCCCGCTGCCCGGGCAAGCGGTCGTAGCGAACACAGCCCACCGGCCCGTCGCCTGTCTCGGCGATCAGCAGCAAACGCTGCCGATCAGCCAGCGTAGCAGCCAGCCAGGCCAGATGCCCCGCCCAGTCCAGCTCCCGCGACTGCTGCGAACGGCGCCGTACCTCGGGCGCGTTGCGCCCGTCGAACAACAGCCGCGCGTCTTCACTGCGAGCCGGGCGTAGCGCAAGCCCTTCCCCCAGCAAGGCCACCGCCACCCGCTGCGCCCCCAGGCCATCGACCAGTGCCCGACTGCGCTCGGCGAAGCTCTGGCGCAGTGCCTGATTGCTCAGCAACAGGGCAATCGCCTGGCGCAGCGCAGGCACCTGGACCTGCCCAGCCTCACCCAGGTAAAGGTGCATGCCCGCCCGAGCCATGGCCTGGGCATTGGCCCGCTGGTTGTCTGCCACGCTCACGCACAGGCTCGGCAAGCCCAGCGCGGCGCGCTCCCAGGTAGTACCGCCGCCGGCGCCGATGAACAAGTCTGCCGCAACCATCCGCATTGGCAGATCGTCGACATAGTCATGCAGCTCCCAACCCGCCCGCGCGTCGCACAACTGGGCCAGCAGCTCACCCTGCCGATGCCCGAGCCCAGCGATGCAGGTGACCTGCAACCCTTCCAGCCCGGACAGCGCCTGCAAGGTCTTGGGCAGCATGCCAGCCACATCGAAGCCACCGAAACTCACCAGCACCCTTCGTGCCTGCAGGGGCGGCGATATCGCCGCCCCCTGAAACGCCGGCCCCACCAGCGCATAGCGTGGCCCCAGCAAGCGCCGGCACTCCGTTGCCAGCCGCGGCGCGTAGAGCGCCTCGCTGGCACTGAAATTCTGATCCAGCAGCAGGTCGGCGGCATGATCACGATCAGCCAGGTCATCGATGACCGCGATGCGCCGGGCGAACGCCCGGGCTGCCTGCTCCCAGCGGGCGTCCAAGGCGTAATGATCGACGATTAGCCAGTCGAATCGGGCCTGTGCCGGCAGCACATCACGCAGCGCCGCGATATCCGCGGCCCAGGGTTCGATGCCCGGTTTTTCCTCGCGCTGCGGCCATGCAAAGACCTTGAAACCCTCCTGCTCGATGGCGGCCCGGCGATGACCGTCAAGCAGGCAACAGGCAAAGCTCACCTGCGCACCGAGCTCTCGGAGGGCTTTGCCCAGCGTCAGGCAGCGCGCCGTGTGGCCGACGCCAATCGATGAAGATGCATCAGCACGTACCAGCACCTTCATGGCGCCAGCTCCCCGCCAGCTTTGAGCGCTGCGTACAGGTACTGCGCGCGCAACCAGTCTTCCTCGCTGTCGATGTCCTGAACCAGATGCCGGGGGATGATCACTGGCAAACTCCGCTCGGAATGAAGGGCCTCGTTCTGCAACCAGGCCTGCACCCGCCCCCAGTAAAACTGGCCAGCATCCTGATAGGCCGGTGCAAGGTCCTGAGACCGGGTCTCACGATACTGTGGGTACAGAGGCACAAGCGCACCCTGATCGTCGAGCGACAGCGCCCGCTGTACCGGGAAACCGAAGCTGCTCACCGAAAAGGCGAAAGAGCGCTCAGGGTGTTGCCGCAACAACGCCAACCCCTGCTGCAAGTAACGCTGCTGCACGAAAGGCGCAGTGGCGTAGATGCAACAGGCATGGGTCAGGACATGGCCCTGGCTGGCCAGTGCCTGCAGGGCGTGGCTGACCACAGCCTGGGTGGTGGCATGATCGTCAGCCAGGTGCGCCGGCCGACGGAACGGCACCTGCGCACCGTATTCCCGTGCCACCGCCTCTATTTCAGGGTCGTCGGTGCTGACCACCACCTGTTCGAACAAGCCACTGGCCAGTGCCACTTGGATCGAGTGGGCAATGATCGGCAGCCCGGCGAACATCTTGAGGTTCTTGCCAGGGATCCGTTTGCTGCCTCCACGGGCCGGAATGATCGCGACGTTGGTTTCCATTCGCTCAGGCATTCACGCAGCCCACCGGCAACTTCAGCAACCCGCACAGGCTGGCGATCACTTGATCCTGCTGAGCGTCAGTCAGCTGCGGGTACATTGGCAGACTCAGGGCTTGTGCGTAGTAACTTTCGGCCTGCGGAAAATCGCCCTGTTTGAAGCCCAGGTCGCGGTAATAGGGTTGCAGGTGAATGGGAATGTAATGAAGGTTGACCCCAACTCCTGCAGCCCGCATCCCATCGAAAATCTCCCGGTGTGAACGCGGGATACGATCACACTCAAGGCGCACCACGAACAGATGCCAGGCGGACTCGGCATCCTGCTGAGGTGCCTGGACGCTCACGGGCAGGTGCGCCAGCAAGCGCTGATAGCGAGCCGCCAACTCGCGGCGACGGGCAAGGAACGCATCCAGCCGGGTCAGTTGAGACAGCCCCAGGGCAGCTTGCAGGTCGGTGATGCGATAGTTGAAGCCCAGTTCAAGTTGCTGGTAGTACCAGGCACCATGGCTTTCTTCGGTCATTTGGCCCGGGTCACGGCTGATCCCGTGACTGCGCAGCCTGCGCAAACGCGCGGCCAGATCCGCACGCGCGGTAAGCACCATGCCGCCCTCGGCCGTGGTGATGATCTTTACCGGGTGAAAGCTGAACACCGTCATGTCGGCATATTCGCCACAGCCGACCGGCTTGCCCGCGTAACGTGCGCCGACCGCGTGGGCAGCGTCCTCGATAAGGGTAAAGCCATACTGCCGGGCCAGCACCGCGATCGAACGCATGTCGGCGCTTTGCCCGGCAAAGGCCACGGCGACTACTACCTTGGGCAGGCGCCCCTCCCGGGCGGCCTGCTCGAGTTTCAACGCAAGTGCCTGGGCGTCGATAGTCCAGGTGTGCGGGTCGATATCGACGAAATCGACACCGGCGCCGCAGTAGCGCCCACAGTTGGCTGATGCGACAAAACTGATGGGGCTGGTCCATAGCCAGTCCCCGCTCCCCAGGCCAGCGGCGAGGCAGGCAAGGTGCAGCCCCGCAGTGGCGTTGCACACAGCTACCGCGTGCGTTGCGCCACAACGCTGGGCCATAGCCTGCTCGAAGTGCTCGATCAGTGGCCCCTGAGTCAGCCAGTCGGACTGCAGCACCTCTACGACCGCGGCGATATCCGCCTGATCGATGCTCTGCCGAGCATAGGGGATCATGCTGGCAAGCCTGCGTGCAGGTCTGCCAGCTGGTCCACGGTGAGGAAGGCGGGATTGGTATCGGAACGGTACTCGAAATCCTCGGCAACCCAGCGCCCGGTTTCACCCACGCAATCGATCGCAAAATCCACATCCGTATGGTTGAAGCGGATCGACGGAACGATGGTGAAATGATCACCAAACTCAAGGGTCATCCGCGCATCGTCCAGCGGGATCATCAGTTCGTGCAGCTTTTCCCCCGGGCGGATGCCGACCACGTTCTGCGGCAAGTGCCCGGCCATGCCGCGCGCCAGGTCGACGATGCGAATGGATGGGATCTTGGGCACGAACACTTCCCCCCGTGCATGCGGGCAAAGCTGTCGAGCACGAACTGTACGCCATGGTCGAGGGTGATCCAGAAGCGCGTCATCCGCGGGTCAGTGACGGGGAGCTCGTGGGCACCCTCCTCGATCAGGCGCTTGAAGAATGGCACCACCGAGCCCCGGGAGCCCGCCACATTGCCATAGCGCACAACCACAAAGCGGGTGTCCTGTTGGCCGGCAAAATTGTTGGCGGCCACGAACAGCTTGTCGGACAGCAGCTTGGTCGCACCATACAGGTTGATCGGGCTGGCCGCCTTGTCGGTGGACAGTGCGACGACCTTCTGCACGCCATTCTCGATCGCCGCGGCGATGATGTTCTCGGCACCATTGACGTTGGTGCGGATGCATTCGGTGGGGTTGTATTCGGCCGCGGGCACATGCTTGAGCGCGGCGGCATGAACCACATAGTCGATACCGCGCATGGCCTGGCGCACGCGCTCGGCATCACGGACATCGCCCAGGAAATAGCGCATGCACGGCGCGTTGAAACGCTGCTGCATCTCATACTGTTTCAACTCGTCGCGGGAGAACACCACGACGCGCCGTGGGCGGTAGCGCTCAAGCAACCGCTCGATGAAGCGGCGCCCGAACGACCCGGTCCCCCCGGAGATGAAAATGGACTTGTCGTCGAACATACCTAGTTCCTAGGGGCGGCGCCGTCAGCTGACGAAGGCGCCCGATTGCACTGTAAGGCAGGGCGCACAGCGTACAGATTTCTGACTCGCGCCCCCAATGAACCAGCTCGAAGCAAGATGCAGGCCAGTGCCGCGTCAGGCGATCAGCCCGGCCCAGTCCAGCGCCGCCTTGCCGGGGGCAAGCACCTGGCTTTGGACTGTACCTTGCCACTGCGCCGACCATTTGGCGCGCAATGCCGCCAGCGCCACCTCGTCCTTGGCGACCACGCCGGGGTGAATCACCTGCACCTGTGGCGTCCAGACTGTCAGCAGGCCGGCCGCGGCTGCTTTCAGGCACAGGTCGACATCACCATGGGCATGGGCGAACGTGGTTTCGTCGAGCCCCTCCAGAGCACGGAAGACTTCGCTACGGACCATCAGGCAGCTCGCCGAGACCGCTGGGCAGTTCTGCTCGACCGCCAGCCGATTCAGGTAACCCACGGCATTTGCGGCCTCACCGGCAAAAGCTGGCGCAACTACGCCTTCGGCGTCCAGCAGCAAGCCCGCCTGGGCAAGCTTGCCGTCAATATCGAGCAGCTTGGCACCGACCACGCCTACTTCTGGACGCTGCGCCTGGTTGAGCAACGCTTCGATCCAGTTGGCATTGACCACTTCGGCGTCCGCCGCCAGCAATATCAGGTATTGCCCCTTGGCCTCGGCACTGGCAGCGTTGCACAGCGCTGCCGCGCTCAGGCGCTCGGCACTTTGCAGCACGCGCACCTTGCCAACTTGCTGCTGCGCCAGCCATTCGAGCAACTGCGGTGACTGACTGGCGTTGTCGGCGATCAGTACCTCGTAGCGCGCATAGCGAGTGCGCTGCAGGATGCTCTTCAGGCAGCGCTGCAGTTCGTCCAGATTGTCCTCGCTGCGCAGCACGATGCTCACCAGCGGCCGCTCGACATGCCTGTAGTCGATACGCAAGGTGCCAGGCAGCGGCGTACTGACCTGGGCCTTGTAGCCACGGCCGGCCAAGTGTCGCATCAAGGCCTGGCGGGCATGCTCGCTGTCCTTGGCCTGCGGTGCCGGGGTGATCAGCATCGGCTCGTCGAGATGGGCCAGCCCGTTGAGGCCGCCCTGCTCGATCAGGCGCAGCAGCAGGTCGAACTCCAATGCCTCGGCAAAGTCCTTATCGAAGCCACCCGCCTCCACCAGCACCTCCCGACGCAGCAGCCAATGGGGTGCCATCAGCGCGGGATTGGCCTGCAGCAGGTCCAGGTTTACTCCCGGGCGCAGCAGCTCTCGCCAGGCACCATCGGCCTGTTGCTGGATCTCGTCTACCGCGACCGCTCGGCAATCGGGAGCGTTCAGCAGCTCGAGGCTGGCGCGCAAAAGACCGGTGGCGGTGAAACGGTCACCCGCATCAGCCAGCAACAGCCATTCGCAGGCCGTCTGCCGGGCGATCTGGTTGATCCGCTCGACGTAGTCTTCTCGGCTGACCTTGATGAAATGCAGGGTGTTCTGCAGCGAGGTGGCCACAGGCGGCTCGCCTGTGGTGAAGACCATGATCCGGAACGCCTTGCTCAGGCCGCCCAGCAGGCTGTCGAACGTGTCCTGGAGCTTGGCCATGTTGTTGTCCAGGTCCAACAGCAGGATGCCGAACTGCGGACCACCCTGATGCAGCGCCAGGTGCTCGTTGACCGCCGCTAGCGCGGCGGTGTCCGGCTTGCGCGCCTCCAGCCAGTCGAGCAGGCGACCCGAATGCATGCTCCCAAGCAGTTCGCGACCGCTTTGCTTCAATACGCCTTCAAGCCGTGCCAGCCAAGCGAACAGCGCCTCGCTCTCCTCGGCCTCATCACTGTCACGCAGGTGTCCGGCCAGGTGCCGCACCACCTCACGGTTGAACGCGTTGCACTGCAGTGCCTCCCACAAGCGGGTACGTACGGTGCCCGAAGTGTCGCTGGGCTGTGCCAGCAGCAGCTGTTCCTGGCGCAATAGCAGCGGCTCCAGTTGCTGCAACTGCAGGCGCCCGGCCGGCATGGCATGGATCAGAAACTCCAGTGCCGTAAGCTGATCGAAGAATGCCTGGTTGTAGAACGGCATTTCCACGTACTGGGACGGCTGGAAGGTACGCACCGGCGGGTTCAGCGGGTCGGTCCAGCTTGACTCCCAGATCAGCTCCAGGGTCATCGCCCGGCCTTTGAACAGCCCCTCGGCAGTGACTGCAAAGCTGTCCAGGGCCAGCTGGCGCCGCGCCTCATGGTCCAGCCCCTCGATGGCGGTCGGCAGGCCGGCAAGGAAGTCGGCAAACTGTTCGCGCTCGGCCACCGACTTGGCGTCGGTGAAGGCCAGCACATGAATGACCTCGGTCTGATGCTCGGAGACACCGTAGTTGGTTTCACGTACCGCGTAGGGGATTGGCAGGATCCGCGCTTTGGCGTTGGTCAGCAGGAAGTACGCGTGGCCGATTTCCTGCCACTCGAAGCTCGTGCCCTCGGGCAGCAGCTCAAACCACTGGCGCAGCAATGCAGTGCGGGTGACAGCGAAGAAGGGCGGGATGAACTCACCCATGTAGTCCAGCAGGCGCTGTTCAGCGCGCGGAGCGTTGTAGTCCTCACGGACCTTCTTGTTACGCCGGTAGTACTTCACCTGGGTGGCTTCGGCCAGGTAGTTCAGACAGTAGCCATGGCACAGGCCGTAATCGGGGTTGGCCTCAAGGAAGTCCAGCGACTGGTTCAGCCCGTCGTACAGCAGGAAATCGTCATCAGCGGCGAAGGCCATGAACGGCGTGTTCACCCGGCCCACACCATAGGCCAGCTTGGCCTGGAAGCCCTGGTAGGAAAACTGTGGCAGGTGCAGGTACTCGACGCCGGGGTACTGCGCGGCCATCACCTCGGCCGATTCGCCCGAGGAATCCAGCACGAGGATCGAGCACCGATAGCCGCTGTAATACTGCAGCGTGCGCTGCAGGAACGCCGGCCGGTTGTGCGTCATCAATACCAGCGTGAACCGCTCGCGCAGTGTGGCTGCCTGGTCTGCCGAGAAATTGCCTTGCATAGTCTTACCCACCATTGGCGTTGCCGCCGAAGAAATCGAACTCTGTTGAATGTCTCAGCGAACCCGGCGCAGGTAGCCGTCCGGTGCCACGGTGACCAGCAGCTTGTTCTGCAGCTGATAGTCGATTTCGAAGCTGTCGTTACCCTTGAGGTATTCCCAAACTGCGGTCTTGGGGTTGTCGCCAGGCCCCCACGGGCGATCGGGGAAGAAGTCTGCCGGCATGTCCTCGACCACGGTGTCCATCACCACGCAGTAACTGCCCACGGCCACCAGCGGCGCATACAGCTCCAGCTCCTTGAGCACGTGCTCATGCGTGTGGTTGGAGTCGAGCACCAGGATGACCTTCTTGCCTTCGGCGAGCGCCCTGACCTGCCCGGCGATCTCGGCATCGATGCTCGAGCCTTCGATCATGCGCACGCGCTTGCTCATCGGGTGCGCCTCGATGGCCTGGCGGTTGTGCGGGCGGATGTCGATGTCGATGCCAAGCACTTCGCCATGGCCCTGCAGCTCCAGCAGGGAGGCGTAGTAGAGGATCGAACCGCCGTGAGCGATGCCGCACTCGATGATCAGGTCAGGCTTGACCTGCCAGACGATCTCCTGCATCGCCATCATGTCCTGGGGCAACTGGATGATCGGCCGGCCCATCCACGAAAAATGGTAGCTGTACTTGTGCTCGGCGGACTTGTTGAAGAAGTCGCGAGACAGTTGCTGCAGCTCCTTGTCTTCGCCCTGGGAGGCGATCTGCGCGTTGCACTCGGCTTCGAAGGCTTTGATCGGCGTGTCGGTCATGGTTCTTTACTCGGTTGGCTGGTCGGTGAAATCGGCATTGTCGACGGCGTGATAGACAAAACGGCCATCGGTCATGCGGCGGATTTCCTCGAGGTAATTGGAATTCATCACGAACAGGTGGGCGCCATCCGGCAGGCTTTGCATCGCCTCTTGCGGCGATGACACCCGCGCGCCACTTAACGGCAGGTAGCGACCCTGCTTGGCAGGATTGATGTCGATAACCTGGTCCACCGGAGCCCCGGCACGCTGCAGGAACAGCGAATAGATCACGCCCTTGGACGATGCGCCCCAGATCGCCGAACCACGTCCGGCATCGCGGCGCACCAGACGTGCGGCATGCTGCAGGCTGGCACTGAAATCTGCCGGCAACGACAGCGGCGGCACGGGCTCGAGCGTGGTGCGCAGGCTGGCAAGGTCGGCAACGATGTACAGGTACTGGCCATCGAACAGGTGACCGGCCTCGGCGACCGTACCGAACAAGCGGCGCAGGTCGGCCAGGCGGAAGTAATTGACATGCTCGTAGAACAGGTCAAACCAGGCCTTGTGCTCGATGATCCAGTCCAGGCAGGGCACTTCGATGTATATCTGCCCTGCCCCGCCGTTGGCATCGGCGATGGCGGCAAGGAACGTGACCGGGTCCTGAATGTGCTCGAGCACATGGCGCAACACGATGGCTTCGGCCTGGCGGTTCAACTCACGGGTGAAGGGCGCTTTGACCACGTCCGGGTTGTCGCCCTCGTAGGCAGGGTCGATGCCGGTGACGGCATAGCCGCGCTCGCGCAACAGTTCGAGGAACCAGCCTTTGCCACAGCCCACTTCGATCAGACGCTGGCCCTTGAAGTGGCGGGCGATGACACCTTCGACATCGTCCAGGTGGCGCTGGAAGCGCGCCGAATGCGCCTGCTCGTTCTGATAGTCGCTGTCGTAGCTGAGCTTGTCGGCATCGAAAGCGTCGTTGTAGACCAACCCGGTGCGGCTGTCCTGCACCAGACGCATCTCGGCGCAGGCAGAGGTACGGGCCGACTGGGCATCGGCGAATGTGCGGTTCTGCAGCACCGGCAGGCCGGTAGCGCGATACAACTCATGTTTCATGGCGTGCTCCCAGCAGAGCCTGCAACTTGCGGGCATCGCCCCAGAACGCCATGGGTTCGTGGGCAGGATAAGGGTAATGGCCAAGATTCAGCGCAAGGGTGGCGTTGCGCTCGGCGATGCGGGCTTCCACCAGCTTGCGTACCGATATCGGCTGGCCGCTGCAGCAATTGACCACGCCGCTGAAATCGCGCTGCCCGAGCAGGTCGGCCAGGTATGTACTGGCGCTTTCGATGGCAAGGTAGTCGCGCAGTTGCTCGCCACCTGACATGTCGAAATGCGGCTGCCCCTGGTCGATTGCGCGGTCCAAGGCTGCCAGCAGGCTGCCTGGGTTTTGCCCCTCGCCAAACAGGTAGAACAAGCGCACCCACTGCAGGTTGAACGGTTGCTGGCGGGCCAGGCTTTCGAGGAACAGGCGCAAGCTGTGCTTGGCCAGCCCATAAGGGTTGGCCGGCTGGCAGTCCAGCGCCTCGTCCAGCGCGCCATTGCGCAGGCCGTATTCGAAACAGGTGCCGGCCACCTGCACCTGGCCGACACCGGCTGCGACGGCACGCTTGATGAAGGCATAGTCAGCCATCAAGTTGCGCTCCAGGTGGAACAGCCCTTGATAATTCGGCAGGCCTGGCCAGGCCAGGTGCACCAGCGCATCGATGCCATCGCACAACTGATTGACGTCCAGCTGCGGGTCATGCAGATCGGCGGCGACGAAATCGACCTGGCCGAACCACCGCATGGCTTGAGCCGGCTCCAGCCGACGTGCCAGCGCACGCACCCGGTGCCCGCGCGCCAGCAAGGCGGCGACCAGATGCCGGCCCACAAAGCCTGTGGCACCGGTGACAAGCACCTTCATCGCGGTCACAGGACGGTCAGCTCAGGCACGGCGATCACAAAGCGCCCACCCCATTCGCGGATGTGCGCCTGCTGCTCGCTGACTTCCTTGAGCAGGTTCCACGGCAGTACCAGCACATAGTCCGGCCGCTCGATGGCCAGGCGCTCGGGGGCGACCACGGGAATTCGGCTGCCCGGCAGGAACTTGCCCTGCTTGTGCGGGTTGGCGTCGGCCACCCAGGCCAGCAGGTCGGGCTTCACGCCTGCGTAGTTGAACAGGGTGTTGCCCTTTGCTGCGGCGCCATAGCCAACCACTCGCTTGCCTTCGGCCTTGGCCTGCAACAGGAAGCGCAGCAGCTGGTGCTTGATCCGCTGCGCCGCCGGTGCAAGGGTGCTGTAGAACGCCGCCGTGCTGACACCGACCCGCGCCTCGATGCCAAGCAGGTCGTCGACACTGGCCTGGCGTGGGCGCGGGCCATCGGCGCGCTGCACGAAAACCCGCAACGATCCGCCATGGGTCGGCAATTCGCTGACATCGAAGATCACCAGGCCGTTGCGAGCACAGAGCGTGTTGACCGCCGTAAGCGACAGGTAGGAGTAGTGCTCATGGTAAAGGGTATCGAACTGCTGCTCGGCCATCAGGCGCAGCAGGTGCGGAAACTCGAAAGTGGCCACACCATCGGCTTTGAGCAGGGTCGCGAAACCGCGCAGAAAATCGTTGATGTCCGGCACGTGGGCGAGCACGTTGTTGGCGGCCATCAGGTCAGCCGACCAACCTTCACTCGCCAGGTCACGGGCGGCCTGTTCGCCGAAGAACACCTCACGAATCTGCAGCCCTTTCTCCCGGGCCGCCTGCGCAGTGCTTCGGGTGGGTTCGACACCTAGGCACGGAATGCCGCGCTCGGCCACATACTGCAACAGATAACCGTCATTGGCGGCGATTTCCACCACCCGGCTCTCGCCGTTCAGGCCGAAACGCTCGACCATCTGCCCGACATAGTCGCGGGCATGGGCCAGCCACGAACTGGAATAGGAGCTGAAATACGCATAGTCGGCATCGAACAGCGTCTCGGCGCGGGTGTAATCCTCGGTCTGCACCAGCCAGCACTGCTCACACACCGCCACTTTAAGCGGCACCCAGGCCTCGGCCGCGGCCAGTTGGTCAGCGCGCAGGTAGGCGTTGGACGGCGGCGCAGTGCCAAGGTCGATCAGGGGCAGGCTCAGGCAGGTACCACAGCCACGGCAGTTCATGGACGCACTCCGGTAAACGACAGGTCCAGCCAGGGATGAGCGGCATCCCGGGCCGACAGATTCTTGACAGCGAGCGGCCAACAGATGGCCAATTTCGGATCGAGTACCGACAGCCCGCCTTCGCGGCCCGGCGCATAGTCGGCACTGTGCAGGTAAAGCAGCTCGGCATCCTCGCTCAGCACCTGGAAACCATGGGCAAAGCCGGCCGGTATCAACAGGCTGCGGCCATCGCCGGCCCGCAAGTGCTCGGCGTGCCAGTGCAGGAAGGTTGGCGAGCCTTCGCGAAGGTCCACTGCCACGTCCCACACCTCACCGCGCAGGCAGGTGATCAGCTTGGCCTCCGGGGTGTCGCCGGTCTGGTAGTGCAGGCCACGTACGCTACCTGAGCCCTGAGTGTGCGAGTGGTTGATCTGGCGCACATGGAACGGCGCACCCAGGGCGCCCAGGCTGGATTCGCAGAACAGCCGCGCGAACTGCCCGCGGGCATCGCCATGGCGCTTGTGCTGGACACTGAACAGGCCACCCAGTGGCAAGGCTTGCAGCAGCAGATCAGTCACGGCAACTCCGTGTACAGGTTCAGCTGGTGCAGCGTGACGGCGCGCATGTTGTCGCCACGCTGCCACGCCAGGTGCCAGTCGAGCGTGTGCTGCAGGCATTCGTGCAACGACCAGCGTGTACGCCAGCCCAGCACCTGGCGGGCGCGAGAGCTGTCCAGGCGTAGCAACCCGGCTTCATGCAACTCGCTTGGCTCGACCCGCACCCCTGGTGCCTGCGGCCATTGCCGGGCCAGGCGGTCGACCACCTCACCGACGCTGCACATGTCGCCTTCGCTCGGGCCGAAGTTCCACGCACCGGCGCAGGCCGGCCCCTGGGTATACAGGCGCTCGGCCAACTGCAGGTAGCCGGCCAGCGGTTCCAGGGCGTGCTGCCAGGGGCGCACGGCCTGCGGGTAGCGCAGGGTGACCGGCGACCCGGCCGACCAAGCCTTGAGCACATCGGGTACAAGCCGCTCTGCGGCAAAGTCTCCACCGCCCAGCACGTTGCCGGCGCGCGCGGTGGCCAGGGCCACGCCATGTTCTGCGTGCTCGGCGGCCGGGAAGAATGACGCGGCATAGGACTGCGCCAGCAGCTCGCAGCAGGCCTTGCTGCTGCTGTACGGGTCATGCCCGCCCAGGGCCTCGTTCTCGCGGTACGGCCAGGGCCATTCCTGGTTGGCATAGACCTTGTCGGTGGTGACCAGGACGCACGCACGCACCCCGCCAACCTGGCGCACCGCTTCAAGCAGGTTAAGGGTGCCCATCACGTTGCTGGAATAGGTACCTAGCGGGTCACGGTAGGCCTCGCGCACCAGTGGCTGAGCCGCCAGGTGCAGGACGATTTCCGGCTGGGCCTGGGCCACAGCTTCAAGCAGCGCGCCGAGGTCGCGCAGGTCGCCGCGCACGTCGGCAATGTCGCTGCCGACCTGGGCAAGTTCGAACAGGCTTGGTTCGGTGCCAGGGTCCAGCGCGAAGCCTGTGACCTGAGCGCCGAGCTCATGCAACCAGAGCGCCAGCCAACTGCCTTTGAAACCCGTGTGACCGGTGAGCAGAACACGCTTGCCCTGCCAGAACGCTGGACTCAGGCCCACTGCTTCCATGGAGCCTCCCCGCTTTGCCAGAGTTGTTCCAGATGGTTCTTGTCACGCAGCGTATCCATTGGATGCCAGAAGCCATCATGCTCAAAGGCGTTCAGTTGCGACTCAGCGGCCAGGCAGGCAAGCGGCTCCGACTCCCAGGAAGTCTGATCGTTGGCGATGTAGTCGAGCACCTTGGGCGAAAGCACGAAGAAGCCACCGTTGATCCAGCCACCGTCACCACGGGGCTTTTCGACGAAACCGGTGACGCTGTCGCCGTCGCGTGCCAGCGCGCCGTAGCGGCCAGGAGGCTGTACCGCAGTAACGGTGGCGAGTTTGCCGTGGGCCAGGTGGAAATCCACCAGGGCGCCGATGTTCAGGTCCGAAACACCGTCCCCGTAGGTGAAACAGAAGGCATCTTCGCCCTCAAGGTAGCGAGCGGCGCGGCGCAGGCGGCCACCGGTCATGGTTTCTTCACCGGTGTCGACCAGGGTCACGCGCCATGGCTCGCTGTAGTTCTGGTGCACGTCCATGCGGTTTTCGCGCATGTCGAAGGTGACGTCCGAGGTGTGCAGGAAGTAGTTGGCGAAGAAATCCTTGATCGCGTAGCCCTTGTAGCCCAGGCAGATCACGAAGTCGTGGATGCCGTGAGCCGAGTACTGCTTCATGATGTGCCAGAGAATTGGCTTCCCACCGATTTCGATCATGGGTTTGGGCTTGAGGTGAGACTCTTCGCTGATACGCGTGCCCAGTCCACCCGCCAGAATTACCGCCTTCATGTCGTCCCCTCGTGTTCGTCACCGGCCATAAGTCGTGTGGCTGCACGATTTATGGCGATATGACGGGGGGCTTGCAGGAAACGCGCCAGAAGGCGCTTTACTGGTGTCGTCCATACACCCCGCAGTCAGCCCGGCATCCAGCCGCTGTACCAATGCTGAACGTGCTCTTCGCGCAGCACATAGTCACGCAGCACTTCCTGCTTCAGACGGTCGCCCTGGCGGAAACTTTCGTCAGGGTCCGCCAGGTGCATGCGGATCGCCTCCAGCCACTCGGCGGTGCTGTTGGTCTTGATCCGCGTGCACGGCAAGTAGCCTTCATAGGCACGGGTATCGGTGACGATCACCGGGTACCCGCACGCGCCGTATTCCAGCAAGCGCAAGTTGCTCTTGCAGTCATTGAAGATGTGATACTCCAGTGGCGCCAAGGCCAGGTCCAGGTTCAGGCTGGCGAGCTTGGCCGGGTACAGCTCCAGCGGCACCGGCGGATGGAACTCGCTGATGTAGGGCCGCAATGCCGGCGGACACATACCGAAGAACACCCATTGGACTTCGTTCGCCAAGGTCTTGACCACCTCGGCAATCACTTCCAGGTCGCCGGTATGGCTGGTGCCACCGCCCCAACCCACTCGCGGCTTGCGCGCGCTGCGGCGCTGGCTACGCAAACCGGTCCAGAGCTGCTCGGCCAGCATGTTCGGCATTACCCGGATATCGCTATGGGTGTCATGCAGAGCATCCGCCAGCGCCTGGGTCGACACCACCAGCCGATCACAGCGTTCGATACCTCGGCGCAGGGATTTTTCCAGATCTTTTGGCGTGTGCTTGAGGTGCCCGTTCTTCTTCGGCACATCAATCACGTAGTCGTCCAGCTCGTAGATGCAAAAGCCCTTGGAGAAGGTCTTGAGGCGCTCGATCTCCTTGACGAACCCTTCGGTATAACGCCCCTGCAGAATTGCCACATCCGGCGAGCTGCGTTCCAGCTCGACGTTGCTCGGTATCTCGAAGTACTGCTGCTGGGTCACCCAGCCAGCCTTCTCCAGCTCGACCAGCGGCTGGATCACCCGGTAATGCCCGACCGCAGTCTTGTTCATTGGCAACGCCAGCACATGGGGCAGTGGACGGCTGACGAAAGGCGTCCAGGCGGCCTTGAGGCCCGGATCCAGGCAGAAGCTGGAGCCGTTCAGGGACAGGTTGATATTGTAAGCGGGGTCACGCGCTACCACCGGCATCCAGGCCTTGAAGAAGGCATCATGCTGCTGCGCCAGCCGGGCCTGGCGCTCGGCTTCAGCCTGCGCATCGATCGCCGCCGGCGCTGGCGGGTCCAGTACCAGCCGGGCATCCGGCGCCCACACCACAAGGTACCCGGCTTCGCCCAGGCGCAGGCCCAGGTCGATATCGCTGAAGGCCAGGCTGAAGACGCTTTCATTGAGCCCGCCCAACGACAGGAACAGCTCTTTGCGCACCAACAGGCAATCAGCCCCGACAGCAGAATAATTCTGCGCCACTTGCAAGCGCTGCATGTAACCGCCCGCCTCCATCGGCTCGCCCACGAACGGCGACCCCACGGCGCCACGCAGGCCCAGCACGCCGCCCGCATGCACGATCAGACCGTGGGCGTTGCAGAGCTTGGCACCCACCGCTCCGACTTCAGGGCGCTGGCCATGGCTGAGCAGTGCGTCGAGCCAGTCTGGCTCGGTGACCACAGCGAACGGGCTCAGCATCAGCAGGTATTCACCCCGGGCGTGTTGCGCGGCAAGGTTCTGCACAGCGGCGAAGCTGGCCTGCTCGCCCAGCATCAGGACCCGCAACTTGTCTTCGCCCAGCTGTTGAAGGGCGCTGAGCCAGGCGTGAGTCTCGGCACCTTGACTGGCATTGTCGACAATCAGCACTTCGTAGTGACCGTAGGCGGTCTTCTCAAGCACGCTTTCCAGGCAGCGCTCGAGGGCAGGCAACTGGTCCTGGGCACTGATCACCAGGCTTACCAGTGGCTGGGTGGCGTGCAGGTAGCGGACCTGGTTGATTGCCCCGCCACTGTTCTGCAGCCGGTAGGTCACGCCCAAGCGCTTGAGGTGGGCATCCAGCAGTTTCGGATTTTCCTCAACCACTGCCTGCGAAGACAGCCAGGCAGCGTAGCTGAACGCGCTTTCGGCCAGCACTTCCGGAATGTGCTCGATGGCATGGGGGCCGCGGCTTTCCACAAGACGCCAGAGCAGATCGTGCGGCGCCAGCTCGCGATATCCGGGCGTGAAACCGCCCAGTACCCGCAAGGCGTCAAGCGAGAACGCCAGCATGCGACCGGTATAGGGGTAGCCGCGCATCAAATCGAGGTTGAAGTCGGGCTTGAACACCGGCTCTACGGACGCCTCATCCCGCACGCCCCCCTCATCGCCATAGCAGCAGGCGATCTGCGGGCGCGATACGACCCGCTCGGCCAGGAGCATCAGGCTGAAGGCATTGAGCCGGTCGCCAGCACGCAGCAGGTAGATCCAGTCCACCTCGCCCAACTGGTCAAACGCCGTGTTCAGTTGTTCAGCCCAGTCGGCCTGCAATGGCTGGTGGACCCTGCGAACATCTGGGCCGCCTGGCAGCGGCGCGCTGGACAATACCAGCGTCATCTCTGCGCCATAGGCCTGGCGCTCAATGCTGTCCAGGGTAACCTGCAGAGCTTGTGCATCACCCTCGCTGTCGATAACCACGGGCACGATTCGCGGACGAGTTGGCCAGTGCTCGCTAAGGCGCATCAGACGCGCGAGCACCAGCGGATCCTGTCGGCAGGCCAGCCATTTGCTGTACAGCTCGGCAAAACTGTCGCTGTCGCTGCCGACATGAGATTCCTGGATCGCCTGCAAGCAGCGCAGGGTATGGATCAGGAACAGGTTCTCCCAGATACGCTGGGTATCGCCCTCGTCGCCCTGGAGGATTTGCACCCGCACCCAACCGGAGAACGGCTCACGTACTGCAGTGCGCGCGGCGAACATGTCGCGCAGGTGTTGTGATTCACTGGTAGCGGCAGCCTTCACATCGCTCTGGCGACGCAATTGGTCGGGATGAACCCGCTCGACACAGTGCACCCCGGCGGTCACGCCCAGATGGCCGCGACGCAGCAGGCACACGAACAACACGAAATCGAGCATTGCCACAAAGCCCGGCGCCAGCGCAGGCAGCAATTCACGCAGATCGCGGGTACGCACCAGCACGCTGCTCAGCCCGCCGATGAAGTTGAGCTGGCGGGTCTCGAAGAAATCCAGCAGGTCGTCACCGTTGAACAGTGTGTCGCCAAAGGTGACCGGGCTGGTTTCCAGACGCTGCGGCAAAATGTGATCTTCAGCATCGACCTGGTGGCGCCTGGCCGCGACCAGGCTGACATCGTCATGGGCCTGGAACAGTCGCACCTGGCTGGACACGCAATCGGCCATCAGGCGGTCATCGTCACAGAGGAACTTGATGTAGTCGCCCTGGCTCTGCTCCAGCCCGTGTTGCAAATTCCCGGCAAAACCCAGCGGTTGCGGGTTACGCAAGTAAATCAGTGGATGACGTGCAAGACTGCGCAGCTCATCGACCACCGCCTCGATCTGCGTACCTGGGCTGTCGTCGCAGACGATGACTTCGAGGTTTGCGTAATCCTGAGCCAGGGCGCTGACCAGAGCAGTACGGAAGTAACGGGGGTTGCAGGCGGGAATGACGAGGCTGACTAGAGGGGCTGGGTTCACGAGGAAATCTCTCGACCGATGACTGCCCGCAGGGAATTCAGAACAGTCGATACTACGGGGAAATCAATGCGCCTTCACCGCGTACCCGAGGGGTAAGCGGTGAAGGCGACGGGCGCACTTAACCGATGGCGTTGAACAGGCTCAGCTGGCTGACGCGTGCGAAAGCCGCCTGCGAAGCCTGAAGCAAGGTCTGCTGCTGGGTAAGGCGGACCAGCACGGTGGCAGGGTCCGAGTCACGGATCGACGACTGCGTGGTGCTGTTGGCAATGCTCAGACTCTCGTTGGTGTTTTGCTGGATTTCCAGCGCCTTGCCACGGGCACCGATATCGGTGACTGCCGTGTTGAGCGCGTCCTGACCGCTCTGGATATTGGCGATGGCCGAATCCAGGTCTGCACGCAGTTGCTGGTAGGCCGCGTTGTCGCCGTCGATCGGCTTGCTCAACGCCGTACGCAACTGGGCGACGGTGTCCAGAACGTTCTGGGTCTGGTGGTTGTCGACGTTCACCACGTACTGGTCACCGGACTGCTGCGCGGGCGTGCTGGTGAAGGTGAAGTCCACACCGGCAGCCGAGGCGACGTTGCCAGTCATGGCACCACTGGCCACCGGGCGGCTGTCAGCGGTCAGCGGCTGGGCATAGAGTTCGAAGTCCGTGGCGCTGGTGAACTTGATGACCGCACCGCCATTGGGAAACATGGCTTTGTACTGGGCCGGATCAGTGATGCTGATCGACGATACCTGAGCACTCGACGGGTTGCCCGGGCTACGGGTCGCAGTGATGGTATCGGGCTTGCTTTGCAGGGTGAAGGTATGACCTGCCACCGCTGCATCCGGAACGTCGCCGTCCTGAAGGTTGATGTTCAGCCGCATGTCCACACCACGGAAGCTGATCATCGATCCGCCTACGGTATCGGGATCGAATTTACCGCCCTGGGTGGCCTCGGCGGTCACATCGTTGCCCAAGCTGTCGGTGATGCTGAACTCGGTACTGCTGAGCATGGTGACTGTGTACGGCTGACCACTGCGGAAGCGATCGTTGTACGTGACGCTGCCGGACACTTGCCCATTGGACAGCTTCACGCGGCCATCATCCACCGCGGGGGCGCTCAGGCTGGTTTCGGTGCGGCTGGTGTTGAGGGCTTGCTCGAATACGCTATAGCCAGAGCTGTTGCCGGCCATCTTGAGCATGTCACCAACCTGCAGCTCCAGCTGGGTCTGGTCACCTTGATAAGAATAGGTACCATCGGCATTGCGCACGAACGGCGCGGTGTCGGTACTGGAACCGGCAAACAGGTACTGGCCGTTCTCATCACGGCTGTTCATGAGGCTCAACAGCTGGTCTTCCAACTGCCCCAGCTCGGCTGCCTTGGCCTTGCGTTCGGTGTCGGTGTAGCCGGCATTACCCGACTCGATCGCCAGCTCGTTGACCCGCGTCAGGATCGTGTTGATCGAATTGAGCGTGGTCTCGGTCTGGTTCAGCGAGTTGGTGATGTTTGTCGCGTTGGTCTTGTACTGGGCCAGCATGTCTGCCTGATTACCCAGCTGCAGCAGACGTGCAGCCCCCACCGGATCATCGGCAGCGGTATTGACCCTGACGAAGGAACTGGCCTCTTCGTTGGTCTTGATCAGGTTGGAATAGTTGCGCTGGTAGTTCGCCGCGCTGGTCTGGTAGAACTGGGCCGTGGAAATACGCATGGATCAATACTCCTTAAAGCGCAGCGATCAGGGTGTTGAAGATGTCCTGCGCCGTCTTGATGATCTGCGACGAGGCCGTGTAGTACTGCTGGTACTTGATCAGGTTGCTGGCTTCTTCATCCAGCTGCACGCCGGACAACGAATCACGGGCACCGGCAGCCTGGGTAAGGATGACGCCGGTTGCCTGGGTGTCCATCTGGCCCTGCTTGGCCTGGGCACCCACACTTTCCACCAGTTTGCCGTAGGCATCGGTAATGCTGATGCCCTTGGTCGAACCAATGTCCATCGTCTGTTTGGTCTGCAGCTCCTGCAGGGACAGTGCATTGCGGTTGTCCGAGGAGCCTGCGCCGGTCAACGATACGGTAAAGCTGTCGCCATTCTTGGGCGAGCCGGCTACATCCATCTCGAAGCTGAATGACTTCTGGACGCCGCTGGCGTCATTGATCGGGTTGCCCGAGGCATCGATCATTGGCACATCGAGCTTCAGGGTATTGCTTTGCCCCGGAATGAAGGTGCCGGTGCCAATACTGTTGCCCTTGGCATCGAAGGCTTCGTAGGTTTGCGGTGAGGTGGTTTCGTCACCGAACACCAGGCGCACCGGGGTGGAATACTTTATGCCGGTTTGCAGCTCCAGACGCTGGGCAGGGTCGGCGATGTCCAGCACCGAGGTCAGGACCGGCTGGGTGATGACACCGGTACCGGTATTGCCGCTGCCGGATGTGGCGGTCAGCGGTGCGGCCAAGGCCAGCCGCTTGGCGTCGGTAAGCACCACATCGATTTCTGCCGAGGCATTGCGGGTCGGGGTGATCTTGAAGCTGTCCCCCACTGCAGCAGTACCGCTCTTGAGGTCGATGCTGAAACCGTCGATCACCGGTGCCGGGTCGTCGTTGGTGCTGTAGGTGCCCATGTCCGTGCCGTCAGGCAGCTTCTTGACCTGGAACTTGTCCGCGGTCGGGCCAACGAACGTCACCTGATAGTCACTGGTGCTCAGCTTGCCGGTATCGCGGATGACAACGTTCAGGGCGGCGTCGCCAGCATTGCCAATCTTGGCAGTGCTGCGCGCAGACATGGCTTTGTCGCTGTTGATGTCGCCAAACAGAGCAGCGCCGAATTCACCGTTCTTGTCGATACCTTGGCCGAGCTGCGAGTTGATCTGCTGCGACACCACCAGCGCGATACGACCCAGCTCGTTCATGGCCGGCGCCAGGGTTTCACTGCGGTAGCGCAACAGCCCACCCATTTCACCACCGGTGATGCTGTTGGTGATGTCCATGGTGGTGCTGCCACGATCGAGCTTGATCGCAAACTGCGTAGGGTCGGTGGCGCTGGGTTCAGCGCTCATCTTGTTGGTGGTCTTGCCCAGTACCAGTGACTGGCCGTTCTTCAGGTAGACGTCGATATTGCCGTCACGCTCGACGGTTTGCACGCCCACCAACTCATTGAGCTGGCGCACGGCCTCGTTGCGCTGATCGAGCAGGTCGTTGGGCTGACCATTGACTGCCGAAACCTTGGAAATCTGCTCGTTGTACTGCGCGATACTGGAGGTCAGCTCGTTGATCCGGGCGGTCATCGAGCTCAAGTTGCCATTGATGTTGGTGTTCTGCTCCTTGAACTGGGCAGACAGGCTGTTGAAGCGATTGGCCAACGCATCGGCATTGCTTAACAACAGCTGGCGGGAAGCATCTTCGGTCGGTTTGTTGGCGGCGCTCTGCAAGGCAGAAAAGAAGTTGGTCAGCGCGCCAGTGATACCGGTGTTGCTGTCAGACAACAAGTTGTTGAGCGGCGTGACCTGATTCAGGTAGGCGGTGCTGTCACTGTTGAGCGAGGTGGCGGTCTGCAACTGTGCATCCAGGAAGGCGTTGTACACCCGGCGCACATCCGCCAGCGTCGTACCGGTGCCCATGAACAACTGGCCTTCCTGGAGCGAGCCTTTGGCACGCTGGATGTTCTGCTGACGGGAGTACCCGGCGACATCGGCGTTGGCGATGTTGTTGCCTGTGGTATGCAGACCCGACTGGGAGGCCGACAATCCCGACATGCCAATGTTGATCAAACTCGCCATGTTTCCATACCCTTAAAGTGGTGTTGTGGTACCGAGCGATGCATAGCTCTCGTACGACTTCATCTGTCTTGCGATCTGCGAGATCTTGCTGGCGTAATTCGGGTCGGTGGCGTACCCGGCCTTTTGCAACTCTTGCACGAACTGTTCTGGCTTATCGGCCGCCTTCACCGCTTCTTGATAGCGGGAATTGTTCTGCAGCAGGCTCACCAGGTCGTGGAAGCTGTCCTGGTAGGAATCGTACGAGCGGAACGCTGCCGTCTCCTTGACGAACTGGCCGTCACGGAACTCGCTGGTGATCGCCCGCGCCGAATCGCCTTCCCAATTGCCCGTGGCCTTGATGCCGAACAGGTTGTGGCTGCTGCTGCCATCGCTGTTGCGCATGACCGACTTGCCCCAACCGGTTTCCAGGGCGGCCTGGGCCACCAGGTAACGCGGGTCGACACCGATACGCTTGGCGGCTTGTTCGGCCATCGGCAGCATGGTGGCGACGAATGCGTCGCTGTCGGCGAACGCTTTCTTCGGCGCCAAAGGAGGCTGCGCCACGGCACGGCCGGTGATGCGCAGGCCGCGTTCGGGCACGGCAAAGCTCTGGGCCACCTGCTGCCCATCGCGGGCCGGCACGGCGGCGGTATTGGTGGCCGCCGCCGGATTGTCCGCCGAGGGCACGATACCGGCCAGCAAGCGGTCGGTCAGCTTGCCCGGCAACGCCAGGCGCCGTGAATTGAGCGCGGCAACGTCGTTGCGGCTGGCAGCCGACTGCGCGGCATGTACCGGCTCGGCTACCTTGTTGCCCCACAGCGCCGGCGCACTGCCCTCGATACGCGGGAACGGGCTGGTGTTGACCGGCGCGCTCTTGTTCTTCGACAGCTGGCGCACCAGCACGTCCTGCAGGCCGATACCACCACCCTCGCGGGACATGCTCACGGCCAGCTGCTGGTCGTACATGTCGCGGTACTGCTTGACCGTCGCGCTGTTCATCGGGTTGTCATCGGCCAGTACATCACTGGCCTTGCGCGAGGCCTTGAGCATTTCGCTGATGAACAGCGACTCGAACTCCTGGGCCACCTTGCGCACGTTGGCGTCGCTGTCGCGATCACCGTGCTTGAGCGAGCTCAGGCGATTGAGGTCGGTGTAGGCGCCGCTGTCGGCCGCGCTGGAAACCAGGCTTTTCGAGTTCATGCGTGGCGTCCTCAGATCACGATCAGGTCGGCCTGCAAGGCGCCGGCCTGTTTCAGGGCTTCGAGGATGGCCATCAGGTCGCTGGGCGCTGCGCCCACCTGGTTCACCGCACGGACGATTTCATCCAGCGTGGTGCCCGGGCCGAACTTGAACATCGGCTTGGCTTCCTGTTGCGCGTTGACCCGCGAGCGCGGCACCACGGCCGTCTCGCCATTGGAGAACGGCCCCGGCTGGCTGACGATCGGGTCTTCGGTGATGGTCACGGTCAGGCTGCCGTGGGTCACCGCCGCCGGCGAGACTTTGACGTTCTGCCCGATCACGATGGTGCCGGTACGCGAATTGATGATGACCTTGGCAACAGCCTGGCCCGGGTCGATCTCCAGGTTTTCGAGGATCGACAGGTAGTCCACACGCTGGGTCGGGTCCATCGGCGCGCTGACGCGCACCGAGCCGCCATCCACGGCCTGGGCCACGCCTGGGCCCAGCAGTTCGTTGACCTTGTCGACGATACGCTTGGCGGTGGTGAAGTCGGGCCGGTTGAGGTTCAACGTCAGGCTATTGCCCTGGTTGAAACCACTCGGTACTGCACGCTCCACCGAAGCGCCACCCGGGATACGGCCTGCCGACGGAACGTTGACGGTGATCTTCGAGCCATCGCGGCCTTCGGCATCGAAGCCGCCGACCACCAGGTTGCCCTGGGCGATCGCATAGACGTTGCCGTCGATACCCTTGAGCGGCGTCATCAGCAGGCTGCCGCCGCGCAGGCTCTTGGAGTTGCCGATCGAGGACACGGTAATGTCCACCACCTGGCCCGGCTTGGCGAATGGCGGCAGGTCGGCATGCACCGACACCGCAGCGACGTTTTTCAGCTGCACGTTGCCGGAGCCGGCGGGCACTTTGATGCCGAACTGCGACAGCATGTTGTTGAACGTCTGCAGGGTGAATGGCGTCTGGGTGGTCTGGTCACCCGTGCCGTTGAGCCCCACCACCAGGCCGTAACCGATCAACTGGTTGGAACGCACGCCCGAGATACTGGCGATGTCCTTCAGGCGCTCGGCATGGGCGCCGAACGCACAGGACAGAAGCAAGGTTGCGGCAATCAGTTGCCTGACGTTGAACATGTTCATCCGTACTCAGAAGGGCCAAAGCGGGCTGAGGAAGAAACGGTCCAGCCAACCAGGCTGGCTGGCGTCGGCGAAGGAACCGGTACCCGAATAGGTGATGCGCGCATCGGCCACACGGGTGGACGGCACTGTGTTGTCGGTGGCGATGTCGTCGGCGCGGATCAGGCCGGCGATGCGCACCAGCTCTTCGCCGGTGTTCAGGGTCATCCACTTCTCACCACGCACGGCGATGATGCCGTTGGGCAGCACTTCAGCGACGGTGACAGTGACCGAACCCGTCAGCGTATTGCCTTGGGTAGCCTTGCTGTCGCCCTTGGTGGCGCGCTCACCGCTGTAGCCCGCTTCCAGCGACAGATCGCCGCTGCCGAACGGGTTGTTGGTGCTCGGCGTGGCACCGAACAGCGAGGTCAGGCCGATGTTGGCGCTGCTGTCCTTCTGGATCTGCGAACCGGCATTCTTGCTGGCCGAGGTGCGTTCGTTGAGCGTGATGGTGATGATGTCACCGACGCGGAACGCCTTGCGGTCGCTGTACAGGTTCTGCTCGAAACCGGCCTGGTAGATCGAACCGTTGTTGGCCGCTGCCGGCAACGGGGTGCGCGGCAAAACCGGCGCGTAGTACGGGTCGTTGGGCTTGGCCGTCGGCGCGACGCAACCAGCCAGCAACACCGCCCCCCCCAGGGCGAACAGGGACAACAGACGATTCATGACGCTTACCTCACGGTGTAACAGGGACTTGGGCTTACAACTGCTGGGTGACAAACGACAGCATCTGGTCGGCGGTGGAGATGACCTTGGAGTTCATCTCGTAGGCGCGCTGAGTGGTGATCATGTTCACCAGCTCTTCCACGGTGCTGACGTTGGAGTTTTCCAGGGTCTGCTGCAGGGTGGTGCCGAAGCCGTTCAGGCCTGGGGTACCGACCTGTGGGGCACCACTGGCAGCAGTTTCCAGGAACAGGTTGTCGCCGATCGCCTGCAGGCCGGCCGGGTTGATGAAGTCGGCGGTCTGGATGTTGCCGATCACCTGCGCTGCCGGGTTGCCCGCAGTGGTGATCGACACGGTGCCGTCCTGACCGACGGTGAAGGTCTGGGCGTCGTTCGGCACGACCACCGCAGGCTCCAGCGCAAAACCATTGGCGGTGACGATCTGGCCGTCGGAGTTCAGGTGGAAGGTACCGTCACGGGTATACGAAACCGTTCCGTCCGGCTGCAGCACCTGGAAGAAACCACGGCCGTTGACCGCCATGTCCAGCGGGTTTTCGGTGGTCTGCAGGCTGCCGGTCTGGAAGTTTTTCTGAGTGCCGACGATGCGCACACCGGTACCGACCTGCAGGCCCGACGGCAGTTCGCTGTCCTGGGTGGACTGCGCGCCTGGCTGGCGTTTGATCTGGTACAGCAGGTCCTGGAACTCGGCGCGGTCACGCTTGAAGCCGGTGGTCGACACGTTGGCCAGGTTGTTGGAAATGACCGTCAGGTTGGTGTCCTGGGCGGACAGGCCGGTTTTAGCGACCCAAAGAGCCGGAAGCATCAGTATTCTCCTCGTGCGCCTGTTTTACGGCACCCGTTCAAGTGTGGTTAGCCGAGTTGCAAAACACGCGCCATGGCTTCGTCGCCTTCCTTGGCCGCGTTCATCATTTTCACGTGCAGTTCGAATTGGCGAGAAAGCGCCAGCACCGACGTCATCTCTTCGACGGCATTGACGTTGCTGCCCTCCAGGAAGCCCGATACGACCTTGACGTTGACGTCGGCAGCAGCCGGCTGGCCGCTGGCGGTGTGGATCAGCCCGTCCAGGCCCTTGGTCAGGCCTTTGGTGTCCGGGTTGACCAGCTTGATCCGGTCGACTTCAGCCATCACCCGCGGGTCTTCACCCATGGAGCGGATGCTGATGGTGCCGTCAGCGCCGACTTCGACCTTCTGCTCTGGCGGAATGGCGATCGGGCCGCCGTTGCCGATCACCGGCATGCCATTGCCGGCGCGCAGCACGCCGAGGGCATCGATGTTCAGGCTACCGGTACGCACGTAGGCTTCGCTGCCATCGGGGGCCTGCACGGCAATGAAGCCCTGCCCCGCCACCGCCACATCCAGGTCACGCCCGGTCTCGACCATGGGCCCTTCACTGAAGTCGGTGGCAGGACGCTCGGTCATGGCATACGCCCGCGACGGAAAGCTGTCACCAAACACCGGCATCGAGCGCGCCTGCTCCAGGTCACGCTGGAAACCATTGGTGGAAATGTTCGCCAGGTTGTTGGCATGGGCCTTCTGCGCCAGCGCGTTCTGGCTGGCGCCGGTCATGGCCACGTAAAGCATCTTGTCCACAGTCATCCTCCGCTGCACTGGCGATTGCTTGCCGCTCGCCGTTGCTGTGCAGGCACTCAAGCAAGTTCCGAACCAACTTTTTGAAATCGTGGAATAGCCCGTAAATACAGGCTTTGAGGGGAGCTGCCGACCATGAGAACGCCGGTTATCCGGCGCCGGGTTGCCGGTGGCGGCAAAGCAGGTGTTTGCACCGGCCTCATCGCCGGCAAGCCGGCGATGAGGCCGGTGCAGGCAATCACCGATCGCGGCAACCGCCATTGTTGTAGGGCCCGGCAAAGCGCTTCCAACCATCCCCCGGCGACCACTGCGAGCACACCAGGCGCCCATCCACCTGGCTTTCCCAGCGCCACCAGGGCGCAGTACCGGCCTGCGCCTGATACAGGCAGAAGGCAGCGAGCAACGCGACAAGCAACCTTTTCATGAAACACTCCTGCAAAAACGACAAACCCCTTCACGACAAAGGGGTTCGCCTTCACACCATTAACCCGCGACCATCAAGTCATCTGAATGATGGTCTGCATGATGGTGCTTTCGGTGGAGATGGTCTTGGCGTTCGCCTGGTAATTGCTCTGCGCCTTGATCAGCTCGACCAGCTCCTGGGTCAGGTTGACGTTCGAAGCCTCCAGCGCATTGGACTCGACGCTACCCAGCGTACCGGTCTTGGGCTCATCGATGCCGGGAATGCCGGAAGAGAAGGTTTCGGTCCAGCGGGTGCCACCGATCTGCTGCAGCCCCTGCTCGTTGGCGAAACTGGCCAGTGCCACCTGGCCAATGGCGCGCGACTGCTGGTTGCTGAAGCTGGCAAACAGCACGCCGGTGGAGTCGATGCTCAGGCTCGACAGGATACCGGTGGCGTAGCCATCCTGGGACTGCGACATGCGCGCGGTCTCGGTGTTGTAGGACGTGGTGCTGTTCATCGACAGTTTCATGCCGTCGGCGTTGCCGGCAGCGCCATTGGACGCCCAGTTGCCCGCCGCATCTTCCACCGCCGGCACCCAACCAGTCATGGTGAAGGTGTTGTTGGTCACGGTGAACGATGCACCCGCCGGGTGCCCTGTGTTATCGGCAGTCATGCTGCTGACAGAACCATCGCTGCTGAAACTGATGGTGCCGGTCAGCGGCGTGGTGGAAGCAGGATCGAACGGGTTACGACCGTCGACCAACGTGTACATGGTCCATTCGTTCGTACCGGTTTTGCGGTAGAACTGCTCCATGGTGTGCTCGTTACCCTGGCTGTCGTACACCTTGGTCGGGAACGACTTGGAATAGGTCGTCTCGTCGGTAGGATCGAACGGCAGGTTCGGCACCATGGCGCCCGTACCATCATCGATTTCCAACGGAATGTCGGTGGCCGACGAATTCAGGTTGATGCCTTGGTCGATCAGCGAGGTGGCCTTGGGCTGCAGCGCCGACGTATCGATCTGCAGGTCGGTCAGCACGCCCTTCTGGATCTTGCCGGTCGCATCGGCAGCGTAGCCTTGCAGGCGCAGGCCGTCCGAGGTGACCACGAAGTTGTTCTTGTCGGCCTGGAAAGCACCGGCACGGGTGTAGACACGCGAGCCGTTGTCGGAGAGGACGAAAAAGCCCTGCCCCTGGATACCCATGTCCAGCACGTTACCCGTGTTATTGACGTCACCCTGGGAGAACTGCTGCGAGATCGCCGCCAGACGCACGCCGTTGCCGACCTGGTTCTTGCCCACACCCAGGCGATTGGCGCCAGCATAGACGTCGGCGAACTCGGCACGCGAGGATTTGAAGCCGGTGGTATTGACGTTGGCGATGTTGTTGCCGGTAACGTCCAGCTGCTTGTTGGCTGCGTACAGACCGCTAAGGCCGATATTGAAAGACATGAATTCGCTCCTGTGCCGCGCTAGCGGGCCTTAGATACCGATGGTTTGTACGTCAGAGAGGGAGACCTTGCCGACGCCCGCAAGGTTGAGCACCATTTCGCCGGTGGCATTGAAGCTGACACTGGTCACCTTCGCTGGCAGCAGCGTGCTCATCTGCACCGACTGGCCATCCACGGTGGTGCTGGCGGTGAAGGTGTAGGTACCCGGGTCGACCTTCTCGCCACTGTTGTTGGTGCCGTCCCAGATGAAATCGGCATAACCGGCTGCCTGCTCACCCAACTCGATGGTCTTGACGGTGTTGCCGTCCTTGTCCTTGATGGTGATCTTCGCTTCACTGATTGCCTGCGGCACGACGAACTGCGCATTGAAGCTCTGGGTGGTATCGACCACCGCCTTGTCGTTCTGCACCACCACCGAACGGCCGACCAGCGACGAGGCCTGCAGGGCCTGGGACGAAGCCATGGCATTGGTGATGCTGCTGACCGATTCGTTCAGGGAGGTGATGCCTTCCAGGCTGCTAAACTGCGCCAACTGGGCCACGAACTCGCCGTTCTCCTGCGGGTCCAGCGGGTTCTGGTGCTGCATCTGGGTAACCAGCAACTGCAGGAACGCGTCCTTGCCAAGCGCGTCGGTACCGGTCTTGGACGCGGTATCGGTGGCTTTCTTGGCGGTACCACCGACGCCCGACGCTGTCAGGACATCATTTAGGTTCACACCGCTACTGCTATCGACTGCCATGGTCTGGATTCCTTATCACTGACCCAGGGTCAGTACTTTCTGCATCATGTTCTTGGCGGTGTTCATCAGCTCGGCGTTGGTCTGGAACGCGCGGCTGGCGGAGATCATGTCAGCCATCTCCTCGACCACATTGACGTTCGGGTAGTAGACGTATCCGTCCTTGTTCGCCGCCGGATGGTTGGGTTCGTAGCGTGCTTCGAGGTTGCTCTGGTCTTCGATGATGCCCTTGACCTGCACACCCTGCCCTGCCTCGCCCTGATCTTCGAACAGCGACTGGCTGCCGCCGGCTTGCGCATTCTGGAAGGTGGTGGCAAACACCGGGTGCCGCGCGCGGTAGGTCTGGTCGATGCTCGACGAAACGGTCTCGGCGTTGGCGATGTTGGAAGCAACGGTGTTGAGGCGGGTGTTCTGCGCACTCATGCCGCTACCGGCAATGTTGAAGACACTGGACAGGGACATGGTCATTCTCCTCGCAGGGCCGATACCAGCCCTTTGAATTTACTGTTGAGCAAGGTGAAGCTGGCCTGGAAGCCAATGGCGTTTTCCGTGTAGTTCGATTGCTCGATCTGGGCGTCCACGGTGTTCTGGTCGATCGACGGCTGCGTCGGCGTGCGGTACTGCAGCGTGTCGTCGGCCATTGCCAGGCCTTCGGCCTCGATGTGGCGGCTGTTGGTACGGTCCATGGCAAAGCGGCCACCGCTCTGCTGCTTCTGGCTTTCGGCGGCGAGCACCGAAGAGAAGTCCATGTCACGCGCCTTGTAATTGGGCGTGTCAGCGTTGGCGATGTTGTTGGCCAGCACTTCGGCGCGCTGGGCGCGGAAGCCCAGGGCCTTTTCATGGATGCCAAGCGCCTTGTCGAAACTGATGCTCATGTCGGGGAAACCTTCGAAGGTTGACCGGAATATCGTTGGCCAAGCTATAGCAAGGGCTGTGCCAATGTTTTGAAAGGCCGGAAACATTGGGCTGGAGCAGGGATGGCTGATGGCGCGATGCCAGAAAAGCGGCAAAAGGCTTCCGCCTGGAGAAGGGAAAGCGGCAATTGCCGGGCGGCAAAAGCGGCAAAACAAAAAATTGACGTCAAGCGGCGTGAGTGGCGACGGGGTGCAAAAGGCCTGCTTTTAGAGTGCGGGTTTCTTGAGATCGAACGCCGCGCTGGCGGCGCTCGATGTCAGGCTTCCCAAAACAGCCCGCAGCCCATCACTTGGCCTGGTAAATGATTCCCGGGCTGCACTGCACCATCTGGTAATGGTCCGGCAAACCATTGAGCGCCTCGGACGCCCCCAGGAAAAGATACCCACCCGGCTTCAGGGTGCTGTGAATACGCAGCAAGATGTCTTTCTTCACCTGTGCCGAGAAATAGATCAACACATTCCGGCAAAACACGATGTCGAACTTGCCCAGCGCGGCATAGCTGTCGAGCAGGTTGAACGAGCGGAACTCGACCCGGCTGCGAATGGCCGGTTTCACCGCCCAGCGCCCTGGCCCCTTGGTGTCGAAGTAGCGCTGCAAGCGCTCCTGGGACAGGCCACGGGCGATCGCCAGGCTGTCGTACTCGCCGGTCTTGCAGTTGTTCAGCATCGAACCGGACAGGTCGGTGGCAACGATCTGCGCACCCATCTTCAACTGGCCCAGGTTGCTGCGCTCGAACTCATCGATGGCCATCGAAATGGAGTACGGCTCCTGGCCCGACGAGCAGGCCGCCGACCACATGCGCAGGCGCTGGCCGGGGTTGTTCTTGATGAACTCGGGAATGACCTTGTTCTTCAGCACTTCGAATGGGTAGGTATCGCGAAACCACAAGGTTTCGTTGGTGGTCATCGCATCCACCACCTGCTCGCGCAAGCCGCCACGTGGCTGGGCCTGGATGCGCTGCACCAGCTCACCCAGGCTCTTGATGCCCTGCTGCTCCATCAGCTTGTTCAGACGGCTGGAGACCAGGTACTGCTTGTTCTCACCCAGCAGGATGCCACAGGCTTTCTCCAGGAATACCCGGAACTGTTCGAAATCCAAATTACCCGTAGACACTACTGCGGCCTCTTTTCAATCACAGGTACCGGGAGTCGCCTCCCGGCTACTTCAATGCGTTGCCTTGATCCGGTCGACCACGCGCTGGGCCAGGTCGTCCGGCTTGAACTTGGCCAGGAAGTCATCGGCACCGACCTTCTTGACCATCGCCTGGTTGAACACCCCGGACAACGAAGTATGCAGGCAGATATGCAGTTTTTGCATGCGCGGGTCACTGCGGATCTCGGCCGTCAGCGTATAGCCGTCCATCTCTGGCATCTCGATGTCCGAAATCATCATCAGGAACTCTTCTTCCGGCCGCTTGCCCTCGTCCACCAGCTTGCGCAGGTAGTCCAGGGCCTGGCGCCCATCATTGAGCGCCACCACCTCGACACCGACCGTCTGCAGGCAGCGGCTGACCTGCTTGCGCGCCACCGACGAATCATCGACGGTCAGCACACGCAGCAGTACGGCCTTGTCCTGCGTCTCGGCATCGACCACACCGGCTGACACCGACTCGGACGACGGCGCCACCTCGGCCAGCACCTTTTCCACGTCGATGATTTCAACCATGCGGTTGTCCACCCGGGTGACCGCAGTCAGGTAGTGATCGCGGCCGGTGCCCTTGGGTGGCGGGTGGATCTCTTCCCAGTTCATGTTGACGATGCGCTCCACCGAGTGCACCAGAAAACCCTGGGTCTTGGTGTTGTACTCGGTGATGATCACGAAGCTGTTGCGAGTCTCTTCCTTCAGCCCGGGCAAACCGGTGGCCATCGACAGGTCGAGAATCGGAATGGTCGCCCCACGAATGTTGGCCACACCACGCACCACCGGGTGGGACTTGGGCAGCACGGTCAGCTCAGGGCATTGCAGCACCTCGCGGACCTTGAACACGTTGATGCCGTAAAGCTGCGCGCCATTGAGGCGGAACAGCAGCAACTCCAGGCGATTCTGCCCAACCAGCTGTGTGCGCTGGTTGACTGAATCCATAACCCCCGCCATGCCTGACTCCTTTTTCTTTCTGCCATTTCGTAGCCACTCCTACAGCGAGTCGGCACGGGCTTTGCTTTTTTGAGCGTCATGTACACGAAAACGACAATTTTCCGACGACTGACGCACCTGCTGAGCGGCTCGCTGGCTGCGCTGTGCCTGCTGGCACCCGGCGCTCGCACGCTGGCGGACGCGGTTACCTTGCCTGAACAGCTTATCGGTGTCACCCAAGGGTTTCTTGAATTCACCGTAGAGGATTACCTGGCCACGACCCAGACAGCAGGCCGCTACGAAATACAGGTCAACTCGCTCGACCCGCGCCTGCGCATGCCCCTGTGCAGCCAGCAACTGGACGCCTCGCTGGAAAGCCCGGCGCAGCCACTGGGGCGTGTAACGATACGTGTAGCCTGCAACGGCGCCGCGCCGTGGACCGTCTTCGTACCGGCAACAGTGCGGCTGTTCCGCGATGTGGTGGTGGTTACCCGCCCGCTGAAGCGCCAGAATATCGTTGGCGAAGGTGACGTGGCCCTGCGCGAACGTGACGTTGGCACCCTCACCCAAGGCTTTCTCACCGACCTCGACCAGGCGGTCGGCATGAAGATGCTGCGCCCGACGGTGATCGACCAGGTGCTGACCCCGCAGCACCTGGAGCAGGCCGAAGTGATACGCAAGGGCGATCATGTGGTGATCATCGCCCGCAGCGGCAGCCTCGCCGTACGTATGCCCGGCGAGGCCCTCAGCAAGGGCGGCCAGGGCGAACAGATCCGGGTGCGCAACCTGAATTCGCAGCGGGTAGTGAAGGCCCGGGTCACAGCCCCCGGCCAAGTGGAGGTCGCCATGTAGATTGGGCTGGCGGTGTGCAACCGCTTTTCCTAAACTGTGTCAGAACGGGTTCGCGGGCTTGCCGACAGGCGGCTAAGCATTTGTGCCTAAAGTTTCTTTCGGGATGGCCGAAAACATGGCAAGCGTCCAAATACCCAGGGGTTTCTGATCATGGTCATCGACTTCAGTCGTTTGAATAACTCTCCGTCCATCACGGGCAGCGTTCGCGGCAATGCCGCGCCCGGCAACGCCGACAAGTCCGGCGAAACCACCGCGCCGAAAAGCGCAAGCGCCAGCGGAGAAGCGGTACACCTCAGCCAAGAGGCCCAGCAGTTGCAAAAGGTCAGCGACAAGCTGCGCGACCAGCCCGTTGTCGACAATGCCCGCGTGGCACAGTTGAAACAGGCGATCGCAGATGGCAGCTACCAGGTCGATGCCGGCCGGGTCGCCAGCAAACTGCTCGATTTCGAAGCCCAGCGCTGACCGTTCGGCGCGCTGACTTCACGGACGCTTAAAAAGCCAAGAGTTAGCCATGCACGACATCACATTGCTGCAACTGATCGAAGACGACATCGCCCCTACCCAGGAGCTGCTCGACCTGCTTGAGCAGGAGGCAGTCGCCCTGCACGGGCGCGATATGGCGCCGCTGGAGGGCATTCTGGCCCGCAAGCAGTCGCTGATCGTTCTGCTCGAGCAGCAAGGCCTGCGACGCAATCACCTGCTCACCAGCCTCGGCCTCAGCGCCGACCGCGCCGGGGTGCAGGCCGTCGCTGCGCAGTCGCCGAACGGTGAAGTCATCATGCAACAACTCAACGTGCTGACCGAATTGATGGAAACCTGTCAGAAGGTCAACGAGACCAATGGCAGGATCGTTCAGGTACAACAGCACGTCACAGCCAACCAGATCAGAATCCTCATGGGCGGCGACTCTCCGTCGCTCTACGACAGCCGTGGCGCCACCTCGCCATTGGCCAAGCCCCGGGCGCTCAGCCAAGTGTGATTAGTTCTATCAAGGCACGGAACATACTGGCAAAATGCCGTTACTTGCGTGTGTCGTTTTTGCCTGGAGATTGATAACCCGTGTTCAATGAGACCGATGCTCCGCAGCCGCCAAAGGTGCTGAACACTCCTTTGGAGATTGCGGCCAACCTGCGCCAGTTGATGGAGAGCCATGATCCTTTGATCATCACCTTCCATGAGCGCAGCCAGCGCTTTCAGAGCTACGTGGTTCATGTGGACCGTGACAGCAATACCTTGGCGCTGGACGAGATGATCCCGCGCGATGGCGAAAAATTCATCGAGAACGGCGAGCCGTTCCGCGTCGAAGGTTTCCACGACGGCGTACGCATTGCGTGGGAGTGCAACCACGAACTGAGGATCACCGAGGTCGATGGCCACCGCTCATACCGCGGCGCCCTGCCGGACGAGATGACCTACCACCAGCGCCGCAATGCATTCCGCGCCGCACTGAAGCTGTCGCAGCTGGTCGATGTGATTCTCGACGGCACCCACCTCAAGGGCAATGGCGCCTTGCGCGGCAAGCTGCTGGACATCTCCGCCACGGGCTGCAAACTGCGCTTTGAAGGCAATGTCGAGGAGCGCCTGCAACTGGGCCAGGTTTACGAGCGCTTCAAGGCCAGCAGCCCGCTGGGGCTGGTGGACACCATGGTCGAGCTGCGCCACCTGCATCACGAAGAGCGGATCAACACCACTTTTGCCGGCGTGCGTTTCCATAACCTCAATGGCCAGGCGCAGCGCAAGATAGAGAGCTTCGTATACCAGTTGCAGCGCGAAGCGCGGCGGTTCGATAAAGACGATTATTGATCGCCTGCCGAACGCGCAAACGCCACCTCAAGACTAGTGCCAGTCTTTCAAGCGATTTAGCGCCGCTTTGCGGCCCATCGCCGGCAAGCCGGCTCCCACAGGGTCTGCGCAGCTCTTGAAGTCTGCGCTGTACCTGTAGGAGCCGGCTTGCCGGCGATGGGCTGCGCAGCAGCCCTAATAAAGCTAATTTTTTTGTGCCTACCCCGGCCCCGCCTCAAACCGGCTTGCTAACCTCGCCCGGATCAGCCGGTTCGGCCTTCTCTTCCGCCTCGGTATCTTCAGCCGCCACCGGCGCCTGCATCACTTCCTGCACGGTCTGTTCATCCACCCGCGGGTCGAGCGCCGCTGATAATGGCGAACCCGCCGCCGGCATGGCCACGTGCCCCAGCGGCGCATCCTGTACCTGGTGCAGCCCGGTGACCGCCTTCGGGCGAATCCGCCACACCAGCACCAGCGCGAAGAACACGAAGAAGGCATACAGCATCTGCGCGCCCAGCACCTTCATCAGCACCCCCGCCGCCAGCGGCCCGATGCACGCCCCCACGCCGTAGGTGACCAGCAGCATGGCGGTCAGCGAGACACGCCGCTCGCTTTCCACGTGGTCATTGGAAAAAGCGACAGCCAGGGGATAAAGGCAGAACTGCAGCAGCGAAATCAGAAAGCCGATGCCGAACAGCAACTCCAACGGCACATCGGGCAAGATCGCCAGCGGCGCCGCCGCCAGCGCCAGGCCCACAGCCACGCTGCGGATCAGCACGGCCCGGTCATAACGGTCGGACAACCAGCCCAACGGCCACTGCACCAGCAGCCCGGCAAAGATGCAGCTACCCATGAACAAGCCGATCTGTTCGGTAGAAAGCCCCTGGCTGGACGCATACAGCGGCGCCAGGCCGTAGAAGGAGCCGACGATCAAACCCGAACCGAGCACGGTGCTCAGCGACTGCGGCACGCGCTTGATGAAGAATTTAGGCTCCATCGGTGCCGGGCGCAGCGGCGCCGGGTGAATGCGCCGGGTCATCGCCACCGGCACCAGGCACAGGGCGAAGCACATCGCGACCAGCATCAACAGCTCAGGGCCAAGCTCGGGGTGCACCACCAGAATCAGCTGACCGAGCACCAGCCCCAGGTAGGAGGCAATCATGTAGCCGCCGAACACCGCGCCGCGGTGCTTGGCGTCGGCCTGCTCGTTGAGCCAGCTTTCGATGACCATGTACTGGCACATCATGCCCAGGCCAACGAGCATCCGCAGCCCGACCCAGGCCGGTAGCCAGTTGGTCATGCCATGGCCCAGCACTGCCGCGCAGACGATTCCGGCGCAGGTGGTATAGGCCCGGATGTGCCCTACCCGGCCGATCAGTCGGTGGCCAACCTTGCCACCAACAGCCAGGCCGAAATAGTTGGCCGCCATCAAGGCACCGACCCATAGGCTGTCGACATGATCGGCCGCCAGGCGCAGTGCCAGGTAAGTACTGAGCAGACCCGAGCCGATAAGCATCATCAAGGCAGCGAAATACAACGACTGAAACGGCTTCCAGATGTTTCGCATACGTCCCGTCGGGCTCCCTGGTCAGGTGGCGTTGGCTTGCTGGCAAGCATAAAAGCAAATCAGCCGCGGCGCAGTCCCCTGCCTGCGAAATAGCAGAACAGGGGCGCGCGCAGTAGCGTTCGTGTCGCGCTCAGGCTTGTGCCGCCAACACTCGCCGCTCCCACGGCGTGATCTCGTTGTAGAAATCAGTCAACTCGAGCGTCTTGGTGGCAGCGTAACCTTCGATGAACTCAGCCCCGAACAGTTCCCGGGCCAAGGCGCTGCGCTTGAGGCGCTCCAGCGCCGCGTGCAGGGTGCATGGCAGGCTCAGGTGCTCAGGCACCTCGAACTCACCCTGGATGGCCGGTGCAGGCTCCAGGCGCTGCTCGATGCCGTGCAGGCCGGCTGCCAGGCTGGCGGCAATGGCCAGGTAGGGGTTTGCATCTGCACCCGGCAGGCGGTTCTCCACCCGCCGCGCTACGGGGGCGCTGGCCGGAATACGCAGCCCCGCAGCGCGGTTGTCCTCCGACCAACAGGCATTGTTCGGCGACGCATAGGGATGGCACAGCCGCTGGTACGAGTTGACATTGGGCGCGAACAGCGCGGTGAAATCGGCCATGCACGCCTGCAGGCCACCTATGAAATGATGGAAGGTCTGGCTCGGCCGCCCCTGGTCATCGCTGAACACGTTTCGCCCCGTGGCGATCTCCACCAGGCTCTGATGAATATGCATCGAGCTGCCCGGCGTATGCGCCAGGGGCTTGGCCATGCACACCACTGTCAGGCCATGCTTGAGCGCGACTTCCTTGAGCAGGTGCTTGAACAGGAAGGTCTGGTCGGCCAGCAACAAGGGGTCACCGTGCAGCAGGTTGATTTCGAACTGGCTGACGCCCATTTCATGCATGAAGGTGTCGCGCGGCAGGCCCAGCGCCGCCATGCACTGATAAACCTCCTGAAAGAACGGCCGCAGGCCGTTGTTGGAACTGACACTGAATGCCGAGTGGCCGAGCTCGCGGCGGCCATCCTTGCCCAACGGCGGCAAAAATGGCTGTACAGGGTCACTGTTGGGCGCAAAGACGAAGAACTCCAGCTCGGTTGCAACGACCGGCGCCAGGCCCAAAGCGGCGTAGCGGGCGATCACCGCTTTGAGCAGCCCGCGGGTGGACAGCCCTGACGGCCGGCCATCGAGCTCATTGGCATCGCAGATCGCCAGCGCCAGGCCCTCCTCGCTCCAGGGCAAGCGGTGGATCTGCGCAGGCTCCGCCACCAGGGCCAGATCGCCATCGTCGCTGCCGTAGTATTTCGCTGGCGGGTAGCCCCCCATGATGCATTGCAACAAGACGCCACGTGCCATTTGCAGGCGCCTGCCTTCGAGGAAGCCTTCGGCAGTCATGACCTTGCCACGAGGGACACCGTTAAGGTCGGGAGTGACACATTCGATCTGGTCGATGCCCTGGAGGTGCTCGGCGAGCGAGCGCGGGGCTGCGGTGGTCATGACGCTTGTCCTTGTTGTTATGGGCTGGCAACAACATAGGCTGGGGGTGTTTAAAATATCAAGCACCTGCATCCGCAACGATGCAGTTCTTGCCCCCTCACTCGCGCAGGGTCATGCCATTGGACGGCAATGGCAGCGCCGTTTTATACCGCACCTGCTTCAAGGCAAAGCTCGACCGTATGTTCGCCACCCCCGGCAGTCGTGTCAGGTAATCGAGAAACCGCTCCAGCGCCTGGATGCTCGGCAACAGCACCCGTAACAAATAGTCGGGGTCGCCGGTCATCAGGTAGCACTCCATCACCTCCGGCCGCTCGGCGATTTCTTCCTCGAAGCGGTGCAGCGCCTGCTCTACCTGCTTCTCCAGGCTGACATGGATGAACACGTTGACATCCAGCCCCAGCACCTCTGGCGACAGCAAGGTCACCTGCTGGCGGATCACGCCAAGCTCTTCCATGGCCTTGACCCGGTTGAAACAGGGCGTGGGCGACAGGTTCACCGACCGCGCAAGTTCTGCGTTGGTGATGCGGGCGTTGTCCTGAAGGCTGTTGAGAATGCCGATATCGGTACGATCGAGTTTGCGCATGAGACAAAATCACCGGTTTTTTGTGTTTATGCGGAATGTTTATCTGCGCCGCTCGCTAAAGGCAATCAACTTGAGAGAAAAATTCTCCCGGCGTGTCACTACTATGTAATTGACGCTGACCTGCCAGTCACAAGCCGGTGATCAGCGGCGGCCGCTTCAGAGCTCACAAAAACAACATCCGAGCGAGCGTAAAAAGCATGAACGAGTACGCCCCCCTGCGTTTGCATGTGCCCGAGCCTACCGGCCGGCCAGGCTGCCAGACCGATTTTTCCTACCTGCGCCTGAACGACGCGGGTCAAGTCCGTAAACCGCCCATCGATGTCGATGCTGCCGACACCGCCGACCTGTCCAACAGCCTGGTCCGCGTGCTCGACGAGCACGGCGATGCGCTTGGCCCATGGGCCGAAGACATCGATCCGCAGCTACTGCGCCAAGGCATGCGTGCCATGCTCAAGACGCGGATCTTCGACAGCCGCATGGTGGTCGCCCAGCGCCAGAAGAAGATGTCCTTCTACATGCAGAGCCTGGGCGAAGAAGCCATCGGCAGCGCCCAGGCGCTGGCGCTGAACCGCACCGACATGTGCTTCCCCACCTACCGCCAGCAGAGCATCCTGATGGCCCGCGACGTGTCGCTGGTGGAAATGATCTGCCAACTGTTGTCCAACGAACGCGACCCGCTCAAAGGCCGCCAGTTGCCGATCATGTATTCGGTGCGCGAAGCCGGCTTCTTCACCATCAGCGGCAACCTGGCGACGCAGTTCGTACAGGCGGTCGGCTGGGCCATGGCCTCGGCGATCAAGGGCGATACCAAGATCGCCTCGGCCTGGATCGGCGACGGCGCCACGGCCGAGTCGGACTTCCACACCGCGCTGACCTTCGCCCACGTATACCGCGCCCCGGTGATCCTCAACGTGGTCAACAACCAGTGGGCGATCTCCACCTTCCAGGCCATCGCCGGCGGCGAATCGACCACCTTCGCCGGCCGTGGCGTGGGTTGCGGTATCGCCTCCCTGCGTGTGGACGGCAACGATTTCGTCGCTGTATATGCCGCCTCGCGCTGGGCCGCCGAACGCGCCCGCCGTGGCCTGGGCCCGTGCCTGATCGAGTGGGTCACCTACCGCGCCGGCCCGCACTCAACCTCCGACGACCCATCCAAATACCGCCCTGCCGACGACTGGAGCCACTTCCCGCTGGGCGACCCGATCGCCCGCCTGAAGCAGCACCTGATCAAGATCGGCCACTGGTCCGAGGAAGAACACCAGGCCGTCACCGCCGAGTTCGAAGCGGCCGTCATCGCCGCGCAAAAGGAAGCCGAACAATACGGCACCCTGGCCAACGGCCACATCCCGAGTGCAGCCTCGATGTTCGAGGACGTGTACAAGGAAATGCCCGATCACCTGCGCCGTCAGCGCCAGGAACTGGGGGTTTGAGATGAACGACCACAACAACAGCATCAAACCGGAAACCGCCATGGCCACCACTACCATGACCATGATCCAGGCCCTGCGCTCGGCCATGGATGTCATGCTTGAGCGCGACGACAACGTGGTGATCTACGGCCAGGACGTGGGTTACTTCGGCGGCGTGTTCCGCTGCACCGAGGGCCTGCAGACCAAGTACGGCAAGTCGCGCGTGTTCGACGCGCCGATCTCCGAGAGCGGTATCGTCGGCACCGCCGTGGGCATGGGTGCCTATGGCCTGCGACCGGTGGTGGAAATCCAGTTCGCCGATTACTTCTACCCCGCCTCCGACCAGATCGTCTCGGAAATGGCGCGCCTGCGCTATCGCTCGGCCGGCGAATTCATCTCGCCACTGACCCTGCGCATGCCTTGCGGTGGCGGCATCTACGGTGGCCAGACCCACAGCCAGAGCCCCGAAGCGATGTTCACCCAGGTGTGCGGCCTGCGCACGGTGATGCCCTCCAACCCGTACGACGCCAAAGGCCTGCTGATCGCCTCGATCGAATGCGATGACCCGGTGATCTTCCTGGAGCCCAAGCGCCTGTATAACGGCCCGTTCGACGGCCACCACGACCGCCCGGTGACGCCGTGGTCCAAGCACCCGCAAAGTGCCGTGCCGGACGGTTACTACACCGTGCCGCTGGACAAAGCGGCCATCACCCGCCCAGGCAACGACGTCACCGTGTTGACCTACGGCACCACCGTCTACGTGGCCCAGGTGGCCGCCGAGGAAACCGGTGTGGATGCCGAAGTGATTGACCTGCGCAGCCTCTGGCCGCTGGACCTGGACACCATCGTCGCGTCGGTGAAAAAGACCGGCCGCTGCGTGGTGGTGCATGAAGCCACCCGTACCTGCGGCTTCGGCGCCGAACTGGTAGCGCTGGTGCAGGAGCATTGCTTCCATCACCTCGAAGCGCCCATCGAGCGCGTCACCGGTTGGGACACCCCCTACCCTCACGCACAGGAATGGGCGTATTTCCCAGGCCCTTCGCGGGTAGGCGCGGCATTGAAACGGGTCATGGAGGTCTGAATGGGCACGCACGTCATCAAGATGCCGGACATTGGCGAAGGCATCGCGCAAGTCGAACTGGTCGAATGGTTCGTCAAGGTCGGCGATGTAATCGCCGAAGACCAGGTGGTGGCCGATGTCATGACTGACAAGGCCACCGTGGAAATCCCTTCGCCGGTCAGCGGCAAGGTGCTGGCCCTGGGCGGCCAGCCGGGTGAAGTGATGGCGGTCGGCAGCGAGCTGATCCGCATCGAAGTGGAAGGCAGCGGCAACCATGTGGATGTGCCGCAGGCCAAACCGGTAGAAGCCCCGGCAGCCCCAGCAGCCGCCAAGGCAGAACCGCGTGTCGAACCGCAACCGGTAGCCAGCCCGGCTGTCTCGGCGCACACCGCCGCGCCGATCGTGGCGCGCCAGGCCGACGAAAAACCTCTGGCCTCGCCTGCCGTGCGCAAGCGCGCCCTGGATGCCGGCATCGAACTGCGTTACGTGCATGGCAGCGGCCCGGCCGGGCGCATCCTGCACGAAGACCTGGATGCATTCATCAGCAAGCCGCAGAGCCCTGCGGGCCAGGCGCCAGGAGGCTACGCGAAACGCACCGACAGCGAACAGGTGCAAGTGATCGGCCTGCGCCGCAAGATCGCCCAGCGCATGCAGGATGCCAAGCGCCGTGTGGCGCACTTCAGTTATGTCGAGGAAATCGACGTCACCGCACTCGAAGCCCTGCGCCAAGAGCTCAACAGCAAGTACGGCGACAGCCGCGGCAAGCTGACCCTGCTGCCATTCCTGGTCCGCGCCCTGGTCGTGGCACTGCGCGACTTCCCGCAGATCAACGCGACCTACGACGACGAAGCCCAGGTCATCACCCGCCATGGTGCGGTGCATGTGGGGGTCGCCACACAGGGCGACAACGGGCTGATGGTACCGGTGCTGCGCCACGCCGAAGCGGGCAGCCTGTGGGGCAACGCCGGCGAGATTTCCCGGCTGGCGAGCGCCGCACGCAACAACAAGGCCAGCCGCGAGGAACTGTCCGGCTCCACCATCACCCTGACCAGCCTCGGCGCCCTGGGTGGCATCGTCAGCACACCGGTGGTCAACACACCGGAAGTGGCGATCGTCGGGGTCAACCGTATCGTCGAGCGGCCGATGGTGATCGATGGCCAGATCGTTATTCGCAAGATGATGAACCTGTCCAGCTCGTTCGACCACCGTGTGGTCGATGGCATGGATGCCGCGCTGTTCATCCAGGCTGTACGTGGCCTGCTTGAACAACCCGCCTGCCTGTTCGTGGAGTGAGCATGCAACAGACTATCGACACCACCCTGCTGATCATCGGCGGCGGCCCTGGCGGCTACGTGGCCGCCATCCGCGCCGGGCAACTGGGCATCCCCACCGTGCTGGTGGAAGGCCAGGCGCTGGGCGGCACCTGCCTGAACATCGGCTGCATCCCGTCCAAGGCACTGATCCATGTGGCCGAGCAGTTCCATCAGACATCCCGCTACACCGAGCCGTCCGAACTTGGCATCAGCGTCTCCACGCCACGCCTGGACATCGGCCGCAGCGTGGCCTGGAAGGACGGCATCGTTGACCGACTGACCACTGGCGTCGCTGCACTCCTGAAAAAACACGGGGTCAAGGTCATCCATGGCTGGGCGAAGATCCTCGACGGCAAGCACGTCGACGTCGATGGCCAGCGCATCCAGTGCGAGCACCTGCTGCTGGCCACCGGCTCGAACAGCGTCGAACTGCCCATGCTGCCGCTGGGCGGGCCGATCATCTCTTCGACCGAAGCCCTGGCCCCCCAAACACTGCCCCAGCATCTGGTGGTGGTTGGCGGCGGCTATATCGGCCTGGAGCTGGGCATCGCCTACCGCAAACTGGGCGCGCAGGTGAGCGTGGTGGAGGCGCGTGAGCGCATCTTGCCGACCTACGACAGCGAGCTGACCGCGCCGGTGGCCGAATCGCTGAAGAAGCTGGGCATCGCTGTGCACCTTGGGCACAGCGTCGAAGGTTACGACAGCGGTTGCTTGCTGGCCCGCGATGCTCAAGGTGCACAGCTGCGCCTGGAGGCCGACCGTGTGCTGGTGGCTGTTGGCCGCCGCCCGCGCACGCACGGCTTCAATCTGGAAAGCCTCGAACTGAAGATGAACGGTGCGGCCATCGCCATCGACGAACGCTGCCAGACCAGCATGCGCAACGTCTGGGCCATCGGTGACGTGGCCGGCGAACCGATGCTGGCACACCGCGCAATGGCGCAAGGTGAAATGGTCGCGGAAATCATTGCCGGCAAGGCACGACGGTTCGAGCCCTGCGCAATTGCAGCGGTGTGTTTTACAGACCCGGAAGTCGTTGTGGTCGGCAAGACCCCGGAACAGGCCAGCCAGCAAGGCCTGGACTGCATCGTCGCGCAGTTCCCCTTCGCCGCCAATGGCCGCGCCATGAGCCTGGAGTCGAAAACCGGCTTCGTGCGCGTGGTGGCGCGGCGTGACAATCACGTGATCCTGGGTTGGCAGGCGGTTGGCGTGGCGGTTTCAGAGCTGTCCACAGCGTTTGCCCAGTCATTGGAAATGGGCGCGCGGCTGGAGGATATCGCGGGCACTATCCACGCTCATCCGACCCTGGGCGAAGCGGTGCAGGAAGCGGCATTGCGCGCGCTGGGCCACGCCCTGCACATCTGACACTGAAGCGGCTTCGGCCGATTTGGCCCGCAGCGCCCTCGGCGCTGCGGGCTTTTTTTCATTCGGCGATGCTGCATTGGCCTGCAGACATGCTGATGATCAGTTCAAACGCGGAAGTAGCCCACCGACGAATCGAACGGCAGGCGCTTGAGTTCGATCTTGTTCAGATCCAGCACGTCACGCAGCGCGGCAGTCTCGCCAGGGAAGTTGCGGTAGGCGACTTCGTCCAGCACCACGATCGCGCCTTTAGGCATGTAAGGCAGGAAAGTCTCCAGCGCCACCTTGGTGGACGAATACAGGTCCGTGTCGAGGATCAGCATGGCCACTACCAGATCGGGGCGGGTTTTCACAAAGGCAGGCACGGTTTCCAGAATGTCGCCCTTGACGATCTCGCAGCGCGGGATCCGATTGACCGGGCGAATCAGATCGTTGGCCTCGATCATGTCCTGAATCAGGGTCTCGTCGGTGTCGGAGAACATGCTTTCGTTGATATCGGCTGGATCCTGCTCGGCATCGATGCTGGCAAAGCCGCCGAAGGTATCGAAACCGATGATCGAACGGTTGATCGCATAGGGTTCCAGAATCATCGATAGCTGCATGTACAGCATCAACGAGTTGCCTTTGTATACGCCGCACTCGACGATAGCGCCCGGAATGTCCTGCACCATCTTGAACAGTTCGATGCGCGAAAGCGCAGCGGTCACGGCGATACGGTTGGCAAACACGAACGGCGCATCAGCCACGTATTGGGCATCGACACGGCTCAGCACGCTGGCGCGCTTTTCGTTGTACTCGACCTCGGCAGCAGTCAGACGACGCTTGGTCATGGGTTAACTCCCTGGAATTGCGAAAAGTCGCTGGCATTGAAAAAGTCTTTGAAGCCGGCCTCTGCATCCGAACAACCGTTGTCGACGTTCGGTGCACCGCGCTTATGCAGCAGGTCTTGCAGGTGGATCAGGCGGAAGTCCACGCTGAACCGTACCTTGTCGGTGAAGTTGGCTACGGTGCCGTGTAGATGGGCACCAGAGAAAATCAGCATTTCGCCACTGTTGGCAGCCACACGCAGTTCGCCGCTGGTATCGATGTCTTCCAGCGGCACCGGGTGTACCCGGGTTTCTTCGGTAATGTTCTGCGAAGCCTTGTGCCGTTGCACATGGATCCAGTCATTGAGGCTCCAATCGGCGGAGCTGTTGCGCACCGGCCGCTCGAAATAGGCCGGGTTGATCATCATGGTCTGTTCGGGCTCGATGCTGTACACCGGCATCCAGGTATTCACCTGGCTTTCCACGCTGCCGTACCAGGTATCGCGGTGGGGCTTGTATGCGTAACTCACACCTGCATGCAGGTATTCGTAGTTGGGCACTACACGCACACGAGGCACGTCGAAGATATAGTCCTTGGGGTCGGCCCCAATCTCGCGAATGAAATCGCGGATCAACGCCTTGGCCTGCGGGCCATTGGTAAACTGCCGCTTGAGCGCCGTGACGCGCTCTACGAAAGTCTCCACCGGCATCATTTTGTGCAGCGACTGGTGGTCAGTTTCGCCATCAAAGGCGGCGGTGATGCTGTGCCGGGCCAATGCACACAGCTCATGTGCATTGCCAAGGCCGGTTTCCAGGAAGATATCACCCCTGAACAGCGAGCCCCGGTAGTCCGGCTTGTTCTTCACCTGATTGACATAAAAATTCATACTTGCCCCTTCAGGACCTCATTGAGACCAATGCCCACCACGAACTACGTCGACTGGCAGCGGTGCATGGATTGAAGCGGACGCAAGGCGACGCATCCAGCCGCTGAGGGCGGGAACTCCAACCACGGCGATACAGGTGCATTGCCTGTATCCAGTGCTTCAGTGATCGGCATGCCGGCAGGAAACTTTAAGCGTGCGTGCAGCCGATGCAGGCCATATGTCGGCTATTGGTGGCCTTCGCTGGCATACACGCCGCGTACCTGTTCCACGCTCGGAAAGTGCTCGGTAATCAACCCGCGCTGTATAGTCTTGTGCTGGGTGAACGGATACTCACGCTCGATGAACGTGGGCTCACTGGCATTTTCATAGCGCCCACTCACGGAAATCCGCAAACGTTCATCCCCTTCACGGGAAGACCGATGAATGGTGAAGTTCGACATCAAGCAAACGCCGCCCTTGCCGACACAGACAGGAACGAAGTCATCTTCCTTGAAGTGCTTTTCGTCGACCCTCAACACATGCTGTTCCTGGTCGCCGCTAAGCAGGCCCAGCAAATGGCTGCCGGGCATCACCTCCATGGTGAACAACTGCGGGTCGATGTCCATGAACGGGATCCAGGTGGTGATGGTATCCAGGCTGCCCTGGACTGAAGTCCAGTCCTGGTGCACGTCGAACCCCTGATAACCTCCCGGGATCACCAATTTTTTCGACATCAGATGCAACACAGGGGTGGTCTGGAACAACGGAGTGACGACGCCCAGGTCGGCAGCTGCGTCGCGCAGGCGCTCGGCGGTCATCAGCCGGTAGACGCCGTACAGCTTGGAGCACATGCGCAGCGTCGCCAGATAGAGAGGAACGCTCGCCCCCAGCAGTGCGGCCATGTTCAGGTGCAGGGCTTCAAGGGTAGGGCCACCAGCGACAGGCAGAGCCATGCGGTCCAACTGTTGGGCAAATGCCAGATTGAAGTGGGCAAGGGTTTCATCGAGATGAAGCGGGTCGAAAATGCCGTCGGCAACCAAGTAACCCTGCTCGCGATAAAAGCGGATTTGATTTCGATCAAGAATCTTTCCCATCGGCCCGGTGCCCTTTTTTGTTACGCAAGCGGAGGTGCTATCGTGGCCAGCAGTATACACAGCGTACGCTCAGCTCCGGTTGACCTGACTCATCCTCGAACACCCTGGATACCCTGATGCCAAAAGTTGTCATTTTCGGAGTGCTGGACACCGCCCAACTGGCGCACTACTACCTGAAAAAAGACCCTGCAGTGGACGTGGTCGGCTTTACCGTGCACGAACGCTACCTGCCGGAATCGAGAATGTTCGAAGGGCTGCCGGTGGTGCCTTTCGAAACCCTGCAGGACTATTTCCCAAGCACCGACTACAAGCTGTTTGCCCCCATGACCGGGCGCAAGATGAACCGCCTGCGTGAGTCGGTGTACATTCAGGGCAAGGAAAAGGGCTACGACTTCATTAGCTATGTCAGCCCCAATGCCACGGTGAACGACAACGTCATCGGTGAAAACTGCTTCATTCTCGAAGACAACACGCTGCAACCTTTCACCACCATCGGCAACAATGTGGTGATGTGGAGCGGCAACCACATCGGCCACCATGGCGAGATCCGCGACCATGTGTTCTTTGCTTCCCATGTGGTCCTCTCCGGGCATTGCCTGGTCGAGCCTTACGCCTGGTTCGGCGTCAACGCGACCATCACCAACAATTGCACCATCGGCGCAGGTACCTGCGTCGCCATGGGTGCGCTGATTTCAAAAGACACTCAACCCTGGCAGCTCTACATCGGCGCACCCGCGCGCGCGGTAAAGAGCAGTCAGGAACTGGATTTTTAGGTAGAGCATGGCCTGGAAAAAACTCGGTAGAACCTTCGACCCTGATAAAGACTGGGTCGGCTCCCACGCCCAAGTGCCCACCGCGCTGGTGCTGGACGATGTGATTCGGGTATTCATCTCCACCCGCAATAGCACAGGCAAAAGCCTGTGCTACGCGGTAGACCTGGACAAGCAGGACCCGCGCACCGTCGTGGCCCGCCACCGAGAACCTTGCCTGGGTTTCGGCGCCCCCGGCACCTTCGATGACGAAGGCGTGATGCCCAGCTACGCCCTGAAAAAAGATGGCCGCACCTACCTGTACTACAGCGGGTGGAACCAGCGCCTGACCGTGCCCTACCACAATGCCATGGGCGTCGCGGTTTCTGACGATGACGGGCTGCACTTCGAAAAACTGTTCGAAGGCCCGATCATGGATCGCACTGCAACCGAGCCCTACCTGGCCGTGACGCCCACCGTGCTGTTCGACCAAGGCCTGTGGAAGATGTGGTACGTGTCCGGTACACGCTGGCTGGAGGTGGACGGCAAATACGAGCCGTTGTACGTGATCAAGTACGCCGAATCCAAAGACGGATTCGAGTTCACCCGCTTCGCGCCGCAATGCCTGGAATCGCGCTTTGAGACCGAAGCCTTTTCCCGCCCCTGCGTCATCAAGGAAAACGGGATTTTCAAGATGTGGTACTGCTCCCGCGCATCGCAGGACTACCGCAACGGCGCAGGCTCGTACCGCATCCGCTACGCAGAGTCGCCCGACGGCAGGACCTGGACCCGCCATGACGATGCGGGTATCGCACCGTCAGCCGAAGGCTGGGACTCGCTGATGACCTGCTACCCGTTCATCTTCCAGAGCGGCGAGCGCACCTACATGCTGTACAACGGCAACCGTTTCGGGACCAGCGGCTTCGGCCTGGCCCAGTGGAGTGATGATGAATAACGAACAGCTTCAAAACGAAGTCTACAAACTCGAATCCACCGCATCGGATTTGCAGTACGCCTTTCGTGACAAGTTGCGCGACATGTACCTGAACAGCCCGCTCTCTGACGACGACGTGCTTTTCAATATCGGCCTGTATACCCGCAGCTCAGTATTGGTGAAGTTCATCGTCTTGAGCGACCTGTACAAACGCTTCAAGCATATCCCGGGGATGATCTGCGAGTTTGGCACCTGGTACGGCCACAACCTGGTGCTGCTGGAAAACCTGAGGGCCATGTACGAACCGTTCAACAAACAGCGGCAGATCGTCGGCTTCGACACCTTTGAAGGCTATTGCGCACCGGGTGAAAAAGACTGCAAGGAAAGCGGTGTGTGGGTTGAGAACTCCTACTCCACCAAAGCCAGCTACAAGGATTACCTGAGCGAACTGCTGCAGGTGCACGAAGGCAACAACGTGCTGGGACACAAGCGCGGAGTACATCAACTGGTTGCGGGGGACGTCTGTCAGACCGCGCCCGAATTCTTCAAGAACAACGGCTCGGCCATCGTCGCCTTCGCCTACTTCGACATGGGTCTGTACGAGCCGACACTGGCAGCGCTCAAGGCGATCAAGCCACACCTGGTTTCCGGCAGCATGCTACTGATGGACGAGCTGACATGGGCTCAAGCACCCGGCGAAGCACTGGCCTTCAAAGAAGTCTTCACCCCTTCCGAATACACCCTGGAGAAGTGCGAGCTGTACCCCTCCAAATGCATCGTCACGATCAGGTGAAGCGCCCATGATTTCCAGCGAGGTATTCGACCGGCGCATGGCGGAGCAAGGCTGGGTTATCTTCGAGAGCGCCATCCCGATCGCTATCGTCGAGCAGATGCGTGAAGACATCCACAAGGCCTATGCAATCTGCCGCGACTACCAGATCAAGAACGGCATCGATCAGGACACCAGTTACACCGTGCACCACCTGATCGGCCAGTTTGGCAGTTTTCTCGACTGCCTGAAGGCCTACCCTATCTATGCCTTCATCGAGCGCTATTTCGGTGGGCAGTTCATCCTCAACTCCTATGGCGGGGCCATCAACACCCGCGACAGCCAGTCTTACGCCCAGCGCGTTCACCGGGATATCCGTTCTTTTTCCGGTGATATGCCGTTGCTGCTGAACACACTGGTGATGCTCGACGACTTCACCGCCGCCAATGGCGCGACCTGGATGCTCTCCGGTTCGCACAAGGCCGAAGCCAAGCCGACTGACGACTATTTCATGGCCCACGCCGAACAGGCTATCGCCCCGGCCGGCAGCATCCTGATGTTCAATTCCAATGTCTGGCACGCCGGCGGCAGCAACGTTACCGACCGGGTGCGCCGCTCGGTCACGCCGATGTTTTCCAAGCCGTTCATCAAGCAGCAATTCGACTACCCGCGGGCCCTGGGTTATGACCTGGGGCCAAACCTCGACCCGATGATGCGCCAGGTCATCGGCTATAACGCGCGGGTACCCGCAACGCTGGACGAGTGGTATCAGCCACCGGCCAGGCGCATGTATCACTCCAACCAGGGTTAACCATGTCACGCGACCTGAACACCGAGTACCAGGACACGGAAAACCGCCTGTACGCCTACGATTTCGACTACATCCACCGCGACTACATGCTCAAGGCGCTCAACGGGCAGTTTCGCCCTGGAAATGCGCTGGAAATGGGATGCTATCACGGCGAGTTCACCAAAAAGTTGCTGCAGGTCTTCGATGACGTGACCGTGCTTGAAGGGGCCACCGACCTGATCGAAGTCGCCCGCAAGAACGTTGGCGATGCGCGCGCAACATTCATCCTGGGTCGGTTCGAAGACACTACCCTGGAGCGTCGGTTCGACAACATCTTCCTGATCCATACCCTCGAACATCTCACCGAGCCACAGCCGGTACTCAAGAAGATACGCGAGTGGCTGGCGCCGGGCGGCCGGCTGTTCATCGTCGTGCCCAATGCCAATGCGGCGTCACGGCAGATCGCGGTGGGCATGGGGCTGATCGACTTCAATGCGGCTGTTACCGATGGCGAGCGCAAGCACGGCCACCGTTGCACCTACAGCCTCGACACCCTGGAACACGAGGCGTTGCAGGCCGGCTTCCAGGTGACCCAGCGCGGCGGCATCCTGTTCAAGCCGATGGCCAACTTTCAGTTCGATGCAGCCTTGCGTGCCGGCATCATCGACCAGGCGTTCTTCGAAGGCTGTTACAAGATGGGCATGAAATACCCGGACCTCACTGCGAGTATCTATGTAGTCTGCCAGGCTTGAACCTCAGAGGTAATCGTAGGCCGCCAAGTGCGGCCCGATGCCCTCGGCGCCAACCTCCATCAGGGCATCGATGATCGACAGGTACGGTGTGAAACCCTCGCAGCGTTGGCGATAGGCCAGTACCCGCATACCGATGAAACGCAGATCTATATTGGCGTCGGCGAACCTCTCCGGCTCATAGAGCGAGCGCCCGCCCTGGGCATTGATATAGCAGGTTGCACCTTCATGGCGGCAGATATCCAGAATCCGCGCCTGCGCCGTAAGTTGAGCGTTGCCGTAGACCTGGCTGCTGGTAACGAGCCGCGTCGATTGGCCCATGAAGTTGGCCAACACCTGAATTTGATGACTCAGAAAACCCGCGAGGTTGTTGTCTTCGTGCGCCAGAATATGCTCGATCACTGGAAATACCTGATCGAAACAGGGTGCCTTGCGATAGGCCATTTCCACGCTGCGTAGCATGCGTCGTTGCCACTGAGCAGCAGGTGCAATTTCTATTTCGTTGATCTTGCGGTTTTGCGAGGCCTGCAACAACGGCAGCGTGATCATCCCTGGCGCCCCGTTAATCAGGATGCGATTGCGGTTGATCCACCCCCGCGTGATGAAGTTGACGTCATCGTAGACTACGAAGCAGTCTGCGGCCTTCAATAGTTGCCAGTAGCCAATGTAGGGAAACAGGTACGGCTGCATGATCGCCACCCTGGTCATGCACCGGCCCCGGCGATCAAACCGACAATGAAGTCCACGGTGCCGAAATCCAGGTCAGGATAGATCGGTAGGCAGATCACCTGCTCCACCGCCTGATGCGCTACCGGCAGGTTGTCGGCGCTGGACGATGGATACCCACGGTACATCGGCAGGCCACTGATCAGGGGCTGGAAATAACGCCGCCCATGAATGTCGTGAGCGGCGAGGTGCGAGAACAGCGCATCACGGCCAAGAGCAAACTCAGGCCCTACCAGTATCGGGAAGTACGCATGATTGGCGACTGCCTCGCCCCTGCCCTCGATACAGCGAATACCCGCAATCCCCGCAAGCCCTTCGCGATAACGCTGGTCGATCAGCCGCCGCTTCCCCAGCGCTTCATCCAGGCCCTCCAGTTGCAACAGGCCAAAGGCTGCGTGAATTTCGCTGAGCTTGCCGTTGGTGCCGGTCAGTTCTACGGTGCTTCCGTCGGCAGACAGACCAAAGTTCTTCAACTGGTCGATGCGCCGCTTGGTCGCCTCGTCGCGACAGATGACAGCGCCGCCCTCGAAGGTACTGAACACCTTGGTAGCGTGGAAGCTCAGGGTCACGAGGTCGCCGTGGCGCAGCAGGCTGCCGTTTGTATCCTGAACACCAAAAGCATGTGCCGCGTCATAGATCACCTGCAGGCCATGGCGCTCGGCAATCGCGCGTATCGCCTCCACATCGCAGGGATGGCCATAGCAGTGTACCGGCAGGATGCCTGTGGTCTGGTCGGTGATGGCCGCCTCGATGCGTGCCGGGTCTAGGTTCAGGGTGTGCGGGTCGATATCGACGAACACCGGCGTCAGATTGTTCCATAGCAGCGAATGGGCAGTGGCAACAAAGGAGTACGGCGTGGTGATCACCTCACCGCTGAGCCCGGCCGCCTGCAACGCCGTTATCAGCGCCTGGGTACCGTTGCAGAATAGCGAAATGTGTTCCACGCCCAGGTAAGCGCACAGCGCCGCTTCCAGTCGCTGGTGCATGGCTGCGCCATTGGTCAGCATGCGGCTGTCCCAAATTTCCCGCAGGTATGGCAAGAAAGCCTCCAGCTCGGGCAATGCGGGCTGGGTCACGAAAACGGGGGGCCGACCATTCATGAGCGGTGTTCCTGCGGCTGGCGGCGTTGGCCGGCCTTGTGTTGTTCAGGCGTGGGCATACTGCGCAATGTCAGAGCGCCTTGTCGAATTCATGCCGCGCCCAGAAGTCGCGCATGATTGCCCAGCAGCGTCGGGATTCACCTTGTGCGGCGGCGCCGTAAAGCACCTGGCATTGCTCGCCGTGAATGCGGAAGCTACTCAGTGGCTGGACCAGATAAACGGTGTTGCCGCGCAGTGCGAGGTTGAGAAAAATCGCCACGTCGGAGGCCCAGGCGATGGGTTGTTCGTCTACCGACATGAAGTCCGGAGTGATTTCCAGCATATCGGCGCGGCGAAACATGACCGTGCTCGGCTCGCCAACGAAATTGATCTGCGACTGCATGAGTGCGGTACCCAGCGACAGGCCTTCGATCATCGCATCGTCTGCCACGGGGGCTTGGGTTGCGGCGATATCGGCCAGCGGCTCGCCGTACTGGTCGATGCGCTGGCGCTTAGAGGTTACCAGCGTAACGTCTGGATAGCAGCGGAAGCTGTCGAGCATCCGTTCCACGCATTCGAGTTCCAGCAGGTCGTCGTCGTTGAGAAACTTGATGAATTCGCCGCGCGCCTCTTTCAGGCAAAGGACATGGTTAAGACGGCCAATGTCCTTTCCAGCATCTGGGTTGCGCACATAACGCACGCGCGGGTCGTCCTGGCTCAGGTCGGCGCAGATCCTTTCGATCTCATCAGTCGGGCAGTCGTCGCACACCAGGATTTCCAGGTTGCGGTAGGTCTGGTTCAGCGCGCTGCCCAAGGCGTCGTAGAGGTGTTCGGTCTTGTAGGTCGGCATGACAATGCTGACCAGCGGCTGGGCATCGGCCGCCAATTGGCGCTGCGGCTTGCAAAACTCAAGCACCAACTGGCCCGGCACCGTAGCGTCCAGCCCACTCAGGTGCGGATCGCTGCTGTTGCCTTCTGCGGTGATAGCTACCGGTTCCAGGCCGACCATCTTGCAGATTCGCGTCAGCTCCTCGGCGTCGAAGGTCCAGGCATGCTGGCGCAGGGCCTTGTTCAGCCATTCGGCGCGACCGATGCCTGGCGCCTCAGGGCGTGTGCGGTTATTCAGATAATCGTCGACCAACGCTTCCAGGTCGGCGCAGACGAGACGGATAACCCCGCCGGGCTGCAGGACTCGACGGCATTCGTGCAGCAAGCGAATACCTTGGTTACGCCCGAGTCGCTCCAGAAGATGAGCACTGTAGATTCCTGGCACCGTGCCTTGTTCCCACGGCAAAGCCTGGCCCGGCGTCCATTGCAGATCGGCCCCTGTGGGCTCCACATCAATATTGATAAAGCCTTGGCGAGGATGATCGGCGCAACCTAGGTTCAAATAGATGGGGAGCATGGTATTCGCTTCGAAGGGGTCAACAAGGGCGTAGTGCAGCAACCCCGTTATCGGCCGCGCGCTTCAAATCATGACCGTTGGTTTCGGGACATTATGCAACAGGCGTAGACCCAAATCGAGAAACCCCATCAGCGTCGCGCAATAGGCACACTACGGCGATGCGATAGGACATTTCTTCAATTGACGTCAGCACACCGTATAATTCTGCCCCCGAAATCCGATGATGCTTTCTCATGAAGAAACTGCTGTACGTCGTTACCCTCGCCCTCTCTGTCATCCCTGCCGCCTTCGCCAATCCCCCCGCAACGTTTACCGAAGCCAAGGTTGTCGCCAAGCAGAAAATCTTCCTCGACCAGGCAAACAGCCCAATGGGCGAACTGTACTGTGGCTGTAAATGGACCTGGGTCGGCAAATCCGGTGGCCGGGTCGACGCCAAATCCTGCGGCTACGAAACCCGCAAAGTACAGACCCGCGCCGAACGTACCGAATGGGAGCACATCGTGCCGGCCTGGACTTTTGGCCACCAGCGCAAATGCTGGCAGAACGGCGGTCGCGAGCATTGCGTCAATGAAGACCCTACCTTCCGCGCCATGGAAGCCGACCTGTTCAACCTCTATCCGTCCGTGGGTGAAGTGAACGGTGACCGCAGCAATTTCAACTACGGCATGGTTTCAGGCGTTGCGCCCCAGTACGGGCAGTGCACCACCAAGGTCGACTTCCAGCAGAAAACCGCCGAGCCGCGTGACGAAGTCAAAGGGCTGGTTGCGCGCACCACGTTCTACATGTTCGACCGGTACAAGTTGAGCATGTCGAGACAACAGCAGCAGGTGCTTATGGCCTGGGATAAACAGCACCCGGTTTCTGCGTGGGAAAAGCAGCGCAATCAGCGAATCGCCGCGATCATGGGGCATTCGAACCCATTCGTCACCGGCGAACGGAAATGGACGCTGGGCTACAAGCCTGCCGGGGCTATGGACGTGGTAGCTTCGGCAACCCCGAAAACGGCTGCGAGAGATATCGGCAAGCCGACCCTGGCGAGTGCGTCGACTGACGGTGCGATCATTGGCAACCGCAACAGTCACGTGTACCACTTGGCCAGCGGTTGCCCCGGTTACAGCCAGGTCGCTCAGAAAAATCAGGTGGCATTTGGCAGTGAAGCAGAAGCGCAGAGTGCAGGTTACCGCAAGGCGGGTAACTGCAAGTAAGCGTATGGAGCGAGAGAAAATATGGCGTCCCAGGGCAGGTTCGAACTGCCAACCTTCCCCTTAGGAGGGGGATGCTCTATCCAATTGAGCTACTGAGACACAAGAACCGGCAGCGAACGCTGCACAGCTGGACGGCGAGCATGTTAACCAGAGGGCAGCCGTTTGTCATGCATCTATCGGGCTTTTTGCACGTAGGGCTTTTCCGATGCTCGTGTCAAACGGACACTCCCTGTTGACGCAGCAGGTCGAACAATGCGCTGACCGCCGTGGCCAGTGACCCGGAGTTGTCCAGCGCATGCACGCCGGGATCGGGACAGCCCTGGAGCCTGGCACTACGCGCCAGGCGCTGATCGATCTCTTGCGGTGTCTCCCTGCCTCTGGCAATCAGGCGCGCACGCAACACCTCTGGGTCAACCTCCAGGCGTACTGCCAGCAGACCGGGATAGCGCCTACGCGCCTCGGGCAGATAGCTACGGGAACCGTTGACCAGCACCGACCGCCCTTGCGCGAGCCAAACGTCCACTTGCTTGGGGATCCCATACTCCAGACCGTTGGCCTGCCAATGCATGGCAAATTCCCCTGCCGCTCGCATCGCTTCGAAGCGCTCTGGCGTGACGCTTTGCGCCGCTTCACCTGTGGCTTCTGCGGAACGTGTGATGACTCGCCGGGCAATTTCCACACCCGCGCCAGCCAGTTGCGCGCGAGCGGCCTCGATCAGGGAATCTTTTCCCGAGCCAGAGGGTCCCATCAGATATATCAGCACGCCTGAGGCTTTATCTTGGGAGCTTGCGTCATGTTGCATAGCCACTATGCTCTATGGAAGGAAACCTGCGCATTTTAAGGGTTTTCTCTACACTTTGCCGCGTTTTACGGGTTTTTGACGGCAAAGGGCTGACGGTAAGGCGAACCTGGAAATGCAAAACTTTTCCAACCAGTACTCATTTCTGATAATTGGTACTGGCAAAAAGCCTTTACCGGGATCACTATTTGTCACAGAATTGACGCCAAGGAAACGGCGACCTTGAGGCAAGATGAGCACCAAATTTTCCAGGCGGTTGAACATTTTGTCGTCGCCACGGTCGTACCTGCATCCCGTGCGGCCAATTTGTGAACCGCTTCCCCTGAACCAAAAACCGGTTAATTTATATGCGCCCAATGAAACAGGCTATTTATTCGAGCCGCACCGCTGACAAGTTCGTCGTCCGCCTGCCAGACGGAATGCGTGAGCGCATTGCCGAGGTAGCGCGCAACCATCACCGCAGCATGAACTCCGAGATCATCGCACGCCTGGAGCAGAGCCTTATCCAGGAAGGTGCGCTGGGCGACGAGCTGAGCATGCGCCTGGATAGCCCCGAGCTGTCCCTGCATGAGCGCGAGTTGCTGCAACGCTTCCGTCAGCTGTCCCATCGACAGCAGAACGCGCTGGTCGCCCTCATCGCTCACGATGTGGAAATGGCAGCCGACGCCTCCTGAGGCGCGTAGCGAGAACAAAAAAAGCCAGCGTAAGCTGGCTTTTTTGTTGGGCTGCGCACAGGCCTTGGTGGTGCGGCCAGGCGCATGCCTTGATCGCTCTGGCGTGCACTTCCCAATATCAAAGCAGGAACAGCGTAGCCAGCCCCAGGAAGATGAAGAACCCACCACTGTCGGTCACGGCAGTGATCATCACGCTGGACCCCATGGCAGGGTCGCGCCCCAGGCGCGTCAGCGTCATCGGGATCAACACCCCCATGAGCGCGGCCAGCAGCAGGTTCAAGGTCATGGCCGCAGTCATCACCAACCCCAACGACCAGCTGTCATACAGCCAGAACGCCACAGCACCGATCACTCCACCCCAGATCAGGCCATTGAGCAGCGACACCGCCAGCTCCTTGCGCATAAGGCGGCTGGTATTGCCCGGCGAAACTTGGTCCAACGCCATGGCGCGAACGATCATGGTAATGGTCTGGTTGCCAGAGTTGCCGCCAATACCCGCCACGATCGGCATCAGCGCCGCCAGTGCCACGAGCTTCTCGATCGAGCCCTCGAACAGGCCGATCACACGCGAGGCCAGAAACGCGGTTATCAGGTTGATCGCCAGCCAGGCCCAACGGTTGCGCAATGAACGCCAGACCGAGGCGAAGATGTCTTCCTCCTCGCGCAGGCCAGCCATGTTGAGAACTTCACTCTCGCTCTCTTCACGAATCAGGTCGACCATCTCATCGATGGTCAAACGGCCGATCAGGCGGTCACTCTTGTCCACCACCGGCGCCGAAACCAGGTCATAGCGCTCGAAAGCCTGCGCCGCATCGTAGGCATCTTCGTCGGGGTGGAAGGAGACCGGATCAATCGCCATGACCTCCGCGACCTTCTTGTCCGGATCGTTGACCAACAGACGCTTGATCGGCAACACACCCTTGAGGATACCGTCGTAGTCGACTACGAACAGTTTGTCAGTGTGGTTGGGCAGCTCTTTAAGGCGACGCAGGTAACGCAGAACCACTTCCAGGCTGACATCTTCACGGATGGTCACCATCTCGAAGTCCATCAGCGCACCGACCTGCTCCTCGTCGTAGCTCAACGCCGAGCGCACACGCTCGCGCTGCTGCGCATCGAGGCTTTCCATCAGCTCGTGAACGACATCACGCGGCAGCTCCGCCGCCAGGTCCGCCAGCTCATCGGCGTCCATTTCCTTGGCCGCAGCGAGGATCTCGTGATCGTCCATGTCGGCGATCAGCGATTGACGAACCGAGTCGGAAACTTCAAGCAAGATGTCGCCGTCACGATCCGAGCGCACCAGCTGCCAGACCGTCAGGCGGTCTTCCAGGGGCAATGCTTCGAGGATATAGGCGATATCTGCAGGGTGCAGGTCGTCGAGCTTGCGCTGCAACTCGACGAGGTTTTGACGGTGGACGAGGTTTTCCACCAGGTCGTGGTGATGACCTTCCTGACGGTGGGTCAGGTCCTCAACCACGCGTTGGCGCTGCAACAGTTCGACCACCTGGGCCAGGCGATCCTGCAGGCTCTCTTGTGCTTTCTTTACTTCTACTTCAGTCATAGGCGAACTCCACTCCCAGCAGCGGAGCACGCCGGGGGAATCAATCGGTCAGATCAGGCTGTAAGAATCTTGTTAAGAAGTAACTACTGGGTAAGTCCATGGTGGTATTCCACAAGCCCCGGCGGGGCTGACGGGCGCAATCATACACTGCCTAAGCTGTCAGATCGCTTAAAATTTTGGCCAGAACAATCGTTTGCGCGATAAAGCTATGACAACGCTCGAAGCCATGTGTGCGACGGCACGAGCCAAAGAAAAAACACATGCGGCGCGCAAAGAAGTGTCGGGGGGTTTATTTTCAGTCTAGCGGGCATCACTGATAAATCAGTGAACGGCAGAAAACAAAAAGCCCGCTCAATTGAGCGGGCTTCTTGATATGTGGCGGACTCAGGAGGATTCGAACCTCCGACCGCTCGGTTCGTAGCCGAGTACTCTATCCAGCTGAGCTATGAGTCCGTAGTTGGTAGTTTTAGGCCAGATTACCACTGGCTTACTGAAGTCGCTTTGCAAGCAGAGCCACTTCAAAAGTGGCGGACTCAGGAGGATTCGAACCTCCGACCGCTCGGTTCGTAGCCGAGTACTCTATCCAGCTGAGCTATGAGTCCGTAATTGGTAGTTTTAGACCAGATTACCACTGGTTGCTTGAAGCAGCTTTTTAAGCAAAGCCACTTCAAAAGTGGCGGACTCAGGAGGATTCGAACCTCCGACCGCTCGGTTCGTAGCCGAGTACTCTATCCAGCTGAGCTATGAGTCCGTGTCTTGCCGCGCATTATAGGTCGCTGAAACATTTTTGCAAGAACTTTTTCGTTTAACTTCAACGACTTAGCGTTCTTACCGATTACAGCGCCCTAAGCGAATAATGGCGGTGAAGGGGGGATTCGAACCCCCGATACCCTTATGAGGTATACTCCCTTAGCAGGGGAGCGCCTTCGGCCACTCGGCCACCTCACCGCAACACGAGGCGAATATTAAACAGGCTCTTCCTCGTTTGCAACCCTTTTTTTGAAAAAAACTTCAAAAAAATTAAAGGCTTGGCTCCTCATCCTTCTCTTTCTTGATCCGCAGGTAGATTTCCTCGCGGTGAACAGCCACTTCCTTGGGGGCGCTGACGCCGATGCGCACCTGGTTTCCTTTGACGCCGAGCACCGTCACGGTGATCTCGCCATCTCCAATGATCAGGCTCTCGGCGCACCGACGAGTCAGAATCAACATAGCTTTCTCCTTACGCAAGACATTCAGGGATAACAGTCTGGGAAAAACCGGGCCTGGTCGTGGACGACGACACAGGGGCCCATAGCGCGTCACGCTGGCAGGACAGGGCCTGCGTGACGAGCAGAAACGCGAAGGGCGCGGCAAGCCGCGCCCCTCAAGGCAACGCCTTACTCGCCCTGTCGGGCCGGAGCGTCAAGCTCGAACGCGGTATGCAGCGCGCGAACGGCCAGCTCCAGGTACTTCTCTTCGATGACTACCGACACCTTGATCTCGGACGTGGAGATCATCTGGATGTTGATGCTCTCCTTGGCCAGAGCTTCGAACATGCGGCTGGCAACACCTGCGTGGGAACGCATGCCAACACCGACGATCGATACCTTGGCGATCTTGGTATCGCCGATCACTTCGCGGGCACCGATTTCACGTGCGGTGTTCTCCAGCACGCTGTGGGCCTTCTCGTACTCGTTGCGGTGCACGGTGAAGGTGAAGTCGGTGGTGTTATCGTGCGAGACGTTCTGCACGATCATGTCCACTTCGATGTTCGAGGCGCTGATCGGGCCGAGGATCTTGAAAGCGACGCCCGGAGTGTCCGGCACGCCGCGAATGGTCAGCTTGGCTTCATCACGGTTGAAGGCGATACCGGAAATGATCGGCTGTTCCATGGATTCCTCTTCATCAATGGTAATGAGGGTACCTGGACCCTCCTTGAAGCTGTGCAGCACGCGCAGCGGAACGTTGTACTTGCCGGCGAACTCCACCGAGCGGATCTGCAGCACCTTGGACCCGAGGCTGGCCATTTCCAGCATCTCTTCGAAGGTGATCTTCTCCAGGCGGCGCGCCTGCGGCACGACGCGCGGGTCTGTGGTGTAGACGCCATCGACGTCGGTGTAGATCTGGCACTCGTCAGCCTTGAGCGCGGCCGCCAGGGCCACGCCAGTGGTATCGGAGCCGCCGCGGCCCAGGGTAGTGATGCTGCCGTGCTCGTCGACCCCCTGGAAACCGGCTACAACCACCACACGCCCTTCCTTGAGGTCGGCGCGAATCTTCTGGTCGTCGATCTGCAGGATGCGTGCTTTGTTGTGCGCGCTGTCGGTGAGGATGCGCACCTGGTTGCCGGTGTAGGACACCGCCGGCACGCCACGCTTGATCAAGGCCATGGCCAGCAGGGCAATGGTGACCTGCTCGCCGGTGGACACGATCACGTCCAGCTCACGCGGAACCGGCTGATCGGTGATCTGCTTGGCCAGGTCGATCAGGCGATTGGTTTCGCCACTCATGGCCGACAGCACAACAACCAGGTCGTCGCCCGCTTCACGGTGTTTCTTGACCTTGTCGGCAACCTGCTCGATCCGCTCGATGGAACCGACAGAGGTGCCGCCAAATTTCTGTACGATCAACGCCATTTCAATGGTGCCTCAGCCCATACAGGGCCTCAAAAAAACCATCCAACATGGAGGGGCCGGTGACTAGACCACCGGCCCCTCCATCTCAAAGTCCCTGCTCTGCGAACGGCACGGCCAGCGCCAGGGCCTGGTCCAGCGCAGCGACGTCGACGCCACCGCCCTGAGCCATGTCCGGACGGCCACCGCCCTTGCCACCCACTGCCGCAGCGGCTTGTTTCATCAGGTCACCAGCCTTGAGTTGGCTGGAGAGGTCTTTGGTCACGCCGGCCACCAGCACGACCTTGCCCTCATGCTCGCTGCCCAGCAGGATCACTGCGTGGCCGAGCTTGTTCTTCAGCTGATCGACCAGGGCCAGCAAGGCCTTGCCATCCTGCCCATCCAGGCGGGCGGCGAGGACCTTGGCACCCTTGACCTCAACAGCCGCACTGGAGAGATCATCCCCTGCGGCGCTGGCGGCCTTGGCCTGCAGCTGTTCCAGCTGCTTCTCCAGCTGACGGTTGCGCTCGAGCACAGCCGACAGCTTGTCGATCAGGTTGTCACGGTTGCCCTTGACCAACTGCGCGGCTTCCTTGACCTGCTCTTCGGCAGCGTTCAGGTAAGCCAGCGCGGCAGCGCCGGTAACCGCTTCGATACGGCGCACGCCAGAGGCCACGCCACCTTCGCTGATGATCTTGAACAGGCTGATATCGCCGGTGCGCTTGGCGTGGATCCCGCCGCACAGCTCGACGGAGAAATCGCCACCCATGCTCAGCACGCGCACGGTATCGCCGTATTTCTCGCCAAACAGGGCCATCGCGCCTTTGCGCTTGGCGGTTTCGATATCAGTGACTTCAGTTTCCACCGGGGTGTTCTTGCGCACTTCACGGTTGACGATGTCTTCCAGAGCCTTGATCTGCGCAGGCGTCACCGCCTCGAAGTGGCTGAAGTCGAAACGCAGACGCTGGCTGTCGACCAGCGAGCCCTTCTGCTGCACGTGCTCGCCCAACACCTGACGCAGCGCTTCGTGCAGCAGGTGAGTGGCCGAGTGATTCAGCGAGGTGGCGTGCTGCACTTCGGCATCGACCTTGGCTTGGACCGGAGAACCGATCACCAGCGCGCCGCTGGCGACCACGCCATGGTGCAGGAAAGCGCCGCCGGTCTTGGTGGTGTCTTGCACGTCAAAGCGTACGGCGCCCGACTGCAGGTAGCCGGTGTCACCAACCTGGCCACCGGACTCGGCATAGAACGGGGTGCGGTCCAGCACCACGACGCCCTGCTCGCCCTCGCCCAACTGGTCGACCGACTGGCCGTCCTTGTACAGCGCAATGACCTTGCCCTGACCTTCGGTGGCGTTGTAGCCGACGAAATCGGTAGCGGTGTCGACCTTGACCAGGCTGTTGTAATCCATGCCGAAGGCGCTGGCGGAACGGGCGCGCTCACGCTGGGCATCCATTTCACGCTCGAAGCCCGCTTCATCGATGGTCAGCTCGCGCTCTCGGGCGATGTCGGCGGTCAGGTCCATCGGGAAGCCGTAGGTGTCGTACAGCTTGAACACCACGTCACCCGGCACTACGTCGCCCTTGAGCTGGGCCAGGTCCTGCTCGAGGATGCGCAGGCCCTGCTCGAGGGTCTTGGCGAACTGTTCTTCTTCGGCCTTGAGCACGCGCTCGATGTGCGCTTGCTGGCTCTTGAGCTCCGGGAACGCCTCGCCCATCTCGGCAGCCAGGGCGGCGACGATCTGGTAGAAGAAGCTGCCCTTGGCGCCCAGCTTGTTACCGTGACGGCAGGCACGACGAATGATGCGGCGCAGCACGTAGCCACGGCCTTCGTTGGACGGCAGCACGCCGTCTGCGATCAGGAAGCCGCAAGAGCGGATGTGGTCTGCCACGACTTTCAGCGAAGCCTGACCGTCGTTGCTGCAGCCGATGGCCTTGGCCGCAGCGCTCAGCAGGTTCTGGAACAGGTCGATCTCGTAGTTCGAGTGCACGTGCTGCATGACCGCACTGATGCGCTCCAGGCCCATGCCGGTATCCACCGACGGCGCTGGCAGCGGGTGCAGCACGCCATCGGCAGTGCGGTTGAACTGCATGAAGACGTTGTTCCAGATCTCGATGTAGCGGTCGCCGTCTTCTTCAGGGGAACCGGGTGGGCCGCCCCAGATATCGGCACCGTGGTCGTAGAAGATCTCGGTGCAAGGCCCGCACGGGCCGGTATCGCCCATGGTCCAGAAGTTGTCGGAGGCGTAAGGGGCGCCTTTATTGTCACCGATGCGCACCATGCGCTCGGCCGGCACGCCGACTTCCTTGGTCCAGATGTCGTAGGCTTCGTCGTCGCTGGCGTAGACGGTGACCCAGAGATTTTCCTTGGGCAGGTTCAGCCACTTGTCGGAAGTCAGGAAGGTCCAGGCGAACGTGATCGCATCGCGCTTGAAATAGTCGCCGAAGCTGAAGTTGCCCAGCATCTCGAAGAAGGTATGGTGACGCGCGGTGTAACCGACGTTTTCCAGGTCGTTATGCTTGCCGCCGGCGCGCACGCACTTCTGGCTGCTGACCGCACGGGTGTAGGCGCGCTTCTCGGCACCGAGGAAGCAGTCCTTGAACTGGTTCATGCCTGCGTTGGTGAACAGCAGGGTCGGGTCGTTGTTCGGGATCAGCGAACTGGAGGCGACTCGGGTATGGCCCTGCTCTTCGAAGAAGCGAAGGAAGGCTTCACGGATTTCTGCGCTTTTCATAGGTTCTTCCACGGAAACGGCGGCCCTGGTGGGCAAACGCGTCGACGAAACGACGGCAAAGGGCCGCATTATATCGGTCCTGCAATCTCGGTGCAGTGTGTTTATGCGATGCAAAGCGTCGATTGGACGGCTTTTAAGGCTCATGCAAACGAAAATGACATGACCGGATGCTAAATGCAGGCTTTTGCCGCTGGCAAGCCAATTACCGCTCAAGGGAAGGGAAAATGGAACAGGCGGTGAATTAAATGGTTTTCATGGGCAGCATTCAGCGACGACTGGCCGTTGTAGAAGCGCCCTTGCGCGACAAAAGGCCGCTCCTGCAAGGCAATGCGCAATCTCAGCCCAGGCGCTGCCCCGAGTCCGGGACGATGAGAATGCCGGCGCGCAGCCCGTTCTTGACCTTGGGATTGGGAAAGATGATCCGCGCCCCCTCCTCCTCCACCACCCAGCGCATTTCGGCCAGGTCCTCGGCCAGCAGATAACCTTTGCTCAGCTCGGAGAAGTTCTCGATATCCACCGGCAGGTGCAGGCGGAAGCCCTCACTGTGCTTGATGATCTCGCGAGCCACACTGAACAGTTTAAGACCATCGAGCGAATCTTCGGCCTCAGGCTCATTGCCTTCGATGATCTGGATCAGGCGCTCCTCCAGCTTGTCGAGGTTGACCTGCTCGTTCTGCCCGAACGGCCGTGCCTTGCCAAGCTCCAGGGTGAATGCCTCTGCATCGAGCTGCTCATAGGTGAAAGCACTGAAGGTGATCGATGACTTGCTCTGCAGCAGCACCGCCTCCATGCCGGCAGCAGCCAGGCGAGCCAGCTCGCGGCGGGAATGCTTGCGCCCCTCTTTGTAGGGGTAAAGGGCAAACTGCTCGATCTTGGAGCCACGAATGGCGGTATGCAGGTCGTAATGCAGGCGGGTACGCTCGGGCTTGCTGAAGAACACCCGGGCGAACTGCTCAAGTTCCGCGGCACGCAATGCCTCGAAACCACTGGAAAGCTCGTGACGACCATTGAACAGGCGGTTGATGTCCTGCTCGATGAAGCGCTCGCCCTTGCGGATGGCCGCAGGGTTGCCGAACAGGAACATCACACGCGAACGCGGCTTGATCTTGCCATTGGCCACGCCATGCAGCAGCCGTTCGAGCAATTCGATCGGCGCCGTTTCATTGCCATGGATACCGGCCGACAGCAGCAGGTCCAACCCGCAATCGTCGCCCTCGGGCGGACGCACCTCAAGTGCGCCCTCCCCCAGCCAGCGTAAACGCACGCCCTTGGGTGTGACTTGGGTCTTCTCGGCCGGCTCATGATCGGTCAGGGTCAGCTCAAGCAATTTGCCAAGGGCGAGCATAGGCGCTTCCTTAGTGGTCGTGGCCGCAGCCGGGGCCATGGACGTGGTCATCGTCTTCACCGACTTCTGCCGGTTCCATCTCCAGCTGCAGGCTGACCAGGTTGGTAGCCATCGGGCGCAGCAGCAGGTTGGCGTACTCGGTGTCGTTCTCATCGACGTCGACACCGATCAGCAATTGGCCACGGCCGTCTTGCTGAATCCACACTTCCTTGCCCTGCCAGACAACGGCAAAGCGGGTGCAGGAGGTTTCCAGCTGGGTGCCGTCTACATCTTCAAGGATCAGGCGCAGGGCGTCGGTCATTACAAAATCTCTCTTCAAGGTTGGCGTTGGAACGGATAGACCGAGCCCAACTTCAGAATCTGGGTCAACTCATCCAGCGCCGTACGGCATTCGACCAGCAACTGCGGGTCGGCAAGGTCCGCTTCGCCCAGGCGGTCGCGGTAGTGCTTGTCGACCCACTGCAACAGTGTGTCGTACAGCGGGGCGGTCATGATAACGCCTGGATTGACCGCCGCCAGTTCCGATTCCTTCAAAGCCACGCGCAAGCGCAGGCACGCCGGGCCGCCGCCGTTCTGCATGCTTTGCTTGAGGTCGAACACCTTGACCTCCTTTACCGCGCCACCCTGGCTGGTCAGTTGCTGCAGGTACGCCCAGACGCGCTCATTGTTGCGGCACTCCTCAGGCACCACCAGCAGCATCGAGCCGTCGTCGCGGCTGAGCAGCTGGCTGTTGAACAGGTAGGAACGCACCGCATCCTCTACCGCCACCGCTGCCCGTGGCACACGGATGGCCTGGAAGTTGCCACCCTTGCTGGCCAGTTTAGCCTGCAGCTGGCCAAGCACCGCGTCAGTCTCAAGGAAAGCATCTTCGTGGTAGAACAGCACCTCGCCATTGCCCACCGAAATCACATCGTTGTGGAATACACCCTGATCGATCACTGACGGATTCTGTTGAGCGTAGACCACACCGTCATCGCTCAGACCGTGAAGCCGTGCTACGGCCTGTGAAGCTTCCAGGGTCTGGCGCGCCGGATACTTCTGCGGCGCGGGATAGCGGCCGTCGAACGCGCTGCGACCGTAGACGAAAAACTCAACGCCCGGCTCGCCGTAGCTGCGGCAGAAGCGCGTATGGTTGGCCGCGCCCTCGTCGCCGAACTGCGCCACGGCAGGCAGCGCCGGGTGATGGGCAAAGTGCTGCTCATTGCTGAACATGGCGGCCAGCACACGGCTGGTGGTCGGATGCTCGATGCTGCGGTGGTACTTGCAGTTGAGGTTGGCCGCGGTGAAATGCACGCGGCCATCAGCGGTGTCGGCGCTGGGGCTGACGGTGGCCGCGTTGGCCACCCACATGCTCGATGCCGAACAACTGGCGACCAGCAGCGGCATGGCCTCTTTGGCCGCGCGCTGGATGACTTCGGCATCGCTGCCGCTGAAGCCCAGGCGACGTAACGCCGCTACGTCGGGGCGCTCCTGCGGCGCCAGCACACCCTGCTTGAAGCCCATGTCGGCCAGCGCTTTCATCTTTGCCAGGCCTTGGCGCGCCGCTTCACGCGGGTTCGAGGCCTGCTGGCTGTTGCTCTGCGAGGCCACGTTACCGTAGGACAGGCCGCCGTAATTGTGGGTAGGCCCCACCAGGCCATCAAAATTCACTTCATAGGATTTCATCGGCTAGGCTCCGTGACCTGTTGTTATAGGGTGACGCCCGGCGTCAGGGTCGCCGGCAGGGCAAGGCTGGCAGTCTCCAGCGAAGCCACGGGGTAAGCGCAGTAATCGGCGGCGTAATAGGCGCTGGCGCGATGGTTGCCACTGGCGCCTACCCCCCCGAACGGCGCGCTGCTGGCGGCACCGGTCAGTTGCTTGTTCCAGTTGACGATGCCGGCGCGGCTGCGCAGCCAGAAGTACTGGTAGCGGGCACGGGAGTCTGACAACAGCCCGGCGGCCAGGCCGTACTGGGTGTTGTTGGCCTCGTCGATGGCGGCATCGAAGTCGGTGTAACGAATCACCTGCAGCAGCGGGCCGAAAAACTCTTCGTCGGGCCGGTCGGCCACGGCGGTGACATCGATGATGCCCGGGGTCAGCAGTGCGGCATCGGCCTGGGGCTGGGTCATCTCCAGCAACTGGGTAGCGCCCTTGGCGAGCAGCTCAGCCTGCGCCGCGACCAGCGCCCGCGCAGCCTGCAGCGAAATCACCGAACCCATGAAGGGTGCCGGCTGCTGATCAAAAGCGCCGACCGTGATGCTTTTGCACACCTCGACCAACCGTATGACCAGGGCATCGCCCCAGGCGCCCTGCGGCACCAGCAGGCGGCGAGCACAGGTGCAGCGCTGCCCTGCGGAGATGAACGCCGACTGGATGATCGTGTATACCGCCGCGTCGAGGTCCTTGACCTCATCCACCACCAACGGGTTGTTGCCGCCCATTTCCAGGGCGAGGATCTTGTCCGGACGGCCGGCGAACTGCTGGTGAAGCAGGTTGCCGGTACGGCTGGAGCCAGTGAAGAACAAGCCATCGATACCTGGGTTGGCAGCCAGCGCCACGCCCGTTTCACGTGCGCCCTGCACCAGGTTGAGCACGCCGGCAGGCAGGCCCGCGGCGATCCAGCAATTGACTGTCAGTTCGGCGACCTTGGGGGTCAGCTCGCTGGGCTTGAACACCACACAGTTACCGGCCAGCAGCGCCGGGACAATGTGCCCATTGGGCAAGTGGCCGGGGAAATTGTAGGGGCCGAACACCGCCACCACTCCGTGGGGCTTGTGCCGCAGTACGGCGGTAGCATCGGCCAGCGGGCCGCTTTTCTCACCCGTGCGCTCGCGGTAGCTCTGTATCGAGATCGCGACTTTGTTGACCATGCTGGTGACTTCGGTAGCCGACTCCCACAGCGGCTTGCCGGTTTCCTCGCCGATGCAGTAGGCCAGTGCCTCGGAATGCTGCTTGAGCTGCTCGGCGAACTTTTCCAGCACGTCGATGCGCGCCTCCAGGCTCAGTTGCGCCCAGGCCGGAAAAGCCTGACGCGCGGCCTGCACGGCAGCGTCGACCTGGCCGGCATCGGCGCCCTGCCCTTGCCAGACAACGGCTTGCGTGACCGGGTTGAGCGACTGCAGGGCTTCACCCTGGCCGGCCTGCCAGCTGCCGGCGATGTAATGCGTGGTCATTTACTGGGCCTCCCGGCTTGCCGACAGCGGCACGGCGCGAACGTTGTCGCCAGCGCCCATGCGCAGGCGCTTGGCGGTTTGCGGGTCGACCACCAGGGTGCCCGCAGCCAGACGTGCGGGCGCGGCAGTGATACGGCAGTCATCGCGCTTGCGGTTATGGATGATGTAAGGGGTTGCGTCATCGCCAGGCGTACCGACGGCCAGCACCAGGGTCTGGCTCTCGCGTACGGCACGGATCTTCGAGGTTTCGCACTCGATGGCCGGGCCTGCGTCGAAGATGTCGACATACCCCTGGTAGCTGAAGCCTTCCTGCTTGAGCATGGCCAGGGCAGGCTCGGTATCGGTGTGCACACGGCCGATGACGCTGCGCGCAGCCTCCGACAGGAAGCAGGTGTACAACGGGAACTTGGGCATCAGCTCGGCAATGAACGACTTGTTGCCCACACCAGTGAGGTAGTCGGCCTGGCTGAACTCCATCTTGAAAAAGTGCCGCCCAAGGCTCTCCCAGAAGGGCGAACGGCCCTGCTCGTCAGACATGCCACGCATTTCGGCGATGATCTTGTTGCCGAACAACTCCGGGAACTCGGCGATGAACAGCATGCGCGCCCGCGACAGCAAGCGGCCATTGAGCCCGGAGCGGTGGTCGCTACGCAGGAACAACGAGCACAGTTCGGAGTTGCCGGTCAGGTCGTTGGCCAGGAACAGGGTGGGGATTTCGCGATAGATGTTCAGCTCCTGCGAGGCGCTGACGGTCAGGCCAACCCGGTAGTTGTACCAGGGCTCGCGCAGGCCGACGGCCCCGGCGATGGCACTGATGCCGACCACCAGGCCTTCGTCGTTCTCCAACACGAACAGGTAGTCGGTGTCACCGCGCTCGGCCTCACCACGGAAGCTCTTCTCGGCCCAGCCGACACGATGCCCGAGGCGCTCCTCGTTGGCCGGCAAGGTGGTCAGCCCGGTGGTACCGGTGCTGCGTGCCAATTCGATCAGCGCAGGTAAATCGCTGCTGCGTACAGGACGAACGATCATGCTATCTCCTTGTGCGGCAACTGTAGCTACCGCAAAACTCTCTGTTCCCAGACCTCAGACCGCGACCAGGCGCACGCTGGCGCCCTCGCCCACACCCAGCGCCTCGGCAGCCTCTGCACTGAGGCTGACCGGCTTGCCCGGCACCCAGTCCAGTTCGACCAGCACCGCGCGGTAATCCTGCAGTTGGCCGTTGCACACCAGGTACGGGCGCCCGCCCTTGACCGGCCCTTCCTCGAGCTTGACCGGCACCACCCTGCTCTGGGCGATCGAGCGGATGCCCGAGGCACGCGCATGCAAGGTCGGGCCGCCATCGAAGATGTCGATATAGTGCTCGGTCTCGAAGCCCTCACGCATGAGGATGTCGAAAGTGATCTGCGCGCGCGGATGCACCTGGCCCATGGCTTCCTGGGCAGCGTCCGGCAGCAGGGGCACATAGATCGGGTAGTGCGGCATCAGTTCGGCGAGGAAGGTACGGCTTTTCAGGCCGCACAGGCGCTCGGCGTGGGCATAGTTGAGGTCGAAGAAGTTGCGCCCGATGGCATCCCAGAACGGCGACTCGCCTTGCTCGTCGCTGTAACCGACGATTTCGGTGACCACCGAGTCGGCAAAGCGCTCCGGGTGCGAGGCCATGAACAGCAAGCGGCCACGCGAATTCAGCTCGGCCCAGCCACTGTTCACCAGTTCAGGCAGGACATAGAAGCTGGTCAGCAGGCTGTTGCCGGTGAGGTCATGGCACAGCGACAGGACGTGGATCTTGTTGTGGATCTTCAGTTCGCGGGAGGCGTGCACGAAGGTTTCGTTGCGAAAACTGTAGAACGGCTCGGAGTAGCCTGCCGAGGCGACGATTGCCGAGCAACCGGCGAGCTTGCCGGTGACACTGTCCTCGAGCACGAAGAAGTAGCTTTCTTCGCCATTGAAACTGACTTCGGCAGCGAACGACGTTTCCGAGGCGGCGATCTTGTCGCCCAGACGGGCAGCGTCGTCCGGCAGCGAAGTGACACCAACGGGGCTGTCGGCAGCCATGCGCTGCACTTCGTTAAGATCAGCCATTTGCGCGGGGCGCATCACCAGCATGGTGTCACTCCTTTGGAAAAACTGGCCGCTTTCGCGGCACGGAAAAACGGCGGGCGCGTGTTGAGTCTGCAAGCACGCGCCCGCACTGGAATTCTGCTATCGCCGGCCCGCTCGGGGCCGGCGAAAGGACCGCCGGCGAATCAGGCCTGGGTCAGTTTGGCCACAGCCCGCTCGAAGCGGTCCAGGCCTTCATCGATATCAGCATCTTCGATCACCAGGCTCGGCGCGAAGCGCACCACGTCCGGGCCGGCCTGCAGCACCATCACGCCTTCCTTCTCGGCGGCATTGAGGATGTCCTTGGCCTTGCCCTGCCAGGCTTCGGTCAGCACGCAGCCGATCAACAGGCCGACACCACGCACCTGCGAGAACAGGCCGGCCTGCTGGCCGATCTTCTCCAGACGCACCTTGAAGCGCTCGTGCTTGGCTTTGATACCGGCCAGGGTTTCTGGGGTGTTGATCACATCCAGCACCGCGCAGGCAACGGCACAACCCAACGGGTTACCGCCATAGGTAGTGCCGTGGGTGCCGACCGCCAGATGCTTGGCAAGCTCACTGGTGGTGAGCATGGCGCCGATCGGGAAACCACCACCCAGGCTCTTGGCGCTGGTCAGGATGTCCGGCGTCACGCCGTAGTGCTGATAGGCGTACAGCGAGCCGGTACGGCCCACACCGGTCTGCACTTCATCGAAGATCAGCAGGGCGTTGTGTTCGTCACACAGCTTGCGGGCGCCTTCCAGGTACGCCTTGTCGGCCGGGACCACACCGCTCTCGCCCTGGATCGGCTCGATCACCACGGCGCAGGTCTTGTCGGAAATCTGTGCCTTCAGCGCTTCCAGGTCGTTGTAGGGCACATGGCTGATGCCGGTGATCTTCGGGCCGAAACCGTCCGAGTACTTCGGCTGGCCGCCGACACTGACGGTGAACAGGGTGCGACCGTGGAAGCTGTTCACGGCGGAGATGATTTCGTGCTTGTCGGGACCGAAGCGGTCATGGGCCACACGACGGGCCAGCTTGAAGGCGGCCTCGTTGGACTCAGCGCCGGAGTTGCAGAAAAAAGCACGGTCGGCAAAGGTGGCATCGACCAGTTTATGTGCCAGGCGCAGTGCCGGTTCGTTGGTGAAGACGTTGGAAACGTGCCAGAGGGTATTGGCCTGGTCGGTCAGGGCCTTGACCAGTGCCGGATGGCAGTGGCCCAGGGCGTTTACCGCAATGCCACCGGCAAAGTCGATGAGCTCGCGACCCGACTGGTCCCATACGCGGGAACCCTCGCCTCGCACAGGAATGAAGGCCGCCGGAGAATAGTTGGGGACCATGACCTGGTCGAAATCGGCACGTTGCACCGGGGCTTGCTCAACGGACATCTGAGTCTCCTGAAGAGGAACGCTGGCCTGGAAGTGGCGAGCGATGGGGGGATTGTAAGGACTGATCTGCGCCTGTCCTTGCGGCCAAGCGACAACTTGTTACAGCGCAAAACCCAGTTTTACCCAGGCTTTCGGCAATGCGACAAACACTGTCGCAATCGCGCAGTGTAACGGCAGAGCGGGACTGGGTGAACGGGTGTTCACATAAGAAGACATGCCGGCTGTACCGGCGGCAACCCGATCAGTATGAGAGCCGGCCTGCCGGCGATGGAAGCGCATTGCGCAGGGAAGCTTTCAGCCCTTTTCGGCAGGCGCCGAACTCAATTCGAAGGGGCTGCTGTTACGCCGCTGGTTGCGGTCTTCCCGTGGCGTGGCGCCAAAGAAATTGCGGTAGGCGCTGGAGAAATGCGGGCCGGAGGAGAAACCACAGGAAAGGCCGATCTGGATGATCGATTTGCTGGTCTGCATCAGCATCTGCCGCGCCTTGTTCAGCCGCAACTCCAGGTAATACTGGCTGGGCACGCGATTGAGGTACTGCTTGAAGATGCGCTCCAGTTGCCTGCGCGATACGCATACATGCTGAGCGATTTCGTCGGTGGTCAGCGGCTCTTCGATGTTGGCTTCCATCAACAGCACCGCCTGGGTCAGCTTCGGATGGCTGGAGCCGAGGCGGTTCTGCAGCGGAATGCGCTGACGTTCCCCCCCTCACGGATGCGCTCGACCACCAGCTCCTCGGAAACCGCACCCGCCAGCTCAGCCCCGTGATCACGCGCCAGCAATGCCAGCAGCAAGTCGGTCACCGCCATACCGCCGCAAGCGGTCAGGCGATCACGGTCCCAATCGAACAGATGGCTGGTGGCGATGACCTTGGGGAAGCGCTCGGCAAAATCGTCTTGCCAGCGCCAATGCACCGCTGCGCGGTAACCATCGAGCAGGCCGAGCATGGCCAACGGATATACACCCGCAGACAGCCCGCCAATGATGCAGCCGCTACGTGCCAATTGCTTGAGGGCCGAGGACAGCGCCGGCCCCAGCGCCTGGGGCAGCTCGTCAGCGAGCAGGAACAGTTTGTGACAACCCTCCAGGCGCCCGTTCCAGGGCTCGCCCGGCAGGCGCCAGGCACCCTCCTGCGCAGGCTCGGCCTGCAGAAAGGCCAGCTCGTAAACCACATCAGGATGTACCCGCTGGGCCACCAGCAATACTTCCTCCGCCAGCGCCAACGTCAAGGGCTTGGTGCTTGGCCAGATGAGAAAACCGATTCGCTGGGTGGTCATAGGGTAAGGTCCGAAACCTGAAGTCGTTCGAGTCTGTGGCGCCAAGGCAGACTGCGCACTGCTGCGCAGCATGCCCTATTCTGGTGCGAAGGTGCAGCCTTTACTTCAGGCTGCCAGAGAGAAACTGCTTGAGCCGCTCCGATTGCGGGTTGGCCAGCACTTCGCGCGGGCAGCCGGTCTCTTCGACCAGGCCTTTGTGCAGGAACACCAACTGGTTGGACACTTCGCGGGCAAAGCCCATCTCATGGGTCACCACCACCATGGTCCGGCCTTCCTGGGCCAGGGCCTGCATGACCTTTAGCACATCGCCGACCAGTTCGGGGTCGAGCGCCGAAGTCGGCTCGTCGAACAGCATCACTTCAGGCTCCATCGCCAGCGCTCGGGCAATCGCCACACGCTGCTGCTCACCGCCGGACATATGCCCCGGGAAAGCATCCTTGCGATGGGCGACGCCCACCTTGGCCAGATAATGTTCGGCTTTTTCCAGGGCTTCTTTCTTGTTTACGCCAAGCACGTGCACCGGCGCCTCGATGACGTTTTCCAGCGCGGTCATGTGCGACCACAGGTTGAAATGCTGGAACACCATCGACAGCCGCGAGCGCATGCGCTGCAGCTGGCGCGGGTCGGCAGCCTTGAGCGCGCCGTCCTTGCCGGCGACCAGCTTCAGCTCTTCGTTGTTGAGCAGTATCTTGCCGGCGTGCGGCTGCTCGAGCAGGTTGATGCAGCGCAGGAAGGTCGACTTGCCCGAACCGCTGGAGCCGATAATGCTGATCACATCGCCTGCCTTGGCCGCCAGGGACACACCCTTGAGCACTTCATGGCTGCCGTAGCGCTTGTGCAGGTCTTGGACTTCTAGTTTGTACATGCTGTCGGTTCTCACAGAGCGTTCAGTGCTTGCGCGGCGCCAGGTAGCCGAGCCAGCGGCGTTCGGCCATCTTGAACAGGCGCACCAGGATGAAGGTCAGGCACAGATAGAACACGCCCGCCGTGATGTAGGCCTCGAAAGGCAGGTAGTACTGGGCATTGACCGTACGTGCGGCACCGGTGATGTCGATCAGGGTCACGATCGACGCCAGGCTGGTGGTCTGCAGCATCATGATCACTTCGTTGCTGTACTGCGGCAACGCCCGGCGCAGGGCCGACGGCAGCAGGATGCGACGGTACATCTTCATGCGGGACATACCCATGGCCTTGGCCGCCTCGATCTCGCCGTGCGGGGTAGCCTTGAGGCTGCCGGCGATGATTTCGGCGGTGTAGGCACTGGTGTTGACGGCAAATGCCAGGCACGCACAAAACGTGGCGCTCGATAGCAATGGCCAGAAGATGCTTTCGCGCACTGCCTCGAACTGAGCCAGGCCGTAGTAGATCAGGAACAGCTGCACCAGCATCGGCGTGCCGCGGATCACATAGGTGTAGAGCCAGGCCGTGAGGTTGACCACCGGCTGCTTGGACACCCGCATCAAGCCCAGCGGCACAGCCGCCAGCAGGCCGAAGAACAGCGATATCGCCAGCAGCTTGAGGGTGGTCAGCAGGCCGCCGAGGTACAGCGGCATGGCCTCCCAGATGACGTTGTAATCGAAAATCATAGCTCAGCCACCTTGACGCCCACCGAGTAGCGCTTCTCGAGATACTTCAGTGCCAGCAGCGAGACACTGGTCAGCACCAGGTACAACGCCGCCACCGCCAGGAAGAAGGTGAAGGGTTCGCGGGTGGCGTCTGCCGCCTGCTTGGCCTTGAACATCATGTCCTGCAGGCCGACCACCGAAATCAGGGCCGTCGCCTTGGTCAGTACCAACCAGTTGTTGGTGAAGCCCGGGATCGCCAGGCGGATCATCTGCGGCACCTGAATGCGGAAGAATACCTGCCGGTTGCTCATGCCATAGGCCGCGCCAGCTTCGGCTTGGCCCTTGGGAATACCCAGGAACGCACCTCGGAAGGTTTCTGACAGGTAGGCGCCAAAGATGAAGCCCAGGGTACCGATGCCTGCGACCAGCGGGTTCAGGTCGATGTAGTCGTCATAGCCCACCAGCGGCCCCAAACGGTTGATGATGTCCTGCCCGCCGTAGAAGATCAGCAGGATCAGCACCAGGTCCGGAATACCCCGGATCACGGTGGAATACATATCGCCCAACCAGGCCAGCCAGCGCACCGGCGACAAGCGCAGCGCCACGCCAATCAGGCCGAGCACAATGGCCAGGGCCATCGACGACAGGGCGAGCTGCAGCGTCAGCCACGCCCCGTCGAGGATGACTGCCCCGTAGCCTTTCAACATGATGAGGTCCTCGACCTAAAGAATGAAAAATGGTGCAAACCTCAGAGCCTCTGCTGTTTGCACCATTGCACAGGTGAAACTCGACGTGTTACTTCGAGTCTGGACCGTAGATGTCAAAGTTGAAGTACTTGTCCTGGATCTGCTTGTACTTGCCGTTTGCACGGATCGCGTCGATGGCCTTGTTGATACGCTCGCGGTTGGCATCGTCACCTTTGCGCACGGCGATGCCGATGCCGTCACCGAAGTATTTCGCGTCGGTGAACGAAGGACCAACGAAGGCAAAGCCCTTGCCGGCGTCGGTTTTCAGGAAACCGTCTTCCAGCAGGGTGGCATCAGCCACGGTGCCGTCGAGGCGGCCAGCGGCCACGTCGAGGTAGATTTCGTTCTGGGTGCCGTACGGAACCACGGTGGCACCTTTGGCGCCCAGCACTTCCTTGGCGAAGCGGTCGTGGATCGAGCCGCGCTGCACGCCGATCTTCTTGCCTTTGAGTTCATCCAGGCTGTCGCTGACGGTAGCGCCGTCCTTCATCACCAGGCGCGCTGGGGTCAGGTAGTAGCGCTTGGTGAAATCGACCGATTTCTTGCGGTCATCGGTAATCGACATGGACGACAGGATGGCGTCGATCTTGCGCACCTTCAGCGCCGGGATCAGGCCGTCGAACTCCTGCTCGACCCAGGTGCACTTGGCTTTCATCTCTTCACACAGGGCGTTGCCGATGTCGTAGTCGAAACCGGCGATGCTGCCGTCGGGCTGCTTGAAGGCGAAGGGTGGGTAGGCCGCTTCGATACCGATTTTCAACGGTTTTTCATCAGCCTGCGACACCAGGGAAAACACGGAAAGCGCCAGGGCGCCAAGCAGTGCGAGCTTCTTCATCAGGTAACTCCATCGGTACGGGGCATTACAAGGCAGGAGTAACAACTGCCCGATATGCGAATGGGTACAACGCGAGCCGCGCAGGGTTCGACCAAGGTCGCAGACCACGAGCGAGTGAGTGGCATTTTAACGACAGCCCGGTAGTCGATATTTCTTCAAAGCGACAACTACTTACAGAAGCGCTTGAAACGGCAGCGGGCGAGGTTGACAGCCTTTGCAAGATATGCAAGAGCGCAAGGAAAATAACCTATAGAACTAGCAATTACTGGGCCTATTATTGGCAAAGCCTTGTACGACGGCAAGTGTAGCGTGCTGCACTGCAAGAAATGGCGCCGCGAACGCACCGAAACGGGTCATGAGTGTTCCCGCTCGCCCCGCAGCTGTGCGTAATCGGTGACAGAAGAGTTACCGATGAATGTCGGGTAACAGTAAAGCAAAAACCCCGCCGGTTGCCCGTGCGGGGTTTTCGTGCGAAGCAGGACTGCCCTGCAGTCCCGCTCATTTCATCAGGCCGACGCCAGGTTCATTGCCTTGTGGGTATCAATCAAATGCTGCACCACGCCCGGGTCGGCCAGGGTGGAGATATCACCTAGCGAGCCGTATTCCGCCGTGGCGATCTTGCGAAGGATACGTCGCATGATCTTGCCCGAGCGCGTCTTCGGCAGCCCTGGCGCCCACTGGATCACATCTGGCGAGGCAATCGGGCCGATCTCCTTGCGCACCCAGTTCTTCAGCTCCAGGCGTAGCTGCTCGCTGGGCTCCACGCCGGCATTGAGGGTCACGTACACATAGATGCCCTGCCCTTTGATATCGTGCGGCACCCCCACCACCGCAGCCTCGGCCACTTTGGCATGGGCGACCATGGCGCTTTCGATCTCTGCGGTACCCATACGGTGGCCGGAAACGTTGAGCACGTCATCCACCCGGCCCGTGATCCAGTAGTAGCCATCCTCGTCACGGCGCGCGCCGTCACCGGTGAAGTACATGCCGCGGAACGTCTTGAAGTAGGTATCGACGAAGCGGTCATGATCGCCATACAGCGAGCGAGACTGGCCCGGCCAGGAATCGAGGATCACCAGGTTGCCCTCGGCGGCACCATCGATCAGGTTGCCCAGGTTGTCCACCAGCGCCGGCACCACACCAAAGAACGGACGGGTCGCAGAACCCGGCTTGAGGCCCGTGGCGCCCGGCAGCGGGCTGATCAGGATGCCGCCGGTCTCGGTCTGCCACCAGGTGTCGACGATCGGGCAACGCTCCTTGCCGACGGTCTTGTAGTACCAGTTCCAGGCCTCAGGGTTGATCGGCTCACCGACCGAACCCAGCAGGCGCAGGCTCGAGCCGTCGGCACCCTCAACGGCCGCCTGCCCTTCGGCCATCATGGCGCGAATCGCTGTAGGTGCGGTGTAGAGGATGTTGACCTTGTGCTTGTCGACGATCTTCGACACCCGGGTAATGTCCGGGTAGTTAGGTACGCCCTCGAACAGTAGCGTGGTCGCACCGTTGGCCAGCGGCCCGTAGACGATGTAGCTGTGGCCGGTGACCCAACCGACGTCAGCGGTGCACCAGTAGACCTCGCCGGGGCGGTAGTCGAATACGCGTTCGTGGGTCAGCGCGGCGTACACCAGGTAACCACCGGTGGTGTGCAGCACGCCCTTGGGCTTGCCGGTTGAGCCGGAGGTATAAAGAATGAACAGCGCCTCCTCGGCACCCATTTCCTTAGGCGCGCAATGGCTGGAGGCCACCTTCATCAGGTCTTCGTACCAGATATCTCGGTGCTGGTGCCAGGCAATGTCACCACCGGTGCGCTTGCACACGATGATTTTCTGCACGCTGTTGGTTTCAGGGTTGGTCAGCGCCAGGTCCACGTTGGCCTTGAGCGGAGTACGGCGGCCACCGCGCAAACCTTCGTCGGCGGTGATCACCACCTTGGACTTGCAATCGATGATGCGCCCGGCCAGCGCTTCAGGCGAGAAGCCGCCAAACACCACCGAGTGAATCGCACCGATGCGGGCACAGGCCAGCATGGCAACCACGGCCTCAGGGATCATCGGCATGTAGATGGTCACTACATCCCCACGGTGCACGTCCTGCCCGCGCAGGGCGTTGGCGAATTTGCAGACCTGCTCGTGCAGTTCGCGATAGGTAATGTTGCGGTGCTCGGAAGGGTCGTCACCTTCCCAGATGATTGCCAGTTGGTCGCCGCGCTCTTCGAGGTGGCGGTCCAGGCAGTTGGAGGAGACGTTGAGAGTGCCGTCGGCAAACCACTTGATATCGACATGGTGATCGTCGAAGGAAGTCTGCTTGACCTTGGTGAAAGGCTTGATCCAGTCAATGCGCTGGGCCTGCTCACGCCAGAAGCCGTCCGGGTTGATCACCGATTGCTGGTACATGGCCTTGTAGGTGGCCTCGTCGGTCAGGGTAGTGGCCGCAACCTCGGGACGAACGGGATACAGTGGAGCCGCACTCATCTGTGTTACCTCGGTGTAATAGTTGTTTTTGTATGGAACCGTTTGTAACTGTACCAGAGCGGCAAAAGCCATACGACGATGGTAGTAACGCGACAGGTTGCGCACCTTGTGGACGGCCGGAAAGGCTCTAGGCCGCAGCTGGCAACCCGGCGAGAGGGGAAGGCAAAAGATTTTCCCGGGGGATTGTTACAGTTTCTGTCAAAAGGCGAAAAAACTTTATCAAAACGCCCACTGTTTCCCTTAATTACCGAAGCATAAGATTCACTACGCCAGCAACGGCAAAGGCGATTAACAACTGGTAACAGTCACAGCCCCCACGAAGGCAACTCGTTAATCGCGCTCTAATCCGATAGTTGAAAACTTGGCTGTATTCGCGGTGCCACAAGCGCCGCGTGCCCCCTCACGACCTTAGACAGGTAAATAGAAAATGAAAGCGTTACTGGTATTGGTACTTGGTAGTCTTTGCAGCGCGGCAATGGCCGATGAAGCAAAGGATGCCGAGCAGATTCCGGTTGAACAGTACAGTTATTCGCAGCACCTGGATATCGCCCGCGTCATCTCCATGAGCGAAGTGCCAAACGTGTGCGAAGTCGTGCCGGCCCGCATGACCTACGAGGATTCCAAGGGTCAGAAGCACATTCTCGAATACCGCGTCATGGGTAACGGCTGTTCCAACGGCTGATGAATGATTTGGGCCCTGCGGGGCCCATTCGTCACCCATCCCACGATGAACAGTGTTGAGTTTAATCCACCCGCCACTCCGTCACTCATTCGACTTGCCCAACGAATAATCCCGCAACTTGTTGGCAATGGTTGTATGTGAAACACCCAGTCGCTTGCCCAGCGCCCGGCTACTTGGATATTCCCCGATCAGACTTTCCAGTACAGCTTTTTCAAAGCGCCCGACAATCTGCGAAAGATCACCTTCAAGGGTAAATTCACCCAAGGGTTGCCGCACGCCGTAATCCGGCAGGCGGATATGCTCGCCTTTCACTATTCCGCCTTCGCACAGCGATACCGCCTGGAACAATACGTTTTCCAGTTGCCGGACATTGCCCGGCCAATGGTAGTGCGCCAGTTTGTCCATCGCCGCAGGCGCCAGGCGCGGCAGGGCACAACCAATCTGCCGGCTGGCCTGATCGAGAAAGTGCTGCACCAACCCCTCCAGGCCGTCCATGCACTCGCGCAACGGCGGTATGTGCAACGACAACACATTGAGGCGATGGTACAGGTCCTGGCGGAATTCGCCCCGAGCGCACAATTCGGAAAGGTCCACCTGGGTTGCGCAGATCACCCGTACATCCAGGTACACCTCCTCATCACTGCCTACACGACGGAAGCAGCCGTCCTGCAGAAAGCGCAGCAGCTTCACCTGCAGGCGAGGGCTCATCTCCCCCACCCCATCGAGGAACAGTGTCCCACCAGCAGTCAACTCCAGCAGGCCCAGTTTGCCTTCGGCGCGCGCGCCCTCGAACGCACCGGGGCCATAACCGAACAGCTCGGTTTCCGCCATGGACTCTGGCAGGCCGGCACAATTGAGGGCCATCAAAGGCGCCTGCCCCCGCGGGCTGGCAAGGTGGCAGGCACGCGCCAACAGCTCCTTGCCGGTACCTGTCTCGCCTTCGATCAGCAACGGTGCATCCAGCGGCGCCATACGCCGCGCCTCACGCACCACCGCCGCCATCACACGCGAGCTTTGGAAGATGCTGTCGAAACCGCGCAGCTCCTGCTTGCGCACGTTATAGATGCGCTCGCCGATGCGGTCGGCACGGTGCAGGGTCAACACCGCGCCAGCCAATGCCTCGCTGTCGTCATGCTCGGACTGCAAAGGTGCGATGTCGGCCAGAAAAATGTCACCTTTGACCTTGACCCGCAGGCCATTGATTCGCGATTTGTTGGCCCGCACCAGTTCCGGCAGGTCGAAGTCCTCGACATAGCGCGCCAATGGGATGCCCGGCACCTCGTCGACCCTCACGCCCAGCAACTGCGCGGCGGTGCGGTTGGCGGCGACGATGCTGCCGCCCATGTCGACCGACAGCACCGGGAAATCCAGCGCCCCCAGCAGCGCGTTGAGCTCCATGTGCCGTCGCTCACTGGGCATCAGGCCGACGCGCTTGACCCCGAAGACCCCGGCGATGGACTCGAATTTCGGGCGTAGAGCCTGGAACTGCAGATTTATCAGGTTCGGGCAATGCAGGTAGATGGCATTGCCATGGTCGCCACCGACCTCACCACGGAGCACGTTGATACCGTACTCCACCAACAGGTTGAGGATGTCGCGAAGGATGCCGATGCGGTTCTGGCAATGCACTTTGATACGCATGAAAGCTCTCGAAGCGGCGAGGTTTTTAAACCGGCCGCATAATATTCGTAAAGAAAAGCTGACAAAAACACAGCAAGGGCCAGCTCAATACACCGAATTTTCCGCGATGCCGCCATGTTTGTAAAATTATCGTTACGAAAAACGCCTTGAAACTGCAGTTCAGGCGTTCTGACACCGCGTGCAATCGGGCAGATGAAGGGATATTTCTTAGGTATGTCGTGGACATAACAATAAAAGCCCTCACTAGGAGAGCCACATGAAACAGACGCAATACGTGGCGCGCGAGCCCGATGCGCAAGGCTTCATCGACTACCCGCAGCAAGAGCATGCGGTATGGAACACGCTGATCACCCGCCAGCTGAAAGTCATCGAAGGCCGGGCATGCCAGGAGTACCTGGATGGCATCGATCAGCTCAAGCTGCCCCATGACCGCATTCCGCAACTGGGCGAGATCAACAAAGTGCTGGGCACCACCACCGGCTGGCAGGTTGCCCGTGTGCCGGCACTGATCCCCTTCCAGACCTTCTTCGAGCTGCTGGCCAGCAAACGCTTCCCGGTCGCCACGTTCATCCGCACCCCACAAGAGCTGGATTACCTGCAGGAACCGGACATCTTCCACGAGATCTTCGGCCACTGCCCGCTGCTGACCAACCCCTGGTTCGCCGAGTTCACCCACACCTATGGCAAGCTGGGCCTGGCCGCGACCAAGGAACAGCGCGTGTACCTGGCGCGCCTGTACTGGATGACCATTGAGTTCGGCCTGATGGAGACCGCACAAGGCTGCAAGATCTATGGCGGCGGCATCCTCTCTTCGCCCAAGGAAACCGTCTACAGTCTGTCCGGTGAGCCGGAGCACCAGGCCTTCGACCCGATCGAGGCCATGCGCACCCCCTACCGCATCGACATCCTGCAGCCCCTGTACTTCGTGCTGCCGAACCTCAAGCGCCTGTTCGACCTGGCCCACGAAGACATCATGGGCATGGTCCAGCAAGCCATGCAGCTGGGGCTGCATGCGCCGAAGTTTCCACCCAAGGTCGCCGCCTGAGCGACCTTGCCGACAACAACTCGAATCGGAAAACACCTCATGAATGCCTTGAACCAAGCCCACTGCGAAGCCTGCCGCGCCGATGCGCCGAAAGTCACCGACGAGGAACTGGCCGAACTCATCCGCGAGATACCGGACTGGAACATCGAAGTACGTGACGGTCATATGGAGCTGGAGCGTGTGTTCCTGTTCAAGAACTTCAAGCACGCCCTGGCATTTACCAACGCAGTAGGCGAAATCGCTGAAGCCGAAGGTCATCACCCAGGCCTGCTGACCGAATGGGGCAAGGTAACCGTGACTTGGTGGAGCCACTCCATCAAGGGCCTGCACCGCAACGACTTCATCATGTGCGCGCGGACCGACAAGGTTGCCGATACCGCTGAAGGGCGCAAGTAACACGTTGCAAAAGGCCGCTGCGTGCCCTGTTCGCGGGGCGCGCAGCGGCCTTGTTGTGTCAGGAAAATGTCCGGTATCCGCCCGCAAAACCGACAAGCGACCGGGAAAAATTACAAACTGTCATCCAGACTTGTGTATCCTGCCTCAGCTTTGCGAAGCTCCAAACGCGCCTGGCGCAGCCTTTTGACTCACACTTGCGAGGAACGACGAGATGCACGAAATCCCGAATCTTCCCTTCCCAAGCCTGAACCCCGAAGAGCAAACCGTTGCCGCTCACTCCGAACCGGCGCCTGCCGTCGAGGATGGCGACGATCAATCCAGCGCTGACCAGGAATAACCGCGCATCCCCGACTGTGTGAAAACGGCTGACTTTCGGACTACCGCTGTCATCACGTTTTCACACCGTCCAGAACTTCTGCCACGTAGGCCCCCATGCCCGACTCACCGCGCCCCCTTGCGGTCACCCTGCAAGTCGTCTCCATCGTCCTGTTCACCTTTATCGGCTACCTGAACATCGGCATACCCCTCGCCGTGCTGCCTGGCTACGTGCACAACGACCTGGGCTTCAGCACCGTCGTCGCCGGCCTGGTGATCAGTGTGCAATACCTCGCCACTCTGCTCAGCCGCCCCACAGCCAGCCGCATCATCGACAATCTGGGCAGCAAGAAAGCCGTCATGTATGGCCTCGCCGGTTGCGGCCTGAGTGGTGTTTTCATGCTCGCCTGCGCCTTCCTCACCCACCTGCCTTGGCTGAGCCTGGCCTGCCTGTTGGTCGGCCGCCTGGTACTGGGCAGTGCAGAAAGCCTGGTGGGCTCGGGTTCGATAGGCTGGGGGATTGGCCGGGTCGGCGCTGAAAACACCGCTAAAGTCATCTCCTGGAACGGGATCGCCAGCTATGGTGCGCTGGCCATCGGTGCCCCACTGGGCGTACTGATGGTAAAGCACCTGGGGCTGTGGAGCATGGGGGTGAGCATCATCCTGCTATGCGCGACAGGCCTGCTGCTGGCATGGCCAAAACGCGCTGCGCCGATTGTCAGCGGCGTGCGTATGCCGTTTCTGCGGGTGCTGGGCAAAGTGTTCCCGCATGGTTCGGGGCTGGCTTTGGGCTCGATCGGCTTTGGCACCATCGCCACCTTCATTACCCTGTACTACGCCAGCCGTGGCTGGGCGAATGCAGCACTGACCCTGAGCCTGTTCGGTGCCAGCTTCATCTGTGCGCGGCTGCTGTTCGGCAATCTCATCAACAGGATTGGCGGGTTCAGGGTGGCGATCGTGTGCTTGTCGGTCGAGACACTGGGCCTGCTGATGCTGTGGCTGGCACCCAGCGCAGAGCTCGCCTTGGCCGGAGCGGCGCTCAGTGGCTTCGGCTTCTCGCTGGTGTTCCCGGCGCTGGGCGTGGAAGCGGTGAATCAGGTTTCGGCAGCCAACCGCGGGGCGGCGGTGGGGGCATACTCGCTGTTCATCGACCTGTCACTGGGCATTACCGGGCCACTGGTGGGCGCGGTGGCGTCGGGGTTCGGGTTTGCTTCGATGTTTCTGTTTGCGGCAGCGGCGGCGTGCTGCGGGCTGGTGTTGAGCCTGTATCTGTACCGTCAGGCGCGGCGTTTCAGGCATATTTGAGCGCATGGGGGGTGCTACGCACCCCTTTCGCGACACGAGGCCGCTCCTACGGGTAATTGAGCGTACCTTTGGAGCGGCCTTGTTTCAGCGGGCGTACTGCAACACCACTTCCAGCGGATGACGCATCTGCCGCTCGGTCATGCGCTTGACCTGGCTACGGCACGAATAGCCGGTAGCCAGGGCCTCGCCCTCCTTGTCCAGCTTGGTTGCCCAGGACTGTTCGAAGATGGTCCGCGACGTCTCCTGGTTACGTGCCTCATGCCCGTAGGTACCGGACATGCCGCAACACCCCGTGGCCTCGGTCACCAGCTTCAGGCCCAGGCGCGCGAACACCTGCTCCCATTGGCGGGTACTGGCCGGCACGTTGGTCTTCTCGGTGCAGTGCGCCATCAGGCGGAAGTTGCCGGGCGCGGCGTGCGCCTGTTCGGGCAGCACATCCATCAGCCATTCCTGGGGCAGCAACACCTTCGGGCAGCCCTCCAGGCCCGGCACCTTCTGGTACTCCTGGCGGTAGACCAGGGTCATGGCAGGGTCCAGGCCCACCAGCGGTACACCACAGCCGGCCAGGGCCTTGAGCTGGGTGGCATTACGGATTGCCGCCTTGGCAAAGGCCCCCAAAAAGCCCTGCACGTGCAGCGGCTTGCCATTGGCACTGTAAGGCGCCAGGAACACGCGGTGGCCCAGGCGATGGGCCAGCTCGATGAAGGCGGCCAGCAGTGGTGTCTCGAAGTAACGGGTGAAGGCATCCTGCACCAGCACGATGCTGCGCTCGCGCTGGGCCGGGGTCAGTTCACGCAGCGCCGGCACACTGGCCACGCCAACCCGGCAGCGCGTGAGGGTGGACTGGAAGTTGAAGCGGCTGATCAGCGGGCTGTCGACCATGCCGACCTTGTCCGCCAACAAACTGCTGACCCACTTCGACCCCATCACCGCGTTGTACAGCCCCGGTGCATGGGCCAGGTAGGGGATGCTGAATTCCAGCGAACCGATCAGGTAATCACGCAGCGGGCGCTGGTAGCGACCGTGGTACAGCTCGAGGAAACGCGAGCGGAAGTCCGGCACATTGACCTTGATCGGGCACTGGCCTGCACATGACTTGCACGCCAGGCAGCCGGCCATGGCGTCGTAGACCTCATGGGAAAAGTCTTCCTGGCCCTGGTTGCGTGCACGGTTGTTGCGCAGCCGTGCCGGCAGCCCCTTGAGCCAGGACACCTTGTTGCGCGCCGCAGCCAGCACATCGATGTTCGCCTCACCCTGCAGGCGCAGCCATTCGCGCATCAACGAGGCGCGCCCCTTGGGCGAATGCTGGCGCTCACGGGTAGCCTTCCACGAGGGGCACATGGCGTCATTGGGGTCATAGTTGTAGCAAGCACCATTGCCGTTGCAGTGCACGGCACTGCCGAAGTCCTGCCATACACGCTCGTCGATGGTACGGTCGAGGTCGCCACGCAAGGTTACGCCATCGACCCTGGTCAACCCTTCGGCGCTGCCTGGCGGGGTACAGATCTTGCCGGGGTTGAGCTGGTTGCGCGGGTCGAAGGCACCTTTGAGCCGCTGCAACGCCGGATACAGCTCACCGAAGTACTCCGGCACATATTCCGAACGCAGCCCTTTGCCATGCTCGCCCCACAGCAGCCCGCCGTAGCGTTTGGTCAACGCCGCCACGGCGTCGGAAATCGGCTTGACCAGTGCCGCCTGGGCGGGGTCTTTCATGTCCAGTGCCGGGCGTACGTGCAGCACGCCGGCGTCGACGTGGCCAAACATGCCGTAGGCCAGGCCATAGCCGTCCAGCAGCGCGCGGAAATCGGCAATGTAGTCGGCCAGTTGCTCCGGCGGCACTGCGGTATCTTCAACGAAAGGTTGCGGGCGCACCTCGCCCTCGACGTTGCCCAACAGGCCCACCGAACGCTTGCGCATTGTGTAGACCCGAGTCACGGCCTCGGCCCCTTCGGCCAAGGTGTGGCCCAGGCGCTCGACACTGGTGTCGCGCTGCAGGTGGTCGATGAAGGCTTCAACCCGAGCATTGACCTCGGCCGGCTCATCGCCACAGAACTCCACCAGGTTGATACCCAGCGTGGGGCGCTCCGGGTCGGCCGGGAAGTACTCGGCAACGCTGTGCCAGACGATGTCTTTCATCGCCAGCATCAGCACCTTGGAGTCCACCGTCTCGATCGACAACGGCTTGTGCGCCATCAGCGCATTGGCATCGCGCAGCGCGTCCATGAAGCTGGTGTAGCGGACGTTGACCAGCACCGCATACTTGGGAATCGGCAGCACGTTGAGCTTGGCTTCGACCACATAACCCAACGAACCCTCGGCGCCACACAGCACACTGTTGAGGTTGAAGCGGCCCTGTTCGTCGCGCAGGTGCGCCAGGTCGTAGCCGGTCAGGCAGCGGTTGAGCTTGGGGAAGGTGGTTTCGATCAGCTCGGCCTGGGTTTCCTGAATTTCGCGGGCAGTCCGATAGACCTCACCCACCCGACCGGGCGCAGCACAAGCCTGCTCCAGTGCAGCGTCATCGATCGGCAGGCTGTGCAGGCGCTCGCCACCGAGCAGCACGCTGTGCAGTTCCAGCACGTGATCGCGAGTCTTGCCGTAGGTGCAACTGCCCTGGCCGCTGGCGTCGGTGTTGATCATGCCGCCAACGGTAGCGCGGTTGGAGGTGGACAGTTCAGGCGCAAAGAACAGCCCGTGCGGCTTGAGCGCGGCATTGAGCTGGTCCTTGACCACGCCAGCCTGCACCCGCACCCAACGCTCCTGGACATTGATTTCGAGGATGGTGTTCATGTGCCGCGACAGGTCGACCACGATACCGTCGGTCAGCGATTGGCCATTGGTGCCGGTGCCGCCACCGCGCGGGGTCAGTTTGACCTGCTGGAAGCGTTCTTCGCCCATCAGCGCGGCCACCCGCGCCACATCGTCGGCGTCCAGCGGGAACACCGCCGCCTGGGGCAGGCGCTGGTAGATGGAGTTGTCGGTAGCCAGCACGGTACGGGTACCGTAATCGGCGCTGATCTGGCCACGGAAGCCGCTGCTGCGCAGGGCTTCGAGGAATTCTGGGTAGGCGGCGGTCGGCGCAGTGGTCGGCAGCTGGGCGATCATCGAAGGATGGCCTCTTGATATGGGCTAATTCACGGGAATCCTGTCGCCCTGGCATGGGTTGAGCCATGCCAGGATGACGAATAGGGCAATGTTCCTGTAGTTTCGCCCCAGGGGCAAACGGATAATCCTGCCGCTATCAATGACTTTTATGAATGAATTACCGCCACCTCACACCCTCCATGTCATTGCTGCTGGCTTTCGAGGCTGCCGCCCGGCATGAAAGCTACACCCGCGCGGCTGCCGAACTGTCCCTGACCCAGAGCGCGGTCAGCCGCCAGGTGCAGGCGCTGGAACAGCAACTCGGGCTGACCCTGTTCCGCCGCGAAGGCCGCCAGGTACAGCTCACCGACGTGGGCCGGCTGTACCAGCGCGAGCTCAGCGAAGCCTTGGGCCGCATCCGCAGCGCCACCTTGCAGGCCCTGGCTTACCAGTCCGGGGTCGGCACGCTGCGCCTGGCGACCTTGCCCACCTTCGGCTCCAAGTGGCTGCTGCCGCGCCTGCATGCCTTCTACAGCGCCCACCCGGGCATGCTGGTGCATATTCATTCGCGGATCGAAGCGATCAACTTCGACACCAGCGAGATCGATGCCGCCATCGGCGTGGCCAGCCATGACCTGCCGGGGCTGATCTGCCATCGGCTGCATGCCGAGGAACTGGTGGTGATCCTGCCACCGCAAGCCAACATCGACGGCCAGGGTTGGGACCCGGCACGTATCAGCGCCGAGGTGCTGCTCAACGTTGCCAACAATCCACATGCCTGGGGCGAGTGGTTTTCACACCATGGCCTGCCGCACCGGGCGATGCGCCTGGGGCCGAGTTTCGAGCTGACGTCACACCTGATCCAGGCGGTACGTGCAGGGATCGGCATCGGCTTGGTGCCGCGGATACTGGTGGACGAGGAGCTGGCCAAAGGCGAGCTGTTCAGCCCTGGTACGGCGTTCGCCAGCCAGCGCAGCTATTACCTGATCTATCCGCCAAGGAACGAAGCGTTGCCCTCGCTGCGGGCGTTTCGTGGCTGGTTGCTCGAGCAGATCTGAGTGCTTTCCTGCGTTCACAGACCCTGTCGCCGGCGAGGCGGCGCATAAAAAACCCGATGCCAGCCACCTGACATCGGGTTTCGTTCACCGCCCGCTGCGCTTACTTGGTAGCGGTGCCGGCTGCTGCGCCATTGCCCAGCTCACGACGCTTGGACTTGATGATGTAGAAGACGAACATCACCAGCACCCACACCGGAATGGCATACACCGAAACCTGGATGCCCGGGATTTGCAGCATGATGCCCAGGATCAGTACCACGAATGCCAGGCAGATGTAGTTGCCATAGGGGTACCACAGGGCCTTGAACAGCGGCTTCTGGCCGGTGCGGTCCAAGTGCTGGCGGAACTTCAGGTGCGAGTAACTGATCATGGCCCAGTTGATCACCAGGGTCGCCACGACCAGCGACATCAGCAGCTCCAGCGCATCATGCGGCATGAAGTAGTTGAGCAGCACGGCAATCAGGGTAACGGCTGCCGACACCAGGATCGAACGCACCGGCACGCCGCGCTTGTCGACCTTGGCCAGGGCTGCGGGGGCATCACCTTGCTCGGCCATGCCCAGCAGCATGCGGGCATTGCAGTAGGTACCACTGTTGTACACCGACAGTGCCGCCGTCAGGACCACGAAGTTCAACAGGTGGGCGGCCACATCGCTGCCCAGCAGCGAGAACACCTGAACGAACGGGCTGCTGCCGTAGCTGCCGCCAGAAGCATCGATGCTGGCGACCAGGCTGTCCCACGGGGTCAGCGAGAGCAGAACGACCAGCGCACCGATGTAGAAGATCAGGATGCGGTAGATGACCTGGTTGATGGCCTTGGGGATCACGGTTCTCGGCTTGTCGGCTTCGGCTGCAGTGAAGCCGAGCATTTCCAGGCCCCCGAAGGAGAACATGATGAACGCCAGCGCCATGACCAGGCCGCTGACACCATGCGGGAAGAAGCCCCCATGCGCCCACAGGTTGGTCACCGAAGCCTCGGGGCCGCCGCTGCCGCTGGTCAGTAGGTAGGCGCCCAGGCCGATCATGCCGACGATGGCCGCGACCTTGATGATGGCGAACCAGAACTCGGCTTCGCCGAACACCTTCACGTTCATGAGGTTGATGACGTTGATCAGCAGGAAGAAGCCCGCTGCCGTGACCCACGTCGGGATCTCCGGCCACCAGTAGTGAATGTACTTGCCGACCGCCGTCAGCTCCGACATGCCCACCAGGATGTACAGCACCCAGCAGTTCCAGCCCGACATGAAACCGGCAAAACCGCCCCAGTACTTATGGGCAAAGTGGCTGAACGAACCGGCCACCGGCTCTTCGACGATCATCTCGCCAAGCTGGCGCATGATCATGAAGGCGATGAAGCCGCAGATGGCGTAGCCCAGAATCATCGACGGGCCGGCGGATTTCATCACGCCTGCCGAGCCAAGGAACAGGCCGGTACCAATCGCGCCGCCAAGGGCGATCAACTGGATGTGGCGGTTCTTCAGGCCCCGCTTGAGCTCGCCTGAATGCATGTTGTGTTCACTCATGAACGAAGTCACCTGCATTGTTTTTATCTGTGACGGAATCGGACCCACCGCGCTCGTGGCGCAGCGGAATGGGCAAGGTGGTTACCTTGGTTTCTTGAACACAGTCGCCGCCGCAGCGGATCAGCCAGGTGTGAGCAAGAGTGCGCGGTACGCAAGAGGGTCACAGGTAAAACGCGGCGCACTGTATACCCCTGCAAGCGCGCAGGCGTCAACGCGTTGCGTCGTTTCCTCGGAAAAAACGCAGCGATCCTGTGGTAGGAAGCCCTGAAAGGCGGAGTGATCGGCGTACATGGCGCCTCCATTTGTTGTTCTATAGGCCCGGCTCTTCGGACGGGCTTTTGCACACGGCAATGGTCGCTATATCAGCGTGGGACGGGGGGTTGAGCAATAGGGCTGGCGGCGCAGGCGGGGCTCTTGAGCTGCGGGAGCGGCAAGATCCGTTTACAGAGAAGGTGCCCAGCAAGAGAAACCGGGGCAATTCGTACAGTTTTCTTTACAGGGCGGTTTGAAAACTTGCCAGTCGTCCGAAAAATTCTTTTTCTTCAACATCTTGGCGCGCGGTGAGGCCCACACAAAACTGCAGACGAAAAAAAGCCAGCCCGAAGGCTAGTGCCTGCCAGTCAGCGTTATTGGGGCTGCTACGCAGCCCATCGCCGGCAAGCCAGCTCCTACAGGAACCGCGCAGTTCTTGGTTTGCGCTGTAACCTGTGGGAGCCGGCTTGCCGGCGATGGGCCGCACAGCGGCCCCAAATCGCTTAACTGACTGGCATTAGCCCGAAAGCTGGCGCTTTGATCACGGCCTGAGCCGATCAGCCACGCGGTTTGCCGCGACCACGCCCTGCCGGCTTATCACCGTCGGGCTTGGCCGGGCGCTTGCGCATCTCGCTTGGACGCTCAGCCACCGCACTGCCGCGGCTGCCTTTGCGTGGCGCCTCTTCACGCGGCTGGCGAGCCGGACGCTCGGCAGCTGCGGCTTCCTGCGCCGGGCGCAGGCTGCGCACACGCTCGCTGCGCCCCATGGGCCGGGTCGACTTGCGCTGCAGGCGCTCCATCTTGTCCTTGGCCTTAAGGTTCATGGCAGGCAGCGCCACCGGCTGCAGGCCCACTTCAGCGGCCAGGATGTCGATTTCGCCCTGGGTCATTTCACGCCAGCGGCCCATCGGCAGATCGGAGTTGAGGAACACCGGGCCAAAACGCACGCGCTTGAGGCGGCTGACCACCATGCCCTGGGATTCCCACAGGCGGCGCACCTCACGGTTGCGGCCTTCCATCACCACGCAGTGGTACCAGTGGTTGAAACCTTCACCACCCGGGGCCTTCTGGATGTCGGTGAACTTGGCCGGGCCGTCTTCAAGCATCACGCCCGCCTTCAGGCGTTCGATCATCTCGTCGTCGACCTCGCCACGCACACGCACCGCGTATTCGCGGTCCATCTCGTAGGACGGGTGCATCAGGCGGTTGGCCAGTTCACCGTCGGTGGTGAACAGCAGCAGACCGGTGGTGTTGATGTCGAGTCGGCCAATGTTGATCCAGCGGCCTTCCTTCGGCCGCGGCAGGCGGTCGAACACGGTCGGGCGGCCTTCCGGATCGTCACGGGTGCAGATCTCGCCATCGGGCTTGTTGTACATGATCACCCGGCGCGTGGCCTCAGCGGCCTCTTCGCGCTTGATCAGCTTGCCGTCGACAGCGATGGCATCGTGAAGGTCGACGCGCTGGCCGAGGGTGGCCGCGACGCCATTGACCTTGATGCGGCCCTGGCTGATCCAGGCTTCGACGTCACGGCGCGAACCCACGCCGATGCGCGCCAGCACTTTCTGCAGCTTTTCGCCGGCTGGCGGGGTGATTTCGGTATTTTGCAGGTCTTGCTCACTCATCTGGGCACCTCCCGGTGTAGGAATGAAAACAGAGGTTCTGGCGACGAACGCGCCAAAAGGTCGCGCATCATACGCGGTTCCAAAGGGGAACGCACTGGAGCTTAGAGGGTTTTCAGGGGGTGGAGTGGTTTTCTGCCCAGTGGTTTTGTAATGAAAGGGCCGGCCTCATCGCCGGCCAGCCGGCGCCCACCACGCCGCGCAGCACCTGTAATCCCGGCGCCCAAGCCTCAGGGCTGCACCTTGTTTTGATCCTCAACCGCGACCTCAGGCTCTGGCGCATCTTCCTCTGGCAAATCATCGAAATCGGTCTTGAGCCCCTCCTCCATCGCATCCAGTTCCACCAGCAGGCTACGGAAGCTCGTTTCCTCCTTAGGTTCGGCGACCGCCTCCTCGTCGGCCAGGCTGGCATCGGCCAACGCCTGCAAATGCGCCGGCACCGGTGCATCATCCGGGTCCAGCAACGGCTCCGGCTCCATTTCGCGCAGCTCGGCCAAGGCCGGCAACTCGTCCAGGCTCTTGAGGTTGAAATGATCGAGAAACGCCTTGGTGGTGGCGAACATCGCCGGCCGCCCAGGGACCTCGCGGTGGCCAACTACCCGGATCCACTCACGCTCCATCAGGGTCTTGATGATGTTGCTGTTGACCGCAACACCCCGCACGTCCTCGATCTCGCCACGGGTGATGGGCTGGCGGTAAGCGATCAAGGCCATGGTTTCGAGCAGCGCACGGGAATAGCGCTGCGGGCGTTCTTCCCACAGGCGGCCCACCCACGGCGCGAAATTGTCGCGAATCTGCAGGCGATAGCCGCTGGCCACTTCCTTGAGCTCGAAGGCCCGACCACTGCAGGATTTGCCGAGCACGTCCAAGGCTTTCTTGAATACCTTCGGCTCAGGGCGCTCGGCCTCCTCGAACAGCTCGTACAGCCGTTCAAGAGATTGCGGTTTGCCTGAGGCAAGCAGAAACGCCTCGATCAGCGACGCCAGGTCGCGGGGTTCATTCAGATTCATCAGGTTCTTCGACAGACTCGGCGCGCACCCGGACATGGATCGCGGCGAAAGGCTCATTCTGCACCAGTTCGATCAGCGATTCCTTCACCAGCTCGAGAATTGCCATGAAGGTGACCACCACACCCAGCTTGCCTTCCTCAGCCGTGAACAGCTCCACGAAAGGCACGAAGCCGCCACCCTTCAGCCGTTCGAGCACTTCGCTCATGCGCTCGCGGGTAGACAGCGTCTCACGGGTGATCTGGTGGCTTTCGAACAGGTCGTTGCGGCGCATGACCTCCGCCATCGAAACCAGCAACTCTTCCAGGCTGACCTGGGGCAACAGCTTGCGCACCTTGGCCTGGGGCGCCTCAAGGCGCGGCACCACGACGTCACGGCCAACCCGCGGCAGTTCGTCGATGCCTTCGGCCGCGGCCTTGAAACGCTCGTACTCCTGCAGGCGGCGGATCAGCTCGGCACGCGGGTCGCCTTCCTCCTCCTCGACCTCGGCGGAACGTGGCAGCAACATGCGCGACTTTATCTCGGCGAGCATTGCTGCCATCACCAGGTATTCGGCGGCCAACTCCAGGCGCACGCTTTTCATCAACTCGACGTACCCCATGTACTGGCGGGTAATCTCCGCCACGGGGATGTCAAGAATGTCGATGTTCTGCTTGCGGATCAGATAAAGCAGCAGGTCGAGCGGGCCTTCGAAGGCCTCGAGGATGACCTCCAGCGCGTCCGGTGGAATGTAAAGGTCCACCGGCATCTCGGTCAGGGCTTCGCCGTAAACCAGGGCCAACTGCAATTGTTGAGGCAGTTCGGCTTCGATGGCCGCAGCCTCGGGTATCTCCATCTGGCTCACGCGTTGACCAGAAATGGCGTGGGGTCGCCGCAGCCTTCACGGATCAGTTCGGGCTCGTCGCCAGACAGGTCGATGATGGTCGAGGCCTTCAGGTCGCCGAAACCGCCGTCGATGACCAGGTCCACGTGATGCTCCAGGCGCTCGCGAATTTCATAGGGGTCGGTCATCGGCTCGGTATCACCGGGCAGGATCAGGCTCACGCTCATCAGCGGCTCACCCAGTTCTGCCAGCAGTGCCAGGGTGATGCCGTGGTCCGGAACCCGCAGGCCGATGGTGCGACGCTTCTCGTGCAACAACAGCCGCGGCACCTCGCGGGTGCCATTGAGGATGAACGTGTAGGGGCCGGGCACATGCGCCTTGAGAAGACGGAAAGTGCCGGTGTCGACCTTCGCGTACAGGCCCAACTGCGACATGTCGCAGCACATCAGGGTGAAATTGTGGGTCTTGTCCAAACCGCGCAGACGCCGAACCCTCTCGATCGCTGCCTTGTCACCGATCTGGCACCCCAATGCGTAGGCCGAGTCGGTCGGGTAAACGACCACGCCGCCCTTGCGGATGATTTCCACCGCCTGGCGAATCAGCCGCGGCTGGGGGTTCTCCGGATGAATCTGGAAAAATTGGCTCACGAAGTCTTCCTGTTCATATCGCCATAGGTTGTTCATGGCTGAATCGGCGCCACAGAGGTGGCAGATCCTCAGGCAATGGCCGGTAGGCACCGATCTCGCCCCAGGTGCCGGGGCCGTGGAAATCGCTGCCAGCGCTTGCCAGCAGGCCGAACTCACGAGTGAGGATGGACATCGTGCCCACCTGTTCGGCAGGCATCATCCCATTGACCACTTCAAGCGCCTGCCCACCTGCCTGAATATAGTCGGCAATCAGGCGCCTGCGCTTGCTGCGGGTCAGATCGTAGTGCATCGGATGGGCCAGGCTCACCCACGCATTGGACTGGCGCAATGTGGCAACGGTTTCCTCGAGCGTCGGCCAATGCAGCTTGACGTCACCCAGCTTGCCGGCCCCCAACCACTTGCGAAACGCTTCACCACGGTCTTTGACGTGGCCTGCGCGCACCAGGTGCTCGGCAAAATGCGGCCGTGCCGGCGCGTTACCGCTGTCGCCCAATTCCTGCTGCACGGCGCGGGCACCCTCGAGGGTACCTGGCATGCCCTTGGCCGCCAGCCGTTTGTCGATTTCCTCGGCGCGCAGCCAGCGGCCACGGTGCAGGGATTCGATCGCTTCGAGCAGCGGCGGGGCTTCAAGCGGGAAGTCATACCCCAGCACATGGATGGTCGCGCCCCCCCACGTGCACGAAAGCTCCACCCCGCTGACCCAGCGCATGCCCCGTTCGACGCAGGCCTGGCGGGCCTCGGGCAGGCCTTCAAGGGTGTCATGGTCGGTCAGTGCCAACGTCTGCACCCCGTGCTCCTGGGCCCGGGCGACCAGGACCGCGGGCGCCAGGGCGCCGTCGGAGGCCGTGCTGTGACAGTGCAGATCAACATTCATAGAGGAGCGCTACCGCTGGATTCGATGTTTGTTATTATGCCGCCACATCCCGATTCTGGCTGCCATTGTGAAACAATTCATCGATTTCATCCCGCTGCTACTGTTCTTCATCGTCTACAAGCTCGACCCCCGCCCCATGGAAGTGGCAGGGCACAGCTTCGAATTCGGCGGTATCTATAGCGCCACGGCGATGCTGATCATCAGCTCGCTGGTGGTGTATGGCGCGCTGTTCCTGCGCCAGCGCAGGCTGGAGAAAGGCCAATGGCTGACGCTGGTCGCCTGCCTGGTATTCGGCGGCCTGACCCTGACCTTCCATAGCGAGACCTTCCTCAAGTGGAAGGCGCCGGTGGTCAACTGGCTGTTCGCCCTGGGCTTTGCCGGCAGCCACTTCATCGGGGACCGGGTGCTGATCAAGCGCATCATGGGCCACGCCCTGACCCTGCCCGATGCCATCTGGACCCGACTCAACCTGGCCTGGATCGCATTTTTCCTGTTCTGTGGCGCGGCCAACCTGTTCGTCGCCTTCACCTTCCAGGAGTTCTGGGTCGACTTCAAAGTCTTCGGCAGCCTGGGCATGACCGTGATATTCCTGGTGGCGCAGGGCGTGTACCTGTCGCGCCACCTGCACGACACTCCGTCTACCTCCAAACCCAAGGATTGACATGCTTTACGCCATCATTGCCAGCGACGTCGCAAATTCCCTGGAAAAACGCCTGGCCGCACGCCCGGCGCACATCGAACGCCTCAAGCAGCTGCAAAGCGAAGGCCGGGTGGTACTGGCGGGCCCGCACCCGGCCATCGACAGCAACGACCCGGGTGAAGCCGGTTTCAGCGGCAGCCTGATCGTCGCCGAGTTCGATTCCCTCAGCGCTGCCCAGGCCTGGGCCGATGCCGACCCGTACATTGCAGCGGGCGTTTACGAACAGGTCATCGTCAAACCTTTCAAGCAAGTCTTGCCCTGATCGATAAATTGTCGGCGTCTGCGGTATCTTTGCCACTGGCGAGCGCGTCAGACGCCGTCGATTTGAATTGAGTGAGTCATGAGCGAGCTGTTACTGATTGATGATGACCAGGAACTCTGCGAGCTGCTCGGCAGCTGGCTGACCCAGGAAGGTTTTGCCGTCCGCGCCTGCCATGATGGCCAGAGCGCGCGCCGGGCGTTGGCCGAACATGCACCGGCAGCGGTAGTGCTCGACGTGATGCTGCCTGACGGTAGCGGCCTTGAGCTGCTCAAACAGCTGCGCAGCGAGCATGCAGAGCTGCCGGTGCTGATGTTGTCGGCCCGCGGCGAGCCGCTGGACCGCATTCTCGGCCTGGAACTGGGCGCTGACGATTACCTGGCCAAGCCCTGCGACCCGCGTGAGCTGACCGCCCGCTTGCGCGCAGTGCTGCGCCGCAGCCACCCGACCGCTACCACTACACAGGTGGAGATCGGCGACCTGGCCTTCAGCCCCGTGCGCGGCGTGGTCAGCATCGATGGCCGCGAGATGACCCTTACCCTGTCTGAAAGCCGTATCCTCGAAGCTCTGCTGCGCCAGCCGGGCGAGCCGCTGGACAAGCAGGAGCTTGCGCAGATCGGCCTGGGCCGCAAGCTGACCCTTTACGATCGCAGCCTGGACATGCACGTCAGCAACCTGCGCAAGAAGGTCGGCCCGCACGCCGACGGCCGCCCGCGCATCGTCGCACTGCGTAGCCGCGGTTACTACTACAGCCTGTAGGCGGCAGCGGCAGCTGCTAGAAAAATCCAAGCGCGCTCTTGCCTGAAGCTTGAAGCTCGCAGCGCTTTCTTTACCCAGCCTTTACCGTTCGCTGACTGCGCTTGACCTTGATCTCCCTAGACTGAGCTCATCCGGTAACCACCGGCCCATGACAGGAGAGACACCATGCGCAAGACCTTGATCGCCCTGATGTTCGCCGCTGCACTGCCGACCGTGGCCATGGCCATGCCAGAAGGTGGCCCGCGTCACGACGGCCCGCATCATCGCGGTAACGCGCCTTTCGCCCAACTGGACCTCAGCCGCGACCAGCGCCAGCAGATTGGCAAGCTGATGGGCGAGCAGATGAAAAACCGCCACGACATCACCGAACGCTACCTGGCCAAACTGCCGGCAGCAGACCAGAAGGCCATGAAGGACGAACTCAAGGCCAACCACGACAAGACCGACAGCCAGGTCCGCGCCCTGCTCAAGCCAGAGCAGCAGAAGAAGTTCGACGAACTGCAAAAAGCGCGTGAAGCACGCAAGGCTGAATGGAAGGAATTCCAGGCCTGGAAAGCTGAAAAAGCCGGCAAGGCCCAGTAAGCTGTCCCACCAATGCCCGGCCCGCCCACAAGCGGGCCGGGCTTTTCCCGTTTAGGAGGTGCTCTTGCGTTCTCTGTTCTGGCGCATCCTGGCTAGTTTCTGGCTGGCTATCACCCTGGTCGCAGGCCTGTCGATCCTGCTGGGCCATATGCTCAACCAGGATGCCTGGATACTCAGCCGCCACCCCGGTCTCAGCACGCTCGCCAGCCGTTGGGTCAAGCACTATGAACACGAAGGCCTGGAGTCGGCCCAGCATTTCCTCGAACGACGCAAGCAGCGCTTCAAGATCGATGTACAGGTGCTCGACGACAGTGGCGAGGCCGTGGTACCCGGTACCTTCCCGCACCGCGCCGCAGCCTTCGAGGCACGCCAGCACAATGACGAGCGCCGCCTGCCCTGGCGTCGCCTGACCGAGGAATACACCAGCCCCGAAAGCGGTGAGACGTACCTGCTTATCTACCGTATTCCGCACCCGGAACTGGACGCCTGGCACCGCGAGAGCCTGCTCTGGCCACTGAGCGCCCTGGGCATAGCACTGGTGGTGCTGACCCTGTTCAGCCTGCTGGTGACCCTGTCCATCACCCGCCCGCTGAGCCGCCTGCGCAGTGCGGTGCACGACCTTGGCCAGGCCAGCTACCAGCAAAACAGCCTGGCGCGCCTGGCTGCACGGCGTGATGAGTTCGGCGTGCTGGCCAAGGACTTCAACAAGATGGGTGCCCGCTTGCAGAGCCTGATCAGCAGCCAGCGCCAGTTGCTGCGCGACGTTTCCCACGAACTGCGCTCACCGCTGGCGCGTCTGCGCATCGCCCTGGCGCTTGCCGAACGGGCTGAAGCCGAGCAGCGCCAAGCCTTGTGGCCGCGTCTGACCCGCGAATGTGACCGGCTGGAAGACCTGATCAGCGAAATTCTGACGCTGGCCCGGGTCGATGCTGAGCAGTCTCACGCCGAAACGGTCGACCTCAACGCCCTGCTGGGCAGCGTGCGCAAGGACGCACAGCTCAGCGCACCGGAGCAGGACGTTCGGCTGGAGGCGCAACCGGGCTTGACGCTGCAAGGCTGGCCAACGCTGATCGAGCGTGCCGTTGACAACCTGCTGCGCAATGCCTTGCGTTTCAATCCGCAGGGGCAGCCGATCGAGGTGCGCGCCGGGCGTGAGCAGGGGCGCATCGTCGTGAGCGTGCGTGACCATGGGCCGGGGGTGTCGCCGGAGCACCTGGCGCAGCTGGGTGAGCCGTTCTTCCGTGCCCCCGGGCAGGAGGCACCCGGGCATGGCCTGGGGCTGGCGATTGCGCGCAAGGCGGCGGAGCGCCATGGCGGGAGGCTGGTACTGGAGAACCACCCACAGGGTGGATTTGTCGCCCGGCTGGATTTGCCGCTGGAAGTGGAGATTGGCAGTTGAATCCGAGAGGGCTGCGCTGCAGCCCAATCGCCGGCAAGCCGGCTCCCACAGGTACCTCGCTGCTCTCCAGCTCAGCGCAAACCCAGTGGGCCGGCTTGGCGGCGATTGGGCCGCACAGTGGCCCCTGGCGTCATTCGCCCCAGGCGCTGACGAACTCGGCGGTTTGCAGAACCGGTGCAGTACGCGGCTCGGCCATCGGCGTACCGACATACAGGTAACCGATCAACTCTTCGTTCTCGCCCAGCCCCAAGCCCTTGTGCACATGGGCATCGAAGGCCATGTCGCCGGTACGCCACACTGCACCGATACCTTGGGCATGTGCGGCTATCAGGATGCCATGCGCCGCACAGCCTGCCGCCAGGCGCTGCTCCGACATCGGCACCTTGTAGTGGTCCTGCAGCCTGGCGATCACCACGATCAGCAGCGGCGCACGCAACGGCATGGCGCGGGCCTTGTCCAGCGCAGCCTGGGTAGCATCGCCCTTGTTCTGCACCGCTTCGGCAAACAGCTCGCCGAGCTTCTCGCGGCCCTGGCCTTCGATGGTCAGAAAGCGCCATGGCCGCAGCTGGCCGTGATCGGGCGCGCGCAGCGCAGCCTGGAACAGCGCCTCGCGCTGAGCGGCATTTGGCGCAGGTTCAGTGAGGCGTGGCACGGATACACGGTTGAGCAATGCGTCGAGAGCCTCCATCGGCTACCCTCCTGGCAGTTGAATGTGCGGCCATTCTCAAGCTGCAAGCGCCAAGCTGCAAGCTGCAAGCAGAAGCCGCCCGGTGCACACGGCCATTTCTTCCAGCTTCTAGCTTGCAGCTTGCAGCTGCCAGACCCATAGGTAGAATGGCGCCCTTCCGTTCAGAGTCAGAGCAGATCACATGGCGTTGCCGACCTTAAGGATCATTGGTTTCATCATCGGCATCTTCCTGATCACCCTGGCGGTCAGCATGGTCGTACCCATGGCGACGCTGGTGGTCTTCGAACGTACCGGCGACATGCCGTCGTTCCTCTGGTCAAGCCTGATCACCTTCGTCGCAGGCTTGCTCCTGATCGTCCAGGGCCGCCCGGAGCATGTGCACCTGCGCCCGCGCGACATGTACCTGCTGACCGTCAGCAGCTGGCTGGTGGTAGGCGTGTTTGCCGCCCTGCCCTTCCTGCTGACCCAGCACATCAGCTACACCGACGCCTTCTTCGAAAGCATGTCCGGCATCACTGCCACCGGTGCCACCGTGCTCAGCGGGCTGGACGCCATGTCGCCGGGCATCCTGATGTGGCGCTCGATGCTGCACTGGCTCGGCGGTATCGGCTTCATCGCCATGGCGGTGGCGATCCTGCCGCTGCTGCGCATCGGTGGCATGCGGCTGTTCCAGACCGAGTCGTCCGACCGCTCGGAGAAGGTCATGCCGCGCTCGCACATGGTCGCCAAGTCGATCGTCGGGGTGTACGTGTGCTTCTCGGTGCTGGGCGCCCTGGCCTTCTGGTGGGCCGGCATGAAGCCGTTCGACGCCATCAACCACGCCATGTCAGCCATTTCCACCGGGGGGTTCTCGACCTCGGACCAGTCCCTCGCCAAATGGGACATCCCTGCCGTGCACTGGGTCGCGGTGGTTGTGATGATTCTTGGCAGCCTGCCCTTCGCCTTGTACGTGGCCACCCTGCGCGGCAACCGCAAGGCGCTGATTCGCGACCAGCAGGTCCAGGGGCTGCTTGGCTTGCTGGTGGTCACCTGGCTGGTACTGGGCACCTGGTACTGGGCCACCACCAACCTGCACTGGCTCGATGCCTTGCGTCACGTGGCGTTCAACGTGACCTCGGTGATCACCACCACCGGTTTCGCGCTGGGCGACTACAGCCTGTGGGGCAATTTTTCGCTGATGCTGTTCTTCTACCTGGGCTTCGTCGGTGGCTGCTCTGGTTCGACCGCCGGCGGTATCAAGATCTTCCGCTTCCAGGTGGCCTACATCCTGCTCAAGGCCAGCCTCAACCAGTTGATTCACCCGCGCGCGGTGATCAAACAGAAATACAACGGCCATCGCCTGGACGAAGAGATCGTGCGTTCGATCCTGACCTTCTCGTTCTTCTTCGCGATCACCATCTGCGTCATGGCGTTGCTACTGTCGCTACTGGGCGTGGACTGGATGACCGCTCTGACCGGCGCCGCCGCAACCGTTTCGGGCGTTGGCCCGGGCCTGGGTGAAGTGATAGGCCCGGCAGGCAACTACGCCATGCTGCCGGACGCGGCCAAGTGGATTCTTGCCGGCGGCATGCTGCTCGGCCGCCTGGAGATCATCACGGTGCTGGTGCTGTGCATGCCGGCGTTCTGGCGTCACTGACCACCTCGGGGTCCGCGCCCAGACGGGCGCGATACTCGCTGGGGGTGACGTCGAACCAGCGGCGGAAGGCCCGGTAGAAGTTGCTCGGGTCAGCGAACCCCAACAGGTAGGCGGTTTCCAGCAAGGTCATGCCGGGCTGGGCGAGGTACTGCTCTGCCAGCTCGCGACGGGTGTCGTCCAGCAATGCCTGGAAGCTGGTGCCCTCTTCCTGCAAGCGGCGCTGCAGGGTGCGCTGGGACAGGTGCAGCGCCTGGGCCAAGGTTTCCCGCTTGGGTTCGCCCTGAGGCAGGATGCGGCAAAGCACCTGGCGCACCCGGTGGGTCACCCGGCTTTCAGAGAAGCGTGCCAGATATTCCCCGGCAAACCGGTCGTGCAGAATGGCCATGGCCTCATTGGCGGTCGGTAGCGCAGCTTCCATGTCGGCGCGCTCGAACACCAGCGCGTCGTGCGGCGCACCGAACACCAGCGGGGAATGGAAAGCCACCTTGTAGGGCTCGACGTTCTTGGGTTGAGGCCCCTGGATCAGCACCCGCCGCGGCTGGATGGGCCGCCCGCTGAGCCACTTGCACAGCGCCAGCGCACAGGCCAGCGAAGCCTCTGCACTGTGCCGCGTCGGTGGCAGGTGATCACCGTGCACGGTGAGGATCAGCGAATACCCCTCAGGCCCCAGGCGGAAGCTCAGGTCGGAGCTTTCAGCGATGATGCGCTGGTAGCGCACCAGGCGCTCGAAACCTTCAGCCAGGGTGCGGCTGGACATCAAGGCGTAGCCCACCACATGGAACGAAGCAGGCCTGACCACCCGCGCCATGTTCAGGCCGATCGCTTCATTGCCCGACAGTTCTACAGCCAGTTGCCAAAGGCGGGTCATGGAATCCTGAGGGAACCGCGCATCGGGGTCGTCGAGGGCAGCGAAATCCAGGCCGAGTTGCTCGAACATGGCCGGACAGTCGAGCCCTTCCAGCTCGAGCGCCTTCACAATCCCTGATGCCCAGCTGGCTGACGTGGTTCTCTCACTCATGACAGGCTTCTTATCCTGACCGCTTCATGCGGTTAACCTCAAGGATACTCATTTGGCGCCTATTGTCACTGGTAGGCTCCGCCAATGACTCTAGACTCGATTCAGGCTCCACGCCGTGTATCCTGTCAAAAAGTGTCAATCCTGGAGCACTGCTCATGAACAGCACAGCGCAGTTTCGCAGTTTTGCCGAGTTCTACCCCTATTACCTGGGGGAGCACAGCAACCCCACCTGCCGGCGCCTGCACTTTGTCGGTACCAGCCTGGTGATCGCCCTGCTGGCGTACACCATCGGCAGCGGCAAATGGCTGCTGCTACTGGCAGTGCCGCTGTTCGGCTATGGGTTTGCCTGGGTCGGGCACTTCTTTTTCGAGAAAAACCGGCCGGCAACCTTCAAGCATCCGCTGTACAGCCTGATTGGCGATTTCGCCATGTTCCGCGACATTCTGCTGGGCAGGATCAGCCTATAGTTTCTCGGGCGCCTGTCACGCAGGTTCGCGCAACCCCGCAACGCCCTCTGCCTGCCGTAGCTGTGCGTCGGCCAGCCGGTACAGCTCGATACTGCCATCCCAATGCTCGATCAGCGCAGTGCAGGACTCCACCCAATCGCCACAGTTGAGGTAATCCACATCCCCGACCTTGCGGATTTCGGCATGGTGGATATGCCCGCACACCACCCCGTGAAAGCCGCGACGAGTGCATTCATGGGCAATGGCATCCTCGAAATCGCTGATGAAGTTCACCGCGCCTTTGACCTTGTGCTTGAGGTAGGCCGAAAGCGACCAATAACCATAACCGTAGCGGGCCCGCCAGTGGTTGAGCCAGCGGTTGAGGACCAGCGTGAATTCGTAGGCACGGTCACCGAGAAAAGCTAGCCAGCGGTGATAACGGGTAATCACATCGAACTGGTCACCATGGATCACTAACAGCCGACGACCATCAGCGGTGAGATGCTCGGCCTCGTCCACCAACTGGATGTTGCCCAGGACCAGCCTGGAGTAGCGCCGCAGGAACTCATCATGGTTGCCCGTCACGTAGATCACCTCGGTGCCACGTTTGCTCATGGTCAACAAACGGCGGATCACGTTGGTGTGGGCCTGCGGCCAGTAGATACCGCCGCGCAGCTTCCAGCCATCGATGATGTCACCGACCAGATAGATACGGTCGGCCTGGTAGCCCTTGAGAAAGCGCGACAGGTGTTCGGCCTGACAGTCGCGGGTGCCCAGATGCACGTCAGATATCCACAGGGTGCGTACGCGCTGCTTGCGTGACGGGCGAGAGAGTTCGGCATGGGTCATGGGCGGGCTCCGGCGCTGTTTGCTGGAGACTGGCATCCGCACATGACAGGCTGGTGGCAGCGATGTGATCGGTGCTGGCCAGCCAGGAATACGGCACAATGGCGCTCTGCCCTGCGAGGACCCACCATGACCGCCGGCCCGATTCTTTCCCTTCGCCACTACCGCGACGACGTGATCGCCCACAGCCACGACCACCCACAGTTGGTGTTCGGCCTGCGTGGCCGGCTGGACTTCGAGGTGCAAGGGCATGGGGCACGGATCGACCGTCAAGGCCTGATCGTTGTGCCGGCCGGCGCCCATCACACCTGTGGCAGCGATGCCGGCAGCCACTGCCTGGTCCTCGATGTACCGAGCGATGATTGGCTGGACGAGCAACTCGGCGAGCATGCCAACGCCAGCCGGCGCCTGCTGGACCGCTCTGCCGCGCTGGGCCTGGACCCTCGCCAGCAGCAACTGGTGGACTGGCTGGCGGCAAGCCCGGTGGACGATCCGCTGATCTCCCGCCAAGGGGCAGGCCTCTTCGGGTAAACGCACAAAAAGTCCGCGACTGAACAAACGCATTTCAAAGGACCACCATGAACCACCGTACAGCCCTGGGCGCCCTGCACATCGGCGCACTGTTCTTCGGCCTGACCGGCGTGTTTGGCAAACTGGCCGCCAGCGCCAGCCCGGCCATCATCGTCTTCGGCCGTGCCGCCTTCGCCGTGCTCGCCCTTGCGCTGTTCGCCAGCCTCGCCGGCCCAGGCTGGCAGCGCCTGCGCAGCCAGGACGTACAGCGCCTCTTGCTGGGTGGTGTGCTGCTGGCCGGCCACTGGGTCAGCTTCTTCATCGCCGTCAAAGTCGGTGGCGTGGCTATCGCCACCCTCGGCTTCGCCAGTTTCCCGGCGTTTACCGTGATGCTCGAAGGGGTGCTGTTCCGTGAACGCATCCGCCGCAACGAAGCACTGCTGGTATTGCTGGTGAGCATCGGCCTGGTTCTGGTGACGCCGTCTTTCGACCTGGCCAGCGAAGCCACGGGCGGACTGCTGTGGGCGCTGCTTTCCGGCTTGCTGTTCTCGCTGCTGTCGCTGACCAACCGGGCAGGCTCGGGGCGCTTGCCCGCCGTACAGGCAGCGCTGTGGCAAAACCTCGTGGTCGGCCTGTGCCTGTTGCCGTTCGCCGTGCATGGCCTGGGCGCGGTGAAGCCGATGGACTGGCTGTGGATCGCCCTGCTAGGGGTTTTCTGCACGGGCGTCGCCCACAGCCTGTTCGTCGCCAGCCTGGCAGTGATCAAGGCACGCACTGCCGCGGTGGTTTTCGGCATGGAACCGGTCTACGGCATCGCTGTTGCCTGGATGGTGTTCGCCGAAACACCAACCCTGCGCATGCTGCTGGGCGGTGCACTGATCATCTTCGCCATTGTGCTTTCCAGCCGCCTTGGCGCCGAGCAGCCGCCCAAGCCACGCACCGTGGCCGAGGGCGCCTGATCAGCGATCGTTGTGCCCAAGGTCGCGCTGCGGGTCGATCTGGTCACGCACGCGCTGCTTGAGCACCTTGGCCTCTGGGAAACCACCGTCAGCCTTGCGTTCCCAGATCTGCACGCCATTGCAGGTGATGCGGAAGGTGCCGCCGGTAGCGGGCTCCAGCGCCACCCGGGCCAGGTCGTCGGCGAAGGTGCTGAGCAGTTCCTGGGCCAGCCAGGCGGCGCGCAGCAGCCATTGGCACTGCGTGCAATATGTGATGACGATTTCCGGCTTGTTGTCGGCCATGGTGCGCTTTCTCCAGGTAGGGGCCGCTTATACTAGCGGTCTTTAACCCCCTGTTTGAGACTCACGATGCGCCGCCTGCTGTTCTGCCTTTTGCTGACGCTCAGCTCTTTCACCGTGCTCGCCGAGGCGGCACGCCCCAAGGTCGGCCTGGTACTCTCCGGGGGCGCTGCCCGTGGCCTGGCCCACATCGGCGTGCTCAAGGCCCTGGAGGAACAGGGCGTGCGCATCGACGCCATCGCCGGCACCAGCATGGGCGCGGTGGTTGGCGGCCTGTATGCGTCCGGCTACAGCGTCGAGGAACTGGAAAAACTCGCCACTACGCTCGACTGGCAGCAGGCGTTGTCCGATGCCCCACCGCGCAAGGACGTGCCCTTCCGGCGCAAGCAGGATGACCGCGACTTTCTGGTCAAGCAGAAGCTGAGTTTTCGAGACGACGGCAGCCTTGGCCTGCCACTTGGGGTGATTCAGGGCCAGAACCTCGCACTGCTGCTGGAAAGCAAGCTGGCCCACACCGCCGATACCCGCGATTTCGACAAGTTGCCAATACCGTTCCGCGCCGTGGCAACCGACATCGCCAGCGGCGAGAAGGTGGTATTCCGCCGCGGCCACCTGCCCCAGGTGATCCGCGCCAGCATGTCGATCCCGGCGGTGTTCGCCCCTGTCGAGCTTGATGGGCGCCTGCTGGTGGACGGCGGCATGGTCGACAACATTCCCGTGGATGTGGCCCGGGACATGGGCGTTGATCTGGCCATCGTCGTCGATATCGGCACCCCGCTGCGTGACCGCAAGCAACTGGCCACGGTGGTGGATGTACTCAACCAGTCGATCACCCTGATGACACGGCGCAATTCCGAAGAACAACTGGCCAGTTTGCATAGGGATGACATCCTCATCCAGCCACAGCTGGCCGCGTTCGGCGTCACCGACTTCGGCCGCGCGCGCGACATGATCGAGGCCGGCTACCGTGCAACCCGCCTGCTCGACCCTCGCCTGGCCACCCTGCGCCAGCCTGAAGGCGATGCCGAACTGGCCATGGCACGCTCACCGCGCCAGCGCACCCCGGTGATCACGGCCATCAAGGTGGAGAACGATTCCAAGGTCAGCGATGACGTGATCCGCTATTACATCCGCCAGCCAATCGGCGAACCGCTGGAGCTCGACCGCCTGCAAACCGACATGGGCACCCTGTATGGCCTGGACTACTTCGACCGCGTGCAATACCGCGTGGTCCATAAAGGCGACGACAACACCCTGGTGATCAACGCCCGTGGCAAGCGCGGCGGCACCGACTACCTGCGCCTGGGCCTGAACCTGTCGGACGACCTGCGCGGCGACAGCGCCTTCAACCTGGGCGCCAGCTATCGGGTCAATGGTATCAACCAGTTGGGCGCCGAGTGGCTGACGCGCGCGCAGATCGGTGACAAGCAGGAGCTCTACAGCGAGTTCTACCAGCCGCTTGACGTGGGCTCACGCTACTTCATCGCCCCCTATCTGGACTTCGGCTCGCAGAACATCGAAGCCACCCTGGACAGCGACCCAGTAGCCGAATACCGCCTCGAGCGCTACGGTTTCGGTCTCAACGTCGGCCGCCAGATCGGCACCTATGGCGAAGTGCGCCTGGGTGCGGGCAAGGCCTGGGGCGAGGCCGAGGTGCGCATTGGTGAACAGGACCTGCCCAAGGTCAGTTTCAACGAAGGTTTCTACGAGCTGAAATACTCGTTCGACACGCTCGACAATGTGTACTTCCCGCACAGTGGCGAGAACATAGGCCTGACCCTGCGCAAATACGACAAATCGCTGGACTCGGACGCGGACTATCGCCAGTGGATGTTCAATCTGGACAAGGCTTTGAGCAGCGGGCCGAACACGCTGGTGCTCGGTGGTGGGTATGGACGCACGCTCGACGACACCGAAGTCGTGACGTCGAGCTTTGTGCTTGGCGGGGCGCGGCAACTGTCCGGGTTCCGCCAGGACTCGGTATCCGGGCAGAACGTGAGCCTGCTGCGCATGGTCTATTACCGCCGCCTCACGCCGCGTTCCTATCTGCCGCTGGACTTCCCGCTGTACATAGGCGGGTCACTCGAGCGCGGACGGGCGTGGAACAACGACAATGAGTTCGACAGTGGCTACATCAATGCCGCCAGTATCTTCCTGGGGCTGGACACGCCACTGGGGCCGTTGAGCCTCAGCTATGGGGCCAACAGCGCGGATGAGCAGGCAATCTACTTGAACCTGGGCAATACGTTCTGAGCCTGAAGCCCGAACCGGGCCTCAGGATTTTTCCAGGTTGGCCAGAATCTTCGCATGCACCCGCATGCACACATCCAGGTCAGCCTCATCCACCCCGGTGAACAATTCCAGGCGCAGGGCATTGGCGATGGTTTCGATCTGCTCGATCAGGGGCTTGGCCGGTGGACACAACTGGATCTTCTTCGCCCGCCGGTCCTCAAGCACCGCCTGGCGTCGAACCAGGCCCTGGTTTTCCAGGCTGTCTAGCAGACGCGCCAGGGTCGGGCCTTCCACGCCTACACTTTGCGCCAGCTCGCGCTGGGTCGGCGCTTCTTCGAAACGAGCCAGGTGCAGCAACACCAGCCAGCGCGCCTGGGACAGGTTGAGCCCGGCCAGGCGGCGATCCAGTTCGGCACGCCAGCCACGGGACATCTGGGCCAGCTGCATGCCGAAACGGTGTTGGTTGTCGGTCAGGGGCATAAACAACTCATTGACTAGAACTAATTATTAGTCAGCTAACCATGCCCCGGGCCATCAGGCAAGGCTGCCCCACCCGCAAAGCCCTGAAAATCGTCAAAAAGGATGACATTGATCAGCGGATGTCCGAAATGTCTTCCATCGTCAGAGCTCGAATTCCGACGCCAGCGCAGCACGCACGCAGTACAGCACACCCTCGGGTATGCGTGCGCCGAACAGCGGAGCAATGGCCGATACCGGTGGCAGCTCGCCTTCGCCATCGAGGAAGGCATCCTGCACCTCCATCAGCAAGTCTTCAGGCAGGTCCAGCGCCTGGTCCAAGCTCAGTTCCTGGCGCCCAATGGCCTCGGCCAGCAAGCTGTAGACGTTCTTTTCGCTGCAATTGAGCTGGCCGGCGATCTGTGCCGGGGTCATGCCGGCACGGGCAAGGCTGACCAGTTCGTGGCGCAGGTCGAGTACCACCTTGGGCGCCTCGGTGGTGCCACCGGCGTCATTGAGCACTTCGAGGAAGGCCTGGCCATAGCGCTCCAGCTTGCGCGCACCCACACCGCTGACCTGGGCCATGTCGCTGAGGCTGGCCGGCTGGCTGCGCAGCATCTCCAGCAGCGTGGAGTCCGGGAAGATGACATAAGGCGGCACGCTGTGCTCTTCGGCCAGTTTGCGGCGCAACGTGCGCAGCGCTTCCCACAGCTCGCGCTCTTCGGCGCGCACCAGCTGGCTGGCCGGGCTGCCGCCGCCGGAAGAAGTTTTCGCCACTGTCTGCGGCTTGAGGTCGCGACGCAACTGCAAGGTCACTTCGCCGCGCAGCAGCGGCCTGCAGCTGTCGGACAGGCGCAGGCCGCCGTAGCCTTCCAGGTCGATGTCGACCAGCCCGCGGGCCACCAACTGGCGGAACAGCGAACGCCATTCAACCTCGGCCATCGCCTTGCCAACACCGAACACCGAAAGTTTTTCGTGGCCGAAATTGCGCACCTTCTCGGTATCCTTGCCCAGCAGCACATCGATCAGGTGGCCGACCCCATAACGCTGGCCGGTACGGAACACCGCCGACAGCGCCTGGCGCGCAGGCTCGGTGGCATCCCAGGTCTGGACCTGGTCTACGCAGTTGTCGCAATGCCCGCAGGGCTGTTCGAGTACTTCATCGAAATAGGCCAGCAACGCCTGGCGGCGACAACGGGTTTCCTCGCACAGCGCCAGCATGGCGTCGAGCTTGTGTTGCTCGACGCGCTTGTGGCGCTCGTCACCGTCGGAGTTCTGCAGCATCTGCTTGAGCATCACCATGTCCTGCAGGCCGTAGGCCATCCAGGCATCGGACGGCAGGCCATCCCGGCCGGCACGCCCCGTCTCCTGGTAATAGGCCTCGAGCGACTTGGGCAGGTCGAGGTGGGCGACGAAGCGCACGTTGGGCTTGTCGATGCCCATGCCGAAGGCGATGGTGGCGACCATGATCAGCCCTTCCTCGTTGAGGAAGCGGTGCTGGTTGGCCGAACGGGTTTCAGCAGCCAGGCCGGCGTGGTACGGCAACGCCGGGAAGCCTTGGTCGCACAGGTAGGCAGCGGTCTCATCGACCTTCTTGCGTGACAGGCAGTAGACGATGCCGGCGTTGCCGCGGCGCTCGCCGAGGAAGGCCATCAACTGCTTGCGCGGCGACTCCTTGGGCACGATGCGGTAAAAGATATTTGGCCGATCGAAGCTCGACAGGAAGCGTTCGGCGCCCTGCAGGTGCAGGCGCTGGACGATTTCCTCGCGGGTGCGCATGTCGGCGGTAGCGGTCAGGGCGATGCGCGGCACGTGCGGGAACAGCTCGGCCAGCTGGCCCAGTTGCAAGTATTCCGGGCGGAAATCGTGACCCCATTGCGAAACGCAGTGGGCCTCGTCGATGGCGAACAGGGAAACGTCCAGGCCGCGAAGGAAATCCAGCATCCGCGGCTGTACCAGGCGCTCAGGCGCCAGGTAAAGCATCTTCACTTCACCGCGACGCAGGCGCCCGGCGAGGTCACGCTGCTGTTCCGCACTGAGGGTGGAGTTCAGGGCAGCCGCCGCGACCCCGAGTTCATCGAGGGTGGCGACCTGGTCGTCCATCAGCGCGATCAGCGGCGACACCACCACGGTCAGGCCCGGGCGCAACAGCCCAGGTACCTGGAAACACAGCGACTTGCCGCCACCGGTGGGCATCAGCACCAGGGCATCGCCGCCATTGGCCACGCATTCGATGATTGCTGCCTGGCGCCCACGGAAACTGTCGTAGCCGAAGATATCCTTGAGAACGCGCTGAGCCTGTTCGAGCATGTGCAACTCCACAAATCGCCGTACCATCCTGGACACAGGCTGGACGAAAAACCCGCTCCGCACACGCCAAATGCGTAAGCGGCTTTTGCCAGAGGCCGGGGAAACCCGCCCCTTGGGTGAAAAACCGCGAAGTATACCCCAGTGCCAGGCTGTGCAGGATGCCCGGTGACAGACGTTCCCTTTGCCCCGCCATCGCCGCAAGGTGCTAGAATTCACTATCGTTTATTCCCCAAGGTAGCCCTGTAATGTCCTTCGCCGAGCAACTGACCCGCCTGCAAGCCTTCCTCGACGCCGATGAGCTGCACGAAGAAGCGCTGGACTACGTCGCCGCCCACGGCTACCTGACCGCGCTGTCGATCTGCTCGGAAGACGTCCCCGAACGTGAATGGATCGACGCGCTGTTCGCCGAAGAGCCCCATTACGCCAGCGATGCCCAGCGCACCGAGATCGAAGCTACCTTGGTGGCACTGAAGGGCCATATCGCCCGTCAGCTGGCCAGCGACGAAGAATTCGACCTGCCGTGCGAGCTGGACCTGACCGACGAGCCGGACGACTCCGACCTGCGCGGCTGGTGCATCGGCTTCATGGAAGGCGTTTTCCTGCGTGAAGAGGCCTGGTTCGAGAACGCCGAAGAAGAAGTCAGCGAGATGCTGCTGCCGATCATGGTCGGTTCGGGCCTGTTCGACGAACAACCGGAATTCGCCGACATCGCCAGCAACGCCAACCTGCAGGACGACATGATCGTGCAGATCCCAGAGGCGCTGAGCGCGTTGTTCCTGCTGCTGCACGCACCTGACGAGAAGCCTGCGCTGCTCAAACCACGCCACCACTGAGTCGGCTGTGCGCTACCTGCTGCTGGCCATCGGCTGGCTCAGCGTCGCGCTGGGGGTGCTGGGGATCTTCCTGCCGGTGTTGCCCACCACCCCTTTCCTGCTGCTGGCGGCGGCCTGCTTCGCCCGCAGCTCGCCACGCTTTCATCACTGGCTGGTCAACCACCCCACGCTAGGGCCGTGGATCCGCGACTACCTGAGCGGTGAAGGTATCCCCTTGAAGGGCAAGGTATACGCCATCGGCCTGATGTGGGCGAGCATCGGCCTGTCCTGCTACCTGGTGCCCCTGTTCTGGGCACGGGCCTTCATGCTGACCAGTGCGGTGCTTGTGAGCCTGTACATTCTCAAGCAGAAGACATTGCACCGGCCAGGCTGAACAGCGCAGCCAGCTCTGGCGCTATCGCCGGCAATCCGGAGATAGCGCCACAAGCTTCAAGCAAACTTGCAGGCCGCGCAGCTCACACCGTGTCCACCTTCAACGAATGATCATCGATCATCCCGTTGATGATGGTCGCCGTATCCGGCCCCGCCGATATCACCCCGCCCGCCCCCGCCGTCACGCCGTAGTGCTGCGCAAGGTCAACGCCGGCCAGGTCGATCGTCTGCGTCGGCGCCGCCCCCGCCACGCTGCTGACTTCAATGGTCGATACCACTGTCGCCCCGGCGCCACTGACCTTGAAGTGCAGGTATTCATCCAGGGACGCCGCCGTGGCGTGTTCACCCGTCAGCAGCTGCGACAGGTCGAGCTTGTCGCTGCCTGGGGTGAAATCGTTGAGCGTGTCATGGCCGCTGTCGTTCTTCTGCCAGACGAAAGTGTCGCTGCCATTGCCACCGATCAAAATGTCATTGCCGCCGCCCCCTTTGAGCACATCATTGCCTGCACCGCCGTTGAGCACGTTGTTGGCACTGTTGCCGATCAAGGTATCGTCATAGTCCGAGCCGACCAGGTTGTAAATGCCACTCAAGGTTTCAACCCCCGCACCTCCAGTGTCCTGCGCCCCTTCAAGGCTTAGGTCGACGGTGACCGCGCCCTCGGCCTGAGCGTAGTCAGCCGTAGCGCTCACCCCATGGCCAGCGGCGGCATGGGCTTCAAACGAAGCAATGTCGATAACTCCAGCAGTGAAATGCTCACTGCCTGCGCCCGTGAGCGGGGCCGCGTCCTGCACATTGGCGTAGTCGAGGACCATGTTTAGTTTGTAGCCTTCGCCGCCTTTGGCTGCACCCAACGGGTCGCTGAGGTGAATGCTGTACACCCCGTCATGGCTGGCCGTGAAGCTGTCTCCCGAGGCGATGGACTGATAGCTGCCACCGGCATCCTTCCACTGCATTGCCAGGTCGCCGCCATCGGGCGTGTGATTCAGCTGCAAGGCTTCACCTTTGCGCAGGGTAACATTGATCACTTCTTCGGCATTGCCTTGGGCGTTGACCATGCCGGACGCGCCCAGATAGCCGAGCACCACCAGCGCCGCGGTCATGCTGCTGGCATCGAGCGTGAACGCGCTGCGATCGACAACCCGTTGCTCCTGCCCCCTGGCGTACCCGGCGCCACATTCGGCTATCGAATTGTCGTGCACGTTGATCGTGATGGTCGCGGTGCTTTCGTCACCGTCAGCATCACGAATGGTGTAGACGAAGGTGTCGGTAGCATCCCGCGGTGCCACGACGCTCGGGTCGGAGTGGTAAATCGCATTCCCCCTGGCGTCCAGTATGAGGTAGCCATACTGGCCTGCCACCTGGCTGCCGAGCTGACCGATAGCCGAGGTGCAGGTGTCATCGCCAGCGCGCACGCCCACCACGTAGCCGCAATCGCTCGGCACGTCAGCGCCGATCACATCGTTGGACAGGACGTTGCCACGCACCTCCTCGCCTTTGCTGACACTTACAAAATCGCAATGGGCCTGCGGCACGTCATCCACGATGGTGATGGTGACGCTGCTGGTGGTCCAGTTACCTTGCGTATCCTCCACCCTGTAGGTGAATGACTCCCCGACGGTATTGGCACCATCGTTGGCATGGGTCGGCGAATTCGCTGGTGAAGTCAGGGTGTAGGTGTAGGAGCCGTCTGCGTTCAGGTGGATCTGACCGTACTCGCCTATGCCATTGCCTATCAGGCTGTAGGTCAATGCACCGACGCCGCCACCGACTTGTCCGACCAGGCTGCCTGCAGCCGTTTCGGCAGTCGAGCAAGGCTCACTGCCGTTGACATTTCCGGCCGCCAGGTCCTGGCCATCCTTGGTCAGGTCAAGCGCTTTTTCGTAAACCGTGACCCCACCGTCGCCACAGGGCTGAAGCGACTGGTCATGCACGTTGATGGTCACGGTAGCGGTACTTTCGTCGCCGTCGGCATCGCGAATGGTGTAAACAAAGGTGTCGAGCGCATCCCGCGGCGCTACGGCATTGGGGTTGGAGTGATACTCGGCGTTGCCCTGGGCATCGAGGGTCAGGTAGCCGTACTGCCCATACACATGGCTGTCGAGCTGACCGTTGGCAGCGGTGGAGGTGTCATGCCCGGCGCGCACGCCAATCACATAGGCGCCGTCATTCGAGGTATCGGCACCCACCACATCGTTGTACATCACGTTGCCGCGCACGATGTCGCCCTTGCCCACGCTGACGAAGTCGCAATGGGCTTGCGGGACGTCATCGACGATGGTGATGCTGACGCTGCTGGTGGTCCAGTTGCCCACCGTGTCCTGCACCCGGTAGCTGAAGGATTCGGTGACGGTATTGGCGCCGTCGTTGGCATGGGTCGGCGAGTTCGCCGGCGAGGTCAGGGTGTAGGTGTATGAACCGTCAGCATTGAGGAGCAACTGGCCGTATTGGCCAACGGCATCGCCGACCAAGGTGTAGGTCAACGCCCCCACGCCTCCTGCAACCTGGCCGACCAGGCTGCCGGAAGCGGTCTCGCGGGTCGACTCTGGGTCGCTGCCGGTGGCGGTTCCAACAGCCAGGTCGTGACCATCGCGGTGCAGGTCCAGCGCGTTTTCGAACACCGTGACGCCCCCGTCACCACATGGCTGCAGTGAAGGGTTGTGCACGTTGATGGTGATTGTCGTGGTGCTTTCGTCGCCGTCGGCATCACGAACGGTGTAGACGAAAGTATCCAGCGCATCACGCGGCGCGACGGCATCGGGGTTGGAGTGGTACTCGGCATTGCCCTGGGCATCGATGATCAGATAGCCGTACTGGCCATGCACCTGACTGTCGAGCTGGCCGAGCGCAGAGCTAGAGGTATCGTTGCCAGCGCGCACGCCTACCACGTACTTGCCATCGCTCAGGGTGTCGGCACCGACCACATCGTTGTACATGACATTGCCGCTGACCACATCACCTTTGGCGACACTGACGAAATCGGCGTTGGCCGTCGGTACATCGTCGACGATGCTGATGACGATCGTGCTGGTGGTCGAATTACCCTGAGAATCCTGCACCTGGTAGGTGAAGGTTTCAGTCACGGTATTGGCGCCGTCGTTGGCATGGGTCGGCGAATTCGCCGGTGAGGTCAGGGTGTAGGTGTAAGAGCCATCAGCGTTCAGCAGGATCTGACCGTACTGGCCGACAGCATTGCCGACCAAGGTGTAGGTCAGTGCGCCGACCCCGCCACTGGTCGAGCCGGCCAGGGTGCCAGAGGCCGTTTCCTGGTGCGATGCTGGGTCGCTGCCAATCACGGTGCCGGCGGCCAGGTCGCCACCGTCCTTATGCAGGTCCAGCGCTTTCTCGTAGACAGTGACGTCGTGGTCCGCACAGGTCATCAGCGCACTATGCACATTGATCGTTATGGTCGTGGTGCTTTCGTCGCCATCGGCGTCGCGAATGGTATAGACGAAGGTGTCCACGGCATCCCGTGGTGAGGTGACGTTCGGGTTGGAGTGATACTCGGCGTTGCCCTGGGCATCGATGGTCAGGTAGCCGTACTGGCCGTTGACCTGGGTGTTGAGCTGGCCGATAGCAGACGTGGAGGTATCGCTGCCCGCGCGCACACCGACCACATATTGGCCGTCGCCGCGGACGTCAGCGCCCACCACGTCGTTGTACATCACGTTGCCATACACCACATCGCCCTTGGCCACGCTGACGAAATCGCTGCTGGCTGTCGGCACGTCGTCGACGATGGTTATGACGATGGTGCTGGTGGTCGAATTGCCCAGCGAGTCCTGCACCTGGTAGGTGAAGGTTTCAGTCACGGTATTGGCGCCGTCGTTGGCATGGGTCGGGGAGTTCGCTGGCGAGGTCAGCGTATAGGTGTAGGAGCCATCAGCATTGAGCTGAATCTGGCCGTATTGGCCTACGGCATTTCCGACCAGTGCGTATGTGAGCGCACCTACCCCGCCGCTGGCTGAGCCGACCAATGTGCCGGATGTGGTTTCCTGGCTCGAAGCTGAGTCGCTCCCCGTGACATTGCCGGCGGCCAGGTCGTTACCGTCCTTTTGCAGGTCCAGGGCTTTCTCGTGAACCGTGATGTCACGATCTTCGCAAGCCATCAACGAATTGTGCACGTTGATGGTGATGGTCGTGGTGCTTTCGTCGCCATCGGCGTCGCGAATGGTATAGACGAAGGTATCGACGGCATCCCGTGGTGAGGTGACGTTCGGGTTGGAGTGATACTCGGCGTTGCCCTGGGCATCGATGGTCAGGTAGCCGTACTGGCCGTTGACCTGGGTGTTGAGCTGGCCGATAGCCGACGTGGAGGTATCGCTGCCCGCGCGCACACCGACCACATATTGGCCGTCGCCGCGGACGTCAGCGCCCACCACGTCGTTGTACATCACATTGCCATACACCACACCGCCTTTAGCCACGGCGGCCTGATCGTCATCAGCCTGAGGTAGATCGTCGACGATATTCACATCCAGGCTGCCAGTCGCAGTGCTGCCATCGACATCCTTGCCGATCACCTGGAACACTTCGCTGATGCTGCCCTCCCCGCCGGGGTGGTTTTCGTTGTCCACCAAGGTGTAGCTGTAACTCACCACACCCGTCGTCGGGTCATAGCCGGTCACGGTCAGGGTGTTGCCTTCAGGCGTGACGATCGACTGCGGGAAGCCCGCCGCCACGCCACCACTGACCACGCTGATGCCACCCACGCTCAGGCTCTGCAAGCCGTCTGGGGCGGTAATCTTGAAGGTGCCCTGTTGGGTCAGGGCGCCGGCATCGGGTGCACTGCCGTCCTGCAGGTTGCTTTCAGATACCGTCAGCTCGCCGCCCTGCACGCCGAGCCCATTCAGCGTCACCGGGTCGTTGAGGTTGGTCACGTTCAGCGTCAGTGTCGCGCTGCTGGTGTCGCCGTCGGCGTCCTTGATCGTGTAGGTGAAACTCTCCACGCCCTGGCCACCGCCGCCCAGGCTCATGAAGTCCGGGTCGCTGGTGTTCAGCGTGTAGGTGTAGGAACCGTCTGCGGCAAGCACCAAGGTGCCGTAAGTACCGGTGAAGGTCCCGGCGATTACCGGGCCACCGGGCACACGGTCAGCGCCCTGTACGTCATTGCCCAGTACATTCCCGGTCAGTTCGGTTTGCTGTTCGGTGGCGGCAACCGCATTGCTGTCATCCACGGCTTGGGGCACATCGTCACGGAGGGTCACATCCAGGCTGCCGGTCGCAGTGCTGCCATCGACATCCGTGGCGACCACCTGGAACACTTCGCTGATGCTGCCCTCGCCGCCGGGGTGGTTTTCGTTGTCCACCAAGGTGTAGCTGTAACTCACCACACCCGTCGTCGGGTCATAGCCGGTCACGGTCAGCGTGTTGCCTTCAGGCGTGACGATCGACTGCGGGAAGCCCGCCGCCACCCCACCACTGACCACGCTGATGCCACCCACGCTCAGGCTCTGCAAACCGTCTGGGGCGGTAATCTTGAAGGTGCCCTGCTGGGTCAGGGCGCCGGCATCGGGTGCGCTGCCGTCCTGCAGGTTGCTTTCAGATACCGTCAGCTCGCCGCCCTGCACGCCGAGCCCATCCAGCGTCACCGGGTCGTTGAGGTTGGTCACGTTCAGCGTCAGTGTCGCGCTACTGGTGTCGCCGTCGGCGTCCTTGATGGTGTAGGTGAAATTCTCCACGCCCTGGCCACCGCCGCCCAGGCTCTTGAAGTCCGGGTCGCTGGTGTTCAGCGTGTAAGTGTAGGAACCGTCTGCGGCCAGGACCAAGGTGCCGTAAGTACCGGTGAAGGTCCCGGCGATCACTGGGCCACCGGGCACACGGTCGGCGCCCTGCACGTCATTGCCCAGTACATTGCCGGTCAGTTCGGTTTGCTGTTCGGTGGCGGCTACCGCATTGCTGTCATCCACGGCTTGGGGCGCATCGTCACGGACGATCACGTCCAGGCTGCCGGTCGCAGTGCTGCCATCGACATCCGTGGCGACCACCTGGAACACTTCGCTGATGCTGCCCTCGCCGCCGGGGTGGTTTTCGTTGTCCACCAAGGTGTAGCTGTAACTCACCACACCCGTCGTCGGGTCATACCCGCTCACGGTCAGCGTGTTGCCTTCAGGCGTGACGATCGACTGCGGGAAGCCCGCCGCCACCCCACCACTGACCACGCTGATGCCACCCACGCTCAGGCTCTGCAAGCCGTCTGGGGCGGTAATTTTGAAGGTGCCCTGTTGGGTCAGGGCGCCGGCATCGGGTGCACTGCCGTCCTGCAGGTTGCTTTCAGATACCGTCAGTTCGCCGCCCTGCACGCCGAGCCCATCCAGCGTCACCGGGTCGTTCAGGTTGGTCACGTTCAGCGTCAGGGTCGCGCTGCTGGTGTCGCCGTCGGCGTCCTTGATGGTGTAGGTGAAACTCTCCACGCCCTGGCCACCGCCGCCCAGGCTCTTGAAGTCCGGGTCGCTGGTGTTCAGCGTGTAGGTGTAGGAACCGTCTGCGGCCAGTACCAAAGTGCCGTAAGTACCGGTGAAGGTCCCGGCGATTACCGGGCCACCGGGCACGCGGTCGGCGCCCTGCACGTCATTGCCCAGTACATTCCCGGTCAGTTCGGTTTGCTGTTCGGTGGCGGCTAGCGCATTGCTGTCATCCACGGCTTGGGGCGCATCGTCACGGACGATCACATCCAGCGACCCTTGGGCAACATCGCCGTCGCTGTCGCTGACCAGTACCGGCAATTGTTCGCCCTGTGAGTTGTTGCCCGCGCCCTCAACGTGCTGCTCGGCACCGGTCAGGGTGTAGCTGTAGCTCACCACGCCCGTGGCAGGGTTGTACCCGGTAATGGTCAGGGTGTTGCCCAGGCCCGTGGTGATCGATTGGCCAACACCGGTCACCACACCAGCGGTCACCACGTTGATGCCACCCACACTGAGGTTGTACACGCCGTCTGGCGCCAGCACGGTAAAACTGCCTTGCTGGGTCAGGGTTGCGGGGTTGCTGGCCGACCCCTGGGGTAGATTGGCCTCATCCAGACTCAGCTCGCCAGGGCTGACATTCAACCCCCGCAACTCTACCGGACTGTTTTCGTCGATCGGTGTGATGGGTGGATTGGGCTGCTCCGGCGGATTGGGCGGACCAGGCGGCAGGCCACCATTGCCACCGTTGCCACCCCCCAAGGAGTCGCGCCCGCTGCCATCCAGGCCACCCACATAGCGGTTGGCCAATTCAGGAATGCCATTGAAGCCAGCCGTGGGAAAGCCCACCACCGGGTCAACCCGATCCGCCACTTCGGTAAGCAACACAAAGCTGTGGCCACCGCCCAGTGCGCCTGGCGCGCCGTTGCCGCCATTTCCAGCGGCAGGGGCTTCGGTGTTGACACTAGGGTCATCGCCGGCGGCAATCGCCCGCTGAATACGCTCGACATCGCTCAGCTGCGCCTCGCTCGGCGCAACGTCCTGAGCCTGTACAGGGGCGGCCTGGTTAGCCAGGAGCTTTTCAGTCATGGCCAGGCTGCTGTCGCGGCCGAGTGTCAGCTCGGCGCCATTATGCAAGCGCACAGCCACGGCACCTGCGGTACCCGTTTGCAACTGCTCGCCCGCGTACAGGCGATCGCCCTCGATCAGAGGGCGTCGGCTGCCATCGCTGCCAACGGCAAATACTTGCCCCACCACCTTGCTGACCACACCGACTGACTTAGCCATGAGCGCACGCCTCCCTAACCTATTGGCTACACAGCCAACAACATGGCAGATGGAGGTCAACGGCTTCGCGCCCAAATGTCTCAACCGTGAGAATCGTGCGCGAAGGTCACTGATTTGGCGATAGTCATAATGTAAATTTGCCACCACCGGATGCCAAATTTTTGTCGCCAAATTCCGCTTTTACCTACCTACCCCACGTCCTTAGCCATAAAAAATCTGGAACTCATTGCGATGCAGGAAACTCGCAGGCTACAGCGGCTTCCGAAATCACTTGAATGAAACAATGTCTTGGTTTCGATAGACCGCATAAGTTTTTTTTCGCATATCACTTATGAAAAAATCTTCTTAGCTCGCGCGCTAAATGTTCTTAGCTCTGTTGTTACAAACATGAAACGGTTTGAACGATAAAAATCGTCATTTTTTTGGCGAGAAGAAGCAGGGCCATTTTGAGATCAGGGAGAAGTACCCCATGCGCAGGTTCAACCCCATCACCAGTGCAATTCTGTTGGCCATGGCGTGCGCCAACGTTCAGGCGATGTCGCTCACCGAGGCTGTCCAGAGCGCCGTGGACTACCACCCGGAAATAAGCTCCAACCGCAACAGCAGGTTGTCAGCCGACGAGGACGTGAAATTTGCCCGTGGTGGGTACTATCCAACCGTGGACCTGGTAGCCGGGTACGGCAGACAGCGCTCGGACAACATCAATACCCGCGGCCTGAACGCTGACGGTACCCGCAACCACAACAAAGAAACCCTGAACTACACCCAGTCGGAGTTGCGCCTTCGGCAAATGATCTTCGATGGTTTCAACACAGCCAACGAAGTGGGCCGTACCGAGGCGGTGGCCACCTCCCGCGCCTACTACACTCAGGCCGTCGCACAAGATGTCGCCCTGCGCGCCATCGAGGTGTACCTGGAAGTGCTGAAGCGCCGAGAGTTGGTGACCCTGGCAAAGAACAACCTGCAGGCGCACCTGCGCGTCAGCGATCAGATAGGCCTGCGTAGCGAGCGGGGCGTAGGCAGCACCGCCGACCTTGACCAATCCCGCGCACGCCGGGCTCTGGCGGAAAACAACCTGGACACCGCCGAGGTCGACCTGGCCGATGCCGAGGCCAACTTCTACAGCGTGGTCGGCCGCCTGCCGGATGAGCTGGAAGGCCCGCAATCGGTCAAGGTGGAAATGCCTGGCACTCTGGACGAGGCGCGCGAAGGCATGCGCCAGAACAACCCCTACTTGAAATCTGCCCAGGCCGACGTCAATGCCGCCGAGCAGCAGTACGAAGTGGCCAAATCGCCTTTCTACCCACGGCTGGACGCGGTGCTGGCCACCGGCGCCAACAACAACCTCGGTGGCGAAAAAGGCCACAGCAACAACGACTGGCAGGCCGGCGTCGAACTCAGCTACAACCTGTTCCGCGGCGGCAGCGACAAGGCCCGCCTGCAGTCCGACGCGCACAAGATCAACCAGGCACTGGACATCCGCAACAACGCGCTGCGCGAGCTGACCGAAAACCTCAGCCTGGCCTGGAACGCCATGAACAACGCCCGTAAACAGACCCCTACCGCCCGCGAGTACGCAGAAACGACGCAACGTGTGCGCGCCGCCTATCAGGACCAGTTCGGCCTGGGCCAACGCACCCTGCTCGATGTGCTGGACAGCGAGAATGAGCTGTACAACGCCAACCGCCGTTACACCGAGGTGCGTTACACCGAGGAGTACTCGATGTATCGCGTGCTGGCGACCATGGGTGAGCTGTTGAGCAAACAGCGTATTTCACTGCCGCCGGAGGCCATCGCCAACAACGACGTACGCACCGAGGCCAGGTTGCCCGACATGCGTTGAGCCAGCCCCACGCAACTGGCACTCAGCACCGCGCCTCATCCCCCTTACACCGTGGCGGGAGTAGTTCATCGTGACCAGTATGCAAAGCGCACAACCGCGCCCCGATGTCGATGACCCCCTGCTCGATGGCCTGCTGATTCTGTGCCGCCTGCACGGTCGGCCGGCCAGCCGCGCCAGCCTGAGCAGTGGGCTGCCACTGCTCCAGCAACGCCTGGGTGCGGATTTGCTGCCACGCGCTGCGGCGCGTGCCGGTTTGCAAGGCCGTGTGCTGCAGCGTGAGCTGGCGGCCATTTCGCCGCTCAACCTGCCGGTGCTGCTGTTGCTCAACGACGGCCGCAGCGCCGTGCTGCAGCGCTGGGGCGAAGATGGCCGGGCGCTGATCCTGCCCTGCGAGGCTGAGGGCGGCGAACAATGGGTAGAGCGCGAGGCGCTGGAACAGGCCTACGCAGGTCACGCTTTGTTCGCACGACCCCGTCATACCCTGGAGGAAGTCCGCTCACCGCTGCTGCCGCGGGTGGAGGCCTGGTTCCGCGATACCTTGCGCCATTCCCGCTGGCTGTACGGCGATGCCCTGCTGGCCAGCCTGCTGATCAACCTGCTGGGCCTGATGGTGCCGCTGTTCGTGATGCAGACCTACGATCGCGTGGTACCCAACCAGGCACTTTCGACCTTATGGGTGCTGGTCGCTGGCCTGTTCATCGGCACCGCCTTCGAGCTGGTGCTGCGCATGGTCCGCGCCCACCTGCTGGACCAGGCCGGCAAGAAGACCGACCTGATCCTCTCCGCCGCCCTGTTCGAACGCATCACCGGCATGGCCATGAAAGCCAAACCTGCCAGCATCGGCGGCTTCGCCCAGAGCATCCATGACTTCCAGGGCCTGCGCGAATTCCTCACCGCAGTCACCCTGACCAGCATCATCGACCTGCCCTTCGTCGCCCTCATGCTACTGGTGATCGGCCTGCTGGGCGGCTGGCTGGTACTGATCCCACTGATCGCCTTCCCGCTGGCGGTGGGCTTTGCCCTGTTCATTCAGGCACGCCTGCGCGACACCGTGCAAAAAAGCCTCAGCCTCGGTGCGGTACGCCAGGCACTGCTGATCGAAACCCTCGGCGGCCTGGAAACCCTCAAGGCCTGCGGTGCCGAGAGCGAGCGCCAGTACCAGTGGGAACACACCAATGGCGCCATGGCCCGCCTCGACGCCCACGCCCGCAACCTGTCGTCGCTGGCCAGCAACGGCACGCTGTTCATCCAGCAGTTCTGCGGCATGGCCACCATCGTCGCCGGGGTGTACAGCATCATCGCTGGCAACCTCAGTGTCGGCGCCCTGGTCGCCAGCTACATGCTCGGTAGCCGGGTGCTGGCACCGCTCGGCCAGATTGCAGGGCTGATCACCCGCTATCAGCAAGCGCAACTGACGATGCGCAGCACCGATGCCCTGATGGCCCTGCCGCAAGAACGCCAGGCCGAACAGCAAGCCCTGGAGCACACCGCGCTCAAGGGCGGCCTGACCCTCAGCCATGTCAGCTTCCGCTACCCGGCACAGACCAGCCCGGCACTGCAGGATGTGAACGTGGCCATAAAGCCGGGTGAGCGGATTGGCATCATCGGCCGCAGCGGCTCGGGCAAAAGCACCCTGGGCCGCCTGCTGATGGGCTTTCATCACCCGGAAGAAGGCCAGGTATTGCTGGACAACCTCGACCTGCGCCAACTGGACATCGCCGACCTGCGCAGCCAGCTTGGCTACGTCGCCCATGACCTGCCGCTGCTGGCCGGCAGCCTGCGTGACAACCTGACCCTCGGTGCCCGCCACGTAAGCGATGCGCGCATGCTCGAAGTGGCCGAACTGACCGGCGTCAGCGAGCTGGCCCGCCAGCACCCGCAGGGTTTCGACCGCCCGGTGGGCGAACGTGGCCAATTGCTTTCCGGCGGGCAGCGCCAGGCCGTGCTGCTGGCCCGCGCGCTGTTGCTGGAGCCACCCATCCTGATCCTCGACGAACCTACCAGCCACATGGACAACAGCAGCGAAGAGCAACTGCGCCAGCGACTGCTGAACTGGGTGCCCGGCAAGACCCTGCTGCTGGTCACCCACCGCACCTCGATGCTTAGCCTGGTGGACCGGCTGCTGGTACTGGACAACGGCAAGATCGTCGCCGACGGGCCAAAGGATGCGGTTATCGATGCCCTGCGCAAGGGCCGCATCGGCGCAGCTCTCTAGGAGGTTTCCATGCCCATCGGCCACAGCGTGCGCAGTTCCCACAGCAGCGCCGACAAGCGCACCGAACACGACTACATGCCAGAGCTGGCCAGCGCCACCCTGCAAGATTCCCCGCGCCTGTCACGCCTGACCGTGTGGCTGGCAGCGGCGCTACTGCTCGCGGCCGTGACCTGGGCGAGCCTGGCAGTGCTCGACGAGGTAACCGTCGGCGAAGGCAAGGCGATCCCTTCGAGCAAGGTGCAGGTGGTGCAGAACCTAGAGGGCGGCATCGTCACCGAGATTTTCGTGCGCGAAGGCCAGATGGTGGACAAAGGCGCCACCCTGCTGCGCCTGGACGACACGCGGTTCAAGTCCAACAAAGGTGAAAGCGAGGCCGACCGCTATGCCCTGACCGCCCAGGTCGAGCGGCTGTCCGCCGAAGCCGAAGGGCGGCCCTTTGTGCTGTCCGAGGAGGTCCGCGCCAAGGCGCCCCAGGTAGCCGAGGACGAACTGTCGCTGTACGACTCGCGCCAGCGCCGCCTGGCCAGTGAAAAGCAGACCCTCAACGAGCAGTTGCGACAAAAGACCCAGGAATTGGCCGAGTTCCGTTCCAAGGTCGAACAGTACCGTTCGGCGGTAGGCCTGCTGCAGCAGGAACTGGACATGTCCGCGCCGCTGGTGAGCAAGGGTGCCATTTCACCGGTGGAAATCCTGCGGCTCAAGCAACGCACGGTCGAAGCTCGCGGCCAGCTCAACGCCACCAGCCTGGCCATCCCCCGCGCCGAGGCCGCCGTGGCCGAGATCAGGAGCAAGATCCAGGAATCGGACGCCAGCTTCCGCTCCGAGGCCGCCAAGGAGCTCAACGACAAACGCACGGAGCTATCGAAGATCACCGCCACCAGCATCGCCATCGACGACCGGGTCAACCGCACTACCGTGGTTTCGCCGGTGCATGGCATCGTCAAGATGCTCAAAGTCAACACAATTGGCGGGGTGGTGCAGCCAGGCAGCGACCTGGTGGAGATCGTGCCGATCGAGGACAACCTGCTGATCGAAGCCAAGGTGCGGCCACAGGACGTGGCATTCCTGCACCCGGGGCAGCCGGCGATGGTGAAGTTCAGTGCGTATGACTACACCATTTATGGCGGCATGAAGGCCAAGCTTGAGTTGATCGGTGCCGATACCGTGACCGATGACAAGGGCAATGCGTTTTACCTGATTCAGGTGCGCACCGAGAAGAACCACTTGGGCGGCGATAACAAGCCGCTGCTGATCATCCCCGGGATGGTGGCCACGGTGGATATCATCACCGGGCAGAAGAGTGTGCTGGATTATCTGCTCAAGCCGGTGCTCAAGGCACGGACCGAGGCGTTGCGGGAGCGGTGAAAGGCAGGCCGTTACCGGCCCGCACACAAAAAAAGAACTGATAGGCCCCGGCGCATCGCGATGCTGCGTTTGTTTCGGCGCCTTGCGCAAACGCTCACACAATGTTGAGTCGGACGTGCTCCATCGCTTGAGCTGGAGTCATGGGCGCAAGCGGCACCTCTCTATTCATCAGCTTTTGTGCGGCCAAACCAGCAAAGATGCGTGCCCGCTCGGTCAGCGCGAACTGGTTTGCCATGGCAACCTGTTGCGGCCCGGCGTGAGTTCTGGACAAATGAAGGCTCACTGCATTCGACGCGTCGCGTGATACACGCCCTAGTTGCATCAGACCCTTGTTCCCCACGTGCCCCAGCAACAGGTCAGTAGCAGGACTATTTTGTTTCAGAATGACCAGTAAAGGCGCCATACGAGGTGGCGTAGACGAGATTTCATTAACAAAACTGACCGAGGCCGGTGGATTTGAGCTCATTGCCGGGAGCGTGATGGCAGGGTTTTCTACGTCAGAGTTTTGTACGTCAATGGCTACCGACTTGCCCGGTATAAGTTTTTTGACCCATCTGAACATTCGGCCGGTAGGATCATCTCGATTGACCGGGTCCCCCTGCACGTAGGCGTATGCGTTCAAACCGCCCGCCGCAAAGGGACTCAATCGGTCCGCAGAAAAGAACCTCATCAGCGCGGTACTGTAGACCCTGTAACCATTCCCCAACAAATAGGCATGCTTCAACATACAAGACAGCTGGCCGTTGAATCCCAGTACGGTACTTTCAGTCAGCAATGCATCGTACCCATACGCTGTATAGCTGTGACGCTCTTTGCACAGCGGGTCCAGAATCAATAAAGGTGACCCCATGCCATCGGTGCCGATCAAGCGCGCGTTGGCGACACCGGTGGAACTCCCACTCACCTGCCCCACAACGAAACCCTGCCCCCGCATCAGGGAGTAGACGTGCTTGCCGGCCTTAACCGTAAAGGCTACACCCTGATTCTGATACCAGATTCTGATCATGATGGTTGCTCGGATGCCAAGTAAGAATGCCTCCCAGCATCACCGAACCCGATCGCCGCGCAAACTAGCAAAATTATCAGTTAAATTCCGAGTGCCGGTGTCAGCCCTCACCATGATTTCTCTGGAACGCCTCAGTCCCCATCGCCCTGACCTGCCTCTCGATCAACACCTCGAACGGACGCAACCGCGCCACCGTAATTTCGCCGGTAGGCGCATCTTCAAGCGGCTCAAGGCCAAGCTTGCAGGCGACGAAGGCCGGTACAGCCAACGACTGTTGCCACGTCAACCCGGCATTTTTGCCAGTAGCGATATGTAACGAGAGCCACCATGCTGAACGCTCAATCACCTGAAGGAGTAGGTCACATGCGTATTATCGCCGCAGTAGGTATCGCAACAGTGCTGGCAATGGGTAATGCATTTGCAGCAGATTGCCCGAAAGTTACAAGCATCACTCAATCTGCCGATGAACAAGACGGTATGGAAGGCATCGCTTACAGCGTAAAAAATAACGACGGTCAATGGGCTGGCTTCACCCCTAACGCGTCGGAGTCGGATCTCAGCGCATTTGAACTGAAGAACAAGAAAGATACAAAAACGTCGGTGATTTGCCGCTACGAGAGTGGGGATGAAGGCATCAGCCTGGCCTTGAAAAAGTAGACGGCCATTTTAAATGCCTAGTGTCCCGGACGCTTGATTCGTTTATCCACTCGATTTGTCTCACCAATGGTTCTTCGGCTTAGCGATTAACGAACCACCCCATTCGGGACACTGCTGTACGCAGATCGGCGAACCGGGAACTTGGAACCCGGCAGACCCGAAGTCCTCCCACGCACAGCCGCAATGGCACGAAGCTGCGGGCACACACAAAGCGCCTGCAATCGTGAGGAGAGAACGGCACTGACAGTGCAGGTGTCAGCCTTCACCGTGATTTCTTTGGAACGTCTCAGGCCCCATTGCCCTGATCTGCCCCTCGATCAACACTTCGAACGGGCGCAGCAACTCATCGAAACAGGCCGGCTGCTCCAGCACATTCAATGCCTGCACCACCGCCTCTATGGTCGACACCGCTCCCGGCTCCGGCGCCTTGCGCACGCGGTAGCGCGAGGGCGCCACCTGCGCCAGCGTCACCCTGGGCAACGCTTCGAGCAGCGGATTGAGGTACAAAAGCTTGCGAGCCTTGCGCCAGGTGCCATCAGGGACAATCAGCATGAGCGGCCTGTCGTCTGTATCGCCGTAGGCTGCAAGCACTTGGGCCTGCTCACCTGGGAACAACAGCACCGGCCGATACTCAGGTGCATCCAGCAAATCACCCAGGTCTTCAAACACCTCGCCGACGCGCAACTCGGCATTGACCAGGCCAAGGGCAGCCAGGCGTGCGGTATTCAGGGCGTGCGAGGTTTCACTGGGGTGCTGCAGCAGGACCACGCGGGTGCGGCTGTCGAGCGAGGGGATCAGTGGGCAAAGGCAGTGGTCGAGCGGGCGCAGGCAACGCTCGCAGCGGGGTCTGGACATCGGTTTCTCCTTACCGGGCGCAGTGTGCCACAGCCCTGAGGAAAAGCCCCACATCCTTGTGGGAGAGGCGATAAATCAGCGGTTGAAGCGCTCTGCCAGGCTGTGCAGATACTCGGCCATTCGCTCCAGGTCCTGGCTGATTTCAGCCCCCTGCTTGGCCTGCCCTGCCGTCTGGTCACACAGCTGGGCGATGCGCACGATCTGCTGGTTGATGTCTTCGGCCACGTGGCTCTGCTGCTCCGACGCCGTCGCCATCTGCTGGCTCATGCCGGTGATGCGGCTGACCGCCTGGGCAATCCCGGCCAGCGCCGACTGCACCGCCTCGACACTGTGCACGCTATCCCGCGAGATCTGCTCACCGCGGCTGGCAGTGCTTACCGCCCGCTCGGCGCCCGTGCGCAGGGAGGCAATGATCTGGTGGATTTCCTCGGTCGAGGTGCGCGTGCGCTGCGCCAGCGAGCGCACCTCATCGGCCACCACGGCAAAGCCCCTGCCCTGCTCACCCGCCCGCGCCGCCTCGATCGCGGCATTGAGCGCCAGCAAATTGGTCTGTTCGGCAATCGAGGTGATGGTGTCGACCACGCTGCCGATCGACTGGGTCTGCTCAGCCAGGGCATTGACCGCCTGGCCGATGTCGCTGACCGCCTCACTCATGCTGCCCATCGCCTTGAGGCTCTGCCGGGCCAGTTCGCTGCCCTGCTGCGCCAACTGATCGGCATCGCCCGCAGCATGCGCGGTGCTTTGCACGTTATGCGTCACTTCCTGAATGGTCGCCGCCATCTGCGCAATGGCGGTGGCCGACTGATCGGTCTCACTGCGCTGGCGATCGAGCATCTGCGCCTGGGCATCGGACAGGTCGGCTGACTGGGCTGCCCGCGACTTCACGCCGACGCCGGCGTCCACCAGGCGTGTCAGGGCGGTTTGCAGCCTCGCTTCCTCGCTGATGATCGCCAGGTCGAGCTGGCCGTGCAGGCCCGGGTTGTCACTGTACGTCAGCGCTACCAGCGGGCTGGTGAAGGCTTTGGGATGTTCGGCCAGTGTGCGGCGGATCGCCTGGTTATGCCGTTGTTCAATCAGGTACCAGGCCAACAGCATACTGGCCATCAGCACGCCCAGCGCTGCATAGGGCGGTAACCAGAGGTAGCCGGCGGCCGACAACAGGCCTGCGCCGATCAGCGGCCAGCCATCGCCAACGCCACGCCCCAGCCGCGCGGCCCAGGCTACAGCCGGGCGACCGGCGCGCAGACGCGCATACAGCCGTTCTGCGCGGCGGATCTGCTCACGGCTGGGCACCGAACGCACCGACTCGTAGCCGCTGATGCGGCCGTTTTCATAAATGGCGGTGACATAAGCACTCACCCAGTAGAAATCACCGTTCTTGGCGCGATTCTTCACCACGCCCATCCAGGGTTTGCCTTGTTTGATGGTGTCCCACATATGCCCGAAAACCGCCGGTGGCATGTCGGGGTGACGCACCAGGTTGTGGGTCTGGCCCACCAGCTCGTCGTAGGTGAACCCGCTGATGGCCACGAACGCGTCGTTGCAGTAAGTGATGCGGCTGTTCAGGTCGGTGGTAGAGATCAGCCGCTGGTCGCTGGAAAACGTTCTTTCATGCTCAGTGACGGGCAAATTCATGCGCATCTGGGCGGTCCTTGCTTGTATAGATGAAGGGGAAAATCATCAAAGCAAGTAGAGGTTTAGCAGAACGCCATCAGCCTAGTAGTCAGGTTTGTAGGAAATTTATTCATGCCGACGGAATGACCAAAACGTCCTGTTCATCAGCCAACATTGAGCTGGCTTTTGAGCAGGTCACGGAAGGTCTGAATCAAGGGTTCACGGCTGCGACCGCGGCGGACGATCAGCGAAAATGGCGCCTGATAGCCGAAAGTGGCCGGAGACAATACGCGCAGGTCGCCCTTGTCGACCCAAGCCTGGGCATAGTGCTCGGGCAGGTAGCCGATATAGGCACCTGACAGGATCAGAATGAGCTGCGCCTCCATGCTTTCGACGGTCGCCGCGCTGTGTTTGAAGCCATGCCGGGCCAACTCCGCCTGGCTCCAGTAACCGCGCCCGACCATGCGCTGCTGGGTCACCACCGGTTCGGGGATACGCCGCTCGGCGAACAACGGGTGGCGGCTGCTGCAGTACAACCAATGCTGCTCGCGGTACAGCGGCTGGTAAACCAGGCCACTCATGCGCGAGGAGAACGCCCCGATGGCCAGGTCCAGGCGGTTGTCCTGCACGCCAAGCTGCAGCTCATAGGGGCTGGATACCGAAAGGTGCAGGTGCACCGCCGGGTGCTCCTGGCTGTAGGCTCCGATCGCTTCAGCCAACGGCAGCGCGCGGTCGCCCACGGTCGAGTCGATTACCCCGAGGTTGAGCGTACCGCGCAGCTCACCCTTGAGCGCTGCGGCGTATTGCTCGAAGCCATCGAGCTCCGCCAGCAGGCGCAAGGTCTCCTGATGGAACAGCTCGCCCTTGCTGGTCAGGCTGAAACCGCCACGCCCGCGGTGGCACAGCACGATGCCCAAGGCGCCTTCGAGCTGGCTCATGTAGGTACTGATGGCCGAGGTCGACAGGTTGAGATCGCGCTGGGCATTGGCGAAGCCTTGGTGGCGCACCACGCTGACAAAGATGCGCAGCAGTTTCAGGTCGGGCAAGGTCGAGGCCATGGTGCAACGGTTCCGCTGTGTCATTTGCGCGCAGTCTAACCGCTGCGATGGCGTTTAGTTCAGAAATTCCTGAAGTAAGTATTTGCCGGTAGCGATTTTTCCCACGCACTACCTTGAGCAGACTTGGCCGAAATGTCCCTGCCCGCCGGCATAACCACATTTCAAGGCGCGCGGCGGCACAGGTTCGAACAAACAAAACAATCGACCGACTGATGAGGCCCACCGTGGACAAAGTTCTCCATCAACCACTGGGCGGCAACGAAATGCCGCGTTTCGGCGGCATCGCCACCATGCTCCGTCTCCCCCACCTGCAAAGCGCCGAAGGCCTGGACGCCGCGTTCATCGGCGTGCCGCTGGACATCGGCACCTCGCTGCGCTCCGGCACCCGCTTCGGCCCACGGCAGATCCGCGCCGAATCGGTGATGATCCGCCCGTACAACATGGCCACCGGTGCCGCCCCGTTCGACTCGCTGTCGGTGGCCGACATCGGTGACGTGGCGATCAACACCTTCAACCTGCTCGACGCCGTGCGCATCATCGAAGAAGCCTACGACGAGATTGTCGAGCACAATGTCATCCCGATGACGCTGGGTGGCGACCACACCATCACCCTGCCGATCCTGCGCGCCCTGCACAAGAAGCACGGCAAGATCGGCCTGGTGCACATCGACGCCCACGCCGACGTCAACGATCACATGTTCGGTGAGAAAATCGCCCACGGCACCACCTTCCGCCGCGCGGTGGAAGAGGGCCTGCTCGATTGCGACCGCGTGGTCCAGATCGGCCTGCGCGCCCAGGGCTACACCGCCGACGACTTCAACTGGAGCCGCCGCCAGGGCTTTCGCGTGGTACAGGCCGAAGAGTGCTGGCACAAGTCGCTGGAACCGCTGATGGCCGAAGTGCGCGAAAAAGTCGGCGGCGGCCCGGTATACCTGTCGTTCGACATCGACGGTATCGACCCGGCCTGGGCCCCGGGCACCGGCACCCCGGAAATCGGCGGCTTGACCACCATCCAGGCGATGGAGATCATTCGCGGCTGCCACGGCCTGGACCTGATCGGCTGTGACCTTGTCGAAGTCTCCCCGCCTTACGACACCACCGGCAACACCTCGCTGCTCGGTGCCAACCTGCTGTTCGAAATGCTCTGCGTGCTGCCCGGCGTCGTGCGCCGCTGAAACTTGCTGCACCCCGGCAGGAGCCATGAGGGAGGGCCACAGAGGCCCGCCAACACAAGACAAGACCGCCAGGCGCCGTGAAGCGCCTGAGCGGTCGATCTCGCCATAATAAAGATAATCGGGAGACCCCCAATGGCCTTGGACATCATTGTTGTAATGATCTATACCGCCGGCATGCTCGGGCTGGGCTGGTATGGCATGCGGCGCGCAAAAACCCACGAAGACTACCTGGTGGCAGGGCGCAACCTGGGCCCGACCTTGTACATGGGCACCATGGCCACAACCGTGCTCGGCGGCGCCTCCACCGTCGGCACCGTACGCCTTGGCTATGTGCATGGCATCTCCGGTTTCTGGCTGTGCGCAGCCCTGGGCCTGGGCATCATCGCCCTCAACCTGTTCCTCGCCAAACCGCTGCTGCGCCTGAAGATCTTCACCGTGACCCAGGTACTGGAACGTCGCTACAACCCCATGGCGCGCCAGGCCAGTGCGGCAATCATGCTGGCCTATGCGCTGATGATCGGCGTCACCTCGACCCTGGCCATGGCGACTGTCCTGCAGGTGTTGCTGGACTTGCCGTTCTGGATGTCGCTGCTGCTCGGCGGCGGCGTGGTGGTGGTCTATTCGACCATCGGCGGCATGTGGTCGTTGACCCTGACCGACATCGTCCAGTTCGTGATCAAGACCGTGGGCCTGATGTTCATCCTGCTGCCGGTGTGCCTGTACAACGCCGGTGGCTGGGACACCCTGGTAGCCAAGCTGCCGGCGGCCAGCTTCGCCTGGACCACCATCGGCTGGGACACCATCATCACTTACTTCCTGATCTACTTCTTCGGCATCCTGATCGGTCAGGACATCTGGCAGCGGGTGTTCACCGCCCGTGACGAGAAGGTCTGCCAACGTGCCGGCACGACTGCAGGCCTGTACTGCGTGCTATATGGCCTGGCCTGCGCCCTGATCGGCATGGCCGCGCATGTGCTGATGCCGGACTTGGCCAACCCGAACAACGCGTTCGCCGAGATGATCAAGAGCCAGTTGCCTGATGGTATCCGTGGCCTGCTGATGGCCGCTGCCCTGGCAGCGATGATGTCGACCGCCAGCGCCGGCCTGCTGGCTGCCTCGACCACCATTACCGAAGACCTGTTGCCAAAACTGCGTGGCGGCAAGCAGTCGAGCCTGGGTGTCAGCCGCCTGTTCACCCTGCTCACCGGTTTGGTGGTGCTGGGCATCGCCCTGGCGGTGAACGATGTGATCAGCGCACTGACGCTGGCCTACAACCTGCTTGTCGGCGGCATGCTGATCCCGCTGATCGGGGCGATCTTCTGGAAACGTGCGACCACTGCAGGGGCCATCGCCAGCATGTCGCTGGGCTTTGCCACGGCGCTGTTGTTCATGTTCAAGGACGGGCTAGACGCCAATACGCCGATCTACTACAGCCTGGCGGTTGGCCTGGTGAGCTTCGTGCTGGTCAGCCTGCTGTCGCGTAAACCGGTGGGGGTGGTGAAGCTGGCTTGAGGGTGAGATCGAGCGTCGCCCAGGCAGCGCTCGATCCCAAAGGTGCCGGCGCAATCCAGGCATGCCAGGCATGCGCTCGACCGCATGCACAACGCCCCGAAAACAACCAACAAAAAAGCCACGGCATCATCTCTGATATCGCGGCTTTGTTGGTTTCAACGACGACGCGGCTGGCGCCTGCGCTGCTCTTCATCAGTCGGGATAGGCACCGGCTGCAAGGGTGGTGGTATCAGCCCCAGGGCGACAGCCAAGTCGTGGAGCCAGTTGAACATTTGGTTTTTCATAGTGCCCCCTTGACGGGTCAGCCTCTCGGTCAATCAATCCTGCGATGTTTCATACAGATCATAGCCCGATGTCCTGTATTACGCATGCCCTTGTACTTACAGATAGGGGCAAGTTTGACGCGGATCAAGCGGAAACGGTGGATTCCGACGGCTGGTTAATCGTTTCGCTTTGTTGCAAATCGACCCACGCCTGCAAATTCGCCCCTCGCATCCCCTGCCGCCACATCAGCCAGGTCACCGCCTGATCGAACGGCGCCTGCAGGCGATGGACCCGCACGCGGTCACGCCCCGGCAGGCTGTCGAGCATCGATTGCGCCATCAGCGCCACGCCCGCGCCGGCTATCACACAGGCCAGCATGCTCTGGTAAGACTCGATCTCCATTACCCGCCCCATGGGCGTATGTGCATGGGCATACCACGCCTCCAGGCGCATCCGATAGGAGCAGCCCTGGCGGAAGGTGAACACCGCCTTGCCCGCCACATCCCTGGCGCTGTGCACTGTTGGGTGTTCAGGGCTGGTGATCAGTACCAGTTCTTCTTCGCACAAGGGCACGCCATCGAGCCCCGCCAGGCTCGGAGGCCCGTCCACCAGTGCGGCGTCCAGGCGGTGGCTGAGCAACCCCTCGAGCAACTCGCCACTGGGGGCAGCCTGCACCTGCAAGTTAACGGCCGGATAGGCCTGATGGTAGCGCGCCAACAGCGCGGGCAGGTGAATGGCCGCCGTGCTGTACATGGTGCCCAGGACGAAGTCGCCGGCCGGCTGCCCGCCCTGTACCGCCGCCATGGCTTCGTCACGCAGCGCCGCCAGGCGGTTGGCGTAATCCAGCAGCACCTTGCCAGCGGGGGACAACTGCAGGCGCTGGCGTTCACGCAAGAAAAGCTCCACGCCCAGTTGCTCTTCAAGCTGGCGCAAGCGCGTGGACAGGTTCGACGGCACCCGGTGCAGGCGCTCGGCGGCGCGTGTGATGGAACCTTCCTCTGCGACCGCCTGGAAGATACTCAGTTGGCTGAACTCCATGACATTCTCCAAAACAGAACAACTTGATCATCATTATTCAATTTTATTGAAAACAAAAGCGCCCTAACCTGCCATCCATCGTTTACACCCGCGCAGGAGTGTCCTCATGTCGCCGTTCGTACAACTGCTGGCCAGCGCCGTAGCCCTGATGATGGCCATGGGCATCGGCCGCTTCGCTCTCACCCCGCAACTGCCGCAGCTGATCGCCGAAGGTCAGTTCGACCTGACCGCCGCCGGCCTGGTCGCGGCGGCCAACTACCTGGGTTATTTCATTGGCGCGGCAGACGCCATGTTCGCCCGCACGCCAGCCCAGGTCAGGCTGCGCCTGCATGGCGGCCTGTGGCTTTGTGCAGTGCTGACCCTGGCGTCCTGGGCTGCGGACGGGTTCTGGAGCCACCTGCTGCTGCGCTTCGGTACGGGTGTTGCCAGTGCCTGGGTGCTGGTGATGATCACCAGCCTCAGCCAGCGACTGGCCAACGCCAACAACCGTCCGCGCCTGGGCGCCCTGGTGTTCGCCGGGCCCGGCCTGGGCATCGCCGTCACCGGCCTGCTGGCATTGCTCGCTCACTTGCTCGGTATGAGCTCAGCAGCGTTATGGCTGGTGTATGCCGTTGCCGCGCTGGTCATGCTGCTGGCTGTGTACCCCTGGCTGCCTCGCGCTCAGGAACCCGCCGTAGTACCGCGCACGGCGCAGCAAGGGGCGACGCGCAGCGTTGGCATTGGCCGCCTTGGCCTGGTGTATGCCTTGTATGGCGTGGGTTACATCCTGCCGGCCACGTTCCTGTCGCAAATGGCCAACCAACAGTTCCAGGGCAACTGGATGGCCGACCTGTTCTGGCCAGCGTTTGGTGTGGCGGCGGCGTTGGGCGTGGTGCTGGTGAGTGTGCGACGCGCCGGCCGCACTTCGGTCTGGCTGAGCGCGACCTTGTGGCTGCAAGGCCTTGGCGTGCTGGCCTGCCTGATGGGCGGTGGCCTTGGCCTCGCATTGGGCGTAGTGCTCTGCGGTACGCCGTTCCTGGCATGCATGCAGTTGGTGATGCAACGCTCGCGGGAGCTCGCGCCGCATGCGACGCAGCGCAATGCCGGGCTGTTGACTGCGTGCTTTGCGCTGGGGCAATTGAGCGGGCCGTTGCTGGCGGCGTTGAGCAACCATTACAGCGGGAGCTTGCAGCCGGCGCTGGTAATGGCGGCGGCTGGGTTGGGGCTGGCGGGGGTATTGGTTCTTACCGGCACACGCAACAACCAGAACTGCCAAATTGCAGGGCGGGTTGCGTGATGGATCAAGCTTGATCAATACCGGCCCTGTCGCCGGCAAGCCAGCTCCCACAGATGCCCCACTGACCTCAGGTTTAGTGGGGTACCTGTGGGAGCCGGCTTGCCGGCGATAGGGCCAGTAACAGCAACCCCTATCCCACAAACCTGCGCAATTGCTGCTTCACCCAAGGCTCGGCACTGACCAGCACCACGCCGAGCAAAACCATTACGGCCCCGAGCACAAAATTCACGCTCAGCGGTTCATCCAGCAAGAGCACGCCAAACGTCACCCCAAATAATGGGGTAATAAAGGAAAACACCGCCAAATTCGAGGCCAAGTACTTACGCAGCAACCAGAACCACGTCAGGTAGCTGACAAACGACACCACAATGCCCTGGAACAGCACGCTGCCGACCGCCAAGGGCGTCCACGAGACCTTGTCGATCTGCCCGCTGAGCAAGGCGATCAGCAACAATCCGACAAAACCTACTGCCAGTTGGTAGAAGAGGGTCAACGTCGCAGGCGCCTCGGACAAGCGCGAACCCCGTACCACCACGGTCGTCGCCCCCCAAGCCAACCCGGCCAGCACACCGAAGGCATCGCCGAGCAGCATGCGCCCGTCCATTTCTTCGAACGACACGCCCCCGGCAAACGCAGTAGCAATTCCGCCGAACGCCAACAGAATGCCCAGCCACTGCAGCAGGCGCAGCCGCTCGCTGGGCAGCATGAAATGTAGCCCAAGTGCCGTGAACACCGGCGCGGTATAGAGGAACACAGACATGTGCGCCGCCGATGTCAGCTTCAGCCCCTCGGCGATGAACAGGAACTCCAGGCCAAACAAACCGCCGGCCAGCAACCCGCCACGCCAGGTGCTCCCCACCTGCCCCCAGCCACCGCGCCAGCAGATCATCAAGCCGACCAGCACCGCCGCAAGGCCGTTGCGCAGAGCTGCCTGCATCACCGGCGCAATATCAACCGCCGCAGACTTGATCAGTACCTGTTGGCAACCCCAGATCAGGCACAGCCCCAGCATGACCTGGAAGGCAAAGGCATCGGGATTCTTGCGGGCCGCACTCATGGGCGGCCCTCTTGGGTGATCGATGGCATGGGCAAGGCTCGGCAGTATTCAGAAAAGACCGATTATCGGTTTTTCCGGGCAGGCCTTGCCAGCCTCAATACGACCTCAAGCGATCTGCGCCTTCGCCGACACCTGCTCGAAGGTGGTTTCGTCCAGCGCATCTTCCTGGTCATCCAGTACCTGGCGCGGGTGCTCGAAGCCCGGGATGCTGCTGTCGATCAGGCTCAACAGCCGCGACCCGCGCTCGGTGAGCACGAAGTTCTCTCCATTGCCGCCATCCTCTGGCGGCCGGCTCTCGACGAAGCCGCGCTCGAATAGCAGCTTCTCGTACTCGCAGGCACGGGTTTTCAGATGGTCCACATCCCCCACCGGCTGGCCCTCGGCGGCCAGAGCCGCAGCGTGCTGCTCGGCATAGGGGCGTGGTGTGAAGCTGTGACCGGCGCCGTTCTGCACTTCGTGCAGCAAGCGCTCGATCAGGTCCCAGTCGTAGGTAATGCTCATGGCTATGGCCTCTTGCTGTGGACGCATGGGGTACACAGCTTGGGACCGGTCGCGGGTCTGGTGCGTTCCAAAAGATCTCAGCGCTGGCGCTGCTGGGCTTGCATGTACTGGCGCAGCAACTGATTAATCCGCGTCTGATAACCCGCCCCCTGATCCTTGAACCAGGTGAGGACATCAGCGTCCAGGCGAATGGTTACTGCCTGCTTCGCCGGGACACGCAGTTCAGCCTGCTGGAAGAAAGCCTGGTCCAACTCGGGGATATCCGAGGTATCAATATCTTTATCGTCCATTTGAGCCAGGCGGCTCCAATCAGTTTTCGATGCTTTGGTCATAGTGTTTGGCCTCCCATCTGGTGGCTTTACGTGCGGAAATGATGCGGATTACCTCACCCTGCCTCTCCGTGTACACGACTACCCCAAGCAAGGCATTGAGCCATCCCAAGCTTACCCAGCGCTCCTCAGCGTATTGTGCGCTGTCGTCCCGTCGGGTCAACATGGGATGGTTGAACATGTCGGGCACATCAGCGAAATCGATGCCGTGCTTTCGGATATTGGTTTGATTTTTCGTTGCGTCCCACTCAAATATCATGGGGCGCCCTGTATTTACAGATGTACATACGATACCTCCTCTTTCATCGCGAGACTAGGACGAGGTCACTCGCGCATCAATGGGGCCAGGAGGTTAAACGCCAGTTTCGGAAAGGGATTACAGCCAAGATAGAAAAGCCGCACAGATCCATTACAGGCCATAGCCTTCAGATCATTGCTGCTTCGTGAGATAGCCAATAAACAACCGAAACAACTCCGCATTCCCGGCAATCCCCAACCGCTGCCAGATGTTGTGCCGGTGCACCTTGACCGTCCCTTCCGAAATCCCCAGCGCCCGCGAGATCGACTGGCTGCTGTGCCCCTGCAAGATCAGCTTGGCCACATGCCGCTGGGTTTCGGTCAACTGGCCCTGGAGGATATTGACGAAGGCGTCTTCCAACTGGCTGTCCGAGTCCTGCGGGTCGGCCAGGTCTTCGGCATGAGCAAGGTGTAGGTGCTGGCTGAAAATGGCATCGATCAGCGGCGTCAGCGCAGCGAGGCGTTGGGTTTCATCGGTTTCGAACGCCCCCTTGTGCAAGCCGCGCATCAAGGAAAACACCAGCGCCGTGCGTGGGCGCACAGGGACGATGAAGCCGATTTCTTCGATCAAGCTGCCGTGGTGCGACGAGACACAGGGGTGGATGTCGGGCAAGATGGAAAAGCCCGAGGCGAAGAAGCTGTCCGGCGCCAGCTCGCTCATGCGCCACAGCCCCGTGGGGTGATTGTTGGTGCAAGCGACGTAGAACGGGTCGAGCAAATAGCCCCCGCGCAGATACGCCTTGAGCGTACGCTCGGTCACCCGCTGGTTGTAGCCATCGTGCACCAACAGCGCCGGCTGGTTGAAGCGAAACAGGTAAGCGCAGCTCATGTCGAAATCGACCACGCCCTTGAGCGCAGTGTCGATGGCCGGGCCCAGTGCGTCGCTGCCGATGCTGCGAATCACCGTGGCCAGGCGGTTGGCGTGGTCGCTGTTCATGGCTGCGGCCTGTGCGCGCGCGAACATGTGGCAGGCGCCCTTGGTGGTGCAGTAGAGCACTTCCATCGGCGTGCCCACCACGGCCGAAATCGACGACGTGCAGATCACGCTGCCGCCACCGGCGGCCAGCATGCCCGGCAGCACTGCCTTGGTCACCAGGAACATGCTTTTCACGTTGACGCTCATCAAACGGTCCCAATCGGCTTCGCTGGTCTCCAGAAAGGGCCCGGCAGCGATGATGCCTGCGTGATTCATCAGCACCGTGATCGGCCCGAAGTGCGCCTGGGCCTGGCTGACGGCGCGGTGCACCTGATCGGCCACGGAAACGTCTGCCGCGACGAACAGGGCTTGTCCGCCCGTTGCATTGATGCGCGCCGCTACGGCTTCACCTTGGCTGCTGGGCAAGTCGAGGATCGCCACCTTGGCGCCCTCGGCGGCAAACAGCTCCGACGCTGCCAGGCCACATCCCCCTGCCCCGCCGGTAATCAGTGCCACCTTGCCTTTCAATCGATCCATGGGTCTGCTCCTCGGTTGTTCTGGTTGTGGCTCCAAACTAGAGCCGAGGGCAGTCGGGGTCCATATACCCAGGGGTATAGGCCAGGTGCACAGGGGCTTCCGCCGGTCGTGGAGGCGGAACTTACCGGCATGCAGGCGCCTCCACCGGGCATCCCCACCGCCGGAGGTATAAAGGATGAAACCGCTGCTGCGCATCGCCTGTGCAACCGCCCTGTTCTGCGCCCTGCCCGCCTGGGCCTGCACGCCGGAAGAGGCCACCCAGAAACGTGAAGAACTGGCCGGGCTGGTGAGCCAGCTGACCGAACAGAACCCGCAGAAAGCCAAGGAAATTAACGATGAGCTCCAGGGGATGGAGCTGGGGACGGCGAGCAAGGACTTGCCCGACAAGTGTCAGCTGATCGACAAGCGGATCAAGGAGCTGAAGGAGGCGGAGAAGAAGGCGGATTGATCTATTACATCAAGACCCAATCGCCGGCAAGCCAGCTCCCACAGTGATCGCATCGCCCTTGAGGCTGATGGAGTACCTGTGGGAGCCGGCTTGCCGGCGATAGGGCCAGCATTGACTGATTACTCAGCAGCAGGCTTGCGCTTTTTCAGCGGTGCCAGGCCATCGGAGCTGGTCAGCGGTGCATTGGCCTTCGGCTTGGCGGTAGGCTTGCGCTTCACGGCCTTCTTGTCGCCAGTTTTCTTCTCGGTCTTTTTCTTCTTGGTGCCGGCAGCCTTGCCCGACGCCTTGACCTTCTTCGGCCCGTTGTAGGTGCCTTTCACTTCCTTGATCACACGGCGCTCGAACTGCTGCTTGAGGTAGCGTTCGATGCTGGACATCAGGTTCCAGTCATTGTGGGTGATCAACGAGATCGCCAGGCCTTCGCCGCCGGCACGGCCGGTACGGCCAATGCGGTGCACATACTCGTCGCCGCTGCGCGGCATGTCGAAGTTGATCACCAGGTCCAGGCCGTCGATGTCCAGGCCACGGGCCGCCACGTCGGTGGCTACCAGCACCTTGGAGCTGCCCTGCTTGAAGCGCTCGATGGCCAGCTTGCGGTCCTTCTGGTCCTTTTCACCGTGCAACACGAACGCTTTTACGTCCTTGGCGACCAAGTGGCCGTAGATACGGTCGGCAAGCACGCGGGTGTTGGTGAAGATGATCGCCTTGTCGAATTTTTCGTTGGCCAGCAGCCACTGCACGATCGCCTCTTTGTGCTGGTCGTGGTCAGCGGTGATGACCTGCTGGCGGGTACCTTCGGCCAGCTGCGAAACACTGTTGAGCATCAGGTGCTCAGGGTCTTTCAGCACTTTGCCGATGATGTCGCGCAGGGCAGCGCCGCCGGTGGTGGCCGAGAACAGCAGGGTTTGCTCGCGGTTCTCACACTCCTTGCACAGGCGCTCCATGTCTTCGGCGAAGCCCATGTCGAGCATGCGGTCGGCTTCGTCGAGGATCATCACCTGCACGTGGGACAGGTCGAGGTTGCCGGCATTGAGCTGCTCGAGCAGGCGGCCCGGGGTGCCGATCAGTACGTCCGGCACCTTGCGCAGCATGGCGGCCTGTTCCTTGAAGTCCTCACCGCCGGTGACCAGGCCCGCCTTGATGTAGGTGAACTGCGAGAACAGCTGCACTTGCTTGAGGGTCTGCTGGGCCAGCTCGCGGGTCGGCAGCAGGATCAGCGCGCGGATCTCGACGCGCGCGCCTTTCAGGTCGACCAGGCGGTTGAGCAGCGGCAGGACGAAGGCCGCGGTCTTGCCGCTGCCGGTCTGCGCGGTCACACGCAGATCACGCCCTTGCAGGGCCAAGGGGATGGCCGCGGCCTGCACCGGGGTTGGCTCGACAAATTTAAGCTCGGCCACGGCTTTAAGCAGGCGTTCATGCAGGGCGAATTGGGAGAACACGGAGGTAACCTCAGGCAAGTGCGGGAAATTCAGTTGCATAGGGTAACGTTTTCTGCAGCCGGAGCCGAATTTCTTTTGGCAACTTTGTCGCCATCCGCGCTCTAATGGCGCTTCGTTTCGCAAGCAAAGACCGTACTCAAGCTCATGGATATGCAAAAACTCTGGCGCGACAGCCTCGACCTGTGGGGCACCCTCGACCAACACCCGATGCTCCACGCCGCCATCGGCCTGGCCGTGCTGCTGCTGGTTTCCCTGGTAATCGGCCGCCTGGCGCGCTTTCTGATCCTGCACGGCACGCGCCTGCTGGCCCGCCAGCCTGCGCTCAAATGGCTCGACGACCTGCGCCACAACAAGGTGTTTCACCGCCTGGCGCAGACCACACCGTCGCTGGTCATCCAGTTCGGGCTGAAACTGGTACCGGAGCTGTCCGATACCGCCCAGCACTTCCTTGGCAATATGGCGCTGGCCTTTACCCTGCTGTTCATGACCCTGGCGCTGTCGTGCCTGCTCGATGGCCTGCTCGACATCTATGCCCGCACCGAACATGCCCGCACCCGCTCGATCAAGGGCTATGTGCAACTGGCGAAGATGATGCTGTGGATTTTCGCCTCCATCGTCATCGTCGCCACCCTGATCGACCGTTCACCCCTGTTGCTGCTGTCAGGCCTGGGTGCGATGTCGGCAGTATTGCTGTTGGTGTACAAGGACACCCTGTTGTCGTTCGTCGCCAGCGTGCAGCTCACCAGTAACGACATGCTGCACGTCGGCGACTGGATCGAAATGCCCCAGGTCGGCGCCGATGGCGATGTGGTCGATATCACCCTGCACACGGTGAAGGTGCAGAACTTCGACAAGACCATTGTCTCGATCCCCACCTGGCGGCTGATGAGCGAGTCGTTCCGCAACTACCGCGGCATGCAGCAATCGGGCGGCCGGCGGATCAAACGCAGCCTGTTCATCGATGCGGCGGGCGTGCGTTTTCTGACCCGAGAAGAAGAACAGCGCCTGAGCGGAGTGCGCCTGCTCGCTGACTACCTGGCCGGCAAGCGCCAGGAGCTCCATGAATGGAACGAAGCTCTGGGGCCGGTGGCAGAGCTGTCGGCCAACCGCCGCCAACTGACCAACATCGGCACCTTCCGCGCCTTTGCCCTGGCCTACCTGAAGAACCACCCCAACGTGCACCAGGGCATGACCTGCATGGTCCGGCAGATGCAGACCGGCGCCGAGGGGGTGCCGCTGGAGATCTACTGCTTCACCACCACGACCGTGTGGGCCGAGTACGAACGGATCCAGGGAGATATCTTCGATTACCTGCTGGCGGTGTTGCCGGAGTTTGGGCTGAGCTTGTATCAGCAGCCGAGCGGCAATGACATGCGCGTGGGGCTGGCGGGGCGCGCTTCGGTAGAGCCAGTGCCGCGTCGCCTGGAAGAAATGAGCGAGGCTTGAGATTGTTGGGGCCGCTTTGCGGCCCTTTCGCGACACAAGGCCGCTCCTACCGGGGATTTGCGTTCTCCGTAGGAGCGGCCTTGTGTCGCGAAAGGGCTGCGCAGCAGCCCCAAATCACCCCGCATAACCCAGCAGGTACAACAACCCGGTCAAGGTGACTAAAGAAGCCACCGTCGACAACAGTATCGTCCGCGATATCAGCCCGGCTTCCCGGTTGTAATACTCCGCCAGCATGAATGGCCCGGTCCCCGTCGGCAGCGCCGCCAGCAGTACCGCTGAAACAGCCCACATGTTCGGCAGGCTGAATACCTTGAACGCCAACACCCAAGTCAGCGCTGGCTGCCCTACCAGCTTCATCGCAACCAGTGGCCATGGGCTGGCCTGAGCGCCGCTGCGTTTCTCTGCCAGAAACGCCCCCAGCGAAATCAATGCACAGGGCGTGGTGGCCAAGGCCAGCATGTCGAGAAAATGCATCACCGGCTCCGCCAACCCCAACCCGGACATTGCCCAAGCGGCCCCAGCCACGGGCGAAATCACCAGGGGGTTCTTCGCCAGCGCCTTGCCCACTACCCACATGGCGCGGCCGATCCGCTTCTCTTCCTGTAGGCCAATTTCGATCAGCGTCAGCGATATCGCGAACACCAGGCAGACCACGATCAACGAAGAAATCAACGCAGGCTGCAGCCCGGGCTGACCGAAAAGCAGCAAACACAGCGGGATGCCGATATAGCCGGTGTTGGCATACCCCGCGCTGAGCCCGTCGATGCTGGCCGCGACCAGCCCGTGGCCGCTGAACAGCCGCCAGGCCAGCGTGGCCACGAACATCGCCAGCGCCCCTGCGCCAAAGGCCACGATGAACCCTGGGTGCCATACCTCGCTCCAGGTTGCGGTGGCTGTGACCTTGAACAGCAGGGCCGGCAGGCACAGCCAGACCACCATCTTGTTGATCTCGGCCGCAGCCTTGTCGCCAAGCTTGTTGGTCCGGCGGCAAAGATAACCGACCAGGATCAACGCAAAGATCGGCGCGACGATGACCAGGATGGTGTGCATGTCAGGCCCTGCGCACCAGCGGTGCATCCGTGCGGCTGCCCAGGCGGCTCAGCCACACGGAGGCCAGGATGATCGCGCCACCGATGAGCAAGCGCCCCAATGGCTCGTGCTGGTTCCAGATCAGCAGGTTGAGCAGCAGCCCCACCGGCACGTGCAGGTTGTTCATCACCGCCAGCGTAGCGCCGGACACCATGCAGGCCCCCTTGTTCCACCAATACAAGCCCAGCGCCGTCGGGCACAGCCCGAGGAACAGCAGCACCAGCCATTGCACGTCGGTACTCGGCAAATGCTGGGTGTTGCCGAACAGCAGGAAAGCCGGCAGCACGACGATCAACGCCCCCAGGTAGAAGTAGCCGAAACGCTTGTAATGCGGCAGGTCGCTGGGGTGGCGGGCAACCAGATGGCGGTATAGCACCTGGCCGGCAGCGTAGGTGAAGTTGGCCAACTGCAGCAACAAAAAGCCGATGAAGAAGTCGCCACTGATGCTGTCGAAGCGGATCACCGCCGCCCCTGCGACCGCGACCAAGGCCGCGAGCAAGGCCCAAGGGTTGAAGCGGCGGTTCAGCGCATCCTCGATCAGGGTCACGTGCAGTGGCGTGAGGATCGTGAACAGCAACACCTCAGGTACGGTCAGCACGCGGAAACTCAGGTACAGGCAGACATAGGTGATGCCGTACTGCAGCGCACCGATCAGCAGCATCGAGCGCATGAAGCGCGGCTCGACCTGGCGCCAGCGGGTCAGCGGCAGGAAAACCAGGCCCGCCAGCACCACGCGTGCGAGCACGGCAAAGTAGCTGTCGACGTGCCCGGCCAGGTACTCGCCGATCAGGCTGAAGGAAAACGCCTGGATCAGCGCGACGATTATCAGGTAGCCCATGGTTGCCTCTCGTAAATCAAGGCCGCGACCTTAGCGGGTTGCGACCGATGTGTTCAACCATGCGCAATGTGGGGGCTGCGCATTTCATGGGCGTGAGTGATTCACACACAAAAAAAACCCGGCCATCGAGGCCGGGCAGGTACACCCAAAGGAGCAAACAAGGTGTCAGGGTTGGGAATTGGTTGACGCTCAGGCCACCGCAGCCAGCTTGGCCTTGGCCTGGTTGATGCCTTTCTCGTGGAAGTCACCGCTCATGTTCAGGCCTTCGGCATGGATGAAGTTCACATCGTGAATGCCGATGAATGCCATCACCTGGCGCAGGTACGGCTCCTGATGGTCGCTGGTGGCGCCGGCGTGGATGCCGCCACGGGCAGTCAGGACAATGGCGCGCTTGCCGGTCAGCAGGCCTTGCGGGCCGGTCGGGGTGTACTTGAAGGTGATGCCGGCACGCAATACGTGGTCAAGCCAGGCCTTGAGCGTGCTGGGGATGGTGAAGTTGTACATCGGTGCAGCCATCACCAGCACGTCGGCCGCCAGCAGCTCATCGGTCAGCTCGTTGGAACGGGCCAGGGCCTCCAGTTCAGCGGCATTGCGCTGCTCTTCAGGCTTCATCCAGCCACCGAGCAGGTTGGCGTCCAGGTGCGGCACCGGGGTCACCGCCAGATCGCGAACGGTGATCTCGTCGGCCGGGTGCGCTGCTTGCCAGTGTTCGATGAAGTCACGGGTCAGTTGACGGGAAACGGAATCCTGCTGGCGGGCGCTGCTTTCGACGATCAGTACGCGGGACATGGGTGCCTCCAACGGCAAAATGGGTTGCGATTCGATGGAGGTGAGATTAAGGCTTGACCTATCGATAAAAAAGCGTAAAAAGTGGGTGCAATCTATCGATTAATCAGTTTTATTCCGCTTTGCAGTTCACTGCGATGCGCAGCTTGATGATCTGCCGGTTGAACTTGGCCGTGACGTCCACACTTTTGCCCGCCGGTACATTCACCCGGCGTACCCGTGGCGCTTCCGGGCCGTTGCGGAACGTCACCTTGCAGGCCGCCGGCACTTGCCCATAGTTGTTCAGGGTGATGGCTCCGATGTCGTACGCGGTGTCGTAGGCGGTGTAGTCCAGCTTGACTCCGGCCAGTTCCTTCTCCACGTCGATGGGGTAAGCCATGGCCCCGAGGGGCAGGCACATCAGTATTGCCGCACAACATTTCTTCATGGGGCGCTCTCCTTGAAAGAGCGCAGCTTAGGTCAACAGGAGCCAAAGATGAAAGCGCCGCGCGTAACCCTGGATCAGTGGCGAACCTTGCAGGCAGTGGTCGATCACGGTGGGTTTGCCCAGGCAGCCGAAGCCCTGCACCGCTCGCAGTCATCGGTCAGTTACACGGTGGCGCGCATGCAAGAGCAGCTCGGCGTACCACTGCTGCGCATCGATGGCCGCAAAGCCGTGCTGACCGAGGCGGGCAACGTGCTGCTGCGCCGCTCACGGCACCTGGTCAAGCAGGCCAGCCAGCTTGAAGACCTGGCCCACCACATGGAGCAAGGCTGGGAAGCCGAGGTACGTGTGGTGGTCGATGCCGCCTACCCCAGTGCCCGCCTGGTACGTGCCCTGGCCGCGTTCATGCCGCAGAGCCGCGGTTGCCGGGTGCGCCTGCGCGAGGAAGTGCTGTCCGGCGTCGAGGAGGTGATGCATGAAGGTATCGCCGACCTTGCCATCAGCAGCTACAGCATTGGCGGCTATCTGGGCACCGAGCTCAGTGCCGTGGAGTTCGTGGCTGTCGCCCACCCCGAGCACAGCCTGCACCGCCTGGGCCGGGAGATCACGTTCCAGGACCTGGAAAGCCAGTTGCAAGTGGTGATCCGCGACTCCGGCCGCGCCCAACCCCGCGATGTCGGCTGGCTCGGCGCCGAACAGCGCTGGACCGTCGGCAGCCTGGGGACCGCCACGACCTTCGTCAGCAGCGGGCTGGGCTTTGCCTGGCTGCCGCGGCACATGATCGATCGCGAACTGCGCGAAGGCGTGCTCAAGCCGCTGCCACTGGACCAGGGTGGCAGCCGTCATCCACTGTTCTACCTTTATTCGAGCAAAGAGAAGACCTTGGGCCCGGCCACGCAGATTCTCATCGACCTGCTGCGCAATTTCGACACCGCGCCACTGGACGTGCCCTTCGCAGCCCCCCCGCAAGCCTGAGAGAACCGCGCCCATGGCCTATTTCGAACATGAAGGATGCTCGCTGCATTATCAGGAATACGGCCAGGGTGAACCCCTGGTACTGCTGCACGGCCTGGGCTCCAGCAGCCAGGACTGGGAGCTGCAGGTACCCGCGCTCAGCCGCCATTACCGGGTGATCCTCATGGACATCCGGGGCCACGGCCGCTCCGACAAGCCCAATGATGGCTACCAGATCGCCACATTCAGCGAAGACCTGCTGGCCCTGCTCGAACACCTGCAGACCGGCCCGGTGCACTTCGTGGGGCTGTCGATGGGCGCCATGGTGGGCTTTCAATTCGCCGTCGACCATCCGCAATGGCTGCGCAGTCTGTGCATCGTCAACAGCGCCCCCGAGGTCAAGCGCCGTACGCGCAACGACTGGGTCTGGTGGGCCAAGCGCTGGGGCCTTGCGCGCATCCTCAGTGTCGAGACGGTCGGCAAGGGCCTGGCCCAGCGCCTGTTCCCCAAACCGGAGCAAGCCGACTTGCGCCAGAAGATGGCGCAACGCTGGGCGCGCAACGACAAACGCGCCTACCTCAAGAGTTTTGACGCCATCGTGGACTGGGGCGTGCAGGAACGCATCGGCCAGATACACTGTCCCACGCTGGTGGTCGCTGCCGACCACGATTACACCCCGGTACAACTCAAAGAGCGCTACGTTGCCCTGATGCCGCAGGCAAGGCTGGTAGTCATCGATGATTCCCGGCACGCTACACCCCTCGATCAACCCGAAGTCTTCAACCAGACTTTGCTGCAGTTCCTCGCAGCCGCTTCCACCTCTCAAGGATCTTTGAGCCCATGCTGAAAAAACTTCTGCTCACCGCCTGCTCGGTCGCCTTTGCCACCACCGTCATGGCCTCCGACAAGACCCCTCACGTAGTGCTCGACACCAGCTTCGGCCAGGTCGAAATCGAGCTCGATGCCGAGAAGGCGCCGGTCAGTACCAAGAACTTCCTCGAGTACGTCGACAGCGGTTTCTACAACAACACCATTTTTCACCGTGTGATCCCGGGCTTCATGGTCCAGGGCGGTGGGTTCACCGAGCAGATGGTGCAAAAGCCGACGCGTGACCCGATCCGCAACGAAGCCGGCAACGGTCTGCAGAACACCCGCGGCACCCTGTCGATGGCACGCACCTCCGACCCGAACTCGGCCACCAGCCAGTTCTTCATCAACGTGGCCGACAACGACTTCCTGAACCCGGGCCGTGACCGTGGTTATGCGGTGTTCGGCAAAGTGACCAAGGGCATGGAGGTGGTCGACCAGATCGTCAACTCGCGCACTACCGTCAAGAAAGGCATGCGCGATGTGCCGGCCGATCCGGTGTTCATCAAGTCCGCCAAACGCATCGACTGACTGCAGGCTTCACAAGGACGTGAAACCGCCTGAGGGTCGGGTTGAACAGGAGTGTTGTCACCCATGCTGTACCGCCGTTTCGAGCAACTGATCGACATCTTCCGCGACGCGCCCAGCGAGTCGCCGCCCACCCAGGTGTGGCCCTTCTACCTCTATTACCTGCGCCAGGTGTGGCCGAGTTTTCTCGCCCTGCTGGTGGTCGGCCTGGTTGCCTCGCTGATCGAGGTGGCGATGTTCAGCTACCTGAGCCGCATCATCGACCTGGCCCAGAGCACGCCCAATGCCAACTTCTTCAGCGAGCACAGCGGCGAGCTGATCTGGATGCTGGTGGTGGTCCTGCTGCTGCGGCCGATCTTCTTTGGCCTGCATGACCTGCTGGTGCACCAGACCATCAACCCGGGCATGACCAGCCTGATCCGCTGGCAAAACCACACCTATGTGCTCAAGCAGAGCCTCAACTTCTTCCAGAGCGATTTTGCCGGGCGTATCGCCCAGCGCATCATGCAGACTGGCAACTCGCTGCGCGACTCGGCCGTGCAGGCGGTGGATGCGTTGTGGCACGTGCTGATCTATGCGATCACCTCGCTGGTGCTGTTCGCCGAGGCCGACTGGCGCCTGATGCTGCCGTTACTGGTCTGGATTGCCAGCTATGTCGCCGCGCTGTTCTACTTCGTGCCACGGGTCAAGGAGCGCTCGGTGATCTCCTCCGACGCCCGCTCCAGGCTGATGGGGCGCATCGTCGACGGCTACACCAACATCGCCACCCTCAAGCTGTTCGCCCACACCGACCACGAGCAGCAGTACGCCCGCGAAGCGATCCGAGAGCAGACCGAAAAGACCCAGCTGGCGTCGCGGGTGATCACCAGCATGGACGTGGTCATCACCAGCCTCAACGGCTTGCTGGTAGTCGCCACCACCGGCCTGGCCCTGTGGCTGTGGAGCCAGTCGCTGATCACCGTCGGCGCCATCGCCCTGGCCACCGGGCTGGTGATCCGTATCGTCAACATGTCGGGCTGGATCATGTGGGTGGTCAACGGCATCTTCGAGAACATCGGCATGGTGCAGGACGGCCTGCAGACCATCGCCCAGCCTGTCACCGTCACCGACAAGCCCAAGGCAGCGCCGCTGGACGTGAGCCGTGGCGCGGTGCGTTTCGATAACGTCGACTTCCACTACGGCAAGGCCCGCAACGTCATCGACGGGCTGAACCTGGACATCCGCCCGGGCGAAAAGATTGGCCTGATCGGCCCCTCCGGCGCTGGCAAGTCGACCCTGGTCAACCTGCTGCTGCGCCTTTACGACGTGCAGGGCGGGCGTATCCTGATCGACGGGCAGGACATCGCCGAGGTGAGCCAGGCCAGCCTGCGGGCGCAGATCGGCATGATCACCCAGGACACCTCACTGCTGCATCGTTCGATCCGCGACAACCTGTTGTACGGCCGCCCGGATGCCAGCGAGCAAGCGCTGCACGAGGCGGTGCGCCGGGCCCGTGCCGACGAATTCATTCCTCAGTTGTCGGATGCCCAGGGCCGCACGGGCTTCGACGCGCATGTGGGCGAGCGCGGGGTCAAGCTGTCCGGTGGCCAGCGCCAGCGCATCGCTATAGCCCGGGTGCTGCTCAAGAACGCGCCCATCCTGATCATGGACGAGGCCACGTCAGCACTGGACTCGGAGGTCGAAGCGGCGATCCAGGAAAGCCTGGAAACCCTCATGCAAGGCAAGACGGTGATCGCCATCGCCCACCGCCTCTCGACCATTGCGCGGATGGACCGCCTGGTGGTGCTGGACAAGGGGCATATCGTCGAAAGTGGCAGCCACAGTGAACTACTGGCGCAACAAGGCTTGTATGCCAGGCTGTGGCATCACCAGACGGGCGGGTTCGTCGGGGTGGATTGAGGCCTGTCGGGTTTCAATCCCGGCGGTAAGGCAACATCCCCCGCGCCTCTTCGGCATAGCCCATAACCCCTGCCCGCTCCTGCTGCAGGAAATCGTCCACCGCCCGGCGCAGGCCTGGGTGAAGCAGATAATGCCAGGAGCGGGTCAGCACCGGCTCGAAGCCACGAATCAGCTTGTGCTCGCCCTGCGCGCCGGCATCGAAGCGCTGCAAGCCTTCGGCAATCGCAAAGTCCATGCCCTGGTAGAAACAGGTCTCGAAGTGCAGCCGGTCGAACTCATCCAGGCAGCCCCAGTACCTCCCAAACAGGCTGTCGCCACCCACCAGGCTCAGGGCCATGGCGACATCGCGACCGCCCTGACGCGCCATCACGACCCTTAGGGCCTCGGGCATGCGCTGCGCCAGCAGGCTAAAGAATTCGCGGGTCAGATAGGGCGTACGCCTGCGCACTGCGTAGGTATTGGCGTAGCAGAGGTAGACGAAATCCCACTGAGCCTCCTCAAGTTCATCGCCACGGTACCAACGAAAGTCGATGCCCTGCCCTGCGACCTGCTCACGTTCCTTGCGCATCTGTTTGCGCTTGCGCGAACTCAAGCTGTCGAGAAAGTCCTGAAAGTCGCGGTAGCCATGGTTGCGCCAGTGGAACTGACATCCCAGGCGCTCCATCCAGCCCGGCAGGCCGGCCATCTGTGCATCCAGGCCAGGGTCGGTGAAGTTGATGTGAGCCCCGGATAGCCCGCCTTTGCCCAGATACTCAGGCAATGCCTGGAGCATGAGCAGGCCATCGGCCGGGTCAACGCTGAGCAGGCGCGGCCCGCTGACCGGGCTGAACGGCACGGCGCCGAGCAGTTTGGGGTAATAGGCAATACCAGCACGCTCGCAGGCGTCGGCCCAGCCATGATCGAACACGTACTCGCCGTACGAATGCCACTTGCGGTACGCCGGCAACAGCGCACGCACTTGCCCGTCACGCTCCAGCACCAGGTGTTCCGCCGCCCAGCCGGTGGCTGGCGCAACACTGCCGCTGTCCTCCAGAGCGCTCAGGAACGCATGGCGCAGGAAGGGTTGGCCGGCAGGTACCAGGGCGTCCCAGGTCGCGGCAGGCAGGTCACGCAGATGGGCAAGGCTGTAGAGGCTGGTCACGATGTCGACTCGCGGAGTGAGGGCATCAGTATCAGGGAATACCGGCCTCTCACTCAAATGCCGAATGCCGGCCCGATCCTTTCATTCTCAATTACTTAACGGCAGTGCCACCAAATAGACATTATTCTGTCATTCGCCCCCGCAATACTTGCGCCTGTTTTCCGGAACCCTAGAACCTGTCTATTCAGGCCCTTTCCGAAGACATGCCAACATGGGGGTGGACGCTGAGCCTCCCCAATATTTTTCAGTAGGGAGAACCTTATGCGTCTTGTTTCTACACTTACCGGAGTGAGCCTCACCGGCATGATGCTGGCTCTGAGTACTCCGGCCAGTGCGGCTGTCGACGCCAAGCTGCTCGAAATGCTCCGCGCCAACGGCTCGATCAACCAGGCGCAGTACAACGAACTGCAAGGTGACCTGGCAAAAGAAACCAAGGAAAAGGCCGACCAGAAAGCTCAGTCAGAACGCATGAGCTCCTTCGAACAGAAAGTGGCATGGGCCGCCAAGACCCAGGTCAAAGGCGATATCCGCCTGCGCTACGAGGACGTCAACGTCGACGACCCGAACAGCAGCAGCGGCAACCAGGACCGCCAGCGCGTTCGCGCCCGCGTCGGTTTCTACAGCGAGATCAACCCGCAAGTCGACGCAGGCATCCGCATCGCCACCGGCAGCAGCGCAGACCGCCGTTCGACCAACCAGAGTTTCGATAACTACTTCGACAAGAAATCGCTGTGGGTCGACCAGGCCTACCTCGACTGGCACCCGAGCGCAGTACCGAACCTGCACCTGATCGGCGGCAAGATGGCACAGCCTTGGGTGAGCATGGGTGACATCATCTGGGACGGCGACATCAACCCGGAAGGCGTTGCCGCCACCTACAAAGCCGACCTCGGCGGCGCCGAAGTCTTCGCCAGCGCGGGCCAGTACACGCTCAAGGACAACGTGGACGGCGACGGCGTGCAGTACAAGCACGACGCCCAGGTCTACCACGGCCAGTTGGGCGCCAAGTTCGCCCCGGCCGATGTGCTCAAGCTCACCGTCGGCGCGAGCATCTATGGCTACGACAACGACAAGGAAGCGACCATCCTGCAGTCGTTCGGCAACACCACCAACGAGTTCAACCTGGTGGAAGGCTTCGGCCAGCTGGACTTCACCGGCCTCGCCATCCCGTTGTCGGCGTATGGCCAGTACGTGAAGAACACCGAAAGCACCGATGGCGAAGACCAGGCCTGGCTGGCTGGCCTGAAGACCAAAGTCGGCGCCTGGAGCCTGGATTACAACTACCGCGATGTTCAGCGCAACGCCGTGGTCAGCCTGTTCACCGACTCCGACTTCGGCAACGGTTACACCGGCTCGCGCGGCCATAAGTTCAAGGTCGGTTATGAAATCGACAAGAACTTCTCGCTGGGCGCCGCTTACTTGATGGCCAAGACCGACCTGTCGCAGTTGCCGAACAGCGATGCCGATGTCGACACGCTGCAGGTGGACCTGGAAGCCAAGTTCTAAGCTGCAACGCCTGAGCTTCACTCAAGGCGGGAAATGCCGACCCCATCCGGCATTTCCTGCCTTTTTTTGCCTGCGAGAAACGCACTGGCCCTGCGGCCGGCAAGCCGGCGCAGGGCTGACTGTCAGCGTTTACGCAGAATCACACTACCAATCGAGTAGCCCGCACCAAACGAGCTCAGCACGCCCAGCGAACCCTTGGCCAGGTCATCCTGGTACAGGTGGAAGGCAATCACCGACCCCGCCGAGCTGGTGTTGGCATAACGGTCGAGAATGACTGGTGCATCTTCCTCAGCCACTTCACGCCCCAGCAGCTTCTTGACGATCAGGTGGTTCATGCTCAGGTTGGCCTGGTGCAGCCAGAAGCGCTTGACGTCGGAGGGCTGCAGATCGTTCTCACCCAGGTGCTTGCCGATCAGCTCGGCGACCATCGGGCAGACTTCCTTGAATACCTTGCGGCCTTCCTGCACGAACAACTTGTCCCGCGTATCGATGCCCTCTTCCGCAGCACGGTTGAGGAAGCCGAAATTGTTGCGGATATTGTTGGAGAACGAGGTCTGCAACTTGGTACCGAGGATATCGAACTGGTGTGCCGAGGTGGCCTGGTCGGCACGCTCGACCAGCACGGCAGTGGCGGCGTCACCAAAAATGAAATGGCTGTCGCGGTCACGGAAATTCAGGTGCCCGGTGCAAATCTCCGGGCTTACCACCAGCAACGCACGGGCCTGGCCCAGTTGCACGCTGTTGGCTGCGGTCTGGATACCGAAAGTGGCCGAGGAGCAAGCCACGTTCATGTCGAAGGCGAAGCCCTGGATGCCCAGCGCCTGTTGCACCTCGATAGCTATCGCCGGATACGGGCGCTGCAGATTGGAGCAGGCGACGATCACCCCGTCGACATCGGCAGGTGTGCGGCCCGCGCGCTCCAGCGCCTGACGGGCAGCGGCCACGCCCATCTCGCAAAGGATCGACTGCTCGTCATTGGAACGCTCCGGCAGGCGTGGCTTCATGCGCTGCGGGTCGAGAATGCCGGCCTTGTCCATGACGAAGCGGCTCTTGATGCCCGAGGCCTTCTCGATGAAGGCGGCGTCGGAGAGCGGCGCAGCTTCGACCTCGCCGCGCTCGATGGCGGCTGCGTTGTCGCGGTTGAACTGTTGCGACCAGGTGTTGAAGGATTCCACCAGTTCTTCGTTGGAAATGCTCTGGGCCGGGGTATACAGGCCGGTGCCGCTGATCACGACGTTATGCACGATCGTTCCTCTGGTCAAAGGCCATCGCCACAGGGCGCTGGCTGGAGTAATAGCACTTTAGTACCAAGTTCATAGCGCAGGTTGAACCCGCGAGGGGCCGCAATGCGGCCCCAAATTGCCTCAATATTGCCACAACTTGCGGGGTTTAGGCTTCCACCTGAGACCACTGTTTGCTGAGACGCTTGTCAGAAATCGGTACTTTCGTGCCCAATTGCTGGGCAAACAGCGACACCCGATATTCCTCCAGCAACCAGCGGTACAAGGTCAGTTGCTCGTCGCGCTTGCCTTCCTGGGCGTGCTTGTCGGCACGGGCCTTGTACTGGGCCCAGAGGTTGGTCAGCTCGCCACTCCACACCCGGTCCCTCTGCACCTGGCTGCCAAGCTTCTCCAGGCGCAACTCCACCGCCCTGAGGTAGCGCGGCAGCTCCTTGAACCAGGCCGAAGGCGTCTCGCGCACGAAGCCCGGATACACCAGGTTGGCCAACTGCTGCTTGATGTCGTTCAGCGCCACCGCCTGGCTCAGGTCGATCTTGCCTTTGAAACGCTTCTGCAGGCCGTGCCACAGCTTGAGCACTTCCAGCGTCTGGCGGGCCAGGCGCTCGGCATGCTCGGCCCAGCTGCCGCGCTTGCGCTCGGCAAGCCCGGCCAATGCTGCGCCATCGCGCGGTAGCGTGGCCTCCCCTTCGAGGATGCAACTGTCGAGGCTGGCCAGCAGGATATCCTCCACCAGCGCCTCGACACGGCCCAGTTCGCGGTACAGCAAGCCCAGTTCGGTCAGCCCCGGGAGCTTGCCGCGCAGGAACTTGGCAGGCTCTGCCAACTGCTGCAGCAACAGGCGCTGCAAGGCACGGCGATGCTGGAACTCGGCTTCGGCCTGGGTCGAGAAACGCCCCTCGCGCACGCTGCCGCTCTCTTCCACCAATGCCGGGTACACCGTCATCGACAGCCCGGCGATCTTCTGCTGGGCGGTCTGTTTCACTTCACTGAAGGCCTTGGCCTGCACCGGCTGCGCGCCCTTGTCGTCGCGCGGCACAGCCAGCGCTGCCTGGCTGGCGGCGGCAAAGCGTGCGGTCAACTCGGCCAGGTCGCGGCCCTCGCCGAGGAACTTGCCCTGGCCATCGACCACCTCGATGTTCATACGCAGATGCCCTTCGACCAGGCCTACCGACTCTGCCCAGGCCTCATCGGACACACGGGCACCGGTCATGCGCAACAGCTCCTGGCCCAAAGCCTGAGGCAAGGCACCCTGGCCGAACGTCATGCGTGCCAGCGACGCCTTGACGAAGTCCGGTACCGGCACGAAGTTCTTGCGCAGGGCCTTGGGCAGGTTGCGCACCAGCGCCACGCACTTGGCTTCGAGCAAGCCCGGCACCAGCCACTCCAGGCGCTCGCCCGGCAGGCTTGGCAACAGCGGCGCGGGCACCCTTACCGTCACGCCGTCACGTGGGTGGCCCGGTTCGAAGTGGTAGCTCAGCGGCAGGCGCAGCTCGCCGACCTGCAGGCTGTCCGGATATTGCGCCGCAGTGACTTCGCTGGCCTCACGGGCCAACACGTCTTCCTCACGCATGATCAGCAGGCTGGCATCCTTCTGGCTGCCCATGCGATACCAGCTGTCGAAGGTCGCGGTCTGGTGGATCTCCGCTGGCAGGCGCGCTTCGTAGAAGGCGTAAAGGGTTTCTTCATCGGCAAGAATGTCGCGCCGACGCGCCTTGGCTTCCAGCTCGTCGAGCTCTTCAAGCAGGCGCTTGTTGGCGGCCAGGCACTTGGCTCGCGACTGGATTTCGCCCCCCACCAGCCCTTCGCGTATGAACAGCTCACGCGAAGTAACCGGGTCGATCGGACCGTAATGCACTGGGCGGCGGCCGACCAGGATCAGCCCGTACAGGGTGATTTGCTCGTAGGCCACCACCTGCCCGCGCTTCTTCTCCCAGTGCGGTTCGAAGTGGTTCTTCTTGACCAGGTGAGTCGCCAGCGGCTCGATCCAGTCGGGCTCGATCTTGGCCACCATGCGCGCATACAACTTGGTGGTCTCCACCAACTCGGCGGCCATGACCCACTGCGGGCGCTTGCGGCCAATGCCCGAGGACGGGTGCACCCAGAAACGCCGCTGACGCGCGCCCTGGTAGTCGCCGTCTTCGGTCTTGTGGCCGATCTGGCTGAGCAGCCCGCTGAGGATGGCTTTGTGCATCTTCTGGTAGTCGGACGGGTCCTTGTTCACCGTCAGTTGCAGGTCACGGCAGATCAGCGCCAACTGACGATGGGCGTCGCGCCATTCGCGAAGGCGCAAATAGTTGAGAAAATTCTTGCGGCACCAGTTGCGTAGCGGGTTGGCCGTCAGCGCCTGGCGCTGCTCCTCAAAGCCTCGCCACAGGTTGACCAGCGCGGCAAAATCGGAATCCACATCCTTCCACTGCGCATGCGCCTGGTCAGCCGCCTGCTGACGCTCCGGCGGGCGCTCGCGCGGGTCTTGCACCGACAATGCACTGGTGACGATCAGCACTTCCTGCAGGCTGCCCTGACGGGCGCCTTCGAGCAGCATCCGGCCCAGCCGGGGGTCGATCGGCAAGCGCGCCAGCTGACGGCCCAGGGGCGTCAGCTGGTTCTCGCGGTTGACCGCCGACAGCTCCTGCAGCAGGTTGAAGCCGTCGCTGATGGCCTTGCCATCCGGCGGCTCGATGAACGGGAAGGCATCAATGGCGCCCAGCCGCAGATGCAGCATCTGCAGGATCACTGCCGCCAGGTTGGTGCGCAGGATCTCGGGGTCGGTGAAGGCTGGCCGGCCGTTGAAGTCTTCTTCGCTGTAAAGGCGTATGCAAATGCCCGGCTCGACACGGCCGCAACGGCCTTTACGCTGGTTGGCGCTGGCCTGGGATACCGCTTCGATCGGCAAGCGCTGGACCTTGGCCCGGTAGCTGTAGCGGCTGATGCGCGCGGTACCGGTGTCGATCACATAGCGGATGCCTGGCACGGTCAGCGAGGTTTCCGCCACGTTGGTGGCCAGCACCACTCGCCGGCCAGTGTGCGACTGGAAGATACGCTGCTGCTCGGCCGGAGACAGGCGCGCATACAGCGGCAGGATCTCGGTATGACGCAACTGGGCCTTGCGCAGGATCTCGGCGGCATCGCGAATCTCGCGCTCGCCCGGCAGGAACACCAGCACGTCGCCGGGGCCCTTGCCCTCGCTGCGCTCGTGGTGGGCGATCTCATCGAGGGTGGCGAGGATCGCCTGGTCGACGGTGAGGTCGTCCTCGACCTGGTTGCCTTCTTCGTCCTGTTCACTGGTCAGCGGGCGATACCAGGTGTCCACCGGGTAGGTACGGCCGGATACCTCGATGATCGGCGCACCATCGAAATGCTTGGAGAAGCGCTCCAGGTCGATGGTCGCCGAAGTGATGATCAGCTTCAGGTCCGGGCGGCGATGCAGCAGGGTCTTGAGGTAGCCGAGCAGGAAATCGATGTTCAGGCTGCGCTCGTGCGCCTCGTCGACGATGATCGTGTCGTAGCGCTCGAGGAAGCGGTCATGCTGGGTTTCGGCCAGCAAGATGCCGTCGGTCATCAGCTTGACCAAGGTGTTGGCGTCGCTCTGGTCCTCGAACCGCACCTGGTAACCGACCAGGGCGCCCAGCGGTGTACCCAACTCTTCAGCCACACGGGCAGCAACGCTGCGCGCGGCAATCCGCCGTGGCTGGGTGTGGGCGATCAGGCCGTGGCTGCCGCGGCCCAGCTCCAGGCAGATCTTGGGTAGCTGGGTGGTCTTGCCCGAACCGGTCTCACCGGCAATCACCAGGACCTGGTTTTCGGCCAATGCCTTTTTGATCTCGTCGCGCTTGGCGGCAATCGGCAAGCTGTCGTCGTAGCGGATGCGCGGCACACTGTGCTGACGCGCGGTCACCTGGGCGCAAGACGCCTGGACCTTCTCCACCCACTGCGCGAGCTTGGCCTCGTCGGGGCGCTTGCGCAGCTCATGCAGTTGCCGGCGCAGGCGATGGCGGTCGGCGATCATGGCGTGGTCGAGGTTTTGCAGCAGTTTGTCGATGGCGTGGTCAGTCATGGGGCTTTTTAGTGATGCAGGTGAGCCTGCTTTTGCATGATCGGCATTCGAAGGATGCGCGATTGTCGCAGATTTGCCGGCTTTTTGCTGTCTGTACCGGCCCCCGCCAATGTTTAGCCGTTACCAGAGTGAAGGTTGCCATTCACTGCTTTAATCAACGTGACGTCGCATGTGAGTATCCAATGCATGATCCCCGTCCAGCCCATCGCCCCGCCGCTTTCGCGCCCTTCGCTACCGAAGGCCCGCACCTGCGCCGGTGAAAATCCGCTGGTCCATGTGATCCTGGCCTTCTGGGCCCTCTGGCATTGCCGCCACGCCCGCCCACCGGACACTTCACTCGCGCATCTGACAAAGCCCGGCCACCTTTCGGCCGATTGACTCAGCCGGACCGCCGCCAAGCGGCGGTCCTGTATGCACACGAGCGAATCCCTCATGCACTTTGCCCCCGTTGAACACGCCCGACGTTTCCTTGCCGAAAACCCCGATATCGAGCTGTTCGAACTGTTCATCCTCGACGCCAACGGCGTGCCGCGCGGCAAGCTGCTGCACCGCGACGAGCTGCTGGCGGTTTACCAGAGCGGCCGCCCGCTGCCCAGTACCATCCTGGGCCTGACCCTCAATGGCGATGACGTGGAAAACTCCGGGCTGGTCTGGGACGTCGGCGACATCGACTGCCGCGCCTACCCCTTGGAGGGCAGCCTGGTACGCCTGCCATGGCGCCGCGTGCCGACCGCCGCCGTGCAAGTCAGCATGCACCCCAGCGAAGGCCTACCGGCCAGCGTCGCCGACCCGCGCCATGTGCTGTTGCGCACCATCGAAGCGCTCAAGGCCGACGGCTACCACCCGGTGATGGCGTGCGAACTGGAGTTTTTCCTGCTCGACCAGCAGCGTGACGCCCAAGGCCGGCCGCAACCGGCCCTGGACAATGATGGCGGCCGCCCGCGCAGCACCCAGGTCTATGGCCTGCGTGAACTGGAGCAGATAGAGCCGTTTCTCGCCGACCTTTACGCGGCCTGCAAAGCCCAGGGCATCCCGGCCCGCACGGCGATTTCGGAGTACGCCCCAGGCCAGGTGGAAATCACCCTGGAGCATGGCGATGCCCTGGAAGCGATGGACCAGGCCGTGCGCTACAAGCGCCTGGTCAAAGGCGTGGCGCACGCCCACGGCATGCAGGCGTGCTTCATGGCCAAACCCTTCGCGCAACTGGCCGGCACCGGCATGCACATGCACCTGAGCCTGGCCGACAGCGCCGGCAACAACCTGTTCGCCAGCGAAGACAAGGCCGGCACTCCCCTTCTGCGCCAAGCGGTTGCCGGCATGCTACGCCACCTGCGCGACTCGCTGCTGCTGTTCTGCCCCAACGCCAACTCGTTCCGTCGCTTCCAGGCCAACAGCTATGCACCGCTGGCGCCAACCTGGGGTGTCGACAACCGCACGGTCAGCTTGCGCGTGCCCGGCGGGCCGGCCAACAGCCGCCATGTCGAACACCGCATCTGTGGCGCCGACGCCAACCCGTACCTGGCCGCTGCGGCGATTCTCGCCGCCAGCCACCGCGGCATCCGCGAACAACTCGACCCGGGCGCACCGGTCGAAGGCAACGGCTACGCCCAGGCCACCGAACACCTGCCCACCGACTGGCTGACCGCCCTCGACGCACTGGAGCGTTCGGCGTGGGCACGCGAAGCACTCGGCGCGGACTTCCTCGGGGTGTACCTGAAGGTCAAGCGCGCCGAGTATCGCCAGTTCATGGCCGAAGTCAGCGAACAGGACTGGCGCTGGTACCTGCACCAGGCCTGAGCCTCACCCTATTCAGAATAAGGAACACCCATGAACGCAGCAGTGAACAACGGCCCGGCCCAGCGCGCGCCGTCCTACTACAGTGCCTCCCTCAACGACCACACGCAGTACCCGCAGCTCAAGGGCACCGTGCAGGTCGACGTAGCCATTATCGGCGGCGGTTTCACCGGCGTAGCCACCGCCGTGGAGCTGGCCGAGCGCGGCCTGAAAGTGGCGGTGGTGGAAACCAACCGCATCGGCTGGGGCGCCAGCGGCCGCAACGGCGGCCAGGTCACCGGCAGCCTCTCGGGCGACGAAGCCATGCGCACGCAGATGCGCGACCGCCTGGGCAGTGAAGTGGATGACTTCATCTGGCACCTGCGCTGGCGCGGGCACCAGATCATCGAGCAGCGGGTCGAGCGCTATGGCATCGACTGTGACCTCAAGCGCGGCCACCTGCATGCAGCGATGAAACCGTCACACCTCAACGAGCTGCGCGCCTTCGAGGCCGAAGCGCAGCGCCGCGGCATGGGTGATCAGGTGCACATGCTCGACCGCAACTCGGTTGCCGAACACCTGCAAAGCCCGTTGTACCTGGGCGCGCTGAAAAACCTGCGCAACCTGCACCTGCACCCGCTCAACCTGTGCCTGGGCGAGGCGCGTGCCGCCCATGCACTGGGCGCGCTGATCTTCGAGAACTCCGAGGTGCTGGACATCGTGCACGGCCCGCGCCCTGCAGTGGTCACTGCCCAAGGCCGAATCGAAGCACGCCAGGTGATGCTGGCCGGCGACGTTTACCACAAACTGGAAAAGCGCCAGCTAAAGGGCAAGATCTTCCCCGCCATGGGTGGCATCGTCACCACCGCGCCGCTGGGTGAACTGGCCGAACAGATCAACCCCCAGGACCTGGCGGTGTACGACTGCCGTTTCGTGCTCGACTACTACCGCCTCACTGCCGACAAACGGCTGCTGTTCGGCGGCGGCGCCAACTATTCGGGCAAGGATTCCCGTGATATCGCAGGTGAACTGCGCCCGTGCATCGAGCGTACCTTCCCGGCCCTCAAAGGGGTGCCGATCGAGTTCCAGTGGAGCTGCGCGATGGGTATCGTGGTCAATCGCATACCGCAGCTGGGCAAGCTTTCGGACAACGTCTGGTACTGCCAGGGCTATTCGGGGCACGGTATCGCCACCAGCCACATCATGGGTGAAATCATGGCCGAGGCGCTGACCGGAACGCTAGAGAAGTTCGATACCTTTGCCGGGTGCAAGCACATCAAGGTGCCGATGGGGGACCTGCTGGGCAATCCGCTGTTGGCGGCAGGGATGTGGTACTACCAGATGCTGGAAAAACTGCGCTGATTGCGCTCCCCTGTAGGAGCGGCCTCGTGTCGCGAAAGGGCCGCAAAGCGGCCCCAGATTTTCAGCGTGATGCGGATATTGCGGGGCAATGGTCAGCGATCAGGCGATCTTCTTCAAACCCTGCTTCTTCAGCTCTTCATCACGCAACTCGCGGCGCAGGATCTTGCCCACGTTGGTCGTTGGCAGCGCATCGCGGAACTCGATGTAACGCGGCACCTTGTAGCCGGTGACGTTGGCACGCATGTGCTCCATCACCTGCTCCTTGGTGACGGTCATGCCCGGCTTGACCACAATGAACACCTTGATCAATTCGCCCGACTTTTCGTCCGGCACGCCGATCGCAGCGCACTGCAGCACACCCGGCAGGGCTGCCAGTACGTCCTCCAGCTCGTTGGGATACACGTTGAAGCCCGAGACCAGGATCATGTCCTTCTTGCGGTCAACGATGCGCATGTAGCCATCCGGCTGGATCAGGGCAATGTCCCCGGTCTTCAGCCAACCGTCACTGTCGAGGATCTCGGCGGTGGCATCTTCACGCTGCCAGTAGCCCTTCATCACCTGCGGCCCCTTGACGCACAGCTCGCCCACCTCGCCCAGCGGCAGTTCGGTGCCACTGTCATCGATGACCTTGCACAGGGTCGAGGGCACCGGGATACCGATGGTGCCGACCTGGTTGGCTTCGGCCGGATTGACCGCCGCAACCGGGCTGGTCTCGGTCATGCCATAGCCTTCGCAAATGGCGCAACCGGTGACGGCTTTCCAGCGCTCGGCCACGCTCAGTTGCAGCGCCATGCCACCGGACAGGGTGATCTTCAACGCCGAGAAGTCCAACGCACGGAACGCCTCGTTGTTGCACAGGGCAACGAACAGGGTGTTGAGGCCGACGAAGCCGCTGAATTTCCACTTGCCCAGCTCCTTGACCATTGCCGGCAAGTCACGCGGGTTGCTGATCAGCACGTTATGGTTGCCGATCAGCATCATCGCCATGCAATGGAAGGTAAAGGCATAGATGTGGTACAGCGGCAGCGGCGTGATGAGGATCTCGCAACCTTCATGCAGGTTCGAACCCATCAGCGCCCGGCACTGCAGCATGTTGGCCACCAGGTTGCGGTGCGTCAGCATTGCGCCCTTGGCCACACCTGTGGTGCCGCCGGTGTACTGCAGCACGGCAACATCATTGGCTTGCGGGTTGGCCTCGGCCACCGGCTGGCCCTTGCCCAGCGCCAGGGTATCGTTGAAGCGCACTGCGTTCGGCAGGTTATAGGCCGGCACCATCTTCTTCACGTACTTGATCACGCTGTTGATCAGCAGGCGCTTGAGCGGTGGCAACAGGTCGGCCACTTCAGTGACGATGACGTGCCTGACCTGGGTCTTGGGCACCACTTTCTCGGCCAGGTGCGCCATGTTGGCCAGGCACACCAGCGCCTTGGCACCGGAGTCGTTGAACTGATGTTCCATCTCCCGTGCGGTATACAGCGGGTTGGTGTTGACCACGATCAGGCCGGCGCGCATGGCACCGAACACCGCTACCGGGTACTGCAGGACATTCGGCAGCTGTACGGCAATGCGATCACCCGGCTTGAGGTCGGTGTGCTGCTGCAGCCAGGCCGCAAAAGCGCCCGACAGGGCATACAACTCGCCGTAGGTGATGGTCTTGCCCAGGTTGCTAAAGGCCGGTTTGTCGGCAAAGCGTTGGCAGGATTGCTTGAGTACCGCCTGGATATTGGGGAATTCGTCAGGATTGATTTCCGCCGTAATCCCGGCTGGGTATTTATCCTTCCAAAAATGGTCGATCATGGAAGCCCACTCCTTCAGCAACAGCGAAGTTCGATTTACGCGTCGATGCGTTTATTATTGATATGAGATGGCGGTTCGTTGCAAACCGAATCATCTGAAAGCGGGCCGAGAGTAACAGCTTTGCAAAGGGTCGCCTAGAGGCCAAAACGGGCCTTACGGTCACAAAAATGACTCAATGAAGGATACAAGTCATTTTTAGAGTATTTGACTTAGAGCGCCAAGTTTCAAGCGGCAAGCTGCAAGCTAGAGCGGCGCACGCCCCCTCTTGCAGCTTGAAACTTGAAGTTTGAAGCTCGCCCCCCTTACGCGATGTCGCGCAGCTCGCGACGCAGGATCTTGCCCACCGGGGTCATCGGCAACGACTCGCGCAGCACGATGTGCTTGGGCACTTTATAACCTGTGAAGTTGGCCTTGCAGTAGGCCTTGAGTTCATCGACGCTGAGCCCGCCCTCACGGGCCACCACGAACAGTTTGACGGCCTCGCCCGAACGCTCGTCAGGCACGCCGATGGCGGCGCAGTTGGCCACCTTCGGGTGGCCCATGATCACGTCTTCGATTTCGTTGGGGTACACGTTGAAGCCCGAGACGATGATCATGTCCTTCTTGCGGTCGACGATACGCGTAAAGCCGTCCGGGTCGATCACTGCAATGTCGCCGGTTTTCAGCCAGCCATCAGCATCCAGGGTCTGCGCCGTAGCCTCGGGTTGCTGCCAGTACCCCTTCATCACCTGCGGGCCCTTGATGCACAACTCGCCCCGCTCACCGAGCGGCAGTTCATTGCCCTCATCATCGATGACCTTGAATGCTGTGTCTGCCACCGGTATGCCCACGGTACCCAGGCGTGCCAGCTCGCCATAAGGGTTGGTGCTGGCCACTGGCGAAGTCTCTGTCAGGCCGTAGCCCTCGACAATGCGGCAGCCGGTCAGGCTCTCCCAACGTTCGGCGGTGGCCTTGACCAGTGCCGTACCGCCAGAGTTGGTCACCTTGAGCGCCGAGAAATCCAGCTGCCGGAAGCCCGGGTGATCCATCAGCGCCACGAACAGGGTGTTCAACCCCAACAGTGCGGTGAACCGCCACTTGCCCAGTTCCTTGATGAAGCCAGGGATATCGCGCGGGTTGGTGATCAACACGTTATGGTTGCCGGTGACCATCATGCACATGCAGTTCGCGGTAAAGGCATAGATGTGGTACAGCGGCAGCGGCGCGATCATCACCTCCTGGCCTTCCTTGATCAGCTTCTGCCCGTCCGGGCCATGCTGCGAAAAGCACGCCAGCACCTGCAGCATGTTGGCCACCAGGTTGCCGTGGGTGAGCATGGCGCCCTTGGCCAGGCCCGTGGTGCCGCCGGTGTACTGCAGCACGGCGATGTCGTCCAGGCTCAGCGTTACCGGCTTGTGGCTCAGCGCCGCGCCCTCGCGCAGTGCCTGCTTGAACGAGATGGCCTGGGGCAGATGATAGGCCGGGACCATTTTCTTGACCTTGTCGACCACGGTGTTGATCAACCACCCCTTGGCCATGGGCAACAGGTCGCCCATCTTCGCCTCGATCAGGTATTCGATGCCGGTATCGGGCAGCACCTCCTGGACCCGCTTGCCGAACATGTTCAGGTACACCAGGGCGCGGGCACCGGCGTCTTTGAACTGGTGGCGCATTTCACGCTCGGTGTACAGCGGGTTGGTGTTGACCACGATCAGCCCGGCGCGCAGGGCGCCGAACACCGCAATGGGATACTGCAGCACGTTGGGCATCTGTACGGCGATGCGGTCACCCGGCACCAGGTCGGTATGCTGCTGCAGCCAGGCAGCAAAGGCCGCCGAAAGGCGGTCGAGTTCGCCATAGGTCAGGGTCTTGCCCAGGTTGCTGAACGCCGGGCGGTCGGCGAAGCGCTTGCAGGATCGCTCGAAAACTTCGACGACCGAGGTGTACGCATGGATATCGATGGTGGAAGGCACGCCCGCCGGGCGCTTGTCATTCCAGAAGTCGGCTTGCATTTATTATTGTTCCTCTGCCTGAACCCGCTCTTAGCCTGTAATCCCTTTGCCTGATGGCAAAAAGGCGTTCAACCGACGTTAGCAGGTAAGCCTGAGGTGGCATATATGCCAAGTGCCGCCATTAACATTGTGAATCTTATTTGTGCCCTTCCTGCAATCCGGCCGCTTGCGCATACACTGTGCTCGTACCCCAGCGCAAAGGATCCGCCATGCCTTACGACGCCTTCTGGCTGCCGGCCAGCGAGCATTGCAGCCTGTACGTGCACCAATGGCTGCCGGCCACGCCGGTCAAGGCCGTGGTGCTGCTGGCGCACGGCATGGCCGAACATGCCGGGCGCTACCAGCGCCTGGGCCAGGCGCTGAGCGCTGCCGGCTATGCGCTGCTGGCTGCGGACCTGCGCGGCCACGGCCGTACCGCCGAACGGGGTAGCCTCGGCCTGTTCGCCCGGCAACATGGCTGGAATGCCGTGGTCAACGACCTGGCCCTGCTCACACAGCACATCGGCCAGCAGTTCCCCTGCACACCGCTGTTCCTGTTCGGCCACAGCATGGGCAGCTACATCGCCCAGGCTTACCTGATGCACCACAGTGGCAGCGTGCACGGGGCGATCCTCAGCGGCTCCAATTTCCAGCCGCCGGCGCTGTACCGCATGGCGCGCCTGATCGCCCGGCTGGAGGCGTTGCGCCAAGGCCCGCAAGGCAAGAGTGCGCTGATCGAGTGGCTGTCGTTCGGCTCGTTCAACAAAGCCTTTAAACCCACCCGTACCGCCTTCGACTGGCTAAGCCGCGACCCTGAAGAGGTAAACAGGTACGTCAGCGACCCGCTGTGCGGTTTTCGCTGCAGCAACCAGTTGTGGCTAGACTTGCTGCACGGCCTGGCGCAGATCAGCCAGGCGAAGAACCTCGCGCAGATCGATCCGAACCTGCCGTTGCTGGTGATTGGCGGTGAATGTGATCCGGTGAGTGCCGGCAAGCGTCTCACCCATCTGGCCGACGCCCTGCGCGCGACCGGCAATCGACATGTACAACTGCGCGTCTACCCCAAGGCGCGGCACGAAGTGCTCAATGAACTCAATCGGGACGAGGTCACCGCCGATATCCTCGCGTGGCTGGAGCAGGCGCTGGCCCTTGGCCGCCCTGCCCGCAGCGAATGATAACGGCCTTGTCCGCCCATCAAGGAAGCGCCAATGACCCAGGTCACCAACACGCCTTACGAAGCTCTAGAAGTCGGCCAGAAGGCCAGTTACGAAAAGTCTGTGGAAGAACGCGACATCCAGCTGTTCGCCGCGATGTCCGGTGACCACAACCCGGTGCACCTGGATGCCGAATTCGCCGCCAAGAGCATGTTCCGTGAGCGCATTGCCCATGGCATGTTCAGCGGCGCGCTGATCAGCGCGGCAGTAGCCTGCACCCTGCCCGGCCCCGGCACCATCTACCTGGGCCAGAAGATGAGCTTCCAGAAGCCGGTGAAAATCGGCGACACCCTGACCGTGCGCCTGGAAATCCTCGAGAAGCTGCCAAAGTTCAAAGTGCGCATCGCCACCAACGTGTACAACCAGAACGATGAGCTGGTTGTAGAGGGCGAGGCAGAGATCCTGGCGCCGCGCAAGCAGCAGACGGTAGAGCTGGTATCGCCGCCCAATTTTGTCGCCAGCTGATGGCTTCAGGCAGTACCGGCGACAGGGCCGGTGCTGCCGGGTCATTCCAACGCCTGCAGCTTTCCCTCGATATGCCGCCGTTCCGGCGCCTGATGCGTCAACTCCAGCGCCTGCCGCCAGGCCGCACGGGCCTGTTCTGCCTCACCCAACTGGTAATGCAGCTCCGCCCTTGCCGCATGCGCCAGGTGATAGTCGCGCAACTCGCCAGTCGCCAGAATTGTTTCAATCTCCGCCAACCCCACCCGCGGCCCATCCCGCTTGGCCAATGCCACCGCTCGGTTGAGCGCCACCACTGCGGACGGCCAATGCCGCTGCAGCACATCGTAAAGGCCGACAATCTGCGCCCAGTCCGTTTCACTTGCGCTCGCAGCCTCCGCATGCACCGCTGCAATCGCCGCCTGCACCGTGTAGGCACCGAACGCCCGGCTGCGCAACGCCAGCTGCACCAATTCACAGCCTTCGCTGATTTGCGCACCGTCCCACAGGCTGCGATCCTGCTGCTCGAGCAGCACCAGATTGCCTTGGGCATCGCTACGCGCGTGCTGGCGTGACGCCTGCAGCAACATCAGCGCCAGCAAACCGACCGCCTCCGGGTCCGGTAACAACTGCACCAGCAAGCGACCGAGGCGAATCGCTTCATCACTCAACGCCTGTTGCACCAACGCCTCACCCGAAGACGCCGAATAGCCTTCGTTGAACACCAGGTAAATCACCCGCAACACGCTTTCCAGGCGCTCAGGCAATTCGTGCAGCTCCGGCACCTGGTAAGGAATGCGTGCGTCGCGGATCTTGGCCTTGGCGCGCACGATGCGTTGGGCAATGGTCGCCGGGCTCTGCAGGAAGGCACGGGCGATCTGCTCAGTGGTCAGGTCACAGACTTCGCGCAACGTCAAAGGCACCTGCGCATCGGCAGCCAGAGCCGGGTGGCAGCACGTGAAGATCAGCCGCAGGCGATCGTCGGCGAGCAACGCCTCATCACTGGGGTCTTGCCCCTGGCCCTCGATGAGCATGATCAGGTCAGCCTGCGAACGGTCGAAACGCGCACGCCGCCGCACCGCGTCAATGGCCTTGAAACGGCCGGTCGACACCAGCCATGCACGTGGGTTTTTGGGGATACCATCGCGCTGCCAGCGCTCGACGGCAATGAAGAAGGCATCATGCATGGCCTCCTCTGCCAGGTCGAAATCCCCCAGCAGGCGGATCAGCGTCGCCAGGATACGCCGCGAGTCCCGGCGGTAAACCCCCTCGATCTCGGCGCGTACCTGCACCAGCGTTGCCATCAGTCCGGCATCCGCTGGGTCACCACCTCCACCAGGCGGTCCAGGCTTTCTCCCCACCCCTGGTGAAAACCCATTTCTTCATGGGCCGTGCAGTCGGCAGCGCTCCAGTGCCAGGCGCGGGCGGTATAACGGGTCTTGCCGTGTTCCTCGTCAAAGGTCACCACTGCGGTCATGAAGGCCTTGGCAGACGGCACCCAGCCTGGCCCGAACGCATCGGTGAACACCAGCCGACGTGGCGCGGCGATCTCCAGGAACACACCCTGGGTGGGGTAGTCGGTACCGTCGGGGGCGCGCATCAAGGTACGAAACAGGCCACCGACCCAGAGCTGCATTTCACATTCCGGCGTGGTCATGCCATGCGGCCCCCACCACTGCATCAGCCACTGGGGTTCGGTCCAGGCACGGAACACCTTGGCGGGCGGGGCGTCGATCAGACGGCTGATGGCCAACTCGTGTTGCGCTTGCGCAGGTTGGGCAAGGCTCATTCTTGTTGTTCTCCGTTGCGGTCAGGGTTGCAGTTCGCGCACGGGCCTTACTTCAACGCTGCCGACCCGTGCGGCCGGGATGCCTTTGGCAATGTTCAATGCCTCGTTGAGATCGCGGGCATCGACCAGGTAAAAACCCGCAAGCTGCTCTTTGGTCTCGGCGAACGGGCCATCGGTCAGGCTCATGTGGCCACCGCGCATGCGTACCGTGGTGGCGGTCTGCACCGGTTTCAGCGCCTCGGCCGCGAGCATGCGCCCACAGCGCTGCAGCGACTCGGCGTAAGCCATGCATTCGGCATCTTCGGGGCTGTCGGGCAGGCTGTGCAGCAGCCCCTCGTCACAATAGACCAGGCACAGGTATTTCATGGTGATCTCCACGGCATTGGCAAAGTGCGTTTGGCGATAGCGGGTCAGGGTTTGAGATCAAACAGCGCTTTCTGGGTTTCCACATCGAAAGGCGCCGACCAGTGCTCGTGGATGACCCGCCACTGGCCGGCGGTCTTGCGATAGCCCACGGTGACGCGCATGAAACCGCACTGGCTTTCGTCATCCGACGGGCCGCAGCGGTTGAGCCAATGGGCCAGGCCCAGCTCGCCATCGGCGTACACCGTGAGTTCGGCCAACTCGAACGTCATCGGGCCGGTGCAAAAACCCATGCACATTTCCCAATGTGCCTGGTACACGGCCTTGCCCTTGAACTGCAGTTCCTTGATCGCATCGAAGGCGACGATGTCGTCGGCATAGGGGGCGGTGATACCTGGGATGTCACGATCGCGCACCGCTTGCATCCAGCGTTCGATCAGTTCACGGATTTCGCTTTCGGCCTGGGTATTCATGAGGGGCTCTCCGAAGTGCGGGTGGCGCCGGTACTCGGCGCCTTCAACACTGGTCGAACGAGAGAGCGGGAAATCGACAACAGGGAGGAAAAAGGCTGACAGGCGCGGCGGCCCCCTGTAACTGCCTACACGCCCGGGCTGGCCAGTATGAATTCGCGATAGCCCGAAACGATCACGTACACCGCGAAATAGCAGAAAATCGCTGCCGAGAGCAGGTATGACCACGTCAGCAGACGGTCACCGAGCAAACGCCCACCATGGCTGGCGATGCCGCACAGGCTCAGGCACCAGACCAGCCCTGCAGCGAAAAAGCCGCCGAGAAACAACCCGGCCTCCAGCAGGCTACCGCCACCGGAACGGGAAATCAGCACGCCACCGACAGCGGCGAACCACAAAATGGCGGTGGGCGACGACATGGCCAGGAAGATACCGCGCATGAATTCGCGCCAGGCCGATTCCGCCACCACCTCGCTGCGCGCTTCCATATGCCCGCCGCGCCAGGCCGCCAGCAGCATCTTCAGCGCGAACCACACCAGCAGCGCCGAACCACCCAGCCACAAGGCCCAGCGCACGCTCTCGAACTGCAGCAACACGGTCATGCCGGCCAGCGCTGCGATCGCATACACCAGGTCACCGACACACGTGCCCAGGCCGAGCCAGAACCCTTGCAGGAAACCGCGCTGCATGGCCAGGGTGATCATAGCGATATTGGCCACACCGATATCAAGACACAGGGACAGGCTGAGGAGAAAACCGTTGGAGAAAGGCATTGAATACTCGATGACGGGTAAATGAGCGCCGTAGAGCCTGCCATGAGTGATTGCGGGATTGGAAGAACAAGTGTTCGATCAGGCCAGCGCCGCCTGTTCAAACACCTCGTCGGCCCACTGGTTCAGGCTTTTGCCTGCCGCACGGGCAGCAACGCTGGCAGCGGCATGGATTTCGGGCCGAATACGCAGCATGACCTTCCCCGATGCCGGCTTTTCGGGAGTGATGCCCTGTTCCGCGCAATCGGCCAGGTAGTCCTCCAACGCATGACGGAAGGCCTCATGCAGTTCCGGGACAGAACTTGCGTGGAAACTGATGATGTCGCGAATCCCCAGCACGCGGCCGACGAAAATATCATCACGCTCATCATATTCAATACGGGCGGCATAGCCCTTGTAGCGCATGCAACTCATCATTTCACTCCTGCCCGCAGCAAGAATTCGCGGGCCTCTTCAATCTCATACCGCCTGGCCTCCTTGCCTGGATGGGGACGATGGCACCTCCAGCACTGGCCGCCAAGCACCAGTTTGACCCGGGAGCCTTGCCGCTCCAGCACCTGCCCCCCGAGGTGCAGCACCAGCGTTTCAATCTCGGAAAAGGCTAGTGACGACGTGGTTGGCGTCCTCAGGATAGCGTCGAGAATTTTTCGGTATCGAGTATTCATGGAAAAATGCTATCAAAATAAGATAGCACTTATTCCAAGATATTCATTCAGGATCTTTCATTGCCCCCGAGAATCCGCGCATACCGCGCCCGGTCCACGTTCGCTCCGCTCAACACCACAGCCACGCGCTTGCCGGCCTGCTGTTCGCGCTCTTGCATCAACGCCGCCAGCGCTGCGGCACCTGCACCTTCGGCAGTGTTGTGCGTGGCCTCGTGGTAAACCCGCATGGCTTCGGCGACTTCACTGTCGGTGACCCGCACGATCCGCGCAGCGTGCTCGCGCACCAGGGCAAAGGCTTGCGGATGGGGTACCCGGCAAGCCATGCCATCGGCGAAGGTTTCGGCAGTGGCAGTGGTGACGATATGGCCCTGCTCAAAGCTCTGGGCATAGGCATCAGCGGCGCTGGACACCACACCGACGATCTGGGTTTTCAAACCCAGCAGGTTACGCGCCTGGATCAGCCCGCAAATGCCTGACCCCATGCCGATCGGCACGTAAACGCAGTCCAGGTCACGCACAGCCTCGAACAACTCCAGGGCATAAGTGGCGACGCCCCGCACCAATTCCGGGTGGAACGAAGGCACCATGGCATACCCCAACACCTCGGCCAGCCGCGCGGCTTCTTCACGGGCCACATCGAAATCCACACCGTGCTCGATCAACTCGGCCCCCAGTGCGCGCATGGCGGCGTTCTTCTCTGTGGAATTGCCCTTAGGGACTACGATGACCAACGCAATGCCTGCCTGCCGTGCCGCCAGGGCCATGCTTTGGCCGTGGTTGCCACGGGTTGCGGTGACCAGCCCGCGGGGTGGATTGCCGCCCGCCAGCAGCGAGCGCACATAGACCAGACCGCCCCGGACTTTGAAAGCCCCGGTGGGTGCGTGATTTTCGTGCTTCACCCACACCTCGCAGCCCAGCCGCTCAGCCAGCAACGGCCAGGCGTGCTGGGGCGTGGCGGGTACATGTTGGTGAACGAAAGCGGCGGCTTCGCGCAGGGCGGCAAGGTCGAACATGGCGATCATCCCTTTTCGGTAGGTGGTTGATCCGATCCTAAGCGCCGGGCATTGTATGGGTACAACCTTATATTGCATGGGTAGCAATTTCGTGTGGATCCCGCAGCTCGTCGAGGATGACCAACCCCGGTATCTGGCACTGGTCGACGCTATAGGCAACGCCATCGAGAGCGGCGTGCTCAAGGTCGGTGACCGCCTGCCGCCGCAACGGCGCCTGGCCTGGAAACTGGGCCTGAACCCCAGCACCACCCAACAGGCCTACCGTGAAGCCGCCGCTCGCCACCTGGTGGCGGGTGAAGTGGGCCGCGGTACCTATGTGCTGGCGGGGAGCAAGGAAGCGACCTTGTTTCGCCTCAAACACTGCGAAGGGCAAACGCGGCTGATCGACCTGTCGACCAATGTACCGGTTGCCGATCCGCACAATCATGATCTGCACGACAGCTTGCGCAGGCTGCTGCAAGGTCACGACCACGGCTTGCTCGACCATTACCTGGGCCCCGAACAGTTGCTGCTGGGGCGCATCCGCGGCGCCCACTGGCTGGGCAATCGCGGCCTGGCCCTGTCGGCGGACCACCTGTTGCTGTGCGGCGGAGCCCAGCAGGCGCTGGCCCTGGTGCTGCAGTCATTCTGCCAGGCGGGTGAGCCCGTCATGCTTGAAGCCCTGACCGCTCCGGGCATCAAGGCCGCCTGCCGGCAACTGCGTCTGCCCGTGCATGGCGTCGCACTGGACAACCAAGGCCTGCGGCCTGATGACCTGGACCGGGTGGCGCGCGCCAGCGGTGCCCGCGTGCTGGTGACCACACCTACCCTGCACAACCCCACGGGCGCCTGCATGGATGATGCTCGCCGCGAGGCAATCGCTGGGGTAGTCAAACGCCTGGGGTTATTGGTGATCGAAGATGATGTGTATGGCGCACTCAGCGACCGGCCGCCGCTCTACCCGCTATTGGGCGATCAAGGGATCTACATCAGCAGCCTGTCCAAGACCGTAGCTGCAGGCTTGAGGTTGGGGTGGATCGTGGCCAGCGCGAAGTTGCTGTCACAGGTCGACCCGCATGCCCAGGCCAGCCACTGGCCGGTGTCGCCATTGGGCTTGCATGTCGCTTGCCAATGGATCGATGACGGTACCGCCGCCCGGCGGCTGGCCTGGCAGAGAGCAGAAATTTGCGAGCGCTGGCGCCTGGCACGCAGGCTGCTGGCTGGTGGGCTGCACAACACAGGCCAGCCTTCACCCCACGCGTGGCTGGGCACGCCGCAGGGGGCTGAGGCGGTTGTAAAGCAATGTCGGGAACAAGGTGTGGAAGTCGTCCCGGCGAGTGTCTTCGCCATTGGCGCAAGTGAGGTGCAGGCCGTGCGCATCAGCCTGTCCGCGGCAGGCAGCCGGGCTGAACTGAAACGCGGCCTGGAGGTAATACGGCAGGTACTGTCTGCTCAATGAACCCAGGGTGACGAAAGCAGCCTCTTCGCTACTGCCCGGTGCGAAAAGGCCGCTAACGCAGGAGCATCAACCCTGCTGGCAACCTTCGCCCATGGCGCGGTACTGAATGGTGTGCACCTGGCCCTGATGGTCTTCATAGGTCATGGTCGCAGGCACCACTTCGCAGACATTGGGGATGGTCGACAGGTTGATCACCCGTTTGATGTCAAGGTTCATGGAGTAGTCGTACTGCTGGGCCACAGGCTCGGTGGAGACGGCTTTGGCCTCATCGGCAAGGGCGAACGAGGACATACCGACCAATGCAAGAATCAGTAATGGTTTCATGGATGTTTGGCCTTTAAATCAATCAAGCTGATCGATTGACTTCATATGCCGTCAATGGCGCGGAGAAGTTGTCATCAACTGCGAAGATGACACGAAGTACCGATCCCGCTTTGTCGTACTGCCAGGGGGGATACGTGAAATTCTACTCCCGGCCTGGAATAGTTGAACCCCGAACTCGGACATTCACCCTTGCAGCTTTTGCAACAATCTGCGACAAAGCGAAACGGATTGATGGCCCGAAATCATTGGGCTAGAGCTGTTTGCCAGCGGAATACCATGACGCCACTTCTCTGCACCCCACTGACCGACCTTGAACGGCGGCTGCTAGACCACTTCTATCGCCAGCAGGGCTCGCGCATGCGTGCAGCCAGCGAGGGTGAGTTGTGGGTGGCGCGCAGCGGCGTAATCGTTGCTGGTTTGAGCTTGAGCGCTGTTGCCGGTGGCCGGTGGCTCACCGGCCTGCTGGTAGCCCCAGAGTGGCGAAACCAGGGTGTGGCCGCGCGCCTGGTCAACGCAGCACTGGGCGAAGGTCGTGGCCCAACGTGGCTGTTCTGCCACCCGGACCTCGAAGCCTTTTACCAACGTCTGGGGTTCTCCCCGGCGAACATGTTGCCTGAAACGCTGGGGTCACGCCTGGCACGCTACCAACGCAGCAAACGGCTGATGGCGATGGTGCATGGTCAGTCGTCGCTGGCGTCCAGCCCAGGGAACAGTACCTCGGTGTAACCGAACTTGGCGAAATCCTGAATCCGCGAAGGATACAGCCGCCCGATCAGGTGGTCGCATTCATGCTGTACCACGCGCGCATGAAACCCGTCGGCAACCCGGTTGACCGGGTTGCCCTGCGGGTCGATGCCCTCATAGCTGATGTGCTTGTAGCGAGGCACCACCCCGCGCAGGCCAGGCACAGACAAGCAGCCTTCCCACCCCTCCTCGATCTCGGCGGACAGCGGAGTGATCACCGGGTTGAGGAGAATGGTCTGTGGCACCGCCTCGGCATCGGGATAACGCTCACTGCGCTCGAAACCGAAAATGACCAGTTGCAGGTCGATGCCGACCTGCGGTGCGGCCAGCCCCACGCCGCCGACATGGCGCATGGTTTCGAACATGTCGTCGATCAACTGCTGCAGTTCGGCGCTGCCGATCAGGTGTTCTGGCACCGGGGCTGCGACGCGCAGCAAGCGCTCGTCGCCCATCTTCAGGATGTCACGGATCATCGCGGGTTCTGCTCGGTAGGCTGGGGCTCGACGGGATGTTCATGGCCGAGCACGGTCAGGGTTTCCTTGGCTTTATCGCCCTCGAAATCCTTTTCGCCAGGGTCTTTGCCCTCAGCGGACATATGTTCGATCACAGCGTTCATCTCCGCGCCCAGCAACAATACGGCGGCAGAAATGTAGAAATACAACAGCAATACAATGATCGCACCGATACTGCCATACATGGCGTTGTAGTCGGCGAAAGTCTTCACATAGTAAGCGAATGCCAGCGAAGCGATGATCCAGACCACCACCGCCAGCACTGAGCCTGGAGTGATGAAGCGAAACTTCTGTTTCACGTCGGGCATCACGTAGTAGATCACCGCCACCGCCACCATCATCAGGATGATGATCGCCGGCCACCGCAAGATCGTCCACACCGTGACGATCACTTCCTGCATGCCGATCTGAGCCGCGATCCACTCCATCACCTGAGGCCCCAGCACCATCAACGCTGCCGCCGCCAGCAGCATACCGGCAATGCCGACGGTATAGACAATCGACAATGGTATGCGCTTCCACACCGGGCGCCCTTCGGGCACGTCATAGGCGGCATTCATGGCACTCATCATCAGCCGTACGCCTGCAGAGGCGGTCCACAGCGCGATGACGATACCCACCGACAGCAGGCCACCTTTGGACTGCTGCAACTGATCGATGACGGGGTTGACCTGTTCCAACGCCTGGGGCGGCAGTACCAGCTCCGATTGCATTCGCAGCCACGAGAAGAAATCCGGCAGGTGCAGAAAACCGATCAGTGCGATCAGGAACAGCAGGAACGGGAACAACGAAAACAGCATCTGGTAAGCAAGCGCAGAGGCGTAGGTGGACATCTCGTCGTCAAGGAATTCCTTGACGGTGCGCACCAGGATGCGGTGAAGGGGCAAGCCACCCAGGTCGGGAAAAATCATAGCGTCTCCTTTCGCCGCTTGATCAGTACATCAGGGAAGTCTAATAGACCACGCGACTGGTGTGCTGCTCCCTGCTGGACTTGAAGAAAAATTCGCCGTCTTGATCAACAGCCCCATCCCCGTCTGCTGGCGACGGGGCTGTAGTCATACCGTGATCAAGGCTTTTTCACAGCATCCTTGACGTCGCCCTTGACCTGCTGCCCTTCGCCCTTGATTTCCTGGGCCTTGCCTTCTGCGCGCAGCTTGTCATTGTCGGTGACTTTGCCAACACCTTGCTTGATGTTGCCCACTGCTTCGTTGGCCATACCTTTGACTTTGTCTTTAGTGCCGCTCATGGCAAATCTCCTGCAAATGGAGACACGTGATCCGTGTCGACAAAAGGTGGACCCAGCGGCCAGTTCAGGAGTTTCAAACATTTTTGCAATCTCAAGCCGAGCGGTAAATCTGCGGGCGAATACCGCACTGAATCGGCTACCTACGTCTGCGCAATGCCGGCCTGCTGCCCTAGAATCGCGGGCAAACGGCAGCCCTATAGAGGTTGCATGCTTATAAAAACAACAGCTTACGGAACCTGCACCCATGCGTTTGATGCCCCTGCTGGCAGCCTTGCTGCCGCTGCTGCCCCTGCCCGCGATCGCTGGCGCACCGGCCACCGAAACCCTGCGGGTCGACCGCTACACCGACGACAGCCAGCCAGGCACCCTGCGCTGGGCGATCGAAACCAGCAACCAAAAGCCCGGCCACTACCGCATCGACATCGCCGCAGTCGGCCAAGCCCCGTTTGTCATCCGGCCGACCCGCGCCCTGCCTGAAATCAAAGGCCCGGTGCAGATCACCGGCCTGCCTTGGGCGCGCGACGGCCAATACGTCGCCATTGACGGCGCCGGCTATATCAAGGACCAGGGAGTACACACCTGCCCCGGCGCCCTGCCCGGCCAGTTCGGCACCAACGTGCGCACCACGACCAACCCCGGGCTGGTGCTGCGCGACACCCAGGGCGTACACCTCAGTGGCCTGGAAGTGCGCAACTTCTGCATCGGCATCCTGGTCAACCGCGCCAGCCACAACGTTATCGAAGACAACCGCATCGTCGCCAACAAGGGCGGTGCCGGTATCATGCTGACCGGCGATGACGGTGCCGGTAACCCCACGGCCACCACCACGGTCAACAACAAGGTGCTGCGCAACCAGCTGATCGACAATGGCGATGGCCTGGAGCTGACCCGCGGCGCGGCGTTCAACCTGGTGGCCGACAACCTGTTCCGTTCGACTGCAGCCAACCCGGAGCCGTCCCAAGGCATCGAGATTCTGCTGGGCAACGACAACAGCGTGGTACGCAACCGCTTCGAGAACTACTCCGACGGCCTGCAGATCAACTGGGGCAAGCGCAACTACCTGGGCGCCAATACCTTCAGCGGCAACTCGATCGGCGTCAGCGTCACCGGCCAAGGCAATATCCTCGACGGCAACCTGATCCACGGCAACCGCATCGGCGTGGCGCTGCGCCCGGAGCCGGAAGTCACCACCACGCGCCTGACCGGTAACCGGATCTGGGGCAACAGCCTGGATATCCGCCGCTGCGAAGCTGGCGGCTCTTGCGTACCGGATCAGCGCACGGGCGCCATCGTTTTTGGCGTGCCAGCCCAGGCCCATGCACTGTACGTAGGCTCTCGCGGGGTCGGTGCCGACCTGCCGAAAAAGGACCAGGCCGTGATCTGCGATGCCAAGGGCCAGCCCAAGCCCTGCCAGCCGCTGCCCAACCATAACCAGCAGGCACCACGGCTGTTGGCCCTGAACGACAATGTGCTGCGCGGCGAAGTGCAGGGGCCGGCATCGAGCCTGCTGCGGGTCGAGCTGTTCGGCAATGCCCAGGCACAAGGCACGGAGGCTGAGCAGTACCTAGGGGAAGTACTGGTGAACAGCGATGCCAAGGGGCAGGCGCAGTTTGCCCAGGTGCTGGAGAATGCAGATGGGGTGCGCAGCTTTACCGCCACAGTGACTACGGCCGACGGCGCGACCTCCGAGTTGAGCCAGCCGCTTCGCCGCTAGGGTAGCTGGCCTCATCGCCGGCACGCCGACGATGAGGCCATCAAACCTTGCTCCGCTACCCGCCACCCCTCACAATGCAGCCCTTTATAGCGTCACACCGCAGGAACCTGCATGAAACTCGACAAACCCGCCGCCATCGCCCGGCGCAACGAAGCATTGGCCAAGCCGGTGCTCACCAGTGCCAACACGCTGTTCGCCATCCTCGACCCCAAACGCAACCTGTGGTGGTTCGAAGTACCGGTGGCGCTGCTGCGCAAGGGCCAGCCCGACTGGGTCAACCTGCTGCTGCACACCCCTGAAAGCGACGAACTGCAGCACCTGAAGGTCCCAACCAACTTCCTCAAGGCGCATCAGGAACAGATGGAAGTGCGCAATGCCGGCAAGCGCCGCTCGACCATCAGCCTGGCGCTGAGCGCCGACCGTGATTCGCTGCTGCGCGACACCCGCCCGGGCGGCGAGCAGCTCGACTTCAGCACATTCGTGCAGGCCTGACCTCAGGCCCGCTCGATGCGATCGTCATGGATGACGATCCGGCCCTGTTTGAACAACGCGCCGATAGCCTTCTTGAAGTTGCCCTTGCTGACGTTGAACATGCGGCTGATCACCTCTGGGTCGCTCTTGTCGCACACCGGCAACACGCCCCCTTCGGCCTCCAGGCGCTGCATGATCTGCTCATGCAAGCCGTCCGCCAGCGCCTGGCCAACCGGTTGCAGGCTCAACGCGATCTTGCCGTCATGGCGCACTTCCTTGATGAAACCCTTCTCATGCATGCCCGAACGCATGAACTTGAAGATCTCATTCTTGTGGATCAGGCCCCAATGACGGTTGTTGATGATGGCCTTGAAGCCCATCGGCGTTTCGCCCGCCACCAGCAGCTCGACCGGCTGACCGACCTGGTAATCGGCCGGGGTGCGGTCCAGATAGCGGTCCAGCCGTGAAGTGGCGGTGATGCGCCGGGTGCGCTTGTCGAGATAGACATGCACCACGCAGTAGTCGCCGATCTTCAGCGGCCGCGCCTCTTCCGAGTACGGCATCAGCAGGTCCTTGGACAGGCCCCAGTCGAGGAAGATGCCCGCACCGTTGATGTCCTTGACCTTGAGGCTGGCGAATTCGCCAACCTGCACCTTGGGCTTCTCGGTGGTGGCGATCAGCTGGTCTTCGCTGTCCAGATAGAGGAACACGTTGAGCCAGTCATCGACCTCGGTTTCGGCGTTCTTCGGGATGTAGCGCCCGGGCAGCAGGATCTCGCCGTCGGGGCCGCCGTCCAGGTAGAGGCCGAAGTCCACGTGTTTCACGATTTGCAAACTGTTGTAACGCCCAAGCAGAGCCATTTCCGATGTTCCTCAAGACAAGGCGGCTATTCTACACCTGAAGCCAGCGCGCCGCCCGACCGCTGATTCGGCGGAACCGTCGTGGAGTACTCGCGTCTACCGTGTGGCCAGCCATCTGCAAGGGATCAGCACATGTTTCTACGCCTGTCCAAAGCCCTGATCATCGCCACGGCATTTGCGCTGGCACTGGTGGCCTGCAGCCGTATAGACCTGGCCTACCGCAACCTCGACCGGCTGGTCCCGTGGTCGCTGGACGACTACCTGGCCATGAACCGTGACCAGAGGTCGTTGCTCGACGAACGGCTCAAGCAGCACCTGGCATGGCATTGCACGACCGAACTGCCCGGGTACCTCGACTGGCTCGACCGCGTACGCAGCATGGTCGCCGATGGGCAAGTGACCGACCAGGCGCTGCAACAGCGCATGAACGAAGCCCGGCAGGCGATCGGTCGCGTTGCAGAAGCCATCACCCCGTCGGCCGCCGAGCTGCTGCGCGGCATGAGCGATGCCCAGGTCGCGCAGCTGGGCGAAGCTTTGCGTGAAGACATCAGTGAACGGCAAGAGAAATACGTCGATACACCCCTATCCAAACAGGTCGCCCGCCGCGCCGAGCGCATGGAAAAACGCCTGACACCCTGGTTCGGCGAACTCACCGCAGCACAACGCCAGCGCGTGCAAACCTGGGCACAGGCGCTGGGCGACCAGAACCGCCAGTGGATCGCCAACCGTGCGCACTGGCAACAACAGCTGATGATGGCCATGAACCAGCGCAGCGACGAAAGCTTCGAACCGCGCCTGGCGCAATTGCTGCAGCGCAAGGAAAGCCTGTGGACTGCGCAATACCGCGCTGCCTTCGAGAACAGCGAGCAACAGACACGCAGCCTGTTGATCGACCTGCTGCAACAGAGCAGCCCGGCCCAGCGGCAGTATCTTCAGGGGCGGCTGGCCAAGGTGCGTACCGACTTCAGTGAGCTCAAGTGCCTTAAGGGATAGGCAGGTCAATCGGTGTCCGCCCAATAACCCGCCTCAGCGCCCTTTGCGCCGATACGGGAACACATCGATCACCTTGCCTTCGCGGATAGATGCCTGCAGCCCCTTCCAGTAATCCGCGTCATACAGCTCCCCATGCAACCTGCTGAATAAACGCCGCTGGCCCATATCGGCAAACAGAAACGGCGGGAACTCCTCCGGGAATACATCGTGCGGCCCGATCGAATACCACGGCTCCCCCGACATCTCGTCCTCCGGGTAGCGCGGCGGTGGGATATGGCGGAAATTCACCTCGGTCAGGTAGCTGATCTCGTCATAGTCGTAGAACACCACACGACCATGGCGGGTAACCCCGAAGTTCTTCAGCAGCATGTCGCCTGGAAAGATGTTCGCTGCGGCCAACTGCTTGATGGCCAGGCCATAATCCTCCAGCGCTTCGAGCACCTGGCCTTCGCTGGCCTGCTCCAGGTACAGATTGAGCGGGATCATGCGCCGTTCGGTCCAGCAATGGCGGACCAGCACCGTATCGCCTTCCACAGCCACGGTGGACGGCGCCACCTCCAGCAGCTCGGCCAGGCACTCAGGCTCGAACTTGCTCCGGGGGAAACGAAAGTCGGCGAACTCCTGGGTATCGGCCATTCGCCCAACCCGGTCGACACTCTTCACCAGGCGATACTTGTCGATCACCGTGGCACGGTCGACCGTCTTGGACGGCGAAAAGCGGTCCTTGATGATCTTGAATACGGTATTGAAGCCCGGCAAGGTGAACACACTCATCACCATACCGCGCACACCGGGTGCCATGATGAAGCGGTCTTCGGTACTGGCCAAGTGGTTGATCAGCGCGCGATAGAACTCCGACTTGCCGTGCTTGTAGAAGCCGATCGAGGTGTACAACTCGGCAATGTGCTTGCCCGGCAGTATGCGCTTTAAGAAATTGACGAACTCCGCCGGTACTGGCACGTCGACCATGAAATACGAACGGGTGAAGGAGAAGATGATCGAGACCTCGGCCTCGTCGGTGATCAGCGCATCCGCCTCGATGCCATGGCCTTCGCGGTGCAGCAGCGGGATCACCAGGGGCCACTGTTCATCGCTGTTGTACAGCCGGCCCACCAGGTAGGCGCCCTTGTTGCGGTACAGCACCGGCACGAACAGTTCAACGGCCAGGGCCGGGTCCTTGCACACCCAGTCCGGCAGGCAGTCGCGCAGTCGCTCTTCAAGGCGCGACAGGTCGCTCTCAAGGTCACCGTAATCGAACGCATAGTCGCAGAAGATAGCCCGCAACAGGCCCTTGAGGCTGCCATCGGGCATATAGGTGCGGGTCTGTGCAGCACGCTCATGGTTGCGTATCGACGGCCGGGTGGTGTGGATGAACATGCAGCCATCGCTGATCTGATCATGGCTGAACAGGCTGCAGAACAAGGAGTTGTACCAAGTCTCCGACAGCTCATCGTCCAGCCGCGGGTCGATCAGGCGTATATAGGCACTTTTCACCAAGGGCCACTGTTCGACCTCCAGCAGCACTTCTTCATCAAACCCGTCACGCAGCCAGCCGTTGACCTCACCGACCTTCTGCTCATAGAGGTTGATCCGCGCCGCCGCTGCCCGCTGGATGTCCTGCCAGCGCGCCTGCTCGAAGCGCTCGCGGGCGCCCAGGGTGATGCGGCGAAAGTGTTCGCGGTAGTCGTCGAAGCCATCGAGGATCATCCGGGCGATTTCGCCGGCCGGCCAGTGCTGGGTCATGCAGGACACCTCGGTGCGGGGTGAGATAGACAGCTTAGTCGCCTGTGCAACTTTGCGGAGCCTCGACCGGCTTACACCGCAAGAAAGGACAAGAACCGCCCGTGCACCATCGCGTACACTCGCGCCCTGCCCTGTACCCGGAGACCACCGTGAGCCCCATCGCCCTGACCCGCCTGCTGACCCTTGCCGCCGTCTGGGGGGCGAGCTTTCTGTTCATGCGCATCATCGCCCCCGAACTGGGCACCGTGCCTACCGCCTTCTTTCGCGTGTCCATCGCCTGCCTCGGCCTGATCGCCATACTCGCCGCAGCCCGCGTACGCTGGAACTTCGAGGGCAAACTCGGCGCTTGCCTGGTCCTGGGCATGATCAACTCAGGCATCCCCGCCACCTTCTATTCGGTGGCAGCCCAGGTACTGCCGGCGGGGTATTCGGCGATCTTCAACGCCACCACGCCACTGATGGGGGTGCTGATCGGCGCACTGTTCTTCCGCGAGGCCATGACCCTGCCCAAATTGTGCGGCATCTTCCTTGGCCTGTTCGGTGTCGGCATTCTCAGTGGCGCGGGCCCGGTGGCACTGGACATGGCACTGCTGCAAGGCGCCCTGGCCTGCCTGGCGGCAACCACCTGCTATGGCTTCGCAGGCTTTCTGGCGCGGCGCTGGATCAGCGGCCTGGACAGCCGCCTCTCGGCGCTGGGCAGCATGCTCGGCGCCACGCTGATGATGACGCCACTGTTCGCCTGGAGTGCGCTGACCCAGCCGCCTGCCAGCTGGGGCGGCTGGCAGGTGTGGCTGTCGCTGCTGGGCCTGGGCCTTGTGTGCACGGCCTTCGCCTACATCCTGTACTTCCGCCTGCTGGCCGAGATTGGCCCGGTCAAGGCCAGTACCGTGACCTTCTTGATTCCGGTCTTCGGTGTGCTGTGGGGCGCGTGGCTGCTGGACGAATCGCTGTCGATGGGCCACCTGTATGGCGGCCTGCTGATCGCTGCCGCGCTGTGGCTCGTGCTCAAGCCCGCGCGCCGCGCTCAGGCCTGATACAGCAACCCTGTAGGCGCCGGCTTGTCGGCGATCAATCCAACACCGTTTCACCAGTAAAACCACACACTTTGACGTTACCCCAAATGCCCGGCAACTACGCACGAAGCCAAATTCATGCGCGGTTGCTGGGCATTTTTGTGCCACATAGAAAACTACGTTTCATATATAAAACAAAGCAAAACAGGTCATAACTTCGCAAACACTTAATAACTAAGCACTTTCATATTTAATTCTGGAAATTACCCACCTGGCATTGTTCATGCACTAAACGGCGTATCACCTATAAAACAGACCAGAGACCGCGCCCATGGCTGTGAAAGAGATGTACGCAATCGCCCCGCAATGGCATGTACCGCAGCGCAACGAAGACCCGGCCCCCACGGAAATCGAATTCCGTAATGTCGGCAAGGCCTTCCCCGCCAAGGGCAAGACGGATGCCCCATTCGCCATCCGAGGCGTGAACTTCCAGATCCGTCGCGGCGAAGTGGTGTCGATCATCGGTCCTTCCGGTTGTGGCAAAAGCACCATCCTCAACATGGGCTCAGGCCTGTACCGGCCCACGGAAGGCGAAGTGCTGGTCGGCGGTGAAGCCGTCAACGGCCCCGTCCCCAAAGTTGCCTTCATGCTGCAGAAAGACCTGCTGATGCCATGGCGCAGCATCCGCCGCAACGTCGAGCTGGGCCTGGAAATCCAGGGAATGCCTGCCAGCCAGCGCAAGGTCATCGCCGAGGATCTGCTCATGCGCTGCCACCTGCAAGGCTTCGCCGACCACTACCCGTTCCAGCTGTCCGGCGGCATGCGCCAGCGCGCTGCGCTCGCCCGCACCCTGGCGATCGACCCGCAGGTGCTGTTTCTCGACGAACCGTTCTCGGCCCTTGATGCGCAGACCAAGATGATCCTGCAACAGGACCTGGCGCAGATGCTGTTCGAGGAAAAGAAGACCGCCTTGTTCATCACCCACGACTTGGTCGAGGCCATTGCGCTGTCCGACCGCCTGCTGGTGATGAGCGCCCGCCCTGGCACGATCATCGAAGAAATCGAGATCGACCTGCCCTATCGCAACAACCCGCTGGAACGCCGAAAGCTGCCGGAAATCGGCCCGCTGGCCGGCCGCCTGATGGATCTGCTGAAGGTCGGCGAAGACCTCGACCTGCACTGACCGACGCCCCACTCACCACTCGGGAGTTAGCATGTTCACCACACACCTCAAGCGCATGGCTCATACCGCCCTGGCAACCCTGGCCCTGAGCCTGGCAGCCCATGCCCAGGCCGAGCCCACCAAGGTCACCTACCTGCTGCCTGCTCCACCCAGCCTGCCAGCGTTCGCGCCCTGGATCATCGCCAAGGAAAAAGGCTACTACCAGGCCCAGGACCTGGACCTGACCTTCATCGCCGCCAAAGGCGGAGTCGACGTGGCCAAGCAGATCGGCGCGGGCAACGCCCTGGTTGGCGGCGCCATCGGTGACACGCCGATCATCGTGCGCCCCAACGGCATCCCGGTACGTGCAGTGGCGGTGCTCGGTGGCGGCGGGGTCACCATGATCGCTACCAACGCCAGCGAAAACATCCACTCGGTCAGCCAGCTCAAGGGCAAGACCCTGACAGTGATGTCCTACTCCGACACCACCTACTACGCCCTGCTCGCTTCGCTGCGCAAGGCTGGCCTGAGCAAGGACGATGTGGATATCCAGGCAGCCGGCCCCTCGGGCGTGTGGCAACTGTTCTCGGCCAGCAAGGCCCAGGCCATGGCCGGGGTGCCGGACTGGGTGGTCAACGCCGAAGACGCCGGGCTCAAGTACGCGCTGATCCCGCGCGAGCAGGTATTTGAAAGCATGGCCCAGGCGATCCTCGCTTCAGACGACGCTATCGAACAACACCCGCAAATCGTCCGCGGTGTGGTTCAGGCCACCCTGCGCGGCCTGCAGGACATCATCGATGACCCCAAGGCGGCCGCCGCCACCTTCGCCCGTGCAGTCCCGGCTTACGCCGGCAAAGAGGCCTCGCTGGAAAAGACCCTGCGCCTGTACGTGGAATACGTCTACGCCGGCCAGCCGGTACTCGGCCGCATCGACCCTGAGCGCCTGGACACCGTGCGCAAGTTCTACGTCAGCGAGGGCATCGTCAACCGCGAACCCAAGCTCGACGAGCTCTACAGCAACCAGTTCATCGAAACCCGTACCGCGGCCCAGTGACGGCCCGGCAATGACAAGGTAAGCACCCGATGAGAAATATCAATCCTTCTGTGGCCGGCAGCATCGCCCTGCTGGTCTTGTTCCTGGCGCTCTGGCAATGGGGCCCGGGACTGGTCGGCATGCCCGAGTTCGTGATGCCGCAACTGAGCCGGGTGGCTCAGGAAAGCGTGCTGATGTGGCACTCCGGCGGCCTGCTGGAACACACCCTGATCACCGCCTTCGAAATCATCGTCGGCTTCGCCCTTGGTGCTCTGCTGGGGGTGGCCATCGGCGTCTCGCTGGGGCTGTCGCCCTCGGCCGAAGCGATGCTTTCGCCTTACATCCTGGCGCTGCAGATCGCGCCCAAGGTGGCCTTCGCCCCGCTGTTCGTGATGTGGCTGGGCTACACCATCTATCCGAAGATCCTCATCGCCATCCTGATCGTGTTCTTCCCGGTGATGATCAACGTGCTCTCGGCCATCCGCACCGTAGACCCGGACATGATCAACCTGGTGCGCACCATGAATGCCAGCCGCTGGCAGATCTTCCGCCTGGTGGAGTTCCCTTCGGCCATGGCCGCGCTGTTTTCCGGCCTGCGTATCGCCTCGACCCTGGCCGTCATCGGCGTCACCGTCGGCGAGCTGGTGGGCGGTAATCAGGGCCTGGGCTTTCTGCTGGTGGATGCCGAAGGCCAGGGCAACACCGCGGGCGTGTTCGTCGCCATCGTCATGCTCACGCTGATCGGCGTGCTCGCCTACGGCGCCGTGGTGTGGGCCGAAAAGCGCGTCCTGCACTACCTCCCCAAAGCCATGTTGAGTAGCCAATGATGAGCAGCTTCCACAACCTTCTCCAGGGCCGCCGCGTGCTAGTCACCGGTGGTGCCCGCGGGCTGGGCTATGCCTTTGCCCAGGCCATTGCCCAGGCCGGCGCCCGGGTGGTCATCGCCGATGTGCTCGCCGGGCGCGTGCAACAGGCTGCCTGTGAGCTGAGCGGTATGGGCCTGGATGTCAGCGGCGTCAGCCTGGACCTTGCCAGCCCCGAGTCCATCGAGGCCTGCATCGAGCGCACGGTCAAGCGCCTGGGCGGCCTGGACGGCCTGGTCAACAACGCCTCGATCACCAACTCCGGCGGCAAGAGCTGCGAGGAACTGGACATCGAGACCTGGGACCAGGTAATGCAGGTGAATGTGCGCGGCACCTGGCTGATGACCCGCGCCGCCCTGCCGGCGCTGCGCGAAAGCGGCCGTGGCGCGGTCATCAACCTGGCCTCCGACACCCCGCTGTGGGGGGCGCCGAACCTGCTGGCCTATGTCGCCAGCAAAGGCGCGGTGATCGCCATGACCCGCAGCCTGGCCCGCGAGCTGGGCAACGCCAACATCACCGTCAACGCCATCGCCCCCGGCCTGGTGCTGGTCGAAGCCACCGCCTATGTGCCCGAGGCCCGCCACCGGCTGTACACCGAACAACGGGCCATCCAGCGCCCGCAACTGCCCGACGACGTCAGTGGCGCGGTGCTGTTCGCCCTGTCCGACCTGTCGCGCTTCATCACTGGACAAACCCTGCCGGTCAACGGCGGGTTCGTCATGCCCTGAGCAAAGGAGACCTCCATGACTGACCTCTCTGTGCAACACGACGCCCCGAAATCCTGGGACCGCCCCGCCGACGCCGACCTGGCCAGCTGGATGCAGACGCGCATAGCGCGCTACCAGACGCGCCGCTACGACTGGGATGCGCTGAAGTTCCAGGCCGACTACGACCCCAAGTACCGCCGCGCGCAGATGCGCTACGTGGGCACCGGCGGCACGGGGGTTGGCAGTGACATGAACACCATCGCGTCCGAGCACTTCACCTTTTCCACCATGGTCATCCCGGCCGGCCACGAAGGGCCGCCCCACCTGCACACCGACGTCGAGGAAGTGTTCTTCGTGCTGCGCGGCAAGCTCAAGGTGGTCATCGAAAAAGACGGCGAGCGCTTCGAAACCATCCTCACCGACCGCGACCTGATCTCGGTGCCGCCAGGGGTGTACCGCGAAGAGATCAATGTGGGTGACGAGGACGCACTGATGTGCGTGATGCTCGGTGCCAAGAAGCCGGTGACCCCGACCTACCCACCAGCGCACCCGCTGGCATCGATCAAGCGCGGGTAAGTCGATGATGCCGATCACCCTCATCGCCCCCTTGCTAAGCCAGCTCGACCAGCGCTTTGCCGAACGCCTGCTGCGCCTTGACCAAGGGCTGCAGGCGGTACGTGAGGCCGGTAGCGGCGAGGCCATCGTGCTGCTGCATGGCATCGGCTCGGGCGCGGCGAGCTGGTTGCAAGTGGCCTTGGGCTTGAGCGAGCGGGCACGGGTGATCGCCTGGGATGCCCCCGGCTACGGCCAGTCCACGCCACTGCCGAGGGCTGTGCCAGGCGCCCGCGACTATGCCGGGCGCTTGCTGCAGACACTCGACGCATTAGGCATCGAGCGCTGTGTGCTGGTGGGCCATTCCCTGGGGGCGCTGACTGCCGCCGCGTTCGCCCAGGCCCACCCGCAGCGGGTCAACCGCCTGGTACTGCTCAGCCCGGCACGCGGTTACGGGGCGCAACCCAAGCAAGGTCTTGCCGTGCGCAGCAAACGCCTGCACAGCCTGGCCCACATGGGCATCGGGCAAATGGCCCGCGAGCGCAGTGCACATTTGCTGTCGCCAGGCGCCGGTGCCCAGGCGCTGGCCTGGGTGCAGTGGAACATGGCGCGGCTACAGCCGCACGGCTACCGCCAAGCCATCGAGCTGCTGTGCGGCGACCACCTGTTGCGCCACGCGCCGCAGGCAGTGCCCTGCGAAGTGCACTGCGGCAGCGCCGACGGCATCACCCGCGCGGACGACTGCCAGGCCTTGGCCGATGCTCTGGGCGCCCCTTTCAAACTGATACCCGGCGCTGGCCATGCCTGCGCCATCGAACAACCTGACACGGTGACGGGCCTGCTGGCCCGCGCCCTGGACGCCTCTCTCACAGGTAGCGCGCTATGAACGAAATGGATCCGTTGAAGGAAAACCAGGACAAGTACATTGTCCCGGGCCTGGAACGCGGCCTGCTGCTGCTGTGCGAATTCAGCCGGCAGAACCGTACCCTGACCGCCCCCGAACTGGCCCGGCGCCTGTCACTGCCCCGCTCGACCATCTTCCGCCTGCTGACCACCCTGGAAACCATGGGCTTCGTCACCCGCAGCGGCAACGAATACCGCCTGGGCATGTCGGTACTGCGCCTGGGCTTCGAATACCTGGCCTCGCTGGAGCTGACCGAACTGGGCCAGCCACTGCTGGCACGGCTGTGCGATCGCCTGAACTACCCGAGCAACCTGGTGGTACGCGACGGTCGCTCGATCGTCTACGTGGCCAAGGTTTCACCACCCTCGGTGTTCTCCAGCGCAGTTACCGTCGGCACGCGCCTGCCGGCCCACGCCACGGTGCTGGGGCGCATCCTGCTGGCCGACCTGAGCCTGAGCGAGTTGCGCGAGCTGTATCCCGAAGAGCATCTGGAGCAGTTTTCGCCGTGCACGCCCAAGACCGTGCTGGAGCTGTTCGACCTGGTCCAGGCCGATCGCCTGCGCGGCTATGTCAGCGGCGAAGGCTTCTTCGAGTCGACCATCTCCACGGTGGCTGCACCCGTGCGTGATGACAGCGGCCAAGTAGTCGCAGCGCTCGGCCTGACCATCCCGACCGTGCAGATCGGCCACGTCAATTTCGACAACCTGCTGGGCCAGGTGCGGGGCAGTGCCGATGAGTTGTCGCGCTTGCTCAACTACACGCCCAACACCGGTCACGGCCGCGTCACCGCGCTGATGAGGGACTGAGATGAACCCCTACCAACTTCAAGACAGCACGGTGATCGTCACCGGCGGCTCGTCCGGCATCGGCTACGCCTGTGTCGAACTGCTGCTCGAAGCCGGCGCCCGCGTAGCCTTCTGCGGGCGCGACGAAGACCGCCTGCGCAGTGCCGAAACCCGGCTGCGCGAACGCTTCCCAGAGGCGGGCCTGCTGGCCCAGGTGTGCGACGTGCTCGACGCCGAGTCCGTGCGGGCCTTTGCCGCCGCCAGCCTGGCCGCACTGGGCCCGGCCCAGGCGCTGGTCAACAATGCGGGCCAGGGCCGCGTGTCGACGTTTGCCGACACCACCGACCAGGCCTGGAACGAAGAACTGCAGCTCAAATTCTTCTCGGTCATCCACCCGGTACGCGCGTTCATGGCACAACTGCAGGGCCAGCCTAACGCCTCGATCGTGTGCGTCAACTCGCTGCTGGCCAGCCAGCCCGAACCGCATATGGTCGCCACCTCGGCCGCCCGTGCCGGGCTGAAGAACCTGGTGCGCTCAATGGCCTTCGAATTCGCCGAACACGGCATCCGGGTCAACGGCATCCTCATCGGCCTGGTCGAGTCGGGGCAATGGCGCCGCCGCTTCGAGGCCCGCGAAGAGCGCGAGCTGGACTGGTCGCAATGGACCGCACAGCTGGCGCAACGCAAACACATTCCCTTGGGCCGCCTTGGCCTGCCGAAGGAAGCGGCGCAGGCGATCCTGTTCCTGGCTTCGCCTCTGTCGGCCTACACCACTGGCAGTCATATCGATGTATCCGGAGGCCTGTCCCGCCATGCGTAACGAAAACACTGTCACCGTCGGTGCCGTCATCACCGCGTTCCTCGAGCAATGCGACGTCAGGGCGGCGTTCGGCGTGATCTCGATCCACAACATGCCGATCCTCGATGCCTTCGCTGTGCGCGGCAACATCCGCTTCGTCATGGCCCGCGGTGAAGCCGGGGCCACCAACATGGCCGATGCCTATGCCCGCAGCATCGGTGGCCTGGGCGTATGCCTGACCTCCACCGGTACTGCCGCCGGCAACGCCGCCGGGGCCATGGTCGAAGCGCTGACCGCCGGCACCCCCCTGCTGCACATCACCGGGCAGATCGAAACCCCGTACCTGGACCAGGAGCTGGCCTACATTCACGAGGCACGCGACCAGCTGACCATGCTCAAGGCCGTGTCCAAGGCAGCGTTTCGCGTGCGCAGCGTCGAAACCGCGCTGAGCACCTTGAAGCTGGCCGTGCAGACCGCCCTCACCGCCCCCACCGGCCCGGTCAGCGTGGAGATCCCGATCGATATCCAGTCGGCCTTCATCGCCATGCCGACCGACCTGTCGCCACTGCCTATCCCGGTCGCCGCACCGGCCGCCGAAGCCCTCGACCTGGTTGCCGAACGCCTGGCCAGCGCCACCCGCCCACTGCTATGGCTGGGCGGCGGCGCCCGGCATGCCGGCGCGCAGGTCAAGCGCCTGCTGGACATGGGCGTCGGGGTGATCACCTCGACCCAAGGCCGCGGCGTGGTCAACGAAGACGATGAGCGCTGCCTGGGGGCCTTCTCGCAGAACAAGCTGGTCGAAGGCTTCATGCAGACCTGCGATGCGCTGGTGGTGGCCGGTTCCCGCCTGCGCAGCAACGAGACCTTCAAGTACGCCCTGAAGCTGCCGCGCACTACCCTGCGCATCGACGTCAACCCGGCCATCGAAGGCCGCAGTTACCCCAGCGACCTGTTCATCTGTGGCGATGCGGCACTGGCCCTGGAGGGCCTGGCCGACCGCCTGCAGGGCCGCCTGAACATCGACCCGAACTTTCTGCCCGAACTCAAGAATGTGCGCGAGCAGGCACGCAAACAGCTGGTCGCCGACCTGGGCCCGTATGCGTCGCTGGTCGAGCAGTTGCAAACGCAGACCGGGCGCAACTTCACCTGGGTGCGCGACGTGACGCTGTCCAACAGCATCTGGGGCAACCGCCTGCTCAACCTCTATCACCCCCTGTCCGGCGTGCACGCACTCGGCGGTGGCATCGGCCAGGGCCTGGCGATGGGCATCGGCGCTGCCGTGGCAGCGGCGCAGACAGCGCCGGAGCGCAAAGTGTTCGCCCTGGCAGGCGATGGTGGCTTCATTCTCAACCTGGGTGAGCTGGCGACCCTGGTGCAGGAGAACGCCAACGTGGTCATCCTGCTGATGAACGACCAGCGCTATGGCGTTATCCGCAACATCCAGGACGCCATCTACGGCGCCCGCCACGCTTACGTCGAACTGCACACGCCGAACTACAGCAAGCTGGCCGAATCGCTCGGCCTGCGCCATGGCCTGGTCAGCGATCTGAAACACTTCGGCGAGGTGCTCGAAGGCGCCCTGGGCGCGCAAGGCCCGTTCCTGCTGGAAGTGGACATGCTCAGCGTTGGCGGCTTCGCTACCCAGTTCGCCGGCCCGCCCAACAGCGAAACCAAGGCGCAGAAGGCCACGGCCTGAGGACCACGCCATGTTGCATATCACCATGATCGGCTGCGGTGCCATTGGCGTCGGCGTGCTCGAGCTGCTGGAGAAAGACCCGCTGCTGTGCGTCGATGCGGTGATTGCCTCGGCCGGCTCTGAAGCGCTGGTACGTCAGCGCCTGGCGAGCTTGCGCCGGCCGCCGCAGGTACTCACCGCCCTGCCGGCCGACGCGCGCCCCGACCTGCTGGTCGAATGCGCCGGCCACAAGGCAATCGAAGAGCACGTGCTGCCAGCGCTGGAGCGCGGGGTTGCCTGCCTGATCGTCTCGGTTGGTGCGCTGTCCGAGCCTGGCCTGGTCGAGCGCCTGGAAGCGGCAGCGGCACACGGCAACACGCGTATCGAACTGCTGCCCGGCGCCATTGGCGGCATCGACGCACTGTCAGCAGCCAAGGTCGGCGGCCTCGACGCGGTCAGCTACACCGGCCGCAAACCGGCGCGCGCCTGGCAAAGCACCCCCGCCGAGCAGGTGTGTACGCTGGACGCCCTTACAGAAGCGACCGTGATCTTCGACGGCAGCGCCCGTGAGGCAGCGCGGCTGTACCCGAAAAACGCCAACGTCGCGGCCACGCTGTCACTGGCCGGGCTGGGCCTTGACCGCACCCGCGTGACCCTGATCGCTGACCCGCTCAGCGAAGAAAACGTGCACCAGGTCGAGGCCCGCGGCGCCTTCGGCCGCTTCGAAATGAGCCTGCGCGGCAAACCGCTGCCGGCCAACCCGAAGACCTCGGCACTGACCGTCTACAGCGTGGTTCGCGCCCTTGGCAACCACGCCCATGCCATTTCCATCTAGGGGACTGCCAATGACTCTGGAACAGACCTTACCGCTGTGCATCGCCGGCACTTGGCGCCTGGGCGGCGGCGAGCGTTACGCCTCGTGCTACCCGGCGACCGGTGAGCCGGTCGCCTGGCTCAATGCGGCCAGCCTTGAAGATGTCGAAGCCGCCGTGCAGGGGGCCCATCAGGCCTTCCTGCACAGCGGCTGGGCCCAGCGCAAACCGCACGAACGTGCCGCTGTGCTGTACCGCATCGCCGGGCTGATCCGCGAGCGCGCTGAAGAGCTGGCGCAACTGCAACGCCAGGACAACGGCAAGCCGATCAACGAAACCCGCGCCCTGGTCGCCAGCGCGGCAGGGACTTTCCAGTTTTTCGCCGCTGCCTGCGAAACGCTGGAGGAAACCATCACCCCGTCGCGCGGCGATTTCGTCAGCATGAGCGTGTACGAGCCGATGGGTGTGGTCGCGGCGATCACGCCATGGAACTCGCCCATCGCCAGCGAGGCGCAGAAGCTAGCCCCGGCCCTGGCCGGTGGCAATGCGGTGGTGATCAAACCGGCGGAAATCACCCCGCTGCTGGCCCTGCAACTGGCCCGCATCTGTGAGGACGCCGGGCTGCCCAAAGGCCTGGTCAGCGTGCTGCCAGGCAAGGGTTCACTGCTGGGTGACGCCTTGACCCGCCACCCGCTGGTCAAACGTGTGTCGTTCACCGGCGGCACCCGTACCGGCAAACACATCGCCCATATCGCCGCCGACAAGATGATGCCGGTGTCGCTGGAGCTGGGCGGCAAGTCGCCGACCATCGTCCTTGACGACGCCGACCTCGACCACGCCGTGGCCGGTGTGCTGTACGGCATCTTCAGCTCCTCGGGTGAGGCATGCATCGCCGGCTCCCGGCTGTTCGTCGCCCGTGCCCTGTACGAGCCGTTCATGGCCCGGCTGACCGCTGCCGCCGCGCAACTGCGCCTGGGTGACCCGGCCGACGAGCGCACGCAGATGGGCCCGCTGATCAGTGCTGGCCACCGCGCGTCGGTGGAGCGCTACGTGGCCCTGGGCCTGGCCGAAGGTGGCCGCCTGCGCCTGGGCGGTGAGCGCCCGAGCGGCGGCCTGTACGAGCAGGGTTACTTTTACCCGCCGACCATCCTCGAAGGGCTGGGCAACCACCAGCAGGTTTGTCAGGAAGAGATCTTTGGCCCGGTGCTGGTGGCCCTACCGTTCGACAACGAAGAAGACCTGCTGGCCCAGGCCAACGACAGCCTGTACGCCCTTGCCGCCGGTATCTGGAGCCGTGACTACAAGCGTGCCTGGGCGCTTGGCCGCAAGCTTCAGGCCGGTACGGTGTGGATCAACACCTACAAGCAGTTCTCCATCTCGACGCCGTTCGGCGGCTGGCGTGACAGCGGCCTGGGCCGTGAAAAAGGCCGCCTGGGGATCCTGCAGTACATGGAGCAGAAAAGCCTCTACTGGGGCATGAACCAACAGCCGCTGGCCTGGGCCGGCGTGGAGGCAGGGCAATGAGCGTACTGGGCATCGACGAAGTCACCTATGGCGTGGAAGACCTCGCCACCTGCGTCCGCTTCTTCACCGACTGGGGCTTGAGCAAAGTCAGCGAACAGCCTGACGAGGTGATCTTCGAAACCCTCAATGGCTGCCGCGTGGTGCTGGCCGCCCTCGACAAACCCGGCCTGCCGCCGGCCATCGAGCCCGGTTCGACCGTGCGTGAAGTGGTGTGGGGTGTCGCAAGCCAGGCGGACCTTGCCCTGTGCAGCCAGCGCATCGCCAACGACCCGGGCTTTGTCGAAGGCAATGGCCGCATCGGTTGCACCGACCCTAACGGCCTGGCGATCCGCTTGCAGGTCACCCGCAAACGCACGCTGGACATCGAGTGCAGCGGCCACAACACCTGGCAGACCAAGGGCCGGATCAACAAGCCGGCGCCGATCTACGACCGTGCCACGCCCATCGAAGTGGGCCACGTGGTGTTCTTCGTCAAGGACGTGAACGCCTGCGAGGCCTTCTACCACGAACGTTTCGGCTTCCAGGCATCGGACCGTTACCCCAACCGCGGCGCCTTCCTGCGCACCGCCGAGGAAGGCGGCCACCACGACCTGTTCATGCTCCAGCTGCCGGCCCCGCGCGCCGGCCTCAACCACGTGGCGTTCACCGTACGTGACCTGCACGAGGTGTTCGGCGGCGGCATGCATATCTCCCGCTGCGGCTGGGCCACCGAAATCGGCCCGGGCCGCCACCCGGTGTCATCGGCGTTCTTCTGGTACTTCAAGAACCCGGCCGGCGCGCTGGTCGAGTACTACGCCGACGAGGACCAACTGACCGCCGAATGGCAGCCACGCGCGTTCGAACCCGGCCCGACCGTATTCGCCGAATGGGCGATTGCCGGCGGCATCGATGGCAACACCCGGCGCCAGCAGCACGCAGAAGCACCCCAAGGCAAATTCCTCACCGACAAGCCCAAGCACAACTGAGGTCGATCCCATGAACACACCCGAGGTTTACCTGCAGCCGCACCAGGCACGCAAACGCCCCAACACACCGTTCGAGGACCTGCTCGGCGATTCCATCGAACGCGCCTACGGCAACGGCGTGAGCGAATTGGGGGAATTGCTCGCCCACCTCAACCTGGCCGGCCCGCCCTGCCCGCTGACCAGCGGAGCGTGGACTGAAGACGCCTTTGTAACCCTGATGGCACGGCTGGGCGAATGACCCTGCGGAGAAGAACAAGATGAACATGCATGTAACCGTCGACCCTGTTGAACAACACCTGGCCAATGGCCTGAAAGACCTCTGGTTCCCGGTTCTGCCGTCGGAACTGTTGAGCGACAAACCGGTTTCCATCCGTCGCCTGGGCTACAAGATCGCCCTGTGGCGCGACAACGATGGCAGCGTGCACGCGCTTGAGGACCACTGCCCGCACCGCGGCGCGCCGCTGTCCCAAGGGCCGGTGCTGGGTGACCGCCTGCAGTGCCCGTACCACGGCGTTGAAGTACGCTGCGACGGCACTGTCACCAAAGTGCCCGGCAGCCCTGGCTGCAAGCTCGAAGGCAGCCGCCCGACGCGGATGTTCCATACCCGCGAGGCTGCGGGGGCGATCTTTCTGTTCAACGCCACCGACCCGCACCTGGACACACCACCGGAGCTGGTACTGCCCGAGCAGCTGACCTCGCCCCAGTGGAGCAGCTTCCTTTGCTACACCGAATGGAAAGGCGACTACCGCTACGTGCTCGACAACGTCATGGACCCGATGCACGGCACCTACCTGCACAAGATGTCGCATTCCATGAGCGAGGGCGAAGCCACCGCCAGGTTCGTCACCCGCGATACCGAACAAGGCTTCTTCTTCGAGAAAGAAGGCCAGCGCGGGGTCAACTTCGACTGGACCGAATTCCTCGACAACGGCTGCCACTGGCTGCGCCTGGAGATTCCCTACCCCAAGACCGGTGGCCCGGGCGGCAACTTCACCATCATCGGCAGCTACACGCCCAGCAGCCGAGCGTTGTCGGCCGTGTTCCACTGGCGCGCCCGGCCGCTGACCGGCTGGCAACGCGACACCTGGCGCTTCCTCTACAAGAACCGCCTGGAGGCGCGCCACTGGGCGGTACTGGAGCAGGACCGGGTGCTGCTGGAATTCATGGAGTTCGACGCCAACCAACGTGAAAACCTCTACCAGCACGACCTGGGCGTGGTGCGCCTGCGCCGCTACCTCAAGGGCAAGGCCAAGGAACAGCTGGCCCTGATCGAAACCAAGCAACTGGCCTGAGGTGACCGATGTCCAACTCCTCCACCATCAGTGCACGGGTGCACACCCTGCGCCATGAAGCCGAAGGCATCATCAGCGTCGAGCTGCGCCCCTGGGGTGACACTGTGTTCGCGCCCTTCGACGCCGGTTCGCACATCGACCTGCACCTGCCCAATGGCCTGGTGCGCAGCTATTCGCTGCTGAACGCGCCAAGCGACCAGGGCCGTTATGTGGTCGGCATCCTGCGTGACCGAGCCAGCCGCGGGGGGTCGCGCTATGTGCACGAGCAACTGCGCGTGGGCACACAACTGCAGATCTCCCAGCCACGCAACAACTTTGCCCTCGACACCCGTGCCAGCCATAGCGTACTGGTAGCGGGCGGCATCGGCATTACGCCGATCTACTGCATGTTCCGCCAGTTGCTGGCGCTGGGGCGCTCGGCCGAGCTGATCTACTGTGCACGCTCGCGTGCCGAAGCCGCACTGCTGGAGGAGATCAGCGGGCTTGGGGCAAAGGTGGTCTACCACTTCAACGACGAGAAAGGCGGCCTGCCGGACCTGGCCGGCTATCTGGCCGGGCGGCCTGCGGACACGCACTTCTACTGCTGCGGGCCGACGCCGATGCTCGATGCCTTCGAGCAGACCTGCGAACGCCTGGGTTACCCCCATGCGCATATCGAGCGGTTTACCGCAGCCGAAGTGGCGGCATCGGACGATGCCCAAGCCAACTACAGCGTCGAGCTGAGCCGGTCAGGCAGGACGGTCAGCGTCGAACCCGGGTTGAACCTGCTGGATGTGCTGCTCGAAGCCGGCTGCGATATCGAGTACAGCTGCCGTGAGGGTGTGTGTGGCTCTTGCGAGACCCGAGTGCTGGAGGGGGATGTGGACCACCGCGACGGGGTACTGACCAAGGCTGAGCGGGCGGCGAACAAATCGATGATGGTCTGTGTGTCCGGGTGCAAGAGCCGGCGGTTGGTGCTTGATCTGTGAATTGAACATTCGCTCACGCGTAAATTTGACCGGCCCTCATGGGCCGGTTTTTTTGACCTGGTTTTGTGCTGTTCATTCCTGCCTTATCGCCCACTTGCCAGCGATAAGGCATGTACTGATACAACCCAAGACAAAGTAGTGCATCGACGCACAATGCCTGGGCATAACAGTAACCAAACTTTCAACCTGTTCCAGATACGGTACAAACCAAGCCGTTTCAAATATAAATAATTGTTTTAAATCAGTTTTTATTTAACAAAAGAACCTGGCACAAAACCTGCTCCATTTCCTTTGTAAAACAACATCTCACCCATAAAACAAAAAACCCGCAGTACGGGCGACGCTCCCCCTTTGCCTGCGGAAAACCTCCCAACCTTGCAGGGCATGGCATGAAAAGATATGTGATAAGCCTCGGTCTGATTCTCGGCAGTTGCGCAAGTTTCGCTTCCGAACCCGGCCCCGCCGCCCCCGACCAGCCACCCACCGCGAAAAAGCCCTTCCCGCATATTGCCTGGCGCAGCGACGACGGCCAGAGCAGCCTGGATATCGGCGGCGCCCTGCGCGTCAATTACCGCGACGAACACTGGGACACCACCGAAAACAACGGCCGCTTCCTCTTCGATACCTTCCGCCTCGACGTGCAGGCCAACCATCGCCAGCTGTTCAGCGATGTCGGCTACTGGTTCCAGGACGACGGCAAGCGCTCGATCGACCGTGGCTACATTGGCTACCGCTTCAGCCCCCAAGCCAACCTGCAAATCGGGGCGCCGTTCAAACCGTTCGGCCTGGAGCCGTATCCACAGTTTGGCTGGAGCTATCACATACCGTTCTTCATGGGCTACGGCGTCAGCGCAGGCAAAGGCCTCAAATACAGCTACAAGGATGCGCAGTGGGACCTGCAATTGGGTTACTTCCCGCGCATGCTGCCTTCAAGCCTGCGCTACTCACCGGAAGTCGGGCGTTATGCCGACCTCGACGACAACGCCGTGCCGTTTACCCAATCGCGCCAAGACAACGAGAAACACAACCAGGTCAACGCCCGTGTCGCCCGTACCTTCAGCGGCGATGGCTGGAAGACCGAGCTGGGTGCCTCGCTGGCGGCTGCCGAGCTGTACAACGCCACCACCCATGACGACGGCGATTACTGGGCAGGCGGAGTCCACGCGCTGCTCAACAGAGGCCCCTGGACGGTGACGGGCCAGGCGATCCGCTATGAGTACGATCCGAAGAACCCGGCGGGCGTCAGCAACGACGCAGTGCTGATGGGCGGCAACGGCCTGACCCCTGCATACCTGATCGCCTCCAAGGCCACCATCGCAGCGGTCAACGTCGGCTATGACGTGCTGACCCCGAAGCTTGGGCAACTGAAAAAGATCAAGCTCTATACCGACTACAGCCGGATGATGAAAGATGAACATGGCTGGGACGATTCGCAGATGTTCACCGTTGGCGCGCAGTTCCTGGCCATGCCGATCATGGCCTGGGTCGACCTGACCTGGGCGCGCAATGCCAACCCGTTTGGTGGGGCGGAAAATGGCACAGGCTGGACCAGCACCAGCTCGGTGGGCAGCAATGACTGGTATTACCGGACCAATATAAACATTGGGTATTACTTCTAGCAGCCTGGGTGGCCTGCACCGGCCCTATCGCCGGCAAGCCGGCTCCTACAGGAGCTGCGCAGCGCACTACCGATGGGAGCCGGCTTGCCGGCGATAGGGCCAGTACAGACAACAACGCCAAAGGGCATTACGATAAGCAGCCCTCACGACACGTAACGCCCCATGCCCCCCGAGCAAACCCCAGCCTACAAGATCGTGCTCTGGCGCCTGGAGCAGGATGCCCAAGGCTGCCCACCCGCATCGGTCGAAGGCCTCTGGGCAAAACGTACCGCGGCTGGCTACCAGGTCGACAGCATCCCCTTCTATGCCTACGGCATCGCACCTGGCGACACCATCAGCATCAGCGAAGAGGGCGAGCAATCCTGGTTCGAAGGCTTGCTGCACAGTGGCGGCGCTTCGGTATTTCGCGTTCTTGTGAAGGCAGGCGGTGATCTGGAGCAGGTTCGTGCGGCACTCGAAGATTTCGGCTGCCCCAGCGAAGTCGAAAAAGCGGTCAGGATGCTGGCCGTCGAAGTCCCGCCTTCGCGCTCACTCGACACCCTGCTCTACTACCTGCTGACGCAGCGCGAAGCCGGCACCCTGGACTTCGAGGAAGGCGTGCTGCGCCACGCCATCCCCGAAGAGTTTCGCTGACGGCCTATGCTTGGGCCATGCGACTGGCAGGCTTGCTGAACACGAACAGCAAACCGACCACAATCAGCCCCATTCCCAGCAGGCTGAGCGGTGCCAGGCGATTACCGAAGATCAGGAAGTCCATCACCGCAGTCACCGCCGGCACCAGGTAGAACAGGCTGGTGACGTTGACCAGATTACCTTTGGCGATCAGGCGGTACAGCAGCATGGTCGCCAGCAGCGAAACCACCAGCCCCATCCACAGCAGCGCACCAATGAAACTGCCGCTCCACGCGACGTGCAGTGGCTGCAGCGGCGCGAACACAGCGCACATGGCAAACCCCGCCAGATACTGCAGGCCCAGCGTGCCCATGGGGTTGTCGGTGATGCGTTTTTGCAGGATCGAGCCAAAGGTCATGCTGCCCAGCGCCAGCAAGGCAAACAGCATCCCGGCCAGCGACACTCCGCCGAGGTTGATACCCTGATAGACCACCATCACCAGCCCGCCGAGCCCCAGGCCCAGACCGAACAGCCGGCGCCAGGAGCGCTGGCGCTCCATCAGCACCACAGTGAGGATCGGTTGTACTCCCATCACCGTGGCCATCACGCCGGGGGTCACGTGGGTATTGAGCGCCAGCAGGTAGAAGATCTGGTAGGCACCGAGCAACACGCAGCCGGTGCCAAGGGCTCGCAACATCGCCCCACGTGTGCGCGGCCAGCGCAGGCCCAGCAACGGGCCGATCAGCAGCAACCCGGCGAGTGCCAGCGCTGAGCGCAGCAGCAGGAAAGCAAACGGGCTGGCATGGGCCAGGCCAAGTTTGGAGACGATGGCGCCACTGCTCCACAGCAGGACGAACAGGCTGGTAGTGGCCGCCGAGGCCACGGATGCTTTGGAAAAGACAGACATGCATGCACCTGTATTCGGGCAGATAAGCCGAACGGTGGGCGTGAACTTCAGTTAGGGAAGCCACCGACCGTGTTCAGTAGGTTGCGCGTGTGACGGGATGCGGCCAAAGGCCGGTCAGCCCGGCACAACCACGCAGCGAGGCGGAGCTACGCCGCCTACAACGCCACTGACAGGTGGTGGGTAATGACTGATCATGGCCGGCTGCTGACTGCCACGCACGGCCCCGCCCGCGACTGGCGCGATGGCAAAGCTTGCGGTGGACAGGATGGCAGGCATGAGCAGGTCTTCGGGGAGGTGAATGCGCTGGAATATAGCGGTGAATCAGGGCCAGGACAATAGCTGGCTTCTTTGATGCCTGCAGGGCCCTGCAGGCACCGAAACTTCAGAACAACCAGCGATACAGCAGGTACGCCACAACCACCGCCAGTACCGGCCGCAGGATGCGGTAGGCCTTGGGGTTGGCACGCTTGAACTGCTTCACGCGGGTGCTGATCCTGTTGCTGAAGCGCTTGCTCCACGCATAAGCCTGGTTGATCCCGCCCACGCGCTCGTCATCGGTGTTCTGCGGTGCAGTGGCGCGGCCCAGGAAGGCGCTGACCTTGCGGTTGATGCGGGCCATCAGCGGGTTGCTGAGCGGGCGCTCGATGTCACAGAACAGGATCACTCGGGTGACGTCGGTTTCGTTCTTGACCCAGTGCACGTAGGTCTCGTCGAACATCACGTCCTCGCCATCACGCCAGGCGTAGGCCTGGCCGTCGACGTAGATGCGGCAATGGTCGGAGTTCGGCGTGGACAAGCCCAAGTGATAGCGCAGCGAGCCGGCGAAGGGGTCGCGGTGCGGGTTGAGGTGGCTGCCGCCGGGCAGCAGGGCAAACATCGCGCCCTTGACGTTGGGGATGGCGCTGACCAGCTCGACGGTCTTCGGACACAACGCCTCGGCCGACGGCAGCGGTTTGTCGTACCACTTCAGGTAGAAACGCTTCCAGCCCTTCTTGAAGAACGACCCGAAGCCTGCGTCGTTGTCTTTCTCGGCGGCGCGGATGTAACCCTCGTCGAACAGGCGCATGGCCTCCTCACGGATCTGCTGCCAGTTGTCCTTGAGCACGTCCAGCTCAGGGAAACGCTGGCGGTCCAGGTACGGCTTGGACGGCACCCCGGAGAAAAAGTACATCAGGCTGTTATAGGGTGCGAACAGCGCAGAATGGTTGACGAACTGGCGCAGGACTGGCAATCGCGCCTTGCCGCGCAGGTGGACGAACAGCACGCTGCCAAAAAAAACCAGCAGGACACCTGCCTTGGCGACGAAGGAAAAGGTCATGCAACACTCCTTGGAAAGGGAGCAGGCCAGCGCTGCCTGCCCCCATCAAAAATCATCCTGCCATCATAAACCCATCACGCCCAGGTAAAAACAACCCGGGCGGGAACTCACTCATGAAGATTTTGCAATAAACCCGAGCGCAGGGGCAGCTTGGCGCTTACTGCTGGTTCTCCTGCTCGCTGAACATGTCGGCGAACAGCATGCTCGACAGGTAGCGCTCGCCGGAGTCGGGCAGGATTACGACGATGGTCTTGCCCTGCATCTCCGGCTTTTCCGCCAGCCGCACCGCAGCAGCCATCGCCGCGCCGCAGGAAATGCCGCAAAGGATGCCCTCCTCCTGCATCAGGCGGATGGCCATCGCCTTGGCCTCTTCATCGGTCACGGTCTCGACCTGGTCGACGATCGACAGGTCAAGGTTCTTCGGCACAAAGCCGGCGCCGATACCCTGGATCTTGTGCGGGCTGGGCTTGAGCTCCTCACCGGCCAGGGTCTGGCTGATCAGCGGCGAGGCCACAGGCTCGACCGCCACCGAGAGGATCGACTTGCCCTGGGTGTGCTTGATATAGCGCGACACGCCGGTAATGGTGCCACCGGTGCCGACACCGGCCACCAGCACGTCGACTGCACCGTCGGTGTCGTTCCAGATCTCCGGGCCGGTGGTCTTTTCATGAATGGCCGGGTTGGCCGGATTGTCGAACTGGCCTGGCAGGAAGTACTGCGCCGGGTCCGAGGCAACGATCTCGTTGGCCTTCTCGATCGCGCCTTTCATGCCCTTGGCCGGCTCGGTCAACACCAGCTCGGCGCCCAGGGCCTTCAGTACCTTGCGACGCTCCAGGCTCATCGAGGCCGGCATGGTCAGGATCAGTTTGTAGCCACGGGCGGCGGCGACGAAGGCCAGGCCAATGCCGGTGTTGCCCGAGGTCGGCTCGACGATGGTCATGCCGGGCTTGAGCTTGCCGCTGCCCTCGGCGTCCCAGACCATGCTCGCGCCGATACGGCACTTGACCGAGTACCCAGGGTTGCGCCCTTCGATCTTGGCCAGGATGGTCACACCGCGCGGGGCGATGCGGTTGATCTGCACCAGCGGCGTATTGCCGATGGAATGGGCGTTGTCTGCGTAGATACGGCTCATGGCAGGGTCCTTGGCATGAAGTGGCGGGGAAAGGCTTAAAGGGTAAGCCTGCCCCGTTGGCCCGTAAAGCCCGTTCGAACTCGCCCGGGCGGCCTGCGGTCAACCGCACAACCCGCCTTGGAGATCACTGCGATGAAAGCCCGTTATCGCTGGCCACTGGTCGGCCTGGCCAGCCTGGTCGTGCTGTTGGTGGCCCTGCACCTGGCGCTGCCTTACCTGGTGCGCGACTACCTCAACGACAAGCTGGCGGACATGGGGGAGTACCGTGGCCAGGTCACGGACGTGGAACTGGCCTGGTGGCGCGGGGCCTACCAGATCGATGGGCTGAAGATCGTCAAGACCAGCGGCAAGGTTCCGGTGCCGCTGCTCGATGCGCCACTGATCGACCTCTCGGTGAGCTGGCAAGCGCTGTGGTATGACCATGCTGTGGTGGCCGAAGTCACCTTTTTACGACCGGTGCTCAACTTCGTCGACGGCGGCAACAAACAGGCCTCGCAGACCGGTCAGGGTACAGACTGGCGCCAGCAGCTGGAAAAACTGCTGCCGATCACCCTCAACGATGTGCGCATCGATGACGGCACGCTGACCTTCCACAACTTCAACTCCAAGCCGCCGGTCGACCTCAAGGCCACCCGGCTCGACGCCAATATCCGCAACCTGACCAACGTACGGGACGACAAAGGCCGGCGCGACGCCAGCTTCGAGGCTAAAGCCCTGCTGTTGGGCGATGCCAGGGTGCAGAGCCGCGCGACCTTCGACCCGTTCAGCGACTTCGATGATTTCGAGTTCCGGCTGCGCGCAACCGGCATGGAGCTGCGCAGGCTGAACGACTTCGCCAGTGCCTATGGCAAGTTCGATTTCAATGCCGGGCACGGCGATGTGGTGATCGAGGCCCAGGCGGAAAACGGCCGGCTCAATGGCTACATCAAGCCGTTGCTGCGCGACGTGGACGTGTTCAACTGGCAGCAGGACATCGAGGACAAGAACAAGGGCTTTTTCCGCTCGGTGTGGGAAGCGCTGGTCGGGGCCAGCGAAACGGTGCTGAAGAACCAGCCGAAAAACCAGTTCGCCACCCGTGTGGAACTCAGCGGCAGTGTGCACCAACAGAACATCAGCGCCTTCGAGGCGTTTTTGCAGATTTTGCGCAACGGGTTTGTCCAGGCGTTCAATGCACGCTATGAGCAACCTGCGCCCGATTCCGACTGAACAGGCGTGACGAGCCATTCAGGGACTGAATACCCGGTCTGCGTTTGCAGCCGCCTGGGGCCGGGGTATAGTCGCTGACAACAAATGAAGACATGCCGTACCTGTACTGGCCCCCGCAGAGGACACTCCCGATGAAGTTCGAAGGCACCCGCGACTACGTCGCCACAGACGACCTGAAACTGGCGGTCAACGCGGCCATCACCCTCGAACGCCCACTGCTGGTCAAGGGCGAGCCAGGCACCGGCAAGACCATGCTTGCCGAACAGCTGGCCGCCTCCTTCGGCGCCCGACTGATCACCTGGCACATCAAATCCACCACCAAGGCCCACCAGGGCCTCTACGAGTACGACGCGGTCAGCCGCCTGCGCGACTCCCAGCTGGGCACTGAAAAAGTCCACGATGTGCGCAACTACCTGAAAAAGGGCAAGCTCTGGGAAGCCTTCGAGGCCGAGGAGCGGGTGATCCTGCTGATCGACGAAATCGACAAGGCCGACATCGAGTTCCCCAACGACCTGTTGCAGGAACTCGACAAGATGGAGTTCTACGTCTACGAAATCGACGAGACCATCAAGGCCAAGCAACGCCCGATCATCATCATTACCTCGAACAATGAAAAAGAACTGCCCGACGCGTTCCTGCGCCGTTGCTTCTTCCACTACATCGCCTTCCCGGACCGCGACACCCTGCAGCAGATCGTCGATGTGCACTACCCCAACATCAAGCAATCGCTGGTCAGCGAAGCGCTTGACGTGTTCTTCGACGTGCGCAAGGTGCCGGGTCTGAAGAAAAAGCCCTCCACCAGCGAGCTGGTCGACTGGCTCAAGCTGTTGATGGCCGACAACATCGGCGAAGCGGTATTGCGCGAACGCGACCCGACCAAGGCCATTCCGCCGCTGGCCGGCGCCCTGGTGAAGAATGAGCAGGACGTTCAACTGCTCGAACGCCTGGCCTTCATGAGCCGGCGCGGCAACCGCTGACAGGAGCCGGCCATGCTGCTCAACCTGTTCAACGAAATGCGTGCGGCCAAGGTGCCGGTATCGGTTCGCGAACTGCTCGACCTGCTCAACGCCTTGCAACAGCGCGTGGTGTTCGCCGACATGGACGAGTTCTACTACCTGGCACGGGCCATCCTGGTGAAGGACGAGCGCCATTTCGACAAGTTCGACCGGGCTTTCTCGGCCTACTTCAAAGGCCTGGAAAACCTCGACCGGCACCTCGAAGCACTGATCCCTGAAGACTGGCTGCGCAAGGAGTTCGAGCGCTCGCTGACGGATGAGGAACGTGCACAGATCCAGTCACTGGGCGGCCTGGACAAACTGATCGAGGAGTTCAAGAAACGCCTGGAAGAGCAGAAGGAACGCCACGCCGGTGGCAACAAGTGGATCGGCACCGGCGGCACCAGCCCGTTCGGCTCTGGCGGTTTCAACCCTGAAGGCATCCGCGTGGGCGACGCCGGCAAACGTCAGGGCAAGGCGGTGAAGGTCTGGGACCAGCGCGAGTACAAGAACCTCGACGACCAGGTCGAGCTGGGCACGCGCAACATCAAGCTGGCCCTGCGCCGGCTGCGCAAGTTCGCCCGCGAAGGCGCCGCCGAAGAGCTGGACATCGACGGCACCATCGACCATACCGCACGTGACGCCGGGCTGCTGAACATCCAGATGCGCCCCGAACGGCGCAACACGGTCAAGCTGCTGTTGCTGTTCGACATCGGCGGCTCGATGGATGCCCACGTCAAAGTCTGCGAAGAGCTGTTCTCGGCCTGCAAGACCGAGTTCAAGCACCTGGAGTACTACTACTTCCACAACTTCGTTTATGAATCGGTGTGGAAGAACAACCTGCGGCGTACTTCGGAGCGCTTCTCCACCTTCGATCTGCTGCACAAATACGGCGATGACTTCAAGGTGGTGTTCGTCGGCGACGCGGCCATGGCGCCCTACGAGATCACCCAGCCCGGTGGCAGTGTGGAGCACTGGAACGAAGAGGCCGGGTATGTGTGGATGCAGCGCTTCATGGAGAAATTCAAGAAGATCATCTGGATCAACCCGTATCCGAAACAGGCCTGGGATTACACCGCATCGACACACCTGGTGCGTGACCTGATCGAGGACAAGATGTATCCGCTGACCTTGCAAGGGTTGGAGGATGGCATGCGGTATCTGTCCAAGTAGTTTCGCCTGTACCGGCCCTATCGCCGGCGGGCCCCACAGATACACCTCAGCATTTGAGCCTTGTGGGGTACCCGCTGGAGCCGGCTTGCCGGCGGTAGCGCCGGTAGCGTCACCGCCAACCGTTCAGGCAAGCCTGCTGCTCCCGCCAGGCCTCTTCCTGCACCACCGCCCTGAACCGCACCGCCGCCCCCGGCATGCACTGGGCCAACTGCGCCAACGCCAACGGCGTCAACGCCCCCAGCCGCGGATAGCCACCGATGGTCTGCCGGTCATTGAGCAGCACGATCGGCTGCCCGTCCGGGGGCACCTGCACCGCCCCTAACGCAATACCCTCCGAAATCATCGGCGCGCCCTGATAAACAAGCTGCGGCCCGAGCAAACGAATGCCCATGCGGTCGCCACGGCTGTCCAGCGTCCAGTCACAGTTGAACGCCTCGAACAGGCTCATACCGCTGAAATCACCGATCTGCGCGCCCATGACCAGATCGAGCACGGGCTTTTGCCGATAATGGGGGCGCAGCACCTCTGGCACTTCGCGCAGGGCCGGCTGCGTGCCGGCAAACGCCAACAATTGCCCTTTGCCTAGCGCGGCCCCTCGCCCATCGGTGCCACCCAGTGCTTCACGCACAACAGTGGCGCAGCTACCCAGCACGGCTTCACCTTCAAACCCGCCCGGCGCCGCAAGATAAGCACGCACGCCCTGCTTCGGTTGCTTCAAGGTCAGCCGTTGGCCCTTGGCCAAGGCAAAGCTGCGCCAGGGGGCCAGCGGCTGGTCATCGACACGAGCATCCAGGTCGGCACCGGCCAGGGCGAGTATGCAATCCTGCTCGGCCACTACCGTGAAGCCGCCCAGCGCCACCTCGACCACCGGCGCGCCCAACGGGTTGCCCAGCAGCCAGTTGGCCCAATTCATCGCCACCCAATCCAGCGCACCGCCCTGGGTCACCCCCAGGTGCCGCACACCAAAGCGCCCGGCATCCTGCAACTGGCACAAGGCGGTGCTGGCTTCGATCTTCAATTGCGTCATGCCTGTGCCTCCAACGGGCTGTCGTCACCACCCAATGCCAGGAACTCGGCATGGGACACCGCCACGAAGCGCACCCGATCGCCCGGCTGCAGCAGGCTGTAGCCTTCACGCTCGCGGTCGAACAGGCGAACCGGGGTACGCCCTATGAGGTTCCAGCCGCCAGGTGACACGGCGGGATAGGCGGCTGTCTGGCGCTCGGCAATGCCGACACTGCCGGCCGCCACGCGCTTGCGCGGAGTGCTCAGCCGCGGGGATGCCAGGCGTTCGTCCACCAGCCCCATGAAACCGAACCCCGGAGCGAAGCCAAGGGCGAACACCGGGTACTCGCGCTCGCTGTGCAGGCGGATCACCTCTTGCTCGCTCAAGCCGCTGCGTGCGGCCAGCAGCGGCAGCTCAGGGCCGACACTGGCGTCGTACCACACAGCAATCTCGTGCCGGCGACCGCTGGTGCCCGCGTCTGGCTGCAGCCCCTCCAGCGCCTGGTCGATCAACGCACTCGCCTGCCTTGGCGGCATATCGAACTGCACCATCAGCGTGGTGTAGGACGGCACCAGGTCCACCAGGTGCTCACCGAAGGCGGCACTCAAACGGTGGCTCGCGGCGAGCAGCCACGGCATGTTGGCCTCGTCGATCCGGTCGAACAGGCGCACCATCAGGCTGTCGATCGCAACCACTTCGATTCGCAGCTTCATGCCGGCCCCAGCGCATCGAGGGCCTGGCGGATCTGCCGCACCGCCGCCACCGAGCTGTCATTGTCACCGTGCACGCACAGGGTACTGGCGTGCAGGCGCAAGGCGCTGCCATCGTCGGCCACCAGCGTTTCACCACGGGCCAGGCGCAAGGCCTGCTCGACCACCACGGCCGAATCGTGATGAACCGCACCCGGCAGGCGCCGCGACAGCAAATGGCCGCTGGCGGTATAGGCGCGGTCGGCGAACGCTTCGAACCACAGCGGCACGCCAACCTCGTCACCCAAGGCTTGTGCGCCGCTGTCGTCGGCAGTGGCCATGAGCATCAAGGGCAAGCCAGCGTCATACGCCGCCACGGCTTCGAGCACGGCTCGCAGCTTGAGCGGGTCGGCCATCATGTCGTTGTACAGCGCGCCGTGGGGCTTGATGTAGGCCACCCGGCCACCCTGGACCTTGCAGATACCGTCAAGAGCGCCGATCTGGTAGTGCAGCAGATCGCGAATTTCCTCGGCACTGCAGGCCATGGAGCGGCGGCCGAAGCCGACCAGGTCCGGGTAGGCCGGGTGGGCGCCGATGGTCACGCCATGCTGCAGGGCCAGGGCCACGGTACGGCGCATGGTGCCGGGGTCGCCGGCATGGTAGCCGCAGGCGATGTTGGCGCAGTCGATGTAGGGCATTACCTCGGCGTCCAGGCCCATGCGCCAGCTGCCAAAGCTTTCACCCATGTCGCAATTGAGTAGCAGGCGTTTCACCTGGCGTGCTCCCGTGTCGATGTTCATGTGCCTACCTTAACGCGCCTGGAGGTGTTTGCCGCGGGTTTCCGGCAGGCTCAAGGCCGCCAGAATCACCACACCGTACGACACCGCGGCGAACCCGCCAATGCCCAGCCCGAGCGGCACCTTCTGGCCAAGCAGGCCGATCAGCAAGGGGAACATCGCGGCGATGACCTTGCCGATGTTGTAGCAGAAGCCCTGCCCCGAGCCACGGATACGGGTGGGGAACAGCTCGGTGAGGAAGGCCCCCATGCCGCTGAAGATGCCCGAGGCAAAAAAGCCCAGCGGGAAACCCAGCCACAGCATCACGCCATCGCTGACCGGCATCTGGGTGTACAGCAGCACGATGATGAACGAGCCCACGGCGAACAGGATGAAGTTCTTCTTGCGCCCCAGAATGTCAGACAGGTAAGCGCTGACCACATAGCCGATGTAGGAGCCGACGATCACCATGGCCAGGTAGCCACCGGTACCCAGCACGCTCAAGCCGCGCTCGTTCTTGAGGAAGGTCGGCAGCCACGAGGTGATGGCGTAGTAGCCCCCCAGCGCACCGGTGGTCAGCAGCGACGCACGTATTGTGGTCCAGAGCATGCCGGGGGCGAAGATCTCGTAGAACTGCGAGGGCGCCTCGGCGCTCTCCACTGCCTTGGCCTGGCGATACACCTCAGGGTCTTTGACCAGGCGCCGGACGAAAATCACGAAAATGGCCGGTACCAGCCCCAGCAGGAACAGCGCGCGCCACGCCTGCTCCGCCGGTAGCCAGGAGAACAGCAGCGCATAAAGGATCGCCGTCAGGCCCCAGCCGATGGCCCAGCCGGACTGCACCATGCCCACCGCCTTGCCACGGTCCTGGGCGCGGATCACCTCACCGATCAGCACCGCGCCGGCGGTCCATTCGCCGCCAAAGCCAAAGCCCATAAGAGTCCGGGCGATCAGCAACTGTTCGTAGTTCTGGGCGAAGCCGCAGAGGAAGGTGAAAAAGGCGAACCACAGCACCGTCAGTTGCAGGGTGCGCACGCGGCCGATGCGGTCGGAGAGGATGCCGGCGACCCAGCCGCCGATAGCCGAGGCAATCAGGGTGCTGGTGTGGATCAGCCCGGCTTCGGTCGTGGTGATGCCCCACAGCATGATCAGCGTAGGGATGACGAAGCTGAGCATTTGGGTGTCCATGCCATCCAGGCCATAGCCGATCTTGCAGCTCCAGAACGTGCGCCGTTGCTGGGAGTCGATGTCGCGGTACCAGGCGAACGGCCCGGTCGAAGGTGGGGATTGCACCTGTTGCTGCACGCCGCTTGGGTTCATGCTTGCCTCGGCTTGTTGGTATTGTTTTATGGGCGACGTCTGGCGTCGCGGCCTGTGCGTCATGTTCAGAGCCCGCAGCGCCCGAGTCCAACGAGAAAAACCGCCGGTCTGGAACAAGAAAAACTGATCATGAACCTACGCTTCCTCGAAACTTTCGTCTGGGTCGCCCGGCTCAAGAGCTTCCGCCTCACCGCCGAGAAACTTTTCACCACCCAGGCGTCGGTCTCCAGCCGCATTGCGGCACTGGAAGCCGACCTGGGCGTCAAGCTGCTGCTGCGCGATTCACGCGGCGTCAGCCTGACCCCGGAGGGCAGCAAGGTGCTGGAGTATGCCGAGCGCATGCTCGACACCGCCAAGGCCATGAAACAGTCGCTGGACAGCGACCGGGCCAAGGTCGGGCGCATCCGGCTTGGCGTGATGGACACCGTGATCCACACCTGGATGAGCGCGCTGGTGGCCGAGTTGAGCGAACGCTACCCCCAGGTGGAAATCGAGCTGGTGGCCGATACTGCACTGAACTTGCGCGAACAGCTGCAAAAAGGCTTTCTCGACGTGATCCTGCAAACCGACCTGCTGCGCGAACAGTCGATCCGCAGCCTGGACCTGGCGCGCTACCCGATGGGCTGGGTGGTGGCGGCCGGCTCAGCCCAACACCGCGACTACGCCTCGCTGGCCGAGCTTGGGCGTGAGCGGATCGTCACGTTCTCGAAGAACTCACGGCCGCACCAGGAAGTGCTCAGCCTGTTGCAGGCCGCAGGGGCCGAAACCCCACGGCTCAACTGCGTGAACTCGGTGGCGGCGATCACACGGCTGTTGCGCGACGGCTTCGGCATTGGTGCGCTGCCGCCCGCGCTGGTGGACGCCGAACTGAGCCGGGGCGAACTGGTGCTGCTCGAAGGCTTGCAGCCGCCGCCGAGCCTGGAACTGGTGGTGGCCTGGCAGACCGGGGTGGCGCTGGTGGTTGAGGTGGTTGGGGTGTGCCGGCAGGTGCTGGAGCGCTATGCGCGGGATGTGGGAGGGCAGCGGATTGTGTTGGTTTGACAAACGCTAGTATCTGTACCGGCTCTCACAGCTCTCACGGACAGTGATTTATTTGTGGCAGCCGGCTTGCCGGCGGTAGAGCCGGGCCTGACCCAGCAGGGATCAACGCCAGCTCTCTTTCACCGCCTTGCGCCGCCCACCGAGAATGACCCAGGCAATTCCCAGCAACAGGCTTTCGACGACAAACGCCAGCACAAACCCTGCACCGACGCCCCAGCCAATCGCCTCCGGCACCAGCAGAATCTGATAGCTGTACCCCTTGAGCGTCTCTTCACGCATTTGCGGGTCGGGCTGCACCAGCACATGCCAGGTGCGGCTGACCCACGAGCCTTGCAGCGCCTGCCACTCGTTCTCGAGCAGCTGGTTGCGGATCAGCAGGCTTTCTATGCTGTTGGCATCGCTGTTGAACACCACATCGTCACTGCTGCGGTAATGCCGCACCAGCGCCTGCAAATCGCCCTTGAAGAAGCGTTCGGCGGTCTGTTTGAAGCCATCGAGTGCCTGGCGCGATTCGAACAGGTGCGCCTCGACCCGCTGGCTGTAATCCTTGACCAGCCCAGGCACCTGGATACCGGCCAGCAGGCCGAAGGTGAACAGCAGCAACCGCAGGTAACTTCTGAACATGCAGCGTCCTTAGCTCTGGCCTTGCGAAACGCACTCTCCGTGCCGCCACAGGCCCCATTGGCCGGGTTCGTAGCGCCGCCAGGTCTCGTTCTCGGTCAAGGCCTCGGTGGCAATCACCGTGACCACGTCATTGGGGGTGGTTTGGGTGTGAAAGTCGACGATCAGGTCGACATCCTTCAAACGCGCCGCGCCAAAGGGGGCGCGACGGGTAATGTGTACCAGCTTGGTCGAACAGAAGCAGAACAGCCAGTCACCATTGCTGAGCAGGCAGTTGAACACGCCCTTGCCGCGATACTCGGCACAGGCTTCGACCAGCACCGGCAGCAGCTGTTCCACTGCGACCGGCTCAGGGAAAGCCGCGCGGATGCGGTTGAGCAAGTCGCAAAAGGCTGCTTCGCTGTCGGTGTCGCCCACCGGCCGGTAAAAGGTCGCCTCGCCCTTGAACGCCCCCAGCTGGCCGTTGTGGGCGAAGCACCAGTTACGGCCCCACATTTCGCGCACGAACGGGTGCGTATTGGACAGGCACACCTGGCCGACATTGGCCTGGCGGATGTGGCCAATGACCACTTCGCTCTTGATCGGATAACGCTGCACCAGGTTGGCGACTTCCGACTCGCTGCTCGCTGCCGGGTCCTGGAACAGCCGCAGGCCGCGGCCCTCGTAGAAACCGATGCCCCAGCCGTCACGGTGCGGGCCGGTACGGCCGCCGCGCTGCATCAGGCCGGTGAAGCTGAAGACGATGTCGGTGGGGACGTTGGCGCTCATGCCCAGCAGTTCGCACATGGTGATGCCTCCGCTTACAGACGTGGCTCGACCCGGCCACCAGAAGGTGCGGCAGGCGGTGGGTCATTGCGGTAACGGTCACCGCGTTCGGCGGCCAGCGGCGCCCCGACGCCCACTTGGTCATCCTCGGCAGCCAGGCGTTTGGCGGCGGCCTCCTGCTGCTCGCGACGCTCGCGGGCACGCTTTTCCAGCGGCCAGCGCAGCAGCACGAAGGCCAGGTACAGGCCAAAGGCGATAAGGCCGTACATGGCAAAGTCCGATACCGCGCGCCAGGCGTTGTTGCCCACCTTGAAGGCAACGTCCAGGGCAGTGATGGCGATGGCCGGGGCCATGGCATCCTTGCCCGGGTCGACGACGGTCGGCGTCAACAACAGGACCGCGAGGATCACCCGCAGCGGCTCACGCAGCCAGCGCCACATCCAGCCAGTGAGTTTGAAACCCACCCAGAGACAACCCAGGGCAGCAACAGCGTAAAGGCCCCAGGCGAGGGTATAGTCGTTCTCGGTCATGGTGATCGTGCAAGCCAGGCAAAGAGTTGCCTATGATAAACACTTTTCCGGGCGCAGGCGCCCCCCAGCCAAGAGATCCCCGATGCCCAACGCGCTCCAGCCCCCCATCGCCCGCCAAGACCAGGCCACCGACCCTTACGCCTGGTTGCAACAGCGCGACACCCCTGAGGTGCTCGAGTACCTGCAGGCCGAAAACGCCTACCAGCAAGCCTGCCTGGCCGACCAGGCGCCCCTGCGCGAACAGCTGTTCGAAGAGATCAAGGGCCGTATCCTGGAAACCGACCTGTCGCTGCCCTCCCCCTGGGGCCCGTACCTCTATTACACCCGCACCACGGCAGGCGATGAATACCCGCGCCACTATCGCTGCCCACGGCCTGCGGATGACGCCAACACGGTGGACGAAAGCCAGGAACAGCTGCTGCTCGACCCCAACGCCTTGGCCAACGGCGGCTTTCTGGCCCTTGGCGGCTTCAGCGTCAGCCCCGATCACCGCCTGCTGGCCTACAGCCTCGACACCAGCGGCGACGAGGTCTACACCCTGTACGTCAAGGACCTGGCCAGCGGCAACCTGACCGCCCTGCCCTTCGACGACTGCGACGGCAGCCTGACCTGGGCCAACGACAGCCAGACGCTGTTCTTTGCCGAACTGGACGACACCCACCGCCCGTGGCGGCTGCGCCGTCACACGTTGGGCGAAACCGGCGCGCAGACCGTATTCGAAGAGCCGGACGGGCGTTTTTTCCTGCATTGCTACCGCGCCAGCTCCGAGCGCCAGCTGGTCCTGCTGCTCAACAGCAAGACCACCAGCGAAGCCTGGGTGCTGGACGCTGAAACGCCACGGGCGGCATTTACCTGCCTGGCACCGCGCGCCGAGGGCCACGAGTATTTCCCCGACCACGGCCAGCTCGATGGCCAGTGGCGCTGGTTCATCCGCAGCAACCAGGACGGCATCAATTTCGCCCTGTACCAGGCAGCGGCAGACCAGGTGCCCACCCGCGAGCAATGGCAGGTGCTGGTGCCGCACCGCGACGACATCATGCTCGAAGGCCTGAGCCTCAACGCCAGCGCCCTCACCTTGAGCCTGCGTGAAGGCGGCCTGCCGATCATCGAAGTGCGCCCACAAGGCACGCCGGCCTACCGCGTCGAGTTGCCTGACGCGGCCTATAGCCTGTACGTACAGGACAGCCTGGAGTTCGCCAGCCCGCGCATCCGCCTGCGCTACGAGGCACTCAACCGCCCGGCCCAGGTGCGTCAGCTGGACCTGGCCACGGGCGCGCAGACAGTGCTCAAGCAAACCCCGGTGCTGGGCGAGTTCGATGCCGACGACTACGTCAGCGAACGCCTGTGGGCCACCGCCGCCGACGGCACCCAGGTGCCGATCAGCCTGGTGCGCCGCAAACAAGACCAGGGCAAGACGGTCCCTCTCTACCTGTACGGTTACGGTGCCTACGGTGAGAGCCTCGACCCGTGGTTCTCGCACGCCCGCCTGAGCCTGCTGCAACGCGGTGTGGCCTTTGCCATCGCCCATGTGCGCGGTGGCGGCGAGCTGGGTGAAGCCTGGTACCGCGCCGGCAAGCAGGAGCACAAGCACAACAGCTTCAGCGACTTCATCGCCTGCGCCGAGCACCTGATCGCTAAAGGCGTGACAGCCTCCGACCGCTTGGCCATCAGTGGTGGCAGCGCCGGTGGCCTGCTGATGGGCGCGGTGCTCAACCTGCGCCCGGATCTGTTCCGCTGCGCCATCGCCGAAGTGCCGTTCGTCGATGTGCTCAACACCATGCTCGACCCCGAGCTGCCATTGACCGTCACCGAGTACGACGAATGGGGCAACCCGCAAGAGCCGCAGGTGTATGAGCGGATCAAGGCCTACGCCCCCTACGAGAACGTCAGCGCCCAGGCCTACCCGGCCATGCTGGTGGTCGCTGGCTACAACGACAGCCGCGTGCAGTACTGGGAGGCGGCCAAGTGGGTGGCGCGCCTGCGTACGCGCAAGACCGACAGCAACCTGCTGCTGCTCAAGACCGAAATGGGGGCCGGCCACGGCGGTATGAGTGGGCGCTACCAGGGGTTGCGAGACGTGGCACTTGAATATGCGTTCGTCTTCAATGAGCTGGGCGTGGTGTAAAACGCGCTTTTCGTTGTCATAGGTTCGCAGGGCCAATGGCCCTGATTGCCGGCAAGCCGACGATCGGGGCCGCCCAGAAACTTTCGGACAACACCCGCCAAGAAGAACGACACATGCCCGACCAGACCCATCTCAGCGCCGAAATCCGCGACATGCTCATGGACTGCGACCTGTTCGATACCTTGCAGCCCGGTGACTTCCATACCGCCGCAGGCTACTTCAGCCTCGCCACCCTGGTCGAAGGCGAAACCATCTTCAACGAAGGCGACGCCGGCACCTTCATGTGCATCCTGCACCACGGTGTGGTTTCAGTGCGCAAGACCGACGCCCACGGCGCCCAGGTAGAAATCGCCACGCTGCGCAGTGGCCGCGCCTTCGGCGAAATGGCCGTGCTCGACGGCGAGCGCCGCTCGGCCAGCTGCCTGGCCGCCAGCGACTGCCTACTGCTGACCTTGGGCAAGGATTCGCTGGAAAAGATGCTCAACGAAGCCCCACGCATCGCCGCGCGGATCATCCGCGCACTGGCCGTAGCCTTGTCGAAACGCCTGCGGATGCAGGACGGGCAGCGCCTGGCGCTTTAGTCATCATTCGCCGGCGGCTTGGGCGGTTCCGTACGCAAACCAGGCAATGGCTGATCCTTCGGCGGCCCGGGCACCGGCATGGGCGGCAGCAGCGGCGCGCCGGGCTGGCTGTCGTAGGCCTTGGGTGCAGTGCTCGGGGTAATCTGAGGGTACGGCGTGGGCGTTGCCGTGCCAGGTGCCCCGGGCACCGGTGTAGTGATACGCGGCGGCGTGCCGGCAGCATGCGCCAAGGGCAGGCCGGCTAACAGCAGCACGGCGAGGATCGCATGAAACATCAGCAACCTCCTGTCTGAACATTCCTACAGGCTACGCCTTAATACACGTTTTCGCCTGTCCGCTTGCCCTGCAAGCGCGCTAGACTCGTTGGCATAACCGTTACCTGCCTGATCAGAACAAAGGAAACACCATGAGTTCGGCATCCACGTCCGCCGCCACCGCCCGCCTCGACCGCATCCTCGCCGACGCCAAGCGCGACAAAGAGATGGGCTACCGCGACAAAGCCCTGAGAATGTACCCGCACGTGTGCGGCCGTTGCGCCCGTGAGTTCGCCGGCAAGCGCCTGAGCGAGCTGACCGTGCATCACCGTGACCACAACCACGACAACAACCCCCAGGACGGCTCCAACTGGGAGCTGCTGTGCCTGTACTGCCACGACAACGAGCACTCGCGCTATACCGACCAGCAGTACTTCAGCGAAGGCTCCACCAGCACCCCGAGCATCGCCAAGGCCACGCACAACCCGTTCGCCGGGCTGGCTGGCTTGCTGAAGAAAGACTGACTGTCGACACAGCCCCCCGCTGCTGCCGGCGAGCCCGTATAATCGCGCTTTTTTTGCGAAGGGCCCCGGCACGTGGCAAACAAACGGTACAGCTGCATCGGCCTGTTCAACCCAAAATCTGCAGAGAACGTAGGTTCGGTGATGCGCGCAGCGGGTTGCTACGGCGTCAACTCGGTGTTCTACACCGGCAAGCGCTACGAGCGCGCCCGCGACTTCGTCACTGACACCAAGCGCGTGCACTACGATATTCCGCTGATCGGCATCGACGACCTGCAGCGCATCATCCCGCTGGGTTGCACACCCGTTGCAGTGGAGTTGGTGGAAGGTGCACGGCCCCTGCCTGAATACACCCACCCTGATCGCGCCATCTATATCTTCGGGCCGGAAGACGGCAGTCTCGATGCCAGCGTGCGCGCATGGTGTGAAGAAACCATCTACATCCCTACCGAAGGCTGCATGAACCTCGCCGCGACGGTGAATGTGGTGCTATACGACCGTTTGGCCAAGGGGCTCAATACCCGCTCGGGCCCCAAGTTCAAGTAGCCGGGCAACGCGCAGCGCCCTCCCAACATTGGCAAATTGCGACCGCTTGGCAACCCGACTGAACGTGTGCAGCAAGCATCTGGTCAGCTGCTTACACTTCAGATGGAGGGCTTGCCATGCTCGATATTCATTCCACTACGGCGTCACAGGACCATAACGTACAGGGCCTGGAACGGGTCGGTTCACTGGCCGGGGGTGCGCTGATGTTCACCAAGGGTATGCGCCACGGCGGGCTGGTCGGGCTGCTGCAGATGGCGGTCGGTGGCCTTGCGGTGGCTCGCGGAATCAGCGGCCATTGCTCGACCAAGGCCTGGTGGCAGAAGCATCGACAGGAATATCACCGTTTGCGCTCGGACATTGAACGCAGTGCGACGGAGCTGGAGGCGCTCAAACGCAGTGCCGAGGCGGCGACGCGCGGGGTGACGGTAACGGGGAAAGACCCGCTCACGGGTAGTTGATCAGTTGTTTTTAATGGCCCTGTCGCCGGCAGGGCCAGCCTGCAAGCTAACGCAACGCCTTGCTCTGCAAGACCTCGGATCGCCGCCCCAGCACGTTCTCACTGATCTGCACGAACTCCTCGGTGCTCACCTTCGGCAAGCGCATCAGCGCCTGGGTCACATCATCCAGTGAGCGCTTGGCCTGGGTGTGGATGCGGATCTCCTTGTCCAGCGCCTGCAACAGCAAAACCCCGCGGGCAACCTGGGCCGGGCTTGCCCGCTCGCCGCGCAACTGGGTGACCTTGGCACCCTGCTTCTGCAAACGCGCCTGCCACACCTGGTAGCGGTCATCGCTCACACCCCCGGCCCGGCGCAGCAACTCGTTGGCGTAATAATCGGTGAGGCTCTGGCCAAGCCAGTCGCTGTCAGCACTCACATGAACCTGCGCAAACAGCTGCACCAGTTCACGCAGCAAAGGGCTGTTACCGCTCTCGCTGACCATGGGCCGGGCGCTGTGCAGGTACATCGAGCCCCGCGCTGCCATTGCTCCGCGCCACATGCCATCACGTGCCCCCACCAACAGCAGCTTTGCCGGATTGCGTGGGAATACCGCCTGCAGGTGCGGCCAGACGAAGGTCAGCAGGGTGAGATTGTCCATGCGGCGCATGCCCTGCCCCACCGGGGCCGCCACCGTCACGTCGGTCTCGCCCAGACGCGCACGTCGGCTGCCAAGGTCGCCGGCCAGCATCCAGCCCGTCGGGCGATCGAACAGGCGCGATACATTGTCGATACGGAACTTGTCCTTGCCGATGCGCGGCCAGGAGGTTTCGATGCTTTTCCAGCCCTCAGGCAGGTCGACCGACAAGCGCGCCACCAGTTCGGTGCCGTCTTGCTGGTCAAGGCGTGCCGGTGGCACCAGCTGGTCACCCAGGAACAACGCCCAGTGAGGGGTAATGCGCGAGGAATAGGCACCGCTGCGTACTTTCTCGTCCAGCTTGACCCGGTAGCTGAGGCTGGTCTTGCCCGCCGCCGGGTGCCACACACCGCGCTCCCCCTGCACCTGCCACTGGCCGTCAGCCTGGAAACCGCTATAAGCCCCCTGCTTGCCCAGGTCAAAGTCGAGGCTACGCACCGCATTGCCGTCTGCCAGGGTCAGGCGGACTTCGGCCTGGCCATTGGCAGGCAACAGCCGCACCTGGTAGTCGAGGTCGACCTTCTTCGCCCAGGCAGGCGAGCTGGCCACAAGGCCCAGCAGGAGCAACAGCTGGCAACGCATACAGAAACTCCTTGTTTCCCAGAGGCGACGGAGGATGCCGCTCAGCTGGCGCGAAAAATCAGGTGGTCTTCCCAGTCGTCTTCGTCCACATCCTGCTCCCTGAGCATACGCCCCGACTGGGAAATGCGCTGTTCATGCACCTGGCTGCGGTCGCCGCAGACCAGGTGGTGCCATGCCGGCAGGTCCTTGCCCTCGCTGACCAGACGATACCCGCAGGTGCTCGGCAGCCACTTGAACTGGTCCGCCTTGCCAGGGGTGAGCTGGATGCAATCGGGCACCTGGGCGAAACGGTTGGGGTAGTCGCTGCACTGGCAGGTGTTCATGTCCAGCAGCTTGCAGGCAATACGGGTGTAATAGACGCTGTTGTCGTCCTCGTCCTCGAGCTTTTGCAGGCAGCACAGGCCACAGCCGTCACACAGCGATTCCCACTCTTGCGGGTCGAGTTGTTCGAGGGTCTTGCGCCGCCAGAACGGCGCGCTTTCAGCGATCATCACACGGGTTTCCTGCATTGGGCCTGCGCCAGGCTTCATGCTGGAAGCTCCAGGCAATTGCGGCGCGTATGGCTTTTTTCTGGTGGCTTGCAGCTTGAGTGTTTGTAGCTGGGCGCCATGGCGGCGCCAGTCTAGAGCCTGGCCTTCGGCAATGCCAGACCGCTTGTCAGTAGCGACCGGCTGCAGCTCAATAGCCCCGCGCGAAATCCACTTCGCCACGCAACCCTTGCCCTGCCTGGTATTGCCGCACGTTCTCGACAAACAGCCGTACCATCGCCGCCGGCGAAGTCGGTGCCGAGCTGTGCCCGGTCAGCAACAACCCCCACGCCGTCCAGAACGGGTGACGCTGCGGCAACGGCTCCTGCCGGCACACATCGATCACCGCGCCCGCCAGATCCCCCTGCTTCAGCGCCTCGACCAGGTCAGCATCGACCACCGCCACCCCACGCCCGGCATTGATGAACAGCGCACTGGGCTGGAAGCACTTGAACAGCGCGGCATCATAAAGGTCATGGGTTGCCGGGGTATCCGGCAACAGGTTGAGCACGTAATCGGCCTGCCCGACCATCCGTGGCAAATCAGCCAACCCGGCGACCTCGACGAACGGCGCCTGCTCGCGGGGCGTGCTGGCGATGCCATAGAGGGTCACGCCAAACGGCAAGAGAAATTCGGCCACGCGTTGGCCGATATCGCCGGTACCCACGATCAGCACCTTGCGCCCTTCAAGCGTACGCCCCGGGCGGTCGTCCCAACGGCGCTCCACCTGGCTCACCAGCCGAGACAGCACTTCGCGCTCGTGCCCCAGCATATAGGTGAGCATGTACTCGGCCATCACCTGGCCAAAGATGCCGACCGCACGGGTCAGGCGGTAATCACGCGGCAAGCCATCGGCCAGCAAGGGCGTGATGCCGGCCCAGGTCGATTGCATCCAGGCCGGCTTGTGGCCCTGGCGCAGCAGACTGGCAAGCAGGTCTGGCTGGCCCAGCCAGACCGGGCACTGGGGTGCCTGCAAGGCCAGTTCGGCGGAATCGCCGCTGGTCAGGATTTCCAGGTCCGGGGCCGCTTCAGCCAGCAGGCGGGCGTAGTTGGCATGATCCTGCTCAGCGATCAGAACGCGCATCAAAGTGACAACCTTGGCAGACAACGAAGGCGGCCCGGCATGCGGGCCACCTTGGGGTGTGAAGGGAGAGTGGCCGGGTCAGACCGGGTCGTTTCGGCGCAGAAGTTCTTCCGGCAAATGCTCGATGTACTCGTCCTCGGCCGGCGGCATTTGCAGGTGGTAACCCTGGTTTTCGAGGTTGTCCAGCACCTTGACGATGTCCTCGCGGGCCAGCTTGCGCTCGGGGCTCAGCACCAGGTCGAAGGCATGCACGGGCGTGCCGAAGAACGGCAGCAGCGCCTCGGGCACGCGCTCCAGGCCCTCGGCCTTGAGTACGTAGAGGTACATTTCGTTCTTGCGGGGGCTCTTGTAGATCGAGCAGATACGTTTCATCGGGTTTCTCCGGCGCCCGCCAGGTCGTCCAGCAGGGCCTGGCCCATCCGCTCACGGCGCCAGCCGCGCAGCGAATCGGGCAGTTGATAGGGGCCATTGGGGTAGCCGCTCTTGAGCAGGGCTTCCAGGGCCTTTTTGCGCAGCATCAGCTCCGGGGCAATGCCCAAGCGCTCGCCTTCGGCCTGGCCGATGGCGCGCAGGCGCTTGAGGATGCCGGCCGCTTCGATCGGCAGCGGTTCGGGCAACGTGGCCGGCCATTGCTCAGGCGGCAGGCTGGCGGCGCGCTTGATCAGCTCGATCAGGAAGGCGCCATCCTGGCGGATGGTGCGTGGGTGCATTTCATCGATCTTGGCCAGGGCCGACAAGTTGTCCGGCTGGTTCTTGGCCATTGGCCACAGCGAGTGTTCCTTGAGGATACGGTTGCGCGGCACATCGCGGCTGCGTGCTTCACGCTCGCGCCAGGCGCACAGCTCGCGGAGCACCGCCAGTTGCTGGCGGCCCAGCTTCCAGGCCAGCTTGACATCGCGGTACAGGGTCTCGGGCTCGACCTCACGGCGCAACGCCGCCACCAGTTCGGCACCGTCTTCCAGCACCCACGCGTACTTGTCGTCGGACAGCCGGGGGCGCAGGGCCGCAAACAGTTCGGCCAGGTGCACGGCATCCTCGGCGGCGTAGCTGACCTGGGTGTCCGACAGCGGGCGCTGCAGCCAGTCCGAGCGGGTTTCACCCTTGGGCAGCTCAAGGCCCAGCACTTCTTGGACCAGGCGCGAATAGCCCATGGAGAAGCCCAGGTTCAGGTAGCCCGCGGCCAACTGCGTGTCGAACAGCGGCTGGGGCAGCTTGCCGGTCAGGCGCAGCAGCACTTCGAGGTCTTCGCTGCAGGCGTGCAGCACCTTGACCACGCCGGCATCCTCTAGCAGTTCGCCCAGCGGCTGCCAGTCGCCGATCAGCAACGGGTCGATGAGATAAGCCCGCTCGCCGTCACCGATCTGGATCAGGCCGGCTTTCGGGTAAAAGGTGTCGACCCGCATGAATTCGGTGTCGAGCGCCACAAAGGGCAATGTGCGCCACCTCTGGCAGAGTTCGGCCAGGGTCTGGTCGTCACGGATCCAGTGTATTTCGATGGCCACGAGGCTCTCCCACAAACATTGGCGCGCAGTATATACGGCGCGGGCCCTGCGGGTGAAACCTGACGAACATCTGCGCCGACGGCGGTCAGCCTGGCAAGCGAAGCTTGGCGTAAGGCTCGCGGTCGATATCCAGCACTTCCACGCACAATTGCAGGTCTACGCCCGCCTGCTCAGGTATGGCCTCACGCAGTACCTCCAGCAAGCTGGCGGACAATTGCTTCTTTACCTCCGCCGGGCGCCCGCTGAGGATGGCCAGGCGCACATGGGCAAATGCCCGCTCGGCCGGTGCTGTGCCCACCCGGTAATGGGCGAACGCCTGGGCGCGGCTTTTGATGTCCGCCTCATCGGCAAACTGGCCGCTGCCGACCAGGGCGTGATTCAGGCGCAACAGCAGTACCTCGACATTCAGCTCGCGCAAGTTGTCGCTGTATTCCAGGTTCAGGTGAGGCATGGCACAGGTTCCAGGCGTTGGGGGAAGCGACAGCCTACCCCAGTCCCCTACCCGCGCAAAGGCGGCTATCCTCAAAGGTCAGGACCTTACTGACAACCCTGACAGAGGTGAAGAAATGCCAGTTCCGCATGATCTGCTCGCTGACTTGCACGTTACCGCCGATGCATTCCAGGCACTGATAGACAAGGACCAGACGCTGCATGCCCTGCACAAGGAATACAACGCCAAAGACAAGGAGGTGGTGGCCGCCGAAGGCAATGGGACCAACGACGATACCGTCAACCGCCTGCGCAAGGAGCGCCTGCTGATCAAGGACAAGATCGAGCGAATCATTCATCCGCCGAAATCCTGATGGCTCTCTGCTGAATCAATCGGCCTGTCGCCGGCAAGCCCGCTTGCCGGCGACAGGCCCAACACCCGTTACACAGCAGCCGATGCGTTCAAAGCCCCGTCCAGGTCTTCGATCAGGTCCCGGTAATCCTCGATCCCGATCGACAGCCGCAACAGGCTTTCACTGATGCCCATCACCCCCTTCTGCTCGGGGCTCAGTGAGTTGTGCGACATGCTCCAGGAGTGGTTGATCATGCTCTCCACGCCGCCCAGCGAATCGGCCAGAACAAAGATCTGCAATGCCTCCACCAGGCGGTTGAGCGCCGCCCGGTCACCGTTCTTGACCTTCATTGCCACCACCGCCCCGCCAGCGCGCATCTGGCGTTTGCACAGCGCGTGCTGCGGGTGGCTCTCCAGGCCCGGGTAATACACCTGCTCGATCTGCGGATGGCTTTCCAGAAAGCGTGCCACCTGCAGGGCATTGGCACACTGGCGCTCCATGCGCACGTCGAGGGTCTTCAGGCCACGCAGGGCCAGGTAACAGTCGAACGGGCCCTGGATTGCCCCCACGGCCATGCTGATCTTGCGCAGGCGCCCCAGCAAGGCGTCATTGGCAGCCACCACCACGCCGCCGGTCAGGTCGGAGTGGCCGCCAATGTATTTGCTGGCCGAATGCATCACCAGGTCCACACCGAGGGTGATCGGCCGCTGGTTCCACGGCGAGCAGAAGGTGTTGTCGATGCAGGTGAGGATGCCACGCGCCCGTGCCAGGTCGCAGACCGCCTTGATGTCGACCAGGTGCAGCAACGGGTTGGTCGGCGACTCGATCCAGATCAACTGGGTTTCGGGTTTGATCGCCGCCGCTACGGCCGCGACATCGTTGAGGTCGACATAGGTGGTGGTAAGGCCCGACGTGCGTGCGCGGTAGTCTTCAAGAATGCGGAAGGTGCCGCCGTAGACACCGTTCATCACCACCACATGAGCGTCCTTGGGGAGCAGCTCCAGCACCGTGGCGGTGGCGTTTACACCGGAGGCACAGGCCACCGCGCCAACACCCTCTTCAAGCGCCGCGACACAGCTTTCATAGGCATGCCGGGTCGGGTTGCCGACGCGGCTGTAGGCGTACTCGGGGTTGTCATCGAGGCTGCGCTTGATATACGAGCTGGCGGTGTAGATAGGCGGGAAGATCGCGTTGTCGGCGACACTGAACTGCTCACCGGCGTGGATGGTACGGGTGGCGAAATTGCGCGGCTTGTCGGACATGGTCGGGCCCATTGGCAGATGTAAGTGCGCAACTATCGCACAATCACCTGCCGCCACAACGCCGGCGGTTGCGGGAATTTTTTCTATCGTTGGGGTAATCTGGGGAATATTTTCCTGACCGCCAGCGGATCCTCATGGACAGTTTCGACCAGCACATCCTCACCCTGCTCCAGCGCGACGCCTCGCTCTCGCTCAAGGACCTGGCCGAAGCCGTCAACCTGTCCACCACCCCCTGCTGGAAGCGGGTCAAACGCCTGGAAGAGGATGGCTACATCCTCGGCCGCGTCGCCCTGCTCGACCCCGAACGCCTGGGCCTGGGCCTGACGGTATTCGTCCAGCTCAAGACCCAGCGCCACGACAGCGCCTGGCTTGAGCAGTTTGCCGAGACGGTGAAAGGCTTCGAGGAGGTGATGGAGTTCTATCGCATGTCAGGGGACTGGGATTACATGCTGCGGGTGGTGGTGGGGGATATCGCCGCCTACGACCGGTTCTACAAAAAGCTGATTACCAGCACCGATGGGCTCTCCAACATCACGTCCAGCTTTGCCATGGAGCAGATGAAATACACCACGGCTTTCCCGGTACACAGGCCCTGATCGGTGCCTGCCTTAGCGCCCCATCACTGCGCCGCCACCGCTTCGATCCGGTTCCCGGCCTTGGCCTTCTCAAGCCGAATCGCCACGAATTTCGACGTCGGCGTATAGGTGCCCTCGCCGTAACTTTCCAACGGCACCAGCGGGTTGGTTTCCGGGTAGTAGGCCGCTGCCTGCCCATCGGGAATGTCGTAGGGCACCAGGCGGAAGCCCGATACCCGGCGCTCCACACCGTCCTCCCACAGTGACACCAGGTCTACGTGCTCACCCGGCTCGAAGCCCAGGCGGCGGATGTCCGCCTCGCTGACGAACACCACTTCTCGCAGGCCAAACACGCCCCGATAACGATCATCTAGCCCATAAAGCGTGGTGTTGTACTGGTCATGCGAGCGCATCGTCTGCAGGATCAGGTCAGGCTTGTCGCCACGGGCGAGCACCTGGGCATTGACCAGATGCTCTGGCAACGGGCTGGCACTGAAACGCGCCTTGCCGGTCGCCGTGCGCCAGCTGCGCTGGGCGGCACTGTTGCCCAGGTGGAAACCGCCTGGCTGCTGCAGGCGCTGGTTGAAGTTGGCAAAGCCGGGGATGACATCGGCGATCATGCTGCGAATACGGCCATAGTCGGCAACGGCGTATTCCCAATCGATGGGCTTGTTGCCCAGCGTGGCCTTGGCCATGCCGGCAATGATCCAGGGTTCCGACCGCATGTGCGGGGAACGCGGGCGCAGTTGGCCATGGGAGATATGCACCATGCTGAAGGTGTCTTCCACGGTCACGCCCTGCGGCCCGCCGGCTTGCAGGTCGATCTCGGTGCGCCCCAGGCAGGGCAGGATCAGCGCATCGCGGCCAGTGACCAGGTGCGAACGGTTGAGCTTGGTGGAGATCTGCACCGTCAGCGCACAGTTGCGCAGGGCCGCGTGGGTGCGGGGGGTGTCCGGCGTCGCCTGGGCGAAGTTGCCACCCAGCGCGATGAACACCTTGGCACGCTGTTGCTCCATGGCCTGGATCGCCAGCACCGCGTTGTGCCCATGGGCGCGAGGTACGCGGAACTGGAAGCGTTTTTCCAAGGCATCGAGCAACGCCGCCCTGGGTTTCTCGTCGATGCCCATGGTGCGGTCGCCTTGCACGTTGCTGTGGCCACGCACCGGCGACAGGCCCGCCCCGGGCTTGCCGACGTTGCCGCGCAACAGTTGCAGGTTGACAATCTCCTGCACGGTCGGCACCGAGTGACGGTGCTGGGTGATGCCCATCGCCCAGCACATGATCACCCGCTCGGCCTTGCGGTACATGCGCGCGGCCAGCTCGATCTCGGCCAGGGTCAGGCCGGACTGCTCGACGATATGGTCCCACGAGGTGGCATCCACTGCCGCCAGGTAGGCGTCCACACCGCTGGTGTGCGCGGCGATGAAGTCATGGTCCAATACCGCTGGTTCACCCTTGGCCTGGGCTTCGCGCTCCCACTGCAGCAGGTACTTGGCAATGCCGCGCATGGCCGCCATGTCGCCGCCCAGGGCTGGGCGGAAGTAGGCGGTGTTGGTCGGCTCGGAGCCGTTGCTGAGCATTTCGAACGGGTGCTGCGGGTGCTGGAAGCGCTCCAGGCCACGCTCTTTGAGCGGGTTGAAGCACACCACCTGGGCGCCGCGCTTGACCGCTTCACGCAGCGGCTCGAGCATGCGCGGGTGATTGGTGCCGGGGTTCTGGCCGATGACGAAGATCGCGTCGGCCAGCTCCAGGTCGTGAAACACCACGGTGCCCTTGCCTACGCCGAGGGTTTCCGACATGCCCACGCCGCTGGCCTCGTGGCACATGTTCGAGCAGTCAGGGAAGTTGTTGGTGCCATAGGCGCGGACGAACAGCTGATACAGGAATGCCGCCTCGTTGCTGGCCCGGCCGGAGGTGTAGAACTCGGCCTCATCGGGCGAATCGAGCGCATGCAAGTGCCGGGCAATCAGAGCAAAGGCCTCTTCCCAGGAGGTTTCGACGTAATGGTCGGTAGCCGCATCGTAGCGCATCGGGTGGGTCAGACGGCCCTGGTATTCGAGCCAGTAGTCGGTCTGCTCGGCCAGCGCGCTGACGCTGTACCTGGCAAAAAACGCGGGGTCGACCGAACGGCCGGTGGCCTCCCAGTTGACCGCCTTGGCGCCGTTCTCGCAGAACTTGACCATGTCGCTTTCCGGCGACTCGCCCCAGGCGCAGCCGGGGCAGTCGAAACCGCCGTTCTGGTTGGTCTTGAGCATGGCCCGCAGGTTCTTGAAGGCGTTGTCACTGCCCAGCCAGCTCTTGGTCACGCTCTTGAGCGCGCCCCAGCCGGCGGCCGGCCCCTTGTAGTCCCTGATATGGTCGTCCTGGCTCATGCGGTCAATCCTCACGCGGGCATCGAAAAGTGCAGCGGATCGTGTCGTCCGGTGCTTGTTTCCCAGCCTATGGAGGCCGACAGGGGGCCGTCCAATCGAAATGTCTTACGGGGTGATAGGCCGTTTCGATGATGGGCTGGTGTTGGCAGCGTTCCCTTCGCGGGTAATCACGCAAACGCGACAATCCGATCAAGGCCTTGGAGTACTGGCCCTGCAGCCGTGATAGATGAGATTGATCAAGCAGTCGGGCAAAGCAATTTGACGGCGAACACCGCAGGTTATAGCGTGGAACCAGTACTCCTCCCCTGCCGAGCGCGAACGTGGAACAGAACAGCCGGGCCCTGATCGACGGCTTCAACCGGAAAATCGACTACCTGCGGATGTCGGTCACGGACCGCTGCGACTTCCGTTGCGTCTACTGCATGGCTGAAGACATGCAGTTCCTGCCGCGCCAGCAGATCCTCAGCCTTGAGGAATTGTTCCAGGTGGCTGAACGCTTCGTCGCCTTAGGCACTCGCAAGATTCGCCTCACCGGCGGCGAGCCTCTGGTCCGCCAGGGCATCGTCGACCTGTGCGGGCGCATTGCCGCCCTGCCCGGCCTGCGTGAACTGTGCATGACCAGCAACGGCTCGCAGCTCCCCCGCCTGTCTCAGCCGCTGTTCGACGCCGGCCTGTCACGCCTGAACATCAGCCTCGACAGCCTCGATGCAGAACGTTTCAAGCAACTGACCCGCACCGGCGACCTGGCCCAGGTGATCGCCGGCATCGACGCGGCCCGCCGCGCGGGTTTTCAGCGCATCAAACTCAACTGCGTGGTGCTCAAGGGGCGCAACGACCATGAGCTGGTCGACCTGGTGCGCTTTGCCATCGACCGCGAACTGGACATCACCTTCATCGAAGAAATGCCGCTGGGCGTGATCAACGAGCATGAACGCGGCGAGTCGTTCTGCTCCAGCGACGAAGTGCGCGCGCGCCTGGCCGAGCAATTCACCCTGATCGAGTCGACCGAGTCGTCCCAGGGCCCGGCGCGTTACTGGCGCCTGGCAGAAGCGGCGAGCACCCGTGTCGGGTTCATCTCGCCGCACAGCCACAACTTCTGCGCCACCTGCAACCGTGTGCGCCTGACCGTCGAAGGCCGGCTGCTGCTGTGCCTGGGCAATGAACATTCGATGGACCTCAAACAGGTGCTGCGTGCCCACCCGGGTGATGCCGAGCGGCTGGAAAAAGCCATCCGCGATTCGCTGCACCTCAAGCCCTACCGCCATCATTTCGAGGTCGGTGGCGATGTGCAGATCCTGCGCTTCATGAACATGACCGGCGGCTGACCGGCCGTCTCTGGACTTCCATGATCGTTCACTCTCGCCCCGATGTGTTGCGCGTGCTGTTCACCCTCAAGGGTTCGATCGTCAAACGCATTGCCTTGCGCTGCCTGATGGTCACCTTGCTCGCCGCCCTGATCGTGCTGGTCGAACGCCACTTCCCGGCGTTTTTCTACCCCGTCAGCGCTACCCCCTTCACGCTGCTTGGCCTGTCGCTGTCGATCTTCATGAGTTTTCGCAACAATGCCTGTTATGACCGTTGGTGGGAGGGGCGCAAGGCCTGGGGGAAGATGATCATCGAGACCCGCTCGTTCATACGTGAGAGCGTGGTGATCGCCGATGAAAAGCTGCGCGCCGAGGTGCTGCGCAGCCTGTGCGGCTTTGCCCATGCGCTCAATGCCCGGTTGCGCAATGAGGATGATGTGGCCGCCGCCCGGCCGTGGCTGGCCAACCCCGCTGCGATCCGCCCGCACAATGTCTGCGACGGTATCTTGCAGGAAGTTGGCGCCCGCTGCTCACGCCTGGCCGAGCAGCAGCAGATCAGCGACTGGCGCTATAGCCTATTGGAGCAACGCCTGGTCGGGTTGTCAGAGGTACAGGCCACCTGCGAGCGGATCAAGGGCACACCGCTGCCCTTCCCCTATACCCTGCTGCTGCACCGGACCATCTACATCTTCTGCCTGTTGCTGCCGTTCGCGCTGGCCGAGCCGCTGGGCTGGCTGGCACCGCTGTTTACCACCATTGTGGGGTACACCTTCTTTGGGCTGGATGCGATCGGCAATGAACTGGAAGACCCGTTCGGGCGAGACGAGAACGACCTGCCGACCGATGCCATGGTGCGCACGGTCGAGCGGGATGTGCTGGGGGCCTTGGGCGTGGAGCCGCTGCCACCGGCGCTGCAGCCGGTGGAGCATGTGTTGAGCTGACTGGCCCTATCGCCGGCAAGCTGGCGATAGGGCCGGAACTGATCAACCGCGTGTGTCGCAGGGCGCGATGGGCTTAAGGTGCTTCACAAAATTACAAGGCTGGTGCCGCGCATCCAGCTGCTCCACCAGGATGCCTTCCCACGCCGTGCGGCAGGCACCGGTAGAACCTGGCAGGCAGCACACCAGAGTGCCATTGGCCATGCCGGCCAACGCCCGGCTCTGCACGGTCGAGGTACCGACATCAAGAATGGACAACGCCCGGAACAGCTCGCCGAAACCGTCGATACGCCGATCGAACAGGCACTCCACCGCTTCCGGTGTGCTATCCCGCCCGGTGAAACCGGTGCCGCCGGTGATCAGCACCACCTGCACCTGCTCATCGGCAATCCAGGTGGCCACCTGGGCGCGGATCTTGTACAGGTCGTCCTTGAGCAGCGCACGCGAGACCAGGCGATGGCCGATCTGCACCGGGCGGCTGGCGAGCAGCTCACCCGAAGTGTCGTTGTCGTAGGTGCGGGTGTCGCTGACCGTCAGTACGGCGATATTGAGCGGTACGAAGACCGCGTCGGATTGAACGCGCACAGTGAAGCTCCTTGTATGGCATGGTCGTTACGCTAGAGACATGACCAGAGCGCGTCCAATCGATATGCCGTACCGCCCGATCAATGACATCTATCGCTGACTTGGTTAAGGTCAGCACAACCAGACCCCAGGCACTCCCATGGACATCAAGCAGCTCAAGTTCCTCATCGCCCTCGACCAGACCCGCCACTTCGGCCAGGCTGCGGCGCTGTGCCATATCACCCAGCCGACCCTGTCCATGCGCCTGCGCAACCTGGAAGACGAACTGGAACTGGTGCTGGTCAAACGCGGCCAGCGCTTCGAGGGCTTCACCGAAGCCGGCGAGCGCATCCTGGCCTGGGCCCGCACCCTGCTCGCCGCCCATGATGGCCTGCAGGCCGAGGCAGCCAGCTGCCGCGGCCAAGTGGTTGGTAGCTTGCGCCTGGGCACCGTGCCGCTGGCCAGCTTCAACCCCATGCAGCTGCTGCTGCCGCTGCGCGAAAAATACCCCGAGCTGCAGTTTCAGCTCAGCTCGCTGAGCTCGGAGCAAGTCATCGACGGGCTCAGCCGCAACCAACTCGACCTGGGTATCTGCTACATGGACCAGGTCAACACCAGCTTTTTCGAAGTGATCGAACTGGGCACGACCACCATGGGCCTGCTGCACGACACCCGGCACTTCCAGTTTGCCGGCGACCCGCTGCGCTGGGATTCACTCAGCGATATACCGCTGGGCTTGCTAAGCAAAGGCATGCACTACCGCCAATCGTTGGACCTGAGCTTCCGCAGCCGTGGCCTGGAGCAGCATGCGGTGCTGGAAAGCGACTCAACCTTCCAGCTGATCCAGGCCATCAACACCGGCATGTGCTGCGCGATCATGCCGCTGGACTGTGGCTTGGAAGACCTCAGCGAGCACCTGCGCATCGTACCGGTGGCCGACGCCGCCATCCACAGCCCGGTCGGCCTGCTGCTGCGCCGCAGCGAGCCGCGCTCGTCAATAGCCGAACAGTGCTTCGCAGAGGCCCGAATAGTTATGCATAATCCATAGCTAAAACCGATTTGTTTATCATTAAGTTAGCCGAGACTCGCCAATACTCTGATCCTTTCTACCTCAACCCCCATGCCAGTCAGCTTGAACTCCACAGGGAAGAGTGTAGAGAAGTTGGGATGGTAATGCCCTGAATCATTCCAAAGCATAACGTGACCACTCTTTGGGGCTGCAATCATACCTGCTGCAATCACGCCGCCCCCTTTGGAACCGTACGTTGCCAGTATGGCATGATTCATACCATGTCGGTTCAAATCAGCCGATCCATCGACCAGAAGCTCCCCTCGATCTGTTAATACAAATCGCCTTGAGTGATAGCCCGACACATATTTAAGATCGCTTTTACTGTTAATAACAATCGGCTTAAAACCTTGATCTGCAGAGGCTTCTTGAAATTGCTCGAACTCCGTTCCAAACTTGGATAATTTCCGATTACTCAATTTGGGATACTGACTAAAAACACTGACCTTCGTTTTTTGCTGACTCTTGAAATTAAGACGTTCACTAGCTGCTATTCGCGGGATGGCCTTGACTCCATGCTGGAGACGCTTCAGGGGTTTTATCATGGACAGGGCGAAGCGCCCACTCGGGTCTGTATTATTTATAGGATCTCCGGAACAAAAACTATAAGCATTGATGCCTCCTCGTCCGAAAGGGCTTAGCAAGTCTGGGCTGCCAAACCTCATTATCTGCGTATTCAGCAATCGATGACCATTACCGAGCAAGTATCCGCCCGCAACAAGACCACACCATTCACCATTAAACGCCACAAACCCAGTGCTAGGCTGCGCAACTCTGAGATAACCGTACGGACAATAAGATCGCGCGAAACTCACAAACAGCGCGTCTCGTTTGGTATTGTGCACCCGACTGCTAGACACTCTATTATTGACCATCAGTTATCCTCCGCACCGTCGCTTCCAACAATAAAATACTTGAGAATAATACCTACCTTCCTACCCAACGTAGTTTAGCGCCGGCATCTCTTCCCTGTGTTTCATTACACCGAACCAACCGATATTGGCGCGGCGTAAAGCCGGTCAGTTGCTTGAACTGGCGGCTGAAGGCGCTGTGGTCAGTGTAGCCGCAGCACATCGCCACGTCGGTGATGGGCAGCTCCGAATGCAACAGACGACGGGCGTGCTCCAGGCGTGCCTTGTGGATCATCTGCCGGGGCGTGAGGTGGAACACCCGCTTGCAGTAGCGCTCCAGCTGGGCCACGGAAATACCGGCGATGCGGGTGAGCTCGCCCATGCTGATCGGCTGGTGAAAGTGCTTGCGAATGTGCTCATCCACCGCGGCCAGGCGTTGATAGGCGGGGTGGCTGTCGGCGGCTGATTGCAGGTCGACCGAAATGCCGACCAAGCCGAGGATCTCGCCCGCCTGGTTGTACAGCGGGCGCTTGTGCGTCAGGCACCAGCCCGGTTCACGGCTGCCGTACAGGTGCAGCTCGAGCTGGTCTTCCAGCACCAGGCCATCCTTGAGCACACGACGGTCCTGCTCGGTATAACCGGGGCCCAGTTGCGCCGGGAAGACTTCGGCGCTGGTCTTGCCCAACAGTGGTTGCAGGCGCTTGAGGCCGCAGCGCTGAACCAGGGTGTTGTTGGCCAGCACATAGCGGGCATCCGGATCCTTGATGAAGATCGCGGCGTTGGGGATGGCATCGAGGATCGGCAACAGCAGGGATACCCCGGCGAGCAGTGCCTGAAGGCTGGCGGGGCGGTGCTGGTCCAAGTTCTGGTACAGGGCTGCCAGGGTGGCGTCGGCCATCAGTCAATTCTCTAGTGTCTGCACCGGCGCCATCGCCGGCAAAACTCTCAAACCCTTGTACAGCAGGGCCTCCAGCCTATCCAGCCTGGCGACCGGCGCGCCAGTCTTTTCTGCAATTGTGCCGATTTCGTCATCTGCCCTGCAGAAAACCATCAAGAACCGTGGCCCCGTTCGGTCCACTCTAGTTCCCACGCAAGCCGCCCAAGACCTACAAGAGCGCGGCCCCAAAAGCCGCACCTGGTGACATCAGACCTGCCTATCCAAAACCTACAAAAAGGCGACCCCATGTCAGGCAAATTCAAGAAACAGCTGTCATTGCTGGACCTCACCTTCATCGGCCTCGGCGCCATCTTCGGCTCCGGCTGGCTGTTCGCCGCCAGCCACGTCTCGGCCATTGCCGGGCCGGCCGGCATCCTCTCCTGGTTTCTCGGCGGCTTCGCCGTACTGCTACTGGGCATCGTTTACTGCGAGCTCGGCGCCGCGCTGCCACGCGCCGGGGGTGTGGTGCGCTACCCGGTGTACTCGCACGGCCCACTGCTCGGCTACCTGATGGGCTTCATCACCCTGATCGCCTTCTCCAGCCTGATCGCCATCGAAGTGGTCGCATCACGCCAGTACGCCGCGGCCTGGTTCCCTGGCCTGACCAAGGCCGGCTCCAGCGACCCCACCGTGCTCGGCTGGTTAGTGCAGTTTGCGCTGCTGGGGCTGTTCTTCCTGCTCAACTACCGCAGCGTCAAGACCTTCGCCAAGGCCAACAACCTGGTCAGCGTGTTCAAGTTCATCGTGCCGCTGCTGGTGATCGGTGTGCTGTTCACCTTCTTCAAGCCAGAGAACTTCGAGGTCCAGGGCTTCGCCCCCTTCGGCATGTCCGGTGTGGAAATGGCCGTCTCGGCTGGCGGCATCATCTTCGCTTACCTGGGCCTGACACCAATCATCTCGGTGGCAAGCGAAGTCAAGAACCCACAGCGCACCATACCCATCGCGCTGATCCTCTCCGTACTGCTGTCCACCGCGATCTATGCCCTGCTGCAACTGGCCTTCCTTGGCAGCGTGCCGACCGAAATGCTGACCAACGGCTGGGCTTCGGTGACAAAGGAACTGGCCCTGCCCTACCGTGACATCGCCTTGGCCCTGGGCGTAGGCTGGCTGGCCTACCTGGTGGTGGCCGATGCGGTGATCTCGCCCAGCGGCTGCGGCAACATCTACATGAACGCCACCCCGCGGGTGATCTATGGCTGGGCCCAGACCGGCACCTTCTTCAAGTATTTCACCCGCATCGACGAGCAATCGGGCATCCCACGCCCGGCGCTGTGGCTGACCTTCGGCCTGTCAGTGTTCTGGACCCTGCCCTTTCCGTCCTGGGAAGCGCTGATCAACGTGGTGTCTGCAGCCCTGGTGCTGAGCTATGCGGTAGCGCCGGTCACCGTCGCTGCCCTGCGCCGCAATGCGCCAGATATGCCACGCCCGTTCCGGGTCAAGGGCATGGGCGTGCTGGGCCCGCTGTCGTTCATCATCGCCGCGCTGATCGTCTACTGGTCCGGCTGGAACACCGTGTCGTGGCTACTGGCCCTGCAGATCGTGATGTTCGTGCTGTACCTGCTGTGCGGCCGCTTCGTGCCGACCCAGCACCTGTCGCTGGCCCAGCAGGTGCGCTCCAGCGCCTGGCTGATCGGCTTTTACGCGGTGACCATCCTGCTTTCCTGGCTGGGCAGTTTCGGCGGCCTAGGCGTGATCGGCCACCCGTTCGATACCGTGGTCGTCGCGGCCTGCGCGCTGGGCATCTACTACTGGGGTGCTGCCACCGGCGTGCCGGCCCACCTGATGCGCCTGGAAGGCGAAGACGAAAGCGAAACAAGCCACGAGGCCCAGGCCGCCACTCGCCCGGCTGCACTGGCCTCCTGAAGGCTACTGGCCCTGTCGCCGGCACAACCAGCACAAAAGCAGGCTCACTAGAGAATGGACATGCCCATGAAACACGTTCACGTCATCGACTCGCACACCGGCGGCGAACCGACCCGCCTGGTAATGAATGGCTTCCCGCAACTCAATGGCCGCAGCATGGCCGAGCAGCGCGATGAGTTGCGCGAGCTGCACGACCACTGGCGCCGCGCCTGCCTGCTGGAGCCACGCGGCAACGATGTGCTGGTCGGTGCGCTGTACTGCGCCCCGGTGTCGGAAGACGCCACTTGTGGGGTGATCTTTTTCAACAATGCCGGGTACCTGAACATGTGTGGCCACGGCACCATCGGGCTGGTCGCCTCGCTACGGCACCTGGGGCTGATCCAGCCGGGCGTGCACAAAATCGACACGCCGGTCGGCCAGGTCAGCGCCACCCTGCACGAGGACGGCGCGGTCACCGTCGGCAACGTGCCGTCCTATCGCTACCGCCGGCAGGTGTCGGTGGACGTGCCAGGCCATGGCGTGGTGCACGGCGACATCGCCTGGGGCGGCAACTGGTTCTTCCTGGTTTCAGAGCACGGCCAGCGCATCGAGCTGGACAACCGCGAAGCTCTCACCGCGTTCACCTGGGCGATGCTCAAGGCCTTGGAGGCCCAAGGCATCACCGGCGAGCACAGCGCCCCCATCGACCATATCGAGCTGTTTGCCGCCGACCCTGATGCCGACAGCCGCAACTTCGTCATGTGCCCCGGCAAGGCCTATGACCGCTCGCCCTGCGGCACCGGCACCAGCGCCAAGCTGGCCTGCCTGGCCGCCGACGGCAAGCTCGCCGAAGGCCAGACCTGGGTCCAGGCCAGCATTACCGGCAGCCAGTTCCACGGCCGCTACGAGCGCGAAGGTGAGCATATTCGCCCGTTCATCACCGGCCGCGCCTACATGACCGCCGACAGTACCCTGCTGATCGACGAACAAGACCCTTTCGCCTGGGGCATCTGACTGCCCAGGCCATTTTCTTCGCAACCCAGACTGAATACTGCAAGGAGTGATACCCATGAGCGACAATATTTTCACCGGCTGCATGCCTGCCCTGATGACACCCTGCACCGCCGAGCGCAAACCAGACTTCGACGCCCTTGTGCGCAAAGGGCGCGAGCTGATCGAGGCCGGCATGAGCGCCGTGGTCTACTGCGGCTCGATGGGCGACTGGCCGCTGCTGACCGAAGCCGAGCGCCAGGAGGGCGTGGCGCGCCTGGTTGCCGCCGGCATCCCGACCATCGTCGGCACCGGCGCGGTGAACACCCGTGAAGCCGTGGCCCATGCAGCCCATGCCGCCAAGGTCGGCGCCGCCGGCCTGATGGTCATCCCCCGCGTGCTGTCGCGTGGCGCCTCCCTGATCGCCCAAAAGCACCACTTCGCCGCGATCCTGCAAGCGGCGCCGAAGCTGCCTGCAGTCATCTACAACAGCCCCTACTACGGCTTTGCCACCCGTGCCGACCTGTTCTTCGAACTGCGCCGCGACTACCCGAACCTGATCGGTTTCAAGGAGTTCGGTGGTGGTGCCGACCTGCGCTACGCCGCCGAGCACATCACCTCCAAAGACGACGATGTGACCCTGATGGTCGGCGTGGATACCCAGGTAGTCCATGGTTTCGTCAACTGCAACGCCACCGGCGCCATTACCGGCATCGGCAATGCCCTGCCGCGTGAAGTGCTGCAACTGGTGAGCCTGAGCAAGCAAGCGGCCAAGGGTGACGCCAGGGCCCGCCGCCTGGCACGCGAGCTGGAGTCGGCATTGGCGGTGCTGTCGTCGTTCGATGAGGGCTGCGACCTGGTGCTGTATTACAAACACCTGATGGTGCTCAACGGCGACCGCGAATACAGCCTGCACTTCAACGAAACCGATGCGCTCACCGACGCCCAGCGCAACTACGCCGAACAGCAGTACGCGCTGTTCCGCACGTGGTACTCCAGCTGGTCGGCCGAGCAGAACCTGGCCTGAACCCTGGGGCTGCTTGGCAGCCCCGACCCAGAACCCGACTATGAAGGAGGCTCCATGCCCCTGACAGGCAAACTGCTGATCGGCCAACGCCCCGTACCCGGCAGCCGCGAAGCGATCCGCGCCATCGACCCGGCTACCAACCAGCCCCTGGAACCCGCCTATGCCGGCGGTACCGGGGAACACGTGGCCCACGCCTGCGAACTGGCCTGGGCTGCGTTCGACGCCTACCGCGAAACCTCACTGGAGCAACGCGCAATCTTTCTCGAAACCATCGCCCAGCAGATAGAAGCGCTGGGCGATGCCTTGATCGGCCGTGCCGTGGCCGAAAGTGGCCTGCCCAAGGCACGTATCCTGGGCGAACGGGGCCGTACCTGTGGCCAACTGCGCACCTTCGCCCGCGTGGTGCGCAGTGGTGAATGGCTGGATGTGCGCGTCGATGCCGCCCAACCACAGCGCCAGCCCCTGCCGCGCGCCGACCTGCGCCAGCGCCAGGTGGCCTTGGGGCCGGTAGCGGTGTTTGGCGCCAGCAACTTCCCCCTGGCCTTCTCGGTGGCCGGTGGCGACACCGCCTCGGCCCTGGCCGCCGGCTGCCCGGTGGTGGTCAAGGCACACGGCGCGCACCCGGGCACCAGTGAGCTGGTCGGCCAGGCCGTCGCTCGCGCCGTCCAACTGTGTGGCCTGCCAGAGGGCGTCTTCTCGCTGTTGTATGGTGCTGGGCGTGAAGTGGGCATCGCCCTAGTCAGCGACCCGCGGATCAAGGCCGTTGGCTTCACCGGTTCGCGCAGCGGCGGTTTGGCCCTGTGCCACGCGGCTCAGGCGCGCCCGGAACCGATCCCGGTGTATGCCGAGATGAGCTCGATCAACCCGGTGTTCCTGTTCGACGCAGCCTTGCAGGCGCGTGGTGAGGTACTGGCCCAAGGTTTCGTTGCCTCGTTGACCCAGGGCGCCGGGCAGTTCTGCACCAACCCCGGCCTGATAGTCGCCCGCCAAGGCCCGGCACTGCAGCGTTTTATCGCCGCCGCCAGCGAGCAAGTACGCCATGCAGCGGCGCAGACCATGCTGACCCCGGGCATTTTCAATGCCTACGCAGCGGGTGTGGGCGCCATGACCGAAAACAGCAATGCCAAGGTCGCGGCCTGCGGCCAACCCCCGCAAGGCCCGAACCAGTGCCAGGCTCAGCTGTTCGTCACCCAGGCCAGCGCGTTTCTCGCCGACCCGGGCTTGCAGGCCGAGGTGTTTGGCGCCGCTTCGTTGGTGGTGGCCTGCGACAGCGATGAACAAGTGCGCCAGGTGGCCGAGCACCTGGAGGGCCAACTGACCGCGACCCTGCACCTGGACGATGCCGACCTCGACAGCGCCCGCAGCCTGCTGCCGACCCTCGAACGCAAGGCCGGGCGCCTGCTGGTCAATGGCTGGCCGACCGGGGTTGAGGTATGCGATGCGATGGTCCACGGCGGGCCGTTCCCGGCAACGTCCGATGCGCGCAGCACCTCGGTGGGCACTGCTGCGATCCTGCGTTTTCTGCGGCCGGTGTGCTATCAGGACTTCCCCGATGCCTTGCTGCCGCAGGCGCTGAAGCACGCAAACCCGCTGCAGGTGCGGCGCTTGCTCGACGGCAAGCGGGAACACTGAATCATGGCCCACGCCCCCTCCCAGACCGATATCGCTGTGGTCGGCGCCGGCATTGTCGGTGTCGCCTGCGCCCTGCAACTGGCCCGCCAGGGCCGTCGCGTGCTGCTGATCGACCGCCAACCGCCGGGCCACGGCGCCTCCTACGGCAATGCCGGACACCTGGCTACCGAGCAGGTGTTCCCGATTGCCGACCTGTCGATCCTCAAGCGCCTGCCGCGCATGCTGCTGGACCCGATGGGGCCCCTGCGGCTGGACTGGAAGTACCTGCCCAAGGCGTTGCCCTGGTTCACCCGGCTGCTGCTCAACCTGCGCCCGGAGCCGTTCCAGCGCAGCGTGGCCGGCATCCGTGCACTGAACGAAGGCAGCCTGGGCGCCTGGCAGCGTTTGCTCGGCTCCATCGGGCGCAGCGAGCTGTTCAAGGAGGACGGCTCGTTGCTGGTGTTCGAGCGCGCCGAGTCGCGCCCGGCACTGGAGGCGTTGCAGGCACGCATGCAACAGCAGGCGGTGCCGGCTGAATTCTGGTCGGCCGACACGGTGCGCGCCGCTGCGCCAGAGTTGACCTCGTCGATCTTGGGCGGCTTGTTTTTCCCCCGTACCGGGCATTTCATCGACCCTTACCGCGTGGTCATCGAGTTGTTCGAAGCAGCCAAGGCCTGTGGCGTGCGCTTCGTCCAGGCGCAGGTCGATGGCGGACAACTGAATGGCAATGGCGTGCAGCTCAACACCGGCCAAGGTACGTTCCATGCGCGCCAGGTGCTAATCAGTTGCGGCGCGCACTCAGCGCAACTGACCACGGCTCTGACCGGCAAACGAGTCCCTCTGGACACCGAGCGTGGCTATCACCTGATGCTGCCTGGCGAGCAGCAGCGCTTGCCATTCGCCGTCACATCGCTGGAGCGCAAGTTCATCATGACGCCAATGGCCGAGGGCTTGCGCCTGGCTGGCACGGTGGAGTTCGCCGGTCTCGATGCACCGCCAAGCATGCAGCGGGCGTGGCAGTTGCACCGGTTGAGCAAGGGTTTGTTCCAGCGTGAACTGAATGCCGAAGGGGCGACGCCGTGGATGGGCTTGCGGCCTTCGCTGCCGGACTCGCTGCCGGTGATCGACCGGGTGTGTGATGGGCGCGTGCTGCTAGCGTTTGGGCATCAGCACCTGGGGTTGACCCAGGCGGCGGTGACAGCGGAATGGGTGGCGGGGTTGGCTGAACGGGAGCTTCGTGCCGAGTTGAAGGGTTACCGGTTGGATCGGTTTTGAGCCGGGGCCGCTGTGCGGCCCCTCCAGGAATCAGCGATAACGCTCAAGCCAGTGCGCGTAAGGCGCAGGCAAAGTCCACGAGGCTTTATCGACGCCCAGTTCCTTGGCCGCAAAATACGCCCAGTGCGGGTCGGCCAGGTGCGCACGCCCCACCGACACCAGGTCGAGCTGATTGGCCTTCAACGCCCCTTCCGCCAACTGCGGGGTACCGAAGCCCCACGCTGAAGTCACTGGCAAACCTGCCTCACGACGCACACGCTCAGCGATCGGCCCCATGAAGGCAGGGCCCCATGGAATGTTGGTGTCCGGGATGGTGAAGCCGACGCTGACACTGAGCAGGTCCAGGCCACCCGCCTTGAACAGGCGGGCCAACTCGATGGACTCTTCCAGCGTCTGCTCATCACGGCCATCGTATTCCAGCACGCCAAAGCGGGCGGTCAGCGGCAGGTTTTCCGGCCACACCTCGCGCACGGCTGCCAGGGTTTCCAGCAGGAAGCGGCTGCGGTTCTCGAAGCTGCCACCGTAGGCATCGGTGCGCTGGTTGGAGTGCTCGGAGAAGAAGCTCTGCCCCAGGTAGCCGTGAGCGAAGTGCAGTTCGATCCATTCAAAGCCCGCATCACGCGCTCGACGTGCGGCATCGACGAAGTCCTGCTTGACCCGGGCAATGTCGTCCAGGGTCATTTCACGCGGCACTTTCGGCAAGTGGGCGCCGAAGGCGATGGCCGACGGGGCGATGGTGTCCCAGCCTCGCGCGTCATCCGCGGCGATATGGTCGTCACCTTCCCACGGGCGGTTGGCACTGGCCTTGCGCCCCGCGTGGGCGATCTGGATGCCCGGCACCGAGCCTGCAGCCTTGATCGCCTGCACCACCGGCACAAAGGCCTGGGCATGGGCGTCGCTCCAGATACCGGCGCAACCGGGGGTGATACGCCCTTGCGGCGCCACCGCAGTGGCTTCGACCACCAGCAGGCCGGCGCCACCACGGGCCAGGCCGGCGTAATGCACCTGGTGCCAATCGTTGATCATGCCGTCCTCGGCCATGTACTGGCACATCGGCGGAATGGCGATGCGGTTGCGCAAGGTGACGTCTTTGAGGGTATAGGGTTCGAACAGTGCGGACATGGAGAACTCCGGGTTCATCTGAATACGATAGTTCGATCATAATCGAACTATGGCAATTAATGAAACCCCCGTTATCATGACGCCCATGCGAGCCTACAAACATCCCACCCCTGAAGACCTGATCCTCGAGCGCCTGCTGTATGCGCTGAGCGACCCTGTACGCATGGAAATCGTGCGCCACCTGGCAGGCGTGGCGGAAGCCAGCTGCGGCGAGCTGGACGGCGGCCGGCCGAAGTCCAGCATGTCCCATCATTTTCGCGTGTTGCGCGATGCGGGGCTGGTGCAAACGCGCAATGTGGGCACTACCCATATGAACTCACTGCGCAGCGAAATGCTCGATGCACGCTTCCCCGGTTTGCTGGAGTGCATTTTGCGTCAGCGGTGAGCCAGAGTTGGCTGTGGGTGCCGGGACAAGCAAAAAAAAACCACGAGGTCACCCCCGTGGCTTTCGATCACAACGCTGACGCTTACAGCGCCATGTCGTTCTCTGGCTTGCTCTCAACCGGCTGGCTAGCACCCGTGCTGGTACCGACGCTCTGGTCGATGACCGGCGGCTTCTCCAGCTGCAGGACTTCAGCGGTGTAGTTCCACTCTTTCTGCGTGGCCGCTGCCGAATCGTTGAGCTTGGTGCCGTAGCTAGGCACGATCTCTTTGATCTTGGCTTGCCATTGCGGGGTGGCGACCTTGTCCTTGAACACGGTTTCCAGCACGTTCAGCATGATCGGCGCGGCGGTCGAGGCGCCTGGCGATGCGCCCAGCAGGCCGGCGATGGTGCGGTCTTGCGAGGCCACCACTTCGGTACCCAGCTTCAGCACGCCGCCCTTGTCTGCGTCACGCTTGATGATCTGCACGCGCTGACCGGCCTGCCACAGCTTCCAGTCTTCCTTCTTGGCGTTCGGGAAGTAGGTGCGCAGCGCTTCGAAGCGGTCGTCGTCCGACAGCATCAGCTGGCCAGCGAGGTACTCGACCAGCGGGTACTGCTCGATGCCGACCTTGGTCATTGGCCACACGTTGTGCATGGTGGTGCTGCTGAGCAGGTCCAGGTACGAACCGTTCTTCAGGAACTTGGTCGAGAAGGTGGCGAATGGCCCGAACAGGATCACGCGCTTGCCGTCCAGCACACGGGTGTCCAGGTGCGGTACCGACATGGGTGGCGCGCCGGTCGAGGCGATGCCATAGGCCTTGGCCATGTGCTGCATGGCGATGGTCGGGTTCTCTGTCACCAGGAACGAACCGCCGACCGGGAAGCCTGCGTATTCCTTGGCTTCAGGAATGCCCGACTTCTGCAGCAGCTTCAGCGCGCCGCCGCCGGCACCGATGAACAGGAACTTGGCGTCGGTGGCCGACTCGGTACCGTCCTTCAGGTTCTTGTACTCGACGTGCCAGGAGCCGTCCTCGTTGCGGGTGATGTCCTGGACTTCGCTGGACAGCTTCAGGGTGAAGTTGTCCTGGGTCTTCAGGTGGCCGACGAACTGGCGGGTGATTTCACCGAAGTTCACGTCGGTGCCCAGTGGCGTCCAGGTCACCGCCAGCTTCTGGTTCGGGTCGCGGCCTTCCATCATCAGCGGGACCCACTTGGCGATCTGCGCGTGGTCCTCGGAGTACTGCATCGAGCGGAACAGCGGGCTTGCCTGCAGCGCGTCATAACGCTTCTTGAGGAACTTGATGTTGTCATCGCCCCACACGAAGCTCATGTGCGGGGTGGTGTTGATGAACGAATGCGGGTTCTTCAGCACGCCCTGACGGACCTGCCACGACCAGAACTGGCGGGAGATCTGGAAGGCTTCGTTGATTTCGATGGCCTTGGTGATGTTGACGTTGCCGTCTTTATCTTCCGGGGTGTAGTTCAGCTCAGCCAGCGCGGAGTGGCCGGTGCCGGCGTTGTTCCAGCCGTTGGAGCTTTCTTCGGCGACGCCATCCAGGCGCTCGACCATCTCCATCGACCAGCTTGGCTCCAGCTCGTGCAGCCACACGGCCAGGGTGGAGCTCATGATGCCGCCGCCGACCAGCAGCACATCGACTTTCTTGGTTTCTGCGGCGTGCGCTTGCATGAAGCTCGCAGCGACAGCCAGACCCAGCAAGGTCTTGCCAGCTTTCTTGAACATTGATCAATTCCAGTCTGTAGAACGGAGGACGGGCCTGTGGCTGGCCCAGGTGCTTCGTGTTCTTGTGCGCAGGCTTTTTGTGATCATTGTTCAGCGGCTTAAAGAACCAGAAAACGACCCAGGCTTTTGTCGTATTGACCGACAGGGCTGAATCGTTTCGCTGATTGTATCTGAAATGCCAGCACAAACAAATTGCGGGCGTACAAGCAAGGCGGCAGGTTGTCCCAGCGGCAGGTTGTCACGCCAGACAAACAAAAGCCCCCAGCCATATGCATGACTGGGGGCTTTGGATCAGGTCACAGGTGACGCGATCAGGGTATCGCCAAGCTTACTGCGGCTGAGGCAGTTTATCGATCGGGCCGCAGCCACCGATGACCTTGGAGATGGAAACCGATGGGTGGAACAGGTAGTCGTACGAGCAGTTTTTCTGCTGGTTGTAAACTTGGCCAGTGCAACCGGACAGCAGGGCAACGCCCGAAACGACAGCAACGGCTACGGTGGCCTTGAACAGCTTTTTCATTACTTCAGTCCTTTAAATAATCATCGGCCATCATTCTGATGGCGGCCGGATGATACAGAACCGGAGTATTGGATCCAAGTCGCATTCGAAGATAGGCCGCCATCCAATCCAGCAGCGGGTTTCGGTAGTGCTTTGAAATAAGACACACCGCAGACCAACTTACGCTGCAGGCTGCCTCGACAAGATCACGCCTGCAGCGGTTGATGTTGAGTGCAACCGTTACATATCAAATGCCGAAGGCAGCACGATCATGTCCCGAATCGTCACGTTACGCGGGCGCGTGAGCATGTACATGACCGCATCGGCTATGTCGGATGGTTCGATCAGGCTACCGCTAGCCTTGGCCTTTTTCAGGTTTTCTTCCGGCCAATCGGCCAGCAGTGCACTGCTGACCGGGCCAGGCGACACGGCGCCGACACGGATACCGTGAGCCTTGACCTGGCGGCGCACCGTCTGCACGAAGCAGTTGACCGCCCACTTGGAGGCCGAGTACACCGGCTCCCAGGGAACCGGAAAATGCCCGGCCACCGAGCCTGTGACCAGAATGTCGCCCGTCCCCCTCTCGATCATGTGCGGCAACACATCATGCACATTCTTGATCACGGCATTGACGTTGAGGTTCAGCATGCGGTCGATGGCCGCCACATCCGCATCAACCAGATCACCGCCCACGTAGCAACCGGCGTTGGCATACAGAATGTCGAGCTGGCCGGCCTTCGCCAGCACACCCGGCAGCAGCGTTGCACAGCGCTCAGGCACCAGCAGGTCGATCACCAACGGCATGGCCGCCTCCCCCAGGCGTTCACACGCGCTGGCCAAGGCGGCTTCATCCCGGTCGATCATGACCACCCTGGCACCCGCTGCCACCATCGCCTCGGCCGATGCCAGGCCTATTCCCGACGCAGCGCCTGTGACCGCTGCCACTTTACCTTCGAGTTGCGTTGCCATTCGCCACCTCCCTGGCCCCCTGACGAACAAAGGGCACTTTGATTATTTTTATGTAGACGTTTACATACCACTCGAATCGCTTGCGGGCTCAATCTGACGCCAGCTCAGCGCCAAATGTCAACGTCTACATTTTTAACCAGATATGTACCCGCCAGTGGTTGGCAGGTCAGAGCAGTAGCTGCCCTTCAATGACTTGGTCGCGCAGCGGTTGCGAAGGATCGTCGATCTGGCCAAGCAACAGGTTGATCGCGCCTACACCCAACTCGACGCTGCTATGGCTGATGCAAGGGATGGGCTGGCCATAGATCTCGGCATAGTGCACCTGGTCGATGCTGAACAGCGCTATGTCATTGCGGCTCAAGCCAACCTCGCGCATGGCCTGCAGCGCGCCCAAGGTCATGAGCGCATTGAGGCCAAAGATGACATCGGGCCACTTGCCACTTTGCAGGTAACTACGCACCACATCACGTGCCGGCGCCTGGGTGTAGTCCCCATGCACGACCTCCAGCACGGTAGGCTCTGGCCACTGCTCCAATGCGCGTCGAATGCCTGCCAGCCGCGCCAGGGAAATCTTCGAGCGTTGCGGCCCGGCGACGACCAGCAGCCGGCGCCGCCCCTGTGCCAACAACGCGCGCGCGCCCTGATAGCCGCTCTGCTCGTTGTCCAGGTAGACGCCGGCAAACGGCGCACCTGTGAGCTGGCGGTCGATCTGGACGACCGGGATGGCGGCCATCTCCAGCTTGGCCAGATAGCTCGGCTGGTATTGGTCGTCGTCGCTGATCACCGAGAGGATCACCCCTGCGACCTGATAGCTGAGCAGCGTATCGATCGCCCGCGCCTCCAGCTCTGGCGAGCCATCGGTATCGAACAGCATCAAGGTGTAGTCGCGCTTCTTCGCCTCGCGCGTTATCGCCTTGATGATCTCGCCGTAGAACGGGTTTTCCAGGCTTGCCGTGACCAGGCCCAGCAGCCGGCTCTCGCGATTCTTGAGGTTGCGGGCAAAGGCATTGGGCACGTAGTTGAGCTCTTTGGCCACCTTGAGGATGAGCTCCAGCGTCTGCTTCTTGACCTTCTCTGGCTGGTTGAGCGCCCGCGACACCGTGACGGTAGTCATGTTCACGCGTTTGGCGATGTCGGTGATGGTGGCTTTGCCTGGTCTGGTCATGAACGCTCGATGGTGGCTGGCTGCGGGCGCCGTGATTTTCAGCGATTGTACGCCAGGCCACAACCGTGCATGCGTATTGTGGTGACAATCGTGTTGTGCTAGCGTCCCGAAATGTTGACGTTAACATTTGCAACCATGGATTGATCAGCCGCGACTTGAAACTGCCGTCGGATAAAATCGCCAAAAAAATGTTCACGTCTACATAAACCACCACGCCAATAATAAAAGGGACAACAATGGACTACGTGATTGGTGTCGACATCGGCACGCAAAGTACCAAGGCTCTCTTGATGTCAACCGAGGGTGGAATGCTGGCCCAGGCCTGCGTCAGCTACCAGGTCGAGCAACCTCGACCGTTGTGGGCGCAGCAATGGCCGCAGGTGTGGCTGGACGCTGTCTACGAAACTGTCGCGACCAGCATCCGCCGCAGCCAAGTACCAGCCGCCCAGATCAAAGCCATCTGCATCAGCAGCCTCTACGGGGGCTCGGGCATCCCGGTGGACGCCGACATCAACCCCCTTCACCCCTGCCTCATCTGGATGGACCGCCGGGCCATCGCCGAGGCCGAATGGGTGCGCGAAAATGTGGATGTGGAACAGTTGCAGCGCATAACGGGCAACGGTGTCGACAGCTACTACGGCTATACCAAGATGCTGTGGATCAAGCGCAACCAGCCAGAGGTCTGGGCCAAGGCGCGCTACCTGCTGCCGCCCAACAGCTTTGTGCAGTACCACCTGACCGGCGAGCTGGCCGTGGACCACAGTTCAGCGGGCAATATCGGCGGCATCTACGACCTCGCAACGCGTGGCTGGTCGCCTCTGATGCTCGATGCCCTGGGCATCGACGCCCACCTGATGCCGCAACGCCTGGTTGCGCCCGGGCAGGTCATTGGCAGCCTGCTACCGGCTGCGGCGCAGCGGCTAGGGCTACAGCCAGGCACCAAGGTAGTTGCCGGCGGAGTCGATGCAGCGATGGCCACACTGGCCGCAGGGGTCATTGCGCCAGGCAACCATGTCGCGATGCTGGGCACCAGCATGTGCTGGGGCTTCATCAAGCAGCGCAGCGCTGCCTGCAAAGGGCTGATCAACATGCCTTACGTCTACGATGCTGGCGCCAACACCTACAGTTTCGGCGGCGCCATTACCGCCGGTGCCGCAATCAGCTGGTTCCGTGAGCAGTTCTGTGCACAGGAAAAGCAGGCCGCTGCCCTGTCGCCTGGCGCCGAGGTGCACCAACTGATGGAGCAGGACGCTGCCAAGACGCCCGCCGGTGCAGAAGGCCTGTTGTTCCTGCCCTACCTGATGGGCGAGCGCAGCCCCATCTGGGATGCCAAGGCATCGGGGGCCTATATAGGGCTGTCGCTGTTCCACCACAAGGCTCATCTGTACCGCGCAGTACTGGAGGGGCTGGCGTTTGCCTTGCGTCACAACATGCAAATGGGCAACCAGGCAGGGCTGCAGCTTGATCCGCACTTGATCGTGGTAGGGGGTGGCACGGCGTCGAACCTGTGGATGCAGATCATCGCCGATATCACCGGCCATGCCGTGTTCACCATCGAGCAGCAGGTCGAAGCGCCGCTGGGTGGCGCCATGCTCGCGGCACTGGCAATCGGCGCCATCGAGGACGTCGAAGCTATCCGCAACTGGCGCACCCTGCGCCGACGGGCCGACCCCAACCCCGCGAACAAAGCCCTGTATGACCAGATGTTCGTTCATTACTGCGCGGCCTACCACGCCCTGAAACCCATCATGCATGGGCTGGCAGACCAGGCCACGCCCCTGCCCGAGCCATCGCACCCCGCACAGCCCATGGCCGTCTGACATCAACCACCAAAGGGTTCCAGCATGCCAACTTTGCTCAGCCAGTTGGAGCAGTACAGCACAGTGGTCGCCGACACCGGCGACCTTCAGGCCGTTCGCCGCTTCACCCCTCATGATGCAACCACCAACCCCTCACTGGTGCTCAAGGCCGTGGTGTCGGGCCACTACGACACATTGCTCGATGACCTCTGCGCCCTGACGAAAGCTGCCGGCCTGCCGCATGCGCAGGCAATCGATCAACTGTCCGACCAACTGATCGTTGCTTTGGGCTGCGACCTGTTGCAGCACGTGCCCGGCAGGGTATCGAGCGAGGTCGATGCGCGGCTGTCCTTCGATAAGCAGGCAAGCCTGGCCAAGGCCAGGCGCCTGGTCGCACTGTACGAGGCGGCGGGCGTTCCACGTGAGCGCTTCCTCATCAAGCTCGCCGCCACCTGGGAGGGCATTCGCGCGGCCAGCGAACTGGAGCGTGAGGGCATCCAGTGCAACTTGACGTTGATCTTCAACCTCGCCCAGGCACGCGCCTGCGCCGAAGCCGGCGCATTCCTGATCTCGCCTTTTGTTGGCCGGGTGCTGGACTGGCATCGCCGCGCTTATCCGGACAAGGAGTACGCGCCGGCGTCGGAGCCTGGGGTTCAATTGGTGGCGGCCAGTTACCGCTTCATGCGACGCCACGGTTACGCGACTTCGGTGATGGGGGCTAGCTTTCGCAACGTCGGTGAAATCGTTGCTTTGGCAGGTTGCGATCGGCTGACGATCAGCCCCGCACTGCTGGAAGAGCTGGCAGTGACCGAGGGCAGCCTGCAGGCCGCGCTCGCCGCCCCCGCCGACCATCAGGCGCCGCCACCACCACTGAGCGAGGCCGATTTTCGCTGGCAGATGAACGAGGACGCAATGGCAACCGCGCAGCTGGCCGAAGGGATTCGAGGGTTTGCCGCGGACCAGAGCAAACTGGAGGCGCTTATTGCACAACGCTTGTGCGCTTGAGTACGCCCCATCGGGAGGGGAAACGCATAAAGATAAGGCCTCTGACAGCTCATCGCTTTCAGGGGCTTTATTGCATGCCACGGAAGAATATTCACGCCTGGCACGCCTCCGGTCCTACACATTTAACTCCGATTTTTCCCATTCCCTGTAGTCCATTTCCGAATTATATTGCCGGCGCTGCCAACCCATTGCGAGCGCTCGGATTGCGGCCTAGTCTCGGTTCGTCGTTGACACCTCAGCGACCGGCTTTGACAGGCTGATAACTTATCCCGCGCGCATTTACAGCCTATGGCGGCTGTACATGGGGCACATTCGTGTGCGCCGAGTTGCTCCGGGATCCTCGGTCTGTCAACCCATGTACAGCTGCCACCCTCTTGTTTGACAGCAAGCTTGCGGCAGCCCCACTGATCCTGGAGATGTGTATGCGCAAGATAGTCCCCGATCCACCCTCCCCCCTCGATCCCTCGTACATGCTGCAGGACACCCTGGTTCAGACCTCGGAATACGTGATCTGCGCCTTGTCCGTAGCCCGCCAGTCCGTGCGACTGACACCGACCTCGCACAACTCGATCGTGATGCGGGCGGTCATCCATGAAATGGAAGTTGCGCATGCGCTGCTGGAATCGGCGCTGATGCAACTGCACAGGCAAGCGGATTCGCCCACGGAGCCACAGACATTGCACTAGGGCCGAGCTACGAAAAATCCGGGAGTGCCGCAAAGGTCGGCCTGGCGCTCTGATCCGATCCGGCAGGCCCCGTCGCTAGCGGCGACAGGGCCCGGCCATGCGCCCGGCGATGCTTTGAGATTTAACTCGGGCACAACGAAAAAGCCCCTGAAAACTTATCGTTTTCAGGGGCTTTATCTACCACATGCATGGCGGAGAGATAGGGAAGCTCAACCCCAGGTCAAAAACCCCATAAACCCCTGCATTTGCTGGCTTTGATAAAGATTTTACGTACAATAAATACGTACAATCGGAAACAGGAATGCAATAATGGCAAACAACCTAGGATCGTGTCCCAGGAAGTGGTGTAACTCATCATGGCTCTGGCCATTGAGTTCGCCGTTTAGTTGATCACAGCTGACAGCTTGGCTTGTGGATTATCGCTGACCGCTTCGAAGGCCTCCAACTGCATGTAACGTCTTTGCAGGCACCACTCGTCGTTCTGCTCCAGCAGCATCGCGCCTACCAGCCGTGTGATGGCCGGATCGTTGGGGAAAATCCCCACGACATCGGTGCGGCGTTTGATTTCAGCGTTGAGCCGTTCAAGCGGGTTGGTGCTGTGTAACTGCTGCCGGTGTGCCTTGGGAAACGCCATGTGAGCCAGCACTTCATCCTCACAGCCGTCCATGAGCGTCGCGATCTTCGGGTACTTTTCGCGCAGTTGATCGGCGACCAACCGCCATTGCTGATGGCATTCGGCACGGCTGTCCTGGGCGAAGACCGTGCGCAGCAGCGCCGCTACCATGGTGCGCTGACCTTTGCCGACGTGGGCCATGGCATTGCGCATGAAATGCACACGGCAGCACTGCCAGGTCGCGTTGAATACCTTGGAAACAGCCGCCTTGAGCCCTTCGTGGGCGTCGGAGATGACAAGCTTCACGCCCCGCAAGCCACGTCGCATGAGGCTGCGCAGGAAGTCTGTCCAGAACGGCTCAGCCTCTGACGGCCCAACCCGCATGCCCAGGACTTCGCGGCCACCGTCGGTGTTCACGGCCACGGCGATTATTACGGCGACCGAGACGATGCGCCCGGCCTCCCGCACCTTGACGTAGGTGGCATCGATCCAGAGATAGGGCCAGTCGCCTTCAAGCGGGCGATCAAGGAAAGCGTGAACGCGCTCATCGATCTCACCAGCTAGCCGTGAAACCTGGCTTTTGGAGATACCGGTCATGCCCATGGCCTTGACCAGCTCGTCCACCGAACGCGTTGAAACGCCTTGGATGTAGGCTTCCTGGATCACCGCCGCCATGGCCTTCTCGGCGGTACGTCGGGGTTCGAGGAAGCCAGGAAAGTAGCTGCCTTGGCGCAGCTTCGGGATCTTCAGGTCAACGTCGCCGGCGCGGGTTTGCCAAAGGCGATCACGGTAGCCATTACGGCTATTTGTCCGGTCTGGGCTTTTGACATCGAAGCCCGCGCCGCACAGGCCTTCGACATCGAACTCCATCATGCGCTGGGCAACGAACTGGATCATTTGCTTGAGCAGATCAGCGTCTGCCCCTTTCTCAACCAACTCGGTCAATGCGATAGTGGGCTTGGTCATCGTGGTTTCTCTGGTGAGTGTTTGGTCTTCGCAAACTCAACGTTAGCCAAGAACCACGATGACCATCCTCTTTCGCCCGCAGGGCGCCTTCGGCTGGTTCAGTTACACCACTTCCCGGGACACGATCAGGATCTGTTCAAGGAGGCCCTAATCCCTGTAGCGGAGAGCGTTGGCTACAAGTGCGAAGGCTGGCAAGGATTGCCTCCGACTCGGGTAGTAAAAGTGATACCCCGGAAACGTCGGCGCCCAATCCTCAAGAACACGGACCAATCGGCCACTCTTGACGTACGGCTGGACAACATCCTCCGGCGCATAAGCCAAACCGTACCCTTCCAATGCGGCGGCCATTGTCTGGGAGGAGGTATTGAAGATCATCTGCCCTGGCACCTGAACATTCAGCGCTTTACCAGCCTTTGAAAACTCCCAGGCATACAGGCCACCGTGGGTGGGTAAACGCAGGTTCGCGCAGTTATGGGTGGTCAGATCCTGGGGGACTTGTGGCTTTTTGCGTTGGTCGAAGTACCCGGGCGCGCCCACCACAGCCATGCGAAAGTCAGGGGAAATCCTCACAGCGATCATATCCTTTGCCACCTGATCGCCTATCCGTACCCCCGCGTCATAACGTTCAGCGACGATATCGATCAACCCGTAGCCGATGTTGATCTCCAAGGTGAGGTCGGGATAATCCGGCAGCAACCTAGATAGTTTCGGCCAGAGAATGGTGGATGCGGCATGGTCGTGGGACGTTATCCGAATAGTCCCTGATGGCTTGTCGCGCAGCTCTCCCAACGCGGCGACTTCGGCTTCTATTCCCTCGTAGTAAGGCACGAGGCTGCCGAGCAAACGCTCGCCAGCTTCGGTCGGCGACGCACCGCGTGTTGTGCGGGTAAGCAAGCGAATCCCGAGACGCTCTTCAAGACTGCGGATGCTATGACTGATAGCGGATTGGGACACACCCAGATGGGCAGCGGCCCTAGTGAAACTGCGCTCACGCGCTACGGTGATAAACACCGAAAGGCTGTTGAAATCGTACTGGGCCACTATGAATTTATCTCATGCCGGTTATCTCAGTATGCCACTTCTTGAATGTATAAGGTGTTTTTAAAGTAGCTGCATCCCCAGTAACCCGACAGTTTGAGGGTTGGTTTCTCATACCTTCAAAGGAGATGGATGATGCAAAAGCGCAAAATCGGCAGCAACGGCCTCGAGGTTTCAGCCATTGGTCTGGGCTGCATGGGCCTGACATTCGGCTATGGCCCCGCCACTGACAAAGCGGAAGCAATCAAACTCATCAGGGCGGCTTTTGAGCATGGTGTCACTCTCTTCGATTCGGCCGAAGCCTATGGGCAAGTCAACGAAGAAATGGTGGGCGAAGCCGTTCAACCATTCCGCGAGCAGATCGTCATCGCGACAAAATTCGGTTTCAAAGACGGCAATCCCGTTGCTGGGCTGGACAGTCGGCCGGAGCGCATCCGACAGGTAGCGGAAGAGTCACTCAAGCGCCTGAAGACCGACTGCATTGACCTGTTTTACCAACATCGCGTTGATCCTAACGTCCCCATGGAGGATGTTGCCGGGGCCGTGCGCGACCTCATCAAGGAAGGTAAGGTCAAATATTTTGGCATGTGTGAAGCCGGCGTAGACGCTATCCGTCGCGCCCATGCGGTACAGCCGCTGTCAGCGCTTCAAAGCGAGTATTCGATGTTTACCCGCGAGCCTGAACTGGAAATTATTCCAACCCTTGAAGCGCTCGGGGTTGGTTTCATTCCCTTCAGCCCCCTGGGTAAGGGTTTCCTGAGCGGGAAAATTGATGCCAGCACGACCTTCTCCAGCGGTGATGTACGGAACAATCTGCCTCGTTTTGCTGACGGTGCCCGGGAGGCTAACCACCATCTCGTCGCCCTGATTGGTGAAATCGCCCAGCGCAAGCAAGTAACCTCGGCTCAGATAGCATTGGCTTGGCTGCTGGCACAAAAGCCGTGGATTTCACCTATCCCCGGTACCACCAAGCTGCATCGCCTGGAAGAAAACGTAGGCGGAGCATACGTGCAATTGACCGCAGAAGACCTTCGTGAACTCAGTGAGGTTCTGGCAGAGGTGCCTGTGCAAGGTGAGCGTTATAACGCGCAGATGATGAAAACCATCAACCGTTAAGCATTCTTCAGCGCGTGACGCTGTTTCTTAGAGCCAGCGTCACGCGCTCGTTTCCAACTATTCATCTGCACGAGCGATCATTCACTATGAAATCAGACAAAGCGGACTTCGCCGTACCGGCATTTGTACGCTACACCCAAGACGTGCTTCTGGAAGAGATATGGCAGCGTCCCCAATTGCTGCCCCGGGATCGCAGCATCGTGACCGTTGCCGCCTTGATTGCGCTGCATCAGCCAGCCGAAATGGTCCGCCAATTCGATTTGGCGTTGGACAATGGTGTTACGCCCACCGAACTGAGTGAAGTCATCACTCATCTAGCATTCTATTCAGGCTGGGGCAGTGCCACATTAGCCGCATCCATCGCCAAAGACGTATTTGAGGCCCGCGATATCGCCCGAACCGCTTTGGCGGATGTACAGGACAGCATGCTCCCCGTCGACGAAACCTTTGAGCAGATGCGCGTGGCGGCGGTAGAACAGATGATCGGCCCTGCATTCGAAGCGCTTGCAGGCTATACCACTTCGGTACTGTTCCATGACCTGTGGCTGCGCCCGACGCTAACTCCGCGTGATCGCTGTCTGGTCACGGTCGCAGCCCTGGTTGCAGTGGGGCAAGCCGCTCAAATTCCCTTTCACGTGAATAAAGCCATGGACAATGGCCTGACCCAAATTCAGGCCGCTGAAGTCATTACCCATCTGGCCTTCTACGCCGGCTGGCCGAACGCAATGTCGGCGGCTGCGATAGCCAAAGGCATATTCGAAAAGCGCTCCGAGTAAGTCGCCAAGCAATTCCGGCGATGTACGTCGAATCGGCGGCCGCGAATCGGTCGTTTCGCGTCAGCTAAGGGCTCCTCTAGATCCAGGATACAAACATGCAAAGCAGCAAATCCGAAGAGCGGCACATCATCTGCGAGCTTCGCTGCAATGACTGCAATATCGACCGGGTCAAAGCGTTGATCATGCGATTTGTCGAACCGGCAAGAGCGGAACCCGGCTGCCTGTATTACAACCTCTATCAGAGCTTCAAGGCACCCAATACGTTTTACATTATCGATGGCTGGATGAACCAGCAGGCTGTCGAAGAGCACGCTGCCAACCGGCATGTCTCCAGTGTTATGGATAAGCTACGTCCACTGCTCACTTTCGGCCCCGTCATTACCCTCAATGCTCGTGTAAGTGATTAAGGCCAATCGGCTGGTTGCACTTATTGGAAGTGCCGACGGTTATGCAATTCAAATTTCACCAAGAGCGGTTTTTGATTGATGTCCATTTAGGGTCCAGGCTGTGTGAAAACGCTTGGCGCGATCCGGCTGGTTAGAAAATGACCAGAATTTCGCGCTCCTGCGCGAAATCTGGGTTAGCTGAATAAGACCAAGCCATTTCAGATTTCACGTACGCTCGCGATCTTCAGAGACCCGTTTGGGTTTTCACACAGCCTGGACCCATTGCAGCCGTTCGATAACGACTGCAAATGGCCGATAGCGATCCGTAGTCGAGCATTAGCCAGAGGTGCCCTATGCCCCTAGATCCCGTCTAATACCTCACTGGATGGCTACGCCCTCGCCTCACACATAGAGGGCATAGCTCAAGCCCCAATCGAGACTGGAAACATTCCGGCAGAGCCGGGTCAGTCCTGCGATCGCACAGTGATAGAAACTCGAAATGCGTTATCCGTTATGGTAGGGATCGTAAGCTTACGCATTAATGCGAATGCTTAGTCTCCGCCGCACTGATACATTTTCACTGTCCCTATCAAGCTACTGGCTGGAATAAAGACAAGCTCGCCCAAAGAGTGCTCAGACACATATCCTTCCCAAACGAAATCCACGAGACTTGAAACCTCCTTGGAAAACTCAGCGGGCAGGGTAAACGACCTTAGTACTTTTAGAACTTTTGCCTGGGTGTCGACAGCGTGCAGATCAACCTGGATTCTGGTATTTGGAGTGGGGAAACTGGAGGGAGTGTATTTGGCCTCAGGGATCAACCGAGGGTCGAATGGGCACTCAAACTCCATGTCATCAATCCGGAACAAGATGATGATCAGAAACCCTTCAAGCCTATACCCGACTTTAACTGAGCCCGAACGTAGGCATTTCACTTCAGACTTGAGCATGCCGGGGAGGCATACCTGAAGAAGAAATGAGTCATCGATAAAGAACTGTGCAGAAGCACCCTCATAGCAAGCGAGCGGCAAAGGGTATTTAGAGCCAACTGCAAGGGACTGGCGTTTCTTTTGGTTGTGCATAATGCTCTCCTTTGAGCGTAAATACTTTACTGACTGCCATGCAAAGGAGATGAAGCTAAAATCTGTGGCGAACCACAGTAAAAGCCACTTAAAAAGATAAGCGATATATAAAATATTTCAGAGTTTTCTTATCACGTCAAGCCCCGAATTAGATGCAGGCTGATAATAGATTACCAGCGGTACGTAATTTCGGAATTAAAGACGTACACTTTCGGCCCCAACCGACGGGCTAAGTTGACCGGCAGAATCATACTGTGCAACAAAACTTTTCATTCGAGAAAATTGGGAATTGCCCAATCAAGCGCTAAACTCACTACTGCTCAGACACCGCCATACAAGCATGCTCACTCGTTCTGAAGGCCAGTACTGCGATTCGCCTGCTACTCGCGTACCCCATGCCACGGAGCCCTGGCGTGTCTAATTTGAGCATTCAGACTGATTGGCTAGACTGCTAACGGGTCGGCTAATGGAAATCGCTGCGAGGGCGCTGCAAGCTCTTTCAGCGAGACCGCTCCCACCACCTCCCCTACCGCCTTCTCACGATGATCTCTGTGGACGCTGGCGAGTGGACTCGCGCTGACTGTGATGGGAGGAAAGAGGTGCTCTGGAAATTGCCAGCCTGAGGATTTGGCGTAGGCTTTCGAGGTAAAATCGGCACAACGAAAAAAGCCCAATCGTGGGATTGGGCTTTTAGAAAAAGTGGGATCATAGTGGGATCACCACCATTTTCGCCACTTCGTAAAAAGTTGGAAAAAAACCTCCAACCCTTTAAATATGGCGGAGAGATAGGGATTTGAACCCTAGGTACTGTTGCCAGTACAACGGATTTCGAATCCGTCCCGTTCGACCACTCCGGCATCTCTCCAATGCCGCGCATCATACCAGCGAATTCTGAAAACGCAAACCTTTATTTTCAAAAAAACCGCGTGGTATCAGGCGCTTGCGTGAATGCGCCGCTTACAGCGGCACGCCCAGGCGCTTGGCAACTTCTTCGTAGGCTTCGATCACATCGCCCAGGCCCTGGCGGAAGCGGTCCTTGTCCATCTTCTTGCGGGTTTCTTTGTCCCACAGGCGGCAGCCGTCCGGGCTGAACTCGTCACCCAGGACGATCTGGCCGTGGAATACACCGAACTCCAGCTTGAAGTCGACCAGCAGCAGGCCGGCGTCATCGAACAGCTTGTTCAGCACTTCGTTGACCTTCAGCGACAGCTTCTTCATCTCTGCCAGTTGCTCGGCGGTGCCCCAGCCGAAAGCGACAACGTGGGATTCGTTGATGAACGGGTCGCCCTTCTCGTCGTTCTTCAGGAACAGTTCGAAGGTGGACGGTTCGAGCTTGATGCCCTCCTCCACGCCCAGGCGCTTGACCAGGCTGCCGGCGGCATAGTTACGCACTACGCACTCGACCGGGATCATGTCCAGCTTCTTGACCAGGCACTCGTTGTCGCCCAGCAGCTTGTCGAACTGGGTCGGCACGCCGGCTTCTTCGAGCTTCTGCATGATGAAGGCATTGAACTTGTTGTTCACCATGCCTTTGCGGTCCAGTTGTTCGATGCGCTTGCCGTCGAACGCCGAGGTGTCGTTGCGGAACAGCAGGATCAAGCGGTCGGCGTCGTCGGTCTTGTAAACCGATTTGGCCTTGCCGCGGTAGAGTTCTTCGCGTTTTTCCATGATTGGGCTCCGCTTGCTTGAGTGGTTGGGCTAGGCGATTTCGCGCCAGTCGAGCCCGTGTTCCTGATTCGCCACCTGGAGCCAGTCCGGGTCGCACCCAAGGGTGTCGACGAAGCACTGGCGGGCCAGATGTGGCAGGTTGTTCTTGCTGCTGAGGTGGGCCAGCACCAGGTGCTGCAGGTTGCTCCACCCCAACTCGTCCACCAGGCGCGCGGCCTGGTGGTTGTTCAAATGTCCTTGCATGCCGCCGACCCGCTGCTTGAGGAAGTACGGGTAGTGCCCGCGGGCCAGCATGTCGCGGCAATGATTGGCCTCGATCAGCAGTGCATCCAGGCCCTGATAGCGCTCAAGCAACAGCGCGTCGTACGAACCCAGGTCAGTGAGCATGCCAAAGCGTCGGCGACCGTCGCTGATGACGTACTGCAGCGGCTCGTAGGCGTCGTGCTCGACCCGCGCCGCACTCACTTGCAGGCAGCCGATACTCAGGCTGTCGCCACAGGCAAGAAAACCGGCCGCCTCCACCGGCTTGCGCATGCCGCGCAATGTGCCCTGGCTGAGGTAGACCGGTACATTGTAGCGCCGCGACAGCAACCCCACCCCATGCACATGGTCGGCATGTTCGTGGGTCACCAGCACGGCGCTCAGTTGAGACGCCTGCACCCCGAGCAGCGCCAGGCGCCGCTCGGTTTCACGCAGGGAAAACCCGCAATCGACCAGGATGAACGTGTCACCACTGGCGATCAGCGTGCCATTTCCCTGGCTGCCGCTTCCCAGTACCGCGAAGCGCACTTAACCCAGGTGGTCCTGAATGGCACTCAGCACGCGGCGAGCGACATCGGCCGGGGCCACGGTGTTGATGTTCTTCTCGACGGTAACCTGCACGCTTTCGCCAACCTTGCTCAGGCGCACCTGGTAACGCTCGGCGCGGGCTTCAAGCTCTTCCTTGGTTGGCTCGCTGCCAAACATGCGGCTGAAGAAGCCAGGCTGGTTCTGCTTGTCGTCGGGCTTCTCAGACAGGTTGATGTAGTACAGGCCCAGGCTGCGGTTGATGTCTTCCACACGCCATTCGCCACCCTGCTCCAGGGCACGGCCCACGCCGGACCAGGCACGGTCCAGGTCGGCGCCGAGGAACAGCACGGGGTTGCCGCTGCCGTCTTCGCTCAGGCTGACGCGGCTCGGCGCATCGAAGTCGCGCGCAGCCAGCAAGGACACCGAACCGCCCTTCTCGGCGCTGCGGTTCATGCTGGCGAGCATTTCGTCGACCAGCAGCGCATCGGCGGCCGTGTTGCTGGACGCGGACGGGAACCCAGGCTCGGCAGTGCTGCCAGCCGGGCGCTCGACACTGACGACATACACCTCGGAGGTGTTGCGTTGTACGCCAGGCTCCATGCGCACACGCACGCGCACTTCGCTGTCACCATTGCTGGCGGTGCTCGCCAGGCGCTGGCCGAGCGATGCCGACAGCTCGTCAAAACGCTGCCAGGTGGTGGTGAACTCGCCCGTCTGCGGGCGCTCTTCGGCAATACGGAAGCCGTTGTCTTCGAAGAACTGATGCGCTACCGGCCAGACTTCGGCCGGCGAACGCTGGGCCAGCACCCAACGGCTGCTGCCGCTGCGCTGCAGGCTGAAATCGCTGACGTCGGCGCCAGCCGACAGCGGTTGCGGACGCGGCACTTCGAACTCGCCCTTGGCGGTATCGTCGGCGACGTTGCGCGGGATCGGCAGCAGCGGGTCAAGGCGCTTGACGTTGCTGGCGTCCTGCGGGAGCTGCATCGGTGCAGTCGGGTGCGCCTGCAGGTAATCGCTGCCGCGGTCGCGGAAATAGCCATCCTCGCCCCACAGCCAGCCACACCCACTGGTGCTGGAAATGATCAGGGCGAGCGCGGAAAGACCAGCCAGTCGCTTCATGCGGTGTACTTCCTCGATTAAACCAGTACGCCGGACTGGCGCAAGGCAGTACGGACTTTTTCGTGACAGCCTTCGCTCAGCCAGGTCAGTGGCAGGCGAATGCCTTTTTGCATCAGGCCCATTTCGACGAGCGCGTATTTCACCGGAATCGGGTTGGCTTCGCAGAACAGGTCTTTGTGCAGCGGCATGAGTTTTTCGTTGATTGCGCGGGCCTTCTCGGCGTTGCCCTCAAGGGCGGCCTCGCACAGATCGGCCATTTCGCGCGGGGCGACGTTGGCGGTGACCGAAATGTTGCCTTTGCCACCCAGCAGGATCAGCTCGACGGCAGTCGGGTCGTCGCCGGACATGACGATGAAGTCCTTGCTGACGCCATCGAGGATGGCCTTGGCACGGGCCAGGTCGCCGGTGGCTTCCTTGATGCCGATGATGTTGGGCACGGTCGACAGGCGGATCACGGTCTCGGCCTGCATGTCGCAGGAGGTGCGGCCGGGTACGTTGTAGAGGATCTGCGGGATGTCGACGGCTTCGGCGATGTGCTTGAAGTGCAGGTACAGGCCTTCCTGGGTCGGCTTGTTGTAGTACGGCACCACCAGCAGGCAGGCGTCGGCGCCGGCGTCCTTGGCGTTCTGGGTCAGGTGCACGGCTTCGGACGTGGAGTTGGCACCGGTGCCGGCGATGACCGGAATGCGGCCAGCGACCCGCTTGACCACGAATTCGATGACCTCGATGTGTTCTTCGACGCTCAGGGTGGCCGACTCGCCGGTGGTGCCGACGGCGACGATCGCGTGGGTGCCGTTTTCCAGGTGGAAGTCTACAAGTTTGCCGAGGCTGCCCCAATCAAGACGCCCTTGTGCATCCATGGGTGTGACCAATGCCACCATACTGCCCGCAATCATGTAACTGCTCCTGCCGGAAAAAGAGAGCGGTAATGGTACTGGGGGCATCGGCCTTGCACAAGCGAAGCAGGCGGGTGGAGCATTCCCCTCGGCGCCTTATTTCGCTACCCTTGATCCTTTGATCGGTGCAGCGCGGCCCGCCGGGCCGTCGACCTTGCTCCCCGGCCAGCGTCCACGTCCTCGCATGCGAGCCTCGGGCCCTGCCGACAGGAGGCTTTCGCCCGTCCTGTGCCGACCGCTCATCGCTTTAGGAATGCTGCATGTCCACCCCCACCGTCCGCGAACAATTCCTTGTCATCAGTGCCCTGGGCCCCAACCCCATGGAGCTGGCCAACGTCCTCAGCCGCGCTGCCTTCGAGAACCGCTGCGCGGTCGTCACCTCGCGCCTGAGCCGCCATGGCGAGACCAGCGCCCTGGTATTGCAGGTCGGTGGCAGCTGGGACGCCCTGGCGCGCCTGGAGTCCACCCTCCCCGGCCTGGGCAAGAAGCACGGCCTGACCCTCGACGTGGTGCGCAGCGCCGACCAGGAAGTGCGCCCGCAGGCCCTGCCTTATGTGGCCTATGTCAGTGCGGCCTACCGCCCGGACATCATCAACGAGCTGTGCCAGTTCTTCCTCGACCACCGTGTCGAGCTCGAAGCCATGACCTGCGACACCTACCTGGCGCCGCAGACTGGCAGCAGCATGCTCAACGCCCAGTTCACCGTGATCCTGCCGGCCGGCACCCAGATCAGCTGGTTGCGCGACCAGTTCCTCGACTTTGCCGACGCCCTCAACCTGGACGCGCTGATCGAGCCTTGGCGCCCACAGAACCCCGTTTAAGGAATGCATCCATGGCAGTAGCACTCGACCAACCCGTCGCCGATTTCCAGGCCCAGGCCACCGGCGGCCAGACCGTCAGCCTGGCCGAGCTCAAGGGCCGTCAGGTAGTGGTGTACTTCTACCCCAAGGACAGCACCCCAGGCTGCACCACCGAAGGCCAGGGCTTCCGCGACCAGCATGCAGCGTTCGAAGCGGCCAACACCGTGGTGTTCGGCGTGTCGCGCGACGGCATCAAGTCGCATGAGAACTTCAAGGCCAAGCAGGGCTTTCCGTTCGAGCTGATCAGCGACAAGGACGAGGCCCTGTGCCAGCTGTTCGATGTGATCAAGCTGAAGAAGCTGTATGGCAAGGAGTACATGGGCGTAGACCGCAGCACCTTCCTGATCGACAAGGACGGTGTGCTGCGCCAGGAATGGCGTGGCGTGAAGGTGCCGGGCCATGTGGATGCCGTACTCGCGGCGGCCCAGGCGCTGAACAAGGCTTGAGATTGACTGGGGCTGCTGCGCAGCCCTTTCGCGGCACAAGCCCGCTACAGGGGGTTGCGTTCGTCTGTAGGAGCGGCCTTGTGCCGGGAAAGGGCCGCAAAGCGGCCCCATGCATCACAACATCGGCGCCACAGCAGGTTCCTGCCGCGGCCAGGCATCGAGCACTGCCTTGATCAGCGTCGCCAGCGGGATCGCGAAGAAGATCCCCCAAAAGCCCCACAACCCGCCAAACAGCAACACCGCGCAGATGATCGCCACCGGGTGCAGGCTCACCGCCTCTGAGAACAGCAGCGGCACCAGCACGTTGCCATCGAGCGCCTGAATGATGGCGTACACCGTCATCAGGTAGATGAACTGATCACCCCAGCCCCATTGGAACAGCGCGATCAGCGTCACCGGCACAGTCACCACCACCGCCCCTACATACGGCACCACCACCGACAGGCCTACCAGCAGCGCCAGCAGCGCGGCGTAATTGAGCCCCAGGCTGATGAACGCGATGTAAGTGGCAATACCGCAGATCAGGATCTCGATGCCCTTGCCGCGGATGTAGTTGGCGATCTGCCGGTTCATTTCAGTGCCTACCCGGTTCAGCAAGGTCCGCTGGCGCGGCAGGTAGCCACTGACCCAGCGGCCGATCTGCTCACGGTCCTTGAGAAAGAAGAACACCAGAATCGGCACCAGCACCAGATAGATCATGGCACTGACCAGCAGCGGCAGGCTCGACAGCGAGAAGGTCAGTGCCCATTGGCCGAACTTGCCGATCTCGCCGCGCACCGACTCGATGGCATGCAGCACCTGCTCATCAGACACCAGATGCGGGTAGCGCTCGGGCAGCAGCAACAGCAGCGACTGCCATTTGCCGAGCATGCCCGGCAACTCGTTGAACAAGGTGATCAACTGGTGCCACAGCAACGGCACCAGCACCAGCAGGAACACCGCCAGCGCGCCCATGAACAGGGCGAACACCACCATCACCGCCAGCCGCGTCGGCACCCGAAGGCGCTCCAGGGCATTGACCAGCCCCTGCATCAGAAAAGCCAGCACCATGCCCGCCAGCACCGGCGCGAGCATGCCGCCCAAGGTAAGGACCGCGGTAAAGGCCAGAAACAGCAGGACCGCCAGCACCACCGCTTCCTCATCGGAGAAGTAGCGCTCTATCCAGTCGCGAAGCACTTTGAACATTGACGATCCTTGATTGGGGCTCAGGCCTTGCGCAGCCAGTAGGTATAGGTGCCGGCCTCGGCCATTTCATGCAGCAGCGTATGACCGGCCAGCTGGGCAAAAGTGCGGAAGTCGCGCTGTGAGCCTGCGTCGGTCGCAATCACCTTCAGCACCGCGCCACTGGCCAGACGGTTGAGCTCCATCTTCGCCTTGAGCAGAGGCAGGGGGCAGTTCAGCCCGCTGGCGTCGAGTTCGGCGTCGCAGGTCGGGGTGCTAGTCATCAGGGGTCTCCAAACGTGGGGCAGACGTCTTTGGTAACAGGCTGGCTAGCATACCGCCACTGGTCGCCAACGTGTGAGCGGGCTACAGTAGGGGCTTTGACCCGACGCGAGCTTCGTGCATGAATCTACTGCGCCCTACCCTGTTGACGCTGGCCTGCCTGATGGCCCTACCCGGCCATGCTAGCGACCTGCCTTCACTGGGCGACGCCAGTTCCGCGATCGTCTCGCCGCAGCAGGAGCACCAGCTCGGGCGCGCCTGGCTCAGCCTGCTGCGCGGCCAGGTCAACCAGCTGAACGACCCGCAGCTCAAGGACTACGTCGAAACCACCGTGTACCGCCTGGCCGAAACCAGCCAGCTGCAGGACCGGCGCCTGGAATTCATCCTCATCGACAGCCGAGAGCTGAACGCCTTCGCCGCCCCCGGCGGCATCGTCGGCGTCAACGGCGGCCTGTTCCTCAACGCCCAGACCGAAGGCGAATACGCCTCGGTACTGGCCCACGAACTGGCGCACTTGTCGCAGCGCCACTTCGCCCGTGGCGTCGAGGCCCAGCAACGCATGCAACTGCCAATGATGGCGGCGCTGCTGGCCGGTATCGTACTGGCGGCAGGGGGCGCCGGCGATGCCGGCATCGGCATGATTGCCGGCACCCAGGCGGCGGCGATCCAGGAGCAGCGGCGCTTCTCGCGGCAGAACGAGCAGGAAGCCGACCGCGTCGGTATCCAGAACCTGGAAAAGGCCGGTTACGACCCGCGCAACATGCCGACCATGTTCGAGCGCCTGGCGCGCCAATACCGCTACGACGCCAAACCACCAGAATTCCTGCTGACTCACCCGGTGACCGAATCGCGTATCGCCGACACCCGCAACCGGGCCGAACAGGCCCCCCCGGGCGGCGTCGAGGACAGCCAGCGTTATCAGTTGATCCGCGCCCGCGTGGCCCTCATCTACGAAGGCACGCCGGGCCTGGCGGCCAAACGCTTCCGTGCGCAGTTGGACGAAGACCCCAAGCTGGACGCCGCCCGCTATGGTCTTGCCCTGGCACAGATCAAAGGCGGCCAGCTCAACGAAGCGCGTGAGAACCTGAAGCCGTTGCTGGCCAAGGCGCCCAACGACATCACCTACAACCTGGCGCAGATCGACCTGGACATCACCAACAACCGCTTGGCCGATGCGCAGCAGCGGGCGGAGCGCATGCAAGGTTTGTATCCGGGCAACTACCCGCTCAAGCAGGTGCGTGCCGACCTGCTGATCAAGCAGAACAAGCCCGCCGAGGCCGAAAAGGTACTGAACGACCTGCTCAAGAACCGCCCGGATGATCCGGATGTGTGGTACGACATGGCCGAAGTGCGTGGTTTGTCGGGCAACACCATAGGCCTGCACCGGGCTCGGGCAGAGTACTTTACCCTGGTGGGTGACTTCGACCAGGCGATCCAGCAGCTGGATTACGCCAAGCGTCGTGCCGGTAGCAACTTCCCGCTGGCGTCACAGATCGACCAGCGCCAGCGCGAGATCATGGAGCAACGGCGCATGGTGCAGGAGATGATGGGGCGTTAAGGGGGCTGCTTTGCGGCCCAATCGCCGGCAAGCCGGCTCTCACAGGTTCTGCAGCGCTGCAGATATTGTGGGAGCCGGCTTGCCGGCGATTGGCCCTCAGGCGTTACCCGACAGCTTGAGCCGAGCAGCCTGGGTGAAGTCCAGCATGCGGTTCAAAGGCTTGATCGCCTTCGGCACCAGCGCCGGGTCAACGAAAATCTCGTTGCTGCCTTTGCGCAAGCAATCCAGCACCCGCTCCAGGGTGTTCATGGCCATCCACGGGCAGTGCGCGCAGCTGCGGCAGGCCGCGCCGTTACCGGCGGTGGGGGCTTCGACGAATTCCTTGTCCGGGCACAGCTGCTGCATCTTGTAGAAGATGCCGCGGTCTGTGGCGACGATGAAGGTTTTGTTGGGCAGTGTCTGCGCGGCCTTGATCAGTTGGCTGGTGGAACCCACCGCATCGGCCAGGTCGATCACTGCCTCTGGCGACTCCGGGTGCACCAGGATCGCCGCATCCGGATACAGCGCCTTCATGTCCGCCAGCTGGCGCGATTTGAACTCTTCGTGGACGATGCAGGCACCGTCCCACAGCAGCATGTCGGCACCGGTCTGCTTCTGGATGTAACGGCCCAGGTGCTGGTCCGGGCCCCAGATGATGGTCTCGCCGTTGTCCATCAGGCTTTCGACGATCTCCAGCGCGCAGCTCGAGGTCACGACCCAGTCGGCACGCGCTTTAACGGCGGCAGAGGTATTGGCATACACCACCACGGTACGCTCGGGGTGCTGGTCGCAGAAGGCCGAGAACTCTTCGACCGGGCAACCGAGGTCGAGCGAGCAGGTAGCCTCCAGGGTCGGCATCAGCACGCGCTTTTCCGGGGTGAGGATCTTCGCGGTCTCGCCCATGAAGCGCACACCGGCGACGATCACCGTCTGGGCAGGGTGGTTCTTGCCGAAACGGGCCATTTCCAGCGAGTCGGACACGCAACCGCCGGTCTCTTCGGCAAGCGCCTGGATAACCGGGTCACAGTAGTAATGGGCAACCAGCACGGCATTCTGCGCCTGGAGCTCGGCAGCAATGGCCGCACGGTATTCGGCCTCCTGCTCGGCTGTCAGCGGGTTGGGCTGCTTGGCGTCGAGGTGGGCCTGAACCAACAGGCGTTCGGATATCTGGGTCATGATCGCTGGACCTGCAGGCGCGCATGCGCGTCAAATCGAGTGTATCACCCGGCCCTGACAGATCGGCTAAGGGCGCCGGACGGCAGGCAAGCCGCCACGGCCCTCTGCGGGCGCGGATTATTATCGGACGCCGAAGGCTACAGACAATCAAGGGATTTCTAAAGCGGTTTTTGTGTGGCCAGTACTGGCCTCATCGCCGGCAAGACAGTTGCCCCCACAGGTGTACACAGGCCATGAGGCTGTAGCCATCCTGCAGAAGCCGGCTTGCCGGCGATGAGGCCGGTACAGGCTCAATCAATCAGCCCTGCGGCTGCATCGCCGCAAAGTGCGCCGCGAGGATCATGGCGAACTCTTCAACGGTCATCTTCTTGCCATTGAAGTCGACCATGCCATCGACGTAGTGCAGGCTAGCCACCACGTCATTGCCCTGCACGGTGGCCATGCCACTCTGCAGCGCCATCATCCCGACCATCTCACCCGCCTGACTGGATTGCATGGCAATCGCCTGGGCATCGGTCTGCCCTTCCAGCAACGCCTGCAAGGTCGCCAGGTCACCCATCATCGGTTTGGACAGCGACAGCTTGCTCTTCACCTGAGTGATCAGCTGCTTGCTCAACTGGTCAGGCGGCAGGTCGAAGGAGGTGGGGCTGGCGAAGTCCATCGACAGGTTGAACCGGCTCTCGCCGTTGGCCGTCTTGAACGAAAGGTTCTCCACCGCCACCTGCGGCTTGGATGCCAACAGTTGCTTCAGGTCGCCCTGGAACTTGGCCTTCTCCTGTTCACCCATCTGGATTTGCGGCATCGGCTGGCCTGCCGCGGCGGCCTGCTCGAACTCCGGCAGATGGGCCTGGTACCACTGCGAGAGCGACTGCAAGGCCGGGGCGTTGAGCGACTTGATGCTGACCGCCATCTGCCCGCTGCCGACTGCGCGGCCATCCCAGCTGATGTCCGCGACCTTGTAATCCACGCGGCCACCGACGGTATCGGGGCCATCGAGGGTTTGCAGGACGTGCTGCTCCAGGCCTTTGAGCAACAGTACCTGTTGCTTGGGCCCCAGCGTCGCCTTGGCTTCGGCCAGCAGCACATCGACGTTACCGACATAGATCGCGTCATGCTGGGTAGCGGCCAGGTTACCGCCGATTTTCAGGCCCTTGAGCTCGAACGTGGCCGGCGGGTGATCATCCCCGACCAGCTTCATTTCGAAGCGATCGGCAGCACCATGGAATTTCGACGCCTTGCCTTCACTGTCGCCACTGATCTGCAGCTGCATACCCGAAAAATCGAGGGTCGTGCCGTTGTCTTCGGCCAGCTTGACCGGCGCCAGGAAGATGCTGCCATCGACACTGCCGTCAAAGCCCAGGCTGGTTTGCGAGCTGACCGGGACCTTGTCGCCGGCGGCGGCGAACCAGGGCGCGGTGAAGTCGTCCTTGTCCAGCGCACTGTTGCTGGCTGCCAGCACCGGCATCAGCCTGAAGGCCTTGACCCGCGACCAAGGGAACGGGCCGTGCTCGATCTGATCGGTTACACCCACATCGAAACTGATCGGCTCACCGTCAGACAGGCGAATGTCACGGACCTTGAGGCGATAGCGTGCGGTACTGGTGAAGAAGTGCTGCTCCAGCGAGGCCACTTCGATGGTCATGCTGCCGCCAACCCCGACAAGGGCCTTCTTCAACTGGGCATTGCCCTGATTGACGGCTTGCTCCAGCTGCGCAGGCAACTGCTTGCCGGTGTACCAGGCGCCAGCGGTGGTTACGACGGCAATGGCGATGGCCAGGCCGGAAAGGATGCCTACTGATTTCTTCATGAATAGAACCGATTGATGTCCATATTGGCGTGTTCGCAGCCATGAGCTGCGGGGGGAGCAGAATAGTATCACTCCCACCCCTTGGACGACGGTCGACACGCGGACGAAATGGGCAATCGAGACCTACCTGACGCTAGCGTGGGAAACTTCCCACTCGTTAAATTTTACGAACATCCGCATCGATCAAAACCGCAAAAAAGCGCGCAAAAACCGAACATTTCGGCTAATAAATCGATAAATATTTCAATTTAGTAACATCTTGTCATGTTTAACTTGACAGCCACCTACCCATCGTTTTTTATTTTCACCGCCTTGCCCAGCGCCACCCACGAAGAAGAACAGACGCGCCGTCATGATGCCTCACCGCCCCTGCCCGCACGCCCCACCTTCCTAGCCCAGGCTCTGCCAGCTCGCCCCCGGCGCATCGCCTGCGCCTACCTCTGCTCCGACAATAAAGGTGAACAACATGGAGCCCACCCGCTCGCCATTGCCGCATGCGCAATACAACCCGCCAGCCGTTCACGCCCAGCCGCAGGAGCCACGCCAGCATGCAGCCTGACCACAGCGCCACCGGCAACGGTCAACTCCGCAAAACCCTGCGCCTCTGGCACGTGATCATCATCGGCCTGGCTTACCTGACGCCGATGACCGTGTTCGACACTTTCGGCATTGTCTCGGGGATTACCGCAGGGCATGTGCCCAGCGCCTACATCCTGGCGCTGACCGGCATCCTGTTCACTGCCGTGAGCTACGGCACCCTGGTGCGCCGCTTCCCTCAATCGGGTTCGGCCTACACCTACACACAGCGCGCCATCAACCCGCATGTGGGCTTTCTGGTCGGCTGGTCGTCGCTGCTCGATTACCTGCTGCTGCCGATGGTCAATGCCTTGTTGGCCAAGCTCTACCTGTCGGCCATGTTCCCCGAGGTGCCGGAGTGGATCTGGGTAGCGGGCTTCGTCACCCTGATCAGCCTGATCAACATGCGCAGCGTCAACCTGGTGGCACACTTCAACCTGCTGTTCGTGGCCGTGCAGGTGGCGATCATCGCTGTGTTCATCTACCTGTGCGTGCGTGGCCTGGACCAGGGTGAAGGCCTGGGTACCGCGTGGAGCCTGCTGCCGTTCGCCGACAGCCAGACCCAGTTCAGCGCCCTGGCGGCCGGTGCGACCATCCTGTGCTTCTCGTTCCTGGGCTTCGACGCCGTGACGTGCCTGTCCGAGGAAACCCGCGACCCTGCCAAGACCATCCCACGGGCGATCTTCCTGACCGCACTGATCGGCGGCCTGGTGTTCATAACCGTGTCGTACTTCATCCAGGCCTACTTCCCGACCATGGCACGCTTCCATGACCAGGAAGCGGCCCTGCCGGAAATTGCCCTGTACGTGGGTGGCAAGCTGTTCCAGTCGATCTTCATCGCCTGCACGGTGATCAACACCATCGCTTCGGGCCTGGCCTCGCAGACCAGCGTCTCGCGCCTGTTGTATGTGATGGGGCGTGACAAGGTGATCCCGGCCGGCATCTTTGCTCGCCTGCACCCACGCTACAAAACACCGGTGCTGAACATCGCAGTGGTCGGGCTGATTTCCCTGTCGGCGATCTTCTTCGATCTGGTTACCGCCACCTCAATCATCAACTTCGGAGCACTGGTGGCGTTCAGCTTCGTCAACCTGTCGGTGATCAACCACTGCTATGTGCGTGAAGGCAATCGCCAAGGGCTGGCGAACAAGCTCATGTACCTGGTACTGCCGACCATCGGTTTCTGCATCATCGTGTCGCTGTGGCTAGACCTTAACGAACACTCGCTGATGTTCGGCGGGGTATGGGCGCTACTTGGCCTGGTGTACCTGGCCTGGCTGACCAAGGCCTTCACTGCCGCCCCCCCGAACTACGTTGCCGAATGACACTTGCCCTCTACACCGCCCGCGCCTGAACGCGGGCGTTGTCCTTGCACGAAAAGGAAAGCTCTCATGCCGCTGCGTCGCCTTTCTATCCAGTGGAAGATCACCTTGCTCGCCGGCCTGTGCCTGCTGGCCATCGTCGCGCTACTGGTGGCCACCTCGCTGACCCAGGCACAGCGCAGTGCAGCCTTGGTCAGCCAGGCCAACAGTGAAATGCTCGACCACAGCGCGCGCCTGCGCCTGCAGGCCCTCGCCGAAACCCAGACCCTGCGCATTCAGCGCTACTTCATGGACGCCTACCAGTACGCGAACGGTTTTACACGCCTGGTTCAGGTACTCAAAGCCCACGGTGGCAGCGACCTGCGCGCCGAACTGACCCACCAGGCACGCGCCAGCCTGGCGGGCAACCCGGACCTGATCGGGCTTTATGTGGTGTTCCAGCCCAACGCCCTGGACCACCAGGACAGCCAGTTCGTCGCCCAGGAGGCAGTCGGCAGCAACGACAGCGGGCGCTTTTCGCTGTACTGGTCGCAGCCCAGCCCGGGCAACCTTGAGCGGGAGGCCATGCCTGAAGCGATGCTGGCCGACAGCACGGTTGGCGCCAACGGGGCGGCACAGAACCGCTGGTTGACCTGCCCTCAGGAAACGGCCAAGGCCTGTGTGGTCGAGCCCTACCTCGACGAGGTCAATGGCCGCCAGGTACTGATGACGAGCATCGCCCTGCCCCTGCTGGAGGGCGGCAAGGTAGTAGGCGTAGTGGGCCTGGACATCGGCCTAGACAACCTGCAGCAGTTGAGCCTGGACGGCCGCCAGGAGCTGTTCGATGGCCAGGGCCAGGTGAGCATCGTCAGCACTACCGGCTTGCTGGCCGGGCACAGCCGCGACGCCAGCAAGCTGGGCACTCTCCTGGACAACGACGTGGCGCAGGGCCTGTTGCGCGTCGGCCGCCCGTTCGCCCCGATCCCCGGCGCCGCTCCCTGGCAGGTACTGCTGGAGCTGCCCGAAGCTGTGCTTCAAGCACCCGCCGTCGCTCTCAATCAGAGGCTGAGCGAACACAACCAAAGCGCCAATCTGACCAGCCTGCTGATCGGCCTGGGTGCCGCGATCGTCGGCCTGCTGCTGGTTTGGCTGACCGCACGTGGCGTGACCCGGCCGATTCTGGCCGTAGCCGCACGCCTCGAGGATATCGCCAGCGGTGAGGGCGACCTGACCCGGCGCCTGGACTACGCGCGCCAGGACGAACTGGGCCAGTTGAGCGGCTGGTTCAACCGCTTCCTCGACAAGCTGCAACCGGTGATTGCCCAGGTCAAAGGCTCGCTGCTCGAAGCCCGCGGTACCGCCGATCAGTCCGCTGCCATCGCCAGCCAGACCAGCAGCGGCATGCAGCAGCAACAGCGCGAGATCGAGCAGGTGGCCACCGCCGCCAACGAGATGAGCGCAACTGCCCAGGATGTCGCCCACAACGCGGCGCAAGCCGCCCAGGCAGCACGTGGCGCCGATCAGGCGAGCCGCGAAGGCCTGCAACTGATCGCCAGCACCCGCCAGGCGATTGACAACCTGGCAGTCGGGATGGATGCCGCCATGGACGAGGCCCGCGCACTGGAGCAGCGCAGCGAGCAGATCGGCTCGGTACTGGAGGTGATCCGCGCCATTGCCGAGCAGACCAACCTATTGGCCCTAAACGCCGCCATCGAAGCGGCCCGCGCTGGCGAGGCCGGGCGGGGTTTTGCCGTGGTGGCTGACGAGGTACGCAGCCTGGCGCAGCGCACCCAGGTGTCGGTGGAAGAAATCCGCCAGGTCATCGAGGGCCTGCAGCAAGGCACCCAGGATGTGGTCGGCGCCATGCATGATGGGCAGAAACAGGCGCAGGCCAGCGCCTTGCAGATGGAACAGGCACTGCCGACGCTGCAGCGGATCGGTGAAGCGGTGGCGGTGATCAGCGACATGAACCTGCAGATCGCTTCGGCCGCTGAAGAACAGAGCGCTGTGGCCGAGGAAGTGAACCGTAACGTGGCCGGTATCCGCGATGTGACTGAATCGCTATCGGGCCAGGCTGATGAGTCGGCGCGCATCAGCCAAGCGCTGAACCGCCTGGCCAATCAGCAGCAGGCTTTGATGGAGCAGTTTCGCGTTTAGCCCGTACGGGCCCAATTACCGGCTACCGGCGATTGGGCCCGTACAGGCACCCACCTTTTGAAAGAGTTTTACCCATGGAAACACCCAACAAATCCCCCTTCTTCGACCTTGCCAGCGAACAGGGCCTGCTACGCACTTCGATCGCCGTCACCCTGTTCATCGCCACCATCGGCATTGCCTTCGGCCTGGCGTCCGGCTCGTTCTCGATCATTTTCGACGGTGTCTACTCGCTGGCCGACGCCGGCATGAGCGGCCTGTCGCTGGTGGTGGTCAAGCTGATCACTACGCACGCCACCAGCCGGCACGTGTCACGCAAGCTGCGCGAGCGCTTCACCATGGGCTTCTGGCACCTGGAGCCGATGGTGCTGGCGCTCAATGGCATCCTGCTCAGCGGTGTGGCGCTCTACGCCCTGATCAACGCCGTCAGCAGCCTGCTCGAAGGCGGACGCCACCTGGAGTTCGGCATCGCCATGGTTTATGCGGCGCTGACCGTGATCGCCTGCGCGACCATCGCTGCAGTCGAAGCGCGGGCCAACCGCGAGCTGAACTCGGATTTCGTGCGCATGGACGTCAAGGGCTGGGTGATGTCGGCCAGCATCACCGCAGCGTTGCTCATCGCCTTCTGCTTTGGCTTTGCCGTGCAGGGCACGCAGTGGGAGTGGGTATCGCCGTACATCGACCCGGCGGTGCTGGCGCTGGTGTGCCTGGTCATCATCCCCTTGCCGCTGTCGGTGGTGCGCCAAGCCATGGCGGATATCTTTTTGGTGACACCTGGCGACCTGATGCTGCACGTGGATGAGGTGGCCGGTGCGTTCGTGGCACGCCACGGACTGGAATCCTATCGGGCTTACGTGGCCAAGGTCGGCCGCTCTCGGGAAATCGAGCTGTATTTCATCGTGCCCAAGCACCTTCCAGCCAAAAGCATTGAAGAGTGGGATGCGCTGCGCTGCGAAGTCGGTGATGCGATTGGCGGTGAAGGACCGGATCGCTGGTTGACGGTAGTGTTTACCGCAGACCCTGAGTGGGCTGAATAAGGAGGGGCAAAAACGACAAAGCCCGCCACCGTTTCCGGTAGCGGGCTTTGACTTACAGCGTATGGTGGGTCGTGTAGGATTCGAACCTACGACCAATTGGTTAAAAGCCAACTGCTCTACCAACTGAGCTAACGACCCGTTGGATGGCGCGTATAATACTGATTTCTAACGGGAAATCAACACCCCATCAAAACTTTTTTCAAAAATAACGGGTTGGGTCGTCTACCCCGGCGGCCTTGAAGCCGTCGGCGCGCAGGCGGCAGCTGTCGCACTTGCCACAGGCGCGGCCCTCATCGTCGGCCTGGTAGCAGGAGACCGTCAGGCTGTAGTCCACGCCACGGGCCATACCGGCCTGTACGATCTGCGCCTTGCTCATGTTCTGCAGCGGCGCCTGGATCCGGAAGCCCTGCCCCTCGACACCGGCCTTGGTCGCGAGGTTGGCCATGCGTTCGAACGCTTCGACGAACTCAGGGCGGCAATCGGGGTAGCCCGAGTAGTCCACGGCATTGACGCCGATGAAGATGTCGCGCGCCTGCAGCACTTCTGCCCAGCCCAGAGCCAACGACAGGAATACGGTATTGCGTGCCGGCACATAGGTCACCGGAATACCCTCGCCCGGGGTTTCCGGCACATCGATGCTGCTGTCGGTCAGTGCCGACCCCCCGATGCCATCGAGGTTCAAGCCGATGACCTTGTGCTCCACGACGCCCAGGTCACGAGCGACCCGCGCAGCAGCGTTCAATTCAGCACGATGGCGCTGGCCATAGTCGAAGCTCATGGTGTAGCAACTGTAGCCTTCGGCCTTGGCCATGGCGACGACAGTGGCCGAGTCGAGGCCGCCGGACAGCAGGATTACTGCGCGTTTCTCAGTCATGTACTTTTGCTCCTAATCAACGTCCGGGCTCGTCGTTCCACAGCAGCTTGTGCAGCTGCAGCTGGAAACGCACAGGCAAGTTGTCGGCAACGATCCAGTCGGCCAGGTCACTGGCCTTCACCTGGTGATGGCTTGGCGAAAACAGCACTTCACCGGCGCGCTCGGCAAGGTTGTACTGAATCAGCTTGGAAACCGCCCAGTCATAGTCCTCGCGTGAACAGATGACGAACTTGACCTGATCATTGCCGGTCAAGTGCTCAATGTTCTGGTAGAGGTTGCGGTGGGACTCTTCAGAGCCCGGGGTCTTGAGGTCGACCACGCGGCTGACGCGAATATCGGTAGCCGAGATATCCAGGGCACCACTGGTTTCGAGCGAAACCTCATAGCCGGCATCGCACAGGCGCTGCAACAGTGGCAAGGCATTCGGCTGGGCCAGTGGCTCGCCGCCAGTCACGCACACATAGCGTGGCTTGAAGCCGGCCACCTGTTCCATGATCGAATCCAGGCTACGCACAGTACCGCCACTGAAGGCGTAGGCACTGTCGCAGTATTGGCAGCGCAGGGGGCAACCGGTCAGGCGCACGAATACCGTGGGCAGCCCAGCCGTGCGTGTTTCACCCTGCAAAGAGTAAAAGACTTCGGTGATACGTAATGTGTCTTGCATGATCGCCACGGGCGTGACAGCTAAACAGGCTGTCCGCCTCCGTCAGGCACTGTCACGGACTCGACATGGCGTTATCCGCAGCAGCGTGTTTAAGAAAAAGGGCAATGATTCTAACGAAAAAACCCGCGCCTGGCGCGGGTTTCTTTTGAACGGTGCTACTTAGAGCTTCTGCAGGTCACGCTGCGCCAGCTGAGCGGCGGATGTGCCGGGGTACTGGGTGATGACTTGCTGCAGGATGCCCTTGACCTTGTCGGTATGGCCCATGCGGCGCTCGACGTCGGCCAGCTTGTACAGGGAGTCCGGTACCTTGCTGTGCTTGGGGTACTTCTGGCTGACCTGGGCAAAAGCCTGGCTGGCACTTTGCAGGTCACCCTTGGCCAGGTTCACCTCACCCAGCCAGTACTGGGCGTTGCCTGCGTACTGGCTGTTCGGGTACTTGCGCAGGAAGGCGCCGAACGCCTGGCTGGCCTTGTCGAAGTCCTTCTGCTTGATCAGGTCGAAAGCCGCATCGTAATAGAGCTTCTCTTTCGCAGGATCAGCCGGCTCGCTGTTGGCGGCCGGTTGCTGTGCAGCAGCGCCAGCGGCGCCTGCTGCTGCACCGGCGGCGGCATCGGGTGCACCACCGGTGGAGGAATTATCGGGGGTCGCGGCAGGCGCGCCACCACTGTTGATGCGGCGATCCAGATCCTGGTAACGCTCCAGGCTTTCCTGCTTCATGCGGGCGACATCGTTTTGCAGCTCTTCGATGATGCCTTGCTGGCGGGATATCTGGTCCTGCATCTGTTGCAGCTGCATGAACAGCTGGCCCTGTGCTGAGGCAGGGGTCGAAGCCCCTGCCCCGGCATAGGCGCCGCTCGTGCCATAACCCGAAGGTGGGTAAGCACCTGCGTTGTCATCTACTACAGGAACCGCAGCCCACGCCGAAAGCGGAAGGCTGAGTGCGAGGACGGTTACAGCACGACGGCACATACGCATAAGAACTTACTTACGCAGTTCTACGCGGCGGTTCTGAGCCCAGGACTGCTCGTCGTTGCCGGTGGCAACTGGACGCTCTTCGCCGTAGGAGACCAGTTCCAGCTGAGCAGGGGAAACACCCTGCAGAACCAGGTAGCGCTGAACGGCTTTGGCACGACGCTCGCCCAGAGCCATGTTGTACTCGCGAGTACCGCGCTCGTCGGTGTTGCCTTCCAGAACAACACGGCTGCCGTTGGACTTCAGGTCCTTGGCGTGAACGTCCAGAGCGCGCATGGCTTCTGGCTTCAGGTCCGAGCTGTCGTATTCGAAGTAGAAGGTGGTGATTGCGCGCAGGGCGGCTTCTTCGCTCAGGGAACCGTCAACAGCGCCAGTGTTGGCACCGTAGCCAGCGTTAGGGTCAACAGCGCCTTCGCCAGCGTTGTCACCGCCCTTCGAGGAGCAACCTACAGCTACAGCCATGGCCAGAGCCAGCGCAGCAAATTTACCAAACTTCAGCATTTCCATCGTGAAACTCCTAATGAAACCCCAGTGTGTTAAGCAAAACGTATTACGCCGCAATCAGTTCAGGTAAGGGGACCAGGACGGTTCTCTGACTTCGCCTTGAGCGGTAGGAAGTGGGAGCCTCACGCGGCCATTAAGCGACACGAGCATCAAGACTCCCCGGCCCTGCTGGCGGGTGGCGTAGATTAGCATGGTGCCGTTTGGCGCAACAGTGGGAGACTCATCAAGACTTGTTTCCGAGAGAATCTTTACACTTCCTCTTTGCAAGTCCTGTGCCGCCACTTTGAAGTTGGTGAAACCCTGCTGACGATGGATCATTACCAGCGTCTTTTCGTCCGCCGAAAGTTTCGGGTTGGCGTTGTAGTTACCTACGAACGTCACACGCTCGGCGCTACCACCACTGACCGACTGTTTGTAGATCTGCGGCTTGCCGCCACGGTCGGAGGTGAAGTACAGGGTGTTGCCATCCTTGCCCCAGAACGGCTCGGTATTGATACCCGGGCCGGCAGTGACACGGCTGATCTGGCGCGAAGCCACATTCATCACGTAGATGTCCGGGTTACCGTCCTTGGACAGCACGAACGCCAGGCGCGAACCATCCGGCGACCAGGCCGGAGCACCATTGAGGCCTTCGAAGTTGGTGACCTGTTCGCGGCGGCCGGTGTCGATGTGCTGGATGAAAATGCGCGGCCGCTTCTGCTCGAACGAGACATAGGCGATACGCTTGCCATCCGGCGCGAAACGCGGCGACAGGATAGGCTCACGCGACTGCAGCAAGGTCACTGCACGCGCACCATCGTAGTCCGAACGCTGCAGGGTGTAGCGGGTATTGTTGGTCGAGAAGCGCTCGGCGGTCACGTACAGCATGCGGGTGGAAAACGCACCCTTGATGCCGGTGAGCTTCTCGAACGACTGGTCGGCGATGTAGTGCGACATGTCGCGCAACTGGTCGACGCTGCCGGCAACGCTGCCGGTCAGCACTTGCTGCTCGGTGGCGACGTTGAACAGTGCGTACTGCACCTGCAGGCGAGCGCCCGACGGCACGATGCTGCCGACCATCACGTACTGGGCGCCCAGGGCTTTCCAGTCACGGAAGATCACTTCGCTGGCCTGGGTAGGCTGGCTGATCATGTTCTGCCGTGGGATGGGCGCGTAGTAGCCAGAGTTGCGCAGGTCATTGCCGATGATATCGGCCATGTCTTCCGGCAGCACACTGCCACCCTGCAGACCGAACGGCACTACCGCGATGGGCGTTGCCCGATCGCTGCCGCTGGTGACCAGGATGTTCTTTTCCTCTGCCATGGCCATGCCTGCCACGCAGCACAGCATGACCAGCAGTCCTCGAAGGAGTTTAATCACAACGCTAGATCCTCAGGTGTAAATGTCATCTTGAACGAACGGTACGGATTGAACTCGTTCGGCTTCAAGCCCTGCATTTCGGTCAGACGACCGATGTTCTTCACTGCTGCCACCGCAGAACTGTCGAACGGACCGTCGCCACTGGAGCGCGACACGCTGACACTGGTGATGGTGCCATCGGGCAACATGTTGATCTGCAGGACTACCGTCATGCCCTTGCGCGCAGAAGGTGGACGCGCCCAGCCTTCGGCCGCGCGCATGCGGATCAGGTCGTCGAAGTCGCCGGCCACCTGGTCACCCTGCTCGTCGGCCAGCGCCTGCTGCCGCTCGGTGGTATCGGACAACAGCTCGGCCAGGGCCTGGGCTTTCTTGTCTTCTGCCGCCTTGCGGGCCGCCTCCTGTGCCTTTTTCTTCTGGGCATCTGCAGCGGCCTTTTTCTTGGCCTCTTCAGCTGCCTTCTTCTTCGCGTCCTCGGCCGCCGCTTTCTTCTTGGCGTCCTCGGCCGCTTTCTTCTTGGCCTCCTCGGCTGCCTTCTTCTTGGCATCCTCGGCGGCTTGTTTCTTGGCCTCTTCGGCCGCCTGCTTCTTGGCCTCTTCCTCAGCCTTTTTCTTGGCAATGTCGGCCTGCTGCTTTTCAGCGGCTTTCTTCGCCTCGTCGGCCTTCTTGGCTTCAGCGGCTTTCTTGGCCTCGGCGGCCTTGGCAGCGTCTTCTGCCTTCTTCGCCTCGGCGGCTTCGCGAGCCTCCTCGGCCTTTTGAGCGGCATCGGCTTTCTTTTGTTCCGCAGCCTTTACGGCCTCCTGCTCGACCTTCTTCTGTTCCAGCTGCTCGACTTCGGTCTGACGCGACGCGGTTTTTTTCGCTTCCCCGGCAATCTTCTGATTGGTCTGGGTGGTCGCCTGACTCTTGGACTTGAGCTGATACAGCGTAGCCTGAACGATCGGCTTGGAAGGCGGCAATTCTGGCGTCATGGCAAAACTGACGAACAGCAATGCGAACACAAGCACATGCAGGCCGATGGCCCAGACACTGGGCCAGAAGTAGCTTTCCGAGGCGGATGGCTCTCGCTGTTGCATCAGGGCGCCTCGGTAATCAGGCCAACGTTACCGACACCGGCCTTCTGCAACCCGCCCATGGCACCCATGACCGCGCCGTAGTCGACAGCCTTGTCGCCACGAATGAAGACCTGGGTCTGCTTGCCCTGGTCGCGACCGGCGGCAATGATCTTGGTCACTGCACCGGTCATTTCGGGCAAGGTCATGGCCTTGTCCATCTGCTTGTCGGTGTCGACTTCGCTGCCCAGGTTCCAGTAATAGGTCTTGTCGGCCTTGATGGAGATGGTGAGGATTTGGACATTGTTGTCCTGCGGCAAGGCTTCGCTGGAAACCTTGGGCAGGTCGACCTTCACGCCCTGATTGAGCATGGGAGCGGTCACCATGAAGATGACCAGCAGCACCAGCATCACGTCGATGTAGGGCACCACGTTCATCTCGGCGACCGGCTTGCGTTTGTGGCGAACTCGGGCCATGGGTTTGTACCTGATTACTCTTCGCTGGTGTGCACTTTGCGGTGCAGGATCGCCTGGAACTCGTCGGCGAAGGTGTAGTAACGACCGATCAGCACTTCGCTGCGCGCGGCGAAACGGTTGTAGGCGATAACCGCCGGGATTGCCGCGAACAGGCCGATGGCGGTGGCGATCAGCGCTTCGGCGATACCCGGGGCCACGGTGGCCAGGGTCGCCTGCTGGGCGCTGGCCAGGCCGCGGAAGGAGTTCATGATGCCCCACACGGTACCGAACAGGCCGATGTACGGGCTGGTCGAACCGACGGTGGCGAGGAACGGCAGGCTCTGCTCGAGTTTTTCTTCCTCACGCGAGATGGCTACGCGCATGGCCCGGCCAACGCCTTCCATGACCGCGTCGGGGTCCACACCCGGCTGCTGGCGCAGACGCGAGAACTCCTTGAAACCGGCCCGGAAGACCTGCTCCACGCCCGAATCCGGGTCCGGGTTGCTGCCTGCCTGACGGTACAGCTTGGACAGGTCGATACCCGACCAGAAGCGTTCCTCGAAGGCATCCAGCGCACGACGACCGGCGCGCAGCATGGTGCTGCGCTGGAAGATCATGATCCATGAGGTGACCGAGGCGGCCACCAGGGTCAGCATTACCAGCTGTACCACCACGCTGGCATTGCTGACCAGACTCCACATGGAGGTATGGTCGACGACGTTAGCTTCCACGCTTATTCTCCTGCATTCGATTGAGTACCCGAGCCGTCCGCCACAAAGGCGTCGCGCAGCTTGGGGGGTATGGCTCGGGGTTTGAAAGTGTCGGCGCGTACGGCGGCCACCAGGAACTGCCCTTCGCAGAGCAGCGTTTCATCCTTTTCCCGCCAGACCTGCTGCACGAAACGCAGGCTGGCGCGATTGAGTTCAAGTACTTGCGCGGTCACCCGAAGTTCATCGTCCAGGCGCGCCGGCGCGTGATAGCGCGCTTCGCTCGAGTGGACCACGAACAACAGGTTCTCCCCGGCCAGTTGCTGCTGGGAAAACCCCAGGTGCCGCAGGCGCTCGGTCCGCGCGCGCTCCATGAATTTCAGGTAGTTGACGTAATACACCACGCCACCGGCATCGGTATCTTCGTAATAGACGCGACAACGGTGTGCGATAGGTTCCAGGCCATTTTGCGCGCGCATACTCTAGTGCTTACTCCTCAGCTTGCCAATCCGCTGCGGCAACTGTTTTTTCTTCATTAATGTCGTATTGCCAGCGCACCTGAGGCATGCCAGCGGTAGGACCACGAAAAGCGGGTTTCGATCTGTCATTCATCGCCTGCTTCGGAAAAATCTGCCCCCTCACCCAGGCGCCCGGGAACATTCAGGCCAAAGTGCAGGTAGGCGTGCCGAGTGACCACACGACCACGGGGCGTACGCATGATATAGCCCTGCTGAATCAGGTAGGGTTCGAGCACATCCTCGATGGTATGACGCTCCTCGCTGATCGCTGCCGCCAGGTTATCCACCCCCACCGGGCCACCATCGAACTTCTCGATCATGGTCAGCAGCAGGCGGCGGTCGGAATGGTCGAAACCACGCTCATCGACGGCCAGCAGGTTGAGCGCCAAATCAGCCACTGCCTTGGTGATCTGCCCTTTGCCGCGCACCTCGGCGTAGTCACGCACGCGGCGCAGCAAGCGGTTGGCGATACGCGGCGTGCCGCGGGCACGGCGGGCGATTTCGTAAGCCCCCTGGTCCTCGATGACCAGCCCCAGAATGTTGGCCGACCGGCTGACGATGGTCGCCAGGTCCTTGTCGCTGTAGAACTCAAGGCGCTGGACGATACCGAAGCGGTCGCGCAGCGGGTTGGTGAGCATACCGGCGCGGGTTGTGGCCCCCACCAGGGTGAAGGGCGGCAGGTCGAGCTTGATCGAGCGGGCAGCCGGGCCTTCGCCAATCATGATGTCGAGCTGGAAGTCCTCCATGGCCGGGTACAGCACCTCCTCGACAACCGGTGACAACCGGTGAATCTCGTCGATGAACAGCACGTCATGCGGTTCGAGGTTGGTCAGCATGGCTGCCAGGTCGCCCGGGCGCTCGAGAATCGGCCCCGAGGTACTCTTGACCGATACGCCCATTTCCTGGGCGATGATATTGGCCAGGGTGGTTTTACCCAACCCTGGCGGGCCGAAGATCAGGGTGTGGTCGAGCGATTCATTGCGCCCCCGCGCAGCCTGGATGAACAGCGCCATCTGCTCGCGCACCACCGGCTGGCCGATGTATTCGTCCAGGCGCAGCGGGCGGATGGCACGGTCCTGGACTTCTTCGCGGTCGCGGCCACTGGCGGCAATCAGGCGGTCGGCTTCGATCACTTGGTAATCATCCCTTTGAGGCTGCGACGGATCAGCTCCTCACTGCCAAGGCCCGCCTTGTCCTTGATAGCGGATACTGCCTTGCTGGCTTCCTGCGGCTTGTAGCCCAGGGAAATCAAGGCACTGACGGCATCGGCCTCGGCTGTGGAGGCGCTGCTGACCGGTACCGGACCATCCGATACAAGCGTGAACATGGCGGGCGAGGTTTCCCAGGCCTTGAAGCGGTCCTTGAGCTCGACCAGCAGGCGCTCGGCAGTCTTCTTGCCGACGCCAGGCACACGCACCAGCGCCGATGTGTCCTGCGCCTGTACGCAACGCACCAATTCGTCGGCCTCAAGGCTCGACATCAAGGCCAGCGCCAGCTTCGGGCCCACGCCATTGAGGCGGATAAGCTCGCGGAACAGCTCGCGCTCGCGCTTCTCATGGAAGCCATACAGCAGGTGGGCATCTTCGCGAACCACCAGATGGGTATGCACGATTACCGTTTCGCCAACTTTCGGCAGGCGGTACAGGGTGGTCATGGGCACTTCAAGCTCATAGCCCACGCCGTTGACGTCGATAATCAGGTGCGGCGGTTGCTTTTCCGCCAGGGTGCCGCGCAAACGTCCAATCACGTTTCGATCCTTCCTCTCGGGGAGCCGATCAAAGACCGCTCAACCCTATCAGCAAATACGTCGGGTGAACGTGCCACCCGGACAAAATGTGTATCAGCTCATGAAGCAGCTACAGACGCAAGCGCCCACCGCGCCGCCGCGCCGTGGCTAGGCCGTGCGGCACCAGGCTGGAACGGGTATGGGCATGGCACAAGGCGATCGCCAGGGCATCAGAGGCATCGATCTGTGGCTTCTGGGTCAGCTTGAGCAGGTGCATGACCATCAGCATCACCTGCTCCTTGTTAGCCCCACCGGTGCCGGCCACGGCCTGCTTGACCTGAGTCGCACTGTATTCGGCGATTTCCAGGCCGGCCTCGGCGGCGGCGACGATGGCCGCGCCGCGAGCCTGGCCGAGCTTGAGCGCCGAGTCGGGGTTGCGCGCCATGAACACGCGCTCGATGCCCATGGTCACAGGGCCATGCTGGGCAATGATTTCACTGACACCGCGAAAAACGATCTGCAAGCGCTCGTGCAGCTCGCCGCTGCCGGTACGGATACAACCCGACGCCACGTACTCGCAACCACGGGCAGTCTGGCGCACAACGCCATAACCGGTGATGCGCGAGCCGGGGTCGATACCAAGAATCAGAGTCATAACGCCTGTCGTGTAGGGGGGATGCTTGAAAGCCTGAGCTCAATTCAAGGCTATTGGGGCCGCTGCGCAACCCATCGCCGGCAAGCCGGCTCCCGCAGGCACAGCGCAACTCTCGGCGGGTGCGCTTACCTGTGGGAGCCGGCTTGCCGGCGATGGGCCGCGCAGCGGCCCCAATTACAACCTTGCTGGCGACACCTTAGCCGAGTTTTTCCATGATCTCGTCGGAAATCTGCGCATTGGAATAGACGTTCTGCACGTCATCCAGGTCTTCGAGCATGTCGATCAGCTTGAGCACTTTCTCCGCCCCCTCCTGATCCAGCTCGGCACTGGTGGTCGGCTGCATGACGATTTCCGCATCCGCAGCCTTGAAGCCGGCCTCCTCCAGGGCATTACGCACGGCATAGAAGCTGTTGAACGAGGTGAACACCTCGAACGAACCGTCTTCGTTGGCCACGACATCGTCGGCGTCGGCTTCCATGGCGGCTTCCATCAGGGCATCTTCGTCCACACCCGGGGCGAAGCTGATCTGCCCCTTGCGCTCGAACAGGTAGGCCACCGAGCCATCGGTACCGAGGTTGCCGCCACACTTGGTGAAGGCATGCCGCACGGCGGCTGCGGTACGGTTGCGGTTGTCGGTCATGGCCTCGACCATGATCGCCACGCCGCCCGGGCCGTAGCCCTCGTAACTCAGCTCTTCAACGTTATCGCTTTCGTTGGTGCCGGCACCTCGGGCCACGGCGCGATCGATGATATCGCGGCTCATGTTGGCACCCAGGGCCTTGTCCAGCGCCAGGCGCAAGCGCGGATTGGAGGCCGGATCGCCACCACCCTGCTTGGCAGCGACGGTCAGCTCACGGATCCACTTGGTGAAGATCTTGCCTCTCTTGGCATCCTGGCGCTCTTTGCGGTGCTTGATGTTCGCCCACTTGGAATGACCAGCCATAACGACTCCAAACTCTTGAAACACAAACAATTGCGCCCCGAGAGGGGCGCAACGACAAATACCTGCGCCGAAACGCAAAGGCGCATCCATCTGGATGCGCCCGGGGCCCGCTTACTCGACCTTGGTCTGTTCGCGCAGGCGGATATGCAGCTCGCGCAGGGCCTTGGCATCGACCAAGCCCGGAGCCTGAGTCATGACGCACGCGGCGCTCTGGGTTTTCGGGAAGGCAATCACTTCACGGATCGACTGGGCGCCGGTCATCAGCATGACCAGGCGGTCCAGGCCGAAGGCCAGGCCACCGTGAGGCGGTGCGCCGAACTTCAGGGCGTCGAGCAGGAAGCCGAACTTCTCTTCCTGTTCTGCCGCTTCGATACCCAGCAGGCGGAACACCGCCTGTTGCATCTCTTTGCGGTGGATACGGATCGAACCGCCACCCAGCTCGGTGCCGTTCAGCACCATGTCGTAGGCACGCGACAGCGCGGTGGCCGGGTTGGCCTCGAGCTCTTCGGGGGTGCACTTGGGCGCGGTGAACGGGTGGTGCAGGGCAGTGAAGCTGCCGTCTTCGTTCTCTTCGAACATCGGGAAGTCGACGACCCACATCGGCGCCCACTCGCAGGTCAGCAGCTCGAAGTCGTGGCCCAGACGGATACGCAGCGCGCCCAGGGCCTCGCTGACGACTTTGAACTTGTCAGCACCGAAGAACACGATGTCGCCGTCTACCGCACCTACGCGATCGAGGATCACGTTGAGGTTGGCTTCAGGGATGTTCTTGACGATCGGCGACTGCAGGCCTTCAACGCCCTTGGCGCGCTCGTTGACCTTGATGTAAGCCAGGCCGCGGGCGCCGTAGATGCCGACGAACTTGGTGTACTCGTCGATCTTGCTGCGCGGCATGCTGGCGCCACCTGGCAGGCGCAGCGCGGTAACGCGGCACTTCGGATCGTTAGCCGGGCCTGCGAAGACCTTGAAGTCGACATCTTTGAGCTGGTCGGCAACGTCTACCAGTTCCAGCGGGTTACGCAGGTCTGGCTTGTCGGAACCGTAGCGGCGCATGGCTTCTTCGAAGGTCATGTGCGGGAATTCGCCGAATTCCAGGTCCAGGACTTCCTTGAACAGCTTGCGGATCATGCTTTCGGTCAGGCCCATGATCTCGGACTCATCGAGGAAACTGGTCTCGATGTCGATCTGGGTGAACTCCGGCTGACGGTCAGCACGCAGGTCTTCGTCACGGAAGCATTTGGCGATCTGGTAGTAACGGTCAAAGCCAGCGACCATCAGCAGCTGCTTGAACAGCTGAGGCGACTGCGGCAGGGCGAAGAAGCTACCGGCGTGGGTACGGCTGGGCACCAGGTAGTCGCGCGCGCCTTCTGGCGTGGCACGGGTAAGGATCGGCGTTTCGACGTCGAGGAAGCCGTTCTCGTCCAGGAAGCGACGGATGCTGCTGGTGATGCGCGAACGCAGGCGCAGCTTGTCGGCCATTTCCGGGCGACGCAGGTCGATGAAGCGGTAGCGCAGGCGGGTTTCCTCGCCGACGTCAGAGTACTCGTTCAGCGGGAACGGCGGGGTTTCCGCTTCGTTGAGCACGTTCAGCTGGTAACCGAGAATTTCGATGGCACCGGAAGCCATGTTGGCGTTCACCGCACCGTCAGGGCGCTTGCGCACCTTGCCGGTGATCTGCACCACGTACTCGCTGCGCACGCGGTCGGCCGCTGCGAAGGTTTCGGCGCGATCGGGATCGAAGACGACCTGGGCCATGCCCTCGCGGTCACGGATGTCGAGGAAGATCACCCCGCCGTGGTCGCGGCGACGATGGACCCAGCCGCAAAGGGTGACTTCCTGGCCGTCCAGGCTCTCGTTCAGTTGGCCGCAATAATGGCTGCGCATCATGATGGTGGTTTCGCTTCTCGTGATTCGTGTATTCGATGGAGGCCTTGGCCGCCCCAGGGGGCTAATACTGCAAGACCCGGCTACTGCAATTCAACTCAGTCGGCCTTGTCGCCGCCTGCCAGATTCTTTTTCGCCCCGGTCTTGAAGTCGGTTTCGTACCAGCCGCTACCGCTCAGGCGAAAGCCAGGGACCGACAACAGCTTCTTCAATGCCGGCGCCTGGCAGGCCGGACAGTCGGTCAGCGGCGCTGCGCTGATCTTCTGCAACGCTTCCATCCGGTGATCGCAGGATGCACATTGATAGTCATAAAGGGGCATGGGTGTCTCTCGTCAACCATTACGCAGGCTGCCCGGGGCAGCAAAAAGCGGGATTATATATGGTTAACAGGCACTGCGCAGCCCGCCTGGCGATCAGCGCACACTGGGCGGCTCCTGCAGCCAGGCAACACAGATCACCCGGATCAGGCCGCTGAAGTTGCGCACCCCACCCTGGCGCAGGTGCACCTCGCGATCCACATAGGAAAGCACGGCACTGACGGAGCACTCATTGGCCTCGGCGATGCGCTCGAGGATGCGCCAATAGACCGCTTCCAGGCGCAAACAGGTGGAAAACCCGTTGAGCCGGACCGAGCGCGATACCGGCTGAATCTGCATCATGTCGAAATCCGCCTTGAACGGATCAATGCACTGCTTGCCCAGGCAGCGCCCTTTGCCTACTACACGCTTGCTCGCTTGCATCATGCGCCCACATCCTCGCCACAGGTATTTTTCCCTGCACCGCAAGACAGGCACGGGCGCAGGAACCAGAGGCTCAATGAAGCGCGTACAGCCGGACGCAAAGCAGCGGCAAAGCCTTCCCGCACAAACGGAAAAGCCCGGTGAGCGTCACTCGACCGGGCTTGGCAGGCCGCTATTTATACAAGCGACCGATCATTTACCGTCAAGCAGCACTCGCAGCATCCAGGCAGTTTTCTCGTGTACCTGCATACGCTGGGTCAGCAGGTCTGCAGTCGGCTCGTCACTGACCTTGTCCACTACCGGAAAAATACTGCGGGCGGTACGCACGACCGCCTCCTGCCCCTGGACAAGCTGATGGATCATCTCGTCCGCTGCGGGCACCCCTTCCTCTTCCTTGATGGACGAATGCCGCGCATAAAAAGCATAGGAACCCGGCGCGGGGAAGCCCAGGGCGCGAATCCGCTCGGCGATGGAATCGACCGCCAGCGCCAGTTCATTGTATTGCTCTTCGAACATCAGGTGCAGGGTACGGAACGAAGGACCGGTGACGTTCCAGTGAAAGTTGTGGGTTTTCAGATACAGCACGTAGGTATCCGACAACAGGCGGGACAGCCCTTCGACGATGGACTTGCGATCTTCTTCACTGATACCGATATCGATTGCCATGAAGTTCCCCTTTTTCATATGGCTTGATGATGATCAAGCGGGCCCCACACACTGTATCAATACTTGGCGCCACGCGCCCATGACGCAGGGCAACTCATCGCCGACAGCCACCTGCGGTTTGAGAAGGCCCCGCGTTTGCTGTTAAATAGGCACCGTGCCACCCGTGCGTGCTGTCATTGCCGGGTGCATAGGCTGGCCCAACATGTGTTCGCGCCCTACACCTCATGCGCACCGTGTCGCCAGCTCTTCCTGTGATCGGCCTTATCAATTGCGAGCCAACCCATGTTCAAGATCGTCCATCTGTTGACGGGCGCTGCAGCTTTGCTGCTATCGCTCATACCCAGCCTGAAATACGACGCAACACCCTTCCTGCAGCAACCGGAGGCGGTCTACCTGGCCCTGCTCGGCCTGCTCAACCTGCTGCTGGCACCTGTCGTGCCGCTGTACTACCGCGGCGCCCGCCAGCAATTGCAGCACCTGGCCTGCGCCTTGCTGGTGGTGGCCGTGGTCCTGCAAACCCTGACCTTGCTGGCCCGCCCCGAAATGGGCAACCTGGCGGCATTGGTCTGCGCAGGCCTCGCCGTCATTCTGCACCTGGCCGCAGGCTTGGCCCGCAGCCCCAGAAAAAACCGGCCAAGCCAGGGCGCGCCGCTGGAGACCGGCATGCGCGATACCGGCACTGTGAAGTGGTTCAACACCTCTAAAGGCTTTGGATTCATTTCCCGCGATTCGGGTGACGATATCTTCGTCCACTTTCGCGCCATTCGCGGCGAAGGCCATCGCATCCTGGTCGAAGGCCAGCGCGTGGAGTTTTCGGTAATGCACCGCGACAAGGGCCTGCAGGCCGAAGATGTGGTCGCGGTAACCCGCCGCTGACCCTTTGCAGCCCTGGGGCAAGCCCAGGGCTGGCACCAATCAGTAATGAGGTGGCGGCGCTTCCTCACCCTCACTGCCATACTGGCCGACCATTTCCTCGTAACGCTTGATCAACTCGGCCATCTGCAACTGCAGACGCTGAATCACCCGCCCCTGCTCGACCACCACGTCGTTCAACTCTTGAATGGTATCGTCCTGAAACGCCTGACGGGTTTCCAGTTCGACAATGCGCGATTCCGGCGACATGTCAGGCCTCCTCATATGCATCATTGAGCAGGGCGCGCAGGCGCTGGCGAATGGCATCGACCTGCCCCGGCCCGTATTCGACAGGGGGCACCTTGCCCCAGACCGGCGCCGGCCAGGCGGCATCCCCATGGCGACGGACAATCACGTGCATGTGCAGCTGGCCGACCACATTCCCCAGCGTGGCAACGTTCATCTTATCCGCCGCGAACTCGCCCTTGAGCGCTTCGGCCAGGCAGGTTGTTTCTTTCCACAGCTGCGCCTGATCGTCCTGGCTCAGGTCGAACAGTTCGCTCACGCCGGCACGCTTGGGCACCAGGATGAACCAAGGGTAATTGGCATCCTTGCTAAGCAGCAGACGGCACAGCGGAAAATCCCCAAGAATCAAAGAGTCCTGCTGCAAACGCGAATCCATCTCAAACACTGAAAACCTCCACCAACGAAAGGGCCCCGGCGTGCGGGTCAATGCCGCAAGGATACCCTGCTTCGTCTGCGCAAGCATGCTGCACGCCCTCTGGCTGCACCCTTATAGCTCAGTAATTGATCCAGGCTGCACAGGCGCGGTAACACATCGCTACTTTTCGCACCAAAATGAGGCCGCAAACGAGTACACCACTACGCATCGACACACACAAATGACTCAACTTGAACAGTGGGCGGTAACACCTTGACTTGCAAGGCAGCTTTTTAGTTTGCAACCGGACTGCGGCCCGGCACACCGCCAGACGGGGGCCGGCCTGTATTTACGGGCACTTTCGAGCTGCGCCGGCGGAATTTGTGAAAATTTCATGAACCGTTGTTAATTTTGAGCACGCTTGTTGCATTCTCCCCACACCAAGTCGGCACGACATCTGCATAAAGCGATGGACGCAACAAATAACAACAGCCGCTTTGGATCCACCAGGGAGTTTCCCCAACCGAAATCGATAGTTACAGAATCGTTACGGTGACAGGAACAGCGCTGGCGTTGTACGGACCGATTAATCGGGGCGTGATTTGCGACATGGAACTACCTGAAAGCGACATGGCCGTAAACTTCTCGAAACGTTGTATATGCCCATATCGCCAACAACAGTCTGCGTGCTATACATTTCCGCCGACATAACAAGAAAGAGCTGCCCCATATAACTAAAAGACTTGGGCGCAGCGGTACTCTTCCTAAAAACCAAAGGAGCAAATCACGATGCGCGTGATGAAGTGGAGCATGATCGCCCTGGCCGTTTCGGCAGGGACCTCGCAGCTGGCCTTTGCCTCTGCACAGGACGAATCCAAGGGTTTCATCGAAGACAGCCAGCTGAACGTCAAGACTCGCATGCTGTACTTCAGCCGTGACGCTCGCAACAATGATCGCGACCCTGTTACCGGCGATCGCCAGAGCCGCACGGAAGAAACCGGCCTCGGCTTCCTCGGCACCTTTGAATCGGGCTTCACCCAAGGCGCCGTAGGCTTCGGCGTCGATGCCATCGGCATGCTTGGCCTGAAACTGGACAGCGGCAAAGGCCGTGCCGGCACCGGCCTGTTCCCGACAGGCTCCGACGGACGCTCGCAAGACGACTACTCCGAAGCCGGCGGCGCTGTGAAAATGCGCTTCTCCAACACTGTGCTGAAGTACGGTAACCAGTTCACCGCCCTGCCGGTATTCGCTACCGACGACAGCCGACTGCTGCCGGAAGTTGCCGAAGGCACCTTGATCACCAGCGACGAGATCGAAGGCCTGACCCTGCACGCCGGCCACTTCACCGGCATGAACGCCCAGGCCCAGACCTACCGCGACAGCCTGCGCCTGACTGAAGCCAACATCGTCGGTGGTACCTATGCCCTGACCGACAGCCTCAGCACCAGCCTGTACTACTCCAAGGTCGAAGACTACTGGCGCAAGTACTACGGCAATGTCAACTGGGCACTGCCGATTTCGGACAAGCAAGGCCTGGTGTTCGACTTCAACATCTATGACACCAAGAGCGAAGGCAGCGCCCTGTACAAAGCGTACGACGGCGACAAGCTCGACAACACCGCTTTCAGCCTGTCGGCTGCGTGGAATATCGGCGCTCATACCTTCACCATCGTGCATCAGCGCGTTCACGGTGATGGTGACTACGGTTATGGCGTCGACGGCGGCGGCACGGTCTTCCTGGGTAACTCCGTTGCACGTTCCGACTTCAACGCCGAAGACGAGAAGTCCTGGCAAGCCCGCTACGACCTGAACTTCGCTGAGTTCGGCGTACCCGGCCTGACCTTCATGACCCGTTACGTGCGCGGTACCGACGCCAATGTCGAAGGCACCACCAACGGCAAGGAATGGGAACGCGACATCGACATCAAGTACGTGATGCAGGAAGGCCCCGCCAAGGACCTCAGCTTCCGCGTCCGTCAGGCCACCTACCGCTCCTCCGACGGCGTCTACTACGGCTCCCCGTCGCTGGACGAACTGCGCCTGATCGTCGAGTACCCGCTGAGCATCCTGTAAGCCACGCTTATAGTGCCCCGCACCTGAAAAAGCCCGGCACGCTTGCCGGGCTTTTTCTTGGCTGACATTTGCCACGCCCTGGGGCATCCTGTACGCCTTCGTTTCGCCCCCGTACAATGCGGGGTCATTTCAATGTCTTAGGCAATCGACACGGCTAACCATGCGCACCAGTCAATATTTGCTCGCCACCCAGAAAGAAACCCCTGCCGACGCAGTGGTCATCAGCCATCAGCTCATGCTGCGTGCCGGCATGATCCGCAAGCTGGCTTCCGGCCTGTACACCTGGCTGCCGATGGGCTTGCGGGTAATGCGCAAGGTCGAAGCCGTGGTGCGCGAGGAAATGAACGCCGCCGGCGCCCTGGAAGTGCTGATGCCCAGCATCCAGCCCGCCGAGCTGTGGCAGGAGTCCGGCCGCTGGGAACAGTACGGCCCTGAGCTGCTGCGCCTGAAAGACCGCCACCAGCGCGACTTCTGCGTCGGCCCGACCCACGAAGAGGTCATCACCGACCTGGCCCGCAATGAGCTGTCCAGCTATAAACAGCTGCCGCTCAACATGTACCAGATCCAGACCAAATTCCGTGATGAGATCCGCCCACGTTTCGGCCTGATGCGCGGCCGCGAATTCATCATGAAGGACGCCTATTCCTTCCATGCCGACCAGGCTTCCCTGCAGGAAACCTACGACCGCATGCACCAGGCGTACAGCAACATCTTCACCCGCCTGGGCCTGGACTTCCGCCCAGTGCAGGCCGACACCGGCTCCATCGGCGGCAGCTACTCGCATGAATTCCACGTATTGGCCGAGTCTGGCGAAGACGACGTGATCTTCAGCGACAGCTCCGATTATGCCGCCAACATCGAGAAGGCCGAAGCCATCCCCCGCGAAACCGCGCGCCCGGCCCCAACCGAAGAACTGCGCCTGGTCGATACCCCGGACGCCAAGACCATCGCCCAACTGGTCGAGAACTTCGGCCTGCCGATCGAAAAGACCGTCAAGACCCTGATCGTGCGCGGTGCCGAGGAAGGCAAGCTGGTCGCCCTGATCGTCCGTGGCGACCACGAACTCAACGAGATCAAGGCCGCCAAGCTGGAACAGGTCGCCGACCCACTGGTCATGGCCACCGATGCCGAGCTGCGCGAAGCCATTGGTGCCGGCGCCGGCTCCCTCGGCCCGCTGAACCTGCCACTGGAATGCATCATCGACCGCTCGGTTGCCCTGATGAGCGACTTCGGCATCGGTGCGAACATCGATGACAAGCACTACTTCGGCGTCAACTGGGAGCGCGACCTGCCGGTCCCACAGGTTGCCGACCTGCGTAACGTCGTCGAGGGCGACCCGAGCCCGGATGGCCAAGGTACCCTGGTGATCAAGCGCGGCATCGAAGTCGGCCACATCTTCCAGCTCGGCACCAAGTACAGCGAGGCACTCAAGTGCCAGGTACTGGGTGAGAACGGCAAGCCAGTGGTGCTGTCCATGGGTTGCTACGGCATCGGCGTATCCCGCGTGGTCGCCGCCGCCATCGAGCAGAGCTACGACGACAAAGGCATCATCTGGAATGACGCCCTGGCCCCGTTCCAGATCGCCCTGGTACCGCTGCGCTACGAAACCGACGTGGTTCGCGAGGCCACCGACAAGCTCTACGCCGAACTGACGGCCGCAGGCTTCGAAGTGCTGCTGGACGACCGTGACAAGAAGACCAGCCCAGGCATCAAGTTCGCCGATATGGAGCTGATCGGTATTCCGCACCGCATCGTCGTCAGCGACCGCGGCCTGGCCGACGGCAACCTGGAATACAAGCACCGCACCGAACAGGATGCTCAAGCGCTGCCACTCAATGAAGTGCTGACCTTCCTGCAGGCCCGCGTTCGCCGCTGATAATCAATGCACGAGTGATCATGTCCAAGCGAAGTACCTTTACCCTGGGGGGCGCCGCACTGTGCGGCGCCCTGCTCCTCAGCGGCTGCGCCAACCAGATGTCCCAGCGCAGCGAGCACGAAGAGCGCGTCGAGCGCAAGCTGCTCGAACACACACTGCAGATTGATGTCGGCGAGCCCAAGGTGATGGAGCTTCCGCAGCGACGTGTACGCGTCAATGAACAGAGGCGCTTCGAGGTCACCGAGTTCGAAGTTACCCGCCGCTATGACCGGTATACGCCCTACCAACCCTGGCGGGAAGTCTACGAAATCCCGCTGGGCGCGGTGGCGGTGGTGGCCGGCGTAGGCGCCAACGTGGTCAACGTGTTTGCATTGGGCAACCTGCCGCAGAGCATCACGCACGACTGGCTCAGTTATGGCGTGGCCGGGCTCAACCCGTTCATGAACGTGCAGTCCAACGGTCGCGCCCAGCAGAACCTGGCAGGGATCAGTGAGCTGCAAAAGGACAAGCGCGAGGAGTTCACCAGCCTGCCCTGGAGCGAACGCCTGGTCGAGGTAAAGGCCGGCAAGATGACCCACGCGCTGACCACCGACAGAAACGGCGTGCTACGCCTGAACCTGCTGGACAGCCCATTCTCGGAGCAGCACCTGAACCACGTCGGCACCCTGCACCTGCAAGTGGTCGATGAAGACAACGCAGTGCGGGGCGACGCCAGCCTGCTGGTCAGCGCCACCCTGCGCAACAAGCTGCGTGAAGCCCATGAGTTGATTTTCGATGACCTGGAAGACGACGATGTCGGCCAGTGGGTTCACCGGGTCAAGCGCCTATCGGAGCTAGGCCTGGAAGAGGAAGCCAGTGAGATGGAGCAGAGCCTGATCGAGCTGACCCGCAACGATCCGGAGCTGCAGCAGGAGTTTCTGCAGGCACTGACCAAGGCTACCGGCCGGTTGGTGGCTGACCCAGGCGCACATTAATGAAAGAGGGGCTGCAATGCAGCCCCTCTTTCATTTGTCCGCGAACAACTCTAATTGCTCGTGAGCCCCACGCAAGTCGCGCAACCTCACCCCTACCCCTAGCAATCTCACCGGCTTGCCACCCCGGGCGAATGCTTGCCGTAGCAACTGCCGGTAGCTGTCCAGATCCCTACCCGCCCCTGCCTGCTCCAGGGTGGTCTGGCTGAAGTCATGGAATTTGACCTTGACGAAAGGTTTGTCCGGCCGATAGCTACTGTCCATACGAGCGATCCGCTCATTCAGGCTGTTCAGCAGTTCAGGCAAGCGCTCCAGACAACTGGCCAGATCCGGCAGATCCGTATCGTACGTATTCTCCACGCTTACAGACTGCCTACGGCTATCGTTGTGCACGGCGCGATCATCGATACCCCGCGCCAACCCCCAGAGGCGTTCACCGAAACTGCCGAATTCACGCACCAGCGCCAGCCGCGACCAGTCACGCATGTCCAGGCAGGTGTCGATACCCAGCCGGGCAAGCTTGTCTGCGGTAACCTTTCCGACACCATGCAGCCTGGCGACAGGCAATGCGGCGACAAAGGCCTCCACCTGATCAGGCGTAATCACGAAAAGACCGTTGGGCTTGCGCCAGTCACTGGCGATCTTGGCCAGGAACTTGTTGGGCGCCACCCCAGCCGAGACAGTAATGTGCAGGGTGCGCGCAACACGCCTGCGAATATCTTCGGCGATGCGCGTGGCGCTGCCGGCGAACCATTGGCTGTCGCTCACATCCAGATAGGCCTCATCCAGTGACAATGGCTCGATCAGTTCGGTGTAGTCGCGGAAGATGCCGTGGATCTCGCGCGATGCTTCGCGGTAGGCCTCGAAACGCGGTTTGACGATCAGCAAGTCAGGGCAAAGCTTCAGTGCATGGCGGGAGGACATGGCCGAGCGCACCCCATAGGCACGCGCTTCATAATTGCAGGTGGCAATCACCCCTCGATGATCCGGCGAACCACCCACAGCCATGGGGCGGCCGACCAGGCGCGGGTCATCACGCATCTCGATCGCGGCGTAGAAACAATCGCAGTCGATGTGAATGATCTTGCGCAAAGACATGGATGACCGTCAGCACTGTAAATTCATACAGATAGTACCGCATGCTCTGTCAGCGAGACAGCCGGCGCAGGAGCGCGCGCGACAATTGGCCTGAAAGCCCCGGTGCTCCTGAGCTGCCTGCCTTATTGAAAGGCTAAGGGTTTGAACGAAAACGGTTTTTTTAACTAAATGCTTGACAGGGGCGGTTAAATCCGTAGAATTCGATCTCACAGGCGCGGGATGGAGCAGCCTGGTAGCTCGTCGGGCTCATAACCCGAAGGTCGTCGGTTCAAATCCGGCTCCCGCAACCAGATTCGAGAAAAGGCCACTGTTAACGCAGTGGCCTTTTTCTTTTGCCTGAAAAATAGTCGGCGATTGAAAACTCAAGAAAATCAATAAGTAACGCTTGACACTCCGCGCTTTCACTGTAGAATTCGTTTCCACAGGCGCGGGATGGAGCAGCCTGGTAGCTCGTCGGGCTCATAACCCGAAGGTCGTCGGTTCAAATCCGGCTCCCGCAACCAGATTCGAGAAAAGGCCACTGTTAACGCAGTGGCCTTTTTCTTTTGCCCTCGAAAAGCGGGCAACGCGTTAATTACTGGTCAATCAAAAGTAATGCTTGACCACCCCCTTCAAAGCTGTAGAATGCGCACCTCTGACGCGGGATGGAGCAGTCTGGTAGCTCGTCGGGCTCATAACCCGAAGGTCGTCGGTTCAAATCCGGCTCCCGCAACCATATTCGTCAGAACAAACCCCGCCTGTGTAACAGCAGCGCGGGGTTTGTTGTTTTTCCCCGCCTGAAAACCTGGATTCATTCAGCCAAGCCCCGGCCTTGTAAGGCCGCTTTCTGGATGAACTATCTTTAACCCTGCCAAAGGACTGAAAGTCACGTTGCCCGGAGTAATATCTGGATACGTTTCCATAGGGACTTTCACTTGGCCGCCCCCTCCCCCTACCTCGCGCTGCTTGCCCGGGGTAACTCATGACCGACCGTAACCCGGAACACCAGGCACCCTTAGCCTCAACCCTGCCCACAGCTGCCCAGCGCTTGCCGTGGCTGGAGCGGGTGAGCCGCTATCGCCAGCCCATCACCCTGGCAGTTACCTTGGCGCTGTTCGCAATGGCACTGATAGCCTGCCGCCACTTGCTCAGTGAACTGGATATCCATGCTCTGCACGATGCGATGCTCAGCGTGCCCACCCGCTCGTTGGCCGGCGCGCTACTCGCTGCGGTTATCGGGTTCTTGATCCTGCTGGGATATGAATGGTCGGCCTGCCGTTATGCCGCCGTGAAGTTGCCTGGGCGTACGCTTCTGTTAGGCGGTTTCAGCGCATTTGCCATTGGTAACGCCATTGGCTTGTCGATGCTCTCGGGCGGTTCGGTACGCTATCGCCTGTATGCTCGAGAAGGCCTGGGCGCTGCCGAAGTCGCGCGCATGACAGTGTTTGCCAGCCTTTCTTTGGGCTGCGCCCTGCCCCCTCTGGCGGCACTGGCCACGTTGAGCAACTTGCCAGCTGCGGCTACCGCCCTGCACCTGCCCACCCCTGTACTGGCCACAGTCGCTATCGGCGTGCTTGCACTGACCGCCGTCCTGGTGACTGGCCTGTATCGCCGACGCCTGGCAGAGCAGCCGCTACCAGACAGCCTGCTGGTGCAACTGGGGCGCCGGACGCTGCGCCTGCCCGGCGCACGGCTGGCTGCACTGCAACTGGCAATCACCGCGCTGGATATAGCCGCCGCCGCGACCGTCCTTTACCTGCTGCTCCCGCAAGCCCCTCCGTTTGGCACATTCGTCCTGGTCTACCTGCTGGCACTTGCAGCCGGTGTACTTAGCCATGTGCCTGGCGGCGTCGGGGTGTTCGAGGCGATTCTGCTCGCAGCCTTCGCCAATCAGCTCGGCGCCGCGCCACTGGCCGCCGCACTGCTGCTGTACCGCTTGATCTATGTGGTACTGCCATTGCTGCTGGCCTGTGGGCTGCTGCTGGCCAATGAAGCCAGGCGCCTGCTGTTTGCGCAGCAGGCGCTCAAGGCCGCCTCCGGGCTGGCTGCACCGGTGCTGGCGATACTCGTGTTTCTCTCCGGTGTGGTGCTGTTGTTCTCCGGCGCAACACCGGAAATCGACACCCGCCTGGAACACATGGGCTTTCTGGTACCGCACCGCCTCATCGATGCCTCGCATTTCGGTGCCAGCCTGATTGGCGTGCTGTGCCTGTTGCTGGCCCAGGGCTTGCGCCGACGCCTGTCTGCCGCCTGGCTACTGACTACCGTACTGCTCCTGGTTGGCGCACTGCTGTCGCTGCTCAAAGGCTTCGACTGGGAAGAGGCCTGCCTGCTGACCTTCACCGCTGCCCTGCTCGCGTTGTTCCGCCGTTCGTTCTACCGCCCAAGCAGGCTGCTGGAGCTGCCGTTTTCCCCGGTGTACCTGGCAGCGAGTGCCTGCGTGGTCGGTGCTTCAGTGTGGTTACTGCTGTTTGCCTATCAAGACGTGCCCTACAGCCATCAGCTGTGGTGGCAATTCACCCTTGACGCCGATGCCCCACGCGGCCTGCGCGCCGCCATGGGCAGCGCAGTACTGTTGCTGGTCGTGGCCCTGACCTGGCTGCTGCGCACTGCCCGGCCAGTCATCCACCTGCCAGACGACGAGGAGATACAGCGCGCCAACCGTATCCTGCAGGTTTCCGACCAACCTGACGGCGGCCTGGCGTTGACCGGTGACAAAGCCCTGCTGTTCCACCCCAATGGCAACGCTTTCTTGATGTACGCGCGCCGGGGCCGCAGCCTGGTGGCCCTGTACGACCCGATCGGCCCGGCCCAGGAACGTGCCGAGATGATCTGGCAATTCCGCGATCTATGCGACCTGCACCACGCCCGCCCGGTGTTCTACCAGGTGCGTGCCGAGAATCTGCCGTTCTACATGGACATCGGCCTGACCGCGCTCAAGCTCGGCGAAGAAGCCCGAGTCGACTTGCGCCGCTTCGACATCGAAGCCAAAGGCAAGGAAATGAAAGACCTGCGCTACACCTGGAACCGCGGCGGCCGCGATGGCCTGAGCCTGGAGATCCATGAACCGGGCCAGGCCCCCATGGTTGAACTCAAAGAGATCTCGGATGCCTGGCTCGGCGGCAAGAACGTGCGCGAAAAAGGCTTCTCGCTCGGGCGCTTCAGCCCTGAGTACCTGCAGCATTTTCGCATCGCCCTGATTCGCTACCAGGGCCGGCCAGTGGCGTTTGCCAACCTGCTTGAAACTCACAGCAACGAACTGGCCAGCCTCGATCTGATGCGTGCCCACCCCCAGGCGCCGAAGCTGACCATGGAATTCATGATGATCGGCCTGATCCTGCACTACAAAAGCCATGGTTACGGCCGTTTCAGCCTGGGCATGGTACCGCTTTCCGGCTTGCAGCCACGGCGCGGCGCCCCGTTGGCCCAGCGCCTGGGCTCGATGGTGTTCCGTCGCGGCGAACAGCTTTACAACTTCCAGGGGCTACGCCGCTTCAAGGACAAGTTCCAACCGGACTGGGAACCCCGCTATATGGCCGTGCCGGCCGGGCTCGACCCGCTGGTGGCACTGGCCGACACTGCCGCCCTGATTGCGGGCGGCCTGACTGGATTGGTGAAACGTTGATGATCCGACGCTACTGGCTGTACCTACTGATACCCCTGCTCTTGGCCGCATTGGCTGGGGCCACTGCCTTCTGGTTGGGGGCCCGACCGGCCCCAGAAGCACGCCTTGAGCAACTGACCGTCAATGACACCCGCATCACCCGCGTCATCCCGGGCGTGCATGCCAAAGCCTGGGTGGCCATCGGCGTGCCCCAGGACCAGGCGCTGACCGATAAACAGTTGCTTGACTTGAGCCAGGCCGGTGAGGCTCAGCTGGTGCAAGTCATCCTGCCGCCGGGGGCCTGCAGTAACCAGCAGCAATCGATGGATAAGGCCATGACCCTTCTGGCCGAAAAACCGACCCTGGTAGCCGGTATCGGCCCTGGTGCAAGCCAGGCCTGGCGTTGGCTGGCCACACAGAATGACGACAAGGCCCGCGCCATCTCCGTGAATTTCAACATGGAACAGCCCAGCTGCGCTGCAGCCTTGCCCAAGTCCGCCCCTCATGGTCACTGGAGCGTCGCCTGGAACGACAACCCGGATGACGCCAGCGCCGCCTTCGTGCGCGACCAGCGCAATGCCGACACCAGCATCAGCGACTACGACATCCACCTGCCACAACTACTCAAGGCGCAACTGACCCAGGCCTTGGTCGGCCACGATGGCAACGCGCTGGCAATCCCGGTCGTGGAAGTGCCTGCCGGGCAAACCACCGACACCGTTACCCTGTTCCTCTCAGGCGATGGTGGCTGGCGCGACCTGGACCGCGATGTGGCCGGTGAAATGGCCAAGCTTGGTTACCCGGTGGTCGGCATAGACACCCTGCGTTACTACTGGCAGCACAAGACCCCCGAGCAAAGCGCTGCCGACCTGTCGGAACTGATGCAGCACTATCGTCAGAAATGGGGTACCAAGCGTTTTGTGCTGACCGGCTATTCGTTCGGTGCCGACGTGCTGCCGGCGATCTACAACCGCCTGCCTGCCGAGGACCAGCAACGTATCGATGCGGTGATGCTGCTGGCCTTCGCCCGCAGTGGCAGCTTTGAGATCGAGGTCGAGGGCTGGTTGGGCAAGGATGGCCAGGAGGCACCTACCGGACCGGAGATGGCCAAACTGCCGGCGCCCAAAGTGGTATGCATATACGGTGTGGAAGAGGCCGATGAAAGCGGTTGCACCGACAAGACTGCAGTGGGCGAGCGCATTAAGCTGCCCGGTGGGCATCACTTCGACGAGAACTATCCGGCACTGGCCAAGCGCTTGATCGATGAAATTGAAATACGCCAGGGCAAGTCCAGCGTGGCAGAACAGAACTGAGGCGTAGCGAGGGGCCGCGTTGCGGCCCCTCGCCTTGATCAGATCTCGACCTGTGTACCCAACTCGATCACCCGGTTGAGCGGCAGGTTGAAGAAACGCAGGTTACCGTTGGCGTTCTTGAGCAGAAACGCAAACAGGTTGCCCCGCCAGCGCGACATCCCCTCAAGACGCGACGCGATCACCGTTTCGCGGCTTAGGAAATAAGTCGTACGCATGGGGCTGAAGTCCAGGCCGTCCAGGTGGCATAGCTTCAGTGCCGCCGGCACATCCGGCTCATCCATGAAACCGAAGTGCAACAGCACCCGGAAGAAGCCATCACCATAGGCCTCCACTTCAAAGCGCTCCTGCTCGGGCACCCGTGGCCGGTCTTCACTCACAACCGTCAGCAGTACCACCTGGCTGTGCAGCACCTGGTTATGCAACATGTTGTGCAACAGCGCATGCGGGACGGCATCGGGCCGCGCAGTGAGGAACACGGCAGTACCTTCTACGCGGTGCGGTGGCTGTACGCGAATGCTGCTGATGAACACCGGCAACGGCAGCCCACCCTCATCAATTCGCTCGACCAGAATCTGCTTGCCGCGCTTCCAGGTGCTCATCAGCAGGAACAGCACACCCCCGGCCAGTAACGGGAAGGCGCCGCCCTGGACAATCTTCGGCACGTTGGCGGCGAAGAACAGCCCGTCGACCAGCAGGAAACCAATCAGAATCGGTACCGCCAGCACCGGCGGCCACTTCCACAACAACAGCATCACCGCCGACACCAGGATGGTGGTCATCAGCATCGTGCCGGTCACCGCCACGCCGTAAGCGGCCGCCAGCGCACCGGATGATTCGAAGCCGATCACCAGCAGCACAACGCCTGCCATCAGCGTCCAGTTCACTGCTGCGATGTAGATCTGCCCCTGCTCGTCGCTGGAGGTGTGCTGGATATGCATACGCGGGATATAACCCAGCTGGATAGCCTGGCGGGTCAGGGAGAAAGCACCCGAGATCACCGCCTGCGAAGCAATTACCGTGGCCATGGTCGCCAGCCCCACCAGCGGCAGCAACGCCCACGCCGGCGCCAGCAGGTAGAACGGGTTGCGCGCAGCGTCAGGGTTTTGCAGCAGCATCGCGCCCTGGCCGAAATAGTTGAGCACCAATGCTGGCAGCACCAGGGCGAACCAGGCACGGGCAATCGGCTTGCGACCGAAATGGCCCATGTCGGCGTACAGCGCCTCGGCACCGGTCAGGGCCAGCACCACAGCACCGAGAATGGCCACACCCATGCCCGGGTGCACGATGAAGAAGTTCACCGCCCAGCCCGGGTTGAACGCCTTGAGCACCTCGGGGCTCTGCGAGATGCCATGCACCCCCAGCGCCGCCAGCACCACGAACCAGGTGACCATGATCGGGCCGAACAGCTTGCCGATCTTCTCGGTGCCATGCTTTTGCACCAGGAACAGCGCCACCAGCACCACCAGCGAAATCGGCACCACCCAATGGTCGATACCGTCGAATGCCAGGCCCATGCCCTCTACTGCCGACAGCACCGACACCGCCGGGGTGATCATGCTGTCGCCGTAGAACAGCGAGGCGCCGATCAGCCCACAGATGACCATCAGCGTGCGCAGGCGCGGGTAGGCCGCCGTAGCCCGCCGCGCCAGCGCGGTCAGGGCCATGGTACCGCCCTCTCCCTGGTTGTCGGCGCGCAGGATGAACATCACGTACTTGAACGACACCACCCACAGCAGCGACCAGAGGATCAGCGACAGGATCCCCAGCACACCATCATGATTGACCGGCACCCCGTAACCGCCGGTGAAGACTTCCTTGAGGGTATACAACGGGCTGGTACCGATATCGCCGTAGACCACCCCAACAGCTGCCACCAACAGGCTCAGCGACCGCGTCGCCCCCTGCCCGCCCTCGGCGTGACTGCTTGCCTGAACCATCGACCACTCCCGCAAACGGCCATCTAGACCGGTAGAATTCTGCCTCGCGCCAGGGGATCGCACATGCCCCGACGCAACGGCGCGAAGCATAGCGCAGCGTTCGTCGCATTTGTGCTGGTCAAGCGACCTTGCGCTCGCTAGAATTGCGCACTTTTTGATCAGAGGCGCCCAGAAGCGCCCGTCAGGATCGCCGCCGTTTCCGGCCGGGCGACCTGTATTCAATACCGAGGTTAGTCATGTCCACCACTCCCGCCACCCCCAAGGTAGGGTTCGTCAGCCTGGGTTGCCCAAAAGCCCTGGTAGATTCCGAGCGCATTCTGACCCAGCTGCGTATGGAAGGTTATGAAGTCGTGCCCACCTACGAGGATGCCGACGTGGTGGTGGTCAACACCTGCGGCTTCATCGACAGCGCCAAGGCCGAGTCGCTGGAAGTGATCGGCGAAGCGATCAAGGAAAACGGCAAGGTCATCGTCACCGGCTGCATGGGTGTCGAGGAAGGCAGCATCCGTGACGTGCACCCCAGCGTGCTGTCGGTCACTGGCCCGCAGCAGTACGAGCAGGTAGTCAATGCCGTGCACGAAGTGGTACCGCCACGCCAGGACCACAACCCGCTGATCGACCTGGTACCGCCGCAGGGCGTCAAGCTGACCCCGCGCCACTACGCCTACCTGAAGATCTCCGAAGGCTGCAACCATAGCTGCAGCTTCTGCATCATCCCGTCGATGCGCGGCAAGCTGGTCAGCCGCCCGGTCGGCGAAGTGCTGAGCGAAGCCGAACGCCTGGTCAAGGCCGGCGTCAAGGAGATCCTGGTGATTTCCCAGGACACCAGCGCCTACGGCGTGGACGTCAAGTACAAGACCGATTTCTGGAACGGCCGCCCGGTCAAGACCCGCATGCTCGAGCTGTGCGAAGCGCTGAGCAGCCTGGGCGCCTGGGTGCGGCTGCACTACGTCTACCCGTACCCGAACGTCGACGACGTGATCCCGCTGATGGCCGCCGGCAAGATCCTGCCGTACCTGGACATCCCGTTCCAGCACGCCAGCCCGAAAGTGCTCAAGTCGATGAAGCGCCCCGCCTTCGAAGACCGCACCCTGGCGCGCATCAAGAACTGGCGCGAACAGTGCCCGGAACTGGTGATCCGCTCGACCTTCATCGTCGGTTTCCCGGGTGAGACCGAAGAAGACTTCCAGTACCTGCTGGACTGGCTGACCGAAGCCCAGCTCGACCGCGTCGGCTGCTTCCAGTACTCGCCGGTCGAAGGTGCGCCTGCCAACGACCTGGGCCTGGAAGAAGTGCCGGATGACGTCAAGCAGGAGCGCTGGGATCGCTTCATGGCCCACCAGCAGGCCATCAGCAGCGCACGCCTGCAATTGCGCATCGGCAAGGAAATCGAAGTGCTGATCGACGAAGTCGAAGAGCAAGGCTCGGTCGGCCGCAGCTTCTTCGATGCACCTGAGATCGATGGCAGCGTGTTCATCGATGGCGACCATGGCTTCAAGCCGGGCGACAAGGTCCGTTGCCGGGTGGTCGATGCCGACGAGTACGATATGTGGGCCGAGCCTGTTTGAGGCTGCGCACTTAGAAGGAGCCCCGCCCACTGGCGGGGCTTTTTGCATCTATGGTTTCCTCAATGACCACCGAGGAACACCGGCATGCATTCGGCACTGACGCTGCAAACACCCCACCTGTGTGATTACCCGGAACTGGTTCAGGTCTGGGAGAACTCGGTGCGCGCGACCCACGACTTTCTGCCTGACGCTTATATCCTGCTGCTGCGCGACCATGTGCTACGCAAGTACCTGGACGCCGTCATGCTGGTCTGCTGCAAGGACCGTCAACGCATCTGCGGCTTTGCCGGTGTCGCCAATGGGCGTGTGGACATGCTGTTCGTAGCACCCCAATACCGTGGCCGAGGCGTGGGCAGGCGCTTGCTGCGCTATGCCATCAGCGAACTGAACGCGCAATGCCTGGATGTCAACGAACAGAACCCCCAAGCCTTGGGCTTCTACCTGCACGAGGGCTTCGAAGTGATCGGGCGCTCCGAAACAGATGGCCTGGGGCAGCCCTATCCATTGCTTCATATGAAGCTGATTCGTACAGCGTCCTAGGACTTTGTCGCAGGATGCCGTGCAATACTTGCGAAATGGTGCATTCGGCACAGATTCCCGTCATCAACCGCAAATGGGCAGGTACAATGTAAGACTTTCCCTGCCTTGCGAATTGCCTGCCATGTCCGAACCCGTCCGCCTGTCCAAACGCCTCATCGAGCAGCTCGGCTGCTCACGCCGAGAGGCAGAGCTGTATATCGAAGGAGGCTGGGTCACGGTCGATGGCGTTGTAGTCGAGCAGCCTCAGTTCAAGGTCGAACACCAGGCTGTCGAGCTGTTGCCGGGCGCCAATGCCGAGGCGCTTGACCCGGTTACCCTGCTGCTCAACCAGCCTGCGGGTGTCGATATCGATACGGCCCGCGCCAGCATGAACATGGCCAGCCTCAGCGAAGCACATCGCGAAGGCGTGCGGCCGCTGCACGGGCACTTCACCCGGCTGACCTGTTCGGCGCCCCTGGAGCGCGGTGCCAGTGGCCTGCAGGTGTTCACCCAGGATTGGAAGGTTACCCGCAAGATCGAGGCCGACCTGCGTCGCCTGGAACAGGAATACATCATTGAAGTGCGCGGCGAGACCACGCCACAGGCGCTGGAGCGCCTGGCGCGCGGCGCGACGCGCAATGATCGGGAACTGCCCAAGGCCAAGGCCAGCTGGCAAAACGAGACCCACCTGCGCCTGGCCCTGAAGAACCCACAACCCGGGCAGATCTCCGAGATCTGCGCCTACCTGCGCCTGGAAATACTCAGTATGCGCCGTATTCGCCTGGGCGGTGTATCCATGGGCAAGCTGCCTGTGGGCAACTGGCGTTACCTGGCCGGCACTGAACGTTTCTAAGCGATGCGCCACGCCCAGGCGTGGCATCTGAACAGGATTTTGCAGCAATGAACCACAACGATGTACTGCGCAGCCTGCGCTACATGCTCAAGGTGAACGACGCCAAGATGGCCGAGATCATCGCGCTCTCGGGCCTGGAGGTTAATCCGGTGGTGCTCGCCACCTACCTGAAGAAAGAGGACGAGCCCGGTTTTGTGCGCTGCCCCGAGCGGGTCATGGCGCACTTTCTCGACGGTCTGGTCTTCCACCGCCGCGGCAAGGACGATAGCCGTCCGCCACAGCCTGTAGAGCTGCCGGTGACCAACAACACCATCCTCAAGAAGCTGCGCGTAGCCTTTGAGCTCAAGGAAGACGACCTGCATGTGATCCTCAAGTCGGTCAACTTCCCGGTTTCCAAGCCCGAACTCAGCGCGCTGTTCCGCAAGGTGGGCCATGAGAACTATCGGCCTTGCGGCGACCAGTTGCTGCGCAACTTCCTCAAGGGCCTGACCCTGCGCGTGCGCGGCTGACTCGCCATGCAACATACGGTTTCGCCTGTCGGCATCGTGCGCTCCTGTTTCAAGGAGAAGTTCGCAATCCCGCGGCAGCCACAGCTGGCGCCGGCTGCACGCGGGGTACTTGAGTTGCTGCCGCCGTTCGACCAAGGCGAGGCCGTGGCGGGCCTGGAGCAGGTCAGCCATGTGTGGCTGTTGTTCCTGTTCCATCAGGCCCTGGAAGACAAGCCACGCCTTAAAGTGCGCCCACCACGCTTGGGCGGCAACAAAAGCATGGGCGTGTTCGCTACGCGAGCGACCCATCGGCCCAATGGCATCGGCCAGTCGGTGGTACGCCTGGAGGCTGTGGAGCCGGGTCGGCTGCTGCTGTCCGGCATCGATCTGCTCGATGGCACGCCGGTGCTGGATATCAAGCCGTATGTTCCCTATGCCGACAGCATCGCCGGGGCGAGCAACCTGATGGCCAGCGATGCGCCTGCCGCGATTGCCGTGCACTGGGGCGATAGCGCCCTGCCCCAGGCCCGCGAACACGCCCTGCGCCTGGGCGAACCACTGGTGGAGCTTATCGAACAGTGCCTGGCACAGGACCCACGACCGGCCTATCAGGTGCCGCCGCCAGAGCGGGTGTATGGGGTGAAGTTCTGGGATGTGCAGGTCAGGTGGCACTACCCGCAGCCGGATGTAATTCGCGTGCTTGAGGTCGTGCCGGAAAACTGAAAGCACTGGCAACCTCAGTCGCACAGGCATAAAAAACGCAGGCCTTACCTTAATGCCAGTCAGTTAGCGTTGTCAGGGCTGCTACGCAGCCCATCGCCGGCAAGCCGGCTCCTACCGGGACCGCACAGTTCTTGAGGTCTGCGCTGTACCTGTGGGAGCCGGCTTGCCGGCGATGGGCCGCAAAGCGGCCCCAAAACGCTTAACTGACTGGCATCAGGCCAAGCCTGCGCCTTCATTGCCGGTCGATTACTTCTCGACGAAAGCACGCTCGATCAGGTAGTCACCCGGCTCACGCATGCGCGGGGAGATCTTCAGGCCGAAGCTATCGAGAACTTCGCTGGTCTCGTCGAGCATGCTCGGGCTACCACAGATCATGGCGCGGTCGTCCTGCGGGTTGATCGGTGGCAGGCCGATATCGCTGAACAGCTTGCCGCTGCGCATCAGGTCAGTCAGGCGGCCCTGGTTTTCGAACGGCTCGCGGGTAACGGTCGGGTAGTAGATCAGCTTGTCACGCACCGCCTCACCAAAGAACTCGTTCTGTGGCAGGTGTTCGGTGATGAACTCGCGATAGGCCACTTCGTTCACGTAGCGCACACCGTGCACCAGGATCACTTTCTCGAAGCGCTCGTAGGTTTCCGGGTCCTGAATGACGCTCATGAACGGCGCCAGGCCAGTGCCGGTGCTCAGCAGGTACAGGTGCTTGCCCGGGTTCAGGTCGTCGAGGACCAGCGTACCGGTAGGCTTCTTGCTGATGATGATCTCGTCGCCTTCCTTCAGGTGCTGCAGCTGGGAGGTCAGCGGGCCGTCAGGCACCTTGATGCTGAAGAATTCCAGGTGCTCTTCCCAGTTGGGCGAAGCGATGGAGTAGGCGCGCATGAGCGGACGGCCGCTGTCCTGCTGCAGGCCGATCATCACGAACTGACCGTTCTCGAAGCGCAGGCCCGGGTCGCGGGTGCACTTGAAGCTGAACAGGGTGTCGTTCCAGTGATGCACACTGAGGACACGTTCGTGGTTCATGTTGCTCATCGATGGGGCTCCTGAAGAAAACGCAGCGCGCACAGCGCACAGTTGCGCGATAGTTTAGGGGCAGCGACAATATCTGTTAACTGAATTATCAAGATATGTGTTATCGGTTATATAGATATGCGATTCACACTTCGTCAGCTACAGGTATTCGTCGCCGTGGCCCAGCATCAGAGCGTCTCTCGAGCCGCCAGTGTGCTGGCCCTGTCGCAGTCGGCTGCCAGCACGTCCATCACTGAACTGGAGCGGCAATCGAGCTGCCAGTTGTTCGACCGTGCAGGTAAACGCCTGGCCCTCAACGCCTTGGGGCATCAGCTGCTGCCGCAAGCGGTTGCGCTGCTCGACCAGGCCAAGGAGATCGAAGACCTGCTCAACGGCAAGTCCGGTTTTGGCTCACTGGCAGTCGGCGCCACACTGACCATTGGCAACTACCTGGCCACCTTGCTGATCGGTAGCTTCATGCAGGTACACCCGGAAAGCCAGGTCAAGCTGCACGTGCAGAACACAGCCCATATCGTGCACCAGGTTGCACAATACGAAATTGATCTGGGTCTGATCGAAGGCGACTGCAACCATCCGGACCTGGAGGTACAGCCTTGGGTTGAGGACGAACTGGTAGTGTTCTGCGCGCCGCAACACCCGCTGGCCAAGGTGGGCCGCGCAGATATCGAAAGCCTGTCCCAGGAAGCCTGGATTCTTCGCGAGCAAGGCTCCGGCACCCGCCTGACATTCGATCAGGCCATGCGGCATCATCGCGCCAACCTGAACATACGCCTGGAGCTGGAGCATACCGAAGCGATCAAGCGTGCCGTGGAATCAGGCCTGGGTATTGGCTGCATATCGCGCCTGGCCCTGCGCGATGCCTTCCGGCGTGGCAGCCTGGTGCCGGTCGAAACCCCGGAGCTGGACCTGATGCGTCAGTTCTACTTCATCTGGCACAAACAAAAATACCAGACCTCGGCCATGCGCGAGTTTCTCGAGTTGTGCCGCAACTTCACCGCAGGGTTTACGCGCAGTGACGAGATCGTCTTGCCACCGATCGCTTAGAGCAGGATAACGCCCCAGACCAACGCCACCATGGTCAGTGCTACGAATTGCGCAGCACTGCCCATGTCTTTGGCGTTTTTCGAAAGCGGATGGCGCTCCAGCGAAATGCGGTCGATGGCCGCCTCCACCGCCGAGTTGAACAGTTCGACGATCAGCCCGAGCAGGCACACGGCGATCATGATGGCCCGCTCGGCGCGGCTTACCGGCAGCCAAAAGGCAATCGGGATGAGCAGCACATTGAGCAGTACCAGTTGACGGAAAGCAGCCTCGCCTTTGAAGGCGGCGCGCAGGCCGTCCAGCGAATAGCCGGCGGCGTTGAAGATACGTTTGAGGCCGGTCTGGCCTTTGAATGGCGACATGTGCGTCACTTCACCGATGAAAGGCCAGCAGACTAGTTCAAAATGAGTCAAAAAAGCGTGAAGCGGCAAGCATTTAGCTGCTCGCAACGGATTCAAGTTGTTGCAGCAACAAGGCCGCCTGGGTCCGAGTGCGCACACCCAGCTTGCGGAAAATGGCCGTCACATGGGCCTTGATGGTCGCTTCCGACACATTCAGCTCATAGGCGATCTGTTTGTTCAGCAAGCCTTCACAGACCATGGTCAACACGCGAAACTGCTGTGGCGTGAGGCTGGCCAGGCCTTCGCTGGCGGCTTTGGCCTCGGCCGAGACATCGACCCTTTCAAATGCCTGAGGCGGCCACCAGACGTCGCCATCGAGCACCTTCCTCACTGCATCCTGAATCACTTCCAGCCCACTGGACTTTGGAATGAAACCACTGGCCCCAAACTCGCGGGACTTGACTACAACGGCAGCCTCTTCCTGGGCCGAGACCATCACCACCGGGATCTGAGGGTACTGGCCACGCAGCAGGACCAGCCCGGAGAAACCATAGGCGCCCGGCATGTTCAGGTCCAGCAGGACCAGGTCCCAGTCGGCTTTTTCGCTCAGCCGGCTTTCCAGCTCGGCGATGCTCGCCACCTCGACCAGGCGCACATCCGCGCCCAGGCCGAGGGTGACGGCCTGGCGCAGAGCGCTACGAAACAGCGGGTGGTCATCGGCAATCAGGATTTCGTACATGGCCATCGATCTAAGGATCCTGTTCTGTGCCAGGCGCAGCGGCGGAGGAATAGCGCCCGGCGGGGAATCGGCGCCAAGGTGCCGAGCACGGCCGGGCAGGTCAAACCACTCGCCCTGCCGCCTCGCTTCATCCTGGCCGCCAGCCCCGTCATTATGAACCAAAGTGGGGCTTGTGCCCCTTGGACTATAGGAAGGTATGCAAACGCTGGTGGGTCGCGTCCTGCTCGTCCAGAGGCAGGCGACGCTTGCCACTGAGGTAGTGCAGGCTGAACACATCCAGATACGCATCCAAGGCTTGGGAGGCTTGGTCGTCACCCGCAAGGTCCAGGCACATGGCAGCAACTTCCGCAGTACAGAAATGATCATCGCGCTTGGAGCGGCGCAGGCGATAGCGCGACATCTGCTCAGCTTGCAGGCTCAGCACCGGGAAGCGGTCAAGATAAGGGCTCTTGCGGAACATCTTGCGGGCTTCGGTCCAGGTGGCATCCAGCAGGATGAACAGCGGGCGTTTGCCCGGCTCACGCACGACCTCGCTGACCACCCGCTCCTGGGCGACGAATTCGCCAGGGAAGACGATGTACGGCTGCCACTGTGGGTCTGCCAGCAAGGTCAACAAGCGTTCGTCCACCGACGTTCGCAACCAGCCGAAGGCAGAGGTATCTTCGATGAGGTCGGCGATCAGCCAGCCGGTGTTGGTCGGCTTCAATGGCTCGGTATCATGCATCAACAGGCATACGCCAGAGTCGGCGTGCACCTTGGGCTTCCAGGCACACAGGCAATGGGTGGCGATAACCCGACAGTCAGGGCAGCGTTCGGCACGTGAACCACGAGCAATGAACGGCTTGATGCTGCGGGCCAGCCGTTCGGCGCGCAGGCGCGCTACCGCATGGCTCATGCTGGCAAGCCTCGGGACAGGTTGTGACTGGACACTGCGATAACTCGATGAAAACAAAGCGCCAGTCTACCAGAGCGGGCGTCATTTGCCGTGCAGCTGGACCGGCTGGTCCTTTATAATCAGCGTTTTGGTGGCCGCGAGCCTGCCCGCGATTCTGCGGGTTTCATGGAACACCAGCCGTCTGCGCATGTCGAAGCGCCAGTCACCGAACCAGGAGAGATTCATGCTGCGTCTTATCGTCCCGACCCTGAGCCTGTTGCTCACCCTGCCACTGGCAGCCCAGGCGGCCTCCAAGCAGGAGTTCGAGCTGAACAAGATGCTGGAAAAGGTCGCCAAGGAAAGCAGCGTCGGCACCCCGCGAGCCATCAACGAAGATATCCTCGACCAGGGTTATACCGTTGAAGGCAAGGCACTGGTGAACCACCTGAGCGTGCGCGCCGAGCACGCCGCACGCATGCAGCAAAACGCAGAGCAGGTGCGCAGCCAGCTAGGTGACAGCGTCTGCCGGAACAGCGGTTACCGCAACCTGATGTCAAAAGGCGCCGTGATGGTCTATCGCTTCACCGTCTACAAGACCAATCAACCGGTCATGGACCAGGCCTTTGACGCTGCCAGCTGCACTGCCGGAAACAAGAAGAAGTAATCAACTGACCCGCTCATCCTCCGCGCGCCGCGGCTCTTCCTCGGCGCGCATCTCTGCCAGAAGCGCCTGCAGGTAAGGTGACTGGCATTCCAACGCAGCCAACCGCCGCAGGCACTCCGCCTCCAGGCTCACATGATGAACCTGTGCCGCATGTTCCAGCTGCTGATAGAGCTGCCGGTCTACCTCGATGACCAAGCGATGCATACCGCCACCTCCTGCATCGACACGTTTCGCTTCTCCAGTTAACCAAACCCTTGCCATCAATGGCCGCGTGCCGACGAGCGGCCTTGGTGATAGTGCCTGCATGAAGTGGCGCGAGGGTCTAGATTGATAGCGAAGCGCACAAAAACGACAAGATGAATTACGCACCTGCATCAGGGCCTTGAAGGCCTACTGCAATGCTCGGGACGCACACTCGAGCCAGAGCAGCCAGCGACGCACGTAGCGTCGCGGCCGAGCCCAGCCATCAGCTCGGTCAGAGGTTTTGCTGCAGAAGGAGACGTTGAATGCCTTACCAACCCAATGAGTATCTGTTCAATCACTTCAGGGACAGTGGTATCGACCTGAGTAAACTCGATGAACAACTGCAACTGGTCGCACCGGACAGCCCCAACCTGCCACTGTACCGTGACATGATGCTGACCATCTTGCGCATGGCCCACGACGACACCGATCGCTGGAGTGCCAAGATCACCTTGCAGGCCCTTCGCGAGCTGGACCACTCCTTCCGCAGCCTGCAACGCTACAAGGGTCGGCGCAAGGCCACCGTTTTCGGCTCGGCGCGCACACCGCTGGAACACCCGATGTATGCCTTGGCTCGCGAGCTGGGTGCCACACTGGCCCGCTCCGACCTCATGGTCATTACCGGCGCAGGCGGCGGCATCATGGCCGCAGCGCACGAAGGCGCGGGTAGCGATCATAGCTTGGGCTTCAACATCACCCTTCCTTTCGAACAGCACGCCAACCCGACAGTGGATGGCACTGACAAGCTGCTGCCCTTCCACTTTTTCTTCATTCGCAAGCTGTTCTTCGTCAAGGAAGCCGACGCCCTGGTCCTTTGCCCGGGAGGTTTCGGCACGCTCGATGAGGCACTGGAAGTACTGACGCTGATTCAGACTGGCAAGAGCCCACTGGTGCCGGTGGTCCTGCTGGACTCACCAGGTGGCAGCTTTTGGCGTGACTGCCTGGACTTCATCAGCAGGCAACTGGAAGAAAACCGCTACATCCTGCCCAGTGACCTCAAGCTGGTGCGCCTGGTACACAGTGCCGACGAGGCAGTGGAGGAAATCAACCAGTTCTACAGCAACTACCACTCCAGCCGCTGGCTGAAGAACCAGTTTGTGATCCGCATGCACCATCGGCTCAGCGACGCGGCACTGCATGAGATTCAGGAAGCCTTTGCCGATTTACGACTGAGCGGGAAGTACCATCAACATGCCGACAGTGGCGTAGAGCATGAAGTAGGCAACTACAACCATCTGACCCGCCTGACCTTTGCCTTCAATGGGCGTAATCAAGGGCGTCTGCGTGAGCTGGTGGATTTCATCAACCTGTCGGAGAACTGGGCAAAGCCACAGCCGATGCATACCACGCAGCGGGCGCGGGAGGCGTTGAAGGTCAGCTGAGTGCGCCTGCGATGTGGCTGTTAGATCAGTAGTCGTCCAAGTCTCGGCCGCTGAGCAGGCGGCCGATCATGTCCAAGGGAAACCCACGGTAAGCGAGAAACCGGGTTTGCTGGGCACGGCTGCGGGGGTCATGCGGACGTAGCCCGGCATATTTGCGCTGCCAGGCATCCTGTAGCCGCTCTGCCCAGTTCACACCACAGTCACGCAGTGCCTGGTCAATATCGCCACGGTTCAGGCCACGCTGGCCCAGCTCCTCGCGAATACGCGCCGGGCCATAGCCGGCATTGGAACGGTACCTGATGAAGCTTTCAAGGTAGCGGGCCTCACTGAGCAGCCCTTCTTCGGCGAGCCGATCAAGCGCGGGCTCGATCAGCTCATCCGTAGCGCCGCGCTGACGCAGTTTGCGCGTCAGCTCGACGCGACCATGCTCGCGGCGCGCAAGCAGGTCCATGGCTGTCCGCCGAACGGCGACGGGGGTGTCGAGTACGACGGACATGATCGGCCAAGCAGCTATCAATAACCGGCGTCGGCGTCAGCCACGTCGTCGGCTTTGGCATCGGCTGCAGCAGCCTTGCCCGCTTCGGCAACAACACCCGCCTTGAGCAGCTTCTCGCGAATCTGCTTCTCGATCTCGGCACCAATGGCCGGGTTCTCTTGCAGGTACTTGGCTGCGTTAGCCTTGCCTTGGCCGATCTTGTTGCCCTGGTAGGCATACCAGGCACCCGACTTCTCGACCAACCCTTGAGCAACGCCCAGGTCAATGATTTCGCCGTTACGGTAGATACCCTTACCGTAAAGAATCTGGAACTCAGCCTGACGGAACGGCGGCGAGACCTTGTTCTTGACGATTTTGACGCGGGTTTCGCTGCCGACGACTTCGTCGCCTTCCTTGACTGCACCAGTACGACGGATGTCCAGGCGCACCGAGGCGTAGAACTTCAGGGCGTTACCACCGGTGGTGGTTTCCGGGCTGCCGAACATCACACCGATCTTCATACGGATCTGGTTGATGAAGATGACCAGGCAGTTGGCGTTCTTGATGTTACCGGTGATCTTGCGCAGCGCCTGGGACATCAGACGGGCCTGGAGGCCAACGTGCATGTCACCCATCTCGCCTTCGATTTCTGCCTTGGGCACCAGGGCGGCCACGGAGTCGACGATGATTACGTCAACGGCGTTGGAACGCACCAGCATGTCGGTAATTTCCAGCGCCTGCTCGCCGGTATCCGGCTGCGAAACCAGCAGGTCGTCGACGTTGACGCCCAGTTTGCCGGCGTACTCTGGGTCGAGAGCGTGCTCGGCGTCGACGAAGGCGCAGGTGGCGCCGCTTTTCTGGGCTTCGGCGATGACCGACAGGGTCAGTGTGGTTTTACCCGAAGACTCCGGGCCATAGATCTCGACGATACGGCCTTTTGGCAGGCCGCCGATGCCCAGAGCGATGTCCAGGCCCAGGGAGCCGGTAGAAATGGCCGGAATGCCGGTGCGCTCGTGATCGCCCATGCGCATGACCGCGCCTTTGCCGAATTGGCGTTCGATCTGACCCAGGGCCGCAGCCAAGGCGCGCTTCTTGTTGTCGTCCATTGAAATCCTCACGTGTTCGACTTGGCCCTGATGGCCGGAATACCTGTATAAGTAGCCAGTATTATTCCACAGGGAAGCGTTTGAGCAAACCCCTGTCGTCGATTTACTCGGCACCAAGCTGTAACAAGCCGTCTAACGCGGCGATCACCGTCTGTCGGCGCACTGCTTCACGGTCGCCGTCGAAGTGGCGACGCTCACTGCTCACGTGACTGCCATCGGCCCATGCCAGCCACACGGTACCGACCGGTTTGGCCGGCGAGCCACCGTCGGGCCCGGCCACGCCACTGACTGCCACGGCAAAACGCGCACCGCTGGCCGCCTGGGCGCCGCGAACCATGGCTTCGACCACCTCCTGGCTGACTGCACCGACTTGGGCGAACAACGGTTCTGGGACCCCAAGCTGGCGAGTCTTCTGGGCGTTGGAGTAGGTGACATAGCCTGCCTCGAACCAGGCGGAGCTGCCAGGTACGCGGGTGATGGCTTCGGCGATGCCGCCGCCGGTGCAAGATTCGGCGGTGGTGACCTGGGCGCTGAAGCGGCGCAGGTGTTCGCCCAGCCGGGCGGAGAGAACGGTGATCGGGTCCATGGGCAACTCCTGGAAGAGGCTGAGCGACACCCTAGCATTTGAGGGGGCTGATCGGGACAGGCATTGTTCTACCCATGCTCAAACTTTCGCACGCACATCCTCCTGGTCATTCATCGCTCGACGCGGTGCCACGCAAGCCCAGCCGCCTGATCGCCCAGCACTCATAAAGACGCATGGCCACATCGGCTCCACCTACCGCGGTCAGGCAACCAAATGCGCTGGCCGCCCAGATCGACAGGCCGCTGGCATACAGCAACATCACCGTCGAAACTCCGCAGACGATACAGGCGCCGGAGCGCAGCGCCAGCCGTCGCAGCAGCGACCAACCGGTGGCGCCCGCCTTGTCGGCCCGCCACATTTCGCCGCTGAGGCCGCCCAGCGATGCCAGGACGATTACCAGCCAGAGCGGCATCTCCAGTAACACTTGTTGCTCGTTCGTCACTGTCCTGTCTCCTGTGTAACAAAGGCTCAGTCCGCCTTGAGACACAAGCTATGCGTTAGCGCATATGCAGTCAATGCATTTATTCATTTAACTGTAGGCATGACTTTGCTGATAGCCATGAATGCTTTTGCTCATCAGGCTGTAGGGCTTTTCTCCAGACGAAAAAAAACCGCCGAAGCGGGTTTTCTTGAAAAAGGCCTGGTCAGCGGGCGTACATGCCCCACCAGAACACATGCCCGAGCAAGCTGATCTGCTCTTCCTGCAACTGCTGAAAGCTGTAGTCTTCATCAGGGTGTTCGTCGCGATTGAAGCTGCGCAGGCGAATACCGGTGGGTAGCCGATACACCTGCTTCACCCGCAATTGACCATTGTGGTTGATGGCGTAGAGATCACCATCGATGATGTCACCGATCGAACACTTGCCGGTGTTTACCCCGACCGTCGCCCCGTCGCGCAGTACCGGCAGCATGCTGTTGCCGCGCACGGTCACGCATTTGGCCTGGTCGAACTGCACGCCGTTATGGCGCAGGCTGCGCTTGCCGAAGCGCAGGCGGGCGCGCTCGCTTTCCTCGATGACGAACCTTCCTGATCCTGCTGCCAATTCGACCTCACGAAGAAAGGGTACTGACACCTCGTCGTCCTCGACGGGCGTTTCATCGTCCCACAGGCTGATGTCGCTGAGGTCCGCATGGCCGCGGGCCGGCAATGCGGCTTCGCGTGAGGCGCCAAGCTCGGCGCGGCCGCGCAGCTGTTCGGTGTTGACGCCGAAATAGTCGGCAATTTTCGACACGTGCCTATCCGAGGGATCGACGATCTTCTCGCTGAGGATCCGCGACAGGGTGGATTGAGGCACGCCCGTGCGCCGGTGCAGCTCTGTGGGGGACAGGCCGTGGCGGGCGAGCAACTCTCTGAGTACGGTGGCTACATTGCGTTTCTGCATAGCATGCATAATGCAGCGCCGCCACAGGAAATGCAATTCATGCAGCCGGGGCGCGAGGGCACTTGCCCGCCGCCTGCATCTCGGCCAAAAAGCCTGTACCATTGCCGGTTTTACAATCGCCAACCAGATCCCCGCTGTAAGGCCCTGAATGTCTGATCTTTCCGCACACACCCCAATGATGCAGCAGTACTGGAAGCTGAAAAACCAGCACCCGGACCAGCTGATGTTCTACCGCATGGGCGACTTTTACGAAATCTTCTACGAAGATGCGAAAAAAGCCGCAAAACTGCTGGATATCACCCTGACAGCCCGTGGCCAGTCAGCCGGCCAGTCGATCCCCATGTGCGGAATTCCGTTCCACTCGCTGGAAGGCTACCTGGCCAAGCTGGTCAAGCTCGGCGAGTCGGTGGTGATCTGCGAGCAGATCGGTGACCCCGCCACCAGCAAGGGCCCGGTAGAGCGTCAGGTGGTGCGCATCATCACCCCGGGCACGGTCAGCGACGAAGCGTTGCTCGACGAGCGCCGCGACAACCTGATTGCCGCACTGCTGGGGGATGAGCGCCTGTTTGGCCTGGCGGTGCTGGATATCACCAGCGGCAATTTCAGCGTGCAAGAAATCAAGGGCTGGGAAAACCTGCTGGCCGAGCTTGAACGCATCAACCCTGTCGAGCTGCTGATCCCCGACGACTGGCCACGCGACCTGCCGGCCGAGAAACGCCCAGGCGCACGCCGACGAGCCCCTTGGGACTTCGACCGCGACTCGGCACGCAAGGCTCTGTGCCAGCAGTTCGCAACCAAAGACCTCAAGGGCTTTGGTTGCGACAAGCTGACCCTGGCCATCGGCGCCGCCGGCTGCCTGCTGACCTACGCCAAGGAAACCCAACGCACCGCCCTGCCCCACCTGCGCAGCTTGCGCCACGAGCGCCTGGACGACACCGTGATCCTCGACGGGGCCAGCCGCCGCAACCTGGAGCTGGACATCAACCTGGCAGGTGGTCGCGACAATACCTTGCAGTCGGTGATCGATCGCTGCCAGACCGCAATGGCCAGCCGCCTGCTGACCCGGTGGCTGAACCGCCCGCTGCGCGACCTCAAGGTCTTGCAGGCGCGCCAGGATTCGATTCGCTGCCTGCTCGATGGCTACCGCTTCGAGAAACTGCAGCCGCAGCTCAAGGAAATTGGCGATATCGAGCGGATCCTCGCCCGTATCGGCCTGCGCAATGCCCGCCCGCGCGACCTGGCGCGCCTGCGTGATGCCCTCGGCGCCCTGCCCGAACTGCAGAACGCCATGGCTGAGCTGGAAGCCCCACACCTGGCGCGCCTGGCGGCCATCACCGGCACCTACCCGGAGCTGGCCAGCCTGCTGGAGCGGGCGATCATCGACAACCCGCCAGCAGTGATCCGCGACGGCGGCGTACTCAAGGCCGGCTATGACAACGAGCTGGACGATCTGCTGGCGATCAGCGAGAACGCCGGCCAGTTCCTGATCGACCTTGAAGCCCGCGAGAAGGCCCGCACCGGTCTTGCCAACCTGAAAGTCGGCTACAACCGCGTGCATGGCTACTTCATCGAGCTGCCGACCAAGCAAGCCGAACAGGCCCCGGGCGACTACATTCGTCGCCAGACCCTCAAAGGGGCCGAGCGCTTCATCACCCCGGAGCTCAAGGCTTTCGAGGACAAGGCGCTGTCGGCCAAGAGCCGCGCCCTGGCCCGCGAAAAAATGCTGTACGACGCGTTGCTCGAGACCCTCATCAGCCACCTTGCACCGCTGCAGGACAGCGCCGCTGCGCTGGCCGAGCTGGACGTGCTGAGCAACCTTGCCGAGCGGGCGCTCAACCTGGACCTTAACTGCCCCCGTTTCGTCGACGAACCTTGCCTGCGCATCGATCAGGGGCGTCACCCGGTGGTCGAACAGGTACTGTCCACGCCGTTCGTAGCCAACGACCTGGGCCTGGACAACAGCACCCGGATGCTGATCATCACCGGCCCGAACATGGGTGGTAAATCCACCTACATGCGCCAGACCGCACTGATCGTGCTGATGGCGCACATCGGCAGTTTCGTTCCGGCGGCCAGTTGCGAACTGTCGTTGGTCGATCGCATCTTCACCCGTATCGGCTCCAGCGACGATCTGGCTGGCGGTCGTTCGACGTTCATGGTCGAGATGAGCGAAACCGCCAACATTCTGCACAACGCCACTGACCGCAGCCTGGTACTGATGGACGAAGTCGGCCGTGGCACCAGCACCTTCGACGGCTTGTCGCTGGCCTGGGCGGCTGCAGAGCGCCTGGCGCAGCTGCGTGCATACACGCTGTTCGCCACACACTACTTCGAGCTGACCGTACTGCCGGAAAGCGAACCACTGGTGGCCAACGTCCACCTGAACGCTACCGAACACAACGAGCGCATCGTGTTCCTGCACCATGTGCTGCCTGGCCCCGCCAGCCAGAGCTACGGCCTGGCCGTGGCGCAACTGGCAGGCGTGCCGTCGCCGGTCATCCAGCGGGCGCGCGAGCACCTGGGCCGGCTGGAGACCAGCAGCCTGCCCCACGAACAACCCGTGTCGAACAAAGCCAAGGGCGAGCCACAAGCACCGCACCAGAGCGACCTGTTCGCCAGCCTGCCACACCCGGCCCTCGAGAAGCTGGGCAAGCTGGAGCTGGACGACATGACCCCGCGTCAAGCTATCGAAATGCTATATCAACTAAAGAACCTGTTATAACGGCGGGCACTACAAGCTGGTAGAATCCGCCGCGGTTTGCTGGTGCTGCAGGTTATTAGCCTGGCCTGCAGCCACATGCCCGTAAACCGCGCGGCCCTGAGAGGAAGGGCCGCCGCCGTTGCCTGAGGAGAGAACTAGAAATGACCTTCGTCGTCACCGACAACTGCATCAAATGCAAATACACCGACTGCGTGGAAGTCTGTCCGGTGGACTGCTTCTACGAAGGCCCGAACTTCCTGGTCATTCACCCGGACGAGTGCATCGACTGCGCACTGTGCGAGCCTGAATGCCCGGCCCAGGCCATCTTCTCGGAAGACGAAGTGCCTGCGGGCATGGAGAACTTCCTTGAGCTCAATGCCGAGCTGGCGGAGATCTGGCCGAACATCACCGAGCGTAAGGATGCCCTGCCTGACGCCGAAGAGTGGGATGGCAAGCCTGGCAAGATCGCCGATCTGGAACGTTAATCGCCCAGATACGAAAAAGGCCCGCAACGGGCCTTTTTCATTTTCTGCGGGCAAAAAAAGGGGCGGTTTGACCCGCCCACATTTTTTCCGTAGTCCCTGCTTGTCCTAAACATCGTCCTGATGAATCGCGTCTTGCGATGTCCTTGGCGTTCTTCCTGAACGCCTGTGCATGTCCGTGTGCACAGTTCGAATACTAGCGACTTCCGCAGCGCAGGCAACCGCGAACCCTCACAAGACATTACCGGGGACACATTTCCACAAATCTGAAAAGTTCAATTATTTCAGTTAGTTGAGAAAAAAACAGATCTGGAAACGACAATGATTTACTGGCCTTTACGTGTATGGCTTACACAACAAGTAAGCAAAGGCTTACACGCAGTGCATCAGGGGTAGCAAGTTACACATTGATCACCCCCAGATAATTGCCAGCCGCTCTGGCCTGCGCATAAAAAAACGCCCCGAGGTCATCAGGGCGTTTTTGCATACCGGCATGCAGTGCTTACTGGAACAGCGACTCACTGGACAGGCCATTCTTCTCCAGGATCTCACGCAGGCGCTTGAGCCCCTCTACCTGAATCTGCCGCACTCGCTCGCGGGTAAGGCCGATTTCCAGGCCTACATCCTCCAAGGTGCTGCTTTCATGCCCGCGCAGACCAAAACGGCGTACCACCACTTCGCGCTGCTTGTCGGTGAGCTCGCCCAGCCACTGGTCGATGCTCTGTGACAGGTCGTCATCCTGCAGCAGCTCGCACGGGTCGGTAGGACGATCGTCGGTGAGTGTATCGAGCAGGGTCTTGTCCGAATCTGGCCCGAGCGAAACATCCACCGACGATACCCGCTCGTTAAGACCAAGCATGCGCTTGACCTCGGCAACGGGTTTTTCCAGCAGGGTGGCGATCTCTTCAGGGGAAGGTTCGTGGTCGAGCTTTTGGGTCAACTCCCGCGCGGCACGCAGGTAGACGTTGAGCTCCTTGACCACGTGGATCGGCAGACGAATGGTGCGGGTCTGGTTCATGATCGCCCGCTCGATGGTCTGGCGGATCCACCACGTCGCATAGGTCGAGAAACGGAAACCGCGCTCCGGGTCGAACTTCTCGACTGCACGAATCAAACCCAGGTTCCCCTCCTCGATGAGATCGAGCAAGGACAGGCCGCGGTTCACGTAACGACGGGCGATTTTCACAACCAGGCGCAGGTTGCTTTCGATCATGCGCTTGCGCCCGGCTGGGTCACCCTTCTGCGACAGCCGCGCGAAGTGCACTTCCTCTTCCGGTGAAAGCAGAGGCGAGAAACCGATCTCGTTGAGGTACAACTGGGTGGCATCGAGCGCCCGGCTGTAATCGATGTATTTATGCTGCTTGAGCGTAGAGCCTGACTTGGCCCTGGTCCGAACCGACGGTACAGCAGGTTCGTCTGACACCACATCCGTTTCCAAAACGATGCCCGTCTCCATCAGGAGAACGTCATCGTCGATGTCAAACTCCGGCGCTTCTTTATTGAGAGCCATTGTTATAGTCCTTTGCTGAGTTCGAACTCAGACTCGAGCGGCGCCTGCATCCCTGGCATCGCTGGAGCCTCTCCCCTCTACTTCAGAGGAACAGGCCGGGGACAACAATCAACGCCGTGGCAGGAACTGGAGAGGATCGACGGGTTTGCCCTGGCGGCGAATCTCGAAATGCAGCTTCACCCGATCAGTGCCCGTGGACCCCATTTCAGCAATCGACTGCCCTGCCTTGACCTGCTGCCCCTCCCGAACCAACAGCCTGCGGTTGTGACCGTAGGCACTGACGTAGGTATCGCTGTGCTTGATGATGATCAGTTCGCCGTAGCCCCGCAAGCCACTCCCGGCGTAGACCACCGCACCATCAGACGCAGCAAAAACAGGCTGTCCCAAATCACCGGCGATATCAATGCCTTTATTCAAACTACCGTTTGAAGCGAATTTTCCAATCAGCACGCCATTTGCAGGCCAGGTCCAACCGCCCACCGCGCGCTCTGCGGCGGGCACCGTGGTAACGACCGGCGTAGGCGTGGTTCGCGTTGTTGGCGTCGTTTTCCCGCCGCTGGCGGGCGCCGTGATAGGTTTTCCAACGGGGCGACGAATGACCGTCGTCCTGCTCGAAGAAGAGGGGCTGGACACCACCGTGGTACTGCCGGTAGCGCCGCTGCTGAAGCGGATCGCCTGGCCAGGCCGGATGGTGTACGGGGCAGCGATGCCATTGCGTGCGGCGAGCTCCTTGTAGTCCCAGCCGTAGCGAAACGCAATGGAGAACAGCGTATCGCCAGGTTTGACCACATACTGCCCGGAGGTCACGGTCGGCCGCTTGGGCGCCGCATTGCTGCGGTCGACCACGCGTGCGCCGCCCGAGCCGGTGCTGGAGCAACCCGTCAGCAGGGCGCCCATGGCCAGTGCAATCACCAGAAGCTTGAAACCCAACCAATCCTTGCGCTGCCGAATGACTGTATGCCCCACCCGCGCTCCCCTCATGGTGCCGAAAATCGAAAATACGGAAAGAAATGCAATAATGTTGCAATTATAACCGAGCGCCACTGCCTTGGCAGGCTCGGTGCACAGGCTCAGTAAAGAGCCGGGATGCCCCGCCAGATAGACAGGGCGATGCGACAAGAATTCGTCACCACCTCAAATATTCCCAGCAGCTCAAGCCACCGGGCCATTGAGCAGCGGTACAAAGCGCACAGCGCCCAGTACACGGCGAGAGAAGCCCTGCTCCTCACGCACGATAAGCATCAACTGCTGGGCTTCACCAGCAGGGCCTACCGGGATGACCATTCGCCCACCAGGAGCCAGCTGGTCGAGCAGTGCCTGCGGCACTTCCGGCGCCACGGCGGTAACGATGATGCCGTTGTAGGGGGCCAGCGCCTGCCAGCCGTCGCACCCATCCCCCCAGCGGAACACCACGTTGCGCAGGTTCAATTCGACCAGGCGCTCCTTGGCTCGGTCCTGCAGGACCTTGATGCGCTCCACCGAGAACACCCGCTCCACCAGCTGGGCAAGGATGGCCGTCTGGTAACCGGAGCCGGTACCGATCTCCAGCACCTTGTCCAGCGGCCCTGCCTCCAGTAGCAGCTCACTCATGTGTGCGACCATGAATGGCTGGGAGATGGTCTGGTTGTGCCCGATCGGCAGCGCGGTGTCTTCGTAGGCGCGGTGGGCCAGGGCCTCATCGACGAACAGATGGCGCGGCGTACGGCGGATGGCATCGAGCACCTTGGGGTTCGATACACCCTCTTCGCACAAGCGCTGGATCAGGCGCTCGCGGGTACGCTGGGAGGTCATGCCGATACCTCGGCGCTGCAGATCGTCCTGTTCGCGCATCAGAGCACGCCCTCCAGCCAACCGTGGAGCTGCTCGAAGGCATCGTTGAAGGTGCGGTCCAGTTGCAGCGGGGTGATCGACACGTAACCTTGCATCACCGCGTGGAAGTCGGTACCCGGCCCACCGTCCTCGGCATCACCGGCCACGGCGATCCAGTAGCCTTCCTTGCCGCGCGGGTTGACCACCTTGGTCGGTGCCGCCGCCCGCGCCCGGTGACCGAGACGGGTGACCTGTATGCCACGGATGTGCTCCAGCGGCAGGTTGGGAATATTGACGTTGAGGACCGTACGCGGCGGCAGTTCCAGGCGTGACTGCGCCTCGACCAGCCGGCGGGCGATGAACGCTGCAGTCGGCAAGTTGTCGGGCAGACGCGACAGTAACGAGAATGCCAACGACGTACCGCCGAGGAAGCGCCCCTCCAGCGCGGCAGCGACCGTGCCGGAATAGATCACGTCATCCCCCAGGTTGGCACCGAGGTTGATCCCCGAGACAACCATGTCCGGTGTTTCCGGCAACAGGCCATTGAGCCCCAGGTGCACGCAATCGGTGGGCGTGCCATTGAGGCTGATGAAACCGTTGGCCAGGGTTTGCGGGTGCAACGGCCGGTCCAGCGTCAGCGAACTGCCGGCGCCGCTCTTGTCTTGATCCGGGGCGATCACCACGCACTCGGCATAATCCACCAGCGCACCGTGGAGCGCGGCGAGGCCAGGTGCCGTAACACCGTCGTCATTCGAAATCAGAATACGCATGGGCTGTCCGTCTGCCCTGCCGGCACCAGATCGACGAGTTCGCGCACCACCACGGTGGCGAAGCATCCGGCCGGAAGGACGAATTCCAGTTGCAGGATATCAGGCTCGGGATAATGCCACGTCAGGCCGCCAATAGGGAGCCGCAGGATGCGCCGTTCGTGACTCATGCCTGCATTGGCCAACCATTGGCACAGCAATGCATGCTGCTCGCCTATCGTCGTCTCCAGCGTCGCGGCCGCGCCGGCCGCAGGAGACGGGCCTTCGCCCCACATCGGGCCGGTAGGATGCAAGTCCAGAATGGCCAGGCGAGGGTCTGAGCATTCCTGTTCACCCGCCGAAAAAAAACTGCGGCTATCGGTGAATGCCAACAGGTCACCGATTTGGGCCCGCTGCCAGCTGCCGTCGGCAACGCGGGCAGCCAGTACCTGGTTGAACAGGTAGCTGCGGGCAGCCGAGAGCAGCCGCGAACGCACGTTGCGCTGCTCGGGCAGGGCCTTGCGGGCAGCCCAGTGCTGGGCATCCTGGACATTGCCGCCGCCATGCCCGAAACGCTGGCCGCCGAAGTAGTTCGGCACACCCTGCTGTTTGAGCGTCTGCAGGCGGGCATCGAGGGCAGCATGATCAGCCGCCAGCGCCGTTAGGCGCAGGGTGAAGCCATTGGCCGAATGGGCGCCGCGCTGCAGTTTGCGCTGGTGACGCACCTGCTTGAGCACACGCAGGGTGGCATCTTCGGCACGCGACAGGTCGGGGTCTGCCTTGCCAGGCAGGTGCAGGCTGAACCACTGGCGCGTCAGGGCCTGGCGATCCTTGAGGCCGGCGTAGCTGATCGAGCGCACCGGCACACCAGCGGCTCGCGCCAGGCGGCGGGCAGCTTCCTCAGTGTTGAGGTCGCGCTTCTCAACCCACAACCATAGATGCTCGCCCTGGCCCGAAAGCGGAATGTCCAGCACCTCATCGACCTGGAAGTCTTCGGCCACAGCCTTGAGTATCGCAGTGCCCAGGGGTTGGCCCGATGCGCGCGGGCCCAGCAGTTCCAGTTCGGTCATGCTGGCAGCAGCAGGGCGACCGCGTGCACGGCGATACCCTCCTCGCGGCCGGTGAAACCGAGTTTCTCGGTGGTAGTGGCCTTGACGTTGACCTGGTCGAGTTCGACCTGCAGGTCCTCGGCGATCCGTTGGCGCATGGTTTCGATATGCGGAGCCATTTTCGGCGCCTGGGCAACGATGGTGGCGTCGACATTACCGACTTTCCAGCCTTTGGCCTGGACGATGCGGACCACATGGCGCAGCAGCACGCGGCTGTCGGCGCCCTTGAATTGCGGGTCGGTATCGGGGAAGTGCTTGCCAATGTCCCCAAGCCCCGCCGCGCCAAGCAAGGCATCGCTCAGGGCATGCAGCAGCACGTCACCGTCGGAATGGGCCAGGAGGCCGTATTTGTGGGGGATACGCACCCCACCCAGGGTAATGAAATCACCGTCGCAAAAACGGTGCACATCGTAGCCGTGGCCAATACGCATAGAAAAACGCCCTGATTGAGTCAGGGCGTGATTCTACCTTCATTTGGAGCTGCAAGCTGCAAGCTGCAAGCCACAAGCAAAAAGCAGGCGTTGTGCTGCCCGCACTTTCTTGCGGCTTGAAGCTTGCAGCGTGTAGCTGCAGCCCTACCCCCGGCCAAGTGCCACTGCGTGATGGCGCAGGTGCTCATCGATGAAGCTGGCGATGAAGTAATAGCTATGGTCATAGCCAGGTTGCAGGCGCAGGCTCAGCGCATGCCCCCCTTTGCGGGCCGCCTGCTCCAGCGCTTCAGGCTTGAGCTGCTTGGCAAGGAAGTCGTCACGGTCGCCCTGATCCACCAGCAACGGCGGGCATTCGCCCGCTGGCGTCTCGGCAAGCAGCACACTGGCATCCCACTCGCGCCAGCGCGCCCGGTCTTCACCCAGATAACGGCTGAAGGCCTTTTCACCCCAAGGGCAATCCATCGGATTGCTGATCGGCGAGAACGCCGACACAGAGCGGTAGCGCCCCGGGTTGCGCAGGGCGCAGACCAGCGCGCCGTGCCCACCCATGGAGTGGCCACTGATGCTGCGCTGATCCGAGGCCGGGAAGTGCGCCTCGATCAGCTCTGGCAGCTCCTGGACCACATAGTCGTGCATGCGGTAGTGCTTCGCCCAAGGCTGCTGGGTGGCATTGAGGTAGAAGCCGGCGCCCAGGCCGAAGTCCCAGGCGCCGTCAGGGTCGCCCGGCACCTGCTCGCCACGCGGGCTGGTATCGGGCGCGACGATGATCAGGCCAAGCTCGGCGGCCAGGCGCTGGGCGCCGGCCTTCTGCATGAAGTTCTCGTCGGTGCACGTCAGGCCGCTGAGCCAGTACAGCACTGGCAGCTTTTCGCCCTGTTCGGCCTGCGGCGGCAGGTAAACGGCGAACACCATGTCGCAACCCAGCACCTTGGAGTGATGCCGGTAGCGCTTGTGCCAGCCGCCGAAGCTTTTCTGGCAGGAGATGTTATCCAGGCTCATGGCTCACCTCAGAAGTGGATCACGCTGCGGATGCTCTTGCCTTCATGCATCAGGTCGAACGCCTTGTTGATATCTTCAAGGCCCATGGTATGCGTGATGAAGGTGTCCAGCGGAATCTCGCCCTTCTCGGACATTTCCACGTAGCTTGGCAGTTCGGTACGGCCGCGCACGCCACCGAAGGCAGAACCACGCCAGACGCGACCGGTCACCAGCTGGAACGGGCGAGTGGCGATTTCCTGGCCGGCACCGGCGACACCGATGATCACCGACTCACCCCAACCCTTGTGGCAGCACTCCAGGGCCGCGCGCATCAGTTGCACGTTGCCGATACATTCGAACGAAAAGTCCACGCCGCCATCGGTAAGGTCGACGATCACTTCCTGGATCGGGCGATCGTAATCCTTCGGGTTGATGCAGTCGGTGGCGCCCAGTTGACGGGCGATCTCGAACTTGGCCGGGTTGATGTCGATGGCGATAATGCGCGATGCCTTGGCTTTGACTGCGCCTATGACCGCCGACAGGCCGATACCGCCCAGGCCGAAGATGGCCACTGTGTCACCCGGCTTGACCTTGGCAGTGTTGAGCACCGCACCGATACCGGTGGTCACGCCGCAACCGAGCAGGCAGACCTTTTCCAGCGGCGCTTGCTTCTGGATCTTGGCGACGGAGATTTCCGGCAGCACGGTGTACTCGGAGAACGTCGAGGTGCCCATGTAGTGGAACAGCTGTTGGCCCTTGTACGAGAAACGAGTGGTGCCGTCCGGCATCAACCCCTTGCCCTGGGTGGCACGTATGGCCTGGCACAGGTTGGTCTTGCCCGAGCGGCAGAATTTGCACTGACCACACTCAGGGGTATACAGCGGGATCACGTGATCGCCGACCGCCACGGAGGTGACGCCCTCACCTACCGCCTCGACGATCGCGCCACCCTCATGACCCAGAATCGACGGGAAGATACCTTCCGGGTCAGCACCCGAGAGGGTATAGGCGTCAGTGTGGCAAACACCGCTGGCTACAACACGCAGCAGAACTTCGCCAGCCTTGGGCATGGCCACGTCCACTTCGACGATTTCCAGAGGTTTCTTGGCCTCGAAGGCTACAGCGGCACGGGACTTGATCATCAAAGGTCTCCAGACAAAGGGTCAGTTCAGACATGCAGTGTAATTCAGCTTGTTTTGATGAATAATCGCGACGAAGACAAAACATTATTGCCGTACAGGGACAATCAATGAGCAGCCGCTGGGAGGGTATCGATGAATTCGTAGCCGTGGCCGAATCGGGCCAATTCACGGCCGCTGCCGAGCGCATGGGCGTATCGTCGTCGCACATAAGCCGGCAGATCGCCCGCCTTGAGGAGCGTTTGCAAACCCGCCTGCTGTATCGCAGCACGCGTCGCGTGACCCTGAGTGAGGCCGGGCAGACATTCCTGCAACATTGCCAACGCCTGCAGGATGGCCGTGAAGAAGCACTGCGTGCCATGGGCGACTTGGCCAGCGAACCCAAGGGGCTATTGCGCATGACCTGTGCTGTGGCTTATGGCGAGCGCTTCATCGTGCCGCTGGTGACGCGCTTCATGGCGCTGTATCCACAGTTGCGGGTCGAGGTGGAGTTGAGCAACCGCACGCTGGACCTGCTGCACGAAGGCATGGACCTGGCGATTCGCCTGGGGCGGCTTGCCGATTCGAGGTTGGTGGCGACGCGCCTGGCGCCACGGCGCATGTACCTGTGCGCTTCACCCGCCTACCTTGAGCGCTACGGCCGTCCACACAGCCTGTCGGAACTGGCCCGGCACAACTGCCTGGTGGGCAGCACGGACCTGTGGGCGTTGCAACAGGACGGGCGCGAGATCAGCCAGCGGGTGCAGGGCAACTGGCGGTGCAACAGTGGCCAGGCGGTGCTGGATGCCGCTTTGCTGGGAATGGGGCTGTGCCAGTTGCCGGATTACTACGTACTGGAACACCTCAACAGCGGCGCGCTAGTGTCGCTGCTGGAGGCGCATCAGCCGCCCAATACGGCGGTGTGGGCGCTGTATCCGCAGCAGCGGCACTTGTCGCCCAAGGTTCGGCGGCTGGTGGATTATCTGAAGGAGGGGTTGGCGGGGATGCCGGAGTACCGAATGGTCTGACAGTTTAGCGGGTCCGCTTTGCGGCCCAATCGCCGGCAAGCCGGCTCCCACTGGGTTTGCGCTGAACTTGAGAGCAGCTGGGTAACCTGTGGCCGGCTTGCCGGCGATTGGGCCGCGAGACGGACCCGGCAATCTCAGCGGCGCCCTGACCAACGCTGGCGCAGCCACTCCAGGTCTTCCGGGCGGGTCACCTTGATGTTGTCGCTGCGCCCTTCGATCAGCCGCGGAGCCTGGCCGGACCATTCGATGGCTGAAGCTTCATCGGTAACCACCACATCGGACACCAGACACTCGGCCAAGGCCCGATGCAAAGCCCCCAGGCGGAACATTTGAGGCGTAAAGGCCTGCCAGATGGTACTGCGATCCACGGTGGCGCTGACCCGGCCATTGGCATCGGCGCGCTTTAGCGTGTCACGCGCAGGCACCGCCAGCAGCCCTCCTACAGGGTCATCAGCCAACTGCGACAACAGACGGTCAAGATCCGCGCGTGCCAGGTTCGGACGCGCCGCATCGTGCACCAACACCCAGTCAGTGTCCGCCGCACCTTGGGCATGCAACAGCAACAAGGCATTGAGCACCGAGTCGGCGCGCTCACGCCCACCTGACGCACGCTGGATGCGGGGGTCGCTGGCGCAGCGCAAGCCAGGCCAGTAAGGATCATCCGCAGCAATGCTGACCACCACGCCCTTGAGCGCCGGATGGCCAAGAAAACAGTCGAGGCTATGCTCGAGAAGGGTCTGCCCACCCAATTGCAAATACTGCTTCGGGCGGTCGGCAGCCATGCGGGCACCAACACCCGCAGCAGGAATCACGGCCCAGAAGGCCGGTAGGGTTTCGATCATTTTTGCGGCAGCTGGAAGAGGGTTTCACCCTCTTTGACCATCCCCAATTCGTGACGAGCCCGTTCTTCAACGGTCTCCATACCTTTTTTCAATTCCAGGACCTCGGCATAGAGCACGCGGTTACGCTCCAGCAGCCGCTCGTTCTCGGCATGCTGCTCGTCGATCTGCTGCTTGAGCTCAGCCACTTGCGCCAGGCTGCCGTTACCCACCCACAGGCGGTACTGCAGGCCACCAAGCAGCAGGAGCAGGACAAGGAACAACCAATAGGGACTGCGCATCAAGGTATCCAGGTTAAAAAGACCGCCGCGAACAGGCAGACCTCAAATAGCACGAAGCCTGGCCGAGGCCAGGCTTCGTCGACAGAAACCCGCATCATGTGTCAGAAATTTCAGTAAGAAAGTTCCGACAGCTTCGGCTGCTGTCTTTTTACCATCTCTTGCTTAGCCGCGAAACTCGGCACGACCGCGGTAAACCGCTTTGGCGCCCAGTTGTTCTTCGATGCGCAGCAACTGGTTGTACTTGGAGACGCGGTCGGAACGGCACAGCGAGCCGGTCTTGATCTGGCCAGCGGCGGTACCCACAGCCAGGTCGGCAATGGTCGAGTCTTCGGTTTCACCGGAGCGATGCGAGATCACAGCGGTGTAGCCTGCGGCCTTGGCCATCTGGATGGCTTCCAGGGTTTCGGTCAGCGAGCCGATCTGGTTGAACTTGATCAGGATCGAGTTACCGATGCCCTTCTCGATGCCTTCCTTGAGGATCTTGGTGTTGGTCACGAACAGGTCGTCACCGACCAGTTGCACCTTCTCGCCGATCTTGTCGGTGAGGATCTTCCAGCCAGCCCAGTCGGACTCATCCAGACCGTCTTCGATCGAGATGATCGGGAAGCGCTCGGTGAGGCCTTTCAGGTAGTCGGCAAAGCCTTCGGCGTCGAACGACTTGCCTTCGCCGGACAGGTTGTACTTGCCGTCTTCGTAGAATTCGGAGGCCGCGCAGTCGAGGGCCAGGGTCACGTCGGTGCCCAGTTTGTAGCCGGCTTTTTCCACGGCTTCAGCGATGGCGCCCAGGGCGTCTTCGTTGGAAGCCAGGTTCGGCGCGAAGCCACCTTCGTCACCCACTGCGGTGTTCAGGCCACGGGCCTTGAGCACAGCCTTGAGGTGATGGAAGATCTCGGTGCCCATGCGCAGGCCATCGGAGAAGGTCTTGGCGCCAACCGGCTGCACCATGAACTCCTGGATGTCGACGTTGTTGTCGGCGTGCTCGCCACCGTTGATGATGTTCATCATCGGAACCGGCATCGAATACTGGCCTGGGGTGCCGTTGAGGTTGGCGATGTGCGCGTACAGCGGCAGGTCCTGGTCCTGGGCAGCAGCCTTGGCAGCAGCCAGGGAAACAGCCAGGATGGCGTTGGCGCCCAGCTTGGCCTTGTTCTCGGTACCGTCCAGTTCGATCATGGCACGGTCCAGAGCCTTCTGGTCGGAAGGGTCCTTGCCCAGCAGCAGGTCACGGATCGGACCGTTGATGTTGCCAACAGCTTTCAGCACGCCCTTGCCCATGTAACGGCTCTTGTCGCCATCACGCAGCTCCAGCGCTTCGCGCGAGCCGGTGGAAGCACCGGACGGCGCGCAAGCGCTGCCGATGATGCCGTTGTCGAGCAGTACATCGGCTTCCACGGTGGGGTTGCCACGCGAATCGAGAACTTCACGACCTTTGATGTCGACGATTTTTGCCATTGTTGTAAGCACTCCAGAATTGACGAAAACAACGCAGCTTTAGGAAATTCTTGCCTTGCACCAGGCGTAGATGCAGCAGGCAGGCCTGGCAGAAGCAGCCCCTGACCGGCGGGTCAGGGGCAGAACGGACGGTACTTTACCCGAGAAATGAGCTTTGCGCGGTTTATACCGTCGGAAAACTCACAAAGCCTGGGCTCAGGCCTTGTTCTTCTGCGCCAGAGCAGCCTTGACGAAGCCGCTGAACAGCGGGTGGCCATCACGCGGGGTCGAGGTGAACTCGGGGTGGAACTGGCAGGCGACGAACCACGGGTGGTCCTTGGACTCGACCACTTCAACCAGCGCACCGTCTTCGGAACGACCGGATACCACCAGGCCGGCATCGACCAGTTGCGGCAGCAGGTTGTTGTTCACTTCGTAGCGGTGACGATGGCGCTCGGTGATCACGTCCTTGCCATAGCAGTCATGCACCTTGGAGCCGGCAGCCAGTTGGCAATCCTGCGCACCCAGGCGCATGGTGCCACCCAGGTCGGAGGCTTCGGTACGGGTCTCGACAGCGCCAGTGGCATCGGCCCACTCGGTGATCAGGCCAACGACCGGGTGGCCGCTGTTGCGATCGAACTCGGTGGAGTTGGCGTCTTTCCAGCCCATCACATTGCGGGCGAATTCGATCACGGCAACTTGCATGCCCAGGCAGATACCCAGGTATGGCACCTTGTTCTCACGGGCATACTGCACCGCGGTGATCTTGCCTTCCACGCCACGCAGGCCGAAACCGCCCGGTACCAGAATGGCGTCTGCGCCTTCGAGCAGGCTGGTGCCCTGGTTTTCGATATCTTCGGAATCGATGTAACGCAGGTTGACCTTGGTGCGGTTGGTGATGCCGGCGTGGCTCATCGCTTCGATCAGCGACTTGTACGCGTCCAGCAGCTCCATGTATTTGCCGACCATGGCGATGGTCACTTCGTGCTCAGGGTTGAGCTTAGCGTCGACTACCTTGTCCCACTCGGACAGGTCGGCGCTGCTGCACTGCAGGCCGAAGCGTTCGACGACGAAATCGTCCAGACCCTGGGCATGCAGAATGCCCGGGATCTTGTAGATGGTGTCGGCGTCTTCAAGGGCAATCACCGCACGCTCTTCAACGTTGGTGAACTGGGCGATCTTGCGGCGCGACGAGTTGTCGATCGGGTGGTCGGAGCGGCAGACCAGCACGTCAGGCTGCAGGCCGATGGAGCGCAGTTCCTTGACCGAGTGCTGAGTCGGCTTGGTCTTGGTCTCACCAGCGGTGGCGATGTACGGCACCAGCGTCAGGTGCATCAGCATCGCGCGCTTGGCGCCGACTTCGAAGCGCAACTGGCGGATCGCCTCGAGGAACGGCTGCGACTCGATGTCGCCCACGGTACCACCGATTTCCACCAGGGCCACATCGGCATCGCCGGCGCCCTTGATGATGCGACGCTTGATCTCGTCGGTGATGTGCGGGATGACCTGGATGGTCGCGCCCAGGTAATCACCACGACGCTCTTTGCGCAGCACATGCTCGTAGATGCGGCCGGTGGTGAAGTTGTTGTTCTGGGTCATGGTCGTGCGGATGAACCGCTCGTAGTGGCCCAGGTCGAGGTCGGTCTCGGCGCCGTCGTGGGTGACGAATACTTCACCGTGCTGGAACGGACTCATGGTGCCAGGATCGACGTTGATGTACGGATCCAGCTTGAGCATGGTGACCTTTAGCCCCCGCGCTTCCAGGATGGCCGCCAGGGAAGCCGAGGCAATGCCTTTCCCCAATGAAGAAACAACACCGCCCGTGACGAATATGTAGCGCGTCATGAAAAACCCTAGAAGTCTGCGTTAAGGCGGCCAGCGCCGCCGGAGAAAGCGAAGGAAGGCCGAAGCCCCCGATCACCTGCGTCAATCACAGTGCATCTCGAAAAACTGCCGCGTCTGTACAGACCAGGGTTAACCCCGGCATGGAGCTCGCTCGTCATTTCCAGAATCAGCCCAGCAAAAAACTGCGTGGTAATCGGCAACTGCCGTGTTTCCGAGGAACGCACAGAAGTTGTATCAAGAAGGGAGGGTAGTCTACCGGAATGTACCCTTCAGCTCAAACCTTGCGCGTTCGTCGGAGGCTGCCAGTGGAGCTGGCAATCGGCCTGCGCCAATCGGGGCAGATTGGCCACTGCCAGCAAGCGCTCGCCACGATACAGCAGTGGCAGGCGCGGTCGCACGAAGTGCGGGACGTGCAGCTCATTGAGCAGGCGCTTGAGGTCGCGCTTGCCCCGCCCTGGTATGTCCAGCACTTCCCCGCCCTGGCGGTAGGCGATGCGCAAATCACCTAGCGGGGCGCCCTGGAGGCTGACGCTGCCGTTCCCGGGCAATGGCAACGGGCTACCGGGCATCTCCCAGCGCAGCGTCCCGCCGACAGGCTGCAGCCAGTCGCCACACAACCACCAGATCCGCCCGTGGCTGCGCTCCAGCTTGCCGTCGGTCAGCTGCCAGGCAGGCTGGGAATCGACTGCCGCATCACGCAGGGCCGCCCAACCGGCCCAATGCCGGGTGTCGGGCAGGCGGGTGCGCAGGCTCAACCAATATTGCAGGGCATTGCGCTGACGGGCTGGCGAAAGCGCCACCAGGCTCGCGAGGTCAAGCGAGTCGATCCCTGACCACATGGCAGGCGCCCCCTCCCGCGCCACGGCCAGGTCAGCCTGGGCCAGCTCATCAAGCAGCCCTAGCGCCTCACCCAGATGCTCGGCACCGCGAGCCAGGGCCTGGCTGGCCTTCGGCCAACGCTGCTGCAATAGCGGGAACACCTCTGCGCGCAGGAAGTTGCGGGCAAAGGCCGTATCTGCGTTGGACGGATCTTCGGCCCAGATCAACCCATGGGTTTGTGCATATTCATGCAACTGCGCGCGAGAAACGTTCAGCAGCGGCCTGACCACGCGGCCGCGCCCCAGCGGGCGCTGCTGCGGCATTGCGGCCAGGCCACGCAGGCCGGCACCGCGCAGAAGCCGGAACAGCAAGGTTTCGGCCTGATCATCACAGTGCTGCCCCGTGAAAAGGACGTCGCCCGCGCCAAGAACGGTCTCGAATGCCGCATACCGAGCATCGCGCGCAGCCTGCTCCAGGCTCGCCCCGGCAGGGACCTGAACGTGGATGACGGTGAGTTCGATGCCCAGCCGCTCACACACCGCGGTGCAATGGCCTGGCCAGGCATCGGCGGCAGGTTGCAGGCCGTGGTGGATGTGGATGGCATGGAGCGGCGGCGTTGCGTGGATGCGGGCGTAGTCGGCCAGCCAGTGCAGGAGGACGGTGGAGTCGAGGCCACCGGAGAAGGCGATGTACCAGGCAGGGGCATTGAGCCAAGGGGTGAGGTTGATCATTGGAGCCTCACGCGGCTTGAAAGCGTTGGGGGCGCTTTGCGCCCCCAGCGGTGCATCAGAGACCGTAGCTCATCAAGCGCTCATAACGACGGGCCAGCAGCGTGTCGTTGTCGAGCTTACCGAGCATGTCCAGCTGCTGAACCAGATCAGCGCGAATGCTTTCGGACATCTGCGCCGGGTCACGATGGGCGCCGCCCAGCGGTTCCTGGATGACCTTGTCGACGATGTTCAGGCTTTTCAGGCGCTCGGCGGTGATGCCCATGGCCTCGGCAGCGTCCGCGGCCTTGTCTGCAGTCTTCCACAGGATCGAGGCGCAACCTTCCGGCGAGATCACCGAGTAAGTGGAGTATTGCAGCATGTTCAGCTGGTCACACACACCGATGGCCAGTGCACCGCCGGAACCACCTTCACCGATGACGGTGGCGATGATCGGGGTCTTCAGGCGTGCCATGACACGCAGGTTCCAGGCGATCGCCTCGCTCTGGTTGCGTTCTTCTGCGTCGATGCCTGGGTATGCACCCGGGGTGTCGATGAAGGTCAGGATAGGCATCTTGAAGCGCTCGGCCATTTCCATCAGGCGGCAAGCCTTGCGGTAGCCTTCAGGGCGCGGCATGCCGAAGTTGCGGCGAACCTTTTCGCGCACTTCACGGCCCTTCTGGTGGCCGATGACCATGACCGGCTTGCCATCCAGGCGCGCGGTACCACCGACGATGGCAGCATCGTCGGAGAAGTGACGGTCGCCGTGCAGCTCTTCGAACTCGGTGAAGATGTGCTCCAGGTAGTCCAGGGTGTAAGGACGACGCGGGTGACGGGCCAGGCGGGCGATCTGCCAGCTGGTCAGGTTGCCGAAGATGCTTTCGGTCAGGGTGTTGCTCTTGTCTTGCAGACGGGCAATTTCATCGCTGATGTTCAGCGAGTTGTCGTTACCCACCAAACGCAGCCCTTCGATCTTGGCTTGCAGGTCGGCAATCGGCTGTTCGAAATCGAGAAAATTCGGGTTCATAGTCATCCGTCTTGGGTCTACGGCCAGGCGGCCGGCCGGTTGATCCGTTTGGCGCCCTACCTTAAGGGATCAGGCGCATTCAGGTCGAGATTAAATTTCGTCGGTTCAACGATATTGCAGGAAGACGTTCTCACGCCCGAACTGGTCACGCAGCGCCTGAATCAAGCCATCGGCCGGGTCGATCGACCATTGGTCGCCGAACTGCAGCATCGCCTTGGCGTCGCTGCCGGTGTATTCGAGGGTGATCGGGCAACCACCGCGATGGCGGGTGATCAGCTCGCCCAGCCAGTTCAGGCGGTCGCCCTTGAGGGCATCGTGGGTGATCTTCAGGCGCAGGCTCTCGGCCAGCTTGGTACGGGCGTCTTCCATGGTCATCACCTGCTTGACGCGCAGGCGCAGGCCACCGGAGAAGTCGTCATTGCTGACCTCACCCTCAACCACGACCATGGCATCGTTCTGCAACAACGCCTGGGCGCCCATGAAGGCATCGGCGAACAGCGACGCTTCGATACGCCCGGAGCGGTCATCGAGGGTGACAAAGCCCATCTTGTCGCCCTTCTTGTTCTTCATCACCCGCATCGCAATGATCATGCCGGCGATAGTCTGCGTCTCGCGGGAGGGTTTCAGATCGATGATGCGCTGGCGGGCGAAACGGCGGATCTCCCCTTCATATTCATCGATCGGGTGGCCGGTGAGGTATACGCCAAGGGTATCCTTCTCGCCCTTCAGGCGCTCCTTGAGCGTCAGTTCACGCACCTTGCGGTGGTTGGCGTAAACATCGGAGTCCTCCTCGACGAACAGCCCGCCGAACAGATCGACGTGACCGCTATCGGCGGTGCGTGCCGTCTGCTCAGCAGCCTTGATCGCTTCTTCGAGGGCCGACAGCAAGGTCGCGCGATTGATGTCGATACTGGCGTGGTAGGCCTTGATCTCATCATGAAAGTGCGGGCCCAGGCGGTCCAGTGCGCCACTGCGGATCAGCGCATCGAGTGTGCGTTTGTTCACCCGCTTGAGGTCGACCCGCTCACAGAAGTCGAACAGGTCCTTGAATGGGCCACCCTCGGCGCGTGCCTCGACAATGGCCTCCACCGGGCCTTCACCCACACCTTTGATGGCGCCCAGGCCATAGATGATGCGGCCGTCGTCATTGACCGTGAACTTGAACTCCGAGGCATTCACGTCCGGCGCATCGAGGCGCAGCTTCATGCTGCGCACTTCTTCGATCAGCACCACCACCTTGTCGGTGTTGTGCATGTCCGCCGACAGGACCGCGGCCATGAACGGCGCCGGATAATGAGTCTTGAGCCAGGCGGTCTGGTAAGACACCAGACCGTAGGCCGCCGAGTGGGACTTGTTGAAGCCGTAACCGGCAAACTTTTCCACCAGGTCGAAGATGTTGCCGGCGAGGTCTGCATCGATGTTGTTGGCGACGCAACCTTCGATGAAGCCACCGCGCTGCTTGGCCATTTCCTCAGGCTTTTTCTTACCCATGGCGCGGCGCAGCATGTCGGCGCCGCCGAGGGTGTACCCCGCCATGACCTGGGCAATCTGCATCACCTGTTCCTGATACAGGATGATGCCGTAGGTCGGCGCAAGAACAGGCTTGAGGCCTTCGTACTGGTAGTCCGAGTGCGGGTAGGCGAGTTCGGCGCGGCCGTGCTTGCGGTTGATGAAGTCGTCCACCATGCCCGATTGCAGGGGGCCTGGGCGGAACAATGCCACCAGTGCGATAAGGTCTTCCAGGCAGTCGGGCTTGAGCTTTTTGATCAGCTCCTTCATGCCGCGCGATTCGAGCTGGAATACCGCCGTGGTTTCGGCCTTCTGCAGCAACTCGTAGGTCTTGCGATCGTCCAGCGGGATGAAGTCGATGTTGACGTCGGGCAGGTTGTTCTTGGCCTGCTCGCGGTTGATCGTCTCCATCGCCCACTTGATGATGGTCAGGGTACGCAGGCCAAGGAAGTCGAACTTGACCAGGCCGGCGGCCTCGACATCGTCTTTGTCGAACTGGGTCACCAGGCCGCCGCCCTCTTCGTCACAGGCGATCGGCGAGAAATCGGTGAGCTTGGTCGGGGCGATTACCACACCACCGGCGTGCTTGCCGGTACCCCGGGTGACACCTTCGAGCTTGAGCGCCATCTCCCAAATTTCGCGGGCGTCTTCGTCGCCCTTGAGGAAGTCGCGCAGGATCTCTTCCTGCTCGTACGCCTTCTCCAGGGTCATGCCCACTTCGAACGGGATCATCTTCGACAAACGGTCGGCCAGGCCATAGGACTTGCCCTGCACCCGCGCCACGTCGCGTACCACCGCCTTGGCGGCCATGGTACCGAAGGTGATGATCTGGCTGACCGCATTGCGCCCGTAGGCGTCGGCCACGTAGTCGATCACCCGGTCGCGGCCATCCATGCAGAAGTCGACGTCGAAGTCGGGCATGGAAACACGTTCGGGGTTGAGGAAACGTTCGAACAGCAGGTCGTAGGCCAGAGGATCGAGGTCGGTGATCTTCAGTACGTAGGCCACCAGCGAGCCGGCACCCGAACCACGGCCCGGGCCTACCGGCACGCCGTTGTTCTTGGCCCACTTGATGAAGTCCATCACGATCAGGAAGTAACCCGGGAAACCCATCTGGATGATGATGTCCAGTTCGAACTTCAGGCGGTCCAGGTAGAGCTGGCGCTTCTCTTCGTAATTGGGCGTGGTCTCCTTGGGCCAGAGCACCGCCAGGCGCTCCTCCAGGCCTTCGTGCGAAACATGGCGCAAGTAGTCGTCGATGCCCATGCCATTGGGCGTCGGGAAGTCGGGCAGGAAGTACTTGCCCAGCTGGACCTGGATGTTGCAGCGTTTGGCGATTTCGACGGTGTTGGCAATCGCGTCGGGCAGGTCGCTGAACAGCTCGGCCATTTCATCCGCGCTTTTGAGGTACTGCTGGTCGCTGTACATGCGCGGGCGACGCGGGTCGTCCAGGGTCCAGCCTTCACCGATGCACACGCGGCTTTCGTGGGCGTCGAAGTCCGACTGCTTGATAAAACGCACATCATTGGTGGCCACCAGCGGCGCGCCGACCTTGTCGGCCAGCGCCACGGCAGCGTGCACGTATTCTTCATCACCGGCACGATTGGTACGCTGCACCTCGACGTAAAAACGTTCAGGGAACATGCCCATCCAGTCGTGCAGCAGCGCCTCGGCCTCAGTGGTACGGCCGGCCATCAGGGCCATACCGATATCGCCCTCTTTGCCGGCGGACAGGGCAATCAGACCTTCGCTGGCCGGGGCGATCCACTCACGCTGCAGAATGACCAGGCCATTGCGCTGGCCGTCAGTCCAGCCTCGGGAGATCAGCTCGGTAAGGTTGCGGTAACCCTTGGGGTTCATCGCCAGGAAGCAGATGCGCGACAGCGGCGCTTCAGGGTCGGCACCGGCCAGCCACAGGTCAGCACCGCAGATCGGCTTGATACCCGCCCCCATGGCGGCCTTGTAGAACTTCACCAACGCGCACATGTTGCTCTGGTCGGTGATCGCCACCGCAGGCATGTTCATCCCGGCCAGCGCCTTGGCCAGCGGTTTGATCCGCACCAGACCGTCGACCAGCGAGAATTCGGAGTGGACGCGCAGGTGAACGAAGGGAACCGACATGGAAGATCCTGTAGCAGTGCTGAACGACAAAGGCGGGATTGTAGCGTAAAAGCGAGGGGGTTTTGGGGCCGCAAGGCGACCCCGACATGCTAGATCAGAGAATCGGTAATGCCTACGCGGGCTTCCCAGGCGGCCCGTACCGGCGCAAAGGAGCGCCGATGAATGGGCGTGGGCCCGAGCCGGGCCAAGGCTTCCAGGTGTACCGGCGTCGGATACCCCTTGTGCCCGCCAATTCCATACCCCGGATAGATCAGCTCGAATGCGCTCATCTCGCGATCACGGGTCACTTTGGCCAGGATCGACGCTGCAGCGATGGCCGGCACCTGGCTATCACCCTTGATAACCGGCGCAGCCGGCACCGACAGTTTGGGGCAGCGGTTACCGTCGATCAGTGCGAGCCTGGGTGTGACACTCAAGCCCTCCACTGCACGCTGCATGGCCAGCATGGTGGCCTGAAGAATGTTCAGCCGATCGATTTCCTCGACCTCGGCGCGCGCGATGCAAAAGCTCAGGGCTTTGGCACAGATCTCGTCGAACAGCGCTTCGCGCTTGGCTTCGGTGAGTTTCTTCGAGTCGTTGAGGCCGAGGATCGGCCGCGCCGGGTCAAGAATCACCGCCGCTGTGACGACCGCCCCGCACAGCGGGCCGCGCCCGACCTCGTCGACTCCGGCAACCAGGTCCTCGACCAGGTTGAAATCCAGTCCTATCTGCATGTCAGCGGTCCTTGAGCAAGGCCAGCACCGCGTCGGCTGCCTGGTTGGAGGCGTCGCGGCGCAGGGTGCGGTGAATCTCGTCGAAGCGCTCGGTCTGCTGGCTGCCATCGGCCACCAGGGGGGCCAGGGTTTGCGCCAGGGCCTCGCTGGTGGCGGCATCCTGCAGCAACTCTGGCACCAACTCGCGCTGGGCGAGCAAGTTGGGCAACGACACGTAGGGGCTTTTCACCAGACGCTTGAGAATCCAGTAGGTCAGTGGCGCGAGGCGATAGGCAACGACCATGGGGCGCTTGTACAGCATGGCCTCCAGGGTGGCGGTACCCGACGCGATCAGCACCGCATCACAGGCTGCCAGGGCCTGATGCGACTGGCCATCGAGCAGCGTCAGCGGCAAGTCGCGACCTTCAAGCATCTGTTCGAGCTGTGCACGCCGTGCCCCATTGGCGCATGGCACTACAAAGTGCACGCCGGGTATCAGCTCGCCCAAGCGCTGCGCCGCATCCAGGAACAACGCCCCCAGGCGCCCGACTTCCCCGCCACGGCTGCCAGGCATCAGGGCAACCACCGGCCCTGCACCCAGCCCCAGCGCCATGCGCGCAGCCTGCCGATCCGCAGCCAACGGTATGGTATCGGCCAACGGATGGCCGACGAACCTAACCGGCACGCCCTGCTCTTCATAGAAGCGCGCTTCGAATGGCAGCAGCGTCAGCATCAGATCGCAACCTTCACGAATCTTCAGCACACGCTTCTGCCGCCATGCCCAGACCGAAGGGCTGACGTAGTGCACGGTCTTGATACCGGCCTGGCGTAGCTTCAGTTCGATATTGAGGGTGAAGTCAGGTGCATCGATGCCAATGAACACATCGGGCTTTTCGGCAATCAGGGTCTGGATCAGTACCTTGCGCCGCTTGAGCAGCTCACGCAGGCGCCCCAGCACTTCTACCAGGCCCATGACCGCCAGACGTTCCATGGGGAAATACGACTGCATGCCCTCGGCTTCCATCAGCGGGCCGCCGACGCCGATGAAACGCACCTGGGGATGGCGCGCCTTCAAGGCGCGCATCAGACCGGAACCGAGAATATCGCCGCTGGCCTCACCCGCAACCAGGGCTACGCAAAGTTGCGCCATGTCAGCGGGTAATGCCGCGGGCAGAATTCACGATCGACTGACGGAACAAGTCGACCTCTGGGTGTTTGCCTGCCAGCTCATCCAGTTCCTTGACCGCTTCTTCAACGGTCAGGCCCTGGCGGTAGACGATCTTGTAGGAACGACGCAGGGCATGGATGACCTCGTCGCTGAACCCGCGACGGCGCATGCCTTCGAAGTTCATGCTGCGGGCTTCGGCGGGGCTGCCGAATACCGTGACGAAAGCCGGAACGTCCTTGCCGATCGCCGTGCCCATGCCGGAGAAGGCATGCGCGCCGATGTGGCAGTACTGGTGCACCAGGGTGAAACCGGACAGGATCGCCCAGTCACCCACATGCACATGCCCGGCCAGCGCAGTGTTGTTGACCAGGATGCAATGGTTGCCGATCACACTGTCATGGCCGATGTGGGCATAGGCCATGATCAGGTTGTGGTCACCCAGCGTGGTTTCAGCGCGGTCCTGGACCGTGCCACGGTGAATGGTCACACCCTCGCGAATCACGTTGTGATCACCGATCACCAGGCGCGTTGGCTCCCCTTTGTACTTCAGGTCCGGGGTGTCTTCGCCGATCGAGGAAAACTGGTAGATGCGATTGTGCTTGCCGATCCGGGTCGGCCCCTTGAGCACCACGTGAGGACCAATGACGGTACCCTCCCCGATTTCGACATCAGGGCCAACGATCGACCACGGGCCGACCTCGACACCATCGGCCAGTTTGGCCGACGGATCGATGATCGCCCGCGGATCAATCGAATTCATAGCTCACGTTCCGCACAGGTGATCTCAGCCGAGCACACTGGCTTGCCATCGACCAGTGCCCGGCACTCGAACTTCCAGATGGTCTTCTTACGGCCGATGAACTTGGCCTCCAGCACCAACTGGTCGCCCGGCAGGACGGGCTGACGGAAACGCAGCTTGTCGGAACCGACGAAGTAATAGAGCGTGCCGTCGGCCGGCTTGGCGTCGAGCATCTTGAAACCGAGAATGCCTGCAGCCTGTGCCATGGCCTCGATGATCAGCACGCCTGGCATTACCGGGTGTTCCGGGAAATGCCCGTTGAAGAACGGCTCGTTGATGCTGACATTCTTGTAGGCACGAATGCTCTGGGCCTCGAAGTCCAGATCCGTTACACGATCCACCAACAGGAACGGGTAACGGTGAGGCAGGTATTCGCGAATCTCGTTGATGTCCATCATTTCGGGGGAAGCCTGTAATAAGAATAGGGAGCGCAGGTGCTGACCACACGCTCCTTTTGCAATCCAAAGAGGAGCCAGCTAGCGACTGTTCACTCTTGCTCAGGAAATGGTATCAGCCTTCTGATGTCGGCTGGCCACCTGAGGTCACGGTATCGACACGTTTTTCCAGCTGCTGGAGACGTTTGGACATGTCATCCAGCTGGCGGATACGCGCAGCGCTCTTGCGCCAGTCAGCCAGTGGCTGCATGGCAGTGCCGGAAGAATACGCACCCGGTTCGGTGATCGAACGGGTGACCATGGTCATCCCGGAAACGAATACGTTGTCGCAGACATCAATGTGCCCCACCATGCCGACGCCACCGGCAATGGTGCAGTGCTTGCCAATGCGCGTGCTGCCGGAAATCCCGACGCAGGCAGCCATGGCCGTGTGCTCGCCGATCTGCACGTTGTGAGCGATCTGGATCTGGTTGTCGAGCTTGACGCCGTCGGCGATCCGCGTGTCGGACAACGCGCCCCGGTCGACAGCGGTGTTCACGCCGATTTCGACGTCATCACCTATGGTGACACCGCCGATCTGGGCGATCTTGCGCCATACGCCCTTCTCGTTGGCAAAGCCGAAGCCCTCACCACCGATCACCGCGCCAGACTGGATGACCACGCGCTTGCCTATGGTCACGTCGTGATACAGCGTGACCCGCGGTGCCAGCCAGCCACCCTCGCCAACCACACAACGGGCACCGATCACGCAATGCGCACCGATGCTGACGTTGGCGCCAATGCGTGCGCCGCTCTCGATGACCACGAACGGCCCGATGCTGGCACTGGCATCCACCTGCGCATCCTCGGCAACCACGGCGCTGGGATGAATTCCCGCTACAGCCTTGGGTTTGGGATCGAACAGGTGGGAAATGCGCGCGTAGGCCAGGTACGGGTCCGCCACGATCAGCGCATTGCCGGCAAAGCCTTCAGCATCTGCAGCCTGCAGCAACACCGCTGCTGCCTGGCAGTTATCCAGGTATTTGCGGTACTGCTTGTTGGCGAGAAAGCTCAACTGACCGGGGCCGGCCTCCTGCAAGGTGGCCAGCCCGGTGATCTGCAGCGCCTCGGAGCCTTTGAGAGTGGCCCCGAGGGCCTCGGCCAACTGGCCGAGCGTCATGGTCACGGTCATATCAACGGGCTTGGTTCATGCGCTCGATGACTTGGCGGGTGATGTCGTACTGAGGCTTGACATCAATGACCGCGCCACGCTCGAGGACCAGGTCGTAACCGCCTTTCTTGATCACTTCCTCGACAGCGCCGTCGAGCTTGGGCTTGAGCTGCTTGAGCATGTCGCGGTCAGCAACCGCCTTGGCTTCATTCAGTTCCTTGGACTGGAACTGGAAGTCACGGGCCTTTTGCTTGAATTCAAGCTCCAGGCGCTCACGCTCCGGCTGGGCCATCTTGTCGCCGCCTTTGATCAAGCGGTCCTGAATGCCTTTGGCGCTGCTTTCCAGGGTCTTGAGCTTGGTCAGCTGCGGGCCGAACTTCTTCTCGGCATCCACCGCGTATTTCTTGGCGGCATCAGATTCGAGCAACGCCATCTGATAGTTCAGCACGGCAACCTTCATTTCGGCGAAAGCCGGGGTGGCGACCAGCGCCGCGGCCAGTAAGGCCAGTTGAGTCAACTTACGCACGATGCACTCCTGGATAAACCGTTGTCGTTAAGCAAGGGCCGACCTTAGAAGGTCTGGCCCAGAGAGAATTGGAACACCTGGGTATCGGCATCGTCCGGCTTCTTGACCGGCATTGCCAGGCTGAAGCTCAACGGACCCAGCGCGGTGATCCAGGTCACACCCAGGCCCACGGAGCTGGCCATGTCCGAGAAACCGACCTTGGCGCAGTCAGGCTTGGAACCGCAATTGGTGTCGAACACGTTACCCACATCCCAGAACACGGAGGTGCGCAGCGAACGCTGGTCCTTCACGAACGGCAGCGGGAACAACAGCTCTACGCCACCTTGTACCAGGACGTTGCCACCGAACGGCAGTGGGTCCTGGTCCGGGTCTTTAATCGTTCCGGGGTTGGTACCCAGGCTCGGCGTACTGCGCGGACCCAGGCTGCTGTCCTTGAAGCCGCGAACGGAGTTGAAGCCACCCGCATAGTAGTTCTCGTAGAACGGCAGGCCCGAAGTGCCACCGAAACCATCACCATAGCCCAATTCGGTGTGCAGGCGCAGGGTGTAGTCGTTGTTGATCGGCTTGAACAGCTGGCCGCGGTAGTCGAGCTTGTAGAACGAAAGGTCGCTGCCAGGAATAGTGGTTTCCAGGGTCAGGCTCTGGGAGTGACCACGGGTTGCCAGCACGCCTTTGTTCAGGGTCGACTCGGACCAGCCGACGGACGCCTTGAAGTTCAGGAAGCTGTCGCCTTCCTCCTCGAGGAAGTCGAAGATCTCGTCAACGGTATAGCGACCGGTCTTGATCTTGTCCTGCTGCACGCTGAGGCCGTAGGTCAGACGCGAGGTTTCACTGATCGGGTAGCCAAGGCTGACGCCTGCACCCAGGCTGTCGACCGCATAGCTGGCCACGTCAACGTCAAGGTCGTCGTAGTCGGTGCTGCGGTAGAACGCGTTGTAACCCAGGCTGACGCCGTCGGCAGTGAAGTAGGGGTCAACGAAACCGAAGTTGTAGCGGGTCTGGTATTCCGAACGGGTCAGGCCGATGGACACCTTGTTACCGGTACCGAGGAAGTTGGTCTGGCTGATCGAACCGCCCAGGATCAGGCCGGCGCTCTGGGCGAAGCCCACGCTGGCGGTGATCGAGCCGGATGCCTGCTCTTCGACGCTGTAGTTGACGTCGACCTGGTCGTCGGTGCCCGGCACAGGCGGGGTCTCGACGTTGACTTCCTTGAAGAAGCCCAGGCGCTCCAGGCGGGTCTTGGACTGGTCGATCAGGTAGGTCGAAGCCCAGCCGCCTTCCATCTGGCGCATTTCGCGGCGCAGCACTTCGTCTTCGGTCTTGGTGTTGCCGCGGTAGTTGATGCGGTTGACGTAGGCACGCTTGCCCGGGTCGACCACGAACATGATGTCGACGGTATGGTCTTCGTCATTGGGCTGTGGCACGCCGTTGACGTTGGCGAAGGTATAGCCTTCGTTACCAAGGCGGCGGGTGATCAGCTCGGACGTGGTGGTCATCACCTTGCGCGAGAACACCTGGCCCGGCTGCACCAGCAGCAGCGACTTGACCTGGTCTTCCGGCACTTTCAGGTCGCCCGACAGCTTCACGTCACGAACGGTGTACTTCTCGCCTTCGTTGACGTTGACGGTGATGTAGACGTGCTTCTTGTCCGGGGTGATCGACACCTGGGTGGAAGCGATGTCCATGTTGATGTAGCCGCGGTCCAGGTAGTAGGAACGCAGGCGCTCCAGGTCACCGGAAAGTTTTTCGCGGGCGTACTTGTCGTCGTTCTTGAAGAACGACAGCCAGTTGGTGGTCTTGAGCTCGAACAGCTGCGCCAGCTCTTCATCATCGAACACGGTGTTGCCGACGACGTTGATGTGCTGGATGGCAGCGACGGTGCCTTCGTTGATCTTGATCTTCAGGGCAACCCGGTTGCGCGGCTGCGGCACCACCTCGGCGTCGACCTCGGCCGAGTAGCGGCCCTGGGCCACGTACTGGCGCTGCAGTTCGTTACGCACGCCTTCGAGGGTGGCACGCTGGAAAATCTCGCCTTCGGCCAGGCCCGACTGTTTCAGGCCCTTCATCAGGTCTTCGGTGCTGATCGCCTTGTTGCCTTCGATCTCGATGCTCGACACCGACGGGCGCTCGACCACGTTGATGATCAGGACATCGCCGTCGCGGTTCAGCTGGATATCCTGGAAGAAGCCGGTCTTGAACAGCGAACGGGTCGACTCCACCAGGCGCCGGTCATCGGCCTGATCGCCCACGTTCAGGGGCAAGGCACCGAAAACGCTGCCGGCGGATACCCGCTGCAGGCCGTTGACACGAATATCGGAGATGGTGAAGGACTCGGCGTGAACTTCAGCGATCATCAATGCGGAGAGGACCGCAGTTAGCAGCAGACGTTTCATGAAGTCCTTTTATTCCAACTGGCAATAAACAACCTGCCGCAAATGGCGGCAGGTTTGCAATGCGAAGCTTTTATAGTCGACCCAGATCGTTGATCAGGGCGAGCAACATCACCCCTATGACCAAACTGATACCGATCTGGACCCCCCAACCTTGAACCCGATCCGACAATGGACGACCGCGCGCCCACTCGACCAGGTAAAACAGCAAATGCCCCCCATCCAGCACTGGAATGGGCAGCAGGTTAAGAACCCCCAGGCTAATGCTCAGGTAGGCGAGGAAATTCAGGAAATCCCCCACGCCGGACTGGGCTGAAGCGCCCGCCACTTTAGCAATGGTTATCGGTCCGCTCAAGTTTTTTACCGAGAGCTCACCGAACAGCATTTTCTTCAGGGATTCGAGGGTCAGGACGCTCATGTTCCACGTCCGGGAAAGGCCCTCGCCTACCGCATCCAGCGGACCGTAGCTGACCTCACGAAGCATGTCGGCAGGCCATTCGCCACTTTTCACCCCGGCACCCAGATAACCACCGGCAGCCTCGCCCTCACCTTTTCGTGCCAGTGTCACCGGCACATCCAGCGCTGCACCGTCGCGCTCGACACGCACCACCACCTTGGCTTCAGGGCGGGCGCGCACGCTATCGACAACCTGCTGCCAGTCAGTCAAGGCCACCCCATCGAGACTCAGCAGCCGATCACCGGTTTTCAGACCGGCAGCCGCCGCTGGCCCTTTTGGGTCGATCTCGGCCAGCACGGGCGCAACCACAGGGCGCCATGGCCGCAGCCCGAGCGACTGAATCGGATCAGGCTCGTCCGCGCCCTTGAGCCAGCTGTCGAGCTTGACCTGCAACTGACGCTCGGCACTGGAGCCCTCATCGCGCACGCCAACCTGCAATGTTCCGCTTTCGCCCAGGCGACGCACCAACTGCAGATTGACGGCCGACCAGCCACTGGTCGCCTTGCCATCGATGGACACAATTTCCTGGCCGGCAACCAGGCCCGCCGATGCTGCCAGGCTGCCTGGCTCTACCGCACCGATGACCGGACGGATCTGCTGGGTACCGAGCATCGCCAGCAACCAGAAGAAAACGATGGCCAGCAGGAAGTTGGCAATCGGACCGGCGGCGACGATGGCGATGCGCTGGCGAACCGATTTGCGATTGAAGGACTGCTCGGCCAGCGCTGGCGGCACTTCGCCTTCACGCTCGTCGAGCATCTTGACGTACCCACCCAAAGGAATGGCCGCCACCACGAACTCGGTACCGTGGCGGTCATGCCAGCGCAATAGCCCGGGGCCGAAGCCCACGGAAAAGCGCAGCACCTTGACCCCGCAACGCCGGGCCACCCAGAAGTGGCCGAATTCGTGGAAAGTGACCAGTACACCCAGGGCCACCAGGGTGCCGATAATCATGTACAGCGCAGTCATGTCTTTCTCCGAATGACGTTCAGCGGAACGACTTTTCGCACATCCTCTGGGCCGGGCAGCATCAGCGGCCGTGGCGCCTCAACCACTCGCGGGACAACTCTCGGGCGCGCTGATCGGCAGCAAATACCGCATCCAGCGAAGGCACAGGCACCACGGCTTCCTGAGCCAGTACCTGTTCGATCATACCCGCGATCTCCGGGAAGCGGATACGCCGCTCAAGAAATGCATCGACCGCAACTTCGTTGGCCGCATTGAGTACCGCTGGCGCGCTGTTGCCCGCCTCGGCAGCCTGCCGCGCCAGGCGCAGGCACGGAAAGCGCAGTTCGTCGGGGGCCTGGAAATCCAGGCGAGCAATGGCGAACAGATCCAGCGGGGCCACACCAGAATCGATCCGCTCCGGCCAGGCAAGGGCGTTGGCAATGGGCGTGCGCATATCCGGGTTACCCAACTGGGCCAGCACCGAACCGTCAACGTAGTCCACCAGGGAATGGATAACGCTCTGCGGGTGCACCACCACTTCGACCTTGTCCGGCGCCGCATCGAACAACCAGCAAGCCTCGATCAGTTCCAGGCCCTTGTTCATCATGCTCGCCGAGTCCACCGAAATCTTGCGCCCCATGGACCAGTTCGGGTGGGCACAAGCCTGCTCTGGCGTGACATCGGCCAAGTCAGCCTGAGGCGTCTCGCGAAACGGCCCGCCCGAGGCTGTCAGCAGAATGCGACGCACGCCCACCTGGCTCAGACCACGGTCATAGTCACCCGGCAGGCACTGGAAGATGGCATTGTGCTCGCTGTCGATCGGCAGCAGCACCGCACCACTGCGGCGCACAGCTTCCATGAACAGCGCGCCGGACATCACCAGCGCCTCCTTGTTGGCCAGCAGCACCTTCTTGCCCGCCTCGACGGCGGCCAGTGTCGGGCGCAAGCCAGCAGCGCCGACGATGGCAGCCATCACCGCATCCACTTCAGGGGCGGCCGCAACCTCACACAGGCCCGCCTCCCCTTCGAGCACCTCGGTGGCGCAGCCCGCAGCCGCCAGGCCTTCACGCAAGCGCACGGCTGCTTCGCCGTTGGGCACCACGGCATAGGCCGGGCGATGCAGCACGCACAGCGCCAGCAGTTGATCGATGCGCGAATAGCCGCTCAATGCAAATACCTGGTAGCGCTCGGGATGGCGGGCAATCACATCCAGGGTACTGAGGCCGATGGAGCCGGTGGCGCCCAGGACCGTAATGCGCTGTAGCGCTGTCACATCACACCCCATTCAGCAGCCCACAGCAATACCGCGAAAACCGGGATGGCCGCAGTCAGGCTGTCGATGCGGTCAAGCACCCCGCCATGGCCAGGCAGCAGGTTGCTGCTGTCCTTGATACCGGAGCGGCGCTTGAACATGCTCTCGGTCAGGTCACCAATCACCGATGACATGACCACCAGCGCAGCCCCCACGAGCCCCAGCAGAATCTGGCCGACGCCCCAATCGCGAGTGATGCCGACCGCAAGCGTAATCACCAGGCTGACCGCCAGGCCGCCATAGACGCCTTCCCAGCTTTTACCCGGGCTGACTTGGGCAGCCAGCTTGCGCTTGCCGAAAGCACGGCCAGAGAAGTACGCGCCGATATCGGCCGCCCACACCAGCACCATGACAGACAGGATAAGCCAGTTACCCAGCGGCCAGTGCTTGAGCAGCACCAGCCCTTGCCAGGCAGGCAGCAGGATCAGCAGACCGATCAGCAGACGGCAGGCAGCACTGGCCCACAGCTCACTGCTGCGCGGATAAGTCAGCACCAACCAGGTGGCCATGCCCCACCAGATGACCGACGCACCAAGCACCCAGGGCGCCAGGTCAGGCATCAGGTAGAGCAGCATCAGCACACCGGCGACGACAGCGGCATAGGCAATGCGCAGCGGCTGGGCCATCAGCCCGGCCAGGCGCGCCCACTCCCAGGCCGCCAGGGTCACCACCAAGCCGATGAACAGAGCGAAATCCCCGCCGTTGAGCAGGAAGAAACCACCCAGCGCGACCGGCAGCAGGATCAGCGCGGTAATGATGCGTTGTTTAAGCATTAAGCACGAGCTCCAGCCTCGACCTGCTCGCTGGTCTTACCGAAGCGGCGCTGGCGCGAAGCGAAATCGGCCAGAGCATTGCGCATGGCCTCGTGTTTGAAGTCCGGCCAGTACAGGTCGGAGAAATACAGTTCGGCATAGGCCAACTGCCACAGCAGGAAGTTGCTGATGCGGTGCTCACCACCGGTGCGGATGCACAGGTCCGGCAACGGCAATTCGCCCGTCGCCAAGCAGGCTTGCAAAAGCCCTGGAGTGATGTCGTCCGGACGCAGATGGCCGGCCTGAACCTCACGCGCCAGGCGCTGGGCGGCCTGGGCAATATCCCACTGGCCACCGTAGTTGGCGGCGATCTGCAGGATGAAGCGATTATTGCCGGCGGTCTGCGCCTCGGCCTCACGCATGGCGGCCTGCAGCTCTGGATGGAAACGCGAACGGTCGCCAATGATGCGCAGGCTGATATTGTTCTCGTTCAGGCGTTTGGCCTCACGGCGCAGCGCCGAGAAGAACAGCTCCATCAACGCCCCCACTTCCTCGGCAGGGCGCTGCCAGTTCTCACTGGAGAAGGCGAACAGGGTCAGCACCTCGACCCCGGACTTGGCGCATACCTCGATAACCGCACGTACGGCATCGACGCCGGCCTTGTGCCCGGCTACGCCGGGCAACAGGCGCTTCTTCGCCCAGCGATTATTGCCATCCATGATGATCGCGACGTGTCGCGGCACCGAAGACGGTGCCGCCAGCTTGGTCTTTTCCATTAAAAAACCTCGGCCTTAGACGGCCAACAGGTCCTTTTCCTTGGCTTTGAACGCAGCGTCGATTTCGGCGACGAACTTGTCGGTCAGCTTCTGGATCTCGTCAGCAGCACGACGCTCTTCGTCTTCGCTGATTTCCTTGTCCTTGGTCAGCTTCTTCAGGTCGGCCAGGGCATCACGACGCACGTTGCGCACGGCAACCTTGGCGTCTTCGGCAACGGCGCTGGCCTGCTTGGTGTAACCCTTGCGGGTTTCCTCGGTCAGGGCCGGCATCGGTACACGGATGGTGGTGCCGGCGCTGGACGGGTTCAGGCCCAGATCGGAAGTCAGGATGGCCTTCTCGATGGCAGCGCTGAGGTTCTTGTCGTGGGCGACGATCTTCAGGGTGCGCGCATCTTCAACAGAGACTGCAGCGACCTGGTTCAGCGGCATTTCGCTGCCCCACGCCGGGACCTTGACGCTGTCCAGGATGCTTGGGTGGGCGCGACCGGTGCGGATTGACGCCAGGTTGCGGCCCAAAGCCTCGATGGACTTGCCCATGCGATCCTGAGCGTCTTTCTTGATGTCGTTGATCATTTTTGAACTTCCTCGATCAGAGTTCCTTCCGCGCCGCCATGCACGATGTTCAGCAAGGCGCCGGGTTTGTTCATGTTGAAGACGCGCAGCGGCATCTTGTGGTCGCGGCAAAGGCAGATTGCCGTGAGATCCATTACACCCAGCTTGCGATCCAGCACTTCATCGTAGGTCAGATGATCGAACTTCTCGGCATGCGGGTCCTTGAATGGATCTGCAGTGTATACACCATCGACCTTGGTTGCCTTCAATACCACGTCGGCATCGATTTCGATGGCACGCAGGCATGCGGCGGAGTCGGTGGTGAAGAACGGGTTGCCAGTACCGGCAGCGAAGATTACGACTTCTTTGGCGTTCAGGTGACGCATGGCTTTGCGGCGGTCATAGTGATCGGTCACGCCCACCATGGAAATGGCCGACATGACGATGGCGGTAATGTTCGCCCGCTCCAGCGCATCGCGCATGGCCAGGCCATTCATTACGGTCGCCAGCATGCCCATGTGGTCGCCGGTAACACGGTCCATGCCGGCTGCACTGAGCGCCGCGCCACGGAACAGGTTGCCACCGCCAATCACCAGGCCGACCTGGACACCGATGCCGACCAACTGGCCGACTTCCAGGGCCATGCGATCCAGGACCTTGGGGTCGATCCCGAACTCTTCCGAGCCCATCAGGGCCTCGCCGCTAAGTTTGAGTAGAATGCGTTTATAGCGAGCCTGATAACCACTGCCCTGCTGAGCCATTGCGAATCTCTCCTGCGGCGTTTGTAAAATTCTGGCGGGCTGCTTGAGCCTGCGTGTAACTCTAACGTGACGCAGCGACTGCGTCAGCGAGCACGGCCTTGAAAACCGCTCCCGCTTTGACAAAGAGGCTGCGCGCGTGAGCGGGCAGCCTCTTTGGGGCGACAGACGAGTCTGTCTTACTGCTTGGCGGCAGCTACCTGAGCGGCAACTTCAGCAGCGAAGTCGTCGACCGGCTTCTCGATGCCTTCGCCTACTTTGAAGTAGGTGAAGGAAACGATTTCAGCACCGGCCTTCTTGGCCAGCTCGCCGACTTTGACTTCCGGGTTCATGACGAAGGCTTGCTCTTTCAGCGAGGCTTCGGCCTTGAACTTGGTGATACGGCCGTTGATCATGTTCTCAACGATGTTTTCCGGCTTGCCGGCGATCTTGTCGGCGTTCAGCTGCAGGAAGACGTTCTTCTCGCGCTCGATGGCCTCGGCGGAGATTTCCGACGCATCCAGGAACTCTGGGTTCGAAGCTGCAACGTGCATGGCAATGTTCTTGGCCAGCTCGACGTCGCCACCCTTGAGGACGACAACAGCACCGATCTTGTTACCGTGCAGGTAAGCACCGACAACGTCACCCTCAACGCGCACCAGGCGACGGATGTTGACGTTCTCGCCGCACTTGGCGACCAGGGCTTCACGAGCAGCTTCGCGCGAGGCGATCAGCGGAGCGGCATCGGTCAGCTTCTGGGCGAAAGCTTCTTCGAGGCTTTCAGCGACGAAGTTCTTGAAGTCGTCTTGCAGAGCCAGGAAGTCGGTCTGCGAGTTGACTTCCAGCAGGACGGCGGATTTACCGTCGGTCTTGACGGCGATCGCGCCTTCGGCAGCGACGTTGCCAGCCTTTTTGGCGGCCTTGATGGCGCCCGAGGCACGCATGTCGTCAATGGCTTTTTCGATGTCGCCGCCGGCCTTTTCCAGGGCCTTTTTGCAATCCATCATGCCTTCGCCGGTACGCTCGCGCAGTTCTTTGACCAGCGCTGCAGTAATTGCTGCCATTTCAAAATCCTCTTGGAAAGTTTTTCAACCATTCCACCCGCTCATCACGGGCGTTCAATTCTGCAAATCCGCTGTTTCAACCTCAGCCGGCCCATAATGCGGGGCGCTTGCTGACAGCAGGATTTCAAGGTGGCAAAAAGGGGGCCAAGCCCCCTTTTTGCGTGCCAAGCAGACGCTAGCGTCTATTACTCGGCAGCAGGTGCAGCCGCTTCTTCAGCGTAGACTTCGGTGCCGCCAGCAACGTTGTTGCGGCCGCGGATGACGGCGTCAGCCATCGAAGTCATGTACAGCTCGATAGCGCGAATGGCGTCATCGTTACCTGGGATGATGTAGTCAACACCTTCTGGGCTGCTGTTGGTATCGACAACGCCGATAACCGGGATACCCAGCTTGTTGGCTTCGGTGATGGCAATGCGCTCGTGGTCAACGTCGATCACGAACAGGGCATCAGGCAGGCCGCCCATGTCCTTGATACCACCCAGGCTGCGGTCCAGCTTTTCCAGATCGCGCGAACGCATCAGGGCTTCTTTCTTGGTCAGCTTGGCAAAAGTGCCGTCTTCGGCCTGGGTTTCCAGGTCGCGCAGACGCTTGATCGAAGCGCGGATGGTTTTGTAGTTGGTCAGCATGCCGCCCAACCAGCGGTGGTCAACGTATGGCGAACCGCAACGAGCAGCTTGCTCGGCGACGATCTTGCCGGCGGAACGCTTGGTGCCGACGAACATGATCTTGTTCTTGCCCTGGGCCAGGCGTTCTACGAACGACAGAGCGTCGTTGAACATTGGCAGGGTTTTTTCCAGGTTGATGATGTGGATCTTGTTACGCGCGCCGAAAATGTACTTGCCCATTTTCGGGTTCCAGTAACGGGTCTGGTGGCCGAAGTGCACACCGGCCTTCAGCATATCGCGCATGTTGACTTGGGACATGATAGTTCCTTGATAAGTCGGGTTGGGCCTCCACGTATCCCAATGACCAACCCACGCACCTGAACAAGAACTTCGAGAATGCGGGGCACCCAGGTCATCGTGTCGACACGTGTGTGGGTTTGAGCTGACGGGGTCGTCCCCGAAAGCGGCGCATGTTATACCACAGACCGCCAACGAACGGAACCCGCAGAAGTGAACTGTGAATCCAGCCTCAAGCTTGATGCTGGGTTCGCAGCCGCCCTCTGATAGAATAAGGGCCTTTTCCGTTTGTTCGCGCCGCCTGCGGCGCCGTAGAGAGCCAGTAATGACCGTTACCATCAAGACCGCAGAAGACATCGAGAAGATGCGCATCGCCGGCCGCCTGGCCGCCGAAGTGCTGGAAATGATCGAAGAACACGTCAAGCCCGGTGTCACCACCGAAGAGCTCGACCGCCTGTGCCACGACTACATCGTCAACGTGCAGCAGGCCATTCCGGCACCGCTCAACTACAAGGGCTACCCCAAGTCGATCTGCACCTCGATCAACCACGTGGTGTGCCACGGCATCCCCAACGACAAGCCGCTCAAGGACGGGGACACGCTGAACATCGATGTCACCGTGATCAAGGACGGCTACCACGGCGACACCAGCCGCATGTTCCACGTCGGTACCGTGCCGGTATGGGCCGAGCGCCTGTCCAAAGTCACCCAGGAGTGCATGTACAAGGCCATCGAGCTGGTCAAGCCTGGCTGCCGCCTGGGCGATATCGGTGAAGTGATCCAGAAGCACGCTGAGAAGAACGGCTTTTCGGTGGTGCGTGAATTCTGCGGCCACGGCATCGGCAAGGTGTTCCACGAAGAACCGCAGATCCTCCACTACGGCCGCGCCGGCACCGGCATGGAGCTCAAAGAGGGCATGACCTTCACCATCGAACCGATGATCAACCAGGGCAAGGCCGACACCAAGGTGCTGGGCGACGGCTGGACCGCCATCACCAAGGACCGCAAGCTCTCGGCGCAGTGGGAGCACACCCTGGTGGTGACCGCCACCGGCTACGAGATCTTCACCCTGCGCAAGGACGACACCATCCCGCGCACTTCGGCCTGAGTTCACGCCAAAGCCTCTACGACAGGAACGCGATGCATGCCCCAGGTGGATCCCGAGCTGTTCGACCGCGGCCAGTTCCAGGCGGAACTGGCCCTCAAGGCGAGCCCCATCGCCGCTTTCAAGAAGGCCATCCGCCAGGCCGGCGAGGTGCTCGACAGGCGTTTCCGTGACGGCCGCGACATCCGTCGGCTGATCGAGGACCGCGCCTGGCTCGTCGACAACATCCTGCAACAGGCCTGGAAGCAGTTTGACTGGGGCGACGCTGACGGTATCGCCCTGGTAGCGGTCGGGGGCTATGGGCGCGGTGAACTTCACCCGCACTCGGACATCGACCTGCTGATCCTGCTGCGCGACGCCGAACACGAGCAGTACCGCGACGCCATCGAGCGCTTCCTGACACTGCTGTGGGACATTGGCCTTGAAGTGGGCCAGAGCGTGCGTACCGTGGACGAGTGTGCCGAACAGGCCCGCGCCGACCTGACGGTCATCACCAACATGATGGAAAGCCGCACCATCGCCGGCCCCGAAGCCCTGCGCCAGCGCATGCTCGAAGTCACCAGCACCGCGCACATGTGGCCGAGCAAGGAGTTCTTCCTGGCCAAGCGCGCAGAGCTCAAGGCCCGCCACCACAAGTACAACGACACCGAGTACAACCTCGAGCCCAATGTAAAAGGCTCGCCCGGTGGCCTTCGCGACATCCAGACAGTCCTTTGGGTAGCCCGTCGCCAGTACGGCACCCTGAACCTGCACGCCCTCGCTGGCGAAGGCTTCCTGCTGGAAAGCGAAAACGAACTGCTGGCCTCCTCCCAGGACTTTTTGTGGAAGGTGCGCTACGCCCTGCACATGCTCGCCGGCCGCGCCGAAGATCGCCTGCTGTTCGACCACCAGCGCAGCATCGCCGCACTGCTGGGCTACAGCGACGAAAACCCCAAACGCGCCATCGAACAGTTCATGCAGCAGTACTACCGGGTGGTGATGAGCATCAGCCAGTTGTGCGACCTGATCATCCAGCACTTCGAGGAAGTCATCCTCGCCGACGATGACAGTGGCACCACCCAGCCGCTGAATGCGCGCTTCCGCCTGCACGACGGCTATATCGAAGCGGTCAACGCGAACGTTTTCAAGCGCACGCCGTTCGCCATGCTGGAGATCTTCGTGCTGATGGCGCAGCACCCGGAAATCAAGGGCGTGCGCGCTGACACCGTGCGCCTGCTGCGCGAGCACCGGCACCTGATCGACGACACCTTCCGCAACGATATCCGCAACACCAGCCTGTTCATCGAGCTGTTCAAGTGCGAAATCGGCATCCATCGCAACCTGCGGCGGATGAACCGCTACGGCATCCTCGGCCGCTACCTGCCAGAGTTCGGCCTGATCGTCGGGCAGATGCAGCACGACCTGTTCCACATCTATACGGTCGATGCGCACACCCTCAACCTCATCAAGCACCTGCGCAAGCTGCAGTACACGCCGGTGTCCGAAAAATTCCCGCTGGCCAGCAAGCTCATGGGCCGCCTGCCCAAGCCTGAGCTCATCTACCTGGCCGGGCTGTACCACGACATCGGCAAAGGCCGTCAGGGCGACCACTCCGAACTGGGCGCTGTGGACGCGAAGAAGTTCTGCGAGCGCCATCAATTGCCCGCCTGGGATAGCCGCCTGATCGTCTGGCTGGTGCAAAACCACCTGGTGATGTCCACCACCGCCCAACGCAAGGACCTGTCCGACCCGCAGGTGATCAACGACTTCGCCCTGCATGTCGGCGACGAGACGCGCCTGGACTACCTCTACGTGCTGACCGTGGCCGACATCAACGCCACCAATCCCAGCCTGTGGAACTCCTGGCGCGCCAGCCTGCTGCGCCAGCTGTACAGCGAGACCAAACGCGCCTTGCGACGCGGCCTGGAAAACCCGCTGGACCGCGAGGAGCAGATCCGCCAGACACAGAGTGCGGCGCTGGATATCCTCGTGCGCGAGGGCACCGACCCGGACGACGTCGAGCAACTCTGGTCGCAACTGGGTGACGACTACTTCCTCAAGCACAACGCCGCCGATGTGGCCTGGCACAGTGATGCGATCCTGCAGCAGCCCGCCGACGGCGGGCCGCTGGTACTGATCAAGGAAACCACACAGCGGGAGTTCGAGGGCGGCACGCAAATCTTCATCTACGCCCCCGACCAGCACGATTTCTTCGCCGTGACCGTGGCGGCCATGTCGCAGCTCAACCTGAACATCCATGACGCGCGCATCATCACCTCGAGCAGCCAGTTCACGCTCGACACCTACATCGTGCTCGACAATGACGGCGGCTCCATCGGCGATAACCCGCAACGGGTCAAGCAGATCCGCGACGGCCTGACCGAGGCGCTGCGCAACCCCGAGGACTACCCGACCATCATCCAGCGACGGGTACCCCGCCAGCTCAAGCATTTCAACTTCCCGCCGCAGGTGACCATCCTCAACGATGCACAGCGGGCGGTGACCATCCTTGAGATCACCGCACCGGACCGCCCCGGGCTGCTGGCGCGGATCGGGCGGATCTTCCTGGAGTTCGACCTGTCACTGCAGAACGCCAAGATCGCCACCCTCGGCGAACGCGTGGAAGACGTATTCTTCATTACCGATGCCGACAACCAGCCGCTGTCCGACCCGCAGCTGTGCAGCCGCCTGCAGGAAGCGATCGTGCAGCAGCTGCAGGCCGGCCAGGCCAGCGATGCCAGCCCGACTCGCGTGACCTTTTAACGATTAGACGATTGACGAGACCTTGCGCCGATGAACCATGCCTTGACCCAGCTTCAGCCCTACCCGTTCGAGAAACTCCGCGCCCTGCTGGGCAGCGTGAAGCCCGCGGCGGACAAGCGCGCCATCGCCCTGTCGATCGGTGAGCCGAAGCACGCATCCCCGGCGTTCGTCGCCCAGGCCATGGCCGACAACCTCGACAAGCTGGCGGTCTACCCCAGCACCATCGGCCTGCCAGAGCTGCGCCAGGCCATCGGCCAATGGTGCGAACGCCGGTTCGGCGTGCCGAGCGGCTGGCTGGACGCGGACCGCCATGTGCTGCCGGTCAACGGCACCCGTGAAGCACTGTTTGCCTTCACCCAGGCTGTGGTCAACCGCGCCGATGATGGCCTGGTGGTCAGCCCCAACCCGTTCTACCAGATCTACGAAGGCGCGGCCCTGCTCGCCGGCGCCACCCCGCATTACCTGCCGTGCCTGGAAAACAACGGTTTCAACCCGGACTTCGATGCCGTACCCGCCGAGGTATGGAAACGCTGCCAGATCCTGTTCCTGTGCTCACCGGGCAACCCCACCGGCGCACTGGTACCGATGGACACCCTGAAGAAGCTGATCGCACTGGCCGACGAGCATGATTTCGTGATCGCCGCCGATGAATGCTACAGCGAGCTGTACTTCGACGAAGACGCGCCACCACCGGGCCTGCTCAGTGCCTGTGCCGAACTGGGCCGCAGTGATTTCAAGCGTTGCGTGGTATTCCACAGCCTGTCCAAGCGCTCCAACCTGCCGGGCCTGCGTTCGGGCTTCGTTGCCGGCGACGCGGCCATCATCAAGCCGTTCCTGCTGTACCGCACTTACCATGGCTGCGCCATGCCGGTGCAGACCCAGCTGGCCAGCATCGCCGCCTGGCAGGATGAAGCGCATGTGCGCGAAAACCGCGACCTATACCGCGCCAAATACGATGCCGTGCTGGATATCCTGCAGCCCGTGCTGGACGTACAGCGGCCCGATGGCAGTTTCTACCTGTGGGCCAAGGTACCGGGGTGCGATGCCGACTTCACGCGTGACCTGTTCCAAGCCCAGCATGTGACGGTGGTACCTGGTTCGTACCTGTCGCGTGAAGTGGATGGCGTGAACCCGGGGGCCGGGCGGGTACGCATGGCACTGGTCGCACCATTGGCCGAGTGCATCGAGGCGGCTGAGCGGATTCGTGCGTTTGTGCAAACCCGTTGATTGACCGAGTGCCGCACTGTAGCTCAAACACCGGCTCGCCGGCGCTTGAGCTACAGCGGCTCATTTGACTGCAGCCCCCAGGTTCGCCTCGCTCAAGTCCAGCTCCCCCAACACTTGCCGCACCACCTCATCACCAACCAGATGCTGGCGATGCAGGTTATACAATTCCAACCGCTGCGCCCGAAGCGCCCGCAGGCGCAGACGTCGTTCCAGCAAGTCCATCTGCTCCGCCAAGGCCCTCGCCTCGGCCGTGTCGTTGTAACTGTCCAGCTCATCGCGGTATTCGGCCATCAACCTCGCCTTGAGCTCGGTGGCCAGGGTCGCCTGCGCCGCATCCTGAGGTGCGCTGGCATCAACCACGTCCTCGGCCTCCAAGGCATGAATCGCAGCCTCGGCCGTGCGCCGCCAGGCTTCCTGCACCTCCTGATGCAGCCGCTCGTCCGGGCTTCGGGTGACACCTCTCAAGAGAAAGGGCAACGCCACGCAGGCGCTGACCAGCGACAGCAAGATGACGCCGGCAGCGATGAAAATCAGCAGGTCGCGCTCCGGGAAAGCCTGGCCTGCCCCGATCAGCAGCGGTATCGACATCACACCCGCCAGCGTCACCGCACCCCGCACCCCGCCAAGGGTCAGCAACCAGCATGAGCGCGCCGTGGGCATCAGCACCAGTGCCGGCTTGCCGCGCCAGCGACGCACTACCCCGACCGCCCGCCAGATGCTTTGTACCCAGATGAAACGCAGCAGGATCAGCGCCGCAAAGATCGCCAGCACATCCAGGCAACGCCATGCCAGTGTCGGCCAGAGGGTAGGTTCGTGGCTGACCACCGCCTTGATGATGTCCGGCAATTGCAGGCCCAATAGCAGGAAGATCAAGCCATTGAAGGCGAATTCCAGTAGCGACCAGACGCTACGGTTGAGCAGGCGGGTGCTGGTCTGGCGCGGCAGCAGGTCGAGCCAGCTCTGCATCATGCCGGCGGCCACCGCCGAGAGGATGCCCGACACCCCAAGGCGCTCGGCCAGCACATAGGCGGCAAACGGCAGCAAGAGCATGAAAACCACGTGGGTGGCCGGGTCATCCCAGCCACGAGCGATCATCCAGGCGCGCAGCCTGCCAATCAGCCAGCTCAGGGCAACACCAACCGCCAGCCCGCCGATGGCAACCAGGACAAAGCTGAAGCTGGCATCGGCCAAAGAAAATACGCCGGTGATCGCCGCTGCCAGCGCGAACTTGAAGGTCACCAGGCCAGAGGCGTCATTCATCAGCGCCTCCCCCTGAAGCATGCGCATCAGCGGAGTGGGAAGGCGGTCCTGGGTGATGGCCGACACTGCCACGGCGTCGGTAGGCGACAACACGGCCGCCAGGGCAAAGGCCACCGCCAGTGGGATGCTAGGCAGCAGCCAATGGATGAAGTAGCCGGCGCCGACCACCGTGAACAGCACCAGCCCCACGGCAAGTGCCACCACCGGCCCGCGGATGCGCCACAGTTCGCGTTTGGGGATGCGCCAGCCGTCGGCAAACAGCAACGGCGGCAGGAACAGGAAAAGGAACAGCTCAGGATCCAGGGCCACATGCAGCCCCAGGGTCGGCCAGGCCAACAGCGCACCGGCACCGATCTGCACCAGCGGCAACGGCAAGGGGATCACCCGCCCGACCAGTTTCGACACGCTTACCAGCGTCAGCAGGATGAGGACGGTATAGGCTGACTGCATCCGTTAAAGCTTCCTTTGTGAACCGAAGTCAATCCAGGGCGAAAAATCGCCACAGAAGCACTATGTTAGCGGGGTGGGGCAATCATGGGCCGCTGCACCAAAGTCGCAGGAGGCGGATGAATATGTAACATGATGATACTGGAGTTGGGCTGGCAGGGCATGGCGTGAGCCTTAACAGGGCCACTGGGACGCCCCCTCCCCCCGAGTGCGCCCATTTAGCCCCACCCGTGGCGCTCAAAGAGTCGTTCCCGCATAATCGCGCGACTGACATTCGGCAATGGAGAGATTGGGGCAGCCTGTGGCCCCAATGCACACAATGACCTACACGCTCTACGGCATCAAAGCCTGCGACACCATGAAAAAAGCGCGCACCTGGCTCGAAGATCAAGCCATCGCCTACGAATTCCACGACTACAAGACTCAAGGCATCGACCGTGACAGCCTGAACCGCTGGTGCGACGAGCACGGCTGGGAGGTGATCCTCAACCGTGCCGGCACCACGTTCCGCAAGCTCGACGATGCCAGCAAGGCCGACCTCGACCAGGCCAAGGCCGTCGAGCTGATGCTGGCCCAGCCGTCGATGATCAAACGCCCGGTGCTCGACCTTGGCGCACGCACCCTGGTCGGTTTCAAACCTGACCTGTACGCCGCTGCGCTGGCCTGAGTCCATCTACGCATCGCACCCTATTTCGCACGAGGTAATCACATGTCCAATACCCTGTTCAGCCTGGCCTTTGGTGTCGGCTCCCAGAACCGCCAGGGCACCTGGCTGGAAGTGTTCTACGCACAGCCACTGCTCAAGCCGAGCGCCGAGCTGGTCGCCGCCGTCGCGCCGATCCTCGGTTATGAAGGTGGCAACCAGGCCATCACCTTCAGCAATGCCCAGGCCGCGCAACTGGCCGAAGCCGTCAAAGGCATCGATGCCGCCCAGGCTGCCCTGCTGACCCGCCTGGCCGAAAGCCACAAGCCGCTGGTCGCCACCCTGCTGGCCGAAGACGCTGCCCTGGCTTCGACCCCAGAGGCCTACCTCAAGCTGCACCTGCTGTCGCACCGCCTGGTCAAGCCGCACGGCGTGAGCCTGGCAGGCATCTTCCCGCTGCTGCCGAACGTCGCCTGGACCAACCGGGGCGCCGTCGACCTGGCCGAGCTGGCCGAGCTGCAACTGGAAGCGCGCCTCAAAGGCGAGCTGCTGGAAGTGTTCTCGGTGGACAAGTTCCCGAAGATGACCGACTACGTGGTCCCGGCCGGCGTGCGTATCGCCGACACCGCCCGTGTGCGCCTGGGCGCCTACATCGGCGAAGGCACCACCATCATGCACGAAGGCTTCGTCAACTTTAATGCCGGCACCGAAGGCCCGGGCATGATCGAAGGCCGTGTCTCGGCCGGCGTATTCGTTGGCAAGGGCTCGGACCTGGGCGGCGGCTGCTCGACCATGGGCACCCTGTCCGGTGGCGGCAATATCGTCATCAAGGTCGGTGAAGGTTGCCTGATCGGCGCCAACGCCGGCATCGGCATCCCGCTGGGCGACCGCAACACCGTCGAAGCCGGCCTGTACATCACTGCCGGCACCAAGGTCAACCTGCTCGACGAGAACAATGAGCTGGTCAAAGTGGTCAAGGCGCGCGACCTGGCTGGCCAGACCGACCTGCTGTTCCGCCGCAACTCGCTCAACGGCGCCGTAGAGTGCAAGACGCACAAATCGGCGATCGAGCTGAACGAGGCGCTGCACGCCCACAACTGAGAACTCCCGAAGGGTTCGAAGTGTTAAGATCGGGTCTGGCGCACTCACGCCAGACCCGATTTTCATTCCAGGCCCCGTGATCATGTTCCAGCCCTCCCCCTGGCGTGCCGATTTCCCCGCCATCGCCGCCCTGCAACGGCAGCACCAGACCTACCTGGACAGCGCCGCCACCACCCAGAAGCCCCAGGCCCTGCTCGATGCCCTGAGCCACTATTACGGCCACGGCGCAGCCAACGTGCACCGTGCCCAGCACCTGCCCGGCGCGCTGGCGACACAAGCGTTTGAAACCAGCCGCGACAAGGTCGCCGCCTGGCTCAACGCCGCCGAATCGCGGCAGGTCATCTTTACCCACGGCGCCACCTCGGCCCTGAACCTGTTGGCCTATGGCCTGGAACACCGCTTCGAGGCAGGCGACGAAATCGCCGTGAGCGCGCTGGAGCACCACGCCAACCTGCTGCCCTGGCAACAACTGGCGCGGCGGCGCAACCTGCGCCTGGTGGTACTGCCACTGGATGAGCATGGCCGCATCGACCTTGACCAGGCGCTGCAGTTGGTTGGCCCACGTACACGCGTGCTTGCGGTCAGCCAGTTGTCCAATGTGCTCGGCACCTGGCAGCCGCTGCCAGCGTTACTCGCCCATGCCCGCGCCCAAGGGGCGCTGACTGTGGTCGATGGCGCTCAGGGCGTGGTGCATGGCCGCCACGATGTGCAGCAGCTGGGCTGTGATTTTTATGTATTCTCCAGCCACAAGCTGTATGGCCCGGAAGGCGTCGGCGTACTGTATGGCCGTGCGCAGGCGCTGGAACTGCTGCGCCACTGGCAGTTCGGCGGTGAAATGGTGCAACTGGCTGACTACCAGAGTGCCAGCTTCCGCCCGGCACCGCTGGGCTTCGAGGCAGGCACACCACCGATCGCCGGGGTGATCGGCCTGGGGGCGACGCTCGATTACCTGGCCAGCCTCGATGGCCAGGCCGTCGAGCACCACGAGACCCACCTTCACCATCACCTGCTGCGCGGGCTTGCCGACCGTGAGGGGGTGCGGGTACTGGGCACACCACAGGCTGCCTTGGCCAGCTTTGTCATCGAAGGCGTGCACAATGCCGACATCGCCCACCTGCTGACAGAGCAGGGCATTGCCGTACGTGCCGGCCATCACTGCGCCATGCCACTGCTCAAAGGGCTGGGGCTCGAAGGTGCTATTCGGGTATCACTGGGCCTGTATAACGACAGCGATGACCTGCAACGCTTCTTCGATGCCCTCGATCAAGGCCTGGAGCTGCTGCGATGAACCTGCCAGCACCCGCCCAGGAAGCATTGGAGCGCTTCGGGCACGCCCGCGGCTGGGAGCAGCGTGCACGGCTTCTGATGCAGATGGGTGAGCAACTGGAACCGCTGAGCGATACGCAGAAGTGCGAGCACAACCGCGTTCACGGCTGTGAAAGCCTGGTATGGCTGGTAGCTGAACAGCACGACGGCCAATGGCAGTTCAAGGCAAGCAGTGATGCGCGGTTGTTGCGTGGCCTGCTGGCATTGCTGCTGGTGCGGGTGCAAGGGCTCGACAGCCGCGAGCTGGCGGCGCTTGACCTGCGCGAGTGGTTTACCCGGTTGGGGTTGGAGCGGCAATTGTCGCCCTCGCGCAGCAATGGCTTGCATGCGGTGCTACTGCGGATGACCGAGCTGGTTTCAGCCAACTGAACCCAGCACCGACCGCGCGCCTTACTCGGCCTTGACCCGCTCCGACGGCCGCCGGGCGCCAGCCACCAGCTTTTCCACCGCCTTGCTCGCTGCCACCATGCCAAAGGTCGCGGTCACCATCATCACCGCGCCAAAGCCCCCGGCGCAGTCCAGGCGCACACCCTCACCGACAAAGCTCTTCTGCAGGCACACACTGCCATCGCCCTTGGGGTAGCGCAGTTGTTCGCTGGAGAACACGCATGGCACCCCATAATTGCGGCTGACGTTGCGCGAAAAGTTGTAGTCGCGCCGCAGGGTTGAACGCACCCGCGATGCCAACGGGTCGTTGAAGGTTTTGTTGAGGTCGCCGATCTGAATCTGTGTGGGGTCGATTTGCCCACCTGCTCCGCCGGTAGTAACGATCGCGATCTTGCGCCGCCGGCACCAGGCAATGAGCGCCGCCTTGGCCATCACGCTGTCAATGCAGTCGACAACGCAATCGAGCTGCTCGGTGATGTACTCAGCCATGGTGTCGCGGGTGACGAAGTCAGCCACCGCATGCACCGTACAGGCCGGGTTGATCGCCCGCAGGCGCTCGGCCATCACCTCGACCTTGGGGCGCCCCACCTGCCCTTCCAAGGCATGGGCCTGGCGGTTGGTGTTGCTGACACAGACATCATCCAGGTCGAACAAGGTGATCTCACCCACGCCACTGCGCGCCAGCGCCTCGGCCACCCAGGAGCCCACCCCGCCGATACCGACGACCGCCACATGGGCCTGGTTAAGGCGTTGCAGCCCTTCGTCGCCGTACAGCCGGGCAACGCCTGCAAAGCGTGGATCTTCTGTGCTCATGTTCGTACCCCGAGGCTCATACCGCTAAAACGGCGCGCATTATAGGCCAGCAGCGCGGATGACCTCCATCGTTAGGAAAACACCTACTGATCCTGCTTTAATGTCCTACTACTTCGACAGATATGGACGACAATGTCATCTCGCAAATTCGGCTTGAACCTGGTGATTGTCCTGGCCATCGCCGCACTGTTCACCGGGTTCTGGGCGCTGATCAATCGGCCGGTTTCCGCGCCAGCCTGGCCTGAGCAGATATCAGGTTTCTCGTACTCGCCATTCCGTCTGGGGGAGAGCCCGCAAAAAGGCCAATACCCAAGCGACGCCGAGATGCGCCAAGACCTGGAGCAGATGAACAAGCTGACCGACAGCATCCGTATCTACACCGTCGAAGGCACCCAGGCCGATATCCCGCGGCTGGCAGAGGAGCTTGGGCTTCGCGTCACCCTGGGCATCTGGATCAGCCCGGACCTGGAGCGCAACGAGCGTGAGATCGCCACGGCCATCGAACTGGCCAACACCTCGCGCAGCGTGGTTCGCGTGGTGGTCGGCAACGAAGCGCTGTTCCGCGAAGAGGTCACGCCCGAAGCACTGATCCAGTACCTTGACCGGGTGCGAGCCGCAGTCAAGGTGCCGGTAACCACCAGTGAACAGTGGCACATCTGGAAGGAACACCCGGAACTGGCCAAGCATGTCGACCTGATTGCCGCGCACATCCTGCCCTACTGGGAGTTCGTGCCCATGAAGGATTCCGTGGAGTTCGTCCTCGATCGGGCCCGTGAGCTGAAACAGCAGTTCCCGCGCAAGCCATTGCTGCTCTCGGAAGTCGGCTGGCCGAGCAACGGCCGCATGCGCGGCGGCGCCGACGCCACCCAGGCCGACCAGGCCATCTACCTGCGCACGCTGGTCAACACCCTCAACCGCCGTGGCTACAACTATTTCGTCATCGAAGCCTACGACCAACCCTGGAAAGCCAGTGACGAGGGCTCGGTAGGCGCCTACTGGGGCGTATTCAATGCCGAACGCCAGCAGAAATTCAATTTTGAAGGGCCGGTGGTGGCGATACCGCAATGGCGTGCGCTGGCGGTCGCCTCGGTGGTGTTGGCGATGCTCGCCCTGACCGTGCTGCTGATCGACGGCTCGGCCTTGCGCCAACGCGGCCGGACGTTCCTCACCTTCATTACCTTCCTCTGTGGGTCGGTGCTGGTGTGGATCGGTTACGACTACAGCCAGCAGTACAGCACCTGGTTCAGCCTGACTGTCGGCGTACTGCTGGCGCTCGGCGCACTCGGCGTGTTCATCGTGCTACTGACCGAGGCGCACGAGTTGGCCGAGGCGGTGTGGATTCACAAACGCCGCCGGGAGTTTCTGCCGGTGCAGGGCGACAGCGCCTACCGGCCCAAGGTCTCGGTGCATGTACCGTGCTACAACGAACCGCCAGAGATGGTCAAACAGACGCTCGACGCCTTGGCCGCGCTGGACTATCCGGACTACGAAGTACTGGTGATCGATAACAACACCAAAGACCCAGCCGTGTGGGAGCCGCTCAAGGCCCACTGCGAAAAGCTCGGCGAGCGCTTCAAGTTCTTCCACGTCGCGCCGTTGGCCGGGTTCAAGGGCGGCGCGCTGAACTACCTGCTGCCGCACACCGCCAAGGATGCCGAAGTGATCGCAGTGATCGACTCGGACTACTGCGTGGACCGCAACTGGCTCAAGCACATGGTGCCGCACTTCGCCGACCCGAAGATCGCCGTGGTGCAATCGCCGCAGGACTACCGCGACCAGCACGAGAGCGCCTTCAAGAAGCTCTGCTACAGCGAGTACAAAGGCTTCTTCCACATCGGCATGGTCACCCGCAACGACCGTGACGCGATCATTCAGCACGGCACCATGACCATGACCCGGCGCAGCGTGCTAGAAGAACTGGGCTGGGCCGAATGGTGCATCTGCGAAGACGCCGAACTGGGCTTGCGGGTGTTCGAAAAAGGCCTGTCGGCCGCCTACGCCCACAACAGCTATGGCAAGGGCCTGATGCCCGACACCTTCATCGACTTCAAGAAGCAGCGTTTCCGCTGGGCCTATGGCGCCATCCAGATCATCAAGCACCACGCCGCCGCCCTGCTGCGCGGCAAGGGCAGCGAGCTGACCCGTGGCCAGCGCTATCATTTCCTGGCTGGCTGGCTGCCATGGGTCGCCGATGGCATGAACATCTTTTTCACTGTCGGCGCCCTGCTCTGGTCGGCGGCGATGATCATCGTGCCGCATCGGGTCGATCCACCCCTGATGATCTTCGCCATCCCGCCCCTGGCGCTGTTCTTCTTCAAGGTAGCCAAGATCATCTTCCTTTATCGCCGAGCGGTCGGGGTCAACCTCAAGGACGCTTTCGCAGCGGCGCTGGCCGGGCTTGCGCTGTCGCACACCATCGCCAAGGCGGTGCTGTACGGGTTCTTCACCAGCAGCATGCCGTTCTTCCGCACGCCGAAAAATGCCGATAGCCATGGATTGCTGGTAGCGATTGCCGAAGCGCGCGAAGAACTGTTCATCATGTTGCTGCTGTGGGGGGCGGCAGCCGGGATCTACTTGGTGCAAGGGTTGCCGAGCTCGGACATGCGGTTCTGGGTCGCGATGCTGCTGGTGCAGTCACTGCCATACCTGGCGGCGCTGGTCATGGCACTGTTGTCGTCGTTGCCCAAGCCCGAACACAAGATGGCCGAGCCTCAGGAGGCTTGAGGATGCCAGGGCCGCGCAGCGGCCCAATGCCCCGTGCCGACAACCCTTGTTTGATATAAGATAACGCCCCTCGTTTTTCCGCCTTGCCTTGCCCCGGAGTTCCCCATGACGGCCCCAGCCGAGCTCTCGCCTACCCTTCAACTGGCCTGCGACCTGATCCGTCGCCCCTCGGTCACCCCTGTCGACGCCGACTGCCAGGCGCAGATGATGAAGCGCCTGGGCGCCGTGGGCTTTCAGCTCGAACCGATGCGCATCGAGGACGTCGACAACTTTTGGGCCACCCATGGCAACCAGGACGGTCCGGTGCTGTGCTTCGCCGGCCACACCGATGTGGTCCCCACCGGCCCGGTGCAGCAGTGGCAGCATGAGCCGTTCGAGGCACTGATCGATGCCGACGGCATGCTCTGCGGTCGCGGCGCCGCCGACATGAAGGGCAGCCTGGCCTCCATGGTGGTCGCCAGTGAGCGTTTCGTGCAGGACTACCCGAACCACCGCGGCAGGGTCGCCTTCCTGATCACCAGCGATGAAGAAGGCCCGGCCCATCACGGTACCAAGGCTGTGGTCGAGCGCCTGGTCGCGCGCAACGAGCGCCTGGACTGGTGCATCGTCGGCGAGCCGTCGAGCACTACCCTGCTCGGTGACGTGGTCAAGAACGGCCGCCGTGGCTCGCTCGGCGCCAAACTGACCGTGCGCGGCAAACAAGGCCACGTGGCCTACCCGCACCTGGCGCGCAACCCGATCCACCTGGCCGCGCCGGCGCTGGCAGAGCTGGCCGCCGAACACTGGGATGAAGGCAACGCGTTCTTCCCACCGACCAGCTTCCAGATCTCCAACCTCAACTCCGGTACCGGCGCCACCAATGTGGTACCTGGCGATCTGACCGCGCTGTTCAATTTCCGTTTCTCCACCGAGTCGACGGTCGAAGGCCTGCAAGCGCGAGTATCGGCAATCCTCGACAAGCATGAACTGGACTGGTCGATCGACTGGGCGCTTTCGGGCCTGCCATTCCTGACCGAACCCGGTGAACTGCTCGATGCCGTGTCGGCCAGCATCAAGGGCGTCACCGGCCGTGATACCCAGCCGTCCACCAGCGGTGGTACGTCCGATGGCCGGTTCATCGCCACCATGGGCACCCAGGTCGTTGAACTGGGCCCGGTCAATGCAACGATCCACCAGGTCGACGAGCGCATCCTGGCCAGCGACCTCGACCTGCTGACCGAGATCTACTACCAGACCCTGGTGCGGTTGCTCGCCTGATGCTCGCCTGCCCTATTTGCCATGCGGCCCTGACGCGGCTCGACAACGGCGTGGTGTGCCCGGCCGGCCACCGCTTCGACCGTGCCCGCCAGGGTTACCTGAACCTGCTGCCTGTGCAGCACAAGAACAGCCGTGACCCTGGCGACAATCAGGCCATGGTCGAAGCACGCCGGGATTTCCTCGATGCCGGCCATTACGCGCCCGTGGCCCGCCGCCTGGCCGAGCTGGCCACTGAGCGCCAGCCCGGCGCCTGGCTCGACATCGGCTGCGGCGAAGGCTACTACACCGCGCAGCTCGCCCAGGCCCTGCCACAGGCTGACGGCTACGCCCTGGACATCTCGCGCGAAGCCGTCAAACGCGCCTGCCGCCGCGAGCCTTCGGTCACCTGGATGGTCGCCAGCATGGCCCGCGTACCCTTGGCCGATGCCAGTTGCCAGTTCATCGCCAGCGTCTTCAGCCCGCTGGACTGGGCCGAGGCCCAGCGCCTGCTGAGCCCGGGTGGCGGCCTGATGCGGGTGGGCCCGACCAGCGGCCACCTGATGGAGTTGCGCGAAGTGCTCTACGATGAAGTTCGCCCTTATGCCGACGACAAACACCTGGCCCTGGTACCGCAGGGCATGGCCCATGCCCACAGCGAAACCCTGGAGTTCAGGCTGAGCCTGGCTGCACCCAAAGCCCGCGCCGACCTGCTGGCCATGACCCCGCACGGCTGGCGCGCCAGTGCCGAGAAACGCGCGCGGGTGATCGACCAGGCCGAGCCCTTCGACGTCACGGTTTCCATGCGTTATGACTATTTCGTGCGCCAAGACTGAGCACACCCGGAGCCCTTATGCGCCAACCTGATATCGAGATCTACCTGAAGGACGCTGACGTCGACCACAAGCAGATTGCCCAATGGCTCGGCGAAGCGATCGGCCCCTGCAGCGAATGGCAGCAGAAAGGCCAGACCTTCAAATGCAAGGCCGGTAACATTCCGGTCACCTGGTTACCCAAGGCTGTAGGGAAATGGAACAGCCTTTACCTGGAAAGCGACCAGACCCCATGGGACGATGACGTCGCCTGCGCCCGCGCCGCATTCACCGCACTGGGCGTGGAAGTGCGCTGCGCGCCGGGTGGCTGGGTCGAGGAAGATGGCGAGGAAGATGCCGATCGCTGGATCCGCATCAGCGCTGACGGTGAAGAGGAAATCACCTGGCGTACCTCGTGAGCGGCAAGCTTTAAGCGGCAAGCTGCAAGAGGGTTCGCATCAGGCTGCAAGTTACACGGTCAACTTGCAGCTTGAGGCTTGAGGCTTGAGGTTTGGGACTTAGAGCCCTACCACGTCCTCGGCTTGCAGGCCTTTCTGGCCCTGCACGCAGGAGTACTCGACCCGCTGCCCTTCGACCAGGGTACGATGCCCCTCACCGCGGATCGCCCGATAATGGACGAACACATCCGCACCACCTTCGCGCTGAATGAAGCCAAAGCCCTTGGCATCGTTGAACCACTTTACATTCCCAGTCTCACGAGACGACATCTGAACTACTCCGGATTTTTATTGTGAAGATCGCCTTGTAGACACAGGGTTTCCTCCCCGTGCCGACGCCGCTTGCCGAAATATCCTGCAAGTGGCAGGCCGAGTATATGACACAGAACAAATAATTTTCATGACCGCCGCGCCCTTTGCAGGATTTTGCTGAACTTACGCCGATACGGCAGACTAACTGATTGCACACTTACTAAAAATCACACCCAGGGCACACACCCCATGACCCGTTCTCCCCTGCGCCGCCTGATCTTCGGCGCTCTGCGTCGCCTGTTGTACCTGTGGGTGCGCTCCGAGACCATCAATCAGTCCGCCATGAGCCTGCAACTCGACCGCAGCCGCCCGGTGTTCTATGCCCTGCCCTCGCCATCGCTCACCGACCTGGCCGTACTCGACCACGAGTGCACCAAGGCGGGGCTGCCGCGCCCGGTACTGCCGGTAGCTGTGGGCACACTGCACGAGCCGGCCGGTTTCTTCTACCTCACCCCCGACCCGGACTGGCTCGGCCGCCAAGACAAGCGCGGCGCGCCTCCTGCCCTTGAGCGTGTGATTGCAGCAGTCAGCAAGCATGCCGAGGAAGATGCACAGATCATCCCGGTCAGTGTGTTCTGGGGCCAGACGCCTGCAAGCGAATCGAGCCCGTGGAAATTGCTGTTCGCCGACAGCTGGGCGGTAACCGGGCGCCTGCGCCGGCTACTGACCATCCTGATACTGGGGCGCAAGACCCGCGTGCAGTTCTCGGCGCCGATCCAGGTGCGTGACCTGGTGCAGCACAACAAAGGCCATGAGCGCACCGTGCGCATGGCCCAACGCCTGATGCGCGTACACTTTCGCAACCTCAAGACTGCAGTGATCGGCCCGGACATCTCGCACCGGCGCAATCTGGTGAAAGGCCTGGTGCACGCACCACTGGTTCGCCAGGCCATCGGCGAACAAGCCCAACGGGAAAACATTCCCGTGGCCAAGGCTGAAGCACAGGCCCTGCGCTACGGCAACGAGATCGCCTCGGACTACACCTACACCGCGATCCGCTTCCTGGAAGTGGTACTCAGCTGGTTCTGGAACAAGATCTACGACGGTATCAAGGTCAACCACATCGAGCAGGTGCAAGGCATCGCGCCGGGCCACGAAGTTATCTACGTACCGTGCCATCGCAGCCACATCGACTACCTGCTGCTGTCGTACCTATTGTTCCGCAACGGCCTGACGCCACCGCACATTGCCGCCGGCATCAACCTCAACATGCCAGTGATCGGCGGCCTGCTGCGCCGCGGCGGCGCTTTCTTCATGCGCCGCACGTTCAAGGGCAACCCGCTGTACACCGCAGTGTTCAACGAATACCTGCACACCCTGTTCACCAAGGGGTTCCCGGTCGAGTACTTCGTCGAGGGCGGGCGCTCGCGCACCGGGCGCATGCTGCAACCGCGCACGGGGATGCTGGCGATCACCCTGCGCAGCTTCCTGCGCTCATCGCGCACACCGATCGTCTTCGTGCCGGTGTACATCGGCTACGAACGGGTACTGGAAGGCCGCACCTACCTGGGTGAACTGCGTGGCGCCAGCAAGAAGAAAGAGTCGATCTTCGACATATTCAAGGTCATCGGCGCGCTGAAGCAACGCTTCGGCCAGGTCTACGTCAACTTCGGCGAACCGATCCGCCTGGCAGGCTTTCTCGACCAACAGCAACCCGGCTGGCGCGAACAGGCACTTGGCCCGCAGTTCCGTCCGGCCTGGCTGAACGAGACCACCACCCGCCTGGGTGAAACCGTAGCCCGTCACCTCAACGAAGCCGCAGCGGTCAACCCGGTCAACCTGGTAGCCCTGGCACTGCTCTCCACCAGCCGCCTGGCCCTGGACGAAAGTGCCCTGACCCGGGTACTGGACCTGTACCTGGCCCTTTTGCGCAAGGTCCCCTATTCGCAGCACACCACCCTGCCCGAAGGTGACGGCCAGGCGCTGATCGAACATGTCAGGGGCATGAACCTGCTGGCGGAACAAAAAGACGCCCTTGGCCGCATTCTCTACCTGGATGAAGCCAATGCAGTGCTGATGACCTATTACCGCAACAACGTCCTGCACATCTTTGCCTTGCCGGCGTTACTGGCGAGCTTCTTCCACAGCAGCTCACGGATGAGCCGTGAACTGCTCGGGCAATATGTACACGCGTTGTACCCGTACCTGCAGGCCGAACTGTTCCTGCGCTGGGCACCCGAGCAACTGGACGAGGTGATCGATCAGTGGCTGGCGGCACTGGTCGAACAGGGCCTGCTGCGCCGCGAAAACGATGTGTACGTGCGCCCGGCCCCCAGTTCGCGCCAGTTCGTTTTGCTGACGCTGCTGGCCCGCACCATCACCCAGACTCTGCAGCGCTTCTACATGGCCACCTCGCTGTTGCTCAACAGCGGCCAGAACACCCTCAGCGCCGAAGCACTGGAAGACCTCTGCGTGATGATGGCCCAGCGCCTGTCGATACTGCATGGCCTGAACGCCCCCGAGTTCTTTGACAAGACGCTGTTCCGCCATTTCATCCAGACCTTGGTCGAGCAAGGTGTGCTGCGCCCGGATGGCAACGGCAAACTGGGCTACCACGACAAACTTGGCGAACTCGCCGAAGGGGTGGCCAAGCGTGTGTTGTCGGCAGAGCTGCGCCTTTCGATCCGGCAGGTGGCGCTGCACCGTGAACATGCGCTGGAAGCATCGATCCTCTAAAGCATCATCAACCGGAAAAATCCGTTAAAGTCCTTGGGCTTGGCCACAAGCCAGCCCAAGGACAACGGAGAATCCATGAAAAAGCTCGTTATGCTGTGTTGCGCATCCCTGCTCGCAGCCTGTTCCAGCCACACCCCATCGCCACAGGCCAGCCTGGACGGTGAAGTCTTCTACCTGCAGCGCATTGCCCTGCCGCCCAGCGCCACCTTGAGTGTCGAACTGCAAGACGTGTCGCTGATGGACGCCCCTGCGGTGACCCTGGCCCGCCAGGCCGGCCCGGTCAAAGGCAACGTGCCGCTGCCGTTCCACCTCACGTATGACCCAGCCCAGGTCAAGCCTGGCCACCGCTACGCGGTGAGCGCCCGCATCGAGCTGAACGGCAAGCTGCTGTTCATCAACACCGAGCATCATGGGGTCAAACTCGACGGCAGCGATGAGCAGCCAGTACGGATCAAAGTCGATCCGGTGCGCTGATCCCCGCCTACTTCTGTTCAAAAGGAAAGCTTCATGATTCGCTCCTCCCTGCGCTTGACCACCCTGTGCGCCGGCCTGCTGCTGTCGGCCAGCGCGCTGGCCCTGTCACTTGGCGACCTGAGCCAGAAAGACGCCACCGGCGGCCTGAAGGATGCCCTGACCCAAGGGGCGCAGCTCGCCGTCAAGCAACTGAGCACCCCAGGCGGGTTCAGCAATAACCCCGATGTACGCATCGAGTTGCCAGGCAACCTCGGCAAAGCCGCCAAAGCCATGAAGATGTTTGGCAAAGGTGATGAGGTTACCGCCCTGGAAGACAGCATGAACAAGGCCGCTGAAGCGGCGGTGCCGCAGGCCCAGGCGATCCTGGTGGACGCGGTGAAGAACATGAGTGTGACCGACGCCAAGGGCATTCTCAGCGGCGGTGACGACTCGGCCACCCAGTACCTGAACAAGAGCAGCCGGGAGCAGATCCGCGCCAAGTTCCTGCCCATCGTCAAGGCGGCGACCGACAAGGTTGGCGTGGTTCAACAATACAACAGCTTTGCCGGCCAGGCGTCAGCCCTGGGCCTGGGCGATGCCAAGAGTGCCAATGTCGAGAGCTATGTGACCGAAAAAGCCCTCGACGGCCTGTTTGAAATGATCGCCAAACAAGAACAGAGCATTCGTCAGAACCCTGCACAGGCGGCTACCAGCCTGGCCAAGAAGGTATTTGGCGCCCTGTGACCCGCGAAGGGAGGGCGACGCCCTCCCCCGCAGCCTTCAGCCCTTCTTCACCCTGAACCACGCCGCATACAATGCCGGCAGGAACAACAGGGTCAGCGCCGTGGCAACGATCAACCCGCCCATGATCGCCACCGCCATCGGCCCATAGAACACGCTTCTGGACAACGGAATCATCGCCAGCACCGCCGCCAGTGCGGTCAGCACGATCGGCCTGAAGCGTCGCACGGTAGCCTCGATGATCGCCTGCCAACGGTCCAGCCCCGAGGCGATATCCTGCTCGATCTGATCCACCAGGATCACCGAGTTGCGCATGATCATCCCCGCCAGGGCAATGGTGCCAAGCATGGCGACGAAGCCGAACGGCTGGCGGAACACCAACAGGAACAAGGTCACGCCGATCAGCCCCAGTGGCGCCGTGAGGAACACCATCACCGTGCGCGAGAAGCTGCGCAGCTGGATCATCAGCAAGCTGAGCACCACTACGATGAACAACGGCATACCGGCGTTCACCGACTTCTGCCCACGCTCGGAGTCCTCGACTGTGCCGCCCACTTCCAGCAGGTAGCCATCAGGCAGCTTGTCCTTGACCTCCTGCAAGGTCGGGGCAATCTGCCTGACCAGGGTCGCCGGCTGCTGCTTGTCATAGATGTCGGCGCGTACGGTCACCGTCGGCAAGCGGTTACGGTGCCAGATGATGCCTTCCTCGAAGCCATAGTCCAGGGTCGCTACCTGCGATAGCGCAACGCTCTGGCCGTTGTCGGTGGGCAACGCCAGGCTGCCAAGGTTGCCCAGCTCGCCACGTTCTTTCTGCGTGCCGCGCAAAAGAATCTCGATCAGCTCGTTGTCCTCCCGGTACTGGCTCACCGTGGTACCGGTGAGCGAGCTTCGCAGGAAGCTCGACAGGTGGGCGGTGCTTACGCCAAGTGCGCGCGCACGGTCCTGGTCGATCGCCAGGAACACCGCCTTGCTCGGCTCTTCCCAGTCAAGGTGCACGTTCACCACATGCGGGTTCTCGCGCACCTTGTCCGCGACTTCGCGGGCCAGGGCGCGCACCTTCTCGATATGCTCGCCCGTGACCCGGAACTGCACCGGGTAGCCCACGGGCGGGCCGTTTTCCAGGCGGGTGACGCGGGCACGCAGGTCGGGGAATTGCTGGTCCACAGTGTTGATCAGCCAACTGCGCAAGCGCTCGCGCTCCTCCATGGACGTGGCCAGCACGACGAACTGGGCAAAGCTGGCGGCGGGCAGTTGCTGGTCCAATGGCAGATAGAAACGCGGCGACCCCGTGCCCACGTAGGCCACATAGTTGTCGATGCCATCCTGCTGCTTGAGCAGGGCCTCCAGTTGCTTGACCCGCTCGGTGGTATTGCCCAGCGACGCACCCTCGGCCAGTTTCAGGTCGACCATCAGCTCTGGGCGACCAGACGCCGGGAAGAACTGCTGCGGCACGAAGCGGAACAACGCAATGCTGCCGACAAAGGCTGCGATGGTCAGCAGGATGACCGTCTTGCGCCGCCGCACGCACCACTCCACCACACGTCGCACACGCTGGTAGAACGGTGTGGCATAGGGGTCTGGCGCATGCCCACTACCGTCATGACGGGCGGCATGCAGCTTGGCCAGGTCCGGCAGCAACCGTTCGCCCAGGTAAGGGACGAACACCACGGCCACTACCCATGAGGTGATCAGCGCGATGGTCACTACCTGGAAGATCGAGCGGGTGTACTCACCCGTACTCGACGCTGCCGTGGCAATCGGCAGGAAGCCGGCAGCGGTAATCAGCGTACCGGTCAGCATCGGGAAGGCCGTACTGGTCCAGGCGTAACTGGCAGCCTTGAACCGATCGAAGCCCTGCTCCATCTTGATCGCCATCATTTCCACGGCAATGATCGCGTCGTCCACCAGCAGGCCCAAGGCCAATACCAGCGCGCCCAGCGAGATCTTGTGCAGGCCGATGCCGAAATAGTGCATGGCGGCAAAGGTCATCGCCAGTACCAGGGGTATCGCCAGGGCCACCACCAAACCGGTACGCAGGCCAAGTGAGAAGAAGCTCACCAACAGCACGATGACCAGCGCCTCGACCAGCACCTGGACGAACTCACCCACGCCCGCCTTGACCGCCGCCGGCTGGTCGGAGACCTTGCGCAGCTGCATGCCGGCCGGCAGGTTGCGCGCCAAGCGCTCGAACTCACCTTCCAGTGCCTTGCCCAGCACCAGGATGTCGCCGCCATCTTTCATCGACACGGCCAGGCCGATCGCGTCTTCGCCCATGAAGCGCATGCGCGGCGCAGGCGGGTCATTGAAGCCACGGTAGACCTCGGCGACATCGCCGATACGGAAGGTACGGTCCCCTACCCGAATGGGAAACTGACGAATCTGCTCGACACTGTCGAACTGCCCGCTGACGCGCAGTTGCAAGCGCTCGCTGGGGGTTTCGAAAAAGCCGGCGGTACTCACCGCGTTCTGCTCCCGCAGCGCTTGCTGCACGGCCTCCAGCGGCACGCCCAGGGTGGCCAGCTTGAGGTTGGACAGCTCGATCCAGATTTTTTCGTCCTGCAGGCCGATCAGTTCGACCTTGCCCACGTCCTTGACCCGTTGCAGCTGGATCTGGATGCGGTCGGCGTAGTCCTTCAGCACCGCATAGTCGAAGCCGGTGCCGGTGAGCGCATAAATGTTGCCGAAGGTGGTGCCGAACTCATCATTGAAGAACGGCCCCTGGATTTCCGGGGGCAGGGTGTGGCGGATATCCGCGACCTTCTTGCGGATCTGGTACCACAGCTCGGGGATGTCCTTGGAATGCAGCGAGTCCCGGGCCATGAAGGTCACCTGCGATTCGCCGGGGCGCGAGAACGAGACGATCTTTTCGTACTCGCCGGTTTCCATCAGCTTCTTCTCGATGCGCTCGGTGACCTGGCGCGACACTTCCTCGGCCGTGGCCCCCGGCCACAGGGTACGGATGACCATGGCCTTGAAGGTAAAGGGTGGATCCTCGCTCTGCCCCAGCTTGGTGTAGGACATGGCGCCAATGGCAGCCAGCAGGATCATCAGGAACAGTACGATCTGGCGATTGCGCAGCGCCCAGGCGGAAAGGTTGAAACCCATCGGGACTTACTCCTTGGCCGTCAGGTTCACCACACGGTTGGTACGGTCCACCGGCCGCACCTCCTGCCCTTCGCGCAGCACGTGGCCGCCGGCGGCAACCACCCAGTCGCCAGGGTTCAGGCCCTCAAGTACGGGGACAGTGTCACTGCCATAAGGCCCCAGGCGCACGGCAGCACGCTCCAGTCGACGGTCCTGGTTGACTCGCCAGACGTACGCCTGGCCGTTTTCAGCGGTAATCGCCGAGAGAGGTACAGCCAGCGGGATCAGCCCGTCATGGGCGATGAATACCCGAGCGCTCTGCCCAAGATCGGCGGGCACCTTGGCCGAGTTGAACGCGATACGTGCGGCGAAGGTACGGGAACGGGGGTCGGCTGCGGGCGACAACTCACGGATACGGCCCTGGAAGCGCTCATTGCGCCGCGACCACAGCTCGACACTGACCTGCTGGCCAACGGCGAAGCGGGCGAACTGCTGCTCCGGCAGGCCGATGACGACTTCGCGCTCACCGTCAGCCGCCAGCGTGAACACCGTCTGCCCGGCAGCCACCACCTGGCCGACCTCGACCTGACGCTTGGCGATCACGCCGGCCTGGGGCGCACGCAACACGGCGTAACCGGCCTGATTGCCAGCCACGTCGAACTCCGCTTTGGCCTGCTTGAGGCGCGCGAGCCCGGCCCGGTAGAGATTCTCGGCGTTGTCGTACAGGGAATGGCTGACCATCTGCCGATCCAGCAGCTTGCGGTAGCGGTCACGCTCGGCGCGCACCAGCGCCAGGTTGGCTTCGGCGGCCGCCAACTGGGCACGGTTGGCCTCAAGTTGCAGGCGCACATCCTGGGGGTCGAGCTCTGCCAGTGGCTGATCGGCCTGGACCCGCTGCCCCTCCTCGACCAGGCGTTTGCTGACCTTGCCAGCGATGCGGAACGCCAGCTCCGGCTCGAAACGCGCTCGCACCTCGCCAGGGTAGCTGTCGGCTGAGGCTTGGGCCGGTTGCGGCTGGACCACCAGCGCCGGGCGCGGAGCAGTGGGCGGGGCGGCTTCCTGCCCGCAGGCCGCCAGCAACAAGGCGGCAGCGGCAGGCAGAGCGAGGCACAAGGCATGACGCAACATGATGAATCCTTTCGCGACGAGCGCATCGAATATTTATACTGTCGAGTATATTAAATCAGGGAACCGAAGCCGGGAAGCCAGCGTCGGAAAGAAAATCAACGTTAACGATGGGCCATTCCCTGAAGCCGGAAGGCAACCGAGCCGGTAAGATGGGGGCCCCTTCAACCAGACACGGATTCCAATGCCCAACGACGCACCCATCGGCCCAGGTCGCCCCAAGGACCTGGCCAAGCGCGAGGCGATCCTCGAAGCGGCCAAGACGCTGTTCCTCAGCCTCGGCTATGCCAACACCAGCATGGATGCGGTCGCTGCGGCGGCAGGTGTTTCAAAACTCACGGTCTATAGCCACTTCAACGATAAACAGACGCTGTTTGGCTCTGCGGTCATGGCTACCTGCCAGAATCAGCTACCCGACCTGATGTTCGAGTACCCCGAGGGCGCGCCCGTCGAGGCCGTGCTGCTGAATATTGCCCGGGGCTTCCAGGCGTTGATCAGCAGTGATGAGGCGGTCAAGTTGAGCCGCCTGATCATGGCCCAGGGCAGTCAGGACCCAAGCTTTGGCGAGTTCTTTTACGAAGCCGGGCCGAAACGGGTGCTGGCGGGCATGGAAGGGCTGTTGCGCGGAGTCGCCGAGCGCGGCCTGTTGCGCATCGACAACCCGTTGCACGCGGCCGAGCACTTCTTCTGCCTGGTCAAAGGAGCGCCCGATTACCGGTTGCTACTGGGGTGTGCAGGGCCATTGGAGGGAGATGAGGCCGAGGCGCATGTGCGCGAGGTGGTGGGGGTGTTCTTGCGGGCGTTTCGGCGCTGAGCCAATGTCGATAGCTGGCCGATTTCTGCCTTCTGCGGAGGCTCGCAAAAGGCAGTCAGAACTCGGTTCAATTACATATCAAGAAACACGCCTCCTGATTTCTTTCTGCAAAACGGACTGAACCATGATGTCTCGTGATGGGCCCGCGCGCTCCATACGACTGTTAACCTGATCCAATTCATTGGCAAGTGCGTCTAGTTCAAGAGTTCTGGCATAGTTATTCACCTCACCTCTCTGCACGCCCATATACCTTTCATACCGTTCTCCAGCGGCATTATCGGGAGTAGAGCCAAGCGACTGCACTCGGCTGTTACCTTTTTTTACAACCGAGCGCTCTGGCAAATTTAAATTTTCAAATAACTGAAACTGCTCAGCAATTTCGCGATCATTAAATAGCTTCTCAAATGGAATAGTATCGCCACCGGTGGGTGCAGCTTTAGGCATGGCGCCAACAGCCCTGTTACCTTGAGTGGGGTTTGTTTTCGTTACCGGCAAGCTGGTGCTCTTTTTTTTTTGCGCTTTGGGTTTCATGCCAAACAATCTTCTGAAAAAGGTCCCGATACCCCAGAAGTGACCAGTCGGGTCACTACGGTTAGTGGGATCTCCTGCGCAATATACATAGGCATTGAACCCGCCCGCCCCAAATGGGCTCCAACTGTCCGGGCTACTGAACCGCATCATGACCGGGCTGAACTGCCTATAGCCTCTCCCCAGATGATAATGTCCCGTGGCTGGGTCTGGCCGCTCGCCATTGAAGGCAAGCAACGACAGCAAACCGCTGCCCTGAGAGTGATGACCGTAGGGAGAGTAAATCTGTGACTCGTGCCGTTCCCCGTTATGCATCGATAACACAGAGCGCTGCGGGTCGCAGGCCGCTAACGCGGTGGGCAAGTGCACGGCACTGTGATTTTTCTGCGCCAGAACTTGTCCATCAGACTGAAGGATACGCCAGCGTCCGTTGCCACTTAACTCAATGGAGATCGTCTCTTTGCAATAAAAAACTTGCCGGGTATTTTGTTTGGCGTTGGGAATGGTCGGCATGAACATTAACCTCAGTGGCTTCAGATGTTCGAAAGACTGGCGCCATAGCAAAGAAAAAACCACTAGCAGAAATGCCAGGTCAATCCAGACCCACTCAATCTTTTCAGATCATACACACAGTCATTGTGGACGGTGGGTATGTGGGAAGTGTATGCGGAGGGCTTTTTCAGCCCCCACTTGAAATCAGGGCGGCGCATGATCTCAAAGGCCACAGCAATCCAGGCATGCGCCCGCACGCATGGTCAAAGGTCTGTGAACAACCGCACGAGAAAGATCAGGCCTTCAACGCTTTCTTTGGATAAATATCATACCGGCTCGACTTGCCCTCCAGGCTATGGCTCGGCTTTGGTCCATCAATGATCGGTGCCTTGCGCGGCCGCTTCACCACCACCCGGTGGCTGGCCAGCGCCAGCGCGGCTTCGAGCAAAGCCGGGGCATCCAGGTCATCGCCGACCAATGGCCGGAATACGCGCATTTCCTTTTTCACCAGGGCGCTCTTGTCCCGGTGCGGGAACATGGGGTCAAGGTAGATCACCTGCGGTGCCTCCCCCTCCCAGTTGCGCATACGCTCGATGGCGTTGCCTGTCAGCAGCCGCATGCGGCCGACGATAGGCCCTACCTCGTCATCCGACCGGGCTCGCGTCAGGCCGTCTTCCAGCAAGGCGGCTATCAGCGGCTGGCGCTCGATCAGGGTCATCTGGCAACCCAGGCTGGCCAGCACGAACGCGTCCTTGCCCAAACCCGCCGTGGCATCTAGCACTTGTGGCCGCACGCCTTGGGCGATGCCCACGGCCTTGGCGATCATCTGCCCGTTGCCACCGCCAAACTGGCGCCGATGGGCTGCCTGGCCTTCGACGAAGTCCACCCGCACTGGCCCGGGTGCCTGCGGGCCCAACTGCTGGATCTGCAAGCCATCGGCGCCCACCTGCACAGCGAAACCGGCGGCATCGTCCTGCAGCGGCAGGCCCAGGCGCTCGGCCCATGCCGTAGCCTGTTGCGCATATTCAGCCGACATCGCTTCGACTCTGATACCCGTGCCTTGCTCTTCCATCATCCACACCTGAAAATTCGAACCAAGCCCTTAATGAATCGGCACCATCGGCCGATACAGGCAATATCCCGCTATTCTGCCAGAGCACAACGCGCACGACTGCCATGACAGATACTCTTCCCATCGGCTTGACCTACCTGTCGCCCGTCGGCAACTACGGTCGGCAGAATACCCAGGCACTGGGGGGCGTCAGCCACCTGTGGCAGGATTTCTTTGCCCGCGCCATGGCCGAGCAGCAAGGGGATGAGGCAGACAGCACCCATCAGGCGCTGGCGCAGTACGACAAAATCAGCGGCGAGCCGATTGGCGGGGCCAGGGCCCTGGCCCTGATCGATGCCCAACGCGCCTGCCCCGTGCACGACACCATCGTTGCACCACCCGAGCCTCTGTTCCTGCCCAAGGCTGAGCTGGAAGCCAACCTGCTGGAGCCAGCGCCGGAGCCATTCAGCGCCGCCGAGATGATTCAGCAGCAGCGCCAACTGGACATCAGCAACAGTTGGCTGCGCCCAGTGGTCATGAGCCAGGGTCAGCCGCTTGCCGAGCCAGGCCCTGCGCCCTCCCCGCGCCCGTTGCACCTGCCTATCGCCGAGTTCGAGACGGGCCTGCTCGACCCCGCGCCGGAGCCATTCGACGCAGCGACCATGGCCAAGCAGCAGAACGATCTGGAATTCGACATCCACTGGGCGCGCCCGGTAGTGCTGAACAACGTTCGCATCCACGCCTGAGCTTAACGGCAGATCTGCCACAGCCCCATGTCCAGGTGAAAGTGATTGCGGTGGGCGGCATTGTATTCCGGCCCCAGCACCGTACTGAAGCTCTTACAGGCCGCTTGCTGCACTTGCCGCAGGAATGCCGCCTTTTGCCCGCCTGCCTGCCAGTCCCGCGCCAGCACGATCCGCTGCCCGTCCTGCAGGCGAAAGCCGCTGATATCCAGCGCATTGGCCGTGGCATGCTGACTGAGCCGGCCCTGCTTGCGGTTATAGACGTTGCGGCAGGCGAAGCTGCCCAGATGATCGACCTGCGCCACCGGCTGGCCAAACACCTGCTGCGCTGCAGGTTGCAAGCCATGCTTTTCGAACAGCGCATAGGCCACCGCCAACGGGCAACTGGCCAGGAAGCTGCTACTCAACCGCGCCTGGCCTTGTTCTATACGCCAGACGTTTTGCAACGGGCAATTGGCCGATGCCGGGCTATCGGCCTGCGCCCGATAGCGCAGGCTCGTGGTCGCCAACGCTTGGCGGCACAACTGCGGATCATCACGCAGACGCGAAAGCTTATAGGGCGTCAGCAGGTTCGGCGGCTGACGAACGTCCAGTGCTGCCCACGGATCCCAGGCCTGCGGCAGGCGCCAACCCCACTGCCAGAAAAGGCCTGCTACCAGCAGCAGCCCGCACAGCAGCACCAATGCGCGCACCGCGCTTCAGCGCCGGAACAGGTCGTTGAGCTGGGCGAACGGCAACGCCTGCTCACCATAGCTGAACGTACCCTGGTCACGAACTTCCAATGCCGCGCGCTGAAACGCACCGAGCGCCGCACGGGCCAGCGAAGAGCCCACGCTGATGCGGCGTACGCCCAAGTCCTGCAACTGATTGACGCTCAATGGCACACCCGCCAGCCCCATCAGCACATTGACAGGTTTCGGCGCCACCGCCTGTACCACCGCGCGAATCTCTTCGACAGTGCGCAAACCCGGCGCATAGAGCACGTCGGCGCCCGCTTCGGCATAAGCCTGCAGACGCAGGATGGTGTCATCCAGGTCCATTTGCCCGTGCAGCAGGTTTTCCGCGCGGGCGCAGAGCATGAAAGGAAATGGCAGGCTGCGCGCCGCCTGCACTGCAGCCCTCACCCGCTCTACGGCCAGGCCCAGGTCATAGATCGGCGCGTCGCTGCGCCCACTGGCATCTTCGATCGAGCCGCCGACCAACCCTGCTTCAGCGGCACGCAGGATGGCGTGGGCACAGTCTTCAGGCAGGTCACCAAAACCATTTTCCAGGTCGGCGGCAACGGGCAAGGCAGTGGCATCGACGATCATCCCGGCGTTGTCGAGTGTCTCGTCCAGGCTCAGCGCCGCTTCGGCATCCGCTCGCCCAAGGCTGAAGGCAAGGCCCGCACTGGTGGTAGCCAGCGCCTCGAAGCCGAGGCTTGCCAGGAGCTTGGCGGAACCGGCATCCCACGGGTTGGGGATGACGAACGCGCCATCGCGCTCGTGCAGGGCTTTGAAGGCTTCGGCACGCAGGGTTTGTACATCCATGATCACAACCTCCGGCTGGTCGGTAAGGGTCAAAGTAGCCCCAGTTGTTCGACCTCAGGGGCGCGTGGCAATTCCGGCAAAGCTGCCAACCCCGGCAAGCGCGCCATCAGCCGCTGATGAAAACGCTGAGCCAACGCGGCGGCCAGGCGGTTGTCCGAGGTGTGCAGGAAGATGTACGGGCTACGGCCTTCCTCGATCCAGCTGGCGACCTTTTCAACCCACGGCGAAAGGAACGCTTCATTGGCGTCGAGCTCGGGATGGCCGATAAAACGGACCTGGGGGTGCTGGCTGAAAGCTGCGGGGCGCAGCGCAACCCTGGGCTTCTTGGCTTGCGCGTCGAGCACGGCGGCCTCACGCGAGGTACAGCTGAACAATGCACGCGAGTCCAGGCAGATACGTTCAACACCGCGCTCGTGCAGCAAACGGTTGAGCAGGCGCTCCTCCTCACCCTTGGAGAAAAAAGCCTGGTTACGCACTTCCACCGCCACAGGCACACCGATTTCATCGAGAAAATGCCCCAGCTCAGCCAGGCGAGCCGGGCCGAACTGAGCCGGCAATTGCAACCAGTACGGTGACACCCGCTGGCCAAGGGGCGCCATCAGCCGGGTGAAGTCCAGCGCGGCTTCCAGCCGCTCGCGCAGGTCGCCTTCATGGCTGACATCACGGGGGAACTTGGCAGTAAAACGAAAGTGCCCAGGCATGACCTGCGCCCACCGCTCGACAGTGCTCGGCGCCGGGCGGGCATAGAAGGTGGTGTTGCCCTCGACGGCATTCAGCACCTGGCTGTAAAGGCCAAGAAATTCGCCGGTGCGGGCGTCAGCGGGATACAGGTAGTCGCGCCAGGCGCTTTCGCTCCATGACGGGCAACCCAGGAAATAAGGCAGGTGGGATGAACTCATCCCTCAAATGTACAGGTCCAGCCCCAGCACTTCCATGTCCCAATCGGTAAAACCGGCAGTACTGAGGTAGCTGGCCAGCGCAGTGGCCGTGCGGCGGTCACGGGCACGTGGGAAAACCATGTCTTGCTGGCGGGCCGGCAAGCCACCGGGACGGCGGCGCGGCGCCGCTTCCGGAGCAGCCTCGCCCTCTTCGACGAGCTCGGCATCGTCGATGCTCTCATCGCGCACCGCCGCTTTGCGCGGCGCGCGCTTTACCGGATAGGACTGCGGTGAGAAACCGTCGATACGCATGATGAGCACTCAGGACCAATGATGGCAATTTAGCAGCATCAGGGTTCCATCGCTAATGCTCTAGTGATAACTGGACCACAGTTTGCGACAAAGGTTTTATCGACAGCCGCGATAACCGACGAACAGCCGTCAGCGGGCTTTGGGCGTAGCTACGTTATCGCGCAGGTAAACCGGTTGCGCCTGATCGGCAACGATTGCCTCGCCGCGCGCCCAGGCGAAGCTGGCCAAGCTGAGGATGTCCAGCGCATTGGGCAGCGCCGCAGGGTTGCTGGCACTGGCCTGCACGGCCAGACGCTCGGCGTAGCCCCAGCCGGTGCCGGCCCCGTACCAATCGCCGCTGCTGCCATCAGGCAACGCCACGCGCTCCGGTGGCAGCACCGCTTCCAGGCCTTGCAGGCGCATTTCGCCCTCCACCGCCTTGTAGCAACCCCAGTACACCTCGTCCATGCGTGCATCGATGGCAGCCGCTACCTGCTGCGCGCCATGCTCGCGCAACGCACCCTGGGCCAGCGCGGCCAGGTTGGACACTGGCAGTACCGGGCGCTCCAGGGCGAAAGCCAGGCCTTGCACCACGCCGATGGCGATGCGCACGCCGGTGAAGGCGCCGGGGCCACGGCCGAAGGCAATGGCATCGAGGGCATTGAGCGCCACGCCGGAGTCGCCCAGCAGCTGCTTGATCATCGGCAGCAGCTTCTGCGCATGCATGCGCGGGATCACCTCGTAATGGCTGGTTACCTTGCCATCATGCAGCAGCGCGACGGAACAGGCTTCGGTGGCGGTATCCAGGGCCAGCAGGGTGGTCATCGAACGGGTATCCAGGAGCAAGTGAAAAGAGCGGCAGTATAAACGACAACGGCCCGCAAGCGGGCCGTCGTGACACACGGTGATGGATCAGCTCAGGGCTGCCAGCACTTTGGCGGTGATTGTATCTACCGAACCCACGCCTTCGATGTGGCTGTACTTCGGCTTGCCAGCGTTGGCGGCCGACAGCTTCTGGTAGAAGTCCACCAGCGGCTTGGTCTGGGTGTGGTAGACCGACAGGCGATGACGCACGGTTTCTTCCTTGTCGTCGTCGCGCTGAATCAGGTCTTCGCCAGTAACGTCGTCCTTGCCTTCCACTTTCGGCGGGTTGTACTGAATGTGGTAGGTACGGCCCGAGGCCAGGTGCACGCGGCGGCCCGCCATGCGGCCGACGATCTCTTCGTCGTCGACGGCGATCTCGACCACTGCATCGATGTCGACACCGGCAGCGACCATGGCTTCAGCCTGCGGAATGGTGCGTGGGAAACCGTCGAACAGGCAGCCGTTGGCGCAGTCTGGCTGGGCGATGCGCTCCTTGACCAGGCTGATGATCAGCTCGTCGGAGACCAGCTGGCCGGCATCCATGACTTTCTTGAGCTCCAGGCCCAGCGGGGTACCGGCCTTGACGGCAGCACGCAGCATGTCACCGGTGGAGATCTGTGGGATACCGAACTTCTCGGTGATGAATTTTGCCTGAGTACCTTTACCGGCCCCGGGAGCTCCCAGCAGAATTACGCGCATCTCGTGCTCCTCAAATTTTTTTATGAAATTCAATGGATTCGGCAACCAGGGCCAAGTCCGGAAAATCGGGTATGACCATAAATCGGTCAGAAGGCTGCTCAAGATACACAGCGCCCGTCAGCCAGACAAGCTTCCCAAAGTTGCAGGAATGGGCCATCTGTAGCCAAGGCTGCAGGCGGTTGCGCCCAGCGCAACCACCTTCCCTGCCCTGGTTTGGCCCGCAGGGCGGCCTTGCGCGCGGGCAGCCAGCCGTGGCCTCAGCCTGTGTTGCGCAGGCCTGCGGCAATCCCTGCCACTGTCACCAGCAGGGCCTGCTCCAGCGGGCTGTCCAGAGCGGCTTCACGGCTGCGGGAGCGCGCCAGCAGCTCGGCCTGAAGCTGATGCAGCGGGTCCAGGTAGGTGTTGCGCAGGCTGATGAATTCCAGCGTTTCCGGGCTGTGCGCCAGTAGCACCTGCTGCCCGGTCAGGCCCAATACCACCTGACAGGACTGCGACAATAGGTCGCGCAGATGTGCACCTAAAGGAAGCAACTGCGGTTGCACCAGACGTTCGTCGTAGGCCTCGGCAATCTGCGCATCAGCTTTGGCTAGGACCATCTCCAGCATGTCGATGCGGGTACGGAAGAACGGCCACTGCTCACGCATCTGCGCCAGCAACTCACCCTGCCCCCGTGCCAATGCATTGCTCAGCGCGGTCTCCCACCCCAACCAGGCCGGCAGCATCAGGCGCGTCTGGGTCCAGCCGAAGATCCATGGAATGGCACGCAGGCTTTCGATGCCACCGGCACGACGCTTGGCCGGGCGGCTGCCCAGCGGCAGGCGCCCCAGCTCCTGCTCGGGTGTGGACTGGCGGAAATACTCGACGAAATCCGGGTTCTCCCGCACCACGCGGCGGTAAGCCTTGACGCCATCGGCGGCCAGTTGGTCCATCAAGGCGCGCCAGGCCGGCTCAGGGGGTGGCGGCGGCAGCAAGGTGGCTTCCAGCACCGCCGCCAGGTACAGGTTGAGGTTCTGCTCGGCGATACCTGGCAAACCAAACTTGAAGCGGATCATCTCGCCTTGCTCGGTGGTGCGAAACCGCCCTGCCACTGACCCCGGTGGTTGCGAGAGGATCGCCGCGTGGGCCGGGCCACCGCCGCGGCCGACAGTGCCGCCACGGCCATGGAACAGCAGCAGTTCGACCTGATGCTCACGGCAGATGCGTACCAGATTTTCCTGCGCCCGATATTGGGCCCAGGCCGCGGCGGTGGTCCCGGCATCCTTGGCCGAATCGGAGTAGCCGATCATCACTTCCTGCGGCCCACGCAAGCCCGCACGATAGCCCGGCAGGCCGAGCAGCCGCTCCATCACAGGGCCCGCGTTGTCCAGATCGGCCAGGGTTTCGAACAGCGGCACCACGCGCATCGGCCTGGTCAGGCCGGCTTCCTTGAGCAGCAACTGCACAGCCAGTACATCCGATGCAGCGCCCGCCATGGAGATGACATACGAACCGAGCGATGCGCCCGGCGCCGCAGCGATCTCGCGACAGGTGGCAAGCACTTCGGCAGTGTCCGCCTGGGGCATGAAGTGGGCCGGCAGCAATGGCCGGCGGTTTTTCAATTCGGCCTGCAGGAACGCGATACGCTTGTCTTCATCCCAGTGCGCATAGCTGCCCATGCCCAGATAATCGGTGATCTCCGACAGCGCGTCACGGTGTCGGGCGGCATCCTGGCGCACGTCCAGGCGCCCCAGAAACAGGCCAAAAGTCACCGCACGGCGCAGACTGTCGAGCAATGGCCCATCGGCAATCACGCCCATGCCACATTCGTGCAAGGACTGGTAGCACAGCTCCAGCGGCGCGATCAGGTCACGGTTGTCCACCAGCACATCGGCACTGGCCGGCTGGGTAGCGGTGAGCGACGCATGGGCCCAGGCGCGCGTCGCCCGCAAGCGGTCACGCAATTGCTTGAGCACGGCGCGGTAGGGCTCGGGGGTGTCCCCTACCCGCTCGCGCACAGCGCTGTTGGCCTGCTGCATGGACAACTCTGCCGCCAGCGCGTCGACATCGCGCAAAAACAGGTCGGCCGCCATCCAGCGTGCCAGCAGCAACACTTCGCGGGTCACTGCGGCGGTCACGTTGGGGTTGCCATCACGATCGCCGCCCATCCACGAGGCAAAGCGCACAGGTGCCGCTTCCAGCGGCAGGCGCAGGCCAGTGGCGTCGAACAGCGCCTTGTCCACCTTGCGCAGGTGGCTGGGGATGGCATGCCACAGGGAATGCTCGATCACCGCGAAGCCCCATTTGGCTTCGTCTACAGGCGTTGGCCGGGTGCGCCGGATTTCTTCTGTGTGCCAGGCCTCAGCGATCAACCGGCGCAGGCGCTCGCGCACTTGCTGGCGCTCGACCGGGGTCAAATCACGATGGTCTTGCACGGCCAACTGGCCGGCAATGGCATCGTACTTCTGGATCAATGTGCGGCGTGCCACTTCGGTGGGATGCGCGGTGAGCACCAGCTGGATATCGAGCTTGGCCAATTGCCTGGCCAAGGCATCGTCCTTGTGCCCGGCCTGCTTCAGACGCGCCAGCAGCTCAGGCAGCACCCGCGCCTCGAAAGGCTCAGGCTGCTCGGCATCACGGCGCCGGATCAACTGGTACTGCTCGGCCATGTTGGCCAGGTTGAGGAACTGGTTGAAGGCACGTGCCACCGGCAACAAGTCTTCTTCAGCCAGGTTCGCCAAGGTAGAACTCAGCTGTTCGCCAGCGCTGCGCCGGTCCGCCTTGGCGCTATGGCGAATGTCCTCGATTTTCTGCAGAAACGCGTCACCGTGCTGCTGGCGAATGGTTTCGCCAAGCAACTCCCCCAACACATGGACATCTTCACGCAAGCGCACATCGATATCAGTCATTGGCCCTCTCTTCGGCGCGGCTCGCCCGCGCTCTGCTCAGGAAACAGCACTGGCCCAAGAGTGCCCACAGCGGGGCCGCCATGGCAAGCCACGACCGGTAAAGCAAACTAAAGTAAAAGTGCAGCAGTCCGATGCAATGCAGCCTTTCCGAGGCGTTTACAGAGGTCATCATGAAAATCCGCGAACTCGCCCAGCACTGGGAACAGAACGCCGCAGGCACCCTGAGCCCGACCGGCCATACCTTGCACCTGGACCTGGAGTCGGAGGCGCGCCTGGCGGCGCTCATCGACATGTACCCCAAGCGCACCGCCGAGGAACTGCTCGGTGAGCTGGTCGCAGCCGCGCTCGAGGAGCTTGAAGCCAGCTTCCCCTACGTGCAGGGCAACAAGGTCATTTCCACCGATGAAGAAGGCGATCCGCTGTACGAAGACATAGGCTCTACACCGCGCTTTCTGGCGCTTTCAAGGCGCCATCTGCACACCCTCAGCAACCCCGGCGACGGCAGCGGAAACTGACGCGCCTGCCTCCCGTTCCGGGCTGCCCTCCAGCCCGGAATACCGCTTCTGACAGTGGAAGTTCCGCTCACACACCACTGACCGATCAGTCAGAAATAGTTGGCATTTTTTTCTGAACTATTCAAAAAACGACCCAGTCACAGCCAATAGCCATCACGCTAAAACCCTGCACACTGTCGTCGTGCACCGTTGAGCTGAAGCACACGGCGATGCCAGGGATTGAGCGATGGGATGGACTGCTACGGACATCGTCGTTATCAGGAGTGATCCAATGGAGCTGACCACCATGAAGACCCGCACTTCGAAACTTTCCTCCACTCATGTGCGCGGGTTCAAGCTGGCCGCGCTGGCCCTGGGCAGTAGCCTGGTCCTGGCCGGCTGTGCGGGCAACCCGCCCACCGAGCAGTATGCCGTCACCCAGTCCGCCGTGAACTCCGCCGTCAGCGCTGGCGGTACCGAGTTCGCCGCCGTTGAAATGAAAGCGGCGCAGGACAAGTTCAAGCAGGCCGAAATCGCCATGCACGACAAGAACTACGAGGACGCCAAGCGTCTGGCCGAGCAGGCCGAATGGGACGCTCGCCTCGCCGAACGCAAGGCCCAGGCGGCCAAGGCCCAGAAGGCCGTGCAGGACGCCCGCCAGGGCGTTCAGGACGTACGTCAGGAAGGCCTGCGTAGCGCTCAGTGAGCGCCGCCCAGCCTGCCTTAGCCTTCGCACTCGATCAAAGGATGAACACTATGCGCAAACACGTCATGATTCCCGCCCTGCTGGCCCTGAGCGTCGGTCTCGCTGCCTGCTCGCACGACCCGAACGCCAACCTGGAGTCGGCCCGCACCAACTTCTCGTCGCTGCAGAGCGACCCGCAGGCGAGCAAAATCGCAGCCCTTGAAACCAAGGACGCACAAGACTGGCTGAACAAGGCCGACAAGGCCTACATGGAGCGTGAGGACAGCAAGAAAGTCGACCAGTTGGCCTACCTGACCAACCAGCGCGTTGAAGTGGCCAAGCAGACCATTGCCCTGCGCTCGGCCGAAAACGAGCTGAAAAACGCCTCGGCCCAACGTGCCCAGGCCAAGCTCGATGCCCGTGACGCGCAGATCGCCAAGCTTCAGGACAGCCTGAACGCCAAGCAGACCGACCGCGGTACGCTGGTGACCTTCGGCGATGTACTGTTCGACTTCAACAAGGCCGAACTCAAAAGCAGCGCCTTGCCCAACGTGACCAAGCTGGCCCAGTTCCTCCAGGAAAACCCTGAGCGCAAGGTCATCGTCGAGGGTTACACCGACAGCGTCGGTTCGGCCAACTACAACCAGACCCTGTCCGAGCGTCGCGCCGGTGCCGTGCGCATGGCGCTGGTACGTGCAGGCGTGGACCCTGCGCGCATCGTCGCTCAAGGCTACGGCAAGGAATACCCGGTTGCTGACAACAGCAGCAACTCGGGCCGTGCGCAAAACCGCCGGGTGGAGGTGACCATCTCCAACGACAACCAGCCGGTAGCGCCGCGTTCGGTGAGCCAGGTGCAGTAAGGCTCACAGGTCGATAAAAGGACCCCGCCTTCATGGCGGGGTTCTTCTTTTTCATCGTTGGTTCGAGCGGGTCATTGCACTTGTTGCGGGGTCTGCTCACCCATGCAACGCACCGCACGCTTGCGGTTGTCGACCAGTACCCCGGTAAGGCCCTTTTGCGCTGTGTCGAACAGCACCAGCACACCGTCCACACACTGCGCCACCTGCGGCGCTGGGTCGAGGGAAACCTTATAGTCCTCACCAGGTACGGTCTTGAGCATGGTGAAATCCTGCAGCAACAACGCATCCTCCGGCTTGGCGAAATGCAGGTAGCCGTAATACCACAGAGCCCCCACCGTCACGATGATGCTGCCGACACCGGTCAGGATCAGCGGGATGGCGTTGCGTTCTTCACTCATTGCTTGTTCTTCTCGTCAGGGTAGTTGGGCACTTCGGCCAGCCGCCGCAGGCCGTTGAAATGGCGGGGGTCATCAAGAAAACGCACCATCACCTGGCGCCAGACCGGGTCGGCAAAGGTCTGTACATGGCCGCCGCGGGTCAGTTGCAGCACCCGTGGTGGCGGTGCGTGCTGGTACAGGCGAATGCCGTTGTTCATCGGTACCAGGTTGTCGTCGATGCTATGGAAGAACAGCTTGGGTGGGCTGCTCAGGCGCTCGACCGAACGGATCGCGCTGTCACCATCGGGTACCAGCCAGGACAACGGCACCTGCAAGGGCCAGGTCAACCACGATGTGCTCAGCGCAAAGCGCCCGACATCGCGGTAACTGGCCGGCACGCCATCGAACACCAGTGCGCTGAAGCGCAGGCATTGCTCGGGGTGGGCTGCCAGGTAGTGGATGGCCATTGCCCCGCCCAGGCTCTGCCCCAGCAATACCAGGGGTTTGCCCTTGACCTCGGGGGCCTGGTCGAGCCATGCCATGGCCGCTGCGATGTCATTGTAGACCTGTGGCAAGCCGGGCTTGCCCTGGGACAGGCCATAGCCCCGGTAATCGATCATCAGCACCTGATAGCCCTGCTCCGGCAGCCAGTAGCTACCGCCCAGGTGCCCAGCCAGATTGCCGCCATTGCCGTGCAAGTGCAGCACCGTGCCCTTGACCTCGACACCCGCCTTGGCCGGCAGCCACCAGCCATGCAGGCGGACGCCGTCGGCGGTGGTCAGGGTGACATCGCGGTACTGCAGCTTGGCACGCTCGGGCGTGAACGGCTGGCCCGGTTCCGGGTAGAACAACAGGCTGCTGCACCCGCCCAGGCCCAACAGCGCCAAACCCAGGACCAGGCAGCGGCAGCGCTCAAAGAATGTTCGCGTAGTCGGCTTCAATGCGATCAAGGCTCAGGTGGTTGAGGAAGTTGGAGAAGCACATCCAGGCCGACAGCGCATTGAGGTCGCGAAACTGCTCCGGCAGGTACTTGGGCGGTTCCACCAGGCCTTCTTCGACCAGCTGACGCAAGGTACGCATGTCTTCGAGGGTAGTCTTGCCGCAGAACAGCAGCGGAATCTGCTCGAGTTTGCCCTTTCTCACGGCCAACTGAATGTAGTTGTAAACCATGATGAAACCCTTGAGGTAGGACAAATCCTTGGTAAATGGCAGACCATTGGGCACCGAGCCGCGGAACACCCGGCTTGCATTGCTGTAGCTCTGCGCCATTTCAAAGCCCTGGGCGCGGAAAAACTCGAACACCTGGAGGAAATCGGCGCCCTCCTCGACCATATGGATGGCGCGCGTGCGGTTGGTGAGCTTGCGCAGACGGCTGGGGTAAGAGGCGAAGGCGATCACCTCCATGAGAATCGCCAAACCCTCCTGAGTCACCGTCGACGAAGGCGGGCCCTTCGACAGGAAGGTGCAGATCGGCTGGTTCAGGCCGTTGAGCGTGGTGCCCACATGCACCAGCCCCTCGTGCACTTCCAGCGCGCGCACATCACGGCTGTTGAACATGGCGTCAGCGCGCACCTTGATGTAGTCGGCCCCTGCCGCCGCATCGGCGACGATCCCATCGGACTCGAACACCCGGATGGTTTCCTCGGCCTCGCCGAACACCTTGTTCAGGCGGCGCTGGAGGATGTCCACGGCCTCCTTGGCAGTCAGGTTTTTCGGCTCGTCCTTGAGGTCACCACGGCCGTCGATGTTGTTCAGGTAATCGGAAAGCATCAGGCCAAGGTCGGCCAGCGTCGGGTCGCCAGCGTGGAAGGCATCGGACGCCGCGCCATAGAGTTCCTGGGAGATCAGGCCGAAATCCTCGGTGCCGCGTGCTTCGAGCATGCGCACCACCATGCGGTACTCCTTGCACATGCGCCGCATGATCTGCCCCACCGGGTTGAACTGCCCCAATTGTCGGGTGATGTCGCGCTCGATGCTCTGGAACTCGGCCTTGACCGCACTTGAGTCGAACGACAGCGGCCGCGACTGGTAATAGGCGCGGTCCACTGCAGGCGGCTCTTTGCCCTTGGCCTTCAGAAAGCCCTGGCGGATGTTGTCATCCCACTTGACCGCATCGAGCACACGTATAGGGGTTTGCGCGGTGACGATGCGATCGGACAGTGCGCGTATGGTCTGCTGGTACTCGTCCACCGGGAACTCCTTTCTAGAACAAGGCACCTGTACAGGCCCCTCGCCGGCACGCCGGCGAGGGGCCTGTACGGTCATTTGCCGCTGCGCTGGAAGCGCGCCACCTCGACGAACAGGTCGGAGTTGGCCGGGTCATCCAGATAGGCCAGCACCCGCTCCGACGGGCTGTCGATCAGCACGCCCTCACCGTTGTCCTCCGGTACCTCCGTGTTGCGCCCGGTCAGCTCTTTTTTCTCGACCGCCTGCTGCACCTGTTCCACATCAAGGTTGTAGATCACCAGTTCCTTGCCATCGACGATATCGAAACCGCCAATCAGGAAATGGCCGCCCAGGCGCTTGGGTACACCGGCAGAGAGGTACCAGCGGTTGCCGTGGCGTGACACGGTGAATACGTACTCTTCGGGTTTCTTGCCCTTGGCCGTGGCCACGGCCTTGTAGGCATCGGCGCCGCTGCGGCTGATGGCTAGCTTCAGTGGCTCGCCCCAGGCGTCCTTGCTGCTCCACTTGCCCAGCAGGGCCTTGGGCGCCGCCTGATTGCTCGGCAACGGCTCATGGAAGGTCACCAGACAACCGCCCAGCAGGAGGAATGACAACGTCAACAACACCACACGCCAGGCTTTCATCAGGTTCTCCTTGAAAGTTCGTTCTCGGCTCAGGCCGATGCCAGCACCAGGTGCAGGTAACGGGTAAGCATAGCGAGCATCTGCCCATCGGCTTGCGCATCGGCATCCTTGAGCAGGCCCTGATATTCCATCTGCTCGATAATCGCCGTCAACATCTGGGCGTCCTGTTCCGGTTGCTGCGAGCCGACCACCTGCAACAGCTGGCGCGTGCCATGCAGCAGAATCTGCTCGTGGGCGCACACCAGTTCGGCCAGGCGCGGGCACAGCAGCGCTTCCTGGCGGAAGGCTTGCTCGGCCATCAGGAAGTCGCGGCGGTTGACCAACTGACGGGAAACGTAGTCGGCAGTCATCTGCGCCACTTCGTCAGCCAGACGCGCCCTTGATTGCGCACTGCCATCACCCTGGGCAAGCAGCTGGCGCAGCACCACTTCGGTATTGGCCCACAGCTTGGCCATGTAGGCGGCGCTGCGTTCGACGTATTGGGCGAAGGTATCGGTGAGCAGGTCCTCGATATCCTTGAAGTAGTAGGTCGTGGCCGACAGCGGCACACCGGCCTCGGCGGCGACCGCACGGTGGCGCACGCCACGCACGCCATCACGCACGACAATGCGCATGGCGGCGTCGAGGATCAACTGGCGGCGCTGTTCGCTGCCTTGGCGGGCGGTCTTGCGACCCTGGTATTGCACGCTTTCGGCGACGGCGGTGGCAATGCCGGCGGCGCCTTGCTGGGCCATTGCGGGTGTCACGGGTGTACCTCATTGATCTTGGGGTGACTGCACCGGCCCTTTCGCCGGCTTGCCGGCGATAGGGCCCTGACAAACAACATAAGGCTTCAGGCAAGAAAAAGCCGCCCCGAAAGGCGGCTTGTTCAATTCACTCAGGCCTGTGGGCGCATGTGCGGGAACAGGATCACGTCGCGAATCGACGGCGAGTTGGTCAGCAGCATCACCAGGCGGTCGATGCCGATGCCTTCACCAGCAGTCGGTGGCATGCCGTACTCCAGGGCGCGAACGAAGTCGGCATCGTAGTGCATGGCTTCGTCGTCACCGGCGTCCTTCTCGGCCACCTGGGCCAGGAAGCGCTCTGCCTGGTCTTCGGCGTCGTTGAGCTCGGAGTAGGCGTTGGCGATCTCGCGGCCACCGATGAACAGCTCGAAGCGGTCGGTCACGGCCGGGTTGTCGTCGTTGCGGCGGGCCAGCGGCGAAACTTCGAACGGGTATTCGGTAATGAAGTGCGGCTGCTCCAGCTTGTGCTCGACCAGTTCTTCGAAAATCATCACCTGCAGCTTGCCCAGGCCCTCGTGGCCCAGCACCTTGGCACCGGCTTTCTTGGCGATGTCACGGGCACGCTCGACATCCTGCAGGTCGGCCGCAGTCAGTTCAGGGTTGTACTTGAGGATCGAGTCGAACACCGACAGGCGCACGAACGGCTCACCAAAGTGGAACACCTTGTCGCCATACGGTACATCGGTGCTGCCCAGGACCAGCTGGGCTAGCTCGCGGAACAGTTCCTCGGTGAGGTCCATGTTGTCACGGTAGTCAGCGTAGGCCTGGTAGAACTCGAGCATGGTGAACTCGGGGTTGTGCCGGGTCGAAACGCCTTCGTTACGGAAGTTGCGGTTGATCTCGAACACTTTCTCGAAACCACCGACCACCAGGCGCTTGAGGTACAGCTCCGGCGCGATACGCAGGAACATGGCCATGTCCAGGGCGTTGTGGTGGGTTTCGAACGGTTTGGCCGCGGCACCGCCAGGAATGGTCTGCAGCATCGGCGTTTCGACTTCCAGGAAGTCGCGGTCGATGAGGAACTTGCGGATATGCGAGATCACCTGCGAACGCACACGGAAGGTGTGGCGGGTTTCTTCGTTGACCATCAGGTCGACATAACGCTGGCGGTAGCGCTGCTCGGTATCGGTCAGGCCGTGGTGCTTGTCCGGCAGCGGGCGCAGCGACTTGGTCAGCAGGCGTACGTTGGTCATTTCAACGTACAGGTCGCCCTTGCCGGAGCGGGCCAGGGTGCCTTCGGCGGCGATGATGTCGCCCAGGTCCCAGGTCTTGACCGCAGCCAGGGTTTCTTCCGGCAGGGTCTTGCGGTTGACGTAGACCTGGATGCGCCCGGTCATGTCCTGGATCACCATGAACGAGCCACGGTTGAGCATGATGCGACCGGCTACCTTGACCGGGATCGCTGCAGCTTCCAGCTCTTCCTTGGTCTTGTCGACGTATTGCTTCTGCAGGTCGTTGCAGTAGCTGTCGCGGCGGAAGTCGTTGGGGAAGGCCTGACCCTTCTCGCGCTCGGCGGCAAGCTTTTCCTTGCGCAGGGCGATCAGGGTGTTTTCTTCCTGTTGCAGGTCTTGCGATTCGGTCTTGAGGTCGCTCATGTCGTCATTCTTTCCATCAGGTATTCGTTGCCCTTTTCGGGCAGGGCACGCGATGCCGGCGTGCGGGCATCGCGGCGGTGGTGTGCGGCTTACAGCCCCTGCTTGAGGCTCGCTTCCAGATACTGGTCGATGTCGCCATCCAGCACCTTGTTGCAGTCGCTGCGCTCGACGCCGGTACGCAGGTCCTTGATACGCGAGTCATCCAGCACGTAGGAGCGGATCTGGTGGCCCCAGCCGATGTCCGACTTGCTGTCTTCCAGCGCCTGGGAGGCGGCGTTGCGCTTTTGCATTTCCAGCTCGTACAACTTGGCCCGCAGCATTTTCATGGCGGTGTCCTTGTTGGCATGCTGGGAGCGTTCGTTCTGGCACGCCACCACGGTGTTGGTCGGCACGTGGGTGATACGTACCGCCGAATCGGTGGTGTTCACGTGCTGACCACCGGCACCGGAGGAACGGTAAGTGTCGATGCGCAGGTCGGACGGGTTGATGTCGATCTCGACCTTGTCGTCGATCTCGGGCGACACGAACACCGCCGAGAACGAGGTGTGGCGACGGGCACCGGAGTCGAACGGGCTCTTGCGTACCAGGCGGTGCACGCCGATTTCGGTGCGCAGCCAGCCGAAGGCGTACTCGCCCTTGATGTGCACGGTGGCGCCCTTGATGCCGGCGACTTCGCCCTCGGAAAGCTCGATGATGGTGGCGTCGAAACCGCGCTTGTCGGCCCAGCGCAGGTACATGCGCAGCAGGATGTTGGCCCAGTCCTGCGCTTCGGTACCGCCAGAGCCGGCCTGGATGTCCAGGTAGGCGTTGTTCATGTCCATCTCGCCGCTGAACATGCGACGGAACTCAAGCTGGGCCAGTTTTTCTTCCAGGCCTTGCAGCTCGGTCACGACGTCGCTCACGGCGCTTTCGTCATTTTCCTCGACGGCCATGTCGAGCAGATCCTGGCAGTCGGCCAGGCCGCCGGACATCTTGTCCAGGGTCTCGACGACCTGCGCCAGCATGGCACGTTCGCGGCCCAGGGCCTGGGCGTACTCGGGCTTGTTCCAGACGGCCGGGTCTTCCAGCTCGCGGTTGACTTCGATCAGGCGGTCAGCTTTTTGATCGTAGTCAAAGATACCCCCGAATGGACTGGGAACGCTCGGTGAGGTCCTTGATGGTGTTCAGGATCGGTTGGATTTCCATGGCGCGCGGCTCTCGTACGAATTCGGTGAAAAGCCCGCGAGTATAACCGATCCAGGGAGCTGCGGCAGCCCGTTGGGCAGCCGCTTGAACCTCAGGCGATACCGACCTGGTTACGCCCGCTGTTCTTGGCCTGGTACAACCCCTTGTCGGCTGCCGAGATCAATTGCCGACAATGGCTGCCGATCGCCGGCGTCTGGGTCGCCAGGCCGATGCTCACGGTCAGGCGCGAATCGTCTTGCGATGCCGTATGCGGGATATTCAGGCCATGTATGGTCTGGCGCAGCTTCTCCGCGACCAGCCGCGCACCGCCCGGGGAGGTGTTGGGCAATACCAGCGCGAACTCCTCGCCCCCGTAGCGCGCCGGCAGGTCGGTAGGCCGTGAGCAGGAGCCGCGGATGGCCTCTGCAACCTGGCGCAGCGCTTCATCACCTGCCAGGTGGCCGAAGCTGTCGTTGTAGACCTTGAAGTAGTCGACATCGATCATCAGCAGCGACAACTGCTGCTGCTCACGCATGGCCCTGCGCCATTCCAGTTCCAGGTACTCATCGAAATGGCGGCGGTTGGACAGACCGGTGAGGCCATCGGAGTTCATCAGCCGCTGCAGCATCAGGTTGGTGTCGAGCAGTTGCTGCTGGCTCACGCGCAGCGCCCGGTAGGCCTCGTCACGCTGCAGCAGGGTCAGGTACGAGCGGGAGTGGTAGCGGATGCGAGCCACCAGTTCGATGGTATCCGGCAGCTTGACCAGGTAGTCGTTGGCCCCGGCAGCGAAGGCCGCACTTTTGACCAAAGGGTCTTCCTTGGTCGACAGAACGATGATCGGGATGTCCCGGGTAGCCGGATTGTTACGGTATTCGCGCACCAGGGTCAGGCCGTCGAGGCCCGGCATGATCAGGTCCTGGAGGATCACCGTAGGTTTGATGCGCATGGCCTGAGCCACCGCCTGATGGGGGTCGGCGCAGAAATGGAAATCGATGTTTTCCTCATGGGCCAGGCCACGACGCACCGCTTCGCCGATCATCGCCTGATCGTCGACCAGCAAGACCATCGCCGAATTTTCATTGGCGGTCGCAAACCCTTCGATCGGTAGATCAATCATCCCTATTCACCTGATCACGGCCGCAGGGGCGGTGTGATTCAATACATATCGTCATTGTGCAAAGATTTCCATCAGGCGCCCGGCGATTCGCTCCAGCGGACGGATTTCCACCGCTGCATCGATTGCCGCGGCGGCTTTGGGCATACCGTAGACTGCGCTGCTGGACTGGTCCTGAGCAATGGTCAGGAAGCCTTGCTGGCGCATCAGTTTCAGGCCTTGGGCACCATCGCGGCCCATGCCGGTGAGCAGCACGCCCACCGCCTGCCCGCGCCAATAGCGCGCCACACTTTCGAAGAACACATCGATTGAGGGCCGGTAGATTTCGTTGACAGGTTCGGCAGTGTAGGCCAACTGGCCGTTGTTCAGCAGGCGTATGTGGTGATTGGTGCCCGCCAGCAGGACCTGCCCAGGCTGCGGCGGCTCCCCTTCACGGGCCAGGCGCACCGGCATGCCGCAGGCACTGCCAAGCCATTCTGCCATGCCGGCAGCGAACACCTGGTCAACATGCTGGACCAGCACGATGGATGCCGGGAACGCTTTGGGCAGGCCCTTTAGCAGCACCTCGAGGGCCGCAGGCCCGCCGGCCGATGAGCCGATCGCCACCAGGCCGCGGCGCTGGGCGGCATCGCGTAACGGCGCGGCGACCGGTTTGGTCGCGCTGGGCCGCTGTTGGCCGATCAACCAGCTGATGTTGAGGATCTTGCGCAGCAACGGCGCCGCCGCTTCCCGCGCATCACCCGCGCCCAGCGCCGGGGTGTCGACCACATCAAGGGCCCCATGGCCCATGGCCTCGAACACGCGGTGCACGTTCTGCTTGCGGTCGACGGTGACGATGACGATGGCACACGGCGTCTCGGCCATGATCCGCCGGGTCGCCTCCACACCATCCATCACCGGCATGATGAGGTCCATGAGAATCAGGTCGGGCGTTGCCTGGGCACACTGGCGCACGGCCTCGGCGCCATTGCTGGCCACCCAGATCACCTCATGCGCAGGCTCCAGGGCCAGGGCCCGGCGCAACGCCTCTACCGCCATGGGCATATCGTTGACGATGGCGATCTTCATCCTTGAGCACCTCCGATCAGTTCAACCACGGCGTCGAGCAACGCATCGTCGTGGAAGCTGGCTTTTGCCAAATAGTAGTCGGCGCCAGCGTCCAGGCCTCGCCGTCGATCTTCTTCGCGGTCCTTGTACGACACCACCATCACAGGCAGCGACTGCAGGCGCTGGTCGCGGCGCACCAAGGTGACCAGCTCGATACCGTCCATTCGCGGCATGTCGATGTCGGTGATCAGCAGGTCGAAATCCTCGCTACGCAGTGCATTCCAACCGTCCATGCCATCGACTGCCACGGCCACCTCGAAACCGCGGTTGCTCAGCAGCTTGCGTTGCAGCTCGCGTACGGTGAGCGAGTCGTCGACAACCAGAATGCGCTTGCGGCTGGCGCCACGGCCTGCCTGCACGCCGCGCTCGATGCGCTCCAGGCGGCCGGTGCTGAGCAGTTTCTCGACCGAGCGCAGCAAGTCTTCGACATCGACGATCAACACCACCGAACCGTCGTCCAGCAGCGCCCCCGCGGAAATGTCCTGGACCTTGCCCAGCCGTGCATCGAGCGGCATCACGACCAGCACCCGCTCACCGATCAGCCGCTCCACGGCCACACCGTAAAGCTGTTCACGTTCGCGGATCACCACGACCCGCAAAGCGCTTTCATCACCTTGCGCGGCGGGCCGGTTGAGCAACTGGCTGGCCGCCACCAGACCGATATGCCGGCCCTCGTGCCAAAAATGCTGACGCCCCTCGATTTGCACGATCTGCTCGGCCGTCACCTCCAAGGTGCGCTCGATATGCGCCAGCGGGAACGCATAAGCCTCCCCGCCGACTTCCACCACGAGGCTGCGTACCACCGAAAGGGTCAACGGCACTTCCAGATGGAAGCGGCAGCCCTGGCCGGCCTGCTGGGTCAGCTCGATCGAGCCGCGCAGGTCCCGCACCAGATGCTGCACCGCGTCCAGGCCAACACCGCGGCCGGAGACTTCGGTCACTTTGTCGCGCATGCTGAAGCCCGGCAGGAACAGGAAGGTCAGCAGCTCCGCCTCGCTCATCTGCGCCACGGTGTCCGCCGGGGACAAGCCGCGCTGAACGATACTGCGCTGCAGCCGTTGCAGGTCGATGCCGGCGCCGTCATCGCTCAGTTCAAGGATCAACAGGCCGGCCTGATGGGAGGCTCGCAGGCGTATTGCACCTTCTTCCGGTTTGCCCGCCAACAGCCGCTGCTCGGGCAATTCAATACCATGGTCGACTGCATTGCGCAGCAGATGGGTCAACGGCGCTTCGAGCTTTTCCAGCACATCGCGGTCGACCTGGGTCTTTTCACCGTCTATCTGCAGACGCACCTGCTTGCCCAGCGAGCGGCCCAGGTCTCGCACCATACGGCTCTGGCCGGTAAGCACATCGGCAAACGGGCGCATGCGGCAGGCCAGGGCTGTGTCGTACAGCAACTGCGCCCGCTGGCTGGCCTGCCAGCCGAATTCGTCAAGGTCGGCGGTTTGCTGTTGCAGGATGTGCTGGGTTTCCATCAGCAGCCGTTGCGCCTGGGCCAGTGCTTCCAACACCGGCAGGCTCTGGCCGCTGCCTTCCAACTGGGCTTTCAGGCCATCGAGGGCGCGCATGCCTTGGCCGTGCATGCGCTTGAGGCGCTGCAGGGTGGCCAGATAGGGTTTGAGGCGCTGGGTCTCGACCAGCGACTTGCTCGACAAGTCGAGCAGGCTGTTGAGCCGATCGGCAGTTACCCGCAACACCCGCTCGCCACCTTGGGCGCCGCGCTTGGATGCCCTGCGCGGCACGGGAGGCTCTGCTTCGGGCTCAAGCTCGGGGGTAACCAGCTCGACCGTGGGCAATGGTGTCTGGGCCGGCACGCTGGAAGGCACAGGTGCACCGGGAGGGTCCAGCAAGCCAGCCATCTGGGCCAGAAAACCGGGTACCGCGCCCTCACCGGCAGGGTCCCCGGGCGTTGCGACATGCAACAGCAGGTCGGTACCGCGCAGCAAGGCATCGATATGTTCAGCGCGCAGCAGCAGCCGGCCTTCCTGGGCCGCTACCAGGCAATCTTCCATCACATGGGCCACGCTGACCCCGGCGTCGATGCCCACGATGCGTGCAGCACCCTTCAAAGAGTGCGCAGCACGCATGCAGGCTTCCAATTGAGCGGCCTGGGTCGGGTTGCGCTCCAGCGCCATCAGCCCTGTGATGAGCACCTGGGTCTGAGCTTCGGCTTCCAGGCTGAACAGCTCGAGCAACGATGCGTCGCGCATTTGCTCAGGGGTCATGACAGGCTCCGCTGCACGGCAGACAGTAGTTGTTGTTCGTCCAGCACACGCACGCTGCGCCCGCGCCACTGCAGTACGGCGGCGGTGAACGGTGCAGTATCTTCAGTGGCGCCCGGTAGTGTGAACTCCAGGCGATGAATACCGTCGATCTCGTCCACCGCCAGCACCACTGGCCCGCCTGCCGCCGCCAGAATCAACATGCGCGGCATCGCCCGGCTGCTGCGCGCAGGCTCCGGCAAGCGCGCCAGCCCCAGCATTTCGCTCAGCGACAGGCACGGCACCAGTGCGCCACGCACATTGGCTACCCCTTGCAGCACCCTGGAACGCTGATGCGGCAATGAATGTACCGGCTGCACCGGGGCGATCTCGGCCAGGCAGGCGGTCGCCAAGGCCAGCCACTCCTCACCCAGACGAAACAGCAGCAGCGAGCGCCCGACGCTGGACTCGACCTGCGCCGCCTCGTGCAACTGATCGTCCTGAGCCAGTGCATAGCGGTCCAGCAGACGGGTAGCGGCCGCAGCATAGACTTCACAGTTGCGACAATGGATATGCCTTTGCAGCAGCGGGCATTGCTTGTCGCCGTGCACGCCGATCCGGTTCCAGCAATCGTCGATGCGCTCATCGTCCTGGGCGAGCAGCGCAATTGCGTGTTCGACGCTCATCGTTCAGCCCCCCTGCCAGCGCGTGCCGCGCGTTCGTGCAAGCGGCGAGCGCCGGCTTCGTCGCCTTGGGCCGCCAGCAACATGGCCAGGTGCAGCAACGCCTCAGGGTGCTGCGGCTCCAGGTACAGGGCTTTGCGGTAGTGCGTCTGGGCTTGCCGGGCATCGCCTTCGGTATCGCTGAGCAGTCCCAGCCAGTAATACACCTGAGCCTTGGGCTCGAACTGCTGCAGGTAGCGCTGGCAATTGGCACGCGCTTGCGTGCCCTCACCCGCGTTGGCCTGCCTCGCGATGAGGGCCAGCAACTCACTTTCGCTCTCGCGCTGCACCACTGTGGGCGGGGCAACCGCAACCGAGCGCAAGGGCCGCGAAATGGGCGCAGGGGCAGGCACGGGGCGGCTCGGTGCGAGTGGCGCCGGCGGGATGAGCCGAGGCTGTGCTGGCGCATCCAACGGCTGGCGAACGTAGGCGAACGACTGGGCAATGCCCAGCGGCCGCATACCCAGCCTTGCCAGAAGGCTGCCCTCGGCCGGCCCGATAAACAGTACGCCGTGCTCGTGGGTAAGGCGCTTGAGCACCTCGAACACGCGCTGCTGGGTCGCCACGTCGAAGTAGATCAGCAAGTTGCGGCAGAACACGAAGTCGTAATAACCGTCACGGCTGCCCAGCGCCGGGTCGAGCACGTTGCCCACGGCCAGGTTCACCTGTGCACGCACCCGCTCATTCAGCTCATGGCCTTCGGCGAGCGCGTGGAAGTGGCGCTCGCGAAAGGCCAGATCAACGCCGCGGAACGAGTTGCGACCGTAGACCGCCTGCACGCCCTTGGCCACCGAATTGGGGCTGATGTCGATACCGTCGATGCGAAACGCAGCCGGGTTCATGCCTGAATCGAGCAGTGCCATGGCCAGGGAATAAGGTTCTTCACCCGTGGAGCACGGCAGGCTCAGCAAGCGTAGCGGCCGCTCGCCGGCAAGTTCGGCCAGGCGTTTGTGGGCCAGCCCGACCAGCGCGGTAAACGACTCCCGGTAGCGGAAGAACCAGGTTTCCGGGACGATCACCGCTTCGATAAGCGCCTGTTGCTCATCTGCCGATTGCTGCAAGCACAGCCAATAGTCGTGAAGGTCTTGGGCGTTGACCGCGACACGGCGCTGCTGCAAGGCACGCTCGACCATGGGCGCGCCGACCGATTCGACATCCAGGCCGATGCGCTCTTGCAGAAAGCGGAAAAACCGTTGCTCGCTCATGCCGACACCTGCCCCGACTGTTGTGGGAACAGCAGTTCGCGCACAGTATCAGACAGCAAGTCATCGACCTCGATACGCTGTAGCAGGCCGTTGGCGTCCTGGCGAACCGGGCCCAGGTAACGCGCTTCGGGGTTGTCCAGCCCATACGGCTGAAACTCCTCAGCGAGGCAGCGCAAGGTCTCGGTAGCCTGTTCAAGGATCAGCCCCAACTGATGCTCGCCGCGATAGCGCACCAGCACCAGCCGTGTGCTGGTGCGCGCAGTGGCAGGCTGACCAAAGCTCAGGGCCGACAGGTCGACCACCGGCACCAGCACGCCACGATGGGCAACGATGCCGGCAACCCAGGCCGGCGCCTGGGCGATCGGCTTGAGTGGCAGGCGAGGCAGCACTTCGACCACCTGGCGCACATCCAGGGCGAAACGTTGGTCATTGAGACGAAATAGCAGGTACAGCTTGCCCTTGGCGCTGGCCGCTGCTGCCGCATGCGTGTGCAGGTCAGTCATGGCGGTCAGACTTTGAAGCGCGATACACCACCGCGCAGGCCCGCGGCCACCTGGCTCAACTCGTCGATGGCGAAGCTGGCCTGGCGCAGCGATTCCACCGTCTGCGTGCTGGCATCGCTGAGCTGGGCCAGTGCCTGGTTGATCTGCTCGGCACCGGTAGCCTGGGCCTGCATGCCTTCGTTGACCATCAACACCCGCGGCGCCAGCGCCTGTACCTGATGGATGATCTGGCTCAGCTGTTCGCCCACCTGCTGCACTTCGAACATGCCACGGCGCACTTCTTCGGAAAACTTGTCCATGCCCATGACCCCTGCCGATACCGCCGACTGGATTTCCCGAACCATCTGCTCGATGTCGTAGGTGGCCACGGCCGTCTGGTCCGCCAGGCGCCGCACCTCGGTGGCCACGACGGCAAAGCCGCGCCCGTACTCACCGGCCTTTTCCGCTTCGATGGCGGCATTGAGCGAAAGCAGGTTGGTCTGGTCGGCGACCTTGACGATGGTCACCACCATCTGCGTGATGTTGCTGGCCTTTTCGTTGAGGATCGCCAGCTTGGCATTGACCAGGTCGGCTGCGCCCATGACCTGGTGCATGGTGTCCTCCATGCGCGCCAGGCCCTGCTGGCCGGAACCTGCCAGGCTCGAAGCCTGGTCGGCGGCACTGGTGACTTCGGTCATGGTGCGCACCAGGTCGCGCGAGGTCGCGGCAATCTCACGCGAGGTGGCACCAATCTCGGTGGTGGTCGCAGCGGTTTCGGTGGCGGTGGCCTGCTGTTGCTTGGAGGTGGCCGCAATTTCAGTGACCGATGTGGTCACCTGTACCGAAGAGCGCTGGGCCTGGGACACCAGCTTGGCCAGCGCCTCGGCCATCTCGTTGAAGCCGCTTTCGATGGCGCCGAACTCGTCCTTGCGGTCCAGGCTCAGGCGCATGCTCAAGTCGCCCGAGCGCAGCTTGTCGAGGGCATGCACCACGCGCTGTACGGGGGCGGTGATGGCGCGCATCAGCAGCAGGCCGCAGATGCCCGCCGCGACGATCGCCAACAACAGCGAAACGATCATGCTGCCTTTGGCGGTGCTCACGGCACCGACAATCTCGTGGTTAGCGGCGTCGGCGGCTTCGCGGTTGTACTCGATCATCGTGTTGAGATGATTGCGCCCCTGCGACCAGACCGGTGTCAGAACGTCCTTGATCAACCGCTCTGCCTCGGCATAATCCTGCCGTCGATAGGCTTCCATCACCTGGCCGATGACATGGGTGTAGTTTGCCTCCATCTGGAGAAAGGTGTCGAAATGGGCCTGGTCATCCTTGTCGTGAATGGTGCCTTGGTAGCTGGCCAGGTGTTGCTTGAGGCGTTCGTCGAAGCTTTTGAACAGCTCCATGTCGGCTGCCGTGATCTCGCGGTGGTCGGACAACCCCACCAGCTGCTGGCTGGTGACGTAGCTGTCGACCCAGGCACTGCGGATCATCGAACTGTAGTAGACCCCCGGAATGCTGTCGGTACCTACTGCCTCCTCGGCACTTTCGATCGCCACCAGCCGCGAGTAAGCAGCTACGACCATCAGCAACATGATGGCGATGATCACGGCGAAACTTGCCAGGATCCGTTGGCGCAAGGTCCAGTTCTTCACATTCAGCCCTCAGGAATTCACAACGAGCGGGAAAAATCGCCGAAGTATAGCCCAGGCTTCCTACGCTTATGCGGCTGAATATGCGGGGTTAACCAGGCATCCCTGCCTTATGGTAAGGCCATTTACCCGTCATTGACCTGCGGCAAGTCGGGCCTGGCTCTCCAGTTCCTGGCGCAACGCCGGGTCCAGGCGAAGCTGGCGGGCCAGTTCGTCCAGGTATGCACGCTCCATGAAGTTCTCCTGATCGACCATCATCAGGCTGGCCAGGTACATCTCGGCGGCCATCTCCGGCGTTTGTGCAGCACGCGCGACTTCGGCCGGGTCCAGTGGCTTGTTCAGCTCGGCGTGCAACCAGTGCTGCAGTTCGCGGTCGCTGTCCAGGCGGGTGAATTCGCCTTCGATCAGCGCGCGCTCGCGCTCGTCGATGTGGCCATCGGATTTGGCCGCCGCCACCAACGCCCGCAATACCGCCTGGCTATGCTGCTCGACCTGGGCCGGCGGCAGGCGATCGAGGGTTTGCGGTTCGGCCCCCTGCCCTGCGCCCTGGCGGGCCTGCCAGTTGCCATAGGCCTTGTAGGCCAGCACGCCGAGCGCGGCGAGGCCGCCGTAGGTGATCACTTTGCCCCCGTACTTGCGCGCCTTCTTGCTGCCCAACAGCAAGCCCAGGGCGCCAGCGCCAAGCGCCCCGCCCCCGGCGCCGGAAAGCAGGCTGCCCAAGCCTCCTGAGCCTGTGGCCGGCTTGCCTGCGCCGGACTGTTTGTTCAACAGTTCCTGGCCGGATTTGAGCAGTTGATCGAGCAGACCCCGAGTATTCATTCGCATGTCTCCACGCAGCGGAAAGTAACGTCCAGAGTAAGGCTTGCAAGGCCAAGGGCCACCCGTGGATTTGCTTCCGGATGTTGCATTGGCAGGCAAAAAGCCAACTAGACTCGAGATCGTCACAAGCACCCCAGGCTGGTAGCAATCGCAACACTGCGGTCTGGATGACTGCCCGACCACGCCCCCAAACGCAGCCGCCCAGGCGCCGGCCGCAGACACAACAGGAGCCCCCGATGCAAACCAACATGCTGATCAACGGTCGCCTGGTCGCAGGCGATGGCCCGGCCTGGACCGTGCTCAACCCCGCTGAAGGCAGTGCCTTGGCACAGATCAACGAAGCCACCGAGGCCCAGGTCGATACGGCGGTGCGTGGCGCCGACCATGCCTTCGACAGCTGGTCGCAGACCAGCCCGAAAGAGCGCTCGCTGGCCCTGCTGGCACTGGCCGACACGATTGAGGCGCATGCCGATGAACTGGCCAGGCTGGAGTCGCAGAATTGTGGCAAACCCTTCGCTGCGGCCCTGAACGACGAAATACCGGCCATCGCCGATGTGCTGCGCTATTTTGCCGGCGCCGCCCGCTGCCTCGGTGGCTCGGCGGCCGGTGAATACCTGCCAGGGCACACCTCGATGATCCGCCGCGACCCGCTGGGCGTAGTGGCCTCGATCGCACCCTGGAACTATCCACTGATGATGCTGGCGTGGAAGATCGCCCCAGCCTTGGCCGCTGGCAATACCGTGGTCATAAAACCGTCCGAGCTGACCCCGCTGACCGCCCTGCGCCTCGGCGAACTGGCCAAGGACGTACTGCCTGCCGGCGTGCTCAACATCCTCTTCGGCCGCGGCCAGACGGTCGGCAACCCACTGGTTACCCACCCCAAGGTGCGTATGGTCTCGCTGACTGGCTCGATCCCTACCGGCGCGCACATCATCGGCGCCACGGCGGGCAGCGTTAAGCGCATGCACATGGAACTGGGCGGCAAGGCGCCTGTGCTGGTGTTCGACGATGCCGACATCGATGCCGCCATCGACGGTATCCGCACCTTCGGTTTCTACAACGCAGGCCAGGACTGCACCGCGGCCTGCCGCCTGTATGTGCAGGCCGGCATCTACGAACGCTTCGTCGAACGCCTCGGCAAAGCCGTGGCCAGCCTTAAAACCGGCCTGCAGGATGCCGAAGACACCGAACTCGGCCCGCTGATCAGCGCCCAGCACCGTGACAAGGTGGCCGGCCTGGTCGGGCGCGCCATCGCCCAGCCGCACATTCGCCTGGTCACCGGGGGCAAGGCACTACCGGGGGATGGCTTCTTCTTCGAGCCAACGGTGCTGGCCGATGCGCTGCAGGATGACGAGATCGTGCGCCACGAAGTGTTTGGCCCGGTGGTGTCGGTAACGCGCTTCACCGACGAAGCACAGGCGCTGGAATGGGCCAACGACTCGGAGTACGGCCTGGCTTCGTCGGTGTGGACCCGCGACACAGGCCGCGCCCACCGCCTGGCGGCCCGGTTGCAGTATGGCTGCACCTGGGTCAATACCCACTTCATGCTGGTCAGCGAAATGCCCCATGGCGGGCAGAAGCATTCGGGGTATGGGAAGGACATGTCGATGTATGGGCTGGAGGATTACACCTGCGTGCGGCACGTGATGATCAAGCATTGAACGTGATGTGAAGCTACCGGCCTCTCCTGAGACAAGTCAGCAAGGAGGCCGGTACAAAGTGGCGATCGTCCTCGCATGAATACCTAGGACCTTTCCTTCAAGCACGGTCCCCTATCTCCTACAGTCCGGCTGTTGTGAAAAAAACGACTGGTATCATAGTCTGATACCATGAATAATCATCAAAGATCGGCCCTTGAAGCCATTTTCAGGAAACCAGTGCCCAAGACCTTGGAATGTCAATTGCGCGACGCCCGCCAGTTCCTTGAGCAGGCCGGAGTAACACCATGAATGTCATGACCTACCGCGGCTATGCCGCAAGAATCGAATACAGTGACGAGGACCAATTGCTGATTGGACACGTTGCGGGCATACGTGACGTGATTGGTTTTCACGGTGAATCGATCAGTGAATTGCGACAAGCATTCGAGGAGGCCGTTGATGACTATCTCGAAACCTGTAAACGCCTAGGCCGTGAGCCGCAAAAGACCTATTCGGGGAAGCTGAGTCTGCGCCTTGAGCCCACCCTTCACGCCAGCGTGGCCGCAAAGGCCGAGCTGGCGGAAAAAAGCATCAATCAGTGGGTCAGCGATATTCTGAGCAAGGCCGCTTACAGCTGAGGTGGTCAATCAGTCCCGCAGATCCGACTCATGTATCGGATTCGCCCGGCTGGTAGCCCGTTGATACTGCGCCGGCCACGTAGCCCTGTTACCGCCCAGGTCATCGTCGGCATGCAACGGCCAGTAAGGGTCGCGCAGCAGCTCGCGAGCCAGGAAGATCAGGTCGGCCTGCCCGGTGCGCAGGATGTGTTCGGCCTGGGCCGGTTCGGTGATCATGCCCACCGTACCGGTGGCGATCTCCGATTCCTTGCGTACACGCTCGGCGAAGCGGGTCTGGTAGCCGGGGCCGGTGGGGATTTCGGCATTCATCGAAGTACCGCCGGAGGACACATCGATCAAGTCGACACCGAGCGCTCGCAGGCGACGGGCCAGTTCTACTGTTTCGTCGGGGTTCCAGCCGTCTTCCACCCAGTCGGTCGCCGACACGCGAACGAACAGCGGCAGTTCCTTCGGCCAGACCTTACGCACCGCCTCGGTCACCTGCAGCGTAAGGCGGATGCGGTTTTCGAAACAGCTACCATATTCGTCACAGCGCTGATTGCTTAGCGGCGAGAGGAACTGATGCAGCAGGTAGCCATGGGCGGCGTGGATCTCGACTACCTTGAAGCCCGCTTGCAATGCCCGTTCGGTGGCTTTGACAAACTCGGCTACAACATCCTGGATCTCGTCTTTGCTCAACTCACGCGGCGCCGTGTGTTCAGGGTCGAAGGCAATCTTCGACGGCCCCACCGGCTGCCAGCCACCTTCCTCGATCTTGACGCTGCCATGCTTGCCCAGCCACGGGCGATGGGTGCTGGCCTTGCGCCCGGCGTGGGCCAGCTGGATGCCCGGCACGGCGCCCTGCGCGGTGATGAAGCGGGTGATGCGTTGCAGTGGGGCGACCTGTTCATCGTTCCACAGACCAAGGTCCTCGGCAGTGATCCGGCCATCGGCGGTCACAGCGACCGCTTCGGTGATGACCAGCCCGGCACCACCGACGGCGCGGCTACCCAAATGGACAAGGTGCCAGTCGTTGGCCAGGCCATCGACAGCGGAATACTGGCACATCGGCGAGACGGCGATGCGGTTGGGCAACGTCAGCTGACGCAGGGTGTAAGGCTCGAGCAGCAGGCTCATGAGGGCACCTCCCAAGGACTCCAATGGTGATCCGGCCCGGGCATTCAAGTGCACATCCCTGGCCCGGTGCCGGTCATTAATCAGACTAGACCAGATTGGTGGGAGGGAGGTTCGATGGGATTGTTGACTGCTCTGACGCGCGCTTCAGATGTTTCCTACACATATAAGCTAGCGATACCTAGATCAGGAAAATATCCTACGAATCCTGTCGACTCGCGGCTGATTGTCCCTGGAAACCCCACCCTTTAGGCTTTTCGTGTCGCTGATGTTTGGCGTCCGGGAGTGGAATCCTGTCAATTACTGAGTTGCTGTCGTCATGGCAGTTGTGCGCGGGAGGCCGCAAAGCCTACCGGGTTTACTCGTAGCCTGGATTCCACACCGCGTACAACTGCCACCCATCCGTGTGGAATCGGACAGGTCGGTCAATCAGTAACCTTACGAGTCTTTCACTATGAAAAAACTAGTCCCCGATCCGCCCCACCATTTCGACCTTCCCTCCGACAAGACCCTGACCAACGCCGTGAGCGATGGCATCGTGCCAATCGATCACGTGTTGATGAACGTCACCCATTACCTGATGCTCGCTTACAACCACTGCCATCGAGTCCTCGATGCCGTCGAAGATGACAGCTCCCGGGAATCGCTTGTGAATGGGCTGCGTGCCCTGCAGATTGCCTGGGGCCAAGCGGATGCGCTGTCATTGGCCGTGGAGCGTACTACTACCCTGCATTGAGGCTGGATTCACTGGCCTCTTCGCGGGTAAACCCGCGGCCACAGGGGCATCGCAGACCTCAAAACTTGCAGATGACCTGTGGGAGCTGGCTTGCCCACAAAGAGGCCAGAACAGGCAATCGAGAAACTTCAGGAGGGAATTCGATGACCACAGACGACACCCACTTTACTGTAGGGAAGACCACCTTCTTTCAGGGTGAACACCAGACTCACCCACTGTTCCGCATCGAGCCAGGGATTCCCTGCCGCGATGCCCGTGAGCAGGCCTCGGAATTGATGGGCTATGTACGAGAGCTGACCATCATTGGCCTGATGGATGAAAAACCGATGATGATCTGGGCATCCCATTACCTCAGTGCCATGGCCAAGGCACTGATGGATGATGCAGAGTTAGGCATGACAGGCTAACTTCTTCCTGATGGCTAAAGTGTCAGAGAGCTTAGGTCTTTACCGGTAGGTTTGCGGCGCCAGGGAAACCGAGCGCCGCCCCCGCAAAGACCAAGTCAGGCACTTGTAGGCTCCTCAGCGCGGCTCCATATGCGCAATCATCAACTGCACACTTTCATTACCTCGAAACTCGTTAACATCCAGCTTGTAGGCAAGCTCCACCCAACGCACGGTCGGGTTCGGCCAAACCTCGCGGTCGATGCCGAAGGCAATGCCATCCAGGCGTACCGAACCACATTCGCTCTTGAGCACCACTTTAAGGTGGCGCTCGCCGACCACGCGCTGCTCGACCAACTGGAACACCCCATGGAACAGCGGTTCGGGGAAGTGCTGCCCCCAGGGCCCGGCGTGGCGCAAGGCCTTGGCCAGGTCAAGGTGGAACTCCTCGACCGCTAGGCTGCCATCCGACAGCAGGCGCCCGGTGAGGTCTTCTTCACGCAGCTGGCGCCGTACTTCTTCGTCGAACGCCTCGGCAAACGCGGAGAAATTGCCTTCAGGTAGCGAGAGGCCCGCGGCCATGGCATGGCCGCCAAACTTGCTGATCAACTGCGGATGGCGCGCTGCCACTGCATCCAGCGCATCACGGATGTGAAAGCCCGGTACCGACCGCGCCGAGCCCTTGAGCATGCCGTCACCAGCATCGGCGAAGGCGATGGTAGGCCGGTGGTAACGCTCTTTCAGGCGTGAGGCGAGGATCCCGATCACACCTTGGTGCCATTCGGCATCGAACAGGCATAGGCCGTAAGGCATGGACTCGACCGGCAAATCCTTGAGCTGGGCCAACGCTTCGCGCTGCATGCCCTGCTCGATCGACTTGCGGTCCTGGTTCAGGCCATCGAGCTGCTGTGCCATGTCCTGGGCTAGCGCCTCGTCCTCGCACAACAGGCACTCGATACCCAGGCTCATGTCGTCCAGGCGCCCGGCGGCATTGAGCCGCGGGCCTAGAATGAAACCCAGGTCAGTGGAGGTGATACGCCGGTGATCGCGACGTGCCACCTCCAGAATAGCCTTCAGCCCTGGCCGCGCCCTGCCGGCACGGATGCGCTCCAGGCCCTGATGCACGAGGATGCGGTTGTTGGCATCCAGCGGCACCACGTCGGCTACGCTGCCCAGCGCGACCAGGTCGAGCAGCTCACCGATGTTCGGTTGTGCTTGCGTCTGGTAGCGCCCCAAGCTGCGTAGGCGCGCGCGCAAGGCCATCAGCACGTAGAAGATCACCCCGACGCCGGCCAGCGATTTGCTTGGGAAGTCGCAACCTGGCTGGTTCGGGTTGACGATAGCGTCGGCGTCCGGCAATTGCTGGCCCGGCAGGTGGTGGTCGGTGACCAGCACTTTGAGCCCGGCCGCTTTGGCTGCCGCCACACCCTCGACACTGGAAATTCCGTTGTCGACCGTGATCAGCAATTGCGGCTGGCGCTGCAGCGCCACCTCGACGATCTCCGGGGTCAGGCCATAGCCATATTCGAAACGGTTGGGCACCAGGTAGTCGACATGGGCCGCGCCCAGCAGACGCAGGCCGAGCACGCCGACAGTACTGGCGGTGGCGCCGTCGGCATCGAAGTCGCCGACGATGATGATGCGCTGGCGCTGGTCGAGCGCTTCGACCAGCAAGTCTACCGCGGCATCGATGCCCTTGAGCTGCTGGTAGGGCAACAGCCGCGCCAGGCTCTTGTCCAGCTCGGCCTCGGACTGCACGCCGCGGGCGGCATACAGGCGGGTCAGCAAAGGTGGCAGGTTACCGAGAAACGGCAGGGTCGGCGGCAGCGGGCGGGGTTCGATACGCATGGGTCGGTTGGCTCAGCCACGCTCACCGAGCAGCCACTGCAGCTGCACTTCGTGCTGGCCACGGTCATCAGTGACGAACACTGTGCCTTCACTGATCATCACGTCCCACTTAATGCTGCGCGGCATGTCCGTGGCAAGCACCTCGAGCACCTCTTGCGGCACAGCGGCGATGTTCAGGTTCTTCAGGTTCTTGACCGCGCCAACCACCTTGCTCTCCCATACACGCAGACTGCCGTAGGCCAGCAGGCTGGTGCGCTCGGTACGGCGCGAACACCAGGTCAGGCGATCAGCGTCCGGCTGGCCCACTTCGATCCAGTGCAGTACGCGGTCGTCCAGGCTCTTTTCCCACAGGGCAGGCTCGTCGACATCCGACAGGCCGCGGCCGAACGACAGATTCTCGTTGTACCAGAGTGCGTAGGCCAACAGCCGCACGGCCATGCGCTCTTCGGTTTCCGAAGGATGACGGGCGATGGTCTGCTTGACGCTTTCGTACACGCCGCGATCGAGATCGGTCAGATTCAGTTCGAATTTGTAGGTGGTGGACGGCTGGGCCATGGTCGAAGGGCTACTTGCGCAAAGAAAAGTCACACAGTCTACCCGATCCTGATCTTCGTTGCGCCGCAGCAGTATCTGCCGCTACCGACCTATGATAAAACCACGGTTCTGCCCAATTGCCACGGATGCCCCATGCCTACGCCCAGCAAACCCCTCGCCGGCCTGAAAGTCATCGAGCTTGGCACCCTGATCGCTGGCCCGTTCGCTTCGCGCATCTGCGCCGAGTTCGGCGCCGAGGTGATCAAGGTCGAGTCGCCCGACGGCGGTGACCCGCTGCGCAAATGGCGCAAGCTGTACGAGGGTACTTCGCTGTGGTGGTTCGTGCAGGCGCGCAACAAGCAGTCACTGACGCTGAACCTCAAGCATCCCGATGGTCGCGAGATCCTCAAGCGGCTGCTGGCCGAGGCCGACATTCTCATCGAGAACTTTCGCCCGGGCGTGCTGGAAAAGCTCGGCCTGGGCTGGGATGTGCTGCATGAGCTCAACCCGAAACTGGTGATGGTGCGCCTGTCAGGCTTCGGCCAGACCGGGCCGATGAAGGATCAGCCAGGCTTCGGCGCCGTAGGCGAGTCGATGGGTGGCCTGCGCTATATCACCGGCTTCGATGACCGCCCACCGGTGCGCACCGGCATCTCCATCGGCGACTCGATCGCTGCATTGTGGGGCGTGATCGGCGCACTGATGGCGCTGCGCCACCGCGAGGTCAACGGCGGCCAGGGCCAGGTGGTGGACGTGGCGCTGTACGAGGCAATCTTCGCCATGATGGAAAGCATGGTCCCCGAGTTCGATGTGTTTGGCTTCATTCGCGAACGCACCGGCAACATCATGCCGGGCATCACGCCCTCTTCCATCCACACCAGCGCCGACGGCAAGCACGTGCAGATCGGTGCCAATGGCGATGCGATATTCAACCGTTTCATGCAGGCCATCGGCCGTAACGACCTGGCCGACGACCCGACGCTGGCCAGCAATGATGGCCGCGATGCGCGGCGTGACGAACTGTACGGGGTGATCGACCGCTGGGCCAACAGCCTGCCCCTGGAGCAGGTGATGCAGGTACTGACAGCCGCCGAAGTGCCGGCAAGCCGAATCTATTCGGCAGAAGACATGTTCAACGACCCGCAGTACCTGGCCCGCGAGATGTTCCTGCAGGCCCGCCTGCCAGACGGTAAAGCGTTCAAGATGCCAGGCATTGTACCCAAGCTGTCCGAAACACCCGGCTCGGCCGAGTGGGTAGGCCCGGCGCTGGGCGAGCACACCGATGCCCTGCTTGGCACCCTGGGTTATGACGCCGCCGCCATCGCCAGCTTGCGCCAGGCAGGCACGGTCTGAGGTCGCCCCCGCCCGTGCGCGCGTTCCTGTCCCTGCTCTGCGGGCTGCTGCTCGCCATGGCCATCGCGCCAGTGCAGGCCAAGGAACGCCTGATATGGCTGGTCCGCGACCTGCCGCCCTTCACCATCCTGGAGGGTGCGGCCAAGGGCCAAGGTGCGATCGACCGGATGCTGGCGCTGCTGATCGAACAGATGCCCGAGTACGACCACGACATCGTACGGGTCACTCGGGCGCGCGGCATACAGATGCTGCAGGACCCTACCAGCTTCACCTGCGATCCGACCATGCTGTGGACACCGGAGCGTGCGAAGTTCGTGCATTTCTCCGAACCGGTGCTGGGGGCGATGAGCGGTGGCCTGGTCGTACGCAAGCAAGCCGGATCTCTGCTGGCACCGTTTCTGGATGGTGCGCAGGTTGACCTCAAACGCTTGTTGAGCGACACGCAACTGCAGCTTGGCATCGTCGCCGGACGCAGCTACAACACCCAGATCGACGAGATCCTGCACCAGCTCCCCGACGCAGTCCTCAGCCGCCACTATGGTAACGATGCCACTGCCAATCTGCTGCAGATGCAGCGCCTGGGGCGCCTGCAACTGGTGCTCGGCTACTGGCCGGAAGTGCGCTACCTGATCCAGCAGCAAGGCGGCTCGCTCGATGAGTACCAGTTTCACCCGATACAAGGGGTGAACCGCTACCAGTTCCTGCATGTGGGCTGCTCCGATTCCCCCTTGGGGCACGCAGCGGTCGCGCATATAGACCAACTGCTGCCCCCGCTACGCCGGGACACCCTGCCCGCGCTTTACGCCAAATGGTTGGATCCGGAGCTGCAAGAAGAATACCTGGAACAGAGCAAGCATTTTTTCGAAGGGCGGTAAAAAGAAACCCCGGGACGCTGGGGAGGACGCCCGGGGCCAATCGAAAGTCCTCATGGACTTCCCGCGACAACCCGCCATCACCGGAGCTGTGTGCTGGCTGGCTGCCCTACTGTCTCTGATGCGCCACTCAGGCAAAGGTTCCTTGAGGATGCTGACGTTGCTGCAACGCGGCGATGACACAGGGCTGCAGGCGCCCCTCGGCTATCTGCAGGTCACGGTGAAGGCCATCGACCAAGTCGATCAGCAGGCTTTGCTCCTGCAACTGGCGCTGGCTGACCGTTCGGCGCAAGGTAATGCCACCGAGGCTGTCGAAAACGGTGAGTTGCCGGTTGCCAATGGCATCGGCGGTGCCTAGCTGGGTCTGATAGGGGCTCAGGGCATCATTAAGCAGTCTGCAGATTCTTTCCATCCGGATCACTCGCTGCGTGGTGGTATATGAAGGAACTGACCAGCAAGCGCAGCGGAAAGTTCGTTGCGCTGCAGCTGTTTCAGTGAGCATGCGTGGGTGATGTGACCGTTTGAATACGCTGCAAGGCCTGCTGCCAACGCCGCACCGGTAGCGGCCAGGGCAGGTCGGCCAGCACCCAGAGGCCACGCTCGCGAGCTTGCTCGGCAAGGTTGGGCCGGTGCTTGCTGGCACAGCCGACGAAAAGCAAAGCGCGTGAACAGCGGTTGCGCTCCAGGCGTTCGAGCAGGGCCTGGCCGCCTTTCATCGCATGGTCGAGGATCAGCAGATCGGCACCGCGCTTGCGTGCCAGGCAGGCATTGAGGTCAACCAGATCATGGGTGATGCGCACATCGAAAACGCCCAGGGCATTGCACGCCTGATGCAGGAGAATCTGGTGGGAAGGCCGAGCCTGGTGAATCAACACGTAGGGCTGATGCATGAGCCGCTCCTGAGGGAAGGACGGGCCACTGTATGCAGCGCTCAACGCGTTTTACATAGGAAAAGTCTGAATGAAACCGGGGAAAAATCTAAAAAAGGGGCCGCGCAGCGGCCCCTCTCATCACGATTAAAGCGGCTTGCCGCGATTACCGTGCTGGCTGACGAAGGCCTGGACTGCCTTGAGGTCGTTGGCCAGCACCGTGCAGCGCTCCTCACGGCCGAACAGGTCGCTCAGGTGCGCAGGCAGCTCCAGCGCCTTGCCGACGCCCGCTTTCTCCACAGCCTCCGGGAATTTGACCGGGTGCGCAGTGCCCAGCACCACCATAGGGGTATCCAGGCTGCGACGGCATTCGCGCGCGGCCTTTACGCCAATCGCGGTATGCGGGTCGAGCACTTCACCTGTGCTGGCGAAGACCTCGGCGATGGTCTCGCAAGTCTGCTCGTCGCTCACTGCCAGCGAGTCGAACAGCTTGCGCGCCTCTGTCCAGCGGTCCTGGTCGACGCTGAAACCGCCGCCCTGCTTGAAGTTGGCCATCAGTTCGCCGATAGCGGCACCGTTGCGACCGTGGAGGTCGAACAACAAGCGCTCGAAGTTGGACGAGACCATGATGTCCATCGACGGCGACAAGGTCGCGTGCAGGGTTTCCTTGACGTACTGGTTGCCGCTCATGAAGCGGTGCAGGATGTCGTTGCGGTTGGTGGCAACCACCAGCTGGCTGACCGGCAGGCCCATGTTGCGTGCCAGGTAGCCGGCGAAGATGTCGCCAAAGTTGCCGGTCGGCACCGAGAACGCCACCGAACGCGCCGGGCCACCGAGCTGCAGGGCAGCGTGGAAGTAGTAGACGATCTGGGCCATGATCCGCGCCCAGTTGATCGAGTTGACTGCGACCAGGCGGGTGCCTTTGAGGAACGACTGGTCGGCGAAGCTGGCCTTGACCATCTCCTGGCAGTCATCGAAGTTGCCTTCGATGGCGATGTTGTGGATGTTGTCGCCGAAGATGGTGGTCATCTGACGGCGCTGAACTTCCGACACACGCTGATGCGGATGAAGGATGAAGATATCGACGTTGTCGCAGCGACGGCAGCCTTCGATGGCGGCCGAGCCGGTGTCGCCACTGGTGGCGCCAATGATCACCACGCGCTCGTTGCGCTTGGCCAGTACGTGGTCGAGCAGACGCCCGAGCAGCTGCAGGGCGAAGTCCTTGAAGGCCAGCGTCGGGCCGTGGAACAGCTCAAGAACCCACTCGTTGCTGTTCAGCTGGCGCAGCGGAGCGACCGCAGCGTGGGCGAACTCGCCGTAGGTCTCTTCCAGGATCTTCTTGAAATCGGCGTCGGCAATGCTGCCCTCGACGAACGGGCGCATCACACGGAAGGCCAGTTCGTGATACGGCAGGCCAGCCCAGGAAGCGATTTCTTCCTGGGTGAAGCGTGGGAGGTTCTCTGGCACGTACAGGCCGCCATCGCTGGCCAGGCCAGCCAGCAGGACGTCTTCGAAATTCAGGGCCGGTGCCTGGCCGCGGGTGCTGATATAGCGCATATGCAAACCTTCGGTTCGAGCGGCAAGTTGCAAGCTGCAAGCGCCAAGAAAAAGCTGTTCGGCATTTTTCTTACGCGCTGCACTGCCCTTGCCGCAAATTTAAACTGTTAGAAGCCCCAACACCGAACTGCTTTTTCTTGCAGCTTGCAGCTTGAAGCTTGCCGCTTAGTTGAGCTGTTCGACGCGGATGCGCACGACCTTGCCGACCACGTCCTGCAAGGCTTCCAGAGCAACGATGGCGTCGTTGATGCTCTGCTCGACCACACGGTGGGTCAGCAGGATCATCGGCACCAGGCCGTCCTGTTCCTCGACTTCTTTCTGCATGATCGACTCGATGTTGATGCCGCGCTCCGACAGGATGCTCGCCACCTGAGCCAGCACGCCCGGGTGGTCCTTGGCATGGATGCGCAGGTAGTAGGCGCTCTGGCAAGCTTCGATCGGCAGAATCGGGTGCGCCGACAGCGAGTCCGGCTGGAAGGCCAGGTGCGGCACGCGGTTTTCCGGGTCGCAGGTCATGGCGCGGACCACGTCAACCAGGTCGGCGACCACCGAGGAAGCCGTGGGCTCCATGCCGGCGCCGGCACCGTAATACAAGGTCGAGCCGGCCGCATCGCCATTGACCATCACGGCGTTCATCACGCCGTTTACGTTGGCGATCAGGCGATCGCTCGGGATCAGCGTCGGGTGCACGCGCAGCTCGATGCCTTCGGCAGTGCGGCGGGCTACACCCAGGTGCTTGATGCGGTAGCCCAGGGCTTCGGCGTAGTTCACGTCGGCGGTGGTCAGCTGGGTGATGCCTTCGGTGTAGGCCTTGTCGAACTGCAGCGGGATGCCAAAGGCGATGGACGCCAGGATGGTCAGCTTGTGCGCAGCATCGATACCTTCGACGTCGAAGGTCGGGTCGGCTTCGGCATAACCCAGCGCCTGCGCTTCGGCCAGCACGTCGGGGAAGGCGCGGCCTTTTTCACGCATCTCGGTGAGGATGAAGTTGCCGGTGCCGTTGATGATCCCGGCCAGCCAGTTGATGCGGTTGGCCGACAGGCCTTCGCGGATCGCCTTGATCACCGGGATGCCACCGGCCACTGCGGCTTCGAACGCAACGATCACGCCCTTCTCACGGGCCTTGGCGAAAATTTCGTTGCCGTGAACGGCGATCAGCGCCTTGTTGGCAGTCACCACGTGCTTGCCGTTTTCGATGGCCTTGAGCACCAGGTCGCGGGCGATGGTGTAGCCACCGATCAGCTCGATGACAACGTCGATCTCCGGGTTGCTCGCAACGTCGAACACATCAGCGGTAATGGGGGTACCGGTAATCTGGCAGTTCGGGTTCGGCGAGCGCATGGCGATCTGTGCCACTTCAATACCGCGCCCGGCACGGCGGGCAATCTCCTCGGCGTTGCGCTGAAGTACATTGAAGGTTCCGCCACCGACGGTCCCCAACCCACAGATGCCTACTTTGACCGGTTTCACTGTGAACTCCCCATTGAACGGCCGGCACCTGCGCCGACCGTGAAACATGCCGTCACCCCATGACGACGGCGTACTGAATGATTTACTTGGCGGCCTGCTGCTGGCCGGCCAGGGCCAGTTTGGCCACTTGCGGTGCCGGTTGATAACCTGGAATCACCTGGCCGTTTTCGAGCACGATCGCCGGCGTGCCGTTGACGCCGATCGACTGGCCCAGCTGGAACTGCTTGCCGACCGGGTTGGCGCATTTGGCAGCCTTGATTTCCTTGCCGTCGATCATCTTGTCCAGCGCTGCGCGGCGGTCACTGGAGCACCACACGGCCTGCAACTGCTCGTCACCCGGCGAGCCGAGGCCCTGGCGCGGGAAGGCGACATAGCGCACTTCGATACCGCGACGGTTGAGCTCCGGCACTTCGGCGTGCAGCTTGTGACAATACGGGCAGGTGGTGTCGGTGAACACGGTGATGTGCGACTTGGTCTGGCCCTTGGCAGGATAAACCACCATCTCGGCAGCTGGAATGCCATTGATGAGCTTGGCTACGCCTTGGCGCTCGGTCTTCTCGGTCAGGTTGACCGGCTTGCCGTCCTGGATCTGGTACAGGTAGCCCTGCATGACGAACTGGCCATCGGCGCTGGCGTACAGCACACGGCCGCCCTGCAGCTTGACTTCATACAGGCCGTTGAGCGGGCTGCTGGCCACGCTCTCGACCGGCACTTCCAGCTCAAGGTTCTGCAACGACTTGCGAATCGCCTGCTCGGCAGCGGCATTGCTGTCGGTCGCCGCGGCAACGGCAAAGGTACTGGCCAGCGCCAACGCGGCGGCGGCGAAAATCTGGGTCACGCGCATGGGAACTCCTGAGGGCGGACAGGGGCCGGAGGGCGTCACCTGCGCAAAAACGCGGCGACCGTGCGGCCCTTGGTGCAAACCGCCCAAGCCTACCACAACACGCTACCGGTGAAGGGGTCTGCGAGTACCGGCCGGCGGAACATGAAAATCATTCATCCACGCGGGTGGTGCTGTGCGTGCAGTTGCTGCAGGCGGGCCTTGGCCACGTGGGTATAGATTTGTGTGGTCGACAGGTCGCTGTGCCCCAGCAGCATCTGCACCACGCGCAGGTCGGCACCATGATTGAGCAGATGGGTGGCGAAGGCGTGCCGCAGGGTGTGCGGTGACAGCGGCTTGTCGATGCCGGCAACTCGCGCGTGATGCTTGATGCGGTGCCAGAACGTCTGGCGGGTCATCTGCTCACCGCGCAGGCTGGGGAACAACACATCGCTCGGGCGCCCGCTGAGCAGTTCGGCGCGGCCATCGCGCAGGTAGCGTTCCAGCCACAGCACCGCCTCTTCGCCCATCGGCACCAAGCGCTCCTTGCTGCCCTTGCCCATCACCCGCAGCACGCCCTGGCGCAGGTTCACCTGGTCCAGGGCAAGGCTGACCAGTTCGGTAACGCGCAGACCACAGGCGTACAGGACTTCAAGCATGGCACGGTCGCGCTGGCCAATGGCTTCGCCAAGGTCCGGGGCCTGCAACAGGGCCTCGACGTCGGCTTCTGACAACGACTTGGGCAAGGGTTTGCCCAGCTGAGGCATCTCTATTTGCAGGGTTGGATCGACGGCAATGAGCTTTTCCCGCAGCAAGTAGCGAAAAAAGCCACGCAGACCTGAGAGAAAACGCGCAGTGGAACGCGGTTTGTAGCCTTGATCCAGACGCCAGGCCAGGTGATCGAGGATCAGCTCTCGACCGGCGGCAGGCAAGGCCAGGCCGTGATCCTGCAGCCAGCCATTGAACAGCGCCAGGTCACTGCGATAAGAGACGCGAGTGTTGTCTGAAAGGCCTTTTTCCAGCCACAGGGCATCAAGGAACTGGTCGATCAAGGGGTGGTCAAGGGCTGGCATGAAAACTCGGTGGCAAACGACGAAATGACGCTTAGTCTTTCATAACAACGCCGGCATAGGGAGCCCGCATGAACGAACAGCAGATCCTACTCAGTGTGGGCGGTATCGGTGCCGCCGCCCTCGCCTGCCAGTGGCTGGCCTGGCGCCTGAAGCTGCCAGCGATTCTCTTCCTGCTGCTGGCCGGGATAATGGTCGGCCCGTTGCTCGGCTGGCTCGACCCGCAAGCGCTGTTCGGCCCGCTGCTGATGCCGCTGGTGTCACTGGCGGTGGCACTGATCCTGTTCGAAGGCAGCCTGACCCTGCACCTCTCGCAATGGCGGGACATCGGCAGCGTGGTGCACCGCCTGGTCACCGTCGGCGCCCTGTCGACCTGGCTGGTGATCGCCCTGGCGACACACTGGCTGCTGGGTTTCGACTGGCCGCTGGCGATCCTGTTCGGCACCTTGACCCTGGTGACAGGCCCTACGGTCATCGTGCCCATGCTGCGCGTGGTACGGCCGAAGGCGACCATTGCCAACATCCTGCGCTGGGAAGGCATCGTCATCGACCCGATCGGTGCCCTGCTCGCCGTCGTGGTGTACAGCTTCATCATCGCCAGCGCCGATGGCGATGGCCTGAGCCAGAGCCTGGGGACCTTTGCCGGGGTGATCTTCTGCGGCAGCGCCTTGGGCGCCGCCGGTGGCTGGTTACTGGGGCAGATCATGCGCGAGCAATGGCTGCCGGAATACCTGCACAACCTGGCGTCGCTGGCCGCCGTTCTGGGTATTTTCATCGCCGCCAACCAGATCGTTCACGAGTCCGGGCTACTGGCGGTGACGGTAATGGGCATGTGGCTGGCCAACATGCGTGGCGTCGATGTACGGCAGATCCTGCACTTCAAGGAGAACCTCAGCGTACTGCTGATCTCCGGCCTGTTCATCCTGCTCGCCGCGCGGCTCGATCTGCACGCCCTGCTGGGGTTGGGCCCGGCCGTACTGGCACTGCTGTTGGTGATCCAACTGGTGGCGCGGCCGCTGAATGTCTTGCTGTCAACACTGGGGTCCTCGTTGAACTGGCGGGAACGAGCCCTGCTGGCCTGGATCGCACCACGCGGTATCGTTGCCGCCGCAGTGTCGGCGATATTCGCCATCCGCCTGCATGAGGCCGGGCATCAGGACGCACTGCTACTGGTGCCGCTCACCTTTGCCGTGATCATCGGCACTGTCGTGCTGCAGAGCGCTACAGCCCGCCCCCTGGCGCGCCTGCTCAAGGTGGCCGAGCCGGCGCCCAGCGGCTTTCTCATCGTCGGCGCCAACCAACCCGCACGCACCATCGGCAAGGCACTGCAGCAACTGGGTTGCCGTGTGTTGCTGACCGATTCGAGCTGGGAAAACATTCGTGCGGCACGCATGGAGGGGCTGCCGACCTACTTTGGCAACCCGGCTTCGCAGCATGCCGACGCGCACTTGGACCTGGTAGGCCTCGGCCATTTGCTGGGGCTGTCGCCTGCCGGGGAGATCAACGCCTTGGCCTGTGCGCGCTTTCGTCATGACTTCGGCCACGGCCGCTTGTATGTGCTTGCCAGCGGCCTGGAGAAGCAGCGCAGCGACAAACACCGGGCCAGCGAAGAGCACCGTGGCCAACTGCTGGGCTCAAGCCCGATGACCTACCAGCAAATGGCCAATCGGCTGCATCATGGCGCGGAACTGTACAGCACCAACCTTACCGAGGGCTTCGACTGGGACAATTACCAGGCATTGCATGGCGAGCGCGCACATCTTTTGTTTGCCCGGGATGCCCAGGGCTGGGTACATGTATCAAGCCCCGAGAACCCGCTTGCGCCGCAACCTGGCTGGACCCTGGTGGCGCTGGTGGAACCGGCCCCCGTCACCGAGACGACTGCCGCGCCGGGCTGAGCCTTCAAGCTTGTGGCAACACCGGCACCGGGCGCTTGTCCTCGTCGATGGCGACAAAGCTGAACACACCATGGATTGCCCGCTCGCGCCCATCCAGGTACATGTTCTCGACGAATACGTCCACTTGAACCTGCAAACTGGTGTTGCCGACCTTGATCACCGTACCCACCAGCTCGACGATCGAGCCTGCCGGGATCGGGTGTTTGAAATCGATACGGTCTGTGGACACGGTCACCAGCGGCAGCCGGCAGAAGCGCGTAGCGGCGATGAACGACACTTCGTCCATCCAGGCCAGCGCAGTGCCGCCGAACAAGGTGTTGTGGTGGTTGGTGGTGTTGGGGAACACCGCTTTGGTCACGCGGGTCACCGACAACTCGGTGCGGCGCTGAATTTCCTGGTCTCGGCTGGTCATGTCCGTCACTTCTTTCGGGTTTCAAAACGCAAAAAAGCAGCCCGAAGGCTGCTTTTTTCTCGCTAGGCGGCCAGGGCCACCGGGCAAACTGTACTCAGGACAGTTTTTCCTTGATGCGAGCGGCTTTGCCGGACAGGTCGCGCAGGTAGTACAGCTTGGCTTTACGCACGTCACCACGACGTTTCACGGCCAGGCTGTCGATCTGCGGGCTGTAGGTCTGGAAGGTACGCTCAACGCCAACGCCGCTGGAGATTTTGCGCACGGTGAAAGCGCTGTTCAGGCCGCGGTTACGCTTGGCGATAACAACGCCTTCGAACGCCTGCAGACGGGAACGCTCACCTTCCTTCACTTTAACCTGAACGACGATGGTGTCGCCTGGTGCGAAGGTCGGGATTTCCTTGCTCATCTGCTCGGCTTCGAGCTGCTGGATGATCTTGTTGGTCATGCTGTGCTCCTAAGATGGATACGTGATCCACCATCGATACGTTTAACTATCGTCCCGCTCGCGGAGATATTCCTCGAGCAGCTTCTTCTCTTCTCCAGAAAGCGAGCGACTTTCCAGAAGATCGGCGCGTCGTTCGAAGGTCCTACCAAGGGACTGCTTCATTCTCCAACGCCGGATGTGTGCATGGTTGCCACTTAGCAACACGTCGGGAACACGCTGATCCGCATACACCTCAGGTCGGGTGTAGTGCGGGCAATCGAGCAGACCGTCGGTGAAGGAGTCTTCCTCCGCCGAGTCCACATGCCCTAAAGCTCCGGGCAGCAGCCGTGTAACCGCATCGATCAGTACCATGGCCGGCAGCTCGCCACCGGAAAGCACATAGTCGCCAATCGACCACTCCTCATCGACATGAGCCTCGATAAAGCGCTCGTCGATGCCTTCATAACGACCGGCGATCAGGATCAGCGATTCCTGTTCGGCCAGGCCTTTGACCGCTTGCTGAGTCAGCTTGCGGCCTTGCGGCGAAAGGTAGATCACCTTTGCCGATGCTCCGGTCGCTTGCCTGGCGCTAACCAGGGCGTCTTCCAGAGGCTTGATTTTCATCACCATGCCCGGGCCACCGCCAAACGGCCGATCATCCACTGTGTGGTGGCGATCTGTGGTGTAGTCCCGCGGGTTCCAGCAGGTCACCTGAAGCAACCCCTGTTTTACCGCGCGGCTGGTAATGCCGTACTCAGTGATGGCCGAGAACATCTCGGGGAACAACGTGATGACGTCTACGCGAAGGTTACCCATCGTTTAGAAGTCCGCGTCCCATTCAACCCGCATCACGCCTGCTTCCAGGTCGATTGCCAGCACACATTGCGCCGTATAGGGCAACAGACGCTCGCGATCATCCAGGCTGCCTGCGCAGGGCTTGACCACCATTACATCGTTCGCACCGGTCTCCAACAGGTGATCGACCTTGCCGAACAGCTGTTCGTCCTGGTTGATGACCTTCAGGCCCTGCAGTTGGTACCAGTAGTACTCGTCTGCGGCCAGGTTGGGCAAAAGGCTCCGCGGGATGCAGATTTCGAAGCCGCTCAGAAGACGCGCTTCATCACGATCATCGAGGCCTTTCAGTTTAACGACCAGGCCCTTTTGGGAACCACGACCGCTGACCAGCTCGACCTGCTTTACCTTGCCTTCGTGCCGAAGCGTCCAGCGTGGATAATCCAACAGGTTTTCAATCGGATCGGTAAAGGAATACACCTTCACCTCGCCGCGAACGCCGTGAACCGAAAAAATCTTGCCAACGACGATGAGGTCGTCAGCCTTTTCTGGCGTCGCGTTCATATTGCTCAGGCAGCGGCCTTGGCAGCGTCCTTCAGCAGCTGAGCAACACGCTCAGACGGCTGTGCGCCTTGGCTCAGCCAGTAGCTGACGCGCTCCTGGTTGACCGACAGCTTGACTTCAGCGCCAGCAGCGATCGGGTTGAAGAAACCTACGCGCTCAACGAAACGGCCGTCACGGGCGTTACGCGAGTTGGTCACGGTCAGGTGGTAGAAAGGGCGCTTTTTCGAGCCGCCACGGGCAAGACGGATGGTTACCATGTGAACATCGTTCCTATAGTCGGTGCTGCAAATCTGAATGCCAAATAGGCACACGGGTGCCCAAAAGGCCGCATATTCTCGGGGAATACACGGACATTTGCAAATGACTTTTTCGACAAGGCCTCGCCCTGCCGTCCAGATTTGCCGGTTGAGCCACGGATTGCGTGGCCATTGCCCCGCCGCAGCGGGGGGTTCTGAGCGCTCATTCTTCAAAAGACAAGCGCCCGGAATAAGGGTTACAGCTTCGGCATGCCGCCGCCAGGCAACATCCCGCCCAGGCCGCGCATCATCTTGGCCATGCCGCCCTTGGCGGAGAATTTCTTCATCATCTTCTGCATCTGCTTGTGCTGCTTGATCAGCCGCCCGATGTCCTGCACCTGGGTACCGGAACCCAGGGCGATCCGGCGCTTGCGCGAACCGCTGATCAGGTCAGGATCGCGACGCTCGGCCGGGGTCATGGAGTTGATGATCGCCTCCATCTGCTTGAACTGTTTCTCGGCTGCGCCCTGGGCATTGCCCATCTGCGACAGGTTGACCCCGCCGATGCTCGGCAGCTTGTCCATCAGGCCGCCCAGGCCACCCATGTTCTTCATCTGTTGCAGCTGGTCGCGGAAGTCTTCGAGATCGAAGCCCTTGCCCTTCTTCAGCTTCTTGGCCAGCTTGTCGGCTTTGGCCTTGTCGATGGTCTGTTCGGCCTGCTCGATCAGGCTGAGCACGTCGCCCATGCCGAGGATGCGCGACGCCACACGGTCCGGGTGGAAGGGCTCGAGAGCCTCGGTTTTCTCACCCATACCGATGAACTTGATCGGCTTGCCGGTGATGGCACGTACCGAAAGCGCGGCACCGCCACGGGCATCACCGTCGACCTTGGTCAGCACCACGCCGGTCAGCGGCAGGGCTTCACCGAAGGCCTTGGCGGTATTGGCGGCGTCCTGGCCGGTCATGGCATCGACCACGAACAGGGTTTCAACCGGCTTGACCGCGGCATGCAGCGCCTTGATTTCGTCCATCATGTCGGCGTCGATGTGCAGACGGCCGGCGGTGTCGACAATGACCACGTCGATGAACTTGAGCTTGGCCTCGCGAATCGCCGCTTCGGCAATGGCCACAGGCTTCTGGCTGATATCGGACGGGAAGAAGGTCACGCCAATGTCGTTGGCCAGCGTTTCCAGCTGTTTGATCGCAGCCGGGCGGTAGACGTCGGCCGAAACCACCATCACGCTCTTCTTCTTGCGCTCCTTGAGGAAGCGCGCCAGCTTACCGGCGGTGGTGGTCTTGCCCGCGCCCTGCAAACCGGCCATCAGCACCACGGCAGGCGGGGCGGCATTGAGCGCGAGGTCTTCGTTGGCCGCACCCATCAGGCTTTCCAGCTCGGCCTGGACGATCTTCACGAACGCCTGGCCCGGGGTCAGGCTGCGCGACACCTCGGTGCCGACTGCACGCTCCTTGACGCTGTTGACGAAATCCTTGACCACCGGCAGGGCAACGTCGGCCTCGAGCAGGGCCATGCGCACTTCGCGCAACGTATCCTTGATGTTGTCTTCAGTCAGCTTGGCCTTGCCGGTGACATGGCGCAGCGTCTGTGACAGGCGGTCGGTCAGGTTTTCGAACATGGTGATCCTTTCAGGCCAAGTAAAAGCCGAGGTTTGTCAGGCGCCCAGGTGAATATGCACACGCGCTGGGCACAGCAAGGCGGCGATTATAGCGAAGAGCGGCGGCGGCGCACACCTCGGCTTCCCGGCGGCAACTTTCAAGCTGCAAGCCTCAAGCCGCAAACCATCAGAAAATCCCGCCCCCCGTACGAATCTGCCTTCGCTTGCAGCTTGCAGCCTGAAGCTTGCAGCTCACTAGCCCCCCCAGCGCGATCTATGCCAAACTCCGTCTCTTTAAGGCTTGCCCACCAGGACTTATGGTCTCCTCACCCAGCCTCATCCCCAACCTGATCGCCGCCGGCCTATATATAGCGGCGACCGTTTATCAGGGTTCGCGCCTGGCCCAGTCGAGCAAAGCCGACAAACGGCTGCTCGGCCTGCTCGGCGCCCTCGCCGTGATCGCCCAGAGCGGCGCGCTGTTCTTTCAGCTGATCACCCCGCTGGGCCTGAGCCTGGACTTCTTCAGCGCCGCCAGCCTGATCGCCGTGGCGGTGATCACCCTGACCCTGCTGGCCTGCCTGCGCATACCGGTGGAAAACCTGCTGGTGCTGCTGTTCCCGCTCGGCGCCATCACGGCCCTGCTGGCCCAGTTCGCCCCACCCGGCACCGTTCCGCTGATCGATGAAGAGCCGGGGATCCTCGCTCATATCCTGCTATCGATCCTGGCCTATGGGCTGTTCACCATTGCGGTGTTCCAGTCGCTGCTCCTGCTACTGCAGGACCACCAGCTGAAAAACAAGCACCCTTCCGGGCTGATCCGCAACTTCCCACCGTTGCAGACCATGGAAAGCCTGCTGTTCGGCTTCCTTTGGGCGGGCTGGTGCCTGTTGTCGCTGTCGCTGATCTCTGGCTGGCTGTTCCTGGACAACCTGTTTGCCCAGCACCTGGTACACAAAACCCTGCTGGCCTGCGTGGCCTGGATCGTCTTCAGCGTACTGCTGTGGGGCCGCACCCGCCTGGGCTGGCGTGGGCACAAGGCGATCCGCTGGACACTGGCCGGTTTCTGCCTGCTGATGCTGGCCTATTTCGGCAGCAAGCTGGTCCGCGAATTCATCCTGCATATCTGACGGTCGCCCATGGACACCCTGCCGTACGCTCCGCTACTCGGCACTTTGGCACTGGCGCTGCTCTGGTCGGCGCTGTTCACCGCGGTGGATGCCGCCCGCCTGCAACTCAACGGCTCGTTGCGCCCCGGCGATGACGGGCAACCGGTACTGCCAGCCCAGGCCCTGGTGCTGTGCGCCAGCCTGGGCAAGCTTCTGGTATTGGGCCTGGCCTGCCTGATCGGCCAACGCCTCAACGGCGAGCACGGTTTCTGGCTGGCCGGCCTGGCCGCCACCTCTGGCCTGCTGGTGTTTGCCGAATACCTGCCGCGGCGCCTGGCTCGGCGCAACCCGCTGGCCTTCATCAGCCTGGGCGCCAGCCTGCTGAAGCTCCCATTGGCGCTGGTGCAACCCTTGGCCTGCCTGCTGGACGGCTGTGCCAAGCTGATGTTGCGGCCGTTTCGCGTACCGCCCACCGCAGTGGCCCTGCACCCGCAGGCAGATGACGACTTTACCGAGGATGAAGACCAAGACATGCCGCGCCACGGCCTGCTCGATGGCCTGCACTCGCTGGACAAGGTCACCGTCAACGACATTCTGGTGCCGCGCAACGAGGTCGATGGCATCAACCTGGATGAGCCGATCGAGCGCATCATCGAGCAGCTGATCCTCAGCCGCCACACGCGCCTGCCGGTCTACCACAACGACATCAACCAGGTAGAAGCCATCCTCAACACCAAGCTGATCAGCCACCTGCTGCCCAAGGCCGAGCTGACGCTGGAGAAGCTCCACAGCGCCTGCTACGAGCCTTACTTCGTCCCCGAAAGCACCCCACTGCAATTGCAACTGCTGAACTTCCACAAGCAGCAGCGCCGGCTGGGCGTGGTGGTGGACGAATACGGTGAGGTACTGGGCATCGTCACGCTGGAGGACATACTCGAGGAGATCGTCGGCGAGTTCGAGGAAGAGCACAGCCTCGACAACCCCCATGTACACCCCCAGTCCGACGGCACCTTCGTCATCGATGGCGCCGCTTCCCTGCGCGAAATCAACCGCACCCTCGGCTGGCACCTGCCCAGCGACGGCGGGCCGAAGACCCTGAACGGGCTGGTCACCGAGGCCCTTGAAAGCATCCCGGAAAGCGCTGTTTGCCTGAAGATCGGCCGCTATCGCTTGGAAATCCTCGAAACAGAAGACAATTGCGCCAGCAAGGTACTGGTGTGGACCGTGACCCGCTAGCTATACTCCGGTCACGCTTACCCAGCCCTGCCGTCCCGCCCGCTATCCGCACCCGGCGCCACACGGCCAGCGCGCTCCACTGACGCGCCCTGCGGTCCTGCTTCAACACCCCGAACAGTGCCCGCTCCCGCCCCTATCCCCCTTGGGCTATCGTCAGTCGGGCGAACAAAAGAACAATACGCTCCGGCGTCCGCGAACCGTACCTGCCCTTTGCTGGCCAGTGCATACCGTCGCGGGCCAAGCCCATGGAGCACGACCAGACTGTTAGGGACCTACTTAATGACAACCAGCAGCACTTATGCCCAAGCGCCTGCCGCGCCGGTCAACTCACCCGCGCGGGTGGCCACCGCCAGCTTCATCGGCACGGCCATCGAGTTCTACGATTTCTACGTGTATGCCACTGCCGCCGCGCTGGTGATCGGCCCCGTATTCTTCCCTTCAGGGTCAGGCACCGCGCAGATGCTGGCGGCCTTCCTTACCTTCGGCATCGCCTTCCTCGCCCGCCCGCTGGGTTCAGCACTGTTCGGACACTTCGGTGACCGTATCGGGCGCAAGTCGACGCTGGTTGCCTCGCTGCTGCTGATGGGGGTGTCGACCACGCTGATCGGTGTATTGCCAGGCTACGACAGCATAGGCGTGTGGGCACCGATCATTCTTTGCCTGCTGCGCTTCGGCCAGGGCCTGGGCCTGGGCGGTGAATGGGGTGGCGCGGCGTTGCTGGCCACCGAGAACGCCCCGGCGGGCAAGCGTGCCTGGTTCGGGATGTTCCCGCAGCTAGGCCCTTCGATCGGCTTCCTGGCGGCCAACGGCCTGTTCCTGACCCTGGCCCTGCTACTCAGCGACGAGCAGTTCCGGGAGTGGGGCTGGCGCATTCCGTTCCTGCTCAGCGCCGCGCTGGTGCTGGTAGGCCTGTACGTACGCCTGAAGCTTGAAGAAAGCCCCGTGTTCGCCAAGGCCGTGGCCCGCCACGAGCGGGTAAAAATGCCGGTGGTCGACCTGTTCAGCAAATACTGGCTGCCGACCCTGCTGGGCGCGGCCGCCATGGTGGTGTGCTATGCGTTGTTCTACATCTCGACGGTGTTCTCGCTGAGCTACGGTGTCACTACGTTGGGCTACAGCCGCGAAACCTTCCTTGGCCTGCTGTGCTTCGCCGTGGTCTTCATGGCCCTGGCCACGCCGCTATCGGCCTGGCTCAGCGACCGTTACGGGCGCAAGCCGGTGCTGATCGTCGGCGGCCTGCTGGCGGTGGCCTCGGGCTTCACCATGGAGCCTTTGCTGACCTCCGGCTCGACCACGGGTGTCGCGTTGTTCCTGGCCATCGAGCTGTTTTTGATGGGCGTGACTTTCGCACCGATGGGCGCGCTGCTGCCAGAGCTGTTCCCTACTCACGTGCGTTATACCGGGGCGTCTGCGGCGTATAACCTGGGCGGCATCGTCGGGGCTTCGGCGGCGCCGTTCTTTGCCCAGAAACTGGTGAGCATGGGCGGTTTGAGCTGGGTGGGTGGGTATGTATCGGTGGCGGCGGTGATCAGCCTGATTGCAGTGCTGTGCCTGAAAGAGACCCGCAATACAGAGCTGTGATCCTTGAGCTGCAAGCTTCAAGCTGCAAGAAAAGGCATCCCTTAGCAGCTTGTAGCTTGTAGCTTGTAGCTTGTAGCTTGTAGCTTGTAGCTTGTAGCTTGTAGCTTGAGCTTAGAACTCGACCTTGACCGCCTGCGCCGCACGGGTCGCCTTGGCCCGCGCCGCTTCGATCGATTCATCACGTGCCAGGCACACGCCCATGCGGCGCTGGCCGTTGATTTCCGGTTTGCCGAACAGGCGGATCGCGGTATCCGGCTCGCTCAACGCTGCGCCGAGGTTGGCGAAGCTGGTCTGCTGCGACTGGCCTTCAGGCAGGATCACCGCCGACGCAGACGGGCCGAACTGGCGCACCACCGGGATCGGCAGGCCCAGAATGGCACGGGCATGCAGCGCGAACTGCGACAGGTCCTGGGAAATCAGCGTGACCAGGCCGGTATCGTGCGGGCGCGGCGAGACTTCGCTGAACCACACCTGATCGCCCTTGACGAACAACTCGACGCCGAACAAACCACGGCCGCCCAGTGCATCTGTGACAGCCTTCGCCACACGCTGCGACTCGGCCAAGGCTTTCGGGCTCATCGCCTGGGGCTGCCACGACTCCTGGTAGTCGCCTTTCTCCTGGCGGTGACCGACCGGCTCCAGATACGTGGTGCCGCCAACATGGCGCACGGTCAGCAAGGTGATCTCGTAGTCGAAATCGATGAAGCCTTCGATGATCACGCGGCCCTTGCCGGCGCGGCCACCCTCCTGGGCGTAGTCCCACGACTTCTGCAGGTCGGCATCGCTGCGCAGCAGGCTCTGGCCCTTGCCGGACGAGCTCATCACCGGTTTGACCACACACGGGTAACCGACATCGGCCACAGCCTTTGCATAATCTTCAAAGGTATCGGCGAAGTGGTACGGCGAGGTCGGCAGGTCCAGCTCTTCGGCCGCCAGGCGGCGAATGCCCTCGCGGTTCATGGTCAGCTGGGTGGCGCGGGCGGTCGGCACGACGGTGAAACCTTCGTTCTCCAGCTCGACCAGCGTAGCGGTGGCGATGGCTTCGATTTCGGGGACGATGTAATGCGGTTTTTCAGCCTCGATCACCGCGCGCAGGGCGACACCATCGAGCATGTTGACCACGTGGCTGCGGTGCGCGACCTGCATGGCCGGCGCATTGGCGTAGCGGTCCACGGCGATCACTTCGACGCCCAGGCGCTGCAGCTCGATCACCACTTCCTTGCCCAGCTCGCCACAGCCGCAGAGCAGTACACGGGTCGCGGTAGGCGACAATGGGGTTCCGATACGGGTCATTTCAGGTCCTCGAAGGCGTCCGGGGCCGCGCCAGTCTTAGCGCCGCCCGCTGAAAAAGGACCCGTATTCTACACCATCAGCCGGCGACGGCAGCCCGCCGCGCACGAAATGCCATGGCCAGCCACACCGCAGTCACGCCAGCGAACTTGGAGGCCATCGCGGTGCCGATCACGGCCGGTGTCAGGGCACCGATCATGCCGAAGAAAATGAAGGTGTCCACCGGGATGCTCAGTGCCGAGCTCAACCACAAGCGGTCACGCAAGGGGCGCCGGGTGATGCTGAACACCAGCCAGTCGATCAGCTCGGAAACGAAGAACGCCGTGGCACTGGCCAGGGCAATGGCCGGCTCGGAAGTGACATACGACAGCACCAGCGCCAGCAGCATGGCGATCAGCGCGCCATGGCCGTAGCGGGTCTGCACCATGTCACGCAGGATGAACACCAGCCCACCCCAGGCCGACCAGATCACGTCCAGATGCGGGGCGCTGGAAAAGGCAAAGTTGATCAGTACAACGCTGCTGATGTAAACGATTAGAAAGAACATGGGCAGTGACCGTCCGACAAGCGGCACAGATTACCTGATTTTCGAGTCAACCGCAGCGCTTACAAGATCAATCCGGCCGCCACCGCCCGCTCATGGCACAGCTTGAGCACCGCCCGGCGTTCGGTATTGTCCATACGCCCCCAACGGCCGATCTCCGCTACGGTGCGCTGGCACCCGGTGCAGACATCCTGCTCGTCCAGCGCGCAGATGCTCACGCAGGGCGAAGCGACCGGGCGTTCGGTAGCGATCACCTCACTCATCGTCCACCACCAGGTCCCGCGCATAACGCTGGGCGTTGTGAACATAGTGCGCGGCGCTGGCCTCGAGCATGCGCTTCTGCTGCTCGGTCAGCTCACGCACCACCTTGCCGGGCGACCCCATTACCAGCGAACCATCGGGGATTTCCTTGCCTTCGGGGATCAGTGCATTGGCGCCGATGATGCAGTGTTTGCCGATGCGCGCACCGTTGAGGATCACCGCATTGATGCCGACCAGGCTGTAATCGCCAACCGTGCAACCGTGCAGCATGGCGTTGTGGCCCACGGTCACGCCTTTGCCCAATGTCAGCGGCGAACCCATGTCGGTATGCATCACGGTACCGTCCTGGACGTTGCTGTCCTCGCCGATATCGATCAGCTCGTTGTCGCCGCGCAGCACCGCGCCGAACCACACACTGGCGCGCGCCTGCAGGCGTACCTTGCCAATCAGCATGGCATTGGGTGCGGCCCAACTGGTGGCATGGCTCTCGACCCGCAGGTCGCCCAAGCGGTATTTCATTCTCGCTCCTCAGGTATCAGCGGCGACGGGGTGTGCCCCGTTCAGATCTCTATATAACGCTCGGGGGGCTGATGCAGGCTGATGCCTGCGTCGTACAGCAAGTTGACCAGTTCGACGATCATGATCGCCGACAGCCCCCAGATCTTGTATTCGCCATAACGATAGCTGGGCACATACCAACTGCGACCCTGGTAATCGATACGGTGGGTGTGGTCGCGCGGGTCCTGGCGGAAAAATTCGAGCGGCACGCTGAATACTGCCGCGATCTCCGCATCATTGGCGCGGTATTCGACGAAATCAGGGATCACCCCGACGAATGGCGTCACTTTCAGCCCATGCAGGGAAATCAGCGGGCTCAGCGGGCCGAGCACTTCCACCAGGCCTGGCGGCAGGCCGATTTCTTCTTCGGCCTCGCGCAGCGCGGTGAATATCAAGTCGGGGTCTTCCGGGTCGCGCCTGCCACCGGGGAAGGCGACTTCACCGCCATGGGTGGAAAGCCCTTTGGCACGCAGGGTCAAGACCAGTTCGGGCGCTTCGCTGCGAGTAATGGGCAAAAGTACCGCCGCCTCGGGGAACCGTCGGTCGGTTTCCAGTGAAGCTGGTTGGTGGTTGCTCATTCGGCGAAGTAGCTCGTCCAGCATTGCGCACTCTCGTTTCCAAGGCCTGCCCTGCATGATGCACCAAAGCCGCGAAGCACCCAAGCCCTGTACGCTTGCGGCAGGCCTGCCTGGCACGCCAAGATAGCGTGGGCTCAAGGGAAGAACAGCATGAAATTCTGCAGCGCGTGCGGCCAGCCGGTCATTCAGCGGATACCCGAAGGCGACAGCCGCCTGCGGTATGTCTGCAATCATTGCCAGACCATTCACTACCAGAACCCGAACATCGTTGCCGGGGTGCTGCCGGTCTGGGGCAGCCAGGTGCTGCTTTGCCGGCGAGCCATCGAGCCTCGCCGCGGCTTCTGGACCTTGCCCGCCGGCTTCATGGAGAACGGCGAAACACTGGACCAGGCCGCCCGCCGTGAAACTGTCGAAGAAGCCTGCGCCCGGGTCGGCACGATGGCCCTGTACCAGTTGTTCGACCTGCCGCACATCAACCAGGTGCATGTGTTCTTCCGCGCCGAACTGGCCGACCTGGACTTCGACATCGGCGTCGAGAGCCTGGAGGTGCGGCTGTTCGACGAACACGAGATACCGTGGGGCGAGCTGGCTTTCCGGACCGTCACACGCACACTAGAATGCTATTATCGCGACCGCATCGGGCAGCATTACCCCATAGGCCATGAGTACCTGCCACCGATGAGCGTTTCGCCCACCACTTAAGTTTGCAGGTACCGCTTCATGCGCTGGTTGTTCGCCCTTTTCTGCCTTTGCGTTACCTCGGTGTCCCAGGCGGCCTTCACCGAGACCATCATTCGCAAGCCACAGCCGCCTTTGCCGGCACAATCGCAATCGCAGGCGGCCATGCAGCCACTGATCGACAAGGTGCTGGTGATCAAGTCCGAGCGCCGCCTACAGTTGATCAGCCGTGGCGAACCGCTGAAAACCTACCGCATCTCGCTGGGCAAGCAGCCCAAGGGCGCCAAGCAGCGCGAAGGCGACAAGAAGACCCCCGAGGGCCTGTACTGGCTGGACTGGCGCAAGCAAAGCGACCGTTTCAACCTGTCCATGCACATCACCTACCCGAACATCAGCGATGCAGCCCGGGCCACACGCGAGGGCTGGAGTGCCGGCAGCATGATCATGATCCACGGCACCCCGATCAACGACGAGTATCCCGAATGGTATTTCCATACGCTTGACTGGACCGACGGCTGTATCGCCATGCGCAACTCGGACATGCGCGAGGTCTGGGACCTGGTGCCGGACGGCACATTGATCGAGATTCGGCCCTGATAGTCCGGCATTCCAATTGAGGCTGTAGGAACCTTCCCACTTCAATTAAACATCTGCCCTACTGCCGTGTAGGCAGCAGACTGCATCCAATCGACTGGCAAAGTTTTTAGCATCCACGCAAACGAGTACGCAGGCCGTACGCCATTTGCGGGGTTCTTCCATGCCAGCCCGATACCGCCACATCGCCAGCAGGCTGCTTGCCTGCTGCATGACGACCTTGCTGGCCATGCCGCAGGCATGGGCGGACGACCCTGCCAGCCAGCAACTGCGTGATCAACAGCGAACCTTGCGCCAGCTCGAGCAGCAACAGCGGCTGCAGCGCTGGCAGCGCCCTCCAGCGGCGCAACACAGCGACGCCCTCGCACCGAACCCACCCAGCGACAGCCGCTGCTGGGAGATAGCCGGCGTTCGCCTGGCCGGCAACCGGCAGCTTTCGGCACAGGCGCTTGAGCCGGCCATCCAGGCGCTGATAAAGCCCTGCATGGGCATCGCCGACATCAACCACCTGCTCAAGGCCATCACCCAGCGCTACGTGCACGCCGGTTACCCGGCCAGCCGCCCCTATCTGCGCCAAGCGCCAGCGCATGACGCGCCGCTGGACATCGTCATCATCGAAGGCTTCGTCGAGTCGATCGAGCTGGCTGCCGAGCTGCCGCTCTCCCTGAACAGCGCATTCCCCCATCTGCTGGGCAACCCCCTGTACCTGCCAGACCTTGAGCAGGGGCTGGACCAGCTCAACCGCCTGCGGGCCTTCGAGCTCAGTGCCGACCTGTTGCCAGGCGAACTGCAGGGCGGCACCCGGGTGCTGCTGCAGCCTCGCCAAGTGGCTTCACGCTGGCACCTGGACAGCCGCTTCGATAACCGAGGCAGCCCGCTGACCGGGCGTCACCGCCTGAACCTCGGCATCGGCCTGGACAGCCCCTTGGGCCTGAACGACGACCTGCGCCTGTCACTGTCGACAACGGTCATCGATGCTCCGGGGCGCAGCCAGGGCGTCACCCTGTACTACAGCATCCCCTACGGCCCATGGAGTTTCACGCTCAATGTCGGCCAACTGCGCTACAACGCGCCGATTCCGCAAGGGCGGTACGACAGCAACGGCAACAGTAGCTACCAGAGCGTCAGCGCCGAGCGCATGCTCTGGCGCAACCAGTACGGCATGCTCAGCGCCAGCGCCCGGCTGGACCGCAAACAACTGATCAACCGCACCGGCTCTGCAGTCATCGGCCTGCAGAGCCCCACCCTGACCAGCGTGGAGGCCGGGCTCAACCTGCTCTGGCTGGACCACGGCCTATGGAACGCCTACATCGGCGTCGCCCAGGGCACTCACTGGCTGGGCGCCGAGCAACCCGCCCAGCACGCAGCTGCGCCGCAGCTCGACTTTAGAAAGTACCGCGCCAGCCTGCTGCACCTGCGCCAAGGGCCAGCGAACTGGCCGTGGCGCTGGCAAAGCGAACTTGGCCTGCAGTACAGCACCGATGTCTTGCCGGCCGTCGAGCAAATGTTGTTGAGCGACGATTCGGCGGTGCGTGGCTTTCGCCTGCGTACCTACAGTGGCGCCAGCGCCGCCACCTGGCGCAATACCTTCAGCCAACCGCTGGCATTGCCCTGGACCACACTGGCTACGGTGCGCCCCTACCTGGGCCTGGACCTGGGCTGGGAGCGGCTGGCGCAAGGCGCTTCGCCGCGCCGGCTGGCAGGTGCCACGGCGGGTATCGAAGTGAGCCTGCCGCACAGCCGCCTGCGCCTGGACTATCAGCGCGCCCTCTATGCCAGCGACCTGCAGCGCCCGCTGCTCGAACCCGGATTCTGGGTACTTGAATGGGCCCTGAACATCTGATTCACCCACAACAAAGAGAACGAGAACATGCAGACACTCTCGCAGATACCCGCAATCCGCCCCGATACCTTGCGCTGGGCCATTTTCCTCGCCCTGCTCGCCTCCACCAGCGCGCTGGCCGAACACGGCCTGGAGGCAGCCACCGGCCCTGGGGGTACGCCGCTCATCAGCAACAATCATGGCGTACCTGTTATCGACATCGTCGCGCCCAACGCCAGCGGCCTGTCGCACAACCAGTTCCTGGACTACAACGTCGCCCGCCCCGGCGTGGTACTGAACAACGCCCTCCAGGCCGGGCAGTCGCAACTGGCCGGCGCGCTGGCGGCCAACCCCCAGTTCCAGGGCCAGGCGGCCTCGACCATCCTCAACGAGGTGATCAGCCGCAACGCCTCGCTGATCGAAGGCCCACAGGAAATCTTCGGCCGCCCGGCCGACTACATCCTGGCCAACCCGAACGGCATCACCCTCAATGGCGGGACCTTCATCAACACCACCCGGGCCGGTTTCCTGGTAGGTACACCGGAGCTGCAGGACGAACAGCTCAAATACCTCAACACCCTAAATGCCAGTGGCACCCTGCAAGTGCTCACAGGCGGCCAGCACAATGCCGAGGGCGCGCTGGACCTGATCGCGCCGAAACTCGACAGCAAGGGCGTGCTCTCGGCCAGTGGCGATCTCACCGTGACCGTTGGCCGCAACCGCATGCGTCACGACGACGGGCAGGTCATCGAGCATCTGCCGGGCACGCCGTCCAGCATCGACGCCAACCTGTTCGGCGCCATGCGTGCCGGGCGCATTCGTGTGGTCAGCACTGCCGAGGGCGCGGGTGTGCGGGTGGGGCCGGTGCAGATCAAGGCCGACCAGGGCATCACCCTTCAATCTGCCGGCGCGCTGCAGGTCAGCGGGCATGAAAACCGGCCCGGGGAACTGCTCAGCGAACACGGCGCATTGCAACTCACCGCTGCCGATGACCTGCGCCTTGGCGCCGTCGACGGCAAAGCCGAGCGTATCGAGATAAAGGCTGGAAAGAAGCTCACTCTGGATGCCGAAAGCCGCCAGAGCATCGCCCGCGAGCAGGAAAGCTGGAACAAAAAGTTCCTCTTCGTTACCCGCGAGACCTACCAGCGCGAACGTACCACCACCGCCGACCAACTGCGCGGGGCGCAGCTGCAAGCCAGTGACAGCGTGCTGTTGCAGTCCGGCGCCGACATGCGCCTGTTGGCAGCCAATGTGGATGCGGGCGGCGACCTGACACTCGACAGCGCTGCCAACCTGGATATCAGTGCAGGCACCAACAGCCAACGTATCGAGGAGCAGGTACGCCACCGCAAAGACCTGTGGCGCGGCGACAGTGATACCAGCCAGTACAAGGAATCAGCACAAGGCAGCACGCTCAATGCCGCACGCATGACGGTCAAGGCCAATGACACGCTCACCGTCCAAGGCAGCAAGCTGCACAGCCGCGCCGGCCTGGACATCAACGCCAGCAACGTCGAAATCGGCACAACGGCGCTGCAGGAACAGGGCACACGCCGCAACTACCGTGGCGACCTGGTATCGGGCACCTTCTTTGGTGACCGCAAAGGCAACGATACCCAAGGTAAGCGCGTAGCCGGCAGCGCCGTTACAGCCGATGGCAAGCTGAACGTTGCGGCTGAACAGGTGAGCATCAAGGGCAGCACCGTCCACGGCGCCCAAGACGCAGTGATGTACAGCGAAAAAGGCGCCCTGGCGATCGAGGCAGACCACGCCAGCACTGTGGCCACCGACCGCGACAGCAGCAGCAAGCTGTTCGGCCTGATCGGCAACGATCGCGAGCGCACGCAGCGCAAACAGCAGGTGCTGAGCAGTGACGTCAGCTCTGCCAGCAACCTGCGGCTGGCCAGTGCTGAAGAATTGCGCATCCAGGGTTCGAAGGTGACGGCCGGCGGGCATCTGCAGGTCGAGGCCAAGGGCGACCTGTTGATCGGTAGCACACAGTCAAGCGATGAGAGCGAAACACGCAGCCAGCAGCGCGGTTTCACGGCCAGCGCCAAACAGACCGCAGAAGCCGAAGACGGCAAGCCCGAGTCGCGCCAGTACGCCGCCGGCGTTGCTTACGAGGTGGTCACCAGCACAGGCCAACAACGCGAAACGTCGCAGGTGGCCAGCGAATTGACGGGCGCTACGGTTGGCCTGGACAGCGGCGCGCAGCTACAGGTCAACGGTTCCAGCGTACAGGCCAATGCGGGCGACCTGAACGTGCAGGCCAAACAGGTGAGCCTTGGCGTCACACGCAACGAGCGCGTGTCGTCCGGCAGCTCTACCCAAAGCGGTGGTGGCCTGACGGTGACCGGCGGTATGGATCGGCTGGGCAGCCTGTTCGAAGGCCATCGCAACAACGAAGTCACCACCGAACGCGACAGCAAGACGCGACGCACCGGGCTGCAGGCCAGCGGCGACCTGAAGCTCAGCGCCGACGAGTTGATCACCGAAGCTGCACGCGTCAACGCAGGCGACACCCTTCAGGTAACTGCCAAGCGCATTGAGAACCGTGCCGTGCAGGACACCCATGAACGTGAAGTGCAGCGCAATGACTGGTCAGGCAGCATCGGCGCCAGCCTGGAGTACCGTGACGTGACCCGGCCGATCGAACGCTTGGTACAGGGCGAAGAAGCGGCGCGCTTCCAGCAAGCCTCGCCCGAAGACGCAATGGTGGCACCGAGCGTTGGCGGCGACATGACCCTGGACCACCTCAAACGCTTGGAAAACCAGCGCCGCGGCTTTGCCCAGGTGAGCGAACTGGCAGGGGGGCACGTGAAGGTCAAGGCCGATACCCTCGATGACCAGGGCACCACCTGGCGTGCCAACGCCGGCGCCCTGCAGGTCGACGCCCAGCAGCACCACCTGCGCGCCGCCGAAAACACCCGGGAAGATAACGTGCAGCGCCTGGCCTACGGCGGTGACCTGCGCGTGGATACCAGTTCGGGGAGCGACCTGAACGTCCGCGCTTCCGGCAAGGGCGGCTCGCAGGGCAAGCAGGATACCGCCAGCACCGCAGTGCCGGGCAGCCTTTATGGGCAACAGGGCATTCAGGTGCAGTTGGGTAGCGACGGCCGCTACGAAGGCACGCGCATCGATGGCGGTGAAGGCGACGTAGTGATCCAGAGTGGCACTACACTGTCGCTGGCCCAGGCCACCGACCACGCTCAACAGCGCGCTCGCCAGCTCGATGGCAACGCCTGGGCCAAGGTCGGCAACCGCCCGGGCAGCACCGGCGTCGACGGCCGAGGCTATCTCGACCATGCCCAGCAGCAGGCTACACAAACCAATGCCCAGGTGGCGCAGGTCGACGCCAAAGGCCAAGTGCGCCTGACCAGCGGGGGCGACATGCTGCTCGAAGGCACGCGTATTGGCAGCCGCGAGGCCAAGGTCGGCGATACGCGCCTGCAAAGCGATGGCCGCCTGCAGGTCAAAGCTGCGAGCAATACCCGACAGGCCACTGGCGGGAACCTGGGCGGCGGCCTGGAGCTGGCCGTGAAGACCGGCACCACCCAAGGTGGCGCCATCGGGGGCCATTTCAACCATGGCAAGAAGAACGAGGACGCCCGCCAGGCAATCGATGCGCAGTTCCAAAGCGCAGGCAAACTGACCCTCGACAGCCGCGCTCGCGAGGACCTCGCCGTGCATCTGCAGGGCCTGCAGGCATCGGCCGAGCACATCGGCATCAATGCCGCCAAGGGCGGCATGCTGATCGAAGCGTCATCCAACGTCGAGCGGCGCGACAACCTGGACATCACCGCCGGCGCCGGCTTCAACACATCCAAGGGCGGCACCGACACCCTTGGGCTGCACGGCCGTGTTCAGGTCAACCTGGACAAGCGCGACAACCTCATCTGGAACGCCGGCAACCTGCGCGCCGAGCGTATCGACCTGCAAAGCCGCGGCGACACCCGCATCGAAGGCGTAAGCCTGGAAGCCGGGCGCATCAGCGGCGCAATCGACGGCGATCTGCGCATCGCCAGCCGCAAGGACAGCGTCGATACCCTGACCGTAAAAGGTGATGCACGGCTGAGCAAAGAGAAAAACCCGCAAGGCTATGTGAACGCTGCCACGGCCGTCGCAGGGCCGCTGGGAAGCAAGGTCAGCGAAAAAGCAGGTTCCGCCCTGGCCAAGGCCGACCCGGGCGTTTCGCCAACCTTCAGGCTCGATGTGTCGCATGTTCAGCGTGATGGCGTAGCCCAGCAGACGGCGCTCAAGGGCAGCGATGGGGTAGACCTGACGGTTGGCGGTGACGCTCACCTGACGGGCGCCCGCCTGCACTCGGCCAAGGGTGAGGTAAAACTCACCGCCAACGCGGTGACCAAGGAAACGCTGAGCGGCAATGATTACCGCCGGGATGTGTCGATCGATGCGTCGAACTCGCCGGTAGACCTGGGTACCGCCATTGCCCAGATCAGCAAAGGCAAAGGTGCCGCAGACGGCGAGAATGCACTGGACCTTGGCTTGCTGCGCACCAGTGGGCATAGCCGCAGTGAGCAGTGGGCATCGGGGATTGAAGGGAAAGCCAACTGATCCACAGGCCCTGTCGTCGGCAAACCGGCGATAGGGCCATGAACGTCACGTCAACCGCTGCTTACCAACGCCACTCCCCCTGCCCCGTCAATGCCTGTGGCCCCAGCAACCGAGCAGCGCGCAGCAGCGGTGTAAGGGCCGCGTCCGGCTGCAGTTCGGCCGCCACCACTGCGTGGCGCCCCAGAAGGTCTGCATCCAGCGCCAACTGATGCTCGCCGTGTTGTATCAGTTGCCCATGCAGGCGCCAGCCTGTGCGGCAATCCATTTCTACCCAGCCCTGCCCCAACCCCAGCGACCAAGGTTCACTCAAGGCGAGGTCGGTGACCGTGATGCGGCCTTCACTGGTGCGGCACTGCTCCCCCGCGCCTTGCAGGCGCAGCGTGCCCTGCCACTGCCCGGCCAGCCGATAGGCCGTCTGCACACTCGCCTGGGGAGCCTGTGCGGTTACGTCCAACCGCCAGTGCCATGGCCAGCCTTCGGCATGCAACTGCCAGCCCTGGCCCTGAAAGCCCAGCTGTGCGGTGGCCTGCAAGCGCCAGGGCTGCAACGCCCAGCGTACGGGCCCGACCGGCCCGACCTGCTGCGCCTGACCCTGCCACAGGCTCCCGCTGACCCTATGCAGCGGAAGGCCAAAGCCCTGTGCAACCCAGGACGCCGGCAACTGCACCAGCAAAGTCAGGCTGAACACCAGCCCGGCCCACAGCAGCCCACGGCGGCTCATGGCTGCAACACCAGGTCGAAACGCAGGCCATTGCCATCCTGCTCCAGGCCCCACTGCAGCGGTTGGGCACCCTCTGCGCGCAAGGCCTGCAGCCAGCGCTGCAAAACCTGCTCATCGGCCACCTGGCCGCGCAGTTGCCACACCTTGCCTTGCACCTCGACCTCGGCAACTTCGACCCGCCGCGCCTGGGCAGACTGACGCAGCCGCTCCAGGCTCACGCCTGGCCCGCTGGGGAAGGCGGCGGCCTGCACTGCCAGCCCACGCCACTGGCTGAGCTCGCGCCATTGCGACACGCCTTGGCGCAGTGCCAACAACGCCAGCAGAAAGCCGATCAGGCACCAGGCGAGCAACAATCGATGACGCTGAAACCACGCTCGGGTCATGTTGGCGCTCCCAGATCGAAAACCACGTGCGCCGCTGGCGCAGCGCTCAGTACCTGCACCGCCGCTCCGGCGGCGCTTGCCATTTCTTGCCAGGGCGGCTCGCTCCCCTCGCCCTGCAGGCGCAGGTGCCAGCGCTGGCCGTCGAAGCGCACCGCTTGCAGGCGCCAGCCTGGGTGCTCATGCAGCCAGGCCTGCAGGTGTGCCTGCAGGTCTTGAAGCTGACGCTCCCGCAGTTGCTGTTGCAGTTCGCTTTCGCGCAGGCGCTTGAGGGCCTGCGACGCTTGCCGAGGGCTGGCCTGGGTGCCGGTCACGGCCAGCACCTGCGTGCGCCAGGTTTGTACCTGCCGCCACTGCTGGCCCGCCCATAACCCGCACCACACCACGGCCAGCACCAAACAGGTGACAACCAGCGCGCGCGGCAGGGCCGGCACACGGGGCGCCGAGCGGGCCTGACGGGTTCGCTCGAACAGGCTTGGCAGCGTGTCGAGCGACTCCAGCGTTCCCGGCCAGCGCCCGACCTGGGTGGCTTTGCGCAGGCTATCCCAGGGCTGCTGCGGTACCTCACCCAGCGCGTCAGGCCAGGCCAGCCAATGGGCTTTCCCCTCTTCGCTGCGCCCCAGGTACAGGCACAGGCCAGGCGCGCGCTGCCACTGCCAGCCCGTCCCGGGCTCAGGCGTGGGCAACAATTGGAACTCGGCCCAACAGCGCTCGATCTGCAGCCCCCATTCGCTGCACTGGCCACGCCATTCGTCCAGCGCCTGGCGGGCTACCGCCAGCAGGCGCAACTGCCCTGCCTGGCGAGCGAGGCAAGCGCACTGCACCTGTTCGGCGTTCTGCAGCAAGTGGTCTTCCAGCAGCAAGGGCCACTCATCACGCTTGAGGCCCGGCGGTGCAGCCAGCTCGAACTGGCTGCACCGCTCGCCCGGGATGATCAGCGCTACCTTTGCGTCCAGGTTCGCCGGGGGCTCGCCCTGGCCTTCCCGTTGGGCCACACCGTTTTCAACCAACAGCCAGTCCCAGATCACGCCCGGGCGCAGCAGCAACCAAGACCGCGCCGGCGCACGGCGCCGCCATTCAAGCTTCATGAACGCCCCCAAGGGAGCGTGAAGGTGCAGACATAGGGGGCTCCATCACGCTGCAGTTGCACGCGCACACCACGGCCGGGGTGCGCGGGTTGGTCGGAAGGCCAGGGCAGCCATCGGCCTCCCTGGTGATAAAGAACATTCAGCGCACTGACCTGCTGCAGCTGCTCGCGCACGACCCAACGGGGTTCGCTGGCGGCGTACAGGTCTGCCGAGGTTTCCAGCATCAGGCGTTGTTCGCGGGGGTCGAAACGCAGGCGTTGGCGCTGCAGCCGTGAGCCACCCTCGGCCTCTGGCACAGCCGTGGCTGCCACCCACAGCAACTGCTGGCGATCGGGCTGCCAGTCGAGCCAGCGGCTGGCCAGTGGCAGGCGTTGCTCATACACCCGGCGCAGTACTGGGCTGTCGAAGCGCCGCTCCAGCGCCAGGCAGAACTCCAGCACACTGTTCTCCTGGCGGGTTACCTGCAGCCGCTCGCGGACCTTGAGCCAGCCATTGACCAGCGCCGCGAGCATGACCCCCAGCAGCGCGGTCAAGGCCATGGCCACCATCAGTTCGATCAGGGTCAAGCCTGCCTGGCGCCGCTTCATGGACGCTCCAGAAAAACCGTGTACTGGCCCAACGGCAGGCGCTGATCGCGGTCGGCATACAGTTGCATCTCGCCGCGACGCAGGTCGCGCACGCCGGTACGGCGCAGCTGCATCTGCCAGTGGCACGCCTGCCCGCCCTGGTTCAACACCCCACTGGGCTGGTTGCTGGCCGGCCAGTACCGTTCCACGGCAAAGCGCGCCTGCAGCTCGCGAGCGCACAGCACGCCAAGGCGATGCTGTTGCACGCTGTCCTGCACTGCCAGGCGCTGGCGCAGAACCTGGCTGGTGATCACCGCCAGCACAGCAGCAATCGCCAGGGCCACGGTCACCTCCAGCAGGGTGAACCCCTGTTGCGTGCGCTTCATGGTGACAACCCCACTCGCAACTGGCCGTCACGCCCCCACGCCCAGCGCTGGCTGCCACCTGCCCAGTGCCAGCGCACCGAACCCGGCTGGGCCCACCCTTGCGGCGTGAACTGCAGATGCGGCTGCAGGCTGGCCGGCCAGTCGGGGCGCAGCCCTTTGGGCCAGTCCCCAAAGCTGACCGGTTCGGCCACCCAGCCCTCGCGCTCACGCCGCACGAACTCCGGGTGTTGGCCGGTCCAGCGCAGCCCGCGCAATTGCCCGGCATGCCGGGCCAGTGCAGCCTGGGTGTGGACGTGCGCCGCCAGCCGCTGCAACGCCTGATCGACGCTGGCCTTGCCGCTGTCCAGCCAGGCCACCGCAAGCCCGGTCATGAGGCCGGCGATGGCCAGCACCACCAGCAATTCGAGCAGGCTGAAACCGCGCTGTGGGCGCATCGCTCACAGCGCCCAGTTACCCAGGTCGGCGTCCTGGCCTTCGCCGCCCTGTACACCATCGGCGCCCAACGAATACACATCGACCCGGCCATGCTCGCCAGGCATGCGGTACTGGTACGGGGTGCCCCACGGGTCCTCCGGCAGACGCCGTACATAACCATCGCTGCGCCAGGCTCGCGGCAGCGGCTCCTGAGCCGGTTTTTTCACCAGCGCAGCCAGGCCTTGCTCATTGCTGGGAAAGCGCAGGTTGTCCAGCCGGTACATGTCCAGTGCCTGCTCGAGCGTGCTCAGGTCGGCCATGACCTTCTGCCGCATGGCCTTGTCCTGGTTGCCGAGCACGCTGGGCGCGACCACGGCGATCAGCAGGCCGATGATGAAAATCACCACCATGATTTCCATCAGGGTGAAGCCGTGTTGGCGCTTGCGTCGATGCTGCATGGGGTTGCTCCTTGTCATCTACAGTTGCAGGCCCTGGTTGAGTTGCATGATCGGCAGCAGCACCGCCAGCACGATGAACAGCACTACGGCGCCCATCACCAGGATCATCAGGGGTTCGAAAAGCGCCATGGCCGTATCCACCTGGCGGGCAAAGCCACGCTCCTGGTCGTCGGCCACGCGCTCGAGCATGTCGGCCAGGGTGCCGCTGGCCTCGCCACTGCCGACCATGTTCACCAGCAACGGCGGGAACTGCTGGCAACCATCCAGCGCCCTGTGCAGGCTGGTGCCGCCCTGCACCTGCTGGCGCACCTGCTCCATGGCCAGGCGGATGCGCCGGTTGCCGACGGTTTCAGTGGCCACCTGCAAGGCTTCGAGCAAGGCAACACCGCTGCTGGTGAGGATCGCCAGGCTGCGCGCCAGGCGGGCACTCTCCAGCACCTGTAACAGCCCCCCCACGCGTGGCAGGCGCAGCAGCAGGTCGTCGCGGCGCAGGCACCAGTGCGGCTTGCGCAGCAACCAGCTGGCCAGCAGCGACGTGAGGATGGCCAGCCCCAGTAGCCAGGGGCCGGCGTGCACCAGGCCTTGGCTCAGGCCGATCAGCAATGAGGTGATCAGCGGCAGGCTCTGCCCGGCATGGGCAAACTGTTCGGTGAGCTTGGGTACGACGAAGGTCATCAGGCCGATCACCACCGCCAGTGACACGCCCATCAGCACGCAGGGGTAGATCAGTGCCGTACGCGCCTTGTGCTGCTGGCGCTGCACCTGTTCCAGGTGGTCTGCCAGCCGGGTAAGCACCTGGGCCAACCGCCCGGAGCGCTCACCGGCTTCGACCAGCGCGCAGTACAGACCGGTGAACGGCGCGCCCTGGCGGGCCAGGCTACGAGCCAGGCCCAGGCCCTCGGCGAGCGAGCCACGCAGAGCCACCAGCACCCCGTGCAGGGCTGGCTGGCGCAACTGGCGCTCAAGCGTCGCCAAGGCATCGACCAGCGGGATGCCCGCGCCGGTCAAGGTCGCCAGCTGGCGTGTCAGCTCACACAGCTGGGCACGGCTCAGGCGTTGTCGGCGCGGCTGCCGGGCACCGCTTTCGAAGCGCTGCAACTGGCGGGGGAACAAGCCCTGCTCGCGCAGCAACTGGCGTGCGTGGCGTTCGGTATCGGCCTGCAGGCTGGCTTTGTGGGTCTTGCCGGCTAGATCAACGGCCTGGTAGCGAAAGGTCGGCATGGGTCAGCCCTGCACCACACGCAGTACTTCGGCCAGGCTGGTCTCGCCGCGGGCCAGGCAATCACTGGCCATCGCCACCAGGCTCTGGCGGCGCTCGGCCAGGTAGTCGTGCATGGCCAGTTCACTGGCGCCGTCATACAGCAGGCCGATCAGGCCAGCGTCCAGTTCGATGAATTCGTACAGCCCCAAACGACCGATATAGCCAGTGCCCTGGCATTGCTCGCAGCCCACCGCGTGGTAGCTGCTGCCCAGCGCCGCCAGCTCAGGCCACAGCGCCCGTTCGGCCGGCTGCAGTGGCTGCGCCACCGCGCAATGGCACAGCCGCCGCACCAGGCGCTGGGCCAGCACGCCACGCAGGCATGAGGCGATCAGGAACGGCTCGACGCCCATGTCACGCAAGCGGGTGACCGCGCCCACTGCGCTGTTGGTATGCAACGTAGACAGTACCAAGTGGCCGGTGAGGCTGGCCTGCACGGCGATCTGCGCGGTTTCCTGGTCGCGGATTTCACCGAGCATGATCACGTCCGGGTCCTGGCGCAGGATGGCGCGCAGGCCAGTGGCAAAGGTCAGCCCGGCGCGCGGATTGATGGCCGTCTGGCCAATGCCGGCGATGGCGTATTCCACCGGGTCCTCGACGGTGAGGATGTTGCGGCTGCCGTCATTGAGGCTGTTGAGGCTGGCGTACAGGGTGGTGGTCTTGCCCGAGCCGGTCGGCCCGGTCGACAGCACGATACCGTTGGGCCTTGTCAGGCAACTGCGCAGGCCGTGCAGCACTGCGTTGGGCATGCCCAGGTTGCCCAACGCCAGCAAGCTGGCCTGCTTGTCGAGCACGCGCATCACCACGCGCTCGCCATGGATACCGGGCAAGGTCGAGACGCGCACGTCCACCTCACGCCCGGCGGCGCGCAAGGTGATGCGACCGTCCTGGGGCTGACGCTTCTCGGCGATGTCCAGGCGCGCCATGACCTTGATCCGCGACACCAGCATGGCCGACAACGCGCGCGGCGGGCGCAACACCTCGCGCAGGTGGCCATCGACACGCAGGCGCACCACCAGGCTCTGCTCAAAGGTCTCGATATGAATGTCCGAAGCGCGCAGGCGCAGGGCCTGGCCGAACAGGCCGTTGATCAGGCGGATCACCGGGGCCTCATCATCGCTTTCGAGCAGGTCCTCGATGCGCGGCATTTCGCTCATCAGGCTGTCCAGATCAACCTGTTCGCCGATGCCTTCGATCAGTGCTTCGGTGGCAGCATCCCCGGCCTGATACAACTGGCCGAGGCGTTCGTCGAACGGCGCAGCTTCCAGGTAGTGCAGTGCCACGGGCTGGCCATGCACACGCAGCAGTTCCTGCAGTTGGTTACTGTCGGCATCGCGGCGCAGCCACAACTGCCAGCCGGTATCCGCCGGGGCCATGGCCAGCCCGGCCTGACGCGCAAGGCGATAGGGCAGCATCACCAGTCGCCCCCGTCCAGGCGCGCGCGGCTGGCCGGGAATACCCGCAGCAGCTGGCCGTCCTGCGCAAGGCCTGGCAGCTTGAGCGGCGTGGTCTGCTGCAGGGTGCGGTACTTGTCTTCGCTCAAACCCGCCAGGCTCGGCCCGTCACGCAGGATGCGCGGGCGGATGAAGACCATCAGGTTCTGCTTGGTGTTCTTGCTGGCCTCGGAACGGAACAGCCGGCCCAGCCCCGGAATATCCCCCAGAAACGGTACGCGTTGATCGCTGGTGCTCAGCTCATCGCTGATCAGGCCGCCAAGAATCACCAGGCCATTGTCCTCGACCATGACCTTGGTCTTGATCTCGCGCTTGTTGGTGATCACATCGCTGGCGGCGCTGGAGTCGGCGATCGACGAGACTTCCTGAACGATATCCAGGCGTACGCTGTTGTCGATGTTGATTTGCGGCTTGATACGCAGCTTCACCCCGACTTCCTTGCGCTCGATGGTCTGGTAGGGGTTGGCGTTGTTCTGCGTCACGGAGCCGGTGACGAAGGGCACTTCCTGGCCGACCAGGATCGATGCCTCGGCGTTGTCCAGGGTCAGCAGGGTCGGCGTGGACAGCAGGTTGAAGCCGCTCTTGCCCTTCAGTGCGTTGATCAGCATGGCGAAGTTGAAGCCACCGCCGAAGTGGCCGATGCCGGCAGTCACGCCCGTGGTGGCCGACAGCAGGTCGCCCAGCGCTTCGTTGTCGCCGCTGGCGGCGGCGCCCGCGATGTTGGCGATGTTCACCCCGTTGCTGCCGAAGTTGACGATGCCGGCGCCGAACTTTTCGTCGGCGAACAGCCACTGCACACCAAGCTCCTGGGCACGGCTGTCGGACACTTCGGCGATGATGGCCTCGACCACTACCTGGGCGCGGCGGATGTCCAGCTGCTCGACGATGGAGCGGTAGGCGGCCAGCTCGCTGTCGGGGCCGACCATGACCACGGCGTTGGTGCCCTCCTCGTACTCCAGGCGTATGCCCGAATCGCTGGCGGCGGCCATCACCGGCTTGTCCTTGGCCTCGCCTTCGCCTGCTCCCTCGCTGGGCACACCGCCTTCCTGGCTCAACCCGCGCAGCACCTTCACCACTTCGCCTGCATTGGCATGGCGCAGGTAGATCACCTGCGTGTTGCTGCTGTGCCGGTTCTCACTGGGCTGATCGAGCTGGCCCAACAGGGCTCGCACACGGTCGGTGCTGCCACGTACCAGCAAGGCATTGCTGCGCGGGTCAGCCACCACCTGGGTGCTGTCGGCGCCCTGCTCTCGGGCCAACAGGCGGGTCAGCAACTGCGCGGTGTCGGCGGCGCTGGCATGGCGCAGGGGCATGACCTTCAGGGGTTCGTCACTGACCTGGTCAAGCTGGCGCAACAGGCTGTCGATGCGTTCGAGGTTGCTGCGCCAATCGGTGACCACCAGCAGGTTGGCCGCAGGATAAGGGGTGATCACACCAACACGCGGGTCGATCAGCGGCTTGAGAATACCGAGCATCTGCTCGCTGGCGGCGTTACGCACATTGAATACGCGGGTGGCCACGCCATCACTGCCTTCGCTGTGCTTGCCGGCGGCTTCAACTGGCACCGGCTCCAGGCGCGCGGCCTGGTCGGGGACGATCTTCACACTGCCATTGGGCAGATCGACCGCGGCATAGCCTTGGGCACGCAGCTGGGCGAGAAAGATGTCGTAGATGGCATCGGCATCGTGGCGGTCGACGGTACGCACCGTGACCTTGCCTTTGACCCGCGGGTCGACGATGAAGGTGGTGCCGGTGATGCGCGACACGCTGTCGATGAATTCGCCCAGCTCGGTGTCGACGAAGTTCACCTCGTAAAGCGGGGTGCCGTTATCATCGAAGGTTTCCGGTTCTTCTGCCCAGGCCGCAGCAAGAGCCAGGGTCAAGGCAGCGGCCACGCAATATTTCACCAGCATTGTTCATCCTTGCCGCTTGAAGCCGGTCACGGCGGGGCGTGGCGGCCAGGGCAAGCGTTCACGCCGCCCCTGGTTGTCGAAAATCAGGCCATCGGCGTCGATGTCCTGCAACACGATCCCCGGTGCCAGGCGCTGGCCGCGGCCCAAGGTGCGCACCTGCTGGCCGTAGCGCAGCACCACGACGCTGGCCGACAACGGCTTGGCCTTGAGGCCGCCCAGGTACTGCAATGGCAACCGGGTGAGCGCAATCGAGCCGTCGTCGCCTGGCGCTTGCCAATGGCCGACCAGCAACCCCGGCAGCGGGGCGTCGACGGTAACCGGGGCGCTGGCCGGTTGCGGCTGGCGCGCCAGTTGCAGCACGCATTGAGCGGCAAGCCACCCGGCCAGCGTCAGCAGGCCACCGGTCATCAGGCGAGCGGCGAATGTCATGACATCAGCTGCCGTGGGTGCCAGCCTGGGTGGCCTTGCACGTAGCGCACCTGCGGCACTTGCAAGGCCGCCAGTTGCCAACCCGGCTGCTGCCGCCCGAGCCAGGCCTCGACCCGTTGCCACAATGGCTCACCGGCTTGGGGCTCGAATTGCAGACCAAAGGTGCGGCACAGGCCCTGCACCGGATCCAGGCCAGTGATGCGCTTGCCTTGCGGGCTGTAGCTCACCTGCCAGGCCTGGCCCTGCCAGCGTGGCAGGTCCTGGCTGTTGTCCAGCAGCAAGGGGTCACCGAACAGTTGCTCGGCGGCGTTTTCCAGCACCTGCTCGACCTGCCGGGCCGGCGCCTCGACCACCGGTGCCGGGTAGCCGCCGGTGAGGCTGATCAGGTGCTCGCGCGTGATGGCCTCGCCAGCGGCCAATGGGTAGTCATAGCGCAGGCCCGGCAACAGCACCGGCATGCTGCTGTCATCGGCCAGGGCCTGGTGCAGCAAACGGTCCCAACTGCCGCCACGCGTGTCGCGACGCCACAGCGCCTGTGGCGCAACCGCCAGCGGCTGGTCGAGCCACGCTGCATGGCCTGCGCGCTGCTGGTGCAACTCGGCCTGCAACTGGCTGGCGCGCAACTGCGCTGCGGGTGAGAGTTGCTGGGCCAATGCAGGAAAGAAGCGCCCATCGAACTGCCATTGCCCGGCAACCTGTTGGCAACGCAGGCGAAACGCACCACTGCCCCGGCAACCGGCAAACAACACCGGGATGCGCCGGCCACTGGCCTGGGTCGCCTGCACAGGTGTGGGCCACAGGTCCTGGCCACGTGCGCAGAGCAGCACGTCGATATGCGCCACGCGCTCGGCCAGCCACAGGCCCGGGCCGGTACCGACATCCGCCAGCGCCACCACCAGGTCCGCTTCGCGGCGGGCCTGCTCGAAGGTCGGCAGCAGCGATTGGTACCACTGTTTGAGCGAGGCTTTCTGGTCCTGGGCGTAAGGGTCGGTGACGCCCACCACGGCGATGCGTGCACCGCCGCGCTCGAAAATGTGCAGAGGCTCCAGGCCCAAGGTTTTGCGTTGTCCGTCGGCAATACCCGCAGCAAGGGTCATCGCTGAAGACTGGTGGTAAAGGGCGGCACTGCGCTGTGGCCAAAGCACGCGTTCATCACTGCTCACACGGGCTTCGCTGCCCAACAGCCGGCTGCCCTGCACACCGCTCTCGCCCTGGGTCAGATAGGCCAGGCCACTGCCGTTCCAGCCCTGGCCGTTCTCGAGGGTCAGGCTATTGCCCGGCCCCACCTCGGCGCGCAGCTGTTCCAACAGGGCCGCAAGCACGGCATAGCCACCCAGTTGCACGCCGGCCGCCTGACTGGCATCGAGCAAAGGCGCGAGTTGAGGGTAAGCCACGCTGGCGCTGTCGCCGGTCATCCAGGGGGCACGGCCCAGGTGGCTGACCGGGCCCAGGCGGGTCGCCGGCACCACGGGCTGGCCGGGCTGGCGCGCATCGAGGGTGTCGGCGACGTACAACAGGTCCAGGCTGGCATCGCCGCCGCGCTGGCCCGGGAATGCAGAACAGGCACCGAGCAACGGTGCCAGGGCACCGACACCCATCCATCTGATCATTTCGCGCCTGTACACACTGCTTGCCATCGGGCCCGCCATCCTTATCCGAGTTCTCTTTGGGCCCCGGATGTTGCGGCGTTGGCATTACAGTTTGATGGCAGAAATCCGACAACCATTCCAGATTGTTCTGTCTGGCACAGCGATAAGAACTTAATGTTTTAAAGCGACGTTAATATTTCTGCCAAAGAATCATCATCTTTGCGCACTAAAGTCGCGGTTTCCTCCAACTCAGCCAATACAAGGACACCCTGATGAGTCGAGAAACCGGCGACAACCTGGACCGCAACCACAGTGGCAACCTGCCGATGGCCAGCGTCATGGACGCCTACCTCAGCCGTCGCAGCGTGATGCGCGGCAGCCTGGGTGCCGCTATCGCCATGATTGCCGGTACCGGCCTGACCGGCTGCTTCGACAGTGGTGGCGGTTCCGACAACGATGACCCGGCCACCGAGCCGCCGGTTACCGAACCTGAAGTACCGAAACTGGCGCTGGGCTTCCAGTCCATCGCGGGTTCACGCACCGACGCCTGTGTCGTCGCCGCCGGCTACAGTGCCTACGTGCTGGCACCGTGGGGCACGCCGATCAACAGCAACGCCAACCCCTGGAAACCGGACGGCAGCAATACCTCCAGCGACCAGGCCAATGCCATGGGCATGCACCATGACGGCATGCACTTCTTCCCCATCAATGGCAGTTCCGAAGACGGCCTGCTGGCGATCAACTTCGAATACATCGATGCCGCCGCCCTGCACCCCAACGGCCCGACCACCGACGCCAGCGGCAATCGCCCGGCCGAAGAAGTGCGCAAGGAAATCAACGCCCACGGTGCCGGCGTGGTGCGCCTGCAGAAGCTCAACGGGCGCTGGCAGGTGGTCGACAACGACCCGCTCAACCGCCGTTTCACCACCGCCTCACGTATGGAAATCACTGGCCCGCTGCGTGGCACCGACCACGTCAAGACCAAGTATTCGGCTGACGGCACGCACTGCCGCGGCACCAACAACAACTGCGGCAACGGCTACACCCCGTGGGGCACTTACCTGACCTGCGAAGAGAACTGGCCTGGCATTTTCGTCAACAAGGACACCCGTCCGGAGGACCAGCGACGCATCGGCGTAGGCACCTCCACCGGCCAGTACAAGTGGGAGACCGCTGCTGGTGACAGCACCGAAGAAAACGATGAATTCGCCCGCTTCGACGTGACCATCAAAGGTGCCAGCGCCACCGACGACTACCGCAACGAAGCCAGCACCTATGGCTACATTGTCGAGATCGACCCGTACAACAGCAGCACCCTGGCCACCAAGCGCACCGCACTCGGCCGCTTCCGCCACGAAGGCTGCTGCCCGGGCCTGCCGGTGGCCGGTAAACCGCTGGTCTGGTACATGGGCGACGACTCCAACAACGAGTACCTGTACAAGTTCGTCTCCACCGCGGTGTGGGATGCCGCCGACGCAAGCCCGGCCGACCGCCTGGCCACCGGCGCCAAGTACATGGACCAGGGCAACCTCTACGTGGCCCGCTTCAATGCAGACGGCACGGGCGAGTGGATCCTGCTCGACGTGACCACCGCCACCACTGCCGGCAGCACCCTCGGGGCGTTGTACGGTGACCTGGCAGGCATCATCCTCAACACCCGTGGTGCAGGCGATGCAGTGGGTGCAACGCCGATGGACCGCCCGGAATGGACAGCGGTAAACCCGCTCAATGGCGACGTCTACCTGACCCTGACCAACAACAGTGCGCGCACCCCGGAAAAAGTCGATGCGGCCAACCCGCGTGGCCCGAACCGCCACGGCCACATCATCCGCTGGCACGACAGCGACGATCACGTGAGCTTCACCTGGGATATCTTCGTGTTCGGTGCCAACGCCGCCGGCACCGCAGACATCAACCGCTCGGGCCTGACCGAACTCAACCAGTTCGCCAGCCCCGACGGCATGAGCTTCGATAGCCGTGGCGTGTTGTGGTTCGAGACTGACAACGGCGAGAGCACGGTCACCGATTACACCAACGATCAGTTGCTGGCGGTGATCCCTACCGACCTGGTGGATGCCGCTGGCAACCAAATACCGGTCAATGCCCAGAACCAGGTGGACTTGCGCCGCTTCTTCGTCGGGCCGAACGGCAGCGAGGTGACCGGGATTGCCTTCAGCCCGGACAACAAGTCGATGTTCGTCAATATCCAGCACCCGGAAAACTGGCCTTACACCGACAAGGCCACCGATGTGACCCCAGCGGGGACCACGGTACGGCCGAGGGCTTCGACCGTGGTGATCCAGCGCGATGATGGCGGGGAGATCGGGACCGTCTGATCCGTTTTTGCATCAGGGCCGCTGCGCGGCCCAATCGCCGGCAAGCCGGCTCCTACAGGTATGGGAGCCGGTTTGCCGGCGATTGGGCTGCACGGCAGCCCTTGAACATGATCACCAGGCCATTGGTGCCCGACTCTTCACCCGCACCTGCTGCGCCGGCACCCGCGCATGCCACTGCACCACCCCCAACGCCTCCAGCTCAAACGCGCTGCGTATCGTCCTGCCCTGTTCTTCGAACGAAAGCTGCAACTGAAAATGCCCACTGTTGAGCAGCAACCCTTCGCTCAACCGCTCAAACGTTTCGTCATCCACCGCCCCCAGCGCCTGACGCAACGCTGCGGCATCTACATAGCCCGACGCCGGCCGACCACTGACGATGCGGCTGAGCAACGAGCGGGGATACCGCCCTTCATAAAGCGCCTCCAGCAATGGCAGATGCTCCAGGCCTACAGCATTGGCATTCAGGCGCCAGCCGGTCGTCTGCGGCAAAGCACACAACATCGGATAACGGCGCTGGCGCGAGGCATCCGCTTCGAGCAGCAGGTTCAACTCACTGGTGTCCAGCATCGGCTGGTTGGCCGCCAGACGAGGCGGCTGCTGGCGCAGATACTGGGCACTTTCGGCGCCTTGCAGGCGTGCATCGCTGTCGCTGTCGAGCCAGTCTGCCAAGGCGTCGACCAGACGTTGCGCGGCCATGTTGTCGCCCAGCAAACGCCGTAGCTGGCGCTCGGCACGTTCACCGTCATCCCCCAGCAGCGCATTGACGTTGAAACAGGTGTGCTGGTCGTACACCCGCAGTTGTGCCTGGCCGGCGCCAAAATCGTACGTCAACGGTTGCCCCCGCAGCGCCTGCCAGAACAGCGGGCTAAGCCGCCAGGCGGGGTCACGCAAGGCCTGCTCGGCATAGGCCAGGCCAGCCTGCTCCATGGCCCGCACCTGTACCCGTTGGCGCAGCAGCTGTACGTCATCGACCTGACGCCGCCCGTCCTCCACCAGCCAGGCCATACCCGCTGCGAGCATCGCCAGTACCACCAACACCATCAGCAGCGCGGCGCCCTGCTGTCGCTTGCCACCCATGGCGCAGCACTCCTCTTATCGAACAAGGCGCCAGTCAACAGGGGAGTTGTTGCAGGCAGATTGCAAATACCTTGCAGTCATGTTCGCGTCATCTACGCGAGGCAGGATTGGCCTTTCTTTTCATGGCCTTACAGGAGTGGTCGTAATGGGTGGCATCGGAATCTGGCAGCTGGTGATCGTACTGATGATCGTGTTTCTGCTGTTTGGCACCAAACGCCTCAAGGGTCTGGGCAGTGATGTTGGCGAAGCGATCCAGGGCTTTCGCAAGTCCATGGGGGGCGACAGCGATGCCAGCACCCAAACTGCAGCACCGCAGGTACAACAGGAGCCACTGACCCGTTCGCCTGCGCCACAGCCGCACGCGGATCGGCAGGCCTGATGTTCGAGGTAGGCTTCAGCGAGATGCTGCTGGTGGGCATCGTCGCGCTGCTGGTGCTTGGCCCGGAACGCTTGCCCGTCGCGGCGCGTACGCTGGGCCGTGGCCTGGGCCAGGCGCGCCGGGCAATGCAGGGTTTGCGCGCGCAGATGGAACGCGAAATCGACATGCCCAACCTCGACAGCGCGCCATTGCAACGCCTCGAGCAGGAGCTGCGCCAGGGCATCAGCCTCAAGGCGGAACCGGCCACTGACGCTGCAACGGCCACGGTCATTCGGGAGACCACCTCATGAGTATCGCCCTGGACCCGGCGGCACACATGCCGCTCACCGGTCACCTGCGCGACCTGCGCAGGCGCCTGGTGCGCTGCCTGCTACTGGTCGCGCTGGTGTTCGCCGGCCTGTTCCCCTTCGCCCAGCAGCTCTACACACTGATTTCCGAACCGCTGCGCCGCTTCCTTCCGGAAGGCGCCAGCATGATCGCCACCAGTGTCACCTCGCCCTTTCTCACACCGTTCAAGCTGACCGCGATGTGTGCGCTGTTCGTGGCCATGCCGCTGCTGCTGCATCAAGCCTGGGGTTTTCTTGCGCCGGGCCTTTACCGCCGCGAGCGGCGCATCGCCCTGCCCTTGCTGGTGTCGAGCATTGTGCTGTTCTACGCCGGCATGGCGTTCGCCTTCTACCTGGTATTCCCGATGATGTTCGGCTTTTTTGCCAGCGTGACACCAGACGGCGTGGCGATGATGACCGACATCAGCCAGTACCTGGACTTCATCATGGCGCTGTTCCTGGCGTTCGGCCTGGCCTTCGAGATCCCGGTGGCAACGTTCATCGTGGTCTGGGTGGGGCTGGCCGACGTGGCCACATTAAGGCGCAGCAGGCCCTACGTAATTGTCGGTTGCTTTGTGGTAGGGATGGTCCTGACGCCGCCGGATGTGTTCTCACAGACCATGCTGGCGGTGCCGATGTGGGTGCTGTTCGAGGTGGGGTTGCTGGCGTGTGCCGGGTTGCGGCGGGAGGGGCAAGCGCCGCAGAGCGTCGCTGAATGAACCGGGTTCATCGCCGGCAAGCCGGCGATGAACTCAGCTCGGCCTAGAAATCGGCGAGGCGCCAGACTTCGTAGGCCGGTGTTTCGTAAGGATGGCTCTGCCTGAGCGCAGCGACGACCTGGGCAATCAGGTCGTCGGCCACCACCAGCTCCACCTTCCACTCCTCCACCACCTCGACCTGGCCGGCTTGCCCAAGGAACGGCTGGCTGCCGTCCAAGGGGCGAAACTGGCCGTGGCCCAGGGTTTGCCAGGCGCAGTGGTCGTAGTCGCCGATACGCCCGCCACCGGCGGCGAACACGGCGGCCTTGACCACCTCGACGTCGCTGGCCGGGACGAAGAAGGCGAGCTTGTACACGCCTTAGTTCACCCAGACGCGCGCGTTACGGAACATACGCATCAGCGCGGCGTCTTCCTGCCACTCATCAGGGCGCCAGGAGTTCTGCACGGCGCGGAACACGCGCTCCGGGTGCGGCATCATGATGGTCACGCGGCCGTCGCGGCTGGTCAGGCCGGTGATACCACGCGGCGAGCCGTTCGGGTTGGCCGGGTAGGCTTCGGTGACCTTGCCGTGGTTGTCGACATAGCGCAGGGCCACGCAACCGGACAGGTCGGCTTCCAGCAGTGCCTCTTCGCTGGCGAATTCGGCATGGCCTTCGCCGTGGGCGATGGCGATCGGCATGCGCGAACCGGCCATGCCCTGCAGGAAGATCGAGTTGGACTTCTGCACCTCGACCATGGCCACACGGGCTTCGAACTGCTCCGAGCGGTTGCGCACGAAGTGCGGCCAGTACTCGGTGCCCGGGATCAGCTCGTGAAGGTTGGACATCATCTGGCAACCGTTGCACACGCCCAGGGCGAAGCTGTCGGTACGCTCGAAGAAGGCCTGGAAGGCATCACGGGCACGGGCGTTGAACAAGGCCGACTTGGCCCAGCCTTCACCGGCACCGAGCACGTCACCGTAAGAGAAACCACCGCAGGCAACCAGGCCCTTGAAGGCTTCGAAGTCGACGCGGCCAGCGAGGATGTCGCTCATGTGCACGTCGATGGCGGCGAAGCCGGCGCGGTCGAAGGCGGCAGCCATCTCGACCTGGCCGTTGACGCCCTGCTCACGCAGGATCGCCACTTGCGGGCGCACGCCCTTCTTGATGTACGGCGCAGCGATGTCCTCGTTGACGTCGTAACCAACCTTGACCGACAGGCCCGGGTTGTCTTCTTCGAGCAGCGCGTCGAACTCCTGGTCGGCGCAGTCGGCGTTGTCACGCAGGCGCTGAACCTGGTAGCTGGTCTCGGCCCACTGGCGCTGCAGCATGCGACGGTCGTCGTCGAACAGCACCTGGCCGTTCAGGCTGATGGACACCTCGGCGTTGTTGACCGGTTTGCCGATCACCGCCACGCAACCTTCACCCAGGCCTGCGGCGCTGAACTGCGCCAGCACGTCCGGGGTAGCATCCTGGCGAACCTGGATGACTGCGCCCAGCTCTTCGTTGAAGAGGATGGCCGGCACGTCATTGCTGTTGTCGGTCAGCGGGTCCAGTTGCAGGTCGAGGCCGCAGTGGCCGGCGAAGGCCATTTCCAGCACGGTAGTCAGCAGGCCGCCGTCGGAACGGTCGTGGTAGGCCAGCAGGTGGCCGTCGGCGTTCAGGCCCTGGATCACGGCGAAGAATGCCTTGAGGTCTTCGGCGTCGTCGACGTCCGGAGCCTGGGCTGCGATCTTGCCGTAGGTCTGCGCCAGGATCGAAGCGCCCATGCGGTTCTTGCCGCGGCCCAGGTCGATCAGGATCAGGTCCGTCTCACCCTTGTCCATGCGCAGTTGCGGGGTCAGGGTCTTGCGGATGTCGGTGACCGGGGCGAAGCCGGTGATGATCAGCGACATTGGCGAAGTGACGCTCTTCTCGACGCCCTCTTCACTCCACTTGGTCTTCATCGACATGGAGTCCTTGCCGACCGGAATGGTCAGGCCCAGCTCCGGGCACAACTCCATACCGACAGCCTTGACGGTGTCGTACAGACGGGCGTCTTCGCCTGGGTGGCCGGCAGCGGACATCCAGTTGGCCGACAGTTTGATGTCGGACAGCTTTTCAATCTGCGCGGCAGCCAGGTTGGTCAGGGTTTCACCGATCGCCATGCGGCCGGACGCTGGCGCGTCGAGCACTGCCAGCGGCGTGCGCTCACCCATGGCCATGGCTTCACCGGTGTACACGTCGAAGCTGGTGGCCGTGACGGCGCAGTCGGCTACCGGTACCTGCCACGGGCCGACCATCTGGTCGCGGGCCACCAGGCCGGTGATGGTGCGGTCGCCGATGGTGATCAGGAAGCTCTTGCTGGCAACCGCCGGGTGGTTCAGGACACGCTGCACGGCGCTGTCCAGGTCTACCTTGCTCGGGTCGAAATCATCGCCCAGTTCGGCTTCGCGGGTTACCGAACGGTGCATGCGCGGCGGCTTGCCCAGCAGCACGTCAAGCGGCATGTCCACCGGCGTATTGCCGAAGTGGCTGTCGGTCACGGTCAGGTGCGGCTCTTCGGTCGCCTCGCCAACGACGGCGAACGGGCAGCGCTCGCGCTCACAGATGGCCTGGAAGCGTTCGAAGTCGACAGCACTGACGGCCAGCACATAACGCTCCTGCGATTCGTTGCTCCAGATTTCGTGCGGGGCCATGCCCGGCTCGTCGTTGGGCACGTTGCGCAGTTCGAAGCGGCCACCGCGGCCACCGTCGTTCACCAGTTCAGGGAAGGCGTTGGAAATGCCGCCGGCGCCAACGTCATGGATGAAGGCGATCGGGTTCTTGTCGCCCAGCTGCCAGCAACGGTCGATGACCTCCTGGCAACGGCGCTCCATTTCCGGGTTTTCGCGCTGCACCGAGGCGAAGTCCAGGTCCGCCGAGCTGGCACCGGTGGCGACCGACGAAGCGGCGCCGCCGCCCAGGCCGATCAGCATGGCCGGGCCACCGAGCACGATCAGCTTGGCGCCGACGGTGATTTCGGCCTTCTGTACGTGGTCTTCACGGATGTTGCCCATACCGCCGGCCAGCATGATCGGCTTGTGGTAGCCGCGCACTTCTTCACCGTGCGGGGTGTTGATGGCCTGCTCGAAGGTACGGAAGTAGCCGGTCAGAGCCGGGCGACCGAATTCGTTGTTGAACGCTGCGCCACCCAGTGGGCCTTCGATCATGATGTCGAGGGCGTCAACGATACGCTCAGGTTTACCGTAGGCCTGCTCCCATGGCTGTTCGAAGCCCGGGATGCGCAGGTTGGACACGGTGAAGCCGGTCAGGCCGGCTTTTGGCTTGGCGCCACGGCCGGTAGCACCTTCGTCACGGATTTCGCCGCCCGAGCCGGTGGAGGCACCGGAGAACGGAGCGATGGCGGTCGGGTGGTTGTGCGTCTCGACCTTCATCAGGATGTGCACCGGCTCCTGCACCGCGCCGTACTGGCGGGTCTCAGGGTTCGGGAAGAAACGCCCGGCAACGTTGCCGACGATCACCGAGGCGTTGTCCTTGTACGCAGACAGCACGCCTTCGCTGTGCATCTGGTAGGTGTTCTTGATCATGCCGAACAGGCTCTTTTCCTGAGCCTGGCCGTCGATGTCCCAACTGGCGTTGAAGATCTTGTGGCGGCAGTGTTCGGAGTTGGCCTGGGCGAACATCATCAGCTCGATGTCGTTCGGGTTGCGTTTGAGCCCCTGGAAGGCGTTGACCAGGTAGTCGATCTCGTCTTCGGCCAGGGCCAGTCCCAGCTCGATGTTGGCCTTGGCCAGCGCGTCGCGGCCACCGGCCAGGATATCGACCGACGTCATCGGCTTGGGCTGGGCATGGCTGAACAGGTCGCTCGCCTGCTCCAGCTGGGCCAGCACGCGCTGGGTCATGCGGTCGTGCAGTTCAGCGGCGACAACGGCGGCGTCGGCGTCGCTCAGGTCACCGGCAACGTAGTAGGCGATGCCGCGCTCCAGGCGCTGGATCGACTGCAGGCCGCAGTTGTGGGCGATGTCGCTGGCCTTGCTGGCCCAGGGCGAGATGGTGCCCAGGCGCGGCACGACCAGGAACAGGCGGCCAGTCGGCTCCTGCACCGGCACGCTCGGGCCGTACTTGAGCAGACGGCCCAGCACCTGCTGCTGGTCGGCGGTCAGCTCGCCGTCGACATCGGCGAAGTGGGCAAATTCGGCATACAAACCAGTAACAGCGGGGACTTTCTGGCTCAGTTGCTCGAGTAATTTACCGTGGCGAAAGGCAGAAAGGGCAGGAGCGCCGCGCAGGATCAACATCGTCGGGACAGCCTCAGGAAGGGGTGTGCTTAGAGGCCGTGCATTCTAGCCTAATTCCGCGGCTTGCGGCACCCGCCAGAGGGCAATGCTGCCGGGCGGCGGAACCGGACTTCGGGGTCAAAAAAAGCGACAAGCCGCAAGCTGCAAGCTGCAAGAAAAAACAGGTGGCGCGCAGGTCGCATTTTTCTTGCCGCTTGCAGCTTGCATCACAGAACGCGCTACCAGACAACCTGGCAGTTGTCGAGATATGGCGCCCCCCGTCCTTTGCGTATACTGCAAGCTATGTTCGCCCATACTGCTTTGCGCCAGCGTTGCGCCAAATGGCTTTTCGCAACCGGTCTCTTTCTGTTGCTCGGTGCCTGCGTTGAAAAACCCAGCACCCTCGAGCGCGTGAAGGAGGACGGCGTGCTGCGCGTGATCACCCGCAACAGCCCGGCCACTTATTTCCAGGACCGCAACGGCGAAACCGGCTTCGAGTACGAGTTGGTCAAGCGTTTCGCCGACGATCTTGGCGTCAAGCTGGAGATCGAGACCGCCGACAACCTCGACGAACTGTTCGACGACCTGGGTAAACCGTCCGGTCCGGTGCTGGCAGCGGCCGGCCTGGTCAGCAGCGAGCGGCGCAAGACCCAGGCCAGGTTCTCCCATCCTTACCTGGAAGTGACCCCTCAGGTCATCTATCGCAACGGACGCTCGCGCCCCACAGACCCCAAGGGATTGGTCGGCAAGAAGATCATGGTGCTCAAAGGCAGCAGCCACGCCGACCAGTTGGCCGAACTGAAAAGGCGGTATCCGGGCCTGGAATACGAAGAATCCGACGCGGTCGAGGTGGTCGACTTGTTGCGCATGGTCGACGAAGGGCAGATCGACCTGACGCTGGTCGACTCTAACGAACTGGCGATGAACCAGGTGTACTTCCCCAACGTGCGGGTGGCCTTCGACCTTGGCGAAACCCGCAACCAACGCTGGGCGGTCGCCCCGGGCGAAGACAACAGCCTGCTGAACGAAGTCAACGAATTCCTCGACAAATCGCAGAAAAACGGCACCCTGCAGCGTTTGAAAGACCGCTATTACGGCCACGTCGACGTGCTCGGTTACGTGGGCGCCTACACATTTGCGCAGCATTTGCAGCAGCGCCTGCCCAAATACGAAAAATACTTCAAGAGCTACGCCAAGGTCGAACAGGTGGACTGGCGCCTGCTCGCAGCGATCGGTTATCAGGAATCCTTGTGGCAACCGGAAGTCACCTCCAAGACCGGCGTACGCGGCTTGATGATGCTGACCCAGCGCACCGCCCAGGCAATGGGCGTTTCCAACCGCCTGGACCCGAGGCAGAGCATCAAAGGTGGTGCCAAATACTTCATGCTGGTCAAGCAGCAGCTCGACGACAGCATCAAGGAGCCAGACCGTACCTGGTTCGCCCTGGCGGCCTACAACGTCGGCAGCGGCCACCTTGAAGACGCGCGCACGCTGGCCAAACGAGAAAAGCTCAACCCGAACAAGTGGCTGGACGTGAAGAAGATGCTGCCGCGCCTGTCGCAGAAACAGTGGTACCGCCAGACCAAGTACGGTTACGCCCGTGGTGGCGAGCCGGTGCATTTCGTGGCCAACATCCGCCGCTACTACGACATCCTCACCTGGGTGACCCAGCCGCAGCTCGAGGGCCAGGTGGCCGAGGGCAACCTGCACGTACCGGGGGTCAACAAGGACAAACCGGCGGAACAGTCGCCGCCGATGTAGGCGCTGCCTTGTGTTGCGAAAGGCCCGCACAGCTGTCCAGGGTTCAGTATTGAGGCATTAAAGGCGGGGCTGCCTTGCAGCCCTTTCGCGACACGAGGCCGCTCCTACACCTTGGCGCGCCGCGCCTTGAAGAATTCGCTCAAGATTGCGCCACATTCCTCGGCCAGCACCCCACCTTCGAACATTACCCGATGGTTCAGGAAGCCCTGGCTGAAAAATTGCCCCTGGCTCTGCACGATGCCGGCCTTGGGCTCCAGCGCGCCATACACCACCCGGGCCACCCGCGAATGCACGATCAGCCCTGCACACATGCTGCAAGGTTCCAGGGTCACATAAAGGGTGCTGCCCGGTAGACGGTAATTGCTCGCAGACTTTGCCGCCGCGCGGATGGCGACCATCTCGGCATGGGCACTGGGGTCGCTGTCGATGATCGGCCGGTTGAAGCCCTGCCCGATCACCTGGCCGTGCTGCACCAGCACCGCGCCCACCGGCACCTCGCCCAGCGCAGCACCTTGTGCCGCCAGGTCCAGGGCCATGCGCATGAATTCCTGATCACGGCTGCGATCGATGATCTGTGGGCGCATCAGACCACCGCAATCGCGGCCATCAGGCCGGTTTCCATGTGGTCGATGACATGGCAGTGGAACATCCAGGTGCCTGGATTATCGGCCACCAGCGCCACCTGGGCCCGCTCGTTCTTGCCCAGCAGGTAGGTATCGGTGAACCACGGTTCGACGATCTTGTGCCTGTTGGAGGCAATGACCTTGAAGCTCATGCCATGCAGGTGGATCGGGTGCTGGTACTGGGTCATGTTCTTCAACTCGAAGATGTAGCTCTTGCCTTTTTGCAGCGTGGCGATCGGCCGGTCGGCGCAGGTCTTGTCGGTGATGTCCCAGGCTTGACCATTGATCTGCCAAAGGCTCGGCGGCCTGCCATTTTCGGTGTTGACCGAAACCTTGCCCACCCATTCGAAATTGAAGTTCAGCTTCTCGGCATTCTCCAGGTCCGGCTCGGCCACAGGGTTCGGCGGCAAGGCAGGCGGCCAGTCGCTGGGCGCATCGTTGCTGGCTACCGAGCGCAAGGTGCCCAAGCGCACGAAGCCGTCGCGCAGGGAAATCTCTTCACCTGCCTCGGGGATGCGGATCGCCAGGCAGATACGCATGCCTGGCCCCAGCCAGTACTCGTCATCGAGCACACGCGGGGTGACCGGGTTGCCATCGAGGGCGTAGATTCTGGCCTCGTGATTGCCACCCTTGAGGTTCAGGCGATAGGTCCAGGTGTTGTCCAGGTTGAGCAGACGCAGGCGCACCACCTGCCCGGCCGGTAATTCGGTGACCGAGTCAGCCTGGCCATTGATGGTGATCAGCCGACCGGCGGTACCATTGCGCGCCGCTTCCCGGGGGATGCTGAACGGCAGCCAGGCACCCTGCTCGTCCACGTGCCAGTTCTTCAGGCTCAGCGTGCGCTCATGCAAAAACCCGGTTGGCTCACGCTCCTCGACGATCAGCGGGCCTACCAGGCCGCGGCCGAGTTCTTCAGAGCTGCTGACGTGCGGGTGGTACCAGTAGCTGCCGGCGTCAGGCACACGGAACTTGTAGTCGAAATACTCGCCCGGCTTGACCGGCAACTGCGACACATACGGCACACCGTCCATTTCCAGCGGCAGGCGGATGCCATGCCAGTGAATGGTGGTTTCCACCGGCAGATGGTTGATGAACCGTACCCGCAGCCAGGTGCCCTGGCGAACCCGCAACTCGGTACCTGGCGCCGACGGGCCGAACGCCCAGGCCTCGGTCTTGAAGCCGGGCACAAGCTCGACCTCCAGGGGCGCCGCGATCAGCTCGTAGTCGTGCCCGGCATTCTCGTCCTCGACCTTACCCAGCCAGTACCGCGCTGCGCCTCCGGCGCCCAGGCCTACTACAACCAGGCCGGTCAGGCCCTTGAGCATTTGTCGACGGGTGAAGGACATCGGTGCGGGTACCTCGTTTAAGCGCAGTCAAGCTGCCAGCACGGCTGGCGATGAAGGGCGAATACGATACACCTGCAAATGGGAAAGATTAAGTGAAGTGTTGCATAGCGCTGCCCTGAGCACACCTGGCAGGCACTATATACCGCCACCACGGCACCGTTTCTGCCACTTTCCGGCCCTCACCCTCGACCCTTGAGAGCCCTTATGTTACTTGGCAAAACGCAACCAGATACCCTTGATTCGCTGACCAAGCTGGCCAGGCAAGTGAGTGAAACGTGCCCGGACATGCGCCAGATGGCGCGAGAGGTCGCGCAGCAGATCCTTGACCGGCATGGCTTGCAGGCACATGACCCCGACAGCGTCTATCTGCACCGGTTTCACACCGCCGTCAGCAGCCCCAGAACCTTCAACGGATGGCAACATCTGGACCCACCGTACGAGTCCCTGACATTGCCCCAGCTGGTCATGCACCGCTTCGATGCCAATGATCAGGACAATGCCGACTTGCTCGGCTACCTCGTCGGTTTCTACAGCGATGGCCCTGGCAAAGATGCCTACGACGAGCTCAACGAAGTGCGACTCGACGCGAGGAATGTCCTGGAGCACTTCTGGAGCGTCGATTTCGCCAGTCACTTCAAAAGCCGGTTGAAGTCATTCTGGTCAACACATTCCGAGAACTTTCGTACATTGGCCAAGGCCAACTTCCTGAGCAAAGTGCTAGAAGCCTGTGCACAGGACCCCACGTCAGGGCTTGCAAAGTGTTGCCGGGAAGTCACCCAAGCCTTGGTGGGAGACATCTCCTGGCCGCCTTCGATAGAAGCACTGCAACATCAGTCTGCAACGGGCAAGGGTATTCGTGCATGCACATTCGATATCGGCGGACATGTGGCTACGGATATCCTGCGCGTACAAATGCAAGATGGCAGGCAACTTGTCTACTTGCCCGGCGATGTCGATGCATTGCAGGTGTTCGAGAATGATCAGGCGCTGTTCTGGTGGGTGCTCAACCACTGCAATCAGGCCGAAAACCGGGCCCGCTTCATGGCGCACTTCTCCCTCCAAGATCGTGACGAGGGCAATACCAGCATCGGGCTCAACCACCTTGTCGACCTGCTGTATCAAGGCTGGGGAAAAGATGATTACTCCGGCCTTAACACGCTCGATCAGCGAATCGATGGCGATGTTTTTAGCTGGCTGCGCGACAAAGCCCATCAGCGAATGCTCGATGATGCGCACGTTTCCCTGCGCTCGAATGACGATTTGCGCAAACAACTGTGGATCGGCTACCTGAGGGCGTCGCTGAGAGTCTTCGGCCCCATGGCTGCGGTGGACTGGCCCGTTGCGTTGGCCCTGGTGGGTGCCGGCATGGCAGAAACTGGCCTCAATATCGATCAAGCGATCAGTGGCCATACAACCTGCGAACGCAAGGCAGGCGTAACAGGCGCAATTCTTTCGGCCATCGAAACCCTGTTCAACGCCACGTTTCTCCTGAGTGCGCCGGGGCAACCCATTGCAGAACTGGCCGAGGTCACTGAAGCAGGCACAGGGAAAAACCTAGGTTCGGCAGAAGATCCAGCCACGGCCGGCGAAGTGGTCCAGGGCGAGGAGGAGGATGCCAGCGTGACGGATGCGGTGAAAGCCTGGGTCCCTGCGCCGTTCCAGCCCGCAGAAGGCTGGCCGTTGCTTAGCCCATTCGAAACCAACGTTCTACTGAGCGGCGAGCCCGGCACAGGAGCACTCCAAGGTATCTATACGCAGGATGGGCAGTTCTATGTACTGATCGACGAGCTACCCTATCAGGTGCGCTTTGCGCCCGAGCTGAAAACCTGGGCCATTGTGCCTCCCGAGACCCCCTTCTCTTTCTACAAAAGCCAGCCCATCCGGCTGGATGACGAGGGCCATTGGTATCCCGTCGACCGGGGCGGGCTCAAGGGTGGCATGCTCCCGAGGCTTAAAATCTGGGGGCGCCGCGCCACCGGGACAAGCCAGCCTGCGCTAGCCGCCACACCTTACGAAGTGCCTGCCGACTTGCGCGCCTCACTCAAAGACGTGGCAGACGAAGAGCTAACAGGGGTGCGAATCAATATTCATGACCCTGACAGGCTAGCGGCCGTCGCTCGCTTTCTCACGCTTCGCGAGCAACTGGCTACGGATGCCCGCGACTTCATGGCTACTGTGCAAGCGCCTGCGCGCCCTCGATTACCAGACATAATCCCCGGAACAACGCCAAAACAGATCCTGCAAAACATCTATGAGAACAGCCAGGGCCTGGTGGTAGGCGAGGCGCATAGCAGCCTGGGTAGCAAGCGCTTCTTGATCGACAACATGGCTGTGCTACGCAAGCTGAAGGTCAAGACGTTGTACATGGAACATTTCACGACCGACTTCCAGCAGGCCGACCTGGACGCCTTCAACCGCAGCGGCCAACTGCCCACAGCGCTGGACCGCTATATCACCGCACAGGACTTTGGACACCAGACCGACCTGGCAGGCCGATACACCTTCCGCCGGGTATTGCTGGAGGCGCAGAAAAACGGCTTGCGTATCCAGTCCATCGACTGCATGGCAAGCTACCGCCAGGCGTGGGCAACGCCACCATCCCCCGTGGCACGTCAGGAGATGATGAATTTCTATGCTCACCTGATCATCGAAGCTGACCAGGCTGCCCGCGGGCCAGGCAAATGGGTCGCATTGGTCGGTAACACCCATGCCAATAACTTCCATGGCGTTACAGGCCTGGCAGAAACCGAAGGCGTGGTAGGGTTGCGCGTCGAGGATACTCCGGTCGGAGGCGTCGACAGCTATGCGGTCGACCCTGGTGTAGACGCGCCAGAAAAGGGGGGCAAAGTCTGGCACCTGAAAAGCGACATACGGCTGCGCGCCTCGATTGAGCCATTCACCACAGCGGCGACCGATTTTGAAACATTGCTGATCAGGCCGGGTGACTACACCTTTGAACATATCGACAGCGACACGTACCTGATCAATCGCAGCCGCGACCTTAGCCTGCGCCGTACCCCCGTCAAACGCGATGGACGCTTCTATTACATCGAGCGACCAGACTGGCCGACCATTCATGAGCGACGACTAGAGCATCTTTCCGATCTGGACATCTTCCTCAGGATGCGGGGCATGCGTCATGTAGCCCATTGAAGACCATCAACCACTTTGCGAACCGCAAACAACAAGGGCGCCTTGCGGCGCCCTCGTGGCTCAACTCATTCCCACTCGATAGTGGCCGGCGGCTTGCTCGACACGTCGTAAGTCACGCGCGAGATACCGTCGATTTCGTTGATGATACGGCCGCTGACGGTTTCCAGCAGGTCGTAAGGCAGGTGCGCCCAGCGCGCGGTCATGAAGTCCACGGTCTCGACAGCACGCAGGGCCACGACCCAGGCGTAGCGACGGCCGTCGCCCACGACACCAACCGATTTCACCGGCTGGAACACCACGAAGGCCTGGCTGGTCTTGTGGTACCAGTCGGCCTTGCGCAGCTCTTCGATGAAGATGTGGTCGGCGCGACGCAGGATGTCGGCGTACTCCTTCTTCACTTCACCGAGGATACGCACACCCAGGCCTGGGCCCGGGAACGGGTGGCGGTAGACCATGTCGTACGGCAGGCCCAGCTCCAGGCCGATCTTGCGCACTTCGTCCTTGAACAGTTCACGCAGCGGCTCGACCAGCTTGAGGTTCATTTCCTCCGGCAGGCCACCCACGTTGTGGTGCGACTTGATCACGTGGGCCTTGCCGCTCTTGGCGCCGGCCGACTCGATCACGTCCGGGTAGATGGTGCCCTGGGCGAGGAACTGGATGTTGTCCAGTTTGCTGGCTTCGGCATCGAACACGTCGATGAAAGTGCGGCCGATGATCTTGCGCTTCTTCTCCGGGTCGGCTTCGCCTTCCAGGTTGTCGAGGAACTGCTTCTCGGCATCGGCGCGGATCACTTTGACGCCCATGTTCTCCTTGAACATGGCCATCACCTGGTCGCCTTCGTGCAGGCGCAGCAGGCCGTTGTCGACAAAGACGCAGGTCAGCTGGTCGCCGATGGCGCGGTGCAGCAGCGCGGCTACCACGGAGGAGTCGACACCGCCAGACAGGCCCAGCAGGACGTTGGCCGAGCCGACTTGCTGACGCACCTGGGCGATGGCGTCTTCGACGATGTTCGAAGGCGTCCACAGGGCTTCACAGCCACAGATGTCCTGCACGAAGCGGGACAGGATGCGACCGCCTTGCTTGGTGTGGGTCACTTCCGGGTGGAACTGCACGCCGTAGTAGCCGCGCGCGTCGTCGAACATGCCGGCGATCGGGCAGCTCGGGGTGCTGGCCAGGATGTTGAAGTTGCCCGGCATCTGGGTGACCTTGTCGCCGTGGCTCATCCACACGTCCAGGCCCAATACGCCGTCGCCATCAACGTGGTCTTCGATGCCGTCGAGCAGACGGCTCTTGCCGACCACGTCAACGCGGGCATAACCGAACTCGCGCAGGTCCGAACCTTCGACCTTGCCGCCCAGCTGCTCGGCCATGGTCTGCATGCCGTAGCAGATGCCCAGCAACGGTACATTCAGGTCGAACACGGCCTGCGGTGCACGCGGGCTGTTGGCTTCGTGGACCGACTCGGGGCCGCCGGCGAGGATGATGCCGCGCGGGTTGAATTCGCGGATCGCTTCATCGTCCATGTCGAACGGGTGCAGTTCGCAGTACACGCCGATTTCGCGCACGCGGCGGGCGATCAGCTGGGTGTACTGGGAACCGAAATCGAGGATCAGGATGCGGTGAGCGTGAATGTCGAGGGCCATGACTCAATCTCTGGTGCAGCTGCAAGCGTCTAGCTGCGAGCTGCAAGTTGATCGGGGAAAACGCGGTAGCTGCTGCAACGCAACTACCGCTTGGAGCTTGAAGCTTGCTACTTACCGCTGGAGGCTTCAGCCGACCCGGTAGTTAGGGGCTTCTTTGGTGATCTGCACGTCATGCACGTGGGACTCGGCCATGCCGGCACCGGTGATGCGCACGAATTCCGGCTTGGTGCGCATCTCTTCGATGGTTGCGCTGCCGGTGTAACCCATGGACGAACGCAGGCCGCCCATCAGCTGGTGGATGATCGCGGCCAGGGCGCCCTTGTACGGTACGCGGCCTTCGATACCTTCCGGTACCAGCTTCTCGGCGCCGGCCGAGGAGTCCTGGAAGTAACGGTCAGAGGAGCCTTGCGCCTGTGCCATGGCACCCAGCGAGCCCATGCCGCGGTAGGCCTTGTAGGAACGGCCCTGGAACAGCTCGACTTCACCCGGGGCTTCTTCGGTACCGGCGAACATCGAACCCATCATCACGCAGGAAGCACCGGCGACGATGGCCTTGGACAGGTCACCCGAGAAACGGATGCCGCCGTCGGCGATCAGTGGCACGCCAGTGCCTTCCAGTGCCGCTGCAACGTTGGCGATGGCACTGATTTGCGGTACGCCGACACCAGCGACGATACGGGTGGTGCAAATCGACCCTGGGCCGATACCGACCTTGACGGCGTCAGCACCGGCTTCTGCCAGGGCCTTGGCCGCAGCGCCGGTAGCGATGTTGCCGCCGATCACCTGAACTTGCGGGTAGGTTTCCTTGACCCAGCGAACGCGGTCGATCACACCTTTGGAGTGGCCGTGGGCAGTGTCGACGACAACCACGTCAACGCCAGCCGCTACCAGGGCGGCAACACGCTCGCCGGTGTCCTTGCCGGTGCCGACGGCAGCGCCGACGCGCAGGCGACCCTGGTCGTCCTTGCTGGCCAGCGGGTAGGCCTTGGCTTTTTCGATGTCCTTGACGGTCATCATGCCCTTGAGGCTGAACTTGTCGTCGACGATCAGGACTTTTTCCAGGCGGTGCTTGTGCAGCAGCTCGCGGACTTCGTTCTTGTCGGCGCCTTCGCGCACGGTGACCAGGCGCTCTTTGGGCGTCATCACGTCGCGCACCTTGGCATCCAGGCGGGTTTCGAAGCGTACGTCACGGGAAGTGACGATACCGACCAGGTCGCCGTTCTCCAGCACCGGAACACCCGAGATGTTGTTCAGGCGGGTCAGGTCGAACAGGTCGCGCACGGTGGCGTCGGCTTCGATGGTGATCGGGTCCTTGACCACGCCAGCCTCGAACTTCTTGACCTTGCGGACTTCGCCGGCCTGCTGTTCGATGGTCATGTTCTTGTGGATGATGCCGATGCCGCCTTCCTGAGCCATGGCAATGGCCAGGCGCGCTTCGGTCACGGTATCCATGGCGGCGGAAACCAGAGGGATGTTCAGCTCGATGCCACGAGTCAAACGGGTCTTGAGACTGACTTCATTGGGCAGTACCTCGGAGTAGCCAGGTACAAGGAGGATATCGTCGAAAGTCAGGGCTTCTTGGCTGATACGCAGCATCGCGGGGGCTCCCGGGCGGGAAAAATGGAAGCGCGCCATTATACTCATCCACGGCGCGCCGCTCAATGCAAAATAAGGGCCTTCGGTCAGCGTTCTGGCAGTTTTACCTGCACCACCGCCACCGGCTGGTCCAGCCAGTCGGCGAAGCTGTCGAGAAAGGCCTGGGTAAACCCGGCCTCGCCCCAGTTGTTGAAGATGAACCCCAGGTTGGAAAAGGCACATGGCTGCAGGTAAATGAAGCCATTGATGTCGTCCTCGAAGCCGCACAAGGGGCAGGTGAAGTTGTCACTCACCCCCGGCATCCACTCTTCCAGGCTTTCGAACAAGGGTTCGCCCACCTCGCGCCGGCACTCGGGGCAGCCGGCTTCTTCGAGGAAACCCTCGGTGGGGGTATAGATGCAGCGCTTGAGCATCACTTCCAGGCCGTTGACCGGCGCGCCAAACGGCAGCTTTTGCGGGTGCAGGGCGATTTTGCGCGCGCCTTCGGCCAGGGCATGGCCCATGCGGTTGCCGGTGCGACCGCAAGTGGTCAGTTGCTCCTCGACCACTTTTTCGCGTACCAGCCAGCGCAGGATGGCCCGGGCGCGGGCCTCGTGCACCGGCACGGTGGAGAGTTTCGGGACGATGATGCTCTGGGTGTTCATGGGCGAAACGGGCCTGGGGATTGCGGTAATCGCGCAATTCTACCGCTCACGCGCTCAGGTAGCGACCGATCAGCGCAAGGCCGCGGGCGGCGCTCGATTCATCAACGCTGCAACACTCAAGGCATCACCCGCCCCCACCCCGCTCCTCTATTATCCACCCCCAAAATCTCGCCCCTTGCACTTGGCGCTCCCCACCCACCCCCTTATCATGCCCCCATGATCAAAGACCCCTTCGAACGACTCGGCCTGGACCGCGAGGTTCTCACCGTCAGCCAGCTCAACGGCCGCGCCCGTGTGCTGCTGGAAGACGTGTTCCGCAGCGTCTGGGTGGAAGGCGAGATATCCAACCTCGCCCGCCCGGCCTCCGGCCACATGTACTTCACCCTCAAAGACAGCGGCGCCCAGGTGCGCTGCGCGCTGTTCCGGCAGAACGCCACACGTGTCCGCCAGGCCCTGCGCGATGGCCTGGCAGTGCGTGTGCGCGGCAAGGTCTCGCTGTTCGAAGGCCGTGGCGACTACCAGCTGATTCTCGACACCGTCGAACCGGCCGGTGACGGCGCTCTGCGCCTGGCCTTCGAGGCACTGAAGGAAAAGCTCGACGCCGAGGGCCTGTTCAGCGCCGAACGCAAAAAGCCGCTGCCCGCCCACCCGCAGCGCATCGGCATCATCAGTTCGCCCACCGGCGCGGTCATCCGCGACATCATCAGCGTGTTCGGCCGCCGCGCCCCGCAGGTCGAACTGAACCTGATCCCAACAGCAGTACAGGGCCGCGAAGCCATTGCGCAGATCGTGCGCGCCATCCGCCTGGCCGACAGCCTCGGTTTCGATGCCCTGATCCTGGCCCGTGGCGGCGGGTCGCTGGAAGACCTGTGGTGCTTCAACGAAGAAGCCGTGGCGCGTGCAATAGCGGCCTGCGTCACGCCGATCGTCAGCGCCGTGGGCCATGAGACCGACGTGTCGATCAGCGACTTTGTCGCCGATGTGCGCGCCCCTACGCCCTCTGCCGCCGCCGAGCTGCTGGCACCCGACAGCAGCGGGCTGCAGCAGCGCCTTGAAGGGTTGCAGCGGCGCCTGCTGCTGCGCATGCAGAACCGCCTGGCCCACGACCGCCTGCGCCTGGAATCGCTGACCCGGCGCCTGCGCCACCCCGGCGAGCGCTTGCGCCAGCAGGCACAGCGCCTGGACGACCTGGACATGCGCATGCGCCGCGCCTTCCTGCAGAGCCTCAACCAGCGCCGCGAACGCCTGGCGCGCCTCGACACACGCCTGGCCGCGCAGCATCCGGGGCGTACGCTGAAACTGCTCAGCCAACGCCTGGACAGCCTCGCCGAGCGGCTGCCGCGGGCCATGCGCGAGGTGCTCAAGGACCGCCGCCAGCGCTTTCAGGCGCAGTTGCAGACGCTGCAGGTGGTCAGCCCGCTGGCGACCCTGGCACGCGGCTACAGCATCCTTCTCGATGAGCGTGGCCAGGCCATCCGCAGTGCCGAGCAAACCCGCAACGGCCAGCGCCTGACAGCCCGCCTGAATGAGGGCGAATTGCAGGTGCGGGTCGAGGACAACCACCTGACTCCGGTCACCCTTTCCCTACTGGACTGACACATGCCCCGCCTGTTTGCCCCTCTGCTTGCCCTATCCCTGTTGTTGCTGGCCGGCGGCGCCCAGGCCAGCTACATCACCCGCATCCTGAACAAGCCCGTCCCGGGCGGCGTTGCCGTGGTCGATCTGGGCCCGGCGGCCACGGCGCCGAGCGCACGCTTCGACGGCAAACCGGTGCTGGTGGTGAAAGAGCAGGACAACTGGCTGGCCATCGTCGGCATTCCGCTGACGCACAAGCCCGGCCCGGCCCTGCTGACCCAGGGCGGGCGCAGCCTGCCGTTCAGCGTGGGCAACAAGAAGTACCCCGAGCAGCACATCACCCTGAAGAACAAGCGCCAGGTCAACCCCCACCCCGCCGACCTCAAGCGCATCGACCGTGAACTGGCCGAGCAGATCAAGGCCTACCGCAGCTTCAGCCCGAACCTGCCGAGCAACCTGGTCCTCGACAAGCCGGTCAGCGGCCCGCTGTCGAGCAAGTTCGGCGTACGCCGCTTCTTCAACGGTGAAGAGCGCAACCCCCATGCGGGGCTCGATTTCGCGGTGCCTGCGGGCACGCCGATCAAGACACCGGCCAATGGCAAGGTGATCCTGGTGGGTGATTATTTCTTCAACGGCCGCACGGTGTTCGTCGACCATGGGCAGGGCTTCATCAGCATGTTCTGCCACATGTCGAAGGTTGATGTGAACGTGGGGCAGCAACTGCGTCGCGGCGATGTGGTGGGCAGGGTTGGCTCGACCGGGCGGGCGACCGGGCCGCACATGCACTGGAATGTCAGCCTGAATGATGCGCGGGTGGACCCGGCCATCTTCATTGGTGCGTTCCAGCCCTGATACCGTAGCGCCTTCATCGCCGGCAAGCCGGCTGCCAACCCCTTCCGGGAGCTGGCTTGCCGGCGAAGAGGCCAGCACCCTCGCCTGCGTTAGCTTGATTTGCGCAATCAAAAAATACAGCGCAATAAGCTCGAATCCCGAGAGAAATAACAGCCATAAAATCTCGCTATTTAGCTTTTTTTAAGCATTTATCTCAATTTTTCGCCAGTGCTTGCCATCCCTCACCCCACTGGTTAGGGTTGAAGGCATGAAAACCTTCAGCACCCTCATCCTGCTCCGACAACATCGCAGCCTCTGCCTGGTCAGCGCCCGACTACCAGGCTGATCGCGTCGCCTCGCCTCTTCATCTCGTTATCGCTCGGCAGGCCCGATCTCGGCCGCACACAAAAGGATTGCTTCCATGACCATGCTCAAAGACCCTTCGAAGAAGTACCGCGCCTTCCCGACCATCGACCTGCCAGACCGTACCTGGCCGTCGAAGACCATCACCGAAGCGCCGATCTGGTGCAGCTCGGACCTGCGTGATGGCAACCAGTCGCTGATCGAGCCGATGGACTCGGAGAAGAAGCTGCGGTTCTGGAAGACCTTGGTGCAGGTTGGCGTGAAGGAAATCGAAGCCTCGTTCCCGTCCGCCTCGCAGACCGATTTCGACTTCGTGCGCACCTTGATCGAAGATGGCCACATCCCGGATGACACCACCATCCAGGTGCTCACCCAGGCCCGTGAAGACCTGATCGCGCGCACCTTCGAATCGCTGCGCGGGGCCAAGAAGGCCATCGTCCACCTGTACAACGCCACCAGCCCGTCGTTCCGCCGCATCGTCTTCAACCAGGACAAGCAAGGCGTGAAAGACATCGCGGTGAACGCGGCCAAGCTGTTCGTCAAGTACGCCGCCCAGCAGCCGGAAACCCAGTGGACGTTCCAGTACTCGCCGGAAACCTTCAGCGCCACTGAGCTGGATTTCGCCAAGGAAGTCTGCGACGCGGTCATCGAAGTGTGGAACCCGACGCCTGAGCACAAGGTCATCCTCAACCTGCCGGCCACCGTGGAAGTTGCCACGCCGAACATCTACGCCGACCAGATCGAGTGGTTCTGCCGCAACATCAGCCGCCGCGACAGCGTGATCATCAGCCTGCACTGCCACAACGACCGTGGCACCGGCATCGCCGCCACAGAACTGGGCCTGATGGCCGGTGCCGACCGTGCCGAAGGCTGCCTGTTCGGCAATGGCGAGCGTACCGGCAACGTCGACCTGGTGACCCTGGCACTGAACCTCTACACCCAGGGCATCGACCCACAACTGGACTTCTCCGACATCGACGGCGTGCGCAAGGTGGTCGAAGAATGCAACCAGCTGCCGGTTCACCCGCGTCATCCGTATGTCGGTGACCTGGTACACACTGCGTTCTCCGGCTCGCACCAGGACGCCATCCGCAAGGGCTTCGCCAAGCAGCAGGAAGGCGAGCTGTGGGAAGTGCCGTACCTGCCGATCGACCCGGCCGACATCGGCCGCAGCTACGAGGCCGTGATCCGCGTCAACAGCCAGTCGGGCAAAGGCGGCATCACCTACCTGCTCGAGCAGGAGTACGGCATCAGCCTGCCGCGCCGCATGCAGATCGAGTTCAGCCAGGTGGTTCAGGGTGAAACCGACCGCCTTGGCCTGGAAATGACCGCGCAGCAGATCTACAGCCTGCTGCACAAGGAATACCTCCAGGCCAACAGCCCGTACGCACTGGTCAGCCACCGCCTGCAGGAAGAAAACGGCCACAGCGCAGTGGAAGTGGAAGTCGCCGGTGAAGGCGAAACTACCCTGCACTGGCGCGGCAAGGGCAATGGCGCCCTCGAAGCCCTGGTAGCCGGCCTGCCGGTTGCGGTGGAGATCATGGACTACAACGAGCACGCCATCGGTGCCGGCACCAATGCCAAGGCCGCGGCCTACATCGAACTGCGCGTGGCCGGTGGCCGCCCGGTGCACGGCGTGGGTATCGATGAGAACATCACCACGGCCAGCTTCAAGGCACTGTTCAGCGCGCTGAACCGCTCGCTGAGCCAGCAAGAGGCCAAGGCCGCGTAACTTGCCCCCCCAAAAAAGCCCGCATCTTTGATGCGGGCTTTTTTTTGGTTCTTCACGGAATCCCGGGAAAGACAGAAACAAGAACGCCGGTTTGATGGATGATGTTCGTGCGAGCAAACACATCTACAAACCGGCGTTCTTGTGCACGATATTAATACGTTTCTGCCCTTCTGGGAGGGCTTTTCTGTCATTGCGATCAGGCCTGACGGTGATGGCCTGCTGATCGACCTGATTCCGCAGCCCACCCGATTCCCCACCTGCAGCGGCTGCCATCAGCCCAGCACCACCATCCACGAATACTGCCAGCGCTCAATCCGTGACCTACCCATTCTTGGCCGTGCAGTGCGGTTGAATGTGGAGCTGCGGCGCGTCGGGTGCAGCGCATGCGGCAAGCGAATGGAATCAGTCCGTTGGCTTGACCGCTATTCGCGGATGACCAAGCGCTTGGCCGAAGCGGTGATCCAGTCTTGCCAAAGACTGCCCACCCTGCACGTCGCCGAGCTGTTTGGTTTGCATTGGGACAGCGTGCGCTTACTGGAGCGACGGGCGCTACAACACGCACTGGAGAAGCTACCGAAGGCCCAGCCCAGGCGCTTGGTAATGGATGAGTTCGCTCTGTTCAAAGGGCATCGCTATGCAAGCGTGGTGCTGGATGCCGATACCCGCCGGGTGCTGTGGATTGGCGAGGGGCGTAGCCGAGCTGCTGTCAGACCCTTTTTTGAAGAGCTGGGGCCGGAGGGCTGTGCACGGATCGAAGCAGTGGCAATGGACATGAACACCGCATTGACCTGGAGGTACGCCAACATTGCCCGCGGGCACGCGTGGTCTATGACCTGTTTCATGTGGTCGCTAAGTATGGGCGAGAGGTAATTGACCGGGTGCGGGTCGACGAGGCCAACCGCTTGCGCCATGACAAGCCCGCCCGCAAGGTGATCAAGCAAGCGCGGTGGCTCCTGCTGCGTAATCCAGAAAATCTCAAGCGAGAAGATCAGCAGGTACATCTGCAGGATCTGCTGGCGGCTAACCAATCGCTGATGACGGTTTATCTGATGAAGGCAGAGCTCAAAGCTCTGTGGTCACCCACCACCGCCTGGGGCTGGCGATCAGCCTGGAAGCAGTGGCTACGTCTGGCTGATGAAAGCGCGATACCGGCACTGAAGCAGTTCGCTAAACGCCTGAAGGGATACTGGCGCGGCATCCTGAGCAGGGTGCGGTGGCCAATGCACACGGGTCAGTTGGAAGGTATCAACAACCGGATCAAGGTGATCAAGCGGATGGCCTACGGCTACCGGGACAGCGAGTTCTTTTTCATGAAGATCAAGAATGACTTTCCCGGCAATCCGTGAAGAACCTTTTTTAACCTATACCGGCCTTTCGCGGGTCAACCCGCTCCCATAGAGACTTCACAGAATTCGAACGCTGTGCAATGCCTGTGAAAGCGGGTTTACCCGCGAAAGGGTCGGCACTGGCAATTCAAAAACGCCGGGCAAAAAAAGGGGCGCCGACCAAGCGCCCCATAAGCCGTAAAGCACACAACAAATTCAGTATCAGTCCAGCAAAGCCATCGCCTCGGCGCTACACGCTTCGATCCGCGCCCAGTCGCCGTTCTTGATCCAGCTGCTGTCGAGCATCCAGGTCCCACCCACGCACATCACGTTAGGCAGCGCCATGTAGTTGCGCACGTTGGCCGGGTTGACGCCACCGGTAGGGCAGAATCGAATATCACCGAACGGGCCACCAAAGGCCTTGATCGCTGCCACGCCACCGCTGATTTCCGCCGGGAACAGCTTGAAGCGGCGATAACCCAAGGCATAACCCATCATGATTTCCGAAGGCGTGCTGATGCCCGGCAACAATGGGATATCGCTGTCGACTCCAGCTTCGAGGATGTCCTGAGTAATCCCCGGGGTAACGACAAACTGCGCGCCCGCCGCCTCGACTGCGGCAAACATGCCGCGATCGAGCACCGTACCAGCACCGACACACAGTTCCGGACGCTGGTCACGCAGCACCTGGATAGCCTTAAGGCCATACTGTGAGCGCAGGGTTACTTCCAAGGTGCGGATACCACCAGCGGCCAGGGCATCGGCCAGCGGCAAGATATCTTCCTCACGGGCGATAGTGATCACCGGCAGGATGCGCGCCGCCCCACAGATCGCATCGATCCGGGCGGCTTTCTCGGCCATCGAGAGCAGAGGCTGGGGGCGTTCAAGGGTGGTCATGACAGTGGATCCTTTGCTCATGGGCACCAGTAGATGTCCAGGGGGTCGTGAAGAAAGGCGCGAATCGGCATTTCATTGAAGTCGTTGCCCGCCAGCGCGGCGCGCAGGGTAGCGAGTTTGCCCGTGCCCTGCACGGACAGCGCGATGAAAGCGGCGCTGGCCAGCAGCGAACGGGTCAGCGAGAGGCGCTGGTGCGGCACGCTCGGGGCCAGCAACGGCAGGCAACGGCGCTTGCTGTTCAGGTCCAGGCCCTCGGCGAGATTCGGGCTGTTGGGGAACAGCGAAGCCGTATGGCCATCGTCGCCCATGCCCAGTACCAGCACGTCGATAGCCGGCAGATCGGCCAGTGCCTGGTCGGCCTTGGCAGCCGCTGCGTCGAGGTTTTCGGCCTGCTGATACAGGCCGACGAAACGAGCCTTGGCAGCGCCCCCCTGGAACAGATGGCGAGCCAGCAAACCGGCGTTGCTGTCGGCGTGCTCCACCGGCACCCAACGCTCGTCGGCCAGGCTGACGGTGACCTTGGACCAGTCCAGGGCCTCGGTCGCCAGCTTCTCCAGGAACGGCACCGGGCTGCGGCCACCGGACAACACCAGGCAAGCCCGCCCTTTCGCGGCGATGGCTGCGCGCAAGCGCTCGGCCACATCAGCCGCCAATGTTGCCGAAAGTACGCGGGCATCATTCAGCTGATGCGCCTTGACCGATGTCGGCAAATTCAATTCAGATATCCCCATACCACGCCCTCCCATCCCGTGTAATCAGTGCGATCGAGCTCATCGGCCCCCAGGACCCAGCCGCATACGGCTTGGGCGCATCGCCGGCGCTTTGCCAGCCCGCGATCAACTGGTCGCACCACTTCCAGGCATATTCGATTTCATCCTTGCGCACGAACAGGTTCTGGTTGCCGCGCATCACCTCGAGCAGCAGGCGTTCGTAGGCATCCGGAATCCGCGCGGTGCGCCAGGTGTCGGAAAAATTCAATTGCAAGGGGCCGCTGCGCAGTTGCATGCCTTTGTCCAGGCCCTGCTCCTTGGTCATCACACGTAGAGAGATGCCTTCACTCGGCTGCAGGCGGATGATCAGTTTGTTGCCGACCTGCAAGCGCTGCTCCGGGGCGAAGATGTAGTGCGGCGTCTCCTTGAAGTGGATGACGATCTGCGACAGCTTCTGCGGCATGCGCTTACCGGTACGCAGGTAAAACGGTACGCCCGACCAACGCCAGTTACGAATATCGGCACGCAGGGCGACGAAGGTTTCCGTGTCGCTCTGGGCGTTGGCGTTGTCTTCCTCCAGGTAACCCGGCACCGGCTTGCCGTCGCTGTAGCCGGCGATGTACTGGCCGCGCACCACGCGGGTACTCAAGCCCTCGCCAGTGATCGGGGCAAGGGCCTTGAGCACCTTGACCTTCTCGTCGCGGATGCTGTCGGCTGAAAGCTCGCTGGGCGGGTCCATGGCGATCAGGCACAACAGCTGCAGCAGGTGGTTCTGAATCATGTCGCGCAGCTGGCCGGCCTTGTCGAAATAGCCCCAACGGCCTTCGATGCCGACCTTCTCGGCCACGGTGATTTCCACGTGGGAGATGGAGTTCTGGTTCCACTGGGTTTCGAACAGGCTGTTGGCGAAGCGCAGGGCGATCAGGTTCTGCACCGTCTCCTTGCCCAGGTAATGGTCGATGCGGTAAACACGGCTTTCCGGGAAGAACCGCGCCACGGCGTCGTTCACCCGGCGCGATGACTCAAGATCGTGCCCGATGGGCTTTTCCAGCACCACCCGGGTGCGCGCGGCAAGGCCCGCCTTGTCGAGGTTTTCGCAGATCGCGCCGTACACGGCCGCCGCAGTGGCGAAATAGGCAATCAACGGCAGCTCGGCAGGTGCCTGCTCAGCCAGGGCCTGGTAGCCCTCCGGCTGCAGGAAGTCCAGGTGCTGGTAACTCAGACGCCCCAGAAAACGCGCCAGCGCCGCAGGCTCCAGATCAGCCTCCGCCACGTGCTTGCGCAGATGGGCCTCGATGGTATTCAGGTGCTCCTGTACGCTGCCAGGCTCGCGTGCCAGCGCCAGCAGGCGAGTATCGGCGTGCAGCAAATTGGCGCGGTCGAGCTGGTAGAGCGCAGGAAACAGCTTGCGCAATGCCAGGTCGCCCAAGGCGCCAAACAGGGCAAAGGTGCAAGGTTCAACACTGATCGCAGCCATGATGTTGGTTCTTTCCTAAAGTTGGCCTAGGAATACCGCTTTCACATACGGTTTTCAAGAGAAAATGTAGTAAAAACCACAACATTACACACAAGTGTTACAGATAAGTGGTGCGCCACCCGCACCGACAGTACGATAGACGACTGTGCAAAAAGCCTGCTGCTCCGCCAGCCGGCTGTCTTCTCGACCCAAGGACACACCCATGGACCGCGTGCGAAACCTCCTGGAGCAGATCCAGGGACGCCTCGACGAGCTGAACAAGGCCGAACGCAAAGTCGCCGAAGTCATCCTGCTCAACCCGCAACAAGCCACCCGTTTCAGCATTGCCGCACTGGCCCAGGCGGCCAAGGTCAGCGAACCGACCGTCAACCGTTTCTGCCGTTCGTTCGGCGTCAGCGGTTACCCCGAGCTCAAGCTGCAGCTGGCGCAAAGCCTGGCCAGTGGCGCGGCCTATGTCAGCCGCGCCGTCGAGGCCGATGACGATCCTGCAGCCTACACCCAGAAGATCTTTGCCAGTGCCATCGCCTCGCTCGACAGTGCCTGCCAGCAGCTTGACCCGCAGCAGGTCAGCCGCGCCGTGGACATGATGATCCAGGCCCGGCAGATCCACTTCTTCGGCCTGGGCGCTTCTGCCCCGGTAGCCCTGGACGCCCAGCACAAGTTCTTCCGTTTCAACCTCGCCGTCTCGGCCCACGCCGACGTGCTGATGCAGCGCATGCTGGCTTCTGTGGCCCACACGGGCGACTTGTTCGTGATCATCTCCTACACCGGGCGCACCCGCGAATTGGTGGAGGTGGCGCGCCTGGCCCGGGAAAACGGCGCCTCGGTGCTCGGCCTGACCGCCGCTGGCTCACCCCTGGCCCAAGCGTGCAGCCTGAGCCTGCACATCCCGCTGCCGGAAGACACCGACATCTACATGCCGATGACGTCGCGGATCATCCAACTGACCGTGCTCGACGTACTCGCCACCGGGATGACCCTGCGCCGCGGCGTGGACTTCCAGCCGCACCTGCGCAAGATCAAGGAAAGCCTCAACGCCAGCCGCTACCCGATCGAGGACGACGAACTCAGCTGAGCCGGTGCGCCTGCAGCCGCAAATGAGCGCGCTGCCCCGGCGCCAGGCTCAAGCCTTCGCCACTGCCGCTGGCCGCCTCGACACAGACGAAACCCTGGCTCTCGCGCCCGCTCACACCCATCAACGGGCGGTTGCCTGGGTGCCACACCACAGTATCGTCGCTGTCACCCGTATCGATACACAGTTCACGCTGCCAGGCGGGGTCCTGCAACTGCACGCGTGGCGTGCCGGGGTAGACCTTCTGGCAGCCGCCCTTGAGCTTCAATGCGCCCTCCTCGCGGCAGGCTTGCCGGCTCAGACGGTCATAGCCTTCGATATCTTCAAGCCCGGACAGCGCTATCTCGGAAACGTCGCTGATACGCCAGTAGGCCAGCAGTGCATGGCTCAACTGGCAGGGTTCGCTGTCCTGATGCTCGGTACTCAAGCTCAGTTCCATGCGGCTGCCCAGGCGAGCATGCAGGTCGACCTGCCAGTCGCACAAGTCCAGCCGCCACTTCAGGCTCACGCCCTCCTCGTCCTCCCGGCTGTCCACCAGCTTCCAGTCCAGCAGGCGCGCCCAGCCATGGGCCGGCCACAGGTCCTCGCTGGGGTGGCGGCCATACCACGGCCAGCACACCGGCACGCCGCCACGGATTGCCCCCACCTGCGGCCACTGTTCGGCGCACCATAGCCATGGCCGCTCGCCGGCCGGCTGGAAGTGCAGCAACTGTGCGCCCTGGCGGCTGAAAACCGCCTGGCAGCAGGGGTGATCGATGATCAGCACATCGCGCTGCTGGTAACGCTCCCACTCGAATGTCGGCCTCGGCCTCTGTACGGAAAAGAAGCGATGTAGCGGATGTTCAGGCATGGTTCCAAGCTCTTGTTGTTTGAGATAGCGCTGTCTCGGCCTATCCCCGACAACCACTGCAAGCCAGTGGATGCCGGGAGCCGTTTTTGGATTGGCGTAAATTTACAACAAATGTGCTCAGAATGACGACTGAATCTTCAACCCTGCGACCAGCGCGTTGTCCACCTCATCCACGCCACCCGGGCTCTTGATGTACTGAAGGTTCGGGCGCACGGTCAGCCAGTTGGTCACATGGAAGCCGTAATAGAGCTCGGCGTTGTACTCGGTACGCTGCAGCGGCACGAAGCCCGGGTTGTCGTAGTCATTGATGCCGCTCTGGGCGTTAAGCTGTTCGGCGCGCTTCTTCACATCATCGTTGACGTGGATGCGGGCGACACCAAAGCCGATATCATCCTTGGGCCGGGCATCGAAGGCACCTTTGTACACCAACCCCACCTGCTGGTAGTTGTCGACCACGTTGGTGGCCTTGTCGTGCACGGTGAAGTTGGCGAACAGGCTGAGACCGCGGCTGACGTCGCCGCCGTGGGCGGTGACCTGCTGCTGCGCAACCACCCACCAGCCGTGCTTGCTGGAGTGTGATTTGAAGCCGGCGCCGCTGATCCCTTGCGGGTTGCCATTGACGTCTTCGTAGACGTCTTCGGCGTCAGCCGTGCTGTAGTAATAGCCCAGGCGGTACTCGCCCGGCAGGCCGTTGACCTTGGGCGACCAGACGGCCTCCACCGGCAGGATCGCACCCTTGGTGCCGCTGCCGCTGAGCTTGAAGCCGTTGCCGGTTTCCAGGTTGGAGGGGTTCTGCTCGAACGCGCCGACCTGCACGAAGAACTCCGGCGTGATGTTGTACTTGACCCGCAGCGCCCACTGGCTGACCGGCCAGTTGTACCAGATGCCGCCGACCCAGTTGCCCACCTGCGATCCACAGAAGGCCAGGTTCTGGAAGTCGCAGGGGAAGCTGTTGAAGTCCTCGCCCTCGCCGAAACGGCCGAATTTCACATCCAGGGCACCGTCGAAGTACTTCTGCTTGATCCACATCTGGGTCAGGCGCCAGGTCTGGCCGCGGCCCCACACCTCCTGCACCGAACTGAACTGGCCAGCACGCGGGTCGCTGATGCGATCATTGGAGAGGTTGCGGCCACTGCGCTCGGTGATCGCCAGCTTGAACTCGGCATCGTGCCAGCCAAGGATCTTCTGCAGGTCCAGGTGCGCGCCGAGGGCGAACTGGTCACTGTAGCGTGCGGTCTTGTCGTCGTTGTAGCCGCCATTGAGGTTGCCGGCGACCTCGCCCACATAGTCGAGGGTGAAGTCATAGCCTTTTTCCAGCAGTTCGGTGCGGGTACCGCCCCAGTCGCCGGTCATCCATTTCGATTCGCTGGAGAAGGCCTCGGCGGCCTGCACCCCGCTACTCCCAACCATGGCCAGAAGGGCCAGCGAGCCCAAGGTCCTTATGCGATTGCGCTGTTCCATCCCTTTGCGTCCTCTTTTTCTTATTGATGGTATCGACGATTCAACGGCTCTTGAGGTGAGTCACGTTGCCCTTCAGTGAAGCGTTGGCAGTATTCAAGTCCAGGCGTTCGCCGCTGGCGGCGTCGAACAGCAGCACCCGTGCCGGGTCGAACTGCAGGTTCAGGCTGTCACCGACCCGGCACGCCACATCCGGCGCCAGGCGGCAGCACACTTTGGTCTGGTTGAGGGTAACGAAGACCAACAGGTCAGGGCCGGTAGGTTCGGTTACCTGCACCTCGGCGCGAATGCCCGGCAGGCCGTTGCCCTCCCCCGTACCCAGGCTGATTTGCTCCGGGCGGATGCCGAGGATGATCTCGCGCCCGTCCAGCTCGTCGCCGGCCACGCCCAACGGCAGCTCACAACGTGCCTGGCCGCTGTCGAGCAGGGCCAGCAGGCGCCCGTCCTGCCTGGTCAGGCGTACCGGTATGAAGTTCATCGGCGGCGAGCCGATGAAGCTGGCAACGAACTGATTGGCCGGGTCGTTGTAGATCTGCTGCGGGGTACCGAACTGCTGGATGATACCGTCCTTCATCACCGCAACCTTGTCGCCCAGGGTCATGGCCTCGATCTGGTCGTGGGTGACATACACCGTGGTGGTCTTGAGCCGCTGGTGCATCAGTTTCATTTCCGTGCGCATCTCGACGCGCAGCTTGGCGTCGAGGTTGGACAACGGCTCGTCGAACAGGTAGATCTTCGGCCGCCGCGCCAAGGCGCGGCCCATCGCCACCCGCTGCTGCTGGCCACCGGACAACTGCGCCGGCTTGCGTGAAAGCAGGTGTTCGATCTGCAACAGCTTGGCCACACGCGCCACTTCCTCGTCGATGGCAGCCTGCGGCATCTTGCGGATCTTCAGGCCGAACTCGATGTTCTCGCGCACGCTCATGGTCGGGTACAGCGCGTAGGACTGGAACACCATGGCGATATCACGGTCCTTGGGGCTCATGCCGCTGACATCCTGGTCATCGATGAGAATCGCGCCACCGGTGATGTTCTCAAGGCCTGCGATGCAGTTCATCAAGGTCGACTTACCGCACCCCGAAGGGCCGACCAATATCAGGAACTCGCCGTCTTTGATCGACAGCTGGATGTCCTTGAGCGTATCCGGCAGGCCGCTGCCGTAGGTCTTGTTCACATTGCGAAGTTCAAGCGTTGCCATGACTTACCCCTTGACGGCGCCGGCTGTGAGCCCGCGAACGAAATACTTGCCTGCCACCACATAGACCAGCAGGGTTGGCAGGCCGGCGATCATCGCCGCCGCCATGTCGACGTTGTATTCCTTGGCCCCGGTACTGGTATTGACCAGGTTGTTCAGGGCTACGGTGATCGGTTGCGAGTCGCCGCTGGAGAACACCACGCCGAACAGGAAGTCGTTCCAGATCTGGGTGAACTGCCAGATCAGGCAGACCATGATGATCGGTGTCGACATCGGCAGGATGATGCGGCGAAAAATGGTGAAGAACCCGGCACCGTCCAGGCGTGCGGCCTTGACCAGCGCATCGGGAATGCTCACGTAGAAGTTGCGGAAGAACAGCGTGGTGAAGGCCAGGCCATAGACCACATGCACCAGCACCAGGCCACTGGTGGTGCTGGCCAGGCCCAACTTGCCGAGGGTGAACGAGGCTGGCAGCAGCACGGTCTGGAACGGCAGGAAGCAACCGAACAGCAGCAAGCCGAAAAACAGCTGCGACCCGCGGAAGCGCCACATCGACAGCACATAACCGTTGAGCGCACCGATGGTGGTCGAAATCAGCACCGCCGGTACGGTGATCATGATCGAGTTCCAGAAGTACCCGCTGACCGTGCTCCAGGCCTTGACCCAGCCGATGCCGCTGACCACGGTCGGCCAGCTCAGCAGGTTGCCGGTACTGATGTCCTCCGGGGTCTTGAAGCTGGTCAGCAGCATCACCACCAACGGCACCAGGTAAAGCAGCACGGCCATCAGCAATACAGTGTAAATCGCGATGCGGCTGATGCTCGGCACCGCTTTGTCGACAGGGCTATGCATGGCGTTTGCTCCGCAGCTCCGAGTACAGGTAAGGCACGAGGATCGCCAGGATCGCCCCGAGCATGAGGATGGCGCTGGCCGAGCCCATGCCCATCTGGCCGCGGCTGAAGGTGAACGAATACATGAACATCGCCGGCAGGTCGGATGAGTAGCCCGGGCCACCGGCGGTCATTGCGGCCACCAGGTCGAAGCTCTTGATCGCAATGTGCGAGAGGATCATCAGCGAACTGAAGAACACCGGGCGCAGGCTCGGCAGCACGACGGTCCAGTAGATGCGTGGCAGGCTTGCGCCATCCATCTGCGCAGCACGGATGATCGACTGGTCGACCCCGCGCAGGCCGGCCAGGAACATCGCCATGATGAAACCCGAGGCTTGCCACACGGCAGCGATCACCAGGCAGTACACCACCCGGTCGGGGTCGATCAGCCAGTCCAGGCGAAACCCTTCCCAGCCCCAGTCACGCAACAGCTTGTCCAGGCCCATGCCAGGGTTGAGCAGCCACTTCCAGGCGGTACCGGTGACGATCATCGACAAGGCCATTGGGTACAGGTAGACCGTGCGGATGAAACCTTCGCGGCGGATGCGCTGGTCGAGCAGCACCGCCAGCAGTACGCCGATGGCCAGGCTGATACCGATGAACAGCCCGCCGAACACCAGCAGGTTCTTGCTGGCCACCCACCAGCGATCGTTGTCGAACAGCCTGGCGTATTGCGCAAGGCCCGCCCACTTGTAAGTCGGCAGGAAGGTCGAGGTGGTGAAAGACAGGACGAACGTCCACAGGATGTAGCCGTAAAAGCCCACCAGGACGATGAACATGCTGGGTGCCAGCACCAGCTTGGGTAGCCAGCGCTGCAGAGCGTCCAGGGGAGAGGCCCGCAGTCGGGCGGTTGCTGTAGTCATGATTCACCTTGAAGGCACTGCCCATCTGCTGTAGGAGCGGCCTTGCGTCGCGAAAGGGCTGCGCAGCAGCCCCAGGGGCTCGAGAACAAAGACAGACCGTCGAACCTGGCTTGCAGGCCTGGGGACCGCTTCGCGGTCCTTTCGCGACACAAGGCCGCTCCTACAAGAGCGATCGTGCCTGCCTTGAGCTTGGTTACTTGGCCGATCTGATCGCCGCCGCCAGCTTTTTCGCTGCATCGGCAGGGTCGGCCTTGGGGTCGTTGATGTAGTTGGTCACCACATCGAAGAAGGCGCCCTGCACGGCCAACGTGGTGGCCATGTTGTGCGCCATGCTCGGCTGCAGGCCGCCGGTTTTGGCGTCGGCCATGAAGTCCTTGGCAGAAGTCTGGGCGCAAGCGTCGAAGCCGTAGGTGCCCATGTCGGCGAGCATGTCGTTACGCACGGGAATGGAGCCTTTGTTGATGCTGAAGACCTTCTGGAAGTCCTGGCCAAGCACCTTCTTGGCGATGTCCTGCTGGCCAGCGGCCGTGCCCTCGTCGTTCTGCTTGAACACCACCAGTGAGTCGATGTTGTACAGGAAAGCCTTGTCGGTACCAGGGAACGCGACGCACTGATAGTCCTTGCCGGCGGTCTTCTTGGCCAGGGTCCACTCGCTCTTGGCCCAGTCACCCATGATCTGCATGCCGGCCTTGCCATTGATGACTTTGGCTGCTTCCAGGTTCCAGTCCTGGCCTTTGCCGTCGGGGTCCATGTAGGTGGCGACCTTTTTCAGCTCGGTCAGCGACTTGACCATCTGCGGCCCGGTCAGCGTGGCTTCATCGAGGTCGACCAGCGCTTTCTTGTAACCGTCCGCCCCCATCACCGACAGCACCACACTCTCGAACACCGTGCTGTCCTGCCATGGCTGGCCGCCGTGGGCGAGCGGGATGAAGCCGGCGGCCTTGAGCTTGTCGGCGGCTGCGTAGAATTCGTCGAGGGTGGTCGGCGCCTTGTCGATGCCGGCCTTCTTGAACACTTCGGGGTTGATCCACAGCCAGTTGATGCGATGGATGTTCACCGGCACGGCCACGTAGTCACCTTCGTACTTGACGGTGTCGGCGACCTTCTTGTCGAGCAGCGAGTCCCACTTTTCTTGCTTGGCCACATCCTTGAGCACATCCGGGTCCAGCAGGCCGGTGGCAGCCCAGTCCTGGATGTCCGGCCCCTTGATCTGGGCAACGCCGGGCGGGTTACCGGCCACGGCGCGGCTCTTGAGCACGGTCATGGCCGTGGCGCCACCACCGCCGGCAACCGCACCATCCTTCCAGGTGAAGCCATCCTTCTCGACCTGGGCCTTGAGCACATCGACTGCCGCTTTTTCACCACCGGATGTCCACCAGTGAACCACTTCGACACTGCCTTTGGTGTCGGCGGCGAGAGCACTGAGCGGGAACAGGGAGGCGAAGGAAATCGCGGCAGCGAGGCGGAGAGTCGAATTCATCGGAGTACCTTTCTTGTTGTTATGCCGGGCAAGTCGAGCGCTTGCATTGCATGGAGTCTAATCAGAGTGCCCGCTGCGCCAGGTAACGAAGCGATGCGTGAATGTCATCGTTTGGTTACATTGCGCGCCAGTGCGCTCGCCAGGCTGGGTGCCAGGGGCAGCGTTGGCAGCAGTACAGCCTGGTAGGCGTGATAAAGGTCTGGCTTGCCTGCCCAGATCGTCGCCGCTGGCTGGTTGTCCGGGCCGAGTTCGTGGTGCCAGCTTCCGGCTGCGCGGTCGATGAAATGAGTGTCGATGAACGTCCAGAAGCGCCGGTACCATTGCTCGTACTGCTGCTCGCCGGTTCGCCGCAGCAGCGCTGCGGCACTGGCGCACGCTTCGGCATGCACCCAGTGCAGGCGCTCGCGCACCCTGGGCTGATTGTCCCAGCCCAAGGTGTAGACGATGCCCTCGGCACCATCGACGCTCCAGGCATGCTGGCAGGCATTGGCGAACAGGCCCCGCGCGCAGGCCAGCAGCCATGCCGGGGCAGGAAGCCCGGCCTGACGCCGCGCAGCCTCAAGGTGCAGGACCAGACGGGACCACTCGAACGCATGGCCAGGCGTTGTGCCGTATGGGCGAAAGTGATCTGCGGGATTGTCCCGGTTGTATTCGGGCAGCGGTTGCCAGTGCACATCGAAATGTTCGATCACTCGGTAGTCACTGGCGCCAGCATGGCCGTGAATGATGCGCTCGACGATACGCAGGGCGCGCTCCAGCCAAAGTACATCGCCCGTCACATCGGCCAGGGCGAGGAAGGCCTCAGTGGCGTGCATGTTGCTGTTGGCACCACGATAGGCTTCAGGCTGCTGCCAGTCGCTGGAGAAGGACTCGCGCATCGCACCCTCTTGCTCACTCCAGAAACGCTCCTCGATGACCCGTATCGCCTGCGCCAGCAACCCCTGTGCTCCCGCAGCGCCCGCCACGACGGCAGAGCTGGCGGCAAGCGCGACGAAGGCATGCAGGTAAGCCGCCTTGCCGTTGTCGCCCTGGCCGTACGGGCGGGCGAACCAACCGCCGTACCCGGCGTCGCGCAAAGGCCCGCACAAGGCCTGCACACCGTGCTGCACCAATGCCAGGCAGCCTGGCGCACCCTGAAGGTGGGCCAGGGCGAAGCTGTGGGTCATGCGTGCGGTGTTCATGGTTTCGGCGACAGCCGTAGGGGGCAATTTGCCGCGGGCGTCGAGATTGCCGAAACCTTCGGCGGCTTGCGAGGCCTTGGCGAAAGAGAGCAGCCGCTGGCCCTCGCTTGTGAGCCAGGCGGTATGTTCCGGGGAATCGATGTAGTCCATGCGCCCGTTTCTTCCCTGTATGAGGTTTGCAGATTCTAGCCAGCCGTCCTGGCTGGGATGTCACGAAGGCTTGCGGTTATGTCACCGGTCGGTGACATACCTTCACTCAACGCCACGCGGCAGATAAAGGGTCACGCGCAACCCACCCTCGCGCAAATTGAGCAAGCTCACCTCACCCCCATGGCTATGGGCAATGTTGCGGGCGATCCCCAGCCCCAAGCCATACCCTTGCTGCTGCCCGGCGAGCCTGAAGTGCGGCTCGAACACCTGCTCAAGCTGCTGCTGTGGCACACCCGGCCCGTGGTCATCCACCTGCAGGACAAAGCCCTGTGCGCTGTCGATGATGCGCAGGCGGGCCCGCTCGCCGTACTTGATGGCATTGTCTATCAGGTTGCCGATGCAGCGGCGCAAGGCCAGCGGCTTGCCGGGGTACGGCGCCAGGGCCTGGCCTTCGACGGTGATGCGGCCATCCCCCAGATACGGCTCGGCGAGAATCTCCAGGACCTGGTTGAGGTCGACCGGCTCGATGTTCTCGTGGATGTCAGTGTCTTTCACGCATTGCAAGGCGCCTTTGACCAACAGCTCCAGCTCATCCAGATCCTGGCTGAACTTGGCCTGCAGGCGCTCATCTTCCAGCAGTTCGACGCGCAGCCGCAGCCGGGTGATGGGCGTGCGCAGGTCGTGGGAAATGGCGCTGAACAACTGGCTGCGCTCGGTGAGGTAGCGGCTGATGCGTTCACGCATGCTATTGAACGCACGCCCCACCTCGACCACCTCGCTGCCACCGCCCTCGGGCACTGGCGCCACATCGGCGCCCAGCGACAGGTCCCGCGCGGCCCGCGCCAGGCGCTTGAGCGGCCAGCTCTGCCAGTGCACCAGCAGGCCGATGAACAGCAGCAGCAAGGCGGTGGTCAGGACGATGAAGCCGATCTGCTGGCGTGGCAGGCGCTCGGCTTCAAGGCTGGTGTAGGGCTCAGGCAGCAACGAGGCGATGTACAGCCACTCGTCTTGGCCCAGGCGAATCTGCGTGACCAGTACAGGCGGATTGAGTGGTTCCAGGGTCAGCGAGTAATGCGCCCAGGAACGCGGCAGCTCATCGAGCTTCAGGCCGCTGTTGAAGATGCGCAGGTCATCGGGGGCGACGAACTCGACGGAAACTTCCATCTGCGCGCCCAGCCGCTCATGCAGTACCTGCTGGAACACATCGATCACCGCCTGCTTGCGCGGTGTTATGGGCAATACCGGCATGTCCAGCGGCTTGTCGTTGAGCGACACGAAAAAACGCGTACCACCCATGCTGCGCAACTGGTCCAATACCATCGGCCGATAAGCCACCGGCAAGGAACGGAAATAACTGACGCTGGCACTCATCGAATGGGCCAGGCTGCCGGCACTGGCGCGCAAGCCCTGAAGCTGGCTGGCACGTAACTGCGCGACCCAGATGACGCTGGACAAACCTTGAGCCAACAACACCACCAGCAAGGTCAACAGCAGCATGCGCCCCAGCAGCGAGCGCGGCACCAGGCGCCAGCGCCGCTCAGGAAGCACAGCAGACATGCGCAGCCAGCAGGTAGCCACTGCCGCGCACAGTGCGGATCAGCCGTGGCGGTTTGTCGGTGTCGCGCAGACGCTGGCGCAGGCGGCTGACCGCCATGTCGACGATACGGTCCAGCGGCATCGGCTCGCGGCCACGGGTAGCATTGCCGATGGTATCGCGGTCGAGGATCTGCTGAGGGTGATCGAGAAACAGCTTGAGCAGGGCGAAATCGGCACCGGAAAGGATCACCTCTTCGCCATCGCGGTGGAACAGGCGGTGGCTGACCGTGTCCAGGCGCCAGTCGTCGAAGGCCAGTACCGCTGTGGCTGGCGCGGCCTGGCCGAATTCCGCGCGACGCAGCAGGGCCTTGATTCGCGCCTGCAGTTCCCGCGGGCTGAACGGTTTGCCCAGATAATCGTCCGCACCAAGCTCAAGGCCGATGACCCGGTCGGCCTCGTCGGAGCTGGCGGTCAGCATGATGATCGGCACCCGCGATTGACGCGGGTGCTGGCGCACCCAGCGACACAGGCTGAAGCCGTCCTCGTCGGGCAGCATCACATCGAGAATGACCAGATCGCAGTGAGTGTTTTCCAGCGCGTGGCGAAAACCCTGGCCATCGGCTTCGGCGTGCACCTGGAAACCGGCGCGACTCAGATAGGTTTGCAACAGCTCGCGGATTTCCTGATCGTCGTCGACCATCAGGATCGATTTTCCGGCAGTGCTCAAGGTATCCCGCCCTCTTGTTGTCACAGGTCTTTTGCCTGCTGTGAGGGCCGCAAAGCGGCCCCCTATCAATGATCCAGAGCCTGCTGTAATGCCACGCCGGCGCCCAGCAGTCCAGAAAACTCTGCTGTCACCAGCCACACCGGCACACCGGCGAAGTAACCGCTCATGCAGCCCTTGTCGGCAAAACTTGCAGCGAACCCGCTGCGCATGAACAGTTCGGCAAACCGCGGGATGACGCCGCCAACAATATAAACACCACCGCGCGCACCCAGGGTCAGAACATTGTTGCCTGCCACGCGCCCCAGGAAGCGGCAGAACTGTTCGACCACCGCCAATGCCCGTGGCTCGCCACTCAGGGCGGCATCGGTAATTTCTGCGGGTGTCTTGTGCCGTACCGTATCACCGTCCAGCGCACAGATGGCCTGGTACAAACGCACGAGGCCGCCACCGCTGAGCACGGTTTCAGCGCTGACATGGCCAATCTGCCCATGAATCTGCTGATGGATCGCCGCTTCGCGGGCATTGCCCACCGGCAGGTCGACATGCCCTCCCTCACCGGGCAGCGCCAGCCAATGCTGCTCACCGAGGCACAGCAGGCTAGCGACGCCAAGGCCGGTACCCGGGCCGATCACCAGTGCAGGTCGCGCCGGGTCGGCCTGGCCGGGGCAGACCTGGCGCACCTCGTCCTCTTGCAGGCGGGTCATGCCCAAGGCCATCGCCGTGAAGTCGTTGATCAGCAGTAGCTGTTCGACCTGCAACGTCTTGCAGAATGCGCTGCGGCTCAGCCGCCAATGATTGTTGGTGAAGCGAAATTCATCACCGTCGACCGGCCCGGCCACCGCCAGGCACACTGCCGACAGCCCGCCACGCTCGATACCCTGGCTCTGCAGGTAGGCCTCGATGGCCTGCTCCGGGCTGGTGTAGTCAGCGGTGGCGAAAACTTTCACCTGATGCAGCTGGTTGTCACGCCACAACGCAAACCGGGCATTGGTGCCACCGATGTCGCCAACCAGCAGGTCCTTCATTTGAGGTTCTCCAGGGCCGAGGTAAAGGCGCTGGCGCCCTGCTCGGCCGAGCTGAACGCCATGCGCATGAAGCCGAACAGCTCGCGCCCACAGCCCAGGTCGTTGCCCTGTGGCGCAGGTGGCAGGTCGCGGCGGGCCAGTTCCTCGGCCGACACCTTGAGCTGCAGCGTGCCTTCGACACCATCGACCCGCACGATATCACCATCGCGCACCCGCGCCAGCGGTCCGCCATCAAAGGCTTCAGGGCAGACATGGATTGCGGCCGGGATCTTGCCCGATGCACCTGACATGCGCCCATCGGTGACCAGTGCCACTTTATAGCCGCGGTCCTGCAGCACACCGAGGAACGGCGTCAGCTTGTGCAGCTCCGGCATGCCGTTGCAACGTGGCCCCTGGAAACGCACCACGGCCACGAAGTCGCGCTCCAGTTCGCCGGCCTTGAACGCATCGGCCAGCGACTGCTGGTCCTGGAAAACCCGTGCCGGGGCCTCGACGACCTGCTGTTCAGGGGCCACCGCGGACACTTTCATCACGCCACGCCCAAGGTTGCCTGCCATCACCCGCAAGCCGCCTTCGGCCGAGAACGGCCGCGCCACCGGGCGCAGGATGGTCTCGTCCAGGCTCTGCTGCGGGCCTTCGCGCCAGACCAGCTTGCCGTTGTCGAGGAACGGTTCCTGCGTGTAGCGGCGCAACCCGTGGCCGGCGACAGTGTTGACATCCTCGTGTAGCAAGCCGGCATCGAGCAGCTCACGGATCAGGAAGGACATGCCACCGGCGGCCTGGAAGTGATTGATGTCGGCCTTGCCATTGGGGTAAACGTGGGACAGGGTCGGCACCACCTCGGACAGGTCGGCCATGTCCTGCCAGGTGAGCTGGATGCCTGCCGCCTGGGCGATCGCCGGCATGTGCAGGGTGTGGTTGGTCGACCCCCCGGTGGCATGCAGGGCGACGATGGAGTTGACCAGCGATTTCTCGTCGACGATCTCGCCCAGCGGCATGAAGCTGCCACTGGCCTTGGTCATGCGTGTCACTTGCTGTGCGGCCTCGGCGGTCAGCGCGTCGCGAAGCGGGGTGTATGGGTTGACGAACGAGGCCCCCGGCAGGTGCAGGCCCATCACTTCCATCACCAGCTGGTTGGTGTTGGCAGTGCCGTAGAAGGTGCAGGTGCCCGGGCTGTGGTAGGACTTCATCTCCGACTCCAGCAGTTCCTCACGGCTGGCCTTGCCCTCGGCATAGCGCTGGCGCACATCGGCTTTCTGCTTGTTGGAGATGCCGGAAACCATTGGCCCGCCCGGTACGAAAATGGTGGGCAGGTGACCGAAGCGCAGCGCGCCCATCATCAAGCCGGGGACGATCTTGTCGCAGATACCCAGCATCAGCGCAGCGTCGAACATGTTGTGCGACAGCGCCACCGCAGTAGACATGGCGATCACTTCACGGCTGGCGATGGCCAGCTCCATGCCAGGCTCACCCTGGGTCACGCCATCGCACATGGCCGGCACACCGCCAGCGAACTGGCCGACGGAGCCAACTTCGCGCAGTGCCTTCTTGATCTGTTCGGGGAAATGCACATACGGCTGGTGCGCCGAGAGCATGTCGTTGTAGGCCGAGACGATGGCCACGTTGGCGGCATTCATCAGGCGCAGGCTCTGCTTGTCGTCAGCGCCACACCCGGCCACGCCATGGGCGAAGTTGGCGCACTGCAGGCTGGCCCGCATGGGTCCGTCGCTGGCCGCGCCGCGAATCAGCTGCAGGTAGCGTTCACGGGTGGCACGGCTGCGTTCGGTCAGCCGTTGGGTGACCTCAAGGATGCGCGGGTGCATGTACTGGACTCCAGGCTAGCGGTAAGGGCGGTTTACCGGGCATTTCCCCTCCAAACGATTGCGGCCTAGGCTCCTGTGTAAGAGACCCTGCGCATCGAGGCGGCGGCTTGCCCGACCACTCGTTGTATATTTAAACAAAATACTGCCAGTAAAAAGGCTTGTTTTCTATCGCTGAGTGAATAATCTTGTAATTCCAACAACAAAACCGTTTCAGTGAAGCTTCATTTGTGCCACAGGTTTCACTCGAACTGCCAGAGGTACTGCCATGACACTACGTATCGCCATCAACGGATTCGGCCGCATTGGTCGCAATGTCCTGCGCGCACTGTATACCCAAGGCTACCGCCACGACCTGCAGGTCGTCGCCATCAACGACCTGGGCGACAGTGCCATGAACGCCCACCTGCTCAAATACGACAGCGTACACGGTGCTTTCGATGCGTCGGTGGAAGCTGATCACGAGAGCCTGACGGTCAACGGTGACCGTATCGCGGTGAGCGCCATCCGCAATCCGGCCGAGCTGCCCTGGAAGGCTGAAGCGATCGACGTGGTGTTCGAGTGCACCGGGCTGTTCACCGACCGCGCCAAGGCCGCGGCGCACCTGGCGGCCGGGGCTGGCAAGGTGATCGTCTCGGCACCGGCCAAGGGCGCCGACGCCACCGTGGTATACGGCGTCAACCATGACATTCTGCGCGCGTCGCACCAGGTCATTTCCAACGCCTCCTGCACCACCAACTGCCTGGCGCCGATCGCCCAGATACTGCACCGCGAGTTCGGCATCGAGCAGGGGCTGATGACCACCATCCATGCCTACACCAACGACCAGGTGCTGACCGACGTCTACCACAGCGACCCGTACCGGGCGCGCTCGGCCACCCAGTCGATGATCCCGAGCAAGACCGGCGCCGCCGAAGCCGTGGGCCTGGTGTTGCCGGAACTGGCCGGCAAGCTGACCGGCATGGCGGTACGGGTACCGGTGATCAACGTGTCGCTGGTCGACCTCACCGTCAACCTCAAGCGCGAGGCCACGGCCGAGCAGGTGAACCAGTTGTTCCTCGAAGCCAGCCGGCATTCCAAGGTACTCGGCTACAACGCCCTGCCGCTGGTCTCGTGCGACTTCAACCACAACCCGTTGTCGTCGATATTCGATGCCAACCACACCCGCGCCAACGGCAGGATGCTCAAGGTGCTGGCCTGGTATGACAATGAGTGGGGGTTCTCCAACCGCATGCTGGATAACTGCCTGGCGTTGTGCAGCGCCCGCTGAGCGCAGGCACTTGCTGCGGTAGGAGCGGCCTTGCGTCGCGAAAGGGCCGCGCAGCGGCCCCAACTATATCTCTGGCGCTCAGAAAACCTTGGGGCTGCTCTGCAGCCCTTTCGCGACGCAAGGCCGCTCCTACCGACAATCTTTACCTTTTCCTAACACTTTCAGGCTTGACCTTCAGGCAAGATGATAAGCATTATCATTCACCTTTCGTCGGCCAGGTCCCCCTGTGAGTCAGTCCCGGTTCAACTCTGTCTTCCTCGTTCAGCGCCTCCCCCTATTGCGAACCTTGCAGCGCATGGTCGGCAACCCCAGCACCGCCGAGGACCTGCTTCAGGAAACCTACCTGCGGGTGTCCCGCGCTCTGGGGGAGCGGCCCATCGAACACCTCGAGCCCTTCGTCTTCCAGACCGCGCGAAACCTGGCCCTGGACCATCTGCGCACGCGCCGGGTGCAAGCGCGCATGCTGGTCGACGATGTGCCCGAAGAAATCCTGCACAACGTCGCCGCGCCGCTGAGCAGCAGCGAGGATGCCGCACACGCCGAGCAACTGCTCAAGCACCTGAGCGTCAGCCTCAACCAGTTGAGTGAGCGTCAGCAGCGCATTTTCATCCTCAGCCGCCTGCACGGTGCCAGCTACGTGGAAATTGCCGGGCAACTCAATGTCTCGGCCAGCACGGTCCAGAAGGAGCTGAAACTGATCATGGCAATCTGCATGGGTGTGGCCGAACGCCTGAAGTAAGACGACCGCTGGCCACCCGAGCGCGGCGAAGCGCTTGCCACGCCCCGCCTTAGCCTTGATCATTCGGGAAAATCATTTCAAGGATTCACCGTGACCGACAGCCCCGCCCCTCGCCCGCCGACCGCAGGGCCCGACGCCCGCGCCCGTGCGATGGACGAGGCGCTGGACTGGCTGGTCCGCCTGCAATGCGCCACCGAAGCGGACACGCTGGCCTTCGAGCAGTGGCTCAGCGCCGCGCCGGAAAACGCCGTGGCCTACGTCGAAGCCGAAGCCCTGTGGAACGGCACGCCGGTGCGCCAGGCCGCCACACAAATGCATCAGGTGCGGCGCCGCTCTGTACGCGGGCGTCTGCGGGCTCACTGGAAACCCCTGGCGACCGCCGCAGTACTGCTGGTCGGGCTGTTCACCGTGGGCAACTTGCCGATGCGCCTGCAGGCCGACCACCTGACCGTGGTGGGCGAACGCCAGCGCCTGCAGCTCGATGACGGGGCCAAGGTGCTGCTCAACACCAACTCGGCTTTCGCCAGCGACGTGCGCGAAGGCCGTCAGGTGGCGCGGTTGCTACAAGGCGAGGCGTATTTCCAGGTACCCGGTGGCACCCAACCACCACTGGAAGTTCAGGCCGGCCCGCTGCGGGCACAGGTGCGCGACACCGATTTTGCCGTGCGCTACCTCGATGGTGAGGCACAGGTCCGGGTGCAGCGCGGCGACGTCGACCTGCAGGCCGCCAGCGACCAGCGTATCCGCCTGAGCGCCGGCGACAGCATCAGCGTCGGCCCGCAAGGCTTCGGCCAGCGCCAGCGCCCGGACATGCACAAGGACCTGGCCTGGGTCGATGGGCGCCTGGTGTTCGAGAACTGCCCGCTTAGCCAGGTGCTGGCCGAAGTGCGGCGCTATTACCCAGGCTGGATCATCAACCGCAACGCCCACCTGGACGACATGGCGGTGACCGGCAACTACCGCCTCGACCAGCCGCTGGAGACCTTGCGCGCCCTGGCGCACATCACGTCAACGCGGCTGCACGAGTATCCCGCGCTGGTCATTCTCAACTGACCTGAAAATTATTTTTACGCGATCGCGCTGCCCCGCCCGTCTCGTTATAGCCAATGCAACTGATTCTTGTTTGAAAACAGGAACGGTAATCACCTATAACAGTTCGCGCGTCAGGGAGCGCTTTCGATGTCCACAGGTCCAACTCGCCCGTCCCCCCTTCCCCGCCGTACCGGCCAATTGTCCCTGCTGACCCTGGCCTTGCTCGCCAGTGGCGCCTGCGGCCTGCCAGCGCTGGCAGCAGAACCTGCGCACGCGACAAGCCCACGCATGGGCGACTACCGCTTCAGCATCGCCCAGCAGCCCTTGGTCGAGGCCATCAACGCCTTCAGCCAGGTGACCGGCTGGCAGGTGGGCTTCAGCGCCGAACTGGCCGACGGTGTGGCTTCGCCAGGTGTACGCGGCTCGCTGCCTCCGGAAGCGGCACTGAAACAACTGCTGCAAGGTACCGGCCTGGGCTATCGCAAGATCGGCAACGGCAATGTGGTGCTCGAACGCCAATCGGCGGGCAATGCCATCGCCCTGCAGCAGATGACCGTCAGCGCCACGCGCAGCGCCCAGGACGTCAGCCAGGTGCCGAGCACCGTGAGTGTGCAGACACGCGAGCAACTGGACCGGCAGAACGTCAATAACATCCAGGAACTGGTGCGCTATGAGCCAGGCGTGTCGGTCGGTGGCACCGGCCAGCGCAGCGGCCTGAACGGTTACAACATCCGTGGCATCGACGGTGAGCGCGTGCTGACCCAGATCGACGGTGTGTCGATCCCTGACAGCTTCTTCTACGGCCCCTACGCCCAGACCCAGCGCAACTACGTCGACCCCGAGATCGTCAAGCGCGTGGAAATCCTCCGCGGCCCGGCCTCGGTGCTGTACGGCAGCAATGCCATCGGCGGTGCGGTGAGCTACTTCACCCTGGACCCGGACGACATCATCAAGCCCGGCAAGGATGTCGGCGCGCGCCTGAAGACCGGCTACAGCTCGGCCGACGACAGCTGGCTGACCTCCGCCACCGTGGCCGGCCGCCAGGGCGACTTCGACGGCCTTTTGCACGTCAGCCAGCGCAACGGCCACGAAACCGAATCCTACGGCGAGCATGGCGGCAGCGGCCTGTCGCGCACCGAAGCCAACCCGGAAGACGTGCGCACCACCAACGTGCTGGCCAAGCTTGGCTGGAACTACGCCGACGACGCGCGCCTGGGCTTCACCTATGAACGCTACAAGGATGACCGTGACCAGAACATCCTCAGTGCCGTGGGCGGCCCGTTCATTCCAGGCTTAGGTGCCATGAACTCCTACCGCATGCGCCAGGGCAACGACACCGTCACCCGCGAGCGCTTCGGCATCAACCACGAGTTCGGCCTCGACAGCCTGGTCGCCGACCATGTGAAATGGAGCCTGAACTACCAGATCGCCAAGACCGACCAGCGCACCGATGAGCTGTATGTCGCGTCGGGGCGGCAGGTGCTGCGCGACCGCCAGACCACCTACAAGGACCGCCAATGGGTGTTCGATGCCCAGCTGGACAAAGCCTTCAGCATCGGCCAGACCGATCACCTGCTGACCTACGGCACCACCATAAAGCATGAAGAAGTGACCGGCTCACGCAGCGGCTCCGGCACCTGTGTGGCCATTGGCGGTAGCTGCACCGCCATCGGCCAGGACAGCTCGCGCGACGGCCAGGCCCTGGTCAGCGATTTCCCGGACCCGACCATCAACACCTACAGCCTGTTCGTGCAGGATGAGATCCGCTGGAACAACTGGACCTTCATGCCCGGTGCCCGCTACGACTACACGCGCATGGAGCCCAAGTTCACCGACGCGTTCCTGCGTGGCATTCAGGGCTCGGGCGCTGCGCCAGGCGCCCTCGACGACTCGGACAAGAAGTGGCACCGCGTGTCGCCCAAGTTCGGCCTGACCTACGCTTTCAACGACAACTACACCTGGTACGGCCAGTACGCCGAAGGCTTCCGCACGCCGACAGCCAAGTCGATGTACGGCCGCTTCGAGAACCCGACACTGGGCTACAGCGTGCAGGGCAACCCCGGGCTTGAGCCGGAGAAGAGCAAGAGCTACGAGACCGGCCTGCGCGGCAACTTCGATGCCGGTAACTTCAGCGCTGCGGTCTTCTACAACAAGTACCGCGACTTCATCGACGAAGACGCCGTGCAGTCGGCCAACCTGGAAACCACCTTCCAGGCCAACAACATCAAGCACGCCACCATCAAGGGTGCCGAGGTCAAGGGCCGCCTCAACCTCGACCACTTCGGTGCGCCAGAGGGCCTCTACACCCAAGGCTCGATCGCATACGCCAACGGCCGCAACGATGACAACGGCCAGCCGCTGAACAGCGTCAACCCACTGACCGGCGTGTTCGGCCTGGGTTACGAGCAACCGAACTACGGCGGCCTGCTGAGCTGGACCGTTGTCAAGCGCAAGACCCGCGTCGACGACACCACGTTCTTCGCCCCGGACGGCCAGAGCTCGCAGTTCCGTACCCCTGGCTACGGCGTGCTGGACCTGAGCGGTTTCTACAAGGTGACCGACGACGTAACGGTCAACGCTGGGCTGTACAACCTGACCGACAAGAAATACTGGCAGTGGGATTCGGTGCGCGGCTACGACGGCCAGGGTGAGGCGGGCGTGACCCAGCCGGCCAACCTTGACCGCCTGACCATGCCAGGGCGCAACTTCGCCATCAATGTGGTGTGGGATATCTGACTGAGCTGATCGGTACTGGCCCTATCGCCGGCAAGCCCCCACGGCTACGCCACTGAACCTGAGGGCAGTGGGTACCCTGTGGGGGCCACCTTGCTGGCGACAGGGCCGGAACCGACAACACAAAAAACTGGTTTTTTTACTCTCCCCACCCCTCTGTTTCGTCTTGTCACTAGACGCCCCAAATTCCCAAGGACACCCCATGACCGACCGCCCAGCCCTGCGCTCGCAACGCCTCAACCAGGTCACCCACGCCCCGCACACCGAGCTCGACGCCCTGGTCAAATCCCACGCACCGTTCGACAGCCGCGAGAGTTTCGCCCGTTTCGTCGTCGCCCAGTACCTGTTCCAGTCCGAACTGCAGGCCCTGTACAACGACCCGAAACTGATCGCCATCGTGCCTGACCTGGCCCAGCGCTGCCGCGCCGATCAAGCCCGCCTGGACCTCGCCGACCTCGATACCGAAGTACCGGCTGCAGTACCCGGCGCCTTGCACGACCCAAGCCTGGCAGAAGCGTTGGGCTGGATCTTCGTCTCCGAAGGCTCCAAACTGGGCGCCGCGTTTCTGATCAAGCGGGCAGTGGCCCTGGAGCTGTCCGACAGCTTTGGCGCCCGCCACCTGGGCGAACCGGCCGGTGGCCGCGCCGAGGGCTGGAAGCAGTTCACCCGAACCCTCGATGGCCTGGCGCTGTCTGCCGAAGAAGACGCTGCTGCCGAGCGCGGCGCAGTGGCCGCCTTCGAGCGCTTCACCGAACTGCTCAAGCATGCCTACGCCGCCGACAGCGCGCTGGCCTGATACGCTTAACCCGGCCACCCTTCCGGTGGCCGGACCGTTTTGTGCAGTGAGACCATGACCCGACCTGCCCGCTCGAAACTGTCGCGCCTGCTGTATGGCATCCTGGCTTACGTAAGCTTGGGTATCGGCCTGGTCGCCATCGTCATTCCTGGCCTGCCGACCACCGAGTTCATCCTCCTGGCTGCCTGGGCAGCGACACGCAGCTCGCCGCGCCTGTCGGCATGGCTGGAGAACCACCGGCTGTTCGGGCCTATCCTGTTCAACTGGCGCAATGGCAAGGTGATCCAGCGCCGGGCAAAGGTCAGCGCAACCCTCAGCATGCTGGTGTGCGCAGGCCTGATGCTGGCCTTCCTTGACCATCGCTGGCCGGTATTTCTGGCCATCACCGGCATGGCCCTGGGCAACCTGTGGATCTGGTCACGGCCAGAGCAGGCATGCCCGCCTGCGTCACAGGCTCAGTAGCCCTGAATACAGCGCATACGCTGCCAGGGCAGCGCCAATCAGCACCGCCGCGAAGATCAACTTCTCCCACGTGGTGAACAGCACCTGGCCTTGTTCACGCTTGGCCCGAGCGAACAGGATTACCCCAGGCGCATACAGCAATGCCGACAGCAGCAGGTACTTGAGCCCACCGGCATACAGCAGCCAAAGCGCATACACCAGCGCCACCAACGCCACCAACAGGTCCTTGCGGCGCAGCCCCTCTTGCCCGGCATAACTCTCCCCGCGCAGCGCCAAGAGCACCGCGTAGGCGGCCGACCACAGGTACGGCACCAGGATCATCGACGACGCCAGGTAGATCAGGCTGGTGTAGGTACCCGCCGAAACCAAGGTGATCAGCAAGAACCCCTGGATCATGCAGTTGGTCAGCCACAGGGCATTGGCCGGCACATGGTTGGCATTTTCCTTGGCCAAAAAGCGCGGCATGGTCTTGTCCCGTGCCGTGGCGAAGAGGATTTCGGCGCACAGCAGTGCCCACGAGAGCAAGGCGCCGAGCAGCGAAACTGCCAGGCCGATGCTGATCAGCAACGCGCCCCAGGGCCCGACGATGTGCTCAAGCACCGATGCCAGTGAGGGGTTCTGCAGCCCGGCCAGTTCCGGCTGGGTCATCACCCCCAGCGACAGCACGTTGACCAGCACCAGCAGCGCCAGTACGCCGAGAAAACCGATCACCGTGGCCTTGCCCACATCCGTGCGGCGCAGCGCCCGCCCCGAATAGACACTGGCGCCTTCGATGCCGATGAACACGAATACGGTGACCAGCATCATGTTGCGCACCTGGTCCAGCACATTACCGAACTGCGGGTTGCTAACGCCCCAGATATCCCGGGTAAAGATGTCGGCGCGGAAGGCGAAGGCGGCGATGACGATGAAGATCAGCAGCGGCACCACCTTGGCCACCGTGGTTACCTGGTTGATGAACGCCGCTTCCTTGATGCCACGCAGCACCAGAAAGTGCACCGACCACAACAGCAATGAGGCACAGCCGATGGCAATGGGCGTATTGCCCTCACCGAACACCGGGAAATAAAAGCCCAGTGTACTGAACAGCAGCACGAAGTAGCCGACGTTGCCCAGCCAGGCGCTGATCCAGTAGCCCCAGGCCGAGGAAAAGCCCATGTAATCGCCAAAACCTGCCTTGGCATAGGCATACACCCCTGAATCCAGCTCAGGCTTGCGGTTGGCCAAAGTCTGGAACACGAAGGCCAGCGCCAGCATGCCCACTGCGGTGATACCCCAGCCAATCAGCACAGCACCAACATCCGCGCGCGCCGCCATGTTCTGCGGCAACGAGAAGATGCCGCCACCAATCATCGAACCGACCACCAGTGCGATCAACGCGCCGAGGCGCAGTTTCTGTCCTGGTTCGCTCATGCGATTCCTCGTCTTTTGTGCGTGCTGTCACATCGCTGAAACAGCTTTATCTGCATATAGATACGGCTACTTATAATAGACAAAGCCATTAAAGCTATAGCACTAATAACTCTTTTGTCTATACCGGTCGCCCCAGATAAACGCTTGTCCGACGTGCAACTTTATCAACCTCGATTACCCATGGAATTTATTGAGAAAAGTTTGCGAAAACGGCAAAAGCGGCTAGCTTCAGAGTTCGCAGGCTGAACAGAGCGTTTGCTCTGGTTGTACATGGAGGTGCCAGCGCACGGGGCCTGCAACAGGGCTGTCGGCACTCTCCAGGAGTCAAGTGAAGGAAATTTCCTACTTCACAACGCCATGAACTGATCCAAGTCAGATCATGGCCCAGGCGACGGATTTATTCTGTGGTCAACTTTCTCCTGGTACGGAGTTGTTAAATGTCTGATTCTTCCGGAAAACTAAAACTCGGCGCACTCGTTGCACTCGTCGTCGGTTCGATGATTGGCGGCGGTATTTTCTCGCTGCCGCAAAACATGGCCGCCAGCGCAGGGGTTGGCGCCGTACTGATCGGCTGGGCGATCACCGCAGTCGGCATGCTGACCCTGGCTTTCGTGTTCCAGACCCTGGCCAACCGCAAACCTGATCTGGACGGCGGGGTATACGCCTACGCCAAGGCCGGCTTCGGCGACTACATGGGCTTCTCCTCGGCGTGGGGCTACTGGATCAGCGCCTGGCTGGGCAACGTCGGTTACTTCGTGCTGCTGTTCAGTACCCTGGGCTACTTCTTCCCCATCTTCGGTGAAGGCAACACCCCCGCTGCCGTCATCGGCGCCTCGGTGTTGCTGTGGGCGGTGCACTTCCTGGTACTGCGCGGCATCAAGGAAGCGGCGTTCATCAACCTGGTCACCACCGTTGCCAAGGTGGTACCGCTGGTGCTGTTCGCGCTGATCTGCGTGTTCGCCTTCCGCCTCGACATCTTCACCGCCGACATCTGGGCCACCGGCACGCCGGAGCTGGGCAGCGTGATGAACCAGGTGCGCAACATGATGCTGGTCACCGTCTGGGTGTTCATCGGCATCGAGGGTGCGAGCATCTTTTCTTCGCGGGCGGAAAAACGCGCCGATGTGGGCAAGGCCACGGTCATCGGCTTCATCACCGTGTTGCTGTTCCTGGTGCTGGTCAACGTGCTCTCGCTGGGCGTGATGACGCAACCGGAGCTGGCCAAACTGCAGAACCCGTCGATGGCTGCCGTGCTGGAACATGTGGTCGGCCACTGGGGCGCTGTACTGATCAGCGTCGGCCTGATCATCTCGCTGCTCGGCGCATTGCTGTCGTGGGTGCTGCTGTGCGCCGAGATCATGTTCGCCGCTGCGAAGGATCACACCATGCCGGAGTTCCTGCGCCGCGAGAATGCCAACCAGGTGCCGGCCAACGCCCTGTGGCTTACCAACGCCATGGTGCAGATCTTCCTGGTGATCACGCTGTTCTCCGCGAGCACCTACCTGTCACTGATCTACCTCGCCACCTCGATGATCCTGGTGCCCTACCTGTGGTCGGCAGCCTATGGCTTCCTGCTGGCCATGCGCGGTGAAACCTACGAGCAGGCTGCCAGCGAACGCAGCAAAGACCTGGTCATCGGCGCCATCGCACTGATCTACGCCATCTGGCTGCTGTATGCAGGCGGCATGAAGTACCTGCTGCTCTCCGCCCTGCTGTATGCCCCTGGCGTCATCCTGTTTGCCAAGGCCAAGCGTGAAATTGGCCAACCGATCTTCACCAACGTGGAAAAACTGATCTTCGCAGCTGTGGTCATCGGCGCCCTGGTGGCGGCCTATGGCCTGTATGACGGCTTCCTGACCCTGTGACCCACGTCTTCGCTCAATTGGAGGAAAGAACCATGTCCGCTGAAAAACAGAAGTACGGTGTGCACTCCGAAGCCGGCAAGCTGCGCAAGGTAATGGTTTGCGCCCCAGGGCTTGCGCACAAGCGCCTGACCCCGAGCAACTGCGACGAACTGCTGTTCGATGATGTGATCTGGGTCGACCAGGCCAAACGCGACCATTTCGACTTCGTCACCAAGATGCGCGAGCGCGGCGTGGATGTGCTTGAGATGCACAACCTGCTGACCGACATCGTGCAGAACAAAGACGCGCTGAAGTGGATCCTTGACCGCAAGATCACCCCTGACACCGTAGGTGTGGGCCTGACCAACGAAGTGCGCAGCTGGCTCGAAGGCCTCGAGCCGCGCCACCTGGCCGAGTTCCTGATCGGCGGTGTGGCCGGCCAGGACCTGCCGCAGAGCGAAGGCGCCGACGTGGTCAAGATGTACAACGATTACCTGGGCCACTCCAGTTTCATTCTGCCACCGCTGCCGAACACCCAGTTCACCCGCGACACCACCTGCTGGATCTATGGCGGCGTCACGCTGAACCCGATGTACTGGCCGGCGCGACGTCAGGAAACGCTGCTGACCACTGCCATCTACAAATTCCACCCGCAATTCACCGGTGCCGACTTCCAGGTCTGGTACGGCGACCCGGACAAAGACCACGGCAACGCCACCCTTGAAGGCGGTGACGTGATGCCGATCGGCAAAGGCATCGTGCTCATCGGCATGGGCGAGCGCACTTCACGCCAGGCCATCGGGCAGCTGGCGCAAAACCTGTTCGCCAAGGGCGCAGTGGAAAAGGTCATCGTCGCCGGCCTGCCGAAGTCCCGCGCTGCCATGCACCTGGATACCGTGTTCAGCTTCTGCGACCGCGACCTGGTCACGATCTTCCCCGAAGTGGTGAAAGAAATCGTGCCGTTCATCATCCGCCCGGACGAAAGCAAGCCCTACGGCATGGACGTGCGCCGCGAGAACAAGTCGTTCATCGAAGTGGTGGGCGAGCAACTGGGCGTCAAGCTGCGCGTGGTCGAGACCGGCGGCAACAGCTTCGCCGCCGAGCGCGAACAGTGGGATGACGGCAACAACGTGGTGGCGGTGGAGCCTGGCGTGGTCATCGGCTACGACCGCAACACCTACACCAACACCCTGCTGCGCAAGGCCGGCATCGAGGTCATCACCATCAGCGCCGGCGAGCTGGGCCGGGGCCGGGGCGGCGGCCACTGCATGACCTGCCCGATCGTGCGCGACCCCATCGATTACTAACGACCATTTCCCCGGCTACCCCCACAAGGCGGTGGCCGGGCCGATTACCGAACTCAAGGAGAATCACCATGGCGTTCAACATCCATAACCGCAACCTGCTCAGCCTCGAACACCACAGCACCCGCGAGCTGAAGTACCTGCTGGACCTGTCCCGCGACCTCAAGCGTGCCAAATACACCGGTACCGAACAGCAGCACCTGAAGGGCAACAATATCGCCCTGATCTTCGAGAAAACCTCGACCCGCACCCGCTGCGCCTTCGAAGTGGCCGCCTATGACCAAGGCGCCAATGTCACCTACATCGACCCCAACTCTTCGCAGATCGGCCACAAAGAAAGCATGAAAGACACCGCCCGCGTACTCGGGCGCATGTACGATGCCATCGAGTATCGCGGCTTCAAGCAGGAAATCGTCGAAGAGCTGGCCAAGTTCGCCGGGGTACCGGTGTTCAACGGCCTGACCGACGAGTACCACCCGACCCAGATGATCGCCGACGTGCTGACCATGCGTGAGCACAGCGACAAGCCGCTGCACGACATCAGCTATGCCTACCTGGGCGACGCCCGCAACAACATGGGCAACTCGCTGCTGCTGATTGGCGCCAAGCTCGGTATGGACGTGCGGATCGCTGCGCCCAAGGCGCTGTGGCCGCATGACGACCTGGTCGAGCGCTGCAAGCAGTACGCTGAGGAAAGCGGTGCACGCATCACCCTTACCGAGGACCCGAAAGCCGCAGTCAAAGGCGTGGACTTCGTGCACACCGACGTCTGGGTGTCGATGGGTGAGCCGATCGAAGCCTGGGGCGAGCGCATCAAGCAGCTCAAACCCTATCAGGTGAACACGGAACTGATGAAGTCCACCGGCAATCCGCGGACCAAATTCATGCACTGCCTGCCGGCGTTCCACAACTCCGAGACCAAGGTCGGCAAGCAGATCGCCGAACAGTATCCGGACCTGGCCAATGGCATCGAAGTGACCGACGACGTGTTCGAGTCGCCCGCCTGCATCGCCTTCGAACAGGCGGAAAACCGCATGCACACGATCAAGGCGATCCTGGTGTCGACCCTGGCTGATCTCTGATAAGCACCTCGGTAGTGTGGGAGCCGGCTTGCCGGCGATGCAGGCAACACGGTGCATGGCACCGGCTTCGCCGGTGATCGCCGGCAAGCCGGCTCCCACACAGAAACGAGGCGCTCCCCCCCATCTTCGCAAAGGACATTCCCATGCGTATCGTTGTTGCATTGGGCGGCAACGCCCTGCTGCGCCGCGGCGAGCCCATGACCGCTGACAACCAGCGTGCCAATATCCGCACCGCCACCGAGCAGATCGCCAAGATTCACCCCGGCAACGAGCTGGTCATCGCCCACGGTAACGGCCCCCAGGTTGGCTTGCTGTCATTGCAGGCGCTGTCGTACAAACCCGACGAAGCCTACCCGCTGGACGTGCTCGGTGCCGAAACCGAAGGCATGATCGGTTACATGATCGAACAGGAACTGGGTAACCTGCTGGCGTTCGAAGTGCCGTTCGCCACCCTGCTGACCCAGGTCGAAGTCGATGCAAACGATCCGGCCTTCAAGGACCCGACCAAGTTCATCGGCCCGGTCTACAGCAAGGAAGAAGCCGAACGCCTGGCCAAGGAGAAAGGCTGGGTGGTCAAAGCCGACGGCGACAAATACCGCCGCGTGGTGGCCAGCCCCAAACCCAAGCGCATCTTCGAGATCCGCCCGATCAAGTGGCTGCTGGAAAAAAACAGCATCGTGATCTGCGCAGGCGGTGGCGGCATCCCCACCATGTACGATGAAAACCGCAAGCTCAAAGGCATCGAAGCGGTCATCGACAAGGACCTGTGCTCGGCGCTTTTGGCCGAGCAACTGGAAGCCGACCTTCTGATAATCGCCACTGACGTCGATGCGGCTTACATTGACTGGGGCAAACCCACGCAAAAAGCCATTGCCCAGGCCCACCCCGACGAGCTCGAACGCCTGGGCTTCGCCGCCGGCTCCATGGGGCCGAAGGTGCAGGCCGCCAGCGATTTCGCCCGCGCCACCGGCAAGGTCGCAGTGATCAGCTCGCTGGAGAATATCGAGGACATCGTCAAAGGCACCGCCGGCACCCGTGTTTCAACGGCCACGCCAGGCATCAGCTACCGTTGAATGCAGTAGGCGGGCGCAGGCCGCCCGCCATTTTCGACCCTCCGGAGGATTCCGCCATGGCCCAGTACCAACCTGGTCACGTGCATATCGAGCGCAGTGCGCTGAACGCCAATGACCACAGCTACGACCTCAACATCGAGTACGAAGCGACTCAGGATCCCAGGGAAGGCCGAGGTATCCAGTTCCGCTTGCATGGCAGCATCGAAGGCAAACCGGTGGATGAAAAGTTTTACCTGCCCAAAGATCAGGTCTTGCCGAGCTTTTTGATGGTGCTAAGCCGCAAGGCCCAGTCACACCTGCCACCGCACAAGAAATTCGAAACGCTCGGTTCACCGCACAAGATCTACGACCAGATGTTCGAGGACATCCGCGCCAAGCTGGATGTGAAGTCCGGCGACTCGATCAAGCCTGAACATTTAGAGTGAACCCAATCGCCGGCAAGCCGGCTGCCACAGGTACCCCGCTGCCTCAGGTTCTGCGGAGTACCTGTGGCAGCCGGCTTGCCGGCGATTGGGTTTAACACTGCTCCCAAGGCATACTACTGCCCTCCCCGGCCATAACCCCCCGCCTCCCCATGCGCATCCACGTCAGCTTCATCGACCGCGTCGGCATCACCCAGGAAGTCCTCGCCCTGCTCGGTGCCCGCAACCTCAACCTGGACGCCGTAGAGATGGTCCCGCCGAACGTCTACATCGACGCTCCGACCCTCAGCCCCGCCGTTCTCGAAGAACTGCACGACGCGCTGTTCGAAGTACGTGGGGTACAGTCGGTGGACGTGGTCGATATCCTCCCTGGCCAGCGCCGCCACCTGCAGCTCGATGCCCTGCTGGCCGCCATGAGCGACCCGGTGCTGGCCGTCGACAGTGCAGGCCTGGTGCTGCTGGCCAACCCCGCGCTGATCGCCCTGTGCGGTCGTGAGTCAGCGGGGCGGTCTGTTGGCGAACTGTTCGGTGACCCCGCCCTGCTGCAGGCCCTGCTGGACAACAACTTCCACCTGCCGATGCGCGAGATGCAGCTCAACGGCCAGAGCCTGCTGCTCGATGCCACGCCCATCACCAACGCCGGCGGCCTGTTGACCCTGTACCCGCCCAACCGCATGGGCGAGCGTCTTTCGGCCCTGCACCACGACCATGCCGAAGGCTTCGATGGGCTGCTCGGCGAGTCCCCGGCCATCCGCACCCTCAAGGCCCGCGCCCTGCGCGTGGCGGCCCTGGATGCCCCACTGCTGGTACACGGCGAAACCGGCACCGGCAAGGAACTTGTGGCCCGCGCCTGCCATGCCATCAGCAGCCGCCAAGCGGCGCCTTTCCTGGCCCTCAACTGCGCCGCGCTGCCCGAGAGCCTGGCCGAGAGCGAGCTGTTCGGCTACGCCCCAGGCGCCTTCACCGGTGCCCAGCGCGGTGGCAAACCCGGGCTGATGGAGCTGGCCAACCAGGGCACGGTATTTCTCGACGAGATCGGCGAGATGTCGCCATACCTGCAGGCCAAACTGCTGCGTTTTCTCAGCGACGGAAGCTTTCGCCGTGTGGGCGGCGACCGTGAGGTGAAGGTTGATGTACGCATCATCAGCGCCACCCATCGCGACCTTGAACGCATGGTTGCCGAGGGAACGTTCCGAGAAGACCTGTTCTACCGCCTCAACGTACTCAACCTGCAAGTACCGCCCTTGCGCGACCGTGGCCAGGACATTCTGATGCTCGCGCACTACTTCATGCAGCAGGCCTGCACGCAGATCCAGCGCCCGGCCTGCCGACTGACCCCGGCCACGCACTCGGCACTATTGGCCAACCCATGGCCGGGCAACGTACGCCAGCTGCAAAACGTGATATTCCGCGCGGCGGCCATCTGTGAAAGCAACCTGGTGGATATCGGCGACCTGGACATCGCCGGCACCTCAGTGGCGCGTGGGCAGGATGGCGAGGTTGCGAGCCTGGAACAGGCGGTGGGGGATTTCGAGCGTGAACTGCTGCAACGGCTGTACGCCAGTTATCCCTCGACCCGGCAGCTGGCAGGCAGGCTACAAACATCGCATACCGCAATTGCACAGCGGTTGCGCAAGTACGGAATTGCAGGCAAGTCCTGAATTGCCTGGCATTGCCATTCCTCGCAAGGAACCGTAACGATTTAAATACAGTGTATCGAATAAGATACAGTGCCATTCCCGCCCCCGCTTGCAAGGGTTTGATCCTCCAAACCTTTTGCCAGCGCATACATCTGTAGCGTTTTCATTCCAAGAAAGAGAGTGCATTGTTACGCAAAAAACGTAACTTACTGATTTAAATGCATTTTTATCTTATGGCCGCATTTTTGCTTAGGGAAATCCAACCCAAGAGCGCGAACCCACCGCGCCCAACGCCCTGCTTCCCGAGGATTCCCCATGAGCGAGTTGCGTTTCACCGAAGATCACGAATGGCTGCGCGTCGAAGCTGACGGTAGCGTCACCGTAGGCATCACCGCCTACGCCCAGAACGCCCTTGGCGATGTGGTCTACGTGCAACTGCCGGAGTTGCAGCAATACGACAAAGGTGCCGAAGCCTCCACCGTTGAGTCGGTCAAAGCCGCCAGCGGCGTGTACATGCCTCTGAGCGGTGAAGTGGTCGCCGTCAATGACGGCCTGAACGACAGCCCTGAGCTGGTCAACGAAGACCCGCTGGGCGAAGGCTGGTTCTTCCGTTTCATTCCGGCCGACATGAATGAAGTGGCTGCCCTGCTCGACCAGGATGCCTACGACCGCCTGATCAAAGCCAACGACGACGCCTGAGGAACCCGAAGATGACCATCAACCTCGGCACCGCCAACGAATTCATCGCCCGCCACATCGGCCCACGCGCCGCAGACGAGCAGGCCATGCTGGCCACCTTGGGCTTCGACTCGCTGGAGGCCATGACCGCCGCAGTCATCCCCGACACCATCAAGGGCACCAGCGTACTGGGCGCCGAAGACGGCCAGAGCGAGGCCGATGCCCTCGCCGCGCTGAAAGCTATCGCCGGTAAAAACCAGCTGTTCAAGAACTATATCGGGCAGGGTTATTACAACACCCACACCCCGGCACCAATCCTGCGCAACCTGCTGGAAAACCCGGCCTGGTACACCGCCTACACCCCTTACCAGCCAGAAATCTCCCAAGGCCGCCTGGAAGCCTTGCTCAATTTCCAGACCTTGATCAGCGACCTGACCGGCCTGCCGATCGCCAACGCCTCCCTGCTCGACGAAGCCACCGCGGCAGCCGAGGCCATGACCTTCTGCAAGCGCCTGTCGAAGAACAAGGCCAGCCATGCCTTCTTCGCCTCGGTGCATTGCCACCCGCAGACCCTCGACGTCCTGCGTACCCGTGCCGAACCACTGGGTATCGAGATCGTGGTGGGCGACGAGCGTGAACTCGATGACGTCAGCGCCTTCTTCGGTGCACTGCTGCAATACCCGGCCAGCAATGGCGAGGTGTTCGACTACCGCGAGCTGGTGCAGCGCTTGCACGGCGCCAACGCCCTTGTCGCCGTGGCCGCCGACCTGCTGGCCCTGACGCTGCTGACCCCACCGGGCGAGTTCGAAGCAGACGTTGCCATCGGCAGCGCCCAGCGCTTTGGCGTGCCATTGGGCTTTGGCGGCCCGCACGCGGCCTACTTCGCCACCCGCGACGCATTCAAGCGTGACATGCCGGGCCGCCTGGTCGGTGTGTCGATCGACCGTTTCGGCAAGACTGCCCTGCGCCTGGCCATGCAAACCCGCGAGCAGCATATCCGCCGCGAGAAGGCCACCAGCAACATCTGCACCGCCCAGGTGCTGCTGGCCAACATTGCCAGCATGTTCGCCGTGTACCACGGCCCTGCGGGCCTCAAGCGCATCGCCGAACGCACCCACGCGCTGACCGCGATCCTCGCTGCCGGCCTGAAAACCCTCGGCGTGCAAGTGGTCGGAAAAACCGCGTTCGACACCCTGACCCTGGCCACCGGCAGCGCTACCGCAAGCCTGCACGACAAAGCACGCGCCCAGCGCATCAACCTGCGCCAGATCGACGCCGCCCACCTGGGCCTGTCGCTCGACGAAACCAGTACCCAGGCTGACGTCGAGGCGCTGTGGCAGCTGTTCGGTGGCCAACAGGCACAACCGGACTTCGCCGCCCTGGCCGCCAGCACCGGCTCGCGCCTGCCTGCCGCCCTGCTACGCCAGTCGGCCATCCTCGAACACCCGGTGTTCAACCGCTACCACAGCGAAACCGAGCTGATGCGCTATCTGCGCCGCCTGGCCGACAAGGACCTGGCGCTGGACCGCAGCATGATCCCGCTGGGCTCGTGCACCATGAAGCTCAACGCCGCCAGTGAAATGATCCCGGTGACCTGGGCCGAGTTCGGCAACCTGCACCCGTTCGCCCCGGCCGAGCAAAGCCAGGGTTACCTGCAGATGACCACCGAGCTGGAAGCCATGCTCTGCGCCGCCACCGGCTACGACGCCGTGTCGCTGCAACCCAACGCCGGCTCCCAGGGCGAATACGCGGGCCTCCTGGCCATCCGCGCCTACCACCGCAGCCGCGGCGAAAGCCATCGCGACATCTGCCTGATCCCCTCCTCGGCTCATGGCACCAACCCGGCAACCGCACACATGGCCGGTATGCGCGTCGTGGTCACCGCGTGTGACGCGCGTGGCAACGTCGATGTCGAGGACCTGCGCGCCAAGGCCATCGAGCACCGCGAGCGCCTGGCCGCGATCATGATCACCTACCCGTCGACCCACGGCGTGTTCGAAGAAGCGATCGGCGAGATCTGCGCGATCATTCACGACAACGGCGGCCAGGTGTACATCGACGGCGCCAACATGAATGCCATGGTCGGCCTGTGCGCACCGGGCAAGTTCGGCGGCGACGTCTCGCACCTGAACCTGCACAAGACCTTCTGCATTCCGCACGGCGGTGGCGGCCCAGGCGTCGGCCCGATCGGCGTCAAGTCGCACCTGGCGCCGTTCATGCCCGGCCACGCTCAGTTGCAGAACCGTGACGGGGCGGTATGCGCCGCACCGTTCGGCAGCGCCAGCATTCTGCCGATCACCTGGATGTACATCCGCATGATGGGTGGTGCCGGCCTCAAGCGTGCCTCGCAGATGGCGATCCTCAATGCCAACTACATCGCCCGCCGCCTGGAAGAGCACTATCCTGTTCTGTATACCGGCGGCAATGGCCTGGTCGCCCACGAGTGCATCCTCGACCTGCGCCCGCTCAAGGACACCAGCGGCATCAGCGTCGACGACGTGGCCAAGCGCCTGATCGACTTCGGCTTCCACGCCCCGACCATGTCCTTCCCGGTAGCCGGCACGCTGATGATCGAGCCGACCGAAAGCGAGGCCAAGGAAGAACTGGACCGCTTCTGCGATGCGATGATCCAGATCCGCGAAGAGATTCGCGCCGTGGAGAACGGTAGCCTGGACAAGGACGACAACCCGCTGAAGAACGCTCCACACACCGCTGCCGAGCTGGCTGGCGAGTGGGCCCACGGCTACAGCCGCGAACAGGCGGTGTACCCGCTGCCAAGCCTGGTGGAAGGCAAGTACTGGCCACCTGTGGGCCGGGTCGACAACGTGTTCGGCGACCGCAACCTGGTGTGCGCCTGCCCGTCGATCGAGAGCTATCAGGACGCCTGACCGCCTGGGGCCGCTTCGCGGCCCATCGCCGGCAAGCCGGCTCCAACCGGGACCGCACAGCTCTGGAGGCCTGCACTGTACCTGTAGGAGCCGGCTTGCCGGCGATGGGCTGCGCAGCAGCCCCAAAGGGTTAACCGGATATGTCAGGAGCAAGCACCATGTCACTGAGCGTCTTCGACCTGTTCAAGATCGGCATCGGCCCCTCCAGCTCCCACACGGTCGGCCCGATGCGCGCTGCCGCGCGTTTCGCCGAGGGCTTGCGCCGTGACGGCCTGCTGGCCAGCACCGCCAGCGTCAAGGCCGAGCTGTACGGCTCACTGGGTGCCACGGGCAAAGGCCATGGCAGCGACAAGGCGGTACTGCTTGGCCTGGAAGGCGAGCACCCCGATACCGTCGACACCGAAGCCATTCCCGCCCGCCTGCAGGCAATCCGTGAAAGCGGCCACCTGCACCTGCTCGGTGAACACACCATCGCCTTCGTCGAGAAGCAGCACCTGGCGATGATCCGCAAGCCTTTGGCATACCACCCCAACGGCATGATCTTCCGCGCCTTCGATGCCGCCGGCCTGCAAATCCGCAGCCGGGAGTACTACTCGGTGGGCGGCGGTTTCGTGGTCGACGAAGAGGCCGCCGGGCAAGACCGCATCGTCGAGGACAGCACCGTACTCGCCTACCCGTTCAAGACTGCCAAGCAACTACTCGGGCATTGCACCGCGCATCAGCTGTCGGTGAGCCAGGTGATGCTGGCCAACGAGGCGGCCTGGCGCCCCGAGGCCGAAACCCGTGCGGGTCTGCTGCGGATCTGGCAGGTGATGCAGGATTGCGTCGCAGCCGGCTACCGGCACGAGGGCATCCTGCCGGGCGGGCTCAAGGTCAAACGCCGGGCACCGGCACTGTACCGCCAACTCAGCCAGCACCCGGAGGCCAACCTGCGCGACGCGTTGTCGGTACTTGACTGGGTCAACCTGTATGCCTTGGCGGTCAACGAGGAAAATGCCTACGGCGGGCGCGTGGTCACTGCACCGACCAACGGTGCGGCAGGCATCGTGCCGGCAGTACTGCACTACTACATGCGCTTCGTCCCCGGCGCCAGTGAAGACGGCGTCGTGCGCTTTCTACTGACTGCCGCAGCCATTGGCATCCTGTACAAGGAAAACGCCTCGATCTCCGGGGCCGAGGTCGGCTGCCAGGGCGAAGTCGGGGTGGCCTGCTCGATGGCAGCCGGCGCCTTGTGCGAAGTGATGGGCGGCAGCGTGCAACAGGTGGAAAACGCCGCCGAAATCGGCATGGAGCACAACCTGGGGCTGACCTGCGACCCGATCGGTGGGCTGGTACAGGTGCCCTGCATCGAGCGCAACGCCATGGGCTCGGTCAAGGCCATCAATGCGGTGCGCATGGCCCTGCGTGGCGACGGGCAGCACTACGTGTCGCTCGACAAGGTCATCCGCACCATGCGCCAGACCGGCGCCGACATGAAAAGCAAATACAAGGAGACCGCCCGCGGCGGTCTGGCCGTCAACATCATTGAATGTTGACCCGACAACAAAACCAAGGAGTCATCGATGTCCGAAACACTGCACAAGACCCCGCTGCACGCCCTGCACCTAGAACTGGGCGCGCGCATGGTGCCATTCGCCGGCTTCGACATGCCGGTACAGTACCCGCTGGGCGTGCTCAAGGAGCACCTGCACACCCGTGAGCAGGCCGGCCTGTTCGATGTCTCGCACATGGGCCAGATCATCCTGCGCGGCAAGGATGCCGCACAAGCCCTGGAAAGCCTGGTGCCAGTGGATATCATCGACCTGCCGGTGGGCATGCAGCGCTATGCCATGTTCACCAACGAGCAAGGTGGCATCCTCGACGACCTGATGGTTGCCAACCTGGGCGACGACACGCTGTTCCTGGTGGTCAACGCCGCCTGCAAGGAGCAGGATCTGGCCCACCTGCAGCAGCATATCGGTGACCGTTGCCAGATTCAGCCACTGTTCGAGGAACGTGCCCTGCTCGCCCTGCAAGGCCCGGCCGCAGTCACCGTGCTCGCGCGCCTGGCCCCGGAAGTGGCCGGCATGACCTTCATGCAGTTGCGCCCAGTCACCCTGCTGGGCGAAGACTGCTTCGTCAGCCGTTCGGGGTACACCGGCGAAGACGGTTATGAGATCTCGGTACCGGCCAAGGCTGCCGAAGCCCTGGCCAGACGCCTGCTGGCCGAGCCTGAAGTGCAGCCGATCGGCCTGGGCGCACGCGACTCTCTGCGCCTGGAAGCTGGCCTGTGCCTGTATGGCCACGACATGGACACCGCCACCACGCCGGTCGAGGCCAGCCTGCTCTGGGCCGTGTCCAAGGTCCGCCGCGCCGACGGTGCGCGCGCTGGCGGCTTCCCCGGGGCCGAGGTGATCTTTGCCCAGCAGCAAGCCGGCGTGGCCCGCAAGCGTGTTGGCCTGCTGCCACAGGAACGTACGCCCGTGCGTGAAGGCGCAGAGATTGTCGATGCAGCTGACAAGCCCGTGGGTAAAGTCAGCAGTGGTGGCTTCGGCCCGACACTTGGCGCACCGGTTGCTATGGGTTATGTCGATATCGAACATGGCGCGCTGGACACTCCGCTGTTTGCCCTGGTGCGCGGCAAGAAGGTTGCCCTGAAAGTCAGCAAAACGCCTTTTGTGGCGCAACGTTACTATCGCGGTTGAACGCGGTACATGAGGTTTGCGAGCAGGTCGACTTATTCGTTTTCGAACCTGCCCCATAACTTATGAACATGGCGCCAGGCCAGGCGCCATGCCGTTTGCGATGAATTGTTCAGTTATCGAAAAAAGCCCGATTTTCCAGCTGACCAAGGGCTTGTTTTTTTCTCGGGAGTTGGCGTAGAGTCATTGCACTGTGTTTGCATGGGTCGCAACAGTTCGTGACCTGGGCCAGTAGCCGCAATCTGCTACAACCCGTTGGACGTGACTTACTTTCCTGCAACCCAGCCCAGTACTCTTTCACTCTTGATAACGTGAAAGTAACTGTCATTAAAATTTAAGCTTCATAGGAAATAAGACAATGGCTGAGCGTCAGAACGGTACCGTCAAGTGGTTCAATGACGAGAAAGGTTACGGCTTCATCACCCCAGAAAGCGGTGCTGATCTGTTCGTGCACTTCCGTGCCATCGAGGGCAACGGCTTCAAGAGCCTGAAAGAAGGCCAGAAGGTTACCTTCGAAGCAGTTCAGGGCCAAAAAGGCCTGCAAGCTGACAAGGTTCAAGTCCTCGGCTAAGCCGGTCGCGACTTCGAAGAAAGCCCCTGCCCAGTGCAGGGGTTTTTTTTTGCCCGTAGAATGGCGGCTTCGCCATTCGGAGCTGTCCTGCATGCCCAAGCCTCTGCTCTCACCCCAAGGTGACTTTCCGCCGGTCGGCCTGGGCCGGCGCCTGGCGGCGATGTTCTACGACTTCCTGTTGTGTACGGCCCTGCTGATCGTCACCGCAGGGGCCTACAAGATGATCCAGATGGCGATCATCGGCGAGGCACGCATGCGCGAGCTGACCGAGGCTGGTGCGCTGGACGGCGACCCGCTGCTATCGACGATCCTGCTGTTTGCGCTGTTCGGTTTCTTTGCCAAGTTCTGGACCCACGGCGGGCAGACCCTGGGCATGCAGGTATGGGGCGTGCGCGTGCAAAACCTTGATGGCAGCGCAATCAGCCTGTGGCAGGCGCTGCTGCGCTTTATCGTGTCGATCGCCTCATGGCTGTGCCTGGGGCTGGGGTTCTTCTGGTCGCTGATCGACAAGCGCAAGCGCGGCTGGCATGACATTTATTCGCAGACACAGCTGGTGCGGGTACCGAAACAGAAGAAATAAGCCAGTCAGTTGGCGTTGTCTGGGCTGCTTTGCAGCCCATCGCCGGCAGGCCAGCTCCCACTGGGACCGCGCAATTGCTGAGGTCTGCGCTGTACCTGTGGGAGCCTGTTTGCCGGCGATGGGCCGCAAAACGATTACCTGACTGGTATTAACCCTGAGGTCGGGTTTCTCGTGTCATCAGGCCATCATCCCGCCCGGCGCAGCAACCATAAGCCGGCCAGTGCACACACACCGGCCGGGATCACCACCGCCAACAGCGGCGGGAAGCCGAACACCTGGCTCGAAGGGCCAAGCAGGTCGCCGGCAATACGGAATACAAAGCCCACCAGCACGCCAGTGAACACGCGCTGGCCGAGGGTCACCGAACGCAGCGGCCCGAAGATGAACGAAATCGCCATCAGGACCAACGCCGCGGTCACCGCCGGCTGCAGCACCTTGGTCCAGAATGCCAGCCAGTAACGGGCATTGTTCAGGCCCTGGTCGGACAGGTAATGGATGTAGTCCCACAGCCCGGTGATCGACAGCGACTCCGGGGCCAGCACCACGGTATTGAGCAGTTGTGGGGTCACCGAGACATCCCAGCGTTCTTCCGAGCTCTTCACCACTTCGGTGTGATCGCCACGGAAGTAGGTGGTGCTGACATCGCTGAGTACCCAATGATCGCTCTCATAACGCGCCCGGCGCGCGAAACTCGACGTGACGATCTTGCGCTCGTCGTCGAAGCGGTAGCGGGTCACACCCAGCAACAGGCCATTGGGCTGTACCGAGTTGATATGCACGAACTCATCACCCTGGCGGTGCCACATGCCGCGCTTGGAGCTCTGCGCCTCACCGCCGCCCTGGGCCAGGGAACGGTCGGCCTGGGCCTTGTTCTCGCTGAGTGGCGCCACGTACTCGCCAATCAGCAGGCCGACCAGCATCAGCACCAGCATCGGCTTCATCACCGCCCAGACGATGCGCCCGATGGAAACCCCGGCGGCACGCATGATGGTCAGTTCGCTGCTGCTGGCCAGGCTGCCCAGGCCGATCAGGCAGCCGATCAGTGCCGCCATCGGCAACATGTCGTAGAGCCGGCGGGGCGCTGTAAGAAGCGTGAACCAGCCAGCATCCATGACGGTATAGGTATCGCTCAGGTCGCTCATTTCGTCGATGAAGGCGAACAACGAAGCCAGGCCCAGAATGATGCCCAGTACGGCCAGGATGGCCATCAGCACGCTCTGGCCGATGTAGCGGTCGAGTTTAACCATGGGCCACCTCCGCACGACGGGCGGCACGCTTGAGCCGTAGCGGCTCCCAGTACATCAGGCCCAGGCCGATGAGCAGGAACAGGCCATGCACCCACCACATGCCCAGGGCGATCGGCAGCTTGCCTTTCTCCAGAGCGCCACGTACGGAAATCAGCATCGTCAGGTAGGCCATGTACAGAAGAATCGCCGGCAGCAGCTTGAGGAAGCGGCCCTGGCGTGGATTGACCCGGGACAGCGGCACTGCCAGCAGGGTCACGATGAATACCAGGATCGGCAAGGAGATGCGCCATTGCAGCTCGGCACGTTCGCGTAGCCCGGCATTGCCGATCAGTTGGGAGGTAGGAATGGCTTCACGCTCGGTCACTTCCTCGCTGACTTCAGGCTTGGGCAACAGCACCCCGTAGGTGTCGTACTTGATGGCCCGGTAATCGGCCTGGCCAGGGTTGCCGTCATAGCGGTAGCCATTCTGCAACACCAGATAGCGATTGCCGTCGGCCTGCACTTCCTGATGGCCCTTTTCGGCTACCAGCACGGACGGTGCACGGTCCTTGGTCTTGTCCTGGTTGAAGCGCTTCTCGGAGATGAACACACCGGTGAGGTTGCTGCGATCATCGGTCAGCTCCTCGGTGTAGGTCACCCGCGAACCGTCGCGCAGGGTCTGGAAGCGGCCCGGCACCAAGGTATCGAACTCGGTCAGGGCATCCTGCTGGCCAATGATCTGCTGCACCTGGGCAACGCCCAGTGGCGCCAGGCTCAGGCTCAGCCAGGCCACCAGCAAGGCGACCAGCGCTGCAGGTGCCATGGTCAGGCCGAGCAGGCGTTGCTGGCTCATGCCGGTGGCCGACAGCACGGTCATCTCGCTTTCCAGATACAGCCGGCCATAGGCCAGAAGGATGCCGAGGAACAGCCCCAATGGCAGGATCAGTTGCAAGAAACCGGGCAGGCGGAAGCCCATGATCAGGAACAGCACGCTCGGGTCGAGCACGCCCTGGGCCGCCTGGGCCAGGTACTTGATGAAACGCCCGCTCATGATGATCACCAGCAGCACTGCGCTGACGGCGCTCAAGGTCACCAGGACCTCGCGGGAGAGATAACGAAAGACGATCAAACCAGACACTCCTGGGTTGTCAGGGGCGGACTGCCAAACAAAGGCTTACGACAGCCAAGACCAATGCCGGTTCGCCGGGGGCGAACCTCCTTGTAAAGTGCGCGCATTATCCTGTGATTGGCCGCGCCTGTCACTTGGCCGCGCATCAAGGCTGACAACGGGGTTGTCAGCACGCTTGCCGCAGGCTCAAACTGGCAGCTTTTCCACTGGCCCGCGACCACGCGGCCAGGCCCGCCCAGAGCGCAAGAACTCAAAGCGCCAACTGCACAGATCATTCGGGGACCCTGACATGGAACTGGTTGTAAAAAGCGTAGCTGCTGCATCCGTAAAAACCGCCACCCTGGTCGTACCGGTCGGCGAAGGGCGCAAGCTCGGCGCCGTTGCCAAAGCTGTCGACCTGGCCACCGACGGTGCCATCAGTGCCGTGCTCAAGCGTGGCGACCTGGCCGGCAAGCCAGGCCAGACGCTGCTGCTGCAAAACCTGCCTGGCCTCAAGGCCGAGCGCGTACTGCTGGTGGGCAGCGGCAAGGACGAAGCCCTTGGTGACCGCGCCTGGCGCAAACTGGTCACCAGCGTTGCCGGCGTGCTGAAAGGCCTCAACGGCAGCGACGCGGTACTGGCACTGGACGACATCGCCGTCAGCAACCGTGATGCCCACTACGGCAAATACCGCCTGCTGGCCGAAACCCTGCTCGATGGCGAATACGTGTTCGACCGTTTCAAGAGCCAGAAAGCCGAGCCACGCGCGCTGAAAAAGATCACCCTGCTGGCCGACAAGGCCGGCCTGGCCGAAGTGGAGCGCGCGGCACACCACGCCACCGCCATCGCCACCGGCATGGCCTTCACCCGCGACCTGGGCAACCTGCCGCCGAACCTCTGCCACCCGAGCTACCTGGCCGAGCAGGCCAAGGAGCTGGGCAAGGCTCACAAAGGCCTCAAGGTCGAAGTGTTCGACGAGAAGAAGATCAAGGACCTGGGCATGGGCGCGTTCTACGCGGTCGGCCAGGGCAGCGAACAGCCGCCACGCCTGATCGTCCTGCAATACCAGGGCGCCAAGAAGAGCGACAAACCGTTCGTGCTGGTCGGTAAAGGCATCACCTTCGACACCGGCGGCATCAGCCTCAAGCCAGGTGCCGGCATGGACGAAATGAAGTACGACATGTGCGGCGCCGCCAGCGTGTTCGGCACCCTGCGCGCCGTGCTCGAGCTGAAGCTGCCGATCAACCTGGTATGCATCCTGGCCTGCGCCGAGAACATGCCGAGCGGCAACGCCACCCGGCCGGGCGACATCGTCACCACCATGAGCGGGCAGACCGTTGAAATCCTCAATACCGACGCCGAAGGCCGCCTGGTGCTGTGCGATGCACTGACCTACGCCGAACGTTTCAAGCCACAAGCGGTGATCGACATCGCGACCCTGACCGGCGCTTGCATCGTTGCCCTGGGCAGCCACACCGCAGGCCTGCTGGGCAACAACGACGAGCTGATCGGCCAGTTGCTCGACGCCGGCAAGCGCGCCGACGACCGCGCCTGGCAGCTGCCGCTGTTCGATGAGTACCAGGAGCAGCTGGACAGCCCGTTCGCCGACATCGCCAACATCGGTGGGCCGAAGGCCGGCACCATCACCGCCGCCTGCTTCCTGTCGCGGTTCGCCAAAGCCTACAACTGGGCGCACCTGGACATCGCCGGCACCGCCTGGGTCAGCGGGGGCAAGGACAAGGGCGCCACCGGCCGCCCGGTTCCGCTGCTGACCCAGTACCTGCTCGACCGCGCCAGCGCCTGATGCCGTGAGGCCGGTGATGCCCCAAGGCGTCACCGGCCGGCAGAGCGAACCATGAGTAAAGTCGATTTCTACATCCTGCCCACCGACTCGCTGTCGGCACGGCTGGATTTCGCCTGCAAGCTGTGCGAAAAGGCCTGGCGCCTCGGCCACCGGGTCTACCTGCATTGCCAGGACGCCGAACAGCGCAGCGAGCTGGACCAACGCCTGTGGCGCTTCAAGGGCGAAGCGTTCGTACCCCACGACCTGGCGGAGGCACATGCCGACGCCACAGTGGCCTTGGGTGTGTCCGACAACGCCGGCGAGCATCGGGACCTTCTGATAAACCTGGGCGCTGATGTGCCCGGCTTTGTCGGGCAATTCGAGCGGGTTGCCGAAATCGTTGTCGAGCAAGCGGATATCCGCCAATCGGCCCGCGAACGATTCCGTTTCTACCGCGAACAGGGCTATGCTCTGCAAGACCACCGCTTACAGCGACTTTGACGACGATGGACAAGCCTTCCGCCCTACCCGATTCCGCCCATCTGCTCGACGACCTCGAGTCGATTCGCCAGTTGCTGGGCGACGCCGACCTGCAACCACCGCTGCTCACCGAGACGGTGGAACAGATTCCGCTGCTACTCGACACCCCGGCCGGCAACACCCTGCCAGCACCTGAACCGGCTGCCGCACCCGCCGAAGCAGAACCCGAAGAAGACCCGCAGACCCGCCGCCAGGACACACTGCTGCACCTGGAGGCCGAGCTACGCGCCGCAGCGCAATTGATCATGCAGGACGTGATCAACGACTTCACCCCGCATATCGAAACCGAGATCAAGCGCCGGCTCGATGCGCGTATCGAGCGGCTGATCAAGCGTTCTGAATAAGCCTGACAAACGCGGCGCACTCTTCGCGGATTTACCCCGCGAAGAGTGCCCATAGGTCTTGCAGCTTGTCGCTTGAAGCTCGCAGCTCCGTTATACTTCCCGGCTTTCCCGAATAAATGCACAGGGTCCCGCCGCGCATGGATAAGACCTACCAGCCGCACGCCATCGAAACTTCCTGGTACAACACCTGGGAGTCCGAAAACTATTTCGCTCCACAAGGTGCAGGTGAGTCCTACACCATCATGATCCCGCCACCGAACGTGACGGGCAGCCTGCACATGGGCCACGGTTTCAACAACGCGATCATGGACGCCCTGATCCGTTTCCGTCGCATGCAGGGCCGCGACACCTTGTGGCAGCCGGGTACCGACCACGCCGGTATCGCCACCCAGATGCTGGTCGAGCGCCAGCTCGAAGCCAAGGGCCAGAACCGTCACGACCTTGGCCGTGACGCCTTCCTGGACAAGGTCTGGGAATGGAAAGAGCAGTCTGGCGGCAACATCAGCCGGCAGATCCGTCGCCTGGGCTCGTCGGTAGACTGGAGCCGCGAACGCTTCACCATGGATGACGGCCTGTCCGAAGCGGTCAAGGAAGCCTTCGTGCGCCTGCACGAAGACGGCCTGATCTACCGTGGCAAGCGCCTGGTCAACTGGGACACCAAGCTGCACACGGCCATCTCCGACCTCGAAGTGGAAAACCATGACGAGAAAGGCCACCTGTGGAACCTGCGTTACCCGCTGGCCGACGGTGCCAGAACTGCCGACGGCCAGGATTACCTGGTGGTTGCCACCACCCGCCCGGAAACCCTGCTGGGTGACGCTGCGGTAGCGGTCAACCCGAACGATGAGCGCTACCAGGCACTGATCGGCAAGTTCGTCGAGCTGCCGCTGGTCGGCCGTCGCATCCCGATCATCGCCGATGACTACTGCGACCCCGAGTTCGGCACCGGCTGCGTGAAGATCACCCCGGCCCACGACTTCAATGACTATGAAGTCGGCAAGCGCCACAACCTGCCGCTGCTCAACATCTTCGACAAGAACGCCCTGGTGCTGCCCGCCGCCCAGGCATTCAACCTCGATGGCAGCGTCAATGAGCAAGCGGATACCCGCCTGCCCGCCGAGTACGCCGGCCTAGACCGCTTCGTCGCGCGCAAGCAGATCGTCGCCGACCTGGACGCTCAGGGGCTGCTGGTCAGCATCGACGACCACGCTTTGAAAGTACCAAAGGGCGACCGCTCCGGCACCATCATCGAGCCATGGCTGACCGACCAGTGGTACGTTTCCACCAAGCCGCTGGCCGAACCTGCGATTGCCGCCGTTGAAGATGGCCGCATCCAGTTCGTGCCCAAGCAGTACGAAAACATGTACTTCTCCTGGATGCGCGACATCCAGGATTGGTGCATCAGCCGTCAGCTGTGGTGGGGCCACCGGATCCCGGCGTGGTACGACGAGGCCGGCCAGGTCTATGTCGGCCGCAACGAAGCCGAAGTGCGCGCCAAGCACAACCTGGGCGCCGACGTGGTACTGCGCCAGGACGACGACGTGCTCGACACCTGGTTCAGCTCGGGGCTGTGGACCTTCTCCACCCTCGGCTGGCCGGAGCAGACCGAATTCCTCAAGAAATTCCACTCCACCGACGTGCTGGTCACAGGCTTTGACATCATCTTCTTCTGGGTTGCCCGGATGATCATGCTGACCATGCACCTGATCAAGAACGAGGATGGCACGCCGCAGGTCCCGTTCAAGACCGTGTACGTGCACGGCCTGGTACGTGACGGCCAGGGCCAGAAGATGTCCAAGTCCAAGGGCAACGTGCTCGACCCGCTGGACATCGTTGACGGCATCACCCTGGACGCCCTGCTGGAAAAACGCACCAGCGGCATGATGCAGCCCAAGCTGGCCGAGAAAATCGCCAAGCAGACCAAGGCCGAGTTCCCGGAAGGCATTGCCAGCTACGGCACCGACGCCCTGCGCTTCACCTTCTGCTCGCTGGCCTCCACGGGCCGCGACATCAAGTTCGACATGGGCCGCGTCGAAGGCTATCGCAACTTCTGCAACAAGATCTGGAACGCCGCCCGCTATGTGCTGGACAAAGGCGAGGACTGCGGCCAGAACGGCGAAGCCTATGAACTGTCGCTGGCCGACCGCTGGATCATCTCGCAGCTGCAGCGCACCGAAGCCGAAGTGACCCGCCAGCTCGAGCAGTTCCGTTTCGACCTGGCCAGCCAGGCCCTGTACGAGTTCATCTGGAACCAGTACTGCGACTGGTATCTGGAACTGTCCAAGCCGGTACTGTGGGACGAAAACGCTCCGGTAGAGCGCGCCCGCGGCACCCGTCGCACCCTGGTGCGCGTGCTGGAAGTGGCGCTGCGCCTGGCTCATCCGTTCATGCCGTTCATCACCGAAGAAATCTGGCAGCGCATCGCGCCGCTGGCAGGCATCGACGGCAAGACCATCATGCTGCAGCCGTGGCCAGTGGCCAACGAAAGCCGCATCGATACCGCCGCCGAAGGCGATATCGAATGGCTCAAGGAGCTGATGGTCGGCCTGCGTAACATCCGCGCCGAAATGAACATCGGCCCGGGCAAGCCCCTGCCACTGTTCCTGAAGAACGCCAACGCCGACGACCAGCGCCGCCTGCAGGAAAACGAAGCCCTGCTCAAGAAGCTGGCCAAGGTCGAGTCGTTCACCGTGCTCGGCGAGGCCGACGAAGCGCCGCTGTCGGCCACCGCACTGGTGGGCGATCTGCAGGTGCTGGTGCCGATGGCCGGCCTGATCGACAAGGACGCCGAGCTGGCTCGCCTGAACAAGGAAATCCAGCGCCTGCAAGGTGAAGTGCAACGCGTCGGCGGCAAGCTGTCGAACGCCGCCTTCGTCGACAAGGCACCGCCTGCGGTGATCGAGAAGGAGCGCGCCAAGCTGGCCGAGTCCGAGCAGGCCCTGGCCAACTTCACCGAGCAGCATGCGCGGATCGCTGCGCTGTAACAGTTACATCGCTGACTGACCGGCGGGGGCTTCGCCCCCGATCGCGACACAGGGCCGCCCCTACAGATTCGATGCCGGATTCAACGGCACCGCTTCCTGTAGGAGCGGCCTTGTGTCGCGAAAGGGCCGCACAGCGGCCCCAGGCCAGCGATGCCCATTTGGATTCAAGCATGACCCAGAAACCCACCCTGCACCCGCGCAACCGCCATCAGGGGCGCTACGACTTCCCCAGCCTGATCAAGGCCCACCCGGACCTGGCCCGTTTCACCATCACCAACCCCCACGGCAAACCCAGCATCGACTTCGCCAACCCCGAAGCCGTGCGGGTGTTCAACCGCGCCTTGCTCAAGGCCCAGTACGGCATCCAGCACTGGGACATTCCCGCCGATTACCTGTGCCCGCCGATACCCGGCCGCGCCGACTATATCCACGTCGCCGCCGACCTGTTGGCCGAGGACAACGCTGGCGAAGTGCCCAAAGGCGCTCAGGTGCGCGCCCTGGACATTGGCGTGGGTGCCAACTGCATCTACCCGCTGCTCGGCCACAGCGATTACCGCTGGCGCTTCCTCGGCTCGGACATCGACCCGGTGGCACTGGCCTCGGCCAAGGCGATCGTCCAGGCCAACAACCTGAGCAAAGCCATCGCACTACGTCAGCAGAACAACGCCAAGCTCATTCTCGGCAGCCTGCTCGAGGAAGACGAACGCTTCGACCTGACCTTGTGCAACCCGCCCTTCCACGCCTCACGCGAGGAAGCCACCCGTGGCAGCCAGCGCAAGTGGAAGAACCTCGGCAAACAGGACCCCAAGCGCAAGCTGCCCGTGCTCAACTTCGGCGGGCAGAACAACGAGCTGTGGTGTGAAGGTGGCGAGATCCGCTTCGTCAGCCAGCTGGTTGGCGAAAGCGTGCAGTACGCTTTGCAAGTGCTGTGGTTCACCAGCCTGGTGTCCAAGGCCGGCAACCTGCCCGGCATCGAAGCGGCGCTGAAAAAGGCCGGCGCCAAGGCCGTACGGATCGTTGAGATGGGCCAGGGGCAGAAACAGAGCCGTATGGTCGCATGGAGCTTCCACGACCATGGCCAACGCCAGGCCTGGAACGAGCGACGCAAATCACAGGCATGAAAAAACCGCGCCCGGGCAAGCCGGGCGCGGTTTGGTCAATGCATCAACGAATTACTTGTTGATAGCGTCGGTCAGCGACTTGGCCGGCACGAACTTGACGACTTTCTTGGCAGCGATTTCGATGGCGGCGCCAGTCGAAGGGTTGCGGCCGGTACGGGCAGGACGCTCGGAGACTTTCAGCTTGCCGATGCCTGGCAGGGTGATTTCAGCGCCGTTTTCCAGCTGGTCGGCAACGATCTGGCCCAGTTGCTCCAGAGCGTTTTTGGCGGTGGCTTTCGGCTGAGCGATCGACTCGGCGATATCGGCAATCAGTTGGTCTTTGGTCAATGCCATGGTGGTGTTCCTTCCCTATCAAATTCAGTGGTTATGCAGCGCTCTACGACGTTATCGGGCCAGCCCCTGAAGTTTGGAGGGCCGCGCCAATCGGGCATGTAGATGCGTAAATCGGCGTTTGGTTCGACACGGAACGAGCGCGCTGCCAGCAATGCGCCACCCGAGGTGCGCAAGACCGCGCAAAGCTACCACAGGAATGGATAAATATCCGCTGCCCGCTTCAATTTAGTGCAGGTTTTTCGGGGGTTTTAGGCAAATTCGCAAAAAATTGAACAAAAAAACAACAACCGGCATTTCTGCCAACATCCGGCCACTGCATCACCTGTCGTCTGGGGTAAACTTGACGACTTTTGCAGCGCGGCGCCTGGCCGCCCACGACTGACCGAGAATTCCATGCCAATCCGTCATTGCATCGTTCACCTGATCGACAAGAAGCCCGATGGCAGCCCCGCCGTGCTGCATGCACGGGATACCGAGCTGGGCGCATCGGACGCTATCGAAAACCTGCTGGCCGACCTTAACGACAGCTACAACGCCAAGCAGGGCAAAGCCTGGGGCTTCTTCCACGGCGAATCCGGCGCCTACCCGCTGAGCGGCTGGCTAAAGCAGTACCTGGAACAGGAAAAGGACTTTGCCGCCTTCAGCCGCGTTGCCGTCGAGCATCTGCAAAAGCTGATGGAAGAATCCAACCTTTCCACCGGCGGCCACATCCTTTTCGCCCACTACCAGCAAGGCATGACCGACTACCTGGCCATCGCCCTGCTGCACCACAGCGAAGGCGTGGCGGTGAACGCCGAGCTGGATGTGACACCCTCGCGTCACCTGGACCTCGGCCAGCTGCACCTGGCGGCACGCATCAATCTGTCGGAGTGGAAGAACAACCAGAACTCCAAACAGTACATCTCGTTCATCAAGGGCAAGAATGGCAAGAAGGTTTCGGATTACTTCCGCGACTTCATCGGCTGCCAGGAAGGCGTCGACGGCCCAGGCGAAACCCGCACCCTGCTCAAAGCCTTCAGCGACTTCGTCGAAAGCGAGGACCTGCCAGAAGAAGCCGCACGCGAAAAGACCCAAACCCTGGTCGACTACGCCACCACCCAGACCAAACTGGGCGAGCCGGTAACCTTGGAAGAGCTGTCCAGCCTGATCGACGAAGACCGCCCCAAGGCCTTCTACGACCACATCCGCAACAAGGACTACGGCCTGTCGCCAGAGATCCCGGCGGACAAACGCACCCTCAACCAGTTCCGCCGCTTCACCGGGCGCGCCGAAGGCCTGTCGATCAGCTTCGAAGCGCACCTGCTGGGGGACAAGGTGGAATATGACGAGGTGGCGGGCACACTGATCATCAAAGGCCTGCCGACGCAGCTGGTAGACCAGCTCAAGCGCCGCAAGGACTGATCAACCGCTGGCATAGGAGGCGACCAAAGCCTCCTTCGCGGCCTTGCGCAACTTCTTCACCAGGCGCTCCTGGCGCAATGCCTCGCCCTTGTCCGGCCATTGCTCGACGTAGACCAGCGCCTGCGCCGGGCTGGTCTTGAAATAACGCGCCCCCTGCCCTTTCTGATGCGCCATGAAACGCCGCTGCGGATCATCACTGATGCCGCAGTACAGCGAACCATTGGCAGCCCTCACCAGGTAGACATACCAAGGTTTGCAGATGGGGTTCTCGGATACGTCGCTCACGATGCTTGTGCCTGGCTGCAAAGCCGACAGCTTAACCGCTCAGTTCGCCTGCTGGAACGCACGCAGCCCTTTGAACGCCTGCTGGCGCACCTTGTTCTGCAGCATGGGCGACCACCCCAGCAACACACCGGGTGCACCCAGCGCCTGACGCGACCAGCGCCACAGGTCGAAGCTGTCGTCATGCTGGCAGATCAACCCGTCGCGGATGACGAAGCGCGCCTGGATATCGTTGACCACGGTACGGCCGGTCTGGCTGAACAAGTAGGTCGCCACCCAATGTGCACAGGCGCTGCGCTCGTCTGCGCGGACCTGGTCGAACGTCAGCGAGAAGTCCTTGGCGCGGGTGGTGAGCATACGCCACATGTCACCGGCATCACGGCCGCGCAGGGTACCGAAAACCGGGTCACTGAAGACGATGTCATCGCTGTAGCAAGCCACCATCGCTTCGGCGTCCAGCCGCTGGAAAGCTTGATAGAAGCGGGTGATCAGGTCACGGTTGGCGTCGCTCATGGGCAGGCCCGTCCTGGGAATGGAAAGCTGCACGATAATCCGTGGGCACAGGCAATGCCATGCCCATTTACAACATGAATGCCAGGTGGCTCCATGCAGGCTTCAGAGCCTTTCGCTACTGACTTTGACATGCAGCGCCCGCCCTGCCCCGAGGCCGAACACGATGGCCCCCACACCCAATACGGCAAAGATCCAGCCCACTGCGGCCCAGCCGCCCGTCATGTCATGTACCAAGCCCACCGCAAAGGGGCCCATGGAGGCAAGGGTGTAACCCACGCCCTGGGCCATGCTCGACAGGTTGGCCGCCACGTGGGCGTCTTTCGAACGCAGCACGATCAACGTCAGCGCCAAGGCAAAAGTACCGCCCTGCCCCAGGCCCAGCAGCACCGCCCAGCCCCACAGGCCAGAAAGCGGCGCATACAGGCAGCCGAACAGGCCGGCCAGGGTAATGAGCATGACTAGCACGATTGCCAGCCGCTGGTCTTTGCCCCGCGTGGCCAGCCAGGGTGCACTCAGCGAGCTGACCAGTTGCACGATCACCGAGCCGGAGAGCACCAGGCCCGCCTCGGTCGGGCTCAGACCACGGCCAATGAGGATAGACGGCAACCAGCCGAAAACGATATACGCCAGCGACGACTGCAACCCCATGTACAAAGTCACTTGCCAGGCCAGTGGATCGCGCCACAGCCCTCTCACTCGGTAAGCCACCTTGTGCAGGCCATGCCCCTGGCGCGCCTGGGGCAACCAGACCAGCATGGCCAGTAATGCAGGGATCATCCAGAAACCCAGGCCCAAAGCCCAACTGCCGTGCAAATGCTCGGTCAGCGGTACGGTGGCGCCTGCCGCCATGGCTGCGCCCAGGCAAAGGGCCATGGTGTAGACCCCCGTCAAGGTGCCGGCATGCTTGGGAAAATCACGTTTGACGATGCCAGGCAACAGCACACCGATGATGCCAATGCTGGCACCGGCCATGATGCTGCCAAGAAATACCCCGGTCGCCCCCCAAGCACTGCGCAGAACGATGCCCAGCGCCAGCGTCAGCAAGATGCCGACGATCACCCGCTCGCTGCCCCAGCGCCGCGCAAGCAGCGGTGCAAGCGGCGCGAACAGCCCAAGGCAGAGCACTGGCAAGGTCGTCAGCAGCCCCGCCTGAGAGGCACTAAGGCCAAGGCTTTCACTGACCAGGCCAAGTACCGGGGCCATGCTCGACAGCGCGGGGCGCAGGTTCAGGGCGACCAGTACCAGGCCCAACAGCAGCAACCAGGGCCGCTGCAGCACCACAGGCTGGGCCTGCACTTGCGCATCATCGGCTTCGGCATCGATCAGCAGTTCATCCAGCTCGCGCTCGCGGGCAGGTGTGTCACGGGTCATTGGTTCAGCCATGGCCTTCTCGTGGTCAGGATTCGATGAGGGTCCGGCTCAGGCCCTTGGCCCGCTCCGGATCGCGTTGTTCGATGGCGTCGAGGATCTGGCCATGCAGATCGAAAGTGGCCTGACAGCGCGGGACAGTGGCCATGTTGTGCTGCAACGCGGCAGCCACGACACCCGAGAAATAGCGGTACAACTCGCTCAGCGCCGGGTTGTGTGCAGCGTCGATCAGGCGTTGGTGGAACGCCAGGTCGCAACTGATATAAGCATCCACATCACCATGAAAATGTTCGGCGCTGCCTTTTAGCGCGATGCGCAGGGCATGCAAGTCGTCATCGGTACGCCGCAGTGCTGCCAGGCCTATCGCCTCGGTTTCGAGGATGTGCCGCGTTTCCCTCGCCTGCTCCAGCGTGCAGCGGGACATTGCCTGCACCGCCTGCAGTGGGTCCTGGCAAGTACGCAGGTAACTGCCGTCTCCCTGGCGGATTTCCACCAGGCCGCTGAAGGCCAGCACGCGCATGGCCTCACGCACGGTATTGCGGCTGATGCCCAACTCCAAAGCCAGCTCCGGCTCGGTGGGCAGGCGCTGCCCTACCCGCCAGTCACCTTGGAGGATGCGCTCACGCATGCGCTCCACCGCGAGCTCTACCAAGGATCGCTTGGTCAATTCACTGCCCATGCCTAATCAACCAATCATCCGACGAATTTGCGTATGTTAAGCCAGCGTGGGGGGCAGATCAAATCACCGCGCCGGCCAAACCAGTGGGGCCGCTATGCGGCCCCACTGGATATCAGCTCAGCGCATCAATCAGCGCCTGGTTCATTTCTGGCGTACCGATGGTGATACGCAGGAACTGGGCAATCCGCTGTTGCTTGAAGTGGCGCACAATCACACCTTGCTCACGCAGACGTGCCGCCAGCTGCGCCGCATCCTCCTGCGGGTGGCGGGCGAAGATGAAGTTGGCCGCCGATGGCAGCACCTCGAAACCCTTGGCAGTCAACTGCTCCACCAGTGCCTCACGGCTGTCGATCACCTTGCGGCAGGTGTCTTCGAAGTACGCCTGGTCTTCGAATGCCGCAGCGGCACCGACGATCGCCATGCGGTCCAGTGGATACGAGTTGAAGCTGTTCTTGATCCGCTCCAGCGCCTCGATGAGGTCCGGGTGCCCTACCGCCAGGCCAACCCGCAGGCCCGCCAGCGAGCGCGACTTCGACAGGGTCTGGGTCACCAGCAGGTTGTCGTAGCGGTTCACCAGGCTGATAGCCGTCTGGCCACCAAAGTCGATATAGGCTTCATCGACCACCACCACCGAGTCGCGGTTGGCCTGCAACAACTGCTCGATTGCCTGCAGCGGCAACAGGCAACCGGTCGGCGCATTCGGGTTGGGGAAGATGATCCCGGCGTTAGGCTTCTGGTAGTCCTCGACACGGATCTGGAACTGTTCATCCAGCGCCACAGGCTCGAACGGGATGCCATACAGGCCGCAGTAGACCGGGTAGAAGCTGTAGCTGATGTCCGGGAACAACAGCGGGCCGCCGTGCTGGAACAGGCCGTGGAAAATGTGCGCCAGCACCTCGTCCGAGCCGTTGCCTACGAACACCTGCCCAGTGGTTACACCGTAATACTCGGCTACCGCCTGCTTGAGCCCGTCACCATTGGGGTCCGGGTACAGCCGCAGGTTGTCGTTCAGCTCGCCGCGCATGGCCTCCAGCGCCTTGGGCGACGGGCCATAGGGGTTTTCGTTGGTATTGAGCTTGACCAACCGGGCCAGCTTGGGCTGCTCCCCGGGGACGTAAGGCACCAGGTCCTTGACGAAGGGGCTCCAGAATCGACTCATGCTCAGTTCCCCTTGTCTTGGGTCAGGATACGGTATTCGGCGCTGCGGGCGTGGGCGGTCAGCGACTCGCCACGGGCCAGGACCGAGGCAGTGTGGCCCAGCTCGGATGCACCCTGCTCGGAGCAGAAGATGATCGACGAACGCTTCTGGAAGTCATAAACACCCAGTGGCGACGAGAAACGCGCGGTACCGGAAGTCGGCAGCACATGGTTGGGGCCGGCGCAGTAGTCGCCGAGCGCTTCGCTGGTGTGACGGCCCATGAAGATCGCGCCCGCGTGACGGATCTGCCCCAGCCAGGCCTGCGGATCGGCGACCGACAGCTCCAGGTGTTCGGGGGCAATGCGATTGGCCACCTCGATGGCTTGCTGCATGTCGCGCACCTGGATCAACGCGCCCCGGCCATTGATCGATTTCTCGATGATCTCGGCGCGTTCCATGGTTGGCATCAGCTTGTCGATGCTGGCAGCCACGCGATCGAGGAATTCGGCATCCGGGCTGACCAGAATGGCCTGGGCATCTTCGTCGTGCTCGGCCTGCGAGAACAGGTCCATGGCGATCCAGTCGGGGTCCGTCTGGCCGTCGCACACCACGAGGATTTCCGAAGGGCCGGCAATCATGTCGATACCCACCTGGCCAAACACGTGACGCTTGGCGGTGGCCACGTAAATGTTGCCTGGGCCGACGATCTTGTCTACCTGTGGCACGCTCTCGGTGCCATATGCCAGGGCCGCGACCGCTTGGGCACCACCGACGGTGAACACGCGGTCGACACCTGCAATGCAGGCTGCAGCCAGGACCAGCTCGTTGACTTCACCGCGCGGCGTAGGCACCACCATGACCACTTCAGCCACGCCCGCGACCTTGGCCGGGATGGCGTTCATCAGTACCGACGACGGATAGGACGCTTTACCGCCAGGTACATACAAGCCGGCGCGATCGAGCGGGGTAACCTTCTGCCCCAATACGGTACCGTCGGCCTCGGTGTACTGCCAGGAGTCCTGCTTTTGCCGCTCGTGGTAGATACGCACGCGCTCGGCGGCCTTCTCCAGGGCGGTACGCTGGGCGTCGGTGATGCGGGTCAGGGCCAGTTCCAGACGTTCACGCCCAAGGATCAGGTCGTTGATGGACGTAGCGCTTACACCATCGAAACGCTGGGTGAATTCCACCAGCGCCGCATCGCCGCGCTCGCGCACGGCCTTGATGATGTCGAGCACGCGCTGGTTGACCGCGTCATCGGACACACTTTCCCAGCTCAGCAGATGATCCAGATGTCGGGCGAAATCCGGATCAGCGGCGTTGAGACGGGCAATTGCAGTGGACACGGTCATGGCGAGGGCCTCGATTATTAGCGAATGCTCAGGCGCCCTAGGCTACCAGTCCATCCGCGCGGGCACCCGAGAAAAGTGGCTATGACGCGGATAGACGGGCGCGACAGCAGAGGTCGCGCGTTCGAGTCAGCCGCGGTGTCGCGTTTCGACAGCGTGACGCAGGGTGTCGATCAGGCTCTGGATGCGGGCATGCTGCATCTTCATGGATGCTTTGTTGACCACCAGGCGCGAGCTGATCGTGGCGATCAGGTCCTGAGGCTCCAGGCCATTGGCGCGCAGGGTATTGCCGGTGTCGACCACGTCGATGATCTTGTCGGCGAGGTTGATCAGCGGCGCCAGCTCCATCGAACCGTACAGTTTGATGATGTCGACCTGGCGGCCTTGCTCGGCATAGTAGCGCTTGGCTACGTTGACGAACTTGGTGGCAACCCGCAAGCGGCCCTTGGGCTCGGGAGCACCGACCACGCCTGCGGTCATCAGCTTGCAGCGGGCGATCTGCAGGTCCAGCGGCTCATACAAGCCCTGGCCGCCGTACTCCATCAGCACGTCCTTGCCCGCCACACCGAGGTCGGCGGCACCATGCTCGACATAGGTCGGCACGTCGGTGGCGCGCACGATCAGCAGACGCACGTCTTCCTGGGTGGTTGGAATGATCAGCTTGCGGCTCTTGTCCGGATTCTCGGTCGGCACGATACCGGCCTCGGCCAGCAATGGCAGGGTATCGTCGAGGATGCGGCCTTTGGAAAGCGCGATGGTCAACATTGGAACGTCGGTCCTTAAGCGGCTACAACCGACCCGGTCATCGACCCGGCCGTGTTCAATTCAATGGGCGCATCCTTGCGCCGACGAGGCACTAGCCCGGTACGCGACGGATCTTCGCACCCAGCATCTGCAGTTTCTCTTCGATGCATTCGTAACCACGGTCGATGTGGTAGATGCGATCGATCAAGGTATCGCCTTCGGCGACCAGCGCCGACAGCACCAGGCTGGCGGAAGCACGCAGGTCAGTGGCCATGACCGGTGCACCTTTGAGTGCCGGCACGCCCGTGACGATGGCGGTGTTGCCCTCGACCTGGATATGCGCGCCCATGCGGTGCATTTCGTACACGTGCATGAAGCGGTTCTCGAAGATCGTCTCGATGACCGCGCCGGTGCCTTCGGCAATGGCGTTGAGCGAGATGAACTGTGCCTGCATGTCGGTCGGGAACGCCGGGTACGGGGCGGTACGCAGGTTGACGGCTTTTGGCCGCTTGCCATGCATGTTCAGCTCGATCCAGTCCTCGCCGGTGGTCAGGTCGGCACCCGCTTCCTTGAGCTTTTCCAGCACGGCTTCAAGGATGGTCGGGTCGGTGTCCTTGACCTTGACGCGGCCACCGGTCACGGCAGCTGCAACCAGGTAAGTACCGGTCTCGATACGGTCGGGCATGACGCGGTAGCTGGCCGAGTGCAAACGCTCGACGCCATCGATGGTGATGGTGTCGGTACCCGCGCCTTGCACGTTGCCGCCCATGGCATTGATGAAGTTGGCCAGGTCGACCACTTCCGGCTCGCGTGCGGCGTTTTGCAGCACGCTGCGGCCCTTGGCCAGGGCAGCAGCCATCATGATGTTTTCGGTACCGGTCACGCTGACGGTATCGAAGAAGAAGTGCGCACCGCGCAGGCCGCCTTCAGGTGCCTTGGCCTTGATATAGCCGCCTTCGACTTCGATCTTTGCACCCATGGCTTCCAGGCCGCGGATGTGCAGGTCGACCGGGCGCGAACCAATGGCGCAGCCGCCTGGCAGGGCCACTTCGGCCTCGCCGAAACGGGCAACCATCGGGCCAAGCACCAGGATCGAGGCGCGCATGGTCTTGACCAGCTCGTAAGGTGCGACCAGGGTCTTGATGGTGCGTGGGTCGATTTCCACCGCCAGCTTTTCGTCGATCACAGGCTCGATGCCCATGCGGCCGAACAGCTCGATCATGGTGGTGATGTCGTGCAGGTGTGGCAGGTTGCCCACGGTGACCGGGCCGTCAGCCAGCAGGGTCGCTGCCAGAATCGGCAGGGCCGCGTTCTTCGCGCCCGAAATGCGGATCTCGCCGTCAAGGCGAGCGCCGCCAGTAATAATCAGTTTGTCCATTGGAGTCTCGCCGCCAAGTTGGCTCAGGTGCGCTCAGCCCAGGCTGCGCTGCTGAAAAATTTCATGGTTACCGCATGGATGCTACCGTTGGCGATCCAGGGATTAAGGTGAGCATAGATCGCCTGCTGACGCTTGACCGGGCTCAGGCCAGCCAACTCGTCGCTGATCACGTTCAACTGGAAGTTGCAGCCTTCGCCTTCAACTTCGACCCGGGATCCCGGCAATTTTTCTTCAAGGAAGCTCTTAACTTCTACAGCCTGCATGCTCAACCTCAATCGGCGCCCGATGCGCACGGGTCGGCCATCATACAAAAAAGCCCCTCGCCTGCGAAGCCCACCGAGGGCGTGCGCTGACCGAGGGGCCTCCATCAGTGGCAAGCCATCAGCCCGCCAGCACTTCATCGAGGTCATAGACCTCGGCAATTTCCCGCATGTCGTCGGGCATCCCGCGGACCTCGCATGCCTTGCCGCCGGCCTGGCCATCGCGGATGAACGCCAGCAGCAGCGACAGCCCGACACTGGAAGACTTCTCCACCGCCGTGCAATCGATTATCAGGCGGGGCTCGCGGGAAGCTTCGACCAGCGCCTTGCCTTGCTTGCGCAAGGCCGGGCCGCTGCGGTAGTCCAGCACACCGACCAGGCGCAACACGCCCGGTTCGGCCATGTTCACGCCGCCCTCGCTCATTGCACAGCCTTGTCAGACGAAGTGTCGGCAGTCTGCTTGGCCTTGGCCACTTCGCCGGCCCAGCCGTCGATGGTCTTGTCCAGATTGTTGCCGTTACGCTGCATGGCGTCGGCGAACTGGTCGCGGAACAGCTTGCCGATGTTGATACCGTTGACGATGACGTTGCGTACCTTCCACTCGCCACCCAGGTTTTCCATGGTGTACTGCACCGGGTAGACGGCACCGTTATTGCCAGTCACCTTCATGCCGACGCTGGCGCGCTTGCCGTCATCAGCTTTGGCCGGGTCGACGGTAATGCCCTGGTTGTTGTATTCCAGCAGGGCGTTGCCATAGAACTGCATCAGGCTGCGCTTGAAGTTTTCCTGGAAGCGCTGCATCTGCTCAGGCGTGGCCTTGCGCGAGTACTTCACGGTCATGATGCTTTTCGAAATACCGTCGGCATCGACCACCGGGCCAAGGATGCGGTTGAGCGCCTCGTAGAAGGCCTGCGGGTTGGACTTGTACTGCTCCTTGTTGGACTTGAGGTCACCCAGCAATTCATTGGTCGTGCCCTGCACCACATCGTGCGGAGACTGCCCGGGCGCTGCGAATGTCAGCAGGGGAAAGGCCGCCAGCAGGACCAGCAGGCCACGTCGCAGGATCGAAATCATGGAAACTCCTTAATTAGCCGGTTGTGCTTCTTTCGGTTCCTTGCCCACGGTATTGAGCAGGAACTTGCCAATCAGATCTTCCAGTACCAGCGCCGACTGGGTGTCATGGATGGTTGCGCCTTCCTTGAGCACCTCTTCCTCACCGCCGACACTGATGCCGATGTACTTCTCGCCAAGCAGACCGGCGGTCAGGATCGAAGCAGTGGAGTCCGTCGGCAGGTTGTCGACTTTGCCGTCCAGCTGCAGGGTCACCCGGCCGGTGTAGGAATCACGGTCCAGATCGATGGCGGTGACCTTGCCGATCGTCACACCGGCCATGGTCACTTTAGCTCTGACCGTCAAACCGGCGATATTGTCGAAGTAGGCATAAACTTTATAGGTATCGCTGCTCGGGCTGGCCGATAGCCCGCTGACACGCAGGGCCAGCAGCAGCAACGCCAGGATCCCGGCCAGAAGGAACAGGCCGACACCGATTTCCAGGGTGCGGTTTTGCATCAGAAATCTCCAAACATCAAGGCGGTCAGAATAAAGTCCAGACCCAGTACAGCCAACGAGGCATAAACCACGGTCTTGGTGGTGGCACGGCTGATCCCTTCTGAGGTGGGCTCGCAGTCATACCCTTGGAATACGGCGATCCAGGTCGTGACGAAGGCGAACACCAGGCTCTTGACCAGCCCGTTGAGCACGTCGTCGGTAAAGGAAACACTGTTCTGCATGTTGGCCCAGAACGAGCCTTCGTAGACGCCCAGCCAGTCCACAGCGACCCACGAGCCACCCCAGATGCCGACCACGCTGAAGATCAGCGCCAGCAGCGGCAACGAAATGAAACCGGCCCACAGGCGTGGCGCAACGATGTACTTGAGCGGGTCGACACCGATCATCTCGAGGCTCGACAGTTGCTCGGTGGACTTCATGTTGCCGATTTCGGCGGTCAGCGCCGAACCTGCCCGGCCCGCGAACAGCAGTGCGGTAACCACTGGGCCCAGCTCGCGCAGCAGGGTCAGGGCGACCATCTGCCCCACCGCCTGCTCGGAGCCGTACTTGGTCAGGATGCTGTAACCCTGCAGTGCCAGCACCATGCCGATGAACACACCGGACACCGCGACGATCGCCAGCGACAGCACGCCCACCGAATACAGCTGTTTGGTCAGCAGCTGAAAACCGCCGCCGATGCCGCCACGGCCGACCAGTGCATGGAACAGGAACAGGCAGGAACGCCCGAGCACGGCCAGCACGTCGATCGCCGAGCGACCAAACAGGCGGATACGTTCAAGCAAGGATTTTCTGCGCATCAACGCGCCCCCAACAGATCGGCGCGGTAGTCAGGCGCAGGGAAGTGGAATGGCACCGGGCCGTCCGGATCGCCCTTCATGAACTGGCGAATACGCGGATTGTCCGAGCCCATCAGCTCATCGGGCGTGCCCTGGCCCAGCACCTGGCCGTCACCCACTACGTAGATGTAGTCGGCGATACTGGCGGTTTCGGCCAGATCGTGGGATACCACGATGCTGGTGATACCCAGCGCGTCATTGAGCAGCCGGATCAGGCGTACCAGTACACCCATGGCGATCGGGTCCTGGCCGACGAACGGCTCGTCATACATGAGGATCTGCGGATCCAGCGCAATCGCCCGGGCCAGCGCCACGCGCCGTTTCATGCCTCCGGACAGTTCGTCGGGCATCAGGTCGATGGCACCACGCAAGCCCACGGCCTGCAGCTTCATCAACACGATGTCGCGGATCATCTCGTCCGACAGCTGGGTGTGCACGCGCAGCGGGAAGGCAACGTTCTCGAACACATCGAGGTCGGTGAACAGGGCACCGCTCTGGAACAGTACTCCCATCTGCTTGCGCGCATCGAACAGGTCGCTGCGCGACAGGCTCGGCAGGTTCTGCCCGGCAACCCATACTTCACCAATGGACGGACGCAACTGCGCGCCCATCAGGCGCAACAGCGTGGTCTTGCCGCAACCCGACGGCCCCATGATGCCGGTGACCTTGCCACGCGGAATGCGTATGTCGACATTGCTGAAAATGCTGCGCGAACCGCGCTTGAAGGTGACGCCCTTCAACTCGACCGCGTAGGCGCTATCCACACTCATCTAGACTCCTTGCTAGTACAGCCATGTCCTAATGGACGCCGGCCCTCATCTTGAAGACACACGCGCCCCTGGCGGGCCGAATAGCGGCGAACTATAGCACCGCTGACAGGGTGGCCCCAAGGCCATGGAGCGAGTCGTTCAGGCCAGCGACAGGCTTCGATGTCTTTTCATTGCACAATCGAAAGGGTGAGGCTTTCTTCCATTGCGGCTATAATCGCCGCCTTTTCATCAGGCATTGCTTTTCGACATGAGCCAATCCAGTGAGCTGATCCAGTCCGCCCAGCGCACCCTGCGCCTGGAAATCGAGGCCGTACAAGGTTTGACGGCCAGCATCGATGCCAACTTCGTCAAGGCCTGCGAGCTGATCCTGGCGAGCAAGGGCCGCGTCGTGGTGGTCGGCATGGGCAAGTCTGGGCATATCGGCAACAAGATCGCCGCAACCCTGGCCAGCACCGGCACGCCGGCGTTTTTCGTGCATCCGGCTGAAGCCAGCCATGGCGACATGGGCATGATCACCCGCGGCGATATCATCCTGGCCCTGTCCAATTCCGGCAGCACCGCCGAAATCGTCACCTTGCTGCCGCTGATCAAGCGCCTTGGCATCGAGCTCATCAGCATGACCGGCAACCCCGACTCCCCGCTGGCCCAGGCCGCCGAGGTCAACCTCGATGCCCGTGTCGCCCATGAGGCTTGCCCACTGAACCTGGCGCCCACCTCATCGACCACGGCAGCACTGGTGCTGGGCGACGCCCTGGCCATTGCCCTGCTCGAAGCGCGCGGCTTTACCGCAGAAGACTTCGCCTTCTCGCACCCCGGTGGCGCACTGGGCCGCCGCCTGCTGCTCAAGGTCGAGAACGTCATGCACGCTGGCACCGAACTGCCCCAGGTACAACGTGGCACACTGCTCAAGGACGCCCTCCTTGAAATGTCCCGCAAAGGCCTGGGCATGACCGTGGTCGCCGAAGCGAACGGCACGCTGGCCGGGATCTTCACCGACGGCGACCTGCGCCGCAGCCTGGACCGCAACATCGACGTGCACACTACCCTGATCGACCAGGTCATGACCGTGCACGGCAAGACAGCCCGCGCCGAGATGCTCGCCGCCGAAGCACTGAAGATCATGGAAGACCACAAGATCAGCGCCCTGGTGGTGGTGGACAAGGACGACCGCCCGGTCGGTGCCCTGAACATGCACGACCTGCTGCGCGCAGGCGTGATGTAAATGAGAACGACGCAAATGACCCAGAACCTGATGCAGCGCGGCAAGGCCATCAAGCTTGCCGTGTTCGATGTGGACGGTGTGCTCACCGATGGCCGCCTTTACTTCCTCGAAGATGGCAGCGAATTCAAGACGTTCAACACCCTCGACGGCCAAGGCATCAAGATGCTGATGGCTTCGGGCGTGACCACGGCAATCATCAGCGGGCGCAAAACCCCGGTGGTCGAGCGTCGCGCAAAAAACCTCGGCATCCCGCATCTGTTTCAGGGCCGCGAAGACAAACTGGTGGTGCTCGACGGCCTGCTCGCCGAACTGGGCCTAAGCTATGAGCAGGTCGCCTATCTGGGCGACGACCTGCCCGACCTGCCGGTCATTCGCAAGGTCGGCCTGGGTATCGCCGTGGCCAATGCAGCGCCCTTCGTTCGCCAGCATGCCGACGGCGTGACCCAGGCACGCGGCGGCGAGGGCGCCGCTCGCGAATTCTGTGAGCTTATCATGCAGGCCCAGGGCACCCTGGACGCTGCCAACGCCAACTACCTGTAGGTTGCCCATGTTCAGCAAGAAAGCCCGCAATATTGCGCTGCTCGCGGTGATCGCCGCCCTGCTGGCGGCAATAGGCTACTGGAATGTCAGCCCCGAGAGCTTCCTCGACAAGCCGGTAGCGCAGGTCGACGAAAGCGCGATCGACTATTATGCGATCAACGCCCACAGCGTACAGTTCTTGCCCGATGGCAAGCTGCAGTATGAAATGACCGCCGACAAGGTCGAACACCTCAAGGCCACCGAGGTCACACTGGTGACCACGCCCGACCTGCATATGTACCGCGGCACCGAATACCCCTGGCACATACAGAGCGTGCGCGCCGAGGTCAACCCGGACGGCACCGAAGTCGAACTGATCGACAAGGTGCGCGTGGCCCGCACCGATGAGAAGCAGCGTGAGACCATCATTACCAGCTCACGCATGACCGTGTTCCCGCAGAAGCAATATGCGCAGACCGAGCAAGCCGTTAGAATCGACGGCGCCGGTGGCACAACTACGGGCAAAGGAATGAAAGCGTATTTGAAAGAAGGCAGGATGGACCTGCTCTCTAACGTAAGAGGACAGTATGAGGCTCGTTAAAACCCTCCCCCTTTTGCTCAGCCTGAGCGCAGCACTGGGAAGCGCGAGCGCCTTCGCCCTGCCGACCGACCGTGACCAGCCTATCCGCATCCAGGCCGACAACGCTCACCTGGACGACAAGCAAGGCGTAGCCACCTACACCGGTGACGTGATCATCACTCAGGGCTCGATGATGATCAAAGGCAATACCGTGACCATGACCCGCGCCGCCAACGGTGACATCGACGTGGTCACTTCGGTGGGCAACCTGGCCTATTTCGAGCAGCAGCAGAGCGCCGCCAAGCCTGACAAGATGAAAGGCTGGGCCGTGACCATCCAGTATCAGGCGCAAAAGGACACCGTGATTCTCACCGACCGCGCCAAGGTCGAAAACGAAGGCAACACCACCGAAGGCGAGAAGATCGTCTACAACACCAAGTCCCAGGTTGCGACCGCCGGTCGCGGCGGCAACGTGACCCAGCCACGTCAGCGCATCGACATGGTGATCCAGCCGAAGAAGAAGGCCGAGTAAATGGCAACCCTCAAAGCCCAGCACCTGGCCAAGAGCTACAAAGGGCGTCAAGTCGTGCGTGACGTCAGCCTGTCGATCGACAGCGGCCAGATCGTCGGCCTGCTAGGCCCCAACGGCGCAGGCAAGACGACCTGCTTCTACATGATCGTCGGCCTGGTCCAGGCCGACCAGGGGCGCGTGCTCATCGACAACCTCGATGTCAGCCATCAGCCCATGCACGGGCGCGCACGCGCCGGCATCGGCTACCTGCCGCAGGAAGCTTCGATCTTCCGCAAGCTGTCGGTGGCCGACAACATCATGGCCATCCTCGAGACCCGCAAGGAGCTCGACCGTGAGGGCCGCCGCAAGGAGCTGGAAAGCCTGCTGCAGGAGTTCCACATCAGCCACATCCGCGACAACCTCGGCATGAGCCTTTCCGGCGGCGAGCGTCGCCGTGTCGAGATCGCACGCGCCCTGGCAACCGCCCCCAAGTTCATCCTGCTGGACGAACCCTTCGCTGGCGTCGACCCCATTTCGGTCGGTGACATCAAGCAGATCATCCACCACCTCAAGGCCAAGGGCATCGGCGTACTGATCACCGACCACAACGTCCGCGAGACCCTGGATATCTGCGAAACCGCCTATATCGTCAATGACGGGCAACTGATCGCCGAGGGCGATGCGCAGACCATCCTGGCCAACGAACTGGTCAAGGAAGTTTACCTGGGTCACGAGTTCCGACTCTGATTCAGGGACGCGCCTGGAGCACTGGTTTTACAGCCTTGAATGGGCTTAAGTTGTTACAGTGCTCTAGGCAAACGCTACAATTTAAGGCATAAAACTTGCTTGAAATTGGCGCTCCGGCGCCCTCGTGTAGTGGATGGCGCATGCGCGCCGGCGAACAAGGTATTAGCCCCTGCCATGAAACCATCGCTCGTCCTAAAAATGGGCCAGCAACTGACGATGACCCCGCAGTTGCAACAGGCCATCCGCCTACTCCAGCTCTCTACCCTGGACCTTCAGCAGGAAATCCAGGAAGCGCTGGAGTCCAATCCGATGCTCGAACGTCAGGAAGACGGCGAAGACTTCGACAACAGCGACCCGATGGCGGATAACGCCGAGAGCAAGCCGGCCGCCGAAGTCCAGGACAACAGCTTTCAGGAAAGCACCGCCAGTGCCGAGACCCTGGAAGACGGTGAGTGGAACGAGCGCATCCCCAATGAGCTTCCGGTCGACACGGCCTGGGAAGACATCTACCAGACCAGCGCCAGCAGCCTGCCGAGCAACGATGACGACGAGTGGGACTTCACCACCCGCACATCAGCCGGCGAAAGCCTGCAAAGCCACCTGCTGTGGCAGCTGAACCTGGCACCGATGTCCGATACCGACCGCCTGATCGCAGTCACCCTTATCGACAGCATCAACGGCCAAGGTTATCTGGAAGACACGATCGAAGAGATCTGCGCCGGTTTCGATCCGGAGCTGGATATCGAACTGGACGAAGTCGAAGCGGTGCTGCACCGTATCCAGCAGTTCGAGCCTGCAGGCGTCGGCGCACGCAACCTGGGCGAGTGCCTGTTGCTGCAACTGCGCCAACTTCCGGCCAGCACACCATGGATGGCCGAGGCCAAGCGCCTGGTCACCGAGTTCATCGACCTGCTCGGCGGGCGCGACTACAGCCAGCTGATGCGCCGCATGAAGCTCAAGGAAGACGAGCTGCGCCAGGTCATCGAGCTGGTTCAGAGCCTCAACCCGCGCCCGGGATCGCAAATCGAGTCCAGTGAGCCGGAATACGTGGTGCCCGATGTCATCGTGCGCAAGGACAGCGATCGCTGGCTGGTCGAACTGAACCAGGAAGCGATCCCGCGTCTGCGGGTCAACCCGCAATATGCCGGCTTCGTCCGCCGGGCCGACACCAGCGCAGACAACACCTTCATGCGCAACCAGTTGCAGGAAGCACGCTGGTTCATCAAGAGCCTGCAAAGCCGCAACGAAACGCTGATGAAAGTCGCCACACAGATCGTCGAGCATCAGCGCGGTTTCCTGGACCACGGCGACGAGGCAATGAAACCCCTGGTACTGCATGACATCGCCGAAGCCGTGGGCATGCACGAGTCGACCATCTCGCGGGTGACCACGCAGAAATTCATGCACACGCCACGCGGCATCTACGAACTGAAATACTTTTTCTCAAGCCACGTCAGCACCTCCGAGGGCGGAGAATGCTCGTCCACGGCAATCCGCGCGATCATCAAGAAACTGGTTGCGGCGGAAAATCAGAAAAAGCCATTGAGTGACAGCAAGATCGCTGGTTTACTGGAGGCACAAGGCATCCAGGTAGCCCGTCGCACCGTCGCCAAATACCGCGAGTCTCTCGGCATCGCACCGTCGAGCGAACGCAAGCGACTGATGTAGCCCCTCGGATCTGCCACAGCGTTTGTGGGGCAGGTGCAAGACCTGCCTCTTTATGCACGGGCAACAAAGGAGAAGCTGTATGCAAGTCAATATCAGTGGACAGCATGTAGAAGTCACCGAGCCGCTGCGCGATTACGTGCTTGAAAAGCTCGCCCGGGTGGAGAGTCACTTCGACAAGATCACCAACGTGCAGGTCATCATGAAAGTCGAGAAGCTGCAGCAGAAGGTCGAAGCGATCCTGCAGATTCCAGGCGGTGAAGTGGTTGCCAACGCCGAACACGAAGACATGTATGCAGCGATCGATGCCTTGGCCGACAAGCTCGACCGCCAACTGAAAAAACACAAGGAAAAACAGCAAAGCCTGCTGCAAGGTGCAGCCGCCCGCTGATCCCCTCATCCATGATCCGACTTGAAACCATCCTGACCCCCGGCCGTTCCCTGGTGAACGTGCCGGGTGGCAGTAAGAAGCGCGCCTTGGAAAAGGTCGCCAATCTGATTGCCGATCAAATACCCGAGCTGGAGATGCAAGACGTCTTCGAAAAGCTGATCGCTCGTGAAAAGCTCGGTTCCACAGGCTTCGGCAATGGCATCGCCATACCTCACTGCCGGCTCGAAGGCTGCACCTCTCCCGTCAGTGCCCTGCTGCACCTGGATGCTCCGATCGACTATGACGCCATCGATGGCGCGCCAGTCGACCTGCTGTTCATCCTTCTGGTGCCGGAGGCTGCCACCGACGCCCATCTGGAACTGCTGCGCCAGATCGCCAGCATGCTGGATCGCAAGGAAGTTCGCGAGCGCCTGCGTGCCGCCAACAGCAGCGAGGCCCTGTACCAGGTAGTCCTGGACGCACAGAACGAGCACTGAACATGCGCCTGATCATCGTCAGCGGCCGGTCCGGCTCCGGCAAGAGTACCGCCCTCGACGTGCTGGAAGACAACGGCTTTTACTGTATCGATAACCTGCCTGCCGGTTTACTGCCGCAGCTGGCGGAAAACGCGTTGATCCATACAGAGTTGCTGCAACCGAAAGTGGCAGTGTCCATTGATGCCCGCAACCTGCCCAGCCACCTGTCACGCTTCCCCGAACTGCTCGCCGAAGCGCGTGGCCGCCATATCCAGTGCGATGTGCTGTTTCTCGACGCCGACGAGGACACGCTGCTCAAGCGTTTCTCCGAAACGCGCCGGCGTCATCCGCTGACAAATGCAGATCGCTCACTGGCCGAAGCGATCCGCGTGGAAAGCGAACTGTTGGGGCCAATCTCCGACCTCGCCGACCTGAAGATCGACACTACCAGCCTCAACCTTTACCAACTGCGCGACTCGATCAAGTTGCGCCTGCTCAATCAGCCTGAGCCCGGCACCGCATTCCTGGTCGAATCGTTCGGCTTCAAGCGTGGCATGCCGGTCGATGCAGACTTGGTTTTCGATGTACGCTGCCTGCCCAACCCTTACTGGAAGCCCGAACTGCGTGAGCATTCTGGCCTGGATCAGCCGGTTATCGATTACCTTGCCGCGCAGCCGGATGTCGAAGAGATGTTTACCGATATCTCGACCTACCTGCTCAAATGGCTGCCCCGCTTTGCCGCCAGCAACCGCGCCTACGTCACCATCGCCATTGGCTGCACAGGTGGCCACCACCGCTCGGTGTACATCACCGAGCGCCTCGGCCAGCTGCTGCAACAGTCCTTGAAAAACGTCCAGGTCCGCCACCGCGACCTCTAGCCCACAGGATCCGCACCACGATGCCCGCCCGCGAAATCACCATCATCAACAAGTTGGGCCTGCATGCCCGGGCGGCCGCCAAGTTCGTCGGCGTAGCCGGGCGCTTCCCCTGCCAGGTGCGGGTGGGCCGCGCACCCGACAAGCTGGTGGACGGCAAGAGCATCATGGCCGTGATGATGTTGGCGGCAGGCAAAGGCACCCAGGTGCACCTGCACACCGAGGGTGAGCAGGACAACGATGCGCTGGAAGCGCTGGTAGCGTTGATCAACAACTACTTCGACGAAGGCGAATAAGCCACCCCAAATCCAGGCTGGCCTCATCGCCGGCAATGCCAATTCAAGACATCGCCGTATCCATCACCATCATCAGGCAAAAACCCACGCACAGCCCGAGGCTGGCCAAACGGTGATGCCCATTGCTGCGCGATTCGGGGATGATTTCCTGGGTCACCACCAACAACATCGCCCCTGCCGCGCAGGCCAGGCCCAGCGGTAGCAGCAATTCGGCGACATTCACCAGCCAGGCACAGATCACCGCTGCCAGTGGCTCCACCAACCCCGACGCCGCACCGATCAGAAACGCCTTGAACCGCGGCATCCCCGCCCCTGCCAGCACCAGCGCAATGACCAACCCTTCGGGTACATCCTGCAAGGCGATACCCATGGCCAGGCTGTCAGCGTCGGCCATGCCACCGCCCGCCGACACACCGATAGCCATGCCTTCAGGAATGTTGTGGGCGATGATGGCGATCACGAACAGCCAGATTCGCGCCGCGATCACCGGCTGCCTCTCGTTGCCGACCAAGGCCTCGGGCGAAGCACCCGAGACTTTCAGATCGACCACGAACAGGCACATCGCACCGAACAGTAAACCGGCACTGATCAGGCCTCCCGCGCCCCAAGGGCTGAAACCTATGGACTGAGCGGCATCCAGCCCAGGGATGATCAGCGAGAAAGCGGTGGCCGCCAGCATCACACCGGCCCCGAAACCCAATAAGGTATCGGCCAGGGCCACCGGCATGTTGCGAATCACCAGCACCGGTACCGCGCCCAGCGCTGTTCCCAGCGCGCACAATGCGCCGCCCTCAAGGGCACGCAACATGCGTGGGTCCAGGTCCAGCCAGGCGATGCCCCGGGCCACCAGCAGGGCTGTGCCAACCAAGAGCAGCAAAGTACCCAGCGCCAGCCGGAAAAGGCGCACACTACTGACCGACATCACCTCTGAGCGCATACCGGTCCGACTCACTGGCTGGCTTCGAGATAACGACGTTCCACTTCGGCCCAGTCAATTACGTTGTAGAAAGCCCCAATGTATTCCGGGCGACGGTTCTGGTACTTCAAGTAGTAGGCATGCTCCCACACATCCAGGCCGAGGATCGGTGTGTTGCCATGCATCAGTGGGCTGTCCTGGTTGCCGCTGCTTTCCACCACGAGTTTCTGCTCAGGGGTCACGCTGAGCCAGGCCCAGCCGCTGCCGAAGCGGGTCAGCGCAGCTTTGGTGAAAGCTTCCTTGAACGCCTCGAAACCACCCAGTTCAGCCTCGATGGCCTTGGCCACCAGGCCCTGTGGCTGGCCGCCGCCTGTGGGCGACATGACCTTCCAGAACAGCGAATGGTTGGCGTGACCACCCCCATGGTTGGTCACCGCGCCTCGCAGGTTCTCCGGCAACTGCTTGACCGCAGCAACCAGCTTTTCAACCGGCCATTCAGCCCACTCGGTACCTTCGACCGCGGCGTTGAGGCCGTTGACGTAGGTCTGGTGGTGCTTGGTGTGGTGGATTTCCATGGTCTGGGTATCGATGTTCGGTTCCAGCGCATCGTAGGCATAGGGCAATGCAGGCAAGGTATGAGGCATATCAATGGATTCCGTAAGCTTGGGTTGTGGGCGGCAGGTCCGGCTGGGCAGCCAGTTCACTGGCCAAGGGCGCCTGGCGATCGAGCAGACGCTCGGTGCGCGGATACTGGCCGTACTCGGCAATGAAGCTCAGCAATTGGGTGTAAGTGCGCCCGCTGTGGCGCAGCGCGGCATCACGCAGCGCCTGCGGCAAACGCGCTTGCTGGCTGGCCTGGAGCAGGCGCTGGTGAGCGGCGCACAGGTAGTCGACGCTCTCCTGCGGCTGGTTCAGGCGCAGGTGCAGGTCGGCCAGGTTGTGATGGGCGACGACGAACGCCGCCACCGCTTCGTCGACGTCATGCCAGCGCTCCAATAGCACCTGGGCCAGAGCCAGGGCTTGCAGGTAGAGTTCCCGGGCATCGACCAGCTCGCCCTGTTCGAACAGGCGATTGGCGGCCTCGGTGGTGCGTTTCCAGTGCTGCATGACACGTCTCCTGGGCGATGACGCGGGTCAGATGCCCCCAGCGGTGAGTTTTTCCGGGTCCAGCAGCGCCTCGAGCTGATCGCGCGACAGGTCGGTATGCTCCAGCGCCACGTCGATGATCGGCCGGCCCTGCTTGTAGGCGGTCTTGGCGATCTCGGCGGCCTTGAGATAGCCGATGATCGGGTTCAGCGCGGTGACCAGGATCGGGTTGCGCGCCAGGGCTTCCTTGAGCTTGTTCTCGTTGACCTTGAAGCTGGCGATGGCCTTGTCGGCCAGCAGGCGGCTGGCATTGGCCATCAGCTCGATGCTCTCCAGCAGGTTGCGGGCAATCACCGGCAGCATCACGTTGAGCTCGAAGTTGCCCGACTGGCCGGCAACGGCGATGGTCGCGTCGTTGCCGATCACCTGGGCGGCAACCATGGCGGTGGCTTCCGGGATCACCGGGTTGACCTTGCCCGGCATGATCGAGGAGCCAGGCTGCAGGCCTTGCAGTTCGATTTCACCGAGGCCGGCGAGCGGGCCGGAGTTCATCCAGCGCAGGTCGTTGGCGATTTTCATGAGTGCAACGGCTGTGGTCTTGAGCTGGCCGGACAGCGCCACGGCGGTGTCCTGGGAGCCGATCAGGGCGAACAGGTTCTGTCCTTGGGTGAACTCGACCTGGGTGAGGCCGCTCAGCTGACGGGCAAAGCCTGCGGCGAACTGCGGGTGGGCGTTGATCCCGGTGCCCACGGCAGTGCCACCCTGGGCCAGGGCCTGCAGGCTCGGCAGGGTCGCTTCGATATGCGCCTTGGCGCCGTTGATCTGTGCCGCCCAGCCATCGAGCACCTGGCTCATGCGCACCGGCATGGCATCCATCAGGTGGGTACGGCCAGTCTTCACGTACTGATGCACCTGCACCGATTTGGCTTCGATCACCTGAGCCAGGTGAGCCAGGGCGGGCAGCAACTGCTCATGCAGCGCCAGTGCGGCACTGACGTGGATGGTGGTCGGGATGATGTCGTTGCTGCTCTGGCCACAGTTGACGTGGTCGTTGGCATTGACCGGCTCACCGAGCAGGCGGCTGGCCAAGGTGGCGATCACCTCGTTGGCATTCATGTTCGAGCTGGTGCCGGAGCCAGTCTGGTACACGTCCACCGGGAAGTGCTGGATGAAGTCCTCGGCAAGCAGCTGCTCGACCGCCTTGACGATGGCTTGGCCCTGGGCGGCGGAAATTTGCTCAAGCTCGATGTTGGCCTTGGCTGCCGCAGCCTTGGCCAGCAGCAGGGCACGAATGAACTGGGCCGGCATACGCTGACCGCTGATCGGGAAATTGTCGACCGCGCGCTGGGTCTGGGCGCCGTACAGGGCCTGGGCCGGCACTTGCAGTTCACCCATGCTGTCACGCTCGATACGGGTATCACTCATCATCAAATCCTTGCATCAGTTCATCGGGGGAAATGGACGGCAGCAACCGGCAATTGGCCAGTTGCAGAGCGTAGGGTTGCCAGCGCTGGTTCTGTTCGCGGCGGTCCAGGTTGCGCAGTTCAAGCAGAGGGCGCCAGGCCTGGTCCAGGCACTGGCAACGCCAATGCCATGGCAGCATGCGATCGCAAGCGGTATCCAGCAGCAGGCGGAAGGAAGTCAGAGCCACCGTCCATGGCGAGGTATCCGTGCAGCACACCAGGTAGCGGCCTTCGGCAAGGTAGTGCTCGATCAGGCGCGGCTCGTCGGGTTCGAGCGCGCAGCGGATGCGCCGGCTGAGCCAGCGCCAGTTTTCCAGGTAGGGCAGTTCGCGCAGGACAGGTTTCATGAACATCATCACCAAAGCTTTGGGTAATGATATTCATTATTAAATGATAAACGTAATCACTTCAAGCGCGGATTGAGCAAATAAAAACCCGGCACAGTGGCCGGGCTTTTAGGTTTTGCTTAACGCTCAAGCAACTCAGCTACCTGCAACGGTCATCCGCTCGATCAACACCGAGCCGGTGTGAATATTGCTGCGGGTTTCAAGATCGCTGCCAATCGCGACAATCTGCTGGAACATGTCCTTCATGTTGCCGGCAATCGTCACTTCCTGCACCGCATGCTGGATCTCGCCATTCTCAACCCAGAAACCTGCGGCACCCCGCGAGTAGTCGCCCGTGACCATGTTCAGGCCATGGCCCATCAGCTCAGTCACCAGCAAACCGCGCCCCATGCGCCGGATCAGTGCCGCCTGATCTTCGATGCCATGGGTGACATACAGATTATGCACGCCACCGGAGTTGGCCGTGCTTGGCAAGCCGAGCTTGCGACCGGAATAGGTGCCCAGCAGGTAAGACACCAGCTCCCCTTTATCGACAAACGGCTTGGCATAAGTCGCCAAGCCATCACCGTCGAATGCCGCGCTGCCAAGGGCACGCGGAATATGCGGGCGCTCGTCCAGCGTCAGCCAGCTGGGGAACAGACGCTGGCCAATGGCACCATCGAGGAACGACGACTTGCGGTACAGGTTGCCACCAGAAATGGCCGACAGGAAGCTGCCGAACAGACCACCCGCCAGCTCGGCGGAGAACAGCACCGGCACTTCGCATGTCTTGACCGGACGCGCACCGAGTCGGCTGGCTGCTCGCTGTGCCGCGCGCTGGCCAATGCTGCGCGGGTCGGCCAACAGGTGGCCCTGGCGGTTGACGTCATACCAGTAATCACGCTGCATCTGGCCTTCACCTTCAGCGATCATCACGCAGCTCAGGCTGTGCCGGGTCGATGCGTAGCCACCGATGAAGCCATGGCTGTTGCCATATACACGGCAGCCCTGGTGGGTATTGAGGGTGGTGCCATCGGCGTTGAGAATGCGCGGGTCAGCGTCAAACGCCGCAGCCTCGCAGGCCAGCGCCATCTCGATGGCTTTCTCGGGCTCCAGATCCCAGTCATGGTAAAGGTCCAGGTCAGGGATCTCGCGCGCCATCAGTGCCGCATCAGCCAGCCCCGAGCACTCGTCTTCGGAGGTGTGCCTGGCAATGGCCAGGGCGGCGGCAACGGTTTCGCGAATAGCCTCCGGCCCACTGGCCGAGGTGCTGGCCGAGCCCTTGCGCTGGCCGACATAGAGGGTGATGCCAAAGCCTTGGTCGCGGTTGAACTCTACCGTCTCGACCTCACGCTGGCGCACCGTGGTGGACAAGCCCTGCTCCAGCGATACTGCCACTTCGCAGGCGCTGGCACCCTGCCGGCTCGCCTCGGCGATGATCGCTTCGACCTGCTCCTGCAATGCTGGCAGGTCCTTGGGGCCTACGCTCTGGACTGCACTCATGGTTTTCTCCACTCAAATTCTGCGTTCGGCGAGGGTCATTCTACGACCGGGCCGGACAAGCGGCCCCCGGGTGGTTATCATGGCGGCAATTTCTATGCCTTGTACGAAAAGTGCCTGCGCGGCGACTTTTCATAAAACTTAAACGGACTGCCACCATGGTTGATTCATACGACGACGCCTTCGACGGCGAAAAAAGCAAAACCCAGATCAAGCGCGAGTTGCATGCGCTGGTCGAACTCGGCGAACGCCTGACCACGGTCAAGGCCGATACCCTGGCGCGCCTGCCGTTGACCGACGAGCTGCGCAAAGCCTTGGCCGAAGCCTGCAAGCACACCGCCCATGGCGCACGCAAACGGCATATGTCGTTCGTCGGCAAACTGATGCGCGACCAGGACCTGGACGCCATCCACGCGGTGCTCGAGCAGATCGACAGCTCCAGCCGCCAGTACAACGAACGCTTCCACAACCTGGAGCGCTGGCGGGACCGCCTGATCGACGGTAACGACGAGGACCTTGAACGCTTCGTCAACGAATACCCCGACACCGACCGTCAGCAACTGCGTTCGCTGATCCGTCACGCTCAGCACGAAAAGGCGCGGAACAAGCCGCCTGCCGCTGCGCGCAAGGTCTTCAAGTACATCCGCGACCTCGACGAACTTCAGCGCGGCCTGCGCTGAGCCCCGCCACCTGGGGCTGCCCTGCAGCCCCGGGGCATGCATCACGCGCCGGTACCACCGACGGTGATCGCGTCCAGCTTCAAGGTCGGCTGGCCAACCCCTACCGGCACCGATTGCCCATCCTTGCCGCACGTGCCCACACCGCTGTCCAACGCAAGATCGTTACCCACCATCGACACTCGGCTCATGGCCTCGGGCCCGTTGCCGATCAGCGTCGCGCCCTTGACCGGCGCGGTGATTTTCCCGTCTTCGATCAGATAGGCTTCGCTGGTGGAGAACACGAACTTGCCGCTGGTGATGTCCACCTGGCCACCGCCAAGATTGGCGCAGTAGATGCCTTTCTTCACCGAGGCGATGATTTCCTGCGGGTCGCTTTCGCCGGCACGCATGTAGGTGTTGGTCATGCGTGGCATCGGCAGGTGGGCATAGGATTCCCGGCGGCCGTTACCGGTCACGGCCATCCCCATCAGGCGTGCATTGAGTTTGTCCTGCATGTAGCCCTTGAGCACGCCGTTCTCGATCAGCGTGGTGCATTCGGTCGGCGTACCTTCGTCGTCGACACTCAGCGAGCCTCGGCGGCCCTCGAGGGTGCCGTCGTCCACGATAGTGCACAGGCTCGAAGCCACCTTCTCGCCGATCCGGCCACTGAACGCCGAACTGCCCTTACGGTTGAAGTCGCCTTCCAGGCCGTGACCGACCGCTTCATGCAACAGCACACCCGACCAACCAGAACCCAGCACCACCGGCAAGGTACCAGCTGGCGCAGGAATGGCCTCCAGGTTCACCAAGGCCTGGCGCAGCGCCTCACGGGCATAACCCATGACCCGTTCCTCGGTGAAGAAGCGGTAGTCGGTACGCCCGCCGCCGCCCTGCCCGCCCCGTTCGCGCCGACCATTTTGCTCGACGATGACACTGACGTTGAAGCGCACCAGCGGCCGCACGTCAGCGGCCAGGCTGCCGTCGGCCGCAGCAATCAGAATGCGCTCCCAAACCCCGGCCATGCTCACGCTGACCTGCTGGATACGCGGGTCGAGCGCCCGCGTGGCGGCATCGACACGTTTGAGCAGCTCGACCTTTTCAGCACGGCTGAGCACGTCCAGCGGGTTGTCCGGGGCATACAGGGCCGTCACGTCCTGGCTGCGGAACGCCTGGACAGTGCCATTCTGGCCGGCGCGGGAAATCGAACGCGCCGCACGGGCTGCCGAAGTCAGAGCCTCGAGGTTGATCGCGTTGCTGTAGGCGAAACCGGTTTTCTCACCCGACTGGGCACGCACGCCCACGCCCTGGTCAAGGTTGAAGCTGCCCTCTTTGACAATGCCGTCCTCCAGCGCCCAGGTTTCCGAGATCTGGCCCTGGAAGTACAGGTCGGCGGCGTCGATGCCCGGCCCGGCCAACTCGCCCAGTACAGCCTGCAGGCTGTCCAGGGTCAGTCCGCCTGGGGCCAGGAGCTGCTCGCTGACGGTGGATAACATCTGGCTCATAGTCACTCCGAGGTGTGCGCAGGCCGCAAGGCGTCCTGCGAAAAAAAGCGCCGGTGCGAGGCAACCGGCATGCGCGCCCGAATGGACGCTTGTTCATCACTGTCGCGCTCGGCGAGCAATACCGCTTCGCCCTGCGCCTGTTCGGCGACGATCCGCCCCCAGGGGTCGACGATCGCCGCATGCCCATAGGTCTCCCGCGGGCCTGGATGGGTACCGCCCTGTGCTGCGGCCAGCACATAGCACTGTGTTTCGATCGCCCGGGCACGAATCAGCACTTCCCAGTGCGCCGCGCCTGTGACCGCAGTAAATGCCGCAGGTGCCGTAATCAGTTGCGCGCCGGCACTGCGCAGCGCGCTGTACAGTTCCGGGAAACGCAGGTCGTAGCAGACGCTCAAGCCAAGGCGCCCTGCCGGCGTGTCGGCCACCACCACTTGCGCGCCATGGGCATAGTCGTCGGATTCACGGTAACGGCCGCGGTTATCGGCCACGTCCACATCGAACAGGTGCAGCTTGTCGTAGCGCGCCACCACCTCGCCGTGCTCGTCGATCAAAAGCGAGCAGGCATGCGCCTTGGCATCAGGCTGATCGGCAGGTGGCAGCGGCAAGGTGCCGGCAACAATCCATAATCTGAGGTCGCGGGCCGTGCGTTTCAACCAGGGCAGTATCGGCCCCTCACCCAGCGCCTCGGCCCGGCCGAGCGCAGCGGCGTCCTTGCGCCCCATGGCGGCGAAATTTTCTGGCAGCACCGCCAGCCTCGCGCCGCCGAATGCCGCCTGTTCCAGCAAGGTACCCGCACGCTGCAAGTTGGCCAGCACATCGTCCTGGCTGACCATCTGGATGACCGCTACCTTCATGGGCACTCCTGGCACTACTTGTTGAACGGTTTCACAAAGGTGATTCTAGGCTCTTTCCACGGCCCTTCGATGCGATAGTGCACGCTGGCGAAGCGCGATACCCGGTCACCGATCAGCCTATCGACCAGAAACAGCGCCCCACCGACCGCCGGTGCGCCGACGATCAGCGCGGCCAGCGGCAGGTTGTTGGTCACTGGCAGGGAGACCTGCAGGTTGGCGTCGACCCGGTCGCGAACGAGGTCCAGCGTACCGTCGAGCTCGAAGTTGCTCGAAGGCCCGGTCACGCTGATCGGCTCGCGGGTCACGTAGACGCCGTCACTGGCTACCAGCAAGCCTTTTACCCGGTCATAGGCCAGGCCCTTGTCGAACAGGTCGGAGAAGTCCAGGCGCAGACGCCGGCCGATGGAGTTGAAGTTGAGCAGGCCGAACACCCGCAAGGCTTGCGCGCCGCCCTCCACTTCGACGAACTGCCCTGTGCGCAACGCCGCATCCATGCTGCCTGAGAAACGGTTTAGGCCGACCCAGGCTGGCGAACCGGGCCAACGGCCATCCACATCCAGACGGAAGTCACGACTGGTCACGGTAGGCGCGAAGCCCCAGGCCTTGAGCACGTCGGCCAGGTTCTTGCCATCCAGGCGGCCCTTGTACCAACTGCTGGTGGCGCCGCTGTAACCTTCCCAGCCGCCCCGGCCGTCGATGTGCAGGCCTTTGAAGACGAGGTCGATATCCTGAGCTGCCACCCCTCGAGCGGTCGGGCGCAGTTTCAGCGCCAGGTTGCCGTACAGGTCGTCGCCGCGGTACAGCTTGTCGATGGTCAGGTCCAGTGCCGGTACCTTGCGTGGGTCGAACGAGGCCAGCGGGTCAGGGCCTTCCTCGGCCTGTGCCTGCGCCGGGTCCGCTGGTGGCAGGCGCAAAGTCTGCAGGCGCACGGTCATCGGTGCGCCCTTGGCATCGGGTAAACGTGCATTGCCGATGACTTCCTTGCTGTCCAGGCGCAGATCCCACGCTGGGCCTCCCCGGGCCAGACGCACGACCGCCTGGTTCAGGTCCATGCCAAGGGCCTTCAACTGGCCGATGCTCAGGTCTACGCTCTGCAGAGTCTGCCGGACACTTGCGCCAGGGTCGTCGCCACTCATCTGCGTCATCTGCGCCTGCCAGGGCGCCAGATCCAGGCTCTCGAGGCGCCCCCGTACACGCAGGCCCTGCCCAGCTGGCACCTGCGCCTGCCCTGCCCCCAGCAGCAGTTCGCCGCGACCTTGCGCCAGGTTTTGGCTGGGCGCGGCATAGGCAAAGCGGGCAAGGTCGGCGTAGGCAGCATCCAGACGCCGCTCAGGCCCCTGCAGGCTCATGCTGAATCGGCTCTCACGGGTATCTGCTGCGGCCTTGCCGAACGGCGCAGGCAAATCGATTGCAAGGCCTTTGAGCGACGAATTCACGCTCAGACTGTTGTCGCGGCTGCCAAGGTTGAGTTGCAATTGATAGGGCAGGTCACCGGACGCCGGCAAGGGCTGCTTGAACTGCAGCCAGTCGGTCAAGGCCCGGAGCGCCACGTGGCCATTCGCGCTGATACGCGTCTGCATCTGCCCAGGCTGGCCCCCGGCGGTTATCTGCGCGGTCACCGGCTTGCCAAATGCCTGCAGGGCGATGTTCTTCCCGCTCAGCCCCTTGTCGAGATCGAAACTGAAATCGCCCTTGAGTCGGCTCAGCTCCAGGCTTGGCGGCGCAACCTTGAGGCGTGCATCGGAGGTGGCAAAGTCGACCTGTACCTTCGGGCGTTGTCCTCGGGCCAGGGGGATGTCGAGCTTGAGCTTGCCCTTGAGCGGCCCCTCGCCCTCCCATCCTGCGAAAATTTCGCCCGTGCCGATAGGCGCTTCCTTGAGAATCCTCAGACCATCGCCGAGGCTGCCGTCGAAATTGCCATCAAGGTACAGGCGGCTTTGCTCGGCACCCTCCACATGGGGAATGTTGACACTGACGTCACTTACCTGGGTGTCCAGCAACAGGCCTTTATGGGCCTTGATGCGCACGCCACTGTCCTCGATCAGCACATCGCCATCGACGTTTTGCACCTGTGGCCAGCCAGGCTGGAAGTTCAGGGCGGCGTCGTGCACCTTGAAGAACAGGCTGATGCTGCGCGATTCGGGGCTGGCACCGTGGTTCAGCGAACCTTGGTACTGGAAGTAGCCTTCATCGACGTTGCCCTTGACGATGGCACTGCGCAGCCACTCATCGAGCGCCGGGCTGAGCACTTCAGGCAGGTATTTGGCGGTGTAGCGCCCATCGCCCTCGGTCAGGCCTACGCGCAGGTCCATATAGCTCTCGCTGCCTTCATTGAACAGCAGGCGAATCAGGAAATCCCCGGCGATCTTGCCCTCTTCGCCCAGCACTTTCAGGTAGGGGGCAGCCAAGGTAAAACCCTCTTTGTCGAGGGTATAGGTCAAACGGGCGTTGGCTTTCTGATAATGCCAAGGTTTGGCGAAGATCGGATACAGATGCAACATGAAAGCGTCGGTATCCAGGCGCAGCTCGCCATGGCCCAGGTCTCCGCTGATGCTGCCGCTGACATTGCCGGCAGCGGGTGCGCCGTGGTAGGCGTCAAAACCCACTTTTTCCAGATTGGCAGCGAACTGCAGCCGTTGATCACCCTCGGCCTTGGGCCGCAAGTCGAGGCGCAAGTTGCGCACGGCACCGGTCACATTCAGCGCATCGACCGCAGTCATGAATTTTTCAGGCAGTGGCGCCAGTGCATCTATCAAAGGCGTCAGCGGCGCAAGGTCAAGGCGGTCGGCCTGTACCTGCCAGCTTTCCCCACCGGGTTGCTCACCTGCGCGCTGACGCACCTGCAGCTTCGACTCCCAGCGAGCCTTGCCGATGTTGGCAGCCAGTGAATCGACAACCACATCGAACCCTTGCTCGCGACGCTGGAACCAGGCCGAGACCGCCAGGTTATCCAGTGTCACCGCCTGGCGCTGGGCATAGGCGCCGCGCAACTGAGGGGCATTGAGGCGGACCACCGCCTGCTGCAACCGGCCCTCGCCCCAGTCAACCCAGAACTCACCACCGGCGCGCAGGGCTTGGGCCTGCCACTGGCCGAGCAGGCGTGGCGGCAGCCAACGCGCCCAGTCGCTCTGCGGCAGGCTCAGGTAAGCCTCTGCCTTACCATCGCGCCAGGCCTGGGGCGTTACCCGGCTGCGCAGGTTCAGTGCCAACGGCTGGCCATCAGGCAGGGTCGCACGCAGGTCCAGCGCCTGGCGTGAAGCGCCGGCCTGCAGGCCAAGGCTGACATAGGTAAGAGTCAACGGGTCACGCTGCCAGGGCTGCAGGGTGACCTGGCTGTCGAATACGTCGATACGGCCCAACTGTTGCAGACGCTGCAGCACCTCGGCCGGGTCCAGCGGCGCGTCGTCCTTTTGTGGTAAGCCTTCAAGCGCCCAACCGCCCTGCTCGTTCTCACGCAGGATCAGTTGCAGGCCCGCCAACTGGATATGCGCCAGGCGTACTTCGCGGGCAGTGAGGCTGGCCCAGAGGTCCGGCACCAGCTTGACGTCATCCAGGCGCAACGCCGAAGCGCCCTCGCCCAACTGCAGGTCACGAACCCGCAGCACCGGCGCCAGGCCACTCCAGCGCCCTTCAAGCGCCCCCACATGCACCGGCATGCCCAACGCCTGCTCGGCCTTGCTTTCAAGGTCGGCGCGGTATTCGGCCACCAGTGGCACCAGCTCCCGGCCTAGGCTGACATAGAGCGCCACCAACACAGCCAGCAGGGCGCAGATGCCCAGCCCCCAACGGGTCAAGGCGACAAGAACGCGGGTCAGACGTCCCATGGCCAAGGCCCTCCAGGTCGTTTATCCATGATGGCTCGAAGCAGCGGTTTTGCCAGCCCGAGCACCTTGGGCTGGGTATCAGAAAGCCTCAGAGCAGCACCACATCGTACTGCTCCTGCGAGTACATCGACTCGACCTGGAAGCGAATGGTTCGACCGATGAACGTTTCCAGCTCGGCCACGTTGCCGGACTCTTCATCGAGCAGGCGGTCGACCACCTTCTGGTTGGCGAGCACCCGATAGCCTTCTGCCTGATAGGCGCGGGCTTCACGAAGGATCTCGCGGAAAATTTCGTAACAGATAGTTTCCGGGGTTTTCAGCTTGCCACGCCCCTGGCAGGCGGTGCACGGTTCGCACAGTACCTGCTCCAGGCTCTCACGCGTGCGCTTGCGGGTCATCTGTACCAGGCCCAGCTCGGTGATGCCGATGATGTTGGTCTTGGCATGATCACGTTCGAGCTGCTTCTCCAGCGTACGCAGCACCTGGCGTTGATGGTCCTCATCCTCCATGTCGATGAAGTCGATGATGATGATCCCGCCAATGTTGCGCAGGCGCAGCTGCCGGGCGATTGCCGTGGCCGCTTCAAGGTTGGTCTTGAAAATGGTCTCTTCGAGGTTGCGGTGGCCGACGAAGGCGCCGGTGTTGACATCGATGGTAGTCATTGCCTCGGCGGGGTCGACCACCAGATAGCCGCCGGACTTGAGCGGCACCTTGCGATCCAGTGCGCGCTGGATTTCGTCCTCGACGCCGTACAGGTCGAAGATCGGCCGCTCACCCGGGTAGTGCTCCAGGCGGTCGGCGATCTCCGGCATCAGTTCGGCAACGAACTGCGTGGTTTTCTGGAAGGTTTCCCGGGAGTCGATGCGAATCTTCTCGATCTTGGGGTTGACCAGGTCACGCAGTGTGCGCAAGGCCAGGCCAAGATCCTCGTAGATGACCGTCGGCGCGCCGCAGGTCTGGATCTGGCTGCCAATCTGCTCCCACAGGCGGCGCAGGTAGCGGATGTCCTGCAGGATCTCTTCGGCCCGTGCGCCCTCGGCAGCAGTGCGCAGGATGAAACCGCCGGCGTTCTTGATGTCTTCGCTGTCCATGCAGTCACTGACCACCTGCTTGAGGCGATCACGTTCAGCTTCGTCTTCGATCTTCAGGGAAATACCGACATGGCTGCTGCGCGGCATGTACACCAGGTAACGCGACGGTATGGACAGCTGGGTGGTCAGCCGTGCGCCCTTGCTACCGATGGGGTCCTTGGTCACCTGCACCACCAGCGCCTGGCCCTCGTGTACCAGTGCGGTGATGGTCTCCACGGCAGAACCTTCGCGCTGGGAAATCTCCGAGGCATGAATGAACGCGGCGCGCTCCAGGCCGATATCGACGAACGCCGCCTGCATGCCTGGCAGCACCCGCACCACTTTGCCCTTGTAGATATTGCCGACGATGCCGCGACGCTGGGTGCGCTCGACGTGCACTTCCTGCAGCACCCCGTTTTCCACCACCGCCACACGCGACTCCATCGGGGTGATGTTGATCAGGATCTCTTCACTCATGGCAGGCTCTCGTCAAAGGTCTTCGGTAATCATGGATCGCGGGCGCCGGGCTGGCTACTGCTGCTTTGTTACCTCAGGAGAAAGCGCCGGCACCTGCCAGCAGGCGATACCGAATTGGGCGAGCAGCTCGGCCGTCTCGCTCAGGGGCAGGCCGACTACCGCCGAATAGCTGCCCTGAAGGCCGGTCACGAATACCGCCCCCAAGCCCTGGATGGCATAACCGCCGGCTTTATCCACTGGCTCGCCACTGGCCCAATAGCGCTGTGCTTCTTGCGGGTCGATGGCGCGAAAACGTACGTTGCTGGTGACGCAGACACTCAGGCAGCACTGGCCATCGCTCAGCGCCACCGCCGTCAACACCTGATGTTCGCGCCCTGCCAGGTCGGCCAGCATGGCCAAGGCATCTTCACGGTTTTCCGGTTTGCCGAGAATACGACCATCGAGCACCACCGCAGTGTCTGCGCCGAGCACCACGGCCGGGCCGGCAAGACTGGCAAGGCCAGCCTCGGCCTTGCTCCGGGCCAGGCGTTCGACATACGCCACGGCGCTTTCGTCTGGCAGCGGGGTTTCATCGATGGGGGCGCTGGTGACGGTGAACGGCACGCCGATCTGGGCCAGCAATTCACGACGACGGGGCGAGCCGGAGGCCAGGTAAAGTGGTTTCATGCAGACATCTCCCTGTCGGTGGCGGCGGCGCCGTCAGTTGATATGCAAACGCCGGCGCAGATCACGCAGGGCGAAGCTGATCCACGGCCAGAGCAAGGCGCTGATGACCGCCGACCAGACCAGCGCCAGCGTCGGCAAACGGTTGCCGGTGAGCGCACTGAGCCACAACTGGATCAGCTGGGCGATACCGAAGATCACCAGGATTACCAGGCTCTGCTGCCACATCGGGAACATGCGCAGACGCTGCTGCAGCGACAGCACCAGGAAGGTGATCAGGGTCAGGACCAGGGCATTCTGCCCGAGCAGCGTGCCGTACAGCACGTCCTCGGCCAGGCCCAGCACGAACGCAGTGGTCATGCCGACCTTGTTCGGGACCATGAGCGTCCAGAACGACACCAGCATCGCCAGCCACATGGGCCGGAACACCTCGAGAAACGGTGGCATGGGCGAGACGCTGAGTAGCAGGCCAATGGCGAAGGTCAGCCAGATGACCCACCCGTGGTTACGGCGCGTTTTGGCCATCATTGCCTCCGAGGCTGGGCGGGTGCCGCAGGCGCTGCGGCAGGGCTGGCGGGTGCCGGGGCCGGTGCTGAAGCGGCCGGGGCCGGGGCCGCTGTGGCAGGTACCGCCGGCGTGGCCGGGGCCGGCGCTGCCGCTGCAGGCGTGCCGGGGGCAGCCTGTTCGCCATTGGCGCCAGGCTGAGCAGGGTTCGCTGCGCCCTTGCGGTCCGCCTCTTCCTGGGCGAGCGCCGCGTCGGTGGCACGCTGCTCCGGAGAACGCCGGTCGCTGAACACCAGCAGCATGTAGCGGCTGCGGTTGAGTGCGGCGGTAGGAATGGCGCGAACGATGGCGAACGGCTGGCCGGAGTCATGGATCACTTCGTTGACCGTGGCCACCGGGTAGCCGGCCGGGAAGCGCTGGCCCATGCCGGAGCTCACCAGCAAGTCGCCTTCCTTGATGTCAGCCGTGTCGGCAACATGACGCAGCTCCAGACGCTCCGGGTTGCCAGTACCGCTGGCAATCGCGCGCAGGCCGTTACGGTTGACCTGTACCGGGATGCTGTGGGTGGTGTCGGTCAGCAGCAACACTCGTGCGGTGTAGGGCATCAGCTCGACCACCTGGCCCATCAGGCCGCGGGCATCGAGCACCGGCTGGCCAAGGAACACACCGTCGCGCTCGCCTTTGTTGATCAGGATACGGTGGGTGAACGGGTTGGGGTCGACGCCGATCAGCTCAGCCACCTCGACCTTCTCGTTGACCAGTGCAGAGGAATTGAGCAACTCGCGCAGGCGCACGTTCTGCTCGGTCAGGGCCGCCAGCTTCTGCAGGCGCCCCTGCAGCAGCAGGGCTTCGGTCTTGAGTTTCTCGTTTTCCGCGATCAGTTCGTTACGGCTGCCGAACTGGCCCGCAACACCTTGCCACATCCGCTGAGGCAAGTCGGTGATCCAGTACGATTCCATCAGTACCAGGCCCATCTGGCTGCGCACGGGCTTGAGCAGGTCAAAGCGCGCATCGACCACCATCAGCGCGACCGAAAGCACCACCAGTACGAGCAGGCGCACGCCCAGCGAAGGGCCCTTGGAGAAAAGCGGTTTAATGGGCCGTTCCTCGTGGACGACTCAGGAAGTCATTGGACATGGGACAACGCACCAGCCTGGTTGCGGGTTGACGGAAGCGGCGCCCCAACGGACGCCAGCCCAACGCATACAGGTAGCACTGCGCGTGCCACCTGTAAACCGGGCGCTCGATCACTCGCTGGAGAGCAGGTCCATCGCGTGCTTGTCCATCATCTCCAGGGCGCGACCGCCGCCACGGGCCACGCAGGTCAGCGGGTCCTCGGCAACGATCACCGGCAAGCCGGTTTCCTGGGCCAGCAGCTTGTCGAGGTCGCGCAGCAGCGCGCCACCACCGGTCAGCACCAGGCCACGCTCGGCGATGTCGGAGGCCAGCTCCGGCGGAGACTGCTCCAGGGCGCTCTTGACGGCCTGAACGATGGTCGCCAGCGACTCCTGCAGGGCTTCGAGCACTTCGTTGGAGTTCAGGGTGAAGGCACGTGGCACGCCTTCGGCCAGGTTGCGGCCGCGCACGTCGACTTCACGCACTTCGCCGCCCGGGTAGGCGGTACCGATTTCCTGCTTGATGCGTTCGGCAGTGGATTCGCCGATCAGGCTGCCGTAGTTGCGGCGCACATAGGTGACGATGGCCTCGTCGAAGCGGTCGCCGCCAACGCGGACAGACTCGGCGTAGACCACGCCATTGAGCGAGATCAGGGCGATTTCAGTAGTACCACCACCGATATCGACGACCATCGAGCCACGGGCTTCTTCGACCGGCAGGCCCGCACCGATGGCCGCGGCCATTGGTTCTTCGATCAGGAACACTTCACGGGCACCGGCACCCAGAGCCGATTCGCGAATGGCGCGGCGCTCTACCTGGGTCGACTTGCACGGCACGCAGATCAGCACGCGAGGGCTGGGCTGCAGGAAGCTGTTTTCGTGAACCTTGTTGATGAAGTACTGCAACATTTTTTCACAAACGCTGAAGTCGGCGATGACGCCGTCCTTCATCGGACGAATGGCAGCAATGTTGCCGGGCGTACGGCCCAGCATGCGTTTGGCTTCGGTACCGACGGCGACGACGCTTTTCTGGTTGCCGTGGGTACGGATGGCAACTACCGAGGGCTCATTCAGGACGATACCGCGCTCACGCACGTAGATAAGGGTGTTGGCAGTACCCAGGTCGATGGAGAGATCGCTGGAAAACATGCCACGCAGTTTCTTGAACATGGGAAAGTGACCCTGGGGAAGGCGTGGGTAAAAAAGTGCGGCAAACTCTAACAATGGCAGGGATTTTGGGCAAGGAGCCAATATGTTAAATTGGTCGTTTTTCCGAGCACGCCAGCAGATGATCGCGGCCGTATGACCGCCAGAATGCCGACATGTTCCTCATCACGGACCTTATTCCGTTCTTTGTTTCCCCTGGAGATACCCATGGCGCTTGAACGCTGCGACGTGGAAAAGATCGCCCATCTGGCCCGCCTGGGCCTGAATGAAGGCGAACTGCCACGCATTACCGATGCACTGAACAGCATTCTCGGGCTGGTCGACCAGATGCAAGCGGTCGACACCACCGGCATCGAGCCCCTGGCCCACCCCCTGGAGGCCAGCCAGCGCCTGCGTCCCGACCAGGTCACCGAAAGCAACCAGCGCGATGCCTACCAAGCCATCGCACCAAAGACCGAAAGCGGTCTGTACCTGGTTCCCAAAGTCATCGAGTAAGGGATAGTGCCTGCCATGCATCAATTGACCCTGGCCGAGATCGCCCGCGGGCTCGCCGACAAGTCGTTTTCCTCCGAAGAGCTGACCGGCGCCCTGCTGGCGCGCATCCAGCAGCTCGACCCACAACTCAACAGCTTCATCAGCGTCACCGAGGAGCTGGCCCTGGGCCAGGCCCGTGCCGCCGACGCCCGTCGCGCCGCCGGTGAGACCGGCGCACTGCTGGGCGCCCCTATCGCCCACAAGGACCTGTTCTGCACCAACGGCGTACGCACCAGCTGCGGCTCGAAGATGCTCGACAACTTCAAGGCGCCGTATGACGCCACCGTGGTCGCCAAGCTGGCCGAGGCCGGCATGGTCACCCTGGGCAAGACCAACATGGACGAATTCGCCATGGGGTCTGCCAACGAATCCAGCCACTATGGCGCGGTGAAAAACCCCTGGAACCTCGAGCACGTGCCAGGCGGCTCGTCCGGCGGCTCCGCTGCGGCCGTGGCTGCCCGCCTGCTGCCGGCGACCACCGGCACCGATACCGGCGGCTCGATCCGACAGCCGGCAGCACTGACCAACCTCACAGGCCTAAAACCGACGTACGGTCGCGTTTCGCGCTGGGGCATGATCGCCTATGCCTCCAGCCTCGACCAGGGTGGCCCGCTGGCCCGCACCGCCGAAGACTGCGCGCTGCTGCTGCAAGGCATGGCCGGTTTCGACGCCAAGGACTCCACCAGCATTGACGAGCCGGTGCCGGACTACAGCGCCAACCTGAATGCCTCGCTGCAAGGCCTGCGCATCGGCCTGCCGAAAGAGTACTTCGGCGCCGGCCTCGACCCGCGCATCGCCGAACTGGTCCAGGCCAGCGTCAAGGAGCTGGAAAAGCTCGGCGCAGTGGTCAAGGAAATCAGCCTGCCGAACATGCAGCACGCAATCCCTGCGTACTACGTGATCGCGCCGGCCGAAGCCTCTTCCAACCTGTCGCGATTCGACGGCGTGCGCTTCGGCTACCGCTGCGACGCCCCCAAAGACCTGACCGACCTGTACAAGCGCTCCCGTGGCGAAGGCTTCGGTGCCGAAGTCCAGCGCCGCATCATGGTCGGCACCTACGCCCTGTCGGCTGGCTACTACGACGCCTACTACGTCAAGGCGCAGCAGATCCGCCGCCTGATCAAGAACGACTTCATGGCCGCCTTCGAAGGCGTCGACCTGATCCTTGGCCCGACCACGCCCAACCCGGCCTGGAAGCTCGGCGCCAAGAGCAGCGACCCGGTCGCGGCATACCTTGAAGACGTCTACACCATCACCGCCAACCTGGCGGGCCTGCCGGGCCTGTCGATGCCAGCCGGCTTCGTCGATGGCCTGCCGGTCGGCGTACAGCTGCTGGCCCCGTACTTCCAGGAAGGCCGCCTGCTCAATGTCGCGCACCGCTACCAGCAGGTCACCGACTGGCACACCCGCGCCCCCAACGGCTTCTGAGGAATTCACACATGCAATGGGAAGTTGTGATCGGGCTGGAAATCCATACCCAGCTGGCCACCCAGTCGAAGATCTTTTCCGGCAGCGCCACCACCTTCGGCTCCGAGCCGAACACCCAGGCGAGCCTGGTTGACCTTGGCATGCCCGGCGTACTGCCGGTGCTGAACCAGGAAGCCGTGCGCATGGCCTGCATGTTCGGCCTGGCGATCGATGCCCAGATCGGCAAGCGCAACGTGTTCGCGCGCAAGAACTACTTCTATCCCGACCTGCCCAAGGGCTATCAGATCAGCCAGATGGACTTGCCGATCGTCGGCAAGGGCCACCTGGACATCGCCCTGGAAGACGGCACCATCAAGCGCATCGGCGTAACCCGCGCGCACCTGGAAGAAGACGCCGGCAAGAGCCTGCACGAAGACTTCAGCGGCTCCACCGGTATCGACCTGAACCGTGCCGGCACCCCGCTGCTGGAAATCGTTTCCGAACCGGACATGCGCAGCGCCAAGGAGGCCGTGGCCTACGTCAAGGCGATCCACGCGCTGGTGCGCTACCTGGGCATCTGCGACGGCAACATGGCTGAAGGCTCGCTGCGCTGCGACTGCAACGTCTCGATCCGGCCCAAAGGCCAGGCCGAGTTCGGCACCCGCTGCGAGATCAAGAACGTCAACTCGTTCCGCTTCATCGAGCGCGCGATCAACAGCGAAATCCAGCGCCAGATCGACCTGATCGAAGATGGCGGCAAGGTGGTTCAGGAAACCCGCCTGTACGACCCGAACAAGGACGAGACCCGCTCCATGCGCAGCAAGGAGGAAGCCAACGACTACCGTTACTTCCCCGACCCGGACCTGCTGCCGGTGGTGATCGAGGACAGTTTCCTCGAAACCATCCGTGCCGGTTTGCCGGAGCTGCCACCGCAGAAGGTCGAGCGCTTCCAGAGCCAGTATGGCCTGTCGGCCTACGACGCCAACGTGCTGGCCTCCAGCCGTGAACAGGCGGACTACTTCGAGCAGGTGGTGAAGATTGGCGGCGACGCCAAACTGGCAGCCAACTGGGTCATGGTCGAACTGGGCAGCCTGCTGAACAAGCTGGGTATCGAGATCGACCAGGCACCGGTCAGTGCCGAGCAGCTCGGTGGCATGCTGCTGCGTATCCGCGACAACACCATCAGCGGCAAGATCGCCAAGACCGTGTTCGAGGCTATGGCCGCCGGTGAAGGCGATGCCGACAGCATCATCGAGAGCAAAGGCCTGAAACAGGTCACCGATACCGGCGCGATCGACGAGATGCTCGATGAAGTGCTTGCTGCCAACGCCGAGCAGGTCGAACAGTACCGCGCCGCCGATGAAGCCAAGCGCGGCAAGATGTTCGGCTTCTTCGTCGGCCAGGCGATGAAAGCCTCCAAGGGCAAGGCCAACCCGGGGCAAGTGAACCAATTGCTCAAGGCCAAGCTCGAAGGGTGAGCTTTGTAGGAGCGGCCTCGTGTCGCGAAAGGGCTGCAAAGCAGCCCCAAAGGCTTATGCAGTGACCTGGCCATGGGGCCGCGCTGCGGCCCTTTCGCGACACAAGGCGGCTCCTACAGCCACCGCGCCGCCAAGCGCGCCCAATGGCAGCACCGGAGCATCACCTTGCTAAAAAGATCCATCGCCACCCTGGCCCTGTTTTCCCTGTTGGCCGGCTGCGCCAGCCACGACATCGACCCCCGTGGTTACAACCAGACCGGCACCGCCTCCTATTACGGCGCCCGCCACCACGGCAAACGCACCGCCAGCGGCGAAGCCTTCAACCAGCACGGCCTGACCGCAGCGCATCGCAGCCTGCCCTTCGGCACCCGGGTACTGGTCACCAACCTCGCCAACCAACGCAGCGTGGTGGTCCGCATCAATGACCGCGGCCCGCACACACGCGGCCGGCTGATCGACCTGTCGCGCGCTGCAGCAGAAAAAATCGGCATGATCCGTAGCGGAACGGCGCGCGTGCGGGTACAAGGTCTAAGCGACTGACGCAACGGAGTTCCAACCATTTTCGACCTGGCCACCCTCCCCACCTTCAGCCTCCTGCAACTGGGCATAGCCTTGCTGTTGCTGGTGGCCGGCGCCGAACTGCTGGTGCGTGCCGCCCTTCGCCTGGCACAGCGTGTACACGTACGGCCGCTGATCATTGGCCTGAGCCTGGTGGCATTCGGCAGTACGGCGCCACAGCTGACCGTCAGCCTGCAGGCCGCCTATCAGGGCGCGCCCGATGTGGCCGTGGGCAGCGTGATCGGCAGTAACATCTTCAATGTTCTGGTGATCCTTGGCCTGGCTGCATTGATCATCCCGCTACGCGTGTCCCGCCAACTGGTGCGCTTGGACATTCCACTGATGATCCTCGCCAGCGCACTGGTCTATGCGCTGGCCGCCAACGGCCATCTGGGGCGCGTGGAAGGGCTGGTGCTGCTATCAGGCCTCGTGGGGTATCTGGTCATGCTCTGGCACCAGTCGCGCCACTATGCCCGCACTTACCCTGCACCGCGTGCGCTGGCCAGCAGCGCCGGGCGCTTCTGGACCGGCACACTGCTGCAAGTGGCGTTCGGCTTCGGCCTGCTCAGCCTGGCCGGCCACTTGCTGCTGGAAGCGGCGGTCGAAGTCGCGACCGACCTGGGCTTGTCTGAACGCATCATCGGCTTGACCGTTGTCGCGGTGTGCACGTCACTGCCCGAACTGGCTGCGGCGCTGATTGCCGCCCTGCGAGGGGAACGGGAGATCGCCGTGGGCACGGTGATCGGCAGCAACCTGTTCAATCTGCTGGCGGTGCTAGGCCTGACCGCACTGACTACACCCGAGCCGCTGACCATATCGCCAAACGCACTGGGCTTCGACCTTCCGGTAATGCTCGGCGTCGCGGCGCTGAGCCTGCCAGTGTTCTACTCCGGGTACCGGATTACCCGGGCCGAAGGGCTGGTATTACTTGGCCTTTACCTGGTCTACGGGCTGCACGTGGTGGCGTTCACCATCGGCATGCCGCTGGCCGGCCGCCTGGAACGGCTGATGCTCTTCTACGTTCTGCCAGTGCTCGGCCTGGTGCTGTTGTACACCACTGTGAGGGCCTGGCGGCGGCAGCACTAACGGCGGGAAGGTGGTGTCGCGACGAAGTGCATGGCTTGGGTGGCGCGCCGCACCACTCAAGACATGCACCCTGACTCAAGCCTGCCGGGCTTTCTTCAACCGGAACGCTACCCAAAGCAGCGCAATCCACCCGGGTATCAGCATCACCGAAATACGAATCGGCGGGGTCAGGTACATCACCACCAGAATCAGCACGATAAATGCCAGGCACAGGTAGTTGGTGAACGGGTGCCCCCAGCTCTGGTAGAACGGCTGGATACCTGCCGCCAGCTTGGCCTTGCGGAACTTCAGGTGGGTAATGCTGATGCTCGCCCAGTTGATCACCAGCGCCGACACCGCCAGCGCCATCAGCAGGCCGAATGCATCACCCGGCATCAGGTAGTTGATCACCACGCACATGCCCGTAGCGAAAGCCGACACGCCCAACGCAGTCAGTGGCACACCGCTGCGGCTGACCTTGAGCAGCTGGCGTGGTGCGTCGCCCTGGCTGGCCAGGCCGAACAACATACGGCTGTTGGCGTACACGCAACTGTTGTAGACCGACAGCGCAGCTGTCAGCACCACGATATTGAGGATGGTCGCCACCAGGTCGCTGTCCAGTTCGTGGAAGATCATCACGAACGGGCTGCCACCCTGCACGACCTTCTGCCACGGGTACAGCGACAACAGCACCGCCAGCGCGCCGATGTAGAAAATCAGGATACGGTAAACCACCTGGTTGGTTGCCTTGGGAATGCTCTGGCGCGGGTTGTCCGCTTCGGCGGCCGTGATGCCCACCAGCTCCAGGCCACCAAAGGAGAACATGATCACCGCCAGCGCCATCACCAGCCCGGTGACGCCATTGGGGAAAAACCCGCCGTATTGCCACAGGTTGGCCACACTGGCGTCCGGGCCGCCGTGGCCACTGCTCAGCAGCCACGCGCCGAAACCGATCATGCTGACGATGGCCACCACCTTGACCAGGGCGAACCAGAACTCCATCTCGCCATAGACCTTGACCTGGGTCAGGTTGATCAGGTTGATCACCACGAAGAAGATCGCCGCCGTGGCCCAGGTGGGAAACTCCGGCCACCAGTACTGCACATAGATGCCAACGGCGGTGAGCTCGGCCATACCCACGAGCACATACACCACCCAGTAGTTCCAGCCCGAGACGAAGCCTGCGAACTCACTCCAGTATTGGTGTGCGAAGTGGCTGAAACTGCCGGCTACCGGCTCTTCGACCACCATTTCGCCCAACTGGCGCATGATGAAGAAAGCCATCAGGCCAGCGATGGCATAGCCCAGCAAAACGGAGGGGCCCGCCAGCTGGATGGTCTGGGCGATACCCAGGAACAACCCGGTACCGATGGCACCGCCCAGCGCGATCAGCTGGATATGGCGATTCTTCAGCCCGCGCTGCAACCGCTCGGGCGTGCTCTGGTCTTGCATGAAGTGTCCTTAAGCTCAGTGAGGCAGTGTTTTTTGAGGTATGCAGTCAAGGATCTAGATCCATCCGCCCCACTGCAAGATGAAAATACCAATATTGGTGGTGATCGCCGCCATTAGCGTAGTGATCACGATGATCGATGCCGCCAGTTCGTGATTGCCGTTGGCTGCCCGTGCCATGACGTAACTGGCCGCCGCAGTGGGGCTGCCGATGTACAGGAACAGAATGCCCAGCTCGGCCCCGCGAAAACCGCAGAGCCAGGCACCGAGCGTGCCGAACAGCGGCAACCAGAGCATCTTCACCAGGCTGGCATCGATGGCCAACTTGCCGCTGTCGCGCAGGGCGTTGAGCGACAGGGTGCCACCGATACAGATCAGCGCCAGCGGCAGGGTCATCTGCGCGAGGTAGTCGCCCGAGGTGAGCAACCAGTTGGGCAGGGGTACCTGCCCGTAGGCCATGGGCGTGGCCAGTAGCACGCTGATGATCAGTGGGTTGCTGAAAATGCTCTTGCAGATGCTCCACGGGTCGGACTTCAGGTCCGGGCTGTATACCGCCAGCACTACGGCTGAAAGCGAGTTGTACAGGAGGATCACCAGGCCTGCGAGCACTGCCCCCAGCGAGATACCGTAGTCCCCGTAAAGGCTGGCGGCCAGGGCCAGGCCGATCACGCCGTTGTTGCCGCGAAACGCACCCTGGGTGTAGATGCCGCGGTCGGCCAGCGGGCTGCGCCAGATTGCCAGGCCCCAGGCCACGGCGAAGCCGACCAGGGTGGCAGCCACGAAATAGAGGATGACACCCGGTTTGATCGCCGTTGCCAGGTCGGCATGGTAGATGCCGAGGAACAACAGCGCAGGCATGCAGACGTTGAACACCAGTTGCGAGGCAACCCGGTTGAAATTGTCGTCGATCAGGTGAATGCGTTTGAGCAGCACGCCCAGGAACAGCATGGCGAAGACGGGCGCCGTGATGTTCAGCGTCTGGATAAGAAGGGCGAGCATGCGCTAGCGATCCTGAAGGGTTGCCGTTAGGGGGCTAATGATACGCCAACGCGTCAGGAGTTGCGGGGATCAGCCGCAATATAAAGAAATTTCTGTTAGGCCCTATCGCCGGCAAGCCGGCTCCCACTGGTCCCCATCAAGCCTGAATACTGTGGAGCACCTGTGGGCCGGCTTGCCGGCGATAGGGCCGGTACTGCCAGGATAAGTTAGCGCCGCACAGGCCGTTTCTGCAGCTTGCGCTGCAACGTGCGCCGGTGCATGCCCAGCGCCCGCGCGGTAGCGGAGATATTGCCCTCGTGCTCGCTGAGCACGCGCTGGATGTGCTCCCACTGCAAGCGGTCCACCGACATGGGGTTTTCCGGCACCAACGTATCCAGGTCCGTATGCTCCGAAAGCAGTGCCGCCAGCACATCGTCGGCATCGGCCGGTTTGCACAGGTAGTTGCACGCCCCGCGCTTGACCGCCTCGACCGCCGTGGCAATGCTCGAGTAGCCGGTGAGGATCACCACGCGCATTTCCGGGTCCAGCTCCAGCAGCTTGGGCAGCAGCACCAGGCCGGAGTCGCCCTCCATTTTCAAGTCCAGCGTGGCGTAGTCCGGCAGATCATTCTGCGCCAGGACCAGACCTTCCTCGGCGGAGCTTGCAGTGCTCACGCGGAAACCGCGACGGCTCATGGCACGGGCCATGACCCGCGTGAAGGTGGCATCGTCATCCACCAGCAGCAGGTGCGGCAGCTCTTCGCTTTCGACCTGGTTTTCTTCGCTCATCATTCATCTCCTCGCTTGCCATGGGGCAGGCGCAGTTCGGTCAGGGTGCCACCCTGCTCATGACTATAGAGTTTCACCGAACCGCCCGCACGGGTCACGCTGGCTTTGCTCAAGAACAGGCCCAGGCCGAAGCCTTTGCCTTTGGTGGTAATGAAGGGTTTGCCGATTGCTTCGGCAATGGCCGGCGGCACGCCGGGGCCATGGTCGCGGATGCTGATGACGATGTCCTGGGCGTCCCAGTCCAGGCGTACCTCCAGGTCTTCAGGGCACGCATCGGCGGCATTGTTCAACAAGTTCAGCAGCGCCTGGGTCAGGTCCGGTGGCGGGGTCAGGCGGGGCACCTGGCCGTCGCGCAGACGCTGGAAGCGGTAGCTGGCTTCCGGACGCATCAGGTGCCAACGGTTCAGCGCCTCATCGAGCCACTCGGTCACGTCCTGCTCCACCATCGCCAGGCGGCGATTGGCTTCAGCGGCACGCACCAGTTGCTGCAGGGTTTCCTTGCACAGCTTGACCTGGTCCTGAAGGATCTGCAGGTCCTCCTGCAACAGCGGGTCGGCGTGGTCCTGGCGCATTTCGTTGAGCAGCACGCTCATGGTCGCCAGCGGCGTGCCCAGCTCATGGGCGGCACCCGCGGCCTGGGTGGCCACGGCCAACAATTGTTCGTCGCGCAGGCTTTCTTCGCGCCGTTCGGAGCGCAGTTTTTCCTGACGGCGCAGCTCTTCGGCCATGCGCGCGGCGAAGAAGGTGATCACCGCAGCCGCCAGCGCGATGCTCAACCACATGCCGTAGACCTGCATCTTGTCCCGCGCCATCGGCAGGCCTTCAAGCGGGTAGAACTGGACCAGCAACAGGCTGTAGGCGGTCAGGGCGATACCCGACAGGATCAGCGAGTAGAGCCAGGGCAAGGTCACGGCGGCAATGGCCAGCGGCACCAGGTAATAGGAAACGAAGGGGTTGGTCGAGCCGCCCGAGTAATAAAGCAGCGCGCTGTGGATCAGCAGGTCGCAGGCCAGCTGCAGCGCGTATTCCAGTTCGGTGACCGGCAGCGACAGGCGCAAGCGCAACGCGGTGAAGGCGCACAGCAGGGACGACAGAGCCAGGGTCGCGGCCAGGGAAAACCACGGCAGCGGCAGCAGTTCGGTCCAGTAGGCAACGCCCACCGAGCCTGCCTGAGCGGCCAGGACCAGAACGCGAATGACAGTCAGGCGCCAGAGGTTCTGGCGGGTAGCGGACAGCGGTTGTGCGGCGGCGAGCATGAGCTCTCCTGATGAGTGCTCCAGGACAATCGGCTGGAGTATACCGAAGGCGCGCGCCCAGCTGCAGCGATGCGGCAAAGCGCCACAGTTTGTCACAGCTTCATGATGGCACTTTTGAACCCACTACACTGATCCCGGTCTGATGGGCCATGCGTGGGATGGATGGCCAGAACCCACGCCTTTCATTGCCAAGGAGTATCACATGCCTAACCCTCGTCGCGGCGCTGCCCTGATCCTGTCCTGCGGCCTGCTCGCCAGCCTGCCGGCGCTGGCGGCTGATGAGCCGCGCTACAACCAGATATCGCTGCGTGCAGAAGTCAGCAAGGAAGTGCCCCGCGACCTGATGGTCGTGACCCTTTATAGCGAAGCGCAGAACACCGACCCGGGCAAGCTTGCCAAACAGATCACCGAAACCATGAACAAGGCCGTGCAGCAGGCCCGCCAGGTCAAGGACGTGAAAATCAGCCAGGGCAGCCGCAACAGCTACCCGGTCTACGACAGCAAGGGGCAGAAGATCACCGGCTGGCGCGAGCGTGCCGAAGTGCGCCTGGAAAGCGCCGACTTCCCGGCCCTCTCTCAGCTCAGTGCCGACCTGCTGCAAGACCTTAAGATGGGCGGCATGGATTTCTCCATCGCCCCGGCCACGCGCAAGGCCAGCGAAGACGCCTTGCTCAAGGATGCGGTCAATGCCTTCAAGGCCCGCGCGCAACTGGCCACCGAAGCCCTGGGTGGCAAGGGCTATAAAGTGGTCAGCCTGAACCTCAACAGCAGCGGCTACCCACGCCCCTATCTGCGCAGCGCGCCAATGGCCATGAAAGCCATGGGTGCCGACGAAGCAGCACCGGCGCCGGATATCGAGGCGGGTACCAGCGAAGTCAGCATGAACGCAGACGGCCTGATCGAAGTGCAGATGCCTTGATCAACGCAGGCGATACAAGGGGCGCATTGCGCCCCAGCAGCACAAATAGAGACATTTCCTACGCACTCAAATAGTGCTTCCTACAAATTCCCTCCCGCGAAACATCCCGCAAAAAGCCATCATTTTGCCCTCGCAAACGTTCAACTTCCTCGAAAGTTATACATATGCGACATCCATGTACGCCCGTACTACTTTTCTGACGCCAACTATCCTTCGCAGTGTTGCATTGGGAACACACCCTGCATAAGTATCCGCAGGTCGGCTCACGAGGCCACCTCGAATCAGAAAAATGACAACAATGAGGCCACCATGCTCAAACACGCAGTCATTCCGTTCCTGCTCGGCGCAGGCTTGCTGACCGGCGCTCCGCTTGCCCACGCCGCGTCCAACCTGGTGTTCTGCTCCGAAGGCAGCCCCGCCGGCTTCGACCCGGGGCAATACACCACCGGAACCGACTTCGACGCCTCGGCCGAGACCGTGTTCAACCGCCTGACCCAGTTCGAACGTGGCGGCACCGCCGTTATCCCCGGCCTGGCGACCAAATGGGAGGTGTCCGACGACGGCAAGACCTACACCTTCCACCTGCGCGAAGGGGTCAAGTTCCACACCACCGATTACTTCAAGCCAAGCCGCGAATTCAACGCAGACGACGTGCTGTTCACCTTCAACCGCATGCTCGACAAGAATCACCCGTTCCGTAAGGCCTACCCCACTGAGTTCCCCTACTTCACCGACATGGGCATGGACAACAACATCGCCAAGGTGGAGAAACTCGACGAGCACACCGTCAGGTTCACCCTCAACCAGGTGGACGCCGCGTTCATCCAGAACCTGGCGATGAGCTTTGCCTCCGTGCAGTCGGCCGAGTACGCCGACCAGTTGCTCAAAGAAGGCAAGGCTGCAGACATCAACCAGAAACCGATCGGCACCGGCCCGTTCGTGTTCAGCAAGTACCAGAAGGACGCCCAGATCCGCTTCAAGGGCAACAAGGATTACTGGAAACCCGAGGACGTGAAGATCGACAACCTGATCTTCGCCATCACCACCGACGCCTCGGTGCGCATGCAGAAGCTGAAGAAGAACGAGTGCCAGGTGACCTTGTTCCCGCGCCCTGCCGATATCGAGCCGCTCAAGGCCAACGACAAGCTGCAGATGCCGCACCAGGCCGGTTTCAACCTGGGCTACATCGCCTACAACGTGATGGACAAGCTCAAGGGCAGTGACCAACCCAACCCGTTGGCTCAACTGAAGGTGCGCCAGGCACTGGACATGGCCGTCGACAAGCAGAAGATCATCGAATCGGTCTACCAGGGCGCCGGCCAGCTCGCCGTCAATGCCATGCCGCCGACCCAGTGGTCCTACGACGAAAGCATCAAGGATGTGCCGTACGACCCGGAAAAGGCCAAGCAACTGCTCAAGGAAGCCGGGATCAAGGAAGGCACCGAAATCACCCTGTGGGCCATGCCGGTGCAACGCCCGTACAACCCCAACGCCAAGCTGATGGCCGAGATGCTGCAGGCTGACTGGGGCAAGGTCGGCATCAAGGCGAAAATCGTCAGTTACGAGTGGGGCGAGTACATCAAACGTTCCAAAGGCGGCGAACAAGGCGCCATGCTGATCGGCTGGAGCGGCGACAACGGTGACCCGGACAACTGGCTAGGCACCCTGTATGGCTGTGATGCCATCGAGGGCAACAACTTCTCCAAGTGGTGCTACAAGCCCTACGACGACCTGATCAAGCAGGCCAAGGCCACTTCCGACCAGGCCAAGCGCACCGAGCTGTATAAACAGGCGCAGCATATCCTCAAAGATCAGGTACCGATCACGCCAATCGCCCACTCCACGGTCTACCAGCCGATGAGTGCCAAGGTGAAGGGCTTCAAGATCAGCCCGTTCGCACTGAACTCCTTCTACGGCGTCAGTGTGGAGAAATAGCGCCGGGCACACGCACCACCCTCGCCCACTTCCACCCTTCGAACTCCCCCCGGCGCTACCCGCGCCGGGGTTGGGGCCCCTGTTGCCGCATTTCGTATCCCGAAGCGGCAAAAACAGACGGAAAAAAGGATTTGCCATGCGCCACACCACACTGTTTTCCACGCTGCTCGCCGTGGGCCTGCTGAGCCAGGCATCAGCCCCTCAGGCCAGTAGCCTGGTGTTCTGCTCCGAGGGTAGCCCGGCCGGGTTCGACACAGCCCAATACACCAGTGCCACCGACAACGATGCGGCAGAACCGATCTACAACCGCCTGGTGGAATTTCAACGCGGCGGTACGGCAGTGCATCCCGCCCTGGCAACGAAGTGGGAAGTATCCGACGATGGCCTGCGCTACACCTTCCACCTGCGCGAGGGGGTGAAATTCCACGCCAACAAGGCATTCACCCCCAGCCGCGACTTCAACGCCGATGACGTGCTGTTCACCTTCAACCGCATGCTCGACCGCGAGCACCCGTTCCGCCAGGCCTACCCCACCGAGTTCCCCTACTTCGTCAGCATGGGCCTGGACAAGAACATCGCCGGTATCGAAAAGACCGGCACGATGACCGTGGTGTTCACCCTGAACAAGGTCGATGCCGCCTTCGTGCAAAACCTGGCGATGAGCTTCGCTTCGGTGCTTTCGGCTGAATATGCCGAGCATCTGATGGCGAGCGGGCGCCCCAGCGACATCAACCAGCAGCCTATCGGTACCGGCCCGTTCGTGTTCCAGCGCTACCAGAAAGATTCGCAGATCCGCTTCAAAGGCAACAAGGACTACTGGGCACCGGACGAGGTGAAACTCGACAACCTGGTATTTTCGATCAACACCGACCCCTCGGTGCGCATCCAGAAGCTGCGCCGCGGCGAATGCCAGGTCACCCTGCACCCACGCCCGGCCGACCTGCCAGCCCTCAAGCAGGACAGCAAGCTGCAGGTGCTGCAACAACCAGGCTTCAACCTCGGCTATATCGCTTACAACACCCAGCACCCGCCGTTCGACCGCCTGGAGGTACGCCAGGCCATGGACATGGCAGTGAACAAGCAGGCGATCCTGCAGGCGGTGTATCAGGACTCGGGGCAACGCGCAGTCAACGCCATGCCACCAACCCAATGGTCCTATGACGACAGCTTAAAGGACGCACCCTACGACCCTGAGCAGGCCCGCCAGCTGCTCAAGCAGGCCGGGGTCAAGGAAGGCACCGAAGTCACCCTGTGGGCCATGCCCGTGCAGCGCCCGTACAACCCCAACGCCAAGCTCATGGCCGAGATGCTTCAGGCCGACTGGAGCAAGCTGGGCTTGAAAGTGCGCATCGTCAGTTATGAATGGGGCGAATACCTCAAGCGCATGAAAAGCGGCGAGCACGACATCGCCCTGATCGGCTGGACCGGTGACAACGGCGACCCGGATAACTGGCTGGGCACCCTCTACAGCTGCGATGCCATCGGCAGCAACAACTACTCGCAGTGGTGCGACCGGCAGTACGACAGCCTGGTCAAGCAAGCCAAGCAGGTAACCGACCGCGAGCAGCGCACAGTGCTGTACCAGCAGGCCCAGCAACGCCTCAAACAGCAGGTGCCGATCACGCCGGTGGCGCACTCCACGGTGAACCAGCCGCTCAGCGTCAAGGTGGCCGGCTTCAAGGTGAGCCCCTTTGGCCGCAACGACTTTTCCGGAGTGAGCGTTGATTGAGCGTTAGCCGGTAGCGGCTCTCTCGCCGGCAAGCCGGCTCCTACAAAAATGGCACAAGCCTGGGGATCTTTATTGATTCCTGTGGGCGCCGGCTTGCCGGCGAAAGGGCCAGCACTGGCCACACACCTCCCCCTGATTGGCCCGGCAACCCCGGGCAACCCTGGCAACACCGCAACAACCCGGCCCACAAGGCCAGGCAATAACTAAAAGAACAGAAAGGGAGCTTTCATCTTGAGACTATTCACGTTCACCACACTGGCGTTATCCATCGCCACCTTCGCCGCCATGGCCCAGGCCGACACCCAAAGCCAGGACTACGTCCCGTTCAGCCTCAAAGGCACCAGCGAGCAGGATGAGGCCAAAGGTTTCATCGACGGCCAGAGCCTGTCCGGCAGCACCCGCAACTGGTACGCCCGCGAACGCGCCACCCGCGCGCCGTTGTTCAAGTACTACAAAAGCGACGGCACACGCCACGACAGCCACAGCCGCGACAACTGGCTGCAGGGCACCATCCTCAACTACAGCTCAGGCTTCACCCAGGGCACCGTGGGTTTTGCCGTGGAGGCAGCCGGCTACAACGCCATCGCTCTGGAGCAAGGCCGCGCCGCAGTCGCCGGGCCGAACAACCGTACCCTGACCCATAGCGATGGCGACCCCATCGGCCAGTGGAGCAAGATGGGCCTGGCCAACCTCAAGGCACGGGTGTCCAACACCACCCTCACCGTCGGCCGCCAGTCCGTGGACACGCCGATGATCGCTTACATCGGCAACCGCGCCCTGCCCTCCAGCTTCCAGGGCGCGTTCCTGCACAGTGCAGAGTTCGACAACCTGTCATTCGACCTGGGCACCTTCGACCGTGTCTCGCCGCGCACCGAACAGAGCCTGAGCAAGTTTCGCAGCGAGTATGGCGCCGCGGGCGTGGAAACCGACCGTGCCAGTACCGCCGGGGTCAACTACCAGCCGCTCAAGAGCCTGACCACCAGCCTGTACGCCACCAAGGTCGACGACTTCTGGAACCAGTACTACTTCGGCGCCAGCCACGTGCTGGGCGACAGCGCGGTGCTGAGCCTGACCACCGGCCTGAACTACTACAAGACCGTGGACGCAGGCAGCCAGAAGATGGGCGAGATCGACAACGACACCTACAGCCTGTCGTTCGGCCTGACCCACCAGGCCCACACCCTCAGCGCTTCGTGGCAGCAGGTCAACGGTAACGAGTACTTCGACTACCTGCACGAAACCAACGGCATCTACCTGGCCAACTCCCTGCTCTCGGACTTCAACGGCCCGAACGAGAAATCCCTGCAGATTTCCTACGTGCTGAACATGGCGCCGTATGGCGTGCCGGGCCTGAAGTTCAACCTGTACAACGCCCGCGGCTGGGGCATCGACGGCACCCATTACCGCGGTACGGCCTATGACGTGAACGGCCTGGATGGCGAAACCCACTATGAGTGGGGTATCGGCACCAGCTACGCGGTGCAGAGCGGGCCGCTGAAAGACACCAGCATCCGCGCTACCTATACCGCGCATCGCGCCAGCAAGGCACAGGCCGATGGCAGCCTGGATGAGTTCCGCGTCGTGACCACCATTCCGTTCAACATTCTCTGACCGCTTACGCCCAGGTCCGCTTCAGTGCGGGCCCGGGCGGCTACGCTGGAATCATTGCAAGCAAGGAGGACACATGACATCGCTACCGCTACGCGCTGCCCTGGCAGCGGTCATACTCGGCGCCGCCGGCAACCTGGCGGCCAAGCCGCTGGTGGTGTGCACCGAAGCCAGCCCGGAAGGCTTCGACATCGTTCAATACACCACGGCGGTCACCGCCGATGCCTCGGCTGAGACGGTGTTCAACCGCCTGGTCGACTTCAAGCCCGGCACCACCGACATCCAGCCAGCCCTGGCCGAACGCTGGGACATCTCGGCCGATGGCCTGACCTACACCTTTCACCTGCGCCAAGGAGTGAAGTTCCACACCACCGGTTACTTCAAACCGACCCGCGATTTCAATGCCGACGACGTGCTGTGGAGCCTGCGTCGCCAGCTCGACCCTAACCACCCGTGGCACGACAAGACCAGCGTCGGCTACCCGTATTTCGAGAGCATGGCCTTCAAGGACCTGCTCAAATCGGTGGACAAGACCGACGACCACACCGTGGTCATCACCCTGACCCGCCCGCAAGCACCGTTCCTGCGTGACATGGCCATGGGCTTCACCTCGATCTACTCCGCCGAATACGGCGACCAGTTGCTCAAGGCAGGCAAGACCGGCGACCTCAACAGCAAACCGGTGGGCACTGGCGCGTTCATCTTCCAGCGCTACAACAAGGACGCCCAGGTGCGCTTCAAGGCCAACCCGGACTACTTCCGCGGCAAGCCGCCGGCCGACTCGCTGATTTTCGCCATCGCCACCGACAGCAACGTGCGCCTGCAGAAGCTGCGCGCCAATGAATGCCAGGTGGCGCTTTACCCGAAACCGGACGACGTGGCGTCGATCAAGGCTGATCCCAAGCTCAAGGTCGCCGAGATCGAGGCCCTGGTCACCGGCTATATCGCCATGAACACCGAGCACAAATACCTCAGCGATGTGCGCGTGCGCAAAGCCATCAACATGGCCTTCGACCGCCAGACCCACGTCGACCAGCTGTTCGGCAAGGGCAATGCGCTGGTGGGGGTAAACCCCTACCCGCCAACCATGATCGGCTACAACAGTGCCAACCAGAACCCACCCCGTGACCTGGCCAAGGCCCGTGAACTGCTCCAGCAGGCCGGGGTGCCGCAAGGCACGGTCATCACGCTGTTCACCCGCAATGGCGGCGGCGCGACCAACCCCAACCCACGGCTGTCGGCGGAAATGCTCCAGTCCGACCTCGCCAAAATCGGCCTGAAGCTGGACATCCGTGTGATGGAGTGGGCCGAGATGCTGCGCCGGGCGAAAAACGGTGAGGCCGACCTGGTCTCCACCGGCTGGGCCGGCGACAACGGCGACCCGGACAATTTCCTCAGCCCCCTGCTCAGCTGCGATGCGGTCAAAAGTGGTGAGAACTACGCGCGCTGGTGCAACTCGAAGTTTCAGGACCTGATCACCCGCGCCCGTGAGGTGATCGACAACGACGAGCGTGCCAGGCTCTATGCCGAGGCATTGAAGGTGTACGATGACGACCAGCCCTGGATCAGCATGGCGCACCCGAAGATGTTCACTGCCATGCGTGACAACGTGGAGGGTTATGTGATCAACCCTCTGACCAACAACAACTTCGCCACCACCCAGGTGAAGTAGAACAACAACGACCGCCGGCAACCCACACGGGCAACGGCGGCACCGCCGTACAACGGCTGATGAGGTAACCCTGACAATGTTGAGTTTTATTGCCCGGCGCCTGGGCCTGCTGATACCGACGTTTTTCGGCATCACCTTGCTGACCTTCGCGCTCATACGCCTGATCCCCGGCGACCCGGTGGAAGTGATGATGGGCGAGCGCAGGGTCGACCCCGAGATGCACGCCCAGGCCATGGAGCGCCTGGGCCTGAACAAGCCACTGCCGGTCCAGTACCTGGATTACGTGGGCAAGCTCGCGCAGGGTGACCTGGGCGAGTCGCTGCGCACCCGTGAAAGCGTATGGAGCGAGTTCCTCACCCTGTTCCCTGCAACCCTGGAACTGGCCTTTGCTGCGCTGCTGTTCGCCGGCATCGTCGGCTTATTGGCCGGCGTGATCGCTGCGCTCAAGCGTGGCTCGCTGTTCGATCACGGGGTCATGGGCATCTCCCTGGCCGGCTATTCGATGCCGATTTTCTGGTGGGGCCTGATCCTGATCATGTTCTTCTCGGTGAGCCTGGGCTGGACGCCGGTCTCCGGGCGCATCGACCTGCTGTACGACATCGAGCCGAAAACCGGCTTCATGCTCATCGATACCCTGCTCAGTGACGAAGAAGGCGCGTTCAAGGATGCGGTGATGCACCTGATCCTGCCGGCCATCGTGCTCGGCACCATCCCGTTGGCGGTAATCGCCCGCATGACCCGCTCGTCCATGCTCGAAGTGCTGCGCGAAGACTACATTCGCACTGCGCGCGCCAAAGGCCTGTCACCGGCCCGCGTGGTGTTCGTGCACGGCCTGCGCAATGCACTGATCCCGGTGCTGACCGTGTTCGGCCTGCAGGTCGGCACGCTGCTGGCCGGTGCGGTGCTGACCGAAACCATCTTCTCCTGGCCGGGCATCGGCAAATGGCTGATCGAAGCCATCGGCGCCCGTGACTACCCCGTGGTCCAGAACGGCATCCTTTTGATCGCCTGCCTGGTGATCCTGGTCAACTTCGTCGTGGACATCCTCTACGGCCTGGCCAACCCACGCATCCGTCATCAGCGCTGAGGCCTTCGCCATGACTAGCCCGATTCCGAAATCCGTGACGCCGGCCAGCCCGGTGGACCAAAGCCTGCTCTACCCCTCGCCATACAAAGAGTTCTGGCACGCCTTCTCGCGCAACAAGGGCGCGGTGATGGGCCTGGCCTTCATGTGCGTGGTGGTGTTCTGTGCGCTGTTCGCGCCGTGGGTGGCGCCGCATGACCCAAGCGAACAATACCGTGACTTCCTGCTGACCCCGCCGGTATGGCTCGAAGGCGGTACCTGGCAATTCATCCTCGGCACCGACGAACTGGGCCGTGACCTGCTCTCGCGGCTGATCCAGGGCGCCCGGCTGTCGCTGCTGATCGGCCTGTCGTCGGTGGTGATGTCGCTGATCCCGGGCATCCTGCTGGGCCTGCTGGCCGGTTTCTTCCCGCGCTTGCTCGGTCCGTCGATCATGCGCCTGATGGACGTGATGCTGGCCCTGCCGTCGCTGCTGCTGGCCGTGGCGATCGTCGCCATTCTCGGCCCAGGCCTGATCAACACAGTGATCGCCATCGCCATCGTGTCGCTACCGTCCTACGTGCGCCTGACCCGCGCTGCGGTGATGGGTGAACTGAACCGCGACTATGTGACCGCCGCGCGTCTGGCTGGCGCCGGGTTGCCACGGCTGATGTTCGTCACCGTGCTGCCCAACTGCATGGCACCGCTGATCGTGCAGGCCACCTTGAGCTTCTCCTCGGCCATCCTCGACGCCGCTGCGCTGGGCTTCCTGGGCCTGGGTGTACAACCGCCGACCCCGGAGTGGGGCACCATGCTCGCCTCGGCCCGGGACTACATCGAGCGCGCCTGGTGGGTGGTGAGCCTGCCCGGCCTGACCATCCTGCTCAGTGTGCTGGCAATCAACCTGATGGGCGACGGCTTGCGCGATGCGCTGGACCCGAAACTCAAGAACGCCGCCTGAGGAGAGCGCCATGTCACTGTTGCAGATCAACAACCTGAGCGTGCGCTTCGGCGACGCCAATGCAGTCCCAGTGGTGGACGGCCTGGACCTGGCGGTGGACGCCGGTGAAATACTGGCCATTGTCGGTGAGTCCGGCTCGGGCAAATCGGTCACCATGATGGCCCTGATGGGCCTGATCGAGGCCCCCGGGCGCATCACCGCCGATACGCTCACCTTCGACGGCACCAACATGCTCAAACTCAGCTCCCGCCAGCGGCGCAAGGTGGTGGGCAAGGACATCGCCATGGTCTTCCAGGACCCGATGACCGCGCTCAACCCCAGCTACACCGTGGGCTACCAGATCGAAGAAGTGCTGCGCCAGCACCTGGGCCTCAAAGGCAAAGCCGCGCGCCAGCGTGCCCTGGAGCTGCTGAAAAAGGTCGAGATCCCGGCTGCCGAAAGCCGCCTGGACGCCTACCCGCACCAGCTGTCCGGTGGCATGAGCCAGCGCGTGGCAATCGCCATGGCGATTGCCGGGGAGCCCAAGCTGCTGATCGCCGACGAGCCGACCACGGCGCTGGACGTGACCATCCAGGCGCAGATCATGGAACTGCTGGTCAACCTGCAGAAAGAGCGCAACATGGCGCTCATCCTGATTACCCACGACCTGGCCGTGGTCGCCGAAACCGCCAAACGCGTCTGTGTGATGTATGCCGGCCAAGCCGTGGAAGTGGGCCAGGTGCCTGAGCTGTTCGACGTGCCCGCGCACCCCTACAGCGAAGCACTGCTGGCGGCCATCCCCGAACACAGCATCGGCGCCGAACGCCTGGCCACGCTGCCGGGCATCGTCCCTGGCCGGTACGACCGCCCGGACGGCTGCCTGCTGTCGCCACGCTGCCCGTACGTGCAGGACAACTGCCGGCGCCAACGCCCACCCCTTGACCCTCAGGCCCATAGCCTGGTGCGTTGCTTCTACCCGCTGAACCAGGAGGTGGCGTGATGAGCGTCGTTCTAACCGCACGGGAGCTGACCCGGCATTACGAAGTGTCCCGCGGGCTGTTCAAGGGCCATGCCTTGGTGCGCGCACTCAATGGCGTGTCATTCGAGCTGGAAGCTGGCAAGACACTGGCCGTGGTGGGTGAGTCGGGTTGCGGCAAGTCCACGCTGGCGCGCGCACTGACGTTGATCGAAGAGCCCTCTTCCGGCTCGTTGCAGATCGACGGCACCGAGGTCAAAGGCGCCAGCAAAAGCGAGCGCAAACAGCTGCGCCGCGACGTCCAGATGGTGTTCCAGAGCCCCTATGCCTCGCTCAACCCACGGCAGAAGATCGGCGATCAGTTGGCCGAACCGCTGCTGATCAACACCTCGTTGAGCAAGGCCGAGCGGCGCGAAAAAGTGCAGAAGATGATGGAGCAGGTGGGGTTGCGGCCTGAGCATTACCAGCGCTACCCGCACATGTTCTCGGGCGGCCAGCGCCAGCGCATCGCCCTGGCCCGGGCGATGATGCTGCAACCCAAAGTGCTGGTGGCCGACGAACCGACCTCGGCGCTGGATGTGTCGATCCAGGCACAGGTGCTGAACCTGTTCATGGACCTGCAGAAGGAATTCAACACCGCCTACGTGTTCATCTCCCACAACCTGGCAGTGGTACGCCACGTGGCGGATCAGGTGCTGGTGATGTACCTGGGCCGGCCGGCGGAAATGGGGCCGAAGGAAGATATCTACGAAAAGCCGCTGCACCCGTACACCCAGGCGCTGCTTTCAGCGACACCGGCGATCCACCCGGACCCGTTGAAGCCGAAGATCCGCATCGCCGGCGAGCTGCCCAACCCGCTCGACCCGCCGGATGGGTGCGCATTTCACAAACGCTGCCCGTATGCGACGGAGCGGTGTGGTGTTGAAGTGCCGGCGTTTCGGCAGGTCGGGACCAGGCAAGTCGCCTGTCACTATGCCGAGCAGTTTCTTTAGGTCGGCATAGCCTCAATCGCCGGCAAGCCGGCCCCCACAGGTAGTTCACTGCTCCTGAGAACGGTGATGTACCTGTAGGAGCCGGCTTGCCGGCGATGGGCCGCACAGCGGCCCCAACCACTCAATGCATGAATATCGCGATCAGAATGATCACCGGAATCGGCACCCCAAGCATCCACAGCAGTAATGAGCGCATGATGTTTCTCCTTACTCAACGTTGAACAGTACGACGCGCGGTGTAATCAACCCCTTCCCCTTCCAGCCACATCACGCGATCACGCTGGCGACCACCGTACAGGGCTGCCAGGCTGGCGAAGAATGCCCCACACAACAGCGCAACGAAGGTCCACAGCGCGGTCCATGCCGCCACTTTGGCTGCGGTGTCGGCTGCTTTTTTTGCCTCGACCTTGGCTTGCTCGACCTGGGCGAACACCTGGTCTACGCGTGCTTCGGCTTCAGGCTGGCTGAGGCGGGTACGCTGGGCCACCAGTTGCGCCAGGTAAGCGCGGTCATCTTCGGCGAGCGTCCCCTGCGCAATGGACCTGGCGATAATCCGTGCTGCCACGCCATTGGCGGCGTCGTCACTCACAGGCGCCGGGCCATCACTGCGGAACAGGCTGTCGACGAAATAGCCATTGGCGTCAGGCTTGGGCGCCATGCTGGCTGCGGCCCCCACGGCATTCGCGCCCGCCTGCACACCGGCACTGGCCAGCCCCCCGGCGGTACTCACGATCAGCATCGCCGCTACCAGGGTGGCGACCGCCCAGGCGAGAAAACCATGCGCCGTGTCGCGGAAGTACACCTCGTCACCGTGCAGGTTCGCCCACTTCACCCGCAGGCGCCCGGCAATATAGCCACCCAGCCCGGAAGCAAGAATCTGGGTCAGCAATAGCCAGATGATGGTCGAGATGCCCAGTGCCTTGGCGCTGGCACCTTCATCGGCCCAAGGCGAGGTGGCGGCAAAGCCGAGCCCCGCACCCAGTACCATCAGGATCAGTGAAAGGGACGCAGCGGCAGCTGCCCCGGCGAAGATGGCCGCCCAGGACACGCCTGAGCGGCTCTGGGAATCGACATGCGGGTAGTCGGCAGAGGGAATCATGAGGTTTTCGCCTTTATTGTTGATAACAGGTCCATTGCCCTGTAATCGGTGCAGAGGCTGTGCCAGTTGTGTCAAAAAATGACATGCTGCCAAATCAATGGCTTAGCTCAAGCGTGCGTCCTAGGACCGTGCAAAACACCCGAATCGAGGCTCACCACTCAGGGTTTATGCAACGCCCCCCAAGATCCGACCCGGCGGTTTTAAGAAGCAGGCCATGAAAGTAAGGTCCTTAACGGAGTGTCGGGGAGGTGCGGTATCGAGAAGTGCATGCTGCAGGCTCATACAGCGCCCGGGCGCCACCAACTGCCTGTGAACAACCCACAGAAGCGCATATAGGAGCTTTTATAGGAAAAATCATACGAAGCAATCTAAACATTCTGTTTATTTACTATGTTCACCCTACCCGCTACCTTGCCTTATTCCACCTTCCCCGGATGTAGGCAATGAGATCAACTCGCTATTTCACAACTCCCATTTACTACGTGAATGACGCCCCACATATTGGCCATGTATTTTCAACCCTGCTCGCCGATATCGGAGCTCGCACGGCGCAGCTCGAAAATAATGAGTCATTCTTATTGACCGGGACGGATGAACACTCGACTAAGGTAATAGAAGCAGCGCGAGCTCAGGAAGTGCCTGTAGAAACATGGGCACAGAACAATGCCGATGCATTTCGTCAAGCATTCACAATGTTCAATATCGACTTCAATGATTTCATCAGGACCAGCGAACCCCGTCACAAGGCAACTGTACGCAAACGTATTGAACAGCTTATGACTACCGGGGATGTTTATTTAGGTGAGTATGTAGGCTGGTATGACGCGGGCCAAGAGGAATACATATCCGACACCAAGGCAAAGCAGTATGAATACAAGTCACCAATCAATAAAAAGCCTCTGATTCAGCGCAGTGAAAATAACTATTTCTTTCGCCTAAGTCGCTACCAAGAGCAATTGTTGGCGCTGCTCGACACCGGTCAACTGAGAATTCATCCAGCTAGCCGTAGTGCTGAAATCGTTGCAAGGATACAAGATGGAATCAGCGACATCCCTATTTCAAGACATAACGCCGACGCTTGGGGAATCAATGTTCCCGGCGACACTTCGCATGTGGTTTACGTCTGGGTCGACGCACTGTTCAACTACCTTACCGCAATCGACACCCTAGAGCGTCGTCACCTCTGGCCGGCGACCCTCCAGGTGGTTGGCAAGGACATCCTCTGGTTCCATGCCGTAATCTGGCCTGCCATGTTGCTGGCCCTGAAACAGGTAGAGGGTAACCAGTGGCTGGATCTGCCACGCAACATCCTCGCCCACGGTTTCTGGATACGCGAAGGCGAAAAGATGTCGAAAAGCATGGGCAATTTCGTAGGCACCGACCTTTTGCGCCATTACTGTGAAAAATTTGGGGTGGACAGCATGCGTTTCTATCTCGCCAGCGCGGGGCCAGTGGGCGCCAGCGACTCGGATTTTGCGCATTTGCGTCTCTTAGAAAGCTACAACGCGAACCTCGCCAATACCGTGGGAAATTGTTTCAGTCGAATCATAGGGATGGTCAATCGCTATTTTGAGGGTATCGTACCCGCAAAATCGGCTGTTGCCAGCGATTTCTCCAAGGCCATCAGAGAGCTTAGCCTATCGTCCCGAGAAAAGGCCCAAGCATTCCAATACGACAAGATGATTGCATCAGCACTCACAATCTTTCGTACAATCGATCAGTACGTGAACCTCACCGAGCCCTACCGGCTAGTCAAGCAGCCTGAAAACCTCGTATACGTAGGTCATATCCTGCATGATTGCCTGGAAGCCCTACGCCATGGCGCGCTTACGTTGTGGCCAGTCATGCCCGTCAGCATGGCCGAGTTGCTGCAAAACCTGGGCTGCTTAGATGCCGGCCAGTCCCCCAACTTCTATCACGGTCGCTCGGTAGCACCGGGATTTCGCATCAACGAAACTCGAGTACTGTTCCCCCGCTATCAGGAAGCTGAGTAATACCCGAGCCCCCAGAGACTTCAGCCTCTGGGAATGCGGCTTAAAATGCTAGATTCAGTTGGCTCTTGCTTGACGTTGCAAGCCTCGGCACTATCGCTGAATGACATTGAATGAATTATCGGACGGCCCTGAACAAACGCCAATCACCGCCGAAACCGTGCTGCGCTACCACCTGTGCTGGAAGCACCGCGACCTCGACGGGGTGATTGCGCTCTATCACCCGGACGTGCAATACCACGATTTTTTCCAGAACCGCGTGCTCGGTTACGACGCGCTGCGTGACTATGTCCGCGCTTGCCTGCCCCACCAGGCCGGCGAGGACATCGTCCATGGCGACCGTATCCGCGTTGACGGCAGCACGGCATTCATCCAGTACCAGGTCACGGTGCAGGGCGGCGAAGGCCTGGTGGCGTTTCAGTCCAGCGAAGCGATCACGGTCAAGGACGGGCTGATCTGGCGGGTCAACGAGTACGCCACGCTGGTCCGCCAGAACAGCCAGGGGCTTGCCAGCAGCGGCCCGCGCCCAGCCGTCAGCCGCCTGGGCCTTTCGCCGCGACAGCTGTCGACCATGGCCCAGGACCTGGAGCACTACTTCCAGCGCCAGCGCCCCTACCTTGACCCGGAACTGGACCTGCAACAGGTGGCCGATGCCAGTGGCTACAGCCGCAACCAGATCTCCTACCTGCTCAACCAGGTGCTGGGGCAAAGCTTCTACCGCTACGTCAACCAGGCCCGCCTGCAGCACCTGATGGCCAGCCTGGATGACGACAGGATCGGGGCGCCGATCGACGACCTGGCGTTCAGCGCGGGCTTCAACTCCCTGTCGGCATTCTACAAGTGCTTCCGCGAACACACCGGGCTTACGCCCAAGGCCTATCTGAAGCAAATTTCCCTGCGTGCACGCACGTAAGACAGCCAGCGCTGAACGCCACTAGGATCGCCCACAGACCTTGACGGATGTGGAGCCGAACCCGATGCAACCTTTGCGCACGCTCAGCCTGTGGATGGACCAGCTTGAAGAGCCACTGTGCGCCCGCCCGGCCCTGCGCGAAGACCTCGACGTCGATGTGTGCATCATCGGCGCTGGCTACACCGGGCTTTGGACCGCCTACTACCTCAAGCGCCAGGCGCCACAGCTGAACATCGCCGTGATCGAGGCCAACATTGCCGGCTTTGGCGCCTCTGGGCGCAATGGCGGCTGGCTGATGGGCAACATGCTCGGTGAAGACCGCCTGCTCGCCACCCTGTCGCCGCAACAACGCCGCGCCAGCATCGACCTGCTGCATGGCATCCCCGACGAAGTCCACCGCGTGCTGCAACGCGAAGGCATCGATTGCGACTACCGCAAAGGCGGCGTGCTGTATTGCGCCGCGCGCTACCCGGAACAGGAGCGCAGCCTGCGTGCCTACCTCGATGACCTCTACCGCCAGGGCATGACCGAGGATGACTACCGCTGGCTGCGCCCTGAGCAACTGGACGCCCAGCTTCGCGTGAGCAACGCCTACGGCGCGATCTACAGCCCGCATACCGCGACCATCCAACCCGCCAAGCTGGTGCGTGGCCTGGCCCGGGCGGTTGAAGCGCTGGGCGTGCCGATCTACGAAAACACCCCCGCCGTCGACTGGCAGCCCGGTGAAGTACGGGCACCCCTGGCGCGCATCCGCTGCCAGTGGATGGTCCCTGCTGTGGAGGGCTACGCCGCCAGCCTGCCACCGCTGGGCAAGCATCAACTGCCGGTGCAGAGCCTGCTGGTGGCCACCGAGCCCCTGCCCGAATCGACCTGGGAGCAGATCGGCCTGTCACAAGGCCAGGCCTTCAGCGAGAGCAGCCGCCAGGTCACCTATGGCCAACGCACCGCCGACAACCGCCTGGTGTTCGGCGCCCGCGGCGGCTACCGCTTCGGCGGTAGGCTGCGCGAAGACTTCACCCTGACAGAGGCCGAAGTCGAACTGCGCCGCTACCTGTTCAGTGAGCTGTTCCCACAACTCAAGCATGTGCGCATCACCCATTCGTGGGGTGGCAACTTGGGCATGGCCCGGCGCTTCCGCCCGCACATGCTGTGTGACCGCCAGCGCGGTATTGCCCTGTCCGGCGGTTATGGCGGTGAAGGTGTCGGCGCCACCAACCTCGGTGGGCGCACATTGGCCGCGCTGATCCTCAACCAGCACAACGAACTGACCGCGCAACCCTGGGTGCTCGACAACCGTCCGCTGTCGAGCCTGGCCAGCTGGCCGCCCGAGCCCTGCCGCTGGCTGGGCTACAACGCGATCATCCAGAGCTTCGTGCACGAGGACCGAACCCTCGCCAACCCCGCCACCGTGCCATGGCGGCGGCGCCTGGCCAGCTCGCTGGCGGACTTCATGGAAGGCTTCATGCACTGACTTCCCTTTCACCCACACAGGATCCAACGGTAATGAGCATCACCCAGTTCAAACACACCGAAAGCGCCGTGCTGGAAAGCTCCAACCCGGTCGCGGTGCCGCTTGGCGAACCCGTGGCAGTGACCTCGGTCACCTGCGTGGAACGCAGCGATGGCGTCGAAACCGGCATCTGGGAATGCACGCCCGGGCGCTGGCGGCGGCAGATCGCGCAGCAGGAGTTCTGCCACTTCATCAAGGGCCGCTGCACCTTCACACCCGACGGTGGCCAGCCCCTTCACATAGAAGCCGGAGACGCACTGATGCTACCGGCCAACAGCATGGGCATCTGGGATATCCAGGAAACCGTGCGCAAGACCTACGTACTGATCTTCTGATCCGCTGATCGCCTGCCTTCGAAAACAACAGACAAAGCAAGGTAAACCCGACATGCGCACCCTCCTTCTCGCTCCCCTGATGCTGGCCGCCAGCGTGGCCAACGCCGCCGACTCGGTAAAGATCTACAACTGGTCCAGCTACGTGGCCCCCGACACGTTGAAGAACTTCCAGCAGGCCACCGGCATCAACCCGACCTACGACGTGTACGACAGCAACGAGACCCTCGACGGCAAGCTGATGACCGGCAACTCAGGCTACGACGTGGTGTTCCCCTCCAACCACTTCATGGCCCGACAGATTCAGGGCAAGGCCCTGAAGAAGCTGGACAAGTCGCAGCTACCCGGCTGGAACAACCTCAACCCGGTGCTGCTCAAGGCGCTGGAGGTCAACGACCCCGGCAACCAGTACGGTTTCCCGTACCTGTGGGGCAGTACCGGCATCGGCTACAACATCGACAAGGTAAAGGCCGTGCTCGGTGACAACGCCCCGGTGGATTCGTGGGACCTGATCTTCAAGCCCGAGTACATGAGCAAGCTCAAGAGCTGTGGGGTCGCCGTGCTCGACAACGGCCCTGAACTGTTACCCATCGCCCTGCACTACCTGGGCTTGCCGCACCACAGCAAAGATCCGAAGGACTACGAAAAGGCCAAGGAACTGCTGATGAAGGTTCGCCCGTACATCAGCTACTTCCATTCATCCAAGTACACAGGTGACCTGGCCAATGGCGATATCTGCGTGGTGGTAGGGTTCTCGGGTGACGTGCTGCAGGCGAAAAACCGCGCCGATGAAGCGAAGAACGGGGTGAAGGTCGGCTATTCGATCCCCAAGGAAGGCGCACCGATGTGGTTCGACATGGTTGCCATGCCGGCCGATGCACCGGATGAGAAGGCGGGTTATGCCTACATGAATTACCTGTTGCAGCCACAGGTGATGGCCAATATCAGTAACCATGTGCAGTACGCCAACGGCAACCTCAAGGCCGACGCTCTGGTGGACCCGGCACTCAAGGGCAACACCATGATTTATCCGAGCGAAGAGATGATGGGCAAGCTGTATGCGCTGGAGGCGATGCCGGCCAAGATCGACCGCATTCGTACGCGCATCTGGACCAGTATCAAGGCGGGGAACTGAAATGGGGCCGCTTTGCGGCCCTTTCGCGACACAAGGCCGCTCCTACAGCTGTAGGAGCGGCCTTGTGTCGCGAAAAGGAGGGCATAGCCCTCCCAGGATCAGTGATGCTCGCGAGTAGCGCGGAACTTGACGTCCGGCCAGCGCTCTTCCATCAGCGACAGGTTGACCCGGGTCGGGGCCAGGTAGGTCAGGTGACCGCCACCGTCGATGGCCAGGTTTTCCATGGCCTTGACCTGGAAGTCTTCGAGCTTCTTCTTGTCGTCGCAACTGATCCAGCGTGCCGACCACACGGTGATCGGCTCGTAGGCGCACTCGACCTTGTACTCTTCCTTCAGGCGGCTGGCGACCACGTCGAACTGCAGCACACCGACCGCACCAAGGATGATGTCGTTGCTGCGTTCTGGGAAGAACACCTGGGTCGCGCCCTCTTCGGCCAGCTGCTGCAGGCCCTGGCGCAGCTGCTTGGACTTGAGCGGGTCCTTCAGGCGCACGCGGCGGAACAGTTCCGGGGCGAAGTGCGGGATGCCGGTGAAGCCCAGCGCCTCGCCTTCGGTGAAGGTGTCGCCGATCTGGATGGTGCCATGGTTGTGCAAGCCGATGATGTCGCCAGCGTAGGCTTCTTCGAGCTGCTCGCGCTCGGACGAGAAGAAGGTCAGCGCGTCACCGATGCGCAGATCCTTGCCGGTACGCACGTGGCGCATCTTCATGCCCTTCTCGTACTTGCCCGAGCAAATGCGCATGAAGGCGATACGGTCGCGGTGTTTCGGGTCCATGTTCGCCTGGATCTTGAACACGAAGCCGGTGAACTTCTCTTCAACCGGCTCCACGGTACGCTCGTGGGCTACACGGGCCAGCGGGCGCGGCGCCCAGTCGACAACGGCGTCAAGTACATGGTCGACACCGAAGTTGCCCAGTGCGGTACCGAAGAACACCGGCGTCAGCTGGCCATTGATGAACTCGTCCTGATCGAACTCATGGCAGGCGCCCTGCACCAACTCGAGCTGCTCGAGGAAGCGGTCATACTCGTCACCCAGGTGGGCACGGGCTTCATCAGAGTCGAGCTTCTCGATGATCTTCGCCTCGGTACGCTCATGGCCATGGCCCGGGGTGTAGACAATGATGTAGTCGCCGGCAAGGTGGTACACACCCTTGAAGTCGCGATAGCAACCGATCGGCCAGGTGATCGGCGCGGCCTTGATCTTCAGTACCGCTTCGATCTCGTCGAGCAGTTCGATCGGGTCGCGGATGTCACGGTCGAGTTTGTTGATGAAGCTGACGATGGGCGTGTCGCGCAGGCGGCAGACGTCCATCAGGGCAATGGTCCGCGGCTCTACACCTTTACCGCCGTCGAGCACCATCAGCGCCGAGTCCACTGCAGTCAGGGTGCGATAGGTATCTTCCGAGAAGTCTTCGTGGCCGGGGGTGTCGAGCAGGTTGATCATGTGCTCGCGGTACGGGAACTGCATCACCGAGGTGGTGATGGAAATACCGCGCTGCTTCTCCATTTCCATCCAGTCGGAGGTGGCGTGGCGGTCGGACTTGCGCGACTTCACGGTACCGGCGACGGCAATGGCCTTGCCCATCAGCAGGAGTTTCTCGGTGATGGTGGTCTTACCGGCGTCGGGGTGGGAAATGATTGCGAAAGTGCGGCGCTTCGCGACTTCGGCGGCCTGGTTGGTCATGGGAAATCGCCTGACTGGGGGATTCAAAAAGGGGCGATATCATACCTGAAGTTGGGCGGGGACCAAAATTTGATCCCCTCCGTTGGTAAACGATGGTCAGTCAGGCGCGTTTCGCCTGGCTTTCACAAAAACCGTCAAGCGTCACAGGAGGGCGGCCAGGTATATTCACAACGAGTTCCAGAGTGCCGCCCAAGGCTTCCACATAGCTGCGCAGGGTCGAAATCAACATGTCACTGCGCTTCTCCACCTTGGAGATGTTGCCCTGACGCATGTCCAAGCGTTCTGCCAAACCTTCTTGCGTGAGTTCAAGCTGCTTACGCAATGCCTGAAGCGTCATTTCTTCGCGAATCAATTGACGACCCAGCTGCTCCACCCTCTCCCTGCGCTCAGGGGACAATTCGTTGATGACCTCATCAAGCGTCTTGGACATCTTTCTCTCCTCTGGACAAGTGGTTTTCAAAGCGAGTGTCTGCTTGCTTGATCAACACCTGATAAAACCTGTGCTCCCTGACCCCGCACTTGTCACCTACCACCAGGATCGAGAAGGGAAATTCTGTCCATCAGCACAGGTAGACAGATAGCAGGTAAACCAACGCCTTTACGTAGGATTCACGCTGTTTTTTAGTACGAAAAAACACTCGCCCCAGTGATTAACACTGGCCAAATGCCGCTGCAGATGGGAACCTTTACGCCCTCGGAGACGTCCACTCCCCTGCAACCCGCTTCGCTTGGGGACTGGTTTCATCAGCATTTTCGGGCCCGACGGGGTTCGGCTCATGGCCTGATCGCAGCCTTCGGTTGCTTCACGCTGCTAATCGCGAACACACCACTCGCCGCCAGCCATGGCCGGCCATAAAAAGAGTGTGCTCGCCGACAACACAAGGAGTCCGCCTGTGGCTACACGCTACGGAAAAGGGCTGTTGGGATGGGCCGCCGTGCTCGTCATCCTGGCCCTGCTGGTTCACTGGATCGGCATCGACACGATCGCGCGTTACCGCGACGATCTTGGGTTCTACCTGCAAGCGCACCTGGTACTGGTGCTGGCTTCGATGGCGGCGGCGTTGGCCGTGGGCATCCCCGCCGGCATTGCGTTGAGTCGACCGCACCGGGTCGACAAAGCCGAGCGCTTCATGCAGTTCTTCAACGTTGGCAACACCATTCCCCCTCTGGCCGTTCTGGCCATCGCCCTCAGTATCCTGGGCATCGGCGCCGGGCCCGCGATCTTCGCGCTGTTCCTCGCCTCCCTTCTGCCTATCGTGCGCAACACCTACGAAGGCCTGAAAAACGTCCCCGCCTCGCTCAAGGAAGCCGCCACCGGCATCGGCATGACCCCGCGCCAGCAACTGTGGCAGGTGGAACTGCCCAATGCCGTGCCGATCATCGTCGGCGGTGTGCGCGTGGCCCTGGCGCTGAACGTGGGCACTGCGCCCCTGGCGTTCCTGATCGGTGCCAACAGCCTGGGCAGCCTGATTTTCCCCGGCATTGCCCTGAACAACCAGCCACAGCTGCTGCTTGGCGCGGCCTGCACGGCGTTGCTGGCACTGGCGCTGGATGCCGCGGTGAGTTTCTCCAGCAAGCGCTGGCTGGAACGTGGCCTGGCCCAATAAAAAAGAGGCAACGTATGAAGAAGAGAATCGCCTTGCTGCTGGGCGCGGCCCTGCTGTTCGCAGGCTTTGCCCAAGCGGCGGAAAAACCCCTGGTGCGCATCGGCGCACGGGTGTTCACCGAGCAGACCGTACTCGCTGAAATCACCGCCCAATACCTGCGCGCCAATGGCTTCGATGTGCGCGTCACCAGCGGCCTTGGCAGCAGTCTCGCCCGCCAGGCCCAGGAGACCGGCCAGTTGGACTTGATGTGGGAGTACACCGGCGTGTCGCTGGTGTCGTACAACCACATCGAAGAGCGCATGCCCAGTGCCGAAGCCACCTACGCCAAGGTCAAGGCGCTGGATGCCAAGAAGGACCTGATCTGGCTCACCCCGACCAAGTTCAGCAACACCTACGCCCTGGGCCTGCCCAAACAGGTCGCCGAGGCCTACCCACAGATCAACACGATCAGTGACCTCAACCAAGTGCTGCGCGACGAGCGCCAGCGCAACCACCTGGTAGCCCTGGACACCGAGTTCGCCAACCGCCCTGACGGCCTGGTAGGCCTGAAGGAGATTTACGACCTGCAAGTCGGCCGAGCCAACATCAGGCAGATGGACGCCGGCCTGGTCTACACCGCCATGCACAACAACCAGGTGTTCGCCGGCCTGGTGTACACCACTGACGGCCGCCTGAGTGCGTTCAACCTCAAGCTGCTGGAAGACGACAAGCACTACTTCCCCGACTACACCGCGGCCCCAGTGGTGCGCAAGGCCGTGCTCGATGCCAACCCGCAACTGGCCGCTCTGCTCAAGCCACTGGCCGAGCAGCTCGATGACGAGACCATGCGCCAGCTCAATGCCAAGGTCGACGTCGATCACCAGAGCCCGACTGCCGTGGCCGCAGCATTCCTGCGAGAGCACCCACTCAAGGAGGTGCAGCCATGAGCCTGCTCGATACCTTCGCCCACCTCGACTGGGCCCTGGTGCTGCAACTGACCTGGCAGCACATCATGCTGGTCGGCATTGCCGTTGGCCTGGCAATCCTGGTCGGCGTGCCGCTGGGCATCCTGATGACCCGCTTCCCGGTGGTGGCCGGGCCACTGCAGGCCAGCGCCACAGTGCTGCTGACCATCCCGTCGATTGCCCTGTTCGGCCTGCTGCTGCCGTTCTACTCCAAGTTCGGCCAGGGCCTGGGGCCATTGCCTGCGATCACTGCGGTGTTTCTTTATTCACTGCTGCCCATCCTGCGCAACACCTACCTTGCCCTGACCAACGTCGAGCCTGGCATCCGTGAAGCCGCGCGCGGTATCGGCATGACCTTCGGCCAGCGCCTGCGCATGGTCGAGCTGCCCATTGCCGTCCCCGTCATCCTCGCCGGCGTGCGCACTGCCGTGGTGATGAACATTGGCGTGATGACCATCGCCGCGACCATCGGTGCCGGTGGCCTGGGCGTACTCATCCTCACCTCCATCAGCCGCAGCGACATGTCGATGCTGCTGGTCGGCGCCGTACTGGTCAGCCTGCTGGCAATCATCGCCGACCTGCTCCTGCAAACCCTGCAACGTGCCCTGACTCCAGAAGGACTGCGCTCATGATCGAACTCAAGAACCTCAGCAAAACCTTCAACGTCAACGGCAAGGACGTCAAAGCCGTCGAGTCGGTCAGCCTGACCGTCAACGAAGGCGAAATCTGCGTATTCCTCGGCCCCTCGGGCTGTGGCAAGAGCACCACGCTGAAGATGATCAACCGCCTGATCACGCCAACCTCCGGCCAAGTGTTCATCAATGGCGAAGACACCAGCGGCCTGGACGAAGTGACCTTGCGCCGCCATATCGGCTATGTGATCCAGCAGATCGGCCTGTTCCCCAACATGACCATCGAGGAGAACATCACCGTGGTCCCGCGCCTGCTCGGCTGGGACAAGCAGAAGTGCCACGACCGCGCCCGTGAGCTGATGCACATGATCAAGCTCGAGCCCAAGCAGTACCTGCAACGCTACCCGCGTGAACTGTCCGGTGGCCAGCAACAGCGCATCGGGGTGATCCGTGCGCTGGCTGCAGACGCGCCGGTGCTGTTGATGGACGAGCCGTTCGGCGCAGTCGACCCGATCAACCGCGAGATGATCCAGAACGAGTTTTTCGAAATGCAGCGGGCGCTGAACAAGACCGTGATCATGGTCAGCCACGACATTGACGAAGCGATCAAGCTGGCCGACAAGATTGCCATTTTCCGCGCCGGCAAGTTGCTGCAGCTGGACCACCCGGACACCTTGCTGGCGCACCCGGTGGATGACTTCGTAAGCAACTTCGTGGGCCAGGACAGCACCTTGAAACGCCTGTTGCTGGTGCGCGCCGAAGATGCGGCGGACAACGCCCCGTCGGTAAGCCCAGAAACGCCCGTGAGCGATGCGCTGGAGCTGCTGGACGAGCACGACCGCCGCTATGTGGTGGTCACCGATGCGCAGAACAAGGCGCTGGGGTATGTACGCCGGCGCGACATGCACCGCCAGCAAGGCACGTGCGCGGACTTCCTGCGCCAGTTCAATGCAACGGCTTCCCACGATGAGCATCTGCGCATCCTGCTGTCGCGGATGTACGAGTTCAACCGCGCCTGGTTGCCGGTGCTCGATGCCGAGCAGGTGTTCCTGGGCGAGGTGACGCAGGAGTCGATCGCGGCTTACCTGAGCTCGGGAAGATCGCGCGGGGCCAAGACCAGCATCGTCTCACCGGCTGAGGCGGTGGTTTCCTGATCAAAGGGAGCGCTTCGCGCTCCCATCGCCGGCAAGCCGGCTCCCACAGGGTTCAGCAGCGCTGCTGTCAATGTGGAAGCCGGCTTGCCGGCGATTGAGGCACTGCTGCTATCAGAACCCCACGCTGGCCTGCACATAGAAGGTCCGCGGCTCGCCTACATAAATGCCGGCATTGTTGTCGCTGGAGCGGGTGAAGTACTGCTTGTCGAAGAGGTTCTTCACCCCCGCCGCCAGCTTCAAATTGGCCATCTTCGGTCCGAACTCATAGCCACCACGCGCATGCCAGGTCACATAACCCGGAATGTCGCCATACTGCCCATCAGCGCTCGGCTCGGTGATGTAGTCGCCATTGAAGCTCCCGTCGGCATTGATCCCCGTACCCGGCGCGCGCTGCCTGGATTGGGCGTAGGCGTCCAGGTTCCAGGTCCAGTGGTTGACCGCGTAGCGCAGGCCGGCGGTAGCCACCTGGCGTGAGTAGAACGGTAGGTCGCGCCCCTTGAAGCCAGGAATCTCCCCTTCATAAGTCGCGCGGGTGTAGGTGTAGCCACCATTCACCGACAGCCCTTCCAGGCGCGGGTCCAACCCGGCCAGGTCGTAGCGTACAGACGCCTCGATACCCTGGTGCTTGGTGGCGCCCAGGTTGGTCCAGCCTACATCATTGCTGATGTATTGCAGCTCGTCGTCGAAGTCGATGTAGAAGGCCGTCAGCTCCCCGGCGAAAGCGCCGTTGTCATAGCGCGTACCCACCTCGTAGGTCTTGGCCTTTTCCGGCTCCAGGCCGTTAGCCGTGCTGTTGCCGGTACCGCCTTGGCCCAGCTGGAAGTACTGCAGGCTGCCGAACGACGTTTCGTAGTTGGCAAACACCTTCCAGGCATCGGAGATGTGATACATGACGCTCAGCGCAGGCAGCGGTTCATTGCTGGTGATGCTGCGTTTCTTCTCGGCCACCGGGCGGTTGTTGGCGCCCAGCACCGGGCGGTCGCGCCAGTCAGTGTTGATGTGCTCGAAGCGCACACCCGGGGTGATGGTCCAGTTGCCGACGTCGATCTTGTCATCGATGTAGTAGGCGCTGGCCTCGGTGCCGCCGCTGCGGTCCTGGAATACATGGCCGTCGGACGTCGGGGTAGGCGTCGGAACGTTGTCGATCAGCGCCAGGCGGGTCGACTGTTCGCGCATGGCTTCTTTGAGGTAGCGGTAACCGACACTGACTTCCTGGGTGGTGGGGCCGGCGAAGAAGATCCGCGAAACGCGCGGCTCGATGGCGAAGGTGTGGTAATTGCGCGGGTAGGACGACAGGGTCTTCATGTCACGCGAGGCGATGGTGCTGCCGCGGAAGCTGTCGGTGTAATACGTCAGCACTTCGAACTGGGTGGCCTCGTCGAGTTGGCGCTGCCATTTGAACGACACGTCCTTGCGGCGCCCGGCGAAGTAATCGTAATCACGCAGTGACTGGTACGGATTGCTGTCGTACTGGGCCTGGGTCAAACCACCGGGCATATCGGCACGGCCATCGTAGTAATGGAAGTTGAGCCAGAACTCGTCAACGTCGGTCGGTGCCCAGTGGGTCTTGAGGATGACGTCGTCGATGTCGTTGCCATTGTTGCTCTGCCGGTAGCCGTTGCCGTTCACCCCGGTGTACAGCAGCGCCACACCCATGCCGTTGTCGGCAGTGCCGCCGACGAAGGCCGACTCGGTGTGCTTCCAACCGCCGTGCTGCGAGGTCTCCAGGGTGGTGGAAAGCTCCGCCGAAGCCTGCTGCGGGATCGCCCGGGTGACGAAGTTGATCACCCCACCGACGTTCTGCGGGCCATAGCGCACCGAACCGGCACCGCGCACCACATCGATGCTGTCGAGGTTGCCCGAGGAGATCGGCGCCATGGACAGCTGCGGCTGCCCATAAGGGGCGAAAGCGGCCGGGATGCCATCGATCAGCACGGTAGAGCGAGGCGACAGGCGCGACGTCAGGCCGCGTACACCTACGTTGAGCGACAGGTCGCTGCCACCTGTGCCGTTGGAGTCCTGCACTTGCACGCCCGGGATGCCACGCAGTGCGTCGCGCACGTTCATCGTGCCCTTTTCCACCATGGCCTCACGGCGCACCACGGTGCGCGCACCGGGGTGGTTCTGCACAACGGCCTGATCGGCATCACCCAGCCAGTCACCCACCACGTTGATATCGGTGGGCGCCAGTTCCAGGCTACCGCTGCCCAGGTCGAGGGTGGTCGGCAGCGGCTTTACCACCACGGTATCCTGGGACATTTCGAAGGTCAGCCCGCTGCCCTGCAACAACTGTTGCAGGGCCTGCACCGGCGCCAGCTTGCCGGACACCGCCGGGGCCTGCTTGCCGGCCACAAGCTCAGGGCTGTAGAACAGCTGCAGGTGGGTTTGCTGGCCCAATTGGCTGAGCGCCGAAGCCAAAGGTTGAGCCTGGATCTGGATGGCGGCGTTGGCCTGTTCGGCATGGCTATTGACTGCCACGGCACTGACCGCGAGGGCCAGCGCCATGCCGCGCAAGCGTGGCAAAGGTTTGTTGTTGTTCACGTCGTCAAGACATCCTGAAGTTCGGGATAAACGCCAACTGCATGCAAATGGAAATGCTTGGCAGTTGCAGCTGGCGAGGAAGACGAACGAGCCGAAAAAAACCTGAATCTATTTCGCGATTATTTCGCGAGAGCCGTCTTCACGGGTTTTGATCGCCACCGGCAGGATGCTCGGCAAGGCGCGCAGCAGTGCATCGGTATCATCGATGCTGAAGGTGCTGGACAGGCGCATCTGCGCCACCTTGCCGGGGGCAACGCGCAATGGCTCGGTGCGATAGCGCGAGGCTTCGGCCACCACTTCAGCCAAGGTGGCGTTGTCGAAGACCAGTTTGCCCTGGCGCCACGCCGTAAGCGCCGCGGCGTCGACCGCATAGGGCGAAGCAAGCTTGCCTTGTGCATCTATCTGTATGCCCAGGCCCGCCGTCAGCTGCGCCAGCGAAGCATCCTTGCCCTGCACGCGTACCGAGCCCTGCTCCACTGCAACACGGGTGGCGCCAGGGTCCAACCGCACATCGAAGCGGGTACCGGTGACGGTCACACGGCCCTGTGCGGTATCGACCACGAACGGCCGGTTGCTGTCGTGGGCGACAATGAACATCGCTTCGCCGGCATCAAGCCGAATTTGCCGTCGCCCCGGGCTGTAGTCGACCTGCAACTGCGTAGCGCCGTTGAGTTCCAGCTGTGATCCGTCCGGCAGTAATACCTGACGGCGCTCGGCAAAGGCGGTCTGCAATTGCGCCTGGTGATTGAGGCGCTGGTACTGCCAGCCACTGAAGCCCAGCCCCAGGGCAACTACCGCCACGCCGGCTGCCAGTGCCTGGCGCAGGAAACGCCGCCGAGGCAACTGCTGCACTGGCTCAGGTTGGCACAGCGCTTCGAGGCGCTGGCGCGGTATGAAGTCGGCGGCCCGCCACAGGCTGACGAGATGCTCATACTCCTCGCTGTGTTGCGGATCAGCCTCCAGCCAGGCATGCAGCTGTGCCAGCAGCACGGCATCGCCCGGTGCATCCTGCACGCGTGCGAACCACTCGGCCGCCTGCTGGCGGACGGTCTCGGTACCGTGCTGTTTCATGGACAAGGTCTCCTGACTCATCTTGCCGACACATCCAGGTGCTCACGCAAATGCCGGAGCGTGCGGATCATATACTTTTCGACCATGTTCTTGGTCACACCCATGCGCTCGGCGATCTCGGCCTGGGTCAGCCCCTCGAGCTTCTGCCAGATGAACACCCGTCGGCAATTGAGCGGCAGCTCGGCCAGCGCCCGCTCGACGCTGGCGGCCAGTTCCAGGGCATGGACATACGCCTCGGGGTCGCCCGTGCCGCCGGCCCCTTCATCGAAGGCTTCCAGCTCGAGCGCCTGGCGCCGGTCTTCGCGGCGAAAACCGTCCACCGCAATGTTGCGGGCGGTCTGGTGAAGGTAGGCGCGTGGCTGCTCGACCTGCTCGCGCGGGTTTTCCAGAACCCGTATGAAGGCGTCATGGGTGAGGTCCTCGGCCTGCTGACGACTGCGCAGCTTGCGCGTCCAGGTGCCGATCAGCTCTTGGTAATGGTCGAGGAAGCCTTTGTGTCCGGACACGGTCGGGGTCGTCAGCAAGGGGGCAGATAATGGCGCGAATAGTAATATTTCTCATAAAGCACAGCAAATCCGCCAGTCGGTAACAAAAAATTTATGAGTGATTTCACGCACTGCACTGCCCATGAACGTGGCCATAAATATGAACACCTTCGCCTTTCTCGCGGGTATGGGCGCCGCTATAGAAACCGCACTATCCCTGTGAGGGCGGGCTTGCCCGTAACGAGCCCGAAACGGTCTATTCCACAATTTTTTACGCCTGCCAACGCGCGGGGAACATCTACCGGTCACACAAGTCGGTTATTCAAGTGGCAACGCGTCGATCTTGGGTCGACACGCCCGGATTACCTGTTGATCTTGCGTTCTTCACGCCCTAAAGTGCGCGCCGAACGTCCATGCTGGAAACGATCCATCCGGCTCAAGTACTGAGTAGGCGAACCAAAGTGGGGATACGGAGGACGTTCAGTTTGCAGCCACTTATCTTTTCAGTTTGCCCATGGAGTCCCTGAGCATGTCGATCCAGGTCGAAGACTATTTCGCGCGTGACACCTTCCAGAAAATGAAGGCGTTCGCCGACAAGCAGGAAACCCCGTTCGTACTCATCGATACCCAGATGATCAGCCAGGCCTACGACGACCTGCGCGCCGGTTTCGAGTTCGCCAAGGTCTACTACGCGGTCAAGGCCAACCCGGCGGTCGAGATCATCGACCTGCTCAAAGAGAAAGGTTCGAGCTTCGACATCGCCTCGATCTACGAACTGGACAAGGTGATGGACCGTGGCGTCAGCGCCGACCGTATCAGCTACGGCAACACCATCAAGAAGTCCAAGGACATCCGTTACTTCTTTGAAAAAGGTGTGCGCCTGTACGCCACCGACTCGGAAGCCGACCTGCGCAACATCGCCAAGGCCGCGCCGGGCTCCAAGGTCTACGTACGCATCCTCACCGAAGGCTCCACCACCGCCGACTGGCCACTGTCGCGCAAGTTCGGCTGCCAGACCGACATGGCCATGGACCTGCTGATCCTGGCCCGCGATCTGGGCCTGGTGCCATACGGCATTTCTTTCCACGTGGGTTCGCAACAGCGCGACATCAGCGTGTGGGACGCCGCCATCGCCAAGGTCAAGGTGATCTTCGAGCGCCTGAAGGAAGAAGACGGCATCGAGCTGAAGCTGATCAACATGGGTGGCGGCTTCCCGGCCAACTACATCACCCGCACCAACAGCCTGGAAACCTACGCTGAAGAGATCATCCGCTTCCTCAAGGAAGACTTCGGTGACGACCTGCCGGAAATCATCCTCGAGCCAGGCCGTTCGCTGATCGCCAACGCCGGTATCTTGGTCAGCGAAGTAGTGCTGGTTGCGCGCAAGTCGCGCACCGCCGTCGAGCGCTGGGTGTACACCGACGTGGGCAAATTCTCCGGCCTGATCGAAACCATGGACGAGTCCATCAAGTTCCCGATCTGGACCGAAAAGAAAGGCGAGATGGAAGAAGTGGTCATCGCCGGCCCGACCTGCGACAGCGCCGACATCATGTACGAGCACTACAAGTACGGCCTGCCGCTGAACCTGGCGATCGGTGACCGCCTCTACTGGCTGTCGACCGGTGCCTACACCACCAGCTACAGCGCGGTGGAATTCAACGGTTTCCCGCCGCTGAAGGCCTACTACCTGTAATGCAGAACGGGGCCGAAAGGCCCCGTTTTCATTCAGGTTGACCCCATCACGCTTCGCGCTGTTCTATCTCTGCGGCATACCGCGCCGCAAAGGCCATCAACCCTGGCCCCGCCCCCTGCAAGGTCGCCAAAGCACTGCGCAGAAAATTCATGTTCCCCTCAACCCGCGCGTGCTCCAGCCACTGCCCTGCCTCGGCCATCTGCCCACGCTCTACCAGCACCAGCGCCAGGCTGAACATGCCGCGAAAGTCCCCCGCTTCGGCGGCACGCCTGTACCAGCGCACTGCCCGCGCCGGGCTGGGCGCCGTAGCGATACCCTGCTCCAGGTAACGCCCATACAGGTTCATCGACTTGGCATGCCCCAGCCGCGCAGCCTTCTCGTAGCACATCAATGCCTGCGCCTGATTGGCCGGTACCCCCCGCCCGGTAGCCAGCAGGTTGCCCAGGTTATACAGGCCCCAATCCAACCCGGCATCGGCTGCGCGGGCATAGTGAACCGCAGCCTGCGCCACATTCACCTCGCCGCCCCAACCATGCTCCAGGCAACGCCCGAGCATGTTGTGCGCCATGGCGCTGCCACCCTGGGCAGCAATGCCGAACCAGCGCCGGGCCACTTCGGCATCCGCTTCGATGCCGCGGCCGTCGAGCAGGATCTGCCCGAGCAGCAACTGAGCTTCGATCACGCCCTGCCCTGCCGCCGCGAGAATCGCCTGGGCGGCCTTGCCCGGACTGTCTTCGAGCATGGCCTTGAGGCCAGCGACATCCAGCACTTCTTCACGGCGCAACTGATAGGACACGGCTCAGACCTCTGCCCAGCGGCGCAGCAGGTTATGGTAGGTGCCGGTCAATTGCAGCAACGAGGGGTGCTCGGGCACATCGGCGGTGAGTTGCTGGATGGCATTGTCCATCTCGAACAGCAACGCACGCTGGCTGTCCTCCCGTACCAGGCTCTGGGTCCAGAAGAACGCCGCATAACGCACGCCGCGCGTCACCGGGTTGACCTTGTGCAGGCTGGTGCCCGGGTACAGCACCAGGTCACCGGCAGCCAGCTTGACCTGCTGCTCGCCATAGGTGTCCTGAATCACCAGCTCGCCGCCGTCATAGCTGTCCGGGTCGCTCAGGAAGAGCGTCGAGGACAGGTCAGTGCGCACCCGCTCCGGGCTGCCTTTTGGCTGGCGCAGGGCATTGTCGATGTGGAAACCGAAGTTGCCACCCTCGCGGTAGCAGTTGATCAGTGGCGGGAAGACCTTGTGCGGCAGGGCCGCCGACATGAACCGTGGAGTTTTCCACAGGCGATCGATCAGCGCGCTGCCGATTTCCTTCGCCAGCGCGTGGCCTTCTGGCAACTGCAAGTTGTGCTTGGCCTTGGCCGACTGATAGCCGGCCGTGACCTTGCCGTCGGCCCAATCGGCCTGCTCCAGGGCCTCGCGAATGCGGGCAAGCTCATTGGCGTCGAACAGGCCGGGGATATGAAGCAGCATGGCGGCGGCACCGTTAAGGAGTGTAAAGGTGGCAATGATATTGATTCCCTTTTACGCCGTACAAGCCCTTTCTTCACCCGAGACGTTTCAGCTTGATTAAACCGTAAAGAGAATTTGTAAAGATTGTAAGTTCGCAGTGAATGGTAACGAATCTCAATTGTGACCTGCAATCACTTGCATTATGATCCGCGGCCTTCACACCTTGGGGAAGGTCCATAACAATGCGTCAATACGTGCCATCTGCAGTGAGTTCTCCACGCCTGATCGTGTCCGCCATCGGCGTCGCCCTGAGCGCTTCGTCCGCCTACGCCGCCGATCCGGCTACCAACAGCGCCATCACCCTCGATGCCACCAGCGTCAATGGCAAGGCTGAACAGGCCAGCACCGATTACAAGGTCGAAAAGGCCTCCTCGCAGAAGTACACCGCGCCGTTGGTGGACACCCCACGCTCGGTTACCGTAATCCCCCAGCAAGTCATCAAGGACACCAATGCCCTGAGCCTGCAGGATGCCCTGCGCACTGTGCCAGGCATCACCTTTGGTGCAGGCGAAGGCGGCAACCCGCAAGGCGACCGCCCGTTCATTCGTGGTTTTGACGCCCAGGGTGACACCTACCTGGATGGTGTACGCGATACCGGTGCGCAGACCCGTGAAATCTTCGCCATCGAATCGGTGGAAGTGGCCAAAGGCCCCAACTCGGCCATCGGTGGCCGCGGCGCGGCAGGCGGCACCATCAACCTGGTGAGCAAGCGTGCACACCTGGGCAACTCGCTGGACGGTGCCTGGACCTGGGGCAGCGACCAGACCCAGCGCTACACCTTTGACGGCAACTACCAGTTCAGCGACACCGCTGCCGGCCGTCTCAACCTGATGACCCATGAGAGCAACGTTGCCGGCCGGGACAAGGTCAACTATGACCGCTGGGGTATCGCCCCATCCCTGGCCTTCGGCCTGGGCACGCCAACCCGCGTCAACCTTGACTACTACCACCTGGAAAGCGACGACCTGCCGGATTCGGGCATCCCGTACAGCATCCCTACCGGTGGCAGCAGCGCCCGCACCTCGGCGCACCCAAGCAAGCCGATCGACGGCGGTGACAGCGACAATTTCTACGGCCTGACCGGTCGCGACTTCCGCAAGACCCGTGTGGACATCGCTACTATCGCCGTGGAACACGACCTGAGCGACTCGTTGACCATCAAGAACACCCTGCGTCATGGCAACAGCATGCAGGATTACATCCTGACCCAGCCAGACGACAGTTTGGGCAACGTCAACAACAACGGCGTATGGCGTCGTGCCAATACCCGTGTGGGCAACACTGCCACCACCACCAACCAGACCGACCTGTTCGGTGAGTTCTTCGTGGGCGGTTTCAAGAACAACTTCTCCACCGGGGTCGAGTTCAGCAAGGAAGACTCGGACCGCCAAAGCTACACGGTGTCGCCAAACAGCAAGCTCACCTGCACCGGCCCGGGCAATGGTGGCAGCTGTACTTCGCTGAGCGACCCGAACCCCGACGATGCCTGGGATGGCACGATCTCGCGCAACTACGCCGGCACCAAGACCAGCAGCAAGACCCGCGCAATCTACGCCTTCGACACCCTGGAGCTGACGCCTGAGTGGCTGTTGAACATGGGCCTGCGTTACGACCACTTCGATACCAAGTTCCGCACTTACGATGCCTCCGGCGCGACAGTGGTGAACAAGAACGGCGTCCCGACCAAAGGCCGCGACACCAGCGAGTTCTTCACCGGCCAGTTGGGCCTGGTCTGGAAACCGGCCGAGAACGGTAGCATCTACGTGTCCTATGCCACTTCAGCCACCCCGCCCGGGGCGATGCTCGGCGAGGGTACCGAAGGCAACCCGCTATCGGGCACCACCGACCGTGGTGGCAACCTCCTGGCCAGCGACATGGAGCCGGAAGAAACCACCAACTACGAAATCGGCACCAAGTGGGACCTGCTCGACGAGCGCCTGTCGCTGGCCGCTGCGCTGTTCCGTACCGAGAAGGAAAACGCCCGTGTACAGGTGAACACCACCACCTACGAAAACGTCGGCGAAACCCGCGTGCAGGGCATCGAGCTCTCGGCCAGCGGCAAGCTCACCGACAAGTGGCAAGTGTTCGCCGGCTACACCTACCTGCAGGCCCGCCAGATCGACGGCGGCCCGCTGGGCAAGGCCAACGATGGCAACCAATTGCCAAACACGCCTAACAACAGCGCCAGCCTGTGGACCACATACTCGATCACCCCGAAGCTGACGGTCGGCGGCGGCGCCTTCTATGTGGATGACGTCTACGGCAACGTAGCCAACACCACCATGGTCGACAGCTATGTACGTTACGACGCCATGGCCGCCTACAAGCTGACCAAGAACGTCGACCTGCAACTTAACGTGCAGAACCTGACCAACGAGGTGTACTACGACAAAGCGTTCTCCACCCACTTCGCCAACCAGGCGGCGGGCAGGACTGCATTGCTGACCACCAGCGTCCACTTCTAAAGCAGCAACCCGGAGCCCCGTTCATTCCAATGAGCGGGGCTTTTGCGTATCAAGGCATAATGCACCCCGCGCAGGGCGCGGCAGCAACACAAGGTGAACGATGTGGTGAAGAAGACGCTGTTCCAATTGCACTGGTTCTTTGGCATCACCGCTGGCCTGGTGCTGGCCTTGATGGGTATTACCGGTGCGCTCTATTCGTTCCAGGAAGAATTGCTGCGCGCCTTCAACGCTGACGTGTTGAAGGTCGAGGTGCGCGCCGAGGGCGTGCTGCCTCCGGCTGAACTGGTGCGCAGGGTCGAGGCCGCCCAAGGCGACAAAGTGTCGATGCTGTGGGTCGATGTACGCGAAGGCAACGCCGCACGGGTCTTCTTCACACCGCCGCCGGGCGAGCGCCGCGGTGAGTTGCGCTATGCCGACCCCTATACCGGCGAGCTCAAGGGCCAGGCCGCCGGGCAAGACTTCTTCAAACTGATGCTCACCCTGCACCGGTTCCTGGCCATGGGTGACACCGGCCGGCAGATCACGGGCGCCTGCACCCTGATGCTGGTGTTCTTCTGCCTCTCCGGCCTGTACCTGCGCTGGCCGCGCAAAGCCCTGAACTGGCGCACCTGGCTGACCTTCGACTGGGCCAAAAAAGGCCGCGCCTTCAACTGGGACCTGCATGCCGTAGCCGGCACCTGGTGCCTGCTGTTCTACCTTCTGTTCGCACTGACCGGCCTGTTCTGGTCCTACGAGTGGTACCGCGAAGGCCTGAACAAGTTGCTTGCCGACGCGCCTGGCGCAGGACAGCAGCACAAGCGCGGCGAAGGCCGTGGCCGCCATGGGCCGCAGAAGGTGGACAAGAACCCACCGCCGCTGGTGGTCGACTACGACGCCATCTGGGCCAACCTCAAGGACGCTGCCGGGCCAGGGCTTGCCATGTACAACCTGCGCCTGCCACCTGCTGGCGGCCAGCCCGCCAGCCTGTTCTACCTGCTCGACAGCGCCGCGCACCCACGCGCCTTCAATACCCTGACCCTGGACCCTGCCACCGGCCAGGTGAAAAACCACGAACGCTACACCGACAAGTCCTTCAAGGCCCAGCTGCTGCAAAGTGTTTATGCCTTGCACGTGGGTGAATACTTCGGCCTGCCGGGGCGGATCATCGTCACCCTCGCCAGCCTGACCATGCCGCTGTTCTTCGTCACCGGCTGGCTTTTGTACCTCGACCGCCGCCGCAAGAAGCGCCAGGTGCGTGCCGCCCGCGGCCACGTCGCCAACGCCAGCGCCAGCGGCGACAGCTGGCTGATCGGCTTCGCCAGCCAGAGCGGTTTCGCCGAGCAACTGGCCTGGCAGAGCGCCGGGCAGTTGCAGGCCGCAGGCTTGCCGGTGCAAGTACGTGCACTTGCCGACCTTGGCGAAGAGGACCTGCGCCAGACGCGCCGCGCGCTGTTCGTGGTCAGCACGTTCGGTGACGGCGAAGCGCCTGACAGCGCCCGCGCTTTCGAGCGCAAGGTGCTGGGCCAGCCTTGGGCCCTGAACGGGCTCAGCTATGCCGTGCTGGCGCTCGGTGATCGCCAGTACCCGCACTTCTGCGGCTTTGCCCGGCGCCTGCAGGCATGGCTCGGCGAGCGCGGTGCCAGCACGGCGTTCAGCCCGGTGGAAGTGGACAACGCCGACCCGGCGGCCCTGCAGCAATGGCAGCAGGAACTGGCGCAGCTGACTGGCGCCCAACCCGTCGCTGCCTGGCAACCGCCAAGTTTCGGCAACTGGAACCTGGTCAGCCGCGATCTGCTCAATCCAGGCAGTCAAGGCCAATCGGTCTACCTGATCGGCCTGCGCCCTGAAGAGCCCGCCAGCTGGGAGGCCGGTGACCTGGTAGAAGTTCTGCCGCTCAATGGCCAGCCACGCGTGGATGCATTCCTCAGCGGCATGGCCCTCGACGCCAACGCCACTGTGCAGCTTCACGGCCTGAGCGAGACCCTCGGCCAAGCCCTGGCAGGCCGCCAGCTACCAACCCGTCGGGACCACCTGATCGGCTTGCAGCCACAAGCGCTGATCGATGCGCTGGCACCGATCGGCAGCCGCGAATACTCCATCGCCTCGATCGCCAGCGATGGTGTGCTGGAGCTGATCGTGCGCCAGGAGCGTCACCCCGACGGCAACCTTGGCCTGGGCTCTGGCTGGCTGACCGAGTACCTGCCAGTCGATGGCACCCTTGGCCTGCGCCTGCGGCGCAACAGTGGCTTCCATCTGCCCGAAAGCGCCGCGCCGATGATCCTGATCGGCAACGGCACTGGCCTTGCGGGCCTGCGCTGCCTGCTGCGGGCGCGGATCAATGCCGGCGAGCAGCGCAACTGGCTGCTGTTCGGCGAGCGTAACCGCGCGCATGACCTGCTGTGTGGCGATGAGCTGCAAACCTGGCTGGAGAGCGGCGACCTGGCACGCCTGGACCTGGCGTTCTCGCGCGATCAGGCCAAGAAGGTATATGTGCAGGATGTATTGCTGCAGCAGGCTGAGGAGTTCAAGCGCTGGGTTGCCGATGGCGCTTATGTGTATGTCTGCGGCAGCCTGCACGGGATGGCGGCCGGAGTTGATGCGGCGCTCAAGGGCATGCTCGGTGAAGAAATGGTCGAGCAGTTGATCGAAGACGGGCGTTATCGGCGGGATGTTTACTGATCAGGGATTGAACTGACACAGCTGGCCGCTGTAGGAGCGGCCTTGTGTCGCGAACGGGCCGCAAAGCGGCCCTCGATGTTTCGGCATTGATGCAACAATTGCTGGGGCCGCTCTGCGACCCTTTCGCGACACAAGGCCGCTCCTACCGGGGGGCGGTGCTGGCTCAGTGCAGCTCGAAGGTATCGGCATCCAGGTTGGCCGGGAAGCGGGTACGGTAGTTGGCAAGCTCCGCCGCCCTCAGCACGACCGTGAACACCCCGTCTGCCTCGCCCGCACTGAGCAAGCTTTCACCCTGGAAATCCAGCACCTGGCTGTCGCCGGAATACGCGAAACCCTTGCCATCGGTGCCCACCCGGTTCACCGCCGCCACGAAGCACAGGTTCTCGATACCCCGCGCCGGCAGCAGCCGGTTCCAGTGCTGGCGGCGCGCCGCCGGCCAGTTCGCGGTGTACAACAGCAGGTCGGTATCCTGGGCATCGCGGCTCCACACCGGGAAACGCAGGTCATAGCAGATCAGCGGGCGTACCCGCCAGCCCTTGATCTCGAACTGCACCTGACGCTCACCCGGGGTGTAGTGCTTATGCTCACCGGCCATGCGGAACAGGTGGCGCTTGTCGTAGTGCAGGATCTCGCCGTCCGGGCGCGCCCACAGCAAGCGGTTGCGGTGGCTGCCATCGGCGGCCTGGATGATCACGCTACCGGTAACCACTGCGTTGATGCGCTTGGCCTGAGCCTTGAGCCATTTGTAGGTAGGGCCGTTCTCGGGCTCGGCCAAGCTTTCCGATTCCATCGAAAAACCAGTGGTGAACATCTCGGGGAGGATCACCAGGTCGGCATCTCCAGCCTGGTCGAGCAACACCTCGAAATGCGCGTAATTGGCCTCGCGGTCGTGCCAGGCCAGGGCCGTTTGCACCAGGGCGATTTTCAGGTTGGGCAGTGCACTCAGATCGCGCATAGTTTTTCCGCTGCCTGACGCAGCGTCTCCTCACGTTTGGCAAAGCACAGGCGTACCAGGCGTTGCTCGGGGATGGGTTGCTGGTAGAACACCGACACCGGAATGGTCGCCACGCCGTGTTCACGGGTGAGCCAAAGGGCCATTTCGACGTCGTTCAGGTCTGGCCGGATCTGCGAATAGTCCACCAGCTGGAAATAGGTGCCGGCCGTGCGGGTAAAGCTGAAACGCGAACCGTTGAGCAGGTCGCAGAACAGGTCGCGCTTGGCCTGATAGAAACCTGGCAGTTCGTCGACATGCTGAGGGTGTTCGGCCATGAAGTCCGCGAGTGCACACTGCAGCGGTGTAACCCCGCAAAAATTGACGTACTGATGCACTTTGCGCAGCTCCGCGCTCAAGGCAGGTGGCGCGACCACGTAGCCGGTCTTCCAGCCGGTCACGTGGTAAGTCTTGCCGAACGAACTGACCACGAACGCGCGGCGGTACAGCTCTGCATGGGCCAGAACGCTGGCATGAGGTACGCCATCGTAGACCAGGTGTTCATACACTTCGTCGCTGACCAGGTAGATATCGCGGTCAGCGATCAGGCGCGCCAACTGGTCCAGGTCTTCAGCCGTGATCAGCGCACCACTGGGGTTATGCGGCGAATTGAGGATGACCATGCGTGTGCGCGGGCTCAGGGCATCGCTGAACCTCTGCCAGTCGATACCGAAGTCGCCATCACTGAGCTGTACGTGCACGCAGCGGCCGCCGGCAAGCGCCACGGAGGGCTCATAGCTGTCGTAACAGGGGTCGAAGACGATCACCTCGTCACCCGCGTGGATCACCGCCTGGATGGCACAGAAGATCGCCTCGGTGGCGCCCGGGGTGATGGTCACTTCCTGATCGGCATCGACCTTGGTCCCATACAGGCGCTCGACCTTGGCCGCCACCTGCTGGCGCAAGGCCGGCAAGCCGGTCATCGGCGCATACTGGTTATGCCCGGCGGACACATGGCGGCCAACCGCATCGAGCAAAGCCTGCGGGCCATTGAAGTCTGGGAAACCCTGGGAAAGGTTGAGCGCGCCCGTCTGCACGGCGAGCTGGGACATGGTGGTGAAGATGGTCGTGCCGACGTTCGGCAGTTTGCTGCGGATCATGAAGCCCTCTTTCCTGCGGGACGGAGAGCTATAAGCTACAAGCTCCAAGCCACAAGAAAAAGCGACATGTATCAGCGTCCGCTCATTCTTGCAGCTTGCGACTTGAAGTTTGCCGCTTGTCAGCGCTTGTCGCGGCGCTTCTTCTCGGCCTTCTTGTGGTGCGACATCAAGCGGCGCTTCTTGTTGACCTGGCGGTCGGTGAGGGTGTTCTTCTTGCCCTCGTACGGGTTCTCACCGCCTTTGTACTCGATGCGGATCGGCGTACCGACCAGTTTGAGCACCCGGCGGTAAGTGTTTTCCAGGTAACGCGAGTACGACTTGGGAATCTTCTCGGTCTGGTTGCCGTGGATCACGATCAGCGGCGGGTTGGCACCGCCGAGGTGGGCATAGCGCAGCTTGATGCGGCGGCCGTTGACCAGCGGTGGCTGGTGCTCACTGACGGCATCTTCGAGGATCTGCGTCAGACGGCTGGTTGGCCAGCGGGTGACCGCCGATTTGAACGCGGCCTGCACCGACTTGTACAAGTGGCCCACGCCGGTGCCGTGCAGCGCCGAGATGAAGTGGATGTCAGCAAAGTCGACGAAGAACAGCCGGCGCTCCAGCTCGGTCTTGACGTAGTCGCGCTCACCCGACTCCATGCCGTCCCACTTGTTCAGGGCGATGACGATGGCGCGGCCCGCTTCCAGGGCAAAGCCCAGCAGGTTGAGGTCGTGGTCGACCACACCCTCGCGGGCGTCCATGACGAAGATCACCACGTTGGCGTCCTTGATCGCCTGCAGCGTCTTCACCACCGAGAACTTTTCGACTTCCTCGTGGATCTTGCCGCGCTTGCGCACGCCAGCGGTGTCGATGAAGGTGTACTTCTCGTTATCGCGCTCGAACGGGATGTAGATACTGTCACGGGTGGTACCCGGCTGGTCGTAGACCACCACGCGCTCTTCGCCGAGCATGCGGTTGACCAGGGTCGACTTGCCCACGTTGGGGCGGCCGATGATGGCGATCTTGATGCCATCCTTTTCGCTCGGGCCGGGGATGCGTACCGCTTCCTCGCCTTCGGCAACCTCCTGGTCGAGGGCTTCTTCCTCAGCATCGCGAGGAATGTGGCCCAGCACCGACTCCATCAACTGATTGATGCCGCGGCCCTGCGAGCCGGCCACCGGAATGGCATTGCCCATGCCCAGCGGCGAAAACTCGGCGCGGGCGACGTCGGCGTCGATGTTGTCGATCTTGTTGGCCACCAGGATGGCCGACTTGTTCCGCTTGCGCAGGTGCTCGGCGATCATCTGGTCGGCGGCAGTCATGCCGGCGCGGGCGTCGACCAGGAACAGCACATAGTCGGCTTCTTCGATGGCCATCAGCGACTGCTCGGCCATCTTCTCGTCCATGCCCACTTCGTCACCGGTGATACCACCGGTGTCGATCAGGATGAAGGAGCGACCCTGCCAGCTGGCATCACCATACTGGCGGTCACGGGTCAGACCCGACAGGTCACCCACGATGGCATCGCGGGTTTTGGTCAGGCGGTTGAACATGGTGGATTTGCCGACGTTCGGCCGTCCCACCAGGGCGATTACGGGAACCATGCGGCTCTCCACTCTTGAATTCTTGAAAATGCAAAGGCCGCTGCAAGGCAGCGGCCGGAGTTCGGGCGGCGTGTCCTACGCCGCAACTCAAGACCTGTCGTGGCCTTGAGCATAGCTTCAGCGGATGGTCAGTGCCTCGAGCTTGCCGCTGTTGCCAAAGACATAGATGGTGTCGCCGACCACCAGGGGCCGGGCGCGCAGGCCATCGCTGTCGATACGCTCACGGCCGACGAAACGGCCGTCGACCTGGCTGAGCAGGTGCAGGTAACCTTCGAAGTCACCTACAGCCACGTAGCTGGAAAACACTTCCGGTGCCGACAATTGGCGGCGCGCCATCGAGTCGTTGGTCCACAGCGCGCTGGAAGAGCGCTCGTCGACACCCTCGACACTGCCCGAAGCTTCGCTGACATAGACGTTGCCGAAACCTTGGGCGACACCCACGTAGCTCGAGGCATCACGCTGCCACAGCACACGGCCGCTTTCCAGGTCCAGGCCCGCTACGCGCCCCTGGTAGGTGCTGACGTACAGCGTACCACCGGACAGCAGCAGGCCGCCGTCGATGTCGACCACACGGTCCAGCTCGGAACGGCCCTGCGGGATCGCCACACGGCTCTCCCACACCGGCACGCCGTTGTTGATGTCGACCGCGACCACTTTGCCGGTGGACAGGCCGGCTACAGCCAGACGGTTGGTGACGATCGGCGCACCGGTGCCCCGCAGGGTCAGTACAGCCGGGGTGCTCTCGTAGATCCAGCGGCGGTCGCCGGTAGCGGCATCGAGGCCGATCAGACGGTCGTCCTGGGTCTGCACCACCACAACGTCACCGTTGTTGGCAGGCGGCGCCAGGACTTCGCTGGTTACGCGCGAGCGCCAGCGCTCTTCACCGGTGCTGGAGTCCAGGGCAATCACTTCACCCTTGAGGGTGCCGAGCATGACCAGGCCATAGCCAACGCCGACGGCGCCGGAAACCGGCAGCTCCAGATCCTGCTTCCACACCACGTCGCCGGTAATGCGGTCGAGGGCGAAGACTTCGCCATTGACGTCGCTGGCGTAGATGCGGTCGTTCTCGATGGCTGGCACCAGGGTATTGTAAGTCTCGCCCTGGCCGTCACCGATCGAACGGCTCCACTGCTTTTTCAGTACCACTTCTTCGGTGAACTTGGTCAGCTCGGCCGGAGGCAGTTCCTTCTTGCTGTTGCTGCTGCAACCTGCGGCCAGTACGGCCAGGGTCAGCACTGCTGCTTGTTTCCAACCGATCACGTCACGCGTCCCCTTTGGCCAAGTCATCCAGCTTCAGTTGCAAGCCACCGACCGCCGCCTCATCGGACAGCGCGGCCTTGGCTTTTTCATAAGCGCTGTGGGCATCGTCGGCACGACCCAACTGCACCAGCAGGTCGCCCTTCAATTCTTCACGGCTGGCCAAAAACGCCTTGTCGGCGTCGCCGTCGAGCAGCTTGAGCGCATCTTCAGCTTTGTCCTGGGCCGCGAGCACGCGTGCCAGGCGCTGGCGCGAAATTTCGCCCAGGGTGTCGTCAGCAGGCTTGTCGAGCACATTCTTGAGCTCGGCAGCGGCGTCGTCGAGCTTGCCGCTCTCTACCGCGACCTTGGCCACGAACAGGCTGCCGTACTGGGCGTAGGCGGTACCACCGAACTCGCTCTTGAGCTTGCCGGACAGCTCCGCGACCTTGGTCGCATCCGGCTGCCCGCTCGGCGTCAGGCTGGTTTCAAGCAGGGCCTGATACAGCTGCGATGCGCCTTGCGACTGGTTGTCCTGGTACTTGTGCCACGTGTTCCAGCCCAACACCACTACGCCAGCCAGCAGCGCACCGGTCAGCAGTGGCTTGCCGTTACGGTTCCACCAGTCCTTGACCCCTGCCAGGTCATCATCATCGGTACTCGACACCCCAATACTCCTTTTCGCCTATTCGCTTGTTGAACCGCGTTACGCCTGAGCGATCGCGGTTTCCAGGTGCTCAGCCAGAGCATCCCAGGCAATGTTCTGTTGTTCGCCCTGACCACGCAGGGGCTTGAGGCCAATCTCTTGCTTGGCCAGCTCATCGTCACCCAGGATCAGGGCGAACAACGCGCCGCTCTTGTCGGCTTTCTTGAACTGGCTCTTGAAGCTGCCGCCACCGGCGTTGACCGCCAGGCGCAGGCCCGGCAGCCGGTCGCGCAGGCTCTCGGACAAGCGCAGGCCAGCCAGCTCCGCCTGCTCGCCGAAGGCGCACAGGTAGACATCGATCTGACGGTTGATGGACGCCGGTACCTTGCCCAGGGTCTCCAGCAGCAGGATCAGGCGCTCGATACCCATGGCGAAACCAACGCCGGTGGTCGGTTTGCCACCCATCTGCTCGACCAGGCCATCGTAGCGGCCGCCTGCACAGACGGTGCCCTGGGCGCCGAGCTTGTCGGTGACCCACTCGAACACGGTCTTGCTGTAGTAGTCCAGGCCACGCACCAGCTTGGTGTTGATCACGAACGGAATGCCGGCGGCATCCAGACGGGCCTTGAGGCCCTCGAAGTGCACGCGGGAGTCTTCGTCGAGGTAGTCTTCCAGCTTCGGCGCGCCGACCAGCACCGCCTGGGTGTTCGGGTCCTTGCTGTCGAGGATGCGCAGCGGATTGCTCTTGAGGCGGCGCTGGCTGTCTTCGTCGAGTTGTTCCAGGCGCGCCGAGAGGAACTCGACCAGCGCGTCGCGGTAGCGGGCGCGGGCCTCGCTGGTGCCCAGGCTGTTCAGCTCGAGCTTGACCGCATCCTGGATGCCCAGCAGGCCCCACAGACGCCAGGTCAACATGATCAGCTCGGCATCGATGTCCGGGCCGTCCAGGTTGAACACCTCGACGCCAATCTGGTGGAACTGACGGTAGCGGCCCTTCTGCGGGCGCTCGTGGCGGAACATCTGGCCGATGTACCACAGCTTCTGCACCTGGCCGTTGCCAGTGATGCCGTGCTCGAGCACTGCACGTACGCAGGCAGCGGTGCCTTCAGGGCGCAGGGTCAGCGAATCGCCGTTGCGGTCCTCGAAGGTGTACATCTCTTTTTCGACGATGTCGGTGACTTCACCGATGGAGCGCTTGAACAGCTCGGTGAACTCGACGATCGGCGTGCGGATCTGGCTGTACCCATAGGTGTCCAGCAGCCCAGCGACGGTGCCTTCGAAGTAGCGCCACAGCGGCGACTGCTCTGGCAGGATGTCGTTCATGCCACGGATGGCTTGCAGCGATTTGCTCACGAAAAGTCCTTACGAATCTGTGTGTCAGCCGCGGGCGATCAGCGCCGCGTCGGCCTCGACCTTTTCGGCCGCTTTCTGGCGGATGAGCTTTTCCAGCTCATCGACCAGGTTGTCATTGGTCAGTTTCTGCGCCGGCTTGCCGTCGATGTAGATCAGGTTCGGCGTGCCGCCGGTCAGGCCAACGTGGGCTTCCTTCGCTTCGCCAGGGCCGTTGACCACACAACCGATCACCGCCACGTCCAGCGGTACCAGCAGGTCTTCCAGGCGCCCTTCCAGTTCGTTCATGGTCTTGACCACATCGAAGTTCTGCCGCGAGCAGCTCGGGCAGGCGATGAAGTTGATGCCACGCGAACGCAGGTGCAGCGACTTGAGGATGTCGTAGCCGACCTTCACTTCCTCGACCGGGTCGGCCGCCAGCGAAATGCGGATGGTATCGCCGATGCCTTCGGCCAGCAGCATACCGAGGCCGACGGCGGATTTCACCGTGCCGGAGCGCAGCCCACCGGCCTCGGTGATGCCCAGGTGCAGCGGCTGGATGATCTGCTTGGCCAGCAAGCGATAGGCTTCGACGGCCATGAACACGTCGGAGGCCTTGACGCTGACCTTGAAGTCCTGGAAATCCAGGCGGTCCAGGTGCTCGACATGGCGCAGTGCAGATTCGACCAGCGCCGCCGGGGTCGGCTCGCCATATTTCTTCTGCAGGTCCTTTTCCAGGGAGCCTGCGTTGACACCGATACGGATCGGGATGCCACGGTCACGAGCGGCATCGACCACAGCACGAACACGGTCCTCACGGCCGATGTTGCCCGGGTTGATACGCAGGCAGTCGACACCCAGTTCGGCCACGCGCAGTGCGATCTTGTAGTCGAAGTGGATATCGGCGACCAGCGGTACGCTGACCAGTTGCTTGATTTTGCCGAACGCCTCGGCGGCGTCCATGTCCGGCACCGATACACGGACGATGTCGACACCGGCATCGACCAGACGCTGGATCTGGCCCACGGTGGCGGCGACATCATTGGTATCGGTGTTGGTCATGCTCTGCACCGCAATGGGGGCATCACCACCCACCGGCACATTGCCGACCCAGATTTTGCGGGATTCGCGACGTTTGATCGGAGATTCGCCGTGCATGACTTACTGTCCCAACTTCAGGCGAGCGGTTTCGCCACTGGTGAACGGGGCAACATCGACGGCCTGGCCGTTGTAGCTGACCTGGGCGCCGCGGGCAAAGCCCAGGCGCACCGCGAACGGCGGCTTGCCGGTCAGCTCGAGGTTGTCGCCCTTGCGCTTGATGGCGCTGAACAGCACCTTGCCGTTGCCATCGGACACCTGGGTCCAGCAATCGGCGGTGAACTGGATTGCAACCTTGGCGCTGCCGGCCGGCACGGCGGCAGGCTCGGTGGCAATGGCCGGCACGCTGGCGGCAGGCGCCACAGGGGCGGCCTGGGCTACGGTGGCGGCTGGCGTGGCTGGTGCAGCAGGTGCTGCCGTTGTCGGCGCAGGCGCTTCAGCCTGTGCAGGCGCCTGCTGGACCGGCGCGGCTGCTGCGGCAGCCGGGGCGGCCTCGCTGCTGGCCTCGGCAACCGGCTCGGCAGGTGCCTGCTCCAGCGGCAGCGGCGCGCTTTCGCCCTGCTGGCCTAAGGTAACAGCCTGGTCTTCAGGCTCATCCAGCGGGTGGATCTGGGTGGTACCGTCGGCGCTTTCGACCTCGACATGCTCCAGGGCGATATTGGCCAGGTCCTTGCCGCGCAGGCTGCCCTGGTCCTGCCACCACAGGAAGCTGCCACCGACCACCGCAACCAGCAGCAACAGGCTGACACCGCGCAGGATGTTGTGCGAAAGGCGCACCGGCTCTTCGATGCGGCCCAGTGAATGTACGTCGCTGCCCTTGGCATGGGTGCCGGTGTACTGGTCGAAGGCCTCGACCAGCGGCGCCTGGTCCATGTCCATCAGCTTGGCATAGGCACGGATGTAGCCACGGGCGAAGGTATGCCCTGGCAGCTTGTCGAAGGCACCGGTTTCCACGTGGTTCAGCGAACTTACAGTGAGGTTGAGCTTGCGGGCCACCTCGGCTTGCGACCACTCCCGTCTTTCGCGGGCCTGGCGCAACAATTCACCGGGGTTCTGGCCAGTCGCTGCTGCTACTTCGGGATGCGCGGCTTTCATCGTTGCTCCGACAGGTATTGCTGATATTCCGGCGTACCGGGATAAAGTCGTTGTAATTGCTGGCCCAGTTCGGCCTGTGTGCCTTGCTCGTCGAACACCCGGGCAAGACGGCTACCCAGCAGGAGGCTACGGGCATTGTGATCGCTCAACTGGCTGAAACGATCGTAGAAACCCCGTGCCGGCACATAATGCCTGTTTTCGTAGGACAACTCAGCCATTTCCAGCAACGCCCTGGGTTGCCGCTGGTTGAGTTGCAGGGCCTTGCTCAGATACGCCTGCGCCTGGTCACGGTTGCCGAGTTTCAGGGCTGTCAGGCCAAGGTTCTCGTAGACGCGCGAACGTTCAGGATACAGGGTATCGGCGCTGGCCAGGCGAAACATCTGCTCGGCTTCGGCAAAACGCTGCTGAGCATATAGGAAACTGCCGTAATTGTTGCGAATTCGCGTGTCGCCGGGGCTTGCCGACAACGCTTTCTTGAAGTGTTCCTCAGCCAGCGCAGCTTCACCTTCGGCCTGAAACACCAGGGCCAAGGCTGCGTGAGCATCGCCATCCTTGGCATCGAGCACCAGTGCCTTGCCCAACGGAGCCTTGGCCTGCTCGGTCAAACCTTGTTGCAAATAGCCAAGCCCAAGCTGCACATAGGCACGCCCCGCCTCCACTCGCCCCTGTCGAGTTGCCAGTGGGTCATTCGCACCACCCGACACGCAGCCGGCCACCAGCGAAAGCGCAAGGATCGACAGCGCGGCGCGCAGGCTCATGGCGGGCCCGGACTCAGTGGCGCACGGCGCTGTCTTGCAGCTCGGCGTCGGCAGACAGCTGACGTACGGCGATGTAGCGCTCGCTGCGGCGGGTACGGTCATTGACCTGGCCGACCAGCTGGCCACAGGCGGCATCGATGTCATCGCCACGGGTGGTACGGGTGGTGACGTTGAAGCCACCGTGGTGCAGCAAGTCCTGGAAGCGGCGAATAGCGTTGTTGCTAGGGCGCTCGTAACCGGAATGCGGGAACGGGTTGAACGGGATCAGGTTGATCTTGCACGGTACATCGCGCAGCAGTTCGATCATCTGCGCGGCATGCTCGGGCTGGTCGTTGACGTCCTTGAGCAAGGTGTACTCGACCGTCAGCACGCGCTTGCCACCCAAGGTGGCCATGTAGCCCATGCACGACTCCAGCAACATCTTCAGCGGGTACTTCTTGTTGATCGGCACCAGCTGATTGCGCAGCTCGTCGTTCGGCGCATGCAGCGAAAGAGCGAGGGACACATCGATGTGCTTGGCCAGTTCGTCGATCATCGGTACCACGCCGGAGGTGGACAAGGTGACGCGACGCTTGGAAATGCCATAGCCCAGATCATCCATCATGATCTTCATGGCTGCGATGACATTGTCGAAATTCAGCAGAGGCTCGCCCATGCCCATCATGACCACGTTGGTAATCGCGCGGTCGATCTTGGCCGGGACGGTCCCGAAGGATTTGTTGGCAAGCCACACCTGGCCGATCACTTCGGCGGCGGTGAGGTTGCTGTTGAAGCCTTGCTTGCCGGTGGAGCAGAAACTGCAGTCCAGGGCGCAGCCGGCTTGCGACGAAACGCACAGAGTACCGCGATCGTCGGTTGGGATGTAGACGGTCTCGACGCAGCTGCCGGAGGCAACGCGGATCACCCATTTGCGGGTGCCGTCTGCGGAAATGTCTTCACTGACCACTTCCGGAGGACGAATTTCGGCAACAGCCTCGAGCTTTTCGCGCAAGGCCTTGCCGACGTTCGTCATGGCGGCGAAATCATCGACGCCAAAATGGTGAATCCATTTCATCACCTGGCCGGCACGGAAGCGCTTCTCCCCAATAGAGTCGAAGAATTGTTCCATTTCCGGCTGGGTCAGGCCCAACAGGTTGATTTTGCCAGTAGATGTCGTCATGGATTCACCCTCACCCGTAAGCTTTCGCTTAGCGAGTGGTTACCTCGGTAGCAGCGAAGAAGTAAGCGATTTCGCGAGCAGCAGCAGCTTCGGAGTCCGAACCGTGAACGGCGTTGGCGTCGATCGACTCGGCGAAGTCAGCACGGATGGTGCCGGCAGCAGCTTCTTTAGGGTTGGTGGCGCCCATCAGCTCACGGTTCAGAGCGATGGCGTTTTCGCCTTCCAGAACCTGAACGACAACCGGACCGGAAGTCATGAAGGCAACCAGGTCACCGAAGAAGCCGCGCTCGCTGTGCTCAGCGTAGAAACCTTCGGCTTCGGCTTTGGACAGTTGCTTGATTTTCGAAGCAACGATTTTCAGGCCGGCGTCTTCGAAGCGAGTGGTGATCTTGCCGATGACGTTTTTGGCAACTGCGTCAGGCTTGATGATCGAGAAAGTACGTTGAACAGCCATGGAAAACTCCAGAATATGAGTGTTGCGAAAAATTAAACCCGCGAATTATACGCGGGTTCCAGGGGATTGCCTAACCTGCAGCGCCACGCTTAGTCGGCTTCGTCTATCCAGGCCGCCTGGATGGCCTCGAGCACTTTCTCACCGCCGCGTGACGGATCGTCGCTGAATTCCGGCAAGGCCAGCACCCAGCGATGCAGATCGACGAAATTCACATAACGAGGATCGACTTCCGGCTTGCTTTCTGCAAGCTGGATAGCGATCTCAAGTACATCAACCCATTTCAGACTCATTGAAAAATCCTCAGTGGGGCGCTTCGGCAGCGTGGTTGAGCGAGTATTTGGGGATCTCGATGGTCAGGTCCTGATCACCGACGACCACCTGGCAGCCGAGACGCGATTGCGCCTCCAGGCCCCAGGCCTTGTCCAGCATGTCCTCTTCGAGTTCGTCCGCTTCTTCAAGCGAGTCGAAACCCTTGCGCACGATGCAGTGGCAGGTGGTGCAGGCCTTTACGCCACCGCAGGCGCTTTCCATCTCGATGTGATGGTCGTGGGCCAGCTCCAGGATATTGGTCCCGGGCTCGACCTCCACGCTCAGCCCCTCTGGGCAGAACTTCTCATGCGGCAGGAATGTCACCAGCGGCATCGGTTACTCCTCGATCTCATTCAGGTTGCGCCCGGCCAGTGCGGCTTTGACCGTCGAATCAAGGCGACGGGCGGCAAATGCATCGGTCACCTGCGACAGACGCTTGGTCTGTTGCTCGATGGCAGGGCCATCGGTGCCGGTCAGCAAATCACGTAGTTCTTGCATCTGGAACTCGATGGCTTCGCGCTCTTCACTGCTGAGCAGTCGCTCGCCATCAGCACCCAGGGCTCCCTGGACAGCTTCAAGCAGGCGCTCGCCGTCGACCTGGTGTTCACGAAGCTGACGCGCCTGCTTGTCGGAGCCTGCGTGCTCGAAGGAGTCCTTGAGCATGCGTGCGATCTCACCGTCGGTCAGGCCGTAGGACGGCTTGACCTGGATACTGGCTTCTACGCCGGAACCCAGCTCACGGGCCGCGACGCTGAGCAAACCGTCGGCATCGACCTGGAAGGTCACGCGGATTTTCGCGGCGCCGGCAACCATGGCCGGAATGCCACGCAGCTCGAAACGCGCCAGCGAACGGCAGTCGCTGATCAGCTCGCGCTCACCCTGCAGAACGTGAATCATCATGGCCGACTGGCCATCTTTATATGTGGTGAATTCCTGCGCGCGGGCCACCGGAATGGTGGTGTTGCGCGGGATCACCTTTTCCATCAACCCCCCCATGGTCTCAAGACCAAGGGACAGCGGAATGACGTCGAGCAGCAGCAGTTCACCGCCTTCGCGGCGGTTGCCGGCCAGGGTGTCAGCCTGGATGGCGGCGCCGATGGCCACTACTTGGTCGGGGTCGATCGAGGTCAGCGGGGTACGACCGAACAAAGTGCCTACTGCTTCACGCACACGCGGGACGCGGGTCGACCCCCCCACCATGACCACCGCACCCACTTCATCCAGCTCGACGCCGCTGTCGCGCACGGCACGGCGGCAGGCCTTGAGGCTGCGGGCAACGAGCGGCTCGATCATGGCTTCGAAAGCGGCGCGGCTGAGCTCGCCCTGCCAGGCGCCATGGCTGACACTGACCACGTCGTTGTCGGTCAGAGCTTCTTTGGCGGCGCAGGCGGCCTGGAGCAGCTGGCGCTGGGTAGCAGGATCGAGGTCGGCGGACAGGCCGGCTTGCTCGATGATCCAGCTAGCAATGGCGTGATCGAAGTCATCGCCCCCCAGGGCGGTGTCACCACCGGTGGCGAGTACCTCGAACACACCTGCAGTCAGGCGCAGGATGGAAATATCGAACGTACCGCCGCCCAGGTCATAGATGGCCACCAGGCCTTCGGCATTCTGGTCCAGGCCATAGGCCACGGCAGCAGCGGTCGGCTCATTGAGCAGGCGCAGCACGTTCAGGCCAGCCAGTTTGGCTGCGTCCTTGGTCGCCTGACGCTGGGCATCGTCGAAATAGGCCGGCACGGTGATCACCGCGCCCACCAGCTCGCCGCCCAAGGTCGCCTCGGCGCGCTCGCGCAGCACCTTGAGGATATCGGCGGACACTTCCACCGGGCTCTTCGGCCCCTGGACAGTATCGATGAACGGCATGTGCGACTCGCCGCCAATGAAGCGATACGGCAGCTGTTCACCCAATTGCTTGACGTCGGCCAGGCCACGCCCCATCAGGCGCTTGACCGACAGCACGGTGTTCAGCGGGTCGCTGGCGGCAGCTTCACGCGCTGCCAGGCCGACCTCATTGTGGCCCGCCAGATAGCGCACTGCGGAGGGCAGAATGACGTTGCCCTGCGCATCGGGCAGGGGTTCACTGCGACCGCTGCGCAGGGCAGCGACCAGAGAATTGGTAGTACCCAAGTCAATGCCCACCGCCAGGCGACGCTGGTGCGGCTGGGGGGTTTGACCGGGTTCGGCGATCTGCAGTAGGGCCATGCTTATCTGAATACCTTAGGCGTCATCACGGGCAACGCCGGGTTAATCGTCGAGGCGCTCTTCTAGTTGGCGCACTTCCTGGGCGAGCTTGTCGAGGAACTGCATGCGGCGCATCAGGCGCTCGGCCTTGTCGCGCTCGGCAGGCACATCCCAGCAGGCGGCAAAATCCTCGTTGAGCTGTTCCTGAGCAGCCCTCAGGCGCTTCTTGAACACGGCGACACCGTCGAGGTCGGCTTCGTCCTGCAGCTCTTCGAGTTCCTCGCGCCACTGCATTTGCTGCAGCAGGAAGTCAGGGTCGTGGACCGTGACTTCCTGAGGCACCTCGTGGCCACCGATGGCCAGCAAATAGCGGGCACGGCGCGGGGCACTGCGCAGGGTCTGGTAGGCGTCGTTGAGGGCGGCGGATTTTTCCAGCGCTACCCGCTGCTCACGCTCGGAAGCGTCAGCGAATCGGTCAGGATGAACCTCGCGGGCCAGCTCGCGATAGCGAGTGGCCAGCTTGTCGAGGTCCAACCGGAAGCACGGCTGGAGGTCGAACAGAGCGAAATGACAAGGAGTACCCACAGCCAGCCTCAGACGTTGAAGCTTTCGCCGCAGCCACACTCACCGCGTACGTTGGGGTTGTTGAACTTGAAGCCTTCGTTCAACCCTTCCTTGACGAAATCCAGCTCAGTGCCGTCAAGGTAAACCAGGCTCTTGGGATCGATGATCACCTTGACGCCATGGTTCTCGAACACGGTGTCCTCGTCCGCCAGTTCATCGACGAACTCCAGCACGTAGGCCAGGCCCGAGCAACCGGTGGTGCGCACGCCCAGGCGGATGCCCTCGCCCTTGCCGCGCCCTTCGAGGGAACGCCGCACGTGGTTGGCGGCGGCTTCTGTCATGCTGATAGCCATCGGTACTTTTTCCTCAACGTCGGTTACTTCGCAACAGGCGACTTAGATCAAGCCTTTCTTCTGCTTGTAATCGCGAACGGCTGCCTTGATGGCATCCTCGGCGAGTACCGAGCAGTGGATCTTGACCGGCGGCAACGCCAGTTCTTCAGCCAGCTGAGTGTTCTTGATGGTTTCAGCTTCGTCCAGGGTCTTGCCCTTCATCCACTCGGTGGCGAGGGAGCTGGAAGCGATGGCCGAACCGCAGCCGTAAGTCTTGAACTTGGCATCTTCGATGATGCCTTGCTCGTTGACCTTGATCTGCAGACGCATCACGTCACCGCACGCTGGGGCGCCGACCATGCCGGTACCGACATCCGGGTCCTCGGCATTCATCTTGCCGACGTTACGTGGGTTTTCGTAGTGGTCGATGACCTTTTCACTGTATGCCATGGTGCAATTCCTTCCTCATCAGGGAGCCGCTCTTGCCGGCGACTGCTTAGTGGGCGGCCCACTCGATCTTGGAGATGTCAACGCCGTCTTTGTACATGTCCCACAGCGGCGACAGCTCACGCAGTTTGTTTACAGCCTCGCAGACTTTCTGCGCGGCGTAGTCGACTTCTTCTTCGGTGGTGAAGCGGCCGAAGGAGAAGCGGATCGAGCTGTGCGCCAGCTCGTCGTTACGGCCCAGAGCGCGCAGTACATACGACGGCTCGAGCGAAGCGGAGGTGCAGGCCGAACCGGACGATACCGCGATGTCCTTGAGCGACATCAGCAGCGACTCGCCTTCGACATAGTTGAAGCTCAGGTTCAGGTTGTGCGGTACGCGGGCAGTCTGGCTACCGTTGACATACAGCTCTTCGAGGTCCGAGACCTGCTTGAAGAAGCGGTCGCTCAGGGCCTTGATGCGCTGGTTTTCAGCGGCCATTTCCTGCTTGGCAATGGCGAATGCTTCGCCCATGCCGACGATCTGGTGGGTCGGCAGGGTGCCCGAACGCATGCCGCGCTCATGGCCACCGCCATGGATGATCGCTTCCAGACGCACGCGAGGCTTGCGGCTGACGTACAGCGCGCCAATGCCTTTCGGGCCGTAGGCCTTGTGCGCGGAGAACGACATCAGGTCGACTTTCAGCTTTTGCAGGTCGATTTCCACCTTGCCGGCCGACTGGGCGGCGTCAACGTGGAACAACACGCCGCGCGAACGGGTCAGTTCACCGATGGCGGCGATGTCGTTGATCGAGCCGACTTCGTTGTTGACGTGCATCAGCGAGACCAGAATGGTGTCGTCACGCAGCACCGCCTCGACCTGGGCCGGGGTGACGATGCCGTCTTCGCCTGGCTCGAGGTAGGTGACTTCGAAACCTTCACGCTCGAGCTGGCGAGCGGTATCCAGGACCGCCTTGTGCTCGATCTTGGAGGTGATGATGTGCTTGCCTTTGGACTGATAGAAGTGCGCCACGCCTTTGATGGCGAGGTTGTCGGACTCGGTAGCACCGCTGGTCCAGACGATCTCGCGCGGGTCGGCGTTGATCAGCTCGGCAACCTGGCGACGGCCGTTTTCGACCGCTTCCTCGGCTTTCCAGCCAAACACGTGGGAGCGCGAAGCCGGGTTACCGAAGTTACCGTCGACCAGCAGGCAGTCGGCCATCTTCTGGGCGACACGGGGATCGACCGGCGTGGTCGCGGAGTAATCGAGGTAGATCGGCAACTTCATTGAGTATCTCCTATCAGGCGGTGGCGTCGCTCGTCGCACTGTTAATAAAGGTCAGTCGACGGCGGACGTCTCAATCTTGTCCAGCTGGGCAGAACGGCCTGCGACACGACGCAGGTCCTGGCGTTGGGCGACTTCCTGCACCTCACGGCGCATGACGAGGTCGGCCAGGCTGATGCCATTGAGGAATTCGTGGATCTGCTGGCTGAGGTCGCACCACAGGTGGTGGGTCAGGCAGGTGTCACCGGCATGGCAATCCCCAAGGCCCTGGCAACGGGTGGCATCGACCGACTCGTTGACCGCGTCGATGACTTGGGCCACCTGGATGGTTTCCATGCCACGGGACAGCTGGTAACCACCGCCTGGGCCGCGCACGCTGGATACCAGGCTGCTGCGGCGCAGCTTGGCGAACAGCTGCTCCAGATAAGAGAGGGAAATGCCCTGGCGCTCGGAAATGTCGGCCAAAGACACAGGCCCATGCTGCGCGTGCAAGGCCAGGTCAAGCATGGCTGTCACGGCGTATCGGCCTTTGGTAGTCAGTCGCATGGCTAATGGTTACCACGGGAGTTACAGGATGTGAGCGAGTATGCTATTCCCGAGCATTTAAGTCAACTATTAGACCTACTGCTTTAGTCGGGTTTGCATCTGGGAGGCGGGCGCGATTGTAGCAGCAAAGGGGCGTGAGCACACGCCCCACATGCCAGTATGACCTCCCTGCGGCGCGATCAATGCGACCGAGCGTCGCGCGGGGCAACTGCCGATATCTCGCTGAAGTCATCTTCGGGCAGGGCCGGCAGCTCTTTGGCGCAGTAGTCACTGCCCATTTTGGTCAATGCGCCACACATGCCTTCCAGCCGCTCGTCGACAGCCTGCAGGTGGTCGAGCATCTGGCCGATGGCACGCGCCACCGGGTCAGGCATGTCGCCACTGACGCCGTAGGCATCGAAGCCGATCTTTTCGGCCATGGCCTTGCGCCTGGCCTCGACTTCGCTGTCTTCGCTCTTGACGATGATCCGCCCCGGAATGCCGACCGCCGTGGCACCTGCCGGCACCGCCTTGGTCACCACTGCATTGGAACCGATCTTGGCCCCGGCACCGACGGTGAACGGGCCGAGCACTTTGGCCCCTGCCCCCACCACTACGCCGTTTTCCAGGGTCGGGTGACGCTTGCCCTTGTTCCAGCTGGTGCCACCCAGGGTCACGCCTTGGTAAAGAGTGACGTCGTCGCCGATCTCGGCGGTTTCGCCGATGACGATACCCATGCCGTGATCGATGAAGAAGCGCCTGCCGATGGTCGCACCGGGATGGATCTCGATACCGGTCATCCAGCGGCCAAAATTCGACACCAGGCGAGCCAGCCATTTGAAATCGCGCTTCCACAAGGCATTGCCCAGGCGATGCAGCCAGATGGCATGCATGCCCGGGTAGCAGGTCAGCACCTCGAAGGCATTGCGTGCCGCCGGGTCCCGATGGAAAACGCTCTGGATATCTTCACGCAGACGTTCGAACATCTGTCAGTCCTTCCTTTTATGCGGCTCGCCCCGTGCGACCTTCTGGGTCTCGGTGAGGATACCGCGCAAAATGCTCATTTCCGGACGTTCCACCGAGCTGCGCCCATACAGCCGGCGCAGGCGCGCCATCAGGTGCTTGGGCTTTTCGGGGTCAAGGAAGCCGATGTCCACCAGGGTTTTTTCCAGGTGTTCATAGAACAGCTCCATTTCGTCCATGGTCGCCAGCTCGCTGGCGTCGACCTTTTCGACTCTCTGCGCCGTGCCTTCAACCGCCAGCCAGGCCATGCGCACCTCATAGGCGAGCACCTGGACCGCAGCGGCCAGGTTCAACGAGCTGAAGTCGGGGTTCGAGGGAATGTGCACGTGAAAGTGACATCGCTGCAGTTCTTCGTTGGTCAGGCCGGCGTGCTCACGCCCGAACACCAAGGCGATCTCCTCACCGCCGACGGCATGCTCCACGGCCTTGGCCCCGCATTCACGGGGGTCGATCAACGGCCAGGGAATACTGCGCTCACGGGCACTGGTGCCCATGACCAGGCTGCAGCCGACCAACGCCTGCTCGAGGCTGTCGACCACCTGGGCACCGGCCAGCACATCGTCGGCACCGGAAGCACGCGCACTGGCGTCAGCGGCGGGGAACTCTTTTGGCTGCACCAGCACCAGACGCGACAAGCCCATGTTTTTCATGGCTCGCGCAGCGCCGCCGATGTTGCCGGGGTGGCTGGTATTGACCAGAACAACACGAATATTTTGCAGCAAGGTGTTGTGCTCACAGATGCGGGTTTTGGGGGTTCGATCTTACAGAACCGACCAGCGTAACGCCATGAAAGCAAATGTGACACTTCTGCCGCCAAACTTTTCTGCTAGAATGTTCGGCTTTCTTCTTTAACATCTCCAGGTGACCCGCCCATGCAGCCTATGCTGAATATCGCCCTGCGCGCCGCTCGCAGCGCCAGTGAACTGATTTTCCGCTCCATCGAACGCCTGGATAGCATCAAGGTGGACGAGAAAGAGGCTAAGGACTACGTTTCCGAGGTTGATCGCGCCGCCGAGCAGAAGATCGTCGACGCACTGCGCAAGGCCTACCCGAACCACTCCATTCAGGGTGAAGAGACGGGCATGCACGCGGGCACCGGCGAAGAAGGCAAGGACTACCTGTGGATCATCGACCCACTGGACGGTACCACCAACTTCCTGCGCGGCATCCCGCACTTCGCCGTCAGCATTGCCTGCAAATACCGTGGCCGCATTGAACACGCCGTCGTTCTCGACCCGGTACGCCAGGAAGAGTTCACCGCCAGCCGTGGCCGTGGCGCCCAGCTCAATGGCCGTCGCCTGCGCGTCAGCTCGCGCACCAGCCTGGACGGCGCCCTGCTGGGCACCGGCTTCCCGTTCCGTGACAGCCAGATGGCCGACCTGGACAACTACCTGGGCATGTTCCGCGCCCTGACTGGCCAGACTGCCGGCATCCGCCGCGCCGGCTCCGCCAGCCTGGACCTGGCCTACGTGGCCGCCGGCCGTTTCGACGCCTTCTGGGAGTCGGGCCTGTCCGAGTGGGACATGGCAGCCGGTGTGCTGCTGATCCAGGAAGCAGGCGGCCTGGTGAGCGACTTCAACGGTGGCCACGACTTCCTCGACAAGGGCCACATCGTTGCCGGCAACATCAAGTGCTTCAAGGCCGTGCTGACCGCTATCCAGCCGCACCTGCCAGAGCACATGAAGCGCTAAGCGCAGATTGCAGGCACAAAAAAAGCACCGGCGAGGTGCTTTTTTTGTGCCTGCAAGATTATTGCTGCCCGGCTTCACTCAGGATCAGCTTGCCGTTCTTGTCCAGCGGGATGGTCGAGCCCGGCTCGCGATCCATCTTCACCTTGCCGACCTGGTCACCGATCGAGTAGGTCACGTTGTAACCAACGACCTTCTCACTGACATCGTTGACCGTATTGCAACGGGTCTGCGTAGTGGTATAGGTATCACGCTCCTGCATGCCCTCCTGCACCTTGTTGCCGGCATAACCACCACCGACCGCACCGGCCACGGTGGCGATCTTCTTGCCAGTGCCACCACCGATCTGGTTACCCAGCAAGCCGCCCGCCAAAGCACCAACAACGGTACCGGCAATCTGATGCTGGTCCTTGACCGGCGCCTGACGCGTCACGGCCACGTCCTTGCACACTTCGCGAGGGGTTTTCACCTGCTGCTTGATCGGCTGCACGTCGGTGACCTGGGCGTATTCGGGGCCTTTGTTCACCAAGCTGTAGGTCGCCACAGCACCTCCGGCAGTAACACCGACAGCACCCAGTACCGCACCCACCAGCATTGATTTATTCACTTGAACCTCCTGATTCATACCCGCGGGGTAAACCCGCCTGCTCCCAGCCTTGGAGCAAAAAAAAAGGCGCGAGTTCAACACTCGCGCCTTTTCGATCGCCGAACGGCGTAGGGCTATGCCTTAAGGGCGATCATCCACACCGTCGGTCTTGGCCGGCGGAATCAGGTCTTCGCTGTTCAGGTTCAGCCAGATCAGCACCACGTTGGCGATGTAGATCGAGGAGTAGGTACCCGCCATGACACCGATGAACAGGGCCAGGGAGAAGCCGAACAGGTTGTCACCGCCGAAGAACAGCAGCGCAGCGATTGCCAGCAGAGTCGAAACGGAAGTGGCTACGGTGCGCAGCAAGGTCTGTGTGGTCGAGATATTGATGTTCTCGATCAGCGAAGCCTTGCGCATCACGCGGAAGTTCTCACGCACCCGGTCGAACACAACGATGGTGTCGTTGAGCGAGTAGCCGATGATCGCCAGCACCGCAGCCAGCACCGTCAGGTCGAAGGTGATCTGGAAGAACGACAGGATACCCAGCGTCACCACCACGTCGTGGATCAGCGAGATGATCGCGCCCACGGCGAACTTCCACTGGAAGCGGAAGGCCAGGTAGATGAGGATGCCGCCCAGCGCCAGGAGCATGCCGAGGCCTCCCTGGTCACGCAGTTCTTCACCCACCTGCGGGCCGACGAACTCGACGCGCTTGACCGTCGCCGGGTTGTCACCGCCAATCTTCTGCAGGGCTTCGGCCACCTTGTTACCCAGCATCGGGTCATCGCCAGGCATGCGCACCAGCAGGTCGGTGGTAGCACCGAAGCTCTGTACCACGGCTTCGTTGAAGCCGGATTCGACCAGCTCGGCGCGCACTGCATTCAGGTCGGCCGGGCGCTCGTAGGTCAGCTCGATCAGCGTACCGCCGGTGAAGTCCAGGCCGAAGTTCAGGCCCTTCTGCCACCAGCTGAACAATGCCAGCACGGTAAGGAGCACGGTTACGGCGAACGCAACATTGCGCACGCCCATGAAATTGATGGTTTTCATCGTCGCTCCCTCAAACCCACAGCTTCTTGATGTCACGCCCGCCACAGGTCAGGTTGACCAGCGCACGGGTCATCATGATGGCGGTGAACATCGAGGTGAAAATCCCGAGGGACATGGTGACGGCAAAGCCCTTGACCGGCCCGGTACCCATGGCAAAGAGGATGCCGCCGACCAGCAGTGTGGTCAGGTTGGCATCGACGATCGCCGAATACGCGCGGTTGAAGCCTTCATGAATCGCGCGCTGCACCGACATGCCGGCAGCGATCTCTTCACGGATACGCGAGAAGATCAGTACGTTGGCGTCGACCGCCATACCCATGGTCAGCACGATACCGGCGATACCCGGCAAAGTGAGGGTGGCACCCAGCAGCGACATCAATGCCAGCAGCAAGACCATGTTGCCCGCCAGGGCGATGGTTGCCAGCACACCGAACGCGCGGTAGATGGCGATGATGAACAGCGAGACGAACAGCATGCCCCACAGCGACGCATCGATACCCTTGGTGATGTTGTCGGCGCCCAAGCTCGGGCCGATGGTACGTTCCTCAGCGAAGTACATCGGCGCGGCCAGGCCACCGGCACGCAGCAGCAGGGCCAGTTCGGACGATTCACCCTGGCCGTCAAGGCCGGTGATGCGGAACTGGCTGCCCAGCGGCGACTGGATGGTCGCCAGGCTGATGATCTTCTTCTCTTCCAGGAAGCTCTGCACCGGCACGTCTTTCTCGACGCCGTTGACCGTCTGCTTGACGTAACGGGTGACCGGTTTCTGCTCGATGAAGATCACCGCCATGCTGCGCCCGACGTTGCTGCGGGTCGCGCGGCTCATCAGCTCGCCACCGTGGCCGTCGAGACGGATGTTCACCTGCGGACGACCATGCTCGTCGAAGCTGGCCTGGGCGTCGGTGACCTGGTCACCGGTGATGATCAGGCCACGCTCGACCTGGGCGGAACGGCCGCCCTCACGGAACTCGAAGACCTCGGTAGTGGCCCTGGACGCGCCTGGCTCGGCACCGAAGCGGAACTCCAGGTTGGCCGTCTTGCCGAGGATACGCTTGGCTTCGGCAGTGTCCTGCACGCCCGGCAGCTCGACCACGATGCGGTTGGCGCCCTGGCGCTGAACCAGCGGCTCGGCGACGCCCAGCTCGTTGACGCGGTTGCGCACGGTGGTGAGGTTCTGCTTGATCGAGTATTCGCGGATCTCGGCGACTTTCGCCTGAGTCAGCGCCAGACGCAGCACGGCGGTTTCATTACGCTCGCTGGTGGTCAGGTCGAAATCACTGAAATTCTTGCGGATCAGGGCACGTGCCTGTTCGCGGGTGGCATCGTCGGCGAAGCCCAGCATGATGCCGCCATCCTGCTGAGGCAGGCTGCGGTAGCGGACGCGCTCTTTGCGCAGCAAGGTCTTGACCTCGCCTTCGTAGACTTTCAGGCGGGCGCTCATGGCCTTGTCCATGTCCACTTCCAGCAGGAAGTGCACACCGCCGGACAGGTCCAGGCCCAGCTTCATCGGGCTTGCACCCAGGTTACGCAGCCATTGCGGAGTGGTCTGGGCCAGGTTCAGGGCCACGACATAATCATCGCCCAGTGCCTTGCGCACTACATCCTTGGCTGGCAGTTGGTCTTCCTGATTGGTCAGGCGCACCAGCGCGCTGCCCTTCTCACCCAGGCTTGCACCCTTGACGGTGATACCGGCTTCGGTCAGCGCCTTGCTGACGCGGTCGAGGTCGGACTGGTTCACCTGCAGCGCCGAGCTGGCACCGCTGATCTGCACCGCCGGGTCATCCGGGTAGAGGTTGGGAGCGGAATAAATAAAACCGATCGCCAGTACCAACACGATCAGTGCGTATTTCCACAGAGGGTATTTGTTCAGCATCACGCCGCCCGTTCAAGACGCGGGGCGCGTTGCGCGCCCCGACTGGAAAAAAAACCGGTAACTCAGATAGCCTTGAGCGTACCTTTTGGCAGGGTCGCGGCAATGGCGCCCTTCTGGAACTTCAGCTCGACGGTGTCGGACACTTCCAGAACCACGAAATCATCGGAAACCTTGACGATCTTGCCAGCGATGCCGCCGTTGGTGACAACTTCATCACCTTTTTGCAAGTTGCTCAGCAGGTTCTTCTGCTCTTTGGCACGCTTGGCCTGCGGGCGCCAGATCATCAGGTAGAAGATGACCAGGAAACCGACCAGGAAAATCCACTCGAAGCCGGTGCCGGCTGGGCCAGCGGCGGGTGCAGCAGCGTCCGCATAGGCGGCGGGGATCAAGAAGCTCATTAGGCACTCCAGTTGCTTAAGTTTTAATTAGATGGTGCGAACAATCAGTCCAAAGGCGGCACAGGCAGCCCGCGCTTGGCATAGAAGGCGTCGACGAAGGCGGCCAATTTACCCTGTTGAATAGCCTCGCGTAAACCGGCCATCAAGCGCTGGTAATGGCGCAAGTTGTGGATGGTATTCAGCATGCTGCTCAACATTTCGCCGCACTTGTCCAGGTGATGGAGATAAGCGCGGGAGAAGTTCGTGCAGGTGTAGCAATCACAGGTCGGATCCAGCGGCGAATCATCGTGGCGATGGAACGCGTTGCGGATCTTGATCACCCCTGTATCGACGAACAGATGGCCGTTGCGCGCGTTACGCGTCGGCATCACGCAGTCGAACATGTCGACGCCGCGGCGCACACCCTCAACGAGATCTTCGGGTTTGCCTACCCCCATAAGGTAACGAGGTTTGTCAGCAGGCATCTGGGCCGGCAGGTAATCCAGCACCTTGATCATTTCGTGCTTGGGCTCGCCCACCGACAGGCCGCCGATGGCCAGGCCGTCGAAGTCGATATTGACCAGCGCTTCCAGCGAGCGCATGCGCAAGTCCTGATACATGCCGCCCTGGACGATGCCGAACAGCGCCGCAGTGTTGTCCCCGTGGGCGTTCTTCGAACGCTGCGCCCAACGCAGCGACAGTTCCATGGAGGTGCGCGCCACATCGTGCTCTGCCGGGTACGGTGTGCACTCGTCGAAGATCATCACGATGTCCGAACCCAGGTCACGCTGTACTTGCATGGACTCTTCCGGGCCCATGAACACCTTGGAGCCATCCACTGGGGAGGCGAAGGTCACGCCCTCTTCCTTGATCTTGCGCATGGCACCCAGGCTGAACACCTGGAAACCACCCGAATCAGTCAGGATCGGGCCTTTCCACTGCATGAAATCGTGCAGGCCGTTGTGCTTCTTGATCACCTCGGTGCCTGGGCGCAGCCACAGGTGGAAGGTGTTGCCAAGGATGATCTCGGCACCAATGGCCTCGATGTCACGCGGCAGCATGCCCTTGACCGTGCCATAGGTACCCACCGGCATGAACGCCGGGGTTTCGACGGTGCCACGGGGGAAGGTCAGGCGGCCACGACGGGCCTTGCCGTCGGTGGCCAGCAGTTCGAAGGACATTCGACAGGTGCGACTCATGCTTGATCCTCTGGGCCGCGTGGCGCCGGATTGCGGGTGATGAACATGGCATCACCGTAACTGAAGAAGCGGTACCCCTGCTCGACCGCCGCCGCGTAGGCAGCCATGGTCTCGGGGTAACCGGCGAATGCCGAGACCAGCATCAGCAGCGTGGACTCCGGCAGGTGGAAGTTGGTGACCAGGGCATCGACCACGTGGAACGGCCGGCCCGGGTAGATGAAGATGTCGGTATCGCCGCTGAAGGCCTTGAGCACGCCATCGCGTGCCGCGCTTTCCAGCGAGCGTACGCTGGTGGTGCCAACCGCGACCACACGGCCTCCCCGGGCCCGGCAGGCCTCGATGGCATCGACCACATCCTGGCTCACTTCGAGCCACTCTTTATGCATGTGGTGGTCTTCGATCTTGTCGACCCGCACCGGCTGGAAGGTGCCAGCACCCACATGCAGGGTGACGAAGGCGCGCTCAACGCCCTTGGCGGCGATCTTGTCCAGCAGCGCCTGGTCGAAGTGAAGGCCAGCGGTTGGCGCGGCTACGGCACCTGCACGTTCGGCGTACACGGTCTGGTAGCGCTCACGGTCGGCGCCCTCGTCCGGGCGGTCGATGTAGGGCGGCAGCGGCATGTGCCCGACACGTTCGAGCAACGGCAGCACCTCTTCGGTGAAGCGCAGTTCGAACAGCGTGTCGTGGCGCGCAACCATTTCGGCCTCGCCACCGCCGTCGATAAGGATCACCGCGCCTTCTTTAGGCGCCTTGCTGGCACGCACATGGGCGAGCACGCGGTGGCTGTCGAGCACACGCTCGACCAGCACTTCCAGCTTGCCGCCGGAGGCTTTCTGGCCAAACAACCGCGCCGGGATCACCCTGGTGTTGTTGAACACCATCAGGTCGCCGGGGCGCAGGTAGTCGAGCAGATCGGTGAATTGCTTGTGCGCCAGCGCCCCGCTCGGCCCATCGAGGACCAGCAGTCGGCTGCCATGGCGCTCGGCCAGAGGGTGGCGGGCGATCAGGGAATCGGGGAGTTCGAAGGAAAAATCGGCGACGCGCATGATGATGTTCGGGTTCGGCAGGGCCGGGAAGTTTAGCCCAATGCGTGAAAATTGACCATGAAAGCCGATTGACCGACCTGAAGCACCTCTCTATACTGCGCGCCACACGCCCTGATGGCGGAATTGGTAGACGCGGCGGATTCAAAATCCGTTTTCGAAAGGAGTGGGAGTTCGAGTCTCCCTCGGGGCACCAAGATCCGGAAAAAACCGACCTTATGGTCGGTTTTTTTATGCCTGTGGTTTGACCAGCAAGACCCTGGGCCAGTGCATCGTCATCCGCTCAAGCAAATGCAGCTCAATGCAGCTCAATACAGCTCAATACAGCTCAATACAGCTCAATACAGCTCAATGAGCTGTGGCCAGTTCACCCATCAATGCAAGCCCTTTTCAGCCCGCCGATTTTGACGCCACCCCAATGGCCACAGGCCCTCCAGCCATGTCTGGAATCTATTGGCTAGCACCGTCACCCCCACCTAAGATGTCATTCGTCGGATATACACAGAAAGTATTGATAGCGTAATAGCACTTAGCCATAGTCGCGCTCCCATTTCTCAATACCCGTGCAAATCATGAAATCAACTGTGCCCTGCCTGGCAGCAATGATGCTGCTCAGTGGGTGCAATGGAGTGCCAACGTCCTACGTGTCAGACCCCGTCTACGATCAGGCTTTCGTGGTCACATCCGGTGCACCGCTGCCGATGCTGTTGATGGCCACTGCCATCCAGTGGAACGAAGACTATGCGGTAACCGCCAAGCACACCCCCTTCCTGCGCAACGTGGTCCATGAAGGCCTGGGTGATGTGGTGTTCTTCAAGCACAAGGCTGCCCGGGTGCCGCTCTGGCGCCAGTATGTGCCGGGCGAGTCCGTGACAGCGGTTGGCTTCAACAGCCTGATGATGCCGGTGCAGGGCAAAGGCCACACCCTGGCTTCGCTGGTACGCCTGCGAGGCACGCCAGGCAGCGTGTTCTATTCGGTGCACGATGGCCCGATGGTCAAAGGCATGTCCGGTGGCCCGGTGTTCGCCGATGACGGCAAGGTCGTTGGGATCAATGTCGCGTTCATCGCCAAAGATGAAATCGATGCGCGCAACCGCCCGGACCTTGCCGACAAAGAACGTATCAGCGTGTTCATGTCGTTCAGCGAAATCGACAAGGAATGGCGCCGGTTCCAGTATCTGGCCAATAAAACGAAGCCCAAGGCCGCGCCTGCCGCGATCAAGGGGGATGTCGTGGTCGCCGCCAAGCCTTGAATTGAACCTGGGCTCAAGCACAGCGCTGAGTCTGGCATATGATGAGGCCAGCACGACTCATGCAAAGGGACCTGCCATGGCAGGTGCCGGATAGCAAAAGGGTCGCGTTGGCGGCATCAAAACTTCTTGCAACATCCACCACCGAACCTTATCCGCCCCTCGACGTCCGATCCTGCATCCCCCTGTCGAGGTTCCCCGCGTGAAAGAAATCATCGCCCGCAAGTATCGCCTGGTGGTGAAGACCTTCGGCTACATCGGCTGGTCGCTGTTCTGGCTGCTGATCTGGGACGTGCTGGTCACCATCGATTTCATGCTGTTCCTCAACAGCAAGTTCACCCTGCCGCTGATCCCGCTGACATTGCTGGGTTCGGCGCTGGTGGTGCTGGTGAGTTTTCGTAACAGCAGCGCCTACAACCGCTGGTGGGAGGCGCGCACCTTGTGGGGCGCGCTGGTGAACAGTTCACGCAGCTTCGCCCGGCAGACGCTGACGCTGATCGACGACCCGGATGACGGCTTGAACCCGATCAAGGCCACCTTGTTGCGCCGGCATATCGCCTATGTGAATTGCCTGGCGGCGCACCTCAAAGGCCAAGCCTGCCCCGACGAACTGATGGCGTTCATCCCGCCCGGGGAGTTCGAGCGGCGCAACCGTTCGAACAATTTCGCCAACGATATCCTCAGCGGTTCGGCAGCCCTGCTCGCCCGCGAGTACAAGGCCGGGCGGCTGGACAGCATTCGCCTGGCGCGGCTGGAGTCGACGCTGGTGGACCTGTCCAACGCCCAAGGCGGCATGGAACGTATCGCCAATACACCACTGCCCTACCCTTACGTGTACTTTCCGCGGCTGTTCATCTCGTTGTTCTGCCTGATCGTGCCCGTGGGCCTGGTCGAATCGCTGGGCTGGTTCACGCCACTGGCGTCTACCGTGGTCGGGTTCATGCTGCTAGCCATCGAGCGGATCGGCACCGACCTGCAGAGCCCGTTCCGCTTCAGTGAACACCAGATCCAGATGGACACCATTTGCGAGACCATCGAGCGCAACCTGGAGTCGATGCAGCGTGAAGCGCAGTGCGGGGAATTAGGGGCTGATGCGCTCAGGCCCGCACATAACGCTGGCGCATGACATCACTGAACACGTCCACCAACAGTACCAGCACCAGCATGGCCAAGATCACCGTGCTGGCCTGGGCCTCCTGGAACAGGCTCAGGGTGGTATAGAGCATCTGCCCCAGCCCCCCTGCGCCAACGAGCCCAAGCACACTGGCCATCCGGATGTTGTTTTCCCAGCGGTACAAGCTGTAGGCCAGCAACTGCGGCCACAGGTTGGGCAAGGTGCCGAAGCAGAACGCCGCCAGTTGCCCGCCACCTTGCAGGCGGATCGCCGCCGCTGGCTCGGCCGGGGTATTTTCCAGCGCCTCGGCGTACAACCGGCCAAGCACACCTGCCGTATGCAGTGCCAACGCGAGCGTCCCGGCGTTGGGGCCAAGCCCTGCCGCCAGCACCATCAACGCGGCCCACACCAGCTCGGGAATGGCACGCAGGGCATTGAGCAGCAAGCGCGCCGCAGCCTGCAGCGGCCAACCGAAACGCCCCGCTGCGGGTAATGCCAACAGCATGCCCAGCACCATTGCCAGCAGCGTACCCAGCCCGGACATGGCAAGGGTTTCCAGGGCACCGCGCCCCACCGCTTGCAGGTGTTCGGCGGTAACGTCCGGATGCAGAAAACGCCCGGCATACTCGGCCATCTGCCCCAGCCCGCCGTTACCCACCAGCGCCTGCAGGTCCAGGTCCAGATAGCTGAACGAGGCGATTACAGCGGCAACCAGGGCAGCCATCACCAGCAGATTGATCACCCGGTTCATGCCAAGCGTCCCCGCAGGAAGCGGCTGAGCAGGTCCGCCAGCAGCACCAGGCCAAAGAAGGCGAGCAGCATGCTTGCTACCTCACCGCCTGCGAACATGCGCATCGACAGGTCGATCTGCTGCCCCAAGCCCCCGGCACCAACGAAACCCATCACCACCGAGGCGCGCACCGCGCACTCCCAGCGGTAGACGGTGTACGACACAAGCTCCGTGCCGGCACTGGGCAGGATGCCGTAGAAGAACGCCGTTAGCCGGCCACTGCCCGCTTGCAGCAGGGCATGCGCCGGGCGCTGGTCGACCGATTCGAAAATTTCGGCATAGACCTTGCCGAGCATGCCGCTGTAGGTGATGGCGATGGCCAGCACCCCCGCCGTCGGCCCCAGCCCTACCGCACGCACGAACAGCAACGCCCAGACGATCTCGGGCACACTGCGCAGGAAAATCAACAGCCCGCGCACCGGCATCCTTAGCAGGCGGGACCAGGCGCCGGAACGGCCACCACGAGAGGCCGCGCGCAACGACAAGGCACGGCTGGCCAGCAGGCTCGCCGGGACTGCCAGCAGCAGCGCCAGTACCATGCCGGCAGTGGCTACAGCCAATGTCTGCAGGGTCGCCTCGTACAGCAGTTCGAGAAATTCGCCATCATGCGCCGGCGGCCAGAAGGCGCTGGTGAAGCTGGCAATCTGCTGGCGGTTTTCCGCTTGCAGCAGCACGCCCGGGTTCAGCTCGCTCAACTGCGCCCCTGGCCACAGCAGGGCCAGCGCAACCAGGGCGACCAACAGGCGCGGCACAAACGCCGGATCGCGGGCGCTGGCCTTCAGCATCGCGGAATCTGCACAGCCAGGGTCGGGGCCTGGGGCAGTGGCGACCCCAGCTGCTCGTTGGCGTAGAGCGCATCGAGCATCTGCTCGGTCACAGCCTCGGCAGAGCAGTCGAACGCCACTCGGCCCTCACGAATGCCGATAACCCGCGGGAAATGTGCCAAGGCCAGGTCCACTGCATGCAGGCTGGCTACCAGCGTCACGCCGTAGGCTTGGGCATGGCGGTTGAGCAGGGCCAGGCTGTGTTCGGCCAGCACGGGGTCCATTGCTGAAACCGGTTCATCGGTCAGCAGTACCTCGGGCCGCTGATACAACGCGCGGGCGATGCCGACGCGCTGCAACTGGCCGCCGGAAAGCTGCCCGCACTGGACGAACAGCTTTTCCGCCAGGCCCAGCTCGGCCAGCACCTGGCGTGCGCCCTGCACATCGGTGGGGTACACCAGGTTGAGCAACGAACGCAGCGTACCCCACTGGCCCAGACGGCCGGCCAGTACAGCAGTCACCACCCGCTGGCGAGGCGGCAGGGGCGGTGCCTGATGTACCAGGCCGACCCTGGCGCGCAGACGCTGGCGAGCCTTTGCCGACAACGCCCAGGGCTGCTCACCCAACACGTCCAGGCGCCCTGCGCTGGGCTGTACGGCAGTGGCCATCAGGTGCAGGAGGCTGGATTTGCCAGCCCCCGAAGGGCCGATGATCGCGACCCGCTCACCTTGGGTGATACGCAAAGAGACGGAGTCGAGCGCGCGAACCTGGCCGTGGCGCAGGCCCGCGTCGAGCAGCGTGATAGTCACTTGAGCAGGCCGGCCTCACGTGCCGCCTGCTCGGTGCCCTGATAGTTCTCAGGCTTGGTTTCGATGAAACGGCTGGCGGCCTGCAGGTCGAGGATCTTCTTGTGTTCCGGGTTCGAAGGGTCCAGGGCGAGGAAGGCTTGCTTGATCTTCTCTTTGAGCGCCGGGTCCATGTTGCCGCGCACGGTCCAGTTGTAGTCATAGTAGGTCGGGGTGGTGGCAAACACCTTGACCTTGCTGGTATCGACCTTGCCGGCGTCGACCAGCTTCTGCCAGACGCTGGCGTTGAGCACGCCACCATCGACCTTGCCGGCCTGGACCCAGGCCACGGTTGCGTCGTGGGCGCCGGAATAGGCCACGCGGCTGAAGTAGCCCTCAGGCTTGATGTTGTCTTCCTTGAGCATGAAGTAGCGCGGCATCAGGCTGCCAGAGGTGGACGAAATCGAACCGAAGGCGAAGGACTTGCCCTTGAGGTCGGCCAGGCTCTTTACATCCGGGTTGGCGGTGATGAACTTGGAGGTGAACTGGGCGTCCTGCTCACGCTGCACCAACGGTGTGGCGGTCGGGTCTTTGAGGTGTACCTGAACGAAGGTGAAACCACCCAGCCAGGCCAGATCCAGGCGGTCGCTGGCCAGCGATTCAACCACTGCCGGGTAGTCGGCCACCGGCACGAACTTCACCTGCATGCCCAGTTGCTGGGACAGGTATTTGCCCAGCGGCTCGAATTTGCGCAGCAGTTCGGTTGGCGCTTCGTCGGGGATGGCACTGACCCGCAAGGTATCAGCGGCCTGGGCGACAACGGCACAGCAGGACAGCACGAGGCCGGCGGCGAGCGCCAGAGGGCGTTTGAGCATGGGATTCTCCGGTTCAATAGCGGGGAAAGTGTCGGCGATAGGCAGACGGTGATGGATTATAAGTGGCACAGACGCAAAGGCCAGCTTTGCTACAATCGCGCATCACGAAAAATGAGGTGCGTAATGAGCGAGCCGATTCGCCTGACCCAGTACAGCCATGGTGCTGGCTGTGGCTGCAAGATCTCCCCCAAGGTGCTGGATGTGATCCTGGCCGAAAGTGGCGCCCAGGCCCTGGACCCGAACCTGTGGGTCGGCAACGCCTCGCGCGATGACGCCGCCGTGTACGCCCTGGACGATGAGCGCGGCGTGGTGTCCACCACCGACTTCTTCATGCCCATCGTCGATGACCCCTACGACTTCGGCCGCATCGCCGCCACCAACGCCATCAGCGACATCTACGCCATGGGCGGCGACCCGCTGATGGCCATCGCCATCCTCGGCTGGCCGGTCAACGTACTGCCACCAGAAGTGGCCCGTGAAGTGATCCGCGGTGGCCGCGCCGTGTGCGCCGAAGCCGGCATCCCACTGGCCGGCGGGCACTCGATCGATGCCCCCGAGCCGATCTTCGGCCTGGCCGTCACCGGCGTGGTCAGCAAGCGCCACCTCAAGCGCAATGACACCGCGACAGTGGGTTGCCGCCTGTACCTGACCAAGCCATTGGGCATCGGCATCCTCACCACCGCCGAAAAAAAGGCCAAGCTGCGTGAGCAGGACCAAGGCCTGGCCCGTGACTGGATGTGCACCCTCAACACCCCCGGCAGCCGCTTTGGCAAGCTCGACGGGGTCAAGGCGATGACCGACGTGACCGGTTTCGGCCTGCTCGGCCACCTGGTCGAGCTGGCCGAGGGCAGCGGGCTGACCGCGCACCTGGACTACGCGGCCGTCCCGCGGCTGCCGAGCATCGAGCACTACATGGCCGAGGGCTGCATCCCCGGCGGTACCCTGCGCAACTTCGACAGCTACGGGCACAAGATCGGCGCGCTGACCGACGATCAGAAGCACCTGCTGTGCGACCCGCAGACCAGCGGCGGCCTGCTGGTGGCGGTCACCCCCGAAGGTGAGCAGGCGTTCCTTGCCGTTGCCGCCGACCTTGGCCTGGACCTTGCGCCGATCGGCCTGCTGGCCGAGCGACAGAGCCACGCAGTCGAGGTGAACTGATGCGCCACGACTGCACCGACTTTCGCCAGCTGTTCCTCGACGACGTGCCGATGATGGACATGCGTGCGCCCGTCGAATTTGCCAAGGGCGCCTTCCCTGGCGTCGTCAACCTGCCGCTGATGACCGACCAGGAGCGGCAAAAGGTCGGTACCTGCTACAAGCAGCAGGGCCAGGCCGCAGCCATCACCCTTGGCCACCAACTGGTCAGCGGCACCATCAAGCGCGAGCGCCTGCATGCCTGGGCCAGCTTTGCCAAGGCCCACCCTGATGGATACCTGTACTGCGCCCGCGGCGGCCTGCGCTCGCTGATCGTCCAGCAGTGGCTGCGCGACGAAGCGGGCATCGCCTACCCGCGTATCAAGGGTGGCTATAAAGCCCTGCGCACTTTCCTGCTGGATACAACCCAGCAGGCCGTGGAGCAATGCGATTTCGTTTTGGTCGGCGGCCTCACCGGCACCGGCAAGACCGATGTGCTGCACCAACTGAACAACGTGATCGACCTTGAAGGCCATGCCAACCACCGCGGTTCGAGCTTCGGCAAACGCGCCACCGCACAGCCGGCGCAGATCGACTTCGAGAACAAGCTGGCCATCGACGTGCTGAAGAAACGCGCACGTGGTATCGAGCAGTTCGTGCTGGAGGACGAGGGCCGTATTGTCGGCAGCTGCACCGTGCCGCTGGAGCTGTACCAGGGCATGCAGCAATACCCGCTGGTGTGGCTGGAAGACAGCTTCGAAAACCGTGTCGAACGCATTCTGCGTGACTACGTGGTCAACCTGTGCGCCGAGTTCGTCGCGCTACATGGCGAAGAACTCGGGCGCCGGCTGTTCACTGAGCGCCTGCTGCAGAGTATGAGCAACATTCACAAGCGCCTGGGTGGCGAGCGCTACCAGCGCCTGTCCGAGATCATGCGCCTGGCGCTGGATGAGCAGCAGCGCAGCGGTGGCATCGATCTGCACCGGGGGTGGATCGAGGGCTTGCTGAAGGAATACTACGACCCGATGTATGCCTACCAGCGTGATGCCAAGGCGGACCGGGTGGAGTTTGCAGGGGATGCTGTGCAGGTGCGCGAGTACCTCAAGGCTCGCAAGCGCTAGGGGCCGCGCAGTTCTTAAGTTCTGCGCTGTACCTGTGGGAGCTGGCTTGCCAGCGATGGCGCCCGCACAGGCAACATCACTGCCCAGGGCTGAGCACCCGCTCCAGCTCTGCCGCCCGCTCGCGGGTCATGTCCAGCCCACACATCCCGCCTTCGAGCTGGGCCATCGTCCCGCCGCTGGCTTGCACGTGGAACTTGCAGTTGCCATCACGGTAAGCGATCCACTGGCGCTGAACATCGCGCAAGCTCTTCTTCGGCTCCGCTTCGAGCTTGCCCATCAGTTGCTTGTAAACCCGGTTCAACCGCGCATCCTGCAGCTGGGTTTCGGCCTGGATGCAACTGCTCATGGCCAGCGTACTGGAAGCCTTGTCCATGCACTGGGTATAGCTCGGCGAGTTGTCCTCGGCCATTGCCACAGGCATGCAACATGCCAAGGCCAACCCCATCAGATACTGCTTGCTCATCGCCATCTCCTGGTCCATATCAAAACGCCTGCGGCTGCTCCGCAGGCATCAGTACCTTGCCGGGCACAAAGCGCAGCGACGGCATTTGCGTGGCGGCATACAACGCCAGCGCCAGTGCTGCGATCAGCGCCACGTCGAGCCAGCGCCAGCCCGGCATGTCCTGTGCACTGCGCGCCTTCCAGACATGCCATGCCTGCCCTGCGCAGAACACCACGATAGACGCCAGCCAAAGGTAAAAACCGGCACCAAAGCCCGTACGGTCCTGAAACGCGTAGCTGATGTTATCCGGCAGCCGTTCGATGCCAAAGCTGCTGGCCGCCAGGTACAACGCAGCCAACCCGGCTAGCAGCGCCAGGCGGCGGAAACGCCGGTGGGCAAGGACTGCGATTGCCAGCAGCGGGTTGGCAAACCACTGAAACAGCCCGAACGGAACGCCCCATGGCCCGTACAGCAACATCTGCAAGGCCGGCATGTGCCTGCCGGCGCTCATCAGCGCGCCATCGAAACACAGGCCGAGCAAATACAGGGCAAGGCTGAAGGTGAGGTAAAAAGCCGTCATGCAACGGGTGGCTCGAGCAACAACCCGTAAATGCCCGAGTCGGACAACTCACCCGCCACGCACCAGCGTGCGCGCAAAGTGCCTTCAAGGACGAAGCCCTGGCGCTCCAGCGTACGTGCCGAGCCATTGTTGCGCGGGTCGATCTCGGCCTCCAGGCGGCGCATGTGCAGGGTATGGGCGAGGTAGTCGATGAAGCAGGTCAGTGCCTCGTCCATGTAGCCCCTGCCCTGCACTGCGCTGGCCAGGCAATAGCCGATCTCGCCACGGCGTGAGGTGTCATCGATGTTGAACAGCTGGACCATGCCGATCAGTTCGCCAGTGTCACGGCGGTACATGCCCAGCTTGAGCTGGTCACCATTGGCATAGGCCTCGCGGTCGGCAGCCAGGGCGCTTTGTGCCTCGGCTAGGTCTTGCCAGGGGGCATGGTGCCAATAGCGCATGACCTCGGGGTCGGCCATGATCGTCAGCCATTGCTGGGCATCGGCGTGGCGCATCGGGCGCAACTGCAGGCGCGGGCTGTCGAGGCAGAGGTCGGTGGGGAAACTTCGGGGTGGGGTCACGCCGCATCTCCTGTCCATTGCTGGGGAAATGACAGTTTAACGTCATGTGGGGGGGCTGGGGCATGCCTGGTGTTTCAAGGGGTATTGAAGACTGAGCGCCGCGCGGGCGGCGCTCGATCTCAAGTGCGCTGGGCGAACACGCTTCAGGCCCCGCGGTTCAAGCCCATTTCCATGTCATTGATCAGCGCCTTGGCCATGGCACTTAGAATGCGCGCGGCGCTGCCGGCAACGAGGTTGCCCTCCATCTCGGCTTCCTCACTCAAGTGCCGAATGCACCCAAGCAGAACGGAAAGTTCGTCAAACGCGTGATCGAGCGGCACTCCCGGCTGGATGGCATACAGATCGAGAAACGTCTCTTGGCCAACCGTGGTTCGCGCTTTCAGGTCATCACTCATGCGCCCTCTCCAACGTGCTCATATGGCCGAAAAGGGCCCGCAGGAGCTCGGTGTGGATGCCCATGTTATCCAGCACCACCTTGCGTTGGTCTTCGCCCACGGTGCTGAGGTACAGCTCGATGGTGCGCGAAAGGCTGTCCATTAGCGCGGCGGCATGGGCCTTGGCGTCTTCAAGGGAAAGGTCGGCGATTATCGAGATGTAGGGAATGGGGAAGCTGTCGGGTGGATCGGGTACGAGCTTTTTCATAGTCACTTCTCGGTAGAGTTTTCAGAAGCAACCACTCACATCCTTCTCACAGATTGGGTGGCAGCCATGCGCGAGGTGAGAAGACCGTGTCCGAGATCACCACGGCCAGACCGAAGCCTGCACGCGCACGGCTGCCATATCTGGCAAGCGATCTCAAACTACAGGCTTCTCACACCCGGTCGCCAAACCACAGCGACCGCGAAAAGTTACCTATGAGGTACAGGCTTGCCTATCAGACGGCATCCGACAGGGGGCGTAGGATAATTCGCCAAGCCCGTCTTTCTGAAGCATTTGGTTTCAGGTTCAGAAACTTCTTACACATGACTGGCGATGCGATTGTTGTAGGAGCGGCCTTGTGTCGCGAAAGGGGGCGAAGCGCCCTCAGGATTTTAGCGTCGCCACAGGTATCGCTGGGGCCGCTTTGCGGCCCTTTCGCGACACAAGGCCGCTCCTACGATGACCGTGTCGCCGGTGGTCAGGCCACCTCGGCCCCATCATCCGGCCAATGCGGCTCGTTGGCCCCCGGTGGCGTCAGCGGCGGCAAACCATAAGCAGCACGTGCATCGTCGCAACTGGGGTTGTGTACGCCCCCCTCCCACGACGCTTCGAACTCACGGCAAGGGCTGGAACGGTTGGCGTAAATGGTGCACGCCACCTCGGTGCCGATCTCGCCCTTGAGGCTGACGCAGCGGCAAGGCTTGGCATCGGTGCCGATCATGGCTACCCGGGTCGGGTTGATCTGCACCACCAGGTCATCGGGCACAACGCCACCGGCTGACTGGCATTCGCCCCAGAAGAAGGACACACGGAAGTACCCGCAGCAGGCGCCGCAGTCAAGGCAAGGGTTGTATTCGGACATGATGGCACGGAAGGGGAAGGTTATTGTTATCGGGGCTGGCCCGCGGCGCCATTTGTAATCGAAGCCAAGTCGGCTGAGAAGAGGGGCAACGAAAAATAGTTTGCCGTCGATCCGGCAAACATCAGGGGCCGCATGGCGGCCCCTGAAACTGCACTATTTGCGGCTCAGGCCATCAGCCCGGAACATCTGCCGGATGCCCCGTATCGCCTGGCGAATCCGGTCCTGGTTTTCGATCAGGGCGAAGCGCACGTGGTCATCACCGTAATCGCCAAAACCGATGCCCGGCGAGACACACACCTTGGCTTCAGCCAGCAGTTTCTTGGCAAATTCCAACGACCCCAGGTGGGCGTATTGCTCGGGTATCTTGGCCCAGACATACATCGACGCCTTGGGGTTTTCGACCATCCAGCCCAGCTCGTGCAGGCCTTTGACCAACAGGTTGCGGCGCTGGCGGTACTGCTCGGCGATGTCGCGCACACACTGCTGGTCACCTTCGAGCGCCGCGATCGCCGCGACCTGCAAGGGGGTGAACGTGCCGTAGTCGTGGTAGCTCTTGATGCGAGCCAGGGCGCTGACAAGTTCAGGGTTGCCGACCATGAAGCCGATCCGCCAGCCGGCCATGTTGTAGCTCTTGGACAGCGTGAAAAACTCCACGGCAATGTCCTTGGCACCCGGCACCTGCATGATCGACGGCGCCTTCCAGCCGTCGTAGACGATATCGGCGTAGGCCAGGTCGTGCACCACCAGCACGTCATACTGCTTTGCCAAGGCCACCACCCGCTCGAAGAAGTCCAGCTCCACGCATTGGGCAGTGGGGTTGGACGGGAAGCCGAGGATCATCATCTTCGGCTTGGGGATGGACTCGCGGATCGCCCGCTCGAGTTCATTGAAGAAGTCGACACCGGGCACCAGCGGCACCGAACGCACCTGGGCACCGGCGATCACTGCGCCGTAGATGTGGATCGGGTAGCTCGGGTTGGGCACCAGCACGGTGTCACCATGGTCGAGGGTACCGAGCATCAGGTGCGCCAGGCCCTCTTTGGAGCCGATGGTGACGATGGCTTCGCTTTCCGGGTCGATGTCGACCTCATAGCGCTCCTTGTACCAGTTGGAAATGGCACGGCGCAGCCGCGGGATGCCGCGAGAGGTTGAGTAGCCATGGGTGTCATCACGCTGGGCGACTTGCACCAGCTTCTCGACGATGTGCGGCGGGGTAGCACCATCGGGGTTGCCCATGCTCAGGTCGATGATGTCCTCGCCACGGCGGCGGGCAGCCATCTTGAGCTCGGCAGTGATGTTGAAGACGTAGGGGGGAGACGATCGATGCGCGCAAAGCGGCGCGGCGAACCTTGGTCGGCCATGGTTTCCTCTGAGTACGTAAGCGCCCGGAACCGTCCGAGCGACGCTGGCCGATGTGGCGGCCTGGATCAGAAGATAATGCCGAAACAGTATGACTGTAAAGGACATAATCCTGTTTTGTTAGAACTTTTCAGATGTATTTTTTGAAAACCAGAGATTTATGTTTCCAAACCGATGATAGGGCCAGAATCGAAAAAAAAACCCCGGCACATGGCCGGGGTTTTCGTGTAACAGGCGACTGTATCAGCGTGCGTAGGTCATCAGCACGTCCGCAGCGGTCTGGCTGTCCACACCCATCATCACGCTCAGGGCGGTAACGGTGAGGATGGAGAAGCCGAATACCTTGCGGGCCCACTTGCTGTCGTCCTCGGCCTTGTAACCACCCCAGGCCATGTACAGCCAGTACAGGCCCATGGCAGCTGCCACGGCCAGGTAGCCGAGGCCGGCGTAACCGCCGAGGGTGAGCATCAGGGTAGCGAGCACGAAGGCCAGCACGTACAGCACGATCTGCTTCTTGGCCGCGAGGATGCCACGTGCCACCGGCAGGACCGGAATGTTGGCAGCGCTGTAATCCTTGAAGCGGAAGATTGCGATCGCGAAGCTGTGCGGCATCTGCCACAGGCTGAACATCACCAGCAGGGTCACCGCCGCCAGGTCGAAGCTATTGCTCACGGCGCAGTAGCCGATCACCGGAGGCATGGCACCGGACAGGCTGCCAACCAAGGTGCCGTGCACCGATTTGCGCTTCAGCCAGAGGCTGTAGAAACCGACGTAGACGATGAACCCGATCAGCGCACAGAACGCCGCCAGCGGGTTGGCCTGGACATACAGCAGGCTGAAGCCCGCCACCCCGAGGAGGGTGGCGTAGACCAGCGCGAGGGTCAGCGACATGCCGCCCTGGACCATGACGCGGTTCTTGGTACGTTCCATCTTGATATCGATGTCGCGGTCGATGCAGTTGTTGAACACGCAACCGGACGCAACCACCAGGGACGTACCTATTACCACCGCCAGGAACAGGGCGAAGTCTACATGGCCCTTCGAGGCAAGGAAGAAACCGCCTGCCACGGAAAGCACGTTACCGAAAATGATCCCCGGTTTGGTGATTTGGATAAAGTGCTTAACGGACATGCAGTCTTACCTCACTTGGCCATCATTTCGTAGTGGATGCTGAACATGATCCACAGCGACAGGCCGACCAGCAGTGCAATCACCATGGTGGTGAACAGGAACGTCGACACGTTGGAACGCTGCTCTTTCGAGCGGTCCATGTGCAGGAAGTACACGAGGTGCACTACCACCTGGATGACGGCCATGGCCACCACGATCAGGACGGTCAGGTTCTTCGGCAGGCTCGGGTACATCACCAGGCCGAACGGGATCGCGGTCAGGATGATCGACAGTACAAAGCCGATCATGTAGGACTTCACGCTGCCGTGGTTACCTTCGTGATGAGTGTCGTGTGCGTTAGCCATTACAGAACCCCCAGCAGGTAAACGACGGTGAATACGCAGATCCAGACCACGTCCAGGAAGTGCCAGAACAGGCTCAGGCAGCTCATGCGGGTCTTGGCGGTCGGCGTGATGCCGTGCTTGTTGATCTGGTACATCATGATTGCCATCCAGATCAGGCCGGCGGTCACGTGCAGGCCGTGGGTGCCTACCAGGGCGAAGAAGCCCGACAGGAAGCCACTGCGCTGCGGGCCGTAGCCCTCAGCGATAAGGTGATGGAACTCGTAGATTTCCATCGCGATGAACGCAGCGCCGAACAGGAAGGTCACTGCCAACCAGCCCAGCACGCCTGCTTTCTTGCCGTCGAACATCTTCAGCATGGCGAAGCCGAAGGTGATCGAGGACAGCAGCAGGAACAGCGTTTCTACAGCTACGAAATCGAGCTGGAAGATGTCATGACCCGACGGGCCGCCGGCAAAACTGCCGGACAGCACCGCGTAGGTGGCGAAGAGCGACGCAAACAGGATGCAGTCGGTCATCAGGTACAGCCAGAAACCGAGTACGGTCATCTGGCCCGAGTCGTGGTGGTGATCGTCGTGCCCATGGTCGTGACCATGAGCAGCGCCGTGGATTACTTGACTGGACATTGATTACACCCGCTCAAACGATTCGACACGTGCGCCGGCAGGCAGAGCACCTGCTTTGGCCAGCGCTTTCATGCGCTCGCCTTCGATGCGCGCCACTTCTTCGGCCGGAACCATGTAGCCCTGGTCGTCACGCGCAGCGTGGCGAACGAAGACAGCGATGGTCGCAACCAGGCTCGCGCCCACCAGCCACCAGATGTGCCAGATGAAGGCGAAGCCGAAGACGGTCAGGAACAGGCCCATGAACAAGCCGGTAGCAGTGTTGCTCGGCATGTGGATCGGCTCGTACTTGCCCGGTGCCTTGTAGGCAACACCGGCTTCTTTGGCTTCGTGCCAGCAGTCCAGGCCAACTTTCTCAGGCATGTGGGCGAAGTTGTAGAACGGAGGTGGCGACGAAGTCGACCATTCCAGGGTACGGCCGCCCCATGGGTCGCCGGTCACGTCCAGGTTCTGGTTGCGGTCGCGGACCGAAACGTAGATCTGGATCAGCTGGCAAGCGATACCGAACAGGATCAGCACGGCGCCGACGACGGCAACGTACAGGTAGGGTTCCCACAGCGGGTTGTCGGAGTGGTTCAGACGACGGGTCATGCCCATGAAGCCCAGGGCATACAGCGGCATGAACGCAACGTAGAAGCCCGAGATCCAGAACCAGAAGGCAGCTTTGCCCCACTTCTCGTTCAGGGTGAAGCCGAAGGCTTTCGGGAACCAGAAGGCGAAGCCGGCAATGTAGCCGAATACCGCACCACCGATGATCACGTTGTGGAAGTGAGCGATAACGAACAGGCTGTTGTGCAGCACGAAGTCAGCACCTGGAACAGCCAGCAGAACGCCGGTCATGCCACCAATGGAGAAGGTGATCATGAAGCCCAGGGTCCACATCATCGGTGCGGTGAAGCGCACACGGCCCTGGTACATGGTGAACAGCCAGTTGAACAGCTTCACACCCGTCGGAATGGAGATCAGCATCGTCGCCAGGCCGAAGAAGGTGTTGACGCTGGCGCCGGCACCCATGGTGAAGAAGTGGTGCAGCCATACGGCAAAGCCCAGGATGGCGATCGCGCCCGATGCGTAGATCATCGAGTGGTGGCCGAACAGACGCTTGCCGGAGAAGGTCGAAGTCACTTCCGAGAACACGCCGAAGGCCGGCAGGATCAGGATGTAAACCTCAGGGTGACCCCACGCCCAGAACAGGTTGACGTACATCATCGGGTTCCCACCAAGCTCGTTGGTGAAAATGTGGAAGTCCAGATAACGGTCAACAGTCAGCAGTGCGAGTGCAGCGGTCAGGATCGGGAAGGAAGCGACGATCAGCACGTTGGCCCAGGTGCAGGTCCAGGTGAAGATCGGCATGTCCATCAGTTTCATGCCTGGTGCGCGCATCTTCATCACGGTGACGAGGAAGTTCACACCGGTTAGCGTCGTACCCAATCCGGATAGCTGTAGCGCCCAGATGTAGTAGTCGACACCCACCCCAGGGCTGTACTGAATGCCCGCGAGCGGCGGATAGGCAACCCAGCCGGTCTTGGCGAATTCACCAACGCCCAGCGAGATGTTGACCAGCAGCACGCCTGCCAGCAGCAGGTAGAAGCTCAGGGAGTTCAGGAACGGGAAGGCAACGTCACGTGCACCGATCTGCAGAGGAACCGCAAGGTTCATCAGGCCGGTGAAGAACGGCATCGCCATGAAGATGATCATGATCACACCGTGAGCGGTGAAGATCTGGTCATAGTGTTCAGGCGGCAGGTAGCCTTCGGAGCCGCCGGTAGCAGCAGCCAGCTGGGTACGCATCATGATGGCGTCGGCAAAGCCGCGCAGCAGCATGACCATCGCGACGATGATGTACATCACCCCGATTTTCTTGTGGTCGACCGTGGTCAGCCACTCGGTCCACAAGTAGGTCCACTTGCGGAAATAGGTGATAAGGCCGACGACAGCGATACCGCCGAGCGCGATCATGGCAAGCGTCACCATGACTATCGGCTCGTGATAGGGTATCGCCTCCAGGCTTAATTTACCGAACATCTCTTACTCCTCTGCACCGGCAGCTGGTTGCGTACTCGATTCCACACCCGTGGTGGTGGCCAGATCTTTGCTGCCTGCTTCTTCGTGGACCGGCTTGCCGCGGTTCATGCCTTCGTACTTGTCGACGATGGTCTGGAACAGCTCCGCTGGCGCCTCGCTGTACAGCGCGACTGGGTTGTATTCGCTAGGTTTGGCCAGTGCTTCGTACTCGGCCTTGCCCAGTTTCAGAGGCGACTGCTTCACTTCGGCGACCCACTTGTCGAAGTCTTCCTGGGAAGTGGCAGTAGCCTTGAATTTCATGCCGGTGAAGCCAGCACCGCTGTAGTTGGCGCTGATACCGTCAAACACGCCGTTTTCGTTGGCGATCAGGTGCAACTTGGTGGTCATGCCGGCCATGGCGTAGATCTGGCCGCCCAGGCCCGGGATGAAGAACGAGTTCATCACGGCGTCGGAGGTGACGCGGAAGTTGACCGGGGTGTTAGCCGGGAAGTTGATCTTGTTGACCGTCGCGATGCCCTGCTCCGGGTAGATGAACAGCCACTTCCAGTCCAGTGCGACCACGTCGATCTGGATCGGCTTCACGTCCGAATCCAGCGGACGGTATGGGTCCAGCTTGTGGGTGGACTTGTAGGTGACATAACCCAGGGCAATGATGATCAGGATCGGGATGATCCACACCGCAGCCTCGATCTTGGTCGAGTGCGACCAGTCCGGGGTGTAGGTGGCAGCCTTGTTGGAAGCACGGTACTTCCAGGCGAAGGCCACGGTCATGATGATGACCGGGATCACCACCAGCAACATCAGGCCGGTAGCGATGAGGATGAGGTTCTTTTGCTCAATGCCGACCTGACCTTTCGGGTCGAGCAGGGTCCAGTTGCACCCGCTGAGTAAAAGCATGCCTAAAAAGGGCAATATGCCAAACAGTCTGGGGTAACGCTTTTTACTCATCTCACGACCTCTAGATCAGCTTGCTTCAATGCAATTTGTGTTTTGGTAGCCAACACTTCGTCCTGCCAAGTGAGGCATTTCGCGCCCGAATACGCTCCTGCCTGGGGTCCGACTGCAGGACCTTGGCTCAAGCGTGTTAGCGGTGCTTATGGTTTCGTAGGCAACAGGCCTGTACTTCAGACCAAGTCCATTTGGTGCGGGAAAACGCGGAGGGGTATCCGCCCGGTATCGCCGCTGGGCGAAACTTGACGAAGTCAGCAAAAGAAAGCGCTGGGGCTTCCTTCAATCCTGCGACTCGCAAGCAGTGCCGAACGGAAATTGGGGGCGATTGTAGTGAGGTCGCCAACCCTTGACTATGACTTATTGAGCAACAGTCTTTTACAGAATACGTAACAATACTGGTCAAAAATTCAACTTCGCGACAGTTTGTCGCACCCCGCTTGATAGGCCTCAAAGCCGCATTGCGCAAGGCTTTGTGGTTGATCTGGATCAAGCGGGAGGCGACTTTTCCCTCTTCTCTGTGGGTGCAAAAGACCACAGCAAATTCGGGACTTATGTCTAAGGCTGGCGCCGATTGCGGTAGATGCCCAGCGGAACCAGGATGGCCGTCAGCACGAACGCCATCAGTGCCCATTGCGCCAGGGACAAACCGAGGATCGGCGGGTATGGCGTGCTGCAGAAACCGTCGACCTGGAATGCGAGCGGCCAGAGCTTGGCCAGCGGCAGGTCGTCGACGATCGGCTGCAGGGTATCGATACCGCAACTGACCATGGGGTTGGCGAGTATATACACATGGTTGCCGGCCGCAACGATTCCGCCAATTGCGCTCAGCACCACCAGCCCTTCGAACAACGTCAGGCTGCGCCGCCCGGGCATCGCGGCGGCGATGAAGGCAAACACGGCGATGAACAGCAGGGCATAGCGTTGCAGGATGCACAGTGGGCAGGGGGCTTCGCCGAGCACCACCTGCATGTACAAAGCGCCACCGATCAGGGCGAGACAGATCACCCCCAGCAGCACCAGAAAGCGCCGTTCCCGATTCAGGCGCGATGTTTGTTCGTTCATTGCCGGTTCCTTCGATGGATAGGGGCAGCGTGGTCCACCTGCCTGGCGCAAGTCTACACGCAGGTCTGACCGTTAGCGTGTCGAGGAAGCGGCAAGACAGCACTGCGAGGGCTATCCGGAGTGGGCTTGAGACCGGCAGGCGTGACATCGGTTCAACGCCGGCCGGTAAAAAAGCGGCTGCCCGGGCGCCGCGCAGGGGCGAGCCCCTCGACACCCGGGAGTGAAGGATACAGTGATTAAAGGACGATTAACGATGAAAGATGGCTGGCGCGGTTCATCTTTCCTTTATATGCAAAGCAGCCCAGAAACCACAGGTACGCCAGCGTACCTGTGGGGGCAGGCTTGCCGGCGATGGGGTCCGAACAGTCAGCACATCACTCCAGAGCTGTCGCCGGCCCGAAGAACTCGTAGCGGCTCTGCTGCTGGGGCACACCCAGCTCTTTAAGGTAACGCTTGATCACCGCCATGAAGCTCTTGGGCCCGAGGAAGTACGCATCCACGTCACGCTCACCCGGCATCCATTCACCCAAAAGCTCCTGGCTCAACAGCCCCACCGCATTGGCGTCGTGCGAACCATCATCCTCGGCATAGCAATAAAAGCGCTTGAGCTGCGGGTGACGCTCGGCCAACCCATCGACCCAGTCACGGAACGCATGCACCCCTGCATTGCGCGCACAGTGGATGAAATGCACCGGTCGCTTGGTTTCAAGGGCCGCCTCGAGCATGGCCAGGGTCGGTGTGATGCCGACACCACCGCTGATCAGCACCAGCGGCCTGTCACTGGCGGCAAGGGTGAAGTCACCAGACGGCGGGAACAGTTGCACGGTACTGCCGACCATCATTTCATGATGCAGGTAGTTGGACACCTTGCCGCCCGCCTCACGCTTGACGCTGATGCGGTATTGCTTGCCATCGCACAAGGCCGACAGCGAATAATTGCGACGCTGCTCGGCGCCGTCGATGAACAGCTGCAAGCCGATGTACTGGCCCGGTTCAGCCTTGAGCACCGGTTTGCCGTCGACAGGAGCGAAGTAGAACGAAACGATCTCGCTGCTTTCCTGCTCGCGGCGTACCAGGCGGAATTCGCGGGTACCGCGCCAGCCACCGGCAGCCTCTTCCTTCTGTTTGTAGAGGCCTTCCTCGGCGCCAATGAGGATCTCGGCCAACTGCCCATAGGCCGCGCCCCAGGCAGCGATCACCTCTGCAGTGGCGATCTCCTTGCCGAGCACCTCCTCGATGGCACGCAGCAGGCAGCTGCCGACGATCGGATAATGCTCCGGCAGGATCTGCAAGGCGACATGCTTGTTGATGATCTGGCCGACCAGGCCGCCGAGCTGCTCCAGCTGGTCGATGTGCCGGGCGTACATCAGCACGCCGTTGGCCAGGGCGCGCGGCTGGTCGCCACTGGCCTGATGCGCCTGGTTGAACAGTGGGCGCACTTGCGGATACTCGCTGAGCATCAATTTGTAGAAGTGGGTGGTCAGCGCCTCTCCACCGGTTTCCAGCAGCGGGACAGTGGCTTTGATGATTGCACGTTGTTCGGCATTGAGCATTGCAACAACTCCTGAGCCAGAGGCTTCGAATGGTTGCATGTGCAGTATCAGTATTCGTGCCAAACTTAAATATCAATAAAATCAGTATTTTGGCTAAGTACATGTCAAAACGACCAGGCACGGCGTATAGTCATTTGGACCAATAGGAGTCCTTATGACTGCAAAGCCGCTGCTCACCGCCCTGCTCCCCTTGGTCAGCGACCTGTCCCGTGACCTGCCCGAAGAGGAACGCTACCGCCGCCTGCTACAAGCCATGCGCGGCTTGCTGCCCTGCGATGCCGCTGCACTGCTGCGGCTCGATGGCGAATGGCTGGTGCCACTGGCTGTCGACGGTTTGTCTGCCGATACCCTGGGCCGGCGCTTCAAAGTCAGCGAGCATCCGCGCTTCCAGGTTTTGCTCAGCCGCGCCGAGCCCACCCGCTTTCCCAGCGACTCCCAGTTGCCCGACCCCTATGACGGCCTGGTCAATGCCCACGACGTCGACCTTCACGTGCATGACTGCATGGGCTGCCCGCTGATGGTCGACGAGCGCCCATGGGGCCTGGTAACCCTCGATGCCCTCACCCCGGGCCAGTTCCAAAGCCTGGAGCTCGATGCCCTGCAGGCCTTCGCCAGCCTGGCAGCCGCCACGGTCACGGTGGCCGAACGCATCGAGCACCTGGCACTGCGCGCCGAGGATGAGCACCAGCGCGCCGAAATCTATCGCCAGGCCAGCGGCCAGGACAAAGAGCTGATTGGCCAAAGCCCGGCGCACAAGCGCCTGCTGGATGAAATACGCCTGGTTGGCGGTAGCGACTTGACCGTGCTGATCACCGGCGAAACTGGCGTGGGCAAGGAACTGGTGGCCCAGGCCCTGCACCAGGCCAGCCACCGTGCCAACAAGCCCCTGATCAGCCTCAACTGCGCCGCGCTGCCCGACACGCTGGTGGAAAGCGAACTGTTCGGCCATGTGCGCGGGGCCTTTACCGGCGCCCACGGTGAGCGTCGCGGCAAGTTCGAACTGGCCAACGGCGGCACGCTGTTTCTCGACGAAGTGGGCGAACTGCCGCTGGCGGTGCAGGCTAAGCTGCTGCGGGTATTGCAAAGCGGGCAACTGCAGCGCCTGGGCTCAGACCGCGAACACACAGTGGATGTGCGCCTGATCGCAGCAACCAATCGCGACCTTGCCGCCGAGGTGCGCAACGGCAACTACCGCGCCGACTTCTATCACCGCCTGAGCGTGTACCCGCTGCAGGTGCCGCCGCTACGCGAGCGTGGGCGCGATGTGCTGCTATTGGCAGGCTACTTCCTCGAACAGAATCGATCACGACTGGGCCTGAACAGCCTGCGCCTGAGCAACGAAGCGCAAGCGGCGCTACTGGCCTACGACTGGCCCGGCAACGTGCGCGAACTGGAACACCTCATTGGCCGCTCGGCCCTCAAGGCCATGGGCCAGCACCCTGACCGGCCACGCATCCTTACCCTGCAAGCCAGTGACCTGGACCTGCGTACCGTGGCGAGCGTGGCACAGGCCCCCTCCCCTGCCCCCCTGCCGGCGCCGTCGCTGGCCGAGGGTGGCTTGCGCGAAGCTGTCGACGGCTACCAGCGCCAGATCATCGACGCCTGCCTACAGCGCCATCAGGACAACTGGGCCGCCGCCGCACGCGAACTGGGCCTGGATCGCGCCAATCTAAACCGCTTGGCTCGGCGCTTGGGCCTGCGCTAGACGCGTTTCCCACCAAAGGATTAACCCAGAAAGCCTCTGGTTGCTTTCCGTTGGGCTGCTATATCTCCCTTACCACCGGTAACAGGGCCGTTATGCGACCGGGCTGCGTGCTACTGCACAAGCGGTTGCGCCAGCAGGATCGCCAACGGTGCCCCTGTGTGCCGCACACCAGCAGGGAGCATCCATGGACAACATCGTCGTCGCCGATAAGCAAACCACCGTCGCCACCCAGAATGCCTGGGGCAATATCACGCTCAACAGCCCAGGCGTGGTGCAGATGCCCGTTGCGCCTGACCAGGTGGCAACCGTGACCCGACGGGGTCAGGACCTGATCGTCACACTCAAGTCAGGGGAAAAGGTCACCGTCGGCAACTTCTTTGCCGTGGACCAGGCGGGTGTCGGCAGTGACATGGTCTTCGTCGGCGAAGATGGCACCCTGTGGCACGCCAACTACGATGCCGAAGCCTTCACCGGTTTCACCTTCGAGGAAGTCGCCTCGCTCGATGAACTGGTCGCAGGCATCGGCGGCGCTGGCAGCGAAACCCCGACCTGGGCGATTGCCGGGCTGAGCCTGCTGGGCGTTGGCGGCGCAGCCGCCGCCGCAGGCAGCGGTGGTGGAGGCGGTAGCAGCGGCGACGGCTCTGCGCCAGGCGACACCACGCCACCCGCCACGCCCATAGACCTGCTGGTTTCGCCCGATGGCCTGCGCCTGACTGGCCGCGGCGAGGTCGGTGCCACGGTGAATGTACGCGACGGCGCCGGCAACCTGATCGGCAGCGGCACTGTGGGCACCGACGGCACCTTCACCGTGACCTTGAACCCACCCCAGGTCAATGGCGAAAGCCTGGATGTCAGTTTGACCGATGCTGCTGGCAACGCCTCGCAGCCGGGCAACGTGGCCGCACCGGATGCAACCGCCCCCCTGGCCCCCAGCGACCTGGCCGTCAACGAGCAAGGAACCACACTAACCGGCCGCGCTGAACCCGGCTCCACCGTGCAAGTGCGTGCCGCCAACGGTACCGTGCTGGGTACCGCCGTGGCAGGTGCCGACGGCCTGTTCAGCATCACCCTGCAACCCCCGCAAACCGAGGGTCAGCCGCTGCAAGTCACAGCCAGTGACGCCGCTGGCAACACCTCACCCGCAACAGCCGTCAACGCACCCGATGACGGGGTCGGCAACCCGCCCGACACCACGCCGCCCGCACAACCGACCGACTTGGCCGTCAGCGCTGACGGCAGAGTAGTCAGCGGGCGTGCCGAACCAGGTAGTACTGTGCGCGTGCTCGCAGCGGACGGCACCACGGTACTGGGTAGCGTGGTCGTGGGCGCCAACGGTGCGTTCAGCATCACCCTCGACCCACCGCTGGTCGACGGCGAGCAGTTACAGGTAACGGCCACCGATGCCGCCGGCAACACCTCCACTGCCGGCACCGTCACCGCGCCGGACATCGATACGGGCGGTGGTGACACCACTGCGCCAGCGCCCGCCAGTGGCCTGATCATCAGCGCCGATGGCCGTACAGTCTCGGGGCGCGGTGAAGCAGGAGCAACGGTAACCGTATCGAACGACCAGGGCCAGGTCGTGGGGACCGGGACGGTGCAGCCTGATGGCACCTTTACCCTGCTACTGACCCCGCCCGTGACCGATGGCTCGTCGCTGCAAGTGACCTTGACCGATGCCGCTGGCAACGTATCAACGACAAGCCCGCTGACGGCACCGGACCTGGTAGCCCCCGGGCAACCGACCGGGCTGACGCTGAGCGATGGTCAAACGCTGACCGGCAATGCCGAACCCGGTGCACGGGTGCAAGTGCGCGACGCCTCCGGAGCCCTGATCGGCAGCGCTATCGTCGGGCCGGACGGCAGCTTCAGCCTCACCCTCGACCCTGCCCAGGCCGACGGTGAAGCCTTGGCCATCACAGTCACCGATGCCGCCGGCAACAGCTCCGCACCACTGGCTTATACCGCCCCGGACATTACTGCCCCGGGCCTCATCACCGGCGTGGTGGTGGGCGCCGGCAGCGTCGTGATATCGGGCCGCGGTGAAGCGGGTGCCACAGTGCAAGTGCTGGATGCCGACGGCAATGTGATCGGCAGTGGCACCGTGGCAGCCAATGGCACCTTCCTGGTCGAACTGGATGCTCCAGTGGCTGCGGGCGAAAGCATCGTGCTGGTACAAACCGATGCTGCCGGCAATCCGTCGCCTGAGCTCAGCATCATCGTGCCACAGACCCCCGTCCCGGAAGGCCCCGCCGGGGTGGTGGTAGCCCCCGATGGCTCGTCCGTCAGCGGCACCGCTCCGGCTGGCAGCCTGGTGGAGGTGCGCGATGCACAAGGCAATGTGCTGGGCAGCGTGCAAGTGGGCAATGATGGCAACTTCACCGTCGGCCTCGACCCCGCTCAGGCCAATGGTGAGCTGCTCGATGTGGTGGCCCTGGACGCCGACGGCAACAGCTCGCTGCCGACCCAGGTCGGTGCACCGGATATCACCCCGCCGAACCCGGCCAGTGACCTGCAACTGAGCGCCGATGGCGCTACCCTCACTGGCCGCGGTGAACCCGGGGCCAGCGTGCAGGTGAGCGATGCCCAGGGCACGGTGCTGGGCACTGCAGTGGTCGGCGCGAACGGCGTCTTCACCCTCACCCTCACACCGGCCCAGTCCGATGGCCAGATGCTCGACGTGGTGCTGCGTGACGCTGCGGGCAATACCTCGACCGCAACCCTGACCGCGCCGGACCTGGACGGCCCACTGCAACCTTCCGGGCTGGCCATCGACAGCGCAGGCCTGCACCTCACCGGGCAGGGCCAGAGTGGCTCGATCGTCACGGTACGTGCGGCGGACGGTACCGTGCTGGGCACCGCGACAGTCGGCGCCGACGGGCGCTTCGATGTCACCCTCGACCCGCCACAGCGCAACGGCGAAAGCCTCACCGTGGAGGCCACCGACAATCTCGGCAACAGTGCCGGCCCGGTCGACTTCACCGCCCCCGACAGCACCCCACCGCAAGTTGTCGGCAACCCGAGCATCGACGACAGCGGCACCACCGTTACCGGCACTGGCGAACCGGGTGCCACGGTGATCGTGCGCAGCCCCGACGGCGCTGTGCTGGGCAGCGTCGAGGTGGCCGGCGACGGCACCTTCGAACTCACCCTGGCCCCTCCACAGACCAATGGCCAGGCCTTGACCGTTGAACAACGCGACCCGACCGGTAACGTGTCAGCAGCGGTCGACCTGCCTGCTCCGGACAACGAGGCGCCCGACACCCCCACCGGCCTGGCCCTTGCCGCCGATGGCACCGTGGTTACCGGTAGCGGCGAACCCGGCGCGCAAGTGCGCGTCACCGGCACTGGCGGCGCAGTATTGGGCACCGCCGTGGTGGAGGCCGACGGTAGCTTCCGGGTAACCATCGACCCACCGCAACTCAACGGTCAGACGCTGTCCGTCACCCAGGCGGACGCTGCGGGCAACACTTCCGCTGCCGACACTGTCACTGCCAACGACCTCGAAGCACCGCAACCAGCACAAGGCCTGGGGCTGAACGCAGATGGCAGTGTGCTGAGCGGGCAAGGTGAGCCAGGCTCCACCGTAGAAGTGCGCGATGCCGGCGGGCAACTGCTGGGCGATGCCCAAGTGCAACCCGACGGCAGCTTTACCGTGACCCTCGCCCCACCCCAGACCAACGGCGAAGTACTGTCGGTGGTGCTTGTCGACGGCGAGGGCAACACATCGCCATCGGCCACCTTCACCGCTGACGATACAACCGGCCCCGCCGCCCCCACAGGCCTGCAAGTCAGTGCCGATGGCACAGCGCTGCAAGGTAACGGCGAGGTGGGCTCCACCGTTGAAGTGCGCAATGCCAACGGCGATCTACTGGGCACGGTCGTGGTGCCGGTGGGCGGCAACTTCAGCGTGCCGCTGTCGCCGGCCCAACTGGATGGCCAGAACCTCGACGTCACCCTCACCGATGCTGCCGGCAACACCTCTACCGCAGCCCAGGCAACTGCGCCGGACCTCACACCGCCTGCACTGCCGACCGATGTAAGCGTCAGCCCGGACGGCACCACTGTGACCGGCAACGCACCCGGGGCCAGCTCGGTCACGGTGACCGACCCCAATGGCACTGTCGTCACCGTTGCAGTGAACGGCGATGGCAGTTTCAGCGTACCGCTGGATACCCCGCTCACCAATGGCGAGAGCCTGACCGTGGTGGTCAGCGACGCAGCCGGCAACGACTCTGGCGCATCGACCGTCACCGCGCCGGATACCACCCCGCCCGCTGCGGCGACCGACATCACGGTCAGCCCGGATGGCGGCTTTATCGGTGGTACGGCCGAACCCGGCACCACCATCATCGTTCGCGACGGCACCACTGACCTGGGCACCGCAACCGCCGGGCCGGACGGCACCTTCGTTGTCGAAGTCGACCCACCCCTGGTTTCCGGCGACACCGTGCAGGTAGTGGTCCGAGACGACGGTGGCAACGAGACCACGGTCGACGTGGCCGGGCCAGACGGCACCGGAGTCGCTACACCAACCGCCCTGACCATCAGTGCCGACGGCTTCCTCCTGACGGGCGAAGGCACCGTGGGCTCGCTTATCACCGTGACCTCCGGCGGCACCACACTGGGCACCGCGACGGTCGGCAGCGACGGCATCTTCCGAGTGTTCTTCAGCGACGCCCAGCTCAATGCCCAGACCCTGCAGGTCAGCGCACGCCTTACAGCCGGCGGTAAACCCTCGGTACCGGCCACCATCGTTGCAGAGGACAGCACCGCGCCGGATGCCCCCACCCAGCTTGCCCTGGACCGCAGCGGCAGCACCCTCATCGGCCAAGGCGAGGTGGGTGCGACCGTGCGCGTGGTCGATGCCCAAGGCACTGAACTGGGCACTGCCACCGTTGGCAGTAACGGGTTGTTCAGCGTCAGCCTGACCCCCCCGCAAGCCAATGGCCAGAACCTTACCGTTACCCAGAGCGACGCCGCGGGCAATACCTCGCTCGCCGCCACCTTGCAGGCGCCTGATCTGCAAGCGCCTGATGCTGCCACCGGCCTGAGCCTGAACAGCGCGGCAACCGTAGTCAGCGGCCAGGGTGAGGCGGGCGCGACGGTGACCGTACGCGATGCCAGTGGCGCGATACTGGCCACAGGTACCGTCAACCAGAGCGGCCAGTTCCAGGTCACCCTGCCAAATGCACAGACCACCGGCAGCGCCTTGCAGGTCACCCTTAGCGATGCCGCTGGCAATGTGTCTGGCCCGGCGAGCCTGGCAACACCGGACCGCACGCCCCCGGCTGCGGTCGACAACCCGGTGCTCAGCGCCGACGGCAAACAGCTGTCAGGCAGTGGTGAAGCCGGCGCCACCGTGCAGGTGCGCAACGCTGCCGGCACCGTGGTCGGCACCGCGACCGTGGGCGCCGATGGCCGGTTTACGGTCACCTTCGATACCCCACAGGCAACCGGCCAGGCCATCGGCGTGAGCCAGGTGGATGCAGCGGGTAACACTTCCCCTGCTGTCACCCTCAGTACAGCCGACCTCACCCCACCAGCCCCACTGACCAATGTGGTGCTCAACAACAATGGCCTGACCCTCACCGGCCTGGGTGAAGCGGGTGCCAGCGTGACCGTGCGCGGCCCCGATGGCACCATCATTGGCACAGGCTTGGTGGCCGCCAACGGCAGCTTCACCCTCACCCTGACCAGTGCGCAACTTAACGCTCAGAACTTGAGCGTGACCCAGACCGACGCGGGCAACAACACATCACTTCCTGTTGCAGTAACAGCGCCGGACTTCACCCCACCGGCGGCGCCGGCCGCCCTCGCCCTGGCCAGTACCGGCCTGCAGCTGAGCGGCAGCGCCGAAGCAGGCAGTACCGTGACCGTGCGTGATGCCGCAGGCAATATCCTGGGCACCGCCGTGGCCAGCAGCAATGGCACCTTCCAGGTCACCCTGAGCAGCGCCCAGACCAACGGCCAGACCTTGCAGGTTACCGCCACAGATGCCGCAGGCAACGTGTCGCCTGCCGCGCCTTACACCGCAGCCGATACCACACCGCCCACCGCCGTCGCCAACCTAGCCGTCGCCGCCGACGGCGCCAGCCTTACAGGTACTGGCGAAGCCGGCGCCACGGTCACCGTGCGTGCGCCCGACGGCACCTCGCTGGGGACCGCCACGGTCGGCAGCGATGGCCGTTTCACCGTAGCGCTCAGCCCTGCAGCCACAGCCGGCGAAAGCCTCAGCGTGACCCAGGCCGATGCCGCGCAGAATGCCTCGCCGGCGCAGACCGTGACCGCGCCGGGCAACCTGGCACCGGACATTCCGGACAACCTGACGCTCTCAGCCGATGGCCTGGTGGTTACCGGCAATGCATCCCCCGGCAGTACCGTCAATGTGTATGGGCCTGACGGCGTGCTGTTGGGCACTGCGCCAGTCGGCAATGACGGCAGTTTCACGGTCAACCTCGACAGCGCACAGGCCAACGGCGAAGTCTTGCAGGTCAGTGCCGTGGGCACCGACGGCAGTGCTTCGCTGCCTGCGACCCTGCAGGCACCGGACACCACCGCCCCGCAACCGCTGACCAACCTGGTGCTGAGCAGCGACGGCCTGACGCTCACCGGCCGAGGTGAGCCGGGCGCCACAGTCACCGTGATCGGCGAAGGCGGTGTCGACCTGGGCACCGCCGTGGTCGATGCCAGTGGTAACTTCAGCATTGGCCTGAGCACCGCACAGATCAATGGCGAACAGCTCAGTGCACAGCAGACCGACGCAGCGGGCAACGAGTCCGACAGTGTCAGCCTGACTGCGCCCGACCGTGTGGCACCTGATGCTGCGGGCAACCTGGCATTTGCCGGCGGCGGCGGCTTGCTCAACGGTACTGGCGAGGCCGGCAGCACCGTCAAAGTGCTGGCTGCCGATGGCAGCACACTGGGCAGCGCTGTGGTCCGCGCCGACGGTACCTTCCAGGTCACCCTCAGCGCGCCGCAGGCCAACGGCCAGCAGGTGCAAGTGATACTGACCGATGCCGCCGGCAACCAGTCCGACCCCAGCGCCATCATTGCAGCCGATACCACTCCACCGGCCGCCCCCACTGAGCTTGCGATTTCCAGCGACGGGGTTACCCTGACCGGCCGCGGCGAGCCCGGCGCGCAGGTCAGCGTCAGCAACGCGCAGGGCGACGAAATCGGTACGGCAGTGGTCGATGCCAGCGGTAACTTCACCGTCACCCTCAACCCGGCGCTGGGCAACGCCGAACTGCTCAGCCTCAGCCAGGCCGACGCAGCCGGTAACGTGTCGGCAGTCGCCACGTTGCAAACGCCTGACTTCACGCCGCCGGCCATCCTCACCGAGGTTGACATCAATGCCGATGGCAGTGTGGTCACCGGCCTTGGCGAACCGGGCGCTACCGTCACGGTGACCAATGCCGCAGGCGTAGTGCTCGGTTCGGCCACTGTGCTCGCCGATGGCAGCTTCTCTGTGGAACTGGCGCCAGCCCAGATCAACCAGCAAGTGCTGTCGGTACAGCAGGCCGACCCACCCGGCAACATCAGCGCGCCGGTCACGATCGATGCACCCGACCTCACGCCACCGGCACCGGCAACCGAACTGCGCCTCAATGCTGCCGGCGATCAGCTCAGCGGCGTCGGCGAAGCAGGCACCACGGTAAGGGTGTACCTGGGCACCACTGAAATCGGCACCGCCACGGTGGGTGCCGACGGCACCTTCGTGGTCGACCTCAGCTCGCCGCAGCTCAATGGCCAAAGCCTTCAGGTAACCCTGACAGACGAAAGCGAAAACGTATCGCCCAACAGCTCGGTCACGGCGGTCGATACCACGCCGCCGGCCGCGGTTGTCGCGTTGCTCAACGACAGCGGCACCCAACTCACCGGTAGCGGCGAAGCAGGGGCGCGCATCACCGTGATGAACGACCGTGGCGACATGGTCGGCCAGGGCGTGATCGACCCTGACGGCACCTTCGTGCTTGACCTGACAACCCCACAGATCGACGGCCAGGTACTGACCGTCGTCGCTCAGGACGTCACCGGCAACCCCTCCGCGCCATTCGAAGTGACCGCACCGGACTTGGTGCCACCAGCGCAACCTGCCGACTTGGCGCTGAACCAGGCGGGCACGCTACTGATCGGTAGTGCCGAACCCGGCAGTACCATCACCGTGCGTGGCCCGGACAACACCATTGTCGGCACCGTCCAGGCCACCGTAGACGGCACCTTCAGCGTGACGTTGAGCCCGGCGCAGACCAACGGTCAACTGCTGACCGTGGTCTCTACCGATGACGCCGGCAATGCTTCGCTGCCAGCCACCTACCAGGCTACCGACACGTCGCCACCTGCTCTGGTCACCAACCTGGCAATCAATACCGACTACGATGTGCTCACCGGGCGCGGTGAGCCCAACGCTACAGTGACCGTCAGCCTGGCAGGCAATCCCATCGGCACCGGCGTGGTCGATGCCAGCGGCAATTTCTCCATTGAACTGGACCCCGCCCCCGGGCCTGCCGCCATCTTGACCGTCACCCAGTACGACGGCACGAACATCTCGGAGGAAGAAACTTACCTGACTCCCCTGGTTCCACCTCCAGCTCCCCCCACCGATGTGGTGCTCGGCAGTGACGGCCTGACGCTGACCGGCAATGCCACCAGTGGCGCGTCGATACGCGTCTACGACGAAGACGGCGACTTGATCGGCAGCGGCGTAGCCGACCTCAACGGCGACTTCAGCCTTCAACTCGATACCGCCCAACTCAACGGGCAGTCACTGTCGGTCACTGCCGTGGACCTGGTAGGCGGCGAATCGCAGCCAGTATTCGTGCAGGCGGACGACACCACTGCGCCGGCCAACCCGGTGGTCACTGCGCTGTCCGCCAATGGCCTGGTGCTTACCGGTACCGGTGAAGCCAATGCCACGGTCACCGTGCGTGATGCCAGTGGCAATGTGCTCGGCACCGGCGTGGTCAACGCTGGCGGCGTGTTCAGCATCAACCTGACCAGCGCGCAGCTCAACGGCCAGGTACTCGGTGTGACACAGGTCGACGTTGCACAGAATGCCTCGGGCAGCACCAGCTATACCGCGCCGGACACACAGGCGCCAGCTGCACCGACCAGCCTTGCCGTGACCGGCGCAGGCACCGTACTGACCGGCGTCGGCGAGCCCGGCGCGACAGTCACCGTCATCGGCCCGGGCGGTCCGTTGGGCAGCGCCGTGGTACAACCCGACGGTAGCTTCACCGTCACCCTCACCAGTACGCAGAACGACGGGCAGTTGCTTACCGTGCGTCAGTCCGATGCCGCCGGCAACCAGTCCGGCAGCGCCAGCATCACTGCACCGGACACCACGCCACCCGCCGCGCCAGTGGCCGCCATCAACGCCAACGGCACCACGGTAAGCGGCTCTGGCCAGATCGGCAGCACCGTCACCGTGCGCGACACTGCAGGCACGGTGCTGGGCACCGCCACAGTGGGCAGCAACGGCCTGTTCGTGGTCAGCCTGGCGGCGGCGCAAATCGACAACCAGGCCCTGACTGTCACCTTGACCGATGCCACCGGCAACACCTCGACCGGCACCGCACTGACCGCTCCAGACCTCACCCCGCCTGCGCTGGCCAGCAACCTGGTGATCAGCGCCGACGGCAGCACCCTGACCGGCAGCGGCGAGCCTGGCGCCACGGTCACAGTGCGCAGTTCCACCGGCACCGTCCTGCAAACCGGCACGGTGCAGCCCGACGGCACCTTCTCCGTAACCCTGACCCCTGCCCAAGACAACGGCCAGACACTGTCGGTATCGCTGACCGACCCACGCAACAACGCCTCCGGCAGCGTTGCCATCACCGCACCGGACGTGGACGCCAACGCACCGGTGACCGCCAGCGACAATCTGGCCACCGCCACCGTCAACCTGGCACCGGTTGTCGCCACGCAGACCTACACCGACAGTTTCACCACACTACTGGCGGGCTTCAGCAAGACCTACACCTGGACCGTCGACCCCGGCACCACGGTGGACCCGACCCTGACGCTGACCACCAGCAGTGCCCTGGCCCTGCTCGACAATGCCACCTTCACCCTGCAGGTGAAAGACGCGTCCGGGGCCTGGGTGACTTTGGCTACCGGTAACAGCCTGGGCCTGCTCGACCTGATTCTGCTCCCCTTGGGCGAGGGGGTGCAGGTCGACATCGGCGAACTGCAGGCCGGTGAATACCGCCTGACCGTAGGCAGCGGCGGCATCGGCCTGGTGACCAACGTCACCACCACGCTGGACATCCAAACCTCCAGCCTGACCGAGTTCACCGGCACCGGTACCCCCACTACCGGCAACGTCATCACCGACCCTGGTGTCGACGGCACCACCGATGCCCGTGGCCCGGACAGCAGCGCCGTGCTGCAGGTGCTCAAGAACGGCAGCTACGTCACCGCCGGCAGCGCCACCGAAGTGCAAGGCCTGTATGGCACTCTGGTGATCCGCGCCGATGGCAGCTACACCTACACGCCGAACGGCACCCCATCCAGCGTCGGCAAAGTAGACGTGTTCAGCTATCAACTGGTGCACGGCAACGGCCTGACCGATGTCGCCAACCTCTACGTGCGGATCGACAGCCCGCAAGCCACGGAGGTCTGGAGCGATAGCAACCTCAGCGCGCCCGCCACGGTGGTCGATGCCGTCAACGACATCGACAGCACCAACATCAGCCTGGCAAACCGGGTGGACACCGACAGCGGCACACTCGGAACGCTGCCCCTGCCGCTGATCGGCTCGCGGCAGGCGATCTACGAGACCACCGTTGCCGCCGATACCACCGCCAACCTGCAAGTGGTGCTCAACTCCGCCAACCTGCTGGGCCTGCTCAACGGCACCACCATCGCCCTTTACAAACTCAACACGGCTACCGGCCAGTACGTACTTGTGCAGTCTGTGCCCGGCAGTTCGCTGATCAGCCTGCTCGGCGGCGGCTCGGCCTACACCTTCCAGAACCAGGGCCCAGGTGCCTACGAGATCCGTGTCAGCGCAGGTGGCATCGGCCTGCTCAGTTCGATCACTACCAGCCTCAACACCACCACCACGTACACCAACGAGTTCGTGGTCAGCGGCTACACCCCAGTGACCGGCAACCTGTTGACCGACACCGCCGGCGGCGGTGCAGACAACCTGGGTTCGACGCTGACCGTGCTCAGCGTGCTGGTAGCGGCCAACACCTACGCCATCCCCGGTTACAACGGCGTCAGCGTGACCGGCACCTACGGCACGCTTTTGGTGAACGCTGACGGCAGCTACACCTATACCCTCAAGGAGGGCCTGACCTCGGCAGTGGTCGGCCAACAGGACACTTTCACCTACGAACTGACGCACCCCAACGGCACCACCGATACCGCAACGCTGACCATCAACCTGGACAACGCTGCCGGGCTCACCGCGACCACCTCGCTGCTGGCTGACGGCGGCGACGAGGGTGCGGCCCTGGCCAGTGTCGCCGCGGCGGCCTCCGCCGAGGTGATTGCCGGCACCGATGGCAATGACCAACTCGATGGCAGCCAGGGTGGGCAGATCAGCCTGCAGGGCGGGGCCGGCGACGACACCCTCGTGGTGGTGGACCAGGCCTTTGCCAGCGTCGAGGGCGGTAGCGGTACCGACACCCTGCTGTGGGGCGGCGGCGATGCCAGCATCGACCTGGGCTCCCTGGCCGGGCGTGTCCACGACATCGAAATCATCGACCTCAATGACACCAGCGCGGTAGCCCTGACGCTGAACCTGGCGGATGTGGTGGCCGTCACCGAAAGCGGCAGCAGCACGCTGCTGATCAAAGGCGACGACAAGGATTCGGTGCACATGACCGACACCTGGAGCCTGACCGGCAGCCAGAGCGCCGACGGCATCGACTATAACCAATACACGGCCCAGGAGGACCCGAGCCACCACCTGTGGGTGCAAAACGGCATTCATGTCGTCTGAGGCCGCAGTAACCCGCCGGGCGCCATGCCCGGCGGCAAGGACGATCAGCAGTAAGGGAATCATGTGAAGCGAAGCAGTCCGCTGTCACCGCTGTTGCCGGGAGCCGTCGCGCTCCTGTTACTGATTTCAAACCCGGTTGCCCAGGCAGCCGATGACATAGACCCTTCGCTGCGCACCATCGGGCCGTCACTGCTACGCGATGCCCCCGATGCCATCCCTGCCCGCCCCCCGGCGGGCCAGGCCGCCAATAATGGCGACCGGCTCGGGCTGGCCGAGGCGGTGCTGGCCGCTGCGCAGTGGCACCCCAGCATCGCTGAAGCCATCGGCAACCTGTACAAGCAAGGCGAAGGCATCAACGTGGCCCGCGCCGGTTACTACCCACAGGTTTCCGGCGGTATCCGCACCGGCTATGACAGCGGGTATGGCGGCGACCGCAGCAGCCAGGCGCTGAACCTGTCGCTCAAGCAGATGCTCTACGATTTCGGCAAGGTCGACAGCGCTGTCGACGCGGCCCACGCTGCCGCCGCCCGCGCCCAGGCCAACATCCTGCTGGTGGTCGACGACCTGGCCCGCGATACCGCCTACGCCTGGATCGAAACCCGCCGTTACGAGCAGCTCATGGTGATTGCCCGCGAGCAGATCAAAGGCGTTGGCGATATAGCCGGCATGGCGCGCCAGCGCAGCGACATGGGCGCCAGCACGCGCTCCGACGTGGTCCAGGCCGAGTCCCGGGTGGAAGGTGCCCGCGCCACCCTGGAGGAGTATCAGGCCCAGTACGAACGGTGGCGCTCGACCCTCGCCGCCCTGCTCGGCCGCGTCGCACCGCCGGCCCTGGCCGAAGAAACGCCCCCCGAACTCAACCAGGCCTGCAAGCGCCCACCGCAAGCCGACGACCGCCTGCCTGCAGTGCTCATGGCCCTGGCCCTGCGCGCGCAATCCAAAGCCGAACTGGCACAAGCCAAGGCCGAGGCCTACCCGACGCTGTCGCTGCAGCCGCAGGTCAACCACTACCTGGACAACGACTACGACCGCGACAACAACCGCCTCGACCGAACCCAGGCGGGCATCTACCTGAACCTGGAAGTGCCGATCTACCAAGGCGGCGCCATCAGCGCCCGCAGCCGCGCGGCCGGGCATGCCCTGACCGCCGCTGACTCCGCCGAAGACGCCGCACGCCTGCAGGCCCGCCGAGGGCTGGCCGAAGCCATGGCGCAAACCTCGGGGCTGGGCCGCCGGCTGAGTTCGCTCAAGGCCCGCCAGGCCAGCATCAAAGAGGCACGCATGCTCTACGGCCGGCAATACCTGGACCTGGGCACGCGCCCGCTGCTCGACCTGCTCAATGCCGAGCAGGAAATCTACCAGTCGCGCTTTGAACTTGCCGGCACCCGTTCCGACCTGCTGCGCCTGGATGTCGACTGCCTGTACAACACCGGCGCCCTGCGCATGGCCTTGGGCCTTGAAGGGCGCAACCTGCAAGGGGTGGAGATCGAGCCATGAACGATACCGTCAACCTGAGCCAAGCCACGCAGCAGCAAAACCCGGAGCAGGCTATCGTCCATCGGCCGGACCTTGGCCCGTGGCTTGAAGTCATGCTGCAGGTCGCCCACCACTACCGGCTGGATGTATCACCCCAGCGCATTCGCCTGGCGGCCGTGGAAGATGCCCGGCCGCTGGATGAAATCCTGCGGCACATGGCGCGCCAGGCCGGCCTGTCGCTGCGCTTCGTGCGTTTCGATGCCAAAGCCCTGCGGCAATGGCGTACACCACTGGTGCTGGAGCTCGATGATGGCCAACTGGCTGTGGTCGAAGCCGTGACCGAGGACAACGAGCTGGCCGTGGTGTTCGCCGGCGACCAGAGCCTGACCTCGCGCCTGCCCCGCGAAGCGCTCGAAGGGCGCATCAACCGCGTGGCACTGATGCGCCCGGCACGGCCGTTGCGCGATGTGCGTACCGACGACTACACCGCCCCGTACGACCGCCACTGGTTCGCCCGCATCGTCCTGCGCGACCTGCGCCCGTATGGGCAGGTGATGGTCGCCTCGCTGGTGGCCAACGTGTTGGCCCTGGCTGGCGTGCTGTTCTCGATGCAGGTGTATGACCGGGTGATCCCCGCCGAATCGCTGCCCACGCTGTACGTGCTGTTCGGCGGTGTGGTGCTGGCGCTGGTGTTCGACTTCAGCATGCGCCTGCTGCGCCTTAAGGTTACCGACCTGCTCGGCAAGCGCGCCGACCTGCGCGTGTCGGACCTGGTCTACGGCCATGCCCTGCGCCTGCGCAACTCGGCACGGCCGAAGTCCACCGGCTCGTTCATTTCGCAGTTGCGCGAGCTGGAGTCGATCCGCGACCTGATCACCTCCAGCACCGCCACCGCGCTGGCCGACCTGCCGTTCTTCCTGTTGTTCCTGTTCGTGTTCTGGCTGATCGGCGGCGTGCTGGTGTTCATCCCGCTGGTGGCTCTGCTGGCCATGCTCCTGCCTGGCTTGCTGGCGCAGCGCCGGCTGGCACGCCTGGCCAATGCCTCGATGCGCGAGTCGTCACTGCGCAACGCCATGCTGGTGGAAAGCGTCCAGGGCCTGGACGAAATCAAGGCACTGCAGGCCGAAGCGCGCTTCGAGCGCCAGTGGAACCAGTACAACGCAGCCTGCGCGCATACCAACCTGCGCTTGCGTACCCTGACCAACGGCCTGGTGACCTGGACCCAGAACGTGCAAGGCGCGGTGTTTGCCGTGGTCATCGTCATCGGCACGCCGATGGTGATTGCCGGCGACCTGACCACCGGTAGCCTGGTGGCCGCCTCGATGCTGTCCTCGCGGATGATGGCGCCGCTGGCGCAGCTCACCCATGTGCTGACCCGCTGGCAGCAAGCCAAGGTGGCACTACAGGGCCTGGACAAACTGATGCAGTCACCGGTCGACCACCCCGAAGGCGAAGCCCGTGTGCACCTGCCGGCCATCCGCGGCGAGTACCGGCTGCGCCAGGCCAACTTCCGCTACGACCCCGAGGCACCACCGGTGCTCAACATCGGCCAACTGGACATCCGGCCGGGCGAACGCATCGCCGTGCTGGGGCGCAACGGCGCCGGCAAGTCGACCCTGCTGCAGGCGCTGGGCGGTGCCATGGACCTGGTGCAAGGCGAGGTCACGCTCGACGGCATTGCCCTGGCCCACCTGGACCCGGCCGACCTGCGCCGTGACGTCGGCTTGCTGGCGCAGTATGCGCGGCTGTTCCACGGCACCCTGCGCGAAAACCTCACCCTCGGTGCCGGCCAGGCCAGTGACCAGGAACTGGTGGCCGCGCTGGCCGCCACGGGCGCACTGGACTTCGTGCGCCGGCTGCCCAAAGGCATGGACCACCTGATTCTGGAAGGTGGCCTGGGCCTGTCCGGCGGGCAACGCCAGGCACTGGTGCTGGCACGCCTGCTGGTGCGCCAGCCGCAGGTACTGCTGCTGGATGAACCTACCGCCTCGCTGGACGACACGACCGAGCGCAAGCTGCTCGATAACCTCGACCGTTTCTGCCAAGGCCGCACCCTGGTGATCGCCACTCACCGTTTGAGCGTACTGCAACGGGTCGAGCGGATCATCGTGCTCGATGGCGGGCGCATCGTCATCGACGACAGCCGTGACGCCGCCCTGGCCAAATTGCAAGGAGCGCAGGCATGAGCAACCATGAACTCCCCGCGTCCTACCTGGATGGCCAGGATGACCAGGCCGTGCTGCGCGCAGGCCGCGTCATCACCGTGTGCGCGCTGATGCTCGCCGCGTTCCTGGCCTGGGCCGCCTGGTTCGAGGTCACCGAAGTCTCCACCGGCACCGGCAAAGTGATCCCCAGCTCCCGCGAGCAAGTGATCCAGTCGTTCGAAGGCGGCATCGTCGCCGAGATGAACGTGGCCGAAGGTGACCTGGTCGAGCGCGGCCAGGTGCTGGCCCAGCTCGACCCGACCAAGACTGCCTCCAGCGTCGGTGAAAGCGAGGCCAAGTACCGTGCTGCCACGGCCAGCGTTGCGCGCTTGCGCGCCGAGGTCACCGGCAAGCCGCTGGCCTTCCCCGACAGCTTGCGCGATTCGCCGGACCTGATCGACGCCGAAACCGCGCTGTACCAGACCCGCCGCCGCGGCCTGGAACAGACCCTGGCGGGCATCGAGGACTCGCTGCGGCTGGTGCGCAGCGAACTGCAGATCACCGAAAACCTGGCCAAGATGGGCGCCTCCAGCCGGGTCGAGGTGATCCGCCTCAACCGCCAGCGCTCGGAGCTCGAGCTCAAGGCCAACGAAGCGCGCTCCGATTACCTGGTACGCGCCCGCGAAGAGCTGGCCAAGGCCAGCGCCGAAGCCGACAGCCTCTCGGAAGTGGTCCGCGGGCGCAGCGATTCGCTGTCACGCCTGACCTTACGCTCGCCGGTGCGCGGCATCGTCAAGGACATCGAGGTCAACACCCTGGGCGGGGTGGTACAGCCCGGTGGGCAGGTGATGAAGATCGTGCCGATGGACGAACGCTTGTTGATCGAGACGCGCATCGCCCCCCGGGACATCGCCTTCATCCACCCCGACCAGGCGGCCAAGGTGAAGATCAGTGCCTATGACTATTCGGTGTATGGCGGGCTGGAGGGCAAGGTGGTGGGCATCTCGCCCGATACCCTGCAGGATGAGGTGAAACCGGAGATCTATTATTACCGGGTGTTTATCCGTACCGAGCAGGACAGCCTGCAGAACAAGGCCGGCAAGCGCTTTGCGATCGTGCCGGGGATGATTGCCACGGTGGATATCCGCACGGGCGAAAAAACCATTCTCGATTACTTGATCAAGCCGCTTAACCGGGCCAAGGAGGCCTTGCGCGAGCGCTAAGGGCCGCTGCGCGGCCATCGCCGGCAAGCCGGCTCCCACAGAAACTGCACAAGCCGTTGGCGCACTGGTGACCTTGTAGGAGCCGGCTTGCCGGCGATAGGGCCAGCAAAGGCTGCCGCCAAGTTAAAGCCCAGCCCGAACAGGCCGATAACCGGTTATCCCCTGTCTTCCATGAAGGTCACCATGGCCACGCAAAATGCCCGCGCGGACGCGTTGTCCCTGCTGCTGTTCACCCTGCGCAGCGGCAAACTGATGGCAATCAACCTGCTCAAGGTCAGCGAGATCATCCCTTGCCCACCGCTGACCAGGTTGCCCGAATCGCACCCCCACGTGAAAGGCGTGGCGACCCTACGCGGCAACCCGCTGTCGGTGATCGACCTGTCGCGGGCCATCGGTGAACGCCCGCTCGCCGACCCGGACGGTGGCTGCCTGATCGTCACCGAGATCAGCCGCTCGCGCCAGGGCCTGCATGTGCAGGCAGTGAGCCGCATCATCCACTGCCTGAGCACCGACATCAGGCCGCCGCCCTATGGCTCCGGCACCCGCTCGTTCATCACCGGCGTGACCCGTGTCGACAATACCTTGGTGCAGGTGCTGGACATCGAAAAGGTGATCCATGCTATCGCCCCACCGGAGCCGGAGCCCGCACCGGGCAAGCTGAACGAAGAAGACGCCAGCCTGTTGGCCGCCGCCAACATCCTGGTGGTGGACGATAGCCAGGTGGCGCTGCAACAGTCGGTGCACACCCTGCGTAACCTGGGCATCGACTGCCACACCGCACGCAGTGCCAAGGATGCAATCAACGTGCTGCTGGAGCTGCAGGGCACTGCGCAGGAGATCAACATCATCGTCTCCGACATCGAGATGTCAGAGATGGACGGCTATGCCTTCACCCGTACCCTGCGCGAAACCCCGGACTTCCAGCACCTCTACGTGCTGCTGCACACCTCGCTGGACAGCGCGATGAGTGCCGAGAAGGCCAGGTTGGCGGGGGCCAATGCCATCCTGACCAAGTTCTCCTCACCGGAGCTGACCGATTGCCTGGTGGTGGCGGCGCGCACGGTAGTGTTTGCAGAGCGATGAAGGCCGTGCTGTCATATTCAGCGACAAACTCCCTGGCCTGTTGCCGGGGATGCCTCGGTCATACTTCGCCCCCCTCGAACGTTTCACGGTATTGCGTATGAAGTTTTTCAGCTCTCTTCTGATCGCCTGCGCCCTTTTCAGCGGTGTTGCCCAGGCCTCCAGCAGCCAGGCCTGGAACGAACAACGCCAGCAGATGCTCAAGGCCTGCCTGGCCGCCAGCCAGTTCAAGGACGCCCATGCCCGCGGCAAACCTGCGGAGTTCGATGACCAGGTCGGCTTCAGTGCCCTGGTCATCGAAGGGGTGTATCCACAAAAGCACATGCAGCAACGCACCGGCTCCGAGCTGTGCCTGTACGACCGCCAGCACCAGCGGGCCTTCGTCAGCGAATGGAACCCAGACGCCACGTGAACGACTCTCTGCGTTTTGCCTGTACCGGCTGCGGCAAGTGCTGCACCGGCCACCATGTACCACTGACCCTGGCCGAGTCGCGCCAGTGGGCGGCATCCGGCGGCCAGGTGGTGGTGCTGATCGAAGCCTTTGTGGAGGATGGCCCGGGGATGCCGGCAGACCAGCGTGAGCATGTGCTGCGCCGCTCGCACCCGGTGCCTTGCGGTGACAGCGAGGTACGGGTTTCGGTGACCTTTGCCGCGTTCAACCCCGGGCGCTGCCGCAACCTGGACGAAAACGACCTGTGCACCATCTACGAGAGCCGGCCGCTGGTCTGCCGCATCTACCCGGTGGAAATCAACCCGCATATTCCGCTAAGGCCAGAGAACAAGGACTGCCCGCCCGAGGCTTGGGAGCAAGGGCCTGAGCTGATTCATGGCTCGTTACCGGTGGACCCGGCGCTGCTGGCACTCGTGCAGGCGTCCCGGCAGGCAGATCGTGATGACATCGCGGCCAAGGTTGCTGTGTGTCAGGCCTTGGGCATGACCATCAGCGCGCTCAAGGGCAATGGCTTCACGGCCTACCTTCCAGACATGGGCGCCTTGGCGGCGGCGCTGGCGGATGTACCGGCACCGCACCATGCGCCGTGGGCGCTGCACGTGCAGGACACCACCCTGCTGGCCAGCCTGCAGGCGCAGGGCTTGCAGGCTGGCGACACGCCTTCGCAGTACTACGCCTTCATCGGTTTCTAGCAAAGCCAGCACCAAATCCCGGCGATCTCCCTGTGGGAGCCGGGCTTGCCGGCGATGGGCCGCAAAGCGGCCCCACAACCGCTCAAGCGCTGCGGTTCATGCCCATTTCCATGTCGTTGATCAGTGCTTTGGCCATGGCACTGAGAATGCGTGCCGCACTGCCTGCGATCATGTTGCCCTCCAGCGCGTAGCGATGGTCTTCGGCTTCGGTGTCGAGGTAGAGCTGGCTGGTTTTGCAGAGGCAGTCCATCAGCGCAGCAGCGTGAGACCTGGCGTCTTCGGGGGAGAGGTCGGCGATGATTGTGATGTAAGGGATCGGGAATGAGTTCGGTGGATCGGGAACGATTTTTTTCATGATGACTTTCCTGAAGATGCTATTGGAAAGCGACCACCTTGTTCTTCTCACGGATTGGGTGGCAGCCGTACGCGAGGTGAGAAGACCGCGTCCAGGAACCGCGGCCCGGACCGAAGCCCGCACACGCACGGCTGCCATGAAAAATGGCATCCTGGATACAGCTGCGGCTTCTCACGGCCGCTCGCCGTTGTGGCGAACCGTGAAGTTATCGCTGAAACAGTTCCCCGCCTATCAGACGCCATCCGACAGAGGGCGTAGGATAATTCGTCATGGCTTCGCTCTTGAAGCATCTGGTTTCAGATTCAGAATCTTCTTACGAATCAAGGGGAGCAGAGGTATGAATCGGTCAGGGTCGCGGTAGGGCTGCCAACTGCCCCCAACCTGTCAGCGCTGTCAGCCAGCTGTCACGCTGCCGACCCGGTCACAGCGCTATAAGCTTCAATAACCGCCCCCTCCTCTTGGCCAAGGTGCCCGCGCCGATGCGACGTCCTACCCGCCCTCTCCTGCTGGCCGCCACCGCCCTGCTCGCCCTTGCAGCACTGGGCATCTGGTATGGCCAGCGCCAGGAGGCGCCGGTTGCGCGCGCCCAAAGCGCCGTTCCGGTGCGCGTGGTCAGCGTTGCCCAGCAGGACGTGCCGCGCTACGCCAGCGCCATCGGCTCCGTGCTGTCGCTGCACAGCGTCGAAATAAAACCGCAGGTCGAAGGGGTGCTGACCCGGGTACTGGTCAAAGAGGGCCAGTGGGTCAAGCAAGGCGACCTGCTGGCCACCCTGGACGATCGCAGCATCCGCGCCAGCCTCGACCAGGCCCGCGCCCAGCTCGGCCAGAGCCAGGCTCAAATCCAGGTGGCCGGCGTCGACCTCAAGCGCTACCGCCTGCTCAGCAGCGATGACGGCGTGTCCAAGCAGACCCTCGACCAGCAACAGGCGCTGGTCAATCAGCTGCAAGCCACCGTAAAAGGCAACCAGGCCGCCATCGCCAATGCCGAAGTCCAGCTCTCCTACACGCAGATTCGCTCCCCCGTCACCGGGCGTGTCGGCATCCGCAACATCGACCCCGGCAACCTGGTGCGCGCCAGCGATACCCAGGGCCTGTTCAGCGTGACCCAGATCGACCCCATCGCGGTCGAGTTCTCCCTGCCGCAACAGATGCTGCCAACCCTGCAGGGCCTGCTGAAGGCGCCCACGCCCGCATTGGTGCAGGCCTACATGGACGCCGATGGCGAAAGCAACCTGCTGGGTGAAGGCCACCTGGCCCTGATCGACAACCAGATTTCGGCCAACACCGGCACGGTGCGGGTCAAGGCCGAGTTCGACAACAAGGACGGCCGGCTGTGGCCGGGGCAACTGGTGACCATCCGCTTGCGCACTGCCGTCCAGGAGAATGCCCTGGTGGTGCCGCCGCCAGTGGTGCAGCGCGGCGTCGACGGCCACTTCGTCTATCGCCTGGACGGTGACCAGGTCACCAGTGTGCCGGTCAAGGTGCTGTACCAGGACAGTGGGCTGAACATCATTGCCGGGGTCAAACCGGGCGAGCGTCTGGTGCTCGATGGCCAGTCGCGGCTCAAGCCCGGCTCGCGCGTGGAGGTCACCCCCAACGCACCGCCGCCGTCGGAAATGGCCGGCCGCCGGAGCCAGCCATGAATAGCCGCAACAGCGTGTCGGCCTGGTGCATCGACCACCCCATCGCCACGCTGCTGCTGGCTTTCGCGCTGGTGCTGCTGGGTGTAATCGCCTTTACCCGATTGCCCGTGGCGCCCTTGCCGGAAGCCGACTTCCCGACCATCCAGGTCTCCGCGCAACTGCCTGGGGCCAGCCCGGAAACCATGGCCTCTTCGGTGGCCACGCCGCTGGAGGTGCAGTTCAGCGCCATCCCCGGCATGGCCCAGATGACCAGCAGCAGCGCACTGGGCTCGACCACCCTGATCCTGCAGTTCACCCTGGACAAGAACATCGACACTGCCGCCCAGGAGGTCCAGGCGGCCATCAACACGGCTACCTCACGCCTGCCCCAGGACCTGCCCAACCCGCCGACCTGGCGCAAGGTCAACCCGGCCGACAGCCCGGTGCTGGTGCTCACCGTCAGCTCCGCACAGATGCCCGGCAACGACCTCAGCGACTATGCCGAGACCTTGCTGGCACGCCAGTTGAGCCAGATCGAAGGGGTCGGCCTGATCAACATCACCGGCCAGTTGCGCCCGGCCATCCGTGTGCAGGCGCAGCCGGAAAAGCTCGCCGCCATGGGCCTTACGCTCGCCGACCTGCGCCAGGCCATCCAGCAGACCAGCCTGAACCTGGCAAAGGGCGCCCTGTATGGCGAGCACAGCGTGTCGACCATCGCCGCCAACGACCAACTGTTCCACCCCGAGGACTACGCCAGGCTGATTGTCTCTTACCGCGACGGCGCCCCCGTGCACCTGCAGGACGTGGCCAAGGTGATCAACGGCGCCGAGAATGCCTACGTCAAAGCCTGGTCCGGCAACCAGCCGGGCCTGAACCTTGTGGTGTTCCGCCAGCCTGGCGCCAACATCGTCGACACCGTGGACCGCGTGCTCGGCGCCTTGCCCAAGCTGCAGGAGATGCTGCCGGCCTCGGTCGAGGTGTCGGTGCTGCAGGACCGTACCCAGACCATCCGCGCGTCGCTGCATGAGGTGGAACTGACCCTGATCATCGCCGTGGCCCTGGTGATCGGGGTGATGGCGCTGTTCCTGCGCCAATGGTCGGCCACCCTGGTGGTATCCAGTGTGCTGGGCGTATCGCTGATCGCCACCTGCGCGCTGATGTACGTGTTCGGTTTCAGCCTCAATAACCTGACCCTGGTGGCCATCGTCATTGCTGTCGGTTTTGTGGTGGACGACGCGATCGTGGTGGTGGAGAACATCCACCGCCATCTGGAAGCCGGCGAAGACAGCCGCACGGCGGCGCTCAAAGGGGCAGGCGAAATCGGCTTCACCGTGGTGTCGATCAGCTTCTCGCTGGTTGCCGCGTTCATTCCGCTGCTGTTCATGGGCGGCGTGGTGGGCCGGCTGTTCAAGGAGTTCGCCCTGACCGCGACAGCAACCATTCTGATTTCGGTGGTGGTGTCGCTGACCCTGGCGCCGACCCTGTGCGCGCTGTTCATGCGTCGCCCGCCCACGGAACATCACGGCGGCTTCGGGGACCGGCTGCTGAAGTGGTACGAAAAGGGCCTGGACCGGGCGCTGGCCCATCAGCGCCTGACCCTCGGCGTGTTCGGCCTGACCCTGGCCCTGGCGGTGGCGGGTTACGTGGCCATCCCCAAGGGTTTCTTCCCCCTGCAGGACACCGGTTTCATTCTCGGCACCACTGAAGCAGCAGCGGATGTGTCATACCCGTCGATGATCGACAAGCACCTGGCACTGGCGAAAATCATCGAAGCCGACCCCGCCGTGAGGGCCTTCTCCCATTCGGTAGGGGTTACCGGCAGCAACCAGACCATCGCCAACGGCCGTTTCTGGATCGCCCTCAAGCCCCGCGGCGAGCGCGATGTTTCGGCCAGCGAGCTGATCGACCGGCTGCGCCCGCAACTCGCGCAGGTGCCAGGCGTGGTGCTGTACATGCGGGCCGGCCAGGACATCAACCTCAGCTCCGGCCCGTCACGTACCCAGTACCAGTACGTGCTCAAAAGCAACGACGGCGTCGCCCTCAACCTGTGGACCCAACGCCTGACCGAGCGCCTGCGCGAAAACCCGGCGTTGCGCGACCTGTCCAACGACCTGCAACTGGGCGCCAGCGTTACCCGCATCGACATCGACCGCCAGGCTGCGGCCCGTTTCGGCCTGACCACCACCGACGTCGACCAGGCGCTGTACGATGCGTTCGGCCAGCGGCAGATCAGCGAATTCCAGACCGAGACCAACCAGTACAAGGTGATCCTGGAACTGGACGCGCAACAACGCGGCAAGGCCGAAAGCCTGAATTTCTTCTACCTGCGCTCGCCCCTGAGCAACGAAATGGTGCCGCTGTCAGCCTTGGCGCATGTCGCCGCGCCCAGCACCGGGCCGCTGTCGATCAGCCATGATGGCCTGTTCCCGGCCGCCAACCTGTCGTTCAACCTGGCCCCCGGCGTGGCCTTGGGCGATGCGGTGGCGATCCTGGAACGCACCCAGCGCGAACTGGGCATGCCCGACTCGATCAGCGGCAGCTTCCAGGGCGCGGCGCAGGCCTTCCAGAGTTCGCTGTCGAGCCAGCCGTGGCTGATCCTCGCCGCACTGGTGGCGGTGTACATCATCCTTGGGGTGCTCTACGAGAGCCTGGTGCACCCGCTGACCATCATCTCGACCCTGCCTTCGGCGGGCCTGGGCGCGTTGCTACTGCTGTGGGCCATGGGCCAGGACTTCAGCATCATGGGCCTGATCGGCGTGGTGCTGCTGATCGGCATCGTCAAGAAGAACGGCATCCTGCTCATCGATTTCGCCCTGGAAGCCCAGCGCCGCCATGGCCTGACGCCCGAGCAGGCGATTCACCAGGCCTGCCTGACGCGCTTTCGGCCGATCATCATGACCACCCTGGCCGCCCTGCTCGGCGCGGTGCCGCTGATGTTCGGCTTTGGCGCCGGTGCCGAGTTGCGCCAGCCGCTGGGTATCGCTGTGGTCGGCGGCCTGCTGGTCAGCCAGGCCCTGACGCTGTTCACCACCCCGGTCATATACTTGGCCCTGGAGCGCCTGTTCCATCGCCGCCAGGCCGCCAGTGCGGTCGTGCCGAGTACCCACTGAGACAAGACCATGCGTGTGCTGATCATCGAAGACGAAGAGAAAACCGCTGACTACCTGCATCGCGGCCTGAGCGAGCAAGGCTTTACCGTCGACCTCGCGCGGGACGGCATCGACGGCCTGCACCTGGCGCTTGAAGGTGACTATGCGGTGATCGTGCTTGATGTGATGCTGCCGGGCCTGGATGGCTATGGCGTGCTGCGTGCCTTGCGTGCGCGCAAGCAGACGCCGGTGATCATGCTCACCGCCCGCGAGCGTGTCGAGGACCGCATCCACGGCCTGCGCGAAGGTGCCGACGATTACCTTGGCAAGCCGTTCTCCTTCCTTGAACTGGTCGCCCGCCTGCAGGCCCTGACCCGGCGCAGCGGCAGCCACGAGCCGCTGCAGGTGCAGGTCGGCGACCTGTGGATCGACCTGATGGCGCGCAAGGCCAGCCGCGGCGGCCAACGCCTGGACCTGACCGCCAAGGAGTTCTCGCTGCTCAGCGTGCTGGCCAGGCGCCAGGGCGAAATCCTCTCCAAGACCGCCATCGCCGAGCTGGTCTGGGACATCAACTTCGACAGCGACGCCAATGTCGTCGAAGTGGCCATCAAGCGCCTGCGCGCCAAGCTCGACGGGCCATTCGACAACAAGCTGCTGCATACCATCCGAGGCATGGGCTATGTCCTGGAAAACCGTGCCGGTTAACTCCATCGCACTGCGCCTGTCGGCGCTGTTCATCCTGGTGGCGATGGGCGTGTTCCTGTTGATCGGTTCGGCACTGTACCGCCAGGTCGACCACAGCCTGGACATGCTGCCGGCGGCCGAACTGGACGCCCGCTTCAGCGTGCTGGAATCCACCCTCAACCGCTTCGGCACACCGGAGCATTGGGCAAAGATCAGCAACAAGCTCAACCTGCTCAGCGAGGAAGACAAACGCATCCGCTTCTGGGTGGTCGGCAGCGACCCGGCGTTCGAATATGGCCACCCCAGCGAAAGGGTACGCGCATTCGCCGAGGGCCCAGAAGGGATGCGCGACCTGCGCCTGCCTGACCGGCCCTACCCTTACAAGGTGCTGGTCAGCGAGTTGCCGGCCCTGGCCGCTCGCCCGCCACTGCGCTTTCTGATCGCCATCGATACCGAGACCTTCTGGCAGGCCCAGCACAGCCTGCTGGTGGCCATCGTCGGGCTGGCGGTGCTCGGAGTGCTGCTGGCCTCGGTGCTCGGCTACTGGGTGGCGCGCATTGGCCTGCGCCCGTTGCTGGCGCTGTCCAACGAGGCGCAGGCCTTGGCCCCCCCGCGCCTGGATGGCCGCCTGCAAACTGTCAACCTGGCCCCGGAACTGGCGCAGTTCGCCGGTGCTTTCAACGCGGCGCTCGATCGGGTCAGCCAAGCCTATTCGCAGCTGGAAGCGTTCAACGCCGACGTTGCCCACGAACTGCGCTCGCCGCTGACCAACCTGATCGGCCAGACCCAGGTCGCCCTCACCCGGGGGCGCAGCGCCGAACACTACTTCGAGGTGCTGCAATCGAACCTGGAAGAACTTGAACGCCTGCGCAGCATCATCAACGACATGCTGTTCCTCGCCAGCGCCGACCAGGGCAGCAAGGCCACCGCCCTGACCCAGGTATCGCTGGCCGACGAAGTGGCCACCACCCTCGATTACCTCGACTACATCCTCGAAGACGCCCAGGTCAGCGTCACTGTCAGCGGCGATGCCCAGGCCCCCATCGAAAAAGCCCAGCTGCGCCGCGCGTTGATCAACCTGCTGAACAATGCCGTGCAGCACACCGCGCCGCACCAGGTGATCCGCGTGCATATCGATGCCGGGCCGGAGCAGGTCAGCATTGCCGTGAGCAACCCCGGGCCGGCTATCGATGACGATCACCTGCCACTGCTGTTCGAGCGGTTCTACCGGGTGGATGCGGCGCGCAGCAACAGTGGCGGGGGCAACCATGGGTTGGGGCTGGCCATCGTCAAGGCGATTGCGCTGATGCATGGGGGCGAGGTTTTTGTGCGCAGCGAGGCGGGTGCCAACACCTTCGGCATTCGCCTGCCAAACGCTCAACTGCAGGGGTTTGCGGCGAAGATCTAGTGTTTTTCGCAGGGATAGTTACCTTTTGCGCAACAGTGCTTATCGCGCCCGGTGCTGTTTCCAAGGCAATGAAGAGACTAACTTTAGCCCTGTCTCCATTAGCACTTGCACCGCAAGAAGGTAGTTTCAACATGTCCAACAGTATGGGTATTGCCAGCGTTTTCGTTCTGTCTTCCCTGTTGTTGTCGCCCCTGGCCATGGCCGAAGAATCCCCGGCTTTCGTCGCCCGTAATGCAGAGCTTGCAGCTGTTCACCAGGAAGCCCGCGAGGCCGTAGCGCACAAGGCCGACGCAGGCAAAGATGCAGAACAGACAGCTTCCAAGGTTTCCCTCGACGCCAATGCCGAGAGCTGATCGCGCAACGATGCCGCTCCCGTTTCCCCCCGGCTACACCATGGGCACCGCCGGTGCCGATATGTTAGCCTTTTAAAGCCGCTGCCGATCAGCGGCTTTTTTTATGTGCTTTGACGATCAGCCCGGCCGTTATTTCTCTAACAAGAAAGTTGCACATTCAAAAATAAAAACTGCCCCACCGTCAGACCAAAGGAGCTAGTACCGGTGCCTTCCGCGTTTCGTGTTACCCCGCTGTTCATTGCATTGACCGCAACGATGCCTTTCGCCGCCCAGGCAGATGAAGACAAGGCTGATGGCTTCATCGAAGGCTCGTCCTTCAACCTGCATTTTCGTAACGCCTACTTCAACCGCGACAACCACAACAGCGGCGTGCGCGACACCCGCGAGTGGGGCCAAGGCGCGGTTGCCCGCTTCGAGTCGGGCTACACGCCAGGCGTAATCGGCTTTGGCCTCGATGCGCACGCCATGCTGGGCTTGAAGCTCGATGGCGGTGGCGGCCATGCCGGCACCAGCATCCTGCCCGAACACGTGAAGGACAACGGCGAACTGGGCGCAGCCCCGCACTCGTTCTCCACCGCAGGCGCGGCGGTCAAGCTCAAGGCCTTCGACACCGAACTCAAAGCCGGTGACCTGTTCCTTACCAACCCGGTGATCGCCGGCGGCGAAACCCGCATGCTGCCGCAGACCTTCCGTGGCGTCAGCCTGACCAACACCAGCATCGACGGCCTGCTGCTCGAAGGTGGCCAGGTCAGCTTCACCAAGCCGTACAACCAGAGCGGCCACCGCCGCATCGACACCTACTACGGCTCGCTGGATGAGCACGACAAAAGCAAGCATCTGAACTGGGCTGGCGCGTCGTGGAGCGGCACCGAGAACATCACTGCCAACCTTTACGCCGCCGAGCTGAAGGATATCTGGAACCAGTACTACGCAGATTTCGACTACACCTACGTGGTCAACGACCTGGTCAGCCTCAACCCGGGCGTGCACTTCTACCACACCCAGGACACCGGCCAGGCGTTGCTGGGCAAGATCGACAACAACACCTACAGCGTGCACTTCACCGTCAACGCCGGCTACCACAGCGTTACCGCCGCCTACCAGCGGGTCAATGGCGACACGCCGTTCGACTACATCAACCTGGGCGACAGCGTGTACCTGGACAACTCGCGCATGTACTCGGACTTCAACGCACCCAACGAGCGTTCGTGGAAGCTGCAGTACGGCTATGACTTCGCCGGGCTCGGCATGCCAGGGCTGAGCACCACCGTGTCGTACTCGCGTGGCGAGGCGGACCTGACCAAGGCTGACCAGAACAACACCCACTACGACTACTACCGCGCCGATGGCAAGAACGCCCAGCACTGGGAACGTGACCTGGACGTGAAGTACGTGTTCCAGGAAGGCGACTTCAAGGACCTGTCGGTGCTGGTGCGCTATGCCGTACACCGCGGCAGCCAGGGGTATGCGTCGATCGACAACAACAGCGATAACGACGAATTGCGGGTGATCGTCGATTATCCGTTGAACGTGTTCTGACCTGGGACCGCAAGTCAGCCCCACACGGTGTGTGCAGACCGGTAGGCGCTGGCTTGCCAGCATTGGGCTGCACAGCAGCCCAATGCATGATTCCGTCGGACAAATCTTGTCCGACAATCATCACTTCCCTAGAATGTCGCCCGCCGCAACCGGCCCTGCCTCAGCAGTAGCGCGCATGCCCACTCGATTACCGCGTCTCGCACTCTACAGGTCGCACCCCGAGCTGATCCTCAATCTGGGCAGTTGCATCGCCGTGCTCGCTATCGTGGGCATCGTCAGTTATCTGTTGGGGCGCGAGCGCGAGAGTGTCGAGCAATCGGCCATCCGCTCCTCCAGCAATATCGTCCAGCTGATCGAAAGCGACATCCTGCGCAACGTCGAACTTTACGACCAGTCCCTGCGCGGGCTGATCTGGGCCGTGCAGCATCCCGAACTGCTGCAGGTCGCCCCCAACCTGCGCCAGCAGATCCTTTTCAACCAGACGTTCGCGGCCCCTGTGCGCGGCGATATTCTCTGGCTCGATGCCAATGGCGACGTCGTGGGCGACTCCACCAGCGTCACCCCGCGCCAGGCCAATTTCGCCGACACCTTCGACTTCCGGGCCCATCGCCGCGACCCTGGCCTGGGCTTGTTGATCAGCCCGCCGTTCAAGGCACGGCTCGGCGACCTCGACTGGTGCATCAGTTTCAGCCGGCGCATCTCCGCAGCCGATGGCAGCTTTGCCGGGGTAGCCGCCGGAGCCCTGCGCCTCTCCTATTTCAGTGAACTGTTCCAGCGCCTTGATATCGGCCATGAAAGCAGCATCAACCTGCTCAACGTCGACGGCCAGTTGCTCGCCCGCCAGCCGCGCCGCGATCAGGACCCGTTGGTCGGCACCAGCTTCGCCGACCGCCCCAACTTCAAACGCATCCTGGGCGAGCGCAGCGGCAGCTTTACAGCCCGCTCCAGCATCTATGGCACCCAGCGCATGTACACCTTCGCCCGGGTCGCCGACCTGCCGTTGATCATACTGGTGGTGCATTCTGCCGATGAGGTGTTCCAGTCATGGCGCCGCACGGCGTTGGTGGTCAGTATTGCCACAGGCGTGCTGTGCATCGGCATTCTCTGGCTCACCCTGTTGCTGGGCCGCGAATTGCGCCGCAGGCATGAGGCCGAACAGGGTCTGGCCAGACTGGCAGCCACGGATAGCCTGACGGGCCTGGCCAACCGTCGCCGGCTGGATCAGGTGTTACGCCAGGAGTGGGCGCGCGCCCAGCGCAACCGTAAGCCGTTGGCCGTGCTGATGGTGGATGTGGATCACTTCAAGGCATTCAACCAACGCCATGGTCACGCAGGAGGCGATCACGCCTTACGTGAAGTGGCCAAGACGATCGAACAGTGCATACGACGCCCGGCAGACCTGGCGGCGCGGTATGGGGGGGAGGAGTTTCAGGTGGTTTTGCCGGAAACCGAACTGGCCGGTGCCCGTTTGCTGGCAGAGAGGATCCGGTCGCATGTCGAGGCGTTGGCACCTTTTGCCGATGATGTACACGCGGTGACGGTGAGCATCGGCATCAGCGTCCACACCCCCGGCACCCAACAAGACCTCGCGACCATGCTGGGTGCCGCGGATGAGGCGCTCTACCGGGCCAAGGCCAAAGGCCGAAACCGGGTAGAGGGCCCTGCGGATTAGGAGCGGGCGCGTGCGGCGTTGCGCAGTGCCTTCACCTGGTCGTGGTTACGCTGTACGCCCTGCAGTTGCTTTTCCACGAGCATATAGCTCGAATCACTGACGGAGCGGCCCAGCTTGACCAGCTTCTCACGCGCTTCCTTGTAGGCTTTGAGGGCATGGTCTTCACCGCGCTCTACTTCGTTGAGCACAGCCTCTTCATCCTTACCGGTAACCATCGACTTAAGGTTTACCCAGCCGCGGTGCAGGTCGCCGCTGACGCTGGTGGAGGTTTCCGGGTCGCCACCCAGGCGACGCACTTCACTCTGCAGTTCGCCTGCTGCATTGGCGCATTCGCCAGCGCGCTGGACGAAGAACGCTTTGAGCTCCGGGTTTTTCACATCATCGGCCGACTCCTTGAACCCTTTCTCGCCGTCCTTGCTGTACTCGATCAGGTTGTTGAGCACGTCGATTACGTCTTTGTTGAGGTCGCTCATGGCTGAAACTCCTTGGCAGGTAATAGTCATGTAAACAGGAGCAGCCTTCGTGCCAAGCTTTCCATTGAATAAAATTACTTTAAAAACAATAGGTTAAAAAAATAACGCCTCGCTGGAAAACGGCGTTATGCATGATTGCCGCTTGGGCGCTCGTGCAGATTGCAGTATGGTCGGCGCACTTCCATTGCCAGGCACTGCCGATGAAACCGGAAACCCTTGAACTGCTGGTAATCCGCACCATGCCCTTCGGCAAATACCAAGGGCGGATCATCGCCGACCTGCCGGGTGACTACCTGGCATGGTTCGCGCGCAAGGGGTTTCCGGCGGGTGAGCTGGGTGGGTTGCTGGCGTTGATGCACGAGGTCGATCACAACGGCCTGGGGGATCTGCTGGTGCCGTTGCGGCAAAAGCATCGGCGCTGAGCCTGTTGCGGACTATCGCCGGCAAGCCGGCTTCCCCAGGTACACCCACGGCCTTGAGAGCCGTGGGGCACCTGGGGGAGCCTACTTGCCCGCGATGAGGCCAGCGATGATCGAACGCCCTAGCCCTTGGCCGGCGCCACGACCATTTCCACCCGCTCGCTCTTCTTGATCAGCGCATACACCACCGCCGTCAGCAGGCTACCCGCGACAATGGCCAGCAGGTACAGCAGCGCATGGTTGATCGCATTGGGAATCAGCAGCACGAACAGCCCGCCATGGGGCGCCATCAGCTTGCAACCGAAATACATCGACAGCGCGCCGGTCAATGCGCCGCCGGCGATACTTGCCGGGATGACCCGCAGCGGGTCTTTGGCGGCGAACGGGATGGCGCCTTCGGAAATGAAGCACAAACCCAGCACCAGAGCGGCCTTGCCGGCCTCGCGCTCGCTCTGGGCGAACTTGCGCCGGGCCAGGAACGTGGCGATACCGAGGCCGATCGGCGGCACCATGCCGGCCGCCATGGTCGCCGCCATCGGCGCGTAGCTCGAGGATGCCAGCAGCCCTACCGAAAAGGCATAGGCCGCCTTGTTGATCGGCCCGCCCAGGTCGATGCACATCATGCCGCCGAGCAGCAGCCCGAGGAGGATGGCGTTGGTGGTGCCCATGCTGTCGAGAAACTGGGTCAGGCCTTCGAGCATGGCGGCCACCGGTTGGCCGACCACGTAGATCATCACCAGGCCTGTGAACAGGCTCGCCAGCAGCGGAATGATCAGGATCGGTTTGAGCGCATCGAGGCTGCTCGGCAGGCGTGCCCAACGCGCAATGGCTTTGGCGCTGTAACCGGCGAGGAAGCCGGCGACGATACCGCCGATGAAACCGGCCCCCAGGGTGCTGGCCAGCAGGCCGCCGATCATGCCAGGCGCCAGGCCCGGGCGGTCGGCAATGGACCAGGCGATATACCCCGCCAGCAACGGCACCATCAGCTTGAATGCGGCCTCGCCGCCGATCTGCATCAATGCAGCCGGCAGCGTGCCCGGTTCCTTGTAGGCTTCGATGCCGAAAACGAACGACAGGGCGATCAGCAAGCCGCCTGCCACCACCATCGGCAGCATGAAAGAAACACCGGTCAGCAAGTGTTTATAAACACCGGTTTTCTCGGCCTTGCCGGCACTTGAAGCGGCTGCAGCGTCACCTGCGCTTTCCACCTTGGCCTCGGCCAGGGCCTTGTCCAGCGTGGCGCGGGCTTGCTTGAGGGCGATGCCGGTACCGCAACGGTAGATCCGCTTGCCGGCAAAACGGGCCGTGGGCACTTCGATATCGGCAGCCAGCAGCACCACGTCGGCTTCGGCGATGGCCTGGGCCGACAGCGGGTTGCGCGCGCCGACCGAGCCTTGGGTTTCTACCGTCAGTTGATAGCCAAGCTGTTGCGCGGCCTGCTGCAACGCTTCGGCTGCCATGAACGTGTGCGCCACGCCAGTCGGGCAGGCGGTTACCGCGACGAGCTTGGCCGCAGCAGTGGCCAGGGGCTGTTCGGCTTGATGAGTATCGGCCTGTACCTGGGCATTTGCGGCCGCCTCGTCGAGGAAACCTTCACGGTCGGCCAGCGCTTGCGCCGGTGTGCTCTGGAACAAACGCTTGCCCGCGAAGCGGGCCAGGTCAACCGGCCCAGTGCTGACAACCAGCACCCAGTCGGCATCAGCGATCTGCGCGGCGCTCAGCTGGCGGTCGGGATGCTCGGCATCCTGCACTTCCACGCAGGTTTTCCAGCCGCGGCGCTGGGCGGCAGCGGCCAGCAGGCGCGCGCTCAGCACGCTGGACACCTGGCCGTTGGGGCAGGCGGTGACAATGGCAATGTTCATCGGCGAGCCTCTTGTTGTTCTGTCAGTTGCACGGCGGCCTCCAGGCGCGCCAGTTGCTCGCGGTCACGGATACCGAAACCGACCTGGGTCACGGCCTGGGCGGCGATGGCCGTGGCGCGGCGCAGGGTCTGCGCAGGCGCTTCAGCCAGCAGCAGGCCGTGCACCATGCCCGCCACCAGCGAATCGCCCGCGCCCACCGTGCTGGCAACCTGCACCTGCGGTGGCTGGGCGTGCAGCGCGTGGCCAGCTGTAAACCAGCTGACGCCCTGCTCCCCCGCCGACACCACCACGTGCTCGACACCGGTGGCCAGCAGTCGCTGGGCGGCAGCCTGCTGTTCGGCGGCGCTGTGCACGTCAAGGCCAAGCACTTCGCCCAGCTCTTCGGTGTTCGGCTTGACCAGCCAGGGGGCGCTCTGCAGGCCTGCGCGCAGGGCCGCACCGCTGCTGTCCAGGGCAACCTTCAGGCCTTGGCCCTTGAGCTGTTCGAGCAACCGGGCGAACCAGTCCGGGCTGATACCGCGTGGCAGGCTCCCAGCTACCACCACGGCGTCATGCCCGGGGGCGACCTGTTCAAGCAGGCGCATCAGGGCCTCACATGCGGCCTCATCGACCTGGGGGCCTTGGCCATTGATGTCGGTCACCCGGCCATCAGCCTCGACCAGTTTGAGGTTGCTGCGCGTCTCACCCGGTACACGCACGAAGCAATCGGCAAAGCCGCGCCATTCGATCAACGCCTCGAACGGTTGCAGGTTGCCCTGGCCAAGGAAACCACCGACGGTCACGCTGTGCCCCAGGTCGGCCAGTACCTGGGCCACGTTCAGCCCTTTGCCGGCGGCATGGCTGTGCTGGTCCTGGGCACGGTTGACGTGCCCGGGGCGCAGGGCATCGAGGCTGACGGTGATGTCCAGCGCCGGGTTCAGGGTCAGGGTAAGGATCTTGGCCATTCAGTAACGCTCCACCAGCGCGCGAACCGCTGCGGCGCTGTCTTGTTGCAGGGCCTCGCGCGCCAGGGCGCGGGCCGCCTGATGATCGGCCTGGCGAACCAGGGCCTTGACTTCGGCAACGCTGCGGGCGGCCACGCTCAGTTCGTCCACGTCCAGGCCCAGCAGCACCGCCACCGCCTGCGGGTCGGCGGCCAGTTCACCGCACACCCCTACCCACTTGCCCTCGGCATGGGCAGCGCGCACGGTCATGTCGATCAGGCTCAGCACGGCCGGGTGCAGGCCGTCGGCCTGGGCCGACAGGCTGGGGTGGCCACGGTCGATGGCCAAGGTGTACTGGGTCAGGTCGTTGGTGCCGATACTGAAAAAGTCCACTTCGCGGGCCAATTGTGGCGCCAGCAAAGCGGCGGACGGCACTTCGACCATGATGCCCAGTTGCAGGTCGGCTACCGGAATTTCCTCGCGCAGGCGCTCGACCATCGCCCTCGCCTCCCGCCACTCATGCACCTGGCCGACCATCGGGAACATGATGCGCAACGGGCGCTGATCCGCGGCGCGCAGCAGGGCCCGGAGCTGGTCTTCCATGATCTGCGGGCGCTGCAAGGTCAGGCGCACGCCCCGCACACCGAGGAAGGGGTTTTCCTCGGCAGCGATCGGCCAGTAGGGCAACGGTTTGTCACCGCCCACATCGAGGGTGCGCACTACCAGTGGCCGCCCGCCCAGCCCATCGAGCACACGGCGGTATTCGGCTTCCTGGGTGGCGACATCCGGCGCCTGCGAGTGGGCCATGAAGATCAGCTCGGTGCGCAGCAGGCCGATACCTTCGGCGCCCTGCTCCACCACCTTGTCGATGCCGCCGCTCTGGCCGATGTTGGCGAATACTTCGACGGCATGGCCATCGCGGGTTACCGCTGGCTCATGACGGTTGGCCCAGGCTGCTTGCAGGCGCTGCTCGCGCAGGTCACGCTCGGCCAGCGCACGTTGCAACTCATCGGCTGGCGGGGCGACGCTGACTACGCCGCGCTGGCCATCGAGCAACAGCGGCGTACCTGGTTCAAGCAGCAGAATCGCCGCCCCCGCGCCGACCACCGCCGGGATGCCCAAGGCCCGCGCAACGATCGCGCTGTGAGCGGTTGCGCCGCCATGGGCGGTGACGATACCGGCAACCCGCGCCGGGTCCAGGCGGGCCACATCAGAAGGGCCGACTTCGCCCATCACCAGCACGTAAGGTTGCTCAGGCTCGGCCTGCGTCTGCACACCGCACAACTGCGCCAGCACCCGGCGGCCGATATCGCGCAGGTCGGCAGCACGCTCGGCGAGCAGCGCATCATGCAGCGCCTCTTGTTGGCGGGCCGCCGCTTCGATCACGGCCATCCACGCGGCGGCGGCGCTTTCACCCTGGGCCAGACGCAGTTCGACATCGTCGGCCAGTGCAGGGTCGGCGAGCATTTCCTGATGGGTGACGAAGATCTCGCCGACGGCCTTGTCGCTGCGCTGCACCAAGGCCTGCAGCTCGGCGTTCACCGCCTCCATTGCCCGGCGCAGCTTGACCCGCTCCTGCGCTGGCGATTCGCCACGCAGCGGATAATCGATGTCACGCTCGACGCAGACATGGGCGGGCCCACTGGCAATGCCGGGGGCTGCAGCCACGGCCTGTATACGGCTACCGGCAGCCGGCGCCTGCAACACCTCGACGGGCGCTGGGTTCACCGCAGCCGCAGTTTTCGGCAATGGCTCAACGTCCTCACCCAAGCCCTGCTCGATTGCCGCCAGCAGTACCGGCAAGGCATCACCGGCAATGGACGGCTCGGCCAGCAGCTCCAGTTCCTGACCACGGCGTGCGCCAAGGCTGAGCAGCTTGCTCAGGCTCTTGACCGAAACCGCAGGTTGCGCGCTGTCCAGCACACGCAGGCGGATTTCGCCCTCAAAACCCTTGGCCAACTGCGCCAGGATTTTTGCCGGGCGGGCGTGCAGGCCATGTGGGTTGGCCAGCACGAAACGAGCGCTGGGCCAGTCGGGAGCGGTCTCACCACCCAGCACCTCAAGTACCGCGCGGCTGCTGGTGGCCTGGTAAAGCGTTTGCCCGCGCCCCTCGATCAGTACCTCGCACAGGCGCTCGAGCAGCGCCTGGTGGGCAGCGCCGAGGCTGGCCAGGCAAAACAGGCCATTGAGTGGTTGGTCGCGGTAGCGCAGCGGCTGCTGCGGGGTGACGAAGGCCAAGCCTGGCTGACGTACCTGCCGCTCGCTGTGCAGCCACCAGAGCCCCTCGCCCAGGGGCAAGGGCTCGGCCTGCTGCAGCACCGCGGCAAAACCATTGTCGACACACCCGGCACGCTGCAACAGGCGGGCACCGCGCCAGGCCAACTCGTCGAAGTCTTCGGCGGGCAGGTTCAAGCTGACCAGTTGCGCATCCAGCGCCAGCGCCTGGGGTGCGCCCTGCAGCAGCTTGAGCAGCGCTTCGGCGGAACTGGCACGGCGCAGGGCTTCGGCCAGGTCGGTCTCGCCCAGGGCACGGGTCAGCAACTGCAGCAAACGCAAGTGCTCGTCGGAGCGTGCGGCAATGCCGATGGCCAGGTAGACGATCTGGCCATCCCCCCAGTCCACGCCTTCAGGAAACTGCAGCAAACGCACGCCAGTGGCATACACCAGGTCGCGGGTCTGCGGCGTGCCGTGGGGGATGGCGATGCCTTGGCCGAGGAATGTGGAACCTTGCGCTTCGCGCGCCTGCAGGCCCTGCAGATACCCTTCGGCGACCAGGCCGTCAGCGACCAGTCGATCCGCCAGCAGGCGCAGAGCCTGGCCTTTGTCGACGGCCGTCTGGCCCATGGCTATCTGCTCTTTGGCGAGCTCGAGCATGACCTTCTCCTTTTGCAGCCCCTGCGCGCACTTTTGCACCGGGTACTGAGGTATTGTTGTGAAATTCACGTATTCAGCCAGTCAACGGCCTTGCACGAGCGGCAGGGAAGGCAGAAAAATTAATAGCTGAAACGTTTAATCTGACCAAGCGGCCACGTTACTCGATAATCTTCCGGGGAAAAAGCCCCATCCTGTCGGACAATTGCGACAATGGTCGTCTGCGCGTGGTGGCCGGCCCGGGTCAAACTGCCCGGTCTGGTTGTACAGCCCGCCCCGGTAATAACAAGGAAAATTCGGTGAAACTCAGCGATATCGCCCGTCTGGCTGGTGTGTCCGTGACCACTGCCAGCTACGTCATCAATGGCAAGGCCGAACAGCAGCGCATCAGCAACAGCACCGTCGAGCGGGTGCGTGCGGTGGTCGAGGCCCACGGCTTCACGCCCAACCCCCAGGCTGCGGGCCTGCGCAGCCGGCATACCCGCACCTTGGGCTTCATTCTGCCGGACCTGGAAAACCCCAGCTACGCGCGCATTGCCAAGCAGCTGGAGCAAGGCGCCCGCGCCCGTGGCTATCAACTGCTGATCGCCAGCAGCGATGACAGGCCCGACAGTGAGCGCCAACTGCAGCAGCTGTTCCGGGCCCGGCGTTGCGATGCCCTGTTCGTCGCCAGTTGCCTGCCCCCCGAAGATGACAGCTACCGCGAACTGCAGGACAAGGGCCTGCCGGTTATCGCCATCGACCGGCGCCTGAACCCGGCACACTTTTGTTCGGTCATCAGCGATGATCGCGATGCCAGCCGCCAGTTGGCCGATAGCCTGCTGGCCACGGCACCGCGCAGCATCGCACTGATCGGTGCGCGCCCGGAGCTGTCGGTCAGCCAGGCCCGCGCAGGCGGCTTCGACGAAGCCATGCAGGGTTTTGCCGGGGACGTGCGCCGTTATCAAGGCGAGGCATTCAGCCGCGAATGCGGCCAGCGCTTGATGCAGCAGTTGATCGACGAGCTGGGCGGCCTGCCGGATGCCTTGGTCACGACGTCCTACGTGCTGCTGCAAGGCGTGTTCGACACCCTGCAGGCGCGCCCGGCCGATTCGCGCCTGCTGCACCTGGGCACCTTCGGTGACAACCAGTTGCTCGATTTTCTGCCGCTGCCGGTCAACGCCATGGCCCAGCAACATGGCCTGATCGCCGCCACCGCCCTGGAACTTGCCTTGGCGGCCATCGAGGACAAACGCTACGAACCCGGCGTGCATGCCATCGGTCGAACCTTCAAGCAACGTATTACTGTGGCCTGAACATGCGCCTGATCGACACTCACACCCACCTGGACTTCCCCGACTTCGATGCCGACCGCACGCGCCTGCTGGCTGACGCGGCAGGGCGTGGGGTGGAGCGCATGGTAGTGCTGGGGGTTTATCAGGCCAATTTCCAGCGGGTGTGGGAGCTGGCCTGCAGCGATGAGCGCGTGCGCGCAGCGCTTGGGCTGCATCCGATCTACCTGGAGCAGCACCGCCCCGAGCACCTGGTGCAGTTGCGCCAATGGCTTGAACGCCTGCAGGGCGATCCGCGGCTGTGCGCCGTGGGCGAGTTTGGCCTGGACTACTACGTCGAAACCCTGGACAAGGCGCGCCAGCAAGCGCTGTTCGAAGCACAATTGCAGATGGCCTGTGACTTCGAACTGCCCGCCCTGCTCCACGTGCGCCGCAGCCATGCCCAGGTGATTGCCACACTCAAGCGCTACAAACCGGCGCGGGCCGGGATCATCCACGCGTTCGCGGGCAGTTATGAAGAGGCGCGCGAGTACATCAAGCTTGGTTTCCGGCTCGGGCTGGGTGGTGCCGGGACCTGGCCGCAGGCAGTGCGCTTGCGCAAGACCCTGCCGCGCCTGCCGCTGGAAAGCATCGTGCTGGAAACCGACGCCCCGGACATGGCCCCGGCGATGTTTGCCGGTGAGCGAAACAGCCCGGAGCATCTACCGGAGATTGCCGGGGCATTGGCTGAGGTGATGGGCATTGATGTGCACGTGTTGGCCGAGGCCAGCAGCAAGAATGCCTGTGAGTTGTTTGGCTGGTAGTTCTGGCTAAACCCTGAACGCCCCGATCAACCGTTTCAACTCTACCACCTGCTCAGACAATGCCCGGCTGGCATCCTCGGCCTGGCAAGCCCCCAACGAGGTGTCCTGTGCCGCCTGGTTGATCGCCACGATGTTCTGGTCGATGTCATGGGCCACCGCCGTCTGCTGCTCTACCGCCGCCGCTATCTGCTGGTTCTGCTCGACAATGCCGCCAACCGCGCCAAGGATGTTGCCCAGCGCCTGCTGCACCTGGCGTGCCTCCTCGACCGTGCCCGCAGCCATCTGATGGCTACTGCCCATGGCGCGAACCGCTGCCCCGACACCGTCCTGCAAACGCTGGATCATCTGCGCTATCTGCGCGGTGGAATCCTGGGTGCGCTTGGCCAAGGTACGCACTTCATCAGCGACCACGGCAAACCCCCGGCCTTGCTCACCGGCCCGAGCTGCCTCGATTGCAGCGTTGAGTGCCAGCAGGTTGGTCTGCTCGGCGATACTGCGGATCACCTCCAGGACTTGGCTGATCGCCTGGCTGTCGTCAGCCAGCTGATTGATCGCCAGCACCGTCTGGTCGATTTCGGCTGCCAGCCGGCCAATGCTGCCCTGCTGCTCTTGCACCAACGTGCGGCCATTGGCACTTTCGTGGTTGACCTGCTGCGCACCATCGGCGGCCAATGCAGCGCTGCGCGCCACTTCCTGCGCAGTGGCGCTCATCTGGTTCATCGCCGTGGCGACCTGCTCGATCTGTTCACGCTGGCCGCTGACTGACTGGCTGCTGCGTGCCGATACCGCCAGTACCTGCCCGGCCTGCGCTTCGACCGCCACAACGGTGTGGCCGACCTGCTCGATCAGGCAACGGATACGGCGCACGGTTTCGCTGAAACCCTGGGCCAGTTCGCCCAGTTCGTCGCGGCTGTTGGCCTTGAAACTGACCGTCATGTCACCGGCCGCCACCTTGTCCATCGCGCCGCCCAGCTTGCGCAGGGTCGTGCGGATCGATACATAGAAGCCCCCGTAGAGGTAAAGGATCAGCGCGAAAACGCCCGCCAGTACGGCCCCCAAGGCGACCATGCGCAGGCGCTGCTGGCCAAGACGCTCCTGCAACTGCAGGTGCAGATGCCCAAGGACTTGTTCGTTCAGTTGGTAGGTGTGAGCCATCAGCTCACTCACCTGTCGATAGAAGGCGGGCCAGGGCGCATCAAGGGTTTCAGCGACCACCACACGCTCCTCGAACAACGCGGCGGCTTGCTTGACGGAAAGCTTGCTGGCCTGTGCCGCGGCGATCATGTCGGCAGGGACGCCGGGGTCACTGGCCAGGGCTTCATCCACCCGCATGCCATAGTCCGCCGCCAAACGCTCCAGGCGTTGCAGCAGGTCTTCGAAGCGGACGCTGCCGGATGAGTCGATGAACCCTCGGCCAAGCGCGATGGCGCCCATCGTCCTGCCCTCGCCCAAGGCCAGGGTCACCTGGGCGGTGGCAGTGCCGAGCAGTTCGCTCAACTGGCGCACCGAAACCTGGCTGTCCTGGCTCAGGCCGGACTGGCTGGCCACCAGTTTGCTCAGCACCTGTGCTTGAGCCAGCAGCTTGTCGAACAGGGCGACCTTGGCCTGCAAGGACGTTTCGGCCTGGGCGCTGGCAAAAGCGCCAGCCAGCTCGTCCAGCTTGGCCTGGGGAACCGACTCATGGCCCTGCAGGGCCTGCACCTGTGCCTGGACCTTGTCCTGCAACGCAGCGATGCGTGACTCCAGGTCGCCGGCCTGGCCCGACTGCCCGAGCACGGCATTGATCTGCATGAGGTTGCCGAGGGCTTCCAGGTCGGTGCGCAATGCCAAGCTGCCGCTAAGCGGGGTAATACCCTGCAATTGGGCACGGGTTGCCTGAAACTGCTGATAGGCGTCGCGCACCAGGTAGCTGCTGGTGGCGAGCATGGGCAGGAAGAACAGGGCGCTGATGAGGCTGAACTTCTGGCCGAAGCTCAGCCGGTTCATCAGTGCGATTGCCGGGTAGAGCAGACGCTTCACGGGGCACCTCCTTGGATTCTTGTTGTTCTGCGAGGGGTAGCACTAGGCCACCTGTATAGCGCAGATCGAACCGGAGGTTTGTAACTTAAGGTTAACCGGCGCTCAGACCAGCACCGTCCACAGCGCAAAGCCCGCATACCACAGCACCGCACAGCGCAACAGCAGCTCCCACAGGCTATCGAGCCGAGCCAGACCGCGCTGGCTGTCCTCTTGTTCGGGAATGTCATCGGCAACCCGCCCGACCCTGGCCACCAGGTGCCCGGCGCTGATGTGCCAGTTGAGCAGTTCGTGCAGCATCACGCGGGTCACTGCGACGAAATTGCCGACGAGGGCGAAACTCAGGGCCAACACGCGTACCGCAAGCCAGTCCATGATGTGCCGCAGCTGCTCGGCCCGGGCCTTGAGCGCCGGTTGGCAACTGTTATCGCCTGTCAGCGCCAGCAGGCGATAGGCCAGCGCCGCCCCGGGGCCGAGCACGAAGTACCAGAAGATCACGGCGAAGAAACTCTGATAGGCCTGCCACAACAGGTAGCCTTGCACGCGCACCAGCAAAGCCTGGGGTTCATCAGCCACCAGGCCCAGGTCGCGCTCGGCCACATGCAGCGCGGCCTGGTCGTCGCCGCGCCGCCAGGCATCGCGAAACGGCCCAAGGGCGGCCTTGGCATCGCCACGGCCGAGGCTGTAGATCAGCACCAGCAGGTGCACCGGCAGGGCCAGCAAACCATAGGCCACCGGGTCGAGCACGTGCAGCAGCAACACCAGCACCGCCACGGGTGCAAGCACCAGGATGGCCAGGCTCCACCAGGGGTGCACCTTCCCGCTGCGCTCCAGGCGCACCAGCTCGCCCAGGAAGAAGCCATCGCGCTGTACCTGATGGCGCAGGGCGGAGAACTTCTCGACCCACAACGCCAGTATCAACACCAGAAAACTCATGCCTTGTCCTCGTTGTGCTGCACGGCTGCGCGGTAACGCTGCCAGTCGAATGCCGGGCCAGGGTCGGTCTTGCGCTGCGGGGCAATATCGCTATGGCCCTGGATCCGGCCCAGGTCGATAACCGGCCAGGCCGCCTGAATCTGCCGGGTGAGTTGCTCCAGCACACGGTACTGGGCATCGCTGTACGGCAGGTCGTCGGTACCTTCCAGCTCGATACCGATGGAAAAGTCGTTACAGCCTTCTCGCCCGTCAAAACATGACACGCCGGCATGCCAGGCACGGTCCAGCAACGACACGAACTGGGTCACCCCACCGTCGCGCTCCACGAACAGGTGCGCCGATACGGTCAGGTGGCTGATGCTGGCAAAGTAGGGATGTTCGCTGGGGTCCAGGCGGTTCTGGAAGAACTGTTGGACTTTGCCGCTGCCGAAGCAGGCCGGCGGCAGGCTGATGTTGTGGATCACCAGCAGGGAAATCGATTCGCCCTCGGGTCGCGCGTTGAAGTTCGGCGAAGGGCAGTGGGTGATTCCGTTTCCGTGGAACCAGCCGGTGGCACGGTCCAATTGCATGGGGCAGTTCCTGAAGAACGCTGGGTACAGAGGCGCAGTATGCCCTGCCAGTATCGCGCTTTGCATGTGAATCTGCAGTAGCAGGTCAATGAACCTGCTGCTGGCGCAAGCTTTCCAGCACGGTCTCCAGCGCCCGCTCGAACAGCAGGCCATCGTCCAGCAGCCGCACCTCACCAAGGCGCAGTGCTTGGGCGAGGCCCAGCATGTTCCACTCGCGGACCTTCATCCCGGTGCGGTTGGCGAATACCAGGCGGTCACTGCTGTCGATACGCGCCACCAGTTTGCAGCGCAACGGCTCGTCATCGTCGAGCACTTCTATCCAGGCGCCGATGCGCAGGCGCTGTACCGCACGCAGTTGTGCGGCTTGCTCGTCGTGCGGGTGCAGCGGCGCACAAGCGGGCTCTTCGGCCATGGCCAGCACGATGTCCTCCGCCACCAGCACTTCGGCCAGAGCCTGATCGCCTGGGGTAGGCGGTAGCTCGACCCCTGCGCAGGCACGCAGGTGCAGTTGCTCGAGTTGCTGGAAAAAGTCGCGGGTCGCCTGCGAGTCCAGCGCCACGCCGGCCAAACCCTCACGCAATGCCTTGAGCAGGCCGGGCACTTGCTGCAGCAGGGCCTGCGGATCACGCCGGGGAATGATGCTGGCAAGCAATGTGTCCATGGTCGCTAGGGCGTTGATCCACGCCGAAGAGCCCTCACCCTGTTTGAGCCATGCCAGCAGCAGCACCTGGCTCCAGGCTTGCACCAGCATCTGCACGACCGCTTGAGGCAGCACCCGGCCGCGCAAGCGCTGGTTGAGTACCTGTTGCACCTGCTGGCGAGCCTGCACGGCGCGCGCACGCCCTTCTTCGGCATCGCGGGTGCGTTGCTCGAGCAGTTCGTTGCGCCGCCGTTCATCCTGGCTGAAGGCCATGAAGTCCTCCAGCAGTTCGGCGAACAGGGCCGAGTCCTCGGTGAAGTCATTGAGCAGACGCTGGACGATGCGCCCTACACGCAGGTGCAGGCTGTCACGCAGGCCTTCGCTACCGGTTTCCCAGCCGATCGAGGCTGCAGCGATCTCATTGAGCAAGCGCCGAGCAGGGTGGCTGGCGCGGCTGAACAGCCCTTTGTCGAGCAATGCCACCTTGAGCAACGGGATGTGCAGGCGGGCAATCAGCGCCCGCAGGCTGTACGGCAGGTTGTCATCGGCCTGGATGTAGTCGAACAGCAGGCCGACCAGGCTGATCATGTCTATGTCGGCCGTGGCAATACGCCGGCGGGTGCCACTGCGCACGCTAACCCGCAACAGCAACTGTTCGAGCTGCTGGCCAAGGTCGAAATCGTCTTCGTCGAAGGTGGCCGGCACATAGTGCTGCAAATGCGTGAGCAGGCGCAGCAGGTCGGCGGTGCTTATCGGCTGGGCTGTGGCAATGGATTGCAAGCGTGGCGCGATCCTGCCGCGGGCCGGTGCCAGCAGCCCTTGCACCGAGGTGAAGAAAGCCTGGCCGGCACTGTCCGCGCCGATGGCCTCGTCAGGCCCCAGGCTGGCCGGCGTCCGCCGCGAGCTCAGGCGACAGTCCTCGGCACGCCGGCGCGGCGCAGGCGGCAGCTCTGCCAGCACGCCGGCAGCGGCCAGCAACTGGTTGGCTTCGCCATAGAGCACGTCGGTATCACGCAGCACGTAACGTTCGAACAACTTCAGCAGGACCAGTTTGACCCGCAGGCCAACACCCAGGTTACGCCCGGCATCAAGGAAGTAGCCACACAATGCGCCAGGCGCCAGGGGGCTTTTTTGCAGGTCCAGCGTACATTCGAGCAGGGCCTGCAAACGCAGGGTCAACTGCTCCAGGGCAATTGCGTCGCGCGACAGCACGCGCGCAACCATACCCTCGACGGTCGCTGCCCGCTCCTGTTGCGCCTTGTTTTTCGGGTGATCGGTAATGGCCACGAAGCCCAGTGGCTCGGCCTCACCTATGCGGGCGAACCTCTCGTAGAACCTGTCGAGAAAGCCGCGCTCGATGCTCTTGCGCTTGAGGCGCAAGTCGCGCATGGCCTCGAAATACAGGTTCTGATCGAAACGGTCAGCAGCCTTCTCGGCCATTTCAAAGAGGGTATCGTCAGCGTTGTCGAACAAGGCCTGCAAGCCCTGGCGCAATTGCAGGGCCGCCTTGTCGCGCACCTGCAGCAACAGCATCGGCAGGCAAGGCAAGGGCGTGCGCGCACCTCGATCGATGGCGGCCGCCAGGGGCACCACCTTGCCTTCTTTATGCATCCCGAACTCCTTGCTGGGCGACGTGTTCGATAAAAGTGAAAAATCGTCAAAGCTATGACGCCAAATACTGGGCGCCATTATCGGTAAAAATGCCGATACCTGCCAGCACCTCTTCACTCGCCGGTAAATGACTGTATTTTTTGCCAAATGCTCACTCGGCCTGACCAAAGGTCAGGTGCAAGGCGGCTGTAAACAGCGGCCCCCTGCCCTATAATCGCCGGCAACTTGCTTGTGGAGCCGACCATGCCGAACCTACGCCTTGCCGACCTGACCGCCGAGATCGAAGCCAACGTGCGCCGCGCCCTGCTGGAGGACATCGGCAGCGGCGACATCACCGCGCAGCTGATTCCGGCCGAGCGCCTGGCCAAGGCCACCATCATCACCCGCGAAGATTGCGTGATTGCAGGCACCGCCTGGGTCGATGCCGTGTTCCGTCAACTCGACCCGCGTGTGGCGGTGCACTGGCAGGTGGCCGATGGTGACCGGGCCACGGCCAACCAGGTGCTGTTCCACCTCGAAGGCCCGGCACGTTCACTGCTCAGCGGCGAGCGCAGTGCGCTTAACTTCCTGCAGATGTTGTCGGGCGTGGCCACACGTGCCCGTGCGCTCGCCGACCTGGTCGAAGGTACCCGGGTGCAACTGCTCGATACCCGCAAGACACTGCCCGGCCTGCGCCTGGCACAAAAATATGCAGTGACCTGCGGCGGCTGCCACAACCATCGCATCGGCCTGTTCGATGCCTTCCTGATCAAGGAAAACCATATTGCCGCCAGCGGCGGTGTGCCCGAAGCAGTAGCGGCAGCCCACCGCATTGCTCCGGGCAAGCCGGTGGAAATCGAGGTGGAAAGCCTGGATGAACTGCGCCAGGCGTTGAGCGCCGGTGCCGACATCATCATGCTCGACGAGCTGAGCCTGGACGAAATGGGCGAAGCGGTACGCATTACCGCTGGCAAAGCCAAGCTGGAGGCCAGTGGCGGGGTGACCGAAAGCACCCTGCGGGTGATTGCCGAGACTGGGGTGGACTACATCTCCATTGGTGCGATGACCAAGGATGTGAAGGCCGTCGACCTGTCGATGCGCCTGAGCCTCTGAAGCGGGCGAAACCTGCACAAAACCCAAGACACAAAAAAACCGGCCAGATGGCCGGTTTTTTTGTGCGCTGCGGATCAGAACGAGGCGTTGGCCAGGCCGTCCAGGTAGCGCTCGACGTCCAGCGCCGCCATGCAGCCGGCACCGGCAGAGGTGATCGCCTGGCGGTAAACGTGGTCAGCCACGTCGCCTGCGGCAAACACGCCTTCGACATTGGTGGCGGTAGCGTTGCCTTCACGGCCGCCGTTGACCACCAGGTAGCCGTCCTTCAGGGTGAGCTGGCCTTCGAACAGCGAGGTGTTCGGCGTGTGGCCGATGGCGATGAACACGCCGTCGACCTTGATTTCGTCGCTGCTGCCATCGTTGTTCTTCAGGCGCGCACCGGTCACACCCATGTTGTCACCCAGCACTTCGTCCAGGGTAGCGTTGAGCTTGAGCTCGATCTTGCCTTCGGCGACACGGGCGTTGAGCTTGTCGACCAGGATCTTTTCGGCGCGGAACGTTTCGCGGCGGTGCACCAGGGTTACCTTGCTGGCGATATTGGCCAGGTACAGCGCCTCTTCAACGGCAGTGTTGCCGCCGCCGACCACAGCCACCGGCTTGTTGCGGTAGAAGAAGCCGTCGCAGGTAGCGCAGGCCGACACACCCTTGCCCATGAAGGTTTCTTCCGAGGGCAGGCCCAGGTATCGCGCGCTGGCACCGGTGGCGATGATCAGTGCATCGCAAGTGTACTTGCCGCTGTCACCCTGCAGGGTGAAGGGCTTGTTGGCCAGGTCGACGGCGTTGATGTGGTCGAAGACGATCTCGGTCTCGAAACGCTCGGCGTGTTCCTGCATGCGCTGCATCAGCGCCGGGCCGGTCAGGCCATGGGGGTCGCCAGGCCAGTTGTCGACTTCGGTGGTGGTGGTCAGTTGACCGCCGGCCTGCATGCCGGTGATCAGCAGCGGCTTGAGGTTGGCGCGGGCGGCGTACACCGCGGCACTGTAACCGGCAGGGCCGGAACCGAGGATGATGACGCGCGAATGACGTACTTCAGACATGTCGAACTCCTGTCGAGCGGGCCTCAGGGGCCGGCATCGGTATACCGGCTGCGCCAGCTGAAATTAAAAAGGACCCACGCAGCACTTGGGGAAGGCTACAACGCGCAGGTCCGAAACCTGAAAGTTGAGCGCACTGTAGCGAGGTGGCAGAGATTAAGGAAATATCCTTCGACAATCCACCTCATAGGCATCCTCTATACGTCAATTTCTCCTATGGAAAAGGCCGTGGTGCTTTTGTTACAGGCAGTTTCCCATCCTCTGCCCGCCTTTCGTCGGCGCGGCAAAGCCGGTAAGGTCAGCGCGTTTTCCCTTCTCTGCGGAGCGTCTCGATGCAAGCCCCTGTCCTCTCTGGCCCCCAGTACCTGCGCGAAGGCCTGAAACTGGTGCTCAGCCCCAATCTGCGGTTGTTCGTACTGCTGCCGTTGGCGATCAACCTGCTGCTGTTCGGCGGCATGATCTACTTCGCCGGTCACCAGTTCGGCCTTTGGCTCGATGCCCTGATGCCAACCCTGCCGGACTGGCTGAGCTTCCTCAGCTACATCCTCTGGCCGCTGTTCGTCGCCTTGCTGGTATTGATGGTGTTTTTCACCTTCACCCTGGTGGCCAACATCATCGCCGCGCCTTTCAATGGTTTTCTGGCCGAAAAGGTCGAGGTGGTGGTACGTGGCGAGGACAACTTCCCGGCGTTCAGCTGGGGCGAGCTGGTGGCGATGGTGCCACGCACCTTCGGCCGCGAAATGCGCAAGCTCGGCTACTTCCTGCCACGGGCCATCGCGCTGTTCATCCTCTCGTTCATCCCGGTGGTGAACGTGATCGCAGCGCCGCTATGGCTGATCTTCGGTGTGTGGATGATGGCCATCCAGTACATCGACTACCCGGCGGACAACAACAAGATGAGCTGGCAGGACATGCTCGCCTGGCTGCGCCAGAAGCGCTGGCAAAGCCTGGGCTTTGGCGGCATCACCTACCTGGCGCTGATGGTGCCGGTGGTGAACGTACTGATGATGCCGGCTGCGGTAGCAGGGGCCACGCTGTTCTGGGTACGCGAGCGCAACTGATCCCCGGCCCGCATGCGCGGCCCGCCATAGGCGCAGCCTTGTGTCGCGAAAGGGCCGCAACGCGGCCCCAGCAACATGTGCATCACCGCCGAATCCAGGGCCTTACTGCCCCAACCGGCTGGAAAACTGCCCGACCGCATCCACAACTTTCTTCGCCCCTTCCTGAATCTCGACGATCACCCCACCGGTATCCGCCGCCAGCGCTAGCCCCTGTTCGGCCTGGCGCTTGCTGGTATCGATGATGTCCACAGCCGCCTGGGCCAGCTGCTCGTTCTGCTGCACCACCTTGGCGATTTCTTCGGTGGCGGTGCTGGTACGTGAAGCCAGCTGGCGCACTTCGTCGGCCACCACAGCAAAGCCGCGACCCTGCTCACCCGCCCGGGCGGCCTCGATGGCCGCGTTGAGCGCCAGCAGGTTGGTCTGCCCGGCAATGTCGCTGATGGTCTTGATGATCGCGCCGATCACCTTGGACTGTTTGTCCAGCGCCTGGATGCCTTCTGCGGCTTCCTGCATCGACCCTTCCAGCCCACGCATCACTTCGACGGTCTGTGTGACCACATCGGTGGCCTTTTGCGCACTGTTGTCGGTTTCCAGCGAGGTGTTGTAGGCGATGTCGGCTGCCTGCGCCACGGCCTGCTCCTGATTGACCTGGTCGGTGATCACGGTGGCGAACTTCACCACCTTGTACAGCACATCATGGGCATCGATGATCGGGTTGTAGGAAGCTTCCAGCCACACCGTACGGCCATGGGCGTCGATCCGTTTGAACCGATCGGCCACGTATTCACCGCGTCGCAGCTTGTCCCAGAACGCCTGATAGCCCGCCGAATTGGCTTCTTCCGGCTCGCAGAACATGCGGTGGTGTTTGCCGCGAACCTGCTCCAGGCTGTAGCCCACCGTTTGCAGGAAGCGGTCATTGGCAGTCAGCACCTGACCGTCGAGGTTGAATTCGATCACCGCGGTGGAGCGCATCAGTGCCTTGATCAGGCTTTCATGTTCGCGCGAGGTCTCTATGGTGCGGGTCAGGTCGCTGCAGTGCATGGAAAAATGCCTGATGCGTCCGTCACTGCCCTTGACCGGTTGCAGGATCGAGCGCAACCAGGCTTCTTCGCCGTTGCCACGCAGCAACCGGAAAGCACCGTTGAGGTGTTCGCCGCGGCTGATGGCGCTTTTCATGCGTTGGTAGAAATCGAGCTTCTTCACATGTTCCGGCACGATGTCTTCAATATTGCGCCCGATCAACTGCTCGCTGCGGTAAAGCATCTCTTTCTCGAAATTGCCGTTGATCAGTTCGATACGCCCCTGGGGGTCGAGCTGAAGCACCAGCATTTCGCTGTCCAGGCTGTTCTTGATCTGCTCGATGGAATGAAGCTCCTCTCGCAGTTGCTGGATTTCTTTTTTGAGCTTGCTGTTGAACATCACCGCTCCCGGAGCGAGTCACCTGATCGAATGCATCTTCATCGGCTGCCTGGCAGGGCTCTTGAGTGCTGCACGAGGAAATATTCATCCCGCTGGAGCTGCCGGCAATCAGGCGTCATCGGCACGTCACAAGGCTGTCACATAAGCGCAACGCAGCAAGCGGAAACTTTTTTCATGAACACACCTGCCCTACGCATTACCCTCGTCAGTGAAACCTTCCCACCCGAAATCAACGGCGTGGCAAATACGCTCGGCCGACTTGGCGATGGCTTGCGGCAGCGTGGCCACCAGGTGGAGATCGTGCGGCCACGCCAGGCCGGTGAATTGCCTGCAGGCGACGATCAGGACCTTTTGCTGTGCCGCGGCTGGGGCCTGCCGGGCTACCCGGGGCTGCAATGGGGCGAAGTGTCGATGCACAAGCTGTTGAGGCGCTGGCGCCGGCAGCGCCCGGATGTGCTGTACATTGCCACGGAAGGCCCGCTGGGGCTCAGTGCGTTACGGGCGGCCCGGCGCCTGGGCATCGCCGTGGTCAGTGGTTTCCATACCAATTTCCCGCAGTATTGCGGCCGGTATGGCCTTGGCCTGCTGGCGCGGTTGCTCACCCATTACCTGCGTTGGTTCCACCGACGCACGGCCACCACCTTGGTGCCCAGCGCCAGCCAGAAGCTGGAACTGGAGCGGCGTGGCTTCGAACGCCTTACATTGATGGCCCGTGGTGTCGATGCCTGCCTGTTCAACCCGGCCAGGCGCAGCCAGGCGTTGCGTGACGCCTGGGGGTTGGGCCCTGAAGACATCGCCGTACTGCACGTCGGGCGCCTGGCGGCGGAAAAGAATCTGGGGCTGCTACGGCCATGCCTGGACGCCCTGAAGAAGACTTATCCACACACGCGGCTGCGCTTGGTCGTGGTTGGCGACGGCCCGCAGCGTGCTGCTCTCGAACAGCAGCTGCCCGATGCGGTGTTCTGTGGCGCCCAGCGGGGTGCAGCACTGGCCGAGCACTATGCCAGCGGCGACCTGTTCCTGTTCCCCAGCCTGACCGAAACCTTTGGCAATGTAGTGCTCGAAGCCATGGCCTCGGGGCTGGCGGTAGTTGCCTATGATGAGGCCGCTGCCGCCCAGCATATCCGCCACGGGCACAGCGGAGCCCTGGCCATGCCCGGTGATCAGGTGGCGTTCATCGATGCGGCCTGCTGGCTGCTCGAAGAAAGCGAAACCCTGCGCCGGGTTCGCCTCAATGCCCGCCAGCATGCCAGCCGCCAAGGCTGGCCGGCGATCGTCGAGCAATTCGAGACGCATCTGTACAGCGCGTGCCTGGCAGCGCCTGCGGGTACCGAGCCTGCAGGCACCGCTCTGGCGGTCAAGCCAGGGTCGACAGCGCCTCGCGGCTGAACGGCAGCACCTGCGCTTCGCGGCCTTCGCGAACCTTCTGCGCCCATTCGGCATCCACCAGCAGTGCCCGGCCTACGGCCACCAAGTCAAATTCCTCATCACCCAGGCGACGCAGCAAGCCTTCGAGGCTGGCGGGCTTGGCCACCTTGTCGGTATCGACCATGAACTGCAGGAACTCGCCATCGAGCCCGACGCTGCCCACCGTAATGGTCGGTTTGCCTGTCAGCTTGCGTGTCCACCCGGCGAGGTTCAGCTCGGAACCTTCGAACTCCGGCTCCCAGAACCGTCGCGTCGAGCAGTGAAAGATATCCACACCCGCATCGGACAGGGGCGTAAGGAAAGCGGCCAGTGCCTCAGGTGTTTGAACCAGGCGAGCGTTGTAGTCCTGCTGCTTCCATTGCGAAAAGCGCAAGATGATCGGGAAGTCAGGGCCCACAGCGGCGCGCACGGCCTGGATCAGCTCGATGGCAAAGCGCGAGCGGCCCGCCAGGTCGCCGCCGTACTCATCTTCGCGACGGTTGCTGGCGGCCCAGAAGAACTGGTCGATCAGATAGCCGTGGGCGCCATGGATCTCCACGCCGTCCATGCCAATGGCCTGGGCATCGCGTGCTGCAGCGGCGAACGCGGCGATCACCTCACGGATATCGCCCTGTGTCATGCCGTGCACCAGCACCTGCCCATCCTTGACCTTTTCGCTTGGCCCATAGCCCGGCACTCCGGCGTCCGGTTCGGTACCCAGGCGGCGTACCGCGCCCACATGCCACAACTGCGGGACGATACGCCCACCTTCGGCATGGACAGCATCGACTACGCGCTTCCAACCGGCCAAGGCGTCTTCCCCATGAAAACGCGGGACATTGGCATAGCCGTTGGCGGCCTTGTGTTCAACCGTTGTGCCTTCGGTGATGATCAGGCCCACACCTGCGGCGGCGCGGCGGCGGTAGTACTCGACCATGCCATCATGGGGTGCGCCGCCGGGGCAGAAGGTACGGGTCATCGGCGCCATGACGACGCGGGTCGGCAACTCGAGCGCGCCGAGGATGAAAGGCTTGAAAAGAGGGTTGGTGGGCATTGGGCGCTTCCGTCTGGATGAGGAAATACGCCTGAGGTTAGGGCCAGTGGAAGGCGTGGCCCAGCATTATTGATCGGGGTGATTCTGCGGTATCGCTGGGGGCGCGAAGCGGCCCCAGGGATAGTCAGCCCAACGCTTTCTCGATGGCTTGCACCACGGTTGGATCATCCGGCGCTGTACGCGGCGCGAAGCGCGCCAGCACCCGCCCGTCCTTGCCCACCAGAAACTTCTCGAAGTTCCAGCTGATATCGCCGGGAAACTCGGCGCCCTCACCCGCCAGCAGGCGGTACAGCGAATGGCGCTGCGGCCCGTTGACCTCAAGCTTTGCCCCCAGCGGGAAGCTCACGCCATAGTTTAGGCTGCAGAACTCCTGGATTTCCTTCTCGCTGCCGGGCTCCTGGCCCGCGAACTGGTTGCAAGGCAGGCCAAGCACGTTGAAGCCTTTACCCTTGAACTGCTGTTGCAGCTTTTCCAGCGAAGCGTATTGCGGCGTCAGGCCACACTTGGAGGCGACATTGACCACCAGCACTACCTGGCCCTTGAATGGTGCCAAGGGCAGGTCCTGGCCGTTCAGCGCCTTCAACGTCAGGTCGTGAAATGCACTCATGTTGAATCCCCTCTCAGGTTCCCGGTTGCCGCTGGGGCGAACAGCGCCCACTAAAAAGGCGCTCATCCAAGCCGTGCACCTCCCGGGAGGTTTGTCGGCTTGTCCGAGCGCCTGGCGACTTTCTGAGCTTAGCGCAGAAAATCAGTGGTGATGGCCACCTTCGCCGTGGACGTGACGGTGAGCGATTTCTTCTTCGCTGGCATCACGCACGTTGACGACCTTGACCTGGAAGGTCAGACGCTGGCCGGCCAGCGGGTGGTTGCCGTCGACAGTCACGTCGTCGCCGTCCAGGTCGCGGATGGTGACGATCTGCATCTGGCCGTCCGGTGCCGAAGCGTGGAACTGCATGCCCACTTCCAGCTCGTCGACACCCTCGAACATGCTGCGGTTCAGGGTGCTGACCAGTTCGGCCAGGTACTCGCCGTAGGCCTCTTCAGGCTCGATGCTGACGTTCAGTTCGTCGCCAGCCTGTTTGCCTTCCAGGGCTTTTTCCAGGCCCGGGATGATGTTGGCGTGACCGTGCAGGTAGACCAGCGGCGCGCCACCGGCGGAGCTGTCGATGGTCTCCCCGGCGTCGTTGGTCAGGGTATAGTCGATGGAGACTGCCTTGTTGGCGGCGATCAGCATGGGGCAAGACCTTTTGCAAAAGAATGTAGAGCGCACAAGTGTAACCAACGCATCGCCCGATTGCGAACGCAGCGCGGCTGCGGGAAGACCCATCAGTCGGATCATGGGCTTTCACCAGGACACCGAAGGCCACTGGGTGGTCGACCTGTCTTGCGGCCACACCCAGCACCTGCGCCACCAGCCACCGTGGCAGGCGCGCCCGTGGGTGCTCGACCCCCGCCAGCGTGCGCTGCGAATTGGCCAGGCTTTCGCCTGTGGCTGGTGTGCACAAGCGGCCGATAGCGATACCCTTGGCCGTTGATTCCTTGCAACGCTTATTCCGAGAAGCACGCATGCAAACATTTTTCATTGCGCCGACCGACTTTGGTGTCGGCCTGACTTCCATCAGCCTCGGCCTGGTGCGTACTTTGGAACGCGCCGGGCTCAAGGTCGGCTTTTTCAAGCCGATCGCCCAGCCCCACCCCGGGGATACCGGCCCGGAACGCTCCAGCGAACTGGTCGCACGCACCCACGGTATCAAACCGCCAATGCCGCTGAGCCTTGCCCAGGTCGAGCGCATGCTCGGCGATGGCCAGCTGGACGAACTGCTCGAAGAAATCATCCGCCTTTACCAGCAGGCTTGCGTGGGCAATGACGTGGTGGTGGTCGAAGGCATGGTGCCGACCCGCCACGCCAGCTACGCAGCGCGGGTCAACCTGCACCTGGCCAAAAGCCTGGATGCCGAAGTGATCCTGGTGTCGGCACCGGAAAACGAAGTGCTCAGCGAACTGTCCGGGCGGGTCGAGCTGCAGGCTCAACTGTTCGGCGGCCCGCGCGACCCGAAAGTGCTCGGGGTGATCCTCAACAAGGTTCGCACCGACGAAAGCATGGCCGAGTTCGCCGCGCGCCTGCGCGAGCACTCGCCGCTGCTGCGCGGCAACGACTTCAAGCTGCTCGGCTGCATCCCCTACCAACCCGAACTCAACGCCCCACGCACCCGCGATGTGGCTGACCTGCTTGGCGCCCAGGTGATCAACGCCGGTGACTACGAGCAACGGCGCATGAACAAGATCATCATCTGTGCGCGCACCGTGGCCAACACCGTGCCGCTGCTCACCCCAGGCACCCTGGTGGTGACCCCGGGCGACCGCGACGACATCATCCTGGCCGTGAGCCTGGCCGCGATCAATGGCGTGCCGCTGGCCGGCCTGCTATTGACCAGCGACAGCAAGCCCGATGCACGCATCCTCGGTTTGTGCCGCGGCGCCCTGCAGGCGGGCCTGCCGATCCTCTCGGTCAGCACCGGTTCGTACGACACGGCCAACCAGCTCAACTCACTCAACCGCGAGATCCCGGTGGACGACCGTGAGCGCGCCGAATTCATCACCGATTTTGTCGCCAGCCACCTCGACGCTGCATGGCTGCACCAGCGCTGCGGTACGCCGCGTGAGTTGCGCCTGTCGCCTGCGGTGTTCCGCTACCAGCTGATACAGCGGGCGCAGCAGGCCAACAAACGCATTGTCCTGCCCGAAGGCGCCGAGCCGTTGCTGGTGCAGGCGGCTGCGATCTGCCAGGCGCGCGGCATCGCACGGTGCGTGCTGCTGGCCAAGCCCGAGGAAGTCGAAGCGGTGGCCCGTGCGCAGGGGATCACCCTGCCGGCGGACCTGGAAATCCTTGACCCTGAGCTGATTCGCGGGCGCTATGTCGAGCCGATGGTCGACCTGCGCAAAAGCAAGAACCTCAATGCGCCGATGGCTGAGCAACAGCTGGAAGACCCGGTGGTGATCGGCACCATGATGCTTGCGCTGGACGAGGTCGACGGCCTGGTCTCCGGCCTGGTGCACTCCACCGCCAACACCATCCGCCCTGCCCTGCAGTTGATCAAGACTGCGCCAGGCGCCAGCCTGGTATCTTCGGTCTTTTTCATGCTGTTCCCCGAGCAGGTGCTGGTGTATGGCGACTGCGTGATGAACCCGCACCCCAGCGCCAGCGAGCTGGCTGAAATCGCGCGGCAGAGCGCCGAATCGGCGCAAGCCTTCGGCATCGCGCCACGGGTGGCGATGATCAGCTATTCAAGTGACTCGGCGAGCGACGAAGAAGTCGAGAAAGTGCGCGAAGCAACGCGCCTGGCGCAGGAAGCCGAGCGGGGCCTCGTGATTGACGGCCCGCTGCAGTACGACGCTGCCGCCAACCCGGCAATCGCCCGCCAGTTGGCGCCGAACAGCCAAGTGGCCGGGCGCGCCACGGTGTTCGTGTTCCCTGACCTGAACACCGGCAACACCACCCACAAGGCGGTGCAGCGCAGTACCGATGGGGTCAGCCTGGGGCCGATGCTGCAAGGGCTGCGCAAACCGGTGAACGACTTGCCGCGCGGCGCCCAGGTGGACGATATCGTGCACACGATCGCGCTTACAGCCATCCAGGCCAGCGTGGTGCGCTGAAACCTGGGGCTGCTGTGCAGCCCAATCGCCGGCAAGCCGGCTCCCACCGGGATGTGTGGCGCTTGCGATCCCGGTGGAAGCCGGCTTGCCGGCGATTGGGCCGCACAGCGGCCCTCATGGTTTACGGATACTGCTGCACCTGGCCCTGCTGATCATACTGCTGGCCGGGAATAGGCTTGAGGTTGACCTCGACGCGACGGTTCTGCGCCCGGCCATTGGCATCGGCGTTGCTGGCAATCGGCTGGTCCGGGCCCATGCCGCGCACCGACACGCGCGAGGCGTCCACGCCTTGCGAGGTCAGGTAGGCGCTCACTGCCTGGGCACGGCGCTGCGACAGGTCCATGTTGTGCTGGCGGCTGCCGGTGCTGTCGGTGAAGCCCACCACTTCGATGGTGTTCTGGTTGAACTGTTTGAACGAGGTCGCCAGGTTGTTCAGCGGCGAGTAGAAGCTCGGCGCGATGTTCGCCGAATCGGTGGCGAAGGTGATGTTGCCCGGCATGATCAGCTTGATCTGGTCACCCTGGCGCTGCACTTCGACGCCGGTATTGGCCATCTGTGCACGCAGTTCGGCTTCCTGTTTGTCGGCGTAGTAACCGTAACCGGCAGCGGCAGCACCTACCGCAGCGGCGCCGATCAGCGCGCCCTTGCCCCGGTTGTCGTGGTCGATGGCGGCACCGGCGATGGCGCCGGCCAGCGCACCCAGGCCGCCGTACTTGGCGGTCTTGCTCATCCCGGTCGACCCGCCCTGCGCCTGACCTTGGCTGTCGTAGGGGTTCTGGCCGGCACAACCGGTCATCAGGGCTGCAGCGGTTGCGACGATAATCAGGCGACGCATGGTGAACATGGACAAGCTCCTACAAGAATTCGTGTGTGCGGCAAATCATGAATGCATTTATGCCAGCCTTGGATCGCGCTTGAGCGAAAAAATTCCATGACAGGCTGTTTATGCCGGCTCAGGCCCGCACGAAGGGGTTCTCGCGCATTTCGTCACCCAGTCGGGTATCAGGGCCGTGGCCGGTGACCACGATTGCATCCTCATCCAGACGATACAGCCGCTCCTTGATCGAGCGAACGATAGCCCGCTGATCGCCGCCCCACAAATCGGTGCGGCCAATGCCACGTCGGAACAGGGTGTCACCCGCAACCAACAGCTTGGCGTCAGCGAACCAGAAGCTCATCGAACCCGGCGTATGCCCGGGCGTGTGCAACGCCACGCCACAGCCGCAGGCCAGCGCTTCATCGTCACCCAGCCAGCGGTCTGGTGGGGGCACCGGGGTATAAGGGACGCCGAACATCTGGCACTGCATCTCCAGGTTGTCCCACAGCACCTGGTCGTCCTTGTGCAGGTGCAAGGTCGCACCAGTGAGCTCCTTGAGCTTGCCCGAGGCGAGGAAATGATCGAAGTGCGCATGGGTGTGGATGATGCTCACCAAGGTCAGGCCGTGGGCCTGCAGGCGGGCGAGGATCTTGTCCGGATCACCACCCGGGTCGACGACGATGGCCTTTTTGGTAAGCGGGTCGCCGATCAGGGTGCAGTTGCACTGCAAAGGCCCGACGGGGAAGGTTTCGCGGATGAGAGCTAGCGACGCTTTTTCCATGAATGACCACAGCAATCAATTGAATAAAGTCTGAACACGAGCCAGCGCATCGAGGATCACGACCTCGGGAACCGACTCGACCCGTTTGGCGCCTCTGGCTTCAAGGTCGACCGTGCGAATCTGGTTGCAGAGCACTACGCCTTGGGTCTGGGTGCCCGCACCACTGAGAGTGACCGCAAAACCCGCATGCCTGGCGAAATCCCCACCTTGGGATATGGGAACGATCACGGCCAGCCCGCAAGCATTGAATGCTGCTGGCGTGACTACCAGGGCTGGGCGCCCGGCCCCTTGCTGCTCGCGACCGGCAGTAGGGTCGAGATTGACCCGAACAATATCGCCTCGGCCGAATTTAGCCCGCTTCACACTTCACGCCCCACTGGACGCATGGCGTTCCAGTCAGCCATGTCCTCGGGCTCCGGCGCATTCAGGTCACATTGTGCCATCAGCTCTTCAAGTGTGTATCTGGGATTGGCCCTGACAGGTTTGAGGACCATGGTCTCGCCTTGCGTGTCCAGGCTCAGTGTGGAGCCGACGCCAAGATGCATCTGTTTGAGCACTGTTGCCGGCAAACGAATCGCCGCACTGTTGCCCCACTGCTGAATCTTTATCTGCATGAGTATCTCCCAAGGTAGATACATAGTAGAAACCCTCCAAGTGAATGCAAGTGAAATGTAGAAACTTCGTATCTACATTGTCACTTGTCAGGCCCCGATAAAAGCCCGCATTCCACGAGTAGGATATGCCTCACAATGCCTTGGGAATCGACTCACAACCGGCCCTGGCGGCACTACGGGCCATGCGACCCGCCACCAGGCCTTACGGCAAATACAACCTGAACAATCCCCCGCCAAGCGCCCCGCCATTGGCGATCTCGATTCGCCCGCGCACGCCATCGCGCTCATGCAGCGCAGCGATGCGTGCCGCGAAATAAAGGCCAAGCCCGGTGCTGCCGCTCTGCGCATCGATGCCCTGTACATAATCCTGCTGCCGCTCGAGCATGCGCGCCGGGTAGCCTGGGCCGTCATCGTTGACGCTGATCACCAATTGCTCGTTCTCTTGCGCGATGCTGATCAACAGCGCATGCCCGGCATAGCGGGTGGCGTTGGTGATCACATTGGCGATCACCGAGGCGACCAGTTCCCGATCGAAGAAACCCAGCGGATTTTCGCTGTCGATGCGCCAGGTGGCGAGGATATCGTTGTGCTCAAGCACTTGCTGATGAGCCGCCAGCTGCGCTTCGACGAAGTCGTCCAGCTCGTGATAGTCCGGGCACACCGGCAACTGGTTGACGCCCAGTTTGTACAGCCCCAGCATTTGCACCAGCATGCCATTGAGGTGGCGGAATTCGTGCTCGATCACGCCCAGCTCGGTGCCCCCGCGCAACTCCTCGGGCAGGCGCGCCAGCCACTGGTCGTGGGACTGGATCAGCGCTGACAACGAGTTTTTCAGGTCGTGCACGGTGGAGGCGATCACCGTGGAAAAATCCAGCCCCTGGTTGTCCTGGCTCATGCGCCGAACACCTTGATGTGCAGTTTGCGGTAGCGGTCATACCGGCTGTCGCTGGCAGGAATACCCGCGACGCTGGTCAGGCAGTTGCGACACTCCTGCAGGATTGCCGGCGGCGTGGCTTCGCCACCGATGCGCAACAGCGCCTGGGCAGTGTTGAGGGCAATGCTGATGTTCTTCGGTTGCAGTGACAGGGCCTTGCGGAACATCTGCAAGGCTTCATTGAGCTGCCCGGCCTGATAGCTGCGCACACCCTGGCGGTTGAGGTCGACAGCTTCGGTGACGGCGCCGAGCACCGTGGGGTCATCCGTCAGCTTGGCGACACTCTGCATGACCTTGGGGTCATCGCCGTAGGTTTCCACACAGCCTTTGAGGATGGTGCCGCCGGCACCTTCCTGGCCCAGCGCCTGCAGCTGTTTGGCCACGGTCAGGGCGGCTTCGACCGAGAAGAACTGATCCATCTTGTCCAGCCGCTGCAGGGCCTGCTCGGTAAGCTTGGCTGCAGTCTCTGCATCACCGGCCTGCTGCAGGCTGGCAGCTTTCATCAAGCGCGCACGCACTTGCAGGCCCTGATCCTCGACATTGTCCTTGGCCACCTCGCTGAGCACGGTATTGATCTCGACCCGGGTACGTGCATCCAGGCCGAAGCCGGCGTTCTTGTTCATCAATGCCTCGACCAGCCCAAGGTTGCTCTCCGCATCCTTGTAGCGCGAGCTCTGGCCCTGGTTCACCGCATGGCGAAACGCCTTCGAGGCGCTTTCGAAGTCTTCGTTGTCCAGCGCCAGTTTGCCCAGCGCGGCCTGGCGCCTCACCGCCAGGGGTGAAAGGCGCACGGCTTCTTCAAGCATGTTTTGCGCGCGCTTGGTCTCACCCTGGGCCACCAGCACGTCGGCCATGCCGTCGTACAGGCTCGGCATGATTGGAAACGCCTTGAGCGCCTGCTCATAAACGCCCTGGGCCTGCGCGTGCTGACCCCGTTTGTGCATCAGGCTGCCCAGCGCCGCATACACCCACGGCTGCGGGCGGCTGGCGAGAATGCCCTTGAGGAACTTTTCCAGCTCATCGAAGCGGTTCAGGTCTCGCAGGGCATCGGCCCGATAACGCAGGCACAGGGGCGCGAAACGCGGGTCCTTCTTGCACAGCTCGGCGCACGCAGCCAGCACTTCGGCCGGGCGGCCACGGTCCAGGGCCTGCAGGATCGGCTTGAGCAAGGTCTTGCGCTGCGTCAGCTTGTCGAGGCGCTGGGCCAGGCCCACCCGGTTGAACGGTTTGGTCAGGTAGGCATCGGGCTCGTGCTCCAGGGCGCTGAGCACGATGGCCTGGCTGCTCTCGGCGGTCACCATGATGAACACGCACTCATGGCTGATCAGCTTGTCGAGGATCATGTCCTCCAGCACTTGCTGGCCGTTCTTCTTGCCATCCCCAAGGTGGAAATCCTGAAGAATGTAGTCATAGCGCTTTTGCCCGCACATGCGCAGGGCCTGCTCACCGCTGTCGGCAGTGTCGACGTCACGCACGCCCAGCTCGCGCAGCATGGAGCGCGTCGACGTGCGAAAGTCGGTGAAGTCATCGACGATCAGAAAGCTCTTTTGCCCGTACTGCAGCATCAACACGACCTGTATTGGATGATGGGAGGATGGCGTGCGGCGATGCATACCGCCGAAACGTGTATCGGCAGCCAGGCGTAAAAGATGAGGGCAGGCAGTGCTGCAGCGAGAGGCTGGCCTGGGCCGTTGTTTATCCGGCCAGGCCGCCAACGACCGGCATCAGGCCAGCAGGCCCAACGACTTGGCCCGTGCCACCGCCTGGGTACGCCGCTCCACCCCGAGCTTGCTGTTGATATGGCTGGCGTGGGTCTTGACGGTGTGCAGCGAGATGAACAGGCGCTCGCTGATCTGCTGGTTCGAGCAGCCTTGGGCGATCAATTCCAGCACTGCCAGCTCACGACCACTGAGCGCCTCGCACGTGCCGCTGCTCGGCGCGGCCTGCTCGGGCAGACGAGCCAGCAGCTCGACCTGGACCTTGCAGGCAGGACGTGCGAGCAACTGCTCGCGAAGCCACAGCGGGTGCAGCTCGATCAACCGCTGAAACGGCTGCATCACCCCGCCCTGGGCCGCTGCCAGAGCCATGGGCAAGCGCTCGGCAGCCTGCGCCTCGCCACCGTGCTCCAAGGACAAGGTGATCCACTGGCACAGCGCGCTCAAGGTCAGCATCATGCCACCGCCGGCCTGCCCGCGCTCGACCAGGCCGCGCAAGCGCGCAGCGGCATCCTCACTGCGGCCCTGGATGCGTTCGAGCAAGGCCTGCTGCAACTCGATGTGCAGCGCTAACAACGGGTGGAACTCCGGCGCCGCCGCAGGCTGCTCGCCACCATAGGTCTGGCCCAGGCGCAGCAACCAGGACTCGGCCAGGTCGGTACGCCCCTGCGCCAGCCACAATTCGCACTTCACCAGCGTGATCATGGCCAGGTAGAAGATCGGCGGCACGTCCCAGATATGCATCAGCCTCTCGGCTTCGGCCAGCTCGGCGAAGGCGTCGGCGTAGCGCCCTTCACGCCCGTCGAGGGTAGCGATCACACAGTGGCCTATCAGCACGCTGATATCGCGACAGGCGCGCGCCTCGCCCAGCCCCGCACGCAAGCGCGCACGCCCTTGCGCAGGTTGCAGGCGCGTCACCAGCAGGTAGCCCTCGTACAAGGTCAGCCGCGCGCGCACGGCATACAGCCGCTGGGCCGAAAGGCCCTGGAGGCGTTGCAGCCCCTGGCGCACCTCGTCCAGCGCGCGCAGCGCCTCGCCCCTGGCATGCAGCACCCGGGCACGGTCGTAGTGCGCCAAGGCTTCGAACAAGGGGTTGCCAACCCGCTGGGCCAACTCCAGCGCCTCGCGGTTCCAACCACGCGCCCGCCAGAAGTCGCCATCGGCAATGGCCAGGTTGGACAGCGTCGACAGGCACACCAGACGCTGCCCATAACGTTTGCACGGCAGGCTTTGCAGCGCCTCACCACAATAGGCCAGGGTGCGTTCGCGATCACCGCGGCCACGCGCAATTACCCCGCTCAAGGCCAGCCACTGGGCCAGCATGGACCTTTGCGCGGTGGCTGAAGGCGCTGGCAAAAAGCGGCTGAGGTAGCTTGCCAGCTCTTCGGCTGCGTCCAATTGGCAGGCCAGGCCCAGCGCCCAGCTGTACAGCACGATCAGCCGGGGCGTACTGATCAGCAGGCTGTCGGGCAAGTCCATCTTCCAGCGCAGCAGCATGCCGACGTTCTGCTCGGCCAGCAGTTGCTCCTCCGACAGGCTCTGCACCAGGTCGGCGGCAACGTCCAGATGGCCAGCCCGCAGGGCTTGCTCCACCGCTTCGTCAAGCAGCCCCTGAGCCTGGAACCAACGGCAGGCACGCAGGTGCAGGCGCGCCTGCGGTTCATTGGACTGGCGGCTGCGCAACAGGTCGGAGAACAGGTGATGGTAGCGATACCAGTGCCCATGCTCGTCCAGCGGCACCAGAAACACCTGGTGCGCCTGCAGGTAACGAAGGATGGCCGCGCTGTCGTCGCGCTGACGCAGGGCATCGCACAACGCCGCGCAGAAGCGCTCCTGGCACGCAGTGTCGAACAGAAACGCCTGCACGTCCTCAGGCAGGATTTCGATGACTTCTTCCAGCAGGTAGTCGCGGATCAAGCCTTCCCCGCCATGCAGGGCCTGGGGCAGCGCATGCTCGTCGCCGGACTCGCTCGCCGCCAGTTGCCAGAACCGCAACCCGGCAACCCAGCCGTCGCTGCGCTGGATCAGGTTGTCCAAGGCCTGGCCGCGCAGGCCTGTAGGCTGGCGACCAATAACGGCCAGGGCCTCGTCGGGCGTCAGGCGCAGCTCCTGCTCGTTGATCTCGACCAGTTGCCGTGAGAGCCGCAGCCGCGCCAGGTGCCAGTCTGGCCGCTGGCGGCTGGTGACCAGCAACACCAAGCCGCCCGGCAAGTGGTTGAGAAAAAACTGCAGGCAGCGATCGAGCACCGGCCCCTGGGCCAGGTGATAGTCGTCCAGTACCAGCAGCAAGGGTGTATCGGCTTGCAGGTACAACGCCAACTCGTCGAGCAGGCCGTCGATCCATTCCTCGAACGCGAAGGGTTGGTGGCGCTGGCGCATTTTCAACAGGCCCATGGCTTGGCCGCCCAACGCCGGGCAGTACTGCTGCAGCCCCTCAAGCAAGCGTTCGAGAAAACGGCCCGGGTCAGCATCGCGCTGGCTGAGCCCAAGCCAGAGGCTGCGCCAATGGTCGGGCAGCGCCTCGCAGAATTCGATGGCCAGGGAGCTCTTGCCGAAGCCTGCCGGGGCATTGACCAGCAACAAACGGCCGCTGAGGCCGGCCTGCAAACGCTGGCACAGGCGCGCACGCGGCACGTGGCCGTGCGGCAGCGGCGGCCGGAAGAAGCGCCCGTCCAGCAGGCCCACGGCCTGGCTGGCGACTCCATGCGTACGGGACAAATCAGTCATGGCCGGCTCGTTCTGGTTGGAAGACTACGGCGGTACGGATTGTTCCGAGACTAGCGGGTAACGCGGCGTATTTGAAGATGATGGGCGCAAATGGCCTGTAAAAGACTACGACAAAAAACGACAAGCCTGATGGACAGAGGGCTGGCGCGGGGTTTGGCGAGGTATTCACCCGTTTTATGATTGCGCCGGCCAGTACAACAAGGGGCTGGAACAGAAACGCCCCGGCAAGCCGGGGCGTTCTGGGAGTATCACAAGGTGTGCAGCACTAGCGGTTCAACGAATACCCGACTGGCGCAGCGCAGCTGGCTGGAAGTCTGCCTTGCTGGCACTGAAGCCGAAGTCGTAGGCGCGCTTCTCTTCGTTCTTCATGCCCAAGGCCAGGTAACGGCCCGATTGCAGGTCGTAGATGGCCTCCAGGGTGTACCACGGTACCTGAACATTGTAGTAGTCCTGGGCATGCGCCTCGGAAACCCGCCATAGCTGGCCGCGGCCGTCATACTGGTCGATCACCGCTGCCTGCCAGGTGTCCTCGTCGATATAGAAGTCGCGCTTGGCATAGATGTGGCGCTGCCCCGGCTTGAGCGTTGCAACCACATGCCAGACCCGGCGCAGCTCATAGCGGGTCAGGTCCTGATTGATGTGACCGGCCTTGAGGATGTCGGCGTACTTGAGCTTCGGATCGTCGAGTTTGTAAGCGTTGGAGGCGATGTACATCTCCTTCTTGCCTTCAAGCTTCCAGTCGTAGCGGTCTGGCGCACCGTTGTACATGTCCAGGTTGTCCGAAGTACGCAGGCCATCCGCTGCGGTACCCGGCCCGTCATACGACACCTGCGGCGCCTGGCGCACGCGACGCTGGCCGGCGTTGTAGATCCACGCCTTGCGCGGTTCTTTCACCTGGTCGAGGGTTTCGTGCACCAGCAGCACGGTACCGGCCAGACGCGCTGGCGCGGTCACTTCCTGTTTGAAGTAGAAGAGGACGTTGCCCGGGTTGTTCGGATCGAAGTCCTTCATCTTGTCGCGGAAGACGAACTGATCGGCGAAGTACACCAGGCTGTAGGAGCCGCTCTGCTGCGGCGTAGCCTGGGTTACCAAACGGCTGACGCTACCACCACGGTAGCGGGTGATGTGGTTCCAGATAACCTCGATGCCACTCTTGGGGATCGGGAACGGTACTGCGGTCTGGAAGTTGTTCAGCCCGTTGCCGCCTTCGACCAGCGTAGTCGCGGTGGCATTCTTCTTGATTGCGGCGAACACATCGTCAGGCACCGTGGAGCCTCGATGGGTCTTGTACACCGGGATCTTGAAGGTTTGCGGGTAGCGCTTGAACATCGCCACCTGGCCTGGTGACAGCTTGTCCTTGTACTGGTCTACGTTCTGCGCGGTGATGGTGAACAGCGGTTTGTCGCTGCCATACGGGTCGGAAAGGAAGCCCTTGGCATCGACGCTGCCTGCGGTCTTTGACAACGGTTGCCACGGGCCGATGGAGCCATCGGCGTTACCGGCCTTTTCCGCGCCCATCGGGGTCAGGGTGCTGCCCAGCTTTGCCGCTTCATCAGCGGAAACCGCAGCCATGACGCCGGTTGCCAGCAGGGACAGGCCCAGTACTCCGGCTTGCAGCAGACTTCTGGTCTTGTTCATGTCGTGTCGTCCTGGATCTGTGTGCTTAGAAGTTCACGCCGAAGCTGAGGGCGAGGAAGTCGCGATCATCCACGGTGCTGTACTTGCCGTCGAAGAAGTTGGTGTACGAAAGGCTCGCGGTGTAGGTCTGCTGGTATTCGGCGTCCAGCCCAAGGCTGACTGCCTTGCGGCCTTCCTCGAAGTTGCCGCCAGGGCCCGGCGAGTAACCATCGACGTCATGCGACCAGGCTACGCTGGGGCGCAGGTTCACACCGGCAATGACGTTGTTGTAGTCCCAGATAGCGCGAACGCGATAGCCCCAGGAATCAGACGTTGTATAGCCATCGTTCTCGCAGTAGCGCGATACGTTGTTGGCATCGGCGGTGCCCAGGGTACTGCTGTTGAGCGCCTCGCACTGGCCATTGGGCAGAGGCCCCGGGCCGAACACCGGGTCACGCCCGTAACGCATCTTGGATGTGCTTTCCAGGCCGCCGACGTGGGTCCAGCCGATTTCGCCGACCATGGTCAGCCGCTCTGCCCCCATCACCTGATCGAAGAAGTGGGTGAAGGTTGTCTGCAGCTGGGTGATTTCCTTGCGACGATAACCAGGCTGGTCGGCACCCGGTGTTCCCTGCAACACAGAGACATCCGGATTGAGCGGCGTCAGGCCCGAATAGAGGATATCGGTGGTATTCAACTGCACCGGAGCGTTCGGCCGGTAGCTGATCTCGCCACTCCAGGCGGTACCGGTAGGCAGTGTGGTCGAGAAGCTCAGACCATACAGACGGATGTCTTCCGGATACTCCACGTAGTAGCTGGAGTTGCCTGCGACCTGCAACGGCATGAGGCTTGGCAACAGGCTCGCCAGCGCAGCAGACGGCACACCCGCACTGACCAGCGCGCCCGCCAGGCCGCTTGTGCTGTAGTACTGGGCATCGGCACCGCGACCGCTGAAGATTGGCGCACGGCTGTGGTAGTTCATGAAGTAGCCACCGAATTCGGTATTGAGCGGCTCGTACATGTAGCGCAGGGCAACGCCGAACTGACCACTGTCCCGAGCATCGCGGTCCGCGCCACGACGGACGATCACGCCCTCATCGGGGGAGCCGTAACTCACGCCGCGTGCGGCCAGAGTGGCCGCGACTGGCGCAGCCAGCGGCCCAAGCCGGCTGGCCAAGGTGTTCTGCGTGGCCAGCACGGCCAGGTTGTTGTCGCAGCCGTCGGCGATCACGTCGGGCTGGGAGAAGAATGTGCCGCAGTTGTCGACAACGGTCTGGTCCCACTCGATCTGGTAGAAAGCTTCGGTCGACAGGTTGTCGGTGAGGCTTTGCGAGACGTAGAACATGTTGACGGGGATCAGGCCTTCCTTGATTTCAGCCCCTGGCCGGCGGAACGCAGAAACGTCGATCGGGTTGACTGCGTTGATGCCGCCGCCAATGAAGGTACTCTCCCCCCAGCTCACTACCTGCTTGCCCAGACGCACCGAGCCGGGTTGATCACCGATGGCGTAGTTGTGGTAGACGAACGCGTCGAGCAGTTCGGCGCCAGACGATTTGGCGCCCTCCTTGCGGTTCGAATCGCTGATGTCCTTGAACTCGCGGTTCTCGTCCTTGAGTTCGAAGTCGTACCAGTACTTGCCCCGCACGAAGATGCCGGTGTCGCCATACTTCAGTTCAAGGTCGTGGATACCTTTGAAGATCTTCGAGAAGGTTTCGCCTTTCTTGAAGTTGAGGTGACCATCGTCCGAGGTTTGCGAAAGACCCTTGCCGCCGTTGTTGGCGCCGATCAGGTTGCTGTTGGGGTTGGCGGTCGACCAGCTGGCCCCGACGGAGAGCGACGAGTCGAACTGGCCTTCGATTTCCCCGATGTTGAAACTGACCGCGAAAGCAGGGCTTGCGAGCGTGGAAGCAAGGCTGACGGCCAAAGGTAGCTTGGCCCGACGCCAGAACGGGTTTGCAGATGTCATCGACGCTACTCCATGTACTTTTTTGTTATGGCAGTGAGTCCTTTCAAGAACGGCCCGTGCGACCGGTATGCAGGCTTGCGCCCGTGGCGACACGTGTTGCGCGTGTCGCCCTCCCCCATTCCTGAAAATCCCCTGGCCCCGACTATAGCCAGCAGACCAAGGTGCTTGATCCCTCTAAAGTGTGATTTGCACACCGTTGGCCAATTCGCCCTGGCGTGTTCCCAGGTTACGCACCGGCAGTGCCCAAGCATGGCCGATTTTTACCGATTGGCAAGGTGACGGCCGCTCTGGCCTGCGGGTCGTGCGCCGGGGTACACGACCCGCAACGCGGTTACAGCGTGGAAAGGAAGGCGCTGTTACTCGCCTGCCACTGGACGATGTCCTGGCGGATGCGCTTCTTGTCGAGCTTCCCGACACTGGTCTTGGGAATTTCTGTAACAACGGCGATCTGGCAGGGAATCGCCCACTTGTTGATGTGCCCTTGCTCTACAAATGGCTTGAGGTGTTCCTTCAACGCCTTGGCATCGACAGCCTGGCCGTCATGCACCACCAGCAGGGCGAACGGGCGCTCCCCCCACTGCGGGTCGGCGACCCCAACCACTGCAACCTCGCGCACTCCAGGATGCCGGCTGATCAGGTCCTCGAGGTCCAGGGAAGATATCCATTCCCCCCCAGTCTTGATCACGTCCTTGATGCGGTCGCGAATGTCGATGTAACCCATGCCGTCGAGCGTGGCGACGTCACCGGTGTGCAGCCAGCCCCCCTGCCACAGCTCCTCGCTTTTCTCCGGCTCCTTGAAATAGCCCATGGTCAACCAAGGCGCACGCAGCACCAACTCACCTTGAGTCTCGCCATCTGCCGGGAGGAAATTGCCATCGCCATCGACGATCGCAGCTTCCACCAGCGGTACCGGAACACCGGCCTTGATGCGGTAGGTCACGCGTTCGTCTTCGCTGCCGGCCTGCAGCTCATCGTTCAGGTGGGCGGCAGAAATCAGCGGGCACGTTTCGGACATGCCATAGGCTGCAGTCAGCTGAATGCCCCGGGCCAGCGCCGCTTGATATAGCGAGCGGTTGAGCGCACTGCCACCGATGATGATCTTCCAGCCGCCGAAGTCCTGGCCCTGGGAGCTCGGACAATTGAGCAGCATCTGCAGGATGGTGGGTACACAGTGCGAGAAGGTGACCTTCTCGTCCCGCCAGAGCTTGATCAGCATGTCGGGCTCGTAGCGGCCCGGGTACACCTGTTTCAGACCGAGCATGGTCGCCGCGTACGGGATGCCCCAGGCATGCACGTGAAACATGGGCGTGATGGGCATGTACACATCATTGCTGCCAAGCAGGCGGACGCTGTCGATACTGCCGGTCACCGAGGCCTCGGCCAAGGTGTGCAGCACCAACTGGCGGTGGGTGAAGTAGACGCCCTTGGGGTTACCTGTGGTGCCGGTGGTGTAGAACGTGGTGGCGACCGAGTTCTCGTCGAAATCCGGGAAGTCGTAATGCGGGCTGGCCGCCGCCAGCAATTGCTCGTACTCGCCCACCAGGTTCGGCAGTTCGGCGGTCTTGTCCGGGCCATCGGTCAACAGCAGGGTCTTGTCGACCGTGGTCAACTGCCCGGCAATGGCCTGGTAAAGGCCGACAAAATCGCTGTTGACCAGCACGAAGCGGTCCTCGGCATGGTTCATGGTGTAGAGGATCTGCTCAGGCGACAGACGCACGTTGATGGTGTGCACCACCGCGCCGATCATCGGGATGGCGAACATGCATTCCAGATAACGGTGGCTGTCCCAATCCATCACCGCCACGGTGTCACCGGCCTTGACCCCGGCTTCGGTCAGCACGTTGGCCAGGCGGGCGATACGCTCGTTGAGCTGTGGATAGGTCAGCCGCAACTGGTCGCGGTAGACGATCTCGCGGGTCTTTTCATAGCGGCTGCCGGACATCAGCAGGCGTTTGATCAGCAGAGGAAAGCTGTAGGCGCCCTCGGCGGGCTTGATGATGCGGGTCTGCAGCATGGTTATCCCTTCTTGAAAAGCGAGCCGGACAAGTCTGTGCCTACTGTAGTTCGCCAATGTGACGGTCAAATCAGCCGAAGGAATGATTTGGCTGCGCGAGGTATGAGTGGCATTGTTCGGTCGATGGATCAACCCTTGCCCTGCCACTGGAGCCGTACCTATGCCCAGCCCGCGTCGCGCTGTGTTTCTCGATCATGAATCCCTGGACCTTGGTGACCTCGACCTTTCACCTTTGCAGAGCCAGTTCGACGCGCTCGAACTGTGCAACGCCACCCGCCCGGATCAGGTAGCCGAGCGCCTGCAGGGCGCCGTTGCGGTGATCAGCAACAAGGTCATGCTCGACGCCAACGCCCTGTCTGCCAACCCACAGCTCAAGCTGATCCTGGTCGCTGCCACCGGCACCAACAACGTCGACCTGGCTGCCGCCCGTGCCCAAGGCATCACTGTCTGTAACTGCCAGGGCTACGGCACGCCCTCGGTGGCACAGCACACCCTGGCCCTGCTGCTGGCGCTGGCCACGCGCTTGTGCGACTACAACCAGGCGGTGGCCGACGGCCAATGGGCCAAGGCCAGCCAGTTCTGCCTGCTGGACTTCCCGATCGTGGAACTGGAAGGCAAAACCCTAGGCCTGCTCGGCCATGGCGAACTCGGTGGCGCCGTCGCGCGGCTTGCTGAAGCCTTTGGCATGCGCGTGCTGAGCGGGCAGATCCCCGGGCGCCCGGCGCGCAACGATCGCCTGCCGCTGGACGAACTGCTGCCGCAGGTCGATGCCCTGACGTTGCACTGCCCCCTCAACGAACACACACGGCACATGATCGGCGCACGTGAGCTGGCATTGCTCAAGCCCGGCGCGCTGGTGGTCAATACCGCACGTGGCGGCCTGATCGACGAGCAGGCCCTGGCCGACACCCTTCGTCGCGGCCATCTGGGCGGCGCCGCCACCGACGTGCTGAGCGTCGAGCCGCCGGTCAACGGCAACCCGTTGCTGGCCGGCGACATCCCGCGCCTGCTGATCACGCCGCACAGCGCCTGGGGCGCGGTGGAATCGCGCCAGCGCATCGTCGGGCAGCTCAGCGAGAACGCCCAGGCATTCTTTGCCGGCCAGCCACGCCGCGTGGTCAGCTGAGCGCAAGGGCAGGCTCTGCTACACTGCGCCACTTTTTTCAGGAGGCGTCGTCCATGGACCCGCGCAGTGAAGTTTTGCTCCGCCAGGCGGACCTGTTCCAGGGTCCACTGCTGATTGCCGGCGCCCCCGCCGATGACCTGCTCGGCCAGTTGCCAAAGGCCAATGCCTGGACCTGGCACGCGGGTGATCAGGCCATGCTCGACGCCCGCTTTGCCGGGCGTAGCCATTACGGCGTCGACGTGCCGCCGGTCGCCTTCGAGGCGGCCGTACTGTTCCTGCCCAAGTCGCGCGAACTGGCGGCCTACCTGCTAAACGCACTGGCGTCACGCCTGGACGGCGGCGAACTCTACCTGGTGGGCGAAAAGCGCGGCGGCATCGAAGGCGCGGCCAAGCATTTGCAGGCCCTGGGCAAGCCACGCAAGCTCGACAGTGCCCGGCATTGCCAGTTGTGGCAGGTCACCGTGGACAACGCGCCCGAAGCCAAGCCACTGGAAAGCCTGGCCGAACGCTTCGCGCTTGAACTGGAAGACGGCCCGCTGCAGGTGGTCAGCCTGCCTGGCGTGTTCAGCCACGGTCGTCTGGATCGCGGCACAGCGTTGCTGCTCAAACACCTGGATAACCTGCCAGTGGGCCATGTACTGGACTTTGGCTGTGGTGCCGGCGTGCTCGGCGCCACAGTCAAACGCCGTTACCCACAAAGCCGGGTAACGATGCTGGACGTGGACGCCTTCGCCGTGGCCGCCAGCCGCCTGACGCTGGCTGCCAACAAGCTGGAAGGTGAAGTCATCAGTGGCGACGGTATCGATGCTGCGCCCGGCGACTTGAGCCTGATCCTGAGTAACCCGCCGTTTCATACCGGTGTGCACACCAACTACCAGGCATCGGAAAACTTGCTGAAAAAATCAGGACAACATCTGCGAAAAGGTGGCGAAATGCGCTTGGTCGCCAATAGTTTCCTGCGTTATCAGCCACTGATCGAAGGCGCCTTGGGCAACTGCCGGACCTGCGCCGAGGCAGACGGTTTTCGCATCTATCAGGCAACACGTTGATAAAACAGGGCTTGCCCAAAGCGTTTGGGCTAGGCAGAATCCGCACCGTCCTAGGGGAGTAGTCTCCCGCAAGCAACCTGCTTGCCCGGCACGCGTCAACACACTTGGCCCACAGGCCATGGCGCGTGCGACCCACGATCTGCGCAGACGGATCCAGGGTTTGACAAGACCTATGACACGCACACCTTACCCGGGGCGGGGAGGCTGTACGTGTCATAGCCGTGTCGACCCGCCCCCACAGGAATCCTGATGCTGGAATCTCTCCTCGTACCTACCGCGATCGTCGCCCTGGCCGAAATCGGCGACAAGACGCAACTGCTCGCACTCATTCTGGCTGCCCGCTTCCGCAAGCCCTGGCCGATCATCGCCGGCATCATCGCCGCCACCTTGGCCAACCATGCCGCCGCAGGTGCCGTAGGCGCCTGGGTCAGCGGGTTCTTCAGCGAGTCGACGCTGCACTGGATTCTCGCGGCGAGCTTTACCGCCACGGCCCTGTGGACCCTGGTGCCAGACAAGATGGATGATGATGAAAACCCTGCGCGGCGCTTCGGCCCGTTCCTTACTACGCTGATCGCGTTCTTCCTGGCCGAGATCGGTGACAAGACCCAGGTTGCCACGGTGATGCTGGCAGCCCAGTACCCGCACCTGATCATGGTCATCATCGGTACCACGTTAGGCATGCTGATTGCGAACGTACCGGTAGTCCTGGCGGGCAATTTCGCCGCAGAAAAACTGCCGCTTACGCTGATTCGTCGCCTGGCCGCGACGGCCTTCATCGTGCTGGCGATCGTCGCCGTCTACTCGGCAATGAAAACCAGTGGGTGGGTGGGGTAAAGCTGCAAGCTGCAAGAAAGAGCAGATGTACGCGTACTGCTCTTGCTTGTAGCTTGTAGCTTGTAGCTTGTAGCTTGTAGCTTGTAGCTTGTAGCTGCTCTTACTTCTTGGCGGCCTGATACAGCGGCATGACCTTGGGAATCGCCGCCTGCAACGAGGCGATCCGGCTGTCAGAGGCCGGGTGAGTGCTCATGAACTCAGGTGGCGCGCCCTCGGACGCCTTGCTCATCTTGTTCCACAAGGTGATCGCGGCATTCGGGTCGTAGCCGGCACGCGCCGACAGTTCCAGGCCGATCAGGTCGGCTTCGTTCTCGTTGGCGCGGCTGTTGGGCAAGGTCATGGCGTAGTTCACCACCTGGTCTGCCAGCGCAATGCTGTTCTGGCCAAGGCCAAACAGCGCACCTGCGCCCTGGCGGGCCATTTCCACACCGTAAGCCTTGGACATCGCTTCGCGACTGTGTTCACGCAGCGCGTGGGCGATCTCATGCCCCACCACTGCCGCAATCTCGGCATCGGTAAGCTTGAGCTGGTCGATCAGGCCGGTGTAGACGATGATCTTGCCGCCAGGGCCGCAGTTGGCGTTGAGCTCATCGCTCTTGATCACATTGACCTCCCACTGCCACTGGGCGGCATCCGGGCGGAATTTCGGCGCTTGGGCGATCAGCCGGTCGGCAATCACCTGCACGCGCCTGGCATCGGCGCTGGACTTGTCCAGCACGCCCTTGTTCGACGCCTCGCCAAGGGTCTGCTGATACGACTGGGCGTACATCTGGTTGACCTCATCGGTCGAGAGCATGCTGAACATGTACTGCTTGCGCTCGACGCCGACAGCACCGCCGCTGGTGGTATTGACCGCCTGGCAGCCAGCCAGCAGGATGCCAGCGCTCAAGAGGCTGACGACAAAAGACTTACGCATGAAAACACTCCCTTTTTACATGCGGGATATCCTAGGCCGAGTCGCCCATGGGCTACCAGAGCCGCAGGGAAGATTTTCTTCGCCAGTACCGGCCTCATCAGGCCGGCGTCAGGCACTCGGGCGCATCCAGCTTCGGGTCATTGACGAAATTCGCCAGCGCCCGCTCACGTAGCGTGGCCGGTGGGCTGGCGAGCAGCTCATGCAGACGCGGCAGCGGTGTGTCAGGGGCCAGCCATGCGGCCTGCCCCGCCTCATCGAGAATCAACGGCCGGCGTTGGTTCATCGCCGCCTGGGTCACCACCGCACAGCTCAGCCACACCTGGTCCTGGACCGGGTAGGCTTCCCATATGGCCGCGAAATACAACGACGAACCCTCCCCCGGCGTCAACCAGTACGGCCGTTTGCGCACCGTGCCACGCCATTCGTAAAAACCGTTGGCTGGCATCAGGCAGCGCCGCAGACGTAACGCTTCGCGGAACATCGGTTGCTCGGCCAGGGTTTCGGCCCGGGCATGCGCGGGGGTGCGTGAGAGGTCAGTGAGCCAGGCCGGGGTCAGGCCCCAGCGCGCCTTGGCCAACTGCATCTGGCCGTCGACCTGGCGCTGGATCAGCACCGAAGCGCCGGGCGAGATATTCCATTGCGCCGGCTGACCGGCAGGAAAGCCTGGCAGGCTTGCCAGCACCTGGGGCCAGCGAAACAGGGCATAGCGTCCACACATGGGCGATTTCAGAACCTAGCAGATCAAGGTACCGGGATAGCTCTCCGGTTCGTCGCCGACAAGCGGCTGGGCGCCATTGTACGCATCGATCAGCTGCCGTGCGTAACCTGCCTGCTCATCGGCCACGGCGAGCCCGAGCAAGCCTTGCATCGGCAACTCGCCAACACCGCCCATCAGGTCACGGCCGATCAGGTGCACCTCGATACCCTCGCTGGCCAGCATGCCAGCGAGCATTTCTGCCTCCAGCAAGGTTTCCGGTTCGTAGATCCGCCGCATCAGGCATCGTCCTCGCGTCTGACTTCGAGCATCCATTCGTCGCCGTGCACCTGCAGGATGAACACCACCGGCTGACAACATACCTGGCAGTCTTCGGTATACATCTGGTCGCCACCAGAGATGTCCACGGTGGTTTCCACGCGCTCGCCGCAATAAGGGCAATCGTAGAAGTCGGTTTCCAGCATCGCGGCCTCCGCAGTGACTTATGCGTATAATTGCCGGTCTGTTTACAGGGCCTGCGTGTGTCCGAGCCGTTTTTCGGGCCCCACCCCTACTTTATTACCCTAGCCGTTTCCAACAAGAGAGCATGATGGGCGAATTCGATGCCATCCGACCGTACGACGATGCTGAGGTCCCTGCCGTGCTGGCACGCCTGCTCAGCGACCCGGCATTCCTCGATATCCTCACCCACTTCCGCTTCCCGCGCGCAGCCGGGGCACTCGGCTGGTTGCTCAAGCCGCTGATCGCCCGCCGCCTGCGCAAGGAGTTCGCCGGGGTTACCTGCGTGTCCACATTGCAGGACAAGGTCGAATACTACGTCGACCACACCATCGAGCGCGCTACCGACGGGGTCACGTACACAGGCGTCGAGCAACTCAAATCCGGTACCGCCTATCTGTTCCTGGCCAACCACCGTGACATCGTCATGGACCCGGCCTTCGTCAACTACGCGGTGTACCACGCAGGCCTGCCGACGCCACGCATCGCCATTGGCGACAACCTGCTGCAAAAGCCGTTCGTCAGCGACATGATGCGCCTGAACAAGAGCTTCATCGTCCACCGCTCGCTCACTGGCCGGCGCGAAAAGCTCGCGGCCTACCAACTGCTCTCGGCCTACATCAACCATTCGATCCGCAACGACGGCGCTTCGATCTGGATCGCCCAGGCCGAAGGCCGTGCCAAAGATGGCGATGACCGCACCGACTCGGCCATCCTCAAGATGTTCCACATGAGCCGCAAGGATGAGCCTTTCGGTGCGGTGATCCAGGGCCTTAACCTTACTCCGGTGTCGATCAGCTACGAGTACGACCCCTGCGACCAGGCCAAGGCGCGCGAACTGTATATCCGTGCGACTACCGGCACCTATCAGAAGGCGCCAGGTGAAGACGACAACAGCATCGCCAAAGGCATCACCGGCTACAAGGGCCGGGTACACATCAACTTCGCCCCGCCGGTAACCGCGTTCTACGAGGACACCAAGCAGCTGGCGCAGGAGATCGACCGGCAGATTCTGGGTGGCTACCGACTGTTCCCGGTGCACTACCTGGCCTACGCAATGTGGGGCGAAAAGGATGAGGCACTACAGGTGCCGAGCGCCGAGAAGCTGTTCCCGGCCGAGGAGCTGGCAAAAGCCAAGGAAGAATGGCAACGCCGCCTGGACGCCTGCCCGCAGGAGCAGCGGCCATACCTGGTGTTGCAATACGCCACGCCGGTGCGCAACCAGTATCAGGTCAGGCAACAGGCGCCGGTTGCCTGACCACAGGGGCCGCTTGGCGGCCCCGCATGGTTCAGATCCAGGTACTGAACCAGGACAGCAGCAAGGCCATCGCCAGGCAGGAAAAGCCCAGAATGTAGTAATAGCGCGGCACCCGCTGGTCGAATGCATCCACCAGCCCGTCATCCACTGCCAGGCTTTCGCGGGTGATGGCCTGGCGACGCCGTGCACTGTGCAGCAGCAACCCGCCCGGGCAGGTCATCAACAATGCCAGCAGATTGATCAGCTTGGTCGGATGGGCGGCCAGAACCCCCCAAAGCACTTGCAAGGACATCACGCAACCTCGGTCAGAACGTCAGCGAAGGCCGGCATTCTACCGAAGACCGGCCCTGGCGCCCGGACTTGGCGACAAAGTGTCACTAAATTTCATCTGTCACACGCTCGTCATCAAGGCAGGCCACCCTGTCGGCCTTTTCCCGAACCGGAGCGAGTACATGCTGCACGCCGAAAACCAGGACCGCCTCTATCTCATTGCCCAGAGCGATGAACAGCAGGCGTTGATCGATGGTTTTGCCATCAATGTCCAGGACCGCCAGTGGCTGGTGTATTGCGCCCTGGGCGGGCATGCGCATGAGCATTTGCCAGAGGTGGACCTGCTGACGGGCGTGAGCGTGCTGGATTTTCATATCCAAGCGGCCTGAGGCCTTCGAAAAACCAAAAAAAACCCGCTGCCTGGCACGCAGGCAGCGGGTTTGATCTCGGTACAGCGAAAAGCTTATTCGCCCAGCACCTGGCCGATGGTCGGGTCTTTGAACAGGCGGGTCAACGCATCGCTCAACACATCCCCCACCAGCTTGGTGTTGGTTTCCTGGTTGGGCGCCATGCCGAAGCGCTGGTCCAACGAGGCGCCGTAACGGCCGCTGTAACGGCGGTTGGCGTTCGACACATCAGCACGGAAGGTGGCGCCGATGGTGGCCTCGGTCACGTACAGGTTTTCCTTGGGCGACTGGTACTTCAATTCGGCCAGGGTCACGGTCAGTTGCGGCGCGTTGGAGGCGTTGGCCGAAGGGGTGAAGCCCAACAGGCGTACGGCCGCCTCGGCCTGAGCCTGCAGCTTGGGCACGATGTCATTGCCATTGACGCTGATGGTGCTGGTCTCGGGGTACATGCCACCACGAGTGCCCAGGGACTGCGAAGCCCGGCCGTCCACCACCTTGACCACCACCGGCTGGCCGTGGCCGACCGGGGCGAGCTGGGCGTTGAGCTTGGGTTGCGGGCTGAGTTGTTGCGGGCTGTGGGCACAACCGACCAGGCTCAGGCTGGCCACGGCAAGCAAACCGAACAACAGACGTTGCAACATGCGTGTTTCTCCAGAAAAAGCGGCAAAGGCCCACAGTATACCTAGCGGCACGCTACAAGCGGCAAGCTACAAGTAAAAGCAGACCGCACGGGGCGCAGGCGTCTTCTTGAGGCTTGCCGGTTGAAGCCAGGCCCTTCTGTCACACGCGGTTCATGGTCCTGCTGTTATCTTCGCTGCAAGCCCTAACACACAGGACTCGACACCATGGCCTCGCTCTGGACCCTGCTCTTCCAACGCCCGCGCCACAATACCTATGCACGCCTCGATGGCGACGGCAACTGCCTGGGATTCAAGCAATGCAGCCAGCCACCAGGCAGCAACGGCTGGGTGCAGGTCAAAGAAATCCAGCTTGCCTGGCTGGGCCGCCCGCTGCCCGCCAACGCCCGGGTTTGCGCCCATGCAAGCGGCCATTGGCAGCGGCGCACCCTGCCCGCCTGACAAACGCTGCAATAAAAAGCACGAATAACGACCTTTCTGCCCGCGACATCGTTATAATCTCCCCCCGATTATAAGGACGTCTCCTGATCGGGCCCCGCATTTGCCGTTTGACCCCGGCACCTTCAACGCTTCGCCCACAGAGAGCCTTCCACTCAGGTCTTGCATCGGCTGTCGTGCCTGCTTTTCCGGCCCTTCGCACTGCATGAACCTGCGGGTTGCCATCGCGCAGTCCCCTTTTGAGGTTCACGTCTCCAAAAGAGCGTGAAAAAAACGGTTTTCACAACTTCACGAGAGTGTGGCGAGCAAATGAACAGTCTGGCATGTGCAATAGCGACAGATGTGTCCCGAACAGCCCTGAACAGGCGGCTGATACGCTCATTTCACATGGGTGTCTGAAACCGCTCCATAACGCACGCACGACACCTTGACCATAAGTCGAATTGCCGCACCTGTGGCAAACGGCGTTCAATAGACGAACCCGAAGACTGATTTGGCGGTGTCCGCGGAAGTTGCAAGAACTGCGAAGAGTCGGACATGGCGATCCTGGCACACCTGGGGTCCTATGCTGTCAATTAGGTAGCTGTAGATTGTGGAGACGCGTTAAATGGCGCAGAACGAATCGGTTGATGTAGTACTGGTAGGCGCGGGCATCATGAGTGCCACCCTGGCCGTACTGCTCAAGGAGCTCGACCCGACCCTGAAGCTTGAGGTCGTCGAGGCGATGGACTCCGGGGCCGCGGAAAGCTCCAACCCCTGGAACAACGCAGGCACCGGCCATGCCGGCCTGTGCGAGCTGAACTACACGCCCCAGGCCGCCGATGGCAGCATCGACATCAAGAAGGCCGTGCACATCAATGCCCAGTTCGAGGTCTCGCGCCAGTTCTGGGCTTACCTGAGCAAAAAAGGCAATTTCGGCCCGGCCCGTGCCTTCATCAACCCTGTCCCGCACCTGAGCTACGTCGAAGGTGACAAGGGTGTTTCCTTCCTCAAGAAGCGTTTCGAGCTGCTCAAGCAGCACCATGCCTTCGCCGAGATGGAATACACCGAAGACAAGGCGGTGATGAATGAATGGATGCCGCTGATGATGCCCGGCCGCCCGGCCGACCAGCACATCGCCGCCACCCGCGTGACCAAAGGTACCGACGTCAACTTCGGCGCACTGACCAACAAGCTGCTCAAGCTGCTGGGCGACTCGCAGAATGCGCAGGTCAAGTACAGCAAGAAGGTCGTCGGCCTGCGCCGTAACGGCGCTGGCTGGACCGTCAGCATCAAGGACGTCAACAGCGGCGGCAGCCGTGAAGTGGACGCCCGCTTCGTGTTCCTCGGCGCCGGCGGCGCGGCACTGCCGCTGCTGCAACTGTCCGGCATCCCGGAGAGCAAAGGCTTCGGCGGCTTCCCGGTTAGCGGCCAGTGGCTGCGTTGCGACAACCCGGAAATCGTCAAGCAGCACCAGGCCAAGGTCTACAGCCAGGCCGCCGTTGGCGCGCCGCCGATGTCGGTGCCGCACCTGGACACCCGCGTGGTGGACGGCAAGACATCGCTGCTGTTCGGCCCGTACGCAGGCTTTACCACCAAGTTCCTCAAGCACGGCTCGCTGATGGACCTGCCACTGTCGGTGCGCATGGGCAACATCGGCCCGATGCTGGCCGTGGCCCGCGACAACATGGACCTGACCAAGTACCTGGTCAGCGAAGTGATGCAGTCGATGGAACAGCGCCTCGAATCGCTGCGCCGCTTCTATCCGCAGGCCAAGGCTGAAGACTGGCGCCTGGAAGTGGCTGGCCAGCGCGTGCAGATCATCAAGAAGGACCCGAAAAAAGGCGGCATCCTGCAGTTCGGTACTGAGTTGGTGTCGGCACAGGACGGCAGTATCGCGGCACTGCTCGGCGCATCCCCTGGTGCTTCGGTGACCGTGTCGATCATGCTTGAACTGATCGAGCGCTGCTTCCCCGAGCAGGCCAAGGGCGCCTGGGCTGCCAAGCTCAAGGAAATCTTCCCGGCTCGCGAGAAGACCCTGGCCACCGATGCAGCCCTGTACCACAAGATCAGTGCCGACAACGATGAGGCGCTGGACCTGGTAGAGAACAGCCCGGCCAAGCACTACGCCTAACGCCCCTCGGGGTAATGCCAGTCAGGTAGGCGATCCAGGGCCGCTTTGCGGCCCTGATAACGCTAACTGACTGGCAATGCCCCTAGGGCGTTTTTTCTGGCGGGGATCTATCAGGCCCGGGCTTTATCGATGATCTCGATGTATTCAGCCGCATTGCGCTGGTCGGCGATCACTTCGACGAAGGTCTTGCCCTGTTCGTCTTTGCCGTCCAGGTCCAGCCCGGCTTCGACGAAGAACCCTACGAAGCGCTCGAAATCGTCGACACGCAGGCCGCGGTAAGCCTTGATCAGCTTGTGCTGAGAAGGCGAAGTCACACCATCTGCAGGCTCAAACTGGAGAAACGACTTGATGTAGTCGTCGCTGATTTCGTCACCAATCACCTGCTTCTTGTCTTTGCGCATTGCCGGCTCCAACTGGACCATCACGAATTTCGAAGGCCGGCAGTTTACCCCCCACACGCGGCACGCCTCAACGCGTACGTACGGTACCTGTGTGCAAGTCGGCCCAGACATGGCCGTTGGAGTAGGTCAGAAACTGCACATACAGCGTCTCGTTGCGCAGCAGGTCCATGATCACGCGGTAGTCGCTGACCGGGTAGTTCAGGCTCAACGTGCGGGTCTTGTCGTCATACACAGGCTTTTTCAGGCTCTTGCCCGCCTCGCCATCGAAGGTGAGCAACACCTGGCTGATCGTCGCACCTTTACTCAACGGCTTGCCTTTGAGGCGCATCTGCAAGGAGGCGGTGATCGGAATTGGCTGTTGATCAGATGGGCGCTGCGCCCCAACCACTACCGAGTAGTCGGTTACCTGCAACAGTTGCTGGCCTGTCGGCGCTTCCTGGCGCAGGGCCTGGTCATCGGGCGGGAGAAACTGGCTGTGCAGCGGTGCGGCGGCAAGAGGCAGGCTGACTGCCAGCAACAGGGGAACGATCGCTCGCATGTAAGGCTCCTTGGCATGAAGGAGCACTCTAGCATGCTGCACAACGGTGGGCTGTCAATCGAACTGCGCGAGCATCCAGGCATGATACCGGGCAACACCCTCTTCGCCTTCACGCGGCGCCCAAGGGGCATGCTCGCCGTCGGCCAACTGCCGGTACGGGCCGGCTTTGCATTCGAACAGAATGCTGTCTGCCTCGAGCACCACCAGGGAATGGAAGAGGCCGGGGCGCAGGTCCACGCCAAGGCACTCGCCACCGGCTTCAAGGACGCGCTTGTCGATCACTGCGCCCTGCTCATCGAACATGAGCAGCCCCAAGCGGCCTTTGAGCGCCAACAAAGTCTCGGCCTTGTCCTCGCTCAGGTGCCGGTGAGGCGCAATATAGGTGGACGGCTGCAAGCCCACTGCCAAACGGTGACAGGGGTCTTGCATCTCATGGAAATTGTGATGGTAGCGACCACGCGGTGCGTCGGCGGCTTTCTGCGCCAGCCCGGCAAACAACGCTTGGTCGATGAAAGCAGGCTGGCTCATGATCAAAGTCCCTTGACGGCGAAGATGCCGTTCGCGTTACGCCAGTAACCCTTATAGTCCATGCCGTAACCAAAGATATAGCGATCGATGCAAGGCAGGCCGACGTAGCTGGCCTTGAGGTCCGGGCTGGCCTTGCGGTCATGGTCTTTGTCGATCAGCACCGCAGTATGCACCGAGCGGGCGCCGGCATGTTTGCAGAACTCGATGATGGCGCTGAGGGTGTGACCCTCGTCGAGGATATCGTCGACGATCAGCACGTCGCGGTCGATGAACGACACTTCAGGCTTGGCCTTCCAGAACAGCTCACCGCCACTTGTCTGGTTGCGGTAGCGCGTGGCATGCAGGTACGAGGCCTCCAGCGGGAACTGCAGGTGGGTCAGCAGCTTGCCAGCGAAGATCAGGCCGCCGTTCATCACACAGAACACCACCGGGTTCTTGTCGTGCAGGTCCTTGCAGATCTGCTCGCCAACCTTGGCAATGGCCGCTTCGACTTCGGCTTCGTTGTAAAGGCAGTCTGCCTCGCGCATGACTTGACGGATGTGCTCGAGATCAGCGGACATTGCGCTCTCCAGGGGGGATTTTGGAAAAGCGGGCAAAGGTACGCATCCGCTCGTCACAGATCAAGCATTTATGGACTAACGTGCAAAAGGACTGCACGACAGCAAAGGCTGAATAGATTAATCTAGCGCGGTTTTTTTGCCCGCCTTTCGGAGCCCCCCTATGCCCACTCGTGAGATCCGCCACCCGCTGATCCGCCACAAGCTCGGCCTCATGCGCCGTGCCGACATCAGCACCAAGAACTTTCGCGAACTCGCCCAGGAAGTCGGCGCGCTACTGACCTACGAAGCCACCCAGGACCTGCCACTGGAAACCTACGAGATCGATGGCTGGTGTGGCAAGGTGCAAGTTGAAAAAATCGCTGGCAAGAAGATCACCGTGGTACCGATCCTGCGCGCCGGCATCGGCATGCTTGACGGCGTGCTCAGCCTGATCCCGGGCGCGAAGGTCAGTGCCGTGGGTGTCGCACGCAACGAGGAGACCCTCGAAGCACACACCTACCTGGAAAAGCTCGCCCCGGACATCAACCAGCGCCTGGCGCTGATCATCGACCCGATGCTTGCCACCGGCGGCTCGATGGTCGCCACCATCGACCTGCTGAAGAAGGCAGGCTGCAAGGAAATCCGCGCCATGGTGCTGGTTGCAGCGCCTGAAGGCATCGAAGTGGTGGAGAAAGCCCACCCGGACGTCCAGATCTACACCGCCTCGATCGACCAGCGCCTCAACGAACACGGCTATATCGTTCCGGGCCTGGGCGACGCCGGTGACAAGATCTTCGGCACCAAGCAGAAGGACGCCTGACCATGCAGGACGGCTTCAACGACCCGCTATGGCGCCAGGTCGTTTCGGGCGCGCAGATGCTCTTCGTGGCATTTGGCGCGCTGGTGCTGATGCCGCTGATCACCGGCCTGGACCCTAACGTCGCGCTGTTCACCGCGGGTATCGGCACCCTGCTGTTCCAGCTGGTCACCGGCCGTCAGGTCCCGGTATTCCTGGCCTCGAGCTTTGCCTTCATTACTCCGATCATCCTCGCCAAAGGCCAGTTCGGCCTGGCCGAGACCATGGGCGGCGTGATGGCCGCAGGCTTCGTGTACACCTTCATGGGCCTGATGGTGAAGATCAAAGGCACCGGCTTCATCGACCGCATGCTGCCACCCGTGGTGATCGGCCCGGTGATCATCTCCATCGGCCTGGCCATGGCACCGATCGCGGCCAACATGGCCATGGGCAAGGGCGGTGACGGCGCGGTACTGATGCCGTACAAGACCGCCATGCTGATTTCCATGCCGGCGTTGCTCACCACCCTGATCGTCGCGGTATTTGGCAAAGGCATCTTCCGCCTGGTGCCGATCATTTCCGGGGTGCTGGTAGGGTTTGCCCTGGCGTTCGCCTTTGGCGTGGTCGATACCGCCAAGATTGCCGCCGCGCCTTGGCTTGAGATCCCTAATTTCACCGCACCAGCGTTCAACTGGCAGGCCATCCTGTTCATCGTACCGGTCGCCCTGGCCCCGGCGATCGAACATATCGGCGGGGTGATCGCAGTCGGCAGCGTGACCGGCCGCGACTACCTAAAGAAGCCTGGCCTGCACCGCACCCTGCTGGGTGACGGCCTGGCCACCACGGCAGCCGGCCTGTTCGGCGGCCCGCCCAATACCACGTATGCCGAAGTGACCGGCGCCGTGATGCTGACCAAGAACTACAACCCGAAGATCATGACCTGGGCGGCGGTCTTTGCCATCACCCTGGCCTTCATCGGCAAGTTCGGTGCGTTGCTGCAGAGCATCCCGGTGCCGGTGATGGGCGGCATCCTCTGCCTGCTGTTCGGTTCGATCGCGGCGGTGGGCATGAACACCATGATCCGCCACAAGATCGACCTGGGCGAAGCTCGCAACCTGGTGATCGTGTCGGTGACCCTGGTGTTCGGTATCGGCGGCGTGCTGATCGGCAGCGGCGACGGCCCTGATGATTGGGGCCTGAAGGGCATCGCCCTGTGCGCTATCGTGGCCATTGCCCTGAACCTGATCCTGCCGGGCAACGATGGCTGGAAAAAAGAGAAGCTGGACCTGTAGGAGCGGCCTTGCGTCGCGAAAGGGCCGCAAAGCGGCCCCTTCAATTCAAGCCTTTTCACACATCCGCGCCAGCACCCTCACCCACTCCGGGTGATCATTCAGGCACGGCACCAGCACCAACTCTTCGCCCCCTGCCTCGATGAACTGCTCCTTGCCGCGATCGCCAATTTCCTCCAGCGTCTCGATGCAATCGGCCACGAATGCCGGGCACATCACCAGCAGCTTCTTCGCCCCGGCCTTGGCCAGTTCATCCAGACGCGTCTCGGTATAGGGTTCGATCCACTTGTCTCGGCCTAACCGCGACTGGAACGAGACAGACCACTTGCCGTCCGGGATGCCCATCCTGGTGGCGAACGCCTTGGCCGACGCCAGGCACTGCCCCCGGTAGCACACCGCCCGCACTTCGGCACTGGCGTCCTTGCAGCAGTCCGCTGCCCGCAAATCATGCTTGCTACCAGGCATGAGCTTCTTCAGGTGCCGCTCCGGCAAGCCATGGAAGCTCAACAACAGGTGGTCGTAGTCCTGCTCAAGATAGGGCCGTGCACTGGCCACCAGGGCATCGATGTATTCAGGGTGGTCGTAGAACGGTTGCAGCACACGCAACTGCAAAGGCAAGGCGCGTTCGGCGACAGTCTGGTTGGCCAGTGCCACTACCGTAGTCACCGTGCTGTCAGCGAATTGTGGATAAAGCGGCGCCAGTGTCACCTTGCGCACACCTTGAGCGGCGAGGCGCTCAAGCACCTGCGCCAGTGCTGGCTCGCCATAGCGCATGGCGATTTCCACCGGACCATGGGGCCAGTGCTCGACCATCGCGGCCTGCAGGCGACGCGTCAACACCACCAAGGGTGAGCCTTCGTCCCACCAGATCGAGGCATAGGCATGGGCAGACTGTTCTGGGCGCTTGATCAGGATCAGCGACACCAGCAAGCGCCGCACCGGCCATGGCAGGTCGACCACGTAAGGGTCCATCAGGAACTGGTTGAGGTAGCGGCGTACATCGGCTACCGAGGTGGAAGCCGGAGAACCCAGGTTGACCAGCAACAGAGCGTGATCGGTCATGCAGCGTCCTATGTCAGAGGCGCCTGGACAGGTTGTCCAGGGCCGATTGCAGATCGTTGTAACGGAACGTGAAGCCCGCGGCCAGCAAACGCACAGGGCGTGCCCGCTGCCCACCAAGCAACAACGTCGACAGCTCTCCGAGGCCCGCCTTCAGCAGCAGGCCAGGCACCGGCAGCAGCGCCGGCCGGTGCAGCGCCCGGCCCAGGCGCCGGGCGAATTCGCGGTTACGCACAGGCTCTGGCGCGCAGGCATTATAAGGACCGCTGGCGTCCTTGTGCCGCAAGAGAAAATCTATCAGGGCGACCTGGTCGTCTATATGCACCCAAGGCATCCACTGCCGCCCATTGCCCAACGGGCCGCCCAGCCCAAGCTTGAACGGCAGGCGAAGGCGCGACAGGAAACCGCCATCGCTGGCCAGCACCAACCCCGTGCGCACCAACACTACGCGCAGCCCAAGGGCCTGCGCACGTTGCGCGGTTTCCTCCCAGGCAATGCACAGTTGGCTGGCGAAATCCTCGCGCACCGGCGGCGATGCCTCGGTCAATTCACGCTCACCGCCATCGCCATACCAGCCCACCGCAGATCCCGAAATAAGCACTTCGGGACGTTGCTCGCGGGTACCGAGCCAGCCCAGCAATTGCTCAGTAAGGCTGATACGGCTGGCCCACAGCACATTGCGCCGGGCTGCGGTCCAGGGCCGGTCGGCAATCGGCGCGCCAGCCAGGTTGATCACTGCGTCCACCGGCTCGTCTGCGGCCAGTTCCTCCAGCTGGGCAATCCCGCGAACCCCGCTGCCACATAGGCGCGCAACTTGATCAGGGCGCCGGCTCCACACGGTCAGGCGATGCCCCTGAGCGAGCCAGAACGGGCAAAGATGCTGGCCGATCAAGCCAGTGCCGCCTGTCAGCAATATATGCATGGCTGTGTCCTCACAGAGTGCGGCGATGGTCTATTTTTACAACAAGGCACTTTTTTAACCCAACGCTCTCAGATAAACATAGGCCAACCTGCCCTATGAAGCGGAATAACCTTATACAAATTTTAAGTATTGTACAGGTTTGCCTGACAGCGTAGTCTGCTTACAGCACGGTTCGAAGAGGCCATCATGACAGTACCTATTGCCATCATCGGTGCCGGTATCGCCGGCCTTTCCGCTGCCCAGGCCCTGCAAAAGGCCGGGCAGTCCGTTCACCTGTTCGACAAAGGCCACGGCAGTGGCGGGCGCATGGCCAGCAAACGCAGCGAGGCCGGTGCGCTCGATCTGGGTGCCCAATACTTCACTGCGCGCGACCGTCGCTTCGTCGAACAGGTGCAGCAATGGGTAGCCGCCGGCTGGGCCGAACAGTGGAAGCCGCAGTTGTACAACTACCGTGACGGCGAACTGACGCCCTCGCCCGACGAGCAGACGCGCTGGGTCGGCGTGCCGCGCATGAGTGCGATCACCCGCGGCATGCTCAAGGACGTCACGGTGAACTTCGGCTGCCGCATTGCCGAAGTGTTTCGCGGCAAGCAGTACTGGCACCTTCAGGATACCGAAGGCTGCAGCCATGGCCCATTCAGCCGCGTTGTGATCGCCGTCCCCGCGCCCCAGGCCACGCCGCTACTGGCGGCCACCCCAAAACTTGCCGCCGTGGCAGCGGGCGTGGTGATGGAGCCTACATGGGCCGTTGCCCTGGCCTTTCAGACACCGCTGGACACACCGATGCAGGGCTGCTTCGTGCAGGACAACCCGCTCGACTGGTTGGCACGCAACCGCAGCAAGCCAGGCCGCGATGAGCAGCTCGATACCTGGGTACTGCATGCCACTTCCACGTGGAGCAAGCAGCATATCGACCTGGCCAAGGAAGAAGTGATCGAGCAGCTGTGGGGAGAGTTCGCCGAATTGGTCGGCTGCGTGGTGCCTGCAGCGTCCTTCTCCGTGGCACATCGCTGGTTGTATGCACGGCCGGCCGGCAGTCACGAATGGGGCGCGCTGGCCGATGCCGACCAAGGGCTCTATGCCTGTGGCGACTGGTGCCTGTCGGGCCGCGTGGAAGGCGCCTGGCTCAGCGGTCAGGAGGCGGCACGACGCCTGCTGGAGCATCTCGACTAAACAAAACTGCAAAACTATACAAAAATACTAGTTTGCATAAGTTTGTGGCTGTGCTGGAATAACCTTGTACACGCGCGAATCAATGTACAAGTTTTCGGAGACAGCCATGCACGATCCATCCGCCCACAGTAAGCCCCGCATTGCCATCAGCTCATGCCTGACAGGCCACAGTGTGCGCTACAACGGCGGGCACAAGTCGTCCGATCTGTGCCGCACCCAGCTGGAAGAACACTTCGACTGGCTACCGGTCTGCCCCGAAGTCGCCATCGGCCTTGGGGTGCCCCGCGACCCGATCCGGCTGGTCGGTGACCCCGAACACCCGGCCGTGGTCGGGACACGCAACCCTGGCATGGACGTCACCGGCCCGCTCGCCAGTTACGGCGAACAGATGGCCGCCGAGCTTGACGATATCTGTGGCTACATTTTCATGCAGAAGTCGCCGTCCTGCGGGCTGGAGCGGGTCAAGGTCTACCAGGATAACGGTCACCCGGCAGTACAGGGTGGCAGAGGTGCCTACGCAGCGGCTTTCTGTGCCCGTCGCCCGGACCTGCCGGTCGAGGAAGAGGGGCGCCTGCACGACCCGGTATTGCGCGAGAACTTCATCAGCCGCGTCTACGCCTACGCGGACTGGCAGCGCCTGCTGGCCGAGGGTCTGAGCCGTGGCGCACTGGTGCGCTTCCATTCACGCTACAAGTACCTGCTCATGGCCAACAACCCGCAGGCTTACCGACAGCTTGGGCGCCTGCTTGGCAGCATGAGCCGGGACGATGACCCTCAGGTGATCGGGCCCCGCTATTTCAGCCAGTTGATGCAGGCGCTGCGTCGCTGCGCCAGCCGCGGCACCCATGGCAACGTACTGCAGCACCTCAGTGGCTACTTCAAGGACGCGCTGACGCAGCAGGACAAGGCCGAGCTGCAACACATCATCGACCAATACCAGCAAGGGGTCGTACCGCTGGTAGTTCCGCTGACCTTGCTCAAACACCATTTGCGCAAGCACCCTGACCCCTACCTGCAGCAACAGACCTACTTACAGCCGCACCCCGACAGCCTGGGGCTACGCAATGCAGTCTGAAGCGCCCATGCCCATCGGTGAACTGGCACGCCGCACCGGTGTGAATCCGGTAACCCTGCGTGCCTGGGAGCGGCGCTACGGGCTGCTGAAGCCGCAACGTACAGCCAAAGGCCACCGCTTGTATGGCCGCGACCAGGTCGAACGCGTCGAAGCGATCCTGGCTTGGCTGGAACGCGGCGCATCGGTCGGCCAGGTGCGCGAGCTGCTCGACAAGCCACCCGGCGTCGCTCCCCAAGGCGACTGGCAAACCCGCCAGCAACAGTTGATAGAGGCCATCGCCAACCTGTCCCAGCGCAGCCTCGACCAGCAACTCAATCAAGCCATGGCGCTGTATCCGGCCATCACCCTGTGCGAGAAATTGCTGCTGCCATTGCTCGATAGCCTGGGGCAACGTTGGTGCAATTACTTCAATGCCAGGCTCGAACAGGTGTTCTTCCACACTTGGCTGCGCAGCAAGCTGGGCGCACGGGTCTATCACGACAATCAATCACTGCACGGCCCGGCCGTGTTGCTGGCCGAAGACAGTGATCACGCCTTCGACCCCAGCCTTTGGCTGTATGCCTGGCTGCTGAGCAGCAGCGGCATCCCTGTCGAAGTGCTTGAAAACCCCGTGAGCGGAGTGGAGTTGCAACGTGCCGTCACCGCCCTGCAACCTCGCGCCCTGCTGCTGCACCTGGGCCCGCGCATCGATGGCCGGGCCCTGCTGCGTACCCTGCAGGGGATAGCAGGCACCAAGCTGCTGGGCGGCGCCACGATTTCCCTCCACCAAGCTCAACTGCACGCCTTCGGTGTGCCCGAGCTTTTCCTGTTCGATACCCCGCAGGCGGCATTGCGCACGCTGCAAGGCAATGACCGCCCGCCTGTAGAGTAGATACCCATGCAACTGATCTGGCTGCGCAGCGACCTGCGCGTCAACGACAACACCGCCCTGAGCGCCGCCTGTGAACGTGGCCCTACCGTGGCCTTGTGGCTTGCCAGCCCAGGCCAGTGGCAGGCGCATGACGACGCTGCCTGCAAGGTCGACTTCTGGCTGCGTAACCTGCGCGACCTGCGCCAGTCACTGGAGGGCCTCAATATTCCGTTGCTGGTCCGCAGGATCGACACCTGGGAGCAGGCGGCCCAAACGCTGCTCGACGTGTGCCGCCAGCACAACATCGAAGCGGTGCACTGGAACGATGAGTACGGCATCAACGAAAACAGCCGCGACCAGGCGACCCGCGCGTTACTGGAAGCCTCCGGCGTTCAGGCTCACAGCTACCTCGATCAGCTGTTGTTCCGCCCCGGCACCGTGCTGACACGCAGTGGTGATTACTTCCAGGTCTTCAGTCAGTTCAAGAAAGTCTGCCTGGAGCACCTGCACCGAAGCTTGCCGTCACAAGCACCTCGGGTAAAGCGCCAGGCCCCCGTGGGTATCGCCAGCGACCCCATTCCCCAGCACATCGATGGCTTCGACAAACCATCGCGCACCCTGAGCGAATACTGGCCTGCGGGCGAGGACGAGGCGCAAGCCCGACTGGCACGCTTCGTGGACGAAACCATCGAGGACTACCATCACCTGCGCGACCTGCCGGCAAAACCTGGCACCAGCCAACTGTCGGCCTACCTGGCGGCCGGAGTAGTCTCGCCCCGCCAGTGCCTGCACGCCGCACTGGCGAGCAACCGCGGCGAGTTCGACAGCGGTAGTACCGGCACCCAGACCTGGATCAACGAATTGCTCTGGCGCGAGTTCTACAAGCATATCCTGACCGGTTATCCACAGGTGTCACGCCACCGAGCATTCCGCACACACACCGAATCGCTGCCTTGGCGCGACGCCCCTGCCGACCTTGAGGCCTGGGAACAGGGACGCACCGGGTTCCCGATCATTGACGCGGCCATGCGCCAGTTGCTGCACACCGGATGGATGCACAATCGCCTGCGCATGATCGTCGCCATGTTCCTCAGCAAGAACCTGCTGATCGACTGGCGCCTGGGCGAACGGCACTTCATGCGCCACCTGATCGACGGTGATCTGGCCGCTAACAATGGCGGCTGGCAGTGGAGCGCCTCCACAGGCACAGACGCGGTGCCCTACTTCCGTATTTTCAACCCTGTTTCGCAGTCGCAACGCTTCGACCCACAGGGGCACTTCATTCGCCACTGGGTACCCGAGTTACGCGGGCTGGATGAAAAAAGTATCCATCTGCCTACGCAAAACAAGGATCTTTTCGCCGAAAATTCGTACCATCGTCCTATAGTTGACCTCAGTAGTAGCCGCCAGCGTGCACTGGAGGCCTTCAAGGGGTTATCGCGCAGGTAGGGTGAGGGGTCCGCGTATTGAATCATCCGCGAATTTTCTGGGTTACGGGAGCAGGTAGTGGTCTGGGTTTGGCCTTGGTGGAGCAATTGCTCGGGCTAGGGCACCGGGTAGCGACAAGCGGGAAGGATTGCCAGGCGCTCGATACCTTGGCAGCACAGCACGGTAGCCGCCTGTTGCGCCTGCCATGGCAGTTGCATGACGAAGACCAGGCGGCCAGCGCCTGCCTTGAGCTTTGTCATGCCTGGGGCGCGCTGGACAGCCTGATCATCAATGCAGGGGCCACCGATTATCTGCCGGATGCGGTATCGGCCACAGACGTGTTCGAGACGATCGTAAGCAGTAACCAGCTGGCGGCCGAGCACTGCCTGGGCCAGGCTGTACCGTTGCTGTTGAAAGGCGAAAAGCCGCAGGTAATGGCAATCTTCAACCGTTATTCGGCCTTGCAGTTGTATGCGCCCACGCGCGTCACAGCAGGCTGGAACAACACACCGCAGTGGTTTCGCGAGGCGCGCCAGTCGCTGAAAAATCAGGGCATTGACCTGACGGTGGTGGCGCCACATTCGTTGAAGACACCGGTCACCTCAGCTATGGCATTTCCTGAAGACTGGACACCGCAGAGCGCCGCGCAGGAGCTGCTGCAACGCTTGCCACTGCGCGAGCCGGAGCTTGTGCTGGAGGTCACGAACCTGAGTAGCTTGTGGCCATTGTCACGCTAAGTGATGAGGAAGCATTGCCACCCACTTCGCGGCCCCGCGAAATGGGTGGCAATGGCAAACTCAGAGTGCCATGCGGTAATGCAGGCTGTAGCTCTCGACCCCATCGTTGGGCTGCTTGATGCCGGCGTTGGAATAGTGGATTGCCCGCACGCCAATCTCATGGCCACCTGCAAAGCGCAGCCCGAAACCGATTCGGTCTTCGAACTGGAACGACGAACCCAATTCGTTGCTTTCAAGCTCAGTGCTGGCAAATGCAGCCACGCCGATGCCCGCCTCGATGTAGGGCTTCACTGACTCACCAGCGAACTCATAGACGAATACCGGTGCGAAAGACAGGCTGTGGTTGCTCGCCGTCTCGTCGCCGTCCCAATAGGTGTAAGCCCCATCCCAATAACCGGTCAGCCGACCGACGCTCGTCTGCCACCAGCTGGCATCCCAGTTGGACTGAAGGCCCAGGCGGTAAACCTGGGTGGAGTCACCCGTCTGCCCTACCGATAACGAAACATCGGCAGCTTGCACTACCGCGATCTGTCCCAAAGTGACGGCGGCAGCCGCCGCCAAGCCGAGCAGTTTCCTCATGAGAAACATCCTTCTTTCCAATGCTGTTGTAAGTGTTCGCCTCATGGCAGGCAAAAAATAGAAATCAGGAGTGGGACGATAGTTCAGCTGTTTTTCACGTTTTTTTTACAACTGAAAACTTTGCACACTGCCCGACTTGTTCCACAGCACAGGGAGGATGTTTTCCAAAGATCGCGGATCGGCACTGGTCCAGAATGCAGCTTCGCGTGCCGGCCCCTCGGCCAGTAGTTCGCGCGCGGCCAGTAACCGTTGCAGTTGGCGCGCCACCGCCGCACCGGTATCGATGATAGCGACGTCGGCGGGCACCATCCCGGCCAGCAACGGGCGCAGGAACGGGTAATGGGTACACCCGAGAATCAGCGTATCGCAACCTGCCGCAAGCAAGGGCTGCAAGTAACCAAGCAACAGCTGGCGCAATTGCAGGCTGCCAAGGTCACCCGTCTCGATCAGCTCGACCAGCCCAGGGCAAGGCTGGGTGACCACGCGCACATCGTTGGCGAAGCGGTCGAGCAAGGCGGCGAACTTGGCGCTCTGCAAGGTGCCGGTAGTGGCCAGAACACCGACCACGCCGGAACGGGTGGCAGCAGCAGCAGGCTTCACCGCCGGCTCCATGCCTACCAGCGGCCAGTCCGGATACAGCTCACGCAGGTCGGCAACTGCTGCCACGGTAGCGGTGTTACAGGCCAGCACCATCGCCTTGGCACCCTGCGCCTGGAAAAACTCGGCAATGCGCCGGCAGCGCTGGCGGATGTAGTCGGGGGTTTTCTCGCCATACGGCACATGCCCGCAATCGGCCACATAGAGCAGCGACTCGCTGGGCAGCAAGCGCTGGATCTCAGCCAGGACCGACAAACCGCCGACCCCGGAGTCCATCACGCCGACCGGTGCCGAGCGCTCAGCCATCGCGTTTGCCACATACCGCACAAGCCGGGTCACGCTTGACCCGCAGTTCCCGCAGGCGCGTGCCCAGTGCGTCGATCAGCAGCAAGCGGCCCACCAGCGGCTCACCAAAACAAGCCAGCAGTTTCATGGCTTCCAGCGCCTGCAGGCTGCCGACCAACCCAACCAGCGGGCCGATCACTCCGGCTTCGCTGCAGGTCAGCTCGTCTTCGCTGCCATGGCCGTACAGGCAATGGTAGCAAGGGCTGTAATCGCGCCGAGGGTCGAACACCGACAGCTGCCCTTCGAGGCGGATGGCTGCACCACTGACCAGCGGCTTGCCATGGGCGAAGCAAGCTGCGTTGACCGCCTCCCGGGTACCAAAGTTGTCGGAACAGTCCAGCACCAGGTCGACGGCCGCCACTGCAGCGGCCAGGGAGTCTTCATCCAGCGCCTGACGATGGGCGACCAAGGTAATTTCAGGATTGATGGCCTCAAGCCGCTGCAGCGCCGAGTCCACCTTGCTCATGCCAACGCTGCCACTGTCATGGATGACCTGACGCTGCAGGTTGGTCAGGTCGACGGTATCGAAATCAGCCAGGTGCAGCTCACCTACACCCGCTGCTGCCAGGTAAAGCGCCACCGGTGAGCCCAGACCACCCAGCCCGATGATCAGCGCCTTGCTCTGCTTGAGGCGCAACTGGCCTTCGATGTCCACCTGTGCCAACAAAATCTGCCGGCTGTAACGCAACAATTCCTGATCGGTCAGCATGGCAAGCGCCCCAGGGAAATACGTTCATGACCGCCCAGGTCCTTGCGGCTGGCCACCTCGATGAAGCCTTGCCCGCTCAGCAGCGCGCGCACGGCAGGTGCCTGGTCGTAGCCGTGTTCGAGCAGCAGCCAGCCACCGGGCAGCAGATGCGCCGGCGCATGGCCAACGATCAGCCGCAGGTCGTCCAGGCCATCGGCCCCGGCCACCAGTGCACTGCTGGGTTCGAAGCGCACATCACCGGCAGCCAGGTGCGGGTCTTCGGCGGCGATGTACGGCGGGTTGCTGAGGATCAGGTCGAAACGCTCCCCGTCCAAGGCACTGAACCAGTGGCTGGCGAGCACCTTCACGTTGCCCAGGCCCAAGCGCTGACGATTACGCTCAGCCAGCGCTACCGCTTCTTCGACCCGGTCCAGCGCCGTGACCTGCCAGGCCGGGCATTCGCTGGCCAAGGCCAGCGCTATCGCGCCGGTTCCGGTGCCCAGGTCGAGCACCTTGGCGGGCGTTGCAGGCTGCAACTCAAGCGCCGTCTCGACCAGAAGCTCGGTATCAGGGCGTGGGATCAACGTGTGGGGTGCCACTTCCAGGTCGAGTTTCCAGAAGCCCTGTTGGCCCAGAATGTAGGCAACCGGCTCACCGCCGCGGCGCCGATGCAGGTAGCCCGCGTAGGTCTGCGCATCCTCGCTGCTGACGATGCGTTCAGGCCATGTGTGCAGGTAGCTGCGCGACTTGCCGATGGCTGCCGCCAGCAGCAGTTCGGCGTCCAGGCGTGCGGTGGGCGAATCCGGCAGTTGCGCGTTGCGCAGCAGGCTGGCAATGATGGTCATCAGTCCCCCAATGCCGCCAGCTGATCAGCCTGGTATTCGGCCAGCAACGGTTCGATCACCGCGTCAACGCCCCCGGCAAGGATATCGTCGAGGGAATACAGGGTCAGGTTGATACGGTGATCGGTCACCCGCCCCTGTGGATAATTGTAGGTACGGATGCGCTCTGAGCGGTCGCCCGAACCTACCAGCAGTTTACGCTCGCTGGCGATGGCATTCTGCGCGGCGCTGGTCTGCATGTCATTGAGCTTGGCCGACAGCCAGGACATGGCTCGGGCCCGGTTCTTGTGCTGCGAGCGCTCCTCCTGGCACTCCACCACGATGCCGGTAGGCAAGTGCGTGATGCGGATGGCCGAGTCGGTCTTGTTGACGTGCTGGCCACCGGCGCCGGATGCGCGGTAGGTGTCCACGCGCAAATCAGCCGGGTTGATCTCGATTGCCACCTGTTCGTCCGGCTCGGGCAGTACCGCGACGGTGCACGCAGAGGTGTGGATTCGGCCCTGCGATTCGGTTTCAGGCACCCGCTGCACACGGTGCGCGCCAGACTCGAACTTGAGCTTGCCGTAAACGCTGTCGCCTTCGACGCGGGCGATGATCTCTTTATAGCCGCCGTGCTCGCCTTCGTTCTCGGAGAGAATCTCGAGGCGCCAGCCACGCCGTTCGGCATAGCGCGAATACATGCGGAACAGGTCACCCGAGAAGATGGCCGCCTCGTCGCCGCCGGTGCCGGCGCGAATTTCGAGGAACACGTTGCGCCCGTCATTGGGGTCTTTGGGCAACAGCATGCGTTGCAGCTGCGACTCCAGCACCACCAGCTGCTCCTTGGCTTCGCGCACTTCCTCCACGGCCATTTCGCGCATATCGGGGTCGGCGTCCTTGAGCAGCGCCTGGGCGCCTTCGAGGTCGTCCTGCACCTTGCGCCACTCTTTATAGGCGCCGATCACCGGCTCCACTTCAGCGTATTCGCGAGAATAGGCGCGGAAGCGCGCCTGGTCGGAAATGACTTCGGCATCACCGAGCAAGGCGGTGAGTTCCTCGAAGCGGTCCTGGAGCGTGTCCAGTTTGTTCAGCAGCGACGCTTTCATTGCAAGGATTTGTCCGTCGAGCCCTCGTTGAGGGCAAAGAGTTCCTGGGCCATGGCCAGCGCATCGAGGCGGCCCTCGGCCGAGAGCTTTTTCAGCTGCACGCTGGGCGCATGCAGGAGTTTGTTGGTCAGCCCCCGGGCCAGTTGCGCCAGTACGTCCTCGGGGTTGCCACCGTTGGCCAGCAGACGCTGGGCCTTTTGCAGTTCTTCGTCGCGCAGGCGCTCGCTTTGCTGGCGATAGGCGCGCAGCACGTCGACCGCGGCCAGTTCGCGCAGGCGCACCATGAAGTCTTCGGCGCCCACCGAGACCAGCTCTTCGGCCGCCTGGGCTGCGCCCTGGCGGCTCTTGAGGTTTTCCGCGACCACTTCGTGCAGGTCATCGACGGTATACAGGTACACGTCGTCGAGCTCACCCACCTCGGGCTCGATGTCGCGCGGCACGGCGATGTCGACCATGAAGATCGGCTTGTGCCGGCGCTGTTTCAGAGCGCTTTCCACCGCGCCCTTGCCCAGGATGGGCAACTGGCTGGCGGTGGAGCTGATGACGATGTCGCTGTGCGCCAGCTCTTGTGGGATATCGGCCAGCAGCACGGCGTGAGCACCGAACTGCTCGGCCAGCAGGCTGGCCCGCTCCAGTGTACGGTTGGCCACGACGATACGGCGCACGCCCTGCTCATGCAGGTGGCGGGCAACCAGAGTGATGGTTTCACCGGCGCCGATCAGCAGCGCCTGGCTGCGGCCCAGGTCGCTGAAGATCTGCCGCGCCAGGCTAACCGCAGCAAACGCCACCGACACCGGGTTCTCGCCGATCGCGGTGTCGGTACGCACCTGCTTGGCGGCGCTGAAGGTGGCCTGGAACAGGCGCCCAAGCAGCGGGCCGACGGTGCCAGCCTCGCGCGCCACGGCATAGGCCGACTTCATCTGGCCGAGGATCTGCGGTTCGCCAAGCACCAGCGAGTCGAGGCCCGAGGCCACGCGCATCATGTGCCTGACGGCATCATGCTCTGCATGGATATAGGCGCTGGCCCGCAGTTCATCCAGGCTCAGGCGGTGATAATCGGCCAGCCACTGCAGGACCGCCTCGGCGGACAGCTGATCCTGCTCTATATAGAGCTCGCTGCGGTTGCAGGTAGACAGGATCGCCGCTTCACGGCTGGCGGTCAGTCGGCAGAGCTGCTGCAGGGCGTCGACCAGCTGCTCTGGGGTAAACGCCACGCGCTCGCGTACGTCTACCGAGGCAGTCTTATGGTTGATACCAAGTGCAAGAAAGGCCATGCAAGGTCGCTGGTTGTGACGAGAAGCCGATAATTGTCCTCTTTCGCAGGTTTTAGAACAACCACCGTTCGCTATTGTCCCTATATACCAAGAGCATCACTGTAAACCGCGACCTTCGCGTGTGGGTTTGCCCCCGCGCTTGTGTCATCATGCTCCGACCGCCGGTAAGTCCTTCTAAGCCTCTTTATATGAACAGACCCTACGCACTGCTGCTTGCCTTCGCCCTGCTCCAGGGCTGCCAGAGCCTGGCCCCGCAAAAGGCCGAGCCTCCCGTTGCCGAAGCCGGCAAGGCCGAGGCCGAGAAGCCCGTGGTGTATGGGTCGTTCAAGCAGGACACGCTTTACAGCCTGCTGGTGGCCGAGCTGGCCGGCCAGCGCAACCGGTTTGATATCGCCCTGGCCAACTACACCGACCAGGCCGAGAAAACCCAGGACCCGGGCGTGTCCGAGCGGGCCTACCGCATCGCCGAATACCTCGGCGCCGACGAGCCGGCCCTGGACAGCGCATTGATCTGGGCCCGCAACGACCCGCAGAACCTCGACGCCCAGCGCGCCGCGGCCATCCAGCTGGCCCGCGCAGGCCGCTATGACGACTCCATGACTTATATGGAGAAGGTGCTGCAGGGCCAGGGCGACACGCACTTCGACTTCCTCGCCCTGTCGGCCGCAGAGACCGACCAGAGCACCCGCGACGGCCTGATGCAGAGTTTCGACCGCCTGCTGGTCAAGTACCCCGACAACAGCCAGCTGGTGTTCGGCAAGGCGCTGCTGCTGAATCAGGACGGCAAGGCCGAAGAAGCCCTCGAACTGCTTGAATCACACCCGGCACAAAATGGCGAGATAGCCCCGACCCTGCTTCGTGCCCGCCTGCTCCAGGCCCTGGACCGCGGCCCGGAAGCCCTGCCGCTGCTGCGCGGGGCGATCCGCGACAACCCGGACGACAAGCGCCTGCGCCTGACCTATGCGCGCACCCTGGTCGAACAGGACCGCATCGCCGATGCCAAGGCCGAGTTCATCAGCCTGGTCCAGCAATACCCCGACGACGACGAGCTACGTTACTCGCTGGCGCTGGTATGCCTGGAGAACAAGGACTGGGACGAAGCCGAGAGCTACCTGCGTGAGCTGATCGAGCGCGACAGCAACGTCGACGCCGCCCACCTGAACCTGGGCCGCATCGCCGAAGAACGCCACGACCCGGCCGGCGCCCTGCGCGAATACGCACTGGTCGGCCCGGGCCCCGACTACCTGCCTGCACAATTGCGCCAGTCCGACATCCTCATCGCCAATGGTCGCGGCACCGAAGCGTCACGCCAGCTCGCCGAGGCGCGCGAGGCGCAGCCGGAGCTCGCCATCCAGCTTTACCTGATCGAGTCGGAAAGCTACAGCAACAACAACAAGGACGCCCAGGCCAACCAGGTGCTGCAGCAGGCCATTCAGCGCTACCCGGACGACCTCAACCTGCTTTACACCCGCGCCATGCTGGCCGAAAAGCGTGACGACCTGCCGCAGATGGAAAAAGACCTGCGCGCCATCATCGCCCGCGAACCGGAAAACGCCATGGCGCTGAACGCCCTGGGCTATACCTTGGCTGACCGCACGACCCGTTACACAGAAGCCAAGGCCCTGATCGAAAAGGCCTATCAGCTGACCCCGGACGACCCGGCAATCCTCGACAGCATGGGCTGGGTCGCCTATCGCCTGGGCAACCTCGAAGAGGCCGAGCGTTACCTGCGCCAGGCCCTGGAGCGCTTCCCCGACCATGAAGTGGCTGCTCACCTGGGCGAAGTTCTGTGGGCCAACGGCAAGCGCCGTGAAGCTCGCCAGGTCTGGGCCAAGGCCTTCGAGGCCCAGCCCGACAGCCCTATCCTGCGCAAGACCGTCTTGCGCCTGACCGGATCCGAGACCCTTTAACGCCATGTTTTTGCGCCATTGCATCACCTTTACCCTGATCGCCCTGCTGGCCGGCTGTGCCGGCTTCGGTAGCCGGGAGGCCCTGCAGGGCCACGGCGACCCACAGCAGTGGCGCGCCCATAAAGAGCAACTGAGCAGCCTTGACGGCTGGCAGATCAACGGCAAGGTCGGCATCCGCGCCCCGCGCGACTCCGGCAGTGGCACGCTGTTCTGGTTGCAGCGCCAGGACTATTACGACATCCGCCTGGCCGGCCCGCTGGGCCGAGGCGCTGCACGCCTGACCGGCCGCCCCGGCGGTGTTGTACTGGAAGTGGCCAATCAGGGCCGCTACGAAGCGGCCAGCCCCGAAGCGTTGCTGGAAGAACAGCTGGGCTGGCAATTGCCGGTATCGCACCTGGTCTGGTGGGTGCGCGGCCTGCCCGCCCCCGACAGCAAGAGCAAGCTGACCCTCGATGGCGACAGCCGCTTGGCCAGCCTGGACCAGGACGGCTGGCAGGTGCAGTACCTGAGCTACACCGAACAGAACGGTTACTGGCTGCCCGAGCGCCTGAAGCTGCACGGCAAGGACCTCGACGTGACCCTGGTGGTCAAGGACTGGCAGCCACGCCAGCTGGGGCGCTGACCGATGCACAGGCTCACCCTGCCCGCCCCGGCCAAGCTCAACCTGTGGCTGCACATCATCGGCCGCCGCCCGGACGGTTACCACGAACTGGAAACCGTCTTCCAGTTCCTCGATCACGGCGACGAGCTGACTTTCGCCCTGCGTGAAGACGGCGCGATCCGCCTGCACACCGAGATCGAAGCGGTGCCCCACGACAGCAACCTGATCGTGCGCGCCGCGCGCAAGCTGCAGGAACAGTCCGGCACCGGCCTTGGCGCCGATATATGGCTGACCAAGGTGCTGCCCATGGGCGGCGGCATCGGCGGCGGCAGTTCGGATGCAGCGACCACACTGCTGGCGCTGGCGCACTTGTGGCAACTGGATTGGGACGAGGATCGCCTGGCTGCCCTGGGCCTGACACTGGGTGCCGACGTGCCGGTGTTCGTGCGTGGCCATGCAGCATTCGCCCAAGGAGTGGGTGAGCAATTGACCCCGGTCGACCCGGCCGAACCCTGGTACGTCGTGCTGGTGCCGCAAGTGTCTGTCAGCACAGTAGAAATTTTTTCACATCCACAGTTGACACGTGATTCCCTCCCCCTTAAGATGCGCCCCGTTCCCGAGGGAAACAGTCGAAATGACTGCCAACCGGTGGTAGAGCAGAGTTACCCGGAAGTTCGCAACGCGTTGAATTCACTGGGTAAATTCACTGAAGCTCGATTAACCGGCACTGGAAGTTGTGTGTTTGGGGCCTTCCCAAGCAAAGCCGAAGCTGATAAAGTTCTGGCCCTTCTTTCAGCGACCCAAACAGGGTTTGTGGCGAAAGGAAGCAATGTTTCGATGTTGCATCGCAAGCTGCAAAGTCTGGTCAAGAAGTCGAGTGCCTAGCGCTCGCAGCAACAGATACAGGGGCGTCGCCAAGCGGTAAGGCAGCAGGTTTTGATCCTGCCATGCGTTGGTTCGAATCCAGCCGCCCCTGCCATTTTCCTTATACTCATCCAGGTATACCCTCAGCCTCCAGGTACTGCGCGTGTCCAAGATGATGGTCTTTACGGGGAACGCTAACCCCGATCTGGCTCGGCGTGTCGTACGTCAGCTGCATATCCCTCTCGGTGACGTCTCTGTCGGTAAATTCTCCGACGGTGAGATCAGCACTGAGATCAATGAAAATGTCCGCGGTAAAGACGTCTTCATTATTCAGCCGACCTGTGCCCCGACCAACGATAACCTGATGGAACTGGTAGTGATGGCCGACGCCTTCCGCCGCTCCTCAGCATCCCGAATCACCGCCGTGATTCCTTACTTCGGATACGCCCGCCAGGACCGCCGTCCGCGTTCGGCACGTGTAGCCATCAGCGCCAAAGTCGTCGCTGACATGCTCACTGTCGTGGGTATCGACCGTGTTCTCACCGTCGACCTGCACGCTGACCAGATCCAGGGTTTCTTCGATATCCCGGTCGACAACATCTACGGTTCGCCCGTACTCGTCGACGATATCGAAGACCAGCGTTTCGAGAACCTGATGATCGTCTCCCCGGACATCGGTGGTGTCGTGCGCGCACGTGCCGTCGCCAAGTCCCTGGGTGTCGACCTGGGTATCATCGACAAACGCCGTGAAAAGGCCAACCACTCCGAAGTCATGCACATCATCGGCGACGTCGAAGGGCGCACTTGCATCCTGGTAGACGACATGGTCGATACCGCCGGCACTCTGTGCCATGCGGCCAAGGCACTGAAAGAACACGGCGCGGCCAAGGTTTATGCCTACTGCACGCACCCTGTCCTCTCGGGCCGTGCGATCGAGAACATCGAGAAGTCGGTACTGGACGAGCTGGTGGTGACCAACACCGTTCCGCTGTCCGCCGCTGCTCAAGCCTGTGACCGTATCCGCCAGCTGGATATCGCACCGGTAGTTGCTGAAGCGGTGCGCCGCATCAGCAATGAAGAATCGATCAGTGCGATGTTCCGCTAAGCGGAATACGTGTTGATATGAAGCGCCCCGCCCCAGCATGTGTTGGGGCGGGGCTTTTTTGCCATCCCCGTTGGCGCTGGTCGCAAACGCCCTCGGGGGGCTATTTTGGAGAAACAAAATGACTGATTTCACTCTGAACGCCCAAGTGCGTAGTGACCTGGGGAAAGGTGCGAGCCGCCGCCTGCGTCACTCGCTGAACATCCCGGCCGTTGTATACGGTGGCGATAAAGAAGCTCAATCCCTGACCATCGTGGCCAAGGAAATCGCCAAACTGTTCGAAAACGAAGCTGCCTTCAGCCACGTTATCGAGCTGAACGTCGACGGCGCCAAGCAGAACGTCGTAGTCAAGGCCATGCAGCGCCACCCGGCCAAAGGCTTCATCATGCACGCCGACTTCGTTCGCGTCGTTGCTGGCCAGAAGCTGACCGCTGTTGTTCCAGTGCACTTCATCAACGAAGAAGCCCCGGTCAAGAAAGGCGGCGAGATCTCGCACGTTGAATCGCAGATCGAAGTTTCCTGCGAAGCCAAAGACCTGCCTGAGTTCATCGAAGTCGACCTGGGCAACGCTGAAATCGGCACCATCATCCACCTGTCGGACCTGAAAGCTCCGAAAGGCGTAGAGTTCGTCGCTCTGGCCCACGGTGATGACAAAGCTGTTGCCAACGTTCACGCGCCACGCGTTGCTCCAGAAGCTGAAGAAGGCGCCGCTGAGTAATCCACTCGCGCGCCGGTGTTGATCGGGTTACAGTGCCGCGCACCGTAACCCACCAACTCCAAGGAAGAGCCCCTACGTGACCGCCATCCAGTTGATCGTCGGCCTGGGTAACCCCGGCCCCGAATACGAACAGACCCGGCATAACGCAGGGGCTCTTTTCGTTGAACGCATTGCCAGCGCCCAGCGCGTCTCCTTGACCGCTGACCGCAAGTATTTCGGCCTGACGGCTAAATTCAGCCATCAGGGCAACGACGTTCGTCTGCTCATCCCCACCACCTACATGAACCGTAGCGGCCAGTCCGTGGCGGCTTTGGCCAATTTCTTCCGCATCAAGCCGGAAGCGATACTGGTGGCGCATGACGAACTCGACCTGCCTCCAGGCGTCGCCAAGCTCAAGCGCGGCGGTGGCCATGGTGGGCACAACGGCCTGCGCGACATCATCGCGCAGCTCGGCAACCAGAACGACTTCCACCGCCTGCGGCTTGGCATCGGCCACCCGGGTGACGCCAAACTGGTCTCCAACTTCGTCCTGGGCCGCGCGCCGCGCGCCGAGCAGGAGAAGCTCGACGCCAGCATCGATTTTGCCCTCGGCGTGCTGCCGGACGTGCTTGCCGGCGATTTCGCCAAGGCAATGCGCGAGCTGCACAGCCAGAAGGCCTGATTTCCTAGAGAGGGGAATACCCATGGGTTTCAATTGCGGCATCGTCGGCCTGCCCAACGTCGGCAAGTCCACCCTGTTCAACGCCCTGACCAAGTCTGGCATCGCGGCGGAGAACTTCCCTTTCTGCACCATCGAGCCGAACAGCGGCATCGTGCCGATGCCCGACGCGCGCCTGGCTGCGCTGGCGGAAATCGTCAAGCCTAATCGCATCCTGCCGACCACCATGGAGTTCGTCGACATCGCCGGCCTGGTGGCCGGTGCCTCCAAAGGTGAAGGCCTGGGCAACAAGTTCCTCGCCAACATCCGCGAGACCGACGCCATCGCCCACGTGGTGCGCTGCTTCGAAGACGAAAACGTGATCCACGTTTCCAACAGCGTCGACCCCAAGCGCGACATCGAGATCATCGACCTGGAGCTGATCTTCGCTGACCTGGACAGCTGCGAGAAGCAACTGCAGAAGGTCACCCGCAACGCCAAGGGCGGCGACAAGGAAGCCCTGGCGCAAAAGGCAATCCTGGAAAAGCTGATCCCGCACTTCACCGAAGGCAAGCCGGCACGCAGCCTGATGAAGAACATGGCCGACGACGAGAAAGCCGTCATCCGTGGCTTCCACCTGCTGACCAGCAAGCCGGTGATGTACATCGCCAACGTGGCTGAAGACGGCTTCGACAACAACCCGCACCTGGACGTGGTCAAGGCCATCGCCGAAGAAGAAGGCGCTGTCGTGGTGCCGGTGTGCAACAAGATCGAAGCCGAGATCGCCGAACTGGACGACGGTGAAGAGAAGGACATGTTCCTCGAGGCCCTGGGCCTGGAAGAGCCTGGCCTGAATCGCGTGATCCGCGCCGGTTACGAGCTGCTCAACCTGCAGACCTACTTCACTGCCGGCGTGCAGGAAGTGCGTGCCTGGACCGTCCGCATCGGCGCCACCGCGCCTCAGGCAGCGGGTGTGATCCACACCGACTTCGAAAAAGGCTTCATCCGCGCTGAAGTGGTGGCCTATGACGACTTCATCCAGTTCAAGGGTGAAGGCGGTGCCAAGGAAGCCGGTAAGTGGCGCCTGGAAGGCAAGGACTACATTGTCAAAGACGGCGATGTCATGCACTTCCGCTTCAACGTCTGAGTTGTAAGCACGGGCTTGATACAGGCCGAGTAAAAAACCCTTGAAGCCTCGCGGCTCAAGGGTTTTTTTTGGTGTTCACAGGGCTTTGCTGATACGCCTGGGCGAGTGTCTGGATTGCTGAGGCCTGCGCAGGACAATTCCCAAGCTATCTTGAATTGAAGCATTCGGTTTCAAGTTGGTAATTGGCTTACATCTGGGGGCTGCGCAGTGGCGCCCATTCGGGCCAGCCCACTAAAAGCACTTTCATGCGACCTCCGCCCAGGAGCCACCACCATGCATGAAACACCGCCCCGCCCCGGCTTCGACTGGCAACGCTGGCTCCCCGGGCTGGCCACGCTGATGCACTACCAGCTCGCCTGGCTGCCCAAGGACATCGCTGCCGGGCTGGTGCTCACCACCATGCTGGTGCCCGTGGGCATCGCCTACGCCGAAGCCTCCGGTGTACCCGGCATCTACGGCTTGTATGCGACCATCATTCCCTTGCTGGCCTACGCCTTGTTCGGCCCCAGCCGGATCCTGGTGCTGGGCCCGGATTCAGCGCTGGCCGCGCCGATCCTCGCCGTGGTGGTGCAGTACGCCGCCAGCGACCCACAGCGAGCCATTGCCGTCGCCAGCCTGATGGCCCTGGTGGCCGGCGCCTTCTGCGTGATCGCCGGCCTGATGCGCCTGGGCTTCATCACCGAGTTGTTGTCCAAGCCTATCCGCTATGGCTACATGAACGGCATCGCGCTCACCGTGCTGATCAGCCAGTTGCCCAAGCTGTTCGGCCTATCGATCGACAGCCAGGGGCCCCTGCGCGACCTGTGGTACTTGGCGAAGACCTTGATCGCCGGCCAGGGGCACTGGCCCAGCTTTGCAGTCGGCGGCGCCAGCCTGGCGTTGATCCTGCTGCTCAAGCCCTACAAGCGCCTACCGGGCATCCTCATCGCCGTGGTGCTCGCCACCCTGGCGGTAAGCCTGTTAGACCTCGACCAGATGGGTGTGAAAGTACTCGGTGAACTACCCCAGGGCTTGCCCAGCTTCGTCTTTCCCTGGGTGACCGACATCGACCTGGTCGAGGTACTGCTGGGCGGTATCGCCGTGGCGCTGGTGTCGTTCGCCGATACCAGCGTGCTGTCACGCACCTACGCGGCGCGCCTGAAAACACCGGTCAACCCGAACCAGGAAATGTTCGGCCTGGGCGTGGCCAACCTGGCCTCCGGGCTGTTCCAGGGCATCCCGATCAGCAGCAGCTCATCGCGTACTCCAGTGGCCGAGGCGGCCGGCTCAAAGACCCAGCTTACCGGCATCATCGGTGCGGTGGCTGTGACAATCCTGTTGTTGGTCGCGCCCAACCTCCTGCAACACCTGCCCAACAGCGCACTGGCCGCAGTGGTGATCGCGGCGGCACTGGGGCTGTTCGAGTTTGCCGACCTCAAGCGCATCTTTCGCATGCAGCAATGGGAGTTCTGGCTGTCGTTCACCTGCTTCGTGGGGGTTGCGGTGTTCGGCGCCATCCCCGGCATCTGCATTGCCGTGGCGATTTCGGTGATCGAGTTCCTGTGGGATGGCTGGCGACCGCATCATGCGGTGCTCGGGCGGGTGGACGGCACCCGCGGCTACCATGACGTGCAGCGTTATCCACAGGCTCGCAGGGTACCGGGGCTGGTACTGCTGCGCTGGGATGCGCCGCTGTTCTTCGCCAATGCCGAGCAGTTTCAGGCCACGGTGCTGGCGGCGGTGGATGAGTCGCCTACCCCCGTGCAGCGGTTGGTGATCGCAGCGGAACCGGTGACCAGCATCGATATCACTTCGGCGGACATGCTGGCCGAACTCGACCGGGCGCTGGAGGCCCGGGGAGTCGAGTTGCAGTTCGCCGAGATGAAGGACCCGGTGAAAGACAAGATGAAACGCTTCGAATTGTTCCAGCACATGGGAGAAACGGCGTTTCACCCCACTGTCGGTGCTGCGGTGGATGCTTATCTGCAGGACACCGGGGTGGACTGGAAGCCATGAGCCGCTAAACGGCGCTGAGCCGACGCCGGTCGAGCCATATCAGCAGGGCACTGGCATACAGCGACACGGCCAGAAACAACGCCATGCGCACCGCAAACGCCCGGTAGACGTCCTGGCCGGCTGCACTGTCCTGCACTGACTGCCCCAGCAGGATAAGCAGCGTGGTCAGGCAACTCACCCAGTACGCCGGGCTGTGCCGCGTGCTTACCACGCGGTAGAGCCTGCGCCCCTGCCACAGCGTGAACAGCAGCACCCACAGGAAAAACATCCACACGTGCACGAACACGCTCAATGCCGCCCACATGAGCATCGCCAACACCCCCGCCAGCACCGTCGAGCCGATGAGCTCACGACTGGCATGCCGGGCCCGGGTCTCGCCAGCCTGCTGCCCAAGGCTCACCGCCTTCATGATGAGCGGCATGAACGCGTCGGGCGCGATCAGCGCCAGCAGGAACGCCGGCATGACTATCAGCGTGGCACGCAGGGCTATCCAGCCGACATCGGCGCGATCGGGCAATGGTGGCGCAGGTTGCGCAGGCGCATCCGCAGGTTCTGGAACCAGCACATGGGCCAACGCCGTCCCCAGCACCGCCAGGAGCATGCCCTTGGCCATCGCCTCGACCACCATGAGCGCCAGGGTGAAATCGCTGGTACCGGCAGCGGCGATCATGGTCAGGCCAACCACCAACAGGTTGGCCAGCAAGCCGTTGCCCCCCCTGAGCGCATAGCGCAACACCAGAAATACCCCCACGCCGACCAGCAACACGCCACTCACCGGCGCATGGCGCAAAATGGGTATCAGCAAAAGGCCGCTGCCACAGCTCAGCAACACCAGTATCGCCAACATCGGTGCCGCCTTGATCGGCAACGGCTCACTGCGCATGGTCAACAACAGCACCGCGAATACCGGGGCAAGTATGGGCACCGGCAGGCCAAGGCCAAAACTCGCTACCAGGCATAGCGCCACGCCCAAGGCCAGGCGCAGAGCGCGCAGGCGTCGCAGCTCAATAGGCATAGGACAGCCAGCTCATCAGCCACATGAACACACGCCCCAGAAGGTTCAAAGGGTTACCTTCGCCGGGCAGGGCCATGACTTCGGCCTGACCGCCCACACGCAGCCCGGACCTGTCTGCAAGTTGGTCTCGGTCGAGCTCGACGATCACCGGGAAGCGCTGCGCCGAGCGTAGCCATTCGCGGCTGTTCTGTACGGTCGGCAAGGCGCCCGGCGGCGTACCCTGCCCCACACTCACGCCATAGCCGATGCTGCGGATATGCCCTTGCAATACCTTACCGGGCATGGCGTCCAGCACCACCAGCACCGGTGTACCAGGGCGCAGACGACCGAGGTTGTTCTCGGTCATGTCGGCGCTTATCCACACGTCGTGGATGGCGATCAGGGTCATCATCGCACTGCCGGCGGGAACATAGTGGCCCACGTCAGTGCGCAGGTCAGTGATCAGCCCATTGGCATCGGCGCGCACCACGGTGCGGGCCAGGTCCAGGCGGGCCTTTTCGACATTGGCCGCCGCACTGCGCAGTTGCGCGTTGTCCGCCTCCACCCCGCCTTGCTGCTCCCGCGCCCGTTCGACTTCCGCACGGGCTGCCGCCACTTGGCTGATGGCCTGGTCGCGGGTCGCCTGCGCCCCTTCAAGGCGACGGACAGACACTGTACCTGGGTCTTCTTCGATCAGCCGTTTGAGCCGCTCGGCATCCTGGCGGGCCTTGCGCTCGTTGGCCTGGGCCGCCACCAAGGCGGCCTTGGCCGAGTCGATGCCGGCGGTATTGGCGCCGATCTGCCGGCGTACCGTATCCAGATCTGCCTGAGCGCGGGTCAAGGCAATGCGGTACTGCTCCTGATCCAGCTCGAACAGCACATCACCCTGGCGCACTTGCTGGTTGTTGCCCACCGCCACGCGCTTGACCTGCCCGGCAACTTCAGCGGCCACGGGCACCACATAGGCTTGCAGACGAGCCTGCTGGGTGTAAGGCGTGAACCGGTCGGCAAGCAGGTACCAGACCAGGCTCACGATGATCAGCACCAACACCCAGTGCATGGCGCGGTCAGGGGGCGTGTCCACGGCGTCACTCATCAGGGCTCACCTTGTTCAGGGTCGGCGGGGGCCGGCTCGTCCAGCAGGTCACCCCAATCGGTACGGTTTTCCATCTGCTGGCGGGTGGCCGGGTCAACGGGCTTGCGCTGGTTGTCCCAACCACCGCCCAGCGCTTTGTACAGCGTCACCAGGCTGCTCACTGCGTTGCCCCGGCTGACCAGGTAGCCGTCCTGCTGCTGCAACAGCAGTTGCTGGGCATCGAGCACGCGCTGGAAATCGGCAAAACCTTCCTGGTACTGGGCGCTGGCCAGGCTCAGCGAGCGCTGGGCGGCCTGCGAGGCCTCCTGGCGAATGCTGGCGCTCTGCAGCGAACGCACCAGGCCACTGGCGGCGTCATCGGCCTCACGCGCAGCTTCACGCACCCCTTGCTGGTACAGCTCGATCAACTGCTGCAGGCGCGCATCCTCGACACGCACGGCATTCTTGCGGCGGCCATAGTCGAATGGGCTCCATATCAGGCTTGGCCCGGCAGCCAGGTCGAAGGTGTTAGGCAGTTGATTGGCCGATACGAACGTCCAGCCAATGCTGCCCAGCAGGCTCAGCTGTGGATAAAGATCCGCAGTGGCCACCCCGACGAGTGCCGACTGCGCCGCCACGGCTTGCTCGGCGGCACGAATGTCGGGGCGCCGCTGCAGCAGGCTGGCGGGCACGTCCTGCAACACAGCCCGGTCCGGCAGTGGTAACTGGCCGTACCGAGCAGCCAACTGCGGCAACGGCCCGGGCGGCCTGCCGAGCAATGCGCAGAGCACATTGCGCAAGGCATTGAGCTGGTTTTCGAACTCGGGAATCGTGGCCTGAGTTGCCAGGTACTGGGTACGCGCCTGCTGCCAGTCGAGCTCGTCGTTCTCGCCGTGGCGGAACAGCCGCTCGGTAATCTCCAGGCTACGCGCCTGGCGCCTGGCGTTCTCCGTTGCGATCTGCAGCCGCGCCTCGGCGGTGCGCAGGGCAAAGTAGGTGTCGGCCACCTGCGCACGCATCAGCAGCATGGCGTCGGCGTAATTGGCCTGGGACGCGAAATAAGCGGCATCGGCGCTTTCGATGGCGCGGCTGAAACGCCCCCAGAAGTCGATCTCCCACCCGATATCGAAACCCACGCTGGACTGCCAGAACACCGAATCGCGGGCGCTGTCGGTGCCGGACTGGTCCTGTTTGAGGTACAGGCTCTGCCCACGCAGTTGCTGCAACTGTGGATAACGCCCGGTCTGGACGATGGCCAACTGCGCCCTGGCCTCGGCGACGCGCAGGCCGGCCAGGCGCAGGCTGGTGTTATTGGCGTCGGCCTCGGCGATCAGTGCGTCCAAGGCCGGGTCGGCAAACACTGCCCACCACTGGCGCAGCTCCGGCTGCTCAGCCCTGCGCTGGGCCTGCTCGAGCAATGGCGTGCTCCAGCTGTCCAGCCATGGGTGCCGGGGCGTCTCATAGTCCGGGCCGACCTGGGTGCAACCGGCCAGCACCATCAGCAGGCTCAACCCACAGCAGCGCCTGGGCATGGCAGGCCTTGGCTCAGGCTGCCGGCGGCGCGGGTTGCTCCGGCACCTGCAAGGCCACCCATTGCCAGAACAGCACGTAGGTCACAGCGAGGATCACCGGGCCGAGGAACAGCCCGATGATGCCCTTGACCACCATGCCGCCCAGCGCACCGATCAACACCACCGGCATCGGCACATCCACCCCGCGGCCCAGCAACAAAGGTTTGAGCACGTTGTCGGCAAGCCCGGCGACGAAGGTGTAGACAGCGAACACGATAGTGACCACGGTGAAGCCCTCGACGTTGAGTACGTAGATGATCACCGGCAACGTGATCAACGTCGCCGGGGCCTGGGCGATGCCCAGCATGAGGATGAGAATGGCCAGCATGCCGGCACCTGGGACGCCTTTGATCACGAAGCCCACACCGATCAGCAGCATCTGGATGAAGGCGATGCCGATCACCCCTTGCGCCACTGCACGAATGGTCGCGGTGCACAACGTGGCAAGCGGCTTGCCCCGCTCTTGGCCAGAAATCCGCATGGCGATGCGCTGTGCTGCGATTTCGCCACGATCACCAAAAGCCATGATCACGCCGGAAATGATGATCGCGCCGACGAACAGCAGGAAGGCCCCGCCGGCACTGGCCGCCGCACCCAATGCCGTACGCCCGGCGCTCTTGAGCTGGGGCATCCATTGCGCAATCACATCGGCCAGGTTCTCGGAGGCTGACAGCCACAGCGCATGGACTTTCGGCCCGATCAGTGGCCAGTTGGCCACAGAGTCGGGCGGCACCGGCACGCTCCAGCTGTCGCTTCTGATCAGCGACACCAGGTGGTCCACCGATTCACCGATGGACATCACCACCAGGTAGATCGGTACCAGCAACACCACCAGCACCAGCAGCACCACCAGTGTCGCCGCATAGCCGTCCTTGAAACCTGAACCACGCTTGATGCGTTGGTACAGCGGATACAACGTCACCGCCAGGATCACCGACCACAGCATCAACTCCAGAAATGGCTGGAAAACCTGAAAGGCAAAAAGCACCAGGGCAGCCACCAGGCCTGCCTTGATGAGCACATCGAGCAGGCCCCGTGACCGGGCGCTGTCCAGTTTGATACTCGGCTGCATGACTCATCTCCTCGTGCTCAATGCGCCAGGGGCGCGATTCAGTGGTCCGTTCTGGGTGCAGGGTGCGAGATATCGCGCTCAGGCAGCTGCCGCGCCAGGGCCATCATCACCAGCGGCACTACCGCCATCGACAGGGTGATCGCGAGCACCAGCAGGTCGTGCACCTGTTGAGTCAGTACGTGATGTTCGTGCGCCATTTTGAATACGACGAACGCAAACTCGCCGCCCGATGCCAGTACCACCCCCAGGCACAGCGCCTGCGGGTGAGTGAGCCCACCCGCCAGCCGGCCCAACCCCCAGAGCAGCGGCAACTTGATGCCCACCAACAACAACGTCAGCCCCAGCACGGCCAGAGGCATGCCGAACAGCAGGCGCAAATCGGCGCTCATTCCCACCCCGACGAAAAACAACCCCAGCAACAGGCCCTTGAGCGGCTCAATCTGGGTTTCCAGTTCGTGGCGAAACGGTGACTCGGCCATCAGCACACCAGCAAGAAAGGCGCCCAGGGCCATGGATATGCCCACGTGCTCCATCACCCAAGCCGTGCCCAGCACCACCAGCAAGGCTGTGGCTGTCGACAGCTCCGGCAGGCCCGACCCGACTGTCCATTTGAACACCGGTGTCATCAGGTAGCGGCCGCTGACGATCACCAGGCCAATGCCAAGTGACACCGCCAGTAGCGGCCAGGCGCGCTCATCGGCAGTGCTGACATCACCGCCAAGCAACGGCACCACGGCAATCAGCGGTATGGCGGCGATGTCCTGAAACAGCAGGATGGCCACGGCCAGGCGGCCGTGCGGTTTGCCCAGGTCCTTGCGTTCGGCCAGAACCTGCAGGCCGAACGCGGTGGACGACAGGGCAAGGCCCAGCCCCAGAACGATCGACGCCGGTTTCGACTGGCCGAACACTGCATACGCCAGCAAGCCAAGCACCAGGGCAGTCAGCCCGACCTGCAGCGCCCCGACACCGAACAGCGCCCGACGCATGGTCCACAAGCGCTGTGGTGATAGCTCCAGGCCAATCACGAACAGCAACATGACCACACCGATCTCTGAAATCCGTGCCACGTTGCCTGGGTTATCAAGCAGCCCCAATACCGAAGGGCCAATCAGGATGCCGGCCAGAAGATAGCCAGGCACCGCCCCCATCTTCAGACGCTGCGCCAGTGGCACCAGAAGCACCACGGCCAGCAGGAAGACCACTGTAGCCTGCAGCAGGCTGCCGTCATGTGGCATAGGTTCGTACCCTTGCGACCATGCGCAGTGAGGGAATCAGAAACGCTCTTCGACCACTTTGAAGGGATAGGCTACCGCTTTGTACTTGCCGATCTTGCCGCGTTTGGGCAGCTTCACCACCTTGTCGCCAGTGACGTCCTTGTAGGGAATGCGCGAAAGCAGATGGCTGATGATGTTCAGGCGAGCACGGCGTTTGTCGTCGGAATGGGCCAGGAACCACGGCGCCCACGATGAATCGGAAGCCGCGAACATTTCATCGCGGGCGAGGGTGTATTCGTCCCAGCGGGTGTAGGACTTGAGGTCCATGGGCGAAAGTTTCCACACCTTGCGGCCGTCATTGATGCGGTCCTGCAGGCGGCGGGTCTGCTCCTGGGCACTGACTTCGAGCCAGTACTTGATGAGGATGATCCCCGACTCGACCATCAGTTTCTCCAGCAAGGGCACCACCGCGAGGAACTTGCCGGCCTGCTCGTCGGTGCAAAAGCCCATCACCCGCTCAACGCCTGCGCGGTTGTACCAGCTGCGATCGAAGATCACCACCTCCCCCGCTGCCGGCAGGTGGTTGAGGTAACGCTGGGCATACATCTGGGACTTTTCCCGTTCAGTCGGCGCCGGTAGCGCCACCACGCGGAATACCCGTGGGCTGACCCGCTCGGTGATGGCCTTGATGGTACCGCCCTTGCCGGCACCATCACGGCCCTCGAACACGATGCACACCTTCAGGCCCTTGGCCACGACCCATTCCTGCAGCTTCACCAATTCCACATGCAGGGTTTTCAGCTGTTTGTCATAGGCCTTGCCGCCCAGCTTCTCGACAGGCGCCTGCAAGTCTTTCTTCCTGGACGGCTTGGCCATGACACGCTCCTTGGGGCGAATGAACAGTGAGTATGGTCGATCCCTGCCGTTTTACTTGGCCAACTTGCTGTAACTGGTCATCAGGTTGCGGTAATCGGGAATATGGTTGGAGAACAATGTGCCCAGGCCTTCAACATCATTGCGCCAATCACGGTGCAGCTCGCAGGCCACGCCGAACCAGGTCATCAGTTGCGCCCCGGCTGCCTCCATCCGCCGCCAAGCCGAATCACGGGTCAGCTCATTGAAGGTGCCGGAGGCATCGGTGACCACGAACACCTCGAAGCCCTCCTCCAGCGCCGACAACGCCGGGAAGGCCACACAGACTTCCGTGACCACCCCGGCGATCAGCAACTGCTTCTTGCCGGTGGCCTTCACCGCCTTGACGAAATCTTCGTTGTCCCAGGCGTTGATGTTGCCCGGCCGGGCGATGTAGGGGGCGTCGGGGAATTGCTCCTTGAGTTCGGGCACCAGCGGCCCGTTGGGGCCCGTTTCGAAACTGGTGGTGAGGATGGTGGGCAGCTTGAAGTACTCGGCCAGGTCGGCAAGCGCCAACACGTTGTTCTTGAAACGGTCGGGGTCGATATCCCGGACCAGCGACAACAGGCCGGTCTGGTGATCGACCAGCAGAACCGCGGCGTTGTTCTTGTCCAGACGCTTGTATTGGAAGGCCATGTCCGATCTCCTTGCTAACGTTGGGGTGGGAGTTTCAGCGTAGGCAAGGATGGGGGGTGAGTAAGACCGCCAGTCGGATCCAAGGCGGCGGTGCAGAACCGATGACAGCGCGGTCCCAGCCTGCGTGCAAAGATCTTGATTTATGCTCAAATTGTGCAAATATTGTGCTTGTGAGAAGCGAAACCCCTCAGGAGGTCAATCATGGCCAGCAATGCAGTATTGGAACTTCAACCCACAAGTTTCGAGGGGCTGATGGAAGCGCTTCGGGAAGTCAATCGGGTCATGTTCTCCCCTGAGCGGTTCCTGAAGGTGTTCTCGATGGACCAGCAGACATTCGCAACCCGCGCCCATGTCCATCGCAACACCGTGCGCAACGCCCCCGAGTCGGAGAAGATCCAGGCGTACATACGTGATGCCGTGCGGGTCTTGCGTGCTGTAACTGACATGGGCACGGACATGACCAAGGCCATTTTCTGGTTCAAGAACGAACCGCTGTCGACATTCGACTACAGAACGCCAGAAGAGGTTGTCAGCGACGGCCGAACTGAACAGTTGATCGCCTTCCTGCAGTCATGGGAAGCCGGTTCTCAAGGATGAAAATCATCGCGTTGAAGAACCTGCCCTGCTACCGGCTGCACACACCGAAATGGGCAATAACACCCACATCCGGCACCGGCGCGGCTACCCAAGGTGGCCGCGCCAATCGCAAAGGGCTTGAGGCGCTTTACCTGTCCCTGTAGCCGGCCACTGCCGTGGCCGAGTTCCAGCAGGGTAGCCCGTTTTTACCGCCGGGATTGCTGGTGAGTTACTCATCGTTAATGACCCCAGAGGCGACTTGCCTCGCGACCAATCTTCCTGGAGTGATTCCTGAGTCAGGCTAAGCGCCTGGTTCATCGCCCTTCACTTCACAAATTCCTGAACTAATTATTTCCCCCCAGCGATTTGTTCACCCGCCAACCCCCACCAGAATCGCTTCACCACAATCACAATAACCGTGAGGCCACTCCCGTGGACCAGACACTTCAGGTACGCCAGGCCGCCGCCGACCTTGTAGCCGCCTTCGCCAGCAACGACACCGCCCGCTACTTCGCCTGCTTCAGCGAAGACGCCACCTTTCTTTTCCACACCCTGGCGCAACCGCTGCTGTCGCGCGGCGCCTACGAAGACCTCTGGGCCCAATGGCAGGCCGAGGGTTTTGCCGTGCTCGGCTGCGTTTCGAGCAATGCGCAGGTGAGCCTGCAAGGTGATGTGGCGATCTTCATGCACGATGTTGCCACGCACATCCGCATCGCCGGCGAGCAGCACCAACTGGCCGAGCGCGAAACCATCGTGTTCCGCCGCCACGGCGAACGCTGGCTGGCCTGCCATGAGCACCTGTCGGTCGTCACCGTCGCCTGATTCACCTTTACGCGGCCCTGCCGCCCTGCCATCGCACCCACAAGAGGGCCCGCGCACCGCGCCGGCCTACAACAACCGCGCTGGAGCATCACCATGAGCCACTCGACCGGTATCGAGACCAATGGCGTCGAACAGATCCCTGACGATCAACGCGACGCCTCCCCGCTGGACCTGTTCCGCCTGATCTTCGGCGGTGCCAACACCTTTGCCACCGCCGTGCTGGGCAGCTTCCCGGTACTGTTCGGGCTGTCGTTCCAGGCTGGGGTCTGGGCGATCCTGCTCGGCGTCGGCGTGGGTGCGCTGATCCTTGCGCCCATGGGCTTGTTCGGCGCGCTCAACGGCACCAACAACGCGGTGTCGTCGGGCGCGCACTTCGGCGTGCATGGGCGCATCGTCGGCTCGTTCCTGTCGCTGCTCACCGCCGTGGCGTTCTTCTCGCTGTCGGTATGGAGTTCCGGCGATGCCCTGGTCGGCGGCGCCAAGCGCCTGGCCGGGCTGCCCGAAACCGACCTGACCCTGGGCCTGGCCTACGGCCTGTTCGCCATCCTGGTGCTGGTGGTGTGCATCTTCGGCTTCCGCTTCATGCTGTGGGTCAACAAGGTTGCCGTGTGGGCCTCGAGCCTGCTGTTCCTGCTGGGCATCTTCGCCTTTGCCGGCCCGTTCGATGCGGGCTACGCCGGGAGCGTCAACCTTGGCCAGGCCGGATTCTGGGCAGCCTTCGTCGGCGCGGCGATTCTGGCCATGAGCAACCCGGTATCGTTTGGCGCCTTCCTCGGCGACTGGTCGCGCTATATCCCGCGGCAAACGCCCAAGGCGCGCATCATGCTGGCGGTGATCGCCGCCCAGGCCGCCACGCTGATCCCGTTCCTGTTCGGCCTGTGCACCGCCACCCTGGTGGCCACCCACGCCGCGGACTACATCGCCGCCAACAATTACGTGGGTGGCCTGCTGGCGATTTCGCCTAGCTGGTTCTTCCTGCCGGTGTGCCTGATCGCGGTGATCGGTGGCATGTCCACCGGCACCACTGCGCTCTACGGCACCGGGCTGGACATGTCGAGCGTGTTCCCGCGGCTGCTCAGCCGCGCAGGCGCCACCGTGCTGATCGGGGTAATGGCTATTGCCTTCATCTTCATCGGCCGCTTCACCTTCAACCTGGTGCAGAGCGTTTCGACCTTCGCCGTGCTGATCATTACCTGCACCAGCCCGTGGATGGTGATCATGATTCTCGGCTTGATCACCCGCCGCGGCTTCTACCACGCCGACGACCTGCAAGTGTTCACCCGCGGCCAGCGCGGCGGTCACTACTGGTTCCTGCATGGCTGGAACTGGCGCGGCATGGGCGCGTGGGTCCCCAGCGCGGTGGTAGGCATGAGCTTCGTCAACCTGCCTGGGCAGTTCGTCGGCCCGCTGGGCGACCTGGCTGGCGGCATCGACGTGAGCCTGCCGGTAACCCTGGGCATGGCTGGTGTGCTGTACCTGCTGCTGCTCAACCTATTCCCTGAACCTGCTGGCGTGTATGGCCCCAACGGCCCGCGCTGGGTGCGTTGCAAAAGCACCGCGCACACGCCGGTGCTGAAACCTGCCGAAATGGCCTGACTGGATAACGACCATGACCACTTCCCACTACATCGCTGGCCGCTGGGTCGAAGGCCAGGGCAGCGACTGCATCAGCGTCAATGACCCTGCATTGGGCCAACCTTTTGCCGAACTGATGGCCGCCAGCGTTGCCCAGGTCGACCAGGCCGTGGCGGCGGCGCGCAATGCCCTGCCCACTTGGAAGCAGGTCAGCGCCAACGAGCGTGCGGCGTACCTGCGCGGTTTTGCCGAGCAGCTCGGGCAACGCCGTGAAGCACTGATCAGCCTGCAAATGCGCAACAACGGCAAGCCTCGCCATGAGGCCGAAATCGACCTGGACGATGCCATAGCCACCTTCGCTTATTACGCCGACCTGGCCGAGCAACTGCCGGAAAGGAATCGCGAAGTGGCGTTGGCCGCACCGGGTTTTACCGCCCGCACCCGGCTGGAGCCGGTGGGTGTGGTCGGCCTGATCGTGCCGTGGAACTTCCCGTTGGTGACCAGCGCCTGGAAGCTCGCCCCGGCCTTGGCGGCAGGCTGCACCGTGGTGCTCAAGCCCTCGGAAGTCACCCCGCTGATCGAGCAGACCTACGGCCAGATCGCCGATACCCTGGGCCTGCCTGCGGGCGTGCTGAACATTGTCAACGGCAAAGCCGAGACCGGCGCGGCACTGAGCAGCCATAGCGGCCTGGACAAGCTGTCGTTCACCGGCAGCAACAGCGTCGGCAGCCAGGTGATGCGCAGCGCATCGGCACAGTGCCGGCCCGTGACCCTGGAGTTGGGCGGCAAATCGGCGATCGTGGTGTTCGATGATTGCGATGTGGACCAGGCAGTGGAGTGGATCGTCGCAGGTATCACCTGGAACGCCGGGCAAATGTGCTCGGCCACCTCGCGCTTGCTGGTGCACGATGGCATTGCCGATGCGCTGCTGCCACGCCTGCAACAGGCACTGGAAACGCTGCGCGTCGGTAACCCACTGACTGAAGAAGTGGACATGGGCCCGCTGACCAGCCAGGCGCAATGGTTGAAGGTTGCCAGCTACTTTGCCACCGCCCGTGAAGAGGGCCTGCAGTGCCTGGCCGGTGGCAAGGCGCTGGACCGCGACGGCTGGTTTGTCAGCCCGACGCTGTATACCGACGTCCCCGTGGACAGCCGCCTGTGGAATGAAGAAATCTTCGGGCCGGTGCTGTGCGCGCGTCGATTCTCGACCGAAGCACAGGCAATTACCGAGGCCAACGACAGCCGTTTCGGCCTTGTCGCCACCGTTTGCTCAGCGGACCTGGAGCGCGCCGAGCGGGTGGCCGATGCGCTGGAAGTCGGGCATGTGTGGATCAACTCGGTACAAGCGGTGTTCGTCGAAACGTCCTGGGGCGGCACCAAGGGTAGCGGGATCGGGCGGGAGCTCGGGCCTTGGGGGTTGTCGGGCTACCTGTCGGTCAAGCATGTGACGCGGTGCCTGGGCTGATTGCCCCAGGGGCCGCCAGGCGGCCCAATCGCCGGCGGCCGTCTTGCGCGCCAGGGTATTACGCCGGCTCGTCAGCCGGGCGTGCGCCCTCCTGCACCAGCACCATGCTCTGCGGTGAAGACAGGGGAATGCCCTCATCACGCAAGCGCCCCAGGATGGTGAACAGCAGGTCGCTGCGCGCCCCTGACACCTGCCGCGGCCCCGCCACATAGCCGCTGACACTGATCACCATGCCGCTGGTCGTCAGGTCCTTGAAGGTTACCGAAGCAGCCGGCGCGTCCAGGATCGCCTCATGCTCGTGAAAGGCAGTCAGCAGCAGGTCGCGCACCTGGTTGGCATCGGTCTCCAGCGGTAAGGTCAGGGTGATGCCCACCACGCCCAAGGCATTGCCCATGGTCACGTTGCGCACGTTCTGCGAGATGAACTGCGAGTTGGGCACGATCACCGTGGAGCGGTCGGACATCTGGATCTCGGTGGCGCGCACGTTGATCCGGCGAATGTCACCCTCGACGCCCGCCAGGCTCACCCAGTCGCCCACCTTGACCGGGCGCTCGGTGAGCAGGATCAGACCGGAAATGAAGTTCTGCACGATCTGCTGCAAGCCGAAACCGATACCCACCGACAGCGCACTGACCACCCAGGTCAGGCTGGTGAGGTTGATGCGCAGGGTCGACATCACCAGCATGGCCAGGAACAGGAAGCCCAGGTAACCCACCAGGGTTACCAGCGAGGCACGCATGCCGGCGTCCATGTCGGTTTCCGGCAGCAGGCGCTCGCTCAGCCAGCGCTTGAGCACACGGATACCGAGCATGCCGCCTAACAGCATCGCCACGGCCAGCAGGATGTCTTGCGGCACGATGTTCAGGTTGCCAAGCAACTTGCCACCGGTGCCGTCCCAATCGCCCAGGCTCAGCAGCAGCTCGCCGGGGCTGGTGCCCGACGGCATCAACGCCAGCATCACGGCCAGGAACAGCAGGACCGTGCGGCTGACACCGGTCAGGATGGTGCTGGCCTGGGCCTGATGGCGGGGTGCCAGGCCCAGCGACGACGCCAGCGCCAGGCCGCCGGGTTGACGCGGCGACAGCAGGGTTTCGCACAGATCAGCCAGGAAGGTGGTCAAAAGGTAGGCGCAGGTGGCGACCATGCTGATCCACAGCAGCTTGGCAGTGAGGAAGTAAGCCAGGGTGAGGTAGCCGGCCAGCAGCGTCAGCAAGATGAGCCCGACCCACACCACGATCACGAACGGGATCAGCCCTGCCAGGCCGGTCGGGCGCGCCAGCTCATGTTTGCGCAAGGTCCGGCGGTAACGTATGAGCGCCATTGAGAAGATGGCGGCCACCACCAGCGCGGTCAGGCCGTTGGTGGCGACAGTCAGCGCCAGGCTGGTGCCGATCACACTGTTGATGCGCTCGAAGGTCAGCATCACCATCAGTGCCAGGGCCAGCAACTTGGGGAACCAACCCAGAGCACTGGCCACTTCGTCGGGGATCGGCGGCAAACGCCAGGAAGGCCGTTGCAGCATCAACATGGCCCGGCCAAGGCCGGTGATGAAGGCACTGAACACCACGAGCATGAGGAAGTGGTTGGTCAGGCTGGCCATGTCCGAGCCCAGCATGGCACTGCTTTGAAGGCCCCAACGCAGCAGCGACACGGCGCCGGCGATAGTGCCCAGGGTGGCCAGGCTCACGCTCAGGGCCAGTGCGCTTCGGCGCAGGCGGCCTTCGGGCAGCCAGCGAATCATGGCGGCAGCGAGCAGGCGCTCAAGGACCAGGCGGACCAGTGTCCAGACCAGGATCGCGGCCACCAGGCTAGTGATGAAGAACCCGCGGTGTTCAGCGCTCAAGGCACTGGCGACGGCATCGGCCGCCTCGCCGCGCAAGTCACGCAGGCGCATCACATCGTCCTCGGTAGGACGGATCAGCGACTGCCAGAAAGCCGGGCTCAGCGGGGTGGCCGCCCGGCTGGTCACTTGCGAGTTGAACTGGCTACGGCGCAGGTTGACGATTTGCGTGGACAGGTCGCGCGCCGACTGAGTCAGCTTGGTGGCCTGATCCTGCTCGGCGAGCACGGACTTTTTCTGCGCCTCCAGCTCCTTGCGCTGCAAGGCCAGGGTCGCGGCTTCATCCTTCTGTACCGGGCCGATGACCTTGAGCTTGTCGTCGAGCTTCTGCACGTCAGCAGCGCGCAAGGTGCTCAACGCATCGGCCTGTCGCTGGACCTGCACGGTAGCCATGCGCAGTTGCGAGAGCAGGTCGTCGTTGGCGTTGCTGGTCACGCCCTGACGAATCTGGTCGAGCCTGTCGCTCAACTGCTCGATACTTGCGTTTTCATCCAGCACCGGCAGCTCGCTGGCAACCAGGTTGGCAACCGGCACGGAAGCCGACCAGGCCGGCGACGCAAGCGCCAGCATCAGGGCCATTACACCCAGGTAAAATCGGGCAAGGCAGACACGCCTCATCGAACGTTCCTCATCACAAGGCTATTTGGCGGTGGATTCTACGCGGCTTGCGGCCTTCAGGAGAGTGCCGTTTCTCGCTCCAACAGTTGCCGCTTGCGCTCCACCCCCCAGCGGTAGCCGCTGATGTCGCCGTCTCGGCGCACCACCCGATGGCAAGGAATCGCCACGGCGATACGGTTGGCCGCACAAGCCATGGCCACGGCACGCACGGCTTTGGGCGCGCCAATGCGCTCGGCAATCTCGGTATAGCTTACCCGGCCGCCCAGCGGGACTTCGCGCAGGGCTTGCCAGACCCGCTCCTGAAACGCGGTGCCCTGCACATCCAGAGGCAAGTCCAGGCCCAGGGCGGGCGCCTCGACGAAGCCCACCACCTGCGCCACCAGTCGTTCGTACTCGGCATCGCCGCCGATCAGGCGAGCGTTAGGGAATTGATCCTGCAATTGCTCGAGCAGCGCTTCAGGTGCATCACCCAACAGGATTGCGCAGATGCCTTTTTCGCTTTGCGCCACCAGGATCGCCCCCAGTGAACACTGCCCTACGGCGAAATGAATGGCCATACCCGCGCCACCGGCGCGGTACTGGCGCGGGCGCATGCCCAAGCGCTGATCGGCGCTTTCGTAGAAACGGCTATTGGAGTTGTAACCGGCATCAAAGATGGCATCGGTCACCGATGTTTTCCCCTCGCCCAGCCGCTCGCGCAGGCGCCGGGCGCGGAAGGCTGTGGCATAGGCCTTTGGCGTGAGGCCGGTTGCAGCCTTGAACAGGCGGTGCAAGTGGTACGGGCTGACCCCCAGTTGTGCCCCGAGCTGGCCGAGGCCGGGTGGATTGTCCGGGGTTTCGAGCAGGCGGCAGGCGCGGGCTACCAGTTCGCAGCGGCGAATGCTCGACGGCTTGGCCTGGCAGCGCCGGCAGGGACGATAGCCTGCGGCCTGCGCGGCGGCGGCAGCGGTGAAGAATTCGACGTTCTCGCGTTTGGCCATGCGCGATTTGCAGCCGGGTTGGCAATAAATGCCGGTGGTGCGCACGGCGTAGACGAAATGGCCTGCTGCTGCCGCGTCGCGGGTGTAGACAGCTTGCCAGCGTTGTTCGTCAGTGGTGTAGGGGGTCATTGCGGTATGCCTCAACCAAGCTGATTCGTCTCAGGCCCGCCACAGATACCAGGCTGCCACCGTGCGGTGCGGACGCCACCCGGCGCCCAGCGACCGCATCTGCGCCGGCGTCGGCGCCTTGCCCAGCCCCTTGAGGCGACGATACCCCTCACGCACCGCAAAATCGTCCACCGGCAACACATCCGAGCGCTCCAGGCTATAGATCAGCAGCATCTCGACGGTCCAGCGGCCCACGCCGCGCAAGGCAACCAGGCGCTCGATCAAGGCCTCATCGCTCATGCCCAATGCCTCTTCCCGGCACGGCACCGCCCCGTCCAGCGCGGCCTGGGCAATCCCGTGGATTGTCGCCAGCTTGCTCGCGGAAAACCCACAGGTACGCATCGTTTCCGGCGCCACCTCAAGCAACTGCCTCGGCGCGGGAAACCCATCGTCAGGAAACAGCGCCAGCAATCGCCCCAGTATCGCTTCGGCCGCACGGGCATGCAGCTGCTGGTAGGCAATCGCCCGTACCAGCGCCTCATAGGGCTCGCGCCCCGGTGTCGCCCGGTGCAGGCACGGCCCGGTCGCAGCAATGTGCCGCGCCCAGTCAGGGTCCAGCGCGGCCAGGTAATCGGTGGCTTCGCGATAGGCTTCAGGCGAGAGGTCGGCCAGGATCATCCATAGCTCCAGTGGGTTCAAGGCAGGACCAGCTTAGCCCAGCCACTGATCGTGGAAACGCCGAATCTTGCGCAGCTAATTCCGGGCAACCATTGCCCCGTGCCATCATCCATGCATAGAATTGAGAACTATTCACAGTCACGCATGTTTCCTGGGATCAGCCGCTACGATGCAGCTCAACGACACGCTCAAACCGGCCGAAGTCGCCCTGCTCTATCAGTCCCATCACGCTTGGCTACGTGGCTGGCTGCGCAGCCGGGTCGGCTGCCAGGAACACGCTGCAGACCTTGCGCAGGACACCTTCGTGCGCCTGCTGCGTGCACGCCAGGTTTCGCCGATCAAAGAACCGCGGGCTTACCTGAGCAGCATCGCTCGCGGCCTGATGATCGACCAGTTCCGCCGTCGCGCCCTGGAGCGCGCCTACCAGGAAAGCCTGGCCCATGTACCCGAAGGCGAAGTGCCCAGCGAAGAACATCGCCTGGTGATTCTGGATGCCCTCGAGCGCCTTGACCGTGCCCTGCACCAGCTCAGGCCCCGCGCCCGCCAGGCCTTTTTGCTGGCCCAGCTCGATGGCCTGAGCATCGCGCAGATCGCCCTTCGCCTTGGCGTTTCGCGTGCCACCGTGGAACGCGACCTGGCCAAGGCCCTGGGCGTCTGCTACCGGTTGCGCTATGCCGAGCTCTGATCAAGTACCCGCGCAGGCCCAGGTCGACCAGGCCATCGAATGGCTGGTGAAGCTGCGCTTCGACACCCCAAGCCCGGCTACCGAACAGCAGTTCCAGCAATGGTTGGCCCACCACCCGCACAACGCCCAGGCCTGGCAGCGGGTGAGCACCCTCAGCGACGAACTGGCGGGGCTCCCCAGCGACCTTAGTCGGCGCACCCTCGATGGCCGCCAACGCCAGCGCATCAACCGCCGTGACCACCTCAAACTGCTGGCGGTGCTGGCGATCGGCGGCACCGCCGGTTGGGCCGCGCGCGAGCCGCTCGGCTTGGCCGCCCTGATGGCCGACAACAGCACCGGCACTGGCGAACGTCGCCGGTTGCAGGGTAGTGATGGCAGCCAGATCCAGCTCAACACGGCCAGCGCCATCGACCTGCACTACAGCGCCGAGCTGCGCGAACTGACCCTGCTGCGCGGCGAAGTCAGCCTGGCCAGCAACCCTGGCGACAACCGCCCGTTCCGCATCACCACCCGGGTCGGCGCCCTGGCTACCCAGGACGGCCAACTGCTGCTGCGCGAAAACGATCAGGGCCTGTTGCTGGCCGTGCGCCGCGGCAAAGTCACCTTGTTCCCGGCCTCCCCTTCACCACGCGTGGTGCAGGCGGGCGAGGTGTTGCAAGTATCGCCGCACGGGGCTCACGCGCTTGCCTCGTTGCATGGCGACCCGTGGGGCTGGACCGACGGTGTGCTCAGCGTGCAACAGATGCCACTGGGCGAGTTCTGCGCCGAACTGGCCCGTTACCGCCCGGGGCTGCTGCGCTGCGCTGGCGAGGTGGCCGCGCTGAAGGTATCCGGCACTTACCAGCTGAACGATACCGAGCAGATTCTGCAACTGCTCACCCGCAGCCTGCCGGTACGTGTCGACTACCGCACACGCTATTGGGTCAGCGTCGGGGCAGCCTGATCTTTTTTGAAAAAGAATGAGGTGGAATCTCATTCTCGTCCGGCCTGAAGGAACAAAGCCCGAAAAGTGGTCTACGAAACCTTCAGGAGCGGTCCATGATCCACCCGTGTTCCCCCCGCAACGACAGGCTGCGCCATGCCGTGCGCGCCGCTGTGTTCGGCCTCGGCCTGGGCAGCGCCTTGGCACTGCCCGCACAGGTCGCGGCTGCACCCGCCAACCAGCACCGGCAAATCGACTGGAGCATCCCCGCAGGCCCTCTGGCCCCGGCACTGGACCAGTTGGCCCGGCAAGGCGGCCTGAGCCTGTCGTTCGATGCGAACAGCCTGCAGGGCAAGACCACCCAGGGCGTGCAGGGCCGCCATGAGCCGGCCCAAGCACTGACCCTCGTGCTGATGGGCAGCGATGTGCAAGTGCAACAGGAAGGCGATAACAGCTTTCTGCTGATACCCGCACTGGACGCCGGTGGCGCACTGCAACTGGGTGCCACCAGCATTTCCAGCGATCGCCTGGGCGAAACCACCGAGCACAGCGGCTCTTACACGACCGGTGCGGTCACCATCGGCAAGACCGCACAGAGCATTCGCCACACCCCGCAGTCGGTGACCGTGGTCACCCGCCAGCGCATCGACGACCAGAACATCACCAACCTGACCAACCTGCTGGAGCAGACGCCTGGTGTGGTGGTGAACCTCACCGACAGCGAACGCGTGCAGTACTACTCGCGCGGCTATGCGATCGATGCCATCCAGTACGATGGCGCCACCGTGGTGCAGGGCAGCGGCGGAGGCTCATTCATCCAGAGCGATTCGGCCATCATCGACCGGGCCGAGATCTTGCGCGGGGCCACCGGCATGATCCGCGGCGCGGGTAACCCGTCAGGCACCGTGAACCTGGTGCGCAAACGCCCGACGCACGAATTCCAGGGCGAAGGCAGCGTCACCCTCGGCTCCTGGGATGCCCAGCGTTATGTCGCCGATATCTCCGGCCCGCTGACAGAAACCGGCAACGTGCGAGGCCGGGTGATCGCCGTGCACGATGACAAGGACCATTTCCAGGACTCGCGCCAGGAGCGCAAAGAGGTGTTCTACGGTGTGCTGGCCTTCGATCTGAATGAAAGCACCACCCTGACCACAGGCCTTGAGTGGACCAAGCTCGATGCCACCGGCGCCTGGGGCAACCTGCCCGCCGACTATGATGGCTCGCCCCTGCCGTTTGGCCGCAGCACTTACCTGGGTGCCGACTGGAACCGCTGGGACCGCAGCAACCTGCAGACCTTTGCCGAGCTCGAACACCGTTTCGACAACGACTGGTCCCTCAAGCTGATGGCCCAGCGCACGCACTTCGAGCTGGATGACCACGGTTTCAAGCAGACCTACTTCACCCGCGCCAGCGGCGCTGCCAACCCAAGCAACAACCCCTACCTGATGAACTATCAGGTTACCGAGGGCGACGGCGGCGAGAGCCTGCAGAACAACCTGAGCGCCACCCTCAACGGGCCGTTCGAGCTGCTCGGGCGCAGCCATGACCTGATGCTGGGTGTCGAGCGCATTCGCAATGACTCCTACGCCTCGGCCACCAACTTCGTATCCTCCGGTGTTTTCGACATCCGCGAGTGGGACCCAAAGACCAGCCTGGCCGAACCGGGCATCAACATCACCGCCCATCCGGTGCGCACGCGCACCACCCAGGAAGCGGCCTACGCCACCTGGCGCATTTCCCTGGCAGACCCGCTCACGGCAATCATCGGGGCGCGGGCCAACTGGTATGACTACGAGCAGGAAAACAACGTCAAGTCGAACGGCAAGTTCAGCGTCGACAACAAGATCGTGCCGTATGCGGCGCTGATCTACGACCTCAACGATAACTTCAGCACCTACGCCAGCTACACCGAAATCTTCAACCCGCAGACCGCCACCGACGTCAGCGGCTCGGTGCTGGAGCCCACCACAGGCGAAGCTTACGAGACCGGAATCAAAGGCGAGTTCTACGAGGGGCGGCTGAACACCTCGCTGGCGTTCTTCCGCATCTACCAGGTGGGCAACGCCCTGGATGACCTGAGCGGCCCCAACCCCTGCCCGCCCAACTACACCTCGGGCTATTGCAAGGTGGCTGCTGGCAAGAACCGCAGCCAAGGCTTCGAGCTGGAGATTTCCGGCGAAGTATTGCCAGGCTGGAACGTGACCGGTGGCTACACCTACAACACCACCAAGCAACTCAAGGACACCATCAGCAACACCGGCAACGCCATCCGCACCACCGACCCCAAGCGCATGCTGCGCCTGTTCACCAGCTATCGCCTGCCGGGCGAGCTGCAAGCGTGGACGGTTGGCGGCGGCGTGCAGGCGCAGAGCGACATCTACAACCGCAGCGGCAGCGCCGAGGCCACGCAGGCGGGGTATGCGGTGTATAACGCGATGGTCAATTACCGGTTCAACGAGCATTACTCGTTGCAGCTCAATGCCAACAATATCTTCGACAAGAAGTACTACCGCCAGGTGGCGCCGACGCCGACCGGGTATTACTGGGGTGACCCGCGCAATGTGTCAGTGACCTTGCGCGGCAGCTTCTGACCCAGGCTGCCAGGCCCCCACTACCCTCAAGGCCTCAGGTGCACCTGTAGGAGCCGGCTTGCCGGCAATAGGGCCAGCACTGGCAACAACAATCCTCAGTCCGCCACTGCCCGCAGCTTACCGGCCCGCCGGTACGACTGCCGGGCAAAGCACACGAACAGCCCCGCCATGATCGCCAGCGCCATCGGCAGCCCATGCGGCGCCACATCCATCGCCGCGCCGCTGACCAGCGGCCCGACCAGGCTGCCCACGCCCCACAAAAGGCCAACGCTGGCATTGGCGGTGACCAGGTCCTGGCCCTTGAAACGCTGCCCGATCAGCACCAGCGCCAAGGTATAGATACCCCCTGCCACAGCGCCAAGCACCACCAGCAGCGGCCATAGCAGCCAGGCCATGTCCAGCAGCCATGGCAAGGCAACACCGATCGCCATCGCCACCAGCCCGCACACCAGGTGCAGCCCGGTGCGCTCGACCCGGTCGGCCAGCCAGCCCAACGGCAACTGGAAAACCATGTCACCGGCGAACACCACCGTCACCATCAGCGCCGCCACGCCCACGGCAAAACCATGGCTGGTGGCATACACCGGCAGCAACGACAGCACGACCGCATCGAAGAAGGAGAAGAACAGCACAGCCACGCACAACGCCGGGGCGACGCGGAAGAAGCCCGCCAGGCCGAAGCTTTTCTCGCCTTCTTCACCATGCTCCACATGATCGTTGGGTACGGTCAGCACAATGCACAGCAGCGCCAGGCCATAACAGAAGGTCACCACACCGGTGATCCACGGGCTGTTGGCGCCAATCACTGCGAGCATCGCCGGGCCGAGTACCTGGAAGCCGGTGAAGCTGGTGGCGTAAAGCGCCATGATCTTGCCGCGGTTGTGATCGGGGCACAGTTCGTTGACCCATGACTCGCCCAAGATGATCGCGATGCCCATGCCGATACCCAGGCCCAGGCGCAGCAGGGCCAGCATCCAGACCGAATCGAATGCCCATTCCAGCAAGGCGATGCTCACGGTGCACAGGCTGAAGCAAAGCAGGTAGATGGTGCGCCGGGTCAGGTACCGGCAACAGGCGTCGACCATGAACGCCGAAAGCATCATCCCCGCAGCGGGGATGGCCGAGATGATGCCGATCTGCAAGGTGCCGGCACCGGCCTCATGCAGACGCAACGACACCAGCGGCAGGCTGGCCCCCAGGCTGAAGCCGACCACAGACACGGCGAACAGAAGGCCCGCCAGCAAACGCATGTTCATGTACCACTCCCAGCAAACTGAAAAGACGCGCAGATACAGGCGCCCAGGCGCACGCCGGGACGGCGGACGACGCAGGAGCGCAGGTCAGTTCAGGGCGAGGTGTGGCGAGAAGGTAAAGGCAAACAGCACACTGCGGCGACGCTTGAGCACCGTATCGCTCGGCCACGCGCGACGCATGGCCTGGAGGGCAGGCTGGCGGGCGTGTGGTAGGGACTGGGTACGGCACATTGCTTTGGCTACTACGCAGGTTGGGGAAAAGAGGCGGCACTCTAGGCCAAGCCAGGCTGAGCCGTCAATTGCCGGCGATTCAGCCGCTGCGGTCCATGGCACCGGCTTGCCGGCGATTGGGCTGCAAAGCAGCCCCTACGCTGTCAGCGCTTACCGGTATTGGGCAGAAACACGGCCAACAGGCCGAACAACGGCAGGAACGAACACACGCCATACACGTACTCGATACCGCGCAAATCCGCAACGTACCCCAGCAGCGCTGCGCCAATCCCGCCAAAGCCGAACATCAGCCCGAAGAAGACCCCGGCAATCATGCCCACACTGCCCGGTACCAGCTCCTGGGCGTACACCACGATCGCCGAGAACGCCGACGCCAGAATGAAGCCGATGACCACGCTCAGCACGGTGGTCCAGAACAGATCGGCGTACGGCAGCGCCAGGGTGAACGGCGCCACACCAAGGATCGAGAACCAGATGACCGCCTTGCGCCCGATGCGGTCACCGATCGGGCCACCAAAGAAGGTGCCGGCCGCGACCGCGCCAAGGAACAGGAACAGGTGCAGTTGCGAGCTGGCCACCGACAGGTCGAACTTCTCGATCAGATAGAAGGTGAAGTAGCTGGTGAAGCTGGCCATGTAGAAGTACTTGGAGAACACCAGCAGGCCCAGCACGACCAACGCCGCGATCACACGCTTGCGCGAGATGCCATGGGTGGCCTGCACCACCTTGCGCGCCTTGGCCTGGTTGAGATGCTCGGTGTACCAGCGGCGCAGCATCAGGGTCACGGCAAAGAACAGCAGGCCAGCCACGCCGAACCAGGCTACATGGGTCTGGCCGAACGGGATGACGATGGCTGCCGCCAGCAGCGGGCCGAAGGCCGAGCCTGCGTTGCCACCGACCTGAAAGGTCGACTGCGCCAGGCCGAAACGCCCACCTGAGGCCAGCCGCGCAATCCGCGAGGTCTCCGGGTGGAAGGTCGACGAGCCGATACCCACCAGCGCAGAAGCCAGCAAGATCATCGGGAAGCTGCCGACGAAGGCCAGCATGACGATACCTACCAACGTGCACAGGGTGCCGAGCGGCAACAGGTTCGGTGTCGGCCGGCGGTCGGTGAAGAAGCCGACCCAGGGCTGCAGCAGCGACGCCGTTATCTGGAAGGTCAGTGTGATCAGGCCGATCTGGGTGAAGCTCAGGTCGTAATTGGCCTTGAGCATGGGGTAGATCGCCGGCAGCACCGACTGGATGAGGTCATTGATCAGGTGCGCCAGCGCGCAGAAGGCGATGATGCGCATCACCAGTGGGTTGGCTTGGCTTGCCGAACCGGTGCTGGCGGTGGAGGTGCTGCTGATGGCCATGAGCTTGAGTTCCGTCCGCAGGTTTGGGATCCGATTATCAGGAAACAAATGGATACATAGCTACCTTTTTATCCCTCTATTACTGCGTACTTGCAAATGGTTCTCAATATATTTAGCATCCTCACACCTAATCCCCCGCAATTGTTGGGCGCAAACGCCCTTTAGCGAGCACATTTCAGCATGAGCCCGATGCCCGCCACGCAGATTCAGGCCGACGCCCAACAGGAAGCACTGGCGTGGTTCTCCCGCCTGCGCCAACCAGGCTGCGATGACCGGGAACGCCAGGCCTTCGCCCGCTGGTGCCAGGCCCCGCTCAATGCCCATGCCTACGCCGAGCTCGAAGCCTGCTGGCAGCAATTGCAAGCGCCACCGGCACGGCCTCGCCCGCGCCAGGTCACCGTGCGACGCAGCCACCTCGGCAAAGGGCTGGCATTGCTGTTCCTGCTGGCGCTGGCCGTGTTGGCGTACCTGTATTGGCCACTGATGCAGCGCCTGGGCAGCGAGCTGCACACTGGCGCTGGCGAGCGGCGCAGCGTACGCCTGGCCGATGGCTCAACCCTGCACCTGGACAGCGCGAGTGCACTGAATGCCGACCTGCGCGGGCGTACCCGCCTGCTGCAGGTTGTGCAGGGCCAGGTCGAGCTGCACGTGATGCTCGACGGCCGCGCCCTTGAACTGCAGGTGGACGATGCGCGTATCCAGGTATTCGGCACTCGCCTGATGGTGGGGCGCCATGCCGGGCATGACGAACTGGTGGTGCTCAATGGCAAGGCCATGATCGCCCAGGGTAGCGACCAGCGCATGGTGTCGGCGGGTGAGCGGGTGACCTTCACCGATGCCCGGATCAACCCCGTGCAGAAGGTCGATGTCAAAAACGCGAACGCCTGGCGCAGCGGCCACCTGCGCGCCATCGACATGCCGTTGGGCCAAGTCATCGAACGCCTGGCCAGCTACCAGGGCCGCCGCGTATGGATGATGGACGAACAGGTGGCTGATCGGCGGGTAAGTGGCGACTTCAACCTCGACCGCGCCGGAGAAACCCTCGACGCCCTGATTGCCGAGCAGCGCCTGCAGGTGTACAGCATTCTCGGTCAATGGCTGATCGTGCGCTGAAAACAGGCTGGGCGGCTAAGTTTTTGAAAGCGTGCAAATTTTTTTTGAAATGAGTGTTGACACAGGGGCATCACAAGGGAATAATGCGCGCCATCGGCTACATAGCTCAGTTGGTTAGAGCATAGCATTCATAATGCTGGGGTCCGGGGTTCAAGTCCCTGTGTAGCCACCAAACTTGAAAAGGGCTTACCGCGAGGTAGGCCCTTTTCTTTTGTCTGCAAAAAAGTTTGCACCCTTCTCTATCGCTTTCAGCGCACCCCCGACACCGCCACTGCCAAGCCGAGCCCTATCAGCGCTACACCAATCAGGCGGTCGACCAGCCGCTAGATGACGGCGGCAAGCGCCAACGCTTTGCCGATTGGGTAATGGGCCTCGCTCACCTGGGCTTGCTGCAGAACGACGACGCCGCACTGCCATCACCGCCCCAGGTGCGATAACCCGCGGTATCGATATGGATGCGGCCTGTCGGGTAGCGCCCCAGCCCCATGCCCCAGGCCTGGCCATGCTGCCGCCAGAAGCGGCACAACGGGTTGGGGTCGGCCCAGGCCGGCAGGAGGATATCGACTGCGAAGGCACGGGTATGGGCACTGCCCGCGGCCCCACCTGCGCACCTGTTCAAGCCGGGGTCACGGTAGGCGGAGACCACTTCGAACTGGCGCAGGATGCCTTGCTTTTCCAGCGTATTGATCAGCGCCAGCGTAGAGCGCACCGCCGGCCAGTTGCCAGGCGGCGGCACGGCAAACGGTGAAGCCTTGCACAGCCGCCAGTCCGACGCCGAGCGCAGCAATTGATGAATCGGCACCACGCCATACAGGCGGGCGTCCACCAGCATCTCCCGAAAAGGGCGGGTGTGATGATCCCCGGCCCATTGCGCGAACATCCACAGGTCACGCTCATCGGCCTGAGCCACGCCACCCAGCATCACGCTTGCGGCCATCAGCAGCCATTTCGTCCTTCTCATCCCCGCTCCTTCTGCCCCAGCATGAGCACGGCCGCCCATCGGGGCGGCCATTACAAGGAGTTAAGCATGCACAAATTACTGGCAACAGAGCAGGAAGGATTGAAAGTCAGTCTTCGAGCAACGTACAAGCCATCACCAGCGCATCCTCGCGCCCGCCAGCCACCGGGTAGTAATCACGCCGACGGCCGATCTCGTTGAAGCCGTACCGCTCATACAAGCGATAGGCCGACTGGTTGCTGGCCCGCACCTCCAGGAAACACTCGCGCCCATTGAGCTGATAGGCCCGAGCCATCAGGTGCTCGAGCAAGCGCAAACCCAGGCCACGCCCCTGGTTCTCCGGCTTGACGGTAATGTTCAGCAGGTGCGCTTCGTCGATGATCACGTTGATCACACCATGGCCGACCTGCTGCTGACCATCGAACATCAACCACACTTCGTAGGACTTGAGCGCATCCTGGAAAATCCCGCGGGTCCAGGGATGGCTGAACGCGGCATATTCGATCTTAAGCACGGCATCCAGATCCGCCTCGGTCATGGGGCGGAAACTGATCGATTCACTCATTCAACGCTCTTCCAGCGCGCCATCAGCTGGCGCATCGCTTTCCAGACGTCCGCCTTGCGCTGCGGCTCGTCCATCAACAGTTCAAGGCCCGGCAAGGCCCAGGCATCGCCCAGGCCGTCGAGCTTGAGTACTTGGTAATAGGCCTGGGCGTCGGTATTGGCGGCAAAGCGCAAGGCCGGCATGCCGATCAGCCAAAGGCAGGTACAAGGGGCTTCTTCAAGGCGCGCCTGGATGAAACCCTGGACGAAATCACGCGCGGCATCCGGCCCCTGGTCCATGTTGCCACGCACCAGCAGCGGCCAGCGCACCGGCTCGCCGATGATCTGCGGGGCATCTGGCAGGCCTGCGGCGCGCAGCATGTCCTTGAGCAGCAGGTAGGATGGGTCGCGGCTCTGGAAGGGTTGGCCGGTGGCCAACTCCACCAGCAGCAGGCAGTTGCCGGCGCGCAGCAGTTGCAGCGAAAAACGCGGTGGCGGCACGGGGGCCGGGCGTGGCGCAGGGGCTTGTTCCTCGGCCTCGACCGGTTTGGCGGCGGGCTTTGGCGTGTTGCCCGGGCGCGGAATTTCGATTTTCGGCCGTTCGCCGGAGCGCGCCTGGGGTGCGACCGGCGCTTCGTTGGCAGGGGCTGGCGAAGGCCTGACCTCGAACGCGGCGTGCTCGACCGGAACCTGCGGCAACAGCAGCTCGGGCCGCGACGGCGCAGCGAACGGCAGTTCGGCGCGCGGCAGCCAATGCACCACTTGCATGGCGGAAAGGTAGGCGCGGCGGCGGGACTCGGTCAGCAAGGCACGGGTATCCGGGGGGCTTGAACAATCGGGCATTCTAACGCTGTTGGCTGCCGAGCGCCGCAACTGGTCGGCAGAAAATTGCTGCCTGTACCGCCGAGGGGCCAGGGAAACCCCCAGCCAATCCGGGGTTATCCCTCATTACAGACCAAGGGGTGAAATCCTCCCCCCCGGATGCAGTACAATCGCCCCCTTTTTACTTGGCAACGAGTAGACGCCAATGATCGAACCCAAGCGCGTCCTGCGCGCCCTAGCCGAACACTGGGCCCTCATCGAGCCGCTGTGCGAGCGTTTCGACCAAGGCACCCTGAGCCTGGTCGAACTGCGCCAGCAGCTGGGCCGCCAGCAAGTGGAAAGCACGCCGCAGGACATCACCCAGCTGCTCGACGTGTGGATCCGCCTGGATATCCTGGTCCCGGTGGCCAAGAGCCCGAACCGTTTCGAGCTCAACGCCCAGATCCACGACTTCCTCGCCTACCTGCGCCGCGAGCACCGCCTGGGCCTGTGCCTGGAGATCGAGGCCTACCTGCGCCACCTGGAGCGCCTTGCCGGGCACATTCAGGATGCCTTCGACAACCGCGACAGCGATGACCTGGCGCGCCAGCTGCGCCTGCTCGACATGCGCGTGCGCGACGTGCTGAAAAAGCTCGACAACGACGAACAGGCGCTGGTCGCCGTGGCCGAACGGGCCAAGACCAGCAACCGCCAGATCCCGCTACGCCAGCGTTATGCCGAAGTCCTGGCGACCTGGGACGAATACGTCGAGCCGATGATCCAGCTGGTCAATGCCGACGGCGCCTTCGAACAGGGCGTGCGCAAGGTCGAGACCGTGCTGCTGAAACTGCTCGGCGAACAGGCGCGCCTGGGCCACCTGGTCGACGACGACATGCTGCTGCGCACCCATGCGCGCATCCTCGAGATGCAGACCAGCGCCCAGCTGACCCTGCGCCACGCCCGTGAACTGCTGCTGCCGCTGCGCGAAGAAGCGCGCCGGCACAATGCCGTGACCCGCGGCGCCGCCCTGGCCCTGTCGGTGATCCGGCGCAAGGGTATCGACGCCGTGCCGCAGGCCGCCATGCCATTGTTCACCCGGCCGCAGAGTACCTTCCTGGGTAGCGCCAGCCAGGTCGAGGCGTACGTCTATGCCCTCGCCCGCTTCGAGCCGAAACCGGCCAAGTTCCCCAAGGCGCACAAGACCCAGACTGGCCCGCTGCCGCGCGCGCCACGCACGGTCAAGGAAATGCTCGAACGCTGCGAGGATGCCCTGCCACTGCCTGACCTGATGGTCTGGCTGCTGGACCAGGAGCCCGAAGGCGCCACCGACGAACTGTTGTACTGGTTCTCGCGCCTGTCGCGTGAGAAGCGTTTCAAGCGCGAACGCCTCGAACGCCGCGAGTACACCACCCACGAACACCTGGTCAGCCTGCGCTCGTTCGCCCTGACATCCAGCCGCGAAGCGCAACCTGAAACCAACGCGAGCCCAGCCAATGCATCTTGATCTTTCCGAACTGTCCCAGCTCGCGCCGATCTTCCGCGAGCTGTTCAAAGGGTTCCACGTCAGCCGCCGCGACCCGGAGCTGTACGCCCAGCTGTCGAACTTCCAGGACCAGTACCGCACCCTGTTCAAGGCTTTGGGCTTCGAGCTGGTGTGCGATACCCGCGGCTTCTATTACTTCGTCCCCGAGCAGGCCGCCGCGCAGGTCAACAAGACCGCCCAACGCCTGTCGCTGTTCACCTTCATCCTGGTCGAACACCTGGCCGACCAGGGCCGCGACCCGATGGCGGTGCTCGACGGCGGCAGCATCGGGCGCGACGAGCTGCCCTCGCTCCTGGAAAAATACCGTGACCTGTTCCTGCAGGCTGAAGTGCAGACTGTCGACGAGCTGGAAGAAAAGATCATGCGCCGCATGACCCAGCTCGGCTTCGCCCACGAAGAAGGCGGGATCTACCGCTTCCTGCCGCCGATGCACCGTTTCCTCGATGTGTGCCTGTCGGTGCAGCAGGACCGCGACCTGGCCGCCAGCCTGCACAGCGACCTGCCGCTGCCAACGCCGGTGCTGGTCGAGGAAGAAAGCCCCGAAGCACTGGCCCGCACCGACGACCCGCTCGACCTCACCCCGTTCGAGGGCGAAGAAAGCGAAGAAGAGGCCCTGGCCCGGGCCATCCGCGAAGAGCAACAGGAGATTGACGCATGAGCCAGGAACGCTACGGCATCCGCCGCTTCGCATTGCTCAACACCGCCGGCTACAGCCTGGGCCTGTTCCCGCTGGAGCACCCGCTGTCGGTCTACGGCGCCAACAACCTGGGCAAGTCCGCCTCGATCAACGCCCTGCAGTTCCCGATCCTGGCGCGCATGTCCGACATGAGCTTCGGCAAGTACAGCCTGGAGCAATCGCGCCGTTTCTACTTCGCCAGCGACACCTCGTACATCCTCTGCGAACTGAACCTGCCCCACGGCCCCCACGTGATCGGCGTGGTCGGTCGCGGGCCGGGCGGCGGTTTCGGCCACCAGTTCTTTGCCTACAAGGGTGAACTGGACCTGGATCACTACCAGAAGAACGACACCTGCCTGCGCCAGAAAGAGCTGTTCACCAACCTCGAGCGCCTGGGCCTCAAAGCCTACGAGCTCAAGCCGGACGAACTGCGCCGGTTGCTGGTCGGCGGCCACACCTCGGTGCCGCTGGACCTGACCATGATCCCGCTGCGCTCGACCAGCGAGCAGAGCCTGAAAACCTTCCGCGCACTGTTCATCAACCTGCTGCACATGCGCGAAATCACCGCCGCCAAGCTCAAACAGCTGTTCCTCGACGCGTTCGAGCACAGCCTGCGCTCGGGCAGCGTCGACTACATCGCCGCCTGCGAAGAAGCCTTCCGCGACGTACGCCGCATGGAGCAGGACTACAACGCCCTGGTTGCCGCCGGCCCCCTGGTCGAAGCCCTGGCCGGCGGTGTGGCCCAGCGCGACATCCTGCGCGGCAAGCTGCACCGCCTCTCGCCACTGCTCGACAACCTGCTGGGCACCTGGCAGGAATACGCCATGGCGCGCAAGGAAGAGCTGGTAATCCAGGCCGAGCACTACCGGGGCGAGCAGGACCGCCTGCAGAACGACCAGCGTGGCGGCACCCAGGAGCTGATGCGCCTGGAGCGTGAAATCACCGGTATCCAGCGCTGGCTCGGCGAGCTGTCGGTACTCAAGCACCGCTTCGCCCTGGTTGATGACGTCAAAGTGCTGGAGCAGCAGTTGCTGGCCGCCAAGGATGCCCACGACGAACTGGCTGGCGCCCTGGCCCAGTCGCGGCAGTTCTCTGCCGAGGACCTCGACGAGCGTGTGCGCGACCTGGAAAAGCGCCTCAAGCAGGTCAAGCAGCAGCTCGACCACGCCGACAACAACAGCTACGCCCGCCTGCGCGAAGAGTTTTCGCAGGCAGACGTCGACCGCCTGATGCGCCTGTTCAACGGCGCACTGTTCAGCCTGCCGCTGGGCGAGCGCGGTATCGAACTGGACGATAGCGACCTGTGGGTGAAATCGCTGGAAGCGGTGCTCGATGGCTTCAAGGGCGAGCGCTTCGAGGCCCCAGGCATTTCCATCGACCTTTCGCACATCGACCCACCGGCCCTGCAAGCCCTGGCCGACCGCGCCGCCCTGCGCGACCAGAAGGACCGCCTGGAGCGCGAGCTCAAGCAGCTCAAGACCCAGCAATCGGTGGCCGCCGACCGTACCGCTTCCAAAGCGCAGACCGAAGCCCTGTACCAACAGGTGCTGGATGCGCAGAAGGCCCTGGAGGACTACCGTCGCAGCGAAACCCTGGCGGCTGAAGAGCCGGAGAAGATGGAGCAGCTGGCGCAACTGGAGGCGGCCCAGGACGAACTCAAGCGCTCCAGCGATGCGTTCACCGAGCGCGTCCAGCAACTGTCGGCCAAGCTGCAGCTGGTCGGCCGCCAGATCGCCGACCTGGAAGCCAAGCAGCGCACCCTGGAAGACGCCTTGCGCCGTCGCCAGCTGCTGCCTGCCGACCTGCCGTTCGGCACGCCGTTCATGGAAGCGGTCGACGACTCCATGGACAACCTGTTGCCCCTGCTCAACGATTACCAGGACAGCTGGCAGGGCCTGCAGCGCGTCGACAACCAGATCGAGGCGCTGTACGCCCAGGTACGCCTCAAGGGCGTGGCCAAGTTCGACAGCGAAGACGACATGGAGCGGCGCCTGCAACTGCTGGTCAATGCCTATGCGCACCGCACCGACGAGGCCCTGACCCTGGCCAAGGCGCGCCGCGCGGCAGTCACCGACATCGCCCGCACCCTGCGCAACATCCGCAGCGACTACGACAGCCTCGAACACCAGCTGGCCCTGTTCAACCGCGAGATCAACAAGCGCCAGGTTTCCAACCTGCAGAGCTTCCGCGTGGTACTGGCGCCGAACAAGGAAGCGCTCAAGCACATCGACCAGATCATCCACAGCGCCGGCCAGTACGAGGAAGGCGAGACCTTGTCGGTGTTCGACCTGACTCAGAATTCGGAGCAGGATCACAAGAACGAAGAAGCCAAGGAATACCTGGCACGGCTGGTGGCGGCCAACCACAACCAGCTGGGCCTCAAAGACCTGTTCGAACTGGCTTTCGAGATCACCAAGATCAACAGCCAGCCGGTGATCCACGCCGACATCGACGGCGCCGCTTCCAACGGCACCACCATGACCATCAAGGCGCTGACCAACATGTACCTGTTGCTGCACTTGATGGACCGCGACCTGGCCGGGCGCATCCGCCTGCCTTACTACCTCGACGAAGCGGCGGACATCGACGAGCGCAACCAGGCCGCACTGCTGGAGACCAGCCTGCAGCTGGGCTTCGTGCCGATTCTGGCGAGCGTGAAGCCACAGGTATCGGCGCATGTGGCGATCGACCTGGAAGGCGGTAGCGGGCCGAATGGCATCTATATCGACGAGGCGGACTGGAAGTACATCAGCCGACGTGATGTGGAGAAAGCGATCGTGCGCGAGGATCAGGCCGAAGAGCTGGCCTGAGGAACTGGGGCCGCTTTGCGGCCCTTTCGCGACACGAGGCCGCTCCTACAGGCATATGCAGCTGGGCTTCGTGCCGATTCTGGCGAGCGTGAAGCCACAGGTATCGGCGCATGTGGCGATCGACCTGGAAGGCGGCAGCGGGCCGAATGGCATCTATATCGACGAGGCGGACTGGAAGTACATCAGCCGACGTGATGTGGAGAAAGCGATCGTGCGCGAGGATCAGGCCGAAGAGCTGGCCTGAGGAACTGGGGCCGCTTTGCGGCCCTTTCGCGACACGAGGCCGCTCCTACAGGCATATACGTTCGCCTGTAGGAGCGGCCTCGTGTCGCGAAAGGAGGCCAAAGGCCTCCCCTAAAGTATCAGTGAGCCCAAGGCAGAATCGGAATCGCCGTCACCGCATTCTGCGGGCTGCCTTCGATCATGCGGTCGCTGTACACCAGGTACACCAGTGTATTGCGCTTCTTGTCCAGGAAGCGCACCACCTGCATGGTCTTGAACACCAGCGAGGTGCGCTCCTTGAACACCTCCTCACCGTCTTTCAACTCACCCTTGAAGTTGATCGGCCCGACCTGGCGGCAAGCAATCGACGCCTCCGCACGGTCCTCGGCCAGGCCCAGGCCACCCTTCACTCCGCCCGTCTTGGCGCGCGACAGGTAGCAGGTCACACCTTCGACCTTGGGGTCGTCGAACGCCTCGACCACGATGCGATCGTTGGGCCCGACGAACTTGAACACAGTAGATACCTGGCCGATTTCCTCGGCCCCTGCCAGCATCGGCAGCGCCAGGGCTGCCACGACAATCACGCGCTTGAGCATGTTCATACCAGCACCAGGTTGTCGCGGTGGACCAGCTCCGGCTCGGCACTGTAGCCAAGCAGGGACTCGATGGCATCGGACGATTGGCCAATGATTTTCTGTGCTTCCAGCGCGCTGTAGTTGGCAAGGCCACGCGCCACTTCAAGGCCGTCCGGGCCTACGCACACCACCATTTCGCCACGGCGGAAGCTGCCTTGGACGGTCTTCACGCCTACCGGCAGCAGGCTCTTGTTGGCCTGGCGCAGGGCCTGAACCGCACCGGCGTCCAGCACCAGCGTGCCGCGGGTTTGCAAGTGGCCAGCCAGCCACTGCTTGCGCGCCGCCAGCATGCCGCGCTCAGGCGACAGCAGGGTACCCAGACGCTCGCCAGCCTTGAGGCGGTCGAGTACGCGTTCGATACGGCCACCGATGATGATGGTATGGGCGCCGGAACGGGCTGCCAGGCGCGCGGCGCGCAACTTGGTCTGCATGCCGCCACGGCCCAGGGCACCGCCGGTACCGCCGGCTACGGCGTCGAGCGACGGGTCATCGGCACGGGCCTCGTAGATCAGCTGTGCCTCTGGATTGTTGCGTGGGTCGGCGTCGAACATGCCGTCACGGTCGGTGAGGATCACCAGCAGGTCGGCTTCGACCAGGTTCGCCACCAACGCGGCCAGGGTATCGTTGTCGCCGAAGCGGATCTCGTCGGTAACCACGGTGTCGTTTTCGTTGATCACCGGCACCACGCCCAGGTCGACCAACGTACGCAGCGTGCTGCGGGCGTTGAGGTAACGCTTGCGGTCGGACAGGTCGTCGTGAGTCAGAAGGATCTGCGCGGTGTGCTTGCCGTGCTCGCCAAAGCTCGACTCCCACGCCTGCACCAGGCGCATCTGGCCGATAGAAGCGGCAGCCTGCAGCTCGTTCATCGCGCTCGGTCGTGCGGTCCAGCCCAGCTGGCTCATGCCGGCAGCCACGGCCCCGGAGGACACCAGCACCAACTCAACGCCCGCCTCACGCAGGGCAACCATCTGCTCGACCCATACGGCCATGGCACCGCGGTCGAGGCCCTTGCCATCGGCCGTGAGCAGCGCACTACCGATCTTCACGACCCAGCGCTTGGCGCCAGTCACCTTGCTTCGCATCTTCTCTTCCAACCTATGTCGAATCTGTAGATACCGTGGATACAAAAACGCCGCTCCAGAGAGCGGCGTTTAGTGTACTGCAACCGGTCAGTCGCGCACGTAAATGATTTCCGGGCCGTCTTCGTCGTCCTCGAAATCATCGTCCCACGCGTCATCGTCGCCGATGTCATGCACGCTCTTGACGCCGGTACGACGCAGGGTACGGGCGTCGTCCAGGGCCTGCAGCTGGGCACGGGCTTCGTCTTCGATGCGCTGGTCGAGGTCGGCCAGCTCTTCAGCGTAGGCCGGGTCATTGGCCAGGCGATCGGCACGGTCTTCGATGTAGCGCATCAGGTCATGAGTGAGCTGCTCGGTGCCCTGCTTGGCGATGGCCGAGATCACGTAGACCGGGCCTTCCCACTGCAGACGCTCGACCACTTCCTTGACGCGCTCGTCGCGCTCGTCGTCCATCAGCATGTCCGCCTTGTTCAGCACCAGCCAGCGCTCACGGTCGGTCAGCGACGGGCTGAAGCGGGTCAGCTCGTTGATGATCACTTCGGCGGCGTCGGCCGGGCTGCTGCCGTCCAGCGGCGCCAGGTCGACCAGGTGCAGCAGCACGCGAGTACGGGCCAGGTGCTTGAGGAAGCGGATACCCAGGCCGGCACCGTCGGATGCGCCTTCGATCAGGCCAGGGATGTCGGCGATGACGAAGCTCTTCCAGCGGTCGACGCTGACCACGCCCAGGTTCGGCACCAGGGTGGTGAACGGGTAGTCGGCGACCTTCGGCTTGGCGGCCGACACCGAACGGATGAAGGTGCTCTTGCCGGCATTCGGCAGGCCCAGCAGGCCCACGTCGGCCAGGACTTTCAGCTCCATCTTCAGGTCGCGCTGGTCACCCGGCTTGCCTGGGGTGGTCTGGCGCGGCGCACGGTTGGTGCTGGATTTGAAACGGGTGTTGCCCAGGCCGTGCCAGCCGCCTTGGGCGACCATCAGCTTCTGGCCAGGGGTGACCAGGTCACCGATCACTTCCTGGGTGGAAGCGTCGATCACCGTGGTACCGACCGGCACACGCAGGAACAGGTCCTCACCCTTCTTGCCGGTGCAATCGGTGCTGCCACCGTTGGCGCCGCGCTGGGCTTCGTGGTGACGGGTGTAGCGGTAGTCAACCAGGGTGTTGAGGTTTTCGTCGGCCACCATGTACACCGAGCCGCCATCGCCACCGTCACCCCCGTTGGGGCCACCGTTCTCGATGAACTTCTCGCGGCGGAAGCTCATGCAACCGTTACCGCCATCACCGGCCTTGACCCGGATGGATACTTCGTCAACAAACTTCATTCAAAAACCGCCTCTCGCCTTCCGACGAGCTGAATACTAAAAAACCTGAGGCTCTTGCAAAAATGAGCGCGGCGGCCCCGTACGACCGAAGAAACCCACGCCGGCAGCCCATACAAACAGCTTTGCAAGAGGCTCACCACAAACGAAAAAGCCCCGTCGCATGACGGGGCTTCTGGAGCGACGTCGCGATTAAGCGGCGACGATGCTCACGTAACGGCGGTTGAACTCGCCTTTCTTCTCGAACTTGATCACGCCTTCGATCTTGGCGAACAGGGTGTGATCCTTGCCCATGCCAACGCCGTAGCCGGCGTGGAACTGGGTGCCGCGCTGACGGACGATGATGTTGCCGGCCTTGACGACCTGGCTGCCATACATCTTCACGCCAAGGCGTTTCGATTCTGAGTCGCGACCGTTACGAGTACTACCACCAGCCTTCTTGTGAGCCATGGTTCAATTCTCCAAATAAATTCAGGGGATCTGAGCGATTAAGCCTGGATACCGGTGATTTTGATCTCGGTGAACCACTGGCGGTGGCCCATACGCTTCATGTGGTGCTTACGACGACGGAACTTGATGATGCGTACTTTATCGTGACGGCCTTGCGAAACGACTTCGGCAACAACTTTAGCGCCAGCGACGACTGGAGCGCCGATGGTGACTTCTTCACCGTTGGCAACCAGCAGAACGCGATCGAAAGTCACGGATTCGCCAGTGGCGATTTCCAGCTTTTCGATTTTGAGGAATTCACCTTCAGCGACTTTGTACTGCTTGCCGCCGGTAACGATTACTGCGTAAGACATGGGTATTTCTCCGATAATCCTGCTCACCCAGCGCTTTATATGATGAGTATTGGCTGGCATGGCTGCACAGGGCTGGAACGGCCCGGCGCAATTGCGTAAGGCAGGTGCTGCCCAGGAAGTTAGGGTGCGCGATTGTACGCAACCCGGGTTTTGCTTGCAAGTACCGGCCCCGCTCACCGGGCGGCGCGCCTTGACACACCGGGACCCGCGACCTAGCATGCCGCGCAACCTCACTGGAGCAGCCGATGCAACCCCAAACCTTCTACCGCGCGGTAGCTGACGATTTCAGCGCCGTCGACGAGATCATCAAGAAGCAGCTGACCTCGCGCGTGCCGCTGGTATCGAAGATCGGCGACTATATCACGTCGGCCGGCGGCAAGCGCCTGCGCCCCCTGCTGGTGCTGCTGTGTGGCAAGGCCCTGGGCCGCGAGGGTGACGACCTGCGCCTGCTCGCCGCAACCATCGAGTTCCTGCACACCGCCACCCTGCTGCACGACGATGTGGTCGACATGTCCGGCATGCGCCGCGGCCGCTCCACCGCCAATGCCCTGTGGGGCAACGCACCGAGCGTGCTGGTGGGCGACTTCCTTTATTCGCGCTCGTTCGAAATGATGGTCGAGCTGGGCTCCATGCCGGTCATGCAGATCCTCTCCAAGGCCACCCGGGTGATCGCCGAAGGCGAAGTGCTGCAGCTGTCGCGCGTGCGCGATGCCAGCACCACCGAAGAGGTGTACATGGAGGTCATCCGCGGCAAGACCGCCATGCTGTTCGAGGCCTCGACCCACAGCGCCGCCGCGCTTGCCGGTGCCACCGACGAGCAGCGCGAGGCCCTGCGTACCTTCGGCGACCACCTGGGCGTGGCCTTCCAGCTGGTCGACGACCTGCTGGACTACAAAGGCGATTCGCAGACCCTGGGCAAGAACGTCGGCGACGACCTGGCCGAAGGCAAGCCAACCCTGCCGCTGATCTACACCATGCGTGAAGGCACGCCAGAGCAGGCTGCACTGGTGCGCAAGGCGATCCAGAAGGGTGGCCTGGAAGACCTGGAGCAGATCCGCGTGGCGGTCGAAGCTTCGGGTGCGCTGGACTACACCGCGCAGCTGGCACGTGATTACGTGAAGCGGGCCATTGAGTGCCTGGAAGTGCTGCCGGCCAGCCAATACCGGGATGCACTGGTCGAGCTGAGTGAGTTTGCGGTAGCGCGCACACACTAAGATCGCGCCACCCTCTTCGCGGGCAAGCCCGCTCCACAGGATCCGCGTGGTTCCAGAGGAGCAGGCTTGCCCGCGATGCATTTGTACGGACAAAAACACTTCCCCGTTAAAACCTTATACAATATGGGCCTTTAACCGTCTGTCTGTTTAAGGAACCGAAGTGAGCACTTTGCCGCCCTGCCCCAAATGCAATTCTGAATACACCTACGAGGATGGCACCCAGCTGATCTGCCCCGAATGCGCCCACGAGTGGTCGGCCAACGGCGAAGCCGATGCCGGCAGCGATGACGTGGTGAAAAAGGATTCGGTGGGCAACGTGCTGCAGGACGGCGACACCGTCACCGTGATCAAGGACCTCAAGGTCAAAGGCTCCTCCCTGGTGGTCAAGGTCGGCACCAAGGTCAAGAACATCCGCCTGTGCGACGGCGACCACGACATCGACTGCAAGATCGACGGCATTGGCGCCATGAAGCTGAAGTCGGAGTTCGTGCGCAAGGTCTGATTACATAAAAAACAGCCAATAGTCTCTTGCTATTTTGATAATAAGAATTATTCTCATTGGACTGCTATCCAAGGAGAATAGCCATGACTTATCTGATCGACGCCTGGCTGGACCGCCCCCACCCTTACCTGCGCATCCTGCATCGCGAAACCGGCGAAGTGTGCGCTATGCTCGAAGAAGAAGCGCTCGACGAGCTGCGTGACCAGGGCGACCTGGACATGAGCGGGCTGAATTCGAGTGAGCCGGTGGTGCTCAAGGAGCTGGTGCGCAATCTGTTCCTGTTTTGCTATGCGCGGGCATTGCGCCCGGTGGGAACAGACTGGAATTGATCGGCATAGCGAGGGCTTTGCCCTCGTTCGCGACACAAGGCCGCTCCTACAAGAGCATCATGGGCCTGTAGGAGCGGCCTTGTGTCGCGAATGGGCCGCAAAGCGGCCCCAGAGGCATTACAGAACGTCGAGCAGCTCGACGTCGAATACCAGCACGCTGTGCGGCGGGATGCTGCCAACGCCTTGGGCGCCGTAGGCCAGCTCGCTCGGCACATACAGGCGCCATTTGCTGCCAGCATTCATCAGCTGCAGGGCTTCGGTCCAGCCAGCGATCACACCACCTACCGGGAATTCAGCCGGCTGGCCACGCTCGTAGGAGCTGTCGAACACGGTGCCGTCGATCAGCGTGCCGTGGTAGTGGGTACGCACGTTGCTTTCGCGGGTCGGCTTGGCGCCTTCGCCAGCGGTCAGCACTTCGAACTGCAGGCCCGAAGCGAGGGTGGTGATGCCTTCGCGCTTGGCGTTCTCGGCCAGGAATTCCTTGCCGGTGGCAGCGGCGGCTTCAGCCTTGGCAGCAGCCTCTGCTTGCATCACGTCACGGATGACCTTGAAGCTGGCCGACAGGTCGGCTTCGCTGACGCGGCTGTCGGCACCGTTGAAGGCGTCGGTCAGGCCGGCCACGATCGCTTCCAGGTTGACGCCCGGTGGCGGGTTGTCGCGCAGCTGGCCGCCCAGCTGACGGCCGATGCCGTAGCTTACGCGAGTTTCGTCGGTGGACAGGTTGAGTTCGGACATTGTCGTGCTCCACTGCAGGGCGCAGTGCAGCCGCGCCCTTGATGAAAAGGGCGAGCAGCCTAGCACACTGGGAAGCTGCGAGCAGCTACCAGGCCGAACGCTGGGAGATGGGTACCTTGAGGTCTTCTTCGGGATGCGAACCCATGCCGCACATTTCGTCCTGCACGGACCAATGCACCAGGTTCATCGAAACCATCGGGATGGCTTGCAGCAACTTGCGGGCGTCTTCCACCGAGTGCACGCGCAGGCGTTCACCGCGGGTATCGGCAAGGGGGTGGGCGTGGCCCTTGATGCGGGCCTCGAGCAGATAATCACCACCTTCGATGGCGATCAGGTTCACTTCGTCGACATGGCCGGCCCTGGCCTCGGTATTGAGCTGATGCAGGTTCATGAGAGCACCTCGCTGCTGGAACCAGGCATGAGTGCTCATTTTTCGTACAGGACCTGGGAATACACAAGGCATTGCTGACGCCGCTCGTCAGTTGGGCCGCGCTGGCCCCAGCACCGGTACGCCGGCGATGGGGCCCGAAAGCACTCAGTGCTTGGTGACTTTGTCCAGGTAGCCCATGCAGAACGCCGACACCACGAAGGTCATGTGGATGATCACGTACCACATCAGGTAGTCGGTAGAAATGTTCTGCGCGTCCATGAACACCCGCAGCAGGTGGATGGAGGAAATGGCCACGATCGAGGCGGCGACCTTCATCTTCAGCGACGAAGAGTCCATCTTGCCCAGCCAGTTGAGCTTCTCCTTGCTGTCGTCGATGTCCAGCTGCGAGACGAAGTTCTCGTAGCCGGAGATCATCACCATGACCAGCAGGCCGCCCACCAGCGACATGTCGATCAGCGACAGGATCACCAGGATCAGGTCGGCTTCGCTCAGGGCAAAGACGTTGGGCAGGACGTGGATGACTTCCTGGAAAAACTTCAGCGCCAAGGCCAACAGGCCGAGGGACAGGCCGAAGTAGATGGGGGCGAGCAGCCAGCGCGAGGCATACATCGCGTTTTCGAGAATACGTTCCATGGAGGGTTGGGACTCGTCAGGTGACTAAAAAAGCGACGCCGAGTATAGCCAGCCACCTGTTACAGCAAAAGCCCGGCCTGAAGGGGGCTGCCGTGCAGCGCAACCGCCGACCAGCCGGCTACCTCAGGTACACCACTGCCCTGGTAAGCAGTGAGGCCCCAGTGCGAGCCGGCTTGCCGGCGATTGGGCCAGAAGAGGCGCTCAGGTTTCAGGATGGAACTGGTAATCCCCCAGGTTGCGACAACGTTCACCGTTGATCCGGCGCAACTGCGCCTGCAGGTGCAGGCACCAGATCTGCGGATCCTCGGCCACCTGGTACCCATGCAGGGTCAGGCTGTCGACAATGGCGTTGAGCACCGACTCGGCCACCAACGGCCCATGGAACGGCCCTTGGGCCTTGATGGCTGAGGGTTGTTCACCGGCCATGCCGGCAGCGAACAGCAAGGTCCACATGCCGTTATCACCGGCCAGCGGGCGAATGCTGCATTCGATACGCGTCACCAGGCCCAGGCACTGGCGAGTGAGGCAGAGGTTGCGCATGGCCGCGTCCCCCTCCAATAAGCCGTATTCAGCTCGAAACGTTCGGGCTGTTTCCATCCTGAACCCTGATACCGTCCTAAGTTCCAGCATAGAATAGCGGCGCAAAAAGATGGAAAACCGGCGCTGAACGGTAGCACATGGCCGCTAGCGCCGATTTATTGACTCAGGCCGGCTTGGCCTGGGCAATCACCTCTTCCAGGCGTTCCTTTTCCGCCTTCTCGATGTCTTCCTCGCTGATCATCTCGGCGATCTCGCGCAAGCGCTCGACCACCCGGGCGTTGACGCTGCCTTCGGTGAACTGGCCCTGCTCGTCCTGCTCCCCGGCGTCCTCACCCACCAGCAGGCTCAGCGCCTCGTCAGCCTGGCTGACCGCATACACGTGGAACACGCCGTTCTCGACCGCCTGCAGCACACGCTCATCGAGCATCAATGTCGCCACATTGGCACGCGGGATGATTACCCCCTGCTCGCCCGTCAGGCCACGGGCCTCACACAGGCGGAAGAAGCCTTCGATCTTCTCGTTGACCCCACCCACCGCCTGTACTTCACCAAACTGATTGATCGAGCCGGTGATCGCAAAGCACTGCTTGAGCGGGGTGCGCGACAGTGCCGAGATCAGCGTGCAGGCCTCACCCAGCGAGGCACTGTCACCGTCCACATAGCCGTAGGACTGCTCCAGGGCGATGCTCGCGGAAATCGCCAAGGGGAATTCCTGGGCATAGCGGCTGCCCAGGTAACCGGTGAGGATCATCACCCCCTTGGAGTGGATCGGCTGACCCAGGTTGACCTCGCGTTCGATGTCGACGATGCCGCTGCCGCCCGGGTAGACGGTGGCGGAAATGCGCGCTGGCATGCCGAACGCCGAGTCGCCGACCTCCAGCACGGTCAGGCCGTTGCACTTGCCGATAGCCGCGCCTTCGGTGTCGATCAGGATGATGCCGGCGAGCATGTCGTCGAGCACGCGCTGCGAAACGCGCCCGGTGCGGGTGGCCTTGGCCTTGAGCGCACGCTCGATATGCCCGGCGTCAGTCATCTCGTCACTGGCCAGCTGGCGGATGAAATCGGCCTCGCTGACCAGCTGGAACAGGTCACCGATACGCGCCGACAGGCGCGACTGGTTTTCCGCCAGGCGCGCACTGTAGGTGGCCAGGCGCGCCACCGCATCGCTGGTCAGCGGCGCCATGCCCTCCTCGTTGGTGCGGGTGCGCAACAGCTGGGCGAACTGCTCGAGGTTCTCGTCGACCATCGGCATGTCTTCGTCGAAATCCACCAGCACCCGGAACATCTCCTGGAAGTCCGGGTCATGGTCCTGCAACGCGTAGTACAGCTGACGCGAGCCGATGATCACCAGCTTGACGTTGAGCGGGATCATCTGCGGCGTCAGGCTGACGCTGGCGACACGGCCCAGCTCACCGATCGGCGACTCCATCTTCAACTTGCGCGACTGCAGGGCGCGCTTGAGCGCATCCCAGACGAACGGCTCGCCGAGCATCTTCTCCGCTTCAAGGATCAGGAAGCCACCGTTGGCACGGTGCAGCGCGCCTGGGCGCAGTTGGCGGTAGGAGGTGTACAGCGCCCCTTGGTCGGTGCTGTATTCGATCCGCCCGAACAGGTTGTCGTAAGTCGGGTGCGGTTCGAACACCACAGGGGCGCCACCGACGGCGTGGTGGCCGACCACCAGGCTTGGGGCGTACTGCTCTTCGAGCAGCTTGCGCGCCACGGCGTCGGTCTTGCTGTCATCGACCAGTTGCTCGACCACGGTACGCAGCAGGTTCAACTGCACCGATTGCAGGTAGGCGCACACCGCGGCGTTCTCGGCGTACTTTTCCGACAGCGGCGCCAGCAATGGCTGCAGGGCCAGGGTAATGGTTTCTTCGTTGAGCTGGCGCAGGTGGTTGTTCGACTCGCGCTTCCACTGTGGCAGGCTGGCCAGTTCTTCGTTGAGGCGCTCCTCAAGGAAGGCGATATCCTCGTGGAACTGCTCGCGGACTTCTTCCGGCAGCTGGGCGAATTCGGCTTCGTCCAGGGCCTTGCCGTCGGCCATCGGGGTGAAGGCGACATTGCTGGCGTCGCGATACAGGGCCACGTCCTTTTCCAGCGAGGCGCGCTCGATGACATCCAGGGCGCGGTCGTAACGCTGGTTGAAGGCGCGGTCGATGGCGCCCTTCTTCTGCTGGTAGGACGGGTGCTCGAACACCGCCGGGAAGGTCGCCAGCAGGTTGTCGATCAGGCCGCCCATGTCGCTGATGAATTCTGCGGCGCTGCCCGACGGCAGCTCCAGTGCCCGCGGCTCGCGGGTGTCATCGAAGTGGTTGACGTAGACCCAGTCGGCCGGGGTCTGCTGGCGCTTGCCCTCGGCCTTGAGGTAGCGCTTGACGAACGAGAAGCGCCCGGTGCCGGGCTCGCCCATCACATACACGTTGTAACCAGGGCGTGGCATGGCCACGCCGAACTGCAGGGCCTCGACAGCACGTTCCTGGCCCAGGACTCCGCGAAACGGCTCCAGATCGTCGGTATTGGCAAAGGCAAACTGCTCGGGGGAAAAACGCCTGGTCAAAGCTTCAGGCGCGAGACGCAGGCGCGCAGCGACGGGATCGGGCATTGGGTTTCCTTACTTCGGCGGGGCAGATACGCAGCATTCTGGCGCTGCCCGCGCGCGCCTTGCAAGGCTCAGCGGGACTTTATGTCGCAGTATCGATTAGCGACCCAAGCAAATTTTTCGCAATCAACGACGCAACCTTTAGATCGTGCCTAAACTCCAAGCTGCGCGGGTGGGTGAAAAGCTTTCCCGACCTGGCAACCGAGTTGCCAGCAACCCTGACCCTTGGTTAAGACAAATAGAGAACAAATGCTATGAAACGGATTCTTCTGGGTACTCTGTTCACCGTAGTCTCACTCAATGCCATGGCCGAAGCGCCAGGCGGCCCGAACTGCGGCTGGGGCAACATGCTGTTCGAAGGCCAGCGCGGCACGCCGGCTCACTTCCTGGCATCCACCACCAACGGTACGTCCGGTAACGCCACCTTCGGCATGACCTCCGGCACCAACGGCTGCTCCACCAAGGCCTCGCTGACCTATGGCGGCAAGTCCTGGTTCGCCATGAATGGCATGATGAACGAACTGTCCGAAGACATGGCCATGGGCCAGGGCGAAGCACTCACCACCTACGCGGTGGTACTGGGTGTGGCGCCGGAAGACCGCGGCTACTTCAACTCGGTCACCCACCAGCACTTCAACCAGATCTTCAGCAGCGCTGACGTGAATGCCGAAACTGTCCACAGCAACACCCTGGCCGTTCTGAAGAACGACCCACGCCTGGCCAAGTACGCTACCGAGGCCTAAGCGCAGCTGCTCCCGCCCCGCTCGGGGCGGGTTTTCGCCTTTTTATCGGCATCGTTAAGAAGTAGTTGCCCGACATGCTCAAACGCCTCGCTTACCTGGCGCTGTGTGCCTGCGCCCCTGTTCATGCCGCGCCTGCGCTGGATGAAGGCCGTCTCCAGCAACTGGCCAATACCCCCTACTGGATTGCCCTGGGCCATTACGAAACCGCCAAGCTCGGCGGCTGGCGCAGCTATGTAGACGACCGCAAATTCTTCCTCGCCGAGGACGGTGCGCACCACCCGGACCAGGAACTGCGGGCTACGGTGCAAGCGCTGTATGCCCCGGCCAGCCTGGGCGACAAGCATGCCCAATGCGTGTTCCCCGCACGCACCCGCTGGCTGACGGAGCAACTGGGCCTGCAAGGTTTGCCGCAGCCGGACTGCCAGGAGTTCAAGGCCTGGTACAAATCGGTCGACCCGCACAGCGCGGCACTGATCTTCCCGGCGGCCTACCTGAACAGCCCGTCATCGATGTTCGGCCATACCCTGCTGCGCATCGACCAGTCCAACACGCGCAGCGACGACACCACGCTGCTGAGTTACGCCATCAACTTCGGCGCCTATATCGAAGGCAGCGACAACAGCATCCTGTACGCCTGGAAGGGCCTGATGGGCGGCTATCCCGGGCTGTTTGCCCTGATGCCCTACCAGGAAAAACTCTCGGAATACCGCAGCCTGGAAAACCGCGACCTGTGGGAGTACCAGCTGGACCTCACCCCGGAAGAAACCGGGCGCATGGTCGAGCATGTGTGGGAACTCAAGCAAGTCCAGTTCGATTATTTCTTCTTCGACGAAAACTGCTCCTACCGCCTGCTGGAACTGCTGCAGGTGGCGCGGCCGAGCCTGGACCTGACCTCGCAGTTCCCGCTGACCGCGATCCCCACCGACACGGTCAAGGCCGTGAAACAGTCGGGCATGGTCGCCAGCGAGACCTACCGGCCCTCGCGTGAACGGGAATTGTTGGCCCGGGCCGAACCGCTGGACCTCGATGAGAAGCGCCAGGTGCTGGCCGTCAGTGCCGACACTGCGCAGTTGCAGAGCCCGGCATTCACCGCCCTGCCCCGCGAGCGCCAGGCCCTGGTGCAGGATGCCGCCTACCGCCTGGAACGTTACCGAGCCAACGGCCAGGAGCGCGACCCCGGCCAGGCACGGCGCAGCTTCGAGCTGTTGCGGGCGATCAACCGCAACCCGCCACCGCCCCTGCAAATTGAACGCCCCGGCCTGCCCGAGGACGGGCACGACTCACGCACCTGGCAGCTAGGCGTCGGCACCCGGGAAGACCGCGCCTATGCCGAATACGGGCTGCGCATGGCGTATCACGACCTGAACGACAATGCCTACGGCTTCCCGCTCGGCGCGCAGATCGAGATCCTGCAGCTCAAAGTGCGCCAGTACGAAGGCAACGACTGGCAAGTGCAACGCCTGGACTTGGCCACCATTCGCTCGCTGACCCCTCGCAACGAACTGCTCAAGCCTTGGTCGTGGCAGGTCGCCGGTGGCCTGGAGCGGGTGCCGGGCAAGCATGACGACGAAGTGCTGGTGAGCCATGTCAACGGCGGTGCCGGCGGCACCTGGCAGTTGGCCGATGGGCTGCTGGGCTTTGCCTTGGGCACGGTGCGGGTCGAGCACCATAACGACTTCGCCCAGTTCATCGCCCCGGCGGCGGGGTTCAATGGCGGGCTGCTGTGGCGCAACGGGCTGGGCAACATGACACTGGAAGCCAAAGGCGATTACTTCACCAATGGCGAAGTGCGGCGCAGTGTGAGCCTGAACCAGCAGTGGGAGATCAGCCAGAACCTGGGGCTGAGGCTGAGTGCCTCACGGGAGTTCAGCCACCTGGCTACTGCCCAGAATGAGGTGATGCTGGAGCTGAAGTGGTATCACTACTGACGCGCCCTGCTCTTCGTAGGAGGGGCCTTGTGTCGCGAAAGGGGCGCGCAGCGGCCCCAAGGCCTATGGCGTGGCAAGTAATGCCGGGGCCGCTGCGCAGCCCTTTCGCGACACAAGGCCGCTCCTACGACGGCCACATCAAGGCCGGCGAGTGTGAACCCACCGGCTCTTTCACGCTGTTTTGAGCAAAAGGAGGTCCCTATGAGCCGCGCATTCGTCAACGAGGACCAAGCCGCCGCCCAGGCCGATCAGCCGGTGGAGCGGCACGTCAGCGACCAGCCCAACTACGTCACCACCAATGGCCTGCGCCAGCTGCAGCAGCGCGTGGCCGAACTCAATGCCTTGCGTGCCGAGCTGCAGGCCCTGGGCGAACAGGGCGACAAGCAACGCCTGGCCGATGCCGAGCGTGACTTGCGTTATTTCAGCGCCAGGGTACAGAGCGCGCAGGTGGTGCCAGCTGCCACCTCGACCAGCAAGGTGCAGATTGGCAGCCGGGTGCGGTTTGCCGATGAGCAGGGGCAGGAACAGACCGTGCAACTGGTTGGGGAGGATGAAGCCGATGCCAGCCGGGGGCTGATCAATTGGGGGTCGCCATTGGGGCGGGCATTGCTGGGCGCAGGGCCTGGGGATGAAGTGATTTGGCGGCGGCCGGCGGGGGACCAGGTGATCGAGGTGATGGATATCGTGGGTGAGGCCTGAAACAAAGGGGCCGCTGCGCGACCCATTCGCCGGCAAGCCGGCTCCCACAGGTACCGCGTTGTTCTCAAGAACAATGCATTAGGTGTGGGAGTCGGCTTGCCGGCGAATGGGCTGCAATGCAGCCCCAATCTTTCGAATCAGACCACGCCCTGGGCCAGCATGGCGTCCGCGACTTTGACGAAGCCGGCGATATTGGCGCCTTTCACGTAGTTGACCTTGCCATCGGCCTCTTCACCGTAGTGCACGCAAGCATGGTGGATCGACTGCATGATGTGGTGCAGCTTGCTGTCCACTTCACCGGCGGTCCACAGCAGGCGCATGGCGTTCTGTGACATCTCCAGGCCCGAAACGGCCACGCCGCCGGCGTTGGATGCCTTGCCCGGTGCGTACAGGATGCCAGCCTCCAGGAAGATATCCACAGCCTCCAGCGTGGTCGGCATGTTGGCGCCTTCCGCTACGCAGATGCAGCCGTTGCGCAGCAGGGTGCGGGCGTCTTCGCTGCCCAGTTCGTTCTGCGTGGCGCACGGCAGGGCGATGTCGCACGGCAGGCTCCATGGCGTCTGCCCCTTGCGGAACTCCAGGCCGAACTGATCGGCCAGTTCGCTGATACGGCCACGCTTGACGTTCTTCAGCGCCATCACGGCGTCCCACTGGGCGTCGGTCAGGCCGGCTTCGGCGTACAGGGTGCCTTCGGAGTCGGACAGCGAGATCACCTTGCCGCCCAGGTCCATGACCTTGCGCGCAGCGTACTGGGCAACGTTGCCGGAACCGGAAATTGCCACGCGACGACCGTCGATGCGCAGGCCCTGACGCTTGAGCATTTCTTCGGCGAAGTACACACAGCCATAGCCGGTGGCTTCAGGGCGGATCAGGCTGCCGCCGTAGGTCATGCCCTTGCCGGTCAGCACCGAAGTGAACTGGTTGGCCAGGCGCTTGTATTGGCCGAACATGAAGCCGATCTCGCGGGCGCCCACACCGATGTCACCGGCAGGCACGTCCAGGTCGGCGCCGATGTGGCGGTACAGCTCGCTCATGAAGGCCTGGCAGAAGCGCATCACTTCGGCGTCGCTCTTGCCCTTGGGGTCGAAGTCGGAGCCGCCCTTGCCGCCGCCCATGGGCAACGAGGTGAGGGAGTTCTTGAATACCTGTTCGAAGGCCAGGAACTTGAGCACACCCAGGTTTACCGAGGGGTGGAAACGCAGGCCGCCCTTGTAGGGGCCGATGGCGCTGCTCATCTGGATGCGGTAGCCGCGATTGACCTGAACCTTGCCCTGGTCATCGACCCACGACACGCGGAACAGCACCGCGCGCTCGGGTTCGACCATGCGCTCGAGGATGCCGGCCTGCAGGTAGTGTGGGTTGGCTTCAAGGAACGGCCAAAGGCTGCGCAGCACTTCTTCCACCGCCTGGTGGAATTCGGGCTGGGCCGGGTCGCGCTGCTTCAGGCGCTCGAGGAAATGGTCGACAGATTCGATCATGGGTAGACATCTCACCAAGAGGGATTGGACTTATTGGTTTTTTCTGGAATGTACCAAGAAGCAATCGCACTGGAATAGGGCGAAATGTCGTTTTTATGAAATTATTTGGTGCGTTTTATATAAGTGTATACAAAACAAGGTGCCTTCCGATGGCCGATCAGCCCGCCTGGCGGGACAGGCCACTTTACGCCAAGCACAAAAATGGGGCCCCTGAGGGCCCCATTCTTGTGCATCGGAACCGGCTTACTGGGCCAGCTTCTTGTGCCGTACCCGGTGCGGCTGGGCAGCGGCGTCGCCCAGGCGCTTCTTGCGGTCGGCTTCGTACTCGGTGTAGTTACCTTCGAAGAACACCACGTTCGAGTCGTCTTCGTACGCCAGGACGTGGGTAGCCACACGGTCCAGGAACCAACGGTCGTGGGAAATCACGATCGCGGCGCCCGGGAAGTCCAGCAGGGCTTCCTCCAGCGAACGCAGGGTTTCGACGTCCAGGTCGTTGGACGGTTCGTCGAGCAGCAGCACGTTGCCGCCCTCTTTCAGGGTCAGGGCCAGGTGCAGACGGCCACGTTCACCACCGGAGAGGTCCTTGACGAACTTCTGCTGGTCGCCGCCCTTGAAGTTGAACCGGCCAACGTAGGTGCGCGACGGGATCTCGTAGTTGCCGATGCGGATCATGTCGGAGCCATCGGAGATCTGCTGGAACACGGTCTTGGCACCGTCCAGGTCTTCGCGGCTCTGGTCCACACAGGCCAGTTGCACGGTTTCGCCGATCTCGATGCTGCCCGAGTCCGGCTGTTCCTTGCCCATCAGCATGCGGAACAGGGTCGACTTACCGGCACCGTTACCACCGATCACGCCGACGATGGCACCTTTAGGCATGGCGAACGACAGGTTGTCGATCAGCACGCGGTCGCCATAGCCTTTGGAGACGTTCTTGAACTCGATGACCTTGTCGCCCAGGCGCGGGCCAGCCGGGATGTAGATCTCGTTGGTTTCGCTGCGCTTCTGGAATTCCTGCGACTGCATCTCTTCAAAGCGCTGCAGACGGGCCTTGGATTTGGACTGGCGGGCCTTGGCGCCTTTGCGCACCCACTCCAGTTCCTCTTTCATGGCCTTCTCGTGGGCGCTCTGCTGCTTGGATTCCTGCGCCAGACGGTCCGACTTGGCCTCCAGCCAGCCCGAGTAGTTGCCTTCGTACGGGATGCCGGCGCCGCGGTCCAGTTCGAGGATCCAGCCTGCGACGTTATCGAGGAAGTAACGATCGTGGGTAATCGCTACCACGGTGCCCGGGAAGTCGTGCAGGAAGCGCTCCAGCCAGGCCACCGAGTCGGCGTCCAGGTGGTTGGTGGGTTCGTCGAGCAGCAGCATGTCGGGTGCCGACAGCAGCAGACGGCACAGGGCCACACGGCGCTTCTCACCACCGGACAGGTGTTCGATGCGGGCATCCCAGGCCGGCAGGCGCAGGGCGTCAGCGGCGACGTCGAGCTGGCGCTCGAGGTTGTGGCCGTCGGCAGCCTGCAGGATGGATTCGAGCTTGGCCTGCTCGGCGGCCAGCTTGTCGAAGTCGGCGTCGGGTTCGGCGTAGGCAGCGTAGACCTCGTCCAGGCGGGCCTGGGCGTCCTTGATCACGCTGACCGCTTCTTCGACCACTTCGCGTACGGTCTTGCTCGGGTCCAGCTGCGGCTCCTGGGGCAGGTAGCCGACGTTGATGTCGGGCATCGGACGGGCTTCGCCGTCGAATTCCTTGTCGACGCCCGCCATGATCCGCAGCAGGGTCGATTTACCCGCGCCGTTCAGGCCGAGTACGCCGATCTTGGCGCCCGGGAAGAACGACAGGGAAATGTTCTTGAGAATTTCCCGCTTCGGCGGCACGACCTTGCTCAGCCGATGCATGGTGTAGACGTATTGAGCCAAAACCAAGCCCTCTAATCAGATAGGTAAAGACATCGACGATCGCCCCGGCCAGGTGGCCAGGCGGATGTGTTTACGGGGTGTCATTGAACAAAGTCGACCATTCTACGCCAACGCGCCGCGTTGCACAGGGTGGTCGGATGGTGGGGTCAACAGGGCCGCTGTGCGGCCCATTGGCGGCGGTGAGGCCGGTGCTGGCCCCACACAGATCAGACGTGACGCTGCTTTGCCTTGCCCCGCGGCAACCGGCAACGGTCGCCCTGCCCGGCCAGGCGCGCGGCCCAGGCAGATTTCACGCTGAAACCACCCTGGCGGGCAGGCTGCTCGGCAGCCTTGGCCGGCTTGGCGGCAGGTTTGTTCACGGCCTTGCTGGCCGGTTTCACTGCAGCCTCAGCCCCAGCTTCGACCGGGGCTACTGCCGCCTTGGCGGTCTTGCGCAGCTCGGCCAGCGACGGCGCCTTGGCTTTCGAGGCCGAGGCCTCAGGTTTGACCAGCGAACGCTGGCACGACTTGCAGGATACATCCTCGGTCACGGCAGTGCTGACAAGGGTCTGACTGCTGCGCCCACAGGCGGAATCGAGGCCATTGGTGGAAAAGTGAGTAACCAAAACCGAACATCTCCGATGCGTTGTCATTGAAGCGGGCGGCATTCTCGCACAGCAAGCAAGGCATTGCCGAACGGGCAGGTTTCATCGCGACCATCGGCACCCGATAGCAGGGCTGGCACTTTGCCATAATGACAGGCATGCTAGCCCGTTTCGGGTATACGGCCTTATAGTGCGCAACCGCGGTGCGGTCGCCCAGGCACCGGCATACACCGTGCATATCAATCCCTGCCGTCGCCAGCCCAATAGCAGGACCAAGGTTTGACCAATCTCAATCATCCGTCCTCGCCGCGCACTGTCACGCCGGCCCCAGCCGCTCCGGTGCGCGGCTCGGTCAAAGGTGCGCTGGCCCTGCTGGCTTTGCTGCTGCTGGGTTTGCTGCTTTGGCAACTGTTCTCGCAGTTCCGCCACACCCAGGCCGAGCAGCGCCAGCAGCACCTGGACGCAAGCGTCGAACTGGCAGACCACTTGGGCCTGAACATGGCGCTCAAGGCCCAGCAGGCGCTGAATGTGGTGCAGCCGTATGTCAAAGCGCCTTCGCCTGCCGCCTTGCCCAGCCTGCTCGACACGCTGCGCGAGCGCCTGCCAAACCTGCGCGACCTGGCCTGGCTGGACCACAGTGGGCGGCTACAGAGCGACAGCCTGGCCGGCAGCCCCGACCGCCCGCTGATTGACGAGCTGTTCGGCTTGAACCAGGGCCGGCCTTACTTCTTCGCCAACTCGGCGGACAACCGCACCGTCTACCTGCTGTTGCGCCAGGCCACCGAGCAGGGTCGCGGCTACTGGCTGCTGCGCCTGTCCAACGATTTTTACCGCACCCTGACCCAGCACCTGGACGGCCCCGGGCACCCCCTGTGGCTGCTGGAGAACAGCCGCAGCGGCGAGGTGCTGGAACGCCACGCCCCAGCGCAGACCAGCGACCAGCCGCTGCAAAGCGTGATGCTGGTCTTCATCGACAACAGTGTCTGGCAGCTGCGGGGCCTGTTCGATGCCGGCCTTGCCCAGCAGAAACTGTTGCCGGCACTGCTGGGCAAGTGCCTGCTGGCGCTGTTCTGTGCGCTGCTGCCGGTACTGGCGCTGATCAACATGCGCCGCCGCCAGCGCGCCCTGCAGGAGGACCGCCGGCGCTACCAGGAAATCTTCGAGGGCACCGGCGTAGCCCTGTGCGTGCTCGACCTCTCCAGCCTGCCCGGCCAGCTTGACCGCTACCACCTGCGCAACCTCGCCGCGCTCAAGCAGAGCCTGGCACTCGACTCCAGCCTGCGCCGCTCGCTGCTGCTGGAACTGAAGATCACCGAAATCAACCAAGTGGCGCGCCAGCTGCTCAACGTCGACTGCCACGCAGGGGCCTGGCAACGGCTGATCGACGGCAGCGGCGACGGCCGTGACAGCGTCGGCATGCAACTGATCGATGCGCTGATCGAGCAGCGCCCGCTGCTGGAACTGGAAGTGCGCCTGCCCGCCCCCCTGGGCGGTGAGCTGCACCTGTGGCTGATGGCGCGGCTGCCGGAACAGCGCCGCGACTACCAGGCGGTGATCCTGAGCATCAGCGACATCACCAGCCGCAAGCAGGTGGAGCTGTCGCTGCTGGAGCGCGAAAGCTTCTGGTCGGACGTGGTGCGTACCGTGCCCGACCAGTTGTACGTGCAGGACGTGCTCAGCCAGCGGATGATCTTCAGCAACCGCCACCTCGGCCAGACCCTGGGCTACGACCGCACCGAGCTTGCGCAGATGGGCGACCGCTTCTGGGAGCTGCTGCTGCACCCCGAGGATGCGGCGCACTACCAGGCCCTGCGCCAGCAGCAACGCGCCAACGGCCACGGCCAGTCACTGCATTGCCAGCTGCGCTTCCGCCACCGCGACGGCGGCTGGCGCTGCTACGACATCCGTGAGCAAGTGCTGACCCGCGACAGCGATGGCCAGGTTACCCGCATCATCGGTGTGGGCAAGGACGTCACCGTGCAAATCGAGGCCAGCCAGTCGCTACGCGACAGCGAGCAGCGCTACCGCATGCTCGCCGAAAGCATCAGCGACGTGATCTTCTCCACCGACAGCAAGCTGCAGCTCAACTACGTCAGCCCCTCGGTGCAGGCAGTGCTGGGCTACAACACCGACTGGATCTTTGAAAACGGCTGGCAGTCGATTGTCGCCAACCCGTCCCAGCTCACCGGCATCTACAGCCTGATGGAACGGGTCAGCAAGGCCATGGGCGACCGGGAACAGCTGGCACAACTGCGCCAGCACCTGCCCAACCAGCTGTTTTTGTTCGACTGCCTGCGCGCCGATGGCCGCAAGATCCCTATCGAGCTGCGCCTGGTGCTGGTGTGGGACGACCGCGAGCGCTTCGAGGGTGTGCTGGGCGTGGGCCGCGACATCAGCCAGCAACGCCGTGCGGAAAAAGACCTGCGCATGGCCGCCACGGTCTTCGAACACTCAACCTCGGCCATCCTCATCACCGACCCGGCCGGCTACATCGTGCAGGCCAACGAAGCGTTCAGCCGGGTCAGCGGGTATTCGGTCAGCGATGTGCTCGACCAGCTGCCAAGCATGCTGACGGTCGACGACCAGCAGGAGGGCCACCTGCGCTACGTACTCAAACAGCTGCACCTGCGCGGCAGCTGGGAAGGCGAAGTGTGGCTCAAGCGCCGCAGTGGCGAACACTACCCGGCCTGGGTCGGTATAACCGCGGTGCTCGATGACGAGGGCGACCTGGCCAGCTACGTGTGTTTCTTCACTGACATCAGCGAGCGCAAGGCCAGCGAACAGCGCATTCATCGCCTGGCCTATTACGATGCCCTGACCCACCTGCCCAACCGCACGCTGTTCCAGGACCGCCTGCACACTGCCCTGCAACAAGCTGAGCGGCAGAAGTCGTGGGTGGTACTGATGTTCCTCGACCTGGACCGTTTCAAGCCGATCAACGACTCCCTGGGCCACGCTGCGGGCGATCGCATGCTCAAGGATATGGCCCTGCGCCTGCTGGCCTGTGTCGACGATGACGACACCGTGGCGCGCATGGGCGGTGATGAGTTCACCCTGCTGCTGCAATCGCGCGCCACCCGCGAAATGGCGCTCAACCGCGCCATCCATGTGGCCGAGAACATCCTCGCCAGCCTGGTGCGGCCATTCGTGCTCGAAGGCCGCGAGTTCTTCGTCACCGCCAGTATCGGCATCGCCCTCAGCCCGCAGGACGGCGGCGAACTGAGCCAACTGATGAAGAACGCCGACACCGCCATGTACCACGCCAAGGAGCGCGGCAAGAACAACTTCCAGTTCTACCAGGCCGAGATGAACGCCAGCGCCCTGGAGCGCCTGGAGCTGGAAAGCGACCTGCGCCATGCCCTGGAGCAGAACGAATTCATCCTCTACTACCAACCGCAGTTCAGCGGCGACGGCAAGCGCCTGACCGGTGCCGAGGCGCTGCTGCGCTGGCGCCACCCCACGCGCGGCCTGGTGCCACCGGGCGACTTCATCCCGGTGATCGAGGAGCTGGGACTAGTGGTGGATGTCGGCGACTGGGTGCTGCGCGAGGCCAGCCGCCAGCTCAAGGCCTGGCACAAGGCCAAGGTGCGCGTGCCGAAGGTGTCAGTGAACATCTCGGCCCGGCAGTTCTCCGACGGCCAGCTGGGCAAGCGCATCGCCACCGTGCTCGAAGAAACCGGCCTGCCGCCTGCGTGCCTGGAGCTGGAGCTGACCGAAAGCATCCTGATGCGCGATGTGAACGAAGCGATGCAGATACTCGACAGCCTGAAGGTGCTGGGCCTGAGCATTGCGGTGGACGACTTCGGCACCGGCTACTCGTCGCTCAACTACCTCAAGCAGTTCCCCATCGACGTGCTGAAGATCGACCGCACCTTCGTCGACGGCCTGCCCGAGGGCGAGCAGGACGCGCAGATCGCCCGGGCGATCATCGCCATGGCGCACAGCCTGAACCTGGCGGTGATCGCCGAGGGCGTCGAAACCCACGAGCAGCTGGAGTTCCTGCGTGAGCATGGCTGTGACGAGGTACAAGGCTACCTGTTCGGGCGGCCGATGCCGGCCAGCCAGTTCGAGGCGCAGTTCAGCAACGAGACGCTGTTCATGTTCCAGTGATCCGGTGCCCGCTGGCGCGGCCCTGGCCTGCTGAAAGCGGACTTCAAAGTCAACTCCCGCCCCCATCCAGCCCAGGCAGGGCGCGGGATGCAACATGAAAGCCATTGGTCCGCGACTTGATGCCACTTCATATGCCAGGCGCGAATCAATCGGTTAGAATGCCCCCCCAATTCAGCCCGATCCTTGAGGACCGTTATGTTCAGCCGTGATTTGACCATTGCCAAGTACGACGCCGAGCTCTTCGAAGCCATGCAGCAAGAAGCTCTGCGCCAGGAAGAGCATATCGAGCTGATCGCTTCGGAAAACTACACCAGCCCAGCCGTCATGGAAGCCCAGGGTTCGGTCCTGACCAACAAGTACGCCGAAGGCTACCCGGGCAAGCGTTACTACGGTGGTTGCGAGTACGTCGACGTGGTCGAGCAACTGGCCATCGACCGCGCCAAGGAGCTGTTCGGTGCCGACTACGCCAACGTTCAGCCGCACGCCGGCTCCCAGGCCAACGCCGCTGTCTACCTGGCCCTGCTGTCGGCCGGTGACACCATCCTGGGCATGAGCCTGGCCCACGGTGGCCACCTGACCCACGGTGCTTCGGTAAGCTCCTCGGGCAAGCTGTACAACGCCATCCAGTACGGCATCGATGCCAACGGCCTGATCGACTACGACGAAGTCGAGCGCCTGGCCGTCGAGCACAAGCCGAAAATGATCGTTGCCGGCTTCTCGGCCTATTCGCAGGTCCTGGACTTCCCGCGCTTCCGCGCCATCGCCGACAAAGTAGGTGCCTACCTGTTCGTCGACATGGCCCACGTTGCCGGCCTGGTTGCCGCTGGCGTGTACCCGAACCCGGTGCCGTTCGCCGACGTGGTCACCACCACCACCCACAAGACCCTGCGCGGCCCGCGTGGCGGCCTGATCCTGGCCCGTGCCAACGCCGACATCGAGAAGAAGCTGAACTCCGCCGTCTTCCCGGGCGCCCAGGGCGGCCCGCTGGAGCACGTCATCGCGGCCAAGGCCATCTGCTTCAAGGAAGCCCTGCAGCCTGAGTTCAAGGCTTACCAGCAGCAGGTGGTGAAGAACGCCCAGGCCATGGCCAGCGTGTTCATCGAGCGTGGTTTCGACGTCGTTTCCGGCGGCACCCAGAACCACCTGTTCCTGCTGTCGCTGATCAAGCAGGAAATCTCCGGTAAGGATGCTGACGCCGCCCTGGGCAAAGCCTTCATCACCGTCAACAAGAACTCGGTACCTAACGACCCACGTTCGCCGTTCGTGACCTCGGGCCTGCGTTTCGGCACCCCGGCCGTCACCACCCGCGGCTTCAAAGAAGCCGAGTGTAAAGAACTGGCCGGCTGGATCTGCGACATCCTCGCCGACCTGAATAACGACGCCGTCATCGACGCCGTACGTGAAAAGGTCAAGGCCATCTGCAAGAAGCTGCCGGTGTACGGCAACTGATTGGCGATAGCCTGATGTGAAAAGCCCGGCCCTTGTGCCGGGCTTTTTCATGCCTGCGGGCAAGCCTTGCCATTGCAAGCCACAACAAGCGGGCGACCACAATTGCGGCGCAGCGTATTACCCTGTGCACCCTCACGCCCACCGCGAACGCCAGGACGCCGCCTTGACCAGAGAGCAACTCGAAACCCATCAGATTGCGTTGTATTTCGCCGCCGTGCTCGCCGCCGCGGCCTTCGGCCTGCTGGCCACCGACACCGCGCGCCACCTGGAAGCACTGGTCACCCCCGCCATCGCCGTACTGATGTACGCGATGTTCCTGCAAATCCCCTTCCTCGACCTGCGCCAAGGCCTGGGCAACCGCCGCTTCATGGCCGCGCTGCTGCTGGCCAACTTCATCTTCGTCCCGTTACTGGTGTGGGCCGCCACCCGAGGCTTGGTCGAGCACCCGGCCATCCTCATCGGCGCCCTGATGGTGCTGCTGACGCCCTGCATCGACTACGTGGTGGTGTTCACCCACATCGGCAAAGGCGACTCGCGCCTTACCCTCGCCGCCACCCCCGTGCTGTTGCTGGTGCAACTGGTGCTGTTGCCGGTGTACCTGGCGCTGATGCTGGGTGACAGCAGCGAAGTGGCGATTTCCATCACGCCATTCATGGAGGCGTTCGTGCTGCTGATTGGGCTGCCGCTGATCCTGGCGGTGCTCACCTCGGCCGGAGCACGCCGGTCACGTAGCGTTTCTGTGTGGAATGAGGCCTGGGCGTGGATGCCGGTGCCGGCGATGGCACTGGTGCTGGTGGCAGTGATCGGCTCGCAGATTGCCGTGGTAGTACACGATTTCGACCGCCTGCTGCCGGTGATCCCGGTGTACATCGGCTTCATGCTGCTGGCGCCGGTGCTCGGGTTTGCCTCGGCGCGGCTGTTCCAGTTGCCGGTGGAAGAAGTACGCTCGGCGACCTTCAGCGCCGCGACACGCAACTCCCTGGTGGTGTTGCCCCTGGCGCTGGCGCTGCCGGAGGACATACGTGGGCTGGCGGCCGCGGCGGTGATCACCCAGACGATGGTGGAGTTGGTCAGTGAGTTGATTTACGTGCGAGTGGTACCAGCACTAATTCGAGCCTGATACCCGCAACCCCTGTAGGAGCGGCCTTGTGTCGCGAAAGGGCTGCAAAGCAGCCCCAAAATCCCACAGGCAAATTACTGAACTGCTAACCGCCCTGGTTAACGGTTCAGTAACTTGCCGTTTATACAACCTACCTCACCGACTTCCCTCCCCCGCCTCGCCAGCTTCGCCCTGCAAAAGGCTCGTTTTCGCACACTGCTCACTGGCCAACTGGCTGATGATCCGTATTGCTTGGTGGATACCTGCGGTGTTCCGGAAGCTCAAGTGAGGGTTGTGTTCACACTCGAGCATCTCGTCATGCTGCACCAAGGCTTCGCCGAGCAGTTCGAGGGTCCAGGCGTAGCTCTGGATTGTGGACAAGCGTTCTTGGTCAGTCATGGGGCACCTGCTTGGGTGCGCTGTGCGGACGTGATGGGTCGTAGATGGGGTAGAAACGGTGGGGTTCGGGAGCCGGCGAAGGGCGACGGCGGCGGAGAACGAATGCGAGGATCAGTAACGGATTTCGGGTGGTCATGCATGAGTTCCTTTCGTTGTGGAACTGCCACCGCTCGCGGCCAAGCAAGTTAAGGTGGCAGCAGTACGCGGGTTGGCCGACCGGGACGAAAGGAGCCCGGCACACCCGAAGGTGTCCCGCGCACCACCGCCAAAACACGACATCGCGGGCACAAAAAAAGCGCCTGCGATGAAGACTGAGCGCTGATGCGCCTTTCGAATCCGACCGGCCAAGGTCGCATCACCGATGCTTCGGCGACTGAGGCAATTTATCCCCATGCCACCGCTTTCGCAAGTGCCTTCGGCCAGCAGTACGTCAGGCTGCCCCGCTTATAGCTACGCAAACGTGACCCGATTTGCATCCCACATCAATCTTACTTTTCCTGACTGCTTTTCCGTGCCCGTGGCGATGCTGGCCTCGACACTGCCTTCTTCGCTTTGGCTGCCGCAGGGCTTTACCCTCGCTTGGGTCCGGCCACCACGTAGGAGCTGGCCAGCGGCACGGCCACAGCGATTGGCGCACCAGCCTTCAACTGGCCGACATTGTTGCCGACGACCGTTGCGATGGGCTTGTCTTTGGCAGTCATCACCATACGCAGGTAGGGTGCGATTTTCTCGGCCTTGGTGGTGGGCAGCAGCACGCCCTGGGAAGAAGCGAACAACGTGTCATCGAAGCAGCCACGCAGGCGCTTGAGGCAATAACTGACGGTAGGCTGGCTGACGCTCATCAACTCGGCGGTGCGCTTGGCGCTGCGCAACTCGAGCAGGTTGAGAAACACCACGATGTCCTGCAGATCCAACTGCTTGAGGTAGTTGCTGTGCAGCATGAAAATTCCTCCTGAATTTTCCAGTTCATTGGCTGGGCGCCCCTTCGCCAGGCAGACACGCGAGCATCTGCTTCAACAGCTGCGCAAACCCTGCGCGCTGCTTCGCACTCAAAGGGGCCAGTACCAGCTCCTGAATCTCAGTATGTGTAAGCAGAGCCTTCTCAATCAACACCTTACCTGCCGCGGTCAGTGCAACCTGGTAGCTGCGCTTGTCGTGATCGTCGGCAATACGTTCGACCATGCCGGCGCTTTCCAGCCGGGCCAGCCGGTTGGTCATCGCCCCGGATGTGATCAGCAGCGAGCGGTAAAGCTCGGTTGGCGTCAGGCGGTACGGCGCCCCTGCCCTTCGCAGCGTCGCCAGCACATCGAACTCGCCTTCCTTGAAGCCGTACTGTGCCAGCGCTTCGGCACGCATGCGCTCCAGATGCTTCTGGATGCGCGCCATGCGCCCGAAAATCTCCATGGATGTGACGTCCACCGAGGGCATCGCCTGCGCCCACTGCGCGACGACGAAATCCACATGATCGTTCATAGCTCCCCTTCACCGGGCAATTGATCAACTGTTAACCCGCGCAAACTCCTGAACTCCGACGCCTTTAAACTATCTTAACGTTAAGTTATCTTGCTGACGATACGACTGAAGGATCAGGAGAACACATGGCATTTTTCATACACGGACCGCATCGGCACTACTACTACGACTCAGGCGCTGGCAGCCCGGTGCTGCTGCTGCATGGCCTGGGCAACAGCGGGCGTGCCTGGGCGCCCCAGGCCAGTGCACTGCTCAGCCTGGGCCACCGCGTTATCGTATCCGACCTGCTGGGCCACGGCGCGTCCAGCGAAGCGCCCGAAGGTATCACGGCCCATGCCCAGGCACTGGAAATGCTGGCACTGCTCGACCACCTGGGGCTGGAAAGCACCCACCTGATCGGCCTCTCCCTGGGCGGCATGGTGGCGCTCGAAATGGCCTGCCATGCACCTGAGGCCGTACAGCAACTGGTGGTCGCCGGCACATTCGCCAGCATGAACAGCACGTACCGCCAGGGGCTGCTGAACGACTGGGCCGCAAACCTTGCCCAGGCGGACGGCTGCCTGAAGCGGTTCAAGGCCACTTGGCCGGCGTTGGTTGGCGCTGATTATGCCGCCTCGGCCGAAGGCCAATGCCTGTACCAGGCCTGGCACGCCCAGGCCGCTCAACTGTCAGCGCAAAGCCAGATCCGCTGGTGCAATGGCATGAAGCGCTACGACCTGAGCAATCAATTGCCAGCGATTCAAGCGGCAACCCTGGTGCTCGCCGCCGAAGGCGACCTCATCAGCCCACGCTCGGAAGCCGAAGACATCACCCAACGTATCGACCATGCCCGCCAGATCACCCTGCCGGGTGACGGCCACGTATTCAACATTCCGTACGCCCAGGCCTTCAACCAGGCGATATGCACCTTCCTGCAGGAGCCACTTCAACATGCGTGATCTGCCAAGCAAAGCGTGCATCGGCCTACTGGCCATGCTGATCGGCTTGAACCTACGCCCCATCATGGCGGCCATCGGCCCCTTGCTCGGCACCCTGCAACAAGACCTGGGCCTGAGCAACGCCCAAGGCGGCCTGCTGACCACCCTGCCAGTGATGATGATGGGGTTGTTCGCGCTGTCCGGCCCCTGGCTGCTGCGCCTGGTAGGTGAAGTGCGAGGTGTGGCGATGGGTATCACGCTGATCGTCATCAGCTGCGCCGCACGGGCCTATATCACGTCCGGCACGGCGCTGATCGCAACAGCCGCGTTGGGCGGGGTCGGCATTGCGGTTATCCAGGCTTTGATGCCCGCGTTCATCAAGCGCAGCCACCCGCAAAGCGCCGGCATGCTGATGGGGCTGTTCACCACCGGCATCATGGGCGGCGCAGCGCTGGCCGCTGCCTTTGCGGCGCCGGGTGCCAGCACCTTCGGCTGGCAACTGACGTTGGGGGTTGCAGCCTTGCCGGCGCTGGTCGGCTTGATCGCCTGGTTGCTTGCCGCCGGCAGCGACCCCGGTAGCCACAGCGATGCCACCTTGCCGTACCGCAGCGGGCGAGCCTGGTTGCTGTTGTTGTTCTTCGGCATTGGCACGGGTGCCTACACGCTGGTGCTGGCCTGGTTGCCGCCGTTCTATGTTGAATTGGGCTGGACGGCCACCCAGGCGGGTTACCTGCTTGGCGCCCTCACCGTCACCGAGGTCATCGCCGGCCTACTGGTTTCAGCCCTCATTCAGCGCTACCCAGACCGCAGACAGCCGCTGACCGTGGTGATACTGCTGTTGCTTGCCGGCCTGGCCTGCCTGATGCTCGCCCCCGTGCAGCTCGCGGTGGTGGCCACCCTGTGCCTGGGGCTTGGCATCGGCGCATTGTTCCCGTTGTCGCTCATCGTCACCCTCGACCACACCCACTCGCCAACCGAAGCCGGCGCCTTGCTGGCGTTCGTACAGGGCGGTGGCTACCTGATCGCAGCGACCATGCCACTGATTGCCGGCATCGTCCGTGACCAGCTCAGTTCGTTGCACTGGGCCTGGGGGATAATGGCCATCGGTGCGGTGTTGTTGCTGGGGTTGAGCACGCTGTTGCGACCGAAGGCCGTGCAGTTGCCGGGGGCGGTGCGCGAAGCGTGAGCGGGTGAGGTTTCAATCGAAGGGCACCCTGTGTGGGCGGGCCTCCGGTACGAACCGGAGGCCGCGTTCGCGGTTCAAGGCAGGGACGGTTTACAGGCCAAAACGCATGATCAGGAGGTACCTGAACGTGCCCTGTAACCGGATATGCCCCTCCTTAGCAGGCTTCGCCCTTCAACAGGCTAACTTTCGCACACTGCTCACTGGCCAACTGGCTGATGATCCGTATCGCCTGGTGGATACCTGCGGTGTTCCGGAAGCTCAAGTGAGGGTTGTGTTCACACTCGAGCATCTCGTCATGCTGCACCAAGGCTTCGCCGAGCAGTTCGAGGGTCCAGGCGTAGCTCTGGATTGTGGACAAGCGTTCCTGGTCAGTCATGGGGCACCTGCTTGGGTGCGTTGTGCGGACGGGATGGGTCGTAGATGGGGTAGAACCGGTGGGGTTCGGGAGCCGGCGAAGGGCGACGGCGGCGGAGAACGGATGCGAGGATCCTGGATAGACTTACGGTGAGCATGCATGAGGTCCTTTTCGTTTGGAGCACCACGCTGACCGTCGCCAAACGATTAGGGTGGCAGCTGTACGCAGGTTGGCGAACCGAGGAAAAGGAACCCGGCAGACCCGAGGGTCTCCCACGCACAGCCGCCATTACACGAGACAGCGGACGCAAAAAAAGCGCCTGCAATCGTGATCGGGGCGCCGTTGCGCCTTTTCATACGGGTCGCCAAACCCGGTCGCACAATTGGTTGCGACCCGATGAATTTATCCCTCCAGGCCAGCTTCCGCAAGGTTCAGTGTGGTCCGAAAGTGCATCATGAGCCGTAGGAGTTGTCACGACAGCACGCCATAGCGCGCAGTGGCGCGACAATCATGCTGAACTGTCACGTTCGCCCGTAAGGATCAGGCTTGGGATTGTTACCCAGCAGCCTAATCGCTACTTCCGGCAGGATTGGGGGGTGGCAGCTTTGTATGGGGTAGGAATACCGGGGAACTTGGAAACCCGGCCAGGCCGAAGCCTGCCCACACACAGCCGCCATTTTCTGTGGAAAACCTCAACCCTGGATTACCCATGGTTATCGTTACAAGCATGGAGCCGTCTTGGTTTGGAACTACTGCGAGCAACCGGGCTTAATGCCGCAACCGATCAGTTAGAGGCAAATGGGATGAGACTTTATTTGCATCCCACATCAATCTCACTTTTCCTGACTGCTTTTCCGTGCCCGTGGCGATGCCGGCCTCGACGCTGCCTTCTTCGCTTTGGCTGCCACCGGGCTTTTCCCTCGTTTCGGTCCGGCCACCACGTAGGAACTGGCCAGCGGCGCGGCCACAGCGATTGGCCCACCGGCCTTCAACTGGCCGACATTGTTGCCGACGACCGTTGCGATGGGCTTGTCTTTGGCAGTCATCACCATACCCATCCGCACGCCAAAGAGACGCAGCACGGCCTCCAAAGTGCTGAGCTTCGGATTCGACTTCCCGCTTTCCAGTTCGTACAGGCTTTTCGTGGACATCCTGCACATGGCCGCGAAGGTCTCTTGGTCAAGCCCGGTGACTTCGAGCCGCAGACGGCGGATGGATGTGCCGATTGGATCGAGCCCAGCCGCGTTGCGCTTGACGATATCCTCTACGAGCTGAGCGCGCTCTTCAGGCTGTAGTTTTTTCATCGCAGTCCCCACTCCACGAGTCGCTTATCCAGGTTATTCACGGGTAGAGAGGCTGCATTGCGCATCGATTCAGGAGCATCGGTCAGCAGATCGGGCAACGCCCTGAATTCCTCAGCCGCATTCCTCAACCGTTGCAGCAGAACATCGGGATCAGTGTAACCAACGAGCTCAGCGCAGTTGTCGCTCCAATTGGAAGACCCCTTGCGCTCCGCCGCCCACTTCGTCGTCCGTGTGATGCCCTCTTCATCCAGAATCATTGGCGCAAGGTCATAGATTGGCGCCAAACGAAACCTCCCACCCACACGCATGATGGAGGTGTTGCGGCCGTGGTTATCGGTGTTCCCTAGAATGCGGTTCAGCAGATCGCGCCGCACGTACTCGAACACCAGGTCGTCCACCTCATCCTGCTGGCCGTTATCGATCCATAGACCTACCAGTCGGTGAACCACTTCGGCATGCGCCATCGGATGCGCGTAGCCGGTAATGCCGCAGATCGAGTACACCGACTCCAGCGGTATCCGCTCCACCCCGCCATCCACTACTCGGCGATCAAACCGTGGCATCCAGAGGCTTGGCTTCACTGCCTCTTCAAGCGCCAAACCATCAGTGGGAACCGTATCAAGGCCGAGGGCAGCAACCGCCTTGTAGTAATGAAACTCTGTTCGCAGGATGTCTTTGTCGCGCTCGCCGCCTCGATTACGCGCAAACTTGATCAGCCAGTGACGGCACGCCTGGTCATCGGGGAGCATCGCATCAGCATACAGAGCACCGTCGTGGGCTTGGGTCATGACCAGCTTGGGGGCTTGCCCGTTGGCACCGGTAGCACCGCCCAACGCCGCGCCGCTTTCATAGGCGTACTCAAGAAATTCGTTCGTCCTGTCCACGACCTCAGCATGCGCGAAAGCCTCGTTCAGATCCGGCTGAAGGCCTTCCACCGACTCCTTGATGCGCAGATGCCCAATAGGGGCCGGCGTGAAGCGCTCCAAAAGGTACAGCCCCATTTCCACGCCTTCGGGCTTAAGACGCCCGTAGCGGGATTCAAGAGAGTCCTTGGCAGCACCAGAGGGAATGATGTCGTAGAGGAATGCTGGATACCCTGTGACGTCATGATGGTCCCAGTTCAACGGAAGGTTAACGCTTAGGGCCAGTTCGCAACGATCTTCCATGCGATCTAAGTTCGCGATGATGTAGTCGCTGTCGTATGCGACAAGGCACCGTCCATCAGCAACACGCTCGGGGTTCTCGACCGTGAGTGTCGCTGCATCGCCCCATGCACCATCGGAGAAAGCCTGGATCGTGAGTTTGAGCGGCATCGCCACACCATTAATCAGCATTTGAGTGCTGATTATCATAGTGGGCATAGCGGAAACCGGCAATACGATGCTGATTAAAAGCTTAAGCACGGGTAAAACCGGCAGCGAACTACCGATTATGCATTCACAGCGCACGGGTGGTGCTAGAGGTAGTTGCCACGCCTGGTAAGCAGCAAAGCGCGAAAATCCGCTCCGCCCGGGACTGTCAGACCCTGAATTCCTTCAGCCAACCATTTGTAAGCTCACAGTCGAAAGCCGCCGGGTCGAAGATATCCCCATGCCATTCCATCATGGCCTCATGCTCTGGGTGATTGGGGTCTGCCATGGCTTGAAGAAACTCGGCATAACCCGGCTCACCGCCCACATCTTCCGGCGGGCACGCATTGGCACCATCGACGCAATACGGCACCTGCGGACAGGCGATGGCGGGCAGCACTTTAACGACTTTGATCCGGTGATCCCAGCCGTCACCAAAGTCATACACATAGCGGAAACTCTTCTTCCCGCACAAAGCTTTGACCAAGGTTTTGCGCGCTTCCGGCTTTACCGGCGGCCCCCAGCCATCAGGGTCGGGTATGCCGTAATTCTCACCGGCAATTTCAAATTCATGCAGGTGCCCACCCTCCCATCCCATCACGACCTGGATCACTGAATGCAATCTGCCCAGGGTGATGTTTTCCGGTACCGCCACGCGGCGCCAGATGGCCGGCTCGATGTGTTTCAATTCAATGTGCAGCAACAACAGGTCTGCCGCGGGTTTGGGCAAGCGAACAGTTTTGACCATGGGTAAGGGCACCTCGCAGAGTTCAGTAGGTGAAAGAAACGTACCACGAGAGGCAGTTTATCGACCCGATTGATCGGGTGTTCGGCGATGCGCTCCAAGACGTGGATAAAAAGTATTCTTCACGGGTTGCCGTTGAGGTGGCGAATTTGGGAGTGCATGCCGCTGCCTTTTGCGGCGCCCCGTAGATCAAGCGCCGCGCCGGCGATGCTCGACATCAAAACGCCAGCACGCTCAAGCCATGCACCTGGCCGCATCGCCTAAGGCCTGATAACAACCTAACAAAAAACAGGTACAAAAAAACCCGCACAAGGCGGGCTTCTTTGTGGTGCCAGCGAACGAGAAATCGCCTTTGGCCAATCTTATGGTGCGGAGACAGACGGACGGTTGTTGGCCGTAAGGTCCCGATTTTCGCGGGACTGGAATTTAGTGGATTTTTGACGTACCTCTTAGGGTATCTATAATACGATTCAGCTAGTTATGGATTTCATTGGAATCGAATCTGAAATCTGCCTGTGAAAGCTTAGCAAATCCTGATGAGCTGGAATTTTGTAGAGCTGTCCGCACCGTGATTTTCCACCCCCGATTGTCCATTCAAAAACGGCAGCAACGGCTCCAGGCTGTGTGAAAACGCTTGGCGCGATCCGACTGGTTAGAAAATGACCAGAATTTCGCGCTCCTGCGCGAAATCTGGGTTAGCTGAATAACCAAGCCATTTCAGATTTCACGTACGCTCGCGATCTTCAGAGACCCGTTTGGGTTTTCACACAGCCTGGCTCCGTAGCTGCCGCTGTAAATGGTCACTTTTAGTTTTTAAATCGGCGCCTCAGTGGGGATGTTAGGAAACTTACTCACAAGTTTTATCCCTCTGTTTGTCGAGCACCTCGATCAAGCGCTGAAAACGCTCCAAAAGGTCATCGTAGGTGAGAATCTTGATGTCGGACTTGGCGTTGTGGATCATCAAGGTGTCTTTCTGTTCCTGTGTCAGGTCCTTGGACCGCCCGATCACCACCATCCCTTCTGCGGTGTAGTTGCCTTCCAGCCACTTGGGTAGGTTGCTTGCGTTGTTATGGATTTCCCTAATCCAGTCCTGCACCTGCTGCACGGCGTGGATCACCTTATGCCTTAGGCTATTGCGCTTGGTGAAGATCTGAGCGCTGTGGGGCTCGAGCTCAACCAGCACCACACGCTTGTCCGACTGGTGGTATTTCAGCACGAGGTCCGCGCGGTATTTGCCGATTCGAACTTCGCTGAGGACCGCTGCCACATGGGAATCAAGCACTTGGGTGTGCCGCTTAAGGAAGTTGTGCAGATCTCTTTCACGCGTGCCGACCCGTCCCAGTAGATGGCACAGCTCAATGAAATTGCGCTCAAACCTGGCCGACTGAGAGAGTTTCGGGCGCAGCGCCGATACCTTACGTTGCAGCAGGTGCTGCTTGTCAACACTGCCCCGGCGCGAACGATATTGCTGGCGCGTGACTCCCACGGGCGGGATAAGCTCACGCCCTCCTACCTCTAGTACTTCAACAAGGGGCTGATCAAAGGCGCCGACTATCACAGCGTTCACCCGCGTGAGGCCGAGCGTCCTGCACGCCATGTAGACCAGATAGTCGTCATCCATGACGAGCACGCCGTCCTCTTCGTACAAGAGGATGTCGGTGGTTCTGGCATGGGTGATGAACCGACTGATCTCCTCATCCGGGGTACGCAGTGCGTAATCGATGTCCCTAGGATGCATCAAGGCCAGGTCTACCCGTACTCTCGTGCAGGCGACCTGGCCACAGTACGCCTTGGTGATGAGCTTCACGAGAAACGGGTTGTCACGGGGGCTGTCACTACGGGCATCGATGATCGACTTCACCGGCAGTACTGGGTATAGGTATTTCCTGTACTGGTACAGACATTGAAGCAAGAACATGATACGCGCCTCCTGCAGGGCGCGCTCTCGCTCAAAATAGATCCATCCCTCTGCCGTACACACGGAAATGAAGGGTTCTGGTCGAGTACTAGATAGCTGCAGGTTCAAATGCCACACCTCACCAGCTAGCCCTTCTCGCCCAAAAACCGTGATTTCAAACAGAACACCGCCCTCCTCCATCTCCGAGCCCCTAAAGAGTACGCCACAGGGTTGACCCTCGAAGGTGGAGGAAACAAAGAAATCGCGGTCCAACTTCAATTTCGTCAGGCGTTGAAGATCGAGCCGTACTTCGTCGGGGATAGGCAACTCGGTGTAGGCCACCACTAGGTCTTCGTTGATCACGAACATCGCACGGGCAATATCGCCGACAAGGGGGTTCTCGCGATAACAGTTGCGCACCCAGCTGACGACCTCATCGCTACTTGGTGTACGCTGTTCGCCCTGCACGATCTCACGCAGGGTACCCTGGCGGACGTGCTGTAGCATGGGCTCGGTACCAGGTGGGAGTTCGTTCTCGCTCAGCGATAGCCGGGCTTCCGTTGCCAGCGAACAGTCCATGTAATGTGCTTCCAGCTCTTGCATCCGGGCTTTCCTTAGGTGTCAAACGCGGGGTACTAAGGGACTTAACGTATCAACCAGTACAAAAAGGATCAAGTACAACGTATGCCAGCCAGAACTAATCACTACCAAAAGCTAGTTAAAATAATTAATAGAGAGTTGGCCTCAGCAGATGCGAACTTGACGGAGTCTGCAATGCTTTATGATTATGAAGGCAAGTGCGAGCGTGAAGTAGACATTCTAATAGAAAGCGAAATTTCCGGCTGCGCAATCAAGATAGCAGTGGAATGCACTGAGCTTTCCAAACCAGTTGGAATTAGAACACTCGAAAGCTTTAAAGAAAAGCACAGAAAACTTGGGATCAACAAAACTGTCGTGGTGAGCCACTCAGGCTTTTCCAAGCCCGCGAAAGAGTATGCTATTGCAAATGATATTAAAATTCTAACATTTAATTCGGCCCGATCAGAAAACTGGTCAAAATACTTCGCACCACTCAAAAACCTGGCAATGTATGGACGCACTTATAAACTAACCAAACTTGCCATGGACTGCAGCGCTGAGTATGCCAACTCCGGATTTCAGTTCGGCGTAGACACGAAAGTGATTATAAACGGAGTACTGATGGACGTGGGGAGTTTCGCTACAAAAGTCTGGAGCGAAAGCAACGTTGCCCAATCTCACTTTAAGGAACTAAGAGAAAATGAATTGGGCGGCGCCCAAAACCCCTGGGCCGAGATCACAGTAGAACTAGGCAACAACCATACTTTTGAGGATCGTAATGGCGTGCGCATTCAACCAGAAAAACTCCATATCCGCATGAGCTATTCATCAAACTATAGAGAGCTCAACCCAAAACCAGTTGAATACGATGGCAAGCGATACCTCGCAGGCGGATTTTTCGATAAGAAAAAATCTGAATATGCACATCTTGCACTAACTGAAAGCTCTGGAAAATTAAAGGGCAGCATGGAATTTAGCCCTAACTTAATACCTGATTGACAATACCATTTATGTAATCTCCAGACGATTTCTTATGGCTGGGGAAGCTACAGGCGTACGGTGCTTCGAGACCACCAGCCTTCGGGCCGCTGGATGTGACGTACAGGTACATGCTCCGCGCCGTACAACAGTTTGTAGGCGCGATTACGCGGTTCGGCCGTGCGGCATCTGAGGTCGCTGAGCGGAGTGGCCCAGCATAGGGGTACGTACTTCATTCAGGAAACACACTGCACTCCAAATACCCCCGGTTATTGCGGATTTTGTTGGTTCCCGACGGAGGGTCGTGGAAACGACAAACCGGCCAGAAGGCCGGTTTATAGAGCTTCCAAAGCATTCAGCGGAATACAGTGGAGCTGGATGTGGTGCGGAGACAGACGAACAGTAATGGTCCGCGAGGCCACGTGTTATGCGGGTCTGGAAAGCTATGGAAAATTTGGCGCACCTCAACTAGTAACTATAATCAACGCTCCCAAGCGAGTTGTTAGAGGGACTTGAGCTTCTAGTTCGGGACGGCGATGAGCATGGTTCACTGCTCAGCGGTGGATCCTCGACTCCGCGCGCCGTGGTACTAATTAGGACGTAAATCTCTGCGCACAGCGAAAAACGGGGACAGAGTTATTTAATGGCACATCAACGAGCGCCGAAAAATAAATCTGTCACTTGTTTCTTGTCTTGCAAGACCTACCGATGTATGCAGCCAGATGCGCGCTGCTGGAATGCCTCTGGCGTTGATGTTGGGCCAGTTCTCACAGGTGGTTCGCACACGGGTTCACAACCCCTATGACGCGAGCCTAGCAGGATTTAATTACCCTTTGCTGATCGTAATCTCTCGGGGACGGAGCCATTACTGGGTAGGAAATACGAACATAGACGGAGTTCTCCCAGCGTCGAATCTTCAATCGGTTCGCTAGATTGATTGTTTCAGTTAGTGCGTATGATTGGAGGTCGCCTACTTTATGCGCTAGCTCGTGCTCTATCAGAAGCGTGGTATGGTCTTTGATTTTGGTTCCGGTGTCAGTGAATTCAATCACCGAACCTCCAAGATCTACATGTAGTTCTCCATCCACGTATTCGAATGAAAAGCTAGTGTGGCCAAGCTCATGTAGTGCTATCAGAACAGCCTCTATTTGTTCTGTAGATTCAGTCCAATCTTCAATGGCTTCTGACTCCGCGATCTCTAATACCCCAAGGAAGTCGCTAAGGAATAAATTAAGCTTGATAGGCAGGTAGATTCGTTGACCACTCCAGAGGTCGCACACGAAGAAAATTTCTCGGAAGGATGATTCGCGCAACGCACTTCTATCAAGGTGGTGGACAAAGAATTGATGGAATTTTTCGCCATCCTGCACGTGGAATAGACCGGAAGAGTCATTTATTATGAGTTCGACGGTATGGTATGAGCTAAGATATGTTGAGCTTTTTTTGCTTTTTTCTTTTATGGCGTGTTCGATTAGCTTTAGAGCGTCATCGAAGCTGATGACTTCGCGTATTACTGCTATATCTTCCGAGTACAACTCACCATCTTCATGGTAGATCTTTATCGTATCAACGGTTATTGTGTCTTTGTCCTATCTGAATACTTTTCCAGTTCCGCTCAGAAGGTTTTCAAGGTATCCGTCAGCGTGCCGTAGCCTTGCTTCAGTAGCGTCACAGTAAACTTCAGTGATTTCGACTCCGTGTATTTGGTCGCTTTTGATGATGAAGTCAGGTGACTCAGAATGTTCTAAACAACTATCAAAAGAATGTCCGAATACCTGTCTGAAAATTTTAAGTTCTTCATCCTTATTCATGTACAGCCTCCAAGTCAGCTTGTGTCAGCGGCTATCGTTTTCAGAATTGGCCCTGATATTTGGTTGTCGTAGTCTATCGCTTACATGTTGGGGGTAAAGAAAAACATTGGTCAAGTGAAGTCCCTGATTTTGCAATGTGGTGTGAGGCAGGCATGAGACGGAACCTGCATGGCCTGGGCGTTCGAGGGCAGGTGCTAGGCGTTGCCGATAAAAGCGCGCCCTCTTGGTGTACTCGACATATTCGTTACCTATCCAGATCCGCCCCGATGGGAGGCGGCATTGCCATCTGGACAAGGTGATGGCAAAACGATACTTTCCACAACGAGGCCTTTAGATCGGAGCAATAGACATGGATTTCTTAGATATTAAATTAGAAAATTGTTATGGAATTCAAAGGCTTGATACAAAGTTAATTTTTAAGGGGATGCAAAAAACACCAGATGGCTCAGCCTTCTCGATCTATGCTCCAAACGGTTTCATGAAGACATCACTTGCTCGGACTTTCTTAGACTTCCAAGAAGGACGCGACAGCCAAGATCTAATTTTCCCTACACGTACTACCAACCGCACAATCACAGCCGAGCCCGCGGCTTCGATCACCCCGGACTCCGTGTTCGTCGTCAAGCCATATGTGGAGCGTTACTCCGGCTCTGGAACTTCGACACTACTAGTCAATCCCAAGCTTAGAGAGGCATATGAGGAGGCGGTAAAAAATATCGAGTCTACTCAGGAAGCCTTGCTGAAAGCGCTGAAGGAAGCTTCTGGGTGGCCAGGAAAGGCTTCTCCTGCATCTGAAATAAAAGAGGTCTTCAAATTTTCTAATCCGTATGACTTCTTTGCAGAGGTAGCAGGTGAACTCGATGGTGATACCAGGTTCGCCGATTTATCTTATATAGAGATATTCAACGACAAAACTATAGCTGCGTTTAAGGCAGGTACGCTACATCAACAGCTTCAAGAGTACATGTCTAAATATCAAGAGCTAGTGGAAGGCTCCCCTCTCCTCAGTAAGAAGTTTAACCATGCTGGGGCAAGTGATGTCTCTAAAAATCTTCAAACTAACGGTTTCTTTGAGGCGAATCACACCCTGAATATTTCTAATGGAGGGGAAAGGACTGAAGTTTCATCTGCCAAAGAATTGGAGGGATTAGTTCAGGCAGAGAAACAACGCATATTAGGCGACAAAGAGCTATCTGCAAGATTCGAAGCGGTTGATAAGCAGCTTCAAAAAAATGCTGAATTAAAAAAGTTTAGAGAGTATTTGACACTCCATCCGGAAATCCTATCCGAGCTTAGTGACTTTGAAGGCTTCAGAAAAAAACTATGGTTCAGCTATTTCAACATAGCTCAATCAGCTATGAGTGTTTTTGCCATGGCGTATACGTCAGCAAAGGATGTAATTGCGCAGACAGCAAAGCAGGCTCAGGAAGAAAAAACCAAGTGGGCTGCCGTTGTTGCTCAGTTCAACGAGCGGTTTTACGTTCCATTTAAGCTAGTTGTTCAGAATCAACAAGACGTCATCCTAAAAGGCGAAAGTCCGAAAGTAATTTTTGAATTTCATGATGGCCAAGAAACCTGTGGTGTCGAGGAAGATAAATTGCTCCAGGTCCTCAGCCAAGGGGAAAAGCGAGCACTTTATATATTGAATGTCCTTTTCGAGGTGCACGCGCGCCGAGAATCTAATCAGGCCACCCTATTTGTGGTCGATGACATTGCCGACTCTTTTGATTATAAAAATAAGTACGCAATTATTGAGTATTTTAACGAAATCTCCAAGGTCTCATTTTTCAGGCTAATATTCCTAACTCATAATTTTGATTTTCATCGAACAATCAGCAGCCGCCTTCAGATTGCCAGGGAGCGAAGATTTTTCGCAAGAAAAGATCAGCATGCCCTGAGCTTTGTACAGGAAAAATATCAAAAAAATCCGTTTCTGATTTGGAAAAAAGGACTAGCCCAAAACTCTGCTTTTCTAGTGGCAAGCATTCCTTTTGTGCGAAACTTGGCAGAGTACTGTCATGGGACTAATAGCCAGCACTATCTGAGGCTTACCTCTCTTTTACATATTAAATCAGATAGTCAGGCATTAACAATTACCGATCTTGAGTCCATCGTTAAAGCCACACTATCAGATCAAGCAGCTCTGTCCCTTCCAAACCCCACATTTAGCGCTCTTCAGCTGATCTACGATGAGGCAGAAAAACTTGCCGCCAATGCTGCTGACGATGTCGAACTAGAATCAAAGGTTATTTTGTCTATCGCCATAAGACTTAAAGCTGAAGAATATATGATCGCAAAAATCAACGACGCTGCTTTCGTAGATTCTATCAGCAGCAATCAAACATTTGAATTGTTTAGCAAATACTCATCAAAGTTTTCATCTGAAAATGATGGGATTATGGTGCTCTCGCAAGTGAATTTGATGACTCCTGAAAACATTCATCTTAACTCTTTCATGTATGAGCCCATACTGGATATGTCGGCACTTCATCTTTATGATTTGTACGGAAAAGTCAAGGCGCTGCCATGAAGGTTAATTATGGTCACAGGATTTGCTTTTTTGCTTGGCTTTCGCTGAGTATGTGCAATAGGTTAACCGAAAGTTTTCCTTCGATTTGATAAGTTGTTTGTGTATGACATGGCCGTTCAATTGCGCCGAATTTGATTGGTAGACATGTCAAATGAGTTTGAGATTTTAGGCTTGAGGTTTTAATGTTTAATCTTCATACATTGGGTTGGCGAAGCTTTCAGCAATTATGCTTATCCGTGTCGAGAGAAGTTCTCGGGCAAACTGTCGTGTCATTTTTAGATACCAACGACGGCGGTCGAGACGGCGCATTTTCAGGTGTCTGGAGTTCCCAGAATAATGAACTGTTATCGGGACAGTTTGTCATTCAGTGCAAGTTTACAAGTCGCGCTGGATATGCTCTTGCACTATCAGATATCAAAGATGAAATTAGTAAGATCGAACGATTGGTCGACAAGGGAGAGTGCGACGTTTATGTTTTGATGACAAATGCCGGAATTTCCGGGGAAACCGAATTAAAAATAAAGGATGCGTTGAAAGGTATTGGCGTCAAGAGCATTCTGGTGTGTGGTGTTACTTGGCTTGAGGATCAAATTCGAGAAAGTAAGCATCTCAGAATGATGGTTCCACGTGTTTATGGGCTCGGAGACTTAAGCCAAATATTGGATGAACGGGCATATGCTCAGGCCACATCTGTACTCGAGTCCATGCGCGAAGAACTTGCCAAAATTGTTCTGACGGAGTCCTATCAGAGGGCAGCAAGAGCACTCGATACACATGGTTTTGTACTTCTGGTCGGCGAGCCAGCGTCAGGGAAGACAACTATAGCTTCATTACTTGCTATGTCATCGGCTGACCAGTGGGGCGCATCCGTGGTTAAGCTGGCGACACCAAGGTCCGTAGTGGAGCATTGGAATCCACATGAGAAATCCCAGCTTTTTTGGATCGATGACGCGTTTGGAGTGACCCAGTACGAACGAGATCTTGTCTCTAACTGGAACCACATACTGAATGAGGTCAAAACGATAATTCGCCAGGGAAATCGTGTAGTAATGACTTCACGCGACTATATTTACAATCGAGCGCGGCAGGACTTGAAGGAGGGGGCCTTTCCCTTATTTCAAGAAAGCCAGGTTGTGATTGATGTCCATGATCTCACAGAAGATGAACGGCGGCAGATTCTTTACAATCATATGAAATTGGGAGGACAGTCTCGTGAGTTTCGTTCTGCTGTGAAGCCACATCTGGAATCAGTAGCTCAACACAAAAGATTCATTCCGGAAATTGCCAGGCGACTTGCAGATCCATTCTTTACTAAGAGTATTTATTTGTCTGAGTGGAGTTTATCGACGTTTGTCGAAAAGCGCGAACAATTGCTCATAGACATCTGTAAGGAGCTAGATAAAGATAGTAAAGCGGCATTGGCCTTGATTTATATGTCCAATGGGCACTTGTCAAGTCCGATCTCATTGACAGTTGCTGAAGAAGAAGCCCTGAAGAGATTGAATAGCGATCTGGGTGCTTGCACAGCAGCACTCGAAGCATTGCGCGGTAGTTTAGCAGTGCATGTCATCTCCGACGGAGAGTCATACTGGACCTACAAACACCCCACCATCGGAGATGCATACTCCGCGATGCTTCGGGCAAGCCCAGAGCTACTAGGTATATATGTGCGTGGCAGCGATACTGAAAAGCTGATGCGGCAGATAACCTGTGGGGACACTGGTGTTGAGGGTGCCGTAATAGTTCCAAGTTCATTATTTGATCTGATCATTGAGCGCCTTTTGGCGCATAAAAGCACTACTGCCTACAAGACTGACTGGATGTCAAGCTGGGGGGCTCGAAGGGAGTTGATAGAATTCTTAGCCGGGCGGTGTAGCAAGAAGTTTTTAGAAGCGTATCTCTCGGCGGATATCGAATTGATTGAGTCCATCGCGAAGCCTAAATTGTACTTAGAATTTTCTGCAGAAGTCGATCTCGCTATTCGTCTTTTTAAATTCGGCTTACTACCTGAATACGCTCGCAAGTCATTTATCGAAACTGTTAGCCAATACGCTCTCAATGGCGACGATGCTCGTATACTATTCGATTCTGATCTGCGCTCACTGTTGAAGGACAAGGAGCGAATTAGATTGCGGGAAAGTATGCGTATTAAAGTGCTGCCGCGCATCGAGGAGGTTCGTCTTGAACATCAAGCAAACCGAGACCCAGAGGACGACCCTGAATGGCATATGCGGCGCTTCACTCAGTTGCTTTCTTCGATAGAGAATGAATACCCACAAAGCTGGCGTATTAGAGGGATCGTTAAAAGAGAACGCCTGCAGGTTCAAGAGTGGATTGAGGAAAATCCAATAGAGGTAGATAGTTCTGCTTCACGAAATATTGAAGTTGATAGGGTTGGTGCAAATTTTTATATCAGTCGTAGCATTTTTGATGATGTGGATGAGTGATTTGAACCCTGGGTTACTTTCAGGCGGTTTAGTGAAGAAGTTGCATAGGTTTGTTATGGTTTTTTTCTGACAACTACCGGTCGTTAATGGTATCCGCTCCATGAAGCCCACATTCCAAGCGACTACCTGAAGCCCGATGCTGCGCTCCCGATTTCTTTCTGGAGCCAGTCCGCCATGATGCGTCCTGACAGCAAAGTCGAAAAGGTGTACCTCTATCCCAAGCCCGTAGACTTCCGAAAGTCCATCGACGGCCTCACCGCGCTGGTCGAGTTGGATATCAAGGTCGCCGTGTTCGACCCCGTACTTTTCGTCTTCCTCAATAAAGCCCGTAACCGCATCAAGGTGTTGTACTGGGAGCGCAACGGCTTCTGCCTTTGGCTCAAGCGCCTCGAAGCCGAACGTTTCAAAACTTCCCCCGACGCTACCGACGAAGCCATCGTCCTGACCGTCCAGGAACTTAACTGGTTACTCGACGGCTTCGACCTCTGGCGCAACCGTCCGCATCAGGTTCTGACGCCCCGTTTCGTCGCCTGACCCGGTATAATCCGGGCCATGATTTCAGTGCCCGACAACCTCCCGGATGACCCTGTTCTGCTTAAGCAAATGCTGCTTGAGAGTTACGCTGCTCGTGCGTGTGAGCAATCGGCTGCCCGTGTGCGCGAGCAGGAGTTCAACGAGGCTTATGCGACACACATCGACGACCTGAAAGAGCAGATCAAGTTATGGCGTGACCGTTTCTTTGGCCGTAAGTCCGAGCAAACTGTCGATCCCAACACGCCGCAACTGGCGATGTTCAACGAACCCGAAAGCGACCCGCTACTGGCGGTGGTTGACGATGCCGACGAAGAAGTCGTTGCGCCTGCCAAACGTCGCGGCAAACGCAAACCACTGTCGGCCGATCTGCCTCGGGTCGAAGTCATCCACGACCTGCCCGAGCACGAACTGACCTGCGCCTGTGGTTGCCGCAAGCATGTCATTGGCGAGGAAACCAGCGAGCAGCTCGACATCGTGCCGATGCAGATCCGCGTACTCAAACACGTGCGCAAGGTTTACGGGTGCCGGGGCTGCGAAACCGCGCCGGTTACCGCTGACAAGCCAGCCCAATTGATCGAAAAGAGCATGGCCAGCCCCAGCGTGCTGGCCATGCTGCTGACGACCAAGTACGTCGATGGCTTGCCGCTGCACCGTTTTGAAAGCGTACTGTCCCGACACGGCATCCACATTCCACGACAAGCTCTGGCGCGTTGGGTGATCCAGTGCAGCGAACACTTCCAGCCACTGTTAAACCTGATGCGTGACCGGCTGCTGGAAAGTCCGGTAATTCACTGCGACGAAACGCGCGTACAGGTCTTGAAAGAGCCAGACCGCGACCCGACCAGCCAATCTTGGATGTGGGTGCAGGCCAGCGGCCCGCCTGATCGACAAGTTGTGCTGTTTGACTACACCACCAGCCGGGCGCAGGAAGTACCGTTACGCCTGCTGGAAGGGTATCGCGGCTATGTGATGACCGATGATTACGCCGGTTACAACGTGTTGGCGTTGCAGCCCGGTATCGAGCGGCTGGCGTGCATGGTTCATGCTCGACGCAAGTTCGTCGATGCGCAGAAAGTGCAGCCCAAGGGTAAGACGGGCCGCGCCGATGTGGCGCTGGCGATGATCAACAAGCTGTACGGCATCGAGCGCGACCTCAAGGAAGTCAGCGACGAACAGCGGTTCATCGGTCGCCAAGAAAGAAGCCTACCGATCCTCGGCCAATTGAAAAGCTGGCTGGACAAGACGTACTCCCAGGTCACACCGCAAAGTGTGCTGGGCAAGGCCGTGCACTATCTGGCGAACAACTGGAGTCGGTTGGAACGCTATGTCGAGGCCGGCCATTTGCCGATCGACAACAACCTTGCGGAGCGTGCGATCAAGCCATTTGTCATCGGGCGCAAGGCTTGGCTGTTCAGCGATACCGTGAACGGCGCCAGTGCCAGCGCAAAGATCTACAGCTTGGTTGAGACCGCCAAGGTCAACGGCCAGGAGCCCTATACGTGGCTGCGCCACGTACTTGAGCGCCTGCCGTATGCATCGTCGGTGGCCGACTACGAAGCTCTTCTGCCGTGGAACTGCTCGCCAGAGATGCCACGGTAACCTGCTGCCCCATCATGTGATAGGTGGGGTTCATGGATCGCACTCGTTTGTCTAGGTGAGACAGCTAGGCTTCAGGGAACGAAACCTATCGGCTAGGATGTGTTGAATTTCGCCCGAAGGTATGGCTATTTGGCATCAACCTCCAATCAAGGATGAAATACGATGCCCGCTAAGAGAAAAATCCCATACGCCCATCACCTGCCTGGCTGGGGTTTCGATGGCGGCAACCGCGAAGCACTGAAAGCGAGCCGCCGAGTCGCGCCAGATGAGTACGAAGAAGAGATGATGGGAAGCCTATTCTGCCCAGGCTGCTATACAAACGTCGAGCGAACGCCTAAGGAAAAGGACATCTTCGCTAACCAGCGCGAACCTTTCTACCGCCACCTTAAGCGCTGGCAACACATCGCGTGCGTGCTTCGGGCGAAAAAGCCAGTAGGCAAACGGTATGACACATGGGAAGAGGCGAAGCGGGCAATTGAGCATGAACACTTGGCGATAGTGAAGGAGTTTCTGCAGGAGAAACCAGAGGTCAGATTGATCCAGGGTGGTGAATACGACGAAACGCCCGTCGAGGACATCGGAGGGCCTCTGTCGCAGACGCCCATTGGAAGGCACCAAGGGGAGTCCTTCGAGCTACCCAGCACCATTACTACCATTGCAGGGATCTGCCGGAACTTTGAAAAAAACAAGGATAAATACTTCTTCCTTCCGATGGCCACCCACGCAGTGAAGCTGGCAGAGCTCCTTACAGACGTGGCTGATGTTGAATACGACGTTCTGGAAGGGGATCGTACCCCGCGCTTGTACTACGGGAAGATAATCAGCAGCCGTAACGCGGGTAGTTACGACTATTCCACCCGTATGACAAAGCTTGCTTGCAATCCCGCCGTGAAAGACTTTTACGTAAAACTCCCCAACGGTTTCTGCCGAGACAAAGGGATTACTGACGACTCAAAAGGTCGCATCGTGATGTTTTTCGGGACTATCGTAGAAAGCGGCATAGGCTTAGCTGCCACAGATTTGGCTTGGGGGGAGATTGCACTGGTACCTGCCAAGTACAATGAGTTGTTGATACCTGAATGAATTAACTCCTGCCTTGACGTCCGATCCTCGGACCACTGGCCGAAACAGGCCAGATCGTCCGATTAGGGCCTCCAGGCCGGTCTAATATCCCCTGCCCTGACAGCAGGACGGGGCACGTAAAGCTGATCGTGGCTTACATTTGAGCCATGGGGATGACCAAAATTGCAGCGAGCACACCGCATGCAGATTTTTCTTATATGAAAAAATCGCATAAAGATTGATCTACAATAAAGCACTGCGCAGGATCGCATAGTTCTTATTTACCTCAGAGAGAGCTCTGGGCAAGCGCTTATCAATTATCATATTCAAGTGCTCAATGGTATCCATCCTTGGATCATTACCGAAATAATTTTTATCAAAAAAGTTTGAATCCTCCATAATCCGCGAAACCTGCATGAAGTTAATAAAGTCAGAATACCAACTTGCGCGCGCAATAGCATTGCTCGCGACAAAATAGTTTGACACCGCCATTGCAAACTCTTCTAACGCAACAAAAACAAATGGCACGGAAAACTTCCTATCCATACTCAATAACGCGTCTGCTAATGACTTCACCAGATCTCTTTCACCCACCAACTCGATTCTTCTCTGTTCTAAGAAGCTCAAAATATCAGTAACGGGCACCTCTTTATTTTCTAAAGAAGATTTTGCCGAGACGAAAGACTTCATATAGTCACGATGAATTTCATGCACACGGTCCTTCAAAGGCTCAACATGATAATTGAAAAGATCCGCCCTCCCCGCCTTATATCTATCTGCAAAATTTAAAACCAAATCAATAATATCTTTAATCACGAGACTAGCACCACAGAGTCAAAATTCAAGAAAACAGCCATCACAGTAAGTAATTCTAAGCACAGCCACACCAACAAGGCAAGTGGCATGCAAGAACAAATGCAACCCTAAGGCAAACTACAAGTTCGCGAAGACATTAGGACTACTGTTAGCTGTGAGTCTCCGGTTTTTACAGATTATAATTTAGTGGTATTTTTTTGACATGCCTCATAGAGCGTCCACATTCCGACAGAAATACCAATGTTATAAATAAAAAAGGCCCATTTGATAATGAGGCCTTTCCTATGGTGAATATATCAACGTCCGTATGCGTGATAGATTAGCGGTTTAGCGGGTAAAGTGCTATAGAGTGCGTGACCATATAGTATACGCAGCCACCTGAGCAACAAGTAACTTACCCATAGAAATCATTAAAAGATTTCTTGATTTTCTTTGAAAAATCTCCACCCACAACGTGCACACCTAACTCCCCCATGTAATCACCTTTGGAAGACGCTGAAAGCCAGTTTAAACTGGTGATGATTAAATTCTCATCATCCCAGGTTAGAAACTTTGCGTGTATTTGAGGGTCGTCCGCTTTGATTACGTTAAATCCATGGCCCTCTAGCTCTTCTTTAAGTAGTCTGGCCTCCGGATTTTTCATTTCTCCGCTTGATCTGCCGAATGCAATTTTTATTTTAATTAAAGGAACAGCTTTGATCGAGGACTTCAAGGGTGTGAATATCGGTCTGTCGCCAGCGTAGCTAACTCGATGGCTACAAATGAATATTTCTCTTTCAGCTTCATCGCAAGCACATTTAGCCAATGTGTGATGCTCTGGAGCCGTAATTATCCGCACCGACACCGAGTCCTCTATTGAGGTCTTTCTCTCAACCTCCAAACAGGATGCTAATCTTGCGGCATGAACGGCCAAGTCCTTGCTTAAATTGTTTGCGAGACCACGGCGCCCCATAGCAAGAGCAGATGCAATATTAAAGGCAATAGAGGCGAAACTTTTATCTATAACTCGAACAGATGCTTCAACTCTATTAAAATTAGAGGATAGCCAGTTGCAAGACCCGAACGTAGTGTGCCACTCGCCACTTTCTCGATCGCTAATCAAGAATTTTGAATGCGAGTTGGTAGGCTCACGATGAAATTTAAGCTGCGTGGAGAGACCTTGCGAGTCAATATGATTTTGGAAAGACTCTATTGATTCGAGAACTCGCTTGTAGTCCGAGAGCTTATCCTCTACATCCGGCGGGCACTGTCCCCATAGTATGTCTATCTGCACAGAACGCCTCGCCGCACTTATCAACTCCTCAAGAATTATATCAATGCAGCTTGGATTGAGGAAGGTTGAATGAATGACCAATCTGGAGTGCGCATTTTTTATTTCTGAAGAAAAATGCTCTCGATGCTCTTCTGGGGTGGCCAGAACGTCTACACAGCTAGAATCAACTATAGTAGGTTGAAATGATTTCTCATGAGGAGAAATTTCGTAAGATGGAAGTTGTGAACCTTTTGTTGGAGTGGAACCTAGCAGGCGAATCTGTTCACGCCTCTTTATAGCAGCGCTTATTATTTCCAAACGAAGTTCTTCAGAAATATCCGGAACGCCTTGCACTTTATTCTCAGAGTCAACCCGCGCAACAATATAGCGTAATGATTCGTTATAATGTGGTTTTACGGCATTACTTTCAAATCCACTTATCTCTTCATCGTCGTGCGCAACGCAAGAGTAAATCTCAGAAATATCTGGATCATAGGCAGGCTCTTTAACTCGCATCTCGGTCGCATATATGCCGTATTGTGCAATTACTCTATGCACCTTCGTCGCTGGATAAATCAGGAATGATTGCTTCTTTTTTTTGTCGATACGGTAACACTGTTGAGTCAATGGGTCGACCAAGAAGCTTCTGATCCTAAGTATTGGTTCTTTGTTCACGGGCAGATCAGCCTCTGTTGATACAGCCAAGCCGCGATGAGTGATTTTAAATAGATATCTCCCATTCATATGAGATATCTCTATCCATCCTGCTTGCATCAGAGGGATCAAGATTTCTATTACCAACTGCTTAGGAAGGCTGGTTTGCCTAGAGAGTTCATCAGGTGTAGTTGGGCCTGAGGCAATGGTTTGTAGTATCAAATGATCGACAGCTCCCCAGTTTATGCGTTTCATAATTTTGAATTTATGAACCCCATAACCAAATGGAACCTTAACAAATATAGTTGAGTTGATCTGTTTGTCTTCCATTGAACGCTCCTACGAAATTTTGCTCAGGCTCAAAATTTGCTCGTACTGTATGGTTGCAATTTTTCCAGCATTCTTGAGGCTTTCAATTTCATCCACTAGCTTAACAAGGAACTCATTGTTAGTATTGCCCTTGCGAATTTCTTCATTTCTTATTTTTTGCGCCCAGCAAGACATGAACTCATAAGACCCTACTATTACCATTTGATATTTAGCTCTGCTAAGAAGCACATTCATTCTTCGGCTGTCTAGCAGGAACCCCAATGCGCCAAAAGAGTATGACTCGCTATTGTTTCGAACTAGGGATATGGCGACAATATCGGCTTCCGCCCCCTGAAAACTGTCAACAGTTTTGCAAAAAGTAGCTGAGTCGTCAGGCTTGGAGAATTTCTGTAAGTTTTTGAGATCAAGCTCTGCTCGTTCTAGATCCCTTTCCAGGTATCTGACCTGGACCGCATACGGGGATAATATCGCTAACTTTGGCTGCTTATCACTCGGTACAGCTCGAAGCCGAGCTAGTGCCTTAATCAGAACTTTTCGCTCAAGCGTATTATTCCACGTAGGCTTCTCTTCTTTCGACTTCACTCCTCGATTGGCTTGAGTGTCCGGGGTCTCAATCCAAACTATCGCAGCACTGTTTAGTCTAGCGGTTACTTTGCAACCGCCTTCAAAGTAAAATGGTCTAGGATTCGATAAGTACTCAACCTTTTTTCTATCGTAGGTCGTGAGTTTTTTATCATAAAACGTGGACGAGATTAAATCTGCAATATCTGGGTGCATTCTGTGCTGAATAGACAGCATGCTTGCAATTGGTCGGTGAAATTCATTTGAACCATAATATTCAAGTGATTTTTTTGCGACGGATACTTCTTCATCAATGAGTGATTCGAAAAGTAAGTGCAGACGGAGCGCTTCAGAGCTTATTTCACTTAGGAGTTCAGATGAAATCTCTCTTATCTTTTCAGATGTGAACATCTCCTTAATGAATTCACCTTTGATTTGGCTATTATAAATTTCAGTAGACATTTCTAGTGCGCCTCTGAGTCGTTCCGGGTCTCTCAAGGTCTGGCGCATTTGTTCAGTCGCATAAGGGGGGAGTTGCTTATGATCTCCAATCATCAATCTTCGATACGACAGAAGTAGAGGACTTAACAGTTCAATGCCCGTGACCTTTCCGGTCTCTTCCATAATACTCCAATCAAACTGGGACCGAGTTTTAATGAGATCCTCTATCTGCCTAGAGTTGGTAGTTGTGAAAACTAAATTCGCCGATCTCAATAACTGCCCCATGAAAGAAAATCTCAAGGCCCTATTGCCATCTCTACAGAGATCTAGAATTTTGTCTTTCGTAATGTTTGCCGGGGCATCTCTGAAGGAATCACTGTTTTTTAGGCCTATCAGATAATCTCGCGCTAAATCATCTAGCTGCGTTAGTGCGTCCTTCTCATCATCGCCTGATGCGTCTTTTATACAGCTAACTATCAGAGGAGATGTTTTTCCTTGAGACGCCAGGGAGTTTTTAACCTCTTGATAGAGGTGTTGAACTGTAGAATGACTCTGAGCTGTAAGTAGTAACCTAGAGCTAGGCTCCGTTTCAAATACCTGCCTAACTAATGCAGTGACTAAGTGAGTTTTCCCAACTCCGGGAGGACCTTGAACCAGATATAGAGGCAAAGTGCTTTGAATTTTTCTAAAGACATCCTGCTTTGACGTATCTAATTGCTCAAATGCAGAATTGGCAACAGCAGTCTCGTGCGAATCCATGCATTCTAGGTGCGGATATTCAAGCATCTTTGCTAGCTCTGCATGCTCACTAAGCGCATCGATTGCAAATGCTCTTCTACTTAACTGCTTAGTAGTACCTTGTGCAGATGCCGGGACTAAGTAGCAGTACTGATATAGCGGGTCTGGATTACTTGCCTGAAACTCAAATATGCTCTCTCCTGATATTTCTTGGTGCTGCAGGAATGTGAGCACAACTTCTTGATCGTCTTCGGAGAAATTAATATTGCTTACTAGATTCCAACTTGGCTCTGATACTTTTTCCCCGAGCAAAAGTTCTTTAAATCTTTTTGCCGGGCTATTCACCTTCAGCATTCCAGAAATGTCATCAGCGACAGTGTCAGACCTACTTTTAAGTCGCACAATGTTTTGTCCAGGATCCTCTACGTCTGGAGAGTAGGTAATTATTTCTACGGGATAAATTTCTGACTTGGCATATGCTATTTCTGCCAAGTGATATGCAGCAAATCCGAGAAGAAGTTTAGTTGACTTCTCATCAACTGTTCTATTTTTGCGCAATTCATCAATGACACTATGCCATGATTTGGAATTCTGGGAGGCTAGGCCAGTCCGGTCATTGTGTGTGAAACACGAAATTTTTGAATTAATTATTGTTGTCGGGTTTGTGCCATCGACTTTACGCGGCGGGGTAAGATAAGCTTGAGTACAGAATGCATAATCCCACGATCCGTCTGCGTCAACAGTATTCCTTTTATTTTTCGTCAACACGTATGTTAGGGTTGATCCTAAAAGTATAATTTCCTCTGCATCTTTATCTGTCTTGTATATAGAAAGAATGGAGATATCGCGCAAATCATTTTCTATAAAATTTATGAATTCTGAAACATTGTGCGCTGGGATAGGTATCCCGTGGGCTTCGAAAAATGCTTTTTGTATCGCCGAATATACAGGAACTCGCTTTGCGCCTGCCCCTGGATTATTTGCAGGAGGTGTAAGGAGGAATGCAATGCTAAAACTTTCTACTTGCGGCGAGCTAAACTGATCTAGTTTTTTTATTATTGATTCTAGCTTTGGCTGAACTACCTCATAACTCAATCCTTCAAACGTAATGCTTGAGTCAATTCTTATCACCCCAGTCAAGCCACGAATAAGATTTATCTCGTCAAGTATTAAATCTGTTTCTTCGATTATCTCTTTTACTGGCCTACTTAAGTCATATATTGAAGACATACTTATATCTAAGATCTCAATAATTAGCCTGCCTAAGTCATGCCAGTCAGTGAGAAATGAGAATATATTCTCTTTGGAGTAATCCGGGGAATTATTTATAACTCTTTCGTCAGACATGTGCTGTAGTCGGATCGACCATTCGAATCCTGTTAACTGAAAGTCATTTTCCTCACTGCTTATGTCGGTAAGAATAGAGTTGGAATCGAGATTTCGGTGCAAAATTCCTTGAGAGTGTAATATTTGCAGAGCCTGCGAAATTCTATCAACGTTCCGCCATAGCTTAACCCTGTTGGATTTTTTCTTTAAGTTACCCACCCATGGCCTAACTCTAAGTGTCCCTTTTACACTTTTAGATACATGGAGTGAGAGTGGACGACGGTCCCCGGTACCTAAAACCAAGTAGAATCCGTCCTGATCACTATTGGAAGCGACAATTGGGGCGATAAAATCACCGACTCCCGGGCACCCCTTGAGCCGGTGAAGTTGGCGTACTTCATAAAGCCATATATCTTGTAGTGTTCTCTCAGTATCAGGGCTTTCTTGGACCCAGTGCTTGATCAGCACTGGCAACCCCTCTAACTCTGCTTCAATCAGTGCCGGTGATTGGTCTGTTGAGTCAAATTCCTTGATAATATTTAAATTTTCAAACCTTTCTAAATAACGGCTCCCTGATATCATTTCTTTCTCCCTGATGACGGTTATTTTTGGTGTTACATTTAGATTCAACGCCTTTGATGATAAACATTGTCAATCTAAGGCATAGCTAGCCCGACGCTAATGGCTCAATGCTATCTAATCCGCGTTCCCGGTGCTGAAATTCTTTCGTAGATCGGAAAAAGTCTCTAGCGGGGCCTAGGCTAAGGTCCTCTGTCATGCCCTGACAGGCGCAGGTATGCGAACGTATGTCGCGTTTTTTTGAACGCGGCGTTAACGTCTCCCGCTGATTGGACGCTCTTATCCTAGTGGTCAGCCGTAGCTAGGTTGTCGGTCGTACTCTCAGTCCCGGCCGGCCCGCTTCCCAAGCAATGTCACGGGCCAGGCTCAGTCTTCCCCACGTCATCCCGCCAAGAATGCTGAGTGTTATCAGGGATCAAGGCCCCTGCGACCTGTGGGGATGTCCTCTAACGCGGGACTGGCGGCTCCTTACGACCAAGAGCAAGGGCATCTCATGATCTGGCCTCCTGAGCACCGTTACGGTGGGCGGGTGGAGGCTACACTGGCTGACGAGACCAGTGCCACGAGATCCTGAGCCGGGAGAACGCAGCGGTGCGATGACCGGGGCATGCCTGACTGTCAGTCAGGTGCAGTCCATTCCTTGGTCTGCGGCACCATCATCTACATCGCTGTTGCTGGTGACATCGGCGTTTGTCACGCCGATTGTCACGAGTGGGGTAGCCGCAAAGCCAAGTGCGATGAGGGCTGCAGCAGTGTTAGACGCGCCCGTCTCTTTCCAGTGAAAGAGACGGGCGCAGGTTGGCGCACGCGAAATGGCCATGCGGGTAGGTTGCTGCAGGGCAGCGAAGTACGAGGTGTTGTCAGGCGCACAAAGGGCCATGATCTGAAGTAGGCATCCATCACCGGGGAGGTGACCGGGCGAGCTGCCGGACGCGAATCGCCATTTGGGGGAGAACCACCGCGGGAGCGGCGTGACCTTGAAGGTTCGGGTCACCTGGGGTGCTGTCATAGACAGCGCTTGCACGGCCAGTTCTACGCCTGTGGATAAAACCGGTCAAGGGTCGAAACGCAGCGCTACTTGGGACGTGAAAAGCGGTTATCCACCGATGGAATTGAGTGGTAAATCCCGGACAACGTCTTGGCTTTTAGCTATTCAAAGTAAGGTCCATCCAAACAGGGCGGCTTTGCAGCCCTGTTTGGATGGACCCGCGTGAAAGAGCAGCCAGCGCCGATCTTACAGGCTCACCCGCGATTGAATGCGCCATGACCATTTGGCAAGGCGGTGACGTAATCGCCTACCGGGTGGGCAAACTCATGCGGAGTGACATGGCCCGATCTGTTGGCATCGATGTAATTACTCCACCACGCCATGATCAACCGACGCTGCTCCAGAAATTGGGCCTTGTGGATATACGCGGCGCGCACGCGGTTACGCTCCTGATGGCTCATCTGCCGCTCAATCGCCGCGTCCGTCCACAGCCCTGATTCGAGCAAGGCGCTACAAGCCATGGTCCTGAAACCATGCCCGCACACGTCCTTGGTGGTGTCGTACCCCATATTGCGCAGCACCTGGTTAACCGTGTTCTCCGACAAAGGCTTCCAGTACCTGTGATCACCGGGCAACACCAATTCAGAGAAGCGATTCAAGCTACGCAACTGTTCAAGGATCTCGATGACTTGCGGAGACAGCGGCACTATCTGAATGTCCCCGCTCATCTTGGTCCCGCGCGTGGAATAGCGGACGCCTTCAATCGGCTTGCGGGTATCGGGGATCTCCCACATCGCACGTTGCAGGTCGAATTCATCCCACCGCGCAAAGCGCAGTTCGCTGGAGCGCACGAACACATGCAGCGTCAGCAGCACTGCGAGCCGGGTCAGCTCGCGACCAGTGTAGTTGTCGATTCGATCCAATAATTCAGGAAGGCGGTTTAGCGAGAGTGCAGGACGGTGCACGGTGCGCGGCGCTTGAATCGAGCCGGCGAGATCGAGCGCCGGATTCTGAGTGATCTGCCGCGCCCGCTTCGCACCCCGCATGATCGTGGATAGATAGTTCTGCACACGCAGCGCAACATCCATGGTGCCGCGATCCTTGATTCGCTGGGTGACCTCAAGGAGATCGTGGGTGTCGAGCTCAGCAATCGGCCGCTGGCCAATCAGTGGAAACACATGGGTGCGTAACCTGCTCAGCACCGTCTTGGCGTGGCCCTCGGTCCAGCGCCGAGACATTTCGACGTGCCACTCCAGGGCAACGGTTTCAAAGAGTAGGCTCGCACGCTGAGCAGCGATTTTGGCCTTCTGCTTTTCTTCCATCGGATCAAGGTTATCGAGCAACAAGGCCTTGGCCTCATCACGCTTGGTCCTCGCGACGGCCAACGAAACGATGGGGTACTGCCGATGATCAGCGTGCCTTCCTTGCCGTTGGGTTTGAAATACCGCAGCCGCCAAGTCTTCGAGCCACAGGGCGTGACGTACAGGTACATGCCCCCGCCGTCGAACAATTTATAGGCGCGATCACGCGGTTTGGCCGTGCGGCACTTGAGGTCGCTGAGCGGAATGGCTAGACGTGGCATAGGGATACGTTCTCCATTCAGGAAAGACGCTGTACCCCAAAAATACCCCCGGTTATTGGGGATTTTGTTGGTTCCCGACGGAGGGTCGTGGAAACGAAAAACCGGCCATAAGGCCGGTTTAGAGCGCTTCCAAAGCATTCAGTGGAATGCAGTGGAGCTGGATGTGGTGCCGGAGACAGGAACCAAATTGCACCTGATATAGCCAGCAAATTCAGAAAAATCCCCAAGCCAACCAGAGAGCGTATCCCTAAACGTATCCCTAAATCTTGATCTACCCCCCTCAGCTATGCAGCGCGCTCACGAGCTCGTCGAAGGTCGTCCGCCACATACCTTCCATTGTGCTCGAGCACTAGCTCATCAAGTTCAGGTACCGGCAAGATGCCCAAGCTATCAACCTGGCTCAGGAAATGGCCATACATCGTAGAGCCTGGCAGGTCTGCACGGGTATCACGAGGCATTCTGATAATCCGCTCTACATCAGCACGAGTGAGAGTCTCAAACAGCGGAATGACTAATTTCTCAATGACCTCGTTTGACGTGTGCCAGCTGCGTGATTCCGACAGGAGCTGGAGCGCCTGGGCTTTAACCAAATCCCCTAACCCATGGTCCCGTATTGCGCTAGAGAGTCGGTCGACACTCAAAGACTGAATCCGCCGGTTTGCTGCCACTTCCATATTGGGATGCCGCCCCACTGCCAAGGCGGGTATTACTTCAGCTTCGGGTCCGCCTAGAAGGAATTCATTCAGCCGCACAGTTGCAGCCTCGTCAATTAATCCAGCCATGCCGGGAATGGTCGCTACTAATCTGGCAACGGTTGGCAAACCCTGGTCGCCAATTTGTCGAATCACTGTGCTCAACTGCTGGCAGATTCGGGGCTCAGCGGTTGCTCTATGGGAGTCAAGAAGAACGGACAGCACAGCACCGACTTGGATTTTTCCAAATACAGGGCTATCAGGCTGAGAAAATCCGAAAATAAGCGAATCGACCAAGCCACGAACGAGAGCCTCAGAAGGATTCGCTAATGGGGTTTGACGTAAAGCGATGGTCGCTTGTTGGTGATCCTTCGGAAAATAATCAGAAGCGATAGTGGTAAGTAACTCGGCAATCGCAGCGCGCCCCTGAATTGGAGGCTGAGACAAGACGTGCTCTACCGCATTGCGAAGGTGCAGCCGAGCAAGCTCGGCGTTTGGCCGGTGTGGAATTCCAGCAGACTGAAATGACGGATGCGCACACTGATGCCGATCTTCACGCAGCCGCTGAAGGTCCCGAACTTGCTGATGATCAAAAAAACCAAGCTCCATGCCACACGTATGAATAATCGTCCGCTCAAACTCCAATGCGTTCTTCACACCTTGGTCATTACCGGCATTGATCTGGTTGATGTAGGTCTCATATTTATTGTTGATACGCTGAGCGTTCGCGTCGCCCGCAAGCGCAAGATCTCGGATTTTATCCACAAGATCGAATACAACTGCGATCCATACGTTCACAATCGCCGACCTGTAGGCACCAGCCTTGTAACACTGAATTGACTCAGAAACATAGTCTCTTGAACGTTCTGCTCGGCACCTGAGAACCAGAGTGTCCAGGTCAGCTAAAGAGTCATTCATACATGAACCTTCCATGTTTTGGCACAAGCCCCTTGCCGTGCCGTTGGAGGTCGAGCATATCTGAAGCCAGGCCCCTGCGCAGCGGAACCTTCAATCCTAAGAACCGCACACATAGGAGGTGTTCAAGAACCTGAACAGTTCACCATGGTTCACCTAGTTCACCTGTTCACTAAGCTGGCAGACCAGCCGCTAACAAAGCTTCGCGGGTTTCCTGCCCCGTGTCTCATAGGTTTGCTCAGGGTCCCCGGCACCATCGAAGCACAGCCAAAGCCCAACTCTCGCTGAAGGTGGCCCTACATGCTGGGCGTGGGTATTGACGCAAAGCTATTGAGATGGGTTTCAAGTGTTTCAAGTGTTTCGCCATCGACAACACCATGATTTATAAGAGTTTTTTCCTGAAAAAATCTTGAAACAACATGTGTAACAAGAAACTTTTAGGTGTATCGGTGTTGCATGTCCACTGTGTGCGCAAGCAACCGATACCACTTACACCGTTTCTGGATGACGATCCGATGAATACCTTTCTGAATGCAAGGCTAGCGCTGGTGGCCCCTTAGCCCTGCGGATAGGCCCCGTTCGTAGAAAATGTCATTATTGGTAATCAAAGCTTATAAATCGCCAGCAGGGAGCTCATCGATCAGAATGGCTAGCACGCGTGAAAAAATGGACAGTGTTCGAGCATCCAGGGATGGACACGAATTCCACGAGGCGTGGGTCGCTCGTAAATGCCTGGGACTTCTGCTGCCCAGAGACCAGTTCGTTGGTGTTGCGATAGAGGGTTTCTCTCCCATTGATCAAACGGGTGCAGAGGACGCAGGCAACGAAATTGCCGACGCCGTTCTCTATTACGGGAAAGCTGCCTCGTTTGAGCACGCCCAAAAGATCGTCGTGGTGCAGGTTAAGTACTCAAAAGCCTCGGAAGACAAAGCGTTCCGTGCAGCCGATGCGAAAAAAACCATCGAGAAGTTCGCCAAGACCTATAGGTCGCACAAGACCAAGTATGGAACTGCTCAAGCACGTGAAAAACTTCGCTTCGAGTTAGTGACCAACCGTCCAATTCTCGACGAACTGGACGACGCGATCGCTGGGATTATTGCTGGAATTTCAGCGACAGGCACCGTCAAAGAACAGACAGACCAAATTAAATCGGCTTGCAATCTCAAGGGCAAGGATTTGGTAGAGTTCGTTAGTCGACTGAGCTTTACAGGACTTCGAGGAGATCTACGGGAAAGCAAGCACCGGTTGGCACTGATTCTCGCAGACTGGGGTGTAGCACGTGATCCTCAGGCTAGGGTTCGACTCAACGCTATAAGAGAACTAGCGCGTGATAAAGCGAACCTTGCAAATCAGAGGCGAAATGTGATTTCACGCGCTGATATTCTGACAGCCCTGGAGTTACAAGATGAACATGAACTGCTGCCTTGCCCAGCAAGCTTTCCAGATGTGGGTACGGTTGTAGAACGCAGCCAGTTATCCGACGTCGTCGAGAAGATTCCGCAACTGACCATTCCACTGGTCATTCATGCAGATGGCGGTATCGGCAAGACAGTCTTCATGAACTCTATTGCGGCTCGACTGACTGAAATACATCAAGTTGTTCTCTTCGACTGTTATGGAATGGGTCAATACCGCGCTCCTGGTGATGCGCGACATCTCCCGAGAAAAGGTCTGGTTCATATAGTCAACGAATTGGCATGTCGAGGCTACTGCGACCCGCTTCTACCGATCACAGATAATAGCGATGACTTAATACGGGTGTTTCGCCTTCGGATGAAGCAGGCCGCAGAAACGGTTCGCCGCTTCGAACCTGACCGACAACTTGTTCTCCTACTCGACGCAATCGATAATGCTGGCGAACATGCAAGAGATCGCGGTGAAATCTCTTTCCCTGCACTTCTGCTCGCCAGCCTAACTCACGGCGGTTCGATTTCTGGTGTGCAGTTAGTAGTGAGTACACGTACTCATCGACGTGCCATTGCAACAGGCGAAGCGACATGTGAACAGTTTGAGTTGAAGACCTTCACGATTGATGAAACACGTGAGTTCCTGAAAACCAGGATAGAGGATCATAGTGAGGACAACACCCAAGTAGCTCAGTCTCGATCACGAGGAAACGCTCGCGTGTTGGAACATCTGGTCGCAGATGCTCCCGCGTTATTGGCTTCCTCAGAAAAGCATAACGTAATCCAGTTGGATGAGCTACTTCGCAAAAGAATCAACTCTGCGCTAATGCAAGCCCGCAAGCAGGGCTATAGTGATATGGATATCACCACATTTTTGACCGGTCTGGCGTTACTTCCGCCACCAGTACCGGTTCGGGAATTTGCCGAAGCCAGCGGGCTTGCAGAGGGAGCAATCGCCAGTTTCGCTGCAGACCTTTCGCCACTTTTGGAGCACACGAAACACGGGCTGATGTTCCGAGATGAACCGACAGAGACCCTCATTCGAGACGAGTATTGTGGAAACAGCGACACTTTAAGCAGTCTCTCGAAAAGACTGCTTGGTATGCAGGCGACTTCAATTTATGCCGCTACCACTTTGCCCGACTTGTTGAAACAACTGGAAGACGGAGAACTACTATTCAATCTCGCGTTTGACGAGAGAATCCCGACCACTATCAGAAGTCCTGTCAGTCGCCAAGCCATTCGACATGCACGCTTACGAGCTGCTGTGGCCTACGCTGCTGAGAAGGATGAAACAAACCACTTGGTCCCACTTCTTGTAGAGTTGTCGACCTTGGCAGCGGTGGATCAGCGTGGCACTGATTACATCCTCGACAACCCTCACCTCACGGTCTACTCCGGCGATGCGGACTCAATACGTCGCCTTTTCGAACTGCGTACCCATTGGCCTGGTACTCGTCACGCGCGGCTGACTATTGCTTATGGTCTCGGCGGAGACTTGGCAGATGCCTATTACCACGCCCATCGGGTTAAAGAATGGAGAACTCATTGGCTTGAGCAAGACTTCAGCGAACGCCAACTGCAGCGCGACAGAGCCGATCCGACTGCCTTAGATATGGCTGCCGTACCTTTCTGCTATCTGATCAAAGGGGAAAGTGAACGCGCGGCAGCAGATCTTAAGATGTGGATGGACTGGTACGCTTTTGAGGTGACGGAGACGTTAGTGCCTTTGTTACGCTTGGGCGCTGATATGGGAAGCCTGAAAAGCAGCTCGGTCGATGCTTTTGTGAAATCTGATCTGTTGGGCCCAGGACCGCTAACAGCGTTGATTCCCTTTTTTGACGGGAATTTATCTCTACAGAGAGCCCTGATCAGCAAACTTTCAGGCGCGTGCGAGAAAGCCCAACAGGTGAAATTAGGAGAAAAAAACTCCAGCTATAAACAACCGCGAATCATTCTCGGTTTGTTACGAGCGGCTTCAGTAGCCCTTCTTAACGGCATGAAACTCGAGGCCAAGCAGATCTTGGCCGCCACACCAATACCTGTCCCATCACTATACTTATACACAAGCGAATACTGGTCAGAAGAGATCTATCCATTTCTGGCGAAGGTGGCACTGCTTAGCGTTTCCGATGGTCTAGAACTTCGGGAGCGCGAAATTCTTCCCGAAGAACTTACGGACCTTATTGTAGAGATTCCCCCAAATATCCAGAGAGAAGAGCTCAAAGCCGCGCTAAAGCTTGAACTTGAAAAAAGATCTAGCGAGACGCACCGCAACGATAGTAGTCAGAAGACCTTCTCCGCTGACACGAAGAGTGCCGCACTACGATTCTTAACGCACCAGTTGGAGCATTGGTTGACAATCTCCCGTGCATTTGCTGCCGGTTTCAGTGATCAGCTTGAAATTGGCCGACGCTTGACCCCTCTACTCGATATTTGGCCGGACCTGCTTCGCTGCAATGACTACCAGTCCGGTGGAAGTGATGCGCAGCGTCATCGCCTCCTGGTGGCTGACCGACTCCTAACGCTAACGTTTGAAGCGGCGTCCACTCTAGAAGTGTCTGAGGTTGTCCACTATCTGGAAGCAGTAAAAGCACGCGGAGCATCCGAAATTTCGAATCTAATTAGAATCGTAAGCGTGCTGGCCGTCAGACCCGAACTACACATACTAGCAGGATCAACAGCAAATAATGTGAGGCTGGCCATCGAGCAAGAGGATGAGGTTAAACAGCGTGCGGAGCTCTTTGCTGATCTAGCACAAGCTGTATCGCCAGCTAGCAAGCAAGAGGCGGCCGTCTATTTTCACCGCGGCTTGGAGCAGTTAGATGCTGTTGGGTCTGGCGACTATCAGTTCGTAAATGAGCTGATGCAATTTGCAGCCTCTCTGCATGGGGAGGAGCTTTCTGAGGAAGACTGCCACACGCTATCCAACATCTGCGAACTTAATCTTGGTGATGAGGAAAATAAGTTCAACTGGGGCATGTACGGCATGGCAATGGCAAAAGCCTCAGGACTGAAGGGGCTGGCAAAGCTTTCCCGATGGGAAGACAGAGGTAGGGTCACACTCGACTACACACTTCTCCCATATATTCGGGGCTTGATCCACGCTAGGAAGATACACCCGAATGCTGCACTTGCAATGCTCAGAACTGCAAGTCCTGCAGAGCTGTGGGTATGCGGCACGGAGCAACTAATTGAGTCCTTGGAGCATCTGCAGCTTAGTCAACAGGATGACCTAATACGAGAATTAATCACCCAGTATCATCAAAATAACCCACATGGCTTCAGCCCAGCAGTACCGCGTGCTTTAGCAGGCCTGGCCAAATCCGCCTTAGGTACAGACTCTAATGATTATAAATATCTATCCTCACTGGCTGAAAGCATTGAGGTCTCTACGCGAGAGTACAACGACCTGAATAATTGGCGAGGCGCCCCTGCTTCTGAGGTTATCGATCGACGTCAAAGAGAACAAGCTGACGCAGAAAAGTTACTTGAGTCACTGGTGCTGGCAATCAACCCTACAGACGATCTCTCCTTGTCTGAAGCACTAGAGAAACTTCAGGAGCTGAATAGTTGGGGCAGGCGAATTCAAGAGAATTTCTTCGAGCAGTTGCAGACCAAAGTCCCTTACGGACACTGGCCAAAGTATGTCAGCACAATTGCACACCAGGAGCAATTAACACTCCATGAGAAGATTCGCATTCTTAGCGCATGCAAAGAATCTTGGTCACAAGCTTCCAACGCTCTTTCCGACGCTCTTTATGATTGTGGCTCTATCATTATCCGTCACTGCGCAGATGAGTTCATATCATTTGGTTACCTAAGTACCTCGGACATCGATGAGCTTTCCACGCTGACAGGCAAAGACCGCCAAAAACTTATACTTGAGCTAATTACAGAGTTCTCTCGCCCCAATTTTGATGTACCGGCATCTGTGTGGTTGAATCTAGGGACCACACTGAATGGTGCAGCCGCAGAGGGAGTTGGACAAACAGCTATTCATCGACTTTTGAATACCGGGGCTGCAAAATTGGCGTCTTCTGTTTTGGACGGCCCCTGGCAGCCCTCTCTTTACCCACCTCAAGATCAATCAGAGGTGGCCGCAGGACTCATTTGGTTCGCACTTGGCGCACCAGAGGCCGAAAGACGATGGATGGCCGCTCACAGCCTAAGGGTTGCGATGCGCCTTGGCCAAACTGATATTTTGGACAAGGTTGTGTCGAAGTTTGATGCCACGAATGCAGCTCCTTTTCAGGCTCCCGAACTGCCCTTCTTCCATCTCCATGCAAAGCTCTGGCTTCTGATAGCGTTGGCACGTATAGCTTTAGATCAGCCCGCAGAGGTGAGCAAACACCAAGCTCTGCTGGAACGGATCGCGCTGGATGTGGAAGAGCCTCATGTACTTTTCAAGCACTTCTCCGCACGGGCACTACTCACGTGTAATGATCAGGGCCAACTTAGGCTTGAGCCAGCAAGATTGGAAGAGCTTGAACGCGTCAATCACTCTCCTTACCCAATTGAAAAGTCGAGCAAACATATCGGGGGAACTTTTTACAAAGGGCGTCCAGATGGCGTACCAAAACCACTTAAGCCACTCTATCTCGATCACGACTTTGGCAAGCTTGATGTCGCTGGATTAGGTGAAGTATTTGGCCAGCCGCATTGGTATACAGAAGATGCTGTAAACCTATGGGTGCGACGTCACGATGCTCAAATCACTCATATGTCAGATCAAGGAGGACGGTCCATATATCGGCGCGGGGGGGCTCGTGGACTTTCTCACGATCAACACAGCTATGGTGAGCAACTATGTTGGCATGCCCTACATGCGGTGGCCGGTGAGTTTCTCGCTAAGCTCCCTGTGACTCAGGGGCCTTATAGGGATGGGGACCCGTGGGAAGAATGGTTGAGTGAGCGAGTGCTTACCCGCAAAGACGGGTTCTGGTTAGCCGATGCCACTGATCGACGACCTCTGCCCACCCGTATCAACCTACGGGAAGCGTCCGAGGGTAAAGTGGTCCTAACCGGAGCAGCGAGTACGCTGCAATCACTAATAGGCATCAATGGCAATCTGGATGAATGGGTGGTGGTAGACGGCGAGTGGAAATCTATCGATGGCATCGACGTCCATATCCGATCAGCTTTTGTTTCGACTGAGGAAAGCGCGCGGGTCGCAGCAGCCCTAGCTAATGAGGAGCCGTTCCATGCCTATATACCTCGATTGGACGAGTATGAGGATACAGAGTCTGACGCCAGCTCGCATTTGCCTCTTATACCTTGGATTGTTGACGTCAGCCATGCTGAAGGGCTCGATGAATACGACACTTTGGGTGCAGCCTCAGCAGCATCGCGTTTAAAACTTGCTAGGCGGGTAAATGATTTCGCACAAATCACCGAAGAAGCCCCATATGGACGCCGGTGGATTGATCCCTCAGGCGGTGTCCTGGTGCAATCTCAAATTTGGAATCAGCGAGCAGACCGTAACGATGATCACCTCTCCAGCGGCACTCAGCTAAGTTGTCGTACGGACCTTATCCAGAGATATCTATCTGCGAATAATGTGAACTTGCTCATCCTAATAGTCCTGCGACAGTACGAGCCTGGATACGGCAATAGCTCCTCCCGATCGTCGCACACCATAGCTGTGGTGGAGATAAGCGAATCGCTTAAAAGTACCTACTACCCAGGGCGAACTAACGAGTTAGACGATTAGAAACAGCACACTTTTACTCAACACAGCTAGATAAAAATCTTGACGATGGATGGCGGCCAGTTAACATTTACGATACTTGGCCGCCATTACTGCTCTATGCCGAGTGCTTAACGGGCATTTACGCCGACGCCTAATTAAGCTGCTGCGCTAATTTGATCAGAATCGTGGAGCTGGACATCAATAATCAGTGAAGGGGTATACTTCCAACTCATTTCACCCAAATCTCGCTCGCTCCAGTGAGTAAAGCTCTCAATTTGACTACTCACGTGGAAGCGATGAAATGCCATTCCTTCTCGTCCCATGTAGCGTTTCGCCGCATACAGCTTCGCCCCGAGATCAAGAAGCTGTTTTACTGACACATCCCATTGTTCTTCCAGGCGCTCCAGTGCCACCAAGACTGCGCAGCGCTCGGCCCTGATAATTTCTTGATCAGCTTCCTCGATATGCGCGTCGATGGTTTCAATTTCCAGTTCCATTGCAGCAATCATCAAGCCTTGGCGACGCTGATGCTCCAGAGCAAAGCCTAAGGCTTTTGCTGCCTTTTGTGCCTCATCGGCAGCCTTCTTCTCGCCCTCGACGTCGCTCCAGGCAATCGCTTGGGCGTAGGCCCGTGCTGCATTCTCCTCAGCCTGGCGAGCATCGGCGATTTGCTTATCGGATTGGCTCCTCGCTTCCGCCAACCGACTGCTCAGCATCTTCCGCTTCCCTTCTAGATCAGCCTTATCAATTGCCCAGTTGCCCATTGTTTCTTTATATCCTGCCATCAGCTCGGAGCTGTTGGCTTTTCGGTCGTACCATGCAATATCCTGATCGATGAGAGTAATTTTGAATTCAATGCTGTCGACTTTGGAGTTTGCCTCTCGCAGGCGAATTTGTAGTTCATCGCCGGCTGAAGTTGCCGCGAAATCCGGGTCATTCAGATGCCCTTCCCACTGAGCGATTTGCTCTTTGAGTTCGTGGAGTTCTGCTTGGTGGTGGCAGCGTTCTGTATTCAGTTGTTCAAGACTTTTCATTCATTTGTCATCCATAAAATTTAGGTATCAATTGAACGGCTGGCGAGGCCGGACACGCCGGCGTAAGCCTCATATACGAGGGCTACTTTTAAGCAGCCACAGCCTCAGCCAGCGGAGCCTCGGTACTCGGCTCACTGAGCACCACATAACAGCGCTGCATTCCCATGCCTGGCAGTCTCACAGTGCAGGAAGCCTTTCCGTCCTTACCGCTCTGCAGAACGCCTCGCTCTATCAGCTCGCGGTTGACGGCCGTGATGTTCATTCCACGGAACACCTCAGAACGCCACGCCTCTGGAAGCACGTAGTAGGTGATGGTTGTATGCATGGTGTCGCCCATGCCGTGCTCCATGGTTTTACGGAAGCCCAACCGGTCGATTGTGCGAGGGCCGTGCTCATCGATCTTCGCGGCGATGGACTCCCATCGTGTGAACCGGCTCTCGCCGAAGCGCTCAATGATTTGGCGCAGGCGAGCCATGATGGCTTCCCCCTCCATGTTCCCAGCACCGCCGCGCTCTGCCAGCCAGGCGTGCAGGCAAACGCGAGCTGCGGTGAGCGCAGCGCCATCAGGCCAGCCGGTCACGCCCAAGGCAGTGGCGAGCTCGCCCGCTGCGCCGGCCAGGCCGAAGCGCAGAGCAGCACGCTGGACCTGCCCACTTGCTGACGCCGGGAGATTCTGTGCAATAAACTGCTCCACAGTCCGACGCATGATGCTCACTAGACCGGGAAGCTTGCCGGGAGCGCACAAGGCCTCTAGGAATGCCGTGAGCGGCGTACCGTAAAACTTACTCACCCGCAACTTGAGCGCATCTGATAGCGCTGCGGCATCCTCGAATCCGCACAGGGTGTCGAACATCCCCAGCCCTTTGCTGGCGTTCGCCGGTACCGCCAGCATGCGAACCTCCATGCCAGCCTTGAGCTCTTTGTTGGCTTCAGCCATGTGCTGCGCAAGCGTCTTCTCACCGGTCGAAAGAAACAGCAGGCGCCATTCCTGTACGGTACGGCCTGCCTGTCCCCGATCATTCGCCCGAGCTTTGCCGGTGCCGTTACCGAGCATGTAGACGGTCTCGCCGATAATGCGAGCGTCGCACATGCCGATTTCATCCAGGATCAGAAGTCCATCAGAGTGCGCAGCAGCGATTGACTCCAGGGCGTTATCGGTCGACCTCCAAGACCGTACCAATCGTGGTCCGCCATATACTGAAGCGGCCACCTGCAAGTGCGTGGTCTTCCCGCCGGAACTGTCACCGTAAAGGTGAAAACCGCCGGACTCGTGCCCCAGCAGATGAAGCAAGGGGCCGGCAAAAGCCGTGCTGACCACAAACGCCAAGCGGTGATTACCGACACAAAGGGCGCCGATCTGGCTCTGCCACTGCTCTAGGGTGCCCGCCTCGTTGATTGGCGGGAGCTGAGCTCCAGCGTCATAGAAATGCAAGTGCTCGCCATGCTGGCCAATCTGACGATCAGGCAGCAGGAATGCATTGTTGTGCCAGCCCAAACGGGTAACCAGTCGTGCGCGCTGCGAGCTATCAAAACCCTGCAGGTAGCTCTGCAGGTCGTTACGCGCATGCCTCCCTGACCTAGAGCCGGCCAGGCGCAGCCCCATGTCGACCAGTGGCCCCAAGACGTCTTTACCGAAATCGCCGGTCATAGTGCGCGCCGGGATGTTCCAGCGTTTCTTTTCACCGTCAGGGTCGTCGAACTCGACAAGCAGACCCCAGTTGTGGCCCTTCTCGTCGCGGGTGCGCGCGAGAATTTCAAGAGGCGAACATACGGGGCGGGCCTCACCATCTTCGGTGGCGTAAAAAACGCCTTCTTCTGTCAGGCGGAACCCAATCGGGAGTAGATCCCGACTGGCGCGAGCCTTGCCTTTCTCTGCTTTGCTTGGCTTCGCATTGACCACCTCGACAACCGATGGAGTGCTCTGATTCGAAGCGCCGAACAGCTCCCCGGTTCCAGCAAGCAATGCGAAATGCGCAGCAGTCCACCCTTTCTCCAGTGCATCGGCGGCGTCATCACCATCGCCCCAGCGTCCGCCTTTCGCAAAGCTCGGCGTTTCGCCCTTGAGCATAGGCTTGCGCTTGAACACTGATAGATCGATGGTTTGCACTTCACAACCAATTTCCGCCAGCTTGGCGGCTACCGCCTGCATGCACTTCGCACCGCTGTCATCGTTATCAGGCCATAAAAGCACCCCACGGCCCTGCAATGTGGTGAAGTCCGCCTTATGCCAAGAGTTGGAGCCGTTGGGCCAACAGGTGGCCACGTAAGTGGGCAAAAGCACCTGGGCTGCATCAGCTGCCTTCTCGCCCTCGCACAGAATCACCGGAGCATCTGGCTTCTTATCCAGCTCGTCCAGGCGTAACAGTGGGCGTGGCTCAGCCAGCCCCTGCCAGCGCCATTGAGCCCGCCCCTGCGCACCGCGTATGCACCACGTGAGTGGTGCAAAAACCTTCTTGGCGGGCTCTTCTGGATTACCGGCGACATCGAAGCGATAGAGAACCATCAAGGGCTCGCCTTGGCTGTTGCGGTAACACCAAACTTTCGATGGAACCCCATGCTGTCGGTGCTTGTTTGGACATTTGGTCATCGCCTCAGCGGGGATCGGTAACACCGCCTGCCATTCAGCAGTGGCGGGCTTGTTCGCCGACTGAGCCGAGATAACCGTACCGGCATCAATACGTAGAAACTCGATGAGCTTCTGGCATGCATCAACATCGGAGCAGCTTTCGAGATAGCGCACCAGGTCGATCAGATCGCCGCCTTTGTCACCCGTGGCAAAGTCAGCCCACGTCCCCTTGGTCAGACTGATTTTCAGAGAACCGGCGTGCTTGTCATTCCGGGTGGGGTTCGGTGCGGTGTACTCCTTACCGCCGTCTACTCGTTTACCGCCTGGCAACCAGTTAGAAAGGACTTGCTCGATTGACTTGAGGGAGGCGTGTTTGACTTCGGAAAAGCTGGGGCGCTTGCTCATTTGCCCGCTCCATGCACCAGCTGGTAGGTGGACTTGTCGCCGTGCAAAGCCAGCGACCGAATCAGTCCCACTGTGCCTTGGACGTCCCAAATAACATTCGCTATTACTGAGTCAGACAACCTTTCAACATCCGGACCGGAATTGAACTGTGCCATGAGCAAGTGCAAAACGGCGTCGACGCGGGAACAAGCCGCAGTGATGGCATCAATCGGCACACCGGCAGCATTGGTGGCGGATACGGATAGAAGGTCTTCGGGGAGACGCCCCTCAAGTCCCTTGGATGCAGATAATTTCATTGCGCACCCCCGACGGTTTCCAGGGAGCGAGCAATGCTCATATGTCGGTTGTAGCGTGCGAGTCGGATAGCAAGGCTGGAGTTTGCGTGCAGAGCGGCGAGAGCCATTGCCCGGTGGGCGGCGGCGCGAATTTTGGACGGATTGAGGGCGTGCATGTGAAGCTCCTATTGTTGAGGAGCTGCCACGGATCGTCGCCAAACGATTAAGGGTGGCAGCTGTACGCAGGTTGGCGAACCGGGACAATAGGAACCCGGCAGACCCGAAGGTCTCCCACGCACAGCCGCCATAACGCAGACATGCGGGCACAAAAAAAGCGCCAGCAATCGATATGGGGGCGCCTGTGCGCCTATTGTTTCTCGGGTCGCCAAACCCGGCCGCTGAATTTGCAGCGACGGACGCAGCATAGCGGCTCGATTTGATAAGAGCAATAAGCGAGGCTTGCGCGATCACGCTCGACGTCATAGATTGGGGGGGCATACGAATTACCTCTAACGCCTCCGGTTGCAGCCGGGGGCGTTTTCGTTTGAGCAGTGAGGCCGGTGCTTTCAGTTGCCGGGTGTCAGTGGGTGCGCTTCGCCTTTCAGCCAGGCAAAGATCCTTGCGTCTTCCTTGCACCGGCGGCGGTACTCTTCAGTGAGCCACTCTCCACGTTTTGCAACGCACTCAGCCACGAATGTATCCAGATCTGTCAGGTCTCGTCCGAACGCATGGCTTTGTTCGCTGGTGGCTTGCTCTTCCCTCAGATCGTTCGCTACCCAGTCCTCCCACACCTCTGCTTCATTCGAGTAGAGGTAAGTCTCATCGGTGAACCAATAGGTTACCCACTCAGCCAGTTGGCTTGCGGTGAGGCCCAAGCGCCGCTGTTTGTCCATTGCGAACGGCCCTTCTCCCACGATGGTAGAGAACTCGCGACGGACTCCATGCTTCCGCACGAACGCGGGCATTTCCCAAGGATTAGCGCGGAGCGGAATGGCTAGGCCATCTGGGTTGAAAAAGAACGCCTCTTGGGACTGGCCGTTCCAACTCACGCCAGCAATGATGCGGTGGCGCCAATTGATATCCCCAGGCTTGTAGAGGCAGAAGGCTGCACCATAGGGATCATGGAATGGGCCAGTGAAGTGATAGCGGCGCACACTCATGCTGCCACCCGATCACGAGCCTGAATGCGGCTACGCGTCCATGCTTGAACCTCGGAGAGAACCCAGGCTACCGGGGCACCCCGGGCGGTGCTGTTGCTCAGCTTCACCGGCAGCGGAAAGCCACTCTCAGCCTGCTGCATCAGCTTGTAGATCGTGGGACGGGCCAACCCTACGATGGCCATCACTTCAGTGATGCGTATCAGAGTGGTCTGTGGGTCGCGCCCAGAATGGAGGGAGGTTGCTGCGGAGAAAGTGGTCATAGTCATGCCTATATCTTCAGAGACAGGCACAGACTAAAAACTCAAAAACGAATCAACACGGTCCGCTCTTTTTTCTTTTTTTCCTAGGGCCGTACTCTCCCAGCTCTCTGAGATTTTCCCTAATCGTGTCCCGTGTTCCGATTCCCTCTACACCGACCAGCCTAGACAGCAGTGCCTTAGGTTCAATTTCAGGATAGGACTTCTTGATACGCTCAACGGCGACCCGGGTGAGCTCCCGCTTCTTCGCCTTTCCATCTTGAGTAGCGGTACCTGGCCGACTGTTCCCCTTGCCAGCCAAGCGAGCCCGCTCGGAGCTTTTCACGGTGTAGATTTTGTCGATCATCGCCGGAAAAAAACTACCTGGCTGAAGCGTCCCAGAGCTCAACGCGACTTCAGACTGGCGATGAAGGTCAGCAAGCATCAAAACCTTTTCCGATTCAGCCACCCACTGGGCAAAGGTCTCTCTCACCTCTGCTTCCCTGCCCGGTTGAGTACGACGTTGGCGCTCAACCATGGTTTGAAAAAAATCGGGATCATTCAGCCTTAGGGATTCGGTTAAGTCAGGGTTGATGTCGTACACGTTGAGCTCAACATTCCCCAGCCAATCAGCCAGCATCTGAACAGCGTCCAGCGCTTGCGCGAAAGCGTAGCTCGCCGCCATTCGAGAGCTAGGAATAGCTTCAACTTGACCTAGCACCTCACGCACTACATCCGGCAGCGAAAATGACTGGGCAAAGCACAATCGCTCGTAAATGAGATCTCGCTGTCTGAACGTCTCATTGATTACCCGCCTTGCTTGACTGGAATACCCCAAGCCTTCCTCGAGCCAATATGAAGCTGCCTCGTTTATCACATCGAATGCATGGCGAAAGTGCTCACGAAACTCAGGGAAAAGTGCAGCTTCCGCTACAGCATCCTCCATCACCTGGATCTCATCGAGCAGGCTACTGATGTCAGTATTCGCAATCTCGAACGTGAATTGCTCCACCTCATTTTGGGACCAGTTCACACCCCACGCCCCCTTGATCGAAAAATGAGCCTGCGCCACAGATGATCGCTAAGATGCCGACAGGGACCACAGGCAACAGTAGTGCGAAACACCATATTGCGTTGATACACCTGCTTGTCTGCGTGGGCCAGCGATATGTTACCCGTCCGAAGGCTAGGGTTTTCAACGTTTCCACCAGCCTCGAAACACGGGTTACACATGAAACACCCAAATTGGTGGCTACGATCCACGAGCATTGTCGACCGTAACGCATCGCGGGCTCTCGATGCCTCATGCGTTTCTTGAGGTCTCAAATGTCGCTCGCTACAGCATCTCGGTGGGCAAAGTCGTACGGGGTGATCGCTTCCACTCGATTGGCGTCCAAATAATCTGCCCACCACTGCACCATGAGCCTTCGCTCCTGAATGTGTTCTGCTTTGTGGATATACGCTGCGCGCACTGTGTTTCGCTCCTGATGGCTCATCTGTCGCTCGACGGCGTCTTTACTCCACAGTCCCGACTCAACCAGTGCTGAACAAGCCATTGTCCTAAAACCGTGGCCGCATACTTCTGACTTCGTGTCATAGCCCATGCGTCGAAGGGCCTTGTTGACGGTGTTTTCGCTCATGGGTTTCCAGTGATGGTGATCACCTGCAAATACCAAATCGAATCGGCCGGTGAGATCACGGATTCGCTCTAAGACACTAACTGATTGACGACTGAGCGGAACCAAGTGTGGCGTGCTCATCTTCGAACCGCGATGGGAATTCTTTACTCCCTCGATAGGAGCTCGCTCACCAGGGATTTCCCACATCAACTTCCCCATGTCGATCTCTCCCCAGCGAGCGAACCGAAGCTCACTGGAGCGGATGAACACCAGCAAGGTCAGTTGCACCGCGAGCTTGGTCAGGCCGCGCCCGCTGTCGGCATCTATCCGCTGCAGAAGCTCAGGTAACCGAACAAATGGCAGAGCAGGCCGATGTGCTGTTTTGCGAGTAGCAGTGGCGCCTTGCAGATCGATCGCAGGATTGAAGTCCAGGTGCCCATGCTGAACTGCCATGCGGAGGATGCCCGTCATGTACTGACGTAGGCGTGCAGCCGTATCTAAGGTATCCCGCTTTTCTGCCGCTTTCAGCGGGACGAGCAGATCCCGTGTTTTCAGCTCCGCGACCGGACGATCACCGAGGGTGGGCAACAGGTGTGATTCGATCCGTCGCCAAACGGTGGCAGCATGACCAGGTGTCCACTTACGAGCGCAGGCCGCGTGCCATTCCTGAGCAAGCAAACGGAATGTATTCGCCCGGGCGTTAGCCGCTTCCTGTTTGTCCAAGCGCGCCTGCTCGATGGGGTCTTTCCCTGCAGCAAGGAGTTCAAGCGCCTGAGCGCGTCGCTCCCTAGCCGCTTTCAAGCCGAGCGCCGGATAGTTGCCAAACGTTGCTAAACCATCTCGGCCATCAGGTTTGGTGTACTTCATACGCCAGGTCTTGACCCCTGACGGCTTCACCAGCAGGTAGAGGCCTTTGCCATCGAACAGCTTGTAATCCTTCTCCCGAGGCTTGGCCGCATCACATTTGGGATCGGTGAGAGGCACCACTGTGCGCGCCATAGGGATACATTTCCTTGTCGAACCGAGATATCCCTAACCATATCCCTAAATCGCGTAGATGCCCAGAGACAAAACGAGACAGGAAGAAACAACAAAGCCCGCACTAGGCGGGCTTTGCGGGGTGTTTCGTAGACAGTCATAGACTTCTGGAAACTGGTCTCTGGTGCCGGAGACAGGAATCGAACCTGCGACCTTCGCGTTACGAGTGCGCTGCTCTACCGACTGAGCTACACCGGCGTGTAGCGCAACGTACCACTGCCGCAGCCGTTACGCAAACGCCTGTTTCCGCTGACTTATTCCCCTGCCTTTAGGCCCCTTTGCAGCCACTGGGCGCCAGGTCTTCCTCGATGTTGGTGGTGCAGCGCCAGCCGGTAGCCGAGCGCGTCAGGGTGAGGGCCTTGCCCACCACATTGGCCGGCGCGTCCACCAGGGTGCAGACGATGCTCCCGCTGCCGTCGGCAGCCTTGCCGGCAGCGGTGATCGCGCAATGCGCGGTCGCGGGCTGGCCGCCCAGTGCAGCTACATCGCCCACATCCTTCCCTTCATTCAAGCGCAGGTCCATCGCTGTCTTCAGCGCGCTGATCTCCAGCAAACCGGCAGCCGCCTTGGTGCGTGACTGGTGGTTGGTGTACATCGGGATGGCGATGGTCGCCAGGATGCCGATGATCGCGACGACGATCATCAGTTCGATCAGGGTGATACCGCGTTGCCCTTTCATGAACGGTTTCCTTTTTGATACGCGTGTTCGTTGAGGTCAGGCTCGACCCCGGCTGGCAGCGGCGCAGTAGGCCTGAACAGACACCTTTTGTCACCCCTGCCGGCCGGGGCGTCACCTTCGCTGAACTACTCTAGTGAGCATCGCCAATGCGCGCCCCTTCATGGACACGACAAGCTGTTTCCAGGCTTGTCACACGGGCAGAAAAGGACCTTTGCATGAACCATTCAACACAGCTCTATGCCTGGCAGGGCATCGATGCCAATGGCGCAGAAGTGCGCGGGCAGATGGCTGGGCGCAGCCCGGCCTATGTGCGGGCCGGGCTGCAGCGCCAGGGCATTCGCGTGGCTAGTTTGCGGCCCGCTAGCGGGCTGGTATGGCGCTGGCCTGCACGTCGGGCAAAGAGCGACCCTGCGGGTTTCAGCCGGCAGTTGGCAACGTTGCTGAGGGCGGGTGTACCGCTGCTGCAGGCCTTCCAGGTGATGGGCCGCAGTGGGTGCAGCGCGGCGCAGGCGGCGTTGCTGGAACGTTTGAAACAGGATGTGGCGGCGGGGTTGGGGCTGGCGGATGCGTTGCAGCGCCACCCGCAGTGGTTCGACGGGCTTTACTGCAACCTGGTACGCGTGGGCGAGCAATCCGGGACCCTCGACCGGCAGCTTGAGCAACTGGCGGGCATGCTGGAGCAGCGCCAGGCACTGCTCAAACGGGTGCGCAAGGCGATGCTGTATCCCCTGCTGCTGTTGCTCACCGGCCTGGGCGTGTCGGCGGTGCTGTTGCTGGAAGTGATTCCGCGCTTTGAAAGTCTGTTTGCCGGCTTTGATGCTGCGTTGCCGGCGTTCACGCAATGGGTCATCGGCTTGTCCACAGGGCTGGGCCGCCATGGGCCGCTGCTGTTGATAACCCTGCTTGTGGTGGCTTTGGGTATGCGCCAGCTGTATCGGCAGCATGCGCCAGCACGCCTGTGGATATCTTGCCAGGTACTGCGCCTACCGGTGTTCGGTCGGCTGCTGGGGCAAGCGGCGCTGGCCCGTTTCGCACGCAGCCTGGCTACGGCGTATGCCGCTGGGGTACCGCTGCTGGATGGGCTGGGCACCGTGGCCAGGGCCTGTGGGGGCGAGCTGCACGAGCGGGCCATTTTGCGGCTGCGCCAGGGCATGGCCAATGGGCAAGGGCTGCATCAGGCGATGGCGGCTGAGCCGTTGTTCCCGCCGCTGCTGGTGCAGCTGACGGCCATCGGTGAATCAAGCGGCACCCTGGACCAGATGCTGGAAAAAGCCGCCAGCCTTTACGAGGAACAGGTCAGCCAGGCGCTGGACCAGTTGACCAGCCTGCTGGAGCCAGCCATCGTGCTGGTCCTGGGCCTGCTGGTCGGTGGCCTGGTGGTGGCGATGTACCTGCCGATCTTCCAGTTGGGTAGTTTGATCTGAACATGACTTTATGGACTTTACTGGCCGAACAGCCGGCGTACTTCTTCACCCTGGCGACCGTGCTTGGCCTGTTGGTCGGCAGCTTCATCAATGTGGTGGCGTATCGGCTGCCGATCATGCTGGAGCGCCAATGGCAGCGTGAAGCGCAGGAGGCGCTGGGGCTGCCGACCGATGAGCATGAGCGCTTCGACCTGTGCCTGCCCGCTTCACGTTGCCCGCACTGTGGGCATGCGATCCGTGCCTGGGAAAATATTCCGGTGCTCAGTTACCTGGCCTTGCGCGGGCGCTGCTCTGCGTGCAAACAGCCTATCGGCTCACGGTACCCGCTGGTGGAGCTGGCCTGCGCCTTGCTGTCGCTGACGGTGGCCTGGCATTCCGGTGCCGGGATGGAGGCACTGGCCTTGCTGGCCTTTACCTGGAGCCTGCTGGCGCTGAGCCTTATCGACCACGACAAGCAGATCCTGCCGGATGTGCTGGTGCTGCCAACGCTGTGGCTGGGGCTGATCGTCAATGTTTTCGATACCGTGGTGCCATTGTCCGATGCCGTCTGGGGCGCGGTGGCCGGTTATCTCAGCCTGTGGATAGTGTATTGGTTGTTCAAACTGATCACCGGCAAGGAAGGCATGGGTTACGGCGACTTCAAGCTGCTGGCGCTGATCGGGGCCTGGGGCGGCTGGCAGGTAGTGCCGCTGACCTTGATGCTGTCGTCGCTGGTCGGGGCGGTGGTGGGGCTATGCATGTTGCGCCTGCGCAGCCATTCGATGGGTACGGCGATACCTTTTGGTCCTTATCTGGCCATTGCGGGGTGGATTGCCGTGCTCTGGGGTGATGAAATATACGCCTCATACCTGCAACTGCTTGGATTCTGATGACCACTGCGCCGTTCACCCCCTGGATTCTCGGCCTCACCGGCGGCATTGGCAGCGGCAAGAGCGCCGCCGCCGAGCGCTTCGTCGAGCTTGGTGTGCACCTGGTCGATGCCGACCAGGCAGCGCGTTGGGTCGTGGAGCCCGGCCGCCCGGCCCTGGCCAGCATTGTCGAGCGCTTTGGCCCGGGCGTGCTGCTAGAGGACGGCCAGCTCGATCGCACAGCGTTGCGCCAGTTGATCTTCGCCGACCCGGCCCAGCGCAAATGGCTTGAACAGCTGCTGCACCCACTGATCGGGCAGGAGATATTCAGCTACCTGGCCAAGGCTGAGTCGCCGTATGCGGTGTATGTGTCGCCGCTGCTGATCGAGTCTGGCCAGTACCAGAAAACCCAGCGAGTGCTGGTGATCGATGCACCGCAAGCGCTGCAGGTAGCGCGCACCTTGCAGCGGGACAACACCAGCCCCGAGCAGGTGCAAGCCATCCTCAAGGCTCAGTTGGCCCGCGAAGAGCGCTTGCGCCATGCCGATGATGTGGTGGTCAACGACAGCGACCTTGCCGCGCTGCATGCGCAGATCGACCATCTGCACCACTTTTACCTGACTTTACGAGGAGGCCAGCCATGAGCCAGCCATTGACCGTCGATTGCCCTACCTGTGGCGCACCTGTGGAATGGGACGCGAAGAACGCGTTCCGGCCGTTCTGCTCTGACCGTTGCAAGTTGATCGACCTGGGCGCCTGGGCGGCTGAGGAGCACAAGATTGCGGGGTCGCAAGAGTCCGAGGATGAGTTGTATTCGGGGGACCTGGAGCCACGGCACTAAGGCGCTGCGCCGGGACCTGTAGGCGCGGCCTTGTGTCGCGAAAGGGCTGCGCAGCGGCCCTCGATATTTCGGTATTGATGCAACAATTGCTTGGGCCGCTCTGCGGCCCTTTAGCGACACAAGGCCGCTGCTACTCGTCCTTCCACGGTGCCTGCAGGTACCGCGTGCGGTTGAATGTCTCCAGCCACTCCGGGCAGAACACCACCAGCGCACTGACCACCATGCCGTTGATGAACGCCTCCGGAAACATCATCAGCCACAGGTAGCCGACAAAGTCGCTGAGCCACTCCGGCATGGCGAAACGCCCGTCCAGCCACAGCAGCCCCAACCCGGCCAGCAGGCACACCAGCACGGTCAGTGCTGCGGGAAAGAACCCCGAGCAGAAGATATAAACGAAGAGGTTACGCGGCTGTGCCCGCTCGACCAGGATGGCGCACACCTCAGTGATCAGCACCGGCAGGCCGATCAGCAGCAGGCCGTTGATACCAAGCGCTGCCAGGTCCTGGCGCCCCAGCGCCAACAAGCCGAGCTGGGCCAGAAACCCGCCAAGCACCGCCAGCGGCCAGTCCAGCAACAACGTCACGGCGGTCATGCCGATGAAGTGGTACGACACACCGGTGTCGAAGTCGCGCCGGACCAGCCAGAGTGCAAACAGGCAGAACACCGTACCGAACAGCAGGTGCTGCCGGCGGCTGTCGGCGAACAGTTCCAGCCAGCGGGTGCGGCTGGCCGCCCACAGCAGCAAAGGGACGAACCCTACCCAACCGAGCGTGAGGCTGGTGCTGGACAACACTTGCGCGCTGATCACTTGACGAATGCCCCTGTCGAGACTGTGGACATACCTGAGTCTACACCCATTCAAAAACAGCATCTTATCGTCATGGTTTAGCGTCTAAGCTGTGAGCATGGATGACTCAGACTACCTGCGCCTGCTCACCATCCAGGCCGAACAAGCCAATGCATTCCTCTCCAATGCTCGCAAATGGGAGCGGGAGCGTTGGGTATGCCAGCGCCTGCTGCAGGGGCTGAACATCCCCTATCGCAGTGAAGATTTCACCCCGGCCGGCCAGGAGCCGCCCGACGTGCTGTTCCGCGATGCGTCGTTCGAGGTGTTTTTTGTGCTCGACGAAGGCCGCCGGCTCAATGATGAGTGGCGCGAAGAGCTGCAGCGAAGGCGCAGCGCCTTTTCACTGGCCCAGCTGGTACGGCGCGAGGCGCGGCCCAGGCGTATCGCCGCCACCGAGCTGCTGGCGCGGCTGGCGCCCACCTTGCGCAAAAAGGCGCACAACTATCGCGAACGCGGGCTGGACCTGAGCGAGCTGGACATCATCGCCTTCGCCAGCCTCAAGCGTGAAGTGCTCGACCTCAACACCCACTTTCCGCCGCCCACCGAGTACCTGCGCCAGGGTTGGCGCTCGCTGTCGCTGGTGGGGCCGACCTTTGCCCGGGTGCTGTTCGCCCACCCTGATGCCCCGGACTTTCTGCGCGGCAACCTGGGGCGCAGCATCGTGTTCGACGTGGGCATCAGTCTTTGATCCAGTGCCGAGAGTCTTTGCGATGGCGTACACTCGGCGCCAGGGATAGAAAGCTTTATCATTTGTCTCAAGTACTTGCCGGAACGCTGTAGCGTTCAGGCAGTCACATACGTCTACCTGACGAGGCCCACCATGACCAGCCGACTGAATCCGGAAGATCAGCGTCGTGTCGATGAGTATCTGCGAGCCCCTCAGCACCAAGTCGAGCGCAAGCCATTCCGGCCGTGGCTGCTCCTTGTGCTGGTGGTGGCCGTGACCATCGGGCTGGGCCTCATCAGCCGCCTGTTGAGTGGACTGGTGCTATGAGCTGCCTCGCGCTCGCCCTCCCCTCATGCAGTTTGCGGCCGGCCCCTGGGGCCACGAATTCCGTAAACCTTATGAGATATCCCCATGACTCATCGCATCGTGATTGTCGGCGGCGGCGCCGGCGGCCTGGAACTGGCGACCCGCCTGGGTAAAACCCTCGGCAAGCGCAAGCAGGCCGAGATCACCCTGGTCGACGCCAACCTCACGCACATCTGGAAGCCGCTGCTGCACGAAGTGGCCGCCGGCTCGCTCAACTCCTCGGAAGACGAACTGAACTACGTGGCCCAGGCCAAGTGGAACCACTTCAACTTCCAGCTGGGGCGCATGAGCGGCCTGGACCGTGAAGGCAAGCAGATCCAGCTGGCCGCCACCCTCGATGAAGAGGGCCGCGAGCTGGTGCCTGCGCGCACCTTGCGCTATGACACCCTGGTCATTGCCGTGGGCAGCAACACCAACGACTTCGGTACCCTGGGCGCGGCGCAGCACTGCCTGTTCCTGGACACCCGCAAGCAGGCCGAGCGTTTCCACCAGCAACTGCTCAACCACTACCTGCGTGCCCATGCGGGTGACCAGGCCAGCGAGAAGATCAGCGTGGCGATCGTCGGCGCCGGTGCCACCGGTGTGGAGCTGGCGGCCGAACTGCACCACGCAGCGCACGAACTGGCGGCTTATGGCCTGGACCGTATCCAGCCAAAAGACATGCACATCACCGTGATCGAGGCGGGCCCGCGCGTGCTGCCGGCGCTGCCAGAACGCATCAGCGTGCCGGTGCACAAGACCCTGGAAAAGCTCGGCGTGACGGTGATGACCAACGCTGCCGTCAGCGAAGTGACCGCCGATGGCCTGAAGACCGCCAACGGCGAAGTGATCCAGGCCAGCCTCAAGGTGTGGGCGGCCGGTATTCGTGCGCCAGGCTTCCTCAAGGATATCGACGGCCTGGAAACCAACCGTATCAACCAGCTGGTGGTGCGCCCTACCCTGCAAACCACCCGCGACGATGACATCTTCGCCTTCGGTGACTGTGCAGCCTGCCCGCAACCGGGCAGCGACCGCAACGTGCCGCCACGCGCCCAGGCAGCGCACCAGCAGGCCGAGATGCTGGCCAAGAGCCTGAAAGCGCGCCTGGAGCACAAGCCGCTGCCGACCTATGCCTACAAGGATTACGGTTCGCTGGTGTCGCTGTCGCGCTTCTCGGCGGTGGGTAACCTGATGGGCAACCTGATGGGTAGCGTGAAGCTGGAGGGCTGGCTGGCGCGGATGTTTTATGTGTCGCTGTATCGCATGCACCAGATGGCGCTGTACGGGTTCTTCCGCACGGCGATGATGATGCTGGGAAGCAAAATTGGGCGGGGCACTGAGCCGCGACTGAAGCTGCACTGACCTGCGCGCTAGAGGCTTGGGGTTCAGGTTGTCTGCACTGACCTCATCGCCGGCAAGCCGGCTCCCACAGGGGATGCACAGCTCTCAAGGCTTGTGAAACACCTGTGGCTTGCCGGCGATTGGGCCAGATGCCCACATACCAGGCATGGCCTGTGCGATGACGAATGAATAAAGAAGATTTGCACCGCTCGGTGCATTTTTTTGCGCGAGATAAAATCGAGACAAAAGAAAAAGGGCATCTCAGTTGAGATGCCCTTTTTACATGGTGGGTCGTGTAGGATTCGAACCTACGACCAATTGGTTAAAAGCCAACTGCTCTACCAACTGAGCTAACGACCCTGAAAATGGTCGGGGTGAGGGGATTCGAACTCCTGACATCCTGCTCCCAAAGCAGGCGCGCTACCGGACTGCGCTACACCCCGAGATTGGCTCCGCGACCTGGACTCGAACCAGGGACCCAATGATTAACAGTCATTTGCTCTACCGACTGAGCTATCGCGGAACTGAACTTCGGTACATCTTTACAGCTTCGAAGTCTGTGTTAGCTTCGATCTCTTTGGCTATCCGCTTTCGCGTTGTCGCTGCTGAGGCCGGCTATTCTACATTCTTCGTTTTGCTTGTCAACCACTTTTTTTCATTCAACTTACTGATTTCTAAGTTGTTTTGCGGTCACCGATGTTGCTGGTGATTCGCTTAGTGCCTGACAACGCGGCGTATATTAGGGGCACTCTAATTTCTGTGCAAGCGTTTTTTTCAAAAATTTCAGCAAGTTATGGAAAAAACTGGCGAGGCCCCGATTTTGCTGGGTTTGGCCGGGGCTGTTCGCCGGCAAGCCGCCCCCCACAGGGTTCCCCGTGGGCTGCCGAAACGCTGCGGCCTTAAAAAAGCCCCGCAGGTGCGGGGCTAGTTTTTGCAGCGAAGGGATCAGGCGAACACGATTTCTTCGCCTTCCACCTTGGCAGTGATCGCCGAACCCGGCATGAATTTGCCGGCCAGGATCATTTGCGCCAGCGGGTTCTCGATCCAGCGCTGGATCGCCCGCTTCAGCGGCCGGGCGCCATACACCGGGTCGTAACCCACCGCGATCAGCTTGTCCAACGCCTCCGGGCTCAGGCTCAAGGCCAGCTCGCGCTCGCTCAGGCGGCTGCGCAGGCGGCCAAGCTGGATCTCGGTGATGCCGGCGATCTGCTCGCGGCCCAAGGGCTCGAACACCACCACTTCGTCGATCCGGTTGACGAACTCCGGACGGAAGTGCGCACCCACCGCATCCATCACTGCCGCACGCTGCGCTTCGCGATCACCGGCCAGCTCCTGGATCTGCGCCGAGCCCAGGTTGGAAGTCATCACGATCACCGTGTTGCGGAAGTCCACCGTACGGCCATGGCTGTCGGTCAGGCGGCCATCCTCGAGCACCTGCAGCAGCACGTTGAACACATCCGGGTGAGCCTTCTCCACTTCATCCAGCAGCACTACCGAGTAAGGCTTGCGCCGTACCGCTTCGGTCAGGTAACCGCCCTCTTCATAACCTACATAGCCTGGTGGGGCGCCGATCAGGCGAGCCACGGAATGTTTCTCCATGAACTCGGACATGTCGATCCGCACCATGGCCTCTTCGGTATCGAACAGGAATTCGGCCAGGGCCTTGCACAGCTCGGTCTTGCCCACACCGGTCGGGCCGAGGAACATGAACGAACCACTTGGCCGGTTCGGGTCGGAGAGGCCCGCACGCGAACGGCGTACGGCGTTGGCTACGGCGGTCACCGCCTCGTGCTGGCCGATCACGCGCTGGTGCAGCAGGTCTTCCATTTTCAGCAGTTTTTCGCGCTCGCCTTCCAGCATCTTGGCCACCGGGATGCCGGTCCACTTGGACACTACTTCGGCAATCTCTTCCTCGGTCACCTTGTTGCGCAGCAGCTGGTTTTCGGTCTTGCCATGCTGGTCGACCATCTGCAGGCTGCGCTCCAGGTCCGGGATCACCCCGTACTGCAGTTCGGCCATGCGGTTCAGGTCGCCTTTGCGACGGGCCGCTTCCAGCTCCTGGCGGGCTTGCTCGATCTTTTGCTGGATCTGCGCCGAGCCCTGCACTTCTGCCTTCTCGGACGCCCAGATTTCTTCCAGGTCGGAATACTCACGCTCCAGGCGCTCGATTTCCTCGGTCAGCTTCTCCAGGCGCTTCTTGGCTGCTTCGTCTTCCTCTTTCTTCAGCGCCTGGGATTCCACCTTCAGCTGGATCAGGCGACGATCGAGGCGGTCGAGCACTTCCGGCTTGGAGTCGATCTCCATGCGGATACGGCTGGCCGCTTCGTCGATCAGGTCGATGGCCTTGTCCGGCAGCTGGCGGTCGGTGATGTAGCGGTGGCTGAGCTTGGCCGCAGCAATGATCGCGCCGTCGGTGATGGCCACCTTGTGGTGCACTTCATAGCGCTCTTTGAGGCCACGCAGGATGGCGATGGTGTCTTCCTCGCTCGGCTCCTCCACCAGTACCTTCTGGAAGCGCCGCTCCAGGGCGGCGTCCTTCTCGATGAACTGGCGGTATTCGTTGAGCGTGGTGGCACCGACGCAATGCAGTTCACCACGGGCCAGCGCCGGCTTGAGCATGTTGCCAGCGTCCATGGCGCCTTCGCCTTTACCGGCACCGACCATGGTGTGCAGCTCGTCGATGAACAGGATGATCTGGCCTTCCTGCTTGGACAGCTCGTTGAGCAACGACTTGAGGCGCTCTTCGAACTCACCGCGGTACTTGGCACCGGCGATCAGCGCGCCCATGTCCAGCGCCAGCAGGCGCTTGCCCTTAAGGCCGTCCGGCACTTCACCGTTGATGATGCGCTGGGCCAGGCCTTCGGCGATAGCAGTCTTGCCCACGCCGGGTTCGCCGATCAGCACAGGGTTGTTCTTGGTACGGCGCTGCAGCACCTGCACGGTGCGGCGGATTTCGTCGTCACGGCCGATGACCGGGTCCAGCTTGCCCTCTTCAGCACGCTTGGTCAGGTCGACGGTGTACTTGTCCAGCGCCTGGCGCGACTCTTCGGCATTGGCGTCGTTCACCGCCGCGCCGCCGCGCAGGTTGTTGATGGCGTTTTCCAGGGCCTTCTTGCTCACGCCTTGGCTAAGCAGCAGCTTGCCGAGCTTGCTGTTCTCATCCATGGCGGCGAGCAGCACCAGCTCGCTGGAAATGAACTGGTCGCCCTTCTGCTGGGCCAGGCGGTCGGCCTGGTTGAGCAGGCGCGCCAAGTCCTGCGACATGTTCACATCGCCGGTGGGGTTCTGGATTTTCGGCAGCTGGTCGAGTTCTTTTACCAGTGCCTGGCGCAGGTTGTTGATGTCGAAGCCAACCTGCATGAGCAGTGGCTTGATCGAACCACCTTGCTGCTCGATCAACGCCTGCAACAGGTGCAGGGGTTCGATGGCAGGGTGGTCCATGCCAACGGCCAGGGACTGGGCATCGGATATCGCTAATTGAAGCTTGCTGGTCAAACGGTCTATTCGCATGGGGATACCTTCCTGTAAGGGCAGGTCGGAGCGATGGACAGCGCCTTTGATGAAGAAACCTGCCTGAGATGACCTTATAGATAAGGGTGATTCTGGAAGTTTCAAGCGTAGCGGGGTTGACTAAAGTCAGCCTAATGGATTAGCCGTGCCCCAATCGCCGGCAAGCCGGCCACAGGAATGCGCAAACTTCAAGAAAGGTGGGTACTTGTGGGAGCCGGCTTGCCGGCGATGAGGCCGGGCCTGTCAGCGAGGATCTAGCCAGACCAAAGAAGCAAACCGCCCACCCTGCGGGGTGCGGCGATAGGAGAAAAACCGCTCATCGCTGACGGTGCAAAAACCACCGCCATAAACAGCTGTCACACCGCGCGCCGCCAGGCGAATGCGCGCCAGCGCATAGATGTCTGCCATCAGCTTGCCCGGCCGCTCACCCTCGACAAAGGCCTTGGCAGCCTCGGGGTGCACAGCGGTGAAGGCATCCCGCACTTCCAGGCCCACTTCGAATGCCTGCGGGCCGATGGCAGGCCCCAACCACACCAGCACCTCTTCAGGCGACAATGCCAGGCGCTCCAGCGTGGCTTCCAGCACGCCACCAGCCAGCCCGCGCCAGCCCGCATGCGCGGCAGCCACACGGGTGCCCTCGCGGTCGCAGAACAGCACGGGCAGGCAGTCGGCAGTCATTACGGTGCAGGCAATGCCTGGCTGGTCGGTCCAGCTGGCGTCGGCTTCGGCGACCACCGATGGGTCGGCATCTGCCACGATCAGGCCATGCACCTGCTTGAGCCAGGCGGGCTGAATGGCGAATTCGTCGCTCAGGCGGCGGCGGTTCTCGGCGACCGCAAGCGGGTCGTCGCCCACGTGGTCACCGAGGTTGAAGGATGCATAGGGCGGCAGGCTAATGCCACCCTCACGGGTGGAGACACAGGCGCGAACCGAGGCCGGAGCCGGCCAGTCGGGGAACAGCAGCGCCTGCGTCAGGCCACTCATCCGATAAACGCCTCGCGGTCCTGATTCAGCAGCGACAGCAACCAGACGAAGTCATCCGGCAGTTCCGACGCCCACTCCATGCGCTCACCGGTAGTGGGGTGGTCCAGCGCCAGGAAGCGTGCGTGCAGGGCCTGGCGCGGGAAGGTCTTGACCGCCTCGACCATGGTCGGGCTGGCTGCCGGCGGGATACGGAAGCGGCCGCCGTAGGTCTGGTCGCCGACCAGCGGGAAACCGACATGGGCCATGTGCACACGGATCTGGTGAGTACGGCCGGTTTCGAGCTTGACCCGCACGTGGGTGTGCGAACGGAAGCGCTTGAGCACACGGTAGTGGCTGACCGCCGGCTTGCCGCCTTCGGTCACCGCCATACGCTGGCGTGCGCCACCGTGACGGCCGATCGGGGCGTTGATCTTGCCGCCGGCAGTCACCACGCCGATCACGATGCACTCGTAGATCCGGCTGACCGTACGGCTCTGCAGCTGCTCGACCAGCTTGGTCTGCGCCTGCAGGGTCTTGGCCACGACCATCAGGCCGGTGGTGTCTTTGTCCAGGCGATGGACAATGCCAGCGCGCGGTACGTTGACGATATCCGGCACATGGTGCAGCAAGGCGTTGAGCAATGTGCCACTGGCGTGCCCGGCAGCCGGGTGCACGACCAGCCCGGCCGGCTTGTTGATCACCATGATCTGGTCGTCTTCGTAGACGATGTCCAGCTCGATGTCTTCGGCGATCCACTCGCCCTGGGCCTCTTGCTCGGCCTCAAGTGCAAGCATGGAGCCACCATGGACGGTGTCTCGAGGGCGCACGACGGCACCATCGACCGTCAGGCGGCCCTCTTTGATCCACGAAGTAAGCCGCGAACGCGAGTACTCGGCGAACAATTGGGCGGCGACCTGGTCGAGGCGTTGACCGCCCAGTTCGGACGGTACCTCTGCGCTAAGTTGAATGATCTCGGACATGCTCGATTCGGCGGGCGCACAGCCTTTGGTTTCGGCTGCGAGCTTGTGGTTAAATACGGCTTCTTTTGTCCCGGGGTTGGCCGGGGCGCTCATCATAACAGGACGGCACCGCCCAAGACAGCGGCCGTCAAAGGGACGCAAGCCGCTATGCAAGTGAAACACCTGCTGCTGATCGCCATCCTCGGGCTTACCGCGGCCTGTTCCTCTAATAAAGAGGTCATTGACGAGAACCTCAGCGAGGCCGAGCTGTATCAGCAGGCCCAGGCTGATCTGGACAACTCCAGCTACAACAGCGCCGTGAACAAGCTCAAGGCCCTGGAGTCGCGCTACCCGTTCGGCCGTTACGCCGACCAGGCGCAGCTCGAGCTGATCTACGCCAACTACAAGAATTCCGAGCCCGAGGCTGCCAAGTCGGCTGCCGAGCGCTTCATCCGCCTGCACCCGCAGCACCCGAACGTCGACTACGCCTACTACCTCAAGGGCCTGACCTCGTTCGACCAGGACCGCGGCCTGGTGGCGCGCTTCCTGCCGCTGGACATGACCAAGCGTGACCCGGGTGCCGCCCGCGACTCGTACAACGAATTCGCCCAGCTGACCAGCCGCTTCCCCAACAGCCGCTACGCCCCGGACGCCAAGCAGCGCATGATCTACCTGCGCAACCTGCTGGCGTCTTATGAAATCCACGTGGCCGACTACTACCTGAGCCGCCAGGCTTACGTTGCCGCCGCCAACCGTGGCCGCTACGTGGTGGAAAACTTCCAGGAAACCCCATCGGTCGGCGACGGCCTGGCCGTGATGGTCGAGGCGTACCAGAAGATGCACCTGGACGATCTGGCCGCCACCAGCCTGGAAACCCTCAAGCTCAACTACCCTGACCACCCGAGCCTGGTCGATGGCGAGTTCCAGCCCAAGCAGACCGAGTCTGACGGCCGCGGCTGGCTGTCCAAGGCCACCCTGGGCCTGATCGAAACCGACGCGCCACTGCCACCGGGTGAAACCCGCGCCAACCAGGACGTGGTCCGCCAGTTCCAAGATGCCCGCGCCGAGATGCCGCAGGACTTGCTGCCCAAAGATGAAAACGGCGACCCGATCCTGCCGGAAGGGCCGAAAGAAGCCGAGAAAGACCGCTCCTGGTTCAGCTACATGACCTTTGGTCTGTTCGACTGATTCAACGGGGTGCGAGAAAGGGAGACTGAGGTCTCCCTTTTTTATTGGCCTCGTCCTAGACTGTCGCCTCAATCAATAGACAAGCTGGACACCATGGTTCGCCTACTTTTCTGGATCGCCCTGATCGCCGCCGCGTTCTGGCTGTGGCGCAAATTCAAGATCAGCCAGCAGTCGCCGTCCGAGCCGAAACTCGACGACCCGCTGAAGATGGTGCGCTGCGCCCACTGCGGCGTGCACCTGCCCAATGACCGGGCGCTGCAGCAGGGCAGTCAGTGGTATTGCAGCCAGGCGCACCTTCAGCAAGGGCCTGGCCAGCAGGACTGAGCCAGTACCGCACGGGCCCAATCGGCGGCAAGCCGGCTCCCACGCTGTACCTTGTGGGAGCAACTGTCTTGCCGGCGATTGGGCCGCTAAGCGGCCCCAGCGATTTCAGCCAAGACGCCCGGCCGGGGCATAAGGCGCCGGGTCAATGATCGGCTCCACCCCTGTCAGCAAATCAGTAAACAACTGACACGAAGCTGGCGCCAGCACCAACCCATTGCGGTAATGCCCACAGTTCAACCACAACCCGTCATGCCCCGGCACTCGGCCGATATACGGAATGCCTTCAGGCGAACCTGGCCGCAGCCCTGCCCAGTGCGCCACCACCGTGGCATCCGCAAGCTCCGGCAACAACTCTGCCGCTGAAGCCTTGAGGCTCGCCAGTGCATCCTCGGTCGGGGTCTTGTCGTACCCGGCATGCTCCAGCGTGCTGCCCACCAAAATGTGCCCGTCACGGCGCGGGATCGCATAGCGTCCCTTGGCCAGCACCATGCTCGGCAGGAAGTCTTCGGCGCACTTGAACAGGATCATCTGGCCTTTCACCGGTTCCACCGGCAGCTCAATGCCTAGCGTGCGCAGCAGGTCGCCGCTCCAGGCGCCAGCGCTGAGCACGACATCATCAGCCTGCAGCACGCCGTCTGCGGTCTGCACGCCAGTCACGCGCTCACCGTCCTGAACAAAGCCGGTGATCTGGCAGTGCTCGCGCAAGGTCACGTTGGGCATTGCCAGCAGCGCAGCCTTCAGTGCCTTGACCAGCCGCGGGTTGCGCACATTGGCCACGCCTGCCATGTAGATGGCGCGCTTGAAGCCTGGGCCCAGTACGGGGACCGCGTCATAGGCCGCCGAAATATCCACAGGGCTGAGCGGCCGCCGCTCGCGTTCTGCCCAGGCCAGCGCCTCGGCCTCGTCGTCCAGGTCAAGCCAGTACAAGCCGGTGGTGTGGACTTGCGGATCAATACCGGTGCTGGAGAACAGGTGCTCACCCAGCTGTGGATAAAAGTCCTGCGACCAGTGCGCCAGGGCAGTGACTGCCTGGCTGTAGCGCCAAGGGTAAAGCGGCGAGACGATACCGCCGCCCGCCCAGGACGATTCACGCCCGACCTCGGCCTGGTCACATACCACTACCTGGCCGACCTTCGCCGCCAGGTTGAACGCTGTCAACAGGCCGATCACCCCGCCGCCGACCACCACTACTTGCTTGTTCATCTGTCGATCCAACACCTGAAGTAAAACCGCGATGCACGGGCATCATTCAACCTTCAGCTCCCCCAGCAGCGCTCAATGGCCCCCGTGCCATCCGGGTTGCTCTGTACACCGGCCTGGTCGAGCTGGAAATCACCGCAGCGATCGTCCGCCATCAAACCATGCGGCAGCCGCCGTGCACGCAGCGTGAAGGTATCGCTGCCGCGTACGGCATGCAGGCTGTAATGGCGGTTGCCAGCGGGCAATGCCGGTTCGCCCTCGGCGTACTGGCCGGTGCGTACACGGTGGTGTTCCAGGCGCAGGGCAGCGTCATGCAGCAGGCCAACCACTTCGCTGCGTGCGGCTCGCCTGAGCTGGTCGCTGTAACTGGGGTAGGCAATGGCTGCCAGAATGCCGGTGACAGCCACGACAATCAACAACTCGATCAGGCTTAGGCCTTGCTGCATGTCAGTCTTCCCTCAGTCTCTGCCGCCAGAGAATCCGCTGCGGCGCCTGTGTTTGAGCCGCTGGCATGGCATACACCGCCTCCAGCACTTGCCGGGCCGCGAGTTGCCGGCTGACTGCGGTCACCCGGTAAAGCATGACGGGTTCATCCCTCGGCCTATGCGCGGCCCGGGTAGTTAGGCCAAGGTTCTGCAGCTGGAAGTAACCGCTCTCGCTGGTTTGCCATGGCCCCAGCAAATCATGCGCGCGCGGGGGTGGCAGGCACGCTTGGCACAACCCAGGCGGCGCGCGCTGCAGTTCGGCCTCTGCGACCAGCAGCGTGGCTTCGGCCTGATCGAATGCCTGCAAACCCTCGCCCAGGTAGCCGGCCATGCGCGTTTCCACCAAGGCATCACGCAACGCCGAAGCCGCCAGCAGGCCAAGCAAAAGGCTGAGGACCAGCGCCAGCAGCAGTACCATGCCACGCTGGCGCTTCATGGCCTGGCAACCGGGTTGCGGATCGCCACACTCATGTCGTAACGCTGTTCGATGTCCAAATCAGGGTCGAACAAGGTCAGTTGCACATCCACCCGCTGCCCTTCGGCGGTGTCGACAGGTTCAACGCGCATTTCGCGCACGTGGTCGACCAAGGGCTGAGAGCTGTTGCGCCGCATGAACCTCAGTGTGCTGCCGCGAAGTTGGTAGTGGTGCCGGCTGATGGGAAATGCCAAGGGCAAACCGGGGCTTTGAGCACGCCCCGCGTGCACCTCGGCCTCGCTGATACAATCGGTGTGCAAGGTCCAGTCCGGAGCCCCGGGGTACCCAGGCAGCTCTGCCACTATCAGGCTCAGGCTTGCCGGGCCAACCTGCAAAGGCCGCGCAAACGCTTCTCGCGCAGATGGGTCCCTGAAGTCGCCAGGCTCAAGGCGCAGGCAACCGAACATGCCGGCCATACGGATATCCTGGGCCATACGCAACAATGCCAGACGGGCGTCCGCCTGCATGCGCAACGCAGCAGATTGAAGGAGTGAGCTCTGGTGGGCCGAGATGAAAAGCTGGCTGGCGGCAGTCAGCAGCATCAGGCCGATGGCAAGCGCAAGCATTGCCTCGACCAGGCCGAAACCACCCTGCTCACGCTTCATGGCCGCGGCACCGTCAGCTTGCCAGCGGCCTTGCCCCGTTCAAGCAGCGTATGGGCGCCCAGCGCATCCTGCATATCACGACGCGCACTGTCAGTGGCCTGCAATGCCTGAAGCTGCAACGCTGCGGCAGCGAACATGCCCAGTGCCACCACCGCTACGGCCAACAGTACCTCCAGAAGCGTCATGCCCCGTTGTTTCGTGTGCATCCCTGCACCTCCTGCGATCTTTCCCGCAATTGCCTTGCACCTCGCCGACTGGACCTCTTGCCCAACGACCGTGAAGCTACAGCCAAGCACTTCCAGGGAGGAATGCACGGTGAAGCAACAGGGCGTAACACTGATACAAATGATGTTCGGGCTGGCTATGGCGGCGCTGCTGACGCAGCTTGGCATGCCGGCCTACGCGAAATTGAGCGATGACCTGCACAGGGCAGCAGCAGCCCGCGACTTGGCCCAGGCGCTGCGTAGCGCACGCAGCCACGCGGCCCTGCAGGGCCAGGCGGTAGTGGTGCAATCTTTGGACAATGATTGGGGCAAGGGTTGGCGCGTGCTGTTGGAGCATAACCAGCAGTTGCTGCGCGAGTACCGACTGGCTCGGCCCCAAAGGGTGAAAGCCAATATCGGGAACCAGGTGAAATTCAGCGCACTGGGTGTGCCATTGGGGAAGACCAACAACTTGTCAGGGGGGCGGCTGGAGGTCTGTGAGCGCTCGTCTGCAACCAGCCGGCATCGTGTTGTGCTAGCGACCAGCGGTAGGGTCAGCCTGCGCACTGATGAACTGAAAAAGTCCCTGTGCGCAGGCCGCTGATCAGATCAGCGAACGAACCCGCAGCTCTTTGGGCATGGAGAACGTGATGTTCTCCGGGCGCCCGTCAAGCTCTTCGGCGCCCGTGGCACCCCAGGCCTTGAGCTGGTCGATCACGCCACGCACCAGCACTTCGGGGGCCGAAGCGCCAGCAGTGATACCAATCCGCGCAGCCTGGTCGAACCAGCCGCGTTGCATGTCCTCGGCGCCATCGATCAGGTAGGCCGGGGTACCCATGCGCTCGGCCAGCTCACGCAGGCGGTTGGAGTTGGAACTGTTGGGGCTGCCCACCACCAGTACCACATCACACTCACCGGCCAGTTGCTTGACGGCGTCCTGGCGGTTCTGGGTGGCGTAGCAGATGTCGTCTTTGCGCGGGCCGCCGATGTTCGGGAAGCGCGTACGCAGGGCATCGATGACACGGCTGGTGTCGTCCATCGACAGCGTGGTCTGGGTGACGAACGCCAGGTTGTCCGGGTCGCGCACCTGCAGCCGGGCAACATCCTCCTCGTCTTCGACCAGGTAGATGGCACCGCCGTTGCTGGCGTCGTATTGCCCCATGGTGCCTTCGACTTCCGGGTGCCCTTCGTGGCCGATCAGGATGCACTCACGGCCGTCACGGCTGTATTTGGCGACCTCGATATGCACCTTGGTCACCAGCGGGCAGGTGGCGTCGAACACTTTCAGGCCGCGGCCGGCGGCTTCCTGGCGCACGGCCTGGGAAACACCATGGGCGCTGAAAATGACGATGACGTCGTCCGGTACCTGATCCAGTTCTTCGACGAAGATGGCGCCACGGCTGCGCAGGTCTTCCACCACGAACTTGTTGTGCACCACTTCATGGCGCACATAGATCGGCGGGCCGAAGACTTCCAGCGCACGGTTGACGATCTCGATCGCCCGGTCGACCCCTGCGCAGAAACCGCGAGGGTTGGCGAGTTTGATTTGCATGCTCGGCTCCAGGCTTACAGGGCCTTCACCTCGAGGATCTCCACCTCGAAGGTAAGGGTCTTGCCTGCCAGTGGGTGATTGAAGTCGATGGTCACCTGATTGTCATCGAACGCTTTGACCACACCGGGCAATTCGGTGTTGGCGGCATCGTTGAAGATGATCAGCAGCCCTTCGGACAATTCCATGCCCTCGAACTGGGACCGTGGCATGACCTGTACGTTCTGCGGGTTAGGCTGGCCGAAAGCATTCTCCGGGGCAACCACGACCGTGCGCTTGTCACCGGCCTTGAAGCCGAACAGCGCGGCCTCGAAGCCCGGCAGCAGGTTGCCATCGCCAACCTTGAAGGTGGCTGGAGCCTTGTCGAACGTGCTGTCGACGGTATCGCCGTTTTCCAGGTGCAGCGCGAAGTGCAGGGTAACTTCGGTGTTCTGGCCGATACGGGTGTCAGTCATGGACCGGATCCTCGGACTTCTTGCTCTTGAACATATCCAGCGCCAGCATCACCGCACCAACGGTGATGGCGCTGTCGGCCACATTGAAGGCCGGGAAGTGATGAACGTTCTTCCAGTGCACCAGGATGAAATCCACCACATGGCCCAGCACGATGCGGTCGTACAGGTTGCCCAGCGCCCCACCGAGCACCAGCGCCAGCGCCACGGCCAGCCAGGTCTCGTTGCGCCCCAGGCGCTTGAGCCAGACCACCAGTACGGCGCTGACCACCACGGCGATCAGGGCGAACAGCCAGCGCTGCCAGCCGGAGCTGTCGGCCAGGAAGCTGAACGCCGCGCCGGTGTTGTAGGCCAGGGTCCAGCTGAAGTAGTCAGGGATGACCACGATCTGCTGGTACATGCTCAGGGCGTTGTTGAAATACAGCTTGGTGGCCTGGTCAACGACCAGGACCAGCAGGCTGAGCCAGAGCCATGCAAGGCGCCCGAAGCGCCCCGCTGCAGGGTTAGGCATAGTGGCGCACCTCACCGGAACCGCTCAGGTTGTCGACGCAACGGCTGCAGATTTCCGGGTGCTCCGGATGGCTGCCGACGTCGGCGCGGAAGTGCCAGCAGCGGCCGCACTTGGCGTGGCCAGACTTGACCACTTTCAGCTTGAGGCCTTCGACTTCGGTGGCCACGGCATCGGCCGGCGCCTGGGCGAACGGCACCACGCTGGCAGCGGAGGTGATGAGTACGAAGCGCAGCTCATCGCCCAGCTTGCTCAGGTCGGCGCTGAGGCCCTCTTCGGCGAACAGGGTAACTTCGGCCTGCAGGTTGCCGCCGATGACCTTGGCGGTACGCTGGTTTTCCAGCTCCTTGTTGACCGCAGCCTTGACCGCCATCACGCGGTCCCAGTAGGCGCGATCCAGCTCGGTGCCTTCCGGCAGCTCGCTCAGGCCCTGGTACCAGCCGTTGAGCATGACCGACTCGTTGCGTTCGCCCGGCAGGTACTGCCAGATTTCATCGGCAGTGAAGGCCAGGATCGGCGCGATCCAACGCACCAGCGCTTCGCTGATGTGGTACAGCGCGGTCTGGCAGGAACGACGGGCGACACTGTTGGCGCCAGTGGTGTACTGGCGGTCCTTGATGATGTCGAGGTAGAAGCCGCCCAGCTCCTGCACGCAGAAGTTGTGGATCTTCGAGTAGACGTTCCAGAAGCGGTACTCGCTGTAGTGCTCTTCCAGCTCGCGTTGCAGCAGCAGGGTACGGTCCACTGCCCAGCGGTCCAGGGCCAGCATGTCCTCTGGGGCCAGCAGGTCGCGGGCCGGGTCGAAGCCGGACAGGTTGGAGAGCAGGAAGCGGGCGGTGTTGCGGATACGGCGGTAGGCGTCGGCGCTGCGCTGCAGGATCTGCTCGGAAACGGCCATCTCACCCGAATAGTCGGTGGCCGATACCCACAGGCGCAGGATGTCGGCACCCAGGGTGTTGTTGACCTTTTCCGGTTCGATGGTGTTACCCAGCGACTTGGACATCTTGCGGCCGCTTTCGTCCACGGTGAAACCGTGGGTCAGCAGTTCGCGGTACGGCGCGTGGTTGTCGATGGCGCAACCGGTCAGCAACGAGGAATGGAACCAGCCACGGTGCTGGTCGGAGCCTTCCAGGTACAGGTCCGCACGCGGGCCGGTGGCGTGGCCGATGTCGTGCGAGCCGCGCAGTACGTGCCAATGGGTGGTGCCGGAGTCGAACCACACGTCCAGAGTGTCGGTGATCTTGTCGTACTGGCCGGCTTCATCACCGAGCAGTTCGGCGGCGTCCAGCTTGAACCAGGCCTCGATGCCCTCCTGTTCGACGCGCTTGGCCACGGCTTCCATCAGCTCGACGGTGCGCGGGTGCAGTTCGCCGGTCTGCTTGTGCAGGAAGAACGGGATCGGCACACCCCAGTTGCGCTGACGCGAGATGCACCAGTCCGGGCGGTTGGCGATCATCGAGTGCAGGCGCGCCTGGCCCCAGGCCGGGACGAACTGGGTGTCTTCGATGGCTTTGAGCGCACGCTCACGCAGCGGCTCGCCAGTGCTTGGCTGCTTGTCCATGCCGACGAACCACTGCGCGGTAGCGCGGTAGATCAGCGGGGTCTTGTGGCGCCAGCAGTGCATGTAGCTGTGGCTGATGGTCTCGGTGTGCATCAGCGCACCGACTTCGCTCAGCTTTTCGACGATGGCCGGGTTGGCCTTCCAGATGAACTGGCCGCCAAAGAACTCCAGCGACTCGACGTACACACCGTTGCTCTGCACCGGCGTGAGGATATCGTCGTTGACCATGCCGTAGCGCTTGCAGGTGACAAAGTCGTCTTCACCGTAGGCTGGCGCGGAGTGGACCACACCGGTACCTGCGCCCAGCTCGACGTAGTCGGCCAGGTAGACAGGCGACAGGCGGTCGTAGAAGGGGTGACGGAAATTGACCAGCTCCAGGGCCGAGCCTTGGGCGGTGGCGATGACCGAGCCTTCCAGATTGTAGCGCTTGAGGCACGACTCGACCAGTTCTTCGGCCAGCACCAGCAGACGCTCGCCGGTATCGACCAGAGCGTACTTGAACTCCGGGTGGATGTTCAGCGCCTGGTTGGCGGGGATGGTCCACGGGGTGGTGGTCCAGATCACGATGGCAGCGGGCTTGGCCAGCGCCGGCAGGCCGAACGCGGCAGCCAGTTTGTCAGCGTCGGCGACCGGGAAGGCCACATCGATGGTCTGCGACTTCTTGTCGGCGTACTCGACCTCGGCTTCTGCGAGCGCGGAGCCGCAATCGAAGCACCAGTTAACAGGCTTGAGGCCCTTGAACACGAAGCCCTGCTTGACCATTTCGGCCAGGGCACGGATTTCACCGGCCTCGTTGGCGAAGTTCATGGTCTTGTAAGGGTTGTCCCAGTCACCCAGCACACCCAGGCGGATGAACTCGGTCTTCTGCCCTTCGATCTGCTCGGCAGCGTATTCGCGGCACAGCTCACGAGTGCGGTCGGCCGTCAGGTGCTTGCCATGGGTGACTTCGACCTTGTGCTCGATCGGCAGGCCGTGGCAGTCCCAACCGGGTACGTAAGGCGCGTCGAAGCCCGACAGCGTCTTGGAGCGGACGATCATGTCCTTGAGAATCTTGTTCAGCGCATGACCGATGTGAATCTTGCCGTTGGCATAGGGCGGGCCGTCGTGCAGGACGAACTTCGGACGATCCTTGCCAATTTCGCGCAGCTTCTGGTACAGGCCAATGCTGTCCCAGCGCTGCAGGATCTGCGGTTCGCGCTGAGGCAGGCCGGCCTTCATGGGGAAGGCGGTGTCCGGAAGGTTTAGCGTGGCTTTGTAGTCGGTCATTTCAGGCTCTTGGTTAGCGGTTGAGCGTGCCAATGTGCACGTGCGGCGGCGATATCCGCATCGATCGCCGACTTCAGCGCCTCCAGGGAGGCGAATCGCTGCTCTTCACGCAGCTTGTGGTGGAATTCCACCGTCAGGCGCCGGCCATACAGATCGCCGGCATAATCCAGTAGATGAATTTCAAGGTGCGGGCGGCCGTCGCCGGCCACTGTGGGGCGCACCCCGATGTTGCCGACACCCGGCCAGGCCTTGCCGTCGATTTCGATGCTGGCCAGGTAGACCCCGGACAACGGTACGCGACGGCGCTTGAGCTGGATGTTGGCGGTGGGCGCGCCGAGCTGGCGGGCCAGCTTCTGGCCGTGCAATACGCGCCCGGTAATGCTGTAGGGGCGGCCCAGCAAGTGCTCGGCGAGCTCGAAGTTGCCTTCAGACAACGCCTGGCGTACCTCGGTACTGCTGACCCGTAAACCGTCCTGGATCACCGTGTTGGCGGCCTCGACGGTGAAACCGTACTGCTTGCCGGCTTCGATCAGGAAGGTGAAATCGCCAGCGCGGTCGCAGCCAAAGCGGAAGTCGTCGCCCACTTCAAGGTGGCGCACGCCCAGGCCATCGACCAGGATCGCCTCGACGAATTCATCGGCGCTCAGGTTGCTCAGGCGCTGGTTGAACGCCAGGCACAAGACCCTATCGATACCTTCGCCAGCCAGCAGCTCGACCTTGTCGCGCAGGCGCGCCAAGCGGGCCGGCGCGGTGTCCGGAGCGAAGTACTCGCGCGGCTGCGGCTCGAAGATCACCACGCACGTAGGCAGGCCAAGTGCCTGGCCGCGCTCGCGCAGACGCGCCAGGATTGCCTGGTGGCCGCGGTGAACCCCGTCGAAGTTGCCAATGGTGGCGACACAGCCCCGGTGCTCGGGGCGCAGGTTGTGAAGACCTCGAACCAGCTGCATAACGCGCTTCTTGCTCATAAAGTGGCCGATTATAACCACACCCGGGCGCTGGTGACAGGCAGCAGCGCCCGGGTGCAGCGTGGAAAACGAAAAACCGACGCCTGACCCGCCTTCCAGCTCAGTGCAGGGCCTTGCGGGCGAAATGCCGGGGCCTGAAGCCGCACAGGTAAAGGCAACCGAAATAGGTCACGATACCGGCCACGATCAACGCCCCGAGGCGCACGAAACGCTCGAACATGTTGCCTTGCTCCCACGCCGGCAGGTAGTGCATGCCCACCAGCAGTACCGCCACCATCAGCGCTACCGCCAGCACCAGTTTGAGCAGGAACAGCGTCCAGCCCGGTTGCGGCTGGAACAGCTGCTGGCTGCGCAGCTTCCAGAACAGCAGGCCCGCATTCAGGCAGGCACCCAGGCTGATCGCCAGGGCCAGGCCGGCGTGCTGCAGCGGGCCGACCAGGGCCAGGTTAAACAGTTGGGTGCAGATGAGGGTGAAGATCGCGATCCGCACGGGCGTACGAATATTCTGCTGCGCATAGAAGCCCGGTGCCAGTACCTTGACCAGAATGATCGCCAACAGGCCTACCGAATAGGCGATCAGTGCCTGCTGGGTCATCGCCGCATCGAAGGCGCTGAACTTACCATACTGGAACAATGCAACGGTCAGCGGCTCGGCGAGTATCGCCAGGGCCAGTGTGCAGGGCAGCACCAGCAGGAAGCACAGGCGCAGGCCCCAGTCGAGGATCCGCGAATACTCCTCGCGGTCCTTGTTGGCGTAGGTCTTGGCCAACGTCGGCAGCAGGATGGTACCCAGGGCAACGCCAAGCACGCCCGAGGGCAACTCCATCAGACGGTCGGCGTAGTACATCCAGGACACCGAGCCGGCCACCAGGAAGGAGGCGAAGATGGTGTTGATGATCAGCGAAATCTGGCTGACCGAAACGCCGAGAATGGCCGGCAACATCTGTTTGAGCACGCGCCACACGCCGGTGTCACGCAGGTTCAGGCGCGGCAGCACGAGCATGCCGATTTTTTTCAGCGCCGGCAGCTGGTACAGCAACTGCGCCAGGCCTCCGGCCAGCACGCCCCAGGCCAGCGCCATGATGGGCGGGTCGAAATACGGCGTGAGCAGCAGGGCGAAGATGATCATCGCCACGTTGAGCAGGGTCGGCGTGAAGGCCGGGACCGAGAAACGGTTCCAGGTATTGAGGATCGCGCCGGCCAGGGATGACAGTGAGATCAGTAATATATAAGGAAAGGTCACCCGCAGCAGGTCGGTGGTCAGCTGGTATTTCTCGGCATCGTCCGCAAAACCGGGCGCCGTGGCCCAGACCACCCAGGGTGCCGCAAGCACGCCAATCACCGTGACCAGGGCCAGGACCAGCGTCAGCAGGCCGCTGATATAGGCGATGAAAGTGCGCGTCGCCTCCTCGCCCTGCTGGGTCTTGTATTCGGCAAGGATCGGCACGAACGCTTGGGAGAAGGCCCCCTCGGCAAAAATCCGCCGCAGCAGGTTGGGCAACTTGAAGGCGATGAAAAAGGCGTCGGTAGCGATGCCGGCGCCGAAAACACGGGCCAGGATGGTGTCACGCACGAACCCCAGCACCCGGGAAATCATGGTGATGGAGCTGACTGCAGCCAGGGATTTGAGCAGGTTCATCGAAAAGATTCACGCCAAGGGCAGAGGACGCTGCCAGACAGCGTCCGAATGTGCGATACTCCCGCGCCTTCGCAGGGGAGCCAAAAATTCCCGAGTTTACAGGTCGTGCAGCAGAAAGGAATATTTCCCTCCTGTTGGTACACCGCTCGGCGGAACCCTGCAGGTGGCCTTGACATCCGGTCAACTGATCGGCATGATTCGCGGCCTATTTTGTTTGCTATTTACCTAAAGTCTTTCGAGGAGCTCGACGGTGGCCAACACACCTTCCGCCAAGAAACGTGCAAAACAGGCTGAGAAGCGTCGCAGCCACAACGCCAGCCTGCGTTCCATGGTCCGCACCTACATCAAGAATGTAGTCAAAGCCATCGACGCAAAAGACGCCGAAAAAGCGCAAGCCGCTTACGTTCTGGCTGTACCTGTAATCGACCGTATGGCCGACAAGGGTATCATCCACAAGAACAAAGCTGCTCGCCACAAAGGCCGTCTGAATGGCCACATCAAGGCGCTGAAAGAAGCTGCAGCTGCCTAAGCGACGCTTGTCGAAAAACCGACCCTAGGGTCGGTTTTTTATTGCCTGCGATTTGATGATGCTTCTGTTGCCAGTTACGGCCTCATCGCCGGCAAGCCGGGCCCCACAGAGGCGATAGGGCCGCATAGCGGCCCCTGCATTACTTGGCGATCTGGATCTTCGGTGCCCACTGCAGCCAGGCGTCCTCAGGCTTGTCGAACAAGGCAAAGGTCTGCTGCGGCCGCGCCGGGTTACCCATCTGCTCGCCATCAGGCGTGGCGAATGCAATACCACCGTCGATGAGGGTCTCCAGCGACTCGGTACGCACAGTGGCGCCCTTGAACAAGCCCCAGTCGAAACCGAAACCGCTGCTGTTCCAGAACCGGCTGCCACCGCGCACCAGCGCGGCATAGCGTGGCTCGATCAGGATGTGAATCAGCACGCGGTCTGCCGTCTGGCCCAACTCGAAGCCCGTTACCTTACCCACCGGGACCTCACGGTAGGTCACCGGCACGCCCGGCTTGATCGACCCCCTGCGCGGGGCGCTGAGGGTCAATGGCAGGCCGACTTCCACCCCGGTGATCTCAGGCGCGTCAGCCAAGGCTATGAAATCACGCTGCGAGCCTTTGTCCTTAACAGCGGGCTGCACTTCCAGGTACTGGCCGCCAATCAGGGTATCGAGGTTTTCTGTACGCACCAAGCCAAGGGCCGGCTTGACCACCCAGAACTGCGTCCCTGCACGGGCGATGCGGTCTGCCGCTTCGGTGATACGCGCGCGCAACAACACAGCCTGCAGGTCTTTGGTCAGGTCGACACTCTCGACACTACCAACATCCAGGCCACGGAAACGGATGGGCGTTCCCGGCTTGAGGCCATCTGCACGGTCTACACGGATGGTTATCAGCGTGCCGGCACGGTTTACCGCCTCCTGGCTGTCGTGCAGCCGGAACCTTGGAATATGGCGCTTGAGGGCTACGTTCGGCGTTGGCGTGTCGAAGGCGATGCCACCGGCCATCAGGGTCTGCAGCGACTCACTCTTTATCTTGATGCCCGACAGGCCACCGGTGAGGGTAATGCCGCTGACGTTCCAGAAACGCGAAGAGCCATTGACCAGGTTCTCGTACTCCTTTTCGATGTGCACACCGATCAGGATGCGATTGCTGTTGCGGGCGAACTGGTAGCTCTGCACGCTACCAACCTTGACCTGGCGATACATCACCGGGCTACCGACCTCCAACGAGCCCAGCGTATCGGCGAACAGCACCATGTGCAGGCCAGGCGCCTTGAGGTCCAGCGGCGGTGCCTTGGCCCTTGCTTCGAACTCGCGCTGCGGCGTGGCCCCCTTCTCACCCGGGCGAATGGCAATGTAGTTACCCTTCACCAAGGCCTCCAGGCCTGTGATACCCGCCAGAGAAATGGAAGGTTTGACCACCCAGAACTGCGTGCCATCGACCAGATAGTCTTCGGTCAGGGGGTCCAGGGTCAGCTCAGCCATGGCGCTGCCAAGGTTGTTTTCCATCTTCAGGGCTTTCAGCGAACCGACTTGAATGCCTTTGTACATGACCGGGGTGCGCCCCGCCTGCAGTCCCTCATAGTCGCTCAGCTTGACCTTCACACGGATACCCGCCTGGGCGGCATCGAAATCTTCGTACAAGCGGAATGGCAGGCTCGGGTCGGTGGGCGGGCTATCCTTGCGGTATTCCGGTGTAGCAAAGGCGATACCACCGGCAACGATGCTGGAGAGGGATTCGCTGCGTACTTTTACCCCGGACAGCCCGGCATCGATGCTGATGCCGCTGGCATTCCAGAAGCGCGTGTGTTTGCGCACCAGGCTGGCATAAGCCGGCTCGATGAAGACTTTGACCTCGACCGTGCTCTGGTCCTCGGAAAGGCGATAGCTCTTTACCCGGCCAACCTGGATCTGCTTGTAGAACACCGGGCTGTCGCGATTGAGGGAGCCCAAGCGATCGGCCTTGAGCGTAAGGTGCAAGCCCGGTTCGCTGTCCGAAAGCGGTGGCGCCACCTTCAATGCCTTGAAGCGCTTGGTTCGCTCACCCTCGCCAGGGCTGACGGCAATGTAATTCCCTGACACCAATGTCTCGAGACCCGAGATACCCGCCAGCGTGACACTGGGCTTGACCAGCCAGAACCGTGTCCCTTTGGTAAGGTGAGGCTCTGCGTCTTTGTTCATCTCGATAGTGGCAATGACACCTTGGTTTTCGCCCTCGGCATCGAGCACCAGGCTTTTTACCTTGCCCACGGGCATGCCTTTGTAGATGACTTCGGTTTTGTTGGCGACGATGCCCTCACCGCTCTCGAAACGAACCTCGATTTCCACACCCGCATCACGGTAGGCCTGCCAGGCCAGCCACCCTCCAATCATCAAAGCGATCAGCGGCAGAATCCAGATGGCCGACCAGTTGGAGGCGGGCCGGGTTTTAGCCGTTGGCATGTCACTCATGGTCGTCATCCGACTCCGTGTTATCCCAAATCAGTCGGGGATCGAAAGTTAAAGCAGCGAGCATCGTGAGAATCACCACAGTAGCGAAGGCGACAGCGCCCAGGTTGGCTTCGACACTGGCGATACGGCCGAAATTCACCACCGCCACCAAGATGGCGATGACGAAGATGTCCAGCATGGACCAGCGTCCTATGAACTCGATGAACCGATACATCAAGATGCGTTGCCGCGCTGACAAGGGTTGGCGGCGCTGCACCGAATACAACAACAAACCGATGCCCACCAGTTTGAAGGTGGGCACCAGAATACTGGCAATGAACACCACTGCGGCAATGGGCAACATGCCATGCTTGAGCAGGGTAATGACGCCGGACATGATCGTGTCCGGGCTGCCCTGCCCCAATGTACTGACAGTCATGATCGGCAGCACGTTGGCAGGTATGTACAGGATCGAGGCAGCGATGAGTAGCGCCCAGGTACGAACGATACTGTTGGGCCGACGTGCATGCACAATCGCGCCACAGCGCGTGCAGGTCTGCGACTTGCTCTCGGAATCCTGTCGATTCAGTTCATGACACTCATTGCAGACCATAATGCCCGCATCAATCGCCCGCATGCAGATCCTCCCCTGACAGCGCACTCCAGATCTGGTGTGGAGACATCACCACTTCAAGCCAAACCTGAATCAGCAACAGGCTTATGAAGCAAAACAACCCTAGCCCTACGGTCAGCTCGGCAAGGTCGACCAGCTTCACGATTGCGACCAATACGCCCATGAAGTAGACCTCGAGCATGCCCCAGTCACGCAAATGATGATAAATGCGATAGAACAACAGCCCGTAGCTACGCCCGACGTTCAGGCGGATGCTCAATAGCACCATGAGCTGGCACATCAGCTTGAGAAACGGAACCGCCATGCTGCACAGGAACACCACGACAGCGACACCGCGCATTTCGGAGTTGTACAAGCCCAGCACGCCACTCCACACCGTATCGTCTGAAGTCTGGCCAAGCAGGTGCAGCTGCATGATTGGCAGGAAGTTGGCAGGCACGAAGAGCAGCAGCGCGGTCAGCACCAGTGCCAGGCTGCGATTGACCACATTGTGCCGGTGAGCGTATAGCTCATAACCACAGCGGGGGCACTGCGCCTTTTCATCGTGTTGCAGTTGGGGCTTGCGCATCAGCAGGTCGCATTCATGGCACGCGACCAGCTCGTCAAGCGGCAACTGCTCTAGCGCTTGGGTTTCGACTGGGTTGGGCATCTCGAGGTTCTGAATAGGTAGGTCGGCTCTATTCTAGTGATACAGCTCGAAATGTGGGAGCCGACTTTCGGGAAACGGAGCTGGAAAGACAAAACCCCTACCTGCTCGCGCAGATAGGGGTTTTGCGAAATGAATCTTGACGATGACCTACTCTCACATGGGGAAACCCCACACTACCATCGGCGATGCATCGTTTCACTACTGAGTTCGGGATGGGATCAGGTGGTTCCAATGCTCTATGGTCGTCAAGAAATTCTGTAGCCAGAATGTCCAGATGGACAGCCCAGCGAATTCGGATATGCGATAGTTGTGATGTTGCGAACTTTCGGTTCTTTCGTCTTCACCACCACAATCTGCAGAAGCAAATTGCTTGGGTGTTATATGGTCAAGCCTCACGGGCAATTAGTATTGGTTAGCTCAACGCCTCACAGCGCTTACACACCCAACCTATCAACGTCGTAGTCTTCGACGGCCCTTTAGGGGATTCAAGATCCCAGTGAGATCTCATCTTGAGGCAAGTTTCCCGCTTAGATGCTTTCAGCGGTTATCTCTTCCGAACATAGCTACCCGGCAATGCCACTGGCGTGACAACCGGAACACCAGAGGTTCGTCCACTCCGGTCCTCTCGTACTAGGAGCAGCCCCTCTCAAATCTCAAACGTCCACGGCAGATAGGGACCGAACTGTCTCACGACGTTCTAAACCCAGCTCGCGTACCACTTTAAATGGCGAACAGCCATACCCTTGGGACCGGCTTCAGCCCCAGGATGTGATGAGCCGACATCGAGGTGCCAAACACCGCCGTCGATATGAACTCTTGGGCGGTATCAGCCTGTTATCCCCGGAGTACCTTTTATCCGTTGAGCGATGGCCCTTCCATACAGAACCACCGGATCACTAAGACCTACTTTCGTACCTGCTCGACGTGTTTGTCTCGCAGTCAAGCGCGCTTTTGCCTTTATACTCTACGACCGATTTCCGACCGGTCTGAGCGCACCTTCGTACTCCTCCGTTACTCTTTGGGAGGAGACCGCCCCAGTCAAACTACCCACCATACACTGTCCTCGATCCGGATAACGGACCTGAGTTAGAACCTCAAAGTTGCCAGGGTGGTATTTCAAGGATGGCTCCATGAGAACTGGCGTCCCCACTTCAAAGCCTCCCACCTATCCTACACAAGCAAATTCAAAGTCCAGTGCAAAGCTATAGTAAAGGTTCACGGGGTCTTTCCGTCTAGCCGCGGATACACTGCATCTTCACAGCGATTTCAATTTCACTGAGTCTCGGGTGGAGACAGCGCCGCCATCGTTACGCCATTCGTGCAGGTCGGAACTTACCCGACAAGGAATTTCGCTACCTTAGGACCGTTATAGTTACGGCCGCCGTTTACCGGGGCTTCGATCAAGAGCTTCGCTTGCGCTAACCCCATCAATTAACCTTCCGGCACCGGGCAGGCGTCACACCCTATACGTCCACTTTCGTGTTTGCAGAGTGCTGTGTTTTTAATAAACAGTCGCAGCGGCCTGGTATCTTCGACCGGCATGAGCTTACGGAGCAAGTCCTTCACCCTCACCGGCGCACCTTCTCCCGAAGTTACGGTGCCATTTTGCCTAGTTCCTTCACCCGAGTTCTCTCAAGCGCCTTGGTATTCTCTACCTAACCACCTGTGTCGGTTTGGGGTACGGTTCCCAGTTATCTGAAGCTTAGGAGCTTTTCTTGGAAGCATGGCATCAACCACTTCGTCGCCTAAAGGCAACTCGTCATCAGCTCTCGGCTTTGAGATCCCGGATTTGCCTAAGATCTCAGCCTACCACCTTAAACTTGGACAACCAACGCCAAGCTGGCCTAGCCTTCTCCGTCCCTCCATCGCAATAACTGGAAGTACAGGAATATTAACCTGTTTTCCATCGACTACGCTTTTCAGCCTCGCCTTAGGGACCGACTAACCCTGCGTCGATTAACGTTGCGCAGGAAACCTTGGTCTTTCGGCGTGCGAGTTTTTCACTCGCATTGTCGTTACTCATGTCA
>NZ_CP179898.1:1220000-5668109 GCF_047456105.1 Pseudomonas sp. BNK-15
CCTCAGTGTCAGTATCAGTCCAGGTGGTCGCCTTCGCCACTGGTGTTCCTTCCTATATCTACGCATTTCACCGCTACACAGGAAATTCCACCACCCTCTACCGTACTCTAGCTTGCCAGTTTTGGATGCAGTTCCCAGGTTGAGCCCGGGGCTTTCACATCCAACTTAACAAACCACCTACGCGCGCTTTACGCCCAGTAATTCCGATTAACGCTTGCACCCTCTGTATTACCGCGGCTGCTGGCACAGAGTTAGCCGGTGCTTATTCTGTCGGTAACGTCAAAACACTAACGTATTAGGTTAATGCCCTTCCTCCCAACTTAAAGTGCTTTACAATCCGAAGACCTTCTTCACACACGCGGCATGGCTGGATCAGGCTTTCGCCCATTGTCCAATATTCCCCACTGCTGCCTCCCGTAGGAGTCTGGACCGTGTCTCAGTTCCAGTGTGACTGATCATCCTCTCAGACCAGTTACGGATCGTTGCCTTGGTGAGCCATTACCTCACCAACTAGCTAATCCGACCTAGGCTCATCTGATAGCGCAAGGCCCGAAGGTCCCCTGCTTTCTCCCGTAGGACGTATGCGGTATTAGCGTTCCTTTCGAAACGTTGTCCCCCACTACCAGGCAGATTCCTAGGCATTACTCACCCGTCCGCCGCTGAATCAAGGAGCAAGCTCCCGTCATCCGCTCGACTTGCATGTGTTAGGCCTGCCGCCAGCGTTCAATCTGAGCCATGATCAAACTCTTCAGTTCAATACTGCTTGGGTTTTTAAGAAACCCTAAACTTGGCTCAGCAATCTCAAATGACTATGTGATTTCTCGCATGGTCACTTGTGATGCTGATAATCTTTCTGACTATCAGTCCGTACTCACAAGCACCCACACGAATTGCTTGATTCGATTTGTTAAAGAGCGTTTGGTTAAGAGATTTTCGTCTCAACCGAGGCGCGCATTCTACGCTTTCCTCAGAGCCTGTCAAGCGTTTATTTTGAAGTTTTTTGCGAGAAACTCGTTTAGCTTCAAACACTTGGCTCGCTGCGATCTCTCGTAGCGGGAGGCGAATCATACAGCGTTTAGAACCGCTGTCAACCACCTTTTTAACCGCTATCGATCAGTCGACCGAAGCACCACCAGCACTACCTGGATTAAGCAACTCATTGAATTTCAAGGAGTTTCTCGTTCCGACTACGCTGGAATTGGGGCGCATTATAAGGGGATTCGAACGCCCGTCAAGGCTTAATTTCAAGAAACCTTGATATTGCCTAAAACAAAGCGGGGAGGCCTGCCGGCCTCCCCGCTTCGCTCCTCATACCTTAAAGGCTAGGGAAGGCAAATTGCGACGCCTCATGGCTCGCACGCTGCGGCCAGCGCTGGGTAATCGCCTTGCGACGGGTATAGAACCGTACCCCATCCGGGCCATAAGCATGCAGGTCGCCAAACAGCGAGCGCTTCCAGCCACCAAAGCTGTGGTAAGCCACAGGCACCGGCAGCGGCACGTTCACACCAACCATGCCCACTTCGATCTCGTCACAGAACAGGCGTGCCGCCTCACCATCACGGGTAAAGATACAGGTCCCGTTACCATACTCGTGATCATTGATCAGCTGCATGGCCTGCTCCAGGCTGTTCACACGCACCACGCACAGCACAGGGCCGAAGATCTCTTCTTTATAGATGCGCATCTCTGGCGTCACCTTGTCGAACAGGGTGCCACCCACGAAGTAGCCGTCTTCATTACCCGCCACACGGAAACCACGGCCATCCACCACCAGCTTGGCGCCAGCAGCAACACCGTCATCGATGTACCCCACTACCTTGTCACGGGCAGCAGCAGTCACCAGCGGCCCCATGTCCAGGCCGCACGAGGTGCCGGCACCGATCTTGAGCGCCTTGATCTGCGGCTCCAGCTTGGCGATCAGCGCATCGGCAACCTGGTCGCCCACACACACCGCCACCGAAATAGCCATGCAACGCTCGCCGCACGAACCGTAGGCAGCGCCCATCAGTGCGCTGACGGCGTTGTCCAGGTCGGCATCCGGCATCAGCACTGCGTGGTTCTTCGCGCCACCCAAGGCTTGCACGCGCTTGCCGCGCTTGGTGCCTTCGGCATAAATGTACTCGGCGATCGGGGTCGAGCCAACAAAGCTCAGCGCTTTCACTTCCGGCGCCTCGATCAGCGCGTCCACAGCTTCCTTGTCACCGTGCACCACGTTGAGGATACCCTTGGGCAGGCCGGCCTCCAGCAGCAACTGGGCAATGTACAAGGTCGAACTCGGGTCACGCTCGGACGGCTTGAGGATAAAGGCGTTACCGCAAGCGATGGCCAACGGGTACATCCACAGGGGGACCATGGCCGGGAAGTTGAACGGCGTAATACCGGCGACCACGCCCAGCGGCTGGAAGTCGGACCAGGCATCGATGTTCGGGCCGACGTTACGGCTGTATTCACCCTTGAGCACCTCAGGCGCTGCGCAGGCGAACTCGACGTTCTCGATACCGCGCTTGAGTTCGCCAGCCGCGTCTTCCAGCGTCTTGCCATGCTCTTCGCTGATCATCTGCGAGATGCGTGCTTCGTTCTGCTCCAGCAGTTGCTTGAAGCGGAACATCACCTGGGCACGCTTGGCCGGCGGGGTGTTGCGCCAGGCCGGGAATGCAGCCTTGGCAGAGTCGATCGCTTCCTGAACGGTCGCGCGGCTGGCCAGCTCGACCTTGCGTACTGCCTGGCCAGTGGACGGGTTGAAGACATCGGCGGTGCGCTCACCCTTGGAAACCAGCTCGCCGTGGATCAGGTGCTGAACAATGCTCATGCAAAACTCCAGATAAAGAAGGTTGATGCTGGCGCGCAAACAGCTCACGCGCCTTACGTCAGAATCGGAAAGATCAGTCGATCTTGTTCAGCGCTTCACCGACCGCGTCGAACAGACGGTCCAGTTCCTGCGGCTGTGTATTGAACGTTGGGCCAAACTGCAAGGTGTCGCCGCCGAAGCGCACGTAGAAGCCGGCTTGCCACAGCTTCATCGCGGCTTCATACGGACGGACAATGGCATCGCCATCGCGGGCAGCGATCTGGATCGCGCCGGCCAGGCCGTAGTTACGGATATCGACGACGTTCTTGGTGCCCTTCACGCCGTGCAACAGCTTCTCGAAGTGCGGCGCCAGCTCGGCGGCGGACTGCACCAGATTTTCCTTCTGCAGCAGGTCCAGCGCGGCGATACCGGCGGCACAGGCTACCGGGTGGGCCGAGTAGGTATAGCCGTGCGGGAATTCCACAGCGTATTCCGGGGTCGGCTGGTTCATGAAGGTCTGGTAGATCTCGCTGCTGGCGATCACCGCGCCCATCGGAATGGCGCCGTTGGTGACCTGCTTGGCGATGCACATAAGGTCAGGGGTCACGCCAAAGGCCTCAGAACCCGTCATGGCGCCCATGCGACCGAAGCCGGTGATCACTTCGTCGAAGATCAGCAGGATATTGTGCTGGGTGCAGATTTCACGCAGGCGCTTCAGGTAGCCCTTAGGCGGCGGCAGTACACCAGCCGAACCCGCAAGCGGCTCGACAATCACAGCTGCGATGTTCGACGCATCGTGCAGTTCGATCAGCTTGAGCATTTCATCAGCCAGGGCGATGCCGCCCTCTTCCGGCAGGCCTTTGGAGAAGGCATTGACCGGCAGCACAGTGTGCGGCAAATGGTCGACGTCCAGTAGCTGGCCAAACATCTTGCGGTTGCCGTTTACGCCACCCAGGCTGGTACCGGCGATGTTCACACCGTGGTAACCACGGGCACGGCCAATGATTTTGGTCTTGGTGGCCTGGCCCTTCAGGCGCCAGTAGGCGCGGACCATCTTCAGCGCGGTATCGGCGCACTCGGAACCGGAGTTGGTATAAAAGACGTGATTCAGGTCACCGGGGGTCAGCGCGGTGATCTTCTCGGCCAACTGGAACGAAAGCGGGTGACCGAACTGGAAGGCAGGGGAGTAATCCAGGGTGCCGAGCTGACGTGCAACCGCTTCGGTGATTTCCTTGCGGGTATGCCCGGCACCACAGGTCCACAGGCCCGACAAGGCATCGAAGATCCTGCGCCCTTTGTCATCGACCAGGTAATTGCCTTCGGCCGCCACGATCAGCCGTGGGTCGCGATGGAAATTGCGGTTGGCGGTGTAAGGCATCCAGTGCGCATCCAGCTTGAGCTGGCTTGCGATACCGGCAGGAGCGGTTTCGGGCATGTTCATCGGCGGTTCCTCGAAAAACGAATAGGCAACGATGGATGTTGTTGCAGCTAAATTCGCACGTGGATAAAGTCTGAAAAAGACTACATTTCTAATCTTCAGGTAGCGCAAGACTAAACTTATGAGCCGACGTCCCGACCCACTCGCCCAAGTCAGCGATTTCGACATCCGCCTGCTGAAGATCTACCGCAGCGTGGTCGAGTGCGGCGGCTTCTCGGCTGCCGAAAACGTGCTGGGCATTGGCCGCTCTGCCATCAGCCAGCAGATGAATGACCTGGAGCAACGCTTGGGCCTGCGCCTCTGCCAGCGTGGCCGCGCCGGTTTTTCGCTGACCGAGGAAGGCCGCGAGGTCTACCATTCGGCGCTGCAACTGCTCAGCGCGCTGGAAACCTTCCGTACCGAAGTCAACGGCCTGCACCAGCATCTGCGCGGGGAGCTGAACATCGGCCTGACCGATAACCTGGTGACCCTGCCGCACATGCGCATCACCCATGCATTGGCCGAACTCAAGGATCGCGGCCCCGAGGTGCGCATCCAGATCCGCATGATCGCCCCAAGCCAGGTCGAGCAGGGTGTGCTCGATGGCAGCCTGCATGTCGGCGTGGTGCCGCAGACCAGCCCGCTATCCGGCCTTGAGTACCAACCGCTGTACAGCGAACGCTCGCTGCTCTATTGCGCGGTTGGCCATCCGCTGTTCTATGCCGACGATCAACAGATCGACGAAGCCCGCCTCAACAGCCAGGAGGCGATCGCTCCGACCTTCCGCTTGCCCGCCGAAATTCAGGCCCATTATCAGGCCCTGAACTGCACCGCCAGCGCCTCGGACCGTGAGGGCATGGCATTTCTGATCCTTACCGGCCGCTACATCGGCTACCTGCCCGACCACTACGCCACGTTCTGGGTTCAGCAAGGTCGCCTGCGCGCCCTCAAGCCCTCGCAGCGCTTCTATGACCTGAGCCTGAGCTGGGTAACGCGCAAGGGCCGGCGGCCGAACCTGGTACTGGAAAGCTTCCTTGAAAGCCTGGCTGCGACACGCTGATGCCTGCTTGTGACGCTAATGCTTGTTACTTGAGCGCAGGAAGGTAATCTTGTCCGACATCCGTTGCCACAGACCTGTACGGAATCGTCCATGACCCTAGAAGTCCCTGCGCATCGCCTATCCGCCTCGGGCAAGCCCGCTGGCCGCATCCGCCAGAAGAACGAACAGGCCATCATCCAGGCCGCCGAAGACGAGTTCGCCCGCCATGGCTTCAAGGGCACCAGCATGAACACCATTGCGCTGAAGGCCGGTTTGCCCAAGGCCAACCTGCATTACTACTTCACCAACAAGCTCGGCCTGTACATTGCCGTGTTGAGCAACATCATCGAGCTCTGGGACAGCACCTTCAACGCCTTGAGCGTTGATGACGACCCCGGTGCTGCGTTGAGCCATTACATCCGCACCAAGATGGAATTCTCCCGGCGCAATCCGCAAGCCTCGCGGATCTTCGCCATGGAGGTGATCAGCGGAGGCACTTGCCTGACCGAGTACTTCAGCGCCGACTACCGCGAGTGGTTCCGGGGCCGGGCGGCGGTGTTCGAGGCCTGGATCGCGGCAGGCAAGATGGACCCGGTAGACCCGGTTCACCTGATATTCCTGCTATGGGGCAGCACCCAGCACTATGCCGACTTCGCCACCCAGATCTGCCAGGTGACCGGCCGCAGCCGCCTGACCAAGCAAGACATGGAAGATGCGAGCAACAACCTTATCCACATCATCCTCAAGGGGTGCGGCATCGCGCCGAGTGCCTGACATCGACTTATGCCTTCTACCCTGCTCGACCTCTGCGAGTTTCGCGAGGAAATCCGCAAAAGCCGCTTCATTACCCTCGCCGGCCCGATATCCAGTGCCGCCGAGGCGATGGGTTTCATTGAACGCCATAGCGACCCGGCTGCCACGCACAACTGCTGGGCCTGGAAGCTGGGCGGGCAATACCGCAGCAGCGATGACGGCGAACCCGGCGGCACGGCCGGCAGGCCAATCCTGGCTGCTATCGAAGCCCAGGACTGTGACCAGGTCGTGGTATTGGTGATCCGCTGGTACGGCGGCATCCAGCTAGGCACCGGCGGCCTGGCCCGGGCTTATGGTGGCGGTGCCAACAAGTGCCTGCAGCAGGCGCCGAAAAGGCTGCTGGTGCAACGCAGCGAGTACCGCTGCAGCTGCAGCTTCAGCGAACTGGCCCTGGTCAAACTGCGCCTGGCAGAAGTCGACGCGTTGGTGCTGGAAGAACGATTCACCGCCAACGGGGTGGATCTGCACATTGCGGTAGGCGAAGCACACATCGGCGCGCTGCAACAGCAACTGGCCGACCTCAGCCGCGGGCGCATCCTCTTGGAAGCCTGCTGACCTTTGCCCACAACAACTGTGGGCCTGCCTGTGGATAAGCTTGGGGCACTCTGATGCAGGCCACGCCCATCAAGGCCTGCAGAGCATTGAGCGTTTTTTGACCACTGCATGATGAAAAGCTCGACCCGCTGAGCTGTCAAGAGTTATCCCCAATCGTCAAGCGTATAACACTACGGCCGCTTGGTAGTTTGCACACATTAACTGTGGAATAGCCTGTGGATAACCCGTTAGCCAACAAGCGAAGCACCCGGGCGCACACAGCCAAACGCCGTTGCTCATTTCTTGACCAGTGTTGATGCGGCGCATGACGCCAGGCTGAAGTATGCTCAAATCCTTTTCTTCTACCGCGACAGGAATGCTCCTATGACCACTCCACGAACTGCCCTCATCATCGGCGCCTCCCGCGGGCTTGGCCTTGGCCTGGTGCAGCGCCTTCACGAAGATGGCTGGAACATTACAGCCACGGTGCGTGACCCGCAAAAAACCGGCGCACTCGGCGAAGTGCCTGGGGTGCGCGTCGAGCAGCTGGAAATGAACGACACCGCACAGCTCGATGGCCTGAAGCAGCGCCTGCATGGCGAAGTCTTCGACCTGGTGTTCGTCAATGCCGGCGTCATGGGGCCGCTGCCGCAGGACCTGGAAACCGTGCAGCGCAGTGAAATCGGCGACCTGTTCATGACCAACGCCGTGGCGCCGATCCGCGTCGCCCGACGCCTGGCCGGCCAGGTGCGTGAAGGCTCGGGCGTGTTGGCGTTCATGAGCTCGATCCTGGGTAGCGTGACCATCCCCGACGGTGGCGAGGTCTGCCTGTACAAGGCCAGCAAGGCCGCCCTGAACTCGATGATCAACAGCTTCGTGGTCGATCTGCAGCGACCTGGCCTTTGCGTATTGGCCATGCACCCGGGTTGGGTAAAGACCGACATGGGCGGCGAGAACGCCGAAATCGACGTGCTCACCAGTACCCAAGGCATGCTCGAACAGATCAAGGCGCAAAGCGGCAACGGCGGGCTGCGCTTCATCAACTACAAGGGCGAATCGCTGGTCTGGTGAGTTGAACCTGATCAGTGGTTGAAACAATGCAGGGCCAGGCCGGGCGCAATGCCCGGCCTGGCCCTGTAGAATGGCGGCAACCGTACCTGATTTGAGAACACCCACTATGTATGAATGGTTGAACGCCCTGCCCAAGGCTGAACTGCACCTGCACCTGGAAGGCTCACTGGAACCCGAGCTGCTGTTCGCCCTGGCCGAGCGCAACAAGATCGCCCTGCCCTGGAACGACGTCGAAGCCCTGCGTAGCGCTTACGCCTTCAACAATCTGCAGGAATTCCTCGACCTTTATTACCAAGGTGCGGACGTGCTGCGCACTGAGCAGGACTTCTACGACCTGACCTGGGCCTACCTGCAGCGCTGCAAGGCGCAGAATGTCATCCACACCGAACCGTTCTTCGACCCACAGACCCACACTGACCGTGGCATCCCGTTCGAAGTGGTGCTCAATGGTATCAACCAGGCACTCAAGGATGGTCGTGAGCAGCTGGGTATCAGCAGCGGCCTCATCCTGAGCTTCCTGCGCCACCTGAGCGAAGAAGAAGCACAGAAAACCTTGGACCAGGCCCTGCCCTTCCGCGACGCGTTCATCGCGGTAGGCCTGGACAGCTCCGAGAAAGGCCACCCGCCGAGCAAGTTCCAGCGCGTCTTCGACCGTGCCCGCAGCGAAGGCTTCGAGGCCGTGGCCCACGCTGGCGAGGAAGGACCACCCGAGTACATCTGGGAAGCCCTCGACCTGCTCAAGATCAAGCGCATCGACCATGGCGTGCGCGCCATGGAAGACGAGCGCCTGATGCAACGCATCATCGACGAGCAGATCCCGCTCACCGTGTGCCCACTGTCCAATACCAAACTCTGTGTGTTCGACCACATGAGCCAGCACAACATCCTCGACATGCTCGAGCGCGGCGTGAAAGTGACCGTGAACTCGGATGACCCCGCCTACTTCGGCGGCTACGTCACCGAAAACTTCCATGCCTTGCACACTCACCTGGGCATGACCGAAGACCAGGCTCGCCGCCTCGCGCAGAACAGCCTGGACGCACGGTTGGTCTGACCGGACACGGCGTTGCAGTTACCCCACCTGCAACGTCGGAACGCGGGCAATGCGATTGATCTGCTGAATCCCCAGGGCCGAGATCTGCAATGCCCGCGTATTCTCGGCCTCACGTATCCATCCCGATTGCAGGAACAAGGTGAGCAAGGCCTGCCCCAGGCTACCGCCAAGATGAGGCCCCTGGTCGCTCCACTCATTACAGTGGCAGATCACGCAACCGCGCTGCTGCTGAGGTGCCAGTGCATCGATATAGACGCCAATGCTTGCCAACTGCGCCCGGCCCTTCTCACTGACCATCATCTGATGCACGCTGCCCTCCAGCCAGCCTGCTACCACCAATCGGTGATAGAGCTCACCGGCCAGCTCGCCGCCCAGGTGATCAGCGCAGCGACGCGCCCGGCGCATCGACATTGGCATCGGCAGCGGCTTGGCCTGCGCGCCTCTGTCATTACCCAGTTGCACACTGGCCAAGGCTTCTACGGCTGCGCCCACCTGGGGCGTCGCCAGCCGGAAGTAACGCTTGCGACCGCGCGCCTCAAGCCTGAGCAGGCCTGCCGAAGACAGCAATGACAAATGGGCGCAGGCCGAGGAGGAGGTCAACCCAGCCATCATCGCCAGCTCATCGGTCGGTCGCGGCGTGCCATCAATCAGCGCCCACAACATGGCGCTCCGCTTGGGGTCGGCCATCAGGCCGGCAATCTGACTGATACTGCTGACTGTATTCATGTCCCTTTAACTCCCTGCAAGATCACATCTGAATTCCAATGGCCAACATTGGCAACGCCGATTGCCCCCTAGCTGCTACCGGCCTGGCACCGGGGTCAGTATAAGCCGCATGAAAGCCCGCTCTAGCAGCCGTGCAGACAGACCTGTGGGTCAAAGGGGGATGGGTAGGGCAACCCTTGATCCATTGAGATAGGCGAACGGCCCCCGCCTCAGTTTTAGGTGACAGGCATCAGACCGCGAAATAAAGGGGAAGAAACAACGCACGAGGAAGAATGGCCCCGTGCGGGCAGCGACTCTGCCGACAGCGCCGTTCCATAAATAGCGCAAATAAAAGCGAAGGTTCGACACCCTGCAGAAATTGCATCTGGAAGCGTCCGACGCCCCTGCCGGAAAATGCCCTGACCGCCAGTCAGGACACCCATTCATGCCCTGGCACCACGTAACCGCAGCGCTACACTTGACCCGCTCTCCCCACCATTCGGAGGTATGCCGCGATGGAGATTATCGTCAGTGCGTCCAACCGCAACCCCAACTGCCCCTGGGAGGTCAGGCTCGACCAGCATGTGGTGAGCTTCCGCAGCGAAGCAGAAGCACGTGCCTTCGTCGTCACGCTGGAAGCCCGTTTGCGCGCGCCTCACCCGCTCAAGCCGGACGCGTGGCCTGCAAGCGCCGGGTCAACAGCGCAACACTGACCACCAGTGCCCCGCACAGGCTGATTACCAACGCCATGGGCACTGCACTGCCGTCATGCAGCAGGCTGACCAAAGCTGCCGCGCCTGCGGCGACGCTGAATTGCAGGCACCCCATCAAGGCCGAGGCGCTGCCGGCGCGTGCGCCCTGGCCGCTCATGGCGCACGCCGAAGCATTGGGGATGATGCAGCCCAGGCTGGCGATGCAGATGAACAGCGGCACCAGCAATGGCCATAGTTCAGCCGGGCGCAGCGCTGCTACAGCGAGCAACGCCAGGGCCGCGACCAGGTACAGCCAGACGGCACGCACCAGCAGGAAGGCCGGACCACGCTTAGCCAGCATGCGCGCGTTGATCTGCGCCACCAGGATGAAACCTGCCGCATTGGTACCGAACAGCCAGCCGTAGTGTTCGGCCGGCACACCGTAGAGCTTGATGAACACGAAAGGTGAACCCGCGATGTAGGCAAACATACCTGCGATGGCGATCCCCCCTGTAAGGGCATGGCCAAAGAACGTGCGGTCAGCCAACAACCGCACGTACTGGCGCAATGCGCCGGATAAAGGCTGGCGTGGCATATGCGCGGGTAAGCTCTCGGGCAACCCCAGGCCGACCGCCACCAGGCAAGCAGCGCTGAACAGGCTCAATGTCAGGAAAATCGACTGCCAACCAGCCAGGTTAACCAGTACGCCGCCGAGCATCGGCGCCAGAATGGGCGCCAACCCCATCACCAGCATCAGTTGTGAGAACACTTTGGCCGACGCCACCGGGTCGCACTTGTCGCTGACGATGGCCCGTGACAACACCATGCCGGCGCAGCCGCCCAACGCCTGGACGAAGCGTGCCAGGATCAGCGTGTCGAGGTTAGGCGCGTAGGCACAGGCCAGCGACGCCAGGGTAAACAGCGCTACGCCGAACAGCAGCGGTTTGCGCCGGCCAAAGCGGTCGGCCATCGGCCCATAGGCCAGTTGCCCCAGCGACAAGCCGAGGAAGTAGGCAGCCAGAGTGGTCTGGACATGTTTTTCGTCGGTGGCGAACGCCTGCGCCATGGCCGGGAAGGCGGGCAGGTAGAAGTCGATCGCCAGCGGCCCGAACGCACTGAGTGCGCCCAGGATAAGCACCATTCGCAGGTTCATCAGGAATCCATAGCAGGCTAAGCAAGTGCGTAAGTCTACCTGCAGTGGACAGTATCAGCATGAAAACATTTGCAACAAAACAGGGCCGCAAACACGGCCCCTTCCAACTCAAGCCACCTCAGCCTGGTAGCCCTCTTCACGAATCGCAGCCAGCAACTGCTCAGCACCCAGAGCGCTCTGCACACGCACCTGCTTGCCGGCCAGGTCGACCTCGACCTGGGCGTTTGCATCCTGTTCCTGCACCGCGCGGGTCACCGCCTTAACGCAGTGGCCACAAGTCATGCCTTGTACGTTGAACACTTGCATGGGTGTTGCCTCCTTCAGGGTTTAACTCAGTTTCAAGCTTGCCATCGGGGCAAGGTCAAGTTCTGCATCCAACGGCCGGGCTGGAAATCCGCACCAACCTCGGCCAAGCTGCGCCTTTGACGATTCGGCAAGCAGGAGATTCTTCATGTTCAGGACAGCACTGGGCGTTGTCGGGCTATTGGGCACGCTGGCCGCGGTGCCACCGGCAAGCGCCGAAGGCAACTCGGACTACAGCGTGCTGATCATTTCACGCGAACGCCTGGAAGTGGCCACCAGCTGCGAAATCGGTGTCTACCTCAACGACCAGCTTTCCGGGCGCGTATTCCAGGAACAGTCGACCTCTTTCAACCTGCCGCCCGGCCCTGTTGATGTACGCTTGCGCCTGCTGCCGGGGCAGATGCCCGGCTGCGCGCCCGGCCTGGAAGACCAGCGCAGCACGCGACTGACCCTGCAGGCGGGCCAGATCAACAAGTACCGCATTGCCATGGGCCACAATGGGCTGGTACTGAGGCGAGCCAACCTGGACTATTGACCTTCCCCACATGGCAAGGTTGATGCTGGTGGCCTGTCCAAGGAGGAGAGCCATGCCCGCATCCACTGTATTCGACCTGCCGATCTGCGGCATGACCTGCGCCAGCTGTGCCGGCCGGGTCGAGCGCGCTCTGCGCAAGGTCAGCGGCGCTGAACAGGTCAGCGTCAACCTCGCCAACGAACAGGCCAGGGTCCAGGCCCCGGCCGGCAGCCTGCCCGCCCTGGTCGAGGCTGTGCGCGGCGCCGGGTACGAGGTACCGACCCGCACCGTAGAGCTACAGATCGATGGCATGACCTGCGCCAGTTGCGTCCGCCGTGTCGAGCGCGCGCTCGGTAAACTACCGGGCGTTGAACAGGTCAGTGTCAACCTTGCCAACGAACGCGCCCACCTTCAGGTGCTACAGGGCCTTGATGACAACCTGCTGCTCGGCGCGGTCGAAAAGGCCGGCTACAGTGCCAGCCTGCCGCTGTCGGTCAACAATGACCAGGAAGCCGTCCAGCGCCGCCTGCGCAACGAACGTCTGGCCGTCGGCGCTGCCCTTTTGCTGGCCCTGCCCCTGGTGTTGCCGATGCTGCTTCAACCGTTTGGTGTGCACTGGATGCTGCCGGCCTGGGCGCAATTCGCGCTGGCCACCCCCGTGCAGTTCATCCTTGGCGCACGCTTTTATGTGGCGGCCTACAAGGCTGTGCGCGCCGGCGCCGGCAACATGGACCTGCTGGTCGCGCTGGGCACCAGTGCCGGTTACGGCCTTAGCCTGTACCAATGGGCCAAGGCATCTGCCGGGATGGCCCCGCACCTGTACTTCGAGGCATCGGCGGTGGTGATCGCCCTGGTGTTGCTGGGCAAGTACCTGGAAAGCCGGGCCAAACGCCAGACCGCCAGCGCCATACGGGCCCTCGAAGCGCTGCGCCCAGAGCGCGCAATGAGGGTGGTCGATGGCCATGAAGAAGACGTTGCAATTGCCCAATTGCGGCTCGGTGACCTGGTGCTGGTCAAGCCAGGGGAGCGCTTCCCGGTCGACGGTGAAGTGGAAGAAGGCAGCAGCCACGCTGACGAAGCCTTGATCAGCGGCGAGAGCCTGCCAGTACCCAAGCAACCCGGCGATAGCGTTACCGGCGGCGCGATCAACGGCGAGGGCCGGCTGCTGGTGCGCACCAGGGCATTGGGCACAGAAACCGTGCTGGCCCGCATCATCCGCCTGGTCGAAGACGCCCAGGCGGCCAAGGCGCCCATCCAGAAACTGGTGGACCGGGTCAGCCAGATCTTCGTCCCGGCCGTGCTGGTAATCGCACTGCTGACCCTGATCGGTTGGTCGCTGGCCGGCGCCCCCCTGGAGACCGCGCTGATCAATGCCGTCGCCGTGCTGGTGATTGCCTGCCCTTGCGCCCTTGGCCTGGCCACACCTGCAGCGATCATGGCGGGTACAGGCGTTGCCGCGCGCCACGGCATCCTGATCAAGGACGCCGAGGCGCTGGAGCGCGCACATGCGGTGAACCGCGTGGTGTTCGACAAAACCGGAACGCTCACCTCCGGCAGCCCGCGCGTTGTCCACAGCCAGGCCCTGGTCGGTGATAGTGCCGAGTTGCACCGCCTGGCGGGGGCCCTGCAACGTGGCAGCGAACACCCCTTGGCCAAGGCGGTACTCGACGCCTGCACCGAGCAAGGCCTAAAGGTTCCCACGGTAGCCGACAGCCAGTCGCTTACCGGCCGCGGCATCGCTGGCCGGGTGGAAGGCCGCGAACTGGCGCTGGGCAACCGGCGCCTTCTCGACGAGTGCAACCTGCAACCCGGCGCCCTCGCCACAGAAGCACAGGCCTGGGAAGCCGAAGGCCGTACCCTGTCCTGGCTGATTGAACGAGGCGCACAACCTCGCGTGCTGGGGCTGTTCGCCTTCGGCGACAGCATCAAGCCCGGTGCCGAACAGGCCATCGCAGCCCTGCGCAAGCGCCATATCAGCAGCCACCTGCTGACCGGTGACAATCGCGGCAGCGCCAAGGTGGTAGCCGATACCCTCGGCATCGACGACGTGCACGCCGAAGTGCTGCCAGCCGACAAGGCCGCCACGGTAGCCGAACTGAAAAAGCACGGTGTGGTGGCGATGGTCGGCGACGGTATCAACGATGCCCCAGCGCTTGCCGCCGCCGATATCGGCATCGCCATGGGCGGGGGCACCGACGTGGCCATGCAGGCAGCCGGCATCACACTGATGCGTGGCGACCCACGCCTGGTGCCTGCCGCCCTGGAAATCAGCCGCAAGACCTATGCGAAAATTCGCCAGAACCTGTTCTGGGCATTCATCTATAACCTCATCGGCATCCCACTGGCCGCGCTGGGTTACCTGAACCCGGTACTGGCCGGCGCCGCCATGGCGTTGTCCAGCGTCAGCGTGGTGAGCAATGCCTTGTGGCTCAAGACCTGGAAACCCACCAGCACCTCGCAGGAGGCCCCATGAATATCGGCCAGGCCGCCCGCCGCAGCGGGCTCAGCACCAAGATGATCCGCTATTACGAAGCCATCGGCCTGCTCAAGCCGGCCACCCGTAGCGACAGCGGATACCGCCTATACCAGCCAGAGGACCTGCACAGCCTGGCCTTCATCAAGCGCTCACGCGACCTGGGGTTTTCCCTGGAAGAGGTGGGCAAGCTGCTGACCCTGTGGCAGGACCGGCAACGCGCCAGCGCTGATGTGAAGGCTCTGGCTCTGCAACACATCGATGAACTGAACCGGCGCATCGAGGAGCTGGCCTGTCTGCGCGACACCTTGAGCGAACTGGTAGCCCACTGCAAAGGCAATGACCGGCCTGACTGCCCGATACTCAAAGATCTCGCACAAGGGGGCGAGTGCTGTCGCTGACGCGTTTGACCACCACGCTCACTCGCTTGGTATGCCATATTAGCCTGAAGCCGACCGAATAGTCGCCAAATGCGCCTAGACCCAATAAATACGGGCATTTTCATTCAAAAAACCCCGGACGCTGCCGATACAGTTTCTACCTGCCTCGCGTGTCGAAAAAAATAAATTCCGGGAGCGTCGATGAACATCAAACAGAAACTGACCTGGGCATTCGCGGTCATCGCCGCACTGCCCATCGTCCTCGTAGCCACCTTGGTGGTCATCAACCTGCGCGGCGAAGCCCGCGAGGATTTTCTTGACGGCAGCAGCCGGGAAATCCGCCAGGTCAGTAACGCGATGAACCTGTTTTTCCAGGGCATCACCCAGAACGTCGACTACCTGGCCAGCCTCCCGCAGGTCACCGGTAGCAGCGACAACGTCAAGAAACACATAGGCGCCGACGCCGCGCAAATCACCCCGAGCGAACAGGACAAGACACTGTTCGAGCTGTTCACGCGCCTGGCCAAGAGCCACCCGGACTACGCCTACGTGTCCTATGGCCTGCAAGACGGCGGCTACGCCTTCTGGCCAGGCGACCCGAACATGAGCAACTACGACCCGCGCACCCGCCCGTGGTACCAGGCGGCCATGGCCAACCCTGGCAAGACCCTGCGCACCGCCCCTTACTACTGGGCCGGCGACGATGCCGTGCTGGTCAGCACCGTGCGTACCGTTGCCAACCAGCTGGGCAGCCCCGGTGGCGTGGTCAACATCGACGTATCGCTCAAGGGCCTTACCGAGATCGTCCAGCAGATCAAGCTGGGCGAAAGCGGCTACCTGATCCTCATGGAAAACAACGGTAACGTGATGGTCGACCCGCGCGATGCCAGTCACAATTTCAAACAGCTGGCCAGCTTCGGCGACGGTTATGCCGAGCTGGCCAAGGCCGGCAAGGGTTTGGCTGAAGTCGAAATTGGCGGCGTGCGCTACATGGCCAACGTCTACCCCGACGAAAAACTCGGTTGGACCTTCATAGGCCTGATCCAACAAAGCGAAGTGATGCAAACCACCACCCGCCTGACCTGGCTCATCGGCGGCGTCGCGCTGGTGCTGGCCGCGCTGTTCGCCGTGGTCGGTGCCACTTTCGCCAAACTCATCGTGCGCCCCATCAACAGTGTTTCCAGTGGCCTGGAAGACATCGCCCAGGGCGAAGGCGACCTGACCCGCAACCTGGAAGTGCGTGGGCGTGATGAAACCGCGCAACTGGCAGGCTGGTTCAACCAATTCCTCGGTGCCATCCGCAGCCTGATCCAGCACATCGGCGCGGCGGCGAGCAAGATCCTCAGCACGTCCACCAGCTCTACTCAGGTCTCCAGCGACATGGCCGAGGCCGCCGGGCGCCAGCGCGAAGCGGTGGACATGGTGTCCACCGCATTCCACGAAATGGTCGCCACCGCCAACGAGGTTGCCCGCTCCTGCAGCCAGGCCGCGCAATCGGCCGACAGCGGCCAGCAACAGGCCCGCGAAGGCCAGCAGCAGATCGATGCGGCCGTCAGCAGTGTCGACCGGCTGAGCCAGGAGATCGAGCAATCGGCGCAGTCGATTCAGCAGTTGGAGCGCGACAGCAATGCCATTCAGTCGATCCTCGGTACCATTCGCTCGATTGCCGAACAGACCAACCTGCTGGCGCTCAATGCTGCGATCGAAGCCGCCCGCGCCGGCGAACAGGGCCGTGGGTTTGCGGTAGTTGCCGACGAGGTCCGGGCGCTGGCCAAGCGCACCGCCGATTCCACTGCTGAAATCGACGGGCTGCTTGGCAACCTGGCCAGCCGTACCGCCGAAGTGGCCGAGCAGATGCATGCCAGCCTGGAAGTGTCGCAGCAGTCGGTCAGCCGCATTGGCCTGGCCCGCGACAGCTTTGGCCAGATACGCGAGTCGGTGGACATCATCCGCGACATGAACACGCAGATCGCCACCGCGGCGGAAGAACAGCACCAGGTTGCCGAAGACATCAACCGCCATATCAGCCAGATTCACGGTGATGCGCAGCTGGTGGCCGACCTGGCTCAGGCGGCGCGGCAGGACTCGGAAAGCCTGGCCGGGTTATCCAATGAGCTGGATTCGCTGGTGCGGCGCTTCCGTACCTGACCGGTTGTCTGCACCGGCCTCTTCGCGAGTTATCGGGAAGAGGCCGGTACCCCTGTTACAACGTCAACTCACCAGGTGTCGAGCCAAACAATTGCTTGAAGGCGGCGATATAGGCCGACGTCGAGTCATAGCCACAGCCCAGCGCCGCTTCGGTCACGCTCGCCCCCGTCTCCAGCAGCGCCAGCGACGACAATAGCCGCATGCGTTGACGCCAGTTGCGAAAACTCAACCCCGTCTCTCGCTGAAAAAGGCGCATGAGGGTCTTCTCCGAGCACTGCAGTTGGCGGGCCCACTGCTGCAGGGTCTGCACGTGATCCGGCGCGGCTATCAGGCTGTTGCACAGCGCCAGCAAGCCTGTATGCCGTGGCAGTGGCAGGGAAAACCCCACTTCAGGCAACGTACGAAGCTGGTCGAGCAGCACCGAGACCAAGCGGCCTTCCACGCTGTCGCCTTCAGGATAGTGCGGCGGGAACACGCAAAACTGCTTTATCAACTCACGCGCCAGCGGGGTCACTTCCAATACCCGGCACTGCGCCGAAGCCCACGGGCAAGCGTCGCGGCGAATGTACAGGCTGCGCATTTCCGCCCGCCCGGACGTCACCACTTCATGTTCGGCGTCGGCAGGGATCCACACGCCCCACTGCGGCGGCGCGAAATAGCTGCCATCACGCGTGTAGACACCCAGCACGCCGCTGATCGCATAGGAAAACTGCACCCAGTCGTGGCTGTGGCGGGTGGTCCAGGAGCCGGCCCCCAAGCTTTCAGCACGGGCATAGAGCGGCCTGGGCAAATGGACCAGGGCAGGGATGGCGCGGGGGTGTCCTATAATCGGCATGGTGAGTTCTTGTAGTTCTGACCAGACAAGCCTAACACCCGCCATCGCGACCCTGCAGCCCTTCAGGCAGTTACCGCTCGACGATCACTGTCACCCCTTGCCCGCCCGCCGCGCAGATCGAAATCAAGCCTCGCCCCTTCCCTGCCGTCGCCAGCAGTTTGGCGAGGTTTGCCAGGATCCGCCCCCCGGTCGCCGCAAACGGGTGCCCTGCCGCCAATGAGCTGCCTTTGACGTTGAGCTTGCTCCGATCGATCGCACCCAGGGGGGCATCCAGCCCCAGCCGCTCGCGGCAGAACTCGGCACTCTCCCAGGCCTTGAGCGTGCACAGCACCTGGGCAGCAAATGCCTCATGGATCTCGTAGTAATCGAAGTCTTGCAGGGTAAGGCCATTGCGCGCCAGAAGCCGCGGCACCGCATAGGCCGGCGCCATCAGCAGCCCTTCCTGGCCCTTGACGAAGTCCACCGCAGCAGTCTCGCCATCGACCAGATAGGCCAGCACCGGCAGGCCCTGTGCCTGCGCCCACTCCTCTGTGCCCAGCAGCACCAGCGACGCACCATCGGTCAGCGGTGTGGAATTGCCTGCTGTGAGTGTGCCCAAGCCACTGCGGTCGAACGCGGGCTTGAGCTTGCTCAACTGCGCAAGGGTCAAGTCCGGCCGCAGGTTGTTGTCGCGCGTAAGGCCCAGAAACGGTGTCAGCAGGTCATCCTGCCAACCCTCGGCGTAGGCCGCTGCCAGATGCTGATGGCTAAGCAGAGCCAGCTCATCCTGCTCGGCGCGACCGATCTGCCAGGCCTGGGCCATGCGCTCGCAGTGTTCGCCCATCGACAACCCGGTACGCGGCTCGCCATTGCGTGGCAGCTCGGGCTTGAGATGGCCCGGGCGCAACTGTAGGAAGGGCTTCAAACGCTCGCCCAGAGTCCTGCCGCGGTTGGCCTGCAGCAAGATGCGCCGCAACCCCTCATTGACCCCGATCGGGGCATCGGATGTGGTGTCGACGCCACCGGCGATACCGCTGTCGATCTGCCCGAGGGCAATCTTGTTGGCCACCAGCAGGGCAGCCTCCAGCCCGGTACCGCACGCCTGCTGAATATCGTAGGCCGGTGTCTGCGGCGACAGCCGCGAACCGAGCACGCATTCGCGGGTCAGGCTCATGTCGCGCGAATGCTTGAGCACCGCACCGGCCACTACTTCACCCAGGCGCAAACCGTGCAGGCGGTAGCGTTCTGTCAGGCCCTCCAGCGTGACCGTGAGCATCGCCTGGTTGCTGACAGTGGCGTAGGCACCGTTGGAGCGGGCGAAAGGGATTCGGTTGCCGCCCAGAATCGCGACCCGGCGAAGTGAACGCATGCGTAAATTCCTCCTGAAACAATTCGATCCGAACAGCCTAGGTGTTTTTGCCGCATTCGAACGACCTCTTCACAAAGTTGGTCCACACTTCAATGCTTGCCTTCAGGGAGACCCGCACATGAGCGACCGCTATCTCGGCTTTGCCAACTCCAACCTCGGCCGCCGCTTCGTCGATGCCCTCGGGCTGCAACGCCCGGTACCGCTGGAACGCTGGCAGGCCGGGCGCCTGCGCCCGGTGGAGGGCGCACTGGTCATCGGCGGTGGGCCTCTGGCAAATCAGGTCGAAGCCATCGCTCCACGCCTGACCGACGAATGCTACAGCTTCAATGGTGTAAGCCTGCAGGCTCCCGCCTGGGTGGCTGGCCTGGGGCCCAAGCTCAAGGCCGTGGTGTTCGATGCCAGTCATCTGTCCGACAGCGATGAGCTGAAGCAGTTGCGCGAATTCTTCCAGCCGTTGCTGCGCAGCCTGGCACCCTGCGCCCATGTGGTCATACTCGGGCGCGCACCGGAAGGCATCGACGACCCGCTGGCCAGCGTCGCCCAGCGTGCTCTGGAGGGTTTCAGCCGCTCGCTGGCCAAGGAATTGCGTAACGGTGCGACGGCGCAGCTGTTGTACGTGGATGAAGCTGCCGATGGCCAGCTCGAAGGCGCCTTGCGCTTCTTCCTGTCACCCAAGAGCGCATTCATTTCCGGCCAGGTGCTGCGTTTGCAGGCCTGTGCCAGCCAGGTCGAAGACTGGACGCGGCCGCTCGCCGGGCGCCGAGCATTGGTCACTGGCGCTGCACGCGGGATAGGCGCCGCCATTGCCGAAACCTTGGCACGTGATGGTGCCGAGGTGATGCTGCTGGACGTGCCGCAGGCCCAGCAAGATCTCGATGCCCTCGCTGCCCGCCTGGGCGGCAAGGCGCTGGGGCTGGGGCTGGACATCTGTGCCAGTGACGCAGCCGCGCAACTGCTCCAGGCCTTGCCTGATGGCATCGATATCGTCGTGCACAACGCCGGCATCACCCGGGACAAGACCCTCGCCAACATGACCCCCGATTACTGGGACGCCGTCATGGCGGTCAACCTCAAAGCACCCCAGGTACTGACCCAGGCGCTGTATGAAGGCGGCGCCCTGGGCGCAGATGCACGCATCACTCTGCTGGCCTCGGTCAGCGGCATCGCCGGCAACCGCGGCCAGGCCAACTATGCCGCAAGCAAGGCCGGGCTGATCGGTTTTGCCCAGGCCTGGGCACCCAAGCTCGCCGGCCAAGGTGGCAGCATCAATGCCGTGGCTCCCGGTTTTATCGAGACGCACATGACCGCCGCCATGCCCATGGGCCTGCGTGAAGCCGGGCGGCGCCTGAGCTCGCTGGGCCAGGGCGGGCGCCCGCAGGATGTCGCCGAGGCCATCGCCTGGCTCAGCCAGCCCGGTTCCGGCGCGGTGAATGGCCAAGCGCTGCGGGTCTGTGGCCAGGCATTGATGGGAGCTTGAGCATGAACCGGCACTGGCATGACCTGAACAGCCCCGACTCACGCGCAAGCCTTTATCTGCGCGCGGCCAGCAAACGCAAGATCAGCGGCCACGCCCTGCCAGCCGATGGCCTGCGCTGCTTCATCCCTATGCAGCCCGGCAATCTCGCGGCGTACCGCAATCTGTGCCACTTCACCGATGACGGCCGCTTGCCGGGCACCTACCCCCATATCATGGCGTTTAACCTGCAGTTGCAGTTGCTGACCGCCCACGGCTTCCCTTTCCCGCTGCTGGGCCTGGTACACCTGCACAACCGCATCGAGGTGCTGCGCCCCCTGGGTGGTATCGACGGGCTGCACTTTGCGGTGTTTGCCGACAACCTGCAGCCACATGCCAAAGGCGGCACATTCGACCTGATCACCGAAGCCGAAGATGGCCTTGGCCTTTTGTGGCGCGAAACCAGCCGCATGCTGGTGCGCGGCTTGAAACTTGAAGGGCAGCCCGAAGAAAGCGAGGAAAGCGAACCGCAGCCTTTGCCTGAAACGACCCGCTGGTACGCCGACAGCGATATTGGCCGGCGCTACGCCAAAGTCTGTGGCGACTACAACCCGATTCATCTGAGCGCCACAAGTGCCCGGTTGTTTGGCTTCCCCAAGGCGATCGCCCATGGCATGTGGAGCAAGGCCATGGCGCTGGCAGCGCTGCGTGGGCACCTGCCAGGCAGCGGGTATGCCTTCGAAGTGGATTTCCGCAAGCCAGTGCGGTTGCCCTCGGAGGTGGTATTGAGTGCCAGCGCCGCCGGCCCTGCCGGTGAGCTGCGCCTGGATGGGCACGGTGAGCTGCCGCACATGGTCGGGCGCTGGGGTTCGCTCTGAAGGCCGCAGGCTGCTTTGGCCCCTTGAATCCTCTTGCTTTGCATTGGGGCTGCACGGAAGCTATGCGGCACTAGGAGAACCGCAATGAACCTGCAAGAACTCACTCAACGCCTGCACCAGATCCGTGACAACAACGACTGGCGCGGCTTCCACAGCCCGAAGAACCTGGCCATGGCCGCCAGCGTGGAAATGGCCGAGCTGGTGGAAATCTTCCAATGGCTCAGCGAAGACGAATCGCGCCAACTGCCTGCGGACAAGCTCGCCCACGCCGGCCAAGAGGTAGGTGACGTCATTCTCTACCTGCTGTTGCTGTGCAGCGAACTGGGCCTGGACATGGAGCAGGTGGTCCGGGCCAAGCTGGCCGACAGCGAAAGGCGCTTCGCCCGATGAACGACCGTCACTTCGACGAACTGGCCACTCGCTTCGCCGAGAAGATCTACGGCGGCGCCAAAGGCGCGATCCGCCTGGCCGTGCTGCAGGCCGACCTGGCCGACGCCCTCCCCGACCGCCCGCTGCGGGTGCTCGACATCGGTGCCGGGCTCGGCCACATGGCTTTGTGGCTGGCCGAGCGCGGTCACCAACTGACCCTCGCCGAACCGGCCGCACCCATGCTCGAAGGTGCCCGCACGCGCTTTGCCGATGCCGGCCAGACCGCCACGTTCATCCAGGCGCCATGGCAGGACCTGCTCGGTCAGCTCACCGAGCCCTACGATCTGGTGCTGTGCCACGCCGTGCTCGAATGGCTGGCCGAGCCAGAGAGCATCCTGCCAGTGCTGCACCAACTGACCGCACCTGGCGGGTGGTTGTCCCTGGCCTTCTACAACCGGGATGCGCTGGTTTATCGCAACCTGCTCAAAGGCCATTTCCGCAAGTTGCGCAGCAACCGCCTGGAAGGTGAAAAACAGAGCCTCACCCCGCAGAAACCGCTTGATCCACGTGAGCTCAAGGTGCAACTTGATCCTCTGTGGCAGGTCGAAACCGAGAGTGGCGTGCGAGTTTTCCACGACTACATGCCCAGGGAATTCCAGGCCAAGGCCGAGATGCTCGACCTGCTGGAAATGGAACTGGCCCACCGCCGCCACCCGAGCTTTGCCGGGCTTGGCCGCTACCTGCACTGGATGTGCCGCCCTCGCTGAACCACCCGCCGGGAGGATTTCATGCCGTACCGCCTGCTGTGCCTGGCCTTGCTCCCGCTTGCCCTCAGCGCCTGTCAGGGCAGCAACCCGTACGTTGCCAGCAGCCGCCCCTTGCCGCCGGCCCCCGCGCAGGCGGCCAGCACCTTCGACGCCAGTGCCTACCCGGCCCCACCGCGTGACTATGGCCGTTACCGCAGTTGGAGCTGGCGCGACGGCCAGTTGCCAAGCGGCACTGCTGACGCCGCCCCGGGGCAACTGGCCGATGCCGTCAGTGGCGCCCTCGACCAGCATGGACTGCGCCCGGCCAGGGGCGCGACCGGCGACTTGCTGGTCAGTGCCGACATGCGCCTGGAGCGGCGTTTGCGCCAGGTACGCGACTATGACTACTACGACCCCTACTACGGCCCGTCCCCCTACGGCGGTGTCGGTTTCGGCGGTTACCGCAACGGTTACGGCGCCTATGGCAGCGTGCCGATCGTACGCACTTACGAAGTTGAAGTGATGGTGGTGCGCATCGACCTGTTCGACGCCCGCAACGGCCAGCCGGTGTGGAGCGCGAGCGCTGAAAGCGGCAGTGACAAAAGCTCGCCGCGTGACCGCGAAAGCGCATTGCGCGAATCGGTACACAAGGCACTCAGCGGCTATCCTCCCAGTTAATGCCTAACGGAGAACCATCATGTTGCGTCGCTTCGTTCTACTGTCATTCGTGCTGTTGCTTGCCGCCTGCTCCAGCAACAACGTCCAGCAGGATTTCGACGCCAGCCGAGACTTTGCCGCGTACCGCAGCTGGGCATGGCAAGAGCCGGCCCTGCACTACCGCCCGGATGACCCGCGTATCAAGAGCGACCTCACCGAACAGCGGATCCGCCAGGCCGTCGCCGACCAGCTCGACCAGCGCGGCCTGCGCCCGGCACAAGGCAATGCCCAACCTGATGTCACTGTGCGTGCCTACCTGATCGTCGAACAACGCCAGCAGCAGATCACCACCAACTACGGTGGTGGCTGGGGTGGTTATTGGGGTGGCTATTGGGGCGGGCCGATGTACAACGAAACCCGTAGCGTCGATTACAAGGTAGCGACCATCCAGGTCGACATGTTCGATGGCCGCGACGGCAAGCTGGTCTGGCGCGGCAGTGCAGAGCAGATCATGAACAACTACCCGCCCAGCCCTGAGGAACGCAACAGCGCCATCCAGAAGACCGTTGGCCAGGTACTGGGCAATTACCCGCCAGGCAGGGCCAAATGAGCATGGCATAGCCCGTTCGTCAGATCGCGTCTACCCTGTTGATAAACCTGCTGAACGGGTAGACGTGTTCAACGAATAAGGATCGACCTGCCAATGCAAAGCATTGTTCTGCTGATGTGGCTTGCCTTGTGCACTGAACAGGATATTCGCGAACGCCAGATCGCCGATGTCCTGACCTTGGGCGTAGCAGCCTGTGCGCTGATCTGGCTGTTCTTCACCGGCCACACCTGGATTGGCGCCGACGCCAGCGATGCCGGCTGGGCATTGGCCATCGTCATGCTATTGACCTTGCCCGGCTACATGCTCGGCCACTTCGGCGCTGACGACGTCAAGCTGATGGGCGCCCTGGCGTTGGCGACCAGTCATCAGTATGTGCTGGGGACCTTTATCGGTGCCGGCGTAAGCCTCTTGCTGTGGCTGCTGACTCGCCGCCGCCTGTGGACCCTGTTCAACCCCAAGGTAAAGAAGCGGCTGCAGGCGCTCACCGAACAAATGGGCGACAAACAAGCCTTCGTGCCTTATGTGCTGGCCGGCTTTCTGCTCACAGCGGTATGGATCCAATAATCAGTCCCGTTGTCCGATAACTTGTACATGCGTTGTACAGGTTCGCAAGCAGCGTCTATGGTTAAGCTGCCAGAGCGTCTGGCCCGGGAGCAGGGCCGCTTAGGAACAGGGAGTTGATCGTGAACAAGTCATTCAGCGAGGTGAAGGTTCTGGTGGTCGATGACCAGCCCCTGATCGTCGAACAGTTGTGTGAGTATCTCGAAAATCAGGGCCACCATTGCGTGGCCGCGCATTCAACAGACGAAGCCATCGAGCGCTATGTGGCAGATGAATCCATTGGCCTGGTGCTGTGCGACCTGCACATGCCCGAGCGCGATGGCATTGAACTGGTGAGGGCGTTGAAGGAAATTGCCGGGCGCCAGCGCGTGTTCGAAGCGATCATGCTCACTGGCCGGGCCGACAAGCAGGACGTGATTCGTGCGCTGCGCGAAGGCTTCGCTGATTACTACCAAAAACCCGTTGACCTCGACGAACTGCTGGAAGGCGTGCGTCGCCAGGAGCAGGTTTTGCTGGAGCGCAAATCCAACTTCCAGAACCTGGGCAGTCTCAACAAACGGTTGCAAGACCTGGCGGGCTGCATCGATGAGCTTTACCAGGACCTGGAGAAAGCGCGGGGCCAGGGCGTCCACCGCCGCGCCAGCGATGTCGAAGAGGGCGAGAGCGATCTGCCTGCCGCGTTCGAGAAGCTCTCACCACGCCAGCTGGAAGTGGCCCGGCTGGTGAGCAAAGGCAAGACCAACTACCAGATTGCCTGCGAGCTCGGGATCACCGAAAACACCGTGAAACTGTACGTTTCGCAGGTGTTGCGACTGACCCATATGCACAACCGCACGCAACTGGCGCTTGCGTTGACACCCAGTTCGTCGCCGGTGCACCAGCGGTTCACCACCCATTGAGTGAAACGGTCTTCACAGGCCCTGTCACCGGCAGCCGCCGATAGGGCCTGAAGACCCGACGCTCAATCCAGCTGATAGCTGACGCTCAGCATCAGCCGAGGCCGGCGGTTCAGGCTGTCCAGTGCCACATCCGCCAGCGGCTTGGCCACCTCCAGCGCCACATTGCCATATCGCCCGCCTGCCAGGCGCACGCCCAGCGCTACCGAACTAAGGTGCGCATCCTCGAAAGGCCCGCCGTTGTACCAGGCGTGCGCCGCATCGAGCACCGCATAGGGCTGCACCCGTTGCAACCAGGCACGGCCAGCCATAATGCTGTAGTTGAGCTCGTAAGCCACACCCCAGCCCTTGTCACCTGAGGCCTGGTCGCTCGGGTAGCCGCGGCCGAAACGCTGCCCGCCAAACACCGCTCGCTCACTGTCGGGCAGCCTGTAGTCACTCCAGTGCACTGCGGCCGACACGACGCCCTGCCACTTTTCAGACAGTTGGTCGCTCTGCAGCCCGGCGATCCGAAAGCGCAGAAAGTCCATGTCGTAGTCCGCATCGCTACGCGCCCCCAGGTAGTCCATACCCTGATAGACCCCAGCGCTGGCGATGCGCAGGCGACCGGGATCTGCCTTGCGCCAGTCGCCTTCGAATGACAGCGCGCGAACATAGGTGTCGTACTCGGGTAAGCCGCCCGCCCGATACTCAATGTGCTCGCCGACCGAATAAAAACGCCCGGCCACGTTCACCCATTCGTTCGGTGCAATCATCAGGGGCTGGCCGAGGCCAATAGAATAACGCTCGCTCTCAAGGCGCTGATTGATGTCGGCACCGCCATCCAGCCGGACACGAGTACGCGGCTCACTGCGGTACCGTGCAGCGCCTAGCAGCAATTGGTTGCCGTGAGCGTCCAGAGGCTGGCTGTAATCCAGGCGCTGGTAATCAACGTGTTCGTCACCGGCCGGCAGCAGAAAGCTCGCAGTCAGTTGCTCGGCAAAGCGTGTCTGGCCATTGCTGGAGATTTTGAACAGCGCCTGCAGGTCCCCGCGGCTGCCGTCACTCAGGGTCACGCCAGCATCAACTGGCCTGCGCCACGCACGTATTTTCAGACGGTTCGCGTCTTCAGGGGCGGGCCCCACCGCCACTTCAGCCTTCACATTGATACCCGGTAGCCGCTGCACCGCGCCGACATAGCGCTCGAGCGTTTCCTGGGTCAGTGGCCGCTCGGCCAGCAGGCGTCCTGTCACCTGCTTGAGGTAGAGCGCGGGCGGGCCGATATCACCCAGCAGTTCATAGCCCTGGATGTACCCTTCCACCAGCACCACATGCACACGGCCATCGGCAAAGTCCTGAGGTGGCAGGTAGGCATACGACAGGGGGTATCCATCATGCTGGTAACGCTGGGTCAGTCGCTCAGTGAATTGCTGCAGATCACCCAAGGAGATCTCGTGCCCAATCAATGCTTGATAGTGCTCACGCAATTCACTCAGCGGGTAAACCGTACCGCCCTCGAAGCGCACCTTGTGCAGTACGAATCGGGCATCTGACGGCAAGCTCTCGGGTGCAGCAGGTAACACGACATGCAGCGCCGGGGTAACGGGGCGATAGGTATCTACCGGCAGGTTGGCGGTGGGCAGGCGGCGCTCGTATTCATGGGTATCGAGAAAAGCCGGCAACGGCTCGGCAAGGGCCAGGCTGGCCCAGGTCAGCAGTAACAGGGGCACGACCGCAAGACGCATAGGACGCTCCACGATCCCTTGGGCGCCGGGGCGTCGGCCGGCCACACCCATCACCAGCAAGCGTAGGTGCTGCCCCGGCAAACGTCGAACGGCTAATCGCTGACCTGGAACGCCACCCGCGCGGTTTCACCGCTCTCATCGAGTGCGCTGAGCTCGATCTGCCCGGCCTGCTCAAAGCGCACCCGCATGCTGCCCTGGCCCTCGGTCTGGCCAAGGGGCTGGCCGTTGAGGAACCACCAGCGCCGCCCACCCCCACCCAGGGCCGAAACCTGCAGTTGCAACGGCTCGCTGCTGGTGGCCGGGCGGCGCAGGTTGTCGCCTGGGCGTACACCGACGATAGACAGGGGCGGTGCCGTGGCAGGTACCTGCGGCGGGCAGCTTGGGTCCACCGCCGGTAGCCGCGCCGCACGCCGCTCGACCCGCGCCAACCAAGGCTCGAGCGGGGCCGGCCAAAGGGCGACATCGCGCGCGTGGGCACCTGGGCACGAGCCATCCACCCGCAGCCCCTGCGCGTTGACCCAGACCTGCTCACGCAAACCCAGCCCAAGCGGTTGATCGGCTGCCTGCAGGGTCGGCGGGGTGGTGCCGTCGAGTGTCCAGGCAAAGCGCTGGCGCCTGCAGTTGGGGTCTTGCCGGTTCATGGGCTGGCCCAGCGGCCAGCAGATCGCGGCCACGCCAATGCTGGCGGGCACCTGTTCGACCGGCACGCCAAGGCCCCGCTGGCTGTCACGGTTGGTCAGCAGGTCGTGAATCTGCAGCATCAGCGGCGCCGCCGAAGCCAGGCCGAACTGGCCGGGCACTGGGGTGCCGTCGGGCCGGCCAATCCACACGCCAATCAGATAACGCGGCCCGACGCCGATCGACCAGGCATCACGAAAGCCATAGCTGGTACCCGTTTTCCAGGCCAAATGCGGGCGTTGCACCAACTGCGCGTGCGGGTCACGGTCCGGCCGCGCCTGGCCGCTGAGAATACGGCGGATGATCCACGCCGCCCCCGGTGACAGCAGACGCCGCTCCAGCAGCGGATCCTGCGGTTGCAGACGCACCCGTGCACTGTTACCGCCACGGGCCAATGCCGCATAACCACCCACCAGCTCCTCCAGGCGGCTGCCTGCGCCACCGAGGATCAACGACAGATTAGGCTCGGCCAATGGCGGCAGCGCCAGCGGCATGCCGGCCATGCGCAGTTGCGCAGCAAAGCGCTTGGGCCCATACGCTTCGAGCAACTGCACCGCCGGCAGGTTGAGCGACAAGGCCAGCGCCGAACTGGCCGAGACCGGGCCGCTGAAACCCATCGAGAAGTTGCCAGGCCGGTAATCGCCATAGCGGCGCGGTACATCCTGCAGCAGCGATTCGGAATGGATCAGGCCGTCGTCCAGGGCCATGCCATAGAGAAACGGCTTGAGGGTCGAGCCCGGTGAACGCAGCGAGTGGACCATGTCGACGTGGCCGAAACGGCGCTCATCGGCAAGGTCGATCGAACCCAGGTAGGCACGCACGGCCATGCTCTGCGCATCCACCACCAGCACGGCCGCGGAGGTACGTTCCGGCAAGCGGGCACGCCAGCCCAGCAGCAGATCCTCGAGGCGCCGCTGCAACGAGGCATCGAGCGTGGTGCGGATCAACGGCGGGCTGCCGGGAGTGTTCAGGCGGCGCGCCAGCAGCGGTGCCAAGGCTGGCTCCTTACGTGGGGCCAGCAATAACGGCTCTTCGGCAGCTTCCTTGATCTGCCAGGCAGGCCACACCTGATACTCGTCCAGGCGCTGCAGCACCTTGTCCCGCGCACGCTGGGCGCGTGCGGGGTGACGGTCCGGGCGCAACCGGCTGGGTGCCTGGGGCAGCACTGCCAGCAGCGCCGCTTCGGCAGGCGTGAGGTGCATCGGCGATTTGCCGAGGTAGGCCCAACTGGCCGCCGCCACGCCCTGCAAGGTGCCACCGAAGGGTGCGCGATTGAGGTAGATCTGCAGAATCTCGTGCTTGGACAGGTGCCATTCCAGCTGCGCCGTACGCCACAGTTGCCGCAGCTTGCCTGCCAGCGTGCGTTCGTGCGGGTCGAGTAAACGCGCAACCTGCATCGACAGCGTGCTGCCACCTGAAACAACCCGCCCGCCGCGCACGTTCAGCCATGCCGCGCGCACCAGCGCCAGCGGGTTGACCCCTGGGTGGTGGTAGAACCAGCGGTCCTCATAGGTCAGCAGCGCCTGCAGGTACAAAGGCGAAACCTCTTTGGGGCTGACCGGGTAGCGCCACACGCCCTCGGCATCGGCGAAGCGCCACAAGGGCGTGCCGTCTTCGGCCAGCACGACCCGCGCCAGATCATCTGCCGGCATGGGCAATGGCCAGATACGGTCAGCCAGCCACAACAGGCCGGCGATGCCCACCAGCGCCATCACGCTGGCGCGCAGGATCCTTGCCGCTCGGGTGCGCGGTCGCGCTAAGCTAGGCATCGGGAACCGACCGGGCCAGGTGATGGCCAAAGGCTTGGGGACGGCAACCTCGCCGATTCGTACATCAGGAAGCAACTATGCATGTAGAAGGTTTTTTCGAGTGGCTTGGCCAGGCACTGGGTTCGTTGATCCGCTTCATCGTCGACGCCTTGGGCGGCCTGTTCAACCTGCTGGCCAACGCCGGGGGCAACTTCATTGATGGCCTTGCGCGCACACTGGGCATGGACACCTCACTGGTCAGCATCCTTGCCCTGATCGTCGGCCTGCTGCTGCTGTACTCGGCAATCCGCGCCTTCATGCGCGCCTCGATCATCCTCGGGATCATCTGGCTGGTGCTGGGGTTGTGGGTGATGAGCTGGGTGATTCATTGAGCGTGCACCGTCAATTGTAGGAGCGGCCTTGCGTCGCGATCGGGCGCGCAGCGGCCGCAAAAACGGCACACACGATACTTCTTGTTCACCACAGTTGCTGGTCTGGGGCCTCTATGAGGCCCTTTCGCGACGCAAGGCCGCTCCTACAAAAGAGCAGCATGCCCTACCTTGATTTAACCGTCATCTCACCCTGCCCATCGCCCACCGCCTGCAGGTTCGGCCGGTACATCGACTCCACTTGCGGCGGCGGTATACGGTAGGTGCCCGGGGTCACCGCTCGCGCCAGATACAACAGGTGAGTGGTGCCATAGCCGTCGAGCTTGAGCGCCGCCACATACCGGTCATCACGGTATTCCTGATGCACCACGCTGGCGTTTTGCATCGACTCACGCCACTGCTTCACTGCGCTGCTGGCATTGTTCAGGCTGGCAGCGCTCTGCGCCAGGTTCTGGTTCTCCAGCTCCAGGCCCGCCGGCAACAGGTCGACCACCAGCGCATCCGGAACCCGGTCCGTGGCCTTGAGCGCCAGATGCACCAGCACCAGGTCGCCGCTGCGCACGTTGTGCAGGTCCAGTACCTGGCCGTTCATGCCCAGGTATTCACGGCGGATCTCCATGCCGTTGCCGCCTGCGGCAGGCGCCTGACGTGGATAGCCCGAGAGGGTCAGTTGCTGGTAGACAGTTTCACTACCTTCGTTCTGCACACTCAGCGGCGAGGCCAACAGTGGGCCTTCGAGCTTCATGCCAGCGTCGCCATTGCTGAACTCCCGCACCTCACCGGCACTGTCCAGGCGCGCCTTCCACGGGCTCTCAGGCTTATCGAGCAAGCCACGCCCGGCCAGGTACAGCGCATTACGCTCCTGCGTCGACAGCCAACGGTTGGCGGCCAGCTCATCAGACAGCGCGAACAACCGCTGATCGACCTGGTTGCTGGCCAGATCACTCTCCTGCAGCAACGCCAGGATCAATGCCTGGTCACGCAGGCTGCTGCCGTAATCGGCCATCCAGCCTTTGCTGCGGCTGATACCCAGGCCTGCTTGCAATGCCTCCTGCGAACGCGGCTTGTCGCCCATCTTGTCCAGCGCCACCGCCAGTTGTACCAGCGGCAGGCCGGAGCGCGCATCGGCGCGCCGTTCGAACAGGCTGCGCAAGGCCCCCAGCGGAGCCTGCTGGCTGCGCGAAAGTACCAGCGCAGCGTAGGCCTGCACGGCAAAGCGGGTGTGTGCGGCGTTCTCGCTGTAGTCGACCTCGATCAGGTTACGCTCCTGCAAGTAGCGCAGCAGGCGTTCATTGGCTTTCTTCAGCGCCTCGGCCGGCACACCATAGCCTTGGTCACGGGCCCTGAGCAGGAAGTCGGTGACATAGGCGGTCAGCCAGTACTCCTCCTCGCTGTCCGAACTCCACAGCCCGAAACTGCCGTTGTAGCGCTGCATCCCCAGCAGGTGTTCGATGCCCATTTCGATCTTGCGCTTGCGCACCTCGGCCGGCTCGCCTTTGATCCCCAGGCGCTTGAGGCTCTGCGCATCGGCGTACAGCGAGGGGTACAGGCCGCTGGTGGTCTGTTCCAGGCAACCGTAGGGGTAGGCTTCGAGGGCACGGATCTGCTCGGCCAGGTTCAGTGGCGGGCGGCTCGACAACGCCAGGCTGGCTTCCAGCCCGGCCGGTTCGAATGCTGCCAGGTCGGCTTCAGGCAGCGTCCAGGGCTGGTCCTTGAGAGCCACGCGGTAATGCTTGAGCACGGCCGGGTACGCGGGGCGTACGCCCAGCGTCCATTCACGCTCGAAGGTGTTCAGCGGCTCGCCCGGCAACTGCAGGCCATTGACCCGTACATGCACCTTGCCCTGGCCCAAGCCACCCTGCGCCTGCACCGGGATCATCAGGGTGGTGTGCTGGCCCTCGGCCAGGGCAACACGCTGCTGGGCGCTCATTGCCAGGCTCACCTGCCCCTCGGTGCTGATATCGACAGTCAGCTGCTGGGCCAGGCCGGAAAGGTTGGCCAGGTCCAGCGCCAGGCTGGTGCGGTCGCCACCGGCAAGGAAGCGCGGCGCCGAGAGTTCGGCAATCAGCGGGGCCGCCACCACGGTCTTGCCCTCGGCCATGCCGAAGTGGTCCTCGGTCCAGGCCTGGGCCATCAGCCGCAGTTCGCCATTGAAGTCGGGAATATCGACGCTCGCCTCGCCCTCGCCCTGCTCGTTCAGGGTCACCGGCACACTCTGCCGGGCAACGATGGTGACCGTGGTGTTGGGGCGCTTGCCACCCTTGGCCATGGCTGCGTCACCGCCGAAGGCCAGGCTGGCCAGGCGCCCCTGACCGGCTTCGATCAGTTGGCCATAGATGTCCAGCTGGTCGGCGCCATAGGCCTTGCGGCCGAACAGGCTGGCGTATGGGTCAGGGGTCTTGAAGTCGGTGATGTTGAGGATGCCCACATCCACAGCAGACAACAGCACATGGGCCTGTTTAGGAATACTGCCATCGGCATTGGTGGCCTTGATCCTGACCGTCAGGGGTTGCTTGGGGCGCATTTTTTCCGGTGCCTGCAGGCTGACCGCCAGCTTGCGCTCGGCGCGGCCCAGCGGCAGGTGTAGCACACCGACGGCACGCTTGGGCGTGGCATTGGCCTTGCGCTCACCCGGGCGGATCACCAGGGCACTGATGTAAAGGTCGTGGCGAGCCCACTGCTTGTCCAGCTGCACCTCGAAGGTCTTGCCTTCGGCGGGGACGTCGATCTCCTGCCACCACAGCGGGCCATCGCTGGATTCGATCATCAGGTAGCCATTGCCGGCAGCTGGCGGGGTTACCGTGACCTTGGCAGTAGCGCCATCAGCGTAAGCCGGCTGGTCCAGCGCCAGCTTGACCTGGTCGGGGCGCACTGCGCCGCCTTCGGCATTGTCCTGGGCGCGATACCCCGCCCAGAAGCGTTCGCTGGACACCAGGCCAGTCTGTGGGTCTTCCACCTCGACGCGGTAAGGTCCCCACTCGACCTGGAAGGTCAGCTTGGCAGTAGAGCCCGCTTTTACATTGACGCTTTGCTCACTCTGAGTGAGGAATTTTTCGTTGTAGTTGTAGCTCCAGCCGTCGCTTTGCGAGTAGTTCCAGTAGTAATCGCGGCGCTCTCGGATCAGCCGTACCTTGAGGTCGCTGGCAGCGAGCTTGTTGCCGTCTCGGTCGGCCACCAGGAACTCGAATTCCACCGGGCCGTCGCTGTCGGTTTCCTCGCCCTCGAACACGCCACGCAGGCCAGGCAGGCGGTCGGCGGGCCAGATCGGTTGTTCGAGACGACGGGTGATCGGTCGGCCACCGGACTCCTGCAAGCTGGCCTGCACGGTCAACTGCAGCGGCGAGCGCGCTTCGGCCCAGCGGCTTTCGATATCGACCACGGCCTTGCCAGCCTGATCGAGGGTCACTTCATCCAGCTCCAGGTCTTGGTTCAGCTCGGTTTCGGTGACCGAACCAAACTGATAACCCGGCAAAGCAGGTACCGCTTCGCGCAAGGGGCGCACGTACGCCTGGCCGCTCAGGCGATTGCCCGCCGCCGGCGCACCGTAGAGGTACCGGCCATGGACCTGGACCTGCGCCGTTTCTTCGGGCGAGAGCGGTGTGCTGCTGCCCTTCAGTTCAAGCGCCAGGCGTTCAGGAAGGAAGTCTTCGACGAGGAACTCATAGACCTGCTTGCGCCCCCCGCCAAGGTCGAGCAGCAGTTGCCAACGACCGGTCGGCGCTTCTGTAGCCAGTTGCAACTGGTACTGATAAAGGCCGTTGGCATCGGCCTCCCAGACAAACTTGCGGCTGACCTGCTCATCCGGGCGGCGTACCTCCACACTGACCGGCTGGGCCTTTACCGGCTTGCCATCCTGGTCGCGCAACAGGCCGTTGAGCAGCACCGTCTCACCCGGGCGATACAGGTCGCGCGGGCCAAAGATGAAGAACTGCAGCGGGTTTGCCTGCGGGCCGGTGATGTCGAATTCGGCCAGGTCCAGCGCTGCAGTGTTCAGGCGTAACAGTGTGGTATGCACACCCTGGGTCGCGATCAGGGTATCGGCCTTGGCCGTGAGCGGCAGCTGGGCATGGCCTTGGCCATCGGTCTTGGCCTGGGCCAGCAGCTTGCCCTTGTCGTCATGCAGTTCGAGGTTTACCTGGTTGAGCGCCTTGCCGCCCTCCAGGGCCTGGGCAAACACGTCAAGACGGTCGCGATAGCGGTGGGCCGAGACGCCGATATCGCTGAGGGTGAACAGCGTCGCCGGCTGCGAATAATCGTAGGTTCCTGACGCGCGCATCACTGCCAGGTATACGCCCGGCTCCTGCAGCGGCTTGATCCCGGCGATCGGCAGCAGCACGGTCTCACGGGTATTGCGCGCCGGGTTGAGGTCGAACCGGCCGCTGTAGACCAGGTCGGCCAGGGCCAGGGTTTCCTTGGACTGGTAGTAGTAGAGGCTGCTGTTGCGGCCCCAGTTGACCAGGAAGGTCGAGAGCATGTCCGGCTTGACCCGGAAAAACTCGACATCGACCTTGTCGACGTTCAGGGCAATCACCGGCAGGCCCTCGGCCAGCCGCGTAGGCAGGAGCGAGCCACGGCTGGCGAAGCCGATGGTTGGCTGCATGTCGCGGGTTTCCAGACGGGTCACCGACTCGCTTTCCAGCTGCTTGCCGTTGACAGCCAGCAGGCCCTTGTCGACGGTCAACACAAGCTTGCGCTGCGGCTCGAGGTGACGCAGGCGCAGTTCCATCTGGTTGTCGGCAAGCTCCCAGGCACCGTCGACCTTGCCTTTGACGGTATCGACCAGATGCAGCTTGGCAGCGAAGTTCTGCTTGGCGTCCAGCGGTGCGGAAAAACTGACCGAGAGGGCACTGGCGCCGTCGAGCTGCACTTCCGAGACATCCAGTACGCTGAGCTCACGGCCTTCGTAGCGTTTGGCGAGTTCGGCAGGGTCCTGGCGCTTGGGCGCAGCAGATTCGGCCGGGGTGCTTGCCGCCGGTTTTTCGGTGGCGGCAGGTTTGTCTGGCGTGGAGGAATCACAGGCACTGAGCAGGGCCAGCGCGCAGGCCAGCAACAATCCTTTGTTGAACATGGAGTGGGGACTCTAATCGGCAGCGTATGCGTGAAGGCAGCAACTATAGCGCAACGGCAGGTGGCTGGCCGTTAGAATGCGGCCTATCGATCCAGAAGGGCCGCTATGCGGCCCTGTTTTCCCAGGAACTCAAATGTCGCAAATTGCCACCGACTGGCAGCACCGCCTCACCCACCGCAAAGTCTGGGCCCTGGCCGCACCGATGATTCTGTCCAACATCTCGGTGCCCTTGGTGGCCCTGGTAGACAGCACGGTCATCGGTCACCTGCCCCACGCCCATCAGCTTGGCGCAGTGGCGGTGGGCGCCACGCTGTTCACCTTCATGGTCGGCCTGATGGGCTTCCTGCGCATGGGCTCCACCGGCTTCGCTGCCCAGGCCGCGGGGCGTGCCGACGGTGCTGCGCTGCGCCAGGTCCTGGTGCAAGGCCTGCTGCTGGCGGTGGGCTTTGCCCTGCTCATCGGCCTGCTCGCCCTGCCCTTGAGCCAACTGGCGCTGCACGCGATGCAACCGAGCCAAGCGTTGCAGCAATCGACCGAGGCCTTCTTCCATACCCGCCTGCTCGGCCTGCCGGCGGCGCTGGCCAGCTACGCGCTGGTCGGCTGGTTCCTCGGCACCCAGAACGCCCGAGCACCGCTTGCCATATTGCTGACCACCAACCTGCTGAACATCGGCCTCAACCTATGGTTCGTTCTTGGCCTGGATTGGGGTGTGCTGGGGTCGGCGCGGGCGTCGGTGATCGCCGAGTGGGCGGCGGCACTGCTTGGCCTGGCCCTGACCCGCCCTGCCCTGCGCGCCTACCCCGGGCATATCGCCTGGGCGGCACTCAGGCGCTGGCAAGCCTGGCGGCCGTTGCTATCGGTCAACCGCGATATCTTCCTGCGCAGCCTGGCCTTGCAGCTGGTGTTCCTGCTGATCACCGTGCAAGGCGCGCGACTGGGCGAGGCCACGGTGGCGGCCAATGCACTGCTGCTCAACGGCCTGCTGCTCACCGCCTACGCCCTCGACGGCCTGGCGCATGCCGTGGAAGCCCTGTGCGGCCATGCCATCGGCGCCCGCGATCGCGACACCCTGCGCCGCTCGCTGGTGGTGGCCTGTGGATGGTCATTGATTACCAGTCTGGGTTTTGCCGGGCTGTTCCTGCTGGCCGGGCATTTGTTCATCGACCTGCAGACCGATATCGAGAGTGTACGCGCGGCCGCCTATCCGTACCTGCCGTACCTGGCGGTACTGCCATTGGTAGCGGTGTGGAGTTACTTGCTGGACGGCCTGTTCATCGGTGCCACGCGGGCGCGGGAGATGCGCAATGCAATGCTGGTTTCGGTGCTGGTTGCATTGCCGCTGGCGTGGGCCATGAGTGGCTTTGGCAACCACGGTTTGTGGTTGGCGTTTCTCGGGTTCATGGCGTTGCGGGCGGTGACGTTGGGATGGGTGGGCTGGCGCCTGCAACGAAAAGGACTGTGGATTCACTGATGCTGGGGCTGCCTTGCAGCCCTTTCGCGACGCAAGGCCGCTCCTACAGGCGACGCGGTACCGCTGTAGGAGCGGCCTTGTGTCGCGAAATGAGGGCGCAGCCCTCATCTGCATACTCACAGCCACACACAATCCCAGTGAGAATACTCGCCAGCACGCTGTACCAGTCCGGCACGGATTGGAGTGGGTTTGGCAACCACGGGTTGTGGTTTGCGTTTCTCGGGTTCATGGCGTTGCGGGCGCTGACGTTGGGATGGGTGGGTTGGCGCCTGCAACGAAAAAGACTGTGGATTCACTGATGCTGGGGCTGCCTTGCAGCCCTTTCGCGACGCAAGGCCGCTCCTACAGGCGACGCGGTACCGCTGTAGGAGCGGCCTTGTGTCGCGAAATGAGGGCGCAGCCCTCATCTGCATACTCACAGCCACACACAATCCCAGTGAGAATACTCGCCAGCACGCTGTACCAGTCCGGCACGGATTGGAGTGGGTTTGGCAACCACGGCTTGTGGTTTGCGTTTCTCGGGTTCATGGCGTTGCGGGCGCTGACGTTGGGATGGGTGGGTTGGCGCCTGCAACGAAAAGGACTGTGGATTCACTGATGCTGGGGCTGCCTTGCAGCCCTTTCGCGACGCAAGGCCGCTCTACGGGCGACCGCTGTAGGAGCGGCCTTGTGTCGCGAAATGAGGGCGCAGCCCTCACCTGCACACTCACAGCCATACACAATCCCAGTGAGAATACTCGCCAGCACGCTGTACCAGTCCGGCACGGATTGGGTTGGCGATGATGTATCGAGCAACGGCCCTGATGTCCTGCTCACGCCGTAACGCTCGGTCATGGAAGCCAGGTTGCCAGATACGGCGCCTATCAGCTCCGGCTCGATAAAGCGCGCAACTGCTTCGAGATTTGAATGCGCACATCAATTCGCCAAGCGTTCCGTGGCCTAGCTCGATCAGCCAGTGCAGATGATCTGGCATCAAGACCCACGCCAGCGTTCGACAGCACGCTTCCTGATCGCTTAGCCGCAACTGTTGAATGGTGGCTCGGGCGAAAGGAAGATTCTTGAAGATTGGAGCGCGATTGCGGGTAACCGTTGTTAATAGATACAGCCTCCCCTGCTCCGAGTGGCGGCCTTTGCGCAAACGGTGATTGCCTTGACGGTCCATGTCGGTATCCCTTGAACATTGCGTTCAACGGTAGTCAGCCCCATGCAGCTGGGTACGTTTGTTCCTTTTCCTGATGTGACACCGGTGAGGGCTGCGCCCTCATTCGCGACGCAAGGCCGCTCCTACGGGGGTAGCAGGAGCGGCCGTGACAATCACGACGACAGGTAGGAAGACCGGGTCAGCCCCAGGCGCAGTGCATCGAGGAACTGGGTACGCTCTCGGGCGCTGATCTTGGCGCTGGCCACCTTGTCGCGGTAGTGGGTCATCAACTCCTCCGGCGACAGGTGCACATAGCGCAACATGTCTTCGATGGTGTCGTGGGTCTCGATACCGGCGTGGAACACGCTGCCATCGGCGTTCTGGTAAATGTTCACCGAGTCGGTATCACCGAACAGGTTGTGCATGTCACCGAGAATTTCCTGGTAGGCACCGACCAGGAACACGCCCAGCAGGTAGTCCTCACCGTCCTTGAGCGAGTGCACCGGCATGCTGGTCTCGATGCTCTGCTCGTCGACGTACTGGTTGATCTTGCCGTCGGAGTCGCAGGTCAGGTCCTGCAGCACTGCACGGCGCAGCGGCTCTTCGTCCAGGCGGTGCAACGGGATGATCGGCAGCACCTGGCCGATGGCCCAGGTGTCCGGCAGGCTCTGGAACACCGAGAAGTTGCAGATGTACTTGTCGGCCAGCTTGTCGTTCAGTTCGTCCAGCACCTGGCGGTGCGAGCGCTGGCGGGCCTTGAGCGAGTTGTGCAGGCGACGGCACACGGCGAAGTAGCACTGCTCGGCCAGGGCCTTTTCGGCCAGGCTGATCTTGCCATCGGCATATTGCGCTGCCACGTCTCCCATGTAGTGCGTGGCGCGCCAGTAGGTCTCGGTGACCATCTCGATGTCGGTCGGGCCGAGCAGGTCGGCCAGCCACTGCACGGTCTCGGGCAGGCTTTCCTTGTTTTCGATGGTCGGCACGTCGTCGTTGTGTTTCTCGACGTCGGTCACCTGGATCACCAGCATGGCGTGGTGCGCAGTCAGCGAACGGCCACTCTCAGAGAAAATGTGCGGATGCGGCAAGCCCTGCGCGTCGCAGAACTCCTTGAGCATGCCCACCACCACGCCGGCATAGTCGTCCATGTCGTAGTTGATCGAACTGGCGTTGCGCGAGTGGGTGCCGTCGTAGTCCACACCCAGGCCACCGCCCACGTCGATATGGTCGACCGGCAGGCCCAGGGCACGCAGCTCGCCGTAGTAGCGGATGGCTTCCTTGAAGCCATGCTGGTAGTCGGCCAGGTTGGCGATCTGCGAACCCATGTGGAAGTGCAGCAGGCGGATGCCCTGGTCCAGCCCGGCATCGCGGAAGCGCTGCACGACCGAAATCAACTGGGCAGCCGACAGGCCGAACTTGGACTTCTCGCCACCGGTGTCTGCCCACTTGCTCGAAGCCAGCGACGACAGGCGAACGCGCAGCCCAACCTGCGGCTTGACCTTGAGCTCGGCGGCCTCTTCGATCACCAGCGCCACTTCGGACTCTTTCTCGATGACGATGAACACATTGTGGCCGAGCTTCTGGCCCATCAGCGCCAGGCGGATGAACTCGCGGTCCTTGTAGCCGTTGCAGACGATGGTGCCGCCCTTCGGCGCCAGCGCCAGCACCGCCAGCAGTTCAGGCTTGGAACCTGCCTCCAGGCCGATGGAAACGTTCTGCGTGGCGATGATGTTCTCTACCACCGCTTCCTGCTGGTTGACCTTGATCGGATACAGCGCGGTGTACTGGCTCTGGTACTCAAGGCGCGCGATGTTGGCGTCGAAGGCACCAGTCAACTGGCGCACGCGGTCCTGCAGAATGTCGGGGAAGCGTACCAGCAGCGGCAGCGACAAGCCGCTCTGGCGCAGCTCATCGACCTGCTCGAACAAGTCGATCGGCGCGCTCTGAGGGCCGTTGGGGCGCACTTCGACGCGCCCGGCTTCATTGATGGCGAAATAACCAGCGCCCCAATGGCGGATACCATAAACACTGCGGCTGTCGGCCACGGTCCATTGGCTACCATCGTCTTTGCGTGTGCGTCGTACGGACATTCAAGTCCCCTATAAAGTCGAAAACACTGCCCCACATGGTGGCGGGCGCAGTGTAAAAGCTGGAAATGACGATTCATCCGTGCCCAGCAATAGACCCTGGTCACGGGAACGAGTTTAGAAAGCGCTGGGCAAAAAATCGCGTGATGGCCTCAGCCCCCGGACTTTTTCGCCTTGAAACCCTGTTTGGTCAGCTCGCCGATCAACAGCTCGACATGGTCGCCCTGGATCTCGATAACCCCGTCCTTCAGGGCACCGCCGGTACCGCAGCGGCGCTTGAGGGTGGTGGCCAGCTCCTTGAGCTGGTCTGGCGGCAGCGGCACGCCGGTGACAGTGGTCACGGTCTTGCCGCCACGGCCTTTGCTCTCACGGCGAACACGGGCGATGCCGTCGCCTTCGGGGATGGTTTGCTGCTTGCAGATGCAGGCATCCACCGGCTGGCTACAGTCGGGGCAGTGCCGACCGGCGTCGGTGGAAAACACGAGACCGCCAAGGGCGGAAAAGGAAGAAGCTTTCTTGGCCACTTTTGTTCCTCTGTGCTGAGGACAAAAACTGGTCGGCAGGAGCCGACCGCGAAGCCCCACTCTGGCAGGGGCGGCGCTACTGCCGCAAGATCCTGCAACAGCCCGAAAAGGGCGCGCAGTGTAACGATAAATCAGGTGATTGCTAAGTACCGGAATGCGCCATTTTGCGAAAGATTTGCGACTCATGGGACCTGGGACCGCAAAGCGGCCCCAGCCTTAGCCCAGACTGACCTTGTACCGCTGCAGCGCCGCCAACGAGTCCGGACAGTAGGGCTTGCTGAGGCTTTCTGCCTCAGCCTGGGCGAGGCTGATGAACCTCGCCTCGCTCACCTCTTCAGGCTGCAACCGCAGCGGCGCGTCCGACACTGCCGAATACACCGCGCACCATAACCGGTTGTCGGGCTGGTCGAAGTAGAACCGTTCGTGGAAACGCAACTCGGCGCCCTCGATGCCCAACTCCTCGGCCAGTTCACGGGCCGCCGAGTCGGCATACGCCTCCCCCGCCGCCACCATGCCGCCTGCGGCCACATCCCAATAGCCCGGATACAGCGCCTTGCTCAAGGTGCGCCGGTGTACGCACAACTCACCGGCGCCATTGAACAGCAGAATGAAGGTACAGCGGCCAATCAGACCACGCTCGCGAAGCTCCGCCCTGGGCAGCGCACCAAGCACCTGGTCGGCTTCGTCCACCCAGGCGACCAGTTCGCGGTCGGAAGCCGCCCGGTGGGCGGCCTCGTTGGGGCTTATAGCCATGTTCAACCCTGCGACAACAGTTGACGCAGGTCGATGACCGCCGCGTTGGCCCGCGAAATATAGTTGGCCATGACCAGCGAGTGGTTGGCCCACATGCCGAAGCCGCTGCCGTTGAGCACCATCGGGCTCCACAACGCTTCCTGCGACGCCTCCAGTTCACGAATGATCTGGCGCACGCTGACGGTGGCATTCTTCTTCGCCAGCACGTCAGCGAAGTCCACTTCGATGGCACGCAGCAGGTGCGACAGCGCCCAGGCCTGGCCGCGGGCTTCGTAGAACACGTTGTCGATCTGCAGCCAAGGCGTTTCCACCACCTCCTCGTCCACCTGCGGCGCTTGGCCAGCAACCACCGATTCGGTCTTCAGGGTGGTATTGAGCTTGACCCGACCAACACTTGCCGACAGGCGCTGCGACAGCGAACCCAGGCGCGTGGCGACATCGCCCAGCCAGTTGTTCAGGTTGTCGGCACGGGTATAGAAGATCGCACCCTTGTCGCCTGCAGCCAGGCGGGTCTGGTAGCGGGCGAGCGATTTGATGCCCTCTTCGAACTCCGATTCGCTCGATGGCAGGATCCAGCTCTTGTTGTCGAAGTTGAAGCGCGGCTCGGCCTTGGCAAGGTCCGCATCCTCGGTGGACTGCGACTGCGAGCGGGCGAAGTCTTTGCGCAAAGCGCGGGACAGGTCACGCACCTGGACCAGCACGCCGTATTCCCAGCTCGGCATGTTGTCCATCCACAGCCCCGGCGGGAAGCGATCGTTGGAAATGTAGCCGCCCGGCTTGTTCAGCAGGGTTTCGGCCACAGTCTTGAGCGTTTCGATGGTGGTGTAACCAATCACCATCTGCTGGCCGTTGCGCTCGGCTGCTGCCTGGGCATTCTGCTGCACCGGGAACAGCTCCGGTTCCTGGCTCCAGTACCAGCCCAGCCCGATGCAGACCAGCAGGTACAACCCGATCAGGGTCCCCAGGGCTCGGCTCCAGAGGCCACCCACATAGCTACGGGCGGCAGCACCGCGGCCATCGACACGCTCACGGGGCTCGGCCTTGGCCTCGCGGTTTTTCCAGTCCAGCATGGCTTTGTCCTTATCAGTCACGACGGTTCAGGGCTTTTGACCACAGGCCAGTGCCAGGGTGCCACGGCAAGCCCACGTTGCTGCACTATAAAGCAGACACCACCGTACGCATAAGCGACCAATCGGTCAGCAACTGAATATTCGTCATCAACGCTTTGTTGATCCCGCGCACTCGCATGCCTGGAAAGAGCTGCTAGCATAGAGCCATCATCGCACCTGCATATCCCACTAATAAGTAGTCAGGACATGACCCAAGCCGCGGAGCCGAGCCAAGAGCGCCTCAAGCAGGAGCTCGATCACCTGTTGCAACGCCTGTCGCGCACTCGTTTGCGCCAGGGCGACCAACTTGATCAGCTGACGTTGCCACCTGCCCGCAGGCCGGTGTATCTGCTGCTGCGCGACCATGAGCGCGCCGAGCGTCTGGCCCAGCAACTGGAGTTCTTCGGCCTGAGCGTGCAAGCGCTGTTCAGCGTCGACGCTTTGCTGGCGTCAGTGGCCGAGCAGGCACCCTCTGCCATCGTGATGGATGTCGACTTCAGCGGGCCAGGTTGCGGCATGCAACTGGCGGCACAGGCGCAGTCGGGTCTGGAGCAGCCGATCCCGCTGCTGTTCTTCAGCCTGCACGAAGCGGACACGCCAACGCGCCTGGCCGCAGTACGCGCAGGTGGTCAAGCATTTCTCACCGGCACACTGGAAGCCTCCAGCCTGCTTGAGAAGCTCGAGATCATGACCAGCACCGCGCCTCTTGAACCGCTGCGCGTGCTGATCATCGACGACTCGCGCACCCAGGCACTGCACACCGAACGCGTGCTGGGCAGCGCCGGCATGATCACCCGCAGCCTGACCGACCCGATCCGCGCCATGGCCGAGTTGGCCGAGTTCCAGCCCGACCTGATCATTCTCGACCTGTACATGCCAGCCTGCTCGGGCCCGGAACTGGCCAAAGTGATCCGCCACAACGACCGCTACGTCAGCGTACCCATCATCTACCTGTCCGCCGAGGACGACCTGGACAAACAGCTCGACGCCATGAGCGAGGGCGGCGACGACTTTCTGACCAAACCGATCCGCTCGCGCCACCTGATCACCACTGTGCGCAACCGTGCTGCCCGAGCGCGCCACCTCAAGTCGCGCATGGTCCGCGACAGCCTTACCGGCCTGTACAACCACACGCACATCCTGCAATTGCTGGAAGATTGCAGCTTTCGCGCCCGTCGCGAGGGCCAGCCGCTCAGCTTTGCCATGCTCGACATCGACCACTTCAAGAAGATCAACGACCGCCATGGCCACCCCATGGGTGATCGGGTTATCAAAAGCCTGGCGCTTTTTCTCAAGCAACGGCTGCGCAAGACCGACTTCATCGGCCGCTATGGCGGCGAGGAGTTCGCCATCGTCATGCCCAACACCGCACTGGATGCCGCGCACAAGGTTCTCGACGAGATTCGCCGGCGCTTCGCCGAAATCCTCTACCCGGCACAGCCTTGCGACCTGCGGTGCACGTTCAGTGCCGGGGTGGTGCAGCTGGACGATGAGCTCGATGCATTGAGCATGGCCAGCACCGCTGACGAGGCGCTGTATCGGGCCAAGCATGCGGGGCGCAACTGTGTGGTGCGGGTCGAGCCTTAGCCGGCCGGCCCGCGCCCATTAGATAGCGTTAAGCCACCATCGTCATCACCCCGTCACAAAATAGCAATAACTTCAGGCACCTACCCCTCCACCCCCGCAGGAAGTTCGCGGCTATGCGCCTGAAGTGGCTGACCAATTTCAACACCCTGTTGCTGGTGACCGTGTGTATCGCTCTGGGCGCGACCCTTTGGTGGTCGCAGCGCGCCCTGGAGCGCCCCTATCAATTGATGGAACGCTATCTGGGCCTGTCGCAGCAGTTCCAGAACCAGGCCGCGCGCAACATCCAGGCTTATCTGGGCAGCGGCGACGCCCTGCGCCATGCGGCGGCGCTGGAGGCCAACCAACAGCTTGGGCAGGCACTGGCCGACTGGCCTGAAGAGCTGGCCGGCCAATTGCGCCCAAGCCTTGATACCCTGCAAGCCTTCACCGCCAACGAGCTGCTCGCGGCCGGCAAACTGGCCGGCGACCCTCAAGCCCTGCTGTTGCAGGCCGAACGTGAACTAGGCGCCAATTTCGAACAACTGGCCGGCTATGCCCGCGACAGCGCCAGCAGCGAGGCGAGCGGTTATCTGCTGCCGCTGCTCGACGCCAGCGTACACCTGGGCCGCCTGTCGCTGGCCCGTGACAAACTGGTCAGCAGCGGCCGCGCCGAGCTGGCCGACGAGGTAGAACGCGAGCTGCAACTGATCCGCGCCCAGGCTCAGGTCATCGACAACCTGCCGTTGCTGGGCGTGACCCGCGCCGCCGAATCCAACGCTGATGATTTCGCCGCCATGATGGGCCTGGAAACGCAGGCCGCCGGGCAACAGGAAGACGTTGCCGTTGGCCTCAAGCGCGAACTGCAGAGCCTGCTCAACCGCTACCCTGGCGAACTGCAACGCACCCGCGAACAGATCGAGCGGCGCACAGCCCTGGCCGCCAGCACCAATGAACGGCTCGACGCCGTGCAAAAAGCCATTGCCAGCCTTGAGCCTGAAGTGCGCGGCCAGCACGCCCGTATCGCCAGCGAAGTGCGCCTTATCCAGGGCCTGATGATCGGCCTGATCCTGCTGATCGCCCTGCTCATCGACACATTGCAGCGGCGGCTGACGCGCACCCTGACCGGCCTGGCCCCGGCCCTGTCGCGATGGGCCGAAGGCGATTTCGCCGCCCCCATCGCCCTGGGCAAGACAAACCGCGAGCTGCACGACATCCAGGAATCGCTCAACCGCCTGCGCCAGTACCTGGTGGAGCTGGTCGGCACCATCCGCCACAACGCCGAGCAGGTGGCCGGCAGCAGCCACGCACTGGCCGGCATGAGCGCCGCCCTGCATGACGGCGCAGAGCGCCAGGCCGGTGACACCGGGCAGATCCGCGATGCGCTGGGCGAACTGGAAGCCACCATTTTGCAGGTGGCTGATGATGCCAGCTCCGCGGCCGATGCCAGCCGCGATGCCGGCCGCGCCGTGGAGCAAGGCCAGACGGTGATCGGCCAGAGCCTTGGCGGGCTGCGCACGCTGGTCGATGAGGTGCAGGGCAATGCCCGCATGATCGAACAGCTGGCCGAGGAGTCGGCCACCATCGGCGGTGTGCTCACCGTGATCAGATCGATCGCCGAGCAGACCAACCTGCTGGCATTGAACGCCGCCATCGAAGCCGCCCGCGCGGGCGAAATGGGCCGCGGCTTTGCCGTGGTTGCAGACGAAGTACGCTCGCTGGCACAACGCACCACAGGCGCCACTGGCGAGATCCAGGCCTTGATCGACCGGCTGCAACAGGCGGCACGGGAGTCGGTGACAGGTATGCGGGCGCAACTGGAACATGCGCAAGCCACAGCTGACCAGGCTCAGGCTGCCGATGGCGCGCTGGACGAGATCGTCAACGCGATCCGCACCATCGCCGATACTGCAGTGCGCATTGCCGACGTCACGGCGCAGCAGAGTGATGCGGTGAGCGAGATTCGAGGGCACAGCGAGCGGATTCATGAGCTGGGTGAAGACAACCTGCAGCGCATCGGTGAAGGGCGCGAGCAGGGCGAGCAATTGCTGACCCTTGGCGGCGAGCTGAACCGTGCGGTGCGGGCCTTCAGGCTGTGATCGTTTGCCTGCACTGCCCCCCAACCAAGGCCAACTCCGCTATCATGCCGGGCACGTTCCACCTCGCGAGTCCGCCATGCGCCGCCTGTTTTTCCTGCTGTTCCTGCTGCTGGCCAGCCCTGCCTTCGCCACGGGCCTGCTCGACAACCGCCCCAGCGCCACCCTCGGCGCCGCCTCGCTGAGCAACAGCGCAGACTTTTTGCCCGTACATGAAGCCTTCAAGCTCAGCCTGGTCCAGGCCGATGCGCACACCATCAAACTGCGCTTCGTCGCCACCGACGGCTATTACCTCTACCGCCATCGCTTCCAGTTCCGCAGCGAACCGGCAGACATCACCCTGGGTTCGCCGAACATTCCCAAGGGCGAGGCCAAGCACGATGAGTTCTTCGGCGACGTCGAGGTCTACCACGGGGTGCTCGACATCGAACTGCCGCGCACCGACGCCCGCGCATTCACCCTGCTGGTCGGCTACCAGGGCTGTGCCGACAAGGGCCTGTGCTACCCACCAGAGACGGCACGCCTGAGCATCGACGGCGCAGGGGTGAGCACGGCCGACGCCCCGGCGACGGCCAGCGAGCAAGGCTGGAGCTGGAAATCGTTGCTGCTGTTCTTCCTCGCCGGGGTCGGCCTGACCTTCACGCCCTGCGTGCTGCCAATGCTGCCGATCCTCTCTGGAGTGGTCCTGCGCGGCCAGGTCGCCGGCCTGCGCGGCCTGGCCCTGTCGCTGGCCTATGTGCTGGCCATGGCCGCCAGTTTCGCCCTGCTGGGGGCGCTGATGGGCCTGTTCGGTGCAGGCCTGAACCTGCAGGCGCGGCTGCAATCGGCTTGGGTACTGGTGCCTTTCGCGCTGTTCTTCGTGCTGTTCGCACTGGCCATGTTCGGCCTGTTCGAACTCAAACTGCCACAGGCCTTGAACAATCGCCTGGACACGCTCGCCCACCGCACCAAGGGCGGCTCGCTGCTGGGTGCAGCAGTGCTGGGCGTGCTGTCCAGCCTGCTGGTTTCGCCGTGCGTCTCGGCACCATTGGCCGGCGCCTTGCTGTATATCAGTGCCAGCGGTGACGCCCTGGGTGGCGCACTCAAGTTGTTTGCCCTCGGCCTGGGCATGGGCGCGCCATTGTTGCTGGTAGCTACTGGGGGCGCGGCCTGGCTGCCAAAGAGCGGGCCTTGGCTGAACACCGTGAAAAACGCTATTGGTGTGTTGCTGCTGGGCCTCGCCATCGGCCTGCTCAGCCGCGTGCTGCCGGGGCCGGCAACCTTGTTGCTGGTCGGTTTCCTGAGCGTGGGCGTAGCCGTTTTCCTCGGTGCGCTGGAGTTCGTGGTCAAGGCGCCACGCCAACGCCTGGCGCAACTGCTGGGCCTGGCCCTGCTGGTCTACGGCCTGGCCTGCTGGTACGGCGCCCTCAATGGCCAGGGCGACCCGCTGCGCCCATTGCCTGCGCCAACGCCGACAACCGTCGGCAGTGGCCCGGCAGCTTCGGTGGATGCCTGGCAAACCGTCACTACGCCGGCCGCACTTGACGCGGCCCTGGCCGAGGCGAAAGCTGCGGGGCAGCCGGTCTTGCTCGACTGGTACGCCGACTGGTGCATCAGCTGCAAAGTCATCGAGCATGAAGTACTCAACGCAGCGCAGGTCCAACCGCAACTGGGCGCATTCAAGTTGCTGCGTTTCGACATCACCGAAAGCAACGCCGAGCAACGTACCCTGCTCGACCGCTACCAGCTGTTCGGCCCGCCTGCACTGTTGTTCTTTGCCGCGAACGGCAGCGAAATGACCACCGATCGGGTCATTGGCGAGATAAACGCCGCCGAATTTGCGGGTGTTCTGGCGCGCGTGCGCGGCAAACTCGGTCTATAACTTCCCGCGTGCTGGCATATTTCTGCGAACGAGTGACCAGATTTTAATATTTGGTCACATACTTCGCGCGAACCTCGGACATCGTGCTGGCTATTGCCGGGAACTGGACACTTGCCGTCGCTTTACGGCACACTCGCCGCGCTGTGTCGAATTGCCCTACAAATCCAAGGAATCTGCAGATGGCAACGCTACTGGTGCTTCACGGCCCCAACCTGAACATGCTCGGCCTCCGCGAACCGGGCCACTACGGCGCCGTGACCCTGGCCCAGATCAACCAGGACCTGGAACAGCGCGCCCGCGCCGCAGGCCATCACCTGCAGTACCTGCAGAGCAATGCCGAGTACGAGCTGATCGACCGTATTCACGCCGCACGCAACGAGGGTGTGGACTTCATCCTGATCAATCCGGCTGCTTTCACCCACACAAGCGTCGCATTACGTGACGCATTGCTTTCGGTGAGCATCCCATTCATCGAAGTGCACCTGTCCAACGTGCACAAACGCGAACCGTTCCGTCACCACTCCTACTTCTCCGATGTAGCCGTAGGGGTGATCTGCGGCCTGGGCGCCAGCGGGTATCGCCTGGCCCTGGAGGCCGCACTGGAACAACTGGCTGCCAACGCACAGCCCTGATGATAGAAGCCCTGGCCTGAGTGGGCCGGGGTTCGAGAAAAACGTTTCAGATACGTTTTTAACTTAATGCCCCCTGACCGAACCTTTGGGAGTTGATGATTAATGGATATCCGTAAAGTCAAGAAACTGATCGAGCTGCTGGAAGAGTCTGGCATCGACGAACTGGAGATCAAGGAAGGCGAAGAGTCGGTCCGTATCAGCCGTCACAGCAAGACCCCAGCCGCTCAACAGTTCTACGCACCTGCGCCAATGGCTGCCGCGCCTGTAGCTGCTCCGGCCGCTGCTGCCCCGGTTGCCGAAGCTGCCGCCGCTGCCCCGGCCCTCAAAGGCACCGTGATCCGTTCGCCAATGGTCGGTACCTTCTACCGCAAGCCTTCGCCGACCTCGCCGAACTTCGCTGAAGTTGGCCAGAGCGTGAAGAAAGGCGACACCCTGTGCATCGTCGAAGCGATGAAGATGATGAACCACATCGAAGCCGATGTCGGCGGCGTTATCGACGCCATCCTGGTGGAAGACGGTCAGCCGGTTGAGTTCGACCAGCCGCTGTTCACCATCGTTTGATTCGCGGAGAGCCAACGATGTCTGGGAAGCTGGAAAAAGTCCTGATCGCCAACCGCGGGGAAATTGCCCTGCGGATCCTGCGTGCCTGCAAAGAACTGGGCATCAAGACCGTCGCCGTGCACTCCACGGCCGACCGCGAACTGATGCACCTGGGCCTGGCAGACGAGTCGGTCTGCATTGGTCCTGCTTCGTCCAAAGATTCGTACCTGCACATCCCGGCGATCATCGCCGCCGCTGAAGTGACAGGCGCTACCGCCATCCACCCGGGTTACGGCTTCCTCGCGGAAAACGCCGACTTCGCCGAGCAGGTGGAGAAGTCCGGTTTCGCCTTCATCGGCCCGCGCGCCGACACCATTCGCCTGATGGGCGACAAGGTTTCGGCCAAGGACGCGATGATCAAGACCGGCGTACCGACCGTACCGGGCTCCGATGGCCCGCTGCCGGAAGACGAAGAGGTCGCCCTGGCGATCGCGCGTGATGTCGGCTACCCGGTGATCATCAAGGCCGCCGGTGGTGGTGGTGGTCGCGGTATGCGCGTGGTGCACAGGGAAGAGGACCTGATCGCCTCGGCCAAGCTCACCCGTACCGAAGCCGGTGCAGCCTTCGGCAACCCGATGGTCTACCTGGAGAAGTTCCTGACCAACCCACGCCACGTGGAAGTTCAGGTGCTGTCCGACGGCCAAGGCAACGCCATCCACCTGGGCGACCGCGACTGCTCGCTGCAGCGTCGTCACCAGAAGGTACTTGAAGAAGCGCCTGCCCCGGGCATCGACGAGAAGGCCCGCCAGGAAGTCTTCAAGCGTTGCGTCGATGCGTGCGTCGAGATCGGCTACCGTGGCGCCGGTACTTTCGAGTTCCTGTACGAAAACGGCCGTTTCTACTTCATCGAAATGAACACCCGTGTGCAGGTTGAGCACCCGGTTTCGGAGATGGTCACCGGTATCGACATCGTCAAGGAGATGCTCAGCATCGCCGCTGGCAACAAGCTGTCGATCCGTCAGGAAGACGTGGTGATCCGCGGCCACTCGCTGGAGTGCCGGATCAACGCCGAAGACCCGAAGAAGTTCATTCCGAGCCCAGGCAAGGTCAAGCACTTCCACGCCCCGGGTGGCAACGGCGTTCGCGTCGATTCGCACCTGTACAGCGGTTATTCGGTTCCGCCGAACTACGACTCGCTGATCGGCAAGCTGATCACCTACGGCAAGGACCGCGACGAAGCCATGGCGCGCATGCGCAATGCCCTGGACGAGATCGTCGTCGACGGCATCAAGACCAACATCCCGCTGCACCGCGACCTGGTGCGTGATGAAGGTTTCTGCAAAGGCGGCGTGAACATCCACTACCTCGAGCACAAACTGGCCAACCAGGAGTGATCGCGTTAGCGTGATGCAGCGAAGAACCCCGGCCCTGTGCCGGGGTTCTTTTTTGTAGGGCTGCTCTCAGCCCATCGGTTATGCGTTACCACGTTTACCGGCCCGATCGCTGGCAAACCTGCGCCTACAGTCAGATCAGTGCACTGAAAAACAGTGAAGAGCCCGTTGGACCCGGCTCGCCGGCGATTGGCCTGCAAGGCAGCCCCTCAAGTCATCCACAAACACACCGCACTCGCGTAAACTGCCAGCCTTCGCGCAGCCTCGGGCTGCCCCTCTCGATTTACCAAAGGTGCCCGCCATGCCTTGGCTGCAAGTACGCCTGGCCATCAGCCCGGAACAAGCCGAAACCTACGAAGACGCCCTGCTCGAAGTCGGCGCCGTATCGGTCACGTTCATGGACGCCGAAGACCAGCCCATCTTCGAACCCGACCTCAACACCACGCCGCTGTGGTCGCACACGCACCTGCTGGCACTGTTCGAGGCGGACGCCGACCCTGAGCAGGTATTCGCTCACCTGCGCCTGCTGACCGGTGCGCAGCTGCCGGAACACCAGGCCGAAGTGATCGAAGATCAGGATTGGGAACGCAGCTGGATGGACAACTTCCAGCCAATGCGCTTCGGCCGCCGCCTGTGGATCGTGCCAAGCTGGCACGAAGCGCCGGAAAAGGACGCAGTCAACCTGCTGCTTGACCCTGGCCTGGCCTTCGGCACCGGCACCCACCCGACCACCGCCCTGTGCCTGGAATGGCTCGACGGCCAACAGCTCGAAGGCACCCAGGTGCTGGACTTCGGCTGCGGCTCGGGCATTCTGGCCATCGCTGCATTGTTGTTGGGCGCACGCGAAGCGGTCGGTACCGACATCGACGTGCAGGCCATCGAAGCCTCGCGTGACAACGCCCAGCGCAATGGCGTCGCCGACGAGAAGCTGGCGCTGTACCTGCCCGAGCATATGCCGGCCATGCAGGCCGACGTGCTGGTCGCCAATATCCTGGCTGGCCCTTTGGTCTCGCTGGCGCCGCAGCTGTCCGGCCTGGTACGCCCAGGTGGCCTGCTCGCGTTGTCTGGCATCCTTGCCGAACAGGGTGAGGAGGTCGCCGCGGCCTACGCCGCCGACTTCGAGCTGGACCCGATCGTCGTGCGCGACGGCTGGGTGCGCATCAGTGGTCGCCGCCGCTAAGCGGGCCTAAAATACTTCTCTGCACAGCTCCCGGATCGCCGCATGACCGACAGTTTCGTCACCCAGTGCCCGCATTGCCAGACCAGCTTTCGCGTCACCCATCACCAGTTGAGCGTGGCGCGCGGCGTAGTGCGCTGCGGCCATTGCCTGCAGGTGTTCAACGCGGCGAAGCAACTGCTGGAGCAGAATCGCGCCAGCGCCGCCCCGGCAGTGCCGCCGATACCGGTGGTCGCGCCCGTCACCGCGCCCGAGCCCCCGGTCAGCGAGCGCTCAGCCGCCGAGCCGCAAGACTGGGCAGCCACAGCGCAAGCCCTCGACGAACTCGACCTGGACCAGGAACTGGCCCGCCTCGAACGCCGTGGCAAGCCAGACGAGCCGCGCCCTGCTGCCCCTGCCGATGCACTGCAGGCGCGGCGTGACGAGCCCGCCGCCGAGCCCCATGGCGACGCACTGTTCGGTAATGCAACCGACGATCACCATGAGCCGCTGGAAACCGTCGATCCCGCCCCGGTACTGCTGGAGCAGGAGCCACTGGACCTGGAGCCCGCCCCAGGCGATCGCACCGAGCCCACACTGGACGGCAACCTGGACCTGGACTTCGATGATGAACCTGCCACGCACCGGGCTGCCGAGCGCGATAACGCGCACGACTTTTCCGAGCGGCTGTCGCCAGATGACGAACCCGTTCACGAAAAAGGCCTGAGCGCCCGCGATGATGACGATACGGATCTGCATCTGGCGGCGCACGATGACACCCCTGCCCCGGCGCTGACTGGCGAGCGCCTTGAACCTGGCTTCGCTGCCAGGCCCCAGCGCCCGTCACGCAAGGAGCCGCTCATCGACGTGGTCGACGACCCTTTGCAACTGGGCTGGGAGAAGCCGCGCCCCCACTGGGGCAAACGCGTGCTCTGGGGCTTGCTCACCCTGCTGGCCGCCGGCCTGCTGGCATTCCAGTACGTGTGGTTCCATTTCGACGAAATGGCACGCCAGGACCAGTACCGCCCGCTCTTCCAGCAACTGTGCCCGATGCTTGGCTGCGAGGTGCCCACCCGTGTCGACATCGGCCGAATCAAGAGCAGCAACCTGGTGGTGCGCAGCCACCCTGACTTCAAGGGCGCGCTGATCGTCGATGCGATCATCTACAACCGCGCGCCCTTCGCCCAGCCGTTCCCGCTGCTGGAACTGCGTTTTGCCGACCTCAATGGCCAATTGATCGCCAGCCGGCGCTTCAAGCCGAGCGAGTATCTCTCGGGTGAATTGGCCGGCCGTGGCGAAATGCCCAGCCAGACGCCGATCCACATTGCCCTGGACATCCTCGACCCTGGCCCGAAAGCAGTGAACTACAGCCTCAGCTTCCGCTCCCCCGAATAAACGTCGAGCGGCAAGCTGCAAGAGAAGCGAGCCGACAACCGGTCTGCTTCCTCTTGCCGCTTGAAGCTGAAGCTTGTAGCCCAAAGGCATAAGCCTACAACTGTTCAGAATTTATCCAAATCCATCTTTATCCGGTCACCGAGAGCGGGTATTATGCCAACCCTTTTTCGACTCCAATGATTCGGCCCCACAACAGGGAACACCTATGTCGGCGGTACGCATCGGCCCATACACACTACGCAACAACCTGATCCTCGCGCCCATGGCCGGGGTCACGGACCAGCCTTTCCGTACACTTTGCAAGCGCCTGGGCGCGGGCATGGTGGTGTCGGAGATGGTCAGCAGCGACATGAGCCTGTGGAACAGCCGCAAGTCGAGCCTGCGCCGCATTCACGAAGGCGATCCCGAGCCGCGCTCGGTACAGATCGCCGGTGGCGATGCGCAGATGATGGCGGCGGCGGCCAGGGCCAACGTCGAAGCTGGCGCCCAGATCATCGACATCAACATGGGTTGCCCGGCGAAAAAAGTCTGCAACAAAGCTGCAGGCTCTGCTTTATTGAGAGATGAAGTTTTGGTCAGCGAGATTCTCCACGCCGTCGTCGGCGCGGTGGACGTCCCGGTGACCCTGAAGATCCGCACCGGTTGGGACCGGGCGAACAAGAACGGCCTGAACGTGGCGAGGATCGCCGAGCAGGCTGGCATCCAGGCGCTGGCGGTGCATGGCCGCACACGCGCCGACCTGTACACCGGCGAAGCCGAATACGACACCATCGCTGCCATCAAGCAGGCGGTGTCCATCCCGGTTTTTGCCAACGGCGATATCACTTCGCCAGAAAAGGCCCGGGCGGTGCTGGACGCCACCGGCGTCGACGGTCTGCTGATTGGCAGGGCCGCCCAGGGGCGGCCCTGGATCTTTCGCGAGATCGAGCATTACCTGGGGACTGGCCAGCATTTGCCGGCCCCGCAGCTGGACGAAGTGGAACGTATCCTGCTGGAGCACCTTGCCGCGCTGCACGCCTTCTATGGCGATGTGATGGGCGTACGTATCGCCCGCAAGCACGTTGGCTGGTACCTGGCAACACGACCCGGCGGCAAGGAGTTTCGCTCCCGGTTCAACGCTTTGGAAGACACACAAGCGCAGTGCGCCAACGTTCGAGCGTATTTCAGCGAACGTCGACAGAGCCTTGAGACAGAGGACGGACAAGGGGTGGCCGCATGACGATGATGACCGAGACATTAGTGAGTGGAACAACGCCCGTGAGCGACAACGCCAACCTCAAACAGCACCTCAACACGCCGAGCGAAGAGGGCCAGACCCTTCGTGACAGCGTCGAGAAGGCGCTGCACAACTACTTCGCACACCTGGAAGGCGCTACCGTCACTGACGTGTACAACCTGGTGCTCTCCGAAGTCGAGGCGCCCCTGCTCGAAAGCGTGATGAATTACGTCAAGGGCAACCAGACCAAGGCCAGCGAGATGCTCGGGCTCAACCGAGGCACCCTGCGCAAGAAACTCAAGCAGTACGACTTGTTGTAAGCCAGAATCCCAATCAGAAAAGGCGGCTCCCTGAACAGAGGCGCCTTTTTTGCTGACTCCACCGCGTTATTGGAATCCGAAATGACCGACCAGACTACCCGCCTGCCAGTCCGCCGCGCCCTGATCAGCGTCTCCGACAAGACCGGTATCCTCGAATTCGCTCGTGAGCTGCAGCAGCTCGGTGTCGAGATCCTGTCCACCGGCGGCACCTACAAGCTGCTCAAGGACAACGGCGTGAACGCGGTGGAAGTGGCCGACTACACCGGCTTCGCCGAAATGATGGACGGCCGGGTCAAGACCCTGCACCCAAAGATCCACGGCGGCATCCTCGGCCGTCGCGGTGTCGACGACGCCATCATGAACGAGCACGGCATCAAGCCGATCGACCTGGTCGCCGTCAACCTGTACCCATTCGAGGCCACCATCGCCAAACCTGGCTGTGACCTGCCGACCGCCATCGAGAACATCGACATCGGTGGCCCGACCATGGTCCGTTCGGCTGCCAAGAACCACAAGGACGTCGCTATCGTGGTCAACGCCGGCGACTACGCCAGCGTCCTCGAAGGCCTCAAGGCCGGCGGCCTGACCTACGCCCAGCGTTTCGACCTGATGCTCAAGGCCTTCGAGCACACTGCCGCTTACGACGGCATGATCGCCAACTACATGGGCACCATCGACCAGGCCAAGGACACGCTGTCCACTGAAGCGCGCAGCGAGTTCCCGCGCACCTTCAACAGCCAGTTCGTCAAGGCTCAGGAAATGCGCTACGGCGAGAACCCGCACCAGAGCGCGGCGTTCTACGTTGAAGCCAACAAAGGCGAAGCCAGCGTTTCTACCGCCATCCAGCTGCAGGGCAAGGAGCTGTCGTTCAACAACGTGGCCGACACCGATGCCGCGCTCGAGTGCGTGAAGAGCTTCGTCAAGCCGGCCTGCGTCATCGTCAAGCACGCCAACCCATGCGGCGTCGCCGTGGTGCCTGAAGACGAGGGCGGTATCCGCAAGGCCTACGACCTGGCCTACGCTACCGACACCGAATCGGCCTTCGGCGGGATCATCGCCTTCAACCGCGAACTGGATGGCGAAACCGCCCAGGCCATCGTCGAGCGCCAGTTCGTCGAAGTGATCATCGCCCCGAAAATCTCCCAAGCTGCCCGCGACGTGGTGGCTGCCAAGCAAAACGTACGTCTGCTGGAGTGCGGCGAGTGGCCAGCCGAGCGCGCCGCCGGTTGGGACTTCAAGCGCGTCAACGGTGGCCTGCTGGTGCAGAGCCGCGACAACGGCATGATCACCGCAGATGACCTGAAGATCGTCACCAAGCGTGCACCGACCGAGCAGGAAATCCACGACCTGGTGTTCGCCTGGAAAGTGGCCAAGTTCGTCAAGTCCAACGCCATCGTCTACGCCAAGCAGCGCCAGACCATCGGCGTGGGCGCCGGCCAGATGAGCCGCGTCAACTCCGCGCGCATCGCGGCCATCAAGGCAGAGCATGCCGGCCTGCAGGTGCAAGGTGCGGTCATGGCGTCGGACGCGTTCTTCCCGTTCCGTGATGGCATCGACAATGCAGCTAAAGTGGGTATCAGCGCCGTGATCCAGCCAGGTGGTTCGATGCGCGATGCTGAAGTCATCGCCGCTGCCGACGAAGCTGGCATCGCGATGGTGTTCACCGGTATGCGCCACTTCCGCCACTGATAGCAGCGGCAAGCTTTAAGCTGCAAGCTGCAAGCAAGAGCAGGCCCAGTCGCTCCTGCTTGCAGCCACAGCCCCTTGAATCCCTGAGTTGTGAGCATTTGAAAGGATCAGCGCGAACCGCTTTTGCTTGACGCTTGCAGCTTGCAGCTTCTCCGAAGGAGCCTGTAATGAAAGTTTTGATCATCGGCAGCGGCGGCCGTGAGCACGCCCTGGCCTGGAAAGTCGCCCAGGACCCACGCGTCGAGAAAGTATTCGTCGCCCCCGGCAACGCCGGTACCGCCATTGAAGCCAAGTGCGAGAACGTCGCCATCGACGTCACCGCCCTTGAGCAACTGGCAGACTTCGCCGAGAAGAACGTCGACCTGACCATCGTGGGCCCCGAGGCGCCGCTGGTCATCGGTGTGGTCGACCTGTTCCGCAGCCGCGGCCTGGACTGCTTCGGCCCGACCAAGGGCGCGGCCCAGCTGGAAGGTTCCAAGGCCTTCACCAAGGACTTCCTGGCTCGCCACAAGATCCCGACCGCCGACTACCAGAACTTCACCGAGATCGAGCCGGCCCTGGCCTACCTGCAGGAAAAAGGCGCGCCGATCGTGATCAAGGCCGACGGCCTGGCCGCAGGCAAAGGCGTGATCGTCGCCATGACCCTGGAAGAAGCCGAAGCCGCCGTGCGTGACATGCTCGCGGGCAACGCCTTTGGCGACGCCGGTTCGCGCGTGGTGATCGAAGAGTTCCTCGACGGCGAGGAAGCCAGCTTCATCGTGATGGTCGACGGCCACAACGTGCTGCCAATGGCCACCAGCCAGGACCACAAGCGCGTCGGTGATCAGGACACCGGCCCGAACACGGGCGGTATGGGTGCCTACTCCCCTGCCCCGGTCGTTACCGCCGATGTACACCAGCGCGTGATGGACCAGGTAATCTGGCCGACCGTGCGCGGCATGGCCGAAGAAGGCAACGTGTACACCGGCTTCCTGTATGCCGGCCTGATGATCGACAAGGCGGGCAACCCCAAGGTCATCGAGTTCAACTGCCGCTTTGGCGACCCGGAAACCCAGCCGGTCATGCTGCGCCTGGAGTCGAGCCTGGTGCTGCTGATCGAAGCCGCTTTCGCCAAGGCGCTGGACAAGGTCGAAGCGCAGTGGGACCCCCGCCCAAGCCTGGGTGTGGTGCTGGCTGCCGGCGGTTACCCGGGCGACTACGCCAAGGGCGACGCGATCAGCGGCCTGGAGGCCGCAGCCAAGATCGAAGGCAAGGTGTTCCATGCCGGTACTTCGCTCAAGGACGGCCAGGTAGTGACCAACGGTGGCCGCGTGCTCTGCGCCACGGCCATGGGCAGCACGGTTGCCGATGCCCAGCAGCAGGCTTACCGCCTGGCCAAGGAAGTCACCTGGAACGGTAGCTTCTACCGTACCGACATCGGCTACCGGGCTATCGCCCGCGAGCGCGGTGAACACCAGCAATAACCTTTACCGGATAGCCGCAGCGTCTTGCGCATGCGGCCTTCGGCTCGTCGACAGGGCCCCATCGCGGGCCTTGCCTTCGACTTGGCGCGCCGCGCATAGTTACTACACGGCACATCAGCTAGGAAGGGATCTCGTAGTGCGTCGGCTTCGGATTGCCACAGCTCTGATCGTCAGCTTGCTGACCCTGCTCTGCCTGCTCCCGGCTTCGGCTGACCAAGGCGGAGGCTGGTCCGTTTTGCTCGACGAACAAGCCAACCTGCAATTGAGCGACGTCCGCTCGGATCGCTATCGCAACCAGTTCAGCCCTACTACGCTGAGCGACCTCGATGCCGCACCGGCGCAACAGGCCCTGTGGCTGCACTATCGCCTCGAACCGGGTGACCAGGAGCAACTGCTGCGGGTCTTTGCCCCGGACCTTTCACGCCTGGACCTCTACGCCCTCGACGGCGACAGGCTATTACGCCAGCTGCACCACGGGCGCCAGGCCGGCAACGCCAGCCCGACCCTGCGCGGCAGCGATCACGTTTTGCCCTTGCCAAACAGCCCGAAAGCGGTGGACATCTACCTGCGCCTGGTTTCCGAGCATCAACTGCGCCCGGCCATCAGCCTGGAGCCTGCGGCAGTCGCCGCTTCAAACCATGGTCAGCCGTTGCTGTTCGGCATGCTCTTCGGCGGCCTGGTCATGCTCATCCTGCACAACCTGATCCGCTTTCTGTACACCCGCTCCAGCACCACCCTGATCCTTGCGCTGTACCACGGGCTGATGCTGCTCAGCGGCCTGATCCTGCTCAACCTCAGCGGCCCCTGGTGGCACCTGTGGCACAGTGCGCAAACCCCGGCCGCCTATCTGACCCTGGTGCTGGCGGGCCTCGCGGGGCTCTATTTCACCCAGCACTTCTTCTCGCGCTGCAGTTCCCCGCAGCTAAATCGCTTGTTGCAAGGCGAAATGCTGGTGGCCGGAGTCAGCGGCCTGATCCTGCTGTTCGTGGATACCCTTCCGCTCAACCTGATGACCTACGCCCTGCTGGCCCTGGGCAGTGTGAGCATGCTGCTGGTCAGCAGCTACCACTGGTACAAAGGTTATGCGCCGGCACGCCTGTTCAGCCTGGCCATGGTGGTGTTCAACCTGGGCGGGCTGGTGCTGCTGCCGGCCCTGCTTGGCCTGACCCGCACCTCGACGCCCTGGCTGCTGTGCATTCTGCTCGGGTTGACGGTGGCCAGCGGCCTGCTGCTCAACCTGGCGGTCAGCGAGCGCCTGCGGCGGATGAGCGAAGAGCGCTTCAGCGCCAGCCGCGCACTGGCGGCCAGCGATGCCGAAATCAATGCCAAGGCCGAGTTCCTGGCCAAGATCAGCCATGAAATCCGCACGCCCATGAACGGCGTGCTGGGCATGACCGAACTGCTGCTGGGCACGCCACTGTCGGTCAAACAACGTGACTACGTGCAGACCATCCACAGCGCCGGCAACGAACTGCTCACACTGATCAACGAAATTCTCGACATTTCCAAACTCGAGTCGCGACAGATCGAACTGGACGATGTGCAGTTCGACCTCAATGCCCTGATCGAAGACTGCCTGAACATCTTCCGCGCCAAGGCCGAACAACAGAACATCGAGCTGATCAGCTTCACCCAGCCGCAGGTACCACGGGTCATCAGCGGTGACCCGACGCGCCTGCGCCAGGCCCTCTCCAGCCTGCTGGAAAACGCCCTGAAAAATACCGACCAGGGCGAAATCCTCCTGGTCGTTGCACTGGACCAGCGCGGCGAGGTGCCGCGCCTGCGTATCGCCGTGCAGGACAGCGGCGAGCCACTGCCTGCGGCCGAACGTGAAGCCCTGCTGCAGGCAGAGCTGCACAGCCATCACTTCCTTTCCAGCAACAAGCTTGGCGGCCACCTTGGGCTGATCATCGCCAAGCAGTTGATCGGCCTGATGCAAGGCGAGTTCGGCATCAAGAGCAGCACCAGCATGGGCAACACCCTGTGGCTGACCCTGCCGCTCGACCCCTCTCGCCTGGAGCAACCCTTGGCCGACCTCGACAGCCCATTGCGCGACGCCCGGGTGCTGGTGGTGGACGACAACGACACCTGCCGCAAGGTGCTGGTGCAGCAGTGCAGCGCCTGGGGCATGAACGTGAGTGCCGTACCCTCGGGCAAGGAGGCCTTGGCCCTGCTACGGACCAAGGCGCACCTGCGTGACTATTTCGACGCGGTCTTGCTCGACCAGAACATGCCGGGCATGACCGGCATGCAGCTGGCGGCCAAGATCAAGGAAGACCCAAGCCTGAACCACGACATCCTCGTGGTGATGCTCACCGGTATCAGCAATGCACCGAGCAAAGTCATTGCCCGTAATGCCGGGGTCAAGCGCATCCTGGCCAAACCGGTGGCCGGCTACACCCTCAAGACCACTCTGGCCGAGGAGTTGGCCCAGCGCGGCCGCGAACAGACCGTGCCGACGCCCTTGCCAGGCACACCGCCCACCCACGAGCTGCCGGGCGACTTCCGCGTGCTGGTCGCCGAGGACAACAGCATCTCGACCAAGGTGATCCGCGGCATGCTGGGCAAACTCAACCTCGAACCGGACACCGCCAGCAATGGTGAGGAAGCCCTGCAAGCCATGAAGGCCCAGCGTTATGACCTGGTGCTGATGGATTGTGAAATGCCGGTACTGGACGGTTTCTCTGCCACTCAGCAACTGCGCGCCTGGGAAGTCGCCAACCAGCGCCCGCGCACCCCGGTGGTGGCACTGACCGCGCACATCCTGGCCGAACACAAAGAGCGCGCACGGCTGGCCGGCATGGACGGGCACATGGCCAAGCCGGTGGAGCTGTCGCAATTGCGCGAGTTGATCCAGTATTGGGCGAACCAGCGGGAAGCCAAGACCGATCCTCTGCATACTTCGTAACCGATAAAGCGCTGTAGGAGCGGCCTTGTGTCGCGAAAGGGGTGCGCAGCAGCCCCAATTCCGTGTGGTGCTGCTGAAATTCTGGGGCTGCTGCGCACCCCTTTCGCGACACAAGGCCGCTCCTACAAAGGACTCACCCTCATGCTTCATGAGTTGTTCAGTGTCTACCTGAAGATGCTGGTGCTCTACAGCCCGTTCTTCGTGCTGTCGTGCTTCATCAGCCTGACCCGTGGCCACTCCAGCAAGGAGCGCAAACAGCTGGCCTGGAAGGTTGCCTTCGCCGCCTTGGTCGCCAGCGTGTTGCTGTACCTGTTCGGGCGGGCGATCTTCGGCATCTTCGGCATCACGGCCGATGCCTTCCGCATCGGCGCCGGCAGCGTGCTGTTCATCTCTGCCTTGGGCATGGCCCAGGGCAAACCGGCCGTGCAGGCCGACAACGTGCAGCAAGACGTGACCATCGTACCGCTGACGATCCCGCTCACCGTAGGCCCGGGCACCATCGGCGCCCTGCTGGTGATGGGCGTCAGCCAGCCGCACTGGGACGACAAGTTGCTGGCCATCGTCAGTATCGCGCTGGCCAGCTTCACCGTGGGCCTGGTGCTGTATCTGTCGCACGGGATCGAGCGCATTCTCGGCGATCAAGGCCTGCAGATCGTCAGCCGCCTGATGGGGCTGTTCGTCTGCGCCTTGGCGGCGCAGATCATCTTCACCGGCATCAGGGGCTACCTGGTCGGCTAGCCCTGCCACTCAGGGCGCAACAGGGTACCAGCGCGGGGTATAGACCCACTGCCCACCGTCGGCACGGGCAAAGGTACAGGTCGTGGAAGAACCGACCAGGACCATGGTGCGCATGTCGACCATCTCTGGCGTCAGCTCGGCGAGGGTGACCACCCTCAGCGTCTGCCCCGGCCTGCCGATGTCACGCCCCAGCACCACGGGTGTATTGCCATCCCGGTGCTGGCGCACGATTTCCAGCGCGCGCCCAAGCTGCCAAGGGCGCGAACGCGAGATCGGGTTGTAGAAGGCCAGCACCAGGTCGGCCTGGGCCGCCAGGGCCAGCCGATGCTCGATGGTCGACCATGGTTTGAGGTTGTCCGATAGCGACATCACGCAGAAGTCATGCCCCAGCGGCGCGCCCGCTTGAGCGGCAGTGGCCAGCGAGGCCGAAACCCCCGGCAGGATTTCCAGATCGACACGATGCCAAGCGGGGTCAGTGGACCCGTGCAGCGCTTCCAGCACGGCTGCAGCCATGGCGAATACCCCCGGGTCACCCGAAGAAACCACCACCACCGAGCGCCCTTGTGCGGCGAGCTCGAAAGCATGACGCGCGCGCTGCATTTCTTCACGATTGTCGGTGCAATGCTGCACCTGGTCGTCGCGGAACGGCCCGGCCATGCGTACGTAGGTTTCGTAACCGAGAATATCCTCGGCGCGTGCCAGCTCGGCTTTGACCGCCGGCACCATCAGCTCGGCGGCGCCAGGGCCAAGGCCGATGACGGCCAGGCGACCACGCCTGCGGCCCAGTTGATTGACCTTGACAGGCGCCGATGCCAGCGCAATGACCAGGCCCCCTTGTTCGATCAGGCGCGCATCCGGCAGTGCTTCGGCGGCCATGCTGACAAGAGTGCTTTCTTTGGCAGCAAAACGCAGTGCGACACCCAGCACCTTGGCCGCTGCCTGCAAGGACGGTTCGGCCATGGCCTGTTCGGCAACCAGCAGGCACGCCAGTGACTGCTCGGCGATGCCCGCCTCACGCAGGGCATCGCTGACGCGTTCAACCAGATCAGGACCGCCCGCATCCACCGCAACCACCACCGAACGGGGGTGGATCAGCAACTCGTCACGGCTGGCCGGGCGCGCAGTGCATCCCACACGAATGGTGCGCTGGGCGGCTTCACTGGCCGGCAATTGGGCCTGAGCCAGCCAAGGCGCATCGCCATCGATACGTACGGCCTGCCCCGCCAGCAGATCGGAAACGAAACGCTTGCCCTGTTCGATATCCGCCAGGGCGTAGCCCTCGGGTGGGTTCAACAGGCAGGTGCCGAAACGCAACTCGCCACTGGTGGTGATCGCCGCCGCCACGCCCAGCGCCTCACCGATCTCGCGGGCCATGACATTGACGCCGCTCAGCCCGCCAAGCAGCGGCACTACCGCACTGCCGTCCTCGGCCACCGCCAGCACCGGCGGCTCCGCACCTTTCTCGCTGAGCAGGCTGGCCAGGCTACGGATGACGATACCCGCCGCACACAGGGCTATGATCGGCGTGTCTTGTAGATACAGGGCGCGCAGCGTGTCGCCAAATGCTTCGTAGTACTGGTCGGCCATCTCGACCCGGCCGCTCAGGCCATGGATCGTCGCCTGTGGATAATGCTGCTGAATGCGCCGCGCGGTGGCCACGCTGCCAGCGCCGAGCACGATGATTGCCGGTGCCTTGTGCATGCTCATCCCTGCCATTTTTCACCCGGCACGATGATCAGCGAGAAGTACGGTGATGACTGTGGGTCCACCTGGTCCAGCGCGACGATTTTCTGATTTGCCATGGTCGCCCGCTCGACGTACAGCGCTCGCCCGTCCAGGCCCAGTTCGCCCAGCACCTGGCGCACCTTGGGGAAGTTGCGGCCCAGCTTCATGATCACTGCCGCATCGGCATCGGCCAGGCGCCGCTTGAGTTCTTCGGCCGGCAGCACGCCCGACAGCACCGACAGGCTCTGGTTGCGGTAAACCAGGGGTGCTCCCAGTACCGACGCGCCTCCCAGCATCGAGCAGACACCAGGGATCACTTGCGCGTCATAGCGCTGCGCCAGACGGTCATGCAGGTACATGTAGGAGCCGTAAAAGAACGGGTCGCCCTCGCAGATCACCGCGACATCGCGGCCGGCATCGAGGTGCTCGGCCACCTGCACGCTGGCCTCGTCATAAAAATCGCTGATGACCTGCTCGTACGACAACGGTGCCGGCAACGCCTCGGTGGTCACCGGATAGACCAGCGGCAGCAGCGTTTGCGCTGGCTGCAGGTGCGCCTCGATGATGCCGAAGGCATTGCCACGCTTACCCTTGGCCACGAAGTAGGCGACCACTGGGGCCTCGCGCAGCAAGCGCAGGGCCTTGAGGGTGATCAGCTCAGGGTCGCCAGGGCCTACACCCAGGCCCAGCAGACGTCCACGCGGCGCCATCATTCCACCTCCGTGGCGAGGGCATTGACCGCGGCAGCAGCCATCGCGCTACCGCCCAGGCGGCCCTGCATGATCACGAACGGGACGCCCCGGCTGTCGGCGGCGAGCATGGCCTTGGACTCCGCCGCACCGACGAAGCCAACCGGGAAACCGAGGATCAGCGCAGGCTTTGGTGCACCTGCATCGATCATTTCCAGCAAGTAGAACAGTGCGGTCGGCGCGTTGCCGATCACCACCACGCTGCCCTCCAGGTAAGGCCGCCACAGCTCCAGAGCCACCGCCGAGCGGGTATTGCCGGCATCTTTGGCCAGGGCCGGGACACTCGGGTCGCGCAGGGTGCAGATCACCTTGTTGTCGGCGGGCAGGCGTGCACGGGTGATGCCTTCGGCGACCATGTGCGCATCGCAGAGGATCGGCGCGCCGTTGGCCAGGGCCTGGCGCCCGGCGCGGCCGGCACCTTCGGAGAACTGCAGGCCGTCGATGGCCTCGACCATGCCACAGGCATGGATCACACGTACGGCGAGTTTCTCGAGGTCTGCGGGGATCCGCTCGAGCCGGGCCTCCTCACGGATGATCCGGAAGGAATTGCGATAGATCTCCTGACCATCGCGGATGTAATCAATCATCAAGGTGCTCCGTCGGCAGGTCGAGCATGGCGCCTGCTTCGTTCAAGGTGAGGTTGGCGGCGCGCAGGGCACCGAAGCCCGGCAGGCGCGCGTCACGCAAATAGAGGTCATAGCGGCCCGGCGAGCGGGCCAGCAGTGTGGCCGGGGCGACATGGGCCACGGCGCAGGATCGGGGGCAACCAGACAGGTGCACACTGGCAGGGGCGCCAGCGGGCAACAGGGCCGCCAGGGCCAGGGCATCGGCCTTGGTTTCGCCGTGCGCCTTGGCGCAGCCGCTGGCGCCGGTGCAGGCAACCAGGCGGGCCAAGGGTTCATGGCTGTGGCAGAGCAGGCCCAGGGCCGACAACTCACGTTGCGCCGGGGCGATGCTCGCGCCAGCTACAGAGGTCAGCATCAGGCTCTGCCAGGGGCTCAGGCGCAGGCTGCCATCACCGTGTTCACGCGCGATTCGCGCCGCACCGCGCAGCATGTCGGCGCTGAGCCTGCCAAGCGGCGGGGCAACGCCCAGGGCCATGCCCTGCAGCTGCTCAACGGCACCCAGCCATGGGCTGTTGCCCGCTTTGCGGCGCCAATCGAGCACGGCATCATCCCGGCGGATCGCCAGCCCTAGCCCCTCGATGAATCGCTCCACTGAGCAGTTTTCAAGCAACTGGCGCATGCGCGCCTGGTCCGGGCTGGCCAGGTCGAGGAAGCGCTCAAGCACTGCGCGCACCAGCGCCAGCCCCTGTTCCACCGGCACCGCACCCAGCACCTGGCCGTCAGCCGGGCAACCGGCCAGGCCGAACGCCAGCCAGGTGCGTTGCTCGAGTCGCACGGCTGACAGCCATAGATCGTGCGGGTGCTCGAGCATCGCCAGGCCTTCGCCGCCGTCCAGTTGCACCGCGAACTTGGCCGATAACTGGTGAAAGCGCGGTGTGCCTTGCAGCATGTCGAGGATGTGTTCGGCCAGGGGACGAACATCCAGCACCATCAAGGGGTCATGCCCGGCCAAGGGGCTGAGCATCAGGTTGCGCACATCGTCACTGGCAGCATTGCGTGGGCCCAGGCCTGCTGCCAGCAGGCTTTCGATCAGGCCGGCGTGATCGTCGCCAATGCCACGGACCTGCAGGTTGCCGCGGTTGGTCGCCTCGATCACGCCACCGGCGAAACGCTCGGCAGCCGCTGCCACGGCATCGGCCTGATCGGCCAGCAGCAGCCCACCGGGCAGTTTGATCCGGCAGATCCCGCCATCAAGGGCACTGACGATGCGCCACAACCCCGGGCAAGCCGAGGGACGGGGCGATACGGGTGGGGTATGGGCCTGCTTCAAAGGGACGTCCGGCAATCGCTGAAAATGCGCTTGAGTGTAGAAGGCGCGGTATTATGCCTGCTTTGTCCGGCGGCATGAAAAGCCGGTGGTCGAGCATCGCTGGCGATTGAACAGAAATTCATCACCGCGTCGCCCCCTTTGCCGGCTTAGGGGGGCGATGCGCCCCCAAAAATGGCGGATCAGAAACACATGACACCCTGGCTGACAGTAGTAGGCATCGGCGAAGACGGCTTCAGCGGCCTGGGCAAGCAGGCCCGACGCGCCCTGCTCGGCGCTTCGCGGATCATCGGCAGCCCACGTCAGCTGGCCCTGCTGCCGCGCTGCGTAAGCGCCGCCCGCGAACATTGGCCGAGCCCGTTCTCGCTCGCCCCGGTACTGGCTCGGCGCGGTGAGCAGGTGTGCGTGCTGGCAAGCGGTGACCCGATGTTCTACGGCGTCGGTGCCAGCCTGGCGCGGCAGGTGCCGGCCCAAGAGCTGCAGGTACTGTCGATGCCCTCCTCTTGCGCCCTGGCCGCTGCCCGCCTTGGCTGGCCGCTGCAGGATGTGCAGGTGGTATCTCTGGTCGCGCGCCCCCTGGCCTCTCTCAACGCCCACCTTTACAGCGGCATGCGCCTGCTGGTGCTGAGCAACGACGGGGATAGCCCGGCAGCCATCGCCGCCCTGCTGCGCGAGCGCGGTTTCGGGCCAAGCCGCCTGCAGGTGTTCGAGCACCTCGGCGGCCCTGCCGAACGCCACTTGGCGGGCATCGCCGATGACTGGGCCCAACCCCAGGTCGCCGCGCTGAACCTGGTTGCCATCGAGTGCCAGGCTGCTGCCGACGCTCCGCGGCTGTCACGCGCAGCCGGCCTGCCGGACGATGCTTTCCGTCATGACGGCCAGCTGACCAAACGTGACGTACGAGCCATCACCCTGGCCCGCCTGGCCCCACAACCAGGCGAGTTGCTGTGGGACGTGGGCGCAGGCTGTGGCTCGATCGGCATCGAGTGGATGCGCGCCCACCCCGCCTGCCGAACACTGGCAATCGAAGCTGACGAGGGCCGTCAGGGCTTCATCGAGTACAACCGTGATGCCCTCGGCGTTCCCGGCCTGCAACTGGTGCGCGGCACGGCACCGCAGGCCTTGGCCGGGCTGGAGCGCCCCGATGCGATCTTCATCGGCGGCGGCGTCACCCGTGAAGGCGTGCTGCCGTTGTGCTGGGAGCGGCTGCGCCCCGGGGGGCGCCTGGTGGCCAATGCCGTGACACTGCAAAGCGAACTGGCACTGGCGCACTTTCGCCAACAGCATGGCGGTGAACTGACGCGCATCCATGTCGCCCAGGCCCAGCCATTGGGCGCCTTCGACACGTGGCGCCAGGCATTGCCGATCACTTTGCTCGACGTGGTGAAGCCCCACGATGCGTGAAGAAACCCGCGAACAACCTGCGCCACTGCGCAGCGGCCTGACCACTGGCAGCTGCGCCACTGCCACCAGCCTGGCGGCAGCGCGCCTGCTGCTCACCGGTGTGTGCGCTGACGCCGTGAGCATCACCCTGCCCAAGGGCAAGGTGGTGCAGATGCGCCTGGAGTTCTGCCGCCGCGAGGGCGCGCGCGCCGAAGCCGGCACACTCAAGGATGCCGGCGACGACCCCGATGTCACCCATGGCGCGTTGCTCTACAGCCAGGTGCGCCTGCAGGAAGAACCGGGCATACGCTTTGTCGCAGGCGTAGGTGTCGGTACCGTCACCCGCCCCGGGCTGGTGCTCGCCGTGGGCGAGCCGGCGATCAACCCGGTACCGCGGCGCATGATCAGTGAGCACCTGCAGCAACTGGCCGACGACTGCGCCTACCGCGGCGGCTTCGAAGTCACGGTCAACGTACAGGGCGGCGAGCAGTTGGCGCTCAAGACCATGAACCCGCGCCTGGGCATCCTTGGCGGGCTGTCGATTCTCGGTACCAGCGGCATCGTGCGGCCCTTCTCCTGCGCAGCCTACATCGCCTCCATCCACCAGGGCATCGATGTGGCCCACACCAATGGCTATACCCATATCGCCGCCTGCACCGGCAATGCCAGCGAAGACACCATGCGCCGCGTGTACGGCCTGCCGGAAATTGCCCTGATCGAGATGGGCGACTTTGTCGGCGCGGTGCTCAAGCACCTGCGCAAGGTGCCGGTGCCACGCCTGTCACTGTGCGGTGGCTTTGGCAAGATCAGCAAGCTGGCCGCCGGGCACATGGACCTGCACAGCCGCCACTCGAGCATCGACCTGCCGCAACTGGCCGGGTGGGCCGCGGACATCGGCGCCGATGCCGACCTGCAGGCAGCGATCATGGCCGCCAACACCAGCCAGCAAGCCCTGGCCCTGGCACACGCCGCCGGCATCGCCTTGGGCGACGCGGTCTGCGCCCACGCCCTGGCGTTCGCCCGCAGCGTGGTGCCCGCACAGGTGCAGGTGGAAGTGTTCGCCATCGACCGCCAGGGCGGCATCGTCGGCATGGCAGGTGTGCAATGAACCGGCGCATCCTGCTGCTGGGCGGTGTCACCGAGGCACTGGCCATCGCCCGTCAGCTTGGCCCGGAGCATGTCTACAGCCTGGCTGGCATCGGCCGGGTGCCGCAGGGCCTGGCCTGCCAGGTGCGGGTCGGCGGCTATGGCGGGGCCGAAGGCCTGGCCGCCTACCTGCGCGAGGCGGGTATCACCCTGCTGATAGACGCCACCCACCCCTATGCCGCGCAGATCAGCCACAATGCCGCCGCCGCCGCACGGGCCGTGGGCATCCCCTGCTGGGCCTTGCGGCGCCCGGCATGGCAGGCCCAGCCCGGTGACGACTGGCGCGAAGTGGAGGATTGGGCGGGGCTGATCCATGCACTCAAGCCGTTCCGTCGGCCTTTGTTCACCTTGGGGCGCGAGCCGCTGCAGCATCTGGACGAGATTCCGCCAGAGCAGTTCTGGACCCTCAGGGCGTTGCAGGCCTGCCCTGGTAATGATCGCTGCGAAGTGATCGGTGCGCGGGGGCCGTTTCACCTTGACGATGAGCGGGTGCTGTTCGCACGGCGCGATATCGATGTGCTGGTCAGCAAGAACAGCGGCAGCGTGGCGACCGAGCCCAAGCTTGAGGTGGCGCGGGAGCTGGGGGTTCCAGTACTCATTCTGAAGCGCCCCACACTTCCACAGGTCGATGCTGAGTTCACCCGGTACTGCCTGTTGCTCAGCGCCCTGCATCTATGACGGGCAGCCTTTGGCAACGTATATCCCATTGACATATACCTTGCGGAATTTAAACTTCAGTCACAGTTTGCCGCTTCCAGGGAGGCCCATCATGGAGCAAGGTGCTGTCTTCAAAAGCAATCGTAGCCAGGCCATCCGCTTGCCGAAATCTGTCGCATTTCCCGAAGAGGTGACCCGCGTGGATATTGTTGCAGTGGGTCGAACACGCATCATCACCCCCGCTGGTGAATCATGGGATAGCTGGTTTGACGGCGAAGATGCGAGCCCGGACTTCATGGCCAGCCGCGACCAACCTGCCGACCAGGAACGTGAAGGGTTTTAATGCTCAAGTACATGCTCGATACGAATATCTGCATCTTCACGATCAAGAACAAACCCCAGGTAGTTCGTGAAGCGTTCAACCGCCACCATGGTCAGCTGGCAATCAGCACCGTCACACTGATGGAGCTGGTTTACGGTGCAGAGAAATCGGCCGCTCCTGCACGAAATCTCTCGATTGTGGAGGGTTTCGTAGCGCGTCTTGAAGTACTCGACTATGACAGCCATGCAGCAGAACACAGCGGGCAGCTTCGCTCAGAACTGGCGAAGGCCGGTACGCCCATCGGCCCTTTCGATCAGTTGATTGCCGGGCATGCCCGCGCGCGGGGGCTTACCTTGGTAACCAACAACCTGCGAGAGTTCATGCGCGTTCCGGGGTTGCGGGTTGAGGATTGGCTGGCCACGCCAGGGTAAAAGACGTAGCCCTTTCCATATTCCGACAGTGGCTATCGACCATCGCTGCGCTGTGACCAGATACATTCATATGGCCGCTGGCCTGTCGTCAGTCTTAAACTCAACCCCCCTCCCCTCCGGAAAGCGTCAACCATATGGAAATGCAATGGTGGATCTGGCTGGTCTTCGGCATCGCGCTGATCCTGCTCGAACTGGTCCTGCCCACGTTCTTCATCATCTGGTTCGGCATCGGTGCCGTGCTGGTGTCGCTCATCTCGCTCGCCGCCCCCAGCCTGCAACTGGACATGCAGGTACTGTCGTGGGTGCTGTTCTCGTCGGTCACCACGGCACTCTGGTTCAAGCTGTTCCGGCGCAAGCAGCCGGATGTGCGCTGGACCGCCGACAGCGTGATCGGCGAAGTCGGGCTGCTGATCAGCAGCGTTTCGCAATTCCAGAAAGGCCGTGTGCGGTTCCAGAAACCGATCCTGGGCAATGAGGAATGGATCTGCGTCGCTGACAGCGACATCCCGTCAGGCGAGCGTGTACGTCTCGTCGCCATCGAAGGCAATACTGCCCGGGTCATCCGGGCCTGACCGCATTAAAAGGAAGTTCGCATCATGACCAGCCTTATCGTCGTCGGCACCCTCGCCGTTTTCGTTCTGATCACTGTTTTCAAGGGTGTACGCATCGTACCCCAGGGGGAGGAGTGGATCGTCGAGCGCCTGGGCCGCTACCACAGCACACTCAAGCCCGGCCTGAACATCGTCATCCCGTACATGGACGTGGTCGCCTATCGCCTGCCGACCAAGGACATCATCCTCGATGTGCAGGAGCAGGAAATCATCACTCGCGACAATGCGGTGATCGTCGCCAATGCACTGTGTTTCGCCAAAGTGGTCGACCCGCAGAAGGCCTCCTATGGCGTGCAGAATTTCTCGTTTGCCGTCACCAGCCTGACCATGACATCGCTGCGCGCCATCGTCGGTGCCATGGACCTGGACGAAGCGCTGTCCAGCCGCGAGCAGATCAAGGCACGCCTGCGAGAGGCGATGTCCGAACAGACCGAAGACTGGGGCGTGACCGTGCGCTCGGTAGAAATCCAGGACATCAAGCCATCGGAAAACATGCAGCTGGCCATGGAACGTCAGGCGGCGGCCGAACGTGAACGTAAAGCCGACGTGACCCGTGCCGAAGGTGCCAAGCAGGCCGCCATTCTCGAGGCCGAAGCCCGCCTGCAGTCGGCCAAGCTCGATGCCGAGGCGCAAATCAACCTTGCCGAGGCTTCGGCAAAGGCGATTTCGCTGGTCAAGGACGCGGTGGGAAACGAGACGGTGCCAGCCATGTACCTGCTGGGTGAGCGCTATGTCGGCGCCATGGAGAACCTGGCCAGCAGCAACAATGCCAAGGTGGTGGTGCTGCCGGCTGATTTGCAAGAGACCGTGCGTGGCTTGATGGGCCGTAACAAGGCTTGATGCTGCTGTAGCTTCATGGCCGGCTTGCCGGCCATGGGCTGCACAGCAGCCCCATCGACCCGCCTGCGTCACTTCACCGCACCCCATCATTTTTACCTATACTGCGCCGTACAATACCCGCCACGATTCCTGACCGGATCTCTCCATGCCCCCACGTCGGCACATCGCCTGGATAGCCTGCCTCGCAGTGCTGTTCAACCTGCTGGCCATGCCGCTGTCCTCTGCCGCGCCCAAGGGCCCGGCCGAGCAGCTGCTGTGGGGGGCTTTCTGTTCCAGCATGGCAGGCAAGGCCAAGGTCGACGTCCAGGCACTGGCCAAGATCGACCTCGGCACGCAAAACGACGAGCATTCCAACATGCAGCACTGCTGGTGCTGTTCGGGAGCCTCGCCGCTGCTGGCCCTGCCAGGTTATCCGCCACAACTGCACAACCCGCCCACGTTGCTGGCCGCGCATGTTCCACCGCCAGCCGATTACCAAATGACGCCGCGCCAACTCTGGCCCGCGCTCAACCCCCGCGCCTCTCCCCTGGTCTGAGTTCATCACGCTGTCTGCCTGAACCTGAACAGAACGGAGACTTACACCATGCTCAAGCAAGCTCTCGTAGTGGCCGCACTGCTGCTGCCCAGCGCCTTCGCCAACGCCCATGAATACACCGTAGGCGACCTGCATATCGCCCACCCCTGGTCGCTGCAACTGCCGCCGAACGCGCCCAATGTGGCCGCCTATTTCATCGTGCACAACAACGGCAAGGTCGATGACCGCCTGCTCAGCGTGGACAGCCCCATCACTGCTGACGCACAACTGCACGAACACGTGATGAGTGCCAACGGCGCCATGAAGATGCAGCAGGTGCCCAATGTAGTAGTGCCCGCCGGCAAGGACGTGGTCTTCGCCCCCAGCGCCTATCATGTGATGCTGATGCAGCCCAAGGACCGTAGCCTGCTCAGCGACGGCAAGCGCTTCCCGCTGACCCTGCATTTTGAGAAGGCAGGCGACATCACGGTCGACGTGGCTGTGCAGAGGCAGGCCCCGGCGGACCAGCCGCACGAACACGCACACTGACATTCGCTGACTGGCGCTCGCCTTCATGAGCCTGCCATGCAACAGACGCAGCCGTACCACCCGCCCTGAACGCAGGCGCGTCGGTGGCGGCTGGCTGAGCCTGTTCGCCATGTGGATGATCTTTATCGGCCCGCTGATTTCCCAGTCGATGCCGATGGATCATCACGCGGGCATGAGCATGCCGATGGGCATGGCTCTGTCCTCGGAACACGGGCACGCCAGCGACTCGCATCACGGCCACGGCGACGATGGCCAACTGCATGTGATGTGGGAAAAATGCGGCTACTGCAGCCTGCTGTTCAACTGCCCTGCATTACCGCAGACCTTCAGCCCACTCGTTGCCGGGCACGCCCTGCCCGTCACCCTCATCCCTGCGGCAACCCTTCAGGGCCATGCCCGACAGGCCATATTCCCCGGTGCGCGCAGCCGCGCGCCACCGCCTTCGATCAGCGTCTGAATCCCTGCTGCCGCACGGAGCCTGAAGGCTCCGTGCCCACCCATGACTGATCGACTGGAATCACTATGTCCGGCTGCACCCCTGTATTCGCCCCCTCTCTGCGAGGGACATTCGCCGTGTTGTGCGGGTCGCTGCTCGCACCCATGGCCCTGGCCGCCGAACCTGGTCATGAAACGCACGAGCAAGCGCCGCCCGAGCTGAGCCCGACGGTGATCACCGCCATCGCACCCAGCTCGCCCCTGACGGTCGTCACCAACCCCAAAGACCCGCGCCAGCCCGTGCCGGCCAGCGATGGTGCCGATTACCTCAAGACCATCCCTGGCTTTTCAGCCATCCGCGCCGGTGGCACCAACGGTGACCCGGTGCTGCGCGGCATGTTCGGTTCGCGCCTGAACATCCTCACCAACGGTGGTGTGATGCTCGGTGCCTGCCCCAACCGCATGGACGCACCGACCTCTTACATCGCGCCGGAAACCTATGACCGCCTCACCGTTATCAAAGGCCCGCAAAGCGTGATCTGGGGCCCCGGCGGCTCGGCCGGGACCATCCTTTTCGAACGTGAACCGGAAAAATTCGGCACCCTCGGCAGCCGGATCAACGCCAGCCTGCTGGCCGGCTCCAACGGCCGCTTCGACCAGGTGCTCGACGCCGCCGCAGGCAATAGCCAGGCTTATGCGCGCTTCGTCGGCAACCAGTCGCGCTCGGACGACTACCACGACGGCAACGGCGACACCGTGCCTTCGCGCTGGGACAAATGGAACGGCGATGTGACCCTGGGCTGGACGCCCGACCAGGACACCTTGCTCGAACTCACCGCCGGTAAGGGTGACGGCGAGGCCCGCTATGCCGGCCGTGGCATGGACGGCTCGCAGTTCAAGCGCGAAAGCCTAGGCCTGCGCTTTGAAAAGTCCAACCTGGGCGAGGTGCTCGACAAGGTCGAGGCACAGGTCTATTACAACTACGCCGACCACGTGATGGACAACTACAGCCTGCGCACCCCATCGGGCAGCGGCATGATGGGCATGCCCATGGTCAGCAATGTCGACCGCCGCACAATGGGCGCACGCATCAAGGCCACCTGGCGCTGGGCCGACGTGCAACTGATCAGTGGCATCGACGCACAGACCAACGAACATCGCCAGCGTGGCGGCATGGGCGTTGATGCGCACAAGGGCCAGCCCTGGACCAAGGATGCCGACTTCCATAACTATGGGGCCTTTGGTGAACTGACCTGGTACGCCACAGGGGTTGACCGGCTGATCACCGGCGCCCGTCTCGATCGCGCCTCCGCCCGCGACTTCCGGGCTGGCAGCGCTACCGAAGGTGATACCCGCGCCGATACCCTACCCAGCGGTTTCGTACGTTATGAGCACGACCTCGCGGCGGTGCCGGCCACCACTTACATCGGCCTTGGCCATGCCCAGCGTTTCCCCGACTATTGGGAGCTGTTCTCGCCCAAGCTGGCGCCCTCTGGCGCCGCCAACGCCTTCGACGGCATCAAGCCAGAAAAGACCACCCAGCTCGACTTCGGCATCCAGTACCGCGACGAGCGCCTTGAAGCCTGGGCTTCGGGTTATGTCGGGCAGATCCGCGACTACATCCTGTTCGACTACCGTACCGGCATGATGGGCATGAGCACCTCCCAGGCGCAGAACATCGACGCCCGCATCATGGGTGGCGAACTGGGCGCCGCCTACAAGCTGACGGAAACCTGGAAGGCCGATGCGACCCTGGCCTACGCCTGGGGCAAGAACAGCAGTGACGGCAAGGCACTGCCGCAGATGCCACCACTGGAAAGCCGCATGGGCCTGACCTACAGCCGCGACACCTGGAGCGCCGGGGCCTTGTGGCGGCTGGTGGCTGCACAGAACCGCATCGCCGAAAACCAGGGCAATGTGGTCGGCAAGGACTACGAAAAAAGCGCCGGGTTCGGCGTGTTCTCGCTCAATGGCGCCTACAAGGTGAACAACAACCTCAAGCTCAGCGCAGGCGTCGACAACCTGTTCGACAAGGCTTACGCCGAGCACCTGAACCTGGCCGGGAACGCCGGGTTCGGCTACCCGGCTTCCGATCCACAGCCGGTCAACGAGCCGGGCAGGACGTTCTGGACCAAGGTCGATTTCAGCTTCTGACAACAACAACGGGCGCAGCCGCTGGTTGCGCCCCTCAGCTGGTCAAACAGGAGGTTCCCATGAGCGGAACACGCGTTTCATTCTACAACCTGGCCTGGCGCTGGCATTTCTATGCGGGGCTGTTCGTCGCTCCGTTCATGATCCTGCTGGCGATTACCGGGATCATCTACCTGTTCAAACCGCAGCTGGACCCACTGCTGTACCGTGACCTGATGGTGGTCGAGGCCAGCCATCACCGCCAGGGCGCCGACGTGATGCTGGCCGAAGTGCGCCAGGCCTACCCCAAAGGCCATGTGGGCCAATATCTGCCACCCATCAATGCCGAGCGCAGCGCGCAGTTCGTGGTGCATGACGGTGGGCGCGAACTGAATGTGTTCGTCAACCCGTATAGCGGCAAGATCCTGGGCGAACAGGATGCCAAGCAGAACCTGCAGGCGGTCGCCCGCGCCCTGCATGGCGAGCTGATGGTCGGCACGCTCGGTGACCGCCTGGTGGAACTGGCAGCCGGCTGGGGCATCGTGCTGGTGGTGTCCGGCCTGTACCTGTGGTGGCCGCGCGGGCGCAGCGGCAGTGGCGTGCTGTGGCCACGGCTGTCGGCGCGTGGCCGGCTGCTCTGGCGCGACCTGCACGCGGTCAGCGGTTTCTGGGGCTCGGCCCTGCTGCTGCTGATGTTGCTCAGCGGCATGACCTGGACCGGCTTGTGGGGCAAGCAGTACGCCGACCTGTGGAACCGCTTCCCGGCGGCCATGTGGAATGACGTGCCCAAGTCCGATCAACAGGCCGGTGAACTAAATAGCGCCCACCGCCAGACGGTGCCCTGGGCTATGGAAAACACGCCGATGCCTCAGTCCGGTGCGCATGCCGAACATGCCGGGCACCACATGATGTCGAACAGGCCAGCGGCACCTCAGGTGAGCCTGCAGCAGGTACAGGACCTCGCCACCGCGCGCGAGGTGGAACCCGGCTACAGCATCACCGTGCCGACCACTGCCGATGGCGTATTCACCATCGCCGTGTTCGCCGACGACCCGCGCAACGATGCCACCCTGCATGTCGATCAGTACACCGGCAAGGTGCTGGCCGACGTGCGCTGGCAGGACTACAGCCCGGTGGCCAGGGCGACCGAGCTGGGCGTCATGCTGCACGAGGGCAAGATGTTCGGCGTGCTGAACCAGATCATCATTCTGCTGGTGTGCCTGATGATTTTGCTGGGCTCGGTGAGTGGGCTGATGATGTGGTGGAAACGCCGGCCGGCCGGAGGCCTGGGGGTGCCGGCGCTGCGCCATGACCTGCCGCGCTGGAAGGCGGCTGTCGGGGTGATGCTGGTACTTGGGGTGATGTTCCCGCTGGTGGGGGTGTCGATGGTCGTGATGTGGGTGGTGGACAGCCTGGTGGTAAGGCGCAGGGTGCTGGCCAGCACTTGAGGCCATTGGGGCTGCTGCGCAGCCCTTTCGCGACACAAGGCCGCTCCTACAGACGACCGCGTTGGCCTTGTGTCGCGAAAGGGCCGCACAGCGGCCATCTGCTACTGAAAAGTCGAGTCGATCTGTCGCGCCCCGATTTGGGACGCGCGTGTTAGCCTACGCGGCTTTCACAAAAAGACTGACCCTCAATGGAATGCAGCCAATGACCCGGACCTCTTCCCCTCCTGCTCAAGCGCAGCACCTGCAGCGTAACCTGACCAACCGCCACATCCAGCTGATCGCCATCGGTGGCGCCATCGGCACCGGCCTGTTCATGGGCTCGGGCAAGACCATCAGCCTGGCGGGGCCGTCGATCATCTTCGTCTACATGATCATCGGCTTCATGCTGTTCTTCGTCATGCGCGCCATGGGCGAACTACTGCTGTCGAACCTCAACTACAAGTCGTTCATCGATTTCTCGGCCGACCTGCTCGGCCCCTGGGCCGGCTACTTCACCGGCTGGACCTACTGGTTCTGCTGGGTGGTCACCGGCATTGCCGACGTGGTTGCCATTGCCGCCTACACGCAGTTCTGGTTCCCGGACCTGCCACGGTGGATACCCGCCCTGACCTGCGTTGCAGTACTGCTGTCGCTTAACCTGGTTACCGTGAAGATGTTCGGCGAGATGGAGTTCTGGTTCGCCCTGATCAAGATCGTCGCCATCCTCGGCCTGGTCGCCACCGGCCTGTACATGGTCATCACCGGTTTCGAGTCGCCGAGCGGGCGCACCGCGCAGCTGGCCAACCTGTGGAACGACGGCGGCATGTTCCCCAACGGCCTGATGGGCTTTTTCGCCGGCTTCCAGATTGCCGTGTTCGCCTTCGTCGGCATCGAGCTGGTCGGCACCACCGCCGCCGAAGCCAAGAACCCTGAACGCACCCTGCCAAGGGCGATCAACTCGATCCCGATCCGTATCATCGTGTTCTACGTGCTGGCACTGATCGCGATCATGGCTGTGACCCCATGGCGCGATGTGGTGCCGGGCAAGAGCCCGTTCGTCGAGCTGTTCGTGCTGGCCGGCCTGCCAGCGGCGGCGAGCATCATCAACTTCGTGGTGCTGACCTCGGCGGCCTCGTCGGCCAACAGCGGCGTGTTTTCCACCAGCCGCATGCTCTTCGGCCTGGCCCAGGAAGGCGACGCACCGCGCGCATTCGAAAAACTGTCGAGCCGCGCCGTACCGGCCAACGGCCTGTACTTCTCGTGCACCTGCCTGCTGCTTGGCGCGGTGCTGATCTACATGGTGCCGAACGTGATCGAAGCATTCACCCTGGTCACCACGGTTTCGGCAGTGCTGTTCATGTTTGTCTGGACGCTGATCCTGCTGTCGTACCTGAAGTACCGCAAAACCCGTGCGGCGCTGCACCAGGCGTCGACCTACAAAATGCCGGGCGGGCGCTTCATGTGCTACGTGTGCCTGGCGTTCTTTGCCTTTATCCTGGTGCTGCTGAGCCTGGAAGCGGACACCCGCTCTGCGCTGATCGTCACGCCGATCTGGTTCGTGTTGCTGGCCGTCACCTACCAGGGTGTGCGTAGCAAGCGCCATCCGCGGACAGCTGTACGCAACAGCTGATGCACTCCGGGGCTGCCTTGCAGCCCCAATCCTGTGCACACAAACATCTCAAGCACCAACCTGGACCTTGCAAACGCCCCAACACCTCGCACAGCCCTTCTATTACGCACCTTTTGCCGTTCGGCACACCCCTTGCAACAGCCCCCTCCGCTTGGCCAACACAAAAAAACTCAGCGGAGAGAGCACATGAAGCGTCGCAGTCTGATCAAGGCCTTTACCCTCAGCGCATCGATTGCGGCGATGGGCCTTAGCTGGAGCATCCAGGCCGCCGAGACCATCAAGGTCGGCATCCTGCATTCGCTGTCCGGGACCATGGCGATTTCCGAAACATCGCTCAAGGACATGGCGCTGATGACCATCGACGAGATCAACGCCAAGGGCGGGGTCAACGGCAAGATGCTCGAACCGGTGGTGGTCGACCCTGCATCCAACTGGCCACTGTTCGCCGAAAAGAGCCGCCAGTTGCTGACCCAGGACAAGGTCGCGGTGGTGTTCGGCTGCTGGACCTCGGTGTCACGCAAGTCGGTGCTGCCCGTGTTCGAAGAGCTCAACGGCTTGCTGTTCTACCCGGTGCAGTACGAAGGTGAAGAGATGTCGCCGAACGTCTTCTACACCGGCGCCGCGCCCAACCAGCAAGCGATCCCGGCCGTGGAATACCTGATGAGCGAAGACGGCGGCAGCGCCAAGCGTTTCTTCCTGCTCGGCACCGACTACGTCTACCCGCGCACCACCAACAAGATCCTGCGCGCCTTCCTGCACAGCAAAGGCGTGGCCGACAAGGATATCGAAGAGGTCTACACGCCGTTCGGCCACGCCGATTACCAGACCATTGTCGCCAACATCAAGAAGTTCTCGGCAGGCGGCAAAACCGCCGTTATCTCCACCGTCAACGGCGACTCCAACGTACCGTTCTACAAGGAACTGGCCAACCAGGGCCTGAAAGCCACCGACGTACCGGTGGTGGCGTTCTCGGTGGGTGAAGAGGAACTGCGCGGCATCGACACCAAGCCACTGGTAGGCCACCTCGCCGCCTGGAACTACTTCGAATCGGTGGATAACCCGGTCAACCAGAAGTTCGTCGCCGACTGGAAAGCCTACGCCAAAGCCAAGAACCTGCCGGGTGCCGACAAGGCCGTGACCAACGACCCGATGGAAGCCACTTACGTGGGCATCCACATGTGGGCGCAAGCGGCGGAAAAAGCCAAGTCCACCGATGTCGACAAGGTACGCGAAGCCCTGGGTGGGCAAACCTTCAAGGCACCGTCCGGCTTCACCCTGACCATGGACAAGACCAACCACCACCTGCACAAGCCGGTGATGATCGGCGAAATCCAGGATGACGGGCAGTTCAGCGTGGTCTGGGAAACCGAACAGCCGCTGCGCGCGCAGCCGTGGAGCCCGTTCATTCCGGGCAACGACAAGCGCCCTGACTATGCAGTGAAAGGCAACTGAGTGCACTGGGGCTGCGCTGCAGCCCCTTCGTTGGCAAGCCAGCTTCCACAGGGCCCTGAGAACAGCACCACCCTGTGGGAGCCGGCTTGCCGGCGATGAATCCACCGCCGATTTCCAGGATTGCCCGCATGCTCAGACTCCTCCTCACCCTGCTGCTCCTGCTGCCCCTGGCAACCCAGGCCAGCGAGGGCGAATTCTTCCTCACCGCCAAGCCCGCCGAGCAGGCTCGCCTGCTCGAAGGCTGGGCGGCGCAACCCGAAGCCGCGCGCCTGCCGCTGCTGGAAAACCTGCGCCAGGGCCGCATCGCAGCCGATGACACCCGCAAGGTGCGCCTTAACAACCGCCTGCGCGGCCTGATCGATAACGCCCTGGCCAGCCACCAGTTGCTCAGCGACAACAGCGACACTCGCCTGGCCGCCGCCCAGCAACTGCAAAAAAGTGCACAACCGGCGCAAATGGCATTCCTCGACCGGCGCTTTGCCAGCGAACCCGACACTACCGTGCACGCAGCGCTTGGCCTGGCACTGGCCAACCTGCAACTGGGCGCCAGCGAGCCAGCCGTGCGCCTGGCGGCGGTACGCCTGCTCGGTGAAACCGGCGACCCGCTGGCCCGCACCCGCCTGGAGGCCTTGCTGCAACCCGATGTGGAAACCGACGCAGGCGTGCGCACTGCCGCTGAAACAAGCCTGGCGCAGGTCAAACGCAAGCTGCTGTTCGGTGAGCTGCTCGGCCAGGCTTTCAGCGGCCTGTCGCTGGGTTCGATCCTGCTGCTGGCGGCCCTTGGCCTGGCGATCACCTTCGGGCTGCTGGGCGTGATCAACATGGCCCACGGTGAGATGCTCATGCTCGGTGCTTACAGCACCTACATGGTCCAGGTGCTGCTGCAGCGCTACGCGCCAGGCGCAATCGAGTTCTACCCGCTGATTGCCCTGCCAGTGGCCTTCGCCGTAAGCGCCGGGGTGGGCATGGCCCTGGAGCGCACGGTGATCCGCCACCTCTACGGCCGCCCGCTGGAAACCCTGCTGGCGACCTGGGGCATCAGCCTGATGCTGATCCAGGCCATCCGCCTGCTGTTCGGCGCGCAGAACGTCGAGGTCAGCAACCCGGCCTGGCTGTCTGGTGGCATCCAGCTGTTGCCTAACCTGGTGCTGCCCTACAACCGCCTGGTGATCATTGCCTTCGCCCTGGCGGTGGTACTGCTGACCTGGCTGCTGCTCAACCGCACGCGGCTGGGCCTGAACGTACGTGCGGTCACCCAGAATCGCAACATGGCTGCCTGCTGTGGTGTGTCCACCGGGCGGGTGGACATGCTCGCCTTCGGCCTGGGCTCGGGCATCGCCGGGCTTGGTGGTGTAGCGCTGAGCCAGGTCGGCAACGTCGGCCCGGACCTTGGCCAGAGCTACATCATCGACTCGTTCCTGGTAGTGGTGCTCGGCGGTGTCGGGCAACTGGCCGGTAGCCTCTGGGCCGCCTTCGGCCTAGGGATAGCCAACAAGCTGCTGGAGCCGCAAATCGGCGCGGTGCTTGGCAAGATCCTCATCCTTGCGTTGATCATTCTGTTCATCCAGAAGCGCCCGCAAGGCCTGTTCGCCCTCAAGGGACGGGTAATCGACTGATGAACCAGCCACTGCTTGTCACCGCTTCGCAAAAAGCCGGGCCGCGCCTGTCGCTGGCCATCGGTACTGTCGTCGTCCTGCTGTTGCTGGCCATGGCGCTGCTGTCGTTGCTGCCGCCCGACCATGCCTTGCAGGTCTCGGCCTACACACTCACCCTGGTCGGCAAGATCCTCTGCTACGCCATCGTCGCCCTTGCCCTGGACCTGGTCTGGGGCTACGCAGGGCTGCTGTCGCTCGGCCACGGGCTGTTCTTCGCCCTCGGTGGCTACGCCATGGGCATGTACCTGATGCGCCAGGCCGCCGGTGACGGCCTGCCGGGGTTCATGACATTCCTGTCGTGGAGCGAACTGCCGTGGTACTGGGCCGGTACCCAGCACTTTGCCTGGGCGCTGTGCCTGGTGGTGCTGGCACCGGGCCTGCTGGCACTGGTGTTTGGCTTCTTCGCCTTCCGCTCGCGGATCAAGGGCGTGTATTTCTCGATCATGACCCAGGCCCTGACCTTCGCCGGCATGCTGCTGTTCTTCCGCAACGAGACAGGGTTTGGCGGCAACAACGGTTTCACCAGTTTCCGCACGATTCTGGGCTTCGACATTGCCTCCCAAGGCACCCGCGCCGTGCTGTTCCTGCTGACCGTAGGTTTGCTGCTGGCAAGCCTGTACCTGTGCTGGCGCCTGACCCAGAGCAAGTTCGGCCGCCTGCTCACCGCCGTACGCGATGCAGAAAACCGCATGATGTTCTGTGGCTATGACCCACGGGGCTTCAAGCTGCTGGTGTGGGTACTGAGCGCCGTGCTGTGCGGCCTGGCGGGTGCGCTGTATGTGCCACAGGTGGGCATCATCAACCCCAGCGAGATGTCGCCGACCAACTCCATCGAGGCTGCTGTCTGGGTAGCCTTGGGCGGGCGCGGCACACTGATCGGCCCGCTGCTGGGCGCGGGCCTGGTCAACGGCATGAAAAGCTGGTTCACCGTGGCCTTCCCCGAGTTCTGGCTGTTCTTCCTCGGCGCATTGTTCATCCTCGTCACCCTGTACCTGCCCAAGGGCGTGGTCGGCCTGCTGAAGAAAAGGAGCCAGCCATGAAAGGCGTGCCCCCAGTGCATCCGGAATTCATGCTCGAACCGGTATTCGACAACCTTGGCAGCGGCCGTGACGCCATCGGCCTGGGCAGCCGCCGTGAAGCGGGGCTGGATACCCGTCACGGCACGGTGCTGAGCCTGGAAGGCATCAGCGTCAGCTTCGATGGTTTCAAGGCACTCAATGCCCTGAACCTGTACATCGGTGTGGGGGAGTTGCGCTGCATCATCGGCCCCAACGGTGCCGGCAAGACCACCATGATGGACGTGATTACCGGCAAGACGCGCCCCGACACCGGCAGTGCCTTCTTCGGCGATACCCTGGACCTGACCCGCATGAGCGAATACCAGATCGCCCAGGCCGGCATTGGCCGCAAGTTCCAGAAGCCCACGGTGTTCGAAGCACTGACCGTGTTCGAGAACCTTGAGCTGGCACTGAAAACCGATAAGTCAGTCTGGGCCTGCCTGACGGCACGCTTGAGCGGTGAGCAACAGCAACGCATCGAAGAAGTGCTGACCACCTTGCGCCTGCTACCCCTGGCCCAGCGCCAGGCAGGCCTGCTGTCACATGGGCAGAAACAGTTCCTCGAGATCGGCATGTTGCTGGTACAGGAGCCGCAACTGCTACTGCTCGACGAGCCGGTGGCCGGCATGACCGATGCCGAGACCGAGTTCACCGCTGAGCTGTTCAAAGGCCTGGCCGGCAAGCATTCGCTGATGGTGGTGGAGCACGACATGGGGTTTGTCGGCAGCATTGCCGACCATGTGACCGTGCTGCACCAGGGCAGCGTACTGGCAGAGGGGTCGCTGGAGCAGGTGCAAGCGGATGAGCGGGTGGTCGAGGTTTATCTAGGGCGCTGACGCGCCTCAAGTGGCATGCCTCAAGCCGCAAGCAGTAGCCGTGCGCTCCCTCTTGCCGCTTGAAGCTTGAAGCTTGTAGCTGACAAGAACGAGGAATTGAAAGTGCTTGAAGTCAGTGAATTGCACCAGTACTACGGCGGTAGCCACATCCTGCGCGGCCTGTCCTTCGAAGCCAAGGTCGGTGAAGTCACCTGCCTGCTCGGGCGCAACGGCGTGGGCAAGACCACCCTGCTGCGCTGCCTGATGGGCCTGGTGCCGCCACGCGAAGGCCGCGTCGAATGGGAAGGCCAGCCGATCACCACGCTCAAGCCACAGCAACGGGTACACGCAGGCATCGCCTATGTGCCCCAGGGGCGTGAGATATTCGCGCGGCTCAGCGTCGAGGAAAACCTGCTGATGGGCCTGTCGCGCTTCCCGGCGCGCGAGGCCCGTGAGGTGCCTGCGTTCATCTACGAACTGTTCCCGGTGCTGGAACAGATGAAGCAACGCCGCGGCGGTGACCTGTCCGGCGGCCAGCAGCAACAGCTGGCCATCGGCCGCGCCCTGGCCAGCCGGCCACGCCTGCTGATTCTCGACGAACCCACTGAAGGCATTCAGCCATCGGTCATCAAGGAGATCGGTGCGGTCATCCGCCGCCTGGCAGAGCGTGGCGACATGGCCATCCTGCTGGTGGAGCAGTTCTATGACTTTGCCGAGGAGCTGGCCGACCAGTATCTGGTCATGGCCCGTGGCGAAATCATCCAGCGCGGGCGCGGTGAAAACATGCAGGCCGAAGGTGTGCGTGGGCTGGTAACCATTTAATCTGCAGCCCTAGACCTTGTGAGACGCAGCAATGAGCCACGAAATTCGCGATGCCCTGCCCGCCGACGTGCCGGGCATCCTCGACATTTATAACGACGCGGTGCGCAACACCACGGCGATCTGGAACGATACGCCGGTGGACCTGGGGAACCGAGAGGCCTGGTTCGAGGCCCGGGCACAGCAGGGCTATCCGATTCTGGTGGCAGTGGATCACAGCGGTGTGCTGGGCTATGCGTCTTTTGGCGATTGGCGGCCGTTCGAGGGTTTTCGCAATACCGTGGAGCATTCGGTGTATATCCGTGGCGATCAGCGCGGCAAGGGCCTGGGGCCGCAATTGATGGCAGCACTGATCGCGCGCGCGCGGGGGTGTGGCAAGCATGTGATGGTCGCGGCCATCGAGAGTGGCAATGCCGCGTCGGTACGCCTGCATGAGCGTCTGGGCTTCGTGGTGACCGGGCAGATGCCCCAGGTGGGGGTGAAGTTCGGGCGCTGGCAGGATTTGACTTTCATGCAGCTGGTGCTCGACCCGGGGGCAGAGCCAGCCTGAGTTTTTTGCTGATTGCAGTGGCCCCATCGCCAGCAAGCCGGCGCTGGGGCCACTGCAGTCGACATCACATCTGGGTAAACCTGCCCAGCCGCTGTTTCAGCATGCTGTTCTCACTGCGCAACTGCTGCACTTCCTGCAACAGCTCCAGCGCCAGCGCCACCCCTTCCCACTCCAGTTCCAGCTCCTGGTGCAGCTTTGCCGCACGCCTGGCCAGCAGCGGCGCCTGATCATCGAACAACCATTCCTCCGGCGTTCGCCCCGAAGGTTCAACGATGCCGTGCTCGACGATCTCGACCACGTAGTCGGCCGTGATATCGGCCTCCTGGCAAAGCGTGCGCATGTCCAGTTGAACGATCAGGGTGCTGCTCATGATCACTTACTCCATTGTGTCCTCGGATTGAACGCCGCCTTCTCGGAAAGCTGGGTCCACAATTGGCGGGTAGAGGCGTCGGATGCCGGCGGCATGACTACCTTGAGCTGGGCGTAGAGGTTGCCGCGCTCACCCTGCTTGTTCGCCAGGCCTTTGCCAGGCACACGCAGGCGCTGGCCGCTCTGGCTGTCGGGGCGGATGGTCAGGTTGATCTTGCCGTCCAGGGTCGGCACCGCCACCTTGGTGCCCAATGCGGCCTCCCACGGTGCCAGTGGCACAGTGATGATCAGGTCCTGGCCCTCGACATCGAACAGCGGGTGCGGTGCCATGCGGATGGTCAGGAACAGGTCGCCGTTGGCACCACCAGCGCTGCCCGGTGCACCTTGGCCCTTGAGGCGGATGCGCTCACCGTCGCTCACGCCGGCCGGGATCTTCACATTCAGGGTCTTGGTGGTGAACCCGGTACGCTGGCCGGCGGCGTTGGTCTGCGGCACCTGGAAGCTGATCTGCTTGGACTCCTTGCTCAGGGTTTCCTCAAGGAAGATCGCCAATTCCAGTTCCACATCCTGCCCTCGCCTGCCGGCACTGCGTTGTTGCCGAGCGCCGCCAAAGGGGTTGGGGCCCCGTGCGCCGAAGATCGAGCTGAAGAAGTCGGAGAAATCACCACCCTCGAAACCACCGCCCGCACCGCCACGGTTCTCCCAGCCCGGTGGGGCCTGGAATGGCCGACCATGCTGGCCGCCGTACTTGCGGATCTCGTCGAACTCGGCGCGTTTCTGGGCGTCGCCAAGTACCTCGTAGGCCTCATTGGCCTCCTTGAATTTCTCCTCGGCGTCGCGCTCCTTGCTGACGTCAGGGTGATACTTGCGCGCCAGCTTGCGGTACGCGGCCTTGATCGCCTTCTCGTCCGCCGTGGGCTCTACGCCGAGTATCTTGTAGTAGTCTTTGAAGTCCATCTATGGATCACCAATGTGAATTTTCGTGTTGCATCTGAAGATAAGGGTCAAGCATAGCCTTTCAAGGTGCGCTTGGCTTTGCTTCAAGGCAGACGACCGGTCTTGATTCTCTGGCCAAGTGGCATAAACTGCGCGGCCGTTTTGCCTCCGGAAGCCCTTTTCCCATGTCTGACGTATCCCCGGCCCGTGCCCTTGGCATCGACTTCGGCACCTCCAACTCCACGGTCGGCTGGCACCGCCCCGGGGTCGAGTCGCTGATAGCCCTGGAAGACGGCAAGATCACCCTGCCCTCGGTGGTTTTCTTCAATATCGAAGAGCGCCGCCCTGTGTATGGCCGGCTGGCACTGCACGAGTACCTGGAAGGCTACGAAGGCCGCCTGATGCGCTCGCTCAAGAGCCTGCTGGGCTCCAAGCTGATCAAGCACGACACCAGCGTGCTGGGCAGCGCCTTGCCATTCAAGGACCTGCTGGGCATGTTCATCGGCGAACTGAAAAAGCGTGCCGAAACCGCCGCCGACCGCAGCTTCGATCAGGTGGTACTGGGCCGCCCGGTGTTTTTCGTCGACGAAGACCCGGCTGCCGACCAGGAGGCTGAGGACACCCTGGCCGACGTGGCCCGCAAGATCGGCTTCAAGGACGTGTCGTTCCAGTACGAACCGATTGCCGCCGCGTTCGACTACGAGTCAGGTATCAGCCGTGAAGAGCTGGTACTGATCGTGGATATCGGCGGGGGTACCTCGGACTTTACCCTGATACGCCTGTCACCCGAGCGTCACCAGGTCGCCGAGCGCCAGAGCGACATCCTCGCCACTGGCGGCGTGCACATCGGCGGTACCGACTTCGACAAGCAGTTGAGCCTGCAGGGCGTGATGCCGCTGTTCGGTTACGGCAGCCGGATGAAGAGCGGGGCGCTGATGCCTACCAGCTACCACCTCAACCTGGCCACCTGGCACACCATCAACGCCCTGTACTCGCAGAAGTCGCAACTGGCGTTGGGCAGCATGCGCTATGACATCGAGGACACCCTTGGCATTGACCGTCTGTTCAAGCTGATCGAGCAGCGGGCCGGACACTGGCTGGCGATGGAAGTCGAGGCCAGCAAGATTGAGCTGACCGACCACGAAAGCCGCCGTATCGACCTCGGCCGCGTCGAGCGCGAATTAGGCGTGGACCTGACCCGCACAGTGTTCGAAGGTGCGATCGAAGGGCTGCTGGAGCGAGTGCGTGGCAGCGTCACCGAACTGCTGGCCAAGGCCGGTGTAAGCGAAGGTCAGGTGGACACGGTGTTCTTCACCGGTGGTTCCAGCGGCATTCCGGCGCTGCGCAACAGTGTGGCGGCAATGCTGCCGAATGCGCGGCATGTGGAGGGCAATATCTTCGGCAGCATCGGCAGCGGGCTGGCAATCGAGGCGCGCAAGCGTTACGGGTGAGCTGCGAGCTACAAGCTGCGAGCTACAAGCCGATTGGCGATGGAAGGCCCACCGCGTTCGGCTTTATCTTGCAGCTTGCAGCTCTCAAACCAGCTCAGCCCGCTTCAGCTCGCTCTTCATGTACGCATAGTACACCGGCCCCGCTACCACTCCCGGCAACCCGAACGCCGCCTCGAACACCAGCATCGCCAGCAAAAGCTCCCAGGCCTTGGCACTGATCTGCCCCCCCACGATCCGCGCGTTGAGGAAGTACTCGACCTTGTGGATAACGATCAGATACCCCAGCGCGGCCGCAGCCACCCAGATCGACAGCGACATGCCAACAATCGTGATCAGCGTGTTGGACATCAGGTTGCCGATCACCGGCAACAGCCCGAGCAGGAAGGTCAGCACGATCAGCGTCTTGGTCAGCGGCAGGTGCACACCGAACAGTGGCAGCACCACGGCAAGGAAAATACCGGTGAACACGGTGTTGAGCAGCGAGATCTTGATCTGCGCGAAGACGATGTTGCGAAACGCCTGCACCAGCAGGCTCAGGCGCTCGAACAAGGCGGCTGCCAGCGGTTTGCGCCGGGAAATGTCGGGGATGCGCTGCAGGGCGATGATGGCGCCGAGAATCATGCCGATCAGCAGCGTCACGAACATGTGCGCCATGCCCTTGCCTACCAGTTGCAGGTCGCTGAGGTGGCTCTTGACCCAGTCCCCGATGGCCACCTTGAACTCTGCGGCACTGGCCGGCAGGTAGGCCTCGATGAACGGCGGCAACTGGCCACGGGCACGCTCGAACAGGGCCATGAACTTGTCCAGCGAGGCGCCGGGGTTCTCTGCCTCGTGCAGCAAGAAGCTGAACGCGCCGGCGATCAGCAAGGTCAGAGTACTGACCACCAGGGTACCCAGCAGCGCCACCGCCAGCCAACGTGCGCGTTGCCCGGCAATGATCGGCTGCAGGCGTGGCGTGAGCATGTTGACCAGCTCGAACACCAGCAGCCCGGCCAGCAGGCTGGGTAACAATTTCAGGGGGAGCGCCAGCAGCAGGCCGGCAAATACGATGATCCAGCTGGCCAGGGTGACCTGGCGGGGGGTGAAAGTCATACAGCCTCAACGGCAGACAACGGAAAAGAACCGCAGTCTGCCAGCCTTCGTCCTACAGGCATAGGCGCAGGTCATTTCTTCTTCAGGCAGTCACTCATGTAGGCCTTGCGCTCGTCGCCCTTGAGGGCCTGGGCGCTGGCGTCAGCGTTGCAGATCTTCATCTTTTCCTGCTGGGTGGGCGGTACGCTTTTCTTCAGGCAGTTGCTCATGAAGGCTTTGCGCTCATCGCCCTTGAGCGCCTTGGCAGAAGCGTCGGCATTGCAAGAGGTCATCTTTTCCTGTTGAGCGGTGGCAGCGAATCCCTGCGCACTGAACATAACAGCCAACGCCAGCAATGGCATGTGCAGCATCTTCATGGAGTGGTCTCCTTGTCTCCCGCGCCCGATGCACGGTGTCGCAGGTGAGTGTAGACAACACATTTTACACACCCGTCCGCGCTTGCCGCCGGTACTGCTCCGGCGTGCAATGGGCCTGACGCTGGAACATGGCGATGAATGCCGAGGCGCTGCTGTAGCCCAGGTCGAAGGCGATGGCCTGTATCGGCAAGCCGGCCTCCAGCGCTTCGATAGCCCGCAAAAACCTCAGGCGCAGGCGCCACTCACCAAAGCTAATGCCCAGTTCGCGCAGAAATTGCCGCGCCAGGGTGCGCTCGCTGACATGCACCTGCGCCGCCCAGTCCGCCAGCGGGCGGTTGTCACCAGGTTCGGCGCCGAGGGCATCGAGCACCTGGCGCAGGCCCTCGCTCTGAGCAAAGGGCAGGTAGCAGGTCTGGGTGGGTGCCAGCAGCAACTGATCGAGCAGCACCTGCACCAGACGCTGGTCGCGTTCGTCCTTGGCCACCTTGACGTCCCGGCGGGCGAAGTCGCCGAGGATGGCCTTGAGGATATCGCTGATCACCAGGCTGCACGGCTGCTGCGGTAGGCCGGCGCACAGGCTGCGGTCGAGATAGACCGAGCGGTAAACGATGGCCTGAGGGTTGTAGCAACCATGTTCGGTATCCGGCGGCACCCAGACCGCGTAATGCGGGGGTGACAGAAAACGCTGGCCATTGACATCCAGGTGCATGACGCCATGGGCGGTGTAGTTGAGCTGGCCCCAGGTGTGGCGATGGGGCGGGCTGTGAGTGTCGGCGCCAAATTCGTCGTGGCGCAGGTAGACGGGCGCGGGAAGCTGGTCGAACTGGGGGATATCGAGGTATTTGCGGCGCATGCTGTCTGCTTCAAGGGGCAGGTTGTCTGGATAGGAGTATAGGCTTGCTGACAGACAAACGATAATACGGGGCCATCATACAACCTCTGTGAAAGCGGGCACGCTCCCACGGAGGCTTATGAGCATCCAAGAGCCTTTGCGTCATGAATTATCTGTACCCCCTCACCGCCATCCTCATTTGGGCCGGCAACACTGTAGTCACCAAGCTGTCCGCAGGTGCCATTCACCCTGCCGAGATCGGCTTCTACCGCTGGCTGCTCGCAGGGCTGCTGTTCACCCCGTTCCTGCTGCCGGCCGTGTGGCGCAACCGCCCGGCCATCCGTCCGCACCTGCCCAGAATCTTCGTCCTTGGCGTGCTCGGGATGGCCCTGTACCAAAGCCTCGCCTACTTCGCGGCCAGCATCACCAGCGCTACTAACATGGGCATCATTCTCTCGCTGATGCCCTTGATGTCGCTGGCCCTGTCCATCGCATGGCTCGGCCAGCGGCTGAGCTACGGTGCCCTGACGGGCGCGGCGGTGTCCTTCATCGGTGTGCTGGAAGTCGTCTCCGCCGGCCATCCCGGTATCCTGCTGGAGCAAGGCCTGAACCGCGGTGACCTGCTGATGCTGGTGGCCACCCTGGCCTACGCGCTGTACAGCTTCCTGCTGAAGAAATGGCAGCTGCGCCTGCCGCCCTTGCAGCTGCTGTACCTGCAGGTGCTGGTGGCAATCATTGTCTTGCTGCCACTGTTCCTGCTTTCGGACAAGACCGGCCTGAACGTGCATAACGTGGGCCTGGTGCTGTACGCCTGTGTGCTGGCCTCGATGGTCGCGCCGCTGGTGTGGATGCAGGCCGTGCACCGCCTGGGGCCAAGCCGCACCACGCTGTTCTTCAACCTGCTGCCGCTGGTGACCGCGCTGATCGCAGCCGCAGTGCTCGACGAGCAACTGGCCAGCTACCACCTGATCGGCGGCTTGCTGACCCTGGCCGGGGTGGTCCTCGCCGAACGCTGGACCACCCCCGTGCGCCGCAGCGCTACAGCCCCGCAGCCTTGAGGCGGGCGGCGTGCTCGGTGAACAGCCGCACCGGCTCGGCGCCCTTGCCCACGGCGCCGAGCGACTGGTTGACGATGTCCAGGTGATCGAGCGGGTAGTCATCACCGATCACCTGCCCCAAGTGTGAACTGAAGCGCCCGACCATACCGTCACACTGGCCCTTTTCCTTGACGAAACTGCGGGCGAACAGGCGGCAGAAGCGGTTGCTGCCGTCAAAGCGGTTACGCCCCTGGTCGGTGATACCCGGCTGCAAGGTGCCTGACCACGAATAGTAACGCACGCCGTTGACCTCTCCCGCGCCCTCACCGCCCCAGGTGTCGGGCAGGCCCTGTGGATAAGCCTGGTTGAACAGCGCTACGCCGGCGCTGGTCAGCGATTGGTGCGAGGCATGCACGTCGATAGGCAATGAGTCGCGGCGCCAGCCGGTTTCCAACCACCCCAGCAGCACCGCCAGGCCATGCAAAACAGCCCTGAGGATGCGCCCTTGGGGTGAATCGCCCGGCGCTGTGCGAGCCAAGTGGTCGGCCAGTTCCGAGCCGTGGTTAGGCCCGGCCACCGAAGTCACTGATGCCACCCGGTCAGGCCGCTTGGCTGCGGCATAACGCGCGCTCAGGGCGCCTTGGCTATGGCCGATCAGGTTGACCTTGTCAGCGCCGGTACGCTGGCAGATGTCTTCGATGATTGCCAGCAACTGCTCACCGCGCACTTCGCTGGAGTGCAAGGGCGATACCTGCACGGGGAACACCTGCGCCCCGCCCTTGCGCAAGGCCGGCACGATGCCGAACCAATAGGGATAGAGCAATGCCCTGACAAAGCCGAGCATGCCCGGTACCAGCACCAACGGGTAGCGCGTAGCCAATTCCTGCTGCATGGGCCCAGCCCCTTTTGCGTGGACGTTCGACCAACACTACAGCGGCATGAAATACCATCGCAATCGAACTCCTGACGCGCCGCGCGGTTCCAAACCAGAACAGACCCTTGAGCAAGGAGCGGGACCATGTACAAACAGACCCTGGCAATCCTTCTGGCAAGCGCGATCCTGGCCGCCTGTGGCAGCCGCCCGGAAAACCCGGTGGACTACGTCACCTACCGCGACGAGCCGCTGGTCAAGCAAGTCGAAAACGGCATGACCATGCAGAAAGTCATCGCCATCGGCGGCAGCCCATCGAATGCGACCGACCTGCCGCACGGAGGCACTTGCAACGACTACATCCTCAACCGCGATGGCCATCAGCAGCCTTACTACGTGCGCTTCGATGCCACCGGCCATGTCGATGCCAAGGGCTTCAAGACGTGCAAACAACGAGAAGAGGACAGCGAAGCCGTACACGGCGCGTGAGCCTGCGCAACACCTTGACCACCCGTCCTGATTTGTCTGGAGATAACCATGAGCAACGTTGAACTGACCGATGTGCAAACCCTGCGCAAGCGTGCCCGTGAGCACGTCGAGCAAGGTGCGGTGACCGAGGGTTACCACGCCGACCGCCAGGAAATCCTGCGCCTGCTCAATGAGTCGCTGGCCACCGAGCTTGTCTGCGTACTGCGCTACAAGCGTCATTACTTCATGGCCAGCGGGATCAAGGCGAGCGTGGCTGCCGAGGAGTTTCTCGAGCATGCTAACCAGGAAGCCGAACACGCCGACAAGCTTGCCGAGCGCATCGTGCAACTGGGTGGCGAGCCGGACTTCAACCCGGACAACCTGACCAAGAATTCCCATGCCCAGTACGTAGCAGGCAACTCGTTGAAGGAGATGGTGCTGGAGGACTTGGTGGCCGAACGCATCGCGATCGACAGCTACCGCGAGATCATTCAGTACATTGGTGACAAGGATCCGACTACGCGTCGCATCTTCGAGGACATCCTGGCTCAGGAAGAAGAACACGCAGACGACATGTCCGATCTGCTGCAAGGCTTGTAATCGCCAGGGGCCGCTTTGCGGCCCCGGTTCACTTAACCCTTGCCTTTCACCTCAGCCGGCGCCTTGCCGGCTTTCATCTGCTGCAACAACGGGGTGCACTGGTTGGGCTCATCGCCACTGCTCGGCGCCACCAGCGCCAGCAGCCCCGCCGCAGGCCCTGCAACTACCCCCAGTGCCACCATGCCCACGCCGCGCAATGCCAGCGGCACCGCCTGCACGCCCGCACCGGGCTTGGCGAACGGCCCGCGGACATACAGCGGCGAACGCAGCGAGAACAGCCGCAAGCCTTTCGATTCAGGAGTGATCTCAAGGTCCAGCTGCTCGCTGGCGAAGTTGGCCGTGCCGTTGACGTAGATGATCGCGTTCTCGGTATCGAATATGAACAGGCGCGTGCTCGCCAGCCCGTCCTTGATACCAACATCAGCTGCTGCGCAGTTGATCTGCACATCCTCATCGCCAAACAGCTTGCCGATCACGTAGTTGCCCACGTTCAACCCGGCAATCTCCATCAGGCTGCGACTGATCGCACCATCGTTGATCAGCATGCGCAGGTCACCATTGGCCGTGCCCAGCAGGGCTGCCACCGAGTTGCCGCGGCCGCTGATATCGGCATCGCCGTTGAGCTCACCGAAGCTGGTCTGCATCGGCGCAAAGGTGGGGAACAGCTGCTTGAGCTTGAAGCCACGCGCGGTCAGCCGGGCACGCCCCTGCAACGGTACGCTGCGGCCATCCAGGCGAATCCTGGAGGCCAGGTTGCCACCGGCCACCCCAAAGCGCAGCGGTTCCAGGCGCAGCAGGCCGTCATCGAGAATTACATGGGCAGAGAGGTCTTTGAACGGCAATTGCTCACTGTGGACGATTCGTTTGCCGGCAAACTCGACGTCGGCGTCCATGGTGCGCCAGCGATCAGTGCGGAACTCCTCCACCGGCAGCACCTTGCCGGCAGGCTGCTTGCTGGCGCCCCCGCGGGCTTTCTGCTCGGCGTTGGAGTCGGCACCGATCAGCGGTGCCAAGTCTTTGAACAACAACTGGTTGGAGACCAGCTTGCCAGATAGCTTAGGCCGCGGCTGGCTGGCGACGAACGCCAGGTCGCCGTGGATGTCACTATTGCCGATCTTGCCGTTGAATCCTTCGTAGTTGAACGTCGCACCTTCGGCCGCCTGCAGGTTGGCCTTCAGGTGACCATCGGTTTCGTAGGCTGGTGTGTCTGGCAGGGTCACCCCCGTCAGCGGATAAAGGTTACCCAAACTGGCGCCTGACAAGCGCAGGCGAAGATCCAGCGCCCCCAGGTTGCGTGGGTCGGTCAGGGTGCCTGCAAGCACTACGTGGGTATCGGCAACGCGCACGTCGGCCTGCAACGGAAATGGCTGGCTGGCGTCCTGCAGCGCCAGCAGGCCACCAATCTTGCCAGTACCGGAGACTGGCTGCCCCTTGTAACGGCCCTGGGCCTTGAGCCCGAAGGCATAGTCCTGAGCGCCGCCGGCCTTGTCGGCACTTGCCTTACCCACGATCTCGCTGAACGGTATGGGTTTGCCCAGCGGATCTATCTGTACCTTCATGCTGGTTTTCAGGGTCTGGTCGTCGAAGCTGACATTACCTTGGTCAAAACCGATGGCACCGATATCCAGCTGCCACTTGGAGGGCTGCGCATTCTCATCCTTGGGGCCGAAGTCGAAGGTCCAGTTGGCGCGGCCATCGGCCAGGCGAGTAAGGCTGGCGGTGGGTTTGACCAGGTCGATGCGCGGGATGACGATCTGCTGGAATACCAGCGGCAGCGGCGCCAGTCGAAATTCCACACGCTCCAGGCCGACCATCTTCGGCTCCTTCAGCCACTCGGGATTGCCTAGGGCCAGGTCCTCGGCAATGAAGTGCGGCCACGGTACCCAGGCGCGCCACCCGCCTTCTTCCGGCTCAGTGCGCCAGTGCACCGCCAGGTTACCGTTGATCGCGAACGGCCGGTGCAACGCTTCGGAGACTTTCTCGTTAAGCAATGGCTTGACCCGGTTCCAGTCGAAGGTGGCGATCACAACCACCAGTATCGCCAGCAAGGTCAGCAGGCTGGTAAGGGTCCAGACGAGGATTCTGGCGGGACGCGTCATTGCGTTATTCTCCTGACGGCTTGGGGCAAAACGGGCGCAACGATCGCACTCAATATCTCCGACTGATGAAAGCCCCCAGGGTTTTATCCATGAAGCCCATGACGGTGAAGTTTTCTTGCCTACCTGCTCAGCTTTTTATCACATGATGCCTTGAAACACCTGCGTTAGAGCATTGACACCGCGCTATCAATACCATCGATTGTTACCATTACCCGTATGAACTTCTCTCTGGCGTTGCCGAGCGTAGCATTGGCTTCGTACCCACTTTCCAGCCCCCGAGAGGAGCACCGAAATCATGAAACGCCAATTGCTGACCCTGACGCTGTCCATCCTTGCTGCCAACGCCTTCGCCGTTCCAGCTGCCGATCAGCACCTGACCGCCGAATCGCGCTCCAGCGCTGTTGAAATGGCCCAAACGCTGAAAACCGTTGCCGAAGGTGGTGCCGAGCGTCTGATCGAACGCAGTGGCCGTGTTGCCGAAGGCGGTTCGGATCGCCTGATCGAGCGCACTGGCCGTGTTGCCGAGGGTGGTTCGGATCGTCTGATCGAGCGCACCGGCCGTGTTGCCGAGGGTGGTTCGGATCGTCTGATCGAGCGCACCGGCCGCGTTGCCGAGGGTGGTTCGGATCGCCTGATCGAGCGCACCGGCCGCGTTGCCGAAGGCGGTTCGGATCGCCTGATCGAAATCAGCCGTGTGAGCTGATCTCCATGGCCGAAAACAACAACCTGCATCAAAGTGCCTACCCACCTCCCAGCCCGGTCAATTGACCGGGCTTTGTTTTCAGGTAACACCGCCCCGCGCAACTGGTAATTCTGCTAGTTCCACATCGCCCATCGCCATTGCTAGGTTACTGAAGGTATGGCTACGGAGCGTTCAAATGAGAAACCCGGCAACCGATCTGATAGCACTCAGGCCTGACTGGCTGGACGAAAGACTGCTGGCGCTCATTGCCCGGCCGATCGAGAACAGCGAAGAGGCCAAACGAACCTTCATTGAACTGTTGGCGCAGCCAAGCCTGCAGGGCGATGCATTGCTTGCCGATCTGCCTAAGTTGCTTCGGTTTCATACAACCTGTGCCATGCATGACGGTGCTCTGGCATCGATGATCTCGATTCACTACAACTTGTGCATGGGCTCGATCAAATCGATGGGCAATGACAGTGACTATGTGCGCAGCCTGTACAAACAGTTGAACGAAGGCACGGCAATCGGTGTATACCTCGCCACGGAACTGGGGTATGGCAGCAATCTTTTCTCACTGGAAACAGAAGCACGCTATTGCCCCGAGCGACAGATATTCGTGCTTGATTCGCCCAGCCGCCAATCCTACAAGTTCATGCCAAACAGCACGCATAGCCCCTTGCCCAAGATTGCAGTGGTGATGGCGCGCCTGATGGTCAATGACAAGTTCATCGGTATCTTGCCGTTTCTTGTGCCACTGCATGCGGGCGACACGGCCTTCCCCGGTGTTCGTATTACTGCACTGGGCCACAAACCAGGGATGCACCTGGACAATGCCATGACCTCGTTCGAAAACGTTGAACTCCCTTACGAGGCGCTCTTGCAGCGAGGCACCATCGAACTGGACCGCGATGGGCAACTGCGCACGCTGGCCACTACACGCAGCCAACGCTTCATGCGCTCCATCGAACGTGTCCAGTCCGGCAAGCTGTGCATGGCCAGTTGCGCCCTGGCGGTGGCGATGGCCGGCTTGCATATCAATTACACCTACGCACAGAAACGCCAGACCTTCAGCCCGGCCGGTCCGGTCAACTTGCTTGCCCATCCCACATATCGCCACCCACTGGCCATTGATGTCGTGACCAACCTAGTTCATGCCGCGTGGCTTGAACAGATCGTCGCCGGGCACGGCAAGGATGCGCTCAAGCCTTTAGCGCCTGACGTACTCAACGAAGTGGCAATTCTCAAGGCAGTTTCAACCTGGGCCAGCCAGGACATTCTGGTGCGCTGCCGTGAACGTTGTGGCGCACAAGGCATGTTCGCGGCGAACAAGATCATCGGTTACCTGTTGAACAATAACGGCGCGATCACTGCCGAAGGCGAAAACCTGGTGATCATGCTCAAGGCCGCTGCCTACTTCATGAAACACGCGGCCCCAGCCAGCGCGCACGCAGTGAAGGGCAAAAAGCGCCAGCGTCTGCTCGAACACCTCGACACCTGTATCGACCTCATCCGCTCAGGCATTGCCGACAAGCGTGACCGGTTCTTGCAAAGCGAGGACATGCTGCTGCTGGCCAAGCTGCTGGGGGTACGCATGGCCAGTGTGCGCTACCTGGCCCATATCGATGAAAGCCCACTGGATGGCGTTATCCTCGATGTGTTTCTGCTCAGCCAGTTAGAGCAACACGCTGTGGCGCTGGTACGGACCCAGGCAGCATCCTCCAGGCAGATCAGGAGCTGGGCAAACCGCAAACAGGCACTGCTGGTACAGCATGCACCCTTGATTCTGGAGCGGTTGAAACGCATGGACATGAGAATGTTGGAGGTGCCGATCAGCAGCGACAGCTACATCGAGCATTACGCGTCCCGCCACCACGACGGGCAGGCAGCGTGAAACCTTTTTTTGACTTTTGTCCATGAGCCAATAAAGTGCAGGTTTCCTTCGCGATCAATGGCCTGACATGCTGCCGCGCGCCGAACAGAAGCTACAGACTCGCCAGGCCCTGCTCGACGCGGCCTGCCAGCTCATGGAAAGTGGCCGTGGTTTCGGCAGCATCAGCCTGCGCGAAGTGGCCAAGGCCGCCGGCATCGTGCCCACCGGGTTCTATCGGCACTTCACCGACATGGACGCCCTGGGCCTGGCCCTGGTGGCCGAGGTCGATGACACCTTCCGCCAGACCATCCGCCTGGTGCGGCAGAACGAGTTCGAACTCGGCGGTATCACCGACGCCTCGGTACGCATCTTCCTCGACGTGGTAGCCGCCCACCGGGCCCAGTTCCTGTTCCTGGCCCGCGAGCAGTACGGCGGCTCGCAGGCAGTGCGCCATGCCATCGGCCGCTTGCGCCAAGGTATCAGCAACGACCTGGCCACCGACCTTGCGCGAATGAAACGCTGGCAGCACCTGAACGGAGCAGCGCTGGCGGTGATTGCCGACCTGGTGGTGAAGACCGTGTTCGCCACCCTGCCGGAACTGATCGACAACCCTGAACAAGGTTATCCACAGGCGCTGAGTGCACGGGACAAGATCACCCAGCAGTTGCGCTTCATCTTCGTCGGTGCGCGGCATTGGCAGGGTTTGGGTAATCCGGGCTGAAGCGCACTTCTGCTACCATGGCGCACTGCCGATTGTGACGAGCGCATTCATGTCCGACCCCCGCCCCACTCCAGCCGAACTGGCCCGCTTCAACCAGCACTTCGCCGAACGCATCGTGCCAGTGTGGCTGGGCTCCGGCTGGAATCCCGAAATGGCCCTGCCCTACGAGGCCCTGGATGCTACGCACCGCCCGCTGCCAGTGCAGCGCTACCGGGCGATGGCCTGCGCGCGTCAGTTGTACCTGTTCAGCAGCCGTATCGAGCAACCGGGAGCGGCAGAGCGGGCCGCAGCCCTGTTTCGCTCGCTGCAGCGGCATTTCCACGACGCCGAACATGGTGGCTGGTTCTACAGCATCGATGCCCAAGGCAAGCCGCTGGACCGGCGCAAAGACCTCTACACCCACGCATTCATCGTGTTTGCCTGCGCTCATTACTGGGGAAAAGTCCGCGAAAGCCTGGTGGAATCGGCGCTCAATGCTGCCCTCGAGATCGTCAGCGAGCAGTTTGCCCGCGATGACGGCCTTTACGAAGCGAGCCTCGGTGAAGACTGGTCCGACCTCGGCAGCGGCCCGCTGCAAAACCCACAGATGCACCTGGCCGAAGCCTTCCTGCAGGTTCTCGCCGTGCGTGCAGATCAAGGTGTGCAACAGGCACTGCTGCAACTGTGCCAAGCCCTGCAGACGCACTTCATCGAACCGCAACATGGCCTGATGCTGGAAAAACCCCGCGGTGCTGTGGATAACTGGTTCGAGCCGGGGCACCAGTTCGAGTGGTTCTACCTGCTGCATACCTCGGCACTGCTGCGCGGTACGCCGCTGCATGCGTCCATCGACCGCGCATTCGCTTACGCCGAGCAGTGCGGAGTGAAGGATGCTGCCGTGCTGGCGATGCTGGCTGTGGATGGCCAGGTGATCGATGCGACCCAGCGGATCTGGGCACAGGCTGAGTATCTGCGGGCGCTTGCACTGCGGCCAGGGAGTGGAGTGAAGCTGGCTGAGCAGTTGCAGGCAATGCACCAGCGCTTCCTGCACGATGGAGGCTGGTATGAGTGCCGCGATGGTGAAGGTGCGGTCAGCAGGCATGACATGCCTTCGACTACGCCCTATCACCTGGCGACTTGCCTGGAAGGCTTGCAGCGCCTGAACTGACGCAATTGCCGGCAAGCTGGTTTTTCCACAGGGCAAGCGGGGCCGCAACACCTGTGGCAGCCGGCCTGCCGGCGATTGGGCAGCGAAGCAACCCTACTGCATCAGCCCTTCACCGAACGATCAATCGATAACCCAGCCCAGTCCTGGCTCACTGGCATAAGCTCCAGGCTGTTGATGTTGATGTGGGCCGGCTGGTTGAGGATCCAGAAGATGGTCTCGGCGATATCCTGCGGCTGAATAGGCTCGGCACCGGCGTAGGTGGCATCATACTTGGCCTGGTCCCCACCGAACCGCACCAGCGAAAACTCACTTTCACACAGCCCTGGCTCAAGGTTGCTGACACGCACACCCGTGCCACGCAGGTCACAACGCAAGCTGAGCGAGAACTGGCCGACGAATGCCTTGGTACCGCCATAAACGTTGCTGCCAGGGTACGGATAGTTGCCCGCCACCGACCCCACGTTGAGGATCGACGCCCCCCGGCCGTGGGCGATCAGGCGTGGCAGCAGCAAGCGGGTGGTGTACATCAAGCCCTTGATGTTGGTATCGACCATGGTTTCCCAGTCGTCCAGGCTGCAGTTCTGCGCCGCATCGACGCCCAGCGCAAGGCCTGCGTTATTGACCAGCCCGCGTAGCTTGTCAAAGCCCGCTGGCAGGTTGGCTATAGCGTGTTCCATGGCCTTGCGGTCACGTACATCGAGCACCAGGCCGTGCACTTCGGTCTTGGCCGACAGTTCGGCGCACAGGGCATCCAGGCGATCCTTGCGCCGGCCGGTGAGGATCAGCTTCCAGCCGGCGTCGGCGAAGCGGCGAGCCGTGGCCTCGCCAAAACCGGAAGTCGCGCCAGTGATGAATACGGTGGACGTCATGCTCTGTTCCTCGCTGTGGATTATTTTCGGCAAGCTTTGCAGCATGCCCGCGACGGGCGTAGTCAGCAAGCCATCGAGGCACTTGGTCATTTTTTGTACATTACCCGCAAAGCCGCATGGCAGAGGGTCCAGCGCGAGCTATGCGCATGTTATCCACAAGGCTTTCCCCACGGATTGGGGGCAACTTCGCCATCAGGCGGAACCCTTTCAGCCACCTACGGTCAGGATCACGCGTTGCGGTAATGGCGCACCCTTTCAAACATGCCGCTTACAGCAGTCTGTCCAAGGGTTTCGCACAGAGTTATCCACAGGCTGGTAGCCTATCGTTAGCGCTCTAAGGCGTCTGCGAAAACCCGCGCTGAATGACTCATAACAGCAACTGATCAAAATATGAACAGAACCTTGCAGGCCTTGATCTCATTGGGTTGCAGCTAGATGCCACCATGTTTTCCACAGGCGGCTCCACATTATCCGTGGACAACAATGAGCCTGTGGAAACAATGGCTTGCGTAGGGGTTGTGGCAAAGCTCAAGAAAGATATGCGACAAGTTGTCCACATTCGCCAGGTGATGCCGATCGGGGCCGCACAGCAGCCCCGGATTCAGCTTAGTGCCCGCCAAGATAGGCGCTGCGAACCTCTTCGTTGACCAACAACTCCTGCCCGGTGCCGGTCATGCGAATCTCGCCGTTCACCATGACATAAGCCCGGTCGGACAACTTCAAGGCATGGTTGGCGTTTTGCTCCACCAGAAAGATGGTCATCCCGGTCTTGGCCAGTTCGCGCAGGGTCGAAAAGATCTGCTTGACCACGATCGGCGCCAGCCCCAGCGACGGCTCGTCGAGCAGCAGCAACTTGGGCCGACTCATCAGCGCACGGGCAATGGCCAGCATCTGCTGCTCACCACCGGACATGGTCATCGCACGCTGGTTGCGCCGCTCCTTCAACCGAGGGAACAGCTCGAACATGCGTTGCATGTCCTCACTGGCATATTTGTCACCGATAGGGATGGTACCCATCATCAGGTTTTCCTCGACGCTCATGTCGGGGAACACCCGGCGCCCTTCCGGCGACTGGGCGATGCCATTGGATGCGATGTAGTGCGACGACTTGCGGGTAATGTCGGTGCCACGGTAGACAATCTGCCCCGAGGCTGCGCGCGGCTGGCCGAAGATGGACATCAGCAGGGTCGACTTGCCGGCACCGTTGGCGCCGATCAGGCTCACGGTCTCACCTTCATCGATGTGCATCGAGACCTTTTTCAACGCCTGAATCGGCCCGTAGAACACGTCCAGGTCCTTCAGTTCCAGAATGGGTGCACTCATACCAGCTCCTCTTCGTCGGCACCCAGGTAGGCGGCGATCACCGTCGGGTTGTGGCGGATATCCTGCGGCGCGCCTTCGGCGATCACGTTGCCGTGGTCGAGCACGACGATATGGTCGGAAATGCTCATGACCATGCCCATGTCGTGTTCGATCAGCACCACGGTGATGTCGTGCTCGTCACGCAGCACGCGGATCATACGGCTAAGTGCTTCGGTCTCCTGCGGGTTGAGGCCGGCCGCCGGTTCGTCCAGGCAGATGATCTTCGGCCGCGTGCACATGGCCCGGGCGATTTCCAGGCGGCGTTGCTGGCCATACGACAGCTCCCCGGCCAGGCGGTTGGCACAGTCGACCAGATCGACTACCTCCAGCCAGTAGAATGCGTGGTCCAGGGCATCACTCTCGGCCTTGCGGTAGGCCTTGGTGTTGAGCACGCCGGCCAGCAGGTTGCGGTTGACCCACATGTGCTGGGCGACCAGCAGGTTTTCCACCACCGACATTTCCTTGAACAGGCGAATGTTCTGGAAGGTGCGCGCCAGCCCCGCGCGGTTGACCAGGTGGGTGCCACCGAACATCTTGTAGTACAGGCGCGAACCAAAACGTGCCGGCGAAACGAAGTCCGCCGCCTGGAAGCGCTCACCAAGCAACTGGATGACGTTGGTATGGCTGCCGCGCACGTTCAGCTCGATGCGCCCGCCGCTGGCCTTGTAAAAACCGGTCAGGCAGTTGAACACCGTGGTCTTGCCGGCGCCGTTGGGGCCGATCAGGGCGAAGATCTGGTTACGCTTGACCTTGAGGCTGACGTCGCTGAGCGCCTTGATGCCACCGAACTGCATCATCAGGTTGTCGACCGAGAGAATGATTTCGTCGCTCATGGCGCCACTCCTTTACGCGGGACCACACCGGCGCGGCTGATGCGGATCAGCCCACGCGGTCGCCAGATCATCATCAGCACCATCAGCACACCGAACAGCAGCACCCGGTATTCGGAGAAGCTGCGCAGCAGCTCCGGCGCTACGGTCAGTACGAACGCAGCGATCACCACGCCCACGGTCGAACCCATGCCGCCCAGTACGACAATGGCCAGAATCAGCGCCGACTCGAAGAAGGTGAACGAGGACGGGTTGACGAAGCCTTGGTAGGTGGCGAAGAACACCCCGGCGAGGCCCGCAGTGGAGGCCCCCAGGGTGAAGGCCGAAAGCTTGACCAGCACATGGTTCAGGCCCATCGAGCGGCAGGCGATTTCGTCCTCACGCAGCGCTTCCCAAGCGCGGCCAACCGGCATGCGGGTCAGCCGATGCTTGATGTACAGCACCGCCAGCACGACCAGGAACAGCACGGCATAGATGAACACGAACTTCAGATTGGCGTTGTAATCGAAGCCGAAGTACTCGTGGATCGGCACCCCGCCATCCTTGGCTCGACGGCCGAACTCCAGGCCAAAGAAGGTCGGCGCCGGGGCCGGCATGCCGTTCGGGCCACCGGTGAACGACAGCCAGTTGTTCAGCACCAGGCGGATGATCTCGCCAAAGCCCAGGGTCACGATCGCCAGGTAGTCACCGTGCATGCGCAACACCGGGAAGCCCAGTATGCACCCCGCCAGAGCCGCGGCGATGGCCGCCAGTGGCAGCACACTCCAGAACCCCAGCCCCAGGTACTGATAGCCCAGCGCCAAGCCATAGGCGCCAATGGCATAGAACGCCACGTAGCCCAGGTCGAGCAGGCCCGCCAGGCCCACCACGATGTTCAGGCCAAGGCCCAGCAGCACGTAGATCAGGCCGAGGATGACCACGGTCAGCAGGTACTTGTTGGCGAAGATGGGGAAGACGATGGCGATCACGATCAGCGCCGGAATGATGTAACGCAGACGCGACTTGTAGTTCGGTGCATTGACGTGCACCCCCGAGCCGCCGCTGTCGAAGCCTTGCAACATGCGTTTGCCTGCGGCGGTCTGCAGGTACAGGCTGAGCAGGAAGCGCCCGGCCATCACGCCACCGACCAGCCAGGCCACGCGGCGGGGTTCGGCATTGAAGCTATAGCCGTCGAGCACCACGCCGACGACCGGACCAAAGACAATGAGCGCGAGCAGGCCGGCGACGATGGTCTCGAGCAAGCTGCGTTTGAGATCGAAACCTTGGGTTTCGGAAACGGAGGCAGTTTTGGCAGTGGACATGTTCACACCTTAGCCACGAGCGGGCGACCCAACAGGCCTTGTGGGCGGAAGATAAGGATCAGCACCAGCAGCGAGAAGCTGAACACGTCCTTGTAGTCGGAGTTGATCAGGCCAGAGAACAACGACTCGGAAATACCCAGGATAATCCCGCCCAACATGGCGCCGGGCAGCGAGCCGATGCCGCCGAGCACCGCAGCGGTGAATGCCTTGATGCCGATGATGAAGCCGGCGTAGAAGTCGAAGGTGCCGTAGTTCATGGTGATCAGCACACCGGCAAGCGCAGCCATCACCGCGCCGATGACGAACACGTAGGAGATCACCCGGTCGGTGTTGATGCCAAGGATCGAGGCCATCTTGCGGTCTTGCTGGGTAGCGCGGCACATACGGCCGAGCTTGGTGTACTTGATCACATAGGTGAGCAGCCCCATGCCGACGAATGCGGCAATCAGGATGAAGATCTTGGTGTAGGTCAGTTGCACGAAGCCAGTGCCCACTTCGACGCGCCAGGCGCCTTCGAGCAGGGTCGGCACGCCTTGCTGGCGGGCGCCCTGGCTGATCTGCGCATAGTTTTGCAGGATCAGCGAGATGCCGATGGCACTGATCAGCGGTGCCAGGCGGGTGGAGTTGCGCAGGGGTTTGTAGGCGATGCGTTCAATGGTGAAGCCATACACACCCGTGACGACGATGGTGAACAACAAGGTGCCCAACATCAGCAGGGGGAACGACTCGATGCCGAAATAAGCCAGCAATGCCAGGCTGATTGCCGCGAGGTACGCGGAAATCATATACACCTCGCCGTGCGCGAAGTTGATCATGCCGATGATGCCATAGACCATTGTGTAGCCGATGGCGATCAGGCCATAGACCGACCCGAGGGTCAGGCCGTTGACCAGTTGCTGCAGGAAAATACCATCCATAACGCAATCTCACCTGAGCGAGACTGCACAAGCGCCGAGCACGCCAGGCCACGGATAAAGCGGCCCTCGCAGCGCAGAACCGTGCAGATCTCCGAATAAAGACAGGTACCGCAGGGGCATCGGCCCGGGCGCAGGCCCGGGCTGGCTGCCGTTGTTATTTTTGTTTTTCCAGCTGGTGGTACTTGCCGTCCTTGTCCCACTGATAGACCACGTAGTCAGAGACAGTCAGGTCGCCTTTGCTGTCCCACTTCTTCTCGCCCATGACGGTCTGCACCGAGTTGGCCTTGAGCCACTTGGCAGCGTCTTCGCCCTTGTTCGACTTGGCGCCGTTGAAGGCAGCGGCCAGGGCTTGCAGCGAAGCGTAGGCGTAGAGGGTGTAGCCTTCAGGCTCGGTGCCGGCTTTGCGGAATTCTTCCACCACCGCCTTGCTGTCTGGCAGCATGCGCGGGTCGGCGCCGAAGGTCATGTACACGCCGTCCACGTACTGGGCGCCGCCCGCAGTTGCGACCAGTTCGTCGGTGACGATACCGTCATCGGACATGAACTTGACGTCCTTCAGGCCTTGCTCGCGCAGCTGACGCACCAGCGGACCGGCTTCGGGGTGAAGGCCGCCAAAGTAGACCACGTCGGCACCGGTGGAACGGATCTTGGTCACCACGGCGCTGAAGTCTTTCTCGCCACGGGTCAGGCCTTCATACAGCACCGGCTTGACGCCACGCTTCTCCAGCTGCGCCTTGGTTGCATCGGCCAGGCCCTGGCCGTAGGTGTCCTTGTCGTGCAGCACCGCCACCTTCTTGCCCTTGAGCACATCGACGATGTAGTCACCGGCAACGATGCCCTGCTGGTCGTCACGGCCGCACATGCGGAACATGGCGCTCAGCCCGCGCTCGGTGACTTGTGGGTTGGTGGAGCCAGGGGTGATGGCGATCACGCCTGCTTCGTCATACACCTCGGAAGCTGGAATGGTGTTGGAGGAGCAGAAGTGGCCTACCACACCGATTACCTTGTCCTGATCGACCAGACGGTTGGCAACCGATACAGCCTGTTTCGGCTCACAGGCGTCATCGCCTTTGACCAGGATGATTTTTTCGCCGTTGACGCCACCGGCAGCGTTGATCTTGTCAGCTGCCGCCTGGGCACCTTTCATGTATTGCTCGCCAAACGCTGCGTTAGCCCCGGTCATCGGGCCCGCGACACCGATCTTGACGTCGGCCTGAACATACGAAGAAACACCCAGTGCCGTAGCCACGGCCAGTGCCAGGAAACCTTTCTTGTAAAACGTCTGCGACATGAGGTGGTGCTCCTAGAGTTTTTTTTGGTTGGCACTACAACTTCTCAGCCCTGTGCTCAGAGCAAGGGCCGTGCCATCGGTTTTGTCTTCCGGGAAATCACACTGTTGGGGCCGCGTCTAGGCGACCGACGGCCTTTTCTTTACTGAGTGTGCAACCGTCTGCCACGCGACAAGCGCCACCATGCGCGCAAACAAGGAGCAACCACCGAGTGCCATCATTGCAACCCTGACAAGTGTTTACGTGCAACCACCCTGTAACAGCAGACGTCACCGAAGTGCACACCACTGGTGCGCAACTGCTACAGGCGGCACCGTTTCAAGGCTAGCTGGTGCACGGAAAAACACCTGATTTGTCTGTTTCGGCGTCTTAACACACGCACCCGCTCCCGCCGGTAACGCGTTGCCGGCAAGTTCGGCGCGTTTCCTGTGGCACAATGACCGCCATTCGCCGCTTTGGAGCCCACCCTGATGAGCGAGAGCGCATTCGCTGAGCGCATCGTGCACAACCTGCTCGACACCGACTTCTACAAGCTCACCATGATGCAGGGCGTGCTGCACAACTACCCGGATGCCGACGTGGAGTGGGAATTCCGCTGCCGCAATGGCGAAGACTTGCGCCCCTATCTGGGCGAGATCCGCAACCAGCTCGAACGGCTGAGCGAACTTACCCTCGATGATGGCCAGCTGGCCTTCCTCGAACGCATCAGCTTCCTCAAGCCCGACTTCCTGCGCTTTCTGCGCCTGTTCCGTTTCAACCTGCGCTATGTGCAGGTTGGTATCGAGGGCGACCAGCTGTACCTGCGGCTCAAAGGGCCCTGGCTGCATGTGATCCTCTTCGAAGTCCCGCTGCTGGCCATCATCAGCGAAGTGCGCAACCGCCACCTGCACCCGCGCATGCGCCTGGCCGAGGCCCGTGACCAGCTCTACCGCAAGTTCGACTGGCTACAGGCGCATGCCAGCGCCGACGAACTGGCCGAGCTGCAAGTGGCCGACTTCGGCACCCGCCGGCGTTTTTCCAGCCGCGTGCAGGAGGAGGTGGTGCGGGTACTGCGCAATGACTTCCCGGCCCGCTTCGTCGGTACCAGCAACGTCGATTTGGCATGGAAACTGGATATCAAGCCGCTGGGCACCATGGCCCACGAATGGATCATGGCCCACCAGCAGCTCGGCCCGCGGCTGATCGACAGCCAGATCGCCGCCCTGGACTGCTGGGTCCGGGAGTACCGCGGCCTGCTCGGCATCGCCCTGACCGACTGCATCACCATGGATGCCTTCCTCAGCGATTTCGACCTGTACTTCGCCAAGCTGTTCGACGGCCTGCGCCACGACTCGGGTGAGCCGGTGGCCTGGGCGGAAAAGGCCATCGCCCATTACCAGAGGTTGGGGATCGACCCGATGACCAAGACCCTGGTGTTCTCCGACGGCCTCAACCTGACCCGCGCGCTGCAGATCTTCCGTGCCCTGCGCGGGCGCATCAACGTCAGTTTCGGCATCGGCACCAACCTGACCTGCGACATCCCCGGCGTGGCGCCGATGAATATCGTGCTTAAAATGACCGACTGCAACGGCTCGCCGGTGGCGAAGATCTCTGACGAGGCCGCCAAGACCCAGTGCCGCGACGAGAATTTCGTCGCCTACATGCGTCACGTGTTCAAAATCCCCAGCAAGGAGTAACCCATGCAAGCCGTTCAGCAAGAGATTGCCCAGGCGCTCAACGTGCAGCCGCCGTTCGCAGACGCCGCTGCGCTCGAGGCCGAAGTCGCCCGGCGCGTGGCGTTCATCAAGGATTGCCTGGCCAACGCCCGCCTCAAGACCCTGGTACTGGGCATCAGCGGGGGCGTCGATTCGCTGACTGCCGCCCTGCTCGCCCAACGCGCCATCAACGAGTTGCGCGCCGAAACCAGCGACCCGGCCTACCGCTTCATTGCCGTGCGCCTGCCGTACCAGGTACAGCATGACGAGCACGACGCCCAGGCGTGCCTGGAAGTGATCAACGCCGATGAAGTGCACACCGTTGATATTGCACCTGCCGTGCGTGCGCTGGCCGCAGAGGTGCAAGCATTGAAAGACGGCTCGCCGTCACTGGTGGACTTCGTCGTGGGCAACGTCAAGGCGCGTACACGCATGGTCGCGCAGTACACCATCGCTGGCGCCCGCGCTGGCCTGGTGATCGGCACCGACCACGCCGCCGAGGCGGTGATGGGCTTCTTTACCAAGTTTGGTGACGGTGCCTGCGACCTGGCCCCGCTGAGCGGCCTGGTAAAGAACCAGGTGCGGGCCATTGCGCGCAGCTTTGGGGCGCCGGAGTCGCTGGTGGAGAAGGTGCCTACTGCGGATTTGGAAGACCTGGAACCAGGCAAGCCTGACGAGGCCTCGCATGGCGTGACCTACCAACAGATCGATGCCTTCCTGCATGGGCTGCCGGTTGAGCAGGAAGCGTTCGACATCATCGTCGCCACCTACCGCAAGACCCAACACAAGCGCGAACTGCCGTTCGCACCGTGAGACCTCTGGGGCCGCTTTGCGGCCCTTTCGCGACACAAGGCCGCTCCTACAGGACTGTAGGCGCGGCCTTGTGTCGCGAAGGAGGGCAAAGCCCTCCCCTGCTTTCAAGCTGTCATTACTTGACTACAACCTTGCCCTTCATCATCGAGATGTGGCCGGGGAAGGTGCAGAAGAAGCTGTAATCGCCACCCGCTTCCAGCTTGGAAGTGTCGAACTTCACTTCGGTTTCTTTCTCAGGTGCACCGATCATCGCGGTGTGGGCGATGATGTTGGCGTTGTCTTCCTTCAGATAGCCTTTGTCGATGCCTTGGCTCATGCCTTCAGTGGCAATGGCCTGCATGTCGGCAGTCTTGCTGATCACCAGATTGTGGCCCATCACGTTTTTCGGCAGGTTGCCGGAATGGGTCAGCTTCACGGTGAACTCTTTGCAGCTCTTGTCGACGGTGAATTCCTTGGTGGTGTAGGACATCTGGTCAGTCGAGTCGACAGTTACCGAGCACTCGGCGGCGAAGACGGAGGCGCTGGCGAGGGTCAGCAGGGATACCGCTACAGCTTTCGCAAACATCATGAATCTCCTTGGCAGGGTTTTATCAATTGCGAGACTGCCTGAAACCGTTCAGCCCCTTGCTGACATGCATCAAAGGGTGTCAAGTGGCCAGCCAGTTGAATTGTTCAATGGATTGTATACAACCAATCTAAGGGCACATCATGCCCTTTTAATGGACGATGGGACAACCTCTCATTCAGGAGCAACTGCAATGGCCCTCTCAAGTTTCATGAACAGCCTGCTCGCCGCCTACGCCCACGGGGCCAGCGGTGCGATCTGTGAATTCTCCCGCCCGGAGTGACAACTGCCTTCGAACATTAAGGCCAGGCTTGTTTGATGCGGATGGACTCAACGAGAAGTCGCGTGGTTTTCTCGGCCTTGGCGGCGAAGTGGGTCGACAAGAAGCCTGATTGACCCAGAGGCTTTTGGGACCGCTTTGCGGTCCTTTCGCGACACAAGGCCGCTCCAACATCGACCGCGCTGCCAAATGAATTGTGCTTGCGCGGACATTGCAGGAGCGGCCTTGTGTCGCGATGGGCTGCAAAGCAGCCCCAAGAATCAATCAGCGCGGAATGACAGGCTGGCGTGGCTTCTTGTTGCCTTTGCCACCACCTTTTGCCGCTTCCTTGCGCTCCTTGGCCGCCTGCTGATTGCGGGCGAACGCTTCAGCCTTGGCCTTCTCACGCTTGTCCCACGGCTTGCTGCCGTCACTGCCACGCGGCGGCAAACCGGTGTGCTGAGTGAGGATCTTCTGATCCTTGCCCACCTTGTGGCTGCCGGCCGGTGTCGAGTTCTTGCGCCGTGCACTCTGGTAGGTGTCGGTCTGCGGCTGGTGCAGCGGGATCAGCTGATGCTTGCCCGGGCCAATGAGGTCGGCACGGCCCATACGCTCCAGTGCCTCACGCAGCATCGGCCAGCCCTTCGGGTCGTGATAGCGCAGGAACGCCTTGTGCAAGCGGCGCTGCTCGTCGCTCTTGACGATCTCCACGCCTTCACTCTTGTAAGTGACCTTGCGCAGCGGGTTCTTGCCCGAGTGGTACATGGCCGTGGCCGAGGCCATGGGCGACGGGTAGAACGCCTGCACCTGGTCGGCGCGGAAGCCGTTGCCCTTGAGCCACAGGGCGAGGTTCATCATGTCTTCGTCGGTGGTGCCTGGGTGCGCAGCGATGAAGTACGGGATCAGGTACTGCTCTTTGCCCGCCTCTTTCGAGTACTTCTCGAACATGCGCTTGAAGCGGTCGTAGGAGCCGATGCCCGGCTTCATCATCTTGTCCAGCGGGCCACGCTCGGTGTGCTCCGGGGCAATCTTCAGGTAACCGCCCACGTGGTGGGTGACCAGCTCCTTGACGTACTCCGGCGATTCCACTGCCAGGTCATAGCGCAGGCCCGACGCAATCAGGATCTTCTTCACACCCGGCAGGGCGCGCGCCTTGCGATACAGCTCGATCAGCGAGCTGTGGTCGGTGTTGAGGTTTTCGCAGATGCCCGGGAACACGCACGACGGCTTGCGGCAGTGCTTCTCGATCTCCGGGCTCTTGCAGGCGATGCGGTACATGTTGGCCGTCGGCCCGCCAAGGTCGGAGACCACGCCGGTGAAGCCAGGCACCTTGTCACGCATTTCCTCGATTTCGTGCAGGATCGACTCATGGGAGCGGTTCTGGATGATCCGGCCTTCGTGCTCGGTGATCGAGCAGAAGGTACAGCCGCCGAAGCAGCCACGCATGATGTTCACCGAGAAGCGGATCATCTCGTAGGCCGGGATGCGCTCTTTGCCGTAGGCCGGGTGTGGAATACGGGCATAGGGCATGCCGAACACGTAGTCCATTTCCTCGGTGGTCATTGGAATGGGTGGCGGGTTGAACCACACATCCACTTCGCCGTGCTTCTGCACCAGCGCACGAGCGTTGCCAGGGTTGGTCTCCAGGTGCAACACACGGTTGGCGTGGGCGTAGAGCACCGGGTCGTTACGCACCTTCTCGAACGATGGCAGGCGGATCACCGACTTGTCGCGGGTCATGCGCGGGCTGTCGAGGATCTGCACGACCTTGGCTTCGTTGGGGTCTTCCTGGTCGCCCTTGGCCTGCTCGATGGCGCAGGCCTGGGTGTCCTGGGTATTGACGTACGGGTTGATGATCTTGTCGACGCGGCCAGGGCGGTCGATGCGGGTCGAGTCGATCTCGTACCAGCCCTCGGGCGTGTCACGACGCACGAATGCGGTACCGCGCACATCGGTGATGCTTTCGATGCTCTGGCCACTGGACAGGCGCTGAGCGACCTCGACGATCGCCCGCTCGGCATTGCCGTACAGCAGGATGTCGGCGCTGGCGTCGATCAGGATCGAATGGCGAACCTTGTCCTGCCAGTAGTCATAGTGGGCGATGCGGCGCAGCGATGCCTCGATGCCACCGAGCACGATCGGCACGTGCTTGTAGGCTTCCTTGCAGCGCTGGCTGTACACCAGGCTGGCGCGGTCAGGGCGCTTGCCGGCCATGCCGCCCGGGGTGTAGGCATCGTCAGAGCGGATTTTCTTGTCTGCGGTGTAGCGGTTGATCATCGAATCCATGTTGCCCGCCGCGACGCCGAAGAACAGGTTCGGCTCACCAAGCTTCATGAAGTCGTCTTTGGACTGCCAGTTCGGCTGGGCAATGATGCCCACGCGAAAGCCCTGGGCTTCCAGCAGGCGGCCGATGATGGCCATGCCGAATGACGGATGATCGACGTAGGCATCACCGGTCACGATGATGATGTCGCAGGAATCCCAGCCGAGCAGATCCATCTCCTCCCTGCTCATCGGCAGGAAAGGTGCTGGCCCGAAGCATTCGGCCCAGTACTTGGGATAGTCGTAGAGTGGTTTGGCTGCTTGCATGTCAGTGACCGGTTCTGTTGTGCAGGGAAATCGCGGGCGCGGAATATAGCACAAAATTTGACCAAATCCGACTGCCTTCGTGGGGATTGGCGAGTGGGGCGACGGTTGGGGCGGGAAGCGCCACGTGGCTGGCTTGGGTTTGTGTTGGGTCGCCAGTATTTGCCAAAAAAGGTTTTTACAGAATATTTAGCCCCTCCAACCCTCAGCAAACGCTAACTTGTTAATTGTTAGAACGTTTTCTTTGCCTCTTAAAAAATTGTAGGAATCGAACTTCAAACACCGGGAAGAAATCCTACGATAACTTTCCGCCACGAATCCCGACCAGTTCTTGAACCCGCAAAAAAACAAGTGATACAACACTCATGCGGGGAAAGCGCACTTAAAGCAACTCTGAAGGCGTACTAACCATGGGACGTCGTCGCTCTGAAATCAACACGCTGCAGATCCCTCGCGTGATGAACTCCACATTCATCGAATCCGAGATTGACTTCCTCAACCTCCTGTAAGCGATAAGCCAGAAGGGGCTACCCCTTCTGGCACTACCAAGGAGTCATAGATGATTACCGAGCGCGAGCTGAACATAGACGAAGCCTACGATCGCCTGACCAGACTGCATCAGCACTTGGGACTTAATTCAAGAACAACATTAGCAAGAACCAACAAACTGGTCGCCACCTGCCACTTGTACGACAGCGCCTACAAAGAGGTCTCTTGCGGAGCAGGAAAGGGCGAGTACTGCGAACTTGGAGCGCTTACCGAAAGTCTGGAGCATTACTTCGTCGACGATATAACTTCTACCATCATCGACAGCGACCAAATATTGAAGTCGATAGAACCATTTGACGACTGGTTGCTCAACTCACTACCGCCTGGTTGCCAGGTACCTTATCTCAGACTTCAAGGCCTGGACAGCTACGACGAAATAAAGATACCTGCAATAATAATAGCACCCTCAACCAGAAACATTGATGACATAGAAAAACGGCAGCGGGCTTTCTTTCCAAATATGCCACCAACTCTGGCACAGCTCTTGGTTGCACAGAGAACGAGGCTCTGCTACACGCCATTAATGAAGCGATCGAACGCCACGCCCTCTCGGTTTACTACCTGTCACTCTGCGGGCTGGCCTCACCGCCAGAACTCTACCGCCCCTCTACTTCATTCTTGGAAGAGACCTTCGCTCATGATGCCGAGCTTCTTCGTCACGCAAAGAAGCTGGAAATATTCTTGACCCACGATTTCTATGAGGTGCCATTTTGCATCGCTGTTTCTCCCGATAAAACAGAAGGTTCACTCAGTAGCGTAGGCTCCGGCAGTTCACTCGACCCATACACTGCAATGTATCGTGCCGTAACCGAGCACCTTCAGTGCAAACAACTTTATGGCCCAAGAGAAAAACAAGAAGACCTTTCTGCTGAAAAAATGCTTGCCCACTCAGCCCGGCTGGCTTCACTTATAAATCCCTGCCCCACGTACGCCGTGCCCACGTTTCACCCACCGCACACCGAGCTCAGCGTGCGCGGGCAAATCAAGCGCATACACATCAATCTGAAAAAACAAAATAAGGCCGTATTTTATCGCACACTTTATGAACACCCGAATCTCGCCACGGTTCTGCAGGTTTTCATACCCGGACTGGAGCGATTCCACCTGATCAGATCAGGTATTCCAGTCGCGCCGCAGAGCGCATTCAAAGGCATTAGGGAATGACATGCATATCTATCGAGGAATCATCGCCGCCTTGAGCGCGACATTGGTCCTGAAAGTCGCGACCGTCGTACCCGCCCTGATATTGGCCGACATCATTGACAACATATCCAGCTCAGCCGCGCCTACCCAGCTTCTACTCGGAGCCTACATATGCCTTATCGCATTACAAGCCTCAATGACCCCTTTGCAAGCCTGGTGTCTTGCACGGCTCTGCCAGGATCGCGTGAAACAGCTCTCCATCCGCTGGTGCCGAGCGTTGTTGGACAAACGCTTCGAGGCCTATGGACAACTCCATGGCGGAACACTGGTAAAGGTGCTGGATAGGGGAATTACGGCACAGGAGCGCTGGCTAGGCTTTCTGATTGGTTCAGCTTGGCCGGTACTAGCTGAAGCTACAGTGCTGATTACGCTCTTCGCATATCTGGGGGCTACCTCGGTATTGATCGGTCTCATCCCCTTGAGTCTGGCGTATCTATGGGCAAATGATCGACTGGTGCGCTGGCGCCGACCACATATAGAGGCAGTGAACTCGCGAGAGGATGAACTGGCGGAACAATGGGTGGATACCTTCGCGAGCGCGGCGACGGTCAAACTGGAAAAGGCGGAGCATGCGGCGATGCTCCCGGTCAACCATACACTCTCGGCCTATGCCGACTCAGCGGTGAGGGTAGCCCACAGCGGGGGCTGGGTTCAGGGCTTGCGCACTTTGTTCATTGGCCTGGGCAGTGGCGGTCTGCTCATGTGGGGCATCCAGGATCAGGCTCTGACAACACCGCAATTGAGCTTGGGCGAACTCGTTGCTCTTTTCACCTTGGTGAGTGGATTGCTGGCAGGGGTTGCGCAACTGGCTGAGGCCTGGCGACTACTAGACCAGTTCAGGCTCGACAAACAAAAACTTGAACACTGGCTCCGACTCCCGCCGTTCGGTCCGACATGCTCTGCTGAGTCGAAATCACATGACAATAACGCAGGGCTGCGCATCGCCCCGTGCCTGCTAAGCGCTCGGAACAGTGTGCAACTGCAAATCGAAGAACCATTGGTGCTGCACAAAGGAGAACGGGTCGCGCTGATAGGGTCCAGCGGGTGTGGCAAATCGACGCTTCTGCATGCGCTGGCTGGAACGGTATTCCAGTTGCGCGAGCATGTTCAATTGTACGGCAGGTGCCTGGCTGAGCTCGATGCTTGCGCGCAGTTCAGTCGCTTAAGACTCTGCCCTCAGGATGCGCACTTTCTACCCGGCCCACTGCCCCGTGCAGTACTGTTCGGGCATGATCATGATCGCGCTCAAATCGAACGATGGCTTGAGCGGCTGGGCTTGGATAAAGACTGGTACGAACTTGACCTGGATGCACGCGCAGAATCCATTTCGGGCGGCGAAGCACGAAGGCTGACGCTGCTACGCGTTCTCAATCAGCCAGGCGAATTCAATTTCTTTGACGAACCCACAGCTGGGCTCGATGCCGGATCGGCCGAGCGTTCCTGGGATCTGTTGTTCGAAGCGTTCCAAGGGAGAGGGCTGATTTGCGTGACGCATGATCAAAGCGCGCTGTCACGATTTGACCGAGTGATCACACTGAACGAGGGGCGGATAGTTAGCCAGGTGCAAGCGAAAATTGCTCAGAACCCTGAGCTAGCCGGCGCGTCGCACACCTTGCGGGACCGGCTTTAGCCCCGAACAACGGCGCAGCCGGTGCGACCCGCCGCACTGAATTCTTCACGGCTGAAGTCGCTTCGAACGGGCCTTGCAAACTCAGTGAGTTATGCGCAACTGCATGAAAGCAGATTTATTCGTCGTCGTCGAAGTTGTACATGCCCGGTGCGAGGTTCTCGAAGCGGGTGTACTTACCGATGAACGCCAGGCGGACGAAGCCGATGGGGCCGTTACGCTGCTTGCCGATGATGATTTCGGCAACGCCTTTGTGCTCGGTCTCCGGGTGGTAAACCTCATCCCGGTACACGAACATGATCACGTCGGCGTCCTGCTCGATTGCACCCGATTCACGCAAGTCGGAGTTCACCGGGCGTTTGTTCGGGCGCTGTTCCAGGGAGCGGTTGAGCTGCGAAAGGGCGATGACCGGGCAGTTGAATTCCTTGGCCAGGGCCTTTAGCGAGCGGGAAATCTCGGAAATTTCGTTGGTCCGGTTGTCACCGGCCGAGCCCGGGATCTGCATCAGCTGCAGGTAGTCGACCATGATCATGGCGATCTCGCCGTGCTCACGCGCCAGGCGGCGGGTACGCGCCCGCATCTCCGAGGGGCTGATGCCGGCGGTATCGTCGATGAACAGCTTGCGGTCGTTGAGTAAGTTGACCGCCGACGTCAGGCGCGGCCAGTCGTCATCGTCCAACTGACCGGAACGCACCTTGGTCTGGTCGATGCGGCCAAGGGACGAGAGCATACGCATGATCAGCGATTCACCTGGCATCTCGAGGGAGAACACCAACACCGCCTTGTCGGTACGCAACACGGCATTTTCCACAAGGTTCATGGCGAAGGTGGTCTTACCCATCGACGGACGGCCGGCCACGATGACCAGGTCGGCAGCCTGCAGGCCGCTGGTTTTCGCGTCCAGGTCGGTGAAGCCGGTGGAAACACCGGTGATGTCGCTGTCGGAGTTGAACAGCGTGTCGATCCGGTCGATAGCCAGGGTCAACAGTTCGTTGACGCCCACCGGGCCGCCGGTCTTGGGCCGTGCCTCGGCGATCTGGAAGATCTGCCGTTCGGCATCATCGAGGATTTCGGCGGCATTGCGCCCTTGCGGGTTGAAGGCGTTGTCGGCGATGTCGGTACTGATGCTGATCAGCTGGCGCAACGTTGCCCGCTCGCGAATGATCGCGGCGTAGGCCTTGATGTTGGCAACCGACGGGGTGTTCTTGGCAAGCTCTGCCAGGTACGCCAACCCGCCAACCTGGGTCGACAAGCCTTCCTTGTCCAGTTGCTCGTGCAGGGTGACGACGTCGAACGGCTGGTTGGCGTCGGCCAGCTTGTGCACGGCACGGAAGATCAGGCGGTGGTCATGCCGATAGAAATCGCCATCCGAAACCTGATCCAGCACCCGCTCCCAGGCGTTGTTGTCCAGCATCAGGCCACCGAGCACGGCCTGTTCGGCCTCGATGGAATGCGGCGGCACCTTGAGGGCAGCGGTTTGCAGGTCTAGCTGTTCGGGATTGGTGATCTCGTTCATGGCCACGAAAGAATTCTGGAGGATGAAAAAGACAAAGGGCACGGCCTGTTCAGAGACAGGACGTGCCCGATGTTAACCGGGCAGCCCGCGAGGAGCTACCCAGTCAGCGCAGCTTAGGCAGCTACGACGACCACACGTACGGTGGCTTCAACGTCGCTGTGCAGGTGCACGGCTACGTCGTATTCGCCAACCTGACGGATGGTGCCGTTCGGCAGACGAACTTCAGCCTTGGCCACTTCAACGCCGGAGGCGGTCAGGGCGTCAGCGATGTCGTGGGTGCCGATCGAACCGAACAGCTTGCCTTCGTCGCCAGCGGTGGCAGTGATGGTCACTTCCAGCTCGGCCAGTTGGGCAGCGCGGCTTTCAGCCGACGATTTACGGTCAGCAGCTGCTTTTTCCAGCTCGGCGCGACGCTCTTCGAACGCAGCCAGGTTGGCGGCGTTGGCAACGGTGGCCTTGCCGAATGGCAGCAGGAAGTTACGGCCGTAACCAGCCTTAACCTTAACTTTGTCGCCCAGGTTGCCCAGGTTAGCGACTTTTTCCAGCAGGATCAGTTCCATTTGGTAAAACCTCTTAACTTTTAACCTTCACCGTTCGCGGAGTCATTCCCCTCAGGGGACTTGCGACCGCGAAAATCAATCAGGCTGTCGACAATGGCCAGAACCACGAGCAACGGATAAATCAGCTGCAGTATCAGCGGCAGTGTCACGTACATGCCGACCAGCCAGAAACCGGCCAGCCGACCCTGTGCCACCAGCCCATGCATCAAGGCGATGCCGGCCAGGACGAGCACCAGGCTGGACGCGGAAGCCAGGACGATGAACTGCGGGCCGATGAACGGACCCAACACCATCGCGGCAACCAGAGCCAGCATGACTGCCCGCGGCAACTTCAGGGCGCGAAACTCGCGACCGAAGCCTCCAGGGTTGTACAACGCTGCTTGCCAATAACGCGCCAGCATCAAAGCCAGCACGCTGAACAACTGCAGCATCACCGCTGTGGAAGCGACCAGCACAGGGCCGATCAGCTCACCGGGAATGACTGGCTTGCCTTCGATTTGCGGCAACGCTTCGGAAAGCGCCTTGGCCAACACTTCGAAGGTTTCGCGCAGTACCGCGTCCAGGATGAGGCTGTAGACCAACCCCAACACAACACTGGACAACAACACCCGGCTCCAGGAATGCCCGGCACGCAACAAGGCGGCCAGCCCCAGTGTTCCCAACAGCACCAGCAAGGTGCTTGGATCACCGAAGGCCCAAATGGCCACCGCCGGCAAAAGGCCGAAAGCGATGACCGTTGAAGCGTCCTTGAACCCGCGCCGCAGCAGCACAAGGCTCCCGGCAGCGGCACTCAACCAGAACAGCAGCGGTAATACCGCACTCACGACCACCACCAAGGTGGCCTGCACACGACCGCGCATGATGAAATCAGCCAACGCTCGCATGCTTATCCCTTACTACTTATCGACGACCCGGTCTCAGCGGCCGTGGCTGTCGGTGTAGGGCAGCAGGGCCAGGAAGCGGGCGCGCTTGATAGCGGTAGCCAGCTGACGCTGATAACGAGCTTTGGTACCGGTGATACGGCTTGGAACGATTTTGCCGGTTTCGGATACGTAAGCTTTCAGGGTGTTGAGATCTTTGAAGTCGATCTCTTTCACGTCTTCAGCAGTGAAGCGGCAGAATTTACGACGACGGAAGAAACGTGCCATGTAATAGGCTCCTCAAAAGGTCCGTGGATTACTCGTCAGCGTTATCGCTGGAGTCGCTGTCATTGCTGTCGTCGCCTTCGGCGGAGTCAGCATGCTCAGGACGCTCACGACGCTCACGGCGCTCGCTGCGGTTCTCTTCGGCCTTCAGCATCTCGGACTGACCGGTTACGGCTTCGTCGCGACGGATGACGAGGTTACGGATCACGGCATCGTTGTAGCGGAAGTTGTCTTCCAGCTCGGCCAGGGCCTTGCCGGTGCACTCAACGTTCAGCATCACGTAGTGAGCCTTGTGAACATTGTTGATTGCGTAGGCCAGTTGACGACGGCCCCAGTCTTCCAGGCGGTGGATCTTGCCACCATCTTCTTCGATCAGCTTGGTGTAACGCTCAACCATGCCGCCGACTTGCTCGCTCTGGTCCGGGTGAACCAGGAAGATGATTTCGTAATGACGCATGAATGCTCCTTACGGGTTAGTAGTCTGCCAGCGTATCTGGTCAGACAAGGAGTGAATGACACTGTATGTCTTGCCATGGAGGGGAGGCACATGTGCGCCTGCCAGCTCGGCAAGGGGCGCAATTGTAGAGAAGGCGGTGCACACAAGCAAGGTGATTGGCGATTATTTGAACAGCCGGAAACACTTTACCTTGGGCGAGCCCTACCGCCAGCTCGCCGGCTTGCAGCAAAGCACCACAGCCATTGAACCTGGCGTGGTGCTTTTGGGAGCCGGCTTACCGGCGATAGGGCCGCTACAGTGTCGACAAATCAGCGCTTGGCCTGGCGCTGGCGCACTGCCTCGAACAGGCAGACGCCCGTAGCCACTGAAACGTTCAGACTGCTGACGCTGCCCGACATTGGCAACTTGACCAGGAAATCGCAGTGTTCACGGGTCAGCCGGCGCATGCCCTTGCCTTCCGCGCCCATGATCATCACCAATGGGCCGGTAAGGTCCTGCTGATAGATCTCCTGCTCGGCCTCACCGGCTGTACCCACCACCCACAGGCCACGCTGCTGAAGCTTCTCCAGGGTACGCGCCAGGTTGGTCACCGCCACCAGCGGAATCACTTCCGCTGCGCCGCAGGCCACCTTGCGCACCACCGGTGTCAGCGTCGCCGATTTATCCTTGGGCACCACCACTGCCGTAGCCCCGGCAGCATCGGCGGTGCGCAGGCAGGCGCCGAGGTTGTGCGGGTCGGTGACGCCGTCCAGCACCAGGATCAGCGGTGGCGTTTCGGTGCGCTCGAGCAACTCCTCGAGCATCAATTCGCCCCACACCTGGCTTGGGCTGACCTCGGCAACAACGCCCTGGTGCACGCCCTCGACCCAGGCATCGAGCTCACGGCGCTCGGCCTGGCCAACCTGCACACGGTTTTCTGCGGCCAGCGCCAGCAACGCCTGGATGCGTGGCTCGCTGCGCCCTTCCGACAGCCAGATCTGCTTGACCCGCTTCGGATGGTGCTGCAGCAGCGCCTGCACGGCATGCACACCGTAGATTTTTTCCAGCTGACTCATGACTTGTTCTTGCTCTTGCGTGGCGCGCCGGATTTCGGCGGGCCTTTACGGTGCTTGGTGGGCTTGCCGGAGGGCTTGCCGCCTTTGTCCGACTTGCTGCCGGCGTTGCCGCCAGTGCGCGCGTCGGTCATCAGCGCCTTCTTCATTTCGCGACTTTTGCGCACTTCAGCATTACGCTGCACGGCATCTTTCGGGAAGTAAGCCTCGGCGGTCTCGCTCTTGCGGCTGCGCGGTTTCGGTGTGGCCTTGGCCTCCACCACTGGCTGCTGCTCGGGCTTTTCTGCAGCCGGTGCGGCGCCACGGCCCTTGCGCCCTATCGGCGCAGCGAGCTGCTGATCGGACACTTCGAAGTCGATCTTGCGCTCGTCTAGGTCAACGCGCATGACCTTGACCTCGATGGTGTCGCCCAGACGGAAGCTACGCCCGGTGCGCTCACCCGACAAGCGGTGATGCACGGGGTCGAAGTGGTAGTAGTCACCCGGCAGCGCACTGACGTGCACCAGGCCTTCGACGTAGATATCGGTAAGCTCGACAAACAGCCCAAAACCGGTGACCGCAGTGATCACACCCGGGAAGGTCTCGCCCACACGGTCCTTCATGAACTCGCACTTGAGCCAGTTGACCACGTCACGGGTGGCTTCGTCGGCGCGGCGCTCGGTCATGGAGCACTGCTCGCCGAGCTGGTCGAGGGTGTTCACGTCGTACGGATAGATACGCGCTTTGGGAATGCTCATGGCGCCGGCACGCTTGACGTGCGGAGTATCGACCTTGGAACGGATGATGCTGCGGATGGCGCGGTGCACCAGCAGGTCCGGGTAACGACGGATCGGCGAGGTAAAGTGCGTGTACGCCTCGTAGTTCAAACCGAAGTGGCCGTTGTTGTCGGTGCTGTATACCGCCTGGCTCAGCGAACGCAGCATCACCGTCTGGATCAGGTGGAAGTCCGGGCGCCCGGCAATGCTTGCAAGCAGTGCCTGGTAGTCCTTGGGCGAAGGGTCCTTGCCTTTGTGCAAGCTAAGGCCCAGCTCGCCGAGGAAGGCACGCAGCTTTTCAAGGCGCTCCGGTGGCGGGCCATCGTGCACGCGGTACAGCGCCGGCACGCCATGCTTGTTGAGGAACTCGGCCGTGGCGACGTTGGCCGCCAGCATGCATTCCTCGATCAGCTTGTGGGCATCGTTGCGCACGGTCGGGCGGATTTCCGCGATCTTGCGCTCTTCACCGAAGATGATGCGGGTTTCCTGGGTTTCGAAGTCGATGGCGCCGCGGGCGTGACGGGCATCGAGCAGCACCTTGTACAGGTTGTACAGGTTCTTCAGGTCCGGCAGGACCTCCTGGTACTCCTCGCGCAGCGCCTTGCCCTCGCGGGTACGGGCATGCTCGAGCATGCTGCTGACCTTGTTGTAGGTCAGGCGGGCATGAGAATGGATCACACCTTCGTAGAACTGGTAGTCGACCATCTGGCCGGCCTTGTTCATGGTCATTTCGCAGACCATGGCCAGGCGATCGACGTGCGGGTTCAGCGAGCACAGGCCGTTGGACAGCTCCTCGGGGAGCATCGGGACAACACGCTCGGGGAAGTACACCGAGTTGCCACGCTGCTGCGCCTCGACATCCAGGGCTGAGCCCAGACGCACGTAGCTGGACACGTCAGCGATGGCCACATAGAGGCGCCAGCCACCAGAGAACAGCCGCAGCTTGCCAAGCGGCTCACAATAAACAGCGTCGTCGAAGTCGCGGGCATCTTCGCCGTCGATGGTGACGAAGGGCAAGTGGCGCAGGTCGATACGCTTTTCCTTGTCCTTCTCTTCGACATCGGAGCGGAACTTGCGCGCTTCCTTGATCACGTCCTGGGGCCAGACGTGCGGGATGTCATAGCTGCGCAGGGCAACATCGATTTCCATGCCCGGCGCCATGTAGTTGCCGATCACTTCGACCACATCGCCTTGTGGCTGGAACCGCGGGGTTGGCCAGTGGGTGATCTTGATCTCGACGAACTGGCCGATCTTGGCGCCACCGTTACGACCCGCGGTCACCAGCACTTCCTGCTGGATCTTCGGGTTGTCCGGCGTCACGTAACCGATGCCGCCTTCTTCGAAGTAGCGGCCGACCACACTTTCGTGGCCGCGGGAAATGACTTCTACCAGCACACCTTCACGGCGGCCACGGCGGTCGAGCCCCGAGACACGCGCCAAGGCACGGTCGCCATCGAATACCAGGCGCATTTGCGACGGGCTGAGGAACAGGTCGTCGCTGCCATCGTCAGGGATAAGGAAGCCGAAACCGTCGCGGTGGCCGGAGATACGGCCGCAGATCAGGTCCAGTTTGTCTACCGGGGCATAGGTGCCGCGCCGGGTATAGATAAGCTGGCCGTCACGCTCCATGGCGCGCAGACGACGGCGCAAAGCTTCGATCTGGTCTTCTTCGTAAAGACCGAACTCGGCCGCCAGCTCCTCGCGCGCGGCCGGTTCGCCACGGTCGGCAAGGCGCTGCAGGATCAGCTCACGGCTGGGGATAGGGTTGTCGTATTTTTCCGCTTCGCGAGCGGCCTCGGGATCGAGGGATTGCCAATCGGCCATCAGAAGGGGTTCACCTTGGGGTATATAGATATGAATTCTGGCATAGGCCTATTGAAACCGGAAATGTCGGGCTTGGACAGCCCCAGCAGCATGTCCGCAGTGCGGCAATAGGCGTGTGGAATCAACAAGTTGAATTTTTTGAAATTTTTTTTGATCAAGGGCTTTACAGCCCCTGGGAGCGTCCGTATAGTGCGCACCACAACGACGGACAACCCCGAAGTTGTAGTAGAGATGAACGGCGCTGTAAAGCATCTTTTTATCTCGAATGTGTGCCCAGGTGGCGGAATTGGTAGACGCGCTGGTTTCAGGTATCAGTGACCGCAAGGTCGTGGAAGTTCGAGTCTTCTCCTGGGCACCAAGTATTTCAAGTAACAGATGACCAAGGATCTGTTACTACTGTGTGAAAGCGAACGATAGTCGCCTTCATCAGACGATGTAAAGCTTTGCCCAGGTGGCGGAATTGGTAGACGCGCTGGTTTCAGGTATCAGTGACTTAACGGTCGTGGAAGTTCGAGTCTTCTCCTGGGCACCATTCAAAAAACCCACTAGCTTGCTAGTGGGTTTTTTCTTGCCTGCGATTTTTGTGTCACCCTCCCCTGCATGGCCAGCCATCCGACGATGGGCTAACCATGAATTTCTCGTCACACGGCCACTTGAGAAACGATTTCGTTTACCATTGTTTCCAAATATGTAGCCGTAAGCGAGGAAGTACCCGCATGACGATCCGTCCGCAACCGCTGATGCGCACCCTGGCCGCCGCTGTCCTTAGCCTGGTGATGGGCGCTCCGGCCGCCATGGCAGACGACCCGGTCACTCTGACCATGTACAACGGTCAACACAAGGAAATCGGCGAAGCCATCGCCAAGGCCTACGAGGCCAAGACCGGCATCCATATCAATATCCGCAAAGGCAGCAGCAATCAGCTGGCCAGCCAGATCATCGAGGAAGGCGACCGCTCGCCGGCCGACATCATCTACACCGAAGAATCGCCACCACTGAACAACCTGGGCGAACTGGGCTTGCTGGCGAAGATCGATGACGCCACGCTGAACATGCTGCCCAAGGAATACGTTGCCGCCAACGGCTCCTGGATGGGCGTGACCGCCCGCACCCGCGTGGTGGTGTTCAACCCGAAGAAGATCGACGAGAAAGACTTGCCGCAATCGGTAATGGATTTCGCCAACCCCGAGTGGGACGGCAAGGTCGGTTTCGTACCGACCAGCGGTGCATTCCAGGAACAGGCCGTGGCCATCCTCAAGATGCACGGGCGTGACGCTGCCGAAGAGTGGCTGACCGGCCTGAAAGCCTTCGGCAAGACCTACACCAACAACATGGTCGCACTCAAGGCCGTGGAAAAAGGCGAAGTCGCCGCCGTGCTGGTGAACAACTACTACTGGTACGCCCTGGAGCGCGAGCGCGGCAAGCTCGATTCGAAGCTGTATTACCTGGCCGACGGCGATGCCGGTGGCCTGGTGACCATCTCCGGCGCCGCAGCGGTCAAGGCCAGCAAGCACCCGAAAGAAGCGCAGGCCCTGCTCAACTGGATGGCCAGCGAAGAAGGTCAGCGTGTGATCACCCAGACCACCGCTGAATACCCGCTGCACAAAGGCATGGTCTCCGACCGTGGCCTGAAGCCGTTCGAAGACCTGCGCCCGCCGAAAATCTCGCCGGCCGACCTGGGCAATGCCGAGGAAGCGCTGGAGCTTGAACGCGAGGTCGGCCTGCTCTGATGACCGCCGCCCTGTCCGAGCCGGTGCCGGTACGCTTCGTACCGCGCCGCAAGCGCCCCTCCATCTGGGTGGTGCTGCCTGTACTGTTTCTGGTGGCGATGAGCTTGCTGCCATTGCTGTACGTCGCGATGAAAGCCTGGGAAGCCGGCTGGCGAGAAGCCTTGCACCTGCTCTGGCGCCCGTTCGTCTGGGGCCTGATGCGCAACACCCTGATGCTGATGGTCGGGGTGACGCTGGCGTGCATGGTGGTTGGCCTGGCGCTGGCGTGGCTGCTCGAACGCAGCAACCTGCCGGGCCGTCGGCTGTGGGGCGTAGTGCTATGCCTGCCATTCGCCGTACCTTCGTTCGTCAGCAGCTTTACCTGGGTGTCGCTGAGCTCGGACTTCGAGGGACTGGGCGGAGCTATCCTGGTCATGGCCCTGTCCAAGTACCCGCTGATATTCCTGCCGGTGGCCGCCACCCTGCGCAACCTCGACACTTCGCTTGAGGAGTCGGCGCGTACGCTGGGCTGCAGCCGCTGGGGCGTTTTCACCAAGGTCACCCTGCCGCTGCTGTGGCCGTCGATGCTCGGCGGCGCATTGCTGATCGCCCTGCACATGCTGGTAGAGTTCGGCGCGTTGTCGATCCTGGGCCTGCAGACCTTCACCACGGCGATCTACCAACAGTTCGAGCTGGAGTTCAGCAACGCCAACGCCGCCATGCTCTCGGCGGTACTGCTGGCACTGTGCCTGGTGATGCTCTGGCTGGAACTGAAGGTGCGCGGCAAGGCCCGCCACGTACGCATCGGCCAGGGCGTGGCACGCCGCGCGCAGCCGGTACGCCTGGGTAGCTGGGCGCCGCTGGCGCAACTGTTCTGCCTGGGCCTGGCGATACTGGGCAGCGGTATTCCACTGGCCATGCTCGGTTACTGGCTGAGCGTGGGGTCTTCGGCGGCGTTCCCGGTGGCGGAGATTTCTAAGGCGCTGCTGACCTCCCTGTCGGTGTCACTGGGCGGCGCCGGCTTCTGCGTGCTGCTGGCGTTGCCGGTAAGCTTCCTGGTGGTGCGCTACAAAGGCCGCCTGGCGATCTGGGCCGAGCGTCTGCCGTACCTGCTGCATGCCCTGCCCGGCCTGGTGATCGCCCTGACGCTGGTAGTGTTTTCCCTGCACTACGTGCCGGCGCTGTACCAGACCACTGCATTGCTGCTGCTGGCCTATGCGCTGTTGTTCTTGCCTTTGGCGCAGGCCCCTGTGCGCACCGCGTTGAACAAGGCATCGCCAACCCTGGAAGAAGCGGCCCGCACCCTGGGTGCCAGCAGTTTCGCGGCGTTCTGCCGGGTGACCTTGCCGATCATCTTCCCGGCATTGGCGGCCGCCTTCGCACTGGTGTTCCTCGATGCCATGAAGGAGCTGACTGCCACCCTGCTGCTCAGCCCGACGGGCATGACCACCTTGGCCACCGAGGTCTGGGCGCATACCGCCAACGTCGAGTTCGCAGCGGCGGCGCCTTATGCGGCGTTGTTGATTGTGGTTTCGGGGTTGCCGGTGTATCTGCTGACTACGCGGATGTATTTGAACAAGGCGTGAGAACCTGTCCAGGCTGCCGAACAGCCTGGACCGTCACTAGGCGCTGTACACACAAAAAGGCTATCACCAATATCAGGGGCAAACGCTTGCCGCGGCCTGCACAAGTCACTTCCTGGACATGATCCGCAAGACCCGCAGAAACAGATTGATAATGTCTAGATAAAGCGAGGCGGCGCTGTCGATTGCATTATCCACGGTACGCTCGATTTGGTTCGCACGCCCCCAATCCACCCCAATATAACCACAGAAGATAGCTGCAACGATCCAATCCATTGCCGCCAGGTGGGTGCCGAACAACAGGGCTTGCCCCAACTCGACGACAATAGTAATTACCAAGGCAATGAACAGTGACGCTTCGATACGCTTGAAGAAGCCGGGAAACACCGTACCCAGCAGCATCATGCCCACGGTCAGCAAAGCGGTCGTTTGCGCTGCCTGCACGATGTTTTCATGCGAATAGTCCGGGAGGACGACGACAAGCAGCAAGCTGATCGGAAGCACGATCAGGTTATATCCAAGAAAGCTGTACAGCGGTTTTTCAGATTTGAAGATGATGGCGACACCCGTCATCGCCGTGATCATGTAACCCACCAAAAACAGCATCATGGGTATGGCCCGAACGATCTCAGCTGGCACCGTGGCCACCAGATACCAGTTGACGGCAAAGCCCCACAGCAGTACTGCGCCGAGGATGAGATTGTAGGTGTTGGCAGAAATCTGATGATTGGTTCCGACTCGGTTGAAAGTTTCGTTTTCCAGCATGCTCGCTGTGCTCCTGGATACTGCCTCTATAAATTTCAATCAGAATGACGTAGTTTGAACGCCCCATGACCACCGAGCTGCTAATTGCAGACACCCGCGACACGCACCATCCCGCCAACATTCGCCGCCATCTAATTAATACTCACTCATACAGACAAAAATTAAAAATGAGATGATCATAAGATTCCACAGCACAACCAATAGACACCGCATCGCCACCGGAAAACTATCTACCTCTCTTGAATCAACCAGCCCTCTATACACGAATATCTTTGGCATAGTCAGCAATATTGAGACCGTACAAATCCGCATGACACGCCCAATCAAGCCCGCCCGCGAATATAGGTTTTTATTCCCCATCACAAAACTAGAGCTGGAAAGCATGGATTCTATGAGCTCTAGATGACGATACGACAAATACACCAACACCAAGAGCGATAGGACCGCCAAAACAAAACACCCCAACACAACCAGATCCACTACACTAATTGTCATGGGTTTAGACTACGATAAAGTACGTCACCAAAATATTCTCCGCCTTGTCCACCTTTCTCCCCACCAATCTTGCCACCTACAGTCCCGCCCAATACAGCACACGCTAATGCACCACTGCCTCCAGTAGGAATACCCAACACCGCCGCGCACACCGCTGTAGCGATAGCACCTCCAACCGCTCCCCCAACGGTGCTGCCGCCAACGCTACCTATCAAAGCGCCCCCTTCGACATACCTGGCTCGCGTGCACTCATCTTCTCGCCCAAAGGTGCATGCTTTATGGATACTCAACCCTGTTGCAGCCACATCGAGTCCGATGCCGATATAAGTGCCCTTCTTTATGAGATTTGCAGCCTTAGAAACTCCAGCGAGCTTTTCCGCATACCCAACAATTTCACCGGAGTGCAGATAACTCTTCGTGGAAATCCCTAGCGTTCTTTTAGTTGTACCTTTTTTACGCAAGCCCGAGCCGTACGCCGCCAGCCTATCCAGTTGCTCTTCCAACCTGATGAACAAACCCATCCGCTTGGCATAAAATTCATCACGTGCTTTGATTGTGCCACTCCCCAAGTAATCACGATGAAGCTGCTCGATCTGCCCGAGCGTTCCCTTGATTGCGTCAAGGTGCCTGCTCCAACCATCACTTACTGCTCCTGCCCCCATCGACGCATGGGCTAGAAAACTTTGCAACATCTCGTAGTTATCCAACAAAAAGTCATCGACCCCAGCACCATTGACCTCGAGTTGATGATGGATCCCTTCTGCCTGCGACATTAAAAATGCTTCATGACTTGTACAGGAGGGCGTGCTTGGATCGCCTACAATAATCAGTTCTCCACCCACCACCACACTATCGACGATATGTGCATTCAACACATCAAATTTGGCCCGCTGATTGGCCGACATCGGCGTATCGGCCTTCAGCGACTCATATGACTGCGCATTTGAATTGATGAAGCTGCGTGCCTCGGACATGGTCGCACCTCACGCATACTTTTTGTTGTTGATACGGTCCCATCCACCCGTCACGTTTCCACCGGCACTGCCGTCGAGGCGCTTCTGCCGCGTGTAGGTGGTTTTGATCCGCCCGTAGTTGAGCTGTACGACCTCCATCGGCACACCGGAACTGGCGCTCTGGGCGTAGTCAGCGATGATCACTTCTTCGAGCACGACTTCGTAGTACTTGAGCTTGTCGGTACCGGCGCGACACACCACCAGCTTCACTTCCTTCAGGTGCTGGCCCGCACAACTGGCTTCAAGAAGCTTGCAGCTGGCACTGTCCAGAGGTATTTGGTGAAGGTGAAATTGGTGAGGGGTGGTGCGCCCTGAAGATGCGCCACCCGCAGAACTTGCGGTGGCAGACGTGCTTTGGCTGGCACCGAATTTGTAGCCGACGATTTCGATCCAGTTGGCGTATTGCTGGTCCAGCGCTTCGCCAGTGATTTCCGCGATGTGGATATAGGCGTCGAAAGCCATGTGTACCTCTCCCTGGTAACGATTGGTCTGAAAACGACGGTGCTCGGACAGCGTCGATCTGACGTTGTTCCTCAAGAGGCGAAGCAGGGCATGCCGCCAGGCTTGAGGCCCAGTTGACACTAGCCGTACCTAACTGCAGACGCAATAGAACGCAGACGTTGGAGGTCAAATTAGGAAATAGCCTACAAATTTGACGATAAAGGCGCTTGATCGGGCTGAACGATGTTCAGTGGTTGATGAGAGGAACGTATCAGGGGGCGCAGGTGCTCGCCTCGACATCTCCAGCGTTTATGAAACCTAGCGCCGCGCGGGCGGCGCTCGGTCCCAAAGGCGCACAAAAAAACCAAAGGCGAACAACCCGAGCCCACCTCGACTCAAGCCCTGAACTGCCCCAGGCTCGCCCGCAGCTGCGCCGCCAAGTCATCCAGCACCTTGCTGCTTGCTGTGGTCTGCATCACCACTTCTGCCGAACGCTCTGCCTGGGCATGAATATTCTCAACCCGTCCACGCACCGCCTGGGCGCCATGTGCCTGCTGTTCTGCCGCCCGAGTCGCCAGGCCGATCGCCGCATGCACCTGCTCCACCGCCGCCTGCACCGACTGCTGCCGGCGCTCGTTATCGCGCAGCACTCGCAGGCCTTCGCTGGCCTTCAAGCCGGCCTGGCCGATGGTTGTCACGGCCTCCTTGGCGCCCTTCTGCAGCGCCGCGATATGCGCCTGGATGTCGCCGGTAGAGCTTTGCGTCTTGCTCGCCAATGCCCTCACCTCATCGGCCACCACGGCAAACCCGCGCCCGGTCTCACCGGCTCTTGCGGCTTCAATGGCTGCGTTGAGCGCCAGCAGGTTGGTCTGCTCGGCGATACCGTGGATCACGGTCAGCACCACTTCGATCTGCTCGCTCTGCTTGGCCAGCCGTTCGATCACCTGCGAGCCGGTTTCGACCTGGCCAGCCAGGTTCTCGATCATGCCGGCCAGTTGCGTCGAAGCACGGCTGTTCTCATCGGTCGCCTGGCGGATGTCGACCACCTGCTGCAGCGCCGCCTGCATGGCCTGGCTTTCCGCCTGAGCCTCATCAGCCATGCTCGACAGGTCGCGCAGGCTGGCGGCCACTTCGTCGCGTTGCAGCGCTGCGGCAGCATCGGCGCCTGCATTGCGCTGCGTCATGCTGCCGATCTCGATACCAGTACGCTGTGCCACTTCGCCCGCCTCGCGGACAATCGGCTGCAACTTGTCGACGAAGCGATTGACCGCCGAGGCCATGTCGCCAATCTCATCGCGACTGTCGAGGTTGACGCGCTTGGTCAGGTCACCTTCGCCGGCAGCCAAATCGTTGAGCGCGATAATCAGCAGGCGCAGCTTGCTGAGCACGCGACGACCCAGCACCAGGGCCACTACCAGCAGCACGCCAACCCCCACCACCACAAGGCCCAGGCCTATGCGCCAACGCAGCTCTGCCGCAGCGTCGCGCACGGTTTGTGCGGTATTGGCCTGCATCGCCGTAGCACTGCCCTGTGCGGTTTCCAGGCGCTCGCGCAAGGCCTTGCCGCTGTCGGCTGCGGCTGCACCGAGGCTGTCGCCCACCAATTGTTCACCGCTGGTGATCAAGGCAGCGAAGCGCTGGTCCAAGGCTTTGAGTTCCTGATCGACACCGGCAGTGGATACCCCCATCAGCACCTTGCCGATTTCCGCGCCGTTGGGGCTGATCGAGGCCTCGACGAAATACACCGAAGGGTCGCGGCGAGCGGCATCCAGTACCTTGTCCAATGCCCGTTCACCCTGGCCCTTTTCCATCAAGGCCTGGTTGATCGGGTTCTGCCGGTTCAGGTAGCGGGTCAAGTGCTGACCCTGGGCGTCGTCATAGATCACGAACAGTACGTTGGGGTTGCGCTGGGCCCGACGTGCGAAATCGGACAGCACTGGCACGTCGTTGTCCCAGATAGCCCGCGGGGCGACCGATGCCAGCAGTTGGGCCATGTCGTTGGCCGAGTCCTTGAGGTTCTTTTCCAGCGTGGTGCGCAGTTGCTGCTGCTCGCTTTGCAGCCGCTCGGACAGCCCGGCGCTTAGGCGCTGTCGTGTACTGCTGGAGAGGCTGTCCAGACCGGCGCGTACGTCCTGCCCAGCTTGTTCAAGGTCGCTGGCGAGCTTACGGCTATCGCTGCCCAGGCGCTCGCCCAGGTCGGCCTCAAGGGCGGTGACAGTGCTTCGGGTCAGCGCAACGGCAACCACTACCTGCACCAAAAGAGCGATACCAAGGGCAACAAACACAGGCCGCAAGAGGCGGCTTCGTAACAGTGAGAGGATGGCAGACACGGTGAAACCCTCGTGCTTTCTGGCGCCACTATTTTGATGGCATCTACAGAAACTTCTTACAGCAAGGGTTGTGCCGGACACAGCAGGGATAAACGCCAAGGTTAAGCAGTGCCATTGTCAGCATCGAGCAGATGCAAAAACGCCGCGCTCCCTTTCAAGAGCGCGGCGTCAGATCAGCCAGGTGGCAGATCAGGCGAACGGATGACGCAGCACGATGGTCTCGTTGCGGTCCGGGCCGGTGGAGATGATATCGATCGGCGCGCCGGTCAGCTCCTCGATGCGCTTGATGTAAGCGCGGGCAGCCGCTGGCAGCTCTTCCAGGGTCTTGGCGCCCAGGGTCGACTCGCTCCAGCCTGGCATCTCTTCATACACCGGCTCCAGGCCGATGTAGCTGTCAGCGTCGGACGGTGCGTCGATGACCGCGCCGTTCTCGTTCTTGTAGCCGACACAGATGTTGATGGTTTCCAGGCCGTCCAGTACGTCCAGCTTGGTCAGGCAGATGCCCGAGATGCTGTTGACGTCGATGGCGCGACGCAGAATGACGGCATCGAACCAGCCGCAACGACGGGCACGGCCGGTGGTCGAACCGAACTCGTGGCCACGCTTGGCCAGGGTGGCGCCCGTCTCGTCGAACAGTTCGGTCGGGAACGGACCGGAACCGACGCGAGTGGTGTAGGCCTTGGTGATGCCGAGGATGTAGTCCAGGTACATCGGGCCAACGCCAGAACCAGTGGAGATACCGCCAGCAGTGGTGTTGGAGCTGGTGACGTACGGGTAGGTACCGTGGTCGATGTCCAGCAGCGAGCCCTGGGCACCTTCGAACATGATGTCCTTGCCAGCGCGACGCAGGTTGTGCAGTTCGGCGGTGACATCGAGCATCATCGGCTTGAGCTGCTCGGCGTAAGCCATGCACTCGTCCAGGGTCTGCTGGAAGTCGATGGCCGGCTCTTTGTAGTAGTTCACCAGCTGGAAGTTGTGATAATCCAGCAGCTCCCCCAGCTTGGCGGCGAAACGCTCACGGTGGAACAGGTCGCCAACGCGCAGGCCGCGACGGGCAACCTTGTCTTCGTAGGCTGGGCCGATACCACGGCCGGTGGTGCCGATCTTGGCTTCGCCACGGGCTTTCTCGCGGGCCTGGTCCAGGGCCACGTGGTACGACAGGATCAGCGGAGCAGCCGGGCTGATGCGCAGGCGCTCGCGCACTGGTACGCCCTTCTCTTCCAGCTTGGTGATTTCACGCATCAGGGCATCGGGCGCAACGACCACGCCGTTGCCGATCAGGCACTGCACGCCTTCGCGCAGGATGCCGGACGGGATCAGGTGCAAAACGGTTTTTTCACCGTTGATCACCAGCGTGTGGCCCGCGTTGTGGCCACCCTGGTAGCGCACTACGGCGGCAGCATGTTCGGTCAGCAGATCGACGATCTTGCCTTTGCCCTCATCACCCCACTGGGTGCCCAGGACGACGACATTCTTACCCATTACATTGGTCCTCATTCACGCAAACTTGGTTGCCGGCCTACTGCCGACGCAGAAACTCAATGGGTCAGCGGCAGAACCTGCCAGCGCCCGTCTTGCTGAATCAATTGCCGATCACAATCCGCCTCGAGAGCAGCACTCAACGGCTGGCCAGGCAGAGCCTGGACCACACGCTGGCCCTCGTTGCGCAACTGGCAGACCTGCTGCCAGAGGGCCGCGTCACCGCTGTCGGGCATCCAGATGCCGCCAGCTGGCAATACGACCTCCGCTCGCCCCAGTGTGACCAGGGTCTTCAAATCCGTGGAGAAACCGGTGGCCGGGCGTGCCCGACCGAAATCTGCGCCGATGTCGTCGTAGCGCCCGCCCTGGGCGATCGATTGACCTTCGCCAGGCACGAACACGGCGAACACCACACCGGTGTGGTAGTTGTAGCCACGCAACTCGCCAAGGTCGAAGTACAGCGGCAGCTCCGGGTAGCGCGACGCCAGGCGATCAGCGATCGCCAACAGGTCGTCAAGCGCCGCCAGCACGCTGGCCGGGGCACGACCCAAGCGCACACGGGCTTCGGCCAGCACTTCGCGGCCACCGCACAGCTCGACCAGAGCGCGCAGCATGTTGCCCAGGTCCTTCGGCAAGTCGGCAGTCAGTGCCTGCACTTCATCGACCGACTTGCGCTGCAGGGCATCGAACAGCTGCTGTTCGACTGCGCCGGACAAGCCGGCGGCACGCGCCAGGCCACGGTAGATACCGACATGACCGAGGTCCATGTGCACATCCGCGACGTCGGTCAGCTGCAGCGTGGCGAGCATCAGGCTGATGACTTCGACGTCACTGGTAGGGCTGGCGTCGCCGTACAGCTCGGCACCGAGCTGGATCGGACTGCGCGAGGTGGACAGCGCACGCGGCTGGGCGTGCAGCACACTGCCGGCATAGCACAGACGGCTCGGGCCTTCGCGGCGCAAGGTGTGGGCGTCGATGCGCGCCACCTGCGGGGTAAAGTCGGCACGGAAGCCCATCAGGCGACCGGACTGCGGGTCCACCACCTTGAAGGTGCGCTGATCCAGGTCCTGGCCGGCGCCGGTAAGCAGCGACTCCAGGTACTCGATATGCGGGGTGACGACCAGTTCGTAGCCCCAACTCTGGAACAGGTCCAACACCTGACGACGCGCGATCTCGATACGCGCAGCCTCAGGTGGCAGTACTTCCTCGATGCCATCTGGCAGTAGCCAGCGGTCTACCGTTGCCATTACGCCATTTCCCCTCTGGTCCGGGCGGCTTGCCTGCAGGCGAGCCGTCAGTGAAGCAGGCATTGGCGCACAGCAGCAGGCAGCACTGATCCCAGCGCCGCCACCGTACCCAATACCCTCGAATTGCCTTGCGAACTGACCAAACCGTCAACTGGCGCTTTGCCAATCAACCTTGCAGACGCAAAAAAGCCGGGAAATTTCCCGGCTGCCTCATCATACACCCCTTTTTAATCAGGATGCACCCCGCCTGGTGTTTTAGCTGCCAGGCGGGGCATTTCCCGATCAGAGCATCAGGGCCTGCTCTTGTCCAGGAAGCGGAAGAACTCGTTCTTCGGATCCAGGACCAGGACATCGCTCTTGCTGGAGAAGCTCTCGCGGTATGCCTGAAGGCTACGGTAGAACGCATAGAACTCAGCGTCCTGGGTGTAAGCCTTGGCATAGATGGCGGCCGACTGGGCATCACCATCACCGCGGGTTTCTTCCGCTTCACGATAGGCTTCGGCCAGCAGTACGCGGCGCTGACGGTCGGCATCCGCACGGATACCCTCTGCCAGCTCGTTACCCTTGGCACGATGCTCGCGGGCTTCGCGCTCACGCTCGGTGCTCATACGGTCGAACACACTGCGGTTGACTTCCTTCGGCAGGTCGATGGCCTTGACGCGCACATCCACCACCTCGATACCCAGCTCCTTACTGGCCATGCGATTCAGTGATGCCGTGATGTCAGCCATCAGCGCGTCACGTTCACCGGAAACCACTTCGTGCAGGGTACGCTTACCGAACTGGTCACGCAGGCCGCTTTCCAGGCGACGAGACAGACGTTCATCGGCGATCTGCTTGAGGCCGGAAGTCGCGGTATAGAAACGCTCGGCATCCTGAACGCGCCACTTGGCGTAGGCGTCGACCATCACCGCTTTTTTCTCCAGGGTCAGGAACCGCTGGGTCGGGGCGTCGAGGGTCATCAGGCGGGCGTCGAACCTGCGCACCTGGTTCACATAAGGAATCTTCACATGCAGGCCAGGCTGGACATCCGCCTGGACCACACGGCCGAATTGCAGCAGTACCGCACGTTCGGTCTGGGCCACGATGTAGAAGCTGTTCCAGGCCACGACGGCCAGCACCACAGCTGCGATCAGGGCGATCAGCGATTTATTGCTCATCAGCGGCTCTCCCTAGTGCGCATCTGCTGCTGTTGCTGTTGCAGGTCCTGCGCCGCACGTGCGGCAGCATCATTGGCCGACGGCGACACACTGGCAGCCGGCGCGGACGTGTTGCGGCCGCCTTCGACCATCTTGTCCAGCGGCAGGTAGAGCAGGTTGTTCTGCCCGTCCTTGGTTGCCACCATGACCTTGCTGGTATTGCTGTAAACCTTTTGCATGGTCTCCAGATACAGACGCTGACGGGTCACGTCCGGTGCCTTACGGTACTCGGCGAGCAGCTTGGTGAAGCGGTCCGCCTCACCCTTGGCGCGGGCGATGACTTCGTCGCGGTAACCGTTGGCGTCCTCGATGATGCGCTGGGCCTGACCACGGGCTTCCGGCACCACGCCATTGGCGTAGGATTCGGCCTGGTTACGGGCACGCTGCTCGTCTTCGCGGGCACGGATCACGTCGTCGAAGGCTTCCTGCACTTCACGCGGGGCTGCCGCGCTCTGTACGTTGACCTGGGTGACCGTGATACCGGTACGGTAGTTGTCGAGGAAGCGCTGCAGGCGTTCGCGGATATCCACGGCCATCTGCTCACGACCCTCGGTCAACACCTGGTCCATCGAGGTGGAACCCACCACGTGGCGCAGGGCGCTTTCGGTGGCATGCTGCAGGCTGACCTCGGGCTGGTCGACGTTGAGCACGAAGTCCTGCAGGTTGGTGATCTTGTACTGGACGGTCAGTGGCACCTCGACGATGTTCTCGTCTTCGGTGAGCATCTGGCCCTGCTTGGTATAGGCACGCTCACGCGTGACGTTTTCCATGTACTTGCGATCGATCGGCGGGAAGTAGATGTTCAGGCCGGGACCGACCGTTTCATAGTACTTGCCGAAGCGCAGCACAACGGCCTGCTCCTGCTCGTCGACCACGTACACGGCGCTGTACAGCCAGATGGCAGCCAGTACCGCCAGGCCGATGCCCAGCAGGCCGTAGCCACCGCCCTTGCCGACATTGCGGTCACCGCCGCCACGTTTCTTGCCGCTGCCGAACATGCCGTTAAGGCTGTCCTGCAGTTTGCGGAAGGCCTCGTCCAGATCCGGCGGGCCTTTTTTATCGCCACCACCGCCACCACCACCGCGGCGGCCGCCCCAGGGATCCTGATTGTTCGAGTTGCCACCCGGCTCGTTCCAAGCCATAGCGCTCTCCATCTGATAAAGCAAAGACGCGCCCACGGCGCGCCGTCCAATGCTACAGAATGCCTGCCACTGCTGCCCGACGACCTCGGCGGGCATTTATTGCAAAGTGTGTTGCTCGACAAACACTTGCGGCTCCATGCCTTCGCGGCTGACCAGGCGATTCAACTCGACCCTGGGCAATCGCACACTCAGCAGGCTGCGCCCTTCTTCGTCATGCTCTTCACTCTGCACCGCACCCAAGTCAAAGAATTGCGCGCGCAAGCGGGCAAAACGCTGCTCCAGGCACAGGGTACCGACAAAAAGATCATCCCCCAGCAACTCGGCAATGGCCTGACCAACCAGCTCCAGGCCACGGCCATCTCGAGCCGATACCCAGACCCGCTCCGGCTTGCCATCGGCATTGCGCTGGATCTGCGGCTCGACATCTTCAAGCAGGTCGAGTTTGTTATAGACCTCGAGGATCGGCAAGCCTTCGGCACCGATCTCGCCCAATACTGCCAGCACCTGCTCGATCTGCTCCATGCGCTCAGGCTCATGGGCGTCGATCACATGCAGCAGCAGGTCGGAGTTGCTCGACTCTTCGAGCGTAGCCCGAAATGCCTCGACCAGCTTGTGCGGAAGGTGGCGAATGAAGCCCACGGTGTCAGCCAGCACGATAGGCCCAAGGTCGTCGAGCTGGAGCCGGCGCAGGGTCGGGTCGAGGGTGGCGAACAATTGGTCGGCGGCGTACACGTCGGATTCAGTCAGCGCGTTGAACAACGTGGACTTGCCAGCGTTGGTGTAACCCACCAGCGATACCGACGGGATATCCGCGCGGCGACGACCCCGGCGAGCCTGCTCACGCTGGCTGCGAACCTTTTCCAGGCGCGACTTGATCTGCCGCAGGCGCACCCGCAACAGGCGCCGGTCGGTTTCCAGCTGGGTTTCACCCGGGCCGCGCATACCGATACCACCCTTCTGACGCTCGAGGTGGGTCCAGCCGCGCACCAGCCGCGTGCTCATGTGCTCGAGCTGGGCCAGTTCGACCTGCAGCTTGCCTTCATGGGTACGCGCCCGTTGGGCGAAGATGTCGAGAATCAGCCCGGTACGATCAAGCACGCGACACTCGAAGACTCGTTCGAGGTTGCGCTCCTGACTGGGCGTGAGGGTGTGATTGAAAATCACCAGGTCAACCTGTTCGGCTTTGACCAGGTCGCGCAATTCCTCGACCTTGCCGCTGCCAATCAGGTATTTGGCGGTAGGCTGATGCCTTGCCACTGTGACCAGCGAGACGATGTCGGCTCCGGCCGACAATGCCAGTTCCTGAAACTCCTGCGGGTCTTCGCGCGCCTCAGGGTTCTGACCTTCCAAGTGAACGAGCAGCGCCCGCTCACCACCACCGTGGCGCTCAAAGAACAATGCAGGCTCCTATCAGGCGTTGCCTGGTTCGCTGTCGCCGTGTTCGGAATCGGACGGGCTTGGCAGGCGAACCGGACGGGCTGGAACCACGGTCGAAATCGCGTGCTTGTAGACCATCTGGCTGACGGTGTTCTTCAGCAGCACCACGAACTGGTCGAACGATTCGATCGAGCCCTGCAGCTTGATCCCGTTGACCAGATAGATCGAAACCGGGACCTTTTCTTTTCTCAAGGTGTTCAAGTAAGGGTCTTGTAGCGAATGCCCTTTTGACATATGCCGCACTCCTGTAAGGATAAATAGTAGAAAATCAAAAAAATCGATAAGTTAGGCCGCCCCTTCGGAAGAATAGACGGCAATCAGCAGGGACTCAGCTCAATATGGAGATGGCCCCAAGGTATTTCAAGGTGCGGGACAGATTGTCGCAGGCCAGGCTGTCGAGCCAGTGCACGTCGGACCAACCGCGCAACCAGGTGAACTGACGCTTGGCCAGCTGGCGAGTAGCAATGATACCGCGTTCGCGCATCTCATTCTCAGTCAGCTTGCCGTCGAGGTAGTCCCAGACCTGCCGATATCCCACTGCCCGTATAGACGGCAGCCCGGCGTGCAAGTCACTTCTGGCTCGCAGCGATCGGACCTCGTCGACGAAGCCCTGTTCCAGCATCTGCGAAAATCGTAACGCAATTCGCTGATGCAGAATGTGACGATCTGTAGGAGCAATCGCCAAACTCGCGACAGTATAGGGCAAATGCCCGCCAGCGCCTGCGTCTGCGCCGCTACTTTCCGCGAATTGACGCTGGCGATGGGCTGTCATGCTCTCGCCACTCACATGATAGACCTCCAACGCACGGATCAGGCGCTGCGGGTCGTTGGGGTGGATGCGTGCGGCCGACTCCGGGTCCACTTCGGCGAGCTGGCGGTGCAACTCGGCCAAACCCAGCGCCTGCGCCCGGGCCTCGAGCTCGGCACGCACCGCAGCGTCGGCCGGCGGCATGTCCGCCAGGCCATCGATCAATGCCTTGTAGTAGAGCATGGTGCCACCGACCAGCAGCGGGACTTTGCCGCGCGCGGTGATTTCGGCCATGGCCTGAAGGGCATCGGTGCGAAACTGCGCAGCCGAGTAGCTCTCGGCAGGGTCGCGAATATCGATAAGACGATGTGGATGGGCAGCCAATACCTCCTTGGAGGGCTTGGCGCTGCCGATGTCCATGCCGCGGTAGACGAGGGCCGAGTCGACGCTGATCAGCTCGCAGGGCAGGACCTTGGTCAGCTCGATGGCAAGGTCGGTCTTGCCGGCCGCCGTCGGGCCCATGAGGAATATTGCTGGGGGCTTGCCGCTCATGTCATCGACCGCGCAGGAAAAGTTTGTCCAGGTCGTCCAGGCCCATCTGGGTCCAGGTCGGTCGGCCATGGTTGCACTGGCCGCTACGCTCGGTGTTTTCCATGTCGCGCAACAGGGCGTTCATTTCAGGAATCGCCAGGCGCCGGTTGGCACGTACGGCGCCGTGACAGGCCATGGTACCGAGCAGTTCGTTGAGGTGCGCCTGAATGCGATCGCTGGTGCCGTACTCCATAAGGTCGGCAAGCACGTCCTGGACCAGGCGGTTGGCCTCGGCCTGCTTGAGCAGGGCAGGAATCTGGCGGATCGCCAGCGTCTCGGGGCCCAGGCGCTGCAACTCAAAGCCCAGGCGCTGGAAACACTGGGCATGCTCCTCGGCGCAATCGGCCTCGCGCTGGCTCAGCGCCAGTGACTCGGGCACCAGCAGCGGCTGGCCACTCAGGCCCTCGCTGGCCATCGCCACCTTGAGCCGTTCATACATGATCCGCTCGTGGGCTGCATGCATGTCGACCAGCACCAGGCCGGCAGCATTCTCGGCGAGAATGTAGATGCCTTTGAGCTGGGCCAGAGCGTACCCCAAGGGCGGGATGTCGCCCTGGCTCTGCGGCAATGTCGCAGGCCCGGCAGCGTCATCGTTCAGCGGCTTGTAGAACTCGCGGTAGACCGCCTGGGCCTCGGCAGCGGGCAACGGCTGTGATGGCCGGGGGGTGTACTGGTACTGGTAACCTGCGCCACTGCCGCCGTTGGAAATCGAATGCTGGGCCACCTGGGGCTGTTCGAGCACCGGCGAGGCCAGGCGCATCTCGCCTTGCGGGCCGAATTCGCCCGCCTGTTGCCCCGTCGGGCGGACGACCTCGGCAGCGGCGGCAGGCGCCGACGCCAGATGGTCTTCCGGGCGCACGTCGGCCAAGGCACGGTGCAGCGTGCCGTAGAGAAAATCGTGAACCGAACGCCCCTCACGGAAACGCACTTCGTGCTTGGTCGGGTGCACGTTGACGTCGACGCCGTTGGGCTCAAGCTCAAGGAACAGCACGAACGTGGGGTGACGGCCATTGAACAGCACATCACGGTAAGCCTGGCGCACCGCATGGGCTACCAGCTTGTCGCGCACCGCACGGCCGTTGACGAAGAAGTACTGAAGGTCTGCCTGGCTGCGCGAGAAAGTCGGCAGGCCAACCCAGCCCCACAGGCGCAGGCCGTTACGCTCGACATCGATCGGCAGCGCCTGCTCCATGAAGCCCCCGCCACAAATGGCGCCGACCCGCCGCGCACGGGCCGCTTCATCATGCGCCTCGTGCAGGCTGAGGATGCTCTTGCCGTTGTGCCGCAGGTGGAAGGCCACATCGAAGCGGGCCAGGGCCAGGCGCCGGATGACTTCCTGCAGGTGATCGAATTCGGTCTTTTCGGCCTTGAGAAACTTGCGACGGGCCGGGGTATTGAAGAACAGGTCACGCACTTCCACCGAGGTGCCGACAGGGTGTGCGGCAGGCTGCACACGCGGAGTCATGTCGCGACCTTCGGTCTCGACCTGCCAGGCTTCGCTTGCACTGGCGGTGCGCGACGTCAGGGTCAGGCGCGCCACCGAGCTGATGGAGGCCAGGGCCTCGCCACGAAAGCCCAGGCTCAGCACACCTTCGAGGTCTTCCAGCTCACGGATCTTGCTGGTGGCGTGCCGGGCCAGAGCCAATGGCAGGTCGTCAGCGGAAATACCGCTGCCGTCGTCACGTACCCGCAACAACTTGACGCCGCCCTGCTCCACTTCGACATCGATGCGTCGGGCACCGGAGTCCAGACTGTTCTCCAGCAACTCCTTGGCCACCGAAGCCGGGCGTTCGACCACCTCACCGGCGGCAATCTGGTTGGCCAGCCGCGGGCTGAGCAGCTGGATGCGCGACCCCCCACTCATTGCTGCGAGGCCAGGGTCGTCGAGGGAATATTGAGGTGCTGACCGACCTTCAGCTCATCGCTCTTGAGGCTGTTGGTGTTGCGCAGGCTAGCCACGCTGACCTGGTAGCGCACGGCAAGCATCGCCAGGGTCTCGCCCGGACGTACCGTGTGCTCACGTGGCCCCTGCGCGATCTTGCCGCTGTCGCGCATCCAGGCGATGTAGGTACCAGGCGGCGGGTTCTGCTGGAAGTACTGGCGCACACCGGTATGGATCGAGCGGGCCAGTGCCTGCTGATGGCTGCGCGTGGCCAGCTTGGCGGCTTCGTTGTTGTTGGAGATGAACCCGGTTTCGACCAGGATCGACGGAATGTCCGGCGACTTCAGCACCATGAAACCTGCTTGCTCGACACGCTGCTTGTGCAGCGAGGTGATGCGCCCCATGTTGCCCAGCACTTTTTGCCCGACGTTGAGGCTGGAACTGAGCGTCGCGGTCATCGACAGGTCGAGCAGCACGCCTGCAAGCATGCGGTCTTTGTCGTCGAGGCTGACGTTACCAGCGCCACCGATCAGGTCGGAGCGGTTTTCCGCATCGGCGAGCCAGCGGGCGGTCTCGGACGTGGCGCCACGGTCCGACAGGGCGAACACCGAGGCGCCAAAAGCGGCCCGCGACGGTGCAGCGTCGGCGTGGATCGAGATGAACAGGTCGGCGCCTTTCTTGCGGGCGATCTCGGTACGTTTGCGCAGCGGAATGAAGTAGTCACCAGTGCGGGTCAGTTCGGCACGGTAGCCCTTCTCGGTATTGATCTGGCGCTGCAGTTCCTTGGCGATCTGCAGCACGATGTCTTTCTCATGCTGGCCACGCGATCCCGAAGCACCCGGGTCCTCACCGCCATGACCGGCGTCGATGGCGACCACGATGTCGCGCTTGCCGCTGGGCACAGGCGGCAGCTTGATCGCCGGCTGGGCCGGGCTTACCGGCACCGCCGGCGTGGTCGCCGGGGTTCGCACAGGCGTTGGCGGTGCAGCAGGCGCCGTGGCGGCGATGGCATCGGCTTCCTGGTCATAGAGGTCGACCACCAGGCGGTTGCCGTATTGAGCATTGGGCGCCAGGGTGAAACTCTTGGGCGTGACCGACTTTTTCAGGTCGACCACCACCCGCAGGTCAGTCGCCGTACGCTGGGCCGAGCGCACGTTGCTGATGGGTGTATTCGAGGTGGACACGTTCAGTGGCGCGGCCAGGGTCGCCCCGTTGATATCGATTACCAGGCGATCCGGTGCGCTGAGGGTGAAGACGCTATGCTGCACGGGGCCAGACAGGTCGAAGACCAGCCGCGTGTTGTCCGGCGCGCGCCACAGACGCATGCTCTTGACTTGAGTGACGGCCAGAGCGTCAACAGTCACCGCTGTCAGCAGCAGACCAACGACAGCGACCAGTGCGCGTATGCGCATACCTACCCCACTTACTGTTTATAGTGTTTGGCCAGCGCAATGCACCAGGCCTCGCCGCGAGCCCCCTGCGGCGCAAGGATCAGCGAGCGTCCGCCCGCTTGGGGGCTTATGGTAATGGTCAGGTCAGGCTTTGGCAAAACGCCCGCACCCTTTTCTGGCCACTCGAACAGACACAGCGGATCTCCCTCGAAATAGTCGCGAATGCCCATGAACTCCAGCTCCTCCGGATCGACCAGGCGATACAGGTCGAAATGGTAGGCGCGCACCTCACCGATCTCGTAGGGTTCAACCACGGTGAAGGTCGGGCTTTTCACTGCACCAGTATGGCCCAAGCCGCGAATAAGGCCACGGGACAGCGTAGTCTTGCCCGCGCCCAGGTCGCCCTCGAGAAAGATGATGCCGCGACCGCCGGTCACCTCGGCCAGTGATGCACCGAATTTGACCGTAGCCTCTTCATCGGCCAGAAACAGGGTTATGCCAGACACGCAGAATGCTCCTCCAACAACTCACGAATGACCGGCGCCAGATCACTGGCCGCCAGGCCTCTACCTTTCACACCCAACCGCTCGCCGGCACACGCGTGCAACCACACTCCAAGACTCGCGGCCTGCCAGGCGTCCAGCCCTTGAGCCAATAACGCCGCCAGTACACCGGTGAGCACGTCACCCAAGCCTGCCCCTGCCATTGCCGGATGCCCGCGCTGGCACAGCGCCAACTGCCCCGACGGGTCCGCCACCAACGTACCGGCGCCCTTGAGCACGCAGACACTGGCATAGCGGCGCGCCAGCTTGCGAGCAGCGCCCGGCCGGTCGGCCTGTACCGCCTCGGTGGAAATGCCCAGCAGCCGCGCGGCCTCCCCCGGGTGCGGAGTGAGGATACTGCCACTGGGTAATGCCAGGGGCGTGCGCGCCAGCAGGTTGAGTGCATCGGCATCCCACACTTGCGGCCGCTCGGCATTGGCAACAGCCGACAGCAGGCTGCGCCCCCAGGCGGCCTGGCCCAGGCCCGGGCCGACCACCAGCACCGAAGCGCGCTCCAATACCCCCATCAGCTGGTTGGCCGAATCGACCCCCAGGCACATGGTTTCGGGCAAGCGGGCAAGGCTTGCGGCCACGTGATCGGGGCGAGTCGCCACGCTGACCAGCCCGGCGCCGCAGCGTAGCGCGGCTTCGGCGCTCAGCAGCACTGCGCCACCGGTACCGAGGTCGCCACCCACCACCAGCACGTGGCCGAAGTCACCTTTATGGGCGTGCGGATGCCTGGCGGGCAGGCGCGTGACGGTCACGCTGCTTAGCAGGAGCGGGGCATGGCTTGGGTGTTTGGTCTGCGGCATGGGGTCAAAGGCTCCAATGTCTGGCAGAATTATACGCACCTGAGCCCGTATTGCCTTGCCCATCCATGTCCGCTTGCACACTTGACCTCGCCGCCCTGGCCCAATCGATCAAAAATTGGGGCCGAGAACTCGGTTTTGCCCACGTCGGCATCGCCGGTGTGGACCTTGGCGAGCACGAACAGCACCTGCAGCGCTGGCTCGACGCCGGCTACCAGGGCGAAATGGAATACCTGGCCGCCCACGATGGCAAACGCGCCCACCCCGACCAGTTGATCCCTGGCACCGTGAGGGTGGTTTCGCTGCGTATGGACTACTTGCCCGGCGATACACAGATGGCTCAACGCCTGGCCCAGGCGGAAAAAGCCTACGTATCGCGCTATGCCCTTGGCCGCGATTACCACAAGCTGGTGCGCAAACGCGTGCAGCACCTGGCCGATCGCATCCAGGAAGACATCGGTCCGTTCGGTTACCGGGCGTTCGTCGACAGTGCCCCGGTGCTGGAAAAGGCCATTGCCGAACAGGCGGGGCTAGGCTGGATCGGCAAGAACACGCTGCTGCTCAATCGCAAGGCCGGCAGCTATTTCTTCCTGGCCGAACTGTTCGTCGACCTGCCACTGCCGGTAGACGAGGCGCATGCCAGCGAGCATTGCGGACGCTGCCAGGCGTGCCTGGACATCTGCCCGACCAAGGCCTTTGTCGGGCCCTATGTGCTGGATGCCAGGCGCTGCATTTCTTACCTGACCATCGAGTTGAAGGGCGCCATCCCCGTGGAATTGCGCTCGATGATGGGCAATCGGGTGTTCGGTTGCGATGACTGCCAGATCGTCTGCCCGTGGAATCGTTTTGCACGTCCAACCCAGGAAAACGACTTCAAGCCCAGGCATGGCCTGGAGAATGCCGAGCTGGCCGAGATGTTCCTGTGGGATGAAAAGACTTTTCTACGCAAGACCGAGGGCGGGCCTTTGCGGCGCGCCGGGTATGAGCGCTGGCTACGCAACCTGGCGGTGGGCCTGGGCAATGCGCCGTCGACGATTCCGGTGCTGGAAGCCTTGAAGGCGCGCCGGGAAGACCCGTCGGAGCTGGTGCGTGAGCATGTGGAGTGGGCGCTGGCGCGGCATGGCATTACATAGCCGGGGCCGCCAAGCAGCCCCTGAGGTTTCACTGCTGGTCGTTGTAGTGAAACTTCGGCATTTCCCAATGGAAGCGGATCGCCAATAGCCGAACCAGGAACCCACCAAACAAGGTCAGCAGCATGGCCTGCTCTGCCGGCACCTTGAAATACACACAGCCCAGGTAAAACCACGCCGCGGCAAAAGACACGCTGGCATACAGTTCACGCCGGAACACCAGTGGGATGTCGTTACAGAAAATATCCCGAAGGATCCCACCGAACACCCCTGTAATGACCCCGCTGATCGACGCCACCAGCATGCCCTGCCCCATCTCCAGCGCAGTCATGCAGCCAATCAGGGTAAAGGCCACCAGCCCCAAGGCATCCAGCACCAGGAACAGTGACCGCAGGCGGCGCATCATCGGTGCGATGAAAATCGTCAGCAGCGCGGCAAAGCTGGTCAGCACCAGGTATTCCGGATGCTTCACCCAAGTCAGTGGGTAGTGCCCGAGCAGCACATCACGCACCGAGCCACCACCCAGGGCAGTCACACAGGCGATCAGTACCACGCCAAACCAGTCCATGCCACGCCGCCCGGCAGACAGGGCGCCGGTCATGGCTTCGGCGGTGATGGCAATAAGGTAGAGCATCAACAACATGGCGCGGGTCCGTGCGGGAAAGGCGCGCAGTCTAACCAGTTGCCCAAGGCACCAAAAGAGGGCGCGCGCACATTCTATGCGCCCTTTTTCGACTCACACCTTGATGAAGTGCGTGCGGTAGTGGCGCAGTTCGGCAATCGACTCGCGGATATCGTCCAGCGCCAGGTGGGTGCTGCCCTTCTTGAAGCTGTCCCGCACGTCCGGTGCCCAGCGCGCAGCCAGCTCCTTCACGGTGGAGACATCGAGGTTGCGGTAGTGGAAGTAGTTTTCCAGGCTGCGCATATGGCGATAGAGAAAGCGGCGATCCTGGCAGATGCTGTTGCCACAGATCGGCGACTTGCCTTTGGGAACCCATTGTTCCAGGAAGGCGATGGTCTGCGCTTCGGCCTCGGCCATGCCGACCTTGCTTTCGCGTACACGCTGGGTCAGCCCCGAGCCGCCATGGGTGCGGGTATTCCACTCGTCCATGCGCGCCAGCACTTCGTCACTGTGGTGGATGGCGATCACCGGCCCTTCGGCCAGCGTGTTCAGCTCGCTGTCGGTGACGATGGTGGCCATCTCGATGATGACGTCGTTGTCCGGATCCAGGCCGGTCATTTCCAGATCGATCCAGATCAGGTTCTGTGGGTTCTGCATGAAGGGCTCCTCGTATAGGCCGTCATATTAGCCTAGCGGCATAGCCCCGCGCATTCCCGGCGCAAAGGTAAACAGAATGGTCCGCCGCCCGTCGTGCTAAACTGCCTGCCGTTTTCAATGCCCCACCACGGCTCTCTCACGCAACTCGCACGGAACACTAATGGCCAAACGCCAGCTCAATCGCCGCCAAAACTGGCGTATCGAAAAGATCCAGAACGAACGCGCCGCTCGCGCTGCCAAACGCGAGCAGCATGCGCTGCAGGAGCTTGAAGGGGGCGACCTGGGGCCGGAGCAACTGGGCCTGGTGATCGCTCACTTTGGCGTGCAGGTCGAGGTGGAGGCCAAGGACGGCGAGTCTGCAGGCCAGGTATTCCGCTGCCACCTGCGCGCAAACCTGCCGGCGCTGGTCACCGGTGACCGCGTGGTCTGGCGTGCCGGCAACCAGGGCATTGGCGTAATCGTCGCGCAGATGCCGCGCAGCACCGAGCTGTGCCGGCCGAACAACCACGGTCAGCTCAAGCCGGTTGCCGCCAACGTCGACCTCATCGTGATCGTCTTCGCGCCAGCGCCCGAACCGCACCCGAACCTGATCGACCGTTACCTGGTCGCTGCCGAGCACGCGGGTATCCGCCCACTGCTGCTGCTGAACAAAGCCGACCTGATCAACGACGAGAACGGCCCGGCCCTGCATGCCTTGCTCGAGGTGTACCGCGACCTCGGCTACCCGCTGCTGGAGGTTTCCGCCCACCATGGCGACGGCATGCAGCGCCTGCAGCAAATGCTGGACGGCCATATCAGCGTGTTCGTCGGCCAGTCGGGTGTGGGCAAGTCTTCTCTGGTCAACAGCCTGCTGCCTGCTGCCGACACCCGGGTCGGTGACCTGTCCGAATGGTCGGGCCAAGGCACCCACACCACCACCACCGCGCGCCTTTACCACTTCCCCAATGGCGGCGACCTGATCGACTCGCCAGGCATCCGGGAGTTCGGCCTTGGCCATGTCAGCCGCGACGATGTGGAAGATGGCTTCATCGAGTTCCGCGACCTGTTCGGCACCTGCCGCTTTCGCGACTGCAAGCATGATCGCGAGCCAGGCTGCGCGCTGCTCACGGCACTGGAAGACGGCCGTATCAAGCAGCAGCGCATGAACAGCTACCGCTCGATCATTGCCAGCCTGCCGGAAGACAGCTACTGATTCGTAGGAAATATTACCGGGGCGCGTAGGGCTATTCCGGTTTTGCCGTCATCTATTGCCCCGCCTGCAGCTTTCCCTGATGGTCATGACTTCCTATCAGGGAGGGCAACCGCGATGCCGGTTTTAATCACTTACCGCCACGAAGAGCGGCTTGACGCCTTTATCCTCAATGAACGCTTGCTGCTCGAAAGCATTCCCGCGCAGCTGGTCCTGTTCGACTGCCAAGGGCAGACCCGCGAAGATCTGTATGGCAGCTTCTGTCGATACATGAGCGATGCAACCCACTGGATTGGGCTTTTGTCCGAATGGGCCGCCGCAGACTGGTGGACACCCTGGCTGCTGGGGGCTGCAGTCATGAGCAGCCGGCGTGTCAGCTTTTATCAAAGAAACGGCGGCGCTCTGCCTGAGTGCTTTGGCAAATGGCCGGTAATGCGCGAGCGCAGGCACATCGACCTGTTTGTGCGGGCCTATCACGATGAGTGCACGTTCACCCGCGCCATGACGTTGCCGCCGGGGCGCGGAAGCTGCGCCGACAGGGACAATGCTGACTTCTTTCATGCGGATCTGAAGGCCAAGATCCGGCGGGGGTTTTGATGAATCGGGGCCGCTGGGCGGCCCCTGCGTCACTGGTCGTTGGGCTCGTCCATCCTCAAGGTGCCTTCCTCGAAGATGTTCAGCTTCTGGCGCAGTTCACGCGGCTGCATCGGTGCATCCTGCGCAGCAGGTGCCGCCGAAGCATCAGGCGCAGCGCCGGCAGGCGGCGCTGGCTGGCTTGGCTGTGCAGGCGACGTACCCTGCTCACCCTCAATGTTGCGCTGGGCCTTCTTGGTCAGGACGATGATGTCGATACGGCGGTTTACCGGGTTGAACGGGTCTTTGCGGTCGAACAGCGAAGACGACGCATAACCCACCACCCGCGCGACCTGGTCATCCGGATAGCCACCGGCAACCAGCGCACGCCGTGCAGCATTGGCGCGATTGGCCGACAGCTCCCAGTTGCCGAACTCGCCGCTGTCCGAATAAGGCTTGGCATCGGTGTGACCACTGACGCTGATCTTGTTCGGCACCGCCTTGATGGTGTCGGCCATGGCCAGCAGAATGTCCTCGAAATACGGCTGCAGGCGGGCGCTGCCGATGTCGAACATCGGCCGGTTCTCGGCATCCATGATCTGGATGCGCAGGCCGTCCTGAGTGATCTCGAAGAGAATCTGGTCCTTGAACTTCTGCAGCTGGGGGTTTTCCTCGACCTTGTTCTGCAGCTCCTGCAACAGCAGTTCGAGGCGTTCTCGCTCAACCTGTTCAGCCAAGGTCTCGACCTGGTCCTTGTCCAGCTGAATGCTGGTATCGGGCGTAGGCTCGGACTTCTCCTCCGGGTTGATGGTCTTTTCCGGCGCCAGCTGGGGCGAGCCGCCAAGGTCGATCACGTAGGGCGTACCGCTTTCGGAGAAACCGATCGGGTCCTTGAAGTAGCCGGCAATGGCGATCTTCTGCTCGGGCGTTGCGGTGGACAGCAGCCACAGCACCAGAAAGAACGCCATCATCGCCGTGGCGAAGTCAGCGAAAGCGATCTTCCAGGCGCCGCCATGGTGGCCACCACCGTAGCGCTTGACGCGCTTGATGATTATCGGCTGATTGTTTTCCATGGCTCAGCGACCGCGAACTGCTTGTTCCAGCTCGACAAAGCTCGGGCGATGCTTCGGATACAGCACCTTGCGCCCGAATTCAACGGCCAGCGAAGGTGGCATGCCAGAGGCCGAAGCGACCAGCGAAGCCTTGATCGACTCATAGAGGTTGAGCTCTTCCTTGGCATCGTGCTCCAGGCACTTGGCCAGCGGGCCGAAGAAACCATAGGCTGCAAGGATACCGAAGAAGGTACCGACCAGCGCGGCGCCGACGTGCAGGCCGATGGAGGCCTGGTCGCCTTCGCCCAGAGACGCCATGGTCACCACGATACCCAGTACTGCCGCGACGATACCGAAACCGGGCATGCCGTCGGCAATGCCGTTGACCGCATGCGACGGGTGCTCGAGCTCTTCCTTCATGCTCAACAGTTCCATGTCGAACAAGCCTTCGAGCTCGTGGGGGGCCATGTTGCCGGTGGACATGATGCGCAGGTAGTCGCAGATGAAGGCAGTCATGCGCTCATCACCCAGCACCGCTGGGTATTTGGCAAAGATCGGGCTGGCCGCGGCGTCCTCGATATCGCCCTCGATCGCCATCATGCCTTCGCGACGGCTCTTGTTGAGGATTTCGTAAACCAGGCCCAGCACTTCCAGGTAGAAAGTATGGGTGAAGCGCGTGCCGAACATCTTCAGCGACTTCTTGATTACATGCATGGTCATGTAACCGGGGTTGGCCTGCATGAAGGCGCCAAAGGCTGCACCGCCGATGATCAGCACTTCGAACGGCTGGATCAGTGCCGCGATCTTGCCGTGGGAGAGCACATATCCGCCGAGCACGCTCGCGAATACGACGATGATGCCGATAATTTTAGCCATAGGTTCAAAGCACTTGCTGTCGTGGTCAGGATGAGGGACGGGAGCTTTAAAACTCTTCTTCTACTTATCGGCAGAACTGCGCCAGACTATAGCCACTCAAAGCGAAAAGCCAGTTCGGACTGATGTCAAAATGCCAATGGAATCCAAGGTGCCCACTCAGAATCCGCGTACGCTAGAGGCCTGGGTAAAGCTGCTCGACGGTATTCGTGTTCCGGTACCGAAGCAGAGTTACGACCGGGTCATGGGCGCTATCAACGATAGCCGCCGTTCGCTTCGCGATATCGCCGAACTGATGCAGGACAGCCCGGCCCTGGTGCTGTCGGTGATGCGCGAGGCCAATCATCCCGCCAACGCCAGCCAGGCAGAACCCGCCGAAAGCCTGGAAATCGCCCTTAACAGGCTGGGCCTGGCGCGCAGCAGGGAATTGCTTACCCGCCTGCCAGCGCTGCCGGACGACGACATACCGCCGGTACTGCGGCAGTTCCTGCTGATCAGCCAGCATGCTTCGCAGCAAGCCAGCGGCCTGTTCGCCAGCCGCCTGGCGCGGCTGTGGCAGGAAATTCACTGGGGTAGCCTGCTGTTCCTCTCGCCCCTATGGCCGATGGCCCTGGCCTACCCCAAGCTGCTCGATGCCTGGGAACTGCGGGTTATCCACAAGGGCGAAGAGGCGCAAGAGGTCGAGCTCGAGCTGTTTGGCGTGCGCATCCTGGCACTGTGCCAAGCCATGGCTGAACACTGGCGCCTGTCGCAATGGGTAACCCAGGGTTACCGCATGCTGCTCGAAGAGCGTGAGCAGCTGGGGCAGATACTGAGCATCGCCCGCGACGAAGACCTGCTCAGCCAACAGCACCGCCTGGACGAGGCGCCGGCACTGAGCCGCTGGTTCAACCAGCCGGCCAATACCGTGCTGCTGGCCAACAACTTGGCCCTGGCGGCACAGGTAGGCTGGGACAACCCGCACCTGCTGCGCTGGCAATTGCTCACCGCGCTGTACCTGCAGACCACACTGGAGGACGTGCAACAGCAAGTTCACCAACAGGCCGCCGCCAGTGCCCGCCGGCACGCCAGGCATGCCTTGTTCCACCCTGCCGAGGCCTTGATCTGGCCCTGGGAACAGCGTCGCCCGCATCCGGACATGCTGACGCCACCACCGCCTTCCAGCGAGGCGCTCGGCCATTGGCGCAAGCTGTGCCAGGAGCTGCTGGCACAGCCCAGCCCGTTCACCAATACCGTGCATCTGGCCACCCAGGCCCGCGAAGCACTGTTGGCCTGCGGCATGCAGCGCATCATGCTGCTGACCCTGGACAAGGCCAGTGATTACCTGCGCGTGCAGCAAACTGCCGGCTTGCCCAAGGAGGCTGCAGCCATCGCCTTGCCTGTCACGCAGAGCAAGCTTTTGCAGAAACTGGTCGGGCAGGCCGCACAGCTGCGCCTGTCACCAGACAACCATGCCCAGTTCGCGGCCCTGCTGCCGGCCCCATTGCGTGCGTTCTTCCGTAGCGAACACCTGTTGCTGCGCTCGCTGGCAGTCAACAACCAGGTACTGATGCTGGCGGTGGCCGACCAAGGCGGCAAACCGCTGGCCGATGTCAGTGTCCAGGCGTTCGGCAAAACCGCGCAATGTATCGAGCGCGCCCTTGCGGTGTTTGCCAACCGCAATGCCTGACCCTTGCGCTACAATCGCCCCTCTTTCCACACTGGAGACCGTGGATGACTGATTTTGCCGGACTACCGCTGGTGATCGAGCCCGCGGATCTGCTTGCGCGCCTGGCTTCCCCCAGCTGATCCTGGTCGACCTGAGCAGCGCCAACCGCTATGTCAGCGGTCATATCCCGGGCGCCCGCTTCGTCGAAGGCAAACGCACCCAGCTGGGCATGCCGCCCGCGCCGGGGCTTTTGCCGGCCATTGGCGACCTGGAAAAACTGTTCAGCGAACTCGGCCACCGGGATGATGCGGTCTACGTGGTGTACGACGATGAGGGCGGCGGCTGGGCCGGGCGCTTCATCTGGCTGCTCGACGTCATCGGCCACAAGGCCTGCCATTACCTCAATGGCGGCATCCAGGCCTGGCCGGCGGACAAGCTCTCGACGGAGGCACCCGCGCCCGCCACCGCACCGGTACGCCTGCAATTGCACAGCGAACCGACTGCCACTCGCGAATACCTGCAAAGCCGCCTGGGCGCCGATGACCTGGTGATCTGGGATGCCCGCGCCCCGCAAGAATTCTCTGGTGAAAAGGTCCTGGCAGCCAGGGGTGGCCATATACCCGGCGCGGTCAACTTTGAATGGACGGCCGGCATGGACCTCAACGACCATCTGCGCATCCGCAAGGACATCGCCGAAGTCCTCCAGCAACTGGGCATCACCCCCGACAAGGAGGTGATCACCCATTGCCAGTCCCACCGCCGCTCCGGTTTTACCTACCTGGTGGCCAAAGCCCTCGGCTATCCACGCGTCAAGGCCTATGCCGGCTCGTGGAGCGAATGGGGCAACCACCCGGACACGCCTGTAGAAGTTTAAGGAACCTGCATGAAATCCCGTCTGTTCATCATCAGCCAGTACCTGCTGCCGCACCATCTTCTGTCGCGGCTTGCCGGCTGCGTCGCCGAGTGCCGCTCACGCTGGTTCAAGAATGCCTTCACCGCCTGGTTCGCCAAGCGCTACCAGGTGAACATGAACGAGGCACTGGTCGAAGACCTCACCGCCTACGAGCACTTCAATGCCTTCTTCACCCGCGCCCTCAAGCCGGGTGCACGCCCGCTGGATGAAACCCCGGGGGCAATCCTGTGCCCGGCCGATGGCGCTGTGAGCCAGCTGGGCCCGATCGAGCACGGTCGCATCTTCCAGGCCAAGGGCCACAGCTTCAGCGCTCTGGAGCTGCTCGGCGGCGACCCGGCGCTGGCCGCCCCGTTCATGGGTGGTGAATTCGCTACCATCTACCTGTCACCGAAGGACTACCACCGCGTGCACATGCCGCTGGCCGGTACCCTGCGCGAAATGGTCTATGTGCCGGGTCGCCTGTTCTCGGTTAACCAGACCACCGCAGAAAACGTCCCCGAGCTGTTTGCCCGCAACGAGCGTGTGGTGTGCCTATTCGACACCGAGCGCGGGCCGATGGCCGTCGTGCTGGTGGGGGCGATGATCGTTGCCTCGATCGAGACCGTGTGGGCCGGCCTGGTCACTCCGCCCAAGCGCGAACTTAAAACCTTCCGCTATGACGAAGGCAGCCGTGCGCCGATCCATCTGGAGAAGGGTGCGGAACTGGGCCGCTTCAAGCTGGGTTCCACGGCTATCGTGCTGTTTGGGCCGGAGCAGGTGAAGTGGGCTGAAACCCTGGGTGCCGGTTCGGCAACGCGCATGGGTGAGCTGTTGGCGGTTCCCGCGCAGGCTTGATTCTGGCAAAAAATGAAAAGGCCCTGCATGACTTCAGTCATGCAGGGCCTTTTTGTCTGCGAGGCTTGTGTCAACCCCGCGCGTCGCGGTCGCGCAGCCCCAGCAGATACAGCACGCCGTCCAGCCCCAGAGTCGAGATGGCCTGCTTGGCCGATTGACGCACCAGTGGCTTGGCGCGGAAGGCGACGCCCAGGCCGGCCAGCGACAGCATCGGCAGGTCGTTGGCACCGTCACCTACAGCAATGGTCTGCTCCAGTTGCAGGCCCTCTTCGCTCGCCAAATGCTGCAGCAGTTCTGCCTTGCGCTGGGCATCGACGATGGGCTCAACGGCCACGCCGGTCACCTTGCCATCGACCACTTCCAGCTCGTTGGCGAACACATAATCGATGCCCAAGCGTGCCTGCACCTGCTTGGCAAAGTAGGTGAAGCCACCCGAAAGGATTGCAGTCTTGTAGCCCATGCGCTTGAGCTCGGCGAACAGGTTCTCGGCACCTTCGGTGAGGCGCAGCGAAGCACCGATCTGGTCCAGCACACCAACATCCAGGCCTTTGAGCAGCGCCATGCGCTCCTTGAAGCTGGCGCGAAAGTCCAGTTCGCCGCGCATTGCACGTTCGGTGATCGCCGCCACCTGCTCGCCGACACCTGCAGCCTTGGCCAGTTCGTCGATGACTTCGGCCTCGATCAGGGTCGAATCCATGTCAAACACGGCCAGGCGGCGGTTGCGACGGAACAGGTCGTCCTTCTGGAAGGCGATGTCGATGTTCAGCGCTTCGGACAATGCAAAGAAGTCGGCGCGCAGCGCCTGGGCATCGCTTGGCTCACCGCGGACGGAAATTTCCAGGGCAGCCTTGCCTTTCTCGCGCTGCGCGCCCAGCGCAACACGTGCAGACAGGCGCTCGATCCGCTCGATGGTCAGGCCATATTGGCTGATGACCGCGCTGACACTCTGCAGTTGCTCCGGGGTGATCTTGCGGCTGAGGACGGTAGCGATATAGCGAGCCTCGCCCTGACCATCGGCCCAGTGCTGGTAATCGGACTCGGAAATCGGCGTGTAGCGGGCCTGCAGATTCAGCTCATGGGCCTTGGACTGCACGCTTTGCAACAGGCTGGTGGCCACTTCGTTGTCCGGTATATCGACCAGAATGCCGAACGACAGGGTGCCGTGCATGACAGCCAGGCCGATGTCGAGAATGTTCACACCGCCCTGGAGCAGGACGCCGGTGATGGCGGCAGTGAGACCCGGACGGTCCTCACCGGTGATGTTGATCAGAACGATTTCGCGCACAACCTGGCTCCGACTTCGATGAAAAATGCGCATTCTACCGATTTTCCGTGACCATCGGGCGCCAACGATACTTTGCCGACAAAACTCGGGTCGCTATACTGCGCGCACTTTCATGCCATTAAGAGCCGCGCTCTGTGAACCGGCCCACGCCCGTCAAACCAGACAACTTCTTCCTCATGATCTTCCGTGCCCTGCGCCAACGTCGCGTTCCCCTGGCACTGCGCATCGCCAGCACCAACATTTTCTTGGTGGCGCTGGCGCTGGTGATCTATGCCTGCGTGATGGGTCTGCAGTTCAAGCAGGCCATGCACGAGCAGGCTGACGCCCTTGGCCAGAGCCTGACCACCCAGACAGCCACATCGGCGACCGAGCTGCTGGTGTCCAACGACATCCTCAGCCTCAACGTGCTGTTGGGCAACCTGGTGAAGAACCCGCTGGTGGCCCATGCGGCTATATATAGCGTGGATAGCCGCATCCTGGCCGAGGCCGGGCAGCGCCCACGCAACAGCCTGCTGGGTGAGGCCGAAGGCCTGTACCAGACCAAGATCACCTTCCAGGACGTGACCGCCGGGCAACTGCGCATCAGCCTGGACATGAGCCAGTTCCAGCAGCCGATGCTGATCAGCCTGCAGAGCATGGGCATCCTGGCCGCGATCCTGCTGGCCCTGGCGCTGAGCCTGAGCCTGCGCCAAGGCCGCCACATCACCCTGCCGCTGCTGCAACTGCGCGTATGGTTGCGCGACCCGCACCCCTACACCCCGGCAATCGATCGTCAGGATGAGATCGGCGATATTGCCCGCCAGTTGCATGCCCGCCTGGCCCCGCCGCCACCTCCGGAACCTGAGCCGGAGGAGTACGAAGACGAAGACGACTTCGACGACCTGCACGATACCCCTGCGCCGGTCAAAGCCGCGCCACGGGCCAAGGTTGCCGCCCAGGTAGACGACGAAGACGACGATGAAGCCTTTGCCGGCCTGCTGGACCACGAAGAAAGCGCGCCGAAGGCCGCCGTAGTCGACTCCGACGAGCCGCAGAGCACTGCGGTGCTGGCCGTTCAGCTAGGCTCGCAGGAGCAACTGCGCCGGCTGCCACGCACCCGCCTGACCGAGCTGCTGGAACGCTACCGCGACTGCCTGGAGCAGGCCGCGTCGCTGTACGATGGCGAGACCCACACGCTCAACGACGGCAGCACTCTGGTGCTGTTCCACAGCCGCGACTGCGGCGAGGATTACCTGACCAACGCAATCTGCTGCGGCGAGCTGCTGCGCGCCCTCGGCCACGCCCTGCAGATCGAGGTAGCCGACAGCGGCATCACCTTGCAACTGCAACTGGGCCTGGCCTTGGGCGATGACCTGCATGGGCTGGAACAGGTAGACCTGCTGATGACCGAAAAAGCCCAGGACGCCCTGGCTCTTTCCCAGCACAGCCGCAACCTACTGCTGGTGGAGCGGCAGATCAGTGATGACTCGCTGATTCGCCAGCGTGCGCGGATTCGGCCGATTGCCAGCCCTGAAGGCGCCTGCTGTGTCGAGCGCTTGATGGAGCCTTACCCCTCGATGCTGGAGCGACAGTTGGCGCGGATGCACGAGCGCAGGGTCTGATATCGAGCCCCCTGCTCTGACACCCACAAAAAAGCCCGCACATGTGCGGGCTTTTCTGTATCTGGGGCAAACATCAGAACCGATAAACTTCCATATCGGTCCGGATAGGGGAAGCCATGGGGATCTTCGACTTCTCCGGTGTTTTCTTGACCTGAACCGGTGCTGCAGGTTTTTTGCGCGACTCTTCGGCAATCGCTGGCTGGTTGGCCAAGGGTTTGACTGCAGCGCTCAACTGCTCTGCCAGCTTCTGCAACAACTGCCCCTGAGCCTGCACCTGCGACGACTCGCTGCCTTCGTGCGGCTGCTCGAGGTGAACGATACGGTTGTCGCGCACATTGCCGCGACGGTCCAGCAAACGCCATTGCGCGTCGAGGATGGCCGGCTGGTTCTTGCCCGAGTCCAGACGGGTGATCGACAGCAATACCTGTACGTCAGGCGAGAAGCCACTGCTGGCCGGCGCCAGAACGACCCGTTGGCTGTCCAGGCGCCAGGCCAGCTGACGCACCAACAGTTGATCGATGTCTGCCGACAGGCTACCGGCCCAACGACCGTCCGTCGCCGAACTCAGGCTGCCATCAGCCTGGCGCTGCAAAAAGGTTTCACGCTGCAGGTAATCGGCAACCGATACCGGGCCGAGCACCACGGCCATGCCCGCACTCTGCGAGGGCTGGCCAGGATCACCGCTGTCGAGCTGATACAGGGCAACCGGCTGATGCATGCTGCATCCGCTCAGCCCCAGCAGGCCCGTCATCAATAGCGCAAATGGAAGGCGCAGAAATTTCATTCATCCCATCCAGGCGGTCGCCACCAGGCTAACCGCATTGATACTGATATAGATTCAATCGGGCACACGGCCACGCCGGCACCACAAGGGCACTATCATCCGCGAAATGTCGGTCCGACTCCAGCATTTCTGCCTGGAACGGCGCTGAAATTGCCGCCCCAGACATTTCTACCGGTTACGCCGGAACTTCCACCTGCAAACCGTCAACGCGCTGGAACCCGCGCGGCAGCTTGCTACCCCGCCGTCCACGCTCGCCCTTGTAATGCTCAAGGTCGTCCGGCTTCAAAGACAGGGTACGCTTGCCAGCTTGCAATACAAGGGTCGCGCCCTCGGGGATCACCGCCAGATCTGTAACATATTCTTCACGGCTGGCGACCCGATCACCGGGCACACCGATGATCTTGTTGCCCTTGCCTTTGCCCAGTTGTGGCAGGTCAGCGACCTTGAACACCAGCAAGCGGCCTTCGGTGGTCACTGCCGCCAGCCAGTCCTGCTCACGGTTGGCCACCGGGCGGGGGCCGATGACCTTGGCACCGTTAGGCAGGCTGAGCAGCCCCTTGCCGGCCTTGTTCTTGGCCTGCAGGTCCTCACCTTTGACCACAAAGCCGTAACCGGCATCCGATGCCACCACGTACAGCGCATCATCGTCCGGCAACAGCACGCACTCGAAGGTAGCCCCCGGCGGCGGCGTCAGGCGACCGGTCAGCGGCTCGCCCTGGCCACGCGCCGATGGCAAGGTATGCGCCGCCACAGAGTAGCTGCGCCCGGTGGAATCGATGAGCACGGCAAACTGGTTGGAACGCCCCGCCGCTGCAGCCTTGAAGCCATCCCCGGCCTTGTACGACAGGCCGGTTGCATCGATATCGTGGCCTTTGGCGCAACGCACCCAGCCTTTTTCCGACAGCACGACCGTGACTGGCTCCGTCGGCATCAGCTCGTTTTCCGACAGCGCCTTGGCTTCGGCGCGCGCGACGATCGGCGACCGGCGGTCGTCGCCGTAAGTTTCCGCATCCTTGATCAGTTCGCTGCGCACCAGCTTGCGTAGCTTGGCATCGCTGCCGAGCAGGGCCAGCAGCTTGGCCTGTTCCTTGAGCAGTTCGTCCTGCTCACCGCGGATTTTCATCTCCTCCAGACGGGCCAGCTGGCGCAGGCGCGTCTCGAGGATGTAGTCGGCCTGGATTTCGGTGAGGTCGAAACGAGCGATCAATGCCTGCTTGGGATGCTCCTCGGTACGGATGATGTGGATGACTTCATCGAGGTTGAGGAATGCAGTGAGCAAGCCTTCCAACAGGTGCAGGCGCCTCTCGACCTTCTCCAGGCGATGCTGCAGGCGGCGACGAACGGTACCGATACGGTACTGCAGCCACTCCAGGAGCAAGGCACGCAGGTTCTTGAGCTGCGGCCGGCCATCCAGGCCGATGATGTTGACGTTGACCCGATAGCTGCTTTCCAGCTCGGTAGTGGCGAACAGGTGCTGCATCAGTTCATCGGCATCCACCCGATTGGAGCGTGGGATGATCACGATACGGCAGGGGTTTTCATGGTCCGACTCGTCACGCAGGTCAGCGACCATCGGCAGCTTCTTCGCCTGCATCTGCGCGGCGATCTGCTCCAGCACCTTGGCCCCGGAGACCTGGTGCGGCAACGCAGTGACGACAATGTCGCCGTCCTCGACCCGGTATACGGCGCGCATACGGATCGAACCGCGGCCGCTTTCGTAGATCTTGAGGATCTCGGCACGCGGCGTGATGATTTCGGCTTCGGTCGGGTAGTCCGGCCCCTGGATGTGTTCACACAGTTGCTCAAGGGTGGCCTTGGGCTCGTCGAGCAGGCGCACACAGGCACTGGCCACTTCGCGCAGGTTATGTGGCGGCACGTCGGTGGCCATGCCGACGGCAATACCGGTGGTGCCGTTTAGCAGGATGTTCGGCAGCCGTGCCGGCAATACTGCAGGCTCCTGCAGGGTACCGTCGAAGTTGGGCACCCAGTCCACGGTACCCTGGCCCAGCTCACCGAGCAGCACCTCGGAGTAGCGCGACAGGCGCGCTTCGGTGTAACGCATCGCCGCGAACGACTTCGGATCGTCCGGCGCACCCCAGTTACCCTGGCCATCGACCAGCGTGTAGCGGTAGCTGAACGGCTGCGCCATCAGCACCATGGCTTCGTAGCAGGCCGAATCGCCGTGGGGGTGGAATTTACCGAGCACGTCGCCGACGGTACGCGCCGACTTCTTGTGCTTGGCATCGGCATCGAGCCCCAACTCGCTCATGGCATAGACGATGCGTCGTTGCACAGGCTTGAGGCCGTCGCCGATGTGCGGCAAGGCCCGATCCATGATCACGTACATGGAATAGTTGAGGTAGGCCTGTTCGGTGAAGTCAGCCAGCGAACGGCGTTCGACGCCGTCGAGGCTGAGTTCCAGTGAGTCGCTCATGCGGGCCTCGTCATTTCAGGTTCTGGCGCAGCAGCATGGTGCCGCCGCGCTGGGTAAATTCAAGTTGTTTCAGAGCGCTCATGCCGAGCAGCACCGTCTGCCCATCCAACCCCGGCACCACCAGGGCGCGCACGCCCTGCAGGCGGATATCCCCCAGTTGCAGGCTGTCCAGACGCGTGCGGTACCCTTCGGTGCGACCGTTAGCGGTGCTGAGGATGACCGGGCTGCCACGTTGCAGGCTCAGGCCACGGGCCAGCGCCTCGGGGATCGCCACGTCGGTGGCCCCGGTATCGAGCATGAAATGCACAGCCTTGCCGTTGATCGCGCCATCTGCCACGAAATGGCCCTGGCCATTGCCCAGCAGGCGCACTTCGATGAAGCCTTCGCCGTGCTCGGACTGCACCTGGGTATTGGGGTTGCGCTCGCGCGCCTCCCATTCACCGAAAAAGCGCGTAGCCAGGAACATCGCCGCCGCCCAGGCGACGATCATCAGTACCCTGCCCGCACGCTTGCCCGGTGGCTGGCTCATGGTGTGGTGCTCCAACCGCCCTGCGGCGCGGCGAAGCGCCAGACGACCGGCCGGCTTTCACCATCGGCGCGGTCAGCGTTGTTGTTGTCAAGACCGATCCATGCGCCCTTGGTATCGATGACCAGCGCTTCGGCCAGGCCGAACGGCTGATCATAGCGTCGCTCGGGTACCAGAGCATCGGCTGCGAACGACCAGCAGCGCTCGACCTCACCGCTGTCGGCATGGCGTCGGCACACACGGTATGCATTACGTTCGAGGGTGAACAGCTTGCCCTCGAACCAGGCCAGGTCGGCGAAATCACGCGAAAGCGCACGGGCATTGGGCATTTGAGGCGGTTGCATCTCGACCCCGGCTTCACTGAGCAGTACGCAAGTGCGTCCGCACGTCCATACCGACTGCTGGCGCTCTATCTTTACCAAGCCGCGGCGCTCACGCTCGGCCGCAAGCCACAGGCGGTCACCGGCAGGGTTGATCGCCAGGCCTTCGAACAGGGCATTGAAGTTCAGCAGCATGCCAGTGGCCCTGGCCTGGCGCATCATCGCCGGGTCAACCCTGAGCCAGGCAGGCGCGCCTACGACCGGCAGTTGCAACACGGCCACATGCGCTTCGCTGACCAGGTAGATATTACCGGCCTGATCGCAAGTGATACCTTCGTAATCAAACTGGCCACCACGAATGTACGACACCGCCCAGTTGCGCGACTTCAGCCCCCAGGGCAACCCGCTCTCCGGTACCGGGGGCGGGGAAAAAGTCAAAGGCTGGGCGCGCCACACCTCATTGTGCTGGTCGAAGCGGTAGATACGGTCATCATCACGGTCTGAAACACCCCACAGCGCACCCCGGCAAAAAGCCAGCCCGGACAGATTGCCGCCGCGCATGCCGTCAATCGGATGCTCGGATGCCAGCTTCAGCTCCGGCCAGTCGGCTGCCAGGCTCGGCAGAGTAACCAGCGTCAATAAAACCGCGACAAACAGACGAATCAAACCAGAACCTCGGCCAGATTGCCTTTGGTCTCCAGCCAGTTCTTGCGATCGCCCGCGCGTTTCTTGGCCAGCAGCATATCCATGATTTCGGTAGTACCCTGCAGGTCATCCAGTGTCAGCTGGACCAGGCGCCGGGTGTTCGGGTCCATGGTGGTTTCGCGCAATTGCGGCGGGTTCATCTCGCCCAGCCCCTTGAAGCGGGTGACCTGTGGCTTGCCACGCTTTTTCTCGGCCACCAGGCGGTCGAGAATGCCGTCGCGTTCAGCCTCGTCGAGGGCGTAGTAGATTTCCTTGCCAAGGTCGATACGGTACAGCGGCGGCATGGCGACATAGACGTGGCCTGCTTCGACCAACGGACGGAAGTGCTGGACGAACAGCGCACACAGCAGGGTCGCGATGTGCAGGCCGTCGGAGTCGGCGTCGGCGAGGATGCAGATCTTGCCGTAGCGCAGTTGCGACAGGTCGGCAGCGCCCGGGTCGACACCGATGGCCACGGCGATGTTGTGCACTTCCTGGCTGGCTAGTACCTCGCCACCGTCCACTTCCCAGGTATTGAGGATTTTGCCGCGCAGCGGCAGGATCGCCTGGAATTCCTTGTCACGTGCCTGCTTGGCAGAGCCACCGGCCGAATCACCCTCGACCAGGAACAGCTCGGCCCGCATTGGGTCCTGGCCTGCGCAGTCGGCCAGCTTGCCCGGCAGCGCAGGGCCCTGAGTGACGCGCTTGCGCTCGACTTTCTTGCTGGCCTTGAGGCGGCGGCCGGCGTTGCTGATGGCCAGTTCCGCCAGTTGCATGCCTAGCTCGGGGTGTGCATTGAGCCACAGGCTGAAGGCATCCTTGACCACGCCCGAAACGAATGCCGCAGCCTCGCGGGACGACAGGCGCTCTTTGGTCTGCCCAGAGAACTGTGGCTCCTGCATTTTCATCGAGAGCACGAAAGTGATGCGTTCCCAGACGTCTTCGGGCGCCAGCTTGACCCCACGCGGCAGCAGGTTGCGGAACTCGCAGAACTCGCGCATGGCATCGAGCAGCCCCTGACGCAGGCCATTGACGTGGGTACCGCCCTGGGCGGTGGGGATCAGGTTGACGTAGCTTTCCTGAACACTGTCACCACCTTCTGGCAGCCACAGCAAGGCCCAGTCCACGGCTTCCTTGTTACCGGCCAGGCTGCCGCAGAAGGGCTCGTCCGGCAGGCGCTGGAACTCGCTGACCGAGTCGACCAGGTAGGAACGCAGGCCATCCTCGTAGTGCCATTCGACCTTCTCGCCGCTGGCCTTGTCCTCGAAGCTGACCAACAGGCCCGGGCACAATACGGCCTTGGCCTTGAGCACGTGCTTGAGGCGGCTGATGGAAAACTTGGGTGAATCGAAATACTTCGGGTCGGGGCTGAAGTACACACTGGTACCGGTGTTGCGCTTGCCGACCGTACCGACCACTTCCAGCTCGCTGGCCTTGAAGCCATCGGCGAAGGTCATCTGGTATTCATTGCCGTCCCGCTTGACGCGCACGCGCACCTGGGTCGACAGGGCGTTGACCACCGAGATGCCGACGCCGTGCAGGCCCCCGGAGAACTGGTAGTTCTTGTTGGAGAACTTGCCGCCGGCGTGCAGCTTGGTGAGGATCAGCTCGACCCCCGATACACCCTCTTCCGGATGGATATCCACCGGCATGCCGCGGCCATCGTCGCTGACCTCCAGCGAGTGGTCGGCATGCAGGATGACCTGCACCGAACGGGCGTGGCCAGCCAGGGCTTCGTCGACACTGTTGTCGATGACTTCCTGGGCCAGGTGGTTCGGCCGGCTGGTATCGGTGTACATGCCCGGCCGTTTACGGACCGGGTCAAGGCCCGAGAGGACTTCGATGGCGTCTGCGTTATAGGCGCTAGCGCTGGGATTGGCCATGGGTTCTCGTCGTCAGTCTGGTGAATGCGAAAAAATCAAAATACAGAAAAATCGAGCGCCGCATACTGCCCCCGGGCAACTCCGGCGAAGGCAAGCAGGGCTGGTATCTGTTCGGCAAAACCCTGGTAGCCATGGTCGCCACCGGCCTGGATACGCAACGCGCACGCCCGGTAATAACGCTCGGCGTGTCGATAGTCCAGGGTTTCATCGGCGGTCTGCAACCACACTTGATAGCGCCTGGCGTCCGCTGGGGCCGGCACTTCCAGTTCAGCGAGGGCCTGGACATGATCGTGGGTCAGTTCCCAGGTTTCGCCGCTGTAGTGGTTGCGCTGGGTGCCCAGGTAGCCGTCGAACAGTTTGTGCGGGGTGACCGCCGGGTTGATCAGCAGGGCGTTGAGGCCATGGCGCTCGGCCAGATGGGTGGCATAGTAGCCGCCGAGCGAACTGCCGACCAGCAGGGGCGCCCCCAGTTCGGCGATGGCGGCTTCGAGCTGTGCAATGGCCTGGCGCGGGTGATGGTGCAAGGCGGGTACGCGCAACTGGCCTGACAGGCCTAGCTGCTGCATCACAGCCTGGAGCTGACGCGCCTTGGTGGAGAGCGGTGAGCTGTTCAAGCCATGGATATAGAGGATGGAACCCGACATGCTGCCCCCGGAATCTTTGGCTTCGCGCCCGATGGTGGAGGCGCAGGGATGCGCAGTGTAGCGTGTTCGCCGTGTTTTGGCGCTGCGGCGGGTTTTTCGCAACAATTTTTGGGCTGCACGGCGGCCCCTGGTTTCAATAGCCCGGGCTATCAAAATCGAGCTTCACCTCAAAGTCCGTGGCCCGCTGCACCCCGGTCTCCAGCCGCCCGTCGGCATGCAGGCGCAACCACCGGTAACCCGGCTGCTCCTCGCTCACCTTGAAGTCTTCGCTACAAGCGGCGAACTGTATGCAGGTCGATGGCGTGGCCAGCAGGCGCAAACCGCCACGCAGCTCATCCCACTCCTGATGAATATGCCCCCAAAGCAGCGCCTTCACCTGTGGATAACCCTCAAGCCGGCGCAACAATTCGTCAGCATTGCGCAAACCGATCGGTGCTATCCAGGCGCAGCCGATATCCACAGGTTGATGGTGACAGCAGACCAGGCAATGGCGCCCCCCTGCCGACACCAGCGCATCATCGAGCAGCGACAGCTGTGCCGGCTCAAGCAGCCCATGGGTCGCACCTTGCACCGCCGAATTGAGCATGATGATACGCCAGGCGCCGATATCGGTTACCGCCTGCACCAGCTCCGGCGCCACCTCGGCCATGACCCTGGCTTCATCATGATTACCCGGCAACCAGCGCGCCGGTACGGCGAAGTCACCCGTCAGATCACGGAACGCCTGATACGAGGCAGCACTGCCATCCTGCGAAAGATCACCGGTGCACAGCAGCAAATCGATACACGGCTGTTCGCGGCGCACCTGGGCGATCACATGGCGCAGGCTGTCGCGCGTGCGCAGCCCCAGCAGCGTGCCCGCAGGGTCGGCGAACAGGTGAGCGTCAGTCAATTGCACCACGCATACGGGTGCCTGAGAGGGGTCTGGGTGCGGCACCGGCCGTCTCCTCGGGGAATTCAGCACGAATTATGGCGGGGGATTGGTTGCGAGCAAATAGTCGAAACCGACCGGCATCACATTTCAGCGCACACTTGCCAGCTCGTGACCACAGGCCAGGCAGTGGCTCAGCCATTCCCCGAGAAACAGATTGAGCTGGGCCTTTTCATCCGGCTGGTGCATGGACTGGTTGGGATACGGGTAGATGCTGCGCAGGCGCCGGGTATGCTCGGCGCTGACCACTTCGGCCATGCGCGCATCGTGGTACACCTGCACCTCCAGGTGGGGCACCGGCAGCCAAGGCAGGCTGTGCTCCTGGCGCACCCGCAGGGTGGTGGTGTAGGGGCAGGCCAGCACCACATCGAGCACCAGCACGCCGAGCATCTGGTCGCCCTGGGTCATGCCGATGCGGCGCGAACTCTGGGTGGTACGCATGTCGGGAAGCAGGCGCATGAGCCGGGCGTAGTTGGCTTCACAGGCTGCCTGCAGCCCGGCCAGATCGACCCGATAACGCTCACGCAGCAGGTTCACTTCCACATACCTCGTACTTCATCTCTGTTGAGCGCCAGCCATTGCAGGCCAATGATCGTCGCCGCATTGCAGATGCGCCCGTCGCGCACGGCCTGCAAGGCATCTTCGAACGACCAGACCCGCACGCGGATATCTTCGCCCTCTTCTTCCAGGCCATGCAGCCCCCCGGCGCCTTCGCTGCTGCAGCGGCCAAGGAACAGGTGCACGTATTCATCACTGCCGCCGGGCGATGGGAAATAACGGGTCATCGGCCACAGGGCGCTGAAGGTCAGACCGGCTTCTTCTTCGGCTTCACGATGAGCGACCTCTTCAGGCTGTTCGTCCTTGTCGATCAGGCCGGCGACCATCTCGATCAGCCAGGGATTGTCGACTTTATCCAGCGCGCCGACGCGAAACTGCTCGATCAACACCACTTCATCGCGCAGTGGATCGTAAGGCAGCACGCAAACGGCATCATGGCGCACGAACAGTTCGCGGCTGATCTCGCGGCCCATGCCCCCGGCAAACAGCTCATGGCGCAGGCGAAGCTTGTCGAGCTTGTAGAAGCCCTGGAAGCAATTGGCCCGTTCGATGATGTCGAAGCCCTTGGGCACTGAATTCAACGCGTCTGACATGGAAATCCTCATTACCTCAAATACTGCTTCGCGCCATCCTACTCTGCACGCCTGCCTGTTTCACCCCTTTCCGGTAACCGTTCGCGCAGTCGGGACAGCGGCTCTTCTCTCTGTTAGCTTAGTGGCGAACTGAAGGCCGCGCAGGCGGTCAAAGGCCGACTTTTCCCTGTATTGCAAGGATCATCATGACACTTGTCAAACTGACTGCCGTGGCTGTGCTGGCCTTGGCCCTCGGTGCCTGCCAGAGCCTGTTCGCGCCGAATTACCGTGCCCCACTGGAGGTAAAGCGCGACGCCTGGGAGCACGTAAAGCCAGGTTGCAGCGAGAGTGACTGCCCACTGGTGAACATTGACACCATTCACTTCCCGGACCTGCCCAAGCTCGACGGCATCGTCGAAAAACGCCTGCTGCAACTGACCGAAGACAACCAGCATGGCACCGCACCAAGCACTTTGCAGGCGTATGAGCAGCAATACCTGGCCACCGCCGACAAACGCAACAGCAGCTACCTGCAAGCCAAGGTACGTGAACAGCATGACGGGCTGGTGATCATCGAGCTGTCCAGCTACCTCGACAGCGGCGGCGCCCATGGCATGCCAGGCCGGGGCTTCATCAACTATTCGCGCAAGCTGGACAAGGTGCTGACCCTGCAAGACATGCTGGTGCCGGGCCAGGAAGATACCTTCTGGAAAACGGTAGAAGAATCGCACCGCGCCTGGTTGATCAGCGTGGGCATGGACAAGGATGCCGAGTTCGTCAAAACCTGGCCATTCAAGAAGTCGCCGCACATCGCCCTGACGTACGGCGCAGTGGTGGTCAAATATGAGGTCTATACCATCGCGCCCTACTCCATGGGCCACGTGGAGTTGAAAATCCCCTACCCACGCCTGAACGGCGTGCTCAAGCCCGAACTGTTCCCCGGCCGCGGCTGAGACTCAGTAGCGCATGCAGCCCACCCGCCAGCAACAATGCCGGCAGGGTAGCGCCGAACTCTGGCGCTTGCGCAGCGATGCTGTGATAGGCCACCACACCCACCGCCCAGGCCAGCAGCGCCTGCCAGTGCAAACCATCAATTTGTGCTGGAAGGCGGCGGCGGCGGATCACGAAGTGGTCCGTCAGCACCACACCGAACAGCGGCGCGAACACCGAGCCGATCAGCAGCAGGAAGTTTTCGTACTGGGCAAGCGGCGCCAGCAGGGCAATCAGGGTGCATAGCACACCGATGCCCAACGCCAGGTACTCGACCTTCAGGCGTACCAGCAGACTGGTCGATACCGCAGCCGAGTGGATATCGGCAAAGGCCTTCTCCGACTCGTCCAGCAAAATCAGCAGCAACGGAATACCCAGCCCGGCACCGGCCAGGGCCAGCAGCAGCGCATTGGCCTCACCGCTCGGCGCAAAGGCCAGGGTGTAGGCCACGCCAAGGCTCATCAACCAGGTATTGCCAATGAAGTAACCGAGCACGGTCCCGCCGAACACTCGCTTGGCGCTGCGGGCAAAACGTGAGTAGTCGGCGATCAATGGCAACCAGGACAGCGGCATGGCGATGACGATGTCGAAGCCCACAGCCAGCGACATCGACCCATCTGCGCTGCGCCGCCACAGCTCGCCCAGGTCAGCCTTGGCGAACAGGTTCCAGGTCAGCCACAGGCAAGCGCCCAACAACAGCCAGATCCCCCATTTGCGCAGCACCTTGCGCACGAATGCCAGCGGCCCGCTGACCGCGAGCAGCGTAGCCAGGCCACCGAAGCAGAGGGTCCAGAACATCGGGCTGTTCCATAGACTGCCTTCACCGAAGGTGCGCGCGCCGAGCAGGCTGGCGGCGTCACGCATGACAATGATCTCGAACGCGCCCCAACCGACCAGTTGCAGCAGGTTGAGCAGCGCTGGCAGGCGCACGCCTTGGCTGCCCAGGCTCAGGCGCAGGGTGGCCATGGCGCAAAGGCCCGTATCGCTGCCAATCACGCCTGCCGCCCCAAGCAGCAGCACGCCCACGCCGGTGCCCAGGGCGATGGCCAGCACCGCGCCGGCCAGGCCCAGGCCTGGAGCGAGCATCGCGCCGACCTGCAGGACCATCAGGCCGATACCGAGGGAAAACCAGAGCGAGAACAGGTCGCGACCACCGAACGGGCGTTGGCTGGTGGGGACAGGGTGGTCGGGGGAAAAATGGCTGGGAGTTGTCATTGTTGTTACTCGACAAAAGAAAACAAATCGACACGGTCGTTGCAGGAGCGGCGCACCGGCAAGGCCGCTCCTGCAACAGATCAGCGCTGCGGCTTACACCTTGTGGTACAGCTGGCTGCCTTCCTGGCGGAACCGTTCGGCCTGCTCGCGCATCCCCTCCTCAACCGATACATCCACCGCATCGATGCGCAGGTTGGCGGCGTATTCCCGTACTTCCTGGGTGATTTTCATCGAGCAGAACTTCGGCCCGCACATCGAGCAGAAGTGCGCGACCTTAGCCGATTCCTTCGGCAGGGTTTCATCGTGGAAGGCACGTGCGGTGTCAGGGTCCAGGCCCAGGTTGAACTGGTCCTCCCAGCGGAACTCGAAACGCGCCTTGGACAGGGCATTGTCACGGATCTGCGCGCCCGGGTGGCCCTTGGCAAGGTCGGCTGCATGCGCGGCGATCTTGTAAGTGATGATGCCGGTCTTGACGTCATCCTTGTTCGGCAGGCCCAGGTGCTCCTTGGGGGTGACGTAGCACAGCATGGCGCAGCCGAACCAGCCGATCATGGCCGCACCGATGCCCGAGGTGATGTGGTCGTAACCAGGCGCAATGTCGGTGGTCAAAGGGCCGAGGGTGTAGAACGGCGCTTCGTCGCAGCACTCCAGCTGCTTGTCCATATTCTCTTTGATGAGCTGCATCGGCACATGGCCAGGGCCTTCGATCATGCACTGCACGTCGTGCTTCCAGGCGATCTTGGTCAGCTCGCCAAGGGTTTCCAGCTCACCGAATTGCGCAGCGTCGTTGGCATCGGCAATCGAGCCTGGGCGTAGCCCGTCACCGAGCGAGAAGCTCACGTCGTAAGCCTTCATGATTTCGCAGATCTCATCGAAATGCGTGTACAGGAAATTCTCCTGGTGATGCGCCAGGCACCACTTGGCCATGATCGACCCCCCGCGGCTGACGATACCGGTGACCCGCTTGGCGGTCAGTGGCACGTAGCGCAGCAGCACGCCAGCATGGATGGTGAAGTAGTCCACGCCCTGCTCGGCCTGCTCGATCAGCGTGTCACGGAACAGCTCCCAGGTCAGGTCCTCGGCAACCCCGCCGACCTTCTCCAGGGCCTGGTAGATCGGTACGGTACCGATGGGTACCGGCGAGTTGCGGATGATCCACTCGCGGGTTTCATGGATGTGCTTGCCGGTCGAAAGGTCCATGACCGTGTCCGAGCCCCAGCGAATACCCCAGGTCAGCTTGGCCACTTCCTCCTCGATCGAGGAACCCAGGGCGCTGTTGCCGATGTTGCCGTTGATCTTCACCAGGAAGTTGCGGCCGATGATCATCGGCTCCAGTTCCGTGTGGTTGATGTTGGCCGGGATGATCGCGCGGCCGCGGGCGATTTCCTCGCGCACGAATTCGGCGGTGATCTCTTTGGGGATGTTGGCGCCGAAGCTGTGGCCGGCGTGCTGCTGCTTGAGCAAGCCAGCAGCGCGGGCCTCCTGCAGCTTCATGTTCTCGCGGATGGCGACGTATTCCATCTCGGCGGTGATGATGCCCTGGCGGGCGTAGTGCATCTGCGAGACGTTGGCGCCAGCCTTGGCGCGGCGCGGGTTGCGCACATGGTTGAAGCGCAGCTTGGCCAGTTCGGCGTCGTTCAGCCGCTGCTGGCCGAAGTTCGAGCTCAGCCCACCCAGGCGCTCGGTATCGCCACGGGCGTCGATCCAGGCCGAACGCACATCGGCCAGGCCTTTGCGCACATCGATGATGACGTCGGGATCGGTGTAGGGGCCGGAAGTGTCATAGACCATCACCGGCGCGTTGGCTTCGCCGCCAAAGTCGGTGGGGGTGTCGTGCAAGCTGATTTCGCGCATCGGCACGCGGATGTCCGGGCGCGAGCCCTCGACATAGACCTTGCGCGAACGCGGGAAGGGTTGCACGGACTGCTGATCGACTTGCGCCGACTCGCTGAGGTTGATCGTTTTTTCTTGTTTGCTCATCACAGGCTCCAGACAGCTTCCTAGCGGTGGAATGTCGGGGAGAACCTGAAAGACGCGGACGCACCCCTTGGCGGGCATGCAGTGCCGGATACATGGAGTGCCTTGAGCTGCTTGCAGCTGCGACATTCCCGGACCTGGCACAAGAGGCTCCCCGGGAAGGCGAGCAATCTTGTTCCCTACGCAGGCGCTAACCTGATCAGGTTCAACGGGATCCGCACCTATGCGATCTCAGCCTTTGCTTCAAGGCACCCCGACAAGAACGTGCGCAGTCTAGACTGGAGTGGCCGGCAAAGCCAAGCGTGTAAAACGGGGGGATGATGAAAGGCACAGCCAACGATTGTTGCCAGTTGCGCATGGCACTACACTGCCCCAACGCTCGATACTCAACAGTTCAGTAATTAAATTTCGTACAAGGATTGCCTCTATGCTGCGCAAACTTTCACTGGCGATTGCCGTGTCTTGTGCGTCCAACGGAGTGGCCTGGGCAGCGGATGTGCCCATGACGGTCAAGACTGACCTGGTCAGCGTCTACCAGGAAGCGGTCGACAACAACGCCGATCTTGCCGCCGCCCGCGCCGATTATGGCGCGCGCCGCGAAGTGGTGCCCCAGGCCCGCGCCGGCCTGCTGCCCAACCTGTCGGCAGGTGCCGAAATGATGAACACCCGCACCAAGCTCGACGAACCCTCGATCACCTCCAACCGCAGCGGCAACGCCTGGAGTGCAACCCTGGCGCAACCTGTCTTCCGTGCCGACCGCTGGTTCCAGTTGCAGGCCGCCGAAGCTGTCAATGAGCAGGCAGCGCTGGAGTTGTCTGCCACCGAACAGAATCTGATCCTGCAGACCGCGCAAAGCTACTTTGCCGTGCTGCGAGCCCAGGACAACCTTGCAGCCACCAAGGCCGAAGAATCGGCTTTCAAGCGCCAGCTCGACCAGTCCAACGAACGTTTCGATGTCGGCCTGTCCGACAAGACCGACGTGCTGCAGTCCCAGGCCAGCTATGACACCGCCCGGGCCAACCGGATCATCGCCGAACGCCAGGTGCAGGATGCCTTCGAGGCATTGGTGACCCTCACCAACCGCGAATACACGTCGATCCAGGGCGTTGTCCACACCTTGCCCATACAGGTGCCCACGCCCAACGATGCCAAGGCCTGGGTCGAGACTGCCGGGCGGCAGAACCTCAACCTGCTGGCAACCAACTACGCAGTCGATGCCGCCGAAGAAACCCTGCGCCAGCGCAAGGCCGGCCACGCCCCGACCCTGGATGCGGTAGCCAAGTACCAGAAAGGCGACAACGACAGCCTGGGCTTCACCAACCCTTCGCAACTGGGCGTGCGCTATAGCGGTGACGTGGAGCAGACCAGCATCGGCCTGCAACTGAACATTCCGATCTACAGCGGCGGCCTGACCAGCTCGCAGGTACGCGAGGCATACCAGCGCCTGAGCCAGAGCGAGCAACAACGCGAGAGCCTGCGCCGCCAGGTGGTGGAGAACACACGCAACCTGCACCGTGCCGTGAATACCGATGTGGAACAGGTGCAAGCGCGCAAGCAGTCGATCATTTCCAACCAGAGCGCGCTGGAAGCCACCGAGATCGGTTACCAGGTCGGTACCCGCAACATCGTCGACGTGCTCGATGCCCAGCGCCAGCTGTACACCTCGGTTCGCGACTACAACAACAGCCGGTACGACTACATTCTCGACAACCTGAGCCTGAAGCAGGCGGCCGGCACCTTGAGCCCACAGGACCTGGTGGACCTCAAGCGGTACCTGAAGGCGGACTACAACCCGGACAAGGACTTCCTGCCACCGGACCTGGCGGCGGCAGCGGCGAAGAACTTCGAACGCAGGCCTTGAGGTAGGCGCTGGTTTCTTCGCGGGTAAACCTGCACCCACAGGGCTTGCGCCAGTGTGGTGGACGCACGGAACATGACCGACGCCTCTTGGTAGTCACGGTGGCGGATTTTTGCTGGCCGCCAGTAGGCAAGACTAGTCAAAAATCGGGAAGGTGCGATGACATGGGTCAGGGAATCGGCAGCGAGTGTCACTGCCCAGCGCTCAACGCTCCTGGGGGACGAAAGCCTCCTTGCCCAGGCCGCAGTCGGGACAGCACCATTGCTGCGGAACATCTTCGAATGCCGTACCCGGTTCGATACCATTTTCCGGATCACCCCGTGCCGGGTCGTAGGAATACCAGCAGGTTTCACAATAGTACTCGGCAACCCGTGCCTTCATCGCTATCTCCTTGTCGACTGCGTCAGTGATCCTGCTCTCAGGCTCGCCCTGTCCTGCGTAATGCGCAGACCAGGTAATCGACCATCACCTTGACCTTCTGTGACACATGTCGCCCAGGTTGATGGAGGATCCACGCCATTCCCTGCAAAGCCCCCACGTACTTCCACTCGGGCAGCACTTCCACCAAGTCGTTGACGGCAATCGCTTGGCCAGCCAGCCTGGCAGGAAGACAGGAAATACCCAGCCCCGAGAGGGTTGCGTTCAATACAGCTTCCGCACTGTCTGAAACGTAGCGACCTGAAAAACTGACGTCACAAGCACCTTGCGCCGATAAAAATTCCCAGGTCTGGCTTTCGCTGAAGTCGGAAAAAGGTATGCAACTGTGCTCCGCCAACTCGGAAGGGTGTACCGGTCGACCATATTTTTCTATGTAGCTGCCTGCAGCACAGACTACAAAGTCGACAGGGAATAACTTGCGCGCGACCAACCCTAACGGCGGGGTATCGGTAATTCTGATACCGATGTCTATGCTTTCAGCGATGAAGTCCAAAGCTCCCTCATTCGAAATGAGCTGCACATTCACACCCGGGTAACGCTCGAGAAATTCGGGAATAAGTTGATGACATGTTCCATACAAGGACCGTGGGACCGCGATGCGAATAAGTCCTTGCGGACTCTCAAGAAATCGCTCCTTGAGCCTAAATATATTCGCCGAAGACTCAAGCAGCTCTTTGCAATGTGAATAGACCTGAGCCCCCTCGGCATTGACTTTCAGCTGCCGAGTGCTGCGTTCGAGCAATCGAATCGATAATGCATTCTCAAGCTTCGATACTTGCTTGCTGACTGCGGATGCAGTCAGTCCTAGCCGGGCCGACGCATCCACAAAGCTTCCCGCCTCAACAACAACAGCAAATGCCGCCATGCAAGGCAACATATCTACATGACTTTTTGGAAGATAGCCTCGATAGTCCATTATTATGACCACTCATATCTTTAGGCCAGCAACTAAAACATACGCCCTTGGCAAAGGGCCCCAAAAGAAATCACCGCAAAAAATTGCATCGCTGCGAAAAAGCTTCATCCGTAAAGATGCAGAAGCACAGCCCCTAACAACACCAGACTGACCCCACCAACCTGAGTGACCGACAGCCGCTCGCGATAAAAGAAGTACCCTAGGATCGCAGCAATGCCGCCCGACAGGGTACTGATGACGGTGACGACGGAAACCGAGCCATTGAGTGCGCCCCAAGAAAACGCGGAGAACCCGCCCAGGTTCAAAAGACTGGCGCCGCACAGTGAACCGAAGGTCTTCAAGCTGATCGTCGCGTGGTCCCGCAGCAACTTGAATCCCTCAGGGATTAGAAACATGACCCCCACTGCATAGCCCAGCGCCAACATGTTAACCGGCCCCAGCTGCGGCAAGGCGTACTTGCCCTGAATCCAGAAGCTGATGCCGTAAAGCATGGCCGCCAGCAAGGCAAACCCTACAGATATCGTGCTGGTGATCCTGCGCTCGAAATCACCGTCATGATGACTTCGGCTGGCCAGTAAAACCCCGAAGAAGCAAACGAGAATACCGCTCACCTGCCACCCTGACAGGGCGTCCCCCCCCAGCCACGCCAACAGGGTGGTAAAAACGCCATACGAGGTGACTAGGGGCGCCACAACTGCAGTTTTGCCAGCAGCAAATGCCTTCGACAGCGCCAATGCCCCCACAACGGTACATAAAGATGCTACTACCCCAACACCTAGCGCGCGCCAAGGCGCAGACATGAACTTTTCCAACTGACTGGCTGAAAAGACAATAATAATTGCCATTAGAACAAAGCCCAGCAACTGCCCGAAAAACACCGCTCGTTTAACCCCAACTGCTCGTGCGTTCACGCCGACCAAAAAGTCCGTCGCTCCCCAGAACGCCGCCGCCAGCAACCCCATGAATACGTCCAAGGCAATGTTCCTTATTATAAATGATCCCTGATCGCTCCAGACAGTAGTCGGGTTTATGACAAAAATCAAACCCCGCGGGACGGGGCCTTATAAACCCGGCATACTCTTTCGCGAGCGCGAAGCCAGCAACGAAATTAGCGGATTAGTCAATGCAGTTGAAACAATAGCCAGTACCAAAAGAACACTATAGGAACTTTCCGACAACACTCCTACCTCGAGTCCTACGCCAAGCACAACCAAATCCACAAGACCTTTCGTATTCATCAGTACGCCGACTTCAATGGAAACAATTGGTCTCAACCCCGATGCCCTAGCACCTATATATGAGCCCAGCACTTTGCCGATAGTCCCACCCAGCAGGAACAACAGCAGCCACAACCAAAGACTAGGCTCCCCGAAAGCGGCCAGCGAAACCTGAATACCTGAGCAGGCAAAGAAAATCGGGGTAAGAAAAAGATGACCGAACCTGCCGATCCAGCGTCGCCATGCCTGCTCCATCGAGAACAGGTCGTGAAACACGTAGGCCGCCATGACCGCGCCGATGGCCTGGTGGAAACCGAGCATCGCGGTAACCTGCGCTGATCCCAGGCAATAGACCAAGGCAACTGCGACACGGGAACGCTCACTTAATGCAGTGTGAGCGATGCGGTTTTTCAGCCATGGGCGGACCACTACGAACATCAGACCGGCATAAGCCAAAAGACCGCATACCTTGAGTAAGCTCTCGGACACGCCGCCCGCCCCACCTAAGTGCAATGCCAACACCATCGCCAGTGCAAACCAGGCGAACACATCGGTATACACCGCCGCCGAGAGCGACAATCGACCGGCTTGCCCATCAATGCCTCCATGCTCCTGGATTATCCTCACCAACACCGGCAGCGCTGTCACCGACAGTGCGACCCCACAGAAGATCACGTAGGACCAATAGGGCGGCGTCGGCGCAATAGACGGTTTCGACCAGGCGCCGATGACACAGCCGATGAAGAACGACAGCACGATTCCGAGACTCGCGATCAAGGCCGGGGCACGTTGCCCTCCCCGCCACTCTCCGACACCTGCGGCATGCCAGGGAACTTCGACCATCAGCATGATCAGCCCCAGTTCGCCGAGCGCTCGGACAATCTCTATCGATTCAGGTGTCAGCACCTTTGCCGACACTTGCGGAAACCAAGCCCCTAACAAAGTGGGACCCAGCAGTATACCGGCAACGATTTCCCCGATTACCCGGTTCTGGCCAAGCATCGTAGCCACACGCCCGCAGACTGCACAGGCGAGCAAGATCAAACACACCAGCACTAACCAGTTCGACATGGATTTGCCCTCACCCAACACCTGCCGTTGATCCTCTAGCTAGGCAAACGCCAGCTTCAGACGCTCATGAACGGTATCCGAATGCCTGCGCAGTACTTCAGGATCCTTATGGATGAGGTAGACAAAACCCCAAGCCGACAGAAAGTCTCGTGTCGCCTTGATGGCCTCGCCTTTCTCCACAAAAAAGCCAAGCTCATGAAACGAATCGAGCTCTTCGATCAGCGTGATACCTTCAATTCCCGTCACAGTGCCGCTCTGTTCAGAAATCAGGCAACAGATACAGAAATGCTTGTCGTAGTGCGGGACTGCCAAGGTGAGCGGCGCATGACCCAAATAGATATCTATGTTGAGGTCGTAGCAGTTAAGCCCGGTGCACAACTCGATCAATGAAGGCACATTTGCACCGGGCAGGCGGCCGTTCTGTTCGATGATGAAGTGTCCCGCCGAGTTGATCTTGAACTCAATATCGTTGATGCCAATGTTGGCCTCGATGGCCGAGTTGACTTCGGATATGTAGGCAAATGCCTGGCGCGCCTGATCGCTTAAGGGCGAAATGGATCGAATGTTGCGATAGACACTGGGGTGGTCGCCGACGCGGATCTTTTCGTATTCGGCGAAGCAGAGAATCTGTCGCCCCGACACCCCCAGATTTGCAGTAACAATAAAGTATTCAGGGCCTTCGACATACGCCTCCACCAAAGCATGCTTTTCCTCCTGCGCTCCAGGCTCGAAATTGCTTTCGATGGCCCCCAGAGCCTTGTACATATCACCTCTGGACTGGCAGACCTTAACATTCCTCGCACCTGTGCCCTCGGTCGGCTTAACCACCACGGGGAAAGCAATACCCGGATCATGGCCCTCGGCCAGGTCATTCCTGGAAAGCCTGAACGCAGGCATGACCGGGACGCCCTCGTGTTGCAGACGACGCTTCATTTCAAGCTTGTTGATCCGCGCAGCACAGGTTGGGATCGGGTTGCCCGCCAAGCCCAAGTGAGCCGCCAACCCGTCGCTTATTCGCAATGCAGAATCGGAACCGGGGATGACCGCATGCACCTCTCTTCCGGCCATGCTGATCTTCGCCTGTTCCAGGTTCTCGACATGCACCACCTCGTCGAATTCGTCGACTCCATGCAGCTTCTGCAAACGCCCGGGAAATTGCTTGCGGGTCACTAGGGCCAACGCGTGATAACCCTTACGGCGAATATCATGTCCATAGCGCCGGGCCGAACTGATCGGGTCGATGACGACCACCGTCTGTCGATGAGTTATCATCCCAGGCTCCGCATGGTCTTATACATGTAGTGGTAGTAACGCAGCGCGACGTTGTAGCGGATCATCACGCCCAGAGAGAGTTCGCGCACTACATCCTCACCACCCGCCGCGTAATGCTGCAGCACTGTTTCGTACCAGGCGGCGCTGTGCCGGGTGTCGATGCTGATATGGGCCTTGTGATAGGCGATCACGTCTTTTGGCAAGCCCAAGCGCTCCATGGCCGCCGTGGTGGCACCAAAGCGTACCGGCGCCGATCCCTCCACCAACCCCATCGCACCGATAAGGCGCATGTTGAACTCGCGGCGTACGGCCCACATCAGCAGGATGTTGCCATTCATCAGGCACTCAAGGGGGGGCACCTGCACGCTGACACCCGCCTTTTCCAACAGATCACGCATGTAGCTGGAAGAGGTGCGGAACATCGTGGTGTGCACGGCGGCGAAGTCTCCATTGCCCATTTCATCCCAATAGTTCTCGCCGGCGACCATCTTGCACCGAATCGGCATACCCAACTGAGCCACTGCCATCAGGTCATCGAAAGAACCATCAACCATTTCCTCCATGCAGATGTAGTAAGCGACCTGTTCAGAACTGGCCTGGTGGCGCATGAAGTCCACGAAGAAGCGAATATCTTCATTGATCCTCTTCTCGTACATGACGTACCACGAGAGAAATGCATCCTGTGTAGTGGGCAGGTCACGCAGATCAACTAGGCCCTCCTCGACCGCGGTCCATTCATCCTCCATCTGCTCCACAATGTTGCGGGCCAATCTGACCGATTGCCGTGCAGCCACAAGTTGTGCCGGATCTCCGAGAAAACAGCGATAATAGTCGGCAAGTTGCTGTTGTGTATTCCGAGCTAATTCTTTCATCTCCACTCCTCAGTACAGAACGGTCGGTACTTCGCTGCAGCGCAGGTCAAAAGCGTCATGAGATGGCCCAACCTCGTGCAATCGCGTGAGTCGGGTATGGGCCTCGCGTAAGGTGGGGATATGACTTTCCTCGACCCACCACAACACTACCCGGGGGCGTAAGATGGGCTCGAACCACTCCCTTCCACGCCGCATGAATGACTTGTGCGAGGTGTTATAGAGAAAGTCCTTGAGTGATTCGACGTCCCTCCACAGCGAGAGCGTGTAGAGATAACCCTCGCCCCATAACTGATCCAGCAGCGGCTGATCCTCTTCGGTCTCACGCCAGATGAACCCCGGATGTTGCTCAGCTAGAGCGTTCACATAGCTGGTCGAGGCATAGAACTCTTCCATTCTGGTGTCTCCCTTGGGAAACTTGGGTTTCACCAGATCGAAATGTGCAAGTACACGCTTCATGGTGCCTCCCAGGCCTGGAGTTCGATAATGTTTCGATCGGGATCACGGACGTATATGAAGGTGCAAATACCTACCCCCTCGACAGGCTGCCTCGCCAACTTCCCTAGCAGCCATCCACCTGAGCTGATCACTTTTGCACATACAGCTTCCACGTCGGAAACTTCAAATGCGATGTGGCTAAAGCCGCGCGAATTGGCAAACTTTTCCGGTTCATCATGAAAATGACAATACTGAAATACTTCTAGCGTCGGCCCGCCCTCCCCGTTACCGGGCAACCGAAGATGTATGCCTTCGATCTCCGGTTTTATCAACCCGGTACCATCTGCCACCGATTGCCCTGAAAGCCGACGCACAGGGCCGACCGGAACACAGCCAAATACATCAACATAGAACTTGGCTATCTTTTTCCAGTCAGTGGCGATCAGGTTAGCGTGTGAGTATTTGACCTTGGTCATGCGCTAATCCTCAAACTTCAATCCCGGAAGACGAAGGTTTCGTGCTCGACTTCCCGATCCTTGTCCCTCGCCCTTTCCCACGTGGTGTTGAGAATGATGCGGGTGACATCTTGTGTCAGTGGTTTAACCCGATGCAGCGTGGTGTCTGCCTTGAGCAGATAGACATCACCTGTGACGTGGAAGTAGGAGTCGATCTTGTTTTCCACCAATAAGTTTTCTACTCGGGGGTTCTGCTTATCCCAATACGTATGCGGTACGCACTCCAACAAACCTCCTGCCTCGAGTGCCGGTGCCTCGACGATCCAAATGATCGTGTAGGGGTAGTCGCCCCAATGCCAACCATGGGTATCACCTGACTTATGCTGACTGTTAATGATGAAGTTATCCCACTTCCAAGGGGTTGGGATAACCTCCTCCTTAACTATGTGACTGATCAAACTACTCAGGTAGCGAGACCTATAAGCATGCGGAATATACCGCCCATGGGCTTCGATGCTTTCCTGAGGAACGTTACTCAAATAGCGCGGCGTGTTGCCCGTCGATTCAATCAAAAAATCCCGGCGCTTTGAAAAATTTGCCAAGAGGTACTTCACATCGACAGAAATTTGATCGCGTACTTCAGGATGGATCAGGTTATTAATCTTCAAGTATCCATCCCTGGCAAACCGATGCTGTTCCCAGAAAAAGTCTCGCCCTTCGAAAGGATCGGACCTCAGTATATCTGTGACTTGCTCCAGATTTTGTTTAACAGCAGCACGCTCTGACATATGAACACTCCGTATTTGTTAAGGGGTCACGTGTTTAATGGCACGTTCAAATCCTACCCCCTCAACCTGCACGGATATACCCCACACGCAGACTTGCACTCCTTCCTCAAACCATGTAATGCCCTATTGAAAGTATCGCGCCTTCTTTGATTCGGCACATCGGACTCTTAAATGTCCCTTATACTCACCCGGGCTCTTCGACTCAGAAACGCCGGATCGAGTATGAGGCGGTTTGCCCGCGACGCGCGGGCGGGTCGATATCATGGGCGCTGAATTTTTGCGCCAAACACATCGGGCCCCACCACATTTCCTGCCATGCACCCAGAAGCAATACATCCATTTGCCGTAAGACATTTCTGAACCTTAAACCAAATGCTTCAGAATCAGCATGCTTGGGAATTGCCCTACTCGCGCTGCTGAAGTATCGCTGCTGTCTGGGAAATGCCTCAGGGATAACGTTTTAGGGTCGTTTAGACAACCGGCCGTGAGAACCCGACTGATACAATGCATCGCAGTTATGGCGGCCGTGCGCAGGCAGGCTTGTCCTGGCGAGGTTTGCATTTGTTCCTCGGTTTCTCACCCCTTGCACGGCTGCCAACCATAATCCGTAAGAAAGATTTAGGTGGCAGTTTCCTTAAGCCGAACAAAGTTCACATGCCATGAAAAGATTGCCCCCCCCGCAAACCTGCCATCACACCATTATTCACCGTCCAATCCGATATGTATCCACCCAACGTCCTGCCCCACGTCAGCGAACTGCTAAGCGACGTCATCGAAACCATTGAGAACGCTGCCGAGCTCGGGCGGGCGAACCCGGCCTGAACATGCTGAGCAATAGCATCCATGCTAGCGAGATCGCCCTTTCACTAGTGGAGCACGTTCTTGATCGGCTCTGCGGCCACCATGTCGAGGACTGATGGCAAGCGAAGCGCTGCGCTGCCAGCAAAGCCATACGCGTCACTGCCAGGTTTCACGCTGCTGGGTGGCGGTCTGCCGATCCTGGACGCGAACGGCGAACACATCGGCGGTATCGGTATCAGCGACGCAACGCCTGAGCTGGACGCGCAATTTGCCTAAGCAGCGCTGGACAGCGGGGTATGAACTCACATATGAAAAAACCCAGGGCAAATGCCCTGGGTTTCGGTGTAGCGCGACGCCTGACCGTTTTTATCAGAACGGAATATCGTCATCAAAGCTGTCAAAGTCAGCAGCCGGCTGTGGCGCGGGCTGTTGCGGCGCTGGGCGCTGCTGGGCCTGTTGCGGGCGCGGGGCCTGCTGACGCGGTGGGGCCTGGTTGTACTGTTGCTGCTGGCCACCCTGGTTGTAGTTGTTACCACCACCCTGGTTGTACTGGTCGCCGCCACCTTGCTGGTTCTGCGGACGGCCACCGAGCAGCTGCATGGTGCCCTGCATGTCGACGATGATTTCGGTGGTGTAACGCTTGATGCCGTCTTTTTCCCACTCGCGGGTCTGCAGCTTGCCTTCGATGTACACCTGCGAACCCTTGCGCAGGTATTCGCCAGCGATTTCAGCAACCTTGCCGAACATCGACACACGGTGCCACTCGGTACGCTCGACCTTTTGGCCCGACTGCTTGTCGGTCCACTGCTCGCTGGTAGCCAGGCTCAGGTTGGTCACGGCGTTACCGTTGGGCAGGTAGCGGACTTCGGGATCCTGGCCACAGGTGCCGACCAGAATGACTTTGTTAACCCCACGGGCCATAACGTTCTCCTAGGCTTCGCACGCCGATGAGGCTGGGTTCACCAGACGCTCGAGGGTCGCACGGTCCAAAATTTTCGTATCCAGTTTGATATAGATGGCAGCTTCTTCTGCCACCACAACGGCGTCGGTCACACCCGGCACGGCCATCAGGCGCTCGGTCAGGCCGGCTTCCCGGACTGCCTCAGGCGTCAGTGGCATGCGCAGGCTGGTCACATAAGGCGGCTCGTTCATGCGCAACGCGACCACCAGCCATACGGCACACAGCACCGCGCAACCGAGGAACACCGTGTTCAGCCCACCGTGCTGGAACAGCCAGCCACCAAGGATTCCACCCAGCGCTGCGCCAAGGAACTGGCTGGTGGAATACACCCCCATCGCCGTCCCCTTGCCGCCAGCAGGCGACACCTTGCTAACCAGCGACGGCAGCGATGCCTCCAGCAGGTTGAATGCAGTAAAGAATACCACGGTGCCAATCACCAGTCCGCGCAAGTTGTCAGCCCACTGCCAGAAGAACACCTCCACCAGCAGCAACACACTGACCGCTCCGGCCAATACGCGTTTCATCTTGCGCTTTTTTTCGCCGTAGATGATGAACGGGACCATTGCAAAAAATGAGATGAACAGCGCGGTCAGGTATACCCACCAATGCTCTTCCTTGGGCAAGCCGCCGCGCTCGACGAAGGCCAGAGGCAGCGCGACGAAGCTCGCCATGAGGATCGCGTGGAGGATGAAGATACCGGTGTCCAGGCGCAGAAGGTCCGGATGGCGCAGGGTTGGGCCGAGTGCCTGGCGCGCCACACCCGACTCGCGGTGCTGCAAAGTGCTGTGGGTGTTGGGCACGACAAAAGCGATCAGCAAAATGCCGACCAGGGCAAGTCCTGCCGTGGCGAGGAACAATCCTGACAGGCCGAAGGCGCTGGTGAGAAGCGGGCCGACGACCATCGCCACGGCGAACGACAGGCCGATGCTCATGCCGATCATGGCCATGGCCTTGGTACGGTGCTGCTCGCGGGTCAGGTCGGACAGCAGCGCCATGACTGCCGCAGAAATTGCCCCGGCGCCTTGCAGAATGCGCCCGGCAATCACGCCCCAGATGGAGTCGGCTTGAGCCGCCAGCACACTGCCCAGGGCGAAGATCACCAGGCCCAGATAGATCACCGGACGTCGCCCGATGCGGTCGGAAATCATCCCGAACGGGATCTGAAAAAACGCCTGGGTCAGGCCATAGGCACCGATGGCCAGGCCGATCAGCGCGGGCGTGGCGCCGGCCATGTCCATGCCGTAAGTGGCCAGCACCGGCAGGACCATGAACATGCCCAGCATACGAAAGGCAAAGACCAGGGCCAGGCCGCCAGCGGCGCGCGTTTCGCTGCCACTCATGCGCTCGTTGTGGGTGTCGTGCATGGATTAACCTCGTGTGAACCGGCGGCGATTCTATCAGTCCGACAGCTTGACGGCATCTACGCGACGCTTTGCCGCGTACTGGCAGCGCGCCGTATACTTCCTTGTTTATGCCCGCCAAGCGAGGCCGCAGTGGACAAGATCCTGATTCGTGGGGCACGTACCCACAACCTGAAGAACATCGACCTGACCCTGCCGCGGGACAAGCTGATCGTGATCACCGGCTTGTCCGGGTCGGGGAAGTCTTCCCTGGCATTCGATACCTTGTACGCCGAGGGTCAGCGCCGCTATGTGGAATCGCTGTCGGCCTACGCCCGGCAATTCCTGTCGATGATGGAAAAGCCTGACGTCGACACCATCGAAGGCCTGTCGCCCGCCATCTCCATCGAGCAGAAGTCGACTTCGCACAACCCGCGTTCGACGGTAGGTACCATCACCGAAATCTACGACTACCTACGCCTGCTTTATGCTCGCGTGGGTACGCCGCGCTGCCCGGACCACGACATTCCGCTGGAGGCGCAGACCATCAGCCAGATGGTCGACCTGGTGCTGGAGCGCCCGGAAGGCAGCAAGCTGATGCTGCTGGCACCGGTGATCCGCGAGCGCAAGGGTGAGCACCTGGCCGTGTTCGACGAATTGCGTGCCCAGGGCTTCGTTCGGGCACGCGTCAACGGCAAGCTCTACGAACTCGACGAACTGCCCAAGCTGGACAAGCAGAAGAAGCACAGCATCGATGTGGTAGTGGACCGCTTCAAGGTCCGCGCCGACCTGCAACAACGCCTTGCCGAGTCATTCGAGACCGCTCTCAAGCTGGCCGACGGCATCGCCCTGGTTGCACCGATGGACGATGAGGAAGGCGAAGAGACGATCTTCTCCGCCCGCTTCGCCTGCCCGGTCTGCGGCCATGCGATCAGCGAGCTGGAGCCCAAGCTGTTCTCCTTCAACAACCCGGCCGGCGCCTGCCCGACCTGCGACGGCCTGGGGGTGAAGCAATTTTTCGATATCAAGCGTCTGGTCAACAGCGAGCTGACATTGGCCGAGGGTGCTATCCGCGGCTGGGATCGGCGCAACGTCTATTACTTCCAGATGCTTGGCTCGCTGGCAGCGCATTACGGCTTCAGCCTGGAGGAGCCGTTCGGCGAGCTGTCGGCCGAACACCAGAAAGTGATCCTGCAAGGCAGCGGCAAGCAGAGCGTCGACTTCAAGTACCTGAACGACCGTGGCGATATCGTCAAGCGTTCGCACCCGTTCGAAGGGATCGTGCCCAACCTGGAGCGGCGTTACCGCGAGACCGAGTCGGCCACGGTGCGCGAGGAGCTGGCCAAGTTCCTCGGCACCCAGCCCTGCCCCGACTGCCGCGGCACCCGCCTGCGCCGGGAAGCCCGTCATGTCTGGGTAGGCGAAAAAACCCTGCCGGCGGTGACCAACCTGCCTATCGGTGAAGCCAGCAGCTACTTCGGCGAGCTGACCTTGACCGGGCGTCGCGGTGAAATCGCTGCAAAGATCCTCAAGGAAATCTGCGAACGCCTACAGTTTCTGGTCAACGTCGGCCTGGACTACCTCACCCTGGATCGCAGTGCCGACACCCTGTCCGGCGGCGAAGCGCAGCGGATCCGCCTTGCCAGCCAGATTGGTGCAGGGCTGGTCGGAGTGATGTATATCCTTGATGAGCCGTCCATCGGTCTTCATCAACGCGACAACGACCGCCTGCTCGCCACCCTGAACCACCTGCGCGATCTGGGTAATACCGTGATCGTGGTCGAGCACGACGAAGACGCCATTCGCCTGGCTGACTACGTGGTGGACATCGGCCCGGGTGCCGGCGTACACGGTGGCCAGATCGTTGCCGAGGGCACGCCTCAGGAAGTCATGGCACATCCCGACTCGCTGACCGGGAAGTACCTGTCTGGGCGCAAGAAAATCGCTGTACCGGCCAAACGCACCCCCCGCGACAAAAAGCTGTCCCTCAAGCTCAAGGGTGCGCGTGGCAACAACCTGCAGAACGTTGATCTGGAAATCCCGATCGGTCTGCTGACCTGCGTGACTGGCGTATCCGGCTCGGGCAAGTCGACGTTGATCAACAACACGCTGTATCCGCTGGCCGCTACAGCCCTCAATGGTGCGAGCAGCCTGGAAGCCGCCCCGCACAGCAACATGGATGGCCTGCAGCACCTGGACAAGGTTGTCGATATCGACCAGAGCCCGATCGGCCGCACACCGCGTTCGAACCCGGCGACCTATACCGGCATCTTTACCCCGATTCGCGAGCTGTTTTCCGGCGTGCCGGAATCGCGCTCGCGCGGCTACGGCCCAGGGCGTTTCTCGTTCAACGTCAAGGGCGGGCGTTGCGAGGCGTGCCAAGGCGATGGGCTGATCAAGGTGGAGATGCACTTCCTGCCAGATATCTACGTGCCGTGCGACGTGTGCAAGAGCAAGCGCTACAACCGCGAAACCCTGGAGATCAAATACAAGGGCAAGAACATCCACGAGGTGCTGGAAATGACCATCGAGGATGCTCGCGAATTCTTCGATGCGGTGCCGGCCCTGGCGCGCAAGCTGCAAACCCTGATGGATGTGGGGCTGTCTTACATCAAACTGGGGCAGTCGGCGACCACGCTGTCGGGCGGTGAAGCGCAAAGGGTCAAGCTCTCACGCGAACTGTCCAAGCGCGATACTGGCAAGACGTTGTACATCCTTGACGAGCCGACCACCGGCCTGCACTTCGCCGATATCCAGCAGTTGCTGGATGTGTTGCATCGCCTGCGCGACCACGGCAACACCGTGGTGGTTATCGAACATAACCTCGATGTGATCAAGACCGCGGACTGGTTGGTTGACCTGGGCCCGGAGGGTGGTTCAAAGGGTGGGCAAATTATTGCCAGCGGTACACCGGAAGAGCTGGCAAAGATGAAGCAGTCGTACACAGGGCACTATCTCAAACCGCTTCTGGAGCGTGACCGGGCCTGATCTGCCTGTGCATGAAAAAGCCCCTGGTTACCGATGGTGCCAGGGGCTCTTTTTTTAGTCTGTGGATAACTTACATCTGCGACTGCAGGTAGTTTTCCAGGCCGATGGCCTTGATCAGGCCCTGCTGCTTCTCAAGCCAGTAGGTGTGATCTTCTTCGGTATCGGCCAGCTGGGCACGCAGGATATCGCGACTGATGTAGTCCTTGTGCAGCTCGCACAGCTCGATGCCCTTGCACAGGGCGGCACGAACCTTGTACTCAAGCTTGAGGTCCGCTTCGATCATTTCGGGCACGGTACTGCCCACTTCCAGGTCATCCGCGCGCATATCGGGGGTGCCTTCGAGCATGAGGATACGCCGCATCAGCGCATCGGCGTGCTGGGTTTCCTCTTCCATCTCATGGTTGATGCGTTCGTAGAGCTTGGACAGGCCCCAGTCTTCGTACATGCGCGAGTGAATGAAGTACTGATCGCGTGCGGCCAGTTCGCCCTTCAGCAACGTGACGAGATAATTGATTACGTCCGGGTGACCTTGCATCGCCCTGATTCTCCGTGTGGATACGTCTAATGAAACATAGTTTGAACCAGGAATTGCTTGCGGTCACTGAAAACTGCGCAATCAGGGGCAAAAAATCGGGTAAACAGTAGTGATATTCATTGAAAAACCGCCCAAATGAGGGCGGTTCTTCTTATCACTTCGAGTTAGGCGAGATTCACGCCCAATGCCTTGGCGATGCCTTCACCGTAGGCCGGATCAGCCCTGAAGAAGTACTGCAACTGACGCTGGATGACCTCTTCACTGACGCCTGCCATGGTTCCAGCGATATTGCTGATCAGCAGTGCCTTTTGCTCATCGCTCATCAAGCGGAACAGTGCACCGGCGTGGCTGTAATAGTCGTTGTCTTCACGGTGATCGTAGCGATCAGCTGCTCCATTGAGGGCCAATGCAGGTTCGCCATGGTCAGGCGACTGCTTAGGCGCGTCGCGATAGCTGTTGGGCTCGTAATTGGGCGCACCGCCATAACTACCAAAAGCCATCGAACCATCACGCTGGTAGCTATTGACCGGGCAGCGTGGCGCGTTGACGGGCAACTGCTGGTGGTTGGTGCCCACGCGGTAGCGATGCGCATCGGCATAGGCGAACACGCGGCCCTGCAGCATGCGATCTGGCGAAAGCCCCACGCCCGGCACCATGTTGCTCGGGCCAAACGCTGCCTGCTCGACTTCGGCGAAATAGTTGAGCGGGTTGCGGTTAAGTTCCAGCACACCTACCTCGATCAACGGATAGTCCTTCTGCGACCAGGTCTTGGTCACATCGAACGGATTTTCATCGCGACTGGCCGCCTCCTCTTCAGTCATGACCTGAATGCACACGGTCCAACGCGGGTAGTCTGCGCGTTCGATGGCCTCGAACAGGTCGCGCTGGGCGTAGTCAGGGTCTGTACCGGCCAGGCGCGCAGCATCGGCGGGCGTAAGGTTCTTGATGCCTTGTTGGGTCTTGAAGTGCCATTTGACCCAGGTACGCTCGCCAGCAGCGCTGATCAGGCTATAGGTGTGGCTGCCGAAGCCGTGCATGTGGCGGTAGCCGTCCGGGATGCCACGATCAGAGAACAGGATGGTGACCTGGTGCAACGCCTCCGGCGAATGCGACCAGAAGTCCCACATCATCTGGGCGTTCTTCAGGTTGGTTTGCGGGTGGCGCTTCTGGGTGTGAATAAAGTCCGGGAATTTTAGCGGGTCACGAATGAAGAAAACCGGGGTGTTGTTACCCACGATGTCCCAGTTGCCTTCCTCGGTGTAAAACTTTACTGCAAAGCCACGAGGATCACGCTCGGTATCTGCCGAACCGCGCTCGCCACCGACGGTAGAAAAACGCAGGAAGGTTTCAGTCTGCTTACCAATCGTGTCGAACAGCTTGGCCTTGGTGAATCGAGTGATGTCCTGGGTGACTGTAAAAGTGCCATAGGCTCCGGAGCCCTTGGCGTGTACACGCCGTTCAGGGATGTTCTCTCGGTTGAAGTGAGCGAGTTTCTCGATCAGGTGGAAATCGTCGAGCAGCAGCGGGCCGCGCGGGCCAGCAGAGCGGGAATTCTGGTTGTCAGCTACGGGGGCACCGCTGGCGGTGGTGAGAATCTTGCTCATGGGCTCTCCATATCGGTCTTGGACTGCCGGCGAATCGGCTTGGATAGGAGTATCGACGAGCGGTTGTTTCAAAACAAATTCATTACATGTCTTGTATCAATAGAAATAAACAATACCTGCAGAAACAAAAAACCGGGCACTAGGCCCGGTTTTTTGTAGCAGACAGAACGTCTTACTCGGCAGCTTCTACAGCACCACCGACTGGACGATCAACCAGCTCGACGTACGCCATAGGCGCGTTGTCGCCAGCGCGGAAACCGCACTTCAGGATGCGCAGGTAGCCGCCCTGACGGGTGGCGTAACGCTTGCCCAGATCGTTGAACAGTTTGCCAACAGCCGACTTCGAACGGGTACGGTCGAAGGCCAGACGGCGGTTAGCAACGCTGTCTTCCTTGGCCAGGGTGATCAGCGGCTCGGCAACGCGGCGCAGTTCCTTGGCTTTCGGCAGGGTGGTTTTGATCAGCTCGTGCTCGATCAGCGACACAGCCATGTTCTGGAACATAGCTTTGCGGTGAGAGCTGGTACGGCTCAGGTGACGTCCACTTTTACGATGACGCATGATTCATTCCTTACCAAACACTACGTTCGGTGATTACGACGATCAGGCGGTCGCCTTGTCGTCTTTCTTAAGACTTGCAGGCGGCCAGTTGTCGAGGCGCATGCCGAGAGACAGACCACGAGAGGCCAGCACGTCCTTGATTTCAGTCAGGGACTTCTTGCCCAGGTTAGGAGTCTTCAACAACTCTACTTCGGTACGCTGAATCAGGTCGCCGATGTAGTAGATGTTCTCCGCCTTGAGGCAGTTGGCCGAACGTACAGTCAGTTCCAGGTCGTCAACCGGACGCAGCAGGATCGGATCGATCTCGTCTTCCTGCTCGACTACGACAGGCTCGCTGTCACCTTTGAGGTCGACGAACGCGGCCAACTGCTGTTGCAGGATGGTCGCAGCGCGGCGGATAGCCTCTTCAGGATCCAGGGTGCCGTTGGTTTCCAGATCAATGACCAGCTTGTCCAGGTTGGTACGCTGTTCAACACGGGCGTTCTCGACCACATAGGCGATACGACGCACCGGGCTGAACGAAGCGTCCAGCTGCAGACGGCCAATGCTACGGCTTTCGTCTTCGTCGGTTTGACGGGAGTCAGCCGGCTCGTAACCGCGACCACGAGCTACAGTGAGCTTCATGTTCAGGGCGCCGTTGGACGCCAGGTTCGCGATTACGTGATCGGGGTTGACGATCTCGACATCGTGATCCAGCTGAATATCGGCAGCGGTAACCACCCCCGAACCCTTTTTCGACAAGGTCAGCGTAACTTCGTCACGACCGTGCAGTTTGATAGCCAGGCCTTTAAGGTTCAACAGGATTTCAATTACGTCTTCCTGTACACCTTCGATCGCGGAGTACTCATGGAGTACGCCATCGATCTCGGCCTCGACTACTGCACAGCCAGGCATGGAGGACAACAGGATGCGGCGCAGCGCGTTGCCCAGGGTATGGCCGAAGCCACGCTCGAGAGGCTCGAGCGTGATCTTGGCGCGGGTCGGACTGACTACCTGCACATCAATATGGCGGGGAGTCAGGAACTCATTTACCGAAATCTGCATGGATGCACCTATTTTCTAGCCCTTACTTGGAGTAGAGCTCGACAATCAGGTTTTCGTTGATGTCGGCAGACAGGTCGCCGCGAGCAGGAACGTTCTTGAAAACGCCCGACTTCTTAGCGGAATCTACGTCTACCCACTCAACGCGGCCACGCTGGGCGCACAGTTCAAGGGCTTGAACAATGCGCAGCTGGTTCGACGACTTCTCGCGAACCGCGACCACGTCACCCGGACGAACTTGGTAGGATGGAATGTTTACAGTCTTACCGTTGACGCTGATCGCTTTGTGCGAAACCAGCTGACGGGACTCGGAACGAGTCGAGCCGAAGCCCATACGGTAGACGACGTTATCCAGACGGCACTCGAGCAGTTGCAGCAGGTTCTCACCGGTTGCGCCTTTTTTCGAGGCAGCAGCCTGGTAGTAACCGCGGAACTGACGCTCCAGAACACCGTAGATACGACGGACTTTTTGTTTCTCGCGCAGCTGGGTACCGTAGTCGGACTGACGGCCACGGCGCTGGCCGTGGATACCTGGGGCTGCTTCGATGTTGCACTTCGATTCCAGAGCGCGAACGCCGCTCTTCAGGAACAGGTCGGTGCCTTCACGACGAGACAGTTTGCATTTTGGACCAATGTAACGTGCCATTCTTCTGTCTCCTGATTACACGCGGCGCTTCTTCGGCGGACGGCACCCGTTGTGCGGGATTGGCGTCACGTCGGTGATGCTGGCGATCTTGTAGCCGCAGCTGTTCAATGCACGAACGGCGGACTCACGACCTGGACCTGGACCCTTGACGTTTACGTCGAGGTTCTTAAGACCGTATTCCAGCGCAGCTTGACCAGCACGCTCAGCAGCGATCTGAGCTGCGAACGGGGTGGATTTGCGCGAACCACGGAAACCCGAACCACCGGAGGTCGCCCAGGACAAAGCATTGCCCTGACGGTCGGTGATGGTCACGATGGTGTTGTTGAAAGACGCATGGATGTGGGCGATGCCATCAACCACTGTCTTTTTGACTTTCTTACGAGGACGAGCAGCAGGTTTTGCCATGTCTATATTCCTGGGCGATTACTTGCGGATCGGCTTACGCGGGCCCTTACGGGTGCGTGCGTTGGTCTTGGTGCGCTGACCGCGAACCGGCAGACCTTTACGATGACGCAGGCCGCGGTAGCAACCCAGGTCCATCAAGCGCTTGATCTTCATGTTGACGTCACGACGCAGGTCACCTTCGGTGGTGAACTTCGCAACTTCGCCACGCAGGGTTTCGATTTGCTCGTCGCTCAGATCCTTGATCTTAGCGGCTGGATTTACACCAGCATCTGCACAGATCTTCTGTGCAGTTGTGCGACCGACACCATAGATGTAGGTCAGCGAGATAACAGTATGCTTGTTATCTGGAATGTTGACGCCTGCAATACGGGCCATTCAGTGGGACTCCAATTGACAGCTACCTACGCCCCGGAAGCCAAGAAATAGGGCGCGAGATAATATCGCTGTAGAAACGAATAATCAACCCAGCAGCACACTAGCTGCTGGGTTTGAAACGCAGATCACACTCAGCCTTGGCGCTGTTTGTGACGCGGTTCCGAGCTGCAGATCACTCGTACGACGCCTTCGCGACGGATGATCTTGCAGTTGCGGCACAGCTTTTTCACCGATGCACGAACTTTCATTACCGACTCCTCGAACCTTAGGGGCGTATCAGCGCAGCAAACCGCTGCCACCGTAGCCTTTCAGGTTGGCTTTCTTCATCAGGGATTCGTACTGGTGCGAAACGAGGTGCGATTGTACTTGGGACATGAAGTCCATCACAACCACTACCACAATCAGCAACGAGGTCCCGCCAAGGTAGAACGGCACATTTGCTGCCACCACCAGGAACTGGGGCAGAAGGCAGACGGCCATCATGTAAAGAGCACCGAACATGGTCAAACGAGTCAGAACGCCATCAATGTAGCGCGCCGACTGCTCACCAGGACGGATACCCGGAATAAAGGCACCGGACTTCTTCAGGTTTTCCGCTACGTCTTTCGGGTTGAACATCAACGCTGTGTAGAAGAAGCAGAAGAAAATGATCCCTGCACTAAACAGCAGAATGTTCAACGGCTGACCAGGAGCGATCGACTGCGAGATGTCCTGCAGCCAGCCCATACCTTCGGACTGACCGAACCAGGCACCCAGCGAAGCCGGGAACAGCAGAATGCTGCTCGCGAAAATGGCCGGGATAACCCCCGCCATGTTCACTTTAAGCGGCAAGTGGCTGGTCTGCGCTGCAAAGACCTTGCGGCCCTGCTGACGCTTGGCGTAGTGAACGGCGATACGACGCTGACCACGCTCAATGAACACCACGAAACCGATAATCGCTACTGCCAGCAAACCGATAGCGACCAGGGCGAAAATGTTGATATCGCCTGTGCGCGCAGACTCGAAAGACTGCCCGATTGCTCTCGGAAGACCGGCAACGATACCTGCGAAGATCAACATCGAGATACCGTTGCCCACACCGCGCTCGGTGATCTGCTCACCCAGCCACATCATGAACATCGCGCCTGCCACAAACGTGGAAACCGCGACGACATGGAAGCCAAGGCCCGCAGAAAACGCCACGCCCTGGTTGGCCAAGCCAATGGACATGCCAATGGCTTGAACCAGCGCCAGAATAACGGTGCCGTAGCGGGTGTACTGGCTGATCTTGCGACGGCCAGCTTCACCTTCCTTCTTCAACTGCTCCAGTTGCGGGCTGACCGCGGTCATCAGCTGCATGATGATCGATGCCGAGATGTACGGCATGATCCCCAATGCAAAGATGCTCATGCGCTCAAGCGCGCCACCGGAAAACATGTTGAACAAGCTAAGAATGGTCCCCTCATTCTGCCGAAACAGATCCGCCAGACGGTCCGGATTGATGCCTGGAACCGGGATATGCGCACCTATCCGATAGACGATGATCGCCATGAACAGAAAGCGCAGACGAGCCCAGAGTTCCGACATCCCGCCCTTACCGAGCGAAGAGAGAGCACCTTGCTTAGCCATTTATTCCTCGAATTTGCCGCCAGCTGCTTCGATAGCCGCACGCGCACCCTTGGTGGCTGCGATACCCTTGATGGTGACTGCGCGAGTAACTTCGCCAGACAGCATGATTTTCACACGCTGAATGTGCTGGTTGATCACGTTGGCATCCTTCAGGGATTGCACGGAGATCACGTCGCCTTCCACTTTGGCCAGCTCGGACAGACGCACTTCTGCGCGGTCCATGGCCTTCAGGGAAACGAAGCCGAACTTCGGCAGGCGACGGTGCAGCGGCTGTTGACCGCCTTCGAAGCCCGGAGCGATCGAACCACCCGAACGGGAGGTCTGACCTTTGTGGCCACGGCCGCCGGTCTTGCCCAGACCGCTACCGATACCACGACCCGGACGATGCTTTTCGCGACGGGAACCCGGCGCTGGACTCAGATCATTGAGTTTCATCGATTAACCCTCGACGCGCAGCATGTAGTAAGCCTTGTTGATCATCCCGCGGTTCTCGGGAGTATCCTGGACTTCTACAGTGTGACCGATGCGACGCAGACCCAGACCTTTAACGCACAGTTTGTGGTTAGGGATACGGCCCGAGACGCTCTTGATCAGCGTTACTTTTACGGTTGCCATGATCAGAAGATCTCCTCAACGCTCTTGCCGCGCTTGGCAGCAATGGACTCAGGAGATTGCATGGCTTTCAGACCCTTGAAGGTGGCGTAAACCACGTTCACTGGGTTGGTCGAACCGTAGCACTTGGCCAGGACGTTCTGAACACCAGCAACTTCCAGGACAGCACGCATGGCGCCGCCGGCGATGATACCGGTACCTTCCGAAGCAGGCTGCATGTAAACCTTCGAGGCGCCGTGGGCCGCCTTGGTGGCGTACTGCAGGGTGGTGCCCTTCAGGTCAACCTGGATCATGTTGCGACGAGCAGCTTCCATGGCTTTCTGAATCGCGGCAGGTACTTCGCGCGATTTGCCACGGCCGAAGCCGACGCGACCTTTACCATCACCAACCACGGTCAGCGCGGTGAAGGTGAAGATACGGCCGCCTTTAACGGTTTTAGCTACGCGGTTAACTTGAACCAGCTTCTCGATGTAGCCTTCGTCGCGCTTTTGATCGTTATTTGCCATAACTTAGAACTCCAGCCCGCCTTCACGAGCAGCATCAGCCAGCGCTTTGACGCGGCCATGGTACTTGAAGCCGGAACGGTCAAAGGCAACTTGAGATACACCGGCGGCTTTCGCACGCTCAGCTACCAGCTTGCCAACCTTAGTGGCCGCGTCGATGTTGCCAGTGGCGCCATCACGCAGGTCTTTGTCCAAGGTCGAGGCGCTTGCCAAAACCTTGCTGCCGTCGGCCGAAATGACCTGGGCGTAGATGTGCTGCGAGGAGCGGAACACGCACAGGCGCACGACTTCGAGTTCGTGCATCTTGAGACGTGCTTTGCGAGCGCGACGCAGTCGAGTAACTTTTTTGTCGGTCATTTGCTAGGCCCTACTTCTTCTTGGCTTCTTTACGACGGACTACTTCGTCCGCGTAACGCACACCCTTGCCTTTGTAAGGCTCTGGCGGACGGAAGTCGCGGATTTCAGCGGCCACCTGACCTACCAGCTGCTTGTCGATACCCTTGATCAGGATGTCGGTTTGGCTGGGAGTTTCAGCAGTGATACCGGCTGGCAGTTCGTAGTCCACTGGATGCGAGAAGCCCAGAGCCAGGTTCAGGACGGTGCCTTTAGCCTGTGCCTTGTAACCAACACCGACCAGCTGGAGCTTGCGCTCAAAGCCTTGGCTTACGCCCTGGACCATGTTGTTGACCAGAGCACGGGTAGTACCGGCCATGGCGCGAGCTTGCTGATCACCGTTGCGAGCGACGAAACGCAGTTCGCCGGACTCTTCGGTAACTTCAACAGACGAGTGAACGTTCAGTTCGAGAGTGCCTTTGGCACCCTTCACCGAAAGCTGCTGACCGGCGAATTTGACTTCGACACCAGCTGGCAGCTTAACGGGGTTCTTAGCGACGCGAGACATGCCTATCTCCCCTTAGAACACTGTGCACAGAACTTCGCCGCCGACACCGGCAGCGCGCGCAGCGCGGTCAGTCATCACACCTTTGTTGGTGGAGACGATAGACACGCCCAGGCCGCCACGAACTTTCGGCAGGTCTGTGACGGACTTGTACTGGCGCAGGCCAGGACGGCTGGAACGCTTCAGTTCCTCGATGACCGGACGGCCTTCGAAGTACTTGAGTTCGATCGACAGGGACGGCTTGGCCTCACCAGTAACCTGGTAGCCAGCGATGTAACCTTCGTCTTTCAGAACTTTGGCAACCGCGACCTTCAGAGTGGAGGAAGGCATGCTTACGACGGACTTTTCAGCCATCTGGGCATTACGGATGCGAGTTAGCATGTCCGCTAACGGGTCCTGCATACTCATGGGCTAGATGCTCCTGATACAAGAATTATTAGCCTTGCGGCTATCACAACCACCCAAGCAGGCAGGGTAAAAACCCGGGCTCAGGTGAGCCGGTCATTCTAGACACAAGACAGAAACGAAACAAGCCCCATGAAGGGGCTTGTTTGTTGGCGAGAACACCGGCGGTCGGAAGATTACCCCCCTTCCGCCAGGGTCACACCTGCAGCGATTACCAGGAGGCCTTGACCAGACCTGGTACGTCACCGCGCATTGCGGCTTGACGCAGCATGTTACGGCCCAGGCCGAACTTACGGTATACACCGTGAGGACGACCGGTCAGGCGGCAACGGTTGCGCAGACGCGCAGCGCTGGCATCACGTGGCTGCTTCTGCAGAGCGACAACGGCAGCGAAACGCTCTTCAGGAGAGGCGTTCAGGTTGACGATGGTCGCTTTCAGCTCAGCACGCTTTTTGGCGAACTTGGCTACCGTGAGCTGACGCTTCAGCTCGCGGTTTTTCATGCTCTTCTTGGCCATTTTCCTACTCCAATCAGTTGCGGAACGGGAATTTGAATGCACGCAGCAGAGCGCGGCCTTCGTCATCCGAACGAGCAGTGGTGGTCAGGGTGATGTCCAAACCGCGCAGAGCATCGATCTTGTCGTAATCGATTTCCGGGAAGATGATCTGCTCTTTCACGCCCATGCTGTAGTTGCCACGGCCATCGAAGGACTTGGCATTCAGGCCGCGGAAGTCGCGGACCCGAGGCAGGGAGATCGCCAGCAGGCGGTCCAGGAATTCGTACATCTTTTCGCGACGCAGGGTCACCTTGACACCGATCGGCCATCCTTCACGGACTTTGAAGCCCGCGATGGATTTACGAGCGAAAGTCACAACCGGCTTTTGACCGGTGATCTTTTCCAGGTCGGCAACAGCGTGCTCGATGACTTTCTTGTCGCCGATCGCTTCGCCCAGGCCCATGTTCAGGGTGATCTTGGTAACGCGCGGAACTTCCATCACGTTCGACAGCTTAAGTTCTTCCTTAAGCTTAGGAGCGATTTCGTTCCGGTAAATCTCTTTCAGTCGTGCCATGGTCTTCTACCTAGCAGTGTTCAAGCATCAACCGCTTTTTGGGTCGACTTGAAGACACGAATTTTCTTACCGTCTTCTACTTTGAAACCAACGCGGTCAGCCTTGTTGGTTTCGCCATTGAAGATGGCAACGTTGGAAGCGTGCAGAGGCGCTTCTTTTTCGACGATACCGCCCTGAACGCCCGCCATCGGGTTAGGCTTGGTATGACGCTTGACCAGGTTCACACCACCGATGACCAGACGGTCGTCAGCGAGAACCTTCAGCACCTTACCGCGCTTACCTTTGTCTTTGCCGGCGATCACGATGATCTCGTCGTCACGACGAATCTTTTGCATGTCGGATCTCCTTACAGCACTTCAGGGGCGAGCGAGACGATCTTCATGAACTTCTCAGTACGAAGTTCACGGGTCACTGGCCCGAAGATGCGAGTGCCGATCGGCTCTTGCTTGGTGTTCAGCAGAACAGCAGCGTTGCCGTCGAAACGAATGATGGAACCGTCAGCGCGACGTACACCGTGACGGGTACGGACGACAACAGCGGTCATCACCTGGCCTTTTTTGACCTTACCGCGCGGAATTGCTTCCTTGACGGTTACTTTGATGATGTCACCGATGCCGGCGTAACGGCGGTGCGAACCGCCGAGCACCTTGATGCACATGACGCGACGAGCGCCGCTGTTATCGGCCACATCGAGCATGGATTGAGTCTGAATCATAAAATTTCTCCGACCCCTAGCCCTTAGACTTCAACAGCGCGTTCGAGGACTTCAACCAGTGCCCAGGACTTGGTCTTGGCCAGCGGACGGGTTTCACGGATGGAAACCTTGTCGCCGATTTTGCACTGGTTGGATTCGTCGTGCGCGTGCAGCTTAGTCGAACGCTTAACGTATTTACCGTAGATCGGGTGCTTGACGCGACGCTCGATCAGAACGGTGATGGTCTTGTCCATTTTGTCGCTGACGACACGGCCAGTCAGCGTACGGACGGTTTTTTCAGCTTCAGCCATGATCACTTACCTGCCTGCTGGTTAAGCACAGTTTTCACGCGAGCGATGTCACGCTTAACTTGCGAGAGCAGGTGCGACTGCCCCAACTGGCCAGTTGCCTTCTGCATACGCAGATTGAACTGGTCGCGCAGCAAGCCGAGCAGTTGCTCATTCAGTTGCTGTGCAGATTTTTCACGAAGTTCATTCGCTTTCATCACATCACCGTCCGCTTAACAAAGGAGGTGGCGAGAGGCAGCTTTGCAGCAGCCAGGGCGAAAGCTTCGCGCGCCAGCTCTTCAGAAACACCCTCGATCTCGTACAGGACTTTGCCTGGCTGGATCTGGGCAACCCAGTATTCCACGGAACCCTTACCTTTACCCATACGAACCTCGAGAGGCTTCTTGGAGATCGGCTTGTCCGGGAAGACACGGATCCAGATCTTGCCGCCACGCTTAACGTGACGGGTCAGAGCACGACGTGCCGACTCGATCTGGCGGGCGGTGAGGCGACCGCGAGCAACAGCTTTCAGGGCGAATTCGCCGAAGCTGACTTTGCTACCGCGCAGTGCCAGACCACGGTTGTGGCCGGTCATCTGCTTGCGGAATTTTGTACGCTTTGGTTGCAACATTTGGCGTACCCCTTACTTAGCAGCTTTTTTACGAGGCGCTGGTGCTTGTGGTTTCAGTTCTTCTTGGCGACCACCAATAACTTCGCCTTTGAAGATCCAAACCTTCACACCGATCACACCGTAAGTGGTGTGAGCTTCGTAGGTGTTGTAGTCGATATCGGCACGCAGGGTGTGCAGAGGCACACGACCTTCGCGATACCACTCGGTACGAGCAATCTCAGCACCGCCGAGACGACCGCTCACCTGGATCTTGATGCCCTTGGCACCAATACGCATGGCGTTCTGTACGGCGCGCTTCATGGCGCGACGGAACATTACGCGGCGTTCCAGCTGCTGAGCTACGCTCTGCGCAACCAGCATAGCGTCGAGTTCCGGCTTGCGGATCTCTTCGATGTTGATGTGCACAGGCACACCCATCTGCTTGGTCAGGTCCTGACGCAGCTTCTCGACATCCTCACCTTTCTTACCGATAACGATACCGGGACGAGCGGTGTGGATGGTGATGCGTGCAGTTTGAGCCGGACGATGAATATCGATACGGCTTACGGACGCGCTTTTTAGTTTGTCTTGGAGGTACTCACGCGTTTTCAGATCCTTCAAGAGGTAATCTGCGTAAGTAGCACCGTCTGCGTACCAGACGGAGGTGTGCTCCTTGACGATTCCCAGGCGAATGCCAGTGGGATGTACTTTCTGACCCATCTGATCGACTCCGTTACTTGTCCGCAACCTTGACAGTGATATGGCAAGACCGCTTGACGATGCGATCAGCACGGCCTTTGGCACGTGGCATGATGCGCTTCAGCGAACGCCCTTCGTTGACGAAGACGGTGGAGACCTTCAGGTCATCAACGTCTGCGCCTTCGTTGTGTTCGGCGTTGGCAACGGCCGACTCGAGGACTTTCTTCATGATTTCAGCGGCTTTTTTGCTGCTGAAGGCCAACAGGTTGAGCGCTTCGCCCACCTTCTTCCCGCGGATCTGGTCGGCGACCAAGCGGGCTTTCTGGGCGGAGATGCGAGCGCCCGACAACTTAGCGGCTACTTCCATTTCCTTACCCCTTAACGCTTGGCTTTCTTGTCAGCCACGTGCCCGCGATAGGTGCGGGTACCGGCGAACTCGCCCAGTTTGTGGCCGACCATGTCTTCGTTCACGAGAACTGGAACATGCTGGCGACCGTTGTGAACCGCGATGGTCAGACCGACCATTTGTGGCAGGATCATCGAACGACGCGACCAGGTTTTAACTGGCTTGCGATCATTCTTCTCCACCGCCACTTCGACCTTCTTCAGCAGGTGAAGATCGATAAAAGGACCTTTTTTCAGAGAACGTGGCACTGTCGTATCCCTCTAGTTACTTGCGACGACGGACGATCATGTTGTCGGTACGCTTATTACCACGGGTTTTAGCACCCTTGGTTGGGAAGCCCCATGGCGATACCGGATGACGACCACCGGAGGTACGACCTTCACCACCACCATGTGGGTGGTCAACCGGGTTCATGGCAACACCACGAACGGTTGGGCGAACGCCGCGCCAGCGTTTGGCACCAGCTTTACCCAGCGAGCGCAGGCTGTGCTCGGAGTTCGAGACTTCGCCCAGGGTCGCACGGCACTCAGCCAGTACTTTACGCATCTCACCGGAACGCAGACGCAGAGTCACGTAGACGCCTTCACGAGCGATCAGCTGAGCCGAAGCACCAGCGGAACGAGCGATCTGAGCACCTTTACCCGGCTTCAGTTCGATGCCGTGAATGGTGCTACCTACTGGGATGTTGCGCAGCTGCAGGGAGTTACCGGCCTTGATTGGGGCCAGAGCACCTGCGATCAGCTGGTCGCCAGCACTTACGCCTTTAGGGGCGATGATGTAGCGACGCTCACCGTCTGCGTAGCACAGCAGGGCGATGTGAGCAGTACGGTTTGGATCGTATTCGATACGCTCGACAGTGGCTGGGATGCCATCTTTGTCGTTGCGACGGAAGTCGACCAGACGATAATGCTGCTTATGACCACCACCAACGTGACGAGTGGTGATGCGGCCATTGTTGTTACGACCACCAGACTTCGATTTCTTCTCGAGCAGCGGTGCGTGAGGAGCGCCTTTATGCAGCTCCTGGTTGACCACCTTGACCACGAAACGGCGGCCAGGGGAAGTCGGTTTGCATTTAACGATTGCCATGATGCACCCCTTCCTTACTCAGCACTGCTGCTGAAATCGAGATCTTGGCCTGGCTGAAGGGAGACGATCGCCTTCTTCCAGTCATTACGCTTGCCCAGACCACGTGCGGTACGCTTGGTTTTACCCAGAACGTTAACAGTCGACACGTTTTCAACTTTTACGTTGAACAGGCCTTCGACAGCTTTCTTGATTTCCAGCTTGGTTGCGTCAGTAGCAACCTTGAATACGAACTGGCCTTTTTTCTCAGCCAGAACGGTAGCCTTCTCGGAAACGTGCGGGCCAAGGAGGACTTTGAATACGCGTTCCTGGTTCATCCCAGCAGCTCCTCGAATTTCTTCACGGCCGAGACAGTGATCAACACTTTCTCGTATGCGATCAGACTGACCGGGTCGGAACCTTGAACGTCACGTACATCGACGTGCGGCAGGTTACGAGCAGCCAGGTACAGGTTCTGATCAACAGCGTCCGAAACGATCAGAACGTCGCTCAGACCCATGCCGTTCAGCTTGTTCAGCAGATCTTTGGTTTTCGGTGCTTCAACAGCGAAGTCCTGAACCACGACCAGACGGTCGCTACGCACCAGCTCAGCGAGGATGGAGCGCAGAGCTGCGCGGTACATCTTCTTGTTGAGCTTCTGCGAGTGATCCTGAGGACGAGCTGCGAAGGTTACACCACCGCCACGCCAGATCGGACCACGAGTGGTACCAGCACGAGCACGGCCAGTACCCTTCTGACGCCATGGGCGCTTACCGCCACCAGCCACGTCGGAACGGGTCTTTTGCTGCTTGGTGCCCTGACGGCCGCCGGCCATGTAGGCCACGACTGCTTGGTGTACCAGCGTCTCGTTGAATTCGCCACCGAAAGTCAGTTCGGAAACTTCGATCGCCTGAGCGTCATTTACATTAAGTTGCATGTCAGTTTCCCCTTAACCGCGAGCCTTGACAGCCGGACGTACAACCACGTCGCCGCCAGTAGCGCCAGGAACGGCACCCTTGACCAGCAGCAGGTTGCGCTCAGCGTCTACGCGAACTACTTCCAGGGACTGAACAGTCACGCGCTCGGCGCCCATGTGACCGGACATTTTCTTGCCCTTGAACACACGACCAGGAGTCTGGCACTGGCCGATGGAGCCTGGGACACGGTGCGACACGGAGTTACCGTGGGTGTTGTCCTGGCCACGGAAGTTCCAGCGCTTGATGGTACCGGCAAAGCCTTTACCTTTGGACTGACCAGTAACGTCTACCAGCTGGCCTGCAGTGAAGAGTTCAGCTTTGATCGAGTCGCCAGCCTGGAACTCGCCTTCTTCAAGGCGGAACTCCCAGACACCGCGACCAGCGGCAACGTTGGCCTTGGCGAAGTGACCTGCCTGAGCGGCAGTCACACGCGAAGCACGACGCTCGCCGACAGTGACTTGCACTGCACGGTAGCCATCGGTTTCTTCAGTTTTGAACTGGGTGACGCGATTCGGCTCGATCTCAATGACCGTGACCGGAATGGAGACACCTTCTTCGGTGAAAATGCGGGTCATACCGCACTTGCGACCGACTACACCAATAGTCATGTTGTAAACCTCATGAGTGTACGGGGCTTTCACCCGCTATGGCCGCCCATTTCAGAGCGTTACACGACAAGACCGAAGTCTTAGCCGAGGCTGATCTGCACTTCCACACCTGCCGCCAGATCAAGCTTCATCAGCGCGTCAACGGTTTTATCCGTCGGCTGGACGATGTCCAGAACACGCTTATGAGTGCGGATCTCGTACTGGTCACGCGCGTCTTTGTTGACGTGCGGGGAGACCAGAACGGTGAAACGCTCTTTGCGGGTAGGCAGTGGAATTGGACCACGCACTTGTGCACCAGTACGTTTCGCGGTTTCCACGATTTCCTGGGTGGATTGGTCGATCAGGCGATGGTCGAAAGCCTTCAACCTGATTCGGATTTGCTGATTTTGCATTGGATTTCAGACTCCAGGCTGTTCCCAACGGACGCACTACGCCCGCTAAAAGGAGGCGTGATTCTATAGACGCCCCTATTTAGTGTCAACCCAATAAAAAAAACCCCCGCTGAGCGGGGGCTTTTTTCAATCGGTCGAGTGATTACTCGATGATTTTGGCTACGACGCCGGCGCCGACGGTACGACCGCCTTCACGGATAGCGAAGCGCAGACCGTCTTCCATTGCGATGGTCTTGATCAGGGTAACAGTCATCTGAATGTTGTCACCTGGCATTACCATTTCAACGCCTTCCGGCAGTTCGCAGTTACCGGTCACGTCAGTGGTACGGAAGTAGAACTGAGGACGGTAGCCTTTGAAGAACGGAGTGTGACGGCCGCCTTCTTCCTTCGACAGAACGTAGACTTCTGCGGTGAACTTGGTGTGCGGCTTGACCGAACCTGGCTTGACCAGAACCTGGCCACGCTCAACGTCATCACGCTTGGTACCACGCAGCAGAACGCCGCAGTTCTCGCCAGCACGACCTTCGTCCAGCAGCTTGCGGAACATCTCAACACCGGTGCAGGTGGTGGTGGTGGTGTCACGCAGACCAACGATTTCCAGCGGATCCTGAACGCGGACGATACCACGCTCGATACGACCGGTAACAACGGTACCACGACCCGAGATCGAGAATACGTCTTCGATCGGCATCAGGAACGGCTGGTCGATGGCACGAACTGGCTCAGGAATGTAGCTGTCCAGAGTTTCTACCAGCTTCTTGACAGCGGTAGTGCCCATTTCGTTGTCGTCTTTGCCTTCCAGGGCCATACGAGCAGAACCGATGATGATCGGAGTGTCGTCGCCTGGGAAGTCGTAGGTGGACAGCAGGTCGCGAACTTCCATCTCGACCAGTTCCAGCAGCTCGGCGTCGTCTACCAGGTCAGCCTTGTTCAGGAAGACCACGATGTACGGAACGCCAACCTGACGGGACAGCAGGATGTGCTCACGGGTTTGTGGCATCGGACCATCGGCGGCCGAGCAAACCAGGATCGCGCCGTCCATCTGGGCAGCACCGGTGATCATGTTCTTCACGTAGTCAGCGTGACCTGGGCAGTCAACGTGAGCGTAGTGACGAATGGTCGAGTTGTACTCAACGTGAGCGGTGTTGATGGTGATACCGCGCGCTTTTTCTTCCGGAGCCGAGTCGATCTTGTCGAACTCAACGATTGCCGAACCGAAAACTTCGGAGCAAACGCGAGTCAGAGCTGCGGTCAGAGTGGTCTTACCGTGGTCAACGTGGCCGATGGTGCCAACGTTAACGTGCGGAAGGGAACGATCAAATTTTTCTTTAGCCACGACAGTGAACCTCTTGCCTAAAGGGGATTAGCCTTGTTTTTTAACGAGTGCTTCGACGATGTTCGACGGAGCTTCGGCGTATTTGGAGAATTCCATGGAGTAGCTTGCGCGACCCTGAGACATGGAACGAACGTCGGTCGCATAACCGAACATTTCTCCGAGCGGTACTTCAGCACGGACGACGCGGCCGGAGACCGACTCATCCATACCCTGGACCAGACCACGACGACGGTTCAGGTCACCCATCACGTCACCCAGGTAGTCTTCCGGGGTTACAACTTCGACCTTCATGATCGGCTCGAGGACCACGCCACCGCCCTTCTGGGCCAGCTGCTTGGTTGCCATCGAAGCAGCGATCTTGAACGCCATTTCGTTGGAGTCGACGTCGTGGTACGAACCGTCGAATACCGTGGCCTTCAGGCCGATCAGAGGATAACCGGCAACGACGCCGTTTTTCATCTGCTCTTCGATACCCTTCTGGATCGGGGCGATGAATTCCTTAGGAATCACACCACCAACGACTTCGTTGGAGAACACCAGACCTTCGGTGATGTTGCCTTTCTCGTCCTGATCTGGCTCCGAGAAACGGATCCAGCAGTGACCGAACTGACCACGACCACCCGACTGACGAACGAACTTGCCTTCGATCTCAACGCCGGACTTGGTGATCTTCTCGCGGTACGAAACCTGCGGCTTACCGATGTTGGCTTCGACGTTGAACTCGCGCTTCATGCGGTCAACGAGGATGTCCAGGTGCAGCTCACCCATGCCCGAGATGATGGTCTGGCCAGTCTCTTCGTCGGTCTTGACGCGGAACGACGGGTCTTCCTGGGCCAGCTTGCCCAGAGCAATACCCATCTTCTCCTGGTCAGCCTTGGTTTTCGGCTCGACGGAGAGCGAAATGACCGGCTCAGGGAAGTCCATACGCTCAAGAATGATTGGCTTGTCGGCGTTGCACAGGGTTTCGCCCGTGGTCACGTCCTTCATGCCGATCAGTGCCGCGATGTCGCCAGCGCGCACTTCCTTGATCTCTTCACGCTGGTTGGCGTGCATCTGCACCATACGACCAACGCGCTCTTTCTTGCCCTTGACCGAGTTGATGACCGAGTCACCGGAGCTCAGAACGCCGGAGTAGACGCGAACGAAGGTCAGAGTACCAACGAACGGGTCGGTCGCGATCTTGAACGCCAGAGCAGAGAACGGCTCGTTGTCGTCGGCGTGACGCTCGTCTTTACGAACAGCCGGATCGTCTTTGTCCAGGTCCTTGTCGTCCGGGTTGATACCCTGGATTGCAGGGATCTCGGTCGGAGCAGGCAGGTAGTCGATGACGGCGTCGAGAACCAGGGGAACGCCCTTGTTCTTGAACGACGAACCGCAGACAGCCGGTACGATTTCGCTGGCCAGGGTGCGCGCGCGCAGACCGGCTTTGATCTCTTCGACGGTCAGCTCTTCGCCTTCCAGGTACTTGTTCATCAGCTCTTCGCTGGACTCGGCAGCAGCTTCAACCATGTTGGAGCGCCACTCTTGAGCCAGCTCCAGCATATCGGCAGGAATTTCTTCCTCGCGATAAGTGGTGCCTTTGTCGTCGTCGTTCCAGTAGATAGCCTTCATCTTGATCAGGTCGACCTGACCCTGGAAGTTATCTTCCGAACCGATGGCCAGCTGAACAGGAACCGGGGTGTGACCCAGACGGTTCTTGATCTGACCTACGACGCGCAGGAAGTTTGCACCGGCACGGTCCATCTTGTTCACGTAAACAACACGTGGAACGCCGTACTTGTTGGCCTGACGCCATACGGTTTCGGACTGAGGCTCAACGCCGGAGGTACCGCAGAACACAACGACCGCGCCGTCGAGTACACGCAGCGAACGCTCTACTTCAATGGTGAAGTCAACGTGGCCAGGGGTATCGATGACGTTTACACGGTAGTTGTCGTACTGACCAACGGAACCCTTCCAGAAGGTGGTAACGGCAGCGGAGGTAATGGTGATACCGCGCTCCTGCTCCTGCACCATCCAGTCGGTGGTCGCGGCGCCGTCGTGCACCTCGCCCATCTTGTGGCTCAGACCTGTGTAGAACAGGATCCGCTCGGTAGTGGTAGTCTTGCCCGCGTCAACGTGAGCACAGATACCGATGTTACGGTAGCGGTTAATTGCTGTAGTACGAGCCATAAAGCCCTCGCAAAAATGTTGATGCTTGAATTAGAAGCGGTAGTGCGAGAACGCTTTGTTGGCTTCAGCCATACGGTGCACGTCTTCACGCTTCTTGACTGCAGCACCCTTGCCTTCGGCAGCATCCAGCAGCTCGCCAGCCAGGCGCAGAGCCATCGACTTCTCGCCGCGCTTGCGGGCGTAGTCTACGAGCCAGCGCATTGCCAGAGCGTTACGACGGGATGGACGAACTTCAACCGGAACCTGGTAAGTGGCACCGCCGACACGACGGGACTTTACTTCGACCAGCGGAGCGATGGCGTCGAGAGCTTTCTCGAAGATTTCCAGGGGGTCGCTGTTCTTGCGTGCTTTGACGGTATCCAGGGCACCGTAAACGATGCGCTCGGCTACGGCCTTCTTGCCGCTTTCCATCACGTGGTTCATGAACTTGGCGAGGATCTGGGATCCGTACTTCGGATCGTCAAGGATCTCACGTTTTGCTGCTACACGACGTCTTGGCATGATAAGCCCTCAAACGGTCTTCAGGTTAGCCCGGGACGTGGGTCTTCGACCCCTGCCCGACCTTACTCTTATCGACTCAAAAAAATGGATGTCTGCAAACGGCCGATTACTTCGGACGCTTGGTACCGTACTTCGAACGACCCTGGTTACGGCCTTTGACGCCCGAAGTATCCAGAGAGCCGCGAACGGTGTGGTAACGAACACCTGGCAAGTCTTTTACACGGCCGCCACGGATCAGGACGACGCTGTGCTCTTGCAGGTTGTGGCCTTCACCGCCGATGTACGAGGAAACCTCGAAACCGTTGGTCAGACGCACACGGCATACTTTACGCAGTGCCGAGTTAGGTTTTTTCGGCGTGGTGGTGTACACGCGGGTGCACACGCCACGACGTTGCGGGCAGTTCTGCAGCGCAGGAACGTCGGACTTTTCGACCGAACGCTTACGCGGCTGACGTACCAGCTGGTTGATAGTTGCCATCTACTAGCTCCACTGATTGTCTTGCGACTCTATTGTCTTGCAAGAAAGCCAAAAATTGGCGAGACGGAGCCTCACCAAATTTAAGGGTACAAAAGTCTAAAGAGGATCTTGCACCCAGTCAAGACAAGGCCCCGGCCCTCCCCGCCCGATCATCGGCAACATTTCATGTCTCCGATGACCGTTCGGGGCTTGCCGGGGCCCTGCCCTGTACTTAGTTACCGCTGGAATTCAGCGCTTCGGTCAGTGCGGCTTCCACCTCACTGGCACTTACGCGCAGCGGTTTGTCGGCTTCACGGCGACGCTTACGCTCGCTGTGGTAGGCCAGACCGGTACCGGCCGGGATCAGACGACCCACGACCACGTTCTCTTTCAGGCCGCGCAGGTAATCGCGCTTGCCGGTTACGGCCGCTTCGGTCAGCACGCGGGTGGTTTCCTGGAAGGAAGCCGCGGAGATGAACGACTCGGTCGAAAGCGACGCCTTGGTGATACCCAGCAACACACGGGTGAACTTCGAGACGAACTTGTCATCGGCGGCGAGACGCTCGTTCTCGACCAGCACCTGAGTCAGTTCCATCTGGTCGCCCTTGATGAAGCTGGAATCGCCCGACTCGGAGATCTCGACCTTACGCAGCATCTGACGCAGGATGGTCTCGATGTGCTTGTCGTTGATCTTAACGCCTTGCAGACGGTAAACGTCCTGGATCTCGTTGACGATGTATTTCGCCAGCGCGCTCACACCCAGCAGACGCAGGATGTCGTGCGGATCGCTCGGGCCGTCGGAGATAACTTCACCGCGGTTTACCTGTTCGCCTTCGAAGACGTTCAGGTGACGCCACTTCGGAATCAGCTCTTCGTACGGATCGCTACCGTCGGTCGGGGTAATGACCAGGCGACGCTTGCCTTTGGTCTCCTTGCCGAATGCGATGGTGCCGCTGACCTCAGCCAGAATCGAGGCTTCTTTCGGACGACGCGCTTCGAACAGGTCGGCAACACGCGGCAGACCACCGGTGATGTCACGGGTCTTCGACGTTTCTTGCGGGATACGCGCAATAACGTCACCAACGCCGATCTGCGCACCGTCAGCAACACCAACCAAGGCGTTCGCTGGCAGGAAGTACTGTGCAGGTACGTCGGTACCTGGCAGGTACAGATCCTTGCCATTGGCGTCGACCATCTTGATTGCCGGACGGATTTCCTTGCCTGCGGCAGGGCGATCCTTGACGTCCAGCACTTCAATGTTGGTCAGGCCGGTCAGCTCGTCGGTCTGGCGCTTGATGGTGATGTTTTCTTCCATGCCCACGAAGGTCACGGTACCTTTCAGCTCGGTAACGATCGGGTGGGTGTGCGGATCCCACTTGGCGACGATGGCGCCAGCTTCGACCTTGTCACCTTCCTTGACCGAAATCACCGCACCGTAAGGCAGCTTGTAACGCTCGCGCTCACGGCCGAATTCATCGGCAATGGCCAGCTCACCGGAACGCGATACGGCAACCAGGTTGCCATCGGCACGCTCGACCTGCTTCAGGTTGTGCAGACGCACCATACCGCCGTTCTTCACCTGGACGCTGTCGGCAGCCGAAGTCCGGCTTGCAGCACCACCGATGTGGAACGTACGCATGGTCAGCTGGGTACCAGGCTCACCGATCGACTGGGCAGCGATAACGCCGACAGCTTCACCGATGTTCACCTGATGACCGCGGGCCAGGTCACGACCGTAGCACTTGGCACAGATACCGTAGCGGGTTTCGCAGTTGATCGGCGAACGTACGACAACTTCGTCGATGCTGTTCAGCTCGATGAACTCGACCCACTGCTCGTCGACCAGGGTACCGGCAGGAACGATGACGTCCTCGGTGCCTGGCTTGAACACGTCACGGGCGATGACACGGCCCAGTACACGCTCACCCAACGGCTCCACGACGTCACCGCCTTCGATGTGCGGAGTCATCAGCAGGCCGTGGTCGGTACCGCAATCGATCTCGGTTACAACCAGGTCTTGCGCAACGTCCACCAGACGACGGGTCAGGTAACCGGAGTTCGCAGTCTTCAATGCGGTATCCGCCAGACCTTTACGAGCACCGTGAGTCGAGATGAAGTACTGGAGTACGCTCAGACCTTCACGGAAGTTCGCAGTGATCGGCGTCTCGATGATCGAGCCGTCCGGCTTGGCCATCAGGCCACGCATACCGGCCAGCTGACGGATCTGTGCTGCGGAACCCCGCGCACCGGAGTCAGCCATCATGTACATCGAGTTGAAGGACTCTTGCTCGACTTCTTTGCCCTCGCGGTCAATGACCTTCTCTTTCGAGAGGTTGGCCATCATCGCCTTGGACACTTCGTCGTTCGCCTTGGACCACAAGTCGATGACCTTGTTGTACTTCTCGCCCTGGGTTACCAGGCCGGAGGCGTACTGGCTCTCGATTTCCTTCACTTCATCAGTGGCGCTGCCAATGATGCGTGCTTTTTCATCAGGGATGACGAAGTCATTCACACCGATGGAAACGCCGGAAATGGTCGAGTAGGCGAAACCGGTGTACATCAACTGGTCGGCGAAGATAACGGTCTCTTTCAGACCAACCACGCGGTAGCACTGGTTGATCAGCTTGGAGATCGCCTTTTTCTTCATCGGCTGGTTGACCACATCGTACGGCAGGCCTGCCGGTACAACCTGGAACAGCAGTGCACGGCCGACAGTGGTGTCGACGATGCGGGTGTTCTTGGTGATGCTGCCATCACGGTCTTTCACGGTCTCGTTGATACGGACCTTGATTTTCGCGTGCAGAGCGGCTTCGCCGGCGCGGAATACGCGGTCGACTTCCTGCAGGTCGGCGAACACGCGACCTTCGCCCTTGGCATTGATGGCTTCACGGGTCATGTAGTACAGACCCAGTACAACGTCCTGCGACGGAACGATGATTGGCTCACCGTTGGCTGGCGACAGAATGTTGTTGGTCGACATCATCAGCGCGCGCGCTTCAAGCTGTGCTTCCAGGGTCAGAGGCACGTGAACGGCCATCTGGTCACCGTCGAAGTCGGCGTTGTACGCAGCACAGACCAGCGGGTGCAGCTGAATGGCCTTGCCTTCGATGAGCACAGGCTCGAACGCCTGGATACCCAGACGGTGAAGGGTCGGTGCACGGTTAAGCAGTACGGGGTGTTCGCGAATCACTTCAGCGAGAACGTCCCATACCTCTGGCAGCTCGCGCTCGACCATCTTCTTGGCAGCCTTGATGGTGGTCGCCAGACCACGCATTTCCAGCTTGCCGAAAATGAACGGCTTGAACAGCTCGAGGGCCATCTTCTTCGGCAGACCGCACTGATGCAGACGCAGGGTCGGGCCTACGGTAATTACCGAACGGCCGGAGTAGTCCACACGCTTGCCGAGCAAGTTCTGACGGAAACGACCTTGCTTACCTTTGATCATGTCGGCCAGGGACTTCAGCGGACGCTTGTTCGAGCCAGTGATGGCGCGACCGCGACGGCCGTTGTCCAGCAGGGCGTCTACCGCCTCCTGCAGCATGCGCTTTTCGTTGCGCACGATGATGTCCGGCGCCGACAGATCGAGCAGGCGCTTCAGACGGTTGTTACGGTTGATCACCCGACGATACAGGTCGTTCAGGTCGGAGGTCGCGAAGCGGCCGCCATCCAGCGGAACCAGCGGACGCAGGTCCGGCGGCAGTACTGGCAGAACGGTCAGGACCATCCACTCAGGCAGGTTGCCCGAGCCCTGGAAAGCTTCCATCAGCTTCAGGCGCTTGGACAGCTTCTTGATCTTGGTTTCCGAGTTGGTCTGCGGAATCTCTTCGCGCAGGCGACCAATCTCGTGCTCCAGGTCGATAGCGTGCAGCAGCTCGCGGACAGCCTCGGCACCCATGCGGGCGTCGAAATCGTCACCGAACTCTTCCAGCGCTTCGAAGTACTGCTCGTCGTTCAGCAGCTGACCCTTCTCGAGGGTAGTCATGCCTGGGTCGATGACGACGTAGCTCTCGAAATAGAGAACGCGCTCGATGTCACGCAGGGTCATGTCCATCAGCAGGCCGATACGGGACGGCAGCGACTTCAGGAACCAGATATGGGCAACCGGCGAGGCCAGCTCGATGTGCGCCATGCGCTCACGACGAACCTTGGCCAAGGCAACTTCAACGCCGCACTTCTCGCAGATCACACCGCGGTGCTTGAGGCGCTTGTACTTGCCGCACAGGCACTCGTAGTCCTTGACCGGGCCAAAGATCTTGGCGCAGAAAAGGCCGTCACGCTCAGGTTTGAACGTACGGTAGTTGATGGTTTCCGGCTTCTTAACTTCACCGAACGACCACGAACGGATCATTTCAGGCGACGCCAGACCGATGCGGATGGCGTCGAACTCTTCGACTTGACCCTGGTTTTTCAGCAAATTCAGTAGGTCTTTCAAGGCCTTTCCTCCTGGCGGAGCAGGAAGCGGGCTGTACCAGCCCCACTCCCCTTCGCGTCACGTGTTATTCGGTTTCCAGATCGATATCGATACCGAGCGAACGGATCTCTTTGATCAACACGTTGAAGGACTCGGGCATGCCCGGCTCCATACGGTGATCGCCATCCACGATGTTCTTGTACATCTTGGTACGGCCGTTCACGTCGTCCGACTTCACTGTGAGCATTTCTTGCAGGGTGTATGCCGCGCCGTATGCTTCCAGCGCCCACACTTCCATCTCCCCGAAACGCTGACCACCGAACTGCGCCTTACCACCCAGCGGCTGCTGGGTAACCAGGCTGTAGGAACCAGTGGAACGCGCGTGCATCTTGTCGTCCACCAAGTGGTTCAGCTTGAGCATGTACATGTAACCAACGGTCACAGGACGCTCGAACTTGTTGCCGGTGCGACCGTCGAACAGCACCATCTGGCCGCTCTCTGGCAGGTCAGCCAGCTTCAGCATGGCCTTGATCTCGCGCTCCTTGGCACCGTCGAAGACCGGAGTAGCCATAGGCACGCCTTTCTTCAGGTTGTGCGCCAGGGCGAGGATCTCTTCGTCGGTGAACTCTTCCAGGTTCTCCTGACGACCACCGATCTCGTTGTAGATCTCGGTGAGGAAGCCACGCAGCTCAGCGGCTTTGCGCTGTTCTTCGATCATGCGGTCGATCTTCTCGCCCAGACCTTTGGCCGCGAGGCCCAAGTGGGTTTCAAGGATCTGACCGACGTTCATACGCGAAGGTACGCCCAGAGGGTTCAGTACGACGTCGACCGGAGTACCGTTGGCATCGTGCGGCATGTCTTCTACCGGCATGATGACCGAGACCACACCTTTGTTACCGTGACGACCGGCCATCTTGTCACCCGGCTGGATGCGACGGCGGATGGCCAGGTAAACCTTGACGATCTTCAGTACGCCCGGTGCCAGGTCATCGCCCTGCTGCAGCTTGCGCTTCTTGTCTTCGAACTTGTCGTCCAGCAGGCGACGGCGATCGACGATGTACTGCTGAGCCTTTTCCAGCTGCTCGTTCAGTGCATCTTCAGCCATGCGCAGCTTGAACCATTGGCCGTGCTCCAGACCGTCCAGAACTTCGTCAGTGATCACGGTGCCTTTCTTCAGGCCCGCACCACCGTCGACCACCTGGCCGTTCAGGGCAGAACGCAGACGCTCGAAGGTTGCACCTTCGACGATACGGAACTCTTCGTTGAGGTCCTTGCGAATCTCGTCCAGCTGCATCTTCTCGATGGCCAGTGCGCGGCTGTCGCGCTCTACGCCATCACGAGTGAAGACTTGTACGTCGATGACGGTACCCTTGGTGCCAGTCGGCACGCGCAGGGAGGTGTCCTTAACGTCGCTGGCCTTCTCACCGAAGATCGCGCGCAGCAGTTTTTCTTCCGGAGTCAGCTGGGTTTCGCCTTTTGGCGTGACCTTGCCGACCAGGATGTCGCCAGCGCCGACTTCAGCACCTACGTAGACGATACCGGCTTCGTCCAGCTTGTTCAGCGCAGCTTCACCCACGTTCGGGATGTCCGCAGTGATTTCCTCTGGGCCAAGCTTGGTGTCACGCGCCACACAGGTGAGTTCCTGAATGTGGATTGTGGTGAAGCGGTCTTCCTGAACCACACGCTCGGACAGGCAGATGGAGTCTTCGAAGTTGAAGCCGTTCCACGCCATGAACGCGATGCGCATGTTCTGACCCAGCGCCAGTTCACCCATGTCGGTGGACGGGCCGTCGGCCATGATGTCGCCGCGCGCAACCTTGTCACCTTTGCTAACCAGCGGACGCTGGTTGATGCAGGTGTTCTGGTTGGAGCGGGTGTACTTGGTCAGGTTGTAGATATCTACACCTGCTTCACCGGTCTCGACTTCGTCGTCAGCTACGCGAACGACGATACGGCTGGCGTCGACGGAGTCGATCACACCACCGCGACGAGCAACCACGCAGACACCGGAGTCACGGGCAACGTTGCGCTCCATGCCGGTACCGACCAGCGGCTTGTCAGCACGCAGGGTTGGTACAGCCTGACGCTGCATGTTCGAACCCATGAGGGCACGGTTGGCGTCGTCGTGCTCGAGGAACGGAATCAGCGAGGCAGCAACGGAAACAACCTGCTTCGGCGATACGTCCATCAGGGTGACGTCTTCCGGCGCCTTGACGGTGAATTCGTTCAGGTGACGAACGGCCACCAGTTCGTCGATCAGTTGCTTCTTGTCGTTCATCGCGGCCGAAGCCTGGGCGATGACGTGATCAGCTTCTTCGATCGCCGACAGGAACACGATGTCATCGCTGACCACGCCTTCCTTCACCACGCGGTACGGGCTTTCCAGGAAGCCGTACTGGTTGGTGCGGGCATAGGCCGCCAGAGAGTTGATCAGACCGATGTTCGGACCTTCAGGGGTCTCGATCGGGCACACGCGGCCGTAGTGGGTCGGGTGTACGTCACGGACTTCGAAGCCAGCGCGCTCACGGGTCAGACCGCCCGGGCCGAGTGCGGAAACACGGCGCTTGTGGGTGATCTCGGAGAGCGGGTTGTTCTGGTCCATGAACTGCGAAAGCTGGCTGGAACCGAAGAACTCTTTCACCGCCGCCGCAACCGGCTTGGCGTTGATCAGGTCCTGCGGCATCAGGCCTTCGCTTTCAGCCATCGACAGGCGTTCCTTGACCGCGCGCTCGACGCGCACCAGGCCAACACGGAACTGGTTCTCGGCCATCTCGCCGACGCAACGTACGCGACGGTTACCGAGGTGGTCGATGTCGTCGACAATGCCTTTACCGTTACGGATATCGACCAGGGTCTTGAGAACCTCGACGATGTCTTCCTTGCTCAGCACGCCCGAACCTTCGATCTCGGTACGACCGATACGACGGTTGAACTTCATGCGGCCTACGGCCGACAGGTCGTAACGCTCAGCGCTGAAGAACAGGTTGTTGAACAGGGTCTCGGCAGCATCCTTGGTTGGCGGCTCGCCTGGGCGCATCATGCGATAGATCTCGACCAGCGCTTCCAGTTGGTTGCTGGTGGTGTCGATCTTCAGGGTGTCCGAGATGAACGGACCGCAGTCGATGTCGTTGGTGTACAGCGTCTCGATGCGAACGACCTGAGCCTTGGCGATCTTGATCAGCAGCTCGGTGGTCAGCTCGGTGTTGCACTCGGCGATGATCTCGCCGGTGGCCGGATGCACAATGGCCTTGGCGGTGGTGCGGCCCAGGACGTATTCCATCGGAACGTCCAGCTGGTTCACACCGGCCTTCTCGAGCTGGTTGACGTGGCGCGCGGTAATACGGCGGCCCTGCTCAACGATGACCTTGCCGGTTTCGTCATGGATGTCCATGACCGCAACTTCACCACGCAGACGCTGAGGCACCAGTTCCAGGCTGAGTTTCTCGCCGGAAATATGGAACACGTTGGTGGTGTAGAAGGTGTTCAGAACCTCTTCGGTGCTGTAACCCAAGGCGCGCAGCAGTACCGAGGCCGGCAGTTTGCGACGACGGTCGATACGGACGAACACGCAGTCTTTCGGGTCGAACTCGAAGTCCAACCAGGAGCCGCGGTACGGAATGATGCGAGCGGAGTACAGCAGCTTGCCGGAGCTGTGCGTCTTGCCACGGTCGTGGTCGAAGAACACACCAGGCGAACGGTGCAGCTGGGAAACGATCACACGCTCGGTACCGTTGATAACGAAGGTACCGTTCTCAGTCATCAGGGGGATTTCACCCATGTAGACTTCTTGCTCTTTGATGTCCTTGATCGCTTTGTTCGACGATTCCTTGTCGAAGATGATCAGGCGCACCTTGACCCGCAGCGGGACCGCGAAGGTCACGCCACGCAGGACACATTCCTTCACATCGAAGGCGGGTTCGCCCAGGCGATAGCCTACGTACTCCAGGGCAGCATTGCCGGAGTAGCTGATGATCGGAAATACCGATTTGAAGGCCGCGTGCAGGCCGACGTCGCGGAACTGATCCTTGGATGCTCCCGCTTGCAGGAATTCGCGATACGAATCCAGCTGGATGGCCAGGAGGTAAGGCACATCCATGACGTCCGGCAACTTGCTAAAGTCCTTGCGGATACGTTTTTTCTCAGTGTATGAGTAAGCCATCAGCGTTCCCCAGCTTGGTCACCTGCTTGTTTGGCTTCTCCCGGCGGGAGCAGCCAGAAAATCGTGCAAACCCCTTGGTTTGCGCCACCCACATGGGTGTCTTGCAGCTTGTTATCGGGGCCGACCTGATCGGCCACCAATAACGGAAAAAGGCCGGTGGCATAAGCCACCAGCCATCAGCCTTTGCTCAACGCTCCGGCTGGAGTCGCAAAGTCGAGATTACTTCAGCTCGACTTTAGCGCCTGCTTCTTCCAGCTTCTTCTTAGCGTCTTCAGCGGCTTCTTTCGAAACGCCTTCAGCTACGACCTGAGGAGCGCCATCGACTTTCTCTTTGGCTTCTTTCAGGCCCAGACCGGTCAGCTCGCGAACGGCTTTGATCACGTTCACTTTCTTGTCGCCGGCTTCAACCAGAACAACGTTGAACTCGGTCTGCTCTTCAACAACGGCAGCAGCAGCAGCTGGGCCAGCAGCGGCAACAGCAGCGGTAACGCCGAAGGTTTCTTCCATAGCTTTGATCAGCTCAACAACTTCCAGAACGGTTTTCTGGCCGATTGCTTCGATGATTTGCTCGTTAGTCAGGGACATGACTTAAATCCTGTATTGGGGTGACAGCCTACGCAGCCATCAAATTAAACATATGATTTTGAAAGAGGTTACGCGGCCTTAGGCAGCAGCAGCTTCTTTCTGGTCGCGAACGGCCGCCAGAGTACGAGCCAGCTTGCTGGTAGCGCCTTGAATAACGCTCATCAGACGTGCGATAGCTTCGTCACGGGTCGGCAAGGTAGCCAGTACATCGATCTGGTTGGCGGCAATGAAATTGCCGTCAAACGCAGCTGCCTTGATCTCGAACTTGTCCTGACCCTTGGCGAACTCTTTGAACAGACGAGCAGCAGCGCCCGGGTGTTCGTTGGAGAAAGCAATCAGGGTCGGGCCTTTGAACGCGTCGTTGAGGATCGAATACTCGGTGCCTTCAACTGCGCGCTTGAGCAGGGTGTTACGTACGACACGTACGTATACGCCAGCTTCGCGGGCCTCTTTACGGAGTCCGGTCATTGCGCTTACAGTCACACCACGGGCATCGGCCACGACAGCGGACAGAGCGACTTTGGCAGCCTCGTTGACTTCAGCGACGATGGCTTTCTTGTCTTCGAGTTTAATTGCCACGGGTTTACTCCTGGTTTTTACCGTTTCATCTGGCCGAAGCCGGATGTCGTTTTGGTGTCTGATTCGGTAACGAATCGGGAGCACCATCTGCGTAGGCTTGAGGTTTAAGGCTTGCGCCGCCTACGGTCTTGGATAGCCCCCGCCAGGCAGGGACCCCAATTTTGCTGATGGCGCGACGGATCGCGCCATCATTGCCTTACGCGTTCAGCGAGCTCTGATCGATGACCAGACCTGGGCCCATAGTGGTGCTCAGGGTAACGCGCTTGACGTAGATACCTTTCGAAGAAGCCGGCTTGATACGCTTCAAATCAGCGATCAGGGCCTCAACGTTTTCCTTCAGCTTGCCAGCTTCGAAGCCGACCTTGCCAACGGAGGTGTGGATGATACCGTTTTTGTCGGTGCGATAGCGAACCTGACCGGCCTTGGCGTTTTTCACAGCCGTGGCAACATCAGGAGTCACAGTACCGACTTTCGGGTTAGGCATCAGGCCGCGAGGACCCAGAACCTGACCCAGCTGACCCACAACGCGCATGGCATCTGGCGATGCGATGACTACGTCATAGTTCAGGTCGCCGCCTTTCATTTCGGCAGCCAGATCGTCCATACCTACACGGTCAGCGCCGGCAGCCAGAGCGGCCTCAGCAGCTGGACCCTGGGTGAAGACAGCAACGCGTACGGTCTTGCCAGTGCCGTGTGGCAGCACAGTAGCGCTACGTACGACCTGGTCGGATTTACGCGGGTCAACACCGAGGTTGACAGCAACGTCGAAAGATTCGCTGAACTTCACGGTGGACAGTTCAGCCAGCAGCGCAGCTGCGTCTTCGAAGTTGTAAACTTTGCCAGCTTCGATTTTCGAAGCAATAGCCTTTTGGCGCTTGGTCAGCTTAGCCATTACACACCCTCCACGTTCAGGCCCATGCTGCGGGCAGAGCCAGCGATGGTGCGTACAGCAGCGTCCAGGTCAGCAGCGGTCAGATCAGCCTGTTTAGCTTTGGCGATATCTTCCAGCTGAGCACGGGTCACGGTACCGACTTTGACGGTGTTCGGGCGAGCCGAACCACTGGTCAGGCCAGCAGCTTTCTTCAGCAGAACCGAGGCAGGGGTGCTCTTGGTTTCGAAAGTGAAGCTACGGTCACTGTAAACAGTGATGATCACAGGAGTCGGCAGGCCGGCTTCTTGACCCTGAGTACGGGCGTTGAAGGCCTTGCAGAATTCCATGATGTTCACACCGTGTTGACCCAGTGCTGGACCAACGGGTGGGCTTGGGTTGGCCTGGCCGGCCTTAACTTGCAGCTTGATGTAAGCCTGAATCTTCTTAGCCATGAGCTACTCCAATATCGGGTACGAACGCCAGATGGCTCCCCGGATGACTTGCGTTTTATCCCAGTGACGACAAAACCCCGCAGCACACAGGGCTGCGGGGTATGGGATGCTTCGTCCGCCTAGACCTTTTCGACCTGGCTGAACTCGAGCTCTACCGGAGTAGAGCGACCGAAAATGAGCACCGCCACCTGGAGGCGACTCTTTTCGTAGTTAACCTCTTCGACGTTACCATTGAAGTCAGCGAACGGACCGTCAATGACTCGAACCACTTCACCGGGCTCGAACAACGTCTTCGGCTTCGGCTTGTCACTACCATCGGCAACGCGACGCAGGATAGCCTCAGCTTCTTTATCAGTGATCGGTGCAGGCTTATCTGCAGTGCCACCAATAAAGCCCATCACACGAGGGGTGTCCTTGACCAAGTGCCAAGTCCCTTCGTTCATCTCCATCTGGACCAGAACATAGCCAGGGAAGAATTTACGCTCACTTTTGCGCTTCTGGCCGTTGCGCATTTCGACGACTTCTTCGGTCGGGACCAGGATCTCGCCGAAACCGTCTTCCATGCCTGCCAGCTTGACGCGCTCTATCAGGGAGCGCATAACATGCTTCTCGTAACCCGAGTAAGCATGCACAACATACCAACGCTTAGCCACGGGACACCTTTAGCCAACGATCAGGGAGACCGCCCAGCCGAGCAGGGAATCAAGACCCCACAGCAGCAGTGCCATAACCAGCACGACAGCCACGACAATCAGCGTGGTCTGGGTGGTTTCCTGGCGGGTCGGCCACACGACTTTACGGATCTCAGTACGAGCTTCCTTCGCAAGCGCAAAGAACGACTTACCCTTCGCAGTCTGCAGAGCTACAAAGCCTGCAACAGCAGCCAGGGCGAGAAGCGCAAGAACGCGGTACAGGATTGGGGAGGCGGAGTAATACTGATTACCCACTACACCAACAACCACCAAAGCCACTACAGCCAGCCACTTGAACAGATCAAAACGCGATTCTTGGGCTTCAGTTTTGGGAGTCATCGGGGAGGATCCTGTAAGAAGAAAGCCAATCACACTGAGGTGAATGGCAGGTCAGGAGGGAATCGAACCCCCAACCTACGGTTTTGGAGACCGTCGCTCTGCCAATTGAGCTACTGACCTGTAACGCTGTATCAGGCCGGCCATTATACCGGCCTGATCAAGTAAATCAACTACTTATTCGATAATTTTTGCTACGACGCCGGCGCCGACGGTACGACCGCCTTCACGGATAGCGAAGCGCAGACCGTCTTCCATTGCGATGGTCTTGATCAGGGTAACAGTCATCTGAATGTTGTCACCTGGCATTACCATTTCAACGCCTTCCGGCAGTTCGCAGTTACCGGTCACGTCAGTGGTACGGAAGTAGAACTGAGGACGGTAGCCTTTGAAGAACGGAGTGTGACGGCCGCCTTCTTCCTTCGACAGAACGTAGACTTCTGCGGTGAACTTGGTGTGCGGTTTGACCGAACCCGGCTTGACCAGAACCTGGCCACGCTCAACGTCATCACGCTTGGTACCACGCAGCAGAACGCCACAGTTCTCGCCAGCACGACCTTCGTCCAGCAGCTTGCGGAACATCTCAACACCGGTGCAGGTGGTGGTGGTGGTGTCACGCAGACCAACGATTTCCAGCGGATCCTGAACGCGGACGATACCACGCTCGATACGACCGGTAACAACGGTACCACGACCCGAGATCGAGAATACGTCTTCGATCGGCATCAGGAACGGCTGGTCGATGGCACGAACTGGCTCAGGAATGTAGCTGTCCAGAGTTTCTACCAGCTTCTTGACAGCGGTAGTGCCCATTTCGTTGTCGTCTTTGCCTTCCAGGGCCATACGAGCAGAACCGATGATGATCGGAGTGTCGTCGCCTGGGAAGTCGTAGGTGGACAGCAGGTCGCGAACTTCCATCTCGACCAGTTCCAGCAGCTCGGCGTCGTCTACCAGGTCAGCCTTGTTCAGGAAGACCACGATGTACGGAACGCCAACCTGACGGGACAGCAGGATGTGCTCACGGGTTTGTGGCATCGGACCATCGGCGGCCGAGCAAACCAGGATCGCGCCGTCCATCTGGGCAGCACCGGTGATCATGTTCTTCACGTAGTCAGCGTGACCTGGGCAGTCAACGTGAGCGTAGTGACGAATGGTCGAGTTGTACTCAACGTGAGCGGTGTTGATGGTGATACCGCGCGCTTTTTCTTCCGGAGCCGAGTCGATCTTGTCGAACTCAACGATTGCCGAACCGAAAACTTCGGAGCAAACGCGAGTCAGAGCTGCGGTCAGAGTGGTCTTACCGTGGTCAACGTGGCCGATAGTGCCGACGTTAACGTGGGGAAGGGAACGATCAAACTTTTCCTTAGCCATCGATACAATCCTCCGCAGAAGAAATAGTCTTACGCTGATAAAACAAAGGCAGATATTTTCATATCTGCCTTGTTTATATGGAGCTCTTGAGCGGACTTGAACCGCTGACCTCACCCTTACCAAGGGTGTGCTCTACCAACTGAGCTACAAGAGCGAAACACATTGTGCAAAATCCGGCAAACTTGGAGCGGGTAGCGGGAATCGAACCCGCATCATCAGCTTGGAAGGCTGAGGTTCTACCACTAAACTATACCCGCGGAGCTTGCGGCTCTCGCTAAAACTGGTGGAGGGAGAAGGATTCGAACCTTCGAAGCTCTCGCAACGGATTTACAGTCCGTCCCCTTTGACCGCTCGGGAATCCCTCCAGATGTGGCCGGCATTCTATTTGTCTGCCGCCCTAGTGTCAAGCTTATTTTCAAATTTTTTCAATCAAATCTGAAGCTTAGCAACTTTGACACTGCCTCCAGCTCTACCACCTCAGTGGTGTTCCCTGTGAAGCGGGCGCCATTCTATCAAGCTATTCGCCAGTTGCAATACCCTGGCAGAAAATAATTTTATGTTTTAAGTCTTTGAAATCGTTGGAAAGAGTGGCGAGGACCGTTTGATCCAGCAAACGCTCGCTTTCCGGGGAAATCTTGAGCCAGAGGCCATCAGCGCCGGGCAGCTGCCCAGATACCGGCAATGCACTGATATCCAAGCTCAACAAGCGCTGGCGCAGGGCATCGATTTGATCTCGCCCCGCCAGGCCGCCCACCACCAGACATTCGTCGCGGCGACGGGGCGGCGTGGCCACACCCGTTTCACGCAAGAGACGAATCTCCTGCTGATTGCCTTTGTACAACGAGAGCGGGGCGACATCCTTAGCTTTTAGCGGGGCTTCCTGTTGGTGCCAGACGTAATAGAAGACGTTGAGCACCAGCAATAGCAGAAACAACCAACGCATAAACACCTCAGCTCAAAGGGCAGGCCATTGCCAAGCCAACGAATACCAAGTCGGGAACCACGCGCGCCTGCGGTGCTGCTTCACGCACCAATGGTGCATCGCCCCCAGTGAGGAATACAGTAAAGTCCTCCCCCCACAGCGAGCGTGCTTGCTCCAGCTGCGTACGAGCAAAGCCCTGCAGCATCAACACGCAGCCACGCTCGACCGCCTCGACGGTCGAGCGCCCAGGAGCGAGGCTGGTCAAGGCACGCTCCGCAGATGCGTCGTCGTAGCGGATGCGTCGAGTGTGCGTGCGCAACTGGCTGCGCATCAGTGGCATACCTGGGCAGATGTACCCCCCAAGATGCTCGCCATCAGCGCCAATGAAGTCGGCCTTGGCAGCTGTACCCAGGTCGATCACCAAGCACGCACCCTTGGCCAAGTGGAAAGCGCCCAACGCCGCGAGCCAGCGATCCATGCCCAGGCGCTGGAAATCTTCATATCCATTGCGCACCCCGGCCATCTCACGAGCCGGTTCCGCGACACGCGGCAACACAGAAAACGCCTGAGCGATCAGCGTACAGAGCGCTGCCGTTTCTTCCTCGCTGCGCACACTGACGATACGACAACCCGACAAACGCAGCGAAGCCAAAGTACCGACCTCGGCCACAAGCGCCTGATCCGAATCCACAATGCCGCCACCCACGATAGTAGCGTCGACAGCATGAATGACTCGCCATTTGATGAAGCTGTTACCGCAATCGAGCTCAAGAATCATCACGCAACCTCAAACTGAGCTCACCACCACTGAAGCTCTTCTCCACGCCATCGATCTCCAGGCGCAAGCCACCCTGCCCATCCACTCCAAGCACTACTCCATCGATCTGGGTACTGCCGGCAACAAGCGATACGTTACGCCCCTGCCATAGATGGGCTTGCTCCCATTCCTCCTGAAAAGCGGCAAAACCATAACGTCGGTGACGCGCCAGCTCGTGCTGCAGTTGCTGGCTGAGCATTGCCACCAGGCGATTACGATCGATGGGAGAGCCAACCTCACGCCGTATGGATGTCCACTGCTGATCGACCTGGACGTTTACCTGCATGTTCACATTGACGCCAATGCCAAGAACAACGTGACAGACGTCCGCCGGATCACCGACCAACTCAAGCAGGATGCCGGCGATTTTCTGCCCACGCACAAGAACATCATTAGGCCACTTGAGCCCAACTTCCTTAACACCGAAGCCTTCCAAGGTGCGCATTACCGCCAAGCCGACCACCAGACTCAGCCCTTCGAGCTGTCGCATGCCGCCTTCGACACGTAACACCAGGCTATAGTAAAGGTTTTCCGCGAAAGGACTTACCCACTGACGACCGCGACGGCCACGCCCAGCGCTCTGTCGCTCGGCAAGCACCAGAAAGGGAGCTGCCAGCCCCTCCCCCACGAGCCGCAACCCTTCAGCGTTAGTCGAGCCGATGGTTTCGTGGATGAACATTGGCCATTGCTCACCACCAGCAAATTCGGCAATTGCCTTTGCTTCGAGCAAGGCCAAGGGCGCCGCTAGCTGATAGCCACGCCCACGAACCTTGTGAATGGTGAGATTCAGCTCACTCTCCAGATGCTGCAGCTGCTTCCAAACGGCGCTGCGGCTCACCCCGAGGGCTGCCCCCAAGGCTTCTCCGGAATGGAACCGGCCATCCTTGAGGAGATTCAACAACTTCAGCATGCCAGTCTCGACTTGGAATAAGGCTGGCATGATAGCTATGGGTAGTGGGCTTGCATAGGAAAAGGGCCGCCCGAAACGAGCCAAATCCCGTGTATAAAGCCAGAAAAGACAAAACCCCTACCTGCTTGCGCAGATAGGGGTTTTGCGAAATGAATCTTGACGATGACCTACTCTCACATGGGGAAACCCCACACTACCATCGGCGATGCATCGTTTCACTACTGAGTTCGGGATGGGATCAGGTGGTTCCAATGCTCTATGGTCGTCAAGAAATTCTGTAGCCAGAATGTCCAGATGGACAGCCCAGCAAATTCGGATATGCGATATTTGTGATGTTACGAACTTTCGGTTCTTTCGTCTTCACCACCACAATCTGCAGAAGCAAATTGCTTGGGTGTTATATGGTCAAGCCTCACGGGCAATTAGTATTGGTTAGCTCAACGCCTCACAGCGCTTACACACCCAACCTATCAACGTCGTAGTCTTCGACGGCCCTTTAGGGGATTCAAGATCCCAGTGAGATCTCATCTTGAGGCAAGTTTCCCGCTTAGATGCTTTCAGCGGTTATCTCTTCCGAACATAGCTACCCGGCAATGCCACTGGCGTGACAACCGGAACACCAGAGGTTCGTCCACTCCGGTCCTCTCGTACTAGGAGCAGCCCCTCTCAAATCTCAAACGTCCACGGCAGATAGGGACCGAACTGTCTCACGACGTTCTAAACCCAGCTCGCGTACCACTTTAAATGGCGAACAGCCATACCCTTGGGACCGGCTTCAGCCCCAGGATGTGATGAGCCGACATCGAGGTGCCAAACACCGCCGTCGATATGAACTCTTGGGCGGTATCAGCCTGTTATCCCCGGAGTACCTTTTATCCGTTGAGCGATGGCCCTTCCATACAGAACCACCGGATCACTAAGACCTACTTTCGTACCTGCTCGACGTGTTTGTCTCGCAGTCAAGCGCGCTTTTGCCTTTATACTCTACGACCGATTTCCGACCGGTCTGAGCGCACCTTCGTACTCCTCCGTTACTCTTTGGGAGGAGACCGCCCCAGTCAAACTACCCACCATACACTGTCCTCGATCCGGATAACGGACCTGAGTTAGAACCTCAAAGTTGCCAGGGTGGTATTTCAAGGATGGCTCCATGAGAACTGGCGTCCCCACTTCAAAGCCTCCCACCTATCCTACACAAGCAAATTCAAAGTCCAGTGCAAAGCTATAGTAAAGGTTCACGGGGTCTTTCCGTCTAGCCGCGGATACACTGCATCTTCACAGCGATTTCAATTTCACTGAGTCTCGGGTGGAGACAGCGCCGCCATCGTTACGCCATTCGTGCAGGTCGGAACTTACCCGACAAGGAATTTCGCTACCTTAGGACCGTTATAGTTACGGCCGCCGTTTACCGGGGCTTCGATCAAGAGCTTCGCTTGCGCTAACCCCATCAATTAACCTTCCGGCACCGGGCAGGCGTCACACCCTATACGTCCACTTTCGTGTTTGCAGAGTGCTGTGTTTTTAATAAACAGTCGCAGCGGCCTGGTATCTTCGACCGGCATGAGCTTACGGAGCAAGTCCTTCACCCTCACCGGCGCACCTTCTCCCGAAGTTACGGTGCCATTTTGCCTAGTTCCTTCACCCGAGTTCTCTCAAGCGCCTTGGTATTCTCTACCTAACCACCTGTGTCGGTTTGGGGTACGGTTCCCAGTTATCTGAAGCTTAGGAGCTTTTCTTGGAAGCATGGCATCAACCACTTCGTCGCCTAAAGGCAACTCGTCATCAGCTCTCGGCTTTGAGATCCCGGATTTGCCTAAGATCTCAGCCTACCACCTTAAACTTGGACAACCAACGCCAAGCTGGCCTAGCCTTCTCCGTCCCTCCATCGCAATAACTGGAAGTACAGGAATATTAACCTGTTTTCCATCGACTACGCTTTTCAGCCTCGCCTTAGGGACCGACTAACCCTGCGTCGATTAACGTTGCGCAGGAAACCTTGGTCTTTCGGCGTGCGAGTTTTTCACTCGCATTGTCGTTACTCATGTCAGCATTCGCACTTCTGATACCTCCAGCAAGCTTCTCAACTCACCTTCACAGGCTTACAGAACGCTCCTCTACCGCATCACCAAAGGTGATACCCGTAGCTTCGGTGCATGGTTTGAGCCCCGTTACATCTTCCGCGCAGGCCGACTCGACTAGTGAGCTATTACGCTTTCTTTAAAGGGTGGCTGCTTCTAAGCCAACCTCCTAGCTGTCTAAGCCTTCCCACATCGTTTCCCACTTAACCATGACTTTGGGACCTTAGCTGACGGTCTGGGTTGTTTCCCTTTTCACGACGGACGTTAGCACCCGCCGTGTGTCTCCCATGCTCGGCACTTGTAGGTATTCGGAGTTTGCATCGGTTTGGTAAGTCGGGATGACCCCCTAGCCGAAACAGTGCTCTACCCCCTACAGTGATACATGAGGCGCTACCTAAATAGCTTTCGAGGAGAACCAGCTATCTCCGAGCTTGATTAGCCTTTCACTCCGATCCACAGGTCATCCGCTAACTTTTCAACGGTAGTCGGTTCGGTCCTCCAGTCAGTGTTACCTAACCTTCAACCTGCCCATGGATAGATCGCCCGGTTTCGGGTCTATACCCAGCGACTAAACGCCCTATTAAGACTCGCTTTCGCTACGCCTCCCCTATTCGGTTAAGCTCGCCACTGAATATAAGTCGCTGACCCATTATACAAAAGGTACGCAGTCACCTAACAAAGTAGGCTCCCACTGCTTGTACGCATACGGTTTCAGGTTCTATTTCACTCCCCTCTCCGGGGTTCTTTTCGCCTTTCCCTCACGGTACTGGTTCACTATCGGTCAGTCAGTAGTATTTAGCCTTGGAGGATGGTCCCCCCATGTTCAGACAAAGTTTCTCGTGCTCCGTCCTACTCGATTTCATTGATAAGAGATTTTCGTGTACGGGGCTATCACCCACTATGGCCGCACTTTCCAGAGCGTTCCACTAATCTCAAACCAACTTAAGGGCTGGTCCCCGTTCGCTCGCCACTACTAAGGGAATCTCGGTTGATTTCTTTTCCTCAGGGTACTTAGATGTTTCAGTTCCCCTGGTTCGCCTCTTGCACCTATGTATTCAGTACAAGATACTCAGCTTATGCTGAGTGGGTTCCCCCATTCAGAGATCTCTGGATCACAGTCTGTTTGCCGACTCCCCAAAGCTTATCGCAGGCTACCACGTCTTTCATCGCCTCTGACTGCCAAGGCATCCACCGTATGCGCTTCTTCACTTGACCATATAACCCCAAGCAATCTGGTTATACTGTGAAGACGACATTCGCCGAAAATTCGCATGTTGCTCTTTCGAGCAGAACTCACAAATTTTACCTTAGCCTGATCCACCAGCAGTGAAACTGGTGTTCAGTCTATTTCTATCACATATCCGAATTTTTAAAGAACGATCTGACAAAAGTCAGAAATCAACATTCAAGCCGAATGTTCATTTCTGAGTTCTGATCAGGAACAGCGCTAGACCCATATTTAGGTCCTGATCGCCTTCGACAATGAATCAAGCAATTCGTGTGGGAGCTCATCAGCAGGCTGATGTCGTCGATTAAGGAGGTGATCCAGCCGCAGGTTCCCCTACGGCTACCTTGTTACGACTTCACCCCAGTCATGAATCACACCGTGGTAACCGTCCTCCCGAAGGTTAGACTAGCTACTTCTGGTGCAACCCACTCCCATGGTGTGACGGGCGGTGTGTACAAGGCCCGGGAACGTATTCACCGCGACATTCTGATTCGCGATTACTAGCGATTCCGACTTCACGCAGTCGAGTTGCAGACTGCGATCCGGACTACGATCGGTTTTGTGAGATTAGCTCCACCTCGCGGCTTGGCAACCCTCTGTACCGACCATTGTAGCACGTGTGTAGCCCAGGCCGTAAGGGCCATGATGACTTGACGTCATCCCCACCTTCCTCCGGTTTGTCACCGGCAGTCTCCTTAGAGTGCCCACCATAACGTGCTGGTAACTAAGGACAAGGGTTGCGCTCGTTACGGGACTTAACCCAACATCTCACGACACGAGCTGACGACAGCCATGCAGCACCTGTGTCAGAGTTCCCGAAGGCACCAATCCATCTCTGGAAAGTTCTCTGCATGTCAAGGCCTGGTAAGGTTCTTCGCGTTGCTTCGAATTAAACCACATGCTCCACCGCTTGTGCGGGCCCCCGTCAATTCATTTGAGTTTTAACCTTGCGGCCGTACTCCCCAGGCGGTCAACTTAATGCGTTAGCTGCGCCACTAAAATCTCAAGGATTCCAACGGCTAGTTGACATCGTTTACGGCGTGGACTACCAGGGTATCTAATCCTGTTTGCTCCCCACGCTTTCGCACCTCAGTGTCAGTATCAGTCCAGGTGGTCGCCTTCGCCACTGGTGTTCCTTCCTATATCTACGCATTTCACCGCTACACAGGAAATTCCACCACCCTCTACCGTACTCTAGCTTGCCAGTTTTGGATGCAGTTCCCAGGTTGAGCCCGGGGCTTTCACATCCAACTTAACAAACCACCTACGCGCGCTTTACGCCCAGTAATTCCGATTAACGCTTGCACCCTCTGTATTACCGCGGCTGCTGGCACAGAGTTAGCCGGTGCTTATTCTGTCGGTAACGTCAAAACACTAACGTATTAGGTTAATGCCCTTCCTCCCAACTTAAAGTGCTTTACAATCCGAAGACCTTCTTCACACACGCGGCATGGCTGGATCAGGCTTTCGCCCATTGTCCAATATTCCCCACTGCTGCCTCCCGTAGGAGTCTGGACCGTGTCTCAGTTCCAGTGTGACTGATCATCCTCTCAGACCAGTTACGGATCGTCGCCTTGGTGAGCCATTACCCCACCAACTAGCTAATCCGACCTAGGCTCATCTGATAGCGCAAGGCCCGAAGGTCCCCTGCTTTCTCCCGTAGGACGTATGCGGTATTAGCGTTCCTTTCGAAACGTTGTCCCCCACTACCAGGCAGATTCCTAGGCATTACTCACCCGTCCGCCGCTGAATCAAGGAGCAAGCTCCCATCATCCGCTCGACTTGCATGTGTTAGGCCTGCCGCCAGCGTTCAATCTGAGCCATGATCAAACTCTTCAGTTCAATACTGCTTGGGTTTTTAAGAAACCCTAAACTTGGCTCAGCAATCTCAAATGACTATGTGATTTCTCGCATGGTCACTTGTGATGCTGATAATCTTTCTGACTATCAGTCCGTACTCACAAGCACCCACACGAATTGCTTGATTCGATTTGTTAAAGAGCGTTTGGTTAAGAGCTTTTCGTCTCAACCGAGGCGCGCATTCTACGCTTTCCTCAGAGCCTGTCAAGCGTTTATTTTGAAGTTTTTTGCGAGAAACTCGTTCAACTTCAAACACTTGGCTCGCTGCGATCTCTCGTAGCGGGAGGCGAATCATACAGCGTTTAGAAGCGCTGTCAACCACCATTTCACCGCTATCGATCAGACGACCGAAGCACCACCAGCACTACCTGGATTAAGCAACTCTTTGAATTTCAAGGAGTTTCTCGTTCCGACTACGCTGGAAGTGGGGCGCATTATAAGGGGATTCGAACGCCCGTCAAGGCTTAATTTCAATAAACCTTGATATCGCCTAAAACAAAGCGGGGAGGCCTGTAGGCCTCCCCGCTTCTATATATAGCTACGCCACCAGACGCTCACTCCGCCTTGAGCGTAACCCGGGCAAACGCCTTCTTGCCCGCCTGACACACATGAGTGGCGCCAATCGCAAACATGAAGTCACGCTCGACCACCGCCCCATCAACCTTGACCGCACCACCATTGAGCAGATCGCGCGCCATCGCCGAGTTCTTCACCAGGCCAGCACGGTTCAGCACAGCAGCGATCGGCAAGTCTTCAGCCGCGGCCACTTCAATCTCGGGCAGATCTTCCGGCAACTCTCCCTCTTTCATGCGATTACCCGCCGCACGGTGGGCGTTGGCAGCCGCCTCTTCACCATGGAAACGCGCAACGAGCTCTTCCGCCAGCTTGATCTTGATGTCGCGCGGGTTCGCACCATTGGCGACATCAGCACGGTACTGCTCGATCTCCTCCATGGAGCGGAAGCTCAGCAATTCGAAGTAACGCCACATCAGCGTGTCCGGGATCGACACCAGCTTGCTGTACATCACCCCAGGCGCTTCCTGGATACCTACATAGTTGCCCAGCGACTTGGACATTTTCTTAACGCCGTCCAGCCCTTCGAGCAGCGGCATGGTCACGATGCTCTGCGCTTCCTGGCCGTAGGCGCGCTGCAGCTCGCGCCCCATCAGCAAGTTGAACTTCTGGTCGGTACCACCCAGCTCCACATCAGCCTTGAGGGCTACCGAGTCGTACCCCTGCACCAGCGGGTAAAGGAACTCATGGATGGCGATCGGCTGATTGGTGGTATAGCGCTTGTCGAAGTCGTCGCGCTCAAGCATGCGCGCCACCGTGTACTGCGACGCCAGGCGAATGAAGTCCGCCGGTGTCAGCTTGTCCATCCAGGTGGAGTTGAACGCGACCTCGGTCTTGGCCGGGTCGAGAATCTTGAACACCTGCTGCTTGTAGGTCTCGGCATTATCCAGCACCTGCTCACGGGTCAACGGCGGGCGCGTCGCGCTTTTGCCACTCGGATCACCGATCATTCCAGTGAAGTCGCCGATCAGGAAGACGACCTGATGACCCAGCTCCTGGAACTGGCGCAGCTTGTTGATCAGCACGGTGTGCCCCAAGTGCAGGTCGGGCGCAGTCGGATCGAAACCTGCTTTGATACGCAGAGGCTGGCCGCGCTTGAGCTTCTCGACCAGTTCCGACTCGACCAACACTTCTTCCGCACCGCGCTTGATAAGCGCCAGCTGCTCTTCAACCGACTTCATAGACAGACCCGCAAGGCTCAGATTCAAGGGGAGCCAACCATACAAGATCGGCCATCAAATACAAGTTTCGCAACGGGATGTGACCTGACCGCAGCCTCGCGGCGTCTACGCGCCCTTGCGTGAAATTGGATTTGGTTATATTTTATACAGTTATTTCATCTTCATCATGTCATTCATCTTTTCCATATTCACTTTTCTTCAAAAAGCCACCTTACCTATGACCGACGAAACGCCTAAAGCGCCACCGCTTTATCCGAAAAGCCATCTGCTGGCCGCCAGCGGCATCGCCGCCCTGCTCAGCCTGGCTCTGCTGGTATTTCCGTCCAGCGAAGTCGAAGCCAAGAAGACCACCCTCAGCCTCGAGCTGGAAAGCCCGGCAGAACAACTGAAGGGCGAGCCCGGTGCCGCGCCACTGGTGCAGAGCGAAGCAGATCAAGGCTCACCGTTCGCACAAATCGAAGGTGCCGACTCCAAAACCGAGCAAGCTACTCAAGAACTCCCAGCCCTAGAGCAGACACAAGAGGCCAAGGAGCCTGGGCATCGCGAAGTCACCGTGGCGCGTGGCGATACACTGTCCACCCTGTTCGAAAAAGTCGGCCTGCCAGCCAATGCGGTGCACGACCTGCTGGCCAGCAATAAGCAGGCCAAGCAGTTCAGCCAGCTCAAGCATGGCCAGGTGCTGCAATTCGAACTCGACAAGGACGGCCAACTGGCCAGCCTGCAAAGCAAGGTCAGTACCCTCGAGACCATCCGCCTGACAAAGACCGCCAAGGGCTACAGCTTCGACCGCGAAATCAGCAAGCCGTTGGTACGTACTGCCTACGCCCACGGCGTGATCAAAAGTTCGTTGTCGGCCTCGGCCCAGCGTGCCGGCCTGTCGCACAGCCTGACCATGGACATGGCCAAAGTACTGGGCTACGACATCGATTTCGCTCAGGACATCCGCCAGGGTGACGAATTCGACGTCGTCTACGAGCAGAAAGTCATGGATGGCAAGGTGATCGGTACAGGCAACATCCTGTCCGCCCGCTTCACCAACCGCGGCAAGACCTACACTGCGGTGCGCTACACCAACAAGCAGGGCAACACCAGCTACTACACAGCCGACGGCAACAGCCTGCGCAAGGCGTTCATCCGTACCCCCGTGGACTTTGCCCGTATCAGCTCGCGGTTTTCCGCTGGCCGCAAGCACCCGATTCTGAACAAGATCCGCGCACACAAGGGCGTCGACTATGCCGCGCCACGCGGCACACCAATCAAGGCAGCCGGTGACGGTCGCATCGAGCTGGCCGGCCGTCGCGGTGGGTACGGCAACACAGTGATCATCGCCCACGGCAACCGGTACAAAACTCTCTACGGGCACATGCAGGGCTTTGCCAAAGGCATCAAGACCGGCAGCAGTGTGAAGCAGGGGCAGATCATCGGTTATATCGGTACCACCGGCCTGTCTACAGGGCCGCACCTGCACTATGAGTTCCAGGTCAATGGCGTCCACGTCGACCCGCTGAGCCAGAAGGTACCGATGTCCGATCCGATCGCCAAGGCCGAACGTCAGCGGTTCTTGCAGCAGAGCAAGCCACTGATCGCGCGCATGGATCAGGAAAAGGCCACCATGCTCGCAGCGAACAAGCGCTGAGCTATGGCGCTCTACCTGGGAGTAATGTCTGGCACCAGCCTCGACGGCCTGGACATTGCACTGATCGAGCAAGGCGAGCAGCTGAAGCTGCTCGCCACCCACTACCTGCCAATGCCCGCCGACCTGCGTCAGCAACTGCTAGCCCTGTGCGCCAGCGGCCCTGACGAAATCGCACGTGCAGCGTTGGCGGAAAACCGCTGGGCCAGCCTGGCCGCGGAAGGTATACAGCAGCTACTGAAAACACAGGGGCTGCAGCCTGACGCCATCCGCGCCATCGGCAGCCATGGCCAGACCATCCGCCACGAGCCTGCCCGTGGCTTTACCGTGCAGATCGGCAACCCGGCATTACTCGCCGAGCTGACCGGGATCACAGTGGTAGCCGACTTCCGCCGGCGCGATGTGGCTGCTGGCGGCCAAGGCGCTCCGTTGGTGCCCGCGTTTCATGAAACCCTGTTCGGCCGTCTTGGCCAGCGGCTGGCAGTGCTCAACGTAGGCGGTTTCAGCAACCTCAGCCTGATCGAGCACGACAAGCCGGTCCACGGTTTCGACTGCGGCCCCGGCAATGTATTGCTGGATGCCTGGGTCGAGCGTAAACGCGGCCAGGCTTATGACGCAGACGGCGCCTGGGCAGCTACTGGAGTGGTCCAGACCGATTTGCTGGACGCGTTGCTGAGCGACCCTTTCTTCGCCGGCAGCGGCCCTAAGAGTACTGGCCGCGAAGTGTTCAACCTGCCTTGGCTGGATGGCCATCTCGCTCGCATGCCGCATTATCGTGACGAAGATGTTCAGGCCACGCTGCTTGAGCTGACGGCGCGCAGCATCATCGAGTCCTTGCGCGATGCACAGCAAGGCACAGAAGCGCTGCTTGTATGTGGCGGCGGTGCACGTAACGGTGCATTGATGGCTCGCCTTGACGCGCTGCTACCCGATGCCCGGGTCACCAGCACCCAGGCATATGGCGTAGACCCCGACTGGGTCGAGGGCATGGCATTTGCCTGGCTGGCCCACTGCTGCCTGGAAGGCATCGCCGCCAACCGCCCCAGCGTGACGGCAGCCAAGGGGCTGCGGGTTCTCGGCGCGATCTACCCGGCCTGACCTTGCGATCGCAACGAAAACGCCGCGCAAATGCGCGGCGTTTTTTGTACCACCGGGCTTCAGATCGAGAAGGAAGAGCCGCAGCCACAAGTGGTAGCGGCATTCGGGTTCTTGATCACGAAGCGCGAGCCCTCAAGGCCTTCCTGGTAATCCACCTCCGCGCCCGCCAGATACTGGAAGCTCATAGGATCTACCACCAGAGATACACCTTCGCGCTCGACGATGGTGTCATCTTCGGCCACATCTTCATCGAAGGTGAAGCCGTACTGGAAACCCGAGCAGCCGCCACCGGTCACGAAAACCCTCAGCTTCAGGCGATCATTGCCTTCCTCGCAAACCAGGGTCTTCACCTTTTGCGCGGCGCCGTGAGTAAATTCCAAAGCCGTGGGGGTGAAGGTTTCGACGCTCATGTTGATTCTCCCGGCGCAGTAGCCGCCATAAAACTCGATGACGCGCATTATCCGCTTCTCCGAGAAAATCGGTCAACAATACGTAAGCAGCAAGTGACAAGCTCCAAGCTGAACGCAATACGCTCACTTGCAGCTTAGAGCTTGCCGCTTGCCGCTTGTGGCTGCTGTCAGGGCAGCAGGCCCGCATGGGACAGGCCCATGCGCTCGTCCAGGCCGAACAGGATGTTCAGGTTCTGCACCGCCTGGCCTGACGCGCCCTTGACCAGGTTATCGATGACCGACAGCACTACCACCAGGTCACCACCTTGCGGGCGATGAACGGCGATACGGCAGACGTTGGCACCGCGCACGCTACGGGTTTCCGGGTGGCTGCCCGCTGGCATCACGTCGACGAACGGCTCGTCTGCGTAGCGCTTCTCGAACAGTGCCTGCAAGTCGACCGACTTATCGGCCACTGTCGCGTACAGGGTCGAGTGAATGCCGCGGATCATCGGGGTCAGATGCGGCACGAAGGTCAGGCCGATGTCCGTGCCTGCAGCCAGGCGTAGGCCTTGGCTGATTTCCGGCAAGTGACGGTGGCCCTTGACCGCGTAGGCCTTCATGCTCTCGCCAGCTTCGCAGAACAGCGAACCCACGGCGGCGCCACGACCGGCGCCGCTGACACCCGACTTGCAGTCGGCGATCAGGCGCAACGGGTCGGCCAGGCCAGCTTCAAGCAGCGGCAGGAAGCCCAACTGGGTAGCGGTCGGGTAGCAGCCCGGCACAGCGATCAGGCGCGCCTGGCGAATTTTCTCACGGTTGACTTCAGGCAGGCCGTAGACCGCATCCTTGAGCAACTCCGGCGCGCCGTGCGGCTGCCCGTACCATTTTGCCCACTCGGCAGCGTCCTGCAGGCGGAAGTCGGCGGACAGGTCAATGACCTTGGTCCCGGCAGCCAGCAACTCACCGGCCAAAGCGTGGGCGACACCGTGCGGGGTGGCGAAGAAGACCACGTCGCAGGCTGACAGAGCCTTGCTGTCCGGCACGCTGAAAGCCAGGCCGTCATAGTGGCCGCGCAGGTTCGGATACATGTCGGCGACCGCTACGCCCGCCTCGGAGCGCGAAGTGATGACCGCCACCTCGGCCTGTGGATGCTGTGCCAGCAGACGCAACAGTTCGACGCCGGTGTAACCCGTGCCGCCGACGATACCGACCTTGATCATAACGCTTGCCCCTTATCAACGAGCCGTCTGGAAAGCGCACGATGATAGGGGCGCAAGGCGCCTGTAACAACTCTTCGGGTGACCCTTCGGGCGCTTGGCCTCTACTATCTGACGACCGTGAATACCTGAAGGAACTCTCTCCATGCTTTACCTATGGATAAAAGCGCTGCACATCGTCAGCGTCGTCTGCTGGTTCGCCGGTCTGTTCTACCTGCCCCGGCTGTTCGTCTACCACGCCCAAAGCCAGGACAGCATCAGCCAGGACCGCTTCGTGACCATGGAGCGCAAGCTGTACCGCGGCATCATGAACCCGGCGATGATTGCCACCTACGTGTTCGGCGCCTGGATGCTCTATCTCACGCCAGGCTGGCTGAGCCAGGGCTGGCTGCACGCCAAGCTGACACTGGTGCTCCTGCTCACCGGCTACCATCACATGTGCGGCGCCCAGCGCAAACGCTTTGCCACCGGTGCCAACACCCGCAGCCACGTTTACTACCGCTGGTTCAACGAGGTACCCGTGCTGTTCCTGCTGGCCATCGTGATTCTTGTGGTGGTCAAACCGTTCTGACGACAATCGCACTGTACAGGAGCCCCGCCCATGTCATTGCCTGCTTCGCTCGAACAACGCCTGCGCTTGCCCGTGGTGGCGGCGCCGATGTTCCTGATCTCCAACCCCCAGCTGGTCCTGGCCTGCTGCGGCAACGGCGTGGTCGGCAGTTTCCCCGCCCTGAACCAGCGCGACAGTGCCGGTTTCAAGGGCTGGCTCGAGGAGATCGAAGCGGGCCTTGGGCAGCTGCAGGCGCCAGCCCCTTATGCGGTCAATCTGATCGTCCACCCATCCAACCCGCGCCTGCAGGCTGACCTTGCCCTGTGTGTCGAGCATCAGGTGCCTATAGTCATCACCAGTCTTGGCGCGGTGAAGGAAGTCGTCGATGCCGTACACGGCTATGGCGGCCTGGTGTTCCATGATGTGACCACCCGGCGTCACGCTGAGAAAGCTGCACAGGCCGGCGTCGATGGCCTGATCGCGGTGGCGGCAGGTGCAGGCGGGCATGCTGGCACCTGGAGCCCGTTCGCCCTTGCGGCCGAAATCCGCCAGTTTTTCGACAAGACCCTGCTATTGGCCGGCTGCATCAACCACGGCCATGAAATACTCGCCGCCCAGTTGCTTGGCGCGGACCTGGCCTACATGGGGACTCGCTTCATTGCCACCCAGGAGAGCCATGCCCAAGAGGCGTATAAACAGATGCTGCTCGGCGCCCATGCAGCGGACATCGTCCATACCTCAGCGGTTTCCGGCATACCGGCAAGCTTTTTGCGCCAGAGCCTTGAACAGGCTGGGTTTGACATGGCCGCACTGAAGGCCGGCCAGGAACAGGGCAAACTCAAGCCAATCGATGATGAAGCCAAGGCCTGGAAGACAGTATGGTCTGTCGGGCAAGGCGTCGGAGATATCCATGACCTGCCCGGCGCCGCAGCACTGATCGAGCGCCTGCACGGCGAATACAGAGCAGCCCTGGAGCGCAGCCAGGCGTTACGCGCCAAGGCCTTGTAGCAAAAGGCAACACCTGGCCTGGCCACGCTGTACACTAGGCGCCCTCTTTAGCCCTCAGGAGCCTTGCATGACCCGTTACGCCATGATCACTGGTGCTTCCAGCGGCCTGGGCTTGGCCCTGGCGGAAGCTCTGGCGCGGCGCGGGCGCAATCTGATCCTGGTGGCACGCCACCGTGAAACCCTTGAGCCGGTAGCCATCGAGCTGACCCAGCGCTTCGGCGTCGAAGTACTGCTACGCGCCTGCGACCTCAGCCAACCGCTGCGCCTGTCCGGTTTCGTACTCGAGCTGGAAGAGGGCGAGCGGCGCATCGACCTGTTGGTCAACTGCGCCGGCCAACGTACCTATGGCCCGTTTCTCGCCCACGAGTGGGCAGACGAGCAAGACCTGCTGGAGGTGAACATTCTCGCCATGAGCCGCCTGTGCCATGCCATCGGCAACCTCATGGCAGTACAGGGTGGTGGGCAGATCCTCAATGTCGCCGGCCTGGCCGCCGTAGCGCCAGGCCCCTGGATGGCCACCTATGCCGCCAGCAAGGCCTATGTGCTGCATTTCACCGAAGCCCTGCGCGAAGAGCTCAAGCCCACGGGCATCAAGGTTTCGGTCCTTTGCCCCGGCCCGGTGCGCTCTTCGCGCCGGCGTATTCCCAGGCTCGAGGGCAGCAGCCGCTGCCTCAGCCCCGAAGAGGTGGCGCTGTACACCGTGCGCGCATTGGCGAAAAACCGGGCGCTGATCATTCCGGTTCGCCGCAACCGCTGGCTGGCATTCGCCCCGCGCCTGTTGCCCCGCTGGTTGGCGCGCAAGCTTGCAGGCTTCATCCACCGCCGTTACTGCCCGGTCGGAATGGAATAGCCCACTGGGCGAGCGGCGCCTGGCTAAGTACACTCGGCCAGGACACTCACCTTGGAGCAAGTGCTGTGGACGATTTATTCATCAAGATCATCAACCGGGAAATCCCGGCGAAGATCATCTACGAGGACGACCAGGTTCTGGCCTTCCACGACATCGCGCCCCAGGCGCCGGTGCACTTTCTGGTCATCCCGAAAAAACACATCCGTACGCTCAATGACCTGACCGAAGAGGACAAGGGCCTGGCCGGCCACATCCTGTTCACCGCCCAGCGCCTGGCCAAGGAGCTTGGCTGCGACGATGGCTTCCGCGTGGTCATGAACTGCAACGAGCAAGGCGGCCAGACCGTCTACCACATCCACATGCACGTGCTCGGCCAGCGCCAGATGCACTGGCCACCGGGCTGACCCAAGGCAAGCCCACCCCGGGCGATTGAGGTAAACTGTCGGGCATCACTTCAGCGGAGGTGCCCGATGGCTACCGAACGTCACTATTCGCCGCTCGACCGCTTGTTGCTGCAGGCCGATACCGCCATGCGCACCTTGCTGCCCTTCAGCGGCCAACCCTCCCGGCCGTCTCCGGCCATTGTCCAGCCCGACGTCGAGCTCGACGAAAGCCAGACCCGCCACATCGCCGGGCTCATGCGCATCAACCATACCGGCGAGGTCTGCGCCCAGGCGCTGTACCAAGGCCAGGCCCTGACCGCCAAGCTGCCCCAGGTGCGCAAGGCAATGGAGCATGCGGCCGAGGAAGAAATCGACCACCTGGCCTGGTGCGAACAGCGCATCCGTCAATTGGGCAGCCACCCCAGCGTGCTCAATCCGCTGTTCTACGGCATGTCGTTCGGCATCGGCGCGCTCGCCGGCATGGTCAGCGACAAGGTCAGCCTGGGCTTCGTCGCTGCCACCGAGCATCAGGTGTGCAAACACCTGGACGAACACCTGGAGCAGATCCCCCATGAGGACGAAAAGTCCCGTGCCATTCTCGAGCAGATGCGCGCCGACGAAGAGCAACACGCCGATTCGGCCCTTGAAGCAGGTGGCTATCGCTTCCCCGCGCCCGTACGTTTCGGTATGAGCATGCTGGCCAAGGTCATGACCAAAAGCACTTACCGCATCTAAGGGCACGCCAATGACGGACCGTATCGACGCCAAGGACCTGGCGCGCGCCGTACAAGCAGGAGTTCTCCAGCCGGGCCAGGACAAGGCCCTGCTGGACTTTCTGCGCCAGCAGCCAGCAGCTCGTGGCAGTTTCCAGCTGGCACACGTCGCCTTCTATTTCGGCGCCCTACTGATCATGGGGGCGATGGGCTGGCTGCTGACCGAAGCCTGGATGCGAATCGGTGATTGGGCGCTGCTGGCCATCGCCGTTCTTTACATCGGTCTTCTCACCCTGTTCGCCCTCAACCTGCAAAAACGCCAGCAACCCATCGCAGCTGGCGTCTTGGCGGCGGTCGCGGTAAGCATCGTGCCCCTGGCTGTCTTTGCCATCGAACGCCTGGCCGGGTGGTGGCCACTGGACGATCGGCAAACGGACTATCACCAGTACTACACCTATGTGCAGGGCGGATGGCTGATGATGGAGGCGGCCACGGTGGTCGCCGGTTTGTTGATGCTGCGCCTGATCCCCTACCCGTTTATCGTGATGCCGATTGCCGTGGCCTTATGGTTCATGTCGATGGACCTTAGCGAGTGGGTGTTCGGCTCGCCGTTCAGCTGGGAACAGCGGCGCACGGTTTCGCTGTGGTTCGGGCTCGGGCTGCTCATGGTGTTTCTGGTGGTCGACGGGCGCACGCATGAGGATTACGCCCACTGGGGTTACCTGGCAGGGCTGGCAGCGTTCTGGGGTGGGCTGACGATGATCGAAAGCGACAGCGAGCTGGGTAAGGCGCTGTACTGTCTGATCAACCTGGGTCTGATGGCAATGGCGGTGCTGCTGCGCCGGCCGGTGTTCATGGTGTTCGGGGCGCTGGGGGTGGCGGCTTATCTTGGCTACCTGTCTTACGAGGTATTTGCCGAGTCGCTGCTGTTCCCGGTGGTGCTGACCTTGATCGGGTTGGGGGTGATCGGGCTGGGGCTGGGTTATCAAAAGCGCCGGGAGCACCTCAGCCAGTCATTGAGGCGTTGCGTACCTCGTTGGCTGGTAGTGGCTCTCCCAGCCTTGCGCAACTGAAGAGCGCCGGGGCCGCCTTGCGGCCCTTTCGCGACGCAAGGCCGCGCCCACAGACCGCGAACCTTCGAGCGGCCTTGTGTCGCGAAAGGGCTGCGCAGCAGCCCACAAGTCTCAACCCAGCTCAACGATCTCGTAGCCGTGGGTGATTTCCACGCCCGCGCGCTCCAGCATGATCGACGCCGAGCAATATTTTTCCGCCGACAGCTCCACCGCGCGCTTGACCTGAGCCTCTTTCAGCCCGCGCCCTTTGACCACGAAGTTCATATGAATCTTGGTAAACACCTTCGGGTCTTCGCTGGCGCGCTCGGCCTCCAGGAAGGCTTCGCAGCTTTCCACCGCTTGGCGCGATTTCTTCAGGATACTCACTACGTCGAAGCTGCTGCAGCCACCCAGGCCGAGCAGGAGCATTTCCATCGGGCGCACGCCCAGATTGCGGCCCCCAGCCTCGGGTGGGCCGTCCATCACCACGACGTGCCCGCTCCCCGATTCGCCAAGGAACATCGCTTCACCGGCCCATTGGATGCGTGCCTTCATCTGTCCGTACTCCTGAATCTCGCAAAAGGGTGTCAGCTTAAGCCTTGTGTGGCTGTCGGAAAAGCTCCACACGTTTGGCATTTGTGCCGAAACATCCTGCAGTGTCTGATAAGCTGGCGCCAATTGACTGACGCGTCGCGTTAGCCGACTCCCCACCAGAGCCTATGGGTCGTATCGAACAGGATTTCGTGATGGTTGCCTCAGCCCTACCCGCCAAGATCAAGAACATCGACAAGCTGCTGATGCACTGCCAGCGCCGCCGCTACACCGCCAAGAGCAACATCATCTGCGCGGGTGACCGGGCCGAAACGCTGTCGTTCATCATCAAGGGTTCAGTCACCATCCTCATTGAGGATGACGAAGGCCACGAGATGATCATCGCCTACCTCAACAGTGGCGATTTCTTCGGCGAACTGGGTTTGTTCGAACCCGCCGGCAGCGATCAGCAGCGCAGCGCCTGGGTGCGCGCCAAGACCGAGTGCGAGGTGGCGGAGATCAGCTATGACAAGTTTCGCGACCTGGCCCGCCAGGACCCGGAGATTCTCTACGCCCTCGGCAGCCAGATGGCCCAGCGCCTGCGCAACACCACGCGCAAGGTGGGCGACCTGGCCTTCTTCGACGTTACCGGCCGGGTCGCCCGTTGCCTGCTGGACCTGTGCAAGCAGCCAGACGCCATGACCCACCCGGACGGCATGCAAATCAAGATCACCCGCCAGGAAATTGGCCGTATCGTCGGGTGCTCGCGAGAAATGGTCGGCCGCGTGCTCAAGGACCTCGAGGAACGCAGCCTGGTCCAGGTCAAGGGCAAGACCATGGTGGTTTACGGTACCCGTTAGTCCTTGGGCAGCGCTGCAAGCACTTCGCTGTAAGCCTTCGACAGGCGCTCGAACCATGGTACAGCGGGCGCCACTTCGTGCAGGGCAATATGACTATCGGCCCGGCAGCGCTGCTCGAGCCCGCAACATTCATTGAAATGATTGACCGCCGCGACCATCGACTCGCGCTCGTTATCCAGCAACAACGCACCATGCACCAGCACCACCGGCCGTTTTCCACCCAGCCCCTGGCGCCAGCGCTGGGCAGTCCCCACCAGCTTGCGGCCATTGAGGTTGACGTTATAGCGGCCGTCGCAGAAGGCCCCGTCGATCTCGCCCACCGAAGCCACACCGCCCCATTCGCGCAGCACATCGCACAACGGCAGGCAGAGGCGTTCATACGCGTTCTCGATACGGCCATGGTCGCCTTCGCTGCGTGGAGCGACATACACCAGCGCCACATTCACTGTCGAATGCGACTGAGGTACCGGCTCACCACCGGTTTCACGCAACAGCACTGGCCAGCCAGCGATCGCCAACTCCGAGCAGGCTGCCTCGAAGTTGTCCAGGCGGCTCATGCGCCGTGGCATGACCAGCGCATGATCCGTCGGGCGCCAGAACAGCACACCACTTTCGGTTTCGCCACGGCAGACCGCAGCCAAAAGATCTTGCTCGGCGTGCAGGCCCTGCTCGACGGTGAGGGCCAGGGGTTGATCGGTCATTGATCCACCTTCGATAAAGCCGGCGATCGCCGGCTTCAACGTTGCTTAGTCCAGTTGCTGCACAGTCTTCTTCACCTGTTCAGGGAAGAACAACCGCTGCAGTTCCAACCCCGGCTGCTCGGCCCGCATGAACGCCTCACCCACCAGGAACGAGTAAACGTCATTGATTTCCATCAACTCGACATCGGCACGGTTGAGAATGCCACTCTCGGTGATGGCCAGGCGATCCCGGGGGATGCGTGGCAGCAGGTCAAGAGTGGTCTCCAGGCTGACTTCGAAAGTATGCAGGTTACGGTTGTTGACCCCCACCAGCGGGGTATCAAGCGTTTTCAACGCACGCTCCAGCTCGTCACCGTCATGTACTTCGACCAGCACGTCGAGACCGACGTCCTTGGCGGTAGCGGCCAACTCGGCCATCTTGACGTCATCGAGCGCCGACACGATCAGCAGCACGCAGTCTGCGCCCAAGGCGCGTGCTTCGATGATCTGATAAGGGTCGACCATGAAATCTTTGCGGATCACCGGCAGCGAAACAGCGGCGCGCGCCTGCTGCAGGTACTCATCGGCACCCTGGAAGTAGTCCACATCGGTCAACACCGACAGGCAAGTCGCCCCGCCCTTTTCGTAACTGACGGCAATTTCCGACGGCACGAAGTTTTCGCGGATCACGCCCTTGCTCGGCGAGGCCTTCTTGATTTCGGCAATCACCGCTGGCTGCTTGCGCTTGGCTTGCTCGATCAGGGCATTGGCAAACCCGCGCGGGCCATCCGCCGCCTTGGCCAGGCGCTCCATTTCGGCGAGGCTGACGCGCGCGCTGCGCTCTGCCACTTCCTGGAACTTGCGGGCAATGATCCTTTCCAGCACCGTCGGGACACTCATGCTTCGTTCTCCACCTTGAATACCGCTGTAAAGGCACCCAGCTCCTGCAGCTTTTCCCAGGCCAGCCCGGTGTGCAGCACATCGTGGGCCAGATCCACACCAGCCTTCAGGCTCATGGCGTGGTCAGCGGCGTACAACGCAGCGCCCGCATTGAGCACTATCATCTCGGCAGCCTTCTGGCCATTCTCGGTCTTGCGCCGGCCCAGTGCATCACGGATCAACTCCAACGACGCCTGTGGGTTCTCGACTGCCAGGCCATGCAGGCTCTGGCTCTTGATGCCAAGGTCTTCAGGCTCGACCCAGTATTCGCTGATCTGGTCGTTCTTCAGTTCGGCGACAAAGGTAGGCGCGGCCAGGCTGAACTCATCCAGGCCATCCTTGGAATGCACGACCAGCACATGCTTGCTACCCAGGCGTTGCAGCACTTGCGCCAGCGGGCGGCACAAGGCCTGGCTAAATACACCGACCACCTGGTGTTTCACCCCAGCCGGATTCGTAAGCGGGCCGAGCATGTTGAACAGGGTACGCAGGCCCAGGTCGCGGCGCGGGCCTGCGGCATGTTTCATGGCCGAGTGATGGCTCTGGGCGAACATGAAGCCGATACCGAGGCTGTCAATGCAGCGCCCCACTTGGGTAGGTGTCAGGTTCAGGTAGATGCCGGCAGCTTCCAGCAAGTCAGCGCTGCCGCTCTTACCGGAAACTGCGCGATTGCCATGTTTGGCCACGGTGCAGCCTGCCGCCGCCAGGACGAACGAGGAGGCGGTGGAAACGTTGAAGATGTTGGCGCCATCACCGCCCGTACCGACGATGTCGACTACGCCATCAAGGCTTTTCAGCTCGACCTTGTCAGCCAGCTCACGCATGACCGAAACCGCGCCAACGATCTCGTCGATGCTCTCGCTCTTCATGCGCATGCCCATCAGGAAGGCGCCGATCTGCGCCTCACTGCATTGGCCGGTCATGATCTGGCGCATCACATCGCGCATTTCTTCGGTGGAAAGGTCCAGGTGGCCGACAATACGGCTCAACGCGCTTTTGATATCCATGCTCGGTCCTTAGCGGCGGCCGCCGGTCTGCTTGAGGAAGTTGGCGAACAGCTCGTGGCCCTGCTCGGTCAGGATGGACTCGGGGTGGAACTGCACCCCTTCAATGTTCAGTGTCTTGTGGCGCAAGCCCATGATCTCGTCGACCGAACCATCGTCATGTGCAGTCCAGGCAGTCACTTCCAGGCACTCTGGCAGGGTCTGGCGCTTGACCACCAGGGAATGGTAGCGGGTTACGGTGAGCGGGTTGTTGAGCCCGGCGAACACGCCCAGGTCGCGGTGATATACCGGGCTGGTCTTGCCGTGCATGACCTGGCGGGCACGCACTACATCGCCGCCAAACGCCTGGCCGATTGATTGGTGGCCCAGGCAGACCCCAAGGATCGGCAGCTTGCCGGCGAAATGCATAATGGCCTCGATGGACACACCGGCTTCGCTCGGCGTGCAAGGGCCAGGGGAGACGACGATGCGCTCAGGGTTGAGGGCTTCTATCTCGGCAACGGTGATTTCGTCGTTGCGAATGACTTTGACCTCGGCACCCAACTCGCCAAGGTATTGAACGACGTTGTAAGTGAATGAGTCGTAATTGTCGATCATCAGTAACATCGGGCTAAACCTCTAGAATCTACTGACTTTAAAAGTCGAACCTTCCTACACCAAAAACAGACACGGCGTTGCCACTAGGGGCGCTCGGAAACGGACAGGAAGGCAAACGGGGGCGGGCCGGACAGGCCGGCAAGAGATAAAGTCAGGCGCGCCAACGCCAACGGGCGTGGGCCTTGATAACGCGCATCAAGAGTTTGCTGACGATCAACACGGGATAGGTCTCGCTCATACTTGCAGGCACAGTAGCCTACCGGCGCGGCGGGCGCAATATGCCCGTAAATACGGGAAACGAATGGACTTGGAAGGCATGCCCCGCGATTTGCTAAGGTCGATCGGGTTGTCCTCATAAAAACAATGAAAAGGATGTTCCCAGATGCGAAAAGCACCTTTGCTACGTTTCACCTTGGCTACGTTGGCGCTCGCCTGCAGCCAGGCTTTCGCAGCCCCCTCGCCTTACTCGACAATGATCGTCTTCGGCGACAGCCTCAGCGATGCCGGGCAATTTCCTGACCTGACCGGCGGTACTGCCGGTATGCGTTTTACCAACCGTGATGAGAATGGCAACTTTGCACCTGTCTCGCCGATGATCCTCGGCGCACGCCTGGGTGTGAGCGCGGAAGATCTCAATCCGTCCACGTCCCTCGGCATACGCCCCGACGGCAACAACTGGGCCGTTGGCGGCTACACCACGCAGCAGATCCTGGATTCGATCACCACCACTTCCGAGACAGTCATTCCGCCAGGCCAACCTTTTGCCGGCCTGGTACTACGCGACAAGCCCGGGTATCTGGCCAATGGCTTGCGCGCAGACCCCAATGCCCTCTACTACCTGACCGGTGGCGGCAACGACTTTCTGCAAGGCCTGGTGAGCAGCCCTGCCGATGCCGCCGTCGCAGGATCGCGCCTGGCCGCCAGCGCCCAGGCCCTGCAACAAGGCGGTGCCCGCTACATCATGGTCTGGCTGCTACCCGACCTCGGCCAGACGCCGAATTTCAGCGGCACGCCGCAGCAAAACGCCCTGTCGCAACTGTCCAGCGTGTTCAACCAGTCACTGGTCAGCCAACTGGGCCAGATCGATGCCGAAATCATTCCACTGAACATTCCCGTACTGCTGAACGAAGCACTGGCCAGCCCGACGCAATTCGGCCTGGCAAGCGGGCAGAATCTGGTCGGCACCTGCTACAGCGGCAACAGTTGCCTGGAAAACCCGCTGTACGGCATCAATGGCACCACGCCCGACCCCACCAAGCTGCTGTTCAACGACTCGGTACACCCAACCATCGCCGGCCAGCAACTGATTGCCGACTACGGCTATTCGATCCTTTCCGCACCCTGGGAGCTGACGCTGCTGCCGGAAATGGCCCACGCCAGCCTGCGCGCGCATCAGGACGAACTACGTAATCAATGGCAGGCGCCCTGGCAGGCGGCTGGCCAATGGCAGGCCTTTGTTGCCACTGGCGCGCAAGATCTGGACTTCGACGGCGAGCGCAGTTCTGCCAACGCTGACGGGCGCGGCTACAACCTCACCCTGGGTGGCAGCTACCGGCTGAACGACGCTTGGCGCTTAGGGCTTGCCGGCGGGGTCTATCGCCAGAAACTGGAGGCAGGCGAACAAGACTCGGACTACAAGCTCGACAGCTACCTGGCCAGTGCCTTCGCCCAGTTTCGTGAGGACCGCTGGTGGGCCGACGCAGTGCTGAGCGCAGGGCACCTGGACTATCACGACCTCAAACGCACCTTCGCCCTAGGCGTGAATGACCGAAGCGAGAAAGGTGATACCGACGGCGAAGCCTGGGCTGTGACCGGTCGACTGGGATACAACCTGGCAGCCGATAGCAGTGACTGGCAGCTGGCGCCGTTCATCAGCGCCGACTACGCGCGAGTGAAGGTGGATGGTTATGACGAGAAGAGCGGACGTTCGACGGCCCTGGGCTTCGATGACCAGGAACGCACTTCGCGTCGCCTGGGCGTAGGGTTGCTGGGCAGCGTGCAGGTACTGGCCAGCACCAGGCTGTTTGCCGAGGTGGCGCAAGAGCATGAGTTCGAGGATGACCAGCAGGATGTGACGATGCACCTGACGACACTGCCAGCCAATGACTTCACGCTGACCGGGTACACACCGCAGAGCGACCTGACTCGCGCCAGCCTTGGGGTCAGCCATGAGCTGGTGGCAGGGGTGCACCTGCGCGGGAACTACAACTGGCGCAAGAGCGACGAGTTGACCCAGCAAGGAATAAGCCTGGGCGTCAGCGTCGACTTTTAACCGGATGGGGCCGCCATGCGGCCCCACGCCTGTGAATTACTCGGCAGGACGTTGCTCAGCCAACGCCACCGCACGGAACATCGCCCGGCGCTTGTTGATGGTTTCTTCCCACTCCAGCGCCGGCACCGAGTCGGCGACAATGCCGCCACCTGCCTGCACATGCAGCTCGCCGTCCTTGATCACGGCCGTGCGAATGGCAATCGCGGTATCCATGTTGCCATTCCAGGCAAAGTAGCCCACCGCACCGCCGTAGACGCCACGCTTGACCGGCTCCAGTTCGTCGATGATCTCCATCGCGCGGATCTTCGGTGCACCCGACAAGGTACCTGCCGGCAGAATCGCCCGCAGTGCATCCATCGCGGTCAAGCCTTCGGCCAGTTGCCCGGTCACGTTGGAAACGATGTGCATGACATTGGAGTAGCGCTCGATCACCATCTTTTCGGTCAAGCGCACGCTACCGGTGGAGGACACACGGCCCACATCGTTGCGGCCCAGGTCGATGAGCATCAGGTGCTCGGCGATCTCCTTGTCGTCCGAAAGCAGGTCATCTTCCAGCGCTCGGTCGGCCTCCTCGTTGGCCCCCCTTGGACGGGTACCGGCAATCGGGCGTACGGTGACCAGATTGTCTTCCACCCGCACCAGCACTTCCGGCGAACTGCCAACAACGTGGAAGTCCCCGAAGTTGAAGAAGTACATGTATGGCGTCGGGTTGAAGCAGCGCAGCGCACGGTACAAGTCTATGGGCGCTGCCTTGAAGTCGATCGACATGCGCTGGGACGGCACCACTTGCATGCAGTCACCGGCCAGGATGTACTCCTTCACGGTGTCCACAGCGCGCTCGTAATCCTCTTGGGTGAAGGAGGAGCGGAACGCCGGCTCTGCCGCCATGGGGCCGCTCAGGTCCAGGCCGCGTCGCGGCGTGATAGGTTCGCGCAGCTTGGCCAGCAGCCCTTGCAGGCGCGCCTGGCCTTGCTCGAAAGCCTGCTCTTCGGACGGATCGACCAGTACGATCGCATGCATCTTGCCGGCCAGGTTGTCGAACACCACCACGGCATCCGAAACCATCAGCAGGATATCCGGCACGCCCAGAGGGTCAGGGTTGGGGCAAGCGCCCAGGCGCTTTTCCACGTAGCGAACGCAGTCATAGCCAAAGTAGCCGACCAGGCCACCGTTGAAACGCGGCAGGCCGGCAATGTCAGCGACCTTGTAGCGGTCCTTGAAGGTTTCGACGAATGCCAGCGGGTCTTCGACATCATGGCTTTCGACCTGCACGCCATCGTGCAGAATGCTCACGTGATAGCCATGCACACGCATCACCGTGCGCGACGGCAGGCCGATCATCGAATAACGGCCCCACTTCTCACCGCCCTGCACCGACTCGAGCAGGTACGAGTTGGCCTGGTCTGCCAGCTTCAGGTAGATAGAAAGCGGGGTATCGAAGTCGGCCAGGGTTTCACAGGCCAAGGGGATGCGGTTGTAGCCGGCAGCGGCCAGGCGCAGGAATTCTTCGCGGGTCATGAGTAGCCTCGGAGCAACAATGAGAGTCGGGCAAACGGACGGGCCGGCAAAGGCCGGCGGGCAGAAGTCAGGCGCGCCAACGCCAACGGGCCAGGGCCTTGATGACTTTCATCCACAATTTGCCGGTAACCACCACGGTGGGCTCTCTGTCTTGTGAGGCTTGAAGGTCCGCCAACGTTATCCCAGTGTCGGTGACTACGCAACCAGGCAGCAGCAGGCGCAGGTCGCCTATGACCAGGCTGGGCGCTTCCTCATCGATCGGCCGGCCGTGGTTATAGCCATAGCTCAGCCCAACGCACTGCACGCCGGCGGCCTTGGCCGCCAGCACATCACTGCGCGAGTCCCCCACAAACAGCGCCTGGCCGGGCTTCACGCCGGCCATTTTCATGACGAACAGCAACGCAGCAGGGTCGGGCTTCTTCTGTGGCAGGGTATCGCCGCCAATGATCCAGCGGAAATAACGGCCGATCTTCATCTGGTCGAGCAACGGTGCGACGAAGCGTTCAGGCTTGTTGGTGATCAGCGCCATCTCCACGCCCTGCTTGCGCAGCCAGCGCAAGGTGTCGTGCACACCAGGGTATACAACCGTCAGATCATGGCTTTCGGCGTACGCCTCCATGAACAGTGCAAGGCCGCGCTCGGCCAGCTCATCGTCTACGGTCGCGTGGTCCAGGCCGCCGGCAAGTGCGCGGCGCACCAGCACCGGTGCGCCGTTGCCTACCCAGTGCCGCACGGCGTCAAGGCCGGCGGCCGGACGGCCAAGTTCGAGCAGCATGCGGTCAACGGCTGCGGCCAGGTCGGGGACTGAATCGATCAGGGTACCGTCCAGATCGAACATCACCAGCCTGGGCAGCGTCCCGGGGAACAGCTGCTCGAAGCCGCTCATGGGCGGGCCTGAGCCAGTTCGGCGCGCATCTTGGCGATCACTTCCTGATAATCCGGCGCGTTGAAGATCGCCGAGCCGGCGACGAAGGTATCTGCGCCAGCGGCAGCGATTTCGCGGATGTTGTTGACGTTCACCCCACCGTCGATTTCCAGGCGAATATCACGGCCACTGGCGTCGATCAGCGCACGGGCTTCGCGCAGCTTGTCCAAGGTGCCGGGGATGAATTTCTGCCCGCCAAAGCCTGGGTTGACGCTCATCAGCAGCACCATGTCGACCTTGTCCATCACGTACTTCAGCGCGTCCAGGCTGGTAGCCGGGTTGAACACCAGGCCGGCCTTGCAGCCACCGTCACGGATCAGCTGCAGCGAGCGGTCGATGTGCTGCGAGGCTTCCGGGTGGAAGGTGATGTAGCTGGCACCGGCTTCGATGAAGTCACCGATGATGCGGTCTACCGGGCTGACCATCAGATGCACATCGATCGGCGCGGTCACACCGTACTTGCGCAAGGCGGTGCAGACCATCGGGCCAATGGTCAGGTTGGGTACGTAGTGGTTGTCCATCACGTCGAAGTGGACGATGTCGGCACCCGCGGCCAGCACCTTGTCGACATCCTCGCCCAGACGGGCGAAATCGGCGGAGAGAATGGAGGGGGCAATAGCGTAGGGCTGCATGGCGCACCTGTTGGCAGAATCTAGGTGGCGCGCATTGTAACTCAGGGAACTGGATAGGGGCTGATTGGCATCAATCCGTGTGAAGGGGTCACTGCGACGCCAGCATCGGCCTTTTCGCAGGCAGTCCTGCGAAAAGGCCGATCAATCACGCAGGCTGCTGGGTCCTCAGCTTCTCACTGCGCCCGCGCAGCCACTCCAGGGTCAGCAGCAGCACCACCGAAAAACCGATCAGCAAAGTCGCCGCCGCTGCAATCGTCGGGCTCAGGTTCTCGCGAATGCCGCTGAACATCTGCCGCGGCAGGGTGGCCTGTTCTGGCCCGGCGAGGAACAACGTCACCACCACCTCATCGAACGAGGTCGCGAAGGCGAACAGCGCCCCAGAGATCACCCCGGGGGCGATCAGCGGCAAGGTGACCCTGCGAAACGCAACCACCGGTGAGGCCCCCAGGCTGGCAGCCGCACGCACCAGGTTGTAATTGAAGCCTTGCAAGGTCGCCGACACGGTAATGATGACGAACGGCACACCCAGCACCGCGTGCACCAGGATCAGCGAAATGAAGCTGTTACCCATCCCCAACGGGGCAAAGAACAGGTAGCTGGCTACACCAATGATCACCACCGGCACCACCATCGGCGAAATCACCAGCGCCATGACCAGCGACTTGCCCGGAAAATCGGCGCGGGTAAGCCCGATCGCTGCCAGCGTACCGAACACCATGGCCAGCAGCGTGGCCGCCGGGGCGACGATGACGCTGTTCCTCAGGGCGCGCATCCACTCGGCCGAGGCGAAGAAATCGTGATACCACTGCAGGGAAAAGCCTTGCAGTGGGTACACCAGGAAGCTGCCACTGTTGAACGACAGCGGCACGATCACCAGTACCGGCAACACCAGAAACAGCAATATCAGGCCGCAAAGGATACGCAGGCTGTAGAACCACACCCGCTCCACGGGCGACATGTATGGGCTAAGCATCACTAGGCTCCTCAGCTCAGGCGCAGGCGGCTGGCACCGACCAGCCAGCTATAGATCAGGTACAGCAGCACGGTCGCCAGCAGCAACAGCCCGCCCAGCGCGGTAGCCATGCCCCAGTTGATGCTGGTGTTGGTATAGAAGGCCACGAAGTAGCTGACCATCTGGTCGTTCGGGCTGCCGAGCAGCGCCGGGGTGATGTAGTAACCGATGGCCAGGATGAACACCAGCAGGCAACCGGCGCCCACGCCCGCGTAGGTCTGCGGGAAGTACACCCGCCAGAAGCTGGCGAACGGGTGGCAACCCAAGGAGATCGCTGCACGCATGTAGCTCGGCGAAATGCCCTTCATCACGCTGTATAGCGGCAGGATCATGAACGGCAAGAGGATGTGGACCATCGAGATGTACACGCCGGTGCGGTTGAACACCAGCTCCAGCGGCTGATCGATGATGCCCATGGCCATCAATGCACTGTTGATCAGGCCGCCTGACTGCAGCAGTACGATCCACGCTGCCACCCGCACCAGAATCGACGTCCAGAACGGCAGCAACACCAATATCATCAACAGGTTGCCCTGGCGGGTCGGCAGGTTGGCCAGCAGGTAAGCCAGCGGATACGCCAGCACCAGGCAGATGGCCGTGATCACCACACCCATCCACAGGGTGCGGGCAAAGATGTCCAGGTAGATGGACTGGTCGGGGGTGGCCTTGGCCAACTCGCCGAGGTCATCGATACGGTGGTCGACCGATGCCAGCAGGTAATAGGAAGTCACGCTGCTGGTGTTGCGGCGGATCGCCTGCCAGTAAGCCGGGTCGCCCCAACGTTCATCGAGGGCCTGCAAGGCCTCTTTGTAAGAGGCAGGTTCGGCCTTGAACGGCAGCGCCCGAGCGGTCTTGGAGAGCAGGCTGCGGTAGCCGGCCAGCTCCATGTTCAGGCGTTTGGACAGGTCGCCCAAGGTCTGGTTCTTGCGCGATTCGGCCAGGTCCTGGCTCAGGGCCTTGTAAACCTCCTCGCCAGGCAGGCTCTTGCCATCCCACTGCGACACAGCCTGGACCGTGCGCGGCAGGCCGCCGACCACTTCCGGGTTGTCGACGCTCTTGAACAGCAGCGCCGCGATGGGCACCAGGAACACCAGCAGGAGAAACAGCGCCAGCGGCGCGATGAGCGCCTGCGCCTTCCAGCGGTTGACCCGCTCGGCGTGCTTGAGGCGCTGCTTGAGACTTGGACCTGCGCCTTCGTTGAGGGGCACTGCAATGGCCATGGCGAACTCCGCAAAAACAGGGGAACAGGGAGCGCCAGCCAACGGGCCGGCGCTCCTTCGAGGCGCCTTACTTCTTCGCCGCCCAGGCGTTGAAGCGTTGCTCCAGTTGCTCGCTGTTGTCGGCCCAGAAGGCCACATCGATCTGCACCTGGTTGGCGATGTTTTCAGGCGTGGTCGGCATGTCCTTCTTCACCGCGTCCGCCAGCAGCGGCACGGCTTTGGAGTTGGCCGGGCCGTAGGCGATGTTCTCGGAGTAGGTCTTCTGCTGCTCGGGCTGAACGGTATAAGCGATGAATTGCTTCGCTTCCTCGACATTCTTGGCCCCTTTCGGGATGGCCCAAGCGTCGAAGTCGTAGATGCCACCGTTCCACACCACCTTGAGGTTGCTCTCTTTCTGCACCGCAGCAATGCGCCCGTTGTAGGCCGAGCTCATGACCACATCACCCGAGGCTAGGTACTGCGGCGGCTGGGCGCCCGCTTCCCACCACTGGATGCTCGGCTTGAGTTCGTCGAGTTTCTTGAAGGCGCGGTCCACGCCGCCCTTGGTGGCCAGCACCTGGTACACATCCTTGGGCGCAACGCCGTCGGCCATCAGGGCGAACTCGAGCGTGTACTTCGCGCCCTTGCGCAGGCCGCGCTTGCCCGGGAATTTCTTCGTGTCCCAGAAATCGGCCCAGCTGGTCGGGGCTGTCTTGAGCTTGTCAGCGTTGTAGGCCAGCACCGTGGACCAAACGAAGAAGCCCACGCCGCACGGCTGGATGGCGCCCTTCACATAATCGCTTTCGTTGCCGAACAGAGCCGGGTCGAGCTCCTCGAACATGCCTTCATCGCAACCACGGGCCAGTTCTGGCGACTCCACCTCCACCAGGTTCCAGGACACGCTGTTGGTGTCGACCATGGCTTTGATCTTGGCCATTTCACCGTTGTACTCGCCAGCGACGATCTTGCCCTTGCCGGCCTTCTCCCATGGCTCGTAGAACGCCTTGACCTGGGCCGCCTTGTTGGCGCCGCCGAAGGACACTACGGTCAGGTCTGCCGCCATGGCCTGGCCGGCGGCGAACAGGCCAAGGGCCAGGGCGGTCAGTTTCAGCTGCTTGCGCATTATTATTCTCTCCACAGTACAGGGTTGGTGAAGCAATCCATCAGTGGGCTTCGGCAATCGGATCGAGCGCGCGCGCGTGCTCCACCTCCCAGCCCAGCGGTACCACATCGCCCACGGCCAAGGCCGGGTCGAGCTCGGCAATCGGCTGTTTCACGAAAAAGTCAGCCTTGCCACAGACTTCCAGACGTACCCGTACATGGTCGCCCAGGTAGATGAACTCGGCCACGCGGCCGGAGAAGCGATTGACGCAGCTTTGGCTGTGGCCATTGAGGCGCACGCGCTCCGGGCGTACCGACAGGGTCACCGGCTCCCCAGCCTGGCCGACGTTCACCGCCAGCGCCTCGACCCGCTCGCCGCGGGCCAGCTGCACCTGGCAACGATGACCGTCACTGGCCAGCAGCGTGCCGTTGATGCGGTTGTTCTCGCCGATGAAGTTGGCGACGAAGGTGTTGCGCGGCTCCTCATAAAGAGTGCGCGGGTCGGCGATCTGCTGGATCTCGCCCTCATGGAACACGGCCACACGGTCGGACATGGTCAACGCCTCGCCCTGGTCGTGGGTTACGTAGACCACGGTTACACCCAGGCGCTGGTGGATATGCTTGATCTCCATCTGCATGTGTTCACGCAGCTGCTTGTCCAGCGCGCCGAGCGGCTCGTCCATCAGCACCAGCTGCGGCTCGAACACCAACGCCCTGGCCAAGGCCACGCGCTGCTGCTGGCCACCGGAAAGCTGGCCAGGGTAGCGTTTGGCGAAGGCATCGAGCTGCACCATGTTCAGTACCCGCTTGACCCGCTCACTGATGTCGGTCTTGCTCAGGTTGCGCACGCTCAGCGGAAAAGCGAGGTTTTCCGCCACGGTCATGTGGGGGAACAGTGCGTAGTTCTGGAACACCATGCCAATGTCACGTTTGTGCGGCGGCACGTTATTGATGGAGCGCCCGGCCAACTGGATTTCACCGGCGGTCGGGGTCTCGAAACCCGCCAGCATCATCAGGCTGGTGGTCTTGCCCGAGCCGGAAGGGCCGAGCAAGGTGAGGAATTCACCCTTGCGAATGTCCAGGTTGAGGTCTTTGACGATCAGCGATTCGCCGTCGTAGCTCTTCTGCACACCACGGAAACTGACCAGCGTCTCACCGGTGGTCGCGTTCGAATTCGCCTCGCTCATGCCTGCACCTTCTTGTTGGAATGACTGCGTAGGCAAAGACTAAAGAAGACGCAAGCGCCCGGAAATCGGGGGCGCTGAGAGAATGCCATCATCCGGCTGGAAGAGTTTGTGTAGGGATTGCCCTACACCGATGGCGGGATTGGAATGCAAGTCTCAGCCAGCCAGCGGGAAAGCGGTGCCTGGCAGATAACCTATGTCGCAAACAGAACGGTCATACCAGCTTGTGCTCCATGGCGTACTTGACCAGTTCAGCCAGCGAGTTGACCTTGAGCTTCTGCATCAGCCTCGCCTTGTGGGTGCTGATGGTCTTGCTGGAGAGCGCCAGCTGCTGAGCGATATCGTTGACGTTGGCACCTTGAGCCAAGCGTTCGAACACCGAGAACTCGCGCTCCGACAGCAGGGTATGCAGCGGCCGAGTTTCGGTCAGGCCGACCTCGAAGACCATGCGGTCGGCCAACGCCGGATCGATGTAGCGCCCGCCGCCGGCCACTCGGCGGATTGCGGTCAGCAGCAAGGCAGGGTCACTGTCCTTGGTGGCATAGCCGGCAGCGCCGGCCTTGAGCGCGCGCGCGGCCATCTGCGCTTCGTCGTGCATCGACAGCATCAGGATCGCCGGCGGGTTGTGCAGCGCGCGGATCCGCGCAATCGCCTCCAACCCACTGACACCGGGCATCGAGATATCCAGCAACACCACTTCGCAGGCGGTGTGGCGCAGGGTTTCCAGCAGCTGTTCACCATTACCGGCCTCCCCCACCACCTGCATGTCCTTGGCCAGGCCGATCAACTGCTTGATGCCTTCGCGGACAATGGTGTGGTCTTCGGCCACCAGCACTCGAATCACGATCGTTCTCCTAATCCAACGCTATGGTCACGCTCAGGCTGGTGCCTTCACCTGGCTCGCTATTCAACACCATGCTGCCACCGAGCATCAGTACCCGCTCACGCACCCCCACAAGGCCGAACGAGGTTGGCCGTGGCTGGTCCAGGCAGAACCCGCTACCGTCATCACTGACCGTCATACGCAGTTTTTCGCCCTCGCGCACCAGCTCTACCTCGACACTGTGCGCCTTTGCATGGCGCATGACGTTGGTCAGAGCCTCCTGCAGGATACGGAACAAGCCGATAGCTTTGGCATCGCTCAATGCTGGCAGATTATCCGGTACCTGCACCAGGCAAGGGATCTGCGTGCGCGCTTCGAAGCGCCGTGCCTGCCATTCGATGGCCGAGGCGATACCGGCGTCCAGGATCGGCGGGCGCAACGCCGTTGCCACATCGCGCACCAGCTGGAACAGCTGAGCGATCAGGCGCTTCATGCTGGCCAGGCGCTCGTTCAGCGCAGGGTCAAGCTCGGCAAAAGCCAGTTCGCACATCGACACTTCAAGCTTGAGCACGGTCAGCATCTGCCCCAGTTCATCGTGCACTTCGCGGGCGATACGGGCCTTTTCTTCCTCGCGCACGCTCTCCAGGTGTGCCGACAGTTCACGCAGTTGCTCCTGGGACCTCGCAAGCGCCAGCTCCGCGCGCTTGCTCTGGGTAATGTCCCAGACAATACCGTCCCAGACCACCCGGCCGTTGGCCAGGCGGCGGGTACTGGCCTTGATGTCGGCCCACCGCTGCTCACCTTCACGGGTGAGGATTCGCCCTTGCCAGGACCAGTCCTGATCGCTGGCAATGGCCAAGTCCTGCACCTGGTGGTAGTCAGCACGATCTTGCGGGTGGACCAGATTGCGCAAGCCCATCTGCGGGTGCTGGATCTGCGCGGGCGTATAACCCACCAACGCCTCACTGCCCTCGCTGATGTAGGGGAACTCCGGGTCCCCTTCCGCTGGTGCGGGTTCCAAACGGAACACCAGCCCCGGCACATTGCCAGCAATACCCTTGAGCCGCGCCTCGCTTTCACGCAGCGCCGCCAGGGCGCGGTGGCGTTCGGTGACATCGGCAAGGTACACCACCAGGTACTCGGCATCGCGAAAGCGCAGGAAGCTCAACGACAACTCAACAGGCAACAGACTGCCGTCGGCGCACAGGCATTGGGTTTCGAACTGCCGAGCCCCGGCCTCCCCGGCTCGCGCGGCCCGCCACAACTGCAGCCAGCGGTCCATGCTCAGGTTCGGCTCGAAGTCGCTCAGCGGACGCTCCAGCAACGCCGCCTCGGCATAACCCAGCATGCGCCCCACCGCGTGGTTGGCGTAACGCACGTGGCTGTCCCAGTTGACCCAGAGGATGCCCACCGTACTCTGGTCGATGGCGAACTGGCTCAGGCGCAGTGCCTCCTCGCGCACCTGCCGCTCAGCCAGGTGCTCCCGCGCCGCCAGCAGGCTACGCTCGAGCTGGCGCTGCTGGCGGCGCTGCCACACTAGGGTGGCCCCGGCACACAGCAGCAACATGCCGAACAGCAACGCAAGGTTTTGCCAGAAACCGGTGGAGTCGCTCAGACGCGGGTATTTGGGCTGCAACCAACGCTGATGCAGTTGCTCCAGCTCTTTGGCGGGCATGGCCTGCAGGCCCCGTTCAAGCACATCGGCCAGCAACGGCCAGTCACGCCGCGAACCCACGCGCAATAATTGCGGCAGGCCGATATCGCCGAGCACTGCCAGGTCACCGAACTCGCTTTCACGGGACAACCGGCTGAGCTGGGCTTCATCCAGCACCGCGTAGCTGGCCTGGCCCCCTACCACCAGTTGCAAGGCCTGGCGCTCGTTGGGCACACCTTGCAGGTTGAGATTGGCGTAATTGCCCCGCAGGTAATCGGCCAGCACGCTGGGCATGCGTACCGCCACACGCTCATTGGCTTCAAGCTTTTCCAGCTCGACGGCCAACGCACCGGTCCGCGGCCCCACCACAAGTTGCGGCACACGCATATAGGGGTCGCTGAACAACCACAGACGCAAGCTGGCCGGTGTTTGTGTAAGGCCCGGGGCAAAGTCGATTTCACCCGCCTGCAGGGCGTGTTCGAGGCTGGCCTGGTCAGTGAAGTTACGCCAGGTGAGGTCCAGCTTGAGCGCCTGCGCCAGCCAGTTCACCAGCTCGACATTGGCCCCGTAGAGTTGCTGCAGACGGCGGTCGAATTGGGCATAGGGCGCCTGCAGCACCAGGCCGACCCGCAGGCTGCGATGGGTGTCCAGCCATTGCTGCTGGGCAGGTTCGAGTACCACCGCAGGTGCTGCCTCAGGCCTTGCCAAGGCAATCAAGGGTAGCCACAAGCAGCCGATAACCAACAGGCGACGCAATCGCTTCATCTACACGCTCGTCTTGGCAAGGGCGGCCATGCAGCATGGCCGTCGCGGGCAAATACTATTAGGCTGCCGGTATCATTCTGGCCTTGGGTTGATTCATGTTCACACTTTATCGCACGACGCTGGCAATGTGCTGCCTTGCCTCGCTCCTACCACTTGGTGCCCTGGCCGCCGACGCCGAAAAACCAGCAACCGAAGAGGCTGCCGCCGCACCTGCGCCACGCCCACCGCTGCTGGAGCGTAGCCAGGAAGATGCGCAGGCCCTTGAACGCCTGTTGCCCAAAGCCGAGCAGCAAACGCTGGAGGCCGGGTCCGACAGCTTCCTGGCCCTGTGGAAACCAGCCAACGACAGCGACCCGCAAGGCACGGTGATCATCGTCCCTGGCGCCGGAGAAACCGCCGACTGGCCCAATGCGGTCGGCCCGTTGCGACGCAAGTTCCCTGACGCCGGCTGGAACAGCCTCAGCGTGAGCCTGCCCGACCTGCTCGCCGATAGCCCACAGGCACGGGTCCAGGCCACGCCAGCTGCCGCACCGCAGCCAGAGCAGGGCGAGAGCGCACCGGCAAAGGAAACCCCCGTCGATGCCAACGCCAACGTGGCCCAGGCTACTGCGGCGGATGCCGACACGGCAGAAAGCACCGATGCCGAACAGGCCAGCGAACAGAACGATCAGGCTGATGCCGAACGCATCTTCGCGCGCCTGGATGCTGCGGTGGCGTACGCTCAGCAACAGAACTCACGCAGCATCGTGCTGATCGGCCATGGCAGCGGCGCCTACTGGGCAGCCCGCTACCTGGGCGAAAAGCAACCACCGCAGGTACAGAAGCTGGTGATGATCGCCGCGCAGACCCCGGCAAGGGTCGAGCACGACCTGGAAAGCCTGACACCTACCCTCAAAGTGCCGACTGCCGATATCTACTACGCAACCCGCACCGGCGACCGCAATGCCGCCATGCAACGCCTGCAGGCCAGCAAGCGCCAGAAAGACAGCCAGTACAAGCAGCTTTCGCTGATTGCGATGCCGGGGAACAAGAGCGCGGAACAGGAACAGTTGTTCCGCCGGGCCAGGGGGTGGATGAGCCCGCAGGAATGAAGTGACGGGCCAGCTCCGGCCGTTGCACCAGCAGGCTGGCTGCCACAGGTACAGCGCCGCTTGCCGGTGACAGGGGCCTTAGAGCCCCCGCCGTTTACGGATCAACGCATAAGCCTGGTGCAGCTCTCGAGTGCGTTCGGTCGCCTCCCTGAGCTGCGCTTCACTGGCACCACTCCCGGCCAGCTTGTCCGGATGGTGCCGGCTGACCAGCCGGCGATAGGCCTGCTTGACCCGGTCGCCTTCCGTATCGGCATCTATCCCCAGCAAGCGCAGCGCAGCCGCATAGGTCATGACGCTACTGGCCGTGCTCATTTTGCGTGGCTCATATTCCAGCGACATGGCCTGCACCTGGCGCCGGCTGAGCCCCAGCTTCTGCCCCCAGTCCAGCAGCAGTTCCCGCTCATGTTCCCCGGCCTTGCCGTCAGCCCAGGCCATACGCCAACACGCCCGCAACGTGCCCTCGGCCGCATGTGGCTGCAAGCGAATGCGACGCAGGTGGTGGGCCAAGCGGTCCTTGCCCGCCTTGCCGCGGTTGAAGGCGGCAATCGCGCGCATCCTGGCGGCCTCGGCCAGGCCCAGCCGGACCATCTCCTGGCGCGCCTGCTGAATATGCTGTTCGCCCACTCGCCCATCGCTTTTGGCCAGCCGCCCAAGCAGGACGAACAACAACTCCTCGTCACGCAGTGCCGGCCGGCCTCCCAACCGTTCGCGCATGTCTTCCCAGCCCTGCACACGCAGGCGCCGATCCATGGCTTGGCCAAGCAATGCCCCCAGCAGCGCGCCAGGGATGCTGGCGACAGCGAAACCCGCGCCTAGCCCGATTACCGTGCCTGGCCACCACATCTCAGGCACGCTCGCGTATAAGGCGCTCGGCCTCGGCCAGGCGCTCCTGGGTACCGACATCGACCCAGGCGCCACGGTAGTGCTCGCCGGTCACCTTGCCTGCCGACATGGCTTGGCGCAGAAGTGGCGCCAGTTTGAAGGCCCCCGCCTGGCAACCTGCGAACAAGGCTGGATGCAGCACTGAAAGGCCGCTGAAGGTCAGGGTGCCAGGGGTCTCGTCACCGTCCACCACCTGCCCACCTTGCAGGCGGAAGTCGCCCCGCCCGTGATGGCCAGGGTTATCGACCAGCACCAGATGCGCCAGGCCCTGCAGCGGTGCACGCAAGCGCGCGAACGGGTAATCGGTCCAGACATCGCCATTGACCAGCAGGAACGGGGCGTCGCCCAGCAAAGGCAATGCCTGGAATATGCCGCCCCCCGTCTCCAGCGGCTCGCCCTCAGGGGAGTAGCGAATGCTCAGGCCGAAGCGGCTGCCATCGCCGAGGTGATCTTCGATCTGCTGGCCAAGCCAGGCGTGGTTGATCACCACGTCGGTAAAACCGGCTGTCGCCAGCGCACGCAGGTGGTATTCGATCAACGGCTGGCCGGCCACGGGCAGCAACGGCTTTGGCGTGTGCAGGGTCAGCGGGCGCATGCGCTCGCCCTTGCCTGCGGCGAGAATCATCGCTTTCATCCACGCGCTCCGGCCTTGAGTTCGGCGATCAACTGGCCGAGCTCGGCCAGTTCAGGGCGACGGCCGACCACTTCGTCTATATAGGCGAAGAAACGCGGCACATCAGCCAGGTAGCGCGGCTTGCCGTCACGGTGGCAGATACGCGCGAAGATGCCGATCACCTTCAGATGGCGCTGCACACCCATCAGGTCGCTGGCGCGCTGGAAATCTTCGAACGACGGCTGAACCGGGATCCCGGCGGCTTGCGCTTTGTCCCAGTAGTTGCGCAACCAGCCTTCGACTCGCGCTTGTGGCCAACTGAGGAAAGCGTCCTTGAACAGGCAGGTAATATCATAGGTGACCGGACCGTACACCGCGTCCTGGAAGTCGAGCACGCCCGGGTTCGGTTCGCTCTGCATCAGGTTGCGCGGCATGTAGTCGCGGTGCACCAGCACCTTGGGTTGGGCAAGGGCACTGTCGATCAGCAACTGGCTGATGCGCTGCCAACTGGCCTGCTGCGCCTCGTTGAAGGCCAGGCCGAGCTCACGCCCGACATACCACTCGGGGAACAGCTCGACCTCACGGCGCAGCAAGGCGTCGTCATAGCTCGGCAACGGCGCTTCCATCGGCAGGCGCTGGAACGCCAGCAGGGCGTCGATCGCGTCGGCAAACAATGCATCGGCGTTATCCGGGTTAATGATGTCGAGGTATGTCTGATGGCCCAGATCCCCCAGCAACAGGAAACCACGGTCCAGATCTTGGGCATGAATCACCGGTACATGCACGCCCGCACTGGCCAGCAGATGGTCGATGGCAACGAACGGGCGGCAGTTTTCCTGTGGCGGCGGCGCATCCATGATCACAAAACTGTGGCCTGCGCCCTGCCAGCGGAAGTAACGGCGAAAGCTCGCATCGCTGCTGGCGGCGGTCAGGCTGCCTTCGGGCACCTCGCCCCAGGCGTTGTTGCGGAAAAGAACATTGAGCTGCTCGGCGAGCCAGACAGTCAGTTGTTGCAGGCGTACATCGTGGTCAGGCATTACAAGGGTCTCCGACGGCCCTAGCCGTCAAGCGGGTCATGCTTTATTATCCAGCATCTTTTTCAGACCATCGAGAGGCGTGCGGCCCCACACGCGGGCAGATGGCACGCAGGAAGCCCGGACTAATAAGATGGCATTGAAATCCCCCGCGTTTCGTAGAAAGTTTCCGTTGCTGGTCACCGGCGGTCTGCTGGCCCTGCAACCTTTTGCCACCTCGTACGTGGTAGCAGCCGAGCAGTTCGACTGCCAAGTGTCCGCCTCCGGTGGTTGGGACTGCAAGCCCAAGAGCCCAGTCAACAACTTGCCACCGCGCCCAGTGCATGACGGCGCTGCGCTCACTTCCGGCACCGAGGCCCCATCGGCCGAGGCCGAAAGTGCTGACAAGCCGGTGCTGGTCACCGAGAGCAAAGGCCGTGGCCTGAAGTCGCGCAGCGAGGATTACAGCCATCTCGATTGGGTCCCGCGCGAAAAGCTCACCGCTGCCCAGCTGGCCGAAACCGGCCCGTACTGCGGTGGCGCGTACATCGAGCCGACTCGCCCAGGCATGGCCGACACCACGCCCAAGGAGGAATCGCCGACCTACATCAACGCCAAGGTCTCCAAGTACCAGCAGGAGCAGCAGATCGCTACCCTCGCCGGTGACGTGGTCATGCGCCAAGGCAGCATGCAGGCCGAAGCCGATGAGGCCAACCTGTACCAGGCCGAGAACCGTGGCGAGCTCAAGGGCAACGTCAGGATTCGCGACAACGGCTCGCTGGTCGTGGGCGACGAGGCGCAGATCCAGCTCGACACGGGCGAAGCCCAGGTCGACAACGCCGAATACGTGATGCACAAGTCGCACATCCGCGGCAACGCCCTGTACGCCAAGCGTAGCGAGAACGCCATCATCCGCCTCAAGGATGGTACCTACACCACGTGCGAACCGGGCAGCAACGCCTGGCAGCTCAAGGGCAACAACATCACCCTGAACCCGGCCACCGGCTTCGGTACCGCGACCAACGTCACCCTGCGGGTCAAGGATTTCCCGGTGTTCTACACACCGTACATCTATTTCCCGATCGACGACCGTCGCCAATCCGGCTTCCTGCCACCGTCGTTCAGCAGCACCAGCGACACCGGCTTCATGCTGGTCACGCCGTACTACTTCAACCTGGCGCCCAACTACGACGCCACGTTGTACCCGCGTTACATGACCAAGCGTGGCTTGCTGATGGAAGGCGAATTCCGCTACCTGACCAAGTCCAGCGAAGGCCAGCTCGGCGGCGCGTACCTGAACGACAAGAACGACGATCGCAAAGAGCAGACTGATTACGAAGATCAGCGCTGGATGGTCAACTGGCAGCACAAAGGTGGCCTGGACGAGCGCCTGTTGGCCGAGGTGGACTACACCGACATCAGCGACCCGTTCTACTTCCAGGACCTGGAGTCTGACCAGATCGGCGTCGAGAGCAAAGATGCGCTGAACCAGCAAGGCGCACTGACCTATCGCGGCGACAGCTACCAGGCTCGCCTGAACTTGCAGGCCTACGAGATGGCCACCATCTCGAAGATCACCCCATATAACAAGCTGCCTCAAATCACCCTGAACGGCATGCTGCCGTACCACCCGGGTGGCTTCGACTTCAGCTACAAGACCGAAGCCGTGCGCTTTGATCGCGACCTGAAGAACGGCCCCGTCTTCAACGAAGATGGCCAGCTGGACACTACTGCCGGTGCCAACGGCCAGCGTCTTGACGAGAACATCTTCGGCCTGGCAAGGGCCAACGGTAACCGCCTGAACATCGCGCCGGCCATCAGCCTGCCGATGGAGGCCAGCTACGGCTACGTGAAGCCGAAGCTGACCTACATGTACACCAACTACGATCTGGACCTGGACAGCGAAGGCAAATCTGACCTGGCCAGTGCCTCGCAAGCCACACGCGACCTGCGCGGTGACTTCTCGAGCAGCCAGAGCCGCGACATCCCGATTTTCAGCGTAGACAGCGGCCTGTACTTCGACCGCGACACCTCGCTGTTCGGCACCAACTACCGTCAAACCCTCGAACCGCGCCTGTTCTATCTCTACGTCCCGTACAAAGACCAGATGGACATCCCGCTGTTCGACACGGGTGAAACGCTGTTCAGTTACGACTCCCTGTTCCGTGAAAACCGCTTCAGCGGCACCGACCGCATCGGTGACGAGAACAAGCTGTCGCTGGGGCTGACCACGCGGTGGATCGAAGAAAACGGCTTCGAGCGCCAGTTCCTGAGCGTTGGCCAGGCTTACTACTTCAAGGATCGCAAGGTCCAGCTGCCAGGCATCGACTATCGCACCCGCACCGACTCGCAGGCAGATGTGTCGCCTTACGCCCTGCTGTACGGCTACCGCTTCAACCGCGACTGGCGCTTCAACGCCAACTACAACTGGGACCCGGAAACCAGCAGCCCACGCTCGGGTGCCGCGATGTTCCATTACCAGCCGGAAGACAACCCGAACAAGGTCGTCAACCTGGGCTATCGCTACCGCAACGACACCATCGCCTACGATTCCACCACCGGTACCTGGAAAGTGGGCGGCGGCGACTATGGCACGCCGGGCAGCGCGAACTACATCAAGGATTACTACAAGATCCAGCAGCACGACTTCTCGGTCATCTGGCCGATCGTGCCGCAATGGAGCGTGATCGCCCGCTGGCAGCACGATTACAACCGCAACCGCACCCTGGAAGCCATGGGCGGTTTCGAGTATGACAACTGCTGCTGGAAACTGCGTCTGATCAACCGCTACTGGATCGACTACGACGACTTCAGCCAGGCTACCCCACAGAACGAGAAAGGCGACCACGGCATCTTCCTTCAGATCGTGCTCAAAGGTCTCGGTGGTGTGGTAGGCAACAAGGTCGAATCGTTCCTCGACGAAGGCATTCAAGGTTACCGTACACGTGAAGACCAAGCTTATTGATCGTCTGCGCCCAGTGTTGCTGGGCGCTGTATTGCTGAGTGGCGCGGTGCATGCCGCGGTGCAACCCCTGGATCGTGTGGTGGCCATCGTCGACAACGACGTGGTCATGCAAAGCCAACTGGACCAGCGCGTCCAGGAGGTTCAGCAAACCATCGCCAAGCGCGGCGGCGGCGTACCGCCGACCAGCGCGCTGGAGCAGCAGGTACTGGAACGCCTGATCGTCGAGAACCTGCAGCTGCAGATCGGTGAACGTTCGGGCATCCGCATCACCGACGAGGAACTCAACCAGGCCATCGGCACCATTGCCCAGCGCAATGGCATGTCGCTGGACCAGTTCCGCGCCGCGCTGGCCCGCGACGGCCTGTCGTTCGACGACGCCCGCGAGCAGGTCAAACGCGAGATGATCATCAGCCGCGTGCGCCAGCGCCGTGTGGCCGAGCGCATACAGGTTTCCGAGCAGGAAGTGAAAAACTTCCTCGCCTCGGACCTGGGCAAGATGCAGATGTCCGAAGACTACCGTCTGGCCAACATCCTCATCCCAACCCCGGAAGGCGCCAACTCGGACGACATCCAGAAGGCTGCGCGCAAGGTCGGTGACGTGTACCAGCAACTGCGCCAGGGCGCTGACTTTGGCCAGATGGCGATTGCCAACTCGGCCAGCGAGAACGCCCTTGAAGGTGGCGAGATGGGCTGGCGTAAAGCTGGCCAGTTGCCGCCGGAATTTGCCAAGCTGCTCAGCAGCATGGCCACGGGCGACATCACCCAGCCACTGCGCATCCCTAGCGGCTTCATCATCATCAAGCTCGAAGAGAAGCGCGGCGGCAGCGAAAACGTGCTGCGTGACGAAGTGCATGTACGCCACATCCTGATCAAGCCAAGCGAAATCCGCAGCGAAGCCGCCACCGAGCAGCTGGCTGAGCGCCTGTACGAACGGATCAAGGACGGCGAAGACTTCGCCGAGCTGGCGAAAAGCTTCTCGGAAGACCCGGGTTCAGCGCTTAACGGCGGTGACCTCAACTGGGTCGATCCGAACAGCCTGGTACCGGAGTTCCGCGAGCAGATGGCCAACGCCCAGCAGGGTGTCGTGACCAAACCGTTCAAGACCCAGTACGGCTGGCATGTCCTGGAAGTGCTGGGCCGTCGTGCCACCGACAGCACCGAACAGGCACGCGAGCAGCAGGCAATGAACGTACTGCGTAACCGCAAGTACGACGAAGAGCTGCAGACCTGGCTGCGCCAGATCCGCGACGAAGCCTACGTTGAAATCAAGCTGCCTGGCGCTGACCAGGCCGCACAGTGAAGCCCCTGCGCTTCGCCATCACTCCCGGCGAACCGGCTGGCATAGGCCCCGACCTGTGCCTGCTGCTCGCCGCCGAGCCCCAGCCTCACCCCCTGATCGCCATCACCAGCCGTGACCTGCTCGCCGAGCGGGCCACGCAGCTGGGGCTGGCCGTCAACCTGCTTGCGGTAGCGCCGGGCCAGTGGCCTGACCAGCCGGCGCCGGCAGGTAGCCTCTACGTCTGGGATACTCCCCTGGCCGCCCCCGTGGTGCCGGGCATGCTGGACAAGGCCAACGCGGCTTTTGTCCTGCAGACCCTGACGCGGGCCGGGCAAGGCTGCCTTGAGGGGCATTTCGCAGGGATGATCACGGCCCCTGTGCACAAGGGTGTGATCAACGAAAGCGGCATCGCCTTTTCCGGCCATACCGAATTCCTGGCAGAGCTGACCCACACCGCCCAGGTCGTGATGATGCTGGCGACCCATGGCCTGCGCGTGGCGCTGGTAACCACGCACCTGCCACTGCGCGACATCGCGGACGCTATCACCCCTGAGCGCCTGGAGCGGGTTACCCGCATCCTGCACGCCGACATGCGCGACAAGTTCGGCATCGCCAACCCACGCATCCTGGTCTGCGGGCTCAACCCGCATGCCGGCGAAGGCGGCCACCTGGGCCGCGAAGAAATCGACATCATCGAACCGGCACTGGCCCGCCTGCGCACCGAAGGCATGGACCTGCGCGGCCCGCTGCCGGCCGATACCCTGTTTACCCCCAAATATCTGGAGCACTGCGACGCGGTGCTGGCGATGTACCACGACCAAGGCCTGCCTGTACTCAAGTACAAAGGTTTCGGCGCTGCAGTCAACGTGACCCTGGGCCTGCCGATCATCCGCACGTCGGTCGATCACGGCACCGCCCTGGACCTTGCCGGTACCGGCAACGTCGACACCGGCAGCCTGCGCGTCGCCCTGGAAACCGCCTACCAGATGGCCGAGAACCGACCATGAACGAGCATTATCAACACCGGGCGCGTAAGCGCTTCGGTCAGAACTTCCTGCATGACGCTGGCATCATCGACCGCATCCTGCGCGCCATCAATGCCAAAGCCGGCGAACACCTGCTGGAGATCGGCCCGGGCCAGGGCGCCCTGACCGAGGGCCTGCTGGGCAGCGGCGCACAGCTGGACGTCGTGGAGCTGGACAAAGACCTGGTGCCGATCCTGCAGCACAAGTTTGCCGGACGCGACAACTTCCGCCTGCACCAGGGCGATGCCCTGAAGTTCGATTTCAACCAGCTGGGCGTGCCGGCACGCAGCCTTAAAGTCGTAGGTAACCTGCCCTACAACATCTCCACGCCGTTGATTTTCCACCTGCTCAGCCACGCCGGGCTGATTCGCGACATGCACTTCATGCTGCAGAAGGAAGTGGTCGAGCGCATGGCCGCAGGGCCTGGCGGCGGTGACTGGGGCCGGCTGTCGATCATGGTGCAGTACCACTGCCGGGTCGAGCACCTGTTCAACGTAGGCCCAGGTGCGTTCAACCCGCCGCCGAAGGTGGACTCGGCCATCGTACGCCTGGTACCGCATGAGGTGCTGCCGCACCCGGCCAAGGACCACCTGCTGCTGGAACGCGTCGTGCGCGAAGCCTTCAACCAGCGCCGCAAGACGCTGCGCAATACCCTCAAAGGCCTGCTCGACAGCCAGGCCATCGAGGCCGCTGGCGTGGATGGCAGCCTGCGCCCCGAGCAGCTGGACCTGGCCGCATTCGTACGCCTGGCAGACCAGCTGGCAGACCAGCAAGCCTGACAGCGCTGGCACCGGCGTCTTCGCGGGCAACCTGCGAAGACGCTGCCACAGCCCAAGACTTTAAAGCCCCCTCCCTCCCCGACACCACTGGCCCTCCCCCCCGCCAATGGCCTAGACTGCATGTATCGCCGTATTCGCTTGTTTGACCAAGGCCCATGCATGTCCGATCCCCGTTACCAGATCGACGTCAGCGTCGTGACCCGCTATCTGAAAGACCAATCCGACCCCGAAAGCGATCGCTTTGCATTCGCGTACACCATAACAGTGCAGAACAATGGCTCGATCAAAGCCAAGCTGATGTCTCGACACTGGCTGATCACCAACGGTGATGGTGAAGTGGAGGAGGTACGCGGCGCAGGTGTGATCGGCCAACAACCGACCATCGAGCCGGGCCAGAGCCACACGTACAGCAGCGGTGCAGTGATCAGCACCCGCGTGGGCACCATGCAGGGCAGCTACCAGATGTTCGCCGAGGACGGCAAACGCTTCGAGGCCGACATTGCCCCCTTCCGCCTGGCGGTGCCGGGGGCCCTGCACTGATGGCTACCTACGCCGTCGGTGACCTGCAAGGCTGCCTGCAACCCCTCAAGTGCCTGCTGGAGCGCGTCAAGTTCGACCCGGCTGTCGATCGCCTGTGGCTGGTCGGTGACCTGGTCAACCGCGGGCCTGAATCGCTGCAGACACTGCGCTACCTCTACTCGATCCGCCACTCGCTGACCTGCGTGCTGGGCAACCATGACCTGCACCTGCTGGCTGCATGGCAAAATGTCGAACGCCTGAAGAAAAGCGATACCCTGCGCGAAATCATCGAGGCGCCAGATGCCGATCAACTGCTCGACTGGCTGCGCCAACAGAAACTGCTCCACTATGACGAGCCGCGCGGCATTGCCTTGGTGCACGCTGGCATCCCCCCCCAGTGGACACTGGGCAAAGCCCTGGAGCTGGCTGGCGAAGTCGAGGAGGTGCTGCGCGATGACGAGCGCCTGAAGCTGTACCTCGATGGCATGTACGGCAACGAGCCGAACAAGTGGAGCAAGAACCTCAGCGGCGTCGAGCGCCTTCGGGTGATCACCAACTACCTGACCCGCATGCGCTTCTGCACTGGCACAGGCAAGCTCGACCTCAAGAGCAAGGAAGGGCTGGGCACGGCACCGAAAGGTTACAAGCCCTGGTTCGCGCACAAGGACCGCCGCTCGCGGCATGTGAAGATCATCTTTGGCCACTGGGCCGCACTCGAAGGGCGCGTCGAGGAGCCCGGCATCATCGCCCTCGATACGGGCTGTGTATGGGGTGGCACCATGACCCTCTACAATGTCGACAGCGGTGAATACCTGCGCTGCGACTGCGCCGACGACGGCACCCTGCGCCCGCCGGCACAACCGACTAAACTTAACGATCAGCCCTGAAGGAAAGCCTTACCCATGAGCGAATTCAAACGCATCCCTCCCGAGCAGGCCCTGGCCTTGCGCGCGCAAGGTGCGGTCGTCGTCGACATTCGCGACCCGCAGGCCTATGCAGCCGGCCACATCGCCGGCGCCCGGCACCTGGACAATCATTCGGTTGCCGACTTCATCCGCAATGCCGACCTGGATGCCCCGACCCTGGTGGTCTGCTACCACGGCAACTCCAGCCAGAGCGCGGCCGCGTACCTGGTCGGCCAAGGTTTTTCCGACGTTTACAGCGTCGATGGCGGCTTCGAGCTGTGGCGCACCACCTACCCGGACGAGACCGCGCAAGGCACCCCTGAATAATTTTTTAATTCCACTCCAGCCCGCGCCCCACGCGGGCTCGCGCCTCACCTGACGAACGGTCGCCGACAACTTCTGCGCCGCTTGCCCTTGACCTTGCGGATAACCAACTATTCTTAAGCGCAGGCCATCCAAAAAAGGGGAGAGCCGGTACACCGGCGTGCGGGTCATCGGTAGCGTTACAGGGTGTTCTGGGGGGTATACAGCAATCGGCAAGCCCGGTTGCATGCCAGCATCAGCTGACTGATCCGGCGTCGTCTCCACGTATCGAGCGAGGTGACGTCATGAGTATTTTTAGCCACTTCCAACAACGTTTCGAGTCTACGCGCCAGGAAGAACTCTCGCTGCAGGAGTACCTCGAGCTGTGCAAAGAGGATCGCAGTGCCTACGCATCGGCGGCTGAACGGCTGTTGCTGGCCATCGGCGAGCCGGAACTGATCGACACCTCAAGCAACTCCAGACTGTCGCGCATTTTCTCCAACAAGGTGATCCGCCGGTATCCGGCCTTTGCCGACTTCCATGGCATGGAAGAGTGCATCGACCAGATCGTTTCCTACTTCCGCCACGCCGCCCAAGGCCTTGAAGAGAAGAAACAGATCCTCTATCTGCTGGGCCCGGTGGGTGGCGGCAAATCGTCGCTGGCCGAAAAGCTCAAGCAGCTGATGGAAAAGGTCCCTTTCTACGCGATCAAGGACTCGCCGGTTTTCGAGTCGCCGCTGGGCCTGTTCAACGCCACTGAAGATGGCGCCATCCTCGAAGAAGAGTACGGCATCTCGCGGCGCTACCTGAACACCATCATGTCGCCATGGGCCACCAAGCGCCTGCAGGAGTTCGGTGGCGACATCAGCAAGTTCAGGGTGGTCAAGCTGTACCCCTCGATCCTCAACCAGATCGCTATCGCCAAGACCGAACCAGGCGACGAAAACAACCAGGACATCTCGGCCCTGGTCGGCAAGGTGGATATCCGCAAGCTCGAGGAATTCCCGCAGAACGATGCCGACGCCTACAGTTACTCGGGCGCGCTTTGCCGGGCCAACCAGGGCCTGATGGAATTCGTCGAGATGTTCAAGGCGCCCATCAAAGTCCTGCACCCGCTGCTGACCGCCACCCAGGAAGGCAACTACAACAGTACCGAAGGCCTGGGCGCGATCCCTTATTCCGGGATCCTGCTGGCCCACTCCAACGAATCGGAGTGGCACACCTTCCGCAACAACAAGAACAACGAGGCGTTCATCGACCGGATCTACATCGTCAAGGTGCCGTACTGCCTGCGCGTCAGCGACGAGATCAAGATCTACGACAAACTGCTGGTCAACAGTTCGCTGGCCAAGGCCCATTGCGCACCCGATACGCTCAAGATGCTCGCCCAGTTCACGGTGCTCTCACGCCTGAAGGAGCCGGAAAACTCCAACATCTACTCCAAGATGCGTGTCTACGATGGCGAAAACCTCAAGGATACCGACCCGAAAGCCAAATCGATCCAGGAGTACCGCGATTCTGCGGGTGTCGATGAAGGGATGAACGGCCTGTCCACGCGTTTTGCCTTCAAGATTCTCTCCAAGGTGTTCAACTTCGACCCGCACGAAGTGGCGGCCAACCCCGTGCACCTGCTCTATGTGCTGGAACAGCAGATCGAACAGGAGCAATTCCCGGCGGAAGTGCGTGAACGCTACCTGCGCTACCTGAAGGAATACCTGGCGCCACGCTACATCGAGTTCATCGGCAAGGAAATCCAGACCGCCTACCTCGAGTCCTACAGCGAATACGGTCAGAACATCTTCGACCGCTACGTGCTGTACGCCGACTTCTGGATCCAGGATCAGGAATACCGCGACCCGGAAACTGGCGAGATCCTCAACCGCATTGCCCTGAACGAAGAGCTGGAAAAGATCGAAAAACCGGCTGGCATCAGCAATCCGAAGGATTTCCGCAACGAGATCGTCAACTTCGTACTGCGTGCCCGTGCCAACAACAACGGCAAGAACCCAAGCTGGCTCAGCTACGAGAAGCTGCGGGTGGTGATCGAGAAGAAAATGTTCTCCAACACCGAAGACTTGCTGCCAGTCATCAGCTTCAACGCCAAGGCCAGCAAAGAAGATCAACAGAAACACAACGACTTCGTCACGCGGATGGTGGAGCGTGGCTACACCGATAAACAGGTGCGCCTGCTGTCGGAATGGTACCTGCGGGTCAGGAAATCGCAATAAAGCGGCAAGCTGCCCCTGCAGCAAGCTCCAAGCCGCCAGCAGCAAGCTGCAAGTTGTGCGCGCTCGGTTCAAACCCGACGCCACAGCCTGCAGCAGCGCTGGCTGCTCTTTCTTGAAGCTTGTGGCTTGAAGCTTGTGGCTTGCAGTTGCAGCTGCATCCAGTCACCGGAGGGACCATGAGCTACGTTATCGACCGACGCCTGAACGGCAAGAACAAGAGCACGGTCAACCGCCAGCGTTTCTTGCGGCGCTACCGTGAACACATCAAGAAAGCCGTCGAAGAGGCCGTAAGCCGTCGCTCCATCATGGACATGGAGCACGGCGAGCAGATCAGCATCCCGGGACGTGATATCGACGAACCGGTGCTGCACCATGGCCGCGGCGGCAAGCAGACCATCGTGCATCCGGGCAACAAGGAATTCACTGCTGGCGAACATATCGCCCGGCCGCAGGGCGGTGGCGGCGGTGGTGGCCGCGGCAAGGCAGGCAACTCCGGCGAGGGCATGGACGACTTCGTCTTCCAGATCACCCAGGAAGAGTTCCTCGAGTTCATGTTCGAAGACCTCGAGCTGCCCAACCTGGTCAAACGCCACCTGACCGGTGCCGACACCTTCAAGACCGTGCGCGCCGGTATCGCCAACGAAGGCAACCCGTCGCGCATCAATATCGTGCGCACCCTGCGCTCGGCCCATGCCCGGCGTATCGCCTTGACCGGCAGCAGCCGCGCACTGCTGCGCGAGGCGCAGAAGGAACTGGCCCGGTTGAAAGTCGAGGAGCCCGACAACTTCACCGACATCCAGGAGGTCGAGCAAGAGATCGAGCGGCTCAAGGCCCGTATCAACCGCCTGCCGTTCCTGGATACCTTCGACCTCAAGTACAACCTGCTGGTCAAGCAGCCCAACCCCAGTTCCAAGGCCGTGATGTTCTGCCTGATGGACGTGTCCGGCTCGATGACCCAGGCCACCAAGGACATCGCCAAGCGGTTCTTCATCCTGTTGTACCTGTTCCTCAAGCGCAACTATGACCGCATCGAGGTGGTGTTCATCCGCCACCACACCAGTGCCCGCGAAGTGGACGAAGAAGAGTTCTTCTATTCCCGCGAGACCGGCGGCACCATCGTTTCCAGTGCACTCAAGATGATGCAGGAGATCATGGCCGAACGTTACCCGGCCAGTGACTGGAACATTTACGCCGCCCAGGCTTCCGACGGCGACAACTGGAACGACGACTCGCCCATCTGCCGTGAGATCCTTTCCAAACAGATCATGCCGCACGTGCAGTACTACACTTACGTGGAGATCACCCCCCGCGAGCATCAGGCGCTGTGGTACGAATACGAGCGTATCGGCGAGGCTTTCCCCGACACGTTCGCCCAGCAGCAGTTGGTTTCGGCCGGTGACATTTACCCGGTCTTCCGTGAACTCTTCCAGCGCAGGTTAGCCACATGACCGCCAGAGCACAGAGACGCCAACCCATTTCCACCGGGTCCGAGTGGACGTTCGAGCTGATCCAGACCTACGATCGGGAAATCAGCCGTTTGGCCGAACGTTATGCCCTGGACACCTACCCCAATCAGATCGAAGTGATCACAGCCGAGCAGATGATGGACGCGTATGCCTCCGTCGGCATGCCGCTGGGCTATCACCACTGGTCCTACGGTAAACAGTTCCTCAGCACCGAGAAGTCCTATAGCCGCGGCCAGATGGGCCTGGCCTACGAGATCGTGATCAACTCCGACCCCTGCATCGCCTACCTGATGGAAGAAAACACCATGTGCATGCAGGCACTGGTGATTGCCCACGCCTGCTATGGCCACAACAGTTTCTTCAAAGGCAATTACCTGTTCCGCACATGGACCGATGCCAGTTCGATCATCGACTACCTGGTGTTCGCCAAGCAGTACATCGCCCAGTGCGAAGAGCGCCACGGCATCGATGCTGTCGAAGACCTGATCGACTCCTGCCACGCCTTGATGAACTACGGCGTGGACCGCTACAAACGCCCCTACCCGATCTCCGCCGAGGAGGAGCGGCGCCGCCAGAAGGAGCGCGAGGAGCACCTGCAACGCCAGATCAACGACCTGTGGCGCACCATTCCCAAAGGCGCAGAGAAAGGCGGCGACCGCGATGATGCGCGCTTCCCCGCCGAACCGCAGGAAAACATCCTTTACTTCATCGAAAAACACGCCCCGCTACTCGAGCCTTGGCAGCGCGAAGTGGTGCGTATCGTGCGTAAGATCGCGCAGTACTTCTACCCCCAACGCCAGACGCAGGTCATGAACGAAGGCTGGGCGACCTTCTGGCACTACACCCTGATGAACGACCTGTACGACGAGGGCCTGGTTACCGACGGCTTCATCATGGAATTTCTTCAGTCGCACACCAGTGTGGTGTTCCAGCCCGGCTTCGACAGCCCTTATTACAGCGGCATCAACCCTTATGCCCTGGGTTTCGCCATGTACACCGACATCCGCCGCATGTGCGAAAACCCTACCGAGGAAGATCGCCGCTGGTTCCCGGACATCGCCGGCAGTGATTGGCTGTCGACCATCAAGTTCGCCATGAGCAGCTTCAAGGATGAGAGCTTCATCCTGCAGTACCTGTCTCCCAAAGTGATCCGCGACCTCAAGCTGTTCAGCATCCTGGATGACGACCAGCGCGACGACCTGCTGGTGCCTGCGATCCATGACGAAGCTGGCTACCGGGCGATACGCGAGCAACTCGCGGCCCAGTACAACCTGGGCAACCGCGAACCCAACGTACAGATCTGGAGCATCGACCGCCGCGGCGACCGCTCCCTGACCTTGCGCCACCAGCAACACAACCGCAAACCGCTGGGTGACTCCACCGAGGAGGTGCTCAAGCACCTGCACCGCCTTTGGGGCTTCGACATCCACCTGGAAACCGTGCAAGGCGATCAAGTGGTCAAGACCCACCACATGCCACCGCGTGGCGAGCATGGCGAAGCCGGCGACTACGGCCGCATGGACCTGGCCGTCATCCATCACCTCTAGCCTGCACACCACCATTGCTGCCGACAGGGTATCCTGTGGGCAGTAATGGAGGCTGCACATGCAAATCTACAAAGTCGGCGGCGCCGTGCGCGACCGCCTGCTCGGGCGCCCGGTCAGTGACATCGATTGGCTGGTGGTGGGTGCCAGCGTCGAAGAAATGAACGCCAAGGGCTTTCGCCCGGTTGGCGCTGACTTCCCGGTTTTCCTGCACCCAAAGACGGGCGAGGAATATGCCCTGGCGCGTACCGAGCGCAAGAGCGGGCGCGGGTATGGCGGTTTTACCTTCCACGCCAGCCCCGAGGTGACCCTCGAAGAAGACCTGATCCGTCGCGACCTCACCATCAATGCCATGGCCGAGGATGATCAGGGGAACGTTCTGGACCCCTTTCACGGTCGGGCCGATCTTGAGCAACGCCTTCTGCGCCATGTGTCCCCGGCATTCGCCGAAGACCCCTTGCGCGTACTGCGTGTTGCCCGCTTTGCCGCACGCTATGCGCCGTTGGGGTTCAGGGTCGCCGATGAAACACTGGAGCTGATGAAGCAGATCGCGACTTCTGGCGAACTGCAGGCGCTGACGGCTGAACGCAGCTGGAAAGAGATCGAGCGAGCGCTGATGGAAGATGAGCCACAGGTGTTCATCAACGTACTGAGCGACTGTGCAGCACTGAAACAACTGATGCCTGAGCTTGAGGGAGATGCGGCTGCGCTGGCGGCACTGACGCAAGCAGCCAAACATCATCAGCCACTGCACATTCGCTGGGCCTGCCTGCTGCATAGCCTGGAGCCAGCCTCGATCAAAGCGCTCAACCAGCGCTTCAAGGCGCCGCGTGAATGCCAGGAACTGGCCATGCTGGTGGGTGAATGCGCCAGCAACGGCCACAGGGCCTTGCAGCTGGAGCCAGAAGACATGCTGGCATTGCTTCAGAAGTTCGACGTGTATCGGCGACCACAACGCTTCGAGGATTTCATTTCCGTGTGCCAGATGGTTGCCCAAGGAAGCGCACAGGCTTATCCACAGGCGGATTACCTGCGCGCAGCGGCAGCGGCCGCCAGGGCGGTAGAGGCGAAGCCCCTGGTGGAAGCAGGGCTGACCGGGCAGGCATTGGGGGAGGCGCTGAAGCATCAGCGCCTGGAGGCACTGAAGGCCTACAAGGCCAATGCCGAAAACTGATCCAACTGCTCGTACCTACCCGTGAAGGGGCCAGTACGAGCAGCGATCACCCCGGCTCAGACGCTGGTAAGCTGCAAACCGCGCCATTCAAACGCGACCGGCGCCAACACCTGGTCGATATTAGCCTCCTGCCACAACCGGGCCATGCTCTTACCCTCTCCCGGATGCACCAGCTCAGGCGCCAGCAGCGCCAACGGCCATAGCACGAACGCGTTCTTCAGAATCTCGGCCCTGGGCAACACCAGCCCATCGAACGTGCCATGCAGATCGTCATACATCAGCACATCGATATCCAGCGGCAGGCCCTTGCGGTCGGGCGCGTAGCGGCCATTGTCAGCCTCGATGAACTTGAGCCGGCGGTCCAGCTCCATCAACCCAAGGTCGGTCTTGCCCGTCACCACGAAATTGATGAATGGGCCGCTCTTGATCCCCACAGCCTGGCTTTCGAACGCCGGAGAACAACGCATGTCACAGAGGATCGCCGCCAATGCATCGAGCCCTGCGCACAGGTGCGCATGGCGATCGATGTTGCTGCCCAGGCCCAGGTAAACCGTGCTCAGAGACATCCGCGCTCGATCTCCACGCCAACACCGCCTCGGGCCGCAGGGACCGCACCCGGCTTGGTCAGCTTGAGCCGCACCCAAGGGATGTGGAACTCTTCCATCAGGGCCGCGACCAGCCGCTCGGCGAACGTCTCCACCAGCTCGAAACGCGCCTGCTCGGCAAAGGCCTGGATACGCGCCGAAACACTGGCATAGTCCAACGCCAGGTTCAGATCATCGCCAGCCGCTGCCGGGCGATTGTCCCAGGCGAAACTCAGGTCCAGGCGCAGGCACTGGCGAATATCCCGTTCCCAGTCATAGGCACCGATGACGGTATCGACTTCCAGGCCTTCGATGAACACTCTGTCCAAGCACTTCTCTCCACAGCACGACAAGGGCGACTGGCGCCGTTAGAATCAGGGCGTCCTCGCCCGGAATAGTTAGCATGTTTTGGTTACTGGCGCTGCTCGCCTACCTGCTCGGCTCGCTGTCCTTCGCCATCGTCCTCAGCCGCCTTTCGGGCAGCCCGGACCCGCGCTCCTGCGGTTCGGGCAATGCCGGCGCCACCAACATGCTACGCCTGGCGGGCCGCAAAATGGCGATCCTGACCCTGCTTGGCGACCTGTGCAAGGGCTTGCTGCCCGTAATGCTGGCACGCCTGGCCGGGCTCGACCTGCAAGAGCAGGCCTGGGTAGGCGTCTGCGCGGTGCTCGGCCACCTGTTCCCAGTGTACTTCCGTTTCCAGGGCGGCAAGGGCGTGGCCACGGCGGCCGGCATGCTCATGGGCCTGTACTTCCCCGCCGCGCTACTGGCCATCGCCGCCTGGCTGCTGACGTTCTACCTTACCCGCACCAGCTCGCTGGCCGCGCTGATCGCCACACCGCTGACCCTGCCACTGCTGGCCTGGCGCGAGCCAGCGGCCCTGCTGCCGATCAGCGTGCTGACCGTGATGATCGTCTGGCGCCACCGCAATAACCTGCGCGACCTGTTCGCCGGGCGCGAACGCCACTTCTGACGCACACGCAAGCGGCTTACAACGGTGGCAACTGCTCCATCGGCCAGCGCGCCTGCACGCTGATCGCCAGGTCCTGCTGCTGCCCGGCCAACAGCCGCTGGCAACCGGCATAGGCGATCATCGCGCCGTTGTCGGTACAGAATTGGGGACGCGCGTAGTACACGTTGCCTTTGATACTGCCGAGCATGTCCTCGAGGGAGGCACGCAATGCCTTGTTGGCGCTCACGCCACCGGCAATCACCAGACGCTTGAGGCCGGTCTGCTTCAGTGCGCGCTTGCACTTGATGGTCAGAGTCTCCACCACAGCCTGCTGGAACGCCAGGGACACGTCGCAACGGGTTTGCTCGTTGTCGTCACCAGCATCGCGGCACTGCTGCCAAGTGTTCAGGGCAAAGGTCTTCAAGCCACTGAAGCTGAACGCCAGGCCCGGACGGTCGGTCATCGGCCGCGGGAACACAAAACGCCCCGGTACGCCCCGTTCTGCCAGGCGAGCGATTTCCGGGCCACCCGGGTAATTGAGGCCGATCAGCTTGGCAGTCTTGTCGAACGCTTCGCCAGCAGCATCATCCAGGCTCTCGCCCAGCAACTCGTACTGGCCGATGCCATCGACCCGAACCAGCTGGGTATGCCCCCCAGACACCAACAAAGCGACGAACGGAAACTGCGGAGGATTTTCCTCAAGCATGGGCGCCAACAGATGGCCTTCCATATGGTGCACGCCGATCGCCGGAATATCCCATGCGAAAGCCAGAGCCTGGGCGCAGGACGCACCCACCAGCAGCGCTCCGACCAGGCCAGGGCCTGCGGTGTAGGCAATGGCGTCGATCTCGGTGGCCACGCAGCCCGCCTCGTCCAGCACCTGGCGGATCAGGGGCAGCATGCGCTTGACGTGGTCCCGTGAGGCAAGCTCGGGTACCACCCCGCCAAACACGCGGTGCAGGTCGATCTGGCTGAACAGCGCGTCGGCCAACAAACCGCGTTCGCTGTCGTATAATGCGACGCCGGTTTCGTCGCAGGATGTTTCCAATCCCAGTACTAGCATGGGCTCGTCCCTTGTGGGGGCTGATTTCGAAGCCGCGCATGATAGTCCCCGTGCCGGGTGCCGACCAGCGGTTTTCGATCAGAGGCTTTGCATTCCGGCTTGCTAAGGGTTAACATCCGCAACCCTTGAAAACCGACGTTCTCCAGCACACCTTTGTTTTGCCAGGAGCACGTCTACCCCGGTAATGAATTAAGGTAGCCCTGGATGCCAGCCGTCAAAGTTAAAGAGAACGAACCCTTCGACGTAGCTCTGCGTCGTTTCAAGCGCTCCTGCGAAAAAGCCGGTGTACTGGCTGAAGTTCGTAGCCGCGAGTTTTACGAGAAGCCGACCGCCGAGCGTAAGCGTAAAGCAGCTGCTGCTGTTAAGCGTCACGCCAAGAAAGTTCAGCGCGAACAGCGCCGCGCCGTTCGTCTGTACTAATACAGTACAGCCGTTCTACGCAAAGCTTCTGCCCTGCCCGGCTCACCGCCGGGCCGATGGCAGCGGTTTGTTTCAACCTTGAGCAGCTAGTTCAAGGCGTCCATCGCAACCTGCAATGGGCAAAGCGCATCAAAACGTCAGAGCTGGTTTCGACCAGTCGTGCACGTCCTCACTGACGAGCCCCTGGTTACCTGGAGGCTACCGACGAGCACACATTCCCTCGCACATCCCCTAGCAGCTCTTGCCCCTAACGGCGCGCTAGCGTTTAGACTTGCCAGTTGCCAGATGACGAGACTGCCATGGCCGGGCTGATTCCCCAAAGCTTCATTGACGACCTGATCAACCGCCTCGACATCGTCGACGTGGTGAGTTCGCGCGTCCAGCTGAAAAAGGCCGGCAAGAACTACTCTGCCTGTTGCCCGTTCCACAAAGAGAAAACCCCGTCCTTCACGGTCAGCCCGGACAAGCAGTTCTATTACTGCTTCGGTTGCGGCGCAGGCGGCAACGCCCTGGGCTTCGTCATGGACCACGACAACCTGGACTTCCCCCAGGCCGTCGAGGAACTGGCCCGTGCCGCAGGCATGGAAGTGCCCCGCGAGGAAGGCCGTCGCGGCCAGAAGCCGCGACAGCCTACAGACTCGCCGCTTTACCCGCTGCTGGATGCAGCCTCGGAATTCTACCGCCAGGCCCTGCGCAGCCACCCGACCCGCAAAGCCGCAGTGGACTACCTCAAGGGCCGCGGCCTGTCGGGCGAAATTGCCCGTGACTTCGGCCTGGGGTTCGCACCACCTGGCTGGGACAACCTGCTCAAGCACCTCGGCGCGGACACCCTGCAACAGAAGGTGATGATCGACGCCGGCCTGCTGATCGAAAACGCCGAAAGCGGCAAACGCTACGACCGCTTCCGCGACCGGGTGATGTTCCCGATACGCGACAGCCGCGGGCGCATCATCGCCTTTGGCGGCCGCGTTCTGGGCGACGACAAGCCCAAGTACCTCAACTCCCCGGAGACCCCGGTATTCCATAAGGGCCAGGAACTTTACGGGCTGTATGAGGCGCGCAAGCACAACCGCAACCTCGACGAGATCATCGTCGTCGAGGGTTACATGGATGTCATCGCCCTGGCCCAGCAAGGCCTGCGCAACGCCGTAGCCACACTCGGCACCGCCACCAGCGAAGAACACCTCAAGCGCCTGTTTCGCGTGGTGCCCAGCGTACTGTTCTGCTTCGACGGCGACCAGGCCGGGCGCAAGGCCGCCTGGCGCGCCCTGGAGTCGACCCTCTCGGCACTGCAGGACGGGCGCCGTGCGCGCTTCCTGTTCCTGCCCGAAGGCGAAGACCCGGACAGCCTGGTACGCGCAGAGGGCACCGATGCCTTCATGGCGCGCATCAACCAGCACGCCCAGCCGCTGGCCGACTATTTCTTCGAGCAACTGAGCGTCGAGGCCGACCCGCGCTCGCTTGAAGGCAAGGCGCACATGGCGACCCTGGCTGCACCGTTGATCGAAAAAATCCCCGGCGCCAACCTGCGCCAGCTGATGCGCAATCGCCTGAAGGAAATTACCGGCCTTGATCCACAGCAGGTCGAGCAGTTGGCCCAGCAGGCGCCTGCCGCCAACAGCGTGCCGGACTATGACCCTGGCTACGACTACGACGCCATGGCCAGTTACACCCCCGACTATGGCGACATGCCGCAACACGACTACGCCCCGGCGCAGCAGGAGCAGCAGTGGAAGCCGAACAAGGGGGGCGGCAAGAAGCCGTGGAGCGACAAGCCCTGGGACAAGAACCGCAAGGGAAGCAAGCCGTGGCAGCAGCGCGATGAAGCGCCGCCACGCACGCCGGCACCGGTGGAACCCCCGACCCTGGCGGCCTTGCGCACGCTGCTGCACCACCCGTTGCTGGCCGGCAAAGTCGAGGACGCCAGCCACTTTGCCGACGAAGAGCATCTCTACAGCCAGTTGCTGGTGGCGCTGATCGAGGCCGCGCAGAAAAATCCTGGGCTAAGCTCAATGCAGCTGATCGCACGCTGGCACGGCACTGAACAGGGCCGCTTGCTGCGGGCCCTGGCAGAAAAGGAATGGCTGATCGTGGCCGACAACCTTGAACAACAGTTTTTCGACACTATAACTAGCTTGTCCGCCCGCCAACGCGAGCGCAGCCTGGAACATCTGCTCAGGAAAGCACGTCAAAGCGAGTTGAGCAGCGAGGAAAAATCTCAGCTTCTCGCCCTGCTGAGCCGGAATGTTCCCGCACAAACGCCGACCTCATCTGGCGCGTGAGGCCCATGCTCGGGTATAATCCTCGGCTTGTTTTTTGCCCGCCAAGACCTTCAGTGGATAGGGTGTTATGTCCGGAAAAGCGCAACAGCAGTCTCGTATCAAAGAATTGATCACCCGCGGTCGTGAGCAGGGCTACCTGACTTACGCGGAGGTCAACGACCACCTGCCTGAGGATATTTCAGATCCTGAACAGGTGGAAGACATCATCCGCATGATCAACGACATGGGGATCAACGTATTCGAGAGTGCTCCGGATGCGGATGCCCTTCTGTTGGCGGAAGCCGACACCGACGAAGCCGCGGCCGAAGAAGCCGCTGCTGCGTTGGCGGCCGTTGAAACCGATATCGGCCGCACGACCGACCCAGTGCGCATGTACATGCGCGAAATGGGTACGGTCGAGCTCCTGACCCGCGAAGGCGAAATCGAAATCGCCAAGCGTATCGAGGAAGGCATCCGTGAAGTGATGGGCGCTATTGCCCACTTCCCGGGCACAGTTGACTACATCCTCGGTGAATACGACCGCGTCACCACCGAAGGTGGCCGTCTGTCCGATGTTCTCAGCGGTTACATCGACCCTGACGACAATATCGCCGCTCCGACCGAAGAAGTGCCGATCCCTGGCGCCAAAGCCGCAGCCGCGAAGGAAGAGGCCGACGACGAGGAAGAAAGCGACGATAGCAGTGACGATGAGGAAGAGACCGAGAGCGGTCCGGACCCAGTCGTTGCAGCCCAGCGTTTCGGCGCGGTATCGGATCAGCTCGCCATCACCCTCAAGGTGCTGAAAAAGCATGGCCGCAGCCACGCCGAGAGCATCGGTGCAATGCAGGCCCTGGCCGATCTGTTCATGCCGATCAAGCTGGTGCCCAAGCAGTTCGAGGTGCTGGTCGAGCGCGTTCGTGATGCCCTGGCCCGCCTGCGTCAGCAAGAGCGTGCCATCATGCAACTGTGCGTACGTGATGCGCGCATGCCGCGTGCCGACTTCCTGCGCCTGTTCCCGAGCAACGAGACCGACCAGACCTGGAGCGGTGACCTGGCCAAGCGCAACACCAAATGGGCTGCTGCCCTGGGTGAAAAGGACGCCGCCATCGTCGCCTGTCAGCAAAAGTTGATCGACCTTGAGACCGAGACCGGCCTGACCGTTGCCGAGATCAAGGACATCAACCGCCGCATGTCCATCGGTGAGGCCAAGGCTCGCCGCGCCAAGAAAGAAATGGTCGAGGCGAACCTGCGTCTGGTGATTTCCATCGCCAAGAAGTACACCAACCGCGGCCTGCAGTTCCTCGACCTGATTCAGGAAGGCAACATCGGCCTGATGAAAGCGGTGGACAAGTTCGAATACCGTCGCGGTTACAAGTTCTCGACCTACGCCACCTGGTGGATTCGTCAGGCGATTACCCGCTCGATCGCCGACCAGGCACGCACCATTCGTATCCCGGTGCACATGATCGAGACGATCAACAAGCTCAACCGTATTTCCCGGCAGATGCTGCAGGAAATGGGTCGCGAACCGACCCCGGAAGAGCTCGGTGAGCGTATGGAGATGCCTGAGGACAAGATCCGCAAGGTCTTGAAGATCGCCAAAGAGCCGATCTCCATGGAAACCCCGATCGGTGACGATGAAGATTCGCACCTGGGCGACTTCATCGAGGACTCGACCATGCAGTCCCCGATCGACGTGGCCACGGTCGAAAGCCTCAAGGAAGCGACTCGCGACGTGCTTTCGGGCCTGACCGCACGCGAAGCCAAGGTGCTGCGCATGCGTTTCGGTATCGACATGAACACCGACCACACCCTCGAAGAAGTGGGCAAGCAGTTCGACGTGACCCGTGAACGGATCCGTCAGATCGAAGCGAAGGCGTTGCGCAAATTGCGCCACCCGACGCGCAGCGAGCACCTGCGATCCTTCCTCGACGAGTGATGACGAACCCCGGCCCAGGCCGGGGTTTTTCTTATGTGACAAAAGGTCGTGGCAAGTAGCTACCCTTCGCGGCGATTGCCCGTCTACACTCGAATTCAGACCACCTGAATGCGAGGCTGCCATGCCGCCAATGCCGGCCATTCTGTTGCTGCTCCTGATCCTGTGGAACACAACGGCCGGCGCCCTGACCCTGACAGACGAGGAAAAAACCTGGCTCGCTGCCCACCCGCAGTTGAAGCTGGGCGTCGACGCCTCCTGGCCACCGTTCGAATTTCGTGACCAGCAAGGCCGGTACCAGGGATTGGCCGCCGATTACATCGCCATGCTCCAGGACCGTCTGGGCGTGGCATTCAAGCCGGTCGAACCCAGCACCTGGACCGAGGTACTTGAACAGGCGCGCGAAAGCCGCATCGACCTTTTACCCGGCGTCATGTCAACCCCCGAACGCCAGGGCTTCCTGGCTTTCACACGCCCTTATCTGGATTTCCCCATCGTCATCCTGGCCCATGAAGGCGGCCAGCAACCCCGCACACTGAAGGACCTGTACGGCCTGAAAATCGCTGTGGTGGAGAATTACGCTCCACACGAACTGCTGCGTACCCACCATCCAGATCTCAACCTGGTCGCCATGCCCAATGTCAGCTCGACCTTGCAGGCACTGGCCACCGATGAGGTGGATGCTGTGGTCGGTGACCTCGCCTCGAGCATCTGGAGCCTGCGCCAGCTAAAGCTGGACGGCCTTTATGTCAGCGGCGAAACGCCCTATCGCTATCAGCTGGCCATGGCCGCACCGCGCGACAAGAAGGTCCTGGTCGGCATCCTCGACAAGGTCATGGCCGACATGTCGAGTGACGAGATCAGGCAGATCCAGCAACGCTGGGTCGGCAATGTGGTCGATCAACGCACGTTCTGGAATGACATGCTCATGTACGGGCTGCCCGGCGTCCTTTTGCTGATCGCCATCCTGGCCGTGGTGATCCGCATCAACCGCCGCCTCAGCTCGGAAATATCCAGGCGCATTGCCCTGGAACAGGAACTGCGCAGCAGCGAGTACCACTACCGCGGGCTGATCGAAAGCCTCTCAGCCATCGCCTGGGAAGCTGACGCCAATGACTTCACCTATAGCTACGTCTCACCCCATGCCGAAGACCTGCTTGGCTACCCTTTGCATGAATGGCTCAAACCAGGCTTCTGGCGCAGTATCCTGCACCCGGAGGACGCACTCTGGGCCCAGGCCTACTGCGAAAGTGAAACAGCAGCCGGGCGCGACCACAGCCTCGATTACAGGGTGATGCGTGCCGATGGCCATTCACTCTGGGTGCGCAACATCGTCAGCATGATCGAGCACGGCCACCGGCCTGTGATGCGCGGGCTGATGATCGACATCAGTGAAACCAAGCGCACTGAAGACGCCCTGCGCCTGTCGGAGCAGAAGTTCGCTTCGGTATTCCAGCAATGCCCCGACATCCTGTTGATTGCGCGCCACAGTGATGGGTGCCTGCTGGAGGTCAACGAAGCTTTCGAGGAGCAGATCGGCCTGACCCCAGGTCAGGTGGTCGGCCGCACCGCTACAGAGCTGAACCTGTGGGGTGCGCAAGGTGCCGGGCCATTGCTGCTCGAGCGCCTGCACCAGGGAGGTATCCGCAACCTGGAAATGAGCTTCCGTCGCAGCAATGGCCAATTGTTCACGGGCCTGACCTCTGCCGAAACCTTCGAGCTGGATGGCACCCTGGCTTTCGTCGTGGCGGTTCGCGACATCAGCCAACTGAAAGAAACCCAGCAGCAACTGCAAACCTCCGAAGAGAAATTCGCCAAGGCCTTCCACGCGTCTCCGGACGGCCTGCTGCTGTCGCGCCAGAGCGATGGCCTGCTGATCGAGGTCAACGAGGGCTTCTGCCGGCTGACCGGCTATGACCTCGATCCTGCCCTGGACCAGACGTCTTTCGACCTGGGCATCTGGGTCGACCTCAACGAACGTAAACGCCTGATCGCTCAACTCTCCCACGATGGTTTTGTGCGCGATTTCAGCTGCCATATCCGCCGCAGCGACGGGCAGATACGCCTTTGCGAGCTGTCCGCACGGCCACTACCGATTGCCGGCGTCGACTGCATGCTGACCATCGCCCGTGACATCACCGAGCGCCACCTGATGCAGGAAAAACTGCAACTGGCCGCCACCGTGTTCGAAAACACCGCCGAAGGCGTGCTGATCACCGATATCGACCAGCGCATCAGCGCGGTAAACCGTGCGTTCAGCGAAATCACCGGCTACAACGAGACCGAAGCCCTGGGCCAGACTCCGCGCCTGCTTGCCTCCGGTCAGCATGACAGCGCCTTTTACGCCGCCATGTGGCATCAGCTCACAGCCGAAGGCCATTGGCAGGGCGAGATCTACAACAAACGCAAAAATGGCGAACTTTACCCGGGCTGGCTGACCATCAGCGCGGTGCGCAATAGCGACCGCGAGATCACCCACTTTGTCGCCGTGTTTGCCGACATCTCCAGCCTCAAGCACGCTCAGGCCAAGCTCGACTACCAGGCTCACCACGACCCGCTCACCGGCCTGCCCAACCGCGCGCTGTTCGAAAACCGCCTGCAGGCCGCGCTCACCTGCCCGCAAGCCTCCAACCGCCAGGGCGCTGTGCTGTTCCTTGACCTTGATCGCTTCAAGCACATCAACGACAGCCTCGGCCATCCGGTCGGCGACCTGCTGCTCAAGGGCATCGCCCAGCGTCTCAAGGAGCAAGTGCGCGACGTCGACACCGTGGCGCGCCTGGGTGGTGACGAGTTCATCATCCTGCTGCCCGGCCTGCACAAACCCAGTGACGCCAGCGCCATCGCCAACAAACTGCTGTCCTGCTTCAGCGCCCCCTTCCAGGCCGGCGAACACGAGTTTTTCACCAGCGCGAGTATCGGCATCAGCCTCTATCCCCAGGACGGCACCGACGTTGCCACACTGATCCGCAACGCCGACGCCGCCATGTACCGCTCCAAGGCCAAAGGCCGCAACCGTGTCGAAGCCTACACCCGTGACCTCACAGCCCAGGCCAGCGAACGTATTGCCCTGGAGCACGAGCTGCGCCGCGCCATAGAACGCAACGAAATGAGCCTGTGCTACCAGCCCAAGTTCAGCCTCAAGACCCAGACCCTGGTTGGCGCCGAAGCGCTGATCCGCTGGAGCCACCCCAGCTTCGGCGAGGTGCCGCCAGAGCACTTCATCCACCTCGCCGAAGAGAATGGCACCATCCTGCAGCTCGGCGACTGGGTGCTGGAGCAGGCCTGCCGGCAGATGCACCATTGGAAGAAGCACTACCAGGCCTTCGGCCCGCTGTCGATAAACCTCGCCGGGGCGCAGCTGCGCCACCATGGCCTGGCCAAGCGCATCGAGCAGTTGCTCAAGACCTACCAACTGAAGGCAGGCGACCTGCAGCTGGAAATTACCGAAAACTTCATCATGAGCCAGGCCGAAGAAGCCCTGGCCGTGCTGCACCAGCTAAAGCAGCTGGGTGTGCAATTGGCAATCGATGATTTCGGCACCGGTTACTCATCCCTGAGCTACCTCAAGCGCCTGCCACTGGACATCCTCAAGATCGACAAGTCGTTCATCCGCGGCTTGCCGGACGACCCGCACGATGCAGCCATCGCCCGCGCCATCATCGCGCTGGGGCGTAGCATGCAGTTGACCATCATTGCCGAAGGCGTGGAGAACCAGGCGCAGCAACGGTTCCTGGCCGCCGAAGGTTGTGAACAGATCCAGGGCTATATCGTCAGCCTGCCGCTGCCACCAGATGATTTTGCAGCGGCGTTTCTTCGCATAGCACTAACCGATCTTTCGGATGGCACGCTTTCGAAACCCTCGTTATAATCCGGGCACTTACTGAGGGCCTATAGCTCAGTTGGTTAGAGCAGAGGACTCATAATCCTTTGGTCCACGGTTCGAGTCCGTGTGGGCCCACCACCTTCAAAGCCGCGCATTGCGCGGCTTTTTCATGTCCGCTGTGCGCAGAAGGAAATAGCACGCCAGGGCTGTGAGGTAGGGCGCGCAAAAGCTAACAGCACCGGAAACCGATGCAGATGCTGAGCAATACCTGTGTCCTTGTAGCCCCTGAGCCACAAAATCACGCTGACCCACGCACTATGTAGCCTATGAGCTACAAAATTTGTCCCGGCGACACTTGTTCGAATGTAGCTTACGGGCTACATTTTTCAGCATTACACCTATTTTTGATGCCCAAGGGCTACAAATGACTTCTCTCTACGATGTCTCCAAAATGCTGAAACAGGCGCGTGGTGAGGCGAAGCTGAGCCAGGAAGCGCTGGCCGGACGTGCCGGCGTCTCGCGCACGACCGTGGCACGTATGGAAACACTGGCCAAAGGCGATATGAGTGTTTCAGTGCTGGTTCGCCTGCTGGAAGCGGCCGGCTACGACCTGAAGCTAGTCAAAGCCGGACACCAGCGCACTGTTGAAGACATCCTCAGCGAGCAGCGGTCAGGGAGCGCGTGAGCATGATTCTCGATGTCCACGTCAGCTCAAGGCTGGTGGCCAAGCTCTATCGGGAGCGCGATGAATACGTGCTGAAATACCTGCCAGGCAGCGCAGCGGAAGACTTCGTCAGCCTGACTATGCCGGTTCGCGAAGAAGCATGGCGCTGGCCCCGTGACCTGTTCCCGTTTTTCCGCCAGAACCTGCCCGAAGGGTATTTACTGGGCGTTATCCGCGAAGAGTTCGGCCCGCTGCTTGATGGCACCGACCTGTCGCTGCTGGGCGTCGTGGGTGGCACCGGCATCGGCAGAGTCTCAGTGACGCCTGAAGGCGTCCAGCCTGGCGTCGAGATCGCCCCGCTCGAGATAGAACACCTACTCAAGGCAGAAAACACCAACGAACGCTTTGCCGCACTGGTGCGGCAATACGCGCGGGTAGCCGTGTCGGGGGTCGTGCCAAAGTTCATCTCCAGCGACGCCGCCGAACCTCGGGAGCCGCTGGGTAAACCGACACTGCGCACCGGTTCGCACATCATCAAGGGATCCGACGACACGACCCCTTTTCTAGGCTTCAACGAGTTCTACACCATGCGCGTACTGGCCCGGCTGAATGTCGTGCCTGTCGCCACCTGTCGTATGTCAGAAGACGGCAAAGTCCTGGTAGTGGATCGCTTCGACGTGGACGCGCACGGCATCCCCCGCTACGGAGTCGAAGACGCCTGTGGGCTGCTTGGTTTACCACCACATGAAAAGTACGCCCCCACCACCGAGCGGGTGTGGAAGGCCACGCGGGCCTATATCCCCGCTGATCGTCTGCAGACGCAACGCGAGCATCTAGGCTGGCAGCTGCTGACCAACTACGTGGTACGCAATGCTGATTGCCACGCGAAGAACATCGCGCTGTTTTACACCTCGCGTGCTGACGTGGCCTTTACTCCGGCCTATGACCTGGTGACCACTCAGGCCTACCCGCGCTTCGCCAGCAACCCACCTGGCCTGTCCGTAAGCGGCAGACAAACCTGGACACCGGGCCGTTCGCTGGAAACCTTTTTCAAAGCCGTCCTAGGTATTCCACCGCGCCAGTATGCCACCATGGTCGAGCAACTATGCGAGTCCGCCGTAGCGGTCGGTAGAGAAGTGATCGAAGCCGCGAAAAACGAGCCTGCCTGGCGCGATGTGGCCAAACACATGGTGCATGCCTGGAACGAGGGAATGGAGACATTGCGCAGCCCCAAAGCCGCCCCGCACTTTCGCGGCTTGGATACCGCCATTGAAGACGCCGGCTTCTCCGGGCCGCGCAAACCAGAATGCAGCCGAGAGGTGATTGGCCGCTCTGAGTTGCTGGCAAAGAAGCGCTGAATTCATGGCGCAGGGCCAATGGCTGCAGATCCCCCCGAAGCTGTGCGCTAAGACGCCACAGTGAGCTGATTGGCCTTAACTATTCGACTCACGAAATGAGCCGAATACGGCCAATAAATATCATCGCGCCTTTACGCCAGATTTCGGTACTATTTGGTTAACTCAGGATTGCTGAAGGTTGGAAAATGGAATTCACCCCCGTCATTGCGCAAGTCTAAAGCATGCTGATCTGGTTTACTCCAGCAGCACTGTTGATCGGTCTACTTAAATCGCCCTGGAACAAGGGCCATATTGGCGAACTCCTGGTGCGACTGTTTACCCATTGGCAGCTGGATCAGCAGACCCACCGCCGCCTGCACAACGTCACCCTGAGCACACCCGACGGCACCACGCAGATCGACCACATATTCCTTTCGCCCTACGGCATCTCGTGCTGGAAACGAAGAACATGAGCGGCTGGATTGCGGATTCCACGCCATTCGGACACTCAGCCCACGAACATCCGGACACTCGTTCCACGCTCATTCGGACAGGCAGTCGGAGCGCAGCGACGCAGGTTTGCATTGTTAGTCTGAAGCCCCTGTCGTCGTCAATTTCGTTGCGCGCCTGCGCATCGATTCGCCCTTCAGTTCGATCCGGTAAGCGTTGTGCACCAGCCGATCGAGGATCGCGTCGCCCAAGGTCGGATCGCCGATCAGTGCGTGCCATTTGTCTACCGGCATCTGGCTGGTCACCAGCGTCGAGCGGTTGCCGTAGCGGTCGTCCAGCAGTTCGAGCATGTCGCGCCGTTGTGCGGCGGTAAACGGCGCCAGGCCCCAGTCATCCAGGATCAGCAAGTCGGTCTTGGCATAACCCGCCATCAGTTTCGCGAAGCGCCCATCGCCGTGGGCTAGGCCCAGCTCTTCCATCAAGCGCGGCAGACGCAGGTAACGCACGCTGTAGCCATCGCGGCAGGCCTTGTGGGCCAGGTTTTGCCTACGCCGGTTGGGCCGCCGATGATCAGGTTCAGGCCGTCGCGCAGCCACTGGCCGCTGCCCAGTTGCAGGATCAGCGCCTTGTCCAGGCCACGCGGGCTGCGGTAGTCGATGTCTTCCAGGCAGGCGTTGTGGCGTAGTCGGGCGGCTTTGAGACGCGTACTCAGGCGCGCATCTTCACGCTCGGTCAGCTCGCGGTCGACTATCAGGCCGAGGCGTTCGTCGAAGCTGAGGTCGTTGATGTCAGGCGTTGCGTGTTGTTCGCCAAGCGCCTTGATCATGCCGTGCAGGCGCAGGGTTTGTAGCTTGTCGAGGGTCGGGTTGGGCAGCATATTGGTGCTCCTTTTTCAGTCAGTGGTAGTAGCCAGGGCCGCGCAGGTTGATGTGCTCGTCGGGCAGTAACGGCAGGTTTTGCTGGCCCAGCGGCAGCCGTTCCAGTCCTTGGCGCAGGATCGATTCGAGGCTTTTTGTAGCTACATGCGCCCAGTGCCAGCGCACGCTGGCAAGCGGCTTCCAGCCGCGCTTCGCCGTGCTGTTTGCTCAGGCGCAGGATGCCCAGGCAGGCGCGGAAGCCATGCTGCGGATGGATGCGGCGTTCGAGGATGTAGGCGATGACACCGGCCGTATTCGGGCCCGTCTGCTCAGCCCAGCGGATCAGCCGCTGGGGCGTCCACTCGGCGTGTTCGCGGTGGCTCTTGGGCATGTGCTCGATCTGGGTGGTGTGGCGGCCTTTATGTGGCGAGCGCAGATGGCTGGCCACCCGCTGGTTGGCGTGGAAGCACTCGACGGTCTGGGCCGTGAGCCGCACTTCGAGTTGATGCTTCACCAACTGGTATGGTACCGAGTAGAAGTGGCCATCGACTTCGACGTGGTAGTCGATATGGACGCGTACCTTTTTCCATTCGGCGTAGACGTAAGGGTGTTCCGGTAACGGTTGCAGCGCGGGTTGGTCGAGGGTCTCGAAGGCTGAGCGGCGTGAGCCGGGCAGCTTTTTGAAGGGCTTGTGATTGAGGCGCTCCAGAAGCAGTGCGATAGCGGTATTGAGTTCGCCCAACGAGAAGAACTGGCGGTTGCGCAGCACCGCGAGGATCCAGCGTTCGACGACCTGTACGCCGACTTCAACCTTGGCTTTGTCCTTGGGTTTACGCGAGCGCGCGGGCAGCACGGCTACGCCGTAATGCTCGGCCAGGTCGCGGTAACTGGGGTTGATGTCGGGCTCGTAGCGATGTGCCTTGGTCACGCCGCTGCGCAGATTGTCGGGTACCAGTATCTGCGATGTTCCGCCGAGAAAGGCGAAGCAGCGGGCATGCGAGCACAGCCAATCAGAGAGTTTCTGCGACCAAGTGGCTTCGGCGAAGGTGTAGCTGGACGCCCCGAGGACGGCGACGAAGATCTGGGCTTGATGGATTTCCCCGGTCTGCCGGTCGATGACCGGCACGGTTTGACCGGCGTAGTCGACGAACAGTTTTTCGCCGGCGCGATGTTCCTGGCGCATGACCACGTCGACCTTGGCCGCCCAGAGGCGGTAGTGCTCGCAGAACCAGCTGTATTGGAAGCCTTGCGGATGGGCGAGTCGGTACTCTTGCCAGAGCAGGGCCAAGGTGACACCGGGACGGCGTAACTCGGCGTGGACATGAGCCCAGTCCGGCGTCGGACGTTGGTCGCTTGGCGCGGGTACTGCCGGCGGAAAAAAACGCCGATTCAGCTCGGCATCTGAGAGATCGACGGGCCACTGAAGCCCGCTGGCAGCAAACCGGCAAAGGTAGTCTCCCGCACTCGAATGGCCAATGGATAAACTTTTGGCGATATTGCGCACGGACAGGCCGGCGTCGAACTTTAGGCGTAGTACCTCTCGGATTTTACGCATGGATAAACGCTCCACGACGACCACTTCGCTTCGATAAAAGAGGCCGATGGTAGTGAATAATCCTGCGTTGCTGCCTGCCTGAAAGTGTCCGGATGGCCGTGGAATCGGTGTCCGGATACTTGTGGAATGAGTGTCCGGATCAACGTGGAATCAGTGTCCGGATGTTGGTGGAATGGGTGTCCGGATGGTCATGGAATCCCCAGTTCGCCACCTGGTTCAAGCTTGCGCGCAGGTCGGCACGCCTTGCGACGCAGGCGCATTTGTTGCTGAGCCTGGCTGGCAGAATAGGGCGAGGTACTGGCGGCGTTACGGCGAAGCTCACGACTAACGGTCGAGGGGCTGCGATCAAGCATCCGGGCGATCGCTCTTTGGCTCAGGCCCTGAAGCTGGCCGAACTGGATCGTGATGCGTTCTTTTATCGATTCAAGAGTGTTTCTGAATTGCTGGAAGCAGTCGCGTGAGCTGGCTCAACACCCACAAATCAGGTGCACTCATTAAGTCAGCCAACCTGGCTTTAAAATTAGACAGGGAGCCGAATAGCCGGCATTATCGGCTCACCAAATGAGCCGAATAAGCTCGTTAATCGGCTCAAAAAAGAGCACCCCTCCATGAATGAACCGCTCTGGATCTGGCAGCAGCCCAACTGGGCGCACTTTAGCTGGCAAGCCGATGCACTTGCCCCGCTGCTGCGCGCTTGCAGCCAGGCACAGGGTCGCTTGCTCGGGATGCTGGGAGCTGTAAGTAGTGACACGCAAGTGCAGAGCAGCCTGGATGCCCTACTGCAGAATATCGTCACTTCATCCGCCATCGAGTGTGAGCAGCTGAATGTCGGCTCGGTGCGCTCGTCGCTGGCGCGGCGCCTGGGGCTGAACGAGGAAGGTCGCACCACCTCTCGATCCGAAGGCCTGGCGCAACTGCTGCTCGATGCCACCCGCGCCTATCAGCAGCCGCTCGTTCTGCAGCGGCTGTTCGCCTGGCATGCTTGGCTGTTCCCCAGCGATGACCACTTGATGGCCCGCCCGCTACGCGTCGGCATGCTGCGCGGCGAAGAGCCCATGCAGGTAGTTTCCGGTCGTCTCGCGCGCCCTACCGTACATTTCCAGGCCCCACCTCGCGCCGGGCTGGAAGCGCAACTGGACGACTTCTTTGCCTGGTTCCAGAGCAGCCGCAGCGATGCGAGCCTCGACCCATTCTTGCGTGCCGGCATTGCGCACTTCTGGTTCGTTACCCTGCACCCATTCGATGACGGCAATGGTCGTCTTACACGCGCCATCACCGACTTGGCTTTGGCTCAGGGCGAACAGCAGGCTATCCGCTTTTACGCCATGTCGGCTAGCATCCTCGACGATCGTGCCGGCTATTACCGCATCCTGGAGGCCAGCCAGAAGGGCACGCTGGATATCACCGCCTGGCTGCAATGGTTCCTCGCAACGCTGCTCAAGAGTCTGGAGCAAGCCCTTGCTCGTATAGACCGCGTGCTGGCCAAGGCGCGCTTCTGGCAGGCTCACCGCAGCCAAGCCTTATCTGCCGAGCAGGTCAAAGTGCTTAACCGCCTGCTCGATGGCGGCGAGAGAGGTTTCGAGAACGGCATCAGCGCCGCGCAATACCAGGCCGTGGCCAAGGTCTCGAAAGCCACCGCCACGCGCCACCTGAGCGATCTTGTCGAGAAGGGCTGCCTTGCCCGACTGCCCGGCGGCGGGCGCAGCACGCGCTACCAGCTACAGCACCCGGAAAACGCTCAAGGCTGACCTCGCAGCGACAAAACAGCGCAACGCGACACGATCCTGCCATTACGCCAATTCGAGTCCGTGTGGACACCCGATACAAGAAAGCCGCGCGATTGCGCGGCTTTCTTCATTTTCAGGCTCTCAAGAATCCTGCCGTGGCTGTAGGTTCCGCTGGCGCGGGTTGTAGAAGGTGCTATCGGGAGGAATGTCTCGGGTCACCAGAGACATGGCCCCAATGACCACGTTGTTGCCGATGCTGATGTGGTCAGCAACGATGCAGCTATTGGCACCGAGGCTGACGTTCTCGCCTATGCACAGCGAGTAATGGTCCAGGCCAAGGGTCTTGATCCCGACCGAGCAATTCTGCCGTATGAAAAAATTACGCCCGATGCTTGCGTGGCGAGTGATCACCACGCCTGGCAGATGGGCGATACGAAGGCCGGGAGCTATTTGCGCGCCGATGTCGATGTCCACGGCGTACTTGAGATTGAGCCGCTGCTGCATGCCGCGGGCATACCGCCTGCTCAGGCCGCCGCGGGCATCAAGGTACTGCGCCAGGCGGTAGGCGAAAAGAAAGCGCAGCTTGTTGTCCTTGCGCGCACGTCGCAGCACGTTGAAGAACAGGCTGGTACGGCGCCCGGGCTTTTTCTTGTTGGAGACTTCCTGCCGCCAGCATTCCAGCAAAGTTTCGAAGTTCACACGGTGGGTCCACTAAAGTCTGCCAATTATCATGCCGCAATTAAGTCAGCCACGCAGCAGCACTTTGCCTTGCCCTGATTGCCGCTGCGTGGCTAGGCTAGCAAGCCCACTGTAGAGACTCGCCATGTCGAATCCCCGCCCAATCGCCCTCGATGAAATCGATCACCAACTGATCGCCCTGCTGCAGATCAATGCCCGCGAAAGCGTCGCCACCCTTGCCCGCCATCTGGGTATCGCTCGCACCACCGTCAACTCGCGCCTGGCGCGGCTGGAGAAGGGAAAAGTCATCACCGGGTACGGCGTGCGACTGGGCCAGCGCCTGGTCGATGGCGGCCTGCAAGCCTATGTCGGGATAAAGGTGCAACCGCGCTCCGGCAAGGACGTGGTGCGGCGCCTGGCTGCCATGGGGCAAGTGCAGCAATTGTGCGCGGTCAGCGGTGAGTTCGATTACGTAGCGTGGCTGCGCAGCGATTCGCCAGAACAACTGGACCAGCTGCTGGACCAGATCGGCAGCGTCGAGGGCGTGGAGAAGACCACCACCTCGATCATCCTCAGCAGCAAAGTGGACCGCGGCCAGCCCTTCTAGATGACAGCGGTACAGTTGCCGAGCAAAAATCGTCACAAGTATTTATAGCCATGTCGTTATGACGAAAAAAAAGCCAATACGACGGCGTTTTGCATCTTAATTACGAACACCCCGCTCCCTAAAATGACCACCAGGCATCTCCTATACTCAGGCTCCGCCCCTGCGCAGCCGCTCTGGCAAGGTCACAGCAATGAACAAGAAAAACCGCCACCCGGCCGACGGCAAGAAACCCATCACCATCTTCGGCCCGGACTTCCCGTTCGGCTTCGACGACTGGCTGGAGCACCCGGCTGGGCTGGGCAGCATTCCGGCTGATCGCCACGGTGAGGAAGTCGCTATCGTCGGTGCCGGCATCGCAGGCCTGGTGGCGGCCTACGAGCTGATGAAGCTGGGGCTCAAGCCTGTGGTGTATGAGGCCTCGAAAATGGGTGGCCGACTGCGCTCGCAGGCCTTCAACGGCACCGACGGGGTCATCGCCGAGCTCGGCGGCATGCGCTTTCCGGTGTCCTCCACCGCCTTCTACCACTATGTGGACAAGCTGGGCCTGGAAACCAAGCCCTTCCCCAACCCGCTGACACCGGCATCCGGCAGCACGGTGATCGACCTGGAAGGCCAGACCTACTACGCCGAAAAAGTCAGCGATTTGCCCAAACTGTTCCACGAGGTAGCCGATGCCTGGGCCGACGCGCTGGAAAGCGGCGCGCAGTTCGCCGATATCCAGCAGGCGATCCGCGATCGCGATGTTCCGCGCCTCAAAGCGCTGTGGAACAAGCTGGTACCGCTGTGGGACGACCGCACCTTCTACGACTTCGTCGCCACCTCGCGCTCGTTCGCCCAACTGAGCTTCCAGCACCGTGAGGTGTTCGGCCAGGTCGGCTTCGGCACAGGCGGCTGGGACTCGGACTTCCCCAACTCGATGCTGGAAATCTTCCGTGTGGTGATGACCAACTGCGACGACCACCAGCACCTGATCGTCGGCGGTGTGGAGCAGGTACCGCAGGGCATCTGGCGCCATGTACCGGAGCGCTGCGCCCACTGGCCCGAGGGCACCAGCCTGAGCGCGCTGCATGGCGGCGCACCACGCACCGGGGTAAAGCGCATCGCCCGCGCAGCCGACGGGCGCCTGGCCGTCACCGACAACTGGGGCGACACCCGCCACTACGGCGCCGTGCTCGCCACCTGCCAGAGCTGGCTGCTGACCACCCAGATCGATTGTGAAGAATCACTGTTCTCGCAAAAGATGTGGATGGCCCTGGACCGTACCCGATACATGCAGTCGTCGAAAACCTTCGTCATGGTCGATCGCCCGTTCTGGAAGGACAAAGACCCGCAAACCGGCCGCGACCTGATGAGCATGACCCTCACTGATCGGCTGACCCGCGGCACCTACCTGTTCGATAACGGCGACGACAAGCCCGGCGTGATCTGCCTGTCCTACGCCTGGATGAGCGACGCCCTGAAGATGCTCCCGCACCCAGTGGAAAAACGCGTGCAACTGGCCCTGGATGCACTGAAGAAGATCTACCCCAAGACCGATATCGCCGGGCATATCATCGGCGACCCGATCACCATTTCCTGGGAGGCCGACCCGCACTTCCTCGGTGCCTTCAAGGGCGCACTGCCTGGCCACTATCGCTACAACCAACGGATGTACGCGCACTTCATGCAGCAGGACATGCCAATGGAGCAGCGCGGGATGTTCATTGCCGGCGATGACGTGTCGTGGACCCCGGCCTGGGTCGAGGGGGCAGTGCAGACTTCGCTGAATGCGGTGTGGGGTATCATGAACCACTTCGGTGGCCAGACCCATCCGGACAATCCAGGCCCAGGCGACGTGTTCGACGAGATCGGGCCGATCGCCCTGGCAGACTGAGACAAGGAGGCAGCATGCGCATCGCTCTGTTCCAGGGCACGCCCAACCCGCTGGACGTGCCCGGCAACCTGCAACGGCTGCGCCACCAGGCGCAGTTGGCGGCCGAGCGCGGCGCGCAGTTGCTGGTGTGTCCGGAGATGTTCCTGAGCGGCTACAACATCGGGTTGGCACAGGTAGAACGCCTGGCAGAGGCCGATGATGGCCCGTCGGCCATGGAGGTGGTGGAGATCGCCCAGGCGCATCGCATCGCCATCGTCTACGGCTACCCCGAGCGCACTGACGATGGCGCGATCTACAACAGCGTGCAACTGATCGACGCCCATGGCCGCAGCCTGTGCAATTACCGCAAGACGCACCTGTTCGGTGAGCTGGACCGCGCCCTGTTCAGCCCCGGTGCCGACCACTTTCCGGTGGTCGAGCTGGAGGGCTGGAAGGTGGGGCTGCTGATCTGCTACGACATCGAGTTTCCGGAAAATGCCCGGCGCTTGGCGCTGGATGGCGCTGAGCTGATCCTGGTGCCGACCGCAAACATGACCCCGTATGATTTTGTCTGTCAGGTGACCGTGCGCTCCCGGGCCCAGGAAAACCAGTGCTACCTGGTGTATGCCAACTATTGCGGGGCCGAGGGCGAGATCCAGTACTGCGGCCAGAGCAGCATCATCGGGCCGGATGGCAGCCTGCTGGCCATGGCCGGTCGGGATGAGTGCCAGCTGCTGGCACAACTGGAACATGAACAGGTGGTGCAGGGGCGCAAAGCGTTTCCTTACCTCGCAGATCTGCGCCAGGAATTGCATCTGCGGCGGGGCTGAGAACAGCCTCTGTCGGCGGTCAGGCCAACTAATTTGTTAGCATGAGTGCTTACCCCGGAGCCCCCATGCCTGATGCCACTCGCCACCTCGTATTAGCCAACGGCCTGCAGCTCACCCTGCGCCATGCCCCGCGGCTCAAGCGCTCGGCTGCTGCGCTGAGGGTCCACGCGGGCAGCCACGATGCTCCGGCAAAATGGCCTGGGCTCGCGCACTTTCTCGAGCATCTGTTCTTCCTCGGCACTCCTCGATTCGCCTTGGATGACGGCCTGATGCGCTACGTCCAGACCCTCGGCGGGCAGGTCAACGCCAGCACCCGCGAACGCACCACAGATTTCTTCTTTGAAGTCCCGCCCGCAGCCTTGGCCGGCGGGCTGGAGCGCCTTTGCCAGATGCTCGCCGAACCCGACCTGGGTAGCGAACGCCAGCGCCGCGAGCGTGAAGTGATCCATGCCGAATTCATCGCCTGGTCGCGCAACCCTAAGGCCCAGAAGGATTTTGCCCTGCTGCAATCAGTGTCGGCTGGCCATCCGCTAGGCGGTTTTCATGCAGGCAACCGGTATACCCTGGCGTTGCAGGATCCTGCCTTTCAGCGGGCCCTCACAGATTTCCATCAACGCTACTACCACGGTGGCCAGATCACCTTGAGCCTGTGTGGGCCGCAACCGCTGGATGAGCTCGAACAGCTTGGCAGGCACTACGCTGGTTTGTTTGCCTTCGGCGAACGCACGCCACAAACACCGCCACCTGCCCTGTCGAACACGAACATAGCCCTGGTATTCACCCATGAAAACCTGCCCCCTGGTGGCGAACGAGCATTGGAGTTGCTGATTGCCGGTTTGAGCGACAGCAGGCCGGGCACCTGGCTGGATGCACTGCGCCAGCGCAGCTGGCTGCAAACTTTCAAGGCAGAAATGCTGTACGCCTTCGCCGGGCAGATGCTCTGGCACATCGAGCTCGAACTCAGCGCAGACGCCTGTGCAGAGGAAGTACACGCCCTGCTGCACGGATGGTTCGGCTTTATCCGGCAATCCGGCCCGGCGCACCTGAACGCCGAATTCGGCCTTCTGCAACAGAGCCGCGAACGCAACGCCAGCCCCCTCGAGTTGGCCCGCCGTGACAGCGCAGGTCAGCCATTGGCGGCACTTGATGCACAAGCACTCTGCGCACTTCAGGCACTGCTCGAAGGCCTGCCATCGCGCAAGCATGGGCAATGGCAGCTGCCAGCACCCGAGCCTTTGCTGTTTACCGGCTTGCCCCCCACGCAGGCGCCTCAATTGCCTGCAGCGCTGACGGTCAGTGAGCAACTGCCGGCGGCACGCCAATACGGGGCATTTCACCTGCGCTGGCAAGTGCCTTCGGCCCTGCGCCAGGGCTTGCACGCCGTGCTCGAACGCGCCCTGCAGCCGCTACAGGCGCGGTGCGAGCGTGCCGCGTTGCAACTGCAGTTCAGTGCCGCAGGCGAAAATTGGCAGCTGCGTTGCACTGGCCTGCCCGCAGCGGTCACGAGGGCCGTCGAACTCGCGATGGCGTGCTTGCGTTCGCCCGCTGACTGGGAGCCTGCGACACAACAGCCCCCCTTGCTGATCCCGATCAGGGCCCTGCTCAACCAACTGCCAGATGCACTCACCGGCGCAGCACCAAAGCCCGAACCAACCCGCGCGCTCAATCAACAGGCACTCGACGATGCATGGCAGCACAGCCGATGGCATGGCCTGGCTGTGGGGTTCGACGCAACCGCCCTGCAGGCCCTGAGCGCAGCATTGCAAGGCTGCCCCGGGCAGTTTGGCATGCCGGTACCTCCGCCCGACTGGCACGGCCGCCGCTGGCATCACGCCAAGGTGCCGGGCAGCGAACCCGCACTGTTGCTTTTTTGCCCCGTGCCTGACCATCAGCAAGCCTGCGGCCGGCTTCTCGCCCAGTTGCTGCAAGGGCCCGTGTACCAAAGGCTACGGGTGGAATTGCAGCTGGGTTACGCCGTATTCAGTACCTTTCGTCAGGTCGAGGGCATCGGCGGGCTGCTGTTCGGCGTGCAATCGCCCCGTGCCACCCACGCCGAGATCCTCGGTCACCTGCTCACCCTCCTGCGCCAAGGTGTATGTCTCGACGCTGCTGCACGGCAAAGGTTGGCGGCGCAGTTCGACGAGCCAGCCATGGCCAACGCGGAGCTTGCCGATTGGGCATGGCAGACACACTTGGCTACACTACCCGACGATCTGCCCGCGTTACGCGTGGCTATCCTGAAGACGCAACAGGCGCATCTGGACGATTTGCTGGGCCGCTTGCTCGCAGCCGATTCACCCTTGCTCTGCCTGGCCAATGGGCCTGCGCCAGCGGGGGCCTGGCACTGATCCGGGGTCAATTGTTACGTATACCGCAAGGGCGCTTTTCGAAGAATTAACCTTTCGGTACAAGATTTTCTTGTAAGATAACGCTATCTCAGCCGCCGGAACCTTCGGCGCGAGGCGACGCCAAACAAATAGCTGAACCCTCTACCCTAACCCGGAAGGAGCAAAAACCATGTGGACCAAACCTGCATACACTGACCTGCGTATCGGCTTCGAAGTGACCATGTACTTCGCAAGCCGCTAAGCACTGCCTGCGTTTCAACGCCTCGGCCAGCCGGGGCGTTGTCGTTTTTTCGGCTACGGTTCTTCGGACAGTTCGGATAGAGAGCAACCATGTACATCCAGATTCTCGGTTCCGCCGCCGGCGGTGGCTTCCCGCAGTGGAACTGCAACTGCGCCAACTGCAAGGGCTATCGCGATGGCAGCCTGCGCGCCACGGCACGCACCCAGTCGTCGATTGCCCTGTCCGACGACGGTGTGCACTGGATCCTGTGCAACGCCTCACCCGACATCCGTGCCCAACTGCAGGCCTTCGCGCCAATGCAGCCGGCCCGTGCCCTGCGCGACACCGGCATCAATGCCATCGTCCTGCTCGACAGCCAGATCGACCACACCACCGGCCTGCTCAGCCTGCGCGAAGGCTGCCCGCATCAGGTCTGGTGCACCGACATGGTCCATCAGGATCTCACCACCGGCTTCCCGCTGTTCAACATGCTCAGCCACTGGAACGGTGGCCTGCAGTGGAACCGCATCGAGCTCGAGGGCAGCTTTGTCATCCCGGCCTGCCCCAACCTCAGGTTCACTCCGTTCCCGCTGCGCAGCGCCGCACCGCCTTACTCCCCGCACCGCTTCGACCCACATCCGGGCGACAACCTGGGGCTGCTGGTGGAAGACACCCGCACCGGCGGCAAGCTGTTCTACGCGCCCGGCCTGGGCCAGGTCGACGACAAGCTGCTGGCAATGATGCACGGCGCTGACTGCCTGCTGGTCGACGGCACGCTGTGGGAGGATGATGAAATGCAGCGCCGCGGCGTCGGCACCCGCACTGGCCGCGAAATGGGTCACCTGGCGCAGAACGGCCCCGGCGGCATGCTCGAGGTGCTGGACGGTTTCCCACGCCAGCGCAAGGTACTTATCCACATCAACAACACCAACCCGATTCTGGACGAAGACTCCCCCGAACGCGCCGAGGTCCAGCGCCGCGGTGTGGAAGTCGCCTTCGACGGCATGAGCATCGAGTTGTAAGGAGGCCCGATGAGCGAGGCACTGCCACTGTCGCCTGCCGAATTCGAGCAGGCCCTGCGCGCCAAGGGCGCCTACTACCACATTCATCACCCCTATCACGTGGCGATGTACGAAGGGCGCGCTACCCGCGAACAGATCCAGGGCTGGGTAGCCAACCGCTTCTACTACCAGGTGAACATCCCGATGAAGGATGCCGCGATCCTCGCCAACTGCCCGGACCGCGAAGTGCGCCGCGAGTGGATCCAGCGCCTGCTCGACCACGACGGAGCCCCGGGCGAAGACGGTGGTATCGAAGCCTGGCTGCGCCTGGGCCAGGCCGTGGGGCTCGACCCGGACCAGCTGCGTTCCCAGGAGCTGGTGCTGCCAGGTGTGCGCTTCGCCGTCGATGCCTACGTGAACTTCGCCCGCCGTGCCAGCTGGCAGGAAGCGGCCAGCAGCTCGCTGACCGAACTGTTCGCCCCACAGATCCACCAGTCGCGGCTGGACAGCTGGCCGCAACACTACCCGTGGATCGATCCTGCCGGCTACGAGTACTTCCGCACCCGCCTGGGCCAGGCCCGGCGCGATGTCGAGCACGGCCTGACGATCACCTTGCAGCACTACACCACCCGGGCGGGCCAGGAGCGTATGCTGGAAATCCTGCAGTTCAAGCTGGATATCCTCTGGAGCATGCTCGACGCCATGAGCATGGCCTACGAGCTGCACCGCCCGCCGTATCACACCGTCACCCAGCAACGGGTATGGCACAAGGGGATTGCCCTATGAGTTTCGACCGCAAGCAAGTGCCGAACTGGCGCCCCGGTTACCGGTTCCAGTACGAACCGGCGCAGAAAGGCCACGTGCTGCTCTACCCTGAGGGCATGATCAAGCTCAACGACAGCGCCTCCCTCATAGGCGGCCTGATCGACGGCAAACGTGATGTGAACGCGATCATCACCGAGCTCGAACAGCAATTCCCTGGTGTGCCCGAAGTCGCTGATGACATCGAGCAATTCATGGAGGTGGCCCGTGGCGAACACTGGATCACACTCGCCTGAGGTACCGGTCGGCCTGCCGCTGTGGCTGCTGGCCGAACTGACCTATCGCTGCCCGCTGCAGTGCCCGTACTGCTCCAACCCCCTCGACTTCGCCGAACAGGGCAAGGAGCTGTCGACCGCGCAGTGGTTCAAGGTGATGGCCGAAGCCCGTGAAATGGGTGCCGCGCAGATCGGCTTTTCCGGCGGTGAGCCGCTGGTGCGCCAGGACCTCGCCGAGCTGATCGGCGAAGCGCGCCGGTTGGGTTACTACACCAACCTGATCACCTCCGGCATCGGCCTGACCGAGGCACGTATCGCCAACTTCAAGGACGCCGGCCTGGACCACATCCAGATCAGTTTCCAGGCCAGCGACGAGCAGGTGAACAACCTGCTGGCGGGGTCGAAAAAGGCCTTCGCACAGAAGCTGGAGATGGCCCGGGCAGTGAAAGCCCATGGCTATCCGATGGTGCTCAACTTCGTCACCCACCGGCACAACATCGACAAGATCGACCGCATCATCGAGCTGTGCGTAGCGCTGGAAGCCGACTTCGTCGAACTTGCAACCTGCCAGTTCTATGGCTGGGCGCACCTCAACCGCCTGGGCCTGCTGCCGACCCGTGAGCAGCTTGAACGCGCTGAACGCATCACCAACGAGTACCGTGCAAAGCTCAAGGCCGAAGGCAACCCGTGCAAGCTGATCTTCGTCACGCCGGACTACTACGAGGAGCGCCCCAAGGCCTGCATGAATGGCTGGGGCAGCCTGTTTTTGACCATCACGCCGGACGGCACTGCCCTGCCCTGTCATGGCGCACGTCAGCTGCCGGTGCAGTTCCCGAATGTCCGCGATCACGACCTCAAGCACATCTGGTACGACTCGTTCGGCTTCAACCGTTTCCGTGGTTATGACTGGATGCCCGAGCCCTGCCGCTCGTGCGACGAGAAAGAAAAGGACTTCGGCGGCTGCCGCTGCCAGGCCTTCATGCTCACCGGCGATGCCAGCAACGCCGACCCGGTGTGCGCCAAGTCGAGCGACCACGGCATCATCCTCAAGGCCCGCGAGGAGGCAGAAACAGCCGACCTCGCCATTGAACAGATGACCTTCCGTAATGAGCGCAACTCACGTGTCATTGCCCGCGGGTGAATTCAGTGCCGCGCAGGCTGTCGCCGCCGGCACCGATTTCGCCGAACTCAAAGCCAGCCCCCAAGGCCTGTTCTGGAATGAATTTCGCCCGGCCGACGGTGCTTGCCGCATCTGGTGCTGGCGTGACCAGCAGGCACGCTGCCTCACGCCTGACGGCTTCAGCGTGCGCAGCCGGGTCTATGAATACGGTGGAGGCAGTTTCTGCCTGAGCGATGACGCAGTGCTGTTCGTCAACGAGAAGGACCAGCAGATCTATCACCAGGGACTTGATGGCGCGCCACCGCATGCGTTGACCCAGAATGCCCAATGCCGTTACGGCGACCTGCAATGGCACGACGGCCAAGTGCTGGCGGTCGAGGAGTGCCATGGCGAGAGTGTGGAACATCGCCTGGTGGCATTGGGTGAGACCGCCGTTGAAGAGCTCGGCGCAGGCGCTGATTTCTATGCATCCCCCACGATCAGCGCCGATGGCACACGCCTGGCCTGGATCGAATGGGACCGGCCGGCGCAGCCATGGACAGTCACACGGCTGATGTGTCGCGAACGGCAAAGTGACGGTAGCTGGGGCGCGGCGCGCTGCATCGCGGCGAATGACGAGTCCCTCCAGCAACCTCGCTTCGACGCGCAAGGGCGCTTGTACTGCCTGTCCGACCGTAATGGTTTCTGGCAGCCCTGGGGCGAGTTGGGCGGGCTATGGCAAGCCTTGCCCGCCGAGCCTGCAGACCACGCTGCCGCACCCTGGCAACTGGGCAACAGCACCTGGCTGGCAATCGGACCACAAAGCTACCTGGCCAGCTGGTTCGAAGGTGGCGTTGGGCAACTCGGGCTACGCACCGTCGACGGCCAGATGGAGCGTTTCGCCAGTGCCTATAGCCGTTTTCGTAGCCTGGCCATCGACGCCGGGCATCTCTACGCAATCGCTGCCTCGCCGATCAGCCCGCCAGCCGTCATTGCCATTGACCGGGCAAGCCACGAAGTACGGGTTCTGGCAGGCGGCGCCGAGTTACTGCCAGCCGATTGCATCAGCCAGCCGCAATCCATCCTCTACGACAGTGGCGGCGAGGTTTCCCATGGTTTCTTTTACCCGGCAGCCGGCGCCAAAGGGCCTTCCCCGCTGGTGGTGTTCATCCATGGTGGGCCAACCTCAGCCTGCTATCCGGTGCTGGACCCACGGGTTCAGTACTGGACCCAGCGTGGCTTCGCCGTTGCCGACCTGAACTATCGGGGCAGTACTGGTTATGGTCGCGAATATCGCCAGGCCCTGCACTTGCGCTGGGGCCAGAGCGATGTACAGGATGCCTGCGCGGCAGTCGAACACCTGGCCGAACGCGGTTTGATCGACCACCGCAAAGCCTTCATACGTGGTGGCAGTGCCGGCGGTTATACCACCCTGTGCGCCCTGGCGTTCCATGACGTATTCCGTGCCGGTGCCAGCCTCTACGGGGTAAGTGACCCGGTTGCGCTGGGCCGCGCCACGCACAAGTTCGAAGGCGATTACCTCGACTGGCTGATCGGTGACCCGCAACAGGATGCCGAGCGCTATCGCCAACGCACCCCACTGTTGCATGCCGAGCAGATCAATGTACCGGTGATTTTCTTTCAGGGTGAACTGGATGCTGTGGTGGTGCCGGAGCAGACGCGCTCGATGCTTGAGGCGTTGAAGGCCAATGGCATCGAGGCCGAGGGGCACTTCTACGCGGGCGAACGGCATGGCTTTCGAAAGGCCGAAAACCTTGCACATGCCCTCGAGGAGGAATGGAAGTTCTATTGTCGGGTGCTGGCCCAGTGAAACCTGGGGCCGCCCTGCGGCCCCGGCAGATTCAGCGCTTGGCGATGATGTACACCGCATGCACGATACCCGGAATGTACCCCAGCAAGGTCAGCAGGATATTCAGCCAGAACGCCCCGCCGAACCCGACCTGCAGAAACACACCCAGCGGCGGCAGGATGATGGCGATGATGATGCGAATGATGTCCATGCAAGTTTCTCCTCAATGGGTCTAAACAGAGACTAGCTGGGCATCGCAGAGGTTCCACCGGTGCATGCCGTGGTTTTTTTGCAGCGCTCAGGCACCTTGCCAAGGGCCTGCCCCCCACAAAAAAAACGCCCCGGGCCAAATGAATCAGGCCAGGGGCGATGCGCAGAAACGCCAGACGGTTCGTAGAATTCGTATCAGGCCGAAACTTCACGGCGGGCATGCTGCTGCGCGTGCAGGCGGGCGAAGGCCCGGGCCAGGCGCAGGAGCATTTCATCGATGTTGCCTTTGCTCACCGTCAACGCCGGTGTAAAACGCACCACATCGGCCTGCGGGGCATTCAAAAGCAGGCCCTCGTGCAAGGCCGCCTGCACCAGGTCCTTGGCCAGGTGGTCCTGTAGCTGAAGCGCCCAGAGAAGCCCTTGGCCGCGTACTTCGCCTTGGCCATAGCGGCCGGCCAGGCGGCTCAGGCCATCGCGCAGATGGCGGCCACTGTCCTGGACATGCTCGAAAAAGCCCGGCTCCAGTACGGTATCCAGTACCGCAAGGCCTGCAGCGCACATCAGCGCATTACCATGGTGGCTGCCCTCCAGCTCGCCGGGGGCCGCGCAGCAAGCGGTACCACGAGCAAGCAAGGCCGCCAGCGGCACGCCGGCTCCCAGGCCTTTGCCCAAGGTAATGATGTCAGCGCGCACCCCGTAGGTTTCCTCGGCCAGCAATGCTCCGCAGCGGCCAATGCCGGTCTGCACCTCGTCAAGGATCAGCAGGATGCCCAGCTCACGGCACAACCGCTCGACGCCTTTGAGGTATTCCCTTGTCGCGGGAATCACGCCTGCCTCGCCCTGGACCGGCTCGAGCATGATTGCCACAGTTCGCGAGTCGACTTCTGCATGCAGCGCCGCCAAGTCATTGAATGGCACTTTGCTGAAACCCGGCAGGCCGGGTTCACAGCGGTTGCACGGCAGCGGATCGGATGCCGACAGGGCCCCCAGGCTGCGGCCATGGCAGCCCTGGCTGGCAGTGATGATGTGATAAGCGCCGTTGCGGTGCAGCTGGCCCCATTTGCGCGCCAGCTTGATCGCCCCCTCGCAGGCCTCGGCGCCACTGTTGAGCAGGTACGCCTGATCGCTACCGGTGCTCTGGCACAAGCGGTTGGCCAGCGTCAGCAAACCACGGCTATGGAAACCGGCCCCTGGGTTGATCAACGCCTGGGCCTGATTGCCCAGCGCCTTGACCAACACGCTGGGGCTGTGGCCCAGGCTGTTTACCGCGCCGCCCTGGGTAAAATCCAGGTAAGCATGCCCTTGGTTGTCCCACAACCAGGAGCCTTGGCCACGCACGAACACTTGTGGCGCACGTTCGGCGCCGGGCATCAGGCGCTCGCGGGACAACGCCGATGCGTCTGGCACGCTTACCGGCGCACGCTTGGGCACGACAGCCGCGGCGTTGGCCGATCGGCGCAGGTTGAACAGGTTCATCGGGGGCTCCGGCCAGTCACGGCAAAGGGCAACGTCCGGTCTTGGCGCCGGCGCTTGATAATTTTGCCTTTCCTATCAAAAGTGTTTCTCAAACGGGGTAACAATGCGCGAATTGATCGCTGTAACCCGCTGGAATACGGCGATAGACTAGGCCTCGGCGGCGCTTGCGGCCATTCCGTTTTTTCAGCTTTTTCGATAAGTAATACTTATGGATTTTCGCCAACTGCGTTATTTCGTCGCGGTGTATGAAGAAGGCCATGTCGGCCGCGCTGCTGAACGCCTGTCACTGTCTCAGCCGGCCCTCTCGCAGCAGATCCGCCAGCTTGAGCACAGCCTTGACCTGAGCCTGTTCGAGCGCAGCAACAAGCGCCTGCTGCCGACCTTGGCGGCCCACACCCTGTACAACCACGCCCTGCCCCTGCTCGATGGGCTGCAGCGCGCCCACGAAGCGATGCGCAACTTCAAGGGCCAGTCCTTGCGCACGCTGGCCATCGGCGTACTACAGACGGTTCGGCCGAGCCTGGTGCCGCAGTTGCTTGAGCGGTTGCGCAAGGCCCAACCGCATCTTGTGGTACAGATCTATGAGCTGTCGGGGCTGGAAATCGAACGACGCCTGCTCAACGGCAACCTGGATATCGGTATCAGCTACCTGCCGCCACGCCAACCTGGGCTACACGGCTTGCTACTGTACGAAGATGAACTGCAGCTGGTGATCCCTGATACCCATCCGTTGAAGGACTTCAAGAAAGTCTCTATCAGACAAGCTGCAGAACTGCCGATGCTGATGCTTGGCGAGGAGTTCCAGATCCGCCAGATCTGGAAGCAACAGTTGGCCAGCCTGGGGCGCAGGCCGCAGGTTCAGGCGGAGATGAACAACATGGGCGGCATTCTCGACAGCCTGGCCCACACCGCACTGGCCACTATCCTGCCTGGCCGCGCCAAAGAGGCTGCCGACGATGACCAAGGGTTGCTGTGGAAACCATTGAGCGAGCCGCGGGTGCCGTTGAAGGTTGGCCTGGTATTTCGCGATGCCCAGCGCCAGCAGGCATCGGTCGAGTTGCTGCGCACGCTGCTCGAGGAAGAAGCCGACGCACGGCAACTGGGGGCTTCACCCCTGGATGTGCTTGGCTGAAATACACGCGCGCAAAGAAAACCCCGCCGAAGCGGGGTTTTCCCAGACTTTTTCCCTGTGACATCCCTATCGCCCCACCGTCCTGGCAGGAAATCCTTCGTTTGTCCCTGTTCTGTCCTTTGCGCTTCCTGCGCAACGTCCATGTAGCAAGATTAGCCGTGGATCCAATCTGACACCAGTGGCGAAAAGTCACCGCGTGATGTAGGAAAATGCTTACAAACAACGTTCATCAACAAACGTCGGGCGTATATCCCAGTCGTCAGAACTGCTCGGCATCCAGCAAGTACAACGACTCGCTCCCCGCCTTGACCGAAGCCACCAGCGAATCCACCCGCGGCAGCAGCCTGGCGAAGTAGAACCGCGCCGTCCCCAGCTTGGCCGAGTAGAACGCCTCATCGCCCTCGCCCGCCTTGGCCGCCCGCGCCATCAACGCCCACATGTAGGCATAGGCGACATAGCCAAAGGCATGCAGGTACTCGACCGACGCAGCACCAATCTCATTCGGGTTGCCCTTGGCCTGCTCCAGTACCCACTCGGTAAGGCCGTCGAGTTGATCGAGGTAGGCACCCAGCGGTTTGGCGAACTCATCCAGGTCGCCACCCGCGCTGGCAATGAACTGGCGAATCTCCTCAGAGAACAGCTTGTAGTAGGCACCACCACTGGCCACCACCTTGCGGCCCATCAGGTCCAGGGCCTGAATACCGTTGGTGCCTTCATAGATCTGGGTAATGCGCACATCGCGTACCAGTTGCTCCTGGCCCCACTCGCGAATGTAGCCATGGCCACCGAACACCTGCTGGCCATGCACCGCACACTCCAGGCCCAGGTCGGTGAGGAACGCCTTGGCTACCGGCGTCAACAGCGCCACCAGCTCTTCACTGCGTTTGCGCGTACCCGGCTCTTCGCTGTACTTGGCGCTGTCCAGCTGCATTGCCACGTACGTGGAGAAGGCGCGGCCACCTTCGATCAGCGCTTTCATGGTCAGCAGCATGCGGCGCACATCCGGGTGGACGATGATCGGGTCGGCCGCCTTTTCCTTGGCCTGCGGGCCGGTGGGCGCACGGCTCTGCAAACGGTCGCGGGCATACTCGACGGCATTCTGGTAGGAGCGTTCGGCCGTGGCCAACCCCTGAATGCCCACGCCCAGGCGCTCGTAGTTCATCATGGTGAACATCGCCGCCAGGCCCTTGTTCGGCTCGCCAACGATGTAACCTACAGCTTCATCGAAGTTCATCACACACGTTGCCGAAGCCTGGATACCCATCTTGTGCTCGATCGAGCCACAGGTAGCCGGGTTACGCGCCCCAAGGCTGCCGTCATCGTTGACCAGGAACTTGGGCACCAGGAACAGCGAGATGCCCTTTGGCCCGGCCGGTGCGTCCGGCAGCTTGGCCAGCACCAGGTGGATGATGTTTTCGGTCAGGTCGTGTTCGCCGCCAGTAATGAAAATCTTGGTGCCGCTGACCTTGTAGCTGCCATCGGCCTGGGGCTCGGCCTTGGTCCGGATGATGCCAAGGTCGGTACCGGCATGCGGCTCGGTCAGGCACATGGAACCTGCCCACACGCCGGAATACATGTTCGGCAGGTACTTTTCCCTGAGCGCTTCGCTGGCGTGGGCGTTGATCGACAGGCAGGCACCCGCAGTCAGCATCGGGTACAGGCCGAACGCCAGGCTCGACGCGTTGACCATTTCTTCAACCTGGGCCGAAATCGCCTTGGGCATGCCCATGCCACCGTACTGGGGATCGCCGCCCACACCCACCCAGCCGCCCTCGGCGTAAGTGTTGTAGGCCTCGATGAAGCCAGCCGGGGTGCTTACCGCACCGTTTTCCCAGTGACAGCCCTCTTCGTCAGCCGCTCGGCTGAGCGGGGCGATGGACTTGCTGGTGACCTTGCCTGCTTCTTCCAGCACGGCAAGTGCGGTTTGCGCATCGACCGTTTCGGCCAGCTCAGGCAATTGCGCCCACAGCTCTGCCACGTTGAAGACTTCATTCAGAACGAAGCGCATGTCGCGCAGCGGCGCTTTATATTCAGCCATGACAACCTCTCGCTGGTGGGGTCGGGGCGGTCTCGAAGGACCGCAGCACGGGGTTGAATCCAGTGTAACCGAACAACTTTTGCGAGACATAGGGTCATCACGCGACCATATAGTCAATTATGGTCACGCAGTGCGAACGGCTCCGCGCCGTGATTGTTGGCCGTAAACCATGACACAGTTACGGCCGGCACCTTTGGCGCTGTAAAGCGCCTGGTCGGCTGACTTGAGCACTTCTTCGGGGTTGCGGTGTTCGATAAGGCGTTCAGCGACGCCGATACTGATGGTCACCGATACCGTGCCAGCACCACTGCCGCTGCGGCGCTGGCGCCCGGCGGAATCGTCCTGTGGCCGGTTGTTCTGGTCACGCAGTTGCATCGTGTAGTTGGCGATCATCTCGCGCACGGCTTCCACATGCGGCACGCATTCCTCGGCGGTCTTGCCGGCGAAGACCAGGGCAAATTCCTCGCCACCGTAGCGGTAGGCGCGCCCACCACCGGTGACCTTCGACAGCCGGCTGGCGACCAGGCGCAATACCTGGTCACCGACATCGTGGCCATGGGTGTCGTTGAATTTCTTGAAGTGATCGACGTCGGTCATGGCAATCACGTAGTTGCGCCCCAGGCGCTGCATGCGTTCGTTCAGCGCGCGCCGCCCAGGCAGGCCGGTCAGCTCGTCACGGAAGGCCATCTGATAGGCCTCGTGGGAGACCGCCGCAGCGATCATCAGCATCACCTGGCTGCACATGATGTTCAGCGTGAACGGCAGGATGAACGTCTTGGGCAGCATCCAGAAGATACCGATCAGCCCGATGATCTGGGCCGCATGCAAGGGCCTTGGCTCACGCAGGTACTGCACCACCAGCAGCATGAAGACACCGATGAACAACGGGTAGACCATCTGGATCAGGCTCATCCACTGCCCATGCAGCGACGGCCAACGGATTTCCGCCAACCAGGCCAGCAGTGCCTGGGGAAAACTTTGCTCCAGTGCCACTGCCACGCTACCCACAGCGAACAGCACAGCAAACCGGGCAAGCAGGTCTTGGGCCAGGTGGGTGCGCTCCTGCCAGGCGCCAAATAGCCCGAACAATGCAGGCAGCAGCAGGCACACCAGATGGAAAATCACCGCTGCGTCCTCGCGCACACGCCCATGGTCACGGTAGTAGTCGGTCTGGGTATCGAGCAGAAAGTAGGCGATGTACACCGTGACCATCAAGAACAGCTCACGCTGGCGACGGTAGACCGCGCAGTAGGCGCCACCCAGCAGCAGGACCAAGGTGGGCAGGACATTGAACAGTGATGTGAAGAAGACGCTGAGGTCTCTCACGTATGCCGCCGCAAGCCCTGCCAGCAAGAGGAACAGCGAAGGCAGGAAGTGGCTTGCGCGTACAGCGTTTAAACGAAACAAGGGTAATCTCCGACCCGGCAGATCAATAATGGCATTGTGCCTTTACTTCATCGGCAGCGCACATGAATAGATGAATGCACGGGGGGTTAACGGCAGCAGGGGCGGAGGGCTTGAGCTTTTCTTGTAACCGGATCTTGGGGCGTAGCGGCCCCAAAAATACGAAAACCCGCCTGCCGGTGAAGGCAAGCGGGCTTCAGTGACGCCTTGCGGCTTAGTAGGACAGGCCGAAGTGCTCTTCGTCCATCGCCATCAGGTTGCTGGCACCGGACAGCATGGTCGCCACGTGCGTGCGGGTGCGCGGCAGGATACGCTGGAAGTAGAAGCGCGCCGTCTGCAGCTTGGCGGTGTAGAAGGCTTCTTCCGAAGTGCCGGCAGCCAGCTTCTCGGCAGCCAGGCGTGCCATGTCGGCCCAGAAGTACGCCAGGCACGCATAACCGGAGTACATCAGGTAATCCACCGATGCAGCGCCTACTTCTTCGCGGTCCTTCATGGCGGCCATGCCCACTTTCATGGTCAGTTCGCCCCATTCCTTGTTGATCGCAGCCAGCGGCTCGACGAACTCCCTGACCGCCTCATTGCCTTCCTGCGCCTGGCAGAACTTGTGCACGATCTTGGTGAAGCCCTTGAGCGCTTCGCCCTGGGTCATCAGCACTTTGCGGCCCAGCAGGTCGAGGGCCTGAATGCCGGTAGTGCCTTCGTACAGCATGGAGATACGGCTGTCGCGCACGTTCTGCTCCATGCCCCACTCGGCGATGAAGCCGTGGCCGCCGTAGATCTGCACGCCGTGGTTGGCCGCCTCGAAGCCGACTTCGGTCATGAAGGCCTTGGCGATCGGGGTCAGGAAGGCCAGCAGGGCGTCGGCCTTCTTGCGCTCTTCCTCGTCCTGGCTGTATTTGACGATATCCACCTGCTTGGCGGTGAAGTAGACCATGGCGCGGTTGCCTTCGGCGAAGGCCTTCATGGTCAGCAGCATGCGGCGAACGTCCGGGTGCACGATGATCGGGTCAGCAGCCTTGTCAGGCGCTTTGGGGCCGGTCAGCGAACGCATCTGCAGGCGGTCACGGGCGTACTTCAGGCCACCCTGGAAGGCCACCTCGGCATGTGCCAGGCCCTGCAGCGCGGTGCCCAGGCGGGCGGTGTTCATGAACGTGAACATGCAGTTCAGGCCCTTGTTGGCTGGGCCGATCAGGTAGCCGGTGGCGCTGTCGAAGTTCATCACGCAGGTAGCGTTGCCGTGGATGCCCATCTTGTGCTCGAGCGAGCCGCAGCTCACGCCGTTGCGCTCACCCACGCCGCCTTCGGCGTTGGGCAGGAACTTCGGCACGATGAACAGCGAAATACCTTTGGTGCCGGCCGGGGCATCCGGCAGGCGGGCCAGCACGATGTGGACGATGTTATCGGCCATGTCGTGTTCGCCGGCAGAAATGAAGATCTTGGTGCCGGAAATGCGGTAGGAGCCGTCAGCTTGCGGCTCGGCCTTGGTGCGCAGCATGCCCAGGTCGGTGCCGCAGTGCGGTTCGGTCAGGCACATGGTGCCTGTCCATTCGCCCGATACCAGTTTGGTCAGGTAGGTTTCCTGCTGCTCTACAGTACCGTGCGCAGAAATGGTGTTCATCGCACCATGGGACAGGCCCGGGTACATGCCCCACGACCAGTTCGACTCACCCACCATCTCGCTCAACGCCAGGCCCAGCGACTCTGGCAGGCCCTGGCCGCCATGGGCGACATCATGGGCAAGGCTTGGCCAGCCGCCTTCGACGAACTGCTCGTAGGCCTGCTTGAAACCGGTCGGGGTCTTCACGCCGGACTCGCTCCAGGTGCAGCCTTCCAGGTCACCGACACGGTTCAGCGGGGCCAGCACCTGCTCACAGAATTTCGCGCCTTCTTCGAGGATCGCGTCGACCATGTCGGGCGTTGCGTCCTGGCAACCCGGCAGGCTCTGATAGTGCGCCTCATAGCCAAGCAGCTCGTCGCGAACGAAGCGAATATCACGCAAGGGGGCTTTGTAATCAGGCATTGCGATGAACCTCTGTGATGAGTCCGGTAGGGAGACCGCTGATACCGACCAGCTCTTGCCGGCTTTCGGTCAAACAGTTGTTTGAAACTTACGTTTAGGACTGACCGATGTCAAGGAGGGACTATGATGCCATTTATGCCGCGAAACATGGCGTTTATGCCATCGCCTGAAAAGACGCCCACGACAATGGCAGCGGGCCTGCCCACGAAGGCGTTGGCTCAGGCAAAAAATCTAGCCTGATCAAACGCATCCGCAGGCAGGCCCGCTTCCACAGAGCACTGTGCAGGTTTGTGAAAGTGCCGCGCCTTCAGGCGTAGGTATCGATGAACCGACCGAGCATTTCGTCGGAAGCCTTGGCGACTTTCGCGCCCAGTTCGACCTCGGTTTTGCCCAGCGCCAGCTGTACAGTGCTGGTGGCAAGGTCCATCTGCTGGCTGCGGTCAACCGCACGCAGGCGCTCGGCCTGAAAATCGCTGGACTGGCTGGTGGCGGCGCGTTCGACAGTGTTGCTGGCGATCTGGCTGGCCGCCTGGTCGACGCGGTTCTGCCCGCTCTGGATGGCGCTGAGGCCCGCGTAGTAGGCGGAGCTACCGGTGATTTCCATGTCAAAACTCCAATGACGCTGGATGTGAACAGGCCTGATTAAAACAGGCCCGGGCCATAAAGGCCCGTTTAAATCGCTAATGGCCCCGTGCCATCTGATAGACGTGAGGCATGGCGCTCAGTCCAGCAAGTCCAGCTGTAGATGTTCCGCGACTGCATCGGCAGTCGCTTGCTTGAGCTTGGGCACCCGCCCCAGGCAAGGCGCTGGCAAGCGCTCGGCCAGGCTGGCGAGGTTCTCCTCCAACCGCGACGTACGCGGGTCGATGACATTGGCCACCCAGCCTGCCAGTTGCAACCCGTCCCTGGCGATTGCCTCGGCGCTGAGCAATGCATGGTTGATGCAGCCAAGACGCACCCCTACCACCAGAATCACCGGCAACTTGAGGGCGATTGCCAGGTCGGACAGATTGGCATGGCCGGACAGCGGCACGCGCCAGCCACCGGCACCTTCGACCAGGGTGAAATCCGCGCCCTGATCCAGCACGTGACGCATGGCCTGGAGCAGGGCCGGCACCTCCAGCGTCACACCCGCTTCACGCGCCGCCACGTGCGGCGCGATGGCAGGTTCAAATGCAAAAGGGTTGATCGCTTCATAAGGCAGTTTGAGCGTGCTCTCGTCGATCAATGCCTGGGCGTCAGCGTTGCGCAGCCCCTTTGCGGTCACTGTGCAGCCGGACGCCACCGGCTTTGCACCCAGCGTACTCAGGCCCTGCAGCCGTGCGGCATGCAACAGCCCGGCTGCGATGGTTGTCTTGCCGACATCGGTATCGGTACCCGCGATGAAATAGGCCTGGCTCATTTCGCTCCTCTCACGCCTTTGGCTTGCGCAACACACCATAGACCACCTGATAGGTGGCGGGCAGCCCTTGCGGCTGGCGGAATGCTTCATACGCCTGCAGCAGCCCCTGCATGCGGGTACGGCCAGTCAGGCCCGACGGCCGCCCAGGGTTGAGGTTGTGGGCGCCAAGTGCCTTTAGCTCATGGGTCAGGCCGCGCACATGCGGGTAGTGCAGCACATGCGCCTGCTGACGCAGGCCAAGCTGCTCCAGGCCGCTTGCCGCGCACAGTCGCTGATAGTCCTCGAACCGGCGGAAGCGGTTGACATGCACCATGCCATCCACGGCCTGCCAACTGGCGCGCAATTCATCGAGGGTACCGACACACAGGCTGCTGAAAGCCAGCACACCGCCCGGGCGCAATACCCGCCGTGCTTCTTCCAGCACGCTGGAGAACTGCGCGCACCACTGCACCGCCAGGCTAGAGAAAACCAGGTCGACGCTGTGATCAAGCAGCGGCAGCCGCTCGGCGTCGCCTGCCACATGGTAGCGGGCCCCGCCCTGCTCGCCTCGGGCATGGCGCAACATGCCTTCGGCGATGTCCACCGCCACGCCCGTCGCCGGCGTGAAGCGCTCGGCCAGCACCCGGCTGAAATGCCCCGTACCACTGCCAAGGTCGAGCCAGCGCGATGGCGTCAGTGCGTCCGGCAACTGCTCCAGCAGGGTCATGCCCACCGCGCGCTGCAAGGCCGCCACGCTGTCGTAGCTGGCTGCCGCGCGGGAGAACGAGGCCGCTACCTGGCGCTTGTCCGGCAGCGCGCCGGGCAGGGTTGGACGGGAAAGGTCAGTCATCGCCACTCTCATGCAGGAAACTCTTGATGCCCGCCGCCAGCTCCTGCGGGTACTCCAGCAGGAACGCGTGGGAACTCTCTTCAACCAGGCCGACTTCAACGTCGGGCAACAACTCGCTCAGCGCTTTGGCCGCCTCGGGGGGCACCAACGCATCACTGCCGGCGAACAGGTGCAGTTGCGGGCCGCCGTACGCCTGCAGCGCCTCGCGGGTATCCAGTTGTGCCAGCACCTCAAGCCCGGTGGCCAGGTACAGCGGGTCGGTCTCCGGTACCCCCACGCCCAGCTGGCGCAGCAACGTGCGCGGCTGCAGGGCGCCGTCACTGCACAAGGTACGGAAACGCTTGAGGGTAACGCAGGTGTGGCTGCGGCAACCGTCGAGGAAGGTCCCGAAGGTGTCATCGGCCATGCCATGCGGCCAATCCGCCCGTGCCACGAAGCAGGGATTGCTGGCCAAGGTCAACAGCCCGCAACAGTGGTCGCCACGCTTGCGAGCCAGCTCACTGGCGAGCATGCCGCCGAGCGACCAGCCGCCCAGCCAGGTATCACTGGGCAGTTTGCGGTCAAGGTAGTCGACCCACGCCTGGACATCGGCGTCGGCCAGCTCCGGCAGGGGCGCCAGCTCGACCTGCAGACGCGCGTCCTGCGCACGCAGGCTGGCGGCCAGCGGCTCCAGGGCCGCAGTACCCAGGCCCCAGCCGGGAAGAAGGATCAGTCGGTTACGCATCGGCGGCCTCCAGCTGTGGATAACAATCGGCCAATGCATTCAACAATAGCTGTACCTGCGCCTCACTGTGCGCAGCGCTCAAGGTTACCCTTAGCCGTGCACTGCCAGCAGGTACGGTAGGCGGGCGGATGGCGGTGACCAACAGGCCTCGTTCGCGCAGCATCTGCGACAGGCGCAGTGCCTGTGCGCTGTCGCCGATCAGGATCGGCTGGATCGGGGTAGGGCTGTCCATCAGCTGCAGGCCGATCTGCACGGCACCCTCGCGGAACTGCCGGATCAACCCGGCCAGGTGCTCACGGCGCCAGGTTTCGCGGCGCAGCAGCTCCAGGCTCTTGAGCGTGGCGCAGGCCAGTGCCGGCGGCTGGCTGGTGGTATAGATGTACGGCCGGGCGAACTGCACCAGTGCCTCGATCAAATCATCGCTGCCCGCAACGAAGGCGCCCGCGGTGCCGCAAGCCTTGCCCAGCGTACCGATCAGCACGGGCACGTCATCGATGCCCAGGCCAAAGTGTTCGACGATTCCGCCGCCCTGGGCACCCAAGGTACCCAGGCCGTGAGCGTCGTCGACCATCAACCAGGCACCACGCGCACGCGCGACCTCGGCCAGTGCAGGCAGGTCGGCCAGATCACCGTCCATGCTGAAAACACCGTCGGTGACCACCAAGGTATTGCCGCAGGCCTTGCCCAGGCGGTTGGCCAGGCTGACTGCATCGTTGTGCAGGTAACGGTTGAAGCGGGCACCACTGAGCAATCCGCCATCGAGCAGCGAGGCATGGTTGAGGCGGTCCTGCAACACCGTATCGCCCTGCCCCACCAGCGCGGTAATGGCCCCGAGGTTGGCCATGTAGCCGGTAGAAAACAGCAAGGCACGCGGGCGACCGGTCAATTCGGCCAGCGCCTCTTCGACCTGATGGTGCGGCGTGCTGTGGCCGACCACCAGATGCGAGGCTCCGCCACCGACACCCCAACGCTCGGCGCCGGCCTGCCAAGCGGCAATCACCTCAGGGTGGTTGGCCAGACCCAGGTAGTCATTACTGCAGAAAGCCAGCAACGGCTGGCCATCGACCACTACATTCGGCCCCTGCGGGCTTTGTAGCAGCGGTCGCTGCCGATACAGGTCTGCAGCGCGCCGTTCGGCAAGACGCGCTGCAAGATCGAAGGCCATCTCAGGCAGACGCGGCGTTATAGAACAGCTCGCTGCTGCGTTGCTCTACCAGCGCCTGTTCGATGGCGGCCTGGTGCACTTCGTCGGCATGCTCTTCACGCGCTTCAGGCTTGATGCCCAGGCGAGCGAACAGCTGCATGTCCTTGTCGGCCTGAGGGTTGGCGGTGGTCAGCAGTTTCTCGCCATAGAAGATCGAATTGGCCCCGGCCATGAAGGCCAGCGCTTGCATCTGCTCGTTCATCTGCTCGCGGCCGGCGGACAGGCGCACATGCGACTTGGGCATCAGCAACCGCGCGACCGCCAGCATACGGATGAAGTCGAACGGGTCGACATCTTCTTCTTCGGCCAGGGGGGTACCGGCCACTTTCACAAGCATGTTGATCGGCACCGACTCGGGATGCTCGGGGAGGTTGGCCAACTGGATCAACAGGCCTGCACGATCGTCGAGCGACTCGCCCATCCCGAGGATGCCACCGGAGCAGATTTTCATCCCGGCATCGCGTACGTAGGCCAAGGTCTGCAGACGCTCGCTGTAAGTACGGGTGGTGATGATGCTGGCGTAGAACTCCGGCGAGGTATCGAGGTTGTGGTTGTAGTAATCCAGGCCTGCCTGGGCAAGCGCCTGGGTCTGGTCCTGATCGAGCTTGCCGAGGGTCATGCAGGTTTCCAGCCCCATGGCCTTGACCCCTTTGACCATTTCCAGCACGTAGGGCATGTCCTTGGCCGAGGGGTGCTTCCAGGCGGCGCCCATGCAGAAGCGGGTAGAACCGATGGCCTTGGCCCGCGCCGCTTCTTCCAGCACCTTCTGCACTTCCATCAGCTTCTGTTTTTCCAGCCCGGTGTTGTAGTGGCCCGACTGTGGACAATATTTGCAATCTTCCGGGCAGGCGCCGGTCTTGATCGACAGCAGCGTGGAAACCTGTACGCGGTTAGGGTCGAAATGCGCCCGATGCACGGTTTGCGCCTGGAACAGCAGGTCGTTGAACGGTTGCTGGAACAGGGCCTTCACCTCGGCCAGGGACCAGTCGTGACGTGTTGTTGCAGTTGTGCTGGCGCTCATCGGCGTTTCCTTGTTTAGGCTGTAGCTGGCGCCGGGACAGGAATGCCCGCCAGCGCATCACGGATAGCTCGCATAGTCATGGAAGGCCTATGAACTGTCAACCTTGGTTAAAAGCACTGGTTTACAAGTGTACAAATATTGAACATACCTGTTTGCTGTGCGGCACTTCTGCCGAGCAGCCCCACCCCATCTGTATTGCGTGCGAGGAGGACCTGCCCTGGCTGAGTGAGTACTGCATGCATTGCGCGCTACCGCTGCCAATGGCCGGCCTGACCTGCGCCCAGTGCAGTCGCCGTGCCCCGGCCTTCGAACAAGTGGTGGCGCCGTGGTATTACGGCTTTCCCGTGGACACACTGATCAGCCGCTTCAAACACAATCGCCAGTGGCCATTGGGGCGCTTGATGGCCGAAATGCTCAGCCTGGATTTGCGCCACCGCTTTGCCGATGGCCTGGCCAGGCCATCGCTGCTGTTGCCTGTGCCACTGGCAAAGCGTCGACAGCGCGAGCGTGGCTTCAACCAGGCAGGCATGCTGGCAAAGTGGTTGGCCAAGGCCCTGGCAATCGACTGCAACGAGCGATTGCTGCGGCGCACCCGCGAAACACCGGCGCAGCAAAGCCTGGATGCCAAGGCCAGACGGCGTAATCTGCAGCAGGCCTTTGCGGTGGTTGATGAAAGCGCATTGCACGGCCTGCATGTGGCCGTGGTCGATGACGTGCTGACCACCGGTGCCACGGCGCAAAGCATCGCCGCCCTGCTGCGCGGCGCCGGCGCACGCCGCGTTGATGTGTATTGCCTGGCACGCACGACAAAACCGGGGCAAGCTTGACCGGTCAGTCCCAGATAGGCGCCATCATGACCCTGCCCGCCCTGCTCACCCAGCACATCGCTCGCCGCCCACAGCGCATCGCTTTGCTTCAGCATATCGCTGAGCAAGGTTCGATCACCCGCGCCGCGAAGGCGGCAGGCATAAGCTACAAAGCCGCATGGGACGCCATAGACGAACTCAACAACCTGGCCAGCCAGCCGCTGGTCGAGCGTAGCACCGGCGGGCGCGGCGGCGGTGGCGCTCGCCTGTCGGGCGAAGGCGAGCGGGTACTGCGCCTTTACCAACGCTTGCAGGCCTTGCAGGCCCAGATTCTCGAGGCTGCCGAAGAATCCAGCGACCTTGACCTGCTTGGGCGCCTGATGTTGCGCACCAGTGCCCGCAACCAGCTGCAAGGCCAGGTCAGCGGCTTGCGCCGCGAGGGGCGGCACGACCGCGTGAGCCTGGCGCTGGGTGGCGGGCTGGAAATCGAGGCACTGATCACACACGACAGCACTTCACGCCTGGAGCTGACGCTCGGAACCATGGTGGTGGCGTTGCTCAAGGCCGGGTGGGTGCGGTTATCGAGCGCCGCAGATGAAGCCGAAGCGGGCAGCAATGTGCTCAAGGCCACCGTGGAAGAGGTGATAGCGGATGGGCATGACACCAGTGAAGTGAGGCTGGCGCTGGGTAATGGCCAGACACTCTGCGCGTTTGCCGATGCGCACTGGCTGGCACAAGAGGCAGTGACAACAGGTAGCCAGGTCCGGGTGCAGTTTCATCCCTCCCATGTATTGCTGGGGGTACCGGTGTAGGTTGGTCGCGCCACCCCGCCAGAGGGCCGGCACTGATACCATGAGCCCTTGCAGCCCACCCCGGAGCCACCATGTCTCACCCCTTCGCGACCCTCACCCCCGACCTGGTACTGGACGCCGTGGAGAGCCTCGGCTTTCTCAGCGACGCCCGCGTACTGGCCTTGAACAGCTACGAGAACCGCGTCTACCAAGTGGGTATCGAAGGCGAGCAACCACTGATCGCCAAGTTCTATCGACCCGGCCGGTGGAGCAATGAAGCGATTCTTGAAGAACACCGCTTCACCGCCGAGCTTGCTGAGTGCGAAGTGCCGGTGGTCGCCCCGCTGCAGCACAATGAACAGACCCTGTTCGAGCACCAGGGCTTTCGCTTCACGCTGTTTCCCCGCCGCGGCGGCCACGCACCGGAGCCGGGCAACCTCGACCAGCTCTACCGTCTGGGCCAGCTGCTGGGCCGCCTGCATGCCGTGGCGGCAACACGCCCGTTCGAGCATCGCGAAGCCTTGACTGTGGATAACTTTGGCCACGCCTCCCTGCAAACCCTGCTTGATGGCAACTTCGTACCTCGGGAATTGCTGCCCGCGTTCGAGTCTGTAGCGCGCGAGCTGCTCAAACGGGTCGAAGACATCTACGCACGCACCCCACATCAGGTCATGCGCCTGCACGGCGACTTGCACCCCGGCAACCTGATGCATCGCGACGACGTCTACCACGTCGTCGACCTCGATGACTGCCGGATGGGCCCGGCCGTGCAAGACCTGTGGATGATGCTGGCCGGCAGCCGTGAAGAACGCCTGGGCCAACTGGCAGAGCTGATCGACGGCTACAACGAGTTTCACGATTTCGACCCGCGCGAGCTGCCCCTGATCGAACCGCTGCGCGCCTTGCGCCAGCTGCACCATAGCGCCTGGCTGGCACGGCGCTGGGACGACCCGGCATTCCCGCGCAGCTTCCCCTGGTTTGGCCAACCGCGTTACTGGGGCGATCAGATCCTGGCCCTGCGCGAGCAAACAGCGGCACTCGACGAGCAACCCCTGAAATTGTTCTAAATGCCTGCAAAGGTCTGTCTACAATAGGCGTCGCTGTATTTAGCTACCTAAGCAAGGATTCTGCATGCACGCCGCAAACCCGCGTCGCGGGTACATTCTTGGCCTCTCGGCCTACATCATCTGGGGCTTGTTCCCCCTCTATTTCAAAGCCATACAAAGTGTCCCGGCGGTTGAGATCATCGTGCACCGGGTGCTCTGGTCCGCTTTGTTCGGTTCGCTGCTGCTGTTGGTGTGGAAGCACCCAGGGTGGTGGCGCGAGCTGCGCGACAACCCCCGCCGCCTGGCCATTCTTGCCCTCAGTGGCGCCCTGATTGCCGGCAACTGGCTGACTTACGTATGGTCGGTCAATAACGGGCGCATGCTCGAGGCCAGCCTGGGCTACTACATCAACCCGCTGGTGAACGTGCTGCTGGGCATGCTTTTGCTGGGTGAGCGCCTGCGCCGCCTGCAATGGCTGGCAGTGGGCATGGCCGCAGTAGGTGTGGCGCAACAGGTGTGGCAAGTCGGTAGCCTGCCTTGGGTGTCATTGGTACTGGCGCTGACGTTTGGCTTCTACGGCCTGATCCGCAAGCAGGCACCGGTGGCGGCGCTGCCCGGCCTGGTGGTGGAAACCTGGATGCTGGTGCCCCTGGCGCTTGGCTGGCTGCTGCTGCACCCTGCCGCGATGAGTGCACAAGGCAGTTTCTATACCAGCAGCGAAGCGCTATGGCTGATCGCAGCCGGGCCGGTAACGCTGATACCACTGGTGTGCTTCAACGCCGCTGCGCGGCACTTGCCCTACACCACCCTGGGCTTCCTGCAGTATCTGGCGCCGACCTTGGTACTGCTGCAAGCGGTACTGCTATTTGACGAGCACCTGTCTTCCAGCAGCCTGATGGCTTTCTTGTGCATCTGGGCTGGCCTGGCGCTCTACAGCGTCGATGCCTGGCTGAACCTGCGCAAGCGCGCCTGATCAAAAAACGATCAAAACTCTGCAGGCCACGCCGGCCGTGGCCTGGCAGAACATCTCCAGAGGTTATCCACACCCTCGTCCCCGTGCTTTGTGCACAAGCCATTGATTAGTGGCTGTTTTTTGACCAAACAGCGGGAGAGCTCGCCGTCTCTGGGCTAGCGAGGAGCGCCCCCAGGTTATCCACAGGGCCGTCCCCGGTTAATCGGGATAACCTGCTACCGCCTCGGCTCAATCCTGGGGCCGCAATTTCAACTCCACCATCAAGTCATCCGCCAGGCTCTCCAGCTTCTGCTGCAGATCATCCAGCGACAAAGTCAATGGCAGCGCCAGCAAGGCATCGGCATGGAACAACGGCTCGCTGCTCATCGGCGCCGGGCGCACTTCGGTGGTGAAGCGCTCAAGGTTCACCCCTTGGTCAGCGAGCAAGCGGGTGATATCACGTACGATGCCTGGGCGATCATTACCCACCAACTCCATCGCGATCGGCTTCCAGGTACAGGAAGGCTCGATGCCGCTTTCTGCGATCAGCACACGGATATCGTACTGCCCCAGGGCCTGAAGTGATTTCACCAGCTCATCGTAGCTCTCTGCCGGCACCGCGACCCGCAGGATGCCGGCGAACTGCCCGGCCATACGCGACATACGGCTCTCCAGCCAGTTACCGTTGTGGTCGGCGATGCACTGGGCAATCCGTTCGACCTGGCCGGCCTTGTCAGGAGCAATCACGGTCAGTACAAGATGATCCACAGGGCTTCCTCTGCGTCGTGCCGCCTGCAGCGGCGAGAATACGGGGGGATTGGTTCAGTATAGGCAAGGCGCGGCAACCTGCCGCAGGACGGTCTGCCGAACTAATCGTGTACTGTTTCAAGATTTATCTGGAACAATCCACCGGTTTTTTGCGAACATAGCCACTCCCAGCGTGACCCTCCGCGACCAATCGGTCGCGGAGCGACGCTTTTAGTCTGATGTTCACCGGCCTGCTGCTTCATGTAGTATGCCTCGGCGCGGACTACAAAACGTCGTTACGATGTCTGCCAAGGCGCCTGTGAAAATACGCCAACCGCCCGCCAGCCTTTCTGGCGAGCCGCACCCAGCCGCTCTCGTGAGTGGTGAGAGCATGTACTGGTGCCGTGTTTAGAGAAGCGCTACAGGCTTAATACAGAAGAGCGAAAGCGAAATAGCTGAGCAAAGGTGAGGCAAGCAATGACTGGATACGTTCAAGTCGGTGGCCTTCAGGTCGCCAAGGCCCTGTACGACTTCGTCAACAACGAAGCGATCCCTGGAACCGGCGTCAAGGCCGATGCGTTCTGGGCCGGGGCAGAAAAGATCATCAACGACCTCGCCCCAAAGAACAAAGCCCTGCTCGCCAAGCGCGACGAGCTGCAAGCCAAGATCGACGCCTGGCACCAGGCACGCAAAGGCCAGGCACACGACGCCGTCGCCTATAAAAGCTTCCTTCAGGAAATCGGCTATCTGCTGCCACAAGCCGACGATTTCCAGGCCACCACCCAGAACGTGGACGAAGAGATCGCCCACATGGCCGGCCCACAGCTGGTCGTGCCGGTGATGAACGCCCGCTTTGCCCTGAACGCCGCCAACGCCCGCTGGGGCTCGCTGTACGACGCACTGTACGGCACCGATGCCATCAGCGATGAAGGCGGCGCCGAAAAAGGCCAGGGCTACAACAAGGTCCGTGGCAACAAGGTCATCGCCTTCGCCCGCGCCTTCCTCGACGAAGCCGCGCCGCTGGCCGCTGGCTCGCACGTCGACTCCACCGCTTACCGCATCGAAGGCGGCAAGCTGGTCGTTGCCCTCAAGGGCGGCAGCAACAGCGGCCTGCGTGACGACGCCCAGCTGATCGGCTTCCACGGCGATGCCGCCGCGCCAACCGCCGTGCTGCTCAAGCACAATGGCCTGCACTTCGAAATCCAGGTCGATGCCAGCACCCCGGTCGGCAGCACCGACGCCGCCGGTGTCAAAGACATCCTGATGGAATCGGCGCTGACCACCATCATGGACTGTGAAGACTCGGTCGCTGCCGTCGATGCCGACGACAAGGTCATCGTCTACCGTAACTGGCTGGGCCTGATGAAAGGCGACCTGGCCGAGAGCGTCAGCAAAGGCGGCAAGACTTTCACCCGCACCATGAACCCGGACCGCGAGTACGCAGCGCCCAATGGCGGCACCGTGACCCTTCACGGTCGTTCGCTGTTGTTCGTGCGCAACGTGGGCCACCTGATGACCAACCCGGCCATTCTCGATGCCCAAGGCAACGAGATTCCCGAAGGCATCCAGGACGGGCTGTTCACCAACCTGATCGCCCTGCACAACCTCAACGGCAACACCAGCCGCAAGAACACCCGTACCGGTAGCGTCTACATCGTCAAACCGAAGATGCACGGCCCTGAAGAAGTGGCGTTCGCCGCCGAGATCTTCAGCCGCGTCGAAGACCTGCTGGGCATGCCGCGCAACACCGTCAAGGTCGGCATCATGGACGAGGAGCGCCGTACCACGGTCAACCTCAAGGCCTGCATCAAGTCGGCAGCCGAGCGTGTGGTGTTCATCAACACTGGCTTCCTCGACCGTACCGGTGACGAAATCCACACCTCCATGGAGGCCGGCGCCGTGGTGCGCAAGGGCGCCATGAAGAACGAAAAGTGGATCGGTGCCTACGAGAACAACAACGTCGACGTCGGCCTTGCCACCGGCCTGCAAGGGCGGGCGCAGATCGGCAAAGGCATGTGGGCCATGCCGGACCTGATGGCTGCCATGCTCGAGCAGAAGATCGCTCACCCGCTGGCCGGTGCCAACACCGCCTGGGTACCGTCGCCGACCGCCGCCACCCTGCACGCCCTGCACTACCATAAAGTCGACGTGCAGGCGCGTCAGCGCGAGCTGGCCAGCCGCGCCCCGGCCTCGGTCGACGACATCCTGACCATCCCGCTGGCAGCTGACACCAACTGGTCGGCCGAAGAGATCCGCAACGAGCTGGACAACAACGCCCAGGGCATCCTCGGCTATGTGGTTCGCTGGATCGACCAGGGCGTGGGTTGCTCCAAAGTGCCGGACATCAACGATGTGGGCCTGATGGAAGACCGCGCTACCCTGCGTATCTCGGCCCAGCTGCTGGCCAACTGGCTGCGCCATGGCGTGGTTACCCAGGAGCAGGTGCTGGAAAGCCTCCAGCGCATGGCCGCCGTGGTCGACAAGCAGAACGCCGGTGACGCCCTGTACCGCCCGATGGCGCCGAACTTCGACGACAACGTGGCATTCCAGGCTGCAGTGGAACTGGTAATCGAGGGTGCCAAGCAACCGAACGGTTATACCGAGCCGGTACTGCACCGTCGCCGCCGCGAGTTCAAGGCGCGTAACGGGCTGTAAGACACCGGGGCCGCTCCATCAGTTACAGGAGGATCGCATTCCCCTGTAGGAGCGGCCTTGTGTCGCGAAAGGGCTGCAAAGCAGCCCCAATCCCGCTCACTCAAGCTTCAATTCTTTCTTCACCAACCCCAGCAGTTTCCCCAGATCCACCGGCTTCAGCAAAAAATCCACCACCCCCAGGTGCATCACATCCACCGCCTCCTTCACATCGGTGTCGCCTGACACCACGATGATCGACAACGCCGCCCGTTCCGACTCACGAATCTGCCGGATAAGCTCCAGGCCATCCTTGGGCTGCATGCGCAGGTCGGTGATCATCAGGGCGATGCGCGGTTCGTAATGCAATTTGAACATCGCCTCCTGAGCACCATCGGCCTGCATGCAGTCGATCCCCCTGCTCTTCAGGTAAAGGCACAGGGCCTCACTGTTCACCGGGTTGTCATCAACCACCAATACCACCGGCCTGGGCGCAACAGGTGCACTCAACCCGGCCAGTGCCTCACGTTCGGCGTCACTCAGGATGTCGTCATGCTCAACCATGGTCGTCTCATCAAATAGTCTTGCTCACCGGTAAGACCGCAGCTTGCGATATTGATCACACTACGCTCATAGACTTACGTCCAATGGGCACCGCACGGCCGTCAGCCGACCATGGGGACCGAGAACAACAAGGCCGCACCTATATATAGATATATATAGTTCGGCGTAGCGATACGGTCAGTGTCATGAGCAAAAACGACGCCTACAGCCAGGCGGGCAGAACTGCCGTTCTGCAGAACATTCAGGGCACCCTGCAGTTTTTGCAGCGTTTCCCGCCGTTCAACCAAATGGAACACAGCCACCTGGCGTTCCTGGTGGAACAGTGCCAGTTGCGTTTCTACGCCAGCGGGGAAAGCATCATCAAACCCGCTGACGGCCCGGTGGAGCACTTCTACATCGTCAAACAGGGGCGCGTGATCGGTGAGCGCCAGCACCTGGTCAAGCCCGGCGTGGAAACCACCTTCGAGATCACCAGCGGCGAGTGCTTCCCGCTGGCCGCCCTGCTCGGCGAGCGCGCTACCCGCACCGAGCACCTGGCGGGCGAGGACACGTTCTGCCTGCAATTGAACAAAGCCGCCTTCATCCGTGTGTTTTCCCTGTCGGATGTGTTTCGGGATTTTGCGCTGCGCGGTGTCAGCAGCCTGCTTGACCAGGTCAACCAGCAGGTGCGCCAACGAGCGGTGGAAACACTCGGCACCCAATACTCACTGAACACCCCGCTGGGTGAACTGGCCATGCGTCACCCGGTGGTCTGCACCCCGGACACGCCGCTGCGCGACGCCGTGCGGTCGATGCACGAGCAGCAGGTCGGCAGCATCGTGGTGGTCGATGCGCAGCGTTACCCGGTGGGCATCTTCACCCTGCGTGACCTGCGCCAAGTGGTGGCTACTGTCGATGCCGACCTCGGTGCCGCCATCGAACGGCACATGACCGTCAAACCCTTCTACCTCAGCCCGCAGGCCAGCGCCTTCGACGCGGCCATGGCCATGACCGAGCGACACATTGCCCATGTTTGCCTGGTGGACAACCAGCGCCTGTGCGGCGTGGTCTCGGAGCGCGACCTGTTTTCCCTGCAACGGGTCGACCTCGTGCACCTGGCCCGCACCATCCGCCATGCACCGCGCCTGGACTCGCTGGTGGCGCTGCGTGGCGAGATCGGCCAGCTGGTGGAGCGCATGCTCGCCCACGGCGCGTCGTCGACCCAGATTACCCAGATCATCACCCTGCTCAACGACCACACTGTCTGCCGGGTAATCGAACTGGCTCTGGCCGAACGCGGCGACCCTGGGGTGCCGTTCAGCTGGCTGTGCTTTGGCAGCGAAGGGCGCCGTGAACAGACCCTGCATACCGACCAGGACAACGGCATCCTGTTCGAGGCAGCTGACAGCAGCGAAGCCGAAGCCATTCGCGCCCGCCTGCTACCTCTGGCCCACTACATCAACCAATGCCTGGCCCAATGCGGCTTCACCCTGTGCAAGGGTAACGTCATGGCAGGCAACCCCGAGCTGTGCCTGTCGCGCACTGAATGGGCACGGCGCTTCGCCGGCTTCATCCGTGAAGCCAGCCCAGAGAACCTGCTCGGCTCGAGCATCTATTTCGACCTGCGTGTGGTCTGGGGCGACGAACAGGGTTGCGAACAGCTGCGCCAAAGCATGCTGGAACAAGTAGCCGAGAACCGCATTTTCCAGCGCATGATGGCCGATAACGCCTTGCGTCAGCGGCCTCCGGTAGGCCGCCTGCGCGAATTCGTCCTGACCCGCCAAGGCAACGACAAGGCCGCTACCCTGGACCTCAAGGTCCAGGGCCTGACACCCTTCGTCGATGGTGCGCGGCTGCTGGCCCTGGCCAATGGCATCGGCGCCTGCAACACCTTGGAGCGCCTGCGCCAGCTGGTCGACAAAGGCGTTATCGAGGCGCTCGACGGCGCGGCCTACGAAGAGGCCTACCATTTCATCCAGCAAACGCGCATGCAGCAGCACCAGCGCCAGACCCGCGACAATCAGCCGTACTCCAACCGCCTCGATCCGGACAGCCTCAACCATCTGGACCGGCGCATCCTGCGTGAGTCCCTGCGCCAGGCGCAGCGCCTGCAAAGCAGCCTGGCCCTGCGGTACCAGCTATGAGCCTGTTCGCCTGGCTGCGCCCTGCCGCGCCGGCCCTGGACGGTGCACTGCATCAACGCCTGTCGCGCCTGCCAAAACCCGCACCGCTGGGCGTGTGCTCGCTGCGTGAGCAGCGCTGGGTGGTGCTGGACCTTGAGACCAGCGGCCTGAACCCCAACCGCGACCAGGTGCTGTCGATCGGTGCCGTAGCCATCGAAGACGGCGCCATCGACTTCTCCCAGCAGTTCGAGCGTACCCTGCACCGCCCGGCCCAGAAAACCAACGCCAGTGTACTCATCCATGGCCTGGGCCCGAGCGCCCTGGCCGCAGGCAGCGACCCGGCCGAGGCGTTGCTCGACCTGCTCGAGTTCATCGGTGACAGCCCGGTGCTGGCGTTCCATGCACCGTTCGACCAGCGCATGCTGGCTCGGGCATTGAAAGAAACCCTTGGGCATCGCCTGCAACAGCCCTTCCTCGATGTTGCTGAACTGGCGCCCATGCTCAACCCTGACACGGTACTGCGCGAAGCAGGGCTGGATGACTGGGTGGCGCGCTTCGGGCTGCAGGTGGATGAGCGCCACCACGCCAGCGCTGATGCCCAAGTCACCGCTGAACTGGCGTTGATCCTGTTCAGCCAGGCCCGTCGCCAGCAGCTGGACAGCCCATTGCAGCTGGAGCAGCGCTTGCGCGGGTGGCGGCGGCGCAATGTGCAGGGGCATGGGCTTTAGAAACATACCCTTTGAAGGGGCTGCACCTGTGATATCGGGCACCGCGCCCACCATGACAGTGGCAACCCGATAAGCGTCCATTGCGCCGCGCCCCCCGCCTCTGCAACAATCGCGAATAATTATCGTTAGTTAACGCATTCGTTCCGGGGGGGACACTGCTTGTCTTCTGCTCAGAGCCCACACGCCGAACTGGTCGGTGCGCTGTACCGCGACCATCGCAGCTGGCTGCTTGCCTGGCTGCAACGCAGCATGGCCTGCCGCCAGCGTGCCGAAGACCTGAGCCAGGACACCTTCGTGCGCCTGCTCGGGCGCGAACAACTGGACACCCCCCGTGAGCCGCGCGCTTTCCTGGCCGCAGTGGCCAAGGGGCTGATGTTCGACCACTTTCGCCGCGCAGCCCTGGAGCAGGCCTACCTGGCCGAACTGGCCCGCTTGCCGGAAGCCGAGCAGCCCTCCCCGGAACTCCAGCACCTGATCCTCGAAGACCTCAAGGCCATCGACCGCCTGCTCGGCAAGCTGTCGAGCAAGGCACGCACGGCGTTCCTGCACAATCGCCTGGACGGCATGAGCCACGCCGAAATCGCCGAGCGCCTGGGCGTATCGGTATCGCGGGTGCGCCAGTACATCGCCCAAGGCATGCGCCAGTGCTATGTGGCCCTGTATGGGGAGCCGACGTGAACAACTCACCGGTTTCTGCCGGGGTCCTTGAAGCTGCCATCGCCTGGAAACTGAGCCTGGACGACGGTACCGGTACGCCCGACGAACGCAGCGAGTTCATGCGCTGGCATGCCGCCAGCGAGGAACACGCTCGCGCCTGGCGCCAGTTGGGCACCCTCGATCAGCGGGTCAGTGCCGCAGCCGGCCCCGCGCGCCAGGCCCTGCAGCAATCGCGCGCAGGGTTGCGCCGGCGGGTGGCCAAGGTGGGCGGCGGCCTGGCTGGCATGTTCCTGCTCGGCTCACTGTTGGCTTGGGTTGGCGCGCCATCGCTATCGGCAAGCTACTGGCTGGCCGATCAGCGCACCGCCACCGGCGAACTGCGGACCCTGCGCCTGGAGGACGGCACGCTGCTGAGCCTGAACACTCATACCGCGGTCGACATCGACTACGAAGGCGACCAGCGTGTACTGGTGCTGCACCAGGGTGAAATCTCGGTGGAGACCGGCCACCAGGACCCTCGCCCGTTGCTGGTGCGCACCGACGATGGCCGCCTGCGCCCTCTGGGCACGCGCTTTCTGGTGCGTCGCGAAAATAACGGTACCCGCCTGGAGGTGTTGCAGTCCTCGGTCGCAGCGCAGCCGCTCAACAGTGGCGACGAGCAGGTACTGCGCGAAGGTCAGCAGGTGCTCATGAACGCCAATGGCCTGGGCCGTATCGCGCCCGTGCAAGCCGGTGCGGATGCCTGGACCCGCGGCATGCTGGTGGTGGACAACATCCGCCTGGCCGACCTGGTAGCGCAGCTGGGCCAATACCGTAGCGGCCACCTGGGCGTGGCCGATGAAGTGGCCGACCTGCGCGTGACGGGGAGCTTCCCGCTGACCGATACCGACCTGGCCCTCGCTTCGCTGGTGCCCGCGTTGCCGGTGAAGATCGAGCGGCATACCCAGTGGTGGGTGAGCGTGGTGCCCAAGTAGCACCATAGCGCCCCCGTGGGGCCGGCTTGCCGGCAATGAAGGCCTAAGCTGGCTGCGTACAAATACAAACCATTTCCACTTTTTTTCCAGATACCCCTGTCACTTCTGAAATCTCGCTCGGCAAGGAAGCAATTAGCACTTATCCGTCGAGGAACCGCTGCATGTCCCGTGCCGTTGATCGTATCCTGCGCCCCAGCCTGATGGCCTTGGCCATCGCCCTGGCTGCCCCGTTGGCCAGCACTGCCCTGTTCGCCGCCGAGCAGTCCGCACAGCGTGCCTACGACCTGCCCAGCGCCCCGCTGGCCACCACCCTGAACCAGATCGCCAGCCAGTCGGGCATCACCTTGGCCATTGACCCGGCATTGGTCAGCGGCCGAAACTCGGCGCCGGTCAACGGCCAGTACGACGGCCTCGGCGCCCTGCAGGCCGCCCTGCTCGGTACCGGCCTGCAGCTGCAGCAGAGCACTGTCGGCAGCTACAGCCTGGTGGCTGTTCCTGATGGCACTCTGGCGTTGCCCGAGACCGCGATCAATGCCAATGCATCGTACGAAAGCGCCTGGGGCCCGGTTGAGGGCTACACGGCAACACGCACCGCCGCTGGCACCAAGACAGACACAGCCATTGCCGAACTACCACGCTCGGTGACGGTGATCACCCGCCAGCAGATGGAAGACCGCCCGGTCCTCAATCTCAACGACGCCTTGCGCTACACCGCTGGCGTACAGAGCAGCGGCTACGGCTCCGACTCGCGCAGCGACTGGCTGTTGGTGCGCGGCTTCGTGCCCACCCAGTTTCTTGACGGTCTGCCATTGCCAAAGGGTAACTATGCGTCGCCGAAAATAGAGCCCTGGAACCTGGAGCGCATCGCGGTACTGCGTGGCCCGGCCTCTTCCGTTTACGGCCAGACCCCTCCCGGCGGCTTGCTGGACATGACCAGCCGCCGCCCGGATTTTGAAAGCAGCCACGAAGTTGAAGCCCAGGTTGGCAGCAACAACCACAAACAGATCAACTTCGACAGCACTGGCAAGATCGATGACGCGGGACGGTTTCTCTACCGTGTGAGCGGTACCGTGCGCGACAGCGGCACACCGATCGATCATATTCCGGACAAGCGCTACAACATCGCACCCAGCTTGACCTGGAACATCAATGACGACACCAAACTGACGTTCATTACCCAGTACACCCGCGACGATACCGGTATCACCGGCCAGTTCCTTCCCTTGCAGGGCACCAAACTGGACAGTCCTGCAGGCAAGATCTCCCACCACAAGAACCTGGGCGACCCGGACTGGGAATCCTACGATCGCACTTACTATCATTTGGGCTACGCGTTCGAGACCCGCCTGAACGACACATGGCAGTTCCGCCAGAACCTGCGTTACGCGCGCAACGAGCTGGACTTCAAGGGCATCACCGCCGGCGGTTCGATCTGGCCGGCAGGCCCGGACGAAGCAGTCAGCGCCGATGGCACGGTGCAACGCACCGCCGGCATCGTCGAGGAAGATATCTCCCAGTTCGCGGTGGATAACAACTTCCAAGCGGACTTCCAGACTGGCATGGTCGCCCATACCCTGCTGCTGGGGCTCGATCACCAACGTTCGGACAGCAATGCCCGCTGGCGCTGGGGTTCGGCCGGCGTGCCGCCAAGCAATATCCACAACCCGATCTACGGCCAGGATTTCTCGAACGTCCAGTACTTCGACATGTATGACTACGATCAGAAAACCCAGCAGACCGGTCTGTATGTCCAGGATCAGATGGCCCTGAACAACTGGCGCCTGACCTTGGGCGGCCGTGAAGACTGGGTACACACCGGCACCACCTTCCACAACCAGGGCGACGCCACCAATACCCAGCGTGACAAGAAATTCAGCGGTAACGCAGCACTGAGCTACGTTTTCGACAACGGCATTACCCCGTACTTCTCGTATGCCGAGTCGTTCCAGGCCGCAACCGGTGCCGCAGTGAACAGCACCGATGCTTTTAAACCTACCGAAGGCAAACAGTACGAACTGGGCATCAAGTACCAGCCCCCTGGCAGCAAGACACTGCTTAGCGCAGCGGTATTCGACCTGACCCAAGAAAACATGTCGGTAACCGAGGGCGGTGTGACTCGCCAAGTAGGTGAAGTTCGCGTCAAAGGCCTGGAGCTTGAAGCCACATCGGATGTAACCAAGAACCTGAAATTGATCGGTTCCTACACCTATAACGACAGCGAGATCACCAAAGGCAACGACGGTGAGAAGGGCAAGCGCATGGCCCAGGTCCCTCGTAACCAGGCCACTGCCTGGGCCGACTACACCTGGCACGAAGGTGCGCTCGATGGCTTTGGCGTGGGCGTCGGTGTGCGCTATGTGGGTGACACCTATGGCAACACCACCAATACCGACTGGGGCCATGTGGGCTCATACACCGTCTACGATGCCTCGGTGCATTACGACTTGGGCCGCCTGAACCCAACCCTCAAGGGCGTGACCGTTGCCGTAGATGCGAAGAACCTGTTCAACAAGGATTACCTGTCGACTTGTGACGGTTACTACTGCTACTACGGCGACGAACGCAACGTAGTGGCCAGCGTCAATTATAAGTTCTGAGCGAATCGGGGCCGCTGTGCGGCCCCAGGTTCCATCAGGCACATTCGGTACCGTGATGAAAAGCCAAACCATCCGCCGCTGGTCCGTGATTCACACCTGGAGCAGCCTGGTCTGCACCCTGTTCCTGCTGTTGCTGGCCCTCACCGGCCTGCCGCTGATCTTCCACCACGAAATCGAACACCTGCTCGGTGACGCACCAAAGCTGCGCGAGATGCCTGCAGGCACCCCACACCTGGACCTGCAACAGCTGGTGCTCAAGGCCGAGCAGCATCGTCCCGGCGAGGTGATGCAGTACTTCGGCTATGACGAAGACGAACGCAACGGCGTGGTGGCGATCACCGCTGCCACTGCCGGCACCGAACCCAATTCGTCACACACCTTCATGCTCGACGCCCGCACCGGCGAAGCCGTCGCCATGCCGGCCGCCAACGGCGGTTTCATGATGATCATGCTGCGCCTGCACGTCGACATGTTCGCCGGGCTGCCCGGCAAGCTGCTGCTGGCGTTCATGGGTGTGCTGTTCGTTGTCGCGATCATCTCCGGCACAGTGCTCTACGCACCGTTCATGCGCCGCCTGCAATTCGCCACGGTGCGCCACGAAAAATCCCGCCGCCTGCGCTGGCTCGACCTGCACAACCTGATCGGGGTGGTGACACTGGCCTGGGCGCTGACCGTCGGTGTAACCGGGGTCATCAGCGCCCTGTCCGACCTGGTCATCGCCGCCTGGCGCAACGACAGCCTGGCCGCAATGGTCGCGCCCTACCGTGACGCCCCGCCACTCACCGAGCGTGCACCGGCCAGCCGCCTGCTGGACATCGCCGAGCAGGCCGCACCCGGCATGCGCCCGGACTTCATCGCCTTCCCCGGCACGCGGTTCTCCAGCGAGCACCACTACGCCGTGTTCATGAAAGGCGCCACCCACCTGACATCGCACCTGCTCACGCCCGTGCTGATCGATGCGCGCAGCCTGCAGGTGACGGCAGTGGGCGAACGCCCCTGGTACATGGACGCCATGGGCCTCTCGCAGCCACTGCACTTTGGCGATTACGGCGGGCGCCCGATGCAGATCCTCTGGGCAGTGCTCGATGTGTTGACCATCATCGTGCTCGGCAGCGGCCTTTACCTATGGTGGGGCAAACAGCGCAAACCCCGGGAGGCGCGGGCATGAGCCACAAATCGCAACCGACCCTGCGCATCTTCACCTGGCCGGCCGCCATCGGCCTGCTCGGTGCCGCCGGCCTGTTTGCCGCCTTGCTGGGTGACGGTACGTGGGATGCCCTGGCCTGGCTGGGCCTGGGCGTGCCCGTCATCCTCAGCCTGCGCGGGTTGTGCCGGCGATAACCGGCTACCGCTTCGGTCCTTGCCCTGGGCCCTAACGTTGCGCCTCCCTGACCGAAGGAGCGCAACATGCTACCGCTGGAACGTATCGAATTCGTCGACCAACAGATCATCGCCCTGCTGGCACAATTGCCAAGCCCCGACCGGCCGGGGCTCACCCGTCAGCAGCTACAAGGCGAACTGGCTGAATACTGGGCAGCCTGCGACCCCCAGGGCCGCTCGCGCAGGGTCCGCCTGTGCGATCTGCGCCGCGCCCTGATGCATGCCGAGTTGACCCTGCGCCAGGGCGACCGGACCTTGCCCGCCCCCCAGGCCGATGCCCTGAGCCTGTGCCTGGACCTTCCCAACGCCTGGCAACGCCGGCCCCAAGCGATGGCCACACGTGCCCAGGTGTACCGCCTGGTCCTCAGCCGTAGCCAGCCCCACAGCCGAGCGGTGCTGCCAGGCATGTTCGTGGTCATCACCGGTAACGACGAGGCTGCCGAACTCACCCCGGAGCATGCCCGCGGGCCAGCGTTGCTGTGCGGCCTGACCCAAGGCATCGAAGCCTACGCCTCGCTGGCCGGCTTGCACCTTGAGCTGTGCGAGCGCCTCGACGACCCGCTGCAGGGCCCGCCACTGCTGCGCCTGCTGGTCGATGCCGAACGTATAGAGAACGCCGCCAAGGCCGACCGCCTGCGCTACGAATGGTATGCCGATGACCCGGTGCAAGCCCAGGTCGACACCCTGATCGAAGCGCAGCGCCTGCGTGTCAACCACGCCTGGGCAAGCGCCCATGGCGCCCTGGCACCCGCCGCCGAGGCGCTGCACAATGCCCTGTCACTGGAAGCCGAAGTCGGCAAACAAGCGTTGCTCGACACGCGCTACGGCCTGCTGCTGGAAAAAAACCTGCCCAACTGGTTGAGCACGGCAGGGCCCCAGGCGCTTACGCACATCATGCAGACCATGCAACAACTGGTCGCCGCCGGCAATCGCATCGCCGCGCCAGGCATCCTCACCCTGGCGCAGTTCCGCGAGCAGCGCAGCTTGCAGGGCTGGGCCCGCGCGCGCGTAGAGGAACGCCTGCGCCACGATCATGGCCTGCGCTACGCAGCCGCCGACATCATGGTACATGTGGTGCACAGCCGTCAGGCAGGTCCGCAGTTGAACCCCTTCAACCCTTCGAGCTACGTAACCTGGCGAGGTTTGGAGCACGTCGGCGGGCAGTTGGTCGAGCTGACCCGGGAGAGCTACCCGCTGCACGAGCTGGCATTGCGCAACCTGAACTGGTTCGACTACGACTATTGGCTCACCGCCCGCGTAACACACCGTCACGACAAGCCGCTACCCGAAACGCTGAACCCGGCCTACATCAAAGCGATGATCAGGCACCTGAATGTCGGCGGCAGCTATCATGCCTACCTGAAAACCCAGTTGATCGACTCCCCGGTCGGGGGCTGGAGGCTCAATGCCCATGCCCTGATCAACCGAGCCCGCATGCGCGCCGAGGCAGCCAAGGCGCGTTATGCCGGGCACCTTAGCGCCTTGGGTGAACAAGGCTACCGTTGGGTACGGCAGGTACTGGACTACCCGCACAACGCGCTCCGCCCGCCGGTGGACAACCAGCGCATCACCGTGCGCCAATTGACAATCCATGGCCATACCCTGCAAGGCGTTCTGCTGATCAATGCCGAAGGCTCCGGCACAGGCGCTTTCATCCTGTACACACCGGACGCACCCGACCGCCGCGCCTGGCGCGGGCTGAGCAATGCCCGCGAACTGATGCGGTTGCTGCGCAAACAACCCGCCCTGCGCGCCTACGTGGCGAGCCGCCTGCCCCTGCTGGCACCTGTACGCATCGATAAACTACTCAGCAAGGGCCGGCTCGGCCCCGCACTGCGCACCCCGGCAATTGAGGAAGAGCTGTTCTTCGCCTACTACATGGCAGAGGTGCGAGGCTGGTTGGCAGTGGTCGATGCCCAGAGCCGCACCACCGGGGAGGCAGATCTTCAGCAGGGCATCGATCTGGTATGGCGCCTGCTCGACCTGATCAGCCTGGGGCTGCCTGCCCCTGTACAGGTTCCCCTGGCCCTGGGACGAATGGTGATCGAAACCTGGGATGGTCTGGAAGCCTTCAGCGAGGATGATATCAACGGCGTGCTGACCCATACCTACAACGCCCTGAGCTATGCCAACGACGCCGGTACCAGCGTCGTCAGCACCGGCCTGATGCGCCGGATAATGCGTGGCATGCCAACGCAACCACCGTTGCCACTGCCCTCGCGCTACAGCATCACGCCTGCGCTAGAACACCTGCGCTACGCCATTGACGGTGTACACGGCGAAGGCGTGTTCGAGAAAGCATCAACGTTCGAAGGGCTGACTCAGTATTTCATCCAGGACGCCCACGGCCGGTATTACAAGGTCGCATTCGACGGCCACCGTTGGCGGGTCATCGACCCGACCCAACCGGACGCTTACCTGCAGCAGCCGGTCAAACGCCTGGCCAATGGCAACTGGGTCATCGACTCACCGGTGCTGTGGTACGACGGCTTGCCCGATCTGCCGCAGTTGTTGGCCAGCTGCCGCCTGCAGCCGCCGTTGGCGGGTGAGGTGGTGGACACGCTGGCAGGGCTGTGTCGGGCAGACGACCAGCTTTATCTGCAAACCCCTGCCGGGCAACTGCCAGTTCGCGCGCACCTGCTCGCCGGGCGCTACCACCTGTTGATTCCGCACGCCCGGGAAGCCGGCGTGGTGCCGTGGGCGATCCTGCGCTGGCAAGACCGGCAGTGGCGCATCCGCGTGCGCCAGGCAGGGCGCAGCAGCGATTGGCTGGCGCTGCCGGATGACTACTCGCCGAGCCGTGGCAACAACCGGTCGAGCCGCTGATGCAAGGCACTGCTGCTCGGCCAGTTGCGCAGCAGCCGCGCCCGATCACGGGCGTAGGCCGGGGCAAAGCTGAGCCCGGTGGCGTGCTGGCACATGGCGTCGAGGTCGATCAATGACCATTGGCCGTCGTGCCAGAACAGGTTGTGGCCCTTGAAGTCGCCATGGCTGATACGCTCGCGGATCAGTTGCTGCATCAGCTCCACCAAGGCATCGACTTGCTCTTCAGGCACCTCGCCGCTTTCCACATAAGGCGCGAAGCACGCGGTCAGGTCCGGGCCATCGACATGTTCAGTGACCAGGTACGCCCGGCTGCGCAGGCCCATGACGCGCTGCTCCAGCACCGCCAACGGGCGCGGCGTGGCGATGCCCAGGAACTCCAGGCGGTGGCCTTCAATCCAGGAGTGCCAGGCCCGGCTCGGGCGCCAGAACCGCTTGAACCAGTGCGCGGTGTTCTTGATGTTGTAGCGCTTGAGTACCAGTGAGCGCCCACCCACCTCGACACGCGCCACGCTGGCCGCGCCCCCTGTCTTGTACAGGTGGCCCTGGTCGATCAGCGTATCGGCCTGTTCCAGTACCGGCAGCATGGCCTGGACTTCGCCACGGCGAATCGCCCGCAAGCCCGAAAGGCTGCGCTCGACGCTGAACAGCGTGCACTCGCGGCCGGCCTTCTCCAGGTAATCCTTGAGGCGCCAGGTGCGCACCTTGTCCACCTGTTTCTGCAACGCTTCCATCGGCAACGCGTGCTCGGCATTGGCCAACAGGTAATGCACCAGCAGCTCTTCGATGAATGGCTCCAGGCGCTTGGGCAACTGAGCGAAGAACACCCCGAGGTTTTCCAGCACACGCGGGCGCGACAGTTGCTGGCCCGGCGTTTCGGCCTTGATGCCGGCGCCATCGATCAGGTACAGCTTGCCGCCGTGGCGCAACAGGTTGTCCAGGTGCAAATCTTCCTGCCAGAGGCCCTTGGCGTGCATCTGCGCCACTGCGGTCAGGGCTTCGCCCAGCACCAGGTGCTGTTCGTCGGCCAGCACCGGCAGGTTCGCCACCTTGTCCCAGGCATCGGCCAGGCTTTCGGCGCCGTCGAGGAACTCGAACAGCAGCCAGCCACCCTCACCTTCCTTGAGCCCGTCGGCAAGCAGCTTTGGCGTTGTCAGGCCCTGTTCGGCCAGCAACTTCACACCCTCCAGCTCACGCTGAAAATGGCGCGCAGCATTGCCGCCTACCAGCAACTTGGCCAACACCGGCGTACCTCGCCATACACCGGCACCGACATAGCGCTGGCCCGGCAATACGCGCAGCAGGCTGAGCAACTGCAGTTCGGCGTCGCCAGCGGCGTCGGCCAAGCTGACCGAGAGCGGCAGTGAAGGGCTGCGCCCGGCATCTTTCAATTCAGACAAACGCATCAGCGGGCCTCTTTTTCACGACGGCGTTGCGTCAGGCGTTGCAACCAGGTGCCAACCAGCACGCTGTCGGCCGGCTGGGCAAGATAGGTGGCAAGCAGCGCGCGCACGTTCACCTCGTTCCAGGCGCGGGCACGGCGCAGCAGCGGCTCCAGATCCTTCAGGCGGTCACGCATGCCGAACAACAGCGGCCGGGTCTTCTCCAGGTCGATCAATTGCGCGTCCCAGCCCTCGCGGCGTTGGCGCAGGAAGATGTGCTTGGGGTAGAAGCAGCCGTGCACCTGGCCGGCGCAGTGCAGGGTGCGCGCCAGCTGGCCACAGGCCTGGAGGATGCCGTTGCGCTCAGGGTCACTGAGCTGCGGCCACTGGCCCAGCAGGCTTTCCAGGTCGCTCCAGTCATCCAGGGCACGTGTCAGCAGTATCGCCCGGTGCTGGCCTGCGTGCTTGCGCTCACCGTAGAACACCGCCTGCAGGGCCGGGATATGCAGCTTCTGGTAACGGCTGATGTTGCGGAACTCACGGGCGAAGGTCGGCTCGCCAAATGGGCGATGCAAGGTGCGGGTCAGGTAGTCGCTCTGGCGCTTGAGGTAATACCCTTTGCCCTCGAGCTCCAGGCGATAGACGCTGCTCCAGCCGCCACGGCCGGTATTGGGTTCGTCCACGGCATCGAGTTGCAGCGCCCACAGCGCTTCGAAGTCATTCAGGCCATGGCGTTTGAGCAGCGCGAGGTCCGCGCTGGCCAGGTAATCGGTCATTCCCTTCCCTCGAAGAAGCTCAGTACCTGACGGACCCGGCGCTTGTCGCGCGCATTCAGGCGCTGGCGCCCGCGGTACTGTAAATAGAAGCGCAGGCGCTGGGTCGCCGTCAGGTGGTATTTGGCGACCTTGTCCAGGCATGCCAGGTCCTTGATCAGCCGGTGGCGCCACATGAAGCCGCGCCAGAAGTCACCGGTCGGGCAGTCGATGAAGAATAGCGTGCCCTGGTCATCGACCAACAGGTTGCGCCACTTGAGGTCGTTGTGGGCGAAACGGTGTTCGTGCATGACGCGGGTATGGCGCGCCAGCTGTCGGCTGATGTGGTCGACCCAGGCACGATCAGCCAGGCGCGGATCATTGCGCTCAGCCAGCACCGACAGGTCTTCGGTGCGCGGTAGCTCGCGGGTGATCATCGCGCCGCGGCCAAATGCCAGACCATTGCGCTCCAGGCCCCAGGCCACAACTTCAGCGGTCGGGATGTCCCATTTGGCGAACTGCTTGAGGTTCTGCCATTCGGCCTTGATGCGCGGCCGGCCCAGGTAACGGCGCATGTGCTTGCCGGCACCGGTGTACCGCTTGACGTAATAGTTGACCCCGTCACGCTCGACGCGGACCACCTCACTGAGCGGGTCACGGGTCAGGCGTTCACCCTGCAGGGCAAACACCGCATCAAGGCTGCCGAAGTCCGCCGCCAGGTGTTCGTAGCCTGGCGCCAGTGTCCAGCCCGCCATCAGAGTGCGTCCCCATAGCGTTGTTTGCGATCGTAGAGTTTCTGCGCCTTGCGATCGAGCCAGGCCAGCAGCGCGGCTTCCTCGCTCAAGATCTGGCGCAGCGGGCGTTGGAAGTAACCGCGCAGGAAACGCAGCTTGTCGCGCCGGGTCAGGCCGATATCCAGCGCCGAGAAGTACAGCGCGGCCAGGTCCTTGTCCCGCCAGCGGCGGCTGATTGTCGCCCGGGTCTGGGCGCGGTGCAGGTCGATTACCGACAATTTGAAGTCTTGCGCCGTCACCGGGCGGTCGGTGTGCAGCAGGAAGTGGCAGATGTAGCAGTCACGGTGGTTGACCCCGGCGCGGTGCATGCCGCCGGTCATCTTCGCCACTTCGGCGATCAGCGCGCGCTTGAGCGCCGGCTCAGGCGGCTGCTTGACCCAGTCAATGCTGAAGTCTTCCAGGCTGATGGTCGGCGCCAGTTCTTCGGTGACGATGAACGAGTGCTGCGTGGCCGGGTTGCTGCCACGCTCGCCATAGGCCACTGCGGTCATGGTCGGTACGCCGACTTCATGCAGGCGCTCGATGGCCCGCCATTCCTGCCCGGCACCCAGCACCGGAAGCTTGGCGGTGAGCAGGTTCTTGAAGATTTCGCCCCAGCCAATGCCACGGTGGATCTTGACGAAGAAACCTTCGCCATCGACCTCGGTGCGCAGCGTGCGGCGGCCTTCCAGCTCTCGGTACACCTCGCCTTGCAGGGCTTCCACGGCATCGAAGGCATCACGCCCGGCCCACAGGCGCTTGAACGGTTCGGCCAGGATCAGCTTCATGCGCTCTCCTGCCCCAGAATCACGTCGGCAGCGTGCTGCGGCATGCTGTAAAGGTCGGCGGTTTCGGCAAAGGCCAGCCCGTTGCGCGACCACTCGGCACGCGCCTCTGGCGCTTCGAGCATGCGCTGCAGGTAGCCGTTGAGCTGTTCCTGCTCGAACGGCTCGTCCAGCACCAGGCCGCTGTCGGCCTCGGCAATGTAATGGGCGTAGCCGCAAACTTTGGAAACCAGCACCGGCAAGCCAGCCACCAGCGCCTCGAGCAACACCGTACCGGTGTTCTCGTTGTAGGCCGGGTGGATCAGCAGGTCGGCACCCAACAGGAAGCGCGGGATATCACTGCGGCCCTTGAGGAACTGCACCTGTTCGCCCAGGCCCAAGGCTGCGCTCTGCAGCTGGAACACCTTGGGGTCGTCCTGGCCGATGACCATCAGCCGGGTGCGCTTGCGCAGAGACGCTGGCAGCGCGGCCAGGGCCTTGAGGCTACGGTCGACGCCCTTGGTCTTGAAGCCCGAGCCGATCTGTACCAGCAGCAGGTCATCATCGCCCAGGTTGAACTCCTTGCGAAACTCCGCGCGGATCTCGGCGGCATTGGCCGGTGCGCGGCGGTCCTGGGAAATGCCGGGCGGCAACAGGTGGAAGCGTTCAACGGGGGTGCCGTAATGCTTGACGAACAGCGGTTGCTGCACCTCTGAAATCATCAATATCTCAGTGCGCGCATCCTTGGCGAACACAGCCCGCTCGTACTCGGCAAAGTGCCGGTAGCGGCCCCAGCGGCGGTAAAGGCCGCCACGCAAGGTCTGGGCCTTGTCCTCGAAACAGGCGTCGGCCGCGTAATACACGTCCAGGCCCGGCATCTTGTTGAAGCCGATCAACCGGTCTACCGGGCGCTTGGCCAGATCGGCTTCCATCCAGGCAGTGAGTTTTTCGTTGCGACGGTGATTGAACAGCGCTTTGACCGGCGCCACCAGCACTTCGAAACCGGGCGGAATATCGCCTTCCCAGATCAGCGTGTAGACACGGATCTGGTGGCCCCGCTTCTGGCATTCCAGGGCAATGCGCATGAAATCGCGCTGCAGCCCGCCGAAGGGGAAATATTTGTAAAGCACGAAAGCCAGTTGCATCAACGGACATCCTCAGCCAGCAGCAACGCGCTCAAGCGGCTCGCCACATGCTCTGGATTCAGGCGAGTGAAGCACAATGGCCACTCGCGTTTGAGATCGAACCGGCGCAGGTCGTCGGCGCTCGGTTTGTAGGTGCACTTTTTCTGCAGGCACGGTGCACAGGGAAAATCGCTGGCCTGGTGGACCTGCACACGGCCATAGGCGCCAGTCAGGCCCGGGTTGGTCGGGCCGAACAGCGAAATGGTCGGCACATCCAGCGCAGCGGCCAAGTGGCCCAGCCCAGTGTCCACCGCCACACAGGCCTTTGCCGCCGCCAGCACGCGGGCAACGCCGGCAAGGTTCAATCTGGGGAGCACCTGGCAGTTGTTCAAGCCTTGGGCTATACGCTCGGCGCGGTCTTTCTCGGCCTGGTTGCCCCATGGCAGGCATACCTGCAGCCTGCTGCGGCCCAGCCGCTCAGCCAGCTCTCGCCAGTAGGCCTCGGGCCAGTGCTTGGTCGCCCAGGTAGTGCCGTGCAGAAACACCACATACGGCGCCGCCGGGGGCAGTTGCAGGCGGTCCAGGTCCAGGCCGTAGTTGCCGATGCCTTCGGGCAGGTCATAGGCCAGCGCCATGGCGAACAGCTGGCGCACGCGCTCTACCGCATGCTGGCCGACGGCGACCGAAAGGCGCCGGTCATAGAAGCGGCTGGCCAAGCCTTCACGCGCCGAGTAACGGTCCAGGCCGGCCACCGGCGCCTTGACGTAGCGGGTCAGCCAGGCCGACTTGACCAACCCCTGGGCATCGATCACCAGGTCGTACTTGCGCTCGCGCACGCGTTGCTTGAACGCCTTCCACTCGCCGCTCTTGATGGTCTGCCAGACATTCTTGCGCCAGCGCCGAATGGCCACCGGTATCACCTGGTCGACCGCCGGGTGCCAGCTGGGGATCTCGGCGAAGCCTTCTTCCACCACCCAGTCGAAGCGGATGCCCGGGATCGCATGGGCGGCATCGGTGAGCGCCGGCAGGGTGTGGATCACATCACCCAGCGACGAGGTCTTGATGATCAGTACCCGCACTTACTCGACCTCGGCCACGGTATCGATCAGGTTCGGCCCACCCAGGCTGTGCAGGGCGGCGATGACTTTGCCAGGCTCCAGCAGACGCAGGCAGTTGTAGTGGCCGAAGCGGCAGGTGCGGTCGAAGCATGGGCTGCACTCGATGCCGGTGCGCACGATCTCGACCTGCTCGGCCAACGGCGGGGTAAAGCCCGGCGAAGTCGAACCATAGACGGCAACCAGCGGGCGGTTCAACGCCGCCGCCACGTGCATCAGCCCGGAGTCGTTGGACACCACCGCGTTGGCACAGGACATGAGGTCGATCGCCTCGGCCAGCGAGGTTTCGCCCGCCAGGTTATAAGATTCTTCACGCAGGCCCGGGATCAGCCGGTCGCGGATCTGCTCGCCGACCGGGTGATCGTTCTTCGAGCCGAACAGCCACACCTGCCAGCCTTGGCGAATCATGGCGTCGGCAACGCTGGCGTAGTGCTCTGCCGGCCAGCGCTTGGCTTCACCGAACTCGGCACCTGGGCACAGCGCAAGCACCGGGCGGTCCAGCTCCAGGCCGAACTTGGCCAGCGCGGCCTCACGGCTCGGCGCCTGGATCTGCAGCTCAGGCCGCGGATAAGGCTGCGGCAGCTCGGCACCCGGCGCATAGGCCAGTGCCATGAAGCGCTCGATCATCAGCGGGTAACGTACCTTGTCCAGCTTGCGCACATCGTTGAGCAGGCCGAAGCGCATTTCGCCACGCCAGCCGGTGCGTTTGGGAATGCCGGCAAAGAACGGCACCAGCGCCGACTTCAGCGAGTTGGGCAGCAGGATCGCCTGGTCGTACTGGCCGGCCAGGGACTTGCCGATGCGCCGGCGCGTAGCCAGCTCCAGCGCGCCATGGCCGAGCGGGAAGCTCAAGGCCTGACGCACTTGGGGCATGCGCTCAAGGATCGGCCGGCTCCACTCGGGTGCCAGCACATCGATCACGCAGTCGGGGTGCTGCTGTTTCAGGCACTGGAACAAGGTTTGCGCCATCACCATGTCGCCGACCCAGCTGGGGCCAATGATCAGTATTCTCATGCTTAGTCCAGAAAAACTCGGGGAGGCTGCAGGCTGCGGTACAGCCTGGCCTCCCCTCTTTATATTCAGGCTATGTGGCGGACAGTGTAACACCGGTGGTGGAACATCGGCCTTTAGGCCCCTGTGGAGCGGCCTTGCGCCGCGAAAGGGCCGCATAGCAGCCCCAACAATCTCATGCCAATCCCAATTCACCCCAGATCCGCCGCACCTCGCGACGCTCATCGGCAAACTGCGCCGCATCGATCACCCCGGCCTGCTTCTGCAGGGCCTGGCGGTGCGAGGCTGAGCGAAACGCCTTGTACACTTCACGCAACAACACCGCATCGCTGGCCGGCATCAAGCCCGCCTGCTCCAGCTCTTCCAGAATGCGAATGTTATCGGTCCAGCGCAGTATGGCCGGATGGTCGTGGGACCAGGCCAAAGCGGCGTATTGCACCATAAATTCGATATCGACGATACCGCCGGCATCCTGCTTGATATCGAACGCCACGCCGGCATCGAAGGCATTGGCCGCGGTGCCCGCGACGGTGGCCTTGGTGCCGAGGTTGTCGCGCATCTTGGCGCGCATTTCGCTGACCTCGCTGCGCAGCTTGTCCAGGTCACGGGCCTGGCCCAGAACCTTGGCGCGCACACCCTCGAACGCTGCCGCCACCTGCTTGCAGCCCACCAGCACGCGGGCGCGCACCAGGGCCTGATGCTCCCAGGTCCAGGCTTCGTTCTGCTGGTAGCGCTCGAACGCGCCCAGCGAGCTGACCAGCAGCCCCGCCGCGCCCGATGGCCGCAGGCGCATGTCGACGTCATAAAGCTGGCCGGAGTTGGTTTGCGTGGTCAGCAAATGGATGATGCGCTGGCCAAGGCGCGTGAAGAACTGCGCGCTGTCGATCGGCTTGGCGCCATCGGTTTCCGCCTGCGGGTCGCCGTCGTGGATGAACACCAGGTCCAGGTCCGAGCCATGGCCCAGTTCCAGGCCACCCACCTTGCCGTAGCCGAGGATGATGAAGCCCGGGTCGCACAGGCTGCCGTCGCTGCGCTTGGGCTGGCCGTGGCGCGCCACGGTCTGGCGCCAGGCCAGGGCCAGCACCTGGTCGAGAATGGCTTCGGCCAGCCAGGTCAGGTAGTCGCTGACTTTCATCAACGGCAGGTTGCCGCTGATCTCGGAGGCTGCCACGCGCAAGCTGTGGGCCAGCTTGAAGTGGCGCAAGGCCTCCATCTGTTGTTCAAGATCGTCCTCGGGGATGCGCGTCAGCCGTTCGCGCAGCTCGGCGGCCAGCTCCGGCGCCAGCGGCGGGCTGAACAGGCGGCCTTCATTGAGCAACTCATCGAGCAGCAATGGGTAACGGGCGATCTGCTCGGCGATCCACGGGCTGGCGGCACACAGGGTCAGCAGGCGGCGCAAGGCCCCCGGGTTTTCAGTCAGCAGCACCAGGTAGGCAGACCGCCGCGCCACAGCTTCGACCAGCGGCAGTACACGTTCCAGCACCAGGTCCGGGTTGTCATGCTCCACCGCCTGGGCCAGCAGACGCGGGATGAAGGCATCCAGACGCTCACGGCCGATACGCTGCATCGAGCGCAACTGGGGGCTGGCACGCAGCCCCGCCAATCTGCGCAAGGCTTCGGCGGGTTGCTTGAAACCGGCCTCTTCCAGCTGACGGCCGGCGGCCTCCTCATCCTGCGCCTGCTCCCACAAGGGCGACCACTCACCGCCAACCACCAGGTCACCCTCGCCTTCTTCTTCATCCGGGTCGGCGATGACCTGGCGGAAGTGCCAATCGACACGGCCGCGCCAGTGCATCAACTGGTCGTGGAAGCTCTGCCAGCCGCTAAAGCCGAGCATATAGGCCACGCGCTCACGGTCGGTCTCGTCATCAGGCAGCATCTGTGTCTGGCGGTCGGCAATGGCCTGGATGGCATGCTCGGTATAGCGCAGGAACTCATACCCTTCACGCAGCTCCGCCACCACCGCTGGCGGCAGGTAGCCTTGGCCCTCCAGGGTCGCCAGCACTTTCAGCAATGGCCGCTGCTGCAGGCTCAGGTCACGCCCGCCATGGATCAGCTGGAAGGCCTGGGCGATGAACTCCACTTCACGAATACCACCGGCGCCAAGCTTGATGTTCTCGGACATGCCCTTGCGCCGAACCTCCTGCTGGATCAGCTGCTTCATGGTACGCAGCGCTTCGATCGCCGAGAAGTCCAGGTAACGCCGGTACACGAACGGGCGCAGCATCTCCTGCAGTTGCGCGCCTGCCGCCTGGTCGCCGGCCACCACCCGCGCCTTGATCATCGCGTAGCGTTCCCAGTCGCGGCCTTGGTCCTGGTAGTACTGCTCCAGGGCATTGAAGCTGAGCACCAGCGAACCGGCCGAGCCGTAGGGGCGCAGGCGCATGTCGACGCGGAACACGAAGCCATCGACGGTGACCGGGTCGAGCGCCTTGATCAGGCGCTGACCCAGGCGGGTGAAGAACTCCTGATTGTCCAGCGAGCGCTTGACCCCTTCGGTCTCACCGCCTTCAGGGAAGGCGAAGATCAGGTCGATATCCGATGACAGGTTGAGCTCGACCGCCCCCAGCTTGCCCATGCCCAGCACCACCATATGCTGCGGTTCACCGCTGCGGTTGCCGATAGGCGTACCGAACTGCTGGCAGTGGCGCGGGTACAGCCATTGATAAGCTTCGTCGATCGCCGCGTCAGCAAGGTCGGACAGGTCGCGACAGGTCTCGCCCAGTTCGGCCTGGCGGGTGATATCACGCCAGATGATGCGCAACTGCTGGCGGTTGCGCTCGCGGCGCAGGTTGCGTGCCAGCTCTTCTTCACTCGACGCCGCCTGGGCCGCTGCCGCGATCTGCCCACGCAGCTCGCCCGGCGCATACCGGCGGTCCATCTCGCCGCTGGCCAGCAGGGCAAACAGCATCGCCGGCTCACGCTGGGCCAGGCCGAGCACGAAGTCGCTGGCGGCGGCCACCTGGTCGAACTGGTGCTGGTGAGCCGGGCTCCAGGCGGTCGGATCGAGCGCCGGGTGGCTGCTCAGGGCATCGAGCAGAAACTGCCGATTACGGGCGACCAGCGGTTGCAGGGAGGCAGGCAGTTCGAGCGGCAAAGGCAGGCGCATGGTCTATCCTTGATCGGCGTGAAAGTGAGAGTAAAAAGCGGCCACGAGGAAACCGGACCCCGGTTGGACTGTCGTACAAAAGTTGGAAATAGCTGAAAAAAACGAATCATTGGCATGAAACATCAAGAATCACCCGCTCGCAGCACAACGCCAACCAACATGAACGTTTTTCCTCACAAGCCAAGGTGCGACCAAACGTCGCATTTGTGTAGTTTTACTACTACCCCGACCGTGCAAAAGCATGAAATGCGAAAGCAAATGTAGTAAAACTACACGCCGCCGGGTCACACTCCGGTAATCCAAGAATTCACGACGTCTGCCCATAAGGCCAGTCGCAAACTCAGGCCCCCGATTCTGGTGGCCTTTCCGCCCTGGAGCAAGCCATGCAAGACCTCGATCCAATCGAAACCCAGGAATGGCTGGATGCCCTGGAGTCGGTCCTCGACAAAGAAGGCGAAGACCGCGCTCATTACCTGATGACCCGCATGGGCGAGCTGGCCACCCGCAGTGGCTCCCAGCTGCCATACGCGATCACCACGCCATACCGCAACACCATCCCTGTCACCCACGAAGCACGCATGCCTGGCGACCTGTTCATGGAACGCCGCATTCGCTCGATGGTGCGTTGGAACGCGCTGGCCATGGTGATGCGCACCAACCTGAAGGATTCGGACCTGGGCGGCCACATCTCCAGCTTCGCCTCCAGTGCCACCCTGTATGACATCGGCTTCAACTACTTCTTCCAGGCCCCGACCGAAGAGCACGGCGGCGACCTGATCTTCTTCCAGGGCCACGCTTCGCCAGGCGTTTACGCCCGTGCCTTCATGGAAGGCCGCATCAACGAAGAGCAGATGAACAACTTCCGTCAGGAAGTGGACGGCAAAGGCCTGTCTTCGTACCCGCACCCATGGCTGATGCCTGACTTCTGGCAGTTCCCGACCGTTTCCATGGGCCTGGGCCCGATCCAGGCGATCTACCAGGCGCGCTTCATGAAGTACCTGGAAGCCCGTGGCTTCATTCCGGCCGGCAAGCAGAAGGTCTGGTGCTTCATGGGCGACGGCGAGTGCGACGAGCCGGAATCCCTCGGTGCCATCGCCCTGGCAGGCCGCGAGAAGCTGGACAACCTGATCTTCGTCATCAACTGCAACCTGCAGCGCCTCGACGGCCCGGTTCGCGGCAATGGCAAGATCATCCAGGAACTCGAAGGCGTGTTCCGTGGCGGCGGCTGGAACGTCAACAAAGTCGTCTGGGGCCGCTTCTGGGACCCACTGCTGGCCAAAGACACCAACGGTGCCCTGCAGCGCCGCATGGACGAAGTCATCGACGGCGAGTATCAGAACTACAAAGCCAAAGACGGCGCGTACGTTCGTGAGAACTTCTTCAACACGCCAGAGCTCAAGGCCATGGTCGAAGACCTGTCCGACGACGAGATCTGGAAGCTCAACCGTGGCGGTCACGACCCGTACAAGGTCTATGCGGCCTACCATCAGGCGGTCAACCACAAAGAGCAACCGACTGTCATCCTGGCCAAGACCATCAAGGGTTACGGCACCGGTGCTGGCGAAGCCAAGAACACCGCGCACAACACCAAGAAGGTCGACGTCGACAGCCTGCGCCACTTCCGTGACCGCTTCGACATCCCGGTCAAGGATGCCGACCTTGAAAGCCTGCCGTTCTACAAGCCCGAAGAAGGTTCGGCCGAAGCCAAGTACCTGGCCGAGCGCCGCGCAGCCCTGGGTGGCTTCGTACCGCAGCGCCGTGCCAAGAGCTTCAGCGTGCCGACCCCGCCTCTGGAAACGCTGAAAGCGATCCTGGACGGCTCGGGCGACCGCGAAATCTCCACCACCATGGCCTTCGTGCGTATCCTCGCGCAGCTGGTCAAGGACAAGGACATCGGCCAGCGCATCGTGCCGATCATCCCGGACGAAGCCCGTACCTTCGGTATGGAAGGCATGTTCCGCCAGCTGGGTATCTACTCGTCGGTCGGCCAGCTCTACGAGCCAGTCGATAAAGACCAGGTGATGTTCTACCGCGAAGACAAGAAGGGCCAGATCCTCGAGGAAGGCATCAACGAAGCCGGCGCCATGTCGTCGTTCATCGCTGCCGGTACCTCGTACAGCTGCCACAACCAGCCGATGCTGCCGTTCTACATCTTCTACTCGATGTTCGGCTTCCAGCGTATCGGCGACCTGGCCTGGGCCGCTGGCGACAGCCGCACCCGTGGCTTCCTGATCGGCGGTACCGCCGGCCGTACCACCCTCAACGGTGAAGGCCTGCAGCACGAAGACGGTCACAGCCACATGATGGCGGGCACCATCCCGAACTGCCGCACCTATGATCCGACCTACGGCTACGAGCTGGCGGTGATCATCCAGGACGGCATGAAGAAGATGACCGAAGAACAACAGGACATCTTCTACTACATCACCGTGATGAACGAATCCTACCAGCAGCCAGCCATGCCGGCCGGTGTCGAGGAAGGCATCATCAAGGGCATGTACCTGCTCGAAGAAGACACCCGCGAAGCCGCGCACCACGTTCAGCTGATGGGCTCCGGCACCATCCTGCGCGAAGTCCGCGAGGCCGCGAAGATCCTGCGTGAAGAGTTCAACGTCGGTGCCGACGTGTGGAGCGTCACCAGCTTCAACGAGCTGCGTCGCGACGGCCTGGCCGTGGAACGCGCCAACCGCCTCAAGCCTGGCCAGAAGCCTCAGCAGACTTACGTCGAAGAGTGCCTGGCCGGTCGCAAAGGCCCGGTCATCGCCTCCACCGACTACATGAAGCTGTTCGCCGAACAGATTCGCCAGTGGGTGCCGAGCAAAGAGTTCAAAGTCCTGGGTACCGATGGCTACGGTCGCAGCGACAGCCGCAAGAAGCTGCGTCACTTCTTCGAAGTCGACCGTCACTTCGTGGTGCTGGCTGCCCTGGAAGCCTTGGCTGACCGTGGCGAGATCGAACCGAAGGTGGTGGCCGACGCCATCGTCAAGTTCGGCATCGATCCGGACAAGCGCAACCCACTGGACTGCTGAGGAGTATTTTTAAGTGAGCGAACTCATTCGCGTACCTGACATCGGCAGCGGTGAAGGTGAAATCATCGAGCTGTTCGTCAAGGTCGGTGACCGTATCGAGGCTGACCAGAGCCTGCTGACCCTGGAGTCCGACAAGGCCTCCATGGAAATCCCGGCCCCCAAGGCCGGTGTCATCAAGGAACTGAAGGTCAAGCTGGGCGATCGCCTGAAAGAAGGCGACGAGTTGCTGGTCCTGGAAGCTGAGGGCGCCGATGCGGCGCCCGAGGCGCCAGCCGCCGCACCTGCCCCGGCCGCAGCTGCGGCTGCTGCAGAAAAGCCGGCTGCCGAAGCCGCCCCTGCGCCGGCTGCAGCCCCTGCTGCCGCCAGCGTGCAGGACATCCACGTGCCGGACATCGGCTCGTCGGGCAAGGCCAAGATCATCGAAGTACTGGTCAAGGTCGGCGACACCGTCGAAGCCGACCAGTCGCTGATTACCCTGGAGTCTGACAAGGCCTCCATGGAGATCCCTTCGCCCGCCGCTGGCGTGGTCAAGGAAGTGATCGCCAAGCTGGACGACGAAGTCGGCACTGGTGACCTGATCATCAAGCTGGAAGTCGCCGGCGCCGCCCCGGCTGCTGCGCCAGCGCCTGCCGCTGCTGCACCGGCCAAGGCTGAGGCTGCTCCGGCCGCCGCGCCTGCTGCCGCTGCCCCAGCTGCTGCCCCGGCACCGGTCGCTACCGCACCGGCTGCCGGCAGCAACGCCAAGGTTCACGCAGGCCCTGCTGTTCGCCAGCTGGCCCGCGAGTTCGGCGTAGAGCTGGGCGCGGTCACCGCGACCGGTCCGCACGGCCGTATCCTGAAAGAAGACGTGCAGGTCTACGTCAAGTCGGTCATGCAGAAGGCCAAGGACGCACCGGCAGCTGCTGGCGCGACCGGCGGCGCCGGCATCCCGCCGATCCCGGTGGTGGACTTCAGCAGGTTCGGTGAAGTGGAAGAAGTGGCAATGACCCGCCTGATGCAGGTCGGTGCCGCCAACCTGCACCGCAGCTGGCTGAACGTGCCGCACGTGACCCAGTTCGACTCCGCCGACATCACCGAGCTGGAAGCCTTCCGCGTTGCGCAGAAGGCCGTGGCCGAGAAGGCTGGCGTCAAGCTGACCGTGCTGCCACTGCTGCTCAAGGCCTGCGCCTTCCTGCTCAAGGAACTGCCGGACTTCAACAGCTCGCTGGCGCCAAGCGGCAAAGCCGTGATCCGCAAGAAGTACGTGCACATCGGCTTTGCCGTGGACACCCCGGACGGCCTGCTGGTCCCTGTGATCAAGAACGTCGACCAGAAGAGCCTGCTGCAACTGGCTGCCGAAGCCGCGGCCCTGGCCGAGAAGGCGCGTACCAAGAAGCTGTCGGCTGACGACATGCAGGGCGCCTGCTTCACCATCTCCAGCCTCGGCCACATTGGCGGTACCGGCTTCACGCCGATCGTCAACGCGCCCGAAGTGGCGATCCTCGGTGTGTCCAAGGCAACCATGCAGCCCGTCTGGGATGGCAAAGCCTTCCAGCCCAAGCTGATGTTGCCGCTGTCGCTGTCCTACGATCACCGTGTGATCAACGGCGCAGCCGCCGCGCGCTTCACCAAGCGCCTGGGCGACGTGCTGGCGGATATCCGCACCATGCTGCTGTAACACGCAGCCAGCCTGCCCTCCTTCAAGGGGGCAGGTACCCTTTTCGAGCTGCCACGCTCGTACCTCAACCCCGCCAATTGGCGGGGCTTTTTTTGCCTGCAGCGGCCCCCGTTTTTCAGCAGCCCTAAGGATTCCCGCCCCGCAGCCGAAAACATATACATGACATCCCTCATGGCCGCTTGCCAGCCTCCGGGACATGATGCAACCTTGCCAGATGCGCCGCCGCCCAGGCCGCGTCACCCTCTTCAAGCGAGTCTTCGATGAAAAGCCAACCCGATGCCGCCAGCCGTGTGGCGGCCGAGGTCGTCACGCAGCTTCCCGTGCCTTCACGGCTCGGCATGCTGCGTTTCGAAAGGCTCAACGAAGCCACCTGGGCAATGCTTTACCTGGACCCGGCCTGCGAACGCCAGTTCGGGCTGGCGGCCTCCCAGCTGTGCGCGCTGATCGATTCGCCGTACGCCAGCCTGATGGAGCCTGAAGCCCGCTACCGGCTGCACGACGAGATCCAGCGGCAACTGAGCACTCGCGGCTACTATCGGGTGCGCTACACCCTGCACGCCCAGCCGCGCTCGCTGCGTCTGCTCGAAGCGGGTGAAGCCTACAAGCAGCACAACCGCCAGCTGTTACGCGGCTTTCTGACGGTACTCGACGACCAGCCTGAAGACGCTGTCGAAGTGGACGCCGACGACCTCGAATCGCGTAACAGCCGCCTGCAACTTGCCCTGCAACTCAACCAGCGCGCCCAGCAGGAGCAGTTGGAACACCTTGAGCGCGTACGCAGCCAGCAGGACCTGATCCTGCGCCTCGCCCGCCAGCGCTACAGCGCGGAAAACTCGCTGCTCGAAGCCGCCCAGCTGATTACCCGCAGCGCCTGCGAGATCTACAAGGTGGACTGCGCCAGCATCTGGCACCTGGAAGACCAGCGCCTGGAGCCGATCAGCGCATGGTTGCGCAATGAGCAAGTGCATCGCCTGCCCGAAGCGATCGATGCCAGCCGCTTCCCCGATTACCTCGACGCCCTGCACGCCAGCCGCGCCATCGATGCCCACAACGCCAACCACGACCCGCGCACCCGTGAACTGGCCGAGAGCCTGTACGCCGACAACAATGCCATGCTCGATGCCAGTATCCGCGTCGATGGCCAGGTGGTTGGTGTGCTGTGCCTGGAGCAGACTGGCCAGCCGCGGGCCTGGCAGTCGGACGAAATCGCCTTTGCCGGTGAGTTGGCCGACCAGTTCGCCCAGGTCATCACCAACCATAACCGGCGTACCGCCGCCAGCGCCCTGCACCTGTTCCAGCGTGCGGTGGAGCAAAGCGCCAGCGCCTTCCTGCTGGTGAACCGCGACGGCGTGGTGGAGTACGTCAACCCCAGCTTCACCGCGATCACCCAGTACAGCACCGATGAGGTACAAGGCCACCACCTGGCAGAGTTGCCGGCGCTGGAGAACCTCAGCGAACTGCTGTTCGATACCCCGTCGAGCCTGGCCATGGGCAACAGCTGGCAGGGCGAATTCAAAAGCCGGCGCAAGAACCTTGAGCCCTACTGGGGCCAGCTGTCGATTTCCAAGGTGTATGGCGACAACCGTGAGCTGACCCATTACATCGGCATCTACGAAGACGTCACCCAGACCAAGTTGGCCCAGCAACGCATCGAGCGCCTGGCCTACACCGACAACCTGACCAACCTGGGCAACCGCCCGGCGTTCATCCGCAGCCTTGACGAGCGCTTCGCCCGCGATGCCCAGAGCCCGATCTGCCTGCTGCTGGTGGACATCGACAACTTCAAGCGGATCAACGACAGCCTTGGCCACCAGACCGGTGACAAGCTGCTGATCAGCCTGGCCCGGCGCCTGCGCAACAGCCTCAGCGTTGGCGGCGTGCTGGCCCGCTTTGCCAGTAATGAATTCGCCGTGCTGCTCGACGACACCAGCCTGGAAGACGGCCAGGGCGTCGCCCAGCAACTGCTGCGCACCCTCGACAAGCCGATGTTCGTCGACAACCAGCTGATCAACGTCACCGCCTCGGTTGGCCTGGCCTGTGCGCCGCTGCACGGCAGTGACCCGACCACCCTGATGAAGAATGCCGGCCTGGCCCTGCACAAGGCCAAGGCCAACGGCAAGCACCAGGTGCAGGTATTCACCGAAGTGCTCAATGCCGAAGCCAGCTACAAGCTGTTCGTCGAGAACAACCTGCGCCGCGCCTTGACCCAGAACGAGCTGGAGGTGTTCTACCAGCCCAAGCTGTGCCTGCGCAGCGGCCGCCTGCTGGGGCTGGAAGCACTGCTGCGCTGGAACCACCCCGAGCGCGGCATGATCCGCCCGGACCAGTTCATCAGCGTGGCCGAAGAAACCGGCCTGATCATCCCCATCGGCAAGTGGGTGGTGCGCCAGTCGTGCCGCATGAGCCAGCAACTGCGCGAGGCCGGCATGGGCAACCTGCACGTGGCCATCAACCTGTCGCCCAAGCAGTTCTCCGACCCCGACCTGGTGGCTTCGATCGCCTCGATCCTCCACGAGGAAGCCCTGCCTGCGCACCTGCTGGAGCTGGAGCTGACCGAGGGCCTGCTGCTGGAAGCGACCGAGGACACCCACCGTCAGCTCGACGAACTGAAAGCATTGGGCCTGACCCTGGCCATGGATGACTTCGGCACCGGTTATTCGTCGCTGAGCTACCTGAAGAAATTCCCGATCGACATCATCAAGATCGACCGCAGCTTCATCAACGAAATCCCCGACAACCAGGACGACATGGAGATCACCTCGGCGGTGGTGGCCATGGCCCACAACCTCAAGCTCAAGGTGGTGGCAGAAGGGATCGAGACGCCCGAGCAGCTGGCCTTCCTGCGCCGGCACCGTTGCGATGTGGGCCAGGGGTATCTGTTCGACCGGCCGATCCCGGGCCGGGAGCTGGCCGAAAGACTCAAGCGCTATCCGCGCGGTCCGATGGCCTGACAGCTGCGTAATCCTCGGGCACTATAGAGCCCATTCGGGCCTCATCGCCGGCAAGCCGGCGATGAGGCCAACACCTGTCCAACTGAAAAACACAGAGGAACGGCCATGGTCCTGCGTTCGGAAATCCTGGTGAACAAAAACGTCATGCCAACCGCGGAGCAGGCCCTGCCTGGCCGCGAAACGCCAATGTCCCTGCCCGAGTTCCACTACGTATTCAAAGACACTCCACTGCTCGGCCCGTTCTTTGAAGGCAGCATCGACTTCGCCATCTTCGGCCTGGGTTGCTTCTGGGGCGCCGAGCGCCGCTTCTGGCAGCGTGAAGGCGTGGTCAGCACCGTGGTCGGCTATGCGGGCGGCTTCACCCCGAACCCCACCTACGAAGAAGTCTGCTCGGGCCTGACCGGCCACACTGAAGTGGTACTCGTGGTGTTCGACAAGGACAAGGTCAGCTACCGCGAGTTGCTGGCGATGTTCTGGGAACTGCACAACCCGACCCAGGGCATGCGCCAAGGCAACGACGTCGGCACCCAGTACCGCTCGGCCATCTACTGCACCTCGCCACAACAGCTCGAAGAAGCCAACGCCAGCCGCGACGCCTTCCAGGCCGAGCTGAACAAGGCCGGTTACGGCGAGATCACCACCGAAATCGACCAGGCGCCAACCGTGTACTTCGCCGAGGCCTACCACCAGCAGTACCTGGCCAAGAACCCGGACGGCTACTGCGGTATCGGCGGCACCGGCGTGTGCCTGCCACCCAGCCTGCAAGGCAACTGAGCCATGAGCACGATGACCCTGTTCCACTCACCGCTGTCGCCATTCGTGCGCAAGGTGATGGTCGTGCTGCACGAAACCGGGCAGCTTGAGCGCGTTGCGCTGCAGGGGGTGAACATCACCCCGGTCAGCGGCGACGACCAGCTCAACCACGGCAACCCGATCGGCAAGATCCCGGCCCTGCGCCTGGAAGACGGCACTGTGTTGCATGACAGCCGGGTCATCTGCGAATACCTCGACCTGCAGCATGTCGGCCTGCCGTTGCTGCCGCGCGAGGGCTCGGCACGCTGGCGGCGCATGACGCTGGTATCGCAGGCGGATGCGATCATGGATGCGGCGGTTTCCAGCCGCTATGAGAGCGTCCTGCGGCCTGAGGACAAGCGCTGGGACGGCTGGCTTGAAGCGCAGAGCGAGAAAATCCGCCGCAGCCTGGCCAACCTGGAGCAGGAGCACCTGGCAGAGCTGATATCCGGCTTTGATCTGGCCGCAATTGGCGTGGCCTGTGCGCTTGGGTACCTGGACCTGCGTCAGCCTGGTTTTGGCTGGCGTGAGCGTCAGCCCGGGTTGGCAGCGTGGTATGCCGAGGTGGCCAAGCGGCCGTCGATGGTCGCCACAGCACCCGACACCTGATACACCGCAATCGCCGGCAAGCCGGTCCCCGCAAGGAGGGAGCCGGCTTCCCGGCGATTGGGCCGCAAGGCAACCCTCGGCCTCAGCGGGGTATCACAGGAAACAACTGCCCAATCCTGCGAGCCAGCCACCGCCCGATCTCTCTGTCCTCCCTCATGCCGCCCTCCCCACCCGCGCCCAGTCCAGGCGACGGGTCAGCACCATGAACACACCCAGCAAGCCAAAGCACAGCAGCGACCCCATCAACAGCGCATAGTCCTCGGCACTGAGCAGCCCATAGAGCATCGCGTACAACACCGCCAACCCCGCCGCAAAACCCACCCCACGCACCAGGCTGCGCAATACGTGGCTCAGGTAGAAGCCGAGCAGCAACACGCAGGCCGAGGCCGACAGGCCATATGCCAGGCCAAACCCGATGTGCTCGGACAACGAAAGCAGCAGCAGGTAGAAGAACGCCAGGGCCACCCCCACCAGGATGTACTGCACCGGGTGCACACTGAGGTTCTTCAGCACCTCGAACAGGAAGAAACCGGCAAAGGTCAGGGCGATGAACAACAACGCGTATTTGATCGCCCGCTCACTCTTGAGGTATTGGTCCACCGGGTCGATGAAGCTTACCCCGAAGGTCCGCTCGCTGAACTCCGCACACTGCCCGCCGCTGGCACATTGGCGCAGGGCATCTTCGAGGTTGGTGGCGAAGAATGACGTCTGCCAGTGCGCGCTGAAGCCTTTGTCGTCGATTTCGCGGCGGTTGGGCAGGTAACTGCCAACGAAGCTGGGGTGCGGCCAGTTGGCGCGCATGTCCACGCTGCTGGTGCGGCCCACTGGCAACAGGTGCAGTTGCCCGGTGCCTTGCAGTGCCAGATCGAAACCGTAGTTGAACCCGCGGGCCTGCTGGCCATCCAGTTGCGGCAGCGCGACGTGCACGCCGCTGCGCAGCCAGTCCAGCCCGGTACCGGCTTCAAACGCCAGGCGCTGGTTATCGATGTTGAGTTCCAGGGCATTTTCAATGCCGCGGATGTCGCTGATGCCAACCACCAGAAACGGCTTGTCGAAGCGGTAGTCATCGAAGTCCTTGTCGATGCCCCAGCGCTCCGGCAGCTGGAAACGCCCCGAAAGACGCCCTTGGGCATGGAACAGCCGCGCCTGGTAGATACCCCGCTTACGCAGTTCGGTGTCCACCCCTAGGTCTGCATCGAAGGTTTCCGGGAGGAAGTACAAGTGGCCGGCGATAGTGCTGGTTTCCTGCACGCTCTGGCCGTCCTTGTCGATCCAGCGGCGCTGCACCTTGCGGTACGGGACCACCAGCAGCGGGCCACTGATCTGCTGGTCGAAACTGGCGCTACGGGCGATGTCGTGCAACACACCGTCGCGCAGGTTCTGGCGCTCGTCGATCAGGTTGTCGATCATCAACAGGGGAATCAGCAACAGCAAAATCAGCAGGGCAATGGTGCCGAGCTTGAAACCGAGGGTCTTGTTCATGGGGCCTCCTGTGGCAGTGGGCGCAGTGTCTGCGCCCTGCGTGGAGGCCTTGGGGAGATTGTGTGGAGATTCGGTGTTTTTTGGGGCAACGCAGCGGCCCCGACAACCTCAGCTGATGCGCCGCTCCGGCAGCCAAAGCCTGACGCGTACCCCGCCATCGACGTTGTTCACCGCCAGCGCCCCGCCATGCAGTTGCATCACCTCGGCCACGAAGTTCAACCCCAGCCCGGTACTCTTGCGCCCACTCCCCGGCCGCGGCAGCGAATAGAAACGCTCGGCAACCCGGCCGATGGCGTAGGCGGGTATCGCCTCCCCCTGATTGAACAGGCTCAGCGCCACACGCTCACCATCGCGCTCCAGCTCGAACAGCAGCGCGCCGCCCGGCGGGGTGAAATCCAGCGCATTGTCGAGCAGGTTGGCCAATGCCTGGCGCATGAGAAACGGATCGCACAGCAGCCACAACCCCGCCGGCACCCGCTGGCGCACCTGCAAGCCGCTTGCGTCGATGCGGGCGGCATGCGCCAGCAGCAGCTCATCGACCAACGCCGCCAAGGCAACCTGCTGCTCATCTTCCAGCGCCTGCATCTGCTCGACCCGCGCCAGGTTGAGCAACCGCTCGATCATCTGCTGCAGCCGCTCGCTTTCGCGCTCGATGTTGCCGGCAAAACGCGCCCGCTGCTCGGCCGGCATATCACCCTGGAGCAATTCAGACGCACCGCGGATAGCCGCCAAAGGGCTCTTCAACTCGTGGGTCAGGGTATGCACGTAGCGTTCGACATACGCCTTGCCCTCAAGCTGTGTGCGCATGCGCTCCACCGCATTGGCCAGGTGCGCCAGCTCACCGCCCTTGTAGTAAGGCAGCGCGGCGCGCTGGCCTTCGCTGACCGCCTGCGCATAGCGGGCCAGCCTGCGCAGGGAGCGGGCCAGCCACCAGGACAGCGCGGCGCCGACCAACAGGCCCATGCCGATCAGCCCCAACCCCAGGCCAAGCAAACGCTGTTCGGAACGGTCGATGTACGGCTGCAGTGAACTGTTGGGCTTGGCCACGGTGACCACGCCGATAACCTTGCCCTGGTCAACGATCGGCGCGGCCACGTGCATCACCGAGGTGCTTTCATCCTCTTCGACGCTGCGGGTGGAACGGGCACCGTATTGGCCGCGCAGCGTCAGGTACACGTCGTTCCAGCGCGAATAGTCCTTGCCCAGGTCCTGGCCGCTGGAATCGAGCAGCACGATGCCTTGGGCATCGGTAACGTAGATGCGGTGGCTGACCTGGTTCTTGGCCAGGCCCCAGATCTGCGCGCCGGGGCTGCGCAAGCCATACGCCTTGAGCACCTCAGGCAGGCGGCTCTGGGCAAGGGTGCCGGCCTTGACGTCATCGTGAAGGATCTCGGCCAGCAGGTTGGCAGTGTCTACCAGGGTTTCCTCGGAAGACTGGCGTACCACGGGGCGAATCTGCTCGCGCACCGTATTGAGCAGGAAGTAACCCGCCAAGCCGACGAACAGGAAGTACACCAGAAAGATCCGAATGCCCAGGCGCATCAGGCGTGTTCCGGGCTGTAGCTGTAACCCAGCCCACGGTGGGTCTGGATCGGTTCGGCATGGGCAGCCACCTGCCGCAGCTTGGCGCGCAGGCTCTTGATATGGCTGTCGATGGTGCGCTCGTAACCCACGTCGGAGGCCACTCCCAGCGCATCGAGCAACTGTTCGCGGCTGAACACTCGCTGCGGTTGCTCCAGCAGGCATTGCAGCAAACGGAATTCGTGGCGGGTCAGGCTCAGCGGCTGGCTGCGGTAGCTGATCAGCATGCGCAGGGTGTCGAGCTGGAACACTGCCGTTTCGGCGGGTGGCTCGGCCCGTGGCGCCATGCGCTTGAGGATCGCCCGCACCCGAGCCGCCACTTCCCGCGGGCTGAAGGGTTTGACCACGTAGTCGTCGGCGCCTATTTCCAGGCCTACCACCCGGTCGATTTCACCGTCTCGGGCGCTGAGGAACATGACCGGCACCTCGGTGAACCGGCGTAGCTGGCGGCAGGTGTCAAAACCACTGATGTCGGGCAGCCCGATGTCGAGGATCACCAGGTCGGCCGGCCGCTGGCGCTGCTGCTCCAGGGCCGCGGTGCCCAGGGTCACCCACGCGGTGCTGTGGCCGTCGGCCTGCAGGGCGTAGATCAGGGTATCGGCGATGGCGGCTTCGTCTTCGACGATGAGAATGTGGGGCATGGCATCCGGCCTTGCTGAGAGCGAAGCTGGACATATAGGCAAGTTTCAATGAAGACGCAATCCTCTGTAGGAGCGGCCTTGTGTCGCGAAGGGGCGCGCAGCGGCCCCAATATCTGTGCTGCTGTGGATATTTTGGGGCCGCTGCGCGCCCCTTCGCGACACAAGGCCGCTCCTACATGAAGAGCGCGTCGCCCTGCGGATCAGCAGTCAGGCTTGCCCGCAGTGAAACGTTTGGCCGGGTTTACCGCAGCCTTGAACTCGCGCAATGCCTTGGCCCCCACCAGCAACGGATAGTTGAAGCTGCTGCGGTCGACCAGGTTCACTTCTACGGTGCGCTTCTCATCCCCCAGGCACAACTCAAGGTCGATTACCGGCCTGCGCGAAAGCTCGGGCGCATCGCCTTCATCGTCTTCGTCGGCGCGGTTCTTGATCTTGCTGATGCGCGAAACCTTATGCTCGTACACCTTGCCGTCGGACTCCTTGGTCGCCAGGCGGAAGCGCACCCAATCCTCGCCATCGCGCGTGAAGCGCTCGATATCCTTGGCCGACAGCGAAGCGGTGTAGGCCCCGGTGTCCATCTTGGCCTTCAGGGTTTCGCCGAGTTCAGGCAGGGAGATGTTCTCATAACGGCCGTAAAGCGTAGGTTCTGCGGCCATTACCGGCAGCGCCAACAGCGACAACAGGGCTAGCATTGGTTTCACAGGCAGGCTTCCTTGAATGGGGTCAGTGCTTAGACTGTGCAAGCAGGATAGGTTCGCTGTCACAAGGGTAAACAACATAATGTGAAACATTTGTCCGCGCCGCTGGGCATTGGACATTTGGCGTAGGCTGCGGCGCTGCTTATCATTGCCGCCCGTTCAAATCCCACAACAAGAGTTTCCCTATGCGTCGCCTGCTGACCGGCATTCTTACGACCATCCTGCTGCTGCTCAACACCGTGGTGCTGATCTGCCCGCTGCTGGTCTTCGCCCTGCTCAAACTGGTGCTGCCGGGCCGGTGGCGTGATTATGCCTCCGCTGCCGTAATGTGGGTCGCTGAAGCCTGGTCGGAAATCGACAAGGCCATTTTTGCCCTGTGCATCCCTACCCAGTGGGACATCCGCGGCGTCGAGAGCCTGCGCAAGGACACCTCCTACCTGGCCGTGAGCAACCACCAGACCTGGGTAGACATCCCTGCACTGATCGAAAGCCTCAACCGCCGCACGCCGTTCTTCAAGTTTTTCCTCAAGAAGGAGCTGATCTGGGTACCGCTGCTGGGGCTGGCCTGGTGGGGCCTGGACTACCCGTTCATGAAGCGCTACAGCAAGGCGTTTCTGGAGAAGCACCCCGAGCTCAAGGGCAAGGACCTGGAAATCACCAAAGCCGCCTGCGAGCTGTTCAAGCGCCAGCCGGTGACTGTGGTCAACTACCTCGAAGGCACCCGCTTCACCGAGGCCAAACGCCAGGCACAGCAGTCGCCATACCGTTACCTGCTCAAGCCCAAGGCCGGCGGCGTGGCGTTCGTGTTGGCGGCGCTGGGCGAGCAGCTCGATGCGCTGCTGGACGTGACCATCGTCTACCCCGGCAACAAGGCTCCGGGGTTTTGGGACCTGCTCAACGGCAGCATCAGCCGGGTGATCATCGACATTCAGGTGCGAGAGCTTGACCCTGCCCTGTGGGCAGGGGATTACGAGAATGATCCGGCGTTCCGCCAGGCAGTACAGGCCTGGGTGAATCAGCTGTGGATTGAGAAGGACCAGCGGATCGAGCAGTTGCGCGGGGAGATGGGCTGACCGCGGCCCTATAAGGCCCTCACACCGACGGCTGAGCCAAAGGCGCCGGGGTAGTCCACAGGCTGCCCAGATTCTGCAGCAATGAACCGGCAATCCCCTGCTGGCCCAGGTACTGCAAAATCAACGGCGCGAACTGCCCGATCATGCCCGTATCCATACCCAGCGCCTTGAAGGCATTGTCCAGGTCGCTGCGGTTCTCAACGTTGTTACCCAATGCATTGCTCAATGCCGACTGGTTTTGGCTGTTCTTGCCCAGCATTTCGCCCAGCCCACTCAACCCGCCCAGCATGGCGGCGCCAGACAGCAAGTCCAGCCCCGGCACAGCCTGGGTCAGCTGACCGTAGTCGTCACTGCTCAGGTTGTTGCGCGCCAGCCCCAGCATCGCCCCTGCCCCGCCCACGGCCTGTTCCGGGGTGATGTTAAGTTCGCTGCCCAGGGTGTTGAGCAGATTGGCCTGGGCCTCAGGCGCCTGCACCTGGGCTTGCTGATTCTGGTTTTGCACGGCCGACACAGCATTGGCGGCATCGCTGAGGTTGAAGGCGAACACCGGGCTTGCGGCCAGGGTCATCAGGGTTGCCAGGGTGAATGCTTTCATCGGGGGGGACCTCATAGGCCGGAATGGCCTGGGAAACGAGGCATTCGACTGAGTGTTCAGAGGTTTGTTCCGGGCCGCGCATCGGGCAGGCCCGCATCAGCCACCGTTCAGCTGCAGGAGCGGCCTCGTGTCGCAAAAGGGCCGCAAAGCGGCCCCAGCAGCCTGACTGCCAGCCTCAGGTAATCAACGCACCCTGTTCCGGGCAATTTCGATGTCATCCATGATTGCCTTGGCAAACGCACTCAGGTAATCCGCCGCACCGAGCAGCTTGTGGTCATCCTCCATATCACCTTCGCGCACCAGGTGCTTGATGTACCCCAGCAGCACCGACACCTGTTCATAGGCGTGCTCGAACGGCACGCCCGGCATCACCCGGAAAATATGGCAGGGCTTGTCACCGGCCTCGCAGAACGTCTCGACGCCAACGGTCATGTTTGCGTGTGTGTCTTCACTCATCGTATTGCCCCCAAACCTTCACATGCGCTCAAGCGCATGCTCGATCAACGCATGTGCGGTATCGGCGCTGTGCACGGCATTGGTGAGCATGTGCACGCCCGGCTCGCCGGTATGCGCGCGGCAATACTCGCCGACGACTTCCGAAATACCCAGCAGCATCTCGCTGGCGACCGCCAAGGCCTCGGGTGGGATCAGCTCGGGGTGGATGGAGGAATAGAGGGTGTTGAACAGTTTGAGGCTGGGTGGATCGGGGACTATTTTTTTCATGACGGCTCCACATTTGTGAGCTGCCCCCTTCGTTTCCACACATTGGGCGGCAGCTGTACACGGGGTGGAAAACCAGGCATGTGGAAAACCCGGCAGGTCCGAAGACCTCCCGCGTACAGCTGCCATAACGACAACTTCCACATGACTACCGGGTTTCCACACCCGATCGCTGAACCATTCAGCGACTCGAACAGGCTAGAGGGTGAGGATTCCAGGGGCAATCAGACGGCGGTCGACAGAATGCGTAGGGTATTTCCTACTACCTCAACGAGTAAGTAGGAAATTACCCATCGCTACGTGGGCAGTTTCCGCATACCTATCATTTTTGCCAGTAGCCGCCGATCTCGCTCGCGACCAATATCCTGCTGTAGTACCAATCAGCACTAGTGATGGTCCCGGGAGGTCCTTAATGAAAAGGCAGGCGGATACTGCACAATTTTTCTACCAGAATGGAAAGCTCATCACCATCAAACAAGCTGCGCAACAGCACGCGATCTTTCGTACTGGCGAGGCTCCACTAGCAGAAAGTGATATCAAACTGGCGGGAGGCCCTGCCCTTCTAGCTATAGACCAAAGTGGCTCTGTACTGGGTAGAAGTTGCAACGGAGAACGAGAACCACTGGTGTATACCGCTTATGGGCACGACGCTGCCAACGCTAGCGCGCGCGCTATATTACGGTTCAACGGCCAGCATCCGACACCATATGGACACTACGTGCTAGGTAATGGATATCGCACCTATGACCCTGCTCTGATGCGTTTCTATGCTCCTGACGGCCTTAGCCCCTTCGCGGAGGGCGGCTTGAATTCTTACATGTATTGTAACGGTGACCCTGTAGGGAAAGTTGACCCCTCCGGCCACGTACCTGTTTTTCTCAAGCCGTTCAGAAGTTTCTACAAGGGCATCAAAAACAAATTTTTTGGTCGCACGCCCAAATCGCAGCGCATTCCGGTTGAACAGGAAACATCACGAAAAAATAGCCCAGCGGAAACGGCAAGAAAACAAACAGAACCTTCAACAAATCCATATATACAGCAGATAGCTCGCTCTGAGCGTCAAGGCCTATTGCAACTGCAGCAATCCGACCTCCGAGATTTTAATACATACGACCTCTCAACTGTACCCGCTAAGTTATTCTCAGAAAGACTTGAAATTTTTAATAAAAGAAAACAGCGTATCCAAGATTTAACTACCAAACACAGGCTAGAGCCAGCACCACAATTTACTTCGGCTCCGCCCAATCAAGACGTATGGCCGTCCCAAACTGCCCGCGACATTCGCCACGAATAACAGCACTCGTACAATATGGCTTGCCTGCCACGCTCACCAAATCAACCATCATTACAACTCAGACCAGCGCCAGAACCAAAATCGACAATTAGATCAACAGGTGACCGAATCATGAATCAGTCCGCGAACAGCTCACTTTTTTTCTACCAAAACGGGAAGCTCGTCACCGTAAAACAGGGCAACCAGCAACGCTCCATCTTGCGCAATGACGACATGCCCTTGGCTGAGGTTCAAACCGGCGAAACAGTTGGCACTGGGTTGCTGGCAACCGATGACAAGGGTTCCGTTCTCAACGTTCAAGATACGGAGGACCTGGAAGGCCACAACTTTTCAGCCTACGGGCATGATCCGAACTTGCCCTCGATGCGAATAACGCTTGGATTCAATGGCGAAGCTTACGTGCCAGGTGCGGCCTCCTACCTACTTGGGCTTGGATACCGCAGCTATTCTCCGCGCCTGAGACGTTTCCTGGCTGCAGACAGCTGGAGCCCATTCGGGCAGGGTGGGTTGAATGCTTACTGCTATTGCGAAGGCGACCCGGTCAACAGCAGCGACCCAAGCGGCCATGTACGTCTGTATCTGCGCAATGGCCAAATCCTGCAGACGAAGAAGAACATGGCGAGTTCAGCGGGTACTTGGATGAGACCCCCAGGGTTCGACAAATCAGCTCACCGTAAGGCGCTGATCGACTCGACACTGCAAAAGCCACGCAGGGTCCTGGCAGACAACCCTGTCAAGGAAGGCTCTACGCACGTCAGCGTGTTGGAGGTATTCCGCAACCCCGGCAGCTCAATTGAAAAAGTCCACATCAAAGCTACGGACCTAGGGACTTTCAAACGCAATCGCGCGGAAATTGGAGTGTTGATCAGGCTGCATGAAGAAGGCAACAAAGCGCCAAGCTTGGATTATCGCAGCAAGGCTGCCGAACTCATGAACCAAAACGAAGCGATTGCCAACGCCGGAGAAGCACTATGGCGAAAAAGCATGGCATCACAATCACCCGATACGGCGTGGCTAAATGATAAGAGTGTCAGTATCAGAGTGCCGCGCCCCCAATAAAGAGATGCCCTCAATAGAGGGCATCCTTATCAGAGTCAAGCCGCACTAAACGTCTTATGCGGATCAATCACAAACTTCTTCGGCACCCCGGCATCGAACTCGCCATACCCTTCTGGCGCCTGATCCAGGCTGATCACCTGCACGCCTACGACCTCGGCGATATTGATGCGATCCCACATGATCGCCTGCATCAATTGGCGGTTGTATTTCATGGTCGGGGTCTGGCCGGTGTGGAAGCTGTGCGACTTCGCCCAGCCCAGGCCAAAGCGGATGCTCAGCGCGCCGATCTTGGCGGCAGCATCCACCGCGCCCGGGTCTTCGGTCACGTACAGGCCAGGAATACCGATGTTGCCGGCAACGCGGGTCACCTGCATCAGCGAGTTCAGCACGGTAGCCGGGGCCTCGTGCTTGGCGCCTTCATGACCATGGCCACGGGCTTCGAAGCCTACGGCATCGACGGCGCAATCCACTTCAGGCTCACCGAGGATATCGATGATCTGCTCGTGCAGCGGGGTGTCCTTGGACAGGTCGACCACTTCGAAGCCCTGGGACTTGGCGTGTGCCAGGCGCAATGGGTTGAGGTCGCCGACGATGACGCAGGCAGCGCCCAGCAGGCGGGCAGAGGCGGCGGCAGCCAGGCCGACCGGGCCAGCACCTGCGACGTAAACGGTGCTGCCTGGGCCTACGCCAGCAGTCACGGCACCGTGATAGCCGGTGGGCAGAATGTCGGACAGGCAGGTCAGGTCACGGATCTTCTCCATGGCCTTGTCGCGATCGGGCAGTTTCAGCAGGTTGAAGTCGGCATACGGTACCAGCACGTATTCAGCCTGGCCGCCGGTCCAGTCGCCCATGTCGACATAACCGTAGGCACCGCCGGCACGGGCCGGGTTGACGGTGAGGCAGACACCGGTGTGCATCTCTTTGCAGGAGCGGCAGCGGCCGCAGGCGACGTTGAACGGCACCGACACCAGGTCGCCGATTTTCAGGCGTTCGACGTCACGCCCCATCTCGACGATTTCACCGGTGATTTCGTGGCCCAGGACCAGGCCGACCTGGGCAGTGGTGCGGCCGCGGACCATGTGCTGGTCGGAGCCACAGATGTTGGTGGAGACCACCTTGAGGATGACGCCGTGCTCGATCTTCTTGCCGCGCGGGTCCTGCATCTTCGGGTAGTCGATCTTCTGCACCTCGACCTTGCCAGCGCCCAGGTACACCACTCCACGATTGCCAGACATGCTCTTACCTCGCTTGATTTGTATTTATGCAGCGTTGGTTGAAGCGCCGCCGTCCATGGGCGACATGTGTTGCTGGAATGCAGGGAATTGTGGGCTTGATGGAGCGCGAGGCACTGACTGAAAACGACAGGGGGATGCCTTTTTACGGCAGGCCAAAAGCGGGGGCCGCTTTGCGGCCCTTTCGCGACACAAGGCCGCTCCTACAGGCGCCTGTAGGAGCGGCCTTGTGTCGCGAAAGGGCTGCGCAGCAGCCCCAGAATTGTTCAGAGAACGACAGTACGGTTGGCGTTGAGAAACACCCGCCGCTCGATGTGATACCCGACCGCCCGCGCCAGGGTCAGGCATTCGATGTCACGCCCCTTGGCAATCAGGTCCTCAGGGTAATGGCTGTGATCCACCACCTCAACGCCCTGGGCGATGATCGGCCCTTCATCGAGGTCGTTGTTGATGTAGTGCGCCGTAGCGCCGACCATCTTCACACCCTTGTTGTACGCTTGGTGATACGGCTTGGCACCCTTGAACCCAGGCAGCAACGAGTGATGAATGTTGATCGCCCAGCCATCCAGGCGACGGCACAGCTCAGGCGACAGCACCTGCATGTACCGGGCAAGAATCACCAGCTCTGCACCACTTTCTTCGATCACCTGCAGCACCTTGCGCTCTTGCGCAGGCTTGTCCTTGGGGTCGAGGGCGAAGTGGTAATACGGGATCTTGTGCCAATGCGCCAATGGCTCGAGATCGGGGTGGTTGGACACCACCGCGACCACGTCCATGCCCAACTGCCCGATACGCTGGCGATAGAGCAAATCGTTCAGGCAGTGGTCAGCCTTGGACACCATGATCACCACCTTGGGGCGGTGATTGGGTGCGGTCAGCTCGAACGCCATGCCGAACGCATCACCGCGCTCGGCGAGGCCGGCACGGAAACCGACCTCGTCAAAATCGTCCGGCTGGCGGAACTCGACGCGAATGAAAAAGCGCCCCGACTGCCGGTCATCGAAGGAGTGGTGCTCGGTGACGTAGCAGCGCTGCTCGAAGAGGTAACGCGTCACCACGTCGACGGTGCCGAGCATGCTCGGGCAGTCGGCGGTGAGAATCCAGGTATCCGGTGCCCGACTCATGTTGCTCTCCTTAGGCTTCGATGCTCAGGCCGTATTCGGCAGAAGCGTCCTGCAGCCACAGCCACCAGTAATCGGCGAAGCTGCGGCGAATCACCAGCTCCCAGGTGTCCTCGGCCGTGCGGCGGATCACCAGCTGCGACTTGGCGAACACGGTACCCACCGCCTTGCCGACCGGGAAGTTGTTCGGGTGAACATCATAGCTGGTGGACTTCATCAGCACTTCGCGCACGTGCGGGCCGCGCAGCTCCAGCAGGCTTTGCCCGCCGCTGACGTTGACCACCTGGATGTGCTGGCCTTCAAGGGCCGCGCGCAGCTTTTGCTCGACGGCGAACTCCTGGCCGCCAGGGACGATCAGCAGCCACTCATCAGGGCCGAGCCACTGCAGCGACATGTCGCTGTTGGCGACCACGGTCAGGGCCACTGGCAGCTCCAGGCCAAGGGCCTTGTGCACGCCTGCGGCGAACTCCGGGTCGTGGCCGTTGCCACGAAGGGTCAGGTGGCCGAGGAATTTCTTTTCACGCAGGGTTACGCCTGCGTTCTTGCGGCCCTTGCCAACCAGGCTGGCCAGGTCGGCGTGGTGCAGCGGCGACTGAGCTTTGGCGTCGGCGCCGGGGTTTTGCTGGAAGACGTTGATAGCGCTCATTTCTTACCTGCCTTGAATTCTTGGTCGTCGATACGACGCAGCTTGCAGGGTGTGTTTGCCGGTTCCCACAGGGACCGCACCTACCTTCACAACTGCATCGATCCTGTGGGAGCCGGCTTGCCGGCGATTGGGCCAGCCGGCTCGTCACAGGGCCCGGAGTCAAACGTTCTGCCGCTCACCCTTCGGGTCGAAGAACACCGAAGACACGATTTCTGCCTCGATCACGCTGCCATCGGCTTGCGGCGAATAAACGCGCTCGCCCATGCGTTTCAGGCCGCCTTTGACCACACCCATGGCAAACGAATAACCCAGGGAGTTGGCCGCGTAGCTGGAGGTGACGTGGCCGACCATGTCCATCGGGATCGGCTGCTTGGGGTCGAACACCAACTGGGCGCCTTCGGGCAGCCACTTGGTCGGGTCCACAGGCTTGAGGCCCACCAGTTGCTTGCGGTTTTCCCGCACACAGTCCTCGCGGTTCATGCCACGCAGGCCGATCCACGAGAACGGTTTGTTGCGGCCCACGCACCAGCTCATGTTGAGGTCGTCCGGGGTCATCGAGCCGTCGGTGTCCTGGCCAACGATGATGAAGCCCTTCTCGGCACGCAGTACGTGCATGGTTTCGGTGCCGTACGGGGTCAGGTTGTACTTCTTGCCGGCTTCGATGACTTTTTCCAGCACGCCCATGGCGTAGTTGGCCTGCACGTTGACTTCGTACGACAGCTCACCGGTGAACGAAATACGGAACACACGGGCAGGTACGCCACCGACAGTGCCTTCCTTCCAGGTCATGAACGGGAAGGCGTCCTTGTCCAGGTCGATGTCGTCGGTCAGCTCGCTGAGCAGCTTGCGGCTGTTGGGGCCGGACAGGGTCAGCGTGGCCCAGTGGTCGGTAACCGAGGTGAAATACACCTTCATCTCTGGCCATTCGGTCTGGTGGTACAGCTCCAGCCACTGCAGCACGCGTGCGGCGCCGCCGGTAGTGGTGGTCATGTAGAAGTGGTTGTCGCCGACACAGGCGGTCACGCCGTCGTCGAAGACCATGCCGTCTTCTTTGCACATCAGGCCATAACGGGCCTTGCCCACATCGAGCTTGGTCCAGGCGTTGCTGTAGATGCGGTTGAGAAACTCGCGGGCATCCGGGCCCTGGATATCGATCTTGCCCAGGGTCGAGGCGTCGAGCAGGCCCACGCTGTCGCGCACGGCCTTGCACTCACGGGCCACGGCGGCGTGGATGTCTTCACCGGCCTTGGGGAAGTACCAAGGGCGCTTCCATTGTCCGACGTCTTCGAACTCGGCGCCGTTCTTCACGTGCCAGGCATGCAGGGCAGTGAAGCGCACGGGCTCGAACAGGTGGCCACAGTGACGGCCCGCTACCGCACCGAAAGTCACCGGCGTGTAGTTGGGGCGGAACATGGTGGTGCCCATTTCCGGAATGGTGATACCGATCGAACGGGCGGCGATGGCCAGGCCGTTGATGTTGCCCAGTTTGCCTTGGTCGGTACCGAAGCCCAGCGCGGTATAGCGCTTGACGTGCTCGACCGACTCGAAGCCTTCGCGGGTGGCCAGTTCGATACCGGCGGCGGTCACATCGTTCTGCTGGTCGACGAACTGCTTCGGCCCCTTGCTGCCCTTGTCGTGCGGCACCTGGAACAGCGCCACGGTGGCCTCTTCCTTGCGTGCAACGGTCTTTGGCAGCGTGCCGGTGGTAGCCTTGAAGCCGGCTTCGGTGGCGGCGCGCACGCCGCCTTCGAAACCATCGGCAATCACATCGCCCAGTGCATACACGCCGTTGATGCCACCCACGCACACGCGCTTCTGCGGCGCATCACCGGGCACGAAGCCAAGGATATCGTCACGCCATACCGGGCGACCGCCCAAGTGCGAGGCCAGGTGGACGATCGGGCTGTAGCCGCCGGAGGTTGCGATCAGGTCGCATTCTAGGGTTTCGCCTGGGCTGGTGACCTTGTGTGCCTGCACATCGATGGCCGCCACGCGGGCACCGGTGACATGCTTGCTGCCTTTGGCCTCGATCACAGCGCTGGAAGTGAGGATGCGGATGCCTTTGGCACGGGCTTCCTCAACCAGCGAACCACGGGGGTTGTGGCGGGCGTCGGCGATGGCGACGACCTGCAGGCCAGCGTCATGCCAGTCCAGCGCAGCGCGGTAGGCATGGTCGTTGTTGGTCGACAGCACCAGCTTGCGGCCCGGCGCCACGCCGTAGCGGCGCACATAAGTGGAGACAGCACCGGCCAGCATGTTGCCCGGCACGTCGTTGTTGCCGTACACCAGCGGGCGCTCGTGGGCGCCGGCGGCCAGTACAACGCGCTTGGCACGTACACGGTGCACACGGTGGCGAACCTGGCCGATCGGGGCGCGGTCACCGAGGTGGTCGGTAAGGCGCTCGTGAATGGTCAGGAAGTTGTGGTCGTGGTAACCGTTGACCGTGGCGCGTGGCAGCAGGGTCACTTCCGGCAGGCTTTCCAGCTCTTTGACCACGGCGTTGACCCAGTCAGCGGCCGGTTTGCCGTCGAGGGTCTCGCGGCTGTCGAGCAGGCTGCCGCCGAACTCTTCCTGTTCGTCGGCCAGGATCACCCGGGCACCGCTGCGCGCAGCGGCCAGGGCTGCGGCCAGGCCTGCAGGGCCGGCACCGACGATCAGCACGTCGCAGTGCTGGTTCATGTAGTCGTAGCTGTCCGGGTCGTTCTGCAGCGGCGCACGGCCAAGGCCTGCCGCCTTACGGATGTACTTCTCGTAAGTCATCCAGAACGATTTCGGGTACATGAAGGTTTTGTAGTAGAAGCCCGGCGGCATCATGCTGCCGCCGACCTTGCCGAGGATGCCCATGACGTCGTTGTTGACGTTCGGCCAGCCGTTGGTGCTGGTGGCGACAAGGCCTGCGTACAGCGCCTGCTGGGTGGCGCGCACGTTGGGGATCTGCGTGGCTTCGCTGGAGCCGATCTGCAAGATGGCGTTCGGCTCTTCGGTACCGGCGGCGATGATGCCGCGTGGGCGCGAGTACTTGAAGCTGCGGCCCACGATATCGACGCCGTTGGCCAGCAGCGCGGCGGCCAGGCTGTCACCGGCATACCCCTGGTAGGTCTTGCCGTTGAAGGTGAAGTTCAGGACCTTGCTGCGGTCGATACGGCCGCCGCTGGCGAGGCGATAGGTCTGGCTCATACTTTTTCCCCTTGGCCTTTGACGGTCGACGGTGCGCTGCTTTGCTTGCCGCCTGCGGTCACCTGCGGCTTCTCGCCGATCTTGTAGGTTTCCAGAATTTCGTAGGTCACGGTGTCGCGGGTGACGTTGAAGTACTGACGGCAGCCGGCAACGTGGTCCCACAGTTCATGGTGAATACCGCGCGGGTTGTCGCGGAAGAACATGTAGGTGCCCCACTCTTCGTCGGAGCAGGCGTTGGGGTCCAGCGGGCGGGCGATGTGCGCCTGGCCAGAGGCGTGGAACTCTTCTTCGGAGCGCAGCTCGCCGCAGTGGGGACAAAAAATATGCAACATGACGGTGTCTCCGGTTAGTGGGCGACGGCGGCGGCGCCGTGTTCGTCGATCAGTGCGCCGTTGTAGAAACGGTCCATGGAGAACGGCGCAGCCAGCGGGTGCATCTCGCCTTTGGCCAGGCTTGCGGCAAAGACGTTGCCCGAGCCCGGGGTCGCCTTGAAGCCGCCGGTGCCCCAGCCGCAGTTGAAGAACATGTTCTTGACCGGGGTCTTGGAAATGATCGGGCAGGCGTCCGGCGAGGTGTCGACGATGCCGCCCCACTGGCGGTTCATACGCACGCGCGAGAGGTTGGGGAACATCTCGACGATGGCCTGCAGGGTGTGCTCGATAACCGGGTACGAACCGCGCTGGCCGTAACCGACCCAACCGTCGATACCGGCGCCGATCACCAGGTCGCCCTTGTCGGACTGGCTGATGTAGCCGTGCACGGCGTTGGACATGATCACGCTGTCGATGATCGGCTTGATCGGCTCGGACACCAGTGCTTGCAGCGGGTGCGATTCCAGCGGCAGGCGGAAGCCGGCCAGCCTGGCCATGTGCCCGGAGTTACCGGCAGTGACCACGCCGACGCGCTTGGCGCCGATGAAACCTTTGTTGGTTTCCACACCGATCACTGCACCGTTTTCCTTACGGAAACCGATCACTTCGGTCTGCTGGATCAGGTCCACGCCCAGGGCGTCGGCGGCACGGGCGTAACCCCAGGCCACGGCGTCGTGACGGGCGACGCCACCACGGCGCTGAACGGTAGCGCCGAGGATCGGGTAACGGGTGTTCTTCGAGCAGTCCAGGTACGGGATCTCGGCCGCGACCTGGGCAGTGTTGAGCAGTTCGCCATCGACGCCGTTGAGGCGGTTGGCGCTGACGCGGCGCTCGGAGTCACGAATGTCCTGCAGGGTGTGGCACAGGTTGTAGACGCCGCGCTGGGAGAACATCACGTTGTAGTTGATGTCCTGGGACAGGCCCTCCCACAGCTTCATGGCGTGCTCGTACAGCTGCGCCGACTCGTCCCACAGGTAGTTGGAACGCACGATGGTGGTGTTACGGGCGGTGTTGCCGCCGCCCAGGTAACCTTTCTCGACCACCGCGACATTGGTGATGCCGTGTTCCTTGGCCAGGTAGTAGGCCGTGGCCAGGCCATGGCCGCCACCGCCGACGATGACCACGTCGTAGACCTTTTTAGGGGTCGGCGTGCGCCACATGCGCTGCCAGTTCTCGTGGTGGCTGAGGGAGTGTTTGAAGAGGCCGAAGCCCGAGTAGCGTTGCATGGTCGTTTACTCCACTCAGCGGTAAACAGGGAAGTCGGCGCACAGGGCCGCAACGTTCTTCGCCACATCGGCTTCGACGTCAGCGTCACCGAGGTTGTCGAGGATGTCGCAGATCCAGCCGGCCAGGGCCACACACTGGGCGACCTTGAAGCCGCGGGTGGTGACAGCCGGGGTGCCGATGCGCAGGCCGGAAGTGACGAACGGCGACTGCGGGTCGTTCGGCACGGCGTTCTTGTTGACGGTGATGTGCGCGCGGCCCAGGGCAGCGTCGGCATCTTTGCCGGTCAGGCCCTGGCGGATCAGGCTGACCAGGAACAGGTGGTTGTCGGTACCGCCGGAGACCACGTCGTAGCCGCGGTCGATGAACACCTGGGCCATGGCCTGGGCGTTGTCGATGACCTGCTTCTGGTAGCTCTTGAACTCAGGCTCCTGAGCTTCCTTGAAGCACACAGCCTTGGCGGCGATGACGTGCATCAGCGGGCCGCCCTGGGCGCCGGGGAATACTGCGGCGTTGAGCTTTTTCTCGATCTCTTCGTTCGACTTGGCCAGGATCAGGCCGCCACGTGGGCCGCGCAGGGTCTTGTGGGTGGTGGTGGTCACCACGTCGGCGAACGGGATCGGGTTCGGGTACAGGCCAGCGGCAACCAGGCCGGCAACGTGGGCCATGTCGACGAACAGCAGCGCACCGACCTTGTCGGCGATGGCGCGAAAACGCGGGAAGTCGAGGGTCTTGGAATAGGCCGAGAAGCCGGCAACGATCATCTTCGGCTTGTGCTCGACGGCCAGGCGCTCGACTTCGTCGTAGTCGATCAGGCCAGTGTCGGTGTTGATGCCGTACTGCACGGCGTTGTAGAGCTTGCCCGAGGACGACACTTTGGCGCCGTGGGTCAGGTGGCCGCCGTGGGCCAGGCTCATGCCCAGGATGGTGTCACCGGCCTGCAGCAGAGCCAGGTACACGGCGCTGTTGGCCGAAGAGCCGGAGTGTGGCTGAACGTTGGCGTAGTCGGCGCCGAACAGCTGCTTGGCGCGCTCGATGGCCAGCGCCTCGACCTTGTCTACGTGCTCGCAGCCACCGTAGTAGCGCTTGCCCGGGTAGCCTTCGGCGTACTTGTTGGTCAGGCCGCTGCCTTGGGCCTGCATGACGCGCTTGCTGGTGTAGTTCTCCGAGGCGATCAGCTCGATGTGATCTTCCTGGCGCTGTTCTTCGGCATTCATCGCCGCCAGCAGTGCGTCGTCGTAACCCTGGATCTGGTCTTGCTTGCTGAACATCGTGGTTCTCCCGGCAGCGATCGTTTCTTGTCTGTAAGGCACTGTGGCCCTTTATGGCGATGGTATGACTGGCCGGGGTGGGTCAGATGCCTGCGCACGCCTTGCAATGGCGCGTTTACGACATTCACCCGTCGGTTGCTCAAATCCCTGTAGGAGCGGCCTTGCGTCGCGAACGGGTCGCGCAGCGGCCCCAAGCTTCAGCAGCGCTTAAGCAATGGCTGGGGTCGCATCGCGACCCGTTCGCGACGCAAGGCCGCTCCTACATAGGCAACCGCTGAATCGATGGTTTAGAGTGCTGTTCTGCGTTGTTCACAGGACCGTGTCATGACAGATAAAAGCCAACAATTCGCCAGCGACAATTATTCCGGTATCTGCCCCGAAGCCTGGGCAGCGATGGAAAAGGCCAACATGGGCCACGACCGCGCCTACGGCGACGACCAGTGGACCGAGCGTGCCGCCCAGTACTTCCGCGAGCTGTTCGAAACCGACTGCGAAGTGTTTTTCGCCTTCAACGGCACCGCCGCCAATTCGCTGGCCCTGGCCTCGCTGTGCCAGAGCTACCACAGCGTGATCTGCTCCGAGACCGCCCACGTCGAGACCGACGAATGCGGCGCGCCGGAGTTTTTCTCCAACGGCTCCAAGCTGCTCACCGCGCCTAGCGTCAACGGCAAGCTGACGCCGCAATCGATCCGTGAAGTGGCGCTCAAGCGCCAGGACATCCACTACCCCAAGCCGCGTGTGGTGACCCTCACCCAGGCCACCGAAGTGGGCACCGTGTACCGCCCCGATGAGCTCAAGGCGATCAGCGCCACCTGCAAGGAGCTGGGCCTGAACCTGCACATGGACGGCGCGCGGTTCACCAATGCCTGCGCATTCCTAGGCTGCAGCCCGGCCGAGCTGACCTGGAAGGCGGGCGTGGATGTGCTGTGCTTTGGCGGCACCAAGAACGGCATGGCGGTGGGTGAAGCGATCCTGTTCTTCAACCGCGACCTGGCCGAAGACTTCGACTACCGCTGCAAGCAGGCCGGGCAACTGGCCTCGAAGATGCGCTTTTTGTCGGCGCCCTGGGTCGGGCTGCTGGAAGACGGCGCCTGGCTGCGCCATGGCAACCACGCCAACCATTGCGCGCAGTTGCTGGCGTCGTTGGTGAGTGACCTGCCGGGGGTGGAGCTGATGTTCCCGGTGGAGGCCAACGGGGTGTTCCTGCAGATGCCGGAGCCGGCGCTGGAAGCACTGCGTGGCAAGGGCTGGCGGTTCTACACCTTCATTGGCAGTGGCGGGGCGCGGTTCATGTGCTCATGGGATACCGAAGAGGCACGCGTGCGCGAGTTGGCGGCGGATATCCGCAACATCATCGGCGCCTGACAGCTTGCCGGGAGGGCTTTGCCCTCCTTTCGCGACGCAAGGCCGCTCCAATCGTCTGTAGGAGCGGCCTTGTGTCGCGAATGGGCCGCAAAGCGGCCCCAGCGATCTAAAGTTTGAACCCGCCCATCTGCCGCGCAAGATCATCGGCCAGCCCACGCAACGCCTGGCACTCCTCGCGACACCCCTGCACTTCCGCCGCCGTTTCCCTGGCCAGGTCAGAAATCCCCTGCACCGTCCGGTTGATCTCCTCGGTCACCGCCGACTGCTCTTCCGTCGCCGTGGCCACCTGATGGTTCATGTCGCTGATGTGCTCGACCTGGTCGGTAATCGCCCCCAACGAGGCGCCGGTTCGCTGGCTCGACTCCACGCCACTGCCCGTCGCCTGCTGCCCCGCCTGCATCGACGTTACCGCCGAACCCGCCCCGTGCTTGAGGCGCTGGATCATCTGCTGGACTTCATCCGTCGACACCTGGGTACGGCGTGCCAGCGTCCGCACCTCATCTGCCACCACGGCAAAGCCACGCCCCATCTCCCCTGCCCGCGCCGCCTCGATGGCAGCGTTGAGCGCCAGCAGGTTGGTCTGCTCGGAAATGCTGCGGATCACCGCCAAGACTTCATCGATAGAGGCGACTTCGTCGGCCAATTGCGCCACCGCATCCGCAGCCTTGCCGATGTCACCTGACATGCCCTCAATACCCTGGATCGACCGTCGCACCACTTCACGCGCCTGCAAGGCTTCGTCCCGCGCTGACTGCGAAGCCTGCGCAGCATCGCCGGCGTTGCGCGCAATGTCCTGCACGGTCAGCCCCATTTCGTGCACGGCGGTGGCAACCATTTCGGTCATTTCCTGCTGCCGCCCGGAACGTTCGGCCGTGTTGTCCACTACCTGAGTCACCTGTTCGACCGCCCGATGCAAGCGCTCGGTGGTGCGCAGCACCTCGCCGATCAGCCCGCGCTGGCTGTCGAGAAAACGGTTGAAGCCGCGTGCCAGATCGCCCAGTTCGTCCTGCCGCGAATCGTCCAGGCGATGGCTGAGGTCACCGGCACCGCTGCCAATCTGCACCAATGCGGCGGTCACACGGCGAATAGGCCGCACCAGCCCCCGCGCCAGCAGCACCACCAGCAACAACGAGAGCAGCGCCACACCCCCACCGATCAACGTGGTAAGCCACAGCGCCTGACGCATCTGCGCATAGATCTCTGCCTCCGGCACCTCGGCAACCAAGGTCCAGTTCAGGTCGCGCAAGGGCAAGCCCAAGGCCAGATAGTCTTCGCCATCACGCTGGAAACGGCTGGTGCGCAAACCCGGCTCACCACTGATCACCGCCTTGGCGGCCTTTTCATCAAGCTGCTGCGCGAGCTGTCGCTTGCCGCTGAAGGCATTGTCCGGATGCACCTGGATCAAGCCATCGTTGCGTACCAGAAACACCTTGCCGTGCTCGCCAAAGCTGAAGTCGTGGATCAGTTTCGACAGCTCGGTCATGCGCAGGCCCATGCCGGCCACACCGACCAGCTTGCCGTCCTTTTCCACGCGGTAGTCGATGAACAGCGCCAGCTCGCCTGTGGCACCATCGATGTCGATATTGATCAGGCGCTCGGCGCCGCTGTCGATGTAGCCGTAAAACCACTTGTCTTTGGGGTTGTCGCGGCTGAGGGTGCGGTCCAGGCCATTCTCGTTGTAGTAGTGGCCGGTCTCGGTCGAGGCGAAGAGTGTGGTGAAGGCTTGGTTGCGCTGCTTGGCGGCCTGCAGGTATTCGACAAAGCGCGGCAGTTCGCCAGCGTCTTCACCATCTGCCAGCCAATCACGCAGCAGCGTGTTGCCGGCAATGTCGGCTGCGGCCACCAGCGGCTGGCCAAGCATTCGCTCGATATCGTTGCGGATGGCTTCGATGCTGGCCGGCAGCGCCGTGTCCACCAGGTAGCGATCGGTGAGGCGGTTGAGCGCCACGGTGAAAATGATCACGACCACCAGGATGCTCGCCAGCAGGGCCGCGCCCATGCTCGCGATCAACTGCCACTGGATACTTCGACGCCAGATACCCATGCCCCTTCCTCCCCAGGAATTTTTGTTTGGGGGAAAGTGTATACACTCAGGTATCCAGTTGTACCAGTGATCTGCAACAAGGATGAAGACGCGGTGGGGCAGGCAAGCCCGTCCCCACAGCGTTCAAGGTGGCTCTTACTGTTCGGCGATGGTCCGAACGATCGCGTCCACCGTGGCGTCGATCTGCGCCTGGGTACGCTCCAGGGTCTGCTGATGTTCCTTCTGCAGTTCAACCTGCTTGGAACACAGATTCAGGGCGGCCAGCACCAGCAGCTTGTCGCCGATCAGGGTCGGGTACGAACGTTTGGTTTCGGCAAGGGCGGTGTTGAGCATGCGTACCGCCTGCGCCAGGGTTTCTTCCTGGCCTTCGGGCGCCTTGATCGAATAGTCGTTGCCGAGGATCGACACGACATTGACCGGCTGCGCTTGCAGTCTCATGCGCCGACGACACCTGCACTGGCGCGCTCAACCAACGCCTGGATGCGCGCGGCGGTGGCGCCTTGCTTCTCTTCCTGCTCCATCAACGACAGTTGCAGGGTTTCGTTCTCTTCCTTGGCCTGGGCCAGTTCCTGGCCAAGGGTGGTGTTCTGCTCGGTGAGTTGAGCGTTTTTCTGCATCAGGTCGCTGACCAGTTGCTCGAGTTGATTCAGGGAGGCTTCCAGCATGGGGTCTATCTCGGGTTGTTGCAAAGGGCGCACACGATAAAGAAAAGTGTGAGCCATCGCCATTAAATATCGGATTCTCAAGGTTTCTAACCCGCAGATTGACAGGGTATCGGGCCCCTTGTTCCGACCTGGGTCAACCGCCGGTCAGGTAAATGGATAGCTGGCTCAGAACTTTCGCCGTTCACGCTCAAGACTGGCCGGTCACGACCGATAGCCAGGCAAGTCATATTTCGTCGCATGGAACGCGTCCACTTCTCTGTCTGGATTCCTCCTTCCATGTCCCTACGCAACATGAATATCGCCCCGCGCGCCTTGCTCGGGTTCGCCCTGATCGGCTTGCTCATGCTCGGCCTTGGTGTCTTCTCGCTCATGCAGATGGGCAACATCCGCCAGGCGGGCCTTGCCATCGAAAACATCAGCGTGCCCAGTATCAAGACCCTGGACGAACTGACCTCGCTCAACCTGCGCCTGCGCACCCTCTCCTACCGCTTGCTGCTCAACCGCGAGCCGGAAGTCCAGCGCGACACCTTCAACCTGCTGGACCAGCGCAACGCCGAGATCGACCGTGCTCGCCAGGCCTACCTGCCACTGATCAGCGCGGCTGACGAACAGGCCGCCTTCGACCAGTACACCGAACTGCTCAACCAGTACCGCCAACTGGAAGCACGCATGCGCAGCATGAGCCAGGCCAACCGCACCGACGAACTGCGTGGCCTGCTCAACCGCGACCTGTTGGCCAACTCCGAGCAGATCAACAAAGTCATGAACACCTTGGTGCGCATCAACACAGAACAGACGCGCGCAACCAACGAAACCGCTGCCAATCAGTATGCCGCGGCCTTCGCGTTGGTGATCGGCCTGCTGATTGCCGCAGCCGTGCTGACCTTCCTCTGCGCGTTGCTGCTAACCCGCAGCATCGTCAAGCCCATCGACGAAGCCCTCAAAGCCGCCGAGCAGATTGCCGACGGTGACCTGACCCATACCATCCGCGCCGAAGGCACCGATGAGGCCGCGCGCCTGCTGCGCGCGATGGCGCGCATGCAGGAAAAATTGCGCGACACCCTGCAGCTGATTGCTGGCTCCGCTACCCAGCTGGCGTCGGCCGCAGAAGAGCTGAACGCCGTTACCGACGAGAGCGCGCGTGGCCTGCAACAGCAGAACAACGAAATCGAGCAGGCCGCCACGGCGGTGACCGAAATGACCAGCGCCGTCGAGGAAGTGGCACGTAACGCGGTAAGCACCTCAGAAGCCTCCAGCGAAGCCAGCCGCTCGACCGGCGACGGCCGTGACCTGGTGCTGGAAACCGTGGGTGCCATCGAGCGGATGAGCGGTGATGTGCAGGCTACCGCCAAACTGATCACCCACCTGGCCGAACAGTCGCGCGACATCGGCAAGGTACTGGATGTCATCCGTGGCTTGGCCGACCAGACCAACCTGCTGGCGCTCAACGCCGCGATCGAGGCAGCCCGCGCGGGTGAAGCAGGCCGTGGCTTTGCCGTGGTGGCAGACGAGGTGCGCGCACTGGCCCACCGCACCCAGCAGTCGACCAGCGAAATCGAACGGATGATCGGCAGCATCCAAGGCGGCACCGAACAGGCGGTCGAATCGATGCGCACCAGCACCGAACGCGCCGAGTCGACGCTGAACATCGCCAAGGGTGCCGGCATGGCGCTGGACACCATTGCCGGGGCAGTGGCGCAGATCAATGAACGCAACCTGGTAATCGCCAGCGCGGCGGAAGAACAGGCCCAAGTGGCGCGCGAAGTGGACCGCAACCTGGTGAATATCAATGACCTGTCGGTGCAGAGCGCAACCGGCGCGCACCAGACCAGCGCAGCGAGTGCAGAGCTGTCGCGCCTGGCTGTGGATTTGAATGGGCTGGTGGCACGTTTTCGTACCTGAAATCGCCGGGGCCGCTTTGCGGCCCAATCGCCGGCAAGCCGGCTCCCACAAAGATCTGTGCCAGCTGTGCCATTGACAGCAGCGCTGCCGAACCTTGTGGGAGCCGGCTTGCCGGCGATTGGGCTGCAAGGCAGCCCCAGCAGTTTCCGGATCAGTAATCGATCCGCACATCCCCTTTCGGTACGCTGCAGCAAGACAGAATGTAGCCCTCGGCCTCGTCTTCTTCGGTAATCCCGCCGTTGTGCTCCATCTCCACTTCCCCGCCCAGCTTGAGCACCTTGCACGTCCCGCAAATGCCCATGCCGCAGGCTTTGGGAATCATCAGCCCAACCTTGGCCGCCGCCGCATGCACGGTCTCGCCCGGGGCAACCCGGATGCTCTTGTCGCTGCCGATGAACTCCACCAGGTTGAGCTCGGACACGTCCACTTCCGGCGCATCGGCCGCCTGCTCGGCATGCTCCACGGCATCGGCCTTGGCCTCTGCCGGCGTCGCGCCGAACGACTCCTCGTGGTAGTTCTTCATGTCAAAGCCGACAGCCTCGAGCATGCGCTTGACCGCGGTCATGTATGGCGTCGGGCCGCAGCAGAACACCGTGCGCTCCATGTAGTCAGGCGCGATCAACTCCATCAGCCGCTGGTTCAGATAGCCGCGATAACCCGCCCAAGGCTCACCCAGGCCGTGCTTCTCGCAAATGATGTGCAGGCTGAAGTTGGGGATGCGTGACGCCATCTGCTCCAGTTCGCGGTGGTAGATGATGTCTTTGGGCGAGCGGGCGCTGTGCACGAAGACCATGTCGACATTGGCGTTGGTGTCGTAGAACCAGCGCGCCATGGACATCACCGGCGTGATACCGACACCGCCGGAGAGGTACAGCACCTTGCCCGCCGGGAAGTCGATGGCGTTGAACAGCCCCACAGGGCCATGCACCGGCACTTCAAAGCCCTCGTGCATGGTGTCGTGCAGGTAGTTGGACACATGCCCGCCTGGCACCCGCTTGACCGTGATCGAGAAGCTGTAGGGCACCGACGGCGAACTGGAGATGGTATAGGAACGCATCACCGGCTTGCCTTCGATCTCCAGCTCCAGGGTGACGAACTGCCCAGGCTTGAAGAAGAACATGATCGGCTGGTCGGCCATGAAGCAGAAGGTGCGCACGTCCCAGGTCTCCTGGATGACCTTGACGCAGCGCACGATGTGGCGGCCATTGGCCCAGGTCTGGGTGGTGACCGGATTGAGGAAAGTATCGGACATGTTCATCTCCAGCGGCCGACAATTGGCCCTTTTCATGGCTGCGATAATGCGCAAGCTGAAGGCGCCGCACATTCCTGCCTGCGACATCGGCGTGCTTATCGCGACCAGCCCCGTGCTACAAGGGCTGGGGCGTCGTAATTCAAATCGGCCATGTCGCCCATGGATACGGTTCGCGGCGTCTTCGGACGCACACTCCACGGCAAAAGAACCTGCTGTTTTTTGACAGATGCTCTTGCGGCACCACAACAACGATTAGCCACCTTTTGCCGGCCGCATACGGCCCCGAGGATTACACGATGGACGTCACCGCAACCCTGAGCCTGGGCGATCCACTGGAACCTGCACGCAAGGCCACCGCCGAGATGCTGCAGACCCGCGAGCGCACCTACTCGCTGCCCCAGCCGTTCTACACCGACGAGCGTCTGTTCCAGATCGACATGCAGGAGATCTTCCACAAGGAATGGCTGATTGCCGGCATGACGTGCGAAATCCCGGCCAAGGGCAACTACATCACCCTGCAGATCGGCAAGAACCCGATCATCGTGGTGCGCGGTAGCGAAGGTAAGGTGCATGCCTTCCACAACGTCTGCCGCCATCGCGGCTCGCGCCTGTGCGTCAGCGAGAAAGGCAAAGTGGCGAAGCTGGTCTGCCATTACCACCAGTGGACGTATGAACTGGACGGCCGCCTGCTGTTCGCAGGTACTGAAATGGGCGCCGACTTCGACATGAAGGAATACGGCCTGAAACCTGTGAACGTAAAGGTCGCCGGTGGCTACATCTTCATCAGCCTGGCGGAAAACCCACCTGCTATCGACGAGTTCCTGGCCACCCTGGACCACTACATGGAACCGTATGACATGGAGAACACCAAGGTGGCAGTGCAAACCACCTTGATGGAAAAGGCCAACTGGAAGCTGGTGCTGGAAAACAACCGCGAGTGCTACCACTGCTCCGGCTCACACCCGGAGCTGCTGCAAACCCTGCTGGAGTGGGACGACACCAACGACCCGCGCGCCAGCCAGGAATTCAAGGACCACGTGGCCGCCTCCGCCGCCGCCTGGGAAGCCGAGAAGATCCCGTACCTGCACAAGAGCCATGGCCTGCGTAACCGCATCGTGCGCATGCCGCTGCTAAAGGGCACCGTATCGATGACCATGGACGGCAAGCAGGCCTGCCAGAAGCTGATGGGCCGTATCAAGAACCCGGACCTGGGCTCGATGCGCATCCTGCACCTGCCGCACTCGTGGAACCACTGCATGGGCGACCACATGATCGTCTTCACCGTGTGGCCGATCAGCGCCCAGGAGACCATGGTCACCACCAAGTGGCTGGTGCACAAGGATGCCGTCGAAGGTGTCGATTACGACCCTGAACGTATGCGCAAGGTGTGGGATGCCACCAATGACCAGGACCGCCGTTTGGCGGAAGAGAACCAGCGGGGCATCAACTCCACGGCTTACCAGCCAGGGCCGTACTCGAAGACCTATGAGTTTGGTGTGGTGAACTTCATCGATTGGTACAGCCAGCGCGTGCTGGAAAACCTTGGTGCAGAGCCGGCTGCGTACCTCAAGGAAGTGCAGGCTCAGTAAGTAGCCGTCCACCTTCGGCCAGTGGCGCCCGCCACTGGCTCAAGCCCCGCTCTACGATTGCCTTATGGCGTTTGCAGGCTCGAGACTTAACCTCGGAGCCGAAGACCTCGGGCTTGCTGAACCTGCCCGGTTGGGTTCGATCCGCACAGGGGTGATGGGATAACGCTCCCACGACCTGGCCTGGGCCAACGCCCACACCTCTTTGACCGATGTGCCCAGCGATATGACGGTCAGGGTCGCCAACGCCCATGTCTGCCAGTCTTCTCCTGGCTCCACGGTTCGGCTGATGCCCAGGGTAATGCCTGCAACGGCACTGACACCACTTATCCCTGTGAGCGCCCAATCGACCGATGACGGCGGTGATGTATGACTTTCCACGGTGCCATAGGTCATAACGCCACCACGGCTGGCAGGATAGGATCCCGTTGCTTGATGCATATGGCGGGTTCGCCACATCGATCGCAGCCGTAGACCACTGGTGAACGCACCCGCAAGGTTGGAAAGGATGCTCAGGATGGGAAACAGATAGTCTGCGGCCTCCTGCCCCGTCGGATCGCGATGGTTGATCGGGTCCCCAAGGCAATAAGCGTAAGCATTTAGCCCACCCCGAGCGAATGGGCTGAGTCGGTCAGGCGAACCAAAGCGCATCAGTGCCGGGCTAAAGGCACGGTGCCCGTTACCCAGCAGGTAGCAGCCACTGGCGTGATCAAGGTGGGCGTCTGAAAACCCCAACCAAGCGCCATCATCCGGCCTGAACCCGCCATAGGGGGTATAGCGTCGATACAGGGTATGCCCGCTGCGCAGCACGGTGCGCTGGAGATCAGTTGCCAGCAGTGTGGTCGTGCCCATGGCAACGCTCCAGACCATTTGTGCCCTAACGTTAACAAGGGCTGTATGGAACGTTAACTGGCAGAAATGACAGTTACAGCTGGACCGGAGCGAAGCTCAGCCTCGTCAGATCATTTTTTGATCAAAACCCTGCAAGCCTTTGAAAGCAATGGCTGTAGCACTTACCAAACAACTTGCCCACAGGTTGACTAACAGACATTGTGGGCAAGTCATAGGGATATTGATAACTGCTGTGGATAACAGAGCAAAACCTTAGGGGCCGTGGTGTTTAGACCCAGGTTTGCAGTAATTGGCGATTATTTGATCATATCCTTCAAGACGGCGTCCTTGCTGGCTTGCAGCGTTTGACAAACACTTTATCCACACCTTGGCGAACAGATTCCGTGGGTAACCTCAGCGCAATACGCCCTCCTCCACCAGCAACTTGAGAATCGCCTCGGCGCCCTCTTGTGGAGAAACGTCTTTCAAGACCTTACCGCCACCACCACTGGCCTTGGCCGTCGCGGCCTTCATCCGGTCGGCGCCGCTTTTGGCCTTGATCACCTTCAGGCGCTTGGGCCTTGGGCGGGCTGGTTGCAACTGCGCTTCGCCCAGCAGTTCATCCTCGACGATGGCGACATTGCGCGCCGCCAACACACCGCGCCGGGCCGGACCGAACGCGCTCTGCCGCGGTTTGGCCGCCGCGTTATCCACAGTTGCCAGCAACGGAAGACGTACCTTCAGCCTGCGCCGCTGCCCACGGGGCAGCGCCTGCAGGACCTGAGCGGTGCCGTTGTCGATCGATTCCACTTCGGCCAGGCCGACTATCAGCGGCCAACCCAGTTTCTCGGCCAGCAGGAACGGCAACATGCCCGAACCCTCGCCGGTTTCAGCCTGGCTACCCGTTAGCACAAGCTGCGCACCGGCATCACGCAGGTAATCCCCAAGCACGTTCAGCACATCGGCTCCTGCGGGCTGCTCTAGCACATCGAGGTGGTCCAGGCCCATGCCCAGGTAAGCACGCAATGCCTCTTCATGCGGGTCGCCAGCATGCACCACCTGCAAGTTATCCCCAGCCAGCTGCAAGCCCAGCTCCACCGCACGGGCATCCTGCTCGGCGCGGCGGGCGCGGCCGGAGCTCGGGTGGGCACCGACGGAAACCAGGCTGATGACTTTAGTACTCATGCTCATGCCCCTATGCTGCGTCGCGCTGGCCGCCGCTGCGGAAGTTGTCCACAGCCTCGATCAAAGCCTTCAGAATCGCCGAGCTGTCGCCAATCACCGACAGGTCGGCCCGTTTGATCATGTCGCAGCCCGGGTCCATGTTGATCGCCACCACTTTGTCGCAGGCACCGATGCCTTGCAGGTGCTGGATCGCACCAGAGATACCCACAGCCACATAGACCCGTGCGGTAACCCAGGTGCCGGTTGCGCCCACCTGGCGGTTACGCGGCATGAAGCCATCGTCCACCGCCACCCGCGAAGCACCCTCGGTTGCCCCCAGGGCAGCAGTCGCCTGGTGGTAGAGGTCCCAATCCTTGACGCCGTTGCCCCCCGAGACGATGAATTCGGCCTCGGCCATGGCGATGGTCGCCGGGTCGACGGCCACCGAACCAAGGTCCTCGATGCGTGGCAGGCTGCGCACCACGCCTGTGGACAACTCCACCGGCAATGCTTCGTGCCGGGTTTCGCTGACCGGTTCGGCGCATTCGGCGGCGCCCAGGATCAGGCGCGGCACCGCGCGTTGCAGGTCCTGCTGACCCGCACCAGCACGGCCGATGCACTGGCCGTCCTTGACCTGCCAGACGCGCGTTGCCGGGCGTTCGCCCAAGGCCGCAGCCCAGCGCCGGCCCAGTTCGCCACCGCCGGTGCGGCTATCGGGCAACAACCAATGGCGTGGCGTGAACTGGTTATCCACAGCGCGCAGGCCCTGCACCCGTTGCTCCGGTGCATAACCTTCGAACTGTTCGCCGTCGATGACCAGCAAGCGGTCGACACCCGCTGTGGAAAACTTGCTTTCCTTGTGCTCACCAAACACCACGGCCAATACCGCGCCGTCACTGCCGGCCAGGCTGTGGGCGAGGCCGAGCAGGTCACGGTCATGGCTACTGAGGCGGCCGCCCACCATGTCGGGCACCACGGCGATGTAGAACGCAGGCGCTGGCACCTGATGCAGCGGCAATTGCACTTCGGCCGCCGCGCTACGCCGCCCGCCGCCAGCGGTGCCCTGTTGAGCACCGCTACGGTCGATGCGCTTGAGGCCATTGGGGCCGATGAAACCGGCGGCAATGGCATGCGGGTTCTTGCGCATCAGGCCATTGGGCCCCAGCCAGCGGGTTTGTTGCGTCTGCAGCGCCGCATGCAGCGGATGCAGGCGGTTACGGGCGATCCACTCGGCGCGTGGGTCGCGGCGGATGATGTCGCTCATCAGTGCACCTCCGCAGGTTCACGTTCTACCGTTGGCGACTTTGGGGCCGCGGGCGTTTCCTCTTCGATCAGCACATCGGCTACCAACTCGGCGAGGTCCTTGATCTGTGGGCGCGGTTCGACCACCCCTTCGAGCATCGCAGTGCACTGCGGGCATCCCACCGCCACCAGCTCGGCCTGGGTCTGGCGAATGTCATCCATGCGCATGTCGGGGATACGTTGCTTGCCCGGGATGTCGGTGATCGGCGCACCTCCGCCACCGCCGCAGCAGCGGGAACGGAACCCCGAGCGCTGCATTTCGCGCACTTCGATGCCCAGCGCCTTCAACACTTGCCGCGGGGCCTCGTATTCGCCGTTGTAGCGGCCCAGGTAGCACGGGTCGTGATAGGTGACGCTGCCGCCCTTGTGCTGCCCGAGGTTGAGCTTGCTGGCTGCGATCAGTTCGGCGATGTAGGTGCTGTGGTGCTGCACCTGGTAGTCGCCGCCCAACGCGCCGTATTCGTTCTTCAGCACATGGAAGCTGTGCGGGTCGCAAGTGACGATGCGCTGGAACTTGTACTTGGCCAGGGTCTGGATATTGCGTTTGGCCAACTGCTGGAAGGTCGCTTCGTCACCCAGGCGGCGCGCCACATCGCCGCTGTCACGCTCTTCCAGGCCGAGCACGGCGAAGTCCACGCCCGAGGCCTTGAGTACTTTGACGAACGACCGCAGGGTGCGCTGGTTGCGCATGTCGAACGCGCCGTCACCGACCCAGAACAGCACTTCGGTGTTTTTCACGTCAGACAGCAGGTTCAGGTTAAGGTCAGCGGCCCAGTTCATCCGCCCGCCTGGAGCAAAGCCGCCCGGGTTGTCGGTCGCGATCAGGTTATCCAGCACCTCGGCGCCCTTGTTCGGGGTCGCGCCCTTTTCTAGGGTGAGGTGGCGGCGCATGTCGACGATGGCATCGACATGCTCGATCATCATCGGGCATTCCTCGACGCAGGCACGGCAGGTGGTGCACGACCACAGTGTTTCGGCGTCGACCAGGCCGTTGACGATCGGTTGGTGTGGATTACCGCCGTGTTCGCCGATCGGCTTGCCAGGGTACGGGCTGCCGGCGAACTTGGCATCGGTGCCACCGGCCAGGCCGATGACCATGTCCTGAATGAGTTTTTTCGGGTTCAGCGGCTGGCCCGCAGCGAACGCCGGGCACACCGCCTCACATTTGCCGCACTGCACGCAGGCGTCGAAGCCCAACAGCTGGTTCCAGGTGAAGTCCACCGGCTTTTCCACCCCCAGCGGGGCGTTCGGGTCTTCCAGGTCCAGCGGTTTCAGGCCGGTTGAACGGCCACCGCCGAAGCGTTCGGCGCGGCGGTGCCAGGCCAGGTGCAGGGCCCCGGCGAAGGCATGTTTCATCGGGCCGCCCCAGGTCATGCCGAAGAACAGCTCCGACACGCCCCACAGCACGCCCAGGCCAAGTACCGCGACCATCACCCAGCCGCCGGTGTTGGCGGGCAGGATGCCGGCCACCGGCAAGGTGGCGATGAAGAAGCTTGCGGCGAACACCAGCAGGCTTTTCGGCAGGCGCATCCATGGGCCTTTGGACAGGCGCGATGGCGGGTTGAGCCGGCGCTTGAAGACGAAGATGGCACCGGTGAACATGATTACAGTCGCCACCAGCAAGGCGTAGCCAAGGATCTTGCTCTGCAGGCCGAAGCCGTGCACCAGGATTGCCAGCACCGCCGACAGTACAAAGCCGCCCGCAGTGGCCACGTGGGTCTTGGACATGTACTTGTCGCGCTCGACCACGTGGTGCAGGTCCACCAGGTAGCGCCGCGGCATGGCCAGCAGGCCGCCGATCAGGTCGACGTGGGAGGCTCGGCCACGCCGCCACATGCGCACCCGGCGCAGGGCGCCGAGCACCGCCAGGCCAAGGGCAGCGAACAGCAGGATGGGTAACAGGGTGTTCAACATGGGGGGCTCCCACAACAGCTGGATTCTTGCGCTGCCCCGAAGGCCAGCGCGGACCCCATGTAGGAGCGGCCTTGTGTCGCGAAAGGGTCGCGAAGCGGCCCCAAAATCTATAGTGCTGTGAAGATCTTGGGGCCGCTTCGCGACCCTTTCGCGACACAAGGCCGCTCCTACACGGGGGGCCGGTCCCGCCCCTAGAGAGGCGGTGCGATCAGAAGTCCTTGCACAGGCGCAAGGCGTCGTAGATCGCCGCATGTACGTTGCGCTGGGCCACGCAGTCGCCGATGCGGTACAGCAGGTAGCCTTCGCCCGGCTGGCTGAGGATCGGCTGTGGCTTGATGGCGAACAGCGCCTCCACGTCGATCTGGCCCTTGTTGCGCGAGCCTTCCTTGAGCGCGTAGTACAGCGCTTCGTCAGGGCGCACACCGTTCTCGACCACCACCTGGTCGACCACGCGCTCTTCCTTGGCGCCGGTGTATTCGTTCTCCAGCACCGCCACCAGCTTCTCGCCTTCGCGGTAGACCTTTTCCAGCATCATGTCGCCGGTCATGATCACTTCTTTGGGGTACATGCTGCGGTAATAGGTCGGGAAGCTGGTACCGCCCATGGCAACGCCCGGCTTGATGTCGTCGGTGACGATTTCGACCTGGCTGCCCTTGTCGGCGATGAAGTCGGCTACCGACATGCCGGTGAATTCGCAGATGGTGTCGTACACCAGCACGTTCTTGCCCGGCGCGACCTTGCCGTCGAGCACGTCCCAGCTGCTGACCACCAAGCCTTCGGCAGCGCCCCAGTGCTCGTTCTGTTCCAGGAACGAGTGCCCGCCTACTGCCAGCACGATGACGTCCGGGCGCAGGTCTTCAATGGTCGCCACGTCAGCGGCAGTACCCAGGCGCAGGTCGACCTTCAGGCGTGCCAGCTCCAGCTGGTACCAGCGGGTGATACCGGCAATCTGGTCACGCTGCGGCGCCTTGGCGGCGATGGTGATCTGCCCGCCGATCTGGTCCTTCTTCTCGAACAGGGTCACGTCGTGGCCGCGTTCGGCAGCAACGCGCGCCGCTTCCATGCCGGCAGGGCCAGCACCGACCACCACCACCTTGCGCTTGACGCCGGTGGTCTTCTCGATGATGTGCGGCACGCCCATGTATTCACGGGAGGTCGCGGCGTTCTGGATGCACAGCACATCAAGGCCCTGGTACTGGCGGTCGATGCAATAGTTGGCACCGACACACTGCTTGATCTGGTCGATCTGGCCCATCTTGATCTTGGCGATCAGGTGCGGGTCGGCGATGTGCGCACGGGTCATGCCGACCATGTCCACGTAGCCGCCTTCGAGGATACGCGTGGCCTGGTTCGGGTCTTTGATGTTCTGCGCGTGCAGCACCGGGACCTTGACCACTTCCTTGATGCCGGCTGCCAGGTGCAGGAACGGCTCTGGCGGGTAGCTCATGTTGGGAATGACGTTGGCCAGGGTGTTGTGGGTATCGCAACCCGAGCCGACCACGCCGATGAAGTCGATCATGCCGGTAGCATCGTAGTAGGCGGCGATCTGCTTCATGTCCTCGTGGCTGAGGCCATCGGGGTGGAACTCGTCACCACAGATACGCATGCCCACGCAGAAGTCGTCGCCGACTTCGGCGCGCACCGCCTTGAGCACTTCCATGCCGAACTTCATGCGGCCTTCGAAGGTGCCGCCCCACTCGTCAGTACGTTTGTTGACCCGCGGGCTCCAGAACTGGTCGATCATGTGCTGGTGCACAGCCGAAAGCTCGACACCGTCCAGGCCGCCCTCTTTTGCGCGCCGCGCAGCCTGCGCGTAATTGCCGATCACCCGCCAGATCTCCTCCACCTCGATGGTCTTGCAGGTGGCGCGGTGCACGGGTTCACGGATGCCGGAAGGCGACATCAGGGTCGGCCAGTTGAAACCGTCCCAGCGCGAGCGGCGGCCCATGTGAGTAATCTGGATCATGATCTTGGCGCCATGCTTGTGCATGGCGTCGGCCAGGTTCTGGAAGTGCGGGATGATGCGGTCGGTCGACAGGTTGACCGACGACCACCATTCCTGCGGGCTGTCGATGGCCACCACGGACGAGCCGCCGCAGATCGCCAGGCCGATGCCACCCTTGGCCTTCTCTTCGTAGTACTTCACATAGCGGTCGGTGGTCATGCCGCCGTCAGTGGCGTAGACCTCGGCGTGCGCGGTGCTGAGCACGCGGTTGCGGATGGTCAGTTTGCCGATCTGGATCGGCTGGAACATTGCTTCGAATGCCATGACGCTATCTCCGGCTTACAACGGCTTTGTAACGAACAGGCCATCTTCGTGGCCTTCTTCCGACCCGCCATAGACCTGCTCGGCCACGGTGCGGATCGAGCTGCCACGGGCAGCGAGAATCTGGTCCATTGCGCCGGCGAACCAGCCGGTGAACATGTAGTCGACCTTGCGGCCGCACTTGCCATACACGTACACGAACGCCGAGTGCTTGAGCTTGACGCTGCAGGTGCCTTTGTCCAGGTCGATGTCCTGGATCTCGAACAGGCCCCAGCCACGCTGGGACAGGCGCTTCATGTAGTGCTCGAACACCGCCACGCCTTCCAGGCCATGGCACTCGGCTTCCTTCTCGCACCAGTGCCAGGCCGACTTGTAGCCTGCCTTGTAGAGGATCTCGGCATAGGCGTCGGCGCCCAGCACTTCCTCGATGCCCATGTGGTTGTTGACGAAGAAATGGCGCGGTACATACAGCATCGGCAAGGCGTCGCTGGTCCAGACACCGGTTTCGCTGTCGACTTCGATTGGCAATTGCGGGGCGATCTTGGCCATGGAAACTCAACTCCATAAAAATTTGTTTTTGGCTGCCCCGACGTTGCTGGCCGGGGCCTTAAGGCTTGGAGAGCGGCTTACTCGCCCCAGACGTCCTTGAGAACGTTTACCCAGTTCTCGCCCATGATCTTGCGCACCACACGCTCGGAATGGCCGCGCTTGAGCAAGGTCTCGGTGAGGTTGGGGAACTCGCCGACGGTGCGGATGCCCAGCGGGTTGATGATCTTGCCGAAATTGGTCAGGCGACGGGCGTAACCCTTGTCGTGGGTCAGGTATTCGAAGAAGTCCTGGCCGTGGCCCTGGGTGAAGTCGGTGCCGATGCCGATGGCGTCTTCACCGACGATGTTCATGGTGTACTCGATGGCTTCGGCGTAGTCGTCGATGGTGGAGTCGATGCCCTTGGCCAGGAACGGCGCGAACATGGTCACGCCGACGAAGCCGCCATGGTCGGCGATGAACTTCAGCTCTTCATCCGACTTGTTGCGCGGGTGTTCTTTGAGGCCCGAGGGCAGGCAGTGGGAGTAGCAGACCGGTTTTTTCGATTCCAGGATGACCTCTTCGGAGGTCTTGGAGCCAACGTGGGACAGGTCGCACATGATGCCCACGCGGTTCATCTCGGCGACGATCTCGCGGCCGAAACCGGACAGCCCGCCATCACGCTCGTAGCAGCCTGTGCCGACCAGGTTCTGGGTGTTGTAGCACATCTGCACGATGCCCACGCCCAGCTGCTTGAACACATCCACGTAGGCAATCTGGTCTTCGAAGGCGTGGGCGTTCTGGAAGCCGAAGAGGATACCGGTCTTGCCCAGTTCCTTGGCCTTGCGGATGTCGGCGGTGGTACGTACTGGCATCACCAGGTCGCTGTTGTCGCGGATCAGCTTCTGGCTGGCAGCGATGTTGTCGACGGTGGCCTTGAAGCCTTCCCAGACCGACACCGTGCAGTTGGCTGCGGTCAGCCCGCCTTTGCGCATGTCCTCGAACAGTTCGCGGTTCCACTTGGCGATGATCAAACCGTCGATAACGATGCTGTCGGCGTGAAGCTCGGCTGGGCTCATCAGGCTGTCCCCTTTTATTGAGTGGGTTCGTGCCGAACATTGTGCCGGCGCTTTGGGGCCAGCATATGCCTGTGCCCAAGGGCGCCCCGATGCAAAAACGACAGGGGGTTTGCCGAAAGCGTCAATGCGCGACATGACCGCGTCTGGCATGCCGTTCGGGGATGCGAGACAGTCTCGATAACGACCCTTTGCCGCCCTTAAATGAACATTTGGTCAGGGACCTATCGCGCGGGCTCTGGCTGAGCGAGAATCCCAGCGATTCGACAGCCTGTTGAGGAGAAAACGGATGAAATCAATGGCATGGCTGGTGCTGCTGGCCGTCGTGAGCGGGGCCCAGGCCGGTGAGGAAGAAAGCACGCCTTGCGACAATGTCGAGAACGACCAGCAGACGTTCGAGTGTGCGGCATTCAACAAGCAGACCGCCGAGCGTGAGCTGAAGTCGACCTACGACGACCTGCTTCAACGCATGCGCGAGCAGTATGACGACGAAGCTGGCCTGCAGTCGCGGATCGAATCCGCCGAAAAGCTCTGGAGCCAACTGCGCGATGCCGACTGCAAAGTCGAAACCCATGCCGAACAGCCAGGCAGCAAGGCCTACCAGACGGCATGGAACAGCTGCGTCGCCCAACGCAGCGATGAGCGATCGGAGTATTTGCGCAGCCTGGGCTCGCAGAACAGTGATGAGCCGGCACCGGAAGATTGATCCAGGCAGTGATTGAAAGATCTTCTCCAGAGGAACAACCTGCTGCTGATAGTCACTGCGCCATTTCTCGATAGTGCGCCAAGGCCACGTGCTTGCAACGTGCGCCTTGGAATCCTCAACTATCAAGGAACACCGAAATGGCTGACATCAAAGTTGAAATGGAAAAAATCCGCAAAGAAGGCCAAGAGCGCGTAGCCGCTACCGGCCAGACGATCTGCGTATTCGCTGAAAATGTGCCTGCGGGCATTGCCGAAGACATCCTGGCAGGTATGCGGTTGATGACCGAACTGGCCAACAAGAAGTTCGACAAGGAAACCCAGCAGCGCGAGTGGTACAACTTCTACAACGATGGCCTGATCAAGTTCGGCTGGACCATGACGGGCGCGGCACATGCCGAAGATGCGATTGATGAAGACAACCTGACCTTGGCAGAGCTGATGACCAAATCCATCACCATCAGCGTGGCTCGCGACCCTCGTCGCATGGCCTGTGCCAAGCGTGTTCTGCAAATCGTCGTGCAGAAGCCGGAAGTCAAGGCCCACCTGGAAAAGCACAGCCATAGCGAATCCGGCAAATCGAGCAACTTCGTAGTGGCCCAATGCGAAATGACGCCACAAGGTTTGCCTGTGATGCACATGACCAGCTTCCAGGCCAGCTACGACTCGAAAATCGAGCGTGAAGGCGCCCTGACCCGCAAAATCGACAAGGCGTCGACCCGCGTCTATCGCGCGTCGCAACAGGGTACGTTCAGCGTTCGTCACTTCGATGCTGCGCGTGATCTTGTGAATGAAAAGATCAAAGGCGACATCGCCGCCTTCCTCGCTATCTAAATAGCGAGGCCGGGTATCAGGATTTCCGGGTACCCGGTTCCCATCATGTGCATTCATCAAGGAGCGATGCCGCATGAGCGATGCAAGCCTGGACACCCGAATATTCGAAGAGCGGCTGAACATCAAGCCCGCGCCATGGCTAACACTGGAAACATGGGAAGACTTGCAGCTGTGTCTTCGTTATTCACAGGCCGTGGCCAATGAAAAGTACTCGATGGAGACCCAGCCTGAGCAATGGTTCACGGTCGTTATCGCCACCTTGCAATCGTTGAAGTTCACGTTGTTCGAACATACGCATCAAGCCATTTCATACGAGCCGCACCTGCACGCATTGAGCGATGTGTACAGTGGCTATATACCCCCGCTACGCGAAAAAGGGCCTTGGTTCAAGAGCGTTGAAGAAAACGTCAAAGCCGCAATGCAATCTGCGGGAATGCACACCTTTAACGTAATGAACGCTTCTTCACATCTGAGCATTGAAATGGATCATGAAGGGGACGAAATTCCCGTTGCCATCCTGTTCTATGTCTACTGCAAGACCGACCCTGTCGAACCCACCCAGAAGTTGAACCTGATATTTGACCATCTGGGCGCACGCTTCAACATGGGCGAATTCGCGTCATTGCGCAAAGACCTGCAGGCCAGAAACCGCGAAAAGCTGTTAGCCGTTCTCAAACGCAAACTGGAATGAAGCTATTTTGAACGCGCAGGTTGGCGCTCCTCCCGTGGGCACTTTCCAAACCTCAGCTTGTAGCGCCGCGTGAAATACGATGGCAGTTCAAAGCCGCACGCAAGGCTGACCTCGGTCACCGACATGTCAGTTTGGGTCAACAGCTGACGCGCCTTGTCCAGCCGTAGAGCAAGGTAAAAACTACTGGGTGTTTCATTTAGGTACATACGAAACAAGCGCTCCAGTTGGCGTCGTGTCACTTTGATCGCAGCGGCCAGGTCCAGCGTGCTCAGGGGTGGCTCGGTATGTTTTTCCATTTCGCCAATGGCATGGACCAACTTCTTGTTGCTGATACCGTAACGCGCACCGATCTGCATGCGCTGGTGGTCCTGACGCTGACGAATACGACCCAGCACGAACTGCTCGGACACCTTTACCGCCAGGTCGCTGCCGTGAGACTGGGCAATCAGGTGCAGCATCAAATCGATCGAAGCGGTGCCGCCGGCACAGGTGATGCGGCTGCGGTCAATCTCGAACAGCTCCTGCGTCGCCTGAAGGCCCGGGTAGCGCTCCTTGAACGCCTCGAGCGCTTCCCAGTGCAATGTCGCCCGGTAGCCGTCCAGCAAGCCCGCCTCGGCAAGTACCATCGCCCCCGTATCGATGCCCCCCAGCATGACCGCGTCATGGTGCAGCCGACGCAGCGCATGCAGTAGCTTCGGCGCGACATTGGCCAATGGCTCGAAGCCCGCTACCACGAGCAGGATATTGGCGGGCTCACCCTCCCCCAGCGCGGCATCGGCATTGACCGACATGCCGTTGCTCGCCAGCACCGCCTCGCCGTCCAGGCTGAGCACCTGCCACCGGTACAACGGCCCGCCAAAACGATTGGCCACCCGCAATGGTTCCAGCGCCGAAATGAACCCCATGGCGGAAAAACCCGACACCAACAGAAAGGCAATCGTCTCCATCATCCCCTACTCCACAGAAACTGGTCGCCCAGGTGCTAATTCCTGTCGCCAGCGTGCGCTTGGCCAAGGTGCGGCCAGCGTAGCGTATTCACACGGTCCGCAGAGGCCGCCCTCAATAACAATATGCACTGCCGATGGAGAGCCACCATGCACAGCTTGATCCGCCGCAGCCTGTTGTCCCTTGCCCTGAGCAGCATCGTTGCCACACCGCTTTTCGCCGCCGAACCCGCGGCCTGCAAGAACGTACGCCTTGGCGTGGTCAACTGGACCGACGTCATCGCCACCAGCGCCATGGCGCAAGTGTTGCTCGACGGCCTGGGTTACCAGACCAAACAGACCAGCGCCTCGCAGCAGATCATCTTTGCCGGCATCCGCGACAAGCGCCTGGACATGTTCCTGGGTTACTGGAACCCGATCATGACCCAGACCATCACGCCGTTCATCGATGCCCAGCAGGTCAAGGTGCTCGACGCACCCAGCCTGGAAGATGCCCGGGCCACCTTGGCCGTACCCAAGTACCTGGCCGACAAAGGCCTGAAGAGCTTCGCAGATATCCACAAGTTCGAGAAAGAGCTGGGCGGCAAGATCTACGGCATCGAGCCCGGGTCCGGCGCCAACACCCAGATCAAGGCGATGATCGCCAAGAACCAGTTCGGCCTGGGCAAGTTCCAGCTGGTCGAGTCCAGCGAGGCCGGCATGCTCGCCGCAGTCGACCGCGCCGTGCGCCGCAAGCAGGCCGTGGTGTTCTTCGGCTGGGCGCCGCACCCGATGAACGTGAACATCGACATGGTCTATCTGGGTGACAGCCAGGACGCCCTGGGCCCTGACGAAGGCCGCGCCACGGTGTGGACCGTCACCGCACCGGACTACGCCCAACGCTGCCCCAACGCCCATCGCCTGCTGGCCAACCTGAAATTCAGCGCCGAAGACGAGAGCCGCATGATGCAGCCGCTGCTCGACCACAAGGACGCGCTGGAGTCGGCCCGCCAGTGGCTCAAGGACCACCCCGAGGACAAGGCGCGCTGGCTTGAAGGGGTAACCACCTTCGATGGCAAGCCTGCAGCGGACAACCTCAAGCTCACCGCCAACTGACAGGGCCTCATCGCCTGTAGGAGCGGCCTTGCGTCGCGAAAGGGCCGCAACGCGGCCCCAGGATCTGTGCGCGCTGCACAAACCCAAGGGCCGCTATGCGCCCCCTTCGCGACACAAGGCCGCTCCTACGCCGATTGGGCCACCACAACCCTGACAAGGAACCACCATGAACCACGACGTCATCATCACCTGCGCCCTCACCGGCGCCGGCGACACGGTCGCCAAGAGCCACCTGGTCCCGGTCACCCCCAAGCAGATCGCCGAGTCCGCCATAGAGGCCGCCAAAGCCGGCGCCACCGTGGTCCACTGCCACGTCCGCGACCCGCAAACCGGCCGTTTCAGCCGCGACGTGAACCTGTACCGCGAGGTCATGGAACGCATCCGCGAAGCCGACGTGGACATCATCGTCAACCTCACCGCCGGCATGGGCGGCGACCTGGAAATCGGCCCGGGCGAGTCGCCCATGGAATTTGGCCCGGGCACCGACCTGATCGGCCCGCTGGAGCGCCTGGCCCACATCGAAGCACTGCTGCCGGAAATCTGCACGCTCGATTGCGGCACCCTCAACTTCGGCGACGGCAACGCCATCTACGTCTCCACACCGGCGCAATTGCGCGCCGGCGCCAAACGCATCACCGAACTGGGCGTAAAAGCCGAACTGGAAATCTTCGACACCGGCCACCTGTGGTTCGCCAAGCAGATGATCAAGGAAGGCCTATTGCATGACCCACTGTTCCAGCTGTGCCTGGGCATACCGTGGGGCGCACCGGCCGACACCACAACCATGAAAGCCATGGTCGACAATCTGCCTGCCGAGGTCACCTGGGCCGGCTTCGGCATCGGCCGCATGCAGATGCCCATGGCGGCACAGGCGGTGCTGCTGGGCGGCAACGTACGGGTGGGCCTTGAGGACAACCTGTACCTGGACAAAGGCGTATTGGCCAGCAATGGCCAACTGGTGGAGCGCGCGAGCGAAATCATCACCCGCATGGGTGGCCGCATCCTCACCCCGGCAGAAGGCCGGGAAAAAATGAACCTCAAACGCCGCTGATACCCCGGAGTCCGATATGCCTTTCATCACCGAGATCAAGACCTTCGCCGCCCTGGGTAGTGGCGTGATCGGCAGCGGCTGGGTTGCCCGCGCGCTGGCCCATGGCCTGGATGTGGTCGCCTGGGACCCGGCACCCGGCGCCGAGCAGGCCTTGCGCAAGCGTGTCGCCAACGCCTGGCCGGCGCTTGAAAAACAAGGCCTGGCCCCTGGCGCAGCACAGGAGCGCCTGACCTTCGTCAGCACCATCGAGGCATGTGTGCGTGACGCCGACTTCATCCAGGAAAGCGCACCCGAACGCCTGGACCTCAAGCTCGACCTGCATGCAAAGATCAGCGCCGCAGCCAAGCCGAACGCGATCATCGGCTCCAGTACCTCGGGGCTGTTGCCCAGCGAGTTCTATGAGTCCTCCACTCACCCAGAACGCTGCGTGGTCGGCCACCCGTTCAACCCGGTCTACCTGCTGCCATTGGTGGAAATCGTCGGCGGTAACCGTACTTCGCCTGAGGCGATCGACGCCGCAAAAACCATCTACACCGCGCTCGGCATGCGCCCGCTACATGTGCGCAAAGAAGTCCCCGGCTTCATTGCCGACCGCCTGCTCGAAGCGCTGTGGCGCGAGGCGCTGCACCTGGTCAACGACGGTGTGGCCACCACGGGCGAAATCGATGATGCCATCCGCTTCGGCGCTGGCCTGCGCTGGTCGTTCATGGGCACGTTCCTGACCTACACCCTGGCCGGCGGCGATGCCGGCATGCGCCACTTCATGTCGCAGTTCGGCCCGGCGCTGAAACTGCCCTGGACCTACCTGCCGGCACCGGAGCTTACCGACAAGCTGATCGACGATGTGGTGGACGGCACCGCCGAGCAACTGGGCGAGCGCAGCATCGCCGCGCTGGAGCGCTATCGTGATGACACCCTGCTGGCGGTGCTGGAAGCGGTGAAGACCAGCAAGGCCAGCCACGGCATGTCGTTCAGCGACTGAGGAGACCACGATGCCCGCACTGATCACCTACCGCACCCCAGTCCAGGAGGACTGGGTCGACTACAACGGGCACCTGCGCGATGCCTATTACCTGCTGATCTTCAGCTACGCCACCGATGCGCTGATGGAGCGCATCGGCCTGGATGCCGATAGCCGTGGGCAGAGTGGGCACTCGCTGTTCACCCTGGAGGCGCACATCAACTATTTGCATGAAGTGAAGCTTGGCACTGATGTGTGGGTGCAGACGCAGATCATCGGGTTCGACAAGAAGCGCCTGCACGTTTACCACAGCCTGCACCGCGCAGGGTTCGACGAAGCGCTGGCAGCCAGCGAGCAGATGCTGCTGCATGTGGACCTGGCAGGGCCGAAGGCGGCGCCGTTCAGCGAGGGCAGCGTGGCATTGCTGCAGGGCCTGGTGGATGAACAGCGTCATCTTCCAGCGCCAGCCTATGTGGGACGTGTGATTGGCCTGCCCAAAAAATAACCCCGCAAAGCCGTGAGCCAGCGGGGCCAAGAGCGAGCAACATCCACTGTGCATGTGTGAGGGTGACCAAACCCTGCGGTACCGTGAATGAGGCCAGTGTGCGATCTTCCCGGCACTGGGAATTAGCCGGGAACGACCTGTTCTTAGCCAAAGCAGTCATGCCGGCATTCTGTGGTTGCGGCCGTGTCGCTGGCGACACAGAATCGGTCGTAAATCACAGCAGCACTCTTTTCGCGATAAAAGGGACAACAGCCATGATGCATGCGGATTTGATTGATCAGGACGACCTCGCCGGCCAACTGCGCGCGCGCGGGTTCGACATCCCTGCCGGGGCCAGTGCCGAGCAGGCCTGCGAGGCGGTGGTGCGTGGGCTGACCGAGCCTAACGCGCGGGCGCTCAAGGGCATGGTCGAGCAAATGTACACGGGCAGTGCGACGATTCTGCCGGCGGTGCGCCAGGCGATCGACAAGCAGTTGCTGCCAGCGCTTGCAAGTTTCAACAAGCGCGCCTGATCGCGTATTTCTGTACTGGCCTCATCGCCGGCAAGCCGGCTCCCACAGATTCACACCAATCTCAGGCTTGGTGGTGAACCTGTGGGAGCCGGCTTGCCGGCGATTGGGCTGCAAAGCAGCCCCGGGACGTCAGAGCCTCACACTGGCAAAGGTCGACTCGTTGCGCGCCTGGCTCAATGCAGCCATCGGCCCGCTGTGCGGCGACAGAGTCATGGCCTGCGGAATCGGCATCATCGCTACCTGTTGTGCAGTATTCGAACCTACTCGTTCATCACGCGGCGGTATGCCGAAGTACTCGCGGTAGCACTTGGAGAAGTGCGGGGTGGACACGAAGCCGCACACCGAGGCCACTTCGATGATCGACATCGGGGTCTGCTTGAGCAATTGCCGCGCGCGAATCAGGCGCAGCTTGAGGTAATAGCGCGACGGCGAACAATGCAGGTACTTCTGGAACAGGCGCTCAAGCTGGCGACGTGACACGGCCACGTACACGGCCAGTTCGTCGAGGTCGATCGGCTCTTCCAGGTTGGCCTCCATCAGCGCGACGATTTCCTGCAGCTTCGGCTGGTTGGTGCCCAGCATGTGCTTGAGCGGCACGCGCTGGTGGTCCTGTTCGTTGCGAATGCGCTCGTAGACGAACATCTCCGAAATGGCCGCCGACAGTTCGCGACCATGATCGCGGCTGATCAGGTGCAGCATCATGTCCAGCGGCGCGGTGCCGCCAGAGCTGGTGAAGCGGTTGCGGTCGAGGGTGAACAGGCGAGTGCTCATGTTGACCCTCGGGAATGCCTCCTGCATCGACGCCAGGCATTCCCAATGCACGCTGCAGTCGAAACCGTCGAGCAGGCCGGCACAGGCCAGCGCCCAGCTGCCGGTACACACAGCGCCCAAACGGCGCGACTGACGGGCCTGGGCCTGCAGCCAGGTGACATGCTCACGGGTGACCGAACGCTGGATACCGACGCCACCGCAGACGATCACGGTGTCGATGGGAGGGGCGTTGGCGATGGCGGCGTCCGGGGTGATCTGCAAGCCATCGCTGGCCCAGACCTGGCCGCCATCGACGGTCAGCGTGTGCCAGCGATACAGCTCACGGCCCGAAAGCTGGTTAGCCATGCGCAGCGGCTCGACGGCCGATGCCAGTGAAATCAGGGTGAAGTTGTCCAGTAGGAGAAACCCGATGGACTGGGGTGCTGTGCGGTTCTGGGTTGGATTCCCGGAGGTGTACGACGTCATCGCGATTTCTCCTCACACAAATACAGGGCGTGCCTCAGGCGGGCACTATTTTTTTTGTCATGGCCCCGGTTCATGTGCGGGGGCTTTACCAATCTCAACGCAAGGGCCGTGCCTGAAATTGAACGGCCATCCAAAAAAACCCAAAAACGACGCCTTTTTTCAGCAATTCCGGCTCGGCGGTCGGGTTGTGTAAAAAACTCAAACCGGCGGGCCAGCGCCTTTGCGTGTCACTTATGAGCAAATTGGTGACACGCTCAAGGCAGGTTGCCCAGAAACGACACTGTTTAGTGTCACCGACAATGGCAACACTGATCGCGACACCCGACGATCGGCTGATGCGAAGACGCCCCAAAACGGGGCGTCCTGACGAGCGTAGCGCACAGTCAGCGCATCAACATTCGATGACGCTGACCGCCAGGCCGCCGCGCGAGGTCTCTTTGTACTTGTCATGCATGTCGGCGCCGGTGTCACGCATGGTGCGGATCACCTGGTCCAGGGAGATGAAGTGCTCGCCGTCACCGCGCAGGGCCATCTGCACAGCGTTGATGGCTTTTACAGCCGCAATGGCGTTGCGCTCGATGCAGGGCACCTGCACCAGGCCACCGACCGGGTCGCAGGTCAGGCCAAGGTTGTGCTCCAGGGCGATCTCGGCGGCGTTCTCCACCTGCGGCGGGGTCGCCCCCAGCACCTCGGCAAGGCCCGCCGCCGCCATGGCGCACGCTGACCCGACCTCACCCTGGCAACCCACTTCGGCACCTGAAATCGATGCATTCTTTTTGCAAAGGATGCCCACTGCGGCGGCGGCCAGGAAGAAGTCGACCACGTTGGACTCGTCGACCTCATCGCTGAAGCGCATGTAGTAGTGCAGCACCGCCGGGATGATGCCTGCCGCGCCATTGGTGGGCGCAGTGACCATGCGCCCGCCCGCGGCGTTCTCTTCGTTGACCGCCAGGGCGAACAGGTTGACCCACTCCATGGCACTCATGGTCGAGCCGATCACATTGGGCTTGCCGATCTCCTGCAGGCTGCGGTGCAGCCTGGCCGCGCGGCGGCGCACGTTCAGCCCGCCGGGCAGCGTGCCTTCATGCTTGAGGCCGTTGTGCACGCATTCCTGCATGGCTTGCCAGAGCGTGTGCAGGCCGGTGCGGATCTCTTGCTCGCTGCGCCAGACCTTCTCGTTGGCCATCATCAATTGCGACACGCTGAGGTCGTTTTGCTTGCACAGGCGCAGCAGCTCTGCGGCACTGTTGAAATCGTACGGCAGTACCGTCTGGTCGGCATCCAGCACACCACTGGCGGCCTGGGCGGCGTCGACCACAAAACCACCTCCCACCGAGTAGTAGGTATCACGGTGCAGCTCGCCCTGCTCGCCTTCGGCGATCAGGGTCATGGCATTGGGGTGGTACGGCAGGTTCTCGTCCAGCAGCAGCATGTCACGGGCCCAGACGAATTCGATGGGCAACCGGTTATCCAGCTTCAGGGTGTTGGTTTCGCGCAGGTCTGCGATGCGTGGGACGATCTGGGCCGGGTCGATTGCGTCCGGCCATTCGCCCATCAGGCCCATGATGGTGGCGTGGTCAGAGCCGTGGCCAATACCGGTGGCCGACAGCGAACCGTACAACCGCACCTGCACCCTTTTCACCTGCTCAAGCTCGCCGCGCTCACGCAGCCCCTGAACAAACAGGGCGCCTGCACGCATGGGGCCGACGGTATGGGAGCTGGAGGGCCCGACTCCGATCTTGAACAGGTCGAACACGCTGATGGCCATTGTCGCTACACCTCTTGCTGGGCTTGTCTCTGCGCGCCATGCGCAGGGCGGGGCAACTGCTAGGCTGAAGCTGCGAGCCGCCACGAATGCACGCATCATCGGGCTTTTACGCCCCCCTTCGCCGTCTGCAACCGACGTACTTTTGTCCAGCAGCGCCGCGCTGTTTGAGCTGTATGTGCGCCGCTTTCGGGCGCTCTGATGACTGAAAAATACGCAGGCAGGGGAGGAAAAAGCCATATGCGACATCGCCAGTACTCAAAGCGACCCGTTCCGTACTGGTTACGACCCCACCAGTAGGCGATTGCCCGGCGCTGGTGGATTATCAAAAGCGACTCGTATTGCACGGCCTCGCATCCTGCCCTCTGCAGGCCTGGTTGACCGGACCCTGAGAAAGCCCGGCAGCCCTCGCGAACCCGAAGATAAAATCACAGGAGTCCATCCATGAAAGGTTCACCCTCGCTGTTGCTGGCCGCGTTGCTGTCCGCCCCCTTGCTGGCCCAGGCCGCAGAACCCGAGCAGTGTCAGACGGTACGTTTTTCTGATGTCGGCTGGACCGACATCACGGTAACCACCGCGACCACCAGCGTTGTGCTCGAAGCACTGGGCTACAAGACCCACACCACCATGATCTCGGTACCGGTGACCTACAAGTCGCTGGCCACCGGCAAGGACCTGGACGTGTTTCTCGGCAACTGGATGCCGACCATGGAGAACGACATCAAGCAGTACCGTGATGCCGGTACTGTCGAAACCGTGCGCGCCAACCTGGAAAACGCCAAGTACACCTTGGCCGTGCCTCAGTCGCTGTACGACAAGGGCCTCAAGGACTTTGCCGACATTCCCAAGTTCAAGAAGGAACTGGACGGCAAGATCTACGGCATCGAACCGGGCAACGACGGCAACCGCACCATCCAGAGCATGATCGACAAGAACGCCTTCGGCCTGAAGGACGCCGGTTTCAAGATCGTGCAGTCCAGTGAGGCCGGCATGCTGTCCCAGGTCGACAGGTCGCAGAAGCGCGGGGAGGCGATCGTATTCCTAGGCTGGGAACCTCACCCGATGAACACCCGCTTCAAGATGCAGTACCTGACCGGCGGGGACGACTTTTTCGGCCCCGAATTGGGCAAGGCAACCGTGCTGACCAATACCCGCAAGGGCTATGTGCAGGAGTGCAGCAACGTAGGGCAACTGCTCAAGAACCTGTCGTTCGAGCTCAAGGATGAAAGCACCATGATGGGCTATGTCCTGGACGACAAGATGAAACCCGAGGCAGCTGCCAAGAAGTGGCTCAAGGACAACCCAGGCAAGCTGGACGCCTGGCTCGCCGGGGTGACCACCGTGGACGGCAAACCCGGCCTTGAGGCGGCCAAAGCCAAACTGACGCAATAACGCAAGACGCCAAGGCAACACCGCGGGGCGGGACCGTGCTCGCCCCGGACTGATTTCAATCTTTGCAGGTGGAAGCTCGCTATCATGCTTATCGATCAGAAAATACCCCTGGGTCAGTACATCGCGTCATTCGTCGAATGGCTGACCCAGAATGGCGCCGATTACTTCGACGCCATCGCCCAAGGCCTGGAATTCATGATCCATGGCGTCACCAGCACCCTGACCTGGTTCAACCCGTTCGTCCTCATCGCCCTGTTCGCCGCCCTCGCGCACCTGATCCAGCGTAAATGGGCACTGACGGTGTTCGTCGCCCTCTCCTTTCTGCTGATCCTCAACCTGGGGTACTGGCAGGAGACCATGGAAACCCTGGCACAAGTCACCTTTGCCACCGTGGTCTGTGTGGCCATCGGCGTGCCGCTGGGTATCGTCGCCGCGCATAAACCGATGTTCTACACCGTGATGCGCCCGGTGCTCGACCTGATGCAGACCGTGCCGACCTTCGTTTACCTGATCCCTACCCTGACCCTGTTCGGCCTGGGTGTGGTGCCTGGGCTGATCTCCACGGTGGTGTTCGCCATCGCCGCGCCGATTCGCCTGACCTACCTGGGCATCTGTGACGTCCCGCAGGAGCTGCTGGACGCCGGCAAGGCCTTCGGCTGCTCGCGGCGCCAGTTGCTGACCCGCATCGAACTGCCCCACGCGATGCCCAGCATCGCCGCCGGTGTCACCCAGTGCATCATGCTGTCGCTGTCGATGGTGGTGATCGCCGCCCTGGTGGGTGCCGACGGCCTGGGCAAACCCGTGGTCAACGCACTGAACACCGCCGATATTTCCCTGGGCTTCGAAGCGGGCCTGGCGATCGTACTGCTGGCCATCATGCTCGACCGTATCTGCAAGCAACCGGAAGTCACGGCAAGGGGTGAAGCATGAGCATCATTCGTTTCGAAGACGTCGACGTCATCTTCTCCAACAAGCCGCGCGAGGCCCTGGCACTACTCGACCAGGGCAAGACCCGCGAGCAGATCCTCAAGCAGACCGGCCTTGTGGTCGGCGTCGAAAAGGCCAACCTGGACATCAACAAGGGCGAGATCTGTGTGCTGATGGGCTTGTCCGGTTCGGGCAAGTCGAGCCTGCTGCGCTGCATCAACGGCCTGAACACCGTCAGCCGCGGCAAGCTGTTCGTCGAGCACGAAGGCCAGCACATCGACATTGCCCACTGCACCCCGGCGGAGCTCAAGATGATGCGCACCAAGCGCATCGCCATGGTGTTCCAGAAGTTCGCCCTGATGCCCTGGCTGACGGTGCGCGAGAACATCAGCTTTGGCCTGGAAATGCAGGGCCGCCCTGAAAAGGAACGGCGCAAGCTGGTCGACGAGAAGCTCGAGCTGGTGGGGTTGACCCAGTGGCGCAACAAGAAGCCGGAGGAACTCTCCGGCGGCATGCAGCAGCGCGTGGGCCTGGCCCGGGCGCTGGCCATGGACGCCGACATCCTGCTGATGGACGAACCGTTCTCTGCCCTCGACCCGCTGATCCGCCAGGGCCTGCAGGACGAGCTGCTGGAGCTGCAGCGCAAGCTCAACAAGACCATCGTGTTCGTCAGCCACGACCTGGACGAAGCGCTCAAGCTGGGCAGCCGCATCGCCATCATGAAGGACGGGCGGATCATCCAGTACAGCAAGCCCGAGGAGATCGTGCTCAACCCGGCGGACGAGTATGTGCGCACCTTCGTGGCCCACACCAACCCGCTGAACGTGCTGTGCGGCCGCAGCCTGATGCGCACCCTGGACAACTGCAAGCGGATCAACGGTTCGGTGTGCCTGGACCCAGGCATCGACTCGTGGCTGGACCTGGGCGAAGGCGGCTCGCTCAAGCGTGCACGCCAGGGGCAGAACGGGCTGGACCTGCAGAACTGGGCGCCAGGGGAGGATGTCGAGTTGCTGGAACGCCGGCCTACGCTGGTCAACGCCGATATCGGCATGCGCGAGGCGCTGCAGATCCGTTACCAGACCGGCAACAAGCTGGTGCTGCAGGATAACGACAAGGTGGTGGGGATACTTGGGGATACCGAGCTTTACCACGCGCTGCTTGGGAAGAACCACGGGTGATGCAACTGGGGCCGCTGTGCGGCCCTTTCGCGACACAAGGCCGCTCCTACCGGGGATCTGTAGGCGCGGCCTTGTGTCGCGAAAGGAGGGCAAAGCCCTCCCAACAATCCATCAGCGAACGACGATACCGCGTGCAGCCATATAGGCCTTGGCCTCCGGCACCGTGTACTCACCGAAGTGGAAGATGCTCGCCGCCAGCACCGCGCTGGCATGCCCTTCCAGAATCCCGTCAGCCAGGTGCTGCAGGTTACCCACACCACCCGAAGCGATCACCGGAATGCCCAGCGCATCGCTGATGGCGCGGGTCACGCCCAGGTCAAAACCGTTCTTCATGCCGTCCTGGTCCATGCTGGTCAGCAGGATCTCACCGGCCCCCAGGCCTTCCATCTTCTTCGCCCACTCGACGGCGTCCAGCCCGGTCGGCTTGCGCCCACCATGGGTGAAGATTTCCCAGCGCGGCGCTTCACCGGGCGCTGACACCTTCTTGGCATCGATGGCCACCACGATGCACTGCGAACCGAAACGGTCGGCAGCCTCACCCACGAACTCTGGGTTGAACACCGCAGCGGTGTTGATCGAAACCTTGTCGGCACCGGCATTGAGCAGGTTGCGGATGTCCTGCACGGTACGCACGCCACCGCCCACGGTCAGCGGGATGAACACCTGGCTGGCCATGCGCTCGACGGTATGCAGGGTGGTGTCGCGGCCATCGACGCTGGCGGTGATGTCGAGGAAGGTGATTTCGTCGGCACCCTGCTCGTTGTAGCGACGGGCAATTTCCACCGGGTCGCCGGCATCACGAATGTTCTCGAACTTGACGCCCTTGACCACCCGGCCGTTGTCCACGTCCAGGCAAGGGATGATGCGCTTGGCCAGTGCCATGGTTCAGTCCTCAGCCTTTATAGTTGTCGCAGAAGGCCTGGGCCTCGGCAACATCGAGGGTGCCTTCGTAGATGGCACGGCCAGTGATGGCACCGACGATGCCTGGGGCCTTGGCGTCCAGCAGGGTCTTGATGTCACCCAGGTTGTGGATGCCGCCCGAGGCGATCACCGGGATCGAGGTGGCCGCTGCCAGCGCTGCGGTGAATGGCACGTTGCAACCCTGCATCATGCCGTCCTTGGCGATGTCGGTGTAGACGATCGCCGAGACGCCATCGGCCTCGAAACGCTTGGCCAGGTCGATGACCTGCACCGAGCTCACTTCAGCCCAGCCGTCGGTGGCGACGAAACCGTCCTTGGCGTCCAGGCCGACGATGACCTTGCCGGGGAAGGCCTTGCACGCTTCGGCGACGAACTCTGGCTGCTTGACTGCCTTGGTGCCGATGATCACATAGCTGACGCCGGCCTTGACGTAGTGCTCGATGGTTTCCAGCGACCGGATGCCGCCGCCGATCTGGATCGGCAGGTTCGGGTAACGCTTGGCGATGGCGGTGACCACCTCACCGTTGACCGGCTGGCCTTCGAAGGCGCCGTTGAGGTCGACCAGGTGCAGGCGGCGGCAACCACCCTCGACCCACTTGGCGGCCATGCTCACCGGGTCGTCGGAAAATACCGTGGAGTCTTCCATGCGGCCCTGGCGCAGGCGCACGCAGGCACCGTCCTTCAGATCGATAGCGGGGATAATCAGCATGCTCTTTCCTTCGTCAATTCAAGCGGCAAGCTGCAAGCGACAAGCTGCAAGCATGCGCGTCGTGTTTTCGATGGCGGTCCAGCTTTGGCTTGCAGCTTGAGGCTTGAAGCTTTCAGCTTTTTTCCAACGCCCACAGGTCGCTCTCGATGCTCTCGAACCGCTCCTTGAGGTGCAGCTGAACATCGGCAATCGCCCTGTTGTAGTAATGGGGTGCAATCTCTTTGCTGAACACGTCGAGGACCTCGGCCACCTCGAACGACCCCAGCTGCAGCTCGAAGCGGTCTTCGAGGAAGCGCTTGAGGGTGTCGAGCGCTTCGCGCTCCTGCTCGGGGGCCAGGGTGATGACGGGGGCCTTGGTCTTCGACCTGCTCATTTACCAGCGCCCGTCCCAGGCGACGAAGTTCTGCAGCAGCTGCAGGCCATGGGTATGGCTCTTCTCCGGGTGGAACTGCACGGCAAAGCGCGAGCCCTCGGCCAGCGCGGCAGCGAAGTCGACGCCATAATGGCCGCGGCCGACCACCTGGCCCGGCTTGCCGGCATTGATGTAGTAGCTGTGCACGAAATAGAAGCGCGCACGATCAGAGATGTCGTGCCACAGCGGGTGGTCGACGGCCTGGGTGACTTCGTTCCAACCCATGTGCGGCACTTTCAGGTGCTCACCACCTTCCTGCAGGTCTTTACCGAAGAAGCGCACCTGGCCAGGGAACAGGCCGATGCAGTCGACACCGTCGTTTTCTTCGCTGTGGTCCAGCAGCGCCTGCATGCCGACACAGATGCCCAGGAACGGCCGGTCCTGGCTGACTTCACGCACCAGGCTGTCGAAGCCCAGGCGGCGGATTTCGGCCATGCAGTCGCGAATCGCGCCCACGCCCGGGAACACCACACGGTCAGCCTCGCGAATCACCGCAGCATCGCTGGTGACCAGCACCTTGCCGGCGCCGACGTGCTCGAGCGCCTTGGCCACCGAGTGCAGGTTGCCCATGCCATAGTCGATTACGGCTACCGTCTGCATTTACAGGCATCCCTTGGTCGATGGCATCTGCCCGGCCATGCGCTCGTCCTGGGTCACGGCCATGCGCAAGGCACGACCAAAGGCCTTGAACACGGTTTCGATCTGGTGGTGGGTGTTGTGGCCACGCAGGTTGTCGATGTGCAGGGTAACCAAGGCATGGTTGACGAAGCCCTGGAAGAACTCCTGGAACAGGTCGACATCGAAGCCGCCAACGGTGGCGCGGGTGTACGGCACGTGCATCTGCAGGCCTGGGCGGCCGGAGAAGTCGATGACCACACGCGACAGCGCTTCGTCCAGCGGCACATAGGCATGGCCGTAACGGAAGATGCCTTTCTTGTCACCGATGGCCTGGGCGAATGCCTGGCCCAGCGTGATACCGACGTCTTCGACGGTATGGTGATCGTCGATATGCAGGTCACCCTTGCACTCGATATCCAGATCGATCAGCCCGTGTCGGGCAATCTGGTCGAGCATGTGTTCAAGGAAAGGCACGCCGATATCGAATCGGGCCTTGCCACTGCCATCGAGGTTGATCGAGCACTTGACCTGGGTTTCCAGGGTATTGCGCTCGACGGAAGCCTTACGTTCGACCATCACCAGCTCCGCAAAATCATTGGGCGAAAAGGGCTCCATTATAGGCCCAGAACGCTCAAGCTTGGAACGCGGATGACATATGGCATTGCAAGGGGCTGCTCTGCAGCCCGATCGCCGGCAAGCCGGCCCCCAGATGCCCCCCACAACTCATGCTTGGTGGAGCAACCTGCAGGAGCCAGCTTGCCGGCGATAAGGCCATCACAGCCAGCCAGTCAGCTGGCTGTCATGCACCTCAGTGGAACAACACCGCCGTCTTCTGCAGGGTAATCCACACCCCCCAGGCCAGCGGAATCACCACCACCGCCCAAGCGATCAGCACCAGCGGCAGGCTGCCAGGCGCAGCATGCCACTCCAGCGAACGCGCGCCGTCGGCGCCTTTGTCGTGGCTCAGGGCACGCTCGGCCGCAAGCTCGGCATCGCTCATGAAGTGCTTGTCGGCCACCGGGCGCACCAGCAGGTTGCAGACGAAGCCCAGCACCAGCAGGCCAGCGAGGATGTACAGGGTCATGTCATAAGCCGCCGCACGTTCCACACCCGCCGCCAACTGGTACTCACGCAGGTAAGTGATCAGCACCGGGCCCAGCACACCGGCAGCGGCCCAGGCCGTCAACAGGCGACCGTGGATGGCACCGACCATCTGCGTACCGAACAGGTCGGCCAGGTAGGCCGGCACCGTGGCGAAACCACCGCCGTACATGGACAGGATGATGCAGAACGCCGCCACGAACAGTGCCACGTTGCCCAGGTGGCCCATGTTCGGCACCAGGCTGTAGAGGCCCACACCCAGGGCGAAGAAGGCGAAGTAGGTGTTCTTGCGACCGATGTAGTCCGAGAACGATGCCCAGAAGAACCGCCCGCCGATGTTGAACAGGCTGAGCAGGCCGGTGAAGCCAGCGGCAATGGCGGCAATCTGCGCCAATTGTGCAGCGTTCAGCTCGCTGAAGCGCAGCTCGTTGCCCAGCAGTTTGCCGGCAAACACTTCCTGCAGCAGTGGCGACGCCATGCCCAGGATGCCGATGCCCGCAGAAACGTTCAGGCACAGCACCAGCCAGATCAGCGCGAACTGCGGGGTTTTCCAGGCAACGCTGACGTGCACGTGACGGTCGGTGACCATCGCATTGGCTTTCTTCACCGGCGCGGTCCAGCCTTCAGGCTTCCAGCCGGTCGGCGGCACGCGGTACGCCAGGGCGCCTGCGGTCATGAACACAAAGTAGATCGCCGCCATCACCACGAAGCTCTGCCACACACCCACTTCATGCTCATTGCCGAAGTGCCCCATCAGCGCAGTGGCCAACGGTGCACCGACCATGGCGCCGCCGCCAAAGCCCATGATCGCCATGCCAGTGGCCATGCCGCGCTTGTCCGGGAACCACTTGATCAGGGTCGAAACCGGCGAGATGTAGCCCAGGCCCAGGCCAATACCGCCGATCACGCCGGAGCCCAGCCACATCAGCCATAGCTGGTGGGTCTTCACGCCAATTGCCGAAATCAGCATGCCGCCGCACCAGCACAGGGCCGACACCAGGCCAGCCTTGCGCGGCCCGGCGTGTTCCAGCCAACCGCCCAGCACCGCTGCCGAGCAACCGAGGAACACGAAGAACAGGGTGTAGATCCAGCTCAGCATGGAAATGGGCCAGTCGCACTCGGCGCTGAACATGCGGGCAATGAAGCCCATGTCCGCCGAGCACGCTACCGGGGCCGTGATGCCGATGGCCTGGGACAGCGGCAGCCAGAAGACGGAAAAACCGTAGGCCATGCCGATGCACAGGTGGATGGCCAACGCGGCCGGGGGTACCAACCAGCGGTTGAAGCCCGGGCGGGCGATGATGCGCTCCTTCGACAGGAAGCTTGGCGCGCTGGCCACCGCTCCTGCCGTGATACTGCTGTTCATGGATGTGATCCTTATGTAGGTAGACGATGCATGCGCATTGAATGCCCGGCTCTTCTGGTTGCACGTAAGGCTCGGCCGTTTCAGGGCAACGTCCCGCGACAATACGTCGCGGCCGCTTCGCAGGCGGCGAAAGAGTACCAGTTCGCCTATGACATGAAAGCAATCTGATATCGTTATTTTTTGCCCGGCTGAATCGGTATTGCTGCCAAGTCAGCAAAAAGGAACTGCCCAAACCACAACTGTCGAAAGCCACAACACCTGATCAATTGGTAGGAAATGCTCTGTATCTCTTGTCGAATACTCTGGGCATACCACTGCGGCGCTATACTCTGGCGCTTGAAAATCAAATACGGACTACAAGGACTCGCCCATGAAAGCGTTCGGCAAACTCCTGGGACTGGGGCTTCTCGGGTTGCTGCTGATCATCGTGGCGCTGGGCTTCGCCCTGACCCACCTCTTCGATCCCAACGACTATAAAGACGAGATCCGCCAGTTGGCGCGCGACAAGGCCCACGTCGAGCTGACCCTCAATGGCGACATCGGCTGGAGCCTGTTCCCGTGGCTGGGCCTGGAGCTTCACGAAGCCAGCATCGCCACCCTGAACAAGCCCAAGGAACCGTTCGCCGACCTGCAGATGCTTGGCCTGTCGGTACGCGTGCTGCCCCTGCTGCGCCGTGAAGTGCAGATGAGCGATGTGCGCGTCGAAGGCCTGAACCTGACCCTGAACCGTGATGAACAGGGCCATGGCAACTGGGAAGACATCGGCAAGCCGCTGCCTGCGCAAACCGACCCAACCGCCAGTGCACCTGCGCCTGCCGAGCAGCCCGGCGCACCTGCAGAGGGCAGCAGCGAACGTGCGGTCAAGCTCGACATCGACAGCCTGACCGTGAACAACGCCCGTGTGCACTTCAGCGATGCCAAGACCGGCCAGAGCTACAGCGCCGAAAGCATCCAGCTGAGCACCGGCCCGATTCACGAGGGCGCGAACATCCCGCTCAAGGCCAGCGCCTTCCTCAGCGCCAGCCAGCCGAACATGAAGGCACGCACCGAACTTGCCGGCGAGCTGCGCTTTGACCGCAAGCTCAAGCGCTACAACTTCGAGGACATGCGCCTGTCTGGCGAAACCTCGGGCGAGCCTCTGGCCGGCAAGACCATGACCTTCGCGGCCCAAGGCCAGCTGTTGGTCGACATGGCAGCCAACGTCGCCTCCTGGAATGGCCTGAAAATCTCGGCCAACCAGCTGCGCGCCCTTGGCGAGCTGAACCTGCGCGACCTGGACAAGACGCCGCAGCTCAGCGGTGGGCTGTCCATCGCCCAGTTCGACCTGCGCACCTTCCTCGATGGCGTCGGCCATCCGCTGCCGGCCACCAACGACCCCGCCGCCTTCAACAAGCTGGAGCTGGTCAGCCGCCTGCAGGGCACGCCAAGCAGCCTGGCCCTGGAAGACCTCGCCGTAAAACTCGACGACAGCACCTTCAGCGGCCGCGTTGCCGTCGAGGACTTTGCCAAGCAAGCCCTGCGCGTGCAGCTCAAGGCCGACAAGTTCGACGCCGACCGCTACATGCCGGCCAAGAGCGAAGCAGCCAAGGGTGCCACCGCAGCGCGCCAGAACGAGGTCAAGCAACAGGAAGCCAGCGCCATCGCCGGTGCCGGCAGTTCGCCGCTGCCAAACGCGCCCACCCAGGTTGCCTGGAGCAACGACAAGCTGCTGCCGGTGGACCGACTTCGCACGCTCGACCTGCAGGCCGACCTGGCCTTCGGCTCGTTGACCCTGGACAAGCTGCCGATCAGCGACGCGCAGCTGCAAGCGAACGGCCAGGGCGGCCTGATCACCTTGCAAACCTTGCGCGGTGGCCTTTACGACGGCAGTTTCGAAGCCAAGGGCACCGTAGATGTGCGCCCAGCCGTGCCGCAGATCGGCGTCAATACCAAGATCAACCGCGTGCCGGTGGAGCACTTCATCAAGGCTGAAGACAAAGACCAGGCCCCGCCGGTCAAAGGCCTGCTGACCCTGACCAGCGACCTGACAGCCACCGGTAACAGCCAGAAGGCACTGGTGGACACCCTCAACGGCAACGCAAACTTCACCATCAACGACGGCGTGCTGGTCAACGCCAACCTGGAACAGCAGCTCTGCCAGGCCATCGCCACCCTCAACCGCAAGACGCTCAGCGGCGAGCCACGCGGCAAGGACACGCCGTTCGAAGAACTGCGCGGCAGCCTGGTGGTGCGCAACGGCGTGGCCAGCAACCCGGACCTCAAGGCGCGCATCCCAGGCCTTACCGTCAACGGCCACGGCGACCTCGACCTGCGCGTGCTGGGCATGGACTACAACGTCGGCGTGATCGTCGAAGGTGACCAGCGTGCCATGCCCGACCCGGCGTGCCAGGTCAACGAGCGTTACGTCGGCGTCGAACTGCCGCTGCGTTGCCGTGGCCCGCTGGAGCTTGGCGCCAAGGCCTGCCGCCTGGACCAGGACGGCCTGGGCAAGGTTGCCGCCAAACTGGCCGGCAACCGCCTCAAAGACAAGATCGATGAAAAGCTCGATGAAAAACTCGGAGACAAAGTGAGCCCAGAATTGAAAGACGCGCTCAAGGGGCTGTTCAAGCGATGAGCCCTGCGCAGTTCTCCAGCGCCGTGCTGGACTGGTACGACCAGCACGGCCGACACGACCTGCCCTGGCAACAGGGCATCAACCCTTACCGGGTGTGGGTGTCGGAAATCATGCTGCAACAGACCCAGGTCAGCACCGTGCTGAACTACTTCGACCGCTTCATGCAGGCCCTGCCCACCGTGCAGGCGCTGGCCGACGCCCCGGAAGACGAAGTGCTGCACCTGTGGACCGGCCTGGGTTACTACACCCGCGCACGCAACCTGCAGAAGGCCGCCAGGATCGTCGTCGAGCAACACGGCGGCGAGTTCCCGCGCAGTGTCGAACAGCTTACCGAGCTGCCAGGTATCGGCCGCTCCACCGCCGGTGCCATTGCCAGCATCAGCATGGGTATCCGTGCGCCGATCCTGGACGGCAATGTCAAACGCGTGCTGGCCCGCTTTACCGCCCAGGCCGGCTACCCGGGCGAACCGAAGGTGGCCAATGCCCTGTGGGCCACTGCCGAGCGCTTTACCCCGCAACAGCGCGCCAACCACTACACCCAGGCGATGATGGACCTGGGCGCCACGCTGTGCACCCGCAGCAAGCCAAGTTGCCTGCTGTGCCCCGTGCGCAGCGGCTGCGAAGCGCACCTGCACGGCGAGGAAACGCGCTACCCCGAGCCCAAACCGCGCAAGGCCCTGCCCCAGCGGCGCACCCTGATGCCGCTGTTGGCCAACCATGAAGGCGCGATCCTGCTTTACCGCCGCCCGTCCAGTGGCCTTTGGGGTGGCCTGTGGAGCCTGCCCGAGCTGGACGCCATCGAGCAGCTCGATGACCTGGCCTACCAGCATGGCCTGCGCCTGGCCGAAAGCCGCGCGCTGGACGGCCTGACCCATACCTTCAGCCATTTCCAGCTGGCGATCGAGCCTTGGCTGGTGCGTGTCGACCCGGTCGGCCAGCACGTGGCCGAGGCCGACTGGCTCTGGTATAACCTCACCACCCCGCCGCGCCTGGGCCTCGCCGCCCCGGTCAAAAAGCTGCTCAAACGCGCGGCCGACGAACTGATTGCAGGAGATGCCCGATGACCCGCACCGTGATGTGCCGCAAATACAAAGAACAACTGCCAGGCCTGGAGCGCCCGCCTTACCCCGGCGCCAAGGGCCAGGACATCTTCGAGCACATCTCGCAGCAAGCCTGGGCCGACTGGCAGAAGCACCAGACCATGCTGATCAACGAGAAGCGCCTGAACATGATGAACGCCGAGGACCGCAAGTACCTTCAGGGCGAGATGGACAAGTTTTTCGCCGGCGAAGATTACGCGCAGGCGGAAGGTTACGTTCCACCGGCCGAATGACCCCAAAAATCGTAAGCGACGGAATTAATTTAAAATTTTTTCAAAAAGTCGTTGACGAGCGGTCTGGATATCTATTTAATTCACCTCGTCGCCCAGATAGCTCAGTCGGTAGAGCAGAGGATTGAAAATCCTCGTGTCGGCGGTTCGACTCCGTCTCTGGGCACCACCTTCAGCTTCTGGTGGTTGCAAAGTTACCCGAAGCGACAACAAGAAACCCGCCTAGTGCGGGTTTTTTGTTGCCTGGGATTTCTCATCCTGTTATGCCTACCCCGTATAGTTGACCCGCATCAACTAACCCCCTCTCGCTCAAACCCACAATTGCAGGCGAACATTCGAATCGACCTCGCAAGGACCTCCATGAGCGAAGAATCCCCCCTACTGCTCCCCGCCCCCGCCGAACCGACGCCCAGCACCACACCAAAGCCTCGGGCCCGCCGCGCCCGTCAGCGCAAACCTGAGCCATCCATCACCCAGGTCAGCCAGGAACCCGCAGCACTGGAAGTGGCCAGCGCGCCGAAAGGCAGCAACGAGGACAGCACCTCTGCCCGCCTGCCGGCGAGCTACCCCTACCCGACCCGCATGCGCCGCCAGGAATACGAGAAGGCCAAGCACGCGCTGCAGATCGAGCTGCTGAAGGTACAAAGCTGGGTCAAGGACACCGGCCAGCGCGTGGTAGTGCTGTTCGAAGGGCGGGATGCGGCAGGCAAGGGCGGCACCATCAAGCGCTTCATGGAGCACCTGAACCCGCGGGGTGCGCGCATCGTCGCGCTGGAGAAGCCTTCCGAGCAGGAAAAGGGCCAGTGGTATTTCCAGCGCTATATCCAGCACCTGCCCACGGCCGGTGAAATGGTGTTCTTCGACCGCTCCTGGTACAACCGCGCCGGGGTCGAGAAGGTGATGGAGTTCTGCACACCGCTGCAGTACCTGGAGTTCATGCGCCAGGCGCCAGACCTGGAGCGCATGCTGTGCAACAGCGGCATCCTGCTGTTCAAGTACTGGTTCTCGGTGAACCGTGAAGAGCAGTTGCGCCGCTTCATCTCGCGCCGGGACGACCCGCTCAAGCACTGGAAGCTCTCGCCCATCGACATCAAGTCGCTGGATAAATGGGAGGACTACACCGCCGCCAAGGAGGCAATGTTCTTCCACACCGACACTGGCGACGCACCGTGGACGGTGATCAAGTCCGATGACAAGAAGCGCGCACGGATCAACTGCATCCGGCATTTCCTGCATTCGCTGGATTACCCGGGCAAGGACCCCAGCGTGGCGTACGCGCCGGATGACTTGCTGGTTGGCCGGGCTTCGCGCGGGTTCGAGGAGGATGAAGGGCCTGCGCTCGACAGTTGAAGGCCGGGGCCTGCAAGGGGTGCTCCGGTCTGCTGGGCGCTAGCAACGCTTGGGTTTGCTCGGCAAGTGCGATTCAATACGCACATTTTCGCCCCCAAGGATTTCCAGCCCCATGGCCACCAATACCAAGCAACAGAAACGCGCCAAACGCGCCGCCAGCAAAGCCAAGCAAAACCGCATGGTACGCAGCGGCCAGGCAGTGAAAGCCAGCGCCGGTGACAGCGCCAGCATCGAGCAGGTGTTCAACAAGGCCATGGAGACCGACAGCTATAAAGAGCTGTTCGTGAAGATGAAGGCCGCCCAGGAGACCAGCCTGGTCTCGATGATCTCGGTGTTCCTGGTCGACCCGCTGCTGGCACTGGTGCTCAAGGGCCACAAGGAAGAGCACGCCACCGACTACATCGTGCTGGTGTTCAACGCCTACCGCACCTGGCTCGATGGCGCCGACGAAGACACCACCATGGCCTGGCTGGAGAGCGACGAGTTCCAGGAAGCCTATATCGCCGCTTCCGAACTGGTGGCCAAGCAGCAACAGCAGCAGAAACAGTTCGGCTGAATGCTCACCGGCCCTATCGCCGGCAAGCCGGCTCCCACTGGGTTTGCGCTGAGCTTGAGAGCAACGGGGTACCTGTGGGCCGGCTTGCCGGCGATAGGGCCAGACCAGGCAAACAAAAAAAGGCCGCACCCTACACAGGACGCGGCCTTTTCATTACAGCCAGCGCGGATCAGTTATCCAGCGCCACCCGCCCGGCAGCCTGGCGCTTGCGGTGCACCAGCAAGCCAGCCGCAACCACCCCAATGCTCAGCAGCGCAGTCGCGATGATCTGTGCACGGTGATCCTCACGCAGCGCCATCACCACCAGCACGGCAACGATGAAAGCAATGCTCGCCCAGGTCAGGCCCGGGAACAGCCACATCTTGAAGTCGATCGTTTCACCGCGCGCCTTTGCACTGTTGCAAGGGATAAAAGTGCAACCCTGTGGTACAACCCTCCACTTGGATAGGCCTGTTGTCGGGTAACCCCGAATACTCGCCAGCGACAGCGCCTTTAGCCGCAAATAGCCCAAAAGCGCTTCCCAGTGCTGCCCAAAGCTGGCACCATCGCGCCTTTTTTCATCAAGGCTATGGAGCTGGGCGAGACCCTTGCGGACATCTGCGCGACGTTGCGCTGCAGCGATGCGACAAACTGCCCCAGCATTGACCAAAGCCCCTTGCGACCCTGTTGGCCGCCCTGATGCCGCTATGCTAGCTTGGCGCACGCCAGGAAGGCCGCCAACAGCTGGGAACGCACCCGAACACATGAGGACCGCACATGGCCCAGGCCACGCCCGCGCTGGAAATCCGCAACCTGCACAAACGCTACGGCGACCAGGAAATTCTCAAGGGCATTTCGCTGACCGCGCGTGACGGTGACGTGATCTCCATTCTGGGATCGTCCGGCTCCGGCAAGTCCACCCTGCTGCGCTGCATCAACCTGTTGGAAAACCCGCACCAGGGCGAAATCCTGGTTGCCGGTGAGGCTCTCAAGCTCAAGGCCGCCAAGAACGGCGACCTGATCGCTGCCGACAACCGCCAGATCAATCGCCTGCGCAGCGAGATCGGCTTCGTCTTCCAGAATTTCAACCTGTGGCCGCACATGTCGATCCTCGACAACATCATCGAGGCGCCACGCCGCGTGCTCGGCCAGAGCAAGGCCGAAGCCACCGAAGCCGCCGAAGCGCTGCTGAACAAGGTCGGCATCTACGACAAGCGCCACAGCTACCCCGCCCAGCTTTCCGGTGGCCAGCAGCAGCGTGCTGCCATCGCCCGCACACTGGCCATGCGGCCTAAAGTCATTCTGTTCGATGAGCCAACCTCGGCGCTCGATCCGGAAATGGTCCAGGAAGTGCTTAACGTTATCCGCGCACTGGCCGAAGAAGGCCGTACCATGCTGCTGGTGACGCACGAGATGAACTTTGCCCGCCAGGTGTCCAGTGAAGTGGTTTTCCTGCACCAGGGCCTGGTTGAAGAGCAAGGATCGCCGCAGCAGGTCTTCGAAAACCCGACCTCGGCGCGTTGCAAGCAATTCATGTCCAGCCACCGCTAACGGAGCAACACATGCAGACTTACAAGAAATTCCTCCTGGCAGCTGCCGCCACGCTGGTGTTTTCGGCCAACGCCATGGCTGCAGAAAAACTGCGCATGGGTATCGAGGCGGCCTACCCGCCGTTCAACAACAAGGACGCCAGCGGTAACGTGGTCGGCTTTGACAAAGACATCGGCGACGCCCTGTGCGCCAAGATGAAAGTCGAGTGCTCGGTCGTCACCTCCGACTGGGACGGCATCATCCCGGCCCTCAACGCCAAGAAGTTCGACTTCCTGGTGTCGTCGCTGTCGATCACCGACGAGCGCAAGCAGGCCGTCGACTTCACCGACCCGTACTACTCCAACAAGCTGCAGTTCATCGCGCCGAAGAACGTCGACTTCAAGACCGACGCGAGCTACCTCAAAGGCAAGATCATCGGCACCCAGCGCGCCACCCTGGCCGGTACCTGGCTGGAAGACACCTACGGCAGCGACATCGACATCAAGCTGTACGACACCCAGGAAAACGCCTACCTCGACCTGATCTCTGGCCGAGTGGACGGCATCCTGGCCGACAAGTACGTGCAGTACGAGTGGCTCAAGAGCAAGGACGGCATGAACTTCGAGTTCAAAGGCGAACCTGTGGTCGACAGCGACAAGATCGGCATCGCCGTACGCAAGGGTGACCCGCTGCGCGAGAAGCTGAACAAAGCCCTGGCAGAAATCAAGGCTGACGGAACGTACAAGAAGATCAACGACAAGTACTTCCCATTCAGCATCGAATGATTCGCCCCGACCAGCGCGCCCTTGCGGCGCGCCGGTCCCTAGAACGACCCTGCCCATGAATATCGACCTGCACGGATTCGGTCCGGCCCTGGCGGCTGGCACCCTGATGACCGTAAAACTGGCGCTTTGCGCCTTGCTGCTGGGGCTGGTCCTGGGCCTGCTCGGCGCCCTGGCCAAAACCTCCCCGCTCAAGCCACTGCAATGGCTTGGCGGCTTCTACTCGACCCTGGTTCGCGGCGTGCCCGAACTGCTCTGGGTTCTGCTTATCTATTTCGGCACCGTCGGCCTGATGAACAGCCTCGGCGAAGCCCTCAACATGCCTGGCCTGGAACTCAGCGCCTTCGCCGCCGGCGTGATCGCCCTGGGCCTGTGCTTCGGCGCCTACGCCACTGAAGTATTCCGTGGCGCCATCCTGGCGATCCCCAAGGGCCACCGTGAAGCCGGCCTGGCGCTGGGCCTGTCCAAAGCGCGCATCCTGTCGCGGATCATCCTCCCGCAAATGTGGCGCATCGCCCTGCCGGGCCTTGGCAACCTGTTCATGATCCTGATGAAGGACACCGCCCTGGTGTCGGTGATCGGCCTGGAAGAAATCATGCGCCACGCGCAGATCGGCGTGACCGTGACCAAAGAGCCGTTCACCTTCTACATGGTCGCGGCCTGCATCTACCTGGGCCTGACCGTGGTCGCCATGACCGGCATGCACTTCATGGAAAAACGCGCCGCTCGCGGCTTTGCGAGGGCCGAACAATGAACTGGGAAGTGATCATCAAGTGGCTGCCGCGCCTGGCCCAGGGTGCCACCCTGACCCTGGAACTGGTAGCCATCGCGGTCGTTGCCGGGCTGATCCTGGCGATCCCGCTGGGTATCGCCCGCTCGTCGCGGCACTGGTACGTGCGCGCCCTGCCCTTCAGCTACATCTTCTTCTTCCGCGGCACACCCCTGCTGGTGCAGCTGTTCCTGGTCTACTACGGCCTGGCGCAGTTCGACGCAGTGCGTTCGAGCAGCCTCTGGCCCTACCTGCGCGATCCGTTCTGGTGCACGGTGCTGACCATGACCCTGCACACCGCGGCCTACATCGCCGAGATCCTGCGCGGCGCGCTGCAGTCGATCCCCAAGGGTGAAATTGAAGCGGCGCGAGCACTGGGCATGTCCCGTGGCAAAACGCTGTTCTACATCATGCTGCCCCGCGCTGCGCGCATCGGCCTGCCGGCCTACAGCAACGAAGTGATCCTGATGCTCAAGGCCAGCGCCCTGGCCAGTACGGTGACCCTGCTGGAGCTGACCGGCATGGCACGGACCATCATTGCCCGTACCTACCTGCCGGTGGAGATCTTCTTCGCTGCCGGGGTGTTCTACCTGGTGATCTCGTTCGTACTGGTGCAAGGCTTCAAGCTGCTGGAGCGCTGGTTGCGGGTGGATGCCTGCCAAGGGCGTTAAACCCCCACGGGCAGCTCTGCAACCCACCGCCGTCAAGCCGGCTTGATGGCGGTGGGGCCCTTCACCTCAACCAGTGCCAAGCCCCATGCCCCCTTTCCTCCACAGCCACCAACTACGCGAACGCTTCCTGGCCCTCGACCAGTTCCTGACCGAGCACCAGCAGCTGTGGAAACCCAGGCCCTTCACCACCCTGCGCCTGGACTGGGAAGCCGAACACCCCGCACTGTCCGCCCACCTGCGCCAATGCAGCCTGAGCGATGCCGAAGCCAACCTCGACCCGCAGGGCGTGCCCGCACCTTTTCCACACCTTGCCCGGCAAGCCCAACAGCTCAGCGCCCTGGGCGAGCTACCCGACACCGGCCTGCCCCCCGCCGCACACCGCCTGGACGTCAACGTCCCGGGCCGTAAGTGGCAGCAGATCGAGGCCTTCAGCCGCCGCCTGAACTTCCGCACGCAGACCCACCACTGGCTGGACTGGTGCTCAGGCAAAGGCTACCTCGGCCGCCGCCTGCTGCAGCCCGGCCAGCAGCTGACCTGCCTGGAGTACGACGCCCGACTGGTCACTGCCGGCCAAGCCCTGAGTGACCACCACCAGTTGCCGGCAACCCACGTGCACCAGGACGTCATGGCAGCGGACAGCCGCCGCCACCTGGGCAGCGACAAGAGCGTGGTGGCCCTGCATGCCTGCGGCGACCTGCATGTGCACTTGCTGCGTGTGGCCAGTGAGCAAGGCTGCCGCCATCTCGCCGTGGCGCCCTGCTGCTACAACCGCATCCAGGGCGAGCACTACCAGCCGTTATCCACAGCTGCGCAGCGCTCGGCGCTGCAGCTGTCGCTCCTCGACCTGGGCCTGCCGCTGAGCGAAACCGTGACCGCCGGCGCCCGGGTTCGCCACCAGCGCGACTGCTCCATGGCCAGGCGCCTGGGCTTCGACCTGCTGCAGCGCCGCCAACGCCAGCGTGATGAATACCTGCCCACACCGTCGCTGCCAGTTGCCTGGCTGGCCAAACCTTTCGAGCAGTACTGCCGCGATCTGGCCGAGCTGCGCGAGCTGGAACTGACCATCAACCCCGACTGGGATGCCTTGGAAGCAGAGGGCTGGCAGCGCCTTGCCCAGGTGCGCAACCTGGAACGGGTACGCAACCTGTTCAGAAGGCCACTGGAAATGTGGCTGGTGCTCGACCGCGCACTGTTTCTTGAAGAGCACGGCTACGCCGTACGCCTGGGCACCTTTTGCGATTATCCACTCACCCCACGCAACCTGCTGCTGCTTGCCGAGCGCGACCGTTAGCCACAGCACAACCTGTGGATAAGTCTGTGAACAAGCTTGTGATGAATGGTTGGATCCAAGCGCTATTTCAAACGTTCGGCTTATTCCCGCCGCAGCTACAACCCCAGTAAAAACAGGCCTTTGCGCAAAGACCAGCGGTGCGCCGTATCGGCACGCCTTTCGCGCACGGCGCTGATGCCTCTTGTGCATAAACAAAAATTCGATTAGGCAAACAGCGCTGGATTGGTGCAGCCGCTGCCTGATTGTGGGCGCCGGCTGCCCGGCCCCCACAGGTGCGTTCCAACTCAGTGCAGCTTGTTCTTCGCCATCTCGATATCGTTCATCAGTGCCTTGGCCAGCGCACTGAGGTAATCGGCGGCCCCCAGTAGCTTGTGGTCATCCTCCATATCGCCTTCGCGCACCAGGTGCTTGATGTAGCCCAGCAATATCGAAACCTGTTCATAGGCGTCGTCCACAGGAATGCCGGGTTGTACGCGCAAGAGATCCACGGGCGGGTTGCCGACTTCGAGGAACGTCTCGATACCGGCTGTGGTGAGAGGCTTTGTTTCAAGGCTCATGTGAGCGACTCCCCATCCTGCGCATCGTCCAAACGCCGCTTCGCATGCTGGATCAGCACATAGGCCGAATAAGCCGCATGGTTGGCGTTCGCCATCAGGTTCAGGCCGGGCTCGCCTGCGTGGTCACGGCAGTGGTCGTCCAGGGTTTCGACTACGACACGCAAAAGCTGGCCGGCGTGGGCGATGGCGTCGGGTGGGGAGATATCGCTGTGGATGGTGAAGTACGGGGTGGAGATGAGAGGGCGAGGTGGGTCTGGAACGATTTTCTTCATTTTTGAGATCCCTACATTCATTTAGGAAACCCCACCGCAATTCTTCTCACAGAAAAGAGGTGGCGACCGAACACGGGGTGAGAAACCGAGTGAATGTAGGAAGCTCGGCCAGACCGAGGTCTGCCCGTGCACGGTCACCATAAAAAGCAGCCGAAACATTCAAACGGGTTCTCACACCCGGTCACCAGGAATTGGCGACCCAGGAACGGTATCCTTGGGGCACTTCCCCGCCAACAGTGAAGCTTCGGTAGCGCTCGTAGGATAATTCCCAAGTGCTCCAGTACTGAAGCATTTGGTTTCAGATTCAGAAATACCTTACAGCTGCGCTCCGAGCGAAAGAGCACCACCGCAACTTTGGGAGCGGGTTTACCGCGAAGAGGCCTGCGCAGTCATCACAATGCGAAGCAGATCCACCGCGAGCCCGGCCCACGGTGTATGATCCGCCCCCCAAATCATTAAAAAGCTACGTCGCGCGCTGCCCCGCCAGCCACGCGACCGTCTGGCGTTGCGCCAGAACCGACATGGACTAACGGACCTAGACATCGTGCCCCACGCCAAATCCCTTGCCCTGCTGACCCTCTCCCTGGCCCTGACTGCCTGCTCCAACGGCAGCGGCACCACGCCACAGCACACCAGCAACCTGGACTGGAACACCCCCGGCATGCAGCTGGGCGGCGACAACGGCCTGCCCCTTCGCGTAGAAAGCCCCTGCCGCAAGCGTGGTTGCGATAACGACAAGTTGTTCTTCAACCCCGCCAAGACCGAACCAAACGTCAACACCATCCACCGCGGCTGGTAGGAAATTTCTCCTTTTAAGCCGGTGACTTAGGTCATTTTCAAACAATCTCAAGGAAGTGGTTTACAGGCGCCAACCGATCGTTATAATGACGCCCCATTGCCGGTATAGCTCAGATGGTAGAGCAACTGACTTGTAATCAGTAGGTCCCGGGTTCGATTCCTGGTGCCGGCACCATACAAGGTTCCAGAGAAGGCTTTCAAAATCTCTGGAACCCCCGAAAAACCCGCCTTCTGGCGGGTTTTTTCGTTTTGGCGTTCCGTCGGATTCCGAGGGTAGCCAGCGCTAATAAGGGTACTTTTAAGGATACCTACCAATTCGACATTGGAAAGTACCCTTATGGCTCGCACAACGGCTCCCCTTACCGACAACGCCTGCCGCACTGCAAAGGCTCGCGAACGTGAGTACAAGCTTTTTGACGGCGATGGTCTTTACCTGCTCGTGAAGCCCAACGGTCGCAAAGGCTGGCGGCTCAGGTACGTGAAGCCCGATGGCCGCGAGGGCCTGACCTCACTCGGCAATTACCCGGTGGTCGGGCTGGCTGACGCTCGCCACAAGCGCTTCGAACTCAAACAGCAGCTCGCCAACGGCATTGACCCTATCCAGTCCAAGCAGCAGGCCAAGGTGCAAGCCGTGATCAATGGCCGCACCTTCGAAAGCGTTGCGCTCGATTGGTATGCCGGGATGGTCCCGAAGTGGGCGCCGGGCCATGCCAAGACTGTGCTCAGCCGGTTGAAGACTCACGTATTCCCTTTGCTCGGTGCCAGGGCAATCGTCGAGCTCGATACCCACGACCTCATGCAGCCTTTAGATGCCGTGACGAAACGCGGCACCATCGACGTGGCGCTTAGGATCAAGAACTACCTTCAAAGCATCATGCGCGAAGCCAAACGGCTGCGGCTGATCACGGCGAACCCGGCTCACGACCTCGATGGCTCGATCAAAGCACCACGCGTTACACATCGACCCGCACTACCCTTAATGCGGCTGCCAGAGCTACAAGCACGCATCGACGACTACAAAGGTCGTCCACTCACACGCCTTACCGTGATGCTGTCGCTGCACGTGTTCGTACGCTCCAGTGAGCTGCGCTTCGCCCGCTGGAACGAGTTCGACCTCAATCGCGGCATCTGGGAGATCCCCGACACTCGCCCGGCGCTCGACGGCGTACCGTTTTCCACAAGGGGTACGAAAATGGCCGGAGACATTCACGTTGTACCCTTATCGCCGCAAGCAGTGGCCTTGCTTGAGCAGATCCACTCGATCACCGGCAAGTTCGACCTGGTGTTCGCGGGAGATGCCAAACCGTGGAAACCGATGTCCGAGAACACGGTGAATGCCGCGCTCAGGACGATGGGCTACGACACCAAGGTGGATATCTGCGGCCACGGGTTCCGAGCCATGGCGTGCAGTGCGCTGGTCGAGTCCGGACTGTGGTCGGAGACGGCTATCGAAAGACAGATGAGCCACAAGGAACGCAACAACGTTCGGGCCGCTTATACCCACAAGGCCGAGTTCCTCGAAGAACGCCGGATGATCATGACCTGGTGGAGCCGGTTTCTGGAGGCGAACCGCGAGGACCATGTGACGCCGCATGAGTTTGCCAAGCAGACGGGCGAGAACGTCACGCGCCTTCGCAGTGCCAAGGGGACCGAGTAACCCGCCGCACCACCACCTCAAACTCGCTATGAAGTTACCCACAGCACCGCATGAAGCTCCTCCGCGCGGGTCCTTTCAAACGGGGCTGCAAAGCCGCCCCGTTTGAAAGGACCATACCTAAGAAAAAACCGCTGGCACAGCTTACGTCTGTGGAAAACCACTGATGTCCACCGGGGGATAGTTTTATCCACAGGCGCTAAATCTCTGATATCGCGCTGCTTGACGAATCTTGTCCACAGGCGTAGACCGGGAGTCGCAAGCGCTGTCGATGACAGCACCGCAGGTGACCCGAACCTTCAAGGCCACGCCGCTCTCGCGGTGGTTCTCCCCAAGGGCGATTCGCATCCGGCAGCTCTCCCGGTCACTACCCATGTGATGGATGCTCTTACACATAAAGCGCTCGTGCGCCAGATACACCGTACCTCGCTGCCCTGCAGCAACCTATCCGCTTGGCCGAATATTGCGCCAACCTGTGCCCGTCTCTTTCTTCTGGAAAGAGACGGGCACTTCTACCACTGCTGCAGCCCTGATTGCACAGGGCTTTGCGGCAATCCCCCTCGTGACAATCGGCGTGACAAACGCCGATGTCACCAGCAACAGCCTTGTAGGTGATGGTGCCGCAGACCAAGGAATGGACTGCACCTGACTGACAGTCAGGTATGCACCGGTCATCGCATTGCTGCTTGCACATGGCTCAGGATCTCGCGGCGCTGGTCTCGTCAGCCAATGCAGCCTCCACCCGCCCACCGGTAAAGGTGCTCAGGAGGCCAGATCATGAGATCCCCTTGCTCTTGGTCGTAAAGAGCCGCCAGTCCCGCGTTAGAGGACATCCCCACAGGTCGCAGGGGCCTTGATCCCTGATAACACTCAACATTCTTGGCGGGATGACGTGGGGCGAGGACTGGAGAGCGAGAGATGAGGTGACCGATATGGCATTGGTGGGTAGACGCGACGGCCGCAATTTCGGGTACGGCAGGCAATTGAGCTATGCAGGGCCGCAGGCGCTGAAAGACATATTCGGCGGTGGCCACTACGGCACGGTCAAGGCGCACAGTGATCGGTGGCAGGCATTCGTGAAGTGGTGCCGCTCCGATCAGGGCCCAGGTATCAATGATGCGCGGCGGGTTGATCGGAAGTTGTTGGCAGACTATGCGGCGTATCTGCGTGACCTGGTTGGGCGCGGTGATCTCGCCGTCAGCACCGCACAAAACCGGCTATCCAGCGTTAACAGAACCATGGCAGCGCTTCGCGGTGATCAGTACGTGAAATTGCCCAGCCCGAGCAAGGCGTTGGGAATGCAGCGCAGCGGGGTTCGACACTCAGTGCCGCAGGTCCAAGATCGCGAACAGGTTAAGCAGATCGTCGATGCACTTTGCCGCCGTCATCAGCAACGGGCTGCCGCGATTGTTCTATTGGCGCGAGCCACCGGCATGCGCCTGCGTGAGACCATCTTGGCGGACCTGCCACGGCTAAACCGTGAGGCCAACGACCTACACAGGATCAACATTCAGGATGGCACCAAAGGTGGCCGCGCCGGCGCCTCAGCGCCACGATGGATTGCGGTGGACCACCATGTTCAACAGGCACTTGGATTTGCACGGCAGGTGTCGCCTGCGGGTAGCCGCAACCTGATTGCGCCACACGAAAGTTACCTGAATCTTCTGCAAGTAATCACTCGCCCTGCGCGGGACATCCTACATGCACACAACCTCAAAGGCTTCCATGAACTACGGGCGGCGTACGCATGCGAGCGATACGAGCAAATCACCCGACACCGCGCACCTATCAACGGCGGCCAATGTTGCCAGGTAGATCGGAACCTTGATCGTGCGGCCCGGAGGCAAATCAGCTATGAGCTGGGGCACGGTCGAATCGATGTGGTCGCGGCCTATATTGGAGGACGGACATGAGCAAGCCATTCGATATAGAACTATTCATGTCTGCGATGCTGACGGGTTCGCATGCAACCCAGAAGCGACATTTGCGCCAAGCGAAAATCATCCAAGTGGAAATTGCAAAACGCTGGCAACGAGATACACCGTGGGCTTGGCAGAAGAAGCATGTGACCTGGTTCCTCGAACATCGTCTGAATCGTCGCAGCAAGGCCACTCGATATTACTATTTGCTGACTGTCCACCTAATCGCTCAGCGCTTGGAAAAAACATGGAAATTCAATCTTTAGCTAATCCCCAGCTACGGTACAGTCACTACTATCACTATCGCACCTAAAGAGACAATCGATCTTTTATCTAAGCTACAAGCCAAGATCACCAAATTTTTTGGGGTATACCCACATTCCTCCAGCTCGCACTGCCTAAAGGGTATCAAGGTCCGCCTTGAGTGCTGCAAGAAGCTTTTTATTCAACTCCACTGTACGCTCATTAAGCCCGAGAGCATGATTACTAACCTCAGCAGGAATTCGTTTAGTACGCCTAAAATCTTCACTAAAAACATACTCAACCACTTTTTCAAGGTACAACTTTGACTGACTTATGTTTGTTCGAAGCTCATCCAACAGGTCAAGAATTTCTTGACTTGCATTTAACTTCACACCATTAATCTGAGCAAAAAGCTTAGCTTCCTGGGCCCTGACAGAACCGATGATACTCGTAGCTTTATTATTAGCATCTACAAACAATTGACTCGAAACACCTAAGTCACTTGCGAAGCATGCGGAGATCATCGGCGATAGTTCTTTCTCAATAATTTCAATATTAAGTCCTCGAAACGCATCAATTTCATCCATAAACCTGTGATATTCGCGACTTTTGCTTTCATATTTATACTTCCGCTTCTGTACATCAATTTCATGATCTCTTTTTTGCTTATCAAGCCTTTCAGCACTCTGCTGCTTAAGACCTTCTATTTCTTTAGCGTGAGCTTGTTTAACTCTCTCTGTCTCTAAGGTATATTCATGTATAACTCTCTGTTTTTCTTCCTCGATACGCCCAGCATCTTCGATCAACGCTCTGTTTTTAGCCTTCTCCTTATAAAGCGTTTTAAAAAAAATAACCACACAGGTCGCAAACAAGGACAAAACCGCAACAAACATGTATTCCATAATTAGCATAGCCACTTCGACATATTTTATTTATAGCATGATTGACAAGGTAAGACTGCAGAAACAAGCCCTTCCGACTGTACGCCATACATACTGACTTTTTCGCTCCATGGCATCTTCTAAAACCAGCGCGGCTTAACGCAAAATCCTGAACACTTGCCCTAGCCGAGTTACAGCGCTTAGATCAGCCACTAACCAAGATCACCCTCAATAACTTTACGACTATAAAATGCCCACTTTTCATATTTCACTGCATCAATTGAAGCTGCTTCATTAATTGCTCCTGCCAACTTCTGCTTGAGTTGCACCGCAGTAAAACCATAAGCAGCCCCTCTCCCATCAATAGCGTCTTGAATTTTACGGACACCTTTCAATCTCGAATGTGGAACAGAAAGCCTAGCTTTATGTGAAATAACACCGGTGATATGGGCTGGCACTCCAAAGCGAAAAATCTTGGTTTTCTCTTTTGCTATTTCATAGCCAAAGCGACTGGCGAGAATTTTTAGCTCGGCTTGAAAGCCTCCAGAAATCTGATCCCCTGAAAAAGTTAGATCATCAATATAACAGGTAAAATTCAATCCATACTTTACCGCCAGCTCCTCACACTTATCAAACAGGCCTTTGGCTGCCCAAAATGAAAGAAGAGGACTGAGTGGGCTTCCGGTCGGCATTACGCCGTTCCAAGTTGTCAGCGAGGCAAGTCTTCCCGCAATATCAGTTGGACAGCACATAACATTAAGAAAGAAGTCGTGCACAAGACAGTAGCGGGTAGATCCATAAAAATCTTTCAGATCAAATGTCGCTGTTTGTCGAGCTCCAATATGAATAGCTGCGTTCGTTTGGTACGACCGGTGCTTTACTCCGCCTTGAACGTAGTCAGGATATTGGACACGACGAAGTATAAACAATATCCTCTCGTGTAGTTTCCGGAGTCGATACTTAGGCTCTTGAACGGCCCGTTTTTTTCGGGACTTTCCAGTAAATGGATTCGGAGCCAAAACCTTGGTGAATATCTTGTAGTTATTTTGTGACTCAAGTAACTCTTCAAGCTCGATTGCACTAATCTTTAGCAATTCAGCCAGCCGCCTCGGCGAGCCTACTTTATATAAACCACACTGGTGAATTGGAAGTTCATTATCGGGCTTTCGTTTTTTCCTTGTACTTTTCTTTAGCTGCATTTCGATCCTCATTCCATTCAAGTAACGAAATAATAGTTTTCGCCAAGCCGAAACGCAGATTATCAGTAGCTCGAGGAGAATCGATATTCTCAGAAAAAAATAAAATTGAAGATAGCGGCATATCAAAGTATTCGCTATATTTTTTGAGCAACTCAATAGATGGCTGCTTCTTTCCAGACTCGATCTCGGACAGGTGAGAGTTTGATACTCCTAACCGAGAGCACAACTCTGTTTGAGACAAGTCGTAGTAAGAACGAATTAGCTTAAGTGCTTTACCTAACATTTTGCACACCTTTGATGAGTGTGACACCAGCGATGAGTGTGACACCAGCGGGGTAGGCTACTCATGGAAGAATGCGATGATCTTCGTCCAATTCCTGTCAATCATCGACAGTAGCGGCACAAGGATCTTAATCACACCAAAGCAGGTTTTGAGCAATCTCAAACGCTGCTTTCTCTTCCGTTTCACCAGGTACAGTTCTTCGGCTTTCTCGTCACGTGGTTGCATATTGAATGCTCCTGTAAGGGTTTGCGCCAGCCCACAACATGTGGAACCGACCTCTCGATGCAACCTTTACAAGCCAAATGACCGATGTTTGAACTGTATTTTTCCCCCTCGCTGAAATCACCAGGCTTCGACGTCTCGACGAAGCCTACAAGACCGCACCACATACGCGCACGGTAGCGACCGCACACGCCCGGCCCAAAATTTAGAGGTTCAAAATCAACCCCCACAGTGCCTTAGCACCTACAAACAATCGAGAAATCATCGACCGCAAAATCATCTTGGCAGAACATAATGGGCTAGTCAAAAAATATTTTCGCTCACAGCGAAAACGCGCGACACTGCCACGCCCACCACCAGACACAGCCCAGATGCTGCAGGGTACTGCGAGGATATAGTGGAACAGAAGCAGGTCTCCCCTCACAGGTTAATGAAGGGGTCGAAAGGCTGCCATGCCTTCAGAACAATCGTGTCTCAGCTCAACTCTTCTTGTATCTAGATGGTTCTGAAGAGCGAAAAAGGATAGTTTTAGAGATATGATAGTGATCTAAGATAGTTAAACTACATAAAAATCAGGTAGTTATAGTATTTTTCGACTCCTGGTGCCCGCACCATACGCAGTATCAAAAGAGGCTCACCGTAAGGTGGGCCTTTTTTATTTTCGCTGTCCAGAACAGGTCTGCCCCGCCAAGCTCAGGCAGCCTTCTGCCCCAACGTTTCCCAGCCCAAACAGGACAACGCCAATGTACGCGGCACAGCTTTTCGACCACTGCTATATCGGCTGATGCTACGTGCGCTAACGCCCAGTGCTTCGGCAGCCTGATCGAGCGTCATCCGATGCCACAGGCGCTAGCGGATGAAAATCCGCGTGTTGTCATCCGGCGCTGTCTGGGCAAGGGCGTCCAGCAACAAGGTGTCTGCACCGATTTGAATATCCAGCGCAGGCCATTCCACTGACCAGCCCCCGTCACCCAATACAGCACCTTGGAACGCCTCACGCTTGGCAAGAGGTGCCAAGCCAGGATACGCGGCAAGCGCGTCACTCATATCCAAGTCGAATCGCTGGCCATTGGTAAAAGTCAGCTCCAGCCGTGCGCCGGGCCGTGCCTCAATAGCCCGCAGGCGGGGACGTTTCATCGATGCCATTTCATCCACTCCTTCAACAGATCGGCCTGATTGGCCGCGACCCACGCTAGCGCCTACGTATCGAAGCCTTCACTAGCATGCCTGCCAGCTGCCTTGCTTGAGTAGAATTGATCTTATCAAGCCAAAGGAGCTGCCCCATGCTGCATCTCAATACGCCACTGGCGAAGGCGGTCTGCTTGCTTTTCAACCGCGCTTTGCCTTTGCTCGACGGTAGGGCTCCTGGGACTGTGAAAATCTACGTATTTGGAGGGTGTGCTCTGCACATACTGACGAATGCACGAGGCAGCGCAGATATCGACGCAGAAGTGATTGCCAGTGAGCAGCTGCTAAAGGAAGAGATCAAGGCAGTTTACGCTGCACCCGAAGACTACGAACAAGATGGTCTAGACCTATCTGTGGTGTTTGATCAGCACTTCAACAACTCCCTATGCCCTCTCCATGAAGATTATGAGGATCGGGCCATTCCTCTACCCGGGCATGAAACCTCTCCGATGCAGGTTTTCATCGCACACCCCATCGATCTGGCCATTTCGAAACTGGGGCGGTTTACTGAACGCGACCAGGACGACATCCTTCTGCTCATCAGGGCAGGCAAGCTTGACCTCGATGATTTTGATAGGCTTGCGAGGGAAGCAATTGACTACTATCCCTGTGACAAAGGCACCGTAACCAGCTGTCTGAGGCTGATCCTCGATGAAGCGCGAGAGAAAGACCGTAACCCCTGACAAAGGCTGCAGCCCTCAGGCTTCCAACCTGAAGGAAACGCCGGTTTCCAACGTTTTGGATACCGTTCAGCCCGATAGCCGGCTTGGAAAGCTCTGGGCGTTTGCATCGCCAGATGTACCAGTGCACGACCAGCGAGTCCGTCAGGAGCTGGATTACCTGGTGGTGCAAGCAACCAAAATGCCTTTTGAAAAGGTTGATAGGGCCGTTGCAAAAACCTTCGCGCTTTTGTTTTGGTACAAAAACGAAGATATGCACCAAGCCTTGGAAGACCGCCTTAAAACGCCTGGGCTCGCTGCCGTCAGGAAACGCCGACTCATGTATCTGGTGGATCGGCTTCGCCGATTCCCCTGCATGAAACCCGAGCGGGCCGATCAGATGAAGAAACTGGTCGTCAAATGGCAAAGTCTGTCCCGCAACGTGAACGAAAAGCTGGTGGCAAGGGCGCAGCAACTCAATCGATACGACAAGGTTGCCGTCGCATGGGGAGTGGCTGAACCTGTGGGACACCTGATGAGTATGGTCCTTGAATTGCAGACCCGACATTTTGTGGACGCTCACCAGCTACCCAATGGGTATGCCAAATTGGCAACGCGCCACAGCGTTTCACACCAATGACAGTTGCAAGCACACCTTACAAAGGCCCGCCGATGCGGGCCTTTGTATTTCTCAGAACGCCGTACTCACCGTCACCGACGTATTCCGCGGATCTCCATAGATCGCCCCGGCACTCACACCGTCACAGGGAACCCCGCAGGGCTGGAAATCGCGCGGATGTTGGTCTGCGTTTCACACCCCGGCGCTCAGGCCCAGGCAGGCGATAGGTGGTCGATACCTTGAACAGGTGCGACGAGGCGCTGCGCCCGTCACTCTCAACCCAGAGTCCATTTAATTCCAGTAATCGTGCACAAAGCCACACCACAGCCCGTCATCAGGTAACAGTGTTTTACCAATTGCCATGGTTTTCCGCGCGCCCAGTTTCCCTATCCTTGCCCCGGTCATCCTGCCTGCGATGGACCCATGAAACACTCTCTACCCAGCCGTTACGCCTGCCTGGCCATCTGCCTGATTTTCACCTGCGCCAGCCTTCCCCTGCTTGCCACGCTCACCTGGCTCTGGCCGCTGACGGTGATCACCGCCCTACTCAGCCTGGTTGGCCTGAACGACCTGCGCCAGAGCCATCACGCAGTGCGGCGCAACTACCCGATCCTGGGCAACATCCGCTACCTGATCGAAACCATCCGCCCGGAGATCCGCCAGTACCTGATAGAAGGCGACGACGACAAGCTGCCCTTCTCCCGTTCGCAACGGTCGCTGGTCTACGCCCGGGCCAAGAATGAAAGCGCCGAGAAAGCCTTCGGCACTCTCAACGATGCCTATAAACCCGGCTTCGAATTCATCAGCCATTCGATGGTGCCGGTGGCAACCCCGGACCCTGCCTCGTTCCGTATCGCCATTGGCGGGCCGCAGTGCCGGGTGCCCTACTCGGCGTCGATCTTCAACATTTCGGCCATGAGCTTTGGCGCACTCAGCGCCAACGCCATCGCCGCGCTGAACCGCGGCGCGCGCATGGGCCGCTTTGCCCATGACACCGGTGAAGGCAGCATCAGCCCCTACCACCGTGAGCATGGCGGCGATCTGATTTGGGAAATCGGCAGTGGTTACTTCGGCTGCCGTACCGAGCAAGGCCGCTTCGACCCGCAGCGCTTCGCCGCCCAGGCCTGTGACCCGCAGGTGAAGATGATCGAGATCAAGCTCAGCCAGGGCGCCAAACCCGGCCACGGCGGCATTCTGCCAGGGCACAAGGTCAGCGCTGAAATCGCCGCCACCCGTGGCGTGCGTGTGGGCGAGGACTGCATCTCACCGGCCGCGCACAGTGCCTTTCGCACACCGCTGGAGCTGCTGCACTTTGTCGCTGAACTGCGTGAGTTGTCCGGTGGCAAACCCGTGGGCTTCAAGTTCTGCCTGGGCCACCCGTGGGAATTCATGGGCATCGCCAAGGCCATGCTGGCCACCGGCATCACGCCGGACTTCATCGTCGTCGACGGCAAGGAAGGCGGCACCGGCGCGGCGCCGCGCGAGTTCAGTGACAACATGGGCGTGCCCATGCGCGAAGGGCTGATGTTCGTGCACAACACCTTGGTAGGCCTGAACCTGCGCTCGAGCATCCGCATCGGTGCGGCGGGCAAGATCGTCAGCGCCTTCGATATCGCCAGCGTGCTTGCCATCGGCGCCGACTGGGTCAACTCGGCGCGCGGTTTCATGTTCGCCATCGGTTGCATCCAGTCGCAGAGCTGCCATACCAACAAGTGCCCGACCGGTGTGGCCACCCAGGACCCGTTGCGCCAGCGTGCGCTGGTGGTGCCGGACAAGGCCCAGCGGGTCGCCAGCTTCCACCGCAACACCCTCCATGCCCTGGCCGAGATGCTGGCGGCCGCCGGCCTGGAGCACCCCTCGGAGCTCAAGCCCAAGCACCTGGCACGGCGCATCAGCACCAGCGAGATCAGCCTGTTTTCGGATTTGCATCAGTTCCTCAAGCCCGGCGAATTACTCAGCGGCTCGATCGAAAGCGAGTTCTATGCGCGGATGTGGCGGATGGCGCGCAGCGACAGCTTTGCACCGGAGACGGGGGAAGTGGTTGTAACGAAAACGGCTCGCACAAAAGAAGCAGAGCCTGCTTGAAGGGCTGAATTGCCGGGCATCTGCACCGGCCTCATCGCCGGCAAGCCGGCTCCCACAGGCTGTGGAAGCCGGCTTGCCGGCGAACGGGCTGCGAGGCAGCCCTCTGCCAGATCAGTATCAGAAGATACTGATCGGGTACTCGACGAATACGCGGACTTCGTTGCCGTCGTCGTTGTAGCCGTTTTGCTGTACAGCGTTGTTGGTGCGAAGGAACGAGCTGCGCAGCTTGATCGACAGGTCCTTGGCCGGGCCGTCCTGGACGACGTAGCGGATCTGGTTGAAGATCTCGCGCTCTTTGCCTTCGCCGAAACCTTGCGGGTTAGCGTTGTTGCGGGTGTTGATGTTGTCACCCACCACGTAGGCCAACTTGTAGGTCAGGCCCGGGATGCCGTAGGCACCGAAGTCCAAGCCGTAGCCCAGCTGCCAGGAACGCTCGTCTTCGGCGTTGAAGTCGGACCAGTAGGAGTTGGCCAGGTAGATGGTCGAACCACCGTCACCCACGCCACCTTCGTTCTGGTACCAGCCGTAGTTGTAGCCGGTGCTGCCGGTGCTGCGCTGGTGCGCAAGGGTGAACGAGTGTGCACCGTAGGCGTAGGTCGCGGCCAGGCTCCAGATGGTGTTGGAGTCGCCGTTCAGGCCGGCGGCCTGGACGTACTGCTTGTCGATGTCCGACTTGTAGCCGTTGAAGTCCAGGGTCAGGGACTGGTCGTTGGCGATCGGGAAGACGTAGTTCAGGCCCAGGTAGTGCTTCTTCATCACGTCTTCGTTGTCTGCGGTGTACAGCGAAGCGGTGAAGTTGTCGGTGAACTTGTAGCTGCCGCCGAAGACGTTGATCGACTTCAGGCCGCCACCGTCACGACGCTCGGCGCTCTTGCGCGCTTCTTGGGTGAAGCGGCCGGCGTTCAGCTCAAGGCCCTGGATTTCCTTGGAGGTGATCAGGGTACCGGTGAAGCTTTCTGGCAGCAGTCGGCCATCATCGTACTGCAGCACTGGCAGGGACGGCATCTGGTCACCGTACTTGAGCACGGTGTTGGAGATGCGGAACTTCACAGCCGCGCCGGCACGGGCCAGGTCATGCGGGCCGCTGGCGTTGCCGTCGGCGTTCTTGGTGTTTCCTGGCTTGAAGAAGTCAACGCCAGCGCCACCATTGTGGCCCTTGCCGCCGTCCAGGCGTACGGCATACAGGCCGAACGCGTCAACGCCCACGCCCACGGTGCCTTGGGTGAAGCCAGAGGAGAAGTTGGCGATTGCCGCCTGGCCCCATTCGATCTGGTCATCGGTACCGTGTTTCTTGTCACGGTTGATGTAAGCGTTACGCAGAAGAACGTTTGCGTGGCTGTCTTCGACAAAGCCCTTGCTCTCGGCCTGCTCGTTGGCCTGGGCCTGGGTCGCGGCGATCATCGCCAAAGCGACCAGGCTGATCCTGGTTTTCAACATCTTGTTTTCCTTATTTCGTAATCAAAAACGCTCTGCAATATGACGCCAGGAACCAACGCCCCTTCGTAGGTTCGACGCTATGCGGATCCGAACTGAAAGGCCCGCCAATGGTCGTGTGGCGGGCCTTGTGCAGCAGCATGGCCAGGTCATGGCCAGCAGGCGTTGGCCGAATCCTAGCCGCGTGCGATTACAAATGTCAAAAACTCGTGAAATGCAGGTCGATATAACCAAAATAATGCGATCGAACAGGGCATTTCCTTGCATGTTCGCGCTATCAGCGGGCAATTTATCTTGGGTTAGGTAAGTCGCTTTGTCGCGTAGGGCAATTCTGGGATGAAGTGTTACGGGCCCGGCCTTGGCCCCCAGAAATGAAAACGCCACCGCAAATGCGGTGGCGTTTCTCAAGGGTGGTGCGGGCTCCTGCCCTGTTCAGTGCCACACGCCCAGCAGCGCTTCCAGCTCCGCATCGCTAATCAGGCCCTGCGGGTAGCGGCCATCCAGCAAACGTCGTGGGTCGGTCGTCCTGACCCGATTGCTTCCATGGTGTTTCAACCAATGTGCCAAGGTTTTCAGCGCTTGGTGATTTACTGCCGATGGGCGCAAAGCCGTCTCACTTGCTGTGTTCATGTCTGCACGTACTCCTTACCCCGTGAGCGGCTAATCTACGTCTTGATTGTTACAGAACGGAGTGACCGTACTGCTGAGTTAACTCCCTGAAAACAATACAAAACATATGCCATTTCGACATGCCGGACGTCGCGGCCAAAAAAAAACCCGTCAGGCGACGGGCTTTTTCTGCAGCGTTGCTTCAGCGCTTGACCGGCGCCGGTTGCTGCTGAGTCAGGCAGTGGATGTTGCCACCCCCCAGCAGCAGTTCACGCCCGGGGATCATCACCACTTCGTGGTCCGGGAATACTTTGGCCAGAATGGCTCTGGCCTGGGCATCTGCCGGGTCATTGAAGCTTGGCGCGATGATGCCGCCGTTGACGATCAGGAAGTTCACGTAGGACCCGGCCAGGCGTACCGACGGGTCTCGCTCCTGGCTACCGACCACCTGATCGACGCCGGCGCACTCTTCTTCAGTGGCGAACAGCGGGCCAGGAATGGGCATCTTGTGCACCACAAACTCGCGGCCTTTGGCATCACGGCTGTTTTTCAGCACGTCATAGGCGGCATGGCAGCGCGCATAGTTGGGGTCGTTGGAATCATCGGTCCAGGCCAGTAACACCTCGCCTGGGCTGACGTAACAGCAGAAGTTGTCGACGTGGCCGTCGGTTTCGTCGTTGTACAGGCCATCGGGCAGCCAGACGATGGTCTCCACCGCCAGGTGCTCACGCAGGATCTCTTCGATCTGCGCACGGTTCAGGTGCGGGTTGCGGTTGCGGTTGAGCAGGCACTCTTCGGTAGTGATCAGGGTGCCCTCACCGTCCACATGGATCGAGCCGCCCTCAAGCACGAAGCCTTCGGTCTGGTAGCGCTGGCAACGCTCCATCTCCAGCACCTTGGCTGCCAGCTCCTCGTCGCGGTTCCACGGCGCGTACAGGCCGCCGTCGAAGCCGCCCCAGGCGTTGAAGCCCCAATCCACACCGCGCACTTCGCCCGAATCGTTGATGACGAAGGTCGGGCCGGTATCACGTACCCAGGCGTCGTCGTTGCTGATTTCCACCACACGGATGTTGGGCAGGTCGAGCTGACGACGGGCGTTTTCGTACTGGCCGGCAGAAACAGCCACGGTAACCGGCTCGAAGCGGGCGATGGCCTTGGCCAGGGTGACGTGGGCAGCCTGGGCGGGCTTGCCTCCCAGGCGCCAGTTGTCCGAACGCTCAGGCCAGACCATCCACACCTGGCTTTGCGGCGCCCATTCGGCGGGCATGTGGAAACCGTCGGCGCGGGGGGTGGAGTTGAGGGTTTTCATGGGTAACCTCTGCAAAGGCCCTAGGCCGATGGTCAATTTGGATGCCGATTTTATAACCGATATATATCGGCATTAAAAGGATGAAAACGCTGAGCGGCTGATAAAAATGCCGCTCAGGCCGATAACAATCGACATGAGCGGCATCGCTGATGCTTACAACCCTTCGGACAGGATGCGGTCCACACTGTTCACAAAGTAGTCCACGCTGGCGCGCGTGGTGCACATCGGCGGCTTGATCTTGAGGATGTTCAGGTAGTCGCCGGTCGGCTGCATGAAGATCCCCAAGTCACGCAGGCGGTCGCACAGCACCATGGTTTCCTCGGTGGCCGGCTCCAGCGTCTGGCGGTCACGCACCAGCTCCAGGCCCAGGTAGAACCCCGAACCATGCGTGGCACCGGCAAGCGGATGTTTATCGACCAACGCTTGCAGGCGCGCTTTGAAATACCGCCCGGTTTCACGGGTGTTCTGCCACAACCCCTCCTCGTCCATCACGTCCAGCACCGCCATGCCGATACGGCAACTCACCGGGCTGCCGCCAGCCGAGGAGAAGAAGTAGCCCTGCGCCTCCAGCGCCTCGGCAATCTCGCGCCGGGTAATCACCGCCCCCAGTGGCTGGCCGTTGCCCATACCCTTGGCCATGGTGATGATGTCGGGCACCACACCCTGCTCCTCGAAGCCCCAGAAGTACTCACCCAGGCGGCCATAGCCCACCTGCACTTCATCGGCGATGCACACACCGCCGCGGGCACGGACCTTGGCATACGCCTCTTTCAGGTAACCCGCAGGCAGCGAGATACCACCGGCGTTGCCGTAAACCGGCTCGCAGATCATGCCGGCCAGCTGACGGCCACGGGCATCGAGGTCGGCAAGCTTGGCATCGACGTCGCGCAGGTAGTCGCCGGCACTGTCTGCGCCACGGTAGCGGCCACGGAAGGTATTCGGCGCCTCGACCGGGTGCACCCAGTCGGGCCGGGTTTCCAGGGCTTGCGGGTTGTCGGCAATAGAGGTGGAAATGGCATCGGTCGCCACCGACCAGCCATGGTAGGCCTCCAGCACGCTGAGCAGGTCGCGCCCGCCGCTGTAGGCCCAGGCCAGGCGAATGGCCAGGTCGTTGGCCTCGGTACCACTGTTGACCAAGAACACTCGGTCAAAGCCCGCCGGCGCCAACTTGAGCAGGCGCTCGGAAAACTCGGCAATGGCCGCGTAATGGAAGCGCGAGTTGGTATTGAGCAACGACCATTGCCGTGCCGACTCGGCCACCATGCGAGGGTGACCATGGCCGAGTACCGCGACGTTGTTGAGCATGTCGAGGTAGGAGCGGCCTTGCATGTCGATCAGGTAGTTGCGCCAGCCGCGTTCGATGTGCGGTGGCTGTGCATAGTAGTGCTTCTGCGAGCGGGCAAAGCTGGCGTCGCGGCGGGCCAGCAATGCCTGGGGGTCGGCCAGCGGCTCGGCATCGCAGTCGAAACCCAGCAAAGCTGCAGGCGAGGGGCACAGCGCCAGCCAGGCGGCAGCCTGGGAAGGTGCAGCGAACAGCGGAGGCTGGATGCTGGGGTCCAGGCACAGCTGCACACTGAGAAAACCACAGCTGTTGCCCAGCGCCTGCCCCTTGGCCACGGCCTGGCCGTCTGCGGGGGTGTCTTCCAGGCCACTGAGCCACAAGGCCCACTGTGCCGTGCGCAAGCAGCCACGGCCATCGCCGTGGCGTTGCCAGGTCCCGGCTTGCGGGGCCTGTACCGCACTGCCGTTGGGCACGTGCAGTTCGACGCCCAGGGCGCAGGTGGCCGGCTCCTCAGGGCGGTCGATGTGGGTTTGCGACAGGCGATACTGGCCATGCAGGCTGCAAGCAGGCGCGGGCTGCGCCGTCAGCTGACGCTGATCGAAGCCGGGCTGCTCCCAGTTACCGGCCTCGCAGAGGGGGCTGAGCACACCCAGGTCGACGCGCGTGACCGCCTCGCGGGCGAGGTCCGGCAGCAACAGGGCACAATCGGCGAGGTCCGGTCGGCTCGGTTCGATGCCGGCGGCCTGCAGAATGGCCGCTTCCATCAGGGCAAAAGGCACGGCGGTAGCGGTATCGAAGATCTCCCACTCATGGGCGATGTTGTCACGGATGTACTGGTTGCCCGGGTCCACGGCCAGTTGTTGCTCACTGCTGAGCACCAGCACGGCAGCGCGGTTGAGCACCAGCGGCCACAGGGCGCGCAACTCGGTTTCGCTCAGCGGGTTGAGGGCCTGGTAAGCGCGCACGGCCGGCAGGATGCGCAGCGGGTCGCCTTCGGCATGGTGCAGCAAGGCCGCGCAGGTCACCGACAAGTCGGCGATGCGCCAGGTACGCACCAGGTCACCGAAATCGATGATGCCCTGCAGTTGCCACTGGCGCTGCTCATCGCGGGCCCAGACGGCATTGTCATCGGTGATGTCCAGGTGCACGGCCTGGCTCGGCAAGGCGTCCACCAGCGGTGCCAGGTGTGCGGTGGCCAGGCCAGTGGCCTGCTCCAGGCGGGCGCGCTGCCCGGCATCCTGCAGCACTGGCAACAAATGCTCGATCAGCGCCTGGGCGTGCTGCGGGTCCCATTGCAGGGTGCGCACCAGGCCTGGGTGGTCGAAATCGGCCAAGGCTTTGTCGACCCGGGCGCACAGCGCGCCCAGTTCGGCCATCAGGCGAGGCTGCATGTGCTTGAGGCGGGTCAGCGGCTGCCCTTCTATATAATCGAGCAGGCGGGCGCGCAGCGGTTGGCCATCGATGTCCAGTGCCAACAACGACTGGCCGTCGCGTGCCGGGCGTACGGCAGGTACCGGCAACCCTTGCCCGCGCAGGTAAGCCAGCGCCGCATGCTGCGCCTCCAGTTCCATCTGGGCATAATTGCCATGGCAAACCTTGAGCACAAACCGCTCCTGCCCCGTATCCAGACGCAAGTTCAGGTCTTGCTGGCTGCCCAGCGTAGTCAGGCTGCCGGCCAGGTCGTAATGCGCCTGAAGCAAGGCATGCGCCTGGGCTTCGCTGAGCGAAGGGCTTGGCAGGCTGGAACGCTGGATCAGGGTGCTGAGGGGCATGAAGATGGAACCTCTTTTACTTTTCGCTTATCTCGCCACTGCCAAGGCCGATACACAAGTGGCAATGATGAAATGATGATCGTGCGTCCACGCTCGGTCATGATGGCAATCCGGGCTGCAAAGCGCCAAGGCGGCTACATTGAACGAGGCCGGTACGGTCCACCCCTGAGTACACTGGTCAGAAAATTGCCATGAACATAATCGCAACAGACATACCCGACGTACTGATCATCGAGCCCAAGCTCTTCGGTGACAGCCGCGGCTTTTTCTTCGAAAGCTTCAATGCCCGCGAGTTTGCGCGGCTGACGGGCTTTGACGCCCATTTCGTCCAGGACAACCACTCCCGCTCACAGCGCGGCGTGCTCCGCGGCCTGCACTACCAGATCGATAACCCCCAGGGGAAACTGGTGCGGGTTGTCCAGGGCGAAGTGCTGGATGTGGCCGTGGACATCCGCCGCAGCTCACCGACGTTCGGCCGCTGGGTGGCCACCCGCCTGTGCGCCGAAGACCACCGCCAGTTCTGGATCCCGCCAGGGTTCGCCCATGGTTTCCTGGTGTTGAGCGAATCGGCTGACTTCCTGTACAAGACCACCGACTACTACAACCCCGCCGCCGAGCGCTGCATCCGCTGGGATGATCCACAGCTGGCCATCGACTGGGGCGTGGAAGCACCGCTGCTGTCGGCCAAGGACCAGGCCGGCGCGCTGCTGGCTGACGCGGACCTGTTCCCATGAGGGTGCTCGTGTGTGGCCACAATGGCCAGGTCGCCCAAGCGCTGAAAACACAGTTGGCCGGCCTGGGCGAGATACACCTGCTGGGCCGCGACCAACTGGACCTGGCACAGCCCGAGGCCTTGCGTGAACCGCTGCGCCAGCTTGCCCCCGGGCTGATCATCAATGCTGCCGCCTACACCGCAGTGGACCAGGCCGAAACCGAGCCGGACACCGCCTTTGCGATCAATGCCCAAGCCCCTGGCGTGCTTGCCGAAGAAGCGCTGCGCCTTGGCGCACCGCTGATTCACTACTCCACCGACTACGTGTTCGACGGGGAAAAGGCCACGCCATACAACGAGCAGGACGTACCCAACCCGCTCGGTGTCTACGGGCGCAGCAAGCTTGCCGGTGAGCAGGCCATCGCTGCCGTGGGCGGCGCACATCTGATTCTGCGTACCAGCTGGGTGTACTCGCTGCACGGGCGCAACTTCCTGCTGACCATGCAACGCCTGCTGCAGGAAAAACCGCAACTGCGAGTGGTCGACGACCAGATCGGCGCGCCAACCTGGGCCACGACCATCGCCCTCAGCACCCGCGTGCTGATCGAGCGCTGGCAGGCTGGCCGGGCCGGTGCCTGGGGCACCTATCACCTGGCCGCCCAAGGCCAGACCTCGTGGTTCGGCTTTGCCCAGGCCATCGGCGAGCAGCTCAAGGCCCGCGGCCTGCCCTGCGCCGAGCTGCTGCCGATCCCCTCCAGCGAATACCCCACGCCCGCGCGCCGGCCGGCCAACTCGCGCCTGGACTGCTCACGCCTGGCCCGCGAGTGGGGCGTAACGCTACCGCACTGGCAGCAGGCGCTGATCGACTGCCTCAAGTAGCGCATAATTGCGCCAGACCCTTCTGGCGCATTTACGCGATGATTGCAAAACCCACGCACCCACGCCGTCCCCGCTGGCGCAGCCTGGCCCTGTTGGCCCTGTGCCTGGCCCCTTTGCTGTGGCCGCTGCATCACCTTGCCGAACGCTATTATCAGGACGAACTGGCGTCGCAGAATCGCCAGACCCTGGACCTGTATGTCGCCAACCTGCTCGGCACCCTGCACCGCTACGAAACCCTGCCGCAGATTCTTGGCGAATTGCCGGCGCTGCGCGGCGTACTAGCCGACCCGTTCAAGCTCGAAGCGGTGACCAACGCCAACCGCCTGCTCAAAGACATCGCCCACCAGACCGGTGCCGAGGTGATGTACCTGATGGACGTCAGCGGCAATACCCTGGCCGCTTCCAACTGGGACAAGCGCGACAGCTTCGTGGGCCGCAATTTCGCCTTCCGCCCGTACTTCAACGAGGCCATGGCCGGGCAACTTGGGCGCTTCTTCGGCCAAGGCACCACGTCGGCCAAGCGCGGCTACTTTTTTGCCGCTGCCGTGCATGACCGTGAACGCATCGTCGGGGTATTGGTGGTCAAGGTCGACCTGGACCACACCGAGACCCTCTGGGGCAATACGCCCGAGCAATTGCTGCTGACCGACCACAACGGTGTGGTGATCCTCACCTCGCGGCCCGACTGGCGCTTTCGCGCCACGCGCGAGCTGACCGAGGCCGAGCGCCAGGCGATCATCGCCATCCAGCCCTACCCGACCCAGGCGCCACAGCCGCTGGTACTCAACCAGAACGCTTGGCTGGCCCAGACGCGTGACATCAAGGAGACCGGCTGGCAGGTCAGCATCCTCGCACCACGCATGCTGGTCGACCGTTCGGTGCAAACCGTCATGGCCATTGGTGGCGGCGCACTGCTGGTGCTGATGCTGCTGGCCGGCCTGGTGATGCAACGCCGCCGGCACTATATCGACCGTATCGACTTCGAAGCCCGGGGCCGCCAGGAGCTGGAAAATCGTGTGGCCCAGCGCACCGCCGACCTGGAAGGCCTCAACAACCGCCTGAAAAGCGCGGTACTGGAGCGCGAGAATGCCCAGCAGGAGCTGGTGCGCGCCCAGGACGAGCTGGTGCAGGCGGGCAAGCTGTCGGTGCTCGGCACCATGTCGGCGAGCATCAGCCACGAACTCAACCAGCCCTTGGCAGCCATCCGCAGTTACGCGGAAAACGCCGAGATCCTGCTCGATCACCAGCGCACTGAAGATGCCCGCGGCAACCTCAAGCTGATCGGCGAACTGACCGGGCGTATGGCCTCGATCATCGCTCACTTGCGGGCCTTCGCCCGGCGGGACCGCCATGCGCCGGAAAGCGTGGCCCTGCAGCCGGCGCTGGACGACGCCCTGGCGCTTCTGGCCAAACGCCGCCGAGCGATGGCCGTTGAGCTGATCCGTGACCTGCCTGATGCCACCTTGTGGGTACAGGCCGGGGAGACACGCCTGCGCCAGGTGCTCGGCAACCTGCTGGCCAACGCCCTCGATGCCCTGACTGAAAAAGCCAACCCGCGCCGCCTGTGGCTGAGTGCCGAAAAGCGCGATGACTACGTCTACCTGTTCATCCGCGACAATGGCCCGGGCTTCAGCCGGCAGGCCCTCGAGCACGCCAAGGAGCCGTTCTTCACCACCAAGACCCGCACCCAGGGCCTGGGCTTGGGCCTGGCCATCTGCGAAAGCCTGATGCGTGCCCTGGGCGGTGAACTGCTGCTGGCCAACCACCCGGAAGGCGGCGCCCTGCTCACCCTGCAAATGCGTGTGGCAGCGCCCGGCGCCAACCTGCAACCATCGGAGGACCCCTCGGCATGACCCCCGAGATACAGATCGACAGCCAGGCCCAGGTGCTGCTGGTCGACGACGACCCACACCTGCGCCAGGCCTTGAGCCAAACCCTCGACCTGGCGGGGCTGAAGGTGGTTGCCCTGGCCGACGCCCAAGGCCTGGCCGAGCGCCTGGAGCCCGACTGGCCCGGCGTGGTGGTCAGCGACATCCGCATGCCCGGCATCGATGGCTTGCAACTGCTCGAACAATTGCACGGGCGTGACAACGAACTGCCAGTGCTGCTGATCACCGGCCACGGCGATGTGCCCCTGGCGGTGCAGGCCATGCGCGCTGGCGCCTACGACTTCCTTGAAAAGCCCTTTGCCAGTGAAGCCCTGCTCGACAGCGTGCGCCGTGCCCTGGCCCTGCGCCGGCTGGTGCTCGACAACCGCAGCCTGCGCCTGGCCTTGAGCGACCGCCAGCAACTGGCCACCCGCCTGGTCGGCCATTCACCTGCCATGCAGCGCCTGCGCGAACAGATCGGCGCCTTGGCCGGCACCCGCGCCGACGTGCTCATCCTCGGCGAAACCGGCGCTGGCAAGGAGGTGGTGGCCCGCGCCCTGCACGACCTGTCCAGCCGCCGCGATGGGCCATTCGTGGCCATCAATGCCGGCGCCCTTGCCGAGTCGGTGGTCGAAAGCGAGCTGTTCGGCCATGAGCCCGGCGCGTTCACCGGCGCGCAGAAGCGCCGCATCGGCAAGTTCGAGTTCGCCAATGGCGGCACGCTGTTCCTCGACGAAATCGAAAGCATGAGCCTGGACGTGCAGGTGAAGTTGCTGCGCCTGCTGCAGGAACGGGTGGTCGAGCGCCTGGGCGGCAACCAGCTCATCCCGCTGGACATCCGCATCATTGCCGCAACCAAGGAGGACCTGCGCCAGTCCGCCGACCAAGGCCGCTTCCGTGCCGACCTTTACTACCGCCTGAACGTGGCACCGCTGCGCATCCCGCCGCTGCGCGAGCGAGGGGATGACATCCTGGTGCTGTTCCAGCATTTCGCCGATACCGCCAGCCAACGCCACGGCTTGCCACCGCAAACCCTGCAGCCTGCGCACCGGGCCATGCTGCTGCGCCATGCCTGGCCAGGCAATGTGCGCGAACTGCAAAACGCCGCCGAGCGTTTCGCCCTTGGCCTGGAGCTGGCGCTCGATAACCAGGCGCCCGCTGCCGCAGCACCCACAGCCCCGCTTCAGCTGGGCAACCTCAGCGAACAGGTCGAGCAGTTCGAGCGTTCGTTGATTGCCGCCGAACTGGGCCAGCCGCACAGCTCCATGCGCAGCCTGGCCGAGGCACTCGGTATCCCGCGCAAAACCTTGCATGACAAGCTGCGCAAGCACGGCCTCAGTTTTGACGGTGGCCACAGCGGGCCTGACGACCACGAGGACAACCGCCCATGAACAGCGACAGCCAGTACTTGCAGGATGTCCTGCACAGCGACATTCCCCTGACCCGTGAAATGGGCCTGCAGGTCATCGATTGGCAAGGGCAGAGCCTGCGCCTGCAGCTGCCGCTGGCCGCCAACGTCAACCACAAAAGCACCATGTTCGGCGGCAGCCTGTACTGCGCCGCCGTGCTGGTGGGCTGGGGCTGGTTGCACCTGCGCCTGCGCGAGCTGGGCATCGACGACGGGCATATCGTCATTCAGGAAGGGCAGATCAGCTACCCGCTGCCGGTCACCGGCACGGCAGTGGCGCGCTGCGCCGCACCGGACGAAAAAACCTGGGAGCGCTTCGTTGCGATGTATCAGCGCCGTGGCCGTGCGCGGCTGACGCTGGACACCACGGTTTGCAATGCTGGCAGCGACGAGCCCGCCGTGAGGTTCAGCGGGCAGTATGTGTTACATCGCTGAGGCGAGCTGGATCAGCGCCTGACGCCAGCTGGCAGCCGCGGGAAGGGCCAGGAAGAAGGGGTTGAGCAGGGATTCGCGTGGCGGGTAGCGGAACGGCTGGCCGTCCACGCCGATCACTTCGCCGCCGGCCCCTTCCAGCACACCTTGCGCCGCAGCTGTGTCCCACTGCGAGGTCGGCGCCAGGCGCGGGTAGCAGTCGGCGCTGCCTTCGGCCAGCAGGCAGAACTTGAGCGAGCTGCCGATATTGGCCAGCTCCAGCTCACCGACAGCAGCGCCAAGGCCAGACAACAACGCTTCCTGCTGTGGGCTGGAATGGCGACGGCTGGCCACCACGGTGAAACGACCATCGGCAGGTGGCGCGTTACGGACCTGGACCGGTTGCGGCTCGCCGCCTGCCTCTGCCCGCCAGGCGCCCAGGCCTTGGCCACCGAAATAGCAGCGGCCGCTGGTCGGCATCGAAACCACGCCAAACACCACTTCGCCGTTTTCGATCAGCGCGATATTGACGGTGAACTCTTCGCTGCCCGCGATGAACTCCTTGGTACCGTCCAAAGGGTCGACCAGCCACCAGCGCTGCCAGCCCTGGCGCTCGGCCAACGGAATATTGCAGTCTTCCTCAGACAGCACAGGGATCTGCGGCGCCAGCGCCTGCAGGCCGTCGGCGATAACCCGGTGTGCGGCCAGGTCGGCGGCGGTCACCGGCGAATCATCCGCCTTGTTGGTCACCGCCACGTCGGCGCGCCAGAACGGCAGGATCGCCTGCCCTGCCAAGCCGGCCAGTTTCACCACTTCATGCATCAGTTGCTGGTCGTTCATACGTCGAGCAGCCCCCGCTGAATCAGCAGGTCACGCGCCAGGTACAACGCCGCCAGCGCCCGCCCCTCGCTGAGCTGGGGGTGCATGGCCAGCGCCGAGAGTTCGCGAAGGTTGACCTTGTCGACCCGCATCGGCTCCGGCTCGTCACCCTCCAGCCGCTCTTCGTACAGGTCGGTGGCCAGCACCACCTGGATCTTCTGGCTCATGTAGCCGGGGGACAGCGACAGCTCGGTCAGGTGTTCCAGCTGACGCGCGCCAAAGCCGGCTTCTTCCTTGAGCTCCCGGTCAGCCGCTGCCAGCACATCCTCGCCCGGTTCGATCAGGCCTTTGGGCAGGGACAGTTCGTATTCATCTGTGCCACCGCAATACTCCTCCACCAACACCGCGTGTTCGGCATCGAGCATGGCCACGATCATGACGGCGCCGTATCCGTTACCGCGCCCGACCAGGCGCTCGTAGGTACGCTCGTTGCCGTTGCTGAAACGCAACTGCACGGCCTCTACGCGGAACAAGCGGCTGCTGGCGACGATCTCGCGGCTGAGAACGGTGGGTTTCTGGCGCATGGGGCGGCTCCTTGGCGTGAACGGGTTACTATACCGTGGCTTGCCGACTGAACGAGAGTTTCCCATGCCTGTTCTTCCCTGGTCTGCCATCGATACTGTCCTGCTGGACATGGACGGCACGCTGCTCGATTTGCACTACGACAACCGCTTCTGGCTGGAGCACCTGCCCCAGCGCTACGCCCAGGTGCACGGCGTAAGCCGGGCGATGGCCGAAATGGAGCTGCAGCCGCTGTTCGAACGCAATGCCGGCACGCTCAACTGGTACTGCCTGGACTTCTGGAGCCGCGAGCTGAACTTGCCGATCCGCGAACTCAAGCGCGAGATCGCCGACCTGATCGCCCTGCGCCCAGACGCCGATACCTTCCTGGCAGCGATCCGCCAGGCCGGCAAGCGCGTGGTCATGATCACCAATGCGCACCGCGATTCGCTGTCGTTGAAGCTGGAGCGGGTGGAACTGGCGCCGTATTTCGAGCGGCTGATCAGTTCGCATGATTACGGCTACCCGAAAGAGAGCCCGCAGTTCTGGGACGCGTTGCAGGACGATATCGGGTTCGAGCCTGGGCGCAGCCTGTTCATCGACGACACCTTGGCCATTCTGCGCAGTGCCCGGCGGTTTGGCGTGGGGCATTTGCTGGCCGTGCGCCAGCCCGATAGCCAGGCGGCGCCGCGCGATACCCAGGAGTTTGCGGCAGTCGAGGATTACCGGGAGTTGCTGGTAGGTCTTTAAGGCCAGATCGCCGGCAAGCCGGCTCCCACTGGGTTTGCGCTGAACTTGAGAGCAGCGGAGTACCTGTGGGGCCGGCTTGCCGGCGATTGGCCGGAGCAAACGATAGAGATCTGTCAGTCAGGAATCCGCAGCACCTGCCCCGGGTAGATCTTGTCCGGGTGCTTGAGCATCGGCTTGTTGGCTTCGAAGATCTTGTTGTACTGGCCGGCGTTGCCATACACGACCACGGCAATGGCTGACAGCGTGTCACCCTTTTTCACGGTTACGAACCGCGCAGCCTGAACCACCGGCCCAGTTACAGTGATCTGATCATCAACGCTGGCCACACCACTTATGTTGCCGGCCGCGAGGATGATTTTCTCCTTCTCCTCCTGGCTGGCAACCTCACCCTTGAGGATAATCTTGTCACCCTCGACCGTAGCGGTGATGTTCGGGTTGCCCAGGCCGACACTCTCCACGTGTTTCTTCAGCTGCTCCTCGGCATTGGCATTGCCTGGGGTCAGCAGGTCGATCAACTTCTCGCCGGCTTCCTTCACGAAACTGAAAAGGCTCATTGCGTTCTCCATGTTGACGATAACCTCGGAAACACGAGTCTAGGCCAGGATTTCCTCCCCCGCCCCACTGCGACCAATCGACGCGGTCTATCAAGGCATAGACCCTAGCGATTAGACGTGACCGGCCCGCAGGCCTAGGCTGGTGCTATCAAAAAGCCGCCGGTAGTCAGCGCCGATGAACAACCAGCCCCGATGAACAGCAAACCTCCGGTCTGCGCGGCCTCGACGCCTCTGGCCTTGCCTGCCGCCAGCAACACCTACGATTACGTCCAGCTCGACGACGCTGCGCGCGCCAGCACGCCGCTGGCCGAAGAAGTCGCCCTGGCCATCGTCTACAACGGCCTCAACCAGGCCGTGATGCTGGTCAGCCCCACCGACCTTAAAGACTTTGCGGTCGGCTTCAGCGTTGGCAGCGGCATTGTCGATGGCACCGCAGACATCTACGACCTGAAGCTCTCCGGCAGCGGCTCGGCGTTGTACGCCGACCTGGAGATTTCCAGCCGCGCATTCTGGAACCTGAAAAACCAGCGTCGCCAACTGGCCGGCACCAGCGGTTGCGGCCTGTGTGGCGTCGAAGCCCTGGAGCAGGCGCTGCCGGAGCTGGCCGAGCTGCCTGGCGCGCCATTGCCACCGGCGCAGTGGCTGGTGGGCCTGCGTGAGCGTATCGATGCCTTCCAGCCTCTGGGCCAGCACTGTGGTGCCGTGCATGCGGCATTGTTCATGAACGCCCAGGGCGAGCTGCTGCTCGGCCGCGAAGACATCGGCCGCCACAACGCCCTGGACAAGCTGATCGGCGCCCTGCTGCGCCAGGGCATCGCCACCGAAGGCGGCCTGGCGATCGTCACCAGCCGCTGCAGCCTGGAGCTGATCCAGAAAGTCCTGCGTGCCGGCATCCAGACCTTGGTCAGCCTCTCGGCCCCTACCGGGCTTGCCCTGCAATGGGCGCGCAAGCACAACCTCAACCTCATTCATCTGCCCAAACACAGTGCACCGCGGGTCTATAGCCCAGCGGCGGAGTCGTAATAGCCGTGACCTCGTACCAGCCTCTTCCAGACAACGCCCCAGCCTCCCCACCACGCTACAAGCCCTACCACGGCCCCGCCGGTGGCTGGGGCGCCTTGCGCAGCGTGGCCAAGGCCTGGGTCGGCAGCGACAATGCGCTGAAGAACCTTCGCGCCCTGCTCAAGACCAACCAGAATGGCGGCTTCGACTGCCCCGGTTGCGCCTGGGGCGACTCGCCCGAAAGCGGCATGGTCAAGTTTTGCGAGAACGGCGCCAAGGCGGTCAACTGGGAAGCCACCAAGCGCCGAGTCGATGCGGCCTTCTTCGCCCGCTACAGCGTCAGCGCGCTGCTTGAGCAGAGCGACTACTGGCTGGAATACCAAGGCCGCCTGACCGAACCGATGGTCTACGACCCGGCCAGCGACCGCTATCAGCCGATCGCCTGGGATGCAGCCTTTGCCCTGATCGCCCGAGAGCTGAACAACCTGGCAAGCCCCGATCAGGCCGAGTTCTATACCTCCGGGCGGGCCAGCAACGAAGCGGCGTTCCTGTACCAGCTGTTCGTGCGTGCATACGGCACCAACAACTTCCCCGACTGCTCGAACATGTGCCACGAGGCCAGTGGCGTAGCCTTGGGGCAAAGCATCGGTGTGGGCAAGGGCACTGTCACCTTCGATGATTTCGAACACGCCGATGCGATCTTCGTCTGGGGCCAGAACCCCGGCACCAACCACCCGCGCATGCTCGACCCGCTGCGCGATGCCGTGAAGCGTGGCGCCCAGGTGGTGTGTATCAACCCGCTCAAGGAGCGTGGCCTGGAGCGCTTCCAGCACCCGCAGAACCCGCTGGAAATGCTGACCAACAGCGACCGGCCGACCAACACTGCGTTCTTCCGCCCGGCCTTGGGCGGCGACATGGCGCTGCTGCGCGGCATGGCCAAGTTCCTGCTGCAGTGGGAGCGTGAGGCGCAGACCAAAGGCGAGCCGGCGGTATTCGATCACGTATTCATCGCCGAGCATGGTCACGGTGTCGATCAGTACCTGGCTGCAGTGGACGCCACCTCGTGGGCGCACATTCAGGAGCAGTCGGGCCTTGAGCTTGCGGACATCGAGCTGGCTGCACGCATGTACTGCCGCGGCAAACGGGTGATCATGTGCTGGGCGATGGGCATCACCCAACACCGCCACTCGGTGCCCACCATCCAGGAAATCGTCAACCTGCAGATGCTGCGCGGCAACATCGGAGTGCCTGGCGCAGGGCTGTGCCCGGTACGCGGCCACAGCAACGTGCAGGGCGACCGCACCATGGGTATCAACGAACGCCCGCCGGTGGCGCTGCTCGATGCCATCGAAAAACGCTTCAATTTCCCGGTACCGCGGCACAATGGCCACAACACCGTCGAAGCGATCCACGCCATGCTCGACGGCCGCGCCAAGGTGTTCATCGGGCTGGGTGGCAACTTCGCCCAGGCCACCCCGGATACCGAGCGTACCGCCCAGGCCCTGCGCAACTGCGCGCTGACCGTGCACATCAGCACCAAGCTCAACCGCAGCCACCTGATCCACGGCAAACAGGCGCTGATTCTGCCGTGCCTGGGCCGCACCGATATCGACCTGCAGGCCGACGGGCCGCAGGCGGTCACCGTTGAAGACTCTTTCAGCATGGTCCATGCCTCCAACGGCCAGCTCAAGCCGCTATCGACCCAGATGCGCTCAGAGCCGGCAGTGGTTGCCGGCATCGCCGCTGCCACACTTGGCAAAAACCCGGTCGACTGGCACTGGCTTGTGGCCGACTACAACCGTATCCGGGACTTGATCGGCGACACCATTGCAGGCTTTGCCGACTTCAACCAGCGCCTGAGCCACCCAGGCGGCTTCTACCTGGGCAACAGTGCAGCCAGCCGCCAGTGGAAGACCACCAACGGCCGCGCCAATTTCAAGGCCAACCTGCTGCCGGACACCCTGCTCGACGAGCGGGTTCGCGCCAGCGGCCAGGTACCGGACCTGATCATGCAGTCCATGCGCTCGCACGATCAGTACAACACCACCATCTATGGCCTGGACGACCGCTACCGTGGCGTGCGCGGCCAGCGTGACGTGCTGTTCGTCAACGAGGCCGACATCATCCGCCTGGGCTTCCAGCCGGGGCAGAAGGTCGACATCGTCTCGTTGTGGGGCGATTCGCATGTGCGCCGTGTACAGGGCTTCACCCTGCTGGCTTTCGATATCCCGGCTGGGCAGGCGGCGGCGTACTACCCGGAAGTGAATCCGCTGATCCCGTTGGAAAGCATCGGTGAGGGCAGCCATACACCGACCTCCAAGTTCGTCGCCATCAAGTTGGAGCGGGCGCGCGACGACGGGCGAATCGTGTAATCGAACCGTACGGGTAAAAACGAAAAAAGCCCTGTTCCACAGGGGTTCAGGGCTTTGTCACAATTACCTCAGACACACGAAAATCGATAAAGTTTCATCGATAAAACAGTAACTTAGAGAATTGTGTACAACTCGTGCTACTCGTCGGATTTTCGTTGCCAGCGGCGTCAAGGAACTGCAAATTCGCCCTCGTCATCCTTATGAGGCTCTCTTGATGAAGAAGTACTCCTCGATTCTGTTGTTGTCTTTCAGCTTGCTCAGCGGCGTTGCCATGGCCGGTGGCAATACCGAGGCCGGCATTGGCGGCGCATTGGGTGGGGTACTCGGCTCCGTAGTGGGCAACTCCATCGGTGGTAGCACTGGCGGCGCCATTGGTGCCGGCCTGGGCGGTGCGGCCGGCGGTGCCCTGGGTGCCGACAAGCGCCAGCGTGGTGAGGCCGCTATCGGCGGCGCACTGGGCGCTGCAGGCGGTAACGTGGTCGGTCGCTCGGTGGGCGGTACCACCGGCAGCTACATCGGTGCAGCCGCAGGCGGCGGCGCCGGTGGCGCGCTCGGTAACTACCTGGGCAACGAGGCCGATGATGACGACCGTCACGACGACCGCCGCTACCGTCGCGGCTACGACGACCGCCGTCATTACGACCGTGGCCGCCACTACGGCCACCGCAAGCACAAGCGCCACTGGCGCGACTGATACCTGAGACCATCCTCAGGCAGCAAAAGCCCCGCCCTCACCCGCGGGGCTTTTTCATGCCTGCGGACCGAGCTGCAGGCCCGACAAAATGACTTGCAGCGCCTCCGGCAGCGGTACCGGCCGGCCGCTGGCGCGCTCGATGAACACCTGCACCACGGTCCCTGCCGCACAAGCATCGGCCTCTCCCGGGCGATACAGCGCCAGCCGGTACTCCACCGTGCTGCCTGCAAGGCGAGTGACGCCCAAACCCACCTCTAGCACGTCCGGAAAGCCCGGCAGCGCGAAAAAATCTGCCGCCGAACTGACCACGAACGCCGCCAGCTCACCTTCACGCAGGTCGAATTCAGCTTGCTCGACCAGAAAGGCCTGGATGGCGGTTTCGAAGAAACCATGCACCGTGGCACCGGCAATGTGGCCGTTATGGTCGTTGTCCTGGGGGCGGGTGAGGATGGGGTGGAAGTGGGAGAACGCGCTGCGCTGAGGGGATTCGGTCATGAGATATCCACAATTGGTTACACCGTGAGGAAGCTTCCCACACCAAGACAGGAAGGACTATAGTCGCAATCAACTATAGATTGCATACCATGGTGTATCTGATGAAACTGAGAAAGACACCGATGCCAACTCATCAATTAGATCATGCCAACTTGAGCCGACTGGTGGAATCAGGCCGAATCAACGCTACGCACATCGTCGGCCAGCCAGGTGGCTGGGCCATCCAGGTCGATATCAATCAGCAAGAGCACCTGCTGATTGCCCAACGTAGCGGCAATGTAAGGCTTTTCAAAAAGTTTGAAACCTTGGTCATCTACCTGCGTGAGATGGGCATCGACCATTTCGAGGTGGACACCTCAGCCTTTGACCCTGGCCTGATGAGCACTTACCAACGTCCTGATCGCGCTCAAGCGTTGAAGCGGGCTCATGAAGCAGCCGCTTACGAGGCGTGGTTCGCAGAACAAGTCGAAGCAAGCCTGAACGATTCGTCGCCCGCGATGGAGGATGAAGAAGCAGAGCTGCTGTTCGCGGCTCGCCGCAGCGAACTCAAAGCCAGAGTCCGCTGATGCGCCTGGCTTGGCGTGAGATGGCCCGCAATGATCGCTTTCGCATTATGGACCATATAGCCCAGGACAATCCCGCTGCCGCCATTTCACTAGACGAAAAATTTGCCGAAAAAGCCAGGCTCGCTGCGCAGACTCCTTCCATGTACAAACCCGGGCGCTATCCGGGGACCCGGGAAATCATCATCCACCCCAACTACGTGATGGTCTATCGGATTACAAGGGAAGCCGTGGAAATCATCCGCATCCTGCATGCAAGGCAGCAATGGCCCTGAAACACAAAAGCCGCCCCTTGGGGGCGGCTTTCTCGTTGCAACCGGCGACAGCTTACAGCTGTGGGCCAGCAGCCTTGATTGCGTCGGACACTTCGAACTTCTTGAAGTTTTCAGTGAACAGCTTGGCCAGGCCTTTTGCAGCTTCGTCGTAGGCAGCTTTGTCAGCCCAGGTGTTGCGCGGGTTGAGCAGCTCGGTCTCGACGCCCGGAACGGCCTTCGGCACGTCCAGGTTGATGATATCCAGGTGCTCGGTCTCGGTACCGACCAGAGCGCCGCTCTGGATGGCAGCAATCACGCCACGGGTGGTGGGGATGCTGAAGCGCTTGCCGACGCCATAGCCACCACCGGTCCAGCCAGTGTTGACCAGGTAGACCTTGGAGCCGAAGGCGTTGATACGCTTGATCAGCAGCTCGGCGTATTCGCCAGCCGGGCGCGGGAAGAACGGTGCGCCGAAGCAGGTGGAGAAGGTCGACTTGATGCCGCCGCCCGAACCCATTTCGGTGGAACCGACCAGCGCGGTGTAGCCGGACAGGAAGTGGTAGGCCGCCTGCTCGTTGTTCAGGATCGAAACCGGAGGCAGAACACCGGTCAGGTCGCAGGTCAGGAAGATGACTGCGTTAGGCTCGCCACCCAGGTTGGCTTCGGCGCGCTTGGCGACGTGCTCCAGCGGGTAGGCGGCGCGGCTGTTCTGGGTCAGGCTGACATCGGCATAGTCGGCGTGCTTGTTGCCGTCCAGGACGACGTTTTCCAGCACGGCGCCATGCTTGATGGCTTTCCAGATGACCGGCTCGTTCTTCTCGGACAGGTCGATGCACTTGGCGTAGCAGCCGCCTTCCATGTTGAAGACAACGCCTTCGCCCCAACCGTGCTCGTCGTCACCGATCAGGTAACGGCTTTCGTCAGCCGACAGGGTGGTCTTGCCGGTGCCGGACAGGCCGAAGAACAGGGTTACGTCGCCTTCTTCACCGATGTTGGCAGCACAGTGCATTGGCAGCACGTCGGCAGCCGGCAGTAGGAAGTTCTGCACCGAGAACATGGCTTTCTTCATTTCGCCGGCATAACGCATGCCCGCGATCAGCACTTTCTTGGCGGCGAAGTTGATGATGACGCAACCGTCGGAGTTGGTGCCGTCACGCTCAGGCACGCACTCGAAGTTGGCAACGTTGAGGACCTGCCACTGGTCGCGGCCAGCCGGGTTGAACTGCTCAGGGTTGATGAACAGGCAACGGCCGAACAGGTTCTGCCAGGCGGTCTGGGTGGTCATCTTCACCGGCAGGTAGTGCTCGGCGGCAGCCCCTACGTGAACGTAGGAAACGAAGTGATCCTGGGCGTTGTTGAACGCCTCGACGCGGTCCCACAGGGCATCGAACTTGTCGGCCGGGAACTTGCGATTGATCGGGCCCCAGGCGATAGCGTCCTGGGTGGAAGGTTCTTCGACGATGAAACGGTCAGCCGGCGAACGGCCAGTACGGTGCCCGGTCTCGACGACCAATGCGCCGGTATCGGCTAGCACGCCTTCACCGCGTTGCAGCGCTTCTTTTACCAGCTCATCGACGCTCAGGTCGGTGTACACGGTGTTGTTGGCTTGCGTCATGAGATACCCCATCCGGCCCGAGGCCGAGTGCTCCAAACGTTTTGTAGTTGTCTGTAAAAAACTACTACAGCGAAAAAAGTGGCCGGATTATGCCAGAAACGCCCAAAAAAAGTAGGCCCCTCCTGTCGTAACTGCCCTTTTGCGCAATTCGACAGGAGATTTCCCTGAAATTAAACGTTTCAGTGGCGAGTTTCTGACGCCGTGTCAGTGCCACCACCGGCAAACAGTTGTGCCACATCGCTGGCATCGAAGAAATAACGCTCGTTGCAGAACTGGCAATCGATCTCGACCTTGCCCCCGCACTCCTCGACCAGCTGCTTGGCATCCTGCTCGCCAAGACTGACCAGCGCATTGCCGGAACGTTCGCGCGAGCAGCTGCATTTGAAGCGCAGCGGCTGGATATCGAACAGGCGTACCGCGTCTTCATGATAGAGGCGGTGCAGCAAGGTTTCGTTGGCCTCGGCCCACTCCTGCGGCTTGAGGGTGTTGGCCAGGGCAATCACATGCTGCCAGCTGTCCTCGCGCTCTTCTTCGTCACGCTGGCGATCCACCGGCAACTGCTGCAGCAACAGGCCGCGAGCCTTGCCGCCTTCGGCGTTGAGCCAGAAGCGCGTGTTGAGCTGCTGAGACTGCACGAAGTAATTGGTGAAGCACTCGGACAGGTTTTTGCCGTCGAGCTCGACAGTACCCTGGTAGCGCTGGCCTTTGACCGGGTCGATGGTCAGGGTCAGATGGCCGTCGGGCATCAGCTGAGCCAGGGTCGCGTCGGCTGCTATCTGGTCCGCTTCGTAACGCGCCATGCCGCGGATGTCGCGCTCGCCCGAGCACTCCACCATCAGCAGGGGGATGGGGCCAGCAGAACGCGCCTGCAGGATCAGCAGGCCGTCGAACTTCAGCGCGCCCACCAACAGCGAGGTAGCGGCCATCAGCTCACCGAGCAATGTGGCAACGGGCTGTGGGTATGCATGACGAGCCAACACCGCGGCGTAGCTGTCATCGAGTGCCACCCACTCGCCGCGAATATCGCGGTCGTCGAAGATGAAACGTTGGGTGAAATCGGTATCCGGCAAATCGCTCATAGGTTTTGGCTATCTAGAAATGATGACAAAATGGTTACACGGGATGTCGAACACTCGCGAGTTCCCGTGACAGAGCGCTCACAAGGCGCTCCGATTCCTGATTGCAATAGAGGTATTTTATGGACAATCGACCACTGTTAAAAGCAAGGTGGTCTTGGGGCCCCTTGGCAGCCTGCACTTTGCTGCCCATCGCTCTACTGTGTTTCTGGTTATGGCCCTTTGGCCAGATCCTGTGCCTGACTTTCGACGAATGGCTGTTCCACAGCCTCAATGCACCGCTGGCCGACAACACCACCTGGCGCTATATCTGGACCGTCGGCAGCCTGCGCCCCTTCGACATCGTCGTTGGCCTGGTCCTTCTGGCCGTGCTGATTCGGGGCGACTGGGTGTTCAAGGCCAGCCAGGTGCGTGAAGCCTTCTTCGGCTTTTTGGTTACGCTGATCCTCTTAGTGGTGATTCGCGCGCTGTTTTCCAAGTGGGTAGATGCAATGGGCTGGCAGCATGACAGCCCATCAATGGTATTCACCAACGTTGTGCACCTGAGCGACTACTACCCGAACCTTGAGAAGGCATGGGAGCTGAAAGACCGTTCCAGCAACAGTTTCCCGGGCGACCACGCCTCGGTATTGCTGATCTGGGCCTTGTTCATGAGCCTGTTCAGCCGGCGCCTGGTCCAGCACCTCGTGATCTGGGGCCTGGCGTTGCTGTTCATGCTGCCGCGCCTGGTCGCAGGCGCGCACTGGGGGCAGGATGACTACATCGGTGGCTTGCTGATGGCAGTCCTAGCGTTGGGCTGGAGCTGCCATACGCCGCTGGCGGCCAAAGGTAGCGCATTGCTGGTGCGGTGGACGGCGCCTTTGTTCGCCCTCGCCGCCAGGCTACCGTTGGTCGGGCGCCTGGCGGTGGTCCGCTAGACGGCTGGGGCTGCTGCCCAGCCCATTCAATCAAAATTGCCGTGCAGTTGGTGAATCTGCCGCCGCTGCTTCTTGTTCGGCCGGCCGTCGGTGGTCACGCCCATGGCCCCGGCCTTGCGCAGCTCGGCTGCCTGCTCGCGGCGGCGCACACTCTCCTCGGTTTCTGCATACAGGGCCTGCGCTTCAGGCGCGCCCCGGCGTACCACCGACAGCGCCTTGACCACCACGGTACGCTCGTCGAAACCGGTACGCAGCACGAACTCGTCACCCACTCGCGGCTCCTTGCCGGGCTTGCAGCGCTCGCCCCGGCAATGCACCTTGCCACTTTCGATGGCGGCCTTGGCCAGCGCCCGGGTCTTGTAGAACCGCGCCGCCCACAACCATTTGTCCAGGCGTACCTTGTCGTCTTCTTCCGCTTTGTGTGCCATCCCGTTGCCTCGAATTCTGTCTTTCATCGAACTGTACTACCGTAACTGACGGATGCAAAAAGTCCCCGCCGTGCTTACAGTTCACCACCTCATTCGCAGGGTGTGCTTCGTGAAGACATTTGACCATCTGACTGTAATCGGCCTGCGCGAGTGGGTCGCCTTGCCCGACCTCGGTGTGGCGGGCCTGCGCGCCAAGATCGATACCGGTGCCAGCACCTCCAGCCTGCATGCCACCGAGGTGGAGCCCTTCGAGCGCGACGGCCAGCCATGGGTGCGCTTTACGGCCCACCTGGGTTCGATCGTGCAATTGCGCCACCGCCGCTGCGAAGCCCCGCTGGTCACCATGAAGACCATCAAGAGCTCCAACGGCCATGCCCAGACCCGTTACGTGATCCGCACCTCGTTGGCGTTGGGCGATGGCGTCTGGGAAGTAGAGTTCACCCTGGCCTGCCGCAAGAACATGCGCTACCGCCTGCTGCTCGGCTCCAAGGCACTCATTCACGGCCAGTTGGTGGTCAACCCCGGGCTCAAGTACGTGCAAGACAAACCGGCCTACCCGGCCACCCTATCTCCTGTCACAGGTGCTGCATGAAGATCGCTGTGCTGTCGCGCAATCCGCGTCTGTATTCCACCCGCCGGCTGGTCGAAGCCGGCACTCAGCGTGGCCACGAAATGGTGGTGATCGATACCCTGCGGGCCTACATGAACATCGCCAGCCACAAGCCGCAGATCCATTACCGCGGCAAGCCGCTGGAGGGTTTCGATGCAGTGATCCCGCGCATCGGCGCGTCAGTGACGTTCTACGGCTGCGCGGTGCTGCGCCAGTTCGAGATGATGGGCGTTTACCCGCTCAACGAGTCGGTGGCCATCGCCCGCTCGCGTGACAAGCTGCGTTCGTTGCAGTTGTTGTCCCGGCGCGGCATCGGCCTGCCCATTACCGGGTTCGCCCACTCGCCGGACGACATCCCCGACCTGATCCAGATGGTCAATGGCGCCCCGCTGGTCATCAAGGTGCTGGAAGGCACGCAAGGGATCGGCGTGGTGTTGTGCGAGACAACCCAAGCGGCCGAGTCGGTGATCGAAGCGTTCATGGGCCTGAAACAGAACATCATGGTTCAGGAATACATCAAGGAGGCCGGCGGTGCCGATATCCGCTGCTTCGTGGTGGGCGACAAGGTGATTGCTTCGATGAAGCGCCAGGCCAAGCCAGGCGAGTTTCGCTCCAACCTGCATCGCGGCGGTGTGGCCAGCCTGATCAAGATCACGCCTGAAGAGCGGATAACCGCCATTCGTGCGGCCAAGGTGATGGGCCTGAGCGTGGCAGGGGTGGATATTCTGCGCTCCAACCACGGGCCGCTGGTGATGGAGGTGAACTCCTCACCGGGCCTGGAAGGTATCGAGGTGACAACCGGCAAGAACGTGGCCGGGATGATCATCGAGCATCTGGAGAAAAATGGCGGGCCGAATCAGACCCGGACCAAGGGCAAAGGCTGAGGTTTTGGGGCTGCCGTGCAGCCCCATCGCCGGCAAGCCGGCTCCCACTGCTCTGCGGCTCAGTGATGTACCTGTGGGAGCCGGCTTGCCGGCGATAGGGCCATCACTGACAGCGAAGGCTCAAACCGCGTTACGCGGTAGCAAAAGCCCCAACGGCAACCTTACCCGCGCCTCGATCCCGCCCCCAGAACGGTTGCGCAACTCGACATTACCGCCATGCTGGGCGGCGATCCGCTTGACGATCGCCAGCCCCAACCCGGTGCCCTTGCCACCCCGCGCACGGTCCCCACGAATGAACGGGTTAAAGATGGTTTCCAGCTCCGACTCATCGATCCCTGCCCCCCGGTCCAGCACGCTCAGCACCACATAAGGCGCGCTCTCGTCGCCCGACACATAGGCGGCCACCTCGACCCCCTTGCCCGCGTGATGCAGCGCATTACCGATCAGGTTGCCCAGCATGCGCTTGAGGGAAACCCTGCGCAGCGGGAATGGCGGAATAGGCTCCAGGCACAAGCGCACACGCTCTTGCGGCTGGTTGTAGGGCGCCACCACTTCGCGCACCAGGTCGGCCAGGTCGACCTCCTCCAGCGGCTCGTCGCGGCCATCGCGAATGAAGGCCAGGAACTGGTCAAGAATCGCGTCCATGTCCTCGATGTCGCGGACCATGTCGTCGCTCAGTTCGTTGTCGCTGTTCAGCAAGGACAGCGACAGACGCAGGCGCGTCAGTGGCGTGCGCAAATCGTGGGACACACCCGCCAGCATCAGCTCGCGCTCACGCCCGGCCTGCTCGACATCCTCGGCCATCTGGTTGAACGCGCGATACACCTCGGTCATTTCGCTCGGCGTATCACTGATCGGCAGACGTACACTGCGGCCCTGGCCCAACTGACGGGCAGCGAACACCAGGCGCTTGAGCGGCTGGTTGAGCTGGCGCACGAAGATCCACGCCGAAGCGGTGGACAGCAGGCCGATGGCCAGGAACCAGCCAAGTACGTTCCAGATCTTCTGGCCACGCAACGGGTGCGGATAAAGCGGCACTTTCAGCCAGCCCGGGCCGAGGCTTGGCGCGTTGACCCACAACGCAGGCGGTGCGTGGATGCGCAAGCGCACTTCGGTGTCTTCGCCCAGCTCGGCCTGCATCTGCCGTTGATAGATTTCGCTGTAGGGCCAGTGCTGCTCGCCCTCCGGCACGCCGGAGCCGGTCACCCGGATCAGGCCTGCGGCTTCGGCAATCTTGTCGCGGTTTTCTTCATCGGCCGCCCAATAGGCGCGCAGCGTCAGCGCCACACCATGGCTGTACTGCCGATCGACCAGCACATCCTCGTTCATCAGCAGGTAGACCAGGGTCAGCGCCTTGGAGAACAGGACAACGATCAGCACCAGCCACAGGGTGCGGGCGAAGAAGCTTTGCGGGAACCAGACCGGAGTTTTCATCGAAGGCCAGGCTTCATTTGCCAGCGTTTCCGTCCGGTACGAAGACGTAACCTACGCCCCACACAGTCTGGATATACCGCGGTTTGGAAGGGTCCGGTTCGATCATGCGGCGCAGGCGCGAAATCTGTACGTCGATAGAGCGCTCCAGGGCATCCCACTCACGGCCACGGGCCAGGTTCATCAGCTTGTCGCGGGTCAACGGCTCACGGGCGTGCATGACCAGGGCCTTGAGCACGGCGAATTCACCGGTGGTGAGCATGTGCACTTCTTCGCCACGCTTGAGTTCACGGGTGGCCAGCGACAGCTCGTAATCGCCGAAAGTGACCGACTCGTCCTCGCTGCCCGGGGCGCCCGGTACCGTCGGTGCCTGACGGCGCAGCACGGCCTTGACCCGCGCCATCAGCTCGTCCGGGTTGAACGGCTTGCCCAGGTAATCGTCAGCACCCAGCTCAAGCCCCTTGATGCGGCTGAGTTCGTCACCCTTGGCGGTGAGCATGATGATCGGGATCTGGTTGTTCGACTGGCGCAGGCGCTTGCACGCAGACAAGCCATCTTCGCCCGGCAGCATCAGGTCGAGCACCACCAGGTTGAATACCTCGCGCTGCAGCAGGCGGTCCATCTGTTCGGTGTTGGGCACCGCGCGGGCACGGTAGCCCTTGCTGGTGAAGAAACGTTCCAGCAGGCTGCTGAGCCCCGGATCGTCGTCGACGATGAGAATCTTGTCACCTTCAGCGTTGTTTGCGGTGCCGGTCATGAATAACTCCTCTGAGATCGCCGCGCATTATGGCGTAGCCATTGCCACGCGTGCCGTGAGCATTGTTAGCAGATTTTTCCCCCGGCGCCACTTCCCGGCCTCCGCAACTGGCCTGGCGCCATCACCGCAAGCCGTCTGCGATGGGTATAATGCGCGGCTTTCTCCAGTGCCGCCGGGCGGAACAAGCGCCTCGCAGCCCCCGTATTCACAATTGTCAGGTGGTTTACATGGACAGCATCAACAGCCGTATCGCCGAGGAACTGGGCGTACGCCCTCAGCAGGTCGAGGCGGCCGTGGGCCTGTTGGACGAAGGCTCTACCGTGCCCTTCATCGCCCGTTACCGCAAGGAAGTGACCGGTAGCCTGGACGACACCCAGTTGCGCCACCTGGAAGAGCGCCTGCGCTACCTGCGCGAGCTGGACGAGCGCCGTGCGAGCATCCTGTCCAGCATCGAGGAACAGGGCAAGCTGACCCCTGAGCTGGCCCGCGAGATCAAGCTGGCCGACACCAAGACCCGCCTCGAAGACCTTTACCTGCCGTACAAGCAAAAGCGCCGCACCAAGGGCCAGATCGCCCTGGAAGCCGGCCTGGGCGAGCTGGCCGACGGCCTGTTCAACGACCCGCAACTGGCGCCGGAAAGCGAAGCCGCGCGCTTCGTCGATGCCGACAAAGGTGTCGCCGACGTCAAGGCCGCCCTCGAGGGCGCCAAGTACATCCTCATGGAGCGTTTCGCCGAAGACGCTGCCCTGCTCGACAAGCTGCGCAACTTCCTCAAGCAGGAAGCGGTGCTCAGCGCCCGCGTGGTGGCTGGCAAGGAAGAGGAAGGCGCCAAGTTCCGCGATTATTTCGCCCATGACGAACTGCTGCGCACTTGCCCGTCGCACCGCGCACTGGCCATTTTCCGCGGCCGCAACGAAGGTGTGCTGAGCGCGTCGCTGAAGGTTGGCGAAGAGCTGCCGGGCACCCTGCACCCGTGCGAAATGATGATCGGCAGCCACTTCGGCGTGGAAAACCGCAACCGCCCGGCTGACAAGTGGCTGGGCGAGGTGGTGCGCTGGACCTGGAAGGTCAAGCTGTACACCCACCTGGAAACCGACCTGTTCGGTGAGTTGCGCGATAACGCCGAAAGCGAGGCGATCAACGTCTTCGCCCACAACCTGCACGACCTGCTGCTGGCCGCCCCGGCCGGCCCGCGCGCGACCCTGGGCTTCGACCCGGGCCTGCGTACCGGCTGCAAGGTCGCGGTGGTCGATGCCACCGGCAAGCTGCTGGACACCGCCACGGTCTACCCGCACGCACCGCGCAACGACTGGGACCGCACGATCTCGGTACTGGCCGCACTGTGCGCCAAACACTCGGTGGAGCTGATCGCCATTGGCAACGGCACCGCCAGCCGCGAGAGCGACAAGCTGATCGCCGAGCTGGTTAAAAAATACCCGGCGCTGAAGATCACCAAGATCATGGTCTCCGAAGCCGGTGCGTCGGTGTACTCGGCGTCGGAGCTGGCTGCCCGTGAATTCCCTGACCTGGACGTGTCGATCCGTGGCGCCGTGTCGATTGCCCGCCGCCTGCAGGACCCGCTGGCCGAACTGGTGAAGATCGACCCCAAATCCATCGGTGTCGGCCAGTACCAGCACGATGTGTCCCAGGTGAAGCTGGCCCGCGGCCTGGACGCTGTGGTCGAGGACTGTGTGAACGCCGTGGGCGTGGACGTCAACACCGCTTCGGTCGCGCTGCTGACCCGCATCTCCGGCCTCAACGCCACCCTGGCGCAGAACATCGTCGCGCACCGCGACGCCAATGGCCCGTTCGCCACCCGTGCCGCACTCAAGAAGGTCAGCCGTCTGGGTGAGAAAACCTTCGAACAGGCCGCAGGCTTCCTGCGCGTAATGAACGGCGACAACCCGCTGGATGCCTCCGCCGTGCACCCCGAGGCCTACCCGCTGGTGAAACGCATCGCCGCCGACACCGGCCGTGACATCCGCTCGCTCATCGGCGACAGCGGCTTCCTCAAGCGCCTGGACCCCAAGCAGTTCACCGACGAAACCTTCGGCCTGCCCACCGTCACCGACATCCTCCAGGAACTGGACAAGCCCGGCCGTGACCCGCGCCCCGAGTTCAAGACCGCCACCTTCCAGGACGGCGTCGAAGACCTCAAGGACCTGGAGCCCGGCATGATTCTCGAAGGCGTGGTCACCAACGTCACCAACTTCGGCGCGTTCGTCGACATCGGCGTGCACCAGGACGGCCTGGTACACATCTCGGCGCTGTCCGAGAAGTTCGTCAAGGACCCGCGCGAAGCGGTCAAGGCCGGCGACGTGGTCAAGGTCAAGGTCATGGAAGTGGACATCCCGCGCAAGCGTGTCGGCCTGTCCATGCGCATGAGCGATACCCCGGGCGAAAAAGTCGAAGGCAACCGTGGTGGCAACCGTGGCAATGGCGGCAACCGCCCGCAGCAGGCACCACGCCAGCGCGAAACCGCTAGCGCCGCGCCGGCGAACAACGCCATGGCTGCGCTCTTTGCCAACGCCAAGCAGTTGAAAAAGAAGTGATGGAGATCCCCAAAGAGCTCGTTGAAAGCGCCTACAGCCAGCTACTGGGCTGCCGCCTGCAACGCCTGGACACGGGCGTTGCAGAGGTGGCACTGGCGCTTGAACCGCACCTGCGCAACCGCGGCCAGAAGCTGCACGGCGGGGCCATCTTCAGCCTGGTGGACATCGCCATGGGCCTGGCCTGCTCGGCCAGCCATGGTTTCGACCAGCAGAGCGTGACCATCGAATGCAAGATCAACTACATGCGTGCGGTCGGTGACGGCGAGGTCCTGTGCACGGCGCGGGTGCTGCACGCCGGGCGCCGTACCCTGGTGGTCGACGCCGACGTAGTCCAAGGCGACAAACTGGTCGCCAAAGCGCAGGGAACCTTCGCGGTTCTCTAGCTCACCAAACGGTATCTGCGGTATTTTGCGGCAGTGCGCTGGCACTGCCGTAACCGCGTAAACCAGGCGACAACGCCAGTTCCTTTCCTCCTACCCTTGTAGACCGTCAACTCTACCCCCATATTGGGGCGACTGATGCGTGAAGGAAACCATCTTGAGCGACCTCCTCAACCGCCGCCTGAGCCTGCTCGGCGCCAATCTCCCCCTGCTCAAGCAGTGCCTGCACGGTATTGAGCGCGAATGCCTGCGCGTCACCGACGAAGGTCGCCTGGCTCAGACCCCGCATCCGGAAAACCTGGGTTCGGCGCTGACCAACGAGCAGATCACCACCGATTATTCCGAGTCGCTGCTGGAGTTCATCACCCCGGCCCTGCCCGACCCGGCCCAAGTGCTGGAAAGCCTCGAGCAAACTCACCGCTTCGTCTACAGCAAGCTTGGCGACGAATTGCTGTGGAGCCCGTCGATGCCGTGCACGCTGCCGGCCGAGGAGGACATCCCGATCGCCGAGTACGGGACCTCGAACATCGGCAAGCTCAAGCACGTCTACCGCAAGGGCCTGGCCCTGCGCTACGGCCGCACCATGCAGTGCATCGCCGGCATCCACTACAACTTCTCGTTGCCTGAAGCGCTGTGGCCGCTGCTGCGCGCCGCCGAGGGCAACGACCAGAGCGACCGCGACTACCAGTCGGCGGCGTACATTGCGCTGATCCGCAATTTCCGCCGTTACAGCTGGCTGCTGATGTACCTGTTCGGTGCCTCGCCAGCCCTGGACAAAGGCTTCCTGCGTGGCCGCCCGCACCAGCTCGAAGAGCTGGACGCCGAAACCCTGTACCTGCCCTACGCTACCAGCTTGCGCATGAGCGACCTGGGCTATCAGAGCAATGCTCAGGCCGGCCTCACCCCCTGCTACAACAATCTGGCCAGCTATACCGACAGCCTGCGCAAGGCGGTGGGCACGCCCTACCCGCCCTATGTGGAAATCGGTACGCATGTGGACGGCGAATGGGTGCAGTTGAACACCAACATCCTGCAGATCGAGAACGAGTACTACTCGAACATCCGCCCCAAGCGTGTCACCTACACCGGCGAGCGGCCGATCCAGGCCCTGACCTCACGCGGCGTGCAGTACGTCGAGGTGCGCTGCCTGGACATCAACCCGTTCCTGCCGGTAGGCATCGACCTGACCGAGGCGCGCTTCCTGGATGCGTTTCTGTTGTTCTGTGCCCTGGAAGACAGCCCGCTGCTGGACAATGGCGAATGCGGCCAATGCACCGACAACTTCCTGAGTGTGGTCAAGGAAGGCCGTCGCCCAGGCCTTGAGCTGCGCCGCGACGGCCAACCGATCGAGCTGAAAGCCTGGGCCAGCGACTTGCTTGGGCGCATCGGCCAACTGGCTGAGCTGCTCGATCACGCTCAAGGCGGCGACGAACATGCCAAAGCCCTGGCCGCACAGCAGGCCAAAGTCGACGACGCTTCGCTGACGCCATCGGCCCAGGTGCTCGCGCGCATGAGCGAGCATGAGGAAAGCTTCATCCAGTTCTCGCTGCGCCAGAGCCGCCTGCACGCGCAAACGTTCCGTGAGCAACCGCTGCCCACAGAGCGCCAGCAAGCCTACGAGACCCTCGCCCGCAATTCGCTGGCCGAGCAGTCACGCCTCGAGCAGCAGGAAGTCGGCGACTTCGACCAGTTCGTCGGCGCCTACCAGGCCAGCATCCTGGCGATCAGCAACTGATGACCCGCAGCACCACCCCGCGCAAGCCGCGCGCCAGCAGCCAGGCCAGGATCGAGGCGATCCTGGCGGCGGCGCGCGAGCTGTTGGCCGAGCAAGGGGTGGCAGCATTGTCGATCTACAGCGTGGCCGAACGGGCGCAGATTCCACCCTCGTCGGTGTATCACTTCTTTGCCAGCGTGCCGGCACTGCTCGAAGCGCTGACGGCCGATGTGCACCGGGCTTTTCGCGAGGCGTTGAGCGCACCGATAGACAGCAGTGCGCTCGGCACCTGGCATGAGCTTTCACGGTTGATCGAACAGCGCATGCTCGACATCTACAACGAGGATGCTGCAGCGCGTCAGTTGATCCTGGCCCAGCATGGCCTGAGCGAAGTGGTGCAGGCGGACCGGCAGCACGACATGGAGCTGGGTGAGTTGATGCACAAGCTGTTCGACCAGCATTTCCGGTTGCCGGTAATGCCTGCGGACGTGGATGTGTTTGCACTGGCCATGGAGTTGAGCGACCGGGTGTATGCGCGCTCGGTACAGTTGCACGAGGCGATCACCCCGCGCATGGCCGAGGAAGGCAAGCGGGTGTTCGAGGCGTACCTGGGCTTGTACCTGCCGCCGTTTCTTACTAAACGCTGATCTTGCTGGGGCCGCCCTGCGGCCCTTTCGCGACACAAGGCCGCTCCTACAGGAAATCGCGTTCCCCTGTAGGAGCGGCCTTGTGTCGCGAAAGGGCTGCAAAGCAGCCCCAAATGCCCACATCACAGCTTGGCGATGGACACTTCAGTCGATTTCACAAAAGCGATCACTTCACTGCCCACCTGCAGTTCCAGCTCCTTCACAGAGCGGGTGGTGATCACCGAGGTGACGATGCCGGAGGCGGTCTGCACATCGATTTCCGACAATACCGGGCCTTCGAGGATTTCTTTCACGGTGCCTTTGAACTGGTTGCGGACGTTGATGGCTTTGATAGTCATGATGTGCTTCCTTCTCTATGGCTTCAGTCTGGTAAGTGAGTCATTCAGTGCGCCCAACGCAGTTGCGTGGGCAAAGGGGCTACAGGGTCCGGCTCGGGCGCAGTGCCCGGGGCCGACAGAACACGGTTGAGCACTTCGCTTTCCAGCGCGGCCAGACGGTGCGAACCACGCACCCTTGGCCGAGCCAGATCGACGTTGAGGTCCAGGCCGACTGCGCCGTCCTCGATAAGGATCACCCGGTCGGCCACGGCAACGGCTTCGTTGACGTCATGGGTGACCAGCAGCACGGTGAAGCCGTGCTGACGCCACAGGCGTTCGATCAGTTGCTGCATCTCGATACGGGTCAGGGCATCCAGCGCACCCAGCGGCTCGTCCAGCAGCAGCAGGCGTGGCTGATGAATCAGCGCCCGGGCCAACGCCACGCGCTGCTTCTGGCCACCCGAGAGCGCTGCCGGCCATTCATTGGCGCGGTCAGCCAGGCCAACCGCCTCCAGTGCTTCCAGCGCACGGGGGCGCCAGTGGCCGGACAGGCCTAGGCAGACGTTGTCGATCACCTTTTTCCAAGGCAGCAGGCGAGCGTCCTGGAACATCAGGCGGGTTTCTTCGCGGGCCTCGGCCAGCGGTGCGGCACCAGCCAGAAGCTCACCGGCGCCGGGCTGGTCGAGCCCGGCCAGCAGGCGCAGCAAGGTGCTCTTGCCACAGCCGCTGCGCCCAACGATGGCAACGAACTGGCCGGCCGGAATGTGCAGGTCGATACCGCGCAGCACTTCACGTTGGCCAAAGGTCTTGCGCAAGCTATTGGCGGCCAGCGGGATACCCCGCAACAAGCGCGGCGGTTGTTCCTTGAGAATGGTCATGCGCCCTCCTTCCTGGCGACTTGGTAGGCCGGGTGCCAGCGCAACCAGACACGTTCCAGGCCGCGGGCGGCGAGGTCGGCGAGCTTGCCGAGCACGGCATACAGGACGATGGCCAGGACCACCACGTCGGTCTGCAGGAATTCACGGGCATTCATTGCCAGGTAACCGATACCGGCGTTGGCCGAAATGGTTTCGGCAACGATAAGGGTCAGCCACATGAAGCCCAGGGCAAAGCGCACACCGACCAGGATCGAGGGCAACGCGCCCGGCAGGATCACCTGGCGGAACAGGCCGAAGCCGGACAGGCCATAGCTGCGGGCCATTTCCACCAGCGCCGGGTCGACGTTGCGGATACCGTGGTAGGTGTTCAGGTAGATCGGGAACAGCGTGCCCAGCGCGACCAGGAAGATCTTTGCCGACTCGTCGATACCGAACCACAGGATCACCAGCGGGATCAGCGCCAGATGCGGCACGTTGCGGATCATCTGCACCGAGCTGTCGAGCAGGCGTTCGCCCCAGTTCGACAGACCGGTGATGAAGCCCAGCACCAGCCCAATGCTGCCACCGATCACAAAGCCCAGGCCGGCACGCCAGCCGCTGATGGCCAGGTGGGTCCAGATTTCACCGCTGCGTACCAGCGCGACACCGGCGCTGACTACGGCGCTGGGTGCAGGCAGGATGCGCGTCGACAACCAGCCAGCACTGACCGCCAGCTGCCAGACAGCCAACAGCAGTACCGGCAGCGCCCACGGCGCCAGGCGCTGGGTCAGGGTGGAGGACGTTGCACGACTCATGGCTGCGCCCTCAGCTCTGCGACACGGACTTGGGCAGGATGTCGTTGGCCACCATCTCGCCGAACGGGCTCACGTAGCCACCGGTCTGCGGTTGCTCCGGGCGCTGCACGTCCAGGTGCGGGAACAGCAGCTCGGCAACGCGGTAGGACTCTTCCAGGTGTGGATAACCTGAGAAGATGAAGGTATCTATCCCCAGGTCTGCGTACTCCTTGACCCGTGCCGCGACAGTCGGGCCATCACCGACCAACGCGGTACCGGCGCCACCGCGTACCAGGCCGACACCGGCCCACAGGTTGGGGCTGACTTCGAGGTTGTCACGGTTGCCGCCATGCAATGCGGCCATGCGCTGCTGACCCACCGAGTCGAAGCGCGCCAGCGAATCCTGGGCACGGGCGATGGTGTCGTCGTCCAGGTGCGAAATCAGGCGGTCTGCCGCGGCCCAGGCTTCGTCGTTGGTTTCCCGCACGATCACATGCAGACGGATACCAAAGCGTACTTCGCGACCTTGCGCGGCAGCCTTCTCCCGCACCTGAGCGATTTTCTCGGCAACAGCGGCTGGTGGCTCGCCCCAGGTCAGGTACAGCTCGACCTGCTCGGCAGCAAGATCCTGGGCGGCTTCGGACGAGCCACCGAAATACAGAGGCGGGCGTGGTTGCTGAATGGGCGGATAGAGCAGCTTGGCGCCCTTCACCTGGATGTGCTTGCCTTGGTAGTCGACGTTCTCGCCCTCCAGCACCTTGCGCCAGATACGCGTGAACTCGACCGAGGCTTCGTAGCGCTCCTGGTGGTTCAGGTGCAGGCCATCACCGGCCAGCTCGTCGGGGTCGCCACCGGTGACCAGGTTGAACAGCGCCCGGCCGTTGGACAGGCGGTCCAGGGTTGCCGCCTGGCGCGCCGCGACCGTCGGCGAAATGATGCCTGGACGCAGGGCAACCAGGAATTTCAGATGTTGGGTCACCGGGATCAGCGATGCTGCCACCAACCAGGAATCCTCGCAGGAACGCCCGGTAGGGATCAGCACACCACCAAAGCCGAGACGGTCGGCGGCCTGGGCAATCTGTTGCAGGTAACCGTGATCGACCGCACGGGCACCCTCGGATGTGCCCAGGTACTTGCCGTCACCGTGGGTGGGGAGGAACCAGAAAATGTTAAGGCTCATTGGAGTTGTCTCCTCAAAGGTGGCGAGGGCCACAGCGGCGCCCCGGCACAGGCGAATCAATCAAGGCGCGCTGGCGACCTTGGCCGGGGGTGTCCAGATCACGTCCTTGATGCTCAGCGGCTTGGGAATCAGCTTCAGCGCCTGGAAGGTGTCGGCGATTTTCTGTTGTGCGGCCACCACCTCGGGGGTCAGCGGCGCGGCACCGTAGCCTTGGCGCTTGACCGAAGTCAGGGTGATGTCGGCGGGCAGCCCGAGCAGCGCAGCGACCTGGTCGGTCACCTCCTGCGGGTTGGCCTGTGACCATTTGCCCACGGCGCGTACTTCTTCGATGAGGGCGTTGATCACAGCCGGATGCTGGGTCGCGTAGTTGCGGGTGGCCAGGTAGAACTGGTGGTTGTCGACCAGGTCTTTGCCGTCACGCAGGGTGCGTGCCTGCAGCTGCTGTTCGGCGGCGGCCTGGTACGGGTCCCAGATCACCCAGGCATCGACGCTGCCACGCTCGAACGCGGCGCGGGCATCGGCCGGCGGCAGGTAGACGGGCTGTATGTCGCTGTACTTGAGGCCGGCCTCTTCCAGGGCGCGGACCAGCAGGTAGTGAACGTTCGAACCTTTGTTGAGCGCAACTTTCTTGCCTTTGAGTTCCTTCACCGACTGGATCGGCGAGCCCTTCGGTACAAGGATCGCTTCACTGTGCGGCGCAGGCGGTTCGTAGGCCACATAGAGCAGATCGGCACCCGCGGCCTGAGCGAATACCGGCGGCGTTTCACCAGTTACGCCAAAGTCGATGGAGCCGACATTCAAGCCTTCGAGCAGCTGCGGGCCCCCGGGGAATTCGGTCCATTGCACCTGGATGCCCTGATCGGCCAGGCGCTTTTCCAGCGTGCCCTTGGCTTTGAGCAGCACCAGGGTGCCGTATTTCTGATAGCCGATACGCAGGCTTTCAGCCTGGGCTTGGGTAATGACGCCGAAGGACACAGCCGCCGCAAACAGGGCGACCAGACCACGACGCAAGAAGACTGTGCGCATGGCGCTCTCCTGTGCGAGTAGGTTCGGGTTGCACCTGCTTGCCTCGTTGACGGGCGAGTAAGGTGGATGACGCGATAAAGCCGTTGTGCCGGTTCAGATGCTCCAGCGCTGGAAGTGTTGCACCTGAGGGCTGACATTAGCAGCCTTGGTATATTCCTAGAAATCATATTTTTTCATTTGTTTATTCCATAAAGTACTTTGGTGATTCTTTGATATTGGGGCCGCTTTGCGGCCCTTTCGCGACACAAGGCCGCTCCTACGAGGAACCGCGCCTTGTGTCGCGATGGGCTGCGCAGCAGCCCCACGCCTGAAGCGGTTTGTGCAGGCATAAAAAAGGGCCGTCGAAACGGCCCGAATATCCCTGCTATGGCTAAGAGCAATGCAACGAGAATGCTTCAGCGATTGGGTTGCGGGGTCAGCCGCAGGTAGGGTTTTACAGCGCGGTAGCCTTTCGGGAAGCGCTGCTTGATCTCGTCCTCATCCTTCAGCGAAGGCACGATCACCACTTCGTCGCCATCCTGCCAGTTACCTGGCGTGGCCACCTTGTGGTTGTCGGTGAGCTGCAGCGAGTCGATCACCCGCAGTATTTCGTTGAAGTTGCGCCCGGTACTGGCTGGATAGGTAATGGTCAGGCGCACCTTCTTGTTCGGGTCGATGACGAACAGCGAGCGCACGGTCAGGGTGTCGCTGGCGTTCGGGTGGATCAGGTCGTACAGGTCGGAAACCTTGCGGTCGGCGTCGGCGATGATCGGGAAGTTGACCACGGTGTTCTGGGTCTCGTTGATGTCCTCGATCCACTTGTGGTGCGAGTCGACCGGGTCTACGGACAGGGCGATGGCCTTGACCCCACGTTTGGCGAAGTCGTCCTTGAGTTTGGCGGTCAGGCCCAGCTCGGTGGTGCACACCGGGGTGAAGTCGGCCGGGTGAGAGAACAGCACACCCCAGCTGTTACCGAGCCACTCGTGGAAGCGGATCGTACCTTCGCTGGAATCTTGTTCGAAGTCGGGGGCGATGTCGCCGAGTTTGAGGCTCATGTGGTGCGGCTCCTTGGCTATGGGCTGGCCTTGTGAGGTTCAATGTGCCTGCATCCGCAGAAAGATAAAAGGAATAAATAATTCTCTATTTATAACTTAATAGAATTTACAAATGCGCGCACAAAAAAGCCTCGCACTAGGCGAGGCTCTTTTTTCCAACTACGTCTTACATGAAGTTGTAAGTGTAGTTGACGATGAAGCGGGTCTGATCCTGATCGTTCGCAGAGCCCGAACCGGTGCCGCGATAGACGCCTTGGCGCAGGCTGAAGCCCAGACCTTTAAGCGTGCCTTCCTGCAGGACGTAGTCGACGCGCGCATCACGTTCCCACTCGCTGAAGGTGCCGTTGCCATTGGTGCTACGGCCATCTTCACCACGCAGATAGGAAACAGATGCTTTCAGGCCAGGCACGCCCAGGCGAGCAAAGTCATACGAGTACTGACCGAAGGTGGTGTTCTCACCGGCCTTGGCGAACTGGTTGATCATGCTGTCGGTGAACAGGTAGAAGCTGGAACCGCCAGCGCCTTCATCGACCAGGCTGCCTTGGTTCAGCCAGACGAAGCCACCATCATCGCTGACCTGCTGATGACCCAACATCAGAGCGTGGCCGCCCAAGGTGTAGGTGAACATGGCGGACCAAGTCTTGTTGTCCACTTCGCCTGGGTTTTTGGCGTAGCCGTTATTGTTTTTGAACTCGTAACCGGCCTCACCATTACGGCCGTCCTTGCTGCTATCGAAGTAGCGCAGGTCGGTTTTGAACGACTGGTCGTCAGCAATCTTGAAGACGTGAGTGGCACCCAGGAAGTGCTGTTTGTAGAAGTCTTCCAGATTCGAGTAGTAGTACTGCAAGGTCAGGTCGGGAGTGAGCTTGTAATCCAGACCAGCGTAGCGGAACTTGTTGCTCTCCTGAGTAGCACCCTGTACCGAAAGACCGGTACGGTTGCTCGACGCACGACCCATGGCGTGGGTCAGCTGACCGGCGTTGATGGTCAGATTGTCGATTTCCTTCGACTGGATGGTGCCACCCTCGAAGGTTTGTGGCAGCAGACGGCCATCGTTGGAAACGAGAATTGGCAGGTTTGGTGCTAGGGCGCTACCAAAGTGAGCTTCGGTCTTGGAGAAGCGAGCTTTGGCATTAGCGCCGAAACGGGCCCATTGGGCTGCGGAGCCTTTGCCGTCATCCGGGAAGAAACCGCTCTTGTGATAACCCTCACCACCGTCCAGGTGGATGCCCCACAGCGCCTGAGCGTCAACGCCGAAGCCGACGGTGCCTTCAGTGAAGCCGGAGATGTAATCAAGCTTGAAACCTTGGCCCGATTCACGCTGATCTGGACGCTCGAAGTTCGTGGAGCGGCTTGCGTGCGCTTCACGGTTATCGCCATTGAAATACATGGTGCGCGAGCTCAAAGACAATTTGCTGTCTTCAACGAAACCGGCAGCGCCTGCTTGTTGGGCGAGAACCCCCAGTGCCACGGCCAGAGCCAGGCTGGACTTGTACATGTTTTGCTCCTCTACGTTCTAATTTTTGTGTATCTCTGGCGGCGGGATCTGATGCCCTGCTCACCGTGGACTGGCGATTTAGTCCCAAAGAGTGACCAGCAAGTCAATCGTTACTGAACATTTCACGACTTTGGTCTAAGACGCCACCTGCGCTACAGGATAATGACAATCCTATAAATCCAAAATGACCGTTTTATGAATTTGTAAGATTTTTAAGGCATATGGTTGAAACCTTTACTGCCAAAAGCTGTATCGGCAGACGCTTGTAATAGCTTTAGGTTATTTGCAAACGTTTGCTCATATCCTTATTTCCAATCGCCCTGTTAAGCGGAAAAAGACCGACCATTTCACTTGGTCTTCACCCAGAAGCCTGATCAAGCCCTTCAGCTTAAAGCGAATGGCTCCTATGCTAATTCCAAAAAGTTATTTATTTTCTATTTCTTAGATCATCTAGCCTTCTTGCCATTCAGCACACCGATTGCCTGACAAGAGGTTCGACCATGATCCCGCACACGCCACTGCGCTTGCTCGCCGCCCTGACCCTCGCCGGAACCAGCTGGTTCGCCCAGGCCGCCGACCTGACCGTCGCCTACCAGACCACCGTCGACCCGGCCAAGGTGGCCCAGGTCGATGGCGACTACGAAAAAGCCAGCAAGGCCAGCATCGACTGGCGCAAGTTCGATAACGGCGCTGATGTGATCACTGCAGTGGCCAGCGGCGACGTGCAGATCGGCTACCTGGGCTCAAGCCCGCTGGCCGCTGCCGCCACCCGCAAGCTGCCGGTGGAAACCTTCCTGATCGCCACCCAGATCGGCGCCGGCGAAGCGCTGGTGGCCCGCGACAGCATCAAGACCCCACAAGACCTGATCGGCAAGAAAGTCGCCGTGCCCTTTGTTTCCACCGGCCACTACAGCCTGCTGGCCGCGCTGAAGAGCTGGAACATCGACCCGTCTAAGGTGCAGATCCTCAACCTCGCCCCACCGGCGATCATCGCTGCCTGGAAGCGCGGCGACATCGACGCCACCTACGTTTGGGACCCGGCCCTGGGTGTGGCCAAGGAAAACGGCAAGGTGCTGATCACCTCCGGGGAGCTGGCCGAGAAAGGCGCACCGACCTTCGATGCCTGGATCGTGCGCAAGGACTTCGCCGACAAGCACCCCGAGGTGGTCAAAGCCTTTGCCAAGGTCACCCTCGACGCCTACGCCGACTACCGCAAAGACCCGCAGGCCTGGCTGGCCAACAAGGACAACGTGGCCAAGCTGGTGAAGCTGTCCGGTGCCAAGGCCAGTGATATTCCTGCTCTGTTGCAAGGCAACGTCTACCCGCTGGCCGCCGACCAGGCCAACGCCCTGGGTGCACCGACCACTCAAGCGCTGACCGACACCGCCACCTTCCTCAAGCAGCAAGGCAAGGTCGACGCCGTGTTGCCGGACTATTCGGCCTACGTCAGCGCCAAGTTCTTGCCCAATTGATCCGGAGCCCGTCATGGCCTTGCTAGAACTGGAGCGCATCAGCGCACAGTACCCCGGCGCCAGCACCCCTGTGCTGGCCGACATCAACCTCAGCCTGGGCCCAGGCCAGCTGCTGGTAGCACTGGGCCCCTCCGGCAGCGGCAAGACATCCCTGCTCAACCTGATCGCGGGCTTTGTCGCCCCCAGCGGCGGGCGCATCACCCTTGACGGCGTGCCGGTGCAAGGCCCCGGCGCCGAACGCGGCGTGGTGTTTCAGGACGATGCTCTGCTGCCGTGGCAGAACGTGCTGGGCAACGTCGCCTTCGGTTTGGAGCTGGCTGGTGTAGCCCGCGGCGAGCGAGAGGCCAAGGCACGGGAAATGCTGGCACTGGTCGATCTGGATGGCTTTGGCGAGCGGCGCATCTGGCAACTGTCCGGTGGCCAGAAGCAGCGTGTGGGCCTGGCCCGCGCGCTGGCGGCCGACCCAAGGGTACTGCTGATGGACGAGCCGTTCGGCGCCCTCGATGCGTTCACCCGCGAGCAGATGCAGGAACTGTTGCTGCAGGTCTGGCAGCGCACCGCCAAACCGGTGTTCCTGATCACTCACGACATTGAAGAAGCCGTATTCCTTGCAACCGAACTGGTGCTGTTGGCCCCAGACCCAGGCCGCGTGGTCGAGCGCCTGCAGCTGGACTTCGGCCAACGTTATGCCGCTGGCGAATCGGCCCGGGCCATCAAGTCTGACCCACGCTTCATTGAAACCCGCGAGCATGTGCTGGCGCGGGTTTTCTCTCAACGCCAAAGCCTGCAGGAGCACGCATGAGCAGCCTTGATCTGCCGGTCGCCAGCAAGCGCGACAGCCAAGCCCGGCCCGTTGATAAAGCGCGCCGCCAGCTTTCCACCCGCTGGATCAGCACGCTAACCCTGGCCAGCCTGCTGCTGGTCTGGTGGCTGGTGACCGCCGCCGGCTGGATCGAGCCACTGTTCCTGCCAGCGCCCGGCGACATCCTGGCCAAAGCCTGGAGCTTGCTCACCCAAGGCTACATGGACGCCAGCCTGTGGCAACACCTGGGCGCGAGCCTGGGCCGCATCGGCCTGGCGCTGGTTGCCGCGACCCTGACTGCCATCCCGGCCGGTATCGCCATCGGCTACAACCGTGTGGCCCGCGGCATCCTCGACCCACTGATCGAGTTCTACCGCCCCATACCGCCACTGGCCTACCTGCCACTGATCGTCATCTGGTGCGGTATCGGCGAGTTGTCCAAGGTACTGCTGATCTACCTGGCAATCTTCGCCCCGATCGCCATCGCTACGGCCACCGGCGTGCGCACCGTCGACCCGGCCAGATTGCGCGCTGCGCAATCGCTGGGGGCGACCAAGGTGCAACTGATCCGCCATGTGATCGTGCCCAGCGCCCTGCCCGACATACTCACCGGTATCCGTATCGGCCTGGGTGTGGGCTGGTCGACCCTTGTGGCCGCCGAGCTGATCGCTGCCACCAGCGGCCTGGGCTTCATGGTGCAGTCGGCGGCGCAGTTTCTGGTGACCGACGTGGTGGTGCTGGGCATCCTGCTGATCGCCCTGATCGCCTTCGCCCTGGAGATGGGCCTGCGCGCCCTGCAGCGCAAGCTGGTGCCCTGGCATGGGCAAAGCCACTGACCGATTGCGGACTGACCACGCCGGCTACCCGGCGCCTGGAGTGAGAAAAGACATGAGCCTGACCGTTACCCCCCTCAGCCCGGCCCTCGGCGCCCAGATCAGCGGCGTGGACATCAGCCGCGAGATTACCGTCGAGCAGCGCGACGCCATCGAGCAGGCACTGCTCCAACACCAGGTGCTGTTCTTCCGGGACCAGCCGATCACACCCGAGCAGCAAGCGCACTTTGCCGCGCGCTTCGGCGACCTGCACATCCACCCGATCTACCCCAACGTACCGCAAACCCCGCAGGTGCTGATCCTCGACACCGCGGTCACCGACGTACGCGATAATGCCGTGTGGCACACCGACGTGACCTTCCTGCCGACCCCGGCGCTGGGTGCGGTGCTCAGTGCCAAGCAGTTGCCGGCCTATGGCGGCGATACCTTGTGGGCCAGCGGCATTGCCGCTTTCCAAGCCCTGTCGGCCCCGCTGCGCGAGATGCTCGATGGCCTGACTGCAACGCACGATTTCACCAAGTCGTTCCCGCTCGAGCGCTTTGGCACTACGCCTGAGGACCTGGCGCGCTGGGAAGCGACCCGGCGCAACAACCCGCCGCTGTCACACCCGGTTGTTCGTACGCACCCGGTGAGCGGCCGCAAGGCGTTGTTCGTCAATGAAGGGTTCACCACGCGGATCAATGAGCTGAGCGAGTTGGAGAGCGAGGCGCTGCTCAAGCTGCTGTTCGCCCATGCGACGCGGCCGGAGTTCAGCATCCGCTGGCGTTGGCAGGAGAACGACGTGGCGTTCTGGGACAACCGCGTCACTCAGCATTTTGCGGTGGATGATTACCGGCCGAACCGGCGGGTGATGCATCGGGCGACCATCCTGGGGGATGCGCCGTTCTGAAAGAACCTTGGGAGGCCTTTGGCCTCCTTTCGCGACACAAGGCCGCTCCTACAGGCCTGTAGGAGCGGCCTTGTGTCGCGAAAGGGCCGCAAAGCGGCCCCAGCGATCTACCTGACCAGATGCAAGAACTGCATATGCCGCTCGTACTGGTCGAGGATGTCGTTGATGATCTGCTCCTTGCTGTAGCCCACCAGGTCGTAGTTCTGGCTGCCCTCGCTAAGGTGCACCTCCGCCCGGTAATAACGGCGGTTCTTCAAATCCTGCGTCCCCAACCCACCCAGCGCGAACGACGGTGTGAAATACCCGCGCATCTGCACCTGATAGATGAACGGCTGCTCTTCACCATGGCCGACCTTCAGGCTGACGTTGTCGTGGCTAGGGTCATCCTGGGTCACCAGTACCAGGCCTTTCTGCTCGAACACCTCGCGCACATCGGCAATCGCCGGGCGCACCACGTCGTCCATGAAGCGGTACACCTCATCGCGTGACGGGAAGTGCACCGCCTGGCTCAGGCGCTGGCGCCAACCACCACGGCCACGGCGGGACTGCGCGAACGGTGCCAGCGAATGCAACTGGGCGATCTGGCGCTGCGACTCAAGGTAGAACGCCTTATGCAGGCCCCACATCATGCACAGCAGGATCAACGAGAACGGCAGCGAGGTCAGCACCACCGCCGATTTGAGCGAATCGATGCTGCCGGCGAACAGCAGGCTGCTGGTGATCAGCGCGGTCATCGCGCCCCAGAAGATCCGCAACCAGTTCGGGCCGTCTTCATCAGCACCGCCATCCTTGGCGGACAAGGTCGACAGCACCACCGTGCCCGAGTCCGCCGATGTGACGAAGAACACGAAGCTGATGAACACCGTCACCGCGATGACGGTCTTGCTCCACGGGTAGGTCTCCAGCAGCAGGTACAGGCTCATCGACGGGTTATCGATGGCCGACTGGCCGAGCGCGGTCATGCCGTGGTTCAGCACCTGGTCCAGCGCGCTGTTGCCGAAGATCGACATCCACGCCAGGGTGAAGCCCAGCGGGATCAGCAGCACACCGAAGACGAATTCACGGATGGTGCGGCCACGCGAGATACGCGCGATGAACAGCCCCACGAAAGGCGCCCAGGCAATCCACCAGGCCCAGTAGAACACCGTCCAGCCGCCCAGCCAGTCGCGGTTTTCGCCATAGGCATAAACGTCGAAGCTCTTGCGTGGCAGGGCGCCGAGGTAATCGCCAAGGTTCTGGATCAAGGTATTGAACAGGTGCTGGGTGGGCCCGGCGAACAGCACGAACAGCAGCAGGGCACAGGCCAGGAACAGGTTGATGTCGCTCATCACCCGCACACCTTTCTCCACCCCCGCGACCGCTACGGCCACCGCAGCGCCCATCATCAGGACGATGAGCGCGATCTGCACCCATTGGCTATGGCTGATGCCGAACAGGTAGTCGAGGCCGGCATTGAGGTGCAGCACCCCGAAGCCCATGTCGGCGCCCAGGCCGAACACCGTGGCGATGATGCCGAAACCGTCTACCGCGTAACCGATCGGCCCGTTGATACGCTTGCCGATCAGCGGGTACAGCGCCGAACGCAAAGCCAGCGGCAGGTTGTGGCGGTAGGCGAAGTAGGCCAGCGCCATGCCGACGAAGGCAAACACGCCCCAGCCATGCAGGCCCCAGTGCAGGAACAGTATCTGCATCGCCTGGCGCCCGGCCTCCGCCGTGCCCGCCTCACCCTGGGGGGGCTGGAGCATGTGGGTCAGGGGTTCGGAAACGCAGAAGAAGAACAGCGTGATGCTGATACCGGCGGCGAACAACATGCCGGCCCACGACAGGTAGCTGAACTCGGGTTCGTCGTGGTCGGCACCGAGCTTGATCTTGCCGTAGCCGGACAAGGCGGTGACCACCACGAAGACCAGGTACAGGGTCATGGCCAGCATGTAGTACCAGCCGACCGTGTTGGCCGCCCAGTTCTGCGCTGCCAAGAGCCAGTCGCCCGCTGCTTGCGGTTGGGCGATGACCACCAGGCCGAAGATGAGGATGAAGCTTGCCGCAAAATAGAACACCGGAGGGTTCATGCGGATCTGGCTGTTGGAAGGGGTCGGTGCACTCATGGGGCATGCACCTCGTCGATTGACGTGAGGTTCGGAATGAACGGGTTCAGCAAAGGAATCCTCCTGTTGAACACCGGCAGCGGACCAGCGTTTTTTCGTTGAACAAGCGTTCAAGTTAAACATGGATCGGGATTCGATGCGACCCGGGCTGCTGATCGGCACATTCCTGCACCGGCGATAGGGCCGGTACAGGCAGTGAAGCATTCAGGTCAATTCTTGCCCTGGCAATCCAACTGTAGATTGGCCTGGGTAATATTGCTTTCGGCCGGCACACTCCGGGTCAGCCACACATTGCCGCCAATGGTCGAACCTTTACCAATGGTGATCCTTCCCAGGATGGTCGCCCCCGCGTAGATCACAACATCGTCCTCGACGATCGGGTGGCGGGCCAGGCCTTTGTGCAACGTACCCGACTCATCGCTCGGGAAGCGCTTGGCGCCAAGGGTCACCGCCTGGTAGATGCGCACACGCTCACCGATGATCGCAGTCTCGCCGATCACCACACCGGTACCGTGGTCGATGAAGAAGCTCGGGCCGATCTGCGCGCCCGGGTGGATATCGATACCCGTGGCCGAATGCGCCAGCTCCGAACAGATGCGCGCCAACAATGGCAAACCGGCCTGGTACAAATGGTGGGCCAGTCGGTGATGGATGATGGCGAGTATGCCCGGGTAGCACAGCAGCACTTCATCGACGCTGCGCGCGGCCGGGTCACCGTGGTAGGCGGCAAGTACATCGGTGTCGAGCAGCACGCGCAGGCCTGGCAGGGCGGCGGCAAAATCCTGGATCAGGCGCAGTGCCTGGGCATCGACGGCGGCCAGGTCGGCATTGCTCTGGCGCGCGGCATAGCGCAGTTCCAGACGTGCCTGGGCCAGCAACGCGGTCAGCGCGGCGTCGAGGGTGTGGCCAACGTAGAAGTCCTCGCTCTCTTCGCGCAGGTCGACCGGGCCCAAACGCATCGGGAACAGCGCACCGCACAACTGCTCGAGGACCTGGCGAATGGCCTCGCGCGAGGGCAATTCGCGCCCGCCCTGCTCGCCAATGCTGCGGCCATTGTGGCTTCGCCACTGCTCACGGGCGCTGCGCAGGCCGCTGACAATATTGTGCAACTGCCAATGCGCGGATGAAGGTTGTTCGCTCACGGTGATCTCCTGCCAGGGCCAATCAGATAGTTTGCAATCCACTTTACGGCAAATCAGCCCCTTGGAAAAAACAACGCTTTATTCCATCCTGCGCTAAGTCGGGCATAAGCCGCGATGACGGACCCGGCATCGTCGCCTACCCTCAAAGCAGCCAAAACCCGGCACAGATCAAAAAGGAAATAACAAAATAAGTTTTTATTATTTCCTGGCCTATGAAGCCAACCCTATAGTCGCCACCCACCTCTTCCACAACAAGCGCGGGGCCTGACATGTCGAAATTCGCCAAACCGCTTCTCAATGCCAGCTTGGCCATCCTGCTGGGCACCGGTCTGTTCAGCCAGGCATTCGCCGGCGAGCAACTGAAAACCATCCAGGAAAAAGGCGTGATCAACGTCGGCCTCGAGGGCACCTACCCGCCGTTCAGCTTCCAGGATGAAAACGGCAAGCTCGCCGGCTTCGAGGTCGAGTTTTCAGAACTGCTGGCCAAGGAGCTGGGCGTCAAGGCCAAGATCCAGCCAACCAAATGGGATGGCATCCTTGCAGCGCTGGAATCCAAGCGCCTGGACGTGGTGGTCAACCAAGTGACCATCTCCGAGGAGCGCAAGAAGAAGTACGACTTCTCCGAGCCCTACACCGTCTCCGGCATCCAGGCGCTGATCCTGAAGAAGAAAGCCGAGCAGTTGAACATCAAGACCGCGCAGGACCTGGCCGGCAAGAAGGTCGGCGTGGGCCTGGGCACCAATTACGAACAGTGGGTGAAGCAGGACGTTCCGAACGCTGAAGTGCGCACCTACGAAGATGACCCGAGCAAGTTCGCCGACCTGCGCAACGGCCGTATCGACGCCATCCTGATCGACCGCCTGGCCGCCCTGGAATACGCGCAAAAAGCCAAGGACACCGAGCTTGCAGGCGACGCCTTCTCGCGCCTGGAAAGCGGCGTGGCCCTGCGCAAGGGTGAGCCGGAGCTGCTTGCGGCCATCGACAAGGCCATCGACAAGCTCAAGGCCGATGGCACCCTGGCCAAGCTGTCCGAGAAATACTTCGGTGCCGATGTCACCAAATGATCGCTGAAAGCCTGCAACTCGTTGTCGATTCCGCGCCCTTCCTGCTCAAGGGCGCGGGTTATACAGTGCTGCTGAGTGTCGGCGGCATGTTCTTCGGCCTGGTACTGGGTTTTGCCCTGGCACTGATGCGCCTGTCGAAGATCCTGCCGCTGGACTGGCTGGCACGCATCTATGTGTCGTTCTTCCGGGGCACGCCGCTGCTGGTGCAGCTGTTCGTGATCTACTTCGGCATGCCGCAGATCGGCATCGAACTCGACCCGATCCCGGCCTCGCTGATTGGCCTGTCGCTGAACATGGCAGCGTACATCTGCGAAATCCTGCGTGCGGCGATCTCCTCGATCGACCGTGGCCAGTGGGAAGCAGCCGCCAGCATCGGCATGACCCGCACCCAGGCCATGCGCCGGGCGATCCTGCCGCAAGCACTGCGCACGGCATTGCCACCGCTGGGTAACAGCTTCATCTCGCTGGTCAAGGACACCGCCTTGGCGGCGACCATCCAGGTGCCCGAGCTGTTCCGCCAGGCGCAGCTGATCACTGCGCGCACTTTCGAAGTATTCACCATGTACCTGGCCGTTGCGGTGGTCTACTGGGTCCTCTGCAGCATCCTCGCGCACTTCCAGAACCGCATGGAAGCGCGGGTCAACCAGCACGACCAGGAGCACTGAAGATGATCGTAGTAGAAGGCCTGACCAAGCAGTTCAAAGGCCAGACCGTGCTCAACGGCATCGACCTGACCGTGCAACCGGGCGAAGTGGTGGCCATCATCGGCCCCAGCGGCTCGGGCAAGACCACCTTCCTGCGGTGCCTCAACCTGCTGGAAACGCCAGACGCCGGGCGCATTCAGATCGGTGCCATCAGCATCGATGCCAACCGCCCGCTTGGCAATCAGCAAAGTGCCATTCGCCGCTTGCGCCAGCAGGCCGGCTTCGTGTTCCAGAGCTTCAACCTGTTCCCTCATCGCACAGCGCTGGAAAACGTCATCGAAGGGCCGGTGATCGTCAAGAAGACGCCCCGCGCCCAAGCCATCGAGCTGGGCCGCAAGCTGCTGGCCAAGGTCGGCCTGGCAGGCAAGGAAGACGCCTACCCCAAACGCCTTTCGGGCGGACAGCAACAGCGCGTTGCCATCGCCCGGGCGCTGGCCATGGAACCTGAAGTGATTCTGTTCGATGAACCCACCTCGGCGCTCGACCCTGAGCTGGTCGGCGAGGTGCTGGCGACCATCCGCGGCCTGGCGGAAGAAAAGCGCACCATGATCATCGTCACCCATGAGATGAGCTTTGCGCGTGATGTGGCTAACCGGGTGATCTTCTTCGACAAGGGGGTGATCGTAGAGCAGGGCGAGGCCAAGGCGCTGTTTGCCAATCCCAAGGAAGAGCGGACGCGGCAGTTCTTGCGCAAGTTTCTCGGGACTGCGGCTTCCGAATAATCGGCATTCGTTTCACTGGCCCATCGCCGGCAAACCGGCGATGGGGCGCGAAGCGGCCCTACTCAGTTCCAACGCAAACCCTCAGCCGGCACGGGCCGCCCGAACCAGTAGCCCTGCCCCAGCTGGCACTGCTGCTCCAGCAGGAACCTGGCCTGCTCCGGCTGCTCGATGCCCTCAGCGTGCACCTGCATGCCCATGCTCCGGGCCAGGGCGATGATCACCCGCACGATCGCGACGTCGTCGTCATCCATCGGCAAGCCGGCGACGAAGCCCTGGTCGATCTTCAGCTTCTGCACCGGCAGGCGCTTTAGCCGCAGCAACGACGAGTAGCCGGTGCCAAAGTCATCGATTGCCAGGTTCAAGCCCAGCTCACGCAGCCGGTGCAACTGCTCCAGCGCGACTTCGGGGTCTTCCATGACTGCACTCTCGGTCACCTCCACCTCCAGCAGCGACGGATCCAGACCGGTTTCGTGCAACACCCCGGCCACTTGCCGGTACAGCTCACGCTGGCCGAACAACCGGCTGGAGATGTTGACCGCAACGAACTCGAGCAGGCGCCCGTCAGCCTGCCAACTGACCATCTGCCGGCACGCCTCGCGCAGCACCCAGGCATCGATGTCGGCAATCAGCCCGGTACGCTCGGCGATAGGGATGAATTCGCTTGGCGGCACCAAGCCACGTTGCGGGTGCTGCCAACGCACCAGTGCCTCCACCCCGACCATCTTCGAGGTGAACAGGTCGAACACCGGCTGGTAGAACACCCGCAGTTCGTCTTGCGCCAGCGCACGGCGCAGCTCGCCTGCCGTTTCCACCCGGTGCTGGGCGTGTGCTGTCAGCTCTTCGGTGTACAGCGCGTAACAGGCGCGGCCATTGTGCTTGGCCTTGAACAGCGCCGAGTCGGCGTTGCGCAGTAGCTGTTCGGCGCTCAACGCATCGCTGGGGAACAGGCTGATGCCAACGCTGACGCTGATGAACAGCCGATGCCCGTCGAACTCGAACGGTTCACGCATGCGTTCGATGAGCGCCTGTGCCAGTTTGCCGGCCTGGCCGACCTGCTGGCAGTTCTCTGCCAGCACACCAAACTCGTCACCGCCCAGGCGCGCCAAGGTCACGCCATTGCCCACCACCTCGGCCAGACGCTCGCCTACCAGCTTGAGCAGCTGATCACCGATGGTGTGGCCCAAGCCGTCGTTGATGCTCTGAAAGTGGTCAAGGTCAAGCAGCAACAAAGCACATCCACGCTTGTTGGCCTGTGCCGAAGCCAGTGCCTGCTCGGCCCGGTCGTTGAACAGCAGACGGTTGGGCAAGCCGGTAAGGGGGTCGTGATGGGCCAGGTAGGCCAGTTCCTGCTCGGTATGCTTGATCGCGCTGATGTCGCTGAAAACCGCGACATAATGGGTCATCTCACCGCCATCATCGTGTATGGCGCGGATTGTCTGCCATTGCGGGTAGATTTCACCGCTCTTGCGCCGGTTCCATATCTCCCCGCTCCACTCGCCCTTCTCTGCCAGGGTGGCATAAATCTGCTGATAGAACGGCACGCCGTGCCGGCCCGACTTGAACTTGCTCGGGCGCTGGCCGAGCACTTCGTCCTGCTGGTAACCCGTGATCCGCATGAAGGCACGGTTGACGTGCACGATCAGCCCCTGGCGGTCAGTGACCAGCACGCCCTCCAGGGTACTGTCGAACACGGCTGCGGCCATACGCAGGCGGGCGCGGTCTTCGCTGCGAAGCCGTGCGCCGACACCGATGAAATTGAGCAGACGGGCACGGGTAAAGAAAATCAGCCCCGCGCTGGCCAGCACCCATAGAACAACATTGATCTGCCGCCCCACGGCCAAGGCCAGAGGGTCTTCAGACATGCTGCGCAAAACCACCTCTGACAGCACCAGCCAGAGGATCGAGAGCACCAGATACAGCGCGGCCATGCGCAAGGCGTCGCGAACGGAAACAGACATGTCGGCAACAAAAGTCCATGAAAAATGATGGGGCATTATAGAGGCAGAAACATGCCGTGACGTCCTATCTGCAAGGGTGACTGGTTTTATTTCCCTGCCAAGGGATAATCAGAGCCTTCCCCTGTGTCTTCGAGGGTTTTGACACCTATGTGGTATTACGGTCTGCTCGACTTGTCGGCCTGGCAACTGGTTGGCGTTACCCTGCTGATGACTCACGTGACCATCATCAGCGTCACCATTTATCTGCACCGCTACTCCGCCCACCGTGCCCTGGAGCTCAATGGCGCGCTCAAGCACTTTTTCCGCTTCTGGCTGTGGCTGACCACGGCGCAGAACACCCGCGAGTGGACAGCAGTGCACCGCAAGCACCACGCCAAGTGCGAAACCCCGGACGACCCGCACAGCCCAGTGCACAAAGGCCTGGGCACGGTGCTGCGCAAAGGCGCCGAACTCTACAGGGAAGAAGCACTCAACCCCGAAACCCTGCGCATCTACGGCAAAAACTGCCCGGATGACTGGATCGAGCGCAATCTCTACTCACGCTACAAACATGGCGGTATCGCCCTGATGGCGGTGCTCGACCTGCTGCTGTTCGGCACTATCGGCATTACCATCTGGGCGGTGCAGATGATGTGGATTCCGTTCTGGGCAGCGGGTGTGGTCAACGGCTTGGGCCATGCGGTGGGCTACCGCAACTTCGAGTGCCGCGACGCTGCTACCAACCTGGTGCCATGGGGCATCGTCATCGGTGGCGAAGAACTGCACAACAACCACCACACCTACCCCAATTCGGCCAAGCTGTCGGTCAAGCGCTGGGAGTTCGATGCCGGCTGGGCCTGGATACGCCTGTTGTGCCTGCTGCGCCTGGCCAAAGTACAGCGGGTGGCGCCTATCGCCCATCGCGTCGAAGGCAAGGCCAACCTGGACATGGACACCACCATGGCCATCCTCAACAACCGTTTCCAGATCATGGCCCAATACCGCAAGCTGGTGATCGGCCCGTTGGTCAAACAGGAACTGGCCAAGGTCGACGCCTCGGTACGCCATCGCTTCCGCCGGGCCAAACGCCTGCTGTCGCGGGAACCCAGCCTGCTCGAAGAGCGTCACCATGTGCGCATCGAGTCCCTGCTTGAGCAGAGCCAGGCACTCAAGACCATCTATGAGAAACGCTTGGCCTTGCAGCAGATCTGGGCCCGTACCAGCGCCAATGGTCACGACATGCTGGCCGCCATGAAAGACTGGGTGCACGAGGCGGAAGCCAGTGGCATTCACGCCCTGCACGACTTCGCAGCGCAGTTGAAAACCTACTCCCTGCGCCCGAACGGCGCCTGAGCACCGTTGATCGGCACGCCCCGCAACGGGGCGTGCACGCTGGAACTTCCCCCCTGAAAAACCACTCAAAGCCGGCACATCGCCCGCGTGGCGGGCCGGTCTTTGGCCGCACGCTTACCCGTCGAGAGCCGCTCCGTGCACATGGCCAAGAACATCCATTCAACGCTGCCCGGCAATTCAGCTCCCGAGGCAGCCCAAATACTGCTGGCCTTGCTGCATGCCCAAGGCGAAGTGGCTCGCCTGAGCGAACGTGAACAGCTCTACAGCTCGTTGCTCGACAGCGTCAACGCGGTGCTCTGGGCGTTCGACTGGGAAACACGCCAGGTGCTCTACGTCAGCCCCGCCTACGAACGCATCTTCGGCCGCCCCACGAGCCTGGTGTTGGCGGACTTCAACGAATGGCGCGACAGCATCTACCCCGATGACCTGGAATACGCCGAGCGCAGCCTGGCCCAGGTGCTGATCAAAGGCGCGGTTGAAGACCGCGAGTACCGCATTCTCAATGCAAACGGCCAGGTACGCTGGCTCAGTGACAAGTGCTACATCAACCAGCAGCAGGAAGGTGACCGGGTGATAATCGTCGGCATTGCCGAAGACATCACCGACAAGAAGCAGCTTGAGGGCGAGCTGCATCGCCTGGCCACCACGGACGTGCTGACCCAGAGCAGCAACCGCCGGCACTTTTTCGAATGTGCAGGCCAAGCCTTCGACAGCGCACGCCAAGACGGCACGCCACTGGCGTTCCTGCTACTGGACATCGATGACTTCAAGCAGATCAACGACAGCTACGGCCATCAGGAAGGCGACCAGGTATTGCAACGCATTGCCGACAGCGGCAAGGCAGTGCTGCGCCGCGGCGACCTGTTCGGGCGTATTGGTGGCGAGGAGTTTGCCGCAGTGTTCCCCGGCTGCAATGCGCAGGTCGCCGAGCAGATTGCCGAGCGCCTGCAGCGCGAGATTCAGCGGCTGAGTTTCAGCCATGGCGAGCAGGTGTATGGAGTGACGGTAAGCCAGGGGTTGACCGGGCTAACGGATGAGGATGACTCACTGGACAGCCTCTTCGCACGGGCCGATGCAGCGATGTACCGGGCCAAACGGCAGGGCAAGAATCAGATCGTGCGGGGCTGAGCCAGTGGCTGCGCACGGCGGCCCCAAAACTCAGGTCGGCACCTTTTCTTCGGGAACAGGCGGCTCTTCATCTTGCGGTTTTACCTCAGGGTTCTGCACCTTGCGCAACCGGCTCAACTGCGCCAACCCAACCTTGAGCAAGCGCGCGGTCTTGTTGTCGGCCACCTTCTCCAACCCCTGACCCGCCGGCAGCCTTGCCAGTTGCCCTGCCAGGTTCATGGCCAGGATCTCCCGCGAATACACCCCACCGCCCAACTGATAGATTGCTGCGATCAGCTCACGCAGGCCCAGCGGCAAGCGCCAGCGGGTTCGCAGCGCCGAACCGAATGCTGCACCGAAGTCGCGCAGTGACGCCTGCACCAAGCCATCATGCAGGTCACCACCGGCCAGCCGCCACTCCTGCAGGCAGCGCAGCACCGCAAGGTCACCCAGGCAGTGCAACAGCCCGGCGCAGTAACAAAGCTCTTCATCGAGCTCAAGCATGCGCGCCAGCGAACGAGCGTATTCGGCGGTATGCAGCGACAGGTTCCAGAAATGCGCCGCCTGCTGCGCCAGCAGCGGGTCGCTAAGGCGGGCGCTGCGCTTGAGGGCAAGGCCCAGAATCAGGTTCATGCTCTGCGTGCTGCCAAGCTTGTTCAGCGCCTGCAGCAGGGTCTGCACCGGAGCGTCGCGGTGCAGCGCAGCACTGTTGGCCGCAGCGATCAGTACGGCAGTAACCTGCGGGTCGTTGCGCACTTCCTCTTCGAGCACCTTGAGGTCCAGCCCCTGCGGGTTCAGCGCGCGCTTGATCGCCACCTGCACGTCGGCGAACAGCGGCCCGCCATCGGCGGTGGCGCGGCGCTGCTCAAGGAAGGCCGGCAGGCTCGCCCCTGGCTGCAACGGTGGCACCGGGCAGGCGATCTGCTCACCCACTTCAAGCAGCAGCTCTTCCAGACGCTTGCGCAGGTTGCCCATGTTCAGTGGCTTGCTCAGGTAAGCCGTGGGGTGCAGCGGCAGCGCCTCACGCACGCTGGCACTGTCACTGCGGTTGCTCATGAGAATGAACGGCAACCCCGGCCCCTTGGCGCGCACCTTGCGCAACAGGTCCAGGCCATCGACACCTGCCAGCTCACGGGCAGCGATGATCAGATCAGGCTTGCTGGCCAATGCCGTGAGCGCCTGTGAGCCATCGGCGCACACCTGCAGCCGGGCATCACAGCGCACGCTGAGCAGCATCTCACGCAGCATGTCGCGCACCCAGGGATCGCCTTCGGCAATCAGTACGCAAGGTGGGGTGGGGTCTGCAGCGTTCATGGCCAACTCCTGAATATCCCTGACACGCAATCCGTTGCAGCTTCCAAAGCAAGTCCTGCCACAACCATAGCGCCAAGGGCCTTTAATAGGCACAAAAAAAACCCGCCTAAGCGGGCTTTTTCATGAAGCGTGTCACATCAGGCCAGTTCAGCGAAGCACTCTTCGATGATGGCCAGGCCCTTGTCGAGCAGCTCATCTTCGGCGGTCAGCGGAACCAGGATACGCAGAACGTTGCCGTAGGTACCGCAAGACAGCAGGATCAGACCCTTGTCACGGGCTTTGGCAACCACTTGGGCGACCGCAGCGGCGTTCGGGGTGTGGGTGCCTTTTTCGAAGACTTCCACAGCGATCATCGAGCCCAGACCACGGACGTCGCCAATGATCGGGTGCTTTTCCTGGATCTTGCGCAGGCCAGCGGTCAGGTGCTCACCTACTGCCTTGCTGCGGTCCAGCAGCTTCTCTTCTTCGAACACCTGGATGACGGCCAGAGCCGCGGCACAGGCGATCGGCGAACCGGCGTAAGTACCGCCCAGGCCGCCCGGAGCGATGGCGTCCATGATCTCGGCCTTGCCGCAAACACCGGCCAGCGGGAAGCCGCCAGCAATGGATTTGGCGAAGGTGGTCAGGTCCGGCGCGACGCCCATCTGTTCCATGGCGAAGAAGGTGCCGGTACGGCCAGCGCCAGTCTGTACTTCGTCGGCGATCAGCAGAATGCCGTGCTGGTCGCACAGGGCGCGCAGGCGCTTCATCAGCTCTTTAGGCGCTGGCAGGAAGCCGCCTTCGCCCTGTACCGGCTCGAGGATGATCGCGGCGATGTCGCGCGGCTCGGCGTCGTTCTTGAAGATACGCTCGACCGAAGCGATGGCGTCGTCAACGCTGACACCGTGCAGTTCGCTCGGGAACAGGGCGCGGAAGATACCGCCAGGCATCAGGCCCATGCCTGCGGAGTACGGCACAACCTTGCCGGTCAGGCCCAGGGTCATCATGGTGCGGCCGTGGTAGCCGCCGGTGAAGGCGATCACGCCAGCACGGCCAGTGGCGGCACGGGCGATTTTCACGGCGTTCTCAACGGCTTCGGAGCCGGTGGAAACCAGCAGGGTCTTCTTGTCGAAGTCACCTGGGACCAGCTTGTTGATCTTCTCGCACAGCTCTACGTAAGGCTCGTAAGCCAGTACCTGGAAGCAGGTGTGGCTGACTTTGGTCAGCTGCTCTTGAACAGCGGCAACCACTTTCGGGTGCAGGTGGCCGGTGTTCAGAACTGCGATGCCGCCGGCGAAGTCGATCAGTTCGCGGCCTTCAACGTCGATCACGGTCGAGTTCTTCGCGCTTTCGACGAAGATCGGGTGAATCTGGCCTACGCCACGTGGGACGGCGGCTACACGACGTTGCATCAAGGATTCGTTGGTCTTGCTCATAATGCCCTCATTTGCGCCGATCAGCGGCGCTTTTATTCGGGGGTGGCTGGGAGTGTTCGCGAACAGTATTCGTTGATCGACTGCCGTGAACGCCCTGGCCACCAGGTGCTGCGATGTCAAAAAAGCCAGCGAGACGTCGCTCTCGCGCCCCGCTGGCAGAGGTAAAGCCTTCAGCGCATCAGACGCTGATGCACAGGTACTTGATTTCGAGGTAGTCCTCGATGCCGTACTTGGAACCTTCACGGCCCAGGCCCGAAGCCTTGATGCCGCCAAACGGCGCGACTTCGTTGGAGATCAGGCCGGTGTTGATACCCACCATGCCGTATTCCAGCGCCTCGGCAACACGGAACACACGGCTCATGTCGCGGGCATAGAAGTACGAGGCCAGGCCGAACTCGGTGTCGTTGGACATGGCGATGACTTCAGCCTCGTCCTTGAAGCGGAACAGCGGCGCCAGCGGGCCGAAGGTCTCTTCCTTGGCGACGGCAGCGGTCTTCGGCACGTCGACCAGGATGGTCGGCTCGAAGAAGTTGCCTTCGATCAGCTTGCCACCGGACAGCACCTTGGCGCCTTTGGAGACGGCGTCCTCGATGTGTTCCTGAACCTTGGCGACGGCCTTGCCGTCGATCAGCGGGCCAGTGGTGGTGCCGTCTTCCAGGCCGTTACCGATCTTCAGTTTGGCCACAGCAGCTTTGAGCTTCTCGGCGAAGGCATCGTAGACGCCGTCCTGCACATAGATACGGTTGGCGCAAACGCAGGTCTGGCCGTTGTTGCGGTACTTGGAGATGATCGCGCCTTCTACCGCCTTGTCCAGGTCGGCATCGTCGAACACGATGAACGGGGCGTTGCCACCCAGCTCCAGGGAAACCTTCTTGATGTCCTTGGCACATTCTTCCATCAACTGGCGACCGATTTCGGTCGAGCCGGTGAAGGACAGTTTGCGCACCAGGGAGTTGCCGGTCAGCTCGCCGCCAACTTCGCCAGCGCTGCCGGTCACCACGCTCAGCACGCCAGCCGGGATGCCGGCACGGGTAGCCAGCTCGACCAAGGCCAGGGCAGAGTACGGGGTTTGCGAAGCAGGCTTGAGCACCATGGTGCAGCCAGCGGCCAAGGCCGGGCCGGCTTTACGGGTGATCATCGCCGCCGGGAAGTTCCACGGGGTGATGGCCGCGGTAACGCCGATCGGCTGCTTGATGACGATCAGGCGCTTGTCAGGCTGGTGGCCCGGGATGGTATCACCGTAGACGCGCTTGGCTTCTTCGGCGAACCACTCGATGAACGAGGCTGCGTAGGCGATTTCGCCCTTGGCTTCGGCCAGTGGCTTGCCTTGTTCAGTGGTCATCAGGCGAGCCAGGTCGTCCTGGTTCTCGATCATCAGTTCGAACCAGCGACGCAGCTTGTTCGAGCGCTCTTTGGCGGTCAGTGCACGCCAGGCCGGCAGGGCCTTGTCGGCAGCTTCGATGGCGCGGCGGGTTTCCGCAGAGCCCATCTTCGGCACGGTACCGATGACTTCACCTGTGGCCGGGTTGGTCACATTGATGGTCTGGCCGCTGTCCGCATCCAGCCATTCACCGTTGATGAAGGCTTGCTGGCGGAACAACTGAGCGTCTTTGAGCTGCATGTCGGCTTCCCGAATTGTTGATTGTTGAAAAGCGCCCAAGGCAGGGCATCGAGCGTTTGAAATCTCAAACGAATGCTAAGCGGCTGCTGGGGTATAGGACAATAGGCTGTTCGAAAAAAAGAACGAATGGTTGCACAGCCTATCCGAAAGCTGCCGGCAGGAACCCCTACAGGGTAGACGACTGCGCGCAGGCAAATGTGAGGGGAGGACCAACCGACACCCCTCACCGTGAAACAGACTACTACCAGCCCGGCAAGATCCCGAAACCTTTCGCTTACGCTCGAACCAGCCCCACTGGCTAGCCTTCATGAGGAACTCATCACTTGGCACGGACGCCGCCATGCACAACCCCGACGATCGATCCCTCGACCTCCAGCGCGTGCTGGACACGCTGCAAGCCGACCAGCGCCTGAGCGCCAACGACGCCAGGCAGGTACTCGAACACGCCACCTCACAGCCACCTCGCCATCCGCTCGAAACCATAGCGGCCCTGGGCCTCGAAGACCGCCAGCACCCCGGCCAGCGCCTGCATCTGGACTGCCTGTGCCAATGGCTCGCCAGAAAAGTCGGCCAGCCTTACCAGCGCATCGACCCACTGCAACTCGACCTGTCGCAGGTCAACGGGCTGATATCGCCAGCATTCGCCCATCGCCACGGCATACTCATCCTGGCCAGCGACAGCCTGGGCATCACCGTGGCCAGTGCGCAGCCTTACCAGTGTGACTGGCAAACCGATCTGGCCCGCAGCCTGGGCAGGCCGATCCGCCGTGTGCTCGCCAGCCCCCTGCAGTTGCGCCAGGTGGGCCAGTCGCTGTTTCGCCTCGCCCACTCGGTGCAAGGTGCCCAGCATCAGCAGTCAGCAAGCCTCGGTGAGCTCGAGCAATTGCTGGAGCAGGACAAGCGCCAGGGCAACGCCACGGCAGACGACGCGCATATCGTGCATATCGTCGACTGGCTGCTGCAGTACGCTGTCGAACAGCGCGCCAGTGACATCCATCTTGAGCCACGCCGCGAGCAGGGCCGGTTGCGCTATCGCATAGACGGCCTCCTGCATACGGTCTACGCCTTCCCGGCCAGCGTGACCCTGGCCGTCGTCAGCCGCCTGAAGCACTTGGGCCGCATGGATGTCGCGGAAAAACGCCGGCCGCAGGATGGCCGTGTGAAGTGCAGCCTGCCAGGTGGCCGCGAAGTGGAATTGCGCCTGTCTACGCTGCCCACCCCCTTTGGCGAAAAGCTGGTACTGCGCTTGTTCGACCCACAACAGCTACAGGAAGACTTCGACCGCCTGGGCCTGGAAGGTGAACAACTGCAGCAGTGGCAGGCCCTGCTGCAGCGCCGTCATGGCATTCTTTTGGTCACCGGCCCTACCGGTTCAGGCAAGACCCGCACGCTGTACGCGAGCCTGAAGTGGCTGGCCACGCCCGAGGTCAACCTGTGCACCATCGAAGACCCGATCGAACGCCTGGAGCCGGCTTTCAATCAATTACAGGTGCAGCCGGCACTGGACCTCAGCTTCGCCAACGGCGTACGCGCGCTGCTGCGCCAAGACCCTGACATCATCATGATCGGCGAGATCCGCGATCGCGAGACGGCGCTGGTAGCCGTGCAAGCTGCCCTTACCGGGCACCTGGTGCTCTCGACCCTGCACACCAACGACAGCTGTGGCGCCATCACCCGCCTGCTGGAACTGGGCGTGCCCGATTACCTGATCAAGGCCTCCCTGAGCGGGGTGATGGCGCAGCGCCTGGTGCGCTTGCTGTGCCGTGACTGCCAGGGCTGCGCATCATCGGCCAGCGGCCAGCCTTGCCTGCTGTGCCGGGGCACCGGCTTTCATGGCCGAACGGGCGTGTTCGAGCTGCTGGTCCCAAGTGAAAGCCTGCGCGCCCGGATAGGCGCAGGGGCGGACCTTGCCAGCTTGCAGCGACAGGCATTGAGCGAAGGGTTGCTGGACCTGAAACGCTGCGGGGAGGCAAAGGTGGCCAGTGGGCTGACCTGCCAAGAGGAAGTGCTGCGGGTCTGCGCATAAGCAAAAAACCCTTGTTTTCTGGGAACTTACACCCCTCAGACTCAATCAAATCGGGCTCCATCAGCCCTCACCCTTCGAGGTGTTTCATCATGCGTCTCCCAACCGCCATCGCAGCCGCTGCCCTGCTTTCGCTGCCCATTGGCTCCGCCATGGCCGATACCTTCTGGCGCAACGTGATTTCTTCCGGCGCGACTACGGCATCGACTTACCTGACCTCCAGGGACCACAAGCTGGTCGTCGCGGCGCAGGATGACGCCGGCAGCTTCGTTGCCAGTGAAGGTGCTATTCGTGGGCCGTTCCTGGAGGCGGCAATGCGCCAGGTGCGGGCTGAGAACCCAGGCATGCAAGCCAGCGACATGGAACTGGCCAATGCCATCCTGGCCAGGAATGCGGTAGCCGAGTAAGCCCCCTGGGGCTGCTGTGCAGCCCCAACTTCAACTCAGCGATACGCCTCCACCGGTACGCACGCACAGAACAGGTTCCTGTCCCCATACACGTTGTCGACCCGGTTCACCGCCGGCCAGTACTTGTGCTGGCGCACGTGAGCGCTGGGGGCTACAGCCTGCTCAAGGCTGTAAGGCCGGCTCCACGGTGCCAGCACATCGGCCAGGGTATGTGGCGCATGTTTGAGCGGGTTGTCTTCCGCTGGCCAGTTACTCTGCTGCACCTCACCGATCTCCGCACGGATCGCCAGCATGGCCTCGACGAACCGGTCCAGCTCGGCTTTCGACTCGCTCTCTGTCGGTTCGACCATCAAGGTCCCGGGCACCGGGAATGACATGGTCGGGGCATGGAAGCCATAGTCCATCAGGCGCTTGGCCACATCCTCTTCAGTTATCCCGGTAATTGCCTTGAGCGGCCGCAGGTCAAGAATGCACTCGTGCGCCACCCGCTGGTTTCGGCCTCTGTACAGCACCGGGAAAGCCCCACCAAGCTGGCTGGCCAGGTAGTTGGCCGACAGGATGGCCACTTCGCTCGCATCGGCCAGTTGCGGCCCCATCATGGCGATGTACATCCAGCTGATCGGCAGGATGCTCGCACTGCCCCAAGGCGCGGCGCTGACCGCGCTGTTGTTCGGGTCCAGGCCCGGCACCGGCACCACCGGATGACTGGCGACGAACGGCTTGAGGTGTGCACGGATGCCAATCGGCCCCATGCCAGGGCCGCCGCCGCCGTGCGGGATGCAGAAGGTCTTGTGCAGGTTCATGTGCGAGACATCGGCGCCGATGTCAGCCGGCCGCGTGAGACCGACCTGGGCGTTGAGGTTGGCGCCGTCCATGTAGACCTGGCCGCCGTGCTGGTGCACCACCTCACATATTTCCCGGATGCCCTCCTCATACACACCATGTGTCGACGGGTAGGTAACCATGAGGCAGGACAGCCGCTCGCCTGCAGCCTTGGCCTTGGCTTTGAGGTCGTCGAGGTCAACGTTGCCGTCGTCATCGCAGTCGACGATCACCACTTCCATGCCAGCCATCTGCGCTGAAGCAGGGTTGGTGCCGTGGGCCGACGAAGGGATCAGGCACAGCGTGCGCTGGGGCTGATGACGGCTGCGGTGGTAACGGGTGATTGCCATCAGCCCGGCGTATTCGCCCTGGGCACCCGAGTTGGGTTGCATGCAGATCGCATCAAAACCGGTAATAGCGCACAGCCAGCGCTCCAGCTCATCGATCATCGCTTTGTAGCCTGCGACCTGAGCATCGGGCGCAAAGGGATGAAGCAGAGCGAATCCGGGCCAGGTGATGGGGATCATTTCGCTGGTGGCGTTGAGCTTCATGGTGCAGGAACCCAGCGGGATCATCGATTGGTTCAGCGCCAGGTCCTTGTTTTCCAGCTGCTTGAGGTAGCGCAGCATCTGCGTTTCGCTGTGATGCAGGTTGAACACCGGGTGGGAGAGGAACGGCGTGCGCCGTTCCAGAGCGGCCGGAATACCCCCTGTCAGAACCTGCTGGTCAAGCGCGGTGACCTCAAGGCCATGATCCACGCCAAGAAAAATGTCGAACAGCCGAAGCACGGTTTCTTCGCTGCACGTTTCGTCCAGGCTCACACCCAGATGGCCGCGGCCCAGAATGCGCAAGTTGATGCACGCCGCTTGCGCACTTTCGACGATGGCCGCCTGGGCACCGCCGACATCCAGGGTAAGGGTGTCGAAGAAATGCTGGTTAAGGCGTTTGATGCCCTTGGCCTCAAGGCCCGCGGCGAGCACGACGGTCAGCCGGTGCACGCGCTGTGCAATGCGCTGCAAGCCTTCAGGGCCGTGGTACACCGCATAGAAGCCGGCGATGTTGGCCAGCAGTACCTGGGCGGTGCAGATGTTGGAGTTGGCTTTTTCGCGGCGGATGTGTTGCTCGCGGGTCTGCAGGGCCATTCGCAGTGCGGTGTTGCCACGGGCATCACGCGACACACCGATGATGCGCCCCGGCATCGCCCGCTTGTAGTCTTCGAGGCAGGCGAAATAGGCCGCATGCGGGCCGCCATAGCCCATCGGCACGCCAAAGCGCTGGGTCGAGCCAAGCACCACGTCTGCGCCAAGTTCGCCCGGCGGCGTGAGTAGCACCAGGCTCAACAGGTCTGCCGCCACGCATGCCAAGGCATGCTGGCCGTGCAACTGGTCAATCAGCGGGCGCAGGTCACGCACTTCCCCATGGGTATCCGGGTACTGCAGCAGAGCGCCGAATACTTGGTGCTGGCCAAGGTTATCCACAGCGTCGACGATCAGTTCGAAACCAAAACCTTCAGCCCGGGTTCGCAACACGGACAGTGTCTGCGGGTGACAGTGTTCATCGGCAAAGAAGGCATTGCTCTTGTTGCGCGCCACGCGTTTGGCCAAGGCCATGGCTTCGGCTGCGGCGGTGGCTTCATCGAGCAGTGAGGCATTGGCCAGGGCCAGGCCGCTCAGGTCGATGACCATTTGCTGAAAGTTGAGCAGCGCTTCCAGCCGGCCTTGGGCGATTTCTGGCTGGTAAGGCGTATAGGCGGTGTACCAGCCGGGGTTCTCCAGCACGTTGCGCAGGATGACGGTTGGCGTGACGGTGCCGTGGTAACCCATGCCGATCAGGCTGGTCCACACCTGGTTCTGCTCGGCATAACCGGCGAGCTTGGCCAACGCAGCCTGTTCATCCAGGGCGGGGGGCAGGTCGAGGGCGCGGTTGAAGCGGATATCCGGCGGGACGGTCTGTTCGATCAGCTCGCTGCGGCTACTCAAGCCCAGGGCGTTGAGCATGGCCTGCTGCTCGGAGGCATCTGGCCCCAGGTGGCGACGCAGGAATGGGTTGAGCTCTTGCAGTTGATGCAGGGATGGCGACTGGGACATGACGACGCTCTCTTCCTAGACCAGGCCTCGTGGAGACTTATAAGTCTAGGAAGGATTGCCGATACTGCGGGAAAACTTGCTTCGCCAGTACCGGCCTCATCGCCGGCAAGCCGGCGATGAGGCCAGAAGGCTCACTCGCCGATAGCGGCTTTGTAACCGGCAGCGTCCAGCAGCTTGTCCAGTTCGGCCTTGTCGCTTGGCTTGAGCTTGAAGATCCAGGCGCCGTAAGGCTCTTCGTTGAGCAGCTCCGGGCTGTCGGCCAGGTCTTCGTTGACCGCGATCACTTCGCCACCCACCGGGGCATAGATATCCGAAGCGGCCTTGACCGACTCGACCACGCCAGCAGCATCGCCGGCAGCGAATACTTTGCCAACCTCTGCCAGTTCCACGAACACCACATCACCCAGGGCCTCTTGAGCGTGGTCGCTGATGCCCACGGTCACAGTACCGTCGGCTTCCAGGCGCGCCCACTCGTGGCTTTCGGCAAAACGCAGATCGGCGGGGATATTGCTCATGTCTTGTATTCCTCGATTGGGTCAGCGGTCGGCCCGCCGTTGATTGTTCAGATCAGAATCTTGCCGTGACGCACGAAGGTCGGTTTGACCACCCGCACCGGGTACCACTTGCCGCGAATCTCGACCTCGGCACGATCGCCGGTGGCCATGGGCACGCGCGCCAGGGCAATGGATTTGCTCAGCGTAGGAGAGAAACTACCACTGGTGATCTCCCCTTCGCCAATGCCGGCAACGCGAACCACCTGATGGGCGCGCAAAACACCGCGTTCCTCCAGCACCAGGCCGACCAGCTTGTCCTGCACGCCGCGCTCGATTTCCGCCAGCAGGCCAGCGCGGCCGATGAAATCGCGCTCGGCCGGCTCCCAGGCAATGCTCCAGCCCAGGTTGGAGGTAAGCGGGGTGTGGTCTTCGTCGATATCCTGGCCGTACAGGTTCATGCCGGCCTCCAGGCGCAAGGTGTCGCGGGCGCCAAGGCCACTGGGGGCGATGCCAGCGCCGACCAGGTCGTTGAAGAAGGCCACGGCCTCATGGCCCGGCAGGATGATTTCCAACCCGTCCTCACCGGTGTAACCGGTGCGGGCAATGAACCAGTCGCCCTCGCCAAGCCCTTCGAACGGGCGCAGCTCACGGATAAGCGCAGCGCGCGAAGCGCTGAGCAAGGCTGCGACTTTCTCGCGGGCCTGGGGGCCCTGGATGGCGAGAATGGCCAGGTCGGGGCGCACCTTGAAACCGACCGAGAAGCCGGTACTGTGGGCCTCCAGCCACGCCAGTACATTGGCGCGGGTAGCGGCATTGGTGATCAGCCGGTAGCCATTTTCCGTGCGGTAGACGATCAGGTCATCGATAATTGCGCCCTGTTCGTTGAGCAACGGGCTGTACAGCGCCTTGCCGACACCCCCAAGGCGGGCAACGTCGTTGGCCAGCAAGCGCTGCAGCCAGACGGTGGCATCGGTGCCATCGATGTCGATCACGGTCATGTGGGAAACATCGAACACCCCACAGTCACTGCGCACCTGATGGTGCTCTTCAACTTGCGAGCCGTAGTGCAGCGGCATGTCCCAGCCACCGAAATCGACTGTCTTGGCGCCTAGCGCCAGGTGCAAGTCGTACAAAAGCGTGCGCTGTCCCATGGGTTTCTCCTTCCGGGCGTGGCGAAGCGGCGGCGGTCGATGACGTTTGGTTGTCAGCTCTTCTTGTAGGACCCGTCGCGCGAATGCCGCGCATTGTAGCCGCAAGGGCGCGGGCTGGCACCCTCAGTGACTGTGACCGGGGCGCCTGGCTGAACGACGAATCAGGCCGATGACCGGCAGCAGGCCAACCAGCACCAAGGTCAAGGCGGGCAGTGAGGCACGCGCCCACTCGCCTTCACTGGTCATCTCGAACACCCGTACGGCGAGGGTATCCCAGCCGAAGGGCCGCATCAGCAAGGTCGCGGGCATTTCCTTGAGCACATCGACGAAGACCAGCAGTGCGGCGCTGAGGGCACCAGGGACCAGCAGCGGCATATACACTTTGAAAAACAATCTCGCCCCTCCGACACCCAGGCTCCGTGAAACCTCGGGCAACGACGGGCGGATGCGCTCCAGGCTGCCTTCCAGTGGCCCATAGGCCACGGCGATGAAACGTACCAGATAGGCCACCAGCAATGCCGCCAGGCTGCCCAGCAGCAATGGCTTGCCTGCCCCACCCAGCCAGCTCGACAGAGGGATCACCAGGTGGTTGTCCAGGTAGCTGAAGGCCAGCATGATCGACACCGCCAGCACCGAGCCGGGCAAGGCGTAGCCCAGGTTGGCCAGGCCAACCCCGGCACGGATGCCGCCGGTCGGCGCCTGACGCCGGGCAAATGCCAGCAGCAGTGCGACGCTCACCGTGATCAAGGCTGCCAGGGCGCCCAGGTACAAGGTGTGCAGCACCAGGCCAACATAGCGCTCGTCCAGGTCATGCCGCCCCCGGTGCCAGAACCATACCAGCAACTGCAGCAGCGGGATGACGAAGGCACAGGCAAATACCAGCAGGCACCAGCCACTGGCCAGCAGTGCCTTCAGACCGCGCAGGTGATAGAGGGCCTGACCCCGCGGGCGTTCGTTTGAGCTGCGCGAGGCGCCACGGGCGCGGCGTTCTCCGTACAGCACCAGCATTACCGCCAGCAATAGCAGGCTGGCCAGCTGAGCCGCGCTGGACAGGCTGAAGAAGCCGTACCAGGTCTTGTAAATGGCGGTGGTGAACGTGTCGAAATTGAACACAGCCACCGCACCGAAATCTGCCAAGGTCTCCATCAGGGCCAGCGCTATGCCTGCGCCGATGGCCGGCCGCGCCATGGGCAGGGCAACCCGCCAGAAAGCTTGCAGCGGCGAAAGGCCCAACACCCGCGCCGCTTCCATCAGCCCCTTGCCCTGGGCCAGGAATGCCGTGCGCGCGAGCAGGTAGACATAGGGGTAGAACACCAGCACCAGCACCACAATCACCCCGCCGGTGGAGCGCACCCGCGGCAGGCGCATGGGCCCGAACACTTCACGCAAGGCGCTTTGCACCGGGCCGGCGAAATCCAGCAGGCCGACGAAGACGAACGCCAGGACATAGGCGGGGATGGCAAACGGCAGCATCAGTGCCCAGTCCAGCCAGCGCCTGCCGGGGAACTCGCAAAGGCTGGTGAGCCAGGCCAGGCTCACGCCGAGCACGGTGACGCCTACGCCTACACCCGCCACCAAGGTGAATGTGTTGCCGAGCAGGCGGCTCATCTGGGTGTCGAGCAAGTGCGACCAGATCTGCACGTCGATCGACTGCCAGGACAGCAGCAGGACGCTCAAGGGCAAGAGCACGAGGGCGGCGGTCAGGATGACCGGGAGGTACCAGCGGCGTTGGGGAGCGTGGGGCAAGGCAACTGTCTCTGTGGCAGATGGCAACCGCTGAGCGGGCTTGCCACGCGAAGGGGCCCTTGTGGGCCCCTGCAGGATAAAGCCTGGGGCTTAGTTCCAGCCAGCCCGATCCATCAAGCGAATGGCCTCGGCCTGGCGTTTGCCTGCCACCTCGACCGGGATGCTGTCAGCCTTGAAGCTGCCCCATGCCGCGACCTCGTCCGATGGCTTGACCTTCGGGTTGGCCGGGAACTCCTGGTTGATGTCGGCGAACAGCTTCTGCGCCTGCTCACCGGTCATCCACTCCACCAGCTTCTTGGCCGCCTCCGGATGCGGTGCGTGCTTGGTCAGGCCGATGCCGGACAGGTTGACGTGCACGCCTCGGTCGCCCTGGTTAGGCCAGAAGATCTTCACCGGCAAGTTCGGGTTCTGCTTGTGCAGGCGGCCGAAGTAGTAAGTGTTCACCACCCCCACATCGCACTGGCCGGCCTCGATGGCCTGGATTACCGAGTTGTCATCGGAGAACACGTCGGTAGACAGGTTGTTGACCCAGCCTTTGACGATCTGTTCGGTCTTGGCCTCGCCATGGTTCTCGATCAGCGTGGCGGTCAGCGACTGGTTGTAGACCTTCTTTGCCGTGCGCAGGCACAGACGCCCTTCCCACTGCTTGTCGGCCAGTGCCTCGTAGGTGCTCAGCTCTGCGGGTTTGACCCGCTCGGTGGAGTAGATGATGGTCCGCGCGCGCAGGCTCAGGCCAGTCCAGTCATGGGACGAGGCGCGGTATTGAGCGGGGATGTTCTGGTCGATGATGGCCGACTTGATAGGCTGCAGGATGCCCATCTGCTCGGCCTGCCACAGGTTACCGGCATCGACGGTCAGCAGCAGGTCGGCCACCCCGTTCTCGCCCTCGGCCTTGATGCGCTGCATCAGCGGGGCTTCCTTGTCGGTGATGAACTTGATCTTGACGCCGGTCTCGGCGGTGTAGGCGTCGAACACCGGCTTGATCAGCTCGTCGATGCGCGAGGAGTACACCACTACTTCGTCCGCCGCCTGGGCGGTGCCACCGAACAGCGTCAGGGCCAGGGCGGCCAGTAGGGGCTTGCGTGGCAACATGGGATGCACTCCTCGAATCGTATGAGAGGCGCAAATGGTAGTGAATCCCATTTTCCGGCTCACCTACCCAGCCGTTACCAGATGTTGCAAGAGCACGCGAACGCCTGCAGGAGCGGCCTCGTGTCGCGAAAGGGCCGCAAAGCGGCCCAACAATCTCAAGGTCTGGCCAGCTCCGGCAAGTCCCCGGAAAGCCCCAACGCCTGGCGCACGAACAGCGCCTTGGCCTCCGGCATCTGCTGCACCAGCTTCAGACCGCTGTTACGCAACCAGCGCAACGGCAGCGGGTTGGCCTGGAACAGCCGCTCGAAGCCCTCCATCGCCGCCATCAATGCCAGGTTGTGCGGCATGCGTCGGCGCTCATAGCGGCTGAGCACTTTCACATCCGCCAGCCGTTCACCCCGCTCGCAGGCGTTCACCAACACCTCAGCCAGCACCGCTGCATCGAGAAAGCCCAGGTTCACGCCCTGCCCCGCCAACGGATGAATGGTGTGCGCGGCATCGCCGATCAATGCCAGCCCCTCGTCCACGTACCGCTTGGCGTGGCGCTGGCGCAACGGCACGCAAACCCGAGGGTCGGCGTGCAGCACTTGGCCCAGGCGCCCCTCGAATCCACGCTCCAGGGCCTTGAGGAAAGCTTGATCATCCAGCGCCATGAGCTGCTCGGCCTGCTCGGGCGTGGTCGACCACACGATCGAGCACCAGCCCTGCTGGCCGTCTCGCGACAAGGGCAGGAAGGCCAGCGGCCCTTCGTCGGTGAAGCGCTGCCAGGCGGTAGCCTGGTGTGCAGCACTGCAGCGCACGCTGGTGACGATAGCGTGGTGCAGGTAATCCCACTCACGGGTCTGGCAGCCGGCCAGGCGCCGCACCGCCGAATTGGCACCGTCGGCAGCCACCACCAGCGGTGCCCGCAGGCGGCGGCCATCGGCCAGGGTCAGCAGCCACTCATCGCCAGAGCGGCGCATCTGCTCCAGGCGGGCGTTGGGCAGCAGGCCGATATCGCTGTCATGCAGGCGCTCCAGCAGGCCATCCTGCACTACCCGGTTTTCGACGATATGGCCAAGCACCTGCGCGTGCACGCTGGCGGCGGAAAAGTGAATCTGCCCAGTGCCGCTGCCGTCCCAGACATGCATGTCCGAGTAGGGCGAAACACGCCGTTTGGCGATTTCTTCCCAGGCGCCCAAACGCTCGAGGATGCGCTGGCTGGCCGCCGAGAGGGCGCTGACCCGCGCCTCGAACGGCGCATCGCCGTCAAACGGCTTCACCGTCAGCGAACCACCGTCGAGCAGGAGTATCTCCAGGCCACTGTGGCGCAACGCCAAGGCCAAGGCGCTGCCGACCATACCGGCACCGACAATCAACAGATCTGCGCGCATTTCCATGCCTTACGCCTGCCTCGCTTGCGGCTTGAGCCGCACGTATAGGGTTTTATCGACCCGCGCCACCAGCTCGCCGGCACCGTCGCGGACATCGACCTGCAAACGTGGCAGGTATTTCTTGCCGCTGGCGGTCTGCTGGCGGATCTCGTCCAGCAGTGCGTCTTCGATGTGGAAATCGGCATACACCGGGCCTTTGCCCGGTGCGATGAAGTCAATGCTGGCTGCCTTGTCCCAGACGATGTACTCACGGCCCAGCAGTTCGATCAGCAATAGCATGTAGAACGGATCGACCATCGAATACAGGCTACCGCCAAACTGGGTACCGACGTAGTTGCGGTTCCAGCGGTTCAGCTTCATGCGCACCCTGACACTGCGCATGTCTGGGCTGATGTGCTGAATGCGAATGCCAGCGCCCAGGTACGGTGGGTAAAGGTTCAGCAGCCAGCGCAACATGCGCGCCCGGCGCGCCAGCTTGCGCGGGTTGCTCATGCCTGCCCCCGCGGATCAGGGCGGGTGCCCAGGCCCATGGCCTGGCGGGCGAACCAGCTTTTGGCCGGCGGCAGCAAGTCGAGCCCAAGCAAGCCGATGTTGCGCCCGGCGGCCAACAACGGCTGATTACTGCCGAACAGGCGGGTAACCTGGTCGGAGAAACCGATGGTCATGGCCTGGTCGAGTTGCTGGCGTTGATGGTACGCCTGCAGGGTCGCCAGATCGCCTGGCTGCTGCGGGCCGGCCAGCAGCGCATCGGCCAGCGACTGCACATCGCGCAGCGACAGGTTGAAACCCTGCCCGGCAATGGGGTGCAGGCTGTGCGCGGCATTGCCCAGTACCACCAGATGCGGGCGCACCTGCTCTTGGGCTTCGACCAGTGCCAGCGGGTACAGATGCCGTGCGCCGACCTGGCGCAGGGCGCCGAGGCGATAGCCGAATACATCCTGCAGCTCGCGCAGGAAGCTGCGTTCGTCGATCTCGGCCAAGCGCTTGGCGTCCATACCCTGACGGGTCCAGACCAACGCACAGCGGTTCTCGGGCAGCGGCAGCAATGCCATGGGGCCTTGCTCGGTAAAGCGCTCGAAGGCTTGCCCGCGATGGGACTCGCCCGGGGTAATGTTGGCGATCAGGGCGCTCTGCTCGTAGGGCGTGCGGCGCACATGGATGCCCAGTTGCTCGCGCAACCCGGAGCGGCCACCGTCGGCCAGCACTGCCAGGTCGCACTCAAGGGCGGTGTCATCGTCCAGCTGCAAGCGATAACCACCGGCGACGGCCTGCATCGCCTTCACTTCGGCCGGGCAGCGCCAGCTCACCACCTCGCTGTCCAGCCCTTGCCAAAGGCACTGACCAAGCCAGGCGTTCTCGACCACGTAGCCCAACGCTGGCACGCCCTCCTCCAGCGCATCGAGGCGGGTGGAGCCAAAGCGCCCACGGTCCGAGACCTGGATCTGCCGGATCGGCTCGGCACGAGGGCTGATGCCCTGCCACACGCCCAGGTGCTGGTAGATCTGCCGGGTACCGAACGAAAGCGCTGAGGAGCGCGCATCATAGCTGGGCTGGAAGCTGTCGCCCGGGGCGAATGGCTCGATCAGCAGGATCTTCCAGCCACGCGCCTTGGCCCCAGCCTGCAGGGCCAGCGCAAGGCTGGCACCGACCAGGCCGCCACCAATGATCGCCAGGTTGACTCGGTTCATGCAGCGTCCTTACGGGCCGCCTGCATCAGCGCCTCGATCTCGGCGACCGTCCTGGGCACGCCCGAAGTCAGAATTTCACAGCCTTGCCTGGTCACCACCACGTCGTCCTCGATCCTTACGCCGATGCCGCGCCATTTCTTCGCGACCTGCTGATTGTCGGCGGCAATGTAGATACCCGGTTCGACGGTCAGCGCCATGCCAGGCTCCAGCACCCGCCACTGGCCGCCGACCTTGTATTCGCCCACATCGTGCACGTCCATGCCCAGCCAGTGCCCGGCACGGTGCATGTAGAAGGCCCGATACGCTTCACTTTCGATCAGCGCCTGCACCTTGCCCTTGAGCAGGCCCAGCTCCACCAGGCCCTCGGTGATCACCCGCACGGTCGCTTCATGGGCGTGGTTCCAGTGCTTGCCTGGGGCAATCTCGGCGAAAGCGGCGGCCTGGGCCTTGAGCACCAGTTCATAGACGGCCTTTTGCTCAGGCGAAAACCGCCCGCTGACCGGGAAGGTGCGGGTGATGTCGCTGGCATAGCAATCGATTTCGCAACCGGCGTCGATCAGCACCAGGTCACCGTCCTTGAGCGCGGCATTGTTCTCCTGATAGTGCAGGATACAGCCATTGCGGCCGGCAGCGACGATCGACCCGTAGGCTGGCATTCTTGCCCCGCCTTTACGGAACTCGTAGTCCAGCTCGGCTTCCAGGCTGTACTCGTGCAGCCCTGCCCGGCAGGCCTGCATGGCCCGCACATGGGCACGCGCGGAAATTTCTGCAGCGGCGCGCATCACTTTCACTTCCGCCGCCGATTTATACAGACGCATGTCGTGCAGCAGATGATCCAGGGCAACGAACTCGTTCGGTGGCTGGGCGCCAAGGCGCGCCTTGGAGCGGATCACGTTGATCCAGTCCATCAGCCGACGGTCGAACTCGGGGTTGCTGCCCATGGCGCTGTAGACCCGTTCGCGACCTTCGATGAGGCCCGGCAGGATCTCGTCGATGTCGGTGATCGGGAAGGCATCGTCCGCGCCAAAGTCGCGGATGGCACCTTCCTGGCCGGCACGCAGGCCGTCCCACAGCTCGCGTTCAGGGTTACGCTCGCGGCAGAACAGCACGTACTCGCCATGCTCGCGCCCCGGGATCAGCGCGATCACCGCCTCCGGCTCCGGGAAGCCGCTCAGGTACTGGAAATCGCTGTCCTGGCGGTAGACGTGCTCGACATCGCGGTTGCGAATGGCGACTGCGGCAGCCGGCAGGATGGCAATGCTGTTGGGGACCATCTGCGCCATCAGCGCCTTGCGCCGACGGGCATATTCGGCCTTGGGTATGTGGCTCATGGGCAGGACTACCCCCGGTTGATCAGTGCAGCGAAGGTTTTGGCGCAGGCGCGGCCGGCGCGGCCAGCTCTGTGTACAGCAGCAGCGGCGCAACGCGCAGATACTCCATGACTTCCATGTAATCGCTTTCGCCGTCCTCGGATTCTTCCAGTGCTTCCTGGACCTGGGAAATGGCCACCAGGTCCTGGAGCACTTCCTTGGCATCGGTGGACAGGTCCTTGCCGCCAGCGTTGAGCCCGAAGCCGGCGATGAAGCCCTGGCACCACTGGCCCAGCGCCGTGGCACGCTCGGTCAGCGCGGTTTCGTCGCTTGGCAGCAGCAGAACGATCGCAATGTCCTCGCCGGTCAGCTCGGCCTTGACCATCTCTTGCAGGCCGATCAATGCAGCGCGCACATTGTCTTCAGGTTCGTTTTCCAGCACCCCGGCAGCGTCGGCCAGCCAGGCATCGGCCTCGAAGCCGGCACCGGCGCAACTGCGGCCGATCAGCAGGCCGTGCAGCTCGGCGGGGGAAACAGGGTGGCCGTTGCTCGAGAGCAGTGCGGCGAATGCGGTGTAGGGCGATTGGGTATTAGGCATGGGCGGCTAGGCGCCAGACGGCGCATTTGACTAGAATGAAGGCCTTGTATCCTAGCACCGGCAGGCGCGCCAAGACCATCGGCACTGGCCGTCACCGCTCAGGGAGAGGCATGATCGACGGGTGATTCAATGACGGAGCGAATCGAGTGCAACCCACGCAAGAGAACGACCTGCAAGCATTGATGAGCCGGTTCGAGTCGCTGATCGAGCGCGTCGAGCAACTTAAACGGCAAAATGCACTCCTAGTAGCTCAGGAAAAATCCTGGCGCGAAGAGCGCGCCCACCTCATCGAAAAGAACGAGATCGCCAAGCGCAAGGTCGAGTCGATGATCTTACGCCTCAAGGCCCTGGAGCATGACTCATGAGTTCAAGCAATAGCGTCACCGTGCAGATCCTGGACAAGGAATACTCGATCATCTGCCCGCCGGAAGAACGCAACAACCTGGTCAGCGCCGCACGCTACCTGGACGGCAAGATGCGCGAGATCCGCAGCAGCGGCAAGGTGATCGGTGCTGATCGGATCGCGGTCATGGCCGCATTGAACATCACCCACGAGATGCTCCACCGCCAGGAAGACCGCACCGACGCCCCCGCTGGCAGCGCCACCCGCGAACAGGTCCGCGACCTGCTCGATCGCGTCGACAAGGCTTTGTCCGACGACACGGATACCAAAATCGGCTGAGGTTGGTATACTGGCGCCACTCCCTGGGGGATGCGCCAGTCGGTTATGTCCCTGAGCCGATACGCACAACCACGGGGGTTGCACGCTGGGGCCGGTGTGCATGTCCGCCCGACGGAAAGCCTTAACGCCCCCTGCAATCTCCACCTTGAACTTTCGGGTTCAAGGGCTACACCGATAGCGGTCTTATCGGGGAGCCTGATTTCGACTGCCCGCCCACCCAGGCGGGCAGTTCTCGCTTTTAGCTTCGACACCTGGGAACGCCCGTGCCATGACCGACACCGCGCCGCTAACCCGCCCCCAGCTTCGTCGCCTGCTTCGCAATGCCCGCCGCGCACTCACGCCAGCCCAGCAACGCCAAGCCTCCCTTGGGCTGTATCGGCAGCTGGCGCAAAACCCGCTGTTCCGCCGCGCACGGCACATTGCCCTGTACCTGCCCAACGACGGTGAAATCGACCCGCAGTTGCTACTGCGCGAGGCGCAACGCCGTGGCAAACGTACCTACCTGCCGGTACTGCACGCATGGCCGCGTACGCGCATGGTGTTCCAGCGGTTCGAGCAAGGGGAAAAGCTCAAGCGCAACCGTTTCCGTATTCCAGAGCCACTGACTGACCGCAAGCGCCAGCGCCCGATCTGGTCGCTGGACCTGATTCTGCTGCCACTGGTGGGCTTCGATGAAGCCGGCGGGCGGCTAGGCATGGGCGGTGGTTTCTATGATCGCAGCCTGGCCTACCAGGCGCGACGCAAAACATGGAAAAAACCCCTGCTGCTGGGGCTGGCCCATGAATGCCAGAAGGTCGAACGACTGGCGCAGGCCAGTTGGGATGTACCACTGCAGGGCACGGTCTCGGACCGTGACTGGTACCTGGCGCCTAAATAACAGGCGCCAGCGGGGAAGATCAGCGCTGCTGCTGACCGGCTTCGACCGGTGCCTGGTACGCGGTATCGAGCTTGCGCTCCCAGATACCCTGAGCATAACCGGTGGTAACCACACCCAGACCAAAGATGAAGACCAGGACCCAGAGCAGGTCCGGTTTGCGTTGATTCATCGAAGAATGCCCCCCTAGGCATACGTTCTGGCTCGGCGACCTTCTTGGTGCCGCCGGAGCATATAGCGTTAAAATCGGCGCATTTTCCGACAACCTGCGTCGACACGCAAACGTTGACGCCAACCGGCTGTCGGTTTCGTGCAACAGGTTATTTCAAACCTTTTCAGGAGCAGTATCCATGGCCTACTGGCTGATGAAATCCGAGCCCGATGAGCTTTCGATCGAAGGCCTGGGCCGCCTGGGTGAGGCCCGCTGGGATGGCGTGCGCAACTATCAGGCGCGCAATTTTCTGCGCGCCATGAACGTAGGCGATGAGTTTTTCTTCTACCACTCCAGTTGCCCTCAACCGGGCATTGCCGGGATCGCCCGGATCACTGCAGCGGCCTACCCGGACCCAACTGCGCTGGACCCTCAGAGCCATTACTACGACGCCAAAGCCACTGCCGAGAAGAACCCCTGGAGCGCGGTAGATGTGGCGCACGTGAATACGTTCAGGCAGGTGCTGGGGCTGGGCTTGCTCAAGCAACAAAGCGCGTTGGAGGAGTTGCCACTGGTGCACAAAGGCACTCGGCTGTCGGTGATGCCGGTGACCGAAGAGCAGTGGGTGGCGATCATTGCGCTGAGCAAATGACCGGCCCCGCGAAGAGGCCAGCCTGTATCTTGATCACTGCACGATCAGGTTATTGAACAGCAGATCTTCGACAATCGGCTTGCCTTCTTCTGCTTCCATCACCTGCTGCACCTGCTTGAGCGCCTCTTGGCGCAGTTTTTCCTTGGCGTCGACGTTGCTCAAGTTATCCACACCTTGTTGGGTGAACAGCGCCACCAGCTGGTTGCGAATCAGCGGCTCGTGGTGCTTGACCGCCTTGGCTGCCTCATCGCCAGTCACACGCAGGGCCACATCAGCTTTGAATACGCGCAACCTGGGGCCGCCGTCGAGGGCGTAGTTGCCTACAAAGGGCGGGCTCAGGCTGATATAGGAGACCTTGGGGGCTCCTTCCTTGGCTTCTTCGGCCAGGGCCGCCGCTGGCAGCATCAGGGCCAGCACCATCAAGATCCACGCTTTCACGAATTCACTCCTCAAAACAATTGGCGCCAGCTTACCCAGCATGCGGCCCAAACCCAAGCCCGGGCTTATGCAGCCCCATCAGGGCGGGCCATGCTCGTTGACCCGGCAGGCCGCCCTCCTACACTTATCGGCCACTACCCGCAAAGGAATAGCCCGATGAAAGCTGTGTTGTGTAAAACCTTGGGGCCGGCACGCAACCTGGTTCTGGAAGAGGTGGCCAGCCCGGTACCGAAGAAAAACGAGATTCTGCTCGAGGTGCATGCGGCCGGGGTCAACTTCCCAGATACCCTGATCATCGAAGGCAAATACCAGTTCCAGCCACCGCTACCGTTTTCACCCGGTGGCGAGGCGGCGGGTGTCGTTGCCGCTGTCGGCGAGCGCGCCGGTGCCTTCCAGGTCGGGGACCGGGTGATGGCCCTCACCGGATGGGGGGCGTTCGCCGAACAGGTGGCCGTGCCGTTCTACAACGTGCTGCCCATCCCCGAAAGCATGGACTTCACCACCGCTGCTGCCTTTGGCATGACCTATGGCACCTCGATGCATGCGCTCAAGCAGCGCGGCCAGTTGCAGCCGGGCGAAACCTTGCTGGTGCTGGGTGCGTCCGGTGGTGTCGGCCTGGCGGCCGTGGAGATCGGCAAAGCCATGGGCGCCAAGGTGATCGCAGCCGCCAGCAGCGCAGAGAAACTGGCCGTGGCCAAGGCTGCAGGGGCGGACGAGTTGATCGACTACAGCCAGGCCAGCCTCAAGGAGGAAATCAAGCGCCTGACCGGCGGCCAAGGGGTAGATGTGATCTACGACCCGGTCGGCGGTGAACTGTTCGACCAGGCCGTGCGCGGGCTGGCGTGGAACGGGCGGCTGCTGGTGGTCGGCTTTGCCAGCGGGACGATTCCACAGATGGCGGCGAACCTGGTACTGCTCAAGGGCGCAGCGGTGCTGGGGGTATTCTGGGGGGCTTTTGCCCAGCGTCAGCCGCAGGACAATGCGGCCAACTTCAACCAGCTGTTTGCCTGGCATGCCGAGGGCAAACTGAAGCCGCTGGTATCGAAGACTTACCCACTGGCCGAGGCGGGCGCGGCGATCGAGCAGTTGGGCCAAAGGAAAGCGGTGGGTAAGCTGGTGCTGCTGGCCAGCTAATCATTGAAAGATACGCTGCCGCTGCAGAGCTCTTCGCCGATAAACGCGCGAAGAGCCCTGCACAGCCCAATCAGACCTCCCGCAGGTTGTGGCAGCGCCGGAACCGCGCTTCGAGGTTGCGGTCGGGCATCTGGTGGCTGCGCAATGCGTTCAACGTCTGCTCGACATACTCACGCGTGGTGCCATAGCGCCCTTTGGCACTGGCAAGAATCTGGCTAAGCAGCGTATCAGGCAGATTGCCGGCGTAGCACGGCAGGTGCCGCTCAAGTACAAAGCCCAAGGCCTGCACCTTGCTGCCATCACCCAGCCGGCAGCTGAGCCAGTGCGGCCGGTACGCCGGGTACGGCATCTCTCTTTGCCACAAGGCCATCAGCGAGTCGTCGAGGTTGCTTTCATCGAGGCGGTAGGCAAAACCGCTGCACGAACCGCCGCGGTCGAGGCCGAATACCAGGCCTGGCGTTTCCGGCGTACCACGATGCTCGTGCGACCACAGGTAAAGGCCACGGTGATAGCCATGCACGCGTGCTCGCTGGCGCTCTACCGAACTGCACTCCGGGCGCCATATCAACGAACCATAGGCGAACAACCAGACCGGGCCACCGTCATGGCGCGACATGGTCGTATGCATCGAGTTGATCAATTGCTCGCGGGTCAGTTGCTGGCCGAAGTCGAGTGCCGGAGGATAAGCGCTTTTCCAGGATAAACTTTCAAGTGCCGACATAAGCTGCCGCCATTATTCCCTGTGAACTACTGATATAGCGAAAGGCCCTGCAGGGCGGGGCTTGCGCCAGCGCCTTGGGAGCCTGCAACCACCTTAGGATAGAACCGCGCCAACACTCAAGCCCTGAAGCCTAAGTTTCACGCGAACTTCCGACGGTTGGAGAGCATTGTTCCAAGTATAGTGAAAGTTATTAGTCAAGGCGGTAAGAATTACCGCCTTATACCCACTACCTGAAACTTCGGTTATTAACCACGCGGTGCGTAGGCAAACACATCCGCACGCATGCGGTGCGCATCCATACCGGCCTCGACCAGGGCATCGAGCGTGGCATAAACCATGTTTGGTGAACCACTGGCATAAACATGAACTGTATTGAGGTCTTGCACGTCCTCGCACACAGCCTCGTGCAACATGCCGCAACGGCCTTCCCAGCCACACAGGTCGCTCACCACCTTGTGCAGGAACAGGTTGGGCAGACGCTCCCATTCGTCCCAGTGCTCGATGGCGTAGAAGTCTTCAGGGCGTCGCACGCCCCAGTAGAGGTGCACCGGGTGCTTGAAGCCCTGGGCGCGGCAATGCTCGACCAGGCTGTGCATCTGCCCCATGCCGGTTCCCGCAGCGATGAGCACCAGTGGTCCATCGGGCAGCTCGGCCAGGTGGGTGTCACCGAATGGCATTTCGATGCGGGCGATAGGGTCACGCTGCAGTTGCGCCAAAAGCTGACGGGCGCTGTCTTCGCGGACCAGCACGTGAAGCTCAAGGTCGCGCCCACTGTGGGGGGCAGACGCCAGGGAGAAGGCCGCCGGCTTGCCGCCCTCGCGCTCGATCATCAGATACTGCCCGGCGTGATAGCGCAGTGGCTTGCCAGCCGGCGCGCGCAAACGCACGCGCCAGACATCGCCACCTACCTCTACGCACTCAATGACGCTGCATGCCAGCTTGCGCACTGGCAGCTCGCCCAGGGCCAGCACACCATCCCAGAGCAGCACGCAGTCCTCCAGCGGTTCGGCGATGCACGTGAACAGCTCACCATGGTCGCGCACCTCACCGTTCTGGCGAACGCGACCTTCGACCAACAATGCGGCGCACACATGGCAATTGCCATTGCGACAGCTGTTCGGGCAGTCATAGCCCAGCCGCCGCGCTCCATCCAGGATCCGTTCCCCGGGTTCGAGCGCCAGCACCGCCCCGGACGGCTGCAACGTTACCTGCATCAATCTATTCCCAACTGGTCCCACAACTCATCGATGCGGCGGGTGACGGCCTCGTCCTTGACGATGACCCGGCCCCATTCGCGTGTAGTCTCGCCCGGCCACTTGTGGGTGGCATCCAGGCCCATCTTCGACCCCAGGCCCGATACCGGCGACGCAAAGTCCAGGTAATCGATCGGCGTGTTGTCGATCATCACCGTATCACGCTTGGGGTCCATGCGCGTGGTGATGGCCCAGATCACGTCATTCCAGTCACGGGCGTTGATGTCGTCGTCGGTTACGATAACGAACTTGGTGTACATGAACTGTCTCAGGAACGACCACACACCCAGCATCACGCGCTTGGCGTGGCCCGGGTACTGCTTCTTCATCGTCACCACCGCCATCCGGTACGAGCACCCTTCCGGCGGCAGGTAGAAGTCGACGATCTCCGGGAACTGCTTTTGCAGGATCGGCACGAACACTTCATTGAGCGCCACGCCGAGGATGGCCGGCTCATCTGGCGGCCGGCCGGTATAGGTGCTGTGGTAGATCGGTTTTTGCCGGTGGGTGATGCGCTCGACGGTGAACACCGGGAAGCTGTCCACTTCGTTGTAGTAGCCGGTGTGGTCACCATAGGGGCCTTCCGGAGCCATCTCCCCCGGGTGGATCACACCTTCAAGGATGATCTCGGCGGTACCCGGCACCTGCAGGTTGCTGCCTCGGCATTTGACCAACTCGGTGCGGTTGCCACGCAAAAGGCCGGCGAAGGCATATTCGGACAGGGTATCGGGCACCGGCGTGACGGCGCCGAGGATGGTTGCCGGGTCGGCACCCAGGGCAACGGCGACAGGGAACGGTTGGCCGGGGTTCTTCTCACACCATTCGCGATAATCCAGGGCACCGCCGCGGTGGCTCAACCAGCGCATGATGACTTTGTTGCGGCCGATGACCTGCTGGCGATAAATGCCCAGGTTCTGGCGGTCCTTGTTCGGGCCGCGGGTCACGGTAAGGCCCCAGGTGATCAGCGGCGCCACGTCGCCCGGCCAGCAGTGCTGGATCGGCAGCTGGCCAAGGTCGACATCATCACCCTCGACCACCACCTCCTGGCAAACAGCATCCTTGACCACCTTCGGCGCCATGGACACGACCTTCTTGAAGATCGGCAGTTTCGACCAGGCATCCTTGAGGCCTTTCGGCGGCTCCGGCTCCTTGAGGAAGGCCAGCAGCTTGCCGATCTCGCGCAGCTCCTCGACCGACTCGGCACCCATACCCATGGCCACCCGCTGCGGGGTGCCGAACAGGTTGCCGAGCACCGGAATGTCGAAGCCCGTGGGCTTTTCGAACAACAACGCCGGGCCCTTTGCACGCAGGGTGCGGTCACACACCTCGGTCATTTCCAGGACGGGGGAGATCGGGACCTGGATGCGCTTGAGTTCACCGCGCTGTTCCAGGCCACGAATGAAGTCGCGCAAGTCGCGATACTGCATGCATGAGCCTCGTGTTGGCCGTATCGGTCGGGGTGCAGAGTGTAGCGCCGTTCAGCGCTCAATGGCCAAAAATGACTTGGGGCCGCTCCGCGCCCCATCGCCGGCAAGACGGCTCCCACAAGGATCGCAGAGGACCTGTAAGAGCCGGCTTGCCGGCGATGGGCTGCGAAGCAGCCCCAATCACTGCCAGCCTGAAACGCTTACTTGCGCTTCATCGACAGGAAGAACTCGTCGTTGGTCTTGGTCTGCTTGAGCTTGTCGACCAAAAACTCGATGGCGGCGATCTCGTCCATCGGGTGCAGCAGCTTGCGCAGGATCCACATGCGCTGCAGTTCGTCATCAGCAGTCAGCAGCTCTTCACGGCGGGTGCCCGAGCGGTTGATGTTGATGGCCGGGAACACACGCTTCTCGGCGATCCGACGGTCCAGGGGCAGTTCCATGTTGCCGGTACCCTTGAACTCTTCGTAGATCACTTCGTCCATCTTCGAGCCGGTTTCTACCAGCGCGGTGGCGATGATGGTCAGCGAACCGCCTTCCTCGATGTTACGCGCAGCGCCGAAGAAACGCTTCGGCTTCTCCAGGGCGTGGGCATCGACACCACCGGTCAGCACCTTGCCGGAGCTCGGGATCACGGTGTTGTAGGCACGCGCCAGACGGGTGATGGAGTCCAGCAGGATGACCACATCCTTCTTGTGCTCGACCAGGCGCTTGGCCTTCTCGATGACCATTTCGGCAACCTGCACGTGGCGGGTTGGCGGCTCATCGAAGGTCGAGGCAACCACTTCACCGCGCACGGTGCGCTGCATTTCGGTCACTTCTTCCGGGCGCTCGTCGATCAGCAGAACGATCAGGTGGCACTCGGGGTTGTTACGGGTGATGTTGGCCGCGATGTTCTGCAGCATGATCGTTTTACCCGCTTTCGGCGGGGCGACGATCAGGCCACGCTGGCCCTTGCCGATCGGCGCGCACAGGTCGATGACGCGGCCGGTCAGGTCTTCGGTGGAACCGTTGCCGGCTTCCATCTTCAGGCGCTTGTTCGGGAACAGCGGCGTCAGGTTTTCGAAGAGGATCTTGTTCTTCGCGTTTTCCGGGCGATCGAAGTTGATCGTGTCGACCTTGAGCAGCGCGAAGTAACGCTCCCCTTCCTTCGGCGGGCGGATCTTGCCGACGATGGTATCGCCGGTACGCAGGTTGAAGCGGCGGATCTGGCTGGGCGAGACGTAGATGTCGTCAGGGCCGGCCAGATAGGACGCATCAGCCGAACGCAGGAAACCGAAACCATCCTGGAGAATCTCCAGCACGCCGTCACCTGAGATCTCTTCGCCGCTTTTCGCGTGCTTTTTCAGCAGGGCGAAAATCACGTCCTGTTTGCGCGAACGGGCCATGTTTTCGATGCCCATCTGTTCGGCCATTTCCAGCAGATCGGTAATCGGCTTTTGCTTGAGTTCAGTCAGGTTCATAAGGGGAATGACGTAATCATGTATGAAGGGAGGATTAAGCTTCTGGCTTAATGAAGCCGCGCCGCTAGAAGGCGATAGGATCGCGCACAGATTCTAATTAGGAGTGCGTCGGCGACGGCGTGCAGGGGGCACTGGAGAAACAGTGCGAGGCCGAATGTAACACTTGCTTTTTTCGACGTCTAGTGGGTTGGAAAAGAAAAGCCCCGGAATTTCCGGGGCTTTTTCACATCACAGGTGGGCGTCGAGGAACGCGGCCAGCTGGGATTTGGACAAGGCGCCGACCTTGGTGGCCTCGACGTTGCCGTTCTTGAACAGCATCAGCGTCGGGATGCCACGCACGCCGTGCTTGGCCGGGGTTTCCTGGTTGTCGTCGATGTTCAGCTTGGCGACGGTCAGTTTACCCTCATAGGTGGTGGCGATGTCGTCCAGCACCGGAGCGATCATCTTGCATGGGCCGCACCATTCAGCCCAGTAGTCGACCAGCACCGGGCCTTGGGCTTGCAGGACTTCGGCCTCAAAGGTGGCGTCGGTGACGTGTTTGATAAGATCGCTGCTCATGGATATCTCCAGGGTCGTAAGCAAAAAACGTGGCCCATCATAGCCGCACCCACGCGCTACAGGAAGTCGCGGACGATTGAGTGTCACTATAGTTGTGCAAGACGCCACGAATCGAAACTGTCACAGAAGTGTCATAGCATCGACTGGCACATTGCCTTGCATCAAGCCCTGGCGAGTCGCGCGTTGGCGACAGCCTGCTAACGTGGCACGATTGCCGGGTTACCGACCGAGACTACTCAGATCATGCCGCATACCTTAGCGAAGAACCTGTCCCTGATTGCCGCCATCGACCTGGGCTCCAACAGTTTCCACATGGTCGTGGCCAAGGCTCACCATACCGAGATCCGCATCCTGGAGCGGCTCGGGGAAAAGGTTCAGCTCGCCGCTGGCATCGACGAAGCACGCATGCTCAGCGAAGAAGCCATGGTCCGGGGCCTGGAATGCCTGAAGCGCTTTGCCCAGCTGATCAACGGCATGCCTGCGGGGGCCGTGCGCATCGTTGGCACCAACGCCCTGCGCGAGGCGCGCAACCGCAACGAATTCATCCAGCGTGCCGAAGTGATCCTCGGCCACCCCGTGGAAGTGATCTCCGGCCGCGAAGAAGCGCGCCTGATCTACCTGGGCGTGTCCCACACCCTGGCCGACACCCCTGGTAAACGCCTGGTCGCCGATATCGGCGGTGGCAGCACCGAGTTCATCATCGGCCAGCGCTTTGAGCCGCTGCTGCGTGAAAGCCTGCAGATGGGCTGCGTCAGCTTCACCCAGCGCTATTTCCGCGATGGCAAGATCACCCCGGCCCGCTACGCCCAGGCCTACACTGCCGCGCGCCTGGAGCTGATGAGCATCGAGAATGCCCTGCATCGCCTGACCTGGGATGAAGCGATAGGCTCCTCCGGGACCATCCGTGCCATCGGCGCCGCCATCAAGGCCGCTGGCCTGGGCAATGGCGAGGTCAACGCCGAGGGGCTGGCGTGGGTCAAACGCAAGCTGTTCAAACTGGGCGAGGCCGACAAGATCGACTTCGACGGGGTCAAACCCGACCGCCGCGCCATCTTCCCGGCCGGCATGGCGATTCTCGAGGCGATTTTCGACGCGCTGGAACTGCAACGCATGGACCATTGCGATGGCGCGCTGCGTGAAGGTGTGCTGTTCGACCTGCTTGGCCGCCACCACCACGAAGACGTGCGCGAACGCACCCTGAACTCGTTGATGGAGCGCTACCACGTCGATCAGGGCCAGGCTGCGCGCGTCGAGCGCAAGGCGCTGCACGCCTTTGACCAAGTGGCCAAGGCATGGGGCCTTGAAGAGGGTAACTGGCGCGATCTACTGGGCTGGGCAGCCAAAATTCACGAAATTGGCCTGGACATTGCCCATTACCACTACCACAAGCATGGTGCCTACCTGATCGAGCACTCCGACCTGTCGGGCTTCTCGCGTGAAGACCAGCAGATGATGGCGCTGCTGGTACGTGGCCACCGCCGCAACATCCCCAAGGACAAGTTCGCCGAACTCGGCGATGAAGGCGTGAAACTGCTGCGCCTGTGCGTACTGCTGCGCTTCGCCATTCTGTTCCACCACATCCGTGGCACCCAACAGATGCCCAAGGTGCAACTGCAGGCCGCAGACAATAGCCTCGACGTGGCCTTCCCGGCCGGCTGGCTGGAGCAGAACCAGCTGACCCAGGCCGACTTCGCCAACGAGGCGGAGTGGCTGGCCCGGGTCAACTTCGTCCTCAGCGTACGTTAAGTACCGGGTTGCTCAGGCGCTCCAGCAGGGTCGCCTGGGCACTGCGCGGGTTCTGGTTGCCGGTCGGGCTGCTGCGCACATAGCGCCCGTCGGGCTGCAGCGTCCAGGCATGGGTGTTGTCGGTCAGGTAGCCTTCCAGCTCCTTCTTCACCCGCAGCAACAGCTTCTTGCCCTCCACCGGGAAGCAGGTCTCGACACGCTTGTCGAGGTTGCGCTCCATCCAGTCGGCGCTGGACAGGTAGATCTGCTCTTCGCCGCCGTTGAGGAAGTAGAACACCCGGGTATGCTCCAGGAAGCGGCCGATGATCGAGCGCACCTGGATATTGTGCGAAACCCCCGGGATGCCTGGGCGCAAGCAGCACATGCCACGCACCACCAGGTCGATCTTCACGCCCGACTGGCTGGCCTTGTACAGGGCCTTGATGACCTTGGCATCGGTCAGCGAGTTGAACTTGGCGATGATGTGCGCGGGTTTGCCTTCCAGGGCGAACTGGGTTTCCCGGGCAATCATGTCGAGCATGCCCTTTTTCAGGGTGAACGGCGCGTGCAGCAGTTTTTTCATGCGCAAGGTCTTGCCCATGCCGATCAACTGGCTGAACAGCTTGCCGACGTCCTCGGTGAGGGCATCGTCGGAGGTCAGCAGGCTGTAGTCGGTGTACAGGCGAGCATTACCGGCGTGGTAGTTACCGGTGCCCAGGTGGGCGTAGCGGACGATCTCGCCCTGCTCGCGGCGCAGGATCAGCATCATCTTGGCATGGGTCTTGAAGCCAACCACGCCATATATCACCACGGCGCCGGCAGCCTGCAGGCGGCTGGCCATCTGCAGGTTGGACTCTTCGTCAAAGCGCGCGCGCAACTCGATCACCGCGGTGACTTCCTTGCCGTTTCGTGCTGCATCCACCAGCGCGTCGACAATTTCCGAGTTGGCGCCGGAGCGGTACAGCGTCTGACGAACGGCGAGCACGTGCGGGTCCTTGGCGGCCTGGCGCAGCAGGTCGACCACAGGAGTGAAGGACTCGAACGGGTGCATCAGCAGGATGTCCTGCTTGCTGATGACACTGAAGATGTTGTCGGCGTTGACCAGCAGCTTGGGGATCGCCGGGGTGAACGGCGTGTACTGCAGCTCCGGGTGGCTGTCCAGGCCGGTGATGCTGAACAGGCGGGTCAGGTTGACCGGGCCGTTGACCTGGTACAACTCGCTCTCGCTCAGGCTGAACTGCTTGAGCAGGTAGTCGGACAGGTGCTTGGGGCAGGTGTCGGCCACTTCCAGGCGCACGGCATCGCCGTATCGGCGCGAGAACAGCTCACCGCGCAGGGCGCGCGCCAGGTCGTCGACTTCTTCCGAATCCAGCGCCAGGTCGGCGTTACGGGTCAGGCGGAACTGGTAGCAACCCTTGACCTTCATGCCCTGGAACAGGTCGTCGGCATGGGCGTGGATCATCGAGGACAGGAACACGTAGTTGTCCCCAGGGCCACCGACCTCTTCCGGCACACGAATGACCCGCGGCAGCAGGCGCGGTGCCGGGATGATCGCCAGGCCCGAATCACGACCGAAGGCATCGACGCCTTCGAGTTCTACGATGAAGTTAAGGCTCTTGTTCACCAGCAACGGGAACGGGTGCGTCGGGTCCAGACCGATCGGGGTGATGATCGGTGCAATCTCGTCACGGAAGTAGCGGCGCACCCAGGTCTTTAGCTTGGGCGTCCAGTACCGGCGGCGGATGAAGCGGATCGCGTGCTTTTCCAGTTCCGGCAGCAACACATCATTGAGGATCGCGTACTGGCGATCAACTTCGGTGTGCACCAGCTCGCTGATGCGCGCCAGCGCCTGATGCGGCTGCAGGCCGTCGGCACCGGCCTGTTCACGAGCAAAGTTGATCTGCTTCTTCAAGCCCGCCACGCGGATCTCGAAGAACTCATCGAGGTTGCTGGAGAAGATCAGCAGGAATTTCAGGCGCTCGAGCAGCGGGTAGGACTCATCCAGCGCCTGCTCCAGCACGCGGATGTTGAACTGCAGCTGCGACAGCTCGCGATGAATGTACAGGCTGCTGTCGTCCAGGCTCGGGATGGCGATGGCCGGCGCGGGGGCAGCATGCACGGGCGCGGGGGGTGCGGCCTCTACTGCAGGCTCCGGGGCCTCTGGCAGATCCGGCGGGGTCTGCACCATCTCTTCGGGGACCGCCTGGGCGTCCTTGATCGCGACAGGGGTTAGCACTTCATTATTCATCTGGCGTTCCTGGAGGACGTTAACGCCCTATCATCAATTGAGCGGGACGATAAGCGGCCATTATGACGTCTGTGTTACATCTATAGGCAAGCCCGCGACTTGTGGCTGAAGCCATTGTCCTTGTACGAATTGTTCACGTCGAGACACATCTGGACACTTTCACGAACGCGCGTGAAGGGGTAGGCTGCGCGTTCATTTCGCCAGCACCTCAGAAAATGCTTCAACAATTCCTGCAGGATTTCGGCTATTTTGCCCTTTTTCTAGGCACCTTCTTTGAAGGCGAGACCATCCTGGTGCTTGCAGGATTCCTTGCGTTCCGCGGGTACATGGACATCAGCCTGGTGGTGATCGTGGCGTTCTTCGGCAGCTATGCCGGCGACCAGCTGTGGTACTTCATGGGCCGCCGCCACGGGCGCAAGATCCTGGCGCGCAAGCCGCGCTGGCAGGCCATGGGCGACCGGGCGCTGGAACATATCCGCCGCCACCCCGACATCTGGGTACTGAGCTTCCGCTTCGTCTATGGCCTGCGCACGGTCATGCCCGTGGCTATCGGCCTGTCCGGCTACCCACCCCGCCGTTATCTGCTGCTCAACGGCATCGGCGCAGCCGTCTGGGCCTTGGCCCTGGGCGCAGCCGCGTACCACTTCGGCGCCATTCTTGAAGGCATGCTGGGCAACGTGAAGAAGTACGAGCTATGGGTGCTCGGTGGCCTGCTGCTGCTCGGCGCCCTGCTGTGGCTGCGGCGGCGTTTTCGCACCTTGCGCGCCGAGCGCAAGGCCGCGGCACAGGCCCAGGCCGCCGAGGCTGAGCAGGCTGTAAAGCGCGAGCAGGGCCCAGACCAAGGGCGTGACAACCCCTAAGCCCAAAGCGCCAGCCAGATACAGCGCGGGCGCATTCAACAACAGGCGCGCCAGCTCCAGGCGCCCTGCCCACGGCCGATTTTCCAGGGCCGCGCCCAAGGCAAACAACCCCAGCGCCATCACCGACCAGCCCAGCACCAGGGCCGCCGTCGGCACCTGCTCTGCAACACCCATCAGGTAGCTGCCCAATGCCACGTAAACGGCGAACTGCAGCACCACATAAACCTGCTGCGCCCGCCCCAGGGCAACCTCGAACTTACGGAACAGCGCCAGGTTCTGCTTGGCCTGTGGATAACGCGCGGCCACATCCGCCGGCCGCCAGCCAGTGGGCATGAACCAGATACGCAGTTTGTCCCACAGGCTATCGGTGCGCCGGGCATCGTCCCAGAGCTGGGCATAGAACTGCAGGTTGGCCCACAACGGGTTCCAGCTGGCCAACGGCGTGGTCACGCCAAACACCACCGGCTCGGCCGGGTCTTCTTCCTTGAAGGTGCCAAACAGACGGTCCCAAAGAATGAACACACCGCCGTAGTTGCGATCCAAGTAAACAGTATTTTGCGCATGGTGGACGCGATGGTTGGACGGTGTGATCAGTATCCATTCGAGCCAGCCCAACTTGGGAATGTGCCGGGTGTGCACCCAGAACTGGTACAGCAGGTTGAGCGACGCCACTGTAATGAACACCCCTGGCGACACGCCGATCAGCGCCAGCGGCAGGTAGAAGATCCACGAAAAAAGGAAGCCGCTACTGGTCTGGCGCAACGCGGTGGTGAGGTTGTACTCCTCGCTCTGGTGATGCACCGAATGGGCTGCCCACAGCACATTGCGCTCATGCCCCAAGCGGTGCAGCCAGTAATAGCAGAAGTCGTACAGCACGAACGCCACCAACCAGACCCAGACGGCGTGGTCCGGCAGGTGCAGCAGCGCCAGATGCTCCCACGCCAGTGCATAGGTCACCAGCCCTGCCCCCTTGGTCAGCAGCCCGGTACTGGTGGACAGCACGCCGGTGCTCAGGCTGTTGATCGAATCGGCCAGCGTGAAATTGCGCTGGCCGCGCACATGGTCGGCGACCAGTTCAACCGCGATCAGCACGAAAAAGAACGGTACGGCCAGCAGAATCAGGTCCATGGACAGCTGCCTCGAAGGGTATCCACACAGATTAGGATGCACCCAAGGCAACCCCTATGGCCACATCTGCCAAACTAGAGGACATTTAGCGCCTCGACACTGGAGTAATGAGCATGACGAAAAAAGTAGCGGTGATTCTTTCCGGCTGTGGCGTCTACGATGGCGCCGAAATCCATGAAAGCGTGATCACCCTGCTGCGCCTCGACCAGCGCGGCGCACAGGTGCAGTGCTTCGCGCCGAACATCGCGCAGATGCATGTGATCAACCACCTCACCGGTGAGCAGATGCCTGAGTCGCGCAATGTACTGGTGGAATCGGCGCGCATCGCCCGCGGCGAGGTCAAGGACATCAGCGAGGCCAGGGCCGAGGACTTCGACGCGCTGATCGTGCCGGGTGGTTTCGGGGCGGCGAAGAACCTGTCCGACTTTGCCGTCGAAGGTAGCGATTGCACGGTCAACCCGCAGGTACTGGCCTTGGCCGAGGCCTTTGCCGAAGCTTGCAAGCCGGTTGGCCTGATGTGCATTTCACCGGCACTGGCGGCCAAGATCTACGGCCCTGGCGTGGTCTGCACCATCGGGAACGATGCCGATACTGCTGCTGCGGTGACCAAGATGGGTGGCACCCATGAAGAGTGCGATGTGCATGACATCGTTGAGGACACCCAGCGCAAGCTGGTGACCACGCCGGCGTACATGGTGGCCAAGTCGATCAGCGAGGCGGCTGGCGGCATTTACAAGCTGGTGGATCGCGTGCTGGAAATGACCCACGAGGCTGACTGATCAGCCCTTGGCCAAGCGGGCCAGAATACGGTCCAGCGCATTGGCGAACGCCTGCTTTTCGCGTTCGCCATAAGGCCCCTGCCCTCCGCCGGCCTGGCCCTGCTCGCGCAACTCGGTAAACAGGTTGCGCACTGCCAGCCGGTCGCCCATGTTGCGCTCGTCGAATTCACGGCCGCGTGGGTCCAGCGCCGCTACCCCCTTCTTGATCAGGCGGTCGGCCAGCGGCACGTCGCTGCAGATGACCAGCTCACCTGGCACGGCGTGCTCGACCAGGTAATCATCGGCGGCATCCATGCCGCTGGGTACCACGATCAGCCGCACAACGGCGAAGGCCGGTTTGGCCACGGCCTGCCCGGCCACCATGACCACCTCGAGCTTGCGCTTGAGGGCGAATTTGACGATCAGGTCCTTGGCTGCCTTGGGGCAGGCGTCGGCGTCGATCCATATGCGCATTGCGTTTTCCTCTTGAAGCAGGAGGGGCTTTGCCCGATGCCGTTCAGTTGAGCGATTTGGGGCCGCTTTGCGGCCCATCGCCGGCAAGCCAGCTCCCACAGGTATCGCGCAGCTCTTGAGCTCTGCGCTGTACCTGTGGGAGCTGGCTTGCCGGCGATGGGCTGCGTAGCAGCCCCGAAACGGCCATGTTACTCGTCCCGGCGAAAGAAACACGCAATGGCACATCTATTTCAACGGCCCTGTGCAGTTGCAGAAGCAGCAATCGCAACAAATGGAGCCTGCGCAGCCTCAGTGAGCCTCGTTCATCCCCCGCTCCAGATCATCGATCAATGCCTTGGCCATCTCGCTGAGAATCCGCGCCGCGCTGCCAGCGATGCGGTCGTTTTCCATTTCTGCTTCGGTGGTGAGGTGGCGGATGCAGCCGAGCAGTACGGAAAGCTGCGAGAACGCATGATCGAACGGAACATCAGGCCTGAGGCTGAACAGGTCGAAGGTTTCTACGCCTGCCGTTGATGCTTGGTTGAGGCCCTCGCTCATTGTGATGCTCCTTGCGCACCGGCGTGCTCGTTCAGCGCATTGATCATCCGGCACAGCAGGCGGATGTTCATGCCCATGGCGTCACGCACAGGGCCTTGCGGGCTGTCGAGCAGCACGCTGGAGGTCTGTTTGATGGTCAGGGTCAAAGCGCAGATTAGTGCGTTGCACTCTTGGGTGTTGGGCGGTTCCGGGAGCGAGATGGCGGGAGGGTCGAGCAGAAGCAGGGCGGATGGAGGTGGATCTGGGACGAGCTTTTTCATGGCGGATCTCCGTATGTTGGGCTGACCTGCCTTCCTCCTCGTCTCACGGATTTGGGTGGCAGTCGTGCACGGGGTGAGACCCGGGACATACGGTAACCCCGGCCAGACCGAAGCCTGCCCGCGCACGACCGCCATGGAGCGGCGCTACCGAATGTGAACCGGGTGTCTCACGCCCGATCGCCTTGCGAGGCGACCCGAGGACATTATTCCCGGAGCGCTTGCCAGCCAAGACGGCACCTTCCGATAGGCGTCGTAGGATAAGTCGCCAGAGTGAACGAACAGAAGCATTTGGTTTCAGGTTCAGAAATGTCTTACGGCTTGCGACTGCTGCGAGGGCTTCGCCCTCGATCGCCGGCAAGCCGGCTCCCACAAGTACAGTGCAGACCTCAAGAACTGCGCGTTCCCTGTGGGCTTGCCGGCGATTGGCCACCCCGCGGAAACAGCAGGTACCAATTGCGTCCAACCTGATAAAACCGTCGCTACTAGCCTCACAGGCAAACCATAGGAGGCAGGGAACATGGATCGTCCCCATTCAAATCAGCTAAGGCTTGGCCGGTTCTCAGAAAGGCATCGGTTGTACCTTCTCACCAGCACCACATTGCACAGGGCCCCTGTACTGGGTGGGTTTCACTCGGCCCGCTTGTTGGTCAGCCAGCTACGCCAGGCCGAGGCAGAAGGTGCGGCGCGGTCTTTAGCCTGGGTGGTAATGCCTGATCATTTCCACTGGTTGATCGAGCTGGGGCCGGTGAGCCTGAAAACGTTGATGCGCCGGGTGAAGTCGCACAGCACCTGTGCCATCAACCGCCATCTCGGGCGATATGGGAGGCTTTGGCAGAAGGGGTTTCATGACCGGGCGTTGCGGCGAGAAGAAGACGTGCAGGCTGTGGCGCGGTACATCGTCTTGAACCCTAAGCGCGCAGGTCTGGTTGAGCGGGTGGGGGATTATCCGCATTGGGACGCGATCTGGGTTTGACTGCCATGGCCACATCGCCTGCCCCGTGTCACCGTGGCAGATCGAGCAGTTGTGTGCATACAACGAAGCACCACGGGCGGGGTCCGGGGGTAATCACCGGCGCCTGACGGACTTCGTAGGCCACGGCCAGGCGCGCGCCCAACTGGCCGTCACGCACGGTCGGCGGATAGTCGGCACCGATATAGTCGAGCAAACCCTAAAAATCATAATTTTCTTTGTAGCGTGAGAAACATTTGCCTGATGATGCCGAAGTGAGGATTTCCGCAATGAAGGCTGTCGGCTACTCACGTTTAAACCGAGTGTCTCACGCCCGATCGCCTTGCAAGGTGACCTGAGCACAGTATTCCGGGAACACTTTCCAGCCAAAACGACACCTTCCGACAGACGCCGTAGGATAATTCGACTGAAGCATTTGGTTTTATATTCGGAAATTTCTTACGACTGCAGGGTTGGCAATATGCCGCGTACGCTACGCATGCCCTCCCACCTGGCGAATAATCACGGTTTTACCCTCCACCTCAAAGTGAACACGGGTACCGCCATTGAGGCGGAACTGATAAATCCCTAAATCTTTCCTATAAAGTTTGTAGTCTACATCACCTAAAGGCAATACAGCTTCCCAAGGCGGCAGCCCCTTATTGTGAATCGAATTTTGAAATTCATCGAATTTCTGCTGCTCAACTTTAGTCAGTACTTTCAAATTTTTTCTCACGTCCGCCTTGTTTAGTTTCCAGCCTTGGTTTTCTTCTGAGAATGCGTTTGAAAATACAGAGCTTGGTGAGCTGTACCGTTCACCCAATGGAGGGCTCCCTCCTGACAAGGGGGAGGGGGAGGATAATAATGACGAGTTGGAGGCAGTCGAAATAGATCGGTTCATCGCAGGCTTCCTCGAAGCGCGGGTCTTCTGCGAATTGGGAGACACAATCAATGAGTGAGGCCTTTTCATGTGTGCCGGCAATACTCCCTTAGTAGGCATATGCCCGGTCGGGTCACTGAAATTGACAGGATCACCGGAGACATACGCATAGCCATTCAACCCACCCTCGCCAAATGGGCTCAAGCTGTCAGTACTTTGAAAGCGCATCAGCACAGGGTTGTACAGACGATAGCCCAAACCTAGAAAATAGTGCCCTGTCACAGCGTCCCGTGTTTCTCCATTGAAACCGGGCAACCCTGGGAGATCGGCGCTTTCCTGCTTGGAGCCGTAAGGTGGGTAGGCAAAACTTTGTGCTTCGCCGCTTACCGAAGCCATGAGCACAGAGTCTTTGGCGTCCATCGTAAGCACTACGGTTTGCAGTGCGTTGTCGTCACAACGCAACTGCGCTAACAGTAAGCCCCTCGCCCGCAACACCGTTCGCGTTGACTGGCCCTCCACCTGTGTCACAAGCCGGTCTTGCGCGTAAAAAAACTGGGTACAGGACAGTTCTCGACCCTGCGTGTTCTGGCTCATGGTGGTTTGACCTCGTATCGGGCCCAGACCATGCTGATGCAGTTCGTGGCAGCTCGCTACTGGCAAAAGTGACAGGTATCGCCACGACCCTGTTCCGCCCTCACTGCTTCACCGCAGCGCCCTTCCACCCACCGCCCAACGCCAGGAACACACCGATCTGCCCCATCGCCACCTGGCTATTGGCCGCCGCCAGCTGCGCGCGCATGTCCGTGTAGGTCCGTGTCGCCTGCAAGTCCGCCAGGAATGACTCACGCCCCGCCTGGTAATAGCGGTGCGTCTGGTCCGCCGCTTCTTTTGCCGACTTCTCCGCCTCGGCCAGCGCATCACGCCGGTCGAGCAAGGCGCTGTACTGGGCCAGGCGGGTCTGGGTTTCGCGAATGGCGTTGAGCACCACGCCGTCGAAATGCGCCAGCGCCGCCTGGGTCGAAGCCTCAGCCATGCGAATGCGGGCACGGGTGCCGTTGGTGGGGATGTTCCAGCTGATCTGCGGGCCGAAGCCCCAGCGGTTGGTCGCAGGCTCACCCAGGTTCTCGAGAATACCGATGGTACCAACCTGGGCACCGATGCTGATGTCGGGATACAGGGCGCCCGTGGCCACGCCGATATTCGCTGTAGATGCCGCCAACTGGCGCTCGGCCTGGCGCACGTCGGGGCGGCGCTTGAGCAGCGCGGCGCCATCACCGACCGGCAACAGCTGGTTCAGGTGTGGCAGCTCGGCACACTCGGCAGTGCCGGCAGGCAGTTGCTCCACAGGCTTGGCCAGCAGCGCGGCCAAGGTATACAGGCCGGTTTCACGCTCGGCCTTGAAGCGCGGCAACTCTGCGCGCAGCGATTTGAACTGGGTCTGCGAGCGAGTGACCTGGGTTTCGTCACCCCGGCCAGCATCACGCAGGCGCTGGTTGAGCTGCACGCTCTGCTGCTGCAAGCCGAGCGACTCGCGGGCGATGTGGTATTCCTCGTTGGCCGAACACACCTGGGTGTAGGCCTTGACCACATCGGCCACCAACGTGATGCGGGCGGTATCGGCAGCGGCCTGCACAGCGTCGGCATTGGCTTTGGCCGCTTCGGTGCCACGCTTGAAGGTACCCCAGAGGTCAAACTGGTAGGAAGCGCTGATGATCGCATCACCGATGTTGGCCACTGGCACCTTCTCGGTCAGCAAAAATGCCTCGCCAGACTCCTGCAACCGCTGGGCTCCGGCTTTGATGCCACCGTTGAATCCACCCTGGGACTGGGCTACCTCGACCTGCGCACGGGCCTTGGCAATGTTGGCCGCAGCCACGCGCAGTTCGGTGTTGGCACTCAACGCCTGGCGCACCAGCTCATTGAGGCGTTGATCCTGATACAGCTGCCACCAGTCCTCGGGTACCGGCGCCGACACGACGCTGGCGGCATCCTGGCGCAGCGGCCCACCGAGGTCGCTGCGCTGCACTGCCGCGTCCTTGGGCACTTCGTAGTCCGGGCCTACCATCATGCAGGCACCAAGAGACAGGCAAAAGCCAGCCAGGATCAGCTGTTTCATGGGCGCGGGCCCTCGATGATCGACACCGTGGCGGTACGCCCGGCGATCATGCGGAAGTCTTGCGGCACTTCATCGAAGGCGATGCGCACCGGGATCCGCTGGGCCAGGCGCACCCAGCTGAACGCCGGGTTGACGTTGGGCAGCAGGTTGCTGCCGCTGCTGCGATCGCGGTCCTCGATACCGGCGGCAAAGCTCTGCACGTGGCCACGCAGGCGAGTGTTGTCGCCCATTACGCGGATGTCCACGGCATCGCCAATGTGGATGCCGCCCAATTTGGTCTCTTCGAAATAGCCATCGACGTGATACGAAGCACTGTCGACGACCGAAAGCACGGGGCGGCCGGCCGTGACGAATTCGTGGTTTCGCGGCGCGCGGTCGTTGAGGTAACCGTCCACCGGGCTGCGCACCACCGAACGGTCCAGGTTGAGCTGGGCGGTGTCGACCGCCACTTGGGCCTCGCTCACCGCCGAACGGGCACGGGCCTCGCGGGACTGGCTTTCTTCCAGTTGCTCGGCCGCCACCAGGTTGCCCAGCTTGCGGTTGCGCTGCGCTTCGCGAGAGGCCTGGGCCAGGGTTTCCTGGCGTTCGCCAAGGGTCGCCTTGGCCTGGCGCAGCGCCAGGGTGAAGCGGTCCTGGTCGATGGTGAACAGCACGTCGCCGCGCTTGACGGTCTGGTTGTCACGCACTTCGACTTTCTGGATCAACCCGGAAACATCCGGGGCGATCTGGATCACGTCGGCGCGGATGTGGCCGTCGCGGGTCCAGGGGGCGAACATGTAGTACACCACCATCTGCCACACGAGCACGGCGGCGAAGGTCACTACCAGCAAGGTCAGGACCACACGGCCCAGGGTCAGCAAAGGTTTTTTCATGGCAGCATCAGGCTTCGGCAAAAATGGTCCACCGCGCCAAGCAGCACGGCATACAAAGCAACGTTGAACAACGCCCGGTGCCAGACCAGGTGGTAGAAGTGCAGGCGCACCAGCACCGCGTGCACCCCGAGAAACAGCAGGTAGGTGCAGACCATCATCACCAGCAGCGTGGGCAGGAACACCCCGCTGATATCCAGTTCACCGATCACAGGGGCGCTCCGTCGAGCCCGGGGGGCAGTTGCGGTTGTTCGGCAGGCTCGAGCATCACCTCGACACCCGGCAGCAATGCCAGGCGCAGGCCGCTCAGGGCATGCAGCAGGTGCGTGCGGGCATCGCCACGTTCGTACAGTTCATCCAGGTTCAGCGCCAGGCGTGCCCGCTCCATGTTGCGCAGCAGCGGTGCAGGGGCATGCAGGCGCTGACCGGCACGCAGGCACGCAGCGTAGTGGCCGCCCACTTCCTCGATCACCGTTTGCAGGCGCTCGCGGGCCTGGGTGCCTGCACGCGGCAGGTAGGCCAGCAGGTCGAGCAGGTTCAGGCCCACGCGCAGGTCGCGCAGGGCTGCGCCACTGTCCTGGCCGGTCTGCGACAGGCGCGGCAGGTGCTGCATCAGGCGGTCGAGCATCTGCACGCCGAGCTGGCGACGTTCGGCCAGGGTCGCCGGGGCAGTCATCTCGACGATGTCCCGCCAGGCGAAGCGAGTCATGCGTTTGGCGGCCAGTTCCACACCGAACGGGCGCATCACCAGGGTCCAGATGAATGCGAACAGAAGCCCTGCAGGGCCTGCCAGGTTGGAGTTGAGGAAGGTGAAGAAATCGGCGTCGTAGGCGCCCTGGATACTGATGAAGGTCGAGGTGTTGACGATGGTCAGCAAGGTGCCCAGGTAGAAGCGTGGCTGCACGGTCAGGGTGCCGACGCAGATGAACGGCACCGCGAAGGCCAGCACCAGCATCGGGAAATCGTGCAGGTTGGGCAACACCAGGAACAGGTACAGGCTGGAGAAGATGACCGACATCAACGTCCAGAAAAAGAACCGGTAGATCTGCGGTGCCGGGTCGTCCATGGCGGCGAAGAAGCTGCACGACACGGCGGCGAGGATCACCGCGCTGGCGCCGTCGTTCCAGCCCAGGCCGATCCACAGGCCGCAGGCGACGATGATTGCCAGCACGGTGGAAACCACCGAATAAAGCATCAGGCCACGGTCGAAGAACGGTGTCAGGCGGCCCAGGCGCCAGTGGCGGTAGACCGCGCGCCAGGGCTTGGCGTCATCCGTGCGCAAGGCGTGCTGCAAGGTACAGCAGTCCTGCCACAGGTCGGCCCATTCGGTCAGCCGGTAAAGCGCATTGGACAGCAACAATTCGGCGCGCTGGTCGAGCGCGGCGGCGCCGGGCTGCAGGCGGTCGATCTGTTCGTGCAGGGCAGTCCAGCGTGCTACCGAGGCGCTTTGTGCTGTGCCCTCGAGCCATTCGCGGGCGGCGGCGAGCACTGGTTGCAGCTGGGCGAACTGCGCCGGGGCGCGGCCTTCGAGCGCCACCAGGGCGTCGTCAAGGGCGTCGATCACCGGCAGCAGATGGATCATGCGCCCGCGCAGCTCGCGGGCGTTCTTCAAGGTATGCGGGCCTGCACCCTCGTGGCCGAGCTGGCCAATCATCAACTCCAGCGAGTTGAAGGTGGCAACCATGGCACCACGCATGCCGCCCACTTTGTCCGCAGCAACATCACGGGCGAGGTAGGTATCGCTGTAGCGGATCGCTTCGCTGAACCAGCTTCCGGTCGCGCCAACCACCACGGGCGCCAGGCGTCGTGGCCAGAAAATCGCGCCGACCACGGCTGCGCAGACAATCCCCAGGCAGATTTCCTGGGCACGTGAAGAAGCAACGTCGAACACTGCCAGCGGGTTGTCGACCACCGCCAGGGCGATCATTGGCAGCGTATAGCCGGCCAGCATCAGCACGTAGTTGTTCGCGGTGCGCAGGTTCAGCGAGAGGTACAGCAATGTGCCAGTCCACAGGGCGATCGCGACGGTCAGCAACAACGGCGACTGCACCAGCGGCGGCACCAGGAAGATTGCCCCGCCAGCGCCGAGCAGCGTGCCAAGGGCCCGATACAGGGCCTTGGAGCTGGTAGGCCCAACGAATGGGCTGGAAACGATGTAGACGGTTGCCATCGCCCAGTAGGGGCGCGGCAGCTGCATGAGCAGTGCGATGTACAGCGCGATCATCGACGCGGCAAAGGTACGCACACCATAGAACCAGTCGCGGGCCGGCGGTACCGAACTGAAGAAACCGTTCATGCCACCCCGCCAGTGCTTCCAAGGCCTGCTGCCTCGAAGGCGCGGAGCACGCGCAAGGCGGCATGCAGGTCGGCCTCATCGATACCCTGCAGCACTTCGTGGCGTACGCGCACCAGTTCGGCTTCGATGGCTTCGGCCAAGGCACGGCCCTCGGCTGTCAGGCTCAGGGCCTTGGCACGGCGGTCCAGCGGATCCTCGCTGCGGCATACCAGGCCAGCCTTGCACAGCTGGTCAAGCAGGCGCACAAGCGACGGGCTTTCCAGGCCAGCGGCCTGAGCCACGGCTACCTGGTGCACGCCATCGCCCAGGCGCACGATCATCAGCAAGGGTGCGGCGCAGGCTTCGGAAATGCCGTAGCTGGTCAGGGCTGTATGGCAAATGCGCCGCCAATGGCGGGCGGCAACGACCATGCCGGTGCTGACTTGCAGGCGCAGTGAGTCAAGCGTCATGTAAAGAACCAAGGATATTCATAGTTTGCTAACTATCAATATACGCCTGGCCCTCCCCCTGTCGTCAACCGGGGGCGACGGGGGGAATACATGAATTGTTGTTCATTGAGGCTGAACCTGGTCCTCCAACTTCATCGCCAGCGCCAATGTACTGCCCATCTGCACTGCCCGATCCCGCCAATCCAGATAGCGCGCCGCATCGCAACGGCTGAAATGCACTGCCAGCTCCTCGGCCGCCTGCATGACCCCGGTCGCTGCCGCCAGCTCCAGCCAGTACAGCCCGGCCTTGATATCAGCGTCCACACTCAGGCCATGCAACAAACGGTAGCCCACCTCGAAGCGGCAACGCACCTCGCCCCGTTCGGCCCCACGAAGAAACCACTGGTAAGCCTGAGCCAGATCGACCTGCCAGCCCAGTTGCGCATCGCAGACTTCTTCCTCGTACAAATCGCCGAGTGCGGCAGCTGCATCGAGCATGCCCCGGTCAAAAGCATGTCGATAACACTCTGCGGCCTGGACGTAGGAAACCTCCACACCCTTGCCGAAGTAGTGCTGCTGCCCCAGGTTGAACCAGGCCGCGGCATTGCCCTGCATGGCCGCCATGCGCAGCAGGTGCCCGGCCAGCACGGTGTCGGCACGCCAGTACTTGCCATTGAGCCAGACCCAGCCCAGGTCATTGAGCGCCGCCACATGGCCGGCCAGCGCTTGATGGCGCAGGTCGGCATACACCGCTTGCAGGTCCGCCGCTTCGTCCAGGCGGTTGACCAGCAGCGCCCGCTGGCTGGGCAACCCCACCCCGGCGAACAGCCGCTGCCGCCTGCCAGCGGGGGTCGGCGCGGGAATGACCTGCTCAGGCAGAAGACGGGCGAGCAGCGAGTGGATATTGCTGACAGCTGACATGTTCATCCTCATTGAACGACCCACAGGCCTTACTGCGGCTGTGATGAGGCGTGATTCTGCGCGACGTCACGTCAAAACCTGTCGCGAACGATTCGGCGCCAGGCAACCAATTGGCGGTTCCTTGATCTGAACGGATCGTGGCTAATTGCCATGACCCACTAATGCCGCCATCCTGATGCGGCAAGCCTAGACAAGGACGTTACCTTTTGCCGTTCGCCACCACCCGCGCCACCCTCAGCCGTCAGTGGGCGCTGCTGCGCCAGCTACCCAGCCGTTCCCCGGGCATTACCAGCGCAGAACTGGTGTGGCGCCTGCGCGATGTGGGTTTCACCGTCAGCAAACGCACGGTGGAACGCGACCTCAATGAGCTGTCGTTGATCTTCCCGCTGGAGCGCAACGACAAGAGCATTCCGTTCGGCTGGCACTGGTCGGCGAATGCCTTGGGTGAGCTGCGTGGGAATTTCGACCTGCAGGGCTACTTGCGCGGTGAGGCGCTCCAGCCGGCGCAAGGTGGTGGGCTGGCGCTGCAAGCCTGGGTCAACGACAGGGTGGCACGACAGTTACGTGATCAGCCGTTGAGTGCAGACATGCAGCTGACTGCCCTGGAGCACGGGCATCGGCTGCAGGCCACGATGGAAGATGGCTGGGCGTTACGCTGGTGGGTGTTGAGCCAGGGGGACGGGGTGAAGGTGGAGCAGCCGGATGAACTGCGCAGTGAGATTGCCAAGACCCTGAGCAATGCGGCTGCGCAGTACCAAAATTAGGCCGCTACAGATCAGCGCTGCATCCCCCAGCGCCGCACGGTCACCCGTTCCAGGGTATTGAACACCAACCCCTCGACCAGCAGCCCGATCAGGATCACCACCGCCAACCCGGCAAAAACCTTGTCGGTATACAGCTCGTTGCGGTTCTGGAAGATGTACCAACCCAGCCCGCCCTTGCCGCTGCTCGCGCCGAACACCAGCTCGGCGGCGATCAGCGTGCGCCAGGCAAATGCCCAGCCGATCTTCAGCCCCGACAGGATCGACGGCAGTGCCGCGGGCACCAGGATGTGCAGCACCAGCCGCAGCCCTTTGAGGCCATAGTTGCGCCCAGCCATGCGCAAGGTTTCAGAAACGCCAAGAAAACCCGCGTAGGTATTCAGCGCCAGCGCCCAAAGCACCGAGTGCACCAGCACGAAGATCAGGCTGTTGTCGCCCAGCCCGAACCACAGCAGAGCCAGCGGCAGCAGGGCAATCGCGGGCAGCGGGTTGAACATTGAGGTCAACGTACCCAACAAGTCGCGGCCCAGCTGGGTGGAAACCGCAAGGCTGGTCAGGCCGAAAGCCAGCACGATGCCCAGCACGTACCCCTTGAGCAGGATCACCAACGACACGCCGACCTTGGCCGGCAGCTCGCCGCTGCGCAGGCCGTCCCACAGCGCCGCGGCAGTCTGCAAAAAACTCGGTAGCAGCAGGTCATTCCCCTGGTAGCGGGCAATGGCCTCCCACAATGCTGCGATCGCCACAAGGATCACCGCCTTGCGTAACCAGCCTTGCTGCCACAGGCGCTGGGCCAGCGACAGGTTGCGTTCCAGAGGCACACTGAGCAGCGGCTCCAGCTGCACCTCGTATTCCTGACGTACAGGTGTAGTGGTCATGGCTCAAGCTCCTGTCAGTAGGCAATGCGGATGTCGTTGAAGCCCAGGTATTCGGCCTGCTCAGGGGCATCGGCCTCGTCGAACAACAGCCGATGGATGCGCCGGGCGCTGGCCTGGAAGTCACTGGCGCCGAGGCTGCCAAGGTCGTACTGATGGCTGTGCACCTCGGCCCGTACCCGCCCCGGATGGGGTGACAGCAACAGGATGCGGTTACCCACCACCAGCGCCTCCTCGATGGAATGGGTGACGAACAACAAGGTGAAGCGCACCTCCTCCCACAGCAACAGCAACTCTTCCTGCATCTTGCGCCGGGTAAGCGCATCGAGTGCGGCGAACGGCTCATCCATCAACAGGATCTTCGGTTGCGTGGCCAGTGCACGAGCAATTGCCACGCGCGCTTTCATGCCGCCCGACAGGGTATGCGGATAAGCGTCGGCAAAAGCCGCCAGGCCAACCTTGTCCAGGTAATGCAACGCTCGGTCTTCGGCCTCGGCGCGCTTGAGCTGGCCAGAAACGAGCAGCGGGAACATGACGTTCTGCTTCACCGTCTTCCACGGCGGCAGCTGGTCAAACTCCTGGAACACCACGATGCGATCGGGGCCAGGGCCGGTGACCGGCTGGCCCTGCAGCAGGATCTGCCCTTGCTGTGGGCTGATGAACCCGGCTACGGCCTTGAGCAGCGTGGACTTGCCACACCCCGAGGGGCCCAGCAAGACAAAACGGTCGGCACGGTCGACTTCGAAGCTGACCTGATGGGTGGCCCGCACCACGCGCTGCGCGGTACGGTATTCGAGGCTCAGGTTATCCACCTTGAGCAACGGCGGTGTAGCCACACGGCTAAGGTTGCTGGCCGTGTGGCCTGGCAATGGGGCGGTCATGGTCGGTCAGCTCCCCTGCAGTGGGCGTTCATCCTGGAAGAAGTAATCCTTCCACGACTCAGGCTTGTGCTTGATGGCGCCTACCCGGTAGAGGAATTCGGCCAGCTTGTAGGTGTTCTTCGGCGTTACGGTGAACTCGTACTGGGGGTTGTCGATCAGCTTGATCAGCACATCGCGGTCAATCTTGGCCTTGGTGACGCGGATATAGGTATCGGCAGCCGCCGCCTTGTCCTTCTGGGCAAAGTCCGCAGCCTCGGCCAGGGCATCGACGAACGCCTTGTAGGTCTTGGGGTTGTCGTTGCGGAATTTCTCGGTGGCAAACAGCACGGTCGGCGAGTTGGGGCCGAGCAGGTCATAGCTGTTGAGCACCACGTGCACGTCTTTGTTGGCCAGTGCCTGGTCCTGGAACGGCGGGTTGGAGAAGTGCCCGTTGAGCTCGGTGCCGCCAGCCAGCAACGCAGCGGTGGCATCTGGGTGCGGTACGGCAAGGGTGTACTTGTCGAGGCGGTTGTATTCCTTCTCGCCCCACTGCTGGGCAGCGGCGTACTGCAGGAAGCGCGATTGCACCGAGACGCCCACGGCCGGCACGGCAATGCGGTCCTTGCCGGAAATGTCGGCGATGGTCTTCACGTTCGGGTTGCTGCTGACCAGGTAGTACGGAAAGTTGCCCAGCGAGGCCACCGCCTTGACGTTCTGCCGGCCTTTGGTGCGGTCCCATACCGTCAGCAACGGCCCAACGCCGGCACCGGCGATGTCCACCGCGCCGGACAACAGCGCGTCGTTGATCGCAGCACCCCCGGATAGCTGGGCCCAGTCGACGTCGATGTCGATACCCTGCTCCTTGCCGTGCTTTTCAATCAGTTGCTGATCACGCACCACATTGAGCAGCAGATAGACAATGCCGAACTGCTCGGCAATGCGGATCTTGCCTTCGGCATGGGCCACCGTGGGGGCCGCAAGGCTGCCCACGACCAGGCTTGCGCCCAGGCTGATACTTGCCGCCAGGCGGCTGATGGATTTGCGCATGATGGTTTCCTCAGTCGTCAGAACGGGGCATCGCCCTGGATGGTGGTGCGGAAAAGTTTGCGTCGCAGGTGCGCCGGGCAGCCTGTGGCGAGGTGGGTCAGCGAGCGGTTGTCCCAGAACACCAGATCGTGTGCCTGCCATTGGTGGCGGTAGATGTTCTGTTCGAGCACGCTCAGGGCATAAAGCTGCTGCAGCACGTCGCGGCTTTCATCATCCGGCAGGCCGACGATGCGGGTAGTGAACCCTTCGCTGACGAACAGTGCCTTGCGGCCGTTTTCCGGGTGGGTTCGTACCACCGGATGGATCACTTCCTGCACCTGTGCAAGCTGCTCGGCGCTGAGGGTCGGGCGCCAGTTGCCTTCGAACTTGGTCTCGGCGTAACGGGCGGTGTAGGAGTGCGCGGCACTGCGGCCCTCGACCTGCTTGCGCAGCGCTTGGGGTACCGCGTCCCAGGCCTTGTGCATGTCGGCGAACAGGGTGTCGCCACCTTCACTGGGCAACTCCTGGGCGTGCAGCATGGAACCCAGGCTTGGGAGTTCCTTGTATGACAGGTCCGAATGCCAGAACTTGCCGGCATCGCCCAGGCCGATGTTGTGGCCGTTCTCGATGATGTTGGAGACGATCAGGATCTCGGGGTGGCCTGTGAGCAGAAACTGCTTTAGCACATGGATTTGCAGTTGGCCGAAGCGGCGGCTGAAGGCGATCTGCTGTTCAGGGCTGATGCGCTGGTCGCGCAGCACCAGTACATGGTGCTCGAGGTGGGCGCGATGAATAAGGCTGAAGTCCTCGGCGTTGACCGGTTTTGCCAGGTCCAGGCCGATGATCTCGGCGCCAACGGCACCCGCGAACGGGCGGATTTCAAAGGTTTGCGGCTGAGCGCTGTGGTTGGACGACAAGGCGTTCGAGGCGGCGGACATTTTTCACTCCCACGCAGTGCGCGACTTCGATGACGCGCAACGATCAGAAACGCACGGGGTTTAGCCGTGTGGGTTCAAGTCGTGCGGCGCATCGATTGGTCGACGGGTACGCAGTGGGATCGACTATAAAGTCATAAAAGGCATAATTTAAATACCTTTATCGAATAATCATATGAACCAGCTCACTGCCGCCGAGCGGGCGCCACGCGCCCGTCAACGCCACTCGCTATAGGGCTCCAACGATGTCACAGGCAACGCCAGGTTGCCCCGCCATGGCTCGAACATATAACGCACATAGAACACGGCATGGCTCGGTGCATAGTCATCACTGTGCTGCCAGTCGAAAGCACCACCTAGTGCCCAGCGATCATTCAGGCGCCGCTCCAACGCTCCACGCACTCGATAACCCAACCCTGTGCTTTCGCTGGCGTCGGTCATCTCATTGATGTTGGTATCACTGCTGTCCGAGACAGCATTGAAATGCTCAAGCAGCATGCGATTGACGCCGGAGTCTGGGTAAAGACGGTTGCTGCCGCTATGTGCACGGGACCAGCTGACTGAGCCTTCCAGCAGGAGCGACCAATCGTAGTTGCGCCAGGCATAACTGACGGGTAGACCGATCGATTCGTAGCGCTCCGGGCTGTAATACCCGCCTTGGCCAAGGCTGTAGCCGCCCAGATCTTTGTCATAATTCCAACGCATCAGTGTCAGGCCAACGCGCATGCGCTCGTCCGCCTTTTCCACCGCGCGGTAGTAGTAACCCGCCATGATGCGAGTGCGCTGATTGTCGGCGACATTCTCACCGCGCAGCCAGTGGTGGCCCAGGCTCGCCCAGACGCCGTGATCACCGCCCTGGTCCCAGCTCAAGCCAAGCGTTGTACCGTTAGCCGTCACACCGCCCCAGCGGATATGCGTGTTGGGGTCGCGAGTGCCTCCAAACGAAAGCAGCGAGTTGCTCATTGGCCGGCGCGAGGCGGACAGCGACCAACCGACCTGCCCTAGGTCACCATTGAGGATTGCACCACCCAGCCAGTTGTTGACCTCGTAACCTTGGGTAGTACCCAGGTCAAAGCCCCAACGAGCATTCTGCCAGCCCGCAGCCAGAACGCCGCCATTGGCACGTTGCGAACCGCCTGAACAGCCTTGAGTGGTTCCGCGAAGACTGAACTGGCAAGAGCCGAAATCTTCGTTGTGTTGGCCTGCGTCATTCAAGTCGAACGAGCCGGCATCCATGCCAATGCGTTCCAGGCGCGCGAAGGCCCTGCCGTCGTCCCAAGGGGTGTCGACGTGCAGCAGGGTCGACTGAGTACTCAACCTGGAAATACCTGGGGTACCGTCGCTTTTGCGCCAACCGTAATCATGCATGAGGGTCACGTTGGTATTGCGCTGGCGATACAACTCATCGACGTCACTGCGCAGGCTGCGCAGCAGCCAGTCATCGGCGTCATTGGCGCGGCTAGCCAGTGTCATTGCGCGGTCATCACGCGGTGACAGCGCCGAGCGGTCGAGCAACTGCGCATCGGCCATCGCCGCCGCGTAAAGGTCCAGCGCCCGCTGCGGGTCATTGGCAGCCACCAGCCGGGCAGCATCCCGGCGTAGCAAGGGGTCGGGCTGGGGCTGCTGCGAGGCAATATGGTCAAGCAGCCTGGACGCTTTGTCCTTTTCCCCCAGCGCCACCCAGACTGCAGCCAGACGCTGCTGCGCGTCGCTCTGCTGATCCGTCAGTTGCAGCGGTTGTGCGGCCAGCGCCTGCCGCACACGCTCCAGGTCGCCTTCGGCAATCCAGCTTTGCATGATGCCGAGCCGGGCCTCGGGACGCTGGGGCTGGACCTCAAGCACCCGCTGATAGTAACCACGCGCCTTGCTGCTATCGCCCCGCTCTGCCGCCCAGTCCGCCATCAACAAGAGGTCGTCGGGATCTCCCTCGCCATGGGCCAGGCCGGCTTCCAGTACCGCTGTTGCCTCAGCCGTACGGCCCTGCTCCTGCAGGCGCTGAGCCTGAGCCAAGGTCATGCGCCGACGCACGCGCTTGTCCAAGGTGCGCATGTCGTCGGTCCAGGCGCCTTCGGGCACGGCACGCAAGGTGTCCAAGGCCAGAAGATCACGGTCACTGGACTCCAGATACAGGCCATGGGCATAGCGCGTGGCAGGGTCCGCTGGCTGGCTTTTCAGCACGTTGGCGAACGCGGCATCTGCCTCGGCGTTACGCCCCTGTTGGCGCAGGCTGCTGGCCAGCTGATAGACCAGCCATGGCTCATCGGGGGCCAGTTCGGCAGCCTGCTCCAGAACGCGGCTGGCGGTGGCCCAATCCTCGCGTTGCAACGCAGCGTCACCCTGCTCACGCAGGCGACCGAGCTGCAGGCTGCGGCGCAGGCTGGCGAATTGAGCCTGCTGAGCTGCTGGCAAGCTGTCCAGATACGCTTGCGCCTTGTCTGTCGATTGCGCCTGGTATATCCGCATCAAGCCGCGCACTGCGCTTTCATTGTCGGGCAACATGCGCCGCACTTGCAGGTACTGCCGTTCGGCGCCAGCCATGTCGCCTTCGGCAAACGACACATCGGCCAGCCCGAGCAAGGCGAACTCATCTTCGGGGCGCTGCTGGCGCGCCTGCTGGTAAAGCGAGCGAGCGACGCGCAGGTCCTGCTTCTCCAGCGCGCTGTCGGCTTTTTGCAGCATCCCCCAATACTGGCTGGAGGCTTGGAGGTCTTTCCATTTGCTCATCAGGCGGGTGCTCTGCTCAATGGCAACGGCCTGATGAAAAGATGCGTTCGCTTGCGCATAACGGCGCTGGCGCATCAGCGCAACGCCAAGCGCACCGTGCAGGCTGGCATCATTTGCATAGCGACGCAGGGCAAGACGCAGCTGCGCCTCGGCCTGGACATTGCTCCCCTGTTCCAGCAACGCCTTGCCGCGTTGCCCCGCCTGCCAGGCAGGGTCGGCGACCAGGGTACGCTGCTGCTTGAGGTTTTCGCCGGCCAGCGGCAGCAGTGGCGAAGCGGGATAGCGCTGTGCGAAGGCCTGCCAGGCAGCAACGCTGCTGGCACTTACCGGTTGCTCGGACAGATAGTCGAACTCGCGCTGCGCCGCGGCATCGCGTGCCGTGGGGTCACGCGACAACTGATCGAGCACAGCCAGGGCCTCGCTGTCGCGCCCTTCGCTGAACAACCAGCTGGCCAACGTCTGGCGCAGGCCTGCGTTGCCTGGGTACTGGCTATCGAGCTGCTGTAACTGCCGGACTGCTTCCGGGCGCTGTCCGGCCAGATTGCCCCGCACCCGCCAATAGTCCAGTGCCATGTCCAGGCTGGGCGGCTCGCCGGCGAACAGTTGGTCATAGGCCAACAGTGCCTCGTCGTAGCGCCCGGTTACCGCCAGAAGACGAGCTTGTTGCAGACGCTGCGCCATCTCTGGTTGTTGCAGTTGCAGCAGACGTCGGGCTTGTCGGTCCTGAAGGCTGCCCGGCGCGACTTCGGCGATTCGTGCGCGCAGCTGCTCGGCTTCCTGAGGCTTCTGCTCACGCAGGGCCAGGCTCAAGGCCGCCAGCAAGGCATCGGGGTTGCGTGGCTCCAGCAGCCGCAGCCTGGCCAGCGCGTTGTGGACCAGGTCGTCACGGTGCAACGCCTCGCCGATGCGCACCTGCTCGAGCAGCCATTGGCGCTGCCCATCACGATCCTTGGGTTGCGCAGCCACAGCGCAAGAGAGTGCAGCCAGCGTCAGCACGCCGATCATTCGGAACATGGTGCACTCCAGGCAGGCAGCAGACGGCCATCGTTGTCGAAGCGATAACGGTCCTCATCCCAACCTCGGCCGAACATGGACAGCACGTGGTCGTAATACCCCTGCGCCTCGACGGGTTGGTCGCGCAGCTTTTTACGTTGCACCTCAAGGGCGCCATGACCGTCAACAGTACTGGCCAGAAGCGGTAAAAGTGCCGCAGAGAAGCCTATGGGGCCATGACCGATTGCTTTACCGGTGCGAGCATCGACGCTTTCCGGCGGCTGGCCGCCACGCGTGGTCAGCTCGACCATCGGTGCATAGTGACGCAGCAACTCATCGCGCTGCGCCGCTCCACGGGCCAGCATGCCCAGCCACAGGTATACGCGGATGGCGTCATAGTCACCGGCACTGCCATGCTCAGGGTCGGCTTCGATGCCGGCTGCAGGTGTCCACAACAACCAGTCCGGAGCGAAGCCCTTAGGCGACGCCTGTAACCAGAGGCGGCGGACATTGCCTGCCATCTCGGCCCACAAAGGGTCTACCAGGGCGAAGCGGTCAAACAACTGGGGTGGCAGGTAGCTTGGGTTAAGCCGCCAACCGCGACTGTCTTCAAAGCCGTAGTCACCAGGCAGCAGCATCACGCCCAGGCCAGGCAACTTGCGTACGGTCTGGGCGGCAATGCGCCAGAGCATCTGCTGGCCCAACCGGGCATAGCCTGGCTCGTCCCACAGCCGCCCGGCTTCGAGCAGGCTATAGGCGATCCAGGCATCAGCGTCACTGGCGTTATTGCTGTCCAGCACCTTCCATTGCTGCTGGCTGCGCCCCCACTGCCACGCCGGCAGATGGCGTGCAAGATCCCCTTGGGCCAGGTTGTTGCTGGTCCAGTGCAGTAACTTCGCGAAGCCATCGCGGTCATTACCGACCAAAGCGAAGAACAGCGCATAACTCTGCCCCTCGGACGTAGTAACCAGTCGCTCATCACTGCGATCGATCACCCGCCCGTCCTCACTGATCTGTCGGGCCTTGAATCGCTCCCACGCCGGCCACGGGCACGCTGGCGAAGCGGCCGTAACAGCGGGCATGCACAATGCCACCAACAATGCCAACAGCTGGCGCATGTTCAATCGGCCTCACCCAGGCGACGACGCCCTGCCCAACGCAGCGCACGCCACAACAGGAAGGCGAAAAGCAATACGCTCACGGTGGCAAGCACCGCGATCAGCGCAGGGTAATCGGAAAGGTGGAACCACAACAGCAACCACCATGGCAGTTGGCCGACAAAGTAATGCTCACCGACGAACTGGCTACTGACGCCGCTGCTGCGCACCAAGGCGACGGAGCCGGCCACCGCTTCCAGCTTGCCGGAGTCCGCCAGCACATCGCGCAGCAAGGCGTACTCGGCATCGGAACTGGCCAGCAGAGCGACGACGCTACGCTGCTCGTGGAATGGCGACTTCAGGCCCGTGATGGCGGCAATTGGCGCCTGTGCGCTGACCGTGACGCGACTGTTGGCGGCCACCGAGGCGGAATTGAAGCGCTGACTGCCCGGAGACTCCAGTGCCTTGCCCTGTACCATCCAGTCACGCTGTCGATTGAGCAACAACCCAAGGTCCGGGGCATCGTGCAGGCCTTCAGGCAGGCTGCCGATCAAGAGCAAGTCGGCATCAGCGTCCGCAGCTTGCTTCCAGTTGTCGGTCAGGCGCACATTCAGGGCTGGATAACCGATTTGCCCGGCCAGGCTGGCGACCACGTCCAGCAGCGTACCGACCTGCATCTGCGTCGGCGTGCCCGGTACCACGATCACGGTGTCGGACAGATCGGCCATACGGCTGTAAGGGAAGCCGCTTCGGGCGAAGGCACGCAGATCAGGCATGGCCATGTAATGGTGATAGCCGGACAGGTCGATGGTCGAGTTTTCGTCGATAGCGGCCCGCACATCCACCGGCAGGGACGTCTGGCAATGGTCGCGCTGGGCGCTGCCCAGTGTGCTGGCGAAGCTGAAATCAAAACGCAGTCGATTGCGTGCACCGATTTTCAGGGCGGGCACTAGAGCCTGTTCGGTCAACGCTGTGCTGTCGGTGGACAGCACATTCAAACGCATTTCTTCGAGCGTGCCACCGCGGCGGTCGTTACCCACCAGCGGCATGCTGGTGATGTATTGATCATTGACGCTGATGCTCAGGCGCGACTCGTCTGTGACTGCCGGTGGGGTGTAGCGGTAAAGGGTCTGCAGCGGAATACCCTGGTTGCGCCAGACGAACAGATCCGGGGGCAAGTTAACATCGAGAGTGATCGGTCGCGGCTGCAGGCCGCTTACCTGAAGCTGCTCGGGGTAATCGAGCAACTCGGAGAAACGCACCGGCCGGTCAGTACGCGTCCAGTTAGGCGCATCGTAGGGCTTGCGCGGCTGTAAGGTGGTCATCTGTTCGACCTTGACCTGCGGCCCGCGGAACAGGTCACTGCCAACAGCCAGCGCCGACGCGGCCTTGACCAGGTCCTCGTCATTGCGACCGAGCACCAGCAGCAATTTGCTCCAGCGATCGGTAGGGTGATTGATCAACTGCACCACTGGGCCGTCGACCTTCGGGAACTTTTCCAGGTCGGCAAGGAATGGCGGGCGACGCTCGTTGGTGGCGAAGACGATGGCCGGCGTAGGCTTGTCGCCGCTATTTGGCAGGCTGTTGAACGACACCGGGAAGCTCGCTTTGCGCCAACCCGCCTTGCTACCGAAATAGGACGAGAGAATGGCAGCCGCGCGCTGCTCGCCAAGGGTTGGCGCGTCAGCGAAAACGACCGGTAGCTCAAGTTTGCCGGTATCACGCGGATCGAAGAACGGCAGCGGGAAATAAGCCAGGTCATTTTCCAGGGCCAGCGGTTGCTGACGGAGCTGGACTTGGCTCTTGCGGTTGAGATTCAGCCACAGGCCGCTGTGCGCCGGGTCTTCACAGATGTCGGTGTAGTGCCCGACGAACTCCAGGCGGACCCTGTTGAAATCGCTGATCAGCTTCGGGTCCAAAGGCAACTGCCGCCGCACACGCTGACCGAGCTGATCCTTTTCCACCGGCACCACACCCATCAACTCATCGTTGAGGTACACGCGCAGGTGGGAAAGGTTTGGCAGCAAGGCTGGCGAAGGGGTGTAGTCCAGTTGCAGAACGGCTTCGGTCGCCAGGCGATCTCTGCGCAAGCCGAACTCGACGTTCTCACTGTTGCGTACCCCAAGCAGCAGGCTATCGGACGCTTGGCCAAGCTGTTCGAAAGTCCGGGTCACGGGCCAACTGGGCACCAGTGGCTCGGCCGACGGGGCAAGCGGGGCTACATCGGCGACGGCTGCATGCTGGAACAGGGAGGCAAGCAGTGCCATCGCCAGACTCCAGGTGCGCGCGGGATAACGAGTCATCATGCGTCTCGGTCAAGAAGGTTCGTGGATGGAATAGGTCGCGGAGTGCGGGGCATATAGCTGCCCAGCCAGCGCGCCAGATCAAGCGCCGGCTGCAACCGTTCGCGAAGCCAGCCCGGAGCGTGCTCGATCAAGCGCATATAGCCGACGCCGCCGAGTTTGAGCACGTCGACCAGGCTGCGTAGCGGGCGGTCGACCTCATGTTTGTCCTGCCACCCTAGCCAAGCATCAGCGCGGGCAAAGGTGCAGTGCACCAGGTCGATCTGCTGCTGTTGGCTGAGGCCTTCGAAGGTCAGGCCTGCATGCCGGCCGACGATGCGTGTTACCCGTGCATTGAAGGCAAATTCACGTTGGCCACGGCTGAGCAGCAGGCGTACACGCTCCCCGGGGGCGGGCGACACGCCTTCACCCAGCTGCAGGCCGATACCGCCATCGGAGTAATCGACCAGTGTGCATGGATAACCGTGTCCACTTTCCAGCAGCAGTGCAGCCGGCAGGTGCATCTGTACGCGATGCGCACGGCGTACCTGGCGCACTTCGGCTGCCACCGCGCAGGCTGCGCCGAGGATCAGCAGGTTGTAGATCACCCACAGTGAACTGACGATCACCGTGCCTATTTCGGCTACCGGCCCATTGATCAGCCGCCAGACGGCAAAGCCGAGCCCAAGCACATTGATCCCGGCGAGGAACAGATACGGTTGGGCGATTCGCCAGTCGAACTGCCCTTGCTCCATCAACCCACCCTTTGCAGTGACATTGAAGGTGCCTTTCTTCGGCGCGAATAACGCAACCGTGGTGGGGCGGGCGATGTACCAGGCCAGCACGGTCTCGTAAACCTCGCCCCAGAACGTTTGCCGGTATTTGCCCTGCATGCGCGAGTTGGTGAGGCTGGCGTGAATCATGTGCGGTAGCACGTAGAGCAGGATCATCAAGGCAGGCGCATAGATGATGTAGGCATGGAACAACAGGAACGCCAGCGGCGCGGTGAGGAAGATCAACCGTGGCAGGCCGGCCAGGAAGTGCAGCATGGCGTTGGCGTAGCAAACCCGCTGAAACAAGCTGAGACCGCGGCCGAAAAGGGGGTTGTCGGTCCGGAAGATCTGCACCATGCCACGCGCCCAACGAATGCGTTGGCCGATGTGCGCCGACAGGCTCTCGGTTGCCAGGCCCGCAGCCTGGGGGATACTCAGGTAGGCCGAGGTCCAGCCTTGGCGGTGCATGCGCAACGCGGTGTGGGCATCTTCAGTCACCGTTTCGACGGCGAATCCGCCAATACTTTCCAACGCGGTACGGCGCAGCACGGCACACGAACCGCAGAAGAAGGCAGCGTTCCACATGTCGTTGCCGTCCTGGATCAACCCGTAGAACAACTCGCCTTCGTTGGGGCGGCGACGGAAAGACCCCAGATTGCGTTCGAAGGGGTCCGGCGAGAAGAAGTGATGAGGGGTCTGTACCAGCGCCAGCTTAGGGTCTTTGAGGAACCAGCCGACCGTCATCTGCAGGAAGGAACGCACCGGGACATGATCGCAGTCGAAAATTGCGATCAGTTCGCTGTCAGTGACACCCAGCGCATGGTTGAGGTTGCCGGCCTTGGCGTGGTTGTTATGCGGTCGCACGATGTAACCCACACCCACTTCGTCGGCGAAGGCACGAAACGCCTCGCGCCGGCCATCGTCAAGGATGTAGATGCGCAGGCAATCCCGCGGCCAGTCCAGGCCCAGGGCGGCCAGCACGGTGGTACGGACCACCGACAGATCCTCGTTGTAGGTGGGGATCATCAGGTCGACCGTCGGCCACCGGCTCGGGTTTTCCGGAAGGTTCGCCGGCTTGCGTTGCAGAGGCCAGCAAGTCTGGATGTAGCCTAGGATCAGCACAAACCAGGAGTAGGTCTCCGCGGCAAGCAGGATTACGCCGCAAACCAGGTCGAGGGTGTCGTTCCAGTTCAATGTCGAGGTATAACGCCACCACAGGTAGCGACAGGAAATGATCGTCGACAACACGATCAGCATCAGCGTAGGGAAGCGACCCGGCATGTAGCGCACCAGCATCGCGATGCCCCACAGCAGGAAAATGAACACCAGTTGCGCCAGATAACCGAACGGTTCTGTTACGCAGAGCACGGCAAGAAGTACAGCGCACGAGGTGAGCACGGTATAAAACAGCCGTCGGCCAAATACGCTTAGCCCACGCAAGCGCGAAGCGGCGCTGTGTTGCAGACTGCTGTCGCGAAAGCGTATCGGTACCTGGCGCATGGTTTCAGCCAACCGGGCTCGGTATTTGCGTAACACCTGCCATGCCCAGCGCAGTGGGCTTGCCATCGCAAACCAGACACCCGCCAGCCCGCCCTGCCTGGCCGGCTGCGGTTCACGTCGCAGCAGCAGCCAGATGCACTGGATCAGCAGACGTAGCGGGTCACCCAGCGTTGGACGCTTACCAACAAATTGCGGGAACAATCGCTGGCGCTCAGCCAGCAGCCCTTGCCAGGCCGACGACTCTAGGCGCAGTAACAGGAATGCCAGCCACACGCACAGCGTAAACAACATCGCGACCGGACGATGAGCGCCGCGAGCGATAAAGTAGCTGTAAGCCGAAAGCGGGGTCACGTTCACGCTTGCCGCCTTGCCAGGCAACGCACCGCCAGGCTCTGCACATCTCGGGAAGCCAGGCTCTGCGGCGCGTAATGGCCCACTGGCGCCTTGCAGGCAAATGCCTCGACAAAGGCCTCGTCGCGGTGCACCAACTGCATCGGCAACTGGTTACGGAACTGGTCACGCCACACCATCAGCACATCGTTTTGCAGGCTGCTGGCAGGATCGAAACGGTTGATCAGCATGAGGTCGTACTGTTCGACCTGCTGACGACCGAGCAAGACATGGCTGGTCATTTCCGCCTCTGCCACCAGTATCTGCATATCGGTTTCAAAGGCTCGAGTGCTTTGGGCACCCACAGGATAGGGAAGGTCCAATAGCAGCCAATCGAAATGCTCGGCCAGTTCAGCTTGCCGAGTGCGCCAAATTTCAGGGCTGTGCCAGTCGCCCAGGGCGTTGAGATGACCTTGGTCAACCTCGCCAAAAGGGATCAGGCATAACCCCTCGAGCACTTCGTAAACAGGCTCACCGAACGGCCTCCCTTGTACCTGCGCACGCGCCCAGCCGTCACGCTGATCGAAGGGCAAATTGAAGTGCAAACCCAACAGGTTATCCGGGCAAAGATCGATCAGCAGTACCCGCTCGCCAAGCTCACGCAAGGCGAAACCCAGCGCGGCCAATAACGCACTGCGCCCCAAACCACCCCGCAATCCGTGCAATGCCAGACTGATCATGGAGTCTCGGCCTCAGGCACTGTGCGAGCAGGGACGGTTTCCTCGGCCCGGGCCATGCAACTTTCGCCCAGTAGTGGCCAGCGCTGTAGAGCCTGTTGTACGCCGACCATCATGGAGATGTCCTGATAGCTCAAGGCAGGCATGTCCAGATGCTGACGAAGCTGGGCAATATCGTCACTGCGGTCGGATGGATCAGCCTTGCCAGTTTTCATGGGTTTTCCTTGGGAACAGGCTGCCAATCCGGCTGCCCTTGCAGACGCATGTAGGTGCGTCCCTGGAAGTCGATGACTTGGGCACCAGAGGTTTCTGATACACGTTCAGTGGTCGGCAAGTCGGTCAGCAGGCTGGGCAGGTCGAGCGTCTGCCCAGCACCCAGGCCTGCATATACACGGGAAACCAGTTCAGACAACGCAAGGAAGCTGGTAGGCGTTGCCACCTTCAGGGGCTCCGCCCGAGCGTGCTGGCCCATGCCGATGAACTTGAGGCCGACCGGCACGTGGGTAATCGAAGGTGTAGGGATTTCACGCATGCCGGACAACTGCATACGGTCGCCATGCAGGGCCGCGCCGTGTTCGGGGACGATGGCTACGACCACGCGACGGCCGCTGCCTTCAAGTTCGTCGAGGAACTTGCCCAAGTCCCCAAACAGGCGGTTGGTCCGTGTGGCATAGTCGGCGGCGCGTGTGCCACCGTCAGCGGTGACGATACGGTTGCCGTCATGCAGGCTGATGGTGTTGTAAAACAGCGAAACATGCTGAGCGTCCGAGCTCCTGCGCTTGCTCCACCACCCTTGCAACACATCCAGATCGCCGGCAATTGGCGAGCCGTCAAAGCTGACAAGCGCTCTAGGGAAATCGGTGATGCTCAAGCCCGGCTGAGGCATGTGCTGGCTGGTGATGTCGCCAATGAAGTTATCGAACCGCCCGCTATGGTTGAGCAGGGTCTGGCTCTGGAAACCGAGCTTGGCCAGGTTCTCGAACAGCAGACACTGCTCGGGGGCCGGCTGATACAGACCAGAATGGGACGACTGACCACAACTTGCCCTTAGCATTCGGATTGCGGCAGGCCCGCTGTACGACGTGGCCGAATTGAACTGATCGAAAATCACGTCCATGCGCGAGAACAGCGCATTCTCGTGCAGGCCTACTGCTGTCAGGTCGTCCCAGGCCAGCGAGCACACATTGATTACCAGCAAGTCGAAGGGCTGCTCGTCCTGCTTCACCGCAGGAAACGCGGTCACCCGTTCGCGTTCGCTGGCAAAGAAGCGCTCAAGCCAGGCATTTAGGGTCGCGTTGTCGGCTACCGCTGCGGTAGGTGCAGTAGCGGCTGAGCTGGCCACAACCTGCTGGCTGCCAACGGGGCTCAGTGCCGGTAGCCCACCGACCGCCAGCCACGCCAGACCTACAAGGCTCAGGGTGCTCAGGCGCAGCCAGTGACGCAGGAACAGATACCCCACCAGCAGCAACACCAGGGCGCCCATCAGGTTCCAGTTTATGAACCTGGCCATCAGCTCCAGCAAGTAATCCCATGAAAAGTCGAGGACGCCTGGCTGTTCCAGCAGGCGACGGAATGGCGGCAGCCACGTGTCGTGGTAGAACAGGGCGACGCCCAGCGGAACCGCCACGACCTGACGACCGACTCGCAACCATCTTCCTGGCAAGGGCACCAGAAGAAACGCTGCGAACAGCAGGTTCGGCAGGGCCTGAAAGTCCAACATGCCGACTGCTACCAAGAGGAACTTGGCCAGGAAATAGAAGTTCCAGGCGCCCAGACCCCGCCAACGGGCTGCCAGAGGTACGGTATCGGTCGCATTATTCATGATCAGAGTCCTGATGCACTACGCGGCGGCGTACGCCAACCGGCTTCAGGTAACGGGGATGCAAATGGCGGTTGAGCCAGCCCTGCACCACGGCACGTATGCGTACAACGAACAGCACCAGGACCAGGGTGACCAGCACACTGATGCCGATCACCTGCAGCAATTGAGCAAAGTTCATGCCGTCCTCCCCTGTTGCAGCTTGATCTCTCGAGGGGCCAGAGCAGCCCTCTTTTGCGCAGATGGGAAGGTTACCGACGCAGCCAGCGGCGGTTGAGGCTTGGTTTCGTCGTGGAAAGCCGGTGCCGTCAGGCTGTCGACGCTTACCAACAGGTCCTGGCTGATGAAGAGTTCCTTCCAGGACAATTGGAATATGTGGTCCAGCGCCTGTTCGACTCCTTCCGAGCGGCAGGCAAACAGGAACAGGAAAAGAACCTCACCGACCACGCAGGCAATATCGCCATCTCGGCGGAACAGCGTACGCGAGCACGCCTGCAGCGGGCTCAGGCCAGGTACAGGGCGCAACACCAGCAACTGGTGCACGATTTCACCGTTACGATGGCCGTGCCACATCTGCTGCACGGCCTCGGCAAAAGCACGGGGTGCAACCAGGCCGCAGACGGGCAGCGGTCGAAGGCGGGCTAGCAAGGCATCGAAATCAGCCGGTAAGTGGCGGCGCCATACATAGCCCTGGATGCTGTCGACCATAGTGAGGAAACGCGACAGACTGGCGCCGAATGGGACGATCTGGCTGGCACCGCAAGCCAGCAGTAACTGCTCATCCTGATAACGCAGGGTAGGTGCCATTTCGCGCACCACCAGTTTCAGTGCGTTACCACGCAATTGCCGCAAGGTATGAAGCTGCCGGGCCAGGACATCAAGGCGCTGCCCACCGTCCATGGCAAAGATTACGGTTGCCGACACAGCACGGCTCGCCTTGGTACCCAACTCGCTCATGCTGTCGAAAACCTGCCAGTGCTCGGACAGTGCCGGCGCGCCTTCAAGCACTTGGCTCTGGGCCAGGCATACCAGTTCATCACCGCCGACGTCGGTCGACGGCAGAGGGCGACCGGCCACCGCAAAACCACTGTCGTAACGTGCCAACTCGACGTCCTGGGTGCCCACCACGCCGAGCATGTTGCTCCAGAAATGCTGCAAATAGCGAACGCCGCCCTGGCCACGGTAAAGCTGGGCAAGCCCATCGATTGACTGGTTGAATGCGCGCAGACGCTCCACCAGCGAAGCGCTCTGCCCTTCACTGACCACCAATATCAGCGCTTGGGCAGCGATTGCCGAACGGCGCAGCGCCTGGCACCAGCGCTCGACTTTGCTATTGTCCCAGGCAGCGGTGGGCACCAGCGCCACCAGCACGCGGCCAGGAAGGTCTATTCGAGGCAGGTCACGCTCGAGGTGCAGGATGGCCCGTACGTCAGCCTCGTACAATGCCAGCTCAGCCGGCCCGCAAGTCGCGGCGAGCCCGCCAAGAATCTGATGTAACGCTCGCGCATCGCCCAGTAACGATGCCCGGCCTTGTTCAGGCATGGCCTCGAGGATCTGTCGGCAGAGTGTAGCGGCGTCTTCTGTGGTGTCACAGGCCAACCAATACAGGCCGTGCTCATGGAACTGACTATGCTCGGCATCCAACCCGGGAATAGCCAACAACGGAATACTTTTCGTCAAAACAATGACTCTGAATTCGATATCGAAGCTGATTCGAGGAGAGGCCGCACGCGAGTACATGCGGCTTTTTGACGAACAAGGAATGTCAAAAAAACGACGCCTGCAGAGCTGGCTTGATTAGGTCGTCAATTCTACAGCACGCAGGCAAAATAGTGTCAAGATGATATGAAAGCCGTTGGTCGCACACGTTTGCCATGCGGTAATCGAACGCCCCAGGTGCTCAGCGCCTGCGCCTTGAAAATTGACTGGAGCATGCAAGAGAAGTCAAACAACTAGTGGGCAGGCGCATCACCGTAACTTTATCTATGCTGCGCCTTCAAGGTAACAACGTGACGGGGATGGCGACCATGTTCTACGTGCAACGCAATGATCAGGGGCAGTTGCAGCGGGTGGAAGTTGCACCCTACGCGGAGTACACGGAAGTCTTACCAGCCGATCATGCCGATATTCAGGGATGGTTCGCCGACAACGTGGTGGAAAATAGCCTCAAGCAGCTCAAGCAGAGCGACCTGGACATGATTCGCGTACTGGAGGACCTGATAGAGGTGCTCACTGCCAAAGGCGTATTCAGCATCACTGACCTGCCGCCGGGCGCGCAGGCCAAACTGCTCAGCCGCTCCACGGCGCGCAAGGCGCTGGGTAATTTGAACAACCTGATCGAAGAGGAAGACGAAGGCGGGTTGATCTGAACACGTTTTTTCTGTCTGTAGCGGCCCCATTGCAGCCTTGCCGGCCATGGGGCTTGGGTCAACGCCAGGGTGCGGGCTCGCCGACCAGCCGTCCCTGAATCCCTTCCACACCCATTTCCACCAGTACCTGTAGTTCACCTTGCGTCTCGACCCGTTCGGCAATCAACGGTACGTCTATGCTGTGCGCCGCACGTTGGATCGCTTCAATGAACAGGCGTTTGTGCTGTTCCTGGTCGATATTGCGTGTGTAGCTGCCGTCGATTTTCAAATACGCAAGGCCCAGGTGCGCCAGGTTGCCGATCATGCTGAAGCGCCCGCCAAAACGCTGCAGCGCCAGCCCGAAGCCAAGGCCGTGCAAGCGGCGAGTCACCTGTTCGAGCACGCCTTGCTCAGGCAGCTGCTCCTCACCGATCTCGAAGATCAACCGCGCGTTGAGTGCCGAGTGCTGCGCCAGCAACTCGTATACCCGATGCAGGGCCTTGGGATCAGCCAGGGTCGCAGCCGACAGGTTAAGCGCCAGCACTTGATCATGGCTACGCAAGTGCGCCAGCACTTTTTCGAGCACCAGCACATCCAGCCGCGGCATCCAGCCAAAGCGCTCGAGCCACGGCAGAAAGCGGCCGGCCGGCACTGCCTCGCCTTCATCATCGTGCAGCCGTGAAATGACTTTGTAGTGCAGCAAGCGCTGCTTGTCCTTGCAATCCACAACCGGTTGGAAGAACAGTTCGAACTGACCTTTGACGAAGGCTTGCTCAAGCCGCGTGTGCCAGGCGTGATGGCTATCGCCGGCAACAGCCGCGGCACCCTGCTCAAGGCAAACCCAGCCGGGTGTCGGCTGATTTTCAGCGCGGGCCAGGGCCTCATCGGCAAGTTTCAATAGCGCTTGCGGCGCGTCGCCGGGGCTGAACGGTGCAAGGCCGATACAGGCTACCGGGTCGACATCGGTGGCGCCGGTCTCGTGCAGACTCTGCAGCGTAGCCTCCAAGGCCTGGGCGAGCTGCACCGCCTCTTCGTGCACCATACCTGGGGCGAGCACGGCGAACTCACCGCCACGGCTGCGGGAAATCAGGTCTTTGGTCTCCGGGAACTTGGCACAGGTACGCTGCAGCTGTACACCGACCGCCTGCAACAGCTGGTCGGTGCGTTGGCCGCCCAAGCGGGCGTTAAGCCCTGTGAGGTCCTGAACACGCAGCAACAGTAGGTAACCCGCCCTCGCTTCTTCAAGGTTGCTGACTCGGGTATTGAGCTGCATTTCAAAGTAACGGCGGTTGGACAACCCGGTCAGGCTGTCCTGATACGATTCGGTACGTAGCCGCTCGCTGCGCTCGGCCTGCTCGTTGAACAGGGCCTTGAGCTTCTCCACCATCTGGTTCATGGCTTGTACCACACGACGCAACTCGGGCGTGCGCGGCAGCTCAGGCAGGCTGAGGAACTCGCGGCGGGCGATGGCGTGGGACTGCTCGACCATGTAGTCCAGCGGCCGCAATTGACGACGTAACAGCAAGGCTCCGAGTACCGCGCTCGCTGCACCGCAGAGCAGCAGCCAGCCCAGGCTGCCCAAGGCGCTCTGCCAGAGTTTGGAGATGGCGAACATCGGGTGGCTAATGACTTCGACACGCGCAGCTTGTTGCCAACCTCGGCTGACGAGGGCATCACCGCCGGCAGCTTCGAGGCCTATCAGGTGGATGAACCAGGCAGGAACACCACCAGGATCTGGCTGCGCGTGACGCTCCACCAGCACCGCATTCGAGGCCAGGTCGACGACCTTGATGCTCGAATAATAGCCACTGTCAAAGATTGAACTGACCATGAGCTCTACCATGGCCGGGTCATCGATGTTTGGCGTCAACGAGAGCGCCAGCGCCGTGGCAGCGTCCTGGGCATGTGAGCGCAGCTGGTTGACGTACTGGCTGCGTGAACTCTCCAGGCTGACCATGAAACTGCCGCTGAACGCGACCACCAGGAACAGGCAAATGGCCAACAGCAATTGTTTGAACAGTGACATCTGTGCTCCTTCAGTAAACCGGTTCGGCCGGGAACCCTTCGGCCTGCATTTTCTTTAACAGGTCCTGCCAGCGTGACAAACGCTTGGTGTCACCGACTTTCTTGTTACCCGCAGCACCGGTCAACCAGAGGCCTTCACCATTGAAGGCGTAGACCGGCAAGAGGTCAGTACGCTGGCTGGCCGGCTTGATCGCGTCCATCAGGCTATCGAGTACCAGCGGCTGGGCTTGTGGGCTTGAATAATAGGTCAGCACCATGTGCGCGCGATTCTGGCGCAAGGCCTTGACGTAGGTGATGCGCAGCTTTTCACTTGGGATACCCATGCGGCGCAGGCTGAAATACTTGGCGATGGCGTAGTCCTCGCAATCGCCGGCGCCCTTGATCAAGGCCTGGATGGGCGTGGCCCAATAGTCGACTTCACGCCACAAGTCGATGTCTTCGACATAGCGTAATTGCTGGTTGAAAAACAGGTTGGCTGCCTGCAAGCGTTGTAGCTCTGAGCCTTGGTTTTGCGTGGCCATCATGGCTTGCCAGGCATCGATGCGGCCCTTGCCGGCACCCAGTGGGCCATACAGGGTCTGTGACTTGCGACTGATCTGGGAAAAATCCCAATCCGCATGCAAACCGCCCAGCAGCAAGCTGCCCAGCAAAATGGCAAGGCCGACACATCGCGCGGCGGTTTTGATTACCCAAGGTATCGCCACTGCGAAGACCTGTTTAGACCAGTCGAAAGCAGCGATGGTGAGGTCTGTCAGCATAAAAAACAATGGCATCCTGCAATCATGCCGCCGGTGGTCGGGGAGCCAAGACTTTCCAGTTAATGCTTTGTATGTGCCGCTTCCTTTGCCAGTCGTCTTCATCCACCATATCTCTAGGCCGTGTTTCGCCCGCCCCATTGCGGGGAGCTGGTTTGACAAGCCCCCTTGCCTGTTACTAGTGTCATTGGATCCAACTTTAGTCGTCGAGGCAGACTTCGCGTGGCCGAGAAAATCAAACTGAGCAATGTGCTGGCGAGCGAACAGCTACCGGCGAACCTGGCCCGTGGCGTGATCGAAGAACGCTTGCGCAGCGCCATACTCGATGGCCGCCTGCCGCCCGGTACCGCCGTGCGCCAACAAGAGCTGGCGACCTTGTATGGCGTCAGCCGCATGCCTGTGCGTGAGGCGCTGCGCCAGCTGGAAGCGCAATCGCTGCTCAAGGTGGAGATGCACAAGGGCGCAGTTGTGGCGCCCTTGATTGGTGAAGATGCGGTCGACACTTATGCGTTGCGGGTTTTGCTCGAATCCGAGGCCCTGCGCCAATCCATTCCCCTGCTCGATGCCGAAGATATCGCCCGGGCACGTGGTTACATCCGGCAATTGGAAGACGAGACGCGCCACGCCGAAATCGGCCGCCTCAATCGGCTGTTCCACATGGCCCTGTACGGCAAGGCTCAGAACCAGAAGCTACTGCGCCTGATCGAGGACGAGCTCAACGAGGAAGAGCGCTTCCTGCGCTTTCATCTATCGTCGATGGGCTTGGGCAAGCTGACCCAGGACGATCACAACGCACTGGCGGATGCAGCCAGTGACAAGCTGGTCGACGAGGCAGTGAGGGTGCTGGAGCAGCATCTGAACAATGGTGCGCGGGTTATCAGGAATTACCTGGACAAGCAGGCAGCCCAGCCAATGCCATAACCCGGAAAAGACAAAGCCCCTGTCTGCAGTGCAGACAGGGGCTTTGGATTTGAATCTTGACGATGACCTACTCTCACATGGGGAAACCCCACACTACCATCGGCGATGCATCGTTTCACTGCTGAGTTCGGGATGGGATCAGGTGGTTCCAATGCTCTATGGTCGTCAAGAAATTCTGTGTGCCGGCCCGTCCTATGGACGTACCCGCGAATCTCTATTTGAACTGCCGACCTCACCCTTATCAGGGGTGCGCTCTAACCAACTGAGCTACAGACCTATAACAGGGTCGCGTTACAGCATCGTCTTTATACAAAGAATCAAGCAATTCGTGTGGGAGCTCATCAGCAGGCTGATGTCGTCGATTAAGGAGGTGATCCAGCCGCAGGTTCCCCTACGGCTACCTTGTTACGACTTCACCCCAGTCATGAATCACACCGTGGTAACCGTCCTCCCGAAGGTTAGACTAGCTACTTCTGGTGCAACCCACTCCCATGGTGTGACGGGCGGTGTGTACAAGGCCCGGGAACGTATTCACCGCGACATTCTGATTCGCGATTACTAGCGATTCCGACTTCACGCAGTCGAGTTGCAGACTGCGATCCGGACTACGATCGGTTTTGTGAGATTAGCTCCACCTCGCGGCTTGGCAACCCTCTGTACCGACCATTGTAGCACGTGTGTAGCCCAGGCCGTAAGGGCCATGATGACTTGACGTCATCCCCACCTTCCTCCGGTTTGTCACCGGCAGTCTCCTTAGAGTGCCCACCATGACGTGCTGGTAACTAAGGACAAGGGTTGCGCTCGTTACGGGACTTAACCCAACATCTCACGACACGAGCTGACGACAGCCATGCAGCACCTGTGTCAGAGTTCCCGAAGGCACCAATCCATCTCTGGAAAGTTCTCTGCATGTCAAGGCCTGGTAAGGTTCTTCGCGTTGCTTCGAATTAAACCACATGCTCCACCGCTTGTGCGGGCCCCCGTCAATTCATTTGAGTTTTAACCTTGCGGCCGTACTCCCCAGGCGGTCAACTTAATGCGTTAGCTGCGCCACTAAAATCTCAAGGATTCCAACGGCTAGTTGACATCGTTTACGGCGTGGACTACCAGGGTATCTAATCCTGTTTGCTCCCCACGCTTTCGCACCTCAGTGTCAGTATCAGTCCAGGTGGTCGCCTTCGCCACTGGTGTTCCTTCCTATATCTACGCATTTCACCGCTACACAGGAAATTCCACCACCCTCTACCGTACTCTAGCTTGCCAGTTTTGGATGCAGTTCCCAGGTTGAGCCCGGGGCTTTCACATCCAACTTAACAAACCACCTACGCGCGCTTTACGCCCAGTAATTCCGATTAACGCTTGCACCCTCTGTATTACCGCGGCTGCTGGCACAGAGTTAGCCGGTGCTTATTCTGTCGGTAACGTCAAAACACTAACGTATTAGGTTAATGCCCTTCCTCCCAACTTAAAGTGCTTTACAATCCGAAGACCTTCTTCACACACGCGGCATGGCTGGATCAGGCTTTCGCCCATTGTCCAATATTCCCCACTGCTGCCTCCCGTAGGAGTCTGGACCGTGTCTCAGTTCCAGTGTGACTGATCATCCTCTCAGACCAGTTACGGATCGTCGCCTTGGTGAGCCATTACCCCACCAACTAGCTAATCCGACCTAGGCTCATCTGATAGCGCAAGGCCCGAAGGTCCCCTGCTTTCTCCCGTAGGACGTATGCGGTATTAGCGTTCCTTTCGAAACGTTGTCCCCCACTACCAGGCAGATTCCTAGGCATTACTCACCCGTCCGCCGCTGAATCAAGGAGCAAGCTCCCGTCATCCGCTCGACTTGCATGTGTTAGGCCTGCCGCCAGCGTTCAATCTGAGCCATGATCAAACTCTTCAGTTCAATACTGCTTGGGTTTTTAAGAAACCCTAAACTTGGCTCAGCAATCTCAAATGACTATGTGATTTCTCGCATGGCCACTTGTGATGCTGATAATCTTTCTGACTATCAGTCCGTACTCACAAGCACCCACACGAATTGCTTGATTCGATTTGTTAAAGAGCGTTTGGTTAAGAGCTTTTCGTCTCAACCGAGGCGCGCATTCTACGCTTTCCTCAGAGCCTGTCAAGCGTTTATTTTGAAGTTTTTTGCGAGAAACTCGTTTAACTTCAGACACTTAACTCGCTTCGATCTCTCGTCGCGGGAGGTGAATAATACAGTATTCAAAAACGCTGTCAACCACCTTTTTACCACCACCGGTTGGCTTTCAGCCCACCAGGAGAAGCGATAGCTTCTACTTAAAGACAAAACCCCTACCTGCTTGCGCAGATAGGGGTTTTGCGAAATGAATCTTGACGATGACCTACTCTCACATGGGGAAACCCCACACTACCATCGGCGATGCATCGTTTCACTACTGAGTTCGGGATGGGATCAGGTGGTTCCAATGCTCTATGGTCGTCAAGAAATTCTGTAGCCAGAATGTCCAGATGGACAGCCCAGCGAATTCGGATATGCGATAGTTGTGATGTTGCGAACTTTCGGTTCTTTCGTCTTCACCACCACAATCTGCAGAAGCAAATTGCTTGGGTGTTATATGGTCAAGCCTCACGGGCAATTAGTATTGGTTAGCTCAACGCCTCACAGCGCTTACACACCCAACCTATCAACGTCGTAGTCTTCGACGGCCCTTTAGGGGATTCAAGATCCCAGTGAGATCTCATCTTGAGGCAAGTTTCCCGCTTAGATGCTTTCAGCGGTTATCTCTTCCGAACATAGCTACCCGGCAATGCCACTGGCGTGACAACCGGAACACCAGAGGTTCGTCCACTCCGGTCCTCTCGTACTAGGAGCAGCCCCTCTCAAATCTCAAACGTCCACGGCAGATAGGGACCGAACTGTCTCACGACGTTCTAAACCCAGCTCGCGTACCACTTTAAATGGCGAACAGCCATACCCTTGGGACCGGCTTCAGCCCCAGGATGTGATGAGCCGACATCGAGGTGCCAAACACCGCCGTCGATATGAACTCTTGGGCGGTATCAGCCTGTTATCCCCGGAGTACCTTTTATCCGTTGAGCGATGGCCCTTCCATACAGAACCACCGGATCACTAAGACCTACTTTCGTACCTGCTCGACGTGTTTGTCTCGCAGTCAAGCGCGCTTTTGCCTTTATACTCTACGACCGATTTCCGACCGGTCTGAGCGCACCTTCGTACTCCTCCGTTACTCTTTGGGAGGAGACCGCCCCAGTCAAACTACCCACCATACACTGTCCTCGATCCGGATAACGGACCTGAGTTAGAACCTCAAAGTTGCCAGGGTGGTATTTCAAGGATGGCTCCATGAGAACTGGCGTCCCCACTTCAAAGCCTCCCACCTATCCTACACAAGCAAATTCAAAGTCCAGTGCAAAGCTATAGTAAAGGTTCACGGGGTCTTTCCGTCTAGCCGCGGATACACTGCATCTTCACAGCGATTTCAATTTCACTGAGTCTCGGGTGGAGACAGCGCCGCCATCGTTACGCCATTCGTGCAGGTCGGAACTTACCCGACAAGGAATTTCGCTACCTTAGGACCGTTATAGTTACGGCCGCCGTTTACCGGGGCTTCGATCAAGAGCTTCGCTTGCGCTAACCCCATCAATTAACCTTCCGGCACCGGGCAGGCGTCACACCCTATACGTCCACTTTCGTGTTTGCAGAGTGCTGTGTTTTTAATAAACAGTCGCAGCGGCCTGGTATCTTCGACCGGCATGAGCTTACGGAGCAAGTCCTTCACCCTCACCGGCGCACCTTCTCCCGAAGTTACGGTGCCATTTTGCCTAGTTCCTTCACCCGAGTTCTCTCAAGCGCCTTGGTATTCTCTACCTAACCACCTGTGTCGGTTTGGGGTACGGTTCCCAGTTATCTGAAGCTTAGGAGCTTTTCTTGGAAGCATGGCATCAACCACTTCGTCGCCTAAAGGCAACTCGTCATCAGCTCTCGGCCTTGAGATCCCGGATTTGCCTAAGATCTCAGCCTACCACCTTAAACTTGGACAACCAACGCCAAGCTGGTCTAGCCTTCTCCGTCCCTCCATCGCAATAACTGGAAGTACAGGAATATTAACCTGTTTTCCATCGACTACGCTTTTCAGCCTCGCCTTAGGGACCGACTAACCCTGCGTCGATTAACGTTGCGCAGGAAACCTTGGTCTTTCGGCGTGCGAGTTTTTCACTCGCATTGTCGTTACTCATGTCAGCATTCGCACTTCTGATACCTCCAGCAAGCTTCTCAACTCACCTTCACAGGCTTACAGAACGCTCCTCTACCGCATCACCAAAGGTGATACCCGTAGCTTCGGTGCATGGTTTGAGCCCCGTTACATCTTCCGCGCAGGCCGACTCGACTAGTGAGCTATTACGCTTTCTTTAAAGGGTGGCTGCTTCTAAGCCAACCTCCTAGCTGTCTAAGCCTTCCCACATCGTTTCCCACTTAACCATGACTTTGGGACCTTAGCTGACGGTCTGGGTTGTTTCCCTTTTCACGACGGACGTTAGCACCCGCCGTGTGTCTCCCATGCTCGGCACTTGTAGGTATTCGGAGTTTGCATCGGTTTGGTAAGTCGGGATGACCCCCTAGCCGAAACAGTGCTCTACCCCCTACAGTGATACATGAGGCGCTACCTAAATAGCTTTCGAGGAGAACCAGCTATCTCCGAGCTTGATTAGCCTTTCACTCCGATCCACAGGTCATCCGCTAACTTTTCAACGGTAGTCGGTTCGGTCCTCCAGTCAGTGTTACCTAACCTTCAACCTGCCCATGGATAGATCGCCCGGTTTCGGGTCTATACCCAGCGACTAAACGCCCTATTAAGACTCGCTTTCGCTACGCCTCCCCTATTCGGTTAAGCTCGCCACTGAATATAAGTCGCTGACCCATTATACAAAAGGTACGCAGTCACCTAACAAAGTAGGCTCCCACTGCTTGTACGCATACGGTTTCAGGATCTATTTCACTCCCCTCTCCGGGGTTCTTTTCGCCTTTCCCTCACGGTACTGGTTCACTATCGGTCAGTCAGTAGTATTTAGCCTTGGAGGATGGTCCCCCCATGTTCAGACAAAGTTTCTCGTGCTCCGTCCTACTCGATTTCATTGATAAGAGATTTTCGTGTACGGGGCTATCACCCACTATGGCCGCACTTTCCAGAGCGTTCCACTAATCTCAAACCAACTTAAGGGCTGGTCCCCGTTCGCTCGCCACTACTAAGGGAATCTCGGTTGATTTCTTTTCCTCAGGGTACTTAGATGTTTCAGTTCCCCTGGTTCGCCTCTTGCACCTATGTATTCAGTACAAGATACTCAGCTTATGCTGAGTGGGTTCCCCCATTCAGAGATCTCTGGATCACAGTCTGTTTGCCGACTCCCCAAAGCTTATCGCAGGCTACCACGTCTTTCATCGCCTCTGACTGCCAAGGCATCCACCGTATGCGCTTCTTCACTTGACCATATAACCCCAAGCAATCTGGTTATACTGTGAAGACGACATTCGCCGAAAATTCGCATGTTGCTCTTTCGAGCAGAACTCACAAATTTTACCTTAGCCTGATCCACCAGCAGTGAAACTGGTGTTCAGTCTATTTCTATCACATATCCGAATTTTTAAAGAACGATCTGACAAAAGTCAGAAATCAACATTCAAGCCAAATGTTCATTTCTGAGTTCTGATCAGGAACAGCGCTGGACCTATATTTAGGTCCTGATCGCCTTTTACAAAGAATCAAGCAATTCGTGTGGGAGCTCATCAGCAGGCTGATGTCGTCGATTAAGGAGGTGATCCAGCCGCAGGTTCCCCTACGGCTACCTTGTTACGACTTCACCCCAGTCATGAATCACACCGTGGTAACCGTCCTCCCGAAGGTTAGACTAGCTACTTCTGGTGCAACCCACTCCCATGGTGTGACGGGCGGTGTGTACAAGGCCCGGGAACGTATTCACCGCGACATTCTGATTCGCGATTACTAGCGATTCCGACTTCACGCAGTCGAGTTGCAGACTGCGATCCGGACTACGATCGGTTTTGTGAGATTAGCTCCACCTCGCGGCTTGGCAACCCTCTGTACCGACCATTGTAGCACGTGTGTAGCCCAGGCCGTAAGGGCCATGATGACTTGACGTCATCCCCACCTTCCTCCGGTTTGTCACCGGCAGTCTCCTTAGAGTGCCCACCATAACGTGCTGGTAACTAAGGACAAGGGTTGCGCTCGTTACGGGACTTAACCCAACATCTCACGACACGAGCTGACGACAGCCATGCAGCACCTGTGTCAGAGTTCCCGAAGGCACCAATCCATCTCTGGAAAGTTCTCTGCATGTCAAGGCCTGGTAAGGTTCTTCGCGTTGCTTCGAATTAAACCACATGCTCCACCGCTTGTGCGGGCCCCCGTCAATTCATTTGAGTTTTAACCTTGCGGCCGTACTCCCCAGGCGGTCAACTTAATGCGTTAGCTGCGCCACTAAAATCTCAAGGATTCCAACGGCTAGTTGACATCGTTTACGGCGTGGACTACCAGGGTATCTAATCCTGTTTGCTCCCCACGCTTTCGCACCTCAGTGTCAGTATCAGTCCAGGTGGTCGCCTTCGCCACTGGTGTTCCTTCCTATATCTACGCATTTCACCGCTACACAGGAAATTCCACCACCCTCTACCGTACTCTAGCTTGCCAGTTTTGGATGCAGTTCCCAGGTTGAGCCCGGGGCTTTCACATCCAACTTAACAAACCACCTACGCGCGCTTTACGCCCAGTAATTCCGATTAACGCTTGCACCCTCTGTATTACCGCGGCTGCTGGCACAGAGTTAGCCGGTGCTTATTCTGTCGGTAACGTCAAAACACTAACGTATTAGGTTAATGCCCTTCCTCCCAACTTAAAGTGCTTTACAATCCGAAGACCTTCTTCACACACGCGGCATGGCTGGATCAGGCTTTCGCCCATTGTCCAATATTCCCCACTGCTGCCTCCCGTAGGAGTCTGGACCGTGTCTCAGTTCCAGTGTGACTGATCATCCTCTCAGACCAGTTACGGATCGTTGCCTTGGTGAGCCATTACCTCACCAACTAGCTAATCCGACCTAGGCTCATCTGATAGCGCAAGGCCCGAAGGTCCCCTGCTTTCTCCCGTAGGACGTATGCGGTATTAGCGTTCCTTTCGAAACGTTGTCCCCCACTACCAGGCAGATTCCTAGGCATTACTCACCCGTCCGCCGCTGAATCAAGGAGCAAGCTCCCGTCATCCGCTCGACTTGCATGTGTTAGGCCTGCCGCCAGCGTTCAATCTGAGCCATGATCAAACTCTTCAGTTCAATACTGCTTGGGTTTTTAAGAAACCCTAAACTTGGCTCAGCAATCTCAAATGACTATGTGATTTCTCGCATGGTCACTTGTGATGCTGATAATCTTTTTGACTATCAGTCCATACTCACAAGCACCCACACGAATTGCTTGATTCGATTTGTTAAAGAGCGTTTGGTTAAGAGCTTTTCGTCTCAACCGAGGCGCGCATTCTACGCTTTCCTCAGAGCCTGTCAAGCGTTTATTTTGAAGTTTTTTGCGAGAAACTCGTTTAGCTTCAAACACTTGGCTCGCTGCGATCTCTCGTAGCGGGAGGCGAATCATACAGCGTTTAGAAGCGCTGTCAACCACCATTTTAACCGCTATCGATCAGTCGACCGAAGCACCACCAGCACTACCTGTATTAAGCAACTCATTGAATTTCAAGGAGTTTCTCGTTCCGACTACGCTGGAAGTGGGGCGCATTATAAGGGGATTCGAACGCCCGTCAAGGCTTAATTCCCATAAACCCCAATATCGCTGAAAAGCAAAGCGGGGAGGCCTGTCGGCCTCCCCGCTTTTCATCACCTATATATAGCCTCAGAGCACACCAGCACTGCGCAAGCGCCCAAGCGCATCGCCATCCAACCCCAACACATCACCTAGAACTTCCTCCGTGTGCTCACCCAACAGCGGCGGCGCACGACGATACTCAACGGGGGTTTCCGATAACCTGATAGGGCTGGCCACCTGCGGCACACTCCCACCCAAGGCATGGGGCATGCTGACAGCCAGGCCGCGAGCAAGTACCTGCGGATCCTGAAACATCTGCGCCAGATCATTGATCGGCCCACAAGGCACGCCCGCAGCCTCCAACTGGCTCACCCACTCAGCCGTTGTCTTGAACACCGTGGCCTGGCGTATCAAGGGAATCAGCTGCGACCGATTGGCCACGCGCAGCTTGTTGGTTGCGAAGCGTGGGTCATCAGCCCATTGAGGCTGACCAGCCACCTCGGCAAACTTGCGGAACTGGCCATCGTTGCCGACGGTAAGAATGAAGTCGCCATCTGCGGTCGGGAAATCCTGATAAGGCACAATATTAGGATGTGCATTGCCCAGCCGTCGCGGCGGGTTGCCGGTAGTGAGGTAGTTCATAGCCTGATTGGCCAAGCATGCTACCTGCACATCCAGCAAGGCCATATCGATGTGCTGCCCAACGCCGGCCTGGTCGCGATTGGCGAGGGCCGCCAGTATGGCCACGGTCGAATACAGCCCAGTCAGAATATCGGTGAGCGCTACCCCCACCTTTACAGGTCCGGCACCCTCCTCACCGTCCGGGCGCCCGGTCAGGCTCATCAGCCCGCCCAGCCCCTGGATCATGAAGTCATAGCCGGCGCGCTTAGCGTAGGGCCCGGTCTGACCGAAGCCAGTGATCGAGCAATAGATAAGCCGGGGATTCACCAACTTCAGGCTCGCGTAATCCAGCCCATAGGCAGCCAGCCCGCCAACCTTGAAGTTTTCAATGACGATGTCCGACTTCGCAGCCAGCTCACGCACCAGGCGCTGCCCCTCTGGCTGAGTAAAGTCGATGGTCACCGAACGCTTGTTACGGTTGGCCGACAAATAGTAAGCCGCCTCACTGGTGTTCTCGCCTTGTACATCCTTGAGGAAGGGCGGCCCCCAGGCGCGAGTATCGTCGCCGCTGCCTGGGCGCTCGACCTTGATCACGTCGGCGCCCAGGTCAGCCAGAATCTGACCAGACCAAGGCCCAGCCAGCACACGGGAGAGGTCCAGCACCCGCAGATGAGATAGCGCGCCCATACCCTGGCTCCTTATCAATAGAAGGCCTGGATGCCGGTTTGCGCGCGCCCCAGAATCAGCGCGTGTACGTCATGGGTGCCCTCATAGGTATTGACCACCTCAAGATTGACCAGATGACGCGCCACGCCGAACTCGTCGGAGATACCGTTACCACCCAACATGTCACGGGCCATACGCGCAATGTCCAGCGACTTGCCGCACGAGTTGCGCTTCATGATCGAGGTGATCTCCACCGCAGCGGTGCCCTCGTCTTTCATACGCCCCAAACGCAGGCAGCCTTGCAGGGCCAGGGTAATTTCGGTCTGCATGTCGGCCAGCTTTTTCTGGATAAGCTGATTGGCAGCCAGCGGGCGACCGAACTGCTGACGGTCCAGGGTGTACTGGCGAGCGGTGTGCCAGCAGGCTTCAGCAGCCCCCAAAGCACCCCAGGAAATACCATAACGGGCAGAGTTCAGGCAGGTGAACGGACCTTTGAGGCCACGCACATCCGGGAAGATGTTTTCCTCAGGCACGAACACATTGTCCATCACGATTTCGCCGGTGATCGACGCGCGCAGCCCGACCTTGCCATGGATCGCCGGTGCACTGAGGCCCTGCCAACCCTTTTCAAGAACAAAGCCGCGGATATCGCCAGCGTCATCCTTGGCCCAGACCACGAACACATCGGCGATCGGGCTGTTGGTGATCCACATCTTGCTGCCGCTCAGGCGATAGCCGCCGTCCACCTTTCTGGCACGGGTGATCATCGAGCCCGGGTCGGAGCCATGGTTAGGTTCGGTCAGGCCGAAGCAACCGATCCACTCACCGCTGGCAAGCTTGGGCAGGTACTTCTGTTTCTGCGCTTCGGTACCGAACTCGTTGATCGGCACCATCACCAGTGAAGACTGCACACTCATCATCGAGCGATAGCCAGAGTCGATACGCTCCACTTCCCGGGCAATCAGCCCGTAGCACACGTAGTTGAGCCCACTCCCGCCATATTGCTCGGGAATGGTCGCGCCCAGCAGGCCGACTTCACCCATTTCGCGAAAAATAGCGGGGTCGGTCTGCTCATGACGGAAAGCCTCCAGCACCCGCGGGGCCAGCTTGTCCTGGGCGAACTGATAGGCGCTGTCACGAACCATGCGCTCTTCTTCAGTGAGCTGCTGGTCCAGCAGCAGCGGGTCGATCCAGTTGAAGCTTGCTTTACCGGCCATGAGTGAAATCCTCGAAATAGGGGAGCAGATTCTTGTGCCTTTGATCCTAGGCCTGATCTACAACGAGGACAAACGAGGATTGCGCACGTATTAGTGATAATTTATCACTCCGAAACACACAAAAACCCCATCTTGCAAACCCTATAAGTGAGGTTGCCGTACATGCGTCGCAAGATCCCCAGTACCACCGCATTGGTCTGCTTCGAAGCGGCAGCGCGCCACGAGAGCTTTACCAAGGCCGCTCAGGAACTTGCCCTGACCCAAGGCGCCGTCTGTCGCCAGATCGGCGGCCTCGAGGGGTTTCTCAACGTGGAGCTGTTCCGGCGCTCGCGGCGCGGCGTCAAGCTGACAGAGGCGGGACTGTCGTATAGCCGCCAGGTTGCCGCACAGCTGGATGCTGTAGAGCGTGACACCTTGTCGGTAATGCGCCAGCAAGGTGCCAACGTGATCGAACTGGCCGTAGTACCGACTTTCGGCACCCAATGGCTGCTGCCGCGGCTCAAGGACTTCCAGCAACGGCACCCGGATGTCACTGTCAACCTCACCAACCGCACACGGCCGTTCCTGTTTGCCGACACCACGTTCGACGCCGCTATCTATTTTGGCGATGCCGACTGGTCAGGCACGCACTCCCACCGCCTGATGGGCGAAAACCCGGTACCCGTGTGCAGCCCAGCCTTGCTGGACGGGCAAGGCATGCTCGACGCGACGCGAATCGCCCACCTGCCGCTGCTGCAGCAGACCACGCGGCCCTATGCCTGGCGACAGTGGTTCAATGGTCTGGGCATGAACGTTTCCGGGGACATGACAGGCCCGCGCTATGAATTGTTCTCAATGCTGGCCCAAGCTGCCACCCACGAGATGGGCATCGCGCTGATACCACCGTTCCTGATCCAGCGGGAACTGGAGGAAGGCAGACTGGTGGTCGCTAACAGATACGCCCTGTCCAGCGACAAGGCCTATTATCTGATGATTCCCGAGCGCAAGGCCGAATCGGCGTCGCTGCGGGCATTCCGTGATTGGCTACTGGGGCAGGCACAGCATTACATCGCCCCTTCCCTACCCTTGTAGTCAATTATTTTGAACACCTACAGATGTATGTTTTTGTCGCATATAAGCAAACTGTTCAGGTGAATCGAAAAACCCCGACAAAACCGCTAAACACGCGGCTTTCAGAGGGTTTTACGACCTTCGCGAGTCCATCTGCGAAATCAGCGCAAAAAATTTCAAAAAATCCCCTAATCTGCCAATAGCCCATGTTTGACGGGCTGCGCCCTATCCGTTGCGACATACGGTCACAGGGTGACTTGTAGTTTTAACTTCGTTTCGCTCCAGAACCGGTTGAAGGCCCCTGGGTTCGTCTGCAAAATGCTCCGCCCGCCCTGGATTCGGCGGACTGGCGCTCAACAGCCAAACCCGCGCACCACCCGAAGTGCGCTGGCTTCTATAAAGACAAAAAGGTCACCGCAGGAGAAATAGTCGTGCACATTGGTGTTCCTCTCGAGACGCAGACCGGTGAGACAAGGGTCGCTGCGACCCCGGAAACCATCAAGAAACTGATTGGCCAGGGCCATCAGGTCACCGTCCAACGGGGGGCAGGGCTCAATGCCAGCATTCCGGACAGTGCCTATGAGGCCGTGGGCGCTTCCCTGGGAAGTGCAGCCGATGCCTACGGCGCCCAACTGGTCCTCAAGGTGGTCGGTCCCAACGACCAGGAGCTGGCCCTGATCAACAGCGGCAGCCTTCTGGTGGGCATGCTCAACCCATTCAACAACGAGCTGATCGGCAAGATGGCAGAGCGCGGTATCACTGCCTTCGCCCTGGAGGCCGCGCCGCGTACATCCCGGGCCCAGAGCCTGGACGTGCTGTCGTCCCAGGCCAACATCGCCGGTTACAAGGCCGTGTTGCTGGCTGCCCATCATTACCCGCGCTTCATGCCCATGCTGATGACCGCCGCCGGTACTGTGAAAGCCGCGCGCGTGCTGATCCTGGGTGCTGGCGTTGCCGGCCTGCAGGCCATCGCCACCGCCAAGCGCCTGGGCGCAGTCATCGAGGCGTCCGACGTACGCCCGGCTGTCAAGGAGCAGATCGAGTCGCTGGGCGCCAAGTTCATCGACGTGCCCTACGAGACCGATGAGGAGCGCGAGTGCGCAGAAGGCGTCGGCGGCTATGCCCGGCCGATGCCGGCCAGCTGGATGCAGCGCCAGGCCCAGGCCGTGCATGAGCGAGCCAAACAGGCCGACATCGTCATCACTACGGCGCTCATCCCCGGCCGCAAGGCACCGACCCTGCTCAGCGCCGAAACCGTGGCGCAGATGAAACCAGGCTCGGTGGTCATCGACCTGGCCGCTGCCCAAGGCGGCAACTGCCCGCTGACTGTCGCCGACCAGGTCGTGATGGAAAACGGCGTGACCATCGTCGGCCCGACCAACCTGCCGGCCCAGGTGGCAGCAGATGCCTCGGCACTGTATGCACGCAACCTGCTGGATTTCATGAAGCTGCTGTTCGACAAGGACGGCGCGCTGGTCATCAACCTCGAAGACGACATCGTCGCCGCGTGCCTGATGTGCCGCGACGGCCAGGTCGTGCGCAAGAACGGCTAAGGAGCACGACAATGGAAGACATGCTGATTTCCCATGGCATCTACAACCTGATCATCTTCGTGCTGGCCATCTATATCGGCTACCACGTGGTCTGGAACGTGACCCCGGCACTGCACACACCCCTGATGGCGGTCACCAACGCCATCTCGGCCATCGTCATCGTCGGCGCCATGCTGGCTGCCGCGCTGACCGTGACCCCGGCCGGCAAGCTGATGGGCACCCTGGCGGTGGCCCTGGCTGCGGTCAACGTGTTCGGTGGCTTCCTGGTCACCCGTCGCATGCTTGAGATGTTCAAGAAGAAAACCAAGAACGAGGCGCAGAAGTAAGCATGAGCATGAATCTGGTAACGCTCCTCTACCTCGTCGCCTCGGTCTGCTTCATTCAGGCGCTCAAGGGCCTGTCGCACCCGACCACGTCGCGGCGCGGCAACCTGTTCGGCATGATCGGCATGGGGATCGCGATCCTCACCACGGTTGGCCTCATCTATAAGCTTGGGGCAGAGCTGGCAACTGCCGGGATTGGCTACGTCATCGTCGGCCTGCTGGTCGGCGGTACCGCGGGCTCGATCATGGCCAAGCGCGTAGAAATGACCAAAATGCCGGAGCTGGTCGCCTTCATGCACAGCATGATCGGCCTGGCGGCGGTATTCATTGCCATCGCGGCAGTACTCGAGCCGCAATCGATGGGCATTGTCGCCAGCATCAGCGACCCGATCCCCACCGGTAACCGCCTGGAGCTGTTCCTTGGCGCTGCCATCGGTGCAATCACTTTCTCCGGTTCCGTGATCGCGTTCGGCAAGCTGTCGGGCAAGTACAAGTTCCGCCTGTTCCAAGGCGCACCGGTACAGTTCGCCGGCCAGCACAAGCTGAACCTGATTCTGGGCCTGACCACGATTGCCCTGGGCCTGCTGTTCACCTTCACCGGCCACTACAGCGCCTTCACCTTGATGCTGGTCCTGGCCTTCATCATGGGTGTACTGATCATTATCCCGATCGGCGGTGCAGACATGCCGGTGGTGGTGTCGATGCTCAATAGCTATTCGGGTTGGGCGGCGGCCGGTATCGGCTTCTCGCTGAACAACTCGATGCTGATCATCGCCGGCTCCCTGGTGGGCTCCAGCGGTGCGATCCTCTCGTACATCATGTGCAAAGCGATGAATCGCTCGTTCTTCAACGTCATCCTCGGCGGCTTCGGCGGGGATACCGATACCGGCGCGGCGCAAGGCTCGAAAGAGCAGCGCCCGGTGAAGTCTGGCTCGGCCGACGACGCGACCTTCCTGCTGAGCAACGCCGACACGGTGATCATCGTGCCCGGCTACGGCCTGGCGGTAGCACGTGCCCAGCACGCGCTCAAGGAACTGACCGAGAAGCTGACCCACAACGGGGTGACCGTGAAGTACGCGATCCACCCAGTGGCAGGGCGCATGCCTGGGCACATGAACGTACTGCTGGCCGAGGCCGAAGTGCCCTACGACCAAGTGTTCGAGATGGAAGACATCAACGCTGAGTTCGGTCAGGCCGACGTAGTGTTGGTGCTGGGCGCCAACGACGTGGTCAACCCGGCGGCTAAGAACGATCCAAAGTCGCCGATCGCGGGCATGCCGATCCTGGAGGCTTACAAAGCCAAGACCATCATCGTCAACAAACGCTCCATGGCCAGCGGCTACGCCGGCCTGGACAACGAACTGTTCTACCTGGACAAGACCATGATGGTGTTCGGTGACGCGAAGAAGGTCATCGAGGATATGGTCAAAGCCGTCGAGTAACCCCGCTTCCACCACCCAGTGGACTATAAAGAAGCCCCGGCGAGATCCCTCCCGGGGCTTTTTCATTTTGCTGATCCAGATCAATGGCTCTATTGCGTGGCTCCTCATACGACCATGGTCGCGGGACGGCGCCGGGGTAAATCTCTAGACTGCGCTGCAGTAGCTTCAGTAGCCCGAGATAACAATCCATGTACCGTGATCGTATCCGCTTGTCCTCCCTGCACAGCAAGGTAATGAGTGCGGCTGACGCCGCTGGCCTGATCGAGGACGGCATGACCGTCGGCATGAGCGGGTTCACCCGCGCCGGCGAAGCCAAGGCCGTACCGCATGCCTTGGCCGAACGCGCCAAGCTGTCGCCTCTGAAAATCAGCCTGATGACCGGCGCCAGCCTGGGCAATGACCTGGACAAGCAACTGACCGAGGCTGGCGTGCTGGCGCGCCGCATGCCGTTCCAGGTCGACAGCACCCTGCGCAAAGCCATCAACGACGGTCAGGTGATGTTCATCGACCAGCACCTGTCGGAAACCGTCGAGCAACTGCGCAACCAGCAGCTCAAACTGCCGGACATCGCGGTAATCGAAGCGGTGGCCATTACTGAACAGGGCCACATCGTGCCGACCACTTCGGTGGGCAACTCGGCGAGCTTCGCGATCTTCGCCAAGCAGGTGATTGTCGAGATCAACCTGTCGCACAACGCCAACCTCGAAGGCCTGCACGACATCTATATCCCGACCTATCGCCCAACCCGCACGCCCATCCCGCTGGTGAAAGTGGATGACCGCATCGGCAGCACCGCAATCCCGATCGACCCCGCCAAGATCGTCGGCATCGTCATCAGCGACCAGCCAGATTCGCCCTCCACCGTGCTACCGCCGGACGATGAAACCCAGGCCATCGCCGACCACCTGATCAACTTCCTCAAGAACGAAGTGGATGCAGGCCGCATGACCAACAGGCTCGGCCCGCTGCAAGCCGGCATCGGCAGCATCGCCAACGCGGTGATGTGTGGCCTGATCGAGTCGCCGTTCGAGGACCTGACCATGTACTCCGAAGTACTTCAGGACTCGACCTTCGACCTGATCGACGCTGGCAAGCTGAGTTTTGCCTCGGGCAGCTCCATCACCCTGTCGGGCCGTCGCAATGCCGACGTATTCGGCAACCTGGAGCGCTACAAGGACAAGCTGGTGCTGCGCCCGCAGGAGATCTCCAACCACCCTGAAGTCGTGCGCCGCCTGGGCATCATCGGCATCAACACGGCGCTGGAGTTCGACATCTACGGCAACGTCAACTCCACGCACGTCTGTGGCACCCGGATGATGAACGGTATCGGTGGCTCCGGCGATTTCGCCCGTAATGCCCACCTGGCCGTATTCGTCACCAAGTCGATCGCCAAAGGCGGCGCGATCTCCAGCGTGGTGCCTATGGTGAGCCATGTCGACCACACCGAGCACGACGTGGACATCCTGGTGACCGAACAGGGGCTTGCCGACCTGCGGGGCCTCGCGCCAAGGGAACGGGCACGGGCGATCATCGATAACTGTGTCCACCCGGATTACCGTGCAGCGCTGAACGACTATTTCGATCGCGCTTGCCTGCGTGGCGGCCACACTCCGCATATCCTGCGTGAGGCGCTGAGCTGGCACGAAAATCTGGAAGAAAGTGGGCGCATGCTCGCCAGCTGATCTGTAGCAGCGGCCTGCCTTTGCCCGAGGCCGCCACGCATTCCGGACGCCATAGCAATACCTCGAGGGCTGCTCTGCAGCCCTTTCGAGGCTCAAGCACGATTCAGCAAGCACTGAATAAAATAAAACTGTACTACTGTACCGTTAATTCGCCACGCTCCCGCCTGCTCAAAGCCATATAAAACCTGAAAAAGCACCATAACGGTGCGGACCAGTACAGTTGCGCCTGTTTCGAGTGCAACAGTAGGGTTACACAGTTAACTGAACCATCGTAATGCAGTAGAACTGTATCTACTGTTATGGACAGCAGAGGAGGATCATTGGCATCAGTTAAACCACTCCCTAGTCCCGCCATAAGCGGAAGGATGAAACATCATGGAACGTACCCTCAGTTCCGGTCTCGTTTTCGAAAACAACGCCCAGCAAACCAACGCTTCGCTGCCGCTGCGCGCGCTCTCTACCCTGCTGCTGTGGCAGCGCCGCATGGCCAGCCGCCGTCAGCTGGCGCGTCTCGATGCCCGCCTGCTGGCCGATGCCGGTATCAGCGAGTCGCAGCGTTACGAAGAGCTGAGCAAGCCGTTCTGGCGCTAAGCACCGGCTCGCCGGCTTCAGCTGGCACCGTGAATCCCAAACCCGTTGCAGGAGACTGCAGCGGGTTTTTTTATGGGGTAACTCCCGGCCACCCTTGAAGCAGAGCCTGCCATCACTGAACCAGTACAATTTTAAAAGTATAAAAATAAACCATAACAGTTACCTTGTGCGCCGTTCATTGACATCCATAAATTCCGGCGCGTGATACGCTTGACTGGGCGGTCTGGTAAAAACCAGATGTTCAAAGCCACCGTGACGAACCGTGTGAGCGTCCAATAAGCAGATCCACCCGAATCTTCCCCAGGAGTGCACGACCATGATCCGTAATTACCTGATTGGCGCAGCCCTGCTGCTCGGCCTGGCCGGCACTGCCCACGCCACCAGCTTCATTGTCACTACTGATGCAGTCGTTGGCGCGGTTGCCGCCTCCACCGACGCTACCTCCGATGTGTCCTCGTCTTTCCGTGATGACAAGATCGTTCAGGCCGCTCGCGATGATGCGGCCAGCTACGTGGGCAGCCAGGGCGCCATTCGCGGCGCCAAGCTCGAGAGCGCTTTGCTGCACATCCGCTCGAGCATGCCAGCCCTGCAGGCCAGCGATGCGCAATTGGCCCAGGCCATCCTCGCGATCTGACCTGCTACAGCCCACAAGCGCTGGCCCTGGCCGGTACTTGTGGGCTAGCCTTCGCCGTTCCGTTCCTGTCGTAAGAAAGCCAATGCGTTATCTGTTGCCGCTGCTGTTTTCCGTAGTCGCCATGGGCAGTGCCCATGCCATGGACACCACCACGCAAGGCCTGGTCATCACAGGCTACGTCACCAGCCAAGTCACGACTGCCCCATTCGACCGAAAGCTGGTCAGGCAGGCTCGCGACGATGCCGCAGCCTTCGTCGCCAGCGACGGCCTGATTCACGGAGCACGCCTGGAAGCAGCACTCAAGTCGCTGCGCCATGACGGCGGCCGTCAATCTGTCGGCGACCTTGAACTGGCAGAAGCAATTCTCGTCCAATCACTAAATCTGACTCCCTGCATTTCCGGAGATGCTCCATGCGTAAACCGCTGATCGCCGCTACCCTCGGCATGTTGCTGCTGGCCGACCTGGCCCAGGCACAAACTCTGGTGGCCACCAGCAACATCATCGTGCGGGCCTTTGGCCGCTCGATCGACTTCACCTCTGACACCACCACCTCGATCCGCGACTCCAAGGTCGTGCGTGAAGCCCATGACGATGCCGCCAGCTTCGTCGCCAGCAACGGTGATATTCGTGGCGCCCAGCTTGAGGCCGCCTTCAACACCCTGCGCGAACGCGTGCCTGAAGCGCGCGGCGCCAGCGACCAGGTGCTGGCCGAAGCCATCCTGGCGCTGTGAACCGCGTACGTGCCTGGTTGCTCGGCTGCGCCCTGACGCTGCTGGGCACGCCCGCCCTGGCCGGCCTGCAGCTCGAGCTGCAGGCAGCCGGCCTGGCCCCACAGCAGGCTCAAGCCACCCAAGCCCTGCTTGATGAGGCTTTGGCCAAGCTCCCTCCCCGCTTCAAGCAACAGCTCGACCGGCGCATTGAGGTCAGCTGGAGCGACAACATGCCAGCCGATGCCTACGGGCAGGCCTCCTTGGTCTCGACCCTGCAGCTCAACCGGCGCCTGCTGCCCGGCCTGACTGACGGCAGTGCTGCACAGGAGCGCACCAACCGTCCGCATGGCACGGTGCGTGAGGAATTGCTGGCTACAGTCCTGCACGAACTTACCCACATATACGACCGAGCCCGGCTCTGGCCCAGTGCTGAACGTTCGCTGATCGCCCGCTGCAAGCGCCAGCAAGGCACCGTTGGCAAGATCGGTCTTCCCGAGCAATGCCGCGGCCAGGCCGAGCGCCGCTTTACCCTGAGCGATGACCCGCGCCTGCTCGACCTGGCCGGCTGGCAGCAATACGTCGGCCGCCGCGGTGAGCGCGAACAGCACAATGGCCAGTTCCTGCGCAGCCCCGACAGCTATGAGCTGAGCAGCCCCAAGGAATACATCGCGGTCAACATGGAGTACTTCCTCCTGGACCCGAGCTACGGCTGCCGTCGGCCAGCACTCAATCAGTACCTGGCTGATCATTTCGGCTGGGCGCCCGAGCAGGCAACGTGCGCCAAGGGCTTGCCATTCCTCAACGCCGGCAGCGACTTCGCCCGCCAGCCGTTGGGCGAAATCGACCCGGAACGGGTCTATGAGGTGGACTTTCTCCTGGCCGAGGCCAACCAGAACCTGGTGAGCCGTTGGGGCCACAGCATGCTGCGCCTGGTGATCTGCAAACCCGGCCGGCCTCGCGGGCCAGACTGCCGACTGGACCTCGACCAGCACCTGGTGCTCTCCTACCGTGCTTTCGTCAATGACGTTCAACTGTCCAGCTGGGATGGTCTGGTTGGCGCCTATCCGTCGAGGCTGTTCGTGCTACCGCTGGCCCAAGTGATCGACGAATACACCAAGACCGAACTGCGCAGCCTGGCGTCGGTGCCGTTGAAGCTCAACCGCGACGAAATTGAAAATCTGGTACGCCAGGCCGCCGAGATGCACTGGAGCTATGACGGCAACTACTGGTTCCTGTCCAACAACTGTGCGGTGGAGTCACTGAAGCTTCTGCGCAGCGGCACCGCCAACCCGCGCCTGAACGACCTCGACAGCATCATGCCCAACGGTTTGCTTGCAGTATTGAAGGGCCGGGGGCTGGCCGATACCAGCGTGCTCGACGACCCGCGCGAAGCCTTGCGCCTGGGCTACCGTTTCGACTCGTATCGCGACCGCTATCAAGCGATGTTCGATGTGCTGAAGCAACAGCTGCCAGTCAAGCAGGACAAGGTCGAGGACTGGCTGGCCCAGGACGCCGAACAGCGCCGCGGCTGGTTCTTGCAAGCCGACCTGCGCACCAGCGCCGCCTTGCTTCTGCTGGAACAGGCCAGCCTGCGCCGCCAACTGCTGCTGGCTCAGGATGAAGTGAAGCAGCGCTATCTGAATGCGGCCGCGCTGAAAGATGGCAGTATCAACAAGGCCGACCAGACCCTGAAGCAGATGCTCGCCAACAGTGGCTTCCTCAGCCGCCCGGCCGAACTGCTGGATACAAAGGGATACGGGCTGCCGCAGCCGGATGAGCGCAAGCATCTGGAAAAAGTCAGTAGTGAACGGCAGGCCCAGTTGCTGCGCTTGAGCACTGACCTGGACAGAGAAGTCAGGGCGCTGCTGGAGCCTTCGCGGGCCAAGGAAATTGCTGCGGTCGAGGCCAATGTGAAGCTGATTGGTGAGCACCTGCGGGCGCTGCACAAGGCAGCAGGCGGCCTGCAACTGCCTTGATTGCCCTCCTGGCCCTGTCGCCGGCAAACCGGCGACAGGGCGGGCAATGCCATCCAGAGGCTAGCGTTTTTCCTCTTCCTCTTCAGGCAAACCTTCATCCACATGCAGCCAGGGCAACCGGCTCCCGGTCCAAATGTGCCGCGTGGCCCGCACCCGTTCCGGGTGGTCCAGCGTCGCTACCGTCACATCGATGCTGCCCGGGCTATGCGACGTCACCAACGCCACATGTGCACCACAATCACCGCAGAAGTAGCGCTTGCAACTGGCCGGAGCCACATAGCACTGCGGCCTGCCCGCCACCCATTGGAAACCGGAGCGAGGCACGGTGAGCCAGGTCACCAGCAGGCCGCCGCTGACCCGCCTGCAGATCGAGCAATGGCAATGGGCGATATCCGTCAACTCACCCTTCAAGCAATAACGCAAGGCGCCGCAATGGCAGCCACCTTCAGTTACATCAGACATCTCCTACCTCCCGTCGCCCTTTTCCTGGCGAAAGCTGGCTGAAAGCTTGCCCCCATAGGATAGCCACCACTACCGGCACAAGACCGGTCAGCCAGGGCACCCGGAATCTTCCGCGCCCGGCCCAATCAACAACAACAATGGTGATTCTGATGTATTCCTGTGCCCGCCCTTTCGCAGTCCCCCCCCGCTTGCTCCCCGCGCAGCGCTCAACGCGCTGATTCGCCCGATCGACTTTCCTTTCGCCGCGCCACGCCTGGAGTATTGCCATGCTGACCTTCCTCGGCTTTGCCATGGTCATCACCTTCATGTACCTGATCATGACCAAGCGCCTGTCGGCCTTGATCGCGCTGATCCTGGTACCGATCCTGTTCGCCCTGTTCGGTGGTTTTTCCGCCAAGATCGGCCCGATGATGCTCGAAGGCATCAGCAAGCTCGCGCCCACCGGCGTCATGCTGATGTTCGCCATCCTTTACTTCGCCCTGATGATCGACTCCGGCCTGTTCGACCCGGCGGTGCGCAAGATCCTCAAGCTGGTCAAGGGCGACCCGCTGAAAGTCTCGGTCGGCACCGCCGTGCTGGCCCTGGTGGTCTCGCTGGACGGTGACGGCGCCACCACCTACATGATCTGCTGCGCCGCCATGCTGCCCCTGTACAGCCGCCTGGGCATGAGCCCGCGGATCATGGCCGGCCTGATCATACTCGCCGGTGGGGTGATGAACATGACCCCATGGGGCGGCCCTACTGCCCGCGCAGCCAGTGCCCTGCACGTAGACCCTTCGGACATTTTCGTACCGATGATCCCGGCCATGGTCTTTGGCGTGCTGGCGATCCTGGCCATCGCCTACATGTACGGCAAGCGTGAGCGTGCCCGCCTGGGTGAACTGCACCTGCCTACCGACGACATCGATCACAGCGAAATCACCGTGTCGCAGTTCCCCGACGCACGCCGGCCGAAGCTTCTGTGGTTCAACGGTGCGCTCACCGCTGCGCTGATGGCTGCACTGATCGCAGGCCTGCTACCACTGCCGGTGCTGTTCATGATCGCCTTCAGCATCGCCATGATCGTCAACTACCCTTGCCTTCAGCAGCAGAAGGACCGTATTGCCGCCCACGCTGGCAGCGTACTCGCCGTGACCGGGCTGATCTTCGCCGCCGGTATCTTCACCGGCATCCTGTCGGGCACCGGCATGGTCGAGGCCATGTCCAAAAGCTTGCTGGCGGTCATTCCCGAAGCGCTGGGCCCTTACCTGGCGGTGATCACCGCGATCGTGAGCATGCCGTTCACCTTCTTCATGTCCAATGACGCCTTCTATTACGGCGTGCTGCCGGTGCTGGCCGAAGCGGCCAGCCACTACGGCATCAGCCCGGTGGAAATGGCCCGCGCTTCGATCGTCGGCCAGCCGGTACACCTGCTGAGCCCGCTGGTACCCTCGACCTACCTGCTGGTGGCGCTGGCAGGCATCGAATTCGGTGATCATCAGCGCTTCACCCTCAAGTGGGCAGTACTGGTGTGCATGTGCATAATGCTCGCCGCACTGCTGATGGGCATTTTTCCGCTGTTCAGCAGTCTGTAAATAAACGCCTGTCACCGCAACGCGAAGTGCCCTGTGCAGGGGCGCTTCGCCACTATCGTTCGAAGGAATACACATGGAATGGCTGACCAGCCCGGAAATCTGGGTTGCCTTTTTCACCCTCACTGCGCTTGAGATCGTTCTCGGTATCGACAACATCATCATGATCTCGATTCTGGTCAGCCGCATGCCCAAGCACATGCAGGCGCGCACCCGAATCTTCGGCCTGGCCCTGGCCATGGTCACCCGCATTTTGCTGTTGCTGTCGATCACCTGGGTCATGCGCCTGACTGCCGACCTGTTCGTGGTATTCGGCCAGGGCATCTCGGGCCGCGACCTGATTCTGTTCTTTGGCGGCCTGTTCCTGCTGTGGAAAAGCTCGCAGGAGATCTACCACGGCCTGGAAGGCGAGGACGAAAGCGGTGACGAGCCCAAGGGCAAGGGCGGCACGTTCCTCTTCACCATCATTCAGATCGCCATCATCGACATCGTGTTCTCCCTGGACTCGGTGATCACTGCTGTAGGCATGGTTTCGCATGTGCCGGTGATGGTCGCAGCAATCATCGTTGCAGTACTGGTGATGATGTTGTGCGCCGGTGCCATCAGCAACTTCATCGACAAGCACCCTTCGCTGAAGATGCTTGCGCTTTCGTTCCTGATCGTCGTAGGTACCGTGCTGATCGCCGAATCTTTCGATGTGCACGTGCCCAAGGGCTACGTCTACTTCGCCATGGCGTTCTCGCTGGGGGTGGAGGCCATCAACATCCGCATGCGCACCGCCATGGCGCGCAAGCGCGGCAAGGAGCAAGACGCAGTTAAATTGCGCAAGGACATTCCGGGTCAGTAAGCACCGCGAACGCAGTATTCGAGGGCCCTCATCAGGGCCCTTTTTCATGCCTTGGGTTTCGTGACAGACAGGTTTCAAATACTGGCCGAGCATGCCAAGCTGGCGACAGGCCCGCAAAACAACTAAAGCTTGAGTAAGCACTGGATAAAAACACCCACCCCCGGGCCAGGCTTACCGCTTCACCCATTGGCTCCGCCTTTGGAGCCCCGATAAGAGGGGGGCTACACCATGCTGACCCTGCTCAACCTGCTTTCCGCCGTCGCGTTGCTGGTATGGGGCACGCACATCGTCCGTACCGGCATCCTGAGAGTGTTCGGCTCCAACCTGCGCCGGGTCCTGAGCCAGAACATGAACCGGCGGCCATTGGCATTCATCGCCGGTATCCTGGTCACGGCCGTAGTGCAGAGCAGCAACGCGACCGCCATGCTGGTGACGTCATTCGTGGGTCAGGGCTTGATGGCCATGACCCCGGCCTTGGCAATCATGCTCGGTGCAGATGTCGGCACTGCACTGATGGCCAGGGTGCTTACCCTGGACCTTTCATGGCTCTCGCCGTTGCTGATATTCCTGGGTGTGATCTTTTTTCTGTCGCGCAAGCAAACGCGCGCGGGCCAGCTGGGCCGGGTAGGCATCGGCCTGGGTCTGATCATTCTGGCGCTGGAACTGATCGTTCAGGCGGCCACCCCCATCACCCAGGCTCAGGGTGTGAAAGTACTGTTCGCCTCATTGACCGGAGACATCCTGCTCGATGCTTTGGCTGGCGCAGTGTTCGCCATGGTTTCGTACTCCAGCCTGGCAGCAGTGCTGCTGACCGCCACCCTGGCCGGCGCTGAACTGATCAGCCTGCCAGTGGCCATCGGCCTGGTGGTCGGCGCCAACATCGGCAGCGGGCTGCTGGCCTTTCTCAGCACCAGCATGCAGAACGCCGCGGGCCGGCGAGTGGCCTTGGGCAGCCTGTTGTACAAGCTGATCGGCCTGGTGCTGATCATTCCGGTGCTCAATCCACTGGTGGCGTGGATGGACTCGCTGAGCTTCAGCCCACAGGAGCTGGTGATCGGCTTCCACCTGCTCTACAACACGCTGCGTTGCCTGGTCCTGCTGCCCACCGTCAAGCCCATGGGGCGCCTGTGCAACTGCTTGTTGCCGGAGCGCGAGAACGGTAACGGCCAAGTGCGCCCACGCCACCTGGACGCCTCGGCACTCACCACACCCAGCCTGGCCTTGGCCAATGCTGCCCGCGAAACGTTGCGCCTGGGCGATATCGTCGACAGCCTGCTCGAGGCCATGCTCAACGCCCTGCGCGGCACCCAGACCGCCCTCCCACAGCAGGTTCGTGCCCTGGGCGAAGATGCCGAAGCGCTGTACAGCGCCATCAAACTGTACCTGGCCCAAATGCCCCGGGAAGACCTCAGCGATCAGGACAACAGGCGCTGGGCCGAAATCATCGAACTGGCGATCAACCTCAAGCTGGCCTGTGACCTGGTCGAACGCATGCTGCGCAAGGTCCAACAGCAGAAGACCAGCCAACGCCGGGAGTTTTCCCAGGTCGGCCTGCAAGAGCTGGCCGGCCTGCAAGAGCAATTGCTGACCAATCTGCGCCTGGGCCTTTCGGTATTTCTCAGCGCCGACCCAGAGAGCGCACGCTTGCTGTTGCGGGAAAAACGCCGCTTCCGTGCCCAGGAAAGACGCCTGGCCCATGCCCATGTCAGCCGCCTGCAACGCAAGGTAGTGCAAAGTATCGAGACCAGTTCGCTACACTTGGAGCTGATCGCTGACATGAAGCGGTTGAACTCTTTGTTCTGCAGCAGTGCCTATGTGGTACTGGGTGGCTCGGACACCGGCGGGCTAATGCTCGACAGTGTGCCGGACGAAGCCCGCCTACCCTGATCTCGCCTACCTGGAGACCCAAGCTCGCCCATGCGTTGCCTGACCTTCGTTTGCCTGCTGATCTGTAGCCTGCACTCCTTCGCCCTCGATCGTTCGCGGGTCGAGGGCTACCTGCTGCCCAACGGTCTGCAGGTTATTCTTAAATCCGGCTACGAACGCGATCATGTGGCGATCCGCCTGGTGGTGGGTGTGGGCCTGGACGACTTCGACTGCGAGCAGAAAGAGCTGCCGCACCTGCTCGAGCACTTGCTGTTCAGCGGCATCGACGAGACCGGTGAGGGCGGCCTGGAAGAGCGCCTGCAGGCTTTGGGTGGCGAATGGAATGCCTTCACCAGCAGCGCCGACACCACCTTCGTCATCGAGGCCCCGGCGCGCAACCAGCGCAAAGTGCTCGACCTGCTGCTGGCGGTACTGCGCGACACCCGCATCGACGCCAAGGCGTTGGCCACGGCCAAGCGCATCATCGAACGTGAAGACGGCGGCCACTACGGCCACCTGCAACGTTGGCTCGACCGCCAGGACATCGGCCATCCGGCCAGCGATCAGTTGGCAACCGAACTGGGCCTCAAATGCCCGGAACGCTCCAACCTCGATGGCATGACGCTTGAGCAGGTGCAGGCCCTGCGTGATCGCTGGTACGCCGCCAACAACATGACCTTGATCATGGTTGGCGGCCTCGATCGGCTGCTGCCGGCCTACTTGGAGCGCACCTACGGCGAGCTGCCCGCCACCGAGCCGCAGGAGCGGCGCAACCTGGAAAGCATCAGCCAGCAGGCCGAACAGCGACGCGACCTGACCCGTGGTTTTCTGGGCGACAGCGTCAAACTGCACTGGTTGTTCATCGAGCCGGTACTGGACAACGACCACCAGTCGACCCTCGACCTGCTCTCACGCTATCTGGACTGGGCCCTGTACGACCAGTTGCGCCTGCGTAACGGCCTGTCCTATGGGCCTTCGGCACAACGCGAAAGCTTTGGTGACAGCGGCCTGCTCAGCCTGAACGCTGACCTTGAGCGCGACGACGTCGACGAGGCGGTCAAGGTGATGCAGAAACTGTTCGACCACTTGCGCGAGGACGGCCTTGATCCGGATACATTCGCCCGTATCAAGGAGGCCGCCGTCGCCAAGGAAAGCTGGAGCACCCAGGGCAACAGCGCGCTGGCCGATTACTACTGGGGGGCACTCAACGCCTACAGCAACGGGCGCTTTGCCGACCCGGCCCGACAGCTGCGACAGGTCAGCCTGGAGCAGGCCAACGAGGCGCTGAAGGCATTGCTCAAGGATGAGGGTTATCTGCGCATCGAGAAGCCGTTGCTTGGGTATGACGAGCTGTATGGGCTGATTGCGCTGCTACTGGGGGTGATCCTGGCTGCCGGGCTGCTACGTCGCCGGCGTACTTCACCCCAACCACCGAGCGGTGCTACACGGCAGCGGTGATTCGGCGGTATCCTTTCGCCAGTACCGGCCTCTTCGCGGGTTTACCCGCGACGGCGCGGCACAGTCACCCTATCACTCTGTTGTATACCCATGCCCCCTATTCCCCATATCGTCCAGCGCGTCATCGAACTGCTCAAACGCTACCCCGGCATCATCGCGCTCGGCGGTTTCCTCTCCGGTATCGGCAGCTTCATTCTGGTCGACCGCCAGGCCAGCCTGGCCAGCTGGGTCGCCATTCTCATGCTGGTGAGCTGGATCTGGCTGATGCTGGAGAACACCCTGACAGGCCTGTTCGCCCGTACCTTCAAACGGGAAATTCCTCAGCCGCTGCTGCGCTATGCGACGCAGATGATCCACCAGGAAAGCCTGTTCTTCGTACTGCCGTTCTTTTTCATCACCACCACCTGGAACAGTGGCCAACTGGTATTCACCGGCCTGCTCGGTGCCGCCGGGCTGGTCTCGATCATCGACCCGCTGTACTACAAGTGGCTGGCACCGCGGCGCTGGCTGTTCATGGCGCTGCACACCCTCACCCTGTTCGCCGCGCTGTTGACAGCCCTGCCGATCATCCTGCACCTGACCACCGCGCAAAGCTTCAAGCTGGCACTGGTTGCGGCCATGGTGCTGTCGTTCCCGAGCCTGGCCAGCAGTTTCCCGATCAACACCTGGCGGCGCGGCGTGGCGCTGGTACTGGTGACCCTCGCGGTCGGCGGGGGCGGTTGGTTACTGCGCTCGTGGGTCCCACCGGCCACCCTGTGGATGACCGAAGTGGCGGTCAGCACTGAGGTATTGAACCGCCAGCCCGGCGAATCGCTGGATGAAGTTGCCGCCAGCCGCATTCGCAGCAGCGGCCTGTATGCCTACACCGCCATCAACGCACCGCGCGGCCTCAACGAGCGCATCTACCACGTGTGGCAGAAGGACGGCAAGGAAGTGGACCGTATCGCCCTGGATATCCATGGCGGGCGCAAGGAAGGCTACCGTGCGTGGACCCACAAGCAGAACTTCCCGCCAAACCCCGCAGGTAAATGGCAGGTGCGCGTGCTGACCGAAGATGGCCAAGTGATCGGTGTACTGCGCTTCAAGGTGGTAGACGACGCGCCGGCGAAGTAAGCGCTCCTGTGGGCCGGCTCGCCGGCGATTGGGCCGCAACGCGGCCCCAACAGCACTCAGCACATTTCAACAAACCCCGCCATGCCTGCTGCGCTATGATCAGCCTCTACGCCTGTCAGATGCATGGAGCCTATGACCACCCCCAGCGCCACTCTGGACACCAGCAGCCAACCGGCCTGCCTGCGCATTGCCGGTGACTGGACCCTGGCCCACTACGCCAGCCTCAAGCGCGACAGCGAACACCTGCGCACCCAATACGGCGCCGACGCCGTAGCCGATCTCAGCCAACTGGGCCAGCTCGATACCGCCGGTGCCTCGCTACTGGCTGAGCTGCTGGGCTCTGAGCGCCTGTCGCACTGCACTCAACAGCTGCCCGCTGCCAGCCGCGCCCTGCTCAAGAACGTCTACTGCTCGGTTCAGGACTACTGCATCCCGGTAAAGGAACCCGAGCGCCCTGTGCTGCTCCTGCTGCTGGAGCGCATCGGCCGCGCGGTCAATACGTTGTGGCAAGACACCCTGCAGTTGCTCGGCTTCATCGGCCTGATCCTGGAGACCCTGCTGCGCCGGGCCTTGCAACCGCATCGCTGGCGGCTCACCCCGGTTGTCTCGCATATCGAGCAGACAGGTCTGGACGCCGCGCCTATCGTCGCGTTGCTGACGTTTCTAGTGGGCGCGGTGGTCGCCTTCCTCGGGGCGACCGTGCTGGCCGATTTCGGCGCAACCGTGTTCACCGTCGACCTGGTGGCATTCTCGTTCCTGCGCGAATTCGCCGTGTTGCTGACTGCCATCCTGATGGCCGGCCGCACAGCCAGTGCCTTCACTGCCCAGATCGGCTCGATGAAGGCCAACGAGGAGATCGACGCCATCCGTACCCTGGGCCTGAACCCGATCGAACTGCTGGTCGTACCCCGGGTGCTGGCACTGCTGATCTCGCTGCCGCTGCTGACCTTCGTCGCGATGATCTGCGGCATCGTCGGCGGTGCTGTGGTGTGCGCGCTTTCACTGGATATTTCGCCGGCCATGTTCCTCTCGCTGCTGCAAAGCGATATTGGCGTGCAGCACTTTCTCGTCGGCTTGGCCAAGGCACCCTTCTTTGCCTTCCTGATCGCGGCCATTGGCTGCCTGGAAGGCTTCAAGGTCAGCGGCAGCGCTGAGTCGGTAGGCGCCCATACCACCTCCAGCGTGGTTCAGTCGATCTTCGTGGTCATCGTGCTCGACGCAGTGGCTGCGCTGTTCTGCATGGAGATGGGCTGGTGAGTACCCCGGAAGCAGTGATCCAGGCGCGGGGCATCTGCAACCGCTTCGGCAGCCAGAGCGTGCACGAAAACCTCGATCTGGACCTTTACCGCGGTGAAATCCTGGCCGTGGTTGGCGGTTCGGGCAGCGGCAAGTCGGTGCTGTTACGCAGCATCATAGGGCTACGGCTGCCGAATGAAGGCCAGATCAAAGTGTTTGGCCAGAACCTGGCCGGCCTGCATGAAGAGCAACGCTCATTGGTCGAACGGCGCTTTGGCGTGTTGTTCCAGAAGGGTGCGCTGTTCTCCTCGCTGACCGTCACCGAGAACGTCGCATTGCCACTGATCGAGCATGCAGGCCTGTCGCGCGCCGATGCAGAACACCTGGCCGGGGTGAAGCTGGCCTTGGCCGGCCTGCCGATTTCGGCCGCAGACAAATACCCCTCTTCACTGTCCGGCGGCATGATCAAGCGCGCCGCACTTGCCCGCGCACTGGCCCTGGACCCGGACATCCTGTTCCTTGACGAACCCACTGCCGGCCTCGACCCGATCGGCGCCGCCGCCTTCGACCAACTGATCCTCACCCTGCGCGACGCCCTGGGCCTGAGCGTGTTCCTCATCACCCACGATCTGGACACGCTCTACACCATCACTGACCGCATCGCGGTACTGTCGCAGAAGAAGGTGCTGGTGGCAGGCCCGCTGGCCCAAGTCGAACAGACCGACGACCCGTGGATTCACGATTACTTTCACGGCCCACGCGGACGGGCGGCTGAACAGGCCGCCAACCGTGCCGGGCAGGAGCGCTGAACGATGGAAACCCGAGCTCATCACGTCCTCATCGGCCTGGTCACCGTGCTGGTGGTGGCCGGTGCCATGCTGTTTGGCCTGTGGCTGACCAAGTCCAGCGTCGACGACGCCTTCAAGGACTACGAAGTGATCTTCAACGAAGCCGTCTCCGGGCTGTCCCGCGGCAGCCCCGTGCAATACAACGGCATCAAGGTCGGTGACGTGACCAGCCTGCGCCTGGACCCCAAGGACCCGCGCCGGGTGCTGGCCCGGGTTCGCCTGAGCGGCGATACCCCGGTCAAGGAAGACACCCAGGCGAAACTGACCCTCGCCGGCGTCACTGGCAACTCATTCATCCAGCTCAGCGGCGGCACTCCGAAAAGCCCAGAGCTCAAGGGCAAAGACGGCAAGTTGCCAGTGATAATCGCCTCGCCCTCCCCCATCTCGCAGCTACTCAATGACAGCAGCGACCTGGTCACCAACATCAACCTGCTGCTGCACAATGCGAACCAGATGTTCTCGGAAAACAATATCGACCGCCTGAGCAACACCCTGGCCAATCTGGAACAGACCACCAGTGCGTTCGCCAACCACAAAGGCGGCATTTCCCAGGCCATAGAACAGCTGGCCCAGGTCGGCAAACAGGCCAACGCCACGCTGGCCGAAACCCAAGCGCTGATGCGCAATGCCAACAGCCTGCTCGGCACCGAGGGCAAACAGGCCATCGGCAGCGCCGAGCAGGCCATGCAATCGCTGGCCGCCAGCACTGCGACCATCAACAGCCTGCTCAATGACAACCGCCAGTCCATCGACGACGGCGCGCAAGGCCTCAACCAGCTGACACCGGCCATCCGCGAACTGCGTGAAACCCTCAACTCACTCAAGGGCATTTCCCGACGCCTGGAAGCCGACCCGAGCGGCTACCTGCTTGGCCGCGACAACAACAAGGAGTTCCAGCCATGAAGCTGTCGCTGCGCCTGCTGGCCCTGACGGCCGCGCTGAGCCTGTCTGCCGCCTGCTCGATCCTGCCCCAGAGCGAGCCTGTGGACATCTACCGGCTGCCGGTCAACCAGGCCAGCCACAGCGCGACCCCGGTGCCATGGTCGTTACGCTTGAACAAGCCGCTGGCAAGCGAAGTGCTGGCCGGGCCACGCATCGCTGTGATCCCCAAGGGCGACGTGGTCAGCAGCTACAAAGGCGCCCGCTGGAGCGACCCGGTGCCGTTGCTGTTACGCAACCGCCTGCTCGATGGCTTCCAGCGCGACGGGCGTGTACAGCGTCTGAGCGCCGACGACAGCAACCTGCAGGCCGACTATGAACTGGCCGGTGAACTGCAGGCGTTTCAGAGCGAGTACCGGCCAACCGGTGCGGTGGAGGTGGTGATCCGCTATGACGCGCATCTGGTTCAGGGGCGCAGCCAGCGAATCCTTGCCAGCAAGCGTTTCGAGGTGCGTCAGCTGCTGGCAGATACGCAGGTTTCGGCCGTGGTGGCCGGCTTCGGCATGGCCAACGATCAACTCGCCGCGCAGGTGGTGAACTGGACCGTCGCGCAAAGCGCTCAGGCTCAGGCTCAGGCAAAGAACCAGTAGCAGACCAGGATGGCCGCAATGACACCGGACAGTTCGGCCAGCAAGGCGCAACCTACGGCATGGCGTACGCGCTGGATGCCGACAGCACCGAAATACACCGCCAGCACGTAGAACGTGGTTTCGGTGCTGCCCTGAACGGTAGCGGCTACCAGTGCCGGGAAGCTGTCCACGCCGTGGGTCTGCATGGTCTCGATCAGCATCGCCCGCGCCGCACTGCCGGAGAACGGCTTGACCAATGCGGTCGGCAGGCCCTCGACGAAGCGGGTGTCCATACCCATCCAACTTACCGCGTGACGAATGCCATCCAAGGCCAGCTCAAGGGCCCCGGAGGCGCGCAGCACACCAACGGCTACCAGCATGGCCACCAGGTAGGGCAGCAGGCTCTTGGCCACGTCGAACCCTTCCTTGGCGCCTTCGACAAAGGCCTCATACACCTTCACCCGCTTCAGCGCACCGATCACCAGGAACAGCATGATCACACCAAACAGCGTGAGGTTGCCCAGGACAGACGACAGGCTGGCCAGCGCAGCAGCCGACAGGGTACCGAGGAAGGCCATGAAGCCGCCCAGCAACAGAGCACCCGGGATCATGTAGGCCAGCACCACCGGGTCCCACAGGCGCAAGCGCTGCATCACCGCCACCGACAGCAGACCGACCAGGGTCGAAACGCTGGTCGCCAGCAGGATCGGCAGGAACACCAGGGTCGGGTCAGTAGCGCCTTGCTGGGCGCGGTACATGAAGATGGTGACCGGCAGCAGGGTCAGCGATGAGGCATTGAGCACCAGAAACAGGATTTGCGCGTTGCTCGCGGTGGTGCTGCTGGGGTTGAGCTCCTGCAGGGCGCGCATGGCTTTCAGGCCGATCGGCGTAGCGGCGTTGTCCAGGCCCAGGCCGTTGGCAGCAAAGTTCATGGTGATCAGGCCCAGTGCCGGGTGGCCGGGTGGCACTTGCGGCATCAGCCGGGCGAACAGCGGGCCGAGCACTTTGGCCAGCCATTCCACGATACCGGCCTTTTCCGCAATCTTGAGAAACCCCAGCCAGAGGGTAAGGGTGCCGAACAGCAGGATCATGACTTCGACCGACAGCTTGGCCATGGCGAAGATGCTCTCGACCATCGCGGCGAAAATGCCGGCGTTGCCGCCCACCAGCCATTGGGCCAGGGCCGATACGGCCGCCACCAGGAAAAAGCCAAGCCAAAGGCCGTTGAGCATCCGTGTGTTCCCCCTGAAAAGTGCCTGAATGATAACGCACCAACGGCTGCTTTAGCCTGCGCTGGCCACATCGCCGGTTCGCCGGCGATGTGGCCCTTACAGACAGCAAAAAGCCCCGAATGAATCGGGGCTCAATGTTCAACGCGTCAGGTTCAGCGCTTGGCGGTCTCGCCAACCAGCGCCGCTTCCTTCTTGTCCGCAATCAGCGAGGCGTAGTATTGCTCGCCCTTGGCGGCGTCGTACATGCCTTCCCAACGAGCGATCACCAGGGCAGCCAAGGCATTGCCGACCACGTTCAGAGCGGTACGCGCCATGTCCATGATGCGGTCGACACCTGCGATGAAGGCCAGGCCTTCCAGCGGGATGCCTACGCTGCCCAAGGTTGCCAGCAGGACCACGAACGATACGCCCGGCACACCGGCAATACCCTTGGAGGTCACCATCAGGGTCAGCACCAGCAGCAATTGCTGGCTCCAGGACAGGTCAATGCCGTACAGCTGGGCGATGAAGATCGCCGCGATGCTCTGGTACAGGGTCGAGCCGTCGAGGTTGAACGAGTAACCGGTCGGTACCACGAACGAGCAGATCGACTTCGGCGCACCGTACTTTTCCATCTTCTCGATGACACGCGGCAGCACGGTTTCGGAGCTGGACGTGGAGTAGGCCAGGATCAGCTCATCTTTCATGATGCGCATGATCTTGATTACCGAGAAGCCGAACAGGCGGGCTACAAGGCCCAGCACCATGAAGGCGAAGAAGGCGATGGCGAAGTACACCAGCAGCACCAGCTTGGCCAGCGGCAGCAGCGAGCTGAAGCCGAAGTTGGCGACCGTCACGGCGATCAGGGCGAATACGCCGATCGGGGCGTAGTTCATGATCATGTGGGTGACCTTGAACATGGTCTCCGACACGCCCTGGAAGGTACGCACCAGTGGTTCACGCAGGTCGGCCTGCAGGCTCGACAGGCCCAGGCCGAACAGCACCGAGAAGAAGATGATCGGCAGCATCTCGCCACGCATCAGCGCCGCGAAGATGTTCGACGGGATCAGGTTCAGCAGGGTCTCGATGAACGCATGCTCATGCTGCACCTCGGCGGCGGTCGCCTGGTACTTGGAGATGTCGACGGTGCCCAGGGTGCTCATGTCGATGCCGGCGCCCGGGTGGAACAGGTTTGCCAGCACCAGGCCGACAACGATGGCGATGGTTGTCACCACCTCGAAGTAGATGATGGTCTTCAGGCCGATGCTGCCCAGTTTCTTCGCGTCGCCAACCCCGGCGATGCCCACGATCAGCGACGAAATCACGATCGGGACGACGATCATCTTGATCAGGCGAATGAAGATGTCACCGGCGGGCTGGAGAACGTTGCTGATCCACCATGCCTTTTCTGCACTGAAATGATTCAGTAGCGCGCCGATTGCAACGCCCAGGACCAGACCGATGACGATCTGCCAGGCGAGGCTCAATTTTGCCTTCTTCATGTCTTTACCCTTTGTTCTAGTGATCACGGGCACCGACCGGAAAAGCACGTAACAGAGCCGTTGGCAACGTCACGGGCATCGTACAGCTTCCGTCCGGAGGCCTCATGTAAGGACACCGCAAGCGAGCGACAGGGCGCTCGGGCCAGCGAAAAGGCGGCAACTATTGCGATGGGCAAGGACGAAATCTAATGCCGGAAGCGCATACCCCATGCCGATTCGACATACAGCAATGCGTCAAAATGAGGCATTCGCAAGTCATTGATTTATAACGTTCGGAAACCCGAACACGACCAAACCGCCAGATCTCGGCTGATTTGGCAGTACGCAAAAGAGGACATTGATGGCCTGTTCGACAATCCGAATGGCCGAAATGACACCTGACAACGGCAGCGTTGAGCGAAAAAAAATTGATGTGCGGTCAAGACAAAATGTGTCTCAGCAGGAAAAAGCTGAAAGGGAGATGTTGAAATGAAGATGGCATCTCGGAAGTCAGGCCAGCTCTATGTGGGAAAACTCACTGCTGACCTGAACCTCCGATTTTGCCTTGCCTGACCCGGCCCATTGCTGGAGGCACTCCCTGTACCCCTAGGCCACTCCGATCCTGCAACAATCAGAACAGCCCGGCCCCTTGGTCATGTGCGGCCCCTCCTCGGGGCAGCGCATCATAGAAGCGAGAACTATAGAAAGGTTCCACTTCTATTACGTGACAGTGCGCGACCAATCGTCCCTGACACTCAGTACCAGTTCGGGTCACGCTTGAGCTGCTCCTTCAGCATCGCCTGCATGCCTTCATCCGGCTCACCCAGCCAACGATACTGCGCATGGCGGGTTGGGGCCTTGTCACTCGGCAGGCCCTCGGGTACCTCCACCAGCATCCCGTAGGCATCGTCCTTGTCCCAGCTGAACGCTACGATCAGGCGTTTGTAGGTGCAGTTGTCCTTGGACTCACACAGCGGTCCGACCAGATATTTGTCACCATCCTCGGTCACCGCGGACATCTGCTGCTGCGCACTGCCCGTCAGGTTGATCACCCAGTCGGGCAGGCGTTCCTCGCCTTTGATCGCGTCCTGCCAGGTCTCCCGGTACTCAGGGTCAGAGCCGAGCAACTTGTCGGCGCTGACCTGGCCATCATTGGCCGCCATCGCCGCTGCGCTACCCCCCAACAGCAGAGCGGCAGCTACGGCGTTGCAAAGCTTCCTGCTCATCGTCAACCTCGACCACGTCCAAAGAAGAAGGAGGCTACGAACAGGACCAGGAAGACAATGAACAGGATCTTCGCGATACCCGTGGCAGCGCCGGCGATACCACCGAAGCCGAGTACGGCGGCGACAATGGCGATGATGAGGAAAGTGATAGCCCAACTCAGCATGATGCTTCTCCTTTCTTTTTTGAAATCGATCCGGTCGGTGTCGAAACCGCAGCGCCTTAGAACACCCAGCGTTGCTGGGGCACGACTTTTTCGACTGTGGCCGGCGAGGTGTTGGCCGAAGGCAGCTTTTGCGCTGCCCTCACCAATGTGTTGGCACGTGTAGCCTGGATTTGCGCCAGCAGCGCAGTCTGCGCCGCAACCTGCTCAGTGAGTCGCGCGGTCTGCCAGCTGTAGTAAAAAAGGCCTGCGGCCAAAGCCAGCAGCAACGCCATCCCCAGTATCAGGAACTGGCGCAGTGGCAGTGCGGCGATCTGCGAACGGTTGACGGATTGGCGGTTCATGCCGGCTTCTCCTGCTGTAATTTTTCTATTCAAACCTGAACAGGTAATTGCAGCCTGCGTGCCAGTGGCTCGATTTCTAATAAATCCTTATAAATCAGATACTTATACAAACACATGATTGGGCCTGAGGACGTATCCTGCACGATGCCCGTCTTGGCGTCGTGCGTATTGCACGATTCATCCTTCAACCTTGGTCGCCACCTTGAGCAGATCGGCATCCACCCCACGTACGCCAATGATTTGCCGCGCGATCTCAACGGCGATGGTTTTCTGCTCGCTGCTGACCACCTCACCCGACAGCCGCACCATGCCGCCCTCACTGGCAACCTTGATGTTCAGGCCATCAAGGTTGCGGCTGAAGCGGAAGCTGTTCTGGATCTTGTCGATCACCCAACTGTCACTTGGCTGCGGCCCGGTGGACACGCCCACCGGCGTTTCGCGAGCCTGGGCCATGGCTGCGGAATCCAGACTGACCAGGTTGTTGACCAGGTACACACCGTCAGTGGTCCGCGCCACCACCCCAGCCAGTTCCTTGGCTTCAGCGCTGTCGACCTTGCCGCGCAGGGTGATCACACCTTCACTGCTCTGTACCTCGATAGGCGCCTTCTGCGTCGTACGGCTCCACAGCAGACGGGCACGAATGACGGCAGCCAGGGTTGCATCCTCAAGACGCTGAGCGTAAGCCCGCAATTCGAGCGGGCGCTCGACCAGCCCGGCGTTGACCTGCAACTGGTTATCGACCTGTTCGATGCCTCGAGTCGCCTGTGCGACGTGTTCGGCCAGCTGGCGCTCAACCTCATTCTCGACCTCACCCGTCAGGCGTGCCCGCTGGCCATCCACCTCGACCTCAATGCGAAACGGGTTGAGCATGCGGTTGAGTGCCAGCGCAGTCTGTAGGGAGCCCTCCAGGCGGGCATCCTGAACCGGGTCGGCAAACGCTGGGGTGCAAATGGATAACAGGCTGGCCGTCAACACAGCCGTTCGAGTGGTAAAAGGCATGACCGCACTCCTTCTGTAGGCTAAATCCACAAATCATCGCAACCAATGTGCCACCTCAATGCTCTAAGGCAATCATTGAGATATCGCGGGTTCACGGCATTCTTTGGCCATTGGCTAGCATGCATAGGACAGAATCCTTCAGAATTGACCATGCAACTTGCCCGATTTTTCCCACACTAAATGAAGATCTTTCCCAAAGGAGCGCTGGAAATGGAATCAGCCCAGGACAACCAAGGCCGTATTCTGCTTGTGGATGACGAGTCCGCGATCCTGCGCACCTTCCGCTACTGCCTCGAAGATGAAGGCTACAGCGTGGCCACCGCCAACAGTGCCGCGCAGGCCGAAGCCTTGCTCCAGCGCCAGGTGTTCGACCTGTGCTTCCTCGACCTGCGTCTGGGTGAAGACAACGGCCTGGATGTGCTGGCACAGATGCGCATCCAGGCACCGTGGATGCGGGTGGTGATCGTCACCGCGCATTCGGCCATCGACACTGCAGTCGATGCGATCCAGGCCGGTGCCGCCGACTACCTGGTCAAACCCTGCAGCCCCGACCAGTTGCGCCTGGCCACCGCCAAACAGCTGGAAGTCCGCCAATTGTCGGCACGCCTGGAGGCGCTCGAAGGTGAAGTGCGCAAGCCCAAAGACGGCCTGGACTCGCATAGCCCGGCAATGATGGCCGTGCTGGAAACCGCACGTCAGGTAGCCACCACCGACGCCAACATCCTCATTCTTGGCGAATCGGGGACCGGCAAGGGCGAACTGGCCCGCGCCATTCACAGCTGGAGCAAGCGTGCACGCAAGGCCTGCGTGACCATCAACTGCCCGTCGCTGAACGCCGAGCTGATGGAGAGCGAATTGTTCGGCCACACCCGCGGCGCATTCACTGGCGCCAGTGAAAGCACGCTGGGCCGCGTCAACCAGGCCGATGGCGGCACGCTGTTCCTCGACGAGATCGGCGATTTCCCCCTGACATTGCAACCCAAGTTACTGCGTTTCATCCAGGATAAAGAGTATGAGCGGGTAGGCGACCCTGTCACCCGACGCGCCGATGTGCGCATCCTCGCGGCGACCAACCTGAACCTGGAAGAAATGGTCCGCGAAAGCCGCTTCCGTGAAGACCTGCTCTACCGCCTGAACGTCATCACCCTGCACCTGCCGCCCCTGCGCGAGCGCAGTGAGGACATCCTTACCCTGGCCGATCGCTTTCTCGCCCGTTTCGTCAAGGAGTACGCGCGCCCTGCCCGCGGCTTCAGCGACGAAGCCCGCGCCGCGCTGCTCAATTACCGTTGGCCTGGCAATATCCGCGAACTGCGCAACGTGGTCGAACGCGCCAGCATCATCTGCCCACAGGACCGGGTGGAGATCATTCACTTGGGTATGGGCGAGCAACCTGCCGGCAGCGCTCCCCGGGTTGGTGCGGCGCTGAGCCTGGATGAACTGGAGCGTGCCCACATCGGCGCTGTGCTGGCAGCCAGTGACACACTGGACCAGGCCGCCAAGACCTTGGGTATCGATGCCTCGACCCTGTACCGCAAGCGTAAGCAGTACAACCTATGAAATGGCCGATGAAGCTGCGTACGCGGCTTTTCCTCAGCATTTCAGCGCTGATCACAGTCGCTCTGCTGGGCCTGATGCTAGGTTTGGTCAGCGTGTTGCAAATGACTGCCGCGCAGCAAGCTTCGGTGAGCAATACCACCCATGTCCTGGAAATAGGCTTGAAGCTTCGGCAGAACCTGGGCGAGCAACTGATGCTCATCCTCGATGCGCAAACTTCGCCTCAGAGCCTGCGAGCGCTGCAAGACAATTTCCAGGACCTGCTTGACCAAGGGCTTGCACAAGGCGGTGAACGTACCGGCTTCAACAAGGCCAGCAGCAACTATCAGGCCTTCCTGAGTGCCTATCGCCAAAGCCCTGCACCGGCAAACAGCATGGGTGCCGACCAGCCACTGGGCGCCGCGTTCAACCAAGTGCGCACCGACCTGATCGATTCGCACAAGCTTGCCATCGATTACATCACTCGCAGCGAACAACTGTCCCGCGACCGCGCTTTACTGGTCAGTGGTGTACTCGGCCTGACGGGCTTGGTGGTGCTGATGCTCGGCTTCTTTACCGCACACAACATCGCCCGCCGCTTCGGGCAACCCATCGAAGCCCTGGCCAAGGCCGCAGATCAACTCGGCCAAGGTAACTTCGATGTCACGTTGCCCGTCAGCCAAGCCATAGAAGTCAACCAGCTGACCCGCCGCTTCGGGCTGATGGCCGAGGCGCTGCGCAAGCACCAGGAGACCAACGTCGATGAACTGCTGGCCGGCCAACAACGCCTGCAGGCTGTGCTCGACAGCATCGACGATGGCCTGCTGATCATCGACCGCCAAGGCAACCTGGAGCATCTCAACCCGGTCGCCCAGCGCCAGCTCGGCTGGAGCAACAACCGCCTGGGCAGCCCCTTGGCAGAGGCACTGCAGCGCCCAGAACTGGAGCAACAGCTGCGCCAGGTGCTGCGCGGCGGTAGCCTGGACCGCCCACCTGAGGACCTGAGTATCGAGGTTGATGAAGAGTCACGCCTGCTGTCCTACAGCCTGACCCCGGTCAGCCACCCGCAAGGACCGATTCTCGGTGCCGTGATGGTGCTGCACGATGTGACCGAGCAGCGCGCTTTCGAGCGTGTGCGTAGCGAGTTCGTACTGCGCGCCTCCCACGAACTGCGTACGCCGGTCACCGGCATGCACATGGCCTTCGGCCTGCTGCGAGAGCGCGTGAAGTTTCCACCTGAGGCGCGTGAGAATGACCTGTTGGAGACCATCGGCGAGGAAATGCAGCGCCTGACCCAACTGATCAACGACCTGTTGAATTTTTCACGCTACCAGAGCGGGCTGCAAAAACTCGAACTCGCCCCCTGTGCCATCGACGAACTGCTCGAACGTGCCCAGGTACGGTTCAGCGAGCAGGCATCAGTCAAGCAGATCGAGCTGATCAAGGCGCTGGAGCCGCCGCTGCCTCGGATCCAGGCCGACATCGCCCAACTGGATCGTGTGCTCGACAACCTGCTGCACAACGCCATTCGGCATACCGGCAGCGGGGGGCGAATTCGCCTGCATGCGCGACGCCACGCGGAGCGCGTCATCATCAGCGTCGAGGACAATGGCGAAGGCATTGCCTACGGACAGCAGGGGCGCATTTTCGAACCCTTTGTACAGGTAGGGCGCAAGAAGGGCGGGGCCGGGCTGGGGCTGGCATTGTGCAAGGAAATCGTGCAATTGCACGGCGGCCGCATGGGCGTCTTCTCCCGGCCCGGGCAGGGAACACAGTTCTACATGGCTCTTCCGGTGTGATTTCTTGACCTGCAGAGGTCGTTGAGGCAACGCCTTGCCGGCCACTGCAAGTACGCTCACGGTTCATCATCTATCCGTGGCCTGCGGACTTGCCGGCCTCGCGTCACCAACTCGACGAACTGCCGGGCATTGAGCGGATGGGCGAAGAGCCAGCCTTGGCCATAATTGACACCCTCGCTGTTGAGCAGCACCGCCTGGGCCTCGCACTCTATGCCTTCGGCTATCACCCGTAGATGAAGGTCATGGGCCATGCGAATGATATGAGGCGCCACGCCACTGCTGGCGGCATCGTGCCCGAGCGCGTCGATGAAGGCCTTGTCGATCTTCAGGCAGTCCACCGGCAAGGTCTGCAGATAAGCCAGGCTGCAGTAGCCAGTACCGAAGTCATCGATCAACACCTGATGCCCCACCGAACGAAGCGCCTGCAGGTTGTCACGGGCCACCACCACATCGATCAGCCCCCGCTCGGTAACCTCGAAGGCAATCTGGCTGGCAGCCACCCTGTGCAGTGCCAGCAACCGTGCAGCCACCCGGCCGATGCGCGGGACCATCACATCACAGGCCGCCAGGTTCACCGAGATGTAAAGGTTGCGGTGCGAACGCAGCAACTGGCCAAGTTGCTCAAGCACCCGTTGCAGGACGAAATCGGTGATCTGGCGAATCTGCCCGGTATTTTCAGCCAGCGGAATGAACAGGTCCGGGCTGGTCAGGGTCCCGTCAGGGCGCCGCCAGCGTACCAGCGCCTCAGCGCCCACACAGCGGCGGCTGTCGAGTTCGATGATCGGCTGATAGAGCACCTGCAGTTCACCGCGGCGCAAAGCGTTCTGCAATTCTGAACTCATGGAACGCCGCTGCAGGATCAGCTGCAGTACCAGCCAACCGATACAACAGGCCGCCAGAACGCTGCCTGGGAACAATAGCCAGAGCATGCCGTTCATCCGCAGTGGCAGGCTGGCTCGTGGGGCGATCAGCACGAGCTGGTAATCGGGCGATTTGGTCAGCATGCGATAGACAAGGCGGTCATGCAGTTCGAACAACGAATTGCCGCTGGGTGGCGGCCAATTGTCAGCTGGCGGCCAGACTTGTGGCGGGCCCAGTACCGGTATCGCTCTGGTGCCATTGTCCAGCACCACCAACAGGCTACCTCCGGGCGGCAGGTCAACCACGTCGGTCAAGTGCCCACGCGACGTAGAAACCAGGAAGTTGCCACGTGCAAGCATCAACGCGGCAAGGTTCTCGTTGGGTTCGGTGGTGGTATTGAGCCAATAGCTGTAAGTCGGGCCCTGGATGTCCGGAGCCCGCGTGGGCACGAAAGCCCGTGCCCCCCCGCGGTTGGAGCAGGCGACATTGACGTCTACGTATGCCGCCTCATAAATGAAACGCGAGCCCAGCCCAACTTGCTGCAACAACGCCAGCATCGCCGGGTTGCAGCCGCGCAAAGGCTGCGCCTGCAGGTCGTCGACACCCTCGCGCAACTGGCCGAAAACCTGCTCGAGGCGGTCGAGAAAACGCTCGCCCTGCGCATTCATCTGCGCACTCTCGCTCTGCTTCATCTGCTGCAGCGCAATACCGATACTGGCAGTCAGCAACACCGCAGCGCTGGCCAACGCTGCCAGAGAGGCCAGCATCCAGGGGCGGTAAAAAAATTGGCGCAACGCGGTAATCAGAGCCGACATGGGCAGCATCCAGTTGATATACAGGGTATAGCAACTGAATGGCGTATTGGCTTGGCCGTTTGGCGGAGCCCAAGGGCGCGCGGAGGATCAGCGCATCCGGTTGAGTACTTGAAGCATGGCAGCCGTCTGCGCATCGGGCATGCCGTCGAAGCGCTGTGGCCGGAAACGCATCTGGAACGCCGCAATGACATGGCGGGTAGCCACATCGAGCTGCCCGGTCTGTTCGATGGCGTAGCCGAAGCGTGCCAGCTCTTGCTGGTACCAACCCATGCTCGGTGGATTGGCGTTGAAATACGCCTGCTGGCGCGCCACGGCATTGGGCTCTGGCCATACCCCAAGCCCCGCATCGGCAAGACGCTTCCATGGGAACAACGGCCCCGGATCCAGTTTGCGCAAGGGTGCGATATCACTGTGGCCAATGATATGGCGAGGGTCGATGTTGTTACGTTTGACGATATCCTTTAGCAGCGCGATCAAAGACTGAATCTGCGCTTCGCTGTACGGATACCAGACTCGCCCATTGGGCGTGGTGTCAAAGCCTGGGTTGACGATCTCGATACCGATTGAGCTTGAGTTCAACCAGGTTCGCCCCTGCCATTGGCTGTCCCCGGCATGCCAGGCACGACGGCTTTCATCGACCAGTTGATAAACCGTGGCTGGGCCATCTCCGATCAGGTAGTGGCTGCTGACCTCGCCATGGGTTAGCAGCGCCAGCGAGCGCTCCAGCGAGGCATTGGTGTAATGCAGCACGACGAACTGGATGCGGTTGTCATGGTTGGCCGAGGGATGGCTGCGGTCGATACGCAGGCCGGTCGAACAACCGGCCAGTACGATCAGCAAAAATGCAGTGAACAACGCTTTCATGGAAGAAGCCAGGGTAATTAGCAGTGACGCATTAGCATAACGTATGCGCACCCGGCTCACCCGCTCAGCTTTGTTCCACCCGATTACGGCCCAGGTCCTTGGCCCGGTACAGCGCTGCATCAGCACGCTTGAGCACCTGATCACCGCGCTCACCCGAGCGGAATGCGCTCAAACCGATGGAGGCGGTGATAACCACCCGTTCGCCCTTGAAATGGAACGGACACGCTTCAATAGCGGCACGCAGCACCTCGGCCACTTGCGCAGCTACGGTGGGTGACGTCTGCGCCAGCAACAGTACGAACTCCTCGCCACCGAAACGGGCGATGAAATCGCGCGGCCGCAAGCGCTTGCGCAACTGGTCAGCGACGATCTTCAGTACCTTGTCACCCGCCAGATGGCCATAGCTGTCATTGATGCGCTTGAAGTGGTCCAGGTCGAGAATCGCCATCGCCAAGTGGCCGCCGTTCTCCTGCCAGGCCTGCATTTCGCGCTCTACCTGCTCGCTCCAGGCCGCGCGATTGGGCAGCCCGGTCAGCGGGTCGATCAATGCCTTCTGCCGCTGTTCCTCCAGGTGTTCGCGGTAGCCGAGGGCCTCCTGCTCCATGTTAGCGACGCGCTCGGCCAAGCCCTGAAGGCGCCCGGCGAGTTCCTGTTCGCGGCGGTCACGCTCATGCTGATGCTCATCCATGGTGCCCAGCAGCCCTTCCAGGCGGTTCTCGAGAATGTGCTTGAGGCTGTCCACATCGGCCGCCCCCTGCACGCTGCTTTGCAGGCCATCGACCTGCTCACGCAGTTGGCTGTCCAGCTCGCGCGCAGCAGAACTGTTGTCGGCATGACCGGCACTGGCTTCATGAAGGTGGCTCTGGAAGCTTTCCAGACGCTCATTGAGCTGCTGCAGGTAAGTCTCGAATTCGTGTTGCCCGCTGTCGGTGATGGCCAGCATGAGCACGGCCAGGTCATCGAGCACCGGGATCAGCTCGTACCAGTTCAGCCCCCGTGCCACGCGCTCGCGCATTTCCAGGGCTTGGGCCTTGTGGCGTTCCGGCAGGCTAAGGTCATCGAGCAGGCCGATCAGGGTTTGCTCGATATGCGCGGCAACCTGACTGTAGGGCGGCTCGACTGCGTCAGGGAGTGAATAGGGTCCGTCTTCGCCGAAGGTTTCTTCCAGGGGCTTGAGCGCTTGTGGCTCATCGACCTGTATTGGCAGCTCGGTTCGAGCGCCCTCGAGGCGCTGCGGTTGCTCAGCGCAGACGGGTGCAACCTCGACCGGCTCCTGTGCGTGCGGCTCAGGCTCGCCTGGAGCGGGCGGTGCGGCAACAGGCGTTTCAGGCACCACAGGCACCACAGGCACAGGGTCATGAACCTCAGGTGCTACCAACGGCTGCAGCTCGTCGATATCCGGGGGTGGTAGATCCACCAGCACCGGCCCGTCCGGCAATGGCTGCAGTTCAGGCGCAGCGATTACAGAAGGGGCCGCCGGTTCTACAGCGTTTACACCCTGTGGTTCGCTCTCACGGTTGCCGAACAAGCGCTGCAAAAAGCCCGGCCTGGCATCCTCATCCGGCCTGTTCAACGATGACAGCGCCCGCCCCTGCAACCCGCTCAGCTCTCCGAGCAGCGGCGGCAACTCGCGCGACTGGCTGACGCCGCCGTCGAGTTTCTTCGCCAGTTTCTTGAGCGACCGCGATACGTCACCGGACAACGGCAGGCCTTGCAGTTGCGTCACGAGCGCGGTCAGCGCATCGCTGACCTGGTTCATGCGGGTTTCGCGGCGCTGCTCGGAGTCGAGCACGGCCTTTTCAAGACGCGGGATCAACCCTGCAAGGCCGGCATCCATGCTGTCGCTGCGAATGACCTCACGCATTTCCTTCATGCATTGGTCCACCGCCTTGTCGCTGCCTTCTGCGGCCAAGGTACTGCGCACCAGGCCCCGACGCAGCAGGTCAAGCCGCGCTGCCCATCGGCGCTCCAGCTTTTCCTGCTGTTCGATGCTTTTAAGGTATTTTTCTTTCCAGCGCTCGGCTTCTTCGGTCATGCCTGGATCCGCAACGGGTGATGCATCGGTGGGCTATGGTTACACGCTGTCGGCGCACGGCTGGAACTCTTGAGTGCTCCAATGGCCTTTTGCTGATCTAGCTCAGGGCCGGAAGCGTATCCACAGTCAATGCATCAGGCAATCGGATCTCTACGGCGACCGGGAGATGGTCGGAAATAGGTTGGGCCAGCACCTCGACCCGCTCCAGGGTCAGGCTCGGGCTGAGCAGGATGTGGTCCAGGCAACGCTGCGGGCGCCAGCTGGGGAAGGTGGCTTCGACCTGAGGTGCAATCAGGCCCAAATCACGCAATGGAGAATGGTCGAGCAGGTCGTTGGCATGGGTGTTCATGTCGCCCATCAGGACCTGATGGCGGTATCCACCGATCAGTTCCCGGATGTAGGCGAGCTGGCGAGCGCGGGTCCTTGCACCAAGCGCAAGATGCATCATGACCACGATCAGCGCGTCCTCGCCTTCGCCGAAGCGCACCAGGATCGCACCGCGGCCGGAGGGACCGGGCAGAGGATGATCTTCCAGCAGATGCGGCTTGAGGCGGCTGAGCACCCCATTGCTGTGCTGGGCGAAATGCCCAAGGTTGCGGTTGAGCTGTTGGTACCAGTAAGGGAAGCCCCCCAACTGGGCCAGGTGCTCCACCTGATTGACGTAACCAGAACGAAGGCTGCCGCCATCTACTTCCTGCAAGGCCACCAGGTCGAAATCATTGAGCAGGTCGCCGATTTTCTGCAGATTGCCGGCGCGCCCGGTGTGCGGCAGCAGATGCTGCCAGCTGCGGGTCAGGTAATGCCGATAGCGCTCGGTACTGATGCCGACCTGGATATTGAAGCTGAGCAGCCGCAGGCGACCATCTTCCGGCAGGCCATTGGCCTGCAGATGATGCTCGTTGACCTGCGGCTGATGCAGGCCAATACCACGCGCGGCTCTGAAGCGGGGCATGGGTTCGCCGCTTACTTAGCGGCGCGCTCCTTGTCGATCAGTTGGTCAGCGACGTTCAGCACGCCTTCCGGGCCCTGAGCGGTGCCGAGGTCAAAACGGTACTTGCCGTTGACCACCATGCTAGGTACGCCGGTGATTTCGTACTTCTTCGCCAGCTCTTTGGCCTGGTTGACCTGGCCCTTGATGGCGAACGAGTTGAAGGTGGCGAGGAACTTGTCCTTGTCGACGCCCTGGGTGGCGAGGAAGTCAGCCATGTCCTGGGGATCGGTCAGGCGCTTGCGCTGGTTCTGAATGGCATCGAACACTGCGGCGTGAACCTTGTGCTCGACGCCCATGGCTTCGAGGGTCAGGAACATTTGGCCGTGGGCGTCCCATGCACCGCCGAACATCGCCGGCACACGTTTGAAGTTGACGTCCTTCGGCAGTTTTTCAACCCAAGGGTTGATCACCGGCTCGAAGTGATAGCAATGAGGGCAGCCGTACCAGAACAGCTCGACCACTTCGATCTTGCCGGGAACGGACACCGGAACAGGGTTGCTCAGCTCGAGGTACTCCTTGCCGGCCGTGGCAGGCTCCGCAGCCTGAACGGCGGACATACCGAATACGCTGGCGGCGACCAGCGCAGCGCTGAGAATCAGTTTACGCATGCTTTACTCCTGAGCAGTCTTTGGTCGCCTCGACACGACCTGTACTGAGACAGGTCGGGAAGGGCCCGAGTTCTGTAGTGTACCGGCTGCGGACTGAAAAAAGGGCGGTCCGCGCCGCCCTTTCATCTTTAGCGTTGCAGCATTAACCGAATGTTAATGCGCAGATAGCTCAGTGAAGGCCCTGGATATAACTGGCCAACGCTTCGATATCATGGTTGCTCAGCTTGCCGGCTATGGTCCGCATGGTCATGGCATCACCATCATTGGTGCGGTTGCCTTCACGGAAGTCGGTGAGCTGCTTGGTCACGTACTGCGAATGCTGGCCACCCAGGTGTGGAAAGCCGGCCAGCGCGATGCCTGCGCCATTGGGCGAATGGCACCCGGTGCAGGCAGGCATGCCTTTTTCCAGATCGCCGCCATTGAACAGCGCCCGGCCACGCTCGACCAACTTGGGGTCGGCGGCGCCGACGCTGCCTTTCTGGCTGGCGAAGTAGGCGGCGATGTCGGCCAGGTCCTGATCATTGAAGTTGGCCAGCATGCCGGTCATCTCCAGCACGGTACGCTTGCCGGACTTTATGTCATGCAACTGTTTTTCGAGATAGCGCTGGCCCTGGCCGGCCAGTTTCGGAAAATTGGGCGCCAGGCTATTGCCGTCGGGGTTGTGGCAGGCACCACAGATGGCGGTCTTGGCCTGGCCGGCGGCGGCGTCGCCTTTGACAGGTTCTGCAGCATTGGCCGCACCTGCGACACCCATGGTCAACAGCAGACTCACGACTAGTTTGTTCATCAGCTAATCCAACACGGCTAAGGGTGAAATGTTATGTATCGGGACTGCCGCTCATCCAAAGGATGACCAAACGGTAGTCCTCGGCACTGCAGTCCCTGCACAATCCACGCGGCGGCATAGCCTTGAAACCCTGAGTCACATGTGCCATGAGTACCTCCATGCCTTGCGCCAGCCTTGGCTCCCAGGCTGCCCGGTCACCCTTCTTGGGCGCCTGTGGCAACTGCCCGGCGTGACAGGCCGCACACGTGCGGTTGTACAACGCCTCGGGATCCTGTGTAGCCTGTGCGCTGAAAAACGGCAGGAACATACCGACAGCTAGCAGCCATTTCGCCATGCGGAACGACCTGACAGGGTTGGGGGACGCGCTGCGTTCTGATGCGCGAGCTATTGTTCGACACCCCATGCCCGTTCTCCTTCGCTGGGAGAATGAGCACACAAATACTGGGGCATTATATACTTCCGCCATCCAAACGGAAACGACACCGCTTGCCGGCCTAGGCTTTGGCAACACCCACATCGGATATCCCATGCAAGTCAAGAACCCCATCCTCGGCCTCTGCCAGAAAGCCACATTCGCCCTCAGCGCTGCCAAGGTCGAACAATGCCCGGACGACCAGGGTTACGAGGTGGCTTTCGCCGGCCGTTCCAACGCCGGCAAATCCAGCGCCCTCAATACCCTGACTCATGCCAGCCTGGCGCGAACCTCGAAAACTCCAGGGCGCACCCAGCTGTTGAATTTCTTCAGTCTGGACGATGAACGGCGTTTGGTCGACCTGCCAGGTTACGGATATGCAAAAGTGCCGATCCCGCTCAAGCAGCATTGGCAGCGTCACCTTGAGGCCTACCTGGGCAGCCGCGAATGCCTGCGCGGCGTCATCCTGATGATGGATGTGCGCCACCCGATGACCGACTTCGACAAGATGATGCTCGACTGGGCCAGGGCAAGCGGCATGCCTATGCACATCCTGCTGACCAAGGCCGACAAGCTGACCCACGGCGCAGGCAAGAACACCCTGCTCAAGGTGCAGTCGGAAATCCGCAAAGGTTGGGGGGATGGCGTGACCATCCAGCTGTTCTCGGCTCCCAAGCGTCTGGGGCTGGAAGAGGCCTACAAGGTGCTGGCGGGCTGGATGGAGCTGGAAGACAAGCCGGTAGCCTGAAGCGACGTCATCGCCGGCAAGTCGGCTTCCCACCCTGTGGGGGCCGGCTTTTGGCGATAGTGCCGCCATCGTCACCCCCAAATTTCGGGCAAAAAAAACCCCGGACTTCGTATGGGGAGGGGGAAGTTCGGGGTCCAAGTCCGGACCGCTAGGGCGGGGTCCAGATATCTGCCAACACTTAACACAACATAGGAGCATCGAAGGGCTTCACCAGCCATTCAGTTACTCTGAGTTCCGCTTCACTGGTTTAGTTCCAGAGCCCTCAAAACTATTTGCGATAGTTTCATGAAACCGTAGCACTAATGGCATCGAGCCATGCCAGGATCCGCGTCGCTGCAACCCGGATCCTACACAGGTTTCCCTGCTCAATCAGTGAGCTTCGTCCCAATTCGAACCAACGCCGACTTCGACCAGCAGCGGTACATCCAGTTGCGCGGCCTTGCTCATGTGCCCGCGAATTTCATCTTTCACCTGCTCGACCAGGTCTTCGCGCACTTCAAGCACCAATTCGTCGTGTACCTGCAAGATCACACGAGCATCGAGGCCGCTTTCGCTCAGCCAGTTGTCCACGTTGACCATTGCCCGTTTGATGATGTCGGCGGCGGTACCCTGCATCGGTGCGTTGATCGCCGTGCGCTCGGCGCCCTTGCGTAGGGCCGGATTCTTGGCGTTGATGTCCGGCAGGTAAAGCCTGCGGCCGAACAAGGTCTCGACGAAGCCTTGCTCGGCAGCCTGGGCGCGGGTGCGTTCCATGTAGGCCAACACGCCTGGGTAACGGGCGAAATAGCGGTCGATGTAATCCTGCGACTGCTTGCGGTCTACGCCGATCTGCTTGGCCAGGCCGAAGGCGCTCATGCCGTAGATCAGGCCAAAGTTGATAGCTTTGGCGCTACGACGCTGATCGGTGGTGACCGCTTCCAGGGCTACGCCAAAAACTTCCGCAGCCGTGGCACGGTGCACATCCAGGTCATTGCGGAAGGCGTGCAGCAGGCCTTCGTCCTTGGCCAGGTGGGCCATGATGCGCAGTTCGATCTGCGAATAGTCCGCCGCCAGCAACTTGTAGCCCGGGCTGGCGATGAACGCCTGGCGGATACGCCGGCCTTCGGCGGTACGGATAGGGATGTTCTGCAGGTTCGGGTCGCTGGACGACAGGCGCCCAGTGGCGGCCACGGCCTGCTGGTAAGACGTATGGATACGCCCGGTTCGCGGGTTGATCTGCCCCGGCAACTTGTCGGTGTACGTGCTCTTGAGCTTGCTCAGGCTGCGGTACTGCATCAGTACCTCCGGCAACGGGTAGCCTTGCTCGGCCAACTCGTCCAGTACTGCTTCGGCCGTGGAAGGCTGGCCCTTGGCGGTCTTGCTCAGCACCGGCATGCCGAGCTTGTCGTAGAGGATTGAGCCGAGCTGTTTGGGCGAGCCGAGGTTGAATTCCTCACCCGCCAGCTCGAAGGCCCGACGCTCGAGGTCGGCCATTTTCACGCCCAGCTCACCGCTCTGTATCTGTAACAGGGCGGCATCAACCAGCGCGCCCTGGCGCTCGATCTTGGCCAGCACCGGCACCAGCGGCATCTCGATATCCATCAGCACCGGCTGCACGCTCGGTGTCTGCGCAAGGCGGGCCTGCAGCGCCTGATGCAGGCGCAGGGTAATGTCGGCATCTTCGGCGGCGTAAGGGCCGGCCTTGTCCAGGTGGATCTGGTTGAAGGTCAGCTGTTTGGCGCCTTTGCCGGCGATGTCTTCGAACGCGATGGTGGCGTGGTCGAGATACTTCTGCGCCAGGCTGTCCATATCATGACGGGTCGCAGTGGAGTTGAGCACATACGATTCAAGCATGGTGTCATAGGCAACGCCCTGCATCTGGATCGCCGGCGAGCCATTGGCAAGGATGTTGATATCGTATTTGGCGTTCTGCCCTACCTTTGCCTTGGCCGGGTCTTGCAGGAGCGGCTTCAATGCCAGCAACACGGCTTCGCGATCCAGTTGCACCGGCGCGCCTTCATAGTCGTGTGCCAACGGTACGTAAGCCGCTTCATGGGGTTCGACAGCGAAGGACAGGCCGACCAGCTGTGCCTTTTGCGCATCGAGGCTGGTGGTCTCGGTATCGAAAGCGAACAGCGGCGCCTGACGCAGCTTTTCCAGCCAGGCATCGAAGCGAGCCTGATCGAGGATGGTTTCGTATTTCGGCTCGACCGTGGCCGCAGGCGCCTGCACAGGCGCAACTTCATCGCCGGCTCTGGCCGCGTCCCGCTGAACGTCGGCGATCCAGCTCTTGAATTCCATCTCGGTATAAAGCGCCAGCAGCGCTTCACGGTCCGGCTCGCCGCACACCAGGGCGTCCACTTCGATATCCAGCGGCACGTCGACTTTGATGGTCGCCAGTTCGTAGGACAAAAACGCCGCGTCACGGTGTTCTTCGAGCTTGGCCGGCAGGGTCTTGGCGCCACGAATCGCCAGTGCCGGCACCTTGTCCAGGTTGGCGTACAGGTCGCTGAGGCCGCCGCCGATACCGGTCAGCAGCCCTACTGCGGTTTTTTCACCGACCCCAGGTACGCCTGGGATGTTGTCGACCTTGTCGCCCATCAGGGCGAGGAAGTCGATGATGTGCTCCGGGCCGACGCCGAACTTCTCATGCACGCCAGCCACATCCAGCACACTGCCCGTCATGGTGTTGACCAGGGTAACGTGGCCGTCCACCAGCTGCGCCATATCCTTGTCACCGGTCGAGATGATCACTGGCCGCCCCTGTGCTGCACTGCTGCGCGCCAGCGTGCCGATCACGTCGTCGGCCTCGACCCCCTCGACACACAGCAGCGGGTAACCCAGAGCCTTGACGCTGGCATGCAGCGGCTCCACCTGCACCCGCAGGTCGTCCGGCATGCTGGGGCGGTTGGCCTTGTACTCGGCGAACATGGCATCGCGAAAGGTACCGCCCTTGGCATCGAACACCACGGCGAACAGGCTGTCGGGGTATTGCTTGCGCAGGCTCTTGAGCATGTTCAACACACCCTTGACCGCGCCGGTGGGCATGCCCTTGGAAGTGGTCAGCGGGGGCAGCGCGTGGAAGGCGCGGTAAAGGTAGGAGGAACCGTCCACCAGGACGAGGGGCGCTTGGCTCATGAGCAGAATCAACCTTTTCGGCGGGTCCGGAGCTAGAATAGCCGGATCAATGACGACAAAGGGACAAGGTTATCATGCGTACACTCAATCGCCTGTTACTGCTCAGCCTGTTGGCAACCATGCCAGTCGTCACCCTGGCGGCGGACGACGCCCCCTCGGCAGATCCCGAGGTGACCATTCGCACGGAAGGCGATAAAACCATCCAGGAATACCGGCAGAACGGCTTCCTGTATGCGATCAAGATCACGCCGAAAAACGGCAAGCCTTATTTTCTGGTACGCGCCGATGGCTCTGATGGCAATTTCATTCGTTCCGACCAACCGGACATGCTGATACCGTCCTGGAAGATCTTCGAGTGGTAATCTGACGCGTACCGTTCACATCAACCTGGCACTTCCCGGCGGAAGTGCCCGTATGGGCATTCTTTCATCATGTCAGTCTTCACCCCCGTGACCCGGCCTGAGCTGGAAACCTTTCTGGCGCCGTATCAGCTGGGCCGTCTGCTCGATTTCCAGGGCATTGCCGCCGGCACCGAAAACAGCAACTTCTTCGTCAGCCTCGAACAGGGGGAGTTCGTCCTGACGCTGATCGAGCGCGGCCCCAGCGAGGACATGCCGTTCTTCATCGAACTGCTAGACACGCTGCACGCCGCCGATATGCCGGTGCCTTACGCCATACGTGACCGTGACGGCAATGGCCTGCGCGAGCTGTGCGGCAAGCCGGCACTGCTGCAACCAAGGCTGTCGGGCAAGCACATCAAGGCGCCGAACAACCAGCACTGCGCCCAGGTAGGTGAGCTGCTAGCGCATATCCACCTGGCCACCCGCGAGCACGTCATCGAGCGCAAGACCGATCGCGGCCTGAACTGGATGCTCGCCAGCGGTGCCGAGCTGATGCCGCGCCTCACGGCAGAACAGGTTGCCCTGTTGCAGCCGGCGCTGGACGAAATCATCGCGCACAAGGCGCAGATCCTGGCATTGCCGCGGGCCAACCTGCATGCCGACCTGTTCCGCGACAACGTGATGTTCGAAGGCACCCATCTGACCGGCGTGATCGACTTCTACAATGCCTGCTCGGGGCCGATGCTGTACGACATCGCCATCACCGTGAATGACTGGTGCCTGGATGAAACCGGCGCGATCGATATGCCTCGTGCCCAGGCCCTGCTGGCGGCCTATGCAGCGCTACGGCCGTTCACGGCAGCCGAGGCCGAGCTCTGGCCACAGATGTTGCGGGTCGGGTGCGTGCGCTTCTGGCTGTCGCGTTTGATCGCGGCCGAGTCGTTTGCCGGGATGGATGTGATGATCCATGACCCGAGCGAGTTCGAGGTGCGTCTGGCGCAGCGCCAGCAAGTGGCTTTGCACCTGCCGTTCGCGCTCTGACCGAAGCGCCACCGCTCTCGGTAGGAGCGGCCTTGTGTCGCGAAAGGGCTGCGCAGCAGCCCCAGACATATCTGCGGCAGCGCGATATCCGGGGCCGCTTTGCGGCCCATTCGCGACACAAGGCCGCTCCTACAGCGCCTATGCAAATGGCTTAAAGCTGCTCCAGGCACCCTGCCAGCTCTGCGCCCAGCTTTTCCAGCAAACGCTCGTAGCCCTTGGCATCCACTGGGTCATTCCCGCCCAACGCATCCAGCTCAGCCAAGCGCACCGGCAGCCCGGCCGTCAGCGTCTCAGCCAAGCGCGGTCGCAGCGGCGGCTCACTGAACACACAGGTCTTGCCCACTTCCTGCAGACGCTTGCGCATGGCAGCGACATGCTGCGCCCCCGGCTGCACTTCGGCCGCCACGCTGAACACACCCGCGTGCTTGAGCCCATAAGCAGACTCGAAGTAGTCAAACGCTTCGTGGAACACGAAGTAAGGTTTGTCGGCAATACCCGCCACCCGGGCCTTGATGCGTGCATCCAGGCTATCGAGGCGTGCAGTGAAGGCCTTCAGGTTGCTCTGGTAGCGCGCGGCATTGGCAGGGTCCGCCGACGCCAGGTCCGCCGCCATCTTCGCCGCAATCACCCGGGCGTTAACTGACGACAACCATAAATGCGCGTCCAGGCTGCCCGGACGATGATCGTGGTCATGCTCATCGTGGTCTTCTTCATCGTGTGAATGGCTGTCCTCGCCAAAGTGGCGCAACTGCATGCCCGGCAGCGACTGAACAGCCACGACAGGTTTGCTGCGGCTGCCCAACACCCGCGGCAGGAAACCTTCCATGTCGGGGCCGATCCAGTACAGCAGGTCGGCATCGCCGACGCGGCGCACGTCGGATGGGCGCAGGGCATAGTGGTGCGGCGAGGCGCCAGGAGGCAGCAGCACCTCGGGGCTACCAACCCCGTCCTGCACAGCGGCGGCAATCTGCTGCAACGGTTTGATACTGGTCAGCACACGCACGTCGGCTTGCGCCGAGCAGGCGATAAAAGCGACAAAAAGCACAAGCAATCGGGACACAGTGAATACTCGACTCGTCAGAAACAGGTAACATAATAACGTCTCCATCCAGAACCGTCGCTGCTCATGTCCATCACGCCGCTGGCCCACCGTCCCCACGATCACTCTCATTGCGTGCACAGCGCCCTGACCGAGGCCGAGGTGCTGTGCACCCGCCAGGGCCTGCGCCTGACCGCACTGCGCCGGCGTGTGCTGGAGCTGGTATGGCAAAGCCACAAGCCGCTGGGCGCCTACGACATCCTCGCCGTGCTCAGCGAACAGGATGGCCGGCGTGCTGCGCCACCAACCGTTTATCGGGCGCTGGATTTCCTGCTGGAAAACGGCCTGGTACACCGCATCGCTTCACTCAACGCCTTCATCGGTTGCAGCCACCCCGAGCACGCGCACCAGGGCCAGTTCCTGATCTGCCGCGAATGCCACGTCGCCATCGAACTGGAGCAGGACAGCATCAGCGATGCGATCATCGCCAGCGCCAAAGGCGTGGGTTTCAGCGTGGAAACGCAGACGGTGGAAATCGTCGGCCTGTGCGGCAATTGCCGGGGCGCCGCATGAGCGATGCACTGATCCGTCTGGAGCAGGTCGGCGTCACGTTCGGCGGCGAGGCCGTGCTCGACAGCATCGACCTGTCGGTGGCACCCGGCCAGATCGTCACCCTGATCGGGCCCAACGGCGCAGGCAAGACTACCTTGGTCCGTGCTGTGCTCGGGCTGCTCAAGCCGCACCGCGGCACAGTGTGGCGCAAGCCGAAACTGCGTATCGGCTACATGCCGCAAAAAATCCAGGTGGACGCCACGCTGCCGTTGTCGGTGCTGCGCTTTCTGCGCCTGGTACCCGGTGTAGACCGGCAGGCAGCGTTGTCGGCACTGCAGGAAGTGGGCGCCGAACAGGTCATCGACAGCCCGATCCAGACCATTTCCGGCGGCGAGATGCAGCGCGTGCTGCTGGCCAGGGCGCTGCTGCGCGAGCCCCAGCTGCTGGTACTGGATGAGCCGGTACAAGGCGTCGACGTGGTCGGCCAGACCGAGCTGTACAACCTCATCACTCGCCTGCGCGACCGCCATGGTTGCGGGGTATTGATGGTCTCGCACGATCTGCACCTGGTGATGAGCGCCACCGACCAGGTGGTCTGCCTCAACCGGCATGTGTGCTGCTCCGGCCACCCCGAGCAGGTCAGCAACGACCCCGCCTTCGTCGAACTGTTCGGCCAGAACGCACCGAGCCTGGCCGTCTACCACCACCACCACGATCACAGCCACGACCTGCATGGCTCGGTGGTCGCCCCTGGCACCCATGTTCACGGAGACCACTGCAAGCATGGCTGATTTTCTTCTTTACGCCCTGCTCGCGGGTCTTTCCCTGGCGCTGGTGGCTGGCCCGCTGGGCTCCTTCGTGGTGTGGCGGCGCATGGCCTATTTCGGCGATACCTTGTCCCACGCAGCGCTGCTGGGCGTGGCCATGGGCTTCGTGCTGGACGTCAGCCCGGCGCTGGCGGTAACCGTGGGGTGCCTGTTGCTGGCGTTGCTGCTGGTAACCCTGCAGCAACGCCAGCCATTGGCGTCCGACACCCTGCTCGGCATCCTCGCGCCCAGCACCTTGTCGCTGGGCCTGGTGGTGCTGAGCTTCATGCACGACGTACGCATCGACCTGATGGCCTACCTGTTCGGCGACTTGCTGGCCATCAGTACCACTGACCTGGCCTGGATCCTGGGCGGCAGTGCGCTGGTACTGCTGCTGCTTGCAGTCCTTTGGCGACCGTTGCTGGCGGTTACCGTCCACGAAGAGCTGGCCATGGTTGAAGGCCTGCCGGTCGCTGGCCTGCGCCTGGCGCTGATGCTGCTGATTGCCGTGGTCATCGCCGTCGCCATGAAGATCGTCGGCGTGCTGTTGATCACCTCCCTGCTGATCATTCCTGCCGCTGCGGCACAGCGCCACGCGCGCTCGCCGGAGCAGATGGCAGTGGGGGCCAGCCTGCTGGGCGTCACGGCCGTCTGCGGCGGCCTGGCCATGTCCTGGTTCAAGGACACCCCGGCCGGCCCATCGATCGTGGTCTGCGCGGCAGTGCTATTCTTGCTGAGCCTGGCCCTGCCCAAACGCTGAAAACCGGGGTGCGCCATGGCACACCCTGCAACCTTTTCGCGGGTAAAGGGTCTGTAAGACTTGTTTTCGAGCGTGCGCACCTGGGTGTAGACTTGCTCGCTTTTTGCGCAAATAGAGAGTCGCAGGAATGAAGCCGTTCGCATCCCGTTATCTGCTTGTTGCCGCGTTTTCCCTGTTCCTGGCCGCTTGTTCAAGTGCGCCGGTCGAGCAGCCCGGTGCACCTGCCCAAGCCGATGCCTGGCAGCAGCTGCAGCAAAGTATCAACAGCAATGAACTGGCCACAGCCGAAGATCAGCTTGCCTCGCTGCAGGCTCAATCGCCCGACGATGGCCGCCTGGAACAGTACCAGCGGCAGTTGGCTGAGGCTTACCTCAAACGCAGCCAGATCGTCCTTCAGAAGGGTGACGTCAACGCTGCCGCAACCGCGCTGGCACGTGCCCGCGCACTGATGCCGCAGGCACCTGCCGTGACTGGCGGTGACGCGGTCTCACAGGCACGCAAGGCTGAGCTGGAAAAAGCCGAGGCCGCCCTGAAGGCTGCCGAGGCCAAGCCCAAGGCGCGGGTGATCGACCCGACCGCGCCTAGCACGGTCATTGCACTGAAGACCACGGACATCCGGGCCATGCGCCGGCAGCTCGATGAAATTGCCACTGATGTGGTGAATTATCAGTGCGACGTGGTGTTCCAGGTACCTCGCACCGAAGATGCGCCTTGGTTGAAGACCTTGCTGGAAAAGCGGGTTCGCAAGATCGACAGCGGCTTCGCACTTGAGCAAAAACACGAGATTCAGCGCAAGTTGCCCGCTCAGGTGGTATTGGTACCGCATCAGCGTTGACACTTCTGGGGGCCCATCGCCGGCAGCCGGCGATGGGTACCAACGCAGCGTCTTACGCAGGGATCGCCTCTGCAGCCGCCTCCCGCTCCCAGACCCGATGCCCTTCCACGGCTTTGACGAAGGCATCCACTGCCTTCTGATCATCCCCAAGCAACAAGCCTTTGTCCTCCTTCAGGCCCAAGCTGCCCAGCAACGCTTTGGCCTCTTTGGCCAACACGATCGCCTTCAAATGCTTGTAACCCTCGAGCAGGAAGTGCTTGGCCACACCACTGCCGCTCAAGGCATCGATTGAAGCCTTGCCTCCCGGCACCACTATCCCGTCGAACATGATCGACGGCATACCCTCGATCGAAGCATCCACCGGCAATTGCTTGCCATCGGCGCTCTTCACCGGCGCCGAGGATGGCCCCAGCAGCATGGGCCGCGCGCTTTGTGCTTCGAGCGCCTTGACCAGCCTGTCGACGCTCGCGGCGTCCACGCCATCGGCGACCACAACGGCAATCTTGCGTCCCTTGATGCCCACATCTCCAGGGTGGTTCATCTGGCTCAAAGCCTTGGACTGCGCAAGCTTGCTACCTTTGACCTGAACCGTGCCCTGCTTGGGCGCCGGCAAGCCGAGGTTGGCCGCCACTGCCGCTGCCAGCTTCAAGTCGATATTGGCCAGGATCTCATTGACCTCACGCGCGCGGATTGCTTCGCGCTCCACCTTGCCCAATTCAAAGCTGTAGGCCTTGATGATGTGCTGCTGCTCGGTCGGGCTCATGCTCTGGAAGAACAGCCGCGCCTGCGAGAAATGATCGCCGAACGACTCGCTGCGCTGGCGGATCTTGTGTGCCTCGATGCGCTCCTGATAGCTCTCGAAGCCACCATCCTGTGCCGCCGGCGGCGTTTCCCGCGGCCAGCCGCCATCGATCGAGTTGGGCTCGTAGGAAGCACGGCCCTTGTCGATGGTCATGCGGTGCATGGCGTCGCGCTGGCTGCTGTGGTTCGGCGCTACCGGCCGGTTGATCGGGATCTCGTGGAAGTTCGGGCCGCCAAGGCGGCTGATCTGTGTGTCGGTATAGGAGAACAGCCGGCCCTGTAGCAGCGGGTCGTTGCTGAAGTCGATGCCCGGCACGATATGGCCAGGGCAGAAAGCGACCTGCTCGGTCTCGGCGAAGAAGTTGTCCGGGTTGCGGTTGAGCACCATCTTGCCGAGCGGCGTCACTGGTACCAGTTCCTCGGGGATCAGTTTGGTCGGGTCGAGCAGGTCGAAATCAAACTTGTGCTCATCGGCCTCTGGGACGATCTGCACGCCCAGTTCCCACTCGGGGTAATCACCCATCTCGATCGCATCCCACAGATCGCGGCGATGGTAGTCGGTGTCCTTGCCTGCCAGCTTCTGAGCTTCGTCCCACAGTACCGAATGCACACCCTGGCGTGGCTTCCAGTGGAACTTGACGAAGCTGGCCACGCCTTGGGCATTGATCAGGCGGAAAGTATGCACGCCAAAGCCTTCCATCATCCGCAGGCTCCGCGGGATGGCTCGGTCGGACATGGCCCAGATGACCATGTGCGCCGACTCAGGCACCAGCGAGACAAAATCCCAGAACGTGTCGTGGGCTGAACCGCCCGTGGGCATTTCATTGTGCGGCTCAGGTTTGACCGCATGCACGAAGTCGGGAAACTTGATGGCATCCTGAATGAAAAATACCGGCATGTTGTTGCCAACGAGGTCAAAATTGCCCTCATCGGTGTAGAACTTCACAGCAAAGCCACGCACGTCGCGCACCGTGTCACCCGACCCGCGCGGGCCTTGTACGGTGGAGAAGCGCACGAAGACCGGGGTTATCTTTTCGGGGTCCTGGAGGAAACCGGCCTTGGTCAGTTCGCTATGGTTGCCGTAGCTCTGGAAGTAGCCGTGGGCACCGGTACCTCGGGCGTGGACGATACGCTCGGGAATGCGCTCGTGGTCGAAGTGGGTGATCTTCTCACGCATGATGAAGTCTTCGAGCAGCGATGGCCCACGAGCACCAGCCTTCAGGCTGTTCTGGTTGTCGGCTACCTTCACACCCTGGTTGGTACGCAAGGCCTGGCCAGTGGCATCGCTGCGAAACGCCTCCAGGCTCTGCAGCTTGGCGTTGGTGTTGGCGCGGTCGGGGGTCTGCGTGCCGGCGGCCTCACTGTGCTTGGGCGCGTCCGTTTTCTTGCTGGTCATGGTCGGCTCTCCTCATCAGTCTTCAGGCTTGCCCTCTGCGGGCTCGTTCCAGTAGTGACTAGAGGGCTTTGGCGAGCGTTCAATCGGGATTACCAGTTGTCGCGTTATGCCTGATGGATTGGTCCATTACGAAATAAATGCTAAGAACAACTATTGGAAAAGGCTAAAATGCGCCACCCCAGCCAACCGCTGACCCAAATTCCATGCGCCCCACAAGGTTCGCTACGTGATCGAGTTCCAACATGTACACAAGACCTACCGCGTCGCCGGTAGGGAAATCCCCGCTCTGAACCCAACCAGCCTGACCATCGAAGACGGCCAGGTGTTCGGCCTGATCGGCCATTCCGGCGCAGGCAAAAGCACCATGCTGCGCCTGATCAACCGGCTGGAAGAGCCCTCTGGCGGGAAGATCATCGTCGACGGCGAAGACGTTACCGCCTTCAACGCCAACCAGCTGCGCGGCTTCCGCCAGCAAGTCGGGATGATCTTCCAGCACTTCAACCTGCTGGCCTCCAAGACCGTCGCCGACAATGTCGCCCTGCCGCTGACGCTGGCGGGTGGGCTGTCGCGGGCCGAAATCGACAAACGCGTCACCGGGCTGCTGGCCCGCGTGGGCCTGTCGGACCACGCCAAAAAGTACCCGGCGCAGCTCTCCGGCGGCCAGAAGCAGCGCGTCGGCATCGCCCGCGCCCTGTCGACCAACCCGAAGATCCTGCTGTGCGACGAAGCCACCAGCGCCCTGGACCCGCAAACCACCGCATCGGTGCTGCAGTTGCTGGCCGAGATCAACCGTGAGCTGAAGCTGACCATCGTGCTGATCACCCACGAGATGGACGTGATCCGCCGTGTCTGCGACCGCGTCGCGGTGATGGACGCCGGCCATATCGTCGAGCAAGGCTCGGTGGCCGACGTGTTCCTGCACCCGCAGCACCCCACCACCAAGCGCTTTGTCCAGGAAGACGAGCAGGTCGATGAAGGCGAGCAGCGCGACGATTTTGCCCACGTGCCAGGCCGCATCGTGCGCCTGACCTTCCAGGGCGACGCCACCTACGCGCCGCTACTGGGCACCGTGGCCCGCGAAACCGGTGTCGACTACAGCATCCTCGCCGGGCGTATCGACCGCATCAAGGATGTGCCCTATGGGCAGCTGACCCTGGCCGTCACCGGCGGCGACATGGAAGCGGCGTTCGACCGCTTCACGGCAGCTGACGTAGATATGGAGGTACTGCGTTGATGGACGCCCTGAATTTCTTCGCCAACGTCGACTGGGCCGAAATCTGGCTGGCCACCATCGACACCATGATCATGCTGTTCGGCTCACTGTTCTTCACCGTGCTGCTGGGCCTGCCACTGGGCGTGCTGCTGTTCCTCTGCGGGCCGAAGCAGATGTTCGAACAGCGGGGCGTGTATGCGCTGCTGTCGCTGGTGGTCAACATCCTGCGCTCGTTGCCGTTCATCATCCTGCTGATCGTGATGATCCCGATCACTGTGCTGATCACCGGTACCTCGCTGGGCGTTGCCGGCGCCATCCCGCCGCTGGTGGTGGGTGCCACGCCGTTCTTCGCCCGCCTGGTGGAAACTGCCCTGCGTGAAGTGGACCGCGGCATCATCGAGGCCACCCAGTCGATGGGCGCCACCACCCGCCAGATCATCACCAGTGCGCTGTTGCCGGAGGCCCGCCCGGGCATCTTCGCGGCCATTACCGTCACCGCCATCACCCTGGTCTCGTACACCGCCATGGCCGGCGTTGTCGGCGCTGGCGGCCTGGGCGACCTGGCCATCCGCTTCGGCTACCAGCGTTTCCAGACCGATGTAATGGTGGTCACCGTGGTACTGCTGCTGGTTCTGGTTCAAGTACTGCAGAGCGTGGGCGACAAACTGGTCGTGCATTTTTCCCGTAAGTAACCCCAATGGGGTCGGCCCGGCCGACCCGTTCGGGGGCCGTCGCGGCCCTCACAAGGAGTGATTCATGAAGAAGCTGCTTGCTGTCGCTGCCGCTGTCGCGGCGTTCTCGGCCCACGCCGGTGACCTGACTGTCGCCGCCACCCCGGTGCCGCACGCCGAAATTCTCAACTTCGTCAAACCGCAGCTGGAAAAAGAGGGTGTAAACCTGAAGGTGAAAGAGTTCACCGACTATATCCAGCCGAACGTACAAGTCGCAGAGAAGCGCCTGGATGCCAACTTCTTCCAGCACCAGCCGTACCTGGATGAGTTCAACAAGGCTAAGGGCACCAACCTGGTCAGCGTTGCCGGCGTGCACATCGAGCCGCTGGGCGTCTACTCGGCCAAGATCAAGAAGCTCGACGAACTGCCTTCCGGTGCCACCGTGGTCATCCCCAACGACGCCACCAACGGCGGCCGTGCCTTGCTGCTGCTGGACAAGGCCGGCGTGATCAAGCTCAAGGACAACAGCAATATCCTGTCGACCGTGAAGGACGTTGTCGCGAACCCGAAGAACGTGAAGTTCCGTGAGCTCGAAGCGGCCACCATCCCGCGTGTACTGACCCAGGTCGATGCTGCCCTGATCAACACCAACTACGCGCTGGAAGCCAAACTGAACCCGGAAAAAGACGCGCTGGCCATTGAAGGCAGCGACTCACCGTACGTGAACATCCTTGTTGCCCGCCCGGACAACAAGGACTCGCAAGACATGAAGAAACTGGCGGCTGCGCTGCATTCGCCTGAGGTGAAGCAGTTCATCACCGAGAAGTACAAAGGCGCTGTAGTGCCGGCGTTCTGATCAGAAATCCCCGGGCCGCTTTGCGGCCCCAGGATTTCATCGGCATGCAAAAACCGTCGGCCTGCTTTGCAGGCCTTTGGCGACACCAGGCCCCTCCTACCTCCAGGCCTTGCGCAAGCGCATCAAGGCCTCAGCAATCTCTCCCTCTGGCACCGCCGCAAACCCAAGCACCAACCCCGCGCGTTTATCCACAGGCACCTCGCTGTCCTCAAGCCAGTAACTGCTGAGCGGATTCACCTCCACACCCACCGCCTCGGCCTTGGCCACCAGTTCCTGCTCGCGTGTAAAGTTATCCACATCGACTTTCACATGCAGCCCCGCTGCCACATCCGGCATCCCCGCAAGCCCTGGCACGCCCACAGGCCACCCTGCCTTCAGCACATTGCGCCGGCTCAACGCCGCACGACGCATGCGGCGTATATGCCGCTGAAAGTGCCCCTGGGCCATGAACTCGGCCATCACGCACTGGGTTCCCACCTCGGAATGCCGCACTGCCAGCGCCCTGCCCTGGCTGAAAGCCTGCACCAACCGCGCCGGCAATACCAAATAGCCAAGGCGCAGCGCTGGGAAAGCGATCTTGCCAAAGGTACCGACGTACAGCACCCGCCCTTGCCGGTCCAAAGCCGCCAACGGCGCCAGCGGTGCTCCGTTGTAACGGTACTCGCCGTCATAGTCATCTTCGATGATCCAGCCATCCTGGCGCTCGGCCCAGGCCAGCAACGCCAAGCGCCGGGCCAGGCTCATGGTCACCCCCGTCGGGTACTGGTGCGCCGGGGTGACGTAAACCAAGCGACAGTCGCCAGCGAGGGCAAGCCTGGCGCAGTCGAGGCCCTCTTCATCTACCGGCACACCCCTCACCCGCCCGCCCGCTACTGCAAACGCATGCCCGGCGGCACGATACCCGGGGTTTTCCACAGCCACCTCATCCCCGGGCTGCAACAACAACTGTGCACAAAGACTTATTGCCTCCTGCGCACCACTGGTGATCACAATTTGTCCAGCCGTGCACGACATCCCCCTCGACCGACGTAGATACGCAGCGATCAATTCACGCAGTAACGGCTCGCCCGCCGGGTCGCCATAGCCAAGCTGCGCTGGATCGGGATTTCGCCAGAAGCCCGCTTGCAGCTTGGCCCAGACCTCAAAGGGGAACAGATCGAAGGCCGGAACACCTACCCGAAACGCCCGTGGCGGGCCAACTTTTGGGAATGGCAGATGGTTACTTTTCAGACGCTCCAAACGCTCACTGGAACGCCCACATCTGGATAAATCATCAGTGCTTTCTGAGCATTTTGTGGATAACCCTGTTGATAAGCCATGGGATAACCCTGTGGACAGTTGTGTGGATAGTTTCGGCAGATGGCAAACATAGGTGCCATCTCCAACCCGGCTTTCTATGTAGCCTTCGGCATACAGTTGGTCATAGGCACGCACCACGCTGTTGCGCGAGAGCGCGAGCATGCCCGCCAGGTCTCGTGTCGACGGCAGGCGCGTGCCGCTGCTCAAGCGCCCATCCAGCACGCGAGCGCGCAGCGCTTGATAGAGCTGCTGACTCAACCCTCGGCGTTGATCGAGGACGATCCCGGCGGGATCGAATGGCAATACCAAAGGGCGCTCGCTCATCGCATTGGACCTATCAAAATCATCACCAATGGCTCTTAACCTGAACCAATAGCCTGCCTACGATGAAGCCAATCGACAAGGATCCGCCCATGTACAACAGCAAACCGCACCAGGAACACAACCTTGAGCGCCTGCATCAACAGATGCGGGAAACCCGCCTAGCCCTGCTTGTCACCCACGGCGAGCAAGGTCTGCTGGCCAGTCACATACCCGTGTTGATCGATACCAGCGAAGGTGACTTGGGCACCGTTTACGGGCATCTGGCCCGTGCCAACCATCAGTGGCAGGCCTTGGAGCAAGGTGTAGAAGCCTTGTTGGTTTTCGCCGGCCCTGACGCTTATGTCAGCCCCGGCTATTACCCGAGCAAGCTCGACAACCCCAAGGTTGTGCCCACCTGGAACTACTTGGCGGTGCATGCCTACGGCGTCGCTGAAGTGGTGCAGGGCGGCCCCGACCTGCTGGATATCGTCAGCCGCCTGACCGACCTGCACGAGCAAGGACGCAGCGCCCCATGGAAGGTCGCCGATGCACCCAGCGATTACATCGGAGGCATGCTCCGCGCCATCGTCGGCTTCCGCCTGCCCATCGCACGCCTGCAGGGGGCACGCAAACTCAGCCAGAACCGCTCAACGCAGGACATCGAAGGCGTACGCCAAGGGTTGGCCAGCAGTACCGATCAGCTAAACAATCAACTGGCGGCGCAGATGCGCACGCCCTGAAGGAACAGCCCCATGCCCAACGTCATCCTGCGCCCCGTCAGCGCCAACGACCACGCCGCGTGGCTGCCCCTGTGGCAGGCCTACCTGCGCTTTTATCAAACCGAACTGGCCGATGAAGTCAGCGCCGTGACATGGCAACGCATCCTCGACTCGCAGGAGCCGACCCATTCGGCGCTGGCCTGGATCGACGGCAAGGCGGTAGGCATGGTCAACTGGATCTATCATCGAACCAACTGGAGCATTGCCAACGCCTGCTACCTGCAGGACCTGTACGTTGACGGTAAGCAGCGCGGCCTGGGCGTTGGCCGGCAACTGATCGAACTAGTCAGGGCCAGTGCCAAAGCGGCCGGCTGTTGCAAGGTGCACTGGCTGACACATGAAACCAACGCTACCGCCATCGGCTTGTACGAGCAGGTCGCCGAGCGACCCGGCTTCATCCAATTTCGCCAAACGCTGTGAGACGGGAGCAACGCATGAGTCAACCCAATAACTGGCAACCTGCGGCCCTGCCCCAGGCCGAGCCCCTTGAAGGGCGTTTCATCCGCCTGGAGAAGCTCGATCCGGCGCGTCATGCGGACGATCTCTGGGAGGTGCTGCAAGGTCCGCACTGCGATCCAGCACTGTGGGACTACCTGCCCTATGGCCCGTTTGCCGAGCGCGGTCCGTTCGATCAATGGCTTGCAGACAATGCCGCCAGCCGCGATCCGCTGTTTTACAGCGTCATCGACCGCAGCAGCGGCCAGGTACAAGGCATTCTGAGCCTGATGTCGATGGTGCCTGCCCACGGTCGCATCGAGATCGGCCATATTGCCTTCGGCGCAGCCATGCAACGCACCCCCAAGGGCACCGAAGCGGTATACCTGCTGGGCAAGCTCGGTTTTGAACTGGGTAATCGCCGACTGGAATGGAAGTGCAACAACGCCAATGCCCGCTCCAAGCGCGCAGCGGAGCGCTTTGGCTTCATCTACGAGGGTGTGTTCCGCAATCACATGGTGATCAAGGGCCAGAACCGCGACACGGCCTGGTACTCGATTACCGATCAAGAGTGGCCTGCAGTGGCGGCCGCTTTCGAGCGCTGGCTGAGTGCCGACAACCAGCGCCACGAGGGTCAGTCGAAAACGCTGGAAGCCTGCCGGGAGCAGGGCTGAGGCTCAGCTCAGGTTACGCTTGAGCTCAGCGATGTGCTCTGGCCCGATGCCACAGCATCCGCCGAGCAAGCTGGCGCCGCGCTGGCGCCAATCCTGGGCCCAGCTCAGGTAACCCGGCGGGTCGAGGTCTTCGCGCAGCTCATCCAGGCCATCGTTGGCGGTGGCGTCCTTGGGTTGCGGCGGGAAGGCGTTAGCGTAGGCTCCGATGGCGATATCCACACCCAGGCGCTCGAACACTTCGCGCGCAGCGTCGATGGCAGCACCTATCACTTCCGGCTGGCTGCAGTTGAACAGCATGGCTTTGACGCCCAGCGTTGCTACTGCTTCGGCAGCTGCGGTCACACTTTCACCAGAACGCAGCTGCGGTACGTCGCCGACCTCTTCATCCTGCAAGGTGAACGATACCCACAACGGCTTGCCATCTGCTGGCAACTGGCCGGCAATTGCCTGCACTTCTGCGATCGCACTCTGGGTTTCGGCCAGCCACAGATCGACATACGGTGCCAGCCCCACCACCAGTGGGAGCAATACCTCGGACACGCGCTGTGGCTCGAACAGGTCAGGGCGGTAGGAGCCGAACAGCGGAGGCAATGAGCCAGCGACTCGCACTGGCCGTGGGCTGGCATCCGCCGCAGTACGTGCCAACTGACCAGCGGTGGCGGCCAAGGCGAAGCCTTCATCAGCGAAGCGGTCTTCACCAATATGGAACGGCACCACTGCATAACTGTTGCTGGTGATCACACCAGCACCGGCTTCGATATAAGCCGCATGCACCGCCACTACGGCTTCCGGCGCTTCGCTCAGTGCAAGTGCCGACCACTCCGGCTGGCGGAACGGCGCGCCTCGGCGCTGCAGCTCCCGACCCATACCGCCATCAAGAATTTCCAACGTCCGATCGCCCATATAACTTCCGCTTATATTGATATGAATAATATTCACTGGTGGCTTTAAACTTATAACTATTAAATATCGAAATCTGATTTTTTAACAACTTTTTCCAGGTGTCTTCATGCGTTTGCCTTCCTTGATTTGCGCAGGCCTTCTGGCCCTGAGCGCCACCTCTGCAGCCTTTGCCGGTGCCACACTGGACCGCGTCGAGTCGCGCAAGGAAGTCGTCAACGTACTGATGGAGAGCTACCCGCCGTTCTCCTTCCTCAATGACCAGAACCAGCTCGACGGTTTTGACGTCGATGTGGCCAAGGCGGTCGCGGCCAAGCTCGGCGTAAAGCTGCGACTGGAAACACCCTCCTGGGATGTCATTGCTGCGGGCCGCTGGAGTGGTCGCTACGACCTGTGCATCTGTTCGATGACGCCAAGCAAGGCCCGCGCCGAGGTGTTCGACTTCCCGGTGGAGTACTACGCCTCGCCTGCGGTGATCGTGGTCAACGCCAAGGATGAGCGGATTCACACGGCCAAGGACCTCGACGGCCTCAAGGTCGGCCTGACCAGCGCTTCCAGCTATGAGAGCTACCTGAACAAGAACCTGGTAATCGAAGGCGCGGAAGACAAGAAGATCGAGTACCCCTTCGACTTCGTCCAGATTGCCCCCTATGACACCGACAACGTCGCCTTCCAGGACCTCGGCCTGGGTGCAGGCGTGCGCCTGGATGCGATCCTGACCAACTTGGTGACCGCGCAGCCACGCCTGGCCCAGGACAAGCGCTTCAAACTGGCAGGCGCGCCGCTTTACGAAGAGCCCAACTCAGTCGCCATCGAGAAAGGCGATCCAGAGTGGGACGCCAAGCTGCGGCAAGTGTTCGCCGAGCTGAAGGCCGATGGCACGCTGGCCAAGCTGTCGCAGAAGTGGATCGGCGCCGACATCAGTAAATGAGCGCCCATCAACCTGCACCCAAGCCCGTCGCCTCCGCGACGGGTTCACGCCTGTTCGGCTTTCGCACCCGTCTGTACCTGACGTGGCTGGTACTGCTGTTGCTGTTCGTGGGTTTCTTTCTCAGCTTTGATCTGAAATTCTCGATCATCGTCGAGAAGTTCCCCAACCTGGCAGGCTTCAAGCTGGGCCCCAATGGCTTCCTGCAGGGCGCTGCGCTGACCCTGTTCCTGTGCTTGTGCTCTATGGTGGTGTCGGTGCTGTTGGGCTTTGCCGCCGCCCTGGCACGGTTGTCGAAGAGTGCGCTGCTGTTCGGCGTGGCCAGCTTCTACACCTCGTTCTTCCGCGGCACGCCGCTGCTGATCCAGATCCTGTTGATCTACCTCGGCTTGCCCCAAGTAGGCCTGGTGCCAGGTGCAATCGCAGCGGGCATCATCGCCCTGTCGCTAAACTATGGCGCTTACCTGAGCGAAATCTTCCGAGCCGGCATCATTGGCGTTGCCGTGGGCCAGCGCCAGGCAGCGCTCGCCCTGGGCATGCGCCCGGTGGCGATCTTCTGGCACATCACCCTGCCCCAGGCCATGCGCACCATCATCCCGCCGAGCGCCAACCAGTTCATCTCGATGCTCAAGGACTCGTCCCTGATTTCGGTGATGGGTGTCTGGGAAGTGATGTTCCTGGCCCAGTCGTATGGGCGCTCAAGCTATCGCTACCTGGAGATGCTGACGACAGCTGCAGTGATCTACTGGGTGCTGTCGATCCTGCTCGAACTGGCCCAGGCCAGGCTGGAGCGGCATTTTGGCAAGGGCTATCAGCGCTAGGTCCAGCGCAACCGAGGGGTATTTGAGCTAGCGCCGCCCGCATCGCAAGGGGCCTGACAACCACCCAAAAAAAGGGGAGCATCCGCTCCCCAGAGGTTAACCGCTTGTAGATGAGGGCTTATGTCAGCCCTCGATCTCGATCAGGATCTCACCCGGCGTCACGCGATCGCCCTTGGCCACGTGGATGGCAACGACCTTGCCGGCGATGGCCGCCTGCACTTCGGTTTCCATCTTCATCGCTTCGGTGATCAGCACTGCCTGGCCGGCCTTGACTGTGTCGCCTTCCTTGACCAGCACATCGACGATGTTGCCCGGCATGGTAGTGCTGACGTGGCCTGGCGCGCTGGCCTGCTTGCGCTTGCTGCTGCCGCCGCCGACAAACTCGTTGAGGGGCTCGAACACCACTTCTTCCGGCATGCCGTCGATCGACAGGTAGAAGTGGCGCTTGCCTTCGGCCTTGACGCCAACGCCGGTGATGTCGACGCGGTAGGTTTCACCGTGCACGTCGATGACGAACTCGGTCGGCACACCTTCACCCCCCGGGGCGGCGACCGCACCGGCTTCCGGGATCGGCAGCAGCGCTTCAGGGGTCAGGGTGCCGGCTTCACGCTCTTCGAGGAACTTACGGCCAATGTCCGGGAACATGGCGAAGGTAAGCACATCTTCCTCGCTGTGCGCCAAGGCGCCGATGTCGGCACGCAGTTTGGCCATTTCCGGCTTGAGAAGATCGGCCGGGCGCACATCGATCACGTCTTCGCTGCCGATCGCCTGGCGGCGCAGTTGCTCGTTGACCACGCCCGGCGCCTTGCCGTAACCGCCTTGCAGGTACAGCTTCACTTCGTTGGTGATGGTCTTGTAGCGTTCGCCGGCCAGTACGTTGAAGAACGCCTGGGTACCGACGATCTGCGAGGTCGGGGTCACCAGAGGTGGGAAGCCAAGGTCTTCGCGAACCCGCGGGATCTCGGCCAGCACTTCGTTCATGCGGTTGAGTGCGCCCTGCTCCTTGAGCTGGTTGGCAAGGTTGGAAATCATCCCGCCTGGCACCTGGTTGACCTGCACGCGGGTGTCCACCGCAGTGAACTCGCTTTCGAACTGGTGGTACTTCTTGCGCACGGCATAGAAGTACAGGCCGATTTCCTGCAGCAGTTCCAGGTCCAGACCGGTGTCGAACTCACTGCCCTTGAGCGCGGCGACCATCGATTCGGTACCTGGGTGGCTGGTCCCCCAGGCAAAGCTGGAGATGGCGGTGTCGATATGGTCAGCACCGTTTTCCACCGCCTTGAGCTGGCACATGGCGGCCAGGCCGGCAGTATCGTGGGAATGAATGAACACAGGCAGCGACTGCTCGGCCTTCAGCGCCTTGACCAGCTCGCCGGTGGCATACGGGGTCAAAAGGCCAGCCATGTCCTTGATCGCCACCGAGTCGCAACCCATGGCTTCCATCTGCTTGGCCTGGTTCACGAAGGCTTCGATGGTATGCACCGGGCTGGTGGTGTAAGCGATGGTGCCTTGGGCGTGCTTACCGGCAGCCTTCACCGCCTCGATGGCCACGCGCAGGTTACGCACGTCGTTCATTGCGTCGAAGATGCGGAACACGTCGATACCGTTGACCGCCGCCTTGGCGACGAACGCCTTGACCACATCATCGCTGTAGTGGCGGTAGCCCAGCAGGTTCTGCCCGCGCAGAAGCATCTGCAGGCGGGTATTGGGCAGCGCATTGCGCAGTTTGCGCAGGCGCTCCCACGGGTCTTCCTTGAGGAAGCGCACGCAGGCATCGAAAGTGGCGCCGCCCCACACTTCCAGCGACCAGTAGCCGACCTTGTCGAGCTTGTCGCAGATCGGCAGCATGTCTTCGGTCCGCATACGGGTAGCCAGCAGGGACTGGTGGGCGTCACGCAGGATTGTGTCGGTAACAAAGATCTTCTTGGACATTCTTATCTCCTCATGGCGACAAGCTTGAAGCTACGAGCCGCAAGAAAAAGCCGATTCGCTTCAACTTGCAGCGGGTCGCTCACAGCTTGCAGCTGCATTCATAGGCCTGCGTGGGCGGCGATGGCGGCGGCGATGGCCAGGGCCAGCTCTTCGGGTTTGCGCTTGATCGAGTAGTTGGTCAGTTCAGGGTGGCTTTCGACGAAGCTGGTGTTGAACTGGCCGCTACGGAATTCCGGATTGCGCAGGATTTCCTGGTAGTACGCGGCGGTGGTCTTCACCCCTTGCACGCGCATGTCGTCCAGGGCCCGCAGGCCACGGTCCATGGCTTCTTCCCAGGTCAACGCCCACACCACCAGTTTCAGGCACATGGAGTCATAGAACGGTGGGATGGTGTAACCGGTGTAGATCGCTGTATCGGTGCGCACACCCGGGCCGCCAGGGGCGTAGTAACGGGTGATCTTGCCGAAACTGGGCAGGAAGTTGTTCTTCGGGTCTTCAGCGTTGATGCGGAACTGCAACGCGTAGCCGCGGTGCTGAATATCTTCCTGCTTGACCGACAGCGGCAGGCCCGAGGCGATGCGGATCTGCTCGCGGACCACGTCGATACCGGTGATTTCTTCGGTGATGGTGTGCTCGACCTGCACGCGGGTGTTCATTTCCATGAAGTACACCTCGCCATCGGCGAGCAGGAACTCCACAGTACCGGCGTTCTCGTAGTTCACAGCCTTGGCTGCCCGGACCGCCAGGTCACCGATGTAGGCACGCTGTTCGGGGGTGAGCTGGGGGCTTGGGGCAATTTCGATGAGCTTCTGGTTGCGGCGCTGGATCGAGCAGTCACGCTCGAACAGGTGCACCACATTGCCGAAGCTGTCGCCCAGGATCTGCGCCTCGATGTGCTTGGGGTTGACGATGCACTTTTCCAGGAACACTTCCGCTGAACCGAAGGCCTTGGTAGCTTCGGAGATGACGCGGGGGAAGTTCTGCTCCAGCTCTTCACGGCTGTTGCACCGGCGAATGCCCCGGCCGCCACCGCCGGAGGTGGCCTTGAGCATCACTGGGTAACCGATACGCTCGCCTTCGCTCAGGGCTTCGTGGATGTCGGCAACGTTGCCTTCGGTGCCTGGGGTAACGGGCACGCCCGCCTGAATCATGGTGCGGCGCGCTTCGGTCTTGTCGCCCATGCGGCGAATGACGTCGGCGGCCGGGCCGATGAACTTGATACCGCGCTCGGCGCAGATCTCTGCCAGCTCCGCGTTTTCCGACAGGAAACCGTAGCCCGGGTGCAGGGCATCACAGCCGGTTTCCACAGCAAGATTCACCAGCTTGCGCGGGTTCAGGTAACCAGCCAGCGGCTCGGCACCAATGCTGTAGGCCTCGTCAGCGCGCTTGACGTGCAAGGCGTGACGGTCGGCGTCGGAATAGATCGCGACAGAGCGAATGCCCATCTCGGCGCAGGCACGCACGATGCGGACTGCGATTTCACCCCGGTTGGCGATCAGGATTTTTTTTATCACTGGAGTCTTCCCAAAGCCGTAGGAACAGTCGAGCCGGTTCTACCGGTCGGCGCGTGACCAAGCGTCGCTGGCCAGTCGCACATTCACCCTAGCGCTGTAGGTCGATAAACAAAAATCAATATTTGTTAGAGGCTGTATTAGCAAAAGCTTATAGTTAGGTAACAAGGTTTTACCGGAGCCTAGAATAAAAATGCGTAAGTCCTTGATGCGTATGACTTTGCGTCAGTTGCAGGTCTTCAATGAGGTGTGCGATTTGCGCTCATACAGCCGCGCCGCCGAGGAGATGGCGCTGACGCAACCCGCCGTTAGTCTACAAATTCGTCAGCTGGAAGAGCTGGTAGGGCAGCCGCTGTTCGAATACGTCGGCAAGAAACTTTACCTGACCGAAGCCGCCGAGGCGCTGCAGCGCGCCAGCCGGGACATCTTCGGGCGCCTGGAAAGCCTCGACATGCAGCTTTCCGACATGCAGGGCTCACTGCAAGGGCAACTGAAACTGGCGATCGAATCCAGCGCCAAATACTTCGTCCCACACCTGTTCGCCGCCTTCAAGCAACGTCACCCGGAGGTCAACCTGACCCTTACCGTGGTCAACCGCGCCCAGGCGATTCGGCGCCTTTCCGACAACCGCGACGACCTGATCATCATGTCCATGGTGCCGCAGGACATGGGCCTGGAGTTCCTGCCGTTTCTCAACAACCCGATCATCGCCGTGGCGCCGCCGGACCATGCGTTGTGCAAACTGGAGCAGTTGCGCCTGCAGGACCTGGAGCCTCATACACTGCTGGTCCGTGAACAGGGCTCAGGGACGCGCAAAGCCTGCGAGGAGTACTTCAAGGACAAGCGTGTGCACTTCACCCAGACGCTGGAGGTAGCGTCGGCCGATGCCCAGCGCGAATGCGTCATCGCCGGCCTTGGTATCGGCCTGCTGACCCGCCATGCAGTGAACATGGAGCTGGCCATGGGCGTGCTCAAGGAATTGCCAGTGGAGGAACTACCGCTGTACCGCAGCTGGTGTGTGGTGCAGGCCAAGGCCAAGCGGCAGTCACCGGTAGCCTTGGCCTTTCTGGCTTTCATTCGCAGCGAACGTGCGCTGATCAGCGCGCTTGTTGAGCGCTTTTCGGGGAAGCTGCCGCTGAAGTCTGCCACACCGTGAGGGCTTGCAGCTCCGGGTAGTCTGCAAGGTCGCGCAGCAGTTGACGTTGGTCGCAGTAGCTTTCGATCGCACGGCGGTACTCCATGCGGCGCTGATCTTTTTCCTGCTGTTTGCGAGCCTTGGCGCTAGGTAGGTAAGAGCCATCGAAATCACGAGCCATGCCTGTCTCCCTGATCGAGTGCGGGGAGTTTCAGACTGGCTCGAGCGCTTTACCGTTTTGCTGAGGATTGGTGACAAATCGATGAAATTTGCAGATTCTTCCGCAATTGCCGATCAGTCATCCATCGCCTTGATCGACTTGGGCGACAACCGCAGGCTGCGCAAGCTGCGCTTCACACTCTTGAGGTGATTGACCAGGCTCGGCCCACGGGCCATGGCCACGCCCATGGCCAGCACATCGATCACTACCAGGTGGGCGATACGCGAGGTCAGCGGGGTGTAGATTTCAGTGTCTTCGTGCACATCGATCGCCAGGTTGACGGTCGAAAGCTCGGCCAGTGGGGTCTGGCTGGGGCACAGGGTGATCAGGTTGGCGCCGCTCTCACGCACCAGGTTGGCGGTGATCAAAAGGTCCTTGGAGCGCCCGGACTGGGAAATGCATACCGCCACGTCGCCTGGCTTGAGGGTGACCGCCGACATGGCCTGCATGTGCGGGTCGGAGTACGCGGCGGCACTGAGCAACAGGCGGAAAAACTTGTGCTGCGCGTCTGCAGCAACCGCGCCGGATGCACCAAAGCCATAGAACTCCACACGTTGCGCCTGCGCCATGGCACTCACCGCCTGTTGCAACGCGTGCGGGTCAAGGTGCTCGCGCACTTCCATCAGGGTGTGCAAGGTAGTGTCGAAAATCTTCAGGCTGTAATCGGCAACCGAGTCGTCCTCATGGATGGCGAACTGCCCGAAGCTGGCGCCGGCAGCCAGGCTCTGCGCCAGCTTGAGCTTGAGGTCCTGAAAACCTGAACAGCCGATCGCCCGGCAGAACCGCACGATGGTCGGCTCGCTGATACCCACGCTGTGTGCAAGGTCCGCCATCGAGCTGTGCATGACGGCAGCCGGGTCCAGCAGCACGTGGTCGGCCACTTTCAGTTCCGATTTGCGCAGCAGGTGGCGCGATTGGGCGATATGTTGCAACAGATTCACGGGCTGGACTCGGTTATGATCGGCTGGCCGGGATGTAGCTTTCTTGTAGTTATACTACATGGACGCCAACCCGCCCAGTTAAACGAACGTGGAGAGTGGTGGTTTGACTATTCCTTGCGACATTCTGGTGTTCGGCGGCACTGGCGATCTGGCCCTGCACAAACTGCTGCCGGCGCTCTATCACCTGTATCGCGAGGCACGCCTGAACATTGCCGTGCGCATCATTGCCCTGGCCCGGCGCAACCTGTCGCGCAATGAGTACCTGAAGCTCGCCGAACGCCATTGCCGAGTGCAGATCGCCCGGAGTGATTTCGACGAAGAAGTGTGGCAACGCTTTTGCGCACGCCTGGACTACTTTCCCATGGACGCCGCGCAAAGTGCCGACTTCGGGCGCCTGGCGCGCTACCTCGGCGAGCCTGGCGGGCTGACCCGCATCTATTACCTGGCCACCGCGCCCAATCTGTTCGTGCCGATTGCCAACCACCTACGGGTGGCGGGCCTGGCCGACCATGAGGCGCGTATCGTGCTGGAAAAGCCGATTGGCCATTCGCTGGAGTCGGCCACCGCCATCAACGAAGCGATCGGCGCGGTGTTCGAGGAATCTCAGGTGTTTCGCATCGACCACTACCTGGGCAAGGAGACCGTGCAGAACCTCATGGCTCTGCGTTTCGCCAATGCGCTGCTTGAACCGGTGTGGCGCAACGGGCAGGTCGATCATGTGCAGATCAGCGTCTGTGAAACCCTCGGTGTAGAAAACCGGGGCGGCTACTACGATCGGTCCGGGGCCACCCGCGACATGCTGCAGAACCACCTGCTGCAGCTGCTGTGCCTGGTAGCCATGGAGCCGCCTGCGCAGTTCGAGGCCGAGGCGGTACGCGACGAGAAGGTCAAGATTCTGCGCGCCCTCAAGCCAATCACCGGCCAGGACGTTCAGGACAAGACCGTGCGCGGTCAGTACGGTGCCGGGCACATCGGCGGCCAGGAAGTGCCCGCCTACTACTTCGAGAAGGACGTGGACAATGACAGCGACACCGAAACCTTCGTCGCCGTCCACGCCCACATCGACAATTGGCGCTGGGCTGGCGTGCCTTTCTATCTGCGCACCGGCAAACGCATGGCACGACGCTCGTCGCAGATCGTCATCCAGTTCAAGCCCGTCCCCCATGAGCTGTTCAACGGTGGCCAGGTCAACCAGCTGTTGATCCGGCTACAGCCCGACGAGCGCATCAGCTTGCGCATGATGACCAAAAGCCCCGGCAAAGGCATGCGCCTGGAGCCGGTGGACCTTGACCTCAACCTGGCGCAGGTGTTCGGCCAGACGCGTCGCTGGGAAGCCTATGAACGCCTGCTGCTGGACGTGCTGGAAGGTGATTCGACGCTGTTCATGCGGCGTGACGAGGTGGAAGCCGCCTGGGCTTGGGTCGACCCGATCATCAAGGGTTGGGAGGAGCATTTTCAGGCCCCCCGCCATTATGCGGCCGGCAGCAATGGCCCCGACCAGGCCAACAGCCTGTTGGCCAGGCACGGCAGGCACTGGCATGGCTGAAGAGGTACGCCACGCAACGATGGGCGGCGGCGCGGCAGGGTGAATATTTATACAGTAGGCGTTTGCCCCGTAACCGGCCTGCCCCTAGAATGGGCGGATGCACACAGATGACCTCTCCCTCCTGCTGAACTCCCTCAACGATGCCCAACGCCAGGCCGTCGCGGCCACGCTCGGGCGTCAGCTGGTGCTTGCTGGCGCCGGTTCCGGTAAAACCCGCGTGCTGGTGCACCGCATCGCCTGGCTGATCCAGGTCGAACAGGCCTCGCCGCACTCGATCCTGTCGGTGACCTTCACCAACAAGGCCGCCGCCGAGATGCGCCAGCGCATCGAGCAATTGCTGGGCATCAACCCGGCCGGCATGTGGGTGGGCACCTTCCACGGCCTGGCGCATCGGTTGTTGCGCGCTCACTGGCAGGAAGCCCGTCTGGTGCAGAACTTCCAGATCCTCGACAGTGATGATCAGCAGCGCCTGGTCAAGCGGGTGATCCGTGAGCTTGGCCTCGATGAGCAGCGCTGGCCCGCGCGCCAGGCCCAGTGGTTCATCAATGGGCAGAAGGACGAAGGCCTGCGCCCACAGCATATCCAGCCCGGTGGCGACCTGTTCCTGGGGACCATGCGCAGCATCTACGTGGCCTACGAGCAGGCCTGCGAACGCGCCGGGGTGATCGACTTCTCCGAGCTCCTGCTGCGGGCCCTGGACCTGTGGCGCGACCACCCGGGCCTGCTCGAACACTACCAGCGGCGCTTCCGTCACCTGCTGGTGGACGAGTTCCAGGACACCAACGCCGTGCAGTACGCCTGGCTGCGCCTGCTGGCTGGCAAGGGCGGCGGCAGCCTGATGGCCGTGGGCGACGACGACCAGTCGATTTACGGCTGGCGCGGCGCCAAGATTGAAAACATTCACCAGTACACGGCTGACTTCCCTGATGCCGAGATGATCCGCCTGGAGCAGAACTACCGCTCCACCGGCGGCATCCTCAAAGCCGCCAACGCGCTGATCGCAAACAACAGCGGGCGCCTGGGCAAAGAGCTGTGGACCGACCTGGGCGAAGGCGAGCCTCTGACCCTTTATGCGGCTTACAACGAGCATGACGAAGCGCGCTACGTGGTCGAGACCATCGAGAGCCTGATCAAGCAAGGCAATTCGCGCAGCGACATCGCCATTCTTTATCGCTCCAATGCCCAGTCGCGCGTGCTGGAAGAAGCGCTGCTGCGCGAGCGCATCCCCTACCGCATCTATGGTGGGCAGCGCTTCTTCGAGCGCGCCGAGATCAAGAACGCCATGGCTTACCTGCGCTTGATGGAAGGCCGTGGCAACGACGCCGCGCTCGAACGGGTGATCAATGTGCCGCCGCGTGGCATCGGTGAAAAAACCGTCGAGGCCATCCGCGAACATGCGCGCCACGGTCAGTTGTCGATGTGGGGCGCCATGTGCCAGTTGCTGGCAGCCAAGGCACTCAAAGGCCGGGCCGCCAGTGCATTGGGCGCTTTCATCGAGCTGATCGAAAGCCTGGCTGGCAAAGTCGCGGACATGCCCCTGCATACCATGACGCAGACGGTCATCGAGCAGTCCGGCCTGATCATCTATCACCAGGAAGAAAAGGGTGAAAAGGGCCAGGCACGGGTAGAAAACCTTGAGGAACTGGTCAGCGCCGCTCGCAACTTCGAAACCACTGACGATGACGCCGACCTTTCGCCGCTGTCGGCCTTCCTCGGCCATGCTTCGCTTGAAGCCGGAGAGGCCCAGGCTGACGAGCACGAAGACAGCATTCAGCTGATGACGTTGCACAGCGCCAAGGGCCTGGAATTCCCCTACGTCTTCCTGGTAGGCATGGAAGAAGGCCTGTTCCCGCACAAGATGAGCCTGGAAGAGCCAGGCCGCCTGGAAGAAGAGCGCCGCCTGGCGTACGTGGGCATTACCCGCGCCATGCGCCAGCTATTCATGACCTATGCCGAAACGCGTCGCCTGTATGGCAGTGAGACCTACAACAAGGTGTCACGATTCGTACGTGAAATTCCGCCTGGCCTGGTTCAGGAAGTGCGTCTTTCGAACAGCGTCAGCCGCCCGTTCGGCGGCGCCAAGAGCACCAGCGCCAGCAGCCTGTTCGCCAATGCCAACATTCCGCAGACCGCTTTCAATCTGGGCCAGCGGGTACAGCATTCGGTATTCGGTGAAGGCGTGATCCTCAACTTCGAGGGTTCCGGCGCACAGGCGCGTGTGCAGGTGAACTTTGCCGAAGGCAGCAAGTGGCTGATGCTTGGCTATGCCAAGCTCGAAGCTATCTGAAGCCTGTGGGGCGCGCTGAAATATTTAGGCAAAAGCTGGAAACATTATGTCGCTGGTCATGTGCACAGGAACCTGTGCAACATGACGCGCGTGCAATCCACAACAGGGGAAATCCCATTTATGCAACGTTTTCTTAGCATCGCACTGGCGCTTTGCGTCGGCCTGACGCTGAGCCTGGACGCCAACGCCAAGCGCTTCGGCGGCGGCAAGAGCTCGGGCTCCGCGCCTATCCACCAGACCCGCCAGGCTACGCCAACCACGCCCGCCGCTGCACCGACCGCTCCTGGCCGTGCACCGGCCGCCGCCAGCGGTGCTTCGCGCTGGCTGGGCCCACTGGCCGGCCTCGCCGCCGGTGGCCTGCTGGCGTCCATGTTCATGGGTGACGGCTTCGAGGGCCTACAGATCATGGACTTCCTGATCGTCGCCCTGATCGCGTTCCTGGTGTTCCGCTTCATCGCCGCACGGCGCCGCCAGCAGCAGCCGCAGATGGCCGCTCCGGGCCACGCACCGTTCCAGCGTGAAGCCCACGGCCAGCCTGCCCAGCCGTCGATCTTCGGTGGTTCGGCTGCACCTGCAGCGCCAGCCGCGCCGGTCATCAACGCCCCGGCCTGGTTCAACGAGCAGAGCTTCCTGGCCGCAGCCCGTAGCCACTTCCAGTCGCTGCAGCAGCACTGGGATGCCAACGAGATGGACAAGATCGCCGAGTTCGTCACCCCGCAGATGCTCGAGTTCCTCAAGCGTGAGCGTGCTGATCTGGGTGATGGTTTCCAGGCTACCTACATCGATAACCTCGATGTGCAACTGGACGGTGTCGACGATCGTGCCGACCGCACCGACGCCACCCTGACCTTCCGTGGCGTGTCGAAGACCTCGCGCTTCGACCAGGGCGAACCTTTCAGCGAAAGCTGGCACATGGTTCGTGCCCCGGGCGAGAACCAGCCTTGGCTGGTCGCCGGTATCCGCCAAAACGGTTAACCGTCGCACGTTGCACAAAAAACCCCGGGCTAGCCCCGGGGTTTTTGCTTTTGCCAGACCGCCCTACTAGGGTATAACGCGCAGCGATGTCATCAAGGTTGGAGGAAATGAACCGTGGAAGAAGTGATCGAACAACTCCGTGAAGCCAATGAACCGGTACCGGTGCCCCTGGAGCTTCCCGACGAGGACCAACTGGTCGAGATCGAGGAACAACTGTTCATCAACATTCCGTTCGTATTCAAAGAATTCCTCTTGACCGTCAGCGACGTGGTGTACGGCTCCCTGGAGCCGGTCACCGTCACCGATCCCCAGTCACATACCTACCTGCCGGACGTGGCCGCCAATGCCTGGGATGCTGGAGTACCGCGTGACCTGATCCCGCTGTGCCAGGACGGCGACAATTTCTACTGCGTCGAGGAAGACGGCACGGTGGTGTTGTGGGATGCCGACGAGGAAGGGGTTGGTGAAGACAGCTGGGAATCGGTCTGGCACTGGGCACGGGACGTCTGGCTGGAAAGCTGATGACTTGCACGGTCGCCAGGCTTTAAGCGCCTGGCGACATCGTTACCGCTCCGTCCACTCCCACAATGGTGGAATCCAGCGCAGAGACCCTCCCGCTCAGTGCGTGTTTTCCCGACTGTTTTCCAGCGTCTCCAGCAGGGCGATCTGCATCCGCGAATGCACACGGATGAACCAGCGCCACAGCACCGCCACCACTATTGCGGCCACCACGGCAATGATCAGCAGCAATTCGTTGGTCGGCAGGATGCTTGCCGACAACGCCGACAGCAGCAGGAAGATGACCAGCAGTGACAGCAGCGGGATCACTTCGGCCACTACACGGCGAACGCGCTGGGTATGGCGCCCTGCCATTTCCGGTTTGACACCCATCTCCGCCAACAGCATCGACAACGCTTTGAGCTTGCGATAGGCAGCGATAAGGAAGGGCAGCGACAACAACAGCGCCGCGCCCCAGATTATCGCCTTTTGCTGGCTGACATCGCTTACCCATTCACTGAGCCAAGTACCGATACGTACAGCGAAATAGCCGCCGCTGAAGAAAATCGCGATCACCAGCGCCAGATTGACACCCACCTGCAGCAGGATGCGCCGGATCATCGCGGCCAGCATCGCGCTTTCACCCTGCGGCTGGATACTGCGCAGCCATTCGCCATACAGCGACAGCACGCGCGACAGCCGGCTCGGCATCACCTTGCCCAGCTTCAGCGACAGCGGGTCCGCGGCGCGGATGAGATAGGGCGTAAGCAACGTGGTGATGGCCGAAACGGCCACCGCAACCGGATAGAGGAAGTCACTGGTAACCTGCAGCGTCATGCCCAAGGCCGCAATGATGAAAGAGAACTCGCCGATCTGTGACAGCCCCATGCCCACGCGCAGCGAGGTACGGCCGTCGTTGCCGGCAATGAATGCACCCATGCCGCAGGACAGCATCTTGCCCAGCACCACGGCCACAGTGATGACCACAATCGGCCAGGCGTAGTCGAGCAGCACGTTCGGGTCGATCATCAAGCCAATGGCGACGAAGAAAATGGCGCTGAACAAGTCACGTACCGGCTCGATCAGCCGTTCGATCTTCAGCAACTGGCGGGATTCGGCCATGATCGCACCGATCAGGAAGGCCCCCAGCACCATGCTGTACTCCAGTTTGACCACCAGCAGGCAGAAGCCGAAGCACAGGCCCAGGACGGTGATCAGCAGCATTTCGTTGCTTTCGAATTTCGCCACGTAGGCCAGCAGTCGCGGCACCAGCAAAATGCCGATAACCAGCGCCACGATCATGAAAAGCGACAGCTTGCCGACTGTGGAAAAGACCTCACCGGAACTGACCGTACCGCTGACCGCAATCCCCGATAGCAGGGCTATGATGCCGATGCCGAGAATGTCCTCGACGATCAGCACGCCGAAGATCAGCTGAGCAAAACGCTCGTTTTTCATCTTCAGGTCGTTGAGTGCCTTGACGATGATGGTGGTCGAGGAAATCGCCAGGATCGCACCGAGGAACAGCGAGTCCATAGTGCTCCAGCCAAACCAGCGGCCAATCTCGAAACCGATCCAGATCATCAGGACGATTTCCAGAAATGCTGCAATGAACGCCGTGGCCCCCACCTTGAACAGCTTGCGCAGGCTGAACTCAAGGCCCAGGCAAAACATCAGGAAGATCACCCCCAGCTCAGCGAGGGTCTTGATGGTGTCTTCATCGTGAATCAGGCCGAACGGCGGGGTGTGCGGGCCGATGATGAAACCGGCAACGATGTAGCCCAGCACTACTGGCTGCTTGAAGCGATGAAACAGAATGGTCACTACCCCGGCGACCAGCATGATCACTGCCAGATCCTGGATGAAGCTGATGGCATGCATGGCGCGATACTCCTTTTCGTTGCCCGGGCAAACCGCTCCTCTGCCAAGGAAAACCCGAGCGAGCAGCAAGTACATACTGTATTGAATGCAGGAAGGCCCATGTTGCATGGGCGTACTCAGGTTAACATCGCACCCCGCCGCATATTGCCGACGCAATATGTAGAAACAGATCGGCCGAGCAACGGCCCCTGATGGCATGATCGGCGTGACGACGGAGCGTCTGTCAGCGTCCCGTATCAGGAAGGCAAACTTCAAGAGGGGAAACAGAAAGTGTCAGCAGATACCCGCCCCGATTCAGCGCAACCTCACCGTGAGCACACTATGGAACCTGGAAACGCCCAGCTGAGCATGACCGTCCTGATGACCCCGGACATGGCCAATTTTTCTGGCAACGTACATGGCGGCACCTTGCTCAAGTATCTCGATGAAGTGGCGTATGCCTGCGCTAGCCGCTATGCCGGCAGCTATGTGGTAACCCTGTCGGTCGATCAGGTGATTTTCCGCGAGCCGGTGCACGTGGGCGAACTGGTGACGTTCCTGGCCTCGGTCAACTACACCGGCAATACCTCCATGGAGGTGGGCATCAAGGTGGTGACCGAGAACATTCGCGAACGCTCGGTGCGGCATTCCAACAGCTGCTTTTTCACCATGGTCGCGGTCGACGACAACCGCCGCCCGGTCCCGGTCCCTGCGCGTCAGCCGCAGTCCAGTGAAGAAAAGCGCCGTTTCCTGCAGGGCCAGCAACGCCGGCAGATCCGTCAGGAACTGGAAAAGCGTTACCAGGACCTGAAGACCGACGCCCTTTAAAACGCCAGGCGCTGCGCCTCGAAGCGTACACGCGGGTGAGCGATGCGGTCCTGAGCGCGCACCAACTGCAGTTCGTAGCTGGCGCAGGCCTGGGTTTCCAGCAGCACCTCATGCACAGCTGCCGCGGTGTATTCGAAGGCTTGCACCCAGCTGTCGCCCAACAGCACCCGGGCCAGGAACAGCCCTGAGGTCAAGTCCCCCACCCCGACCGGCTGGCGAGGGAATGCCAGCAGCGGGCGGCGCAAGTGCCAGCTGTGGTCATGGGTGACCAGCAACATTTCAAACATGTCTTCGCAACGCCCCGGGTAGGCCAGGTGCTTGACCAGCACAACCTGCGGGCCACGCTCGAGCAGGCCGCGAGCCATGTCCACGCAATCTTCCAGGCTTTGCGCGCGCCGGCCACAAAAACTGTCCAGCTCCAGCTGGTTGGGGCACAGGATGTCAGCCTGGGCAACCGCATCGTCCAGCAGGAACTCGCTCACCTCCTGGGGCACGATGCAGCCCTTCTCCGCATGCCCCATGACCGGGTCGCACAGGTACAGCGCCTTCGGGTTGACCGCCTTGATCCGCTCTACACCTGCCAATATCGCCCGCCCCTGCTCGGCGCTACCCAGATAGCCCGAGAGCACGGCATCGCAATGCCCCAGTTCGCCAATGTTGGAAATACCTTCCACCAACGCAGGAATTTGCGCTGGAGCAAGCACTTCGCCCGCCCACTGGCCATACTGAGTGTGGTTGGAGAACTGCACGGTATTGAGCGGCCAGACATTGACCCCGATACGCTGCATGGGGAACACCGCGGCGCTGTTGCCGGCGTGGCCGAACACCACGTGGGACTGAATGGCGAGCAGGTGCGGAGTGCGTTTCATGCGGGCGTTTTCCAAAGCTGTTTCAAGGATTGTGCGTCGCGCAGTATGAACTCGATTGCCACCTGTACGACAGACCAGGGACGCAGTTAAGCTGGATCGACCTGTTTGGAGCATACGCAAATGTTGACCCTGGAGAATCTCTTCGTCCTGATGCTGGTGGCCACGGCAGGCGCTTGGTTATGGCACAACCACGGGCTGCGCGAGAAAGCCTTGGAACGGGTCAAACAGCATTGTGCCAAGCTGGATCTGGAGCTGCTCGACGATGCCGTCGCGCTCAAGCGCATCGCATTCCTGCGCGATGCCAACGGCAGAAAGCGCCTGGCCCGCGTGTATGCCTTCGAGTTCACTGTCACCGGCGAACAACGCCACCCGGGCACGGTGACTCAGTTTGGCGCTCATAGCGTGCAGATCGAGCTGGCGCCCTACCCGTTCGAGATCAATACGCCGCCACGGGCCGACAACGTGATCGAGATGAAGCAATGGCGCCAGGAACACAATCGCTGGCACAACTGATCACACCACCCGGCAAGCCTCCAGCGCAGCCTGCAGCGCTTGAAGGGGTTGGGGCTGGTCGAAAATAAGCTCAATGCGCGTGTCCTTGCGCCAGTCACTCGGCTGCCAAGCCGGCAAATTGCCGTCAAGGCCGTTGAAAGACTGCCACCCCTGCGGGCTGTGGATAACACCTTTGGCCCGACGCCATGAGTGAGAGTCAAGCAAGCCACGCAGAGCCTGTGGATCGAATTGCTGGCTTGGGTGCCAGCGCCAGCCGACACTCCAGCCGCCCTCACCTTGCTGTGCATGACAGATTGGCTGACGTGGGTCTATCCACAGGGCGCCTGCGGCCGCTTGGTGATTGTCCACAACCCTTTTATCCACAGCAGCATCGCTCACGGCGGCTGTGGATGAATAAGGAAGCCTGGAAACTGCTAACAGCCCCTGCTCTGTCCAAACGCCCTGTTTCGCTGCAAATTCCTTATTTATCAACAACCTACTATTTTCATCAACAGCCTCGCTCTTATTGAAAACGACCAGCGCCGCGGCTGCCAGGGCCTGCTGTTGCGCATCAGGTAACGGCTCACCTCGCGCCAGCGCTTGAGCATCCACAACCATCACCATCGGCTGCAGCGTCAGCACTCCAACCCAGGGGGCCTGATTCAGTTGAGCCAGTAACTGCAAGGGGTGACCAAGACCCGAAGGTTCAATGAACAGCCGGTCGGGCCGCGCCTTGCGCAACAGGCGCCCCAGCCCGACCTGAAACGGAGTGCCATTGACGCAGCACAGGCATCCACCCGCCACTTCGGCAATGGCAACCCCATCTTCATCACGGCTGAGCAGGGCCGCATCCAGGCCGATCTGGCCAAACTCATTGACCAGTACGGCCCAACGCTCGCCGGCGGGGCGCTGAGCCATCAGCTGACGGATGAGGCTGGTCTTGCCTGCACCCAAGGGGCCAGCGATGACGTGGGTAGGAATGTTCTGCAGCATGCGTTTACTTCAGGCCGGAATTCACTCCACTATGCCCCGTCACGCCAACCAGTCAAGGCTGAGCAACAGGCGAGGGTCATGGCCAGACGGCGAGCGATGGATCAGGCCTGCCCCTTCGTTGCCTACCCATTTTTCGCCCTTCAGCAGCGCAACATCACCCGCTTGCAGTCGTTGGATGTTATCCACAGGTGCCGCTGCAAGCTGCAATCCGGCTCGTTCGATGGCGCCTTCGCACAGCCATTCGCTGCCGCAGCCCACATAAGTCGTGAGCAGGCGCACAGGCACGTTATCCACATGAAAGCGCGGGCACATGGCATTGTGCAGTACCCGCACGCGCAGACCGACCCGACGTGCACCCAACAGGCACGTATAGGCTGAAACCAGCCAGCACACATCTGCGACGAAACTCTCATAGCCCTGCAGATCAGCCGCTTCCCCCAAAAAGCCCGGCAATAACGGCGGCTCATGCTCATGCACCTCGAGCACCCGCTGGTCCGCCAACGGTTGGCCGAGGCTGACCACCAATCCCGCGAAGTCTTCAACCTGGGCAGGCAAGCGTCGCTGCCAGACTGCCAGGTTCACGCCCTCTTGAAATATGTCGGTGAGTACCCGAGGCGATTCGCCGTGTACTTGGCGGATATCCACAGGCTGAGCCGCTGGCGTCATGCTGCCTCCTCGGTGTGCCAGGGACCGAAGGGATCCGGCAGGCGCAGCCAGCCCGCATGGCCCATTTCCATCTCGTCATCGGTCAACAAGCAGGCATCCAGGTCTGTGGATAACTGGGCGAAGTCGATGTTCTGCCCAATGAACACCAGCTCCTGACGGCAGTCACCACTCTCAGCCACCCAGTGTTCAAGAATTTCTGCAGCGCTCTGTTCGTCCTGCGGCCAGTGTTCCTTTGGCACAAAACGCCACCAGCGACCGGCCAGTCCATAGCGCATCATGCCGCCAGCCTGCGACCAGCTGCCAGCCTCCTGAAACTTGCTGGCCAGCCAAAAGAAGCCTTTGGAGCGCAGTAACCGGCCATTGCTCCATTGCTTGTGGATAAAATCAAAGAAGCGTTGCGGGTGCAGCGGCCTGCGAGCTTGCCAGGTAGTAGCGGCAATGCCGTATTCCTCGGTTTCCGGCACATGCTCACCGCGCAGTTCCTGAAGCCATCCAGGTGCCTGTGCAGCCTGCTCGAAATCGAAAAGGCCGGTATCCAGGATCTGTGCCAGCGGCACCTGGCCCATGACCATCGGCAAAATCTGCGCTCGGGCATTGAGGCTGCGCAAAATGGCGATGAGCTCCTCGCGCTCATGCTGGCTGATCAGGTCGATCTTGCTCAGCAGCAGCACATCAGCAAACTCCACCTGTTCGATCAGCAGGTCGCTGATCGATCGCTCATCGTCGTCCCCCAAGGTTTCGCCACGGCTCGCCAGGCTGTCCGCCGCCTGATAATCGCGCAGGAAGTTCAGGCCATCGACCACCGTCACCATGGTGTCCAGCCGTGCCATGTCGCTCAAGCTACGGCCCTGCTCATCGCGGAAAGTGAACGTCTCAGCTACAGGCAGCGGCTCGGAGATGCCTGTGGACTCGATCAGCAGATAATCGAACCGGCCTTCATTCGCCAGCCGTGCGACTTCCTCCAGCAGGTCCTCGCGCAGGGTGCAGCAGATGCAGCCGTTGCTCATCTCAACCAGCTTTTCTTCCGCCCGATTCAGGCTGACATTACGCTGGACCTCACTGGCATCAATGTTGATTTCGCTCATGTCATTGACGATGACTGCGACACGTAGGTTGTCGCGATTACGCAGGACATGGTTGAGCAAGGTGCTTTTACCGGCACCCAGGAAGCCGGAAAGCACAGTAACGGGAAGACGATTGGGCATGGCGAAACCTCTACAGGCAGACGCATTCGAAACGATGCATTGCACAATGTTATAAAGTAACAATACAATTTCGCCAAGCCGTACTCGTCGGATGAGTACCCGGAGATGGAAATGAACCTGTCACCTGCCGCCCTGTTGCTGCTGCTCGCTGCGCCTACATCCTTGCTTGCGATGCCTCAGCAAAACACGCTGGCGGTATGTACACGCAGCGCGACGCTGTTGGCCTGCAAGGACGCCAATGGCAGTTACTACAGCGTGCGTACGGAGGGCAGCCACTTCTACCTGCGCGGTTTCGACAGTGCGACGCGCCGCTTATGGGCGCAAACCAACAGCCGCTATGGAGCGCTTACATTCTTCACCGGCCTGGCCAGCGATGGTGAAGCCTGGGTTGGCTACAGCCGCCGAGTTGGCTGGACCTCTCTTAACCGCGTTTCCAGCTCCAACGGCCAACGGTTCAATCTGCATTGCAGCCTGGTCGGTGGCTGCCGCTGACATTTCTTTTATCTGGTATTGCCAATGACTAGCCTGACGCTCCCCGATATCGCCGCACAGACACATCAGCATGCTACGCCACTGGCCTGGGTGGGCATGTGCGGGATCGCCCAGCCCGTGCACTTCGACGGGCGTAGCGTGGCGGCCATGGCCGATGCAGGTGTAAGCCTGGAGGATGGCGCCTCGCGCGGTATTCATATGTCCCGGCTGTACCTGTCACTGGAGCGTCTCGAACGTCAATCGCTGACTCCGTTGGCAATCCGCCAAATACTGGCAGATTTTTTGGCTAGTCATGAGGGCCTATCCCATGCCGCCTACCTGCGTTTGACCTTCGATCATTTGTTGAAAAGGCCGGCCCTTGTCAGCCCATTGGCAGGATGGAAAAGCTACTCGATCACTGTGAATGCCAAGGTTGAAAATGGAATGTTCCACGTGGAACTATCGGTTCGCGTGCCTTATTCGTCGACCTGCCCATGCTCTGCAGCACTTGCACGGCAATTGATTCAGCAACAATTCCAGGCAGACTTTTCCGGGCAGGCAATGAACCGAGAGGCGGTCGTGGAGTGGTTGGGCAGCAGCCAGGGCATCGTTGCTACCCCCCACAGCCAACGGAGCCTGGCTGAGGTTCACGTACGGTTGGGCGAAAGCCTGGAAGTACTACCGGTCACGAAGCTGATCGACCAGATTGAGGCAAGCTTGGGCACCGCCGTTCAAACAGCCGTGAAACGCGCAGACGAACAGGCGTTCGCCTTGGCCAACGGACAGAACCTGATGTTCTGCGAAGATGCCGCCCGCCGCCTGCATGAAGCGTTGCGACAGATGGAATGGACCACGGCCTTCAAGCTGCGTGTGGTACATGCAGAAAGCCTGCATGCCCACGACGCAGTAGCCGCCAGCCATTGGCAATGGTGAGCTCTTCAGGTACGCGGCTTTACTGTTCCACAGTCATTTCCCAGCCATACCGCACGGGTATTCATACTGCCCCGTTGTTGGACACCCGAAGCATTGAATGTCCCGTTGACCTGGGTAGTGAACTCCTTATCGCTGAGGAAAGTAGCCTGGCCGGTACCCTGAGCTTTTGGGCAACTGAACTGAAACTTCCAGACATTGCCGGTCCGGTCGGTAATCTTTTGCGTGCAGCCTGACTGAGGGTCCTGCAAGGGAATATCGTTTGTTTTCACCTGCTCCGGCGTCAGGCAGGAACGCACGCCATTACCTGCTACCGCGATGCCCTGCTTGGCCAGCGCCCCTTCCATCATAGCCCTCTGCTCGGGCGGCAGGTTCTTCAGTTGGCCAAGCATGAACTGCATGTCCGGCAACGGCTTACCGTCGACCTGCATGTTGCTGGTGGTGAGCTCCCACAGACCAGGCTGCAACATCTGCGCATGCACCAGTGGGCTGGCCAGGCCAAAAGCCAGGGCCAGCAGTGGCAGACGAATCTTCATGGACGAACGCTCCTCAAATTAACCGGCTCATGGCCGGGCAAAGGCTTAGACGGCAAATCCGCTTTCAGGTTGCAAGGCGGCCCTGGAAGTGTTCTGTTATCTGCTGTGTATTTGCCAAGCAGGATGCGTATGGATTACCACAGCCCCTACTTCTTCGGCTATGTGCTCGGGCTCGTTCACTTGCTTGGCATCATCGCCGCGCTGCATGCGGTGTTTACCGTGCGTACTGCCCAAGGGGCCATCGCCTGGGCCATGTCGCTGTTCTTCATTCCCTACTTCACCCTCATCCCCTACCTGGTATTCGGTGCCCGCTCCTTCAATGCCTACATCAAGGCTCGGCGCCAGGCCAACCAGGAAATGCACGTGGCCATGGCCAACCTCAACTGGCGGCCATGGGTGGAGGAAGCCCTAACCGCTCGGGAGTCACAGAGCTACGCCGCCCTGCGTGCCATGCCGAAACTTGGGCGAATGCCATGCCTGGCCAATAACCAAGTGAAGCTGTTGATCGATGGCAAGGCCACCTTCGACGCCATCTTTGCTGCTATCGAACAAGCGCGAGAAGTGGTGCTGGTACAGTTCTTCATCATCCACAACGACACCCTCGGCAAAGCACTGCAGCAACTGTTGCTGCGCAAAGCGGCCGATGGCGTGAAGGTGTTCGTGCTGTATGACAGGGTTGGCAGCCATGCCTTGCCCGCCAGCTATAGCCAGAGCCTCAGAGACGCAGGTGTACAGATCCATGCCTTCGCCACCCGCCGCGGCTGGTTCAATCGCTTCCAGGTGAACTTCCGTAACCACCGCAAGATTGTCGTGGTCGATGGGGTCACCGGTTTCATCGGCGGGCACAACGTCGGTGATGAATACCTTGGCGGCAACCCCCAGCTCTCGCCCTGGCGTGATACCCACGTGCAGATCGGCGGCCCGGTGCTGGCCTGCCTGCAGGAGTCTTTCGCCGAAGACTGGTACTGGGCAACGCGTCAGCTACCGCCACTGATCCTGCCGGACACCTATCCTGACAATGGTGTGCTGTGCCAGGCCCTGGCCAGCGGGCCGGCAGATTCCCAGGAAACCTGCTCACTGTTTTTCATCGAAGCCATCCACTCCGCGACTCGCCGCGTATGGATCACCAGCCCCTACTTCATTCCCGACGAGGCCGTGTTCGCCGCACTGCGCCTGGCCGTGCTGCGCGGTGTGGATGTGCGCATCCTGATTCCAGCGCGGCCTGACCATCGGATCGTTTACGCAGCCTCCAGCCTGTTCGCCTTCGAGGCCGTACGGGCGGGGGTACGCATGTTCCGCTATCAGCCAGGTTTCCTTCATCAGAAGGTGGTGTTGGTGGACGACGAGGTCAGTGCTATCGGTAGTGCCAACCTGGACAACCGGTCGTTCCGGCTCAACTTCGAAATTACCCTGCTGACCGTGGATCGAGATTTCGCGGATCAGGTCGAAACGATGTTGACCACTGATTTCGAGAAGGCCAGGGAAATTACGCCTGAGGACAGCAGTAAAACCCACCGCATTCAACAGCTAGGGATGCGTATTGCGCGGTTGATTTCGCCGATACTCTGATAGGTAACCGGGGCCACTGAAGCGCCCCGGGGGAATCAGCGATACAGGTCTTCACGCGTCCAGGGCAGGTCATGATGCCCATCGGCGTAGGGTTTGACGGCAAGGATCTGATGCAGGTTGATCCAGCCCTTCTGGAATGCGTAGGCGCAGCCGGCCAGGTACAGACGCCAGATGCGCAGGGTCTTTTCCGGCACCAGCGCGGCAGCCTTGTGCAACTGGTTCTCCAGGTTTTCGCTCCAGTGGTGCAAGGTCTTGGCGTAATGCAGGCGCAGGCTCTCGACGTCGACGACCTCCAGCCCGGCCGCACAGATACTTGCACTGATCATCGACAAGTGCGGCAGCTCACCGTTGGGGAATACGTAACGGTCAATGAACTCACCCGCCCCTCGCCCCACCGGACGGCCATCGACATGCTTGGCGGTGATGCCATGGTTCATCACCAGGCCGCCCTCTCGCACAGCGCCGAACAATTTCTGGCTATACAGCGCCAGGTTGGCATGCCCGACATGCTCGAACATGCCAACGCTGACCACCTTGTCGAAGCGGCCATCCTGAGGAAGGTCGCGATAGTCGAGGATCTGCAGGTCGACCCTGTCGGCCAGGCCTTCTGCCTTGACCCGTTGCCGCGCCAGCTTGAGCTGCTCTTTGCTCAAGGTAATGCCGAACACTTTCGCCCCGTACTCGCGTGCGGCAAAGCGTGAAAGCCCCCCCCAACCGCAGCCGACGTCCAATAGGTAGTCATCGGTTTGCAGGCGCAGCTTGCGGCACAAGTGGTCAAACTTGTCCTGCTGTGCCTGATCGAGGGTGTTGTCCTGCTCACGGAAGTAGGCGCAGGAATACGCCATGTCCTGATCGAGCCAGAGTTGATAGAACGCGTTGGAGACGTCGTAGTGATAGGAGATGGACTTGGCGTCTGTGCTCTTGTCGTGAGCCACACGCTGTGGCGGTGCATCATCTTCCCCCGTCAGCAAGGCTTCGCTCAGCTCATCGCACACCCGAATGGCTTCACCGATATCGCCCTCCAGCTCCAGCTTGCCTTCCACGAACGCGGCGCCCAGCTGGTCCATGGTTGGATGGGTCAGCTGAGCGATCAACTGAGGCTCCTTGACGAGGATGGTGACCTGCGGACTGGGCCCCAGATCGAACTGGTTACCGTCCCACAATTTCAGACGAAGTGGCAGATGCAGGCTCTGCAGCGCCGGCGGAAGTTGCGCAAGCATGAACGACCCTCCTTCTGGGCTCGATACATGAAATTTCGAACACCACCGAAACAGGGTAGTTCATTCGTGCGAAGTTTCCGCTGAACGATACCAAGGTCTAGAACCAACTGATCTTATGAATACCTCAGATTGTATACAATTTAGCGCTCTCAGCTTAACCTTGTGTCCATCTCGCGCTTCTTCATCTGGAGTAGAAAACCCATGAAATCCTATGACGTGGTGATCATCGGCGGTGGCCCCGGCGGCTACAACGCGGCGATTCGTGCCGGGCAACTGGGCCTGAGTGTCGCCTGTGTGGAAGGCCGCTCGACCCTTGGCGGTACCTGCCTGAATGTCGGCTGCATGCCGTCCAAGGCATTGCTGCATGCCTCGGAGTTGTATGAGGCTGCCAGCGGTGACGAGTTTGCCCACCTCGGCATCGAAGTGAAGCCAACCCTGAACCTCGCCCAGATGATGAAACAGAAGGACGAGAGCGTGACTGGCCTGACCAAGGGCATCGAGTACCTGTTTCGCAAGAACAAGGTCGACTGGATCAAAGGCTGGGGCCGCCTCGATGGCGTCGGCAAGGTCATTGTCAAAGCCGAGGACGGCAGCGAGACGCCGTTGCAGGCCAAGGACATCGTCATCGCTACCGGCTCCGAGCCCACTCCCCTGCCAGGCGTGACTATCGATAACCAGCGCATCATCGATTCCACGGGCGCCTTGGCCCTCCCCGAGGTGCCCAAGCACCTGATCGTGATCGGCGCTGGCGTCATTGGCCTGGAGCTGGGTTCGGTGTGGCGTCGCCTGGGCAGCCAGGTCACCGTCATTGAATACCTCGACCGCATCTGCCCCGGCACAGATGAGGAAACCGCAAAGACCCTGCAAAAGGCCCTGGCCAAGCAAGGCATGGCCTTCAAGCTCGGCAGCAAGGTGACCCAGGCGACGGCCTCGCCCGACGGGGTCAGCCTGACGCTGGAACCGGCCGCCGGCGGCGCTGCAGAAACACTGCAAGCCGACTACGTACTGGTTGCCATCGGCCGTCGTCCTTATACCCAAGGCCTGAACCTGGAAAGCGTCGGGCTGCAGACCGATAAACGCGGCATGCTCACCAACGAGCATCATCGCACCTCGGTGCCAGGTGTCTGGGTCATTGGCGACGTCACCTCCGGCCCGATGCTGGCGCACAAGGCCGAAGACGAAGCGGTCGCCTGCATCGAGCGCATCGCCGGCAAACCCCACGAGGTCAATTACAACCTGATCCCCGGCGTGATCTATACCCGCCCCGAGCTGGCCAGCGTCGGCAAGACCGAAGAGCAACTCAAGGCAGAGGGCCGCGCCTACAAAGTGGGCAAGTTCCCCTTCACCGCCAACAGCCGCGCGAAGATCAACCATGAGACCGAAGGCTTCGCCAAGGTCCTCGCCGATGCCAACACCGATGAGGTACTGGGCGTGCATCTGGTCGGCCCGAGCGTCAGCGAGATGATCGGCGAGTTCTGCGTGGCGATGGAATTCTCGGCCTCGGCTGAAGACATCGCCCTCACCTGCCACCCGCACCCGACCCGCTCCGAGGCCTTGCGCCAGGCGGCGATGAATGTGGATGGGATGGCGATGCAGATCTGAGGTTCGAAACCCCGGAACGACGCCCCTCTCACTGAGGGTTGTTACAGTGAGTTCGAAGAACTGAAGCTGTTGCGGCAGGCCCCAAATCATGGGGCCTGTGGTCTGGTCCAGTCTTCAAAATATTTCTCCCGACTGCCCCCTGGAGACTGAACGGATCATTAATATAGAGCGGCTGATAATAATAATGAGTGGAACCCCAAGCCGTGAAAATCCAGCCTCTTCCGCCGCTCAACAGCCTGCATGCGTTTGAGTCTGCAGCCCGCCATTTGAGCTTTACCCTTGCTGCCAAAGAACTGAACGTCACCCAGGGTGCCATCAGCCGTCAGGTTCGCCTGTTGGAAGACTACCTGGGCAAGGCACTGTTCACCCGCACCACCCGCACCATGACCCTCACCCATACCGGCACGCAGTACTACGAAACGGTGCGCGAGTGCATGTTGCACCTGGCCCGTACCACGGGCGAGATTCGCCAGTGGCATGGCAACCAGCAAGTGACGGTGGCCACCAGTACCGCCATGGCCTCACTCTGGTTACTGCCCAAGGTGTCGGAGTTCCAGAGTGCCCATGAAGACATCGATCTGCGGATCATCGCCCACGATCATGTGAAGGATTACGCCAGGCTCGAGAGCGACCTCGCGCTGTACTACTGCAACCCACCGCCCAAGGACATGACTGTCACGCCGCTGTTCTCGGAAAAGATCTTTCTGGTATGCAGCCCGGCCTATCTGGCCAGGCATCCGCAACTGAGCAGCATCGAAGGCTTGTCGACGTGCACCTGGCTGTGGCTTGAAGACTCCCAGCGCGACTGGGTAGGTTGGCCGGAGTGGTTCAAGCGCCTGGGGTATCAGCCGATGACGCCCAAGCACCGCGTGAACATCAACAGCTACAGCATGTTGATCCAGTCGGCGATCAGTGGCCAGGGCGTGGCTCTGGCCTGGGGCAACCTGGTGGACGATGCGTTGAGCAGCGGCGCGCTGGTCATGCCCAACGATGTGGTGCTGCAGACCGATGCCAAGTTCTGCCTGCTGGAGTCGACCAACGAGCGGGGCCCCCGTGAAAGCGTGCGGCTGTTCCGAGACTGGTTGATGGCCCAGCCATCCGTACAGAAATAGCCTGCCAGAAAGCACAAGACCGACAGCGGATGACTGCCGGTCTTGGGTATTGCATACCGGGTTGGGGTCAGCTGGCTTTCTTCGCCGTCAGCCCCCCATCAAGACCCCCGCCCGTCAGTGTGCCAGTCACCGGAGTGATGCCCTGAGGGATGATCTGCGGGATTGGCATGCGCCCGCCCGGCGGTGTATCGAGCACGCCATCAGCCATTTCCTGGCGCAAGCTGCGCATCAGGGTGTAACTGATCAGCAGGATGAACCCCGCAATGGGCAAGCCCGCTGCGATGCTTGCCATCTGGATCGCCTTGAGCCCTCCCGCCATCAGCAGGGCCGTAGCAATGGCACCCTCCAGAATGCACCAGAGCAGGCGGATACTCTGCGGCGGGTTGGCACTGCCCATGGAGTTCAACGTACACAGCACCTGGGTGCCGGAGTCAGCCGAAGTGATGAAGTACGTCGCAAGCAGGATACAGACCAGCACGCTCAGCACCTTGCCCAACGTACCTGCTTCGATCTTGTGCAGCAGGGTGAACATGGCGGCGGTGGTTTCCTGCTTGGTCGCCAGCAACACCGTGCCACCTTCGAACTTGGCCTTGTCGCCCTGCAGTTCGCCGCTGGCTACCTGCTGCTCGTGGTGCTGGCGGTCGACCTGTTCGGTCTTGAGGGCTGCACCCCCGAACACCGACATCCAGACAATGGTCACCAAGGTTGGCACCAACAGCGCGCCGGCAATCAGTTCACGAATGGTGCGGCCCTTGGAGATCCGGGCGATGAACAGACCTACAAACGGCCCCCAGGTCATCCACCACGGCCAGTAGAAGGCCGTCCACCAGTTCTGCCAGCCACTGTCCTTCTGGGCATCGCTCCAGAAGCTCAAGCCGACGATGTGCTGGGCATAGTCGCCGGTGCTTTCAAGCATCAGGTTGAGAATGTAGCGCGTCGGCCCAAGCAGCAGGATCAACACCACCAGTATCACCGACAGCAGCATGTTCCATTCCGACAGGCGCTTCATGCCACGCGAAACACCAGCCATCACCGATACGGTGGTCACCAGGGTAATGAGCACGATCAAGGTGACTTGCACCCCCAGGCTGATGGGCAGGTCGAACACCTGGCTCAAGCCGGTGTTCATCTGCACCACACCCAGCCCCAACGACTGGGAGACACCGAATGCAGTGATCACCACTGCAAGGATATCGACCACGTGACCGATAGGCCCATAGATGCGCTCACCGATCAGTGGGTAGAGGATCGAGCGCATGCTCAGCGGCAAGCCCTTACGATAGGCAAAGTACGCAAGACCAAGGCCCACGATGGTAAAGATTGCCCACGGATGCAGGCCCCAGTGGAACAAGGTGATGCGCATGGCGGTGGTCGCCGCTTCGTCGGTCAGGCCCGTGGCAAAGGGGTTGCCCGCGTAATGCCACATGGGCTCTGCAACCGACCAGAAGATCAGGCCAATGCCCATGCCACCACTGAACAACATGGCGATCCAGGAGCCGAAGCTGAACTCAGGCTTGTCGTCGTCACGCCCTAACTTGATGTGCCCGAACTGGCTGCACATGAGATAAAACAGTAACCCCAACACACCAGTGACCGAGATCAGGTAGAACCATTTGAAGTTCTGCAAGATAAAGTCGGAGGCACGTTGAAAGGCAGCAGCCGCGTGTTCTGCGAACAGGGCGCAAAACAGCACGAAAAGTACAACGGCCAGCAACGACCATATCGTCACGGTGGGATTGAGGCCTTTGAGCAGGCCAGATTCGGCACGCATGGGTTATCCCCTATTGTTTTTGTTCAAGGGTTTTTTGTCACGGCTGGATAGCGCCGCTGCCACAGGCAGGTGCCAGATCCCTGGCGGCGGTCCTCCCGTAGGCCCAAGGCACGGCACGCTCCCTTGGGCCCTGACAAAATGGGAGAATCACCCACACTTCGACAAACTATTTCTTGTCATCAATTGATTACAAAAAATCATAAACGTGGGCAATCCAGAAGATGACCGTTCATCAACTATTCCTTTGCGAAGACCCTAACCTGCGCGCAAATCATTAATGATTAAAACTGATAAATAACGCTGAAATAAATCGTTTGTCGAGCCCTCCTTCTCTTGCTGAAACTGGCGCCAGGCATCAAGGCACTGCCTGCCGTGCATCTGACAAGAGAAAACAAAAATGACCGTATCGACTGATTCCCGCCTTATTCCCGTCCACGCCCTGGAAACCGTTCTGGCACCGATCCATGAAGCCCATGGCCTGACCAATGAGTTCTACACCGACCAGCGCTATTTCGAGCTTGAGCGCGATGAAGTGTTGGGGCGCAACTGGGCCTGTATCGGCTTTGCCAGCGACCTGCCGACCACCAGCTACGTCAAGCCTGTGGACTTCATGGGCCTGCCGCTGTTGATGATGCGCAACCGCGAAGGCCTGGTGCAGGTGTTCCATAACGTCTGCAGCCACCGCGGCGTGAAACTGGTGCAGCAGGCGGGTGAAGTGCAGGGCGTGATCCGCTGCCCCTACCACTCCTGGACCTACGACCTCAATGGCGGCCTCAAAGGCACACCGCACGTCGGCGGGATCAATCAGCACAAGGACGAGCGTTTCGCCTGCGAAAAGCATGGCCTGAAGGCACTGCGCACCACGATCTGGATGGACATGGTGTTCATCAACCTGTCCGGCGATGCACCGGCCCTTGAAGATCAACTCAAGCCACTGACCGAGCGCTGGACCCAGTTCCTGGGCAGCGACGGCATGAACCTGCTGCGCCGTGAAGCGAACAGCGGCGCCATGAGCATCGAGGTCAACTGCAACTGGAAGCTCGCGGTCGAGAACTACTGCGAGGCCTACCACTTGCCGTGGGTACACCCGAGCCTGAACAGCTACTCGCGCCTGGAAGACCACTACAACATCATGTTCGAGGAGTTCGCCGGCCAGGGCAGCCACGCCTACAACCTCTCGGCTGTTGCCGGCACCCATTTGCCGATTTTCCCATCCTGGCCACAGGAGCGCCTGCGCACCGCCGAGTACGTGGCGTTCTTCCCCAACGTGCTGCTCGGCATCCAGGCCGACCACGCCTTCGCCATGATGCTGGAGCCCGTGGCCCCAGGCAAAACCATCGAACACCTGCGCCTGTTCTATGTCGGCGATCAGGCCCTGGACAGCCACTACGACGCCTCGCGCAAAGCCGTGATGGAGTCCTGGCGCGTGGTGTTCGCCGAAGATATCGCTTCGGTCGAAGGCATGCAGAAGGGCCGCCTCTCCCCTGGCTATAGCGGTGGCGCATTCTCGCCGGAAATGGACCTGCCGACTCACTACTTCCACAAGTGGGCTGCCCGCCAATTGCTCGACTGCGCGCAGCGCGCCTGAGGTGATCACCATGCATTCGATAGCCCCGCACTGGCTGAACTTCATCGACGGCCAGTGGACCGACAGTGAGCAGCACCTGACCATCCACAACCCCGGCACCAGCGCACCTGTGGCGACCGTCGCCCAGGCCAGCGTGGCCGACGCCGAACGCGCCCTGCAGGCCGCCCGACGCTGTGCCGACAGCAATGTGTTGAGCCGCGTGCGGCCGGCGCAGCGTGTGACCTGGCTGCTTGAGATTGCGGCGCAGATTCGTGCAATCACCGATGAAGGCGCCTGGGTGCTGTGCCAGGAAAACGGCAAGAGCCTGCGTGATGCGCGTGACGAATTCGTCGAGGCTGCGCGCTACTTCGAGTATTACGCCGGCATGGCCGACAAGATCGAAGGCAAGTCGATTCCGCTGGGCGACGGCTACATGGACTTCACCGTCTACGACCCGATGGGCGTGTCGCTGCAAATCGTGCCGTGGAATTTCCCGGTGTCGATCTGCGCGCGCTCCCTGGCCCCGGCCCTGGCGGCGGGCAACGCTGTGGTGATCAAGTCGCCGGAGCTGTCGCCGCTCGGCCTGTGCGTGCTGATGCAGGCCATCGAGCGTGCTGGCCTGCCACAGGGTGCGGTCAACCTGATCTGCGGCCGGGGCCGTGAAGTGGGGGCCTATTTGGCCGGCCATCGCGACGTCGACCAGATCGTCTTCACCGGCTCTGTTGCTACCGGCCAGAGCATTTTGCGTTCCGCCGCCGACCACGCGACCCCCAGCGTCATGGAGCTGGGCGGCAAGTCGGCTGCCCTGGTGTTCCCCGATGCCGATCGCGAGCAAGTGATCAACAGCGTGAAAAGCGGCATTTTCTTCAACGCAGGCCAAGTATGTTCGGCCATGTCACGCCTGTTGGTGCATCGCTCGGTCTACGACGATGTCGTCGCTGATGTCGTGGCAATGGCAGAGGGGTTGAGCGTCGGCCTGGGCCAGGACAACCCGGACCACACACCGGTGATCTCTGCAGGCCAGCTCGAGGGTATCGAAGCCCTGTGCCAGCGGGCCCAACAGCAAGGCGCCGTCGTCGCAACCGGCGGCGAGGCCATCTCTGGCCTGCGTGGGCACTACATGGCGCCGACGGTACTGCGCGATGTAACCCCGGACATGGAGATCGCCCAGGCCGAAGTGTTCGGCCCGGTGTTGGCAGTGATGCCCTTCGACAGCGAAGAGCAGGCCATCGCCATTGCCAACGGCACCGTCTTCGGGCTGGTGGCAGGCGTGTTCACCCAGGACCTCAACCGCGCTCTGCGCTGCGCACGGCGCCTGTGCGCCGGCCAGGTGTTCGTCAACGAGTGGTATGCCGGCGGCATCGAAACCCCGTTTGGCGGGGTCGGGCTCTCGGGCTTCGGACGGGAAAAAGGCCAGGAGGCGCTCTACAGCTACGTCAGGACCAAAAACCTGGCCGTACGTATCAAGGGCGAGTGAGGAGGTAACGCGATGAAAACCTGGCTCTGCATCATCTGTGGCCTGATCTACGACGAAGCCAAAGGCTGGCCCGACGACGGCATCGCCCCCGGCACCCGCTGGGAAGATGTGCCCGAGGACTGGCTGTGCCCTGAGTGCAAGGTCGGCAAGGCCGACTTTGAAATGATCGAACTGAGCACTCCGATTGCTGCTGTGGCGGCGGCGCCGGTCATCCAGGCACCACCTGTTGCCATCGCCCGCCCGGCGCAACCGGTGGTCATCATCGGTAGCGGCCATGCCGGCTATGGCCTGGCACAAGCCCTGCGCAAGGCCGACCCGCAGCTGGAGATTCGCGTACTGACCCAAGAGTCGGGGCATATCTACTCCAAACCTGCCTTGTCGATCGCCCTGGCCCAAGGGCGCACTGCTGCAACCCTGGCAACTGAAAGCCCGCTGGCGATCGAGCAGCGATTGGGCATTCGAATCTATGCCGGATGCAAGGTCGAGCGTATTGATACCCAGGCGCGACGGCTGCATACCAGCCTAGGCGAAATGGACTACGGCCAACTGGTACTGGCCAGCGGTGCTTCTGCGGTGCGGTTGCCTATCGAGGGGTGCGCCGAGGCCCTGCTCAGCGTCAACAACCTGCACGATTACCAGGCGTTCCGCCAACGTCTCAAAGATGTAAAGAGCGTGGCAATTCTGGGTGACGGATTGATTGGCTGCGAGTTCGCCAACGATATGGCGAGCAATGGCTACAAGGTGCGGGTGATCGGCCTGGGCGCCTGGCCCATGGAGCGCCTGCTGCCCGAGGCGGCAGGCCAGCACTTGCAGCAGGCGCTTTCGGGCCTTGGCGTGCAATGGAATCTGCGCACCACCTTGCAGCGCATTGAGCGCAACAGCGACGGCTACCAACTGACTCTGGCCGACGGTCAAGTGGTCGAGGCAGACCTGGTGCTCAGCGCAGTGGGCTTGCGCCCCAACCTTGAACTGGCGCTAGAGGCCGGCCTGGACTGCGGCCGGGGGATCAAGGTCGATGCACAACTGCAGACCTCGCACCCGGGCATATACGCCTTGGGTGACTGCGTCGAGATCAATGGCCAGTTGCTGCCCTACCTGGCGCCGATCAACGAGGGTATTCGTGCCCTGGCCAAGACGTTGCTGGGTCAACCGACCGCTGCCCACTACCCACTGGCGCCTGTGACCGTGAAAACCCCGGTTGCCCCACTGTGCCTGCTGACGCCACCCGGTGACTGTCAGGGGCAATGGCGTTGCGATCCGACCAGCGATGGATTGAGCGCGGCGTTCCACGACCACGCCGGTGCCCTGCGCGGGTTCGTGCTGCTCGGGCGCCAGGCGCAACTGCAACGTAATACCTGGCTGCAAAGCTGCCAGGACACCCAGCAACATGTGGCCTGAGGCCGAACCATGAACAGTATTGTCAATCTGCCTCACGACGACCGCAGCTGCGGTTGGTACGCCGCGCTGCCTGAGCCGGCACCGAGCAAGCGCCTGAGCGGCGAACAGAATGCCGACCATGTAGTGATCGGTGCAGGCTTCGCCGGGCTTGCGGCCGCACGGCGGCTGGCCGAGCACCTGCCACAGGCGCGCATTATCCTGGTGGATGCCCAGCGCATCGCCTATGGCGCCTCGGGTCGCAACTCGGGCTTTGTCATCGACCTGCCGCACAAGTTCGCTCTGGAGCATCCCGACCCGCAACACAAGCAGCGCCTGCTGGGGCTGAACCGGGCCGCCATCGACCAACTGCAGACCTTGATCGACCGTCATGGCATCGAGTGCCAGTGGTCTCATGCGGGCAAGTACCAGGGCGCGGTGGGCGAGCGTGGCCAGGGCTACCTGGACCATTTCGAAAAACTCATGGCCGACTTGGGCGAGCCCTATCGCGTGGTGGAGCGTGACGAACTGGCCGGCGTCCTCGGCAGCCGTTACTACAGCCGTGCTATCTATACCCCGGGTTGCTACCTGATGCAGCCTGCCGCTCTGGTCCGCGGCCTGGGCGGTGCGCTGCCGGCCAATGTCGAAGTGCTTGAAGAGTCCCCCATCCGCACACTCGAGAAAGACCCCAGCGGCAAGTGGCTGCTGCGCGGCGACAACGGCCTGATCCGTACCCCGCAGGTATTGCTGGGCACCAGCATCTTCACCCAGGAGTTCGGCTACCTGCGTAACCGCCTGCTGCCGGTGATGACCTTCGCCAGCTGGACACGGCCGCTGAGCGATGCCGAGATGGCAGCAATCGGCGCCCAGGCCGACTGGGGCCTCACCCCTGCCGACCACGCCGGTACCACGGTGCGCATGACCCAGGACCGACGCCTGATCATTCGTAATACTTACAAGCACGTTCCTCGCTACGGTCGCAGCATCGCCGATGCCGCCCGCAGCAAGATTCGCGATGATCATCGCAAGGCGTTCGAGGCGCGCTATCCACAACTCAAACAGGTGCCGTTCACGCATACCTGGGGCGGTGCCTATGCGATCTCGCGCAACTTCACCAATTACTTCGGTCAACTCGATGACGGCGTCTACGCAACCGCCTGCGACAACGGCGTTGGTGCCGCCTGGGGCACCATTTCCGGCACGCTGCTGGCCGACATGGCAGTGGGCGCGGACTCGCGGCAATTGAGCGACATCCGCGCCGTGACCGGGATGCCCTCACGCAACCCGCCTGAGCCGTTCCTGGGCCTGGGCGTGCGCACTCGGATTCGCTGGGCAGCGTTCAACAGCAGGCGCGAAGTATGAGCCGCGTGCCGAGCGGCAAAGGCCCGGTGCGCCTGGTCGATCATCGCGACCTGGATTTTGCCCAGCGTGGCGGCCCGCCGGGTGACGCATGGGTCGCACGCGCCATCAGCAACGAAGTGTCGCCCAACCTGGGCATCGGCTTTGCCCGCTGGGCAGGTGCCGAAGTGGCCTGGACGGTGCTTTACGACGAAGTGATTTTCATCATCGAGGGCTGCTTTGAGCTCCAGGCCAACGGCGAGCTGTATCGGGTATCGCCTGGCCAGGTGTTGTGGATTCCCGAAGGCACGCAACTGGTTTATGCAGGCCACGCGCTGTTCGGCTATGTGGTGTACCCGGGCGACTGGAAACAGCGTCACGGCCTTGCCTGACTACCGACCCTCTCCCTGGGGAAGCCAATTGTTCGCACTAAGTAAAAGGTTCGGCACGATTTATGTCGCTGCCTTGTTGATGCAACTGGGCTCCAGCCTGCTGATGACCTACCTGGCCCTGCGCCTGGATGCAGCCGGAGTGGCACAGTTGTGGGGCGGCGCGCTGATGGCCGCAAACGCGTTGGGGATGGTGTTCGGAGCCCGCTCCGGCTACTGGCTGATTGGCCTGGCCGGCCATGCGCGGGCCTTTGTGGTGAGCGCCGGGGTGATAGTGACCGCGGTGCTTACGCACCAGCTCAGTGATGGCTTGCCGCTGTGGCTTGCCCTGCGGTTTATCGTGGGGGCAGCGATGATGTGCCAGTTGATGGTCATCGAGAGCTGGCTCAACGACTGTGCTCCGGTTAACCGGCGAGGCGGCGCCATGTCGCTGTACATGGTGGCCAGCTATGTCGGCATGATGCTTGGCCAGCTGATGCTCAGCCTTGGAGATGGGTTGCACACACTGGCGCTGACAGGCGTGGCCATTGCCTTTGCCATTGGCTTGATCCCAGTGGCCCTGCACAGCGGCGCCCAGCCGAGCGGTATCAGCCAGGCTCGGATCAAACCGATGCTGTACCTGCGCCGGCTTCCTCAATCGTTGTTCACCATCCTTGCTTCGGGATTGCTGAACGGCTGCCTGTATGGGCTGACCCCAATCTTCGCCGCGCAACTGGGCTTTACCCCGGCGCAGGTTGGGCAGTTCATGGCCATCAGCATCGCCGCCGGGCTGCTGGCGCAGCTGCCGCTGGGTAAACTGTCTGATCATTTTTCGCGCATCACGCTGATCCGGGCTACGGCCTTATTGCTGTGCATCGCTTACCTGCCGCTGGCTCTGGGCCTGGCATCAGGACAGCTGTGGATAATGTTGGCGGGCGCCACCATCGGTTTCTTGCAGTTCTGCCTGTATCCACTGGGTGTGGCGCATGCCAACCACAATCTGGAGCCTGAGCTGCGTGTAGCGGTGGCTGGGGTATTGCTAATGACGTTTGGCATTGGCGCCACCATCGGGCCCTTGATTGCCAGTGCGATGATGGAGCAATCCGGGCCGCAGGCGCTTTATATCTTCAGCATTGGCGTGGCGGCGATGGTGACGTGTTTTATAAGAGAGAAGCGCAGCGTGGGTGGGTCACTGGCAGGGGCAGCATAGCCTTAGGTGTGCATGTTGCGTTTTCCGCTGGGCGAACAACTGCAGGCTGTCGCAGTAGCTACGCCAGTTCCCACCTGGGGGTGTCTGCTCATCCAAGATGAGTACACCCATCATCGAAGGGTTGCGATATATTCGGAAAGGCGTATATTCGAAAAAACATATAGGCGCGGATTGGCAAGATCCGCGTCCTGTTTGTTTGTACCGCAAACGCAGCTCGCTCGCCGCTCGCCAAGCTTTGCTCCGGCACACGAACCCTGTGCATTTCGACGCTTTCAGCGCAGCGACCAGTGAAAAACACGATGCCTTCCGACACACCCTTCACGAGATCCATGAGCGCATCAAGATGTTCGTCCTTGTGAAGACCAAATACTGAGTAACCCATGACTGACTCGCTGACCCCTACCAAGGTCTTCAAATGCCTCGCCGACGAAAACCGCATTCGGATGATGCTGCTGATCGCACGCGAGGAAGAACTCTGCGTCTGTGAACTGACCTGCGCGCTGGAAGAAAGCCAGCCCAAGGTTTCCCGCCACTTGGCGCAGCTTCGCACCTGTGACCTGGTGGAAGACCGCCGCCAGGGCCAGTGGGTATATTACCGGCTGCATCCATCGCTTCCCGCCTGGGTACGTGAGGTCCTGGCAACGACGCTGGAGGCCAACCGTGAATGGCTGAGTACCAGCACCAAACGACTGGACTCCATGGGTGACCGCCCACAACGCGTCGCCTCGTGCTGCTGATCCTTGCCGAGAAGAACCGATGAAAGTCCTGTTCCTCTGCACAGCCAATAGCTGCCGCAACACCCTCTGCGAGACCGCTTTCAGCCACCTGGCGCCTTGTCTCAGGAGTAAATCATGACCGAACACCACATCCCCAACATCGACAACGATTTGGTCGACCTGCCGACCGCAGACAAACTGGCAGTCGAGCAAAAGTCCACTCATAAGCCTCGCATCCTGCTGCTGTACGGATCGACCCGCGAACGTTCCTTCAGCCGTCTGCTGACGGAAGAAGCAGCCCGCCTGCTGGAGCACTTCGGTGCCGAGACGCGAATTTTCAATCCGTCCGGCCTGCCATTGGCGGACGACGCCCCCGACGACCACCCTATGGTCAAGCAGCTGCGCGATCTGGTGCTGTGGTCCGAAGGCATGGTCTGGTGCTCGCCAGAACGCCACGGTGCAATGACCGGCGTGTTCAAGTCGCAGATCGACTGGATTCCACTGAGCATGGGCGCCGTGCGCCCGACCCAAGGCAAAACCCTTGCGGTGATGCAGGTCTGCGGTGGCTCGCAGTCTTTCAACGTGGTCAACCAGCTGCGTGTCCTCGGCCGCTGGATGCGCATGTTCACCATCCCTAACCAGTCGTCCGTGCCGAAGGCCTATCTGGAATTCGATGAGGCGGGCCGCATGAAGCCCTCTTCGTACTACGACCGTGTCGTCGACGTGATGGAGGAGCTGGTGAAGTTCACCCTTCTGCTTCGTGACCGCTCCGACTACCTGGTCGATCGCTACTCCGAGCGCAAGGAGTCGGCAGAGGAACTGTCCAAGCGTGTCAACCAACGATCCATTTGAGGCTTTCTGAGCAGGCAACTGCACCCGTACCCCGTGCTAGCAACGCTGCGCACGTTGGGTACATCAACCAGTTCAGCGACACCCTCTGACCTTTCGTTAATCGCGATCCGAGAACAAGAACATGGCTATCAAAGTAGGTATCAACGGGTTTGGCCGTATTGGTCGCTTGGCGCTTCGCGCGTCCTGGGACTGGCCGGAATTCGAGTTTGTGCAGATCAATGACCCGGCCGGTGACGCCGAGACCCATGCCCATCTGATCAACTTCGATTCGATCCACGGACGCTGGCACCGTGAAGCCCGCGCAGAAGGCGACGCGGTAGTGATCGAAGGCAAGCGCCTCAAGGTCACCGCGAACAAGACCATCACGGACACAGACTGGTCGGGCTGCGACCTGGTCATCGAGGCCAGCGGCAAGATGAAGTCGGTAGCCGTGCTCCAGGCCTACCTGGATCAGGGCGTCAAACGTGTGGTGGTCTGCGCTCCAGTGAAGGAGAAAGGCGCACTGAACGTGGTGATGGGCGTCAACCAGCACCTGTTCGACCCGGCGCAGCACCGTATCGTCACCGCCGCCTCCTGCACCACCAATTGCCTGGCCCCGGTGGTCAAGGTGATTCATGAGAACCTGGGAATCCGCCACGGCTCGATCACCACCATCCACGACCTCACCAACACCCAGAGCATCCTCGATACGCCGCACAAGGACCTGCGCCGTGCCCGTGCCTCAGGCATGAGCCTGATCCCGACCACCACAGGCTCGGCCACCGCAATCGCCGAGATCTTCCCCGAGCTGCGCGGCAAGCTGAATGGTCACGCCGTGCGTGTACCGCTGGCCAATGCCTCGCTGACAGACTGCGTGTTCGAAGTGGAACGACAGACGACGGCTGAAGAGGTCAACGCGCTGCTGAAAGCCGCTGCCGAAGGGCCGCTGAAGGACATCCTGGGCTACGAAGAGCGCCCCTTGGTGTCCATCGACTACCGCACCGATCCACGGTCCTCGATTATCGATGCGCTGTCCACCCTGGTGGTCAACGGTACCCAGGTGAAGATCTACGCCTGGTACGACAACGAGTGGGGCTACGCCAACCGTGCAGCTGAGCTGGCACGCTTGGTCGGCGCAGCGGAGTAAACAGCGATCATGAAGGCGTTGTCAGCCCTGCCTGCACAAGTGCGTCAGTACCTGCTGGTTACCGGCAATTACTGGGCCTTCACCCTCACCGACGGCGCATTGCGCATGCTGGTGGTACTGCACTTCCATTCGCTGGGCTACACGCCGCTGCAGATCGCGGCGCTGTTCCTGTTCTACGAAGTGTTCGGCGTGATCACAAACCTGGTGGGCGGCTACCTCGGCGCCCGCCTGGGGCTCAACCGCACCATGAACATCGGCCTTGGCATGCAGGTTGTGGCCCTGCTGATGCTCACGGTACCGGCAGCCGGGCTGACGGTGCCCTGGGTGATGGCCGCCCAAGCGCTCTCCGGCATTGCCAAGGACCTGAACAAGATGAGCGCCAAGAGCTCCATCAAGCTCTTGGTGCCGGACAGCCAGCAAGGCACGCTCTACAAGTGGGTGGCCATTCTGACGGGCTCGAAAAACGCGCTCAAAGGCGTGGGCTTCTTCCTTGGGGGAGCACTGCTTGCGCTGCTCGGTTTCACCCTGGCGGTGCTGGCCATGGCAGCAGTACTGGCTCTGATCTGGATCGGCAGTTTGATGCTGCTGAAAAAGGACTTGGGCAAAGCCAAGGCCAAACCGAAGTTCCGCGACATGCTGTCCAAGAGCCGGGCGATCAACATACTCTCGGCCGCACGGCTGTTTTTGTTCGGTGCGCGGGACGTCTGGTTCGTGGTGGCACTGCCGGTGTACCTGAGCTCTGCGTTTGGCTGGGACTTCTGGCTGGTCGGTGGTTTCTTGGCCACGTGGGTAATCGGCTACGGCATCGTCCAGTCGCTTGCTCCTCACATCACCGGCAAGAAGCGCGGTCATGTGCCCGATGGCAGAGCGGCCTTCATCTGGGCAATCGCCCTGGCCGGGCTCCCTGCGCTCATAGCCGTGGGCCTGTCGGCAGGCTGGTCGGCGCCGGTAGTGCTGCTCGGTGGGCTGATGCTGTTCGGCGTGCTGTTCGCGGTGAACTCATCGCTGCACAGCTACCTGATCGTCAGCTATGCCAAGGAAGACGGCGTCTCCCTGGATGTAGGCTTCTACTACATGTCCAACGCCCTCGGTCGCTTGGTCGGCACGTTGCTGTCAGGTTGGGTGTTCCAAGCTTATGGGTTAGAGGCTTGTTTGTGGGTCTCCAGCATCTTCGTATTGGCTGCCGCACTCTTCTCGATCGCACTGCCTAGGCACAGTGAAATTGCACACCAGGCAAACTGATCAGTGAGGAAATGCGGGGGCCGTCAGGCCTGCGCTTTCACCGGGCCGCGTGGGATGACTCAGCGTGGCGAGTCGTGCCCCACCTTCAGATACGTCTTTGTCCACTGCCGATAACTTTCGACGCGCGTGTACTTCGAAATCAGCTCAGGGGGGAGCGCTCGCGCCCCTGTGAACCGCTTTGCTCACGCAGCGCTTGGTAGATCGACTTGATCGCAGAAAAAAAAGGTTCTTCACGGATTGCCGGGAAAGTCATTCTTGATCTTCATGAAAAAGAATTCGCTGTCCCGGTAGCCGTAAGCCATCCGCTTGATCACCTTGATCCGATTGTTGATGCCTTCCAGCTGGCCCGTATGCATCGGCCATCGCACCCTGCTGAGGATGCCGCGCCAGTATCCCTTCAGGCGTTTAGCGAACTGCTTCAGCGCCGGTATCGTGCTTTCATCAGCCAGGCGTAGCCACTGCTTCCAGGCTGATCGCCAGCCCCAGGCGGTGGTGGGCGACCACAGAGCTTTTAACTCTGCCTTCATCAGATAAACCGTCATCAGCGACTGGTTAGCCGCCAGCAGATCCCGCAGATGCACCTGTTGATCTTCTCGCTTCAGATTTTCCGGATTACGTAGCAGTAGCCACCGCGCTTGCTTGATCACCTTGCGGGCGGGTTTGTCATGGCGCAGACGGTTAGCTTCGTCGACCCGCACCCGGTCAATCACCTCTCGCCCATACTTGGCAACTACATGAAACAGGTCATAGACCACGCGTGCCTGAGGGCAGTGTTGGCGCACCTCCAGGTCAAATGCGGTGTTCAATGTCCATCGCCACTGCTTCGATCCGCGCACAGCCTTCAGGCCCCAGCTCTTCAAAGAAGGGCCTGACAGCAGCTCGGCTACGTCCTTCGCCAATCCACAGCACCCGGCGAGTATCGGCATCCAGCACCACGCTGGCGTAGCGATGCCCTTTGAACACAGCGAATTCATCCATCACCAGGCGTCTGGGCTCGGCCTTCGGTAACTTCTCCAGTGCGGCTTGTAGCGCCCGCCGCTCTAGCAGGCGCACGCTATCCCAATGCAAACCAAACAGCTCGGAGACGTGCAGGGTGGGTAGTCTTTGACACGCCTGGATCACGGCTTCGGCCAAGCGTTTGGTCATCCGCGAATATCGGTCAAGCCAACTGGCTGCCTCCATTCGCTTACCGCATGCACCGCACCCAACCCGCCTGAGCTCAACGCTCAGCCGCACTGCGCGGCCAAGAATAGGTAAGTCACGGATGGTGCGCTGGCAGTATTCGTGGATGGTGGTACTGGGTCTCTGACAGCCGCTGCAGGTGGGGAATCTGGCGGGCTGCGGGACCAGGTCGATCAGCAGGTTATCGCCGTCAGGCTTGATGGCGATGACAGAAAAGCCCTCCCAAAAGGGCAGAAACGTATTAATATCGTGCACAAGAACGCCGGTTTGTTGATGTGTTTGCTCGCACGAACATCATCCTTCAAACCGGCGTTCTTGTTTCTATCTTTCCCAGGATTCCGTGAAGAAACTTTTAATTGTTCGACGACCGTTTTAATTCAACGAAATCAATTGGATTTAGCGAATTAAAACTGTCGTAAGGGGCCCCGTTTCATGGGGCTTTCGCCCCCCTTGTTGAAAACGCAAAACTGTCGCAAAGGGCCAAATTGTGGCTACAGGCGATCGTCCGTGTCCGCTCCATGAAGCCCACATTCCAAGCGACTAACTGAAGCCCGATGCTGCGCTCCCGATTTAAAAGTTGGAGCTGGAAGCTCCAACTTTTTTCTAGGGAAAATTTATATATCAATAAGCCGATTTACCGTGCAAAGAACCAGCCATGCTTGATCTGAATTGAGTTCCCCAGTGACCATCAACATTTGTAATAATATAGAAGGAGTCAAAAGTATGACCTGGAATAGGTTTTCCAGCCTTGTCTAAGCGTGTAAATGCAAGCGCCACATGGTACTTGTTTGCATTACCCTTTCCGTCGCTACCAGACTGAACAACATATCGGTAGTCCCAGCGGGTATTTTCCCATCCGATTTCTTTTGCAAGCTGTTGCAGGTTTTGATCTTTTGCATAGGCTTCAGGTGTTTGCCAAACAGTGACTTGGTTACCAGACATGCGCACATGCGGGTAGTTGAGCGTCTTAGCCCAAGCCAATTCATCTTTGGCATTGAATGTCGTCAGGAAGTTATCCAACGCTTTGCATGGAACATCAAACTCCTGACTATAATTTCCCTTCGCATCCTTTGCACAACTATCTGGCAGGTCAGCGTGAGCGGTTGCTGCAAAGGCTTGGGAGGCGGCAATCCCTGCAACCAAAAACAACGGCGCTTTAAATACAGATTTCATAAAAATTCCTTATTGTTTTAAATTTACAGATTGGTACCCTGCAACAAAACAGGATATGTTTGATTTGGTTTAAAAGTCAATAACTTAAAGTGCGAACTATCTTTATGATGACTCGCAAATTTTCATTACATAGCATATAGAGTCTCTGAGCTAACTCTGCGAACTGAACCATCCGTGAGTAATTTTGACTGCTCTGGATCATGTCCATATAGGATGAATGCCCCTTTGGACTTCAACTGTTTAAACAAATTGAAGTTATTAAGCATTCCTTGGGCGTCATTCACTACCATTGCATCAGGAAGCGTCATCTTTTCAAGAGAAGCCTTTAAATAGCAAGCATCCGCGGTAATTACGACTTCTTTACCATCTACCTTGACTTTAAGTGACTGATGACCGGGTGTGTGTCCAAAGCTAGGAATTAGCACAACCGATCCATCACCAAAAAGATCATGCTCCCCATCGACCTCAAGACGGTCATGACCTAAGTCATAATGTCTAGGGGAGTATATCTCTTTTTCTATATTCTCTTCATTCTTAGCAGCTTTCCACTCACGCTTTTGAATAACCAATTGTGCGTTAGGAATACAAGCGTTTCCACCGCAGTGATCGAAATGCAGATGAGAGTTGATAATGTAATTTATCTTTAATGGGTCAACACCAAAAGCTTCCAAGCGTTTAGCTATATCCTCACCAGGCACAAAATTAACCGTAGTTAAATCAGCAAAAACGCCGAGTGACTTTTTGACCACATCTGGATCTTTTGACTGCAAAGGCAATTCAAGCCCTGTATCAAACAGGACAGTTCCCTTGGGGTGCTCGATTAAATAGCACGGCACTGGAATTGCCAGGTCCCCTGTTTCACCAGCCATAAAGAAACCATAAGGCATAGTGATCCAGCCACAGGTCATTGCATATAACTTAACTTCTTCCATAGCTATAGCCCTTTGAATAAAAATGGTTAGCCTTCAATATCTAAGGCAATCATTAATTTGGCTCGATTCATTCTAGCACATCACGCTTAGCCCCATAACAACGAAGCCTGGAAACTAAACATTCAAGTAGCATTAAAGCAAGCTCGTCATAAAACAACCAACTTCTCGTTACCAGGCAGCCCGATAGATCGCCTCGATATCAGCAGCTGTAAATTTTCGTGGGTTGTTGCGCATCAGCCTGTCAATATTGCTGGCCTCCTCGGCCATTGGTGCCAAAGCGTCCTCTGGAATGTTGAAAGCGCGAAGGCCGTTAGGAATGTCTACCGCAGCACACAGTTCAGCCATCGCATCGACACTCTCATCTGCAGCCTGGCTATCACTTAAACCTACGATATTCACGCCCATTGCCTGAGCGACGTCGCGAAGACGCTCCGCACAGGCAAGTTTGTTCCAGCGCATTACATAGGGCAGAAGCAAAGCGTTGCTAACGCCGTGTGCGATTTTGAAGCGTCCGCCAAGCGGGTAGGCCAGCGCATGTACTGCCCCCACGCCGGCGTTTCCAAAAGCCATGCCAGCCATCAGGCTCGCCGTAGCCATGTCTTCCCGAGCAACAAGATCATCGGGGTTGGCATACGCTTTAGGCAAAGCGCGAGCAATCACCTTGATGGCTCCAAGAGCAATGGCATCGGTGATCGGTGAGCGATTGATCGAAAGGTACGCTTCGATCGCATGCACAAGCGCATCGACACCGCTGGCAGCGGTTACGTTACGTGGGCAAGTGCGCGTCATGACTGGACTCACGAGAGCAACGTCAGGCAACAGGTAGTTGCTCACAATGCCTTTCTTGAGCTGCGCCTTTTTGTCGGAGAAGATCGCCACGTTAGTGACTTCCGAACCCGTGCCTGCCGTAGTAGGAATCGCGATCAGCGGAGGCCCTTTGCGCCTTACTTGATCGACGCCGAACAGCTCGTCCAACGTGCCATCGTGTCCCGCGAAGGCCGAGACACCTTTCGCGATGTCGATAGCGCTACCGCCCCCCAGCCCAATGAGCCCATCATGGCCACCCTCGCGAAATGCACGGGTACAATCTTCGACCAAACTCATTTCAGGCTCTGGTTGAACTTGGTCATAGAGGCCATAGCGGCGGCCACCCATATGGGCCAAGGCGAGGTCAACTGTACCCGACTTGACCAAGATCGCATCGGTCACGATTAACGGATTACTAACCTTCAGCCGGGTCAGCTCAGCGTCCAGCTGTTCAACCGCGCTGGAGCCGGTCAGGAGTTTATTGGCGATTAGAAAGGCAGAAAAACTCATCGGCTCATCCTCATTTTTTTATTGAGATGAAACACGAGAGAACAAAACATGTGCCAATTTCTTGAAAATCCCGTGCTTGAAGGGTTTTGCCCCGTTCTTGCTAACCTCCGACACGAGAGTGTGATCACAATTTCAATCACAAAAGCGACGACCGATTAGAAACCTAATCAGTTCTTTCCCAGCGTTTCATCTTCTGGACGATGGTTGCTTGGCTCACACCCAGCGCTTTGGCTGCTGAGCGCGTGGTCTTGTGGACGCGCATTGCCGAAAGGATCGCGATCCGCTCTGTATTTTCTAGAATTTTGCGCAGCGGCAGGCGGTTTTGATTTAAGCAATCGTCGTGAAGGTTAAGGATTTCCTGTGGGAGATCCAACGCCTCAATTCTGTCACCGTCGCAGATAACTACCAAACGCTCGACCAGGTTGATCAACTCGCGAATGTTTCCAGGCCATGCATACCCACAGAGCAGGTCTAGGGCCTCTAGCCCCCATGTCATGTTGCGGTCATAGCGCTTATTGAAGTGCATGAGGTAATGCTCCAACAACGTGGGGATCTCTTCAGCGCGCTCACGAAGCGCGGGAATGTGGATAGGCACCACATTCAATCGATAGTAGAGGTCAGCTCGGAACAACCCCTGCTCTACTCTCTGTCGCAAGTCATGGTGGGTGGCGCTCAAGATTCGGATATCTACTTCACGCAATTCAAGCCCACCCACGGGTATGAACCGCTTCTCCTCGATGACTTTCAGAAGCTTGACCTGAAGCGACAAAGGAAGATCGCCTATTTCATCAAGGAACAACGTTCCGTGATTCGCCAGCTCTAGAAGACCTCGCTTACCTTTGGCCGCTGCGCCAGTAAACGCCCCTGACGCGTAGCCAAACAACTCTGCCTCGATCAGATTTTCCGGCATTGCTCCACAGTTGAGCGGAATGAAAGGTTCCTTAGCCCGAGCGCTAGCATTGTGAATGTACTGAGCGACGAGACTTTTGCCGACGCCCGTCTCCCCTAACAGCAGGACCTTCACGTCACTGCCTGCTACACGTCGTGCCTGTGCGAAAAGTGGGCCTGACTGCGCCTGGTCAAAAACCAGCGAAGACTGAGCTAGTTTTTCATATTCGCCGGCATGCAACTGCGCTGTGCTCTGACGCAGCTTCTTGAGCCCAGCGAGCTCATCCCGCTCATGCTTCATGCGCAAAAGCTCGGTCATGTCACGTACGGCGCTGACGACGTAGCTGATGCGGCGATTCTCGAAAATAGGGGTTGCACTCACCAGCAGCTTCTTACCGTTACTGAGGCTCTGCATGACAGAAACCGGAGCGCCTTGCTGAAGTACGCGCAAAGATGCGGATTGCGAAACGATACCGTCACGTACCAGGTCGCGCATGCTGCGTCCAATGAGCTGTTCGCTTTGCAGTCCAGTCAGACGCTCGTACGCGCTGTTTACCTTAACTGTAATCCCTACCCCATCCGTGATGTACACGCCGTCGTGCAGTGCGTTCAGAATCGTATCGAATGTCTGACCGTTAAAGTTCAAGGCAGCGCTCCGATCTAGTAAAAGCGTTAGTGTAACGTTTGCTAGCACATTGTGAGCCGTCCCTGATTTCTTAGACCCCTCCACATTTAAAGGGCGGCGTACCATGTCATCGGAGCCTTCCGCTTCTGGCCGATAGTTGCCCTTCGCCAAGGCCCGCTTACCCACCACTCATTTTAGCGTCTGCATTCGTCATTGCGGTACGTTCAACGGCGTGGGATACCCGCGGGAACATACCCAACCCGACCCTTTGGCAGGTACATGGCAACCCAGAACAAACGCCCCGAACAAGTCGGGGCGTTTGTTCTACGGCCTGTCAGCGTGTTATCACACAGTCAGCGCTGGTACCTATTCCCAACGGATGGGCGGCTTGCAGTCCTCGACTACGAGCCTATACAGGGTGACACGCGTGTCAATCAGATTCTGAGACGTAATTCCAAGTGGGGTGCATCACTGCACCCAACCAACCCGGATTGGTCCCGAACAGGGTTACCTGCGACAGGTTTAATTCCCTAAATCTACAATTTGGGTGTTCTCAATAAAGTTTGACACAAGCAGCCCCGAAAACACTGGCTGAAATGGCAACAAAATGAGCGCCGCGTCGCAACATAGATTGACACAGGCACCATGACGGTCCAAAAGAGCGCCGGTGTCATGACAATATAGTTTGACACAGGCTCACCCGCCACACGCTTCCTATCCAGAAAGGGCATACTCGCATTCGCCCGTCCCCGTATCAGATTCGCCCATCCCAGCGGGGGTTCATTGCTGAGACGGTGAGAAGACTACCAATGGAAAGTACTCCCAGGAGCTGTTTCATGCCCGCCGTATGGACCCGACTCTCAGCATGGTTCGCGAGATTCAAGAAAAAAAACGACAGCGATGTTTCAGCAGTTGATGAGATTGGGTCTGAAGCACCAATTCGCACCAAGGCCGAAGATCGGCTGAGAAGAGCGGAGTACGCAGATAGGATAGCCACGGTGCTTTCACAATTGAGCCCCCGCGAGGGTCGAGTTTTTGCCATCCGGGGAGGATGGGGTTTCGGCAAATCGTCGCTCAAAAATCTCATCACTGAGCAGTTGAAGACTCGGGACACTGGGGCGAGCTGGCTAGATTTTAATCCTTGGCAATGGGGTGACAGTTCCGCGATTGCGCGGGCCCTCTTCGGTCAAATCGCGGATCGGCTAGGGGGATCGCACTCCAAAAAAGCCTATGAGCGTGCAGCGCAGTTACGCCGATATGGTTCCATTCTAACCGGCGCAAGCGCACCGCTGAAAAAAGCCAGCGGATCAAAGACCGTCTCATCGGTGCTAACCCATAGTTCAATCATCCTCATAGCGACGGCCGTCGGTTTCGAATTACCAAGCGTTGCTAAAGTAGTCCTCGGGTTAGCGGTCCTTAGCGTCGTTGTGCTGCTCGCAGGCCGGATCATGATGTACTTAGGTCGAGATCGGACCAGTGAGACACTCGACCAAATAAGGGAGGATCTAGAGACTCGCTTGCGTGAGCTCGAACGTCCGCTGATTGTCTTCGTCGACGATATTGACAGGCTTGAGCCGGAGCAGATCCGTGTAGTCCTCAAACAGGTTAAAGCGAATGCGAACCTGCCAAACATCGTATTCGTGCTCCTGTTTCAGCCTAGTATTGTAGAGAGCGCGCTCAATCCGGTAGCGAATGGTGACGGCCGTGCCTTCTTGGCGAAGATCGTTCAAGCAAGCTTCGACCTGCCCGCAGTCCCAGCCACCCTTGTGCATAGCCTTCTAGGAGAGGAACTGACTCAGCTAGCGGGACGTTACGCGAACGAAGCTAACGGATTTTCGGAGACACGGTGGGGGAACGTTTATGTAAGCTATATCCAGCCAAGCGTAAGGAATTTGCGAGACGCCAGAAGGCTGTTGTCGTCCATCGCAGTACATCTGCCGTTACATGCGTCCGGCGAAGCTCTCGAAGTGAACATCGTGGATTTTTTGCTGCTTGAGGCTATACGTGTATTCGAGCCAGATCTTCACGAGGCACTGCTTTTAGAGAGAGACTTGGTGCTCCAGAAAAGACGCATCCGGGGAGACAACAGAGACGACGAGCACAGGGCTGATGCCAAACGGCTTCTTGAAAAAGTCCCAGAATGCCGCAGAGATGTAGCCCAAGAGGCGATCACTGAGCTGTTCCCCACCTTGGCTTGGGCGTTCGGTGGTATGGCCTTCGGTAATGACTTTCAGCAGACCTGGGTTACACAAAAGCGGGTATGCACACCACGCTACTTCCCGCGCTATTTTGAGCTTCAGACGGCGGTCGGTGAAATCTCGGAGGTTAGCTTCCTTAAATTCCTCGATGCATCGGCGAACGAAGTGACGCTGAACGCGATGATCGCTGAGCTCGAAGCAGACGCGTTGCTACCCTCTCTCGTAGCAAGGCTCGATGAGTCCGTTGACCGCCTTCCCGTAGCTAACGCTGCAACATTGCTCACCAGTATGTTTAGCATTGCCCAAAAGCTAGTCCACCTGAGGGGCGACGGTTTCAGTTCTCCGTGGATTTCTGCGTGGCGGTCAATTTCTTGGTACATACGACGTGTACCAGCCGAACTTCGTGATCGCCTGTTAACGGACGCCCTCCGCGAAACCAAAGCGCTATCTGTTGCTGCAATGCTGATCCACCTGAGTGATCCGGCGGACCATAAACCGGAACGGGGAAGAGATTTCGAGCCTGTCCTAGATTTGGAAACCGTTCAGGCAATGAAGGCAGTGTGGTTGCAGATCATCCGTAGCCGTGCGGATAGTGATCAATCATTAATCGATCAGCCCGACCTGCTCCGCCTCCTTTTCGTTTGGGAAAAATATGAGGGATCGGCTGCCAAACCGCACCAATGGGTTAGACAGACAATACAGACTGACGAAGGGTTTGCCATCATGGTGAGCCATATGATGAGCACAGGCACGACGCACTCTTGGGGTGACAGGGTCTCCAAACCCCACCACTCCTTTAACAGGGAAACGGTTCAAGAATTAATTGGCATCGAAGTGGCAAAAGCTCGATGCGACGCGATTAATTTCGCAGATTTTCCGGACTACGAAAAAGCGCTGACAATTTTTCTACGTCACGTGGAGGGCTGGCTTGGCCTAAGAGAACCCGATCCGTTTGATGACTTTTAGTGGCTTAATGCTACCGCGTGGCTCGTTTATCAAGGATCGTAGCTGCCAGGCCGCCCGCAGCGTCGCACCTGCATGAGGGGTTGAGGTGATCGCTATCGCCTCCCAAGGAGCTATTGTTGGCCGAGCTGGCCCACACTGGTAGGCAAGGATTCTTGACGGTCCAGAAATAACTCACCCCCTGGTGAGCAGTACGGATCAAGCGATCTGCCCGAGGTGTGGGAGCTATTCTTGAGAAGAAAAATATCACGACGATGTCGGTTCCTGTAGCCGTTTGGCCCGTGTCAGGATGTCGTCGACCACACCAATCGGGCTGAACAAATGCAGTAGAAGCGCTCGATGCCACGACTCTTGTAAACCACTTTTTTTCATTGTTAACCATAGTGGTTTACAGTGAAAAAAAGTGGTTTACACGCTCATTCCGCCGCAGGGCGCGTCAAGGCATCACGGGGTTTTCTAATAAAGGCTTCCATTTGCAGCGCTTCCAGATATTCCGAGCGTTTGCAGGTCCCATAGCGTGATAGCACTGGGCTACAATCTACGACAGCCTACACGTTCAGCTGTCAGTGACTCGCTATGACAGCTGGCCCGAAATACGGATATTTCAATGCCCTGCTCCCAAGAACGTCCACCAATCCCTCTCTCGTCTCCCCATCACCATACGTTTGTACGGCTGACGGGCATCTTGGCGCGCGCCGCCGACAGGAACCGCGACTGTCTATGAATTACTTCACCGAAACGGCAGCCAACATCCTTGGCAACAGCAAGCTGCGAGCGCCCCAGATCGAGGCCTACATCAAAGCGCAGGAGCACTTTTCAAGCTCCGATGAAGATGCACTCATCGTGCTGCCAACAGGGACAGGGAAATCAGGGTTGATCTCAATCTTACCCTTTGGCCTAGCGAAGGGGCGCGTATTGATCATCACTCCCAACCTGGTGACAAAACAGAGTATCCGTAAGACCCAGGAGCTACTGGAGGACAATTTTTGGATCAACTTCGATGTCATTTTCGGCGCTGATCATCTGCCCGTCATCTGCGAGTACAGTTCAAAGACGCTGACATCGAGCCTGGATCAGAGTCATTTCATTTACTCAAATATCCAACAGGTCCACAGCGAGCGGGCCGGATGCCTCACCAAACGCGTAGCACCAGACTTCTTCGACCTGATCATCATCGATGAAGGGCACCATGCACCAGCAGAGACATGGCAACAGACGCTGAGCCATTTCGCGAAGGCCAAAAAGATCTTCATTACCGGTACACCGTTCCGTGGTGACAAACAGGAGGTGCCTGGCAAGCTGATCCATGAGACCCCGCTTTCAGAGGTCATGCGTGATCGATACGTAAAATGGCTGAGGAAGGAGACCGTCAACGCCCACGAGCTCTATTTCACACTTGCCGAGAAGCCTGATGTGCGGCTGTCCAAGGAGGAGGTCCTCGCTCTTAAGGACAAAGAATGGTTGGAGCGAAGCGTAGCGCTATCCCCAGAGTGCTCGATGGACGTGATCGAGCGAAGCATCGCCAACCTCGCCGAGCTCCGTAAGATATCCCCGTCCGTGCCACACAAAATCCTGGCCGTGGGCTGTAGCATTGCTCATGCCCAAGACCTACAGACCTGGTACGAGTCGAAGAACCTGACTGCGGCAATTGTCCATAGCTACATGGACCAGGCAGATATTGACGCGGCTTTCCGTACCATCGAAAACCATGAATGCGACGTGGTGATCTCGGTGAACATGCTGATGGAAGGCTACGACCATCGCTACCTCACCGTCCTCGCTCTTTTCCGTCCGTACCGCAGCATCAATGCCTTTGCTCAGATCGTAGGACGCGTGCTCAGGGCTATTCCGGTTGAGGAAATCACTGCATTTGAAGTCGACAACAATGCAGTGGTGATTTACCACCAGGAAACCGGTTTGGATTCGATGTGGAGCGCCTTCCAGAAGGAAGTCGATCGAGCTAAGCATCAGCGTACACGTGAGTACACCTTTACTGATGAAGAGTACACCCGTAAGGAGCACTCCTTGGCAGGCGTCTCCTCGTCCGAAGCATTCGTCAGCGATCGCGATTCTTACTTGGACGACCTCGATTTCAACAAGATATTTTCTGACAAACGGGCAGAAATCGACTCGATTGCAACACAGAAGCTTCAGGCAATGGCTGCCCTGCAAGACTTCGATGAAGAGACGTTGGCTCAGCTACGCAGCGTGATCATCAACTCTGAGACGCGTAAGGCGGCACAGACTATCGACCCCAATTTGGTGGCAAAGCGTCCTGAGATCGCTCGCAAGCAGCTTCGTGAGATCCTCATCAAGAAAGCCCAAGATGGGGCTGCGACAGTGCTGAGCGACCTGCAGATTGATGAGAAAGCTTCTACCCTTTATCCGAAATTCAAGAATCACCTGGTCGGCATTCAGCCTACGATGGCCAACGACGGTATACTGGTTAGATTTATCAATGCCAAGCTAGCGAAGAGATTCGGTAGGGTCGCTGATCGCGACAATAACTCACTGTCCAAGTCGATTTTGCACGTGGATGAGATAATGGCCGAACTGAGGGAAATGCTGAAATGAGTCTCGAAACCATCAAAACGCTTGTCGACGAGCTCACGATCCTTCACGTGACCCGCGGTGTTCAGCCCAGCGATCTGATCGACAACCTCTTTGAAGACGATTACATCGAGTCCTCCGCTCGCAAGACATCTGATGGCTTGGTTTTCGAGATTACCTACCAGGAAGCCGATGAAGACGGCGCCGTGGGTAAGGTGACGATGCGCTACACATATGACCGCAGCCGCCACCTTGTGCTGGTTGAACAGAAGCTGACAGCCAAACGGTTCAGCGTTCAGTGGGATCGTACTCAAGCGGTTCAAGAGCGTATTGCGAAGCTTGAGTCGATGCTCATGTCCAAGTTGCCACATGACAAGGTCGCAAAAATTTTGGCGACCATCCCTCAGGACTACCTTGCGCTCGCGCCTAGACTTCAACTGGTAGCGTGATCCTCAAGTTCCTCATTGCGGCTCGATATCCCAATAGCCAAGGGGTCGCCGCAATGAGCCTGGTTGATGAACGACGCAGGACTACTGAATAGCGCGAATGCCGCGGTCATGCCAGATATCCCATAGTCCCGCAAAACCAACAGGCCCCACCCAGCTTGTAGATACTCCAGTCGACTTTAGCAGGGCCTCCGGGTTTACCCCATTCCGGCCTAAGGCCTCCAAATCCCACTCAAAGAACCCAGCGAATACTTTTAGTCGATTTTCCGGAACAGTGCATACCAGTTTTAAGTTTCCGATCGTTAAAGATAGTCCAGTACGGCTCAATTCAGAGAGAGACCATACAACCCGTCTCAAGTGAAAATGCCAGATGGATTCGCGCGACAACTCCACTTGTTGAGCGACCAACGGAAAACGCAGGCTGAACATCGATGGATCACGAGGCAGGCGGAACGGGAGTAGCTGTAACAGATTGTTTTTGTTCACTCGTTTTTGATCCTTCGTAAGCTGATAAAGCTCTTGTGCACCTTCTTGGATAATGGCCGCAAATTCCTCATCCCGCGGATCACTTGCTCCCTGCGCAACTAACTTTTCATTATTTTTTGCTCGGAGCTGCTCCATTAGCCAATCGCTGTCGTTTTCCACCATCCACTTAGTTGGTCTATAGGCAGCCGTCCAGAGATACTCCAAATTTACTTTTTTACGCAGGGTCAATATGGCCCTGATTTTTTGCCGGTATTGTGATTTCTTTCCCCTGCTGGGTTCTTTAAAGTCTCGAACTGACAGTGGCTTCGGCGCAGCGTGTAAATTTAGTTCATACCTCAATGCTACATCAAAGCTTTCAGCACTACCAAACAAATACAGAGCCACAATGAAATGCCGAGCTAGAGGCATATCCATACGACCGCGACTAGGTTGTAACCGTAACCACTGGTTGTTTCTGACTTCATATGCTGGATCAACTTTAGTCAATAGCTCGTCACTGTAATGTGCACTGAGGCCAGACACCAAGTCCCTAGTATTTACACGCTCACCGTAAACGAACCCTAACTGACGAGCTTGCCTGACATAGCAGGAGCTCACGACATCGCAGCTAAACAAAGGCATCTTTCTCTGTAAGATGTCATGGGCAAAGGCAGCGAGGTCCTTTTCCAGCTCAGCTCCTTTTCGCTCAGACCCGACCTGGAGCGGACTCCAGCCACATGCGCACGTTTCGGTAAGGCTGGGTAGTAACCGCCTTTTCCGGTAAAACGGAAGAGCACAATTTGGGCAGACATGGATCAATGGATCTCCGTGACGCCAACAGACTGAAACCGCCGGAAGGTGATGAGAACGATGCCAGTAGGGGTAACCCTGCTTGATCAAATCCTCCTTCACACAACTTGGACATATACGGGCCTTACCAGTTACTGACATGTCCCTCCGTGGAACGTGCAGCGCCCCGCTGAAACCCGGATTACTTGAAGAGACTTTTACCCTGGCATCCATACCTAGGAAAGGTCTGTAAGCTGGGAATATCGTATTAGAGTTGATTAGCTCTTCTAGATTACTCTCTGCATTGCCGGGCAAGCGGGCCGCAAGCACCTCAACCTGCTTCGGAAGCATGGAAACACAAAACGGAACAGCGCCAAACAAATCGCGGAACGATTCTGTCTCAGTCATATTACCGGACAGCAAGTGATAACGGGTAATCCGAGAGTGCAGCGTCTCGTCCGGCATCGAATTAGGGAAAAAAAGTATGTCAGACATCAGCTACCGACTAGCATTCAAGCCTTAGTGAAGGGAAGGCTTCTTGTGATCGGCACAGTTTTACCATACTGAATCCAAGAATGAGAAACAGAATCTTTAGCCAGCCTCAGTAGCATCATACAACTATATACCACCAGTATTATTCTAATGCTTTACCCGTGTGTATAAGAGGCATCTATCACCATCGAGTTGGCATCTTGCAGCGAGACTGCTTACGAAATTTTATCAATTCGTTGGAGTTATTCGGGCTTGGGACCAGTTGGGGTTGTTATGAAAGTCTGGTGATACCTGCGATCCCTCACCATCTGCGCGCGCTGGCTGAGCAACCGGATAAGGGATGTTTGGACCGATTTCATGTCGGGCTCGAAGATCCGCGCGACCTGTGCAAAGACATTCGTAAGGCGCATGACCACGTGGCATGACCCACCACAACAATGCGCGATCGGACCGCGCATTGTTTACGCTGTGTTTCGATGCAGTAAACGCTAGAAGTCTGACCGAATGCCTGCCGCGTCGAGAGGCTCATTTTCCTGGGAGCTGTCCGCTACGGTGTCGCTCCATTCATCCTCATGATCGTGCCAGTTGCCGGTGTCCACCATCAGCGACTCTTCGACGAACTCTAGGGCCTCTGGATCCGGGTTCTCCGCTTCACATATCAATTCGCAGGTGAAATCGAAAGATTGGTCTAGTTCAGCCCCATCGCCCCTTCTGAGATCGGAATTAGAGCCCCACTGCAGTGTTACGCCGATACTACCGCAGACCTTGATATGTACGGTTTCTGAAGTGATGCCGGTGACTTCGTGCGAATCCACGTAGATTTCTTCGAGTGAATAATGCGTGGCTAGCTCGTCTATTGCGTCCAGACTGTCCCCGACAATCTGACGGACCGTGGCATCACTGATCGCATTCGACAGACGATCTCCAACGGCAGCCCTGCACTCCTGGATGCAGGCCATCAGCCCGGCTACCCCTTCTATTGTCTGCTGAGTCAGAAGCTCGATGTCAGCATCTTCCAACTGGAAGACTTGCGGTGTGATGTGGACGTACCCATTCAGACGGGTTACAGCATCCCGAAGCTCATCAAACTCGTGGGAGAAATCCAGCCGGAGCTTTGTGCGCACGTAGTGGTTGGAGAGCCCGCCCTGCGTTGCATACACACATCGCTCGACTCGCGTGACCTGCGGGACTACGCCTTCTGCTTTCGCTTGCCACCAGATGCATTTTTTCACCTCGTCATCTGGAGCAAGGCGTTTCAGTGTGTGGCCCACCAACTCCCGCATTGCGAAGGCGAAGTTATGAAAGCGCAGCTTGTTGCTCTGGTCTTTGAGATTAAACATCGCGGCTTCGTACAGGTCCCGCTCGAATTGGGCATCACCGATCAGCTGCAAAATTCTTTCATCCATGGTCTTCCCCGAGTCGACGATCATCTCGAATCATCGCTCAGGGTGGATATGGCAGTCACCTGCAGGCTAAGCAAAAAATACGTTTTACATCTGGCCTAACGCCAATGGGCCATCATCGTCACGTGACAGCCTGGGTCAGCGGAAACGAACGGCGAGCACCAGGCAGATTCATTACGTGAAGTCGGCCCACCCCGCAGCCTAGAGCTTCAAATCAAGGGATACCTTCACTCTGTCCATGGCTACGAACGTCATGAAGCGCTTTACGTTGCCCCCCTCGAAAAACAGCTCCCTAGTCAGCTTCTCGTACTCTTTCATATCCTTTACGGCGATGATCAAGATGAAGTCGATGTCCCCGGTCACGTAGTAGCACTGCTGTACTTGAGGGCATTCAAGGAACCGCTGTCGAATGGCATCCAGGTCCTCAATCACCTCACTCAACACGGAAACGTTCACGATCACGGTGGTGTTGATGCCCACGTGATCCGGCGACAGGACGCTTCGGTCCCCCATGATCACTCCGCTTTTTCGCAGCCGCTGGAGCCTTCTCGCTACGGCTGGCAACGAGAGGTTCACAAGCTCTGCTAGCTCACGCATGGGCATCTGGTTATCCCGCTGGACAAGCTCAAGAAGGTGCCGATCAAACGCGTCTATCTGAGGGGCTTCGACTGTCATGAAAAATACCTGAGGCGAGAATTTTTATCGTTTTGAGGCCTCATTCAGAGACCCTTTATGCCTTGAGCGAGCATATATTCTCTTCAAGCCCCATGCAAAAAAGGTGTTTCCGAAATGCGATACAACAAGAACGAGCATGTCAGGACTGAAGCGGCTCACGCAGCCTTGAAGCCATTCACATCTGCCCACCTGGAAGAAGTTCGAAGCCACCTTGAGTGCATCGATTACGACGTCACTCCTCTTCTCAGCTTCCAGGAACTTGCCAAAAGCCAAGGCGTCGGCGCGATTTTCGTGAAAGATGAAAGCCGCCGTTCCAGCCTGAAAAGTTTCAAAGCTCTCGGGGGCGCTCATGCAGTGGTCCGCGTAATCCTGCAAGAAGCTGGTAAACGCCTCGGCCGTAAGGTGGCACCCCACGATATTCTGAGCCCAGAGGTTCAGCTGGTTGCTCAGTCGCTCACGATCACCTGCGCAACCGACGGCAACCATGGCCGGTCTGTTGCTGCAGCTTGTAAGGTCGCCGGCTGCCGCTCGGTCATCTTCGTACATGCTGGTGTGAGCGAAAGCCGCGCAAATGCAATCGCGTCGCTTGGCGCGGACGTACAACGTGTGGCCGGAAGCTATGACGACTCCGTAGCCTACGCAACCGAAGCCGCTCAGAAGAACGGTTGGATTGTTGTATCCGACACTTCCTGGCCCGGCTACGAAGAAATCCCGACCTGGGTTATGCAGGGCTATCTGGTGATGGCCGATGAAATCGTCCAGCAGGTGGAAACTAGCGGTCGCAGCCTGACTCACGTGTTTCTTCAAGCAGGCGTGGGCGGATTCGCTGCCGCTCTGGCTGCATACCTGACGTCGGTATATGGCGACCTGGCCCCGAAAATTGTGGTGGTCGAGCCTGAGAAGGCAGCTTGCATCTACGAGAGTGCCGTCAAAGGCGAGGCCACTAAGATCGATCACGGTGAAGCAACTGTGATGGCGATGCTGGAGTGCTACGAGCCATCCATGGTCGCCTGGCGCATTCTGCAAGAAACTGCCACCGCGTTCATGACCATCAGCGACGAAGATGCTTTGTACGCCATGGCTGCAATGGCACGCGAAGGCACTTCGGATCCGGTAGTTGAGGGGGGCGAAAGCGGTGCTGCTTCTCTCGGTGGTCTGCTGGTGGCCTTGGCTCACCCTGAAGCCAAGCAGTCCCTGGGACTGAACAAAGATTCGGTCGCTTTGGTGATCAACACTGAAGGCGCGACCGACCCCGAACTGTACGCTCAGCTTCTGGCCCAGGCCAAGGCGCTGCCATGAAAACCCCAATCGTAAATGGTGAGCGCCTGCTGCGGCGCCTCCAGGAGCTGGGTCAAATCGGCGGCCTGCCCGCCGGTGGCGGTACTCGCCTTGCCCTCTCAGACGAAGACAAGCTGGGTCGCGACCTGATCGCGACCTGGCTCTCCGAAGCGGGAGCCACTGTCCATGTCGACAAGATCGGCAACATTTACGGTGTCGTCGGCGGTTCGCTAGCGTCGGCACCAATCATGACCGGCTCGCACATCGACACAGTGGTCCGAGCTGGTTTGTTGGATGGCTGCTATGGCGTAGTTGCAGGCGTCGAGCTCTTGCAGGCAATCAGCGATGCCGGCCTCCAACCGACCAAACCGCTTGCTGTAGTCGTCTTCAGTAACGAGGAAGGTGTCAGATTTTCGCCCGACCTTCTGGGGTCTCGCGTTATCGCCAAGGACATCGCACTGGACGAAGCCTTGGCTGTGTCCACTCGCGACGGCAAGACCTTCCAGGGAGAGCTTGCCCGTATCGGCTATGCCGGTGAAGTCGACCCCTGGAAATTTCTCCCGGAATCCTTCCTCGAACTTCATATCGAGCAAGGTCCGGTTCTGGAGGCTACCCAAACCCGCGTGGGCATTGTCGAAGCACTCCAGGGCCACTCCTGGTGGCAAGTAGAGATTGAGGGTTGTGCGAACCATGCCGGCACCACCCCGATGAACTTGCGCAAAGACGCCGGGGTAGCGGCAATGCAACTGGCCTGCAAGATCGAAGAGCTATCAGCTCACGAGAGGCTGCCGAATGTTGCAACGATCGGTACCTTCACCCTCGAACCTAACGCAATCAACGTTGTGCCCGGTAGAGCCAAATTCACGATCGACTTCCGAGATGCTGACGACAACCAGCTTCAAAAAGCTGATGCCTGGCTTCGGAACGAGACGGCAAGACTGCAAGGCCTCGGGTACGAAGTAAAACTGCAGAGCCTCTCGAAGGCCCTATCCGTTCAGTTCGACGCCAAGCTCTGCAACTTGCTTGAAGACACCACCCAACAGATTGGTGCTTCCCATGTGCGCATGGTGTCAGGAGCAAGCCACGACGCTCAGATGATCGCGAAGGTCTGTCCGTCAGCCATGGTGTTCGTACAAAGCAGTAAAGGAATTAGTCACAACCCGAAAGAAAGCACTCCAGACGAAGACCTCGTCTTAGGCGCTCAGATCCTGACTAACGCAATGTGGACGCTAGCTACATCCAAATAGTGATCCAAGCACAATAAAAACCGTTGGAGGTATTGGTCATGAACATCGCATTTTCCAGTGAAGAATTTGCAAGCCGTGTAGCCCGTGCGCAAGCAGAGATGAGCCAGCATCGACTCGATGCCCTGCTCGTCACCTCGCCGCCAAACTTCCGCTACTTCAGCGGCTTCGACAGCCAGTTCTGGGAAAGCCCGACGCGCCCTTGGTTCTTCATCATCCCAGCCGAAGGCGAGTGCATCGCTGTGGTGCCGGAAATCGGCGCCCCTCTGCTTAAAGGCGCCTGGATCGGTAAAACGCTGAGCTGGCCAGCCCCTCGTCCTACTGATGACGGCGTTACCCTGCTCAGCGACACCTTGTTGTCGTTGTCGCGTCGCTTCGGGCGCATCGGCATGGAAATGGGCCGCGAGTCGGTGATCCGCATGCCAGTGAATGACCTGTTCCTGCTCAAGGACAAGCTGGGTAGCGTTGACCTGGTGGACGGTTCTCCGTGCATCTGGAACGTGCGGGCGATCAAATCGGCGGCAGAAGTCGAGTACATTCGACAGTCCTGCACCATCGTGAGCGACGCTTTCGACAAACTGCCGAGCCACGCCCGCTGTGGCCAAACCGAACTGGCCATCAGCAAAGCCCTGTCGGTGGATATCATCCAAGGCGGTGCTCATGCCCTGCCGTTTATGGCCGCAGCTTCCGGCCGTGGTGGCTATGAGCAAATCATCTCTCGCCCAAGCGATCGGGTCATCGAAGACGGCGATGTGCTGATCATCGACGTCGGCGCTACCGTCAATGGCTACTTCTGCGACTTCGACCGTAACTTCGGTTTTGGCAAAGTCGACGACGCGGCACTGCGTGCGAACGAAGCCATCTGGGATGCGACCGAAGCGGCCTTCGCGATCTCCCGCCCTGGCACCAAGGTCTCCGAGCTCTGGAAAGCCATGATGGGTGTGCTGGAACCAGCAGGCATGCTCGGCAACAACGTCGGCCGCCTGGGTCATGGTCTGGGTCTGCAGCTGACCGAGCCACCATCTCACATGCCAACTGATGACACTGTGTTGCGCGAAGGCATGGTCATCACCATCGAACCAGGCATGGAATACGCGCCAGGCAAGATGCTGGTCCACGAAGAAAACATCCATATCACCAGCTCTGGTCCAGTCATTCTGACCCGCCGCGCTCCGCGCGAGATGGTGATCATCAACAACTGATACACCCGCCCCCCGTAGGCCTCACCAAGGCCTACCCCCTTGCTAATTCCAGCCAATGGATGGGCTGGAATCTGGCTGGTGAGCAGTACGTGCCCGCCCACATCCACGACATGTGGGTTGCGGCACACCGCGAATTGAATTTACTGCACCACCTACGCACTCAAAGTGCGAGCCAGTGCTAACAGTCCATAAGCGTTAGAAACAAAGGAACAACAATGACAATGCCTACTGTTTCAATTGAAGATGTGCCTATTCAAAAATTCCATCAACGCCTTACAGTTAGTGCTGCAGGCGGAATTTTTGTAGACGGCTATGTACTTAGCATCATCGGAGTCATCATCTTACATGCCACCGCAGCCCTACAATTAAGCGACTTCTGGCAGGGCATGATCGCTGCATCCAGTCTAATCGGCATTTTCGCCGGTGGTTTGATCGGCGGCTGGCTTACCAGCATCCTCGGCCGTAAACGCTTGTTCTACGCGAGCCCTATCATCTTCCTTATCGCATCTATTGGCCAATTTTACGCGGACAGCGCCGAGATGCTGTTTTTCTGGCGAATCGTAATCGGCATCGGCGTAGGCATTGAATATCCGGCTGCTACAGCCATGCTGGCTGAATTCCTTCCCCGTAAGAACCGAGGCCCCCGGCTTGCAGCTCTTTCCACGTGCTGGTTTGCAGGTGCTGCTGCAGCCTACCTGTTCGGTGAGGTCATCCTTCGCGTTGGCGGGGACGAAGCGTGGCGGTGGGTGCTGGCAAGCGGGGCAGTGCTCGGCGGACTCCTGTTCTCGATGCGCCTGGGTACACCCGAGTCCTTGCGTTGGCTTCTGAGTAAAGGAAGAAAAGAAGAAGCCACCGTCCTGGTCAAAAAAATCTATGGCAGCCACTTCACCATCGACAACGTTGGCGAAGACAGCACCAACGCTCGCCTGCCACTGAAAAGCATCCTGTCCGCAGGGTATGGCAAACGCATGTTCTTCGTCGTGGCCTTCTGGACCTGCGCAATGCTACCTGTCTTCGCTGTCTATGCTTTTGCGCCCAAGGTTCTGTCGGCTCTGAAGCTAGATAATGATGCAGGCTCCATTGGATCGATTGTGATCACTGTGTTCTTCGTCATAGGGTGCATCTTTGCAACGAAGTGCCTCAATACCTTGGGCCGTCGAAACACGATGATCTACAGCTTCCTGCTTGCGGGCATTTCCCTGGTTGGGTTGGCAGGTTTCCAGTCGAGCTCAGGTTACATGGTCATCCTGTTCTTCTCTTGCTACGCCCTTTTCATCGGTGGGGCCCAAGTGCTGACCTTTGTTTATCCCAACGAGATCTTCCCGACAGAAATTCGATCTTTCGCCGTGGGTATTGGCACGTCCTTCTCTAGGATTGGCGCAGCTGTAGGTACATACCTGGTCCCGGTATCCCTCAGCTCACTGGGTGTCTCGATCACTATGATGGTGGCTGCTGGGATTACTTTCGTCGGCCTGCTCGTCGCCGTGCTCCTTGCTCCCGAGACCAGATCGTTGAATCTTCAGGAGGCCAGCGCCCTCGCATAAGTTGTTCAGGTTATTGATACCACCACAGGGGCGCTTAATGCGCCCCTTTGCATTGCCGGTTGAAATTGATTGATGTCACTCACGGCATCCTTGATCGAGTATTAGCTGTCCCAGCTCTACGAAAACCCAAAACATTGGCATGCGACAGTGAGAAATTTTCTCTTTCAAGGCTCGATATGAGAGACCTTTTATGGTTTGCGTAGGCGTATATTATCTTTGAAGGGTGGTTTTAAGCCCGCAGCAACCAGCCAGGGCGAAATCCATCCAACAACCAATGACCATCTTGAGTGAATCAGGGAGACACTAAGCAGCGAAATCAGCAGCAACTCAGGAATCTGATTTCGGCCAGCGCACGTAAAGATGTCCATTTTTACTCCCATAACAGGGGCAAATATAAAAATAAAAGAAACCGTTCGACTCCTGCTCTCTCAGTCGCCTCGTCGGCGCAACCGATTTTTATGACGGCCTGCAGGAGCTATTTGAATGACTGCCGCTACAACACTTGGAGTTAACCATGGATTTCACTATTACGAGCTTGGCGCTTTGAGGCACTTCGTGCTTTTCAATGTTTGCCTAAAAGGAATATGTAATGGAGCGCGCACAAGCGCAGCCTAACAATCCCTTTCATTCAGGATTATGATCATGCAAATCTCAAAAGCTCTCAAAGCTCTGCTGGTAAGCGCACTCGGCGCAGTAGCGATCAATGCAAGCGCCCAAGAGATCCCAACCCTCCAACCAGGTGTTCTCGCCATCGGCTCGGATCTTACCTGGGCTCCATTCGATTACTATGACAAGAACGTTCCAGCGGGATTTGATGCCGAGTTGATGGCCAAGATTTCCAAAGGGATGGGCCTCACGCCGCGCATTGATGACACACGCTTCGCCAATCTGGTCATAGGCCTATCAGGCAGAAAATACGACGTCATTGCGTCCGCGCTGTACATCACCCCGGCACGCGCAAAGCAGATCGACTACGTGCCCTACCTGAAAACAGGCGGGTCATTGATGGTTCTTAAGGGCAGCGATTTCCGCCCGGAAACCGTGAATGACTTGTGCGGAAAAAGGGTAGCGTCGCTCAAAGGCGCTGCCTGGGTGCCCACACTGGCAAAACTATCGAGTGATCAATGCGTTCCAGCCGGCAAAGGTGCGATTGCTGTCCAGGAGTACGAATCGTCACCAGTCGCTGCTCAAGCACTCCTTTCCCGGGCAGCTGACGTGCAGTTCGAAGATGCTGCCGTCTCGCAGATGCTGATCAAGCAAACCAAAGGGCGGCTGGAAATCACGTCTAAAGCCATTATCGAGCCCGTTGTCATCGGTTTGGGTGTCGCGAAGGGAAACACTGCCTTGGCGACTGCGCTTGAAGAGCAGCTTAAACGACTGAAAGAAAGCGGCGAATACCAGGCACTGCTTTCAAGCTACAACTTGCAAGAACCAACCAAGGACGACATCGCCGCAGCATATGCAGGCAAGTAAATAACTCGACCATAACAATACAGGGCGGCCAACCCTGGCCGCCTGCAGGAGTTTATTATGTCTTTCGATTGGACTTATATACTGAGCCTGTTTGCCGAGCCTGCGTTTTGGAACGCAACATGGACAGTCGTTGAGCTGAGTGTCACCACATGGCTACTCGGCATTGTCGCGGGCTTCGTTCTGGCCCTTGGCAAACAGTCATCGAACAAGGTTGTGAGCGGCGTCTCAGGGCTGTACATCTGGTTCTTCCGCAGCTTGCCGCTGCTGGTGCTCTTGGTATTCATCTTCAACATTCCCCAGGTATTCCCCGGCACCAGTGGCTTCCTGGGCAATCCCTTCATTGCAGGCTTGGTCGCTCTGGTCCTGAGCGAAGCGGCGTACATCGCAGAGATCCATCGTGGCGGTTTACTCTCTGTAGCCCGTGGACAGGTTGAAGCCGGGAAGGCCCTCGGGGTTCGTTACGTAGGCATCCAGCGACTGATTGTCGTCCCTCAAGCATTCCGGATTGCTTTACCTACGCTGATCAACGAGTACATCACGATCGTTAAACTGACCTCGCTGGTTTCGGTCATCTCCCTTGGTGAAATCTTGCTGGTCGGCCAACGCCTGTACACCCAAAATTTCCTGATTCTCGAAACGCTGACAGCGGTGGCTTGCTTCTACGTCCTCATTGTCACGGTCTTTGGTTTCCTGCTTAAAGCGCTTGAGCGGAAGCTGGACATCACCCGCCGCCAGCCTGGTGTAGTGAAACTGTCGGAAGCCGCGGTCAAACCTGCTTCTCCTTCCAAAGCGCTGAAGCTGGAGCAGAAAGGCGAATACGCTCTTGAGTTGGTGGAGGGACGTAAGTCTTACGGCTCACATGAAGTCATTAAAGGCGTTTCGCTCAAAGTGAAATGGGGCGAGGTCATTTCCATCATCGGCCCATCCGGATCGGGGAAAACCACCTTGATTCGTTGCCTAAACGGCTTGGAAGCACTCAACAAAGGGGCTGTGCTCCTGCAGGGTGAACCGTTCCTGGCCGGGACCGAAAATGCTCGCGAGAAACAAGCTCAACAGGATCCACATCGCATCGTTCATGTCGGGATGGTGTTCCAGAGCTTCAACCTTATCGCCCACCGCACAGTCCTGGATAACGTGATGATGGCTCCCCTGTACCATCATCATGACACCCGCGAGGCCACCAAGCAGTTAAGCCTCGCAATGCTGGCTAAAGTCGGCTTGGCCGAGCACGCCAACAAGTACCCTCATCAGTTGTCCGGCGGACAGCAACAGCGCGTCGCCATTGCTCGGGCCTTGGCGATGGAGCCCGCGGTCATGCTGTTTGATGAGCCGACTTCAGCACTAGACCCCGAGCTGGTGAACGAGGTGTTGAAAGTCATTACTCAATTGGCCGAGGAAGGTATGACGATGGTCATCGTCACCCACGAGATGAATTTCGCATTCAATGTTTCCGATCGGGTGGTCTACATGGAAAGCGGCCAGGTCATCTACGACGCGCCGCCAAAAGAGCTGTTGAAAGGGACCGATTCGGCCCGCCTTCAAAAATTCATGGAGGCAGTTAAGGTTGCCGCCTGAGCCCAGCTGCCGCTAAGCAGCTCCTGAAGGGATGGCAGAAACCTGACACCCCCGTCGTCGCCAGTAATCACGGCTGACAAGCGGATCTACTCATCGTAAGCATCACTGTCACGGAAGAATCCGCTCGGGGTTCTTCCGAAATTTTTCTTAAACATCGCAGTGAATGCGCTAGGGCTGTCATAGCCAAGGTACGCGGCGATACAGATGCCAGTTGTTCAATCGAGGGTTCAGCGTCGATGCGATTCATTCGGGAAAGACCTCGGGCTCGCGGTCGTTTTGGTCATACTAAGCCTCCAGCTTTCTCACATCTCCCGCGTTCAGGGCGCAAGCTATTGTAAAAAAGACATTACAGATGAGGTTCTTCATTTGGGCTTCGCGTCATGGGCGTTGTTTCAGTCAAATGATCCGCGAAAAATCGTAACCAACTGCGGGCCGTGGCACCTCAAAACCCGCCCGAAATGCCGCTGCATTTCAAAACTGTAAATGCCATAAGCAAGGCGAATTCACGCCTTTGCCTTTGCTTAAGGTATGGTTGGAATGAAAAACAAGGTAGTCAATATCAAGCTCAATTTGAGCGTAAACATCCGCGTCAATCAGGGCAGCTCGTGGGTAGCTCTCATTGCGGCGATTGTCGGGACTCACGGGTCAAGCGTGCCACAGCCTATCCTTGGTCCGGATGTGTCAATCGAGCAGAACGTGAAAATCTACTCCTCGCGATCTCCATCAGAAGCACGAATTGAACCCGAACACGTGCATGGTTTGAGCGCACACCCGAAGGAGCTCGAAACAGCCTCATCCTCTACGCTGAGCCCATTCGAAATGGGGAGTGCTACAAACAACCAGCAGCTCGATTCGCAGATCCAAGAACTGGATCTTTCTCCGAACGAGTCGGACCATATCCCACCCAACGAGTGATTCAGAAATCCTAGGTCCTTCAACCTGGTCTGCCCACATCGCTGCCAAAGGGTTTAGGTGCGAATGCCTAAACCCTTTCCTTTACTTCAGCCAGAGCTTGAATGAGGGTAAAAAGGAATCAATGCGACCCCAATCATTCTGAAATCAACTTCTCGAACCGAATGCCGGCAGTTCGATACAGCGCCGATCGAGTTATGGATCTCCGTTCACTATAGAGAACTGCTCGGGCCCAATCTAAACGTCGAATGCGGAACGCTTCTGAGCTTTCACAGGAGCTGGCCAGAGCTGCAGCGCATAATGGCAGCTTGGAAAGCTGCTTCTCAAATCGTGACAACGCATGAAGTTCACGACCAATCCTCGTACGGGAAAGCCGAACCGGTTTACCCGGAAGGGTACGAAGATAGTGAGCGCATCGCTGAATCTGATCGGAAAGACTCGCGTCGAGGAGAGCAAACATGCCACTGGTATCCGAACGACCATCTCGGTGCGGACCTCGCTCCGCAATGAGGTTGGAGAGCCAGCTTTTATCACGGCGATACAACCATCTATATCCACGACAGTTGTGCGCATCTCGTGTGTGATAGTCAGCCTCGAAAGCAACTCTACGTTCACTACGTTCTCTAAGAAATCTCGCATCCATCCAGGCACTCGGCCCGCCAACCACGCTGCGGATGGTTCGGTATACGTAGCTCTGGGATACGCCCAATTCAGCGGCAATAGCTCCGGCTTCTTCACCCGCAAGAGCCAAACGCCAGAGTGCAACTGGCTGAAAGGCTAACGGCTTGATATCAAGCTTGGGTGCCAAGTTCCTGTCCGCAATGTCATCACAAATCGGAGGCTGCACCTCCAAGACCTTGACTGGGCCAACACTCGGTAAATTGGCCAAGTCGACATCCAGGGCTTCGGCCAAGATGATGAACTTGAGGGGGTGGTGAGTTCCTCGCGGCTTACGAAGTAGCTTCGTCACCCATGACGGAGGCAGATCTCCACGAAAATCGCCCAGCACCGAATATTCCCAAGCGTCCGGGAGCGCTTGAAAGAATGCTTCCAGGTATCGACTTAACGGACGCAACGCCAAACGAGAGCCTGAGGCCAAATTTAACTTAACGGCGCCACCTAGCAGGCGTGAGCGCATCGAATCAGCTGGAAGCGATCTGAGCTCGGCGCCAAGCAATTGCTGTGACCGTAGCGCAATTCGATGAAGTCTGGAGAAACACCGATGTGGAATGTCAGGCTGTACCGAGTGCGCCAGGACACTTTCATCACCAGGCAGATTGAGGTGCCCTGTATTTGTGGACCAGCCAGGCCCCATGACCCTCAGGACCGTGCCATGTCGAGGACATATCAGCACACCGGGAAGTTGATGGGCTCGATGCCAGTAAGCTGCTCCACCCTCCGCAACGTCATCGTTGATGCAGGATGGGCAAAAACGAATTCGTGAAGCCCCCTCAAGCCGGCTCGCAACAACTCCAAGTTTGAGTTTGAGCCCGTGGCCATCTCCAGCCATTGAAGCCAATGCGTAATCCAGCTGGCAGTGGGTCAGAAAGGGTGCGTAATAAGGTATTAAGGTATGGCGCTTGATGATCTCTGATACGTCTAACCCTGCACCACAAGGCAGCGCCTCTACCAAATCGACCAAACGACAAGGAAAAGCTACGTTCCGTGAGAATGAGGCCGCCGCCTTTTCACTGCAGAAAGCAGCATTGCATGTGCTAAATCCGCAAAGCCGAACATAACGAGAGAGGACGCTGTGAAGCGTCTCGTCAGGAAAAGCAGCTGGAAAGAGATGGAATATGTGCTTCATCCCACCGTCCTCGACTCAGGCTTTACGGTATGTCGGTGAGAACTCAAACAAGTCTGTGGTCATCCAGCCTGCGGAGTGCAGCGCCGCCAAGGTGTCCGTATGTTCGACTAGAGACTTAGCTTCGGACGCCTCTACCGAGACAACTGCTGGTGCTGCAGTCTTTTTCGCAACAGCGGACGGGATAGCAATCTCTCCACCACCGCGGGGCGTCACCGCTCGAAGCAGCGCCAGACGGCCAGAACGATAGGCTCCGTCGAAACTCATCATCTCCACAAGCTGTTCCTCTAAAGGAAGGAGATCGTCGAATTTTCGCATGCGCCCCGGATCACGACTACGCAAAGCCGACAGCGCTGGCTTGAGGATCTGCATCTTTGCGTGGCTCACATTTGCGATGATTTCAGGTGTGAGGCATTCGGAACCGCTTTGGATTGCATAGCGCTGGCATAGCACAAGGAGCTTGACCAAGAAATCCGTGATGCCTTGCGTATGCTCGTAAAGGGCATCGAGGATCGCTGGAGTTAACGCTGCAGGTTGCTTGCACCATTGATATTCCCAGAGATTCTGAACGAGGTTTTGCCATTCATCATCGTCTTTCTCAAAACGCTTGAATTCGATCATACCGACGCCGCAACACCTGCGTGCATTACGCATGACGTCCGAGAAAAGGCTGATCATCGAGTTAGTGCCAATAAAAACGACGGGAATCCCAAGGTTGTTTACCAGGTGCAGGAAAAAGTTCAGCATGCTGTCCTTTCCGCCCGTTTTTGCCAGGTGGAGGTTCTGCAATTCGTCGATGAGCAAGGCGCCGATAAAAAAGGTGCTTGCCACCTGTTCCATGTGTTGCAGCGCCTCATTGATATTTCGGTAACGATGCCGCTTGTAGTAGTCCTGATCTCCTAGCGCGTTACCAACGGCGTAGAAGAATTGCTGGCAAAAACCAGCCAGCGATCCATCCCGCGGGCAGTCGAGCTTGAGCCAGGTGATTTGGGTGTGGACGAACCTAAGCCCTTCGTAACACTCATGCCGAATCGTTTGAGGATACAGGCTCAAAATGGCATGCAGCGCCGTGGACTTCCCCATGCCACTGAGGCCAACAACAGTGAAGGTTTCAGCCGTCGACTTGAAGGCGTGATCGTAGCGCTGCGCCCCTGATAAGGAATGCAGGTGCCTCACGGTAGCGGGCGAGGTTGGATTTCGACCAACATATCCGCGCCGGATGAGGAGTGAAAACACCGACTCCAAATCCAAGTGCAGCAAGAACGGCTGCACTACGGTTCTCAATCGATCGATACAGTGAAGCCGAGTTGAGCCATCGAGTTCGAGCTCTTCAGGCGTTACAGGCTGAGGAAAATTGGATATCAAACCTGCAACTACCGTATCCGTGAGAATCGGAGGTAAAGCCTCGATCAACGGGTTTCCTGCGTATTCCGGTATCGGCTGCTTGAGGTAGCTCGCGAGAATGTGTCGGCCGTTCATGAGGTATGTCCTGGTCGGATTCGCTTTAGCAAATCTATAACCTCTGCTCGCCGAGGCCCTGCATAGGACTCGTATGCTTCGGGTGGGACTTGAGATGCTGCAGGCTCAGCTCGAACGCCATCAGGGACCGAAGAGTTTTCGCGCTCGCGGGCCTTTTCTTCAGCGCGATTCTCTCGGATTTTGCCAATGGCCTTCGCTTTTGTACTGGCTGCAGGTTCGAGTTTTCGCTCGGCTTTCGCTTTATTGATGATGTTATCCGTTGTTTGGATAAGATCCACGCGCCCCTCTAATTCAGCACGCTTATGCGAGGGTGCCTTATGCCGGTAGGCCTCCAACAGGTCGTAGATTTCGTCCGAACGATAATTTGCATACTTCGCATCCGAACGTCGAAGGTCGCACCGTAAGAATTGCTTATTACTGTCTTGAATCCAGATGTGGCTTGAGCAGTTTGGGTCGTACCGGCACTCAATGGACCAAACCCCTGTGCTACGGGCCTTGGCGAACCAATTTTTCTCGATTGCCATCTGACAGACATAATGCATACCGCGGAACAGTACTCCGCCCTTTTGCACCGTTGCACGTTCACGAGGCAACAGGTGAAGGTAGATTAAATCGTCAGGTCGATTGTTCGACTCAATCAGTTCATGCTCTGAAGCCCAACTCCAGATCGCATTCGGCGTGGGCTCTACACCATCGTTCATCATCGCTTGGGTGAGCCTTTCAGGCTGCCGATGGTGATGGTTGTAGTGAAGAATGCATTTGATCAGGATCTGAGTAAATTCTTTCAAATTAAGCGTGGCATCGAGGCGGTAATCACGCTCGCCCCTCTCTTTATCCCTCGCTGCTACTCCTCCTGGCAGCCATCTGATGCCGGTCAAATCGTTCAATAGGCCGAAGCGGCTCTCTACCATAGGTTTCCAATCTGGTCGGAAAGGCGGGGCGGTGCCCATTTCAATACCCAGGCCCGATGCCAACCCTTCTGCAGCCTGCGACAGCATTTCGCCTCGATCGGCGTAGATATGGTGGGGCAGGTGGTGACAATCCCAGTCCCCAGGTATGATCTCGACACCATTTTGGGCACAGAAGTCCACTTTGGAGCTGAACGCGTTGAATAACGCCTGCCTGGCGCCATTCCAGCTTGGCCCTTCCAGGCCGACATACAGACCGACAATCATCCCCGAGAAACTGTCCACCACGATGTAAACAACAGGCCGGCCTATCAGCATCCTGCGGGAATATCCGTTTACCAAGTAGATGTCCGCGATGGTTGCATCAATTTCGAACTGGTGACAGGGACCTCGAAGCCAGTCCCGAACAGTTCCCGACAGCGGTCGACGATCTTTCAACCATTTTCTAATCCCCATCCGACCGCGTTCAGTTTCCACTTCATCAAAGAGCTGTTTACCTCTATAAGTAAACTGTCTAAAGGTAGGAATTTCTGAATCGGGTAACAGGATCTTGCCGGACTCAGGATTCTTAGAAAGATCTTTTACTGAATAAAACCTCTCCACCATCCTATCGTACGCGCTGCGTATGGAGGGCGTTTTGTCATTCACGTAAAGTGCATACCCGACTTTAATACAACGCACATCTACAGCGCTAAGAATTTTAGCTGGCTGAGTAAATACCCCTTGGAATTTTGGTTTCTTCCCTGGAGGTTTACCCGGCTTGTATATTCGGTTCGCTACGCCAACCGCTGTGTAATCTTTTAATAGCGAGTTTTTTACTTGGCCATGAACCCAATAGCGATAGAGGGTACGATAGATAGTCTTTCGTTGTACATTTAATTCAGCCGACCTAGCACTAACAAGCCGCCCCATTTCACCTTTAAGGAATAATTGGCCGGGATAGGGTGTATCAACGAGCGGCGCGATCATCGCCCATTTGGCATCCCTAACACGCCTTGCATCCTCTGTCAGATCCTCCTCAAGGACCAAAAGAAACTCCGGGGTTACGATGGCCACTGGCTTTGTGTCACCCAAGGCCAATGAGCGGGTAAGCTCTGCAAGCTCCATCACATAAGGCTTTCCGGGTGGATCGACTAGATCGATGACCACAGCCGATTCACGCATCTCATCGATATGAATGACTCTTACCATCGCCGATACCGCAGAATGCTCTGTGACAGGCTCAAAAACATCATTGACCATGATAGTCATAACGATTTCTCACTCAGCGGTGCCGATTCGGTCAAGGAGATGACAGTGAAATCAGGTAAAGGAGAAGTGAGCAGCAACAAAGTATTTGCCAAATCGATACGGATCATTTTCCACCAGATGAGATAGTAGAAAATGTGCTTTGCGCTCGAATAAGATAAGCACAGCCGCGACGCAACTTTCCGTAGACATTGTCCCGTAGACCATGGGTAGGCTTTTAAGGCCACCAGGTGATCAACAAAATCGGATAACAGGGAAGAGTTATTCAGCTCCCTAGGTAGCAAGGTGTGTTGCCTAAGCAGACCGAGGTTTTTAATCAGGTCCACTGTAAAATCTTTTTCGGTAACAATGCCCCAATCAATTCCCTGAGCCAGCCAAAATCTTCTTTCAATTTCTAGCTTTTCAAGCGTGCGGAGTGACTCTTTACCTGTCAGGTCCACTTGATATTTTATGGCCTTAGCTACAGTTTTCGAATCTCCGTTGGGCTGCCTGACCGTCAGGATAAAATCTGTAGTCATGACCAAAGGTACTGAGGTAGTAGGATACTTTGGATAGCGTACGCCAATCGAGTTTGCAATGGCCTTAGCAGATTCCCGAGGGAGCAGCGGATATTGTTCACGGATATCTACAACGTCCTCAGAGAACTCGCAGACCAGTAGGTATGCACGCTCAAGATCAGAGAACAGGTGATGGATGCGATCGACTACTACACCTTGAATTTTGTGCGAGCGCCCACGAGATGGGACATCCTGCACGCGTAACCAGGGAACGTAGCTGGCTCCAGCTCCCGCTCCAAATCCGTTGGAAATGTGCCGTTCAATATCTTGCTCTGATGCAAACCTGCGACCGCGCAACACCGCCTCCTCAATTCAATCCGACTCGACCTCACCTCGCGTTTCAAAGATTCTAGAAATGAGACATCGGGCTGCCCGAACAGCGATGAGCTTCAAGACTACTCCCGCCTCCAAGCGAAGCGGCTAATCCGGACCAACGGCGCAGTCCAAAAACGCAACCCCCCGTAGATACGGGGGGTTGCCGGCTGTGTCAAACTATATTGCGTTGTGACAATCTTTATTGGGTTGTGTCAATCTTTATTGCGCAAAACCACAATTGGCCTCATGGCCGCAGATGCTTATTCCACCGTCACCGACTTCGCCAAGTTACGCGGCTGGTCAACATCAGTGCCCTTGAGCACCGCCACGTAGTACGACAGCAACTGCAGTGGAATGGTGTACAGGATCGGCGCCAGCGCGTCAGCGATGTGCGGCACCTTGATTACATGGGTACCTTCGCCGTTGCTCATACCGGCGTGCTCATCGGCGAACACCACCAGCTCACCACCCCGGGCGCGGACTTCCTGCAGGTTCGACTTGAGCTTCTCCAGCAGCTCGTTGTTCGGCGCTACCGTTACCACCGGCATGTCGTTATCCACAAGCGCCAACGGGCCATGCTTGAGCTCACCCGCCGGGTACGCTTCAGCGTGAATGTAGGAAATCTCCTTGAGCTTGAGCGCACCCTCCATCGCAACCGGGTACTGCGCACCACGGCCCAGGAACAGGGTGTGGTGCTTGTCGGCAAACAGCTCGGCGATCTTTTCGACGGTGTGGTCCATGGCCAGGGCTTCGCCCAGGCGTGCCGGCAGGCGACGCAGCTCTTCGACCAGCTCCGCTTCCACACCAGCCTCGAGGGTGCCACGCACCTGGCCCAGGGCCAGGGTCAGCAGCATCAGCGATACCAGCTGGGTAGTGAACGCCTTGGTCGACGCCACGCCGATTTCCGGGCCGGCCAGTGTCAGCAGGGTCAGGTCGGATTCGCGTACCAGCGAGCTGATGCCCACGTTGCAGATGGCCAGGCTGCCGAGGAAGCCCAGTTCCTTGGCATTGCGCAGGGCAGCGAGGGTGTCGGCAGTTTCGCCAGACTGGGAAATCGAAACGAACAGGGTGTCCGGCTGGACCACCACCTTGCGGTAGCGGAACTCACTGGCGACTTCGACCTGGCAAGGGATGCCGGCCAAGCTTTCCAGCCAGTAACGGGCAACCATGCCGGCGTGGTAGCTGGTACCACAGGCCACGATCTGCACGTTGCGCACCTTGGCGAACAGTTCAGCAGCCTGTGGGCCAAAGGCCTGGACCAGCACATGGTCCTTGCCCAGGCGGCCTTCCAGAGTGCGCTGAACCACGGTCGGCTGCTCGTGAATCTCCTTGAGCATGAAGTGGCGATATGCGCCCTTGTCAGCGGCTTCGGCGCCTTCGTGATACTGCACGGTTTCGCGCTGGACCGCGTTGCCGGCCTGATCCCAGACCTTCACCTGGTCACGGCGGATCTCAGCGATGTCGCCCTCCTCCAGGTACATGAAGCGGTCAGTGACCTGGCGCAGCGCCAACTGGTCGGAAGCCAGGAAGTTCTCACCATGGCCAAGGCCAATCACCAACGGGCTGCCACTGCGCGCGGCAACCAGACGATCGGGTTGTTTCACGCTGATCAGCGCCAGGCCATAGGCACCGTGCAGGTGCTTGACCGCTGACTTCAGTGCGTCCGCCAGGTCCGGGATGGTCTTGAGGGTATGGTGGATCAGGTGGACGATAACCTCGGTATCGGTTTGCGAAACGAACACATAGCCCAGGCCTTTGAGCTCTTCGCGCAGCTCTTCATGGTTTTCGATGATGCCGTTGTGTACCACTGCCACTTCTTCACCCGAGAAATGCGGGTGCGCATTGCCCTCGGTCGGTGCGCCGTGGGTAGCCCAACGGGTGTGGGCAATGCCCAACTGGCCGATCAGCGGGTCGGCAGCGTTGGCAGCGTCCAGTTCAGCGACCTTGCCGATGCGGCGCCGGCGCTGCAGTTCACCTTGCTGGGTATAAACGGCAAGGCCGGCGCTGTCGTAGCCGCGGTACTCGAGCCGCTTGAGGCCTTCGATGAGAATGGCGGTGATGTTGCGTTCAGCTACGGCGCCAACGATTCCACACATGATTATTTCTCCTGGCTGATCGCGGCGCAGATCAGGTTGACGCCGCGGGCTTGAATCTGTTCGCGTGCCGCTGCTGGCAGGCGTTCGTCTGTAATGAGGGTGCTGACACTGCCCCAAGGCAGTTCAAGATTGGGGATCTTGCGCCCGACCTTGTCGGATTCGACCATCACGATCACCTCGCGGGCCACTTCGGCCATGACTCGGCTCAGGCCCAGCAGCTCATTGAAAGTCGTGGTGCCGCGGTTGAGGTCGATGCCATCTGCGCCGATGAACAACTGGTCGAAATCGTATGAGCGCAGTACCTGCTCGGCGACCTGGCCCTGGAACGACTCGGAGTGCGGGTCCCAGGTGCCGCCGGTCATCAGCAGTACCGGTTCATGCTCAAGCTCGCTAATGGCGCGGGCCACGTTCAAAGAGTTGGTCATCACCACCAGGCCTGGCTGGCGGCCGAGCTCCGGGATCATCGCGGCAGTAGTGCTGCCACTGTCGATGATGATCCGCGCGTGTTCACGGATACGGCCGACAGCAGCGCGGGCGATGGCTTTCTTGTAGGCAGACACTGGCTGTGCGGTTTCCCCAAGCATCTCCTGCGGAACCGGTACCGCGCCGCCGTAGCGACGCAGCAGCAAGCCATTGGCCTCGAGGGCAGCGAGGTCCTTGCGTATGGTGACTTCCGACGTTTCAAAGCGCTTGGCCAATGCGTCCACACTGACCTCACCTTGCTCGCTGAGCATGGCCAGGATGTTGTGACGGCGTTGGGGGGTATTTCGTTTCGACATGGGCGCTTAAGTTTCGATTCGAAAGATAATGATTGCAATCAAAACCTATGAGAGAGATTTCGTCAAGGCTGTCGATCTGAAAAATCACCGGCCTGTGGATAAATAAATGCCACCGATCGCGGTGCAGCGGCTTGCCCCTCCGATGCCTTTACAGCCAATAAAAAAGCCGACTTATTCACACAAGTCGGCTTTCGATCGAACGGGCTGTGGATAATCAGTCCTTCTTGATCTTCTCCGGCCGCTTCCAGCCATCGATGTTACGCTGACGCGCACGTCCCACGGCAAGTTGCCCAGCCTCGACAGTCTGGGTAATCGTCGAACCCGCCGCAGTTGTGGCCCCCGCCTTGATATCCACAGGCGCCACCAACGAGTTGTTCGAACCGATGAACACATCCTCGCCCATCACAGTCTTGAACTTGTTGGCACCATCGTAATTGCACGTGATGGTGCCAGCACCAATATTGGTGCGTGCCCCGATCTCGGCATCACCCAGGTAGCTCAAGTGACCCGCTTTGGCGCCTTCACCCAGGTGGGCATTCTTCAGTTCGACAAAGTTACCCACATGGGCCTTGGCATCCAGCACGCTGCCCGGGCGCAGGCGCGCGAACGGGCCGGCATCGCTACCCTCGCCCATCACGGCGCCTTCAATATGGCTGTTGGCCTTGACCACCACGCCTTTGCGCAGGGTGCTGTCCTTGATCACGCAGTTAGGCCCAATCTGAACGTCGTCCTCGATCACGACCTTGCCTTCGAGGATGACGTTGATATCGATCAGCACATCGCGACCAACGGTCACTTCACCACGCACGTCGAAACGAGCCGGGTCACGCAGGGTCACACCCTGTGCCATCAATCGTCGGCCTTCGCGCAGTTGATAGTGGCGCTCGAGTTCGGATAGCTGGCGCCGGTCATTGGCACCCTGCACTTCCATCGGGTCGTGCGGTTGTTCGGTAGCCACCACCAGGCCATCAGCCACTGCCATGGCGATGACGTCGGTCAGGTAATACTCACCTTGGGCGTTGTTGTTCGACAAACGCCCCATCCAGTCGGCAAGGCGAGCGGCTGGCAGGGCCAGGATGCCGGTATTGCCTTCCTTGATCGCTTTCTGCACATCGCTGGCGTCCTTGTGCTCGACGATCGCAGTCACCTTGCCTTGGGCATCACGCACAATGCGCCCGTAGCCGGTCGGGTCTTGCAGGTTAACGGTGAGCAGGCCCAGCTGCTGGTCGGTGGCCTTGGCCAGCAGGCGTTGCAGGGTTTCCACTTCAATCAGCGGTACGTCGCCATACAGCACCAGCACCGTGTCGGCAGTGATCGCCGGCAGCGCTTGGGCAACGGCATGCCCGGTACCCAGTTGCTTGTCCTGCATAACGAAATTCAGGTCGTCGGCTGCCAGGCGCTCACGCACCTGCTCCGCACCATGGCCAATCACTACGTGAATGCCTTGAGGCTGAAGCTGCCGTGCGCTGTGGATAACATGGCCGAGCATGGAATTGCCGGCCACCGGGTGCAGCACCTTGGGCAGCGCCGAGCGCATGCGAGTACCTTGGCCGGCGGCGAGAATAACGATATCGAGTGACATTGACTGGCTACCAATCCTGGGCGGTCAGAGAAATGACCGAGGGGGAATTCGGAAAAGAAAAAGGGTAGCCGAGGCTACCCTTTTACTCAATCGCAACAGCAGTGATCAGCCGGGGCCGATTACTTGCCTTTGCGCATTTGCTGGACGGTACGCAGCTGAGCTGCGGCCTCGGCCAGACGTGCGGCGGCGGCGCCGTAATCGAAGTCCGCGCCTTTCAGACTCAGGGCGTTCTCGGCAGCCTTGAGGGCTTCCTGAGCCTGAGCTTCATCCAGGTCTGTAGCACGTTGCACGGTATCGGCAAGCACCTTGACCATGTTCGGCTGAACCTCGAGGAAACCACCAGAGATGTAATACACCTCTTGGGCGCCACCCTGCTTGGTCAGCGTGATCGGACCTGGCTTCAGATTGGTGATCAGAGGCGCGTGGCCTGGAGCGATACCAAGATCACCCAGGTTACCGTGCGCAACCACCATCTCGACCAGACCGGAGAAAATCTCTCCTTCCGCGCTGACGATATCGCAATGGACTGTCATAGCCATCTGCTTGCCTCAACCTGATAGCGCCCCTTGCGGGGCGCAGGAATTACAGTTTCTTGGCTTTCTCGATCGCTTCGTCGATGCTGCCGACCATGTAGAACGCTTGTTCTGGCAGGTGGTCGTAGTCACCTTTGAGGATGCCGCTGAAGCCAGCGATGGTGTCTTTCAGGGAAACGTACTTACCTGGCGAACCGGTGAAAACTTCGGCCACGAAGAACGGCTGCGACAGGAAGCGCTGGATCTTACGAGCGCGGGCTACCAGTTGCTTGTCGGTCTCGGACAGTTCGTCCATACCCAGGATCGCAATAATGTCCTTCAGCTCTTTGTAGCGCTGCAGAACATACTGAACGCCACGAGCAGTGTCGTAGTGCTCATTGCCGATCACGTTCGGGTCCAGCTGACGCGAAGTCGAGTCCAGTGGGTCGACCGCTGGGTAGATACCCAGGGAGGCGATGTCACGGGACAGAACGACGGTGGCGTCCAGGTGGGCGAAGGTGGTCGCTGGCGACGGGTCGGTCAAGTCGTCCGCTGGTACGTATACGGCCTGGACGGAGGTGATCGAACCTTCCTTGGTGGAGGTGATGCGCTCTTGCAGAACGCCCATCTCTTCAGCCAGGGTCGGCTGGTAACCTACTGCCGAAGGCATACGGCCCAGCAGTGCGGATACTTCGGTACCGGCCAGGGTGTAACGATAGATGTTGTCGACGAACAGCAGAACGTCGTTACCTTCGTCACGGAACTTCTCAGCCATGGTCAGGCCGGTCAGCGCTACGCGCAGACGGTTTCCTGGTGGCTCGTTCATCTGACCGTAGACCAAGGCTACTTTGTCGAGAACGTTGGAGTCCTTCATCTCGTGGTAGAAGTCGTTACCCTCACGAGTACGCTCACCCACACCAGCGAACACGGAGTAACCGCTGTGTTCCATGGCGATGTTACGGATCAGTTCCATCATGTTTACGGTCTTGCCGACACCGGCACCACCGAACAGACCAACCTTACCACCCTTGGCGAACGGGCAAACCAGGTCGATAACCTTGATGCCGGTTTCCAGCAGGTCGTTGCCGCCTGCCTGGTCAGCGAACGAAGGCGCTGGCTGGTGGATACCGCGACGCTCTTCTTCGCCGATCGGGCCGGCTTCGTCGATCGGGTTGCCCAGTACGTCCATGATACGGCCCAGGGTGGCCTTACCAACAGGAACGGAAATGGCAGCACCGGTGTCGACGACATCCAGACCGCGCTTCAGGCCTTCGGTCGAGCCCATCGCAATGGTACGAACCACGCCGTCGCCCAGCTGCTGCTGAACTTCCAGGGTGGTTTCCGCGCCTTGTACTTTCAGCGCGTTGTATACACTCGGCACGACGTCACGTGGGAATTCCACGTCGATGACGGCGCCGATGATTTGAACGATACGTCCGCTACTCATAGCTGGATCCTCTGAATATGTGAACCGTTAAACCGCGGCAGCGCCGCCGACGATTTCCGAGATCTCCTGGGTGATCGCAGCCTGACGCGCCTTGTTGTAGATCAGCTGGAGCTCTTTGATCAAATCACCGGCGTTGTCTGTGGCGTTCTTCATCGCGATCATCCGGGCCGCTTGTTCAGCAGCGTTGTTCTCGACCACCGCCTGGTATACCTGCGACTCCACGTAACGCACCATCAAGCCGTCCAGCAGCTCTTTTGCGTCGGGTTCGTACAGGTAATCCCAGTGGTGCTTGAGTTCCTGATCCGGGGTTGCCACCAACGGTACCAATTGCTCGACCGTCGGCTTCTGGGTCATGGTATTGATGAACTTGTTCGAAACCACGCAGAGGCGATCGATACGGCCGTCCAGGTAGGCGTCCAGCATCACTTTGACGGAGCCGATCAGATCGTTGATCGATGGCTCTTCGCCCAAGTGGCTGATCGCGGCTACGACGTTGCCGCCAAAGATGCGGAAGAAAGTCGCACCCTTGCTGCCGATCACGCACAGGTCGATTTCCACGCCCTGTTCGCGGTTCGCGTTCATGTCCTTGACCAGGGCCTTGAACAGGTTGGTATTCAAGCCACCGCACAGACCACGGTCACTGCTCACCACAATATAACCGGCACGCTTTACAGGGCGCTCGATCATGAAGGGGTGGCGGTATTCCGGGTTGGCGTTGGCCAGATGACCGATCACCTGGCGGATACGCTCCGCGTAAGGACGGCTAGCAGCCATGCGCATTTGTGCCTTGCGCATCTTGCTGACCGCCACTTTCTCCATGGCGCTGGTAATTTTTTGCGTGCTTTTGATGCTCGCAATCTTACTGCGAATCTCTTTTGCGCCTGCCATGTATCACCTATCAGGTTAGCAAGCGGGGGCCTGAGCCCCCGCTGCGGCTTACCAGGTCTGGGTGGCCTTGAACTTCTCGATACCGGCTTTCAGGCCTGCGTCGATTTCGTCGTTGAAGTCACCCTTCACATTGATCTTCGCCATCAGTTCAGCGTGATCACGGTTGAAGAAGGCGATCAGTGCTTGCTCGAAGCTACCGATCTTGGAGACTTCTACGTCAGTCAGGAAACCACGCTCAGCGGCGTACAGCGACAGGGCCATGTCCGCGATGGACATTGGCGCGTACTGCTTCTGCTTCATCAGCTCGGTAACGCGCTGACCATGCTCCAGCTGCTTGCGGGTCGCTTCGTCCAGATCGGAGGCGAACTGGGCGAATGCAGCCAGTTCACGGTACTGAGCCAGAGCGGTACGAATACCACCGGACAGCTTCTTGATGATCTTGGTCTGAGCAGCACCACCTACGCGGGATACCGAAACACCGGCGTTCACTGCAGGACGGATGCCCGAGTTGAACATGGCCGATTCCAGGAAGATCTGACCGTCGGTGATGGAAATCACGTTGGTCGGAACGAACGCGGAAACGTCGCCAGCCTGAGTTTCGATGATCGGCAGCGCAGTCAGGGAACCGGTTTTGCCAGTTACAGCACCGTTGGTGAACTTCTCGACGTACTCTTCCGAAACGCGCGATGCACGCTCCAGCAGACGGGAGTGGAGATAGAACACGTCGCCTGGGTACGCTTCGCGTCCTGGTGGACGGCGCAGCAGCAGGGAGATCTGACGGTAGGCAACGGCCTGCTTGGACAGGTCATCGTAAACGATCAGTGCGTCTTCGCCGCGGTCACGGAAGAACTCGCCCATGGTGCAACCGGCGTATGGCGCCAGGAATTGCAGTGCGGCGGATTCCGAAGCACTGGCAACCACCACGATGGTGTTGGCCAGGGCGCCGTTTTCTTCCAGCTTGCGAACGATGTTGGCAACGGTGGAACGCTTCTGGCCGACAGCAACATAAACGCAGAAAATACCGGAGTCTTTCTGGTTGATGATGGCGTCGATGGCCATGGCGGTCTTGCCGATCTGACGGTCACCGATGATCAGCTCACGCTGGCCACGGCCGACCGGGATCATGGCGTCGACGGACTTGTAGCCAGTCTGTACAGGCTGGTCTACCGACTTACGCCAGATCACGCCTGGAGCAACTTTCTCGACCGCGTCGGTCTCGGTGTTGCCCAGAGGACCTTTGCCATCGATCGGGTTGCCCAGTGCGTCGACTACGCGGCCCAGCAGTTCCTTACCAACCGGAACTTCCAGGATGCGGCCGGTGCACTTGGCGCTCATGCCTTCGGCGAGGGTGTCATAGGCACCCAGGATCACTGCACCTACGGAGTCTTGCTCCAGGTTCAGGGCCATGCCGTAGACGCCGCCAGGGAACTCGATCATTTCGCCGTACATGACGTCGGCCAGACCGTGGATCCGCACGATACCGTCGGAAACCGAAACGACGGTACCTTCGTTACGGGCTTGGGAGCTCACATCGAGGTTGTCGATGCGGCCCTTGATGATTTCACTAATTTCGGAAGGATTGAGTTGCTGCATTGCTCTGCTGCCCCTTCAAACTCAAGATTTCAATGCTTCGGCCAGTTTCGCGATTTTGCCGCGAACAGAGCCATCGATTACCAGGTCACCAGCGCGGATGACGACGCCGCCAATCAGGCTGGCATCCTCCGACGCGTGCAGGCGCACTTCCTGGCCTAACCGTGCACTGAGAACCTTGGCGAGTTTGTCTTGCTGTTCTTGGTTCAACGCGAAGGCACTGGTGACTTCCACGTCCACGGATTTCTCTTGCTCGGCCTTGTACAGGTCGAACAGAGCGGCAATCTCCGGCAGAAGCAGGAGACGGTCGTTTTCCGCGGCAACATGAATGAAATTCTGTGCCTGTGCATTGAACTTGTCACCGCACACGTCAATGAACGTGGCGGCCTTTTCTGCGCTCGTCAGTCGCGGGGCCTTGAGCAGGCGCTGCATGGTGTCGTCTTGCGACACCGCAGCAGCCAGGCCGAGCATGGCTGACCAATTGGCCAGTTGCTGATGGGCCTGGGCATGCTCAAAGGCAGCCTTAGCGTAAGGTCGGGCCAACGTGGTCAGTTCTGCCATGATCGCCCTCGCTTAAATTTCAGCGGCCAGTTTGTTAACCAGCTCCGCATGCGCGTTTTGATCGATTGTGGCGCCAAGGATCTTTTCAGCACCGCCAACGGCCAGGGCACCCACTTGGGCACGCAGGGCGTCTTTGGCACTGTTCAGTTCCTGTTCGATCTCGGCCAGAGCCTGAGCCTTCACACGGTCAGCTTCGACGCGGGCCTGTTCACGGGCTTCCTCGACAAGCTGAGCAGCGCGTTTCTTGCTTTGCTCAATGATTTCGGCTGCCTGTGCTTTAGCTTCACGCAGTTGCTGACCCGCTTTCTCTTGGGCCAGCTCCAGGTCGCGAGCTGCGCGGTTGGCAGCGTCCAAGCCGTCGGCAATCTTCTTTTGGCGCTCTTGCAGAGCAGTGATGACCGGAGGCCATACATACTTCATGCAGAAGAGTACAAAAATCAGGAAAGCAACGGATTGGCCAATCAGGGTTGCATTAATGTTCACGCCAACACCTCGCTCGGTCTTAATTCATACAGCCATCAACTCGTGGATACGAGTGATTAGCCGGCGATCTGACCAACGAACGGATTCGCGAAGGTGAAGAACAGAGCGATACCAACACCGATCATGGTTACGGCGTCGAGCAGACCGGCAACGATGAACATTTTGACCTGCAGCATCGGAACCATCTCAGGCTGACGAGCAGCGCCTTCCAGGAATTTGCCGCCCAGCAGGCCGAAACCAATGGCGGTACCCAGAGCACCCAGGCCGATCAGCAGAGCAACAGCGATAGCGGTCAGACCAACTACAGTTTCCATCTTTCCTCCCGACTTTTACGTCGTATTGGTTAGGTTTTTAGTTTGAAGCGGTAAAACAAATCGTTTGGAACAGCTGCCCTTGCGGACTTTTAAAGCCCTCCCCCCAAACGAGCGGGGAAGGCTATCAGACACGCCAGGCGGTCTTAATGGTTATCTTCGTGAGCCATCGACAGGTAGACGATGGTAAGCATCATGAAGATGAAAGCTTGCAGGGTGATGATCAGGATGTGGAACACAGCCCACGCCCACTGCAGCACCACACCCAGGCCGCTCAGCCACAGAAGGCCGGAGCCGAACATCACGGCGATCAGGATGAACACCAGCTCGCCGGCGTACATGTTGCCGAACAGTCGCAGCGCCAGCGAGATCGGCTTGGCGATCAGGGTGACGAACTCGAGCAGGAAGTTGACCGGAATCAGCAGGATCTGCACGAAGATGTTCTTGCTGCCGAACGGGTGCAGGGTCAGCTCACCGATGAAGCCGCCCAGGCCCTTGACCTTGATGCTGTAGAAGATGATCAGGGCGAACACGCAGAAGGCCATTGCCAGCGTCGCGTTCGGGTCGGTGGTCGACACGGCGCGGAACGGAATGTGCGGATCACCGGAAATCAGGATGGCCAGCTGAGGAATCCAGTCGACCGGTACCAGGTCGACGGCGTTCATCAGGAATACCCAGACGAAGATGGTCAGTGCCAGCGGCGCAATCACCGGGCTACGGCCGTGGAAGGAGTCCTTCACGCTGCCGTTGACGAAATCGACCATCACTTCGACGAAGTTCTGCAGACCGCCAGGCTGGCCGGAGGTCGCCTTCTTCGCCGCCATGCGGAAGATGAACAGGAAGATCAGACCCAGCGCGACGGACCAACCCAGGGTGTCCAGGTGGAACGCCCAGAAGCCCATTGCCTTGGCTTCTGCAGCCGAATGGGCGAAGCCCCAGCTGCCGTCTGGTAGTTGACCGTAGGTCAGGTTCTGCAAGTGGTGCTGGATATAGCCCGAAGCGGTTTCTGCTGCCATGGTTGCCTCAAACGCCCTAAGGTCTCGAAAGTCTTTTATTCATCAGCAGGGGCGCAAACCAGCTGACCAAAAGGGTCAACACGAAGACGCCGAAGACTGCTAACGGCGCCAGTGGCTTCACTCCTGCGAAGGTCAGTGCGAACAGCACTGCCGTCAAAATCATCTTGCCGGCCTCGCCTGCGTAAAACGACTTGACGATGGCCTGCGCCGCCCGGGCTCCGCTAAAGCGAAAAGCCTTCCAGGCGAAATACATATTGGGCAGCCAGGCAATCAAACCTCCGCAGAGACCTGAATATCCACTGACTGCCCCTTTCCACTGCCATAACACCAATGTTGCCAGCAGCAGCACGACAAATTGAGCCAGCAGTACCGGAAAAACCGCCCAGCGATGGAAAGGCAGGCGGTTTGGCGTGCGGATTTCCATCACAACTGCTCCTCAGAAGTCGACCAACAAGTCAGTAACGACTTGGCATAAATTGTGCCGACAAAATGCGCGCAGAGTATAGGGGTGGATTAACCCCTATTCAACTCTTGGGTAGTGATTTCCGACTGCGCGCTACAACTGGAATTGTTTCAGCGGATGTGAGCAAGGACGCCCTGCAACTCGTCGAGCGAGTTATAGCGAATAACCAACTGGCCTTTTCCCTTGTTTCCGTGACGAATCTGCACCGCGGAGCCCAGGCGCTCTGCGAGCCGCTGTTCAAGGCGCTCGATATCCGGATCAGGTTTGCTCGGTTCTACCGGGTCAGGTTTGCCACTGAGCCACTGGCGCACCAGTGCCTCGGTTTGGCGCACGGTAAGCCCACGTGCGACAACATGACGCGCCCCTTCTTCCTGGCGATCTTCTTCAAGACCGAGCAAAGCACGTGCGTGGCCCATCTCCAGATCACCATGGGCAAGCATGGTCTTGATCGCTTCAGGCAGCGAGATCAGGCGCAGCAGATTGGCCACGGTAACCCGCGACTTGCCTACGGCATCGGCTACCTGCTGCTGGGTCAGTTCGAACTCCTGTTGCAGGCGCTGCAGGGCCAGGGCCTCTTCCAACGGGTTGAGGTCCTCTCGCTGGATGTTCTCGATGAGGGCCATGGCGATGGCCGCTTCATCAGGCACTTCCCGCACCATCGCCGGGACGGTGTCCAGGCCAGCCTGCTGCGTGGCCCTCCAGCGGCGCTCACCGGCAATGATCTCGTAGCGGTTGCCATCGATCGGGCGCACCACGATCGGCTGCATCACACCGTGCGTGCGAATCGAGTGCGCCAGTTCTTCCAGCGCCTGCGGATCCATGTCACGGCGCGGCTGGTATTTACCGCGCTGGATCAACTCGACCGGCAGGTGTTGCAGTTCTTTCTGGTCGATCTTGACAGCCTGCTCTTCGAGCGCGCTGACGGAAGGACCACTGAGCAGTGCATCCAACCCACGTCCGAGACCCCGTTTCTTAACGGCCATGCGGATTCCTTAAGTTGTTTGTGCAGTGCGTGATTGACGGCGTTGACGGCGAACCAGTTCCCCGGCCAGGGCCAGATAGGCCAGTGCGCCACGCGATTGCTTGTCGTAGGCCAGCGCCGGCATGCCAAAGCTCGGTGCCTCGGCCAAGCGGATGTTGCGCGGAATGACGGTATCGTAAAGCTGCTCGCCGAAGTGCTCCTTGAGCTGCGCCGATACATCGTTGTTCAGGCTAAGACGCGGGTCGTACATGGTGCGCAGCAGCCCTTCGATCTTCAGCTCCGGGTTCAGACGGGCGGCAATGCGCTTGATGTTATCCACAAGGTCGCTGAGACCTTCCAGTGCGTAATACTCGCACTGCATCGGAATGATCACGCCATCGGAGGCGACCAGGGCATTGAGCGTCAGCATCGACAGCGACGGTGGGCAATCGATGAGGATGAAGTCGTAATTCTCGCGGATAGGCGCCAGGGCGTTGCGCAGGCGGCTCTCCTTGACCTGCATTTCCAGCAGCACCACTTCCGCGGCAGTCAGGTCGCGGTTGGCCGGCAGCAACTGGAAGCCACCATGCTCGGAGTAGTGCATGGCCTGGGCAAGGTCGCATTCCCCGATCAGCAGGTCGTAGACCGAGTGTTCGAGTTCGTGTTTGTCCACACCGCTGCCCATGGTGGCGTTGCCCTGCGGATCGAGGTCGATCAGCAGCACACGACGCTTGGTCGCAGCCAGCGATGCGGCGAGATTGATACAGGTGGTGGTTTTACCCACTCCACCTTTCTGGTTCGCGATTGCGAATACCTTAGCCATTGTTGCGTGTGTTCCCAGTCATGCCTTGCGGCGCAGTATCAGCAGATGGCGCTGGCCCTGGCAACCTGGAACGGTCAGGGCCTGCTCGCTTTCCACTGTGAAGTCTGCGGGCAATGCTACCAGTTCATCGGCAGGATGCAGCCCCTTCATTGCAAGCCATTGCGTCCCGGTGTCGCCCAAGTGGCGGGTCCAGTTGGTGAAGTTCTCCATGCTGCTGAAGGCGCGAGAGATGATGCCCTTGAACGGCTGTGCTGGCTGGAAGGCCTCGACCCGGCTGTGGATAACCGTGAGGTTGTCCAGTTTCAGCTCCATCTTCACCTGGGTGAGGAAGCGGGTTTTCTTGCCGTTGGCGTCCAGCACGGTTACGCGTTTGTGCGGATGCAGGATAGCCAATGGAATCCCGGGCATGCCACCGCCGCTGCCGACATCAAGCCAGCTATCGCGATCGCTGTGGATAAAACCCATTACGCTGAGGCTGTCCAGCAGATGGCGCGAAACCATCTCGTTCGGGTCGCGCACGGCCGTCAGGTTGTAGGCTTTGTTCCATTTGATCAACAGGGCCAGGTAGCCAAGCAGCCGTTCGTGCTGCTCGGCGCTCAGCTCGACACCGAGCTGGCGTGCACCTGTGGACAACTCTTCAGCGTGTTGCGGGGTGACCAAGGAACTCAAGCGCTTTGCTCCAATTCGCGGCCAGCGCCGCGTTTTTTCAGATGTATCAACAACAGGGAAATTGCCGCTGGTGTCACGCCAGGGATCCGCGAAGCCTGGCCCAGCGTCTGCGGGCGAGTCTGGCCGAGCTTGCCCTGGATTTCCTTGGACAGGCCGGAAATCGAGGTGTAGTCGATATCCACAGGCAGGCAGGTGTCTTCACTGGCACGCAGGCGAGCGATCTCGTCCTGCTGGCGATCGATGTAGCCAGCGTACTTGGTCTTGATTTCGACCTGTTCGGCAACCTGTGGATCGATCTGTTCGCCGCCGGTCGCTTCGATCAGCCCGGCGTAGTCCACTTCCGGTCGCGCCAGCAGGTTGAGCAGGCTGTATTCGTGGCTCAGCGGGGTACCGAACTTATCCACAACGGCCTGGCCCTGCGGGGTATTCGGGCGTACCCAGGTCGATTTCAAGCGCTGTTCCTCACGCTCGATGCCGTCACGCTTGGCGCAGAACGCGGCCCAGCGCTGGTCGTCGATCAGACCAAGCTCACGACCTTTCTCGGTCAGGCGCAGGTCGGCGTTGTCTTCGCGCAGGATCAACCGGTATTCGGCTCGCGAAGTGAACATGCGGTACGGCTCCTGGGTACCCAGGGTAATCAGGTCGTCGACCAGCACTCCGATGTACGCCTCGTCACGGCGCGGGCACCAGCTTTCGCGGCCCTGCGCGCGCAGTGCGGCGTTGGTACCGGCCAGCAGGCCTTGGGCGCCGGCTTCTTCGTAACCGGTAGTGCCGTTGATCTGGCCAGCGAAGAACAAGCCACCGATAACCTTGGTCTCGAGGCTGTACTTGAGGTCACGCGGATCGAAGTAGTCGTATTCGATGGCATAGCCCGGGCGCACGATGTGCGCATTTTCCATACCGCGAATCGAGCGCACCAGCTCCAGCTGCACGTCAAACGGCAGCGAAGTGGAAATGCCGTTGGGGTACAGCTCATGGGTGGTCAGGCCTTCCGGCTCGATGAACACCTGATGGCTTTCCTTGTCGGCAAAGCGATGGATCTTGTCCTCGATCGACGGGCAGTAACGCGGGCCGACACCTTCGATGACGCCCGAGTACATCGGCGAACGGTCGAGGTTCGAAGCGATGATTTCGTGGGTACGCGCATTGGTGTGGGTAATCCAGCAGCTGACCTGACGCGGGTGCATCGCGGCGTTGCCCATGAACGACATGACCGGGATTGGTGTGTCGCCCGGCTGTTCGGTCATCACCGAAAAGTCCACCGAACGACCGTCGATACGCGGAGGTGTACCGGTTTTCAGACGACCGACGCGCAGCGGTAATTCACGCATGCGGTGGGCCAGGGCAATCGACGGTGGATCGCCAGCGCGGCCGCCGGAATGGTTCTGCAGGCCGATGTGGATAAGGCCACCCAGGAAAGTGCCGGTCGTGAGCACCACCGAATCGGCGAAGAACCGCAGCCCCATTTGCGTAACCACGCCTTTGACCTGGTCTTGCTCGACGATCAGGTCGTCACAGGACTGCTGGAATATCCACAGATTTGGCTGGTTTTCCAGGATTTCGCGAACCACGGCCTTGTAGATGGCGCGGTCGGCCTGTGCACGGGTGGCGCGAACAGCCGGGCCCTTGCGGTTGTTCAACACGCGAAACTGGATGCCGCTCTTGTCAGTGGCCAGTGCCATGGCACCGCCGAGCGCATCGATCTCTTTGACCAGATGGCTTTTACCGATGCCACCGATGGCCGGGTTGCAGCTCATGTGACCGAGGGTTTCCACGTTATGGGTCAGCAGCAGGGTTTTCACACCCATGCGTGCAGACGCAAGCGCAGCCTCGGTACCGGCATGGCCGCCGCCGATGACGATCACTTCAAAACGGGAAGGGAAATCCACCACGCACCTCGTGCCTGTTTTTGCGAATAGAGAAGGTAAGCGGACAAGTATAGGGACTTCACCCCCTCTAAAGAAACCTTTTGCGCAAATTTTGACCAGGCTGTGGATGAGTGGCTGATAACAGAAACTAGAGAGAAGAAATTTAAAAAAGCTTTGTTTTTATGTTTATTCTTATGCACGCACCAATCTGTGGATAACGTTCTACATCCCTCTGGATTCGCCATGTAGAAGAAAATTAAACCCTGTGGTTGGAGTGCCATGAGGGCTATGGATAACCGGATTTAGCCTGTGGATGAAATGCCTACTTACCCACAGGGCAGGTTTTCCTCAGAAAAAAAGCATGCTTATCAACGGAGCTGAAGCCGACTTTTCCACAGGGCTCAGGAGCGCTTTTTCAGGCCGGTGATTAAAAATCTGCAGCTACAAAACCCTGTCCGAGACGCCCGAGCCCCAAATCTCAGGCAAAAAAAAGCCGCTCCAGGAAGAGCGGCGTCGTGAATGGTTTGGCTAAAAGCTACTTACCGATGCAGAAACTCGAGAAAATCCGCCCCAGCAGGTCATCCGAACTGAACGCGCCCGTGATTTCCCCCAGCGCGTGCTGGGCCTGGCGCAGGTCCTCAGCCAACAACTCTCCGGCCCCCGCCAAGGTCAATTGCGCACGACCGTGCTCCAGATGAGCACTGGCCTGGCGCAGGGCATCGAGGTGCCGCCGGCGTGCGCTGAAGCCACTCTCTGCAGTCTGTTCATAACCCATGCAGGCTTTGAGGTGATCGCGTAACAGCAGCAAGCCCTGATCGTCACCTTTGGCGCTCAAGGTGATGGTTACATGACCGTCATCGCACTGTTCCAGCCCTACGGGTTCGCCGCTGAGGTCGGCTTTGTTGCGAATCAGTGTGACCTTGCCCGGATCAGGCCTTTGATCAAGAAACTCCGGCCACAGGGCGAACGGATCACTGGCCTCAGGGGCGGTGGAGTCGACCACCAACAACACTCTGTCGGCTTCGCCTATGGCCTTGAGTGCGCGCTCGACGCCTATCTTTTCCACATGGTCGTCGGTGTCGCGCAAACCGGCCGTATCGACGACGTGCAGCGGCATGCCATCGATGTGGATATGTTCACGCAGGATATCCCGCGTCGTACCTGCGATGTCGGTGACGATTGCCGCCTCACGACCGGCCAGTTGATTCAGCAGGCTCGATTTGCCTGCATTCGGCCTGCCGGCGATCACCACCGTCATGCCGTCACGAAGCAGCGCACCCTGCCCGGCCTCACGCTGCACTGTGGACAACTCGGCACGCACTGAGTCGAGCATCGACAGGACGTGGCCATCGGCAAGAAAGTCGATTTCCTCCTCGGGGAAGTCGATCGCTGCCTCGACATAGATCCGCAGCGCGATCAGTGCTTCAGTCAGGCTGTGCACACGTTTGGAGAACTCCCCTTGCAACGAGCGCAGGGCGTTGCGTGCTGCCTGGCTGGAGCTGGCTTCGATCAGGTCGGCAATCGCTTCGGCCTGGGCCAGGTCGAGCTTGTCGTTGAGAAACGCCCGCTCACTGAACTCACCCGGGCGGGCCAAGCGGCAACCCACCTGCACGCAGCGTTGCAACAGCATGTCCAGTACGACCGGGCCACCATGCCCCTGCAATTCGAGCACGTCCTCACCGGTGAACGAGTTGGGTCCGGGGAAGAACAGTGCAATACCTTCATCCAGCACCAGCCCTTCCTGGTCGCGAAATGGGCCGTAATGGGCATGGCGCGGTGTCAGTGTGCGGCCGGTTATGAGCTGGCCAGCCTTGGCCGCCAATGGGCCGGACAGCCTGACAATACCCACCCCTCCACGTCCTTGTGCGGTTGCGATGGCAGCGATGGTTTCACGCACAGTGTTCATGCTCGAAAGCCTCTACGACAAAAACGACAGATAGCAAAAACGCCCCCGAGGGGGCGTTTTTATTCACAGGCTAGCGCAGTAGCCCGTCAAGCAGCAGCTTTTTTGGTCGCTGCTTCAATACGGCGGGTGATGTACCACTGCTGCGAAATCGACAGGCAGTTGTTCACAACCCAGTACAGCACCAGGCCAGCCGGGAACCACAGGAAGAAGAAGGTGAAGATGATCGGCATCATTTTCATCACCTTGGCCTGCATCGGATCCGGCGGCGTCGGGTTCAGGCGCTGCTGGATGAACATGGTAGCGCCCATGATGATCGGCAGGATGAAGAACGGATCCTTGATCGACAGGTCGGTGATCCACAACATCCATGGGGCCTGGCGCATTTCTACGCTTTCCAGCAGCACCCAGTACAGGGCCAGGAACACAGGCATCTGTACCAGGATCGGCAAGCATCCACCCAGTGGGTTGATCTTCTCTTTCTTGTACAGCTCCATCATCGCCTGGGACATCTTCTGGCGATCGTCACCGAAGCGCTCCTTCAGCGCGGCCAGCTTCGGCGCTACGGCACGCATGCGCGCCATCGAGCGGTAGCTGGCGGCCGACAGCGGGAAGAACAGGCCCTTGATGAGCATGGTCAAAACAATGATCGACCAACCCCAGTTACCCAGCAGGCTGTGGATATGTTGCAGCAACCAGAAGATCGGCTGGGCGATGAACCACAGGAAGCCGTAGTCGACAGTCAGTTCCAGGCCTGGGGACAGTTCCTTGAGCTTGGACTGGATCTTCGGGCCAGCGTACAGCATGGCGCTGGTTTCGGCCTTGCCGCCAGCCGGTACGCTGATGGCCGGGCCGGTGTAGCCGATGATGTAGTTGCCCTGGCTGTCCTTGCGGGTCTGAACGACATTGTTGTCCGACTTGGCAGGGATCCAGGCAGTTACGAAGTAGTGCTGCAGCCAGGCAACCCAGCCGCCAGACACATTTTCTTTCAAACTACCTTTGTCGATGTCCTTCATCGACACTTTCTTGTACGGCTCGCCAGCTGTCCACAGGGCAGCACCCAGGTAGGTGGCGGTACCGGTGGCGGTGCTCGAGGACGGGTCACCACTGGCGTCACGTTTGAGCTGGGCAAACATGTTGCCGCTCCAGGCCTGACCACTCTGGTTGTCGATCAGGTAGCTGACGGTCAGATCGTACTCACCGCGTTTGAAGCTGAAGCGCTTGATGTAGTTCACACCGTTGTCGCTGAACTTCAAGTCGACCACCAGTTGTTCCTGGCCATCAGCCAGCTGGAAGGACTTCTGCTCTGCGGCGTACAGCGGACGGCCGGTGGAGCGCGCATCCGGGCCGTTGGCACCGGTCAGGCCGCTCTGGGCCAGATATACGCGCTCGCCACCGTTGTCGAACAGCTGGAACGGAATGTCCGGATGATCCTGACGACGCGGGTACTTCGGCAGGTTCAGCTGGACGATGTCACCGCCGACTGGATCGATAGCCAGTTCCAGGACATCGGTCTTGACCCGGATGAGATCCTTGCTGAGTGCAACAGGTGCCAGTTCGGCAGGGCTCGACTCGGCGTTGGCGCTCGGTACATCGGCGCTGGCGCCGTTGTTAGCGGCCGGTACGCCATCGGGCAGGCCCGGAGCAACAGTGCTGGCAGCAGTATTCTGAGTCGGCAAGGCAGCCTGGCCGTAGTCATCGTTCCACTTCAGGACCATGACGTAGGACACGATTGCCAGGGCGGCGATCAGGATCGTGCGTTTAATATCCATGATTACTCGGCTATCGAAGAAGTTCGGGAGGAAGGCGCGGGGGAACGGGATCGAAACCGCCGTCGTTCCACGGATGACAACGCCCCAGGCGACGAACGGTTAGCCACCCGCCACGCAAGAGGCCATGGGTTTCTATGGCTTCCAACGCATAACAGGAGCAACTGGGGTAGAAACGACAGTGGCTGGCCATCAGAGGACTGATGGCATAACGGTAAAACTGGATCGGAACGAGTGCCAGTTTACGCATCTTGGCTGTCTACCCCTGCGGAATCGGCGTTAGCCGCTGGAGTGGGCCGGCTGCGCGCCAGGCGTTTCCAGAGCTTGCCAAAGTGTTGGTGCAATTCCGGGTTTTCTATCTCACCCAATCCCTTGCGCGCGACGATCACTATGTCCAGGCCAGCGAGCATTTGCTGGTGCAGACGGAAGGAATCGCGCATCAAGCGCTTGAGGCGATTGCGTTGAACGGCAAGCTTGACGCTCTTCTTGCCAATCACCAAGCCAAGGCGTGGATGATCGAGACCGTTCTCGCGAGCAAGGATCAGCAGGTTTTTCCCTGGAACCTTGCCGGTTGGGGAGTCGAAGACCGCTTTGAAATGCCGGGGTGTAAGCAGTCGCTTTTCCCGACTGAAGTCCTGACTCACCACCTTTGCCGAAAGATCAAATGGCCAGACGCTTACGGCCTTTGGCACGACGACGCGACAGAACAGCACGGCCGTTCTTGGTAGCCATACGGGCACGGAAGCCGTGGGTGCGAGCGCGCTTGATGGTGCTTGGTTGGAAAGTACGTTTCATGGCGTGTTACCTGGTTTGTCGACAACGGGCCGGAATGGCCCCCTTTTTAAGAGATCGGCGATTCTAGAGAAAGCAAGCCAATAGGTCAATTTCCAACCAGCCTTTCCTTATGGAAGGTGCTTTCAGCGATCGAGCGGGGCGGCGTCTGGTCGGGCAGGCAAACGGATGACAAAACTAAAAAAAAGAAGAGACATATAAAAAGCTTTTCTGAATAACTTATAAATCTTAGGTGGATAAGTTTCTGTGGATAACCTTCTGCAGGCCAAATATTACGGGCTGTACAGCGATCAGAAACATTGTCCACAACCCGTGCTGCGCTTGTGCTGGGCCTGCGTACAGCCTGTGGATGAAAAGACTCATTATCCACAGGTGAGTTATCAACAGATCTTGACCCTGGGTTGTGCATAGCCCTTATGGCGGGTTATCCACAGAGCTTATTCACAGTCCTTCAGGGTCGTTTTGGTCGCTAAATGGCTGTTTTGCCATGGCTCATAATGTTTCCACATGTGGATAACTGATCGCTTGACCGGTACAATGGCCGTTTGTTTTTGCCTCATCCGGCTTTCAAACTCAGGGGATATCCGTGTCAGTGGAACTTTGGCAGCAGTGCGTGGAGCTTCTGCGCGATGAACTGCCTGCCCAGCAATTCAACACCTGGATCCGTCCGCTACAGGTCGAAGCCGAAGGCGACGAGTTGCGCGTGTATGCGCCTAACCGTTTCGTTCTCGATTGGGTGAATGAAAAGTACCTCGGCCGTCTGCTCGAACTGTTGGGTGAGAACGGTAGCGGCATCGCGCCTGCCCTTTCCTTATTAATAGGTAGCCGTCGCAGCTCCGCACCGCGGGCCGCGCCCAATGCCCCGGTCAGCGCTGCAATGGCTGCGTCCCTTGCGCAGAGCCACGCGCAGCCAGCAGCCGCGCCAGTCATGGCTGTTGCTGACCCGGTCTCGGTGCCCACTGCTGAACCTGCGCAGGCCACCGACATGGCCGAGGCGTCGTCGCGAGGCAGCTATGATTCGATGGCGGACAGCGCTCCGGCACCTGTCGCGCCGGGGCGTACCGAACAGCGCAACGTTCAGGTGGAGGGTGCGCTCAAGCACACCAGTTATCTGAACCGTACGTTCACCTTCGAAACCTTTGTCGAAGGTAAATCGAACCAGTTGGCCCGGGCAGCCGCCTGGCAGGTTGCCGACAACCCGAAGCATGGCTACAACCCACTGTTCCTTTACGGTGGCGTGGGCCTGGGTAAAACGCACTTGATGCATGCTGTGGGTAACCACCTGCTGAAGAAGAACCCGAATGCCAAGGTGGTGTACCTGCATTCCGAGCGCTTCGTCGCGGACATGGTCAAGGCGTTGCAGCTCAACGCGATCAATGAGTTCAAGCGCTTCTACCGTTCGGTCGATGCGCTGCTGATCGACGATATCCAGTTCTTCGCCCGCAAGGAGCGTTCACAGGAGGAGTTTTTCCACACCTTCAACGCATTGCTCGAAGGTGGCCAGCAGGTGATTCTCACCAGTGACCGCTACCCGAAGGAAATCGAAGGTCTGGAAGAGCGACTGAAGTCGCGTTTCGGCTGGGGGCTGACGGTGGCTGTCGAGCCGCCGGAGCTGGAGACCCGCGTGGCGATCCTGATGAAGAAGGCAGACCAGGCCAAGGTCGAGTTGCCGCACGATGCCGCTTTCTTCATCGCTCAGCGTATTCGCTCCAACGTACGTGAGCTTGAAGGGGCATTGAAGCGCGTCATCGCCCACTCGCACTTCATGGGCCGCGACATCACCATCGAGCTGATTCGCGAGTCGCTGAAGGACCTGCTGGCGCTGCAAGACAAGCTGGTGAGTGTGGATAACATTCAGCGCACCGTGGCCGAGTACTACAAGATCAAGATCTCCGATCTGTTGTCCAAGCGCCGTTCGCGCTCTGTAGCGCGCCCGCGTCAGGTGGCCATGGCGTTGTCCAAGGAGCTGACCAACCACAGTCTGCCGGAGATCGGCGACATGTTTGGCGGCCGTGACCACACCACCGTGCTGCACGCTTGCCGCAAGATCAACGAACTGAAGGAATCCGACGCGGACATCCGCGAGGACTACAAGAACCTGCTGCGCACGCTCACCACCTGATGGCCGCCAGCGCAGCTAATTGAAGGCAAGGGACTAGACCATGCATTTCACCATTCAACGCGAAGCCCTGTTGAAACCCCTGCAACTGGTCGCCGGTGTCGTCGAGCGCCGTCAGACCTTGCCGGTCCTGTCCAACGTACTGCTGGTCGTGCAAGGCCAGCAGCTGTCGTTGACCGGTACCGACCTGGAAGTCGAACTGGTAGGCCGCGTCCAACTGGAAGAGCCGGCCGAGCCTGGCGAAATCACTGTCCCGGCGCGCAAGCTGATGGACATCTGCAAAAGCCTGCCGAACGACGTTCTGATCGATATCAAGGTCGATGAACAGAAGCTGTTGGTCAAGGCCGGCCGTAGCCGTTTCACCCTGTCGACCCTGCCTGCCAACGACTTCCCCACTGTGGAAGAAGGCCCAGGTTCGCTGACCTGCAACCTTGAGCAGAGCAAACTGCGTCGTTTGATCGAGCGCACCAGCTTCGCCATGGCTCAGCAGGATGTACGTTACTACCTCAACGGTATGCTGCTGGAAGTGTCGCGTAATACCCTGCGTGCCGTGTCTACCGATGGGCATCGTCTGGCGCTGTGCTCCATGAGCGCAGCCATCGAGCAGGATGAGCGTCATCAGGTCATCGTGCCACGTAAAGGTATCCTCGAACTGGCGCGCCTGCTCACCGACCCGGAAGGCATGGTCAGCATCGTCCTGGGCCAGCACCACATCCGTGCGAACACAGGCGAGTTCACCTTCACGTCCAAGCTGGTCGATGGCAAGTTCCCTGACTATGAGCGTGTACTGCCCAAGGGTGGTGACAAGCTGGTCATCGGCGATCGTCAGGCCTTGCGTGAAGCGTTCAGCCGTACCGCAATCCTTTCCAACGAGAAGTACCGCGGTATCCGCCTTCAGTTGGCTGCCGGTCAGTTGAAAATCCAGGCAAACAACCCGGAACAGGAAGAGGCGGAAGAAGAGATCAGCGTGGACTATGACGGTGCATCGCTTGAGATTGGCTTCAACGTCAGTTACCTGCTGGACGTATTGGGTGTGATGACAACGGAACAGGTTCGCCTGATTCTCTCCGATTCCAATAGCAGTGCTCTGCTGCAGGAAGCCGGCAATGACGACTCGTCTTACGTTGTCATGCCGATGCGCCTGTAACCTGTAGCAGGCCAAATGTCCCTTCGACGTATCATGGTCACCGCGGTGCGCAACCTGCACCCGGTGACCCTCTCACCCTCCCCCCGCATCAATATCCTCTACGGCGCCAACGGCAGCGGCAAGACCAGTGTGTTGGAAGCTGTGCATTTGCTCGGGTTGGCCAGATCGTTTCGCAGTACCCGACTCAATCCCGTCATTCAGTACGAGCAGGCTGCGTGTACGGTTTTCGGCGAAGTACAGTTGGGCGAAGGCGGCACCAGCAACTTGGGTGTGTCGCGCGAGCGGGCGGGCGACTTCACTATCCGTATCGATGGGCAGAATGCCAAGAGCGCCGCGCAGCTTGCAGAACTACTGCCCCTGCAGCTCATCAACCCAGACAGTTTCAGGTTGCTTGAAGGCGCGCCGAAGATCCGTCGCCAGTTTCTGGATTGGGGAGTGTTCCACGTGGAACCTCGCTTCATGCCAGCTTGGCAGCGTCTGCAGAAGGCGTTGCGGCAGCGGAACTCATGGTTGCGGCATGGTACACTTGACCCAGCTTCGCAAGCCGCCTGGGACCGGGAATTGTGCCTGGCCAGCGCGGAAATAGATGAATACCGTCGCAACTACATCAAGGCCTTGAAGCCCGTCTTCGAGCAAACCCTGAGCGAACTGGTCGAGCTGGACGGGTTGACCCTTAGCTACTACCGAGGCTGGGACAAGGACCGGGAACTCAACGAAGTACTCGCCTCTTCTCTCCTTCGCGATCAGCAGATGGGCCATACCCAGGCCGGTCCGCAGCGTGCTGATCTGCGTCTTCGTCTGGCTGCTAACAACGCAGCCGACATCTTGTCGCGTGGTCAGCAAAAGCTGGTGGTCTGTGCATTGCGCATCGCCCAAGGCCACCTCGTTAGTCAGGCTCGCCGCGGCCACTGTATTTATCTGGTGGATGACTTGCCGTCCGAGTTGGACGACCAGCATCGCCGTGCACTGTGCCGCTTGCTAGAAGAATTACGCTGCCAGGTGTTTATCACCTGTGTAGATCACGAATTACTGAGGGAAGGCTGGCAGACGGAAACGCCAGTTGCTTTGTTCCACGTGGAACAAGGCCGTATCACCCAGACCCACGACCATCGGGAGTGAAGGCATGAGCGAAAATCAAACGTACGACTCTTCAAGCATCAAGGTGCTGAAAGGTTTGGATGCCGTGCGCAAGCGTCCCGGCATGTACATTGGCGACACCGATGACGGTAGCGGCCTGCACCACATGGTCTTCGAAGTGGTCGACAACTCGATCGACGAAGCCCTCGCCGGGCACTGCGATGACATCACCGTCATCATCCACACCGATGAATCCATCAGTGTGCGCGACAACGGTCGCGGCATTCCGGTCGACGTGCATAAAGAAGAAGGCGTTTCTGCAGCCGAGGTCATCATGACCGTGCTGCACGCCGGCGGTAAATTTGATGATAACTCCTACAAAGTTTCCGGCGGCCTGCACGGTGTAGGTGTTTCGGTAGTAAACGCCCTTTCGGAAAAGCTGGTGCTTACCGTTCGCCGTAGCGGCAAGATCTGGGAGCAGACCTACGTTCATGGTGTTCCACAGGCGCCGATGGCCGTTGTGGGCGAAAGCGAAACCACCGGCACCCATATTCATTTCAAGCCTTCGGCTGAGACCTTCAAGAATATTCACTTCAGCTGGGACATCCTGGCCAAGCGTATTCGTGAACTGTCCTTCCTGAACTCTGGCGTTGGCATCCTGCTGAAAGACGAGCGCTCGGGCAAAGAAGAGTTCTTCAAATACGAAGGCGGCCTGCGTGCATTCGTTGAATACCTGAACACCAACAAGACTCCGGTCAACTCCCAGGTGTTCCATTTCAACGTCCAGCGTGAAGATGGCGTGGGTGTTGAAGTTGCCCTGCAGTGGAACGACAGCTTCAACGAAAACCTGCTGTGCTTCACCAACAACATTCCGCAGCGCGATGGCGGTACCCACCTGGTTGGTTTCCGCTCTTCGCTGACCCGTAGCCTGAACAGCTACATCGAGCAGGAAGGCCTGGCCAAGAAGAACAAGGTTTCCACCACCGGTGACGATGCTCGTGAAGGCCTGACCGCGATCATTTCGGTCAAGGTGCCGGATCCGAAGTTCAGTTCGCAGACCAAGGACAAGCTGGTCTCCTCGGAGGTGAAAACCGCCGTGGAACAGGAAATGAACAAATACTTCGCCGACTTCCTGTTGGAAAACCCCAACGAAGCCAAAGCGGTAGTCGGCAAGATGATCGACGCTGCCCGTGCCCGTGAAGCGGCGCGCAAAGCGCGTGAAATGACTCGCCGTAAAGGCGCGCTGGATATCGCGGGCTTGCCGGGCAAACTGGCGGACTGCCAGGAGAAGGACCCTGCCCTTTCCGAACTGTACCTGGTGGAGGGTGACTCCGCAGGTGGCTCGGCCAAGCAAGGTCGTAACCGTCGTACCCAGGCGATCCTGCCGCTGAAGGGCAAGATTCTCAACGTCGAGAAAGCACGCTTCGACAAGATGATCTCCTCCCAGGAAGTGGGCACACTGATCACCGCACTGGGCTGTGGCATCGGCCGCGAAGAGTACAACATCGACAAACTGCGCTATCACAACATCATCATCATGACCGATGCTGACGTTGACGGTTCGCACATCCGTACCCTGCTGCTGACCTTCTTCTTCCGTCAGCTGCCAGAGCTGGTCGAGCGTGGCTACATCTACATTGCCCAGCCACCGCTGTACAAGGTGAAGAAAGGCAAGCAGGAGCAGTACATCAAGGACGACGAGGCCATGGAAGAATACATGACCCAGTCGGCCCTCGAAGATGCCAGCCTGCACCTGGATGAGTCTGCGCCGGCCGTTTCCGGCGTTCAGCTGGAGGTTTTGGTCAACGAGTTCCGTGGTGTGATGAAGACCCTCAAGCGTTTGTCTCGCTTGTACCCGGAAGAGTTGACCGAGCACTTCATCTACCTGCCGGAAGTTACCCTGGAGCAATTGGGCGACCATGCCGTCATGGAGAACTGGTTGGCCAAACTGCAGGAGCGCCTGAGCAACAGCCAGAAGTCTGGCCTGATGTACAAGGCCACCCTGCGCGAGGACAAGGAGCGCAATGTGTGGCTGCCTGAAGTGGAAATCACCTCGCACGGCCTGGCCAGCTACATCACCTTCAACCGCGATTTCTTCGGCAGCAACGACTATCGCACGGTGGTCAACATTGGCTCCAAGTTGTCGAGCCTGCTGGGTGAAGGTGCTTACGTACAGCGCGGTGAGCGTCGCAAGGCGATCGTCGAGTTCAAGGAAGGCCTGGATTGGCTGATGAACGAGACCACCAAGCGTCACACCATCCAGCGATACAAAGGGCTGGGTGAGATGAACCCGGACCAGTTGTGGGAAACCACCATGGACCCAACTGTACGTCGCATGCTCAAGGTCACCATCGAAGACGCGATTGCCGCCGATCAGATCTTCAACACCTTGATGGGTGACGCGGTTGAGCCTCGCCGCGACTTCATCGAAAGCAACGCGCTGTCGGTTTCTAACCTGGACTTCTGATCAGGTTGTAGGTTCACAGAAAAGCTGCACGCTTTCACAAATAGATGACCGGCCGGGCTTCAACCATGGCCCCTGTCGGTCACCATCAAGCCCGCCTTCGCGGGCTTTTTTTTGCCTGGAATTCCTGCCGGGGCGCCCTACTCCGCTCATTGGAAAATGATGCAGATGGGGGGATTTGAGGAAGTGATTTGATGGGGCGCTGGAAGTGCTGAGAGGGTCGGCGGGCGGATCTGAGCAGCAGAGAGATTGAGAGGACTTTAAAACTAATATTTGAACACCTTAATAGTTAATTAAGCGTACGTGTTAAGTATTAATTTGAACAATTTAGTATGGAAATGGAATTTGGTGGAAGTTGCCATTTTGGATTTTTTGTAGATTTCGAAGGGATGTTGGAATAAGATCTATGACCAACTTTTCCGCTTTGCACTGAAGATTTTCAGCCAAATCAGCTGTTTGAAGCGAGAGCTTCAGACCTGATCCAAATTGCTCCAGCGATCACGAAGTGGCCGTTTAGAAATAAAGAGAGCAAGCCGATTGCTTTAGATTCTGATCAGTCATGAGAGTCATGACCAATGAGAGAAAAGGAGACCTGAAAATGTAGAAAAACGCGATCAATCCCGAGAGGACTGACCGCGCTTAGCGAAGCAGACTTGCGTCCTCAGAACCCGCAATGTCTGCTTTTTCGAAGCGACTGTCAATCCTCTCCCATTTTTTCGACCTTAGCGAGGTTACTCGACGGCACAGTGTTGCCTGTCGAAAGGCCTCACTTCGCCCGCCCTGCGCCTTGATTTTTTGGCGCAGCGTCGGCGCTCGTTTCGAGATTTTCGGAGGTGTTTCATGACAGTACGAAAGGTGGTCACGCGGCGGTCCAACCATTACCGCGGCTACTTCCCATCGCTCAAAAATAAAAAGCCTGTGCCCTGGGAGTCCCAGCTCGAAGGCGCTCTTTTTCGGCTTCTTGAGCTGTCTCCTGCGGTCATCGGCTACGTCCCGCAGCCCAGTGAGGAACGTGTTCCATCGCTCCAGGGCTACTTCAAATATTACCCAGACGTACAGGTTTTCCTCGCGGATGGGCGCGAGTGGTGGTTTGAAGTGAAGCCTCACGACCGACTGAAGATTGCCAGCGTCAGGCAGCGACTGGATGCCGCTGAGCGCTACTTCAACGCCACTGCCCGTAACTTTTCGGTGATCACTGAAAAGTTAATTGAAGCTGAACCCCTGGCTACCAATCTTAGAAGGCTGATGTATCACCGGCGCGGTCCAGAGCTTTCGCATCAGGCGTTGGAGGAGGTAATGGCGACCTTCAACGAATGGCCGCCTATGACCGTTGCAGATCTGCTCTACGTGGTTGGTGAGGGGAAAGCCTGGCGCTTGTTAGGCCTTGGGGTGGTGGGCATTGACCTTGATAGGTCAATTGACACTGACTCCCCGGTCTTCCTGCAAGGGGGGCACCGTCATGCAAACCTTTTCCCTTAGGGTGAAATTGGTCGTCATCGTTCGTGGCGTACTGATGGTGCTTGAGAAGAGGCTTATTGACCGGAAGCTGCTCTTTTTCGATGAGCTTGGTGAGCCCACGAAGCTATCCGAGAAGGAGTTCTATGAGGCCTACGAGAAGCGCGAGATCGAGATCTCCGCTGATCAGCCATACCTTGGGAGGGTTCCGTATGTGCGGAACGTCCCTCCAGATATTTCATGCTTCCCCAAAAAACATGGAGATGAGGCATTGCGTCGACGCAAGTATCTGGACGACCTAACTAAGCGCGGTAAATACAAGCTACCGGGTGACGAAGACATGATCAAGAAGCTTAGAGATATCGCCAAAAAGATTGGGGATGCGTGCGCACCCTCGGTTTCCACTATTCGACGTTGGGCAGCCAAATACATTGGCCAGAACGTAGTAAAGCTTATCCCTCAGCATGCCAAAAAGGGTCGGGCTGCCGCGATACAGGGAGAGCTCGAAGTTATTCTTGAAGGGGTGATTAATAAAACCTACCTGCAGGATACGATTCCAGCGGTCAGCGTGGTCGTTTCAGAATTCGAGGATCAGATAAAAGAGAGGAACAAAAGTCGTTTGCCTTCGGATCAGCTCAAGATCCCAAGCGGAATGACTGTCCGAAGGTACATCGCCAAGCTGGATCCGTACCTTGTGGATAAGGAGAGGCTCGGAAAACACGCAGCAGACAAGAAGCACCGTGTTGCGGCGGGTGTCCTACGTGTCCATGAGATTTTGGAACGTTGGGAAATTGATCACACCTTGTTGGACGTCCAGCTTGTGGATGAAACCTCGGGGCTGTGCATTGGGCGCCCCTATCTGACGATCGTCCTCGACCGCTTCTCTCGAATGGTGATGGGATATTTGCTCCACCTGTCGGCGCCAAATACGGAAACCGTGCTTCGTGTGATCGAACGCTCAATCCGTCCAAAAGCCGAATTGCTGAAGCGCTTTCCGAAAGTGAGAAATGAATGGTGGGCACGTGGGCTGCCGGCTCGAATAGTCCCAGACAACGCAGCGGAATTTCACGCGGGCGATCTCATCATGGGATTCAACGAGTTGGGTATCGAGATCATGTATCCCGCTTCAAGGGCCCCTCAAAGGAAAGGTGCCGTCGAACGCTTTTTCAGCACACAGAACCTGGGGCTTATCCACAACCTCCCGGGTACCACCTTCTCGAATATCCAGCAGCGTGGCGATTACGACTCGGAGAAGAATGCATGTTTCACGCTCCCTCAATTGGAGGCGGTGGTAGTGAAATGGATCGTCGATGGTTACCACCAGACTCCTCATCGGGGGCTGGACAACAGAACACCGGCTCAAGTCTGGGGGACTAGCGAGGCGAACCATGTCATCAGCCTTCCCGTCGACCTGGACTCGTTGGAGTGCATTCTGGCCAAGCGGGCCTCGGTGAAGGTTCACCATTACGGCATCGAGGTTGCCAAAGTGGGCTACCACTCTACGGAACTTGCTGAGCTCCGTATGCGTTTGGCAGACGGAGAAAAGGTAAACGTCCGCTATCGAGACGAAGCCGGGCACGTTTGGGTTCACGACCGCTTCAGAAACTTGTTCTTCAAAGTGCCCGCCAAAGATGAGCGAATGGCCGGTAAGAGCAGGGAGGTGTGGAAGGCTGCCGAGAAAGCGCTGCGAGAAAAATATAATGAGCAGCCTAGCTTCGAGGCTACGCACAGGTGCTACCAGGAAATTATGGAAGATGCAGACGAGGCCCGCCGTTCGCAGACGCTCAGAAAACGACGCGCAGCTGCCATAGCGAAAATCGACAAGGAGGGTCGAGTGACCGAAAGCACGCCTCCACCCAAGGTACTCGCTGAAGTGGAATGGACCGGTGACTCTATTCCTAACATTCCGCCAGCAGCCTTCAAGGTCTCGGTTCGTCGCCCTGCTGGGAGTTCTAAGCCATGAACGCCATCAATCTGTACGAATGCTACGAGCATGGTGAATACAGCTTTACGCTCCGCGATCGTTTTATTCACAGCCCTCAAGTCGAGCGAGCGTTGACGCGACTAGGCGATATCCACGGCGATAGTCGGCGTACCAGAGCAAGTAAAGGGTTGCTGATCCAAGGTCCAAGCGGAGTGGGCAAGAGCACATTGGTCAAGGAGTACATTCGGTCATTGGAGGAATTGGAGAGCCATGACCCACAGAAGCGGACAGTTCTGTTCGTCGAGATGCCTTCGTCTCCAACCAAAAAGAACCTGGCAGCAGCCATTTTGGCAGAGCTGAAGGATCCCTTCGCAGAGGCACGAGGACATTCGGCAGAGGTTAAATTTGCGCGAGTAGTCCTGCTGCTGAAGAACCTTGGCGTGGAGATGTTGGTCCTCGATGAGGCGCAGCACCTGGTCGATTATCGTCGTAATGGTGCGTATGAGGCAGCAGACTGGATCAAGAGTCTGATGAATGAAACCAGTATCGCGTTTGTTCTGATTGGGCTGAAGCGCACCGAAAATCTCCTGCTAGCAAACGAGCAACTGCGACGCAGGTTTTCGGCCACGGTGGCATACGATCGCTTCACCTTCTCCGCTAATACGTCTCTTCATTTCGTGATGTTGTTGCAGGCAATCGAGGGCGAACTGCCTGTTCAAACCATCAGTTTTGTAGAGCCAGCGATGATTAAACGCTTCTACCTGGCTTCCTATGGATTGATCGACTACCTCATCAAGATTGTGGACAGGGCTGTTTGGCTGGTTCAAGTCCAGGACCTTGTCGGGATTGAACTTCCTGTGCTGGCCCAGGCTTTTGAAGACGAGGTTTGGAGCTACGCCACCGAGGATCGAAACCCCTTCAGTGCGAGCTTCAATTTCCAGCCTCTGTTCGGGAAGCGGGAGCCGTTTGAGACGTTCGAAGAGAGCAGTACCTGACGGCCAAGGGCCGGGCTTATCGGCCCGGCTCTACTCCCCTGATTTTTATGTCTTCGATTTCATGGATGTGTAGGAATGTTTGGTCTTTTAATCAACCCACGACCACACCAAGACGAAAGTCTTTTGGGGTACCTGCAGCGCCTGGCGAAAGCCAACGGATTACCCAGAAAGGAACTGCTCACCGCCTTTGCACGAGCCGACGAGACCGATGTTGCGGACTGGCTGCAGATGATGGAAGGACCACTGAGCTGGCCTGCGGTATCTGCTGAGTTTCGTGATCCAAGGCCCAAGGGGGTCAAGTTATGGACGACTCATCACGCTCGTTACTGTCCGATCTGTTTGGGCGAAGCCGGTTATTGGAGAGAAAGCTGGGGCTTGACCCTGGTTACGACGTGTTCTGTCCACGGCACTGAACTCCACGGGCGGTGCCCCAACTGTCTGAAGGAAACCGATCCAAGCGCAATGAGTGCGAATAGTTGCCAAGCGTGTGGCACCTCATTGAGTGGGACCAATTTTGAGATCGCGCCGGCGAGTGATACGGCCGCCTGGCTCACCTCTGGCTTTGAAGATAGGTTTTACGCCGACTCGTTGCCAGCTGACGCGGGATTGGCGGCCCTCACCTACGAACAGTTTCACGAGTTGTCATCGCGTCTCGCTGTCAGAAGTTTGCCTACGGAAAGAACCCAGCCGCTGAAGGTTGCTGATTCGGGTTCGCTAGAGATATCGCGGCTTATGGCAAACGCGGCGGGCGTGGTTCTCATGAACTGGCCTCTCGCATTCAGAGAACTGCTGAGTGGCCTCAAGGCAGTCCATTCCGATAACGAACATTGGACGCTCAGCAGATCGTTCGGCCCGATATACCACGACATCCACCGTGATCTGGATGACTCTTGTTTTGACTTTCTTCGTCGAGAGTTCGAATCATTTCTGCAGCATGCGTGGGAAGCACCGTTAGCGAAGCGAAATCGCAATTTGAGTGAGGAGACGATTGAGAGACATCGTTGGGTGTCGTTCGATTCTGCTGCTGAAGCTTGTGGTCTCGGGGTATCAGTCATAAAACGCCTTCATCAGGAGGGACAAATCGCCTATCGGGAGAAGGTCCATGAAGATCGAGTCTTTACGGTCGTGGACCTGGATCATTTGAAGGCAATCTCGCAGCATCTCCAGGGCGTGGCTGATATGAAAGAAACCTCGACTTTGCTAAGCCTCTGTCGCAATCGGGTTAGGCAGCTGCTAGCTGGTGGTACCCTCCAGTTCTTTGGTGGAGAACCGCGCCCAGGCGAAAGGTGGCTGATTGACTGCCGCTCGATCAACGAATTGATTGATGAGAAGCTGCCTACCAGCTCTGACCAGAGCCTGGTGTCGATCAACTACTTGGCCAAGCATTCTCTGCCCAAGGGGGGTGGGTTGGTCGAGTTGGTTCAGGCAATACGTGCAGGTGAACTTCGCGCTTACGGCCCAGCTGAGAATGGCTCGGTTGCGGTAGGGGCGTGGTTACTCAAGCCGCAAGATTTTGCAGCGTGGCAACAAGCCCGAGCTGAGAACAAGAGTCCGGTCTTTCCCGGCCTGTCGGTAGTCAAGGCTGCTGCGCTGTTAGGCGTCAAAGAACAATGCGCATACGCGTTCGTTCGACTGGGTCTGCTATGGAGCACTGCTGTCGAACGAGGCCGGCGTACGCAATTGATGGTTAAGCCTCAAGCCATCGACAGATTCAGGCGTGGCTATATCTTGGGACCGGAGATTGCGGTGTATTTGGGGAAGTCGACCAGGGAGGCGTTCAAGCACCTTTGGGAGGCCAGGTTTCGCCCCGTTGCGGGGCCATCCATTCCAAACGCGGCTTGCCGGCAGTACGTTTGGGTAAGAAGCAAAAAGCTGATCGATTACCTCGCAAGTGAAGCCGCCCAGATCGACGATCCTGAAGCCATCACGTTTTTATCCACACCGATCGCTCAGCCTCGTGATTGCCGATTCAGGCATGTGGGATCAAGATAGTTAGCACGCTTTCTTTCTTGATTGCTAAAATCATCGAACCCATTTTGGAGAATCTTATGTCCCGTCTCGCTGAATTCCGCCTGCTCGAACAACAGCTCGCAGCCCAACTGGCGGAGCTGGAAGCGCTGAAAAATGACTCTGCCCTGAAGCAGGAAATGGAATTTGAAACGAAGCTGCGCAGTTTGCTCAACGAGTATGGCTACGGCCTGCGCCAAGTGGTGCTGATCCTCGATCCGCAAGCGGTGGCTTCCACTGATATGGCCCCAAAAACCTCTCGGAAACCACGCGAAGTGAAGGTCTACAAGAATCCACACAGCGGAGAGGTTGTTGAGACCAAGGGTGGTAATCAGCGTACGCTTAAGGCCTGGAAAAACGAGTATGGCGCTGAGGTAGTCGAGTCTTGGCTCGCCAATTGATTGCACTGCAGGCGGCTTCTGGCACGAGATGAATCGTGGTGCGCCCCGAATGCAAATTCCCATTCTGGGGCGTGACGAAATTTTCTGCGGGTGGTGGTGACACACAGTTTATGCGCATTAAATAGAGGTCCACTTCAAAAAATGGACTCTCCAAAATGCGGAATGCTCTCGTCTCAATCTCAGTGAACACCATCGCAAGCCTCCTGACTGCGCTTGTGCTTCACTGGATCACCCCTCCTCTTTCCGACCTCTCCATTCAGCCAATCACGGCCTCAAACTCTGGATCCAAGAGCTCTTCGTGCTCTTCGTAGATGAGAAATCTGGACCAGACAGCACGTTTCTGAACCACCCCATCAGAGCAAGCGTTCCCCTGGATTGAGCTATCTGGTGACGATTCGTTGAGTTTCTTCTCACTGCTAGGAAGAGCTCTGATTAAAAATTCGTGCTTCCTCAGAGGCTTAGCGATGGTGTCTGTAGAGGCTTTTCTGGAATGACGAGTAAGCTCCTGATGGAGGCGTTTTCTGCACTCCATTCCTCACGGGGACCGCTTGTCAAATCGAAAGGCCCTGCTATACAGTTCTTGTCAAAGGATTTGTCAAATGATGTAGAATCCGGTCCCTCGTTGGGGAGCGGTGGAGGAGTTAACATGTCAGAACGCGAAGGGGTCTTAGCAAGGGCGCCGCTTATCTATGCGTTGAGCGTAATCAGATTTGCCCCGATTCTTAAGCTGCCAAAGCTGATCCCAGACATTCAGCACACGATCCGTCAGAGCCTCCCGGGCTTCTTCCAGATGGTCAAGGGCGTGCCGCCTGGAGTGATGCACAGCGGAGAACCGAATTCTTGGGCGTTCCTTAATCGGGATGCTGACTACGCGTGCGTGCTGGCCATGGATCACATGATCCTGCAAAGCACAAATTATCTTCATTTTGATAACCACTTAGCGCTTTTCCGTGAGTGCATTGAGGCGCTGGTAGGGCAAGCAGGTGCATTGGATATCACCGCTATCGGGATGCGGTACGTCGATAAAATTGAACCAGCTGAAGGTGAGACCCTAGCCGACTACCTTCCGGAAGCCATGCTCCCACTTAAATGCGATGAGCTAGCGGCGCATGGGAAAGTCCCCAAGGAGCAGCTTGGAATCTCTACTACCACCTACCATCTAGATCCGGAGTATCTGCACATCAGATGCTGGCGGCAGACTGGTATGTGGATACCGGAAGATTTGGTCGAGCCGGCCATGGTTTTCGAAATTGCTAAGCAATCGAGGAATTCATCCAAGCATGGTGCTCCTCTGCAAGGTGCATTTGTGCCTGTTAGCGAAAATGGTGCTCTTCTCGATACGGATGCGCATTGGCCGCTGCAGTTAGCCGAACGACTGGGAACCGAGGAGATCTGCACGAGACTCGACGGTTTGCATAAGACTGCTAACTTTGCTTTTAGGACAGTCGCGAAAGATCATGCCTTTGAGGTTTGGGGGAAGGCGAAATGACTACAGCAATGAATGGGCAATGGATTGATCCTACCGGGGCTGCTGTAAGCAGATCTTCTACTTGGGAAAACCCTGAAATTGCTCCGCGTGTAGGTAGCACGACAGCAAACCCTGTATTGGCGATTGCTTTCACAGCGATGCTGGCCGTTTCGGTAGTAGTCGCTCCTGGGACTGCCTCCCTGCCCTATCCACAACTTATCGGCTCAGCAGGCATGAGCTTTCATGGCGTGCATGCTGGTGCCTGGACCGAGGTGGACACCAGCCAGGATGCCAATGTTACCGAAGACGTAGCGCCGGCCTTAATCGAGGAGCTTAGGAGCGACTTCAAGTTGTCAGATAGCTCCATCGCGCAGATCTTCAACGTGTCTCGTCAGACCGTGTACAATTGGCGGACTGGAAAAACCGCCACTGGTTTTCCCGAGAGGCTTGCGGCTTTAACTGAGGCGTTGCGCCAAGTTAACGCCGAAGAAGCGCAGTATCTGCATCGGGTGCTTTTCTATCCAACCGCCGATGGCCGCCTGATTCAGGATGCGCTTTCGGATGAAGCGTGGAATCGAAATGGCGCTAAAGGTGTGTACGGAATGGTTGCGGAGTTGGCTGGCAAGGCGCAGCAGCTACGTGATAGGGACCTCAAAACCATCGCCAGGTTAGAAAAATCGGGCGGTTCGAATTTGGTTTGATTATGGCTGATACACCTGAGCAAGAGATCGTAAGTGCCATTAGCGCTGCTGGTTGGCTGCAAGGAGATACCGTCTCAGGTGACGCCTTGATTGAACACATATCCGAGGAGGTCCTGAAAGGCCAATTCGAGGGGGTGGCTCCAGCTTATTGGATGTTGGCCTCCCATTCCTGCACGGTGCATGCACGCAACCTTTGTGATGCGCCGTGGATAGAGTGGATTGCCGTTAAGGTAAAGAAAAAGGCCTTCGATAAGCAGCTGCACGCCCTCAATCCACGTACGCTGCACCTGCAGCACGCGGAAAAGCAGGTTATGGAGCTCAAGATTCACAAGCGTGTGTGGACCAAGAGAGCCGTGCTTCCGACGCTCCACCGAAATCCGGTAATCACGCTGAGCGAAGAAAACGGTCAGTATTTCTCATACTGGATGTCCCACCATTACAACCGTATTGCGATGCCGGACGAGTTGGTCAACCGCCTGAAGGCAGACCAAGGTGACGACGGCATGAAGGGCATCGCCGTGCTTGTCGACGATTTCCTCCATCAGAACAACCAATTTTTCGCTAGTGCTTGGGTTTCCTTCAACCCCAAGGGCGAGATTCGCGACCCGGCTGAGCCCTACGAGGTGGTGTTCCGGTTTTTGACCAAACGAGAGCACGCCAGGCGCGCAAATGAGCTGCACGACCAGCTGAATGAAGTGCTCGGGGTGGCCAGAAATCTCAACGATGGGCTGTACTTCGGTGGAGCAGACGTCACGGTGCTACAAGACTTTACCATGCTCGATGCGGAAGACTTCGTGCGGTACAACCTTCACGACTGGCTCAGTGTTGGGGATACCGATGAAGATGAAGAAGGTGCCGATGATGCTGACTGAGCTGCTATCGGCCTCCCCTTTAGGATCTGGGTTTGACCTTAGCTGACCGGCTGCTCTACAAACCAATTGATTTTCTCCGGAGCCGGTGTCACTGTCGCTCCAAGAATAGCCCCCACGCCTCGGGCAGGTCCCAGACCTGTACTGCGCATCAGGGGGTTAGTTGTTTCTAGGGCCCGCCCAGGTCGATCAGGCATGCTTTGGGCTGGCCTCAAACCAGTGGGTGACCACCAAAAGGGTCAGTTAGGCCTACTGCTGCCTATCCTCGCTCGTTACCATCCAGAAACCCTCTATTGATACGGTTTCAGCAAAGATGGATGTCTATAAGCTCCGCATCGAAGACACAGAAAGCAAGATCATCGACAAGGAAGGTTTCGAGGCCGAGACCTTCCGCAGAGATCCGTGGTACCAGCCTGGAAGTGCGGGCAAGCTAGCTCAGTTTGCTGTATGCCCGGCATGCGACAACCCTGTCCAGCTGGTTGGGCTGTATGAGCTACCGCCTAACGTGAAGAACCCATTCGGGAAACATGCTACTAAGAGCATTCGCGGCATCGCTCCATTTGATAGTGAGGCCCGTAACGATTGCCCGTACTTCAAGCCTCGCCAGCATAAGAAAACAGAACGAAAAACCAGGTTTGACGGCGTCCCGCGGAAGATTCTCAAGCTATTGATCGAACAGTTCGATCGCGTGGTTTACATCCTGGAGAAAGAGACCCAACTGGTCCTTTCCGAGAACGCGTTGAGAGGCATGCTGCAGCGTTACAAGGGAGAGCGTGGCTACCTCTATACCGGCGCGACGCTTCGCAATGTGCCATGGATCTTTGCTTACATGTCGGACGCCACCCGCCTGTTTGGCCAGAAGGTCAGTGGAAATGCTGAGCTGGTGAAAGCTATTGCCGCTGAGGTGCCGGGGGCGGAAATCAGCAGCACTGGTCGGCTGGAATCGAAGAAGGTGCCTGGTTCGAAGGCGGCATATTTTGATCTCAAAATGAGTTTCATCCGCCATCGAATCGTCAAAGACAGTGAAGCGTCTGGCTTGGTTGAAAGCATGGAGTTTGTAGTGTCACAGCCTCGCGGAGGTGAGCTTGAGCACATTCACAAGGAAGTCATCAAATTCGATTCGGCTTGGTTCGAATCTCTTATCCGGATGCCGGTTGATCATCCTTATCGCAGAATGGATAGAGTGAAGATGGCCCGGGAGGAACTGGGCGATCTGCTGGAGCTGACTCAGGCCTGAGGAGGCCTGCTGTAAACCACTTTTTTTCACTGTAAACCACAGTGGTTTACAGTGAAAAAAGTGGTTTACAACGTAGCTATGACACGCGCCCTGGCCACTCCCCAGGCCAGCGCGCTCCTCATTGGTTCGTTCAGCCGGACGTCGAACACCTGTGCTGCTCGGGGCCTTGCCACGCCGCGGTGTCCTATAATTCATCTTCAGCTGAATGGAGCAAAATGTTGTGAAGCGCACATTCATTGGAATGGTCGAGGCTGGTGAGCCACTGATGAGGCAAGCGCTTGAAGCTATCCGACAGGCCCACGAAGCGGAGGCTGCTGGATTGCCAGACCTTGAGGTACAGCGTCTTCACCTATTGGCAGATTCGCTCTATCAGGCGGTCATTGATTTTCAGCTCCTCAAAGCAGGTAAACCACCGTCGACTATCCAGTGAGGACCTGCCGCTACATGACGAAAAAGATACCAGCTCTTCTCCCCGACCACCCCATGTATACCGACGCAGTGGATGCGATGAAGCAATACCACGAGGCGCAGGCTTCTGGCTCATCTGCCGAAGAGGTTGAGCGCCTGCGTCAAATCGCAGAATCACAATTTCGGGCTGTCAGCGAGTATCAGCTCAACGCTCTGGGATATCAGTCTCGTCGTCCGCACTGAAGGGATAACCGATCCGGAGGTAGCTTCAGAATCCATCAAGCCAAGCGGAAGACTCACGACTGGGTCCGATTGATCAGCGAGACAGTCGGGAAGGTTTGCACACAGCCCAAACAAAAAAGCAGCTCCCGAGAGCTGCTTTTTTCTTACTCGCCCTTTTTGTGCTTGTGGGGTTTCAGGTCCGGATGGTCCTTCTGCTTTTCAGGGGTGACTCGCTGCCTTTTGTCCGGAGTGCCATCTTCATTGGTGCGCTTTGGGCCTGGCTTGATGCTCATGCAAAACTTCCTTTTCCGCTTGGGTTGTTGAATGCAGCTATGTAATTAGTCCAGCTTCTCTCAGCTGTCAAAGCAGGCTGGTGCAGAACCGCCTGGCCGATGATCCGGTCCACATCGAACATTCAGAGGCCAGAATAAAAGCCTCCGGCCAAGGGCTTGCAAGGGGCTGTAAAATCCAGCGCTGAGCGATACGAAGACGTCTGGACGTTCATCATGCCGAGCACGGTGTGGAACAGGTTGTCGTGGCTCAGCGATGACGTGGTTTGAGCTTTCAAACAACCCACGTTGACCTTTTCACTCTTCGCGAGCGAGTCAGACATCCAAAGTACCAACGGCACCTTTGTTTGCTCGTCAGGAGCCATCGCGTAAGGCAGCCCATGCAGATAGAGCCCACCCTCCCCCAGCGATTCGCCGTGGTCCGAAACGTACATCAGCGCAGTGTCGAACTTGGTGTTGGCCGCCAAGATATCGATGAGATTTGCAGTCACATAATCGGTATAGAGGATTGAGTTGTCGTAGGCATTGACCACCTCCTCCTGCTTACATTTGTCGAGCTCGTTGGTCTCGCACACCGGTGCGAATTTCTTGAATTGCGAGGGGTAGCGCTTGTAGTAGGCCGGGCCGTGACTGCCTTTGTAGTGGAGCACCAGGACAGCATCGCCTTCCTGGCGCTTGATGAAGTCTTGCATCTCCGTGAGCAGCACCCCGTCCTTACACTCCTCGCTGGTGCACAGTTGGGAATCCGCGTGAGAGGCAGCCTTGTGGTTGGGAACCCTGTCGCAGACCCCTTTGCACCCCGAGTTGTTGTCAGTCCACATGACACTGATGCCAGCGCGTTGAAGCACGTCGAGCAGCCCTTCTCGGCTCTTGGCCAAGCCATCTTTGTACTGGGCCTTACCCACGTCCAGGAACATGCATGGCAGCGAGACCGCGGTAGCGGTGCCGCAGGAGCTCACGTTCGTGAAGCTAATGACATTTCGCTTTTCTAGTTCCGGATTCGTTTCACGGGAGTAGCCGTTGAGGGAGAAGTTGGCGGAGCGAGCGGTCTCTCCTACTGCCAGTACCAGCAGCCTGGGTTTACGAGCCGCACCCTGTCGATTAACTACCGCATCAGTACCAATGGCCGTCAGCGTTTTAGGTGAGGCCAGCTGACGCTTCAGGCACCCATGCGAATACTATGACTGGGAGGCTGGCCGCTAGCAGCCAGTTCACTTCATCGGTTTTGAATACCAGCTTCCAGAGCACGTTCCGGAGCTCTGCGTTCGCGAATAGCAGCAACCAAAAAGTCACCAGGCCGATTAGCAAATTAGTACTGATGCCTTTCTGCCGCGCATTGCGAATAGCAAAGATCCATTTGCTTAACAGGGTGTGAACAATGGATTTGGAAGGTGTCATTATCAAACTCTGGAAGCTGCTTATCCATGGCGGTAGCTATGGAGTTAGCGGGAGCTACAAGGCAAGCCGTCGACAGATGCTAAGCGATTGCGCAATGTGCGGAGCGCCAGAGGCCTTAGGCCCCTAGGCGTTGGAGACGCTTAGTATGTGTGAGGCATAGGGATAAAAAGAGAAATGAATCTCGCTGAGCGCATTATTTCCGGGACCTGATAACGACACGATGACCTCGGGATTACAATGCTGACAGAAATCCAATAACAGCTGTTTTGATTGTCATTGATCACGCTATGATCAAAATTAGGGGGATACCACCCACTAAAAGCAATACGCCGCTCAGCTAGATAAATTTAATTTCACAAACAAAACGGTTTCGTTTTGTCGTAGGCTAATTTTGAACTTCCAATTAAACTTACAAGTCTTTTTCGCGAGCAGAACATTATTTTCAACTTTTGCTCGTTAATATGTCACCCATCAATGAGGGGCGAATACCATGAGCTTTTTCAAAAACATCCTGGGCGAGCACCATGGCCGTGGAAACCACGGTGGAGGCAAGCACCACAGCGGGGGACATGGGGCCGAGCAGTATGATCGCCATGGCCGGCAGCAGGGCTGCGACGGCGGTAATCAGGTGTATGACGGCGGGCGCCCTGCCACTCCTGCCCCCATCAAAGATCTGCAGGGCTGCAGGCAGTGCCGGACGGCCAACGATCCGTCAGCACGCTTTTGTCTAAACTGCGGAACACCGCTATCGAGTGGTTGCACCGCCTGCGGCTCGCTGCTGAGTGCAGGGGCAAGATTTTGCAGTCAGTGTGGCCAAGCGACGCTCTAAGGCTAGGTAGACAGGAAGGCCAACGAGACCACAACCCTGCGCAAGGAGAAATACGTGGGTTCAAATCATGACCATGGCAGCGCCGCAGTACGCGAGGGGCATCAGAAGAAGCTAATCATGGCGCTCGCCTTGACTGGCAGCTTCATGATTGCAGAAGTGATCGGTGCGTGGATTACCGGCAGCCTGGCGCTGCTGTCGGACGCATCTCACATGTTTACAGATACTGCCGCCTTGGCGATCTCACTGATTGCACTTCAGATAGCCAAGCGGCCGGCGGATCAAAAAAGAACCTTCGGCTATGCGCGTCTGGAGATTCTGGCTTCGACGTTCAACGCCGTGCTGCTCTTTCTCGTGGCAATGTACATCTTGTACGAGGCCTACCAGCGCTTCTTCATGCCGGCGGAGATCGCTACGGGAGCGATGATGTGGATCGCAATCGCCGGCCTGATCATCAACCTAATCTCGATGCGCCTTCTGGCATCAGCGAGCAACGAAAGCCTCAACGTCAAAGGAGCCTACCTCGAAGTTTGGAGCGACATGCTCGGCTCGCTAGGCGTAATCATCGCGGCGCTCATCATCCGCTTCACCGGCTGGACCTGGGTCGACACGATTGTCGCTGTGGCAATCGGCCTTTGGGTACTTCCGCGGACGTGGCAACTGCTTCGCGAAAGCCTGGGAATCCTCATGGAGGGTGTGCCGAGGGGGCTCGACGTTACGGCAATCGAGGCCACGATCCTCGGGGTAGATGGCGTCACGGACGTACATGACTTGCACGTCTGGGCCGTCAGCAGTGGCAGCAACGTGATGACGTCGCACGTAGTAATACGGGATTCTGCAGATGGGGATGCTGTGCTGGCGGCCGTCGTGGAAGCTGTCAGCGATGCATTCGAAATCCATCACTGCACCATCCAGATCGAGCGGGCAGCTTTCCACGAGAGCGTTCCCTCGCCTTCGCACTGATCGATCGGTAACACCATGCAAACACATCACCTTCCTGGCTGAGGGTGATGCTGCAATAGAAATGCGGTGAGGGATGGCGTAAACGGCAGGAGCGCTTCGAGAGGGGTTGGTGAATGGCTTCGCCTGCCCCCGTCCACAACCTCCAGAAGGCTCAGCGATGGCTTGGATCATCACGAAGTACCTACTCACTGCCGGTATAGTGATTCTCGTATCAGAGCTGGCGAAACGCAGTGACAAGCTGGGCGGCCTGGTCGCCGCCCTACCCTTGGTCACGGTGTTGACGCTGGTCTGGCTCTACTTGGAGAACCAGAGCATGGAGAAGATCGCCAACCATGCCTGGTACACGTTCTGGTACGTGCTTCCGACCCTGCCGATGTTTATCGCTTTTCCGTTGCTGCTACCTAAGCTCGGCTTTTGGCCGACACTGATCTGCAGCATCCTCATCACAATGGCCAGCTTCGGGGGCTTCGTGATACTGCTGCGCCGGTTCGGCATTGAGCTTCTGTGATCCGGTGGCCGTAGGGATCATCTTGATGAGTCTTAACGGCTATTAACGCACTCGCCCTTCACTAGGTAGCGAACCATGTGCAGTTCGCCTTTCGAGTCTTCGTAGGTCATCATGCTTCTTACATCCCCGCAGTACCGCACGCTGGGTGATACATACACCAACTTACCAACGTCCAGGTCCATGCCGTAGGCGTAGTCTTCTAGTTGAGGCATGGGCTTTTTTACGCGTTGAGCATAATCCGCAGTAGCCTCTCTAGCAGAACGCTCGATGCGTTGATTAATCTCCATACCGCTTTGGGCATTGGCTGTTAGTGATGTAAAGAGCATAAACACGGCGATCGCTGATACTGTAGTGTTCATAAGAAGTCTCTTAATAAAAAAGCGCCCGTAGGGGGCGCTAAAATTCACCTACCAAAGGAGCGTATGGTTTACAGGTGAATGCACTGGCGCGAACAACTGCTCGATGCTCTTGCCAAGCTGCTTTGAAATGAGACAATTTCCAAAGCAGCGATGCCTCTTCCGCTGCCCTTAAACTAGCAAAGGAGGCTAACACCAAGATGATCGCGCAATTACAATTTGGACATGTAATAGATTGTAAGATAAATATTCGAGAGAATATCGAGCCGCCACGTGAACTAATTTGCAGAAAGGCGCTGCAGTTTACGGCCGTGCATGGGGACTGCCTGCGTGGCGCCCTCGATCCAAGGCCATTACCAGTCCTTGCAAGCTAGCGACCGAAATGCTGCCTGTCCTGGCCGATTCCACCTATCAGGCGAAGCTGTCGTACTCCGTCGCAGGCCCCAGAATCCGCTAAGCTAAGAGATGGAGCCTGCATGACTGTCAGAAATCTTGCGGCTACATTACAAATTTGTAGGATTTCGCCGCGGCCAGCTTCTTCGCGTTAAGATTCAAGCGTCCTCAGGTGACCCGGCGTATGGACAGAGGTAGCGACTACCACATGCCATACCCCCAGCCAAACTTTCCAACAGCCTGCAACCATAATCTTGGCGGATTAGGCCAACTCCTTCCTCATACCTTGAGATAAGTTATGCGCGTTCTAGTTGTGGAAGACGAAATTAAAACTGCCGAATATCTTCAGCAGGGCCTATCCGAAAGCGGGTATGTTGTAGATATCGTGCACAACGGTGTAGATGCCCTGCACTTGTTCAACACTAATGTCTATTCGTTGGTCCTGCTGGACGTGAACCTCCCAGGTATCGACGGCTGGGACCTGCTGGAAACCATCCGTAAAACCAGCCGGGTCCGTATCATCATGCTGACCGCCCGCGGACGCATCAATGACAAGCTCAAGGGCTTGGACGGCGGCGCGGATGACTACCTTGTGAAACCATTCGAATTTCCTGAACTGCTTGCTCGCATCCGTTCGCTACAGCGCCGTGGTGATGAGTTAGTCGAGAAGAGCTCACTGAAAATTGCCGACCTGGAACTCGACTCCGTCCGCCATCGCGTTTTCCGCAGTGGCACACGCATCGATCTCACCACCAAGGAGTTTGCGCTCCTGCACCTGCTTATGAGCCGAACGGGCGAAGCGCTGACTCGCTCTCAGATCATCTCGTTGGTCTGGGATATGAATTTCGACTGCGACACCAATGTCATCGATGTCGCCATCCGGCGCCTGCGCTCTAAGATCGATGACCCGTTTGAAACCAAGCTCATTCACACGCTCCGTGGCGTTGGGTACGTTTTTGAGGAACGCGCATGAGGCCATTCAGCCTGGCTGCAAAGCTGGGATTAAAAGTTGGATTGATGAGCGCAGCGCTGCTGCTGATGTTCGCTACCTTCGGTTACATGATGGTTGGGCAAGCACTGGATAGAAATGCTCGCATCGATCTCGGCGTCAAAATGGAGGCAATGGCGCACAGCCTTTCCGAAATTACTGATATTGCCGATGTCAGTTCAGATTCGCACAAGCTGGTGGATTTGGTCACAGGCCAGAACAACCTCTACGTAAGCATCTACAGGTCCGCAGAGAGTGAAGATCCTTTACTCACCATCGGTTCCAAACAGATCAATCGAGAGGTTCATAGGTTCCAAGCTGCGGCGCAGACCACGGAATACGAGTGGAGCGACTATAATGGACGGCCCCTGCTCAGTGCTTCTCAGGCCATGACTCTGGGCGATGGTACGGAGGTCGGCGTCTACATGACTGCTGATCAGTCATCCAATGAAGCACTACTCGATGCTTTGCTAACCTGGGGGCTGATGATGTCCCCTGTCATCCTCGCGTTGATCCTGGCCATTGGCTGGTGGACTGTGCGCAGAGGCCTGCTGCCTCTGACCAAATTCCTCAAGGTAGCGTCAAAGATCTCAACCGAGAGCCTCGACCATCGCCTTCCAACTGATGGGATGCCAGCAGAACTCAAGAAGCTCGCCGACGGTATCAACATCATGCTGGCTCGCCTGGATGATGGGGTTCAGCAGCTTTCGCAGTTCTCTGACGATCTCGCTCATGAACTTCGAGCACCGCTTTCCAACCTTATGGGTAAGGCTCAGGTAGCCTTGACCAGAGAACGATCACTTTCCGAATACCGGGAGGTTCTGGAGTCGTGCACAGAAGAGCTGGACCGCATGAGCCGCATGGTTTCGGACATGCTGTTCTTGGCCCAGGTCAGTCATCCAGCATCAATGGTGGAGTTCGAACCCGTCTCCTTGGTCGACGAGGTTCAGCGAGTGTGCGATCTCTTCAGCATTTCGGCAGAAGAAGGCGAGATCCAGCTGCAGATCTCTGGCAGTGATGACGTGGTGCGCGGGAACCGCCTGATGGTTCAACGTGCCGTCTCGAATTTGGTCTCGAACGCGATCCGTTACTGCCCTCGTGGCCGCACGGTCTACGTGAAGGTGCAGCATAGTGCGAGCGGTACGACGTTGAGTGTCGGCAACCCCGGCCGCGGTATCGCCAAGGAACACCACGCGCACTTGTTTGAGCGGTTCTACCGTGTGGACAAGAGCCGAGCACGGAGCGAAGGCGGTACCGGTCTTGGCTTGGCCATCGTTCAGTCGATCATGAGCCTGCACCAGGGATCGGCGAGCGTGGAGGTGACCGAAGAAAACTTCACTTGGTTCCACCTTCACTTTCCTGCAGCCCAGCAACTGCAGCCGGCAATGACCGCCGCTTAAACCGCGCAGACATGATTAGGCCCGTCAATCGACGGGCCTTTTTGTCTGCCTCACTGCATCAGTGCCGGAGGACCACAGGGTCCATGGGCGACCGCAGAATCACCGACTTAATAATCTTCTGTTCGTCAGGATTGGCGTTCTTTCACAGGTGGGAGAAATACTGAGCATTCACTTTCTCTTGAGCACTTACGCTGCCGGCGGCATCGATCAGGCGCATGGTCGAGTAGACACAGATCAGCGCCAAGATGAAGAATGCCGTGGCGACCACCATCACATAACGCTTGGCCAGCACCGGTGCCCGCTTGAGCTCCTGGATAGAGGCGTCCGCTACCTTTGCCGCTGCTGTTAGCTCTGAGATCAGTGGCTGGATGGCGGTGTCGACTCCGCGGCATGCAGCTGAATACGCTGCTGCAGCGGCGCGCAAGGCAACCTCTTCCGCATTCGACCAAGCCTTCTCTGCCTTTCGCACCTCCTCCTGAATCTGCCGGCCGACAGCGTCCACCTGCTCCACCAGTTCGTTCGACCTCTCCAGAACAGCGCTGGAGGTGCGCGTCTGCGAGGTCAGCTCATCGAGCTGGACAGTGAGTTTTTCAGTGCAGCGGCGAAAGTCACCGATAGCAACTGCCCAGGGCTCTATGTAATTCATGGCTATCTCCTAGGGCGGCCAACAACGCCGCGCTGAATTAACGCGCTAGATATCAAAATTGTAATTTGAGAGAAAATTCTTAATCCACCTCGACAATGCCGAGATAGACATGATCCTTCCAGATTTGACGATTTAACACATCCTATCTGCAGCCTAAATTACGGAATTGTAATTATTGACTCACCTTGTCGTTAGCTTCGTGTTCCTAAACTACAAACCAACAAAGGCCGCTAATCAGGTAGGCCTAGTATGAACCGAGGTTCACAATGAAATTTGTCAAATCTATCGCTATTGGCAGCCTGCTGCTGGGTCTCATGGGTACCGCTTACGCTGAAGGCGGCTTCGAGCGAGCGAAACAGTTCAACGAGAACTTCCGAACCGAACAGGCTCGCCTATGGAGCGATGACGCTTCGGACCAGAACAAACAACAAGTCGCTCAAGAGCAAAAGAAAGAAAGCAAGGATGGTAGGGAACAAGCCGACAATTAATCGGCGGTTAAATAGGACTTCAAATGACAAAAGTAATTGACAAAAAAGCCAGGGTAAAACCTGGCTTTTTTGTGCTTGGAATTTAGCCTTCGTTCTCGCGTGGCGTTTCCGCATTGCTTTCTCCGGTCAGACCCAGTGAGCGGCAAACTCGGCCACCATCACGTGGGCCAGCAGGCCTGCGGTTGGAATACCTTTGTCGATGACCTGGGCCGGAACAGGCGCCTGAATCAGGGTTTCGCACTGACGGCAGGCCCATTTACCACGTACATGCTGCTCGACGGTAAACACGCCCGGCGTGTAATCCAGCTACTCGCTAACGTCTTCGCCGATGCGTTGAAGTTGGCAGCCTCAAGCGCACTGAGTGTTTTCCGGTTCGTGACGGATCACCGTGCGTGGAAACTGCGGCGGCAATGGTGCACGTTTCGGCGATTGCCGTGGCTCGACCTGTGACGAAGCTGGGAGGAGCTGTTTCAGCTCTGCTTCGATAGCTTCAAGATCTGTGTCGAGCAGATCATCCAGCAAGCTGCCTTGTGCTTGGCTGATCTGCTCGCTGCGCTTGGCAAATTTGTGGCGCTTGAGCAGGGCGATCTCGAACTTGAACTGTTCGATGAGAATTTCATCATTTTGGATCTTCCTGCTCATCGCCTCGACTTGGGACTGCAACTGCGACGCCTGTGCCGCCAAGGCACGAAGCTGTTCCGGGGTCATATGGTCGAGGTTGGGCGAGGAAGTCATGCCGCTGATTGTGCCAGAGCAGGCCCGAAACGACGACGAGCAGACCCGCTGCCACGGCAGGCCCAGCACCAACGCCTGGAGTTGCTCGCTGTCGAGTTCGACCTCACAGCCATGGCGAATGCCGGGCCAGTGAAACTTCCCTTGATTCAGGCGCCGCGCGGCAAGCCAGACGCCCACGCCATCATGCACCAGCACTTTCATCCGGTTAGCGCGGCGAATGGCGAACAGATAAGCGCAATGCGGCTTCGCCGCACCGAACACCGCGATCACTCGGGCCAATGCCGTTTCGGTTCCGGCGCGCATGTCCATCGGCTCGGTGGACAGCCAGATCGCATCGATGCGGATCATTGGGCCACAGCCCGGATAAATTGCGCGCAGCCCTCGGGATCCGAGGCTGGCCATTTCAATGTGATTACTTGCCCGGCCATGGGCAACTCGATGACCACTGACGCTTCGGCTGGCCGTTTACGTTCCAGTGCAGGAACCGGCAATCCTTGTGCTTATCAAGCCACTGGAAAAAGCCTTTCAGCATCGACTTTTCGAATTTATTGAGCTCTGCTTGCATGCTAGAGAGCTGTTTACTGAGCTCTGCTTCTTTATGGATGGACCATGACTTGGTCTGGCCGGTTTTTAGGTTTCGTGTGGCGATGGATGTCACACGTTTCGACTCCCCGGTATCGTTCTGATAAAACGATTCGCAGGAGTAGTGGATTACGTAAACTCGGTTCGCGTCGAGGTAGAGGTCTTCGATTAAAGCTCTGCTCCTCTTGCGATCCTTTACCCGATCTAGCTCTGCTCCCACACCTTTCCCCTCAACCCAGTGCAATGTAGGCGAGCTAGCGATTCTGCCCTCAAATGTAGGTGCCCGCTAGATTCACCTCTAGCTCTGTCTATGACTCTGGCGAAGGGTACACCGCCTGGGGACAATCGGCCTGCTATGTCTTGGCGGACTGCCCTACCAATTGGCGGGGCCTACAACGGCCGCTTTTTAAGGTCGATGGAAAGCAGGACCATACGCTCCTGCCGAAGCTAGCTGGCAGGCGTCAGCCAAGAGGCGTATCCTACAACTGCTTGCTCCGAGACTTGTTGGCCTACAGCCTCCCCTTGGAGACATCTGATAGCCCGCCGCCGAGGCGGGCTTCTTGCTACCAGATCCGTAGGCAGCGGTGGCTAGGTGCCCAAGCTAGGCTCCGCCAGAGCGCATACTCAACATCAGCGATCTACCCGTCTCCCTAGTCCGACGGTTATCGACGTATCCAAGTCCTTTATCAGGCGCATGGAAAGCCGGCGAAGACTGGGCTAGATGCGCTACGCAGCCATTGCTTCGCAGGATTCTGCGCAGGCCATACAGGCCTGTGCGCAATGCTGACAGTGGTCTGCCTTATGCTGACCGCACTCCTCCCCGCAGGCCCGGCAAATTTTGGCGCATAGGGCACATAGCTCTCTGGCAAGCATGCTTTCTCGTGCCATCAAGGTAGCCGCAAGCTTGCACATATCTGCGCAATCCCTGTCCAGCTTGATGCAGTCAGCCATCATTTTTACATCCTGTTCTTGAAGGCAGGCTGTCGCACAGCCTTCACAGGCCAGCGCACAGCGCAGGCATTCCGAGATGCATTCTTCAAAGCGACTGTTCATGGTCATATCTCCGGTATCGGGTCGATGTGATGCCAGTAAACCGTTTCAAAACGGTATGTAGCGTTCGACCTGACGGGGTCCTGAAGATTGATTACATTTCTGTAAGCTTGTCCGAAGCATCTCGGTGTGAAGGCCTGCCGGATCATTTAAGGCTGGAAAATCACTGCTTCTGAATGCTCACGATTTTCGCGACGCTTCCCTCCATACGGAATGCAAATTCCACCTTGTCTCCTACGTTCAAGCCGTTCAGCCGTGCAGGTTCCGCTTGGAAACCCATGGTCATCGCCGGCCATTTGAGCTCTGCTACTGGGCCGTGGGCCAAGGTGATTTTTCCGCTTTGCGGATCCAGCGCCTTAATTGTCCCTTCAGCATGCGCAGTGGATGCCGCCTGGGTGCCTTGGCCACCCTCGGCGGAAGCTGGCATGTTCTTCATGTCCATACCATCCATGTCCTGGGCATGCACACTGGCGGCGAAAACTGTGACCAGGCCTGCGATGACGAATAGCTTTTTCATTGGATTACTCCTGAAAAGTGAGGGGTTGTTACAGCGAGTTCGCGGCGACGGACCAGCCAGTACGCCGCAGGTATTACAAACAGGGAGAGCAATGGAGCGGTCAGCATCCCGCCCACCATGGGCACCGCGATGCGACTCATGACCTCGCTGCCGGTACCGCTGCTCCAGAGGATGGGCAGCAGGCCTGCAACGATGACCGCCACAGTCATTGCCTTGGGTCTGATGCGCTGCACCGCGCCCTCACGGATTGCATCGAGCAGCGCTGCGCGTGTGGTTTCGCATTCGGCCTGACGCTCAGCCCAAGCGTTATTCAGGTAAATGAGCATGATCACCCCGAACTCCGCCGCTACGCCGGCCAGGGCAATGAAACCTACGCCTGTGGCCACCGACAGGTTGTAGCCCAGCAGATACAGCAGCCAAACGCCTCCGGTTAGGGCAAAAGGTAAGGTGCCCATGATGAGCATTGCTTCACCGAAGCGCCCAAATGTCAGGTAAAGCAGCACGAAGATAATGGCCAAGGTGGCCGGCACCACCCAGGCCAGGCGGGCGTTCGCCCGCTCCAGGTATTCGAACTGACCGGAGTAGCTCAAGCTCATGCCCGGATCGAGCTTTACCTCGCTGTCGATAGATTGACGTAGGTCTGCGACAACAGACGATAGGTCTCGGCCGCGCACATCGATGTACACCCAACCTGAGGGGCGAGCATTCTCGCTCTTGAGCATTGGCGGGCCATCGGCAATACGTATGCGGGCCACGGTGCCGAGCGTGAGCTGGCCGCCCTGCGAGGTGTAGATCGGAAGCTGACGCAACGCCTCCACGGAATCACGCCATTCGCGTGGATAGCGCACGCTGATGGGATAACGAGCTAACCCTTCAACCGTTTCCCCAATGGTTTCGCCACCTATTGCACCGGCAACAATAGCCTGAACGTCGGTGATGTTCAGGCCATAACGGGCAGCGGCATGGCGGTCGATGTCCAGATCTATGTAGCGGCCGCCAGTCAAACGCTCTGCCAGGGCCGAAGTCACTCCAGGCACCTTTTTCGCTGCCCGCTCCACAGCAAGGGTAGCCCGGTCTATCTGGTTCAGATCGCTGCCGGCAACCTTGACGCCGATTGGACTCTTGATGCCGGTGGCCAGCATGTCAATCCGGTTGCGGATAGGCGGAATCCAGATGTTGGTGAGCCCGGGCACACGCACGATACGGTCAAGCTCTTCGATGAGCTTCTCCGTGGTCATACCGGTACGCCATTCACTCTTGGGCTTGAGCCGCACGGTGGTCTCGAACATCTCCAGAGGTGCAGGGTCGGTGGCCGACTCGGCGCGGCCGGCCTTACCAAAAACACTGGCTACCTCGGGGACGGTACGAATCAAGCGATCCGTTCGCTGCAACAGCTCTGAAGCTTTCTGCGCCGAGAGCCCAGGCAAGGCTGAAGGCATGTAGAGCAGATCACCTTCATCAAGGGGGGAAGAAACTCGCCGCCGAGATGGTTCAAGGGCCACAGACTGCTGAGCAGGATAAGCGCTGCTCCAGCGAGGGTCACCAGAGGCCGGCGCAGGACGACCTCCAATGCCGGACGGTATAGCCGGATGAGCACCCTGTTGAGCGGGTTGCGCTGTTCCGCTGGCAGTGGCCCTCTGATCCAGTACCCCATCAGCACCGGTATCAGGGTCACCGATAACGCAGCCGCCGCTGCCATTGCGTATGTCTTGGTAAAGGCCAGGGGGGCAAAGAGGCGGCCCTCTTGGGCTTGCAGTGTGAACACCGGGATGAACGAGAGCGTGATGATCATGAGGCTGAAGAACAGCGCAGGACCAACCTCCACGGCTGCCTCCGTCATAACCTTCCAATGCGCTTCGCCCCGCAAAAGTTGACTAGGGTGCCGGGAATTCCAGGCCTCAACTCGTTTGTGGGCGTTCTCGATCATGACCACGGCAGCGTCCACCATTGCACCGATGGCTATAGCGATTCCGCCAAGGGACATGATGTTGGCGTTGATGCCCTGATGACGCATGACGATCAGCGCAATCAGAATTCCCACGGGCAGCGACACGATGGCAACCAGCGACGAGCGCAGGTGCCAGAGAAACGCTGCGCATACCAACGCCACTACCACAAACTCCTCGACAAGTTTGTGACTGAGATTCTCCACAGCACGGTCGATCAGCTGGCTGCGGTCGTAGACGGTGACAAGCTCCACCCCGGTAGGTAGGCCTTTCTTCAAGGTTTCGAGCTTGGCCTTAACGTGCGCGATGGCCTCACGAGCATTCTTGCCGCTGCGCAGGATAACCACTCCACCTACGGCCTCACCGAGGCCGTCCAGCTCGCCTATGCCTCTGCGGGCTTCCGGACCTATCTGCACCGTAGCGACATCGCCTAACTTCACCGGCACGCCCTTGGCAGCCAGTCGCAGTGGGATCGCTCTGAAATCGTCCAACGATGTTAAGTAGCCCGCCGCACGAACCATGAATTCTGCTTCGCCTTGCTCCAGCACACCGCCACCGGTCTCCTGGTTGGCCTTGCCTATAGCCTCCACCACTTCAGCTTGGGTGATACCGAGGCTGGCCATGCGAAGCGGATCGAGGACGACTTGGTACTGCTTGATCATACCGCCGATGGTGGCCACCTCAGCGACATCCGGCAGGGTCTTGAGCTCATAGCGCAGGAACCAGTCCTGCAGGCTGCGCAGTTGCGACAGGTCATGGCCGCCATTGCGATCAACCAGCGCATACTGATAAATCCAGCCCACTCCGGTGGCGTCCGGTCCCAATACCGGCTTGGCTGCCGCAGGTAATCGCGATTGCGCCTGGCTCAGATACTCAAGAACCCGAGAGCGCGCCCAATACAGATCGGTGCCATCCTCGAACAGCACGTAGACGAAGCTGTCACCGAATGCGGAGAAGCCACGTACTGTTTTGGCTCCCGGAACCGAAAGCATGGTGGTGGTCAGCGGATAGGTCACCTGATTCTCAACGATCTGAGGTGCCTGTCCTGGGTAGGACGTGCGGATGATCACCTGTACATCCGACAGGTCGGGCAAGGCGTCGATTGGCAGGCTCCTCACCGAGACGAATCCCCATGCCACCAGAAACAGCGTGGCGAGAAGCACCAGCACGCGGTTGCCTACCGACCAGCGAATCAGTTTGGCAATCATGGTTGGCCCTCCAACACTTTGATCTGCTGAACCACCATGCCCTCGTCTCGTTCGCGTATGCCAAAGCGAATCTGCGCACCGACCTTGAGGCCATCAAGGAGCGACTGATCAGCCACCGGAAAGGTCATGGTCATCCCAGGCATGCCCAGGGTGAGGAAGGGACCATGGGCAACGGTGAGCTGGGCTCCGTCTATCTGCACGATACGGCCGTTCGCTTCATGGAGGGCGGGCCCCGCTTTGGGCTGAGCATCCTGCGCCGTCGCCGCTTCGATGCCTTTCAAATTAGCTTCGGAGTCCAGCAGGAATTGCCCGGATGCGACGATGCGCTGACCTGCCTGAAGGCCCTGCAACACCGCAACTTGCCCCTTGCTCTCCTGACCCAACACGACTTCCACCGGTCGGAAGCGACCATCGTCTTCAGCCAGCATCACCAGATCCCGCTTGCCGGTGCGTATGACCGCCTCGGCAGGCACCAAGAGACTCTCCTCGGCGGACACGCTGGGATGGAGAGCCACCTGTGCGGTCATTCCAGGACGAAGCCGTCCATCCGGGTTGGGCAACTCGATACGCAGGCGCAAAGTACGGCTTTGCAAGTCGGCATCGGCCAACAGCGCAGTCAGCTTGCCCGGTACGGGATCACCTGGAAACGCTGGCAATTGCGCCTGTACAGGCTGGCCTTCGTGGAGACCTTGAGCCTGGGCTTCTGGCACGGCGGCTTCCAGCCAGACGTTGGCCACTCCGTTGATCCTTGCCAAGGTAGCCCCCGGCGTCAGCGTCATGCCGGGTCGTAGATCGAGAACCTGGATTACACCGGCAGTAGGCGCAGAAAGTGTGACCGAGAGCTGCACCTTCCCAGTACTCGCGACCCGGTTGATCAGGTCGACCGGCATGCCGGAGAGCACGAGCCGCTGTCGCGCCGCCGCCGTCAGCTGAGCGTCGCCGGAATGTCGCAACGCCAGATATTCTTCCTGCAAACCAGCCCACTCCGGGGTCAGCACATCGGCTAGAGGAGCCCCTTTGACAACTATGTCCCCCGTCGCTCGGCCATATGCGCGTTCGACGTAACCGCCAGTACGGGCCTGCAATACGCTGAAGTCGCGTTCGTCGAACGCCAGAACGCCGCTCACGCTCAGGGATCGTTCAAGCCGGCCAGCCGTCACCGTTGCCAATCGAATCCCGAGATTTTGCTGGAGCCCAGCCGAGACCTGAACCGCGAGCTGCCCCTTGTCATTCGCGTCGTCTGAATACTTGGGCACGAGCGGCATATCCATGAATGGCGATTTACCGGGTGCCGGGAAATGCTGCTGGGGATACATCGGGTCGTACCAGTACAGCGCTTTTTGCTCACCATCTGGCTGAGATGGGGTAACCGTGCCACGTCCACCCAGCCAGAAGCCCGCACCTATCCCAATAGCAAGGGCAGCAGCCACAACCAAACCAATCGACCTACCCCTCATGCCTGCACCTCTCCATATACGAAATGCAGACGCGCTGCTGTTGCCGCCAACTGTCCTTGCAGGTCCACATCCTGTAACAGCGCTTCCACGCGTTGCCGACGTGCCGACAGCACTTCACTTAACGACGACTTACCGGCGCGGTAGTCCGCAAGAGCGAGGCGTACCCGGTCCTCGGCCAGAGGTAGAAGCGTTTCGCGACTGCGCCGCACCGCCCGTTGCAAGCGTTGGTACTCGGCAAGGTCTGTTTCTAGCTGGGCTTGATGCTCGCGCAGGGCAGCGTCCTGCTCGTCCTCCAACTGGCGAACTTGTGCGCGTCGTGCCGCAATCATCGGGTCTTGCCGTGAGCCAGTGAACAACGGCAACTGGAAGCTAACTTGCAGGCTGACCATGTTGCTGAAGTCCGGGCCACGACGCTGATAATCCACCCCCCAAGACCAATCTGACTTCTTTTCTGCCTGGGCCTGGTGTACCTGGGCTTGCGCCTCGCGTGTCATGGCGTTGTAGGTATTGAGCTCCGGATGGGCATGAACGGAGTGCAGGTATTCAGCTGCGTCTACTGGCCAGACAGGGAAAGTCGGCGCGCCTACTTCGGCGTCCTGCCCAATCCAGCGCTTCAGCGCGGATCGCGCTTGAGCTGCCTGACTCAACAAAACATCTTTCTGCTCGTCCAGCTGTGCCAATTCCTGTTTGGGAGCCAGCGTATCGGCCGTTGAGCCTGCGCCTCCGGCCAGGCGCGCCCGCACCGTAGATGCCAGCAGCTGGTTTTCTTTGTAGAAAGCGTCGAAGTGTTCAAGTTTTCGCTGCACGGTGTACGCCGTAACCCAAGCCTGTGCGGTTGCCGCCCGAATCTTCAGGCGCTCGAAGACTGCCTCGGCATCGGCTCGCTCGACCGTGGCCTGAGCTGTCTCTACACGAGCTTTGCGTTTTTCCCGATTCGGTACGTCTTGGGACAGGCCAACCACCTGCATGGTCATGAAGTCTCTGTTCATGCTCCAGCGATCAGCGCCTTCAATCGGCAGGTTTTGTACCCCAAGATTGAGGCGCGGATCGGGTAGTTCGCCCGCTGGGATGACCGAGCTGCGAGCAGCTGATGCCTGCTCCAGGCGGGCCTGTAGAGAGGGAGCGTTGCGTTCAGCCAATTGCAGCGCCTCATCCAGCGACAGCGTTACAGCCTGTGCCGAGACAGCCGGCAGCAGTATGAAAAGGACGGCCGTGGTGATCCGTCCCTGAAAACGTTGGGGAGTCATGAAAATGATTCCTCGAAAGATCAGCGCCCAGGCGCGTGCCATCGCCCCGCTTCTAAGCAGAACGATGGTGTGAAATTAAGAGGGAGTCAGACGCGGGGAGGACGCCATGGATCGGGGGGAGAACCTGTCGCTATGCCTACAGCGTAGGTATCGGCAGGCCGTGGCTTTGCATAGGTCAGTCCAGGCGTCAGGAAGCTGAGCTGCACTGTGCTGGCAGTCCTGCACTCCTGACCCACCTTGCAGGATTTGGCATGGTCACCAGTCTTGCCCGGGTCTTGGTCCTGGCAGCAGTCATGGTCCATGCCCGCCATCATTTCCATGCCCATGGTCTGCATTGGGCAAGGTTCAGTCGCCGAATCGATGCCCGCCATCCCGTTAAGCGGAAGCGCCACGATAATCATCAGGATGGTGAGCAGTCGAATGAACCGATTCATGATGGGCGAGTATAGGTTACCGGAATGAATTCAGCATTAAGGGGTTGGGGCTGCACCAACCAACCGCTTGGAGGCAGGAAGGCTGATGAAGAAGGTTGTGACACCCTCCTCTGAAGTACACCAAATTCGTCCGCTGTGAGTCTCAATAATGGAACGTGTGATCGACAGCCCCAGGCCCGCATTACTTGGACCACCTTCGCGTCTGGCTGGATCGGCCCGATAGAACCGGTCGAAGATCTTGCCAATGTGCTGAGGATCGATGGTTACTCCGCTGTTACGTACGGATAGCGTCACGGTTTCACGTGTTTGCTCGATCTGCACTGCTATCTCATTGCCTTCCGGGGTGTAGCGCAACGCGTTAGATAATAGGTTGGAAAGGGCTCGGTCAATCATCAGGCGATCACCACGAACCTTGCCACGACCTTGGAGGGTCAGCTGAATGCCCCGGTCCTCAGCCAGAAACTGGTAGTACTCGAACAGCTTGGATACGAGTTCGGAGAGGTCCACATCGATCTGCTCGGGCACGATCAGACCATTATCCGCCTTGGCTAGGAAAAGCATGTCGTCGATCATGCGCGACATGCGCTTGAGGTCTTCCAGGTTCGAATAGAGGTTTTCCTCATAGGCATCCAGGTCACGCTTCTTGGTGAGCACCACTTCGGTATGAGTCAGCAGGTTGCTGACCGGCGTTCTCAACTCGTGAGCGATATCGGCAGAGAAGTTGGACAACCGAACGAATGTATCCTCCAACCGTCCCAGCATCCCGTTGAAAGACAGGATGAGTTCCTGAAGCTCAAGCGGTACGGGCTCCAGTGGAATGCGCTCGCGGAGAGATTTTGCCGACATCCCGGTGGCCACTTTGGTGATTTGCCTGACAGGCCGGAGTCCGCTTTTGGCCACGACCCAGCCCAAGCCTGCGCTCACAATCGCGCTGATCACCAAGCCGATGCCGAACCACCATTGCAGGGTGACAAAGAAATGCGCGTGAGTGGTGACATCGAGCATCAGCACGGCCGTTACCGGTTCCGGCTCGCCCGCGATAGTCAACTGGGCGGTGATACCGCGGAAGTTCTGCGCTTCATCCTGCCATTCCCAAACCGCACCCTGGCGCGCCTGCTCGAACCGCTGAGGGATTTGGGAGGCTTTGGAGTCTGAAAAAAGGACCGTGCCGTCAGCCTTGGTGATTTTCGCCGAAAGATCCTGATGTGCGCCGAGCAATGCCCGCAGTTGCTGCTCCTGATCGTCGAGCTCGCCTCGCGCTGCTGAAATGGAAAGGATATGACGCGTTGACTCCAGCTTTTCGGCAAGCGCCTGCTCATCCAGCATCCGGAAATGGTGCTGGCTGAGCCCGTAGAAAGCCACGCCGGCAACGACCAAGACAGCAGTCACCGCGAACATGAACATTAGTGTCAGTCGCTTGACGAGGGATGATTGCGGGCGCATCACTCGGGCACATCCATCATGTAGCCCATGCCTCGGGCGGTGTGGATGAGCTTTGGCGCGAAGTCGTCATCAATCTTGGCCCGCAGTCGGCGAATCGCGACCTCGATCACGTTGGTGTCACTGTCGAAGTTCATGTCCCAGACCTGAGAAGCGATCAGCGACTTGGGGAGCACCTCGCCGCGTCGGCGCATGAGCAGCTCCAACAGGGAAAACTCCTTGGCAGTAAGGTCGATACGCTTACCGTTTCGCGTAGCCCGGCGCTTGAGCAGGTCCACTTCAAGGTCTGCCATTTTCATGGTGGTTTGAGCAGAACCACCGTTGCCTCTGCGCAGCAACGTGCGAACCCGAGCCAGCAGCTCCGAGAATGCAAAGGGCTTCACTAGGTAATCATCAGCGCCCAGCTCCAAACCTTTCACGCGATCGTCTACGCCATCACGGGCCGTCAAGAAAAGGACCGGCACATCCTTACCCGCTGCGCGTATCTTGCGCAGAACCTCCCAGCCATCGAGCCCCGGCATCATCACATCGAGAATCAGCAAGTCATAGGCTTCGCTCTGCGCGTGTTGCAGGGCATCAGTGCCTGTCATCACCCGGTCAACGGTGAAGCCAGCTTCTGTCAGGCCTTGCTGGAGGTAGACACCGGTTTTCGGCTCATCTTCGGCTACGAGTAATTTCATCTGCTCTCATCCACGCGGGGTGCATCTCCAGTTTGCAGGAAAAAAGACGCCCAACCAGAAGCTGACGGAAAAGTAATGTCGAGATCAGTTTTCTGACAGCACCGCGAGGCTAACTTGACCACGTACCTGACGCCATGAGGCGCAGAACCATTGAGGATCTCCAGATGAACATGGTCAAAGCAATTGTGTTGGTCGTTACCTTCGGCACGGCAGGCATTGCCCTGGCAGAGGGCGGCGCGGACCGGACCTTTGCGCGGATGGAAGCGGCTCGCCAAAGTTCCATGCAGGGCTACCAGGTTGCGCAGGAGAAGAGAGAGCAGGCGCCAGTCGCCGCCCAGTCCAGCAAGCACGCGGGCCACGAAAGCTGCTGATCCGAGCTTACAGAAATGTAATCACCCCGGAATCTGAACTATGGCAGTTTCAGACTACGGCCTCTCATCAGCCTCGCGCAGTGGCGAAAGTCTGCGAGACTGGTGAGAGCACCAATGAACCCAAGGGCTGCGCCATCGAGCAGCCTGGATATCAGCGATCTACCTGACTGGACGCAACGGCATGCAAAGCAAAACCACGAGACGATCTTTCGTCAAAGGCCTGGCCGCTACCGGACTTCTGGGTGGGCTCGGCATGTGGCGCGCGCCGGTCTGGGCCGTGACCAGCCCTGGCCAACCGAACGTGCTCAGCGGCACGGACTTCGATCTGTATATCGGTGAACTGCCCGTCAACATCACGGGTGCAGCTCGTACGGCCATGGCCATCAACGGCTCCGTGCCAGGGCCAATCCTGCGATGGCGCGAAGGCGACACCGTGACGCTGCGCGTACGCAACCGGCTGAAACAGGACACCTCCATTCACTGGCACGGCATCATCCTGCCCGCCAACATGGACGGTGTGCCGGGCTTGAGCTTCCACGGCATCGCTCCCGATGGCATGTACGAATACAAGTTCAAGGTCCACCAGAACGGCACTTACTGGTATCACAGTCACTCAGGCTTCCAAGAACAGTCCGGGGTCTATGGGGCTTTGGTGATCGATGCCAAAGATCCGGAGCCGTTTGTATATGACCGTGATTACGTCGTCATGCTCAGCGATTGGACGGATGAAGACCCGGCGCAGGTGCTCTCCAAACTCAAGAAGCAATCTGACTACTACAACTTCCACAAGCGCACAATTGGCGACTTCGTTGACGATGTGAGCGAGAAAGGCTGGTCGGCCGCTGTAGCGGATCGGAAGATGTGGGCTGAAATGAAGATGAGCCCCACCGACCTCGCTGATGTGAGCGGGTATACCTACACCTACCTCATGAACGGCCAGGCTCCGAACGGCAACTGGACGGGAATCTTCAAGCCCGGCGAGAAAATCCGCCTGCGCTTTATCAACGGCTCGGCCATGACCTATTTCGATGTCCGGATTCCTGGGCTCAAGATGACGGTTGTGGCTGCCGACGGCCAGTACGTCAAACCCGTATCGGTCGATGAGTTCCGGATCGCCGTTGCGGAAACCTACGATGTCATCGTCGAACCTGAAAACGAGCAGGCCTATACGATCTTCGCGCAGTCCATGGACCGTACCGGGTACTCCCGAGGCACCCTGGCAGTTCGTGAAGGCTTGCAAGCGCCCGTGCCGGAGGTAGATCCGCGCCCGATCATCGCCATGAGCGACATGGGCATGGACCACGGCAGCATGGGCGGAATGGATCACGGCAGCATGGCTGGCATGGACCAAGGCAACATGGCCGGCATGGACCACAGCAAGATGGCTGGGATGGACCACGGCAGCATGGCCGGCATGGACCACAGCAAGATGGCTGGAATGGACCATGGCAGCATGGCCGGCATGGACCACAGCAAGATGGCTGGGATGGACCACGGCAATATGGCCGGCATGGATCACAGCAAGATGGCTGGGATGGGTCATGAGGGCATGGCCGGCATGAGCGGGGCAATGCAGAGCCATCCGGCTTCCGAGACCAACAACCCGTTGGTCGATATGCAGACCATGTCGCCGACCCCGAAGCTGAACGATCCGGGAATTGGCCTGCGCAACAACGGGCGCCGAGTGCTGACCTACGCCGATTTGCGGAGCACCTTCATCGATCCCGATGGTCGAGAGCCTGGACGCACAATCGAACTGCACCTTACCGGCCACATGGAGAAGTTCGCGTGGTCGTTCGACGGTATCAAATTCTCCGACGCTGAACCGCTGCGGTTGAAATATGGCGAGCGTCTTCGCATCACCTTGGTCAACGACACCATGATGACTCACCCCATCCACCTCCACGGTATGTGGAGTGATCTGGAGGACGAGAATGGCAACTTCATGGTTCGCAAGCACACCATCGACATGCCACCTGGCTCAAAACGAAGCTATCGCGTCACCGCAGACGCCTTGGGACGTTGGGCCTATCACTGTCACCTACTGTTCCACATGGAAATGGGCATGTTCCGAGAAGTCCGTGTGGACGAATGAACCGGAGATCTGAGATGAGCAAACCAATGAAACGAAGCGCCTTTTTCCTTTCTGCTGCGATGGTAGGCATGCTGGCTGTTTATGCCCCGTCGTCGTGGTCCAGCGACAACCATGATCAGCACTCACAGAAATCCACCGAGGCAGGCAAAGCCAAAGGCTCGCAGGACAAGCAGGGCCAGGGGATGAACCATGAAGGCATGGAGCATGGTTCCATGGAAGGTATGGACCACGGCTCGATGAAGGGGATGGACCATGGCTCGATGGAAGGCATGGACCACGACAAAATGATGGAATCGCATGGCAGCGACAAAGCTAAGGCAGGGAAAGATGGCCAATAGCTTTGGGCGGCCTTCGCTGCTGGCCCTGACTGTTTCAATCGGCATGCTGGGCGTAACGCCCAGCTTCGCCGCTGAAGAAATGGATCACTCGGGCATGGATCATTCGAAAATGGGGCACGGTTCCATGCAAATGGATGCTGCTCCGTCCGAATCGATGCCGGCGATGGATCACAGCAAGATGGGGGTTAGCAAACATCAGAAACAGACTGCCCCTGTTGATCACAGCCAGATGGGGCATGCTCAAAGCCAGAGCAAATCCAGCCCGGTGGACCATAGCAAGATGGACCATGGAACCATGAAGGGCATGGATCACGGTTCGATGAAGGGCATGGACCATTCCCAGATGAATCATGGTTCAGCGACTTCTCCAACCACAACTAGCCGCACGCCGATTCCAGTGCTCACTGATGCCGACCGTGAGGCAGCCTTTCCGCCTTTGGGTGGCCACCAGGTGCACGACAGCGGAATCAACAGTTTCTTCCTGTTGGACCAGCTCGAATACCAGGACGCCGATGAGGGCAGCACCCTGGCCTGGGACGCTTCAGGCTGGGTAGGCGGTGACATTAATCGACTCTGGGTTCGTTCGGAAGGCGAGCGCACCAATGGGGTAACCGAAGACGCCGAGCTGCAATTGCTTTACGGCCGCTCGGTCAGTCCATGGTGGGATGTGGTCGCCGGGGTCCGTCAGGATTTCAAACCGGAATCCCCACAGACCTGGGCAGCCTTTGGTATTCAGGGCATGGCCTTGTATGACTTCGAGGCCGAAGCCACGGCGTTCATAGGCGAGAACGGCCAGACTGCTGCGCGTCTTGAGGGCGAATACGACATCCTGCTGACCAATCGCTTGATTTTGCAGCCCACGGCCGAGGCGAACTTCTATGGCAAGAACGATCCTGAGCGCGGTGTTGGCTCGGGTCTGGCCAATACCGAAGTCGGCCTGCGTCTACGGTATGAAATTGTCCGCCAGTTTGCTCCATACATAGGCGTTACCTGGAGCCGCTCCTACGGCAACACCGCTGACTTCATCCGAGACGAGGGTGGAGATGTTAATGAGGCACGCTTCGTTGCCGGTATCAGGATGTGGTTCTGAGAATTTCAACATGAAAAGAACAATTACAACGCTGCTCGTGGCCGGTACTTTCGGAAGTGCTGCTGTATTGGGCACGGCGTATTTCGGCTTGGTGAATGTCGGCGCCGATGATCCTCACTTTCCGGCTGTCCATTCGTTTCTCGCCATGGCTCGCGACCGGTCGATTGAGGTTCGAGCGCGAGACATTGAAGTGCCTGACCTAAAGAATGCCGCGTTGATCAAGGCAGGAGCAGGCAACTACAACGCCATGTGCATTGGGTGCCACCTCGCCCCAGGCGTTGGGCAGACTGAACTAAGCCAAGCGCTATACCCGTCGCCACCTGACCTCACCAAGGTCGGTGTCGGAGGCGATCCGGCCGCCGCATTCTGGACGATCAAACACGGTATCAAAGCCACCGGCATGCCCGCTTGGGGCAAGAGCATGGGTGATGAGTACATCTGGGGAATCGTCGCGTTCCTGAACCAACTGCCCCAAATCAATCCTGAGCAGTACAAGGCTCTAGTGGCCACGAGCGGTGGCCACAAGCACGGCGGCGGTGAAAGCGATATGCACAACCATGAGGGCCAGCACGGCGTAAGCAGTCGTGCCGAGCATGGTGATCACGACGAAGCGGCAGACGACGATCATGCCCAGGCAGCTCACGACCACGGAACTGCACCCGCAGGCTCCGCCCAAGCGGCAGATCATCACGGTGACCACAATGCGGCCGAGGCCCATTCGGATCCCCACCCGGCATCGTCGCCTAAGACGCATGTTCACAAAGACGGTAAGGAGCACACTCATGCCAACTAACCGGGTCTTCGTTCGGCTAGCTGCTATCGCTGGGCTTCTGGTGACCTCGGCGGCCTACGCTGCCGAGCCATTGTCCATCAACGTTCACCGAGACGCGAACTGCGGTTGCTGCAAGAAGTGGATCGCGCACCTGGAAGCTAATGGTTTCAAAGTGATCGACCATGTTGAGACGGACATGAGCGCAGTGAAACAGAAGGTGGGCGTAGCGCCACGGTTAGCGTCCTGCCACACAGCAGTGATCGACGGAAAGTTTGTCGAAGGTCACGTGCCAGCTGAGCAGATTCGAGAGCTCAGGGGGCGGAACGATCTGGCCGGGATCGCCGTACCAGGAATGCCAGCTGGATCCCCAGGCATGGAGGTTGATGGCGTAAGCCATACCTACCAAGTCATTGGTTTAACCAAAAGCGGCGAGGACCAAGTAGTCGCCAACTATCCGGCCAAATAACACATCGACCAGAAGGACGGCAGTAGGCTGACTGCCGTCCCATGTGCTCCGGCTAGAAAGCTTCATCTGCTCAACACGACGATACAGTGGGCCTGTAAAAGATAGCTAATCAGATTCACGGCGCTCGCGTACTGGTTTGAGTACGATATCGCCGTTGATGAGCTCCATGGAGAGTATGTAGCCCGTCGTAAGCCCGAGCTCGCGCAGAATATTGTCGGGTAATTCCACAATCACATCGCCGGAGCCGTCGCCGGGATCAGGCACTTTACCGTGGTGCGCACTGATTCAGTCATTAGGCTCTCCTGTCTGAGCTACCAATCCTCATCGTACTCCACGAGTCATGTAAGCCGGTCACCAGGCGATCAATCGCCGGAATTGACGCTTCAACCCGGCTTTTTATCAGCGTAAGTCCTGTCCGCTCGCTCAGTGCTCAGTTCTGGCCCCGGCAACCGACTCCAGCGGTCCGGTATTCAAGGATTTTCACGTCTCCGTTGGAATCCTCGTAGTTCATCTGTGCCGGCATCACGTCACAGCTCGCCGTGGTCGATGTCATGCTGATTACCCTCGCCACGTCGGGCCGCATCCCGTAGCGATAATGGATCACCTCCGGTGGCTTCTTACCATTGGCGGCTGCATAAGCTCGCATAGCTTGCTCATTGGCCTGAATCATTTTCCCGTATAGACGGTCGGATCCTCCTTCGGCGAGTGCGGCTGAGGAGGCCACTATGGCCAGGATGGCGGTGATACTTTTGATGACTTTCATTTCAATCACTCCACTAGACGTGACTGAAGATTAAGGTTTGGTCGCTGTCAATTGAGTGATACGGGGATTACAAGGTTGTAAGTCCCGCTTGCAGAAGAAGGTAGCGTTGCGGCTTCACCGCATACCCGTTCCCCCTCAGGCAAACTATTGGTAGACACCCAAGAGTAGACGCTCAAGATAGTCCACTACTAGGCTGAACCCGAGCGACGTGTCGAGCATCTCGAATGGAACAAAACCCATCAAATGACCGCACGGCCGACAAAGCCACTGCTCCGCGAGCATCTGAGAGCCTAATACCTTCGATGCTATCTCCGGTCCTTTCGCATATTGGAACGCCACCGCGCTCTGCTGGGCATCCAGGCGATGGGCCTGAACGGGTTGGCTCAGAGCCGTCTCTGTTGGTTGGCTGAGATCTATTGCACGGTTTGCCCGGGCCCAGGCGCAAAAATTTCGAACCTATGGAGGCAACGGGCGTAATAAAAAATGCCAGGCACTGCCTGGCATTTACGAAATCTCTAATTGTACTGTTCAAATCATTTACTACTTGTTGTTGATGCATTGCGAATACATCGAGTAACGAACAGTCTTCAGCGTGCCCTGGGAGTCCTCGAAGGTCATCAACCGTGGGTAGACCTGGCAGGTACGGGGGTCCTGCGACTGACGTACGAACTTAGCAACGTCGATCTTCATGCCATATTTGTAATCCTGAATCTCTGGCATTGGCTTGCCATTTTTCTCCGCGTACTTGGCCACTGCGGTCTGGTGTTCCTTGGTGTATTGCAGCTGCTTGCTCTCGGAGAAAGTGTTGGCCTGCGAAGCCACCGAGAAAACAACAAGTGCAGCAGCGATAATTAGCTTTTTCATAAAACCCTCTAAATTTCAAAACTTCTCGGGCATAACCTTAGCAATGCATAGGCATCACCGGCATGACGAGAAACTTACAATTTTGAAAGGTAAGTGCATCTACTTCACTTTAATCGAGTAGGAGGCGGGTTCACGCCCGCCGTCCTCTCACACCACCGTGCGTACGCTTCCGTACACGGCGGTTCAGGTTATGCGACTAAGCCGGTTGATCGTATCCAGTATCGAGACAAGCCCAAGGCGTCCCATAGTTTCTTCGGCAGCGCCTGATTCATATGTGGTGCACCCGAGTTCCACCATGGCCGCCTTCCATTGGAGGTCGATTTACAGGCACGCTCTGCACCCAGCCCCAGCCGTATCAGGTTGCGAGCCCTCGTCGAAGGCTGCTTCCATTGTCGCCAGATGACACAGCGCAGTTTGTGCCTGAGCCACGTGTTGTGGGCTTCTCTTTAGCGGAGGCTGTTAGCTAACCACTTCGGCCTCGTCGCCGTCTTCATCCTTGCGGTGTGCCCAGTGATACAGGGCAGGCAATACCAGCAAGGTCAGTGCGGTGGAGGACAGGATCCCTCCAATTACCACCGTTGCCAATGGACGCTGAACTTCTGCACCGGTACCGGTGGCCAAGGCCATCGGGATGAAGCCCAGGGACGCTACCAAAGCTGTCATCAAAACAGGTCGCAGACGGGTCAATGCGCCTTCATCGACTGCCTGCCTGAGCGTCCGCCCCTCCTCTCTTAGCCCGCGGATGAAGGCAATCATCACCAGGCCGTTCAGGACTGCAACGCCGGACAGTGCAATGAAGCCGACACCTGCCGAGATCGACAGTGGGATGTCCCGTAGCCACAGCGCCACAACACCACCGGTAAGTGCGAATGGAATACCAGTGAAGACCAGCATGCCGTCTTTCAGGTTGTTGAACATCAGGAACAACAAGGTCATGACCAGTAGCAAGGCGACTGGAACAACGATCTGCAGGCGTTTGGCTGCCGACTGCAGCTGCTCGAACTGGCCACCCCAAGTCGTCCAGTAGCCTGCAGGAACTTGCACTTTCTTATCCAGCGAAGCGGTCGCCTCCTCAACGAAGGAGCCCAGGTCACGGCCTCGAACGTTGGCGCTGACGATTACCAGGCGTTTGCCGTTCTCGCGGCTGATTTGGTTCGGGCCCAGTTGCAGGTCCAGATTAGCGACCTGCGACAGCGGGATGAAGCCGATTTGATTGGCACCCTGAGCCGCATTAGCGGGTACCGGGATCAGCAAACTGGACATACCCGCTACGTCGGTACGAACGGTCTCAGGCAGGCGCACTACCATGTCGAACCGGCGGTCGCCCTCATACAGCGTGCCGGCCTGGCGGCCACCCACGGCGATAGCGATCGAATTCTGAACATCCGCGATATTCAGACCGTAGCGTGCTGCTTTTTCGCGATCGATGTTGATAGTCAGCACCGGCAGACCGGATGTCTGTTCAACTTTCACTTCCGACGAGCCCGGTACCGCTCGTAGAGCTGCCGCGATCTTGTTGGCGGTGTTGTTAAGCACGTCCATGTCATCGCCGAAGACCTTCACCGCGACGTCACTACGTACGCCCGAAATCAGCTCGTTGAAACGCAACTGGATTGGCTGTGACAACTCATAGTTGCTTCCTGGAACACCTGCCGCGGCCTTCTGCACCTCAGCAATCAGCTCATCGCGTGGCTTCTTGGGGTTAGGCCACTGATCCTGAGGCTTGAGCATGATGTAGGCGTCAGAGGCGTTTGGCGGCATCGGGTCAGATGCAATTTCTGCGGTACCCGAGCGTGCGAACATCCGCTCAACTTCAGGCACCTCCGCTATCACCGCTTTCTCCAGACGCTGCTGCATCTCGACGGACTGAGTGAGGCTCGTTCCAGGCACACGCATGGCCTGAAGCGCAAAGTCGCCCTCACTGAGGCTTGGGATGAACTCGCTACCCATACGACTTGCCAGTACGCCGCTGAGCACGACCAAAGCTACTGCGGCCGAGAAAGCGATGTTCCGGTGTCCCAGCACCCATTGCAGAACCGGCTCATAGCGCAGTCGAGCTGTGCGCATGACCACGCCTTCCTCTTCCTTCACCTTGCCAGTGACGAACATGGCAATAGCTGCAGGAACAAAAGTAACGGACAGGATCATTGCACCCAGCAGCGCCATCACAACGGTGAAGGCCATCGGGTGGAACATTTTGCCTTCGACGCCGGTGAGGGCGAAGATCGGCAGGTACACCACCATGATGATCAGCTGGCCGAAGATCAGCGGCCGACGAGCTTCTCGCGCCGCGGCAAAGACCTCGTGGAAGCGTTCGGTTTTGGTAAGCATGCGGCCATGCTTATGTTGCGCATGAGCCAGTCGACGGATCGCGTTTTCTACAATAACCACGGCACCGTCGACGATGATGCCGAAGTCGAGTGCCCCCAAACTCATTAAGTTGGCACTGACCTTGTTGTTGAACATGCCTGTGAAGGTGAACAGCATGGACAGCGGAATCACCATCGCGGTGATCAAAGCCGCACGGATGTTGCCGAGGAACAGGAACAGAATGGCGATAACCAGGATCGCGCCTTCCACCAGGTTCTTTTTCACCGTCGCGATGGCTTTTTCAACCAGGTTGGTACGGTCGTAAACAGTCACAGCCACCACGCCCTTTGGCAGGGTGCGGTTGATGTCCGCCAATTTGGCGGCGACAGCTTGAGATACGGTGCGGCTGTTTTCACCAATCAGCATGAACACGGTACCGAGCACGACTTCGCGGCCGTTCTCAGTAGCAGCACCTGTACGGAGCTCTTTACCGATGCTGACGTCAGCTACGCTGCTGATGCGAATCGGTGCACCATCCACACTGGTGATCACGATGTTGGCGATGTCTTCGATATTGCCTACCTGACCCGGTGCACGGATGAGCAACTGTTCACCATTACGCTCGATGTAGCCGGCGCCGACGTTGGCGTTGTTACTTTCCAACGCAGCAACCAGGTCATTGAGTGTCAGCTTGTAGGTAGCCAGGCGCTTTGGATCCGGCGCAACCAGGAACTGCTTGGCATAACCGCCGATGGTATTGATCTCGGCCACACCCGGGACGTTACGCAGCTGAGGCTTGATGATCCAGTCCTGGATCACGCGCAGGTCGGTCGGGGTGTACGGCGTACCGTCCTCTTTGACCGCGCCATCTTCGGCTTCAACAGTCCATAGGAAGATCTCGCCGAGGCCGGTAGATACCGGACCCATGACGGCCTCTACACCTTCTGGCAGCTGTTCCTTCGCAACCTGCAGCCGCTCGTTGATCAACTGGCGGGCAAAGAAGATGTCAGTGCCATCCTTGAAGATCACGGTGACCTGAGACAGGCCAGAGCGAGACAGGGAACGGGTCTGCTGAAGGCCCGGGAGACCGGCCATTGCCGTTTCAACTGGAAACGTGATCCGTTGTTCGGTTTCCAAGGGCGAGTAACCAGGCGCTGCAGTGTTGATCTGCACCTGAACGTTGGTGATATCGGGTACCGCATCGATGGGCAGCTTTTGATAGCTGTAGATACCGATACCCGCCATGATCAGAACAGCGATCATTACTACGATGCGCTGCTCGATGGCGAATCTGATGATACGTTCAAACATGAGAAATCATCCTGTCAGTTCGCATCAGTGACCGTGTTCGGCAGAAGCTTTGCCGAGCTCGGACTTGAGTGTGAAGCTGCCACTGGTTGCTACCTGGGCGCCGGCTTCAATACCGTCGATGATTTCCACGTACCCACTGTCGCGGCGACCCAGTTTTACCGGGCGGGTGTCAAAGCCATCTGGGGTGCGTACGAATACCGAAGGTTTGTCTTCAACGGTCTGCACTGCGTGCTCGGGGACCGCTACGGCAACTCGATCGGTCTGGGAAGTGACCGCAATGTTCACGAACAGGCCTGGACGCCAGGCGCCGTTGGGGTTGGTCAAGGTGACGCGGACAGTAGCTGCACGGTTTTGCTCGCCCAGCAGGCTGCCGACATAACCCACCTTCCCTTCGACCTCGACGTTCATGTCAGGCGAAGAGACTTTCACCGCACGACCAGTCGTGACCTTGCCCAGATCTGTAGGCGGGACGGCGAAGGTTGCCCAAACCTGGTTCAGGTCGGAAAGGATGAAGGCGTTGGTCGCCTCGCTTACGACTTCGCCAACGGTCAGATGTTTCTCCACTACCACGGCGTCGAAGGGAGCTCGAAGCTCGTATCGATTACCGCCAACGGAGTTAACCGAGGCACCGATAGCGCCGACCTTCTGCTTGGCGTTGGCCAAGGAGATCTCCGCTTCTTGCAACGCTTGGCGTGCTTGGAGGTAGTCTTGCTCTGCAGAGATTTTGTCCTGCCACAGCTCTTTCTCACGCTGGAAGGTCACACGCGCCAGTTCGACGCGACGCTGTGCGGCCTGTTGTTCGCTGCGCAGGTCAGAGATCTGCTGGCTGGCGATTACAGCGAGGACCTGACCCTTTTTGACCGTCTCACCCAGGTCGGCCTGGACAGCTTCAACAACGCCAGGAACACGAGGAACCACGTGGGCAGTACGGTCTTCATCGAAGCGAATTTCGCCCGGGAAGCTCACGACTGTACCCAAGTCACGCGGCGCTGCAGCTTCCAGGGCAACGCCGGCTGCCTTGATCTGTTCATCGCTGAGCGTCAGTTTGCCCTCTTCTTCACCGCCCTCTTCGCTGTGGCCTTCTTCGCCATGGCCCTCATCACCTTCCTCTTGGGCGGCAGATGAGGCTTTCTTTTCGTCGCCATGGCCATCGTTAGCGCCATGTTCGGCGGTACTGGCGGCCTGCTGTCCGGAACTATTGTTCCAGGCAAGGCTGCCAAATCCGAGGGCTGCCACAGCGGCTACCGCGAGGGCGATCTTGCGTTTGTTATCCATTGCTACTCCTGCTGATCGTAGGCACCGGCTTGTTCAAGGCTGGGTGCCGAAGAAAATGTTTGGCCCGCTCAGCGAGCGCCGGCAGTTGAGCCGACTTCGCCATAAACCCTTTCCACCTGCGCACGCGCATTGGTCGCCGCTGCCAACGATTCGAGGTATTGGCCACGAGCGACGATCAAGGTGCGCTGGGCATCCAGCACTTCGATGAAGCCGAATTTGCCCATCTCGAAGCCGCGGGTTGCAGTCTCTACGGCTTGTTGGGCTGACGGCAGAATGGTCTTGTCGTAGGACTCGACCTCCTGCATTGCGGTGGACCACTGGTTCAACGCGGTTTGGGTTTCGGTGCGCAGGCGCAGCTCCACAGCATTGCGCTGGTCTCGGGCCTGATCGGCACGTCGAGAAGCGGAAAGAATGTTGCCTTGGTTACGATCGAACAGCGGCAGAGGCATAGACAGGCCCACAGTGTTGACCCGCTCGCGCACAGAGCGGTCGTACTGGCTGCCTACGCTGACAGTAAGATTCGGGATACGCTGAGCTTTCTCTGAACCGAGCGAGGCATCGCTCTTGTCGATCTGCACCACGGCCTGGCGCATTTCTGCGGTCTGATCGAGCTTTGCCAGCAGCTCTTCAGTCTGCGGTGGCAGCCCCGGGGAGAGGGTTGGCGATTCGAGTTGATCAAATACCGTGACTGAGCTCCCGGTAATTTGCGCGAGCTGCTGGTAAGCGGTCGCCTTTTCCGTTTCGGCACGTCGAACTTGAAGCTTGGCTTCGGCCAGTTGCACCTGGGCGCGGGTGGCCTCTACTGGGGACGATTTACCTGCGCGAACACGGCCATCGACGATGCGGAGACCGCGCTCAGTCAGTTCGAGAGATTGCTTGGCCAGATCAAGGCCTGTCTGGGCCCGCAACGCGGCGTAGAAGGCTTGCACGACGTCTGCACGCAGTCCGTTCACGCGACGGTCTAACTCCAGCTGTGCGGCGGTCTGCCCGAATGTGGCGACGTCAACCCGAGCCCCCCGCTTACCGCCCAGCTCAAGGGTTTGGCTGAGCGAAACAGTTGTCTGGCTGGTGTTACGACGGGTGTCTTCCACGTCGTACGAGATTGTGGGGTTGGGGATAAGTCCGGCCTGCTTGCGAGCGCCGTCAGCGATCCCAATCTCTTGCCTGGCTGCAGCTAGATCAGGGTTGGCATCCATGGCCGTCGAAAGCGCCTGGGGCAAGCTGATGCTTTGGGCAAGGGCTGCAGGTGCCATCAATCCAGAGATGACTGCACAGAGTGCAGCGATCTTCCAGGGCGAGACGGAGGTCTTGGATAAGACATTGCGGTTATACCGGGGCACTTTGATGGTCCTCGTGCACAAACTTCGATAAAGCTTGGCGAGAACGCCGAAACAGCTGCCAAGCCCCACTTGATTAGGTGATGGCACTCTAATGAGCGGTAGCTATCAGAGGGGTGGCTGGAAAATTACAATTTCGTAATAAATCCCTGTAATGCCCGTAAATACTGCGATTCCCAACCCGGCTCTATGATTTCGTTACAAGCAACGGAGATGGCAACCACGCGGTGCGAAGGCGCCAAATAACGGGCAGATGACGAAATTGTAATTTTCCTATCACCCTCCCGTTATCTTCGGCCTGCAAATATGAGCTCGCGCTACGCTAGGCGCGCCGCCGGGTCAGAACAATTAACGACACCCGCGCAGGTAAACATAATAAAAACTGCCGTGAATCAAAGGAGCATCGGATGAAAATCAAAGTACCACTGTATTTGGCGGCAGTTTCTGCGCTGTCTGGAAGCTATGCTATTTCGGCACAAGCTGAAGACAAGCCAGAGGGCTTCATTGAAGGCAGCAGCCTTACAGTGCTGAACCGTAACTTCTATTTCAATCGTGATAACCGCGACAGCACTGCCCCTACTTACAACAGTGGCAAAGGCAATACCAATGGCTACTCCGAAGCCTGGGCGCACGCAATCATCAGCAAATTCAACTCTGGGTTTACCCAGGGTACAGTGGGCTTTGGCGTTGATGCCTTCGCCATGATCGGCCTTAAGCTCGACACCGGTGATGGGCGCAACGGCGGCCGTAGCTCCTTCGACGTGCTGCCTGTTGATAACAAGGGCGAAGCTCGCGACGAATACACCAAGGTCGGCGGCGCAGCCAAAGTTCGCTTGTTCGATACCATCGTGAAAGTGGGTGATGTCTTCCCATCGACCCCGGTCGTTGCATCGGGTGACTCGCGACTGTTGCCGGAAAGCTTTCGCGGCGTGACCGTTGAGAACACCAGCATCCAAGGCCTCACCCTGCAGGGTGGTCGTCTGCATGCGATGAGCCAACCGGTCTCTAGCAACCTTAACGACAACTTCGTGACCTTCTACGGCGGCCCAGTCAACTCGCCATGGATCGGCTACGGTGGCGGTGATTACTCGATCAACGACAACTGGACCGTGAGTGCCTATGCAAGCCAGTTGAAAGACGTCTGGAACCAGTACTACGCCGGTACCAGCTTCGCCTACCCCTTGAACGACGATCTGGCGCTGATCGGCGGCTTCAATTACTACAAAGCCGTGGATGAAGGTAAGCGACGCCTGGGCGAATTTGACAACAACATCTGGAGTGCCAAGGTCGGCGTACGTTACGGTGCTCACACCCTGGCCCTCTCGCATCAGCGCAACAACGGCGACGACGACTTCGACTACCTGCGTCAGTCGGACTCGATCTTCGTCGACAACTCCATCCAATACAGCGACTTCAACTCGCCGAAAGAGCGTTCATGGATGCTGCGCTACGACCTGAACTTCACCAGCTACGGCATTCCAGGCCTGACGTTCATGACCCGCTACGCCAGAGGCTCGGGCGCGGATTACTCGAACGCTAACCAGTTCTACATGCGCACTGACGACAACGGCAACCCGCTCGACAATCAGAAGCGCTGGGAGCGTGACGTCGAAGTCAAATACGTTGTCCAAACCGGCCCGGCAAAAGATCTGTCCTTCCGGTTGCGCCAGGCAACCACGCGTGCCACTGCTTTCGAATCGGATTTGGATGAAACTCGTGTAATCATCGAGTACCCGCTTTCGATTCTTTAATTCGCTAACGGACCAGTTATTCATTAGCTGATCCTGTTAGTAAAACGAGCATTACGAATTCACCTTGAGTGGCTTAAGTGCTCCTTTGGTAAAAGGTGGATATTTGGCGCCCTTTGGGCGCCTTTTTTTTGCCTAAAATTCAAGTAAGCGTTCGATTGTACGCATCGCATGCCGGTGAAGTTCATGGCTACACCAATGACCAGTCTCCTCGATGTGAGCAACCTCGCCGTCATCTGAGCGGAACGAAGCCAGTACAAAGAAGAAAATAACCCAATACTTCATAAGGTCAAGTCACCTGCTGGAGAGAGGGTCCGCAACTGTCAAACCCAAACCGCGACAAGATATACCGCCAGACTATCAACTGTATTACCTAGAAATTACAAATCCGTCATTTGAGCCCCGGCACGCTCATTTTGATTTACCATCCCTTTCAATAATGCCGGCGCGCGTGCGCGGTTAATTGCTCAGTGATATCGAGACAAAATCCCATGCGAATTCTGGTAATTGAGGATGAAGTAAAAACTGCGGAGTATGTGCGTCAAGGTCTGACGGAGTGTGGCTATGTCGTAGATTGCGTCCACACCGGATCAGATGGATTATTCTTGGCCAAGCAGCACGAATACGAGCTGATTATTCTCGATATAAACCTCCCAGAGATGGATGGTTGGCAGGTTCTTGAGTTGTTGCGCCGTAAAAATTGCCCTTCCCGCATCATGATGCTGACGGCGAGAAGCCGGCTGGCGGATAAGGTCCGGGGGCTAGAGAACGGCGCAGATGACTACCTGATCAAGCCATTTGAGTTCCCTGAGCTGTTGGCCCGGGTTCGCGCCTTGATGCGCAGGTCGGATCACCCCGCATCCGTAGAGGTCATTCGCGTCGCTGACCTGGAGCTTGATCAGAGCCGGCACAGGGCGTTCAGGGACGGTCAGCGAATTGATTTGACCACAAAAGAATTCGCGTTATTGCACTACTTGATGCGTAACACCGGGGTGGTACTGAGCCGTACGCAGATTATTTCTCAGGTTTGGGATATGAATTTTGACTGCGACACGAACGTTGTAGAAGTGTCGATTCGAAGACTCAGAGCCAAGATAGATGACCCATTCGAGACCAAGCTGATACATACGCTTCGGGGCGTAGGGTATGTGCTTGAAAAGCGATAATTGCCAAGCTCTCTAGGTACCGAAAATTGGCTGTACACTCCCGTCGCTTGCGAGCTTGAGGTTTCTGTTTACGATCCGCGGCGCTGATTCCTCACCCAACAAATGAGGTAGGCTGTACATGAGGTATAGCATTGATTATCAGCAGGTTTCGCAAGGTCAATCGCATGCCAGGATTGATGCCTGTCCAGCTGACATTATCTTCAACAGCGACCATGGCTTAGCACTTATTCCGTGCGTCGGCGATGTTATCAACCTTCCCTCTACGGCGGTCAAAGAAGGGGTTTGTGGCATCGTCAGATCAAGGATTTTCAATTATCTAGGAGGTCCTGAAGATCTGTACTGCCACGTCAACATTCTCGTTGAAGAAGCTGACATCAATTTCGGAAATCTCATCTCGGAATACATGCGCAATCAGGCACGCGCACGCTCGCCTTCTTCATAAAGTCGAAGGCGGGCCTGGCCATTAATGGTTATTTATGACTGAGGATTCAACAGAGCGGGCGTCTACTGAGCACCAGAGGTGGATAGTCACAGCCTAGTGGCTGAACGAGGTACTGCTGGTGTGCGCAGAGCTGGACTCATTGTTTTTTGAATGGCGCATTGCAGTATAAAGAAGTACATAATCCCTGAGGCAAATACGATAGCAGACAGAGAAACCATTTCTAAATCTAAGACCCCAGAAATCATATACTGCTTAATCGTGATAGATCCCAGGATGATTCCGGTGCAGTACATGACACCCGTGAATTGGTTTCCCATAAAACTCAGTATGCCGCTGAAGGCATTGTTTGCGCTGAGTAGCACTGCCTTTAAAATGGTCCATCCGAGAAGTGGTAAAAATGCCTTAATCATGAAGGCAAATAGCATCGACGATGCAAATAGCTTTATCGGCGTTTCTGCCCACGGCTTGATGGTACCGTCTATTTCAACGCCGGTATACAAGATGACATTCAGAACAATTGCCATGACGGTGCATATGCCGAGGCGTATCATTTCCCGCTTAAGAGGGGCCATCATTATCACTGCGTGAATCTTGCGTCCGATGAATCGATTTAGTCCTTGGGTCGACATTTCTCTTCCTATGCTCTCGGGGATGACGCTATTTTAACGTTGTAAGAATGTCATGCTTTTACCCGATGAGAGGTGACGCTTCAACAGTTCTGAATTGCGCAGGGGGTCTCATGTCTTTCCCAGGTCGGATATCTTGCTGAAAAATCCTCATCTATCTGCGGGGCAAAGATGCGGCCACCCCGCCGCCGTCAGAGCTCTGGAGGACTGGTTGCTGTCAGCAACTCATCGAGTGACGGAACCTTAGCGTTTGCACTGAGGACGAGTGTCCTGGATCGGAGTATGGATACTTCATAGAAGGATTCGCACTCGACTCGTCCATTCACTTCTCTCCAGTGGGTGACTTCTGGTATCAGTTCGTTAGGCACCGGATGTAATGCCATAGGATTATGGAAGACCTCCACTTCAGCAGACCACGGCTCGTAGCCATACTGCGGCCAGAGCTGACCGTAATCGCTGGACGCTACATCCAACAAAAATGGGATACCTCGTGATGCACCTGGAGAACGGTCGAAAAACTCACCAAACCGCAAGTATCGGTACCCGTCTAGATGAGCTCCACCTGAAATCGGCACTCGGCTGAGCTTTGAGACTGTGCAGGCATTGGTGAAAATGACCGCTGAAAGATGGGCATTTTCCCTTAGCGTAAATAGGCCGTTGGGGCGCCCTGATAGCAGAGATGTCTCTTCCTCCACAGTTATCAGCTGCATTCCACGATGCGCAGATGAGTGAACTGAAAAGCCATAGAGATAGCTGATGAGCGACTCCCTGCTCCACAGCATTGAACTGGGCGCATGGAAATCGGCTAAGGCCAGAATGAGCGGCTTACCCTCCACGTGCGGTAGGGATTCGTAACGCTTGTCCAATTTGTTTTGGATGGTCCTCGCAAACCTTTCTGCAGCCGCTCCAAAGAAGCGCTCATGTCGGTCAGCTGGTGGGGGGACCGGCGAGGCGCCAAAATGCTCATACCGCTCTTCCGGGTTGGCTGTCACTGCTTCAACCCAGGCCTCACCTCCCAGCCTATTCTCGATATGAAAATCGGGTGATTCTTTAGGCTGGGTGACAAAGAGTCCCTGCTCACGAAAAATCGCTAATAGGTGGGCCTCCCAAAGGCGGGTGTGAAAATTCTCAGTCTGGCAATCGGGAACCCAATTTCTGTCTGGGGATGGCAGTGCGAGATACAGTTGATTGAGCGCCCACGCCCCAATACGGCGGCTTGGATCAAATAGTGATTTGAACACCACGCTTGGTGTGCGCTTACCCATTCTGCTTAGAGGAGCACGTCGTCGTTCGCCTGAGGGGAGTGGAAGCGGATGGGCTTGGGTACTGAGAAAATGGCTGATTGAGGCGCGGGCTTCGGACTCGCCAGTGGTGCACTCACTATGACTGAGGAGCACCCACACGCTATCGACACGACGCCGCAAGGTGACAATTCCGAAACTGCCGGAATGGATATTTCGGGTTAGAGCGGCACAAGAAATTCCGTCCTCACTAAGCCATGCCCCTACTGGCGGGCTGTCCCCAAACCCCAACCCTCGTGGAAGCGACAAAGCGATTAGATCGAACATCGGCGCAGCAATTTCTTTCATTCGCTGATCTCGGCAGCCGTCAAAATGCATTCCATCAATGCCTCGGAGCGTGCCCGCCGGCGATGGCATCGGTGGAGGTACCTATTGAAGAAGGGGGCCTTGTTCCACCAGGACATCTCGGTTGGTGAAGATGGTCTCAATGGTTGCAGCCTCGGCAGCCACATGAGTCTTTCGCGTGATCTCTTCAAGGGCCAGTTCGAGCCGGTAGTCTTGGAAATACTCGTACAGCTTTTCAGAGCTCTCGGATATCTCCTCCCCACCATTCTTTGCGAACAAGATGTGGATGATCGCTGCGAGTGGAAGGGAGATGTCGAGATCCTTCTCTTCTGCATCTGACTCCGAGTTCAAACCGTCGAAATACCTCTCCAGATGATTCTGGAGCTCCTCAAGCCAGAACTGAGATAGGTTGCTAGGTAGGGAGCTTTCAGGCCCGGCCAGAAGGACTTCATCTCTGAATCGGGCCAGCAGATTGGGGGTTGCCATGGAGGACCTCACGATTAGATTTGAGAGCAACTGGTCAGCATAGTCCACCTCAAGATGACCACCTCCTTGACGCCCATCCTGGTGCTCCTGAGCCTCAGACGAGTGAATCGCCCCGAAAACTGTAGATAGATGCCGTTAGCTACCTTTCTTCAAGGACAGCTTTGGATCGATAGCGGCCTTCGTGGAGGTTGGTGTCTACGGGGCCGGTTTAGTCATTCTGAATCTCCGGTTTCACCTCCGTGAGGCCGGCCATCGTCATGCATCAGATCTTGATTGACACGCGTGCCGCCTTGGATAGCCTTGCAATTGAGGGCTGCAACTGCGCATTTGTCGGGCCTGGGTACCAGCATGAGCCCCCCCGCAATTCTGGCAGCAGAGGAAGCTGGTTCCTCTGAAGTAGTGACGACGGGCATTGCCAGTCGGATTCTGAACCCAAGGTCGCCAGACTGGGAGCTAAAGGATCGCTGCGACTACTCCTCATCCCTTACCGAAAAGTCACGCGTCGGTCGTAAAGGGAGAACACACTGGCCCTTTCCAGGCCAATCAACTTTTGTGATTGGTGAGTAGGGCTTTCTCGGCTTTTCTGTGAAAAGCACCCCTTCATTTCACAAAAAAAATGGCCAAGCTTCCAATTTCACGGGGTCTGGCCTATCACCTATTTTGTGAACCTACACAGGTTGTTCTTACCAAAAAGCCCGCGCAAGCGGGCTTTTTGGTTTGGGCTGTCATTCAATCGTCCTGAGCTTCACGTGCACTGACCTCAGCTGATCTTTTTCATGCGCGAGTGTAAGTGACGCCTCTGCACGCATGACAAGCTGCTCCCCATGCCTGATGCAACTCTGCTTGAAAAGCGCGGGGTTTATCTGGGCCAGGCTGACAAGTGCCTTGAGCAACCGAAGGTCGACTTCTAGAAGAGCGGCGCCGTCTCTGCTGATAGGGGCAAAAAAATCGTCGAACAAATCGTCCACCGTCAACCCTCGCAGGTGGACCCACTCGCAGCTTTTTTCCTGGTCCGGTTCGCAAGCGTGTGCTTTGCCCCAGTACGTCAAAGTTCTAAGGCCCCTGCCAATCACATCAATAGCGGTGCCCGGATCATTGACCGCTGGTGACAACGCGCGGGATGCGATTTCCGATAGCACGCATAGCCCAAACCTCGGGTCATGTTCAAAGGTTCTTCGGGTGCCTATGGTCAACGTCGCCAGCGTGTCCTCAAGGCTTTGCTCATCAGGATGCTTGTCACTCAAAGGTACAATGCGAGCGACCGGCATACCGATGTGGACAAAACTACCTGGGAGAACTTCCACATAGATCCGGATCTGTAGCGCTTTGGAAATGGCGCCCAAGGCTTGCACATCGATATGTTGGACGTAGCCAGTCTGGTTGCTGGCAATGGTTTGCGCGGACAGCGGTAGTACAAGGTCTACCGGGTACGCTGAGCCTCCCAGATAGGGCCAGCGAATGCGATGAGCCATGGCCTCTATCGCCGCCTTTTCCACACGGTCAATGGTTTCTCCGACCCGTCCGAGTTTGGAAAGGTGGTCTATCCAGCGCAGCAGTGTGTAAATGATCAGCGTCACGACAGCTAGCGTCACCGCAAAAAGCACGACTCGGCCCTGGCTTCCATAGAGGCCGGTACTCAGGGCAATGATGCCAACCAGGCTGAAGAGAAACGAACCGATGAATGTGGCCAGCGCGTTCTGGGTCGTGGTGTCTTCCATGACCAGCGTTGTGGCACGCGGGGTCACCCCGCTACTTGCGGCCCCGTAGGCGGTGACCATCGTGCTCAATGAGAAGGTGGTCACAGCCAGCATGCTGGAGGCAATGATCCCGAGAATCTTGTCCACTGCATCTGCGCCGATGCGTGCTGGCAAGGTTTGCGGGATGAAGTCTCTGAACAGGATGGCAAGCAATGCAGTCGCCACACCCAGAATGGAGAACAGAGAGGCTCTGAACCAGAGTCGCTTGGTGAGTTGACCCGCTACCCAACGCCAACGCGCAATCATGTGCAGTACCTTCAAGAGACTGATCGAATAGTTAACAGACTAGAAGTTTCAATCCACAACCCAGCAAAAAACCCGCGCAAGCGGGCTTTTTGTTGGCGGCTGGTTTTATACGGCCTCAGTAACCGCTGAGGATGTTTACGATCACCCCGGAAGCAATGGCCACCAGCACGTAGTCGCCGTTGACGTACAACCAACGGTGGTCGCGGGGCGGCGGCGAGAGGTGCCGGGCGCGCCAGTCGGTCACCCAGTAACGGTCATTGCGATAGTGCGGGTCTACCACATGGCCGCGCTTCCATTGCTGGTGAGGTACCGGCATCCCCGGTTGTGGACGGAAGTTCGGATTACGGTAGGACTGAGCCTGGCCGTTGCCGGGTTTGCCATGTTGTTGCGGATGGCCTTGCTGCTTGCTCTGCTGCGGATGACCTTGGCCCTGATGCGAGCGGTCGCCATCGTGCCCTTGAGGCGGGCCGGGCTGGGCGAAGCTGGCCAGTGGTACGCTGAGCATCAAGGTAGCGCAGAGCACAGAGAGGCTTTTTTTCATCGTATGTCGATCCTTTGCATGTTCACGTCCGGCGGGTTTCAACGAGACGCCGATTACGGTTAATGCTTCAGACCGTGATTCGCGATGAGTAATCCCTGGCAAGAGGTAAAGGTCCGGTAAAGAATCGCCGAGCACTAAGCCGGATTCAGCCCCAGCGCTTTCAAGCGCCGATACAGCGTACGTTCACTCATCCCTAAGTGGCGCGCCAGTTCGCTACGCGGGCCCTGAAACTGTTCCAGCGCTTGTGCCAGATCACTCAGGTCGCTGCGAGCGCGCCCCTTGTTCGCACCGGTTGCGATTTGCGGGCCTACATCTTCCGGCAGATGCTCAGGCCGTATCAGCCCATCATCGGCAAACAGCCGCGCCCTTTCCAGGATGTTGCGCAGCTCGCGGATATTGCCTGGGAACGTATGCAGGGCCAATTGTTGAAGCGCAGCGTCAGTAAGGCTCGCGGCAGGTTTGCCTGCCATGCGTTGCAGCAGGCTCTGCGCAAGCAGCGGCAGATCCTCTACGCGTTCGCGCAAGGCAGGCAGGCGGATGGGAAAGCCACTGATGCGGTAATACAGGTCTTCCCGGAACGTACCCTCGGCAACCATCTGCTTGAGCGGTTTGTGTGTTGCAGACACCAGGCGGAAGTCCGCATGCACGGTGCGCAGGCTGCCAACCGGGCGCAAGGTGCCGGATTCGATCAGGCGCAGCAATTTGACCTGCATCGCCAGTGGCACCTCACCAATCTCGTCGAGGAACAGCGTGCCGCCGTGGGCCGCTTCTGCCAGGCCGATCTTGCGCTGGTTGGCACCGGTAAAGGCTCCCTTCTCATAGCCGAACAGCTCGCTCTCGAACAGTGACTCGGTCAAGCCGGTGCAGTCGACCACCACCAAAGGGCCATTCGCCCGTGGGCTACCCATATGGATCGCCCGGGCGAAAAGCTCCTTGCCTGTACCGGATTCACCCTGGAGCAATACCGGGATCTGTGCGGGGGCCGCACGTTGCAGGCTGGCCAGTGCCGTTTTGAACGCTGGCGCCCGGCCGACCAGGCCCTGTTGTTGAGGTTGCGCCGAGGCCAGTGTGACCGTGGTCAGGCGTTCTACGAACGCCACCACCCTGCCCTGCTCATCGAGGATCGGCCGAAGTTCCACATCCACATGCTCAGGCCCGCGCGGGGTGTGATGAATGTGCAGTACCCGTTCCGGCAGCTTGCTGTCCCAGGCCTTGCGCATGGGGCAATGCTCACCGGCCTGGTCGCAAGGCACGGCGTAGTGATGGGAAACCCGGTGGCACTTCTCACCCAGTGGCGCACGGTCGTCACGGCCGAACTGCCGACGATAGGCGGCATTGGCTGCGAGGATGTTGTAGTCGGTGTCCAGCACGATGGTAGGCAACGCATCGTGTTCGAGGTAGGAAACCAGAGCTAGGATGAGGGGATGGGATTCAGGCATGACGGCACCGATTGGATAAGCCGTTGAGGGTAACAAGGACTGCCAAACACTGCCATTGGCTGACAGTCGACTGCCAGCGCAGCTGCCACACCGGGCTGTCATGCGCCATCAGGGGCCGATTTCACTGGCCTTGGTACGGGTTAAACCGCTGGCATGCATCTTGATAAACCACCCGTCACTGCCTACGCCTCTAAAAGGCGGGGTGGATTATTTGGAGAACGTGATGATCATCGGCAACAACCTTCAGGTGGAAGCCTTTTTCGACGACGCCACCTCGACCATCAGCTACCTGGTACTGGACCGCGAGACCAACCAGTGTGCGTTGATCGACAGCGTACTGGACTATGACCCCAAGTCAGGCCGCACCTGCACCGAGTCTGCAGACCGTCTGATTGATCGGGTACAGAGCCTGGGCGCCAAGGTGCAGTGGATTCTGGAAACCCATGTACACGCCGACCACCTTTCAGCTGCGGCGTATCTCAAGGAAAAGCTCGGCGGCCACACCGCCATTGGCGCCGAGATCACCAAGGTACAGAAAGTCTTCGGCGACTTGTTCAACGCCGAGCCGGGCTTCGCCCGTGATGGCAGCCAGTTCGATGTGTTGCTCATGGACGAAGAAGGCTTTCGCATAGGTAACCTGCACGCCCGCTCGTTGCACACGCCTGGGCATACCCCCGCTTGCATGAGTTACCTGATAGAGGATGCGGGAGAAAAAGCACTGTTCGTGGGCGACACCCTGTTCATGCCTGATTACGGTACCGCACGCTGTGACTTCCCAGGCGCTGATGCTCGCACCTTGTACCAATCGATCCGCCGCCTGCTGGCCTTCCCTGACCAGACCCTGCTGTTCATGTGCCATGACTACCTGCCGGGCGGGCGTGACATGCGTTATGTCACCACCGTTGCCGAGCAGCGCGCCAGCAACATTCATGTTCACCAGGGCATCGATGAGGACAGCTTTGTCGCCATGCGTGAAGCGCGTGACAAGACCCTCGAGATGCCCGTCCTGATCCTGCCTTCGGTGCAGGTCAACATGCGCAGTGGCCATTTTCCGCAGCCGGAATCCAACGGCGTGAGCTACCTGAAGATCCCGTTGAACAAGCTCTGAGCGCCCTGCCCCATCATTAGAATTCCCAGGATTTACGCCATGCCTGCCTTGTTGTCCCCTGCTAATTCCGACCACCACAAGGTGGTCATCGTCGGTGCCGGCGCTGCCGGCATCGCCACTGCTTCCAGCCTCATCAGCCGCGACCCGTCACTGGATATCGCGGTGATCGACCCTGCCGACGTCCATTACTACCAGCCCGGCTGGACCATGGTCGGTGCGGGTGTGTTCAAGGCACCGAGCACCGCGCGCACCATGGCCTCGACCATCCCCCGTGGCGTGCGCTGGATCAAGGCGCGCGTGCAAGGGTTCGACCCGCTGGGCCAGCTGGTCATGCTCGAAGATGGTCGCACCATCAGCTATGAACAGCTGGTGGTCTGCCCCGGCCTCAAGCTCGATTGGGCTGCCATTGACGGGCTCAGTGATACCCTGGGGCGCAACGGCGTCACCTCGAACTACCGCTACGACCTGGCACCCTACACCTGGGAGCTTGTGCAGAACCTCAAGCAAGGCCGCGCCCTGTTCACTCAGCCGCCCATGCCGATCAAGTGCGCCGGTGCGCCGCAGAAGGCGCTGTACCTGTCCTGCGACCACTGGATGCGCCAGGGGCTGCTGGGCGATATCAAAGCCTGCTTCTTCAATGCCGGCGCAGTGCTGTTCGGTGTTCCCGATTACGTGCCGGCCCTGATGGCCTACATCGACAGGTACGGTGTGGACCTCAATTACAGCCACCGTCTGGCTGCAGTAGATGGCCCGAACAAGCGCGCCACCTTTGTCCGCACCTTTGCCGATGGCAGCACTGAAACCCGCACTGAAGCTTTCGACATGCTGCACGTGGTGCCGCCACAGGTTGCCCCGGACTTCATTCGTCAAAGCCCATTGGCCGATGCCGCTGGCTGGGTCGATGTCGACCCGCATACGCTGCGTCATCGTCAGTTTGCCAATGTCCATGCCCTTGGCGATGTGGCCAGCACCAGCAACGCCAAGACTGCGGCCGCTGCGCGCAAGCAGGCTCCGGTGGTTGCCAACAACGTGCTGGTGGCGCTGGGCAGGCTGGCTAACCTTGCCCAGTACGATGGCTACGGCTCCTGCCCGTTGACGGTCGAGCGCGGCAAGATCGTGCTTGCCGAGTTCACCTATGGCGGCAAGGTCGCGCCGAGCTTCCCGCGCTGGTTGCTGGATGGCCGCCAGCCGACGCGCCTGGCCTGGCTGCTCAAGGCGCGAGTGCTGCCGCCGCTGTACTGGCAAGGCATGCTGAAGGGGCGGGAGTGGCTGGCACGGCCGCAACCGCTGGCGGCCGAGGCACCACGGTGATCGAACATCAACTGCTCGGTGCCGGGCTGGGCGCGATCATTGGCGCAGTGCTGGCGCTGACTGGCGCGGGGGGCGGCATCCTGGCGGTGCCGCTGCTGGTGTTTGGCCTTGGTCTGTCGATGGTCGAAGCTGCGCCCATTGGCCTTCTTGCCGTAGGTCTTGCCGCTGCCGTGGGGGCGATCCTCGGCTTGCGCCAAGGGCTGGTGCGTTATCGCGCCGCGCTGTTCATCGCCCTGATCGGCATCGCTGCTGCACCGCTCGGGCTGATGCTCGCCCATCGTCTGCCCGACACACCCTTGGCCTTGGTGTTCGCCGGCGTGCTGGTTTACGCATGCCTGCGCATCTGGCGCAAGGCTGCCAGCGAGCTGCGTGGCGAGGCCAACGACGCGCACCGTTTCATCGAACCGTGCGTGCTCAACCCGCTGCAGGGCCGTTTGCGCTGGACACTGCCCTGCGCGCGGGCGCTGGCCATGACCGGAGCGCTTTCGGGATTGTTGTCCGGCTTGTTGGGGGTGGGGGGTGGCTTCGTGATCATCCCTGCCTTGAACCGCTACACCAACCTGCGTATGAAGAGCATCGTCTCGACCTCGTTGGCGGTGATCGCCCTGGTGTCTACAGGTAGCGTGGTCAGTGCCAGCCTGGCCGGCGTTATGCACTGGCAGGTGGGAGCACCTTTTGCCGTGGGCGCGGTGCTTGGCCTGCTGCTGGCGCGGCCACTGGCGACGCGGCTGGCCGGGCCTCGCCTGCAGCAGCTGTTCTCGGTGGCCGGCTTTGCGGCTGCCCTGCTGCTGGCCGGCAAGGCGCTACTCGGCTAGCAGCTCGGCCTGTTCCTGCGCGCACAGCGCCAGCAGGTAATCCCAGACCACCCGCAGGCGTACCGACTTGTGCAATTCACGACGGGTGCATATCCAGTAGCTGCGCTGGATGGTTTCGCTGGGCAGTACGCGCACCAGTGTCGGGTCGTGGCGAGCCATGTAGTTGGGCAGCACGGCGATACCCAGGCCGGCGCGCGCAGCAGTTTGCTGGGCGATTACGCTGGTGCTGCGAAAAGCCACATTGGGCGCCCGGCAGAAGCTGTTGAGAAACAGCAGCTCCTGGCTGAACAGCAGGTCGTCGACGTAGCCGATCCAGCTGTGCCGGGCCAGATCTTCACGGTTGCGTAAAGGTGGCGCGCGGTCCAGGTAAGCCTGGCTGGCATACAGGGCCAGGCGGTAGTCAGTGAGCTTGCGGGTAATCAGCAGGTCGGCACTGGGACGTTCCAGGTGAATGCTGATTTCCGCCTCGCGGTTGAGGATGCTGACAAAGCGAGGCACGGCCACCAGCTCCACTTCCAGGCCCGGATACCGATCGAACAGCGCCTTCATGCGTGGGGTGAAGAACATGATGCCGATGCCTTCGGTGACCCCAAGGCGAATCTTGCCCAGCGGTGTGATGGCCTGGGTGATTTCTTCCTGCGCCAGCAACGCCACGTTCTCCATGGCTTCGGCGTGCTTGAGCAGCGCCTGGCCGGAGGGCGTCAATTCGTAGCCCTGCGCGTGTTGCACGAACAGTGGGGTGCCCAGGCTTTTCTCGATGCTCTCGATATGCCGGGCAACCGTGCTATGGGTCGTGTTGAGACGCTTGGCAGCGCTGAGCAGGCGGCCACTGCGCTGCAACTCGAGGAAAAACCGCAGATCATTCCAGTCGAACATGCATCCTTTCCCTGTTTTTCGCTGTGCTAAAACGCACAACGGCTGCGCGAAATCTCGTGTTTCCTCAGCGAAATTAATCAATAAGATGTACGACGACAAGAATAAAAATCAGGCGCGAGGTTGCACATGCCATCAGCCGATTCTGTCTTCGACTACGTTATCGTGGGTGCCGGTCCTGCCGGTTGCCTGCTGGCCAATCGATTGTCCGCCGACTCGTCCCGCCGCGTGTTGCTGCTGGAAGCCGGGGGCCGCGACAATTACCCCTGGATTCACATCCCCGTCGGTTACCTTTACTGCATCGGCAACCCCCGCACTGACTGGTGCTTCAAGACCGAAGCGCAAAGCGGCCTGGGTGGTCGTAGCCTGGGTTATCCCCGGGGCAAGGTGCTGGGGGGCTGCTCATCGATCAACGGCATGATCTACATGCGTGGCCAGGCTGCGGACTATGACCATTGGGCCGAACAGGGCAATGACGGTTGGGCCTGGAAGGACGTGCTGCCGCTGTTCAAGGCCAGCGAAAATCACTTTGCAGGCAACAGTGATCACCATGGCGCCACTGGCGAATGGCGGGTGGAACGCCAGCGCTACAGTTGGCCGATCCTCGATGCCTTCCGAGATGCCGCCGAACAGAGCGGCATCGCCAAGGTCGATGACTTCAATACCGGCGACAACCAAGGCTGTGGATATTTTCAGGTCAACCAGCGCAGCGGTGTGCGCTGGAACGCATCCAAGGCTTTTTTACGACCTGTACATAACCGTTCCAACCTCACCGTGCTGACCGGCGTGCAGGTTGACCAAGTGCTGCTGAACAACACCCGCGCCCGCGCAGTGAGAGCATTTTGGCAAGGCGCCTGGCACGAGTTCGCTGTGCGCCGCGAGATCATCCTGTGTGCAGGGGCGGTGGGTTCGCCCGGCATCCTGCAGCGCTCCGGCATTGGCCCGCGCACGTTGCTGGAAACGCTCGGCATCGGCGTACGGCACGATATGCCCGGTGTCGGTGGCAATCTGCAAGACCACCTGCAATTGCGCCTGATCTACCAGATCCGCAACACCAGAACGCTCAACCAGATGGCCAACAGCCTGTGGGGCAAGATGGGTATGGGCCTGCGTTATCTCTACGACCGCAGCGGCCCGCTGGCCATGGCGCCGAGCCAACTCGGGGCGTTCGTGCGGTCCAGCCCGGAGCAGGCCACCGCCAACCTGCAATACCACGTACAACCCCTGTCGCTGGAACGCTTCGGCGAGCCGCTGCACCGCTTCCCCGCCTTCACCGCTTCGGTGTGCAACCTGCGCCCGGCTAGCCGTGGGCGCATCGACATCCGTAGCTCGGACATGAACAGCGCGCCACTGATAGACCCCAACTACCTCAGTGACCCTGAAGACCTGCGCGTTGCCGCCGACGCCATCCGTATCACACGCCGCATCGTCCAGGCCCCTGCCCTCGCCGCTTTCGATCCGCAGGAATACCTGCCAGGCCCTGCCCTGCAGACCGAGGAAGACCTGTTCGAAGCGGCACGCAAGATCGGCACCACCATCTTCCATCCGGTCGGGACCTGCCGTATGGGCAGCGGCCCGCTGGACGTTGTGGATAACCAGCTGCGTGTACGCGGCATCCCCGGCCTGCGCGTGGCGGATGCTTCAATCATGCCGCAGATCACCTCCGGCAATACCTGTTCACCCACCCTGATGATCGCCGAGAAGGCGGCCCAACTCATTCTCAAGGGAGCTGCTACCCAGACCTACCTGAACGAAGACGCGTTACCGACGCCCTGACCCGGGTGCGTGCAGTACCGGCGGCTTGCGGTCAGAAGCTGCCGACAGTGGAACAACAAGAATAATCACTGTGGCCTGCGGGCCGAGGACAGCAACGATGTCGGATTACATCCAAGAGCAGGGGGCGACGGCGAGCAGCCCAAGCCGTCGTGAAGAACGCAAGATCATTTTCGCGTCATCCCTCGGGACGGTTTTCGAGTGGTATGACTTTTTTCTCTACGGTGCGCTGGCGGCAGTGATCAGCAAGCAGTTCTTTGCTGGCGTCAACGACACCACCGCTTTCATCTTCGCCCTGATGGCATTCGCCGCCGGCTTCCTGGTACGGCCCTTCGGCGCGCTGGTGTTCGGCCGGCTGGGTGACATGATCGGGCGAAAATACACCTTCCTGATCACCATCGTGCTGATGGGCTTGTCCACCTTCGCCGTTGGTTTGCTGCCCACCTATGCAAGCATCGGCATTGCCGCGCCGATCATCCTGGTGGTACTGCGCATGCTGCAGGGGCTGGCACTGGGGGGCGAGTATGGTGGCGCGGCGACGTATGTGGCCGAACACGCACCGCCCGGCAAGCGCGGCTTCCACACGGGCTTCATCCAGTCCACTGCTACCCTTGGGCTGCTGCTGTCGTTGCTGGTGGTGCTGGGCAGCCGCTACATCACCGGCGATGAGTTCGAAACCTGGGGCTGGCGCTTGCCGTTCCTGCTGTCGATCGTGCTGCTGGGCATTTCCACCTGGATCCGCATGAGCATGCATGAGTCGCCGGCCTTCGTGAAAATGAAGGCCCAGGGCAAGATCAGCAAATCGCCAATCCGCGAGTCGTTCACCTCCTGGCCAAACCTCAAGGTGGTGCTTACCGCACTGTTCAGTATCAACGCCGGCCAGGCCGTGACGTTCTACACGGCGCAGTTCTACGTGCTGTTCTTCATGACCCAGATGCTCAAGATGGATCCGGCCCAGGCCAATACCTTGCTGATCATCAGCGTGGTGATCGGTGCGCCGTTCTTCGTGTTCTTCGGCTGGCTGTCCGACCGCATCGGCCGCAAGCCTATCCTGATGCTCGGCCTGCTGCTGGCCACGGTGTTGTACTTCCCGCTGTTCAAGGCCCTCAGCCACTACGCCAACCCGCAGATCGACGCAGCGAGCCGTCAGGCGCCGATCGTGGTCACCGCTGACCCGCAAGGTTGTACCTTCCAGTTCGACCCGGTCGGCAAGGCGCGTTTCGACAGCCCGTGCGACAAGGTCAAGACCTTCCTGGTCAAACAGGGCCTGCCGTACAGCTCGGTGAATGTGGCGGGCAGCCAAGTGGTGGTGAACATTGGCGACAAGACCATCAACGGGTTTGACGAAACAGCCATGCGCACAGCCATCGAGCAGGCGGGCTACCCGGCCAAGGCGGACCCGTCGCAGGTCAACCAGGTGATGGTGGTGGTGCTGATCGTTGCAATGATCCTGATCGCAACCATGACTTATGGCCCGCTGGCGGCGGTGATGGTGGAGCTGTTTCCGACGCGTATCCGCTACACCTCGATGTCGCTGCCCTACCACATTGGCAATGGCTGGTTTGGCGGTTTCCTGCCCACGGTTTCGTTCGCGCTGGTGGTGTACACCGGGGATATCTTCTACGGCTTGTGGTACCCGGTGCTGGTAACCGGGATCAGCCTGGTGGTGGGAATCTTCTGCCTGAAAGAAACCAAGGATGTGGATATCGACAAGGTCTGATGATGTCGTGAAGCCATAAAAAAACCGGCTGTAAAAGCCGGTTTTCTTATGCCTCAAAAAAACTTATGCACGCTTTTCAGAAAAATGTCATACACAAAAATAAATAGGCAATTCATAGACTTAGCTATCAAACGAGGCATTTCATCCAAAAATTGCTAACACGTTATCCACAGATCGTCAGGCAATCTGCTCGTGTGGTTTTTCATCTACCGGTGGCAACGAGCCCAAGCGGCGCTGAGTCGCTTCGTTCCACGCCGCGGCACGGTCATTCAACTCTGCAATGGCACGCGGGCCGGTACCATTGGCATACATCGGCTCCCCGATGACCACCTCGATGGTGCCAGAGCGCTTGCCCCACCCTGACTTGGGCCAGTACTTGCCGGCGTTATGCGCGATCGGCAGCACGGGCAGCCCGGCATTTACCGCCAGCGCGGTACCGCCACGGGAAAACTTGCCCACGGTGCCAAAGGGTACCCGAGTACCTTCCGGGAAGATCAGCACCCAGACCTTCTGCTTGAGCAATTCGTCACCCTTGCTCGCCACCTGGCGCAAGGCTTCCTTGGGGTTGTCGCGGTTGATCGCGATCGGCCGCAGCATGGCCATGGCCCAGCCAAAGAACGGCACGTACAGCAGTTCACGCTTGAGCACCTGGCTCAATGGCGAGAAATAGGCTGACAGGAAGAACGTCTCCCAGGTGCTCTGGTGGTTGGACAGAATCACACAGGGCTCTTTGGGCACGTTCTCGGCACCGGTGACCTTGTAGTGGATACCCAGAATCACCCGCGCCAGCAGCACGGCAAAACGGCACCAGTAGACGTTGATGAAGCGGTAGCGCTTGTGAAACGGCAAAAATGGCGCGATAAAAAAGCTCAGCGAGCACCACAGCAGGGAACTGGTGCCCAGCAGCAGGTAAAAAAGAAAGATTCTGATCGCCCGCAGGATCGACATAGTGGCATGTACCGTTGCGGGCTTGCCCGCCTGATAAAAATGCGCCCTTGGGCGCATTGTTTAGATTAGTTCTCTGGCGATAGCTGCCAGATCGTCGAAAATCAGTGTGGTTTGCGCGACACCCTTTTCAAGCGTCCGCTCGCCTTTGCCGGTTTTCACCAGCACCGGTTGTGCACCGACGGCCAGGGCGGCCTCCAGGTCACCTTTACTGTCGCCGACAAACCATACGCCGCGCAGGTCGGCCTGATAATGGTCGGCGATTGCCCGCAGCATGCCAGGCTTGGGCTTGCGGCAGTCACAACCCTCGTCCGGCCCATGCGGGCAATACACGATGTGGCCGACTTCGCCGCCGTGCCCTGCCACCAGCGTGCGCAGACGCGCATGCATGGCTTCGAGGGTTGCCAGTGAATAGTAGCCACGGGCAATGCCGGACTGGTTGGTGGCCACGGCCACCGTCCAGCCCGCTTTGCTCAACTGCGCGATGGCCTCGATCGAGCCGGGGATCGGGATCCACTCCTCCAGCGACTTGATGTAGGCGTCGGAGTCCTGGTTGATCACCCCGTCACGATCGAGAATCAGCAGTTTCAAGGCTTACCCCAGCAGCGAAATGTCAGCAACGCCCAGGAACAGGCCGCGCAGGCGGCTGAGCAGGGCATAACGGTTGGCGCGGACCTTGGCATCCTCGGCGTTGACCATCACCGCCTCGAAGAAGGCGTCGACCGGGTCACGCAGGGCCGCCAGGCGGGCCAGCGATTCGCTGTACTGACGTGCGGCAGCCATCGGTTGCACAGCCTGGTCGGCCTGCTGGATGGCCGAATACAGCGAGAACTCGTTGGCGTTGTCGAAGTACTTTGGCTCGACCTGTTCGGCAATGGCGCCTTCAGCTTTGCTCAGCAGGTTCGACACACGCTTGTTCACTGCGGCCAGCGCCTCGGCTTCCGGCAGCTTGCGGAAGGCCTGCACGGCCTGCACACGCTGGTCGAAGTCCAGGGCCGAACCCGGCTTCAGGGCACGTACCGACAGGTAGGTGGCAACGTCGATGCCTTCGTCTTCATAACGTGCACGCAGGCGGTCGAAGATGAACTCCAGCACCTGCTCGGCCAGGCCTGCGGCCTTGACCTTGGCGCCGAACTGCTTGACCGCGAACTCCACCGCAGGGGTCAGGTCCAGGTCCAGTTGCTTCTCGATCAGGATACGCAGCACGCCCAGGGCGGCGCGGCGCAAGGCATATGGGTCTTTGCTGCCGGTGGGCAGCATGCCGATGCCGAAGATACCGACCAGGGTGTCGAGCTTGTCGGCGATGGCTACCGCAGCACCGGTCAGGGTCTGTGGCAGCTCGGCGCCAGCACCGCGCGGCATGTACTGCTCGTTCAGCGCCAGGGCCACGTCTTGCGGTTCGCCGTCGTTGAGCGCGTAGTAGTAACCGGCAACGCCCTGCATCTCTGGGAATTCGCCGACCATTTCGGTGGCCAGGTCGCACTTGGACAGCAGCCCGGCACGGCCGGCGCGCTGGGCGTCGCCGCCGATCAGCGGGGCAATGTACGCGGCAAGCCGGGATACGCGCTCGGCCTTGTCGTAGACGGTGCCCAACTGCGCCTGGAAGACTACGTTCTTCAGGCGTTCGTTGAAGGTTTCGAGCGGCTGCTTCTTGTCCTGCTTGAAGAAGAACTCGGCGTCGGTCAGGCGCGGGCGCACGACCTTCTCGTTACCCGAGACGATCTGCTTGGGGTCACGGCTTTCGACGTTGGCCACGGTGATGAAGCGCGGCAGCAGCTTGCCTTCGCTGTCCAGCAGGCAGAAGTACTTCTGGTTGTCCTGCATGGTGGTGATCAAGGCTTCCTGCGGCACCTCGAGGAAACGCTCCTCGAACGAGCACACCAGCGGTACCGGCCACTCGACCAGCGCAGTCACCTCATCCAGCAGCGCTGGCGGTACGATGGCAGTGCCTTCCTGCTGCATGGCCAGTTCGGTGGTGCGCTTGGCAATCAGCTCGCGGCGTTCGGCGAAGTCGGCCAGCACGTAGGCTTTGCGCAGGTCTTCGACGTAGTTGGCCGGGGTGGTGATGACCACGTTCTGCGGATGGTGGAAGCGGTGCCCACGGGATTCACGGCCGGCCTGCTGCGACAGGATGGTGCAGTCGACGACCTGATCGCCCAGCAGCATCACCAGCCACTGGGTCGGGCGTACGAACTCTTCACGGCTGGCGGCCCAGCGCATGCGCTTGGGGATCGGCAGGTCGTTGAGCGAATCTTCGACGATGGTCGGCAGCAGGCTGGCGGTGGCCTTGCCCGGGATATGCTGGGAGAAGCGCAGCTTGGCGCCGCTCTGGTCGATTTCCGACAGCTCTACCCCGCACTTCTTGGCAAAGCCCAAGGCAGCCTGGGTCGGCTCGCCGTCCTTGAAGGCAGCCTGCAGGGGCGGGCCGTCGATATTGATGCTGCGGTCAGGCTGCTGTACATCCAGCTGGCGAATCAGCACGGCCAGGCGACGCGGCGCGGCGTACACCTGTTTGCCGGTGTAGTTCAGGCCGGCGGCCTGCAGGCCTTTTTCGATGCCGGCCAGGAAGGCGTCACCAAGGGTGGCCAGGGCTTTGGGTGGCAGCTCTTCGGTGCCCAGTTCTACCAGGAAATCTTGAGCACTCATTGTGCAGCCTCCAGCTTCGCCAACACTTCGTCACGCAGTTCAGGGGTAGCCATCGGGAAGCCCAGGCGTGCACGGGCTTGCAGATAGCTTTGCGCCACGTCCCGGGCCAGGGTACGTACGCGCAGGATGTAACGCTGGCGCTCGGTCACCGAGATGGCGCGACGGGCGTCGAGCAGGTTGAAGGTGTGCGAGGCCTTGAGCACCATTTCATAGGTCGGCAGCGGCAGGTCCAGCTTGATCAGGCGGTTGGCTTCGCTTTCGTAGAAGTCGAACAGCTCGAACAGTTTCTCGACGTTGGCGTGCTCGAAGTTGTAGGTCGACTGCTCCACCTCGTTCTGGTGGAACACGTCGCCGTAGGTGACCTTGCCGAACGGGCCGTCGGCCCAGACCAGGTCGTACACCGAGTCGACACCCTGGATGTACATGGCCAGGCGCTCCAGGCCGTAGGTGATTTCACCGGTGACCGGGTAGCACTCGATGCCGCCTACTTGCTGGAAGTAAGTGAACTGGGTCACTTCCATGCCGTTGAGCCAGATTTCCCAGCCCAGGCCCCAGGCGCCCAGGGTCGGCGATTCCCAGTTGTCTTCGACGAAACGGATATCGTGGACCAGCGGATCCAGGCCGATGGCTTTCAGCGAGCCGAGGTACAGCTCCTGGAAGTTGGCCGGGTTGGGCTTGAGCACCACTTGGAACTGGTAGTAGTGCTGCAGGCGGTTAGGGTTTTCGCCATACCGCCCGTCGGCAGGGCGACGGCTGGGCTGCACGTAGGCGGCGTTCCAGGTTTCTGGGCCGACGGCGCGCAGGAATGTAGCGGTATGGAAAGTGCCGGCGCCTACTTCCATATCGTAGGGCTGAAGCACCACACAACCTTGAGCTGCCCAGTAATTCTGCAGGGCGAGGATCAGGTCTTGGAAGGTACGCACGGCTGGCGTAGGCTGGCTCACGAAATTCACCTGTATCTGGGGATGCGGATGTAAAGAGCGGGAGTATAACCTGATTCGCCTCGCCCTCTACTCATTGGAGCCTTATGCCACGCTGCTTTTGGTGTACCGACGATCCGTTGTACCAGGCCTATCACGACCAGGAATGGGGAACACCGCAGCGTGATCCGGCGTTGCTGTTCGAGATGCTTTTGCTCGAAGGGTTCCAGGCCGGCCTGTCATGGATCACCGTCTTGCGTAAACGCGAGCGCTATCGCGAGGTGCTGGATGGCTTCGACCCGGTGAAGCTTTCGCAGATGAGCGATGAGCGCATCGAAGAGCTGATGCTCGATGCCGGCATCATCCGCAACCGCCTCAAGCTCAAGGCTGTCCGGCGCAATGCCCAGGCCTGGCTGGCTGTGGATAACCCGGCCGAGTGGCTCTGGTCGTTCGTCGGCGGCGAGCCGAAGATCAACCATTTCAGTGCCCGAAGCCAAGTGCCGGCGGTCACCGACGAGGCCAAGGCGATGAGCAAGGCGTTGCAGAAAGCCGGCTTTACATTCGTCGGCCCGACCATCTGCTACGCCTTCATGCAGGCTACCGGCATGGTCATGGACCACACCACCGATTGTGATCGTTACGCCGCCTTGCTGCGCTGAGGGGTTACAATGCGCGCCTTGCTGAAATAAGGAATTGGCCTGTGGAAAAGTTCAAGGGCGCCCTGATGGTCGGGGTGCTGCGTCTGTTTGCCAAGCTGCCCTGGGGCGCGGTACAGCGCGTCGGTGCCGGGATCGGCTGGCTGATGTGGAAAGTCCCCAACGGTTCGCGCAATGTCGTGCGCATCAATCTCGCCAAGTGCTTCCCTGAGATGGACCCGGTCGAGCGCGAGCAACTGGTCGGCCGGGCGCTGAGAGATATCGGCAAATCCTTTGTCGAAAGTGCCTGTGCCTGGATCTGGCCGCCACAGCGTTCGCTTGAGCTGGTCAAGGAAGTGCACGGCCTGGAAGTGCTGGAGCAGGCCCTGGCCTCAGGCAAGGGTGTGGTCGGTATCACCAGCCACCTGGGTAATTGGGAAGTGCTCAACCACTTCTACTGCAACCAGTGCAAACCGATCATCTTCTACCGCCCGCCGAAGCTCAAGGCCGTGGATGACCTGCTGCGTGAGCAGCGGGTGCAGATGGGCAACCGCGTGGCGCCTTCGACCAAGGAAGGCATCCTCAGCGTGATCAAGGAAGTGCGCCGCGGTGGGCAGGTGGGGATTCCCGCCGACCCGGAGCCGGCGGAATCGGCCGGTGTATTCGTGCCGTTCTTGGGCACCCAGGCGCTGACCAGCAAGTTCGTGCCGAACATGCTGGCCGGTGGCAAGGCGGTGGGGGTGTTCCTGCATGCCCTGCGCTTGCCGGATGGCTCGGGCTTCAAGGTGTTTCTCGAAGCTGCGCCAGAAGAAATGTACAGCACGGATGTGAACGTGTCGGCGGCGGCCATGAGCAAGGTGGTCGAGCGTTATGTGCGCGAATACCCGAGCCAGTACATGTGGAGCATGAAGCGCTTCAAGAAGCGCCCGCCTGGCGAGGCGCGCTGGTACTGAGATTTTGGGGCGCCTTGCGCCCCTTTCCCCACAGCTACCCCGCTGCTCTCAAGCTCAGCGCAAACCCAGTGGGAGATTCTATGGTTATCAGCAAGCCATTTTCGCGCCTTTGGTGACCTATTCGTCCTGATTTTTCATCAGGGCGAATGCCGCTCGTGCGAACTTTCTAGCCAGGATTACCTTTGCGGGGGTTTCTTTTGAGTCTTGCATCGGATTTACCGGCCCTATCGCCGGCAAGCCGGCTCCCACAGGGAGCGCGCAGTTCTTGAGGCCTGCACTGTACTTGTGGGAGCCGGCTTGCCGGCGATGGGCTGCAAAGCAGCCCCGGCATTTCAGGCTTTATTCAGCTTCTTGAGAAACACCGCCATCTCTTTCTCGGCCTGCTTGTCCCCATGGGCCTGCGCCGCCACGATCCCGTCTTCCCAGGCCTTGCGCGCCGCCGTCAGGTCGCCCTGCAGTTGATACGCCTTGCCGAGCAGCTTCCACGCTGCCGAATACTTGGGGTCCTGTGCCACGCAACTGGCCAGGTGCACTGCCGCTTCGGCGCCGTTGCCCTCGTCCAGCCAGGCCTTGCCCAGGCCGAACCGCAGCAGCGGGTTATCCACACCCTTGGCCAGCATTTTCTCCAGCGATTCGCGCATGCCCGCCTCCCCTAGAAGAAACTCAAGCCGACGTGGAACAGCTTCTCCACGTCGCGAATGTGCTTTTTATCCACAACGAACAGGATCACGTGGTCACCCGACTCGATCACTGTGTCGTCGTGGGCGATCAGCACCTGCTCGTCGCGGATGATCGCGCCAATGGTGGTGCCCGGCGGCAGGGCGATATCTTCGATGGCCTTGCCGATCACCTTGCTCGACTTCGAGTCGCCATGTGCCACAGCCTCGATGGCCTCTGCCGCACCGCGGCGCAGGGAGTGCACGCTGACAATATCGCCACGGCGCACATGCGCCAGCAAGGTACCGATGGTAGCCAGCTGGGGGCTGATGGCGATATCGATTTCACCGCCTTGCACGAGGTCTACGTAGGCCGGGTTGTTGATGATCGTCATCACCTTGCCCGCACCGAGCCGCTTGGCCAGCAGTGACGACATGATGTTCGCCTCGTCATCATTGGTCAGGGCGAGGAATATGTCGGCATCGGCGATGTTCTCTTCGAGCATCAGGTCCTTGTCCGAGGCGCTGCCCTGCAGCACCACGGTGCTTTCCAGAGTGTCGGAGAGGTGCCGGCAACGGGCCGCGCTCATCTCGATGATCTTCACCTGGTAGCGGCTTTCGATGGCCTCGGCCAGGCGTTCGCCGATCTGCCCGCCCCCGGCGATGACCACACGCTTGTTGGTCTCGTCGATGCGGCGTAGCTCGCCCATCACGGCGCGGATGTCTTTCTTCGCGGCGATGAAGAACACTTCGTCATCGGCTTCGATCACGGTGTCGCCCCGAGGGGTGATTGGCCGGTCACGACGGAAGATCGCGGCCACGCGGGTATCGACGTTGGGCATGTGCGCGCGGATCTGGCGCAACTGCTGGCCCACCAATGGGCCGCCGTAATAGGCCTTGACCGCCACCAGCTGCGCCTTGCCCTCGGCAAAGTCGATCACCTGCAGCGAACCTGGGTGTTCGATGAGCCGCTTGATGTAGTTGGTCACGACCTGCTCGGGGCTGATCAGCACGTCCACGGGGATGTGGTCGTTGTCGAACAGCTCTTCGCGGGTGAGGTATGCCGATTCACGCACCCGGGCGATCTTGGTGGGCGTGTGGAACAGCGAATAGGCGACCTGGCAGGCGACCATGTTGGTTTCGTCGCTGTTGGTCACCGCCACCAGCATGTCAGCGTCATCGGCACCGGCCTGGCGCAGGACCGTCGGGAGCGAGCCGCGGCCTTGCACGGTACGGATATCCAGGCGGTCGCCCAGGTCACGCAGGCGGTCGCCGTCGGTATCGACCACAGTGATGTCGTTGGCTTCGCTGGCCAGATGCTCTGCCAGCGTACCGCCTACCTGGCCTGCGCCAAGGATGATGATCTTCATCCGCTACTCCCTAACCTTTTTTCTTAACCGCGCGAGGCGGCGATCTTGATCAGCTTGGCATAGTAGAAACCGTCATGGCCGCCTTCCTGGGCCAGCAGCTGGCGGCCATGGGGCTGGCGGATACCAGCTTCTGTGGCCAGGTCCAGCTCACGGGCGCCCGGCGTGCGGGCAAGGAAGGCCTCGATCACTTCGGTATTCTCGGTCGGCAGGCTGGAGCAAGTGGCGTACAGCAGCATGCCGCCGACTTCCAGGGTCGGCCACAGGGCATCGAGCAACTCGCCCTGCAGCGCGGCCAGCGCCGGAATGTCGTCAGCCTGGCGGGTCAGCTTGATGTCCGGGTGGCGGCGAATGACGCCGGTAGCCGAGCACGGCGCGTCGAGCAGGATGCGCTGGAACGGCTTGCCGTCCCACCAGCTGGCGGTGTCACGGGCGTCGCAGGCGATCAGTTCGGCGTCCAGTTGCAGGCGGTCGAGGTTCTCGCGCACCCGGGTCAGGCGCTTGGCTTCCAGGTCGATGGCCACCAGGTGCGCAAGGCCCGCTTCTGCCTCGAGCAGGTGGCACGTCTTGCCGCCTGGGGCGCAGCAGGCATCGAGCACGCGCTGGCCGGGGGCCAGTTCAAGCAGGTCGGCCGACAGCTGCGCGGCTTCGTCCTGAATGCTCACCCAGCCCTCGGCAAAGCCCGGCAGGCTGCGCACGTCGCAGGCCTCCGTCAGCACAATGCCGTCGCGGCTGAACTGGCAGGCGCTGGCGCCAACGCCGGTTTCGGTCAGCAGGGCAAGGTAGGCATCGCGGCTGTGGTGGCGGCGGTTGACCCGCAGGATCATCGGCGGGTGAGCGTTGTTGGCCGCGCAAATGGCTTCCCACTGCTCGGGCCAGAACGCCTTGAGGGCTTTCTGCAGCCAGCGTGGGTGGGCGGTGCGTACAACCGGGTCGCGTTCCATGCCGGTGAGCAGCGCCTCGCCTTCACGTTGGGCGCGGCGCAGCACGGCGTTGAGCAGGCCCTTGGCCCACGGTTTTTTCAGTTTGTCGGCGCAACCGACCGTCTCGCCGATGGCGGCGTGGGCCGGGATGCGCGTGTAGAACAACTGGTACAGGCCTACCAGCAGCAGTGCCTGCACATCGGCATCAGCGGCCTTGAACGGCTTCTGCAGCAGCTGGGCTGCGAGCAGGTCCAGGCGTGGCTGCCAGCGGGCGGTACCGAACGCCAGGTCCTGGGTCAGGCCGCGGTCGCGGTCCTCGACCTTGTCCAGTTGCGCTGGCAGCGAACTGTTCAGCGAGGCCTTGCCACTGAGCACAGCGGCCAAGGCACGGGCGGCGGCGAGGCGTGGATTCATTGGCCAAGCACCTTGCCGGTGGCGAACTTCTCGCGGCGGCTATTGAACAGGTCGCTGAAGGCCAGGGCCTTGCCACCAGGCAATTGCAGGCGGGTAAGGCTCAAGGCCTGGTCACCGCAGGCGACCACGAGGCCGTCTTTGCTGGCTGACAAGATCTCGCCAGGGGCGCCTTCACCGGTGGACAATCTGGCGGCCAGCACCTTCACGCTTTCGCCATCCAGGGTGCTGTGGCACACCGGCCAAGGGTTGAAGGCGCGGATCAGGCGCTCCAGCTCCACGGCCGGGCGGCTCCAGTCGATGCGTGCCTCGTCTTTGTTCAGCTTGTGCGCATACGTGGCCAGGGCGTCGTCCTGCACCTCGCCTTGCAGGCTGCCATCGGCCAGGCCGGCGATGGCTTGCACCACGGCTGGCGGGCCCATGGCGGCGAGGCGATCGTGCAGGCTGCCACCGGTGTCTTCGGCACTGATTGGTGTGACGACCTTGAGCAGCATCGGGCCAGTGTCCAGGCCTGCTTCCATGCGCATCACGGTCACGCCGCTCTCGGCGTCGCCGGCTTCCACGGCGCGCTGGATCGGCGCGGCGCCGCGCCAGCGTGGCAGCAGGGAGGCGTGGCTGTTGATGCAGCCCAGGCGTGGGATGTCCAGCACCACCTGGGGCAAGATCAGGCCATAGGCGACCACTACCATCAGGTCCGGCTTGAGCGCGGCGAGTTCCGCCTGGGCATCTTCATTGCGCAGGGTTGGCGGCTGGAACACCGGGATGTCATGGGCCACCGCCAGCGCTTTGACCGCGCTTGGCATCAGCTTCTGGCCACGGCCGGCCGGGCGGTCGGGCTGGGTGTAGACGGCCACGATCTCGTAGGGGCTGTCGAGCAGGGCCTTGAGGTGTTCGGCGGCAAACTCTGGAGTGCCTGCAAAGACGATGCGCATGGAGGTCTCGCTTCAAAAAAGAAAAAGGCTTGCCGGAGCAAGCCTTCTGGAAGGTGGGATCAGGCTTGCTGGCGGTGCTGCTTTTCCAGCTTCTTCTTGATCCGGTCGCGCTTGAGCTGCGACAGGTAGTCGACGAACAGCTTGCCGTTGAGGTGATCGAACTCGTGCTGCACGCATACCGCCAGCAGGCCTTCGGCTTCGAGCTCGAAAGGCTTGCCGTCACGGTCCTGCGCCTTGACGCGCACACGCAGCGGACGGTCGACGTTCTCGTAGAAGCCCGGCACCGACAGGCAGCCTTCCTGGTACTGGCCCATGTCGTGGGTCAGCTCTTCGACCGACGGGTTGATGAAGACCCGCGGCTCGCTGCGGTCTTCGCTCAGGTCCATGACCACAATCTGTTTGTGGACGTTGACCTGGGTGGCAGCCAGGCCGATGCCAGGCGCTTCGTACATGGTTTCAAACATGTCGTCGATCAGCTGGCGCAGGGCGTCGTCGAACTCCGTCACCGGTTTGGCGATGGTGCGCAGGCGCGGGTCTGGGAATTCGAGAATGTTCAAAATGGCCATAGGGTCAGGCAATCACTGTGCGTTCGGTTGAAAACTGAGCATACATAATAAAGGGAATCGACGATTTCGGCACCTGGCAAGCTCGTCTAGGGTGTTTATGGGCTTGATAGCGTCCATTTAATGGACAGCTTTTCAAAGTGTTACCCACAAACTTATCCACAGGTTGTGCCACGTAAATGGCCCTGTTTCGATCAAGGATGATCTCTATGCCGTTCAACCATTCGTCGCTTTGCCCGCCTGCCGAACTGGAAGCGCGGTTACGTCTACACCGCCTGCCCGAGACGGGATTGCGTCGTTTTCACACCTTGCTGCAAGCCTTTGGCAGTGCGTCTTCAGCGCTCAGTGCACCGGCGGGTGCCTGGCGTGCGCTGGGCATTGCGCAGGCCACCATCGACGCCCGGCGCAGTGCCGAAGTACGCGACGGGGCGCTGGCTGCAATGGCCTGGATAGAGCGTCCGGGCCAGCATTTGCTGATGTGGGACAGCCCTGGCTACCCCGCGCTGCTGGGCGAAATCGATGATGCCCCGCCGCTGCTTTTCGTCGCAGGCGACCCGGCTTTGCTCGAACGGCCACAGCTGGCAATAGTGGGCAGCAGGCGTGCTTCACCCCCGGCGCTCGACACCGCCAAGGCATTTTCCCGTTACCTCTCGCAGGCTGGCTTCACCATCACCAGTGGGCTTGCTTTGGGAATCGACGGTGCCGCTCATCGGGCCGCATTGCAGGCCGGGGGAGGCACGATCGGTGTGTTAGGCACTGGGCTGCAAAAACTTTATCCACAGCGCCACCGTGACCTGGCCAAAGCGATGATCGACAGCGGTAGCGCGCTGGTTTCCGAGTACCCGCTCGATGCCGGGCCGCTGCCGGGTAACTTTCCGCGACGCAATCGCATCATCAGTGGCCTGTCACTTGGCGTGCTGGTGGTTGAGGCGAGCCTGGCCAGCGGTTCTTTGATCACAGCCCGCCTGGCCGCCGAGCAAGGCCGTGAGGTTTACGCCGTTCCCGGCTCGATCCACCACCCCGGCGCCAAAGGCTGCCACCAGTTGATTCGCGACGGCGCACTGCTGGTTGAAAGTGTGGGGCAGATACTGGAAAGCTTGCAGGGTTGGCAGAACCTGCCGCCGGCAGTTGTGGATAAACCGTCCCATCCATTGCTTGCCTTGCTGCATGCTGCACCGCAGACCAGCGAGGCACTGGCTGCTTGTAGCGAGCTGCCCCTGGCGCAAGTACTGGCGCAATTGACCGAGCTGGAGCTCGAGGGCCGGGTGACCAATGAAGCCGGGCGTTGGTTTGCCCGCGCTGGCTAAGTAAACTGCGCGCATGGCTTAAATGCGGAGAGACACAAATGGTGAGCAGTTGGCGTGTGCAACAAGCCGCGCGTGAGATTCGGGCCGGTGCGGTGATCGCCTACCCGACTGAAGCGGTCTGGGGCCTGGGCTGCGACCCATGGAACGAGGATGCGGTGTATCGCTTGCTGGCGCTCAAGTCGCGGCCTGTGGATAAAGGGCTGATCCTGGTCGCCGACAACATCCGCCAGTTCGACTTCCTGTTCGAGGATTTTCCAGAGGACTGGATCGACCGCATGGGCAGCACCTGGCCTGGGCCCAATACCTGGCTGGTGCCGCACCAGGACCTGTTGCCGGAGTGGGTGACGGGGCAGCATGACACGGTGGCACTGCGGGTCAGTGATCACCCGCAGGTGCGCGAGCTGTGCGCGCTGGTCGGGCCGTTGATTTCCACTTCTTGCAACCCGGGCGGGCGCCCGGCGGCGAAGAGCCGGTTGCGAGTGGAGCAGTATTTCCATGGTGACCTGGACATGGTGCTGGGTGGGGCCCTGGGTGGGCGGAAGAATCCGAGTGTGATTCGTAACCTGGCCACGGGCGAGATCGTCCGCCCGGGTTGACGCTGGCGAGGGCTGCGCCCTCGAATCGCCGGCAAGCCGGCTCCCACAGGGGTTGCGTGGGAGCCGGCTTGCCGGCGAATGGGCCGCAAAGCGGCCCTGAATACTGCCAGCACATCAGTTTGGGAAAACTCCTACAACCCGCATCGAATACCATCACCTTCTCAGTGGGAAGTCCTGTCTCTAGGCTTCAGACCGTCGCCGAACAACTTGGCGATCGGGTGTGGTAGCCCGGATGCATCATTTCCATGACAGTCTATGGCGGCTGTACGCGGGAGGCTTTCGAGCCTGCCTGGATTGGAAAATGCCCGGGTCTACCACCTCGCGGACAGTCGCCACCCAATTCACGTGGTAGTGATTGGTAGCGGCATTGAGGAGCATTTTCCATGGTCAAGAAACTCGTCCCAGATCCACCACTTCCCTGCACTTCCACCCGCCCCTTCGGCCGCTGCGACGCCGGCCATTCAGCGCTGTTCAGCGTAAACCCCAACATTTCCGCCGCCGACGCCTTGGTCCATGTAGCCCTCTACCTGCGGTGTGCCTACGAGACTGGCTACAAGACGCTCGATTACCTGCGCGAAGAAGGCCGCGGCATGTACTGGTCGAACCTGCATGCGATCGAGATGGCGGAGGGGTTGGTAGAGGCGATGCTTGAAGGTATCGAGTCAGCGCCTGCGCAGCAGAGGTAGCTGTGAGGCTTGCAGGTGCTCGCCTTGGTTTTTGCATTGTTGCGTAGAACGAGCGCCGTCCACACGGCGCTCTATCTCAAAGGCTCTAAAAGCGCCAAGCCAGGCACTCAAGGCAACAAAACAGTCGAACCCACCGTCCGCCGCGCCGACAGTTCGCTCTGCGCCTTGGCCGCCTCGCTCAACGGATACCGCTGCTGGATATCCACAACCACCTTGCCACTTGCGATCACCGCAAACAGGTCATCCGCCATGGCCTGGGTGTTCTCGGCATTGTTGGCATAACTGGCCAAGGTCGGCCGTGTGACATACAACGACCCTTTCTGCGCCAGGATCCCCAGGTTCACCCCGCTCACGGCGCCCGACGCGTTGCCAAAGCTCACCATCAAGCCGCGCGGTTGCAGGCAGTCCAGCGAGGTCAGCCAGGTGTCGGCACCCACGCCGTCATACACCACCGGGCACTTTTTGCCATCGGTCAGCTCCAGCACCCGCTTGGCCACATCCTCGTGGCTGTAGTCGATGGTCTCCCAGGCGCCCAGTGCCTTGGCCCGCTCTGCTTTCTCGGCCGAACTGACGGTACCGATCAGCTTGGCCCCCAGCGCCTTGGCCCATTGGCACGCGAGCGAGCCGACGCCCCCGGCGGCGGCGTGGAACAGGATCACATCGCCCGGCTGCACGGCGTAGGTCTGCTTGAGCAGGTACTGCACGGTCAGGCCCTTGAGCATCACCGCCGCCGCCTGCTCGAAGCTGATGTTGGCGGGCAGCTTGACCAGGTTGGCCTCCGGCAAGGTGTGCACCTCGCTGTAGGCGCCCAGCGGGCCGCCGCCATAGGCCACGCGGTCGCCCACTTTCAGGCGGGTGACGCCCTCACCTACCGCCTCGACTACCCCGGCACCCTCGGTGCCCAGGCCTGAAGGCAGCGCAGGCGGGGCATACAGCCCGCTGCGGAAATAGGTGTCGATGAAGTTCAAGCCGATCGCATGGTTACGCACTCGAACCTGCTGCGCCCCGGGCGGTGCCGGGTCGAACTCCACCAGCTGCAATACTTCCGGGCCGCCATGCTGGCTGAACTGGATACGCTTGGCCATCTCGCACTCCTGTTGTCGGGATCGGGAAAGGCCTTCTATCGGACGCCTTTGCTTGATCGCCGTCAACTGCGGCGCGCCAGCTGCCGGTGGTATGCTACGCGGCGAATTCTTCCCTGCCCGTTCCTGGTGACCCGATGACTAGCCGCACCGAGGCCGTGAAAGCCTACCTGCTCGACCTGCAAGACCGCATCTGCTCTGCCCTCGAAACCGAGGACGGGGGCGCCCGCTTCGTCGAGGATGCCTGGGTGCGCGAAGCCGGTGGCGGGGGCCGCACGCGGGTGATCGGCGACGGCAAGCTGATCGAGAAAGGCGGCGTCAACTTCTCCCACGTGTTCGGTAGCGGCCTGCCTCCGTCGGCCAGCGCCCACCGCCCCGAGCTGGCAGGCCGTGGCTTCGAGGCCTTGGGCGTGTCGCTGGTGATCCACCCGCATAACCCGCACGTGCCGACTTCCCACGCCAACGTGCGTTTCTTCATCGCCGAAAAAGAAGGTGAAGAGGCTGTGTGGTGGTTTGGCGGCGGCTTCGACCTGACCCCCTACTACGGCAACGAGGAAGACTGCATCCACTGGCACCGTGTGGCCGAGCAGGCCTGCGCGCCGTTCGGCGCCGACGTGTACCCGCGCTACAAGGCCTGGTGCGACCGTTACTTCCACATCAAGCACCGTGGCGAGCCGCGCGGTATCGGCGGGCTGTTCTTCGATGACTTGAACGAGTGGGGCTTCGATACCTGCTTCGCCTTCATCCGCGCCATCGGCGATGCCTACGTCGACGCCTACCTGCCGATCGTCCAGCGCCGCAAGGACACGCCCTATACCGCTGAGCAGCGCGAGTTCCAGGAGTACCGCCGCGGGCGCTATGTGGAGTTCAACCTGGTGTATGACCGTGGCACCCTCTTCGGCCTGCAGTCCGGTGGCCGTACCGAGTCGATCCTGATGTCGCTGCCGCCGCAAGTGCGCTGGGGCTACGACTGGAAGGCCGTACCTGGCAGCGAAGAAGCGCGCCTGACCGAGTACTTCCTGCAAGACCGCGATTGGCTTGCACAGTAAGCTTGTGGATAACCGAGGAGCCCTCATGGACCAGTACGTCGTATTTGGTAACCCAATCGGCCACAGCAAGTCGCCGTTGATTCACCGCCTGTTCGCCGAACAGACCGGCCAGGACCTGGAGTACGCCACCCTGCTGGCGCCGCTTGACGAGTTCAGCGACTGCGCCCGGGGCTTTTTCAAGCAAGGCAGTGGCGCCAACGTGACCGTGCCATTCAAGGAAGAGGCCTACCGCCTGTGTGACAGCCTCACCCCGCGCGCCCAACGGGCCGGGGCGGTGAACACCTTGAGCAAGCTGGCCGATGGCTCGCTGCGGGGCGATAACACTGATGGCGCGGGCCTTGTGCGCGACCTTACAGTGAATGCCGGGGTTGAACTGACTGGCAAACGTATTCTGATCCTTGGCGCCGGGGGCGCAGTGCGCGGCGTGCTGGAGCCGATCCTGGCGCATGACCCTCAGTCCTTGGTAATTGCCAACCGCACACTGGAAAAGGCCGAGCAGCTGGCACGCGAGTTCGATGAGATGGGGCCGGTGATGGCCAGCGGTTTCGCCTGGCTGCACGAGCCGGTGGACGTGATCATCAACGCCACGTCGGCGAGCCTGTCCGGCGAGCTGCCGCCGATTGCCGACAGCCTGGTCGAGGCCGGGCGCACCGTGTGCTACGACATGATGTATGGCAAGGAGCCGACGCCATTCTGCCAGTGGGCCAGCAAGCTGGGGGCGGCCAAGGTGCTGGATGGGCTGGGCATGTTGGCAGAGCAGGCGGCGGAGGCGTTCTTCATCTGGCGTGGGGTACGTCCGGAAACGGCGCCGGTGCTGGCTGAGTTACGCCGGCAGCTCGCTCGGGGCTGAGATTTATGGGGCCGCTTTGCGGCCCATCGCCGGCAAGCCAGCCCCTACAGGTACAGCGCCGGCCTCAGGCCTTGGCAAGCAGCCCCGACGATCACTCCGCAAATTGGATGGGGCAAAGCTCCACCCCTTCCAGCTTCTGCAATTCCTCGACCACCTGCGGTCTTGCCCGAAGCAAGGTCAGGCTCCCTCCGGCCCGGCGCAACCGCCGTGCCTCGCGGTGCAACATGTCCACACCCGAGTAATCGATGAAATTCACCTGGCGTGCATCGATCACCACATGCGGGCCCTGGCAACGCTGCAGGCGCACCTGCAGGTAGTGCGCCGCACCGAAGAAGATCGACCCGCCCACCCGCAGCACGTCGGCCTGCCCTTCGCGGCTCTGCTGCACGCGTGGCCGTGAAGTGCGCTTGAGGTAGAAGAACAGCGAAGCCAGCACACCGGCATAAATCGCTGTCTGCAGCTCCAGCAGCAAGGTTGCTGCAGCGGTCAGGGCCATAACCAGGAACTCCGACCGGCTGACCCTGAACAGCGCACGGATGCCCCGGTGGTCCACCAGGCCCCAGCAGATCAGCAGGATACTGCCGGCCATGGCCGGTATCGGCAGGTGTGCGATCAACCCTGCACCGGTGACGGCGAACAGCGCCACCCAAAGCGCCGAGAACACCCCGGCCATGGGCGAACGGGCGCCAGCGTCGTAGCTGAGCCCAGAGCGGGTGAAGGAGCCAGAAGACAGGTAGCCTGAAAAGAATGAACCGACGATGTTCGACATACCTTGGGCGCGGATTTCCTGGTCGGCGTCGATCAGCTGTTCGGAGCGTGCCGACAGCGAACGGGCAATCGACAGGCTGGTTACCAGGCCCAGCATACCCACCGCTACGGCACTGGGCAGCAGGCGCAGCATCAGCTCCACATCCAGTAACGGCAGTGGGCTGAGTGGGGGTAGCTGGCCGGTGAACGCTGGCACCCGCGGTACATGGCCAAAGAAACCAGGCAGCGACCAGGCCACCAGGCTGATTACGATGAGGCTTATCAACAGGCTCGGCCAGCGTGGCCGCCAAAGTTTGAAGGCCACACCGACAAGGACGGTGCCCAAGCCCAGGATCAGGGACGGCAAGTCGACCTCACCAGCATGGCTTGCCAGGTCTTGTACTGTTTTAAACGCCGTGGCCTGGCTCGGCAAATCCATACCCAGCAGGTTGGGTAACTGGCCGAGGGCAATGACGATGGCGGCGCCCAGGGTGAAGCCAAGCACCACCGAATGGGAAACGAAATTGACCAGTGCGCCGAAGCGTAGCAGCCCGAGCAGCAGTTGGAAGATGCCAGCGAGAAAGGTCAGCAGCAGCACGAGGGTCACGTAATCGGCACTACCGGCCACCGCCAGGGGGCTGATGCTGGCGTAAAGGACGATGGAGATGGCGGCGGTCGGCCCGCAAATCAGGTACCAGGACGAGCCCCACAGGCAAGCGACCAGTACCGGCACGATGGCCGCATAAAGACCGTATTCGGCAGGCAGGCCGGCGATCAGGGCATAGGCGATGGATTGCGGCAGGGCAAGGATGGCACCGCTCAGGCCGACCAGCAGGTCCTCGCGCAGGCTGCGGCCCGATTGACGGGGCAGCCAGGTCAAGAAGGGCAGCAGGTGGTTTAAGCGGGGCATGGGCAGTTCCTGATTCAAGAGCGCAGGCGAGGGCTTTGCCCTCGTTTCGCGACACAAGGCCGCTCCTACGCCAAATCGTACCCTGCGTGTAGGAGCGGCCTTGCGTCGCGAATGGGCCGCAACGCGGCCCCAGCAACCTAACAGATAAACCAATCAGAGTTTGGCGTTGACAGCCTCTTTGGCATCGCCGCCAGAAGTGGTGGTCACTCCATCAAGCCATTTTTGAAGCAGATCTGGATGCGCCTTGACCCACGCCTTGGCCGCTTCATCAAAACTGATCTTCTTATCCACAACCTCCGCCATGATGCTGTTTTCCATGTCCAGGGTGAATGTCAGGTTACCCAACAATTTTGCGGGGTTAGGGCAGGCTTGTGGATAACCTTTGCGCGTCAGGGTATAGACCTCACCCTTGCTGCCAAACCACTTCTCCCCGCCCGTCAGGTAATGCATGTTCAGTTTCACGTTCATCGGGTGCGGGGTCCAGCCCAGGAAGGTGATGAACTGCTTCTTCTTCACGGCGCGGTCGACCTGCGCCAGCATTGCCTGTTCGCTCGACTCGACCAGCTTCCATTGGCCGAGGTCGAATTCATTCTTGTCGATGATTTCCTTCAGCGACAGGTTGGCGGGCGCGCCTGAGCCGATTCCGTACAGCTTCTTGTCGAACTGATCGGCATGCTGTTGCAGGTCGGCGAAGCTTTTCACGCCGGCATCCCACACGTAATCGGGCACCGCCAGGGTGAACTCGGTGCCTTCAAGGTTGCGCGACAGCTGCTGCACATCGCCATTGGCAACGAACTTGTCATGAAAACCCTGATGCGCCGGCATCCAGTTACCCAGGAAGGCATCGACCTTACCGTCCTTGAGGCCGCCGTAGATGATCGGCACCGCCAGGCTGTCGATCTTCACCTGGTAGCCCAGGCTCTCCAGAAGCAAGCGGGCGATGGCGTTGGTGGTGGCGATGTCGCTCCAGCCGGGGTCGGCCATCCTTACGGTGCTGCATTGCGCGTCTTCGGCGTGGGCCGTGGCGGTGCCCAGGCTCAGGGCCAGGGCGAACACGATGGTGGAGAACTTCTGCATGGCGGCTTCTCTTCTCAATCCAGGGGTGCGGGCTGTGGATAACGTGCCTTGCGCTCGAGGTCGTCGAGATCGATGTGGTTGCGCATGTACTGTTGGCTGGCGTCCACCAGCGGTTGGTGGTCCCAGCTTTTCAGTTTGCCGATGGCCAGCGCTTCGGCCACCAGGCGGCGGCGCCGCTGGCTGGCCAGTACCTGCTGGCGCAGGCTGGGGATATCCCAGCGCTGGCGTGCTTCGTCGACAAATGCCTGCAGCAGCACCTGATGGTCCGGGCTGCCGGTGAGGTTCTCCCGCTCGTGCGGGTCGCGGCTCAGGTCATAGAGTAAACACGGGTCGTCTTCGCTGTACACGAACTTGTATGGGCCGCGGCGGATCATCATCAGTGGCCCGACGGTACCCTCGGCCATGTACTCGCCGATCACTTGGTCGTGGCCACCCTGCCCTTGCAGGTGGCCGAGCAGCGATTGCCCATCCAGATGCAAACTTTTATCCACAGTACCGCCGGCAAGCTCGACCAGCGTCGGCAGCAGGTCGCAGGTCGATACCGAGGCACTGACCCGGGCCGGGGCGAAGCGCTTGGGCGCGTGGACCAGCAGCGGCACCCGCGCCGACATCTCGAACCAGTGCATCTTGTACCAGAGCCCGCGCTCGCCAAGCATGTCGCCGTGATCGCCAGAGAAAACCACCAAGGTGTCGTCGGCCAGGTTGCACTCCTCCAGGGTCTGCAACAGCTGGCCGATGTTGTCGTCGATGTAGCTGCAGGCACCGAAGTAGGCACGACGTGCATCGCGGATCTTGTCCACAGGCAGGGGCTTGTTCCACAGGTCGTACACCTTGAGCAGGCGCTGTGAGTGCGGGTCGAGCTCGTGCTGGCCGAACTCGGCGCGGGGCATGGGGATATCCACACCCTCGTAGCGATCCCAGTAGCGCTTGGGGATGGTGTACGGGTCGTGGGGGTGGGTCATGGACACGGTGAGGCAGAACGGCCGACCATCGTTCTCGCGGACATGGTCGTAAAGGTACTGACGGGCCTTGAATACCACTTCTTCGTCGAAATCCAGCTGGTTGGTACGCACGCAAGGGCCGGCCTGCAATACCGATGACATGTTGTGATACCAGCTTGCGCGCTCGTCCGGGGCATCCCAGTTAACTGCCCAGCCGTAGTCGGCGGGGTAGATGTCGCTGGTCAAGCGTTCTTCGTAGCCGTGCAACTGGTCCGGGCCGCAGAAATGCATCTTGCCCGACAGCGCGGTGCGGTAGCCGAGCCGGCGCAGGTAGTGGGCGTAGGTCGGGATATCGGCCGGAAAGTCGGCGGCGTTGTCGTAGGCGCCAATACGGCTGGGCAACTGGCCGCTTACCAGGGTAAAGCGCGAGGGTGCGCACAGCGGGCTGTTGCAGTAGGCCGAATCGAACACCACCGCCTGATCGGCCAGGCGGCTCAGGTGGGGCATCTGAATCGGTGAAGGGCCATATATCGGCAAGAGCGGCGCGGCCATCTGGTCGGCCATGATGAACAGGATATTCGGGCGCGTCATGGTTGGCTTCCATCGTTGAAGGTTATGCGAATAGCTTGCCTATCAAGATGCGACTGCAAGTAACATGGGTAAAGCCCATGGCGGGCAATGTCTGGGATTAGTTAAACTTATGTTTGATCACCTGACCGACTTGTCGCTCGACGCACTGCGCGTTTTCGAGGCCGCTGCCCGCTTGCGTGGTTTCACGGCTGCGGCCCTGGAGTTGGGCACTACCCAGCCGGCGGTAAGCCAGCAGATCAAACGGCTGGAGGCTCGGTTGAACACGCGCCTGTTTGACCGTATCTACCGCGGCATCGCGCTGACCGATGCCGGGCAGGTATTGTTCGAGCAGGTTCATCAAGGCCTGCAGGCCATGGATGACGGCATTGCCCTGGCCAGCGGGCGCAGCCAGCGCGAGGTGCTGCAGGTGGCCACCGACTTTGCCTTCGCAGCGTTCTGGCTGATGCCGCGGTTGCAGCGGTTTCACGAGGCTTATCCACAGGTGGACGTTAGCCTGGTGACCGGTGAGCGCAGCCAGGGGATGCTGCGGCCGGACATCGATGTGGCGGTGTTGTTTGGGGATGGGCGGTTCCACCAGGGCGAGAGCCGTTGGCTGTTCGATGAGGAAGTATTCCCGGTCTGCAGCCCTCGGCTGACTCGTGGCAAACCCTTGTCAGCCGTAGCTTTGCAACGTTTGCCACTGCTTCATCTGCGCGGCGAACAGGCCAGCCGCTGGTTCGACTGGGCGGGGCTGTTTCGTGGCTTTGGCGTGGAAAGCCCGCCGCCGCCCGGGCAGCTACGGTTCGATAACTACACGCTGTTGGTTCAGGCGGCAATTGCCGGGCAAGGGGTGGCGATCGGCTGGCGGCATCTGGTCGATGGGCTAGTCGAGCAAGGGTTGTTGTGCCGGCCGCTGGAGGGGAGCTTGCGCTCGACGCGGGGGTATTACGTGGTGTTGCCGCCGCGCAAGCGGCGTGGGGCGCTGATCGAGCGGTTTGTGGGTTGGCTTGAAGATGAGCGGAATCAGTGATTGGGCCTGCTGCGCAGCCCATCGCCGGCAAGCCAGCTCCTACAGGTCCATGCAGGACTTGAGCTTGCGCAGTACCTGTAGGCCCCGGCGCTCTACGTCACGAAGTTCAGATGCTCGCCCCGATGCAGATCCAGCTCGAGCATATCGGCCATCCCCGCCGCCATTCGCTCCAGGTCCATGAGTGCCTGTGGCGCATTGATCAACGTCCAGTGCAAAGGGCTGCGTTGCAGTGCATCCACAACCTGGTCCACGCACTCGCGTTCTTCTTCGGTGTACTTGCCCGGCGCATCCAGCACATCGAAATCGCCCACCAGCAGCACCCGGCGTATAGTCGTGCGAGAAAGCCCGGCCACCAACGCTTCGCTCATCCGACCTTGCGCTGCAAGGTCACCCGGCGCCAGCGCCGACAGCAGGGCAATCACCGCCGAGCCCCCGGCTGCGCCCTGCTCCGCCTGGTCGGCATCACCCAGCCCGCCTAGCTTGAAATGCAGGCCCGGGCGCGGCGCATGGCGGTTGAGGTCATCGACCACGGCAGTGACCTCGTGCTGACGTGACAGCAACTCGACCATCAGGGCACTGCCCAGGCTGCTTTGAGCCCCGAACAGCACCAGCTTGAATACTGGGGTTTCGGCATTTTTCACTGCATCACTCCCTTTGCGGGTGGGTGATGGTTTGACCGCAATCAGGAGACATCGTGCAGAGGATCAAGGGCTATCACGCCCACGTTTATTACGACGCATCGACTATCGAGCAAGCGCGTGAGCTGTGCGAGGAGGCGGCGCGGCTGTTCCCCGTGACCATGGGGCGCATGCACCAGAAGCCAGTCGGGCCGCACCCGGACTGGAGCTGCCAGCTGGCGTTCGGGCCGGAGGTGTTGGGCGTGGTGTTGCCGTGGTTGGCGTTGTATCGCAAGGGGTTGGTGGTGTTTCTGCACCCGCTGACTGGGGATGAGCTGGCGGATCACCGCGATCATGCGATCTGGATGGGGGCTTTGCGGCCTTTGAAATTATCGGTTTTTGGCGGTTAGCGATGTGTTGGCTTCTTCGCGGACAAACCCGCGAAGAAGCCACACGGCTCAGCGCCGAGCGCCGCGCACGCCTTCAGCCAGCGCAGAGCACAGGCTCAATACATCGGCAACAGCCTGATCGGCGTCTTTGGCCTGGGCGATCTTGTCGACCAGCGCCGAACCTACCACCACGCCATCAGCCAGGCGCGCAATCGCTGCGGCCTGCTCTGGCGTACGAATGCCGAAGCCAACGCTGATCGGCAGGTCGGTATGCCGACGCAGGCGGGCGATGGCTTCGGTGACGTGCTCGGTGGTTGCCGAGCCGGCGCCGGTCACGCCTGCCACCGACACGTAATAGACGAACCCCGAGCTGCGCTCCAGCACCCGTGGCAGGCGCACATCGTCGGTGGTCGGGGTGGTCAGGCGAATGAAGTCGATGCCAGCGGCCTGGGCCGGGGTAGCGAGCTCAGCATCGTGCTCCGGCGGCAGGTCGACGATGATCAGGCCATCGACACCCGCTTCTTTGGCTTCTGCGACGAATTTCTCTACGCCAAAGCGGTGGATCGGGTTGTAGTAACCCATCAGCACGATCGGTGTGGCCTGGTTGTCGACGCGGAATTCACGCACCATCTGCAGGGTCTTGGCCAGGTTCTGGCCTGCTTCCAGCGCACGCAGCGTGGCCAGCTGGATGGCTACGCCATCGGCCATCGGGTCGGTGAACGGCATGCCCAGTTCGATCACATCGGCACCGGCCGCCGGCAGGCCCTTGAGGATCTGCAGCGAAGCATCGTAGCCAGGGTCGCCGGCGGTGACGAAGGTGACCAGTGCGGAGCGGCCTTCGGCTTTCAGCTCGGCAAAGCGTTGTTCAAGACGGCTCATGCCTGTTTCTCCTGGGCGGCCATGTGGTTCATCACGGTTTGCATGTCTTTGTCGCCACGGCCTGACAGGCAGATGACCATCAGGTGGTCCTTGGGCAGGTTTGGCGCGCGCTTGATCGCTTCAGCCAGGGCGTGCGAGGTTTCCAGGGCCGGGATGATGCCTTCCAGGCGGCAGGTGGCGTGGAACGCGTCGAGGGCCTCATCGTCGGTGATGCTGACGTACTCCACACGCTTCACTTCATGCAGGTAGGCATGCTCGGGGCCGATGCCCGGGTAGTCGAGGCCAGCCGAAATCGAGTGGGCGTCAGTGATCTGGCCGTCACCGTCCTGCAGCAGGTAGGTGCGGTTGCCGTGCAGCACGCCGGGTACGCCACCGTTGAGGCTGGCCGCATGCTTGTCGGTGTGCACGCCATGGCCACCGGCTTCCACACCAATGATCTTGACGCTATCGTCTTCGAGGAATTCGTGGAACAGGCCCATGGCATTGGAGCCACCGCCAACACAGGCAATCAGGCTGTCGGGCAGGCGGCCTTCCTTCTCTTGCAACTGGGCGCGGGTCTCTTTGCCGATGATCGACTGGAAATCGCGAACCATTGCAGGGTACGGGTGCGGGCCGGCCACGGTACCGATCAGGTAGAAGGTGTCGTCGACGTTGGTGACCCAGTCGCGCAGGGCTTCGTTCATGGCGTCTTTCAATGTGCCGGTGCCGGCTGTAACCGGGACGATCTCGGCGCCCAGCAGCTTCATGCGGAACACGTTGGCCTGCTGGCGCTCGATGTCGGTGGCACCCATGTAGATCACGCAGGGCAGCCCGAAGCGTGCGGCGACGGTGGCAGTGGCCACGCCGTGCATGCCGGCGCCGGTTTCGGCGATCAGGCGTTTTTTGCCCATGCGCTTGGCCAGCAGCACTTGGCCGATGCAGTTGTTCACCTTATGCGCGCCGGTGTGGTTGAGCTCTTCACGTTTGAAGAAAATCTTGGCGCCGCCGCAATGCTCGGTCAGGCGCTCGGCGAAATACAGCGGGTTGGGGCGGCCGATGTAGTCGCGCTGGAAGTAGGCCAGTTCTTCGAGGAACTTGGGGTCGGCCTTGGCGGCTTCATATTCGCGGGCCAGATCCAGCACCAGCGGCATCAGGGTTTCGGCCACATAGCGGCCACCGAACGAGCCGAACAGGCCGTTGGCGTCGGGGCCGGGGCGGTATTGGGACTGGGTCATGGGGCGCTCCAGGGCGTAATGAATGAGTGATGGGCTTTACTCTAACCACGGCAAGCCCGGCTGAAAACCGATAAGATTGCGCAAACCTGTCAGGAAAACTCACACGTCAAATGGCCCACGACCTCCCTCCCCTGAACGCCCTGCGGGCCTTCGAAACCACCGCCAGGCTCAATAGCGTCAGCCAGGCTGCCGAAGCGCTGCATGTGACTCATGGCGCCGTGAGCCGGCAGATCAAGGTGCTGGAGGAACACCTGGGCGTGGCCTTGTTCGTCAAGGACGGGCGCGGCATCAAACTCACAGATGCCGGGGTCAGGCTGCGTGATGCCAGTGGTGAAGCGTTCGACAGGCTGCGCAGTGTCTGCGCCGAACTCAGCCGGGATGTCAGCGAGGCGCCATTCGTGCTGGGGTGCTCGGGTAGCCTGCTGGCGCGATGGTTCATTCCCCGGCTTGGGCGCCTGAAGGCGGATTTGCCAGAGCTGCGCCTGCATCTGTCAGCAGGGGAAGGCGACCTTGATCCGCGTCGGCCGGGGCTCGATGCGCTGCTGGTGTATGCCGAACCCCCTTGGCCTGCGGACATGCAGGTACATGTACTGGCCGAAGAGCGTATCGGGCCTGTGTTGAGCCCACACTTTACCGGTTTCGAGCGGTTGCGCAGTGCGCCCGCCGTGGCGCTGCTGGACGAAGCCTTGCTGCATACCACTTCACGCCCGCAGGCGTGGCCGACCTGGGCCGGACAACAGGGGTTGGACCCGGCTGCACTGCAGTATGGGCAGGCCTTCGAGCATTTGTATTACCTGCTGGAGGCGGCCGTGGCAGGGCTGGGGGTGGCTATCGCACCGCAGCCGCTGGTGGCGGATGACTTGCGTGCCGGGAGACTCAGCGCACCGTGGGGCTTTTCCCCTACTGCAGCGGCGCTGGCGCTGTGGGTGCCACGGCGCGCCGCAGACGGGCGCGCCGAGCAGCTGGCGCAGTGGCTGCGCCGCGAACTGGAGCGGCAGGCAGGTTAGTTGCGGCGGTACAACAGGTAGGCCGCGAGCAGGCCGAGCGCGCCGATGGCTACGCCAGCAGTGGTCACCGGGTGCTCCTGAGCATAATCACGGGTTGCGATACCGGTCTGGCGGGTGCGGGTCTTCACTTCCTCATAAGCATCGCTAAGCAGGCTGCGCGAGTGTTTCAACGCGCTTTCGGCGTTGCTGCGGATTGCCTTCACGGACTTCTGCGACTCCTCCGACGCATCATGCTTGAGGCTCTCCAGGCTCTTAAGGAGGCTTTCGATCTCCGCTTCCATGCTTTCCAGGGATGTTTTACGCAGCGAATTGCGGTGCATGGTGACTCTCCTTTGCAGTATGGACTGTATGGATTGCGACTGCGGCCCGGGGCGAAAGTGCGATCGAACTTTCGCCCAGCCTGACGGCTCGCAGGTAAACCAGGCCGGCACTGCTAGGCTCAATTTCACTGTCACCCAAGGAGAGCGCTCATGACCGATCATCACACCTACAAGAAGATCGAGCTGGTAGGTTCCTCGACCACCAGCATCGAAGACGCCATCAACAATGCGTTGGCCGAAGCGGCCAAGAGCATCAAGCATCTGGAATGGTTCGAAGTGGTCGACACCCGTGGCCACATCGAAGGCAACAAGGTGGCGCACTTTCAGGTCACGCTCAAAGTGGGCTTTCGCATCGCCAATAGCTGAAACAGGGTCGGGCTGGCAACGGCCGGCGTGATGGCGTTATACAGACAGGGGCGCCTTTGCCGGCGCCCTTTCCCATTTTCATCTGCACAAGGAAAGCGAGTGATGAAGAAACTGATTCTGGCGGTGGGCCTGATGATGCTGGCGGGTGGCGCGCTGGCGGCGGGCAAGCCTTGCGAGGAGCTCAAGGCCGAGATTGCCGCGAAGCTGGATGCCAAAGGTGTGCAGGGCTACACACTGGAGATCGTCAGTAAGGGCGATCCCGCTGGCAAGGTTGTGGGGAGCTGTGAAGGTGGCAGCAAGGAAATTGTCTACCGGCGTGGTTGAGCGCTGGCCCAACCGCCAGCAAGCCTGCCCCACTGCGTTTCCAATATCTCGCGGCCTTGGAGTTCCCAGTGGGAGCCGGCTTGCCGGCGATTGGGGCCTACTCAGATTTCAAGGCTTGCGCCAACAATTCATAAGACCTGATCCGGTCCTCATGCTCATACAGGTCGCAGGTAAAGATCAGTTCGTCCGCCCCGGTCTGCTCCAGTAGCACCTCGACCTTGGCCCTCACCTTCTGCGGGCTGCCGATCATCGCCAGGCCCAGGAAACTACCCACCGCATCGCGCTCATGTGGCAGCCACAACCCATCCATGCTCGGTACCGGCTTGCGCTGCATCAGGCTCTGCCCGCGTATCAGGGCAAGAATACGCTGGTACACCGAAGTGGCCAGGAACTCGGCCTTGTCGTCGGTTTCGGCCACCACCATCGGAATGCCCAGCATCACGTAAGGCTTGTCGAGCGTGGTAGAGGGCTTGAAATGGTCGCGGTAGATACGGATCGCCTCATGCATGTAGCGCGGCGCGAAGTGCGAGGCGAAGGCGTAGGGCATGCCGCGCATGCCGGCCAGCTGTGCGCTGAACAGGCTGGAGCCCAGCAGCCACATCGGCACCTCGGTGTCGTGGCCAGGTACGGCGATCACTTTTTGATCATCTGTGCGCGGGCCCAGGTAGCGCGACAATTCTTCGACATCGTCCGGGAAATCGTCGGCGCTGCCCGAACGCTCCCGGCGCAGGGCGCGTGCGGTCATCTGGTCGGAGCCCGGCGCACGGCCCAGGCCCAGATCGATACGCCCTGGATAAAGGCTGGCCAACGTGCCGAACTGCTCGGCGATCACCAAGGGGGCATGGTTGGGCAGCATGACGCCACCCGAGCCGACACGGATGGTTGAAGTACCCCCCGCCAGGTAACCGATCAGCACCGAGGTCGCGGAGCTGGCGATGCCGTCCATGTTGTGGTGTTCGGCAACCCAGAAGCGGTTGTAGCCAAAGCGCTCGACATGCTGGGCCAAGTCCAGCGAATTGCGCAACGCTTGCGCCGGGCCGGAGTCGGCCCGCACTGGCACCAGGTCGAGGGTGGAAATTTTCAGGTCACGCAGCTGCGTCATTGGAGCCTCCGCAAAAGTGATTGGCCGAAGGCCTTTTAAACTCTGTATGGGCACATTCGGAAGATTCAATGCTTGCGGTGCGATTGATCTGAACTTGCCGAAGGTGAGTAGCCTCTGAACCCATAGATACGTAACCGAGTGACCAGGAGGCATCATGAAAAAGACTGCATCGGCGATCTGGCAAGGTGGCCTGAAGGACGGCAAAGGCGTTATTTCGACTGAAAGCGGCGCGCTAAAGCAGAACCCCTATGGTTTCAACACCCGCTTCGAAGGCTCGCCCGGCACCAACCCAGAGGAGTTGATCGGCGCGGCCCATGCTGGCTGCTTCTCGATGGCGCTGTCGATGATGCTCGGCGAGGCGGGGCTGACGCCCGACCGTATCGATACGATCGCTGAAGTGACCCTGGAAAAACAGCCTGATGGCTTTGCCATCACTGCTGTGCACCTGGTGCTGAAGGCCAAGGTTCCTGGCGCGAGTGAAGCCCAGTTCCTGGACATTGCCAACAAGGCCAAAGCAGGCTGCCCGGTGTCCAAGGTGCTGAACGCGAAGATCAGCCTGGACGCCACTCTGGTGGGCTAAGCGGCGCAACAGCTTCGGTTTGCTGTAGTCTAAACAGCATCGGCAGCGCAGCTGCCCATCCAGGAGCCGTGCCATGATACGCGTCGCAATCGCCGTGTTGGCGTCTCTGTTGGCCACATCTGCCGTGGCGGCGGTCAAGCCGTGTGAGGAACTGAAGGCCGAGATCGAAGCCAAGATCCAGGCTCAGGGTGTGCCGTCGTACACGCTGGAGATCGTGCCCAACAGTGAGGTCAAGGATCAGAACATGATCGTTGGCAGCTGTGATGGCGGGACCAAAAAGATCATTTATCAGAAGAACGAATGATCGCCAATTGAAACCGGGGCTGGTAAGCAGCCCCCCGGTTTCAGGGAATGCAGAACACATTGCTGGGTTCGTTGACCACCACTGTGCGGTTGGCGTCGTACAGCAGCACCTGTGGTTCCATTACTGGTGCACGCGCCTCCAGGCGATAGCGTTCGCCTGCCTTGAAATCGTCAAAGCGCACGGTCAGGTAACAGGTCCGATCCCTGGGCTGGCTCATCATGCCGCCCCCGTAGATTTCATAATCGAAGCGCACCACCAGTTCGTGCTTGCCAGGTGTGACCTGGAAGTAACGGCCGTCCTCCAGGCGCTTGCCATCGAGCTTGTCCGCCATGATGACTCGGCCGGGCGTGATGGTGTAGAGGTCGACCCAGGCCTGCTTGGGGTCTACGGGGGGCAAGGGGCTGGCGCATGCCCCCAATGCACTGAGGGCCATCAGCATCATGGGCTGGCGCATGGCGAAACTCCCACTTGCGATTCACAAGTTACAAGCATAGCGCCGTTTGCGGGCTTCAGGTGCGTTGGCAGCCCGCCGGCAGGCCTTGGCTGAGCAGTTTCTGCTGGTGGTCATAGAGCTTGATCCAGGGCCGGAAGCCGATGCTGCCTGCTTGCAGTTGATAACGCTGGCCGGCGTTGAAGCCCTTGAAGGTCAGATTGAGCTGGCAGTCGCGCCACAACGGTTCCCCGACCGGGCCGATATTGCTGGGTGTGACCGGGAACTGGTAGCGGACGGTCAGCTCGTGGCTGCCGGGCTGAACCTCGAAATAGCGGGTGTCTGCCCAATCGCGCTCGTCCACCTGCACCGCGTGCAGCGAGGTTTCGTCGTGCGGGGTGAGGTCGATCCATGCCTGGTTCGGGTCCGGGTCGGGCAGGGTCGAACAGGCAGACATCAGCAGCATTGAGCCGGCGACGAACAGTGCACGCATAGCGAAACTCCCCCTTGGCGAGATAGTCTTGGAGCGCATCGGCCGTGAGCGAATGGATAGCCCAAGATGGTCTGGTTTTTTCTTTTGAAGCGCTCAGACCCTGGGCCACTCGACCGCGTTTTCAGCACTTTGGTTCCCGTGCTGGGCGCCTTTCTGCTCAGTGGTTGCAGCAGTCTTGCCTACTACGGCCAGTTGGCCGATGGCCAGTGGCAACTGTTGCGTGCGCGTCAGCCAGTGGAGCGGGTACTCGCCGACCCGGCCACCAGCCCGCAGTTGCGGGCCCGTCTGCAACACGCCGAGCAGGCGCGGCTGTTCGCCAGCAAACGACTGGGCCTGCCGGACAACGGCAGCTATCGGGTGTATGCCGACCTTGGGCGGCCCTATGTGGTGTGGAATGTGTTTGCTACGCCTGAGCTCTCGCTGCAACCGGTGACGCACTGTTTCCCTGTTGCCGGTTGCGTCGCCTACCGCGGTTATTACCAGCAGGGCGCGGCCCGCGGCGCGGCGGCGGTGATGCGTCAGGCGGGCATGGATGTCTATGTGAGCGGTGTCGAGGCGTATTCGACGCTTGGCTGGTTTGACGACCCGATCCTGTCGTCGATGGTCGGCTGGGGTGATGAGCGCCTGGCCACGTTGATCTTCCACGAACTGGCGCATCAGCGCGTCTATGTGCAGGACGACACGGAGTTCAACGAGTCCTTCGCCACGTTCGTCGAGCAGGAAGGAACGCGGCAATGGCGCGCCGCCCGTGGGCTTGAAGCGACTCAGGGTGAGCAGAGCCTGCAGCGTGACCAGTTCATACGGCTGATTCTGGCCAGCCGCGAGCGGCTGCAGGCGCTCTATGCCGGGCCGCTGGATGATGCGCACAAACGTGCGGCCAAACAGGCAGAATTCGACCGGTTGAGGCGCGATTATCGCCAGGTTCGAGATAGCCAGTGGGCTGGGGACAAGCGTTATGACGCCTGGATGTATGGGCCGATGAGCAATGCCAAGCTATTGCCGTTTGGGCTGTATGACCAATGGGTGCCGGCGTTTGCGGCGGTGTTTCGCGAGGCTGGGGGGGATTGGGTACGCTTCTATCAGAAGGTAGAAGCGCTAGGACGGTTGCCGGCCGAACAGCGCAAGGCGGTGTTGGCTCGATTGGTGGCGAGTCAGTGAGCGCTGGGGCCGCTTAGCGGCCCATCGCCGGCAAGCCGGCCCTTACATACGCGCTCAGGCCTTGATGAACGCCTGATGCATCTCAGCCAAGGTGGCGTAGTGGAATTCAGGCGTGTGGGCCTTCAGTTCTTCTTCGCTGCCGAACCCATACCCCACTGCCACTGCCTGCAACCCATTGCTGCGCGCCCCGATCAGGTCGTGCTTGCGGTCGCCGATCATCAGGGTCTGCGCCGGGTCCAGCCCTTCCTCGTCCAGCAGGTGGCGAATCAGCTCGACCTTGTTGGTGCGGGTGCCGTCCAGTTCGCTGCCGTAAATCACCTTGAAGTGATGATCGAAGGCGAAGTGCCTGGCGATCTCACGGGCGAATTCCCAGGGCTTGGACGTCGCGATGTAAAGCGTGCGGCCCTGACCGTTCAGGGCCTGGAGCAGTTCCGGCACACCTTCGAAGACCAGGTTTTCGTAAAGGCCTGTGACACGGAAGCGTTCCCGGTAAAAATTCACCGCCTCCCACGCCTTGGCTTCATCGAAGCTGTAGAACTGCATGAAGGCCTGTAGCAGGGGTGGGCCGATGAAGTGCTCGAGGCGCGCCAGGTCCGGCTCGTCGATGCCCAGTTTGGCCAGAGCGTACTGGATCGAACGGGTAATGCCCAGGCGCGGGTCGGTCAGGGTGCCGTCAAGGTCGAAAAGGATATTCTGCTGGTGCATGGTGGTCTCGGTAGTCAGGTTCATTCCGGGCGGTCGTAGCCTTCGGCCAGGTGCTGGTCCTTGAGCTTCACGTAGTTACCGGCGCTGTAAGGGAAAAAGGCGCGTTCCTTGTCGGTCAGTGGCCGTGCCTGCTTTACCGGGCTGCCCACATACAGGTAGCCGCTCTCCAGGCGCTTGCCGGGCGGCACCAGGCTACCGGCACCGATGATCACCTCGTCTTCGACGATGGCGCCATCCATGATCGTGCTGCCCATCCCGACCAGAATGCGGTTGCCAAGGGTACAGCCATGCAGCATGACTTTGTGGCCGATGGTCACTTCGTCGCCGATGATCAGCGGGAAGCCGTCCGGGTTGAACGGGCCGGCGTGGGTAATGTGCAGCACACTGGCGTCCTGCACGCTGGTCCTTGCACCGATGCGGATGCGGTGCATGTCGCCGCGAATCACCGTCAAAGGCCATACAGAGCTGTCTTCACCGATTTCCACGTCACCCAGAACCACTGCCGAACGGTCGACGAAGGCCCGTGGCCCAACTTTCGGAGTGTGTTGCTGGAAGCTACGAATGGCCATGATAGGGTCTCTCATCTGTGCCGATAGGCAGGCTGCCTGCTGCGGTCGGCGTCGATTGTAATTAAGATGGGGCAGTGTTTCTTCTGCCAAGGTAGCCAAACCGTGAGTGCGAACAACCCGCTTCTGCAGTCTTATGATCTGCCGCCCTTCTCGGCGATCCGTGCCGAACACGTGCTGCCGGCGATCGAAGAGATCCTGGCCGATAACCGTAAAGCCATTGCCCAGATCCTCGAAAAGCAAGGCAAGAACCCCACCTGGGCCGGCCTGGTGCTGGCCATGGACGAGCTCAATGACCGCCTGGGCGCTGCCTGGAGCCCGGTCAGCCACCTCAATGCGGTGTGCAACAGCAAAGAGCTGCGTGAGGCCTACGAGTCCTGCCTGCCGGCGCTCAGTGCCTACTCTACCGAACTGGGCCAGAACCGTGCGCTGTTCGAGGCCTATGAGGCACTGGCCAACAGCCCTGAGGCCGCAGGTTTCGATGTGGCGCAAAAAACCATCCTCGAGCATGCACTGCGTGACTTCCGCCTGTCGGGCATCGACCTGCCACCCGCCCAGCAGCAGCGTTACGCCGAGGTGCAGAGCAAGCTCAGCGAGTTGGGCAGCCGTTTCTCCAACCAACTGCTCGACGCCACCCAGGCCTGGACCAAGCACGTTACCGACGAAGCCGCGCTTGCCGGCCTGACCGATTCGGCCAAGGCGCAGATGGCTGCTGCCGCCCAGGCCAAAGGCCTCGATGGCTGGCTGATCACCCTGGAATTCCCCAGCTACTATGCGGTGATGACCTACGCCAGTGACCGCGCCCTGCGTGAAGAGCTGTACGCGGCCTACTGCACCCGCGCCTCCGACCAGGGCCCGAATGCCGGCCAGTTCGACAACGGCCCGGTGATGGGCGAGATCCTCGACCTGCGCCAGGAACTGGCCGGGCTGCTGGGCTACAAGAACTACGCCGAGCTGAGCCTGGCCACCAAGATGGCTGAGTCCAGCGATCAGGTGCTGAGCTTCCTGCGCGACCTGGCTAAGCGTTCCAGGCCGTTTGCCGCCCAGGACCTGGCGCAGCTCAAGGCCTATGCCGCCGAGCAAGGTTGCCCCGAGCTGGCCAGTTGGGACGCCGGTTACTTCGGTGAGAAGCTGCGCGAGCAGCGCTACAGCGTGTCCCAGGAAACCCTGCGCGCCTACTTCCCGATCGACAAGGTGCTGTCCGGCCTGTTCAGCATCGTCCAGCGCCTGTACGGCATCGAAATCGCCGAGCTCAAGGGTTTCGACAGCTGGCACCCGGACGTACGCCTGTTCGAAATCAAGGAAAACGGCCAGCACGTCGGCCGCTTCTTCTTCGACCTCTATGCCCGCGCCAACAAGCGTGGCGGTGCCTGGATGGATGGTGCCCGCGACCGTCGCCGTACCGCTGGTGGTGAGCTGCAAAGCCCGGTGGCCAATCTGGTGTGCAACTTCACGCCCGCTGCGCCTGGCAAGCCTGCGTTGCTGACCCACGACGAAGTCACGACCCTGTTCCACGAATTCGGCCACGGCCTGCACCACCTGCTGACCCGTATCGAGCATGCTGGCGTGTCTGGCATCAATGGCGTGGCTTGGGATGCGGTCGAGTTGCCGAGCCAGTTCATGGAAAACTGGTGCTGGGAGCCGGAAGGCCTGGCACTGATCTCCGGCCATTACGAAACGGGGGCTGCCCTGCCCCAGGACCTGCTGGACAAGATGCTGGCGGCGAAGAACTTCCAGTCCGGCATGATGATGGTGCGCCAGCTGGAGTTCTCGCTGTTCGACTTCGAGCTGCACGCCAGCCACGGCGACGGCCGCAGTGTGCTGCAGGTGCTTGAAGGCGTGCGCGACGAGGTGACGGTCATGCGCCCACCGGCGTACAACCGCTTCCCGAACAGCTTTGCGCACATCTTCGCTGGCGGTTACGCGGCGGGCTACTACAGCTACAAATGGGCCGAAGTACTGTCGGCTGATGCCTTCTCACGGTTCGAGGAAGAAGGCGTGCTCAACGCCGAGACAGGCCGCGCCTTCCGCGAGGCCATTCTGGCCCGTGGCGGTTCGCGCGAGCCGATGGTGCTGTTCGTCGACTTCCGTGGCCGTGAGCCTTCCATCGATGCATTGCTGCGCCACTGTGGGCTGAGTGAGGGCGCGGCGGCATGAGCGAGGTAGCTGTGAACAAAACCAAGAAGCGCTTCATCGCCGGGGCGGTCTGCCCGGCGTGCAGTGAGCCGGACAAGCTGATGATGTGGAGCGAAGACGACGTGCCGCACCGTGAGTGCGTAGCCTGTGGCTTCACCGACACCTTGAATGAACAGGGCCTGTCGGTACCCAAGGAACTTGGGACGCGGGTCAACCACCTGGCGCCCAAGGCGGCGCCGGCCAAGGTGCAGACGGTGCAGTTCTTCCCCAACCCGAAGCTCAAGAAACCGGCCGAGTAAGGCCTGCCCGCCTGCGTCGGGGTGGTAGATATTCAAGCCTCTACCGCTCCGCCAGGCAGGCATGCTCGCCCGCTCATGAACCTGAGCAAGGCGATGCACCATGAACAATCCCCTCCTGCAAAGCAGCAACGCCCCTATTGATTTCCCTTCGATAACCCTGCAAAACATGGCCGCTGCTTTCGACCATGTGCTTTCGGCGCATGAGCAAGGTATCGCGCGCATCATCGAACGACAGCAGGCACAGCCCACCTGGGACGACCTGGTGCTCGCCGTGGATGAGCTGGACGCGCAGTTGTCGGGCACGTTGTATACCGTCATCCCGCTCGTGGGCCGGGACCAGGACTGGGCCGAATCCATTCTGGGGTTCTATGGCAGAACAGTTGCGCGTTTCGAACAGAAAGACACCGACAGCAGGCTGCATGCCTTGTATGACCGGTTGGCGCGCAGTGACATCGGCATCAACCTGGCCGCGATGAAGCGCGCTACCTTGCGCTGGCATCTCGACAGGTTTGCAACCAGTGGCGCAGCGTTGGACGAACACGACAAAGCCCGCCTCGCCGAGCTGCAAGCGCAGATCGGTACGTTGCGGGAGGCCTTTGTGCGCGATATCGACCGGCCGGGGTTGCTGATCGAGGACGAGGGCGAACTGATTGGTCTTTCGCAACGGTTGCGAGATGAGCTGGCCGCCCGGGCCAGCGAGGCTGGTTTGCAAGGTTGGCTGGTTGCCTGTGAAAGCGCCCCAACCGAGGCGGTGCTTCGGCAAGCGAAGCACCGCCCCCTGCGCGAAAAGCTCTACCGCGCCTTCCACACCCGTGGGGTCGATAATGACCTGCAGGAGGACAACGGTACGCGTTTGCAGCGTTTGGCCGAACTGCTGGATGACAAAGCCCGCCTGCTCGGCTTTGCCAGCCACCTCGAGCTGAGCCTGAGTACCAAAAGTGCCGGCTCGGTCAGCGCTGTTCGGGGTTTTCTGCAAACCCTCGCAGCCAGCGTACGACCCGCCCTGCAACGATGGCGTGAGGGCGTTGGGCAGAAGGCGCTCGTGCAGGGCCTCACGCGCGTGCAGCCTTGGGATGTCATTCACCTGCAGGCATTGCCGGCGCATGCGCAACCGAGTGAGGTGTTTCGCGAGCACTTCCCCTTGAGTGCCGTGGTCACTGCACTGGCCCGGCTGGCGCAGCAGCTGTTTGGGCTTGAGCTGCGTCCAGCCCGAATGCCTGCCTGGGATGCCAGCGTGCAGACCTTCGAAGTCTGGCAAGACCAAGCGCCTATCGGCCTGTTCTATCTGGACGCCGTGCAACACGCCGGGAAACAGGCTGACGCCGTGTTCACCACGTACGTGCGCAACCGGCGTATTGATGCCGAGGGTATCTACCATGCAGCGGTGGTGGTGGTGAACAGTGACATCCCCGCAGCGTTGGGCGAGAGTGAGCCGCTTTTGGACCACCTGGCATTGCGCAAGCTTTATCACGAGTTTGGCCATGCCTTGCATCACTTGCTGGTCCGCACCAGCAACAATGTCATGTCCAATGTTTCGGAGCTGGGCACCGATGGCATGGAACTGTTCGGCAAGTTGGTGGAGCGCTGGGTGTGGGATGCAGGCTACCTGGCCAGCATCGCCGTGCCGGACCAGTCTGGCAGTAGGCTGAGCACGGCTGGCGCTGCAGCGTACCTGAAACAGTTCAAGCAGCAGGGGATCGAGGAAATTGGCCGCGACCTGAGCCTGGCGCTGTTCGACCTGGACCTGCACGGCACGCCGTATGACGGCAGAACGCTCGAGCAGCGGCTCGACGATGCCCGGGAGCGATGCGGCTATTGGCCATTGGCAGATTTCGAGCACCCCGCGCATGCCTTCGACCATCTGGTCAGCGGATACGATGCTGGCTATTACGCTTACCTGTGGGCCGATGTGCACGCGTTTGACCTGTTTACCCGTTTTGAAACGAACGGTTTGCTTGACCGCGCAACGGGCCAGGCGCTTGCGCAGGCATTGTTCGAGCCCGGCGCTTCGCGGCCACTGCGCGAGGGCCTTGAAGCCTTCCTTGGGCGCGCCCCAAGCCATGCCCCCTACCTGAGTTGGCACGGGCTGGCCTGACCGGAGGTGCTGGCAAGATGAGCCTTGCCCCTATACTGTTCATATATACAGCATAGGGCTTGGCGATGAATCCTCCAGCACCACAGAAAGGCCGTGGGACGGCGCATAATCCACACAACCGCTTCGCCCCGAGCCATTCGGTGGCTGAGGATGACGGCTGGCATCAGGAGGTTCCATTGACCCAAGGCACCGAGGTGCGGGTTGAAACGGCCAAGACGATCATCAGCCGCAACACCTCACCCGACCTGCCCTTCGATCGCTCCATCAATCCCTACCGAGGCTGCGAGCATGGTTGCATCTACTGCTATGCCCGCCCCTCGCACGCCTATTGGGACTTGTCCCCAGGGTTGGATTTCGAAACCAAGCTGATCGCCAAGACCAATGCCGCCGAGGTGCTTGCCGAGCAACTGCGCAAGCCGGGCTATGTGTGCGCCCCCATCAACCTGGGTGCCAACACAGACCCCTACCAGCCGATCGAACGTGAGCACCTATTGACCCGGCGCTTGCTGCAAGTGCTGTTGCGTTTTCGCCACCCGGTGACCATCGTCACCAAAGGTTCGCTGGTATTGCGTGACCTGGATTTGCTGGCCGAAATGGCCAGCCAGCGGTTGGTGCGGGTGATGATCAGCCTGACCACGCTGGACGACGGCCTCAAGCGAGTGCTCGAGCCGCGTGCGGCCTCGCCCAATGCCAGGCTGCGGGCAATCCGGGTGCTGCGCGAGGCGGGTGTGCCGGTGGGCGTGTTGTGTTCGCCGATGATTCCCATGATCAACGACAGCGAACTGGAGCACCTCTTGGAAGCCGCCAAGGAGGCTGGCGCGCAGAACGCAGCCTACATGATGTTGCGCCTGCCGCTGGAAGTGGCACCGCTGTTCGAGCAGTGGCTACAGGACCACTACCCTCAGCGCGCCAGCCATGTGTTGAGCCTGATTCGCCAGAGCCGGGGTGGCGAGCTGTATGACAGCCGCTTCGGTGCGCGCATGCGTGGTGAGGGCATTTTCGCAGAGCTGCTGGCGCAACGCTTTGCCAAGGCCATGCGCAAGCTGGGTTTGGAGGGGCGGGAGGGGCAAATGCTGGATTGTTCGGCGTTCTGTCCCCCCGGTGGGCAAATGGCATTGTTTTGACCCTCAATGCAACTAATCCAAGCACATAATCTTATTCAGGGCTCTTGGCATTTGATGTGTTTTTGCTATTATTCAATTCCCGCCTTATCTATCTGGAACACCCGTTCTAGAGCCTCCGAATTAAGTTTCAGTTAAGTTTTCCCCGCTAGCGTAGGAAACCAGTCCACGAAGACTGTGATCTATGGCCTGTGCGTGTCATCTAATTCCTCGCATAGCCAGAATCTTTCACCGGTAAAATGGATTTACCAACTCACCGTCAAGAGGATGAATCATGCCCGTCAAGGACCCATCCAAGGTCGTTCCGCAGGCCCCCGCGGAGAGCGCCGATGCCGCCCTCAAGCACATCGTCGACGGCTTCCTGCGTTTCCACCATGACGTCTTCCCCGAGCAGCAAGAGCTGTTCAAGAAGCTCGCCACCGCGCAAACGCCGCGCGCCATGTTCATCACCTGTGCCGACTCGCGCATCGTCCCCGAGCTGATCACCCAGAGCTCGCCAGGCGACCTGTTCGTGACCCGTAACGTTGGCAACGTGGTACCGCCGTATGGCCAGATGAACGGCGGCGTTTCCAGCGCCATCGAGTACGCCGTGTCGGCGCTGGGCGTGCACCACATCATCATCTGTGGCCACTCCGACTGCGGCGCGATGCGTGCGGTACTCAACCCGCAATCGCTGGCCAAGATGCCGACCGTTTCCGCCTGGCTGCGTCATGCCGAAGTGGCACGCACCGTGGTCGAGAACAACTGCTCCTGCGGCAGCGAGCATGAAACCATGCAGGTGCTGACCCGCGAAAACGTCATTGCCCAGTTGCACCACCTGCGCACCCACCCGTCGGTGGCGTCGCGCCTTGCGGCTGGCGAGCTGTACATCCATGGTTGGGTCTATGACATCGAGACCAGCCGGATCGAAGCCTACGATGCCGCCAGCGACAGCTTCATGCCCCTGGCCGCCGGTGAGCCGGTGCCCTGCGCGACTCCGAGAGGCCGCTACTAAGCGACCCATCCACCGCTAGAACCTTGATAGCCGGCTGCACCCCGCAGGGGTGTGGCGCGGCCTTCGGCTGCCTTGAATTCCCTGACTGCCCTGCCGGCATGCTCGCTGGCGGCCCGCGCCTGCGCGTTTGTCAGGGGCCAAACGTGCCCATGGCCAGAGGAAAGGCCATGTGACAGAGAAAGGAGAAACACGGTGAACATTACACAGTTGAAAGCGGCCTTGCCGCGAGAGTTGCTGGCGTCGGTTGTGGTCTTCCTGGTGGCCCTGCCCTTGTGCATGGGCATTGCGATCGCTTCGGGCATGCCTCCTGCCAAAGGCCTGATAACCGGCATCATCGGCGGTATCGTGGTGGGCTTTCTGGCCGGTTCGCCACTGCAGGTCAGTGGCCCTGCCGCGGGCTTGGCCGTGCTGGTGTTCGAACTGGTGCGCCAACACGGCGTTGCCATGCTCGGGCCGATCCTGCTGCTGGCGGGGGTGTTGCAATTGCTGGCCGGGCGTTTGCGCCTGGGCTGCTGGTTCCGCGTCACCGCCCCGGCGGTGGTGTACGGCATGCTGGCAGGTATCGGTGTGCTGATCGTGCTGTCACAGGTGCATGTGATGTTCGACACCGCGCCGCAACCTTCGGGCTTGCAGAACCTGATCGGGTTCCCCGCTACAGTGGCTAGCGCCCTGCCCTTTGAAAGTGCCGGCAGTGGCTGGCAGGCCGGCCTGCTCGGTGTGGGGACCATCGCCGTGATGTGGGGTTGGGAACGCTTGCGGCCACAGCGGCTGCGGTTCGTACCTGGGGCCTTGCTCGGTGTGGCGGGCATGACGTTGGTCAGCATGTGGCTGGCACTGCCCGTCAATCGCGTGCAAGTGCCGGCAGACTTGACCGAGGCCATCGACTGGCTGCGCCCCGAAGATTTGCTGCAACTGGCTGATCCGACCTTGCTGGTGGCCGCCTTCGCCCTGGCTTTCATCGCCAGTGCCGAAACGCTGTTGTCTGCCGCGGCGGTGGACCGCATGCACAGCGGCCAGCGCTCGGACTTCGACCGTGAACTCTCCGCGCAGGGTATCGGCAACATGCTATGCGGTGTATTGGGCGCGCTGCCGATGACCGGAGTGATCGTCCGCAGTTCGGCCAATGTGCAGGCAGGCGCGCAAACCCGTGCATCGGCGATCCTCCACGGCTTGTGGCTGTTGGCTTTCGTGGTGGTATTGAGCAGTGTGCTGCAGCAGATCCCGGTGGCAAGCCTGGCGGGCGTGCTGGTTTACACCGGTATCAAGTTGGTGGACTTCAAGGCCTTTCGTGGGCTTGGCCGCTACGGTCGCATGCCCATGTTCACCTATGCAGCTACCGCGCTGGCGATCATCTTCACGGATCTGCTGACCGGTGTACTGCTGGGCTTTGCCCTGACGCTGCTGAAGCTGGCGCTCAAAGCGGCCCGCCTGAAGATCAACCTGCTCAGCCTGGACCGGCCTGGGCACATGGAGCTGCGGCTCACCGGCGCCGCCACCTTTCTCAAGGTGCCGGCACTGACCCAGGTGCTGGAAACGGTGCCCCCTGGCACTCAGCTGCACGTACCTCTGGCCAACCTCAGTTACATCGACCACTCGGTACTGGAGTTACTGGAAGATTGGGGGCGTACACAGCGCAGCGCCGGATCACGCCTGCTCATAGAGCCGCGTGGGCTCAAGCGGCGTATCGAAGGGGGCTTGCGCACTGCGGCAGAGTGTTGAGGTCAGTCTTCCTCGACGACACGGATGGAGGGCGAGCCGGGCCAGGTACCGTACAGGTTGATGGTCCGGCTGCCGCCAACCCACTGGCTGAGGGGCGTCGCCCAGTGCCGCTTCAACGTTTGATTGGCGCCCAGGTTGACGAATTCGGCGCTGAAGTCGAGATTCCTGGCGCCGAGCGGAATGGTGAAGTTATGCGACAGGCCGCCGGAAATGGTCATCGGGCCAACCGTGGTGCGGCGTTCACCTGGCCGATCATAGGCAATCGATACCTTGGTGATGTAGGTGGTGGCGGAAGTGGCCTTGCTGTCGACATGCAGTTGCAAGCTGCCAACTTTGCGCACCCAGATCGGAATGATCATTCTGTCGGGGCCAAAAGAGGCAAAGCTGTAGGCCACAGGCAGCGGGATGGTCGCAACCTGGCCATCTTGAGCAGGCAGCGTGTGCGATTCCACCGAAGCGGTATCGCGGATGGAAATGAACGTTGCCCCACCTTTGCCTGAAATACCGTCTTCGCCCAGCAAGGTGTTCAGGCCGCTGGCTGAACCCGAAAGGGCGAATTTGGCATTCTTGCTCTTGGCCCCGGCATTCACGCCGCTACTGGCCAGAATGACGCTCGTTACCACGCCAAAACCTTCTGCAATCCTGCCATTGCTGGCCATGCCGACTTTCTCGGCCTGTGCATATAGCCAATCGTACTGGTCGTGGATCAAGGCCAGGTCACTCAGACGTTGCTCACCATGAAGGGCAAACTCCGAAGCGATCGACTCCTCTTTACCGAAGTTCCACTCTAGCGTCAGGTCTGGCTTGACCTGAGCGCCGGTGGCAGGGTCGATCACCGTCCCTGAAACATTGGCCTTGGTCTCCCTGCGTGATACGTCCTTGGAGCTGATGGCCCAGCGGCGCCCTTGCTGAACATTGGAAATCTGCACGGTGGGCAACGCTTCGTTGACCAGGGTGAAATCGCCGGAAGCCGGGTCGATGATGCCTACTGCACCGGGTTTGATGACCGGGTTGAGGGCCCAGTTGCCCCAAAGGGTGGAGCGGCTGCCGCGTAACAGGTCCGTGTAGAGCCTGTTCCATTTGATGCTCATGGTTCTTCCTCGCCTTGTTAGGTCAATGCCTACCCGATAGGGGGGGCGGGAAGAATCTATCTGTGCGCGGTACAGCCGATCAGTTGGAGCCTGTTCCCATGGGGCTGCTGGCAGCGCTCAGGCCGGCTGGCCCAGTTCGACACCCAGCTGGCGCGACAGGCATGGCCAGCGTTTCCAGGCCTCGCCAGTCTTCGGGCTGCTCAAGGTTTCCCGGTAGGCTTCTACGGATTCGGTAGCAAAGCTTTCCTCGTTGAGCATTTCATCCACCGAATGGTGCACCACCTCATCGAGCTGGTTGGCGAAGGTCTCTCCGATCAGTTGATGGGCAATCAAGTTGGCCATGGTGGTATCGAATGGGATCAGTGGTTGCTGGAAGTGGCGGATATAAAGGTCGTTCACCTCCTCCACCAGGCGGTGCGCCAGGTAGGCTTCATCCAGCAGGCAGTCCAGGCCCACGTGCCCTTGCATCACGCTCGGCGGCTGCAGGAAATAGGCTTCGGCGATCTTCAGTACAGGTTTGATCTGCGACTCGATACCGGCCTCGAGCGCCACCGCGTGGGCAGCCTCCAGCAACTCCGGCACCTGGTCGATATAGGCGCTGACGAAGCGCGCCAAAGTACCCTGGGCGTCCTGCTCAGGCAGTTGGATCGAGGGGTGCAGATGGGGCAGTTGCAGCTCGAGACGCTCTTTCAGTTGGCCGGTATGGCGTTCGTGATCGTGGGCTTGGCTTATTTGCTCGCGTACAGCAGCGATGTTCATGACAACTCCAGGGACAATACGTTTCAAACGGAAGACACTAAATTAGCTCGGTATACAGAATACCTAAGACGCATTTGTTATAAATCGCGCAAACGTGTGCGCTGTTGGGTATATGCAGATGCCACCATTATGCCACTTAGCGTCTAGAGCAGGCCTTGCAGGCGATTTCGCGATTTCATGAAGATCATTTCACCTGCGTCGTTGCGTGCCATTGGTCGCTGTCTATACTCGGGTTGAACGTGATTCGCTGATGAGGCCCGACTGCTTTTCGCAGGGGCTCGGTCGTCGAAGCCAGGCAGTCTTGACCGCCGTTCCCTCTTGCCGCAGGCCACGCCTCCGGGACAACAAGAATTAGAAGGGGAACCCGCAATGATGCGACATCCACCAGTCTGGATGGGCCTCCTGTTGTGGTTGGTTTTAGGTCAGGCCAACGCCGCCTGGACCGTGAACATGGCGCCGGGGGCGACGGAAGTCTCCAACGCCGTGTTCGACCTGCACATGACCATCTTCTGGATCTGCGTGATCATCGGCGTCGTGGTGTTCGGCGCGATGTTCTGGTCCATGGTCATCCACCGCCGTTCCACCGGCCAGCAAGCTGCGCATTTTCACGAGCACACCTGGGTGGAAATCCTGTGGACCGTGGTCCCCTTGCTCATCCTGGTGGCCATGGCCATCCCCGCCACCAAGACCCTGATCGATATCTACGACGCCAGCGAATCGGACATTGATATCCAGGTTACGGGCTACCAGTGGAAATGGCACTACAAATACCTGGGCCAGGACGTGGAGTTTTTCAGCAACCTGGCCACCCCTGCCGACCAGATCCAGAACAAGGCGCCCAAGGATGAGCACTACCTGCTTGAGGTCGACCAGCCGCTGGTGCTGCCGGTAGGGGCGAAAGTGCGCTTTCTGGTGACGGCCGCCGACGTGATCCATTCCTGGTGGGTACCGGCTTTCGCGGTCAAGCGTGACGCCATCCCAGGCTTTGTCAATGAAGCCTGGACGCGCGTCGAGAAGCCCGGCATCTATCGCGGCCAATGCACCGAACTGTGTGGCAAGGACCACGGTTTCATGCCGGTGGTGGTGGAGGTCAAGTCCAAGGCCGACTACGACACCTGGCTCGGCGAGCGCAAGGCCGATGCGGCCAAACTCAAGGAGCTGACCAGCAAGGAATGGACCCTTGAAGAGTTGGTCGCGCGCGGCGACAAGGTTTACCACACCACCTGCGTGGCCTGTCACCAGGCAGAAGGCCAGGGCCTGCCGCCGATGTTCCCGGCTCTCAAGGGCTCGAAGATCGCCACCGGCCCCATAGATGCCCACTTGAACATCGTCTTCCACGGCAAGCCCGGTACCTCCATGGCGGCCTTCGGCAAGCAACTGTCTGAAGTCGATATCGCCGCCGTGGTCACCTACGAGCGCAACGCCTGGGGCAATGACAAAGGCGACATGGTCACACCGAAGGACGTGCTGGCGCTCAAGCAGGCACAAGCGCAATGAACCGGGTTACTCGCGGCAGTCAGTGGGCTGCAGGAGACAGGACATGAGTGCAGTGATCGACGACCACGCCCACGGCCATGAGCATGCCCACGGCCCGGCAAAGGGCTTGATGCGCTGGGTGCTGACCACCAACCACAAGGATATCGGCACGATGTACCTGTGGTTCAGCTTCATCATGTTCCTTCTTGGCGGCTCGTTCGCCATGGTGATACGCGCCGAACTGTTCCAGCCCGGGCTGCAGATCGTCGAGCCGGCATTTTTCAACCAGATGACCACCATGCACGGCCTGATCATGGTGTTCGGCGCAGTGATGCCGGCCTTCGTCGGCTTGGCCAACTGGATGATCCCGCTGATGATCGGCGCGCCGGACATGGCCCTCCCGCGGATGAACAACTTCAGTTTCTGGCTGCTGCCGGCAGCGTTTCTGATGCTGGTATCGACCCTGTTCAGCCCTGGTGGCGGGCCGAACTTTGGCTGGACCTTCTACGCCCCGCTATCGACCACCTATGCCCCCGCCAGCGTGACCTTCTTCATCTTTGCCATCCACTTGATGGGTATCAGTTCGATCATGGGGGCCATCAACGTCATCGCCACCATTCTCAACCTGCGCGCACCGGGCATGACCCTGATGAAAATGCCGCTGTTCGTCTGGACCTGGCTGATCACGGCCTTCCTGCTGATCGCGGTGATGCCGGTGCTGGCCGGTGTGGTGACCATGATGCTGATGGATATCCACTTTGGCACCAGCTTCTTCAGCGCCGCCGGTGGCGGTGACCCGGTGCTGTTCCAGCATGTGTTCTGGTTCTTCGGCCACCCAGAGGTGTACATCATGATCTTGCCGGCCTTCGGCGCGGTCAGCTCGATCATCCCGGCGTTCTCGCGCAAGCCGCTGTTCGGCTACACCTCGATGGTCTATGCCACGGGTGCGATCGCATTCCTGTCGTTCATCGTCTGGGCGCACCACATGTTCGTGGTCGGCATCCCGGTGGTGGGTGAGTTGTTCTTCATGTACGCGACCATGCTCATTGCCGTGCCCACCGGGGTGAAGGTGTTCAACTGGGTCAGCACCATGTGGGAAGGCTCGCTGACCTTCGAGACGCCGATGCTGTTCGCCATCGCCTTCGTCATATTGTTCACCATCGGTGGGTTCTCCGGGCTGATGCTGGCCATCGCGCCGGCAGACTTCCAGTACCACGACACCTACTTCGTGGTGGCGCACTTCCATTACGTGCTGGTGCCTGGGGCGATCTTCGGCATCTTCGCCTCGGCCTATTACTGGCTGCCGAAGTGGACCGGCCACATGTACGACGAAACCCTCGGCAAGCTGCATTTCTGGCTGTCGTTCATCGGCATGAACCTGGCCTTCTTCCCCATGCACTTCGTTGGCTTGGCCGGCATGCCGCGGCGCATTCCTGACTACAACCTGCAGTTCGCCGACTTCAACATGGTGTCATCGGTCGGTGCGTTCATGTTTGGTGCCACGCAGATCTTCTTCCTGTTCATCGTCATCAAGTGCATTCGCGGCGGCGCGCCGGCCCCGGCCAAACCCTGGGATGGTGCAGAGGGCCTTGAGTGGTCGGTCCCTTCGCCGGCGCCGTATCACACCTTCCAGACGCCACCGGATGTGAAATAGGTAACCGCCCATGACCGGCCAACCGCTCAAACGTCTGGTGCTGCGCCTGCTGATGCTGACGGTGGTGATGTTCGCCTTCGGCTTTGCCCTGGTGCCGATCTACGACGTCATGTGCAGGGCCTTCGGCATCAATGGCAAGACTGGCGGGCAGTATGAGGGTAGCCAGGTCAGCGATCCGACGCGTTCGGTGCGGGTGCAGTTCATGTCGACCAATGCCGGTGACATGGTCTGGGACTTCTACGCCACTGCCGACCAGCTCGCGGTCAACCCGGGGGCCGTCAACCAGATGATCTTCGTGGCTCACAACACCACTGACCGGCCGATGAGCGCCCAGGCCGTACCCAGCATCACACCGGCCGAGGCCGCGGCGTATTTCCACAAGACCGAGTGCTTCTGCTTTACCCAGCAGGTGCTGCAGCCCGGCGAACGTATCGAGATGCCTGTGCGCTTCATCGTCGACCGGGACCTGCCGGCCAGCGTGAAGCACCTGACACTGGCCTACACCTTGTTCGACATCACCGCTCGTCACCCGCCGGTCGCGCATGTCGCGCCCCAGGACGTTCAGGGCGCCCGTTAAGGGAAGGAGAACAGCAATGGCAAGTCATGACCACTACTACGTCCCTGCGCAGAGCAAGTGGCCGATCATTGCCACCATCGGCATGTTCGTCACGGTGTACGGCCTTGGCACGTGGTTCAACGACCTCAAGGCTGGCCACCCCGACTCCCATGGGCCGCTGATTTTCTTCGTCGGTGCGCTGCTGCTGGCCTACATGCTGTTCGGCTGGTTCGGGGCGGTGGTTAAGGAAAGCCACGCCGGGCTGTATAGCGCGCAGCTGGACCGCTCGTTCCGCTGGGGCATGAGCTGGTTCATCTTCTCCGAGGTGATGTTCTTCCTGGCCTTCTTTGGCGCGTTGTTCTACGTGCGGGTACTGGCCGGGCCATGGCTCGGTGGTGAAGGCGACAAGGGGGTCGCACACATGCTGTGGCCCAGTTTCGAATTCACCTGGCCCCTGCTCAATACCCCGGACCCCAAGCTGTTCCCGCCGGCCAAGGACGTCATCGACCCTTGGCACCTGCCTTTGATCAACACCATTTTGCTGGTCAGTTCGAGCGTGACCATCACCATCGCCCACCATGCACTGCGACGTGACCACCGTGGGGCGCTGAAGCTGTGGATGGCAATCACCATCCTGCTGGGGTTGAGCTTCATCGCGCTGCAGGCCTACGAATACTTCGAGGCCTACACCAAGTTGGGCCTGACGCTGGGCTCGGGGATCTACGGCGCAACCTTCTTCATGCTCACAGGCTTCCACGGTGCCCACGTTACCTTGGGCACGATCATTTTGATCGTCATGTTCGTGCGCATCCTGCGTGGGCACTTCAACCCGGACAAACACTTCGGCTTCGAGGCGGCAAGCTGGTATTGGCACTTCGTCGATGTGGTGTGGGTCGGTTTGTTCATCTTTGTATATGTGCTGTGAAGGGCGACGCAGCCCTTGTAGGAGCGGCCTTGTGTCGCGAAAGGGCCGCAGCGCGGACCCTGGATGTCGGCTCAAACGCATAAAGTGCCGGGGCTGCTCTGCAGCCCTTTCGCGACACAAGGCCGCTCCTACAAGTGGCGCAGAGAGGCTCAGAAAGGAGCGTGGGAGACCAGCTGGCCACTGATGAGGCCATAAGCAACCAGGGCGATGGTCAGGCAGGCCAAGGTGACACGCACTGTCAGTGCCTTGAGCAGGCGGGTCGAGTTCTCATCGTCCTTGACCAGAAACACCAGGCCGCTGAACAGGCTGGCAATGGTGGCCAACAGCATCATGACGATCGCGGCCTTGAGCATGGCGTTTCTCCGGGGGGATGCGGTGATGTGGATAAGTATAGCGAGGCGCCCGTGAGGCCGTTTCGCCCGGGCTGGGTACCCACCCTGGTAGTGCTTGCGCTGCTGCCGGGGTTGATTGCCCTTGGCTGCTGGCAATTGGGCCGAGCCGACGAAAAGCGCGCATTGCTGGCCAACCATGCCGAGCGCAGCGTCGACGCGCCGCTTTCCGCGGCCCAGTTGCAGCCGAGCGACGATACCGCCTTCCGCCGTGTGCACCTCTACGGCCGCTTCGATGCCGAGCACAGCGTGCTGCTGGACAATCGCATGCGCGACGGCCAGGCAGGCGTCGAGTTGCTGCAGCCCTTTCTCGACCAGCCCAGCGGCTTGTGGCTGTTGGTCAACCGCGGGTGGCTGCCCTGGCCCGACCGCCGCGTACCGGTGCCCTTCGACACCCCTGCGCAGGCTCTGGCCCTGGATGCCTCGGTATACGTAGCGCCCGGCAGCACCTTTCAATTGCACCCCGACCCCGTTGGCGGCCAATGGCCGCACCTGCTGACGGTCGTGAACCCCACACAACTGTGGCAACAGCTTCGGCGCGAAGGGTTCGCCCATGAATTGCGCCTGCAGCCCGGCCCGGCGGCTTACCGCCTGGACTGGCCTGTGGTCGCCATGGGCCCGGAAAAACACCTGGGTTATGCGGTGCAATGGTTCGCCCTGGCCACCGCCCTGGTGCTGCTCTACCTCTACTTTGGCTGGCACAACAAAAAGGAGAACCGCCATGGCCGCCACCACCACTCCACTGGACCTGCCTGAACGTCGCAAACCCAGAGCCCGCGGGCGTTTGCAGCTGATCCTGATTCTGCTGGTGGTGCTCGGCCCGATGATCCTGGCCACCAGCATGTACAAGCTCAAGTTCTGGGTGCCGGAAGGCCGAAGCTATCACGGTACGATGATCGGCAATGGCCAGAGCCGCAGCGATATCGGCATCGCTGGCGAGGACGCACGTTGGCAACTGCTGGTCAGCGCCCCAGAAAGCTGTGCCGAAGACTGCCAGCGCCTGGTTTACCTGGCGCGGCAGATCCAGATTGGCCTTGGCCGGGACGCCAGCCGTGCCAGCCATGCCCTGGCCGCTGCCCAACCGTTGAGTGCCGGCTACCAGGCCTTGCTGGGGCGCGAGTACCCACAGCTGCAGCGTTATCCACTCGATACACAGCGCTACCTTCAGAAGGTAGGAAACCCCGCGCCGCAGCTGTGGATCGTCGACCCGCACGGCAACCTGGTGCTGCGCTATGACGGCAAGGTCAGCGGCAAGCATGTACTGGATGACCTGCGCCACCTGCTCAAGCTGTCCAACATCGGCTAGGAGCCCTGCCATGGCCAGACCCGGATTCCGCCTCGCTGTGTTCGCCACCCTGCTGGCACTGCTGGTCGTACTGCTCGGTGCGTATACCCGTCTGACCCATGCTGGCCTGGGCTGCCCAGACTGGCCTGGCTGCTATGGCTTCATCAGCGTGCCGAAAACCGACGCGCAGCTGGCCCATGCCGAGCTGCACTTCCCCGAGCACCCGGTGGAGGTCGCCAAGGGCTGGGCCGAGATGGTCCATCGTTACTTTGCCGGCACGCTCGCCTTGGTGATTGCCTTGCTCGCCTTCCAGGCCGTGCGCCGGCATTCGCGCGACGGCCAGCCCTACCGCCTGCCGGTGCTGTTGCTAGGCGTTGTACTGGCCCAGGCGGCATTCGGCATGTGGACAGTGACCCTCAAGCTGTGGCCGCAGGTCGTCACCGCACACCTGCTGGGTGGCTTCACTACCCTGGCCTTGTTGTTCCTGCTGGCGCTGCGCCTGTCACGGGCCTTTGCACCGTTGCCTAAATTACCGCTGAGCTTGCGGCGGATTGCTGCCTTGGCGCTGCTGGTGGTGATCGGCCAGATTGCCTTGGGCGGCTGGGTCAGTTCCAACTATGCGGCCGTTGCCTGCACAGACTTGCCGACCTGCCATGGCCAGTGGTGGCCGGCAGCGGACTTCAGCAACGGTTTCCACCTGACCCAGCACGTCGGCCCCAACTACCTGGGCGGGCAACTGGACAGCGATGCGCGCACGGCCATCCACATCAGCCACCGCCTGGGCGCGCTGCTGGTCACTGGTGTGCTGCTGATGCTCAGCTGGAAGCTGCACCGCTGTGGCTTGCCTGGGTTGGGGCGCCTGGTACTGCTGGTGCTGGCGCTGCAGGTAGGCCTGGGCATCAGCAATGTGCTGCTGCACCTGCCTCTGGCGGTGGCTGTGGCGCATAACGCAGGCGGCGCCCTGTTGCTGCTGAGCATGGTGCTGGTCAACTACCGTATCCGCGTCGTCGACAAGGTGCGCGTGGGCCAGGGCTGGCGCCTGACGCCGGTGACAGGCGTGGGCGCGGCCCATCACTTGAGGAACGACTCGTGGCGACGCTTCTAACTGCGCAGCGTGCAGGCTGGCGCGACTATCTGGAGCTGACCAAGCCCAAGGTGGTGGTGCTGATGCTGATCACCTCGCTGGTGGGCATGTTCCTGGCGACCCGTGCCGGGGTACCTTGGAGCGTGCTGTTGTTCGGCAACCTGGGGATTGCCCTGTGCGCCGGGGGCGCTGCGGCGGTCAACCATGTGCTGGACCGGCGCATCGATGCGCTGATGGCCCGCACCCACAAGCGGCCGCTGGCCCAAGGGCGGGTCGCGCCACTGCCGGCGCTGCTGTTCGCCCTCGCCCTGGCGCTGCTGGGCATGGCCCTGTTGCTGGTGTTCACCAACGCCCTCGCCGCCTGGCTGACGCTTGCCTCCCTGCTCGGCTATGCGGTGCTCTACACCGGCTTTCTCAAGCGTGCGACGCCGCAGAACATCGTTATCGGTGGCCTTGCAGGCGCGGCCCCGCCGCTGCTTGGCTGGGTGGCAGTAAGTGGCCAAGTCAGTGCCGAGCCCTTGTTGCTGGTGCTGATCATCTTCGCCTGGACGCCGCCGCACTTCTGGGCCCTGGCCATTCACCGCAAGGAGGAGTATGCCAAGGCCGATATCCCGATGCTGCCGGTAACCCACGGCGAGCGCTACACCAAGCTGCACATCCTGCTCTATACCCTGATACTGCTGGCGGTGACCCTGCTGCCCTACGCCATCCACATGAGCGGCCCGTTGTACCTGGCCTGCGCCCTCGCCCTTGGCCTGCGCTTCCTGCAATGGGCCTGGGTGTTGTACCGTGGCAGCCGGCCGCACGCGGCGATCGGCACCTTCAAGTACTCTATCGGCTACCTGTTCGCGCTGTTCATTGCGTTGCTTGTTGACCACTACCTGTTGCTGAACCTATGACCCGAACCCAGAAAACCGTCTTCATCCTCGTTGCCCTGGTCGCGTTGATCATGGGCCTGACCGTCAACAAGGTGCTAAATGGCAGTGACCAGCCAAACCCCACCGAGCTGATCGATGCCGGCATCATCCTCTTGCCGCAGAGCCGCACAGTTGCCGACGTGACCATGACCAACCAGGACGGCCAGCCGGTGCAGCTCGACGATCTCAAGGGCAAGTGGTCGCTGCTGTTCTTTGGCTATACCTATTGCCCGGATATCTGCCCCACCACCCTGGCCCAGTTGCGCCAGGTGAAGAGCGAGCTGCCCAAGGAAGCGGTCGACCGGCTGCAGGTGGTACTGGTGAGTGTCGATCCGAACCGCGACACGCCGAACCAGCTCAAGCAGTACCTGGGTTATTTCGACAAGGATTTCGTCGGGGTGGTGGGGTCGATCGAGGATACCCAGAAGCTGGCCAATGCCTTGAGCATTCCGTTCATTCCGGCGGATACCAGCAAGCCCGGATATACCGTGGATCACAGCGGTAACCTGGCGATTGTCGGGCCGGATGGACGTCAGCGTGGGTTCATACGCGCGCCGTTCAACAACCAGAAGCTGGTGGCGCAGTTGCCGGGCCTTGTGAAGCGGGATTGAGATTGCTGGCCTGCTTTGCAGGCCATCGCGACACAAGGCCGCTCAACAAGGAACCGCGCTCTTCTGCAGGAGCGCGCGGTCCTGTTGCAAGACGGTATCAAGTCCCGGACTTGATCCTGGTCCAGGCCCGCGTCCTCGCCCGCTCTGCCTCACGCGTCAAAGGCTTGAGCGTATACAGCTTGGCCATCGCCTCCGCCGTTGGATACAGGTTGGGGTTGTTGCGGATCGCTGGGCTGACCTGGTCCGTCGCATCCTTGTTCGGGTTCGGGTACCCGACAAAGTCGCTGATCGGCGCAATCACCTCTGGGCGCAGCAGGTAGTTGATGAACGTATGCGCATCCTCCGGGTTGGCAGCGCCCTTCGGAATCGCCAGCATGTCGAACCAGATCGGCGCGCCCTCCTTGGGCAAACGCATGTCCACCACCACACCGTTTTTCGCATCCCGGGCGCGGTTTGCTGCCTGGGAGAAGCTGCCGGAATAACCAACGGCAACGCAGATGTCACCGTTGGCGATATCCGCCATGTACTTGGAAGAGTGGAAGTAGGTGATGTAGGGGCGGATCTTCTGCAGCAGAGCCTCGGCTTGCTTGTAGTCATCCGGCTTGCTGCTGTTGGGGTCCAGCCCCAGGTATTGCAACGCCAGCGGCAGGATCTCTGATGGCGAGTCGAGCAGCGCTACGCCGCACTGCTTGAGCTTGGCGATGTTCTCTTCCTTGAAGAGCAGGTCCCAGCTGTCCACGGGGGCCTTGTCGCCCAGTACCGCCTTGACCTTGTCCGGGTTGAAGCCGATCAGCACCGTGCCGTACATGTAGGGCACGGCGAACTTGTTGCCTGGGTCGTTGGCCTCGATGAGCTTCATCAGTGCCGGGTCCAGGTGTTGCCAGTTCGGCAGCTTGCTGCGGTCCAGTGGCTGGAACACCCCCGCCTCGATCTGCTTGGCGAGAAAGACGTTGGACGGTACTACCACGTCGTAGCCGGAGTTGCCTGTTAGCAGCTTCGCTTCCAGGGCTTCGTTGGTGTCGAAGATGTCGTAGACCAGCTTGACGCCGCTGTCCTTCTGGAAGCCGGTCAAGGTTTGCGGGGTGATGTAATCGAACCAGTTGTAGACGCGCAAGGTGCGCTGTTCGGCTTGTGCCTGGACGGCGCCGGTGAACAGGGTGGCAGCTATGAGTGGGGCGAGCAGGCGCTTGAGTCGGGCCATTATCGGGCTCCTGGCTGGGCGAGCTGGAAGCCTTCCAGCACATTGACCGCGTTGATACCGATTTCTTCCACTGCGTAGCCGCCTTCCATCACGAACAAGGTCGGCTTGCCGAGCTGGGCGATGCGTTTGCCCATCTCCAGATAGTCCGGGCTGTCCAGCTTGAACTGGGAGATAGGGTCATCCTTGAAGGTGTCCACGCCCAGAGAGATGACCAAAACGTCGGCATCGTAATCGGCGATGCGCCGGCAGGCGTCTTCCAGCGCGGCGCTCCAGGCTGCCCAGTCGCTGCCGGCAGGCAGCGGGTAATTGATGTTGCAGCCTTCGCCCGCGCCTGCGCCGGTTTCGTCCGCGTAGCCCAGGAAGAACGGGAACTCGTCTTGCGGGTCGCCGTGGATCGAGGCGAAGAACACGTCATCGCGCTGGTAGAAGATGTCCTGGGTGCCATTGCCATGGTGGTAATCGACGTCAAGGATAGCCACCTTGGCCCTGCCTTGGTCGAGGAAGGCCTGGGCAGCAATCGCGGCGTTGTTCAGGTAGCAGTAACCTCCCATGACCTCGGCGGCGGCGTGATGCCCTGGTGGGCGGCACAGGGCGAAGGCCGCATGGGCGCCTTGCTCGATTGCAGCTTGGGCGGTGAGGGCAACCTGTGCTGCGCTGTAGGCGGCCTGCCAGGTGCCTGCGGTGATGGGCGCGCCGGCATCGAAACTGTAGTAGCCCAACTCGCCATGCAGGCCGGTGGGTTTGACTTGGCGCAAGGTGCGTGCCGGCCAGGTGAAGGGCAACAAGTCGCCCTCCTGACCCAGCGCCGCCCAACGTGCCCAGGCACCTTCGAAGAAGTCGAGATAGTCTGCGCTGTGGATGCGCTGCAGTGGTGCACGGCCAAAATCGGTCGGGGCCTGGACATCACCGAGGTTGCGCTTTTTCACCTGCTCGAGCACATGGTCAGCACGCGAAGGCATTTCGAAGCAGGGCATCAGCTTGCCGTCGATCAGCTCGCAGCGGCCGTGGTGCAGGCGGTGGTCATCGGAATAGATCGTCAGCATTGTTGTTCTCCGGTAGTACTGGCGTTGGCCCATTTTCACGGGCTGCCGGGCGCGGGAGAACGACGCAAACGGCCAAAAGGGGATCGATGTGGCCAAGCTCGCCGGCCTTGATCAACCTCGGAAATGGCTGGGCGCCACACCGCTCCAACGCTGGAAGGCATGCCGGAAGCTTGCCGTCTCACTGAACCCCAAGCGCTCGGCAATTCGGTAGATCGGCATCTGCCCCTCGGCCAGCAGCTGCTTGGCTCGCTCGAATCGCAGCTCATCGAGCAGCTGTTGATAACTGCTGCCCAGCGCCTGTAAGTGCCGGCGCAAGGTACGAGACGAGCAGTTCATCTGCCGCGCCAAGCCTTCCAGGCCGGGGGCAGCGTCCAGTTGCTGCAGCAGTAATTGGCGTATCCGCCCCAGCCAGGCCTGGCGCCCGGTGAATTCAAGGTTCAGGCGCCGGCAGCGCTCGCTCATGGCTTTGTGGGTGATCGGGTCGGCCAGGGGCAGTGGGGCGTCCAGCCAGCGCCGCTCGAAAGCAAAAGCGTTGTCCGGCGCGTCGAACCCGAGCGGGCACGGGAAAGCATCGGTATAGCGGGCGTGATAGTCGGGCCGAGCATGTTCGAAACGCGCGCCGAGCAGCGGCAGCGGGCGGCCCAGCAGGTCGTCACAGATGACTTTGAGCGAGACCAGGCAGAACTCGGCATTGAAAGCGGCCAGCGCCGGGAGGTCGCGGTATTCATCGGCGCTAAGCCAGATGCGCTGGCCATCGTCTATCAGGCGTAAGCGAAAGACTGTTCCCAGCAGTGCCGGATACTGCAAAGCAAGGCGCAAGGCGTCACCCAAAGTGGCACTGGAGAGCAGGGCGTAACCCAGCATGCCGTAGCACGACACATGCATGCGTCTGCCCAGCTCCAGGCCAATGTCTTCACGCCGTGCCACGGCGTTGGCGCATACCTGCAGCTCTTGCTGGGTGGTGATGCGGGCATCGGCATGGCCAAGGTCTGCCGGGCCTATACCGCTGCCAGCCAGCAGCGCCGTTGCCTCGCACCCCTGTTCCTGAAACAGGTTGAGGATCAGCGAAACCGCGTTGAGGGTGGTCAGGTGGCTGTGCAGCATGCTCGCTATTCCCGGGACAGGTATGAATAGATGAGCAATTTGCATGCCGTTATCGCAATCGGCGTTGACTCGCGGAAGGTACAATGCCCGTGGCGATCATTAAAGCCACCGGCCAGGAGCCCAGTGTGACTGCGCTACGCACTTGGCTCCCGCCGAGGGGCTTAAGGATGCAGCCAGAAAGGCTTGGTTACATTGGCGCGACGTCCCGGCATTGCCTGGCCAAGCGTCATCCGCTTTGGTTTGCCGGCGATCGGGTTCACCTGGAAAGCAACGATAATCATCTTGGCGCTTAGACGGCACTCGAAATGACGACGGCCAACATATCCGCCAACGTATCTGTCCAGAAATTTGCTGTGTCGAATTTACCGGCGCCTCCATAACTCGTCATTCCGTTTCCGCTGCGGTAGAGGGTGCAAACAACAACTTCATCATCTGCTATCGAGTTTTCATCGTAGGTTTTTGACCTATTCAGCGAGCGACCTTGATCCGCGTTCTTGATGGGCCAGGGTATCCCGTGGTCTGGCATGGAACTTCCCCGCATCCACATAATACGGTCGTTTTCTTCTTTTGCCGCTTTCATTTTTGCAGCTTGACTATCAATCGTATCCCATTTTAGCTTGGCTATCCGCTCCAGGAAAACGTCCTGCCCTCTCAATGATTTGATAACTGGCGCTAAAATTTCATTGATGGTGTCAGTCTGGTTTATATAGAACTCTAGTGGCAAAAGCATGTAGCTGCTGTCATAAATATTTGCAGGAATGGTGTTGCTTTTCACGATCACCACCATGCGTAATTTTCTGATTTTTTCTCCTAATTCGACTACGGATCCAGGAAAAAGCTTATGGGCGAGGACTGGCAGAACGAAGGTATCACCTTGCCTTTTTGCTTCCCCGCTATTCCAGGTGCCCATCAGCAGGGTGGTATCAGAGGGATCATAAATGAAGTTTTTATCGAGTAGCCCCTCGTAGCTGGAAGCATTGCCTAAACTATAGTCGCCCAGGCGATGTTCAGGGGAGTGCGGACTGGCGGGGTCTTCAATAACATAAGGATGAGTTTCAAAGCCTGTCCGAGGAGCCTTTACGATGCGAGTGATTTTATAGTTTTTCATGACACGTCTCTTTGAGGAGTTGGTAGTCCGAATGCTAATTTCACTCAATGGCTGCGGCAACTGGTAAAAATGATAGTTTTGACAGGTAAACAAGGGCAGTGGCGCTAAGCTAATTTGAGGCCCTTATTCGAAACGACATTCAGATATAAAAGGTGGTGGGCTTCCGGAAAGAGATTTCTCACCCCCAAGAGAAAGAACCTGCTGTTCCGCTTGTCTTAGGCAGGCGCAGTCATCGCTTCACAATCCCAAGCGGTGGTGGGGCTTTGGTTTGCTCGCACGAATATCACCCATCAATCCGGCGTCCTTGTTTGCGTCTTTCCCGGATTGCGTGAAGAACAAAAAAAGGGCCCGGAGCGTGCGCTCGGGCCCTTGAAAGGTCGAGAGGTGTCTAGTCCCTCAAACCTGGTGAGACTGTTTGCAGCAGCCGGGTTACGCCTTCAGCGGAACCAGACGTGGAGCGATCATGTTTTCCGGGCGCAGGATGTCGTTGAGCATCACTTCGTCCAGCAGCTGTTCTTCGCGCACCAGTTCCAGCACACCACGGCCGGTTTCCAGGGCTACGCGGGCGATACGGGTGGCGTTTTCGTAGCCGATGTAGGGGTTCAGGGCGGTGACCAGGCCGATCGAGTGCTCGACCAGTTCACGGCAGCGCTGTTCGTTGGCAGTGATGCCGACGATGCAGTGCTCGCGCAGCATGTCCATGGCACGCTGGAGCAGGCGGATCGAGTCGAAGATCTTGTAGGCGATCAGCGGCTCCATCACGTTCAGCTGCAGCTGGCCACCTTCGGCGGCGACGGTCAGGGCCAGGTCGTTGCCCATGATGGCGAAGGCAACCTGGTTGACGGCTTCCGGGATGACCGGGTTGACCTTGCCTGGCATGATCGAGCTGCCTGGCTGGCGCGCTGGTAGGTTGATCTCGTTGATGCCGGTGCGTGGGCCGCTGGACAGCAGGCGCAGGTCGTTGCAGATCTTCGACAGCTTGACCGCAGTACGCTTGAGCATGCCGGAGAACAGCACGAAGGCGCCCATGTCGGAGGTGGCTTCGATCAGGTCGGCAGCCGGTACCAGCGGCTGGCCGCTGATGGTCGCCAAGCGCTGTACGGCCAGGGCCTGGTAGCCAGGGTCGGCGTTGATGCCGGTGCCGATGGCGGTACCGCCCAGGTTGATTTCGGTCAGCAGTTCCGGGGCCAGCGAGCGCAGGCGCTGCAGGTCTTCGGTCATGGTGGTGGCGAAGGCGCGGAATTCCTGGCCCAGGGTCATCGGCACGGCGTCCTGCAGTTGGGTGCGGCCCATCTTCAGTACGTGGTCGAACTCTTTACCTTTGGCAGCGAAGGCCTGGATCAGGCTGTCGAGGCTGGCCAGCAGCGCGTCGTGGCCCAGCAGCAGGCCCAGACGGATGGCGGTCGGGTAAGCGTCGTTGGTCGACTGCGCCATGTTCACGTCGTTGTTCGGGTGCAGGTACTGGTACTCACCCTTCTGGTGGCCCATGGCCTCCAGTGCGACGTTGGCGATGACTTCGTTGGCGTTCATGTTGGTGGAAGTACCAGCGCCACCTTGAATCATGTCCACAACGAACTGGTCGTGGAAGTCACCGCGGATCAGGCGGGCGCAGGCCTCGCTGATGGCGGCGTGCTTGGCATCGCTCAGGTGCCCCAGCTCGCGGTTGGCGTCGGCAGCGGCCTGCTTGACCATGGCAAGTGCCACGACCAGCTTCGGGTAGTGCGACAGCGGAACACCGGAGAGATGGAAGTTGTTGGCAGCGCGCAGAGTCTGGATGCCGTAGTAGGCATCGGCAGGGACTTCAAGGGTACCAAGCAGATCTTTTTCGACGCGGAACGATGCAGCGGAGGACATGATGGATATCATCTCGATTTTGACCCGGCACATGCCGGAATGGCGCCAATCCTAGGCCTTAAGGGGATTTTGCGGCCAATGCTGTTGCACGCTAACCTATGCACAAACGGCATAGTGTTTGATGTGACGCCAATTGACATTCGAGCGTGTTCCATTTTGGTGCATGCCGGGAGATTCGCTTAGTGAACCTAGAAAGCAAATGGCTGGAAGACTTCAGTGCGCTGGCCGCCACCCGTAGTTTTTCCCAGGCGGCGGAGCGCCGTTTCGTCACCCAGCCGGCGTTCAGCCGACGTATTCGTAGCTTGGAGGCGGCGCTTGGCCTGACGCTGGTGAATCGTTCCCGCACGCCCATCGAGCTGACGGCGGCTGGTCAACTTTTTCTGGTTACGGCGCGCACAGTTGTCGACCAGTTGAGCGAAGTTCTACGCCATTTGCATCATCTTGAAGGTGGCCAGGGCGAGGTGATCCAGGTGGCGGCGGCGCACTCGCTGGCATCAGGCTTTTTCCCTCGCTGGGTTGCACAACTGCGCAACGATGGTTTGAACATCGCCACACGGCTGGTAGCCACCAACGTCGGTGATGCTGTGCATGCCTTGCGCGAAGGCGGCTGCGATTTGATGCTGGCTTTCTATGACCCGGATGCGGCGCTGCAGATGGACGCCGAAATTTTCCCGTCGCTGCACATGGGGACCACCGAAATGCTTCCCGTCTGCGCCGTGGGGGCCGATGGAAAGCCGATGTTCGACCTTGAGGGCGATGCCAGCGTACCGTTGCTTGCTTACAGTGCCGGCGCCTTCCTTGGCCGCTCCGTGAGCCTGCTGCTGCGCCAGCGTAATTTGCGTTACACCACGGTCTATGAAACAGCCATGGCTGACAGTTTGAAGAGCATGGCGTTGGAAGGCATGGGCGTTGCCTGGGTGCCCCGGCTTTCAATGCGTGGCGAACTGGAGCGTGGCGAGTTGGCCATCTGCGGAGGGGCCCAGTGGCATGTGCCACTTGAAATCCGCTTGTATCGCTGTGCATTGGTGCGCAAGGCCAACGTGCGCCTGCTCTGGCGCAAGCTCGAGTCCGCTGGTGCTCAAGGTGAAGGCTCAGTGTGAGTTGTACTTGAGGTAGTCGGCGATGTTCGCCCGGTTCTTGTCGCTGTACCGGTAGCAGTTCGATCGGGCCGGAATTCGGGGGTGTGTGTAGGTTTCGCACACCCATCCGTTGAACTTCAGTTCGGCGTCTTCATGCGTGGCGGAAAGCAGATGGCCGATTTCATGGGCGGCGCTGCTGTAAGCGGCCAATGAGGCGATGGCGGTGTTCTGTTTGAAGTACGCCAGGCCCGCATTGTAGTTAAGCCCGCTGTGGTCATAGCTGTTGCGCGTCATCAGCAGGTGCTTGTTCATGAACGAGAAGGGGTGGTTCGAGGTCAGTTCAAGCACTCCTTGGGTGAACGCCTCAAGAATCTGACTCGATGGCACGCCTTGATAATCAATATCGGTGATGCCGGGCACGTTGCGTCGCAAGATCAGTTCCGTGGGGTGGGAGGTGAAACTGCGCATCTCATCGAGCCAGTGCTGAAAGTAATCGTTGTGCAATTGCTCGTCGCTGATGCTGGCCAGTTCGTCGTGAAGGTAAACGGTCACAACCAGCGACTTGGCCGCTACTGCGCAAGGCAGCTGCAGGGACAGCAGGAGGCTGAAAAAGAACGTGAGGGTCTTGGGCATGGCGATTCTCCAAGGAGATTGAAATTGGCGGGCGCAATCGTCACCACCCGGAATGCCTTTCGGCAGTGGGAAAAAGTTGTCCCACGAGACAGCTTGCCCTTTGATCCGACATGTGCTTGTAGGGGTGGGCGGGCCGACTTGAAATACGCTACAATCCCGCGCCTTCGGCCGACCCGGTCGATTCAGAATCCGTATGACAAGCCACGCCGGTCCACCTGCGTGGCTTGTTGCTTTTAGCGCGCCAGAAGGCGCTTGCAGGAGAGGCTCGACGATGAGTGCACTGGTTGGCGTGATCATGGGCTCCAAGTCCGATTGGTCCACCCTTAGCCACACCGCCGATATGCTGGAAAAACTCGGCATTCCCTACGAAGTGAAGGTGGTTTCCGCCCACCGCACCCCGGATCTGCTGTTCCAGTACGCTGAAGAAGCCGAAGGGCGTGGCATCGAGGTGATCATCGCCGGCGCTGGTGGCGCTGCGCACCTGCCTGGCATGTGCGCCGCCAAGACCCACCTGCCGGTGCTGGGTGTGCCGGTACAGTCGTCGATGTTGTCGGGTGTCGACTCGCTGCTGTCGATCGTGCAGATGCCTGCCGGCGTACCGGTTGCCACCCTGGCCATCGGCCGTGCCGGCGCGGTCAACGCCGCGCTGCTGTCGGCGAGCATCCTCGGTGCCAAATACCCGCAGTATCACGCGGCGCTCAAGCAGTTCCGCACCGAGCAGACCGACACTGTGCTGGACAATCCAGACCCACGTCAGGCTTGAGGCTGAACCCATGAAGATCGGTGTTATCGGTGGCGGCCAGCTGGGCCGCATGCTGGCTCTGGCGGGCACCCCGCTGGGCATGAACTTCGCCTTCCTCGACCCGGCGCCGGACGCCTGCGCGGCGCCACTTGGCGAGCACCTGCGTGCCGACTACGGCGACCAGGACCACCTGCGCCAGCTGGCAGACGAAGTCGACCTGGTGACCTTCGAGTTCGAAAGCGTCCCGGCCGAGACCGTCGCCTTCCTCTCGCAGTTCGTCCCGGTGTACCCGAGCGCCGAAGCGCTGCGTATCGCCCGCGACCGCCTGTTCGAGAAGAGCATGTTCCGCGACCTGGGCATTCCAACCCCGGCCTTCGCCGACATCCTCTCGCAGGCCGACCTTGATGCGGCGGTGGCCAGCATCGGCCTGCCGGCCGTGCTCAAGACCCGGACCCTGGGTTACGACGGCAAGGGCCAGAAGGTTCTGCGCACCCCTGAAGATGTGGTGGGTACCTTTGCCGAGCTGGGCAGCGTGCCGTGCCTGCTGGAAGGCTTCGTGCCGTTCACCGGCGAAGTATCCCTGGTGGCCGTGCGAGCACGCGATGGCGAAACCCGCTTCTACCCGTTGGTGCACAACACCCACGAGAGCGGCATCCTGCGCCTGTCCGTGGCAAGCCAGGCGCACCCTCTGCAGGGCCTGGCCGAAGATTATGTCGGCCGTGTGCTCAAGCAGCTGGACTATGTGGGTGTGATGGCCTTCGAGTTCTTTGAAGTCGACGGTGGCCTCAAGGCCAACGAGATAGCGCCGCGTGTGCACAACTCCGGGCACTGGACCATCGAAGGCGCCGAGTGCAGCCAGTTCGAAAACCACCTGCGCGCCGTTGCCGGCCTGCCGCTGGGTTCGACTGCCAAGGTTGGCGAGAGCGCCATGCTCAACTTCATCGGTGAAGTGCCGGCAGTGGACAAGGTCATCGCCATCGATGACTGCCACCTGCATCACTATGGCAAGGCCTTCAAGGCCGGGCGCAAGGTAGGCCACGCCACCTTGCGTTGCCAGGACATGGCCACCCTCGAGCGCAAGATTGCCGAAGTAGAGGCCCTGATCAGCAACTGATCGGGCATCTGATCGAACTTCTGCAAGCGGTTCGCCCTCTGAAATGGCAACAAGCCAAAGCGCTGTCTAGGCTTTGGCTTGCTCCATCTTCACTGCAGAGGGATTGCCATGGGTATCATTGGAACTATCTTCATCGGCCTCATCGTTGGTCTGCTGGCGCGCTTCATCAAGCCCGGCGACGACAGCATGGGCTGGATCATGACCATCCTGCTGGGTATTGCCGGCTCCTTGATCGCCACGTATGGCGGCCAGGCGCTGGGTATTTACCAGGCCGGGCAGGCAGCGGGCTTCTTCGGCGCGCTGGTGGGTGCCATCGTCCTTCTGGTGATCTACGGATTCATCAAGAAACGCTGAATACTGGTTAGAATGCCCGGCAATTCATCCGAGTTGCCGAGCATCTTCATGCGTGCGTTATTCCTCATCCCCATGCTCCTGGCCAGCTCCCTGGCCCATGCCGAACTGCCTGAAACCGACTGGCTCGAGCTGATGCCCAAGTCGGACCAGAAAGCCCTCGAGCAAATGCCCGAGATCGACCACAACTCGCCGGAGGCGATGGGTACCTTCACCGACAAGGGCGGCTTGAAGCAAAGCAAGGGCCTGCCGGCGGTGATGTACTCGACCAAGACCGTGGCCGCCATGAACGGCAAGGAAATTCGTCTCGGTGGTTACCCCGTGCCGCTTGAAAGCGATGCCAAGGGCAACAGCACGCTGTTCTTCCTGGTGCCGTACCCGGGCGCCTGCATCCATGTACCGCCGCCGCCACCCAACCAGCTGGTGCTGGTGCGCTATCCGAAGGGCTTGAAGATCGATGACATCTACACGCCGTTGTGGGTCAGCGGGACGTTGAAGGTGGAAAAGGTCAGCAACGACCTGGCCGATGCGGCGTATGCGCTGGAAGCCCGGAAGGTGAGGGTAGTGGAGGACGCTGACCTGTGAAGGGGCTGCTCCTGCAGGTATGCGCGATCTCCGTAGGAGCGGCCTTGTGTCGCGAAAGGACCGCACAGCGGTCCCAGGCAGTTGAATCAAAGCGCTTCGCTGCCAATTGCCACTTGCAGCGAATGGAACGCCCCAGGCTTCAACTCCACCACATCGTCCCAGACATTCGCCGTCTCGATGCACAGCATTCGCTGCCAGCCATCATCGGCCATGTCAGGCAATTCCTGGGCTCTGTCGGTCCATGGGTTCCAGATCACCGCTGAACGTGAACCGCTGCTGGTCAGGGTAATGCGCCGGTTCCAGTGCGGGTCGACAATGCTCAGTTGTGCAGGCGTATTCAGGTAGATGCGATCGGTCTCACCGGTGAACGTCAGCGCACCCTGCTGCTGGCGCTGTTCCCAGTCAGCCAGGGTCTCGATGTAGCCCAGCCCGTCGACACCCTCGACGCGCGCCTGGCGCACATCGCTGACGGCAAAGTAGCTGTGCAGGGCCTGGCTGATGGTGACAGGGGTATTGCCCCTGTTACGGCTGGTGAGGGTCAGTTCAAGCGCATCACCCATGACGATCAGCAGCTTCAGCTCCACATCATGCGGCCACTCTGGCAGATCGCCCTGGGCCTTTGGCAGTTCGAATTCGATGCGCAGCGCGCCGGCTGCCTCTTCGATGCCCAACAGTTGCCAGTCACATGTGCGGGCCAACCCATGGGCGGGAGCCTGCGTGCCACGGTACATGCCCTGAACGGATTCGGGGTTGCGCTGCAGGTTGCCGAACCACGGCCAGCACACCGGCACACCTGCGCGCACCGACTTACCCTGACGGAACATGGCCTGGTCACTCAGCCACAGCAGCGGCGGCTCGCCAATGTGCTGGTAGCTGAGGATCTGTGCACCCTGCTGGGCGATCAGTAGTTCGGCACGGTCGCTGGTGATACGCCAGCAGTTGAGTTCGCCGTGTTGCTCGGTTACGACCTGGTAGGTAGCCATTGCGCTCGTCTCATTGATTGCCTGTGGGCCTTGGACCCGGTGCCTTGCAATGAGTTTACCGCTCGCGTGGCTTAGCGACGAGGCACCGAGCGGGTGCGGCCGCTGCCATCGATGGCGACGAAGACGAACACCGCTTCAGTCACCTTGCGCCATTCGCTGGACAGCGGGTCGTCGCTCCACACTTCGACCATCATCTGGATCGAGCTGCGGCCGATTTCCAGCGTCTGGGTATAGAACGACAGTTGTGCGCCCACGGCCACAGGCACCAGGAAGGCCATGCGGTCAATGGCCACTGTTGCCACCCGGCCGCCCGCGACGCGGCTCGCCATGGCAGTGCCTGCCAGGTCCATCTGGGCGACCAGCCAGCCGCCAAAGATGTCGCCAAAACCGTTGGTTTCGCGGGGCAACGCAGTGATTTGCAGGGCCAGGTCGCCTTGCGGGATAGGATCTTCTTGTTCGAGCTCAATCATGCGGTGGGGCCTCTGACCCGTGACGCTTTCGTTGGTGTGGCGCAAAGGCCGAGTAAACGATTCAGCTTGAAACATACTACGCCGATTTCGTTTCGCTGGACGGCCGTAGGGAAATTCTGCGAAACCGCCTGACTTAAAAGACCGGCGTTTTCGCACAACATCCCACCGTGGCGGCAACGTTTTCCTACGAACGGGCAGTATATATAGCCAAACGCTCAGCGACGACCGTGCAGTCATGAATATCTGTATGGATTTTGTATCGCTTTCAGCACGCCCCGGCAATTTGCTATCTTCGCCTGTCACCGCCAGAAGCCGCGTGCCAAGCGGCCTGCATGCCCTACAAGAGAAGAACAAGCAATGACCTCCGTGCCGAGCAGTATCGAGCAGCCCTCGCGGCCGCTGACCCGCAGTGACTACAAGACCCTCTCACTGTCCGCGCTAGGCGGAGCCCTTGAGTTCTACGACTTCATCATTTTCGTGTTTTTCGCCACGGTGGTCGGCAAGCTGTTCTTCCCGGCCGACATGCCCGAGTGGCTGCGTCTGATGCAGACCTTCGGCATTTTCGCCGCTGGCTACCTGGCCCGGCCGCTGGGCGGCATCATCATGGCCCACTTCGGCGACCTGCTTGGGCGCAAGAAGATGTTCACCCTGAGCATCTTCATGATGGCCCTGCCAACGCTGATCATGGGTTTGCTGCCGACCTATGCCCAGATCGGCATGTGGGCACCGATCCTGTTGCTGTTGATGCGCGTGATCCAGGGTGCGGCGATCGGGGGCGAAGTGCCTGGCGCCTGGGTGTTCGTGTCCGAGCATGTGCCAGCGCGTAATACCGGCTATGCCTGCGGCACCCTGACCGCCGGCCTGACCGCTGGCATTCTGCTTGGCTCGCTGGTGGCGACACTGATCAACACGGTCTATAGCGTTGAAGAAGTCGCCGACTACGCCTGGCGTATCCCGTTCCTGCTTGGCGGCGTGTTCGGCCTGTTCTCGGTGTACCTGCGCCGCTGGCTGCACGAAACTCCGGTATTCGCCGAGATGCAGCAGCGCAAGGCGCTTGCCGAAGAGCTGCCGCTGCGGGCCGTGCTGCGTGATCACCGCGGGCCGATCATCCTGTCGATGCTGCTGACCTGGATGCTTTCTGCCGGCATCGTAGTGGTCATCCTGATGACACCGGCGTTGTTGCAGAGCATCTACCACATCAGCCCCACCGACTCGCTCAAGGCCAATAGCCTGGCGATCGTGCTGCTTAGCCTTGGCTGCATCGGCTCTGGGAGCCTGGCCGACCGCTTTGGTGCCGGCCGCGTCTTCGTGATCGGCAGCCTGTTGCTGCTGGTGACATCCTGGACCTTCTACCACAGCCTGCCGACCCACCCGCAACTGCTGTTCCCGCTGTATGCCATCACCGGCCTGTGCGTAGGCGTGATCGGCGCGGTGCCCTATGTGATGGTCAAGGCGTTCCCGGCGGCGGTGCGCTTCAGCGGCCTGTCGTTCTCCTACAACGTGGCCTACGCCATCTTCGGCGGCTTGACGCCGATGGTGGTGACCGCGCTGCTCAAGGTCAGCCCGATGGCGCCTGCTTATTACGTAGCGGGCCTGTGCGCCGTCGGTCTGGTTGTCGGGCTGTACTTGCTGTCTAAAAAACGCTGATAACGCTCTAGCCACCGCTCCTGCAACATTTTGAAAGGCCATCCTGGGTATCCAGTGATGGCCTTTCATCCAATTGTCACATTGGAGTCATATCGTATTCATGCGGCCTGCAGATACTTGGGCCCGATCCATCCAACATCCCAATATTCCTGCTAGGAGCAAGGCATGAAACTGAAGCGTTTGATGGCGGCCCTCACCTTTGCCGCCGCTGGCGTTGCAACCGCCAACGCGGTAGCCGCCGTCGACCCTGCGATCCCGACCTACACCAAGACCACTGGTGTTTCGGGCAACCTCTCCAGCGTCGGTTCCGACACCCTCGCGAACCTCATGACTCTGTGGGCCGAGGCCTACAAGAAGGAATATCCGAACGTCAACATCCAGATCCAGGCTGCTGGCTCCTCCACTGCGCCACCCGCGCTGACCGAAGGCACCGCCAACCTTGGCCCGATGAGCCGCAAGATGAAGGACGTCGAGCTGCAGGCCTTCGAGCAGAAGTATGGCTACAAGCCGACCGCCATCCCGGTCGCCGTCGACGCCCTGGCCGTGTTCGTACATAAAGACAACCCGATCAAGGGCCTGACCATGGCTCAGGTCGACGCGATCTTCTCTTCCACTCGTCTGTGCGGCGCCAAGGCCGACGTCAAGACCTGGGGCGACCTGGGCGTGACCGGCGACCTGGCCAACAAGCCAGTTCAGCTGTTCGGCCGTAACTCGGTATCGGGTACCTACGGTTACTTCAAGGAAGAGGCCCTGTGCAAAGGTGACTTCAAGCCTAATGTCAACGAACAGCCCGGCTCGGCGTCGGTCGTGCAGTCGATCAGCTCCTCGTTGAACGGCATCGGCTACTCGGGCATCGGCTACAAGACTGCCAGCGTCAAGACCGTAGGTCTGGCCAAGAAGGAAGGCGGCGAGTTCATCGAAGACAACGAAGCCAATGCCCTGAACGGTACCTACCCGCTGTCGCGCTTCCTGTACGTCTACGTCAACAAGGCCCCGAACAAGCCTCTGGCCCCGCTGGAAGCCGAGTTCGTCAAGCTGGTGCTGTCGCAGGCTGGCCAGCAGGTCGTGGTGAAGGACGGCTACATTCCGCTGCCGGCCAAGGTGGTCGACAAGACCCTGGCTGACCTGGGCCTGTCCCACGCCGGTAACGTTGCAAAGAAGTAAGTAACTGAGGAAAAGGCCGGCACTGAAGCCGGCCTTTTCCACGAATTCTCGGTCCGAAGCCAGGGCTCCTGAGCGGCGGGCTTTTTTGCGTCAACGCACTGTCATGTTTTTGTCATACGGGACCGCTAGGGTGTGCGCATGAATGATCTGGCCAACTCCACCATGACCCAAAAATCCCCTCCCGAGCGGATTGATTTCAATACGCCCGAGTTGCAACGCAAGCGCCGCATGCGCGCGCTCAAGGACCGCCTGACCCGCTGGTATGTACTGGTGGGCGGGCTTGCCGTGCTGGCAGCCATCACGCTGATCTTCTTCTATCTGGCCTATGTGGTGCTGCCGCTGTTCCAGGGCGCCGAGCTGACCAGCAAGAAGGCCCTGGAGCCGACCTGGCTGCAGCAGGATGCCGGCAAGCCGCTGATGATCGCGCTCGAAGAGCAGAACCTGGTCGGCATGCGCGTCTCGGACAAGGGGCAGGCACTGTTCTTCGATACCAAGACCGGTAACGAGCTCAACCGCGTCGACCTGCCGCTGCCGGCAGGCACCCAGGTCAGCTCGATCAGCACCGACCAGCCGGGCAGCCCGCTGGTAGTGCTGGGCTTGTCCAATGGTCAGGCGCTGGTGTTCCACCACACCTACAAGATCACTTACCCGGACAACAAAAAGACCATCACCCCAGGCATCGACTACCCGTACGGCCAGGAGCCGTTCGTGTTGGATGAGCAGGGCCGCGCGCTGGAGCACGTCAGCGTCAACGTAAACGGCGATACCCTGATGCTGGCCGGTTCCACCGGCGCGCACCTGCAGGTGGTCGAGCTGACGCGCACCGAAAACCTGATGACCGAAGAGGTCACCACCGAGCAAAACCGCATCGAGCTGCCGCAAATGACCGAGGCGGTGAAGAACATCTTCATCGACCCGCGCCAGCAGTGGCTGTACGTGATCAACGGCCGAGCCACCGCGGATGTCTTCAGCCTGCGCGACAAGAGCCTCAATGGCCGCTACAAGCTGTCCGAGAGCGCTGACACCGAGATCACCGCCACCGCGCAACTGGTCGGCGGCATCTCGCTGATCATCGGTGACTCCAAAGGCGGCCTGGCCCAGTGGTTCATGGCCCGTGACCCGGATGGCGAATCGCGTTTCAAGCAGATCCGTACCTTCCAGATGGGCAAGGCGCCGATCGTCCAGATCGACGCCGAAGAGCGCCGCAAGGGCTTCATCGCCCTGGACGCCGAAGGCAAGCTGGGCGTCTTCCACAGCACCGCGCACCGCACCCTGCTGGTCGAGCCTGCTGCCGAAGGCCCGGGTATCCTGGCCCTGTCGCCGCGTGCCAACCGTATCTTCATCGAAGAGGGCGGCAAGCTGCTGCCACTGAACCTGAAGAACCCGCACCCGGAAATTTCCTTCAGCGCACTGTGGGGCAAGGTCTGGTACGAGAACTACGACGAGCCCAAGTACGTCTGGCAGTCGACGGCTTCGAACACCGACTTCGAGCCTAAGCTGAGCCTGTCGCCCCTGACCTTCGGTACCCTCAAGGCCGCGTTCTACGCGATGATCCTGGCGGCTCCGCTGGCCATCGCTGCAGCAATCTACACCGCTTACTTCATGGCCCCGGGCATGCGCCGCAAGGTCAAGCCGGTGATCGAACTGATGGAAGCGATGCCGACGGTGATCCTCGGCTTCTTCGCTGGCCTGTTCCTCGCGCCGTACCTGGAAGGGCACCTGCCGGGTGTGTTCAGCCTGTTCCTGCTGATGCCGTTCGGCATCCTGCTGGCGGGCTTCACCTGGAGCCGCCTGCCTGAGTCGATTCGCCTGCGCGTGCCGGATGGTTGGGAAGCCGCCATCCTGATCCCGGTGATCCTGTTCACCGGCTGGTTCGCCCTGACCATGAGCCCGTACCTGGAAACCTGGTTCTTCGGCGGCGACATGCGCCTGTGGATCACCAATGACCTGGGTATCACCTACGACCAGCGCAACGCCCTGGTAGTGGGTATCGCCATGGGCTTTGCGGTCATCCCGAACATCTACTCGATCGCCGAAGACGCCGTGTTCAGCGTGCCGCGCAGCCTGACCCTGGGCTCCCTGGCCCTGGGTGCGACGCCGTGGCAGACCTTGACTCGTGTGGTCATCCTCACTGCCAGCCCGGGTATCTTCTCGGCGCTGATGATCGGCATGGGCCGAGCGGTGGGCGAGACCATGATCGTGCTCATGGCCACCGGCAACACCCCGGTGATGGAGATGAACCTGTTCGAAGGCATGCGTACCTTGGCCGCCAACGTGGCGGTGGAAATGCCCGAATCCGAAGTCGGCGGCAGCCATTACCGTGTGCTGTTCCTCGCCGCTCTCGTGCTGCTGATGTTCACCTTCATCATGAACACCTTGGCCGAGCTGATTCGCCAGCGTCTGCGCAAGAAATACTCGTCGCTTTGATAGAAAGGTAGAGATCCGTGAAAAAGGATTCCCTCAAAGGCTGGTTCAAGAGCGGCGCCCCAGGCGTCTGGATCAGCGGTGGCGCGGTCGCCATGGCGGTCATCATGACCGTCGGCCTGCTGGCCGTGATTGCCGTACGCGGCCTGGGCCACTTCTGGCCCGCCGACCTGGTCCAGGCCACCTATAAGGTGCCGGGCCAGGGTGACCACGTCATCGTCGGTGAAGTGGTTCAGAAAGAAGAAGTGCCCCGCGTCCGCCTCAAGGGTGCCGGCCTGCCGGTTCCTGACGAAGGCCCGGAGTTCATGACCCGTGAGCTGATCAAGGTGGGTAACCGTGACCTCAACGGCAGTGACTTCACTTGGGTGGTGGGTGAATGGTTGGTCGACGAGCAGCGCCCGGTCGACCTGATCGCCCTGGAGCGCCGCGAATGGGGCAACTTCTACGGCTACCTGGTGAGCGTCAAGGAACAAGGCCGCGTGGTCGCCGAGGGCGCTGGCGCCTGGAACGAGCTGCAGGCACGCCTGAAACGCGCCAACCAGCTCAACAGCGAGCTGCAGCAGCTTGAGAAAAAAGACATCGGTGCCATCAACCATGGCCTTGAGCGCCTGCGTCTGCATGGCCGCAAGCTGGAGCTGGAAGGCAAGCTGGACGCTACGGCCCAGGCCGACATGGATGCCGAACGTGCCGAGTTGAACAGCCGCTACAAGGCCATCGAAGACCGCCTCAGCAGCCTGCATCAGGCCTTCTCCCGCGACAGCCTGGTCGCTCGCGACGGCAACGGCCGCGAAGTGGAGATCAACCTGAGCAAGGTCGTGCACGCCATCCAGCCTAACGCCATGTCCGGCTTTACCAAGATGGGCACCTACTTCGCCAAGGTCTGGGAGTTCCTCAGCGACGATCCTCGTGAAGCCAACACCGAAGGCGGTATCTTCCCGGCCATTTTCGGTACCGTGATGATGACCCTGATCATGGCCGTGATCGTCACCCCGTTCGGCGTGCTGGCGGCGGTCTACTTGCGCGAATACGCCAAGCAAGGCCCGGTGACGCGCCTGATCCGCATCGCCGTGAACAACCTGGCGGGCGTTCCGGCCATCGTCTACGGCGTGTTCGGCCTGGGCTTCTTCGTCTATGTGCTGGGTGGTTCGATCGACCGTCTGTTCTTCCCCGAGTCGCTGCCGGCACCGACCCTGGGCACGCCAGGCCTGCTGTGGGCATCGCTGACCCTGGCGCTGCTGGCTGTGCCGGTGGTGATCGTGGCCACCGAGGAAGGCCTGGCGCGTATTCCACGCACCGTGCGTGAAGGCTCGCTGGCGCTTGGCGCGACCAAGGCCGAGACCCTGTGGAAAATCGTGCTGCCAATGGCCAGCCCGGCGATGATGACCGGCATGATCCTCGCCGTGGCCCGTGCCGCTGGTGAAGTGGCGCCGCTGATGTTGGTCGGCGTGGTCAAGCTGGCGCCGTCGTTGCCGCTGGACGGTAACTACCCGTACCTGCACCTGGACCAGAAGATCATGCACCTGGGCTTCCACATCTACGATGTCGGCTTCCAGAGCCCCAACGTCGAGGCCGCGCGGCCGTTGGTATACGCCACTGCGCTGCTGCTGGTGATGGTAATCGCCACCCTCAACCTCTCGGCGGTGTGGATCCGTAACCACCTGCGCGAGAAGTACAAGGCCCTCGACCACTGATTGATGCTTTAAGCCACAAGCGGCAAGCTCCAAGAGGAGTGCCGCTTTGCCCTAACTTGCAGCTTGCAGCTCAAAGCTTGCAGCTACAAACGGAGTGAGACCATGCAGCAAGAATCCCACACCCACGGCATCGACATGGCTGCCCTGGGCCGCGACAAGCAGAGCCTGCGCCTGGCCGAAGAGACCGTGGCCATCGAAGTACCCGGCCTGAGCCTGTATTACGGTGACAAGCAGGCGTTGTTCGATGTCAGCATGAACATCCCCAAGCAACGCGTGACGGCTTTCATCGGCCCGTCCGGCTGCGGCAAATCGACCCTGCTGCGCACCTTCAACCGCATGAACGACCTGGTTGACGGTTGCCGTGTCGAAGGCGCCATCAACCTGTACGGCAACAACATCTACCGCAAGGGCGAGGACGTGGCCGAGCTGCGCCGCCGCGTGGGCATGGTGTTCCAGAAGCCAAACCCGTTCCCCAAGACCATCTACGAGAACGTGGTGTATGGCCTGCGTATCCAGGGCATCAACAAGAAGCGCGTGCTGGACGAAGCGGTCGAGTGGGCACTGAAGGGCGCGGCCCTGTGGGAGGAGGTCAAGGACCGCCTGCATGACTCGGCGCTGGGCCTGTCCGGCGGCCAGCAGCAGCGTCTGGTGATCGCCCGTACCATCGCCGTCGAGCCTGAAGTGCTGCTGCTCGACGAGCCTTGCTCGGCACTGGACCCGATCTCGACGCTGAAGGTCGAAGAGCTGATCTACGAACTGAAATCCAAGTACACCATCGTTATCGTGACCCACAACATGCAACAGGCGGCCCGTGTTTCGGACTACACCGCGTTCATGTACATGGGCAAACTGGTCGAATTCGGTGATACCGACACCCTGTTCACCAACCCGGCGAAGAAGCAGACCGAAGACTACATCACCGGTCGCTACGGCTAACGGCGCTGTTGGGCGCGCCTGCGGGCTTTGAGCTTCAAGCTTCGAGCTTCAAGAAAAAGCAGCCAGCGCGGAGCCAGGAAACGACACGAACTACTTGAGGCTTGCAGCTTGCAGCTTCGCGGAGCTAAACGATGATCAACAAAGAAAGCCTGACGCACCACATTTCCCAGCAGTTCAACGCCGAACTCGAAGAGGTGCGCAGCCACCTCCTGGCCATGGGCGGGCTGGTCGAGAAACAGGTCAATGACGCGGTCACCGCGCTGATCGAGGCCGACTCGGGCCTGGCCCAGCAGGTGCGTGAAGTCGACGAGCAGATCAACCAGATGGAGCGCAACATCGACGAGGAGTGCGTGCGCATCCTCGCCCGTCGCCAGCCGGCGGCCTCCGACCTGCGCCTGATCATCAGCATTTCCAAGTCGGTGATCGACCTGGAGCGTATTGGTGACGAATCGACCAAGATCGCCCGCCGCGCCATCCAGTTGTGCGAAGAAGGCGAGTCGCCGCGCGGCTACGTCGAGGTGCGCCACATTGGCGACCAGGTGCGCAACATGGTGCGCGACGCACTGGATGCCTTCGCCCGCTTCGATGCCGACCTGGCTCTGTCGGTTGCCCAGTACGACAAGACCATCGACCGCGAGTACAAGACCGCCCTGCGTGAACTGGTGACCTACATGATGGAAGACCCGCGCTCGATCTCGCGGGTGCTGAGCGTCATTTGGGCCCTGCGTTCGCTGGAGCGTATCGGCGACCACGCGCGTAACATCTCGGAACTGGTGATCTACCTGGTGCGCGGTACCGATGTACGCCACATGGGCCTCAAGCGCATGAAAGCCGAAGTTCAGGGCACGGCTGGCGATGAGGCCGAAATTGCTAATGTTCCGGCTGAACCGGACGATAAATAAGATTGCTCCCGAGCATCGACGCCCGGCCTTCGCCGGGCGTTTTCGTTTGCGCTTGAGCAGTCAGCAGGCACCCGCGAACGATGCAAAGAAGTCCCGGCGTGATCCAGGTGTTGGCAAATGGCCACCAATCGGCGGTAGGCTAGTCGGGATTCAAGAGGAGTATCGATGAGTAAAGTCAATGTGCTGGTCGTGGATGACGCCCCGTTCATCCGTGATCTGGTGAGGAAGTGCCTGCGTAATGCCTTCCCGGGCATGGTCATCGAAGATGCGGTCAACGGCCGCAAGGCCATGGCCATGCTGGGCAAGGAAACCTTCGACCTTGTGCTGTGCGACTGGGAAATGCCCGAGATGTCCGGCCTTGAGCTGCTGACCTGGTGCCGCCAGCAGCCAGAAATGAAGAGCCTGCAGTTCATCATGGTGACCAGCCGCGGCGACAAGGAAAACGTCATCCAGGCCATTCAGGCGGGCGTCTCCGATTTTGTCGGCAAGCCATTCACCAACGAGCAGTTGCTGACCAAGGTGAAGAAAGCCCTGACCAAGATCGGCAAGCTTGAAAGCTTGGTCGCCGGTGGCCAGGCGCGGGTGAATTCGGCGTTCGCCAACGATTCGCTGAGCGCGCTGACCGGGGGCAAACCTGAAGCGGTCAAGGCCGCGCCTGCTGCGGCTGCGCCGGCCAAGCCGTTGATCAATGCACCGAAACCGCAGACGGCCGCCGCAGCCGCTGCGCAGACCGGGCGTGGACAAGGCCAGCTGCGCCTTTCCAGTGGTACTCAGCCTTGTGTGATCAAGGCGCTGAGCCTTAAGGAGGCGTTGCTGGTGGTACGTCGCAGTGCAGTGCTGCCACAGGTGCTCGAAGGCGCTGTACTGGACCTTGAGCAGGGCGAGAGCGCTGAAGTTGCCCGCCTGAATGGTTACCTGCATGCCATTGCGGCATTGGAGCCGAAACCTGAAAGCGACTGGCTGCAACTGACCTTCAAATTCGTCGACCAGGATGCACAGAAGCTCGACTACCTGTCGCGGCTGATTGCCCGCGGCACTACGCAGAAGCACTTCACCCCCGGCGCCTAGTTTCGTCGTACTCCGACCCTGTTGGAGCGGCCTTGTGTCGCGAAAGGGCTGCAGCGCAGCCCCCCAGCCATTCTTGCCGCGCTGCAAAACGGGGCCGCTGTGCGGCCCTTTCGCGACGCAAGGCCGCTCCTACAGGGCTGCGGCGGTCTTCCGACCAACTGTCATACCGCTCCCAGATCCCACTGCTAGGCTTCGACAGAACATCACTGTCAAAAAGCCACTATCATGCCCGCCGCCGCCCGCCTGCTGCTGTTCTGTGCCTCGCTCACGGCCTCGGCGTCGAGCCTGGGCATGACCATTTACAAGACCACTGACAATTTCGGGGTGGCTTCCTATTCCGAGCGCCCCAGCCCAGGGGCAAAGGCTCTGGAGCTGGGCGAGCCGATGTTCGAGCAGGTTGAGGGTCAGGTACGCCTGCAAACCGAGCCGTTTCCGGGCGGCGTGCGCTTCCTGGTGCGTAATGAGCTGTACGTGCCCATGCAGGTTGAACTGCGCGTCGATCAGTTGGCCAATGCCTTCGGCGGCAACGGCCCGCGGATCGTGCGAGCCGTAGTCGGGCCACGCTCGACCAAGGTGCTCAGCTCGGTGTTGGCGGCCCCCGGCGGGCCGCTCCGTTATGCCAGCAAATTTCAGTACGCCATGGGTGACCCTGGTCAGCGCTCGCAGGCTTATCGTTATCCTTTCCCATGGAAAGGCGGCCCTTTCCGCCTGACTCAAGGGCCCAACGGCCGCTTCAGCCATTACGGTCCCAAGGGCCGTCATGCCATGGACATCGCCATGCCGGAGGGCACCCCGATCATTGCGGCGAGGGGTGGGATGGTGGTGAAGATCGAGAACAACCAGAGCGGACGAGGTACCAACCCCTCGGGCAATTTCGTGCGCATTCTTCACCCGGACGGCACGATGGGAGTGTATCTGCACCTGATGCGCGGTTCAGTGGTAGTGGCCGAGGGGCAGCAGGTGGCGTTGGGGCAGGCGTTGGCCAAGTCGGGCAATACCGGCAACAGCACAGGCCCTCACCTGCATTTCGTGGTGCAGCGCAACGTCGGCTTGGCGCTGGAGTCGATCCCCTTCCAGTTCGACCGGCCGATTGGCGGTTTGCCGAACTTTACTGCGGGAAATCCCTGAAATTGTCAGGGGCCGCCAAGCGGCCCCGCCAGCTCAGCCGAGCTTGAGCACCTTGGCCAGCACGATCTTGGGCCCTTTCATCTTCTTGATGATGATGCGCAGGCCTTCGACTTCCAGCACTTCCTCTTCCTCAGGCACGCGCTTTAGCGTTTCGTAGATAAGCCCGGCCAGGGTTTCCGCTTCGATGTGGTCAAGGTCGATGCCCAGCAAGCGCTCCACCTTGAACAGCGGCGTGTCGCCACGCACCAGCAGCTTGCCTGGCTGGTAGGCCAGGATGCCGCGCTCGGTCTTGCGGTGTTCGTCCTGAATGTCGCCCACCAGCACTTCCAGCACATCTTCCATGGTCAGGTAGCCGATCACCTTGCCATCGGCCTCCTCGACCAGCACGAAGTGCGCGCCGCCCTTGCGGAACTGTTCCAGCAGCTGGGACAACGGCATGTGCCGCGATACACGCTCCAGCGGGCGGGCCAAGTCTTCGAGGTCAACGGTTTCCGGCAGGTGCTCGAGTTCGGCCAGTTCCAGCAGCAGATCCTTGATGTGCAAAAGCCCGGTGAACTCCTCACGCTCGGCGTCGTACAGCGGATAGCGGCTGAACTTGTGGCGGCGCACCAGAGCCAGGATTTCCTTGAGTGGCGCATAGGCGTCGATGCTGACCATGTCTTCACGCGAGTTGGCCCAGTCGACCACTTCCAGCTCGCCCATCTCCACGGCCGAGGCCAGTACACGCATACCCTGGTCGCTCGGGTCCTGGCCACGGCTGGAGTGCAGGATCAGCTTGAGCTCTTCACGGCTGTAATGGTGCTCGTGGTGCGGGCCAGGCTCGCCCTGGCCGGCAAAGCGCAGGATGGTGTTGGCACTGGCGTTGAGCAGGTAGATGGCCGGGTACATCAGCCAGTAGAACAGGTAAAGCGGCACCGCGGTCCACAGCGACAGCAGTTCGGGCTTGCGGATCGCCCAGGATTTGGGCGCCAGTTCACCGACCACGATGTGCAGGTACGAGATGACGAAGAACGCGACGAAGAACGAGACACCCTTGATCAACTCTGGCGTGTCCACGCCCAGGTATGCCAGCAGCGGCTCTAGCAGGTGGGCGAATGCCGGCTCACCGACCCAGCCAAGGCCCAGGGAGGCGAGGGTGATACCCAGCTGGCAGGCCGACAGGTAGGCGTCGAGCTGGTTGTGTACCTTGCGCAGGATGCTGCCGCGCCAGCCGTGCTGCTCGGCAATGGATTCGACACGCGTTGAGCGCAGCTTGACCATGGCGAACTCGGCGGCTACGAAAAAGCCGTTGAGCAGCACCAGGAACAGGGCAAAGAGAATCATGCCGAAATCGGCGAATAACGAGGTGAGGCTGATACCAGGGGAAGGGTCCATGATGGATTTTTTACGGGGTCCGTCTTTGGGGAAGGTAGAAAAAAAGTGCCAGCTTTTGCTGGCACAGGGGGGTCAATGTAGCGGCTGGGGCGGCAAAAGCAAAGTGGCCCTTGGAATCAAGCGTTGCCATTAGCCAGTTGTACGGGGGCAAAGTGACAGGTGAAGGTACTGCCATGGCCCGGTACGCTGCTGATCTCAAGGCGCCCGCGATGGCGCATGAGCACATGCTTGACGATCGCCAGCCCCAGGCCGGTGCCTCCTGTGTTGGAAGCGCGGCTGGAGTCGACGCGGTAGAAACGTTCGGTCAGCCGCGGCAGGTGCTTGGCGTCGATACCGACCCCCGAGTCCTGGACTGACAGGTGGGCGCCCTGGTCGTCGGCCCACCAGCGGATACGGATGTTGCCTTCGTCCTGGGTGTACTTCACCGCGTTGAACACCAGGTTGGAGAAAGCGCTGCGCAACTCCGACTCACTGCCTTTGAGGCGAAGGCCCGGCGCGGCCTCCAGAGTGATGCGCTGGTTGCGCGGCCCGGACAGTGCCTGGGCGTCGTTCATGATCGCGCCGAGTAAAGCGTCGACTGCCACCGGCTGGTTGTCCGACGGGTAATCGGTGGCTTCCAGTTTGGCCAGCAGCAGCAGGTCGTTGAGCAGGGTCTGCATGCGTGAGCCTTGCTGGCTCATCTGCTGCAACGCCCGGTTCCAGCGCGGGTTCACGTCTTCGACGTTATCCAGCAGGGTTTCCAGGTAGCCGGCAATCACCGTCAGCGGTGTACGCAACTCGTGCGAGACGTTGGCCACGAAGTCCTTGCGCATCTGTTCGAGCTGATGGATGCGAGTAACGTCGCGCACCAGCATCAGGTGTTCGTTGTTGCCGTAGCGGGTGAGGTGCAGCTGCACGCGCATGCGGTCATTGATGGGGGAGGGAATTTCCAGTGGTTCGGCAAAGTTCTGCGCCTCGAAGTATTCCTTGAAGCGCGGGTGGCGTACCAGATTGGTGACCGGCTGGCCGCCATCCTGCGGAGTCTTGAAGCCCAACAGGGTTTCTGCGGCGCGGTTCCACCATTCCAGGTTACCGTCGCTGTCGAGCATGATCACCGCGTCGCGCAGTGCGGCGGTGGACTCCTGCACCCGGTCGATCACTGCCTGCAGACGGCCGCGTACGCGCTGGTCGCGTCGTTGCAGGTGGTAGATGCTGTCGAACACCTCGCCCCACAGGCCATAGCCGTCGGGCGGTGCTTCGTCGGGCTGGTGGTTGCGCAACCAGTCATGCAGGCGCAGCAACTGTTTGAGGGTCCAGCCCAGGTAAAGGCCCAGGCCGATGGCCAGGCTCCAGCCGTAATAACCGCTGACCAGGCCGCCTATCAGGCAGACAGTGATCAGCAGGAGCAGGTGGCGAATCAGGGTTGCGTGCCAGTTCTGGTTCAATTGACAGATCCTTCGGATCCAGCCGCAAGCTGCGAGCTACAAGCTGCAAGAAGAAGCGGATCGGTGATGCTGATAGTCCTTTTTCCAGCCTGGATGCTGCTGGCTTTTCCTTGCAGCTTGAGGCTGGAAGCTCGCAGCTAGCTTTTGGTCGAGAAGCGGTAGCCAGTGCCCCGGACGGTTTGTACCAGATTTTCGTAGGCTTCACCCAGTGCCTTGCGCAGGCGGCGGATGTGCACATCGACGGTGCGTTCCTCGACGTAGACGTTGCCACCCCAGACCTGGTCGAGCAACTGGCCCCGGGTGTAGGCGCGTTCCTGGTGGGTCATGAAGAACTGCAGCAGGCGGTATTCGGTAGGGCCCATTTCGGCCGGCTTGCCGTCGATGGTCACGCGGTGGCTGATCGGGTCGAGCAGCAGGCCGCCGACTTCGATAGGGGCTTCGCTGTCGCTTGGGCCGGCGCGGCGCAGCACGGCCTTCAGGCGCGCCACCAGTTCACGAGGCGAAAAGGGTTTGGTGATGTAGTCGTCGGCGCCGACTTCCAGGCCCTGGATCTTGTTGTCCTCTTCGCCCTTGGCGGTGAGCATGATGATCGGGATATCGCCGGTGAGCTCATCGCGCTTGAGGCGGCGAGCCAACTCGATGCCGGAGGTGCCCGGCAGCATCCAGTCGAGCAGGATCAGGTCCGGTTTACGGTCGACGATGATTGCGTGGGCCTGTTGGGAGTTCTCGGCTTCCAGGCAGTCATAGCCGGCCATTTCCAATGCAACGGCGATCATCTCGCGAATGGGCGCTTCGTCGTCGACGATCAGAATGTTTCTGCCAACCATGCTTTAAACCTCTCCTGGAATATCGGGTCTGGCCCGCATTAGATAACGGAATTATTGCAGCTGTGTGACAGGGTGTTGGCCATTCTGGCGACATTGCATGACTGGGCTAGGCTTTGAGGGGCCGCTGCGGCGGCTGTTCGAACTCATTCCACCCCCCGAATTCACGGTGATTCCAATGACACGACACACGCTGAGCTGGATGGCCCTTTGCGCTGCACTGGCACTGCCCGGGGTAGCGTCGGCCCACCATGCCATGGAGAAGGACGGCATGTGGGTCGATCACGCGGGCATGACGCTGTACACCTTCGACAAGGATGCTGGCGGCAAGTCGATGTGCAATGGCGAGTGCGCCACCAACTGGCCGCCGCTGCTGGTCAAGGCCGATGACGAGCCTGCCAAGGACAAGTGGTCGGTGGTGATGCGCGACGATGGCAAGAAGCAGTGGGCATATGACGGCAAGCCCCTGTATACCTTCGTGAAGGACAAGAAGGCTGGGGACATGACCGGTGATGGTTTGAAAGACGTCTGGCACGTCGCCAAGCCTTGAGATGGCTGGGGCCGCTTTGCGGCCCAATCGCCGGCAAGCCGGCTTCCACAGGGTGGCTTGCCGAGGTTGTGTTCAGCGCAGGGCGTAATCGAGCACCACACCCATGAATACCAGCAGCCCCGCCCAGTGATTGTGCAGAAACGCCTTGAAGCACGACTCTCTGTCCAGCTTGCGCGTCGACCAGTACTCCCAGGCAAAGCACAGTGCGGCACCCAGCAGCCCAAGGTGGAACCAGCCACCCAGCTCGAAGCGGCTTCCCGCCAGCAACAGGCAGCCCAGCGACAGCATCTGCAGGGTCAGGATGATCACCCGGTCGGACTCGCCGAACAGGATCGCAGTCGATTTCACCCCGATTTTCAGGTCATCGTCCCGGTCGACCATGGCGTAGTAGGTATCGTAACCCACCGTCCACAGCAGGTTGGCGATGTACAGCAGCCAGGCGCTGGCCGGCAACTCGCCGCCGGCGGCAGTGAAGGCCATGGGGATACCCCAGGAATACGCAGCCCCCAGCACTACCTGCGGGTAATAGGTGTAGCGCTTCATGAACGGGTAACAGAACGCCAAAGCCACCGCGCCGAATGACAGCCACACAGTCTTGCTGTTGGTACACAGCACCAGCAGGAAGCTCACCGCCACCAGGATCCCGAACAGCGCCAGCGCCTCGCGTGGCTTGACCCGGCCACTGGCCAGCGGGCGGTCGGCGGTGCGTTTAACGTGGCCATCGACCTTGCGATCGGCGAAGTCATTGATGCAGCAGCCAGCGGCACGCATCAGCACCACGCCTAGGCCGAAGATCAGCACGTTGGCCAAGGTGGGCGAACCAAGGCCTGCAATCCACACCGCCGTCAGGGTCGGCCACAGCAGCAGGTAGATGCCGATCGGCCGGTCCATGCGACTGAGCTGGATGAAGTCCCAGGCGCGCGGGTGCACGCGGTTGAGCGACTTGAGCAGTTGCAGGTACATCAGCAGTTTTCCTCCTTGGCTGCTTGCCACAGTGCCGGCAGGAATACTTCGGCCACCAGCAGATCGAGGCCATCGCGCTCGAAGCGCGAGCGCCGCCCCCACAACCCTGCATGGGCCGCTTCGACAGGTAACCACTGCTGTGGATAAGTGCACACTTCAATGGGGTGACGGATGAACGCCTGGTCGCAGAACAACAACTCGCCCAGCGAACGGCTGCCCAAGGTTTCCAGGTGCAAACCGCCGTGTTCCAAGGCGCTACGGCTGGCCACACTGCGGGCGAAGACCCACGGCTGACCATGGCCGCGCAAGTACACCTCGCGCACCCAGCCTTCAGCGCCTGGCGCGATACCCAGCGCCAGGCATTCGTCATCGCGCAGCGCCTGCCAGCCCTCGAACAGCGGAGTGACGCTGAAATGATCGTGAGACAGTCGGGTAAGGCGGCGAGTCAGGGAACCTTCGTCGAACAGCCAGTCGAGGGCAGGCTGGTCGGTATCGACCGCCAGTTGTGGATACGCCAGCCACGCGACAGCGGCTGCTTGCGGGGATTCGTACGACACGTCGGTATGCTTGATTAGAGCCAGAGAGGCGGCGAGCTTAGCATGATTGCCCCAACTGCTTGCATAATGCCCGCGTAAGGGCCCTGAGCCCGATTGACATAGCCTGAGCCTGTACCGAGGAACGACAAATCATGAAGAAGTGGCAGTGTATTGTCTGTGGCCTGATCTACGACGAGGCCCAAGGATGGCCGGATGACGGCATCGCGCCGGGTACCCGGTGGGAGGATGTGCCGCAGGATTGGCTGTGCCCCGATTGCGGCGTCGGCAAAAGCGACTTTGAAATGATCGCCATCGGCTGATCGCCATGCTGTTCAACCAAGAGGAAAGCACGACATGACGTCCCCCGTGGTCATCATCGGGACCGGCCTGGCCGGCTATAACCTCGCCCGTGAGTTTCGCAAGCTCGATGGCGATACGCCGCTGCTGCTGATTACGGCCGACGACGGTCGCTCCTATTCCAAGCCCATGCTTTCTACCGGCTTCGCCAAGCAGAAGGACGCGGACGGCCTGTGCATGGCCGAGCCGGGGGCCATGGCCGAGCAACTCAAGGCGGTTATCCGCACCCACACGCGCATCAGCGGTATCGACCCTGGCCACAAGCGCCTGTGGATTGGCGAAGAAGCGGTGGAGTATCGCGATCTGGTGCTGGCCTGGGGCGCGCAGACCGTGCAGGTGCCGGTGGAGGGTGACGGGGCAGATCATGTGTTCCCGGTCAATGATCTGGAAGACTACGCACGTTTGCGTGCTGCCGCGGCTGGCAACCAGCGTGTATTGATCCTCGGGGCCGGCCTGATCGGCTGCGAGTTCGCCAATGACATGCGCCTGGGTGGCTTTGAGGTCGATGTGGTGGCGCCGTGCGAGCAGGTCATGCCGACCCTGTTGCATCCTGCCGCTGCCGCTGCCGTTCAGGGTGGGTTGCAAGGGCTGGGCGTGCGTTTTCACCTGGGGCCCGTACTCACTCGCCTGCAGCAGGTGAGCGAAGGCCTTGAGGCGCACTTGTCCGATGGCAGCGTGATCGCCTGCGACCTGGTGGTATCGGCCATCGGCCTGCGCCCGCGTACCGACCTGGCCGCTGCAGCGGGCCTGCAGACCAACCGCGGCGTAGTCGTGGACCGCCAACTGCGCACCTCCCACGGCAACATTTTCGCACTGGGCGACTGTGCTGAAGTCGAAGGTATCAACCTGCTCTATGTGATGCCATTGATGGCCTGCGCTCGAGCCCTGGCCCAGACTTTGACAGGCAACCCGACGCAGGTCAGTTACGGGCCGATGCCCATCACTGTGAAAACACCGGCTTGCCCGTTGGTGGTTTCGCCGCCGCCGCCTGGTTGCGAAGGTACCTGGCAGGTGCAAGGGCAGGGCAGTGACCTGAAAGTGCTCTGTCACGCTGCTGACGGCCAGTTGCTGGGCTATGCCCTGACAGGCAGCGCCGTCATGGAAAAACTGGCCCTGAACCGGCAGCTGCCTGCGCTGATGGCGTAAACAGCGGGCGTTCTGTCGGATTTATCCTGTAGTTGACCGCACAATGGCCGCCCAGATACTGGCGCGGCCCCGGTCGGCGTGCCATTCTCACTTCCGTCTGCCGCAGATTAGAGCCTGCGGTGCCTTGAACGCTGCTTCACGGGCAGCACGGCAATAACAACAAAAATTCCCGTCAAAGAGGCTTCATTATGCGTAAACCAGAACTCGCCGCCGTCATCGCCGAAAAGGCCGATCTGACCAAGGAAAAGGCCAATCAGGTACTCAATGCCATTCTCGACAGCATCACCGGTGCGCTGGACAAAGACACCGTGACCCTCGTCGGCTTCGGCACTTTTGAAAAACGGCATCGCGGTGCCCGTACCGGCAAGAATCCTCAGACCGGTGAGCCGGTGAAGATCAAGGCCAGCAATACTGTGGCCTTCAAGCCTGGCAAAAACCTGCGTGACAGCGTCAATGTGCCCGCCAAGCCGGCCAAGAAAGCCAAATGACCGACGCTTGACTTGCAGCCTCTGCTCAAACGGGCGCCTCAGTGCGCCCGTTGTGCTTTCGGAAAGCATCGCGCTGCGAATGTGCGTAAATAGTTCAGGAAACGGATAAACTGTGCGCTTCGGTCATTTTATATTCGAGGCGCGTTGATGAAGTTCCGCTTTCTTCTCTGGGCCATGGGGTTGTTGATGGCCAAGGCCAGCCGTAACAACCCGGCATTTCAGCAGCAACTCAAGGACAAGGACCTGGTGTTCCAGATGCAGACGCTCGATGGCAAGGTTGCCCGGCACTTCATCGTCAGTGGCGAACGCATCAGCAGCAAAGGTGGCGCTCATCCGCAGCCAGCCTTTGCCATTGCCTTCAAGGACGCTGCCTATGGCTTCGCCACGATGCAGGCGAGCAACAAGCAGTTGGCGTTCATGCAGGGCATCCAGGACAAGAGCATCCAGATCAAGGGCAATCCGGCGCTGGTGATGTGGTTCCAGGGTTTGATGAAATACCTGAAACCGAAGAAGAAAAAAGGCTGAACAGCTGGGGCTGCTGTGCAGCCCCAACGTTTTCAGTGCGGTGCGTTGAACTGCGACGCCAGTTCGCGCAGCAAACTCTCGGCCTCGAGCACCTTGTTCACGACGTCCTCAGCTTTCTCCCGGGTAATGCCCAGGCGCTCCAGCAATTCGTCGGGGATCGCCTCCTGCGGCCCCGAGCCGATGCCGCGGCAGCGCAGCAGACGGGTCGCCAGGCACACCAGGTTGGGGTACGCCGAGTATTCGCCGTCATAGGCAGGATCATGCTGGAAGCGCAGCGCGGTCGACAGCTCTTCGGGCATGTCCCACAGCTTCATCAGCCAGGCGCCGATCTGCTCGCGGCTGATACCCAGCAGGTGCTGCTCCACATAGGTGTGGCACAGGTGAGGGTTGACCTCCAGATGGCGGCAGATCAGCGAGAAGTGCGGCGGGAACACATGCGCCAGCAGCAGATAGCCGAAGTTGTGCAACAGCCCGGCCAGGTAAGTCAGGCCGGCTTCAGGGCGTTCGGCCCGCGGCATGGCCCGGGTCAGGCCTTCGATGATGGCCGCGGTGTAGATCGACTGCTGCCAGTACGGCGTCGCCTGTTGCGGGTGGTCCTTGGGCAGGCTCAACGTCTTGCCCAATGCCAGGCCCAGGGCCAGGTTGATCACCAGATCGAAGCCTAAGACGCGGACGATGGCATCTTCCACCGAGCGGATCTTGCCTGGGGAGGCGTAATAGGGTGAAGCAGCCCAGCTGACCACCTGTGCGGCCAGGGCCGGGTCGGTTTCGACCACGCCGGTGATGTCGTCGATGCTGGCATTGGGGTCGACCCGCAGCTTGATGATTTTCTGCGCCGTATCGGCCAGCGGCGGTATCTCGATGGTTTCTTCCAGGCGCTTCTGGATGCGGCGGGCGGTGAATGCCTGCACTGCTAGGGTAATCTCCCTGGAGTCATCATCCGGGCGGTCGAGATTGGGGCGTATTTCCCTGACGGGTTGGCCGAAAGTGCCAGCGCTGGCCTTTTGCATCATGTGCTTGAAGTCGTCACGCTGGATTTCCAGCAACAGACCGGCTTCACCGGACTGGATCAGCAGGCGTTCGGCATCGAGCAACTTGCCTTCATAGAGGCAGGGCGAACTGGTCAGCGCCGGAATCGCAGGCAAGGCCTTCAGATGGTGCTTGTCGAGCATCTGTTTCAGGCGTTGTACCGGCACGGCTTTGAGCTTGCGGCCCGTCAGCTCTTCCAGACGATTGAGGTCCAGCAGCTTGCTCTGCGGGAACAGCACCATCAATGCGCCGATCTCGTCATCCAGCAGGATCGCCTGTACCCGTGAAGCAGCCGGCAGTTGCGTATGCTCTGGCACCTCGCGATAGGCAACGCCCAGTTTTTCGAGCAACAGCCGGATAACAGACGGTGCGTGTGGGGTTGCGGTGTCCAGGGCAGCTTCAGTCATGGTCCGTATCCACTGATTCTTTTAAACGCGAAGTATAACCAGTCTGGTCGCAAAGCTGGATCCATTCTGGTACTGGCGTCACACTTGGCCATATTGCTGGCCGTGGCGCAGCCAACGGTCGAGCAGTGGGCTGACGTGCTCGGGCCAGCGTGCAATGAGGGCCTGTGCGGCGTCGCGCACGGCTGGCAACAGGTCGGCATCGCGCATCAGGTCGGCGACCTTGAATTGTAACAAGCCGGTCTGGCGCGTCCCGAGCATCTCGCCCGGGCCGCGCAGCTCCAGGTCCTTTTCAGCGATGACGAAGCCGTCGTTGGTTTCGCGCATGATCCCCAGGCGTTCGCGGCCGATCTGCGACAGCGGCGGGTGATACAGCAGCACGCAGTGGCTCACCGCGCTGCCCCGGCCTACCCGGCCGCGCAACTGGTGCAGTTGGGCAAGGCCCAGGCGTTCGGGGTTCTCGATGATCATCAGGCTGGCGTTGGGCACGTCCACACCCACCTCGATCACCGTGGTTGCGACCAGCAGTTGCAGGTCGCCTTGCTTGAATTCGGCCATCACCGCGGCCTTTTCCGTAGGTTTCATGCGCCCGTGGATCAGGCCCACGCGCAGTTCACCCAAGGCGCTGCCCAGTTCCTCGTAGGTACTCTCGGCTGCCTGGCAGGTAAGTTCTTCGGACTCTTCGATCAGGGTGCAGACCCAATAGGCCTGGCGCCCTTCGGCGCAAGCGGCGCGCACCCGCTCCACCACCTCGAAGCGCCGGCTGTCGGCGACCAGCACGGTGTTCACCGGCGTGCGCCCTGGCGGCAGTTCGTCGAGCACCGAGGTGTCGAGGTCGGCATAGGCGCTCATCGCCAGCGTGCGCGGGATCGGCGTGGCGGTCATGATCAGCTGGTGCGGGCACAGTTCGCCTGCAACACCCTTCTTGCGCAGGGCCAGACGTTGTTGCACACCAAAACGGTGCTGTTCGTCGATAATCGCCAGGGCCAGGTGCTTGAATTGCACTTCTTCCTGGAACAACGCGTGGGTACCCACCACCATCGGCGCACCGTTGGCGATCTGTTCCAGGGCGCTGGCGCGGGCTTTGCCCTTGAGCTTGCCGGCCAGCCAGGCGACTTCCAGGCCCAGCGGCTCCAGCCAGCGCTTGAAGGTGATGTAGTGCTGCTCGGCGAGAATCTCGGTGGGCGCCATCAGCGCCACCTGGTAGCCGGCCTCCAGTGCCTGCAGCGCCGCCAGTGCGGCAACCACGGTCTTGCCGGCGCCGACATCGCCCTGTACCAGGCGCATCATCGGCTCGGCCTGGCTCAGGTCGTAGGCGATTTCATCGGCTACCCGCTGCTGTGCGCCGGTCGGCTTGAAGCCCAGGTTGGCCAGATACTGCACCTGCAGGCTATTGGCCTTGGGCAGAACCGGAGCGCGCAAGCTGCGCAGGCTTTCACGCAGGCGCTGTTGCGACAGCTGGTGGGTGAGCAGCTCTTCGAAGGCAAGGCGATGCTGGGCCCAGTGCTGGCCTTCGGCAAGCTCATCAAGGTCGGCATCGGCCGGAGGGTTGTGCAGGTAGCGGATGGCATCGTCCAGCGGTGCCAAGTGGTAGTCCCGGGCCAGTTCGTCCGGCAACCAATCCGGCAGGCTGCGTGGGCCAAGCATATCCAGGCTCTGCTGGCAGAGCAGGCGCAGGCGCTGTTGTGTGAGGCCTTCGGTGGACGGGTAGATCGGCGTCAGGGTCTGCTCGACCGGCGGCGGCGGCTCGTCGCCATTGAGTGCACGGTACTCCGGGTGGTAGATCTCCAGGCCCGAGGCACCGGGGCGGGCCTCGCCATAGCAGCGCAGGTGGGTACCGCGCTTGAGGCCTTCCTTCTGCGCATTGCTGAAGTGATAGAAGCGCAGGCTGAGCACGCCGCTGCCATCGCCCAGGCGCACGACAAGGCTGCGGCGTTTGCCCATGGTCACATCGGCGCCACTGACCACGCCTTCGATCACGGCGTCCTGGCCGGGGCGCAGGGCGCCGATAGGCACCACCCGGGTGCGGTCCTGGTAGCGCAGCGGCAGGTGAAACAACACGTCCTGCAGGTTTTCCAGGCCGACCTTGGCGAGCTTCTGCGCCATGGCTTCGCCTACGCCCTTGAGCGCGGTGACAGAGACCTTCGACAGCTCAGTCATGACTCAGGCCGGTTGTTCCACAGCGGGCTTGGCTACCGAGCAGAGGCGAATCGAGTCGGCAAGGATCTCGATGGCCTTGGGCCGCGGGAAGCTGGCGCGCCAGGCGATGGCTACGGTGCGGAAGGGTGCCGGTGCGGTAAGCGGGCGCACTTCGATGACCCCCGGCGCGTAGTGGTGGCTGTGCACCGCCGAAAGCGGCAGGATCGACACGCCCAGGCCCGAAGCGACCATATGGCGGATGGTTTCCAGCGAGCTGGACTCCACCGTGGTGTGCTTGGCGCCTTCGCCGCCTTTGTTCAGCGTTGGGCAGGCCTCCAGAACCTGGTCGCGGAAGCAGTGGCCCTCGCCGAGCAGCAGCAGGCTCTTGTCGTTGAGCATGGCGGTGTCGATGGTCTTTTTCGCCGTCCAGGGGTGGTCGGCGGGCATCAGGGCACAGAATGGCTCATCGTACAGTGGCAGCGTCAGCACGTCGGCTTCGTTGAACGGCAGGGCGATGATCACTGCGTCGAGTTCACCATTGCGCAGTTTTTCGCGCAGCACATGGGTGAAGTTCTCTTCGATGTACAGCGGCATCTGCGGTGCCACGCGGTGCAGCTGCGGGATCAGGTGCGGGAAGAGGTAAGGGCCGACGGTGTAGATAGCACCGACCTTGAGCGGGGCGGTGAGCTGGTTCTTGCCGGCCTGGGCCAGTTCGCGGATGCCCTGCGCCTGCTCCAGTACCTTCTGTGCCTGGGCGACGATGCTTTCACCGACTGGCGTCAGGCGCACCGCGCTCTTGCTGCGCTCGAAGATCAGCACGCCAAGCTCGTCCTCAAGCTTTTTGACACCGACGGACAGGGTGGGCTGGCTGACATGGCAACGCTCGGCGGCGTGGCCGAAGTGCTGCTCCTGGGCGAGAGTGACGATGTAGCGTAATTCTGTGAGGGTCATAACGTGCGTCCATGAAGTTGCGAGCCCAGCATAGCGGCTGCAATCGATAGACGCACGTTATCAGACTTGCCGATTTGTGACAGAAACAAAAGTATCAGCGACGATCCAGCGAGTAGACGAACGGTGCCACTACTTCGATCGTGCCATTGTTGAGCAATTCGGCAGGCGGCTTGGGTACCTTGCCGGCCCGGCGGATCATTTCCAGGGTTGCCCGGTCCAGTGCCGCGCTGCCCGAACCACCGGCCATGGAGTACGAGACCACCTTGCCTTCGGCGTCGACCACGAAGCGCAGGCGGTTGATGCCCTGAAGGCCCCGGCGGCGTGCGTCTTCCGGGTAGCGCTTGTACTTCGCCAGGTGGCGCAGCAGGTCGCTCTGCCACGTCGGCAACGCTTTGCTGTTCGCGGCAATGCTGGGTGCCGGTGCCGCGGACTTCTGCGGTGGCGTGTTGGTTGGCGGCGTGTCCACGACCTGTTCTTTGGTCGGTGGCTCATCCTTGGGCGGCTCAGGCTTTTTCTCAGGCTTCGGCGGTTGAGGCTTGGGTTTGGGCTTGGGCGGCTTGGCGATGGCGATCTTTGGTTTGGGCGCTTCAGCCACCTTGGGCAACGGCGGCTCTTCGACCGGTGCCGGCGGCTGTGGAGCGGCCTTCGGTGGTGGTGGCGGTGCGGGCTCGGGCAGCGGTGCAAGTTCGACCATCATGGCTGCCGGGGGCAGCTCGACGGCCTGGGGCACCGACCAGTTGAGCGTGAGCAGCACAGCGACGGCATGGACACCCAGCACAAGTGCCAGGCTGCCGCTGTAACGCGCCAGATTGTGCCGCGTCTTCGTCATTTCTTGGCTGCCGTCTCGAGACCTACCAGACCGACTTTGAGGTAGCCGGCCGCGCGCATGTTGTTCATCACTTCCATCAGGTCACCGTAATCCACGCCTTTGTCGGCCTGGAAGAAGATGGTGGTTTCCTTGTCGCCCTTGGTCTTGGCATCGAGCATCGGGCCAAGCTGGCTGGGTGCAGGCACCTGATCGTCACCGACATACAGCTTCTGGTCGGCCTTGACGCTGACGAACACCGGCTTCTCCGGCCTCGGTGCCGGCTTGGCGGTCGAGGCCGGCAGGTCGACCTTGATGTCGACCGTGGCCAGGGGCGCGGCCACCATGAAAATGATCAGCAGTACCAGCATCACGTCGATGAACGGCGTGACGTTGATTTCGTGGTTTTCGGCGAGGTCGTCGCCACCTTCGTTCAGATGCAGGCCCATGGCTTACCCCACTTTCACCATGTGCGGGGCGACGCGCTCGCCACCCTGGTGGTCCAGGTCTCGGCTGACCAGCAGCAGGACCTGCGCTGAAGCGTCGGAAACCTGGGCTTTGTAGCCGGCGATGGAGCGGGCGAAGACGTTGTAGATAACTACGGCCGGGATCGCTGCGACCAGGCCCAGGGCGGTGGCCAGCAGTGCTTCGGCGATACCGGGGGCAACGACGGCCAGGTTGGTGGTCTGGGTTTTGGCGATGCCGATGAAGCTGTTCATGATGCCCCACACGGTACCGAACAGGCCGACGAACGGCGCGGTGGAGCCGATGGTGGCGAGCACGCCGGTGCCGCTGCTCATGTTGCGGCCGCTGGCATGCACCAGGCGCTCCAGGCGGAAGCTCACGCGTTCCTTGATGCCCTCTTTTTCACGGGCGTTGGCCGACAGTCGCATTTCTTCCAGGGCGTCGTGGACCAGCGTGTGGGCCAGGGTGCCTTCCTTGTTTGAGACCTCGCTGGCTTCCTTGAGGCTGGCAGACTTCTTCAGCTGTGCGATTTCGCCGCGCAGGCGACGCTTGGCGCCCATCAGTTCGAAGCCCTTGGCGATCCAGATGGTCCAGGTGATGATCGAGGCAATGGCCAGGCCGATCATGACCGCTTTCACCACCACGTCGGCGTTCTTGTACATACCCCATGGGGACAGGTCATGGGCCATGCCCAGCGAAGTGTTCTCGACCACGGCTTCGGTGCCTGGGGCCGCTGCCGCCGGCGCATCGACCGGCGTAGCGGCCTGAGCGTCGCCAGCAGGTGCCTGGCTTTCGGTGGCTGGGGTGGCCGGTGCGCTTGCAGCTGCTGGGGCGCTGACGTTGGTATTGGGCTCATCGGCCATAGCCGCTGGGGCCAGCACCAGGCTGAACATCAGCGCGGCAATGGCGCGCCAGGCGCGTGACGGGGTTGGCGAAGCGGAAGTGTGAGTACGTGTCATGCTGGCCGGACCTGATGAAGAAAAAAGTGTGCGTTCTCCAAGGCCTCGAGATAGGCCGAGAACAGATAGGGGTGCCATTATTGCAAGTAATTCTTGTTAACAAAAGTAATCTCGTTGCTTTTTTCGCCCATGGTCTAGCCGCCTATCGTGTAATCCGGCTAGCCTGATCCTTTGGTCTAGGGAGTTAAGTGATGTCAGACCGTTCCGTATTGATCGTAGGTTGTGGTGATGTCGGCGGCCGGCTGGCCCGCCAATTGCTCGCCCGTGGCTGGCAGGTAAGCGGCCTGCGCCGTTCGGTCGAACACCTGCCACAGGGTGTTGTACCGATCGCTGCCGACCTGTCCGATTCGGGCATGCCCCAGGCTTGGCCACAGCATTCCCCGGATTATCTGGTGTATTGCGTAGCCGCCAGCCAGCACGATGAGGCGGGTTATCAAAGCGCTTACGTTGAGGGCTTGCGTCACGTGCTGGGTTGGCTGGCCGAGCGTGGGCAGCGCCCGCGCCGCCTGCTGTTCGTGTCCAGCAGCAGTGTGTTTGCACAAAAGGATGGGGAGTGGATCGATGAGGCCGCACCTACCGAGCCGCAAGGCTATTCGGGGCGTGTGATGCTGGAGGCTGAGCGGCTGGCCCTGGCTGGCGGCATGCCGGCAAGCATCGTGCGCCTGACGGGGATCTACGGCCCCGGGCGTGAGTGGCTCCTCAGCCAGGTGCGTCAGGGCTATCGGGTGGCGACCGAGCCGCCGCTGTATGGCAACCGTATCCATGCCGAGGATGCCGCAAGCCTGCTGGCGTTCCTGCTGCAGGCCGATGCCGATGGTGTGGCGTTGGACGATTGCTATATAGGCGTTGATGACGACCCTGCGCCACTGGCCGATGTGGTTGGCTGGTTGCGAGCTTACATGGGCGTTACCGAATGGTCCGATGAGCAGCGGGTGCGCCGCACCGGCAGCAAGCGCTGCAGCAATGCCCGGGTGCGGGCATTGGGTTGGGTGCCGGAGTATCCGAGTTACAAGGAAGGTTACGCGGCGATCCTGAAAGGCGAAGGCTGAAGCCTGCTGTATCGCTGCTGGCCCTATCGCCGGCAAGCCGGCGATTAGGCCAGTGAAACCAGGCGCGACTTGGGTCAGTCTTTCTCCAGCACCCACTGGCGGGTACCGGCTGCCAGTTGCGGGATTTCATCGGGCTGTGCGCGGTTGAGCGCCTGGAAGATCTCCAGCTTGTCGCCATCGCGCTTGAAGATGAATGGCGCGCCACGTTGGTTGCGCTCAAGCCAAAGGCTGTCGTTGCTGCCCCCCATGCTTGCGCAATCGCCGGCCAGGCACAGGGCGTAGCGGTCAGGGCCGGGCAGGCCGGTGACGCCGCCGTTATCGGTGAACCGGACGACGCTACCTGTGCCCTGGCCTTCGACAATCTTCCAGTCCCCGCCGAGGTACGCCTGGTACAGTGCTTTCTCGAAGCTGCTGCCCAAGGGCACATTACCGAGCTGTTTGGCGCGGACGAAACTGCGTTCGGCACCTGTTGTGTCCGTGGCTTTCAGCTCGTCGCCATCCAGCGCCAGCTGTTCGGTCTGGCCGCCCGGGAAGTTGGCCTGCCATTGCTTGTCAGCGGCGCTCAATTGGCCGTCGGCGGCCTCGAAACCATTGCTGTAGCTGGCCTGCTGGCTGGCCACATCGAGTTTCCACTCGAAGATGGGGCCGTGTTCATTGAGGGCCTGGCGCAGGCTGCCACCTTTGACGGCGGCGTTGATGGCGTCCTGGTTGATCCAGGTGCCGTTGAAATCTTCGGGTTTGTGGCTGGCGCAGCCGCTCAGAAGCAGGGCTGCCAGCGCGAGGGGCAGTGCTTGACGCATGGTAGGTTAACCTTGAACTGAAAGGTGACGGGCAAGGCGCCCGTCACCTGCGGCATCAATCGATGACCAGGATGGCGTCCATTTCTACCTGGGCGCCTTTTGGCAGCGCGGCAACGCCAATGGCGGCACGGGCTGGATACGGCTGCTCGAAGTAGCGGCCCATCACTTCGTTGACCTTGGCGAAGTGGCTCAGGTCGGTGAGGAAGATGTTCAGCTTGACGATGTCCTTGAACGAACCGCCCGCAGCTTCGGCAACGGCCTTGAGGTTCTCGAAGACCTGTACGGTCTGGGCTTCGAAGCCCTCAACCAGTTCCATGGTGTTCGGGTCCAGCGGAATCTGGCCCGACATGTAAACGGTATTGCCGGCCTTGATCGCTTGCGAGTAGGTACCGATGGCGGCAGGGGCCTTGTCGCTGTTGATGACGGTCTTGCTCATGATGACTCCTTGCGGTTGGCGGACTACGCACGCATGCGGGTGATGCGGACCACGCCGGTCAGCGTACGCAGCTTCTTGATCACACGAGCCAGGTGCACGCGGTCGTGCACGCTGACCACCAGTTGGACAACGCTGATGCGGCCGTCGCGTTCGTCCATGCTGATCTTCTCGATGTTGCCGTCGGCGGCATTGACGCTGCTGGCCAGCAGGGCAATCAGGCCGCGCTGGTGTTCCAGCTCGACACGCAACTCGACATTGAATTCGCCGGTGATGTCCTTGGCCCAGGAAAGCTGTACGCACTTCTCCGGGTTATGGCGGATTTCACTGATATTGCGGCAGTTCTCCAGGTGCACGACCATGCCCTTGCCTGCCGACAGGTGGCCGACGATCGGGTCGCCCGGGATGGGCGTGCAGCACTTGGCATAGCTCAATACCAGGCCTTCGGTGCCGCGGATCGCCAGAGGGCCTTCCGGTGCTGGGAGCTGTTCGCCTTCGGCTGACAGCAGGCGGCGGGCCACCACATAGGCCATGCGGTTGCCCAGGCCAATGTCTTCGAGCAGGTCTTCGATCAGCTCCAGGCGGTACTCGGCGAGAATCGCGTTGATACGCTCCTGAGGGATTTGCTCGAGGCTGCTGTCGAAACCGGTCAGCACCTTGTTCAGCAGGCGCTCGCCAAGGTTGATCGACTCGGAGCGTCGCTGCTGCTTGAGTGCGTGGCGGATGTGCGTACGGGCCTTGCCGGTGACCACGAAGTTGAGCCAGGCCGGGTTGGGCCGCGCGCCCGGGGCGCTGACGATCTCGACCGTCGAACCGCTCTGCAGCGGCTCGGACAGCGGCGCCAGGCGCCGGTTGATGCGGCAGGCGATGCAGCTGTTGCCCACATCGGTATGCACCGCATAGGCGAAATCGACGGCGGTGGAGCCTTTGGGCAGCTCCATGATCCTGCCTTTGGGCGTGAAGACATAGACCTCGTCAGGGAACAGGTCGATCTTCACGCTCTCGATGAATTCCAGCGAGTTGCCGGCACGCTGCTGCAGCTCGAGGATGCCCTTGACCCACTGGCGAGCGCGCGCATGGTTGCCTTTGGGCTGCTCGTCGTCGTTGGACTTGTACAGCCAGTGTGCGGCGATGCCATTGTTGGCCATCTCTTCCATTTCGCGGGTGCGGATCTGGATTTCGATGGGCACGCCGTGCATGCCGAACAGCGTGGTGTGCAACGACTGATAGCCGTTGGCCTTGGGGATCGCAATGTAGTCCTTGAAGCGCCCGGGCAGCGGCTTGTACAGGTTGTGTACGGCGCCGAGCACGCGGTAGCAGGTGTCGACCTTGTCGACGATGATGCGGAAGGCGTACACGTCCATGATCTCGGTGAAGGCGCGGCGCTTGCCGCGCATCTTCTTGTAGATGCCATAGAGGTGTTTCTGCCGGCCGCTGACCTCGCCTTGAATACCGTCGGCGGCCAGGCAGTTGGCCAGCGAGTGTTCGATCTTGGCGACGATCTCTTTACGGTTGCCGCGTGCGCTCTTGACCGCCCGGTGGATCAGCGACGAGCGCATCGGGTGCATGGCCTTGAAGCCGAGGTCTTCAAACTCTACGCGCACAGTGTGCATGCCCAGCCGGTTGGCGATGGGCGCGTAGATTTCCAGGGTTTCCTTGGCGATGCGTCGGCGTTTTTCGCCAGACAGCACTTCCAGGGTGCGCATGTTGTGCAGGCGGTCGGCCAGCTTGACCAGGATCACGCGGATATCGCGGGCCATGGCCATGGCCATCTTCTGGAAGTTTTCAGCCTGCGCTTCGGCCTTGGTCTCGAAGTTCATCTGGGTCAGCTTGCTGACCCCATCGACCAGCTCGGCAACCGTTTCGCCAAACTGCTGGCTGAGGGCTTCCTTGGCGATGCCGGTGTCTTCGATCACGTCGTGCAGCATGGCCGCCATCAGGCTCTGATGGTCCATGTGCATGTCGGCGAGGATGCTGGCCACGGCCAGCGGATGGGTCACATAGGGCTCGCCGCTGCGGCGGCGCTGCCCATCGTGTGCCTGTTCGGCGTAGAAATAGGCCCGGCGAACCAGATTGACCTGCTCGGGGCCCAGGTAGGTCGACAGCCGTTCGGCTAAGGCTTCTATGCCCGGCATGGTTTCACCTCTTGCCGAGGAAGAGGGCCTTGCGCCGCGCGACGTCGACCAGGCATCGATCAGACAGCCTCGTTGGACTCGTCCTCGAACGCGGCGAAGACCGGATCCTCGGTGACGATCTCTTCAGCGGCAATGAATTCGTTGGTGACGATGCCTTCTGCGATTTCACGCAGGGCAACGACGGTCGGCTTGTCGTTTTCCCACGCTACGCGTGGCTCTTTGCCGCCGGTAGCCAGCTGACGGGCGCGCTTGGTCGAGAGCATGACCAGCTCAAAACGGTTATCCACGTGTTCCAGGCAGTCTTCAACAGTTACGCGGGCCATGGTCTTCCTCAGTAGCAAATGCGATGGGCGTGCAGCCCAATATGGGCAGGCGGACTCGATAGTTTAAAAAATCACCAGCCAATAGGGAAGCGCTGTTTTGCCGGATACCCCATCAGGCCTGCATCCCTCACCCTGTGAACGCGGGCTTGCCGGGGCGCCGAACCACCGCCAAAGGGCCGCGACAGACACCTTCATCTTGTATCTCACAACATCGCGCCGCGCAACCTTGGGGTCAGCTCTTCGAACAATGTCTGCACCGAGCGCAAGGCCCGGCAATCGGGCCGGGTCAGCAGCCACAGTTGGGTGTCGCAACCGGCCAGCGGTCCGCTCAGCGCCTCGACACCAGGCAGTGCATGGACCATGTAGTCGGGCAGCGCCGCAACGCCCAGCCCCGTGCTTACCAGCTGTGCAATGGTCGACATGCTGCTGCACTGGTAGCGCGGGCTCAGCCCGGGGTACTGCTGATTGCGCCAGACCACGGTGGGGTGGTCCTGCATGGAGTCGTCCGGGGCTATCCATGGCACGCTGTTGTGGGACTCGTCCAGGCGCTCGCGCCATTGCGGCTGGCCACAGATCACATAGGACGTCGAACCCAGGCAACGGCCGACCAGGTGCTCGGGCGGCGTATTGGTCAGGCGCAGAGCGATGTCGGCATCGCGCCTGCTGAGGTTGGCGAAGGTGTTGGACGTGCCCATCTCCAGCGACAGAGCCGGGTAATTGGGCATGAACTCGGCCAGCGCCGGCAGCAGCAGGCTGTGCATTACCGCCTCAGTGCATGTCAGACGAACGGTGCCGCTCACCACCTGCTCGCCACTGGTCATGGCGATGCGCGCAGCATCCAGCGCCTGCTCGGCCCGTTCGGCCTGCTCGGCCAGGGCCTGGGCGGTGTCGGTCGGCAGGTAGCCCTTACGGCTCTTGACGAACAGTGCGGTGCCCAGTGCCGACTCAAGCCGGCGAATCGAACGGAACACGGTCGAAACATCGACCTTGAGCAGTTCGGCGGCCTTGGCCAGTGAGCGCCCGCGCTCCAGGGCCAGGACCAGGGAGAGGTCGGCGTGGGTGATCTGATATTGCATTGGTGCACGCTCTACTTGCCGAAATGCCAATGTCTGTTGCGTTGAGGCCATTTTATAGTGGAACTGCCCCCGGGAATCAATGCGCCCGGTCGGGTAACCAATCCCCACGATGGGAAAGTTAAAAAAACAACAGCTGCAACCATCGTCGCCCGTGAGGCGCCAGCCGTATCCCCACATCGCCGCAGCACATCAAAGGATGTACACCATGACGTCGGTCACCCCGTGCGCCAGTTCTTCCAGCGAGATGAAAGACTTCCTCCAGGCCCATCCGGACACTCAGTACGTCGATCTGCTGATCTCCGACATGAATGGCGTGGTACGTGGCAAGCGCATCGAGCGGGCCAGCCTGCACAAGGTGTACGAAAAGGGGATCAACCTGCCGGCATCGCTGTTCGCCCTGGATATCAATGGCTCGACCGTGGAAAGCACCGGGCTTGGGCTGGACATCGGCGATGCCGACCGGATCTGCTACCCGATCCCCGGCACGCTCTGCAACGAACCCTGGCAGAAGCGCCCGACCGCCCAGTTGCTGATGACCATGCACGAGCTCGAGGGCGAGCCGTTCTTCGCCGACCCACGCGAAGTGCTGCGCCAGGTGGTGAGCAAGTTCGATGACCTGGGCCTGGACATCTGCGCCGCGTTCGAGCTGGAGTTCTACCTGATCGACCAGGACAACCTCAACGGTCGTCCGCAGCCGCCGCGCTCGCCCACTTCGGGCAAGCGTCCGCAGTCGACCCAGGTCTACCTCATCGACGACCTCGACGAATATGTCGACTGCCTGCAGGACATGCTGGAAGCGGCCAAGGAGCAGGGCCTGCCGGCCGATGCCATCGTCAAGGAAAGCGCGCCCGCGCAGTTCGAAGTCAACCTGCACCACGTTGCCGATCCGCTGAAGGCGTGCGACTACGCGATCCTGCTCAAGCGCCTGGTCAAGAACGTCGCCTACGACCATGAAATGGACACCACGTTCATGGCCAAGCCTTACCCAGGCCAGGCGGGCAACGGCCTGCACGTGCACATTTCGCTGCTCGACAAGAAGACCGGCAAGAACATCTTTGCCCATGAAGACCCACTGCAAAGCGATGCTCTGCGCCATGCCATTGGTGGCGTGCTGGAGACCATGCCGGCGTCGATGGCCTTCCTGTGCCCGAACGTCAACTCGTACCGTCGCTTTGGCGCCCAGTTCTACGTGCCGAATGCGCCGAGCTGGGGGTTGGACAACCGTACCGTAGCGGTTCGCGTGCCGACCGACAGCAGTGAAAACGTGCGCATCGAGCACCGTGTAGCGGGCGCCGACGCCAACCCTTACCTGATGCTCGCGGCAGTTCTCGCGGGGATCCACCATGGCTTGACCAGCAAGGCCGAGCCTGGCGCGCCGATTGAAGGCAACTCGTACGAACAGCTGGAGCAAAGCCTGCCGAACAACCTGCGCGACGCCTTGCGCGCGCTGGATGACAGTGAAGTCCTCAACCAATACATAAGCCCGGACTACATCGATATCTTCGTGGCCTGCAAGGAAAGTGAGCTGGCCGAGTTCGAAGTATCGATCTCCGACCTCGAGTACAACTGGTACCTGCACACGGTGTAAGCCCATGAGCGCAATTGCGGTCCCCTTGATCGGTGTCAGCGCCTGCCGTCAGCAGGTGGGGAAGAACTCGTCGCACACGGTGGGCGACAAGTATGTCGAGGCGGCCGGCTTTGCCGGGCTCCCGCTTATCCTGCCGGCCCGCGACGGGGGCAGCGACACGCAGGCGTTGCTGGCACGGCTCGATGGCATTCTTTTTACCGGCTCGCCTTCAAATGTCGAGCCGCATCATTACAATGGCGCCCCCAGCGCGGAAGGTACCCGGCACGATCTTGCACGTGACCGCCTGACCTTGCCGCTGTTGCAGGCGGCCATTGCCGCCGGCGTGCCGGTGTTCTGTATCTGTCGTGGTTTCCAGGAGTTGAACGTGGCCCTAGGCGGCAGCTTGCACCAGCGCGTGCACGAACTGCCGGGCTACCTGGACCACCGTGAACCTGAGGACGCACCCCTGGAGGTGCAATACGGCCCTCGTCATCCCGTCGGCATTGCGCCTGGCGGGGTATTCGAGCGCCTGGGCCTGGCTGCGCAGTTCGAGGTCAACTCGCTGCACAGTCAGGGCATCGACCGCCTGGCCCCGGGCCTGCGCGTCGAGGCAAGGGCCCCGGATGGCCTGATCGAAGCGGTGTCGATGCCTGACGCGCCTGGCTTTGTGCTTGGCGTGCAGTGGCACCCGGAATGGCGTTTTGCCGACAACCCGGTCTCCACACGCCTGTTCCAGGCGTTCCGCGAGGCCTGCATTGCCCATGCTGCACGGTAGGGTCGTTACCCGAAGGTCTTGGATGACTGATACCGATACGCAAGCTTTCAATGAGTGAAAGCGCCTTGTTCGCAGGGCCTGTGACAACAATTCCAATAGTTACGGCAAATACTCATGAGCGATTACACAGAAGCTGGCCGCCCACCCGATGTGGCCGATTCAGGCAGCACTCAGCGCAGCAAAGGTTTGGCAAAAGGCCGTCTTGGCCTGTTGGCCAGCGTGGTGCTGGGCATTTCGACTATCGCCCCGGTCTATACCCTGACCGGTGCCCTTGGCCCCACCGTGCGGGAGGTCGGCGAGCACCTTCCGGCCGTCTTCATCGTCGGCTTCCTGCCCATGCTGCTGGTCGCCCTGGGCTACCGTGAGCTGAACGCGGCGGAGCCGGACAGCGGTACTTCCTTTACCTGGTCGGCCCGCGCCTTCGGCCCGATGATCGGCTGGATCGGTGGCTGGGGGCTGGTCGTTGCCACCACCATCGTGTTGTCCAACCTGGCCGGGGTGGCCGTTGATTTTTTCTATCTGTTCCTGGCTCAGATCACCGGTAACCAGGCGTTGGCTGCCTTGGCGGATAACCTGCTGATCAACATCACCACCTGTTGCGTGTTCATCGCCATGGCGGTGTGGATCTGTTGTCGCGGCATGGCCACCACCATGAACGTGCAATATGGTTTGGTGGCCTTGCAACTGCTGGTGCTGATCGGCTTTGCCTTCGCCGCCTTCAGTGAGACCACCGCGCCAGCGCCGCTGGAGTTCGACCTGGCCTGGTTCAACCCCTTCGGCGTGGAGTCGTTCTCGGCCTTTGCCGCTGGCCTGTCGTTGTCGATCTTCATCTTTTGGGGGTGGGACGTGTGCCTGACCGTCAGTGAGGAATCGATCGGCAGCGACGAGGTGCCGGGCAAAGCGGCGACCTGGACCGTGCTGCTGATTCTTGGTCTGTACCTGCTCACCGCCATCGCCACCCTGCAATTCGCGGGGATCAGCGAGCAAGGGCTGGGACTGAACAACCCGCGTATCCAGGAGAACGTCTTTGCCCACCTGGCCGGGCCAGTCATGGGGCCGCTGGCGATCCTGATGTCCATCGCCGTGCTGGCCAGCACCGCCGCTTCGCTGCAGTCGACCTTCGTCTCTCCGGCGCGCACGCTGCTCGCTATGGGTTACTACGGTGCGGTGCCAGAGCGCTTTGCCAAGGTTTGCCCGCGTTCGCAGACGCCACGTTACGCAACCATCTGTGCCGGCGTTGCCGCAGGCCTGTTCTACGTGACCATGCGTACCCTCAGCGAAAACGTGCTGGCGGACACCATCACCGCCCTGGGCATGATGATCTGCTTCTACTATTCGCTGACCGCGTTTGCCTGCGTGTGGTATTTCCGCCACAGCCTGTTCGACAGCCTGCGCCACTTCTGCATGCGCGGCCTGTGCCCCCTGTTGGGTGGTGTGATCCTGTCGGTGATCTTCGTGCGCACCGCCATCGACAGCGCGTCGCCGGATTTCGGCAGTGGCTCGCATGTGGCTGGCGTAGGATTGGTGTTCGTGATTGCGGCGATCATTTCGGCACTGGGGATAGTGCTGATGATGCTGTCGCGGATGCGCGCGCCGGCTTACTTCCTGGGGGCTACCCTGCGACAGCAGGCGACTCTGCAGCTGCAGGAATAATGCTGGGTGGGGCGCGTTGCGCCCCAACACCCCGCGGTAGGCGCGGCCTTGTGTCGCGAAAGGGCCGCAAAGCGGCCCCAACTGTCTCTATCTTCAGCCGATCAACTGCTTGAGCAATGCCCCGTGCCGATCCTGCTGCTTGCTCAACAGCAAACGGTTCGAGCGGAACACGGCCTTCAACTCCTCCAGCGCCACATCGAAGTCGTCGTTGATGATGACGTACTCGTACTCGTCGTAGTGCTGCATCTCGCTGACGGCCTCTTTCATGCGGCCGGCAATGATCTCAGCGCTGTCCTGCCCACGCCCGTCCAGACGCTGGCGCAGCGCCTCCAGGTTGGGTGGCAGGATGAAGATCGAACGGGCTTCGGGCATCAGCTCGCGCACCTGACGGGCGCCTTGCCAGTCGATTTCCAGAATCAGGTCATCGCCCCGGTCCAGCACTTGCTGCAGCGTGCTACGCGAGGTGCCGTAGAAGTTGCCGAACACTTCGGCGTGTTCAAGGAAGTCGTTCTTGTCGATCAGCGCCTTGAATTCGTCATGGCTGACGAAGTGGTAGTTGATGCCGTGCTCCTCGCCCGGGCGTTTGCCGCGCGTGGTGTGCGAGACAGAAACGCTGACGCGTTTGTCGTCCTTGATCAGGGCGTTGACCAGGCTGGTCTTGCCGGCACCTGACGGGGCCGAGACGATATATAGGGTGCCGCTGCTGTGGTTCATGGTAGGGGTGGCCTTACTCGATGTTCTGTACTTGTTCACGCATCTGTTCGATCAGTACCTTCAGGTTGACCGCCGCTTGCGTGCTACGCGGGTCGAAGGCCTTGGAGCCCAGGGTATTGGCCTCGCGGTTGAGCTCCTGCATGAGGAAGTCCAGGCGCCGGCCAGCGGCCCCGCCGGACTTGAGCACCCGGCGTACTTCATTGACGTGGGTGCTGAGGCGGTCCAGCTCTTCGGCAACGTCACTCTTTTGTGCCAGCAGCACCATCTCCTGCTCAAGCCGTTGCGGGTCGAGCTCGGCCTTGAGGTCGCCGAAGCGGTCGATGATCTTCTGCCGTTGTGCGGCCAGCATCTGCGGTACCAGGGCACGCAGGGTGGTGACCTCGGTGGCCATGCTGTCCAGCCGCTCGTTGATCAGGCGTGCCAGCTCCTGGCCTTCGCGCAGGCGCCCGGCCTTCAATTCGGCCAGGGCCTCGTCGAACAGTGCCACGGCTTCGGCATTGAGCGCCTGCGGGTCGCTGGCGTCGGCCACCAGCACGCCCGGCCAGGACAACACTTCCAGCGGGTTGAGCGGCGCCGGCTGCTTGATCAGGCCGGCCACTTCTTCGGCGGCGGCGACCAGTTGTGCGGCACGCTCGCGGTCGACCTTCAGTGGTTTGCCGTTGCTGTCTTCGTGCAGGCGCAAGGTGCATTCGACCTTGCCGCGCGACAGGCCTTGGCGCAGACCCTCACGCACCGCGCCTTCCAGGTCGCGCAGGGCGTCGGGCAGGCGCAGGTGAGGTTCAAGGTAGCGGTGGTTGACCGAGCGCAGTTCCCAGACCAGGGTGCCTTGGCTGCCTGCGCGCTCGACACGAGCAAAAGCGGTCATGCTGTGCACCATGGGGAGTACCTCGCGTAGATGATGTGAACGGGAAAGCCTTTCGGCTGCAAGGCGCAGGATTGTAGCGCAGTGCGCCCTTGGCGCCCAATCCGCCCATGTTACAGAGCCCTCATCGGCCGGTGGGAAAAGGCGACAGGCTGTGCGCGGCCCGACAATAAGCATGTCCTCACCGGGCTACGGGCTTTATAATGCCGGGCAGATTCAAAGTCCCAGTACAGGTATCCCAGATGAAACGTCCAAGTGGTCGCGCCGCCGATCAGCTCCGCTCGATCCGCATCACCCGCAACTACACCAAGCACGCCGAAGGGTCGGTACTGGTCGAGTTCGGTGACACCAAGGTCATCTGCACGGTCAGCGTTGAAAACGGCGTACCGCGCTTCCTCAAAGGCCAGGGCCAAGGCTGGCTGACCGCCGAGTACGGCATGCTGCCGCGCTCCACCGGTGAGCGTAACCAGCGCGAAGCCAGCCGTGGCAAGCAGGGTGGTCGCACCCTGGAAATCCAGCGCCTGATCGGCCGCTCGCTGCGCGCCGCGCTGGACATGAGCAAGCTGGGTGACATCACCCTGTACGTCGACTGCGATGTGATCCAGGCCGATGGCGGCACCCGCACCGCGTCGATCACCGGCGCCATGGTCGCCTTGGTCGATGCCCTGGCAGTGATCAAGAAACGGGGTGGCCTGAAGGGCGGCAATCCGCTCAAGCACATGATCGCCGCCGTATCGGTGGGCATGTACCAGGGCGAAGCCGTACTCGACCTGGACTATCTGGAAGACTCCGCTGCCGAGACCGACCTGAACGTGGTCATGACCAGTGCCGGTGGTTTCATCGAAGTGCAGGGCACTGCAGAGGGTGCGCCGTTCCAGCCCGAAGACTTCAACGCCATGCTGGCGCTGGCGCAGAAGGGCATGAACGAGATCTTCGAACTGCAGCAGGTCGCTCTGGCCGACTGATTGATCCTGCAGGTATGAAAAAGCCGACTTCGATGTCGGCTTTTTCGTATCTGAACAGTGCTCAGATGGTCAACGTCCAGTCATAGTCGACGATCAGCGGCGCATGCTGCGAGAAGCGCGGCTGACGCGGCAGGCGGGCATTGCGCACGAAGCGGCGCAGGCCCGGGGTGAGGATCTGGTAGTCGAACCGGTAGCCCAGGTTGAGCATCTCGGCCTGCTCGTTGTCCGGCCACCAGCTGTACTGGTCACCTTCACGGCTGACTTCGCGCAGGGCATCCACATAGCCCATGTCGCCAGTGATCGCATCCATCCAGGCACGCTCAGGCGGCAGGAAGCCTGGCGACTGCTGGCTGTCACGCCAGTTCTTGATGTCGAGCTTCTGCTGCGCCACGTAGAACGAGCCGCAATAGATGTATTCACGACGCTTGCGCCGCTGCTTGTCCAGGTACTTGGCGAAGTCGTCCATCAACTTGAACTTCTGGTTCAAGTCGTCGTCGCCGTTCATGCCCGAAGGCAATAGCAGGCTGGCAATACTGACTTTGTCGAAATCTGCTTGCAGATAACGCCCGTAGCGGTCGGCTGTCTCGAAGCCCAGGCCGGTGATGACTGCCTTGGGCTGCATGCGCGAATACAGTGCCACGCCACCTTGGGCGGGTACCTCCGCGTCGCAGGCATAAAGGAAATAGCCATCGAGCTGGAAAGCTGGGTCGTCGAGTTCAAAGGCCGAGGCGCGGGTATCCTGAAGGCAGATGACGTCGGCATTCTGGGCTTGCAACCAGCTGAGCAATCCACGCTCGGCTGCAGCCTGAATGCCATTTACGTTCACACTGATGATCCGCATAAATGGCCCCAAAAATCTCGTGCGTGTATGATACCCGAGCTCAACCCATTTAGCTAAATCCGTGGTGTCCGGGACTTTCCATGCAGCCGTATCAGCGCGACTTCATCCGTTTTGCCATCGATCGCGGCGTTCTGCGCTTCGGTGAATTCACCCTGAAATCGGGGCGTACCAGCCCGTATTTCTTCAATGCCGGCCTGTTCAACACAGGTTCTGCCCTGGCTCAGCTGGGGCGTTGCTACGCGGCGGCCATCGTCGACAGCAAGATCCCGTTCGACGTACTGTTCGGCCCGGCCTACAAGGGTATCCCGCTGGCTGCGGCCACCGCCGTGGCCCTGGCCGAGCAACATCAGCTGGACGTGCCGTGGTGCTTCAACCGCAAGGAAGCCAAGGATCACGGCGAAGGCGGCAGCCTGGTCGGCGCGCCACTGGCCGGTGACGTCCTGATCATCGATGACGTGATCACCGCTGGCACTGCCATCCGCGAGGTCATGCAGATCATCAATGCCCAGCAGGCCAAGGCCGCTGGCGTGCTGATCGCGCTCAACCGCGAAGAGCGCGGCAATGGCGAACTGTCGGCGATCCAGGAAGTGGAGCGTGACTTCGGTATCCCGGTAGTCAGCATCGTTTCGCTGACCCAGGTGCTGGAGTTCCTGGCCGATGATCCGCAGCTCAAGCAGCATCTGCCGGCGGTCGAGGCCTATCGGGCGCAGTACGGGATCTGATTGCGGCTCGGTAATGAAAAAGGCGACCTTCGGGTCGCCTTTTTTATCTGTTGCCTTTTACGGCCCTATCGTCGGCAAGCCGGCGATAGGGCCAGTGCAGGCGATCAGCGTGGCTTGCGGTTGCTGATCAAGGTGCCCACGCCGCTGTCGGTGAAGATCTCCAGCAGCACCGCATTCGGCACGCGGCCGTCGATGATGTGCGAGCTGTTCACGCCACCCTGGACCGCTTCCAGCGCGCACTTGATCTTCGGCAGCATGCCGCCGTAGATGGTGCCGTCGGCGATCAGTTCGTTCACCTGCTCGGTGGTCAGGCCGGTCAGGACCTGGCCTTGCTTGTCCATCAGGCCGGCGATATTGGTCAGCAGCATCAGCTTCTCGGCTTTCAGTGCTTCGGCCACCTTGCCGGCCACCAGGTCGGCGTTGATGTTGTACGACTCACCGTTGGCACCCACGCCGATTGGCGCGATCACCGGGATGAAGTCGCCTTTGACCAGCATGTTCAGCAGGTCGGTGTTGACGCTGACCACTTCGCCGACGTGGCCGATGTCGATGATTTCCGGCTGGGTCATCTCTGGCGTCTGGCGGCTCACGGTGAGCTTCTTGGCGCGGATCAGCTCCGCGTCCTTGCCGGTCAGGCCGATGGCGCTGCCGCCGTGGCGGTTGATCAGGTTGACGATGTCCTTGTTGACCTGGCCACCCAGCACCATTTCAACCACGTCCATGGTCGCCGCGTCGGTGACACGCATGCCGTCGATGAAGTGGCTTTCGATCGACAGGCGCTTGAGCAGGTCGCCGATCTGAGGGCCACCACCGTGCACGACCACCGGGTTGATGCCCACGGCCTTCATCAGCACGATGTCACGGGCAAACCCGGTCTTGAGCTCCTCGCTCTCCATCGCGTTGCCGCCGTACTTGATCACCAGGGTCTTGCCGACAAAACGGCGAATGTAAGGCAGTGCTTCGGACAAAACCTCGGCTACATGGGAAGCGGCATCGCGATCGAGGGTCATGCAGGGCTCCTGTAAGGAACAGATAGTCGGTCAGAACGGCAGTTGCAGCTCAGGGGCAACCCGCAGCAACTGGGCGCGGAAAACATCCTTGATACGTTGCAACTCGGCGTCGCTTTCGGCCTCGAAGCGCAGCACCAGCACCGGCGTGGTGTTGGAGGCGCGAACCAGGCCCCAGCCCTGGGCATAGTCGACCCGCACACCGTCGATGGTGGTCAGGCTGGCTTGGCCCCAGTCGGCGTCGCGTTGCAGTGCATCAATGATGCTGAATTTACCCTCGTCGGTCACATCAATATTGATTTCCGGCGTGGAAATGTCGTTCGGGAATGCGGCAAACAGGCTTTCGGCGTCCTGGCCAGCCTTGCTGAGGATCTCCAGCAGGCGTGCGGCGCTGTAGATACCGTCGTCGAAACCGTACCAGCGCTCCTTGATGAAGATGTGCCCGCTCATCTCGCCGGCCAGCAGCGAACCTGTCTGCTTCATCTTCTTCTTGATCAACGAGTGACCAGTCTTCCACATCAAGGCGCGGCCGCCGTGTTGTTCGATCAGCGGTGTCAGGCGGCGGGTGCATTTGACGTCGAAGATGATCTCGGCCCCCGGGTTACGCGCCAGCACGTCCTGCGCGAACAGCATCAGCAGGCGGTCGGGGTAAACGATGCTGCCGGTGTTGGTCACCACACCGACGCGGTCACCGTCGCCGTCGAAGGCCAGGCCGATATCGGCACCGGTTTGCTTGACCTTGGCGATCAGGTCTTCAAGGTTTTCAGGCTTGCCCGGGTCCGGGTGGTGGTTGGGGAAGTTGCCATCCACCTCGCAGAACAGTGGGATGACTTCGCAGCCCAAGGCTTCGATCAGCTGCGGCGCGATAACGCCGGCAGCGCCGTTGCCGCAGTCCACCACCACCTTGAGCTTTTTCGCCAGCTTCACGTCAGCGAAGATCTGCTGGAAGTAGCGCTCGAGGATCTCGACCTTTTCCACACTGCCTTCGCCACGGGTCAGGTCGTTGGTTTTCAGGCGAGTCAGCAGGGCCTGGATCTGTTCGTTGGCCAAGGTATCGCCAGCGATCACGATCTTGAAACCGTTGTAATCCGAAGGGTTGTGGCTACCGGTGAGCATCACGCCGGACTTGCCGGCCAGGACATTGGCAGCGAAATACAGCGCCGGGGTCGGCACCAGACCGACGTCGCTGACCTGGCAACCGGCATCGGCCAGGCCTTTGATCAGTTGCTCGACCAGCATCGGGCCGGACAGACGGCCGTCGCGGCCGACGGAAATCTGCGGCTCGCCTTGGGCGAGCGTCTGCGCGCCAATGGCGCGGCCGATCCAGTAGGCGGTTTCGGCGTGCAGGGTCTTGCCGACCACGCCGCGGATGTCATAGGCGCGGAAGATGCTGTCGGGCAGTGCGGGGACCAGGTGGGCCATGTCGTTCATCTCTGGAAGCTCCATTAGTCAAAGGCTTTCTGGGCAGGCGCAAACTGAACGCTTGGACGGTGGTTTCATCAGAGAGTTCGCCATCCATGGCCTGAACGGTCGCCGGTCGGCTCAGTGGCTGCCGGAATGGCCGAAGCCGCCGGTGCCGCGCTGGCTTTCATCGAAGGCCTCGACGACTTCAAAATGCGCTTGCACTACCGGTACCAGCACCAGCTGAGCGATGCGCTCGCCAACGGCGATGGTGAATGGCGTGTTGCCACGGTTCCAGCACGACACCATCAGCTCGCCCTGGTAATCCGAGTCGATCAGGCCGACCAGGTTGCCCAGCACGATGCCATGCTTATGGCCCAGACCCGAGCGCGGCAGGATCATCGCGGCCAGGCCCGGGTCGCCGATGTAGATCGACAGGCCGGTAGGAATCAGCAGGGTCTGCCCCGGCTCCAGGACGGTGTCCTCTTTGAGCAGGGCGCGCAGGTCCAGGCCGGCGGAGCCAGGGGTGGCGTATTGCGGCAGCGGAAATTCACTGCCCAGGCGTGGGTCGAGGATCTTGGCTTGAAGAGCGTGCATGTAACTTATTGAACCTGGTTGAGCCGTTCGGCGATGAAGGCGACTAGTTGCCGGGCAATCTTGCCTTTGCTGGTCTGCGCGAAGAGGGTTTGATGCTGCTGGCGGTCGATCACGGTCAGGGCATTTTCCTCGCTGTTGAAGCCGATGCTGGGGTTGGCCACATCATTGGCGACGATCAGGTCGAGGTTCTTGTCCTTGAGCTTGCGCGTGGCGTAATCGAGCAAATGTTCGGTCTCGGCGGCGAAGCCGACGCTGAACGGGCGGTCGGTGCGGCCAGCGATGGTGGCAAGGATATCGGGATTGCGCACCATCTGCAGCAGCATGCCGTCGGCGGTCGTAGGATCTTTCTTGAGCTTCTGTGTGGCAACGACCTCCGGGCGGTAGTCCGCGACCGCTGCCGAGGCGATGAACAGGTCGCACGGCATGGCCGCCTCGCAGGCTGCGAGCATGTCCCGCGCGCTGACCACGTCGATCCGGTTGACCCGGTCAGGGGTCTGCAGGTGCACAGGGCCGGTGACGAGGGTCACCCGGGCACCCGCTTCTGCGGCCGCCTCGGCCAGCGCGAAGCCCATCTTCCCGGAGCTATGATTGGTGATGTAACGCACCGGGTCGATGTTTTCCTGGGTTGGCCCGGCGGTGATCAGCACATGTTTGCCGGTGAGCGCCTGGCGCTTGAAGCTCTCGGCGGCGCACCAGGCCAGGTCGGTGGCTTCGAGCATGCGGCCAAGGCCCACGTCGCCGCAGGCCTGGCTGCCGGAAGCCGGCCCGAACACCTGGATGCCACGGGTCTTGAGCAGGTCGAGGTTGGCCTGGGTCGCCGGGTCGCGCCACATGGCCTGGTTCATGGCCGGGGCCACTGCCACGGTGGCGTCGGTGGCCAGTACCAGGGTAGTCAGCAAGTCGTCGGCCATGCCTTGGGCCATGCGGGCCATGAGGTCGGCGGTGGCGGGGGCGATCAGCACCAGGTCGGCCCATTTGGCCAGTTCGATGTGGCCCATGGCCGCTTCGGCGGCAGGGTCGAGCAGATCCATGTGTACCGGGTGGCCGGACAGCGCCTGCAGGGTCAGCGGGGTGATGAATTCAGCACCACCACGGGTCATGACGACGCGCACTTGCGCGCCGTGCTCCAGGAGTCGGCGAATCAGCTCGGCGCTCTTGTAGGCGGCAATGCCGCCCCCGACGCCGAGAACGATGCGCTTGCGATACAGCCGCTGCATAGGCTTGCCTTTTTCCAGAGAGAGCGGGCAGCGACGAACAGGATTGCCTGCGGCAGAACGTCGCATGTACGAGGCGAAATAGATTAACACAGGGCCTAAACGTGTCGCAGCAGGGCGCAAAGGAGATGCAATGAAGATAAGCGAGTGGCCAGCCGAGGAGCGGCCCAGGGAGAAGTTGATGCAGCGCGGGGTGGGCAGCCTTTCGGATGCCGAATTGCTGGCCGTGTTTCTCGGCTCTGGCGTGCGGGGCCACAACGTCGTGGAGCTGGCGCGGGGGTTGCTCGTCAAGTTCGGCGGCTTGCGCCAGTTGCTTGAAGCTGACAGGGACGCATTCGTGGGGGCGCTCGGGCTTGGGCCGGTGCGGTATGGCCAATTGCAGGCGCTGCTGGAGATCGGGCGGCGCAACCTTGCCACATCGATCGAGCGCGACTGCGCTCTGGAGAGCCCTTTTGCGGTGCGCAGATACCTGAAAGCCATGCTGCGTCATGAGCCTAGCGAAGTTTTTGGCTGCCTGTTTCTGGATAGCAAACACCGGCCGTTGGCTTTCGAAATCCTGTTCAGAGGGACGATCGACCGGGCCAGCATCTACCCGCGGGAAGTGGTGCGCCGTGCGTTGATGCACAACGCTGCGGCGTTGATCCTTTGCCACAACCATCCTTCGGGCAATAGTGAGCCGAGCCAGGACGACGTGCACATGACGCTTGCATTGAAGCAGGGGTTGGCGCTGATCGATGTGCGGGTGCTCGATCACATCATCGTGGGTGATGGGGAGCCGCTGTCGATGGTGGAGCAGGGGTGGATTGTCGCTTAGTGGCTGCCTGTTTGCAGGCTCGACCAATCGCCGGCAAGCCGGCATTTGGTCGAGCCTGCAAAGCCAGGGTTCAGCGCTTCACCGAAACCTTGCTGAAATCCAGCCGCCCGAACGGGCTTGCCTGGTAACCCTCGACGCCCTCGCGCAACAGCGCTGCCGCCGTCGGGTGCGCCAGCGGTACCCACAGCGCCTGCTGCTGGATCAGCGTCTGCGCCTGCTGGTACAACCGGCTGCGTACGCTCTGGTCGTTGGTGGTACGCCCTGCACTGATCAACTGGTCCAGCCGGCTGTCGCAGAACCGCGCGAAGTTGGTCCCCGACTTTACCGCCGCACAGGAAAACTGCGGGCTGAGGAAGTTGTCCGGGTCGCCGTTGTCGCCGGCCCAGCCCATGAACAGCAGGTCATGCTCGCCAGCCTTGGCCCGACGGATCAGCTCACCCCATTCGATCACGCGGATTTCGGCCTTGATGCCGATCTTGGCCAGGTCTGCCTGGAGCATCTGCGCGCCCAGGCTTGGGTTGGGGTTGAGCAGGCTGCCTGACGGGCGGGTCCAGATCGTGGTGCTGAACCCATCTGCGTAACCGGCCTTGCTCAGCAGCGCCTTGGCTCGCTTGAGATCCAGCGGGTAGCCGGGCAGGTCCTTGGCATAGCTCCAGGTGTTGGGCGGGTAGGGGCCGTTGGCGGCGGTGGCGGTGCCTTCGAAAACGGCCTTGAGGTAGGCCTGCTTGTCGAAGGCCAGGTTGATCGCCTGGCGCACTTCGGGTTTGTCCAGCGGCGGGTGCTCGCTGTTGATGGCAACGAAAGCGGTCATGAAGGCCGGTGTCGTGACGACCTTGAGGTTACCGTCCTTGCCTGCTTCGGCAACGTCCAGGGGCTTGGGTGACAGGGCCACCTGGCATTCACCACGCTTGAGCTTCTGCAGGCGTACGTTGGCATCGGTAGTGATGGCGAAGATCAGCGGATCGACCGCAGGCTTGCCATCAAAGTAGTCCGGGTTGGCGCGGTAGCGCACCACGGCGTCCTTCTGGTAGCGCTGGAAGACGAACGGGCCGGTGCCGATCGGCTGGCTATTGAGCTTCTCCGGGGTGCCTGCCTTGAGCAGTTTGTCGGCGTACTCGGCGGAGTAGATCGAAGCAAAGCCCATGCTCAAGGTGGCCAGGAAGGTCGCATCGGGGTGGGTCAGGGTGAAGCGTACGCTGTTCGGCTCCGGCGCCTCGATCGACTTGATCAGGCTGCCCAGTTGCAGTGATTGGGCGTGCGGGTAGCCACCCGGTGCGGTCTTGTGCCAGGCGTGGGCGGGGTAGAGCATGCGCTGGAAGCTGAATAGCACATCGTCGGCATCGAGGGCGCGGGTTGGCTTGAAATAAGGCGTGGAGTGGAATTTGACCCCTTCACGCAGCTTGAAGTCGTACACCAGGCCGTCAGCCGACACTGTCCAGCTTTGCGCCAGGCTGGGGACGACCTTGCCTTGGCCTGCGTCGAACTCGACCAGGCGGTTCATCAGTACGTCGGCCGAGGCGTTGGTGGTGGTCAGCGAGTTGTACTGGACCACGTCGAAGCCCTCGGGGCTGGCTTCGCTGCAGACGCTCAGTGGCGCGGCCTGGGCGATGCCGGCAGCAAGCAGGGAGGTGAGCATTAAGGAAAGGGCGGCGGCACGCATCGTGACTCCTTGGCTGTCAGTGGCCCATCTGCCAGTGCAGTCTGGAAACGTCCTACCCTAGTGTGCGCATCAGGAAATGACCACCCTCTTTTTCTACCGGCTGGCGACGAGTGGTCGACAGTTCGCCGGGCTAGCCGCTATGCTGCTCGCGCACGATTTGTCTCCGACAGATGCTCATCAGCAGTTGTTGCAATGCAGTCTTTCTGGTATAAAGCAGCGCTCTTTTCTAGGGGCTCGGCCTGTCGCATCAGCGGATCCGGTCGGTAAGACCTCCAGAATCACGGCGCCTGGCGCCAAAGACTGAGAGATTAAGCGGCCAACCCATGCCGGGTTGGGCATGTGGTTTTAGAGGGCTGAGTCATGTCGAGAGTCTGTCAAGTTACTGGTAAGGGTCCAGTAACCGGGAACAACATTTCCCACGCAAACAACAAAACCCGTCGTCGTTTCCTGCCGAACCTGCAGCACCACCGTTTCTGGGTTGAATCCGAGAACCGTTTCGTGCGTCTGCGCGTATCTGCCAAAGGCATGCGCGTCATTGACAAGCGTGGTATCGACGTAGTGCTGGCCGAGCTGCGTGCTCGCGGCGAAAAGTTCTAAGGAGAACGTCATGCGTGAATTGATCCGTCTGGTTTCGAGTGCTGGCACTGGCCACTTCTACACCACCGACAAGAACAAGCGCACCACCCCGGACAAAATCGAGATCAAGAAATACGATCCCGTTGTTCGCAAGCACGTGGTGTACAAGGAAGCCAAGATCAAGTAATTGATCGGCGACCTGAAAAAACCCGCATCCGAAAGGACGCGGGTTTTTTTTTACGTGGATGCCAACAAGAAAGGGGCTCCGTCTGGAGCCCCTTTCTTGTAGCGATCAGCAGTGGGTATCAGCTGATGTGCAGGCCGTCGATGGTACCGCCAGCGTCGACACGGATCATCACCCTGTCGGAGCGTATGTCCTTGCTGGTGATGTCGTGTGGGCCGGCGGCGGTCGTCAGGCCGGTCAGCTCGAGGATGTAAGGCTTGACGCTTTCTACATACTGCGAGCCAATCACGTGACGAGCGGCGCCGAGGATGTCGGTAGTCATGATGATTCTCCTTGGATTGTCCTGAATTGGACGCTGCAAGGATCACGCTCTTGGCTTGCCGGGCTGTGGTAATTAATCACCACGCCGGCGTCGCACTCATTTCTGCTCGAACATCACATAAATCTTGCGGCACGGCTCCAGCACTTCCCAGGTGCCCTTGAAGCCGGCCGGAATGACAAACCGATCACCGGCACGCAGGGTCTTGGCGCCGCCATCCGGGTCGCGCAGTACCGAAACGCCCTGCACGATCTCGCAGTATTCATGCTCGGTGTAGTTCACTGTCCACTGCCCGACCTCACCTTCCCAGACACCTGCGGCGAACTGTCCGCACGGGGTGGAATAATGGTTGTAGACAGCCTGGTCCGGCTCGCCCTTGAGGATTTTTTCTGCCGCGGGACGGTAGCGTTCAGCCTCGGTGAGGACTTGGGCGAAGTCGATGATGCTGGCGATGTTCATGGTGCAGCTCCTATTTTTGTTTAATAAAATGCACATCAGTAGGCTTTTAGGCCTTATGTGTCAAATATATTGATAGTTTGCACTGGCTGGTTTAGGGTATCGCTTGCCAGTGTGCGCTTGTCGCCCGGCCAGAATTCTGACAACGCCTGTGAGTCCTCAGTGCGGCGTTGCACCTAAACAAGAGGAGGAGTTTCGTATGACCACCCTGACTCGTGCAGACTGGGAGCAACGTGCCCAGCAACTGAAGATCGAAGGACGTGCCTTCATCAACGGCGAATACACCGACGCCGCATCCGGTGAAACCTTCGACTGCCTGAGCCCGGTCGACGGACGCTTCCTGGCCAAGGTTGCCAGCTGCGACCTGGCCGATGCCAATCGCGCTGTGGAAAACGCCCGCGCAACGTTCGATTCCGGCGTCTGGTCGCAGCTGGCCCCGGCCAAACGCAAGGCCAAGCTGATCCGCTTCGCCGACCTGCTGCGCAAGAACGTCGAAGAGCTGGCGCTGCTGGAAACTCTGGACATGGGCAAGCCGATCGGCGACTCCTCCAGCATCGACGTGCCGGGCGCGGCCAATGCCATCCACTGGACCGCCGAAGCCATCGACAAGGTCTACGACGAAGTCGCGCCGACCCCTAGTGATCAGCTGGGTCTGGTTACCCGCGAAGCAGTTGGCGTGGTCGGTGCCATCGTACCGTGGAACTTCCCGCTGCTGATGGCCTGCTGGAAGATCGCACCAGCCCTGGCCACCGGTAACTCGCTGGTACTCAAGCCATCCGAGAAGTCGCCGCTGACCGCCATCCGCATTGCCCAGCTGGCCATCGAAGCCGGTATCCCGGCCGGTGTGCTGAACGTGCTGCCAGGCTACGGCCACACCGTCGGCAAGGCCCTGGCCCTGCACATGGATGTAGACACCCTGGTGTTCACCGGCTCGACCAAGATCGCCAAGCAGTTGATGGTGTATGCGGGCGAGTCGAACATGAAGCGTATCTGGCTGGAAGCCGGTGGCAAGAGCCCGAACATCGTCTTTGCCGACGCTCCGGACCTGCAAGCCGCCGCCGAAGCTGCTGCCAGCGCCATCGCTTTCAACCAGGGCGAAGTTTGCACCGCAGGTTCGCGCCTGCTGGTCGAGCGTTCGATCAAGGACAAGTTCCTGCCCATGGTGGTCGAAGCGCTCAAGGGCTGGAAGCCAGGTAACCCGCTCGATCCGCAGACCACCGTCGGTGCGCTGGTCGACACCCAGCAGATGAATACCGTGCTGTCGTACATCGACGCCGGCCACAAGGACGGCGCCAAGTTGCTGGCCGGTGGCAAGCGCACCCTGGAAGAGACTGGCGGCACCTACGTCGAGCCGACCATCTTCGACGGCGTGACCAACGCCATGAAGATCGCCCAGGAAGAAATCTTCGGCCCCGTGCTGTCGGTCATCGCCTTCGATACTGCCGAAGAAGCCATCGCCATTGCCAACGACACGCCGTATGGCCTGGCCGCTGGCATCTGGACGTCGGATATTTCCAAGGCCCACAAGACTGCCCGTGCCGTGCGCGCCGGCAGCGTCTGGGTCAACCAGTACGATGGCGGCGACATGACCGCGCCGTTCGGTGGTTTCAAACAGTCGGGCAACGGCCGTGACAAGTCGCTGCATGCACTGGAGAAGTACACCGAGCTGAAAGCGACCTGGATCAAGCTGTAAATCCAGGGGGGCTGCGCTACAGCCCCAACGACAGCCGGGCCGGTTCACACCGTCCCGGCTGTGTCGTTTCTGCCATTCAAGAATTCTGCCTGGGAGGCTGCTATGCGCTGGGGAACCTACTTTGCCGTGCTGGCATCGGTGCTGAGCGTCGGGCTCGCGCTCGGCGTGAGCATGCCGCTGGTGTCCCTGCGCCTGGAGGCCTGGGGCTACGGCAGCTTCGCCATCGGCGTGATGGCTGCCATGCCGGCGCTGGGTGTGCTGCTCGGTGCAAGCTTGGCCAGCCGCCTGGCCGGCTGGGTCGGCGTGCCTTCGGCTATGCGCCTGTGCCTGTGGGGCGGGGCATTGTCGATTGGCCTGCTGGCGGTGCTGCCCAGCTACCCGCTGTGGCTGGCGCTGCGCTTGCTGATCGGCATGTCGCTGACCGTGGTGTTCATCCTTGGCGAGAGCTGGATCAACCAGTTGGTGGTCGAGCAGTGGCGTGGGCGCCTGGTGGCGCTGTATGGCAGCAGCTATGCGTTGAGCCAGCTGGCCGGGCCGCTGGTGCTGGGTTTTCTCGGCTCCGACGATGACTTTGGCTTCTGGGCTGCGACCGGCCTGCTGCTGCTATCGCCCTTGCTGCTGTTGGGTCGTGGCGGCGCGCCGAGTACCGAGGCCTGCAGCGTTACCTTCAGCGACCTGTTCGCCTTCTGTCGCCGGCTGCCGGTGATCGCCTGGGCCATCGCGCTGTTCGCTGCCTTCGAGGCGATGATCCTCACCCTGTTGCCGGTGTATTGCTTGCAGCAGGGCTTCACCACCGAGCTGGCGCTGTTCATGGTCAGTACCGTGGTGGTTGGCGACGCGGTGCTGCAGTTGCCGATTGGCGCCTTGGCCGACCACATGTCGCGGCGCGCACTGTTCACCGGTTGTGCCGTGACCTTGCTGTGTTCCAGCCTGGCGATTCCGTTGCTTGTACACACGCCGGCGATCTGGCCATTGTGGGTGCTGTTCGGGGCCAGTGCCGGTGGCCTGTTCACGTTGTCGCTGATACTGATCGGCGAGCGTTATCGGGATGATGCACTTGTGCGGGCCAATGCCCATGTGGCGCAGCTGTGGGGTATCGGCTGCCTGCTTGGGCCGTTGCTGGCCGGTGCGGGTAGCCAGTGGCTCAGTGGCCATGCCTTGCCGCTGCTGATGGCAGTTGGGGCGGCCGGGTTGGTGGTGTTGACCCGGCGGCGCGGTGCCTTCGAGCCTGCTGCCGCCTGAGGCCCTGCGCTACAGCATTTTCTCCAGCCCGACGGCCTTGCTGATCCACGCATTGAACCGCCGCCAGAGCCCGCCGGGCTCTGCCGTCAGGGTGTGCAGTTGGCCGTTGTCCTCGGTCACCCAGGCCAGCTTGTCATTCTCTAGCCTGACCTGATAACTCAGCGCAGGCGCCATGCCCTGAACGGCCAGCTCGCGGGTGTATTCGGCCAGCTCCGGGCTGTCCACCAGCACCCCGACCTCGGTATTCCACAACACCGAACGCGGGTCGAAATTGAACGAGCCGATGAAAGTCTTTCGCCGGTCGAACACGATCGCCTTGCTGTGCAGGCTGGAATCCGAACCGCCGTGGAAATTCAGGCGCCCGGCACTGGGGTCACCCGGCTGGCGGCGCAACTCGAACAGCTGCACGCCGTGTTCGAGCAGCGCCCGGCGGTAGGGCGCATACCCGCCATGCACGGCCGGTACATCGGTGGCCTCCAGCGAGTTGGTCAACAGCTTGACCGACGTTCCGGCGTCCGCACGGCCGGTCAGGTACAGCAGCCCGGGTTCGCCAGGGACGAAATAGGCCGAAACCAGGATCAACTCGTGGTGCACGTTTGCCAGGTCAGGGGCCAACTGCTGGCTCATCAGCAGGTGCGGGTCTGGCTCATCGTCTGCCAGCACCTTGCTCGGTGCATCCCACAAGGCCTGGCTGTGGGCCCAGATCAGCTCATTGCGCCAAACATCCAGCCGAGGCTCCGACTGATAGGCCATCAGGCGGTCATACAGCGCCTTGCGCTGCACCCGCGCCTCGGCCAGCGACACCTCCAGGCGGTGGCGGCTGGCGCGCAGGTCGGCGGCATCCGGCAGTTGCCAGAGGAAGTCAGTCACGGGCCGGCTCAGGGCACTGTTCCAGTACTGGTCGAAGCTGTGCCCGAGCTGTTCGGCCACCGGGCCCACGCCGAGCATGTCGATGTCAGTGAAATTCAGGTTGGGCTCAGCATCGAAATACTCATCGCCTAGGTTGCGCCCGCCGACGATGGCCATGCTGTTGTCCACCAGGAACAGCTTGTTGTGCATGCGCCGGTGCTGGCGGGACAGGTTGAACAGGCGGCCCACCGCGCGCGTCACCCCCGTGCTGCGGCCCAGATGCAGTGGGTTGAATACGCGGATCTGGATGTTCGGATGGGCGTCGAGGGTGCCCATGATGGTGTCCAGGCCGTCGCTGGTGGTGTCGTCCAGCAGGATGCGCACGCGTACGCCTCGGTCGGCGGCGCGCAGCAGTTCATGGACCAGGGCCCGGGTGCTCAGGCCGTCGTGGACGATGTAGTACTGCAAGTCGATGCTGGCCTGCGCGTTGCGGATCAGCTCAGCGCGGGCACGGAAGGCCTCGTTGCTGTTGGGCAGCAGACGGAAACCGGACCGTCCTTCATAGGGTGCGGCCTGGCGCAGCACCGAGCGGCCGAAGGCTGAATCTTTGGCCGGCAGTGCCTGGCTGGTCTCGCGGGGTGTACCGACGCTGGCGCAGCCTGCAAGGCCGAGCAGCACCAGCAGCAGGGGCAGAGCTCGCTGGAGTCTCAAGTGTGGATCGTCCTGTGCGGCAAAGGCTTGAGAGGTTGGACCGTATAGGGCGGCGCAAAGTTACCCGTCGGTGTTACTTTGATCCAGTAGACGAAGGGCGGTTTCTCCCACTTTGCGCACCGCGTCCTCGATCTGCGGTGTTGGCCGCGCGGCGAAATTCATCCGCAGGCAGTGGCGGAACTTGCCTGAGGCCGAAAAGATGCTGCCCACGGCAACCTGCACGCCCTGTTCCAGTAAAGCGCGGTTCAGCCGCAACGTGTCGAAATGCTCTGGCAGCTCCACCCACAGCATGAAGCCACCCTGAGGCCGGCTGACGCGCGTGCCAGGCGGGAAGTAACGGTTTACCCAGTCGCTCATCAGGTCGCGGCCGCGCTGGTACTGGCTGCGCATGCGCCGCACATGGGGGTGGTAGTGGCCGCTGGCGATGAAATCGGCAATCGCCAGCTGCGGCTGGGTGGCCGTGCTGCCGGTGCTGATGTACTTCATGTGCAGCACCCGCTCCAGATAGCGCCCTGGCGCCACCCAGCCAATGCGCAGGCCCGGGGCTAGCGTCTTGGAAAACGAACTGCACAGCAGCACGCGACCGTCGTCGTCGAACGACTTGAGAGTGCGCGGGCGGGGGTAGGTGTAGGCCAGGTCGCCATACACATCGTCTTCGAGGATGGCGACGTCATAGCGCTGGGCCAGGTTCAGCAGGGCCTTCTTGCGTGCCTCGGGCATGATGTAGCCAAGCGGGTTATTACAGCTTGGCGTGATCTGGATGAGCTTGATCGGCCACTGCTCAAGCGCCAGTTCCAGGGCTTCCAGGCTGATGCCGGTGATCGGGTCGGTGGGGATCTCCAACGCCTTCATGCCCAGGCCTTTGAGTGTTTGCATGGCGCCGTGAAAGCTCGGCGAATCGACCGCGACAATGTCGCCCGGCTCGCACACCGCGCGGATGCTGCACGACAACGCTTCGTGGCAGCCGGTCGTCACCACCAGGTCCGCCGGGCCCAGGCGGCAGCCAGAGTCCAGCACCAGGCGGGCAACCTGCTCACGCAGAGCGAGGTTGCCATGGATGTTGTCGTAATACAGCCCCGGCATGTCCTGGCGCCGGCTGAGCTGGGCGAGGCTGCGCAACAAGGGCTTGAGGCTCGGGCTGTCGATGTCGGGCATGCCGCGGCCGAGCTGTATGACGTCTTGACGAGGTGTGCTGCGCACCAGCTCCAATACCTGTTCCCACTGCGAAATGTCCACGGGTCGCTGGGCAGGGCGGCTGACGGCGGGCAGTGCGGCGAGGTGGCGATGGTCGTTGACGAAGTAGCCGGACTTGGGGCGTGGCGACACCATGCCGTTGTCTTCCAGCAGGCGGTAGGCCTGCTGCACCGTACTCAGGCTGACCCCATGTTCCACGCTCAGGGCGCGCACCGATGGCAGGCGCTGGCCGGGGCGGTACAGGCCTTGCTCGATACGGGTGCCGAGCAGCTCGGCGAGGTTCAGGTAGAGCGTCACGGCATACTCCTGTGCTCGATTGCAAGCACGACCAGTACAGTTGCGTAGAAAATACAGCATTCAGCCGCAGATCCGCCAATTCTGTATGGGAATAATAAGCCTGTATTGAATCTGTATTGCCGGTGCTGGCAGCGCGCATGCTTTCTCCACAGTAACCACTGAATGGGAGAACGCAGCGATGGGTGGCATGAGCGATGTGCGCTTGCAACTGTTGGCCAGGGAACTGGAAGCCGGGCAGCAGGCCAAGGTGTTCAACGCCCCGCAAGGGATGGGGCGTTGGGGCCTGATGCTGCATCGCTGGCACACCCGCAGGGCGTTGCTGCAGTTGACCGATGAGCAGTTGCGCGATGTTGGGCTGAGCTGGGAGCAGGCCTTGACCGAGGGGCGTAAACCCTTTTGGAAAGACTGATCAACATGACACTGCGCGGTCCATGCAGGACCGTTCAGGTCTCAAGTCAGCTCTTTGAGCCTGTGCCACAACATCCCCAACGCCAGCAGCGGCGAGCGCAGGTGTTTGCCGCCAGGGAAGGTGATGTGTGGCACCTTGGCGAACAGGTCGAAGCGCCCGCTTTGCTGGCCGCTGATGGCTTCACCCAGCAGGCGCGCTGCCAGGTGAGTGGCGTTGAGCCCATGGCCAGAGTAGGCCTGGGCGTAATAAACATTCGGCTGGCTGGCCAGGCGGCCGACCTGTGGCAGGCGGTTGGCGCCGATGCCGATCATCCCACCCCACTGGTAATCGATGCGCACATCGGCCAGTTGCGGGAACACCTTGAGCATCTTCGGCCGCATGTAGGCGGCAATGTCCTGTGGGTCGCGCCCGGAGTAATGGCAGGCACCGCCGAACAGCAGACGGTGGTCGGCGGACAGGCGATAGTAGTCCAGCGCCACGCGCTGGTCGCACACCGCCATGTTCTGCGGCAGCAATTGGCGCGCGCGTTCCTCACCCAGCGGTTCGGTGGCGATGATGTAGCTGCCGGCTGGCAGCACTTTGCCGCCCAATTCGCGGTTGAGGCCGTTGTGATAGGCGTTGCAGCACAGCACCAGGGTTTTGGCGCGCACCCGGCCTTGGGCGGTGTGCACCTTCACCTCAGGGCCGTACTCGATGCGGCTGACCTCCGATTGCTCGTATAGCTGCACACCAAGGCGGCTGGCCACGGCCGCTTCGCCAAGCGCCAGGTTGAGCGGGTGCAGGTGCCCTGAGCCCATGTCGATCAGGCCGCCGACATAACGGTCGGAGCCGACCACGCTGTGGATATCGTCTTTATGCACCAGGCGCAGTTCGTGCCGGTAGCCCAGGCTGCGCAGTTCATCGGCGTCTTCGGCGAAGCCTTGCAGCTCGCCGGGCTTGTTGGCCAGGTCGCAGTAACCCCAGGTCAGGTCGCAGGCGATGGCGTGGCGCTCGACCCGTTCACGGACGATGTCCACGGCTTCCAGGCCCATCAGCTTCATGCTGCGTACGCCTTCTTCACCGATCACCGCATGGAACTGCTCCAGGCCGTGGCCGACGCCCCGGATAAGCTGGCCGCCATTGCGCCCGCTGGCCCCCCAGCCGAGCTTGCGCGCTTCCAGCAGGATCACCGACAGGCCGCGTTCGGCCAGCTCGATGGCGGTGTTCAGGCCCGAATAGCCGCCGCCAACGATGCACACGTCGGCGCTGTGCTCGCCTTGCAGGAACGGGTGATCGGGGTGTGGCGCGCTGCTGGCGGCGTAGTAGGAGGCGGCGTGCTGCGCGCTGTGGATCATTGGCGGGTCCTGGGTATCGAGACAGAAGTGGGAGGATAAGCCGGGCTTTCGGGGTCGGGCAACCGGCCTCATTCGCGGCAGGCCGACGATGAGGCCTATAATTCAGTCTCAATCTTCAATGTATTCCTCGCCATGTCCTGCAACCGCCACAAGATCCAGTTCCTGCGTGAACTCATCCCTTCCTTCGAATGCGAGCCCGGTTGCCACGACTGTTGTGGCCCGGTTACCACGTCAGCCGAAGAGATGGCCCGCCTGCCGCGCAAGTCGCAGGCTGAGCAGGATGCGGCGCTGCAGCGCCTGGACTGTGTGCACCTGGGGCCCAATGGCTGCACCGTGTATGAAGAAAGGCCGATGATCTGCCGCCTGTTCGGCACTACCCCGCGCATGGCCTGCCCACGCGGCCGTGGCCCGCAACAGATGATCGAGCCGCAAGCCGAGCAGCTCGTCCACCGGCTCATCGCCACCACCCGGCAGGTGCTGGTTTAGCGTCAGTCCGGGATCGGCAGGCAGAGGCTTTCCTTCACCTCCTCCATCACGATGTAGCTCTTGGACTCGCGCACGTGCGGCAGCTTGAGCAGGATGTCGCCCAGCAGCTTGCGGTACGAGGCCATCTCTGAAATGCGTGCCTTCACCAGGTAATCGAAATCGCCCGACACCAAGTGGCATTCCAGCACGTGTGGCAGCTTGAGTACCGCGCGGCGGAACTCCTCGAACGTGTCGCCCGACTTGTAGTCCAGGCTGATTTCCACGAACACCAGCAGGCTGCCCTTCAGGTGCTGAGGGTTGAGCCGGGCGTTGTAGCCCATGATGATGCCCTCACGCTCCAGGCGGCGCACGCGCTCGGTGCAAGGGGTGGTGGAAAGCCCAACTTTCTCGCCCAGTTCGGTGAAGGAAATGCGCCCGTCATTCTGCAGGATCCGCAGGATGTTGCGGTCGATCTTGTCCAGTTCACGTTTGCTCTGGTGCTGGGTTCTCATAGGGGATGCCCCTCCGTGAAAGGCGATTTTGCCGAGAATTCTCGCCAAATATAGGCTTTTATATAGTGAATTGCACTGGGCTGTAATTTTTATACTGCGCGCATCCATGCCATATCAACAAAAATGCGGTGCGCCGCGTGCGAGGGATCAACGATGCGAGTTCTGGTACTTGGTAGCGGTGTAATCGGAACCGCCAGTGCCTATTACCTGGCCCGGCAAGGTTTTGAAGTGACTGTGGTCGATCGCCAACCGGCGGTGGCGATGGAAACCAGCTTCGCCAACGCAGGCCAGATCTCGCCCGGCTACGCCTCGCCCTGGGCTGCTCCAGGCGTGCCGCTCAAAGCCATCAAGTGGCTGCTGGAGCGCCACGCGCCATTGGCCATCAAGCTGACCGGCGACGTTGACCAGTACCTGTGGATGGCACAGATGCTGCGCAACTGCACCGCCAGCCGCTATGCAGTGAACAAGGAGCGCATGGTGCGCCTGTCCGAGTACAGCCGCGATTGCCTCGACGAACTGCGCGCCGAAACCGGTATCGCTTACGAAAGCCGCACTTTGGGCACTACCCAGCTGTTCCGCACCCAGGCTCAGGTTGATGCTGCTGCCAAGGATATCGCTGTGCTCGAGCAGTCGGGCGTGCCCTACGAGCTGCTGGACCGTGATGGCATTGCCCGCGTCGAACCGGCCCTGGCTGGGGTCAAGGACATTCTTGCCGGCGCCCTGCGCCTGCCCAACGACCAGACCGGCGACTGCCAGCTGTTCACCACCAAGCTTGCAGAAATGGCCCTCAAGCTGGGTGTCGAATTCCGCTTTGGCCAGGACATCCAGCGCCTGGACTTCGCCGGTGACCGAATCAATGGCGTATGGGTCGACGGCAAGCTGGAAACCGCCGATCGCTACGTGCTGGCGCTGGGCAGCTACTCGCCGCAGATGCTCAAACCGCTGGGCATCAAGGCGCCGGTGTACCCGCTCAAGGGTTATTCGCTGACCGTGCCGATCACCAACGCCGACATGGCGCCGACCTCGACCATTCTCGATGAGACCTACAAGGTTGCCATCACCCGTTTCGACAACCGTATCCGTGTCGGTGGCATGGCTGAGATCGCCGGTTTTGACTTGTCGCTTAACCCGCGCCGGCGCGAAACACTGGAGATGATCGTCAACGACCTTTATCCTCGCGGCGGTGACCTGAGCCAGGCCAGTTTCTGGACCGGTCTGCGCCCGGCGACCCCGGATGGAACCCCGATTGTGGGTGGCACCGCATTCCGTAACCTGTTCCTCAACACCGGCCACGGTACCCTGGGTTGGACCATGGCCTGTGGTTCCGGGCGCCTGCTGGCTGACCTGATTGCGCGCAAAAAGCCGCAAATCAGCGCTGAAGGGCTGGATATTTCACGGTATGGCAAAACCCGGGAAGTCGCCAAGCAAGGCCATACGGCGCCCGTGCATCAGTAATCGGCCTGCTATACCGGCCTCATCGCTGGTACGGCGGCTCCTACACTGACCCTGTGGGAACCGGCTTGCCGGCGATGAATCCAACACTGTTTTCAACCTGAACCACCATAAGGCTGCCGCCATGCGTCCCGCCCGTGCCCTGATCGACCTCCAAGCCCTGCGCCACAACTACCGCCTTGCCCGTGAACTGACCGGCGCCAAGGCCCTCGCCGTGATCAAGGCCGACGCCTACGGCCACGGCGCCGTGCGTTGCGCCCTTGCGCTGGAAGCCGAAGCCGATGGCTTTGCCGTTGCGTGTATCGAAGAGGCGCTGGAGTTGCGAGCGGCGGGTATCAAGGCTCCGATGCTGCTGCTTGAAGGCTTCTTCGAAGCCAGCGAGCTTTCGCTGATCGCCGAGCACGACCTGTGGTGCGTAGTGCATTCGCTGTGGCAGCTGGAGGCCATCGAAAAGACGCCCGTGCACAAGCCATTGACCCTCTGGCTCAAGCTCGACAGCGGCATGCACCGTGTCGGCCTGCACCCCAAGGACTATCACGAGGCTTACCAGCGCCTGCTGGCCAGCGGCAAGGTTGCGCGCATCGTGCTGATGAGCCATTTCGCCCGTGCCGACGAACTGGATGCCGACGCCACTGCGCAACAGATTGCCGTGTTCGAGGCCGCCCGGCAGGGTTTGGCTGCCGAATGCAGCCTGCGCAACTCGCCCGGCGTGCTGGCCTGGCCGCATGCCCCCAGCGACTGGGTGCGCCCTGGCATCATGCTGTATGGCGCAACACCGTTCGAGGTGGCGCAAGCCCAGGCCGAGCGCCTGCAGCCGGTAATGACCCTGCAATCGCGGGTGATCAGCGTGCGAGAGTTGCCTGCTGGCGAGCCGGTGGGCTATGGCGCCAAGTTCATCAGCCAACGCCCCACCCGGGTGGGCGTGGTTGCCATGGGCTACGCCGATGGCTACCCCCGCCAGGCGCCGACCGGTACGCCGGTGATGGTCGCCGGCAAGCGTTGCCAGCTGATTGGCCGCGTTTCCATGGACATGCTGTGCATCGACCTGACCGACGTGCCCGAAGCGACCATCGGCAGCCCGGTCGAGCTGTGGGGCAAGCACGTGTTGGCCAGTGAAGTCGCCATGCACGCAGGGACCATCCCCTATCAGATCTTCTGCAACCTCAAACGCGTGCCGCTGGACTATTTCGGCGAATGACACGCTGAAGCGGACAGCCTGAGGGGCGGTGTGTTGTAAATACTGAACGGCATTGCCATGATATCGTTCACATTCACCCCGCCATCTCACCGTTTCAGGAGGCTCCAGCTTTGGACGTCGGCGAACGACTGCAAGCCATCCGCAAGCTCAAGGGCCTGTCCCAGCGTGAACTCGCCAAGCGTGCGGGCGTGACCAACAGCACCATCTCGATGATCGAGAAGAACAGTGTGAGCCCCTCGATCAGCTCGCTGCGCAAGGTGCTAAGCGGTATTCCCATGTCCATGGTCGAGTTTTTCTCCGTGGAACTGGAAGCTGAAAGCCACGCCCAGATTGTCTACAAGGCCCACGAACTGATCGACATTTCCGACGGTGCGGTGACCATGAAGCTGGTGGGCAAGTCGCATCCCAACCGTGCCATTGCCTTCCTGACCGAGGTCTACCCGCCGGGTGCCGACACCGGAGCCGAGATGCTCACCCACGATGGCGAAGAAACCGGCATCCTCCTTGAAGGCCGGCTGGAACTGGTGGTGGGCACCGAGACCTTCATCCTCGAAGAAGGTGACAGCTACTACTTCGAGAGCACCCGCCCGCACCGTTTTCGCAACCCTTTCGATGAGCCGGCGCGGCTGATCAGTGCTGCAACGCCCTCGAACTTTTGATCCAGCGCAGTGCATTGATTCGGCAATACCCCTTTCCTGAGTAGGGTCGTTTCACGGCTTCCGGGTTCCCGCTATACTTTTCAACGCTCGCATTACCGTGGCCGCGGGCGTGATTAGCCACCATGAGGGTGTTCGCGTGAACCAAATCAAGAAGATGCTGGCCGTACCAGCAGCCGTATTCGCCCTTTGGGCAATGAGCGCAACCGCTGCGACCAATGATGACATTGCCAAACGCCTTGAGCCGGTTGGCCAAGTGTGCGTCCAGGGCCAGGAATGCAAGGGCATGGAGGTGGCCGCTTCGGCTGGCGGTGGCGGTGCCAAGACACCGGATGAAATCATCGCCAAGCATTGCAATGCCTGCCATGGCAGCGGCCTGCTCGGCGCGCCGAAAATTGGCGACACCGCCGCCTGGAAAGAGCGCGCCGATCACCAGGGCGGCCTTGACGGCATCCTGGCCAAGGCCATCACCGGGATCAACGCCATGCCCCCCAAGGGCACCTGCGCCGATTGTTCGGATGAAGACCTCAAAGCGGCCATCCAGAAGATGTCCGGGCTTTGAGCCTGGGTTGAGTTGCCAATAGCCCGCCTTGCATGGCGGGCTTTGTCTTTGCGCAGGCAACGAACCCGCGCCGGTTCATGTCCAACCCCTGAACCCACGGAAGATTCAGGAGGCCACGATGCACCTATGCTCCATCGACCAGGCAGTCGAGCAGGTCTTGTCGCGCTTGCCCGCGCATATCCACATGGGCCTGCCGCTGGGTCTTGGCAAACCCAATGCCTTCGTCAATGCGTTGTACGCCCGGGTGCGTGACCTGCCAGAGCGCCGGCTGACGATCTACACGGCCTTGTCGCTTGGCCGCCCACCTTTGGGCGACGGCTTGCAACGGCGCTTGCTCGAGCCCTTCATCGAACGTGTGTTCGCCGATTACCAGGAGCTCACCTATCTCGCCGACCTGCGCAACGACCAGTTGCCGCCGAACATCCGCGTCGAGCAGTTCTTCATGCAGCCCGGCGGCCTGCTGCACAGTGATTGCGCGCAGCAAGACTACGTCAGTAGCAACTACAGCCACGCAGCCCGCGATATCAACGCCAAGGGCCTCAACCTGATTGCGCAACTGGTAGCCGCCACGCCGGAAAAGCCGGTGCACTTGAGCCTGGCCTGCAACCCCGACATCACCCTCGACCTGCTGCCGATGATCGCCAAGCGCCGCGAGGCCGGTGAAACCATCCTCATGCTCGGGCAGGTGCATGCCGAACTGCCCTACATGCCTGGTGATTCGGAGTTGGGCATGGAAGCGTTCGACCTGCTGATCGATCAGGTGGAGCAACGTCGGCTGTTCTCCACACCGAACATGCCGGTTACCACCCAGGACCATTGCATCGGCCTGCACGCCAGTACCCTGGTGCGCGATGGCGGCACCCTGCAGATCGGCATCGGCGCCATGGGTGATGCCGTGGCAGCTGCGTTGCTGGCGCGCCAAGGCGACAATTCTGGTTACCGAGCACTGATGGGCGAGCTGGATGTAGGGCCGTGGCAAACCCTGATCGAGCGGGAAGGGGGGCTCGATGCTTTCGGCCAAGGCCTCTACGGTTGTAGTGAGATGTTCGTCAACGGCCTGCTGGCTCTCGCCGAAGCCGGGGTGGTGCGGCGCCCTGCTGACGAGCAAGGCGTACTGGTTCACGGCGGCTTCTTCCTCGGCCCGCAGGCGTTCTATCAACGCTTGCGGGAGATGCCGTTGGAGCAGCGCGCTCAGTTTGCCATGACGCGCATCAGCTTCATCAACGAGCTGTATGGCCAGGAAGAACTGAAGCGCCGCCAGCGGCGTGATGCCCGCTTCATAAACACAGTGTTCACCATGACCCTGCTCGGCGCGGGGGTAGCCGACCAGCTGGAGGATGGCCGCGTGCTCAGCGGCGTGGGCGGGCAATACAACTTCGTCGCACAGGGACACGCGCTGGAGGGCGGGCGATCCATCCTGTTGCTGCGCAGTTGGCGCGAGGCCGGCGGCGAGGTCAGCTCAAACCTGCTCTGGGCCTACGGCCATTGCACCATCCCCCGGCACTTGCGCGACATCGTCGTGACCGAGTACGGCATCGCCGATTTGCGTGGGCAGACTGACAGCGAAGTGATCGCACGGCTGCTGGCGATCAGTGATTCGAGGTTCCAGGGCGATCTGATCGAGCAGGCCAAGAAAGCCGGCAAGCTCGCAAAAGACTTTCAGCTGGATGCGCGGTTTACCGACAACACGCCTGAGCGACTTGAGCAAATCAGGGCACGGCATGCGCGGCTGTTCCCGGAGTATCCGTTGGGGACTGATTTCACGGCCGAGGAACGGGACTTGTTGCGGGCTTTGAACTGGCTCAAAAGCAAGTTCAGGTTGAGCGAGGTGCTGGAGCTGGGCAAGGCAGCGCTGGATGCGCCGGGGCCGGAGGGGTATGCGGCGCAGTTGGCGCGCATGCAGCTGGATGAGCCACGAGGGCTCAAAGACGAGCTGTATCAGCGGTTGCTATTGGCAGGATTGGCGGCGACGCGGTGATTGCCGGGGCTGCTTTGCAGCCCATCGCGACACAAGGCCGCTCCTACAGAAGCTCGGTGGTCCTGTAGGGGCGGCCTTGCGTCGCGATGGGCCGCATAGCGGCGCCAATGGCTGTCACTCGATGAAGCTGACCACGCCACCTTCCAGCGACTTCACCCGGGCCAGCGATTCAACGCGGTAACCCTGGCCGTCCAGCTCGGCACGGCCGCCCTGGAACGACTTCTCGATGACGATACCCAGGCCGGCCACGGTGGCACCGGCCTGCTTGATGATCGAGATCAGCGCCTGCGAGGCTTTGCCGTTGGCCAGGAAGTCATCGATCACCAGCACGCGATCGCTGCTGTTGAGATGGCGCGGCGAGATCGCCACGGTGTTCTCGGTCTGCTTGGTGAAGGAATACACCGAGGCAGTCAGCAGGTTTTCGGTCAGGGTCAGGGACTGATGCTTGCGCGCGAAGATCACCGGAACGCCCAGCTTCAGGCCAGTCATCACCGCCGGCGCAATACCCGAGGCTTCGATGGTGACGATCTTGGTCACACCGGCATCGGCGTAAAGGCGGGCGAACTCGTCACCGATCAGCTGCATCAGCGCAGGGTCGATCTGGTGGTTGAGAAACGCATCGACTTTGAGAACCTGATCGGAAAGCACGATGCCTTCGTCGCGAATCTTCTGCTGCAGTGCTTCCACTGTGTATCTCCGATGTAGCAAAGGTGGCCGCAAAGAGCGGCAGAGTTAAAGAGTAATGGTTGATCAGCGTTTGAGCATTGCCCGGATATCGGCCAGTGCGTTGTTGCCACGCGCGGCTTTGACTTCCACTGGCGCATCGTCCAGGCCTTCCCAGGCCAGGTCGTCCGGGGGCAGTTCGTCGAGGAACCGGCTGGGCGTGCAGTCGATGATTTCGCCGTACTGCTTGCGTTTGGCAGCGAAGGTGAAGGCCAGGGTCTGGCGGGCGCGGGTAATGCCCACGTAGGCCAGGCGGCGTTCCTCTTCGATGGTGTCGGCTTCGATGCTCGAGCGGTGGGGGAGGATTTCCTCCTCCATGCCCATGATGAATACGTAAGGGAATTCCAGGCCTTTGGACGCATGCAGGGTCATCATCTGCACGCCCTCGGCGTTTTCTTCCTCTTCCTGCTGGCGCTCGAGCATGTCGCGCAGCACCAGCTTGCCGATGGCGTCCTCGATGGTCATGTCACCCTCTTCGTCCTTCTCGAGGGTGTTCTTCAGCGCTTCGACCAAGAACCAGACGTTGCTGATGCGGAATTCCGCAGCCTTGTCGCTCGCCGTTTGCTGGCGGATCCAGTTTTCGTAGTCGATGTCGCGGATCATCTCGTGCAGCGCGGCGATCGGATCTTCCAGGGCGACTTTGTGGCGCACGCCGTCGAGCCAATGCTTGAAACGCTGCAGACGCTCGGTATAACGCGCGTCCAGGTGCTCGCCCAGGCCCAGTTCCTCGCTGGCGGCATACATCGAGACGCCCCGTTCGGTGGCGTAGTTGCCAAGCTTTTCCAGGGTGGTCGAGCCGATCTCGCGGCGCGGTACGTTGATCACCCGCAGGTAGGCGTTGTCGTCATCCGGGTTGACCAGCAAGCGCAGGTAGGCCATCAGGTCCTTGACCTCCTGACGGCCGAAGAAGCTGTTGCCGCCCGACAGGCGATACGGCACCTGGTGATGCTGCAGTTTCAGCTCGATCAGCTTGGCCTGGTAGTTGCCGCGGTAGAGGATGGCGAAGTCGCTGTAAGGGCGGTTGGTGCGCAGGTGCAGGGTGAGGATTTCCATGGCCACACGCTCGGCCTCGGCTTCCTCGTTCTTGCAGCGGATCACACGGATCTCGTCGCCCACGCCCATCTCGCTCCATAGCTGCTTCTCGAACGCATGCGGATTGTTGGCGATCAGCACGTTGGCGCAGCGCAGGATGCGGCTGGTGGAGCGGTAGTTCTGTTCGAGCATGACGATTTTCAGGGAAGGGTAATCTTCCTTGAGCAGCATCAGGTTCTCGGGGCGCGCACCACGCCAGGCGTAGATCGACTGGTCATCGTCACCCACTACTGTGAATTGGTTGCGCATGCCGATCAGCATTTTCACCAGCAGGTACTGGCTGGCGTTGGTGTCCTGGTATTCGTCCACCAGCAGGTAGCGCACGCGGTTCTGCCAGCGCTCCAGCACTTCTGGGTGCTCCTGGAACAGCTTGACCGGCTGCAGGATCAGGTCGTCGAAGTCCACCGCGTTGAACGCCTTGAGCGTGCGCTGGTAGTGGGTATAGACAATGGCAGCGGTCTGCTCGCGCGGGTTGCGCGCTTTTTCCAGGGCTTCGGCGGGCAGGATCAGGTCGTTCTTCCAGGCACCGATCATGTTCTTGATCTCGTCGATGCCATCGTCGCCGGAATATTCTTTCTGCATGATGTCCGACAGCAGCGCCTTGATGTCGGATTCGTCGAAGATCGAAAAGCCCGGCTTGTAGCCCAGCTTGTCGTGCTCCTTGCGGATGATGTTCAGGCCCAGGTTGTGGAAGGTACATACCGTCAGGCCCCGGCCTTCCCCCGGGCGCAGCAGGGTGGCGACCCGTTCCTTCATCTCGCGCGCGGCCTTGTTGGTGAAGGTCATCGCGACGATGTACTGGGCACGGATGCCGCAGTTCTGGATCAGGTGGGCAATCTTGCGCGTAATCACGCTGGTCTTGCCGGAGCCTGCACCGGCGAGCACCAAAAGAGGGCCGCCGACGTAGTCACGGGCTTCCTGTTGCCTGGGATTGAGTCGGGACATGCTAGAAACCGGGGGTCGCCAGAAAATAGCCGCGCATTCTAACAGGCATGGGGCCATTGTGGCGCGACCGTCTGACGTCTGAGTCAGACTTTGTATCGCGCATAGCATTAGTCAGGCTCATGCTATTCATGGAAAAAATCGTATTTGCTGGTTTATCCACTTTCGAGCAGGATGCACGTCAAAATGTGTCGGGACGCGCTGTGGGCAAGGATATGTCTAAAAGTGAAAATCATTTTCATTTATCCAGTAGCATACCCGGCCTCCCTCGTGCCACCGTCCCCGCTTTAAGGAGCCCGCTTGTCCACGCCTGTCGAACCTTTGCGTTTGCTGTTGTTGGCTGATGAGCCGGAATGGGCCGCCGTGTTGCGCGAATGCCTGCTGCCGCTGAACGGTGCGGCGGTACTGCTGACTGCGCCCAACTGGGCAGCAGTCGACAGCCTGTTCAGCCAAGACCGCCAGGCCGTGATCCTGGCCACCCAGGCCCTGCAACCCGCGCCGGGGCGCTGCGAGCTGCCAACCATCCTGTTGCTCGACGATGAGCCGGTGGCCCCACCCACGGGCGTCAGCGACTGGCTGGTGCGCAGCCAGCTCAATGCCGATGCGCTGCGCCGTTCGCTGCGCCACGTGCGCGAACGTGGCGTGCTGGTGGCCACCTTGCAGCGCCTGGCCGAGCAGGACCCGCTGACCGGCATCGCCAACCGCCAGGGTTTTCAGGCCCTGTTGACGGCACGGCTGGCTGAGAATGACGGGCGCGGGGTAGCCCTCGGGCACCTGGACCTGGACAACTTTCGTCATGTCAACGATGCCCTCGGCCACCAGGGTGGCGACCGGCTGATCCTGCAGGTGGTGTCACGCCTGAAGCAGCAACTGGAGGCCGGCGACCAGCTGGCGCGCCTGGGCAGTGATGAATTTGCCCTGCTGATCGACACCCGTCGCGACACCGGCCGGGCCGAGCGCATCGCTGAACGCATCGTCGAAGCCCTGGCCGAGCCTTACTGGATCGACGGCGAAAGCCTGTTGCTTGGCTGCAGCCTGGGCCTGGCCCACGCCCGCGCGCAAAGTGGCGCCGACCCGTTGATGTGGCATGCGCACATCGCCATGCGCCAGGCCAAGAGCAGCCAGGGCTGTACCTTTCATGTGTTCAATGAGCGGATCAACCGCAACGCCCGCAGCCTTGCCGACCTGGAAGGCGAACTGCGCAGGGCCCTGCGCCGTGATGAACTGGAGCTGCACTACCAGCCGCGACTGAACCTGGCCGATGGCAGCATCGTCGGCCTGGAGGCGCTGGTGCGCTGGCGTCATACCGAGCGCGGCCTGTTGCCGCCGAGCGAGTTCGTGCCGCTGGCCGAGCAGAGCGGGCTGATCGTACCGTTGGGCTACTGGGTTATCTCCCGTGCCCTGCGTGACATGCAGGCCTTGCGCGAGAGCGGCCTGGCACCACTGCACATGGCGGTCAACCTGAGCTTTCGCCAGTTCCAGGACAGCCAGCTGCTGGCCACCCTGAGCCGGCTGATCATCGAGCATGGCGTCGATGCTCGCTGGCTGGAGTTCGAGCTGACCGAGACGGCGGTGATGCGCCGCAATGAGCTGGTCCGCCAGACCATGGATGCCCTGGGGCGCCTGGGCGTGCGCTTCTCGCTCGACGACTTCGGGACCGGCTTCTCATCCTTCGTGCACCTGAACAGCCTGCCGATCACCTTGCTGAAGGTCGATCGCAGCTTTGTCGCCGAAATGGAGATGCGCGAGGAAAACCGCAAGCTGGTGCACGCGATGATCAACCTGGCGCACAACCTCAACCTCGAGGTGGTGGCCGAGGGCGTTGAAAGCCCTGAGCAGATGGCTTTGCTACGTGAGTTTGGCTGTGACCAGGTGCAGGGGTTTCTGGTCAGCAAGCCACTGCCGGTGGATGAGCTGGTGGAATATCTGTCGAGAAGCACCCCGGCTCAGGTGGTGAGTCTTTGAAGCTGTAGGGGAGGGCTTTGCCCTCCTTTCGCGACGCAAGGCCGCTCCTACGCAGATGGTTGTGCAAAGCTCCACATCAGTGGAAGACAGGGAATCGTGCTCGAACTATGCTTTTTCATGGACTCGCCCTCGCTGCCGTTGGCTTCTTAGAACGCCACCGTGGCACTGTGATGCCTCGGCGGGGGCGAGTCCATCGATTACAAGCAGTGCAAGACAGCACCTGCAATCATGCAGGTATCACCGCTTTTCCAGTTACACCTGCTTTCCCCAGCATCCGCTTCATCCGCCATTCAAAGGCCAGGGTCAGCGCCACCGAAGCACACGCCAGCCCCAACGCCAGGCCCCACCACACACCGACCGCGCCGCCAGCCAGGTTGAAGGTCAGCAACCACGCACTCGGCGCTCCGACCAGCCAGTAGCAGCAAAGCCCGATCAGGAAGGTGGTCTTGGCGTCCTTCAACCCACGGATCGAGCCCATGGCAATGGTCTGCACGCCATCGAACAGCTCGAACCAGGCCGCCACCATCAGCAAGCTCACCGCCAACTGGTAGATCGGCGCGAACGCCGGATCATCGCCATCGATGAACAGGCTCACCAGCATCTCCGGGCGTAGCCAGAACAGTGCCGCGAAGGCGAACATGATCAGCGCGCCAAAGCTGATGCCGACCCGCCCGGCACTGCGCGCCGCCAGCAGGTTGCCGGCACCGTAATACAGCCCTACCCGCATGGTCACTGCATACGAGAGCCCGGTCGGCACCATGAACGCGGTCGAAACGATCTGCAGGGCAATCTGGTGGGCCGCAAGCTCGGTGCTGCCAAGCACACCCATGCACAGGGCGGCAAAGGCGAACAGGCCGACCTCCACCATGTAGGTGGCCCCAATCGGCAAGCCCAGGCGCCACAGCTCGCGCAAGGCTGGCAGCGAAGGGCGCGACAGGCCCTTGCGCAGCGGATAGGCGGCGTAAGCCGGGTGCCAGCGGATGTACAAGGCCAGCGCGATGGCCATGCCCATCGACACCACGGCGGTGACCAGGCCGATGCCCATCAGGCCAAGCTTGGGCAGGCCGAACATGCCTTCGATCAGTGCGACGTTGAACAGGTAGTTGAGCACCGTGCCGACCAGGCTGATGACCATCACCGGGGTCGAGCGGCCCAGGGCGCTGGTGAAGCCGCGCAGGGCCATGAAAGTCAGGTAGCCCGGCAACGCCAGTGGCAACAGGGTAAGGAACTCGGTGGCCGCAGCAACGTTTTCAGGTTGTTGGCCGAACAGCAGCAACACCGGTTTCAGGTTCCACAGCGCCAGTGCGGCCAGCAGCGCCAGCCCCCAGGCCAGCCACAAACCGTTTTGCGCCAGCCGCGTGGCGCCCTCGATGTCATTGGCTCCCTTGCGGATCGCCACCAAGGTGCCGACCGCGGCGATTACCCCCAGGCAGAAGATCGACACGAACGAATAGCTCGCCGCCCCCAGCCCGCCGCCGGCCAGCGCCTGGGGGCTGATGCGGGCCATCATCAGGGTGTCGGTCAGCACCATCAGCATGTGCGCCAACTGCGAGGCAACCAGCGGCCCGGCCAGGCGCAGCAAAGCCTTGAGTTCTGTGGTGGGCGCAACGTGCATGGGGGCGGTCCTTCCGACTCTGTGAGCGAGGGACGATTCTGAGGCTTCGGTCAACTTTGCACAAAAGGATAAAAACGATGATTGGCATGAGTTGAACTCATGCATATATGATTCTACGCATTCCTTCTCTGCCCCGTATGCAGGTGCCATATGTCCCGTCAGCTGCCCGCGCTGTATGCGCTGCGCGCATTCGAAGCCGCCGCCCGGCTCAGCTCGTTCACCCGTGCCGGCCAGGAGCTTTCGATCACCCAGAGTGCGGTCAGCCGACACATCCGTACCCTGGAGGAGCACTTTGCCTGCCGCCTGTTCATCCGCAGCGGCCGCAGCCTGCAATTGACCGAAGCCGCGCGGGTGCTGCTGCCCGGCGTGCGTGAGGGCTTTGCCGCGCTGGAGCGCGCGTGCGACACCTTGCGCGGAGAGGACGACATATTGCGCATGAAGGCGCCGTCGACGCTGACCATGCGCTGGCTGCTGGCACGCCTGAGCCAGTTCCGGCACTTGCAGCCGGGCAATGAAGTGCAATTGACCAGCGCCTGGATGGACGTAGACCACGTGGACTTCAACCAGGAGCCTTTCGACTGCGCGGTATTGCTCAGTGACGGCGTTTTTCCGCCGGACTGGGAGGTACGCCGGCTGTTTGCCGAGCTACTGATCCCGGTGGGCGCACCCGACCTGCTCAAGGAAGGCCCTTTGGACGAACGCCGGCTGGCCGGGATCGAACTGCTGCACCCGACCCCCGACAAGCGTGACTGGCGCGAATGGCTGGAGCGCATGGGGCTGGCAGACACTGTTTCACTCAAGGGTGGGCAGGTGTTCGACACGCTGGAACTGGGGATGATCGCGGCGGCGCGTGGCTACGGGATATCCATGGGTGACCTGCTGATGGTCGCCGAGGATGTAGCGCATGGTCGTTTGAGCCTGCCATGGCCGACAGCGGTGCCCAGCGGCATGGATTATTACCTGGTGTGGCCGCGGACCCGGCCGGGTGGTGAGCGGTTGCGGCGGTTGAGCGTGTTTTTGCAGGAAGAGGCGCAGGCGGTGAATTTGCCGGCTGTGCACATCCTGCCGGCTATTTGATTGCCTGCACTGGCCCTGTCGCCGGCAAGCCGGCTCCTACAGGTGGGGCGGTGCAGACGAAGAAAACGTTTGCGAATATCCGGGTCCGACACTCAAGTATTTGCCAGCGACGCCGATCTAGTTGCACCAGCGTCCCGGAAGAGGGCGCGATTCTCCGTTGACAACAGCGGTCGGTCGGGGTGATCAGGATGATCCGGGCCGCCTGCCAGGAGCTTCCCATGTCTCAACCGCGTGCCCGAATCGCCTCGCAGCTTGGTATCGCCCTCGCCATCGTGCTGGCGCTGGTGATCACCGGCAGTACTCTGTTCGCCCTGCGTTCCCTGGACGACGCCAACCTCACCACTCGCCAGGAACACCTGGCCAGTGAAGCGCGACTGTTGGCCGATCAGCTTGAAACCTTCCACGGTTCGCTCAAGGACAACACCCAGCGCCTGAGCGGCCTGTTCGAGCGCCGCTTCGTTTCGGGGCTGTCGCTGCATGCCGGAGAAACCGTGCAGGTGGCCGGCCAGGCCACGCCGGCGCTGTACCTGGGTGATCACCTGCTCAACAACGACTTCCAGCAGGTCGATGAATTTCAGCAGATGACCGCAGGTGTAGCGACCCTGTTCGTACGCAGCGGCGACGACTTTGTACGCATCAGCACCAACCTGAAAAAGCAGGATGGCAGCCGGGCCATCGGCACCCAGCTCGACCGCCAGCACCCGGCCTACGCGAAACTGATGGCTGGGCAGACCTACGTCGGCCGTGCCCTGCTGTTCGAGCGCAATTACATGACCCGCTATGTGCCGGTGACCGATGGCAGCGGCCGGGTGATCGCGGTGCTGTTCGTTGGCTTCGACTATACCGACGCGCAAAACGCGCAGTTCGCCAACCTCAAGCGCTTCCGTATTGGCGATACCGGCTCGCTGGCATTGCGCGACGAGCAGGGCAAATGGCTGGTGCCCCCGGCCAATGCCGACCAGCCTCTGTACAGCGCTTCTGCGCCCTTTGCCGAAGGCCCCTGGACGGTAGTCGCCAGCATGCCCTTGGAAGAAATCCGCGCGGTGACCTGGGATGTTGGCTTGCGCCTGGCCATCGGCAGTTTGCTGGCGATGTTGCTGGCAGTGGCCGCCACGCTGTGGCTGCTGCGCCGCAAGTTGCGCCCGCTGGATGACCTGGTGCGCCAGGCCGAGGCGCTGGGCGCAGGCGACCTGAGCGCCCGCCTGGCCGTGACCAGCCATGACGAGATCGGCCAGCTGGCACGCAGCTTCAACAAAATGGGCGAAGCCTTGGCGACCATGGTCGAACACATTCGCGGGGCCTCCGAGCAGGTCAGCGGCCGCGCCCGCTCGCTGTCTGGCCTGTCGGCCGGTGCCTGCGAAGGCATGGACCAGCAGTCCGGCGAAATCACCAGCATGGCCGGTGCGGTAGAGGAGTTCAGCGCCACCTCGATGAACATCGCCGACAACATGGCGGGCACCGAGCGCATGGCCCGTGACAATGCCCAGCAGACCCGTATTGGCCGTAGCGCGATGGATGAAGCGTCGAGTTCGTTGCGCCAGATCGCCGAGGCACTGGGTGGCACTGCAACCGTGATGGACACCCTGGGTGCACGCTCCCAGGAAATCGGCGGCATTGTCGGGGTGATTACCGCCATTGCCGAACAGACCAACCTGCTGGCGCTCAACGCCGCCATCGAAGCAGCGCGCGCGGGGGAGCAGGGCCGTGGATTTGCCGTGGTGGCTGACGAGGTACGTGGCCTGGCAGCCCGTACGCGTCAAGCGACCGATGAAATCTCCGTGATGATCGCTAGCATCCAGCAGCAGACCGGCCATGCCATCAGCACCCTGGAGCAGGGCAATCAGTTGATGCAGGAGGGCCTGGCACGCAACGACAAGGTGGCCGAGGCGCTGGCGCGTATTGACGAGCAAAGCCGCGTCGCGGGTGAGCAGTTTACCGTGATCAGCACTGCCACCCAGGAACAAAGCAGCACCGCAACCGTGCTCAGCCGCAACCTGCAGAGCATTGCCCAGGCCAACAGCGAACAGCGTGACGTGGCCAATGAGCTGGCCTTTACCGCCAAAGAGCTGGAAGGGCTGGCGGCGCAGTTGCGCCAGGAAGTCGATCGGTTTCGTTGAAACCCCAGGGGCCGCTGCTACACCCCCCCGGTAGGAGCGGCCTCGTGTCGCGAAAGGGGCGCAAGGCGCCCCCAACAATCCTGACCCTTACCCCAACGCCAGGTTCAACGCCTGCGCACAAGCCTGCAACGAGCGTTTCTCACTCTGCGCATACAACGCCAGCTCATCCTGCACCTGTAGCCCCAACGCCGCCTCGAAGGCCTCGCGGTTGGCGTTGCTGCCATACTCCGCCTGGGCATCGTCACCCAGGTTGGACTGGAAGATCCCTGCCGCGCTCACTGGCAGAAAGTCCTCGTAGACCAGCGCCTCGAAGTGCACATGGCCCGCCTCGATCAAACCCTCCAAAGTGGTCGGGCGATCAGCCTGCTCGCGTGCAGCCAGGCCCTTTTCGGTCGCGAAATAGCGGAAGTACGCCAGCCCTTGCTCACGCATCTGCGCCAGGTCATCCGGGAACTCGGCAAACTGCTCTTTTAGCAGTGCCATGTAGCGCTCGGCATTGGCCTCGGCCGGTGCACCGCCCAAGGCCGCACGGGTAGCGTCGAGCAGCTTGTCATACAGCTGCCGGCCTTTGGGCGTGAGTGCCGCGCCGCGCTGCTCGATCTCGCCGAAACGTGCGGTGTGGCTGCCTTCGCTACCGTGTTGGTCACTGAACGCAACCTTCTCCTGCAGTGCCTTGAAGCTGGTCTGGCGTAGCAGGATCGGGTGGCGGCGAGTGGGCGGGCCTTCGACAACGGCTTTGGGCGGGATACCCTTGGCCGGCATGCCCAACTGGATCGCATCGATGTCCAGGGTGCGCGGGGTCAGGTGATTGATGTGCGGCCCCTTGAACGCCACCACGTCAGCGATCAGGCGGTGCTGGTCGTGCAACTGCTGGTACTGCTCGGCGGTGACCGTGGCATCCTGGTGCCAGCGGAAGGTATGCAGGGCTTGCTGCACGAACGCTTCGGCGTCGGCCGCGTTCAGGCCGCCATCGCGCTCGCACTGGGCGATCAGCTCAAGGGCGCGGGCGGTGAAAATCTTGCGCTTGGCCAGGAGGGTCTGTGCCAACTCACGCAGTGCGGGATTGTCGATCAGCTCCAGGCGCAGCAGTGAGGTGAATACGCGGAACGGGCTGATGTGCAGTGCCTGTTCGTGCACGGCGCGAAACGCAGTGGAGTGCACAGGCACGCCGGCGCTGCTGAGGTCGTAATACCCGACCGGTTGCATGCCCATGACCGCGAACAACCGGGCGATGGTGGCCAGCTCTTGTGCTGTGCCGACGCGTATGGCGCCGTGGCGCTCCTGGTCCAGGCGCTCGACCTCGCCGGTCCAGCGCAGGGCCTGGGCCACCTCTGGCTGCTGGGCCATGACCTGCTGGTTGATTTCGCTCACCAGCTCCAGCAGCGTGCCGTACAGCGGCACTTCCTGTTTGTACATGAGCGACATGGCGGCAGAGAACTGCGCGCGGATGCTGTCGGGGCTGACGAAATCGTGGGCGGGCATCGCTAGCTTCCTGGTTGGGTTCGGACGCTTACATGAAAGCTGGGAATGCACTATGGCCACAAGCGAAAAAAAGTGGCTGTATCATTCCTTTTTTGATCGATCGTCAGGGCCATTCGCGACACAAGGTGAGCTGCTGTTTGTAGGAGCGGCCTTGTGTCGCGAATGGGCCGCAAAGCGGCCCCGGCAATCTCAAGCCTGAAGCTGCTCATGAATCCATTCCACCAATGCCCGCACCTTGGGCACCTCCGCCGCATGTTCGGCATACGCCAGGTAATGCGCCCCGGCACTGCGCATCGCATGGTTCCACGGCACCACTAGGCTCCCTTCCGCCAGTTCCTTGGCCGCCAGGTAACGCGGCACCAGCGCTACCCCACAACCCGCTTGCGCCGCACTTAGCGCCATGTAGAAGGTATCGAACCGCGGCCCGTGGTAGGAGCTGACGCTGTGTAGCCCCAGCTCCAGGAACCACTCATGCCAGGCCTCCGGCCGCGAGGTGCTTTGCAGCAGCACCAGGTCGGCCAGTTCTGCAGCATCGCCCAGCGTGCGCCCGGCCAGCAGCTCCGGCGCACACACCGGCACCACTTCCTCACGGAACAGCTCCACGCAGGTCGCCCCCGGCCAGGTGCCTTGCCCATAGAAAAACACCACATCCGCCGAGCCCTGCAGCAAGGCAAACGGCTCCATCTCGTTACGGATGTCCAGGTGGATGTTCGTGTGGCGCTTGCCGAAGCCCTTGAGGTGCGGGATCAACCAGCGCACGCCAAAACTCGGTTGAGTGGCTACCTTCAATATCTCGGTCTGCTCGCCATAGGTCAGAACGTAGCGGCTGGACATGTCCACCTGCGTGAGGATCTTGTTGACCTCGGCCAGGTACAGGCTGCCGGCGGGGGTCAATTGCAGGCGCCGGCGGATACGCAGGAACAGGTGGTGGCGCAGCATCTCTTCGAGCTGTGCGACCTGCTTGCTGACCGCGCTCTGGGTCAGGTGCAGCTCTTCGGCGGCGCGGGTAAAGCTCAGGTGGCGGGCTGCAGCTTCGAAGCACTGCAGGGCGGTCATGGAAGGCACCAGGCGTTTGGACATAGCGGTCTCTGCGGCTCAAATCATTACCTGACGGAATGATATGCGGAATAAAGGTCGTTTGTTGCACTGGTGTGATCGGATTAATACTGATCCACATCATTTTTCCACCCCATCACCCGATGTAGGAGAAGCACAATGGTTGCTGGATTGCTCGAGCGCCTTGGCGTTGCCGCCACGGCTTACACCCAGGGCGACTACCCTGTTCACACCCCGATCGACGGTAGCCAGATCGCCTCGGTGAAACTGCTTGGCAAGGCCGAGACCACCGCCCGCATCGACCAGGCGCAGAGTGCCTTCGAAGCCTGGCGCAGCGTGCCGGCCCCGCGCCGTGGCGAACTGGTGCGCCTGTTCGGTGAAGTGCTGCGTGAACACAAGGCCGACCTGGGCGAACTGGTGTCGATCGAAGCCGGCAAGATCACTCAGGAAGGCCTGGGTGAAGTCCAGGAAATGATCGACATCTGCGATTTCGCCGTTGGCCTGTCACGTCAGCTGTACGGCCTGACCATCGCGTCCGAGCGCCCTGGCCACCACATGCGTGAAAGCTGGCACCCGCTGGGCGTGGTCGGCGTGATCAGCGCCTTCAACTTCCCGGTGGCGGTATGGGCCTGGAACACCGCGCTGGCCCTGGTGGCCGGTAACTCGGTGGTGTGGAAGCCTTCCGAGAAGACCCCGCTGACCGCGCTGGCATGCCAGGCGCTGTTCGAAAAAGCCCTGAAAGCCTTTGGCGATGCCCCGGCTGGCCTGGCACAGCTGGTCATCGGTGGCCGCGAAGCCGGCGAAGCCCTGGTGGATGACCCGCGCGTGCCGCTGGTCAGCGCTACTGGCAGCACCCGCATGGGCCGTGAAGTCGGCCCGCGCGTTGCTGCCCGTTTCGGCCGCAGCATTCTGGAACTGGGCGGCAATAACGCCATGATCCTGGCGCCGAGCGCCGACCTGGACCTGGCCGTGCGTGGCATCTTGTTCTCCGCTGTGGGCACCGCCGGCCAGCGCTGCACCACCCTGCGCCGGCTCATCGTGCACCGCTCGATCAAGGACGAAGTGGTTGCCCGCATCAAAGCGGCTTACGGCAAAGTGCGCATCGGTGACCCACGCAAAGACAACCTGGTGGGCCCGCTGATCGACAAGCTGTCATTCGATGCCATGCAGGGCGCGCTGGCCAAGGCCCGCGACGAGGGTGGCCAGGTATTCGGTGGCGAGCGTCAGCTGGCCGACCAGTTCCCGAACGCCTATTACGTTTCGCCGGCCATCGCCGAGATGCCCGCGCAGAGCGATGTGGTGCGCCATGAAACCTTCGCGCCGATCCTCTACGTGCTGGCCTACGATGACTTCGAAGAGGCCCTGCGCCTGAACAGCGAAGTGCCACAAGGCCTGTCGTCGTGCATCTTCACTACTGACATCCGTGAGGCCGAGCGCTTCCAGAGCGCCTCGGGCAGCGACTGCGGCATTGCCAACGTCAACATCGGCACCAGCGGTGCCGAGATCGGCGGTGCCTTCGGTGGCGAGAAGGAAACCGGCGGTGGTCGTGAGTCGGGTTCCGATGCCTGGAAAGGCTACATGCGTCGCCAGACCAACACCGTGAACTACTCGCGCGAGCTGCCGCTGGCGCAGGGTATCGTGTTCGACTGATGCTGCATGGCCGGGGGCTTTGCCCCCGGTTCGCCGGCAAGCCGGCTCCCACAGGGTTCGGTGCGATCCTTGTGTGAGCCGGCTTGCCGGCGACAGGGCTGCGCAGCAGCCCCAACAAGAACAATATCGCTGGAGCCGGCCATGTCCGAACTGCGTCAACAATGCTTGTGGGAACACGTCAGCCAACCGACCGTCGCCGCCCAGGCTCTGGCCGGTGAACACAAGGCCGACGTCTGCGTCATCGGCGGCGGCATTACCGGCCTGTCGGCGGCCATCCACCTGCTCGAACAGGGCAAGTCGGTGATCCTGCTGGAGGCCTGGAAGATCGGCCACGGCGGCTCCGGGCGCAACGTCGGCCTGGTCAACGCAGGCACCTGGATCCGCCCCGACGATGTCGAGGCGACTCTGGGCCAGAAGCAGGGCAGCCGCCTGAACAAGGTGCTCGGTGAGGCCCCTGGTGAAGTGTTCGCCATGATCGAGCGCCTTGGCATCGACTGCCAGGCACAGCACAAAGGCACCCTGCACATGGCGCACAACGCCACAGGCATCGCTGACCTCGAAGCACGCCATGAACAGTGGCGCCGCCGCGGTGCCGATGTGGAGTTGCTGACCGGCGCCCAGTGCCAGGAATACTGCGGCACCGACAAGATTTCCGCCGCGCTGCTAGACCGCCGCGCCGGCACCATCAACCCCATGGGTTACACACAGGGCCTGGCCGCTGCGGTTGCGCGCCTGGGTGGCAAACTGTTCCAGCAATCGGCCGTCGAAGGCCTGGAGCGCGACGGCGATGCCTGGCGGGTGAAGACTGCACGCGGTTCGGTGCGCGCCGACAAGGTCGTGATCTCCACCGGTGCGTACACCGAGGGCGACTGGAGCAACCTGCAAAAGCAGTTTTTCCGCGGTTACTACTATCAGGTGGCCTCCAAACCGCTGCACGGCGCTGCAGCCGACAAGGTCCTGCCCCATGGTCAGGGCTCGTGGGACACCCGCACGGTGCTCAGCAGCATCCGCCGCGACGATCGAGGCCGCCTGCTGCTCGGCAGCCTTGGACGGGTCGACAACAAGCCTGCGTGGTTCGTGCGCAGTTGGGCTGACCGTATCCAGAGCCATTACTACCCGGAGCTGGGCAAGGTCGAGTGGGAGATGCACTGGACCGGCTGCATCGACTTCACCCCCGACCACCTGATGCGCCTGTTCGAGCCGGCGCCCGGGTTGGTCGCGGTGACGGGCTACAACGGGCGGGGCAATACCACGGGCACCGTGATTGGTCGGGCGTTCGCCGAGTTTCTGCTCAAGGGTGAGGCGGATAGCCTGCCGATCCCGTTCTCGCCGATGACCGGGGTGAGTGCGCCGTCGTTGCGCACGGCGTTCTACGAGTCCGGGTTCTCCCTGTACCACGCGGGGCAGTGTTTGCGGGTAGTGCTGTAAGGTTGTCCCACGACACTGACTGTAGGAGCGGCCTTGCGTCGCGAAAGGGGCGCGCAGCGGCCCCAGGTATTCAGCGGCGCTGCAGCAATTGCCCGGGCTGCTATGCAGCCCTTTCGCGACGCAAGGCCGCTCCTACAAATAAGGCCGTGCGGGAAATCAGTTTATCTGTGCAACCAGCTGAGGAAGCCCCCTTTCTTGATCAGGGTCGGCTTCTGCAGCAACAAAGACTCCCGGCTCTGCCGTCGGAACCGTTGCAATTTGGTCAACGCCGTCTGCACCTCGCCGCGCTGTACCAGGCAGGTACGCACCTGCTCCTTTTCGATGCGATACAGCACGCAGCTGGTCAGGGTACGGAATTCGGCAAACGAGTCATCCTCATCGATGATGCCCTCGATCCCCAGCACCTCCCCCGGCCCCATGCGCCCGGCTTCCAGCAATTTGTCGCCATCGCGTATCGCCGCCGAAACCACCCCGCTACCGATCACCAGCAAATGATCGGAATGCTCGCCAACGCCCAGAATCACTTGGTCTGCCAGGTACTCGACGGCAGTCATGCGCTGGCTCAAGGCATCGCGCTCCTCGTCAGTCAGCGAACGGAACACCCGTACCTCGTCCAGCACTTCACGCTGACGGCTGCGCGGCGGCATGGCCAGGTCAACGTTCCACATCACGCCACTGGCCTCCAGGTGCCGATGTGCCAGGTCGAACAGCTGGTTGCGCGCCTCGGTCTTGCCACCCATGTCGGCGACAAAGCCGCTGGCTTCGTACTCCACCGACTCCAGCGTGGAGGCCTTCACCGTGACCTTCGGCTTGGGTGAGGCAAGAATGGCGCTGGTGCCCTGCAACGCCTTTTCCAGCGCATCGAACACCCGTTTAGGCCGCACTTTGGCCGGCACCACCACACTGACCGACACCCCATGCACATCGGCCGGGCGGCTGTGGTTGAGCAACTTGGCCTTGGCCGCCACCGAGTTGGGGATCACCGCCAGGCTGCCTGAGCCCGTGAGCAGGCGCGTTGCTCGCCAGTCGATGTCCAGCACCTTGCCTTCGGTACCGTCGATGGAGATCGAGTCGCCGATCTGGTAGGGCCGCGTGGTATTCAACACGATGCCACTGAACACGTCGGCCAAGGTGCTTTGCAGCGCCAGGCCGATGACGATGGCCATGACCCCCGAGGTGGCCAACAGGCCCTTCACCGGCAGCTGCATCACATAGCCCGCAGCGGCCACCACGGCCGCGAGGAAGATCAACGCCCCCAGCACATCCTGCAGCAACCGCCCGCCATGGCTGCCGCGCGCCACCAGCAGCAGGCCGAACACCACCGTCACCGTACGCGCGCCAAACAGCCACCAGCCGATCGCCAGCACCGTGGCCATCAGGTTGCGCGACACATCGTCGACCCAGGGTGGGGGCTGCAGCGGGCTCATGCCGGCGGCCACCAGTACCCAGCTGAACAGCACGAACGTCAACAACCGCGTGCCGATGCGCCAGGCCCGGCGCTGTGGGGGGATCAGTTGCCAGAGCACGAGGTCGAGCAGGATCAGGATTGTGCCGAGCAACAACGGGGACGACTGGATGAACGCCAGCATGGATGTCTCGGGGGGGTGAGGAGAGTTGTGCGTAGTAATAGAGCAGGTTGAGGTGGCAGGCAATGGGGCGATCTCGATTCGAAGTGCCAGGCCGTTGACCGGTCTCGACAACGGCTTGCCTTGTTCTCGATATTTTTCACTCCCGATTTATACAGGTTACAGGATGAAGCCATTTACAATCAGCCAAGTGAAGCCAACTATATTAAACCAAGCGGCGATGACCATCCTTGTTCTCAGGCCTTTGGGGAACTCTAGATAGTCCTGAGCATCTAGTGATCCTCGGCGAATTCTGGCGTTAGGGAACATGAGTTCGCTCGATATCGCGGAGACGATGAGAACTCTGGATTTTAAGCCTTGCTGTCCACATAGGCCTTTCGCAAAGGGTAGACAATCACTCCTTTGAAGTGCTGAAGTCATTACTTTGAAGTCCCGGCTGCAAGCAATATAGAGGTCTAATGAAAGCCCGATCAAGCCGAGACAGAATGGAGATGCCAGTAAAAAGAGCCTAACGTTGACGTCGAGTGTGTCAGTCATCGTGGAAAGTCTCGAAGATCAGGTCCGCAAGTTCCTCGCCATACTTCATCCCTTTAGTGCTGCCGTAGTAAGCTCCAGCTCCGGTCATGGCTATGCCGCATATGAATACGCCTTTAGGATGTCCGACTCTCCAGCAAACTTTTAAAGCAGCTCTAATTCCCGCCTGGCCTCCAGCCCAGCCCCCGGCTAAACCGCCGGAAAAATTCCCTGCCTCTGTGACTTTGACTTTTTCGCAGGCCCTGGCATCGCCCGCTCGGCATACATCGGAAATTTTCACTATCGAGCCAACACCTCCAATAGCAACGCCTATATGTCCCCCTGCCTTCAAATACTTGGAAATGCTCGCCAATTTATCCAGGTGTGTTGAATATCCGGGGATCTGGCCAGGTATCCCTGCTTTGCTCCAATGATGAACCAGACTTTTTGATGAGATGCCCAAGTCCCGACGCAGTCTTTCATAGTTGCCAAGGTTCAGGCGCTTATTCAGAACAGTCGCTTTCAGGGTCGTATCTAATTGCTTGAGGAGTTTCATACGTTCAGCGAAAAACTCACGACTGCGCAGGTGCCCGTGCTTGGCAAATTGTTGCTGATGCAATTCTTCGATCTTTCGCAAGATGTGGTTTATGTCACTCAACGACTTTGCCATCATCGCTTCGCTCACTCCGACTGAGAGGCTCACTTCACTGAGCCATCCTGCAATTTCAGCCTGATGCCGCACCATGAAATCCGCCTCTTCCGGCGTCAGGCTTGCCAACGCCTCCCGCGCCTGTTTCGCCGCGCTCATCGCATGCAGCTCTTCGCGCGTACAGACCGGTCGGCTGAGGCCGTCGCCAATGATGAATAGTTCGCCCGCTTTGAAACCCTGTTGATAGGTAGGATTCAGGCGCTCCAGGAGGGAGCGCGGCAGATTGGCCTGCGGAGCGCCGAGTTCAACCAGGACTTCCTGGTAGGTCATGCAGCGCGGGACGATGAAGAAACCTGGCTCTAAGGTATCCACCGGGGAGCTTGCAACATTTCGTCTGAAGCGAGTAGGCAGTGAATCCGCTTCATGTGGTGTTGGGCTTGCTTCAGCAGACCTGGCCACGGATGTTGGCTTGGACGGGGAGGAATCCCCCAAGGGCGCGATTACCCGGCATCCATCCGGACAACCGCAGGCTACTCGAGCTCCATCCATTGCGGCCAGCCGGCCAGCAACCACGAACCCTGGCATCCCTTCCACGATGGTGCCGCTCTTGTCGCAGGCCGGACAAGGGGTAGTCACGTCGCCTTCGCGCAGTACCCGGCGACCACCAACGCGGAAGCTGCCGATGCTGGCAAGGCAGGTAGCGCCCGTCGTGGTGCGATCACCCTCCAGTGCTTGGCCTCTGCCATTCATCTTGATGCGACTCATATCCAGGTCCTAGGCAAACCTGGAAGCTAGCACCCCGCAATAGGCCTAGAGGTCACTTGAAGATGCTTTGGGAAACGTCCTACGCAAACTAGAGAAAACTCTCCGCCTTCGGCTCTCGGGGAGTCCTGCGAGAGCTTGCCCGTCTTCAATGTGCCGGCAAATCCACGGCTAGATCATCGTTCACAAAATAGAACGCTAAAGCCAAAAATCACTATCTACCGCTCCAAAGGTGATGGTTTTAATCTTCTCCCATCAACGCGAAACACCCAACTTACTGAACATCAAAACCCTTAGGAGCACGACCATGACCAACTTCAAATACAACCGCCTGAACAAAGACGACGCCGCTGTTCTGCTGGTCGACCACCAGGCTGGCCTGCTGTCCCTGGTCCGTGACATCGAGCCGGATGCGTTCAAGAACAACGTGCTGGCCCTGGCTGACCTGGCCAAGTTCTTCAACCTGCCGACCATCCTCACCACCAGCTTCGAACAAGGCCCTAACGGCCCGCTGGTACCAGAACTCAAAGCCCTGTTCCCGGACGCCCCGTATATCGCCCGCCCTGGGCAGATCAACGCCTGGGACAACGAAGACTTCGTCAAGGCAGTGAAGGCCACCGGCAAGAAGCAGCTGATCATCGCCGGTGTAGTGACCGAGGTGTGTGTGGCGTTCCCGGCGCTGTCGGCACTTGAAGAAGAGTTCGAGGTGTTCGTGGTGACCGATGCCTCCGGCACCTTCAATGCCATGACCCGCGACGCCGCCCACGACCGCATGAGCCAGGCTGGCGCACAGCTGATGACCTGGTTCGGCGTGGCATGTGAGCTGCACCGCGACTGGCGCAACGACGTTGAAGGCCTGGCGGCGCTGTGCTCCAACCACATTCCGGATTACCGCAACCTGATGACCAGTTACAACGCCTTCAACGCCGGCAAGTAAGCCGACCGCCCGGGGCACCGACAGCGGTGCCCGCGCAGGGCAGCACACCCATCCAATCCTCCGCCCGTCCGTTGTTGCACAGTGGATGCGGGCAAGCTCATCCCAAGGAACGCCGATGAACACCGCACTCCAAGACAACCGCAACGTGGTGACCCTGGTCATCCAGCACAAGGTCCGCGCCCAGGCGCTGGCCAGCTACGAGGCTTGGCTCAAGCGTACGGTCAGCACCGCACGGCAGCAGCCGGGGCACCTGGATGTCAATGTGATCCGACCGGACGACGGCGGGCTGCACTTCACCACCGTGGTGCGCTTCGCAGATGCCAGCCTGCTGCAGGCCTGGGTCAACTCCAGCGAGCGCCAGACGCTGGTCAACGAAGTACTGCCGCTGCTCGAAGGCGGCGACCACACCCAGGTGCACGAAGATCCGGAGTTCTGGTTCACACCGCCCAGCACTACCTCCGCGCAACCGCCGCGCTGGAAGCAGGCGCTGCTGACCTACCTGGTGATCTGCCCGATGACCATGATCATCCCGCAACTGCTGGCGCCTTTTTTCGCACGCTTCCCACAACTGGGCGGGGTGATCACCGGCAACCTGATCGTCAACCTGTTCGTCATCCTGCCCGTGGTGTTTTTCATCATGCCGTGGGTAACCCGTCGCTGCGCCAACTGGCTGCGCAGCTAATCAGCTTTTAACCTCGACACTTTCAAGGAGATACCGACATGACTACGCTCGTTACCCGCGATGGCACTTCGATCTATTACAAGGACTGGGGCAGCGGCAAGCCCGTGTTGTTCAGCCATGGCTGGCCGTTGGATGCCGACATGTGGGACTCGCAGATGGAGTACCTGGCTAGCCGCGGCTACCGCGCCATTGCCTTCGACCGTCGCGGTTTCGGCCGTTCGAGCCAGCCGTGGAACGGTTATGACTACGACACGTTCGCTGACGACATCGCCCAGCTGATCGAGCACCTCGACCTGCGCGACGTGACCCTGGTGGGCTTCTCCATGGGTGGCGGCGACGTCAGCCGCTACATTGCCCGCCACGGCAGCGAACGCGTTGCCGGCTTGGTGCTGCTGGGCGCGGTGACGCCGGTGTTCGGCAAGCGTGACGACAACCCGGACGGTGTCGATACCTCGGTATTTGACGGCATCAAGGCTGGACTGCGGGCGGATCGGGCGCAGTTCATCGCCGATTTCGCCACGCCGTTCTATGGGCTGAACCATGGGCAGCAGGTGTCTCAGGGTGTGCAGACGCAGACCCTGAACATTGCCCTGATGGCTTCGATCAAGGGCACGCTGGATTGTGTGAGTGCGTTCTCCGAAACCGACTTCCGCCCGGACATGGCCAAGATCGATGTGCCGACCTTGGTGATCCACGGTGACGACGATCAGATCGTACCGTTCGAGACCACCGGCAAGCGGGCTGCGGAGTTGATTCTCGGGGCTGAGCTGAAGGTGTACAGCGGGGCGCCGCACGGGTTTGCAGTGACCCATGCGCAGCAGCTCAATGAAGACCTGTTGGCGTTCCTGAGCCGCTGAATAAGCGGGGGCCGCGTTGCGGCCCATCGCCGGCCCCGGCAGCACAAAATGTGAACAGGGCTAACCTTCATCAACCCACCGCACACCCCTGCAATCCCTGGCCAGGCTTGAACCGGCATGCTCCGCAGTTGCCCCAGCCACCGCCGCACCCAGACGGAGAAGAAGATGTCCCAGGACCCCAACGACAAGACCCGTCGCCAGTTCCTCGCCACCAGTACCGTGCTCGGTGCCGCCGGCGCGCTCTGGTCCGCATTGCCCTTCACCGGCGCCGCCGGCTCCGCCCACGCATCCATCCAAGGAGGTTCCATGACCGCCGACCTGATCCTGTTCAACGGCAAGCTGCATACAGTCGACCGTGAAAAGCCCACAGCCACCGCCGTAGCCATCAAGGATGGCCGCTTCATTGCCGTGGGCAACGACGCCGAGGCCATGGCCCACAAGGGTGCTGCCACGCAGATCATCGACCTGAAGCAGCGCACGGTTATCCCGGGCCTGAACGACTCGCACCTGCACCTGATCCGCGGCGGCCTGAACTACAACCTTGAACTGCGCTGGGAAGGTGTGCCGTCGGTGGCAGATGCCCTGCGCATGCTCAAGGACCAGGCGGCGCGTACGCCAACCCCGCAATGGGTGCGCGTGGTCGGTGGCTGGAACGAATTCCAGTTCGCCGAAAAACGCATGCCCACCCTGGAAGAAATCAACCAGGCTGCGCCCGATACCCCGGTGTTCCTGCTGCACCTGTACGACCGCGCACTGCTCAACCGCGCCGCGCTCAAGGCCGTGGGCTACAGCAAGGACACGCCAAACCCGCCGGGCGGTGAAATTCAGCGCGACAAGTTCGGCAACCCGACCGGCATGCTCATCGCCCGCCCCAACGCGATGATCCTTTACGCAACCTTGGCCAAAGGGCCGAAGCTGCCGCTGGAATACCAGGTCAACTCGACCCGCCAGTTCATGCGTGAGCTCAACCGCCTGGGCCTGACCAGCGCCATTGACGCAGGTGGCGGCTACCAGAACTTCCCTGACGACTACTCGGTGATTCAGGAGCTGGCCGACAATAACCAGCTGACCGTGCGCATCGCCTACAACCTGTTCACCCAAAAGCCCAAGGAAGAGCTGGACGACTTCAGGAAGTGGACCTCCAGCGTCAAGCTGCACAGCGGCACCGACTTCCTGCGCCATAACGGCGCCGGTGAGATGCTGGTGTTCTCCGCAGCCGACTTCGAGGACTTCCTCGAACCGCGGCCGGACCTGCCGCAAACCATGGAAGAAGAGCTGGAACCGGTGGTGCGCCACCTGGTCGAGCAGCGCTGGCCGTTCCGCCTGCACGCTACGTACAACGAATCGATCACGCGCATGCTCGACGTGTTCGAGAAGGTCAACCGCGACATCCCTTTCAACGGGCTGCCATGGTTCTTCGACCACGCCGAGACCATTACCCCGCAGAACATCGAGCGCGTGCGTGCGTTGGGCGGTGGTATTGCCATCCAGGACCGCATGGCCTTCCAGGGTGAGTACTTCGTCGATCGCTATGGTGCGAAGGCCGCCGAGCAGACCCCGCCGATCAAGCGCATGCTCGAAATGGGTGTGCCTGTGGGCGCCGGTACCGACGCCACCCGGGTCTCCAGCTACAACCCGTGGACTTCGCTGTACTGGTTGGTCAGCGGCAAGACCGTAGGCGGTATGGAGCTGTACCCGGAAGGCCTGAGCCGCGACACCGCACTGCAACTGTTCACCCAGGGCAGCGCCTGGTTCTCCAGCGAGCAGGGCAAGAAAGGCCAGATCAAGGTTGGCCAGCTGGCGGACCTGGCGGCGCTGTCGCTGGACTTCTTCAGCGTTGATGAAGAGGCGATCAAGGGCATCGAGTCGGTACTGACTATCGTTGACGGCAAGGTGGTGTACGGCGCTGGCGAATTCGACAGGCTTGGCCCGCCACAGGTGCCGGTGCTGCCGGAGTGGTCGCCGGTGGCCAAGGTGCCGGGGCACTGGCGCGTGGGTACGCCATCACTGGCTGCAACGGTGCACCAGTGCAGCGGGCCTTGCGGGGTGCATGCGCACAGCCATGAAAAGGCGCGGCATTCGAGTGTGCCGGTGAATGACTTCCAGGGCTTCTGGGGAGCCTTCGGGTGTTCGTGCTTTGCGTTTTGAGCTGATGTAAGAAAGGGCGCTCTGCGGTAATGCCAGTCAGTTAGTTATCAGGGCCGCTACGCAGTCCATCGCCGGCAAGCCGACTCCCACAGGGCCTGTAGGAGCTGGCTTGCCGGCGATGAGCCGCAAAGCGGCCTCCAATCGCTTACCTGACGGGTATCAACGCTGTCTGTTCTTGGCGATCTCGATATCGTCCATCAGCGCTTTGGCCAACAGGCTCAGATAGTCGGCTGCTGCCAGCAGCTTGTGGTCATCCTCCATGTCGCCTTCACGCACCAGGTGCTTGATGTAGCTGAGCAGCACGGACACCTGTTCGTAGGCATCGTCTATGGGAATGCCGGGCTGCACACGCAGCAGATCAACCGGCGGGTTACCCACATCGAGGAAGGTCGCCACGCCAACGGTGGTCAGGACCTTGGGTTCGTCTGCCATGGCTTCACTCCTCGGTCCGTTGGCCAAACAGCCGAGCGTGCACGTGCTCGACCAGCGAATGGGCGATCTCGCTGGCATGCATGGCATTGCTCAGCATGTTCAGGCCAGGTTCGCCTGCGCGGGCGCGGCAGTGTTCGTCGATGGTTTCGATGACGCCGCGCAACAGCTCGCTGGCATGGGCCAGGGCGTCGGGCGGGTACATGTCGGACTGGACGGTGAAGAATGGGGTAGTGACGGGTTTACGGCTGGGTGGATCAGGAACGATCTTCTTCATTGTGTAATTCCTTTTTTTTCAAAATGGGAACTACCACTCGAATCTTTCTCACAGATTGTGGGTGGCAGCCGTACGCGGGGTGAGAAAACCGAGGAAAAAAGGCAAAACCCGGCCGAGCCGAAGCCCGCCCACGTACGGCAACCATTACGGTGCTGCTGTTTTATCGGTCGGGTTTCTCACACCCGGTCGCCTGAGCGACCCGAAAACGTTATCCCTGAGGCATTTCCCCGACAACAGCGATACTTCAGCAGCGCTCGTAGGATAATTCCCAAGCAGGTCGATGCTGAAGCATTTGGTTTCAAGTTCAGAAATGTCTTACGGCTAGAGACCCTATCGCTGCGACTGGTCTAGGCCATGTCGCTGAACGCGAATTCCTCCGCCAGGTGATCGATCAGCGACCGCACCGACGGCAGCAACCCACGCCGCGAAGGAAAGATGGCATGCACGATGCCGCAGCGGGGGTGCCACTGCGGCAACAGCTCCACCAAACGGCCTTCGGCCAGGTCTTCGCGCACCGCCACCCGTGGCAAGTGCGCAATACCAACTCCGGCCACCACGAAATGGCGCAGGGCAAACAGGTCATCGGTGACCATGCGCGGTGTGTGCGGGATCACGATGCTGCGGCTCATGTCCTCGCCCTGGAACAGCTCCCACTGGTACTCGCGCTGGGCGCTCCCCCAATGCACGCTGGGCAGCGTCCCGAGCAACTGCGGGTCGAAGCCCTTGGGCAAGTGCTCCAGATACTGCGGGTGCCCCACCAGGCACTGGGTGCTGTTGCTCAGTACTTTCATCACCATGTCGGTGTTTTCCAGCGGCGGGAAGCGCACGCGCAGCGCCACGTCGAAGCCTTCGTGCAGCAGGTCGACGCGGCGGTTGGTGCTCTCGATGAACAGCTCTACCTGCGGATACTTGAGCATGTAGCGGGTGAGCATTGGCCCGACCCAGGAGTTGAGCAGGGTAGTCGGGCAGCTGATGCGCACCAGCCCGCGCGGTTCGCTGCGGTTGCGCTCGATGATTTCTGCCGCGCCCTCGGCCTCTACGCGCATGGCCAGGCAACGGTTGTAGTAGGCCTGGCCGATCTCGGTGAGCGAACAGTGCCGGCTGGTGCGGTGCAGCAGGCGCACGCCCAGGCGGTCCTCAAGGTCGGCGATGCGGCGGCTGAGTTTCGACTTGGGCATGTCCAGCGCCCGCCCGGCCGGGGCGAAGCCGCCGTGCTCGACCACTTGGGTGAAGTAGTAGAGGGAGTTGAGGTCTTCCAATGATCGTTCTCCAGGCGGAACGCTAAGGGCAATTTTCGCAGTCTATCGCTTTTGCCGGAGCGCGAAATCAGTTGCCCTTGAGAACAGGCTGGCCAATCCGGAAATTTGCCTGAAGCTTAATCCGCATCCGAATCAAACAATCGCTCCAACTCCACCCGCGCTTCCTTGGCCGTCTGCATCACCTTGGCCCGGTCATCACGCACCTGCCCCTGCGCCTCCAGCACTTCCTCGTCATGCTGGGCAAACCGCTCGATGCGGTCCGCCGCCTGTTCACTGCTCAGCCCCAACCCGACCAGCGCCCGGCGGGTCATTTCCAGGCTCGAATAGAACGTCTCGCGAATTGGCTCTGCGCCCACGTCTACCAGTTTGTGCACATGCTGCCGGTTACGCGCGCGTGCCAGTACCTTAAGGTGTGGGTACAGGCGTTTGACCCGCTCTGCCGTGCGTGTGGTCACTTCCGGGTCGTCGGTGGTGATGACGAAATACTCCGCTTCGCCGACCTTGGCTGCATGCAGCACCTCGGGGCGCTGTGGGTCGCCGTAGAACACCGGGGCCTGTTCGAACATGCGGGTCATCTCGATGGCGTCCACCGAGGTTTCCAGGGCGACGAAGGGGATTTTCTGCGCCCGCAGGATACGCGAGACGATTTGCCCCATGCGGCCCATGCCGACGATCACCACACGCGGGGTACCGGCATCGATGGCCTTGTATTGCTCGGGTACTTCGCGTGCAGGTTGCGTGCGCTTGAGGGCGCGGGCGCAGCCGAGCATCAGCAGCGGGGTGATGGCCATCGACAGGGTGATGGTCATCAGCAGCAGGTCGTAGGTCTGAGTGTCGAACAGGCCCTGGTCCTTGCCCAGCTTGAACACCACGAAGGCGAACTCACCACCGGCGGCCAGCACCATCCCCAGGCGCAGTGCGCTGGCGCTGTTCAGGCCTCCGGCCAGGCGGCCGACGCCGATCAGCAGCACCAGTTTGACCGTCACCAACAACAGGGTCAGGCCCAGCAGAACGAGCGGCATTTCCAGCAGCAGGCTCAGGTTTGCGCCCATGCCGACACTCATGAAAAACAGCCCCAGCAGCAGGCCTTTGAACGGTTCGATCTGCGATTCCAGCTCATGCCGGTATTCCGAGTCGGCCAGCAGCAGGCCCGCGAGGAAGGCGCCCAGGGCCATGGAAATGCCGGCTTCCTCCATCAGCCAGGCGGTGCCGATCACTACCAGCAGCGCGGTGGCGGTGGACACTTCCGGTAGGCCGGTGCGGGCCACGATGCGGAACACCGGGCGCAGTAGGTAGCGCCCGCCTACGACCACCACAGCGATGCTGGCGAAGACGTTCAGGCCATTTTGCAGGCTGTCACCGTGGCTGGTGTCCTGGCCGCTGGCGGCCAGCAGTGGCACCAGGGCAATCAGCGGGATCGCGGCGATGTCCTGGAACAGCAAGATGGCGAATGCCAGGCGGCCATGCGGGGCGTTGAGCTGCTTGCTCTCGGCCAGGCTCTGCAGGCCCAATGCGGTGGACGACAGGGCCAGGCCAAGGCCTACCACGATGGCGGCAGAGAGTGACTGGCCGAAGCCGAACAGGGCGATGGCGCCGATGAGTGCGCCGGTCAGCAGCACCTGTGCAGTACCGACGCCGAACACTGACTTACGCATCAGCCAAAGGCGCTTGGGCGACAGTTCCAGGCCGATGATGAACAACAGCAAGACCACGCCCAGTTCGGAAATGTGCGCCACGCTTTCGGTGTCGCGGATCAGGCCCAGGGCCTGTGGGCCGATGGCTACGCCAGCCAGCAGGTAGCCGATAACGGCGCCAAGTTGCAGGCGTTTGGCCAAGGGTACGGCGAGGACGGCGGCGAGCAGGAAGATCACCGCGGTTTGCAGAAGGCTGCCTTCGTGTGGCATTGGCTCGAACTCCATGAGCTGCCGGGGCAGCGTTAGAACAGTGTGGCGGGCAATTCTGAGGATTGCGGATGGTTCAGACAATCTGCCTGCGGCAAGAAACATTGTCCCGATTGATGTGACAGTCCGGGTCGACCTCGTGGCGAGGCTTCCTGCGAAAGGACCAATAGCCGTAAGACATTTCTGAGCCTGAAACCAAATGCTTCAGCATCGACCTTTTGGGAATTATCCTGCGAGCGCTGCTGAAGTATCGCTGTTGTCGGGGAAATGCCTCAGGGATAACGTTTTCGGGTCACTTCGGTGACCGGGTGTGAGAACCCGACTGATACAAGGCATCGTCGTTATGGCGGCCGTACGTGGGCGGGCTTTCGCCTGGCCGAGTCTTTGCCAATTTCTCCTCGGTTTTCTCACCCCACGTATGGCTGCCACCCTTAATCTGTGAGAAAGATTCAGGTGGCTGTTTCCTTAAGCCGAACAAAGGTTACAAGCCATGAAGAAGATCGTACCGGATCCACCTAGCCGTAAACCCGTCGCTACTCCATTCTTCACCGTCCAGTCCGACAGCCTGATGGCCAAAGCGCTGATGAACGATATCGAGATCGCCAAGAACAGGCAGCGTTAACCTTCAGTGCACCATCGCCGGCCCGCCAGCGATGGTGCAAGGGGCTCAGCCCAGGCCGAGCAGATCCACACCCAACTGGAAGGCCACCCACAACGCCAGCCCGGTCGCGAATGCCAGCGCGATGTTTTCGAACAGGTTGTTGCGGTATTCCTTGCTGAGCAGCGACTTTTGGTTGGACATGATCAGCAGGCCCAGCGAAATGACGGGCAAGCCGATGATGTTCAACGCACTGACGCCAATGGTCAGGGTCACGAAGTCGGGCATGCCCGGGATCGACCAGATCAGCGGCGTGACCAGAATGAACAGCATGAACCACTTGTGCATCGGGTCTTTGTGGAACTCTTTGCCGTAACGCTCGCGCCGCTGCGGCTGTACATGCTGGAAGGCATCGGTAATCAGCATCGGGAAGGCCGTGGTCTTGCCGGAGATGCTGGCAAACAGCGTAGCGAACACGCCGATGAAGAAGATGTACCAGCCGATCGGGCCGAAGAAGATTTCCAGCGCCTTGCCAAGGTCGCCGAGGGTTTTCACTTCGATGCCGTTTGGCCGCAGGATTTCCGCGCCGACGATCCAGATGGCCAGGTTGATGACGATACCGACGAACACCGCGAACAGCAGGTCGTTGCGCTGGATGCGTTTGTGTTGCGGGCCTACCCAGCCCTTCTGGCGCATCACGTACGGGTGCACGAAGTTGGCCACCGAGCCTGCCACCGCGCCGATCACCGAGACCGCCACCAGCAGCGCCCCGTGCACGCCTTCGTCAGCCGGGATGCTGAAGCCGATCGTACCTTTGACGATACCGGCCATATCCGGGCCAGACATCACGGCCAGTGCCAGAAACGCCAGCGTCATCACGGCGAGCAGGACCTTCATCACGCCTTCGATCATTGCGTAGATGTTGCGCCCGACCAGCATCCACACAGCCAGCACCACAGCCATCGAGCACAGCAGCGGATAGTCGATGCGCAACAGCATCGCCAAGGCTTCGCCGGCGCCCTTGATCATGTAGGCGTTCATCAGGTGGCCCATCAGCAGTGCATAGGCCAGCATGAACCAGGCAAATACGGGGTGCAGTTGCGCATACCCCTGAAGGATGGTCATGCCTTGGTTATTGCACAGCTGGAAGCGGGCGATGATGTTGACGATCAGGTATCTGAGCAGCAGCGAAACGGCCAGTACCCACATCATGGCGTAACCGTAGTTGGCGCCGGCCACGGATGAGGTTATCAGATCACCTGCGCCAAGCCAGGACAGCACCGCGATGATACCTGGGCCCAGCAGTTTGATCAGCCGTGTTACACGGCCTTGAGAGGGTGTGGCAGCACTGCCCTCGGCCGAATGAATGCTCGACATGGGGATGTCTCCGATTATTGTTCTTGTTAAACGAGCGCAGTCGAACACAATAGATAGGATGTCGTACAACTACATTTTGTTTTCAAATGTTTCTAAGTATTACAGATTTTAGGTGATGCCTTGTTACTACTGGTGTCGCGAGCAGATGCCTCGAAAGTGCCAGTATCCTGCAAATTAAAAAGGCCGTTTGCACGGCCTTCTGCGAACTCGCATGGGCATTTAGTTCTGGTTGCCTTGAGCGTTGTCTGGTTGGTAGTAGCGAATGCTCCGGACCTGGCCAGTGCTGTCCCGGTAGGTCATGGTCGCGGTGCTTGCCTGGCCTTGGATTTTGGCCGAGGGGGCGAGGCTGATCACTTCGGCGATGTCCAGGTTCATGCCGTAGTGGTAGGGCGTCGCTTCGGTGGGCTGGGCAAAGGCGCCGGCGCTGGTGCCCAGTGCAAGGGTAGCGAGGGTGAGTGCGAAAACGGTGCGAAGGATCATGGTCGTTCTCCAGATTCAGTAAGGGGTGGCGACGATTGCTTGCTGTCTGGAACCAATGTTGCGCGCAATTAGTTGGCGCGCAAAATATATTGCTGCTATGGGCAGCATTGAGTGCGCATATGAGGGGCAGGCCGCAGGGCTAATGACTACCGGGCCGGTACTGCAGGGCTTCGGCCAGATGCGCCCTGGCAATCGTGCTGGCCCCCTCCAGGTCGGCCAGCGTGCGCGCTACCTTCAACAGCCTGTGTGCGGCGCGCAGGGAAAGCGTCAGGCGCTCGCAGGCACTCTCCAGCCAGGCCTGGTCGGCAGCGCACAATTCACAGTGCCGGCGCAGCCCCTCGAGGTCCAGAAACGCATTGGCACAGCCTTGCCGCCGGTGCTGCACCTCGCGCGCCTCGGCCACCCGGGCCGCCACATCGGCACTTGTCTCGCCGCAAGGTTGATTGTTGAGCGTGGTGGTTTCGCGCGCCACGGTCAGGTGCAGGTCGATGCGGTCCAGTAGCGGGCCGGAAAGCTTGTTGCGGTAGCGCTGGATCTGTTCGGTGCTGCAGCGGCAGCGGCCCGTGGGGTCGCCCAGGTAACCGCAAGGGCAGGGGTTCATGGCCGCCACCAATTGGAAGCGCGCCGGAAAGCGTACTTTGTCCCGTGCCCGGGCAATCACGATCTCGCCAGACTCCAGCGGCTCGCGAAGCACCTCAAGTACACGGCGCTCGAACTCCGGAAGCTCATCCAGAAACAGTACCCCATGGTGCGCCAGGGTGATTTCACCGGGTTGTGGCCGGCTGCTTCCGCCTACCAGCGCGGGCCCGGACGCTGAGTGGTGCGGATGGCGAAACGGCCGTTGCGGCCAGCTATCAAGCGGTTTGTGCCCGCTTACCGACTGGATGGCTGCCACTTCCAGCGCTTCATGCTCATCCAGCGGCGGCAGCAGGCCGGGCAGGCGGCTGGCCAGTAGTGTCTTGCCCGTGCCGGGCGGCCCCGTGAACAGCAGGTTATGCGCACCTGAAGCCGCCAGCAGCAAGGCACGCTTGGCGGCCACCTGGCCCTGCACCTCGCTGAGGTCGGGGTAAGGGCGGCTGTGCAGCAACAGACCGTTGGCGGCAAAGGGGGGCAGCGGCACCTGGCCGTTGAGGTGCGCGACCAGTTCCAGCAGGTGCCCCACGGCGTACACCACCAGCCCACCCGCCAGGCTCGCCTCTTCGGCGTTTTCCCGCGGCACCACCAGTGCCCGGCCAGCCTCCCGCGCCGCCAGTGCAGCAGGCAGCACGCCCTGCACCGGTCGCAGCTTGCCCGAAAGCGCCAGCTCGCCCAGGCATTCGATGTCGGTCAATGTGGCCACCGGCACCTGGCCGTCAGCGGCAAGGATGCCCAGGGCGATGGCCAGGTCGTAGCGCCCGCCGTCCTTGGGCAGGTCTGCCGGTGCCAGGTTTTGGGTGATGCGCCTTTGCGGGTAGTTCAGCCCGGAGTTGACGATGGCGCTACGCACCCGGTCCTTGCTTTCCTTGACGGTGGTTTCGGGCAGGCCGACCAGGGTGAGGTGGGGCAGGCCGTTGGCCAGGTGGGTTTCGACGCTGACAGCAGGTGCCTGCACGCCAACCTGGGCGCGGCTGTGGACGAGGGCAAGGGACATGGACGCTCCGTTGTCGCGAATGGGGGGCCGCTTCCTGCGGCTGGCTCAAGCATAGTGAGTGGCCTCATGGCCCTGTAGAAAAAAGTGCTTCCATGTCTTTCTGCAGCGCGGTGAAGACGGAGAAATCTTTTTGACACTCGTATTACCCATCCCTAGTCGCGCTGGCCTGGCATTGGTCGTCGACGGCGAGCTGCTCAACCAGGCCGGCGTACGGCTTGCCTCTGGCCGCACGCGTAAACGCTGTAAATGGTTCCTTGCCGCCAAGGGCTACGCCGCTACTACGACCATATTGAATGCAACCCGTCATCCCGCTGCGCTCCATGAAGCCCACATTCCAAGCGACTACCTGAAGCCCGATGCTGCGCTCCCGATTTCTTTCTGGAGCCAGTCCGCCATGATGCGTCCCGACAGCAAAGTCGAAAAGGTTTACCTTTATCCCACCGACGAAGCCATCGTCCTGACCGTCCAGGAACTTAACTGTTTACTCGACGGCTTCGACCTCTGGCGCAACCGTCCACATCAGGTTCTGACACCCTGTTTCGTTGCCTGACCCGGTATAATCCGGGGCATGATTTCCTTGCCCGACAACCTTTCAGACGATCCCGTACTACTCAAGTAGATGTTGCTTGAGGCCTACGAAGCACGCTTGCGCGAGCAGGAAGTCAACGAAGCCTATGCCACCCAAATCGTCGACCTGTAAGAACAGATCAAGCTGCTGCGGGATCGGTTGTTCAACCGCAAATCCGAGCAGACGGTCGATCCCAATACGCCGCAACTGGCAATGTTCAACGAGCCGGAAAGCGAGCCGTTGCTGGCCGTGGTTGAACGCCGTGATGAGATGGGGAATTTGAGTGCCTTTGTACCCAATAAAAAACGCTCCGCCTTGGTCAGCTTCCCTGTCCGGCTCATCGTTGCGGCCGCAAAGCCGGTTGGCAATAGCTATGATGGGGGGAAGGGAACGGTAGTTGCGGGTAAGCTTGTACTCTTGCACTCCCGGGCGGTCGGCGTAGGTTTTCAGAAACATGCCATCGGCGCCGGCGAAAGCGAAGATGCCTTGGTTAGCGTCACCGATCAATGAAACCTGGGCGCCCGCATTGATCAGCTGCTCAAGGATTGCCTGATGCATTGACCCCAGGTCCTGCGATTCATCTACCAGAATCTGGGGGTAGCGAGTGACGAGCGCTCGCAGAATTGCAGGTTGTTGAATCAACGTTCGATAGACCCAATAGCGCCCCAACTCATGGGTATACGCGCCAGTACGCCCTAGCTTCTCTATAAGCGCTCTGGCCTTCCCGCGGTCAAGCTTTTCGACGCCAGCATGTGTTTCGATGAAAAAACTGCTTTTCCAGCCTCTACGCCCACTTGCAGATCTTTCAGCGGGATAGGGCGCTCCTTATCTTGCTCATTCCTCCAGTATTGGAAATTGTTTAAGAAGGGTTCTGATCCTGACACGAGATAGGCGGCTTGCTTGGCGCCCATGGAGCGGAAAGCATGGGGCCGTAGAACATGCTGGGTGGAGAAGCCATCCAATGTGTCCACTTCTAAGGCGTTGCTCGAAGCGCTCAAAACGTGAAATGGCCTGCTGAGCCGCCAGTTAGGGGGCCCCAAAGTCTCCACGACGGATTCATACCGGCCAGATGCACCCTTGCGAGGCCAACTGAGCTAATCCAGGCAATTTCCTGCCAGTTTTGCAAGCGTCCCTAGATAGCCACGACCTTCAACGCATTCCGCGAGTTTTCACCCAGCCTGGACCCATAGCGGACATTGCGAGTTACGCAAAAAGGCAGCTGGTACAGACGACTACTGCGATCGGGACAGGTAGCGCCTTAGCTACCCACCTTCGAAGAGCCTGAAGGTGAACTTGTATCCATCTTCATCGAGCTTTTTAACTACTTGATTTAAAAATTTCTCCCCGTCTAGGTCAGGCATGTATTTCCCCACTACCTCAATCGCGAGTTTCATACCCTGAAGGTCAGGTCTCGCCTCCAGCAAAGTACCCTCCTCGATGAAATTCAGATATTCATTAATTTTATTTTGCAGTAGTAGTCGGTGGTCGGACTGCTTCGTCGACCATTCTAGGTGGTCAGTAATGATCAGGCGCGCAGTCTTTTGATCTGCGGAAATTGAAATCATATCAACAACGCCGCTTTGTTCAATTGTCATCCTCTCCACCTCCGCACTTTGGCCTTCCACAACGGGTCAAATTTATTTTCTGCCCAACAGCAATTTCAGTAGGAGTGGCTTACCCGCGAACTCCGGCACAGTCGGTGCCATCCACCGCAGCGCCTGCTTCGCGGACAAACCCGCTCCCTTAGAGTGCGCGACTTGCCCACAGAACCAGTTTTTTTGCGCCTGCCATGTGTCGAAAGCTGCCGGTGTTCAGTGAGTGCAGCTGTAAATGCCGTGCGTTGTACTCATCCGTTTGCCAGGGCACTGTACTGGAAACGTACCTGCCCCTGCAGCAACATTCGTTTTGCCCGTAGCAGATGTATCGGCTGCCGCTTTTGCACCGACTAAACGACTATCACGTCACCAGAGTCTAGATAAATCGAATAGGACTCATAGTCGCCACCGCAATCAGCCTCAATTACAATTTTGTCGCCTGAATCAAATGAAATCTGAAGTGAAGACCCCTCAACCTCCTCAACAAGCACAACATCTTTCAACAAAAGATCTAACAACGGTGCGCTGGTAGATGAGTCTGTAAAGTCTCTCCTCCCTGATATATCACCAACCTGATAAGTTAAGCCTGCCTCAACACAAATAGAAACCTTATATGGAGGGACACCAGGAGCAATTTGCGGTCGTGAAAAATCCAGCCTTGTGAGGTGCGCACCATAACAAACCATTTCCAAATAACACTCGGAAAGCAGCATAAAATCAAAATCACCTGGCAATTTGTACATGTGCCCCCCTAATTAATCCATGTTTTCAACGACGAACAGGTGGTAAAGAATCCGGCGGAAGTGGAACATGTGTATCCCCCTGCCCTATACCAGGTTTACCTGTTGCTGGATTCATCGGTTGTTTGCCGGAGTTCTGCCAACGCCAGTATCCGTTCTCGTATCCTGGAACAGGTGATGAACCGGGTGGCATAACTCTAATGTGTTCTCCTTTCGCTGGATCAGTACCAGCTGGAAAGTAGATTTCACCGCCATTTCGCCCCGGTCGACTGACCCACCCTGCCGGAATGACCGGTGCCTGTGGGGGGTTTGATATCTCTTCTACAGCTTTTGGAGTCTTCGATCCGCCTTTTGCGCCAACGGAGCTACCGCCCATGGTCGCACTCAGCAACGTTGAGCCTAGCACGGAAAGGAACCGACTCCCATCTCCCCCTTCGAGCGCGCTCAATTCACTTGCGATGATATTCTGCGCGTCTTGGTTACTACTGCTAATCACATATCCGATGACAACGGATGCGCCATATTCACCTTGAGCAGCTGCTTCTTTAGCTAACGCTCTGAGTTTCGGCTCGTCGGCACTGAGCTTCGCGGAAATATCCTCGCATCTCCCAGGATTATTACGACACAAGTCGGCCAACTTTTTATTGCGACCTTCATCCAGTTCTGCATATTCCTCTCGTACATCTTGTACGCACCCATCATCCGCGCAGGCTTTTTCTTTCGCGCGCTTATCTTCAACTTCTTCATGTGTAAGATAATTATATTGCGTCGAGTAGCTCGCCACCCACGCTCCCATTTGCGAGCTGTCGCCGTCTCCGTTGGCCGCAGCAGCAGCTAAAACACCCAATAACTGTGAGTTCATTAACAGTAACTGCTGCTTTTTCTCAGGCTCCATTTCCGCATAATGCTGCGCAAGGGTATTTACTAACGCCTCATTGGGCCCGGCTGCAACTGCGCCAGTTTTGAAATCGCCTCCAGCCGCCTCCGCTGCCAGCCCGCCCATCACCGCATGGAGTGTAACTTTGGCGGCGCCTCCTTGCTGAAGGTCGAAGCGATTACCCAAATCGCCAACCAGATTGAACCCAGCAGCTGCGAATGTACTGGCAAGGCTACTACGCAGCGCATCACTCAACGCGCTGTCACCACCGAGAGCACGATCCAGCACAGTCGAAGTACCGTTTTGAAGAAGCTGGTTGCCTGCAAAGCGACCAATGCCGTCCCAAGTGGAAAGCCCCCCGGCTGGCAATACGGCGCCACTATTAGGCAGCGCGGTTGAGGTTGCCGTTTCGGTCGCTGTCCAGTCATCGAACACACCGGTGGTCAAACCTGCGGTAATTCCCGAAACCACATAACCACGAAGCGCATCAGAGGACGTCACATCCTTGAGCACCAGGCCCAAGTTGCCTCGATTGTTGATCGTGCTTATGGTCGCTCCGCTTGCCGCACTGGCGGCGATCGAGGATAGCGCCACGTTCGCCCATCCTGCCGCTACGGTCGAACCCGCTGCCGCGCCACCAGCCACGGCACTGGCCGTGGCCGTGCCACTGGCCGCCATGGCTGTCCCGGAACCTGCGGTCGCACCTGCTGCGGACCCCAAGGCTGCACTGGCGGCACCCGCCGTGAGGTAGGTGACGATGATCGCGATGATCAACTGCGCCGCGACACCCAACCCTGCGCTGTTGTATTTGAAGGAGTCGTGCACTTCCTTCACTTGCCGCCAGTCGACATCACCTCGCGCCTCGGCGTCTTTCAGCCAGGCCAGTTGCGGGTCTTGCTGGACCATCAGATCGATGGTCTCTCTGACGCTCTTCTGATCTACCTGCCTAATATCGATCCTTAAGCTATCGGCAGCCTTGATCAGTACCTCACCACTGGCCAGCAAATGGCTCTGACGCAATGTTTCATCGGTGTTGCCCCTGCCTTTGGCGCTGTTCCAGCCAAGGCTGTTCTTGCTCTTGACGTGACTCTCCTGATGCAGGTCCTTGACCGCTTCGAAGGTCACTGCGCCGCCACTGTCGATGATCAGGTCTGCACCACTGTCGAGCTTGGCCGCCTGGTACAACTGGTCACCACCGCTGACCAACATCAGGTCGCCACCTGTGCTGATCGCGCTGCCGACGTTGGTAACCTGGGTGATTTCATCGCGTTTGGTGTACTTGCTGCCGAAGCTGCCCTTCTTTTTCTTGTCGTACAGCGAGTAGTCCAGATCCTCCGCCGCCAGTAAGGCAAGTTGACCGCCTGCCACCAGATAGGCTTCGTCGCCGGCACTGATGCGGCTGGCACTCAGGGCCAGGTCCTGGCCGGCGCTGATGGAGACATCGGTACCGGCTGTCAGCACGGTGGACACCTGGCTGACATGGTCTTCCTGGGTCTTGAGCTTCTTCGAGGTGTACGCCGAATGGGTCTCGTCCGCCGCCGACATCAAGGTCACGTCACCCGTGGCGCTGATTTCAATGGCGCGCTGCGCCTCGATCTGGCTGGCCACCGCGGTGAGGTCGCGCCCTGCCACGGCGGTGAAATCGCGCCCGGCACTCACGCTGGAGCCGTTCTGAGTCACCGACTGGGTGGTGGTGCGCCCATAGGCGGCGCTGTCGATGGCCTCGGCGGAACCCAGCAAAATGTCCCGACCGGCCTTGATTGAGGTGTCGCGCCCGCTTTGCAGTACTCCGCCAACGCTGACGAAATCTCGCCCGACGCCGATGCTCAAGTCGTTGGCGGCCTCGATGCGCGCGGCGCTGTCGACGTAATCGGTACGTAACTGCAAGCGGGCAGCGTCGGTGACCTGGCTGGTCACCGAACGCTCGTTGATCACATCCCCCATCAGCGTGGTCATGCTGATGTCGCGACCGGAGATGATGCCACCGGCCTTGTTGATGATGTCGTTGCCGGCCAGCAGGTCGACCCGGTTACCCGCCTGGATCAGGCCACTGTTGACGATGTCGTTGCCAGCTGCGGCCGAGAGGTTGCTGCTGGCGCGCAGGGTGCCGACGTTGAGCAGATCTTGCCCAGCCACCAGGTTGACGTCATTGCCCGCCACCAATGCGCCATTGGGTGCCAGGCGGTTGTTGGCATTGGCCATGTACAGCACGGGTACCAGCACCTTCTCGCCGTTGACCGTGACCTCTTCCAGCCAGACGATATCGTGCGTCAGCGCCGCCACCTGCTCCGAGGTCAGGCCCACGCCCACCGCCAGGTTCAGTTGCTGTTTGCTGGCGATGGCGTTGTCCATCAGGTACTTGAACATCTGCTCGTCGCTGGTCTGGCCGGCCAGGAAGCGCTGCCCGGTGGCTGCCACCACGGCTTGCTGGAGCAGGCGCTGCTCGTAGAAGCCGTCGCCCAAGCGCTTGGCGCTTTCGTCCGGGTTGTAGCCCAGGCCGGCCAGCAGGTAGTCGGAGCTCATGAACTGCTTGAGGTCGGTGAGCAACGGGCTGGTTTCGACCAGGTACTTGTGCGGCTGAGACGCGAAGGTGCGGTCCGGTAGGCCTGTGACCCGGTCGATGCTCAGCCCGGCCGCGTCCGTCAGTTGCGCGCTGCCTGGCGAGGTGACGGCCGAGCGGCCGTCGGCACTTGGCGTGCCGGGGCGATCGGCCGCCGAAACCACGGCCTGGCTTGCCGGCGACAAGGGGGCGACGGTGGTCACCTGTGCAGGTTGCACGGCGGCCACATCGGTCAGCCCGTCACGTGCTTGCGGCGCCAGGTCGTTGCGGCCAGTGGACTGCCCGGCTACTGTGGTTTCGCGGCTGCCGGAAGCCAGTCCCGGTACGTTCGCCGGGCCTGTCGAGCTCCCTGGGGTGCTGACGACGATCTGGGTGTCGCGGTTCGCCTCGATACCGGCAAGCTCGACAGACTGGCCGGTGGCGCTGAGCGAGCCGGCGGCATCGCCGGAAGGCGCCTGGCTGCCGATGCCATCGTTGCGGGTGACTCCACCGGACTGGCTGCGGCCCGATTGCCAGGTGCCGTTGTTGACGCTGCCAACCGCAGACACATCGACCGCACTCGCCGTGGCGCCCAACGTGCCAGCTTCGCGCGCTGCGACCGAGAGTTGCTGCGTGCTGGCCCAGAGCTGGGCATTCTCGCCCACCTGCAAGGTACGCCCGGTCGTGCCCGGCAGTGCCTGCTCGCGTTGTGCTAGGTCAATGCTGGCAGCGCCCAGGGTCCAGTTGCCGGCGCCGCTACCTGTCTGGCTGGCCTGGCCCGCGCTCGCCGCCTGGTCGCTCAGGCGGAACAGGCCGTTGGGGTTGGTCGGCAGGCTGAAGCCCGGCAAGCTCAACGGGTTGATCTGCTGCTGGGCGAGGTTGGGTGGCAACTGCCGGTTCAGCACAATCACTGGTGCCAAGCCAGTGCCCGTAGCACTGGTATTCAGCCCCCTTGCAGCCCCAGTGGTCGCTTGGCTGTAGGCCCGCTCGACGCTGTTGGAAATATTGCTGGACGCGGTGATGGCAAGCGCGCCACCTGCCTGAACGACCGAAGGCAGGAAGTTGGAACCCGCATTTTCAACGCGTTGTGTGAGGAACGGTGTCGCAGCCTGAACGGCCGCCGGAGCGCTGCTGGGTTGCCCACTGCCGTAGTTGGCGGGGAAAATGAATTCTGCGTACCTGTATTTGTCACCCCCTTTCATATAAGTGGTGTCTAGCCTCATGCTGCCGAAATCGACCCAAGAAATGGTGTCCCCCTTGCCAATGGGCCGACTGCCGCTGGTAATCGGCGCCATGGTTTGCTGACCTGCCGCGTTCCAGAAGCGGAGCCCGCCCGTGTAGCCAGGGTCATTGTCAGCGTTGTACTGGGCGATGAGTTTCCACAGCCCCGAGCCGGGTATGCCGATGTCGATGTATTTCAGCTCTGAATAGCCGTTGAGCGACGTGCCGGTATTGGCAAACGAGCCAGTGTTGATATTTATGTTACCGACGGCGCTGACCGTGGAATCGGAGTTGGCGAATACGTCGCTTGCTACGTTCAGGTTCTGCCCGGAGATTAGGCTGGCCTGCTTCTCGACCTGGCCTACAGCCTCATAGCTGTAGGTCTGGCCCCAGACCAAATGGGAGCGACTCGCAAGGGCAGTACTACCATCTTTGTAGCTTGAACAGCTGTGACAGCGCACGCCGATGTAGCCCGACTCCAGCGTCGGCGTGAGGCTGAAGTCGACGCGCTTGTTGCTGACGGTGCTGGCCGCGATGGTGAAGTCGCCAACGCTTTCCATCGTCCCGGAAATGTTTTCCAGCAGGGCCGAGCGATTGCCCTGGGCGTCCCGAGCTACCCGGATCGCGCCCAGGCTGTAGATATCGCCCTGGCGGTTGGTCAGGCTTTGGGTGTACAGCGCCATGTCCGTGCCGCTGTAGATGAAACCGCCCTGGTTCGACAGGTTGCCGGTGCTCAGGGTCAGGGCCTGGGCGCTGCCCAGCGAACCGTAGTTGTCGATGCCACCCGCCTGGACCGTGAGGCTGGACGCCGACGTCAGGCGTCCGGCATTGCTCAGCAGGCCACCGACATTGAGCGTGCCGTCTGCGCCGGAAGCGAGGCTGCCGCTGCCACCCAGGGTCAGCTGGCCGAGGCCGGCGTTCATGGCGCCAAGGCTGCTGATACGCCCGCTGACGTTCAGGCTACCGGCAAGGCTGAGGTCGAGCCCGCCATCACTGGCGATCAACCCTGCCGTGTTCCAGTTGTTGCCGCTGCCGCTGAAACGCTCCGAGGCCAGCAGTTGCCCACCGGCCGCCTGGTTCAGTTCACCGACATTGACGGTCAGGCGTCCGGCCTGGATCACGCTGCTGTTGGTCCAGCTGGCCGCTGTCAGGGTCAGCCCGCCACGGGTGACCAGGGTGCCGCCGCTGTTGGTGATGTTGGCCGTGGAAATGTCGAAAGTGCCGCTGCCGCCGTGCAGCACGGTGCCATCGAGGTTGCTCAGACCGCTGGTGTTGAGGGTCAGGTCGGCGTTGGCCACCTCGACCCTGCCGTTGCGGTTGTCGAAGCCGCCGCCAATCTGGAACTCGCTCTTGCCGGCCGTGGCCAGGGCGCGCAGCTGGCCACCCTGGTTGTCTACGGCAGCCGCTGACACCAGCAATTGCGTGTCGCTTTCGATAATGCCCGAACGGTTGGCCAGCGTGTTGCCGAGGGCCAGTTCCACGCGGCTACCCGCCAACTGCCCGGCACTGTTGTCCAGGCTGCTGCCATCGACCCGCACCAGGCCTTTGGCATACAGACCGCCGCCAGCATTGACCAAGCCCGCGCTGCGGATACGCGCATCGCCCGACTGGGCGGCAACTCGGCCGCCACTGTTGTCGACGCTGCCGGCCACCAGCAGCAGTTGCTGGCCCTGCACCACACCGCCGTTGCCGGCGAGGTCGCGCCGGTTGTCGAGCAGGCCGCTGACGTTCACGTCCAGCAGCCCAGCGACGCTGGCCAGGACGCCACCCTGGTTACCCAGGCTGCCGGCCCGCTGCACCACCAGGTTGCCGCCCTGGGCCAGCAGCTTGCCGCCGCGGTTCTCCAGCGCGCCGGCGATGTCCAGCAGCACGCTGCTGCGCCCCTGTACTTCGCCTTGCTGGTTCAGCAGTTCGCCCGACTGCAACGCGACATCGGCGTTTTCGCTGTAGATCAGCCCCTGGCTGTCGTTGCGCAGGGTCGAAGCGACATTGACCTTGACCTGGTCCTTGGCCGCCAAGGTACCCAGCTGGCCGTTGTCGAAGCTGCCGGCATTGAGCGCCAGCCCGCTGCGGCTGATGATCTTGCCGCCATGGTTGAGCACCTGCCGGGCCTGCACCAACTGCAGCGCCTCGGCGCTGACCAGGGTGCCGCCGCTGTTGTCGAGGTTGCCACGCAAGTCGAGCAGCAGGCTGCCATTACCGGCGATGCGGCCACCACGGTTGTCCAGGTCACTGCCGTTGACACTCAGCAACTGCTGGGCATCGATGCTGCCGCCCAGGTTGGCCAGGGTGGCCGTGTTCAGTTGCAAGGCTGCGCCACTGGACAGCACGCCGCCGCTGTTATCGAGGCTAGCCGCATCGACGTCCATGCGCCCCTGGCTTACCAGGGCACCGTCCCCACCATTGAGCAGGGCACCGGTGAGTTGCACATCCAGGGCACCCTGGCGACTGGAGAGTGTGCCGAGGTTGCGGTTGTCGAGGCTGCCGCCTTTGAGGCTCAGCCACTGCCAACCGGACAACAGGCCGCCCTGGTTGTTGACGCTGGCGGCGGAAAGCACCAGCTGCCGTGCGCCAATCAGTTTGCCGCTGGCGTTGATCAGGTTACTGGCGGTCAGCGCCAGGTCCTGTGTGGCAGAGATCTCGCCCCCGCTGTTGTCGACACTGTCGGCGTTGATGCTCACACCCGTCTGGCCGTTGATCAGGCCAGCCGCGCTGTTGTTCACCGCGCGCGACGTCAGCGACAGGCCTTCGCCCGCCAGTAGCGCCCCGCCCTGATTGCTCAGCCTGTCGCTGTTCAGGGTCAGCTGGCCTGCCGCGCTGATCAGACCCTGCTGACCGTTGTCGAGCAGGCCACTGCTGCCCAGCAACAAGTCGCTGCGGCTGTTGAGGGTGCCCCCACGGTTGTCCACCGCGCCTGCGCTGACGCCCAGGCTGGCGGCACCGACCAGGCCCTTGAGGTTGCTCAGGGTCTGGGCGATGACCAGGTTCAGGCCCTGGCTGGCGAGTACACGGCCGCCATCGTTGTCCAGGCTACGAGCAGTGAGAGTGAAGGCCTGGGCGCTGGAGATTTCGCCCGCGCGGTTACTGACATCGGCCAGGTTGCTCAGCCGCAACGGGCCGACGCTGTTGATCAGGCCACCCTGGTTGTCCAGCTTGCCGCCTTGGAGGTCGAGACTGAGACTGGTATTGCCCGACAGTTTGCCACCCTGCTGATCGAGCCCGGTAACCGTGGCGGTCAGCGCGCCGAGGCTGCCGATGCTGCCACCGTTGATCACCTGCCCGGCGTTCAGGTCGAGGGTCTGCGCGCTGTTCAGCTTGCCGCCCCGGTTGCTCACCGCACCGGTCCCCACACTGACCGCACCTTTGGCACTGATGCTGCCCTGGTCGTTGACCAGGCTGGCACTGCGCAGGTGCAGGCGAGCATCGGTAAGCAGTTCGCCGTCGCTGTTGTCGAGCGCCCCGGCCACGGTCAAAGTCAGGTCGTCGGCACTGCCTAGGCTGCCGCCCTGGTTGTCGAGGCTGTTCGCGCTGACCACCAGCGTCGACTCACTGCTCAGCGTGCCCTGCCGGTTGCTCAGTTCGCCGCTGAAATTCAGCACCAGTGGCCGCTGCGAGAAGATCGCCCCGCCGCTGTTGTCCAGGCTGGCACCGCTCAGGTCCACGGCCTGCCCGTGCAGTTGGCCACGGGTACGGTTGAGCACCTGCAGCATCGCCAGCGTCAGCTTGCCGCCTGCGAACAGAACACCATCGTCACTGTTGTCCAGATACTGCCCGGTGAGGGTGAGGTCGCTGTTGCTGGTCAGCTCGCCTGCCCGGTTGTCCAGGCTGTCGACGGCGAGGTCCAGCACCTGGGTAGCGCCGATCAAGCCACTGCGGTTGTCCAGGCGGCTCGCGGCGACGCTGACGCGATCGGTGCCGACCAGTTGGCCACCCTGATTGTCGAGGGTACCGGCCTTCAGCTCGACCAGTGCCTTGCCGGCGATCTGGCCTTGGCCATTGTCGAGGTTGTCACTGTCGAGCGTGAGCACATTGTCGGCAATCAGGGTGCCGCGGCGGTTCAGCAACGACTCGCCAGCATGGACCGCCAGCGAACCATGGGTGCTGATCAGGCCGTCGCTGTTGTCCAGGCGCTGGCTGTCCAGCGCCAGTTGCGCCCCGCTGATACGACCGTTGCGATTGCCCAGCACCTGGTCGACGCGCAAGGCCAAATGCTGGTTGCTGACCAGCTTGCCATCACTGTTGTCGAAGCTGCGGGCGGCAAGATCGAGCGCGCCCTGGCTGGAGATCTCGCCACCCTGGTTGGTCACCGTAGCCAGGTTCTTGAGGGTCAGGCTCGGGGCATTGATCAGGCCACCATTGATCAGCGCGCCCTGGTTCAGGTCCAGGGTCAATTGGCGGTTGCTGAACAACTCGCCCTGGTCCTGGACCAGGCCAGTGACGCTGGCGTCGAGCACGCCGTTGCTGGCGATGCGCCCGCCGTTGCTGACCTGGTCGGCGTTCAGGGTCAGGTCTGCGTTGCTGATAAGCCGGCCGCCCTGGTTGTTATCCAGGCGTCCAGTAACCACGGTGGTGTTGCCCTGGCCCTTGATCAGGCCTTGCTCGCTGTTGTCCAGGCTGGCGCTTTTGAGGTTGAGCCCCTGACCGCTCTCCAGCACGCCGCCCTGGTTGAGCAACCCGGCCGCACCGTTCAGCATCAACTGGCCCGCGCTGGAGATACTGCCCGCGCGGTTGTCCAACAGCTGCCCGTCGAGACTCAGGGTGCCCTCGCTGCCGAGGCGCCCCTGGCGGTTATCGAGGCCGCCGTCAAGCGTTCCTGCGCCTTGTGCGGCAAGGCGAACCTGCAACGATTGCTGCGCGGCGAGGGTACCCTGGGCGTTGTCCAGACGGGCAGCGGCCAGGTTGATGTCACGGGCGAACACCAGGCCACGAGCCTGGTTGACCAGCCGAGCCACGGTCATTTCCAGCGAAGTGCCCGCCAGCAGCTTGCCCGCGCTGTTGTCCAGCTGGGTGACGCCAAGCGTGACCTGCTGCTGGCTGGAGATTTCCCCGCCCTGGTTGTTCACGGACTGCACCTGCAGGCGCAGTGCCTTGCGGCTGCCGACCAGGCCACCCGCGCTGTTGTCCAACTCGTCGCCGGTCAGGCTCAGCTCGCCCTCGGCCACCAGTTCGCCGCCTTGCTGTTCAAGCAGGCCGATGCTCCCCACCAGATCGCCCTGGCTGGCGATACGCCCCTTGCCGTTGCCGACTGAATCGGCCTTGAGCCCCAGCCCACCGCTGGCGCTGACCAGGCCGCCCTGATTGAGCAGCTCACCGATATCGAGGTCCAGCGCCTGCACGCCGCTGATCAGGCCTGCGCGGTTGTCCAGCTGCGCCAGATGCAACTGCATGTCCTGGTTGGCGCGCACGATCCCGCCACGGTTATCCAGCGACGTGCCCCTGAAGGTCAGGGCGTCCTGCCCGGCGAGCCGGCCGCCACGGTTGTCGAGGCGCTCGACTTGCAGCGCCATGGCGCCCTTGGCGAGCACGCTGCCACCGTTCTGGTTATCCAGCAGGCCTGCGACGCTCAGCCCCAGGCTGCCGTCGCTGACCAGGCTGCCATTGCCACTGTTGTCCAGGCTGCCAGCAGTGACCTGCAGCACGCGCCCGGCACCCAAGGTACCGCCCTGGTTGGACAGTGCACCGCCCACCTGCAGGTCAAGGGCAACATCGCTCATGACCTGGCCACGATCATTACTCAGGGACTGGGCTGCGACCTTGTTGACCCCAGCGGCGGAGACTTCGCCGGCCGCGTTGAGCAAGGCGCCAGTGATCGCCAGATCGAGGTTGGCGCCACTGCTGAACAGGCCATTGCTGTTGTCCAGGCTGGCGGCCTTGGCCGTCAGGCCGTTGGCGGTGATCTGGCCGCCGACGTTGAGCAACGCCTGACGGATGTCCAGATCGATGCCCTGGTCGCTGAGCAGGCCACCGTCACTGTTGTCGAGGCTGTCGGCCAGCAGGCCGAAACCCTGCTCACTGGAGATCTCGCCGCCTCGGTTGATGACTGTGGAAAGGTTGCGCAGCACCAATGGCCCCGGCGCGTTGATCAGGCCACCACTGTTGTTCAGCAGGCCGTGGTTCAGGTCCAGGGTCAGGGCGCTGTTGCTGTATAGCTCGCCGCCACTGCGTTGGTCCAGACCGTGCAATGAGGCCGTGAGCGCCTTGACGCTGGCAATCGTGCCGCCCAGGTTCTCTACCTGCCCGGCTTTCAGATCGAGCTGGTCGAGGCTGATGAGGCGCCCGGTCTGGTTGTTGAAAGCGCCAGTACCCAACGTTATCGAGCCATTGGCAGCGATGCGCCCAGCAGTGTTGTCGAGGCTGAGACTGGAAAGCGCCAGGGCACCGGCGGCAAGCAGCTCGCCCCCCTGGTTGCCGATGCCCTGCGCCGTGGAGAGGCGCAGGTCGGCATCGCTGCGAATCACGCCCTGGCGGTTGTTCAGTTGCCCACTCGAACCACCACCCTGCAGCAGCAGTGAAACGCCGGTCTTGCCATACAGGCTGCCTTGGGCGCTGTTGTCCATCTGCCCGGCAACGATGGTGACGGCCCGTTGGCCGGAGATGATGCCCTTGGCCTGGTTGTCCAGACGCGACAGAGTCAGTTTCAGAATGCCATTGGCGACGACCTGGCCTGCGCCACTGTTGTCCAGGGACTCGCCGTTGATGTCCAGGTCCGTAACACTGGCGATCTGGCCCGCACGGTTGTCGAGCCGCTCGACCGAGAGTGTCATGCCGTTGCCGGCATTGAGCAGACCGGCCTGACGGTTGTCCAGCGCGTGGCTCTGCACCCGCAATTGCCCGGTCGCGACCACGTTGCCACTGCGGTTATCGAACTGGCGGGCTTCGACGTCGATGTCATGCTTGCCGGTGATTCGCCCGGCAGCGTTGTTGAACAAGCTGTCGGCGCGCAATTGCAGGGCCCCGACGGCGCCCAGCACTCCCCCCTGGTTCAGCAACTGACCGCTAACGGCCAGCGCCATCGTGCCATCGCTGGCAACACGCCCCTGACCGTTATCGAGGCTCGCGGCCTCCAGGCTCAGCACCTCGCCGGCCAGCAACTGGCCAGTGCGATTGTTGACCGCACCGGTCTGGCGCAGGTCCAGGCGCGTGTCGGCCTGGACTAGGCCGGCGCTGTTGTTCAGCTCGACGCTGTTCAGCGCAACGCTGCCACCCAGAACGCGCCCTTGCTGGTTGTTCAGCAGGCTATCCACGGCCAGTTCAAGACCCTCGCGGGCCTCCAGGCTGCCTTCGCGGTTCACCAGGCTGCCCGCGCGAACATCCAGCGAGGCGGCCTTGATCTGCCCCAGGGTGTTGTCCAGGGCCTGGGCGATGCGCAGGGTCAGGCCTTGCTCGCTGAGGACCTTGCCGCCGTTGAGCAGCTCGATGGCAGCCAGTTCGAAAGCCTGGCCACTGGAAATTTCACCGCCCTGGTTGCTGACGCCGGCGAGCTGCTTCAGCAGCAATTGGCCTGGTGCGTTGATCAGCCCACCCTGGTTGTTCAAGTAGCCATTGTTCAAATCGAGGGTGACATCCGCCTGGCCGTAGAGCCGGCCACCGTCATGCTGGTCCAGGCTGGCGACCGAGGCCTGCAGTTGCCCGCTGCTGTGAATGCTGCCACCCAAGCTGTTGTCGGTAGCACCCGCATTGAGGTTAAGGTCGCCCGTGCTGTCGATCAGGCCGGCCTGGTTGAGCAGTTGGGCGCTGATGCGTGCGGCCAGGCCGCTGTCACTGCTGAGTTTGCCTGCGCGGTTGTCCAGGCTGGCGACGTTGAGTTCGGCCGCTTGCCTGGCGTACAGCACCCCCTGGCGGTTGTCCACGGCGGCGAGGCTGTCGAGAGTCAGCTGACGGTCGCTCTGAACCAGGCCTTGCCGGTTGTCCAGCGCACCGACGCTGATCACCGCCTCACCGGCCAGCAGTTGGCCGCCCTGGTTGTCGACGCCACCCTCGGCTTGCAGCGCAAGCGCGCCACTGCTGCTGACGCTACCGGCCTGGTTGACCAAGGCTCCCGCGCGGATATCCAGCTGGGCTGCCGAAACCAGGCCTTTGGTGTTTTCCAGCACACGGGCGATACGTAAGGTCAGCCCCTGCTCGCTGAGCAGCTTGCCACCGCCGTTGTCCAGTGCACCGGTGGCCAGCAGAAAACCGAGGTTGCTGGAAATTTCGCCACCGCGGTTATCGACCGACGCGACATTGTTCAGCAGCAGGCGACTGGTTGCATTCAACCGCCCACCCTGGTTGTCGAGGCGCCCCTGGTTCAGGTCGAGGGTGAGTGCGCCCTGACTGAGCAATTGCCCGTCACCGTGCTGGTCAAGAGCGCCCAGCCTGGCATCGAGCTGTTCGCCACTGCTGACCCGGCCGCCGCTACTGTTGTTCAATGCCCCGGCTTGCAGGTCGAGGCTGCGCTCGCCGCGCAGCGTGCCGTTGGCGTTGCTCAGCGTGCCGTCGAGCATTAGCCCAAGATGGTTGCCTGCGAACACCGCACCCTGCTGGTTATCCAGTTGTGCTCCACGCAGGAAAAGCTGGTCCCCGGCACTGAGATGACCTGTCTCGTTGTGCACCTCTCCTGCGCTGGTAAGCTTCAAATTTCGGTCTGCCTGGATTCGACCGTTGCGGTTGTCCAGCGTGGCAGTGGAAATCAGGCCTTCTGCGGCCTGCAGTTCGCCGTCGGCGTTGCTCAGCGTACTCTCAACGGCCAGTGTCAGGTCATCGCGTATGTTCAGCTTGCCTTGGCTGTTGCCGAGGCTACCCAGCTGCGCGTCCAGCCGCGCCGCAGAAACCAGCCCGGCCGCGTTGTCCATGGCCCTGGCGATACGCAGGGTCAGCAGTTGCTCGCTGAGCAATTTGCCGCCCCGGTTGTCCAGGCTGCTGGCATCCACGGTGAAAGTTTGGCGGCTGGAGATCTCGCCGCCCTGGTTATCGACACTGTCCAGGTTGCGCAGCAGCAACTGCCCCGGGGCGTTGAGCAGGCCGCCTTGATTGTTCAAGTGACCGTGATTCAAGTCCAGGACCAGGTCGTTCTGGCTGTAGAGCTGCCCGCCACCGGCCTGCATCAGCTCGCTGACGCTGGCTTGCACATTCTGGCCGTGGACACGCCCTGCGTTGCGGTTATCCAGTTGCGCGGCACGCAGTTGCAAAGTAGCCCCGGCGGCCAACTCGCCCTGCTGGTTGACCAGGTTGGCGCTGCTCAGTTGCAGGTTGGCACCGGCGCTGAACAGGCCACTCTGGTTGAGCAAGTCGCCTGCCAAGGCCGCTGTCAGGTCGCCGCCGCTGGTAAACTTGCCGGAACGGTTATCGAGCTCACCGGCGGTCAGCGCCACGTTTACGCCGCTGGCCAGGATGCCGTCACGGTTATCGACACGGACTGCGTTCAGCTGCAAGCGGTCGGTGGCCTGGATCCGGCCGCCCTTGTTATCCAGAGCCCCCACGTCGAGGCCGAGGTTTGCGCCCACCACCTCACCGCCACGGTTATCCAGCCCAGCTGTGGCTACAAGGCCCAGGTCATCCTCGCTTTTGAGCTTGCCAGCGCGGTTGTCCAATTGGTCGGCACGCAGTTCGAAACTGCGCACGCTGGAGATTTCGCCGCCCTGGTTGTTCACCGAGGCGAGGTTGAGCAGTTGCAGCGAGCCCGGTGCGGTGACGAGGCCGCCCTGGTTGTTCCAGCTGCCATGGTTGAGGTCCAGGCTGACACCGGCCTGGCCGTGCAGGCGGCCGGCACTGTTGTCCAGGCTGCGGACCGCGAGCTGCATGTCGCCCTGCGCGGTCAGGTTGCCGTCGTGGTTGTTCAGGGCGCCACTGACACGGGCCTCCAGGCCTGCCTGACTGCTGATCATGCCTTGCTGGTCGTTGAGCAGGCTGGCGGCGTCGAGCCACAAGCCACTGGCGGCGATCAGCCCCGCGCTGTTGCTGAGGGTACGGGCAATGCTCAGGGTCAGGCCCTGGTCACTCAACAGTTTGCCAGCACCGTTGTCGAGGCTGCTTGCGCTGACGTTGAAGGCGCGCTGGCTGGCGATTTCACCCTGACGGTTATCGACGCCATCGAGGTTGCTCAGGGTCAGTTGCCCGCTGGCGTTGATCACACCACCGCGGTTGTCCAACAGTCCGCGACGCAGGTCGAGGCTCAGGTCACCCTCGCTGACCAGGCGCCCGCCACCCTGCTGATCAAGGCTGCCGACGCTGGCCGTCAGACGCTGTTTGCTGGTGAGCTGGCCACCGCTGCGGTTGTCGAGCAGGCCCGCGGCATACAGGTCGAGCGCTTGCCCGGCTGCCACCAGGCCGGCGACGTTGTCCAGCGTTGCCACGTGCAGGGTGACTTGCCCCAGGCCCGACAATTCGCCATTGCGGTTGATCAGGCTGGTGCTGCTGACACTTAATGCACCGCTGCTGCCCAACAGCCCGCCCTGCCCGTTGAGCAGGCTCTGGCTGTTGACGCCAAGGTTGGCGCCAGCAAGCACACGCCCGTGGTTCTGGTTGTCGACCCGGGTGACCTCAAGCTGGGCATTGCGCCCGGCGCTCAGGGAGCCCCCCTGGTTGGCCAGCTCGCTGGCCGTGACCGCAACGTCCCGGCTGGCGACCAGGGTATGGCCAGTGTTGTCCAGCGACTGCGCACTAATGCGCACATCACCTTGGCTATTGCGGCTGTTGTCGGCGTTGACCCCGGCTTCAATGACGCCCTGGTTGAGCACCCGCCCTGCGCTGTCGAGGCGCACGCTGTCACGCGCTGCCAGGTTGCGCTGGTTGCGCAACTCGCCTTGGGCGCTAATGGCCAGGTCCTTGCCCGCATACACAGTCCCCTGGGCATCGACACCCTGTGCTTTGGCAGTCAGCGAGCCGCCGGCGGACACCTGGCCGAGGTTCAGCTGGCCATTGGCATCGATCTGGATATCGCCCCCGGCAATCATGTCGCCGGCCAGTTTCACTCCCACCCCAGCCTCGGTACCGACCAGGCGAATGGTATCGACGTACATGCCGCCAAGGGCCGATGAGTCGATCGCCAGCTCCGGCACTTTACTGCCATCAGCCGCCCGCGCGGTGGCCGTCAGCGTGCGGGCATCGACATCGTTGCGCCCGGCGACGATAGCCAGTTTCTTCGCCTGGATCTGTGCATTTACCTGCGCCGCCCGGGTGATGATCTCGAACTGGTCGACATTGCTCGCGTTGAGCCCCGCGCCCTGAATCGCGATAGCCCCCTGATCGACTTGGTAACGGCTCAGTTGACCGTTCTCGAGCACCGGCTTGCCAGTACTCAGGGTCACTTTTGGGGTATTGATGAAGCCGCAGCCATCGCAGCTGATGCCATGGGGGTTGGCAACGATGACGTGGGCGGCTTTGCCCGCCACTTCGGTGTAACCGCGCAACTGGCTGGGATTGGCGCCGTTGACCTCATTGAGGATGATATCGGCGGCACGACCGGAGAAATTCGGGTTGCCGACGATGATGCCGCCCAGCTGGGTGTTCTGCGTGCGCTGCGTCGCGTTATTGAGGATCAGGCCCTGGGCACCGACGTTGTATTCCTTGAAGTGGTTATGCGATAGGCCTTTGCCATTGGGCGCGGCAATGTTGACGATCGGCACGCCATTGCCTGCCTGCGCCAGCCCGGTACCTGGCGCGCTGACCGCTATACCTTCGGCCTGGGCCCACAGCGGCTGCCAGAACATCACGTTGGCCAGCAGGAACGCCAGCGCACGCTTGGGCATGCCACAGAAGGTGTCGCGTGCTTGCATGGCGGAAGAAGGCAGACGAACCATGAAGGCGAATTGGCGAACGTCCATGTAACGACCTCAGGTCAGCAGCGGCGGCGCTTACAGCAGCAGGTCCAGCCGGAAATAGATGGGTGACTCGTGCTCGGTGATGGCATCCGGGCGTTCGAGTGAATGGGCAAGGGTGACGCTGGCGGCCAGGTGCTGGCCGCGGGCGAACAGCTCCAGGGAATGGCTGGAGACGCGGCCGTGCTGGTCGCCACTGAAGCGGTCGTGGCGAATCACGCCTTGGTCGTAGCCGACGCTGGCGCCATACTCGGCGAGCAGCGGGCGCAACCACTCAAGTTGTACCGGACGGCTCCAGCGCAGGTCGTTGCGCCAGTAGCCACCACTGTCGCCGGTCAGGAACTGATCCTTGTAGCCACGCACCGAAGACAGCCCGCCCAGGCTCATGCGCTGCGGGCTGAACAGCGGGTCCTCGCTGCGCTGCCCGGTGAACAGGCTGCTGAAACTCAGGCGTTCGCCCCACAACGCAAACGGCTGCAGGTAGCTGAGGGTGAGGGTGTATTTGCGGTAGCGCGCGTCCGGGTCGCCGGGGGCGTCTGTCTGCCGGGGTTGGGCGCCAAAGGCACCGATGCCTTGCTGCATCCCTAGGTCGAGGTTGACGAACGCAGTGCCGATGCGCCGGCCATGGTTGATGCCAAACTGCGCTTCGCTGAGCCGGTTGCTGCTGTTCTTCAGGCGGCTATCTTCGATGTAGTTGTTCGAGCGCAGGTAGGTCAGGCCGGTATTCAATGCGGTCTTCGAAACGCTGTCACGGTAAATCACCCGCTCTGCGCGAAACTGATGGTTCTGGGTATCACCGGTTTGCTTGAAGGCGAAGTTGTTGGCCATGGCTTGTGAGCGGTAGGCGCTCTGGCTGTAGGCATAGTTGAAGTTCCACCAGCCCCAGGGCAGGTTGTAGTTGAGCATCTCGCTGTGGGAGGTGTGCTGATGGTCGCTGACTGCGTCATGGCCGCCACGGACCAGCAACTGGTCGGCCATACCCAGCGGGCTGTCCCACTCCAGGCCATAACCCCATTGCTGTTCGCCGGTGGCGCGCTGCCCTTCGTTGTTGCGTGACAGGTTGGCCCGCCAAGGCTTGGTCGGGGTGTTGCGCACCTCGACGGTGCTGCCGCCCACGGTGTTGCCTGGCTTCAACTCCATCTTCGCCTGGTTGGACGGCAGGCGGTTGAGCTGATCGACCATCTGCTCGATGTCCCGCAGGTTGAGGCGCTTACCGACCGTGCCGGGGAAAGTCATTGCCAACTCGCGTGCGGAAAGGCCGCTTCCATCGTCACTCTTGAGCCCCTCCAGGCGCCCTTCCACGACCTGCACTTCAAGGTGCCGAGTGGTCAGGTCCTGCTGGGGAAGGTAGGCCCGGCTGGTGACCTGGCCGATGGCCAGATAGTGATCGGTGATGGCCTTGAGCAAGGCATTGAGTTGCGCCACCCCCATGCACTGGCCAAGCCAAGGCTGCACCAGGCGCTCGCGCTCGGCCTGGGACAGGCTGTCGGCACCCTTGATCTCGATGGTATCGACGGGGAAACAGCGTTTGTCAGTGGCTGCCGGCGCTGAAGGCGGTGATGCTTGCTTGCCTGGCAGGTCGCGCAGTTCGTCGAGGCGGCGCTGCTGCTCCTGCAGCAGACGGTCCTGGCGATCGCGAATCAGGTCCTGCTCGCCCGGCGTAGCCGCAAAAGTGCTTTTAGCCGCGCACATGGTTAGGGCTACGAAGCACAACCTCATCACGAGGTGGTGATACTGCATATAACTTCCTTGTGCATATCATTTTGCCATCATTGCCAGCAGATCTTAGGTAGATGGAAAAATGACGTCAACAAAATTACGCCAAACGGTTGTGTATGAAATTCACTTCGCTTGAAACAGGCCAGCTTGCATCAAGGGATAATGCGCTACACCGTTGGAGCAAGTAGCGGCGGCAAAGGAAGGCAGCGGCACCTGGTCGTTAAGGTGCGCGACCAATTCCAGCAGTTGTCCGACGGGAGCCGCTTCCTGCGGTGTTGGCAAGCATAATGAGGTTGAAGAGGCCAGGTGCAGGAAGAGTTCATCCTTGTTGTTCAGATCAGGGCATTGACCCTACGTTTCATACAATCTGACAAACAATGGATCCAATAACTTTGCGCCCGGCAAAGCTATGGCTTAGTGTTCAACCGTTACTGCCTTGCCAAGGGATGGCAATGCATCTCCTCCAAATGGACTTGAGGTACTGCCCGTGCAAACGCTCATTCGCACCCGCCAGCAGATCCTGGAGCGGGTAAAGGCCAAGGAGTTCGCTGAACTCAACCATTTCTTCGATAACCTTCAGGCGCAGTGGCGGCAAGCGCGCCCAGGGGAGTGCCCGGCCTACCTTGAGGCTGTTCAGGGGCACATGCTGGTCGACTGGGATGTAGAAGGCAGCAAGGCCCTCACACAACGCCTCAAAGCCTGGATCGATGCCTGCCCCAAGGCTTATCACCCGCAGGTAGCCATGGGCTTTCACTGCTTCAATCGCGCTTGCCGTATTCGCGGTACGGTTGCCGCCAATGAGGTGTCCGCAGCGCGCTGGCTGGCCGCCGAGCAGGCCTGCGAAATGGCCGCTGGGCACTTCCTGCGGGCCATTGAGCGTTGCGCGCAGCCTGTAGCGGCGGCGATCGGTATGTTGCAGATCAGTGCGCACTTTCGTGAACCGGGCTGGCTGGTGGAGCTGTTTCATGGCCGGCCGGCGCGCTTTCGGCCCAGCGCCCATGCCGATGTCGAAGTGCAGGAGGCTGCGGCACCGCTACTGGTCAAATATGGGCTGGCACCGCTGGTTGAGCTGCCGCAAGTGCTGCCGTTGTGCCTGAGTGCCCGCCTGCCCGCTGAGCAGGAACCTGCGCGGGACTACTGGCTGCGCCATGCCTTGAACTGGTTCCCTGGCTGCTTCGAGGTGGTCGAGGCCTATGCCAGCTACCTCACACCCCGTTGGGGCGGTAGTTATGAGGCCATTGATGCCGTGGCCAGCGGCCCTTTGTGCCGGGGCTGGCCTGAAACCCTGCGTAATGCAATCCGCTGGCTGGCACTTGAGGATCAGTTCCGGCTGCCTCCTGCCGATCAGGTGCAGCAAGTCACGGCTTGGCAGCGAGTCTTCGAGCGGTGGATGCAACGCGAGCTCAGGCCAAAGGAACGCGCCACGCTCATGGCCCGGCGAGGGGCTTTTCGCCGCTTTTCGCTAAAGGATTACCCCGGTGCGATGCACGACTTCGTCGCTTCTGTGGCGCTATACCCCGATCAGGGCTTCGTACCGGCCATTGGTGAGCCGTTCTACAGCTTTGTTTGCCTGGTAGTGGCCCATGGCGTGCAAGACGATGCGCACAGCTTGCGTATCGCCATCGAGCGGTTAAGCGAAAACCGCAGGCAAGCGGCGGCCTGTGCGTTGCGGTCCGTGGGGCACCAGTTCGGGTTGTGGGGTTTCAGGCAATGCGCCGAGCAGGCGCGTATCTGGCTGCACGCTGCGGTGAAACGGCAGTGCGGGCGCGAGGGGCTGGGCTTTGATGTACTCGAGGTAGCGCGCCTGCTTTGGGCCGCCAAGTATTACGAGGCCGCTTATTTTCTGTACAGGCAGTGTGCCGAGTGCAAGTTGCCCGATGCCGCAGCCGCGCTTTACGCGCTGCATTGCGGTCGGCTCGAGGGGACGCCGGAATACTACATAGACTCTGGGGCAGCAGCGCATTGGCTGCTGTGTGCCGCGCAGGCAGGCAGCCAGATGGCCAAGTACGACCTGGCCTGCCAACGCATGCGTAATGACCAGAACTTGAGCGAGCGTAGCGCGATGCTGGCGGTAAGGCGCTTGCTGCTCGATTGCCTAGGCAACGAGGCGCTCGATGCCCAGGCCCGCTTGCAGTTGGCCATTCTGCAGCGCCAGTTCGGCGACCCCCGGGAGCGCGCAGAGGCGGTCGCCTACCTGCTGGATCTGGTGCACTACCCTGATTGCGCGATAGCCGGGCGTGCCAGCGCGGAGCTAGGCCTGGCCTGGATGCACGGGCATGGTACGCGCAAGCCGAGCCGCTTCGCGGCCATCGAGTGGGCCAACCGTGCGGTCGCGCTGCAGCCAGGGGATTCGGCCATCGAGGGCATTCAGGCTCGGATTCGCAACTCGCACAACCTGTTCAGGACGCTGTTCACGGTGTGCGGCGCAACGCTGTTTCGAGGGGACCTGCATGCCAGTGAGCTGCCGCCCAAGCCAAGCAGCCAGGCGCCCGGCCGGCTACGGGCTCCCGCGTGAGGGCGGGGCGCGGAGCTTAATCCTGTGCCGCGGGTGCCATGCGGGCTTCCAGCTCGGCGACCTGCTTCTCCAGGGCCTCCAGGCGCGCACGGGTGCGGGCCAATACGACCATCTGGCTGTCGAATTCTTCACGGCTGACCAGGTCCAGCTTGCTGAAGGCACCTTGAATCAGCACCTTGAACTGGCTTTCCAGTTCGGCGCGGGGCTGGGCGGTATCGCCACTGAACAGGCGCGAGGCCTGGTCGCTCAGGGCATCGAGAAGGGCTTTGGGCGCGAGCATGATCGGCTGTCCACTGCTGACGGGAAATGGCCGGCAGTGTAACACGGGCCCGTTTTGCGTTCCGTTGCACATTTTTCGAGCAGTCCCGCGCAATGCTGCGCACCAAGACTGTGCATCTTTTCAGTGCTGGCGACTGGCCAAGCCTGACTCTTCCACGCAACTGCCTGTTTTTCGGCGCTTTAACGGAACTGGCAAGGTTTCTGCAAAGACCTGTACGAGCCATGCACTGATGCAGTTCCTTGTGACCAGGCAGTGCGCACGCGGAGCCGGATGCCGACGACGCGTTACAAAGCCAACCGCTGCGCTTAGACTTGAGACGGGTTTGTTTTCCTGGGGCAAGTCCACCAAATCGGGAGAGAGTTTCATGAAGCTAGTCACAGCCATCATCAAGCCGTTCAAGCTGGACGACGTGCGAGAGTCACTGTCGGAAATCGGCGTGCAGGGCATCACCGTCACCGAAGTAAAAGGCTTCGGTCGGCAGAAGGGTCACACCGAGCTGTATCGCGGTGCGGAATACGTGGTCGACTTCCTGCCCAAGGTGAAGATCGACGTCGCCATCGACGACAAAGACCTCGATCGAGTGATCGAAGCCATCACCAAGGCTGCCAACACCGGCAAGATCGGTGACGGCAAGATCTTCGTGGTGAATCTGGAGCAGGCAATCCGCATCCGTACCGGCGAAACCGATACCGACGCGATCTAAGCGCCCAAAAAAAGCCTCACCAAACCCAACGCCCCAGGAGAAAACAACATGACTCTGCGTAAGATCGCAGGGCTAGGAGCCCTATTGTCCCTCGTAATGCCGGGCCTCGCCCTGGCAGAGGAGGCTGCCGCCCCAGTACTGAACTCCGGTGACACCGCCTGGATGCTGACTGCCACGGCGCTGGTGCTGTTCATGACCATTCCGGGCCTGGCCCTGTTCTACGGCGGTATGGTGCGTTCGAAGAACGTACTCTCGGTGATGATGCAATGCTTTGCCATCACCGGCCTGATGAGCATTCTCTGGGTCGTTTACGGTTACAGCATGGCCTTCGATACCACTGGTATGGAAAAGGGCGTGCTCAACTTCAATTCCTTCGTCGGCGGCTTCTCCAAGGCGTTCCTCAGCGGCGTAACGCCGGACGGCCTGACGTCGGCTGCCGCACTGTTCCCTGAAGCGGTCTTCATTACCTTCCAGATGACCTTCGCCATCATCACCCCGGCGCTGATCGTGGGTGCCTTCGCCGAACGCATGAAGTTCTCGGCGATGCTGGTGTTCATGGGCATCTGGTTCACCCTGGTCTACGCACCGATCGCGCACATGGTCTGGAGCGGTGATGGCGCGCTGATGTGGGACTGGGGCGTGCTCGACTTCGCTGGCGGCACCGTGGTGCACATCAACGCCGGTATCGCCGGCCTGGTCTGCTGCCTGGTACTGGGCAAGCGCAAAGGCTACCCGACCACCCCGATGGCCCCGCACAACCTGGGCTACACCCTGATGGGCGCAGCCATGCTGTGGATCGGTTGGTTCGGCTTCAACGCCGGCTCCGCTGCAGCCGCCAACGGTACTGCCGGCATGGCCATGCTGGTGACCCAGATCGCCACCGCTGCTGCAGCGTTGGGCTGGATGTTCGCCGAGTGGATCGGCCACGGCAAACCTAGCGCCCTGGGCATCGCCTCGGGTGTGGTCGCCGGCCTGGTTGCCATCACCCCGGCTGCCGGCACCGTGGGCCCGATGGGCGCCCTGGTGATTGGCCTGGTGTCTGGCGTGCTCTGCTACTTCTGCGCTACCAGCCTCAAGCGCAAGCTGGGTTATGACGACTCCCTGGATGCCTTCGGCGTGCATGGCATCGGCGGCATCATCGGTGCCATCCTCACCGGTGTGTTCGCGGCACCGGCCCTGGGCGGCTTCGGCGCGGTCACCGATATCGGTGCGCAGGTCTGGATCCAGGCCAAGGGCGTGATTTTCACCGTGGTCTACACCGCCATCGTCACCTACGTGATCCTCAAGGTGCTGGACGTGGTGATGGGCCTGCGGGTCAACGAAGAAGACGAGTCGGTCGGCCTCGACCTGGCTCAACACAACGAACGCGGTTACAACCTGTAACTGCGACGCTGGAAAAACTTGCCCGGCTTGCCGGGCATTTTTTTTGCCTGTTTTTTGCCATTTCCCGCAGAGCAAACGGTTTATCAGTCACGTTCGCGACGTAAGCCAAAAACTTACAACAAGCAGGGCGTTTATGGAGCTTTGCTTTTTCCACGGGCGCGCTAGAATGCGCGCCGAGAGGTGTTGCACGAGTTGTCCGCACGCTTCGTCAGCCTTTGCTAGGCTTGCCAATAGCGTGTGGCCAGCAAGGGCTGCAAGGTTTTGTCAGGTCCTGCCAGGAGCAGGGCCTGCCGGGCGGGGCGTCCCATCAGGAGTGCCGTCCCAAGGGCAGTGGCCAACCCACGGCCAGTTGAATTTTCACTGGTGGCTGCCGGTCTACGGCTGCACTGGTCTATAACTAACCTGCTTTTCGCAAGTCATGAGGTAGAACATGAGCGACGACGATCTGGAAAATGATGACCTCGAAGTAGGCGACGAAGACGAGGCTGATGATAGCCTCGACGCTGCGGCTGGCGATGGCGCCGAAGACGCTGGCGATGACGACAGCAGCCCGGCACCGGTTGCCAAGGGCAAATCCAAGGCGGCTGTCTCGGTAGACGAGATGCCGAGCATGGAAGCCAAGCAAAAGGAGCGTGATGCCCTGGCCAAAGCGATGGAAGAATTCCTTTCGCGCGGTGGCAAGGTGCAGGAAGTCGAGGCCAACGTAGTCGCCGACCCGCCCAAGAAGCCGGACAACAAGTACGGCAGCCGCCCTATCTGAGTGGCTGAACACCAAAAAGCCCGCCGTCGCTGCGGGCTTTTTTGTGGCTACTGGTTTCACTGCCGCAAAGCGGCCCCTGTCAGCGCCAGCGCGCAAGTATGTCGGGCAGCTGCGACAGGCGCTGGACTTCGGCATCCGGCGCCGCTTCCCCCAACCAGGCCTTGCCCTGGGGGTTGAACCACACCGCACGCAAGCCTGCGCGCTGGGCGCCGCCAATGTCATCACCGGGGTGATCGCCAACATGCACGGCGGCACTGGCCTCTACTTCGCCACGCTTCAGCGCTTCGATGAAGGGCGCCGGGTCTGGTTTGCCTATCCCCAGGTCCTCGGCGCACAGGGCGAAGCGGAAGTAATCGGCCAGGCCCAGGCGGCGTACGTCGGCATTGCCATTGGTGACCACGCCCAGGGTGTAGTGGTGGCGCAGAATTTCCAGCACCGGCTGCACTTCGGGGAACACCTCGACCTGATGTCGGGCATGCAAGAACACCTCAAACCCTTCGTTGGCCAGCTCCTGAGCGTGCTTTTCGCTGTATCCCACCTCTTCCAGCGCATGGAACAGCACGCGCCGGCGCAAGGCGCTGATACGGTGCTTGAGGCCCGGCTCGGCCTGCACCAGACGTTCGCGGATGGCGAACAGGTGTTCCACCGGCACGCCGCCAAGTATGGGAGCGTTGGCCTGCAGCCAGTCGCGCAGCACGACTTCCGCGCTGGCAATCACTGGCGCGGTGTCCCACAGGGTGTCGTCAAGGTCGAACGTGATCAGCTTGATGCTCATGAGTCTGTGCCTTTGCTGCGTTTGGCCCGTGGGTGGGCGCTGTCGTACACCGCGGCCAGGTGCTGGAAGTCCAGGTGGGTGTAGATCTGCGTGGTGCTGATGTCGGCATGGCCGAGCATTTCCTGCACCGCCCGCAGGTCCTGGGACGATTCCAGCACATGGCTGGCGAATGAATGGCGAAGCATGTGCGGGTGCAGGTGCTGGCCCAGTTCGCGTTCACCGGCTGCCTTGACCCGCATCTGGATAGCCCGTGGCCCCAGGCGATTGCCTTGGCGGCTGATGAAGACGGCGCCGTCACGCGGGCCGCCGATGCCGCGCAGCCGCAACCATTGCTGCATGGCTTCGCGCGCCTTGCGGCCGACGGGCAGCACGCGCGCCTTGCCACCTTTGCCGAGCACCTGTACCAGGCCGGCAGCAAGGTCCAGGTGCTCAAGGTCGAGGTTGGTCAGCTCGGACAGGCGCAGGCCAGAGGAATAGAACAGTTCGAGGATGGCCTGGTCGCGGCGGGCGATGAAGTCGTCGTCCACGCCGCCGTCGAGCAGTTGCAGGGCGCGGTCGGTGTCCAGCACCTTGGGCAGCCGGCGCTCGCCCTTGGGCGCGCTCAGGCCGCTGGCGGGATCGTGCTGGCAAAGGCCTTCACGGTTCAGGTAGCGATACAACCCGCGTACCGCCGACAGTAGCCGCGCCAGGCTGCGCGAGGACTGCCCCTGATGATGCTGGCGGGCGATCAGTTGGCGCAGTTGCTGGATCTGCAAGGCGCCCCAGCCCGCGATGCCTTGGGTGTTGCAGTATTCGATGACCTTTTCGAGGTCGCGGCGGTAGGCCAGCAGTGTGTGTTCGGACACCTGGCGCTCGTTGCGCAGGTGGGCGCAATAAGCCTCCAGCTGGCGTTCCATCAGCGCACCGGGCGCAGGGGCTGGGTAACGCGCGGGACCACGCGGCCGAGCACTTCGGCGATGTAGCCAAGGAACAGGGTGCCGACGCTGCTCTTGTAGTGTTGCGGGTCGCGGCTGCCTATTGCCAGCACGCCGTGCAACCCTTGGTACTCCAGGGCAGCGACGGCGCTGGAGCCCACTTCATGGTGCTGCTCCTCACCGAACAGGAAGGCCAGTTCGTGCTCACGCAGGTTGCCACTGACTGTCTTGCCGCCGCCCAGCAGCCCGCCGATGGCCTGCTGGGCCTCGGCATTACTGACCCAACGGCCGACCGGCGCTGCATGGTCACCGAACAGGATCAGGCTGACGAACGGGACCTGGAACTCCTGGCGCAGGCTGTCTTCGACCGCCATGACCACTTCTTCCAGGCTGCCGGCATCGAGCAGGTCGAGGATCAGCCGGCGAGTCTTTTCGAACAGCCGGTCGTTGTCCCGGGCCACGTCCATCAGTTGCGACAGGCGATGGCGCATCTCGATGTTGCGATCGCGTAGCAGTTTGAGCTGGCGTTCCACCAGCGACACGCTGTCGCCACGCTGGTGAGGGATACGTTGCTCGACCAGCAGTTCGTCGTGTTCGGCGAAAAAGGTCGGGTGGGCGCGCAGGTAGGCGACCACCGCTTCGGCATCGAGCTCACTGGACTGCTGGGGTACAACCTTGGGCTGATCGGTCATGGCGGTTACTCGCTTAGAGACGAACCTGTCCTTCGTAGACGCGTACGGCTGGGCCAGTCATCAACACGGACGTGCCGGGGCCGGCCCACTCGATGTGCAGGCGCCCACCAGGCAGGTCCAGGGACACCGGAGAGTCCATCCAGCCCTGGCTGATGGCTGCCACGGCTGCTGCACAGGCACCGGTGCCGCAGGCCTGGGTCTCGCCAGCGCCACGTTCCCATACCCGCAGGTTGGCGCGGTGGCGGTCAACGACCTGGAGGAAACCGGCGTTCACCCGCTGCGGGAAGCGTGGGTGGTTCTCGATTTTCGGGCCCAGGCCATGAACCGGCGCAGTACGTATGTCATCGACGCGCAGCACGGCATGCGGGTTACCCATGGACACGGCAGCAATAGAGTGCAACTCGCCGTCGACTTCCAGCGGGTAATTGAGCGCCTGCTCATCAGCGACGAATGGGATTTCGGCGGGAATGAAGCGCGGCGGGCCCATGTCGACACACACCTGGCCGTCGTTCTGCACGTCCAGCTCGATGATGCCGCCCTTGGTTTCAACACGGATGCGCTTTTTCGCGGTCAAGCGTTTGTCCAGCACGAACCGTGCGAAGCAGCGCGCACCGTTGCCGCATTGCTCCACTTCCGAACCGTCGGCATTGAAGATCCGGTAGCGGAAATCCACTTCCGGATTGTTCGGTGCCTCGACGATCAGCAGCTGGTCGAAGCCGATGCCGGTGTGGCGGTCGCCCCATTGCTTGGCGTGCTTGGGCTGGATATGTGCGTGCTGGCTGACCAGGTCCAGGACCATGAAGTCATTGCCCAGCCCATGCATCTTGGTAAAACGCAGAAGCATGGGGTCACTCCGGTAGCAGGCTTTCGCCAGCGTACAGTTCGGCGATGGTCTCGCGACGGCGGACTTCGAAAGCCTGATCGCCGTCGACCAGGATTTCCGCACAACGGCCACGGGTGTTGTAGTTCGAGCTCATGACGAAACCATAGGCGCCCGCGGACTGCACGGCCAGCAGGTCACCTTCGGCCAGGTTCAACTGGCGGTCCTTGGCGAGGAAGTCGCCGGTTTCGCAGATTGGCCCGACCAGGTCGTAGGCACGGCCTTCGCCCTCACGTGGGGTGACCGCGCTGACGCCCATCCAGGCCTGGTACAGGGCTGGGCGGATCAGGTCGTTCATCGCCGCATCGATGATGGCGAAGTCTTTGTGTTCGGTGTGCTTGAGGTATTCCACGCGGGTCAGCAGGGCACCGGCGTTGGCTACGATGTAGCGGCCTGGCTCGAACACCAGGGCCAGGTCACGACCGCCGACGCGCTCGCGGATGGCCTTGATGTAATCGGCTACCAGTGGCGGCTCTTCGTCGCGATAGCGCACGCCAACACCGCCGCCCAGGTCCAGGTGGCGCAGGTGGATGCCGCAATCGGCCAAGCGGTCGACCAGGTCCAGCAGGCGGTCGAGGGCGTCGAGGAAGGGCTCTACGGTGGTCAGCTGCGAGCCGATGTGGCAGTCGACACCGACCACTTCCAGGTTGGGCAGCTGCGCGGCACGCACGTAGATGGCTTCGGCGTCGGCGATGGCGATGCCGAACTTGTTCTCTTTGAGGCCGGTGGAAATGTACGGGTGGGTGCCGGCATCGACGTCCGGGTTGACCCGCAGCGAGACCGGGGCAACCTTGCCCATCTCGGCGGCAACCACCTGCAGGCGCTCCAGTTCGTCGGTGGATTCGACGTTGAAGCAATGAACGCCGACTTCCAGCGCCCGGCGCATGTCTGCGCGGGTCTTGCCGACGCCGGAGAACACCACACGGTCAGCCCGCCCGCCGGCGGCCAGTACCCGCTCCAGCTCACCGCCGGAAACGATGTCGAAGCCTGCGCCCATGCGAGCCAGAACGTTCAGCACGCCAAGGTTGGAGTTGGCCTTGACCGCGAAGCACACCAGGTGCTCGACACCTTGCAGGGCATCGGTATAGCTGCGGTACTGGGCCTCGATGTGGGCGCGCGAGTACACGTAGGTGGGGGTGCCGAAACGTTCGGCGATGGCCGACAGGGCCACGCCCTCCGCGAACAGTTCACCGTCGCGGTAATTGAAAGCGTTCATCTGATTTCCTTACTGCTCTGGCGTTTGCTCGGGCTCGATTGGCTGCTCATCCTGTGGCTGGACAGGCTGAGCGTGCTGGTGCTGATGCGACTTCTGGCTGCCCTTGCCGTCCTTGCCGTCTTCTGGCAGGTACAGGGGGCCTTTCTGACCGCAGGCCGAAACGAGGCAGGCAACCGCGACCAGCGCCGCGAGCGAGGAAATCAGGCGCTTCATGGGTGAAATCCTTTGAAATATGCAGTATTGCGCCCGAGTATACCGAGCGACTGCCGGATTGCCTATGCAAGAGCCGGTCCGCCGGGCGGGCAGAAATTAGCCACAAGCGGCGAGCGGCAAGCGGCAAGAAAAAGCGCTCAGGTGTACGCTGTGCTTTTTCTTGCAGCTTGGAGCTCGCCGCTTGCGGCTGGCGCCAAGCGCCCGTATCGTGCCCGGCCTGCCTGTAACGCAGCCAATTTCGAGGTTCCTGCAATGAGTTTGAGCGAAGCGCGTTTCCATGATCTGGTCGACGCCACCCAACAGGCCCTGGAAGACCTGTTCGACGAGAGCGGCCTGGACCTGGACATGGAGAATTCCGCCGGCGTCCTTACCATCAAGTTCGACAACGGCAGCCAGCTGATCTTCAGCCGCCAGGAGCCACTGCGTCAGCTTTGGCTGGCCGACCGCTCCGGTGGCTTCCACTTCGACTACGACGAAGAGAGCGGCAAGTGGGTCTGCGAGAAGAGCGAAGAGCTGCTGGGCGAGATGCTCGAGCGGATTGTCTGGGAGCGGGCCGGCGAAAAGCTGGACTTCGACGAGATCTGAGATGAGTGCCCAGGCGCGGCCCGCCAAGCCGCTTTACAGCAACGTCAGCCCAGCGGTGCCGTCGCCGTGCATCAGCGTGTGCCGGCTGGATGAACAGCGCGTTTGCACCGGTTGCCATCGCCATGTCGAGCACATTCGTGAGTGGCGTTCGGCCGACGACGAACGGCGCCGGCAGATTTGCCGCGAAGCCGAGGCCTTGCGCGCGCAGGCTTGAGTATTTGCCCGGCTGTGGTAGTGTCGGGTTATGCGTCGGTGACGCCAAAGCACTCATCAAACCCCGCCCTCTGGGCGGGGTTTTGCTTTATCTGCCCCTAGAAAACCCACTGTTCAATGGAGTCTGACTGGATCATGAGCACCAAGCCTTCCCTCATCCTTACCCGATTGGACGTGCAGCGTCTGGAGCGCCTGATCGACAGCCTCGACGAAAGTACCCCGGGTGTGCTCGCCCTGCAGGACGAGCTGGACCGCGCCGAGCAGGTGGTCGGTCACGAGGAGGTGCCGGCTGGTGTTGTGACCATGAATTCGCGCGTGCACTGCCGCGAAGAAGCCAGTGGCAAGGACTACCACCTGACCCTGGTGTATCCGAAGGATGCCGGCGGCGAAGGCAAGGTATCGATCCTGGCGCCGATCGGTTGCGCACTGCTGGGCTTGTCGGTGGGCGAGCAGATCGACTGGCCTGCGCCGGGGGGCAAGACCCTCAAGCTCAAGTTGCTGGCCGTCGAGTACCAGCCTGAAGCTGCGGGCGATTTCGACCTCTGAGGGTTCAAGGCTCCAGGGTTGCCTGCAACTGCGCCAGGCCATCGTTCAGAGCCTGCTCCAGCTCGCGCTTGTAGCGCAGGTAGAGGACGGTCGAGCCCCGTTCGTCATCGAGCAGTTCGGACAGGTCAAGATCTGTGATGTAACAGCGGTAGTGCCCGGCGCTGCGGCGCTGGCTGAGAATCTGTCGGGCGACCACGGTATAGAGCTCATCGCCATGGTCAAGCTCGGAAAACTCCTGCTGATTGCAATAGAGCGTGACATGCATGTCATCGCCCGTGCCGGCCTGGAGGATGGCCTGCACCTCGTAATACGGCTGATCATTGAGGTCGTCTGGCGTTGGCCGCGGCTCTATGCTGCGGGCCTTGCCCGGCCCCGAGGGCAGCAGTTGCGCATAGTGGGTCTGCAATGGTGCTTGCTGCAGGTTGTCCAGCGGCACGCGTGCGTCGTGGCGCATTACCATCGAGCGCAGAAAGCGCTGCAGCGGCAGCAGCAGGTGGTTTTCGTCGTGCAAGGGCAGGCGTTGCTGCCACAGGGCATTGTACTCATCCAGCACGTACAGGTCGGCCCAGCCCTCGAGCAGGCGGTAGAACACCTGGATGCAGCCGGGGCGTGCGTTTTCCAGTACCAGTGGCAGGTCGTGGTCCTGCAGGGCATTGGCATCCAGGTACAGCGGGCTGTAGGTGCTGCGTTCTTCGCCCAGGCATTCGAGTACGGCCTCATGCTCTGCGAGGGTGGTCAGGCTGACCTGGCCGGGCAGCAGTTCCAGCACGTGTGTGTGCTGCGCCACCTGGAGCAGGTAGCGGTGGTTGCGCCCCTGATCTAGCAACAGCTGCACCGTGTCGAAAATCTCCTCGACCCGCTGGCTGATGGCCTGGGCGCGGTTGTGGCAGAAACAGCGCACCCGCACGCGCGGCCGGTGCCTGCGCTGGCCGAGGCTGTTGAGGAAATCGCGCAGGCAACGTGCCAGGGCGTGCTCGCCGTCGTAGCGCTGGACCAACACTTCGTTCCAGCTGTTGAGGGTAATCTGGTCGAGGGTCAGCACCAGGTTTTCGCGAACGCCCGCGTAGCTCAGCGAGTCGGTTCGCTCGGTGGTCATCAGGATGTTCAAGTCGCGATGGTGTTGCAACGGATCGACACCGACGTTGACCAGCAGCAGAATCTCGTTGGCCACGCTCGGTTGCAACAGGCGCACTTCACTGACGGTTTCCAATGGCAGAGGGATGCTCTGCTGCAGGCTGCCGAGCAGGTTGAACAGCTCGAACTCGTTCAGGTCACTGGCGCCGGGGTGCAGCGCCAGGCGCGTGGTGCTGTCGATGACGCCGTTGCGGTGTGCCCAGGCCAGCAGCTCGATCAGCTCTCGGCAGCGTTTGATCGGGCTGAAGTGCTCCCATTCGTGAACACTGAGGTTACCGTTGTACAGGCCCCAGTGATGGCTGCCCGGTTCCTTGCGGTTCGGCGACTGGACCAGGGTCAGGGTGTCCTCGGCGAGGTCCGGGGCAATGCCGGGGTTGATCACTTCTATCTTGCCGGCACGGCGCTCGAACGCGGCATAAAGGCGCCGGCCCAGCACATTCAGGTCGCGCTGGTCGGCGCGGCTGCTGGCATTGTTGTTTTGCGCGAACTGGCTGAGGAAGCGGTAGCTATGGTTCAGCTCGGCAACCAGCTCGCGGCGCTCCACGGCGACCTGACGCACTTTCCATTGGCTGCGGCTGTCGAGCAACGCCAGTTGGCGCTCGTCCCAACCCCACTCATCGACCAGGCGTTTGAGCAACCGGCGCTGCCAGCCGTTGCTTCGTGCGCGGTCCAGGCCGCTGAGTTTCTTATTGACCTTCAGGTAAAGGCTGCGCCTTGCCAGCTCCAGCCGCCTGGTTTCACCGCGCGCCTGCAGGTAGCGTTCGATGCGCCGGTAAACCATTACATAGGGATCGAGCGCGTCGAGGTCGAGGTGGTTGGCAAATACCGCCTGCTTGTAGTCCAGGCTCAGGCAGCGCACGGCTGGATGTTCGCTGGCGTAGGCCTCGGTCAGCAACAGCTTGAGCAGTGACTTGTAAGGTGAGTCGATACCTTTGAACAGCTGCCACAGGCCAGCGCCGACGAATTCGCCGGCCGGGATGTGGGCCAGGTTGCCGAGATCGAGGGCATCGGTGCTGCGGATGAAACGCTTGGACAGCAAGGTTTCGGTATAGCTGCTGTAGTTGCGCTCTTCATACGCCGGCACCAGCCACCAAAGCGGTGTGCGCCCGGCCAGCCAGATGGCCGTGCGGTAGAACTCGTCGAGCAGCAGGTAATGCTGGGTGGTGCCACAATCGTCAGAGCTCAGCTGGCTGTCGCGCAGGCCTTGGGCGAAGCTTTGCGGGTCGATCAGGAAGCAGTGTGCTTCGGCGCCCAGGCTGGCGGCCCAGGTTTCGAGCAACTGGCATTTGCGTCGCAGTTCATCGAGCTGGCTGTCACCCAGGCCGGGGGCATGACAGACCCACAGGTCGATGTCGCTTTGCTCAGCCTGGGCCAGCGTGCCAAGGCTGCCCATCAGGAACAGGCCGTGGATTGGGCGGTTGGGGTTGCCCAGGCGTGTCTTGTACGTGAACGATCGCGCCAGCCGTTGGCCTTCGGCGACCAGGTTGGCATCGGGCTCGAAGCCCGATACGCCGGCCGGGGTGCTACCTGAAACATAGCCAGGCAGCAGCGGGTGGTTGACGTGAAACAGCAGTGGTAGCAGGGTCAACACCTGTTGCTGGCGGGTCGAAAGCCCATCCATGGCGCGCTGTAGCCGGCCTGTGTTCAATTGCAGAAACCGCGCACGCAATTTCGCCAGCACCTTGCGGTCGATGCCTTCGTCGATATCGGGGCGGATTTCGTGGGGGTGGGTCATTGCACACTCAGGGCAGGCCGGGGGAGCTCTGGCGAGTTTAGCCTGAGTAATGCACTCGGATAAGCGGCAATTGGAGTTTTGACGCCATTTTTCTTGCGCCTTGGCGGGCCCCATCGCCGGCTTGCCAGCGATGGGGCGGGGCAGGTTTATGCCGGCTGGGGCGACTTGAGAATGTTCAGCAGCAGTTGCACGCTTTCGACTGCGTCATGCCCAAGGCTGGTGAGGTAACCGCCATCGGGCTGATCGGTCAATTGCTTTTCATGCAGGCGTCGAGCTGCTGCGACCAGTGCGGGGGAGGCATTGGCGTGAATCTTGATGCCTTCCTGGCTGCTGTCCAGGTTGAACAGGGCAAGGACTTCCAGTTCAGCAATCAGTTCGGGGGTGAAGGACATGGCGACTCCTGACTTCCAGACGAGGATGGCGGCACCGCCAGCGGTGCCTGACCCTGGAGTGTAGCCGGGTTATTCGTCCTCGCCTTGATCTGCCTCAGGTGGCAGCTCGGGCAGAGCGCGCAGGGCGGTTTCGTACCACTCGGTGTTGAACGGACGGTCCTCGTCGAGCATGTTGTCGATCTCGATGGCCAGCACGTGGGCCATGAGGTTGAGGATGTCTTCGCGCTCGTAGCCGACCAGGCTCAGCTTGTTGAACGTAGCCTTGGCTGCCGGCGGTTCGCCGCTTTCGATCTGGTTTTCGATGGCCTGGGTCAGCGTCGCCTCGGCGAAGGCTTCGTCGTCATTGTCGATGTCGGTGGGCTCGCTCATGGCGCTACTCCTGTGATTGGGCACACAGTGTGCCATGCCCGCGTCGGCAATGCCCGGTCATCGACCGGGTGCATGACGCTGGTCAGGCACTGGCGTAACGAGCTATAAAAGCCCGGCCAACCCCCTACGGCCTGGAGGCTGTTACCCCATGCTCAAGCTTCACGGATTCTCGGTCAGCAACTACTACAACATGGTCAAGCTGGCCCTGCTGGAAAAGGGCCTGCCGTTCGAAGAGGTCACCTTCTATGGTGGTCAGACGGCTCAGGCGCTGGACGTCAGCCCGCGCGGCAAAGTGCCGGTGCTGCAGACCGAACACGGCTTGCTCAGCGAAACCGGTGTGATTCTCGACTATATCGAGCAGACCCAGCCGGGTAAGGCGCTGCTGCCAGCCGATCCGTTCGAGCAGGCCAAGGTGCGCGAGCTGCTCAAGGAGATCGAGCTGTACATCGAGCTGCCGGCCCGTACCTGCTATGCCGAGTCGTTCTTTGGCGCGGCGGTAGAGCCCTTGATCAAGGAGCGCGCGCGTGCGGATCTGCTGGCGGGGTTCGCCACGTTGAAGCGCAATGGCCGTTTTGCACCCTATGTAGCTGGTGAACAACTGACGATTGCCGACCTGATGTTCTGCTTCTCGGTCGACCTGGCTTGTGCAGTAGGCAAGAAGGTGCTGAACGTCGACTTCCTCGCCGACTTCCCTGAGGCCAAGGCGCTGCTGCAGAAAATGCACGAAAACCCGCACATGGCGCGGATCGTGGCAGACAAGGAGGCGGCGATGCCGGCCTTCATGGAGATGATTCGCAGCGGTAAGCGCTGAAGACCAGGGCTGCCTTGCAGCCCAATCGCCGGCAAGCCGGCTCCTACTGGTACTGCACAGGGCTTGAAGCCGATGCGGTCGAGTGGGAGCCGGCTTGCCGGCGATCGAGGGCCAAGCCCTCGCAATGGCGCTTAGCGCGAAGCCAGCAGCGCCTTGCCACGTACAACGGCAGCGCGCACCTGCGCTGGCGCAGTGCCGCCAATGTGGTCGCGGGCATTCACCGAGCCTTCCAGGGTCAGCACGGCGAATACATCCTGCTCGATCTGGTCGCTGAACTGGCGCAGTTCGTCCAGGCTCATCTCGGCCAGGTCCTTGCCGGTGTCGACGCCATACTTCACGGCATGGCCGACGATTTCGTGGCAATCACGGAACGGCAGGCCGCGGCGCACCAGGTAGTCGGCCAGGTCGGTGGCGGTAGAGAAGCCGCGCAGGGCCGCTTCGCGCATGATCGCGTGGCGTGGCTTGATGGCTGGGATCATGTCGGCAAAGGCACGCAGCGAATCGCGCAGGGTATCGGCGGCGTCGAACAGCGGCTCCTTGTCTTCCTGGTTGTCCTTGTTGTAGGCCAGCGGCTGGCCTTTCATCAAGGTCAGCAGGCCGGTCAGGGCGCCGAACACACGGCCGCTCTTGCCACGCACCAGCTCCGGCACGTCCGGGTTCTTCTTCTGCGGCATGATCGAGCTGCCAGTGCAGAAACGGTCGGGCAGATCGACGAACTGGAACTGGGCGCTGGTCCACAGCACCAGCTCTTCGGAGAAGCGCGACAGGTGCATCATCGCCACGCTGGCGGCAGCGCAGAATTCGATGGCGAAATCACGGTCCGAAACGCCATCCAGCGAGTTGCCGGCAACGGCTTCGAAACCCAATAGCTTGCAGGTCAGCTCGCGGTCGATCGGGTAGGTGGTGCCAGCCAGCGCAGCGCTGCCCAGAGGCATGCGGTTGGCGCGCTTGCGGCAGTCGACCAGGCGCTCGTAGTCACGGCTGAGCATTTCGAACCAGGCCAGCAGGTGGTGGCCGAAGGTGACTGGCTGAGCGGTCTGCAGGTGGGTGAAGCCCGGCATGATGGTTTCGGCTTCACGCTCGGCCTGTTCCAGCAGGCCCTGCTGCAGGCGGGTGATCTCGGCCAGAATCAGGTCGATCTCGTCGCGCAGCCACAGGCGGATGTCGGTGGCGACCTGGTCGTTGCGGCTACGGCCGGTGTGCAGCTTCTTGCCGGTGATGCCGATGCGGTCGGTCAGGCGTGCTTCGATGTTCATGTGCACGTCTTCGAGGTCGACGCGCCAGTCGAAATTGCCGGCCTCGATTTCACCCTGGATGGTGTTCAGGCCATCGATGATGGTGTCGCGCTCGGCATCGCTGAGTACACCGACCTGCGCCAGCATGGTGGCGTGGGCGATCGAACCCATGATGTCGTGGCGGTACAGGCGCTTGTCGAAATCGACCGAGGCGGTGAAGCGGGCGACGAAGGCGTCGACGGGTTCACTGAAGCGGCCGCCCCAGGACTGATTGGTCTTGTCGGTGCTCATGGATTCACTCGTTGAAGGCGTGAACGAAAAAGTGGCGCCGATAATAGCAGGGTTGGGCTTGTGGCCGAAGGACGCCGGTCGACAGAAATCGGCAGAAAACAGCGCTCAATGCAGGCGAAGACGATATTCAACGATTGAACGGCAGTGTTCCACGGACCGTCTACAGTTGGACAAAGGACTGGCAGCGAATCTGCCGGCGCAGTGAATCTTTGGCCATCGTATTGGTCTAGAGCGTGACCGCAGTGTCGCTCGACCTGCAACTGTCTACGCTATACCTGTGCGAGACTCACTCAGGAATCCAGAGCAATTATGAATGTCCTGATCGTTGATGACGAACCCCAAGCCCGTGAACGCTTGACGCGGTTATTCGGGGAACTGGAGGGGTACACCGTGCTGGAGCCCAGCGCCACCAACGGCGAGGAGGCCCTGGCCCTGATCGAAAGCCTCAAGCCCGATGTGGTCCTGCTGGACATCGGCATGCCGGGCCTCGATGGCCTGCAGGTCGCGGCCCGCCTGTGCGAGCGCGAAGCGCCACCGTCGGTGGTGTTCTGCACCGGTGACGATGAATACGGCGCAGAGGCTTTCACGGACAGCACCCTCAGCCATGTAACCAAACCGATCCATCCCCATGCCCTGCGCGATGCCTTGCGCAAGGCTGAGAAACCCAGCCGTACGCAGTTGGCGGCGCTGACCCGGCCGGGCAGTGAAGGGGGTGGCCCGCGCAGCCATATCAGCGCGCGTACGCGCAAGGGCATCGAGCTGATCCCTTTGCCGCAGGTGATCTATTTCATCGCCGACCACAAATATGTGACGTTGCGCCATGAAGCAGGTGAAGTGCTGCTTGATGAGCCGCTCAAGGCCCTGGAAGATGAGTTCGGCGAACGCTTCGTGCGTATCCACCGCAACGCCCTGGTAGCCCGCGAGCGCATCGAACGCCTGCAGCGCACGCCGCTTGGGCATTTTCAACTGTTCCTCAAAGGCCTGGATGGTGATGCCTTGACTGTCAGCCGCCGGCATGTGGCTGGCGTACGCAAGATGATGCAGACGCTCTGAGCCCTGCAGGGCCCTCATCTCCGGCAAACGGCGATGAGGGCGCACAAGGCAAAACTGGATCGTGACCCACATCTGCTAGCGATACCGACGGAGCTGTTATCATCGGCGGCATTCCTAAGTATTGGGGCGTTCCATGTCCACTCGCGAAATCCGCATTGCCACCCGTAAAAGTGCCTTGGCCCTGTGGCAGGCCGAATACGTCAAAGCCCGCCTCGAACAGGCGCACCCTGGCCTTCTGGTGACTCTGGTGCCCATGGTCAGCCGCGGCGACAAACTGCTCGACGCGCCGCTGGCGAAGATCGGCGGCAAAGGCCTGTTCGTCAAGGAGCTGGAAACCGCTCTGCTGGACAATGAGGCCGACATCGCCGTGCATTCGATGAAGGACGTACCCATGGACTTCCCCGAAGGCCTGGGCCTTTACTGCATCTGTGAACGTGAAGACCCGCGCGATGCCTTCGTTTCCAACCATTTTCCCAGCCTTGAGGCTCTGCCTGCCGGTAGCATCGTCGGCACCTCCAGCCTGCGCCGTCAGGCCCAGTTGCTGGCGCGCCGCCCTGACCTGCAAATCCGCTTTCTGCGCGGCAACGTCAACACTCGCCTGGCCAAGCTCGATGCCGGTGAGTATGACGCCATCATCCTTGCCGCGGCGGGCCTGATCCGCCTGGGCTTCGAAGAGCGCATCACCGCCAGCATCAGCGTCGACGACAGCCTGCCGGCCGGTGGCCAGGGCGCAGTGGGCATCGAATGCCGTAGCGCAGACAGCGAGATCCATGCGCTGTTGGCGCCTTTGCACCACGCCGATACCGCTGACCGTGTGGTGGCCGAACGAGCGTTGAACAAGCACTTGAACGGCGGCTGCCAGGTACCGATTGCCTGCTATGCCGTGCTCGAAGGCGAGCAACTATGGCTGCGCGGGCTGGTTGGCCAGCCCAGCGGTGGGACCCTGTTGGTGGCTGACGCCCGTGCACCGCGGGCATCCGCCGAAACGTTGGGGGTGCAGGTGGCCGAAGACCTGCTGGGCCAAGGTGCCGCGGCCATTCTCAAGGAAGTCTACGGTGAGGCCGGGCACCCGTGAGCCCCTGGCGCCTGTTGCTGACCCGTCCTGAAGAGGACTGCGCGGCGCTGGCGCAGACGCTGGCAGCTGCCGGCATTGCCAGCGCCTGCCTGCCCTTGCTGGCGATCGAGCCAGTGCAACCGGACGCTCGGCAGCGCCAGCAGCTTGCCGGGCTAGGGCAGTGCCAGGCCATGATCGTGGTCAGTAAACCTGCAGCCAGGTTGCTGCTTGCGCAACTCGCACAAGCAGGGCTGCAGCCCCCTTCAGCCGGATGGTTCACTGTAGGTGAAGCCACGGCAGCGGTGTTGCAGTCTGCGGGGCTGACGGTGACTTACCCTGCACAGGGTGACGACAGCGAAGCCTTGCTCACGCTCCCGGCCTTGCACGAGGCTATGGCGGGGCCTGCGCCACGTGTCCTGATCGTGCGTGGTGTAGGGGGGCGCGAACTGCTGGCCGAGCGTCTTGCAGAGCAAGGTGCTAGTGTCGATTATCTGGAACTGTATCGTCGTTGTCTGCCGGTGTATCCGGCGGGCACGCTGGTGGGTCGCATCGAAGCGGAACGCCTGAACGGCGTGGTGGTCAGCAGTGGGCAGGGTCTTGAACACCTGCAACGGATGGCCGCTGCCGATTGGCCGCGTGTGGCGCGCTTGCCATTGTTCGTGCCGAGCCCCAGGGTGGCCGAGCAGGCCAGGGCCGCAGGGGCACAACAGATTGTGGATTGCCGTGGCGCGAGTGCCACGGCCTTGCTGGCAGCCGTGCAGCGCAGCGCTGCACCTGCCTCTTAAGGCGCTAAGCTCAGAGCGACGCGCCCCCATGCAAAGGATGGATACGTGAGCGAAACTGTCTTGTCCCACAATGATCAGCCGTCGGCGCAGGAGCCGACGCAACCCGTCACCCCCCCACCTGCCAAACGTTCCGGCACAGGCCTGGCCTTGCTGGCATTGTTGGTGGGTGCCGCTGGGGTCGCAGTGGGCGGGTGGGGTGTCTGGCAGGTGCGGCATCTGCAAGGCAGTGAGCTGAGCCAGGGTGAGCACCTCGAGGCGCTTAGCCAGCGTGCCGCTGCACTGCAGCAGCGCGAGCAACAGATCAGTGCCCAGTTGGCCAGCCTGCCGGCAGCCAGCGAACTGGAAGACCGCCGCCGCCTGGTGGCGCAGTTGCAGGGTGACCAGCAGCGCTTGAGCCAGCGGCTTGAAACCGTGCTTGGCGAAAGCCGCAAGGAATGGCGCCTGGCCGAGGCCGAGCACCTGTTGCGCCTGGCCACCCTGCGGCTTTCGGCCCTGCAGGACATCACCAGCGCCAAGGCCCTGGTCGAAGGCGCCGACGAAATCCTGCGCGAGCAGAGCGACCCTGGCTCGTTTGCCGCGCGCGAGCAGTTGGCGCGTAGCCTGGCAACGCTCAACAGCACCCAGCAGCCGGACCGTACCGGTTTGTATCTGAAGCTGGCTGCCCAGCGGGAGTTGGTGCAGCAGCTCAACGCCCAGTCGCCGGAATTCGACAGCGATGCCGATGCCCTCGGTGCTTTGACCGCCGATGGCGATGGCGCCAGCCGCCTGGCGCAGTGGTGGGCGGAGATTTCCAAGTACTTCCAGATCGATTTCAACGCCGACGACAACGTCCGTCCGTTGCTGGCCGGGCAGTCGCTCAACCAGTTGCGCCTGGCCCTGAGCCTGACCATCGAGCAAGCCCAGTGGGCTGCGCTCAATGGCGACGCCAAGGTCTACACCCAGGCGCTGGATGATGCGCGCAGTGTGCTGGTGGCCAATTTCAACGCTGACAACCCGCAGAGCAAGGCCATGCTCGAAAGCCTCAATGCGCTGGCCGAGCAACCGGTGTCGGTGGTTACCCCGGACCTGAGCGAAAGCCTGGCTGCGGTGCAGGCGTATATCCAGCGCCGCCATCTGCCTGCCGAGGGTGAGGGGGGCAAACCATGAAACGTGTGTACCTGCTGGCCGTGCTGGCGATCGTGATCGCTGCGGCACTGGGCATCGCGGTGGCCAAGCACAGCGGCTACGTATTGATTTCCTACGGTGGCTTCCGTTACCAGTCCGGGCTGTGGGCGGCGCTCGCGGCGCTGGTTGCCGTGCTCGCACTGTTGTGGCTGCTGCGCTATCTGGTTGGGCTGGTGCTGACGTCCAGTGGTGTGGTCAACCCCTGGTCGCGACGCAACCGCAGCCGTCGCATTCGCATCGCAATCGAGCAGGGCCAGCTGGACCTCGCCGAGGGTCGTTGGGCCAGCGCCCAACGTCACTTGCACCGCGCCGCCGAGGCCGAACGCCAGCCATTGCTGTATTACCTCGGTGCCGCGCGTGCGGCCAATGAACAGGGGCGAACGGAAGACAGGGACAACCTGCTCGAGCGTGCACTGGAGCGTCAGCCCCAGGCGGAACTGGCGGTCGCCCTGGCCCATGCGCAATTGCAGATGGACCGTGGCGAAAGCGATGGCGCCCTGGAAGCCCTGCTGGCCATGCAGGAGCGGCACCCGCACAACAATCAGGTCTTGCGCTTGTTGCAGCGCCTGTATCTGGAGCGCGGCGACTGGTCGGCGTTGATTCGCCTGTTGCCCGACTTGCGCAAGGGCAAAGTGCTGCCGGCCGAGGAACTCGCTGCACTGGAACAGCGTGCCTGGGGTCAGAACCTGGGGCTTGCGGCGACCCGTGGCGACGATGAGCAAAGCGCCCGTCAGTCGTTGGAGCGCGCCTGGCAACAGCTGACTGCGGCCCAGCGTCAGGAGCCCCGGTTGGTGCTGGCTTATGCCGAACAACTGCGCCAGGTGGGCGCTCAAGGCGAAGCCGAACAGGTACTACGCGCTGCCCTCAAGCGTGACTACGAAAGCCACCTTGCGCGCCTGTATGGCCTGGTGCGCGGCGATGATCCGGCGCGTCAACTGCAAACAGCCGAGGGCTGGCTCAAGGCGCATCCCCAGGACCCGAGCCTGTTGCTGACGCTTGGACGCCTTTGCTTGCAGAACCGCCTTTGGGGCAAGGCGCGCGATTACCTGGAAAGCAGCTTGCGCATGGAGCGCAACCCGGAAACCTGCGCCGAACTGGCCCGGCTGCTGGCTGGCCTCGGTGAGACCGAACGCAGTAACCAGCTGTTCCAGGAAGGCCTGGGCCTGCTTGATGAGCGGTTGTTGGCCCTGCCATTGCCCGAGGCCGTGCGCGCCTGAGAGGCCCCATGAGCCCGCACTGAGGGCGGGCTCATGGGGTGGCTGGTGAGTCTCGCGATACCTGTTTTCTTCTGTAATACGCTTCGCAAGAAATTTCCCACAATGCGAGTGGAAATTTCTTCTACCCCTCAGTGACTTATCTCCCCTGTAGTGCCTTGAAACAAAGCACATCTTTCCTCTACCGTTCCAAGCCACTCAATTTGCCCCGGGACCACCACCTTTCATGTTGCCGGCCCGCTTGCGCACGTTTTTTCTACCGGCCTGCCTTGCCTCGTTGGCGGTGCTGGTCGCGTCCTTTTACCTGGAGCGCACCCTCGGTCTGGTGCCTTGCCCGCTGTGCTTCAGCCAGCGGTTTCTGTTGGGCGTGTATGCCATGATCTGCCTGTGTGCGGCCGTGCATGCGTCGGGCGTTGCCGCTGTGTGCCAGTATGCGCGAGCAGCCCTGGGCTGTTCGGCAGCCGGGGCCCTGCTGGCGGCCAGGCATGTCTGGATACAAGGGGAAATTGGTACAAGCCACGAGTGCCCGGCGCCTTTCTGGCATGTAGTGGAAAGCTCCTGGCGTGAAGCGGCCCGTCAACTCTTGCTCGGCGGCCCCGATTGCAGCTCGTTGACCTGGAGCTTTCTTGACCTGACCTTGCCCGAATGGAGCCTGCTGGCCTTCTTGCTGCTGGCAGTGCTGCCCTTGACCTGCCTGCTGGCGTATCGTTTCCGCACACTGGGCAAAGCTTGAGTTGGCGCGGCTGCGGTAGCCGGCACGACCAGTGGTGATACCCCAGGGTATTAAACACTTGTATGAACTTTGTCTGCTGCGTACCTTGAAGGGCAGCACGCGCGGGAATAATCTCCCAGCACGCATACCAAAAACACAACTGCTCGATGCCGTCCTGCTGATGTCACCTTTGTACCGCACGATCGGGGTGCGAGGTGCAGCGGCATCTACCCAGAAGGGAAGAGATCGCCATGCTCGATAGTTGTCAGAACGCCCAGGAACGCTGGGGTGGGGTTCACAAGCTGATCGACACCTGGCTCAAGGAGCGGGAGGAGTTGGTTCAGGCCTTCGGTGCCTTGCGCGATGCCAAGCCGGCATTTGCGGACAAGGACAAGAGCCGCGACTTTTGTGCGGTGCTTGTCGATTACGTGTCAGCCTGGCATTTCGAGGTCAGTGAACAACTGGTCACCGAGGCCAAGGCGTTTGGTGACCAGAAAGCGCTGAAGCTGGCTGAAGAGATCAACCCGCGGATCAATGACATTACCCAGATTGCGCTGGCTTTCAATGACCATTGCGAGAAAGGTGATTGCAAGGACACTGAGCGCTTCGCCGATAAACTCGGCAAGCTCGGCAGCCTGCTGCACGAACGCTTCGAGCTCGAAGACTGCCTGATCGAGGTGTTGCACAACGCGCACAAGGAAGAAGACGCGGTCCAGGCCTGAGGGTCGACGTCAGCCGCCGACCGCCAGCAGCTCGATTTCGAACACCAGAGGTGTATAGGGCGCGATCAGATCACCCGCGCCCTCGGCACCGTAGGCTTGTGCCGAGGGGATCACCAGGCGCCATTTCGCACCTGCTTTCATGTGTGGCAACGCCACCTGCCACCCTTCGATGACCGAGTCCAGGCTGAACCACTGTGGCTGCAGGTTCTGATCGAACACCGTGCCGTCAGGCAACTTGCCTACATAGCGTACTTGCACCTTGCCCTTGGGGTTGGGCTGCGCGCCGATACCACTTTTCAGTTCACTGTAGAGCACGCCCTCAGGCAGCTCATGCACACCGGCGCGTGCGCGTTCATTGGCCATGAAACGCGCCTCTATAGCTTGCAGTTTTTCCACTTCGGCTTGCACGGCGGCGTTGTTCGCCTGTTCTTCATGCTGCTGAAGAATGGCTTGCATGCGAGCCTTGTCGAGTTTGAGGGGCTGGTTCTGATAGGACTGGCGAAGGCCTTCAACCAACGCCTCCAGCTGCAATCCAGGCACTTCCTGGCGCAGTCGCTCTCCAAGGCTGGCGCCCAGGCTGTAGGCCACGTCGTGATCGCTGGCAGGAGCCGTTTCGGGGGCGGCGAGTGCGATAGGAGCCGCCAGGCACAGGCCGATAAAAAGATAACGAGGCATGGTCAACTCCGAGCTCAAGAGCTGCGAAGTATGCCAGCCTTGTTGCTTCGATTTGCGTAAATGTCGGCAACGATTTGCTAAGCAACTACACTTTCACGCAGCTGCAAGACAACAACTTTGCCCAGGCATGCAACGCGGCGCCAACGATACTGTCAACATGCCCTAGCGGCGGTAGCAGCACAAGCATAGTATTAGCCGCAAACTCGTCAGCCAGGAGGTAAACCATGTCGGCCAAGAAGAAGCCTGTAAGTACGCCGTTACACCTGCTCCAGCAACTTTCGGGCAGCTTGCTCGAACACTTGGAAGATGCCTGCTCGCAAGCGCTGGCTGATGCGGAAAAACTGCTGGCAAAGTTGGAAAAGCAGCGCGGCAAGGCCCAGGAAAAACTGCACAACGGTCGCCTGAAGTTGCAGGACGCGGCCAAGGCAGGTAAAGCCAAGGCCCAGGGCAAAGCCCAGAAAGCCATTGGTGAACTTGAGTCGTTGCTCGACTCGCTCAAAGAGCGTCAGACGCAAACCCGTACTTATATTCAGCAACTCAAACGCGATGCCCAGGAAAGCCTGAAGCTGGCCCAGGGTGTAGGCAAGGTGCGTGAGGCTGCTGGCAAGGCACTGGACCAGCGGGCTGTGGCAGCCAAATCGGCTAAGCCAGCCACTGCAAAAGCGCCTGCCAGAGCAGCGGCCAAACCTGCAGCAAGGCCGGCCGCCAAAGCTGCCGCAAAAGCGCCTGCCAAGGCCGCCGCTGCCAAGGCGCCGTCGCGCGCTGCTGCCAAGCCTGCTGCCGTAAAAGCCCCGGCCAAGGCTGCGGCTAAACCTGCAGCCAAACCGGCCGCTGCCAAAGTGGCTGCAGCCAAGGCGCCATCGCGCGCTGCTGCGGCCAAGCCAGCTACCACCAAGGCCCCGGCCAAAACCGCTGCTGCCAAGCCTGCCGCCAAACCAGCCGCTTCCAAAGGGGCTGCGGCTAAACCGGCCGCGGCCAAAGCGCCGGCTAAAACCACTGCAGCCAAGCCCGCTGCGAAAGCTGCCGCCAAGCCTGCAGCCAAGCCCGCTGCGAAAGCTGCCGCCAAGCCTGCAGCCAAGCCTGCAGCCAAGCCAGCCGCCAAAGCTCCGGCCAAGGCTGCGGCCAAACCTGCCGCTGCCAAGCCGGTCGCCAGCAAACCGGCTGAAGCCAAGCCGGCTACGCCTGCGGTGACCAACTCGGCAGGCCCCGCTACCCCGGCGCCGTCCTCGGCACCGGCAAGCACCTCGCCTCAGACGCCGTCTTCGGCCTCCTGAAGCCCTGTGGCGGCGACTCGCAGCTGAGCCAGCGAGTCGTGGCCACGGACCTGGTCGGGCGCCAGCCTGGCCAGCCAATCGTCTGCGGGCTCAAGCGAGCCCGTGGGCCATTGCCTTGCGCATTCCTCAAGGCGTTGCAGCAAGCGCTTCTCCGCCTGCAGTTCCAAGCCCTTTACGTGCTCACGCAACGCCTCCAGGTGCAGGTCATGCTGTGCGGCCGTCCGCCATTGCTGGCGCAAACTGCGTAGCGGCGTTACCACTTCAGTTTGCCAAGGCTCGGCAATGGCGCGCAAAGCGTCGATTCGCCCGGCTTCTACGGCGACACCTCGGGTTTGCAGCCAGCTCGCGCACAGCAGCAGGCACACATCGCCCCCTTGGGCCTGAACGCTCAGGCAAGCCGCTTCGACTCCCGGCCGGGCATACAGGGCCAGGGCGTAATTCCACAGGTCGGTGTACATGATTCCACTTACGCTCCGGGTCGAGGAAGCTGGTAGACTCCGCGACCATCATGATCAGACTATCCAACCTCACTTTACAGCGTGGTCCGCAGCGCTTGCTAGAAGGCGCCGAGATGACCCTGCACGCCGGTCACAAGGCCGGCCTGATCGGCGCTAACGGCGCCGGAAAATCCAGCCTGTTCGCCTTGCTGCGCGGTGAGCTGTCGCCTGATGGTGGCGACTGCCAGCTGCCGGGTGACTGGCGCATCGCCCACATGCGTCAGGAGGTCGATACGCTCGATCGCCTGGCCGTGGACTATGTGCTCGATGGCGACGCGCGCCTGCGCAAGGTCCAGGCCGAGCTCGCCGTGGCCGAGACGGCCCACGACGGCACGGCCCTGGCACGCCTGCACAGTGAGCTGGAAAGCGCTGACGGCTATACCGCCGATGCCCGTGCGCGCAAATTGCTGGCCGGTCTTGGTTTTACCAACGAGCAGATGGACCGCCGCGTCGGCGACTTCTCCGGTGGCTGGCGGATGCGTCTGAACCTGGCCCAGGCCCTGATGTGCCCATCCGACCTGCTGCTGCTCGACGAACCGACCAACCACCTGGACCTCGATGCGATCCTGTGGCTCGAAGACTGGCTCAAGGGCTACCCGGGCACGCTGTTGCTGATTTCCCACGACCGCGATTTCCTGGATGCTGTTGTCGACCATGTATTGCACGTCGAGCAGCGCAAGCTGAACCTGTACAAGGGTGGCTATACCGCCTTCGAACGCACCCGTGCCGAGCGCCTGGCGCAGCAGCAGCAAGCCTACGAGAAGCAACAGGCCCAGCGTGCGCACATGGAAAAGTACATTGCCCGCTTCAAGGCCCAAGCCACCAAGGCCCGTCAGGCGCAGAGCCGGATCAAGGCCCTGGAGCGCATGGAAGAGCTGTCGGCGGCGCACGTCGATTCGCCGTTCGACTTCGTTTTCCGTGAATCGCAGAAGATTTCCAGCCCGCTGCTGAGCCTTTCCGAAGGCTGTCTGGGCTATGGCGACAAGGCGATCCTCGACAAGGTCAAGCTGCAGCTGGTGCCCGGTGCGCGCATCGGCCTGCTGGGCCCTAACGGCGCCGGCAAGTCGACCCTGATCAAGAACCTTGCCGGCGAACTAGCGCCGCTGTCGGGCCGCCTGGTGCTGGGTGAGAACCTGGCAGTCGGTTACTTCGCCCAGCATCAGCTGGACTCGCTGGACGACAAGGCTAGCCCGCTGTTGCACTTGCAGCGCATTGCGCCGGCCGAGCGCGAGCAGACCCTGCGTGACTTCCTCGGCGGGTTCGACTTCCATGGCGACCGCGTGGACGAGCCGGTGGTGAATTTCTCCGGGGGCGAAAAAGCCCGCCTGGCGCTGGCCCTGATCGCCTGGGAGCGGCCAAACCTGCTGCTGCTCGACGAACCGACCAACCACCTGGACCTGGAAATGCGCCTGGCGCTGACCATGGCGTTGCAGGAGTTTGCCGGTGCCGTGGTAGTCGTGTCCCACGACCGCCACCTGCTCAAGAGCACCACCGACGATTTCCTGCTGGTGGCCGATGGCAAGGTCGATACCTTCGATGGCGACCTGGACGACTACAGCCGTTGGCTGGTCGAGTACCGGCAGCGCAGCGCACCGGCTAGCAACGCGCCGGCCAACCCGGACAAGACCGACAAGAAGGCCCAGCGCCAGGCCGCCGCTGCCTTGCGCCAGCAACTGGCACCGCACAAGAAGGCTGCCGACAAGCTGGAGGCCGAGCTCAACCAGGTGCATGCGCAACTGGCCGAGATCGAAACCGCCTTGGGCGACAGCGGCCTCTACGAGGTGGCGCGCAAAGATGAACTGCGCGACCTGCTGGCCCGCCAGAGCAAGCTCAAGCAGCGTGAAGGCGAACTCGAGGAAGGCTGGATGCAAGCCCTGGAAACGTTGGAGAGCATGCAGGCCGAGCTTGAGGCGCTGTCCTGAAGCCTGGGTTGGCGCAGGCTTGAGGGCTAGATCGCTATAGGATTTGCGGATGCCAGGCCGGGCATTTACAGCACACCCGAAATACCCGGCTTGCCTTTGAACTCTGCAAAATTCGCTGGTTATTTTTTCGCCAAAACCTTAGCTTAACGTTTTGCAACATATGTTCGAGCGAGGTGTGTGATGTCGATGGAAGTGTGGTTGGGCTTCTTTGCCGCGTGTTGGGTGATCAGCCTTTCACCCGGGGCCGGGGCGATCGCCTCGATGTCCAGCGGCCTGCAATATGGTTTCTGGCGCGGCTACTGGAACGCGCTGGGCCTGCAGATTGGCCTGGTCGTGCAGATTGCCATCATCGCAGCGGGTGTCGGCGCCATCCTTGCCGCTTCCGCTACAGCGTTCACCATCATCAAATGGTTCGGCGTCGCCTACCTGGTCTACCTGGCCTACAAGCAATGGCGCGCTTTGCCGATGGACATGACCGATGAGTCCGCCGTGCGTCCGATCGGCAAGCCGTTGAGCCTGGTGTTCCGAGGTTTCCTGGTCAACGTCAGCAACCCCAAGGCGCTGGTGTTCATGCTCGCTGTACTGCCGCAGTTCATCAACCCGCATGCTCCGCTGTTGCCACAATACGTGGCGATCACGGTCACCATGGTCACCGTCGACATGCTGGTGATGGCGGGTTATACCGGCTTGGCTTCGCGGGTGCTGCGCCTGTTGCGCACCCCCAAGCAACAGAAGCGTTTGAACCGGACGTTCGCGGGCTTGTTCATTGGTGCTGCCACGTTCCTGGCGACCTTGCGCCGCGCACCTGTCTGACCGATTTGCGGGGCCTTGCGCAGGCCCCTCATTTCTCTCGGTCCATCATCCCCTTGAGCAAGTCCAACGGCATCGGAAACACGATGGTCGATGTCTTGTCCCCGGCAATCGACCCCAGCGTCTGCATGTAGCGCAACTGCATGGCCCCCGGCTCCTTGCTGAGCATCTGCGCGGCCTGCATCAACTTCTCCGACGCCTGCAGTTCCCCTTCGGCGTGGATGACCTTGGCCCGGCGTTCACGCTCGGCTTCGGCCTGACGGGCAATGGCGCGGACCATCGATTCGTTGAGGTCGACGTGCTTGATCTCGACGTTGGCCACCTTGATGCCCCAGGCATCGGTTTGCGCGTCCAGCACCTGGCGAATATCCAGGTTCAACTGCTCGCGCTCGGCCAGCAGCTCGTCCAGCTCATGTTTGCCCAGCACCGCACGTAGCGTTGTCTGCGCCAGCTGGCTGGTGGCGACCAGGAAGTCTTCGACCTGGATGATCGCCTTCTGAGGGTCGAGCACGCGGAAATACAGCACCGCATTGACCTTCACTGACACGTTGTCGCGGGTGATCACATCCTGCGGCGGTACATCCAGCACCACGGTGCGCAGGTCCACCCGAACCATCTGCTGGATCACGGGGATGAGCAGGATCAGCCCTGGGCCTTTGACCTGCCAGAAGCGCCCCAGCTGGAACACCACGCCGCGCTCGTATTCGCGCAAGATACGAAACGCCGACAGCAGTAAGACGCCCAGCAGCATCAGCAGGGCGCCGAAACCCAATTGCATGAACATCGTCATTCTCCTTGCGCCGTAGGGGCAGCAGCGCTCACTTCGAGCATCACGCCATGACGCGCGGTGACCCGCACCTGCTGGCCGAGCTGCAAGGGCGTAGTGCACTGGACCTGCCATTGTTCGCCCTGGGCCATTACCGCGCCACAGAACGGATTGCCTGCCACCACCTGAGAGACACTCACCAAGCTGCCGACCAGGCCGGCATCACCGCTGACCAAGGCCCGCTTGCGAGCTTTGAGGGCCATGCCCAACACGCCACCGATCAACAATGCCGAGAGCACCGCCAGGCTCGCGATCAACGCCAGCGGAATGCCAAAGCCGGGGGCGTCGGTGTCTATCAGGATGACCGCGCCCACCACGAACGCCACGATGCCGCCAAAGCCGACCACACCAAAACTGGGCAGGAACGCCTCGGCGATCATGAAGGCGATACCGAGCATGACCAGCGCGACACCGGCAAAGCTCACCGGTAGCAATTGCAGGGCATACAGCGCCAGCAACAGGCAGATGCCACCGACCACGCCGCCCACGCCGGAGCCAGGGTTCATGAACTCGAACAGCAGGCCATAGACGCCGATCATGATCAGGATCAGTGCCACGCTGGGGTTGGTGATCACGGCCAAGAGGCGCGTGCGCCAGTCCGGCAGATGCTCGGCCAGGTTGGCGTCGCGGGTCTGCAACTGGCGCGGCTGGTCAGCGGCGATCAGGGTCTTGCCGTCGAGCTGGCGCAGCAGGTCAGGCAGGTCGTTGGCCACGTGGTCGATCACCTTCTGCTTGAGCGCTTCGCTGGCCGACAGGCTTACCGCTTCGCGTACAGCCTTTTCCGCCCAGTCGGCGTTGCGCCCGCGCAGCTGCGCCAGGCCGCGGATATAAGCGGCTGCATCGTTCACCTGCTTGCGCGCAAGGGCTTGTTCATTGGCGTCGGGCTTGGCCTTGTCATCCTTTGGTGTACCTGCAGGGCCGCCAATCTGCACGGGGGTGGCGGCGCCGAGGTTGGTCCCCGGCGCCATGGCCGCCACGTGGCTGGCATACAGGATGTAGGTGCCAGCGCTGGCAGCACGGGCACCGCCTGGGGCAACGAAGGTCGCAACCGGCACGGGGCTGGCGAGGATGACCTTGATGATCTGGCGCATGGCGCTGTCCAGGCCGCCGGGTGTATCCATGCGGATCACCACCAGTTGCGCGCCTTGTTCCTTGGCCTGATCCAGGCCGCGCACCACATAGTCGGCGCTGGCCGGCCCTATGGCATCATCGATGCTCAGCACCCAGATCGCCCCAGGCGCGGCCTGGCTGCCCGGGGCGAGGCCAAGCATCAGCACCAATAACCACCAGCGCCAGCAGCGAGCGATCACCTGTCGTCACCTTGTTCGCTTCTATACCCCAAGTTTAGCCATGCCTGCCCAGGCAGGGCCTAAAATTGGAGATGGGGGCGAAACCGGAGGTGCATCATGCGAATGGCCAAGACCCTGCAGCAGCGCCTGGACCAGGCCAACTGCGACTACGACATCATTCCCCATCCCCACTCGGCGACCAGCCTGGAATCGGCGCGTACGGCTGGTGTGCCGGCCGAGCGGGTTGCCAAGTCGGTCATGCTCGACGACCGCCATGGCAACTACATCATGGCCGTGCTGCCTGCCAATCGGCACCTGGACATGAGCAAGGTACGCATGTCTGGCGCCTGGCAACTGACCCGCGAAAGCGGCCTGCCGAGCTTGTTCGGTGACTGCGAGCGTGGCGCCATCCCGGCAATGGGTGACGCTTATCAGATAAAGATGCTGCTCGATTCGAGTCTTACCCGCCAGGGCGATGTCTACCTGGAGGCAGGTGACCACGATCACCTGATCCACATGAGCATGGAGCAGTACCTGAAACTGGTGCCGCAAGCCGAAGTACGCGAGCTGTGCTGATGTTCTCAAACCAATGCCGGGCTGGCGTCGTGGACGGCCCGCCCGGTACCCAGGAGGAAACATGGAAGCGCCTACCCACCACTTTTCCGAGCTGTTCAAGCAGTTGGGCTTGCCCGACGATCCTCAGAGCATCGATCAGTTCATCACCAGCCATTCACCGCTGAAAAACGAGATCAAGCTGGTGGATGCGCCGTTCTGGAGCGACTCCCAGCGCGCTTTTCTCAAGGAGAGCATCATTGAAGATTCCGATTGGGCAGTGCCCTTCGATCAACTCAACGAAGCGTTGCGCCGCCCCCGCAAATAAAGCGCCGAGCGGCACCTGACGAGTGATCGGCCGTTGCTATGCTCAGGAAAACAATAAGGGGATATGCGCGATGAAAGATCCCTACGCACCAGGTTTCTGGTGCACCGTGACCATCCTGGGCACCCTGACGGCCGGTTACTTCTACGGTATCCGCCATACACACCAGATGAGCCAGGCTGTGCAGTTTCTGTACGCTGCGGCGGCAGTCGCGGCGGCGGTCGCGCTGCTGGGCCTGACGTGGATCGCCTGGCAGCAACTGCACCTGAACAAGCGCGAGGTGATTCAGGGGCGAACATTGCTGACCATCTGGAACACCAAGGTAGCGCTACGCCGGGTAGAGACGGTTTTCGACCGGTATTTCTGGGGCAGCTATTGGCACTCGGGGCGCACCTTCGAGGAAGTGATGGGCGAGCTCAAGGGCACACCCCTGGAGCAAAGCCTGGATGCGCTCAAGCGCCAGTGCCGGGTGCTGGACCGCGAGATCCACGACCATCAGCATCACTGGCTGGCCAACGCCCGCGATCTCTCCAGTGTGGCCACGGCCATGGCACGCGAACGTTACCAGCTCGACCTGTGCGAGCCCTCGAGCAGTGGCCAGGGCAACACCGCAGTGCTCAATCGTGACCTTGAAGTGCTGGTTTACACCTGGTCGGCGCGCCTGCGCAGCTTCGACCATCAGTTGGACGAACTGGAGCGCGCTTACCATTGAGGGTGGTCATTCGCCGCGGATGTACTGCTCCAGCTGCAGGATCAGGCTGGCCTGTTCGGCGATGGTTTCCTTGACCAGGTCGCCGATCGACAGCAGCCCGAGCAGCTCGCCATTGCTGACCACTGGCAGGTGGCGCAGGTGGCGGTTGGTCATCAGGTTCATGCAGTACTCAAGATTCTGCTTGGGCTCCACCGTGACCACAGGAGCACTCATGATTTCCCGCACTGGCGTGGCCGCCGAAGAGCGCCCCTTGAGCACGAGCTTACGGGCATAGTCACGCTCGCTGACGATTCCCACTACCTGGTTGTTCTCCACCACCGGCAGCGCACCGACGTTTTTCTCCGCCAGCATTTTCAGGGCGTCGAGCACCGAGTCATCAGGGCCGATGGTGTAGACGGTCTGGTGCTGGGACTTGGTCTTGAGGATTTGTTCGACGTTCTTCATACAGGCCTCTGCGGGTGGAAAAAACGAGCTCTTGGAGTAACTAAAGCATCCGGCACGGTGGCCTGCACGGCAATGCAGGAAACGGCATCGAGTCGATTGAAAAACGTCATGGCTGAAGTCGGTGCGTGGTGAGGCAGTGGTCAGGCTTGAGGCCGCAGGTGGGATGTCGAATCGGATGGGGCAATATTCACGATAATCTGTGACAATGCATGTCAAGTTGCCATCACTCAGTCCTCTTTCGGCAAGGAGCCGCAATGCACCGTGTGTTTCGCCTTACAGCGCTAAGCTGTGCCTTCATCACCGCTGCCGGGTGCAGCACTCAGCAGATGGACACTATTTCCAAGAAAGTCAAAGACATTGGCAGGGACTACGGCATGCCGGTGCTCTGTGGTGTTGGTGTGGTGGCCGGGGGGGCTGCCGGTTACGCCCTCAAAGGCAAGGACGGCATCTTGCCGGGTGCTGCCGTAGGCGGCGCGGTGGGTTGCGTCGTGGGTTATGTCTGGCAGTCCCGACTGCAGGAGCTGGATCGCATCGCCAAGGAAGAAAACCTGAAGATCACCACCGAGAAGCTGACCGTGGCCTCGGCCGCCGTGGTAACCGCTGTGCCCGAGCAGGCAGGGTTGGTGACCCAGATCGAAGACAGCGGCATGTTCGCCACCGGCTCTGACCAGTTGACCCCAAGCGGCCAGCGCGCCGTGGCCAAGCTGGCGCAGATGTATGCCAAGCCTGCCGCCACCGATAAGCAGGCCGCCGCCAAGGAGTCGCAGGATCGTCGCCTGCTGATCGTCGGCCACAGTGATGCTGTGGGTAACGCCGAGTTCAACCAGAAGCTGTCTGAGCGCCGCGCCAAGACCGTGGGCAAGGTCATGCTGCAGGCGGGCATTCCCGCCAATGCGATCTACTACCAAGGGGCCGGAGCCTCGCGACCGATTGCCGACAACAGTGACCCGCTGTTGCGTGGCCAGAACCGCCGAGTGGAAATCGTCGAGCTGGCCAACGAACAGGCCCTGGTGATGCGGGCCCAGGCAGAGGCGAGCAACACGCGCTACCTGCACTATGGCACCTCGACCGCAGCCAAACCCAAGGCTGCCGGCAGCGCTCGGGCCAGTAGCACGCCGGCACAGGCCAAGCCGACCGAGCGGGAGACCGCAATGCCCGGTACGGGCGTCGCCAGCACCCCTGGCCGCACCAACCCCACGAAATCCGCTGCCCGGCCGCAAGTCGATTTCGCTGGCACGCCGGTGGCCAGCTACAACTGGACCATGGCCCAGAGCATCAAGCCCAAACAGAGCGGTTTCACTTTGATCAGCAGCGCTTATGCCGCGCAGATGCCGATGTCGAGCTGTGAGGCCGACAGGCCGCGCAACGCAGGCGAGGTCCTGAGCATGGTCAACGACCAGCCGCTGCAGCGGCGCGCTACCAAAGACTACCTGCCCGGTTATAACAACCGTGTCTGGGCCAATCTGGTCAATGGGCACCTGGTGACGGTGTCGCCGGTATCGATCCTGCGCGAGAACGCCAAGGTCGATCGCCAGCCGATCCTTCAGCTGGTCGAAGATTACAAGCTGCCCACGCAGCACAAGCCACGCACGATGAAAGCCGTGGCCAACACCTATGAAGGCGAAAGCGAAGTGCTGTACCGGGTCTTCGCCAGTGATGCCCAGGCATCGATTTCCTGCATGGATATCGTGTTCAGCAAGGGCAATGCCCAGGCCAGTCAAGGTGCCTTGTTCTATGCCGCCGGCGGTGATGCTTTCGTCGCTGCTTACAAGCCGATCCCGGCCACCAAATAACCCAGTCAAGGACGTCCTGAATGGAAGACTTTTCGCTAGCTGCACTCAAATCATTGATTCTCGCCAATCAGTTGTTCACCGCCGGCCTCCTTTCGCTGCTGGTTACTGCGCTGATCGTGCGTAAATACTGGGAGGAGGTGTCCTACTTTCTCATCCGTGTCTGGCACAGCCTCCCCCTGATCGGTACGGTGGCCCGGCTGTCGCGCAAGCGTTCCTCGGTCGACAGCGATGGCTGGATCAACCACGAAGTGACCTTGTCCAAGCCGTACTACGGCCAGTACAAGAAGTACATGAAGGGCGTCAACGCCTACAATGCCTCCCTTGACTACCTCGCCAAGGCCGGTGAGGCCGGGCGCTCGCCGCGCCCGGGTTGGGTGCTGGTGCTGGTGCTGATGCTGGTGCTGATCGAGGCCATGGGTTTTGCCTACGTCCTGGCGGGCTGGATGAACATGGATGCTTCTACCAATGACCGCCATTGGCTGACCGCCGGCACTGCGATCCTGCTCGCCGTCGCCTCGGCGTTCTTCGCCGAAGCCGCCGGCCATACGTTGCACCACAACAGCCTGATCGCCCGTGCACGCCACTGGTGGCAAGGTGAAGAGCCTACCAAGCGCTCGCGTTCGCTGAAGGCTGGCAAGGCGATCAACCTGGAAGACTCTTTCTCCGACGCGGACAAGCCGGACTACGAGCAACTGCTGGTACGGGTGAAGGACGTCAATTCCAACGTCTCGCGCAAGTTCGTCTGGCTGGTGGTCTGTGGTGTGTTCGTGGCGGCCATGGCCGTGGGGGCATTCGTCGTGCGCTCGGCGACCCTGGACAGCATCGAGACCGAGATGGTCAACGGTATGCGCGCAGAGTCCGCTGCGCAAAGCTCCAGTGCAGGTTCCCCGTTTGACCTGCCAGCAGAATCCCAGGCCATCAACGATGAGGCCGACAACGCCACCATCGATGACAAGATGCAAGCGATACGCCAGGCCAGCCTGACCACCTACATCATGCTGTCACTGATCTACATCGCTATTCAGGGCATCAGCATCTGGCTGGCCAGCCGTTACTACTTTGCCGGCACCCACTCGCCAACCGCCTGGCGCCTGACCCACGAGTACGCCACCGCCGAGGAAATGCTCGACGCGATGGATCAGAAGCGTCATGCCATTGCCAGCCACGCCGACGACAAGCTGCGCCGTCTGCAGACCTCGCTGTCTGGCCGCGACCACACCGACGCCGCTGTGCTGCACGCGCTGGAAGGTGAGAACACCGCACATCGCAACTTCCTCGCCTACGTCGAGTACAAGGCCGGCAAGGTCGCGCCCCAGGCAGTCAAGCCAAAACCTAGCGTTGAAGCCGCTGCGCCAGCGCCTGCCGCGCAACCTGTAGCCCCCGCCCCGGTTGCGCAGCAGGCTGCTGTATTCGAGCCTGTCGCAGTGCCCTTGGCCGAGCCTGCCGCCCCTGCCGAAATCAAGGCTTCGGACTTCCACGACATGACTGGCCTGCCTGAAGAGAACCTGGCTGCCGCCAGCCGTGCGCTGAATGTCAGCGAGGCACAACTGCGTGACATCCGCGAGCAACAGCAGGCGCTCAAGGCGCTTGGCCTGTTCCCTGCGAAAAAGGAGGGCATGCTGTCATGAGGCTTGCCAAGGCCCTGATCCTTGCGCTGGCGTTGCCTTGCGCAGCACTGGCTGCTGAGCGCAATGACCTGCAGAGCTGCTACACGCGCAATGGTCTGGCTGACATCAAGCCTGCAGCGTCCGGGCGCGAGCTGGTGGTGATCATCGATCAGACCATCCCGATGCCTGAAGACCTGCAGCGCAGCAGCTGGGGCCAGATCGACCGGTTCGTTCAGCCGGGCGATCGCGTCAGGCTCTATACATTCTCAGCGTTCTTGCCGGGGGAGTATCAGCGCCTGGTGTACGCCGGTGAGCTGGACATGCCGTTGCAGGGCGAGGTTCGCGACGACGTCAACATGCGCAAGCTGAGGGGCCTGGATCAGTGCCTGGCGACCCAGAAGAAAGCGTTCCAGGCCGGCTTCGGCGGGCTGTTCGTCAAAGGGCTGCGTGACGCTCGCCAGGATATCCCCAAGAGCGAAATCATGAACACCTTGCGCCGGGTTGGTGAGGACATGAGCAAAGAGCAGGGTGTCCAGGAGCGGGTGGTGTATCTGATTTCGGACATGCTCGAGCATTCGGACTACACCAGCTTCTATGCGGCAAACCAGATCAAGCAGCTCAATGTCAGTAATGAACTCAAGCTGGCACAGAGCAAAGGGCTGTATGCGGACCTGCAGGGTGCCAGGGTGTATGTTTCCGGTGCAGGCCTGGTTACCGATGCGGTGAAGCATGCCTACCGATCGGGCAAGACCATGGATGCGTTGAACGATTTCTGGGCGCAATACCTGAATGCGTCCAACGCGACCCTGGAAGGTTTCGGCACGCCGAGCCTGAGTACTGATCTTCGCTAAGCAGGGAGGGGCTGCAAACCAGCCCCGGTCCGCCAACGAAAAAGCCCCGGGCGCAGGCCCAGGGCTTTTTGATATGGCGCACTCGGCGGGATTCGAACCCACGACCCCTGCCTTCGGAGGGCAGTACTCTATCCAGCTGAGCTACGAGTGCAACGCGCACGCATGATACCCATCTGATTCGGTTGCGTCCATCGCCTTGATCTTTGTCCATTTTTCCTGATCCAGGTGCACTTGCGCAACGCACACCAGATTGCGCAATTTTTGCGCAATCACCTCGGCCCGATGCCTGCTCAGCCCGCCGATACCTATTTCGATGTCCAGCAAGTCATCTTGCTGGCTGACTTGCACGCTGTGCGGCGTCAGAAACTGCAGGGCGAACAGGTTGAGTACCCGGCACAGGGTATCCGGCTCGGCTTCGGCTTGTAGGCGATAGCACACGTTGCTGTGGCTACTGCTGGCGGCCCAGGCATCGGTTCGGGGCAGGGGGCGTTCAAATGGGTTCATGCTGGTCTCCGCAAAGGTGGGAGAAATTCTGGCAGGTTGATGCCGGCTTTTTTTCGCTATTATTTGATTAATTAGCCATTCAGGCGAATTGTTTGATTCGAAAAATATAAGCTTGGGGAATTTTTAATGCAAAGCGATCTGGATGCGTATGACCGGCGGATTCTCGAGCTTCTTCAGGAGGATGCGTCACTGTCCAGCGCGCAGATTGCCGAGCGCGTAGGGTTGTCGCAGTCGCCGTGCTGGCGCCGTATTCAGCGGCTCAAGGACGAGGGGGTCATCCGGGGGCAGGTCACCCTGCTCGATCGCAAGAAGGTCGGCCTGAACACGCAGATCTTTGCCGAGGTGAAACTGAACGCCCATGGTCGCTCCAACTTCACCGAGTTCACCGAGGCGATCCGGGGCTTTCCAGAGGTGCTGGAGTGTTATGTGCTGATGGGGTCAGTAGACTTCCTGTTGCGTATCGTCACGCAGGATATCGAGGCTTACGAGCGGTTCTTCTTCGAAAAGCTGTCGAACGTACCGGGAATTCAGGAAGTGAATTCCATTGTGGCGCTGTCGGAGATCAAGTCCACCACCAGCCTGCCGCTGATGCGCTGATGCTGTCGCCGGCAAGCCGGCCCCTACACGTCAACCACGGCTCTCGGGGGCCGTGGCGATCGTGGGGCTTGCCGGCGATGATGCACAAGCGAATGTCAGGCCTTGAGCAGATGTTTCCAGCCACGGCTCTGATCAATCGCACGGGCTTGTTCCACGCGGGCCTCCAGCAGCTCGCCAGGCTCTTCGGCCAGTGGCAGTTCAGCCAGCTCATGCAGCTTTTTCAGATCGCCATACAAGCGGTCCATCTGCGGCGCCTCGAGTACCTGGCGCGCATGGTGCAGCCAGGCCAGCAACTGTTCGATGCGCGGCAGTTGTTCTGCCAGGTCTTCCGGGCGTTGAGTGTAAAGCGGTAGCTTCAGCGCACGGCCTTCTTCGCCCAGCAGGTGTGCCACCCAGCTGGCCAGTTGCGCCTTGCCCTGGCGTTCGCCACGGCCCTTGCGCTCTGCGGTCCAGGCGCGGGCCAGCAGCCAACGTGATGTTTCCAGGGAGAACTGGCCCCAGCGCACGTCCTCAAGCTCTTCGAGGAACTGCTCTGGCGCGGCGCGACGGATGTCTTCGTCGTCATTGCCGGCCTGTACCAGCGGGCGCCAGTCTTCCAGCAGCGCGTCCAGGCTGGCGCGCAGGTCACGCGTGCTGGCACGCGGCGCGGCCTGGCCAAGGCTTGCGACCAGTGCACGCAGTTCTGCCAGGCACTGCACCCAGTCCTGCAGCAGGCGCCAGTGGCCATTGTGGCGATATTGCTCGGCCAGGCGCTGGCTGCTGCCCAGCAGTTGCCAGGCGAGGGCAGCGAAGGCATCGTCGACCGGCATTTCGGCGTCCAGTTCGGTGCTTGGCAGGCCCAGCTCATAGCTGTCCGGCTCCAGCAGTCGGTAGCCGCGCTCGGCCTTGCTGATGTCGCACGGCATCAGGGGCAGGCTGGCGGCCAGCTCGGCGGCCAGCTCCAGCAGTGCCTCGGGGGCACCTTCGCGCAGTTCCAGCTCCAGCTCGCAGATCTCTTCCTTGCGCTTGCCGGCAATCACGAAGCCCTGGTCCAGCGCTGCCTCGATCACTACTTTGCTCTTGCCGCGGCCCCAGGCGATCTCAGCGAATTCGCGGGTGAAGTCGGTGGTGAACAGCGGTTTGATGGATTTTTTGTCAAGTTCGGCCAGTTGCTCAGGCCAGCAGGTGGCGTCGAGCTTTTTCAGGTCGAGTTTGACTTTGTCCAGGTGCCACTCGTATTCGTTGCGTTCGGACAGGCCGGCGACGCTTTGGCCACGGCACTTCAAGGTCTGGATGATCACCTCGCCGTCGCGGCGCAGGCGCAGCGCCACTCGGGCAGCAGAAAGGTCGCGCTCAGGGGTGTCGAAGTACTGGTTGAGCAGCTCGCGGGTCTGCCAGCCGGACTTGTTGCGCTTTTTCAGCAGAGGGTGCTCGCGCAGTGCGGCCAGGGTGTCGCGGCTGGCGCGGAGCTTGAGTTCGGTTTCTTTGTGCATCGCAGGCTCGAAGAGGGGCGTGATTGCCGTGCAGTCTACAGCAGTGTGCCGGCAACGGTTTATTCCTTACGGCGGATGGCCCTATGATGGGCAATGCTTCCGAGGAGTTCGCGCATGCCGTTGCCCACGCTGAAAGACCAGTTTGCCGCTTTGATCGCCGCGCCCTCGGTCAGCTGCACCCAACCTGCCCTGGACCAGTCCAACCGCCAGGTCATCGACCTGCTGGCAGGCTGGTTGGGCGACCTGGGGTTCAGTTGCGACATCCAGCAGGTCAGCCCAGGCAAGTTCAACCTGTTGGCCAGCCGTGGCACTGGCCCGGGCGGGCTTGTGCTGGCTGGCCACAGCGACACCGTGCCGTATGACGAGCAGTTGTGGACGAGCGACCCACTCAAGCTGACCGAGGCCGATGGCCGCTGGGTGGGCCTGGGCAGCTGCGACATGAAGGGTTTTTTCGCCTTGATCATCGAAGCGGTGATTCCGTTGCTGGAGCATGACTTCAAGCAGCCGCTGCTGATCCTCGCCACCTGCGACGAAGAAAGCTCGATGTCCGGTGCCCGCGCCCTGGCCGAAGCGGGTCAGCCGCTTGGCCGTGCGGCGGTCATCGGTGAGCCGACCGGCTTGCGCCCGGTCCGCATGCACAAGGGTATCCTCATGGACCGCATCGACATTCTCGGGCGCAGCGGCCATTCCTCTGACCCAAGCCTTGGCCGCAGCGCGCTGGAAGCCATGCACGCGGTGATGGGTGAGCTGATGGGCCTGCGCCGGCAATGGCAGGACACCTACCGCAACCCGCAATTCACCGTGCCCACGCCGACCATGAACTTTGGCTGCATCCACGGTGGCGACAACCCCAACCGTATCTGCGGCCAGTGTGCCCTGGAGTTCGACCTGCGCCCACTGCCAGGCATGGATGTAGAGCAGTTGCGTGCGGCCATCCGTGAGAAGCTTCGGCCGGTGGCCGAGCGCCATGAGGTGCGTATCGACTACGCGCCGCTGTTCCCCGAGGTGCCACCGTTCGAACAGGCGGCCGATGCCGAACTGGTGCAGGTGGCCGAGCGCTTGACCGGCCATCGCGCCGAAGCGGTGGCGTTCGGTACCGAAGCGCCTTATCTTCAGCAACTGGGTTGCCAGACCATCGTTCTTGGCCCTGGCGACATTGCCTGTGCCCACCAGCCGGGCGAATACCTGGAAATGTCACGAATCGAGCCTACCGTGCGTCTATTGCGTGACCTGATCCGGCACTATTGCCTGAATTAAACGTCCACCCTGCTGATTCGTCTTTGCCTAGAGGAGACCGCGCGTGACCGCAAGCCTGTTCCGACGATGATCCTGAACGCCGTGTGATCCAACGTTCTCCGTCCACTTTATCCACAGGCCCTGTCATGCCCGATTACGTCAACTGGCTGCGTCATGCCTCCCCGTACATCAATGCTCATCGCGACTGCACCTTTGTGGTCATGCTCCCCGGCGATGGGGTGGAACACCCGAATTTCGGCAATATCGTCCATGACCTGGTGTTGCTGCACAGCCTGGGCGTGCGCCTGGTGCTGGTGCATGGTTCGCGCCCGCAGATCGAGAGCCGGCTGGCCGCCCGTGGCCTGACCCCGCACTATCACCACGGCTTGCGCATCACCGATGCCGCAACCCTGGACTGCGTGATCGACGCCGTGGGTGCCTTGCGCCTGGCCATCGAAGCGCGCCTGTCGATGGACATCGCCGCCTCGCCGATGCAGGGCTCACGCCTGCGCGTGGCCTGCGGCAACCTGGTGACTGCCCGCCCTATCGGCGTGCTCGAAGGGGTGGACTACCACCACACCGGTGAAGTACGGCGCATCGACCGCAAAGGCATCAGCCGCCTGCTCGACGAGCGCTCGATTGTGCTGCTTTCGCCGCTGGGCTATTCGCCGACCGGTGAGATCTTCAACCTGGCCTGCGAAGACGTGGCCACCCGCGCCGCCATCGAATTGGGTGCCGACAAGCTGTTGCTGTTCGGCGCCGAACCCGGGCTGCTGGATGAGAGTGGCAAGCTGGTGCGTGAGTTGCGCCCGCAGCAGGTTGCACCACACCTGGCGCGGCTGGGCAGTGATTACCAAGGCGAGTTGCTCGATGCCGCCGCCGAGGCCTGCAAGGGCGGCGTGGCGCGTAGCCACATCGTCAGCTATGCCGAGGACGGCGCACTGCTCACCGAGCTGTTCACCCGCGGCGGTGGCGGCACGCTGGTGTCGCAGGAGCAGTTCGAAGTGGTGCGCGAGGCGACCATCGAGGATGTGGGTGGTTTGCTGGAGCTGATCAGCCCGCTGGAAGAGCAGGGCATTCTGGTGCGACGCTCACGTGAAGTGCTGGAGCGTGAGATCGAGCAGTTCAGCGTGGTCGAGCGCGAGGGCATGATCATCGCGTGCGCGGCGCTGTATCCGATTGCCGATTCCCAGGCTGGTGAGCTGGCGTGCCTGGCAGTGAACCCGGAGTACCGCCATGGCGGGCGCGGTGATGAGCTGCTGGAGCGGATCGAGAGCCGGGCGCGGGCGTTGGGGTTGAATACCCTGTTCGTGCTTACCACCCGGACCGCGCACTGGTTCCGCGAGCGAGGCTTTGCCCCCAGTGGGGTAGAGCGGCTACCGTCGGCGCGAGCATCGCTGTACAACTACCAGCGCAATTCGAAAATTTTCGAAAAGTCTCTGTAAGCCAGGGAATCGAGTGCCCTGCCAACCCATGAAAAACGCCGCCCCAGAGGGCGGCGTTTTCATTTACACGGTATGCAGATACCAGTTGTACTCGAGGTCGGAGATCGAATGCTCGAACTCCTCCAGCTCGCTCTCCTTGCATGCGACGAAGATGTCGATGTACTTCGGATCGATGTACTTGTTCAGGATCTCGCTGTCGTCCAGCTCGCGCAGGGCATCGCGCAGGTTGTTCGGCAGGCTCTGCTCCAGCTGCTCGTACGAGTTGCCTTCGATCGGCTCACCCGGCTCGACCTTGTTGGTCAGGCCATGGTGCACACCAGCCAGTACGGCGGCCATCATCAGGTACGGGTTGGCGTCGGCGCCGGCCACGCGGTGTTCCAGGCGTACTGCGTCGGGCGAACCGGTTGGCACGCGCAGGGCTACGGTACGGTTGTCCAGGCCCCAGCTCGGCGCGTTCGGCACGTAGAACTGAGCGCCAAAGCGACGGTACGAGTTGACGTTCGGGCAAAGGAACGCCATCGACGCAGGCAGGGTCTCGAGCACACCGCCGACAGCGTGACGTAGCGCGGCGTTCTGCTCGGGATCCTCGCTGGTGAAGATGTTGTTGCCATCCTTGTCCAGCACGGAAATGTGTACATGCAGGCCGTTGCCTGCCTGGCCCGGGTAGGGCTTGGCCATGAACGTGGTGTCCATTTCATGGTCGTAGGCGATGTTCTTGATCAGGCGCTTGAGCAGCACTGCATAATCACAGGCCTTGAGCGGGTCGGGGACGTGGTGCAGGTTGACTTCGAACTGTGCCGGGGCGCTTTCCTTGACGATGGCGTCGGCCGGAATGCCTTGTTCCTTGGCGCCTTCGAGGATGTCCTGCAGGCAATCGGCGTATTCGTCGAGGTCGTCGATCAGGTACACCTGGGTCGACTGCGGGCGCTTGCCCGAGATCGGCGAGCGTGGTGGCTGCGGGCGGCCGTTCACGTTCTCCTGGTCGATCAGGTAGAACTCCAGTTCGAACGCGGCGCAGATGGTCAGGCCCAGGTCGTCGAACTTGCTCACCACCTGACGCAACACTTCACGAGGGTCGGCGAAGAACGGCTCGCCTTCAAGCTCGTGCATGGTCATCAGCAACTGGGCGGTCGGGCGTTTCTGCCACGGCTCGTTGCAGAGCGTGTCCGGGATCGGATAGCAGATGCGGTCAGCATCGCCGATGTCCAGGCCAAGCCCGGTGCTTTCGACGGTGGACCCGTTGATATCGAGGGCGAAGAGGGAGGCCGGCAGGTTGATGCCTTTCTCGTAAACCTTGTGGAGGCTGGTGCGCTCTATGCGCTTACCGCGCACCACACCATTCATATCTGCAATCAGAAGGTCAACGTAGAGAACCTCAGGATGTTCCTTAAGGAACGCGTTCGCTTCGTTAAGCTGAACGGCACGCGGGGGTACCGACATGATGCAACACCTTTGTTGTTAAAAATATCAATCAAGGGGGGCTTGCAGGACCAGTCAATCGAAAAGCCTTACTGATGTCAAGCCAACCCCATGATGCCCTGAAATGGCACATCGACGGCAGATTTGCTGCATATCGGGGCGTGCCATTATCCGCTATTTCCCTGACAAAGGGCTATCTCCGACAAGCCGTGTTTTATTTTTTACGGAGGTGTTGTGTAAAAAAATGAACAAGGCTAAGCTCGGTCTCAACCCAAAACACAATAATACGAGGGTCACATGGTCCGCTTGTCGCGACCTGAAAGCGCTGCCTGTGCAGTGCGCTCGGGTATCCCTGCCGTTCCGGCACGCATCAATTGCGCGGTGGTCGCACTGGCCGCAATAATTGACGCTTTGCGCTTCTGGACTACCCCTCGTAGCGCCGTTTCGCTTCCTTTCTTGTATTCCTGCCCTTCGAACTCATTACGGACACGCTTGTTTCCAGTGTATCCACTGTGCTCCTGCGTGGGGGTTTTTGCTTTAGCAACCCACTCCATCCAGAATCAATGCGCGGACCACATTACCTCCTGAGGTATCTATGAGTAACAACCTCGACCAGCTCACCGATTGGTTGAAAGAGCACAAGATCACCGAAGTCGAATGCCTGATCAGTGACCTGACTGGCATCACCCGCGGCAAGATCTCGCCGACCAACAAGTTCATCGCCGAGAAAGGCATGCGCCTGCCCGAGAGCGTGTTGCTGCAGACCGTGACCGGCGATTACGTCGATGACGACATCTATTACGAACTGCTCGACCCGGCCGACATCGACATGATCTGCCGGCCCGATGAGAACGCTGTGTTCCTCGTGCCGTGGGCCATCGAGCCTACCGCCCAGGTCATTCACGACACCTACGACAAGAAGGGCAACCCGGTCGAGCTGTCGCCGCGCAACGTACTGAAGAAAGTCCTGCAGCTTTACGCCGACAAGGGCTGGCAACCGATCGTCGCGCCAGAGATGGAGTTCTACCTGACCAAGCGCAGCGAGGACCCGGACTTCCCGCTGCAGCCGCCGGTAGGTCGTTCAGGCCGCCCGGAAACCGGCCGCCAGTCGTTCTCCATCGAAGCGGCCAACGAATTCGACCCGCTGTTCGAGGACGTCTACGACTGGTGCGAGCTGCAGCAACTGGACCTCGACACCCTGATTCACGAAGACGGCACGGCGCAGATGGAGATCAACTTCCGTCACGGCAACGCCCTGCACCTGGCCGACCAGATCCTGGTGTTCAAGCGCACCATGCGCGAAGCGGCGCTCAAGCACAATGTGGCCGCCACCTTCATGGCCAAGCCCATGACCGGCGAGCCGGGCAGCGCCATGCACCTGCACCAGAGCGTGGTCGATTCGGTCACCGGCAAGAACATCTTCAGCAATGAAGACGGCAGCATGAGCGAGCTGTTCCTGCACCACATCGGTGGCCTGCAGAAGTTCATCCCCGAGGCGCTGCCGCTGTTTGCCCCGAACGTCAACTCGTTCCGCCGCTTCCTGCCAGACACTTCGGCCCCGGTAAACGTCGAGTGGGGCGAGGAAAACCGCACCGTCGGCCTGCGCGTACCGGATGCCGGCCCACAGAACCGTCGCGTCGAGAACCGCCTGCCAGGCGCCGATGCCAACCCTTACCTGGCCATCGCTGCGAGCTTGCTGTGCGGCTACATCGGTATGGTCGAAGGTATTGCCGCCAGCGCGCCGGTGCAGGGGCGCGGCTACGAGCGGCGCAACCTGCGCCTGCCGCTGACCATCGAGGACGCCTTGGAACGCATGGAAGTCAGCCGCGCGCTGACCCAGTACCTGGGCAAGAAATTCATCACCGGCTACGTTGCCACCAAGCGCGCCGAGCATGAGAACTTCAAGCGCGTCATCAGCTCTTGGGAGCGTGAGTTCCTGCTGTTTGCTGTGTGATCAACCCCTGAGGCCGCCCGCCGGCGGCCTGTGGACCCTGGAGAAGCACATGAGCGTCAAAAACCCGCAAACCCGTGACTGGCAAACCCTGAGCGGCGAGCACCACCTTGCACCTTTCAGTGACTACAAGCAGCTGAAGGAAAAGGGGCCGCGCATTATCACCAAGGCGCAGGGTGTGCATTTGTGGGACAGCGAGGGGCACAAGATCCTCGACGGTATGGCCGGCCTGTGGTGCGTCGCAGTGGGTTATGGCCGTGAAGAGCTGGTGCAGGCTGCCGAAAAGCAGATGCGCGAACTGCCGTACTACAACCTGTTCTTCCAGACGGCCCACCCGCCTGCGCTGGAGCTGGCCAAGGCCATCACCGACGTAGCGCCCGAAGGCATGACCCATGTGTTCTTCACAGGCTCCGGCTCTGAAGGCAATGACACCGTGCTGCGCATGGTCCGCCACTACTGGGCGCTCAAGGGTAAGCCGCAGAAGCAGACCATCATCGGCCGTATCAACGGCTACCACGGCTCGACCGTCGCCGGTGCAAGCCTGGGCGGCATGAGCGGCATGCACGAACAGGGCGGGCTGCCGATCCCGGGCATCGTGCATATCCCGCAACCGTACTGGTTCGGTGAAGGCGGCGACATGAGCCCGGACGACTTCGGGGTGTGGGCGGCCGAGCAGCTGGAGAAAAAGATTCTGGAAGTGGGCGAGGACAACGTCGCAGCTTTCATCGCCGAGCCGATCCAGGGCGCCGGCGGCGTGATCATCCCGCCAGAAACCTACTGGCCGAAGGTCAAGGAGATCCTCGCCAAGTACGACATCCTGTTCGTCGCTGACGAAGTGATCTGCGGTTTTGGCCGTACCGGCGAGTGGTTCGGCTCAGACTACTACGACCTCAAGCCCGACCTGATGACCATCGCCAAAGGCCTTACTTCCGGTTACATCCCCATGGGCGGTGTGATCGTGCGTGACAAGGTGGCCAAGGTGCTCAGCGAAGGCGGAGACTTCAACCACGGCTTCACCTATTCCGGCCACCCGGTGGCGGCTGCGGTAGGCCTGGAAAACCTGCGCATCCTGCGCGACGAGAAGATCATCGAGAAGGCTCGTACGGAAGTGGCACCCTACTTGCAAAAACGTCTGCGTGAGCTGCAGGACCACCCGCTGGTGGGCGAGGTACGCGGCCTGGGCCTGCTCGGCGCGATCGAGCTGGTCAAGGACAAGGCCTCCCGCAGCCGTTACGAAGGCAAGGGTGTGGGCATGGTCTGCCGCAATTTCTGCTTCGACAACGGCCTGATCATGCGCGCGGTGGGTGACACCATGATCATCGCTCCACCCTTGGTGATCAGCCATGCAGAGGTGGACGAGCTGGTGGAAAAGGCGCGCAAGTGCCTGGACCTGACCCTCGAAGCGATCCGTTGAGCGCCTGCTAGGCTAGCGATGTGACATTAAGTCGTTACAAGGGGATGGTTTCCTTGAAACAGCGCCTTGTAACTTGCCAGACTAGCGGCTGTTTCAGTCGCCCGGCGCTCTGCACGGTAGGTTCTGGCTGCTGAACAGATGGCTAAATAAAAAATTCTGGAGCATGACGCATGAAGAAAATGGGCAAGACGTTGCTGGCCGCCGCCCTGATGGGTGCCATGGCCACCGCTGTACAGGCTGAAGACAAGGTGCTGAACGTCTACAACTGGTCGGACTACATCGCTCCGGACACCATCGCGAAGTTCGAAAAACAGACAGGCATCAAGGTCAAGTACGACGTCTTCGACAGCAACGAAACCCTGGAAGCCAAGCTGCTGGCGGGCAAGTCCGGCTATGACGTGGTCGTGCCGTCCAACAACTTCCTGGCCAAGCAGATCAAGGCGGGGGTCTACGAAGAGCTCGACCGCTCCAAGCTGCCGAACTGGAAGAACCTCGACGAAGACCTGCTCAAGGCCGTCGGTGACGCCAGCGACAAAGGCAACAAGCACGCCTTCCCTTACATGTGGGGCTCGATCGGCATCGGCTACAACCCGGAGAAGGTCAAGGCCGCGCTGGGCGTCGACAAGATCGATTCGTGGGACGTCGTGTTCAAGCCTGAGAACATCGAGAAGCTCAAGAGCTGTGGCGTGAGCTTCCTCGACGCCCCGACCGAAATGCTGCCAGCCGCGCTGCACTATCTGGGCCTGCCTAGCGACAGCACCAAGAAAGAAGACCTGAAGAAGGCCGAGGACCTGTTCCTGAAGATTCGTCCTTCGATCACCTACTTCCACTCGTCCAAATACATCGGCGACATGGCCAACGGCAACATCTGCGTGGCCGTCGGGTACTCGGGTGACCTGGAGCAATCCAAAGCCCGCGCACACGAAGCCGGCGACAAGGTCAAGGTCGACTACATCATCCCGAAAGAAGGCGCTGGCACCTTCTACGACATGGTCGCCATCCCCAAGGATGCCGAGCACAAGGACGCCGCCTACAAGTTCATGGACTTCCTGATGCAGCCGGAAATCATGGCCGAGATCACCAACGCCGTACGTTTCCCGAACGGTAACGCTGCTGCGACCCCGTTGGTGGACAAGGACATCACCAGCGACCCGAGCATCTATCCACCTGCCGACGTGAAAAAGCACCTGTACGCGATCGCCGCGCCAGAAGCTGCTGCCCAGCGTCTGATCACCCGCAGCTGGACCAGGATCAAGTCGGGTAAGTAAGCCCGATGCAAGACCTCTGGGCCGGGGTTTTCCGGCCCAGAGCCGGTGAATGGCAATTGATGATTGCGGCATCGTGGCTGCGAGGGTAAGTTGCGCGCCGGTTTTGCGTGCGCGGCAGCGCTGCGCCGTTACCAAGGCACTGATTGTGAGGACCACCCACTTGTCTATTTCTGTATTACGCAAAGCCTTCATGGCTGGAGCGGGCCTGACGCTGGCATGCAGCGTCCAAGCGGCGCCTACGGTGCACTTCTACAACTGGTCCGACTACATTGGCCCGACCACGCTCGAAGACTTCGAGAAAGCCACGGGTATTAAACCTGTGCAGGACGTGTTCGACTCCAACGAAACCCTGGAAGGCAAGCTGCTGGCCGGCAACACCGGTTATGACGTGGTAGTGCCGTCCAACCATTTCCTCGGCAAGCAGATCAAGGCGGGCGCGTTCCAGAAGCTCGACAAGAACCTGCTGCCCAATTATTCCAACCTGGACCCGGCGTTGATGAAGCGCCTGGAAAAGAACGACCCAGGCAACCAGTACGCCGTGCCTTACCTGTGGGGCACCAATGGCATCGGCTACAACGTCGACAAGGTCAAGGCGGCACTGGGCGTGGACACCATCGATTCCTGGGCCGTGCTGTTCGAGCCCGAGAACATGAAGAAGCTCTCCCAATGCGGCGTGGCGTTCCTGGATTCGGCGGATGAAATGCTGCCGGCGGTGCTCAACTACATGGGGCTGGACCCCAACAGCACCAACCCCAAGGACTACGAGAAGGCCGAGCAGAAGCTGCTGGCGGTACGCCCGTACGTAACCTACTTCCACTCGTCCAAGTACATCACGGACCTGGCCAACGGCGACATCTGCGTCGCGGCAGGTTTTTCCGGCGATGTGTTCCAGGCCAAGGCCCGCGCTGAAGAAGCGAAGAAGGGCGTGAACCTGGCCTACGCGATTCCCAAGGAAGGCGGCAACCTCTGGTTCGACGTGCTGGCGGTCCCCAAGGACGCCAGGAACGTCAAAGAGGCTCACGCCTTCATCAACTATTTGCTGAAACCTGAGGTTATCGCCCAGGTCAGTGATTACGTCGGTTACGCCAACCCGAACCCCAAGGCTGGCGACCTGATGGACCAGGCCGTGAGGACTGACGCCGCGGTTTACCCACCGCAGGAAGTGCTGGACAAGATGTTCGTCAACAGTGAGTTGCCACCGAAGGTGCAACGTTTGATGACCCGCAGCTGGACCAAGGTCAAGTCGGGCAAGTAACAATCCAGGCCCGCCGCCAAAGCAGGGGCGGGCACACAAATCTTGTTGGGAGTTTCACTCATGGCAGTTGCCTCCGGTGCCTATAAGAAAGCCCTCGAGGGTGGCCAGCAACCCAAGCAGGTGTTGGTCAAGATCGACCGGGTCACAAAAAAATTCGACGAAACGGTAGCGGTGGACGATGTGTCGCTGGAGATCCGCAAGGGCGAAATTTTCGCCCTGCTCGGTGGCTCCGGTTCGGGCAAGTCGACCTTGCTGCGTATGCTGGCCGGTTTCGAGCGCCCGACTGAAGGGCGTATTTTCCTCGATGGCGTAGACATCACCGACATGCCGCCCTACGAGCGGCCGATCAACATGATGTTCCAGTCCTACGCGCTGTTCCCGCACATGACCGTGGCGCAGAACATCGCCTTCGGCTTGCAGCAGGACCGGATGCCCAAGGCCGAGATCGACGCCCGCGTGGCCGAGATGCTCAAGCTGGTGCACATGACCCAGTACGCCAAGCGCAAGCCGCACCAGCTCTCCGGTGGTCAGCGTCAGCGTGTGGCCTTGGCCCGTTCGCTGGCCAAGCGCCCCAAGCTGTTGCTGCTCGACGAGCCAATGGGCGCGCTGGACAAGAAGCTGCGCTCGCAGATGCAGCTGGAACTGGTCGAGATCATCGAGCGCGTGGGCGTGACCTGCGTGATGGTGACCCACGATCAGGAAGAGGCCATGACCATGGCCCAGCGCATTGCCATCATGCACCTGGGCTGGATTGCCCAGATCGGTTCGCCTGTGGATATCTATGAGACGCCCACCAGCCGCCTGGTGTGCGAGTTCATCGGTAACGTCAACCTGTTCGAGGCCGAAGTGATCGACGATGCCGAAGGCCATGCGCTGATCGCCTCGCCGGAACTCGAGCGCAAGATCTACGTTGGCCACGGTGTGTCCACTTCGGTTGAAGACAAGCACATCACCTACGCCCTGCGCCCGGAAAAAATGCTGGTGACTACCGAGCAGCCGGATTTCGAGCACAACTGGTCGCGCGGCAAGGTCCATGACATCGCCTACCTGGGCGGCCACTCGGTGTTCTACGTCGAGCTGCCCAGCGGCAAGGTGGTCCAGTCTTTCGTCGCCAACGCCGAGCGCCAGGGCACCCGCCCGACCTGGGGCGATGAAGTGTACGTCTGGTGGGAAGACGACAGCGGCGTGGTACTGCGGTCATGAAACTGCGCAAGCTCAAGCGAGCCTTCCAGCGCCTTATCCCCGAGGGGCGGCACCTGGTGATCGGCGTGCCGTTCATCTGGCTGTTCCTGTTCTTCATGCTGCCGTTCTTCATCGTGCTGAAGATCAGCTTTGCCGAAGCCGACGTGGCGATCCCGCCGTATACCGAGATCTACAGCTACGTCGAAGACAAGGTGCAGCTGGTAATCAACCTGGCCAACTATGGCCTGTTGACCGAGGATGAGCTGTACATCTCGGCCTATCTGGGCTCGCTGAAGATGGCCTTCATCAGCACCGTGCTGTGTTTGCTGATCGGCTACCCGATGGCCTATTCGATTGCCAACGCACGCAAGGAAACCCAGACCGTGCTGTTGCTGCTGATCATGATGCCGACCTGGACCGCGATCCTGATCCGCGTCTATGCCTGGATGGGCATCCTCAGCAACAACGGCCTGCTCAACGGGTTCCTGATGTGGACCGGGCTGATCGACCAGCCGTTGCAGATCCTCAACACCAACCTGGCGGTGTACATCGGCGTGGTCTATTCGTACCTGCCGTTCATGATCCTGCCGCTGTTCGCCAACCTGGTAAAGCACGACCAGAGCCTGCTCGAAGCCGCATCGGACCTGGGTTCGAGCACCTTCAACAGCTTCTGGAAGATCACCGTGCCGCTGTCGAAAAACGGCATTATCGCCGGCTGCATGCTGGTGTTCATCCCGGTGGTGGGCGAGTTCGTCATTCCGGAACTGCTGGGCGGCCCGGAAACCCTGATGATCGGTAAGGTGCTGTGGCAAGAGTTCTTCAACAACCGTGACTGGCCGGTGGCCTCTGCCCTGGCGGTGGTGATGCTGGCGATCCTGATCGTACCGATCCTGCTGTTCAACCGTAGCCAGGCCAAAGAAATGGAGGGCAGGGCATGAAGCGCTTCAGTTTCTCCAAGCTGATGCTGGTGCTCGGCTTGCTGTTCATCTACCTGCCGATGCTGATCCTGGTGATCTATTCGTTCAACGCCTCCAAGCTGGTAACGGTGTGGGGCGGCTGGTCGATCAAGTGGTACGTCGGCCTGCTCGACAACACCCAGCTCATGGGGTCGGTGATGCGCTCGCTGGAGATCGCCTGCTACACGGCGGTGGCGGCGGTGGCTTTGGGTACCCTGGCAGCCTTCGTGCTGACCCGGGTCACCCGCTTCAAGGGCCGCACGCTGTTCGGTGGCCTGGTCACTGCACCGCTGGTGATGCCTGAAGTGATCACCGGTCTGTCGCTGTTGCTGCTGTTCGTGGCCATGGCGCAGACGATCGGCTGGCCGCAGGAACGGGGCGTGGTCACCATCTGGATCGCCCACACCACGTTCTGCGCGGCTTATGTGGCGGTAGTGGTGTCGGCGCGCCTGCGCGAGCTGGACCTGTCGATCGAAGAAGCGGCCATGGACCTGGGTGCCAAGCCGTGGAAGGTGTTCTTCCTGATCACCATCCCGATGATTGCGCCGTCGCTGGCGGCGGGCGGCATGATGTCGTTCGCCCTGTCGCTGGATGACCTGGTACTGGCCAGCTTCGTGTCCGGGCCTGGTTCGACCACCTTGCCGATGGAAGTGTTCTCCGCTGTGCGCCTGGGCGTGAAGCCGGAGATCAACGCCGTGGCCAGCCTGATCCTGCTGTCGGTGTCGTTGGTGACCTTCATGGTCTGGTACTTCAGCCGCCGCGCCGAAGAGCATCGCCGCAAGGCGATCCAGCAGGCGATCGAGGAGGGTGCTGCGGCCAGCGTGTCGCAGCCGCAGGTCAAACGCACGACGGCAGCCGCAGCGTCGGCCTGAGCGCGGTAGTCGCGGGCAAGCCCGCTTCCACAGGTAGGTTGCACGCCGCGAGGGCTGCATCGATCCAGTGGAAGCGGGCTTGCTTGTTTCAGGGCCCGCATTGTCGCCATGACCGCCCAACTGACCTTGATCAGTGTTTTTTCTGAACCCTGATCTACGCTAACAGTCGCATCCCACGAATCATTTGCGCGCAAGCTAGGAGCCTGCATGAGGGTGACGCGTTCACTGTTGGTCGTAGGCTTGGGGCTGCTTGGCCTGCTCACAGGTTGCAGCAAGGAAGAGGCTCCCGAGGTTTTGCCACGGGTCGGTGTATTGCAAGTCCAACCCACTGACTTCGCCGCCAGGGTCACCTTGACCGGTGATGTTCAGGCGCGCGTGCAGACTGATCTATCGTTTCGGGTGGGTGGCAAGATCATCTCGCGCAGCGTTGACGTGGGCGACCACGTGAAGGCCAATCAGGTGCTGGCCCGGCTGGACCCCAAAGACCTGCAGAACAATGTCGATTCGGCCAAGGCCGAGGTGTTCGCCGCTCAGGCGCGCGTCACCCAGACCAGCGCGGCCTTCGTCCGCCAGCAAAAACTCTTGCCCAAGGGGTACACCAGCCAGAGCGAATACGACTCGGCCGAAGCATCGCTGCGCAGCAACCAGAGCGCGCTCAAGGCAGCCCAGGCGCAACTGGCCAATGCCCAAGAGCAACTGGGCTACACCGCATTGGTGTCGGAGGCTGATGGGGTGATCACCGAGCGCCAGGCCGAGGTCGGTCAAGTGGTCCAGGCGACCATGCCGATCTTCAGCCTTGCGCGCGATGGCGACCGCGATGCGGTGTTCAATGTCTACGAGTCCCTGCTGGTGGCGCCGCCGAGCGATGCCGGGGTGATGGTCAGCCTGCTCGACGACCCCAAGGTCCAGGCCCAAGGCTTTGTCCGTGAAATCACCCCGACCGTATCGGCCCAGAGCGGCACGGTGCAGGTCAAGGTGGCCCTGCGCAATGTGCCAGCGGCCATGCGCCTGGGTTCGCCTGTTACTGCCACGGCCAACGCGCAAGGGCGGCCGAGCATCGAGTTGCCTTGGGCGGCACTGACCAAGGCCTTGCATGAGCCTGCGGTGTGGGTGGTGGGTGAAGGCGACAAGGTTGAGCTGCGCAAAGTCCAGGTAACCCGCTATCTCACCGGCAAGGTGGTCATCGCCCAAGGCATAAAAGGCGGTGAGACGGTAGTCGTCAGCGGTGGCCAGTTGTTGCATCCCGGTATGCAGGTCGAGAAGGTCGATGCCAAGGACGGAGGCGCCGCGCCATGAACAAGGTACTGTTGATGTGTGCGGCAGGCTTGCTGTTGACGGCCTGTGGCAGTGAGGAAGAACAACCCGAAGCCGTGCGCCCGGTGCTGTCAACCGTGGTCGAAGCCCAGGCGCAGTCGCAGCTTGGCCGCTTCGCCGGTACCATCCAGGCGCGCTATGAAAGCACGCTGGGTTTCCGGGTGGCCGGGCGCATTGCCCGGCGCTGGCTGGATGTCGGGGCCCAGGTGAAGCCGGGTGACACGCTCGCCACCCTTGATCCCACCGACCAGCAGAACCAGCTGCGCGCTGCCGAGGGTGACCTGGCCAGGGTCCAGGCGCAATGGATCAACGCCCAGGCCAATGCCCGCCGGCAACAACAGTTGTATGACCGTGGCGTCGGCGCCCAGGCCCAGTTGGACATTGCCCAGACCGACCTGAAAACCACCGGCGCGAGCCTGGAGCAAGCGCGCTCGGCGGTCAGCCAAGCGCGTGACCAGCTCGATTACAGTACCTTGCGCAGCGACCATGCGGCGGTGATCACGGCCTGGCAGGCAGAGGCCGGGCAGACGGTCACCGCCGGTCAGGCGGTGGTCACGCTGGCCCGACCTGACATCAAGGAAGCCGTGATCGACCTCCCCATCACCATCGCCGAACAGCTGACCAAGGACCTGACGTTCACGGTTGCCTCGCAACTGGACAACAGCATCAATACCACCGCCATACTGCGTGAACTGGAGCCCCAGGCCGATGCCGCCACGCGCACCCGGCGTGCCCGCCTGACCCTTGCCAGTACCCCCGATGCCTTCCACCTGGGTACCGCGATCAGTGTCACCCTGACCTCGGCAATCACCCCGCGCAGCGAATTGCCGCTGAGCGCGCTGCTCGAGCGCGATGGCAAGACCCAGGTATGGGTCATCGATCCGGAGCAAAAAACCGTCGCTACCCGTGACGTTGCCCTGCTGGACCGCACCGGCGACAGTATCGTGCTGGCGTCTGGAGTGCAGCCTGGGGAGCGGGTGGTCACTGCCGGTGTCAACAGCCTCAAGCCTGGCCAGAAGGTCACCTTCGACGAGGAAGCGCAATGAAAGGAAGCTTCAACCTGTCCGAATGGGCGTTGCGCCATCAGTCTTTCGTCTGGTACCTGATGTTCGTCGGCCTGCTGATGGGGATTTTTTCCTACTTCAACCTTGGCCGCGAAGAAGACCCTTCGTTCACCATCAAAACCATGGTGATCCAGACCCGCTGGCCTGGGGCGACCCAGGACGAAACCCTGTACCAGGTCACCGACCGCATCGAGAAAAAACTCGAGGAGCTGGACTCCCTCGACTACACCAAGAGCTACACCCGCCCGGGTGAGTCCACCGTCTACGTCTACCTGCGAGACACCACCAAAGCTGCTGACATCCCGCAAATCTGGTACCAGGTGCGCAAGAAGATCCAGGATATTCGCGGCGAGTTCCCACAGGGTATCCAGGGGCCAGGGTTCAATGACGAGTTCGGCGATGTGTTCGGCTCGATCTACGCGTTCACCGCAGATGGGCTGACCCTGCGCCAGCTGCGCGATTACGTGGAGCAGGCCCGCGCCGAGGTGCGCGAAGTCCCCAATATCGGCAAGATCGAGCTGGTCGGCACCCAGGATGAGGTGCTCTACCTGAAGTTTTCCACGCGCAAGCTGGCCGCTCTGGGCATCGACCAGCGTCAGGTCATGCAAGCCCTGCAGCAACAGAACGCGGTAACTCCGGCCGGGGTGATCGAAGCAGGCCCAGAGCGGATCTCGGTGCGCACCACCGGGCAATTCGCGTCAGAGAAAGACCTGCAGACCGTCAACCTGCGCATCAATGACCGTTTCTTCCGTCTGGCCGATATCGCCGATATCGAGCGCGGCTATGTCGACCCGCCGTCACCGATGTTCCGTTATAACGGCCAGACCGCCATTGGCCTGGCCATTGGCATGAAGGCTGGCGGTAACATCCAGGTGTTCGGCGCCGCCCTCAAGAAGAAGATGGACAGCATCGTCAACGACCTGCCGGTTGGCGTAGGCGTTCACACCGTGTCCGACCAGGCGGTGGTGGTCAAAGAGGCGGTAGGGGGCTTTACCAGCGCGCTGTTCGAGGCCGTGGTGATCGTGCTGGCAGTGAGTTTCGTCAGCCTTGGCGTGCGTGCAGGGCTGGTGGTGGCCTGCTCGATCCCGCTGGTGCTGGCCATGGTCTTCGTGTTCATGGAGTACAGCGGCATCACCATGCAGAGGATCTCACTCGGTGCACTGATCATCGCGCTGGGCCTGCTGGTGGATGATGCGATGATCACCGTCGAGGTCATGGTTACACGCCTTGAGATGGGCGAGAGCAAGGAACAGGCTGCGACCTTTGCCTATACCTCGACCGCGTTCCCCATGCTTACCGGCACCCTGGTGACCGTGGCCGGCTTCGTACCGATCGGCCTCAATGCTAGCTCCGCCGGTGAGTACACCTACACCCTGTTCGCGGTGATTGCCGTGGCACTGATCGTGTCCTGGGTGGTTGCGGTGTTCTTTGCGCCGGTGCTCGGTGTACATATTCTCAAGAGCGACAAGCTCAAGGGCCATGAGGCGGAGCCCGGCCGCGTGGGGCGGGCGTTCGAAGGTGGTTTGCTGTGGTGCATGCGGCACCGCTGGCTGACCATCATCGGCACCATCCTGCTGTTCGCCCTGTCGCTGTTCAGCATGCGCTTTGTGCAAAACCAGTTTTTCCCGTCTTCGGACCGTCCGGAAATCCTCGTCGACCTCAACCTGCCGCAGAACGCCTCGATCGAGGAGACGCGCAAGGTGGTCGATCGCCTGGAGGCGAAGATCAAGGACGACCCCGACATGGTGCGTTGGAGTACCTATATCGGCCAGGGCGCCATTCGATTCTACCTGCCGCTGGACCAGCAACTGCAGAACCCGTACTACGCCCAGTTGGTCATCGTCAGTAAAGGCTTCGAGGAGCGTGCGGGCATGATGGCGCGTCTACAGAAGCTGTTGCACGAAGAGTTCGTCGGCATCGGCACCAACGTGCAGTCGCTGGAAATGGGCCCGCCGGTAGGGCGGCCGATCCAGTATCGGGTCAGCGGCAAGGACATCGACCAAGTGCGAAAGCATGCGATCGACCTGGCCACGATGCTCAATACCAATGAACACATCGGCGAGATGATCTACGACTGGAACGAGCCGGGTAAGGTGCTGCGCATAGAAATCGCCCAGGACAAGGCGCGCCAGCTCGGGCTGTCGTCCGAGGACGTGGCCAATGTGATGAACAGCATCGTCAGCGGCGCGCCGGTCACCGAGGTCAACGACAACATCTACCTGGTGGACGTGATTGCCCGTGCCGTGGACAGCGAGAGGGGGTCACCAGACACCCTGCAGAACCTGCAGATCGTCACGCCCAGTGGCACCTCGATACCCTTGCTGGCATTCGCCACCGTGCGCTACGAGCTGGAGCAGCCGCTGGTATGGCGCCGCGACCGTAAACCTACTATCACCATCAAGGCGTCGGTCAACGGCGAGATCCAGCCTACCGACCTGGTCGCGCAGCTCAAGCCTAAGATCGACGAGTTCGCCAGCAAGTTGCCAGTCGGTTACGAGGTGGCCACAGGTGGTACGGTGGAGGAGAGCGGCAAGGCACAAGGGCCGATCGCCAAGGTCATCCCGCTGATGCTGTTCCTCATGGCGACGTTCCTGATGATCCAGCTGCACAGCGTGCAGAAGCTGTTCCTGGTGGTCAGCGTGGCGCCGCTGGGGTTGATCGGCGTGGTCGTGGCACTGGTGCCGACGGGCACGCCCATGGGCTTTGTGGCGATTCTCGGGATTCTCGCGCTGGCCGGCATCATCATTCGTAACTCGGTCATCCTGGTGACCCAGATCGATGAGTTCGAAGCCCAGGGCTATTCACCTTGGGATGCGGTGCTGGAGGCCACCAATCACCGCCGCAGGCCAATCTTGCTGACTGCCGCGGCGGCCAGTCTGGGCATGATCCCGATTGCCCGTGAGGTGTTCTGGGGGCCGATGGCCTACGCCATGATCGGCGGCATCATCAGTGCAACGCTGCTGACGCTGCTGTTCCTGCCGGCGCTGTATGTGGCCTGGTACAAGATCCGCGAGCCTCAGAAGCAATCCAGTTAGTCCTGCAGAAAGCTGGGGCCGCAGTGCGGCCCTTTAGCGAACTCAGCGAATAATAATTCTGGTTATATAAAAATTCTTAAACAGTATTTTTAAGAATATCAGCGCCTCTCTACTATTGCTCTCAAGCCAGGCGCATACCCCCTTCAAAAACCTCTGCCCGGCACCTCACTCACAGGAGAGCGAGCATGAGTGCATCTGTGCGCAGCATCGACGGTCAGGACGAAGCCACCATTTTGCGTGAGATCCAGAGCGCCTTGCGCGATCTGCGTTTCGGAGCGGTGGAGATTACCGTGCATAACGCTCAGGTCGTGCAGATTGAGCGTAAAGAGAAGTTCCGCCTGCAACAGCCCGGCAACAAACCCAGCTGATCACGCACCACACACAAAATTAGAAAAATGCCAATCGGGAGCTTCACCATGTCCATCCGCCGTTATGCACTCGCCGCGTTGGCCAGTGCTGTTTTTGCCGGTCCCGCCATCGCCAAGGACTACGAACTGCTGAACGTGTCCTACGACCCGACCCGTGAGCTGTATCAGCAATACAATGCTGAATTCATCAAGCACTGGCAGCAGTCTCACCCGGACGACAAGGTGAAGATCCAGCAGTCCCATGGCGGCTCGGGCAAACAGGGCCGCGCGGTGATCGACGGCTTGCGCGCCGACGTGGTGACCCTGGCCCTGGCGGGTGACATCGACGAGATAGCCAAGCTGGGCAAGACCTTGCCGGAGGACTGGCAGAAGCGCCTGCCGGACGCCAGCACCCCGTACACCTCGACCATCGTGTTTCTGGTGCGCAAGGGCAACCCGAAAGGTATCAAGGACTGGGGTGACCTGATCAAGAAGGACGTGTCGGTCATTACCCCCAACCCTAAAACTTCCGGCGGCGCTCGCTGGAACTTCCTCGCCGCTTGGGCCTACGGCCTGAAGCAAGGTGGCAGCGAAGCCAAAGCCAAGGAATACGTGCAGGAACTGTTCAAGCACGTGCCGGTTCTGGATACCGGTGCCCGTGGCTCGACCATCACGTTCGTCAACAACGGCCAGGGTGATGTTCTGCTGGCCTGGGAAAACGAAGCTTTCCTGGCGCTGAAGGAAGACGGCGGTACCGACAAGTTCGAAATCGTCGTGCCTTCGCTGTCGATCCTGGCCGAACCGCCTGTGGCGGTGGTCGACAAGAACGCTCAGAAGAAGGGTAATGAACAGATCGCCGAGGAGTACCTCAAGCACCTGTACAGCCCGGCTGGCCAGAGAATCGCTGCCGAAAACTTTTACCGCCCACGTGACGCGAAGGTCGCTGCCGAGTTCGGCAAGCAATTCCCGGAACTGGATCTTGTAACCATCGACAAGGATTTCGGTGGCTGGAAGGCAGCACAGCCCAAATTCTTCAATGATGGCGGGGTGTTCGACCAGATCTATCAGGCGCAGTAAACAGCCATGGAAAAGCGGGGCCGCCTTGCGGCCCTTTCGCGACACAAGGCCGCTCCTACAGGTAGAGCGTGGCCTGCGTCGCGTAAGGGCTGCGCAGCAGCCCCAGGATTCACAAGCCTGCACCCGCCTGGCACATCCGCCGGGCTTGGTGCGTTAAACCAGGGATCTTTATGTCACGTCGCATTTCCCCCGTCATACCCGGCTTCGGGCTGACACTGGGCTACACCTTGGTGTATCTCAGCCTGATCGTGCTGATACCGCTGGCCGCCATGTTCGTGCATGCCGCGCAGCTGACCTGGGAGCAGTTCTGGAACATCATCAGTGCGCCGCGTGTGATCGCCGCGCTCAAGCTGAGTTTCGGCACCGCCCTGTTCGCCGCCATCATCAATGGTGTTATCGGTACCCTGCTGGCTTGGGTGCTGGTGCGCTATACCTTCCCTGGGCGCAAGATCATCGATGCGATGATCGACCTGCCATTTGCTCTACCCACTGCCGTTGCGGGTATCGCCCTGACTGCGCTGTATGCCCCGGCAGGCTGGGTCGGTCAGTTCGCCACCGACCTGGGCTTCAAGATCGCCTACACCCCTCTGGGCATCACCCTGGCGCTGACCTTCGTCACCCTGCCGTTCGTGGTGCGTACCGTGCAACCGGTGCTGGCGGACATCCCGCGGGAAGTCGAAGAGGCTGCTGCCTGCCTGGGCGCGAAACCACTGCAGGTGTTCCGGCACGTGCTTGCACCGGCCCTGCTGCCTGCTTGGCTCACCGGATTTGCCCTGGCCTTTGCCCGTGGCGTGGGCGAGTACGGTTCGGTGATTTTCATTGCCGGCAACATGCCGATGAAGACCGAGATCCTGCCCTTGCTGATCATGGTCAAGCTCGACCAATACGACTACACCGGCGCGACTGCCATCGGCGTGTTGATGCTGGTGGTTTCCTTCATCCTGCTGCTGCTGATCAACCTGCTGCAGCGCCGCATCGAAACCCCTTGAAGGAGGCCGGCATGTCCAGTTCATCCCTGAGCACTACCGCCGCCGCCAATGCCGCACGTCGCGGCAGTGCCACGTCGCGGCGCATCCTGATCGGCCTTGGCTGGCTGGTGTTCGCACTGTTTCTGCTGCTGCCGCTGGTGATCGTGGTATCGCAGGCGCTGAAGAACGGTTTCGGTACCTTCTTCGAGGCGATCTTCGAGCCTGATGCCTTGTCGGCGCTGAAGCTGACGCTGCTCGCCGTCGTCATCTCGGTACCGCTGAACCTGGTATTCGGCGTCAGCGCCGCCTGGTGCGTGAGCAAGTATACCTTCCGTGGCAAGAGCATCCTGGTCACCCTGATCGACCTGCCGTTCTCGGTATCGCCGGTGATCGCCGGCCTTGTCTACGTGCTGATGTTCGGCGCCCAAGGCTTTTTCGGGCCTTGGCTGCAGGACCACGATATCCAGATCGTCTTCGCTTTGCCGGGCATCGTGCTGGCGACCATCTTCGTCACCGTACCCTTCGTTGCCCGTGAGCTGATCCCGCTGATGCAGGAGCAGGGTACCCAGGAAGAAGAGGCTGCGCGCCTGCTCGGTGCCAACGGCTGGCAGATGTTCTGGCACGTGACCCTGCCGAACATCAAGTGGGGCCTGATCTACGGTGTGGTGCTATGTACTGCGCGGGCCATGGGCGAGTTCGGTGCGGTATCGGTGGTCTCGGGCCATATCCGTGGCGTCACCAATACCTTGCCGCTGCATGTGGAGATCCTCTACAACGAGTACAACCACGTCGCGGCCTTCAGTGTGGCCAGCCTGTTGCTGATCTTGGCGCTCTTCATCCTGCTGCTCAAGCAGTGGAGCGAGAACCGTATTAACCGCCTGCGCCATAGCGCAGCGGAGGAATAAGTCATGTCGATCGAAGTTCGTAACGTCAGCAAGCGCTTCAACAGCTTCCAGGCCCTGGCCAACATCAACCTGGATATCCACAGCGGTGAGCTGGTGGCCCTGCTCGGCCCCTCTGGCTGTGGCAAGACCACCCTGCTGCGCATCATCGCCGGCCTGGAAACGCCGGATGACGGCAATATCGTGTTCCACGGCGAAGACGTATCCGGCCACGATGTACGCGATCGCAACGTTGGTTTCGTGTTCCAGCACTACGCGCTGTTCCGCCACATGAGCGTGTTCGACAACGTTGCCTTCGGCCTGCGCATGAAGCCCAAGGGCGAGCGCCCGAGCGAGAGCAAGATTGCCGAGAAGGTTCATGAACTGCTGAACATGGTGCAGCTGGACTGGCTGGCGGACCGCTACCCTGAACAGCTTTCCGGTGGCCAGCGCCAGCGTATCGCCCTGGCCCGCGCTTTGGCGGTGGAGCCCAAGGTGCTGCTGCTCGATGAGCCGTTCGGTGCCCTCGATGCCAAGGTGCGCAAGGAGTTGCGCCGCTGGCTGGCGCGTTTGCACGAGGACATCAACCTGACTTCGGTGTTCGTCACCCACGACCAGGAGGAGGCCATGGAAGTGGCCGATCGCATCGTGGTGATGAACAAGGGGGTGATCGAGCAGATCGGCTCCCCGGGGGAAGTGTATGAGAAGCCGGCCAACGACTTCGTCTACCACTTCCTCGGCGACTCCAACCGGCTGGCGTTGAGCGAGGGTCATCATGTGCTGTTCCGCCCGCACGAGGTGTCGTTGTCGCGCCATGAAACAGAAGGGCACCATGCCGCCGAGGTACGTGATATCCGCCCATTGGGCGCGACTACCCGGGTGACTTTGAAGGTGGAAGGGCAGAGCGAGCTGATCGAGGCCGAGGTGGTCAAGGATCACGACAGCCTGACCGGCCTGGCGCGAGGTGAGACGCTGTTCTTCAGGCCGAAGGTCTGGCAAAAGGTGGCGGATATCTGAGTTGCTATAGCGGGTGAAAAACCCGGGCAAGGTCCTGATGCCTGCCAGTTAAGCGATTCGGGGCCGCTTTGCGGCCCATCGCCGGCAAGCCAGCTCCCACTGGTACAGCGCAGACTCAAGAACTGCGCTGTACCAGTGGGAGCTGGCTTGCCGGCGATGGGCTGCGGAGCAGCCCCAATGCTAAACGGTTGGCAGGCTCGTTTTGATTTTTGGTTATTAGTAAATATCTTCTTATTCCTTTAAGGATATAAACCCTTCCCTATACTTGCCTCCAAGTACGCAAATTCACAGGAGGCTTCCCCATGCGCAATGAGTCCATTCGCTACCTGATTGTGCCGGGTTGGCAAGGCTCGCCAGACAATCATTGGCAGAGTCACTGGCAGCGCACCTTGCCCAACAGCGCGCGGGTAGAGCAGCACGACTGGCTCACCCCACAGCGCCAGGACTGGGTGCAGGCGTTGGAGCAGGCAATCGCTGCTGAACGCTCGCCGGCGATTCTCATTGCCCACAGCCTGGGCTGCATCACGGTCGCCCATTGGGCTGCCCAGGCCAACCCGGCCTTGCTGCGGCGCGTACGCGGCGCGCTGTTGGTTGCCCCGGCAGATGTCGAGCGGCCGACCTGCTCGCCCGCCCTGCGCAACTTCGCGCCAATGCCGTTGCAGGCCCTGCCATTTCCCAGCCAGGTGGTCAGCTCCGACAACGACCCTGCCGTGAGCGTGCCGCGCGCGCTGTACCTGGCTCAGGCTTGGGGCGCAGAAGCGGGGTTGCTGACCAATGCAGGGCATATCAACGTCAAATCCGGGCATGAACGCTGGGAGCAGGGGTTTGCCTACCTGTATCGCCTGCAAAGCCGTGTCGAACAGCGCGCGCTGCGCCGCGCCTGATCGCCACCACTGTTTATCGTTTGCCTGACGCCCGGCCCGCAGAGGTTTGGGCGGGAGTTAGTCATGACTTTTCAAAACCCGTTTGGCCAGCCGCTGCTGACCTTCCCTGAACTGGACAAGAGCCCACTTAGCATTCGTGCCAAGGCGCTGGTGTTCATCGACCCACGCTCGCAGCAGTTGCGCCAGGCGCTGGACCGCCTGGCACCGCAAGCCTTGCCGGTGCTGATCCGCGGTGAGACCGGTACCGGCAAGGAGTTGCTGGCACGGCAAATCCACCGGGCCAGTGACCGTGGTGGGCTGTTCGTCTCGGTAAACTGCGCGGCCATCAGCCATACCTACGCCGATGCTGAGCTGTTCGGCTACAGCGCCGGCACCCATGGAGGTACCGCCAGCAGCCGGGCGGGCTGGTTCGGATCGGCCAATGGCGGCACGTTGTACCTGGATGAAATCGCCGACTTGCCGTTGGCGATCCAGGGCAAGCTGCTGGCCGCGCTGGAAAACCGTGAAGTCATCCGCGTCGGCGCGCAGCTGCCGCAACCGGTGGACGTACGCCTGGTGGCTGCGACGAGCATTGACCTGGCCCGGGTGGTCAAAGCTGGCAGGTTCAATGAACGCTTGTACCAGTACTTGCGTGAGGGCTCGCTGGAGCTGCCTCCGTTGCGTGAGCGCTGCGGCGATATCCTGCCGTTGGCTGAGTATTTCGTAGGTATCTACTGCGCACGCCTGCAGCGCCCTGTGCCGTTAATCAGTGAAGCGGCCCAGCAGGTGCTCCAAGCCCACGCGTGGCCCGGCAATACCCGCGAACTGGAAAACATCATCCACTTCGCCCTGCTGGTGAATGATAGTGAAGAGATCCAGCCACAGGACCTCGACCTGCCGAATACCCCGCGCTAGACGTTGCTCATAAACAAAGTGGGTAATGGCAATTTGCTTTTGGAATAAGCAGCTAATTAAAAGGTATTGTTGCGGAATAAAAAATCTCGGTATCTTGCGCCTTACGCCCGCTGATGAAACGGTTGGGCATCTGACTTTGCCATCACCGATGGCCCAGAAACAAAACAAGGACCACCATGAAGAAGACCCTGCTGACCACTGCCCTGGCCGCTGCCCTGTCGTTCTCCGGCCTGGCTGCCGCCGCCGAGAAACTGGTGGTTGCCGCGACCCCTGTGCCCCATGCCGAAATTCTGGAGCTGATCAAGCCGACCTTGGCCAAGGAAGGCGTGGACCTGCAGATCAAGGTCTTCACTGACTACGTACAGCCCAACGTACAGGTAGATCAGAAGCGCCTGGACGCTAACTACTTCCAGACGCTGCCTTACCTGAAGAGCTTCAACGAAGGTAAAGGCACCCATTTGGAAACCGTGATCGGCGTGCACGTCGAACCGTTCGGTGGCTACTCGAAGAAGATCAAGAACCTGTCCGAACTGAAGGACGGCGCCACCGTTGCCATTCCTAACGAAGGCAGCAACAGTGGCCGCGCCCTGATCTTGCTGCAGAAGGCTGGCCTGATCACCCTGAAAGATCCAAAAAACGCCCTGGCCACTCCGAAAGACATTGCCGAGAACCCGAAGAACCTGAAGTTCAAGGAGCTTGAGTCGGCCATGCTGGCGCGTGTACTGGACCAGGTCGACCTGGACATGATCAACACCAACTACGCGCTGGAAGCTGGCCTGAACCCGGCCAAGGATGCGTTGGTGATCGAGGGTAGCGACTCGCCGTACGTGAACTTCCTGGTGGCCCGCCCGGACAACAAGAACAGCGAGGCTATGCAGAAGCTGGCCAAGGCCCTGACCAGCCCTGAGGTCAAGGAATTCATCGCCAAGAAGTACAGCGGTGCGGTGCTGCCGGCGTTCTGATTCGCCTGCTTGACCCTTATGAAAAACGCCGACGCATTCGCGTCGGCGTTTTTTTGGGGGGCACAACGCTCAGCGTTGGCTACCCAATGCCCGGCTCAATGCCAGCAGCCACAGCAGTTGTTCGTTGGAGTCAGTCGGGCAGGGGCTTTTCATCGTTATCGTCCTTGTAGTGTGATGGCCGTGCGGATCGCAGTCTGAAGCTGTTGGAGAAGCCGACCCGAAGAAAAGTTTCCATCACTCTGTGGGTACCAGACGCAAGGTAGTGTGGGCCGGTATCACCCCCATCTGGGCGCGCTGATACTGCCCCTCGATATAGCCTTCAGCCTGATCCGAATAGTGCCGATCGAACGGCACACCACTCTGCCCGACCGGGTTGCTGGTCAACGCCTGCCCAGCGTCGGCGAAGTCGATCAGCCTCCGTGTCGATGGCCCATACGTCACCGGCCACGGCGCAGGCCCGATTTTCGCCGACAGGTTGTTGGGCACCTCATGGGTACCCGGCGCGGCAAACGGGCCGACGTTGAACAGCAGGTTCATCGGCTTTTTAACACCCAGTGGATGGTTGTGCGTCAGGGTATGCGCCTTGCCCCATTGCCAGCTGGCCGGGTCTTTGCCAAAGGTTTCGCGCAGGTGCTCGAGGGTTTGCTGCCAGGCGATGCGCACGATGGCGGTGCGGTCGGTACGTTGGTTGGCGCCGCGCGTGTTCCACCACGGTGATTGCGCGTCCGCCGCCAAGCGGGGCAGGGCAGAGTCGATGGTGCGGGTACTGATGAGCACCGGGAACCAGGTATCGCCCAGCTCGTCATGCAGCGCGGCATGTGCCAACTGGTAGAGAAACTGGTTGAACAGTGTGGCGCTGGTCGAGTCCAGCGGGTGATCTCCGCGCCAGGCGGCCAGTTGCTCGACCAGCTCCTTTTCCTCATCGCCCTGGGCGATGTCGCGCAGGGTCGCAAGCAGGGGCGCCAGGGTGCGTGGGCCATAGTCGTTGGCGGTGTCCAGTTGCAGCGCCTGGCTGTTCTCGGTATCCCATTTCATTTGCGGGTTTGCCAGGTGGCGGTCCAGCTGGCGGCCCCGGTCCGGCAAGTTGTAGTAGCCCGGTATCGGTACCGCCGCTGGCGGCTGGTAGTTCGCTGAAACGATGTAACCGCTGGCCGGGTTTTCCTGCTGTGGGTTGACGCTGAAAGGGTAGAAACCCAGCTTGTCGGCCTGGTGGCTCGCGCCATCGAGGATGAACGACGGGTTGACGCCATCCGGGCGGATCGGCAGTTGCGCCGCAGCCCACCAACCAATATCGCCACCTGCACTGGCCCAGACGAAGTTGAGCCCTGGCGCCTGAACCTTGGCCGCCGCCTCGCGCATCTTGGCAAGGGAGTCGGCACGGTTGAGCTGATAGAAGCCTTCGAGGATCGGATTCTCGGTTTCCAGGAAGGCCCACCACATCGCGATTGGCGTCGTGCCGGCGGTCGCGCCCAGCACGTCGTTGACGATCGGCCCGTGGGGTGAGCGGCGCAGGCTGATGCTGACGGGCTGCTCGCCTTTGACGGCGATTTTCTGCTCAGTCTTTTCCAGTGTTCGCCATTGGCCCTCGACCATCACCTGATCGCTGTTGGCCGGGTTGGTCTTTTCCGCTATCAGGTCGACATCGTCGTTCTGGAACATGGTCAGGCTCCAGCCGAAGTCGCGATTGTGACCGAGCAGCGCGAACGGGTTCAGCGCCTGGAAGTAGCCGTACAGGTTGAACCCTGGCGCCGACAGCTCGGCCTCGTACCAGACGGCCGGCACCGCGAAGCTGATGTGCGGGTCGCCGGCCAGCAGCGGCTTGCCGCTGCGGGTACGGCCGCCGGCCACTGCCCAGGCATTGCTGCCTTCGAATTGGGGAATGCCGGCATCGCCAAGGGCTTGGTGGCTGAGGCGGGCGAGGGTTTCAAGGCCCTGCCAGTCCTGCGCCGCCAGCGGGGTCCCCAGCGCGCCTTCAGGTTGCCAGTCGAGGTCGAAAATCTTCAGGTACTGCGGCCCGAGCTGGTCGCGGATGTAGGTCAAGGCAGGCTCGGTGCGGAACGCGGCGGCAAAACTGTAGGCCAGGTAGCCGGCAATGCTCAGGGTATCTTCAGCGGTGAACGGCCTGGGCGTTATGCCTATAAGGTCAAACTCCATGGGTTTGGGGTGGCTCGCCTGCCAGGCGTTGATGCCATCGAGGTAGGCTTGCAAGGCCTTCCACGCGGGGGATTGATGGTCCAGGCGCTGAACCATCAGCGCCGCCTGATCACGGATGCGCAGGCTGCGGAACAGGGTATCGGTGGGCAGCAGCTTGTCGCCCAGCACCTCGGCCAGTTCACCGCGGGCCAGGCGGCGCATGATTTCCATCTGGAACAATCGGTCCTGGGCATGCACGTAGCCGAGGGCGCGGTACAAGTCTGCTTCGTTCTGCGCCTGCAGGTGCGGCACGCCGCGGGTGTCATAGCGCACACTGACCGGAGCCTGCAGGCCGGCTACCGCTACCTCGCCGTCACGCTGCGGCAGTTTGCCGTGCACGTACCAGTAACCGGCACCGGCGGCCACGGCCACTACCACGGCCAAAAGGGTCAGGCTGCGCTTCATTGAAGCTCCTTGTGCATTCGAGCGGGAATTGTGGTCCGATCTTCGGCGGATTCGCGCAAAGAGCATAGCCCTCGACAGGAGTTTCCATGTCCCTCAGCGAAAAACAGAAAATGCTCAGCGGCCAGCCCTACCACGCCGGCTGCCCCGAACTACAGGCTGAGCAAATCGCCAGCAAGCACTGGATGCAGCGCTACAACACCAGCTTCGAGTTGCTTAACGAAGCCCGCAACGGCCTGCTTGCCGAGCACTTCGGCCATGTGGGCGAAGGCACGGTCATCCGCCCGCCGTTCTATTGCGACTACGGCTACAACATCAGTGTCGGCCGCAATACCTTCATGAATTTCAACTGCGTGATCCTGGACGTGCTGCCGGTACGTATCGGCGATGATTGCCAGATTGGGCCGGCGGTGCAGATCTACACCGCCGATCACCCGCTCGACCCTGAACTGCGGCGTACCGGGCTGGAGAGCGGACGGCCGGTGACCATCGGCAACAATGTGTGGATCGGTGGTGCGGCAATCATCCTGCCTGGGGTGACCATTGGCGATAACGCAGTGGTTGGTGCGGGCAGTGTGGTGACCCGCGATGTGCCGGCAGGCGCGGTGGTGGTCGGTAACCCGGCGCGCGTGCGTCAGCCGGCCCAAGGGCAATAGCAGCCGACGGCCAGCGTGTTCGATGCGGTGACGTGGCGGCCATCGAACAGGGCCTTGAGGATCGGCTCGATGAAGCTGTTGCTGGCGTTGCACACCGCGCCTTCGCTGTAGGGGCCGAAGTACGCGAGGTTGCCTTGGCGGTCCCAGATCGCTACGGCCGGAGAGGCGGGCAGGTTTTCGCTGCCCGGCAGGTGGGTGATGGGTTGCAGGCGGGTGAGGCTTGCCGGCAGCTGGCCATGGCTGCCCGGCTTTTGCACGACGTGGAAGGCCACGCCCTTGTCTGCGAAATGGCTGACCAGGTCACCCAGGTGCTGCTGGTTGCCGACATTGCACGGGCAGGTCGGGTCCCAGAAGTGCACTACGCGAACCGGGCCGGGGCCGGCGAGCTCTGCGGGCAGGCGCAGCTGGCTGCCGTCGAACAGCGTGGTCTGGCTTTCGAACGGGCGCAGGTAGCGGGACTGAAAGCTGTCGTATGCCCACCAGAGCACGGCGGCGCATGACAGCAGCGCAATGGCTGAAAGTATCGGCTTGATCGTTCGAGTTTTCATGGCCCATCCGCAGCCCTTGGAGGAGCGGTCTTGTTGATTGAAAAAGTGGCCAAGCTTGCCACGGCGCAGCCAAGAGCTGAATATCCCGGATCAATACTCGCTTCGCTGTGGATGTACCCGATGCCTGCCGCTTTTCACCCCGACCGCCTGCGCGCCAGCCTCGCGCCCCTTGGCAAACGCCAACCCTTGTCCGTTCAGGCGCAGGATTATCAGCGTTTCTACGGCCTGAACCTACCGGCGCAGAGCTGGCTGGGCGGTTTTCAGGCAGCGGGTTTCGAGCTGGTGGGGCAGGTCTGGCTACCTTCGCAGCCCGTGGCGACAGTGTTTGTGCTGCATGGTTATTACGACCACATGGGCCTCTACCGCCACGTGATCGAATGGGCACTGAAACAGGGTTATGCAGTGATCAGCTGCGACCTGCCTGGCCATGGCCTGTCCAGTGGCGAGCGCGCCAGCATCACTGATTTCGCACTCTATCAGCAGGTGCTCGATGCCCTGTTCGAGCAGGCGCGCGGCCTTGCTTTACCGCACCCGTGGCACCTGTGCGGGCAAAGCACTGGCGGTGCCATCGCCGTCGATCATCTGTTGCATCAGGGGGTACAGAGCCCGGTTGATGGCCAGGTGATCCTGCTTGCGCCGCTCGTGCGCCCACGCGCCTGGCTGTGGTCGAAACTCAGTTATCGAGTGTTGCGCCACTTCGTCAATGGCATTGAGCGGCGCTTCAGCGAAAACAGCAACGACCCGACGTTCTTGCCGTTTCTGGAGGCCGACCCGCTGCAGCCTCGGCGCCTGCCGACAGCCTGGGTCGGCGCGCTGATGGCCTGGGTCAAGCGGATCGAGGCCGCGCCGTGCAGCCCGCGGCGGCCGTTGATCGTCCAGGGGCAGGCCGATGGCACAGTGGACTGGCCCTACAACCTCGAAGTGCTCAAGGCCAAGTTTGCTGAGCCACAGATCCTGCTGCTGCCCGAAGCCCGTCACCACTTGGCCAATGAACTGCCGGGAATCCGCCAGCGCTATTTCGACTTCATCGACCAGCGCTTGGGCTGACTACTTGAGGTTCGCGCCGTTCTGGCCGACTGCCAGGCCGGCGCGCACGGCTGCCACGGCGGCCTGGTAGTACGCTTTGCCTTGGGGGGACTCGGCGAAGGTGGCGAACTCTTCCAGCTCGGCGTCGGACAGGTCGCGGTAGACGTAAAGCAACGTATTGTTGAGGTCTTCGCCAATCTGGTTCATCAGCCGCTGGCGCTGGCCATCGAGCAGGCCCTGGGCCTGGCCACCGCCGAACAGGCCGGGGATCATCGAGCTAAGGCTGTCGGCCGCCACACCGGCTATCGCCAGGCTAACCTCGGCACCGGCTTCGCGGGCCGGAAGGGCCTGAGCCAGGTGCCCGATGATCAGCAGACGGTTGTCGCTGGCCTGAATTTTCGGCAAGCCCTTGGCGTGCTTGGCCAACTGGTCCTTGCGCGTGGCCAGCAGTTCGGCTGCGACGATCTTGCGCCCCAGCGGTGACTGGAAAAAGGCCAGCGCCGGTGCAGGGTCGGGCAGGGCGCTGCGCAATTGCGCCTGGGCACGGCGGTCCATGGCCTCGGCCTGGAAGCGCTGATTGCTGTTACTGACCAGCGCCTGGTAAACCGCAGGCGGCAGGCTGTTGCGATAGCGCTGCTGGGCAGCGCTCACGGCATCATTGAAATGGGCGCGCTGGTCGGGCCAGCCGGCGGCCTTGTACAGTTGATCGAGGCTGTCTGCCCAGACCGGCATGGTGCAGATCATCAGCAGAATCAGGGAAAACAGACGGCGCATTCAGGACTCCTGTCGGCAGGTGGCTATTGTCCTTGGCTCGGCGCCGGTTTGTCGAGATAGCGGAGTGTTTCTCGGCCAAGTGGCGCTGTGCGAGTGCAGGGCTAATGGATATGATGCGCGCCATGCATATCTCCCCTGAACACCCGATGCTTGCGGCCGTCGTTGACGATCTGGCCACCCATGGCTGGTCGCAGCAGGCCCTTTTCCTGCCGGCTGAGCTGGTGCGTGCGCTTGCGGCCGAGTGTCGGCGCCGTGATGCCGAAGGCCAGCTCAACCCTGCCGGGGTGGGGCGCGGTGTGGCCCAGGAGGTGCGCGAGGCGATCCGTGGCGACCAGATCCAGTGGATCGACCCGGGGCAGGCCGAGGCTTGCGACAAATACCTGGAAGCCATGGACCAGCTGCGCCTGGCCATCAACCAGGGCCTGTTCCTGGGCCTTGAAGACTTCGAGTGTCACTTCGCCCTGTACCCGGCAGGTGCGTTCTACCGTCGCCACCTGGACCGTTTTCGCGACGACGACCGGCGCATGGTCTCGGCTGTGCTCTACCTCAACGAAGACTGGCAGCCGCAGGATGGTGGCCAGTTGCGCATGTTCCTGGCTGACGCTGTCGAGCATGACGTGCAGCCCGTGGCCGGCTGCCTGGTGGTGTTTCTGTCGGGTGAAGTGCCTCACGAAGTCTTGCCTGCGGGGCGTGAGCGGCTTTCGTTGACGGGTTGGTTCCGGCGCCGTGGCAATGACCCGTTCTGACCCGCCCAAGGTACTGGTCAGCGCCTGCCTGCTGGGGCAGCCGGTGCGTTATGACGGGCGGGCCAGCGGCCATCCTGATCTGTTGCAGCGCTGGCAGGCTGAAGGGCGTGTGGTGCCGTTGTGCCCGGAGGTGGCCGGTGGCCTGCCCACACCGCGCCCGCCCGCGGAGATCCCGGGCGGGCAGGGTGGCGATGTGCTCGATGGGGCAGCGCAGGTGCTGACGGTGAAGGGCGAGGACGTAAGCGCGGCCTTTCTTGCCGGTGCGCACCAGGCGCTGGCACTGGTGCGTCGGCATGGCATCCGGGTCGCGGTGCTCAAGGCGGGCAGCCCTTCGTGTGGCAACCGCTTGACCTACGATGGCACGTTCGCAGGGGTGAAGGTGCCGGGGCAAGGGGTTACCACTGCACTGTTGCAGCGGGAGGGGGTACTGGTGTTCAGTGAGCTGGAGCTGGAAGAGGCCCAGCGAGCGCTGGCTGGGCTGTCAGCGTAGTCTGGTGCTGGCCTTTCGCGGGGTTAGCCGCGTAAAGGCTGGTGCAGGCAATAAATGACTCACTGCCCGGTAGCCGTCTCCGGCACACCTTTGAACCACTTCTGCTCAAGCTCCGCTGTACGGCCGCTGTCCTTGAGGCGCTGCAGCGCGTTGTTCACCGCGCTCTCGAACGCCGGATTGTCTTTCTGGAACGGGATGACCAGTTTCCTCTCGCCAAAAGGCTGGCTCAGATCAAACGGCGTATCGGCCTTGGGAGCATTGTCCGATGGGGTCAGGGTGATGTCGTATTTGCCACTTTCAACACCCGGCAGTATCTCGGCCACAGGCGTTTCAATGAACTCGACACGCAGGTCCAGTTGTTTGGCCAGCTCTTGGCCGAATTCGATTTCAAAGCCCGTCAGATGCTCGTTTTCCTTGAAGGCATACGGCGAGTTGTCGGCCTGTACGGCAATGCGCAGTTCGCCCCGGTCGGCGATTTCGTCTATCAGCTCGGCTTGAGCCAATGGCGTGATCAGTACTGCCAGCAGTACACCCATGGTCGAACGCATCTAATGCCCCTTTTCTTTGGCAAATGAATAACTGTCGCCACGACTTTCTTCCTCGTCGTGGTCGAGCGCAGCCTATGACCTTGAAGCCTTGGCGATGTTTAACCCTAACTGAATTTTTTCTCTTTGTGGGCTATGGTGAGCTTCCGCTGCCGTTCGTTTGCAGGTGGCGGTCAATGAGTGAATCACAGGAGAAGTGAATGAACAGCCTATTTTCGCGTGCTGCCGTAGCCGGTCTGCTGATGGGGGCCTCGGTACTGGCCAGCGCTGCGGATGCGCTGAAGAGCCAGGAGCCGCCCAAGGATGCCAAGGTCTTCATCGTTTCCCCCGCCGATGGCGCAACGGTCGACAAGACCTTTACCGTCAAGTTTGGCATCGAAGGCATGGGGCTCAAGCCTGCGGGTGACCAGACCCCGCACACGGGCCACCACCACCTGCTGGTAGATGTGGACAAGGAGCCTGCAGCCGATCAGCCACTGCCGACCAGCCTGATGCCGGAAGGCGGCGCGGCGTTGCCAGCCGGCCCGCAGGTGCTGCACTTCGGCAAGGCCCAGACCGAAACCACTCTTACCCTGACGCCGGGCAAGCATACCCTGCAGCTGGTACTGGGTGACCAGTATCACGTGCCGTTCAAGCCAAGCGTTGAGTCGAAGAAGATCACGGTTGAAGTGAAGTAAGCCGAGCCATCACGCAGCCCTTAAGCTGGCAAGTCGATCCCCACTCGCATCGTTGTGTGAGCTGGCTTGTTGGCGAAACAAAAAAGGGAGGCCACCAAGGCCTCCCTTTTTTCATACCGCAATCAAGCTCAGAACAGTACGCGCGAGCGGATGGTGCCCTTGACGTGCTGCAGCTTCTCTTGCGCAAGGTCCGAGTACTCGGCGTCAACGTCGATTACCACGTAACCCACTTTCTCGTTGGTCTGCAGGAACTGACCGGAGATGTTGATACCGTTCTCGGCAAAGACTTTGTTGATCTCGCTGAGCACGCCCGGAATGTTTTCGTGGATGTGCAGCAGGCGGTGCTTGCCCGGGTGTGCCGGCAGGGCGACTTCAGGGAAGTTGACCGACGATACCGAGGTGCCGTTGTCGCTGTACTTGACCAGTTTCTCGGCCACTTCCAGGCCGATGTTGGCCTGGGCCTCGGCGGTGGAGCCGCCGATGTGCGGGGTCAGGATCACGTTGTCCAGGCCGCGCAGCGGGCTTTCGAACTCTTCGTCGTTGGAGCGTGGCTCGACCGGGAACACGTCGATGGCGGCGCCGATCAGGTGCTTGTCCTTGATGGCTGCGGCCAGGTGGTCCAGTTCTACCACGGTGCCACGGGCGGCGTTGATCAGGATCGAGCCCTTCTTCATCGCGCGGATTTCTTTCTCACCGATCATCCACTGGGTGGATGGCAGCTCAGGCACATGCAGCGAGACGATGTCGGCCAGGCCCAGCAGTTCGTGCAGGCTGGTGACTTGTACGGCGTTGCCCAGCGGCAGCTTGGTCAGCGGGTCGTAGAAGTAGACCTGCATGCCCAGGCTCTCGGCCAGTACCGACAGCTGGGTACCGATCGAGCCATAGCCGACGATGCCCAGCTTCTTGCCGCGGATTTCGAACGAGTTGGCCGCGCTCTTGATCCAGCCGCCACGGTGGCAGGAGGCGTTTTTCTCGGGGATGCCGCGCAACAGCAGGATGGCTTCGGCCAGTACCAGTTCCGCCACCGAACGGGTGTTGGAGTATGGCGCGTTGAACACGGCAATGCCGCGCTCGCGTGCAGCGTCCAGGTCGACCTGGTTGGTGCCGATGCAGAAGCAACCGACGGCGACCAGTTTCTTGGCACAGTCGAAGATCTCTTCGGTCAGCTGGGTACGCGAACGGATGCCGATGAAGTGGGCATCAGCGATCTTTTCCTTGAGTTCTGCTTCCGGCAGCGAGCCAGTGAGGTACTCGATGTTGGTGTACCCGGCGGCCTTGAGGGTATCCACCGCGTTCTGGTGCACACCTTCAAGAAGAAGGAACCTGATCTTGCTCTTGTCGAGAGAAGTCTTGCTCATCTGCGTAAACCTGTATCCCGGAGAAAAAATGGCGAGAAATGATGCTAGGCGCAGCGCGGGCCTTAGCACGAACAGCGGGGGCGCTATGCTAGCATACGCGACACAATCTGAGCTTATCCCGACAGGTGAAGAGTACTCAGGGTGACTATGAATAAGTCGAGAGTTCCGGCGATGACGCACCCCGCGGTAATTGATGAACTGATGACCTTGGTAGACCCTGGCAAGGTCCTGACCGATGCCGCTTCCCTGGAAGCGTACGGCAAGGATTGGACCAAGCATTTTCCGCCCGCGCCCACTGCCATCGTGTTCCCCAAAAGCGTGGAACAGGTTCAGGCCATCGTTGGCTGGGCCAATCGCCATCAGGTGGCGCTGGTGCCTTCCGGCGGTCGGACCGGGCTCTCCGCCGGTGCGGTGGCAGCCAATGGTGAAGTGGTAGTCGCCTTCGACTACATGAACCAGATTCTCGATTTCAATGCCTTCGACCGCACGGTGGTCTGCCAGCCAGGGGTCATCACTCGCCAGCTGCAGGCATTCGCCGAAGAACAGGGGCTTTATTACCCGGTGGATTTCGCCTCGAGTGGCTCCAGCCAGATCGGCGGCAACATCGGCACAAACGCCGGCGGCATCAAGGTCATTCGCTACGGCATGACCCGTAACTGGGTTGCCGGCCTGAAAGTTGTCACTGGCAAGGGCGAGCTGCTCGAGCTGAACAAGGACCTCATCAAGAACGCCACGGGCTATGACCTGCGCCAGTTGTTCATCGGCGCCGAAGGTACCCTGGGCTTCGTGGTCGAGGCCACCATGCGCCTGGACCGCGCCCCGCGCAACCTCACTGCGATGGTGCTGGGCACGCCGGACTTCGATTCGATCATGCCGGTGTTGCATGCCTTCCAGGGCAAGCTTGACCTCACGGCATTCGAGTTCTTTTCCGACAAGGGCCTGGCCAAGATCATGGCACGTGGCGATGTGCCTGCGCCGTTCGCCACCGACTGCCCGTTCTATGCCCTGCTGGAGTTCGAGGCCAGTACCGAGGAGGTGGCCAACGATGCGCTGGCCACCTTCGAGCACTGCGTCGAGCAAGGCTGGGTACTGGACGGGGTGATGAGCCAGAGCGAAGCTCAGTTGAGAAACCTCTGGAAGCTGCGCGAGTACCTGTCCGAAACCATCTCCCACTGGACACCGTACAAGAACGATATCTCTGTCACGGTTTCCAAGGTGCCGGCGTTCCTGCGCGACATCGATGCCATCGTCAGCGAGCACTATCCCGACTATGAGGTGGTCTGGTACGGGCACATCGGCGACGGCAACCTGCACCTGAACATCCTCAAGCCCGAGTCCATGAGCAAAGACGATTTCTTCGCTTCATGCACCAAGGTCAACAAGTGGGTGTTCGAGATCGTCCAGCGCTATAACGGCTCGATCTCCGCCGAGCACGGTGTGGGCATGACCAAGCGCGATTACCTTGGCTATAGCCGTTCACCACAGGAAATCGCCTGCATGAAGGCGATAAAGGCCGTCTTCGACCCTAACGGCATCATGAATCCGGGTAAGATCTTCGCTCCTGAATAAAAGCAGTAATCAAAGGAGTCGGCCATGAGTTACCAGCACCAGTACGTAGACGGCACCCGTATCCACTTCCCGCTGGGCAAGGTGGTGTGCGTTGGCCGCAACTATGCCGAGCACGCCAAGGAACTGGGCAATCCCATTCCGACCGAGCCGTTGCTGTTCATCAAGCCGGGCAGTTGCGTGGTGCCGCTGGAGGGTGGTTTCAAGATTCCTACCGACCGTGGTTCGGTGCATTACGAAGCCGAAATCGCGGTGTTGCTGGGCAAGCCGCTGTCGGCACATCCATCTGAAGAGGAAGTGCTGGATGCCATCTCCGGCTTTGCCCCGGCGCTGGACCTGACCCTGCGTGACGTGCAGGCCAAACTCAAGGAAAAGGGCATGCCGTGGGAGACCTGCAAGAGCTTCGACGGTGCCTGCGTACTGCCGCCTTTCGTCGCTGCCGGCACGTTCGAAGACCTGGCCGACATCCCGGTGCGCCTGACCATCAATGGTGACGTTCGCCAGGACGGTAACAGCGCGATGATGCTCAACCCGATCGTGCCGATCATCCAGCACATGGCCTCGCACTTTTCGCTGCTGCCGGGGGATGTGATCCTGACCGGTACCCCGGCTGGCGTCGGCCCCTTCGAAGTGGGTGATGAGCTGGTGCTGGAGTTGCCGGGCGTGAGCCGCTTCGAAAGCCGGGTACTCTGAGCAGAGACTGTGTCGCCCGCGAAGCGGGCGACGCGATTTACCGTTTTTTTCACAACCTATCTGGATAATGCACGAATCTCCGCCTATTTACCCAGGAATACTCTGTATGGCCCTGTCTTCCAGCGCTCCCGTATCCACCAAGCGTCGCTTCTATCTGCGCTGGCCGTTCGGCCTGGCTGTGGCTGCGGTGATCGGCTATGGCGTGGCCGTGGCGATGCACTGGGATGACCGTGGCCGACTGTGGGTCCAGGAAGGCTTCGAGAGCAGCGCCGAGCGCAGCGAAAGCGTCTGGTTGCCGGACTATAAGGTCGATATCGATGCCAAGCCTATGCCGGGCATGGAAGATGATGAAGCCTCGGACGTAGCATTCAATCCGCATACCCGCACGTTGTTTGTGGTCATGGGCAAGAACCCGTTCCTGGTCGAGCTGAGCCTGGATGGTGATGTGCTGAGGCAGATCCCCTTGCAGGGGTGGAACAACCCCGAAGGGGTTGCCGTGCTGGAAGATGGCCGCTTGGCCATTACCGATGAACGTCTGCACGACCTGACCGTGGTCAAGGTGGACGCACAAACCAAGTCGCTGAACCATGCAGATTTTCAGAGCCACGACCTGGGCGAGTCGGTGAAAAGCAACAAGGGCTTCGAGGCCGTGGCATGGGACCCGATGCGCCAGCGTCTGGTGATCGGCGAGGAGCGGCCGCCAAAGCTGTATACCTGGAGCACCGATGGGCGCAGCCCGCTCAAAGGAGACAAGCAGCCGCTGGCCAGCAACGAACTCGACCTGCGCAACCTCTCAGGCTTGGGTGTCGACCCGCGTACGGGCCATCTGTTGGTGCTGTCGGCGGACTCCAACATGCTGCTGGAGCTCGACGAGCAAGGTCAGCAGGTGAGTTTCATGACCTTGCTGGGCGGTTTCAACGGCCTCAAGGACACCATTCCGCGTGCTGAAGGGGTGGCGATGGACGATCAGGGCAACCTGTACATGGTCAGTGAGCCGGCGCTGTTCTATCGATTCAAGAAAAACTGACGGCCATTTCAGATTTTTCGCATGCTGGCATTAAGCTTTACTTCAGTTGTTCGTGGTTAGATTCGTCATCCTCAAACCGAGTCTGCCCTATGCGTCGCTATGTTCGTCTGCCCCTGGTCCTGGCTGTCATTGGCCTGCTCGCCGTGCTCTTGCTGGGCGTGGCGGAGCAGCAGTTCCGTTTGCTCGAGCGTGGCTGGTTCAACTTCAAGACCTGGTGGCAGCCCGCTGAGCAAAGCATGGGCCTGGATCGCTATCGGGTAGTGACCGAGGCGCAGCCTATAGACGGGCTGGACGATGATGTTTCGGCACTGACTTACGACCCCGACCGCAAGACCCTGTTCACGGTGACCAACAAGCGGTCCGAACTGATCGAGTTGTCCCTCGACGGTCGTATCCTGCGGCGGGTGCCGTTGACCGGTTTCGGCGACCCCGAGGCGGTCGAATACGTAGGGCCCAACAGTTACGTGATCACCGATGAGCGCCAGCAACGGCTGATTCGCGTGCGCCTTGAGGACGACACGATGTTCCTGGATGCCCACGATGCCGAGCAGTTGAGCCTTGGTATCGGCCTGAACGGCAACAAGGGGTTCGAGGGGCTTGCCTACGACTCGGCGGGCAAACGCCTGTTCGTGGCCAAGGAGCGAGACCCGATGGTGATCTACGAAATTCACGGGTTTCCCCATGAAAACCCGGAGCAGCCCTATGCAGTGCATGTGGTGCAGGACCGCAAGCGCGATGCGCGGCTGTTCGTGAGGGATCTTTCCAGCCTGCAGTTCGACGAGCGCAGCGGGCATCTGCTGGCACTGTCGGATGAATCACGCCTGGTGCTGGAGCTGGATGTGAAAGGTAAACCGTTGAGCACGCTGTCGCTGCGCAAGGGGTACCAGGGGCTCAAGCAGACGGTGCCGCAGGCGGAGGGGATTGCCATGGATGAAGCGGGGACCATTTATCTGGTCAGTGAGCCGAACCTGTTCTATGTGTTCAAACAGCCCACGGATTGATTGGGCTTTTGAGCGTAATTGCCGGCAAGCCGCCTCCCACGCGGTCACCACTGCTGTGGATTGCCTGGGCGAGCCAGCTTGCCGGCAATGGCATCACTCGGCTTTCAGGCTCTTCACGCCTTCCGGGGTGCCCAGCAACAGCAGGTCTGCCGGCCGTGCGGCAAACAGGCCATTGGTCACCACGCCGACGATCGCATTGATCTGCGCCTCCAGCTCTACGGGGTTGGTGATCTGCAGGTTGTACACATCCAGGATCACGTTGCCGTTATCGGTGACCACACCCTCACGGTACACCGGGTCGCCACCCAGCTTGACCAGTTGGCGCGCCACGTGGCTGCGGGCCATCGGGATCACCTCGACCGGCAGCGGGAAGGCGCCCAGCACCGGCACCAGCTTGCTGGCATCGGCGATGCAGATGAAGGTCTTGGCTACGGCCGCGACGATTTTTTCGCGCGTCAGTGCCGCGCCACCGCCTTTGATCAGGTTCAGGTGTGCGTCGCTCTCGTCGGCGCCGTCGACGTAGAACTCCAGCTCGCTGACGCTGTTCAGCTCATAGACCGGGATGCCATGGCCCTTCAGACGCTGTGCCGTGGCCTCGGAGCTGGCGACCGCGCCGTCGAACGCCGTCTTGTGCTGGGCCAGGGCGTCAATGAAAAAGTTGGCAGTCGAACCGGTGCCGACGCCGACGACGCTCTTTTCATCCAGCTTGGGCAGAATGAAGTCGACAGCGGCCTGGGCGACGGCCTGTTTGAGTTGGTCCTGGGTCATGCGGGCTCCGGAAAGGGGCAGGGCGGTAATGAAATGAAAGGAGGCTAGTATAACGGCTCGGGCGGCTTTGCTGTGGTCGCCCGACGTAGCGCTGGGGTAGACTCGCAGCCCTTGTCCCGCGGCCAGTGATGCTTTCCCGATGCTCGAACAGTACGTCAAGAAGATCCTCACCTCGCGCGTCTACGACGTCGCTGTCGAAACCCCGCTGCACAGCGCCGGGCAACTGAGCAAGCGCCTGGGCAACCAGATTCTGCTCAAGCGTGAAGACCTGCAGCCGGTGTTCTCCTTCAAGATCCGTGGGGCGTACAACAAGCTGGCGCAACTGAGCCCGGAAGAACTGGCCCGCGGCGTGGTCACCGCCTCGGCCGGCAACCATGCACAGGGGCTGGCCCTGGCAGCCCGCGAGCTGGGCATCAAGGCCACCATCGTGATGCCCAAGACCACCCCGGAGATCAAGATCGAAGGCGTACGCTCGCGTGGCGGCAAGGTGGTATTGCATGGCGACTCGTTCCCCGAGGCGCTGGCCTACTCGCTGAAACTGGTCGATGAGAAGGGCTTCGTCTATATCCACCCTTATGACGACCCGCACACCATTGCCGGGCAAGGCACCGTGGCCATGGAAATCCTGCGCCAGCACCCAGGCCGGCTGGATGCGATCTTCGTGCCGGTGGGCGGCGGTGGGCTGATCGCCGGCATCGCCGCCTACGTGAAATACCTGCGCCCGGAAATCAAGGTGATTGGCGTCGAACCGGATGACTCCAATTGCCTGCAGGCAGCCATGGCCGCTGGCGAGCGCGTGGTGCTGCCGCAGGTTGGGCTGTTCGCCGATGGCGTGGCCGTGGCCCAGATCGGTCAGCATACCTTCGACATCTGCCGCTTGCATGTGGATGAAGTGATCACCGTCAGCACTGACGAGATCTGTGCAGCAATCAAGGATATCTACGACGATACCCGCTCGATCACCGAACCTGCAGGTGCCTTGGGTGTCGCTGGCATCAAGAAGTATGTGGAGCTCAACGGCGTCAGCGGGCAAACGCTGGTGGCTATCGACTCGGGCGCCAACGTCAACTTCGACCGCCTGCGTCACGTCGCCGAGCGTGCCGAGCTGGGCGAGAAGCGCGAAGCGATCATCGCCGTGACCATCCCCGAGCGGCCGGGCAGCTTCAAGGCGTTCTGCGAGGCCATCGGCAAGCGCCAGATCACCGAATTCAACTACCGCAAGCACACATCCGACGAAGCCCATATCTTCGTTGGCGTGCAGACCCATCCGGAGAACGACCCACGCGCTGCGTTGGTGCAGCAACTGACCGAGCAGGGTTTCCCTGTTACCGACCTGACTGACAACGAGCTGGCCAAGATGCACATCCGCCACATGGTGGGTGGCCATTCGGCCGGTGCACGCGACGAGATCGTGCTGCGCTTCGAGTTCCCTGAGCGGCCGGGGGCGCTGTTCAACTTCCTCAACAAGCTGGGCGGGCGCTGGAACATCTCGATGTTCCACTACCGCAACCACGGCGCCGCCGACGGGCGTGTGGTGGCCGGGTTGCAGGTGCCGGAGGACGAACGCCACCTGGTGCCGGCGGCGCTGGCCAAGATTGGGTATCCGTACTGGGATGAGACCGACAATCCCGCTTACCGGCTCTTCCTGGGTTGAGCGACTAAGCTTGGCGAACCCCCCAAGGATGTGAAGACATGGAACACCTGACCACCCTCAAGGCCCTGCACCTCATTGCCACCGCCCTGTTATTGCTGGGCGCACTGGGTTTGGCGATCTGGACCGTACGCGCCCGGCGTCAAGGCGACGCCCAGGCTTATGGCAAGCTGCTGCGTCGGCCTTTGGTGTTCGTCTGGCTGGTGATGGGCGTGAGCCTGCTGAGCATGCCGTTCACCGGTTGGTGGCTGGTTCACCTGGTAGGTTGGCCGCTGGGGCAGACCTGGGTGCTGGCGTCCAGCGTCATCTATACCCTCGGTGCGTTCGCCGCGTGGTGGTTGCTGGTGCGTCTGAACCGGCTGCGCAAGGCTGAGGCGGTGGGTTTGCGGTTTACCCTGGCCCTGGCGGTCTTCAGCGGTGTCTGCTTCCTGTCCATCGCCGGGTTGATGGGCGCCAAGCCGGTCTGAAGCTGGCCGGGCCGCTCTGCAGCCCATCGCCGGCGAGCCAGCTACATACCTTGTGCGCTTGCCAGCGATGGGGCGCAAGGCGGCCCCAAAAAGGCTCAGTCCCTAAGCGAAATCACCGGCCACCCGCGCCGCTCAGCCTCAGCCTGCAGGTTAGGGTCCGGGTCCACCGCGACAGCATGTGACACCCGCTGCAACAGCGGCAAGTCATTCATCGAGTCGCTATAGAAGTAGCTGTCTTGCAGGTCGAACCCGTTCTCCAGCATCCAGCGTTCCAGCCTCGTCACCTTGCCTTCACGGAAGCACGGTATATCGGTACTGCGCCCGGTATAGCGGCCATCGCGTGTTTCGCATTCGGTCGCCAATAGCGTGCGAACGCCCAGGCGGCGGGCAATCGGCGCGGTGACGAAACGGTTGGTGGCGGTGATGATTACCAGTTGGTCGCCTGCCTCACGGTGTTGCTGCAGCAGGGCCAGGGCCTTGGGCAGGATGATCGGCTCGATGCAGTCGCGCATGAACTCGCGGTGCAATTGGTCGAGCTGGGCGGGTTCGGTGGCTGCGAGGATTTCCATGGAAAAGGCCAGGTAGGCCTGCAGGTCGAGGGTGCCGTTCAGGTAATCCTGGTAGAAGGCATCGTTGCGTTGTTTGTACGCGATCGGGTCAAGAATCCCCCGTTCGCACAGGTAATCACCCCACGCGTGGTCACTGTCGCCACCGAGGAGGGTATTGTCCAGGTCGAATAAAGCCAGGCGCATTGCGGTTACTCGCGTCAGCCATAGGGAAGGCCCGCAGAATACGGAGTTTTCACCTCGCTGCACATAAGCGTGGCGGGCGCGTTGCTGCGCTCGCAGGCTTTGTGGAACAATGCGGTGACATGCGTTTGCGAGGTTGCTGCCGTGATCGACCCGGATGGTTTTCGCCCAAATGTCGGGATCATTCTCACGAATGATGCCGGGCAGGTGCTATGGGCTCGGCGGATCAACCAGGATGCCTGGCAATTCCCTCAGGGTGGTATCAACCCTGACGAGACGCCGGAAGATGCCCTGTACCGCGAGCTGAACGAAGAAGTTGGCCTTGAACGCGATGATGTGGAAATTCTTGCCTGCACCCGCGGCTGGTTGCGTTATCGTTTACCCCAGCGTCTGGTACGTACCCACAGCCAACCGCTGTGTATCGGCCAGAAGCAGAAATGGTTTTTGCTGCGCCTGGTGAGCAATGAGCAACGGGTGCGGATGGACCTGACCGGCAAGCCTGAATTCGATGGCTGGCGCTGGGTCAGCTATTGGTACCCGCTGGGCCAGGTGGTGACCTTCAAGCGTGAAGTGTATCGCCGCGCCCTGAAAGAGCTAGCACCGCGTCTTTTGACGCGCGACTGACGACGGAGTTCGACCCCGAGCCATGCTCAATACGCTGCGCAAGATCGTCCAGGAAGTGAACTCCGCCAAAGATCTCAAGACGGCGTTGGGGATCATTGTCTTGCGCGTCAAGGAGGCCATGGGCAGCCAGGTCTGCTCGGTCTACCTGCTCGACCCGGAAACCAACCGCTTCGTGCTGATGGCCAGCGAAGGCCTCAACAAGCGATCCATCGGCAAGGTCAGCATGGCCCCCAACGAAGGCCTGGTTGGTCTGGTCGGTACCCGGGAAGAGCCGCTGAACCTGGAAAACGCCGCTGATCACCCACGTTACCGCTACTTCGCTGAAACGGGCGAGGAGCGTTTCGCGTCCTTCCTGGGTGCACCGATCATCCACCACCGTCGTGTGGTCGGCGTGCTGGTCATTCAGCAGAAAGAACGCCGCCAGTTCGACGAGGGTGAAGAAGCTTTCCTGGTCACCATGAGCGCTCAACTCGCCGGGGTTATCGCTCACGCCGAGGCCACCGGCTCGATTCGTGGCCTGGGCCGCCAGGGCAAGGGCATCCAGGAAGCGCGCTTCGTCGGCGTACCAGGCTCGCCGGGTGCTGCCGTCGGCCGAGCCGTGGTCATGTTGCCGCCTGCCGACCTTGAGGTGGTGCCGGACAAGACGGTCGAAGACATCGACGCTGAACTCAAACTGTTCCACAACGCCCTCGAGGGCGTGCGCGCCGACATGCGCAAGCTTTCGGCCAAACTGGCCACCCAGTTGCGCCCGGAAGAACGCGCGCTGTTCGACGTGTACCTGATGATGCTTGAGGACGCAGCCCTCGGCGGTGAGGTGACTGACGTCATCAAGACCGGCCAGTGGGCCCAGGGCGCCCTGCGCCAGGTGGTCGGCGAGCACGTCAGCCGGTTCGAGCTGATGGACGACGATTACCTGCGCGAGCGCGCCTCGGACGTGAAAGACCTCGGTCGCCGTCTGCTGGCCTACCTCCAGCAAGCCCGTTCGCAATCGCTGGTGTATGCCGACAACACCATCCTGGTCAGCGAGGAACTGACCCCGGCGATGCTGGGTGAGGTGCCGGAAGGCAAGCTGGTGGGCCTGGTCTCGGTGCTGGGCTCGGGCAACTCCCACGTTGCCATCCTGGCCCGTGCCATGGGTATCCCGACGGTGATGGGCCTGGTCGACCTGCCGTATTCCAAGGTCGATGGTATCGAGCTGATCGTCGATGGCTACAAGGGCGAGGTGTTCACCAACCCCAGCGACGTGCTGCGCAAGCAATACAGCGAGGTGGTCGAAGAAGAGCGTCAGCTGGCCCAGGGCCTGGATGCGTTGCGCGAACTGCCTTGCATCACCCCGGACGGTCATCGCATGCCGCTGTGGGTCAACACCGGCCTGCTTGCCGACGTGGCCCGTGCCCAGCAGCGGGGCGCCGAAGGGGTGGGCCTGTACCGCACAGAAGTGCCGTTCATGATCAACCAGCGCTTCCCCAGCGAAAAAGAGCAGTTGGCCATCTATCGCGAGCAGTTGGCGGCGTTTCACCCGCTGCCGGTGACCATGCGTACCCTCGACATCGGCGGGGACAAGGCGCTGTCCTACTTCCCGATCAAGGAAGAAAACCCGTTCCTGGGGTGGCGTGGCATCCGCGTGACCCTCGACCACCCGGAAATCTTCCTGGTCCAGACCCGCGCCATGCTCAAAGCCAGCGAAGGCCTGAACAACCTGCGCATTCTGCTGCCGATGATCTCCGGCATTCACGAACTGGAAGAGGCGCTGCACCTGATTCACCGCGCCTGGGGCGAGGTGCGTGACGAAGGCACGGACGTGCCGATGCCACCGGTTGGCGTGATGGTCGAGATCCCGGCCGCGGTTTACCAGACCAAGGAGCTGGCGCGTCAGGTGGATTTCCTTTCGGTAGGCTCCAACGACCTGACCCAGTACCTGCTGGCAGTGGACCGCAACAACCCGCGGGTTGCCGACCTTTACGACTACCTGCACCCGGCAGTGCTGCAAGCCTTGAACACCGTGGTGCGTGATGCCCATGGCGAGGGCAAGCCAGTCAGTATCTGCGGCGAGATGGCCGGTGATCCGGCAGCAGCGGTCCTGTTGATGGCCATGGGCTTCGACAGCTTGTCGATGAACGCCACCAACCTGCCGAAGGTGAAGTGGATGCTGCGCCAGATAAACATGAGCAAGGCTAAGGAGCTGCTGGCCGATGCCCTGAGCCATGACAACCCGCAGGTTATCCACAGCTCGTTGCAATTGGCGCTGAAGAACCTTGGGCTGGCGCGGATGATTGGGCCAGAGGCCAACAAGACCCTGTGAATTCTGGGGCCGCTTTGCGGCCCTTTCGCGACGCAAGGCCGCTCAGGCGACGCGACCCTTGTAGGAGCGGCCTTGCGTCGCGAAAGGGCTGCAAAGCAGCCCCATGGCCCTCAAACCCAAAGCTCAACCTCCCCCAAGTGCCCCCCAAAAGGCCCGAAACTGCGCTCGACAAGCCGTCTTTTACCCTGATCATCCACGATCAGCACCGTACTGGCCCGCGTCCCATAATTCTGGCTGGCAATAAACACACTCGACAGCAGCTTCTCTGTCGCCACCCCCACGCCAGTTTCCGGCAGCTCTGCCTCAGGCGCCGTCTCACCATCGGCCAGCAACGCCATCAAACGCTGTGGGTCTGCTGACCCCAGTAACCGTTCCAGCCCGTCGCGCGCCTTGACCAGCTTGGGCCACGGCGTGTCCAGCCCGGCATTGGAAAGCCCATACACACCAGCCGCCAGCAAGCGCGGCGCCGCGTCTCGAGCGTGCAGATACCCCAGGCGCACACCATCGCCCACCAGCAGGTTGAACCCCGAATACTGCTTGCTGCGGCTGGCGACCTGGTCCAGATAGGCCTCGACCCCAAGTTCACCCTGCAGGTATGCCGCCACCAGCTCGCCGCGTGAGCGGGGGCCCAACGGCTGCCCTGGGTCGCGAATGTTGGTCAGGGCGGCGAACCGCCCCTGCGGCCCCACGCCCAGCCAGGTACCACCGGCCTCCAGGTCACGCCCTGCATGCACGCCTGGCGCATCTTCCCAGGCTGCCAGCGCTTGCGTGGGCCGGGCATAGAACTCGTCGCGGTTGGCCGCCACGATCAGCGGCAGGGCATGCCCTGGCCGCCAGGCGAATACGATCAGGCACATAGGTTGGGCCTCTGGGTTTTTTGCCACTCTACCCACTGCGGCGGCGCCGATCCATCCTGTCACAGAGTTCACTAGAGCCCCGAGCCCGGCTTCCGTTACCATGCCGGATTGTTTTTCGGGGACGACGAATGGAGTTCGCACTCTATCTGCTTCTGGGCGCCTGTGCCGGCGTGCTGGCCGGGCTGTTCGGCGTGGGCGGCGGCATCATCATCGTGCCGGTGCTGGTGTTCAGCTTCACCCTGCAGGGCTTCGACGCTTCGGTGCTCACTCACCTGGCGGTGGGTACCTCGCTGGCAACCATCGTCTTCACATCGATCAATGCCGTGCGCGAGCACCATCGTCGGGGCGCGGTGCAGTGGCCGATCTTCGCCTGGATGACCGTGGGTATCCTGCTGGGCGCCGGGGTGGGCGCGAAGACGGCTTCGCTTATCCAGGGCCCGCTGTTGCAGAAGATCATCGGCGTATTCGCGCTGATCATTGCCGCGCAGATGGCACTGGACCTCAAGCCCAAGGCCAGCCGCGGCATTCCCGGCAAGCCCGCACTGATCGGTGCCGGTGGCGTGATCGGTTGGGCCTCGGCGATCTTCGGCATCGGCGGTGGTTCGTTGACCGTGCCATTCCTGACCTGGCGCAGCCTGCCGATGCAGCAGGCGGTGGCCACGTCTTCGGCCTGCGGCCTGCCGATTGCCGTGGCCAGCGCCCTGAGTTTCATGTGGCTGGGTTGGCACGATGAGCATCTGCCAGCCCATAGCGTGGGCTTCGTGTACCTGCCAGCGCTGGTCGGCATTGCCGTGACCAGCATGTTTTTCGCCCGCTTCGGCGCGCGGCTGGCGCACAAGTTGTCGCCCCGCCTGCTCAAGCGCTTGTTCGCCGCGCTGCTGTTTTGCGTAGGCCTGAGCTTTTTGATTTGAAACCAGAGGAATATCCATGCTGCCTTACCCGCAGATAGACCCCGTGGCCGTTGCGCTCGGGCCGCTGAAAATCCATTGGTACGGCCTGATGTACCTGATCGGCATTGGTGGCGCGTGGCTGCTCGCCTCGCGCCGGCTCAACCGTTTCGACCCCACCTGGTCGCGTGAAAAGCTCTCTGACCTGGTGTTCTGGTTGTCGATGGGGGTGATCGTCGGCGGGCGCTTGGGTTATGTGCTGTTCTACGACCTGCACGCCTACCTGGCCAACCCGACGTTGATCTTCGAGGTATGGAAGGGTGGCATGTCGTTCCACGGCGGCTTCATCGGCGTGATGCTGGCGGCCTTGTGGTTCGGCAAGCGCAACAACAAGTCATTCTTCGAACTGATGGACTTCGTCGCACCGCTGGTGCCGATTGGCCTGGGGGCAGGGCGTATCGGCAACTTCATCAACGCCGAATTGTGGGGCAAGCCGACCGACGTGCCGTGGGCGATGATCTTCCCGCCGTTCAGCGACCCGGCCCAGCTGCCGCGCCACCCATCGCAGCTGTACCAGTTCGCCCTGGAAGGCGTGGCGTTGTTCGCGATCCTCTGGCTGTTCTCGCGCAAGCCGCGCCCGACCATGGCGGTTTCCGGGATGTTCGCCCTGTTCTACGGCATCTTCCGCTTCATCGTCGAATTCGTCCGCGTGCCGGATGCCCAGCTGGGCTACATTGCCTGGGGCTGGCTGACCATGGGTCAGATACTCTGCATCCCGATGATTCTGGCCGGCCTCGGATTGATCTGGTGGGCTTATAATCGCAAACCCACGGCGAAACCCGCCATCTGATTCCCAACGGCAGGGGCGATCCCCCTGCCGTTCTTGCTACAGGTAAGCCATGAAACAGTATCTGGACCTGGTCCGTGACGTCATCGAAAACGGCACTCTGCAGGAAAACCGCACGGGCATCCGCACCATCAGCCTGCCGGGCGCCATGCTGCGCTTCGATCTGCAAAAGGGCTTTCCGGCCATCACCACGCGCAAGCTGGCATTCAAGTCTGCCATCGGCGAAATGGTCGGCTTCCTGCGTGGCGTGAAGAACGCGGGTGAATTCCGCGAACTGGGCTGCAAGGTGTGGGATCAGAACGCCAACGAGAACGCCCAGTGGCTGGCCAACCCGTTCCGCCAGGGCCATGACGACCTCGGCGAGATTTACGGTGTGCAGTGGCGCCAGTGGCCGGGCTACAAGCGCATCCCGCTGAGCAACCCGGCAGCGATCGAGATGGCCGAACAAGCGGGCTTTCGCAGGATTGCCCAGGACGAGGAAGATGGCCAGGCGTTCGTCGTGCTGTACAAGGCCATCGACCAAGTGCGTCAGTGCCTGGACACCATAGCCAACGACCCGGGCAGCCGGCGCATCCTGTTCCATGGCTGGAACTGCGCGCAGCTGGACGAAATGGCGCTGCCGCCGTGCCACCTGCTGTACCAGTTCCACCCCAATGTCCAGACCAGGGAAATCTCCCTGACGCTCTACATCCGCTCCAATGACTTGGGCCTGGGCACACCGTTCAACCTCACCGAAGGTGCGGCGCTGCTGTCGCTGTTCGGCCGCCTGACGGGCTATACGCCGCGCTGGTTCACGTACTTCATTGGCGATGCCCATGTGTACGAAAACCATCTGGACATGCTTAACGAGCAACTCAAGCGCGAGCCGCTGAAAGCACCGAAGCTGGTGATCAGCGACCGCGTGCCTGCGTTCGCCGAGACGGGCAAGTACGAGCCGGAGTGGCTGGAGAAGATCGAACCGAGCGATTTCAGCCTGGAAGGCTATGAGCACCATGCACCGATGACGGCGCCGATGGCGGTCTGATTCGCGCAAATGCCCAGGGCTGCGCAGCAGCCCCAGCGGCTTCAATGCCCGTGGCTACGCCCCACGTGCGAATGCTCGGTATCCGGCACGGATACGGCTCCGTTCACCTCCAAACGCTGCAAGATCGCGCATTCCTCTCCCTGCGCACTGCACCGTCTGCGTAACTCCACCAGTTGCTCCTGCAATGCCACCAGGCCATCGATCCGCGCCTGCACGTGTTCGATATGTTCGTCTATCAACGCATTGACGCTGCCACATGAGCCCGCCGGGCTATCGCGCAGGCGCAAAAGGCTGCGTATTTCGTCCAGGGTCATGTCCAGGGTGCGGCAGTTGCGGATAAAGGTCAGCCGCTCGACATGGGCCTGGGTGTACAGCCGGTAATTACCGTCGGTACGCGCTGGCTCTGGCAGTAGCTGCTCACGCTCGTAATAACGAATGGTCTCCACCGCACAGTCGGTGGCTTTGGCCAGTTCTCCGATTTTCATGGCGATTCTCCATCAGGTGGCTTGACCCTATAGTGGCTACAGGGTGTTCACTTGGCAACAGGTGCTCACTAAGGATGACCCCATGAACCAGCCTGTCAGCCACGAACACGTGCATGACCATGACCACGTCAACGCCGGTAAAAGCCATTGCCACGACGCACATGCGCACAGTTGCTGCGGTTCCAGTGCGGCGCCTGCGTTTGTGCAATTGAGCGAAAAGGCCAGTGACCAGGCCCGGCTCAGCCGTTTTCGCATACAAGCCATGGACTGCCCGACAGAACAGACCTTGATCCAGGACAAGCTCGGCAAGCTGGCCGGCATCGAGCAGCTGGAGTTCAACCTGATCAACCGCGTGCTGGGCGTGCGCCATACCTTGGATGGCACTGCTGAGATCGAGCGGGCCATCGAAAGCCTGGGCATGAAGGCAGAACCGCTGGCTGTAGAGGATGAGGGTGGCGTGATCGCACCCGCGCCAGCCAAGACTCGCTGGTGGCCATTGGCATTGTCCGGCATCGCGGCGATCGCCGCTGAAATCATCCATTTCAGCGCGCTGGCGCCCGAGTGGGTGGTAGCCGCGTTGGCGCTGGCAGCGATCCTTGGCTGTGGCCTGGGCACCTACAAGAAGGGCTGGATTGCCCTTAAAAACCGCAACCTGAACATCAACGCGCTGATGAGCATTGCCGTGACCGGTGCCGTGCTGATCGGCCAGTGGCCTGAGGCGGCCATGGTCATGGTGCTGTTCACCATCGCCGAACTGATCGAGGCACGTTCACTTGACCGTGCGCGCCATGCCATCAGTGGCCTGATGCAGCTTACGCCGGACATGGCCACGGTGCAGCAGGCCGATGGCCAATGGCGTGAGGCCGAGGTGCGCCACGTAGCGATCGGTGCGCTCGTGCGGGTACGCCCCGGTGAGCGTATCGGCCTGGACGGTGAAGTGGTCAGTGGGCAATCCAGCGTCGATCAGGCACCGATCACCGGCGAGAGCCTGCCTGTGGACAAGGCCCCTGGCGACAAGCTGTTCGCCGGCACCATCAACCAGGCCGGCGCTCTGGAGTACCGGGTAACTGCAGTGGCAGGGCATTCCACATTGGCCCGTATCATCAAGGCCGTGGAGCAGGCGCAGGGCGCTCGAGCGCCTACCCAGCGTTTCGTCGATACCTTCTCGCGCATCTACACGCCTGTGGTGTTCGCCCTGGCTTTGGCCGTAGCGCTCATCCCGCCGCTGTTCATGGCCGGCGCCTGGTTCGACTGGGTCTACCGCGCCTTGGTGCTGTTGGTGGTGGCCTGCCCATGTGCCCTGGTGATTTCCACCCCGGTGACCATTGTCAGTGGCCTGGCGGCTGCGGCGCGCAAGGGCATCCTGATCAAGGGGGGTGTGTACCTGGAAGGGGGCCGCAAGCTGGACTTCCTGGCCCTGGACAAGACTGGAACTCTCACCCACGGCAAGCCGGTGCAGACCGATACCAAGGTGCTAGACCCATTGTTCGAAGGCCGCGCCCAGGCACTGGCGGCAAGCCTGGCCGAGCGCTCAGACCACCCGGTATCGGCTGCCATCGCCCAGTTGGCCAGGGCGCAGGGGCTGGCCCTGAGTGAGGTCAGCGCGTTCGCTGCCTTGGCGGGGTGCGGTGTGCGTGGTGACATCGATGGCGAAACCTATCACCTGGGCAACCATCGTCTGGTCGAAGAGCTGGGCTTGTGCTCACCGCAGCTCGAAGCACAGTTGGACCAACTCGAGCGCCAAGGCAAGACCGTGGTGCTGTTGCTCGACCGCTCTGGCCCGCTGGCGCTGTTTGCCGTTGCCGACACGGTCAAGGACAGCAGCCGTGAGGCCATCGCCGAGCTGCACGCGCTGGGCATCAAGACTGTCATGCTTACCGGCGACAATCCCCATACCGCCCAGGCCATCGCTGCCCAGGTCGGTATCGACCGCGCCGAAGGCAACCTGCTCCCTGCCGACAAGCTGAGCACGATCGAGCAGCTCTACGCCCAGGGGCACCGGGTTGGCATGGTCGGTGATGGTATCAACGATGCGCCGGCGCTGGCCCGTGCCGAGATCGGTTTCGCCATGGCGGCTGCCGGTACCGACACCGCCATCGAGACCGCCGATGTGGCGCTGATGGATGACGACTTGCGCAAAATCCCGGCCTTCGTCAGGCTGTCGCGGCAAAGTGCGGCGATCCTTAAGCAGAACATCGTGCTGGCGTTGGGCATCAAGGCCATCTTCCTGGCAATCACCTTTGCCGGCATGGCCACGCTGTGGATGGCGGTGTTCGCCGACATGGGCGTAAGCCTGCTGGTGGTGTTCAACGGCCTGCGCCTTTTGCGCAAGTAGCAGCTGCAAGCTACAAGCTGATCGAGGTGGAATCCAGACTTATGAAACTACACAGCGCTGCCTCTGCTTACGGCTGCTTTTGCGGCTGCGGAGCCCAGCAATGCTGAGTGCCGAGCTCAAAGCCTTCTACATGGTGGCCCGCCTGGGCAGCATCACCCTGGCGGCGAAGAAGCTTGGCCTCAGCCAGCCGACGGTGACCACCCAAATCCGCAACCTCGAAAGCCAGTACGCGGTGGAGCTGTTCTACCGCGGCGGCCGGCGCCTGGTGCTGAGCGAGGAGGGCGTGCGCCTGCTGCCAATGGTCAAGGCGCTGCTGCAACAGGAAGCCGACATCGAGTTCGAGCTGCGCAACAGCGGCCATGCCCAAGGTAACCTGCGCATCGCTGCCACTGCGCCGTATTACATACTCGATCTGGTGAAGATCTTCCGTGAGCGCTTGCCACAGGTGGGCGTGGCCGTGGAGATCGGTAATTCGCAGCAGGTGCTGGAGATGCTGGAGGACTACCGCGTCGATCTCGCCGCCTCGTCACAGTTGGTGGAGGATGCTCGCCTGGTGAGGCGCGTGCTGGGCACTGACCCGCTGGTGGTGGCGGTGCACCGCAATCACCCGCTGGCGCAGCGTCAGGTGGTGTCTATCGAGGTGGTGGCAGGGCAATGCCTGCTGATGCGCGAGAAAGGTTCGACCACGCGCAAACTCACCGAAGAAATGATGCACGGCGCTGGGGTGAAGGCCGAAGCGGTGCTGGAAATCGGCAGCCGCGAGTCGATCCGTGAGGCGGTGCTGCGCAATATCGGCATCAGCGTGATTGCCCGGCACGAGGTGCCGCACAACTCGGAGCTGCGGGTGCTGACACTGGAAGACGCGCCGGTGATGCATGAGTACCTGTACTGCCTGAAGGAAAGACGCCAGGCCCGGTTGCCGGCAGCCTTTCTCGGGGTGGCGCAGGAAGTGGTGGGGTCGCAGTTCTGAACCTGCAACGTCACTACAAAATCTGCCTATACCACTATCGCCCGCTTTTGCCTCGCCGCCACAGAACCTTCGCACAGCCTTTCTAGCATGGCCACATCTGCTCGATGAGGCTTTGCCATGAACCACGCCACCCCGGGCGCACAAATGAAAGTGCGCGGTATCCACAAGCGTTTCGGCGCCTTCACGGCGTTGAACGATGTCTCCCTGGACATCGCCGCCGGCGAGCTGGTTTGCCTGCTCGGCCCTTCCGGCTGCGGCAAGACCACCCTGCTGCGCTGCATCGCAGGGCTGGAACGCCAAGACCGTGGCGAGTTGTACATCGGTGAGCGTGACATCAGCGAATTGCCCCCACAGGCCCGTGACTACGGCATCCTCTTTCAATCCTACGCGCTGTTCCCCAACCTCACCGTCGAAGCCAACATTGCCTACGGCCTGAACCGCAGTGGCCGTGAAGAAAGCCGCCAGCGCGTAGCCGAGATGCTGGACCTGGTAGGCCTGGCCGGCAGTGAAAAGAAATACCCCGGGCAATTGTCCGGGGGGCAACAGCAGCGGGTTGCGTTGGCCCGTGCCCTGGCCCCGTCGCCTTCGCTGCTGTTGCTCGACGAGCCTATGTCGGCGCTGGATGCGCGTGTGCGTGAGCACCTGTGTACCGAACTTCGACAGCTGCAGCGTCAACTGGGTATCACCACGCTGATGGTCACCCACAACCAGGACGAAGCCATGCTGATGGCCGACCGCATTGCGGTGATGAACAACGGCCAGGTCGAGCAGTACGCCACCCCTCAGGAAATCTACGATCAGCCTTCCACGCCGTTCGTTGCCGAGTTCGTTGGCCAGGGCAACTGGCTGCCGTTTCAGCGTACTGGCGACAGCCATGCCCAGGTGGGCGCCATGAGCATGCGCCTGGCAGCGGGTGCGCCGCGGGCCAGCAGCGGCCGGTTGTTCTGCCGCCCGGAGGCCATCACTGTCAACCCGGTGGTGCATGAAGAAAACCTGTTCCCGGCCAAGGTCCGCGAAATCACATTCCTTGGCAACCGCTGCCGCATGAGCTTTGAATTCAAGGCCCTGCCGGGCCATCCGCTGCTCGCCGAACTGGCGCCAGAAGCCATGCCACACTTGGGCTCGCAGGACATCTGGGTGGCCCTGCCGCCGCAGAGCCTGCAGGTGTTTGCCTGAGATGGCCGCGCCCATGCCTTTGCCGCTGGCCCAGCCCAAGCACACAGCGCGCAATGATGTTGCATTCGGTGATCGGCTGTTCGTCGTCGGTGGCAAGTGCCTGCTGCTGGCCTTGCTGTTGCTGGCGGTGCTGATGCCGTTGCTGGCGATCTTCTGGCGCGGCTTCAGCGGCGATGCCGGCCAGGGTGGCGGTCTGCTGGCGGCCCGTGAACTGTTTGCCAGCGACAACTTCCACTGGCTGCTTGGCAACAGCTTGTCGGTTGCCTTCACGGTTGCCGCGATCGTGGTCCCCCTGGCATACCTGTTCGCTTATGCCTTGCAGCGCACGCTGATCCCGGCCAAGGGGCTGTGGCGGGGTATCTCGCTGCTGCCACTGCTGGCACCGTCGATGTTGCCGGCGATTGCCCTGGTCTACCTGTTCGGTAACCAAGGCCTGCTGCGCGGGTTGCTCAGTGACAACATCTATGGCTTCTGGGGCATTGTCCTGGGGGAGGCCATCTACACCTTCCCGCATGCGCTGATGATCCTGCTGTCGGCCTTGTCGCTGGCCGATGCACGGTTGTTCGATGCCGCCTCCAGCATGGGGGCCGGGGCGTCGCGGGCGTTTCGCAGCATTACCTGGCCGGCAACGCGCCAGGCGGTGTTCGCGGCGTTCTGCCTGGTGTTCACCCTGACCATCACCGATTTCGGTGTACCGGTGGTTGTCGGTGGCGACTACCAGGTGCTGGCGCTCGAGGCCTACAAGGCGGTCGTCGGCCAGCAGCAGTTCGGCCGGGGTGCATTGATCGGCATGGTGCTGCTGGTGCCGGCATTGCTGAGCTTTGCGGTCGATGCCTGGCTGCGTCGCCGCCAGGGCGAGGCCATGAGTGGTCGTGCCCAGGTATTCGAACCCAAGCCGTCGCCCGGGCGTGATACCTGCTATCTGGTGATCGTCCTGCTGGTATGCACGGTGCTGGTGGGCGTGATCGGCATGGCGGTGTACTCGTCACTGGTGACCTTCTGGCCCTACAACCTGACCTTGTCGTTCAAGCACTACATGTTCGAAGACACCGCCGGCGGTGGCTGGCTGGCCTATCGCAACAGCGTGACCATGGCCATCGGCACCGCGCTGATCGGCAGCATGGTGATCTTTGCCGGTGCCTACCTGATGGAGAAAACCCAGGGCCAGCGTTTGCTCAACCAGGCCCTGCGCCTGCTCAGCTTCATCCCCATGGCGGTACCGGGGTTGGTGCTGGGCCTGGGCTATGTCTTCTTCTTCAACCTCAATGGCAACCCACTGCACGTGTTCTACGGCGGCATGGGGCTGTTGGTGGTGTGCACCATAGCCCACTACCTGACCACTGCGCAGATGACCGCATCCACGGCGTTGCGCCAGCTCGATGGCGAGTTCGAGGCCGCCGCGCTGTCGCTCAAGGCGCCGTTGTACAAGCACTTCGTGCGGGTGACCGTGCCGATCTGCCTGCCCGCACTGCTGGACATCATCCGTTATCTGTTCGTCTCGGCCATGACCACGGTATCGGCGGCAATCTTCCTGTACAGCCCCGACACCATCCTGGCCGCCGTCGCGGTGCTGAACATGGACGATGCCGGCAATGTCGGCGGCGCTGCCGCCATGTCGACCTTGATCCTGCTGACCAGTGCGGCTGCATCGCTGCTGCTGGCCGGCGCTTCCCGCGGCCTGCTGCGCCGCTCACAGGCCTGGCGCCAGCGCGCTCCCGGCCATTGACCGACTGCCCACACTGACAGGAAACGCATCATGTTCAAGCCCCTCGCACTTGCCGCTGCCGTGACCGCTGTATTCAGCCTGCAGGCTTCGGCCGCCACTACGCAGCTGACCGTCTACACCGCCCTGGAAGCCGAGCAGCTCAAGACCTACAAGCAGGCCTTCGAAAAGGCCAACCCGGACATCGAAATCAAGTGGGTGCGTGACTCCACCGGCATCATCACTGCCAAGCTGCTGGCCGAGAAAGAGCGCCCGCAGGCCGATGCGGTGTGGGGGCTGGCGGCTTCCAGCCTGGCCATCCTCGACCAGAACGGCATGCTCGAAGCCTATGCACCGAAAGACCTGGGCAAGATCTCCGCCAACTACCGTGACGCCGCCAACCCTCCGGCGTGGGTCGGCATGGACGTTTGGGCCGCGACGATCTGCTTCAATACCATCGAGGCCCAGAAGCAGGGCCTGAGCAAACCGGTGAGCTGGCAGGACCTGACCAAGCCGGAGTACAAGGGCAAGATCGTGATGCCGAACCCGGCGTCGTCCGGTACCGGTTTCCTGGATGTGAGCGCGTGGCTGCAGACCTTTGGCGAGCCTCAGGGCTGGGCCTATATGGACGCGCTGCACCAGAACATCGGCCAGTACGTCCATTCCGGCTCCAAGCCTTGCAAACTGGCCGCGGCAGGGGAGTTCCCGATCGGTATCTCCTTCGAGTACCCGGCGGTGCAGCTCAAGCGCCAGGGCGCGCCACTGGATATCGTCCTGCCCAAGGAAGGCCTGGGCTGGGAGATTGAGGCGACTGCAGTGATCAAAGGTTCACCGAAGGCTGATGCCGCCAAGCGGCTGGCGGATTTCTCGGCAAGCCCTGCGGCCATGGAACTGTACAAAGAGAACTTCGCTGTACTCGCTGCCCCGGGCATTGCCAAACCGCAAACCGAGCTCCCCGCGGACTACGAGCAGCGCCTGATCAAGAACGACTTCGCCTGGGCTTCGAAGAACCGCGACCAGATCCTGGCCGAGTGGCGCAAGCGTTATGACGGCAAGTCGGAGAAGGTGGCGCAGCAGTAAGGCCTGCGCCCTCAGGTTGGCAACGCCAAACCTGAGGGCGCGGGTTTACCCGCGATCAGGCTGGATCGGATAGCTCAAATCTGCAATACCAGTGCTTCCAGCTGTTCCTGCCGCTCAGTCTGGTTCACTCGCGCTCCCGGATTGAGCGTCGACCACTGCGGATGCGCCCGCGCTTTGCTCAGCGCCTCGGGAAGCTTGCCTTCACGCCAGGTTTTCTCGTCCGGCTCATTCAGGCGAATACTGTTCTGTGCTGCATGCCCGCGGCTATCCAGTGCTGCCATCAACTGTTGCTGACGCAACGCCAATAGCCGCAACACCGTATCGTCCACCGTCAGCTCGCGCTGGCCCTTCAGTTTGCCCATCAACCGTGCGCCATAGTTGCGTGCAGTCTGCAGGGCTCCGCCGGCAATGGCTCCGGCCAAGGCGGCAGCACCGAGCGTAAGGCCACCGACCAGCAAGTCGACCCCCGCGCCGGCCGCAGCCCCTGCCGCCACGCCGCTGCCCAGGCGTACGCCCAATAGCTTCAAGGTTTCGGGGTTGAACAGGTCATCGCCCCAGCGCCCGTTCAACAGCGGCAGGTCACCGGCATTGGCATCTTCGCGACGGAAACCGTAGAGCTTCAGAAGCGCTTCGACGCAGCGCTGTTCTCGCTGGCGCACCTCCTGGCGCAAGGCCTCGATGGCCTTGGCTTCAGCCGCTGGTTCAGCTTCGACGCTGCGCCGACACGCAGCGCAGTCGAGCAGCAGCTCAGCGATCAGCCGTTTACCGCTGTGCTGGCGGGCCAGCCGCTGTGCCTGCTGGTCGTCGATCAGCCGCTGCAGGGCGGGGCGGGCGTCTTCCAGCAGCAATGCCAAGCTCTCGTAAAGGCGGCGCTCGCCGTCTTCAGGGGGCGCAACGCTGTCGAACCTTACCAGCGCATGCAGCCCGAGGCGGGCCAGGGCCTCACGCCATTCAGGTTCGCGATGCTGGCTGCTGGCGACGAAGTTGAGCACCGGCAGCAATGGCTTGCCGCAACTGGCCAGCACCTCCAGTTCGTCGCGGTATTTGGCCAGCACCGGCTCGCGCGCGTCGATCACATACAGGCCGGCATTGCTTGCCAGCAACTGGCGCAGCACCTTGGCTTCCTGCTCGAAGCGCTGGCGTGCTTCGCTGCCCTGCAGAAAGCGCTCCAGCCGTGCCGGGCCGTCCAGGCGCTCGCCCGGCCGTTCGAGGCGTTCCAGGTAGTCGAGCAAGGCAATGGCATCTTCCAGCCCGGGGGTATCGTAGAGCTCAAGCAGCGGCTCACCGTCCACCGAAAGGCGCGCGCCCTCGACGTGGCGGGTGGTGCTCGGGCGATGAGACACCTCACCGAAGCCGACATCGCGGGTCAGGGTGCGCAGCAGCGAGGTCTTGCCGACATTGGTGTGGCCGACCACGGCCAGTTTCAGGGGCTCAGTCATGGCCATGCTCCAGCCAGCTCATGGGGGCGGTGTCGGCGTGGGGCAGGCCCAGGCGGTCGAGGGCTTCATGCCAGTCCCCCAGGCGCTCGGCGTCCAGGACCTGGCCTGGGGCAGCCTGCAACAACCAGATGCGCGTGGCACCGGCATTGCGTGCCAACTCTGCCAGAAGTGCCAGGCTGCCGCGGTCAGGTGAGCGGCGGGGGTCGCAGGCGATGGCCAGGCGTGCCGGAGGGAAGCGGCTCAACTGCTCGAGCAGCCGGTTGCGCGATTCACGGCTGTCGAGTACGCCGGCGTCGGTCACCCCCTTGGCCAGCGCAGGCGGCCATGGGCGCTGGTCGTCCAGTTCGAGGCCGACCAGCAAGGCTCCACTGCTGCCGGTTTCCAGTTGACCTGCCTGGAACTGTGGCAACGCTTCGGGGGCGGTGTCCTGCACACCAATCCGTTCGCTGCGGGGCATCAGTGCATCGCGCAGTTGGGCGTAGCCGGGCAGGCTGAGGTCCAGGGCCAGGCGTCGGCGACCTTGGTACCAGCGCCAAAGGCACAAGCCAGTCAACAGCAGGCGCGGCAGCAGGCCATAAACCAACACTACGCCCAGCAGCCAGCTGGCCCAGGACTGGCGGGCGATATCAACGGCAAGCTGGGTGTCGCCGCTGGCGCGGATCATGCCCTCGTCCGGCACGGCAAAGCCGAGCAATGAGGGCAGGGCACCAAGCGTTTGGGTAAGGGTGATGAAGGGCTCGGGGGCGAGCAGGGTGGTTTCCCAGACGAAGCCGTAGCGCCGGGTGGCAAGCAACACCAGCAGTAGTGTCAGCGCACTGAGCATGGCCGCCAGCCACAAGCTGTGTACGAGCAGGCCAAGCAACCAGCGGTTGAGGCGCTGGCGCTGCAGTAGCACCAGCAGTGCTGGCGCCAGGTGTACGGCCTTGGCGTCGCGCGCGAAGCGTTCGCTCAGCCAGAGCCACAGCCGTCCGAGGCTGGCGCCATGTTCGCCACTCAAGGCCAGCCCGGCGGCCCAGCCCAGAAGCATCAGCAGGTTGAGCCCGAGCAGGCTGCCCAGCGCCCAGAACACGTTGACCGGGCGCAGGCCATCGCCGAGGGCGGCAAAGGCAAGGCCCGCGCCGCTGAGTATGGCCAACAGCAGCAACGCCAGCAGGGCCAGGCGTGCGCCTTGTTTCCAGTGCTGCAGGGCAGTGGTCATGCCATCCCGTTCGGCCAGGAACAGTGCGCGCGCTTCGATGCGGGCTGCCAGGTCGCCGCCCTGCTGGCGGGCGTGGCGGTTGGCTTCCTGATCCTCCAGGGGGCCGGCGTGTTCCTCGCGCAGGCGCACCGCTTCGGTGAGCCAGCGCTTGTCCAGTGGAGTATGTCCAGTCACAGGGTATTCCATTGCACACGGTTCAGGGCGCAAGCATAACCCACCATGGGTTTGCTATCCTCGCCGGCATGACTACTTCACTCCCCCTCAGCCTGATTGCGGCCCTCGCCGAGAACCGCGTCATCGGCATCGACAACACCATGCCCTGGCACTTGCCGGGGGATTTCAAATATTTCAAGGCCACCACCTTGGGCAAGCCGATCATCATGGGCCGCAAGACCTGGGACTCGCTGGGCAGGCCGCTGCCGGGGCGCCTGAACATCGTGGTCAGCCGTCAGGCCGGCTTGGTGCTGGCCGGGGCCGAAGTGTTCGCTTCGCTCGAAGATGCGCTGGAGCGCGCTGAGCAGTGGGCACGTGAGCAGGGTGTTGACGAACTGATGCTGATCGGCGGCGCACAGTTGTACGCTCAGGCCCTGGAAAAGGGCTTGGTGAACCGTATGTATCTGACCCGGGTGGAGCTTTCGCCGCAAGGGGATGCGTGGTTCCCGGAGTTCGACAAGGCGCAGTGGCAGCTGGCATCGAGTGAGCCGCAGGCAGAAGCGGACAAGCCTGCGTATCACTTCGAGGTGTGGGACAAGTCTTGAAGTGGTTGGGGCTGCGCAAGCAGCCCCGTCTATATCAGGATTGGCTCAGCTCGGCATGCTCTTCGCCGGCCAGCACATCCTTGTCGGTTTCTTTCAACAACTGGCTGGTCACCACGCCCGCCGTCATCGAGCCGTTCACGTTCAAGGCCGTTCGGCCCATGTCGATCAGCGGCTCAACCGAAATCAGCAGTGCCACCAGCTCGACCGGCAGCCCCATCGCTGGCAGCACGATCAGCGCTGCGAAGGTCGCACCGCCGCCCACGCCGGCAACGCCAGCGGAACTCAAGGTCACGATGGCCACCAAGGTCGCGATCCACAGCGGGTCGAAGGTGTCGATACCCACTGCCGGGGCCACCATCACCGCCAACATGGCCGGGTAGAGCCCGGCGCAGCCATTCTGGCCAATGGTTGCACCGAACGAGGCGCTGAAGCTGGCGATCGACTGCGGTACGCCCAGGCGACGGGTCTGCGCCTCGATGTTCAACGGGATGCTCGCCGCGCTGGAGCGGCTGGTGAAGGCGAAGGTCAGCACCGGCCATACCTTGCGCAAGAAGCGCAGCGGGCTGACGCCGGTTGCGGCCAGGATGATGCCGTGCACCACGAACATCAGGCCCAGGCCGATGTACGACACGACGACGAAACTGCCGAGCTTGAGGATGTCGTCCAGGTTAGAGCTGGCCACCACTTTGGTCATCAGCGCCAGCACGCCGTACGGGGTCAGCTTCATCACCAGGCGCACCAGGCGCATTACCCAGGCCTGCAGGGTATCGATGGCCGAGAGGGCGCGTGCGCCCTTCTCGGAGTCATCCTTGATCAGCTGCAGCGCGGCCAGCCCGACGAACACTGCGAAGATCACCACGCTGATGATCGAGGTCGGCTTGGCCCGTGCCAGGTCGCCTACCGGATTGCTTGGGATGAACGAAAGCAGCAGTTGCGGGATGTTGAGGTCGGCGACCTTGCCGGCATAGTCACTGTGGATGGCCTGCAGGCGTGCGCTTTCCTGTACGCCTGCCACCAGCCCCTCGGCGCTCAGGCCGAACAGATTGGTCAGGGCGATACCGATCAGCGCAGCGATGGCAGTGGTCAGCAGCAGTGTGCCGATGGTCAGGACGCTGATGCGGCCAAGCGCGGAGGCGTTGTGCAGGCGGGCCACGGCGCTGAGGATCGAGGCGAAGATCAGCGGCATGACGATCATCTGCAGCAAGCCGACATAGCCGTTGCCGACCAGATCCAGCCAGCCGATGGTGGCCTTTAGTACCGGGTGGCCGGCACCGTAGAGGGTGTGCAGCACCAGGCCGAAGCCCACACCCAATGCCAGGCCGAGCAGGACTTTCTTGGCCAGGCTCCAGTCGGTATGGCGAGTTTGCGCCAGGCCCAGCAGCAAGGCCAGGAACACCAGCAGGTTGAGAGACAGCGGCAGGTTCATTGAAGCTCCAGGAAAAAGCAGAAGAGGCATCGCCTCTATGAGCGATTGCGAACGGAAATGCTAACAGCCTGAAAACAAACGAATTTATACCCAAAGGTAATTTGCTTAGTCGTTTATGGAATAACAGGTGGTCGCAAATAGCAATGAACACGACGTTTACAATTGTATGAGCGTCGCAGTGGAGGGGCGCTCGGGTGGTTTGATGGTCTAGTTTTTCCCGATCATTTCAGGGGATTCGTACATGAGGTTTGCTCCGAAAGCCTTGGCCATCGGTTTGTCCCTGCTGTTCAGTATCGAAAGCGGAGCCACTGAGCTCAAGCATTAGCCAGCCGAGGCGGCCAAGCAGGCGGCGATCCTCACGTATATCGATGAGTGGAAGAAGAGGGTGCTGGTGGGCGGTGATACCCCGGCCAGTGATGGCTACATGCAGTTTCAGGGCGTGGATATTGACAGGGGCGGTATCCACCTGTGGATAAACCGCAAGGCCAATTACATGGACCAGTTGAACGGGATGATCGCCAGGAACGCGGCGGCCCAGGCGAAGGCGGGGTTGCCGGTGACAGCGGACAAGAACTGGGTGATCGTCACGCCGGAGCAGATTCAGTAGGCCATTGGATGCCTGTGCAGGCCCACATGGACCGCGCAGTTCCTGAGGTCTGCGCTGTACATGTGGGAGCCGGCTTGCCGGCGATGGGCCGCAAAGCGGCCCAAAGCACTTGCCTGCCTGGCACTAGGGCTCAGGGCGCCGGTTTCTTCACATCATCAAGGCCTCACAGCCCTTCAAGCATCGCCTTGTCGCGCACAGCACCCTTGTCGGCACTGGTCGCCAGCAGGGCGTAGGCTTTCAGCGCGGTGGTCACCTTGCGTGGGCGCACTTCGGCCGGTTTCCAGCCTTTCTTGTCCTGCTCCACGCGGCGTGCAGCCAGCTCTTCATCACTGACCTGCAGGTTGATCGAACGGTTGGGGATGTCGATCAATACCTTGTCGCCGTCACGTACCAGGCCGATGGCGCCACCAGCGGCGGCTTCTGGTGAGGCATGGCCGATCGACAGGCCCGAAGTACCACCCGAGAAGCGGCCATCGGTGAGCAACGCGCAAGCTTTGCCCAGGCCTTTGGATTTCAGGTACGAAGTCGGGTAGAGCATTTCTTGCATGCCCGGGCCGCCTTTCGGGCCTTCGTAGCGGATGATGACGATGTCACCGGCCTTCACTTCGTCGGCGAGGATGCCGCGCACCGCGCTGTCCTGGCTTTCGAAGATCTTTGCGTTGCCTTCGAACACGTGGATCGACTCATCGACACCTGCGGTTTTCACCACGCAGCCGTCCAGGGCGATGTTGCCGTACAGCACGGCCAGGCCGCCTTCCTGTGAGTAGGCATGTTCGAAGCTGCGGATGCAGCCGTTTTCACGGTCGTCGTCCAGGGTTTCCCAACGGGTCGACTGGCTGAAGGCCGTCTGGGTCGGAATACCCGCCGGGCCGGCTTTGAAGAAGGTGTGCACCGCCTCATCGTCGGTCTGGGTGATATCCCACTTGGCGATGGCCTCTTCCATGCTGCGGCTGTGTACCGTAGGCAGGTCGGTGTGCAGCAGGCCGCCGCGGGCCAGCGAGCCGAGGATGCTGAAGATGCCGCCGGCGCGGTGGACGTCTTCCATGTGGTACTTCTGGATGTTCGGCGCCACTTTGCACAGCTGCGGCACTTTGCGCGACAGGCGGTCGATGTCACGCAGGTCGAATGCCACCTCGCCTTCCTGCGCTGCGGCCAGCAGGTGCAGGATGGTGTTGGTCGAACCGCCCATGGCGATGTCGAGCATCATGGCGTTTTCGAACGCCTTGAAGTTGGCGATGCTGCGCGGCAGGACCGACTCGTCGTTCTCGCCGTAGTAGCGCTTGCACAACTCGACGATCGTACGGCCGGCGGTGAGGAATAGCTGCTCACGGTCGGCGTGGGTGGCCAGGGTCGAACCGTTGCCAGGCAAGGCCAGGCCGAGTGCTTCGGTCAGGCAGTTCATGGAGTTGGCGGTGAACATGCCGGAGCAGGAACCGCAGGTCGGGCAGGCGCTGCGCTCGTACTCGGCAACCTTTTCGTCGGAGGCCGAGGAGTCTGCAGCAATGACCATGGCGTCGACCAGGTCCAGGCCGTGGCTGGCCAGTTTGGTCTTGCCCGCTTCCATCGGGCCGCCGGACACGAAGATCACCGGGATGTTCAGGCGCAGGGCGGCCATCAGCATGCCGGGGGTGATCTTGTCGCAGTTGGAAATGCACACGATGGCGTCGGCGCAGTGGGCGTTGACCATGTATTCCACGGCGTCGGCGATGATCTCGCGGCTGGGCAGGGAGTACAGCATGCCGTCATGGCCCATGGCGATGCCGTCATCGACCGCAATGGTGTTGAACTCTTTGGCCACGCCACCGGCGCGTTCGATCTCGCGGGCGACCAGTTGGCCCAGGTCCTTCAGGTGCACATGGCCCGGGACGAACTGGGTGAACGAGTTGGCGATGGCGATGATCGGTTTCTTGAAATCTTCGTCCTTCATCCCGGTGGCGCGCCACAGGGCACGGGCGCCGGCCATGTTGCGGCCTTGGGTGGAAGTCTTGGAACGATAATCAGGCATGAAGCACTCCTGGCGGCTTAATCAGGTCACAAAAAGGGGAGTGAGCTTCTCTTTTCCTATGCGCCTTAGGCCGGTTGCCACTGGCACGGATGGGGCCGAAGACACAACGGGATCGCCGCGTGCTCGACCAGAGCTCATAAACCCGCCGGGGATGACTGGCGATGAATAGCCCGATTCTACACCGCTGGCGCGGCGAGGGAATGGCGATGTGTCTGGGCGGTGGCTTGGGGAGCATGACCGGCACTTTGTAGGACCGATCTGAAAAGCCCGGTGCGCAGCTGACAGGTGCGCATTGGCTGCTTATTATCCGCCGCGCCGCATGTGCGGTATCACGAGACAACACCTCAATGGACCTTCCCAGTTTCAGTTCATACAGAACCTGCAAATTGGCACTGAGCGCGCCGTCGCCAGGGCTTCCGAAGGCTTGAGCTCGTGAGGCTGAGGTTTACGGGTGCCTGCGTCGGCGCCTGGAGAATCTCATGCAACACACTTCCGATTTCGTCGTTTCCCCGTTCGACCTGCGTCAGGCTGCACAGGTGCGTCGTGATGGCCTGCTTCATCCTGAAGGCTACCCCGAGGGCACAGCCGGTTACCTGATGACCAGCGAGTATTCGTGTCTGGATGCCGGCCTCACTGCCAGCCAGGCGATCGACATGCTGCGCCGCGAGGCCGCAGATGCCGAAACCATCTATCAGTCCTATGTGCTCGACGAGAAACGCAACCTGCTGGGTTCGCTTTCCCTGCGCGAGCTTATCCTTGCGGCGCGTGAACAGCCGATCGAGCAGCTCATGGTGCGCAAGGTCATCTGCGTGTGTACCTCGACCCGCCAGGAGGAAGTGGCGCGGTTGATCCGCGAGCACGACCTGCTGGCGGTGCCGGTGCTGGATGAGGCCGGCCGTTTGGTAGGCCTGGTGACCTGCGATGACGCACTCGATGTGGTCGTCGAAGAGGCTACCGAGGACTTCCACAAGGGCGCCTCCATCACCAACCACGTGGGCAATCTCAGGGACGCCACTGTCAGCCTGCTGTACCGCAAGCGGGTGCTGTGGCTGGTGCTGCTGGTGTTCGGCAATCTGTTTTCGGGGGCGGGGATCGCGGCATTCGAGCAAACCATTGCCGCGCATATCGTCCTGGTGTTCTTCCTGCCGCTGTTGGTGGACAGCGGTGGCAACGCGGGCGCGCAGTCGGCGACATTGATGGTGCGTGGTTTGGCAACGGGTGAGGTGGTGATGCGCGACTGGTTGCGCATGCTGGCACGTGAATGCGCTGTGGCGCTGGCGCTGGGCGGCACCATGGCAGTGGCGGTGGCATCGCTGGGGGCGCTGCGCGGTGGGGCGGATGTCGCCTTGATCGTTGCCAGCAGCATGCTGGTGATCGTCTTGCTGGGCAGCCTGATTGGCATGAGCCTGCCCTTCATGTTCACCAGGCTCAAGCTCGACCCGGCCACTGCCAGCGGGCCGCTGGTGACCTCTATCGCCGATGCGGCAGGGGTGCTGGTGTATTTCGGTATTGCTTCTTACGTGCTGGGCATCTGAGGCACCCAAGGGGCCGCAGCGCGGCCCCTTGGACGTGAATCAGCTGTTGGGCAGCAACCGGCAGGTAATGCTCTTGATATAGCGGGTTTCAGCGATGGCCGGGTGAACCGGGTGGTCCGGGCCCTGGCCGCCGCGTTCGAGCATTTGCAGGTTGCGGTCCAGGTGGCGGGCGCTGGTCAGCAGGATGTTGTTCAGGTCGTCTTCGGGCAGGTGCATCGAGCACGAAGCACTGACCAGGATGCCGTCCTTGGTCAGCATGCGCATGGCCTGTTCGTTGAGGCGGCGGTAGGCGGCTTCGCCGTTTTTCAGGTCTTTCTTGCGCTTGATGAACGCGGGTGGGTCGGCAATGATCACATCGAAGCGCTCTTCAGCGGCCTTCAGCTCGCGCAGAGCCTCGAACACGTCGCCTTCGATGCAGGTCAGTTTTTCGCTGATGCCATTGAGCGCGGCGTTACGCTCCACGCCATCCAGTGCAAAGCCCGAGGCATCCACGCAGAACACTTCGCTGGCGCCGAATGCGCCGGCCTGCACGCCCCAACCACCGATGTAGCTGAACAGGTCGAGCACACGCTTGCCTTTGACGTAGGGCGCCAGGCGCGCGCGGTTCATGCGGTGGTCATAGAACCAGCCGGTCTTCTGGCCTTCGCGTACTGGCGCTTCGAACTTCACGCCGTTTTCTTCCAGCGGGACCCAGTCCGGCACTTCGCCGTAGACGGTTTCGACGTAACGCTGCAAGCCTTCGGCGTCACGGGCGGCGGAATCGTTCTTGAACAGGATGCCGCTGGGCTTGAGGACCTGGACCAGGGCGGCGATCACGTCGTCCTTGTGCAGTTCCATGGTGGCCGAGGCCAGTTGCACCACGAGAATGTCGAAGAAGCGGTCGACCACCAGGCCCGGCAGCAGGTCGGAATCACCATAGACCAGGCGGTAGCACGGCTGGTCGAACAGGCGCTGGCGCAGGGACAGGGCGACGTTGAGGCGGTGTACCAGCAGCGACTTGTCCAGCGGCAGCTTGGCATCGCGTGACAGCAGGCGGGCGCAGATCAGGTTGTTCGGGCTCAGCGCCACGATACCCAGCGGCTTGCCGTTGGCGGCCTCGAGGATCGCCTGTTGGCCGGCCTGAAAGCCCTGCAGCGGCGTCGCGGTGACATCGACTTCGTTGCTGTAGACCCACAGGTGGCCGGCGCGCAGGCGGCGGTCGGCATTGGCTTTGAGGCGAAGGCTGGGCAGGGACATGACGTCGCTCCGGGAAAAAAGAGCGGGAGTATAACCGGTTGGCCCTTGATTCGGTGCAGGGTACGACAAACTGCCCTGCCTGTTCGCGGGCACAAGCGCTACAAGTCGAGCGACCTACAGGGTTAGAATCCCCCGTCCTCAACGAGTATGTACGTATGTCCCAAGAACTCAGCGCCGAACAGATCCAGCAAGCCTTGCAAGGCATTACCATCCCGCCGCAACCGCAGATCATGGTCGACCTGCAGTTCGAGCAGTACATGCCCGACCCGGACCTGGAAACCATCGCCAAGCTGATTTCCCAGGACCCGGGCTTGTCCGGTGCCTTGCTCAAGCTGGTCAACTCGCCGCACTTCGGGCTGTCCAACAAGATCGGTTCGATCCAGCGTGCGGTGAACCTGCTGGGTAGCCGTTCGATCATCAACCTGATCAACGCCCAGTCGATCAAGGGCGAGATGAGCGACGAGACCATCGTTACCCTCAACCGCTTCTGGGACACTGCCCAGGACGTGGCCATGACCTGCCTGACACTGGCCAAGCGCACCGGCATCCAGGCGGCGGACGAGGCCTACACCCTCGGGCTGTTCCATGATTGCGGCGTCCCGCTGATGCTCAAGCGTTTCCCCAACTATATGGATGTACTTGAAGAGGCCTACGCCAAGGCTGATGCGCAAACACGCGTGGTCGACACCGAGAACCGTGCATTCAACACCAATCATTCGGTGGTCGGCTATTTCACCGCCAAGTCCTGGCGCCTGCCGGAGCACATCAGCGCGGCCATCGCCAACCATCACAATGCCCTGGCCGTGTTCCGCGAGGAGTCGCCGCGCAACACCCAGAGCCAGCTGAAGAACCTGCTGGCGGTGCTGAAGATGGCCGAACACATCTGCGCGTCCTGCCGGGTCTTGGGCAACCAGCATGTCGACCATGAGTGGAATGCGGTCGGCCCGCTGGTACTGGACTACATCGGTTTGTCGGAGTACGACTTCGAGAACCTCAAACAGACCATTCGCGAGCTGGGCGGGCACTGATTCATGCCGGAATTACCCGAAGTCGAGACTACGCGGCGCGGTATCGCACCGCACCTGGAAGGCCAGCGGGTCAGCCGCGTGGTGGTGCGAGACCGGCGCTTGCGCTGGCCAATCCCGGAGGACCTGGACGTGCGTTTGTCCGGGCAGCGTATTCTCAGCGTCGAGCGGCGCGCCAAGTACCTGCTGATCAATGCCGAGGTCGGCACCTTGATCAGCCATCTGGGCATGTCGGGCAACCTGCGTCTGGTGCAGATGGGGCTACCGGCGGCCAAGCATGAGCACGTCGATATCGAGCTGGAGTCGGGGCTGATGCTGCGCTACACCGACCCACGCCGGTTCGGTGCCATGCTCTGGAGCCTCGATCCGCTCAATCACGAGTTGCTGCTGCGTCTGGGCCCAGAGCCGTTGACCGACCTGTTCGACGGCGAGCGCCTGTTTCAGCTGTCGCGCGGGCGGACGATGGCCGTCAAGCCTTTCATCATGGATAACGCGGTGGTGGTGGGCGTGGGCAATATCTACGCGACCGAGGCGCTGTTTGCCGCCGGTATCGACCCGCGCCGTGAGGCGGGCGGAATCTCCCGTGCCCGTTACCTGAAACTGGCCATCGAGATAAAGCGCGTGCTGGCGGCAGCCATCGAGCAAGGGGGTACGACCTTGCGCGATTTCATTGGCGGCGACGGGCAGCCTGGGTATTTCCAGCAGGAACTGTTCGTGTACGGCCGGGGCGGTATGCCTTGCAAGCTGTGTGGCACTGCCTTGCGCGAGGCCAAGCTTGGGCAACGGGCCAGCGTTTACTGCCCGCGTTGCCAGCGTTGAATGGCATGGCCCAATCGCCGGCTAGCCGGCGATTGGGCCATCAGGCGCAGCGCAGCGCTCAAGCCTTGCCGGTAATCCGGCGGTACTTGGCCATCAGCTGCTCTTCGGTTTCCGGGTGCGCCTCATCCAGCGGGATGCAGTCGACCGGGCAGACCTGCTGGCACTGCGGCTCGTCGTAGTGACCCACGCACTGGGTGCACAGGTTCGGATCGATCACGTAGATCTCTTCGCCTTGGGAGATGGCCTCGTTCGGGCACTCGGGTTCGCAGACGTCGCAGTTGATGCAATCGTCGGTGATTATCAGGGACATGGGGACTCCGGCCGGGGCTCACCGCCCGGGCATGTTCAACGCAATGGGCACAATTGTGCCGCATTCGCGCCCGCAGTGCACGCGGGCGCGATAATCAGCGCTCAGGCTTACTTCTTGAAACGCTCAGTCAGGGCCTCGGCCACCACCGGGTGCACGAACTTGGTGATGTCGCCGCCCAGCGCTGCGATTTCCCGGACCAGGGTCGAGGAAATGAACGAATAGCGCTCCGAAGGCGTGAGGAACAGGCTTTCGACCTCTGGCGCCAGTTGCCGATTCATGTTCGCCAGCTGGAATTCGTATTCGAAGTCGGACACTGCCCTCAGCCCACGCAAGAAGACGTTGGCGCCCTGTTCCTTGGCAAAATGCGCAAGCAGGGTGGAGAAGCCGATGACTTCGACATTGGGCAGGTGCCTGGTGACCTCACGGGCCAGCGCTACCCGTTGTTCCAGCGGGAACAGCGGGTTTTTCTTCGGGCTGGCTGCCACTGCGATGATCACGTGGTCGAACAGCCGCGAGGCGCGCTCGACCAGGTCGCCATGGCCCTTGGTAATAGGGTCGAAAGTACCCGGGTACAACACTCGGTTCATCGCGTCATCCTGGCTGGAGTGCGTTGGGGAGTCGGATGGTAGCGCAGCGATTGCGCCCGGCCAAGTCATGCGGCCGGCTGATGGCACTATAGACAGCAGGGGCATTTGTTGTCATGCACTCTGTGCCAGGCGGGCTATCAGGGCGTCGGTGAGCTTCGCGCTGATGGCGTAGACCGACAGTTGTGGGTTGGCACCGATGCTGGTCGGGAACAGCGAGCCGTCGTGAATCGACAGGTTTTCCAGCTGATGGTGACGGCCCAGGCTGTCGCACACCGCGTGACGTGGATCTTCGCCCATTGCGCAGCCGCCCATTACGTGGGCGCTGCCCAGCCGCGTATGGAACGGCTCCAGGCGCAAACCGTCGATCATGCGTTGGGCCTGCGCCAGGCTGGCAGCAGCGCGGGCATCGCTGTGCGCGGGTGTAACCTGCGTGGCGCCTGCTGCGAACTGGATCTGCGCCATGCTATGAAAGGCGCGGCGCAGGCCGTCTCGCAAGTAGTCGGTGACCGGGTAATCGAGCACCGGTGAGCCATCGCCACGCAGTTCCACCGCGCCGCCCGGGCTTTCGGGGTGGAAACCGTCGCGCAACAGCGCAAGCATGACGTGGGTATGCGGCAGCTCGGCCATGCGCCGGGCATTTTCGACACCATCGCCACCGAGCAAGGTGCTGGCCAGCGCCGGGTGCAGGGGCGGCACTTCAAGTTTGTAGCCGACCGCGCCATCGACGCCGTCCTGCCATTGGAAGTGGTCACTGTAGATGGATTGCGGGGCGCCGTAGTAAGGGTCGATGCGTGCGTCGAAGCGTGCCGCGCTGAAGTTGACCAGGTGCAGGAAGGTCCGCTTGCCCAGGCGCTCGTGGGGGTCAGGAGCCTTGGAACGCAGCAGCAGGGCGGGGCTGTTGATGCCGCCGCCTGCGAGGATGTAGTGGCGTGCGCGCACAGTGATGCTGCGCCCGTTGGTGTGTATCCCTTGAGCATCCAGCCCTTGGCAGCGCAGATGCTCGATGCGCTCGCCGTCATGCTCGAAGCGTTCGGCCCGGGCCAGATACAGCAGCTCGCCGCCCTTGTCGAGCATGGCTGGAATGCGCGTCACCAGCATCGATTGTTTGGCGTTGACCGGGCAACCCATGCCGCAATAGCCAAGGTTCCAGCACCCCCGGACATTGCGCGCAATCACGGCCCATCGGTAGCCGAGCCGTTCACACCCACGGCGCAGTACGTCGTTGTTGGCGTTTGGCGGCACCGCCCAAGGCGTAATGCCGAGGTCTTGCTCGATGCGTTCGAACCAGGGGCGTAGTGCGTCGTTGTCCAGCCCTTTTACGTTGTGGGCCGCGGCCCAGTGGGCCAAGGTCGGCGTGGGCGTGCGAAAGCTGGAGGTCCAGTTGACCAGCGTGGTGCCGCCTACCGCACGGCCCTGCAGAATGGTGATGGCGCCGTCCTTGCTCATCCTGCCCAGGCCTTCCTGGTAGAGACTGGCGTAGGCCTCATTCTCAAGCAGGTGGAAGTCACTGCTGGTCTTGAGCGGGCCTTCCTCGATCAGCAGTACCTTGAAGCCTGCGGCGCTGAGCATCTGCGCGCTGGTGGCGCCGCCGGCACCGCTGCCTATCACGGCAATGTCGGCTTGCAGGCTGAGGTCCTGCCCCAGGCGTGAGCCGTCGTAGGTGATCCAGCCGCGTTCGAGGCCTTGGCGAAACGGGTCGATGACAGGCATTGAAGATGCTCTTGTTGTTGGTCAGATTTTCGGCGGCCCGGGGTAACCACAGGCGGCCCAACTTTCCGGGCGCTCGTACCAGGCCATCGTCAGCAGTTGCACGATCGACGAGTGTCCCATGCGCAGCAGGTTCAGCGAACTGTCCTGCCAGCGTTGCAGAAACCCCGCAATCTGCTGTTCACCGGCCTGTTCCCAGGCGCCCCAGACCCCGGTCAGTGGGCCACGGGTCAGCGGCAGGCTGAGCACATCGAACAATTGCCGGGTGAGCTTGAGCATTTGCGGGGACAGTGCCGCCAGTTTGGCGTCGAGAGTGGGCAGCACCAGTGCTGCGCTTGCCGAAGTACCGGCGAGCACCACCGGGATCAGTGCCCGCAGCAATGGCAGGTCGTCATCGCGCAATACGTGGTACCCGGTTGCAGGCGCCTGAGGGCTGCAACCGACCAGGCTGGCACTGGCCAGAAACACGCTGGCTCCCAGGCTGAAACGCATGAATTCGCGCCGCTGCATGGCCCGGCCCTCAGCGGATGAACAGTTTGTAGACCAGGCGCTGCAAGGCCTTGCCATACGGCGGGTAGACCAGGCGTGCGGCGTTCAGGCGCTGCTTGGCCAGCACTGCCTTGGCCTTGCTGAAGGTCAGGAAGCCGTCGTGGCCGTGGTAGTGCCCCATGCCCGAGGGGCCGATGCCGCCGAACGGCAGGTCGTCCTGAGCGACATGCAGCAGTGTGTCGTTGAGGCATACACCACCGGAGTGGCTGTGCTGCAGTACATATTCCTGCTCGGCACGGTCGTAGCCGAAGTAGTACAGCGCCAGTGGGCGTGGCCGTTCATTGATGTAGGCCAGTGCGCCGTCGAGGCTGTCATAGGGTACTACCGGCAGCAGCGGGCCAAAGATTTCGTCCTGCATCACCTGCATGCTGTCGTTCACCTCCAGTAGCAGCTGCGGCGGCAGGCGCCTGCCTTGGCGGGGCTCGTCTGGGTACAGGTCGATGATCTGCGCGCCTTTGCTGCGGGCGTCATCCAGCAGGTGTTGCAGGCGCTGCAATTGCCTCGGATTGATGATGGCGCTGTAGTCGGGGTTGTCGGCGATGCGCGGGTACAACCGGTGGACCGCCCTGCGGTAGGCATCGCTGAAGGCGTTCAGGCGCTCGCGTGGTACCAGGACGTAGTCTGGGGCGACGCAAGTCTGGCCGGCATTGAGGGTCTTGCCGAACGCGATACGCTCGGCAGCGCTGTCCAGCGGCACGCTGGACGAAACGATGGCTGGCGACTTGCCGCCAAGCTCCAGTGTGACAGGGGTCAGGTTTTGTGCTGCGGCCAGCATGACCTGGCGCCCGACGCTGGTGGCGCCGGTGAACAGCAGGTGATCGAAGGGCAACCGGGCAAACGCCTGGCCGACTTCCACCTCGCCCAGCACCACGCTGACCAGCTCGTGCGGGAATACCCGCTCAAGCAAGGTTTTCAGCGCCAGGGCGCTGGCAGGTGTGGCCTCACTGAGCTTGAGCATCACCCGGTTGCCGGCGGCCAAAGCGCAGGTCAGCGGGCCGATGGCGAGAAACAGCGGGTAGTTCCACGGCACGATGATGCCAACTACGCCAAGCGGCTGATACAGCACGCGGGCGCTGGCCGGCTGGAAGGCCAGGCCTACGGTTCGCCTTGCGGGTCGCATCCAGCGCTTGAGGTGGCGCTCGGCATGGCGAATACCTTGTACCGAGGGCAACAGTTCGGCCAGCAGGGTTTCGTCGGCGCTGCGGCCGGAAAAGTCCGTATCGATCGCCTCTATCAGCCGTTGTTGATCCGCCAGCACAGCCTCGCGCAGGCTTTTCAGCCATTGCCGGCGTTGGGCCAGGGGCGCCATGGGGTTGCCCGCAAATGCTTTGCGCTGGGTGGCGAACGTGGCCGCCAGGTCGATGTCGGACTGCAAGGGAGGCACGGCGATAGGTGAAGTCACGGCGGCTCTCATCGGGGCTAGAGAATCTCTAGAGCCTATACTCTAATCGGGACGATGGTGCGAATATTTTTCCCGCCACCGCACGGTGCATCCGGGCCCTGTTACCCCGTAATATGGACCCTTACCGTAAGCCTGCAGACTGGGAGCTGAGCATGGCCCCGCGCATGAAGACCCGAGAGCGCATCGTGCAGAACAGCCTTGAGCTGTTCAACCAGCAAGGCGAGCGTAGCGTGAGTACCAACCACATTGCTGCGCACATGGAAATTTCGCCCGGCAACCTCTACTACCACTTCCCCAACAAGCAGGCGATCATCGCCCTGCTGTTCAGCCAGTACGAAGAGCTGGTGGACAGCTTCCTGCGCCCGCCGCAGGGGCGCGCCGCCACCGTCGAAGACAAGCGTTTCTATCTCAAGGCGTTGCTCGCAGCGATGTGGAGCTACCGGTTCCTGCACCGTGACCTCGAGCACCTGCTCGACAGCGACCCTGAGCTGGCTGCCCGTTACCGGCGCTTTTCCGAACGTTGCCTGCGCCAGGGCCAGGCGATCTATCGGGGCTTCGTCGAGGCCGGCATTCTGGTCATGGCACCTGCGCAGATCGAATCGCTGACCATCAACGCCTGGATCGTGCTTACTTCTTGGGTCCGCTTTCTCAGCACCACGCGCGAGCACTCCGCTCACCTGGGTGAAGAAGCCTTCAAGCGTGGCGTCTATCAGGTACTGGTACTGGAACTCGGCTTCGTCACCGCCAACGCCCGCAGTGCCGTGGATGCCTTGTGCCAGGAATTCCATGTTCCGTTCAACCAGGCTCTGGAACGTTAACCCAGAGCCTTCGTGCCATCGATCAGGAGATTGTCATGCCCCTTGCGCAATTGATCACCCCGCAGCAACTGGCCGAGCGCCTGGGCTCGCCCAAGTTGGTGATCCTCGATTGTCGGTTTGCCTTGGAAGACGTGGATTACGGCCAACGCAGCTATGCCGAGGGGCATATCGCCGGGGCGCACTTCGCCGACCTGGAGCGCGATCTGAGTGGGCCGGTGAGCAAGGGCAAGACCGGCCGCCATCCCTTGCCTGACCCACAGCGGCTGGTCGAGCGCTTGCGTGAGTGGGGGCTGGACAATGACAGTGAGGTGGTGCTGTACGACGATGGGCCTGGTGCTTTTGCCGCCCGTGCCTGGTGGCTGCTGGCCTGGTTGGGTAAACGCACAGGTGTGGCCATTCTCGACGGAGGCCTCAAAGCCTGGCACACCGCGGGCCAGCCATTGAGCCTGGACGCGCCGGCACGCTATGAGGGTACGTTCAACGGCGAGCCGGATACGAAGCTGCTGATTGACGCCGAGCACTTGGTCACTGAGCTTGCAAGCCCCAAGCTGACGCTGATCGATGCGCGTGCCTTGCCGCGTTTTCGTGGGGATGTGGAGCCGATCGACCCGGTGGCCGGGCATATTCCCGGCGCTCAGTGCGCAGCCTTCACCGACAACCTGGGCGAAGATGGGCGTTTCCTGGCGCCAGAGCAGCTCAGGCAGCGCTTTGCCGAGAAGCTGGCGGGGCGTTCACCGGAACACCTGGTGGCGTATTGCGGTTCGGGAGTGACGGCTTGCCATAACCTGTTTGCCCTGGCATTGGCGGGGTATCCGTTGGGCAGGCTGTATGCCGGGTCGTGGAGTGAGTGGATCAATGATCCGGCGCATCAGGTTGCCACGGGCGACTGATACGCCGGGTTATCGCCTATCCACCAGCCACTGCGGAATCCGCCGCTCAAGGTAATACCCCGGATTTCGCAGGCTGCCTTCGACAAACCCCACATGCCCGCCCCGCTCATGCAGCTCGAACTGAGTTTGCGGCGTCAGCTCGCTGGGGGTGGGCAGGCTGTGGCGGTATACGAACGGATCATCGTTTGCCTGGATGATCAGCGTCGGCGTGCGGTTTTCCCCGAGATAGTAGCGGCTGGATGAGCGACGATAGTAGTCGTGTACATCGTCAAAACCGTTGAGTGGCGCGGTCACCTTGCCGTCAAAATCCCAGAAGGTACGCAGCTTGCGCAACGACCCGAGCTGGTCGAGCGCGGCCAGGCCTTCATGATGGCCCTGTGCGCGGAAATGCCGTTGTTTGACCTGCACATAGGCCATCATTTCACGCATGAAATGCGCCTGATACACCTTGGAAAAGCCTTGGCCGATGCGGTCGGCGCACTGATCCAGGCGAAACGGTACGGAAACCGCCACGGCCGCCTGCAGTTGGCTGGCGCTGCCACTTTCACCCAGGTACTTCAGCAGCACATTGCCGCCCAGTGAATAGCCGACGGCATACAAGGGGGCCAGCGGGCGTTGAGCGCGCAGGTGGGCGACGACCTCGGCCAGGTCCCCGCTGGCCCCGGAATGGTAACTGCGTGCCAGCAGGTTCGGCTCTCCCGAGCAGCCACGCCAGTTCACCGCAACGCTGGCCCAGCCGCGGGCATCGAGCGCCTGCTGCAGGCCTTTGACATAAGGCGAATGGGACGAACCGGTCAGGCCGTGCAGCACCAGCACCAGCGGTGTATCTGGCTGGTGGGGCCCGTGCCAGTCGAGGTCCATGAAGTCGCCATCGGCCAGCCACAGGCGCTCGCGCTTGCGTTCAAGTGCAGGCAGTTTGCGCCACAGCGGGCCCCAAAGGGTTTGCAGGTGAGGGTTGGACAACCCGGTGGCCGGGCGGAATGTGGCGGTAAGACTGGGCATGCTGGGCGACTCGTGTTGTGCCTGCCTAGATTGCCATGAAACACCGCCGTTGTACTTGCGCTATTGGTCGGTCAGGGCAGCTCGGGCAAAGGTTGTTGCGCATGGGGCGGGCCGAGAGTGATGAACACTTCCTGCGCAGGGCTCAGCCATAAGCGCGCGGCTTCGCGAATGTCCTTGGGCGTCAGGGCTGCCAGGCTTTGGATGTAGGTTGCAAAATGATCTGCAGGTTGGCCAAGGTGGCTTGACGTTGCCAGGCTCTTGGCCAGCTCTGCGTTGCTCGCCATGGTGCGATGCAACCTGCCTGCTATCTGGTTGCGCGCCATGTCGCACTCCGCCTGGCTTGGGCCATGCTCGCGCAGGCAAGCCAGCATCCCGGAAACCAGCTCACGCGAGGCATCTCGGTATTGGGGGGCAATGTCCCATTCAATTTGCAGCAGGCTCGCCGCATCAAAGGGTCTGAGCGACGAGCGGATGGTGTAGGTCAAGGCACGTCGGCTTCGTAGCTCTTGTGTCAGACGCGACTCGAAGCCGCTGCCGAGGATTTCGTCAAGCATGGTCAAAGCTGCATACCCTGGCTTGTCGGGTGATGTGGGCAGCAGCAGAGTCAGCGTGGCCCGGGTCGTACTTGCGGTGTGTTCCTGATGCCGGGTGAGCGCCTCTGGCAACGGCGCCGGTGGCGGGGGCTGTCCTGCCCAGTGTTGCGGTAGCGCCTGAAGGAGTTCCGTGATGAGTGTCTGCGCCTCGTCGCGCGACAGGTCGCCCACCAGGCCGATATCGAGGTTGTTGGCAGAGTAGGCACGTCGGTGGAAGTCGCGCAGCTGCTGCTCGTCGATCTGGTTGAGGCTCTCAGGCGTGCCAGCCCAATGTTTGGCGTAGGGGTGGCCATCGAACACATGGCTCATTGTCGCGTGGGACATCCCAAAGACCGGGGTCGATGCCATTGCGCCAAGGTAGTTGAGCAGTCGTTCGCGGATACCTGCGACGGCTTCTTCCCGGAAGGCGGGGCGTGCCAGCATTTGCGTGAGCAGTTGCAGGGCGCTTGTACGCAGTGCCGGCAGGCTCAGGCAGCGCAGCGTGATCACGGCCTCATCCTGGTTCATTTGCCTTGCCATGATCGCACCCAGCCCCTCGATGGCCTGTGCGAATTGGGCGGCATCCAGATGCTCGGTACCCTGATCGAGGCTGTAAAGGACAAGGGCGGCCAGGCCCGGGCTAGTGCCGTCGAGCGCACTGCCAGCGCGAAAGCGTAGCGCCAGGTCGAATATCGGGCGGTCATGGGATGGCATGAAGCTGACCTTGGCGCCTTCGTCGGTCTGCCATTGCTGTATCTGGGCCGGCAAGGGCTGGTGCTGCTCCAGGTCCAGGCCTTGCGTGGACTCCAGCCGGGCCATTGCCGCCACGGCGGTATCGGTCATGGGGCCCTTGCAAATCAGTGGCATGCTGCTGGTGGAAAGAGGTTTGTTCATGCCGGTGCTCCTGTTTGCAGATGAGTGATGGTCAGCCTTTCGCGGCTCAGGTAGTCGAACGCTACCTGTCGTAATGTCGCGCTATCGAGGTGGCGGACACGTTCGGCTTCTTGATCGATCAGCGAGGGAGACAGACCAGCGGCCGCCGCTGCGCCGATGCGCCCAGCTTGCAGGGTGACGCTGTCGCGGCTGAACAGGCGGCGGGTAAGCATGCGCAGTTTCGCGCGCTCCAGTTCCTGGGGGGAAAGCAGCGTATGGCGCAGGGTATCGATCAAGGTATAGATCGCTTCTACGGCGTGCTCGTGGGTGGATCTTTGACTGTTGATATAGGTTGAAAGGGTCAACAGCGTGTCGCCACGCACCATTGGCTCATATGACAGGCCGATGCCCTTGAGCAGCCGTCGGTCTCGCACCAGCTCGCTGTAGAGCCTTGCGCTGAACCCTTTGCCAAGCACTTCACAGAGCACGCCCAAGGCAGGCACTGTGGTTGCCTCGGTGGCCGTGGCGTGGCTTGGTGCATTGAAGGACATGAACAAACCATCACGCAGGCCTGGCAATTTCAGCTTCTGGCTTCGCTCCTGCAGGTGCGCGTCATGCCGGGGGACCGGTACTGCACCAAGCGAAGCCCTGGCGATGCCGGTGAAATACCGGCTTACGTGCTGGCGAAGCGTGGGAAGGTCGACCGCGCCCACCACCACGAGGGTGGCGTTATTGGGCCGATACCACGTTTGATACCAGGTGCGCACGGTATCCAAGCGCATATTGTTCAGGTCTGCCGGGTTGCCAAACGCCGCCGTGGCATACGGGCTGCCACCGTGCGCAAGCGCCTTGTGTCGTTCGGCGGCTTGCTGTGCAGGAACATTTTCAACTTTGAGTCGCCGCTCGTCTTCGATCGCTTTGACTGCCCGCTCCATTTCTGCCTGGCCAAAGGTTGCGCCCGTCATGGCATCCGCCATTATTTCCAGCGCAATCGGCAATCGTGCCGCGGGTAACAGGACATCGTATGCCGTTGCGTCATCGGTGGTAGTGGCATTGGCCTTTCCGCCGAGCCGCGCGATCACCTGGGTGTATCGGCCCGCTTCGAGTTTGCGGCTGCCTTCGAATATCAGGTGTTCCAGCAGGTGCGAGAGGTTGGTATGGCCGGCCGGTTCATGGCTGGTGCCAACGTGGTACCAGAGCTGGATTGCGGCGAGCGGGGTGCTGTGGTCTTCACGCAGATAGACAGCCAAGCCGTTATCCAGTGTGAAATGCTGCAACGATGTGGGGGTGGCATCCGCGATGGAGTCGATGCCGGCTGACACCGTTTGGTCGTCGAGGGTAAACGGGGGAGTCGATGGCATTGCTCAAGTGCTCCTGGTTGGGGTGACCAGGAGCAGCTTCGGCGAGATTGTGCGCTTGCCTGCGCTATATAGTTAGGGCCTGCGTTCAGGCGCGCTGCCACAGCGCGTAATGCACCTGGCCGGTCTTTTTTTCGCGGTGCAGGCGCCAGTTGCCTGGCATTTGCAGGGTAGAGGGGGCGGCTTCGCTCTCGGTGTAGATCCACGCCTGCTCGCGCAGCCACTGGTTCTGCTCCAACAGGTTGCAGGTGTTGGCCAGCAGGTCCTGGTGGAACGGCGGATCGAGAAACACGACGTCGAACTGTTGCTTGGCCGGGGCTCGCAAGTAGCGCTGGGCGTCGGTCTGGAGGATTTGCCCGCGCGGGCAGCGCAGGATCTCCAGGTTGTTCTTCAGGTTGTTGATAGCCGCCGCGTTGCTGTCCAGTGCTACGGCATCTGCAGCACCGCGTGACAACGCTTCGAGCACCAGGGCGCCACTGCCGGTAAAGGCATCCAGCACCCGGGCGCCTTCGATGTAGGGCGCCAGCCAGTTGAACAGGGTTTCGCGCACACGGTCGGTGGTCGGCCGCAGGCCTTCGCCTTCAGGCACCGCCAGGCGGCGGCTGCGCCACTCGCCAGCGATGATGCGCAGGTGGCCCTGACCCTTGCTTTGGCCCTGCTGAGGTCGGGCGGGAGGGGTGGATCTAGGCATTAGTGCTCCGGTACGCCGAGAGGCTGCTCGGCGGGTTTGTCAGTAGGGGCTGGCAGCGGCTTTTGCGGCACGCTCGGGCCGACGGTGACGATCACCAGTTTGTCGGCTGCCAAATGCTTGTTCATGGCTGCCTTGACCTGCTCGACGGTCAGCGCTTGGGACTGCTGCATGAAGTCTTCCAGCCAGGTCAATGGCAGGTTGTAGAAGCCGATGGCGCCCAATTGGCCGACGATGCTCGCATTGCTGGCGTTCGACAGCGGGAAGCTGCCGGCCAGTTCGCGCTTGGCGTCGTCCAGTTCCTGCTGGGTCGGGCCGCTCTTGAGGTAGTCGGCAAGGATACCCTGCACCAGCTTGAGTGTGCCCTCGCTGAGTTCGGCACGGGTTTGCAGGTTGATCATGAACGGGCCGCGCACCTGCATCGGGCTGAATACCGAGTATACGCCGTAGGTCAGGCCGCGTTTTTCCCGCACTTCGCTCATCAGGCGGGTACCGAAGGCGCCGCCACCGAGAATCTGGTTGCCCAGCGACAGGGCTGGCCAGTCCGGGTCCTGGCGGTCGATGCCCAGCTCGGCCAGCATCAGGTGGGTCTGCTTGGACGGGAAGTCGATGTGGGTGGTGCCTGCCTTGGGCTCGACGGGTTGCGCAGGCTTGGCCAGTGCCGGGCCTTTGGGCAGGGCGGCGGAGACCTGGGCGGCAACCGCCTCGGCCTCTTCGTGGCTGAGGTCGCCGACCAGTGCGATTACCGCGTTGCCCGCTGCATAGGCCTTGGCGTGGAATGCGCGCAGCTGTTCCAGGGTGATGCCCGGGATGCTTTCAGCGCTGCCGTCGCTTGGATGGGCGTAAGGGTGGTCGCCGTAAAGTTTGCCGAACAACGCCTTGCCGGCGATCTTGCCGGGGTTCTGCTTCTCGTATTCGAAACCGGCCAGCAGCTGGTTCTTGATTCGTTTGAATGCGTCCTCCGGGAAGGTCGGCTTGCCGGTTACTTCAGCGAACAGCTTCAGGGCCGGCTCGCGCTTGTCCTTCACACTCAGGCTGCGCAGCGAGGCCACCGCCATGTCGCGGTAGGAACCGTTGCCGAAGTCTGCGCCGAGCCCTTCGAAGCCTTCGGCGATGGCGGTCACATCCTTGCCGGCAACGCCTTCGTTGAGCATGGCATTGGTCAGGGTGGCCAGGCCCGGCGTGTTGCCGTCCTGGCTGCTGCCGGCGGCGAAGGTCACGCGCAAATCGAACATCGGCAGCTCGCGGGCCTCGACGAACAGTACGCGCGCACCTTCGGCAGTGGTCCAGTTCTGGATGTTCAGCTGGCGCCGGCTGGGGGCCTTGCCGTCCAGCTCGGCCAGCGACTGCAGGGTATTGGCGGGGCGGGCCGCGGTGCTGTCGGTTTCGGCGTGGGCAGGGCGAGCCAGGACGCAGGTCATCGCCACCACCAGTGCGATGATGCCCGTGCCGATCAGGGTGTAGCGTGGTGCGCTGCAATCACTCATGAGCGGACTCCTCAGGCAGTACATGGGCAACGCTCAGGCGTTCGCGGGTGAAATAGGTGCGTGCGGCGGCCTGGATATCTTCGGGGGTCACGCGCTTGAGTTCGTCCAGTTCGCTGTCGATCAGTTTCCAGGACAGGCCGACCGTCTCTAGCTGGCCAATGGTGGTGGCCTGGCTGCTGATGGAGTCGCGGTCGTAGACCAGGCCGGCGATCACCTGGGCGCGTACACGTTCCAGTTCCTCGGCGCTCGGCGGGGTGGTCTTGAGCTCATCGAGCAACTCCCAGACGCCTTTCTCGACATCGGCGAGCGTCTTCTGCTTCTGTACGTTAGGGGTAGCCGAGATCATGAACAGGCTGTCGCCGCGGGTAAAGGCGTTGTAGCTGGACGAGGCGCCGGCCACCAGCTCCTGGCCACGCTCCAGGCGCGCCGGCAGGCGGGCGCTGTAGCCGCCGTCGAGCAAGGCCGAGATCAGCCGCAGGGCGTGCGCGGTGCGCGGGTCCTTGGCGGTGGCAAGGCCCGGTACGTTGAAGCCGTAGATCAGGCTTGGCAGTTGGGTGCGCACGTGCAGGGTCAGCTGGCGCCGGCCTGGCTCGGTCAGCTCCAGCGGCAGCTTGGCCGGCGGCACGGCGCGCTTGGGGATACTGCCGAAGTACTTCTGCGCCAGGCCTTTGACCTCGGCGGCGGTAACATCGCCGACTACCACCAGGGTGGCGTTGTTCGGCGCGTACCAGGACTCGTACCAGTGGCGCAGCTCCTCGACTTTCATGCGTTCGAGGTCGGCCATCCAGCCGATGGTCGGGGTGTGGTAGCCGCTGGCCGGGTAGGCCATGGCGCGGAACAGCTCGAAAGCCTTGGCGCTTGGCTGATCGTCAGTGCGCAGGCGGCGCTCTTCCTTGATCACCTCGATTTCGCGGCTGAACTCATCGGCCGGCAGGCGCAGGCTGGCCAGCCGGTCGGCCTCCAGCTCCAAAGCCACCGGCAAGCGGTCGCGGGCCAGAACCTGGTAGTAGGCGGTGTAATCGTCGCTGGTAAAGGCGTTCTCTTCCGCGCCCAGGTCGCGCAGGATGCGTGAAGCTTCGCCGGGGCCAACCTTGGCGCTGCCCTTGAACATCATGTGTTCCAGAGCGTGGGACAACCCGGTCTGGCCGGGTGTCTCATAGCTGGAGCCGACCTTGTACCAGATCTGCGAAACCACCACTGGCGCGCGGTGGTCCTCGCGCACGACCACTTTCAGGCCGTTGTCGAGGATGAATTCGTGGGTGGGTTGCGCATCGGCGGCAAAGGCTGCGAGCGGCAGGCAGAGCGTGCTGAGCAACAGGCCAGCGGCGCGGCGGGCTAGAGCATTCATAAGGTGTTTAACCTGTTCGGCGGCCCGCAGGGTTTAGCGTCGGCGGGCCAGGAGGTGCTAGGATACTGATCCGGTTGCCTGGCGACCATGCCTGTCGCCGTTCTGGCCTGCAGGTCCATTAAGACAAAACATTGCGCATGAACCAGCCGGCTTCAAAACAGTCTGTTCTGCGTTTAGAGAATTCCAGATGAGCCGCTGCTGGCCCATCGCTACCCTGAGATAGCCGTCTTCCATGTTTGGTTCCAACGACGACAAAAAAGCGCCGGCCGAGGCTGGCGAGAAAAAAGGCCTGTTCAGCTGGTTTCGCAAGAAGCCGCAGCAACCTGTCGCCGAACAGCCACAAGCCCCTGATGCTCAGGCAGTAGAGCCGGTATCGCCGCAGCCTGCCGCCGAGCAGCCTGAAGCGGCTGCGGCTGAGCCGGTGGTTGCCGAAGCGCCCCCGCCTGCCGCTGAGCCGGTACGGCCCGCTGAGCCGGTGCTGGCCCCCCAGCCAGCGCCTGTCGTTGAGCCTGCTCCGGCCCCAGAGGTCGCACCGGTCCCTGAGCCCGCTCCGGCCCCGGAGGTCGCACCGGCCCCTGAGCCTGCTCCGGCCCCGGAGGTCGCACCGGTCCCTGAGCCCGCTCCGGCTCCTGAGGTTGCACCGGTCCCTGAGCCCGCTCCGGCTCCTGAGGTTGCACCGGTCCCTGAGCCTGCTCCAGCCCCTGAGCCAGTGCCGGTTCCCGAGCCTGTCCTGGCCCCTGTGAGGGCGGAGTTGCCTGCGAGTGCCGAGCCCCCTGCTGCGCAGCTCGAAAGCCCTGTTCCAGTCGCAGCAGCCCCCGAAGCCCCGGTCAGCAACCTGGTCTTGCCCGTTGCCGAAGAGCCGGTCGCCCTGGTTCCAGACCTTGAGCCAAAAGCCCCGCCAGCGATTCCCGAGCGCCCGGCCCCCGAACAGGCCGTCGCGGCCGTCACCCCAGCCGTTGCCGAACCTGCCAAGCCCGGCTTCTTCGCTCGCCTCAAGCAGGGCCTGTCGAAGACCAGCGCCAGCATCGGCGAAGGCATGGCCAGCCTGTTCCTGGGCAAGAAAGTCATTGATGATGACCTGCTAGACGAGATCGAAACACGCTTGCTGACCGCCGACGTTGGCGTGGAGGCGACCTCGACCATCGTTCAGAACCTGACCCAGAAGGTTGCGCGCAAACAGCTGGCCGATGCCGATGCCCTGTACAAGTCGCTGCAGGAAGAACTGGCCGCGCTGCTGCGCCCGGTCGAGCAGCCGCTGAAGATCCAGGCGCAGAACAAGCCCTATGTGATCCTCGTGGTAGGCGTCAACGGCGCCGGCAAGACCACCACTATCGGCAAGCTGGCCAAGAAGCTGCAACTCGAGGGCAAGAAGGTCATGCTGGCCGCGGGTGATACCTTCCGTGCTGCCGCCGTCGAGCAGTTGCAGGTCTGGGGCGAGCGCAACCAGATCCCGGTGATCGCCCAGCACACCGGTGCCGACTCCGCGTCGGTGATCTTCGATGCCGTGCAGGCCGCCAAGGCCCGTGGCGTCGATGTGCTGATCGCCGATACCGCCGGCCGGCTGCACACCAAAGACAACCTGATGGAAGAGCTGAAAAAGGTTCGCCGGGTCATCGGCAAGCTTGACGCCGAGGCGCCGCATGAGGTGCTGCTGGTGCTCGATGCCGGTACTGGCCAGAACGCCATCAGCCAGGCCAAATACTTCAACCAGAGCGTCGAGCTGACCGGCCTGGCCCTGACCAAGCTGGACGGCACCGCCAAGGGGGGCGTGATCTTCGCCCTTGCCAAGCAGTTCAACATTCCGATCCGCTTCATCGGCGTGGGTGAAGGTATCGACGACCTGCGCACCTTCGAAGCCGAGCCGTTCGTCAAGGCTCTGTTTGCCGAGCGAGAGCACCCATGATCCGATTCGAACAGGTTGCCAAGCGCTACCCCAACGGCCATGTTGGCTTGCATGAGCTGAGTTTCCGGGCGCGCCGGGGCGAATTCCTGTTCGTCACCGGCCATTCCGGGGCCGGCAAGAGCACCTTGCTGCGCCTGCTGCTGGCCATGGAACGCCCCACCAGCGGCAAGTTGATGCTGGCAGGGCAGGACCTGGGCCAGATCAGCAATGCGCAGATCCCGTTCCTGCGTCGGCAGATCGGGGTGGTGTTCCAGAACCACCAGTTGCTGTTCGACCGCACCGTTTTCAACAACATCGCCCTGCCGCTGCAGATTCTCGGCCTGTCCAAGGCAGAGATCGCCAAACGCGTGGATTCGGCGCTGGAGCGTGTGTCGCTGGTCGACAAGGGTGAGCTGTTCCCGGCCGACCTGTCCACCGGCCAGCAGCAGCGGGTCGGTATCGCTCGTGCGATCGTCCACCAGCCCGCCTTGCTGCTGGCCGACGAACCCACCGGTAACCTCGACCCGCGGCTTGCCGCAGAGATCATGGGGGTGTTCGAGGACATCAATCGGCTGGGTACCACGGTGTTGATCGCCAGCCATGACCTGGCACTGATTGCGCGCATGCGCCACCGCATGCTGACCTTGCAGCGCGGCCGTCTGATCGGCGATGGGGAGGCCGGGCAATGAGCACTACACGTACACCCAAGGTTTCCGAACGGGTCGCCCCAAAGGCCGCCGACGCGGATACCCGGAAAAAGCGCGGCGAGCATGATGATGACGGCCCGGACTTCCGCACGCTGTTGCACGCCTGGCTGGACAGCCACCGTGCCAGCCTGGCCGACAGCCTGCGTCGCCTGGGCAAGCAGCCGATCGGCAGCTTCTTCACCTGCCTGGTGATGGCCGTGGCGCTGAGCATGCCCATGGGCCTTTCGCTGCTGTTGAAGAACGTCGAGAAGCTGGGGGGCTCCTGGCAGCGCGCCGCGCAGATTTCCCTGTACCTGAAGCTCGACGCGGGCAGCAAGGAGGGGGAGGCCCTGGGCCAAGAGATCAAAGGCATGCCTGGGGTGGCCGATGCCTTGTACATCAGCCCAGCGCAGGCGCTGGAAGAGTTCCAGCAGCAGTCCGGGTTGGGCGAAGCCCTGCGTGAACTGCCCGACAACCCGCTGCCTGGTGTCGTGGTGGTGACCCCGACCGAAGTCGACAAGCCGGCTCTGGAGGCGCTGCGGCAACGTCTGGCCGAGCTGCCGCGAGTGGAAAATGCACAACTCGACCTGGTGTGGGTGGAGCGCCTGGCGGCGATCCTCAAGCTGGGCGACCGGTTCGTCTTCGGCCTGGCGGTGATGCTTATTTCTGCCTTGCTGTTAGTAATCGGTAACACAATTCGTCTACATATTGAAAACCGCCGTACCGAGATCGAAGTCATCAAGCTGGTAGGCGGCACCGACAGCTACGTCCGTCGGCCTTTCCTGTACATGGGCGCGTTGTACGGCCTGGGTGCGGGTCTGCTTGCCTGGGGTATCCTCGCGTTCGGCCTCAACTGGCTGAACGAGGCCGTGGTAGGGCTGTCCGGGCTCTACGGCAGCGACTTCTCCCTGGGCGGTGTGCCAGCATCCGATGGTCTGTCGCTCTTGATCGGGGCGGTACTGTTGGGGTATATCGGTGCATGGATTGCGGTGGCTCGGCATTTGAACGAGTTGGCCCCGCGATAGTTTTCTGAGCCAGCATTGACAATTTTTCATTTTTGGAACTTGCACCTTGGTTCCAGGTCTATGTTGGCAGTGCTCACAAGGCACGAGTCTGGTAAGTCGGAGGTTCTTGAATGACCACATCGTTGCAACCTGCCTATGCCCTGGTTCCCGGTGCAAACCTGGAAGCCTACGTGCACACGGTCAACAGCATCCCGCTGCTGACTGTCGAGCAGGAGCGTGATCTGGCCGAGCGTCTCTATTATGAGCAGGATCTTGAGGCCGCTCGGCAAATGGTGATGGCCCACCTGCGCTTCGTCGTACATATCGCCCGCAGCTATGCTGGCTACGGGTTGGCCCAGGCCGACCTCATTCAGGAAGGCAACGTCGGCCTGATGAAGGCGGTCAAGCGCTTCAACCCGGAAATGGGTGTGCGCCTGGTGTCGTTCGCCGTGCACTGGATCAAGGCTGAAATCCACGAATTCATCCTGCGCAACTGGCGCATCGTCAAGGTGGCTACCACCAAGGCCCAGCGCAAGCTGTTCTTCAACCTGCGCAGCCAGAAGAAGCGTCTGGCCTGGTTGAACAACGATGAAGTGCACCGCGTGGCTGAAAGCCTCGGCGTCGAGCCGCGTGAAGTGCGTGAGATGGAAAGCCGTCTGAGTGGCCAGGACATGGCCTTCGACCCGGCAGCAGAGGCGGACGACGACAGCGCCTTCCAGTCGCCTGCACATTACCTGGAAGACCATCGCTACGACCCGGCTGTGCAGCTTGAGGACGCTGACTGGAGCGACAACTCCACCAGCAACCTGCATGAAGCCTTGCAGGGCCTGGACGAGCGTAGCCGCGACATTCTCTACCAGCGCTGGCTGGCTGAAGAGAAAGCCACATTGCATGAGCTGGCAGACAAGTACAGCGTTTCGGCTGAGCGTATTCGCCAGCTGGAAAAGAATGCGATGAACAAGGTGAAGGCGTTGATTGCTGCGTGATTGGCGCCTGATGCACTGAAAAGCCGCTGGCCCATGACAGGGTGAGCGGCTTTTTTGTTTGCGTATGCTTTACCGGCCTCGGGAAGGGGCAGTCAAAGTCAGCGTATCAATTCAGGGCCTGCGCGAAGCATCCAGCTGCATCAGGTAGCTCGGCCCACCCAGCTGGCTCATTTGCCGGCGAATCCAGCCTGCCCGGCTCGCCACGTAGGCGCTCGGCCGGCTGGCGCTCCACTTGATGGGGCTGGGCAGCACCGCAGCCAATTGAGCAGCCTGCTGGCGGTTCAGGCGGCTGGCATCGATACCGAAGTGGTAGCGCGCCGCAGCCTGGGCACCAAATACCCCTTTGCCCCATTCGGCACTGTTCAGGTAGACCTCGAGGATCCGCTCTTTCGACCAGAACAGTTCCAGCAGCGCCGTGAACCAGGCCTCCAGCCCCTTGCGCAACCAACTGCGACCCGACCACAGGAACAGGTTCTTGGCCACCTGCTGGGTCAAGGTGCTGGCACCACGGATGCTGCCGCCGCGCTCGTTATAGGCTAGCGCCGCCTGGATGGCGGGGATGTCGAACCCCCAGTGGTTGGCGAACTTCTGGTCTTCACCGGCGATGACCGCGACCTTGAGGTCATCCGAGATATTTTCCCACGGCTGCCAGTCGCGCTGCAGGTCGATCGGCTCGCCACTGACCCACGACTGCACCTTGCGCTCGACCATCAATGCCGTGCCGGGAGGCGGCACCCAGCGGAACACCAGCACCAGCACGATGCTGCCGGCAGCGAACCAGAACAGGGCGCGGGCGAGGCGACGGAATAGGGATGACAGCATGGCGATGGCTTGGCCGGACCGGTGGAACGGGCCATTATACAGACCCGATCCCAGGAGTCGTCCCATGCTTCGCACCTTCCTCATGCTCGCCGCCCTTTTCGGCTTTACCGGTGTCGGCCTGGGCGCATTCGCCGCCCATGGGCTGAAAAGCCGCCTGAGCGCAGATTACCTGGCCATCTTTCAAACCGGAGTGACCTATCAACTGGTACATGCCTTGGCAATCTTCGGGGTCGCGCTGCTCGCGGCGCACTTGCCGGGGCGCCTGGTCGGCTGGGCCGGTGGTCTGTTCGCCCTGGGCATCGTGCTGTTCTCCGGTAGCCTGTACCTGCTGACCCTCAGTGGGCTGGGCAAGCTTGGCATCATCACCCCTATCGGCGGCTTGTGCTTCCTGGCCGGCTGGGTCTGCCTGGGCATGGCAGCATGGCGTTTAGGCTGACCAAGCGGTCCACAATCACGACTAATGGCGTGCACCGCCCTTGGGTTAACGCGTTGATCGGCGCTAGAATGCTGGCCCCCAACGCACAATGGTGGCCGTGCGCATGCGCATTCAATTGAACGGTGAACCCTATGAATTGCCCGCTGGCGAAAGCGTCGCGGCGCTGCTGACCCGCCTGGAGCTGACCGGGCGCCGGGTGGCAGTGGAATTGAACCTGGATATCGTGCCGCGCAGTCAGCACGACAGCACGCAGCTCAACGACGGCGACCAGGTCGAAGTGGTCCACGCTATTGGCGGCGGTTGATTCCGGCCTGGCGATTCACCTGCAAGCCCAGCAACCTTTTCCAGAGGATCTTTGATGAGCAACGTTCGTAGCGACAAGCCCTTTACCCTGGCCGGGCGCACTTTCCAGTCGCGCCTGCTGGTCGGCACCGGCAAATACCGTGACATGGAAGAAACCCGCCTGGCCATCGAGGCCTCGGGCGCCGAAATCGTCACTGTCGCCGTGCGCCGCACCAACCTCGGCCAGAACCCGGGCGAACCGAACCTGCTCGATGTGCTGCCACCGGACCGTTACACCATTCTGCCGAACACCGCCGGCTGCTATGACGCCGTCGAAGCGGTGCGCACCTGCCGCCTGGCCCGTGAACTGCTCGATGGTCATAACCTGGTCAAGCTGGAGGTCCTGGCAGACCAGAAGACCCTGTTCCCCAACGTGATCGAAACCCTCAAGGCCGCCGAAGTACTGGTCAAGGACGGCTTCGACGTGATGGTCTACACCAGCGATGACCCGATCATTGCCCGTCAGCTGGCCGAAGCAGGCTGCATCGCGGTCATGCCGCTGGCCGGCCTTATCGGCACTGGCCTGGGCATCTGCAACCCGTACAACCTGCAGATCATCCTGGAAGAATCCAAGGTGCCGGTGCTGGTCGATGCAGGCGTGGGTACCGCCTCCGATGCCACCATCGCCATGGAAATGGGCTGTGAAGCGGTGCTGATGAACTCGGCCATCGCCCACGCCCAGCAGCCCGTGCTGATGGCCGAGGCCATGAAACACGCAATCGTCGCCGGGCGCATGGCCTACCTCGCCGGGCGCATGCCGAAGAAACTCTATGCCAGCGCGTCTTCGCCGCTGGATGGTCTGATCAAGTAAGAGCTACTGATGACTGAATCGCAAGATACGCCGATCACCACCGACGGCGAAGCGCGTCCACACCGCCGCATCAAGAGTTTCGTGATGCGCGCCGGGCGCATGACCGAAGGCCAGCAACGCGGCCTGGACCAGGGCGGCCCGCTGTATATCCTGCCGCTGGCCGAAAGCCCGGTGGACTATGACCAGGTGTTCGGCCGTTCGGCGCCACGCACCCTGGAGATCGGTTTCGGCATGGGCCATTCCCTCTTGGAGATGGCCGCTGCCGCACCTGAGCAAGACTTCATCGGTGTTGAAGTGCACCGCCCGGGTGTCGGCGCGCTGCTTAACGGCGTGCTGACCGAGGGCCTGAAGAACCTGCGGGTGTACGATTGCGACGCCATCGAAGTGCTCAACCGCTGTGTGGCCGATAACAGCCTCGACCGCTTGATGCTGTTCTTCCCTGACCCATGGCACAAGGCGCGCCACCACAAGCGTCGTATCGTGCAGTTGGAGTTCGCCGAGCTGGTGCGTCGCAAGCTCAAACCGGGTGGCATATTCCATATGGCCACTGACTGGGAGCCGTATGCCCAATACATGCTGGAAGTGATGAGCGCGGCGCCGGGGTACCGAAACCTGGCCGCAGACGGGGCTTATGTGCCGCGTCCCGAAGAACGTCCAATCACCAAGTTCGAGCGCCGTGGTGAGCGCTTGGGGCATGGGGTTTGGGATTTGAAGTTCGAGAAGGTGGGTTGATTGGCTGTTTGAGCCTTTCGATGTTGCGCTGAGCCACCTATGCAAGCCCTCCGGGGCTTGTTTGTAATCAAGGCCGAGGGGGCGGCATGCCTGACCGCCTCGGTGACTCCCTGCAAGGGGCAGTCGAGTGGTAGAGCTGCCCTGGTTCTGCGGGGCAGCTTCCAGTCAGCTTTACCCCCGCCGATCAGCGACCACGCCAATCAACACCAGCACCACCAACAGCACCGGCGCCAACGCGTAGTTGTTGAACTGGCTCAGCCCCTTCACCACCCACGGCGTGGCATAGATCAGCGCCGCGCCGCTGCCGATCATCACCAGCAGCGCCATGAACGGAACCCGCAGGGCACCTGCCAGGCCGCCCAGCCGTTGTTCCACCCAGCCCTTGATATCGGTGCCAAACAGCACCAGCAGGCAGCCTACCAAGGCCAGCGAAATCTCAGACAGGTTGCTACGGCTCCAGCGGGAAACCGTTGCCAGCAGGTCAAGTACCAGATCCATGGGTCATCCTTAGGTCAAGAAATACTGCAGCAGGTCATTGAGGAACAACTGGCCGCGTGGCGTGGCCACCAACCGATCCGGTTCGACCTGCAAAAGGCCTTTTTGTTCGGCGGCGCGGCGGGCCTCGGCGAGTTGCGTCAGTGGCAAGCCGGTACGCTGGCTGAACAGCTCGGCTTCTACGCCATCGGTCAGGCGCAGCGCGTTCATCAGGAACTCGAACGGCAGCTCGTCCACCGGCAGCAGCTTTTCGCCGGCTTTGAACGGCTTGGCCAGGTTCAGGTAGTCCTTGGGCAGGCGGGTTTTCCAGGTGCGCAGGATACGGCCGTCGGTAAAGGTCAGCTTGCCGTGGGCGCCGGCTCCGATGCCGATGAAATCGCCAAAGCGCCAGTAATTGAGGTTGTGCTTGGCAGCACGCCCCGCCTGGGCATAGGCCGAAACCTCATACTGCTTGTAGCCGTGCGCCGCCATCAGTGCCTGGCCGGCCTCCTGAATGTCCCAAAGGATGTCGTCCTCGGGCAGTTCAGGTGGTTGGTTCCAGAATACCGTGTTCGGCTCCACGGTCAGCTGGTACCAGGACAGGTGCGTTGGCCCCAGGTCGATGGCCTGGCGCAGGTCGCCCAACGCATCGTCCAGTGACTGATCGGGAAGGCCGTGCATCAGGTCCATGTTGAAGTTGTCGAAGCCGGCCGCCCGGGCCATGCCCGCTGCGCGAATGGCTTCGTCGCCATTGTGGATGCGCCCAAGCGCCTGCAGTTTGGCCGGCTGGAAGCTTTGCACGCCAATCGACAGGCGATTGATGCCCGTCTGCCGGTACGCCTTGAACTTCTCCTGCTCGAACGTCCCTGGGTTGGCTTCCAGCGTGATTTCAATGTCCGGCGCGAAGGGGATGCGTTGCTCCACGCCGCGCAGCAACCTGCCAAGGGCATTGGCGCTGAACAGGCTAGGGGTGCCGCCGCCGAAGAAGATCGACGAAATTGGCCTTCCCTGAACCGCAGGCAGCTCTTGGTCTAGGTCGGTCAGCAGGGCATCGACATAGGCCTCTTCCGGAAGCTCAGGCCCAGCTGCATGGGAGTTGAAGTCGCAGTAAGGGCATTTGCGCACGCACCACGGAATGTGGATGTACAGTGCCAAAGGTGGCAACGTGGCGAAACCCGCCACGCCAGGCTGGCGCGGCTGGGTGGACAACAATTCGATCATGCCAGGCCCAGACGTTGGCGCAGCAGGGCCATGGCGCGGGCGCGGTGGCTGAGCTGGTTCTTGTCGGCAGGCGCGAGGTCGGCGCTCGAGCAGTTGCGCTCAGGCACCCAGAACAGCGGGTCATAGCCAAAGCCTTGATCGCCGCTGGCTTCGAACATGATGCGCCCATGCCACAGGCCTTCGCAGAGGATGGGCAGTGGATCGTCGGCGTGGCGTACCAGTGCCAGCACACAGACGAACTGGGCGCCGCGCTGATCTTGCGGTACATCCTTGAGTGCTTCGAGCAGCTTGGCGTTGTTTGCCGCATCGCCCTTGCCGTCGGCATAGCGCGCCGAGTAGATGCCCGGCGCGCCACCGAGAAAGTCGACCGCCAGGCCAGAGTCGTCGGCCAGCGCGGGCAGCCCGGAGATGCGTGCAGCATTGCGCGCCTTGAGGATGGCGTTCTCGACGAACGACAGGCCGGTTTCTTCGGGTTCTACCTGGTTGAACTCACCGATCGAGCGCAGTTGCACGGTCTGGCCGAGCATGGCCTGAAGTTCCTTGAGTTTGCCGGCATTGTGGCTGGCCAATACGAGTTGCTGGAGATTCATCATTCGCCTGGGAACACTTCCTGGTTGAAGCTGAGTTTATGGCTGACCCCACCGGTTTCGACATTCAGGTCGAAGGTCAGCGTCTCGGCCTGTTGGATCTTGAACTGGGCGATGTAGTAGATCGCGCCTCGATCGGTAATCTGCTTGAACGACAGTGGGTTGCTGCGCCCGGTGAGGTCTTTTACCGTGCCGCTGACCACCGCCATGGCGGGTTTGCTGGCCTTGAGCACGGCGATGTTGAGCACCCCCTGATTCTTGCTGCGGACAAGCCCAGTGGCGGCGGCAATGTCCGGCTGCAGCATGCTGGAGGTGAAGGCGCTGTAGTGCACCGTCACGTCGCCGAACACTTCCTTGCGCTCGGGTTTGGCGGCATCGGCAGCCAGTACCGGCAGCGCCAGGCACAAGCTGATCAGAAACAGGGCTAGGCGACGCATGGTGCGATTCCTCTGCTGGGCGTCAGACCGCGAGCTGGTGCTCCTGCAGGCCGGGGCTACTGACGCGGTAAATGCCGATTTCCCCTAACAGATTAGGCCAAAGCCGGCCGCCCCACCCATTGCGGTGCAAGTGGTCGACGGCCAGGCGGTCCAGGACCTTGGCGCGGCGCTCATGGCACAGCTGTTCGAAGTCGGCAAAGGTGCAGAAGTGGATGTTCGGGGTGTTGTACCAGGTGTACGGCATGAAGTCCGAAACCGGCATGCGGCCTTTGGTCGCCAGGTACCAGCGGCAACGCCAGTGGCCGAAGTTGGGGAAGGTGATGATGCACTGGCGGCCTACCCGCAGCATCTCGTCGAGGATGCGGTCGGGGTACTCCACGGCCTGCAGGGCCTGGGTCATGATCACTACGTCAAAGCTGTTGCTGGCGAAGTTGCCCAGGCCCTTGTCCAGGTCCTGCTCGATGACGTTGACGCCTTTGGCCACACAGGCGGCGATGTTGTCGGGGTCGATCTCCAGGCCGTAGCCGGTGACCTGCTTGCGATCACGCAGCGAAGCCAGCAGCTCGCCACTGCCGCAGCCCAGGTCGAGTACCCGGCTGCCGGCGGGAATCCAGTCGTGGATGATTTCCAGGTCGGCTCTCATGCTGTCCTCAGATGGCGATGCGGTTCATGTAGTTCGCGAAACCCTGCATGTAGCGAGGCGTGGGGATCAGGAAGGCATCGTGCCCGTAAGGAGAGTCGATCTCCAGATAACAGACGTTCTTGCGTGCCGCCATCAGGGCATCGACGATCTCGCGCGAGCGGGCCGGCGAGAAACGCCAGTCGGTGGTGAACGACATGATGCAGTAGTCGGCTGTGACGTGGGCCAGGGTCGCGGCCAGGTCGCCGCCATTGGCCGCCGCCGGGTCGAAGTAATCCAGCGCCTTGGTCATCAGCAGGTAGGTGTTGGCGTCGAAGCGGCCAGAGAACTCTTCGCCCTGATAGCGCAGGTAGCTCTCGACCTGGAATTCGACGCTGTGGAAGTCGTAATTGAGCTTGTCGCTCTTGAGCTCCCGGCCAAACTTTTCCCCCATCGAGTCGTCGGACAGGTAGGTGATATGCCCGACCATACGCGCCAGCATCAGGCCACGCTTGGGGATCACGCCCTGGTCCTGGAACGAGCCGCCGTGGAATTCGGGGTCGGTGAGGATGGCCTGGCGCGCCACTTCGTTGAAGGCAATGTTCTGGGCCGACAACTTTGGTGCCGAGGCGATATCGACGCAGTGGCGCACGCGGTCGGGGTAGGTCATGGTCCATTGCAGGGCCTGCATGCCGCCGAGGCTGCCGCCGACAATGGCCGCCCACTGCCGGATGCCCAAGCGATCGGCAAGGCGTGCCTGGCTGTGTACCCAGTCTTCAACGGTCAGTACCGGGAAATCGGCGCCATACGGCTTGCCGGTGGCGGGGTTGACGCTGCTGGGGCCGGTGCTGCCGTTGCAGCCACCGAGGTTGTTCAGGCTGACCACGAAGAAACGGTTGGTGTCGATCGGCTTGCCAGGGCCGATGCAGCTGTCCCACCAGCCGGGCTTGCGGTCGGTGGTGGCGTGGTAGCCGGCCGCGTGGTGATGGCCAGAGAGGGCATGGCAGATCAGCACAGCATTGCTTGCGCTGGCATTCAGGGTGCCATAGGTCTCGTAGACCAGCTCGTAGCTGGCCAAAGAACGGCCACAGGCCAGGGCCAGCGGTTCATCGAACCGGGCTGTTTGCGGTGTAACCAGACCGACGGAATCTTCGGGAAGGACAGTGGACATCGACCCTGCTCACGCTTGACGGAGGCGTAAGTCTAAAGAGCGCTACCCCCAGCGGCAAGCAAAGGCTTGCCGCCGGGAACAACAGGGCTCAGATCATCCGCCACAGTTCCTGTGGCATGCCGGCATAGGCTGCCAGCGGTGGCATGACAAACGATTGCAGCACCTGGATCGCGATGAAGGCGAAGATCGGCGAAATGTCCATGCCGCCCAGGCTGGGCACGATCCGGCGGAACGGCGCCAGCACGGGTTCGCTGATCTGGTAGGCCAGCTCGGCCGCAGGATTGTGGCTGTTCGGCGCGACCCAGGACACGATCACCATGACGATCATCGCGACCCAGAAAATCTTCAGGAACAGCGAGGTGATGCCGATGATCGCCCACATCAGCAGGTGCAGCACATCACCGAAGGTGCCGTAGGTTACCATCAGCACAAAGCCCATCAGCAGAGCCTGGATCACCACCGCCAGCAGCAGCGACGAGGTATCGAGGCCGCCGACGCTTGGGATGATGCGACGGATCGGTTTGAGCAGCGGTTGCGTGGCGCGCACCGCGAACTGGCACAGCGGGTTGTAGAAGTTGGCTTTGACCAGCTGCAGCACGAAGCGCAGCAGGACGATCACCAGGTACAGGCTGACCAGGGTTTGCACCACGAAGATCGCGGCGCCCGACAATGCATTCATCTAAGACTCCTTATTTGCCCAATTGCTCGGCCAGCTCGGCAGAACGCTGCGCCGCGGCTGCCAGTGCCTGCTCGACGATGGCTTCGAAACCGTTGCTCTGGAACGACTTGATTGCGGCCTCTGTGGTGCCGGCTGGCGAAGTGACCCGGCGACGCAGCTCGGCGGCGTCAACGTCACTGGCCACCGCCATGTGCGCGGCACCCAGTGCGGTCTGCAGGGTCAGCTGGGTAGCGGTTTCGCGTGGCAGGCCAAGCTTCTCGCCGGCGGCAGTCATGGCTTCGATCAGCAGGAAGAAATAGGCCGGACCGCTGCCCGAGACAGCTGTAACGGCATCGAGCTGGTGTTCATGCTCAAGCCACAAGGCGGTGCCGACGGCCGATAGCAGCTGCTCGGCCTGCTGGTGCTGTGTGCTGGTCACTTCGGCGGTGGCATACAGCCCGCTTACGCCTTGGCGCAGCAGGGCCGGCGTGTTGGGCATGCAACGCACTACCGGGCGGGCGCCGAGCCAGGCCTGCAGGCTGGCGCAGGTGATGCCGGCGGCAATCGAAACGATCAGCTGGCCATCCTGCAGGTTCGGCTGCAGGGCCTCGCAGACGGTTTTCATCACCTGCGGTTTGACTGCCAGGACGATCACGTCAGCCCCGGCGATGGCCTGTGCGTTGTCTTCGAATACCTCGATACCGTGCTCGGCCTGGACCCGGGTGCGGGTTTCGGCGCCTGGATCGCTGGCGCGGATCTGCGTGGCGTCCAGGCCCTGGGCGCGCAGGCCGCCGATCAGGCTGGCAGCCATGTTGCCGGCGCCGATGAAGGCAATACGTGTCTTGCTCATGTCAGGTCCTTGATGGAAAGAGTGAGTAAAGCATGGAATCAGGCGGGGCCGTAGCTGCGGGCGCCGAACAGGGCGGTGCCGATACGCACCCAGGTCGCACCCTGCGCGATCGCAGCTTCCAGGTCGTGGCTCATGCCCATGGACAGGGTGTCCAGGCCAAGATTCAGGCCCTCCTGCAGCTGGCGCAGGCTAGCGAAGGCGGCTTCTTGCTCGGCGCGGTCCTCGCTGGGTTCGGGGATCGCCATCAGCCCGCGCAGGCGCAGGTTGGGCAGTGCGGCCACGGCATTGGCCAGTGCCGGCAGGTCCTCGGGGGCGCACCCCGATTTGCTGTCCTCGCCGCTGACATTCACCTGCAGGCAGATATTCAGAGGCGGCAGGCCTGGGGGGCGTTGTTCAGACAGGCGTTGGGCGATCTTCAGGCGGTCCACGGAGTGTACCCAGTCGAAATGTTCGGCAATTGCTTTGGTCTTGTTCGACTGAATGGGGCCGATGAAGTGCCAGATCAAGGGCAAGTCCCGCAGGTCCTCCTGCTTGGCCAGGGCTTCCTGCAGGTAGTTTTCACCGACATCGCATACACCTGCGGCATGCAGCTCGCGGATGGCACTGGCCGGTTTGGTCTTGCTGACGGCCAGCAACTGAAGGCTGGCCGGGTCGCGTCCAGCGGCCTTGGCTGCGCTATCGATACGGGCGGCAAGGGCGCAAAGGTTGTCTGCTATGGTGGACATGGATCGATGCCGTTGGCTCAGGAGTCAGCGGCATTCTACCTGCTTGATGGCTGTTGGGGAGTCTCATGGACGTGACTGACCTGTTGGCCCGGGCTGGCGATGCAGGGGCGAGTGACCTGCACCTGGCCGCGGGCGAGATACCGATGCTGCGCGTGGATGGTGAGCTGCGGCGCATGGCGCTACCGAACTTGACGCCAGCGGCGTTGACCGATGCCCTGGCGCCGCTGCTCGATGAGTGCCGGCGCCAGCAGTGGGCGCAAGGTGATGAGCAGGACCTGGCACTGGAGCTGCCCTCGCTCGGGCGCTTTCGCCTGAACCTGTTCCGTCAGTTGAATGGCCCGGCGGCCACCTTTCGCTTGATCCCAAAGCGGATTGCGACGCTCGACGAGCTTGACCTGGAAGATGTGTTTCGGTCTGTTGCACAGTGGACTGACGGCCTGATTCTGCTCGGCGGGCCTACCGGCAGTGGAAAATCCAGCACCTTGGCGACGCTGATCGATCAGCTGAACCGGCAGCGGTCCTTGCACATCATCACCCTCGAGGACCCTGTCGAAGTTATCCACAACAGCCAGCGAAGCCTGATCAATCAGCGAGAAATCGGTCGGCATTGCCGCGACTTTTCCCAAGGGCTGCGCAGCGCGCTGCGTCAGGACCCGGATGTGATCGTCATAGGCGAATTGCGCGACCTGGAGACGATTCGCCTGGCGTTGCGGGCTGCGGAGACCGGGCACCTGGTGCTGGCAACGGTGCATACGCGCTCGGCTGCTGGCAGTGTCGACCGGCTGGTGGAGGTGTTTGCCGCCGAGGAGAAACCGCTGGTGCGAGCGATGTTGGCGGAGTCGCTGCGTATGGTTGTGGCGCAGGTGCTGGTCAAGTGTGTGCGGGGTGGGCGGGTGGCTGCCCGGGAGGTGCTGGTGGGAACGCCTGCGGTGCGTAACCTGATCCGCGAGGGGCGTATGGCGCAATTGAATTCGGTGATGCAGGCGGGTGCTGCGCAGGGCATGCGGACGATGGAGGGGGCGTTGCAGCGATTGAAGACCCAAGGGTTGATCGGGGCCGTGTAGCAGTGGCCCCAGCAATCCATCGGTTGCCTTGCCAGGTCAGCGCTTGGCCAGGGCCAACTGCTGCGGCGCCTTCGGCAACACTCGCTTGGCCACGACATAGTGCTTCTGCCAGTAAGGCTTGCTCAGGTTGTCGATGCTTACCCGCTTGCCGCGGCGCGGTGCATGGATGAAGCGATCGTTGCCCAGGTAGATGGCTACGTGGTTGACGCGGCGGCTCTTGATGTTGAAGAAGATCAGGTCGCCAGGCTTGAGATCGCTTTTGGCCACCTTCACGCCGTGGCCCTTTGCCATGGCATTGGAGGTGCGCGGCAAGTCGACATCAGCCACGTCATTGAAGGCGTACTTGACCAGCCCGCTGCAGTCGAAGCCTTTTTTAGGGCTGCTGCCGCCCCAAACATAAGGGGTGCCGAGCACATTCACGGCGCGGCTGAGCACGTCGCTGCTCTGTTTCGGCGACATGGCAGCCACTGGCACCTGGCCAGCGTTGTTGGCGCGTGCACGCAAGGCGGTGTGCTTGCTGGGCACGTGTTTCACCGTGGCATTGGTGGTATAGCCGGTGAAACCGTTGGGAAGACGTTGCTCACGGTTGGTGGCGTGGGCGGCCAGGGGCAATAATAGGCAGAGGGTCAGCCATGTCTTGAACAAAGGCGGCATAGATGAAGCTCTTGTGAAGTTTTGGTGTTGGTTTTGGTATTGGCGCGCAACTTTATAACAGCTTTTTGATCAATTTCTGATCCGTTTGTCGATTGTCATGCTGCCGTACGTCGGCCTGCGACGCAAAAGTCACATTTTTTTTTAGAAAATTTTCGGCTAACCCATGGGGGCTATGAATGAACAGTTATGAACAAGGGGCGCCGTTCCACGACACCCATAGCAAGGTCATCGGCTATTTGTTGTGGATTTTCGGCTTCACGGGCTCGCATCGTTTCTACTACGGCAAGCCGATCACCGGAACAATCTGGTTCTTCACCCTGGGCCTGCTTGGCATAGGCTGGCTGATCGACCTGTTCCTGATCCCGTCGATGGACCGCGAGGCTGACTTGCGTTTTCAGTCTGGGCGCATCGACTACAACATTGCCTGGGTACTGCTGACCTTCCTCGGCATTTTTGGCGTGCATCGCCTGTACCAGGGCAAGTGGATCACCGCGATCATCTACTTCTTCACCGGTGGCCTGTTCCTGGTGGGTGTGCTGTATGACTTCTGGACGCTGAACAGCCAGGTTTCCCAAGCCAACGCTGAACGCCGTTGAGCACAAAAAAGGCCTTGTCACGCTGAGCGACAAGGCCTTTTTCGTTACTGGCGGGTCTGGCGCTGCTGCAGTAGCAGGTTACTGAACCCCGCTCCGGCCAGTTGCTTCTGCGCACCGGTCAACTGCTCACGGTTGCTGTATGGGCCGACCAGCACGCGGTACCAGGTTTCATCCTTGACCGTGCCCGACTCCACCTTCACCGTCTGGCCCAACAGGATGATCTGCGCCCGCACCTTGTCGGCGTCGGCCTGTTTGCGGAACGAGCCGGCCTGAAGGAAGTACTGCGTGGTGGCCGCAGGTTTGATCACTGGCGGAGCCGGGGGTGGCGTCTGGCCCAACAGTGCAGCCTGGGCGCGCGCGGTATCGATTTTCGCCGCTTCGGCAGGTGTGACCGGGGTGACTGGCTGGGCTGGGACAGGCGGCGTCTTCTCAGGCACGGCTTCTGGCGGCACGATCACTTCCGACTCGGGCAGCAGGGTGTAGAAGTCATACTTGGGCTTTACCGGCTGCTGCGTAGCGGCCGCGGTTGATTTGCCCGCCTCGGCAACTTTCTCGGGCTTCTGCTGCTCGGGCTTGGCGCGCTTGATATCGCCACCGCCAGGCTCGAGCTTCATCAGGAAGACGATGAAGGCGCCGACCGTCAGGCCGACTGCCAGCCATATCCAGCCGGGGATCGGCTGTTTGGCCGGTGCCTGGGTGCGGCTTGCACCGCGCTTGGGAGCTGGTTTTTTCTTGGCAGCCAACTTACATGCGCTCCAGGGTTTCCAGGCCGAGCAGTTCCAGACCTTGCTTGAGGGTGCGACCCGTCAGGGCTGCCAGGCGCAGGCGGCTCTGCTGTTGCTCGGGGGTTTCGGCGGCGAGGATCGGGCAATTCTCGTAGAAGCTGGAGAACAGGCCAGCCAGGTCGTACAGGTAGGTGCACAACACGTGCGGGGTGCCCTTGTCCGCGACGTTGTTGAGGATCTCGCCGAATTGCGCCAGGCGTGCAGCCAGGTCCTGCTCGTGTGCAGCCTGCAGGACGATGCGGCCTTCCACCTCGTCAAAGCCCTTGCCCAGCTTGCGGAACACGCCGGCCACGCGGGTGTAGGCGTACAGCAGGTAGGGCGCGGTGTTGCCTTCGAAGTTGAGCATCAGCTCAAAGTTGAAGCTGTAGTCGCTGGTGCGGTGCTTGGACAGGTCTGCGTATTTCACCGCGCCGATACCGACCACTTCACCGATGTGGCGCAATTCGTCCTCGGCCAGGCTCGGGTTTTTCTCCTTGACCAGTGCGTAGGCACGTTCCTTGGCCTCGGTGAGCAGGTCGATCAGCTTCACGGTGCCGCCGTCACGGGTCTTGAACGGGCGGCCATCGGCGCCGTTCATGGTGCCGAAGCCCATGTGTTCCATTTGCATCGGGTGGCCGACGAAACCGGCGCGGCGCGCCACTTCGAACACCTGGTTGAAGTGCAGTGCCTGGCGCTGGTCGACGAAGTACAGCGCGCGGTCGGCCTTGAGCACATTGCTGCGGTAGCGCACGGCAGCCAGGTCGGTGGTGGCGTACAGGTAGCCGCCGTCGGCCTTCTGCACGATCACGGGCAGCGGCTCGCCTTCGCTGTTCTTGAACTCTTCGAGGAACACGCACTGGGCGCCTTGGTCCTCGACCAGCAGGCCTTTGGCCTTGAGGTCGGCAACCACGTTGGCGAGGTCGGCGTTATAGGCGCTTTCGCCCATCACGTCGGCCATGGTCAGTTTGACGTTGAGCAGCTCGTAGGTTTTCTGGCAGTGCGACAGCGAAATGTCCTTGAAGCGCGTCCACAGCGCCATGCACTCAGGGTCGCCGGCCTGCAGCTTGACCACCAGGCCGCGAGCGCGGGTGGCGAATTCTTCGGACTCGTCGAAGCGCTTCTTGGCGGCGCGGTAGAAGTTCTCCAGGTCGGACAGCTCGTCGCTGGTGATCGGGTTTTCTTCCAGATAGGCCAGCAGCATGCCGAACTGAGTACCCCAGTCGCCCACGTGGTTCTGGCGGATGACCTGGTCACCCAGGAACTCCAGCACGCGGGCGACGCTGTCACCGATGATGGTGGAGCGCAAGTGGCCGACGTGCATCTCTTTGGCCAGGTTCGGTGCCGACATGTCGATCACCACCTTCTGCGCAGGGCCAGCCTTGCGCGCACCCAGGTGCGCATCGGCAAGGGCGGCGTCCAGGCGGTTGGCCAGGGCGTCGGTGTTCTGGAAGAAGTTCAGAAAGCCTGGGCCTGCGATCTCGACCTTGCTGATGTCGGCACTGGCCGGCAGGGCTGCAATCAGCTTTTCGGCGAGGTCGCGCGGCTTCATGCCAGCCGGCTTGGCCAGCATCATTGCGATGTTGCTGGCGAAGTCGCCGTGGGTCTTGTCCCGGGCGTTTTCCACCTGGATCGCCGGCGACAGCCCTTCAGGCAGCACACCGTCGGTGACGAGTTGGGTGAGGGCTTGCTGGATCAGCTGGCGAATGGTGTCTTTCATGGGGATCTCTTTTCGACCGCTAGCGCGGTGGAGCGCCTGGGTGCGCAGGTGGAAAAACTGGGCATTATCCGTTGCTGGGGCCGGGTTGCCAACCTTTGAGCTGCAAGCTTCAAGCTGCAAGAACAAACGCCATCGCCCGGCCTGCTCTTGCTCTTGCTTGTAGCTTGCAGCTTACAGCTCAATATAGGTCGACCGGGTCGACATCCAGCGACCAGCGTACTTGCCGCCCGCCTGGAAGCTGCTCCAACACTAGCAACCAGGCACTGATCAGTCGATGCAGCGGTGCCCGGGTTTCGGCCTGTATCAGCAATTGCGCACGGAAGCGCCCGGCCTTGCGCTCCATCGGAGCAGGCACCGGGCCCAACAGTTCAATGCCGGGCAAGCGCTGCTCGGTCACCAGGCGCTGCGCGGCGCTGCAGGCTTCGTCGAGAAAACCTTCGGCCTGCCCTGGCTTGTGCGCTTCGGCGCGCAGCAGGGCAAGGTGGGAATACGGTGGCAGGCCAGCGGCGCGGCGCTCGTCCAGCGCCTGTTCGGCAAAGGCGAAGTAGCCTTGCTCGGTCAACTGCACCAGCAGCGGGTGGTCGGCCAGGTGCGTCTGGATGACCACTTTGCCGGGTTCCTCGGCACGCCCCGCGCGCCCGGCGACCTGCACGATGAGCTGGGCCATGCGCTCGGTGGCGCGGAAGTCGCCGGAGAACAACCCGCCATCAGCATCGAGAATCGCGACCAAGGTCACCCGCGGAAAGTGATGCCCCTTGGCCAGCATCTGCGTCCCGACCAGGATGCTCGGCTGGCCGCGCTGAATGGTGCTGAACAAATTGTGCATCGCGTCCTTGCGCGCCGTGCTGTCGCGGTCGACCCGCAGGATCGGGTAATCGGGGAACAGTACCTTCAGTCGTTCCTCGGCGCGCTCGGTGCCTGCACCTACCGGGCGCAAGTCGACATGGTCGCACTTGGGGCACTGGTGCGGGAGGCGTTCGTCGTACCCGCAATGGTGGCAGCGCAGTACGCCGGCGCGCTGATGCACGGTCATGCGGGCATCGCAGCGCGGGCATTCGCTGAGCCAGCCGCAGTCGTGGCACAGCAGCGTCGGGGCGAAACCGCGGCGGTTGAGGAAAACCAGCACCTGCTGGCCTGCTTCCAGTGTCTGGCGGATGGCCTGTTGCAGCGGGCCGCTGATGCCGCTGTCCAGCGGCAGGCTTTTCACGTCCAGGCGTAACATGCGTGGCGGGCGCGCGCCTCCTGCGCGCTGGTTCATGCGCAGCAGGCGGTAGCGGCCGGTCAGGGCATTGTGCAGGGTTTCCAGCGAAGGGGTGGCTGAGCCGAGCAGGATCGGGATGTTCTCCTGGTGAGCGCGCACCATCGCCAGGTCGCGGGCGTGGTAGCGCAGGCCTTCCTGCTGCTTATAGGAGCCGTCATGTTCTTCGTCGATGATGATCAGGCCCGGGTTCTTCATGGGAGTGAACAGCGCCGAACGCGTGCCGATGATGATATCCGCCTCGCCATCTCGCGCCGCCAGCCAGGCGTCGAGGCGTTCGCGGTCATTGACGGCCGAATGCACCAAGGCGATGCGTGCGTTGAAACGCTGTTCGAAACGCGCCAGGGTTTGCGGGCCGAGGTTGATTTCCGGGATCAGCACCAGCGCCTGCTTGCCGGCTTCCAGGGTTTCACGGATCAGTTGCAGGTAGACCTCGGTCTTGCCGCTGCCGGTAACGCCGGCCAGGAGGAACGCATTGAAGCTGCCAAAGCCATCGCGCACGGCCTCGAAGGCCACTCGCTGTTCTTCGTTGAGCGGCAGTTCCGGCTGGGCCAGCCAGTGCTCATGGCGTTGATCTGGCAGGTGGCGGCGTACTTCGAGCTGAACCAAGTCCTTGGCCAGTAACAGGTCAAGGCTGTCCTTGTTAAGGTTGAGCTTGCTCAGCAGGCTGTGCGCAACGCCGTGCGGGTGTTGCGCCAGCGTTCTGAGGGCGTCCCGCTGGCGCGGTGCGCGGGCGATGCGCGGGTCTTCCAGGCGGGCACCTGGGGCCACGTGCCAGAAGCGCTCCTGGCGCATCTCGGCCGGCTCGCCCTGGCGCAGCAAGGTGGGCAAGGCCCAGCTCAGGGTGTCGCCGAGGCTGTGCTGGTAGTACTGGGCCGTCCACAGGCACAGCTTGAACAGCGGCGCCGGCACCGGTGAAACCGGGTCGAGCAGGGCGCTGGCCGGTTTGAGCTTGTCGGCAGGGACCTCGCTGTGGTCGCAGACCTCCACCAGCACGCCGATCATCTCGCGGCGGCCGAACGGCACCCGGATGCGCATTCCCGGGGTGAGTGCCTGGTGCGCCATGCTCGCCGGCGCCCTGTAGTCGAACAGGCGACGCAGGGGGGAGGGCAGGGCAAGGCGCAGGATGACGTCGGACACGCGTAAGGTCTCGCAGGGCGTTTCGAAGACTGGCGAGCCTATCAGACGACAGTCGGTGCAAGCGACAACTTGCGTCGACGCGGCGCTCTGGTATTATTCCCCGCCTAATTACGTGCGGTATTCAACAATTGGTGTTGGGTGGCGGCACGCAGCTCGAGGAAGTGACCATGAAAGCTGATATTCATCCGAACTACGAAGCAGTTGCTGTGACCTGCAGCTGCGGCAACAAATTCGAAACCCGTTCGACCCTGGGCAGCACCCTGGCGATCGACGTTTGCAACCTGTGCCACCCGTTCTACACCGGTAAGCAGAAAGTGCTGGACACCGGTGGTCGCGTTCAGCGCTTCGCCGATCGCTTCGGTATGTTCGGTACCAAGAAGTAATCATGCGCATGGCGAATCCTTCGGGCTTCGCGTTGTTGCTGAAAAAGGCGCCCCTTGTGGGCGCCTTTTTTGTGGGCGCGCTCTGGCAAGTGCCGGCCCTGGCGTTTTGCCCATTGCCGGACAGGCCGCAGATCGTGGCGGTGCGTCAGGTGGTCGATGGCGATACCCTGCGCCTTACCGATGGTCGCAGCGTGCGCATGATTGGCATCAACGCCCCGGAGATAGGGCGCAAGGGGCGCACCAGCGAACCTTTTGCCGAGGCCGCCAAGCGGCGTTTGCAAGCCTTGGTCAAAGCCAGCGACGGCCGTGTCGGCTTGGTGCTCGGCGTCGAGCCCAAGGACAAGTACGGCCGCACGCTGGCACACGTTTACGCCCGTAGTGGCGACAATCTTGAAGCCCGATTGCTTGGCGAAGGGCTTGGCTATCGCGTCGCGGTTGCGCCCAATGTGCGTTTGGTGGCGTGCCAGCGAGTGGCCGAGCAATCGGCGCGCAAGGCAGGCGCTGGCCTTTGGCGCCCTTCACCGGTACTTCGCGCCAGCCAGGTTCGCCAGTCGGGCTTCGCGGTGATCGGCGGCAGCATCCGGAATATTGCACGCAATCGCGGTGGAGTCTGGCTGGAACTTGAAACTGACGTGGTGCTGCAGGTTCCCGCTCGTCTGCAACGCAACTTCCCCGTCGGCTTCTTCGATAACCTCAAAGGACGCCAGGTCGAGGCGCGGGGTTGGGTGCTGGATCGTTCCCGCAAGGGTGGGCTCAAGCCGGGGCAGCGACGCTGGGTGTTGCCAATCACCGATCCGAGCATGCTGGAACGCATTTCAAGCTGAAAAGATGTAGACATTTCGCTATTGGATTGTACACACTGTTGTTCGAATGCCCCCGTGTGTTATAGCGTAAAGTCGTAGGCTAAAGGCCTTGACACAAGTGACCGACCAGTCTTGTGGCTCCCCGGCTCTTTGCGTATCCTCGGCGGTCCGTCAGAACAGTAAATAGCGGAATGCCCACCATGTCAGACCTGAAAACCGCCGCTCTCGAATACCACGCTCAACCTCGTCCGGGGAAACTGAGCGTCGAGCTCTCCAAGCCCACCGCCACCGCCCGCGATCTCGCCCTGGCCTACAGCCCAGGTGTTGCAGAACCGGTGCGTGAAATCGGCCGTGATCCTGAGCTGGCCTACAAATACACTGGCAAGGGCAACCTTGTTGCAGTTATTTCCGATGGCACCGCCATCCTCGGTCTGGGTGACCTTGGCCCACTGGCTTCCAAGCCGGTCATGGAAGGCAAGGGCGTTCTGTTCAAGCGTTTCGCCGGTATCGACGTGTTCGATATCGAAGTCGAGTCGGAAAGCCCGCAAGCTTTCATCGACACCGTTCGCCGCATTTCGATCACCTTCGGTGGCATCAACCTCGAAGACATCAAGGCACCCGAGTGCTTCGAAATCGAGCGCACCCTGATCGAGCAGTGCGATATTCCGGTGTTCCACGATGACCAGCACGGCACCGCTATCGTTACCGCTGCCGGCATGATCAACGCCCTGGAAATCGCGGGCAAGAAGCTCGAAGACGCCAAGATCGTCTGCCTGGGTGCCGGCGCTGCCGCCATCTCTTGCATGAAGCTGCTGGTCAGCATGGGCGCCAAGGTCGAAAACATCTTCATGATCGACCGTAGCGGCGTGATCCACGCTGGCCGTGACGACCTGAACCAGTACAAGGCCCAGTTCGCTCACGCTACCGACAAGCGCACCCTGGCTGATGCCCTGGACGGTGCCGATGTGTTCGTTGGCCTGTCCGGCCCGAACCTGCTGAGCGCGGAAGGCCTGAAATCGATGGCTGCCAACCCGATCGTGTTCGCCTGCTCGAACCCGGACCCGGAGATCTCGCCAGAGCTGGCTCATGCCACCCGCAACGACGTGATCATGGCTACCGGTCGTTCCGACTACCCGAACCAGGTCAACAACGTGCTGGGCTTCCCATTCATCTTCCGTGGTGCCCTGGACGTTCGCGCCAAGCGTATCAACGAAGAAATGAAGATCGCCGCCGCTATCGCCCTGAAGGACCTGGCCAAGCTGCCGGTGCCTAAGGAAGTTTGCGAAGCCTATGGCGTTGAAGGCCTGGAATTCGGCCGTGAGTACATCATTCCGAAGCCGCTGGACGCACGCCTGATCACCGTCGTTTCCGATGCCGTAGCCAAGGCTGCCATCGAATCCGGCGTGGCTACCCTGCCATATCCGAAGCACTACCCGCTCAACAGCGTTGACGAAGTATTCAACGGCTGAAGCAGGGTGCAAAAAGAACCGGCTCATATGAGCCGGTTTTTTTTGGGTTCAAGCTGCAAGCTGTCGGCTCAGAACAAATCCATGGGCGCCGCTTCATCGGCCGGCAGCGGGCTGCCCGGCGCTGCACCGTTGCCCAGTTCATCCACCGATGGTGGCGAATCTTCAGCCTTGAACAGTTCGAAATACGCGTTAGGCGTGCTCGGGGAGGCCGCACGGCCGCTGACCGGGTCGACACGCAGGCTGAGGATGCCTTCCGGTTCTGCAGGCGGGTGGTTGGGCTTGTCCTTCAGGGCCGCGCCCATGAAGCTCATCCAGATCGGCAGGGCAGCCGTCCCGCCGTATTCGCGGCGACCCAGGGTTTCCGGCTGGTCGAAACCGACCCAGACGGTAGTGACGTAATCGGCGTTGTAGCCGGAGAACCAGGCATCCTTGGACTCGTTGGTGGTGCCGGTCTTGCCCGCCAGGTCCGTACGACCCAGGGCCAGGGCGCGGCGCCCGGTCCCGCGTTTGATCACGTCCTGCAGCATGCTGGTGAGGATATAGGTGGTACGGCCATCGATGATCTGCTCGGCGGTTACCGGTGCCTGTGTGGCGGGTGCAGGCTGGCCAGGAACCGACGGCGCCTCACCAGGCAGCGACGCCGTGCTGATCGGCTGCTCTGGTGCCGCCAGGCCTGCGTCGTCCTCGGCGCCCTGCGGCACGCGCGCAGGGTTGGCGGTGAACAGCGTCTCGCCGTTGCGGCTCTCGATGCGCTCGATCAGGTACGGGTTGATCTTGTAACCGCCGTTGGCGAAGGTGCTCCAGCCAGTGGCGATTTCCATGGGCGTCAGGGTCGCGGTGCCCAATGCCAGCGACAGGTTGGGCGGCAGATCCTGCTTGTTGAAGCCGAACTTGGTGATGTAGTCGATGGTGCGGCCTACGCCCATGGCCTGCAGCAAGCGGATCGATACCAGGTTGCGCGACTTGTACAGCGCTTCGCGCATGCGAATCGGGCCGAGGAAGGTGTTGGTGTCATTCTTGGGTCGCCATTCCTTGTCCAGGTATTCGTCGACGAACACGATCGGAGCGTCGTTGACCAGGCTGGCGGCGGTGTAGCCGCTGTCCAGCGCCGCGCTATAGATGAACGGTTTGAAGCTTGAGCCGGGCTGGCGCTTGGCCTGCATGGCGCGGTTGTAGTTGCTCTGCTCGAACGAGAAACCGCCAACCAGCGCACGGATGGCGCCGTTGTAAGGGTCCAGCGTGATCAGCGCGCTCTGCGCTGCCGGTACCTGGCTGAACTTGAGTTTGCCGTCGTCCAGCCGCTGCACGCGCACCAGGTCGCCAACCTGGGCCACGTCTGCCGGCGATTGTGGCGCCCGGCCCTGCGCATTGCTATTGATGAACGGGCGCGCCCACTTCATGGTGTCCCATGCGACATCTTCTTCCTTGCCGCCGCGGGTCAGTACTTTCAGGCCGCTTTTCTCAACCTGGGTAACGATGGCCGGCTCCAGCCCGCCCAAGGTGCGCTGCTTGTTCAATTCCTGCAGCCAGGCAGCCTGGCCTTTGCCCGGGAAGCGCGATTCAGGGCCGCGGTAGCCGTGGCGCTCATCATAATCGGACAGGCCACCGTGAACGGCCTTGTTGGCGATTTCCTGCATGTCGCTCGGCACTGTGGTGGTGACGCGGAAACCCTCGGTATACGCATCGCTGCCATAGCGGCCAACCATTTCGGCACGGGCCATCTCGGCGATGTAAGGCGCGTTAACCTCCGGCGCCGATACGTGGTAGCTGGCGTTAAGCGGTTCGGCCAGGGCGGCCTGGTAGCTCGCCTCGTCAATCTTGCCGAGCTTGTACATGCGGCCCAGGATCCAGTCGCGACGCTCTTTTGCACGCACCGGGTTGGCCAGAGGGTTGAAGCGCGACGGTGCCTTGGGCAGGCCGGCGATCATCGCCATCTGCGCCAGGCTCACGTCACGGATCGACTTGCCATAGTAAACCTGTGCGGCAGCGTCGATGCCGTAGGCGCGGTTGCCCAGGTAGATCTTGTTCACGTACAGCTCGAGGATCTCATCCTTGGTCAGTTCGCGCTCGATCTGCAGGGCCAGGAGAATCTCGTTGGTCTTGCGCGAGAAGCTGCGCTCGCTGGTGAGGAAGAAGTTCTTCGCCACCTGCATGGTGATTGTGCTGCCGCCGGTCTGTATATGACCGGTTTTCACCAGTTGGGTCGCGGCGCGCATCAGGCTGGCCGGGTCAACGCCGTAGTGATTGAGGAAATTGTCGTCCTCGGCTGACAGAAGCGCCTGAATGAATTGCGGGGGAATGTCCGCGAAACGGATGGGCGAGCGGCGCATTTCGCCAAACTCGGCGATCAGCTTGCCATCGCTGCTGTACACCCTCAGGGGGATCTGCAACTGGATGCTTCTGAGCGAATCGACCGACGGCAGGTTGGGACTAAGATACAGAAACGCACCGCTCACACCGAGTACGAGCGCGCAGATGACTGCGACGAAAGACCACCAGAAGAACTTCAGCAGACGTATCAAGGCTTTTGGGTGTCCAGGTTGAGGGGTGAATTGCGCACGGAGCCGGCGGACGAAAAAACGCTGGGCATTATAAGCATTTTTCGCCTCGCCGGGTGACCGGCCGGGCGGCCCGCTGCACCTTCCGGCCATCAAGCCTTGGTGCTGGCGCGGGTTTCAGGGCTGTCACAAAGGAGCAGCGATGCTTGGACGCATTGGCAAGGATGCCGGTTCACTGTTGGGGGTTGAAATTGCCGTCGATTCGGTTCGGCTTGTACAACTGCAACGCAGAAAAGGGCGCTGTGAGCGTCTTGCCTGGGAGGTTGAGCGATTCGAGCCCACAGGTGCTGCTGATTGGTGGCAAGTGGCTGATCGCGTCGTGGCGGCGCTGCGTAGCGCTTGTCGGCGCAGTGGCAGTCGCCAGCGCCGGGTCGCAGTGGCCCTGCCTGCCTCGCAGGTAATCTGCAAGTTGTGCCAGCTACCGGCAGACCAGCCAGTAGCCGAAATGGAGGCGCAACTTCTGGCTGATGCGGACAGGTTGTTTCCTTTCCCGCTGGAAGACCTGGTGATGGACTTCCAGGTGTTGGGGGCTTCATGTGGGCAGGCTGGCGCGCGTGATGTTCTGGTGGTGGCCTGCCGGCAGACCCTGCTGCAGTCGTTGGAAGCGATTTTCGATGACGCTGGGTTGCTGCTGGAAGTCGTCGAGGTCGACAGCATCGCCTTGCGGCGAATGATGCCGCAACCGGGTGCAGACGGCTGCGCGCTGCTGCGCCTTGAGCCCGGCAGCGCTACGCTGCATTGCTGGTCACAGGGTGTATTGCCGCAGCGGCGCGAAGTGCCCCTGGGCCGGCTGGCCGAACTGTTTGTCGATGACCTGCAGGTGCAAGACCTGCTTCTGGCTGGGAGCCTGCAGCTTGAGCAAGGTCGGCTCGGTGACTTGATTGACCGGTTGGAAGTACCTTATCGGGCGTTGCCCCAGGTGGCTGGCCTTGCATGTCACGACGACAACATGGCATTGGCGTCTGCCCTGGCGCTGGGAGCTTTGCGCTGATGCTGCGTATCAATCTTTTGCCCTGGCGCGAACAGCAACGCTTGGCGGCGCTTCGCCGTTTTCAGCTCATGCTGATTGGCAGCGTGGTGCTGGCACTCTGTGTTGTGTTGTTGATGGACCAGCTGGCGCGCCAGCGGGCGCAGCATCAGGCCGCTGCCAACCTGGGGCGCCAGGCCGCGATCGCGGGGCTCAATAGGCAGCTGGAGCAGCTTGACGTCATTCAGCAGGCTCTCGACGCAGCAAGGGCCCAAACCGCCTCGCTGGACGCTTTGTTTGCGGACCGAGGGCTTCTCACGGCGCTGTTCAGCGATCTGGAGCGGGCATTGCCCGAGGGCGTTCAGGTTGTCGAACTGAAGGTCGAGGGTGAGCGGTTGCACTTGGTTGGGCTGGCCGCTTCCAGCGCTGTGATAGCGCAATTGATGCGTGATCTCGGGCGCTCCGGGATATTGCTCGACCTGGAATTGAGGCGGATCAAGAGCTTGCCTGCTGGTGAAGAGTTTTTGCTGCTGGCGCGGATGTCGGGCTCTTGGTCGTGAAGCTGCGCGTGCGTCTGGACTGGCAGGCCCTGGTAGCTCGCTCGCGCTTGTTCCGATGTGCCCTGCAGATAGCTGCGGCGTGCCTGGTGTTTGCGGTCGGCTGCCTGATTCGTTGGCCGGAATGGCGGCAACTGCAGCAGGCAGCGCAGGTAAACCAAAGGGCCCTTAACGACAAGCATCATGCCAAGGCCACCCAGGTGTTGGCGCATGTGCATGCACCGCAAGCGCTGAGTGAAGCCCAGCGGCACCTGCACGATATGCGATGGCGCCTGGCAGCCGGGGGCGAAATCAGCGATCTGCTCGATCAGTTGGCCGCGTCGGGGCATGTGCATGGGCTGCATTTCGAGCAACTTGAGGTACTGGATGAGCAGAAGAAGGCAGGTTTCGCACGAACGCCGCTGGATGTGCAGGTAGTTGGGCGTTACGCGGCGTTGCGACTTTGGCTCGATGAGTGGCTTGGGCAGGTTCGCCTGCTGCGTGTCGGCGACATGCATCTGGCCGATGCTCAAGGCAGGCCCGGCTTGCTGCGATTGAGGCTGCGGGTTGACGCCTTCCACGCCGATGGGCCGGTGGCAGAGCCGGAATCATTGGCCTGGATACCCGCCCGGGGTGAGGTCTTGCCAGCGGTTCTCGATCCGTTTTCGACGTGGTCGGGTCGCGTTGTCAGGCGAGGGCTCGCCTCTGTCCCGCTGGCTCAGCTGGAAATGGTCGGAAGCTTGTCCCGGGGCATGGAGCATGAGGCTTTGCTGTCATCTGCCGGGAGGCTCTATCGCGTGCGTTCCGGTGACCGTCTGGGGCGCGATGGGGGGCTGGTGGAGCGCGTGGATGAGCACCAGGTAACGGTGCGCGAGCGGTTGTTCGTGGGCGGCACTTGGCGCGAGCGCACGGCATTTCTGAGGCTCAGGCAGGGCGTGGACGGGGAGATCAGGGAAGATCATGAACAGGTTGATGAAGTGGGTGGTGGCGGCCTTGCTGCCGATGCCGTTGCTGGCGGCAACGCCTTATCGGGGTGAGCCGATTTCGCTGAACTTCCAGGACGTGGAAGTGCGCCTGGTGTTGCAGGTGCTGGCCGATTATGCCGGCATCAACCTGGTCGCCAGCGACACGGTGCAGGGCAGTATTACCTTGCGTCTGCAGGATGTTCCCTGGGATCAGGCTTTGGAGCTGGTGTTGCGCAGCAAGGGCCTGGCCCGGCGCGAAGAGGGCAAGGTGCTGTTGGTGGCGCCAGCGGCTGAGCTGGCCGAACAAGCCCTGGGCGCGCGTATAGGCTTGGAGCTGGACGCCCAATCGCAGCCGTTGCGCCGCGAGTTGCTGCCGATACACCACGCCGAGGCCTCAGAGCTTGCCGAATTGCTGCTGGCCACGCTGGCCGATGACGGCATTCTGACGGGGCGCGGTAGTTTGAATGTGGATGTGCGCACCAATACGCTGGTGGCGCACCAGCCTGAGGAGCGGCTTGCCGAGCTGCGCCAGTTGGTGGCGCAACTGGATGTGCCGGTACGGCAGGTAGAGATCGAGGCGCGCATCGTCGAGGCCAATGTCGATTACGAGAAAAGCCTTGGGGTGCGCTGGGGCCCGCGGCTCTACAGCGAAGCTGCTGTTTTGGGCAAGGACGTGTTTGTCGATCTTGGGGTGGAACGTGCCGGTTCCAGCATTGGCTTGGGGGTGTTGCGTGGGAGCGTGCTGCTGGACCTTGAACTCAGCGCCATGGAGAAGACCGGCAATGGTGAAATCATCTCCCAGCCCAAGGTGGTCACCGCCAATAAGGAAACCGCCCGCATCCTCAAAGGCACCGAAGTCCCTTACCAGGAGACCACGAAGAGTGGCGCTACCTCGGTTGCATTCCGCGAGGCTTCGCTGTCGTTGGAGGTCACTCCGCAGATTACGCCGGACGGCAAGGTGATCATGACGGTCAAGGTGACCAAGGACGAGCCTGATTTCGTCAATGCCTTGAACGATGTGCCGCCGATCCGCAAGAACGAGGTCAATGCCAAGGTACGGGTAGCTGACGGGGAAACCATCGTCATTGGCGGTGTGTATTCGACCACGCAAAACAATGTGGTCGACAAGGTGCCATTTTTCGGTGATCTGCCGTATGTTGGGCGGCTGTTTCGACGCGATGCATTACAAGAGAAAAAATCCGAGCTGCTGGTCTTCCTGACTCCGCGTATCATGAATGACCAGGCGATTGCTGTGAGTCGTTGATTCTGTGCGAAATTTGATACTTGTAGGGCCCATGGGCGCTGGAAAAAGCACCATCGGGCGCCTGTTGGCCAAAGAGCTGCGCCTGCTGTTCAAAGATTCCGACAAGGAAATCGAACTGAAAACAGGCGCCAACATCCCGTGGATCTTCGACAAAGAAGGCGAGCCGGGCTTCCGTGATCGTGAGCAGGCGATGATCGCCGAGCTCTGCGCGCTCGATGGCGTGGTCGTGGCGACCGGCGGCGGCGCGGTGATGCGCGAGGCCAACCGCCAGGCTCTGCACCATGGTGGCCGGGTGATCTACCTGCATGCCTCGGTGGAACAGCAGGTCGGGCGTACTGCGCGCGATCGCAATCGCCCCTTGCTGCGTACTGCCAATCCGGAGGCGACTTTGCGTAGCCTTCTTGAAGCACGCGATCCGCTCTACCGTGAGATCGCCGACATCGTGGTTGAAACCGACGAACGGCCCCCGCGCATGGTCGTACTGGATATTCTCGAGCGCTTGCAGCAGTTGCCGCCCCGGTAGGCCGGGACTATTCTCGGCCAGCGCCGAGGCGAGGTTCAACGTTACCGCGTGGGTCGCTCAGCCGACGCCGCGCCCAAGTACATTGTGGGGATACATGCAGACACTAAAGGTCGACCTGGGCGAGCGCAGCTACCCGATCTACATTGGCGAAGGCCTGCTTGAGCAGCCAGAACTGCTGGCGCCGCACATTGCCGGCCGGCAGGTTGCCATCGTTTCCAACGAGACCGTCGCGCCCCTGTATCTCGAACGTCTCAGCAAGACGCTGGGTGCCTATTCGGTGCTGCCAGTGATCCTCCCGGATGGCGAAGCCCACAAAAACTGGGAAACCCTGCAGTTGATTTTCGACGGCCTCCTCACGGCCCGGCACGACCGCCGCACCACGGTGGTGGCCCTCGGTGGTGGCGTTATCGGCGACATGGCCGGCTTCGCTGCGGCGTGCTATCAGCGCGGCGTCGATTTCATCCAGGTACCGACCACCCTGCTGTCCCAGGTCGACTCCTCTGTCGGCGGCAAGACCGGCATCAACCATCCGCTGGGCAAGAACATGGTGGGTGCGTTCTACCAGCCCAACGCCGTGCTGATCGACACCACCACCCTCAACACCCTGCCCGAGCGCGAGCTGTCGGCGGGCCTGGCCGAAGTGATCAAGTACGGGCTGATCTGCGACAAGCCCTTCCTTGGTTGGCTCGAGGACAATATCAAGGCTTTGCGCGCCCTCGAGCCAGCGGCGCTGACCGAAGCGATCCAGCGCTCGTGTGCAGCCAAGGCTGCGGTGGTCGGGGCTGACGAACGTGAGTCTGGTGTGCGCGCAACGCTCAACCTGGGGCATACCTTCGGGCATGCCATCGAAACGCACATGGGCTACGGTGTCTGGTTGCACGGCGAGGCCGTGGCAGCGGGTACGGTGATGGCCCTGGAGATGTCGATGCGTCTGGGCTGGATCGATCAGTCCGAGCGCGATCGCGCAATCCGTCTGCTGCAGGATGCAGGTTTGCCGGTGGTGCCACCACAGGAAATGACCCCGGCGCATTTCATGGAGCATATGGCGGTCGACAAAAAGGTGATCGATGGGCGTTTGCGTCTGGTGCTCCTGCGCCAGATGGGCGAAGCCGTGGTTACCGACGACTATCCGAAAGAGATTCTTCAGGCCACGCTGTCGGCGGATTACCGCGCGATCGTGGCCCAGCTTTGAGGTTGTGACAGCGCAATGACCAGTTTGCATGCCGATGAGGCGTTTCTCGACCATTACCAGTTGAGCCACGATCCGTTCGCGCCGCGTGTGCCCGGCTTCAAGTTTTTCCCTGCCCAGCGCAAGCCTGTGCTCGGCCAACTGCACCACCTGGCCCGTTACAGCCAGCTGATGCTGGTGGTTACAGGCCCGGTCGGCAGCGGCAAGACGTTGTTGCGCCAGGCCTTGGTGGCCAGCACCAACAAGCAGTCGGTGCAGAGCGTCGTGGTATCGGCGCGCGGCGCCAGCGATGCTGCCAGCGTGCTGGGCCAGGTGGCCCAGGCGCTGGACGTGGCTCCGGCGGAAGTTCAGGCGATCCTCTCCAAGGTGGTACAGCTTGCCCTCACCGGGCAGGAAGTCTATTTACTGGTCGACGATGCGGAACAACTCGACGAGTCGGCACTCCAAGCGTTGCTGGAGCTGGCGGCAGGTGTCCCGGAGGGGCGCCCGCACGTGTTCCTGTTCGGCGAAGCGTCGCTGATCGCCGGGTTGGATGAGATCCATGTCGAGGAAGAGCGTTTCCACGTCATCGAACTCGCCCCCTACAGCGAGGAAGAGACCCGCGAGTACCTGGAGCAGCGCCTGGAAGGTGCAGGCCGGGGCATCGAGGTGTTCACCCATGAGCAGATCGTCGATATTCATGAACACTCCGACGGTTGGCCTGGCAACATCAACCAGGTCGCCCGCGATACCTTGATCGAAGCCATGATCGCCAGCCGTAGTACGGCGAAGCGACCAACCATGGGGTTCAAAATGCCTAAGAAACACGTGCTCGCGCTGTCCGCTGTCGTTGTAGTGGCCGTTGCTGCCGCGGTTCTCATGCCCAAGAAAAGCGACAAGGCGGCTACGGATGCGCCCGCAGCCCAAGCCCAATTGCCGCTGGGGGAAGCAAAGCCCGCTGACCCGGCCATCGAATTCTCAGGCTCGTCGCAGCCGATGCCACTGCCCCTGGTTGGCCAGTCGCAGCCGGTGATGCGCGAGCCGCTGGCGCAGGCCGCCGGCATGGGGGATGGTGAAGAAGGTGGCCCGGCGGACAGCACTGCGCTGCAGCCAGGCAATCCGCCAACGGTAACGACCATCGCACCACCGCAGGGTGAAGCTGCAGGCCCCGCACCGACCATGGCTCAGGCTACCACCAGTACGCCGCCGGCCCAGCCGGTTGCGCCTGTGCAGAAGCCGGTAGCAACCCAGCCGGCCAAGCCGGTTGCACCCGCCAAGCCCGCTCCTGCACCGACCCAGGTTGCCACTGCCAAGCCCGCTGCCAAACCTGCAACAGGCGGCAGCGGTAACAGCGGCTGGTACTCCGGTCAGAAGCCTGGCAATTATGTAGTGCAGATCCTTGGTACCAGCTCCGAAGCGTCGGCGCAGGCCTTCGTCAAGGCGCAGGGTGGCGACTATCGCTACTTCAAGAAAAGCCTGCAGGGCAAGCCGCTCTACGTGGTCACCTATGGTAGCTTCGCCAACCGCGATGCAGCGGTTGCGGCAATCAAGAACTTGCCAGCGAAGGTTCAGGCTGGTAAACCTTGGCCACGTACTGTCGCCAGCGTCCAACAAGAGCTGGCCACGGCCCGCTGATACCTTCCGGGCGGCACCACCCCGCCGCCCAGTTGCTGAGCGATAACTGACTTTCGTCTAGCCTGCTGCGCCCGAGCGCGGCAGGCTTTTCTGTCCCAGGCTGCCGGCCACAAGCCAATCTTGCAGTCATGGCTGAAACGCTTCAGACTCGAGCCAAGCCGCTATCACGGCGCATGGCGCAAAAACATTCAAAATTGCGACATAAATTTTCAATGGTGAGACATGAAAATTTGTGGGCATCGCTGTCGCTGTGCAACAATGGTTTTCCATGGCCACCGCAAAAAAGCTGGCATTTGATCGGCGTGGATGGTAAGTGGTTGTTAAAAAAGAGATTTGCCTCCGGTTGAGAGGTGAACCTGGTGAGAAAGTGTCTATGAAAACAGGTCTGTACCATCCCGAAGAATTCAAGGACAACTGTGGTTTTGGCCTGATCGCCCATATGACGGGCGAACCGAGCCACCACCTTCTGCAAACGGCCATGCAGGCCCTGACTTGCATGACCCACCGTGGCGGCATCAACGCCGACGGCAAGACCGGTGACGGTTGCGGTCTGCTCATGCAGAAACCCGATCAATTCCTGCGTGCCGTGGCCCAGGAGCACTTTGCCGTCGAGCTGCCCAAGCAGTACGCCGTTGGCATGGTGTTCTTCAATCAGGACCCGGTAAAAGCCGAAGCCGCTCGCGCCAACATGGATCGCGAAATCATCGCTGCCGGCCTGACCCTGGTTGGCTGGCGCAAAGTCCCGATCGACACCAGCGTGCTCGGCCGCCTGGCGCTGGAGCGCCTGCCGCAGATCGAACAGGTGTTCATCGGCGGTGAAGGCCTGAGCGATCAGGAATTCGCCATCAAGCTGTTCAGTGCCCGTCGCCGTTCGTCCGTGGCCAACGCCCACGACGCCGACCACTACATCTGCAGCTTCTCGCACAAGACCATCATCTACAAAGGCCTGATGATGCCGCGCGATCTCGCGGCCTTCTATCCCGACCTGGACGACGAGCGCCTGCAAACCGCGATCTGCGTGTTCCACCAGCGCTTCTCCACCAACACCCTGCCGAAATGGCCGCTGGCGCAGCCGTTCCGCTTCCTCGCCCACAATGGCGAGATCAACACCATCACCGGTAACCGCAACTGGGCGATGGCCCGTCGCACCAAGTTCGCCAACGACCAGATCCCCGACCTCGAAGAGCTCGGCCCGCTGGTCAACCGCGTAGGGTCCGACTCCTCGAGCATGGACAACATGCTGGAGCTGATGGTCACCGGCGGTATCGACCTGTTCCGCGGCGTGCGCATGCTGGTACCGCCAGCCTGGCAGAACGTCGAGACCATGGACGCCGACCTGCGCGCTTTCTACGAATACAACTCCATGCACATGGAACCGTGGGACGGCCCGGCCGGCATCGTCATGACCGAAGGCCGTCATGCGGTCTGCCTGCTTGACCGCAACGGCCTGCGCCCGGCGCGCTGGGTGACCACCAAGAATGGCTATATCACCCTGGCGTCGGAAATCGGCGTGTGGGACTACAAGCCTGAAGATGTCATCGCCAAGGGCCGTGTCGGCCCAGGCCAGATCTTCGCGGTGGATACCGAGACCGGCCACATCCTCGACACCGATGCCATCGACAACCGCCTGAAGTCGCGCCACCCGTACAAGCGCTGGCTGCGTCAGCACGCCTTGCGCATCCAGGCGACGCTCTCCGACGACCAGGGCGCGGCCAGCTACGACGCTGACCAGCTCAAGCAGTACATGAAGATGTTCCAGGTCACTTTCGAAGAGCGTGACCAGGTACTGCGCCCACTCGGCGAGCAAGGCCAGGAAGCGGTCGGTTCGATGGGTGACGACACGCCAATGGCCGTGCTGTCGCAGCGCGTGCGTTCGCCTTACGACTTCTTCCGCCAGCAGTTCGCCCAAGTTACCAACCCGCCGATCGACCCGCTGCGCGAAGCGATCGTCATGTCGCTGGAGATCTGCCTGGGTGCCGAGCGCAACATCTTCCAGGAATCTCCTGAGCATGCCTCGCGGGTAATCCTCAGCTCCCCGGTCATCTCGCCCGCCAAGTGGCGTTCGTTGATGAACCTGGAGCGCGAAGGCTTCGACCGTCAGCTGATCGACCTCAACTACGAGCAAGGCATCGGCCTGGAAGCGGCCATCCGCAACATCGCCGATCAGGCTGAAGAAGCGGTGCGCGCTGGCAAGACCCAACTGGTGCTCAGCGACCGCTACATCGCCCCGGGCAAGCTGCCGGTGCACGCTTCGTTCGCCGTTGGCGCGGTCCACCACCGCCTGACGGAAAAAGGCCTGCGTTGCGACAGCAACATCCTGGTCGAAACCGCCACTGCCCGTGATCCGCACCACTTCGCCGTGCTGCTGGGCTTCGGCGCCTCTGCGGTGTACCCGTACCTGGCGTATGAAGTGCTGGCCGACCTGATCCGCACCGGCGAAGTGCTGGGCGACCTGGACGAAGTCTTCAAGTACTACCGCAAAGGCATCTCCAAGGGCCTGCTGAAGATCCTGTCGAAGATGGGCATCTCCACCATCGCCTCCTACCGTGGTGCTCAGCTGTTCGAGGCCGTAGGCCTGGCCGAAGAAGTGGTCGGCCTGAGCTTCAAAGGCGTGTCCAGCCGCATCAAGGGTGCGCGTTTCGTCGACCTCGAGGGCGACCAGAAGCTGCTCGCCGCTGAAGCCTGGAGCGCGCGCAAGCCGATCCAGCAGGGCGGCCTGCTCAAGTTCGTCCACGGTGGCGAGTACCACGCCTACAACCCGGATGTGGTCAATACCCTGCAGGCCGCCGTGCAGCAGGGCGACTACGCCAAGTTCAAGGAGTACACCACGCTGGTCGACCAGCGCCCGGTGTCGATGATCCGCGACCTGCTGAAAGTGAAGGTGGCCGACGAGGCCCTGCCGCTGGATCAGATCGAGCCGCTGGAGGCGATCCTCAAGCGCTTCGACTCCGCCGGTATCTCGCTGGGTGCGCTGTCGCCAGAGGCTCACGAAGCGCTGGCCGAGGCGATGAACCGCCTGGGCGCGCGCTCCAACTCCGGTGAGGGCGGTGAAGACCCCTCGCGCTATGGCACCATCCGCAGCTCCAAGATCAAGCAGGTGGCCACCGGCCGCTTCGGTGTGACCCCGGAATACCTGGTCAATGCCGAAGTGCTGCAGATCAAGGTTGCCCAGGGCGCCAAACCGGGCGAGGGCGGCCAGTTGCCCGGCGGCAAGGTCAACGGCCTGATCGCCAAGCTGCGCTATGCGGTACCGGGCGTGACCCTGATCTCGCCGCCACCGCACCACGACATCTACTCGATCGAAGACCTGGCCCAGCTGATCTATGACCTCAAGCAGGTCAACCCCCAGGCCCTGGTATCGGTCAAGCTGGTGGCAGAGGCGGGCGTTGGCACCATCGCCGCCGGCGTGGCCAAGGCCTATGCCGACCTGATCACCATCTCCGGTTATGACGGTGGTACCGGTGCTTCGCCGCTGACCTCCATCAAGTACGCCGGCGCCCCGTGGGAGCTTGGCCTGGCCGAAACCCACCAGACCCTGCGCGGCAACGACCTGCGCGGCAAGGTACGGGTACAGACCGACGGCGGCCTGAAAACCGGCCTGGATGTGATCAAGGCCGCCATCCTCGGCGCCGAAAGCTTTGGCTTCGGTACCGCACCGATGATCGCCCTGGGCTGCAAGTACCTGCGCATCTGCCACCTGAACAACTGCGCCACTGGCGTGGCCACGCAGAACGACAAGCTGCGCAAGGACCACTACATCGGCACCGTCGACATGGTGATCAACTTCTTCACCTTCGTCGCCGAGGAAACCCGCGAGTGGCTGGCCAAGCTGGGTGTGCGTAGCCTGGGCGAACTGATCGGCCGGACCGACTTGCTCGACGTGCTGCCAGGCGATACCGAACGCCAGCACTACCTGGACCTGTCGCCGCTGCTGGGCAGCTCGCACATCCCGGCCGACAAGCCGCAGTTCTGCGAAGTCGACAAGAACCCGCCGTTCGACAAGGGCGAGCTGGCCGAGAAGATGGTCGAAATGGCCCTGCCGGCCATCCGCGATCAGGCCGGTGGCGAGTTCGCGCTCGACATCTGCAACTGTGACCGCTCCATTGGTGCGCGCATCTCCGGCGAAATCGCCAAGCTGCACGGCAACCAGGGCATGGCCGCAGCGCCGATCACCTTCCGCTTCAAGGGAACTGCGGGCCAGAGCTTCGGCGTGTGGAACGCCGGTGGTCTGAACCTGTACCTGGAAGGAGACGCCAACGACTACGTCGGCAAAGGCATGACCGGTGGCAAGGTCACCATCGTGCCGCCAGCCGGCAGCCCGTTCGAAACTCAGCACAGCGCCATCGTCGGCAACACCTGCCTGTACGGCGCCACGGGCGGCAAGCTGTTCGCCGCCGGCACCGCGGGCGAGCGCTTCGCTGTGCGTAACTCCGGCGCCCATGCTGTTGTCGAGGGTACTGGCGATCACTGCTGTGAATACATGACCGGTGGCTTTGTCTGCGTTCTGGGCAAGACCGGTTACAACTTCGGCTCTGGCATGACTGGCGGCTTCGCCTACGTGCTCGACATGGACAACAGCTTCGTCGACAAGCTCAACCACGAGCTGGTGGAAATCCAGCGTATCAGTGGTGAAGCGATGGAAGCCTACCGTAGCCACCTGGCGCGGGTCCTTGGCGAATACGTGGAAGAAACCGGCAGCGAGTGGGGGCGTGAGCTCTCGGAAAACCTGGACGACTATGTGCGGCGCTTCTGGCTGGTCAAGCCGAAGGCGGCCAACCTCAAGCAACTGCTGTCCAGCACCCGTGCCAACCCGCAGTAAAAACAGCTGCAAGTGGCAAGCCTCAAGCTGCGAGTAATAGCAGCTCGAGGTTTGCCCGGCTTAAGTGATCGTCTTGCGGCTTGCAGCTTGTAGCTTGCAGCTGCTGTTAAGAGGTTTTGAAAAATGGCTGAACGTCTGAGTAACGACTTCCAGTTCATCGAAGTGGGCCGCAAGGACCCGAAGAAAAAGCTGCTGCGCCAACGCAAGAAGGAGTTCGTGGAAATCTACGAGCCTTTCAAGCCCCAGCAGTCCGTAGAGCAGGCACACCGCTGCCTGGGCTGCGGTAACCCCTATTGCGAGTGGAAGTGCCCGGTGCACAACTTCATCCCGAACTGGTTGAAGCTGGTCTCCGAAGGCAACATCCTGGCTGCGGCGGAACTCTCGCACCAGACCAACACCCTGCCGGAAGTCTGCGGCCGTGTGTGCCCGCAGGACCGCCTGTGCGAGGGTGCCTGCACCCTGAACGATGGCTTCGGCGCGGTGACCATCGGTTCGGTCGAGAAGTACATCACCGACACCGCCTTCGCCATGGGTTGGCGCCCGGACATGTCCAAGGTCAAACCGACCGGCAAGCGCGTTGCCATCATCGGTGCTGGCCCGGCAGGCCTGGGCTGTGCCGACGTGCTGGTGCGCGCCGGGGTTACCCCGGTGGTGTTCGACAAGAACCCGGAAATCGGCGGCTTGCTGACCTTCGGCATCCCTGAGTTCAAGCTGGAAAAGACCGTGCTGAGCAATCGTCGCGAAGTCTTTACCGGCATGGGTATCGAGTTCCGCCTGAACACCGAAGTGGGCACCGACATCACCATGGAACAGCTGCTCGCCGAGTACGACGCCGTGTTCATGGGCATGGGTACCTACACCTACATGAAAGGCGGCTTCCCGGGCGAGGACCTGCCGGGCGTGCATGACGCGCTGGACTTCCTGATCGCCAACGTCAACCGCAACCTGGGCTTCGAGAAGTCGCCGCAAGACTTCGTCGACATGCAGGGCAAGAAGGTCGTGGTGCTGGGCGGTGGCGACACCGCAATGGACTGCAACCGCACCTCGATCCGCCAGGGCGCCAAGGCGGTGACCTGTGCCTACCGTCGTGACGAAGCCAACATGCCGGGCTCGCGCAAAGAGGTGAAGAACGCAAAGGAAGAAGGCGTGAAATTCCTCTACAACCGTCAGCCGATCGCCATTGTCGGTGAAGACAAGGTCGAAGGCGTGAAGGTGGTCGAGACCCGTCTTGGCGAGCCTGATGCCCGTGGTCGTCGCAGCCCTGAGCCAATCCCGGGTTCCGAAGAAATCCTCCCGGCGGACGCCGTGGTGATCGCTTTCGGCTTCCGCCCGAGCCCGGCACCTTGGTTCGAGCAGCATGGCATCCAGATGGACAGCCAAGGCCGCGTGGTGGCCCCGGAGAAAGGCAAGTTCAAGCACCAGACCAGCAACCCGAAAATCTTTGCCGGTGGCGATATGGTGCGCGGTTCGGACCTGGTGGTGACCGCCATCTTCGAAGGTCGTACCGCTGCCGAAGGTATCCTGGATTACCTCGAAGTCTGATGTGACCGATGGGGCCGCACAGCGGCCTCATCGCTTTTTGTATACAAAATTGCTTGATCCACGGCACCCAATAGACAAAACGCATGGTCTCAACCGTGCCTTTTGCGCTGGCGTCTGAGAAAATGCCCGCACTTTTTTGCCGGATGCCGACATGACTGCCCTGAAGAACGATCGTTTCCTGCGTGCACTGCTCAAGCAACCCGTAGACGTCACCCCTGTATGGATGATGCGCCAGGCCGGCCGTTACCTGCCGGAATACCGCGCCAGCCGCGCCAAGGCCGGTGACTTCATGAGCCTGTGCATGAACCCGCAGTTCGCCTGCGAGGTCACCCTGCAGCCGCTGGAGCGCTACCCGCTTGACGCAGCGATCCTGTTCTCGGACATCCTCACCATTCCCGATGCCATGGGCCTGGGCCTGTACTTCGAGACCGGCGAAGGTCCGCGCTTCAAGAAGGTCATCAGCACCCCGGCCGACATCGAAGCCCTGCCAATCCCTGATCCGCAGAAAGACCTCGGCTACGTGATGGATGCCGTCAGTACCATTCGGCGCGAGCTCAACGGCCGTGTGCCGCTGATCGGTTTCTCCGGCAGCCCGTGGACCTTGGCCACCTACATGGTCGAAGGTGGTTCGTCCAAAGACTTCCGCAAGACCAAGGCGATGGCCTACGACAACCCGCAAGCCCTGCACCTGCTGCTGGACAAGCTGGCACAGTCGGTCACCAGCTACCTCAACGGGCAGATCCTGGCCGGCGCCCAAGCCGTGCAGATCTTCGACACCTGGGGCGGCAACCTGTCGGCGGCGGCGTATCAGGAGTTCTCCCTGGCCTACATGCGCAAGATCGTCAGCGGCCTGATCCGTGAGCACGATGGGCGCAAGGTGCCAGTAATCCTGTTCACCAAGAACGGCGGCCTGTGGCTGGAGAGCATCGCCGAAGCCGGCGCTGATGCCCTGGGCCTGGACTGGACCTGCGAGATCGGCGACGCCCGCCGCCGCGTTGGCGACAAGGTTGCCCTGCAAGGCAACATGGACCCGACCGTGCTGTACGCCAAGCCTGAGGCCATTCGCAACGAAGTGGCACGGATCCTGGCGAGCTATGGCAAGGGTAGCGGCCATGTGTTCAACCTGGGTCACGGCATTACGCCGGAGGTCGACCCGGAGCATGCAGGTGTGTTCATCAACGCCGTGCATGAGCTGTCGGCGCAGTATCACCAGTGATCTGAATGGCAGTCAGTCAAGCGATTTGGGGCCGCTTTGCGGCCCATCGCCGGCAAGCCGGCTCCCACAGGTACGGCGCACAGCTCAACAACTGCGCGGTCCTTGTAGGAGCCGGCTTGCCGGCGGGCCGTTTTTTGTTGCATTAAGTTTTAATTCAGCGATTGTCGCTAATCTGGTCCCATCGAAACCGAAACAGGACCCGATCCTCATGAAAGCTCGTTACTTCGCTCTGATTCTCGCCCCCTTGTTCAGTACCGCTGTCTTGGCCGCCGGCTATACCGGCCCGGGCGCCCAGTCGGTGACTACCGTCGCTGCTGCCAATGACGCAGCCGATGACACCCCCGTGGTGCTGCAGGGTTATGTCACCAAGAAGATCAACAACGACGACAAGTACGAATTCAAGGACAACACCGGCACCATCACCGTTGAGATCGACGATGAAGACCTGCCGCCGACGCCGTTCAACGACAAGACCAAGGTCAAGCTGACCGGCGAGGTGGAAAAGCACCTGATGAGCCGTGAAGTGGATGTGGATATTGTCGAGATCGTGAACTGATCTGAAGCCCCAATCGCCGGCAAGCCGGCCCCCACAGGTATCCCACTGCCCTTGAATACAGTGGTTTACCTGTGGGGGCCGGCTTGCCGGCGATTGGGCTGCACAGAGCAGCCCTGTTTCAGGCAGCCTTGGGCGCCAGCTTGCTAAGGTGCAACGCCACCAGCAACGCCACCGCCAGGAGGCTGCCGATGAACAGCCCGATGCCACTCCAGCCCCATTGGTGCCAGAACACCCCGCCTGCCGTCCCCGCCACACTCGACCCCGCGTAATAGCAGAACAGGTACAGCGAAGACGCCTGGCCCTTGGCCTTCAGCGCTCGGCGGCCGATCCAGCTGCTGGCCACCGAATGCGCTCCGAAGAAGCCGAAGGTAAAGATCAGCATCCCGACGATGATCATCACCAGTGGGTTGGCCAATGTCATCAACAGCCCGCCCGCCATGACCAGAATGCTCGCCCAGAACACCCGGCGGCGCCCAAGTTTATCTGCCAGCGCACCCACTTGTGCCGAGCTGTAGATACCCGACAGATAGACCACCGAGAGCAAACCGACCAGCGCCTGGTTCATGTGATACGGCTCGGCGAGCAGCCGATAGCCTATGTAGTTGAACAGGGTGACGAATGCGCCCATCAACAGGAAGGCTTCGAGGAACAGCCAGGGCAGACCCGCGTCCTTGAAGTGCATGACGAAGCCATCCAGCAGGCTGCGCGGTTTGAGCGTCTGCGCCCTGAAATTGCGCGATTCGGGCAGCACCTTCCAGAACACCAGCGCTGCGATCAGGGCCAAACCACCGATGGTCAGCATTGCCGTGTGCCAGCTGACGAAGTCGATCAGCACGCCTGTGATCAGCCGACCGCTCATGCCGCCGATGGCATTGCCACCGATATACAAGCCCATGGCCAGGCCGATGTGCTGCGGGTGGATTTCTTCACTCAGGTAGGTCATCGCCACAGCTGCCAGGCCGCTCAGCGACAGGCCGACCAGCGCCCGCGTGGCGAGTACGCCTTCCCAGGTCGGCATCACTGCGCTGACCATGGTCGATAACGCGGCGCAGAGCAGCGCGAATACCATCACCGGCTTGCGCCCGATGCGGTCGGAAATCGGCCCGGTGATCAGCAGGCCGAACGCCAGCATGCCGGTCGACACCGACAGTACCAGGCTGCTCTGCGCGGCATTGATCGAAAACTCCTGCGACAGCAGCGGCATCATCGGCTGCACGCAATACAGCAGGGCGAAGGTCGCGAAGCCGCCGCTGAACAGGGCCAATACGGTCTTCATGAAGGCAGGGGTGCCTTTCTCGATCCAGATTTCGTTCAGCGGTGCAGGCTCGGGGTCGGCAGGAAGGGGGGCTACAGCAGTTTTCACGGGCGGGTACCTCTGGCGCAATGGAAAAAGCATATAGCTGCCTAATGATTAGATCCAATATATTGTTCGACCTATTTAAGACGTTTTGCGACTTGTTCTGGAGGCCCCATGGAACTGCGCCACCTGCGTTATTTCATTGCCGTTGCCGAAGAGCTGCACTTCGGGCGGGCGGCCCGGCAGTTAGGCATTTCTCAGCCACCCCTGAGTCAGCAGATTCAGGCTTTGGAACAGGAGTTGGGCGCGCGCCTGTTCGAACGTACCAATCGTCGGGTCGAGCTGAGTGAGGCCGGTCGGCTGTTCCTTGAGGAAGCCCGTCAGGTACTTGCGCAGGTAGAGAAGGCGGCCGATGTTGCGCGCCGTGCGCAACTGGGTGAGCTGGGCGAAATGAAGATCGGCTTTACCTCGTCGGCCCCTTTTACCTCGAAGATCCCCAAGGCGATTCATGCCTTCCGCCAGCGCTTCCCGGCGGTGCACCTGAACCTCAAGGAAATGAGCAGCCGCGATGTCGCCGAAGGGGTGTTCGACGAGTCCATCGAGGTCGGCCTGATGCGGCCCATGCCCTTGCCGGAAGGGCTGGTGGCCACGGAGCTATTTCGCGAACCGCTGGTGGCGGTGATCAATGCCTCACATGCGCTGGCCGAAGGGACCGAGCACGGTGTGCACATGGCGGCGCTGGCCCATGAACCGTTCGTGTTCTTCCCGCGCAGTTACGGCAGTGGATTGCACGCCCAGTTGCTGAGCCTGGCGCGACAGGCGGGTTTCAATCCGCATTTTGCTCAGGAAGCAGGGGAAGCCATGACCATCATTGGGCTGGTGTCGGCGGGCCTTGGGGTGTCGATTTTGCCTGCTTCCTTTCAGCGCATGCGCATCGAGGGCGTTGTGTACCGAACGCTTCTGGATGAAGACGCCACCTCTGCTGTATGGCTGGTCCAGCGCCAACATGGCGGATCGGCAATGGCCAAGGCCTTTGCCGCATTGCTGACGGGCGTAACCGCAGGGGGCAATTGAACCCTTGCCGTCGGCGTCGGGCAATTGGCGCTGGCCAATGCCGCTGCGCCGCCACATACTCGGGCATTCGTTGATACACGGAGGTCTCTCATGCGGCGCGTGGTGTTCAATCAGAAAGGTGGTGTGGGCAAGTCGAGCATCGCTTGCAATCTGGCGGCGGTCAGCGCCAGTGAAGGTTATCGGACCCTGCTGATCGACCTGGATGCCCAGGCCAACTCGACTCAGTACCTGACCGGCCTTACCGGCGAAGACATTCCGATGGGCATCGCCGACTTCTTCAAGCAAAGCCTCTCCAGCGGGCCGTTCAGCAAGAAGAACAAGGTCGATATCTACGAAACCCCGTTCGACAACCTGCATGTGATCACCGCCACGTCAGAGCTGGCCGATTTGCAGCCCAAGCTTGAGGCCAAGCACAAGATCAACAAGCTGCGTAAGTTGCTCGACGAGCTCGACGAGGATTACGAGCGGATCTACATCGATACCCCGCCTGCACTCAACTTCTATGCGGTATCGGCGCTGATTGCGGCAGACCGTGTGCTGATCCCGTTCGACTGCGACAGTTTTTCGCGCCAGGCGCTGTATGGGCTGCTGGCTGAGATAGAAGAGTTGAAGGATGACCACAACGAAGAGCTGGTGGTCGAAGGCATTGTCGTCAATCAGTTCCAGTCCCGCGCCAGCCTGCCCCAGCAGATGCTCGACGAACTGCTGGCCGAAGGCCTGCCGGTATTGCCGGTATACCTGAGCAGTTCGGTGAAGATGCGCGAGTCGCACCACGCCAGTTTACCGCTGATTCACCTGGAGCCACGGCACAAGCTGACCCAGCAGTTTGTCGAGCTGCATGACTTGCTTGAGCGCACCGCGTGAAATGCTCATCCTTGCGCGAGGAGTAGATAAGCGCTAGCATCTCCCAAAACGGGAGATCTGTTTGGATGCGCGTCATTGCCAAAAGTACATTGGTGAAATTCTGGGAGTTACCAGGGCATGAAGATGCCAAGGCACCGTTGGAGAGTTGGCACGATATGGCACAAAAAGCCACATGGCGAACACCGCAAGAGGTGAAAAGCCAGATTGGCAGCGCTAGCATATGTGGCAACAACCGCGTGGTCTTCAACATCGGAGGCAATAAATACCGGCTAGTGGTTGAAATGCAGTATCGAGCTGGTATTGCCTGGGTGAAATTCGTCGGAACGCACAAGCGATATGACGAAATTGACGTGGAGACGATCAGTGAATATTAAGCCAATCCGCAATGACGACGACCTTAAAGCCGCATTTCTGCGACTGGAGTCCATTTATCAAGCACAAGCCGGTACGCCCGATGCTGATGAAATGGAAGTTCTTGTGACATTGATTGAGGTGTACGAAAACAAGCACTACCCCATTCAGCCCGCAGACCCAATCGAGGCTATCAAATTCTGCATGGACCAGCAGGGGTTGACAGCGCGGGACCTGGAGCCTTACATCGGCCCAAGCGGTCGCGTATCTGAAGTCTTGAACGGGAAGCGCAGGCTAAGTCTGTCCATGATCAAACGGCTTCACGATGGCCTCCGTATTCCCTATGAATCCCTACTGGCGAACGCTTGAGGCTTAAACCCCTTGGCTGCGTAGCCACTCCAGCAACGACTGCAGTGGAAACGCGCCGGCCTGGCGGCTGACTTCGCGGCCGTTCTTGAACAGGATCAGGCTGGGAATCGAACGGATACCCAACTGGCCCGCAAGGTTGCGGTTGGCTTCACTGTCGAGCTTGGCCAGGCGGCAGCGGCCGGTAAGCTGGCGGGCGGCCTGTTCGAAAGTGGGGGCGAAGGACTTGCACGGGCCGCACCAGTCGGCCCAGACGTCGATCAGCAGCGGCAGGTCGCCTTTGATCTGGCTGGCATAGTTGCGTTCGTTGAGCTCGAACGGCTGGCTCAACAGCACATCCTGTTTGCAGCGGCCGCATTTCGGCGCATCGCCCAGGCGGGATGAAGGCAGGCGGTTGAGGCCGTCGCAGTGGGGGCAGGGCACTAGCAGTGAGTCGGACATGTCGTTTCCTTGTGGTGTTTGTTCGGACGCTATCGCCGGCCAGCCATCAGGAGGAGCAGCTGATTTCCAGGTGTTTGCCCCACGCGGGCGGTCGCTCGGCGTAGGCCTGCATTCCGGCTTGTTCCTCGAAAGGCGTGCTCAACACCTGATGCAGCCGCCGCACTTCACTGTAGTCACCGGCCTCGGCGGCTTCGATGGCTTTTTGCGCCAGGTAGTTGCGCAGTACGTACAGCGGGTTCACCGCATGCATGCGCTCGCGGCGGCCATCGCCATTACCGGCTTCACGCTCACAGCGGGCCAGATAGTCCGCGCCCCAGGCATCGAAACCTGCCAGGTCGATGAAATCGTCGCGTACGCCCTTGAGTGCCTCGGCCACCGGTTGATCGCCCAGCCTGCGGAAGAACAGGTTGTAGTCCACACCCCCGCTCTGCATGCGTTGCAGCAGGCGCTCGACCAGCGCCATGTCGTCGTCCTCGGCCGTGGTCAGGCCCAGGCGTCGGCGCATCAGGTCCAGGTAATGTGCCTGGTACAGTGGCAGGAACAACCCCAATGCCTCCTTCAAAGGCTCGACCTCGATCACGGTGGTCAGGGCCTGGGCCAGTGCGCTGAGGTTCCAGTGGGCGATCGGTACCTGGTTGGCATAGCTGTAGCGGCCACGATCATCGGAATGGTTGCAGATGAAGTTGGCGTCGAAGTCGTCGAGGAAGGCATAGGGGCCAAAATCGAAGGTGATGCCCAGGATCGACATGTTGTCGGTGTTCATCACCCCATGACAGAAGCCGTACGCCTGCCAGTGAGCAATCAGTTCGGCGTTACGCTCGACGATGGTGCGGAACATGGCCAGGTAGGGTTGTTCGGCCTCACGGCATTCGGGGTAGTGCTGTTCCAGCACATGATCGATCAGTACCCGCTGCTGTTCCGGTTGCTTGGTGTAGTAGAAATATTCGAAGTGGCCGAAGCGCACGTGGCTCTGCGCCAGGCGCGTGAGCATGGCCGCACTTTCGCGTGTTTCGCGCCATACCGGGGTGCTGGAGCCGATCACGCACAGTGCCCGGCTGGTGGCGATACCCAAGGCATGCAGGGCCTCGGATGCGAGAAACTCGCGGATGGAGGAACGCAGTACGGCGCGGCCGTCGCCCATGCGTGAATACGGCGTCTGGCCGGCGCCCTTGAGGTGCAGGTCCCAGTGTTCGCCTGCGTCGTTGAGCACTTCGGCCAGTAGCAGGCCGCGCCCATCGCCCAGGCGTGGGTTATACGAGCCGAACTGATGTCCGGAATAGACCATCGCCCGCGGGTCGGCCTCTTCCCAGAGCTTTTGGCCGCTGAACACTTCGGCGAACAAGGGCAAATCGGCTTGGGCCGGGTCGAGGTCGAGCAAGGCCATGGCTGACTCGCTTGCCACCACCAGGCGAGGCTCTGCGATGGGCTCGGGCAAAACCTGAGTGGAGAACGCATCGCCCAGGCGGGCGAAGCGGTTGTCGAAGGTGAGTTGGTCGAGGGCTTTCACGGGCTGCTCCTGGGGATCGGTGCCAAGGGGCCGCTTTGCGGCCCAATCGCCGGCAAGCCGGCTCCCACATGACTATCGCAGTGGCGCGGACCCTGTGGGAGCCGGCTTGCCGGCGATCGAGGGCGCAGCCCTCGTATGTATTTTGGGTGTTCAAGCGCTACGGCGTCTACTCACACTGGTTGAGTACCATCTGGTTTTGGTTGCTCCGCCGGAATCAGCTGCTGCTTGCCGCCCTGCATGTCCATCAGGTACACCTCGACCTGGCGAACAGAGATCTTGATGTTGTGCGCTTTGAACTCGCGATTGATAAAGCGGTTGATCTCGTCCAGCGTCGGGTTGCGGTCGCCCAGGTCCCGTACATGCATGCGCAGTTCGTGGTCCAGCGAGCTTTCGCCGAAATTGAGGAAGTACACGAGCGGCTCCGGGTCCTTGAGCACCCGTGGGTTCTCGTGGGCGCCCTTGAGCAGCAGCTCGCGCACCAGGTCCAGGTCGGAGCCATAGTCGATGCCCAGTTTCAGCGTGACGCGGGTGACCGTGTCGGTCAGCGACCAGTTGATCAGCTGGCCGGTGATGAAGGTCTTGTTGGGGACGATGATGTCCTTGCGGTCGAAGTCGGTGATGGTGGTGGCGCGGATACGGATCTTGCTCACGGTGCCGGACAGGTTGCCGATGGTGATGGTGTCGCCGATGCGCACCGGGCGCTCGAACAGGATCATGATGCCGGAGATGAAATTGGCGAATATCTCCTGCATGCCGAAGCCCAGGCCGACCGACAGGGCTGCCACCAGCCACTGCAACTTGTCCCAGCTTACGCCGAGGGTCGACAGGGTACTGACGATGCCTATACCGACGATGGTGTACGACAGCAGCGTGGTGGTGGCATAGGCGCTGCCCTGGGCCAGGTTCAGCCGCGACAGCACCAGCACCTCCAGCAGGCCCGGCAAGTTACCGGCCAGGGCGAAGGTGATGCCGACGATCACCAGCGCGCCGAGTAGGTCGCCGAGGCTGATCGGCACCATGCTGGCGGCCGTGCCGGTGCCGCTGGTGTATTCGTACAGGGTGAAGTTGTTGAGGTAGGCGAACACCGTGATCAAGTCGGCCCACACCCAGTACAAGCCGGCAATGAAGCCACCGAGCAAGGCCAGGCGGATCAGGCGCAACGACTGCTGGTTGACCTGCTCGATGTCCAGTGTCGGCTCTTCGGTGATGACTTCGCCATCCAGCCCTTCCTTGGCGGCCGCACGCTTGCTCAGGGCACGCTGGTAGGCCAGGCGTCGCGCGGCAACCGACAGGCCGCGTACGAAGGCGGCCTCGATCACCAGCCAGAACATCAGCAGATAAAGGGTGTAGATCAACCGGTCGGTGAGTTTGAGTGCGGTGTAGTAATAACCAAAGCAGACTGCCACGAACAAGGCGATCGGCAAGGCCGTGAAGGCCAGCCCGACGGCCCTGCGGAACAGCGAGGCGTCGCGGTGCGCGGGGCTGCTCAGCAACAGGCGGCTGAGCAGCCAGGCCATCAGTGCATAACAGGTCAGCACTACCCCGATGCCCAGCACGTCGTCGGCCAGTGCCGACGGCTGGTGCTCGGCCACCGCCACGACGCCGACCAGCGCCAGCACCACGGTGCCCAGCCTGCGCACCCAGCCGCGCAGGAACTCGACTTGCGGCTTGTGCCAGCGGAAGTGGACTTCCGCCACCCCGCCCGGGGCGAGTATGCGGTAGGCGGTGTAGAACACCAGCCAGGCCTGGGCCAGTTGCCAGAGCGCGGAGCCAAGGTTGGCGTTCTGCCCGCGGGCGTCGATCTGCAGGGCATAGCTGCACAGGGCAAGGCCCAGGCTCACTGGCATCGCCAGGAGGATGTTGATCAGGATCGCCTGGGGCGTATGCCACTGGCTGTCACGGCGAAAGTGGCCGATGTCCTGGTGCACCTTGCTCAGCCGCTGGTACAGGTATTTGCGGCGCCACAGCAAGGCGCCGATCACCAGCAGTAGCGGCAGGAACAACAATGGGCGCTGGCTCAGCCCGTCGCCCAGCTCCTTCAGGCCAGACCCCCAAGGCACGTCGGCGACCTGCTTGGCAAAGCGCTCCGGAACAGACTTCAACCAGTCCCAGTCCAGCGGCTTGTTGCTCGGGATCCAGAACATCTGTTCGTCGAGCGTGGTGCGCAGGCCTTGCGCAGTGCTGAGCAGCTGCTTCTGGTTGAGCTGCAGGGTGATCGATTCGTTGAGCAGCGCCGACAGTTCTCGGTTCAGGCGTTCGAGCAGGTCGCTGCGGGTGATCGCCACTTCCAGCAGGGCTTTGCGCAGGGCCGGGGTGACGTCTTCCTGCGGCTGGTTGGCCAGCAGCTTGTCGACGTAGGTCACGGGGCTGCTCATCTGCTCGCGCTGCTGGTTGATCTCGAACTGGTACAGGCGGATGTCGGCGATCTGGTCGGCCAGGTCACGGTCGAGCTTCAGGTGCGGCAGGGCCTGTTTCTGCTTGTAGAGGATCTTTGACAGCAGCAGGCTGCCCTTGAGCACGCTGATCTGCTCGTCCAGGGCCTGGTCGGCCTGGGTCAGGCTGTCGAGCTGCTGCTTGGTGCGCAGGTTCTGCTGGGTCAGCTCGTTAAGGCGGTCGGTGCTCTTGAGCAGGTAGTCGGAAAGCTTGAGGTTGGCTGCGCTTTCGCTGGCCAGCAGGCTGCTGCCGCCAGCCTTCTGCGCTTCGATCGACTGCTGGGTGACGGTTTGCTGGGATTGGGCCAGACGCTTCTCATTGATCAGCGTCTGCAGGTCCTGGATTTCCTGTTCCAGGCGTGCGGTGCGTTCAATCAGCAGGTCGTGGCGGGCGTTGCCCAGGTCTTGCAGCAGGCCGTTGCCGGCCAGCTCCTGGCGGCGCAGCAGGGTCACGGCGTTGAGCGAAGCCAGTTCGGCATTGAGTTGGTTACGCTGGTCGGCATTGATTGATTTGCCGCCATCCTTGCCGCTCTTGAGGATAGTGTTGATCTGCTGGCTGCGGGTCTGGTTGTTGCTGATCTCAGCCTGAGCGCGCTCGGGGCGGGTCTGCGAATTGATGATCAGGCTGTTGGCGTCGGACAGCGCTTTTTGCAGCTCGCCCTGCAGGGTGTTGCGTTCGCTGAGCATCTGTTCGAGTTGCGGCACGCTAAGGCTGGCGTAGCGCTGGGCCACCGGTTGTGGCTTGCTGGCCTTGAGCTTGGCCAGTTCTTTCTGGCTGTCGCTGGTCTCTTTGGGGGCGCCAGCCAGCTGTTGCTTGAGCGCGGCAAGCTTCTTCTCGCTGTCTTCCTTGTTGGCAAGCAGGCTCAGGGTTTGTTCGAGCACCTGCTGCAAGGCCTTCTGATCGGCCTCGGGCAGCTTGCGTTCGGCGATCTTGTCGAGGCTGTTCTGGATACTGGCAGCGCTCGGGGCTTCGGCCGCAGCAGCGGCGAACGGCAGGGACAGGCACAGCCCGAGCAGGGCTGTGCGAAGGTACACGCGCAGGGACATAGGCAGACTACTTGTGGATCATGCAGAAACGAAGTTTAGAGGAACAATCCTGGTCCGGGTCGCGTTCCTTCGGGGAATCTGACGCCCACTTTCTGGATCTTGTTCCCGTCCATGGTCGCCACGGTCCAGATCGTGCCGTGCCATTCGACCTGATCGCCCACTACTGGAGCGCCCCCGACCTTCTGTCGGATGAACTGCGCCAGCGGCATTTTTGCGTCCAGGCCGTCGAGTTTCAGGCCGTAAAGGGCTGCTACCGCGCCCAGCTCGGCATCGCCTTCGAGCACGAAGTCGCCGAAAAAGCGCAAGTCCAGGCCGCGTTGCGGGGCTTGGCTGAACAGCTTGCCCAGTGCTGGCAGGTTGTGTTCGTGGCCGATCACGCAAAGCATGTCGCCGACTTCGAGCACGGTACTGCCGGAGGGGTGCAATAGCTGTTCGCCACGGAACAGCGCGGCGATGCGGGTGCCCTCGGGCATCTTAAGTTCGCGCAGGGCGGCACCGATGCACCACTTTTCCGCACCCAGGCGATAGACGAACAACTCCCACTCGCTGGTGATGTGCACCTCGAGCGCAGACCGCGAGATCGGTGCCGGGTCCGGTGGTACCGTGACTTTCAGCAGTTTGGCCATCCACGGCAGGCTGGTGCCCTGCACCAGCAGCGATACCAGCACGATGAAGAACGCTAGGTTGAAGAACAGCTGCGCGTCAGGCAGCCCGGCCATCAGCGGAAACACCGCGAGGATGATGGGGACCGCGCCGCGCAGGCCGACCCAGGAAATGAAGGCTTTCTCGCGGCCATGGAAGGCCTTGAACGGCAGCAGTGCGGCAACCACCGACAGCGGCCGCGCGATCAGGATCATCCACAGCGCCAGGCCCAGTGCGGGCAGGGCGATCGGCAGCAGGTCATGTGGCGTGACCAGCAGCCCCAGCACCAGGAACATGCCGATCTGGGCGAGCCAGGCCATGCCGTCGAGCATGTGCAGGATGCCGTGGCGGCTGCGGATCGGTTTGTTGCCCAGCACCAGGCCGCACAGGTAAACGGCAAGGAAGCCGCTGCCGTGCAGGGCGTTGGTCAGCGAGAACACCGCCAGCCCGCCAGCGATGACCAGAATAGGGTACAGGCCACCGGCCAGGTTGATCCGGTTGACCAGTTGCAGCATCAGCCAGCCACCGCCCAGGCCCAGCAGGCCACCGATGCCGAACTCGCGCAGCAAGTGCCCCAGCAGGCTCCAGTGCAGCCCGGTCTGGCCGCTGGCGATCATGTCGATCAGGGTGACGGTGAGGAAGACGGCCATGGGGTCGTTGCTGCCCGATTCGATCTCCAGCGTGGCCGTGACCCGTTCGTTCAGGCCTTTGCCCCCGAGCAGCGAGAACACCGCTGCGGCGTCGGTGGAGCCGACGATGGCGCCGATCAGCAGGCCCTGGATGAGGCTGAGGTCAAACAGCCAGGCCGCGACCAGGCCGGTGAGGGCAGTGGTGATCATCACGCCGATGGTGGCCAGCGACAATGCCGGCCACAAGGCCACGCGGAAGCTCGCTACCCGCGTGCGCAGGCCGCCGTCGAGCAGGATCACCGCCAGTGCCAGGTTGCCCACCAGGTAGGCGGTCGGGTAGTTGTTGAAGATGATGCCGCCACCGTCCACGCCTGCGAGCATGCCGACCGCGAGGATGATGACCAGGATTGGAATGCCAAGGCGCGACGACAGCGAGCTGACCAGGATACTTGCGCCCACCAGCAATGCGCCGATCAGGAACAGGCTGTTGATGGTGCTTGCATCCAAAGGCAGGTACTCCGGGATAACGCGGGGAAGAGGACTCGATAGCTTTGAAGAACTAGCAGGTCGCGTGCCAATCGATTCTAACCTGATGAATTGGCAGCATGTAAAGCGTTTCTGCAGATGTAGAAAAGGCACCGCGGTGGGTGCCTTTTCTTGTGTTGCCTATGCCGGCGATGAGGCCGGAGCAGGTCAGGCCTGCTTCACTTCACGCATTGGCTTGCCTTTTACCGGGGCGCCGTTGGCCACGTAGTACTTGGCAGTGCTGCGAGGCAGCGGCTTGCGGTTGCGGATCTTGTCCGAGATTTTCTCGGCGATCATGATCGTGGTGGCGTTGAGGTTACCGGTGATGATGATCGGCATGATCGACGCATCCACCACACGCAGGCCCTGCATGCCGTGCACGCGGCCTTCGCCATCGACCACCGCCATGTCGTCGGTACCCATCTTGCACGAGCAGGACGGGTGGAAGGCGGTTTCGGCGTGCTCGCGGATGAACTTGTCCAGCTCTTCGTCCGTCTGCACGTGCGCCCCCGGGCTGATCTCGCGGCCACGGTACGGGTCCAGCGCTGGCTGGGCCATGATCTCGCGAGTCAGGCGGATACCGTCACGGAACTCCTGCCAGTCCTGCTCGGTGGCCATGTAGTTGAACAGGATGCTCGGGTGCTGGCGAGGGTCCTTGGACTTGACCTGGACGCGGCCACGGCTAGGCGAACGCATCGAGCCCATATGTGCCTGGAAACCGTGTTCCTTCACGCCGTTGGAACCGTTGTAGTTAATCGCGACAGGCAGGAAGTGGTACTGAATGTTCGGCCATTCGAACTCAGGGCGGGTACGGATGAAACCGCCTGCCTCGAACTGGTTGCTGGCGCCGATGCCGGTGCCGTTGAACAGCCACTCGGCACCGATGGCCGGCTGGTTCCACCACAGCAGCGACGGGTACAGCGACACCGGCTGGGTGCAGGCGTACTGCAGGTAAAGCTCGAGGTGATCCTGCAGGTTCTCACCGACGCCCGGCAGGTCGTGCACGACCGGGATGTCGAGGCTTTCCAGCAGGGCGCGCGGGCCCACGCCGGAGCGCTGCAGCAATTGCGGCGAGGCGATGGCGCCAGAGCTTACGATGACTTCCTTGCGGGCGCGGGCTTCGACGCGCTCCTCGCTGTCGCCGACCAGATAGGTCACGCCAACGGCGCGCTTGCCTTCGAACAGCACGCGGTCGCTCAGGGCATGGGTGACGATGGTCAGGTTCGGGCGCTTCTTGGCCTGGTCCAGGTAACCGCGGGCGGTGCTGGAGCGGCGGCCGTTCTTGGTCACCGAACGGTCCATCGGGCCGAAGCCTTCCTGCTGGTAGCCGTTCAGGTCTTCAGTGCGCGGGTAACCGGCCTGTACGCCGGCCTCGACCATGGCGTTGAACAGCGGGTTGTTGCCGGCTTTGGGCGTGGCAACGCTGAGCGGGCCTTCACCACCGTGGTAATCGTTGGGGCCGATGTCACGGGTTTCCGCCTTGCGGAAGTACGGCAGGCAGTCCAGGTAAGCCCAGTCTTCCAGGCCCGGCAGTTTTGCCCAGCCGTCGAAGTCCAGGGCGTTACCGCGGATGTAGCACATGCCGTTGATCAGCGAGGAACCACCCAGGCCCTTGCCGCGGCCACATTCCATGCGGCGGCCGTCCATGTGCGGCTCCGGGTCGGTCTCGTAGGCCCAGTTGTAGCGACGGCCTTGGAGCGGGAATGCCAGGGCGGCCGGCATCTGGGTGCGGAAGTCGAGGCGGTAGTCGGGGCCACCGGCTTCGAGCAGCAGGACGGTGACGCTGGCGTCTTCGGTCAGGCGAGTGGCCAGGGTGTTACCGGCCGAGCCGGCACCAACGATGATGTAATCGTATTCCATGGGCTTTCTCCTCGAAAGCAGCGGCAAGCTTCAAGCTACAAGCTGCAAGAAAACACAGCCGTGCGAAGCTCGCGAATGGATTAGGGCTGCAAGGGCCGGGGCATGATGCACCCGGCACTTGCTTGCAGCTTGTTGCTCGCGGCTTGGAGCTGAGTTTCTCAGAAGACCGACGCGTAGCCGCCCAGTTCGACCTGGACCGACTTGATGCGAGTGTATTGCGCCAGCGAACTGATGCCGTTTTCACGGCCGACGCCCGACTGCTTGTAGCCACCGACCGGCATTTCGGCTGGCGATTCACCCCAGGCGTTGATCCAGCAGATGCCGGCTTCGAGCTTGTGGATGATGCGGTGGGCGCGGGTGATGTCGTTGGTGCACACGCCTGCGGCCAGGCCGTATTCGGTGTCGTTTGCGCGACGGATGACTTCTTCTTCGGTTTCGTAGGTGAGGATGCTCATCACCGGGCCGAAGATCTCTTCCTTGACGATGGTCATGTCGTCGGTGCAGTCGGTGAACACGGTCGGGGCCACGAAGGCGCCCTTGGCGAAATCACCTTCGGTCAGACGCTCGCCGCCGCACAGTACGCGGGCACCTTCTTGCTTGCCCTTGGCGATGTAGCCCAGCACGCTTTCCATGTGCTGGAAGCTGACCAGCGGGCCGAAATTGGTGTTTTCGTCTTCCGGGTTGCCGGCGCGGATACGGGCAACGCGCTCGGCGATCTTGGCTTCGAAGGCCGCTTTCATCTGGGCAGGGATGAACACGCGGGTACCGTTGGTGCAGACCTGACCGGAGCTGTAGAAGTTGGCCATCATGGCGATGTCGGCGGCCTTGTCCAGGTCGGCGTCGGCGCAGATGATCAGCGGCGACTTGCCACCCAGCTCCATGGTGACTTCCTTGAGCGAGGAGCTCGAAGCGCTGGCCATGACTTTCTTGCCGGTGGTGGTGCCGCCGGTGAAGGAGACTTTCTCGATGCGCGGGTGTTCGGTCAGCCAGGTGCCGACTTCACGGCCGCTGCCGGTCAGCACGTTGAACACGCCGTCCGGCAGGCCAGCTTCGGTGTAGATCTCGGCCAGTTTCAGGGTGGTCAGCGAGGTGACTTCCGAAGGCTTGAAGATCATCGCGTTGCCGGCGGCCAGGGCTGGGGCGGACTTCCACAGGGCGATCTGGATCGGGTAGTTCCAGGCGCCGATACCGACGGTCACGCCCAGCGGCTCGCGGCGGGTGTAGACGAACGAGCTTTCGCGCAGCGGAATCTGCTCGCCTTCGATGGCCGGCACCAGGCCTGCGTAGTATTCCAGCACGTCGGCGCCAGTGACGATGTCGACGTAGCGGGTTTCGGAGTACGACTTGCCGGTGTCCAGCGTTTCCAACATGGCCAGTTCGTCGTTGCGCTCACGCAGAATGTCGACGGCACGGCGCAGGATGCGCGAACGCTGCATGGCAGTCATTGCGGCCCAGATTTTCTGACCGCGCTCGGCGCTTTCGACGGCTTTCTCGACGTCGGCCTGAGTGGCGCGCTGCACGTGGGCGAGGACTTCGCCGGTCGCCGGGTTGATGGCTTCGAAGGTGGCGTTGCTGCCAGCGTCGACATAACCGCCGTCAATGTAGAGTTTTTGCGTTCCGAAACGGGCCATAGTGTCCTCGCAAGTGCAGTGTGTGAGTGGCTTTCGCGTCACGCTCCGGCCGGCTGGGCAAGGGCTGTGCGCGTTTTTTCAGAGGCCGGTGGTTGCGTGTCCGGGCGCTGCTGTTTAGCCAGTTGTAGTTCCAGGTATTCGTAAGCGATCTGTATCGCCTGGCCGGTGTCGAAGGCATCGCCCGACAACGCTCCACGCAGCCACAGCCCGTCGATCAAGGCAGCCAGGCCGCGGGCGGCGGTGCGCGCTTCATCGAGCGGCATGGCGCGGCGGAACTGGCAGCACAGGTTGGAATACAGGCGGTGATCGTTGATCCGCTGCAACCTGTGCAAGGACGGCTGGTGCATGCTGGAGGCCCAGAAGGCCAGCCAGGTTTTCATTGCCGGGCCATTCACCTGGCTGGCATCGAAGTTGCCTTCGATGATCACCCTCAGGTGGGCTCGCGGGCTGTCGTCGGTCAGCGCTTGGCGACGAGCGATCACGCCCTCGTTGAGCATGTTCATGATGTAGCGCATCGTCGCCGCTATCAGGCCGTTCTTGTCCTGAAAGTAGTGACTGATGATGCCGTTCGACACACCGGCCAAACGGGCAATCAGCGCAATGCTGGCATCTCCCAGGCCGACCTGATCGACTGCTTGCAGCGTAGCTTCGATCAATTGCTGGCGGCGGATGGGTTGCATACCGACCTTGGGCATCTTGCTATCTCCTCAGGCCTGACGAGCAGACGAAGTGCGGCTGACTCGGCGAGGACCAGTCTATTTTGTTTTGATTGAACGTTCAATCAATAAAGAATAAGCTCTGCGACAATTTGTGCCATTGACAGTTTTTCAGGCTGTTTCGAGGGCACGGATTGACACCCCAGGAAATCGCGTAACCCCCGGAATACAAGGCGTTGACGGGTATGAGCGATGCGAACTGCAGATTCTGCCGAGCGGTCATCGACCTGCGGCAGGCCCTTGGAGCGGGCGGGGTGCTCTGTGACGAATGCGCGCACCAATCTGATTGGGCGAAGCATTTGCGCCGACCACCTGTCTGGTTTTTGCAACGTTTCTATCAGGGATCACGGTTTCCAAGGTGCTTTTATAACACCTGACGCAGTGGGGGTATTCCACCAATTGCTCGGGAAAAGACTGATTAGCCTCCACAGCCGCACTGCCCGGAGCATTCGTGCAATGAGTTCTGCCTCCCTTACCAAACCCCCCGCCGAGAGGGTACGGGTCAATCGCGTGGTGTTTTTCACTTCCGCGCTGATGATCCTCGTTCTGACTGCCTTGCTTATCGCTGTTCCCGAAACCGCCGGTCAGGTACTGGGCGTGGCCCAGAAGTGGCTGACGCGCACCTTCGGCTGGTACTACATGCTGGTGATCTGCGGTTACCTGCTGTTTGTCGTTTACCTGGCGTTCTCCGATTACGGCAAGCTCAAGCTTGGCGGCAAGGATGACCAGCCCGACTTCAGTTACGGCGCCTGGGCCGGCATGCTGTTTTCCTCCGGTATCGGCATCTCGCTGCTGTACTTCGGCGCCTCCGAGCCGCTGGACCACTACTTCAATCCGCCCCAGGGCACCCCTGCCAGCCTCGAGGCCGCGCGCCAGGGCCTGCAACTGACCTTCCTGCACTGGGGCCTGCATGGCTGGGCGATCTACGCCCTGGTCGGGTTGGCCGTAGGCTACTTTGCCTACCGGCACAACCAGCCGCTGGCACTGCGCTCGGCACTGTATCCGCTGGTCGGCGAGCGTTGGGTCAAGGGCGCTGCCGGCAATGCCGTGGACATCTTCGGCATGTTCGTCACCCTGCTCGGTCTGGTGACCAACCTGGGGATCGGTGCGATGCAGGTGTCTTCGGGCCTTGAATACCTGTTCGGCATGGACCACAGCCAGACCAACCTGCTGGTGGTGATTCTGGTCATGGCCGGCGTGGCTACGGTGGCTGCGGTGTCAGGTGTGGAAAACGGCATCCGCCGCCTGTCCAACCTGAACATCATGCTGTTCAGTGGTTTGCTGATCTTCGTGCTGCTGGGCGGCGAGACCCTGCACCTGCTCAACGGCCTGGTGCAGAACATCGGCGACTACCTCAATGGCATCGTGCTGAAGACTTTCGACCTTTATGTCTACGAAGGCGAGGCCGGCAACTCTGAGCGCTGGTTGGGCCTGTGGACCGTGTTCTACTGGGCGTGGTGGATCTCCTGGGGCCCGTTCGTCGGCATGTTCATTGCCCGTATCTCCAAGGGCCGTACCGTGCGCCAGCTGGTCTGCGGCGTACTGCTGATCCCGCTGGGCTTCACCCTGGCCTGGTTGTCGATCTTCGGCAATACCGCACTTGACCTGGTGATCAACCAGGGCGCCGTGGAGCTGGGCAAGACCGCGCTGGAGCAGCCGTCGATGTCGATCTACCAGCTGCTGGAGTATTTCCCAGCCGCCAAGATCGTGATCGGTGTGGCGGTGTTCGTGGGCTTCGTGCTGTTCCTCACCCCGGCCGACTCCGGTGCGGTGATGATGGCCAACCTGTCGTGCAAGGGCGGCAAGGTCGACGAAGATGCCCCGCACTGGATGGTGGTGTTCTGGTCGGTGATCATCACCCTGGTCACCATTGGCCTGCTGTTCGCCGGTAACTTCGAAGCCATGCAGACCATGGTGGTGCTGGCGGGCCTGCCGTTCTCGGTGGTGCTGGTGCTGTTCATGTTCGGCCTGTACAAGGCCATGAAGCAGGACGTTGCCGTGGAGCAGGAGCGTGCCGAGCTGGCCGCCCGTGGCCGTCGCGGTTTCACCGAGCGCCTGAGCCAGCTGGAGCTGCAGCCGACCCAGGCCGTGGTGCAGCGCTTCATGGACAAGCAGGTCAGCCCGGCCCTGAAAGAAGCAGCCGAGCAACTGCGCACCCTGGGCTTTGATGTCGAGAGCCGTGTTGGCCAGTCGCGCAACATGATGGGCCTGCGGGTGATGATGGAAGAGGGCAACCCCTTCGTTTACGAGGTGAGCCTGGACGGTTACATGGCCGCACCGAGCGATGCGCCGGTCGAGGGCGAGCCGCAGGTGCGCCAGCGCTTCTATCGCGCCGAAGTGTACCTGCACGATGGCAGCCAGGAGTACGACCTGATGGGCTTCGCGCCTGAGCAGATCGTGCGTGATGTACTCGACCAGTTCGAGAGCCATCGCCAGTTGCTGGGCCGCGTCTACAGCTGATCCGGTTAGCCCTTGGGCGGCCGGATGCCGGCCGCCCAACGGCTCCAGCTTTATGTAACGCAGCGAACTTTGCCCCTTGGCACATCCTTGCGCTCCATTTGTCGCGAGGAAGCCGCCCCATGCCCATTCAGCCAAGTCCTGTGCCTGACTTTCGTCGGGCAGTTGCTACCGAGTTTTTCAGTCGTCCAACCCTACGTAGTGTTCTGAGCCAGCAGATTCTCGAATTGCTGGTCCCCTGTCATGCCGCTTTGGCCGGCGCCAGGCTGCCCGATGCCGAACCGCTCATACTCAACATCCCTGCCCGCATTGCGTCCGGCCCGCAGACCTACGACGCGTGGACGCCCCGGCCATTGCTGGAGGTCATGCTTGAGGCATTTCACGCCCGCCAACCCCTGGCATCGCTGGGGGCTGACGGTGGGGATTTCCTGCTGGCAGTCCGGGAACCCTGGTTCCTGCGCGACCAGCAGGGCAACAAATTGCCGTCTGGGGCGATTTCGATCCGGCCCCAACTGGCTGCCTTGGATGACCTCCTGCTTATGCTTGCGGACAACTTCTGCCAAGCCCTGGTCGATTACTGGACGGCGTCAGGCAGTCAAGGCGTGAGCCGGGACCTGTGGCTGCAGCACCTGCTCAAAACGGCATTGCTGCAGAATTTGAGATTGCAAAGCCTGGACGACCAGCAACGTCAGTGTTTGCTCAGCTTGCTCAAGAATCACGGCGCCACTCCTTCTGTATTTATGGTCCAGGTGCAACTCGATAACGACGCTCAGTGGTTGCCTAACCTGCTGGTCAGGGGCGAGTGGGACGAGCGCGAGGTGTTTCTGTGGTGCGCCCCGTCCAGCCTGGTGAGGGCATTTGCATCGCTGGATGACTTCGCTGAAACGTTACGTGACGAGTTTGCCGAGCACCAGCGCTTCGAATCCATGGCATGGCACCGCTATGAGTTGGAAGGTGACGTGTTTGCCCAGCAAAGCAGCCTGTTGTTGGAGATCATGCTTGATGACATAGGGCGTTTGCGTTACGCGCAGTTGCCAGACTGTTCGCTGCTTGAGAGGGCTTTTTCTGCGCTGAGCGACCCCGCGCGCTGGTTCATTGAAGGTTACGGCCAAGCCAGCGAGGCACAGATTGCATTGCCGCCTGGCCTGCGAAATAGCAATGCTGCAAATAACTTTGTCTATCAACGGGGCGTGTTCGAACTGGCTTTGGCTCAGGCTCAGTCCGAAGGGGGTGGGGCGCTTGAGGATGTACTTGATCTGCGCAGCTACACCCGTCAGGCGCTGCGGGCGCGAATGCTTGCTGATTTCCCGGTCGAGGCCAACTATTTTCCGGATGACCTGGTTCTGCAACTGACCATCAATGCCGGCTGGCCCGGTGGTGCCGGCGTCGGGCCGGGCGATTCGGCGGTTGAGCACCGCAGCATGACGTTGACCGATTTCGCCATCGGTAACCTCTGGTCGCTGCAGAGCGCGCAGCTTACCGGCATAACGCACCGTGAAAACCAGTTGATCATGGACTGGATGAATGTCGACTACGTCAAGTCGCTGGTGCAGCGTGTCGACATCGGCAAGCACTACCCCACCTACGTCGCGCAGAAGCTGGACGACCCCGCTACACAGACCGAGCGGATCAAACGCTTTGGCCGTGAATGGCGGTGTTCACTACTGTTCAGCGCGCTCTATGCCCGCTTGCAGGGCGGGCTGAGCGACGCAGGCTTGCAGTGTGTGACCGATTTTTGCCACGGCTACCTTGACCCGCAATTGCCAGCGCTGATGCTGATGCCTCTGGCCTTCAGGCGTGAAGCGAGCGCGATCGAGCAGGATGAGGTCAGTGGCATGTATGTTCTGTTCGCTGCTGAGCCTGCAAAGGTTTTGCTGTATCGGCCTCTGTACAACGCAACGCCGCTGCTCGAGTTTGCCAGCCTGGACCTGATGATGGCTGCAATCCGCAAGCCCGGGCCATTGCAGGACAGCGTCCTTGAGTGGATGTCGCCCGCCTCGCGTGCCGCCTACGCATATGGCGGCTTTTACGAGCCGCATTGGCCAGGGCCTATCCTGGCAAGCGATTTGCTGCCTGAGCGAGGGCGCCCACCAACTTTCGCAGCGCAGTTCTGGCGCAATGATGTGGATGTGAGGCTGTATAAGGCCAATCGCAACCTGCTGGTGGAACTGGCTGACCGCGAATCGGTTTCCAATGCCGAGAGTCGCTGGGCGGTTCTCGTTCAGGGGGCTTGGCTGTTGTTCGACGTTGTAACGTTGCTGCTGCGTGGGCCTGTGGCCGTCGTTGCCTGGCTGGTACAGGCCATTTCCGGATTGCACGACGACCTGGTGGCCTTGCGCGATGGCAGTGCGTTCGAGCGCAGTGCAGCTGTGGTGGACCTGTTGCTCAACGCCTGCATGGCCTTGATGCATTTGCGTTTGTCGCGGTTGCACTTAAGCGAGCCTGTAAGGGACCTTCCCGCTCGGGGCGCAATGCCTGCGTGGCCTGGCGCACAAGCAATGGTTGTTCCCATACAAGGCAAGGTTGGTGTTCCAGGAGGGCTGGCGAAGCATGGCTCTACCCGGCTGGATTTTTCCTGGCGTGGCACACAGGGGTTCAATGTGCTCTCACCGCAGCAGCGCAAGGTGGTGTCCGGTATGCGCGTGGATGTATCGCTGGAAGGCCTGGAACCGCTTGCAGCGGGAGCGGAACGCGGGTTGTACCGCGTTGGCGAGCACTATTACCTTACGCTAGGCGATGGTGTGTACCGGGCCACCTTTGAGGAGCAAGGTTTGCGTATGGTGGGGGCCGACGGCGGCCTGGGGCCCTGGTTGGCGTTCGAGCACGGACAATGGCGTGTCGATCGTGGCTTGCGCTTGCAAGGCGGCATGCCACGCAGTCGCCTTGAAGCCTTGAAAGAGGAAAATCGCAAGAAAATCGAGCAACTCAAGAGCGAAGAAACAGTACTGGCCCGCCAGCACAATGCGCTGGCAGATACGCTGAACAGGCACCGCGACCTGCTCGGTGAAAAGGACAAGCGCATCGCAGTGCTCGAGGCGCTTGCCGAGCCGGACGACTTGGCCCTTCGCGAACTGGAACTGACCCAACGCCTGCGCAAGCAGATCAACTTGAAGATTGTCTATGAGGTCAAGAGCCTGATCGGGAACTCACTCGAGCATGAGCGAGTGGTCGCCAGCCTCTTCAGCATGCGCCATGACAACAATGCCTACAGCAATGCTGTCAGGGAGCAGCGCAGCAGGATCCGCCACAGCCTGATCGAGAATATTTCGACGTTCTATAACGAACTGGCTTCCATCATCAATGATGAGGATGTGCAAAGCCTGGCCGACCAGGTCGTCATACACCCTGAGCAGGCAGAGGAGATCAGCCAGTACGAGCACTTTCGCAGCGTACTGGAAGAGGTCATCAAGTGGGAGTCGGACCTTGTGGACATGTCCCGACTGCTCGACACCCTGCTCGACGAAACGCTCAAGGACGACAGTTACGTTTTCAGAAACGATGAAACCCACCAACGCATCAACAAGGAAGCCGAGCTCAAAGGTACTATTGAGGCGCGTCGGGTATCGGCCATCGATCTGGACTTTCGCCTGCTCCAGGACTTGGCGGAGGTCAGCCTGGACCGGCTGGCCGATGTGGAGGAACGGGTGTTGTCGCAATACCTCGAGTACCTGGCCGGCGACAGCCTGAAAAGTGCAGGCAACGCGCACGGCGATCTGGCTGGCAGTAACCTGGCGCTGGCCGAGCAGATCGAGGTCTTGAGCGGCATCCTGGAAGGTTATGAAGAAGCCGCAGCGATGGCCGATTACCTGGGCAGTGTGGGCGGCGCCGCGATCAGGCAGGAACCGTTGCAGCAGTACAAGAGAACGCTGCGCGGTTTGCAGCGTGCCGCCCAGAACGAGCTGGCCCAAGCGGTACGCGAGCAGGAACTGTCCGAGCCTGCCGCGCCGCGTCCGGTGTTCTACACCCCGCGCGGCGGGCGGCGCAAGCTGGTCCGCACCCATCGCGGGCGCAAGGTGCTGGGCGAGGAAGTCGAGCTGGATGGGGTGGCGGTCGTCCAGCAGCGCGACGAACGTACCCGGCATGTGCTGAAAACCTTCCGTCAGCAAGGTGATGAATGGGTCGAGGATGCGCCACAGCCCGATGAAGCGAAGCCGCCATTCTCGCCGCAGATCCCACGCTTGGCACGCAAGCGGGCTCAGGCACTGCTTGACGAGGTCGATCGGATCAACAAACTGGCCAGAAGCTTTTTCCAGGCTGAGCAACCCAATGGTTTGGCCACGGTCGTCGATGGGCACCTGGAAAAACTGCGGATTGCTCACAGTACTTTGCCCCGCATGACCCCTGACGATGCTTTGTTCGAGCAGCTGGGGGCGGCCATTGAACGCTTGCAGGCCACCCGTCGCGATCTGCTGACCGGTATCTACCTGTCAACCGACCATCCGGATGCCAGTAGCCTGCGCTTTCTGCTCGACAACCACCAAGTGACGATACACCGCGCAGGGCCACGCAAGCTGCTGGCAGCGGGCGATTACCTGGATGTCTACGAAATCAGGCGTATGCCGCGGGCCGGGCAGGCTCAAGGCGACGGGCTGTGGGAGGCGCACTTCCACTACCTGGACATGGATACGACGGCGCGGCAATTCAGCAAGGGCCATCTGAAGCTGTGGGCGCAGCGCAAATTGGGGCGCCTGGCGCAGCTGCGGGCAGCGACCAGCGGTGAAGCCCTGGTGGCGATCTACCGGGGTAATTTACGCCTGAACCAGGTGGAGGGCCTGATCCCTTTCGACTGAAATGCCTCAGCGGTTGCTGTAGCGGCCGTGCTTGCCGTGTGCGGGCATTGCCTGATTACCGCGCTCGGCGATCATCTGTGAGAGCGTGATCAGTTCGATGCCCTGGCTCTTGAGCCGGGGCATTTGCTGTTCCAGTACTTGCAGGGTCTGCAGATAAGGATGCCCGATCAGCACAGCCGAGCCTTGCCTGTGTGCCAGTGCCACGCCTTGCTGCAGCTGTGTGGTGATGGCCTCTGTGGTGCGTACGTCGTCCAGAAACACGTCGCGCGACACATGCCCAAGGGCCTGTGCCTGTGCCTCGGCGGCGGCGACGGTGGCAGCACTGGTACGGCTGTCTACGAAAAACAGATGCCGCCGCTGGAGTTCCCCCATCAGCCAGGTCATGGCGCCACGCTGGGCGGTCATGCGGCTGCCCATGTGGTTGTTGATGCCGGCGGCGTAGGGCACTTTGGCCAAGGCCGCGTCCAGTCGCCTGGCGAGCTCCGGCAAGGCGATGTCCGGGTGCCAGGCATAGGGCCCGGTGGCGGGGTCCATGGGCATATGCAGGATTACCGTCTTGCCCGCCTTGTGCGCCTGGCGGGCGAACTCGCTGGCGTGGGGGGTATCCGGCATGATCGCCATCGTCACAGGGCCAGGCAGCGCAAGCGTTCTGCTGTCGCGCTCGGTGCTCTGGCCCAGGTCGTCGATGATGATGCTCATGTAGGCCTTGTTGGCCGGCGCTGCATGGGCGAACGCGGCCGACAGGCATAACAGCACGGGCAGCAGATACCGCAACGGATGAATCATTTGCCTGAGGTGATGTTCAGCCCCTTGAGCAGGCTGAGCGCCTGGCTCAGCTGGAAGTCATCGTCCTGCGGACGCTCCTTGCGCTTGCTGCTGCCGGTCGGGCGGTCAGCGCCACCGTTGCCGTTGCCCAGGTGGCCTTGCAGGTCGGCTTCCTTGAAGTTCTCGGTATCGACCTCTGCTGTGAGTTTGGCCGGGCGCACCTCGATGTCCGGCACGATGCCCTGGGCCTGGATCGAGCGGCCATTGGGGGTGAAGTACAGTGCAGTCGTGAGCTTCAGGGCACGGTCGTTGGCCAGTGGCAGCACGGTCTGCACCGAACCTTTGCCGAAGCTGTCGGTGCCCATCAGTACGGCGCGTTTCTGGTCTTGCAGGGCGCCGGCGACGATTTCCGAGGCCGAGGCGCTGCCGCCGTTGATCAGCACGACCAGTGGCACGGCTTCGCTGGCGTCGGCCGGGTCGGCGGAGAAGCGCAGTTCGGAGTTGGCGATACGCCCCTTGGTGTACACGATCAGGCCCTTGGTCAGGAAGTGGTCGGCCACTTCCACCGCTGACTGCAGCACGCCACCGGGGTTGTTGCGCAGGTCCAGAACAACGCCGCGCAGTTTCTTGCCGTTGTCTTTGCGCATCTTGGCCAATGCCTTGCCCACTTCGTCGCCGGTCTTGACCTGGAACTGGGTGATGCGGATGTAGCCGTAGTCGTTTTCCAGCAACTGGCTCTTCACGCTCTTGACCTGGATCACCGCGCGGACCAGGTTCACGTCGAACGGGGTGCCGCCGTCACGTACCAGGGTCAGGGTGATCTTCTCGCCGACCTTGCCGCGCATCTTGTCCACGGCTTCGGTCATGCTCTGGCCGCGGGTGGGCGCACCGTTGATCTTGACGATCAGGTCGCCTGCCTGCACGCCGGCGCGCGAAGCGGGGGTGTCATCGATGGGCGAGACCACCTTGATGAAGCCGTCTTCCTGGCCGACTTCGATACCCAGGCCACCGAACTCGCCACTGGTGCTTTCCTGCAGTTCCTGGAAGTCCTCGGGGCCAAGGTAGGCCGAATGCGGGTCGAGGTTGCTGAGCATGCCTTTGATGGCATTCTCCAGCAGCGTCTTGTCGTCTACCGGCTCGACATAGGCCGCCTTGATGCGGTCCATGACCTCGGCGAAGGTGCGCAGCTCTTCCAGTGGCAGCGGCGCCCTGGCGGTCACCTCGGTGGCTGGCACCGCGGCGGGCTTGGCGGGCGCCGGCTCGGCAGCGATGGCCAAAGGCATACCAGTCGCCAGGGCGATGGTCAGGGCCAGCTGGGTGAGACGAGGCGAGTGCAGCATGTCGAACGAACTCCTGATCCTGTAGGCGCTCCCTGGGGAGCATCGGCCCAGCGTGGGGCGCCGGGCCGTAAAAAAGTGACTAGGCTTTAACCTTAACCTTTGCACCACTGCGAAGGGTCGGTTGGCCTGCCCTGCTGGCGGATGGCGAAGTACAAGCCGGCGGCATCCTGGCCGCCGCTGTCGCCAACGGTGGAAATGGCCTCGCCGGCCTTGACGATGTCCCCGGCGCTCTTGAGCAGGCTCTGGTTGTGGCCGTACAGGCTCAGGTAACCATTACCATGGTCGAGAATGACCAGAAGTCCAGCACCGCGCAACCAGTCGGCGAACACCACGCGCCCGCCGTGCACGGCACGCACCTGGGTGCCGGGGTTGGCGCTGATCATCACGCCGTCCCACTTGGCTCGGGCATCGCTGCCACGGGCTTCACCGAAACGTGCCAGCAATCGACCATTGACGGGCCAGGGAAGTTTGCCCCGTGCGGCAGAAAAAGCACCGCCGTAGGTTGAGCTGCTGCTGGAAACCAACGGGCCTAGGGTGGTGCGCGCCTTTTTTGGCGGTTCGCTGTCTTGCTGTGCGGCCAGCGCTTCCTGCTGTCGGCGCTTTTGGGCCTCTTGCTCGGCCAGCAGGGCCTTTTTGCGCGCTTCTTCGGCCTCACGGGCCTGACGGGCCAGGGTTTCCTCAATGGTCTTGAGCACCTTGGCAAGGTCGGCCTGGTCTTGTTCACGGGCCTGCAGCTTCTTGTCGCGGTCTTTCATGTCACTGTTGAGCTTGGCCAGCACCTGCTGACGTTTGCCACGTTCGGCTTCCAGGGCCTGGCGGCGGCTGTCGAGATCGGCGCGCTGGGCCAGCAACTGTTCTTGCTGGCGAGAAATGTCCTGTTCGACATTGGCCAGCTGGCGCAAGGTCTCGTTGAAGGCACGCAGCTGCTCCATACGCGCCTTGCTCAGGTAGTCGTAGTAGCTGAGGGTGCGGGCGAACTTTTCTGGGTTCTGCTGGTTGAGCAGCAGCTTGAGGTATTCCTCACGGCCATTGTTCTGGTAGGCGGACCGCGCCTGAATGGCGATAAGTCGCTGTTGTTCAATGCGCGAGCTCTGGAGTTTTTTTTTCTCGGTATCAAGGCGCTCCAGCTCGCCCTCGGTCTTTTTTAGTTCTTGCTGCAGAGCCTCCACCTGCTTTTCGAGGTTGCCGATGTCGGTCTCGGTGGCTTTGAGGTCTTTCTGCACGCCGGATTTTTCTGCCTGGAGCTTGCCCAGCGTTTTCTTGAGCTCGGCGATGTCCTGGCGGGTGGCGTCCAGTTGTTGCTGGGTCTGTGCGCGCTCGTCGGCGAAGGCCGGGCTGAGCAGGCAAGACAGGGCTAGGAGAATCAGGGCGCGAAGCATGAGGTTGGGCGTACCAAGGATGGAGACTGGCCTAGTATGCCCGCCCGGGGCTGCAAAAAAAACGCCTCACGGCGTCAGCGGCAAGCTTCAAGCTACAAGCGGCAAGCAAAAGCAGGCGCCAGGCCAGGTTTCGCTTGCCGCTTGCCGCTTAATCCTCGAGCAGAATCGAGGTACCGGTCATTTCCGCAGGTTTTTCCAGCCCAAGCAGCTTGAGCATGGTCGGCGCCACGTCGGCCAGCACGCCGCCCTCGCGAACCTTGACCTGGCGCTTGCCGACATAGATGAACGGTACCGGCTCGGTGGTGTGGGCCGTATGCGCCTGGCCGGTGCATTCGTCTTCCATCTGCTCGACGTTGCCGTGGTCTGCGGTGATCAACGCTTCGCCGCCCACCTTGTCCAGTGCCTCGACGATGCGACCGACACAGCCGTCCAGGGCTTCGACGGCCTTGACTGCGGCATCGAACACGCCGGTATGGCCGACCATGTCACCGTTGGCGTAATTGACCACGATCACGTCGTAGCGCTGCTGCTCGATGGCCTCGACGATGCGGTCGGTGACCTCTGGGGCGCTCATTTCCGGCTGCATGTCGTAGGTGGCGACTTTCGGCGACGGGATCAGGATGCGCTCTTCGCCTTCGAACGGTTCTTCGCGCCCCCCGGAGAAGAAGAAGGTGACGTGTGCGTATTTCTCGGTCTCGGCGATGCGCAGCTGGGTCTTGCCGTTTTTGGCCAGGTATTCACCCAGCACGTTGTTCAGGCTGGCCGGGGCAAACGCCGCCGGGGCCGGGATTTTCGCCGAGTACTGGGTCAGGCCGATGTAGGCGGCCAGCTTTGGCAGGCGTGCCCGTGGGAACTCGTTGAAATCGGCTTCGACGAACACGCGCGACAGCTCACGTGCGCGGTCGGCGCGGAAGTTCATGAAGATCACGGCATCGCCATCTTCGACCTTCACCGCTTCGCCAATACGCGTGGCTTTGACGAATTCGTCGCTCTCGTCGCGCGCATAGGCCGCTTCGAGCCCGGCAACAGCGCTGTCTGCAGTGTGTTCGGCAACGCTGTCGACGATCAGGTTGTAGGCGGCACTGACGCGGTCCCAGCGGTTGTCGCGGTCCATCGCGTAGTAGCGGCCGATCAGGCTGGCGATTCGGCCTTTGCCAAGCTTGGCAAAGGCCGAATCGAGCAGCTCGATGGACGATTGCGCGCTGCGCGGCGGGGTGTCACGACCGTCGAGGAACGCATGCAGGTAGATCTTCTCGGCGCCACGCTGCGCGGCCAGTTCGGCCATGGCAATCAGGTGGTCCTGGTGGCTGTGTACGCCGCCGTCGGAGAGCAGGCCGAGGATATGCACGGCCTTGCCGGCACCTGCAGCCTGGTCCACCGCGCCTGTCAGCACCGGGTTCTTGAAGAACTCGCCGTCGCGAATGGCCTTGGTGACGCGGGTGAAGTCCTGGTAGACGACACGGCCGGCGCCCAGGTTCATGTGACCGACTTCGGAGTTGCCCATCTGCCCGTCCGGCAGGCCGACGTCCATCCCTGAACCGGAAATCAGGCCATGCGGCGCGGTGGCACGCAGGCGGTCATAGACCGGAGTGTTGGCGGCATAGATGGCGTTGTATTCGGGGCTTTCGCTGTGGCCGAAGCCATCCAGGATGATCAGGACCAGGGGTTTGGGCGTACTCGTCATCAATCAAACTCACGGTTGTTCAAAGATGATAAAGACACGCATTTTAGGGCAAATGCGCCACCTGCGGCGAATATTCGTCCTGTTCCCTGACCAGCGCGGCGCCCGCGAGAACGGGAAGGTAGTTTTCCCACCGGCCTGTCGGACTTTGGTGGTCATTGGGGGCTGTGTATACTGGCCGGCATTTTCAATCGCCTGGAACACCGCTGATGGTTGCTCACCTGATTCAATTCGCGACAGATCACTACATCCTGGTTGCGATCTTCGTTGTTCTGCTGGTCCTGCTGCTGCTCAATGAAATCCGCCGTGGCGGCCAGAGCCTGAGCAATGGCCAACTGACCGCCCTGGTCAATGCCGAGAAGGGCCTTGTCATCGATATCCGCCCTGCCAAGGAATACTCCGCCGGCCACATCGTTGGTGCGGTGAACATCCCGCAGGACAAGGTCGCCACCCGCATGACCGAACTGGACAAGCACAAAGAGAAGACCCTGATCGTCGTCGACGCAATGGGCCAGCAGTCCGGCACCATCTGCCGCGAACTGCTCAAGGCTGGTTATACCGCCGCCAAGCTGAGCGGTGGCGTTTCCAGCTGGAAAGCCGATAACCTGCCCCTGGTGAAGTGATATGAACGACGTCATCGTCTACTCCAGCGACTACTGCCCCTACTGCATGCGTGCCAAGTACCTGCTCGAGAGCAAGGGCGTGGCCTTCGAGGAAATCAAGGTCGACGGCAAGCCGCAGGTACGCGCCGAGATGAGCCAGAAGGCCGGCCGGACTTCGGTGCCGCAGATCTGGATCGGCAGTACCCATGTCGGTGGCTGCGATGACCTCTACGCCCTGGAGCGCGCCGGCAAGCTCGACGCGCTGCTCAAGGCCTGATTTGCACTGCATTCAAAAACATTAGGATAAGGATCTGCCATGACTGACCAACAGACCAACGGCGCAGCAGCCGAAGACAACAGCCCTCAGTTCTCCATGCAGCGTATCTACGTGCGCGACCTGTCGTTCGAGGCCCCGAAAAGCCCGCAGATCTTCCGTCAGACCTGGGAGCCGAGCGTTGCCCTGGACCTGAACACCAAGCAGAAGGCTCTGGAAGGCGACTTCCACGAGGTGGTGCTGACCCTGTCGGTGACCGTCAAGAATGGTGACGAAGTGGCGTTCATCGCTGAAGTTCAGCAGGCTGGTATCTTCCTGATCAAGAACCTCGACGCCTCTTCCATGAGCCACACCCTCGGCGCGTTCTGCCCGAACATCCTGTTCCCGTACGCCCGCGAGACTCTGGATAGCCTGGTGACCCGTGGTTCGTTCCCGGCACTGATGCTGTCGCCGGTCAACTTCGACGCCCTGTACGCGCAAGAGATGCAGCGCATGCAGGAAGCGGGCGAAGCACCGACCGTGCAGTAATTTTGCCTGGTAGCAAAGAGGCGGCCTTCGAGGTCGCCTTTTTATTACCCGGCTGCCTGCCTCGGGCTTGTCAGCTCCCGGCAAACCCCTGCTGCCGCCACGCCTCATACACCGTCACCGCCACGGTGTTGGACAGGTTCAGGCTGCGGCACCCCGGCCGCATCGGCAGGCGCAGGCGTTGCTCGGCCGGCAGGCTGTCCAGCACCTCGGCCGGCAGGCCGCGGCTTTCCGGCCCGAACAGGAAGGCGTCGCCCGGCTGGTAGGCAACCTCATGAAACGGGTGCGAACCCTTTGTGGTAAAGGCGAACAAGCGTGGGTTGCCCAGGCTCTCCAGGCATCCAGCCAGGCTTTCGTGGCGCTTGAGCGTGGCATACTCGTGGTAATCCAGCCCTGCACGGCGCAGCCGCTTGTCGTCGAGCTCGAAGCTGATCGGTTCGATCAGGTGCAGCGCGCAGCCACTGTTGGCGCAGAGGCGAATGATATTGCCGGTATTGGGCGGAATTTCAGGTTGAAAGAGGATGACGTGAAACATGCACGGCTCCAAGCGTGAAGATGGCGAGCATTCTACCCCCGAACCTGATGTGCGTTCGAAGGGCTTGCCGAAGGTTTTGCTCTCGTTGGCGATCGTCGGCTTGATGGTCGGTTTGATGATCGGCCGTCTGACTGCACCCGAAGCGCTCGTGCTTGAGCGGGTGGAGGTGGTGCAGGACGGGCTGGACCTGTGGTTCAACGATGAACCGAAGCTGCATGGCGAGAATGTCCAGGGTACGGTCGCGTTGCTGTTCCAGGCCGAAGGCAAAGCCCAGCGTGGGCAACTGACCCTGCAGGGCAAGCCGGTGAGCTGGCGTTTGCAGAAAAGTGAGGAAGGGTTGCTGCTGAGCGTGATTGCCGCGCGCCCTCTGCGTGGCGAATGGGCCGGTGCAGAGGACGCGGGGCGCTGGCGGGTGCAGGTGAGGCTGCACGAATAAAAGAGGGGATGTCCCGGCCTGCCTGTACCAGGGTCCCCAAAGCTTGCGCTACTGCGTGTAAAAGAGGGGATTCCCGGCCTGCCTGTACCGAGGCCCCCGAAACTGGAGATACATTACGTATTGCAGGTGGCGTGCCAGTTTTGAAAAACCCGGAAACATTGGGTTTCAGGGCGATCTGGCCGGTTTTTGAGGGGATTTGTGCCTTGGCGCGGTGCAGCTGGCACAGCTTCGGTGCATTGGCCAGAAATGGTTGGGGCCGCAAAGCGGCCCCAACGGTGTTACTGATTCAGCAGGAAGTCAGTGATCATCGCCCTCATCGTCATCCCCGCCATCCACGTTCATCCCCAGTTCCTTGATCTTGCGGGTCAGGGTATTGCGCCCCCACCCCAGCAGCACCGCTGCATCCCGGCGGCGCCCGGCAGTATGCTTGAGCGCCGTCTCGATCATGATCCGTTCAAAGCTGGGCACGGCGCTGTCCAGCAGGTTGGATTGCCCGCGCGCCAAGGCTTGGTCGGCCCATTGGCGCAGCGCCTGCTCCCAGTTGGTCACCGGTGCAGCGTCCTGCGGCAGGTTGAGCAATTCGGGCGGCAGATCGCCGACCAGCACTTCGCGGCTGGACGCCATGACGGTGATCCAGCGGCAGGTGTTTTCCAGCTGGCGGACGTTGCCAGGCCAAGGCAGGTTGCGGATGAATTCTTCGGTTTCCGGCTTGAGCAGCTTCGGTTCGACGGCCAGCTCCTGAGCGGCGCGGCCAAGGAAGTGGCGTGCCAGCGCGGGGATGTCCTCGCGGCGGTCGGCCAGGCGCGGGATATGAATACGGATCACGTTCAGGCGATGGAACAAGTCTTCACGGAACTTGCCAGCCTGTACCAGTGACTCGAGGTTTTGATGGGTTGCAGCGATGATTCGCACATCGACCTTTACGGGCACATGGCCGCCCACACGATAGAACTCCCCATCGGCCAGCACACGCAGCAGGCGAGTCTGCGTATCGGCAGGCATGTCACCGATTTCGTCGAGGAACAAGGTGCCGCCGTCCGCTTGCTCGAAGCGGCCGCGTCGCAGGTTGGCCGCGCCGGTGAAGGCGCCTTTTTCGTGGCCGAACAGCTCCGACTCCATCAGGTCCTTGGGTATGGCGGCCATGTTCAGGGCAATGAACGGTGAGGCCGCCCGCGGGCTGTGGCGGTGCAGGGCGTGGGCCACCAGCTCCTTGCCGGTACCGGACTCGCCATTGATCAGCACGGTGATGTTGGAGTGGCTCAGCCGCCCAATGGCACGGAACACCTCCTGCATCGCCGGGGCTTCACCGATGATTTCCGGCGTACGGGCCAGGGCCTGGGGCACATCGAGGCCTTGCTGCTCCTGCGCATGCTGGTTGGCGCGCTTTACCAGCGAGACCGCCTCATCGACATCGAACGGTTTGGGCAGGTATTCGAAAGCGCCCCCCTGGTACGACGCCACTGCGCTGTCCAGGTCGGAATGGGCGGTCATGATGATGACCGGCAGGCGCGGGTGTTGGTCGCGAATCTGTGCCAGCAGGTCGAGGCCGCTGGCGCCGGGCATCCGAATGTCGGAAATGATCACGTCCGGCTGCTGCCGGGCCAAGCGGCCCATCACGCCATCGGCGCTGTCGAAGCTCTGGGTGGTCATGCCCTCCTGTTGCAGGGCTTTTTCCAGGACCCAGCGGATGGAGCGATCATCGTCGACGATCCATACGGTTTCACTTCGGCTCATGAGGCGGTGGCTCCTTGTTCCAGCGGCAGGAAGATCGAAAAGGCGGTGTGGCCGGCGTGGCTTTCACACTCGATCAGGCCTTGGTGCTGACTGATGATGTTCTGGGTAATGGCCAGGCCCAACCCGGTACCGTCCGGGCGGCCACTGACCATGGGATAGAAGAGGGTGTCTTGCAGTTCACTGGGGATGCCGGGGCCGTTGTCGATGATCTCGACGCGGGCCACCAGTCGGTGGCGCACATGGCCGATGGTGAACTGGCGCATCGCGCGACTGCGCAGGGTGATGCGGCCCAGGCGCAACTCGTTCTGTGAGCTGATCGCCTGCATCGCGTTGCGCACGATATTCAGTACCGCCTGGATCATCTGTTCGCGGTCGATCAGCACGTCCGGCAGGCTCGGGTCATAATCACGCACCAAAGTGATGCATCCTTGGCTTTCTGCGTCGACCAGGCTGCAGACCCGTTCAAGGACTTCGTGAATGTTGGTCATGGCCAGCGATGGCAGCTTGTTCGAACCGAGCATGCGATCGACCAGGTTGCGCAGGCGATCGGCCTCTTCGATGATCACGTTGGTGTAGTCGCGCAGGCCATCTTCGGGCAACTCCCGGGCCAGCAGTTGCGCCGCGCCACGGATGCCCCCCAGTGGGTTCTTGATCTCGTGGGCGAGGCCGCGGACCAGCATCTTGGTGGTTTCCTGCTTGCTCAGCTGGGCTTCTTCCTTGGTGATGCGCAGCAGGCGGTCACGCGGGTGTACCTCCAGCAACAGCAGGGTGTTGCCCTGGTGCAGGATGGGCGTCACGGCATAGTCAACGGTGATGGTCTGGCCGGTCAGCGAGGTCAATTGGGCTTCGCGCTTGGTGAACGGGTGCGCCTGCTCGACCGCCTGGCGCAGGGAGTTGAGCGCCTCGGACGATTCGGTGAACAGTTCGCTGATGAACTGCCCGTGGCTGCGCTGCCCACTCACGGCCAGGAGCATTTCGGCAGCCGGGTTCATGTACTCCAGGCGCAGCTCGGCGTTGAGCAAGAGCGTGGCGGTGGTCAGGTTGTCCAGAAGCAGACGGTGCTGTGCATCGCTGATGGTCATAAGGTGTCGTTGACCTCTTTTGGCGCTTGCCGGGCATGGCGGTGAGCGTGGCCGGCGCACTATGGATCTGCTCATGCCAGGCTCTTTGCGTAGAAAATGCAAGAAACAAACCAAGGCTCCGAAAAGAAGCGGGATTGCTTTATAAACCCCCGAAATTGCGCCTATTCGGACCAGAAAGCACTGATTTACCGTTCAACGTGACCTGTTTTGGGGTGCGGGGCGGGGCATGCAACGTTGCATTGCACCAATATAGAGCATCGGTGCGCGTGGCGTATGGCGCCAGGGTGTTGGGGCGCTTCCGATCGGGACGGCTGGAAAAACAAAAACGGCCTTCATGAGAAGGCCGTTTCCGGGATTTCATCGGCGCAATGCGCCAATCAAATCAGCAGCTGTAGTACAGCTCGTATTCCAGCGGGTGCACGAAGGTACGGACCTTGATCTCTTCTTCGCTCTTCAGTTCGATGAAGGCATCGATGAAGTCGTCGGAGAACACGCCGCCCTTGGTCAGGAACGCACGGCCTTTATCCAGCTCTTCCAGAGCTTCTTTCAGGCTGCCGCAAACTTGCGGGATATCTTTCGCCTCTTCAGGCGGCAGGTCGTACAGGTTCTTGTCGGCAGCATCGCCTGGGTGGATCTTGTTCTGGATGCCGTCCAGGCCAGCCATCAGCAGGGCTGCGAAAGCCAGGTACGGGTTGGCCGATGGGTCCGGGAAGCGCGCTTCGATACGGCGGGCTTTAGGGCTGCCGACGTAAGGGATACGGATTGAGGCGGAACGGTTGCGTGCCGAGTAGGCCAGCATTACCGGGGCTTCGAAGCCTGGAACCAGGCGCTTGTAGGAGTTGGTCGACGGGTTGGTGAAGCCGTTCAGGGCCTTACCGTGCTTGATGATGCCGCCGATGAAGTACAGGGCGGTTTCGGACAGGCCGGCATAGCCTTCACCCGCGAAGGTGTTCTTGCCGTCTTTCCAGATCGACATATGCACGTGCATGCCCGAGCCGTTGTCGCCGTACAGTGGCTTTGGCATGAAGGTGGCGGTACGGCCGTAGGCGTCGGCAACGTTGTGCACGACATATTTCAGGGCCTGTACTTCGTCAGCTTTCTTCACCAGGGTGTTGAACTTGACGCCGATTTCGTTCTGGCCGGCAGTCGCCACTTCGTGGTGGTGAACTTCGACGGTCTGGCCCATCTCTTCCAGTGCGTTGCACATGGCAGTACGGATTTCGTGGTCGTGGTCGAACGGCGGAACCGGGAAGTAGCCGCCTTTGACGCCAGGACGGTGGCCTTTGTTGCCGCCTTCCACGTCAGCGCCAGTCATCCACGAGCCTTGCTCGGAGAAGATCTTGAACATCGAGCCGGAGATGTCCGACTGGAACTTCACTTCGTCGAAGATGAAGAACTCAGGCTCTGGGCCGGCGAAGACGGTGTCACCGATGCCGGTGCTCTTGAGGTACTCTTCAGCGCGCTTGGCGATCGCACGCGGGTCGCGATCGTAGCCCTGCATGCTCGACGGGTCGACGATGTCACAGGTGATGATCAGGGTCGGCTCTTCGGTGAACGGGTCCAGTACGGCGGTATCGTCGACCGGCATCAGGATCATGTCGGAGGCTTCGATGCCTTTCCAGCCAGCGATGGAGGAGCCGTCGAACATCTTGCCGACTTCGAAGAAGTCTTCGTCCAGGCCATCACGCGCTGGCATGGTCACGTGATGCTGAGTGCCTTTGGTGTCCGTGAAACGCAGATCAATCCACTTGACGTCATGATCTTTGATGAGTTGAACCGACTTCGACATGTTGTCCTCCGGATGGTCTAGAGCGCGGTGGGCCGCTGCCCTGGAAAAAAGGGTGTTGCCGGGCGCGGATAGTCGGCCAAGCTTACCTGCCTCACAAGGGAGCAAATTGCATGCCAGTGCCCGAAAATGGCGAGGCCGGGATAAAAGGGGGCGTTTGCGGGCATTTGGCGGCGGTTTGGCGGGGAAAAACGCACCCTTACGAGGCGGCTTTTGCTGTGGGTGCACCAATAGTGTGCACGGATCGGGTTGTGTGCTTCCTTTAAGGGTCTCATCGCTGGCAAGCCAGCTCCCACACCCTAAGCGCAGTCTTGAGGCCTACCGACGTCCTGTAGATGCTGGCTTGCCGGCGATGAGGCCAGTACAGGCAATATAAATCCAACCTTCTGTACAAAAGTTGGTCAAATCCTGAGCAATTTCCGATATAATTCGCGCCCCTCATTTTTCGGCAGGCCCTGCGCGCGCTGTTAACCAATGAAACTTATCGTCAAAGTCTTCCCAGAAATCACCATCAAGAGCCGGCCGGTACGCAAGCGCTTCATCCGCCAGCTCGGCAAGAACATCCGCAACGTGCTCAAGGACCTCGACCCTGAGCTCGCGGTCGATGGTGTCTGGGACAACCTCGAAGTGGTCACCCGCGTCGAAGACGAAAAAGTCCAGCGCGAGATGATCGAGCGCCTCACCTGCACCCCGGGCATTACCCACTTCCTGCAGGTGGAGGAATACCCGCTCGGTGACTTCGACGATATCGTCGCCAAGTGCAAGCAGCACTTCGGCCACCTGCTGGCCGGCAAGTATTTCGCCGTGCGCTGCAAGCGCGGGGGCCACCATGACTTCACCTCGATGGACGTCGACCGCTACGTTGGCAGCCAGTTGCGCCAGCAGTGCGGCGCCGCTGGCATTGAGCTGAAGCAACCTGAAGTGACGGTGCGCATCGAAATCCGCAACCAGCGCCTGTACGTGATCCACAACCAGCACCAAGGCATCGGCGGCTACCCGCTGGGCGCCCTGGAGCAGACCTTGGTACTGATGTCCGGCGGTTTCGACTCCACCGTGGCGGCCTACCAGATGATGCGTCGCGGCCTGATGACCCATTTCTGCTTCTTCAACCTCGGCGGCCGTGCCCACGAACTGGGCGTGATGGAAGTGGCCCACTACCTGTGGAAAAAGTACGGCAGCAGCCAGCGTGTGCTGTTCATCAGCGTGCCGTTCGAAGAAGTGGTCGGCGAGATCCTCAACAAGGTCGACAACAGCTACATGGGCGTGACCCTCAAGCGCATGATGCTGCGCGGCGCTGCGCGCATGGCCGATCGTTTGGAAATCGATGCGCTGGTCACCGGCGAGGCGATTTCCCAGGTGTCCAGCCAGACGCTGCCGAACCTGTCGATCATCGACTCGGCCACCGACAAGCTGGTGCTGCGCCCATTGCTGGCCAGCCACAAGCAGGACATCATCGACCAGGCGACCGAAATCGGCACCGCCGACTTCGCCAAGCACATGCCTGAATATTGCGGCGTGATCTCGGTGAACCCGACCACCCATGCCAAGCGTCACCGCATGGAGCATGAAGAGAAGCAGTTCGACATGGCCGTGCTGGAGCGCGCCCTCGAACGTGCCAAGTTCATCTCGATCGACCACGTGATCGACGAGCTGGGCAAGGACGTGGAAATCGAGGAAGTAAGCGAAGCGCTGCCAGGCCAGATCGTGATCGACATCCGTCACCCTGACGCCCAGGAAGACGAGCCTTTGGTGCTCGAGGGTATCGAAGTTCAGGTGATGCCGTTCTACGCGATCAACAGCAAGTTCAAGCAGCTGGATGAAACCCGCCAGTACTTGCTGTATTGCGACAAAGGTGTGATGAGCCGATTGCACGCACACCACCTGCTCAGTGAGGGACATGCCAATGTGCGTGTTTATCGTCCGGCATAAGACCCCAGGGCTGTATGGCGGCAGCATCCGCCATCGCCCTCCCGACCGCCGGGCCCGCTGAGCCTTTTACCTTCATATTGGCCGCCTAGACTGGCGGCAACCGAATCCTCTGATCGAGATACAGTTGTGATCGAAAATCTGCGTAACATCGCCATCATCGCCCACGTTGACCATGGTAAAACCACCCTGGTCGACAAACTCCTGCGTCAGTCCGGCACCCTGGAACGTAACGAGCTCAACGACGAGCGCGTAATGGACTCCAACGACCAGGAAAAAGAGCGCGGCATTACCATTCTGGCGAAAAACACCGCCATCAACTGGAACGGCTACCACATCAACATCGTCGACACCCCCGGCCACGCCGACTTCGGTGGCGAGGTTGAGCGTGTAATGTCCATGGTCGACTCCGTGCTGCTGCTGGTCGACGCCCAGGACGGCCCTATGCCGCAAACCCGCTTCGTGACCAAGAAGGCCTTCGAAGCCGGCCTGAAGCCGATCGTCGTGATCAACAAGGTCGACCGTCCGGGCGCCCGTCCTGACTGGGTTCTGGACCAGATCTTCGACCTGTTCGACAACCTCGGTGCTACCGACGAGCAGCTGGACTTCAAAGTGGTCTACGCCTCGGCCCTGAACGGCATCGCCGGTCTGGACCACACCGCCATGGCCGAAGACATGACCCCGCTGTACCAGTCGATCGTCGACAACGTACCTGCGCCGGACGTTGACCGTGAAGGCCCGTTCCAGATGCAGATCTCGGCACTGGACTACAACAGCTTCCTGGGTGTTATCGGCGTTGGCCGTATCGCCCGTGGCCGCGTGAAGCCGAACACTCCGGTGGTCGCCATCGACACCAACGGCAAGAAGCGTAACGGCCGTATCCTCAAGCTGATGGGCCACCACGGCCTGCACCGTATCGACGTCGAAGAAGCCCAGGCTGGCGACATCGTCTGCATCAGCGGTTTCGACGAGCTGTTCATCTCCGACACCCTGTGCGACCCGACAGCCGTCGAAGCGATGAAGCCGCTGACCGTTGACGAGCCAACCGTTTCGATGACCTTCCAGGTCAACGACTCGCCGTTCTGCGGCAAGGAAGGCAAGTTCGTCACCAGCCGTAACATCAAGGACCGTCTGGACAAAGAGCTGCTGTACAACGTTGCTCTGCGCGTTCAGGAAACCGATTCCCCTGACAAGTTCAAGGTATCGGGCCGTGGTGAGCTGCACCTGTCGGTACTGATCGAAACCATGCGCCGTGAAGGCTTCGAGATGGCCGTAGGCCGTCCTGAAGTGATCATCCGCGAAGTCGGTGGCGTCAAGCAGGAACCGTTCGAGAACGTCACCATCGACATCCCTGAAGAATCCCAGGGCAAGGTCATGGAAGAAATGGGCCTGCGTAAAGGCGACCTGACCAATATGGTTCCGGATGGCAAGGGCCGTGTTCGCCTGGAGTACAACATTCCAGCCCGTGGCCTGATCGGCTTCCGTAACCAGTTCCTGACCCTGACCAACGGCGCAGGCATCCTGACCTCGATCTTCGATCGCTACGACACCATGAAGTCGGGCCAGATGTCCGGCCGCCTCAACGGCGTACTGGTTTCGGTCGAGACCGGCAAGGCACTGACCTACTCCCTGGAAACCCTGCAGGCGCGCGGCAAGCTGTTCGTCGAGCACGGCCAGGAGATCTACAACGGTCAGATCATCGGTCTGAACAGCCGTGACAACGACCTGGGCGTGAACCCTACCAAGGGCAAGAAGCTCGACAACATGCGTGCTTCGGGCAAAGACGAAGTCATCGCCCTGGTTCCGCCGGTTCGTCACACCCTCGAACAGGCTCTGGAATTCATCCAGGACGACGAGCTGTGCGAAGTTACGCCGAAGTCGATCCGTCTGCGCAAGAAGATCCTGGACGAAGGCGAGCGTACCCGCGCTGCCAAGAAAGCCAAGAACTGAGTTAGCTCAGGCTGAATGAAAACGCCCCCGGTCCAAAGGCCGGGGGCGTTTTTTTTGTCTGGGCTTTTTGTATCAGCTGTACCGGCCTCATCGCCGGCAAGCCGGCTTCCACAGGTCCTTGCGCAACGATTTTGGGGCGGTGAGGCCAATGATCAGCGCGTGGCCACCTTGGGCTTGTAAGCGCAATACCCCGGCCGCGGCCCTACCTTCGGGTGGTTCCGGCAAGTATCCGGGCGCTTGTCATAAATGGTGCACAGCCGGCTCTTGCGGTCCAAATACATGCAATCATCGTTGCTCATCCGGGTCAGGGTGAAGATCCCCGACTTCTGGTTGAAGCGTTCGATGATGCCTTCCTTCTGCAGGCGTTTGGCCACGTTCTTCGGCGGTTCGTCCTTTTCGAACTCATCCACCACGCCGATGCGGATCAGGTCTTTGATCTTCACTTCCACAGGCAGGGTGCAGCAGGTCGAATGGCAGCCCCCGCACATGTGGCTGGCATAGCGCTGCCAGGTTTCCAGGCGGTCGACTTCGGCTGCGGCAATCAGGGTCGTTTTCATCGTTATAGGTGGCGGATCACGGTCTTGGGGCGCGCGATCATACCGGAGTTGTTCAATTTGTGAACAACCTTTTGCCGGATTGGCCAAGCCGGCATGAAAACTGCGAACCGAGGCTGTCACTCCCTGTCGAAGGGTCTAGTCTCAACACTCTCCCGCCGCTTTTGCCAATTTGCCCGAGGATGCCGCATGTCCCAGGAACCCAAAGCACGTGACGCCGAGGTGGCCGACTTTCGCGCCGCTGTACTGGACAAGCTGACCTACGCGGTCGGCAAGGACCCGGAGCACGCCTTTGACCACGACTGGTTCGAGGCCATTGCCCTGGCTGCCCGTGATCACATGGTCGATCACTGGATGGATCACACCCGTCAGGCCTACCGGCGCAGCCAGAAACGGGTCTATTACCTCTCTCTGGAGTTTCTCATCGGGCGCCTGCTCTACGACAGCCTGAGCAACCTTGGCCTGCTGGACATCGCCCGTGATGCGCTGGAGGGGTTGGACGTGGACCTGGAGCGCATCCGCCTGCTGGAACCGGACGCCGCACTGGGCAATGGTGGCCTGGGCCGTCTGGCCGCCTGTTTCATGGAGAGCATGTCGACGCTGGGCATCGCCGCCCACGGCTACGGCATCCGCTATGAGCACGGGCTGTTCCGCCAGGCCATGGTCGACGGATGGCAGCAGGAACAGACCGAAAATTGGCTGGATTTCGGCAACCCTTGGGAGTTCGAGCGCGCCGAGGTGATCTACCCGATCAGTTTCGGCGGCAGCGTCGAAACGGTGCAAGATACCCATGGTCAGCAACGTCAGGTGTGGTGGCCGGGCGAGACGGTACGTGCGGTGGCCTACGACACGCCAGTGGTCGGCTGGCGGGGCTCCAGCGTCAACACCTTGCGCCTGTGGCGTGCGCGGGCGCTGGAAGAGCTGCACCTGGAGCGCTTCAATGCCGGCGACCACCTTGGCGCGGTGGCCGAAGTGGCTCGCGCCGAGAGCATCTCGCGGGTGCTGTACCCGGCCGACAGCACAGAAGCGGGGCAGGAACTGCGCCTGCGCCAGGAATACTTCTTCGTCTCGGCGTCGCTGCAGGACCTGCTGCGACGCCACCTGAACATGCACAAGGACTTGCTCAACCTGCCGGATGCTGCGGCCATCCAGCTCAACGACACGCACCCGTCGATTGCCGTGGCCGAATTGATGCGGCTGTTGGTCGACCAGCATGAAATCCCGTGGGAAAAAGCCTGGGAGCTGACCGTCGGCACCCTGGCCTACACCAACCACACGCTGCTGCCAGAAGCGCTGGAAACGTGGCCGGTGGCCCTGATGGAGCGCATGCTGCCGCGGCACATGCAGATCATCTACCTGATCAATGCCTACCATATCGATGCCCTGCGCGCGAAAGGCCTGCATGACTTCGACGTGCTGCGGGCGGTGTCGCTGATCGAGGAAGACAACGGCCGCCGGGTGCGCATGGGCAACCTTGCGTTTCTCGGCTCGCACAGCGTCAACGGGGTATCGGCGCTGCACAGCAAGCTGATGAAAAGCACGGTGTTCTCCGAGTTGCACAAGCTCTACCCCCAGCGCATCAACAACAAGACCAACGGCATTACCTTCCGCCGCTGGCTGTACCAGTCCAACCCGCAGTTGACGGCGATGCTGGTGGATGCCCTGGGCCCAGAGTTGCTTGACGACCCGCAAGGGCGCCTGGCCAACCTGGTGCCGTTCGCCGACAAGGGCGGCTTCCTCAAGCAGTTCGCCGCGCAGCGCCTGCACAGCAAGCGCGCGTTGGCCAGCATCATCCAGGAGCGGGTGGGCGTTACGGTCAACCCTGAGGCGCTGTTCGATGTGCAGGTCAAGCGCATCCACGAGTACAAGCGCCAGCTGCTCAATCTGCTGCACACCGTGGCGCTGTACCAGGCCATCCGTAACGACCCGGGCACCAACTGGGTGCCGCGGGTGAAGATCTTTGCCGGCAAGGCCGCAGCCAGCTACCACCAGGCCAAGCTGATCATCAAGCTGGCCAATGACATCGCCCGGGTGGTCAACAACGACCCTACCGTGCGCGGCCTGCTAAAGGTGGTGTTCCTGCCCAACTACAACGTCAGCCTGGCCGAGAGCATCATCCCGGCGGCGGACCTGTCGGAGCAGATTTCCACGGCCGGCTACGAGGCGTCGGGCACCAGCAACATGAAGTTCGGGCTCAATGGTGCACTCACCATTGGTACCCTCGATGGCGCCAACGTCGAGATGTGCGAACAGGTGGGTGCCGACAACATGTTCATTTTCGGCCTGACCGCGCAGCAGGTGGAGGCGCGCAAGCGTGACGGTGATTTTGGTGCCGTGGCCGCGATAGCCGCCTCCCACCGCTTGAACGATGTGCTGCAGGCGATCCGCAGTGGCGTGTTCTCCCCCGATGATCCGTCGCGCTATGCCGGGCTGATCGACGGGCTGGTGGCTTACGACCGCTTCCTGGTCTGTGCCGACTTCGATGCTTACTGGGATGCCCAGCGGCGGGTGGAGGAGTTGTGGCATACGCCGCAGGCGTGGTGGCGGATGGCGGTGCTCAACACCGCGCGAATGGGGTGGTTCTCTTCGGACCGGACCATTCGCGAGTATGCGACCGAGATCTGGAAGGTGCTGGATTGAGGCTTGGGGCCGCACAGCGGCCCCACCTGACCATCGGCCTGGTGAGCGCTGAACTACCGACCTGTTGTGCCGTCTGACTGCCCAGGCGTGTCTCTTTACTCGCTAGCATTGAACTCTCCCTGTAAACTGCGGGGGTTTTTCTCCCCCATCCTTTCGGAGCCATACATGTCCCGCGTTACCTTGAGTCGCTATCTGATTGAGCAGACCCGCAGCAACAATACCCCTGCCGATCTGCGCTTCCTGATCGAAGTGGTGGCGCGTGCGTGCAAGGAAATCAGCCATCACGTGTCCAAGGGCGCCCTTGGCGGCGTGCTGGGCAGCATGGGCACTGAAAACGTGCAGGGCGAAGTTCAGAAGAAGCTCGACGTCATTTCCAACGATATCCTGCTTGAGGCCAACGAGTGGGGCGGTCACCTGGCCGGCATGGCGTCCGAGGAAATGGACAACGCCTACCAGATCCCGGGGCGATACCCCAAAGGTGCCTATCTGCTGGTCTTCGACCCGCTGGACGGCTCGTCCAACATCGACGTCAACGTTTCGGTCGGCACCATTTTCTCGGTACTGCGTTGCCCTAACGAATACCTGAGCCAGAACGAAACCCTGAACGAAAACGCTTTCCTGCAGCCAGGTACTGAGCAGGTCGCCGCCGGTTATGCCATTTATGGCCCGCAGACCATGCTGATCCTGACCTTGGGCAACGGCGTCAAGGGCTTCACCCTGGACCGTGAGCTGGGCAGCTTCGTGCTGACCCACGAAAACATCCAGGTCCCGGCAACCACCGCCGAGTTCGCCATCAACATGTCCAACCAGCGCCACTGGGAAGCCCCGGTTCAGCGCTACGTGGGCGAGCTGTTGGCCGGTGAGACCGGGCCGCTGAAAAAGAACTACAACATGCGCTGGATCGCCTCGATGGTGGCCGACGTGCACCGTATCCTGACCCGTGGCGGTCTGTTCATGTACCCGCGCGACGCCCGCGAGCCGAGCAAGCCGGGCAAGCTGCGCCTGATGTACGAAGCCAACCCGATGTCGTTCATCATCGAGCAGGCCGGCGGCGCTTCTACCAACGGTTACGAACGCATCCTCGACATCAAGCCAGAGAGCCTGCACCAGCGTGTATCGGTGATTCTCGGCTCGAAGGAAGAGGTCGAGCGCGTCACCGCCTATCACAAGGAGTAAATCATGCTCGCACCTTGGCAGCCGTTGCTGGAGTGGTGGTTCGGTTGGGGCACCAGTCCCCAGGCCGTGGCTGACGAGAAGAGCACGCTGTGGTTCGGCAAGCATCACGATGCCGAAGCCCAGGCGCTGTTTGGCGAGCTCGTCGAGCATGCCCTGGCGGGTGGGCTCGAGGAGTGGCAGCAAAGCCCTCAGGGCTGGCTCGGCCTGTTGATACTGCTGGACCAGCTGCCGCGCATGATCTACCGCGACACGCCGCGCGCTTTCGAGGGCGACCGGCGTGCCCAAGTGGTGGCCATGCAGGGGCTGCAGAAGGGCTGGGATTACCAGCTGCTGCCGATCCAGCGGGTATTCGTGCTGCTGGTGCTGGAGCATGCCGAGGTGCTGGACTGGCAGAACCTGTGTGTTGAGCGGTACCAGGTGCTGCTGGATGAGCAGCCCGAGGCCAACCGTCGGTTGTTCGAAGGGTTCCTCGACTATGCCGAGCAGCACCAGCGGGTGATTGCCCGGTTCGGGCGCTTCCCGCATCGCAATCTGTTGCTGGAACGGCCGAGCACCAGTGAAGAGATGGACTTTTTGCTGGAGCCTGGCTCCAGGTTTTGAGTGATGAATGGGGCCGCAAAGCGGCCCCATTCGTTTCAGATCCTGAAACTCCCTACCAGATGCTTCAACCGCTCGACCTGGTGTTCAAGGTCGGTGCAGGCACGCAAGGTGCTCTGCAGGTTCTGCACTCCTTCCTGATTCAGCGTATTGATCTCGGTGATGTCGACATTGATCGACTCGACCACCGCTGTCTGCTCCTCGGTAGCGGTAGCCACTGACTGGTTCATGCCATCGATTTCGCCTATTCGCTGGGTCACACTGCCCAGCCGCTCACCGGCCTGGTTGGCAATCCCGACGCTCTGGTCGCTGTGCTCACGGCTCTGGTTCATGGTGCTGACGGCCATCTGGGCACCGGCCTGCAACTCTTCGATCAGGCGCTGGACCTGCTGCGCCGACTCCTGAGTGCGGTGCGCCAGGTTGCGGACTTCGTCGGCGACCACGGCAAAACCACGGCCGGCTTCACCGGCACGGGCCGCCTCGATCGCGGCATTCAGGGCCAGCAGGTTGGTCTGCTGGGAAATGCCGCTGATCACATCGAGAATCTGGCCGATGTTGGCGGTGTGGGCATTGAGCGTTTCGATGTTGCCGCATGAATCGCTGATGCGCGCCGACAGCTGGTTCATCACATCGATGGTGCGCCCGACCACCTGCTGGCCGTCTTCGGCCAGGCCGCGTGCCTCACTGGAGTGTTGCGAAGCCAGCGCTGCGTTCTGGGCGATCTCCTGGGCTGCGGCACCCAGCTGGTTGATGGCCGCGGCCACGCTGTTGGTGCGGCTGGCCTGCTGGTCGGCGTTGTAGATCGAGGCATTCGAGGCGCTCACCACCTGCGTGGCCACCGCATTGACTTGGCCAGTGGCCGAGGCCACTTCGCGGATCGATTCGTGAATACGCTCGACGAAACGGTTGAACGACTGGCCAAGGCTGCCGAACTCGTCCTGCGCGTGGATGGCCACGCGCCGGGTCAGGTCACCTTCGCCTTCGGCAATGTCATGCATGGCGCGACCCATCAGGTGCAAGGGCTCCATCAATACGCGGATCAGCAGGCCGAGCAGGGCGATGATGACCAGTATCGCGATCAGCGTCGCGACGATGGCCGAGGTACGCAGCTCGCTGAGCATGGCGAATGCCGCGTCCTGGTCGACCACAAGGGCCACGTACCAGTCCGCTGAGGGCACGCCGTCGACGTGGGTGAAACTGATGAACTGCTTGCGCCCATCCAGCTCGACTTCCTTGAGGCCGCTGCTGATGTGCGGCGTGTTGCCTGGGTAGGCATCCGCCAAGGGCTTGAGCGCCTGCCGACCAACGGTGTAGAACGAAAAAGGCCTGTCAGGGAACCAGGGACCGTTTTTCCCGTCGAAGGTCCCTGCAGGCCTCTCGCCTGCATCCACCTTTCAGGAGTGTTCCTTCATGTCGTTGCGTTCCCTCGCCCTGTTGTCCCTGTGCGTCATCCTGACTGCGTGCAGCAAGATCAATCAGGAAAACTATTCCAAGCTCAAGGCCGGCATGAACAAGGCCGAGGTCGAGCAACTGCTCGGCACGCCCACCGAGTGCTCCGGCGCACTGGGCATGAGCAGCTGTACCTGGGGGGACGAAAAGAGCTTCATCAGCGTGCAGTATGCGGCTGACAAAGTACTGATGTATTCAGGGCAGGGCCTCAAATGACGCGTCTGCACCTGCTGCTGGGGTTGTGCCTGGTGATGCTGCTGGGTGGCTGCGCCACGTCGGCCAACGACCCGTTGGCACCCAAGACCGCCGGCGATATCGACCTCAAGCGCTACCAGGGCAAATGGTACGAGCTGGCGCGCTTGCCCATGCCTTACCAGAGCGAATGCGCCCAGTCCGAGGCGCATTACAACCTCAAGCCTGATGGTTCGTACGGGGTGCTGAGCCGCTGCCGCACCATGGGTGACGAATGGCTGCGCGCCGAGGGGCATGCCAACATCCAGCAGCCGGGGCATACCGACAGGTTGTGGGTGGAGTTCGACAACTGGTTCACCCGCCTGGTACCGGGCCTGACCAAGGGCGAATACTGGATCCTGTACGTGGACGACCGCTACCGCACGGCCATTGTCGGCAGCCCCGACCGCAAGTACCTGTGGATACTGTCGCGTACGCCGACCCTGCCGGCATGGGAGCGCGAGAGCCTGCTGGCCAAGGCACGTCAACAGGGCTACGACACCAGCCGCTTGATCTGGCGCATGGCGGACAAGCAGATCGTGCAGATGCATTGAGGCCTTAGGGGGCCGCTTTGCGGCCCTTTTGTCGTCAGCCCAATAACTGTCGCAACACCTCGACATACGCCCGAGCGCTTTCCTCTTCTTGCCCGTGGCGCCCCTGGCGCACCACCCACTGCCCGTTGACCATCACATCGCGTACCTGGCGGTCGCTCCCGGCAAACAGCCAGCGGTTGAGAATTGCATCTTCGTCGGCCGTGGCGATATACGGGTCTTGCCCATCCAGCACCAGCCAGTCGGCACGTTTGCCCACGGCCAGCTCACCCACGGGCTGCCCCAATGCCTGAGCCCCACCCATCAGTGCCGCGTCATACAGGGTGCGGCCAACCATCGGCTGATCTTCGCGATAAAGCCGGTTGCGCCGCTGGTCACGAAGGCGCTGGCCATATTCGAGCCAACGCAGCTCTTCGACCACGCTCAGCGATACATGGCTGTCAGAGCCGATACCCATCCGGCCACCCTGGCTCAGGTAGTCCACTGCCGGGAAAATCCCGTCACCCAGGTTGGCTTCGGTGGTCAGGCACAGCCCGGCCACCGCGCCACTGCCGGCCATGGCCGCCACTTCGTCAGCCTGCGCGTGGGTGGCATGCACCAGGCACCAGCGCGCATCGACCTGCACATGCTCATACAGCCACTGCAGCGGGCGCAGGCCGCTCCAGGCCAGGCAGTCGTCCACTTCCTTCTGTTGCTCGGCGATATGAATATGAATCGGACATTGCTGATTGCCCGCTGCCAGTACCTGGGCAATCTGCCCCGGTGTAACCGCCCGCAGCGAGTGGAAGCACAAGCCCAGCTGCTGCGCGGGTTGTGCAGCGATTGTCGCAGCGAGTTGCGCGTGCAATTGCAGGTACTGCTCGGTGGAATTGATGAAGCGCCGCTGCCCCTCGCTGGGCGGCTGGCCACCGAAGCCGGCATGGCTGTACAGCACCGGCAGCAGGGTCAGGCCGATACCGCTGCTGGCCGCCGCCGCGCTGATGCGGCGGGACAGCTCGGCTGGGTCGGCATAGGCCTTGCCCGCCTGGTCATGGTGCACGTAGTGGAACTCGGCCACCGAGGTGTAACCGGCCTTGAGCATCTCGATGTACAGCTGGCGGGCGATGACCTGCAGTTGCTCCGGGGTGATCTTGCCGACCAGGCGATACATCAGTTCGCGCCAGGTCCAGAAACTGTCGTTGGGGTTGCCCGCGACTTCTGCCAGGCCGGCCATTGCGCGTTGAAAGGCATGCGAGTGCAGGTTGGGCATGCCGGGCAGAAGTGGCCCGGCCAGCCGTTCGGCGCCGTCGGCCGAAGCGCCGGACTCGATGTGGGTCATTGTGCCATCGCTGGCGACCTCGATTCGGACATCGCTGGCCCAACCATCGGGCAGCAGGGCGCATTCGGCGAAGTAGGCGGACATCTGTGAAATCCTGTTATGGCTGACTTGTATATACATATACAGTTGTTTGCCTGCCGGGTAAACTGCGGCAAGCTACCGCCCATTCAATCGCACAAGGATCCAACGCCGTGCCGACACCTCCTGTCTCCGCGCTGGTTGCCCAGATGGGCGAGGGCCCGGCGCCGCTGTACGCGCGGGTCAAACAGATGATCATCCAGCAGATCGACAACGGCAGTTGGCCGCCCCATCACCGGGTCCCTTCGGAGAGCGAACTGGTCAGCCAGCTGGGATTCAGCCGCATGACCATCAACCGCGCCCTGCGTGAGCTCACTGCCGAAGGCCTGCTGGTGCGCATGCAGGGGGTAGGGACATTCGTGGCCGAACCCAAGAGCCGCTCGGCGTTGTTCGAAGTCAACAACATCGCCGACGAGATTGCCGCGCGTGGCCACCAGCATAGCTGCCAGGTGATCACCCTTGCTGAAGAAGCGGCCGGTTCCGAGCGCGCTCTGGCACTGGACATGCGCGAAGGCCAGCGGGTGTTCCATTCGCTTATCGTGCATTACGAAAACGGCATCCCGGTGCAAATCGAGGACCGCTACGTCAACGCGGCGATCGCGCCCGACTACCTCAAGCAGGATTTCACTCGGCAGACGCCTTACGCCTACTTGTCCCAGGTCGCACCGCTGACCGAGGGTGAGCATGTGGTCGAGGCGATCCTGGCCGAGCCCCACGAGTGCCAACTGCTGCAGATCGAGCGGGGCGAGCCTTGCCTGCTGATTCGCCGCCGTACCTGGTCCGGTCGCCAGCCGGTGACGGCCGCGCGGTTGATCCACCCCGGCTCCCGTCATCGCCTGGAAGGACGTTTCAGCAAATGAACCCGTTGCAGTTGTTGCGTGCGCAGGACTACCCGCGGATGCCGTGGAAGAACGGCGGCGGCTTCACCGAGGAAATCACCCGCGACAGTGGCGAGGGCCTGGAGGGGTTCGGCTGGCGCCTGTCGATTGCGGATATCGAAGCGTCTGGTGGTTTCTCGATGTTTGCGGGCTACCAGCGGATCATCACGGTCTTGCAGGGGGATGGCATGCGCCTGCTGGTCGACGGGCAGGCCAGCCGGCCGCTGTTACCGTTCGACGCCTTCGCTTTCGCTGGCGAGAGCCAGGTCAGTTGCAAGCTGCTGGGTGAGAGGATTCGTGATTTCAACCTGATCTACTCGCCGCAGCGCTATCGCGCGCGCTTGCAGTGGTTCGATGGTACCAGCCGGTTGTTCAGTTCGGCGTCGACTGTGCTGCTGTTTTCGGGCAGTAACCAGGTTGAGGTGCAGTTGGCCGGGCATGGTTTGGAGCGGCTGGGCTTGTATGACTGCCTGCGGCTCGAGGGGAACGACACGCTGCTGGAGTTGCAGGTTCAGGGGCGGTTCTGCCTGATCGAGCTGATTCCAACCTGAGCTGGCTGAGGCTGCTGTGCAGCCCTTCGCGACACAAGGCCGCTCCGGAAACCGCGCCCGTCTGGGCAAACGCGATCTGTGTAGGAGCGGCCTTGTGTCGCGAAAGGGCCGCGCAGCGGCCCCGGTTTTCTCCAGGCTGTTCAAAAGCGGTCCCACTATTTTGGTTGTCCATGCTTGTACATACAAGTAAAGGTGTGTTTGTATATCCAACACGACACACCTGCCCGCGGACGACCGCAGAGGACCCTTCCCGTGACCGACAACAATAAATACCGTGACGTTGAAATCCGTGCCCCACGTGGCAACACGCTGACCGCCAAAAGCTGGCTGACCGAAGCGCCACTGCGCATGCTGATGAACAACCTCGACCCGCAGGTCGCAGAAAACCCCAAGGAACTGGTGGTTTACGGTGGTATCGGTCGCGCCGCCCGCAACTGGGCCTGCTACGACAAGATCGTCGAAACCCTGACCCGCCTGGAAGATGACGAAACCCTGCTGGTGCAGTCGGGCAAACCGGTCGGGGTATTCAAAACCCACAGCAACGCTCCACGCGTTCTGATCGCCAACTCCAACCTGGTGCCGCACTGGGCCAACTGGGAACACTTCAACGAACTGGACGCCAAGGGCCTGGCCATGTACGGCCAGATGACCGCCGGCAGCTGGATCTACATCGGCAGCCAAGGCATCGTCCAGGGCACCTATGAAACCTTCGTCGAGGCCGGCCGCCAGCACTACGGTGGCAGCCTCAAAGGCAAGTGGGTACTGACTGCAGGCCTTGGCGGCATGGGCGGCGCCCAGCCCCTGGCCGCGACCTTGGCCGGCGCCTGCTCGCTGAACATCGAATGCCAGCAGAGCCGTATCGATTTCCGCCTCCAAACCCGCTACGTCGACGAGCAGGCCAAAGACCTCGATGACGCCCTGGCGCGCATCGCCAAGTACACCGCCGAAGGCAAGGCCATCTCCATTGCCCTGCATGGCAACGCCGCAGAAGTCCTGCCGGAGCTGGTCAAGCGTGGTGTGCGCCCGGACATGGTCACCGACCAGACCAGCGCCCACGACCCGCTCAACGGCTACCTGCCGGCCGGCTGGACCTGGGAGCAGTACCGTGACCGCGCGCAGACCGAGCCGGCTGCCGTGGTCAAGGCTGCCAAGCAGACCATGGCCGTGCACGTACAAGCCATGCTCGACTTCCAGAAGCAGGGCATTCCGACTTTCGACTACGGTAACAACATCCGCCAGATGGCCAAGGAAGAGGGCGTAGCCAACGCGTTCGATTTCCCAGGCTTCGTACCGGCATACATCCGCCCGCTGTTCTGCCGCGGCGTGGGGCCGTTCCGCTGGGCTGCGCTGTCCGGCGAAGCCGAGGATATCTACAAGACCGATGCCAAGGTCAAGGAACTGATCCCCGACGACGCCCACTTGCACCGCTGGCTGGACATGGCCCGTGAGCGCATCAGCTTCCAGGGCCTGCCAGCGCGCATCTGCTGGGTTGGCCTGGGCCTTCGCGCCAAGCTGGGCCTGGCCTTCAACGAAATGGTACGCAGCGGCGAGCTGTCGGCGCCGATCGTCATCGGCCGTGACCACCTGGACTCAGGCTCCGTATCGAGCCCCAACCGTGAAACCGAATCGATGCGTGACGGTTCTGACGCCGTCTCCGACTGGCCGTTGCTCAACGCCTTGCTCAACACTGCCAGCGGCGCTACCTGGGTTTCGCTGCATCACGGTGGTGGGGTAGGCATGGGCTTCTCGCAGCACTCGGGCATGGTCATCGTCTGCGATGGTACCGATGAAGCCGCTGCACGCATCGCCCGCGTGTTGACCAACGACCCGGGCACCGGTGTCATGCGCCACGCCGACGCCGGCTACGACATCGCCGTGGACTGCGCCAAGGAACAAGGCCTCGACCTGCCAATGATCACAGGCTGATCGCTGCACTTTGACCGATACTGAACAACAAGAAAGGGCCTGCGGGCCCTGACAGAATGGAGTAGCGAAGTGACCGAACTGACCCTCAAGCCTGGCACCCTGACCCTGGCCCAGCTGCGCGCAATCCACGCCGCACCCGTGCGCCTGCGCTTGGACGCCAGCGCCGATCAGCCGATCAACGACAGCGTCGCCTGCGTCGAACAGATCCTTGCCGAAGACCGCACCGCCTACGGTATCAACACCGGCTTCGGCCTGCTGGCTTCGACCCGTATTGCCAGCCATGACCTGGAAAACCTGCAGCGCTCGCTGGTGCTGTCCCACGCCGCCGGTATCGGCGCGCCGCTGGACGACGACCTGGTGCGGCTGATCATGGTGCTCAAGATCAACAGCCTCAGCCGTGGTTTCTCCGGCATCCGGCGCAAGGTGATCGATGCGCTGATCGCCTTGGTCAACGCTGAAGTCTATCCGCATATACCACTCAAAGGCTCTGTCGGCGCCTCCGGCGACCTGGCACCGCTGGCGCACATGTCGCTGGTGCTGCTCGGCGAAGGCAAGGCACGGTACAAGGGCCAGTGGCTGTCGGCCACTGAAGCCCTGGCCGTTGCTGGCCTGGAGCCACTGACCCTGGCCGCCAAAGAGGGCCTGGCGCTGCTCAATGGCACCCAGGCGTCCTCGGCTTACGCCTTGCGCGGCCTGTTCTACGCCGAAGACCTGTACGCCGCCGCCATCGCCTGCGGTGGTCTGACCGTGGAAGCTGCACTGGGCTCGCGTGCGCCATTCGATGCACGGGTGCATGCCGTGCGTGGTCAGCGGGGCCAGATCGATACCGCCGCCTGTTTCCGCGAACTGCTGGGTGATACCAGCGAGATTTCCCAATCGCACAAGAACTGCGACAAGGTTCAGGACCCGTACTCGCTGCGTTGCCAGCCGCAGGTCATGGGCGCCTGCCTCACCCAGTTGCGCCAGGCCGCCGAAGTGCTCGGCATCGAGGCCAACGCGGTGTCGGACAACCCGCTGGTGTTCGCTGCCGAGGGCGATGTGATCTCGGGTGGCAACTTCCACGCAGAGCCTGTAGCCATGGCCGCTGACAACCTGGCCCTGGCCATCGCCGAAATCGGCTCGCTGAGCGAGCGCCGCATTTCGTTGATGATGGATAAGCACATGTCGCAGCTGCCGCCATTCCTGGTGGAAAACGGTGGGGTCAACTCCGGCTTCATGATCGCTCAGGTCACGGCTGCGGCCCTGGCCAGCGAGAACAAGGCCCTGTCGCACCCCCACAGCGTCGACAGCCTGCCCACCTCGGCCAACCAGGAAGACCACGTGTCGATGGCCCCGGCTGCAGGCAAGCGCCTGTGGGAAATGGCCGAGAACACCCGCGGCGTGCTGGCCATCGAATGGCTGGGCGCCTGCCAGGGGCTGGATCTGCGCAAGGGGCTCAAGACCTCGGCCAAGCTGGAGCAGGCGCGCCAGGCGCTGCGCAGCGAAGTGCCGCACTACGATCGTGACCGTTTCTTTGCGCCGGATATCGAAAAGGCCGTCGAGCTGTTGGCCAAGGGCAGCCTGACCGGGCTGCTGCCGGCAGGCGTTCTGCCCAGCCTGTGATGCCCTTGGGGCCGCCATGCGGCCCATTCGATCTCACGACCACAAAAACAAGATCAGGACGTGACATGCAACAAGCTCAAGGTCTCAAGCGTGGGCTATCGGCCCGCCACATCCGTTTCATGGCGCTCGGTTCCGCAATCGGTACCGGGCTTTTCTACGGTTCGGCCTCTGCCATCCAGATGGCCGGGCCGGCCGTGCTGCTGGCCTACCTGATTGGCGGCGCAGCCGTATTCATGGTCATGCGCGCCCTCGGCGAGATGGCCGTGCACAACCCGGTCGCCGGCTCCTTCGGCCATTACGCCACCACCTACCTCGGCCCCATGGCCGGCTTTATCCTCGGCTGGACCTACGCATTCGAAATGGTCATCGTCGCCATCGCCGATGTCACCGCCTTTGGTATCTATATGGGCTTCTGGTTTCCTGAAGTGGCCCGCTGGATCTGGGTGTTGGGCATCGTCTTCCTGATCGGTGGCCTGAACCTGTGCAACGTCAAGGTGTTCGGCGAGATGGAGTTCTGGCTGTCGCTGCTCAAGGTCGGTGCCATCGTCGCGATGATCCTTGCCGGCTTTGGCATCATGGCCTTCGGCTTCAGCCAGGTTGGCACCGGGCATGCGGTCGGTTTGAGCAACCTGGTCGAGCACGGCGGCTTCATGCCCAATGGCGTCGGCGGCTTGATCGCGTCCTTCGCGGTGGTCATGTTCGCCTTCGGCGGCATCGAAATCATCGGCGTCACTGCCGGTGAGGCCAAGGACCCGCAACGGGTCATCCCCAGGGCCATCAATGCCGTGCCGTTGCGTATCCTGCTGTTCTACGTACTGACCCTGTTCGTGCTGATGTGCCTTTACCCGTGGCCGCAGATCGGCAGCGAAGGTAGCCCCTTCGTGCAGATATTCAGCAACCTGGGCATCGGATCGGCGGCGGCAGTGCTCAACGTCGTGGTGATTTCCGCTGCGGTTTCTGCCATCAACAGTGACATCTTCGGCGCGGGTCGCATGATGTACGGCCTGGCCCAGCAAGGCCATGCGCCACGCGGCTTCAGCCAGCTGTCCAGGCACGGAGTGCCGTGGATGACCGTGGTGGTGATGGGGGCTGCGCTGTTGATTGGCGTGGTGCTCAACTACCTGATCCCCGAGAACGTGTTTCTGCTGATCGCGTCCATCGCCACGTTTGCCACCGTGTGGGTGTGGTTGATGATCCTGGTTACCCAGGTTGCCATGCGCCGCAGCATGAGCCGCGAGGAAGCGGCCCGGCTCAAGTTCCCGGTACCGTTCTGGCCCTACGGCCCGGCCATGGCCATTGCGTTCATGGTGTTCATCTTTGGCGTGCTCGGTTACTTCCCCGATACACAGGCAGCGTTGCTTGTCGGTGTGATCTGGGTGGTGTTCCTGGTTGCGTCCTACCTGTTGTGGTGCAAGCCGCGAGCAGGGCAGGGCGAGGTGGCCCAGGCAGCGGCCGAGCTGCATCGCTAGTTCAGGAGATTGCATATGAGAACCCTCTGGCAGCACTGCCATGTGGCAACCATGGTGGACGGCCGTTACTCGATCATCGAGGACGCAGCGATCGTTACCAGCGGCGGCGTGATCGAATGGCTCGGCCCACGTAGCGAAATGCGGCCGGTCGAGGCGCAACGTACGGTTGACCTGGGCAATGCCTGGGTCACCCCCGGGCTGATCGACTGCCACACCCACGCCGTGTTCGGTGGCAACCGCAGTGGTGAGTTCGAGCAGCGCTTGCAGGGTGTGAGTTATGCCCAAATCGCTGCGCAAGGCGGGGGCATCGCCAGTACCGTGCGGGCCACCCGCGCGGCCAGCGAGGATGAGCTGTTCGCCAGTGCCCGCCAGCGGGTACAGGCGCTGATGCGCGATGGTGTAACCACAATCGAAATCAAGTCCGGCTACGGCCTGGACCTGGCCAACGAGCGCAAGATGCTGCGTGTGGCCAGGCGCCTGGCCGACGAATTGCCGGTTGCTGTGCGCGCTACCTGCCTGGCCGCCCACGCCTTGCCGCCGGAATATGCCGGTCGCGCCGACGACTACATTGCGCATATCTGCGACCAGATGCTGCCTGAACTCGCCGCCGAGGGGTTGGTGGACGCCGTGGACGCGTTTTGCGAGCACCTGGCGTTTTCCCCGGCGCAGGTCGAGCGGGTGTTCATCAAAGCCCGCGAACTGGGCTTGCCGGTCAAGCTGCACGCCGAGCAGCTCTCGTCGCTGCACGGCTCCAGCCTGGCAGCGCGCTACCAGGCGCTGTCGGCCGACCACCTGGAATTCATGACCGAGGAAGACGCCGTGGCCATGGCCGAGGCCTGCACTGTCGCCGTGCTGCTGCCCGGCGCGTTCTACTTCCTGCGCGAAACCCAACTGCCTCCAATGGAAGCCCTGCGCCGCCACGGCGTGAGGATTGCCCTTGCCAGCGACCTCAATCCTGGCACATCGCCAGGTCTGTCGCTGCGGCTGATGCTGAACATGGGGTGCACGCTGTTTCGCATGACGCCGGAAGAAGCCCTGGCTGGCGTTACCATCCATGCCGCCACGGCGCTGGGCATGGGCGACACCCATGGTTCGCTGGAAGTCGGCAAGGTGGCGGACTTTGTCGCCTGGCAGATCGAGCGCCCCGCCGACCTGGCCTATTGGCTGGGCGGCGACCTGCCCAAGCGCGTGGTGCGCAAAGGCCATGAAATATCCCACTGAGCGAGGCGAGATGGACAAGGTACTGAGTTTCCACCAGGGCCGTTTGCCCCTGCTGATCAGCATGCCCCATGCGGGGCTCAAGCTGACCCCGGCCGTGCGCGACGGCCTGGTCGACGAGGCGCGCAGCCTGCCGGACACCGACTGGCATATCCCGCGCCTCTACGATTTCGCCCATGAGCTGGGGGCCAGTGTGGTGGCGGCGGAGTATTCGCGCTTCGTCATCGACCTTAACCGGCCGGATGACGACACGCCTTTGTACGCAGGTGCAACCACGGGCCTGTATCCGGCCACACTGTTCGACGGTGCGCCGCTGTTCAAGCAGGGGCAGGCACCCTCTGCCGACGAACGGGCCACTTACCTGGAGCAGATCTGGCGGCCATACCACGCCACCATCGAGCGCGAACTGGCCCGCCTGCGTGAGCAGTTCGGCTACGCCCTTTTGTGGGACGCACACTCGATCCGTTCGCTGATCCCGCACCTGTTCGACGGCAAGCTGCCGGACTTCAACCTGGGTACCTTCAACGGTGCCAGTTGTGATCCTGAGCTGGCGCAGTGGCTGTCGGGCGTGTGTGCCGAGGCGCCGGGCTACAGGCATGTACTCAACGGGCGTTTCAAGGGCGGTCACATCACTCGCCACTATGGTAATCCGGGCAACCATGTCCATGCGGTACAACTGGAGCTGGCGCAGAGCACCTACATGGAGGAAACCGAGCCGTTCGCCTATCGTGCGGACCTGGCGCAACCGACTCAGGCAGTGTTGCGACGTTTGCTGGAAAGCGTGTTGGCCTGGGGCTTACGGCGCTACGGGAGTTGAGCGAAACGGGGCGGCCCGCGCACCGCGGCCGCCCTGCACGCTATTGCTTACTCGGTCGATGAGCGGGGTTTGCGATCAGGATCTGCAAAAGACGTAAGCTCGCGAATCAGGCGCAGCTCGCGCGCCTGTTTGTTGCGTTCCAGTGCCTGGAATTCGTCGCCCAGCGTAGCGATTGGCCTGTCAGGGTACTGATCCGGCAGTTCAAGTATCTGGGCCTGGTAGATATGCTCGATGTCTGCAAAACGTTCAGCATGGGCTTGGCGCAAGTGCTGGACCCACCTCTGGTTACCGGCGGCAAAATTCAGGAAATCCTCTCCCAACTCGCTGCGCTGCACTGCCAACTCCGCATACGCCAACTCGTCGATATTGGCATTGATGGCATAGCGCAGGGTGTCTTCGGGCTGGCCCAGCTCAAGCGGGGTATTGAGCTCACGGCGGTAGGTAAGGCGAACTTCCGCTTCGTCCCGGTTGGCAGCCTCGCTCTTGGCAATCTCATCCAGTGCTTGCAGGCGATACAGGCGCCGCAGTTCCCGATAAAGGTTGCCCTCGCTATCGGCCGTATCGATCTGCAGGCGCTGGTTGGCGATGTACAGTTCGATGTTCTGGAACACCAGCAGAGCGCCGTCGTGGCAGGTCTGGTCACCATTGTCCTGAACAAGTGCTTCGTTGGCCTGATGGTTGAACAGCGCAAGGTCGTCCAGGTTGACCACTGCACTGACCAGGACCTTGCGTACGCGCCCGCAGAATGAAACGCGGGTCTTGCCATTCTGGTATGGGGCCGAGTTGCGCAGACGGCCTACCAGCGCCAGAAGATTTTCGGCACCCCCCGATCGCTGCAAACTCTCCCAACTGTCCCTCAGGGCTTGGTTCTCGATGTCCGAGGCAAGCAGCCAGTTTTCCACGTTGGGGACATCGGCAGCTGGGTCCAGGAGGGGCAGGTGGTTATGACCGACTATCCCGCCGTCTCCCGATGACTCGCTCATGCTGTCTGACAGATCGATGCCAAAGGTGAAACTGTGCTGGCTGTTTGAAGATGCACGGGCACGCATGACCGCTTCGTCCGTCAGCGGATTGCTGAACAACAGAATCGAGCTGATGGGGAAATCGTTGTCCAGGTTGGCCAGTATGTGGGCCGGCAGTTCGGTAAGCCGGTTTTCGCTCAGGTCCAGCATCTCCAGTGGGAACAAGCTGTCTACCCAGGCCGGCCACTGCTCAAGGCCCATGCTGTTGAGGTCGAGTCGGCGAAGTGTTTGCAAGGCCTGAGGAGTGTGTGCGATCGCCCCCATTCGGTTGCCCGTGAGGTCCAGCGAGTTGAGGGTGGGTAAGCCGCCCAACGTGTTGATCACGTTCTGGTCGATCAGCAGGCCTGACTGGCGCAAGGCGATGTCCGTCAACCCCGGCAAGCGCAGAAGCGCAGAAGGCAGTGACTGCTCGGCTTGTCGGTAGTTGTCGATCGTCAGGCGCGTCACCCGTGGGAACCGGCTCAGCAATCCATCGAGCTGTGCCGTCGTACCACTGACGCGCTCAAGCGCAAGGTTATGCACCTGTGCGATGAAGAAGGCCGGCAAGCGTCTTGGAAAATGCGCCAGGGCAACATCATTCAGGCGTAAAGCCGCGCGTGTCAGCCCTGTTTCCTGGTAATGCCAGAACTCGTTCAGTGCCGCAGCGATACGGGTTCTGGCAGTCATTGCCGTTTGGCTGACTGGCGCGCTTGAGCTTGAGGCATTCACATAGTTATCGATGGCGTCGCGCAGTTGCTGGCGCTGCTGCAACTGGGCAGCCAGAAGCGTTCTGAACGCATCAGACTGGTCCATCTCAAAACGTGAGGCGCGGCCATCTTCGCTCAACATAACGCGGCGTATATCATCCTCGAAGAGCGGATTGCCCTGCATGGAAACCAGCGCGTGCTCGGCAATGTTGATTCGGTTATCCCGCAAAAGGTGCGGGAGGAGTCTGATCTGGTTGTTGCGCAGGCCAATGTGCCGAACCTGAGTCAGGGTGTTGTAGCCAACGCCCTCTGGCCAATGATCCAGTGCCATGTCGTCCAGGCCCAGGTAATCGAGTGTCAGTTCATTGAAGAGTGGGGGATGCTGCCCCGAAAATCGGTTACCGCTCAGGTCCAGTCGTCGCAGCCGTGTGAGCCCTGCCAGGCTGTCGATGTCTGTTGAGGACAGCGTGAGATTCTGGTTGGTCAGGCTCAGTGTTTCGAGCGCCGGTAGGCGCTGGGCAATCATGGGCAGGCTGAACTGGAATGCTGAAGGAGTTCCTTCAGGCCGGTAGGCGCGGCTGATCTCCAGCGATCTCAGGTTGGCAAACTGTCGGACCAGGCTGTCCAGTTGCGGACCGTGCTGGTTCCAGCCTTCATAATGTTCGGGTGATGTTTCAATCAATTGCAGGTCCGTGACGCTGGCGCTGAAGAAGTCCGGCAGTTCAAGAGGAAACTGCGCCAGGGATAGGCGCTCGAGACGAAGCGGGGCGATGGCTTCGCTGGTCGCCAGGAACGCACGCTCATACCAGTGCTGGGAGATGGCGTTCATCAACCGCTCCAGGCCATCGGTGCTCTGATGAGATCCTTGTGCGGCTTGTCGACGCCAGTCGTCCAGCCGGCTTTGCAGTCGGTCGCGTTGCTCCATCAGCCCGCTGAGCATCTCATCGATCTGAGCGCGGGTCAGGTTTCTGTTTTCCAGCGCGGCCATGATCTGCTCTGCGGGCCGTGGTACGGGAGTGTGTTGGCCGATCCGGCGTATGGAATTGAGCAGCGTCTGCCTTGAAGTGCTGCCAGCGCGGGGGCGGGTGCCGCCCAGCGGGTAGCCCAGCCGCCCATCTGCCAGGCGCATGGGCGAGCGAAAGCCCGGTGGCACGCCCTGCATGCCCAGCACCCGGCGCAATATCGCCCGTGGCAAGAGAGGCGCGTGTTGAATCCTGCTTCTGAGTGCGTGCATGTCCTCGACCGCCAGCGCCTGCCTTTGCTCGGCAGTGAGTACCTCGAACAGCGCCCCATGCAATGAACCGTGGACGCAAAGCTGATCGTCGGGGCGGGTACTGTCCATGACTACGTAACCTGCCCGGGCGCTGATGATCGACTTGCTTGCTGGCACCTCACTGGCGCCGATCTTGTCGATCTGGGCCGGCGAGTTCTGGCGCTGTTCGAGGGTGATGCCGACCTCGCTTGGCCAGCCAGGCAGTTGCTCGAGGGTGTGCAAGACCAGCACGTCGGTATCCCAGTTGCGTACACCTTCCAGATAAAGCCCTTCATAGGCGCGATTCAACCGTACCTGTTGCGCAAGGCAGCGGACTTCTTCGGCGAGCCGTCTGGGGACTTTGCCAGTGGTCAGCTCACCCTGTTCGAAGGTATTGGCATGGCGCAACAACTCCTCGGTGAGGGGTGCCGGAAGCCGCGGATAGCGAGCCTGGATGACATCGGCGCCGGGCACCTGAGGCGCGGGCAGCTGACGATAGCGCCTTTCGAAGGCTGCATGGAGTTGGTTGGGCTCGGCCAGCTCAGGCAGGTGCTTGAGTGTCTGGTAGAGTTTGAAGCGAGACAGGGTGTCTTCCAGTTGTGCGGGTAGCCGCTGGCTGTTGCAGAGCGCATGGCGCAGAACATCTTCCTGGGTACCACTCACCCGCAGTATGCGCAGGGCGGTTTCATCGTCGAAATGCGCGCCAAGGTGGCCGGCACGTCTGAATAATTGCAGTTCTGGCCATTGTTCGGGCCTTTCTGCCGGTAGCAACCAGGCGCCAGCACCGTTGTGGCGTAGCGGCGGTTCATGGCTCAGGGCCTTGGCGGGGTGCACCAGGCGGTACTCACCATTTTCAGATATCCGTTTGACCGAATAGGTGCTGTCTTCGACTGCCAGCCAGGTCTTTCCAGCATGGCGATACAGGCCGGATTCATCCGGCAGCAGGCCAGCCGGTAGCACGACGTCATGGGCGTACGGGCGGGCGTCTGGTCGCCACAGGCGGCTACTGCCATCGGGCATGAGCACGGGCTCGAGCTCTTCGATGAACGAGGGTGTTTCCACGGAAATCTTCTCGACGGCCGGCCTGCCGTCGGCCGCCCCTGTTGCTACGGCCACAGTGGTTAAGGCAACGTTCTCGACAATATCCATCAGGTAATCGAGCGCTTGCTCACCGTCGCCGTCAGCCCAGCTTTCGAGGCCCTCGAAAACCTCGTAGCTCAGCTGAATGAGCGACAGACCGAGCATCAACTGCCCCAAGCCCGGTACGACGAAGGCGCCAATGTTCAAGGCGCCAGAGGTCAGCTGGGTAAAATAGGCCCTGCGTTTTTCGGCGCTTTTCTGGTCTTCCTGGGCCGTGGAAACGGCATGGAACGAAGCATCGTCCATGCGTCGTTGGCGTTTCTGGCTGACCAGTTCGTTGGGTAGTGGCCGGTTGAAGGGCTGTAGCGTTACCGGTACCCAAGCCTGCGGGTCACGAATACGCCTGGCTTGTTCGCCCTGGTGCGCCGGCGCTGGCAGCAGCAGGGTCCAATCCAATGGTTGTAGACAGTCGCGCAGCTTTTCCATGAAGCGGCCACTGTCACGCGCCGGCACGCCTTGTCGCAGATGGCTGAGTTGCATTGCCCACAGCTGCTCGCGCAAGTGCGCCTGGACTTCATGAACGGTAGCGTGCACTTTCAGCGGGACCCCTGCGCCGGGCAGGTACGTTACCAGCACGTTCTTGTACGCAAGACGGGTTGCGTCGTAACTCAGAAGCAACTCTGGAGAGGGTACGAGGCCTATCATCAGCGCACCGGTCAGGGAGATGTCAAAGAGCTTGAGAAAGGCGCACCGCATGGGGCTTTGCAGGTAGTGCGCCTCGCCACCTCTGGCGAGCGTCAGCAGAGCCTCATACAAGGGCAGGTCGATCATGTTGCCCAGGTAAGCCCTGTGCAGCTCAAGGCAAAAGGCGCACTGCTCGGCGTTGCCGAGCGTCTCGATAACGCTTGCGCTCCCAACGTCGGTGCCAGGGTGATAAATGGCGTTGAGCAAAGCTTGATAGGTGCCGCCGATGTCCAAGTCGCGCACTAGCGAGGCGAAGGCCTGCGGGGCTATCTGAACCAGGTTTCCGGTGGGCAGGTGCGCCAGGAACTGGTTGTTGTCGAGTATCACGGACTCCAACGTTTGGCCATCGAGGCCGCCAGGCTGGGCTTCGGCAGCTTCAAAATTCTGCAAGGCGCAGTGCAGCAGGCTTTGGGTAGCCAGTTTGAATGCCCGCTGGGCAGTGGTGAGCGGGTCCCCAGTCATGTTGGCTTGGTAGGCTTCGGCTTTGCCGGCGTTGAACAGGTAGGTCCGGGTGACATCCAGCTCAAGATTGAAACGCTCCTTGATCGCCGAGCCCAGCCGCTCCCTGGCGAACGCCGCCAGGTCGGGAAGCAGGGCGAACAGTGCGCCAGCTTCGCTTTCGGCCTTGCGGTACGTTTCATATTCCTTGACCAGCCGGTGGGCGTCAGCCGGTTGCCTCTGGCAGGCTTCGGCGAACCAGGGTACCGGGGTGCTCACGGCGGCGCGCATGTGCTGATGGGTTTCAGGCGTGGCAGTGAGCATCCAGGCCGGGATCTTGCCCTCTATCAGGGCCTGGGGGTGAAAAGTGTCATCGCTTCGGGATGACCTTGCATCGGGAAGGTGCGTCATTTACTGGCCTCGCGTCATAAAGCAGCGAGGCTATCGAGCGCGGTGGCGGGCATGTGCATAACATGATCTACCCACAGACACATGCTCAAAGCGCAATTCAGGTTTATGATGCCCAACGGCAGACTTAATCCTCACACGGAGTGCGCAATGCAGACCCTCTACCCTCAGATCAAACCCTACGCCCGGCACGATCTGGCCGTGGAAGCGCCGCATGTGCTGTATGTCGATGAAAGCGGCTCGCCTGAAGGTCTGCCGGTGGTGTTCATTCACGGTGGCCCGGGCGCGGGTTGCGATGCCCAGAGCCGTTGCTATTTCGACCCCAACCTGTACCGCATCATCACGTTCGATCAGCGCGGTTGCGGCCGTTCCACCCCGCACGCAAGCCTGGAGAACAACACCACCTGGCACCTGGTCGAGGATCTGGAGCGCATTCGCGAGCACCTGGGCATCGACAAGTGGGTGCTGTTCGGCGGCTCCTGGGGCTCGACCCTGGCCCTGGCTTATGCCCAGACCCACCCCGAGCGGGTTCACGGCCTGATCCTGCGCGGCATCTTCCTGTGCCGCCCGCAAGAGATCGAGTGGTTCTATCAGGAGGGCGCCAGCCGCCTGTTCCCCGATTACTGGCAGGACTACATCGGGCCGATTCCGCCGGATGAGCGTAATGACCTGGTCAAGGCATTCCACAAGCGCCTGACCGGCAACGATCAGATCGCCCAGATGCATGCCGCCAAGGCCTGGTCCACCTGGGAGGGCCGCACTGCCACCCTGCGCCCCAATCCGCTGGTGATCGACCGCTTCTCCGAGCCGCAGCGGGCCTTGTCCATCGCTCGCATCGAATGCCACTACTTCATGAACAACGCGTTCCTTGCTCCCGACCAGTTGATCCGCGACATGCCCAAGATCGCCCACCTGCCGGCCGTGATCGTGCATGGCCGCTATGATGTGATCTGCCCGCTGGATAACGCCTGGGCGTTGCACCAGGCATGGCCCAACAGTGAGCTGAAGGTGATCCGCGACGCGGGCCATGCGGCGTCCGAGCCTGGGATCACCGATGCGCTGGTACGGGCAGCCGATCAGATGGCCCGTCGCCTGCTCGATTTGCCGCTGGAAGAAGCATGAAGGGGCTGCTGCAGCGTGTGCGCGGCGCGCGGGTAGAGGTGGCGGGTGAAATTGTCGGCGCCATCGACCAAGGCTTGTTGGTGCTGGTGGCGGTAGAGCCTGAAGATACCCGCGAACAGGCCGATAAGCTGTTGCACAAGTTGCTCAACTACCGCGTTTTCAGCGATGAGCAGGGCAAGATGAACCTGTCCCTCAAGGATGTGGGCGGCGGTTTGCTGCTGGTGTCCCAGTTCACCTTGGCAGCGGACACCCGCAGTGGCATGCGTCCGAGCTTTTCGACGGCTGCGCCGCCAGCGCTCGGTGCCGAACTGTTCGACTATCTTTTGCAGCAAGCCCAGGGCCAGCATGCAGATGTGGCAAGCGGCCGATTCGGTGCTGACATGCAGGTGCACCTGGTCAATGATGGCCCTGTGACTTTTCTGTTACAAATATGAAGGAAAAAACGGCCTTGGTTGCGCGAAACAAGGTGTTTTGTACGATAAATAGTTGATCCAGCCTGATGCGTTGTAACGCATCCTGCTGGATAATCGCGCGCTGTTAGGGCCTGCGTTCGCAGGTTCGTTTTACTCTGACTCGAGCATTGTCTGGAACCGTTTGGGGAATCATTACGCCCTCACGGGGTCCGAACAGTGCTCGCCAACCCGGCATTTGTCGCTGGCCGTTGGTTTCATGATCTGTTTTCGGCGAGGGTTGCTCGTGATTGTTAGTCCCCATAAAGCATCTAGAATCCCCGGCAATCGGCTGCGCAAGGCCCTGATGGCCAGTGCCGCACTGGTCGGCCTGATGAGCGCGGGCCAGCTGTGGGCATTCAATCTTGACGATGTTGCAGCCAAGGCAAAGGATCTCGCCGGCCAGAAGTACGAAGCACCGAAAAGCAATCTGCCGGCAGTCTTCCGCGACATGAAGTTCGCCGACTACCAGAAGATTCGCTTCCTGCAGGAAAAGGCCGAGTGGGCCAAGGACAAGACGCCGTTCAAGCTGTCCTTCTACCACCAGGGCATGCACTTCGACACGCCGGTGAAAATCAACGAAGTCACCGCCACCACCGTCGAGGAAATCAAGTACGACCCGAACCGTTTCGAGTTCGGCGACGTGCCCCACGACCCGGATACCACCAAGAACCTGGGCTACGCCGGTTTCCGCGTGCTTTACCCGATCAACAAGGCCGACAAGCAGGATGAAATCATGACCCTGCTGGGGGCCAGTTATTTCCGTGTGGTCGGCAAAGGGCATGTGTACGGTCTGTCGGCCCGTGGCCTGGCCATCGACACCGCGCTGCCGTCGGGCGAAGAGTTCCCGCGGTTCACCGAATTCTGGGTCGAGAAACCCAAGCCGGCCGACAAGCACCTGGTGATCTACGCCTTGCTGGATTCGCCGCGCTCAACCGGTGCCTACAAGCTGATCCTGCGCCCGGGCAACGATACCGTGGTCGATGTGCAGTCCCGCGTGTTCCTGCGTGACCACGTCAGCCGTCTGGGCATCGCGCCGCTGACCAGCATGTACCTGTTCGGCCCTAACCAGCCCTCCAAGGTCATGAACTATCGCCCGGCCCTGCATGACTCCGAAGGCCTGTCGATCCACGCCGGTAACGGCGAGTGGCTGTGGCGCCCGCTGAACAACCCCAAACACCTGTCGGTGAGCAACTTCAGCGTCGAGAACCCGCGCGGTTTCGGCCTGATGCAGCGTCATCGCGATTTCAAGGATTACGAAGACCTCGACGACAACTACCAGAAGCGTCCGAGCGCCTGGATCGAGCCTAAGGGCGACTGGGGCAAAGGCACCGTCGATCTGGTCGAGATCCCGACTGCCGACGAAACCAACGACAATATCGTTGCCTTCTGGAGCCCAGAAACCCTGCCGGAGCCGGGCAAGCCGTTCGAGTACGACTACCGCATGCACTGGACCATCGACGAGTCGCGTTTCCAGGCCCAGGAGCTGGGTTCGGTTACCCAGACCATGCGTTCCACCGGTGACGTCAAGCAGTCCAACCTGATCCGTCAACCAGACGGTAGCGTAGCGTTCCTGGTCGACTTCGCCGGCCCGGCCTTGGCCGCCCTGCCGGAAGACGCCGCGGTACGCAGCCAGATCAGCGTCGGCGACAACGCAGAAGTGGTCGAGAACAATCTGCGCTATAACCCAGAGACCAAGGGCTGGCGCCTGACTTTGCGGTTGAAGATCAAGGAAGCCAAGAAGGCTACCGAGATGCGGGCCGCACTGGTCAGCGATGTTCCGGTCGAAGCAGCCAAGCCTGCCGAAGAAACCAAACACGACAAGACCGCAGCCAAGCATGGCAAGGCTGAAAAAGCCGCCAAGGCCGAGCAACCTGCCAAGGCCGAACAACCTGCCGCCGATGCGGCATCCACCAACGGGACCCCGGCCACCACCGAAAAAGTGCTGACCGAGACCTGGAGCTATCAGTTGCCTGCCGATGAGTAACTCAAGCGCAAGGCCGGAATCGCTTGGCGAGTACCTGGCCCACCTCCCACTGAGCGATGAGCAGCGCGCGGAACTCGCCAGTTGCACCTCGTTCAGTGAGTTGCACCAACGCCTGGCGGGCAATGCGACCGCCACCACCACTGAGGCCGTGCAGGCCTCGGTGGGCCCGCGCCTGACTGTAGGCAGCGCGGCCGAACTGGAAGATGCCCAGATGCTTGGCGTCGACGGCAGCGGCCGGCTTTGCCTGAAGATCGCACCGCCGATCAAGCGTACCCGGGTCGTGCCCGAGCCATGGCGCACCAATGTGCTGATCCGCATGTGGCGGCGCATGACCGGCCGCCCCAACGCGCCGCAGCCGCCAAAGCGCGAGTTGCCGCTGGCGCGCTGGCGCACGGTCGGCTCGATTCGCCGCTATATCCTGCTGACCCTCATGATCGGCCAGACGCTCGTCGCCGGCTGGTACATGAAGGGCATCCTGCCTTACCAGGGCTGGTCGTTCGTCGACCTCGACGAAGTGGTCAACCAGCCGTTGTGGGATACCGTAGTGCAGGTCTGGCCGTACGCGTTGCAAACGTCCATCCTGATCCTCTTCGGCATCCTCTTCTGCTGGGTGTCGGCGGGCTTCTGGACGGCGCTGATGGGCTTCCTCGAGTTGCTCACCGGCCGCGACAAATACCGTATCTCCGGCAGCAGTGCCGGCAGCGAGCCGATCGCTCCTGAAGCACGTACCGCGCTGGTGATGCCTATTTGCAACGAAGACGTGCCGCGCGTGTTCGCAGGGCTGCGGGCGACCTTCGAGTCGGTCGCCGCCAGCGGCAACCTCGACCGTTTCGATTTTTTCGTGCTCAGCGATACCAACGACACTGACATTGCCGTGGCCGAGCAACAGGCCTGGCTGGACGTGTGCCGCGAGACCAAAGGCTTCGGCCGCATCTTCTATCGCCGCCGCCGCCGCCGCGTGAAGCGCAAGAGCGGCAACCTCGACGACTTCTGCCGTCGCTGGGGTGGCGAATACAAGTACATGGTCGTGCTCGACGCCGACAGCGTCATGAGTGGCGAGTGCCTGAGCAGCCTGGTACGCCTGATGGAGGCCAATCCGGACGCTGGCATCATCCAGACCGCGCCCAAAGCCTCGGGTATGGACACGCTGTATGCGCGCATGCAGCAGTTCGCCACCCGCGTCTACGGCCCGCTGTTCACCGCCGGCCTGCACTTCTGGCAACTGGGCGAGTCGCACTACTGGGGCCACAACGCGATCATTCGCATGAAGCCTTTCATCGAGCACTGCGCCCTGGCGCCGTTGCCTGGCAAGGGCGCTTTCGCCGGCGCGATCCTTTCCCACGACTTCGTCGAAGCGGCGCTGATGCGCCGTGCCGGCTGGGGCGTGTGGATTGCCTATGACCTGCCGGGCAGCTATGAAGAGCTGCCGCCGAACCTGCTCGACGAGCTCAAGCGCGACCGCCGCTGGTGCCACGGCAACCTGATGAACTTCCGCCTGTTCCTGGTCAAGGGCATGCACCCGGTGCACCGTGCGGTGTTCCTCACGGGCGTGATGTCTTACCTGTCGGCGCCGCTGTGGTTCTTCTTCCTGGTGCTGTCGACCGCGCTGCTGGCAACCAACACGCTGATGGAGCCGCAATACTTCATCGAGCCGTACCAGCTCTACCCGCTGTGGCCGCAGTGGCACCCGGAGAAGGCCGTCGCGCTGTTCTCCACCACCATCGTGCTGCTGTTCTTGCCCAAGCTGCTCAGTATCATCCTGATCTGGGCCAAGGGCGCGGTCGAGTTCGGCGGGCGGTTCAAGGTCACCTTGTCGATGCTGATGGAGATGCTGTTCTCCATGCTGCTGGCGCCAGTGCGGATGATCTTCCACACCCGCTTCGTGCTGGCCGCATTCCTCGGCTGGGCTGCGACCTGGAACTCGCCGCAGCGTGACGACGACTCCACCCCGTGGAGCGAGGCGGTACGTCGCCACGGCCCGCAAACCCTGTTGGGTATTGCCTGGGCGGCGCTGGTGGCGTGGCTGAACCCGAGCTTCCTGTGGTGGCTGGCGCCGATCGTTGGTTCGCTGGTGCTGTCGATCCCCGTTTCGGTGATCTCCAGCCGCACACGCCTGGGCCTGGCGGCCAAGGACGAGAAGCTGTTCCTGATCCCTGAGGAGTACGCAACGCCCCAGGAGCTGCTCGCCACCGACCAGTACACCCACGAGAACCGCTGGCACGCCCTGCACGACGGCTTTGTCCGCGCTGTGGTCGACCCTCGGCAGAACGCCTTGGCCTGTGCCATGGCCACTGCCCGTCATGGCCAGGCAGCACCGATCGAGGCGATGCGCGCCGAGCGCCTTGCCAAAGCGATCGAGGTCGGGCCCGAGGGGCTGGACCTGGGTACTCGCCTTGCCTTGCTGAGCGACCCGGTAGCCTTGGCGCGCCTGCATGCGCAGGTATGGGCCGAGCACAATGCCGCCTGGATCGACGTGTGGCGTGCATCGATCAACAACGACCCACATTCGCCGTTGTTGCCGTTGCACCCGGCGGACGAGGCACAACCTAGCCTGGTTGGCGCCTGATCTACCCTAGGGGCCGCTATGCGGCCCTTTCGCCGGCTTGCCGGCGACAGGGTTTTCCAATCTTTCTCATCCCCTCGGATTTTGGCCAACAAAGTCCCCCCCGGCTCTAGGTCCTAGGGCCGCCATGCGTTAGCATCCCTCTCCGATAAGCCATGCCGGCCGGTACGGCCGTGCCAACAATAAGATTCGCTACTTTTCTTGCTAGGGGACTTGGTGATGATGAAGAAATACCTTTCGCGGCTGCTGGTCGGCGTCACGGCGCTGGTCGCGGTGGCCTCGGCCCAGGCCGGTGCCATCGACGACGCGGTCAAGCGCGGTACCTTGCGGGTGGGCATGGACCCGACCTACATGCCGTTCCAGATGACCAACAAGCGCGGCGAAATCATCGGCTTCGAAGTCGATATTCTCAAAGCCATGGCCAAATCCATGGGCGTCAAGCTGGAGACCGTCTCCACCGCCTATGACGGCATCATCCCGGCCCTGCTGACCGACAAGTTCGACATGATCGGCAGCGGCATGACCCTGACCCAGGAACGCAACCTGCGCCTGAACTTCAGCGAACCGTTCATCGTGGTTGGCCAGACCCTGCTGATCCGCAAGGATCTGGCTGGCGAGATCAAGTCGTACAAAGACCTGAACAACGAGAAGTACCGCATCACCTCCAAGCTCGGTACCACCGGCGAGATGGTCGCCAAGAAGCTGATCGCCAAGGCCACGTACCATGGCTACGACAATGAGCAGGAAGCGGTGATGGACGTGGTCAACGGCAAGGCTGATGCCTTTGTCTACGATGCGCCGTACAACGTGGTGGCGGTCGACAAGGCCGGTGCCGGCAAGCTGCTGTTCCTCGACGAGCCCTTCACCTACGAGCCGCTGGCATTCGGCTTGAAGAAGGGCGATTACGACAGCATCAACTTCATCAACAACTTCCTGCACCAGATCAAGCATGACGGGACCTACGATCGTATCCACGACAAGTGGTTCAAGAACAAGGACTGGCTGAAGGAAATGGAATAAGAAGTAGCTTCAAGCCGCAAGCTGCAAGCTGCAAGAGGAGGTGGGCCAATACGCGGGCTGCTTTTCCTTGCAGCTTGTGGCTTGCGGCTTGCCGCTTTCTGGAGTAACCCCGTGATCAAACACAAGAAAGCCCAATGGCCCTGGCATGCGCTGACGGCGCTGGTCCTGGTGGGCCTGGCGATCAGCCTGTACCTGGCCACCTCGATGATTTCCTACGAGTGGCGCTGGAACCGCGTACCACAATACTTTGCCTACAAGGCCGAGGACGTGCAGCGTGCCAGCGATTACGGCACGGTGCAGGACATCGTCGTCTCCGGCGATAACGCCCGCGTTACGCTCAAGGATGAGAACGGCGGTGAGCAGGTGCTCGATGTGGCCAAGGACAGCCTGCAACTGAGCCGCGGTGACGATGTGGCCGAAGGTGATCAGGTCGGCGTCACCCGTCACTGGGCTGCTGGCCCACTGGCCTGGGGCCTGTGGACCACATTGTGGATCTCGGTAGTGTCCGGGGCGCTGGGCCTGGTGATCGGCCTGTTTGCCGGGTTGTGCCGGTTGTCGAACAACCCGACCCTGCGCGACCTGTCGACCGTCTATGTCGAACTGGTGCGCGGCACGCCGCTGCTGGTGCAGATATTCATCTTCTACTTCTTCATCGGTACCGTGCTCAACCTGTCCCGTGAGTTCGCCGGGGTGGCAGCGCTGGCGCTGTTCACCGGTGCTTACGTGGCCGAGATCGTGCGGGCCGGCGTGCAGTCGATCGCCAAGGGGCAGAATGAGGCGGCCCGCTCGCTCGGGCTTAACGCCAGCCAGTCGATGCGCCACGTGATCCTGCCGCAGGCGTTCAAACGCGTACTGCCTCCGCTGGCCGGGCAGTTCATCAGCCTGGTCAAGGACACCTCGCTGGTCTCGGTGATCGCCATCACCGAACTGACCAAGAGCGGCCGTGAGGCCATCACCACTTCGTTCTCGACATTCGAGATCTGGTTCTGCGTGGCAGGCCTGTACCTGCTGATCAACCTGCCGCTGTCGCATCTGGCCAGCCGGCTCGAGCGGAGGCTTGCGCAAAGTGATTGAAGTCCGTGACCTTTTGAAAGTGTTCGACACCCGAGGCCAGGTAGTGCGTGCGGTGGACAACGTCACCACCCAGGTGGCCAAGGGTGAAGTGGTCGTGGTGCTTGGCCCGTCGGGGTCCGGCAAGTCGACCTTCCTGCGCTGCCTCAACGGCCTGGAGCATTTCGACGAGGGCCATGTGGCCATCAACGGGCTGCGGTTGGAAGACCCGAAAACCGACATCAACGCCTACCGCCGCGAAGTCGGCATGGTGTTCCAGCATTTCAACCTGTTCCCGCACATGACGGTGCTGGAAAACCTGTGCCTGGCGCAGAAGGTCGTGCGCAAGCGTGGCAAGGCAGAGCGTGAGGCCAAGGCGCGGGCGTTGCTGGAAAAGGTGGGTATCTCGGAGAAGGCCAATGAGTACCCCTCGCGGCTTTCCGGTGGTCAGCAGCAACGGGTGGCGATTGCCCGTGCGCTGGCGATGGAACCCAAGGTGATGCTGTTCGACGAGCCGACCTCCGCGCTCGACCCGGAAATGGTCGGTGAAGTGCTGGACGTGATGAAGACACTGGCCCAGGAAGGCATGACCATGGTCTGCGTGACCCATGAAATGGGTTTTGCCCGCGAAGTGGCCGACCGCGTGCTGTTCTTCGATCACGGCAAGTTGCTGGAGGATTCGGCGCCTGCGGCGTTCTTTGCCTCGCCGAAGGATCCGCGGGCGCAAGCGTTCCTGCGCCAAGTGCTCTGAAAGCAGCTGCAAGCTGCAAGCTAAAGCCGGGCGGTGATGGGCGGTCCATAGCGTTCGGCTTTAGCTTGTGGCTTGAAGCTTTCAGAGGCTGAAACGCCCGACCATACCTCGCAGCTGCTGGCCCAGCTGCTCCAGCTCGCCGCTTGAAGCTGCCGTTTGTTCACTGGCCGCACTGGTCTGGTCCGAGGCATCGCGCACGCTGATCACACTGCGGTTTATCTGTTCGGCCACCACACTCTGTTGCTCGCTGGCCGTGGCAATCTGCTGGTTCATGCCCTGGATGCTCGACACCGTATCGGTGATCTGGCTCAAGGCATCCCCGGCCTTGCGGCTCAGCTCGACACTTTGCTCGGTCAGGCGCTTGCTGTTGTCGAGCAGGCTGGTCACCTCGTCGGTGCCGTTGTGCAAGCTTTCGATCAATTGCTCGATCTCCTCCGTGGACTGCTGTGTACGCTGCGCCAAGCCGCGCACTTCGTCAGCCACCACGGCAAAACCACGGCCGGCCTCACCTGCTCGGGCAGCCTCGATGGCAGCGTTGAGCGCCAACAGGTTGGTTTGCTCGGAGACCGACTTGATCACATCGAGAATGCTGCCAATGCGCTGGCTTTCGCCCGCCAGATGCTGCATAGCTGCCAGGCAGTCGTCCATTTGCCTGGCCAGTTGCTCGATACGGCCAATGGCTTCAGTCACCACCTCATCGCCCTGCTGGGCCTGCTGGTCGGCGTTGGTTGCCGCCAATGAAGCTTGTTCGGCGTTTTGCGCGACTTCCTGGACCGTGGCGCTCATCTGGTTCATGGCAGTGGCGACCTGATCGGTTTCCTCACGTTGCTGGCTGATGCGCAGCTTGGTGTCCTCGCTGCTGGCAGCCAGTTGTGTGGCGGCCTGAGACAAATGGCCAACACCTTGATCGATACCGCCGATCAGCTTGCGCAGGCTCAGGGTCATTTCCTGCATGCTGGCCTGCAGCTGGCCCATTTCGTCACGACGACCCACAGGCTCCACCTGGCTCAGGTCACCCCGGGCGATGCGCGCTGCCACCGCCAGGGTCTGGCGTAGCGGCTGGGTGATCTGCAAGGTGATCAGCCAGCCGGCTGCTACGCCCACCAGCAAGGCCAGTACCGCAACGCTGGTCAACAGCGAGCGGGCGGCCAGTGCTTCGCTGTCGCGCTGCTCGACCTTCCTTTCACCCAACTCCAGGCTCACAGCACGCAGTTCGTTGCCCATCTGCTCCATTTCGCTTTGCAACTGCTCGACACTCAAGGCGGCGCGTCGGTACTGCTCGAGGCTGGCGCGGTATTTCCCCAGTTCCACGCCAGGTTGTTCCATCACTGCTCGCGAAAGGCCCAAGGGGGCAAGTGCCTGGATCAACTGCCCAAGGCTTTTGTCGGCAGCATCCAGCGCCGCCTCGCCAACCTTGGCGAAGTCCTCCAGCGGCGAGAAGGTGTACGCCGGCACCAGGCTCTGCTGGTTGGCGCCGTCCACATGCCGGGTGAGGCTGTCCATCAGGCCTAGCAGGCCGCTTTGTTGGCTGTCGGCGGGCATCTTCAGCAGGGCCTGGGTTTCCAGTTCGTCGATGACGCCGTTGAGCTTCTGTTCTTGCGCCTGCATTGCCTCGCGCAACCCACGTCGGCTTTCGACGGTACGCTGCAAGCTGGCAAAGTTGTCGTTCAGCCGCTGCAGCAGTTGCAGCTTCTGGGTGAGTATCTGGCGTGACTCGTCGACACCACTGCGTTGTTGCAGTGTCGTCAGCATGCCGTCGAGCTGTTGCAGGATGCTGCTTATCTGCGCCTTGCTGGCATCATCGGCCAGCACCCTATAGGTAATGCGCTCGGCACGCAGATCCTTGACCAGATCATTGATCCGGCCAATTTCGCTGAGCTGTTCCGAGCGGGTAATGGCGCCGTCCAGAGCGCGCCAGCCACTGACCGCGGTGGCCAAGGTTAGCAGCAGCACTACGGCGAAACCCAAGGCGAGCTTGGCGCCGACACTGATGTTGCCAATCCTGCGGTTGAGGTAGCTGAACATGGCAAGTCTCCATCCAGTTGAGTGGGTAAGCCACGCTGGCGCTTTGCCGGCATGGCACTCCTGCCCATCGGCGGATGGCTTGTAGGACTTGACCTGAAAATAAGGTAGGAAACTTCAGTAGCGCATGTAGGAATTAGTACCAGCCCTGTCGGCAGCTCGTTTGCGACAGGGCTGGCGTGGGCTTAAAGCCTGAAACGGCCAACCAGGTTCTGCAGGTGTGTGCCCAGCCGCGCAAGCTCGACACTGGAGCTGGCCGTCTCCTCACTCGCCGCCGAAGTCTGGTCGGAGATATCCCGCACATTGATCACGCTGCGGTTGATCTCCTCGGCGGTCGCACTCTGCTGTTCGGCGGCCGTGGCGATCTGCTGGTTCATCGCCTGGATCGACGACACGGTTCGGGTGATGGTCTCCAGCGAAGTGCCGGCGCGGCGGGTCAGCTCGACGCTGCTGTCGGTGAGCTGGCGGCTGGCGTCCATCACGCTGGCCACTCGCTGCGTTCCGCTTTGCAAACCGGCAATCAGCTCTTCGATCTCTTCGGTGGACTGCTGGGTACGCTGCGCCAGGCTGCGCACTTCGTCGGCGACCACGGCAAAGCCACGGCCGGCCTCACCGGCCCGCGCCGCTTCGATGGCCGCATTGAGGGCCAGCAGGTTGGTTTGCTGGGCCACCGACTTGATCACATCCAGCACGCTGCCGATCTTGTCGCTTTCGGCCTTGAGCTGGTTCATCGCCTCGCTGGAGTTGACCACTTCACCGGCCAGGCGCTCGATTTGCGCCACCGCTTCGCTGACAACCCGATCACCTTCACGCGCCTGCTGATCCGCCATGAGGGCCGCCTCCGAGGCTTGCTCAGCATTGCGTGCCACTTCATGCACGGTGGCCGCCATTTCGTTCATGGCAGTGGCCACCTGGTCGGTTTCGACCTTTTGGTTGTTGACCCCGGCGCTGGTCTGCTCGGTTACCGCCGAAAGCTCTTCGGCGGCGCTGGCTATCTGCGTGACACCGTCACCGATACCACCGATCAGTTCGCGCAGGCCTTGGGTCATGCGCTGCATGCTGGCCTGCAACTGCCCCAGCTCGTCGCGGCGGGTTGCCAGAAGGTCCTGGCGCAGGTCGCCGTTGGCCACGCGCTCGGCGGCGGCCAGTGTCTGGCGCAGCGGGACGATGATCTGCCGAGTGATGGCCCAGGCCGCGAGCAGGCCCAGTACCAACGCCAGTGCCGTGGCAGAGGCAAGCAAGGTTTTTGCCTTGCGCGAGCCTGCATCGCGGACTTCGGTCTGTGAAACCGTCATCTTCTGGCTGTTATCCATCAGCACGGTGCCTTGATCAGTCATCACCTGCAGGGCCTGATCACTGGCCGATTGCGCGCTACCGAACTGGTTGACCGCATCGCGGTAAGCGGCGAGGGCCGACATCGAGTCATCGAGGCTGGCGGCATATTCGGCGGGCAGCTTGGCCGGTAGCGCCTTGAGGTTGGTCATGGCCTGGTCGATGGCGTTGAGCGCAGTCTGCTGGTAGTTCGCTTCGCCACTGTAGGTGTAGCCGCGCACCTGGAAGCGTGCTTGCTGTAGCAGGGCACTGACCTCTACCGTGCTCTGGTAGGGCGTGATATCGCCGGCTTGCAGCAGGCGCTCTTGCACCCTGCTGATAAGCTCGGCTGCCTTGTCGGCACTGTCACCCAGTGCGCTTCGGCTGGCTTCGCGTCGTTGCCCGGCCTGCTTGAGGTCGGCGAAAGCTTGCTGATATTTGCGCACCGCCTCCTGCTGTTGCTGCAGGCGCTGATGATCGACGGGTTGCTCGATCTGGCCGAGCATGAGGCTGATCTGGCGGTCGAGGCCAGCGAGGGCTTTTTCCAGTTCGCCGATCGCCGCTTCGTTGCGATCGCGCTGGTAATGCTGACGCGCGATGCGCAGTTCCTGGGTGCCCTGGCTGATGACCGAGATATTGCCCAGCTTGTCACCACGGTCGATGATGCTGTTCATGCCTTGCCAGCCAGTGAAGGTGATGGCCAGAGTCAGTAACAGTACCAGGCCAAAGCCCAGCCCCAGTTTGCGATTGACGCTCACATTTCCCAGCGTTTCGGTAACCCATCGGAACATGTTCGACTCCCCGGTAAACTTGGCAGCACGGATTATTGTTGTGTTGCCTAGGCATCGGCCTGCGCCGGGGAAACTTGATGGGAAAATCCTGACCCGTTTGTCAGAAAATCCTTGAAAGCAAGGCTGTTACGGCGGTTTCCACACGCAGGATGCGGTCACCCAACTGCACTGGCGCGAGCCCTGCTTTGCCCAGCAACTCGACTTCGTAGGGGATCCAGCCGCCCTCGGGGCCAATGGCCAGTGTCACCGGGCCTTCGACGGCGCGCGGGCACGCGGGGTAGGGGCCGGGGTGGCCAACCAGGCCCAGGGTGCCGTCGGCGATGGCGGGCAGGCGGTCTTCGACGAACGGTTTGAAGCGTTTTTCGATGACCACCTCGGGCAGCACCGTGTCGCGGGCCTGTTCCAGGCCCAGTATCAGGTTGTCGCGGATGCTCTCGGGGTTGAGGAACGGCGTCTGCCAGAAGCTTTTTTCGACCTTGTAGCTGTTGACCAGGATCAACCGCTGTACGCCCAGTGTGGCGACGGTCTGGAACAGCCTGCGCAGCATTTTTGGCCGCGGCACGGCCAGCACCAGGGTCAGCGGCAGCTTGGCCGGCGGCGGCTGGTCGAAGCCGACTTCAAGCTCGGCTTCGTGCTGTGCCAGACGTACCACGGTGGCGGTGCCCATCAGGCCATTGATGCGGCCCACGCGCAGGCTGTCGCCCACCACCACGCGGTGAATCTCCTGCATATGGGTGAAGCGCCGATCGGCAAGGACGACGCGGTCGGCCGACACGAAGTCGGCCTCTTCAAGAAGCAACAGGTTCACGGCTGGGTCGCTGGTGGCTGGTCGTTGGGGTCGTTTGCCGTGTCATCTTCGGCGTGGCTGCGCTTGCGGATCAGGCTGCCACACAGCACGCCGATCTCGAACAGCAGCCACATGGGCACGGCGAGCAAGGTCTGCGAGAAGATGTCGGGCGGGGTCAGGATCATGCCGACCACGAAGCAGCCGATGATCACGTAGGGGCGGATTTTCTTCAGGTATTGCACGTCGACCACGCCGATCCACACCAGCAGCACCACCGCTACCGGGATCTCGAAGGCAACACCGAAGGCGAAGAACAACGTCATGACGAAGTCCAGATAACTGGAAATGTCGGTCATCATCGACACGCCTTCCGGCGTGGCGCTGGCGAAGAAGCCGAAGATCAGCGGGAACACCAGGAAGTAGGCGAAGGCCATGCCGGCATAGAACAGGAAGATGCTCGACACCAGCAGCGGAATGGCGATGCGCTTTTCGTGGCGATACAGGCCAGGCGCGATAAAACCCCAGATCTGCTGCAGGATGAACGGGATCGCCAGGAACAGCGAAACGATCATGGTCAGCTTGAACGGCGTCAGGAACGGCGAGGCCACGTCGGTGGCGATCATCGTGGCGTTGGCCGGCAGGTGTTCGCGCAGTGGCGCCGAGACCAGGGTGTAGATCTGCTGGGCGAAGGAGAACAGCCCGGCAAAAATCAGGAAGATGGCAGCCACGCAGCGCAGCAGGCGGGTGCGCAGTTCGGTCAGGTGCGAGACCAGCGGCATGGGCTGGTCGTCTTGCGGTTTTTCGCTCATGGGGCTCGCGGCGGTTGAGGCTGTTCGGGCTGCTCAGGCGCAGGCGCCGGCGCTACCGGTGCCGATGTTGGCGTGGCGGCGGGCTGCTCGGTGGCCACAGCGGCGGGTGGCTGGGCAGGCGGCGTCAGCGGGTTGAGGATGCGCTTGGCTTCCTGTTCCATTTGCAGGATGTGCTCGTTGTGCAACTGTCGGCGGATGTCATCGGCACCGATTTCGCGCTCGACTTCCATCTTGATCGAATTGAAGCTGCGCTTGAGCCGGCCGATCCACAGCCCTGCAGTGCGCGCGGCGCCGGGCAGGCGCTCGGGGCCGAGCACCAGCAGCGCGACGAGGCCGACGAGCAGTAACTCGCTGAAACTCATGCCGAACATGGTTCAGTCTTTCCGCTGCGGCTCTTGGACCGGTTGCGCCTGGCCCTCGATGGTGTGGCCCTGTGGCTGTTGTGCGGTGTTCTGCACCGGCGGTACCGGCTGGGCAGGCGGTGGGGTCTGCTCGGCGGGTTTGCTTTCTTCTTCGTTCATGGCTTTGCGGAAGCCCTTGATCGATTCGCCAAGGTCACTGCCGAAGTTCTTCAGCTTCTTGGTGCCGAACACCAGGACGACGACGACCAGCAGGACGATCCAGTGTTTCCAGTCAAAAATACCCATGGTGCTCTCCTAGAATGCTATTTGGTCAGGCCGAGGGCTCGCGAGCGGCCTTTTCATCGTGCCCGGACAGGCCGAAGCGGCGTTCCAGTTCATCGAGCACGGCTTGTGGGTGCTGGCCCAGTGCACTGAGCATGACCAGGCTATGAAACCACAGGTCGGCGGTTTCATAGATGACATCACTGCAATCCTTGCTGACCTCTGCGTCCTTGGCAGCGATGATGGTCTCGACGGACTCTTCGCCGAGCTTTTCGAGGATCTTGTTCAGGCCCTTGTGGTACAGGCTGGCCACGTAGGAGCTGTCGGGGGCCGCGTGCTTGCGTTCTTCGAGCACTTCGGCCAGGCGGTTGAGGGTGTCGCTCATGTCAGTGTCCTGCGTTGTAGATGGCATGCGGGTCTTTCAACACCGGATCGACGGTTTTCCACTGGCCGTCTTCGAAGACGCGGTAGAAGCAGCTTTCACGGCCGGTATGGCAGGCGATATGGCCCAGTTGCTCGACCATCAGGATGATCACGTCGGCATCACAGTCCAGGCGCATTTCGTGCAGCTTCTGCACATGCCCCGATTCCTCGCCCTTGCGCCACAGCTTGCCACGCGAGCGCGACCAGTAGATGGCGCGTTGCTCGGCGGCAGTGAGGGCCAGCGATTCGCGGTTCATCCAGGCCATCATCAGCACGCGTCCGGTCTTGTGGTCCTGGGCGATCGCCGGTACCAGGCCGTCGCTGCTCCACTTGATCTCGTCCAGCCACTCTTTCATCGTCGACTCCAAAACCGGGCCCGCTCCTGTACCGGGCCCTTTGCGCTAGTGTGCCAGCCAGCAGCGCGGCTGGCTATTGGCGCACGATCAGGTAAAGGCCTGCGGCCAGCATCAGCCAAGCCGGCCAGGCGGCCGGGGCGGCGAGGCTGGCGGCCTCGGCGGCGCCGGCGGCCAGCACCGCACCGCCACCCAGCAGGCCGGCACCGAGCAGGCGCAGTGCCCAGCGGTCGCCCTGGCGGCGCCGCTCCGGCAGTTGCGGGTCGTGCAGGTGCGGCTGGGAAAGACGTTCGAGCAGGTCGCGGGTCATGCCGGCCAGGTGCGGCAGCTGTTCGGCCTGGCTGTACAGGTTGCCGAACATGGCCTTGGGGCTGTAGCGCTCGCGCATCCAGCGTTCCAGGAACGGTTTGGCGGTACTCCACAGGTCAAGGTCGGGGTACAGCTGGCGGCCCAGGCCCTCGATGTTGAGCAGGGTCTTCTGCAGCAGCACCAACTGCGGCTGGACTTCCATGTTGAAGCGCCGGGCAGTCTGGAACAGGCGCATCAGCACTTGGCCGAAGGAAATGTCCTTGAGCGGTTTTTCGAAGATCGGCTCGCACACGGTACGGATGGCCGCTTCGAATTCATTGACCTTGGTGTGCGCCGGTACCCACCCCGAGTCGATGTGCAGCTCGGCGACACGGCGGTAGTCGCGCTTGAAGAAGGCGATCAGGTTGCGTGCCAGGTAGTCCTGGTCTTCGGCGGTGAGGCTGCCGACGATGCCGCAGTCGATGGCGATGTATTGCGGGCTCCACGGCTTGACCGTGCTGACGAAGATATTGCCGGGGTGCATGTCGGCATGGAAGAAACTGTGGCGGAACACCTGGGTGAAAAACACCTCCACACCGCGCTCGGCCAGCAGTTTCATGTCGGTGCGCTGGTCGGCCAGGGTGGCCATGTCGGTCACCGGCACGCCGTAGATGCGCTCCATCACCAGCACCTTGGGGCGGCACAGGTCCCAGTAGACCTGGGGCACGTACATCAGCTCCGAGCCTTCGAAGTTGCGCCGCAGCTGGCTGGCGTTGGCCGCCTCGCGGAGCAGGTCGAGTTCGTCGTAGATGGTTTTTTCGTAGTCGCCGACGATTTCCACCGGGTGCAGGCGGCGGGCATCGGCCGAAGCCCGCTCGGCGCCTTTTGCGATCAGGAACAGCCAGGCAAGGTCCTGGGCGATCACTGGTTTGAGGCCCGGGCGTACTACCTTGACCACCACTTCCTCGCCGGTCTTCAGGCGCGCGGCATGCACCTGGGCCACCGAGGCCGAGGCCAGCGGCTCGACGTCGAAGCGGCTGAACACCTCACCCACCTTGGCGCCAAGCTGGCTTTCGATCAGCGCCACGGCCTGTTTCGGGTCGAACGGCGGTACGCGGTCCTGCAGCAGCATCAGCTCGTCGGCGATGTCGGTGGGCAGCAGGTCGCGGCGGGTGGACAGCAACTGGCCGAATTTGATGAAGATCGGCCCCAGGTCCTGAAGCGCCAGGCGCAGGCGGGCTCCCCGGCTGAGTTCGGAGGGTGTGCGAGGCAACCAGCGCCATGGCATCAGCAGGCGCAGGCTGCGCAGCCACCACGGCAGCGGCAGGTCGAAGAGCAGGTCATCGAGGCGGTAGCGGATCACCACGCGCTGGATGCGAAAGAGACGACGGACGGCGAGCAGCTTCATGCGTTATCGCTGGTATCAAGGGATCGGGAGAGGCGCTGCAGGCGCGCCTCGAGGCGTTCTAGATCGACCTTCAGGGTATCGAGCTCGCTGAAGGCGGCTTCGGCTTCGCGCTTGCCTACCAGGGTGCGCGACTCTTCGGCCAGGTACTCGGACAGGTTCTGGCTGAAGCGTGCCAGGCCTTGGCGGGTCCAGCGTGCACGCAGGCGCACGTGGCCGGCGAGCAGCGAGGTGGCGACCGGGCCGAGCCAGCGTTGCAGTTCGTGTTCCCAGTCCAGCTCCAGGTCTTGCAGCACACCGAACAGGTCGAGCAGCACGGCACTGTCGCCATGCAGCTCGACCTGAGGGCTATGCAGCACGGCCGTCTTGTCCTTGGCCACGGCCAGTTGCAGCAGGCTACCGGCTGGCGCGCGCAGGCTGCAGTCGACCTCGCCTTGCCAGTGGGCGGCAAGCATCAGGCCCTCTTCATCGGGCAGGATGAACACTTGCAGGGCCGGCTGGCGACAATCGATTTCGATGACCTTGCCTTCCAGCGCGCCCAGCCGCGGCAATGCCGTGCTGTCCATGCGCAGGACGCGGTTCAGGCCATGTTCGACGCTGGCGAGCAGCCCTGCCAGCAACATCAGGGCTTGATTCCCCGGTGCACGGCGACGATGCCGCTGGTCATGTTGTGGTAGGTGACCCGGTCGAAACCGGCATCGACCATCATGGCCTTGAGGGTTTCCTGGTCGGGGTGCATGCGGATCGATTCGGCGAGGTAGCGGTAGCTCTCGGAGTCATTGGTGATCAGCTTGCCGGCCAGGGGCATGAAGGCGAACGAGTAGGCGTCGTAGGCCTTGGACATCAGCTTGTTGGTCGGCTTGGAGAACTCCAGGATCAACAGGCGCCCGCCCGGCTTGAGCACGCGCAGCATCGAGCGGATGGCTTCGTCCTTGTGGGTGACGTTGCGCAGGCCGAAGGCGATGGTCACGCAGTCGAAGTGGTTGTCCGGGAATGGCAGTTTCTCGGCATCGGCCTGGACGAATTCGATGTTGCCGGCAACGCCACGGTCGAGCAGGCGGTCGCGGCCCACCTTGAGCATCGAGTCGTTGATGTCGGCGAGCACCACTTGGCCGGTAGGGCCGACCAGGCGCGAGAACTTGGCTGCCAGATCACCCGTGCCGCCGGCGATGTCCAGCACCCGATTGCCGCTACGCACACCTGACAGCTCGATGGTGAAGCGCTTCCACAGGCGGTGCATGCCGCCGGAAAGCACGTCGTTCATCAGGTCGTACTTGGCAGCCACCGAGTGGAACACTTCGGCGACTTTCTTCGCCTTCTGGCTCTCGGGCACATCCTGGTAACCGAAATGGGTGGTGGGTTCGGCGTGTTCGCCTTTGCGCTGGTCGTTCATATCGCTTCACCGGAAAAAATTATCGCCATTCTAGGGCGAACGGGCGCATTTGTCTTGGCGGGGTGTACCGTGCGGCAGGGGCGGGCATAATGCCGATTATGTCTTCATATCCAGGAACACCCGCATGACCCAGATCAGCGTCGAACGCAAACACTCCCTCGGTCGCGAGGCCGCCCGTGCCAAGGCCCAAGCGCTGGTGGACAAACTGAGCCAGGAATACGACCTCAAGGCCACCTGGAACGGTGACCGTGTGGACGTCGCCCGCAGCGGCGCCAACGGCAGCGTACATATTGGCGAGGACAGCATCCGTGTCGAATTGAAGTTGGGCATGATGCTGTCGATGATGAGCGGCACCATCAAGAGTGAGATCGAGCGGGCGCTGGACAAGGCTCTGGTCTGAAAGCTGCAGCTGCTCTTAGGGTGAAGATTCTAATTTCACTCATTACCTTATGCTCAAGCCCAGCCTCCATGGGCGGTTTCTCCCTCCACTCATGAGCATGAGGTATAGAGCATGGCCAAAGTGAATGTGAAGAAAAAGGATGACGCCCAAAGCACGCTGGGCGAGGTGCGCGGCTACGCGCGCAAGATCTGGCTGGCAGGCATCGGCGCTTACGCCCGTGTTGGCCAGGAGGGTTCGGACTACTTTCAGGAGCTGGTAAAAGCCGGTGAAGGGGTCGAGAAACGTGGCAAGAAGCGCATCGACAAAGAACTCGATGCCGCCAACACCCAGATCGACGAAGCGAGCGAAGAAGTCAGCCGCGTACGTGGCAAGGTCGAAGTTCAACTCGACAAGATCGAGAAGGCTTTCGACGCGCGGGTCGGTCGCGCCTTGAATCGCCTCGGCATTCCGTCTAAACATGACGTTGAGGCGTTGTCCATCAAGCTTGAACAGCTGCATGAGCTGCTTGAGCGCGTCGCGCACAAACCATAAGGAGAGCAGGATGGCTGGCAAGAAGAATTCCGACAAAGACGGCAGCTCCTGGGTCGGCGGGGTCGAGAAGTACTCCCGCAAGATCTGGCTGGCAGGGCTGGGTATCTATTCGAAGATCGACCAGGACGGCCCGAAGCTGTTCGACTCGCTGGTGAAAGATGGCGAGAAGGCCGAGAAGCAGGCGAAGAAAACCGCCGAGGATGTCGCCGATAACGCCAAGGCCTCGACCACTTCGCGTGTGTCCGGCGTGAAAGATCGCGCACTGGGCAAGTGGAGCGAGCTCGAAGAAGCCTTCGACAAACGCCTGAACAGCGCCATTTCGCGCCTCGGTGTGCCAAGCCGGAACGAGATCAAGGCCCTGCACCAGCAGGTCGATAGCCTGACCAAGCAGATCGAGAAGCTGACCGGCGCCTCGGTCACACCGGTCTCCTCGCGCGCTGCTGCAGCCAAACCGGCAGCCAGCAAGACTGCGGCCAAACCGCTGGCCAAGGCAGCAGCGAAGCCTGCGGCGAAAACCGCGGCGGCAAAACCTGCGGCCAAGACTGCTGCGGCCAAGCCAGCAGCGAAACCTGCAGCCAAGCCGGTTGCCGCCAAGCCTGCAGCCAAACCCGCTGCGGCGAAGAAGCCCGCCGTGAAAAAAGCGCCGGCCAAACCCGCCGCCGCCAAACCGGCAGCCCCAGCGGCCAGCGCCACACCGGCCGCTACCGCAGCGCCGTCGCCAAGCGCGGCACCGGCCAGCAGCGCGCCGTCGGCACCGGTGAGCGCTGAAGCCTGACACCGGGTTGCCCTCATCGCCGGCAAGCCGGCCCACAGGTACCCCGCTGGTTTCAATGCCAGCAGGGTAGGTGTGGGAGCCGGCTTGCCGGCGATGGGGCCAGCTCCAGCACCTTGTAAGCTATCTACCCCTCCAGATACCGCACCGCCAAATGCTCCGCCGCCTCCCGCGCAGGCGCCTGCAGATGCGGCGCCACCAGCATCATCACCTGGTACACCACGATCCCTACATCCCCCTCGCGCCCCAGTACCCGCTGGTAATCCAGCGAAAACATGAGCGTCAGGGTGATCTGCTCCACCAGTTGCCCCAGTGCCTGCGTCTCACTGACCACCTGGCCCTGGCCCTTGAGGCTGGCCAGCAATGCCGCCAGTGTGCGCTTGAGCGCATTGATCAGGCTGCGCATGCCCCGCGCCAGCTTGGGCAGGCGACCGGTCAGGTTCGACAGGTCCTGGAACAGGAAGCGGTACTGGGCCATGCGTTCGACAATCAGGTGCAGAAACAGCCAGTAGTCCTCGGCATCCAGGCGCACTTCCAGCGGCGGGTCCAGCAGCGGCACAAGCGCTTCTTCGAAGCGCTCGAACAGGCCGATTATCAAAGGCTCTTTGCCGTGGAAGTGGTAATACAGGTTGCCAGGGCTGATCCCTAGCTCGTTGGCAATCTCAAGGGTCGAAACGTTGGGCTCGCCCTGCTGGTTGAACAGCTGCAGGGCGCATTCGAGAATACGGTCGCGGGTCTTCATCCAGTCGTTGTGCTCATCGGGTCAGGACATAGGTGCCTGGCGCGGGGCCCAGCGGTGGGTAGGTTGCGTTGCCCAGCTCCACCCGCGGCGCCTTGAGCGGGCCGGAACGTGGGGTTATCCATTCCAGCCACAGGGGCCACCAGCTGCCGTCGTTGCGCTTGGCATCGTGGAACCAGGCCCGCGGGTCGCTCGATAGCCTGGGGTTGTCCAGGTAGTAGGCCTTGGGGTTTCCGGGCGGGTTGATGATGCTCTGGATGTGCCCGCTGTTGGCCAGCACGAACCGTCGCTCGCCGCCCAACAGCAGGGCCGAACGGTACACGGCATCCCATGGGGTGATGTGGTCATTGCTGCCGGCCACGGTAAAGCTGTCGAGGTTGACCTGCTTGAGGTCGATGGGCGTGCCGCAGACTTCCAGCCCGGCGGGGTGGGTGAGCGGGTTGAGCTTGAAGAAGTCCAGCAGTTCGCCATGCAGGGCAGCGGGCAGTCGCGTGCTGTCGGCGTTCCAGTAGAGAATGTCGAAAGCAGGGGGCGTTTTGCCCAGCAGGTAATTGTTGACCCAGTAGTTCCAGATCAGGTCGTTGGGCCGCATCCAGGCGAAGATCCGCGCCACTTCGCTGCCATCCAGTACCCCGCGCTGGTAAGAGCGGCGCTTGGCCGCTTCGATGGTCTGCTCGTCGGCGAACAGGCTGGCGGGGCTGTCAAACTTGCTGTCGAGCAAGCTGACCAGGTAGGTGGCGCTGCGCACCCGGCGCAGTTGGTGCTTGGCTTGCAGGTGGCCCTGCAGCGCGGCCATGGTCAGGCCGCCGGCGCAGGCCCCCATCAGGTTGGGGTCGCGGTTGCCGCTGATGCTGCGGCAGGCGTTGAGCGCCTCTTCAAGTGCCTCAACGTAGCTGGACAGGCCCCATTCGCGGTGGCGCGGGTCGGGGTTGCGCCAGCTGACCATGAACACCTGCAAACCGTTCTTGAGCATGTACTGGACGAAGCTGTTAGTCGCCTGCATGTCGAAGATATAGAACTTGTTGATCTGGGGCGGCACCACCAGCAAGGGCCGAGCGTGCTGTTTTTCACTCATCGGCTTGTACTGGATCAGCTCCAGCATCTCGTTGCGAAACACCACAGCGCCCGGGGTGGCGGCCAGGTTGCCGCCCACCTCGAAGGCGCGCTCGTCCACCTGGCGCGGCAGGCCGTCGTTGTGGCGCAGGTCATCGAGCAGGTGGGCCACGCCGCGCACCAGGCTCTGCCCGCCGGTATTGAGCAGTTCCTTGACCGCCAACGGATTGAGCAACGAGTTGCTCGGTGCCAGGGCGTCGTTGATCTGGTTGAACAGGAAATGCGCGCGGGCCCGGTCATCGTCGTCCAGGTGGCTTTCATCGATCCACAGGCGGGTCTGCTTCTGCCAGGCCAGATAGGCCTGCAGGCCACGGCGGTAAAACGGGTTCTGGCTCCATGTAGGATCGCTGAAGCGCGCGTCCCGCGGGCTTGGCGAATAGGGTGTGTCGCCGAGCATCACGCGCCCCAGCTGGCCGCTCAGGGCGAGCAGGTGGCGTGCGGTATGCAACGGGTTGAGCAAGCCATGGCGGCCAACATTGCGCAGCGTGGAAATCAGGTCGCGGCCGCGCAGGCCGACGATCGCGTTCTGTGCGTTCATGCTCATGGCGGGGAGCGTTGTCGTTCCTTTGGCCGGTTTGTCTTTCATGGCAGCACTCCTTCGTCAGGCCACGGTCGGGACAGAACAACAGCAAACAGCACCCTAGCCGCCGGAGGCCGGGCGGGGGTGCATGACCGCGCGCTGACGTTCTTGCTCGAGGAACTTCATGATGATCGGGGCGACGGCCTCAGCCCGGGTGATCAGGAACAAATGACCGTCGTCGATAATATGTAGCTGGGCATTGGGAATTCGCCAGGCCAGCAAGCGCATGTTGATCAGTGGGATCAGCGGATCGTCGTCGCCGGCCAGCACCAGGGTGGGCTGCTGGATCTTGTGCAGCCAGTGGATGCTGGTCCAGCCCAGCCCGGCGAACAACTGCCAGTAGTAGCCCAGCTTACCGCCGGAGCGCACCTTGGAGGCATGGTGCATGGCAAGGTCAGGGTTGCGGCGAAAGGCGCCGCCATAGATCAGCGGAGCGATGCGGATCACATGTGAGGGCTGGATGTAACGCCGAGGGCTGGCCATGTTCCACAGTACTTTCGGCTTGCCCGGCACCATCACTGCACCGGCGGCGGTAGCGGCCAGCACCAATTTCTTGCAGCGTTCCGGATAGTCATGGGCGAACTGCTGGGCCAGGGCGCCGCCCCAGGACACCCCGATCACGTTGACCTGGCCGTAGTCCAGGTAGTCGAGCATGCGTGCGGTCAGCTTGGCCAGGCCGGGGAAGCGATAGGGGTGGCGGGGGGTGGAGGAGCCACCCACGCCTGGCACGTCGAAGGCAATGACTTCGAGGTCCGGGTCCAGCGCTTCGATGAACGGGAACACCAGCTCCAGGTTGGCGCCGATGCCATTGAAGATCAGCAGCGGCGTCAGGTGCGGCTTGCCTGGGCGCACGGCAGTGCGGATGGACTGGTCGTCCAGCTCGACGGTCCGGAATATGTAGTGTGACGACATGCGCATGACTCTGTGGTGAATGAAGCGCCGTGGCCTGCCGGTGGGCAGCCACGGCGTTACAACTCAACGTTCGTGAACGTAAGTTCCCGGTGCGGCTTCACCTGCGGCATAGGCACGGTTGCCCAGGCGGGCCGGCGCCTTTTTCAGGTCGCCGGCGCGCTCGCTCAGCCATGCCTGCCAATACAGCCACCAGGAGTCGGCATGCTTGTCTGCGTTCTCTTGCCAGGCCAATGCGTCGCCGGGGCGGTCCGCGCCAGTCAGGAAACGCGCCTTGGGGTTGCCCGGCGGGTTGAGGATGCTCTGGATGTGGCCGCTGTTGGACAGGACAAACTCGATCTTGCCGCCAAACAGGTGCGCCGAGCGGTAGCACGACTGCCACGGGGTAATATGGTCGGCGGTGCCGGCCACACTGAAGATGTCGCACTTGACCTTTTTCAGGTCGATGGCGGTCCCGCACACTTCCAGTGCATCGGCGCGGGTCAACGGGTTGTTCTTGAACATTTCGATCAGGTCGCCGTGGAAGGCCGCCGGCAGGCGCGTGGTGTCGTTGTTCCAGAACAGGATGTCGAATACGGGCGGCTCGTTGCCGAGCAGGTAGTTGTTGACCCAGTAGTTCCAGATCAGGTCGTTGGGGCGCATCCAGGCGAACACTTTGGCCATGTCGCTGCCTTCGAGCACGCCGGCCTGGTAGGAGTGGCGCTTGGCCGACTCCAGAGTCTGCTCGTCGACGAACAATGCCACCTGGGTATCCAGGGTGGTGTCCAGCACGCTGACCAGCAGGGTCAGCGCATTCACCTTCTTCTCGCCCAGCGCGGCGTAGTGGCCAACCAGTGCGGTGCAGGTGATGCCGCCGGAGCAGGCACCGAGCATGTTCAGGTCCTTGCTGCCGGTAATCGCCAGGACCGCGTCGACCGCTTCCTTGAGTGCGTCGATGTAGGTCGACAGGCCCCACTCACGCTGGGCTTTGGTCGGGTTGCGCCAACTGATGATGAAGGTCTGCTGATGCGAGCGCAGGCAGAAGCGCGCCAAGCTTTTCTCAGGGCTCAGGTCGAAGACGTAGAACTTGTTGATCTGTGGCGGCACCACCAGCAAAGGGCGGGCGTGCACCTGCTCGGTGATTGGGCTGTACTGGATCAGCTCCAGCACGTCATTGCGGTACACCACGGCGCCTTCGCTGGTACCGAGGTTCTTGCCCACTTCAAAGGCGTCCATGTTGACCTGGCTGGGCATGCCACCGTTGTTGACCACGTCCTTGGCCAGGTTGGACAGGCCGTCGAGCAGGCTCTTGCCGCCGGTTTCGAAGAAGCGTTTGACCGCCGCCGGGTTGGACAGGGTATTGGTCGGCGCCATGGCTTCGGTCATCAGGTTGATGACGAATTGCCCGCGGCTGATGTCCTGGGGCGACAGGTCGCTGTTGCCGATCCAGTCCTGCAGCTCCTTGCGCCAGGCCAGATAGGTTTGCAGGTAGCGGCGGTACAGCGGGTTCTTGCTCCAGGCCGGGTCCTGGAAGCGACGGTCGTCGCCCTCGGGGGCCAGGCTGGACTTGCCCAGCAGCACGTTTTTCAGCTCCAGGCCGAAATGTGCCACGTGTTTGGCGCTGTGCAGCGGCTGGCGCACGGCCTGGCGCAGCACGGTACGCGCAGAGCTCAGCAGGTCCTTGCGGCGGATGCCGATGACCGGGTTCAGGCCCAGGGTGTTGTCCGAGGCTTGCCGCTGCAACTCATCGTTGTTCTTGTTACTCATCTACGACGCTCCGTTGTCCTGAGACGAGTACCGGTTTGCTGTGGCGCATGCACAGTCGACAGCCCGGTACTGCTACTCGGGTGACCAGTGATAAGGAACAGCGGTGCTGCGGGCCGGATGCAATCGGCGATGAGCTGCGGGGGAATCTGCGTGTGAAGACAGCCTGCTTTCGCTCGCGACCTCTACATACCGGCCATGCCCTGACTGCCTTCAAAGCAATGCAGGGAACTTGCCAGCTCCATTGGTTACCCGACTTTCATGTAATGCGCAAGACAGCCCTTGAATGAGCTGTCTGTAGGGCATTCAAGCAGATGAGATTAGAAAATGCGCTCTAAAGCGTGGAAGGCTTGAGCTAGAGCATCAGTTTGACCACTGTTTCGGCAGGATCGCGGGATTTGCCGGCCTTGTGCAACTCATCGAGGTACTCGGCCCAGAGTTGTTCCTGACGCAGGCACAGTTGCTCCAGGTATTCCCAGGTGAACAGCCCGCTGTCATGGCCGTCGTCGAAGGTCAGTTTCAGTGCATATTGGCCAGCGGGCTCAAGGCCGCTGAGGCCGACATTGATCTTGCCGAATTGCAGGATGGGGTTGCCGTGGCCCTGGACCTCGGCGGAGGGGGAGTGCACGCGCAGGAATTCGGCGGGCAGGTGATAGGCCTCGTCGGGACCGTAGGTGAGGCTGAGTGTCCTGGAGGCTTTGTGCAGGTTGATGGCGGTTGGCATGCGGGCCATGGTCTGAATCTCTTCTGAGCGACAAGCTTCAAGCTTCAAGCTTCAAGCTTCAAGCTTCAAGCTGCAAGAAGTGATATTAGAGCCACCATGGAAAGATCATGTGAGCGCAGTGCTGCAAGCGACGCCAAACAGCTTGTCGCTTGCAGCTTGCAGCTCGCCGCTTAAAGGATGTAGCGCGACAGGTCTTCGTTCTGGGCCAGCTCACCCAGATGGCCGTTCACGTACGCTGCGTCGATCTGGATCGGTGCTTCATCATGTGTACTGGCCAGGTCGCCTGCACTGAACGACACCTCTTCGAGCAGGCGCTCGAGCAGGGTGTGCAGGCGGCGGGCACCGATGTTCTCGGTCTTCTCGTTGACCTGGAAGGCGATCTCGGCCAGGCGCTTGATACCGTCTGCCTTGAACTCGATGTTCAGGCCTTCGGTCTTGAGCAGCTCGCGGTACTGCTCGGTCAGCGAAGCGTGCGGCTCTTGCAGGATGCGCTCGAAGTCTTCCGGGGTCAGCGCCTTGAGCTCCACGCGGATCGGCAGGCGGCCTTGCAGTTCAGGGACCAGGTCGCTCGGCTTGCTCAGGTGGAACGCGCCGGAGGCGATGAACAGGATGTGGTCGGTCTTGACCATGCCCAGCTTGGTGTTGACGGTGCAGCCTTCGATCAGTGGCAGCAGGTCGCGCTGCACGCCTTCACGGGACACATCAGCGCCGCCGACGTTGCCACGCTTGGCCACCTTGTCGATTTCGTCGATGAACACGATACCGTGCTGTTCGACCGCTTCCAGGGCCTTTGCCTTCAAGTCATCATCGTTGACCAGGCGGCTCGCTTCTTCGTCGCGAACCATCTTCAGCGCTTCTTTGACCTTGAGCTTGCGCGCCTTGCGCTTGCCCTTGCCCATGTTGGCGAACAGGCTCTGCAGCTGGTTGGTCATCTCTTCCATGCCGGGCGGCGCGGCGATTTCGACGCCGACGGCGTCGGCCACCTCGATTTCGATTTCCTTGTCGTCCAGTTGGCCTTCACGCAGGCGCTTGCGGAACAGCTGGCGGGTATTGGAGTCGCTGCTGGTCTGCGCGGCTTCCTCGCTGAAGCTGGTGACCCGGGCCTGCGGCAGCAGGGCGTCGAGAATACGGTCTTCGGCGGCATCTTCGGCGCGGTGGCGCACGCGGATGATCTCTTGCTCGCGCAGCATCTTCATCGCGGCGTCGGCCAGGTCGCGGATGATCGACTCGACATCGCGGCCAACGTAGCCCACCTCGGTGAACTTGGTCGCTTCGACCTTGAGGAATGGTGCGTTGGCCAGCTTGGCCAGGCGGCGGGCAATTTCGGTCTTGCCGACGCCGGTGGGGCCGATCATCAGAATGTTTTTAGGTGTCACCTCGGCGCGCAGCTCGGCTGGCAGCTGCATCCGCCGCCAGCGGTTGCGCAGGGCGATGGCCACGGCGCGCTTGGCGTCGTCCTGGCCGATGATGTGGCGGTTGAGTTCGTGGACGATCTCGCGGGGGGTCATGGACATGATGAAAATGGTCCTCGAGCAGAATGAGTCAGCGTGGAAAAGCCCCGTCACCGGGACGGGGCGCCAGAACAGCTGATCACTCGGCCAGGTCCTGCTCCTCGATGGTCAGGTTGTGGTTGGTGAACACGCAGATGTCACCGGCGATGTTCAGTGCGGTTTCGGCGATTTCGCGGGCCGAGAGGTCAGTCTTGTTCAGCAGGGCGCGGGCCGCGGCCTGGGCGTAGGCGCCGCCGGAGCCCATGGCGATCAGGCCGTCTTCTGGCTCGACCACGTCACCGTTGCCGGTGATGATCAGCGATGCGTCCTTGTTGGCCACGGCCAGCATGGCCTCCAGGCGGCTCAGGGAGCGGTCGGTACGCCATTCTTTGGCCAGCTCGACGGCGGCCCGCACCAAATGGCCGGAGTGTTTCTGCAGTTGGGCTTCGAAGCGCTCGAACAGGGTGAACGCGTCGGCGGTGGCGCCGGCGAAACCGGCGATGACCTCACCGTTGTACAGGCGACGTACCTTTTTGGCGTTGCCTTTCATGACGGTGTTGCCGAGAGATACCTGGCCGTCGCCGCCCATGACGACTTTGCCGTGACGGCGGACAGAAACGATGGTGGTCAAGGGGAGAGTCTCCACGCAGCGGGGCAAAATTGCCTGATGCAGACTCATATGGGGGTGGGGGGAAGGATTTCAACCGAGGGGGATGAATGGTTGCTATCAGCCTGTGCGGGGCGCGGTCGCTGTAGGAGCGGCCTTGTGTCGCGAAAGGGCCGCAAAGCGGCCCCAAGATCCCGGCACTATTCGGAAATTCCCGGGGCTGCTTCGCACCCCTTTCGCGACACAAGGCCGCTCCTACAGCGAGCGGTGTGCTTACTCAGCCCTCGTGGCAGACGTGCCCGTCGACCACGGTGTAACGCACCGCGCCGGGCAGGCAGTGGCCGATGAACGGGCAGTTGTCGCCGCGCGAGTACCACTGCTCGCCGGCAACCGTCGAGGCCTTGGCATCGAACAGCACCAGGTCCGCCGAGCCACCGACCTTCAGTTCACCCGCCGGCAGGCGCATGGCGGCCGCCGGGCCGCTGGTCAGGCGGGCGAGCAGGGTCGGCAGGTCGAGCAGGCCGTCTTCCACCAGCGTCATGGCCAATGGCAGCAGCAGTTCGACGCTGCTGATACCGGGCTCGGTGGCACCGAACGGGGCCAGCTTGGCATCGCGCTCGTGCGGCTGGTGATGGCTGGAGATCGCCTGGATCACGCCCGATCTGACCGCTTCGCGCAGGCCATCGCGGTCGGCGGCGCTACGCAGTGGCGGCTGCACGTGGTAGAGGCTTGAGAACTCCCGCAGCGACTCGTCGGTGAGGATCAGCTGGTACAACGCCACATCGGCGGTCACTGGCAGGCCGAGTTGTTGGGCCTGGGCGATCAGCCGCGCGCCACGGGCGCTGGTGATCTGGGTGAAGTGCGCACGTACGCCGGCCTGCTCGACCAGCAGCAGGTTGCGCGCCAGGGCCACGGTCTCTGCGGTTTCCGGAATGCCGGGCAGGCCGAGGAAACTGGCCATCGCGCCTTCATGGGCCAGGCCGCCCTGGGCCAGGTCGCGGTCCTGGGAGTGGAAGACCACGGTCAGGTCGAAGGTGGCAGCGTATTCCAGGGCACGGGCCAGGGTACGGTTGTTGGGGACTTCTTTCAGGCCGTTGCCGAAGGCTACGCAACCGGTGTCACGCAGGGCGACCAGTTCGGCCAGTTGCTCGCCTTCCAGGCCCTTGGTCAGGGCGCCGATGGGGTAGACCTTGCTGTTGCCGGCTTCGCGGGCGCGGTCGAGGATCAGCTCGGCCACTGCCGAGGTATCGAGCACCGGCTTGGTCTGCGGTGGGCAGCACAGGCTGGTGACGCCTCCGGCCACGGCGGCGCGGGTTTCACTGGCAATGGTGCCCTTGCGGCTGTAACCCGGCTCGCGCAGCGATACACCGAGGTCGACCAGGCCGGGTGCGGCGATCAGGCCATCTGCCTGGATTGTACGGCTGGCGCTGAAGCCAGCCGGGGCCGCGCCGATGGCGGCAATGCGGCCACCGTCCAGGTGCAGGTCGGTGACGTGGTCCAGGCCACTCTTGGGGTCGATGACCCGGGCGCCAAGAATGCTGAGGGTCACTGGGCGTTCTCCTGGTCGAGTTGACGTTGCGTGTTCTGCCCGCTCATGGCCATGGACAGCACCGCCATGCGCACGGCGATGCCGTAGGTGACCTGGTTGAGGATCACCGAATGCTTACCGTCGGCCACCGCCGACTCGATCTCCACGCCGCGGTTGATCGGCCCCGGGTGCATGACGATGGCGTCCGGCTTGGCGCCAGCAAGGCGCGCGGTGGTCAGGCCGAACAGGCGGTAGAACTCACCCTCGCTGGGCAGCAGGCCGCCGGCCATGCGTTCACGCTGCAGGCGCAGCATGATCACCACATCGACGTCCTTCAGCCCTTCTGTGAGGTCGGTGTAGACCTTCACGCCGTACTGCTCGATACCAATCGGGATCAAGGTTTTCGGGCCGATCACGCGGATGTCCGGGCAGCCCAGCGCCTTGAGCGCGAGCATGTCGGAGCGGGCCACACGCGAGTGCAGGATATCGCCGACGATCGCCACGGACAGGTTCTCGAAGCTGCCTTTGTGGCGGCGGATGGTCAGCATGTCGAGCATGCCTTGGGTCGGGTGCGCATGGCGGCCGTCACCGCCGTTGATCACCGCGACATCCGGGCATACATGCTCGGCGATGAAGTGCGCGGCACCCGAGTCGGAGTGGCGCACGACGAACATGTCGGCGGCCATGGCTTCGAGGTTGCGCAGGGTGTCGAACAGGGTTTCGCCCTTGCTGGTCGAGGAGGTCGACACATTCAGGCTGATCACGTCGGCCGACAGGCGCTGGGCGGCCAGTTCGAAGGTGGTGCGGGTGCGGGTCGAGTTCTCGAAGAACACGTTGCACACGGTCTTGCCGCGCAGCAACGGGACTTTCTTGACGGCCCGTGCGCCGACTTCGAGGAACGAGTCGGCGGTGTCGAGGATCTCGGTGAGCAGTTCGCGGGGCAAACCGTCGAGCGAGAGAAAGTGGCGCAGCTGGCCCTGATCATTGAGCTGCAGCGGGCGCTTGGCGTCGATTGGCGTCATCGCGAGTGGACTCTTAAAGGGCGGAAGCGGTGGCGAGGTCCTGGCGCTCGAGTGCGAGCGGTGCGGGGCCGGTCAATTTTACCCGTTCATGGGCCGCCAGCGACAGGGTGGCACCCAGCACGTTGGGGCGGATCGGCAGTTCGCCGGCGTCCAGGTCAAGCAGGCAGACCAGGGTCACGCTGGCCGGGCGGCCGTAATCGAACAGTTCGTTGAGCGCGGCGCGAATGGTGCGACCGCTCATCAGCACGTCGTCGATCAGGACCAGGTGCTGGCCTTCGACCTCGAACGGCAGCTCTGACGGACGCACTTGAGGGTGCAGGCCGTTCTGGCTGAAATCGTCGCGGTAGAACGACACGTCCAGGGTGCCCAGCGGGCTGGCATCGGCCAGTTCCTGCTGCAGGGCCTGGGCTACCCAGACGCCGCCGGTGCGGATGCCGATGTAACGCGGCTCGGTGATGCCGCGGCGGGCGAGATGGGCGCGAAGGTCGACAGCCATCTGCCGGATCAGATCGGCGGGATTGGGTAGGCTCATTGCGTGTCTCCTGGAGGGCGCCGGGTTGGGCCGACGGCAAAGCGGAAAATTAGGTATTGGCCTCCAGCCAGCCTTGCAGCAGCAGGGCCGCGGCGATGGCATCGACCGGGTTGTCACGGTAACTGCCGCGCTGGCCGCCGCGGGCCATGCGCTCGCCCTTGGCCTCGAAAGTGGTCAGGCGTTCGTCGTGGGTGTGCACCGGCAGGTTGAAACGGCCGTTGAGGCGGCGGGCGAACTTTTCGGCGCGGGCGCTCATTTCGCTTGGCGTGCCGTCCATGTTCAATGGCAGGCCGACAACGATGGCATCGGGCTTCCACTCATTGATCAGTTTTTCCACCTGGGCCCAGTCCGGCACGCCATTCTGCGCTTTGAGCGTACACAGTTCACGTGCCTGGCCGGTCACTACCTGGCCGACGGCCACACCGATCTGTTTGCTGCCGTAGTCGAAGCCCAGCAGCAGGCGCAGCTCGGCCATCAGGCGTGGCCCGCCTGGCTGGTCAGCAGGCTTAGGTTGATGCCCAGGCTGGCGGCTGCGGCTCCCAGGCGCTGTTCACTGGCCAGGCCAAAAATGATGTCTGGGTCGAACGGGCAGTTCAGCCAGGCGTTGTCGGCGAGCTCCGCCTCCAGTTGCCCGGCTTCCCAGCCGGCATAGCCCAGGGTGATCAGGCTCTTCTGTGGCCCTACGCCCTCGGCGATGGCGAACAGCACATCCTGCGAGGTGGACAGCGACAGGCCTTGCAGCTCGACAGTGGCCTGGTAGCTGCATTCGCTGCTGTGCAGTACGAAGCCGCGGTCGGTCTGCACCGGGCCGCCCTGGTAGATCGGCACCTGCAGGGTGCTGGCCGGCGGTTCCTCGTCCGGGCGCAACTGCTCGAGAATGTCCGCCAGGTTCAGCTCCTGAGGTCGATTGACCACCAGGCCCATGGCCCCATTGGCGTTGTGCTCGACGATGTACGTGAGGGTCTGGGCAAAGTTCGGATCGGCCATGTGCGGCATGGCGATCAGGAACTGATGCTTGAGGTAGCTCGGGGCGAGGTTTTTCATGGGGGATAGTGTGGCGCCAGGTGGCGAGGCTGACAAGGCATTCGAGCTTGCAGCTTGCAGCTCAGTTACTGGAAAGCCGATCCCCACGGGCAAACCGCCAGGTACGGATGATTTCCAGTCGGTCGTATTCCGCCAGGTCGCCGGTAAACGGCGCAAACGGCGCCGCCAGCCGCACGATGCGTTGGGCTGCCTGGTCCAGTACCGGCTGCCCGGACGACTCGAGCACCAGCACCTCATAGAGCGAGCCATCACGGTTGATCGACACCATCATCCGCAGGTTGCCGTAGATCTGCTGGCGGCGTGCTTCGTCGGGGTAATTGAGGTTGCCCACCCGCTCGACCTTCTTGCGCCACTCCTCCTTGTACCAGGCGCCCTTGTCGCGCATGGTCGAGGCAGCGTTCAGGCGGTGGATGCGCGGGCGCTTGGCGTACATCTGCTGTTCGTTGGACAGCTCGGCCTCGAGGCTGGCGATCTGGCTCGACAACTGCGAACTGTCGAAATCTGGCGTTGCTGCCGGTTTGGGCTGCGGCTTGCTTTCCTTCGGCTTGGGCTCGACCTTCTGCGCCTTGGGGGCTTGGGTGGCCACGGCGGATTTTTGCGGCGCAGGCGGCGGTTTCACTTCAGGTTTTGCCGCCGGCGGCGGGGTGACCTTGTTGATCTTGCTGTCCTGGAACGGCGCGACCTCGGTAGTGGTGGGTACCGCCTTCTTCTCCAGGGTGCCGCTGCCTTGCTGGTTGGCCTGGGCCTGGAAATCGGCCTTCTCCGGCGGCTTCTCGCTTTTGAAGGTGGCCAGGGTGATGTCCATGGTCTTGCGGATTTCAGCCGGCTTGACCACGGTAAAGCCCACGCCGAGGATCAGCGCCAGGTGCACCAGGGCAGCCAGGAACAGGGTAAAACCAAGCCGGTCCACCGGGCGAACGCGGGGTGGAAGCAGGTCGGCGGGGATGTCGGCGGGCAGCGTCATCAGGTATCCACAGTCAGCTACAAGCTACAAGCCGCAAGCTGCAAGTAAGGGCAGGTTGGTGCAGGCCGGCTTTTTTTGCGGCTTGCAGCTTGAAGCTTGCGGCTGCGCATCATACCCCACTCTGCGCTTTTGCTCCGCGTCGGCGGTCAGCGCGCCTTCAACTGGCGATCAATGGCATCCATCAGCTTGCCACCGATATCGGTGTTGTAGGCCGCGTCGATCTCGCGGATGCAGGTCGGGCTGGTGACGTTGATCTCGGTGAGGTAGTCGCCGATCACGTCAAGGCCGACGAACAGCAGGCCTTTTGCACGCAGGGTCGGGCCGACCTGGGCAGCAATCCAGCGGTCACGCTCGCTCAGCGGGCGTGCTTCGCCACGCCCGCCTGCGGCCAGGTTGCCGCGTGTCTCACCGCTGGCCGGGATGCGCGCCAGGCAGTAGTCGACCGGTTCGCCGTCGATCATCAGGATCCGCTTGTCGCCGTCCTTGATGGCCGGCAGGTAGGCCTGGGCCATGATTTGCTGGGCGCCGAGTGCGGTCAGGGTTTCGAGAATGACCGACAGGTTGGGGTCACCAGCCCGGTGGCGGAAGATCGAGGTGCCGCCCATGCCGTCCAGGGGCTTGAGGATCACGTCGCCATGCTGGGCGGCGAAGGCGCGAATGATGTCCGGGCGGCGGCTGACCAGGGTAGGCGGCGTGCATTGCGGGAACAGGGTGGCGAACAGTTTTTCGTTACAGTCGCGCAGGCTCTGTGGGCGGTTGACCACCAGCACGCCTTCGGCTTCGGCCTGCTCCAGCAGGTAGGTGCTGTAGACGAACTCCATGTCGAACGGCGGGTCCTTGCGCATCAGGATCACGTCCAGTTCGGCCAGCGGGCTGTCCTGCTCTTCGCCCAGCTCGAACCAGCGCGCCGGGTCGGCGAACACGTTGAGTGGGCGCATCCGCGCGCGGGCCTTGCCTTCGGCCTGGTACAGGTCGCGCTGTTCCATGTAGAACAGGCTCCAGCCACGGGCCTGGGCGGCCAGCAGCATGGCCAGCGAGCTGTCCTTCTTGTAGGAGATGGACGCGATGGGGTCCATGACAATGCCGAGGCGAACGCTCATGGGGGTGGTTCCTCTTGGCGGCGGGTAGCCGCGACGAATCGAAAGAAAAGTGGCTCAGGGTGGCGCCGCGAACGCCGCGGGTCAAGGGGCGCGGTAGATGGAATGGCCACCCGGAGTGTGCTAAAAATGAGCTGCAAGCCTTAAGCTACAAGCCTCAGGAAAAAGCCAGCCATGTGCCAGTCCGCCTTTTCTTGCAGCTTGACGCTTGCATCTTGCAGCTCAATTTTTTCTGGTAGGCATCTATGGAACAACCCCTGAAGGTGATGGTGATCGACGATTCACGCACGATCCGCCGCACTGCGCAGATGTTGCTCGGTGAAGCAGGCTGCGAGGTGATCACCGCCAGCGACGGTTTCGATGCCCTGGCCAAGATCGTTGACCACCAGCCACAGATCATCTTCGTCGACGTGCTCATGCCGCGCCTGGATGGCTACCAGACCTGCGCCGTGATCAAGCACAACAGCGCCTTCAAGGACATCCCGGTCATCCTGCTGTCGTCGCGCGACGGCCTGTTCGACAAGGCGCGCGGGCGGGTGGTCGGCTCCGATCAGTTCCTGACCAAACCATTCAGCAAGGAAGAACTGCTCGACGCGATCAGGGCCCACGTGCCCGGGTTCGCCGCGCACGAACAACACGCACCCTGACCACGCCCGAGGTGGCGTGGCTTTTATTTTCCTGATGGGGAAACAGCATGGCCCGAGTTCTGATTGTCGACGATTCGCCGACAGAGATGTACAGATTGACCGAGTGGCTCGAAAAGCATGGCCACCAAGTGCTCAAGGCCAACAACGGCGCTGACGCTGTGGCCCTGGCCCGCCAGGAAAAGCCCGACGCGGTGCTGATGGACATCGTCATGCCCGGCATGAACGGCTTCCAGGCCACCCGGCAATTGAGCAAGGACCCGGAAACCAGCGCAATTCCTGTGCTCATCGTTACCACCAAGGACCAGGAAACCGACCGTATCTGGGCGCAGCGCCAGGGTGCGCGCGGCTTCGTCACCAAGCCGGTGGAAGAGCACGCCCTGATCGCCAAGCTCAACGAAGTGCTGGGCGCTTGACCACCCGCCCCCAAGGCGCGTCGCTGACCGCCTTCGAGCTGTTGCTGGACATCGACCGGCGATGCCGACTGCTGGTTGCCGACCAGCCGCCGCAGGACACGCGCCTGCAGCAATGGAGCGGTATCGGCTTTCGCGTTGCCGGGCAGTGGTTCGTCGCGCCGATGGGCGAGGTGGCCGAAGTGTCGCGCGAGCCACGCAGCAGTCGGGTGCCGGGCGTACAGCCTTGGGTTTGCGGGGTAGCCAACCTGCGCGGCAGGTTGTTGCCGGTGATGGACCTGAGCAGCTTTTTCGGCCTCGGTCCCGCGGCAACGGGCAAGCAGCGGCGCGTGCTGGTGCTGGACCATGAGGACCTGTTCGTCGGCCTGCTGGTGGACGAAGTGCTCGGCCTGCAGCATTTTGCCCTGGATACCCTGGAACTTGCGCCGCCACAGCCGCTGATTCGCGCCGCTGCACGGTTCGTTCAGGGGCATTTCCCGCGTGAGCGCAACTGGGCCATCTTCAGCCCCTTCGCCCTGGCCCAGGCGCCGGGCTTTCTCGACGTGGCGCTATAGGACATTCGAACGTGAACAAGCCGGCCACCAATGTCGCCCCTACCAGCATGACCCCGCGCACGCGCAGCATCGCTCAGATCACTGTGCTGTTCGTGGTGCTGATCCTTTCGATCATCCTGCTGTTCGCCAATTTTGCGTACCTCAACACCCAGTCCAATCACGACAAACAGTACATCGGCCATGCCGGCGAGCTGCGCGTGCTGTCGCAGCGCATCGCCAAGAATGCTACCGAGGCTGCAACCGGCAAGGCGTTGGCTTTCAAGCTGCTTTCGGATGCGCGCAACGATTTCGAGCAGCGCTGGAGCTACCTGCGCGAAGGTGACAAGTCCACTGGCCTGCCAGCGGCGCCCGCCGCCGTGAAGGATGAAATGGAAGCGGTGCGCCAGGACTGGGAAAACCTGCGCAAGGACACCGATATCATCCTGGCCAGCGAGCAGACCGTGCTATCGCTGCATCAGGTGGCGGCGACCTTGGCCGAAACCGTACCGCAGCTACAGGTCGAGTACGAGAAGGTTGTGGAGGTCTTGCTGCAGAGTGGGGCTCCGGCCAGCCAGGTGGTGGTGGCCCAGCGCCAGTTGCTGCTCGCAGAACGCATTCTGGGGTCGGTCAACACGGTGCTGGCTGGCGACGACGCAGCCGCCCAGGCCGCCGATGCCTTCGGCCGCGATGCCAGCCGGTTTGGTCAGGTGCTCGAAGGCATGCTGGCGGGCAACCCGGCGATTCAGGTGACACGCGTCGAGGATGCCGACGCACGTGCGCGCCTGGCCGAAATCGCCGAACTGTTCCAGTTCGTCGCCGGTTCAGTCGATGAAATCCTCGAAACCTCGCCCGAGCTGTTCCGCGTTCGCGAAGCGGCCGGGAACATTTTCAGCCTCTCGCAAACATTGCTCGACGAAGCCTCGCACCTTGCCAACGGCTTCGAGAACCTGGCAGCCGGGCGTACCCTCGATACTGTGGGCGGGTATGTTCTGGGGCTGCTGGCGCTGGCCTCGATCATCCTGATCGGCCTGGTGATGGTGCGGGCAACCCATCGTCAACTGCAGGAAACCGCCGAGAAGAATGAGCGCAATCAGCAGGCGATCATGCGCCTGCTCGATGAGATCGAGGAGCTCGCCGACGGTGACCTGACCGTGACCGTGTCGGTGACCGAGGACTTCACCGGTGCCATCGCCGACTCGATCAACTATTCCGTCGACCAATTGCGCGACCTGGTGGCCACCATCAACCACAGCGCCGAGCAAGTGGCTGCCGCAGTGCAGGACACGCAAAACACTGCCCGCCAGCTGGCCAAAGCTTCAGAGCACCAGGCCGAACAGATCAGCGAGGCTTCCGAGGCGGTGGGTGACATGGTCGAATCGATCGACCGGGTTTCCGCGCATGCCTACGAATCGGCCAAGGTGGCCGAGCGTTCGGTGGCGATCGCCAACAAGGGCAACGAGGTGGTGCATAACACCATCAACGGCATGGACAACATCCGTGAGCAGATTCAGGACACCGCCAAGCGGATCAAGCGTCTGGGTGAATCTTCCCAGGAAATCGGCGACATTGTCAGCCTTATCGACGACATTGCTGATCAGACCAACATTCTCGCATTGAATGCCGCCATCCAGGCCTCGCTGGCGGGAGAGGCCGGCCGAGGGTTTGCCGTGGTGGCCGATGAAGTCCAGCGCCTGGCTGAGCGTTCGTCCTCGGCGACACGGCAGATCGAGGCACTGGTGCGCACCATTCAGGCCGATACCAACGAGGCAGTGATATCCATGGAACAGACCACCGCCGAGGTGGTGCGCGGTGCGCGCCTGGCGCAGGATGCCGGGGTGGCGCTGGCCGAAATCGAAGGGGTGTCGCAGAACCTCGCCGAACTTATCCACAGCATCTCCGACGCCGCCCAGTTGCAGACCTCTTCGGCAGGGCAGATCTCCCACACCATGTCGGTGATCCAGCAGATTACCGCGCAGACCTCCGCTGGCTCCGGCGCAACCGCCGACAGTATCCGCCACCTGGCGCGAATGGCCAGCGAGATGCGCCGCTCCGTGTCCGGTTTCACCCTGCCTGCACCTGCCGAGCGGCACTGAGGAGTCATGATGGCTGCAGCAGTAAGCCCCGAGCGCCACGATACCGTCGCCCTGGCCTGGACCAAGGCGGCCATCCTCGATTGCCTGGGCCAGGCACGCCAGGCCCTTGAGCGCTTTGCCGGGGAGACGGACGATTTGTCCATGCTGGCGTTCGTGGTGGATAACCTGCACCAGGTTCACGGCTGCCTGCGCATGCTCGAACTGCGCGGTGCCACGCGCCTGGCCGAAGAGCTGGAGTTGCTGGCCAGGGCCTTGGCCGAGGGCCAGGTCAGCCCCCGCGGCGACTGCCTGGGCCCGCTGTTCCGCGGCCTTGAGCAACTGCCCTCGTACCTGGAGCGGCTGCGCGGAGCGCGGCATGACTTGCCGTTGGTCATGCTGCCGCTGCTTAACCAGTTGCGGGCTTGCAGGGGGGTAGAGCCCTTGGCTCAAGGCAGCCTGGTCAGTGGTGCGGCGCAGCGCTTTGCAGGCTCGGACGACCTGGCCAATCTAGACCTGTCGCTGGGCAATTGGCGTGAGCAGGTTCAGGCAGGGCCTGGGCGTGACGCCCTGCGTTCGGTGATCAGCGCATTGTGCGACGACCTGATGCGTATCAAGGAGCGTCTGGACCAGTTCGTACGCGGGGATCGTCAGCACAGCGAACAGCTGGACGCCCTGTTGGCCCCCTTGCGTCATGTGGCCGATACCCTTGCGGTCCTGGGCTTTCAGCAGCCTCGGCGGGTCATCATCGATCAGGTACTGGCCCTGCAGGCGTTGGCCCAGGGTGAACGCGTGGCGGATGACGCCGCACTCATGGATGTGGCGGGCGCCTTGTTGTATGTGGAGGCGAGCCTCAATGGCATGGTCGGCCCGCTGGAGCAGGGCGGGCAGGGCGGCTTGCCCGGCTCGGACCTGGCCGAGATTCGCCAACTGGTGTTGAACGAGTCGCTGAACGTGTTGCAGCAGGCCAAAGACCTGATCGGAGATTGCCTGGAGTCCGGTTGGCCGCGTCAGCGCCTGCAACCACTGCCGGGGTTGCTGCAGCAAGTGCGAGGGGCGTTGGCGATGCTGATGCTGCCGGCAGCTGCCGAAGTCTTGGCCGGTTGTGCAGGTTACGTGCACGGCTGGTTGCAGCACCTGGACGTCGAGCCGCCGCCGGAGGAGCTTGACCACCTGGCCGATGCCCTCAGCGCCAGTGAGTGTTACCTGCAATGGCGGGTGGCCGACCCTCTTGCCGATGCCCAACCTTTCCTCGACAGGGCGCGCGCCAGCCTGGCGGCGCTCGGTGTGCGATGCTCGCTTGGCGTCATTGCCCAGGACGGCAGTACCGACGGGGTTGATGACGAGTTGCGCGAGGTTTTCCTTGAAGAGGCCGGCGAGCTGCTGCCACAGATCGAGCGGCACTGGTTGCGCTGGCGCGCTGATAACAGCCTGCGGGATGCCTTGCTGGAGGTGCGCCGGGACTTGCATACGCTCAAAGGCAGTGGCCGGATGGTCCATGCCCAGGCGGTTGCCGAATTGGCCTGGGGCGGTGAGCACCTGCTCAACCGGGTTCTGGAAGGGCGTATGGCGCTGGCCCCGGAGGGTGTGGTGGCCCTGCAGCAGGTCGTGGTTCATTTGCCCGACCTGCTGGCTGACTTTGCCGCCGGCCAGATGCCACAGGTGACCGAGATCGAGCAGCTGGCGAGCCATCTGCATGCGCTGGCGGAAAACGATTCGCCGGCAGGTGCCGAAATCGATGGCCTCGATCCGCTGTTGCTGGACATATTCCGCAATGAAGCGCAGGGCCATCTGGCCAGCCTGGAGGCATTTCTGCAGGGCGCCGGGGGCCATGACACCGATGTCAGCGACACCCTGCAACGCGCCTTGCATACCCTCAAGGGTAGCGCTGCGATGGCCGGCGTTTTGCCGATCGCCGAGCTGGCCACCGCGTTCGACCGGCTGGTACGCGAATACCGGGGCCACCACTTGCCTTTGCAAATGGCCGAGCTGGAATGGCTGGAAGCGGCGCGCGCACTGTTGCACCTGGGCCTCGCGCAATTGGGCAGCAGCCCGCTGGCTCCCATTCCGGGCGCGGCGCAGTTGATCGAGCAGGTCGGTGAGGCCGTGGACATGCGCTTGGCCAGCTTGCATGAGGAGCCGCAGCATGGGCGCCGGGGCAAGCGTGATCCACAGGTGATCGCCAGCTTCCTCGCCCAGTCGATGGACATTCTGCTGGATGCCGAGGCCCTGTTGTCGCGCTGGCAGGAGCAGCCTGGGCAACGCCAGTCGCTGGACAGCTTGCTCGATGAGCTGACCACCCTCTGTCACGGTGCGCACCTGGCCGACCTGAGGCAGATGGACGATGTCTGCGAAGCGTTGCTGGACCTGTATGGCGCGGTGGAAGAGGGCAGCCTTGCTGCTGATGAACGCTTCTTCGCCCAGGCACGGCAAGCCCATGGGGTACTTCTCGACATGCTCGACGAGATCGCTGCCGGCCAGGAACCGTCCGCCCGCCCAGCCTGCATCGACGGCTTGCGTGGCTTGCTGGACGACGCACTGGCACCCGATGCTACCGGCCTGGTGGCACCCGGGTCGGTCACGCGCCTTGATGGTCCCCCGGCGTTGGCCGAAGAGGCCGAAAACCCGGGCGACAAGGAGCTGCTTGAAGTCTTCCTCGAAGAAAGCTCTGACATTGTTGAAAGTGCCGCCGCCGCGCTTGCGCGTTGGCAGGCCGACCCGCGCAACAGCGCCGAGGTGGACAACCTGCTGCGTGATTTGCACACGCTCAAGGGCGGGGCGCGCATGGTGGAAATCGCCGCCATCGGCGACCTGGCCCACGAACTGGAGTTCTTGTACGAACTGCTGGCTGCCGGGCGCTTGCCGCCTGGTGCCCCGTTGTTCGCTCTGTTGCAGAACTGCCATGACCGCCTGGCGCACATGCTTGACGCTGTGCGCCTGGGGCAGCCGCTGCATGCGGCTACCGCGTTGATCGACTACATCCGCAACTTCAGCAGCGCCGCCCTGACCGACAGCGCTGCCGGGCAGGCCCCGGCCGGGGCTGCACCTGCCGACGCACCTGCCGCTACGCCGGAGCGGGCCCCCGGTGACCTGGTCAAGGTGGACGCCGAACTGCTCGATGACCTGGGCAACCTGGCGGGTGAGCACTCGGTCATCCGTGGGCGTATCGAGCAACAGGTCAATGACGCCCAGTTCGCCTTGAGCGAGATGGAAACCACCCTGGAGCGCATGCGCGACCAGTTGCTGCGCCTGGATATGGAAACCCAAGGGCGAATCAGCAGCCGTCAGCCGTTCGAAGGTGACGCCTACGAGGACTTCGACCCGCTGGAAATGGACCGCCATTCCCAGTTGCAGCAATTGTCACGGGCGTTGTTCGAATCGGCTTCTGACCTGCTTGACCTGAAAGAGACGTTGGCCCAGCGCGCGCAGGAGGCGCAGGCCCTGCTGCAGCAGCAGGCGAGGGTGAACAGCCAGTTGCAGGAAGGCCTCACCGCTACGTTGATGGTGCCGTTCGAGCGCCTGGTGCCGCGCCTGCAGAGGGTGGTGCGCCAAGTGGCCAGCGAGTTGGGCAAGCAGGTCGAACTGGTGGTCGGCAATGCCGAAGGTGAGCTTGATCGCAGTGTGCTCGAACGTATGGTTGCACCTTTGGAGCACATGCTGCGCAATGCTGTCGATCATGGCCTTGAAACCCGTGAAGCGCGCTTGGCTGCCGGCAAGCCTGAGCTGGGCACCATCCAGCTGAATTTGCTCCATGAGGGGGCCGATATCGTCATCGAGATGACCGACGACGGTGCCGGCGTGCCGCTGGAGGCTGTGCGGCGCAAGGCGATCAAGCGTGGCCTGCTGGACCCCCAGGCACACCTGAGCGACCACGAGATACTGCAGTTCATCTTGCGCCCGGGGTTTTCCACAGCAGAGAAGATCACCCAGATTTCCGGGCGTGGGCTGGGCATGGACGTGGTGCACGAAGAGGTCAAGCAACTGGGCGGCTCGATGAGTATCGAGTCGGCGCAGGGCAAAGGTGCGCGCTTTCTGATTCGCCTGCCGTTCACCGTGTCGATCAACCGTGCGGTGATGGTCCACCTGGGTGAGGAGCAATATGCCATCCCGCTCAACACCATCGAAGGTATCGTGCGCGTGCCGCCGGCCGAGCTGGCTCTCTGTTACCAGCGGGATGTGCCGCGCTATGGCTATGCTGGCCATGAATACGATTTGCGCTACCTGGGCGAGCTGCTGCAAGGCCTGCCACGGCCAAGCCTTCTGGGCCAGAGCGTGCCATTGCCGGTGTTGCTGGTGCATTCGCAGGAACAGTCGTTCGCCATTCAGGTCGATAGCCTGTCGCCGAGCCGCGAGATTGTGGTGAAGAGCCTTGGCCCGCAGTTCGCCGCCGTGCCTGGGTTGTCCGGCGCGACCCTGCTCGGTGATGGTCGGGTGGTACTGATTCTTGATCTGCTTGGCCAGTTGCGCGGCCAACAGCGTCGCCTGGCGCGGCTGCCGGGGGGAGCGGGGTGCAGCGCACGCTGTTCGGCCCGGCGCCGCGCCGGGCGTCGCTGGTGATGGTGGTGGACGATTCGGTGACCGTGCGCAAGGTCACCAGCCGCCTGCTGGAGCGCCATGGCATGAGCGTGCTTACGGCCAAGGACGGTGTCGATGCCATGGCGTTGCTGGAAGCGCACCGCCCGGATGTGTTGCTGCTGGACATCGAAATGCCGCGCATGGATGGCTTTGAAGTGGCCACCCGCATTCGTCGCGACGAGCGCCTCAAAGACCTGCCGATCATCATGATCACCTCGCGCACCGGGCAGAAACACCGCGACCGGGCCATGGCCATCGGCGTCAACGACTACCTGGGCAAGCCGTATCAGGAGTCGGTGCTGCTGCAGAGTATCGCCCATTGGAGCCAAACCCATGCTTGAGTTGATCGCAGGCCAGCGCAGCAGCCTGACCGGCCTGCTGTTGCCCTTGGGCGACCGAACCCTGGTGTTGCCCAATGTGGCGGTGGCCGAGCTGATCGGCCAGCGCAACCTGGTGTGCCAGCGTGCCGAGCCGGCCTGGCACCTGGGGTGGATCGATTGGCGCCAGCAGCACCTGCCGCTGATCGGCTTCGAGGCAGCGTGCGGTGATGAAACTCCGTGCGGCGAGCGGGCGCGTATCGTGGTGCTGAACGCTTTGGGCGATACCGGGCTGCGATATCTGGCGGTGTTGCTGCAGGACATTCCACGCTCGTGCAAGCTCGACAGCCAGCTCAATTATGTGGATGTGGCGCTGGGTAGCCTGGAATTGGCGGCTGTGCAGGTGGGCGAGCAGGTGGCACGGGTGCCAGACTTGGTTGGGCTGGAAAGGCTGGTGCGTGACGCGCAGTTGCAATGACTGAAGTTGTAAGCTTGCAGCTTGAACCTTGCAGGTGCTTGGGAGGTCTGTGTTTGCATGTATCACGGTGAACGCTTCAACGCTTGGACCCATCTGGTCGGTGCCGTTCTGGCCTGCATCGGCGCCATCTGGCTGATCGTCGCTGCAGGCCTGCAGGGCGACCCCTGGAAGATCGTCAGCTTCTCCATCTACGGCGGCACGCTGTTGCTGCTCTACAGCATCTCGACCCTCTACCACAGCACCCGCGGCCGGGCGAAGGTGATCATGCGCAAGCTCGATCACCTGTCCATCTACCTGCTGATCGCCGGCAGCTACACACCCTTCTGCCTGGTGAGCCTGCGCGGGCCTTGGGGCTGGAGCCTGTTCGGGGTGGTCTGGGGGCTGGCGGTGATCGGCATGCTGCAAGAAATCAAGCCACGCTCGGAGGCGCGGGTCCTATCGATCATCATCTATGCGGTGATGGGGTGGATCGTGCTGGTGGCGGTCAAGCCGCTGTTGCAAAGCCTGGGCACCGCCGGCTTTGCCTGGTTGGCGGCGGGCGGTGTGTTTTACACCGTGGGCATCATTTTCTTCGCATTTGACAGCCGATTCCGCCACTGGCACGGCATCTGGCACCTGTTCGTCATCGCTGGCAGCCTGATGCACTTCGTGGCGGTATTGCTCTACGTGCGTTAAAAATCGCCCCACAGCTGTTGCGCCACCGAAAGGGCCACCACCGGCGCTGTTTCAGTGCGCAACACGCGTGGGCCAAGACGGGCAGCTTGGAAGCCTGCCCCCTTGGCCTGTTCGACTTCGGCATCGCTCAAACCACCCTCGGGGCCAATCAGGAACGCCAGGCGTGCCGGTTTGTCATGACTGGTCAGCGGCTCTGCGACAGGGTGCAAGACCAGTTTCAGGTCAGCATCGCTGCCCTTGATCCAGTCGGCCAAGGTCACCGGTGGGTGGATGATCGGCAGCGTCGAGCGGCCGCATTGCTCGCAGGCGCTGATCGCGACCTGGCGCCAGTGGGCGAGGCGCTTGTCGGCGCGCTCGTCTTTGAGGCGCACTTCGCAGCGTTCGCTGACGATCGGGGTGATTTCATTGGCGCCCAGTTCGGTGGCCTTCTGGATGGCCCAGTCCATGCGCTCGCCGCGGGAAAGGCCTTGGCCTAGATGAATGTGCAATGGCGACTCGGCCTGGCCGGCAACGGCCTGGTCGAGGCTGACGCGCACGGTCTTCTTGCCCACTTCGAGCAATTGGCCCAGGTATTCCTGGCCGCTGCCGTCGAACAGTTGCACGGCAGCGCCGGGGGCCATGCGCAGTACGCGGCCGATATAGTGGGCCTGGGCTTCGGGCAGGTCGTGCTCGCCGAGGCTCAGGGGGGCGTCGATGAAGAAGCGGGACAGTCTCATGGTTCTGCTCAGGAAGAAGGTTGGACATCGTCCTTGTAGGCGCGGCCTTGTGTCACCAAAGGGCCGCACAGTAGCTCCGGTCATTTGGCGGCGCTGCTGATCCTTGGGGCTGCTGTGCAGCCCGTTCGCGACACGAGGCCGCCCCTACAAGGCGTGGCGATTGCTGGTCGGTTAGCCCGGATCGCGGAAGTCGGGGTGGAAGTTTGCCGGTACCGCCACGCTGACGCTGTCTCGCGTGGCGATATCGATGCCTTCACTGGCCACCTCGGCAAGGAAGTCGATCTGCTCGGGCGTGATCACGTACGGCGGCAGGAAGTACACCACGCTGCCCAGCGGGCGCAGCAGGGCGCCGCGGGTCAGGGCATGCTCGAACACTTTCAGGCCGCGGCGCTCCTGCCACGGGTAGGCGACCTTACCCGCCTTGTCCTGGACCATTTCGATCGCCAGGGCCATGCCGGTCTGGCGGATTTCGGCAACATGGGCATGATCGGCCAGGTGCGCAGTGGCGCTGGCCATGCGTGCGGACAACGCCTTGTTGGTCTCGATGACGTTGTCCTGTTCGAAGATGTCCAGGGTCGCCAGGGCCGCCGCGCAGGCCAGCGGGTTGCCGGTGTAGCTGTGCGAATGCAGGAACGCGCGCAGCGTCGGGTAGTCGTCGTAGAACGCCTGGTACACGGTATCGGTGGTCAGGCACGCGGCCAGCGGCAGGTAGCCGCCGGTCAGCGCCTTGGACAGGCACAGGAAATCGGGGCGGATGCCAGCCTGCTCACAAGCGAACATCGTGCCGGTGCGCCCAAAGCCCACGGCAATCTCGTCGTGGATCAGGTGCACGCCATAGCGGTCGCAAGCCTCGCGCAGCAGCTTGAGGTAGACCGGGTGGTACATGCGCATGCCGCCTGCACCCTGGATCAACGGCTCGATTATTACCGCCGAGAGGGTCTCGTGGTGTTCGGCCAGGGTCTGTTCCATGGCTGCGAACATGTTGCGCGAATGTTCTTCCCAGCCCATGCCCTCGGGGCGCAGGTAGCAATCCGGGCTGGGGACTTTGATGGTATCGAGCAGCAGCGCCTTGTAGGTCTCGGTGAACAGCGGCACATCGCCCACCGACATGGCGGCGATGGTCTCGCCGTGGTAGCTGTTGGTCAGGGTGACGAAGCGCTTTTTTGCCGGCTTGCCGATGTTCTGCCAGTAATGGAAGCTCATTTTCAGCGCCACTTCGATGCACGATGAGCCATTGTCCGCATAGAACACTCGGTCCAGACCGGCAGGCGTCATCGCGACCAGGCGCTCGGACAGCTCGATCACCGGCTGGTGGCTGAAGCCCGCGAGGATCACATGCTCCAGCTGGTCGACCTGGTCCTTGATGCGCTGGTTGATGCGCGGGTTGGCGTGGCCAAACACATTGACCCACCAGCTACTGACCGCATCCAGGTAGCGCTTGCCTTCGAAGTCCTCGAGCCACACGCCTTCCCCGCGCTTGATCGGGATCAGCGCAAGCTGCTCGTGGTCTTTCATCTGGGTGCAGGGGTGCCACAAGACCTTCAGGTCACGCTGCATCCACTGATCATTGAGGCCCATTGGCACTTCTCCTGGCGTTACGGCATGTTTGACCGCGTAAGCCTAAGCAATGCCGGGAGGCAGGACAACCGCTGCGGGTCAATGACGACAGGTGCGGGTCCACTCGAGCTTGCGGATATGCACGGTGCCGGCTCTGGAGGTGGAGATGGTCAGGCGTCGAAACGGCCCGGGGAGGTGCTGGTAGCAGGGTTGAGTGCAGAAATGGCCAGGCATGAACTCGGTGTATCCGCTGCCCGAAAGCGTCAGCCAGTAAAAATTGTGCGGGGTCGGGGCAATCCCGTCCCAATCGAAGCCCTCGGTATCCATGAGCATTGTCACATCTTCGAAATGCTGGTCGCTGACGACGTAGCATTCCAGGCGTAGGCTTTCGACTTCCTGGCTGAAGCTGATTTCCACTTCACTCTGCTCGCCAATCACCAGCTCGGTGCCATCTTCACCTTTGAAGGCTTCATGAACACCGGCCCATGAAGTGCCATTGCTGCGGATACGCAAGCCTGAGGGCGTCAGTAACGTTTGTTTGTGCCACAGGAGCTGCCTTTTGATGTGGGCAAAATGCTCCTCATAGGTCATGCGCAGTTCCTTTTGTCGGTTTTTCCAGTCACCCGGACCAGCGTTGCGCAAGGGCAGCAGGCTCGTCTACCGACAAAAATGCCAGTTGCCAAAAGGACTTGATGGCGCTGTGGTGGCAGGGTCGGCATACCTGACGTATTCTTAACGCATCATCTCGGGGCGTCTTTGCCTCTTCCCATTTCTGTAACGTCAACTCGGAGTTCGCCATCATGGCTGCTGCTTGGGTGCGCCTGTGCGCGTTGGTATTAATCGGTGTGTCCAGCGGCGCCGCGCTGGCAAAGGACAAGACACCTTCGGCAATCGTGGTGGGTGGCGGCCTGGCAGGCCTGACTGCAGCCTACGAGCTGCAGAGCAAGGGGTGGCAGGTGACCTTGCTGGAAGCCAAGGCGGGCATGGGCGGCCGTTCGGGCCTGGCCACCAGTGAGTGGGTCGGCAACAGCAAGGCTCAGCCGGTGCTCAACCAGTACCTCGAGCGTTTCAAGCTTGAAACACTGCCCGCGCCTGAGTTCGTACGCACTCCCGGGTATCTGATCGACGGTGAGTACTTCAGCGCCAGCGACCTGGCTACCAGGCAGCCGGCTACCGCCCAAGCCCTCAAGCGCTACGAGAAGACCCTCGATGACCTGGCCCGTTCGATCGATGACCCGCTCAAGCCACAGGCGACCAGTACGCTGTTCGCCCTCGACCAGATGAACGTTTCCACCTGGCTCGACAAGCTGCAGTTGCCCAGCACTGCACGGCAGCTGATCAACCAGCAGATCCGTACCCGCTACGATGAACCGTCGCGTCTCTCACTGCTTTACTTCGCCCAGCAGAGCCGTGTCTACCGCGGCGTCAGCGACCGTGACCTGCGTGCCGCCCGCTTGCCTGGTGGCAGCCCGGTACTGGCCCAGGCTTTCGTCAAGCAGCTGAAAACCATCAAGACCAGCTCGCCAGTCACCTCCATCGTCCAGGACCGCAGCGGGGTCACTGTCAAGGTTGGCAGCGCCAGCTACCAGGCCGATTACCTGGTCATGGCCGTACCGCTGCGTGCCCTGGCCAAGATCCAGATCACTCCGGCCCTGGACACCCAGCACGTCGCGGCGCTGAGGGGCACCAACTATGGTTGGCGCGATCAGCTGCTGCTCAAATTCAAGCAGCCAGTCTGGGAAAGCCGCGCGCGCATGTCTGGCGAAATCTTCAGCAACGCAGGCCTTGGCATGCTATGGATCGAGCCAGCACTCAAAGGTGGCGCCAACGTGGTGATCAACCTGTCGGGTGACAACGCCCGTCTGCTACAGGCCTTCGGTGACAAACAGATGGTCGACCAGGTATTGATCCGCCTGCATGCCTTCTATCCAAAGGCCCGTGGCGCGTTCACCGGTTATGAGGTCAAGCGCTACAGCGCCGACGCCGGGACTGGCGGTGCTTACCTGGCTTTTGGCCCCGGGCAGATCAGCAAGTACTGGCGCCTGTGGGAGCGCCCGGTGCAACGCATTGCATTTGCCGGTGAGCACACCGACGCGCTGTACCCAGGCACCCTCGAAGGTGCCCTGCGCAGTGGCCAGCGTGCCGCCAGCCAGGTGCAGGACCTGCTGGCCGGCAAGTCGTTCGACCCTGTAAAAGCTGCCCCGGTAGCGGCAACTGCTGGGTCGCAGAAGGACAAAGGTGGGTTCTTCTCCAACATGTTTGGTGGGTCATCCGACAAAGAAGACAACGCCGAAAAGGCACCTGCCAAAGCCGAGCCGGTGAAGGCCGAGGAGGCGCGGGTGGACAAGCCTGGTTTCTTCTCGCGGCTGTTCGGCAGCGCTGGCAAGCCCGAAGCCAAGGCTGCTCCGGCGCCTGTCGAGGCAAAAAAGGCCCCAGCCAAATCGGAGCCTGAAACACAGGCCGTTACCCACTCCCAGGCCAAGGCTGGCTGATGGGTGATCGCCTGGCCCTGTCACCGTCAAGCGGACGGCAGGGCCAGGGCTGACAACCTGGAATTACCCGCTATCGTTAATGTTTCCTTAATAGCCAACTCGGACAATTACTATCGGATTTGTCGATAATCCAAAGCAATTTTTTGTGCTTTTATTCGATACGTTACGCGTTAGTCTGTGCATAGCTTTCACGGGGAAACACGGCATCATGCAACTGCGCAATTCACCCTCTCGCTATGGCGTGGTCAGCATCCTCCTGCACTGGGGCGTTGCGCTGGCGGTCTTTGGCCTGTTCGGTCTTGGTCTGTGGATGGTCGGTCTCGATTATTACAGCCCTTGGCGCAAGGCAGGCCCGGACCTGCACAAGAGCATCGGCCTGGTGCTGCTGGCTGTCATGCTTGTGCGTGTGCTGTGGCGCTTCATCAGCCCACCGCCGCCGGCGCCTGCCAGCCACGGGGCATTTACCCGCCTGGCCGCCAGGTTGGGGCATTTGGCGCTGTACACAGGCCTGTTCGCGGTGATGATCGCCGGCTACCTGATCTCTACCGCCGACGGTGTCGGTATTCCGGTATTTGGCTTGTTTGAAGTACCTGCCCTTGTCAGTGACCTGCCTGATCAGGCAGACCTGGCCGGCGTTATTCATTTGTGGCTGGCGTGGGGCCTGGTGATTTTCGCCGCGCTGCATGCCCTGGCTGCCCTGAAGCACCATTACATCGACCGTGACGCGACCCTGGTTCGCATGCTGGGCCGCAAAGCTTGACTCTCAACCTCAATTGCAAGGAACTGAAAGGATGTTGAAAAAGACTTTTGCCGCTCTGGCGCTCGGTACCGCTCTGCTCAGTGCTGGTCAGGCCATGGCCGCCGAGTACAAGATCGACAAGGAAGGCCAGCACGCGTTCGTCGACTGGAAAATCAGCCACCTGGGCTACAGCTTCATTCACGGTACCTTCAAGGACTTCGACGGCAACTTCGCTTGGGATAGCGCCAAGCCTGAAGCCAGCAAGATCAGCGTCGACCTGAAAACCGCCAGCCTGTGGTCGAATCACGCCGAGCGCGACAAGCATATCGCCAGCGCTGACTTCCTGGACGTGAAGAAGTACCCGGAAGCGAAATTCGTTTCCACTGCCGTCAAATCGACCGGCGAAAAGACTGCAGACGTGACCGGTGACCTGACACTGCATGGTGTGACCAAGCCTGTGACCTTCAAGGCCACTTTCAACGGTGAGGGCAAGGACCCATGGGGCGGTGAGCGTGCTGGCTTCAACGCTACCACCACGCTGAACCTGAACGACTTCGGTATCAAGGGCCCTGGCGCAACCTCGCAGACCCTGGACCTGGACATCAGCGTCGAAGGTGTGAAGCAGAAGTGATCATTGCCTGAGCAATAAAAACGCCGCCCCATGGGGCGGCGTTTTTATTTGCCGGTAGCGTTAGCCGCCTTTGCGGGTCAGTAACGCAGGCCGCTCGCCACGTGGGCGGCTTGGCAGGTCTTCCAGTTGCTCAGGCGTTGGGAAACGGTCGAGCTTGGATTCCTTGCGGATGATCACAGGCTGGTTTTGCGGCTCTCGCGAGCTACGTACTGCCGGTTCCTGACGGGATGCGTCATCACGGCCGGCCGAACGGTTGCGGCCACCACCGTTGCTATCGCGGCGCGCATCACCTCCCTTGTTGTTGCGCGGCGGGCGTTTCTCGCCACTGGCGCTGCGCGGCTGGCCGCCGTTACGCCCTTGGCCACCACCACTGTTGCTGCCACCACTGTTGCTGCGCCCAGGGTTGGCCTGGCCTTGACCAGCGCCGGCATTGGCACCCGGGCGACGGTTGCGGCCCTGGTTCTTGGCATTCTGGTAGGGGCTGACGTAGTCGGCACGGTTACCGAAGTTGTCGATTTCGTCGTCCAGGAATTCATCCGGAGCACGGTCGGCCGGTGCCTTCGGCACACTGTTCTGGCTGGCTTGCTGTTGGCGCGGCTTCTTGTCACGCGGCTTGCGCGGCTGTTGCTGCTTGTCGGCGGGCTTTTCCTTGTCGGCAGGCTTGTCGGCGGCCTGCTGCTTGGCCTTGCCTTTATCCTTGCCCTTGTCCTTGCGGCCGCCACTGCCATCTTTGCCACCGTCACCACGGGCCTGCTGATTGCGGCCGCCGCGACCGTTGTTCTGCGGGCGTTCACGCACTTCAGGCTTCTCGGCCTCCACCTGGCTTGGGTCGAAGCCCATCAGGTCGCCATCGGCGATCTTCTGCCTGGTGACCCGCTCAATGCTCTTGAGCAGTTTTTCTTCGTCCGGCGCGACCAGGGAAATGGCCTCGCCCGAGCGGCCGGCACGGCCGGTGCGGCCGATACGGTGAACGTAGTCTTCTTCGACATTGGGCAGTTCGAAGTTGACCACATGCGGCAGTTGGTCGATGTCCAGGCCACGGGCGGCAATGTCGGTGGCGACCAGTACGCGTACGCTGTTGGCCTTGAAGTCGGCCAGTGCCTTGGTACGAGCGTTCTGGCTCTTGTTGCCGTGGATGGCCGCGGCGCTCAGGCCGTGCTTTTCCAGGTACTCGGCCAGACGGTTGGCGCCGTGCTTGGTACGGGTGAATACCAGTACCTGCTCCCAGGCGCCGAGCGTGATCAGGTGGGCCAGCAGCGCGCGCTTGTGGCTGGCGGGCAGGCGGTAGACGCGCTGCTCGATACGCTCGACGGTGGTGTTCGGTGGGGTGACCTCGATGCGCTCAGGGTTGTGCAGGAGCTTGTCGGCGAGGTCAGTGATGTCTTTGGAGAACGTCGCCGAGAACAGCAGGTTCTGCCGTTTGGCCGGCAGGCGGGCGAGGACCTTCTTGACGTCGTGGATGAAGCCCATGTCGAGCATGCGGTCGGCTTCGTCCAGGACCAGGATTTCCACGTGGGCCAGGTCGACACGGCCTTGCCCTGCCAGGTCGAGCAGACGGCCCGGGCAGGCCACCAGGACGTCGACACCCTTGGCAATGGCCTGGATTTGCGGGTTCATGCCAACGCCGCCGAAAATGCAGGCACTGACCAGCGGCAGGTCGCGAGCGTAAACCTTGAAGCTGTCGTGTACCTGAGCCGCCAGTTCGCGGGTCGGGGTCAGGACCAGCACGCGCGGTTGGCGCGGGCCGTGGCGCTGGGATTTGTCCGGGTGGCCTGCCGGGAACAGGCGCTCAAGGATCGGTAGGGCGAAACCGCCGGTTTTACCAGTACCTGTCTGTGCGGCGACCATCAGGTCGCGGCCTTGCAACACGGCGGGAATCGCCCGCTGTTGCACCGGAGTCGGCTGGGTATAGCCCGCAGCCTCGATAGCGCGGACAAGTGCCTCGGAGAGACCGAGGGAAGCAAAGGACATGGGCAATCCTGTTCTGTGGGGGCTGGGCCCGTAGGGATATTCTGCCTGGCGCGACGGGCATCGGTGAGATGCGATCGCGTCCGGTCCAGCTGGGCTTTCACTGCACATCCGGAAAACGGAGTTAGGACGCAAGGTGCGTCGGTGCCGATCGGGATGCCTGTTGCGAGGCCGAGCGTCCGGGCGTGAGCCGGGCGGGAAGGCCCGAGTATAACAGAGCTATCGCTGTGTGCTGCTTTCCTGCTGCTCAACGGTGTGAGGAAGGTGGTCAGTGCTGCCGATATAGCGTTCGATTATCGCTAGGTAAGCGGGCTCCTGCTTGAAGCGCCGCAGCCCTTCGGTAAACGCCAGCGCCAAGGCATCGCGGCCAGGTTTGCGTGCCAGCCCCAGGTATTGCGCTTGACGGCTGATGACCAGTGGCAGTTCCTCTACCTGTTGCTCCAGGCCGAGTTGGCGGCGCAGGTAGCGCCCGACCAGGCGGTCGGTAACCAGCAAATCGATGCGCCCGAGCACCAGCTTGCCAAAATTGGCTTCGTGGCTTGGCGCCGCTTCACGCCGAAAGCCTGATGCATCGTTGAACTGTGCTCCATAGGCATAGCCCGGTGAGGTGCCGACAGTCAGGTCGGTGAGGTCGCTCAGTCGGGTTATGGCATGGCGACGGCGGCTGGATTGATACAGCACGAATTCGACATCCGACATGGGCTCCAGCGGGTAGACCATGTATGCCTGGCGCGAGTCCACTTTGAAGATGTCCATGACCCCGTCGGCCTGGCCCTGTTCGATCATTGCCAGGCATCGCTTCCAAGGCATGAATTCCCACTCCAGCTCGACACCCAGGCGCCTGAACACCTCAGTGGTAACTTCGTAATCTATGCCCTTGGGCTGGCCGTTGTGCTGGTACACATAAGGCGCCCAGTCATCGGTAACCAGGCGCAGGCGTTCGGCCTGCGCCATGGGGCTCAGGCAGGCGAGCAGCAGGATGCAGAAGAAGCGGACGATGAACGGCATGAGGCGAGATTACGCGCTCGGCTTGGGTAAGGCCAGTTGCAGGCGCTGAGGCAGCACCTTCGCGGGAGTAGTACGCTCAACGCTGTGCGGACTGCAGCAGATGCGCTTCGATTTCCTTGCGTTGGGCGCCGAGCGAGAGGCGCAGGCATGGGTGGCGCAGGCACTGGCGTAATTGCTCCGGCTCCATTGGGCCATAACGCTCATTGAGATTCTGCAGTGCCTTGTCCCACCAGGCGGGTGCGCAGGCACGGTCAAATTCGTTGGGGTAGGGGTAGCTGCCATACAACAGTTCGCGGGCAAACTGGCGCTCGCGGCTGGGCAGGGTCAGGCTCATGGCCTTGTAACCCAGGCGTTGCAAGGTCGGCGGGCGCGGCAACTGGTCATTCACCAACAGCACGTCGGCCAAGGCGGCGGCGCTAAGTGGCTGGTCTGCCTGCTTGCGCAGCCAGGCCTGTATCTTGGCCCGGAACTGAGCCTTGCGGCTCCAGTAGTGATGGATGACATCGGTGCATTCAGCCAGCGCCAGCTTGCGGTAGGCGGCGACCGCCAGGCAGAACTCTTCCAGCGTATAGGCCGTGCGAACCAGTGGATGGAATTCGTCCATCATCGCGATCGAGTGGTCCAGTATCCCCGCATCTTCGGCGGTCAGGCCAATCACCCCGGAGTTGACCATAGGCATCTGGCCGTCTGCCAAGCCCCGCGCCTGGAGAATGTTCTGCAGGTTCTGGTAGAGCAGGCACTGCTGATTTGCGCCGTAGCGCCCGCCGATAGCGTTGCACAGCAGGCTGCCGGCTTTGACCCGCTGGAACAGGTTCAGCGGCGACTTGCGGAAGAATGTGTCGGTGTCGATCAGCACGGCCTGCGAATGCTGCTGGAGGACTTGGCGCAACACGACATGCTTGCTGCGGAAATGGTAGCCGTGAGGTTCGTTCCAGGCCTTGCGCGTTGCCTCATCGAGCAGATGAACGGTAACCGGCAGCTTGCCGTAGGGCTCGGGGTTGTCGGTGTAGACCTGTATATCCATGGCCTCGCCCGCAGCCGTGCCCAGGTGGGCCAGGGCGCTGACGATGCTGAAGCAGGCTTCCTGATGATAGGTGGCAGGGCCGAAGGCCAGGTAAACCAGTTGAGGGCGCTGGGGTGTGAAATGTTGCATGGCTGGCAAGACCCGTCTGAACCGGAAATGAAATAAGGCCTTAGTCTATGACTAAAGCCTTAAGCATTTCTGAATAGGATTTTACCAAATGATTTCAGCGAGGCAGCTTCAGGTTGTTCCAGATCGCCAGGCTCGCCTCTGCCTGGTTCAAGGTGTAGAAATGCAGGCCCGGTGCGCCGCCTTGCAGCAGTTGTTCGCACATGCGGGTGATGACTTCTTCACCGAAGGCCTGGATGCTGGCGGTATCGTCGGCATAAGCTTCCAGCTGCTTGCGGATCCAGCGCGGGATTTCGGCGCCGCAAGCGTCGGAGAAGCGCGCCAGCTTGCTGTAGTTGGTGATCGGCATGATGCCGGGCACTACAGGAATGTCCACGCCCAGCTTCTGTGCGCGCTCGACAAAGTAGAAATAGCTGTCGGCGTTGAAGAAGTACTGGGTGATGGCGCTGTCGGCACCGGCCTTGACCTTGTGCACGAAGTTGGCCAAGTCGGTTTCGAAGTTGCGTGCCTGCGGGTGCATTTCCGGATAGGCGGCCACTTCCAGGTGGAAGTGATCAGCGGTTTCCTGGCGGATGAACTCGACCAGGTCGCTGGCATAACGCAGTTCACCACTTGCCATGCCCATGCCCGACGGCAGGTCGCCGCGCAGGGCGACGATGCGCTTGATGCCGGCAGCCTTGTATTGGGCGAGCAGCGCGCGCAACTCGTCCTTGGTGTCGCCGACGCACGACAGGTGCGGGGCGGCAGGCACCTTCACTTCGCTTTCCAGCTGCAGCACGGTGTTCAGCGTGCGGTCGCGGGTGGAGCCACCGGCACCGTAGGTGCAGGAAAAGAAGTCCGGGTTGCAGCCAGCCAGCTGGCGGGCAACACCCATCAGCTTTTCATGACCGGCGTCGGTCTTGGTCGGGAAGAATTCGAAACTGTAGCGGCGTTCTTGTGACATCACTCGTTCCTCAAGCAGCAAGCTTCAAGCGGCAAGCTGCAAGTAAAAGCCAGATCGGTGATGGCCGATCTGGCTTGGCATCGTTCAAGATCGTGGGTGCTGGAGCTGCAAGCGGCAAGGGCACGGTCTGCCTTTTCTTGCCGCTTGCAGCTTCAAGCTTGCCGCTTAGTAGCGGTAGGCGTGCGGCTTGAACGGGCCTTCGACAGTCACGCCGATGTAGTCGGCCTGTTGCTGGGTCAGCTTGGTGACCACGCCGCCGAAGCCGCGGACCATTTCCAGGGCCACTTCTTCGTCGAGCTTCTTGGGCAGTACTTCAACGGTCAGGCGTTCGGCTTTCTTCTCGGCCGAAAGGTCAGCGAACTTCTGCTCGAACAGGAAGATCTGTGCCAGTACCTGGTTGGCGAACGAACCGTCCATGATGCGGCTTGGGTGGCCGGTGGCGTTGCCCAGGTTCACCAGGCGGCCTTCGGCCAGCAGGATCAGGTAGTCGTCGTTCTGCGGGTCGAAGTCGCCAGCGCCGGTACGGTGGATCTTGTGGACCTGCGGCTTGACCTCTTCCCATGCCCAGTGCTTGCGCATGAAGGCGGTGTCGATCTCGTTGTCGAAGTGGCCGATGTTGCAGACCACGGCGCGCTTCTTCAGGGCCTTGAGCATGTTGGCGTCGCAGACGTTGACGTTACCGGTGGTGGTGACGATCAGGTCGATCTTGCCCAGCAGGGCCTTGTCGATGCTGGCTTCGGTGCCGTCGTTGATACCGTCGATGAACGGCGAGACCAGCTCGAAGCCGTCCATGCACGCCTGCATGGCGCAGATCGGGTCAACTTCGGTGACCTTGACGATCATGCCTTCCTGGCGCAGCGACTGCGCAGAACCCTTGCCCACGTCACCGTAGCCGATCACCAGGGCCTGCTTGCCCGACAGCAGGTGGTCGGTACCGCGCTTGATGGCGTCGTTCAGGCTGTGACGGCAGCCGTATTTGTTGTCGTTCTTGCTCTTGGTGACCGAGTCGTTGACGTTGATCGCCGGGACCTTCAGCTCGCCTTTGGCCAGCATGTCCAGCAGGCGGTGCACGCCGGTGGTGGTTTCTTCGGTGACACCGTGGACGCGGTCCAGCACGGCCGGGTACTTCTTGTGCAGCAGCTCGGTCAGGTCACCGCCGTCGTCGAGGATCATGTTGGCGTCCCATGGCTGGCCATCCTTGAGGATGGTCTGCTCCAGGCACCACTCGTACTCTTCCTCGGTTTCACCTTTCCAGGCGAACACCGGGATACCGGCGGCAGCGATGGAGGCTGCGGCCTGGTCCTGAGTGGAGAAGATGTTGCAGGACGACCAGCGCACTTCGGCACCCAGGGCAACCAGGGTTTCGATCAGCACGGCAGTCTGGATGGTCATGTGGATGCAGCCCAGAATCTTCGCACCCTTGAGCGGCTGCTCGGCGAGGTACTTGCGACGCAGGCCCATCAGGGCAGGCATTTCCGATTCGGCGATGATGGTTTCGCGACGACCCCAGGCGGCCAGGGAGATGTCTGCGACTTTGAAATCGGTAAAACCTGCAGGCGTGTTTACAGCGCTCATGAGAGCCTCCATTCGTAGTGTGCGAATGGGCGCCGTTGTGCGTTGAGCGTCCGCGGGAGCGGACAACGCCCCATCCGAGCCTGACAGGATGACCCTGCTGCAGCGCCCCTCGGACAGGTGGCGGGCATGGCACCGCGGCGGGTGGCCATGTGAATCGGCGCAGATTATAGCCTTGGCGGGAGTCATCGCCCAAGGTTTTCTGTCGATTAATAGCGACGATAGTCGATGATCAATGGAGCGGCGCCGGCCGCTCTGCCATCATTACCGCACGTTAGCCAAGCAGGTCAGGAGTACAGATGAACTTTCACACCCGCAAATGGGTAAAACCCGAAGACCTCAACCCCAACGGCACACTGTTCGGCGGCAGCCTGTTGCGCTGGATCGACGAAGAGGCGGCGATCTACGCCATCGTCCAGCTGGGCAACCAGCGTGTGGTGACCAAGTACATGTCGGAGATCAACTTCGTCAGTGCCTCGCGCCAGGGCGACATCATCGAGCTGGGCATCACCGCAACCGAGTTCGGCCGCACCTCGATCACCCTCAAGTGTGAAGTGCGCAACAAGATCACCCGCAAGAGCATCCTGACTGTCGACAAGATGGTCTTCGTCAACCTGGGCGAGGATGGCCAGCCGGCGGCCCACGGGCGCACCGAGATCAAATATGTTCAGGACCAGTTTCCGGACAGCGCGGTGGAATAACGTGATGGGGCTGCTTCGCAGCCCTTTCGCCGGCAAGACGGCCCTGGGTTTTCAGGGTTGTGCGCTGACCTTGCGCACCACCCGCCCGATGCTCAAGCCCTGCACCAGGATCGACGACAGCACCACGATGTAGGTGATCGACAGCAGCAGGTCACGCTCCTCGCCCAATGGCAGCGACAGTGCCAGGGCTACCGAAACGCCACCGCGCAGGCCGCCCCAGGTCAGTACCCGCACGGTGCCTTTGGGCACGCTGCGCCAGCGGCGCAAAAGCACGATCGCCGGGGCCACGGTCAGCAGCCGCGACAGCAGCACCGCCAGCGCCAGCACGCTGCCAGCCGCCAGGTGCAGCCAGTTGAACGGCAGCAGCAACAGCTCCAGGCCGATCAGGGCGAAGAGCAGGGCGTTGAGCATGTCGTCGATCAACTCCCAGAAACCGTCCAGGTAGCGACGGGTCATGTCGTTCATCGCCAGGTTGCGCCCCAGGTTGCCGATGATCAGCCCGGCCACGACCATCGCGATCGGTGCCGAGACGTGCAGCTCGTAGCACATCGCCGAACCACCGATGACCAGCGCCAGGGTCAGCATGACCTCGACCTGATACTGCTCGACGCTTTTGATCATGCGGTAGGTGGCGTAACCGAGCAGCCCGCCAAACACCGCCCCGCCAATGGCTTCGCGGGCGAACAGGATCGCTGTGTCAGTGATGCTTGGCGTTTCACCCAGTTGAATGATGCCCAGCAGGACGGTGAACACCACCACGGCGGTGCCGTCGTTGAACAGAGACTCGCCGACGATGGTGGTCTTCAGCGGTTTGGAGGCGTTAGCGGTCCGCAGGGCCCCTAGCACAGCGATCGGGTCGGTGGGCGAGATCAGTGCACCGAACAGCAGGCAGTAGATCAGCGGCACCTGCCAGCCGAACAGCGCAAAGACCCAGTGCGACAGAAAGCCGATCACCACGGTGGCGATCAGCACGCCGAGCGTTGCCAGCAGCCCGATCGGCCAGCGGTAGCTGCGCAGATCGGTGAGGTTGACGTGCAGTGCGCCGGCGAACAGCAGAAACGCCAGCATCCAGTGCATCAGCAGGTCATTGAAGTCGATCTGGTTCATCAGCCCTTCGACGCGTTCTTCAAGGCCCGGGAAGCCGATCAGGCTAAGCCCCTGCAGCATCAGCGAGAACAGCAGTGCCGTGACCATCACGCCGATGGCGGGGGGCAGGCCGATAAAGCGGTAATTGACGTAGGTGAGGAGTGTTGTGAGGCAGATAAACGCAGCAACTAATTCAAGCATCCCAAATCCTGTAACAATGGCTTCCAAGTCGTAACCCGAATGGCTCGGGCAGTTCTTTGATGATCTGGCGAGGGTCTCGGGACACAGTTTTTGACCTGGTTGGCTGGTTTCGTTCCGCATTTGATGCAGAACCGCCTCGCGCCCATTGTCACTACCAAGGCTATATATTCAGTGGCTGATAACGTCACAAGGACCTGAAGGCGTGCTGGCAACTTCCCTGGTATTGATCGCGGCATTGCTGCACGCGACCTGGAACACCCTGATCAAATTCAGTGGCGAGCGCTTGCTGGTGATCGCCAGCATGGACTCGGTAGCCCTGGCCTTTGCCGTGCTCGCAGTGGCCTTCGTGGACCTGCCGCCTGCCGAGATCTGGCCTTGGCTGATCGCCTCGGCATTGGCCGAGCAGTTGTACCGATTCCTGCTGATCCAGGCATATCGGGTAGGCGATCTGGGGCTGGTCTATCCTCTGATGCGTGGCCTGTCACCGCTGGTGGTGCTGGGGCTGACCCTGGCGTTCGCCGGCGAGTCGCTCAGCCAGCAGCAAATCATCGGCATATTGCTGATCCCGTGTGGCATGGCGTGCCTGCTGTGGCAGGGAGGTGGGGGTGAGCGCCTGCCCTGGTCGATGCTGCCAGTGGTGGCGCTGATCGGCCTGTGCATCGGTTGCTACACCTGGTTCGACGGGCAGGCCGTGCGGTTGTGGGGTAAGCCCTGGGACTACCTGGTATGGCTGACCCTGCTCAGCGCCTGGCCGTTTCCGCTGCTGGCCTGTGTGGCACGGCGGGGGCCGTTCGTGCTGTTCTGGCGCACCCAGTGGCGCTTGGGGTTGGCAGTGGGCTTTTGCGTGTTGTTCAGCTACGCGCTGGTATTGTGGGCCATGCATCTGGGTTCGGTGGCCGAGGCGGCGGCCTTGCGCGAGCTGAGCGTCATCCTGGTGGTACTGCTGGGCATGCGCTACCTCAAAGAACCTTTTGGCGGCCCGAGACTCCTAGCTTGCGGGCTGGTACTGGCAGGCATGCTGGTGATGAAGCTCTAACCTAACGACTGAAGGAGTCCTGTCCATGACCGTTGCCCTGTGGTGCATCCTGATCGCATTGTTCCTGCCGCCGCTGTGCGCCTTGATCGCCAAGGTGAGCAGTGGCCGTTTCGGCTTGAAGGACAATCACGACCCACGCGCCTTCCTCGACACATTATCGGGCCTGCCACGGCGTGCCCATGCCGCCCAGCAGAACAGCTATGAAGCGTTTCCGGCATTTGCCGCGGCGGTGCTGGTGGCCGATATCGTGGGCAATGCCGAGCAGGTGACGCAGGACGTGCTGGGGGTCTTGTACATCACCAGTCGGCTGCTTTACATCATCTGCTATCTGGCGGACTGGGCGGCTTTGCGCTCGCTGGTGTGGTTCGCCGGGGTGGCCCTGATCGTGTCGTTCTTCGTCGTTTCGGCCTGAAGCCTGGCTGCCCTCCTCGCGTGTGAGCCGCGAGGAGGGCAGCAGCCAGTCAAAGGACTTTGGGTACTTCAGGCAGTGGCTTGCCCTTTGGCCATAGCATCCAGATCTGCCCCTGCTGCTTCATGTTCCCCGCCAGTTCGCCGGCCTCAGGCCCGGTGCCCCAGAACAGGTCCGCACGCACTTCGCCGGTAATCGCGCCACCGGTATCCTGAGCGCCCACCGGCCGAACCACCGGTGTGCCGTCCGGGCGTGTGGTGGACAGCCAAAGCAGGCTGCCCAATGGAATGACCTTGCGATCGATGGCCACGCTGTAGCCCGCGGTAAGCGGCACATTCAGCGAGCCGCGCGGGCCTTCGTTGCTGTCAGGGCGGGTGCTGAAGAATACATAGCTGGGGTTGCTCGCCAGCAATTCCGGCACACGCTGCGGATTGGCCTGAGCCCAGGCATGAATGGCGCCCATGCTCACGTCTTCCTTCTTCAACTGGCCCTGCTCGATCAGCCAGCGACCTATCGGCCGGTACGGGTGGCCGTTCTGGTCGGCGTAGCCCAAGCGCAATTGACGGCCATCTTCCAGCTTTACCCGGCCAGAGCCCTGGATCTGCAGAAACTGCAGGTCCATCGGGTCGGTCAACCACGCCAGTACCGGGGCCTTCACGCCGTCCCGGTAGATCACCTCGGCGGTGTCATAGGGCTTGAGCACGCGGCCGTCGAGGCGGCCTCGCAGGCGCTTGCCCTTCAGTTCCGGGTAAACGCTGGCCAGGTCGACCACGATCATGTCATCGGGGATGCCATACACCGGTACATTGGCCGCTTCGGTGCGTGTCAGGCTGCCGGGGTAGACCGGTTCGTAGTAGCCGGTGATCAGGCCATTGGCGTTGTTCTCGGCCGAGCGCAGGCCATAGACCTGCAATTGCGCTTGCAGGAACGTGCGCACCTGGGGCGCCTCCAGGGCAATCGGCTGTGCTGCTTCGCACGTGGCGGCCCACACCGGATCACGCTTGAGCTTTTCACAGCCAGTGCGCCAGGCGTTGAAACCCGCGACCAGGTCGCTGTCGCTGACGCTGGGCAGGTCGGCCCAAGCCGCAGGGGTGTAAGTAGCGACGGCGTGGGGTTCGGGCTTGGCGTTTTCGCCGCCGTTGCAGCCGGCCAGCAAGGCCAGGGCCGGCAGCGCCCAGGCGAGATGGCGCAGAGCAGATTTCATGGTTGAATCCTTGGAGGGCAGCAGCGGATGGCTGCCCATAGTGTTCGTAAGGGTATTGGTCTTTGCATGGCAGGCGAGGATACTGGTGGCCCTTTCCTCTGCCAATGTGACTGTGATGTTCAAATGTTTCACCGCCATACTGCTGATCAGCCTGTCCCTGGTAGCCTGCGACCGTGTCGATCCTAACTCACCCTTGGGGCAGCGCAAGGCGATCTTCAAGCAGATGCTCAAGACCAGCGAGGACATGGGTGGCATGCTGCGCGGGCGGTTGCCGTTCGATGGGGCTAAGTTTTCCGAGGGTGCGGTGAAACTCGATAGCCTGGCCCATGCGCCCTGGCAGCATTTTCCGCAGGTAAAGGATGATGGCGACAGCAGTGCGCGGCCCGAGGTCTGGGAGCGTCAGGCGCGCTTTCATGACTTGGCGCAAGCGTTGGAAGGGGTGACAGGCGAGTTGCTGGCGGTGACACGCAAGCAGCCGCTGGATGCGGCGATGCTCAAGGCACCTATGGACAAGGTCGAGGCAGCCTGCAAGGCCTGCCATACAGAGTTTCGTAATCATTGATGCGCCAGCCAATAGTTTGCGGACTGCTGGCTGGCGCGCGTGACTGAAGGCTCAGATTACTTGGTCAATTCGGCTTTGGCGTCTTCGAGTTCTGCTTTGGATTCGGCCAGTTTCTTTTCGCGCTTGGCAATTTTGCTCGCTTCGCCTTTTGCCTGCGCCTGCTTCAGGTCTGCTTCCCGCTCTTGGACTTCTGCTTCGGCTTCGCGCACTTTTTGTTCACGCTCTTCTTTCAAGCCGGCATCGGTGCAGTGCTCGGTGTTCTCCTGCAGGGCCTTCTCCAGGCCGCGGATCTCACCCGAATTATTGTGCGCCCTGGCATATTGCAGCTGGTTTTCGATGGCGCTGCGTTTGGCTGCGCAACCGGTCAAGCCAGGCGTGGGCTGAGCTGCTTGGGCGGCGGATGCGCTCAAACCGAGAACAGCCAGCATGACTACGGAAGAAACAACTTTCATGGAAGCCTCCTTGTAGGGGCATATGGCAGTAGCGCTGCGATGGTGCCCCTTCCCTAAGACCAAGTGAACCCTTCAGTGGGTAACTTCAGAAAAGTCCTACAAGCCAAGAGGAGTAGGAACTTGCTGTCAACGCTCCAGGTCTTCGACAGCTTCCTGCAACTCCTTTTTCGCCTCGGCAAGTTTGTCTTTGCGCTTGTTGATGCGCTCCGGGTCGCCCTTCTTCATGGCCTTGTCCAGGTCCTTGGTGCGCTGGTTGACCTCGTGGCGCGCCTCGAGCACCTTCTGTTCGCGCTCTTTGCGCAAGCCGGCATCGGTGCAGTTCGCGTCAACTTCGCTCAGCGCTTTTTCCAGCCCGGCCTGTTGGTTGCTGTTGTTGTGGGCCTTGGCCTGTTCGATCTGTTCAGCAATCGCTTGGCGCTTGGCTGCGCAACCGGTGAGCGCGGGTTGTTCTTTGGCGGGCTGGGCGGCGTTAGCTGAAAAAGCCAGCGTTGCCAGCACGAAAAGGGTGGAAATACGTTTCATGAAAAGCCTCTTGGACGGGGCGGGGCAGCAGAAAGTGGGGAAATCCTGCCTTGGTTTTACCGATTTATAAACCCTTGGCAGGTTTTTCCAGGCTCAGATTCGGAAATCCCCTTACAGGTCGTTGCGCATTCGCTAGTGGGATTTGGCCTCTTCAGCCATGTGAAAACCGTCGACGCCATTGTTCCCCAGATGTGTTGCAATGCGCTGTACTTCTCCCTGGGCGAAGAAGTCTGCGAGCTGCCTGGCGCGTGTTTCGCCTATGCCGGGCAAGGCTTGCCATTCGCTGGGGGAACGGCTGGCAAGCGCCGGCCAGTACTCATGCTCAGGCACGTTGCCGTGGGCAGGCACGCCAAGGCCCCTCAGCCAATGGGCGAAAGGCCTGGAGCGGGCAATGTCGAAACCGCGTTGCAGCCGCATGGCTTTGACTTCACTGATGCCCGGCACTTGTTGCAGTTGCTGGGCATCGAGCGCCAACCAGTCCGTCAGCGATGTGACCAGGCCCGCGTGCACCAGCAGCCGCCAGGTGCCCGGGCCGGCGCCTGGCATGGCCAGCCCTTGCTTGCCCCCGAGCCAGGCCAGGCGGGCGATGAACTGCTCTTCACACCCCTCGCCGGCTTGCCAGCAACTGTGAGGACCGTATCTTCCAGGTACAGGTACCGTCAGCGGTTGTCGCTCGACAGCGCGGTGGACCACCTTTTCGAAACGTGGAATGGTCAGCCCGGCTAGGCTGATCGCCACCCGGTCGCCTGGGCGAATGTCCAAGGTTTGCCAGCGGGCCATGGAGCCGAGGCTGACTTGGCTGATCCGGCGGTCGTCCAGGGTGACCGGCTGCAGCTTGAGCACTGGCGTCACCCTGCCGGTGCGGCCGATTAGAAAGTGTACGTCGCGCACCTCTGCCAGCGCCTGGGCGAAGGGGTATTTCCACGCGGCGATCCAATAGGGGGCGTTGGGCCGCCAGCGGGCGGCTGGCGGGCGGCTGTCCTGGCGCAGAATCACGCCGTCGGTGGCAAAGGGCAGCGGTGAGCGATACCAGTGCAGGCGCCAGTGGGTAGCTTGCGCGGGGGTGTCGATAGCTGTGCTGAAACGCTGACTGTCGGGGAACCCCCAGGCTGCAAGTTGTGTGAGGCGCTCGCCCTGGTTGTCAGGCCCATGCGGCCAGTCCCAGACGAACAGGCCGATGCTCGCGCCCAGTTTCGGGCCAAGCTGCTTGCGCGCCAGCATCCCGGCCACGCTACCGCGCGCATTGCTGCTGCCTGCCTCAGCTTGCACGTGCGCTTGCAGGCGTAGGTACAACTCGCCTTGCAATACGACGTCCAGCGGCTGAGGCAATTGCCGGGTGATGCTGTCGAGGTCCTTGATGTGGCGGCTCCAGTCATGCCCTTGGCGGCCATCACCGCGGCTGAGCAGCTGTACCAGCCGGCCTTGGCGATAGACCAGCGAGACCGCCACTCCGTCGACTTTCGGTTGCACCCACACGCCCTTCTTGCCGGTCATCCAGCGTGCAACGCCAGCTGCGTCAGGGAGTTTCTCGACGCCAGTGTGGGCAACGGGGTGGGCAATTGGGCCGCGTGCGCTGGCCAGTGGGCTTGGGCCTGTGGGTTCCAGGCCAAAGCACTGTTGCAGGTGTAGCAGGTGGTGTCGGGCCTGGTCGTAGAGCTCATCGGCTACGAGCGCTATACCCTGGCGGTGGTAATGGTCGTCCCAGTTGGCCAGGGTGGTGCGCAGTTGTGCAACTTCGGTTCTGGCTTGCTTGGCATCCCAGTCTGGGCAGTGGCCGGCTTGGGCGATGGATGTGTGGAGCAGCAACAGGGCGGCGAGGCGCAGGAAAGGTGACATGGCCAGCATCCTTGCGTGGCGGAGTGGAGTGTTCAGGCTAGGCAAGCGTGGGGGAGGTTGGCGGGTTCAGTTGTCAGGTGATGTGTCGAGGGGCGATACCATGGAAACTACAAAAAAGCCCCTGCCGATCACTCGGCAAGGGCTTCGATGCACCGCTGCAGGAGAAATTACAGGCCGGCAGCATCACGCAGCGACTGGGCGCGGTCGGTGCGCTCCCAGGTGAAGGTGGTGAAGGTGTCGTCGCCGACAGTCTTCTGCTGCGGGGTACGGCCGAAGTGGCCGTAGGCAGCGGTTTCCTGGTACATCGGGTGCAGCAGGTCGAGCATCTTGGTGATGGCGTACGGACGCAGGTCGAAGCACTCACGCACCAGCTGGATGATCTTGTCGTCCGAGACCTTGCCGGTACCGAAGGTGTTGATCGAGATGGAGGTCGGCTGGGCTACGCCGATGGCGTAGGACACCTGAATCTCGCAACGTTCGGCCAGGCCGGCGGCGACGATGTTCTTGGCTACGTAACGGCCGGCGTAGGCGGCGGAGCGGTCGACCTTGGACGGGTCCTTGCCGGAGAACGCGCCACCACCGTGACGGGCCATGCCGCCGTAGGAGTCGACGATGATCTTGCGGCCGGTCAGGCCACAGTCACCCACCGGGCCACCGATGATGAAGTTGCCGGTCGGGTTGATGTGGTAATGGGTGTCCTTGTGCAGCAGTTCGGCAGGCAGGGTGTGCTTGACGATCAGCTCCATCACGGCTTCCTGCAGGTCTTTTTGCGAGACTTCAGGGTTGTGCTGGGTCGACAGGACCACCGCGTCGATGCCGACTACCTTGCCGTTTTCATAGCGGCAGGTGACCTGGGACTTGGCGTCCGGGCGCAGCCAAGGCAGCAGCCCGGATTTGCGCGCTTCGGCCTGACGCTCGACCAGGCGGTGCGAGAAGCAGATCGGCGCCGGCATCAGCACGTCGGTTTCGTTGCTGGCGTAGCCGAACATCAGGCCCTGGTCACCCGCGCCCTGGTCTTCCGGCTTGGAGCGGTCGACGCCTTGGGCGATGTCCACCGACTGTTTGCCGATGATGTTCATCACGGCGCAGGTGGCGCCGTCGAAGCCGACGTCGGAGCTGTTGTAGCCGATGTCGATGATGACTTTGCGCACCAGCTCTTCCAGGTCGACCCAGGCCGACGTGGTGACTTCGCCGGCGATGATGGCGACACCGGTCTTGACCAGGGTTTCACACGCCACGCGGGCGTATTTGTCCTGGGTGATGATGGCATCCAGGACCGCATCCGAAATCTGGTCGGCGATCTTGTCCGGATGCCCTTCGGACACGGACTCGGAGGTGAAAAGGGAGTATTCGCTCATCTCGACGGGTTCCTAAAATTTACCGATGGTGTGTGTCGCCAGCCGTCCGCTGAAAATGGCGGACCTGTATCTGGAAACCGTTACGCAAGCCCACATAGAGGCTGTCCCCCGGGGCCAGCCCGGCAGCGTTGGCCCAACGGGCCAGGTCGTCCTGTTCAAAACCAAGCCAGAGATCGCCGCAGGCTTCCCGCGCCCAATCCTGATCGTGGCTGCACAGTTCGGTGACCAGCAGGCTGCCGCCTGCCTTCACCCGTTTGGCCAAAAGGCGCAGGGCCAGGGCCGGGTCGCTGAAATGGTGCAGGACCATGTTCAGCACAACGCAGTCGGCTTCCACATCCGTTGCACCCAGTGCATCGGCCAACTGCAGGTTTACATTATCCAGGCGTTCGCGTTCGCAGACCTGGCGCGCCAGCTCGAGCATGGTCGGGCTGTTGTCCAGGGCTGTGACACAGGCGAAGCGCCGGGCCAGGTCGGGCAAAAAGCCGCCGTCGCCGGGGCCGACTTCCAGCGCGCTGGCGGTCGGCTCGAAATTCAGTGTGTCGAGCAGCGCCAGCAGGCTTTCGCGGTACTGCGGCAGGCCGGCGATCAGGTCCTGCTGGGCGCGGAACTTTTCTTCCACGCGCAGGAAAAAGTCCTGGCTGGTGGCGGCGCGGCGTTGTTGCACCTGAGCGATGCGCGCCTGCACGTCCAGCGGTAGTGTCAGGTCGTCGACCTCTTCGAGCAGCGCGGTGTGCAGGCGGCCGCCCAGGCGGTGGCTGTCGGGCAGGGCCCTGCGGTAGAAAACCGCATTGCCTTCGCGGCGCGTAGCCACCAGCTCGGCCTGGGCCAAAACCTTGAGGTGATGGCTCATGCCCGACTGCCCGATGTCGAAAATCTGTGCCAGCTCCAGGACGCCGAACGAGTCGCTGGCCAGGGCGCGCAGGACATTCAGGCGCAGTTCGTCGCCACTGGCTTTGCACAGGGCTGCCAGTGTGTCGCTTCGCTGAGGGATCGGTTGCGCACGGAGGTTCATGACGCGGCAGTCTAGACAGGCATCGTTGCCCTAGCAAGACCAATATCAAAAAGTTTTGATATTGGCGATGAGCTGCAAGAAATAGAGCCTTGCGCGCACGCTTCGGCTTTCTCTTGCTGCTTAAAGCTTGCCGCTTGCCGCTTAAATGTTTGCCCCCAGCCCCCCAGTGGGGGAAAATGGCCGCCTTTTTCGTTACACCACCTATTCAAGCCCCAGGAGATAAGCGATGCCCAGCCGTCGTGAACGTGCCAACGCCATTCGTGCCCTCAGCATGGATGCCGTGCAAAAGGCCAACAGCGGCCACCCAGGTGCCCCCATGGGCATGGCGGATATCGCCGAAGTGCTTTGGCGCGACTATCTGAAGCACAACCCGAGCAACCCGAGCTTCGCCGACCGTGACCGCTTCGTGCTGTCCAACGGCCACGGCTCGATGCTGATCTACTCGTTGCTGCACCTGACCGGCTACGACGTCACCCTCGACGACCTCAAGTCGTTCCGCCAGCTGCATAGCCGTACCCCGGGCCACCCCGAGTTCGGCTACACCCCGGGTGTGGAAACCACCACCGGCCCGCTGGGCCAAGGTTTGGCCAATGCCGTGGGCTTTGCCTTGGCGGAGAAAGTGCTGGGTGCCCAGTTCAACCGCGAAGGCCACAACATCGTCGACCACAACACCTACGTGTTCCTCGGCGACGGCTGCATGATGGAAGGCATCTCCCACGAAGTCGCCTCGCTGGCCGGCACCCTGGGCCTGAACAAGCTGGTGGCCTTCTATGACGACAACGGCATTTCCATCGACGGTGAAGTGGAAGGCTGGTTCACCGACGACACCCCCAAGCGCTTCGAGGCCTACAACTGGCTGGTGATCCGCAACGTCAACGGCCACGACGCCGACGAGATCCGCACGGCTATCGAGACTGCGCGCAAGAGCGACCGTCCGACCCTGATCTGCTGCAAGACCATCATTGGTTTCGGCTCGCCCAACAAGCAGGGCAAGGAAGACTGCCACGGTGCTCCGCTGGGCAACGACGAAATCGCCCTGGCCCGCAAGGAACTGAACTGGAACCACGCTCCGTTCGAAGTTCCTGCCGACATCTACGCCGAATGGGACGCCAAAGAAGCAGGCGCCAAGGCTGAAGCCGAGTGGAACACGCGGTTCGATGCCTATGCCGCCGCCTTCCCGGAACTGGCCAGCGAACTCAAGCGCCGTCTGAGCGGTGATCTGCCAGCCGACTTCTCCGAAAAGGCCGCTGCCTACATCGCTGAAGTCGCTGCCAAGGGCGAGACCATCGCCAGCCGCAAGGCCAGCCAGAACACCCTGAATGCCTTCGGCCCACTGCTGCCGGAATTCCTTGGCGGCTCGGCCGACCTGGCCGGCTCCAACCTGACCCTGTGGAAGGGCTGCAAGGGTGTGGACGCCAACGACGCCAGCGGCAACTACGTGTTCTACGGCGTGCGCGAGTTCGGCATGACCGCGATCATGAACGGGGTTGCCCTGCACGGCGGCCTGGTGCCTTACGGCGCGACGTTCCTGATGTTCATGGAATACGCCCGTAACGCCGTGCGCATGTCCGCCCTTATGAAGCAGCGCGTCATCCATGTGTACACCCACGACTCCATCGGCCTGGGCGAAGACGGCCCGACCCACCAGCCGATCGAGCAACTGACCAGCCTGCGCAGCACGCCGAACCTGGACACCTGGCGCCCGGCCGACGCAGTCGAGTCGGCTGTGTCCTGGAAGCACGCCCTGGAGCGCAAGGACGGCCCATCGGCGCTGATCTTCTCGCGCCAGAACCTGCAGCATCAGGACCGCGACGCCCAGCAGATCGCCGATATCGCCCGCGGCGGTTACGTGCTCAAGGACTGCGCCGGCGAGCCCGAGCTGATCCTGATCGCCACCGGTTCGGAAGTGGGCCTGGCCGTTCAGGCGTTCGACAAGCTGACCGAGCAGGGCCGCAAGGTACGTGTCGTGTCGATGCCGAGCACCAGCGTGTTCGACGCACAGGATGCGGCCTACAAGCAGTCCGTACTGCCGCTGCAAGTGGGTGCTCGCATCGCCATCGAAGCGGCTCATGCCGACTTCTGGTACAAGTACGTGGGCCTCGAAGGCCGTGTCATCGGCATGACCACTTACGGTGAATCGGCTCCGGCCAGCGCACTGTTCGAGGAGTTCGGCTTCACCCTGGAGAACATCCTGGGTACTGCCGAAGAGCTGCTGGAAGACTGATGCAACCCTGGAGGGCTTGGCCCTCCATCGCGACGCAAGGCCGCTCCTGCAGTTACCGCGCAGCCTCGATGTTGGCGCGGTGCCTGTAGGAGCGGCCTTGTGTCGCGATGGGCCGCAACGCGGCCCCAACAGCCACCATGCGTTAGCGAGCCCACCAATGCCCCACCCGCGTCCCTACAAAGTTGCACTCAACGGTTACGGCCGCATCGGCCGCTGTGTCCTGCGCGCACTGTTTGAGCGTGGGGCAAAGGCTGGCTTCGAAATCGTTGCATTGAACGACCTGGCCGACCAGGCCAGTGTGGAATACCTGACACGCTTCGACTCCACTCACGGCCGATTCCCCGGCGACGTGAAGGTCGACGGCGACTGTCTGCATATCAATGGTGACTGCGTGAAGGTCATGCGCAGCGCCACCCCCGAGGGCGTCGACTGGGCCGCCCTGGACATCGACCTGGTGCTGGAGTGTTCCGGCGCCTATCACACCCGTGCCGATGGCCAGCGCTTTCTTGATGCCGGTGCGCCGCGGGTGCTGTTCTCGCAGCCCATGGCCAGCGAGGCCGATGTGGATGCGACGGTGGTCTACGGCATCAACCAGGCTTGCCTGACCGGCACCGAGCGCCTGGTGTCCAACGCCTCCTGTACCACCAACTGTGGCGTACCGCTGCTGCGGGTACTGGACCAGGCGTTCGGCATCGAGTACGTACAGATCACCACCATTCACTCGGCAATGAACGACCAGCCGGTGATCGATGCCTACCATCATGAGGATTTGCGCCGTACGCGCTCGGCTTTCCAGTCGGTGATCCCGGTGTCCACTGGCCTGGCGCGTGGTATCGAGCGCCTGCTGCCGGAACTTGCCGGGCGAATACAGGCCAAAGCGGTACGCGTGCCTACCGTCAACGTGTCGTGCCTGGACATCACCCTGCAGACCGCCCGTGACACCAGTGCGGTCGAAGTCAATCGGGTGCTGCGCGAGGCGGCGCTGGATGGCCCGCTCAAAGGCTTGCTGGCTTACACCGAATTACCCCACGCCAGCTGTGATTTCAACCATGACCCGCATTCGGCGATCGTCGATGCCAGCCAGACACGCGTCTCGGGCCCCCGCCTGGTGAACCTGCTGGCCTGGTTCGACAACGAATGGGGTTTTGCCAACCGTATGCTCGACGTTGCCGAACATTATCTGCACGTCGTCCACCCAACCCGCACCAAACAGCCCTGAAGGACTGCATTCATGACCGTGTTGAAGATGACCGACCTCGACCTGCAAGGTAAACGCGTACTGATCCGCGAAGACCTCAACGTGCCTGTGAAGGACGGTGTGGTAACCAGCGACGCGCGTATCCTGGCTGCGCTGCCGACCATCAAGCTGGCCCTGGAGAAGGGCGCGGCGGTAATGGTCTGCTCGCACCTGGGCCGCCCGACCGAAGGTGAGTTCTCGGCCGAGAACAGCCTCAAGCCGGTTGCCGACTACCTGAGCAAGGCCCTGGGCCGCGACGTTGCACTGGTCGCCGACTACCTCGATGGCATCGAGGTCAAGGCCGGTGACCTGGTGCTGTTCGAGAACGTTCGCTTCAACAAGGGCGAGAAGAAGAACGCCGACGAGCTGGCGCACAAGTACGCGGCCCTGTGCGACGTCTTCGTCATGGACGCCTTCGGCACCGCTCACCGTGCCGAAGGCTCCACCCACGGCGTCGCCAAGTTCGCCAAGGTCGCTGCGGCAGGCCCGCTGCTGGCCGCCGAGCTGGACGCCCTGGGCAAAGCCCTGAAGGCACCGGCCAAACCAATGGCGGCCATCGTTGCCGGCTCCAAGGTTTCCACCAAGCTGGACGTGCTGAACAGCCTGAGCTCGGTTTGCGACCAGTTGATCGTTGGTGGCGGCATCGCCAACACCTTCCTGGCCGCCGCCGGCCACCCGGTGGGCAAGTCGCTGTACGAGCCTGACCTGGTGGAAACCGCCAAGGCCATCGCCGCCAAGGTCAGCGTACCGCTGCCAGTCGACGTGGTGGTTGCCAAGGAGTTTGCCGAGAGCGCCGAGGCCACCGTCAAGGCCATCGCCGACGTGGCCGCCGACGACATGATCCTGGACATCGGGCCACAGACTGCGGCCAACTTCGCCGAACTGCTGAAGTCGTCGAAAACCATCCTGTGGAACGGCCCGGTCGGTGTGTTCGAGTTCGACCAGTTCGGCAACGGCACCAAGGTACTGGCCAAGGCTATCGCCGAGAGCGCTGCATTCTCCATCGCCGGCGGTGGCGATACCCTGGCAGCCATCGACAAATATGGCGTCAGCGCCGAGATCTCCTACATTTCTACCGGTGGTGGTGCATTCCTCGAGTTCGTCGAAGGCAAGGTACTGCCGGCCGTGGCGATCCTTGAAGAGCGGGCAAAAGCCTGACAATGGCGGCGCCTGGCAAAGGGAGCGACCTGATGGTCAAGCAATTGCCTGTGATCTTGCTGGCTGGTTTGCTGAGCGCATGCTCCAGCAGCCCGTCCTCGGACAACGATCCGGCGCAGCCGCCCAAGGGCGGCTGCTACCAGTCTGAGTGGCAGGCCGAGACCGTGCCGGTAATCAGCAAGCGCGTGGGCCCGGAAGGCCTGGAAAAGTATGACGAAGACCACCAGCGCAAGGCGCCTGGCTGCCCATGAACCGATGCGCTTCGTCGGAGCAGGCAACCAAGCGACCATTGTGTGGTCATCTAGAGGATATGCAATGAAAGCGCTGATGGCCTTGATGGCCCTGGCGACACTGGCAGGATGCTCGCTGCTGCAGCCGGCGCAACCCGCCCCGGCAGCCGCCTGGACCCGTTGGGTCTGTGACAGCCAGACCGAAGTGCTCTGGCGCTTCGCCGATGCACAACAGGATTCGGTCGACGTGCGCCTCGGCGGCGGCGACCAGGTCTACCGGCTCAAGTCCGAGCCGAGTGCGTCGGGCGCGATGTACAGCGATGGCGTGCTGGCCTTCCACACCAAGGGCGAGGAAGGCCCGGTGTACTGGGTGGCAACCAACGATCTGATTGGGCGGGGCTGCAAGGCACCGTGACTGGCCGGGCCGCACCGGTGGCCCACACTACTTGAACAGCAACCGCCCCTGCGGCAGGCTTGCACGAAACAAAACGACGCTTGTCGGGAGAGAGATACACAATGGCACTCATTAGCATGCGCCAGATGCTGGACCACGCCGCCGAGTTCGGTTACGGCGTTCCAGCTTTCAACGTCAACAACCTCGAGCAGATGCGCGCCATCATGGAAGCGGCCGACAAGACCGACTCCCCAGTGATCGTCCAGGCTTCGGCCGGTGCCCGCAAATACGCTGGCGCGCCGTTCCTGCGTCACCTGATCCTGGCCGCCATCGAAGAATTCCCGCACATCCCGGTGTGCATGCACCAGGACCACGGCACCAGCCCTGACGTGTGCCAGCGTTCGATCCAGCTGGGCTTCAGCTCGGTGATGATGGACGGCTCGCTGGGCGAAGACGGCAAGACCCCGACCGACTACGAGTACAACGTCCGCGTCACTCAGCAGACTGTCGCCATGGCGCACGCCTGTGGTGTTTCGGTCGAAGGCGAGCTGGGCTGCCTGGGTTCGCTGGAAACCGGCATGGCCGGTGAAGAAGACGGCATCGGCGCCGAAGGCGTGCTGGACCACAGCCAGATGCTCACCGACCCGGAAGAAGCCGCCGACTTCGTCAAGAAGACCCAGGTGGATGCCCTGGCCATCGCCATCGGCACCAGCCACGGTGCCTACAAGTTCACCAAGCCGCCAACCGGTGACGTGCTGGCGATCGACCGCATCAAGGAAATCCACAAGCGCATCCCCAACACCCACCTGGTGATGCACGGTTCTTCCTCGGTACCGCAGGAGTGGCTGGCGATCATCAACCAGTACGGCGGCGACATCAAAGAGACCTACGGCGTACCGGTCGAAGAAATCGTTGAAGGCATCAAGCACGGCGTGCGCAAGGTCAACATCGATACCGACCTGCGCCTGGCCTCCACCGGTGCCATGCGCCGCCTGATGGCGCAGAACCCGAGCGAGTTCGACCCGCGCAAGTTCTTCGGTGAAACCGTGAAAGCCATGCGCGATGTGTGCATCGCACGTTACGAAGCCTTCGGCACCGCCGGTAATGCCTCGAAGATCAAGCCGATCTCCCTGGAAGGCATGTTCCAGCGTTACCTGAAAGGTGAGCTGGCCGCCAAGGTCAACTGATCACAGGCCGCCTTAAAAAGACCCACAGAAATGTGGGTTTTTTTATGGCTGAATGCCCGGCAAACGACCGTTAGTCGACTACCCTTACCTTTAGTCACTGATAGCGTTCTGATTGCATTGCGTGTTACACACTCGAGTCTAGAGTGTTAAACCGGATCCAGATGCAAGTCGAAGTCGGTCATACAAGAGAAAGCAGCATGGATGGCGCTTACCCTCAACCACCGGATGGCAACTCGGTTCTCCTGGTGGTGGACGATTACCCTGAGAACCTCATTAGCATGCGAGCCTTACTGGCCCGCACAGATTGGCAGGTGCTGACAGCAGGTTCAGGGACGGAAGCCTTGAGCGCCTTGCTGGAGCACGAAGTCGACCTTGTGTTGCTCGACGTGCAGATGCCCGAAATGGACGGCTTCGAGGTTGCCCGGCTGATGCGTGGCAGCCACCGTACCCGGCTGACCCCGATCATCTTTCTCACCGCTAACGAGCAGTCCGATGCCGCCGTGCTCAAGGGCTATGCCAGTGGTGCGGTGGATTACCTGTTCAAGCCGTTCGACCCGCAGATCCTCAAGCCCAAGGTGCAGGCGCAACTGGACCAGCAGCGCAACCGGCGCATGCTGCAACGCTTGACGCGCGAACTGGAGGCGGCCAGGGCGTTCAATGCGTCCATCCTGGAGAATGCCGCCGAAGGTATTCTGGTGGTCGACGCCCACGGCAACATCAGCTTTGCCAACCCGGCGATCTCGCGCTTGCTCGATGCCCCGGTCGAGCAATTGCAGGGCGTGCAGTTACTTGAGTTGCTGCAACTGCCCAATGCCACCCTCTGGAGCGAATCGGATTTCCATCAGGCCTACCAGTCACGGCAGATCTTCCGTGTACACGACGCCCACCTGCGCACGGCAGGCGGTCATCTGGTCCCGGTGGCATTGTCCTGCGCACCGCTGCCGGCCGATCAGCAGGCGATGGTGGTGACGGTGCTGGACATGTCGGCGGTGCGCAATTTGCACCAGCAGCTCGAATACCAGGCGGTCACCGACCCGCTTACCGGCCTGCTCAACCGCCGTGGGTTCTATCAGGCCGCTGAAAGCGTGCTGCTGCGCAACGAACGCTCAGACAAGGCCCAGGCCTTGATGTACATGGATTTGGATGGTTTCAAGCGGATCAATGACTCGCTCGGCCACGAGGCCGGGGACCGGGTACTGGGTTGGGTTGCCGAGCAGCTCAAAGACTGCCTTGGTAGTGAGGCGTTGCTGGCACGCATGGGCGGCGACGAGTTCACGGCGCTGTTCGATGGCCTGCCGTATCCGGAACAAGCCGGCCGCTTTGCCGAGCAACTGCTCGAGCGTATGTCCGTCCAGCGCCAGGTGGCCGGCCTGGATGTCTGCCTGGGTGTCAGCATCGGCATTGCCACCTTCCCGGACTGCGGTGCCACTGTCGAAGGCCTGTTGCGTGCCGCCGATGCGGCGATGTATGCGGCCAAGCAGGCTGGGCGCGGGCAGTACCGCTTCTATGACCAGGAGCTCAATGGCCGGGCGCGTTCACGGCTGATGCTTGAGGACAGCGTGCGGGGCGCCGTCGAGTCGCAAGGCTTCAACATGGTGTACCAGCCCCAGGTCGCTTTCGCCGATGGTCACCTGCGCGGTTTCGAAGCCCTGCTGCGCTGGCAGCACCCCAGCGTCGGCGATGTACCGCCGGGGCTGTTCATCCCTTTGCTTGAGGAGGCGCGACTGATAACGCGCCTGGCCAGCTGGATCTACCGCCAGGGGGCGGCGCAGCGTCAGGCCTGGTGTGAGCGTTTTGCCCCGGATCTGGTGCTGGGTATCAGCCTGAGCCGCGCTCAGTTCGCCATGCCTGGGCTTGTCGATGAGCTGCAGCGGGTGATACAGGATTACCGGCTCAACCCGGCGCAACTGGAAGTGGAAGTTGCCGAGACCTCACTGATGTACAACATCGACGCGGCGATCAAGCAGATCCACCGCCTGCGCGAGCTGGGAGTGCGCGTGGCGCTGGACGACTTTGGTGCTGGTGACTGCTCGCTGCGCATGCTGCGCGACTTGCCTGTCGACACCTTGAAGCTGGACCGCCATTTGGTGGCGCGCCTGCCCGATTCGGCGCCGGACGCCGCGTTGGTGCGCAGTGTCATCGGCCTGTGCGCCGAGTACAACGTCACGGTCATCGCCGAAGGCGTGGAAACTGCGGCCCAGGCTGCTTGGCTCAAGGCAAACGGTTGCGCCTACGTGCAGGGCTTCCTTGTCGCCCGGCCGATGACCGCCGCCGATGCCAGCGGCTTTCCGGCAATTTTTCCCTGGCCGCAGTCCTGATTGGCTAGAATCGGTATTCGTTACGCCGAATGTCATGCCATGACCGTATTACGCTATTTGCAAGCTTACCCGCCGCACCTGCAAGAGCAGGTGCAGCAGATGATCGACAGCGACCGCCTGGGCGACTACCTGCAACGCCGCTATCCCGATCGCCATGAAGTGCAGAGCGACAAGGCGCTGTACGGCTACGCCCAGGATATGCGCCAGCAATACCTGCGCAGTGCGCCAAGCCTGGACAAGGTACTGTTCGACAACCGCCTGGACCTCACCCACCGTGCGCTGGGGCTCAATACTGCGGTGTCGCGGGTACAGGGTGGCAAGCTCAAGGCGAAGAAGGAAATCCGCATCGCCTCGCTGTTCAAGGAGGCGGCGCCGCAGTTCCTGCGCATGATCGTGGTACATGAACTGGCGCACCTGCGCGAGCGTGACCACAGCAAAGCCTTCTACCAGCTTTGTCAGCACATGGAGCCGGACTACCACCAACTGGAATTCGACCTGCGCGTCTACCTGACCTATCGGGAGCTGCCGGGTAACCTGTAAGGATCACGCAGCATGGATGTGAGCAAGACCAAGAGCAGTTTCTATCGCCGCCTGTACGTGGCCTGGCTGATCGACAGCCAGACCGCTACCAGCGTGCCAGCCTTGATGGAAGCCACCGGGATGCCGCGCCGCACCGCGCAGGACACCATCGCTGCGTTGGCTGACCTGGACATTGTCTGCGAGTTCGAGCAGCAGGAAGGGGCGCGCAACCATGCCGGGCATTATCGCATCCATGACTGGGGTGCGATCGACAAGCAGTGGATCATCCGCCATCTGCGCCAGATCAGGGAAGTGCTCGGCTACCCGTAAATGCGGGGGGCTGCCTGCTTCGGCCAAAATAGAGGCTAATTGACACTATTGGCCGCTGCCCTGTGCGGCGGCTTTGTGTAGTCTCATGACTTGCGTTATCGAAGACCGCCATCAACAGCCTGTGCCTACCACTGCAAAAGGACTTGAGCATGCGGCCACTGCTTTGCGTTCTGGGATTGTTGGGTGTGATGCTGGCTGGGCCAGCCTTGGGCCAGGGCAAACTACGGCTGGTGGCCGATACCTGGCCGCCGTTCACTGATGCCGGCATGCCCGGTGGTGGCCTTGCCACCAGCATCGTCACCACGGCGCTGGCGCGTGCAGGTTACCCCAGCGAGTACGAGGAAGTACCGTGGGCGCGGGCGCTGCTCGGGGTTAGCGAAGGCCGTTACGACGTACTGATCAATGCCTGGTACAACGATACGCGTACCCGCATCGGCCAGTTTTCCAAGGCCTACCTGACCAACCGCATCCGTTTGCTCAAGCGCAAGGGCGACAGCTTCCGTTACAGGCGCCAGGCTGATCTGTATCCCTACAGCATTGCCGTGGTGCGTGATTATGCCTACTCACCCGAATTCGATAGCGACACCCGCTTGCACAAGGTGCCGGTACGCAACTTTTCCTCCGCCGTGCGCATGCTGGCGGCAGGGCGGGTGGATCTGGCAGTGGAAGATGAGTTCGTGGCGCGCTACAACCTGCAGCGCGAACCCGAGCAGGTGCGTGATGGGGTAGTGCTGGTCGAACCCGCGCTGGGCGAGAACACCCTGCATATTCTGGTGAGCCTCAAGCACCCTGAGCATCGGCAGATCGTCGAGCGGTTCGAACGCAGCATTGCAGCGATGAAGGCAGACGGCAGCTATGCACGGCTTCTGCGCCAGCATGGCTTTTGATGTGCAGCGCAGGCAACGAACAATCAGGCCGGTGAGCCCTCTTTGATCAGGTGCGCGGCCAAGGTCCGCAAGGGCCCCAACTGCCGGCAGATCAGCGCCAACTGAGTCTGCACCAATCGTTGATGTTCATCCAGTTCCTCAGGCATCTGCTCCAGCGTATTGGCCAAGGCTTCTTCGGCATCGCTGTGAATCGCCACGGGTAACCGCGCGGCCAGGCCGTTGGCGATTTCGTCGAGGCTGGCGGCCAACGCCTGCCCCGCCCCCTCTATCAACTGTTCATGGACCTCTGCCGGCAGCGCCGTATCACGGTGTGCCCCCAGCCCTGAGAGGTAGCTGAGCAAGGTATGCGACAGCACCAGGAAGCGGAAGCCCACGTCGGCCTCCTTACGGAAGTGCCCCGGCTCCATGAGCATGTTGGCCAGCGTGGTGGACAGCGCCGCGTCAGCGTTGTGTGCGTTGCGCCGGGCCAGGCGGTAAGCCAGGTCATCGCGCTTGCCGTGGGCATACTGCTGCATGATCTGACGCAGGTACACACTGGCGCAGGCTAAGGTATTGGCCAGCGCCTTGTTAAGGCGGCGGCCCTGCCAGTCGGGGAGGAACAGGAACACGGCGAGAATGGCGATCAGGCTACCGACCAAGGTATCGAACAGCCGTGGCAGGAACAGGCCGTAGCCATCGCCGATCTGGTTGAAGCAGAACAGGATCATCAGCGTGATCGCCGCCGTGGCCAAGGTGTAGCGGGTGGTCCGGTTGACGAAGAACACCACCCCGGCCACCACTGCGAACGCCGACTGGATGAGCGGATTCGGGAACAGGTCGAACAGGGCCCAGCCCACGGTCAGGCCGATGGCTGTGCCGAAGATCCTCTGCACCAGTTTGCGCCGGGTGGCGCCATAGTTGGGCTGGCAGACGAACAGGGTGGTGAGGATGATCCAGTAGCCTTGGGTCGGGTGAATCAAGTGCACCATGCCGTAGCCCACCGACAGCGCCAGCGACAGGCGCAGGGCATGGCGGAACAGCAGCGAGGTAGGTGTGAGCTGGGTGCGCAACCGCTTCCACACATCCTTGAGGTTGCGTGGCGAACGGTCGAGCAGGCTGCTGTCGCTGGCGTCGGCCAGGCTGTCGGGGTTGCTGGCGGCGCCAAGCAGGCGGTCCAGCGTGGCCAGGTTTGCGGCCAGGGCGCGTAGTGAGCGCAACAGGCCACGCCAGGCCGGGTTGTTCTGGTTACGCAGGTGCTCAAGCGAGGCATTGAGGTCCTCGAGGGCCTCGGCGAAGCCGGTGGCCAGAACGAACGGCTGGCGCAGCCGGATCGAGCGTGCCAGTTCCTGGCAGGATGCCCCTTGTTTGCGCAGTAGGCGCTGGCAGCGGAACATCACGTCGCTGTGGAAGAACGCCTCGGTGAGGGCGTTGTAAGGGTAGTGCGAGGCGCTCACCCTTTCGTGGATGTCCTGGGCCAGGAAGTACAGCTTCAGGTAGCGGCTGACCTTGGAGTTGGGCTGGCTGTTGCCTACCCGGTGCAGAATGATTTCCTTGGCGGCATTCAGCGCGGCCACCACCTTGCCGTTTTGCTGGGCCAGTGCCAGGCGCTGGGCTTCGACATCGAGTGTGCGAATCGGCTCGAACAGGCTGGCCTTGAGCTTGAGGTAAGTGCCCAGTTCGAAGAACAGTTTGGCCAGGCTCTGCTGTACCGGTTGGTTGGAGAACAGCGCCTGCCACAGCACCGAGAGCAGGCCATACCAGGCGGCACCGGCCACCAGCAGCAACGGTTCATGCCAGAAGTCGCTGACTTCGCCGCCGCGCTGGTCCACGCCGATCATGGTGTACACCGACAGAATCAGCGTTGCCGATGCGATCGCGCCGTAGCGTTCACCCAATGCGCCAAGCATGGTCAGGGAGAAGGCGGCCAAGGCCATGGAGACGGCGAAGATCCAGGGGTAGGGGAACAGCAGTTCCACCGAAAGCGCGGCAATGGCGAAACACAGCAGGGTGACGAGCAACGCGCTGAGGCGGCCTTGCCAGCTATCGTCGGTCTCGGCCAGGGCGCTGGCGATGATGCCGAGGAACAGCGGGATGAGCAGGCTCATCTCGTTCTGGTACCAGCACCAGGCCATGCTGCCGGTGAGCGCGATGGTCACGCGGATGGCGTAGCTGAACTTGTCTTGACCCCACAGGCGACGCAATGACTGACGGAACGAGCTCGATGACATGATGGCCTGCTGGCAGTGATCGATTGAATGCATTGCGGCACGGACCAGCAAGAAGCGTTCCGTGCTGCTGAATGGATTCTACTCTACACGAACTGTGCTGCAGCGTTGGCCGATGCCCAGGCCCATTGGAAATTGAAACCGCCCAGGTGGCCGGTGACATCCAGCACTTCACCGATGAAATAGAGGTTGGGGCTCTTCAGCGATTCCATGGTTTTCGACGACACCTCACGGGTATCGACGCCACCCAGGGTGACTTCGGCGGTGCGATAGCCTTCGGTACCTGCCGGTACCAGCTGCCAGGCCGCCAGCTTGTCGGCGATCTGCGCCAGCTCCGCCGGGGTGTACTGCTTCATCGGCTTTGACTCGAACCACTGCTCGGCCAGCAGGTTGGCCAGTTTGCGGGTGAACACCTCGCCCAATACGGTCTTGAGTTCCGCATTGGCGCGCTCGGTCTGCTGCTGTTGCAGCCAGGTCAGGGCATCACGGTCGGGCAGCAGGTTGATTTCGACCGTGTCGCCGGCCTCCCAGAACGACGAAATCTGCAGGATCGCCGGGCCGCTGAGGCCGCGGTGGGTGAACAGCAGGTTTTCGCGGAAGCTGGTGCCGTTGCAGCTGGCTGTGCAATCGAGCGAGGTGCCCGACAGCTCGGTGCACAGTGCCTTGAGTTGAGGCTCGGTAATGGTGAACGGCACCAGACCTGCGCGGGTCGGCAGCAAGGTATGGCCGAACTGGCGCGCTACCTGATAGCCGAAGCCGGTTGCGCCCAGCGTTGGAATCGACAGGCCTCCGGTGGCGATCACCAGCGACTGGCAGGCAAACTGGCCGGCGCTGGTTTGCAGCAGATAGCCGCTTTCGGTCTTCTCGATATGCTCGATGCTGGTTTGCATGCGCAGTTCGGCACCGGCTTCGTCGCATTCGGCCAACAGCATGTCGAGGATGTCGCTGGCCTTGTTGTCACAGAACAGCTGGCCGAGCTTCTTTTCGTGGTAGGGCACGCCATACTTGGCCACCAGCTCGATGAAGTCCCACTGTGTGTAGCGGGCAAGGGCCGACTTGCAGAAGTGTGCGTTCTGGGAGAGGAAGTTGGCCGGCTCGGTGTACAGGTTGGTGAAGTTGCAGCGCCCGCCACCAGACATGAGGATCTTCTTGCCTGGCTTGTTGGCGTGGTCGAGCAGCAGCACCCGGCGGCCACGGCGGGCGCTGAGCTGGGCGCACATCAGGCCGGCGGCGCCGGCGCCGAGGATGATCACGTCGGTGGTGTGCACGGGGTACCTCATTAAGAGTGCTGGGGCTGCTGCGCAGCCCTTTCGCTACAGGCGTACGCAACCCATTGTAGGAGCGGCCTTGTGTCGCGAAGGGCCGCAAAGCGGCCCCAAAAGATTTCAGAGAATGCGAACTTTCAGGGCGCGGCCCTTGATCTTGCCGCTGTTCAGGCGCTGCATCGCCTGCTTGGCCAGGGCCCGCTCCACCGCCACGAAGGCCTGGAAGTCGAAGATGGCGATCTTGCCCACCTGCTTGCCCGGGATGCCGGCATCACCGGTCAGCGCACCGAGGATGTCACCCGGGCGCAGCTTGTCCTTGCGGCCAGCGGCGATGCACAGCGTGGTCATGACCGGCAGCAGCGGTTCGCCACCTTTGTTCTTCAGGCTGTCTAGCTGGTCCCAGCGCAGCGGGCTCTTCTGCAGCGCCTCGATGGCCTGGGCCCGATGGCCTTCGGCCGGAGCGACCAGGCTCACGGCAAGGCCTTTCTCGCCCGCGCGACCGGTACGGCCGACGCGGTGCACGTGGATCTCGGCATCGCGCGCCAGCTCCACGTTGATGACCATGTCCAGGCCATCGATATCCAGGCCGCGTGCGGCTACATCAGTGGCCACCAGCACCGAACTGCTGCGGTTGGCGAACATGGTCAGCACCTGGTCGCGGTCGCGCTGCTCGAGGTCGCCGTGCAGGGCCTGGGCCACGATGCCCTTGGCGGTGAGGTGGGCGACCACGTCCTCGCACTGCTGCTTGGTGAAGCAGAACGCCACGCAGGACTGCGGGCGGTAGTGGCCGAGCACGCGGGTGACAGCCTCCAGGCGCTGTTGCGGGTCGATTTCGATGAAGCGCTGTTCGATCTGGTTGTCGGTGTGCAGGCTCTCGACCTTGACCTGCTGCGGCTTGCGCATGAAGTCGGCGGCCAATTGCTCGATACCGGCGGGGTAAGTGGCCGAGAACAGCAGGGTCTGGCGGCGCGACGGGGTCTTGCCGATGATGCTGGCGATAGCGTCGAAAAAGCCCATGTCGAGCATACGGTCGGCTTCGTCCAGCACCAGGGTATTGAGCCCGTCGAGCACCAGGGTGCCTTTGTCCAGGTGCTGCTGGATGCGCCCTGGGGTGCCGACGATGATGTGCGCGCCATGCTCCAGCGAAGCGATCTGCGGGCCCAGCGAGACGCCACCGCACAGGGTGAGGATCTTGATGTTGTCTTCAGCGCGGGCCAGGCGGCGCAGCTCTTTGGCAACCTGGTCGGCAAGCTCGCGGGTGGGGCACAGTACCAGTGCCTGGCAACCGAAGTAGCGCGGGTTGATCGGGTTGAGCAGGCCGATGCCGAAGGCGGCGGTCTTGCCGCTGCCGGTCTTGGCCTGGGCAATCAGGTCCTGGCCCCTGAGGATGACGGGCAGGCTCTGGGCCTGGATCGGCGTCATCGAGGCATAGCCGAGGGCGTCCAGGTTGGCCAGCATGGCGGCGGACAGCGGCAAGGTGGCAAAAGCGGTGGATTCGGTGGTCACGAGGCGGGCCTGCGTTGCGAAGCGAAAAATGCCGCATAGTCTACCAGCCTCGTGGCCATTCGCCCTAAGACTCCATGTGCGGTTCCGGACGACGGGCACGCCTTCCGTCCGTCGGCGACAGCTGCAGGAAGATCGCCGCCGCCAGCATGGCCATGATACCGATGGTCACGAAGGTCAGCTGGAAGGCGCCCAGGGTGGTTTCCACACCATCGGCATTGCCGGCTGCAGTGAAACCGCCCAGCAGTGCGCCTGCGCAGGCCACGCCCAGGCTCAGTGACAGCTGCGCGACCACCGACAGCAGGCTGTTGCCGCTGCTGGCGCTGGCATCGTCGAGGTCGATCAGGGTTACCGTGTTCATGGCGGTGAACTGCATGGAGTTCACGGCGCCCAGCAGGGCCAGTTGCACCAGCAGTACGGCATACGGGGTCTGCCCGTCGACCAGCCCCAGGCTGGCCAGCAGCAGGCCGAGCAGCACGGTGTTGCCGGTGAGGACGATGCGGTAACCGAGGCGTTCGATCAGCGGCCGGGCAACGGACTTGGCGACCATTGCCGCCGCCGCCAGCGGGATCATGCTCATGCCGGCCTGCGCCGGCGAATAGCCCAGTGCCACCTGCAGCAGCAACGGCACCAGGAAGGGCAGGGCGCCGCTGCCCAGGCGTGCGAACAGGTTGCCCAGAATACCGATGGCGAAGGTGCGCACCCGGAACAGGCTGGGCGAGAACAGTGGTTCGGGATCGCGCCCGGCGCGCAGCCAGTAGGCCGCCAGGCAGGCCATGCCGGCGAACAACAGGAGCATCACCCGCAGGTGCGGCAGGTGCAACTCGCCCAGGCCTTCCATGGCGATGGTGATCAGCACCATCGCCGCGCCGAACAGGATGAAGCCTGGGCCATCGAAGGTGGTGCGTTCGGCACCGCGCAGGTCGGGGATGAACTTCCACACGGCGTAACAGCCCAGCGCGCCCACGGGCAGGTTGAGCAGGAAGATCCAGTGCCAGGTGAGGATCTCGACCAACCAGCCGCCCAACGTCGGGCCTAGCAGTGGGCCCAGCAGGCCGGGGATGGTGATGAAGCTCATGATCCGCACCAGTTCGCTACGTGGATAGGCGCGCAGCACCACCAGCCGCCCGACCGGCAGCATCAGTGCGCCGCCCAGGCCCTGCACCACACGGGCGAAAATCAGAAAGCCCAGGCTGTTGGCCATGGCACACAGCAGTGAACCGAAACTGAACAGCACGATGGCGCTGAAGAAGATACGCTTGGTGCCGAAACGGTCGGCGATCCAGCCCGAGGCGGGGATCAGCAGGGCCACGGTGAGCATGTAGGCGATGATCACACCCTGCATGCGCAGCGGGTTCTCTTCGAGCGAGCGGGCCATGGCCGGCAGTGCGGTGTTGAGGATGGTGCCGTCCAGGGATTGCATGAAGAAGGCGATCGCCACTACCCAGGGGATCCAGCGGGCGGTGACAGGGTCCAGCGGAGTGCGTTCGGGCATATGAACCTCAATGTTCAGTGTTGCCTGTCCTGGCCTCATCGCAGGCAAGCCGGCGATGAGGCCGGGATAGCCGATCACAATGTCAGGGTCAGCCCTTTGACCAGCGCCCCCGGCAAATGACTCGAACCGGTACTGCGCTGTCCATAGGTGCTGGTCGACAGGATCATCTCTCGCTCACAGGTCAGGTCTTCCAGCTGGCTGCCCAGCAGACTGTACAGGCTGTCATCGAAACGCATGGTGCTTACCGGCCCCTGAATCTGGCCGTTTTCCACCCAGAAGGTGGCGAAGCGGGTGAGCCCGGTCATGCGCGCAGCCGGCAGGTCCGAGTAGTTCAGGTACCACAGGTTGCTGATGTACAAGCCAGTGCCCAACCGCGCAAGGATGTCTGCGTTGGCAAGATTCCCCGCTGCAAGGCTGAGTGCGCAGGGCGATTCGTAGCTGTCCGCGCCATTGGCAAGCAGCTCGAACTCGGCGGCACTGCGGGCACTGACCAGCCTGCCCAGCGCTTGCCCTTCCCTTATCAGTGGTACGTCCTGGCGCGGCGAACCCTCATCGGAAAACGCCGGGCTCAACGACCCGCTGACCTGCTCGTGGAAACACACCAGCGGGCTCAGCCGGGCATCGCCGCTGTACAGGCGCTGCAACGCACTGTTGCCAGTGGCCAGAGACTGCGCAGAGAAACCGCCCCAGCACAGCATGCCGGCGATTTCGTCCATCGCGGCAGGCGCCAGATAGGCGCGGTAGCTACCAGGCTTCAGGGTAATTGCCGGGCGGCCGAGGAAGCCCAGCTGTTCGCGGGCCTGGCGCAGGCGGGCGGTGAATTCGTCTGCATTCCACGCCTGGCCGGCATAATTCGCCTTCACGGCCTGGCCGTTACTGTGGAACAGGCTCCAGTCGAAGTTGAAACTGTTGGCCTGGTGCCAGCCGAAGGCCCCGTAAGAGCTGGCAAAGCCCCTGCAGATCGGGCCAGCGGCATAGATCCCAACCAGGTCCAGGTCGCCTGCTTCGCCGTCGAGCAGCGCCAGTACTTCGCCCAGCTCAGGCAGCGCCTGATCCTGCAGGCTGTGGCTGTGCCAAGCGCTCTGGTCCAGGCGCAGGTAGGGGTCCGCAGGCAGAAGGGGCAGCGTCTGGCGCAGCTGTTCAAGGGCTTCGCCCAGGCGCTGACGGTCCACTTGCGCATCGCCGCTCAGGGTCACTTGCTGTTCAGCCTGGCGCCCGTCGCGGATCAGCCTCAGGTGCGCACTGGCCTGGCTGACCTCGCCGGCCTGGCGCACCTTGGCATGGTTGAAACGCACGAATTGCGATTGTTCAGCGCTGTAGCCCAGGGTGAACTGTTCTTCTGCATGTTTCACTTCACGCAAGGCACTGACCAGTTGTTCGAAAGCATGCTGTGGTGTTGCGCTCATCAGGCGTCCCCCCCGAATACGTCGATCTGGCGGAACACGCAGGCCGGAGCGGCATGGCCCACCCGCACCACCTGGTTGGGTTCGCCCTTGCCGCAGTTGGGCGTGCCCAGTACCTGGAAGGTGCTACGGTCACCAACCGCCGCGAGGTTGCGCCAGAACTGCGCGGAGATGCCGCGGTAGTTGGGGTTTTTGACGATGCCTTTGAGCTCGCCGTTTTCAATCAACTGGCCCCATTCACAGCCAAACTGGAACTTGTTGCGCGCATCGTCGATGGACCAGGAACGGTTGGTGCGCATCAGGATGCCGTGCTCGATTCCCTGAATCAGTTGTTCAAGGGTTCGATCACCCGGCTCGACATTGAGGTTGGCCATACGGTCGATCGGTGCGCGGTTCCAGCCGCAGGCGCGGCTGTTGGCCACGCCATCGAGCCCGGAACGGAACTGCGACAGCGCGCCGCCCAGCGGGCGCAGCAACAGACCGTCACGGATCAGGAACTGCTTGCTGGCTTGGCTGCCGTCGTCGTCATGGCTGTAGCTGGCGAGTTCCTCCCCGATGGTCGGGTCGAAGGTCACGTTGAGCACTGGCGAGCCGTATTGCAGGTGGCCGAAATCACTGGCTTTGACGAAGCTGGTGCCCGCGTAGTTGCGCTCGTCGCCGAGGATGCGGTCCATTTCCAGTGGGTGGCCGATCGACTCATGGATCTGCAGCATCATCTGGTCTGGCATCAGCAGCAGGTCACGCTGGCCGCTGGGTGTGTTGGCCGCCAGCAGCAGCTGCAGCGCCTCGTCGGCCACATGCTGAGCAGCACCGACCAGGCCGCAGCGTTCGATGATTTCGAAGCCACCCTGCTGGCCGAAGTTGTCCCGGCCCAGGCTACGGGTCTGGCTGTCCTGGCCGTCGCTGGCGGTGACACTCAGCCCCGGGAACAGGAACCGCTGAGCATGGCGCAGTTCGGCACCGGCGGAGTTCAGGTAGGTCTGCTCGACCAGGCTTTGGCTCAGGCTGGTCTGCCAGTCCACCAGGCGGCTGTCCTTGGGTATGCTGGCTGATTCGGCGGCGAGCAGGCCCAGGCAGTCGGCGAGGCTGGGCAGTGGGCGGTCGAAATTTGGCGAAACATGGTCGTGGCGCGAGCTGGGCACCGGCTGGTCGCGCAGGTCAAGCAGGCTGTGCCTGGCGATCTGCCGGGCCATGGCTTCGGCATGTTCCAATGCTCGTTGTAGCCCTTGCTGGGACAGATCGGCGGTGGCCGCGTAGGCCTCTACGCCGTTGACCCGCACCGTGAGCATGGCGCCCTCGTCCTGGCTGAAGAATGGCGGTTCGGCCACGTTACGGCGTACCGAAAGCGCCTGGTGGGACTGTTTCACATGGCGCAGGGAAAACAACTCGGCCGTGCTGCGCAGCGTGGCAAAGCGCTGGCGCAGCAGGGCGCTGGAATCGAACATGGAAAACCTCCGTGTGCACGGTGGCTCCCCCTAGAACCACCCATCTTGCATGGCCAGGCAGGTATCGTCGCGTGCCTCGAGCAATGCCAGCTCATTATGGCAGCCTGGTACCTCCCAGGTCAGGAAATAACGGGCTGCCTGCAGTTTGCCCAGGTAGAAGTCGCGGTCTGCGGCATTGCCCTTGAGCAGGCCTAGCTCGGCATGTATCGCTTGTTCCAGCCAGCGCCAGCCGATCACGCAATGGCCAAAGGCCTTGAGGTACAGGGCCGAGTTGGCAAGGGCGCCGGCAGTCTGGCCTTGGGCGAGATCACCCAGCAGGCCGAGGGTCACGGCTTGCAGGCGAGTGACCAGTTGCTCAAGCGGTTGGCGCAAGGCATCAAGATTGGGGTGGTGGCTGGCGCGCTCACCGGTACTTGCGATCAGGCGAATCAGTTGTTTGAGGCCGGCTCCGTTGTGCTGTGCCAGCTTACGGCCCAGCAGGTCGAGTGACTGGATGCCTTCGGTGCCCTCGTGGATCGGGTTCAGGCGGTTGTCGCGGTAGTATTGTTCTACCGGGTATTCGCGGGTGTAACCGTGGCCACCCAGGATCTGGATGGCCAGTTCGTTGGCCTTCAGGCAGAAGGTCGAAGGCCAGGATTTGACAATCGGCGTCAGCAGATCGAGCAACGCTTGTGCCTGCTGGCGTGCACTTTCGTCCTCTGCGGTCTGGGTGTCGTCGAATAGGCGCGCCGCGTACAGGCCCAGGTCGAAGGCGCCTTCCACGTAAGCCTTCTGTGCCAGCAGCATGCGTTTCACATCGGTGTGCTCGATGATCGGCACCGCCGGGCTGAGAGGGTCCTTGCTGTCCGGCAGCCGGCCTTGCGGCCGCTGGCGGGCATACTCCAGCGAATACAGGTAGCCAGCGTAGCCCAGCATCACTGCGCCCATGCCAACACCGATGCGTGCCTCGTTCATCATCTGGAACATGCAGGCAAGGCCCTGGTGTGGCTGGCCGATCAGGTAGCCGACGCACTGGCCGTTGTCGCCAAAGTTCAGTGCCGTGGAGGTGGTGCCGCGCCAACCCATCTTGTGGAACAGCCCGGCCAGCAGTACGTCGTTGCGCTCGCCACGGCGGCCATCCTGATTGACCAGATACTTGGGCACGATGAACAGCGAGATGCCTTTCACACCGGGTGGCGCGTCCGGCAGCTTGGCCAGGACCATGTGCACGATGTTTTCCGACAGTTCGTGGTCCCCGCCGGAGATGAAGATCTTGTTGCCCTTGATCCGGTAGCTGCCGTCTGCGCAGGGTTCGGCGCGTGTGCGGATGTCGGCCAGGGACGAACCTGCGTGCGGCTCGGTCAGCGCCATGGTGCCGAAGAACCGGCCTTCGATCATTGGCTGCAGGAACAGGCGTTTTTGCTCGTCGCTGCCGAAGCTTTCGATCAGGTTGGCCGCGCCCATGGTCAGGAAGGGGTAGGCCGTGGTACCAGCGTTGGCGGCCTGGAAGTGGGCGAAGCAGGCCTGCGAGACCAGGCTGGGTAGCTGCATGCCGCCGACCTCGAAGTCGCGATTGGCGTTGAGGAAGCCGGCCTTGAGGAAGGCATCGACGGCAGGCTTGACCTCGGGGATCAGTTCAGCGCGGCCGTCCACGTAGCGCGGCTCGTTTTCGTCGGCCTTGCGGTTGTGCGGGGCGAAGTACTTTTCGGCGATGGTGCGCGCGGTGGTCAGCGCCGCGTCGAAGGTTTCGCGGCTGTGCTCGGCAAAGCGCGGGCGCTGGGTGAGGGCTTGGGCGTCGAGCACTTCGTAGAGTTCGAAGGCCAGGTTGCGGGGGCTGAGCAGGGTCTCGGGCATGGGGGCGGTCCTTGAGCGGGCTTGAGGCGAGTCTAGGATTGGCCGAATAAGACTGGCTACCATGATTGATTGAGATGATGTTCAGTCAAAAATCCTCGCATTTGGAGCCTCTGATGTTGGTTGACGGGGGAAGGGGCTGGGTTGAGTGAGCGTCAAGGCCACCCGTTCGCAGCAAATCTTGAAGCACGTGTGAGATCAAAAGGCATTCATCTGTCAGCCTTGGCACCTTTTAAGCTCTGCTATTCCACTGACTGCATGAAAAATTTGAGGCGTCAGAGGCGTGCTTGTAGAAGGCGACAGGAATATTCCTACGCGCTGCGCCGAAATCTCCTACGACCGCAGTGATGGAAAATGAGGTAGATATTGATTCTTCACTGTGGAGGAATTCTATGGACAGGATTTGTGAGTGGCGCGACGTTTGGAAAGAAGATTTAGAGAGGGTTGAAGACCCTTTTTTTGCTTGTTCGGTAGTTCAGAGGGCTTTGCTGGAAAATACGACCCTGCGTGGATTGTGTGACTTCCAGAAAGCATGTGATTTGCCTCTGGGGCGTCCTTTGCTGCAGGATGATATCTGGCGAGCTTTGAAGCTGGTGGAAGACGGCAGGTGGTTCCTTATTCGGGAGCAGCCAATTTCTCCAATTGATGTGTCGCGTTACCCTCGTTTGAGATGGGCGGAATCAAAGCTGGATTTACTGCTGTCTGAGAGTAAATACCCAGAAGCTGATGGCCCTGGCAAGTGGAAAACATTTAGTATTGATACAGATTTATTGTGGTCTGGGGTGGCGTTGGCCGCAAACTTTTTAACATCCCGAGGTGACGAGGGACGTCTTTTTTCGAGCGAGGGGAAAGACTATGCTAATACCCGTAGATTGGTAAGTCAGAGGTGGGTGCCATTAGGCGAAAAGGAGCGGAGCTTCGCCAGACTATCGGCTACACATCGATATGGGGATGTACGACGGATAACGCAAAACTATGTACAGGCAGATGATGCCTGGGCGATCACGGGGGAGTCCTGGCACTGGCGTCCTGTGGTACCTGACGAGGAGTATGAATATAGAATAGGGGCCTATTGATGGTGTCAACTACCAATAAGCAGCGAGCTCTATATTTGCTTTGGGCAAGTATGGATGCGTTTTATATTATTTTGTACATCTTGCGTAATATCGCCCGAGGCGCAATACCTTTTTTGTCGGATTTGAATAGTGGTCTTGACGTAGTGCGGAATTGGGGTGGTTCAGGCATTGTGATCTGGGCCGGGCTGTTTTTACAGTTTTCAGTTATTGTTACATGCGTGGGTTTTTTCAGGTGTAAAAAAATCGTGGTGTTTTTGGCGCTGGTGCAGATGCCATTCAGATTTTTTTTCATCGTTCCGTCAGTTTCGGTGGTTTTGCTCTTGCCTATGGTCGTTGCTGGCATCAATAACTGGATATGGGTTGGGTTGTTGCTTGCTTCAGAAGCGTTTAAGGGGTGGAGTATCTGGTGGCTTTGGCGTAACTCTGGGGCGCGCATGGTGGAAAGATAGCGTGGCAACTGCTCGGCCATGGTTGCCCGCTTTGTGGTTTGACGGTATTTCCCTGTTGGCGCGGCTGCCGCCCCGCATTCCTTCGCTCATGCGACAAGGCTGACAACCATGGCCTCACAGGCATGGCCACGTTGCAACAAATGTGAGCAGCCTTGTGCTGCGCAGCGCCGCGCGGGCGGCGCTCGGCCTCACAGGCGCTGAAAAGGGTGAGGCGCGAACACCTGCCAGTCTCACCGCATTCCGGCCAGTTTCGGCAGATCATTTTAGGTTTTCACCTATTCCATGTAGTCCATTTCCCAAACATACTCCCAACCCCCTCCAAGCCATTGCGGTGCTCTGGGTAGGGCCCTAGTCTCGGGTGGTCGCTGCCGAATCAGTGACCGGCTTTGACAGGCCGCTTAGGTCAAACCGAATCGCTTTGCCTTTATGGCAGCTGTGCATGGGGCACTTCGTGTGCGCCGGGTTTTGGTTTGCCTACCGGTCTGTCAACCCATGTACAGCTGCCACCCTCTTGTTTGACAGCAGGTGTGTAGTGGCCTTTATCACTAGGTGAACCATGATGCTGAAGATAGTCCCCGATCCACCCTAACGCCCATTCCCTTGAAGACACCCTGATCCAGGCCACGGATCACGCGCTGTGTGCCGCAACCGTGGTGCACCACGCCATGCAGCTGCAGCCCAGGTCGCCGGCTTCGATCCTGATGATGACCACGATGCATGAACTGGAGGCGCTGCGGGCTTTGCTTGAGTCTGCATTGGTTCAGGTGCAGATGCCCGCTGAGGCCAGACCTGTGCATTGAGGCTGCGTAATGTGTTGCCTGGGCTGGCCTCTTCGCGGGTAAACCCGCTCCCACAGGTACTGTGCAAGCCTTGGGGCTTGTGATGAACCTGTGGGAGCGGGTTCACCCGCGAAAGGGCCAGGCCAGGCAGTCGAGAATTATCAGGGGATTGAACAATGACAACAGAAGACACCCAGTTCACCGTCGGCAAGACCACCTTCTACCAGGGCGAGAATGGCACACATCCACTGTTTCGCATCGAGCCGGGTATCCCGTGCCGGGATGCCTGAGAGCAGTCTTCGGAGTTGATGGGCTATGTGCGCGAACTGACCATTACCGGGTTGATGGATGAGAAAACGATGATGCTCTGGGCTGCGCATTATTTGAGTGCGATGGCCAAGGCACTGATGGATGATGCTGAGTTGGGGATGAAGCAGTGAGGGCCTGGCTTCAGGCTGCATGAAGGCCCCAATGTATTCGCCGCAGCAGTTTCAGCGCCTGTGAGATCGAGCGCCGCGCGGGCGGCGCTCGATCTCACAGGCGCCAAACATCTCAAGATATGCGCCCATAAAAAAGGAGAGCCGAAGCTCCCCTTTTTTATCAACAGCAATCAGCCAATGGTCATCAAGCTGGCATTCCCCCCCGCCGCCGCGGTGTTCACACTCACCGCCCGCTCAATCACCAGCCGCTCCAGCGCAATCTGGTGATCCCCGCTGGACAGCCCGTGCACACCGACGATCGCACCAGCACGCTTGGCCACCTGCTGGCACACGCTGCGCAGCTGGTCCGAATCGCCATGGTGAATCACGGCGTCGAACGCCACTTCATCCTTGTTCCAGTCCGCCACCAGCTTGACCTTGGCCTGCAGCTCACGCGGCAGGCGGGCACGCAGGGCTTTGCCAGGCTCGCTGTCTGCCCACACCGCCGAGCTGCCGACGGCCAGTACTGCGGCCAACTGCGCCAGCAGGTCAGCCTCGTTGTCGGCCAGGCACAGCACGTGCTCGCGTGGCAGGATGGTGTAGCTGTTGCGCTCGCCGGTCGGGCCTGGCAGCAGGCGGGCGATGCCGCTCTGCGACTGGCTGGCGAACTGGTCGCACAGCGCAGCCAAGTCGGCCAGCTGGTTGCTCTCGGCCCAGGCCTTGAGGCTGTGCAGCGGCTTGATCAGCTGATCGTGCAGGGTACGGTCCGGTTTGCCTTCGCCATCCTGTTGCTGGAAGTGACGGCCAATGGCGTCTGCCGGGCGGGTCGACAGCAGGCGGTACAGGTACAGCGGGCCACCCGCTTTCGGGCCGGTACCGGACAGGCCTTCACCACCGAACGGCTGCACGCCCACCACCGCACCAACGATGTTGCGGTTGACGTACATGTTGCCGGCGTTGGCGTTCTCCACCACCTTGGCGATGGTCTCGTCGATGCGGGTGTGCACGCCGAGGGTCAGGCCGTAGCCGGAGTTGTTGATCTGCTCGATCAACTGGTCGAGGTTGCGGCGGTTGTAACGCACCACGTGCAGTACCGGGCCGAAGATCTCGCGCTTGAGCTCATCGAAGCTCTCCAGCTCGATCAGCGTTGGCATCACGAAGGTGCCACGCTTGGTTTCAGCAGCATCGGCGATGGCGACCTGATAAACAGGGCGGCCTTTTTCGCGCATGCCCTGGATGTGCTTCTCGATACCGGCCTTGGCTTCGGCATCGATCACCGGGCCAATGTCCACGGCCAGGCGGTCCGGGTTGCCCAGGCGGCTTTCGGCCATGGCGCCTTTGAGCATCTCGATCACGCGGTCAGCCGAGTCTTCCTGCAGGCACAGTACGCGCAGGGCCGAGCAGCGCTGGCCGGCACTGTCGAAGGCCGAGGACACCACGTCGATCACCACCTGCTCGGTCAGCGCCGAGGAATCGACGATCATCGCGTTCTGGCCACCGGTTTCGGCGATCAGCGGGATCGGACGGCCCTGGTTGTCCAGGCGCCCGGCGACGTTGCGCTGCAGCAGGCGCGCCACTTCGGTGGACCCGGTGAACATCACGCCCTTGACGCGTTCGTCGCCGACCAGGCCGGCACCAACGGTTTCGCCGCGCCCTGGCAGCAGTTGCAGCACGCCTTCCGGAATGCCGGCTTCGAGCAGCAGGCGCACAGCCTGGGCTGCGATCAGTGGGGTCTGTTCGGCTGGTTTGGCCAGTACCGGGTTGCCGGCAGCCAAGGCTGCGGCCACCTGGCCGGTGAAGATGGCCAGCGGGAAGTTCCACGGGCTGATGCACACCACTGGCCCCAGTGGGCGGTGGGCGTCATTGCTGAAATCGTTGCGCGCCTGCACGGCGTAGTAGCGCAGGAAGTCAACGGCCTCGCGCACCTCGGCGATGGCGTTGGCGAAGGTCTTGCCGGCCTCGCGGATGAGCAGGCCCATCAGCGGCTGGATCTCGGCTTCCATCAGGTCAGCGGTGCGCTCCAGAATCGCTGCGCGCTCGGCGGGTGGAGTGGCCTGCCAGATGGGGGCGGCATTGAGCGCGCACTGGATGGCGTTGTCGACGTCGGCAACGGTGGCTTCCTGCACGTGGCCGACCACGTCGCGATGATCTGCCGGGTTCAGTACCGCTGTGGCAGCGCCTTCGCTGGCGGCGCAGGCCAGCAATGGGGTGGCTTTCCAGTCATTGTGGGCCGTGGCCAGCATGGCGCAGGACAGCGACGCCAGGCGGTGTTCGTTGGCCATGTCGATACCGGCCGAGTTGGCCCGCTCACTGCCATACAGGTCACGCGGCAACGGGATGCGCGGGTGCGGCAGGCCGATGCTGCCTTCCTGGGTGGCCATGCGCTCGATACTGGCGACCGGGTCGGCGACCAGTTCCTGGATGGAGATCGAGTGGTCGGCGATACGGTTGACGAACGAGGTGTTCGCGCCGTTTTCCAGCAGGCGGCGCACCAGGTAGGCCAGCAAGGTTTCGTGGGTGCCGACCGGCGCGTAGACGCGGCACGGGCGATTAAGCTTGCCTTCCGAGACCTTGCCTACAACCTGCTCGTACAGCGGTTCGCCCATGCCGTGCAGGCACTGGAACTCGTACTGCCCCGGGTAATAATTCTGACCGGCGATGTGGTAGATAGCCGACAGAGTGTGTGCGTTGTGAGTAGCAAATTGCGGATAGATGGCTTCCGGTACCGCCAGCAACTTGCGGGCGCAGGCGACGTAGGAAACGTCGGTGTACACCTTGCGGGTGTAGACCGGATAGCCTTCCAGGCCCTCGACCTGGGCGCGCTTGATTTCGCTGTCCCAGTAGGCGCCTTTCACCAGGCGGATCATCAGGCGGTGACGGCTGCGTTTGGCCAGGTCGATGACGTAGTCGATGACATACGGGCAGCGCTTCTGGTAGGCCTGGATGACGAAGCCGATCCCGTTCCAGCCGGCCAGTGAAGGCTCGAAGCACAGGCGCTCGAGCAGGTCGAGCGACAGCTCCAGGCGGTCGGCCTCTTCAGCGTCGATGTTCAGGCCGATGTCATACTGCTTGGCCAGCAGAGTCAGCGACAGCAGGCGCGGGTACAACTCTTCCATCACCCGCTCGTATTGAGCGCGGCTGTAGCGTGGGTGCAGTGCCGAGAGCTTGATCGAGATGCCCGGGCCTTCGTAGATGCCGCGGCCGTGGGAGGCCTTGCCGATCGAGTGGATCGCCTGCTCATAGGAGGCCAGGTACTTCTGCGCATCATGCTCGGTCAGCGCGGCTTCGCCGAGCATGTCGTAGGAGTAGCGGAAGCCTTTGGACTCGAAGCGGCTGGCATTGGCCAGCGCTTCGGCGATGGTCTCGCCGGTGACAAACTGTTCGCCCATCAGGCGCATGGCCATGTCGACGCCCTTGCGGATCATCGGCTCGCCGCTCTTGCCGATGATGCGGGTGAGCGAGGTGGTGAGGCCGGCTTCGTTGTGGGTGGAAACCAGCTTGCCGGTCAGCAGCAGGCCCCAGGTGGCCGCGTTGACGAACAGCGACGGGCTGTTGCCCAGGTGCGGGTGCCAGTTGCCGCTGCTGATCTTGTCGCGGATCAGCGCGTCACGAGTGCCTTTGTCGGGAATGCGCAGCAGGGCTTCGGCCAGGCACATCAGCGCCACGCCTTCCTGGGACGACAGCGAGAACTCCTGCAGCAGGCCCTGGACGATGCCGGCGCGGCCTCCGGCGCTCTTCTGGTTGCGCAGCTTCTCGGCGATGCCGGCGGCCATCTTGTTGGTCGCCTCGGCCAGGGGCGCGCTCAGGCGCGCCTGTTCCAGCAGCATCGGCACCACTTCCTGCTCGGGGCGGCGATAGGCGGCTGTAATGGCCGAGCGCAGCACCGACTGGGGCAGGATGCTCTCAGCGAACTCCAGGAAGCACTGGTGCGCATGGTCGGGCTGTACTTCACCGGCATCGTCGGCCGGGCTGTTGGCCTGACCGTTGAGTTCGGTCAGGGTGGCGCCACCCTCGAGCTTCTCCAGGTAGTTGAAGATTGCTTGCTTGATCAACCAGTGCGGCGTGCGGTCGATGGACTGCGCAGCTGCCTTGAGTCGCTCACGGGTAGGGTCATCGAGTTTGACCCCAAGGGTGGTCGTCGCCATTTCTTATCCTCGTTATTGCCACGGTTGTGGCCTAAGCTAACGCCAAGAGTAGCCGTAGGACATTTCGGGTGCAACCAGGTGCAACCCGATTTTTTGACGGAAAAGGTGCAACTCGTCCGATGAATGATCCTACGCTTCAAATACGTTTTTTTCTGATGCGTTTTGTTCTGAAAAACGCGGGTTTTGCTCCATAAAGGAGCAAAAAAGCGGCATTACCTGAAAATGCACGAGAAGGTGCAACTGGCGGACGAAAAGTGGTTGCACCCTATTAACGTTGTTGCATAGGATTCGCCGCCTGGGTGCAACCGTCTCGATTCGGTTGTGCATGAAATAAAAACAAACGCCAGGGCACAAGCATGGGCAATCCACTAACGATCACTTTCGTGATCTATATCGCGGTAATGGTACTGATCGGCTTTGCCGCCTATCGCTCCACCAAGAACCTTTCCGACTACATTCTGGGCGGTCGCAGCCTGGGTAGCGTTGTCACCGCGCTTTCCGCTGGTGCTTCCGACATGAGCGGCTGGCTGCTGATGGGCCTGCCGGGCGCCATCTACTTTTCAGGTCTGTCCGAGGCCTGGATCGCCATCGGCCTGACCGTCGGTGCCTACCTCAACTGGTTGTTCGTCGCTGGCCGTCTGCGCGTGCAGACAGAGCACAACGGCGATGCGCTGACCCTGCCGGACTACTTCTCCAGCCGCTTCGAAGACAGCAGCGGCCTGCTGCGGATCATTTCGGCCATCGTCATCCTGGTGTTCTTCACCATCTATTGCGCCTCCGGTATCGTCGCCGGTGCCCGTCTGTTCGAAAGTACCTTCGGCATGTCGTACGAGACTGCGCTGTGGGCCGGTGCTGCGGCAACCATCGCCTACACCTTCATCGGTGGCTTCCTGGCGGTGAGCTGGACAGACACCGTGCAGGCTTCGCTGATGATCTTCGCGCTGATCCTGACCCCGATCATCGTGCTGATCTCCACGGGCGGCTTCGACACGACCTTCCTGGCCATCGAAGCGCAGAACCCGGCGCACTTCGACATGCTCAAGGGTGCTTCTTTCATCGGCATCATTTCGCTGATGGGTTGGGGCCTGGGCTACTTCGGTCAGCCGCACATCCTGGCGCGCTTCATGGCCGCCGATTCGGTCAAATCCATCGCCAAGGCGCGCCGCATTTCCATGACCTGGATGATCCTGTGTCTGGTCGGTACCTGCGCCGTGGGCTTCTTCGGTATCGCTTATTTCTCCGCGAACCCTGACCTGGCAGGCCCGGTCACCGAGAACCACGAGCGTGTGTTCATCGAGCTGGCGAAGATCCTGTTCAACCCTTGGGTGGCCGGTGTGCTGCTGTCGGCCATTCTGGCCGCGGTGATGAGTACCTTGAGCTGCCAGTTGCTGGTGTGCTCCAGTGCGCTGACCGAGGACTTCTACAAGGCCTTCCTGCGCAAGAATGCCTCGCAGCGTGAATTGGTCTGGGTCGGTCGCCTGATGGTGCTGGCCGTGGCCCTGATCGCCATCGCCATGGCTGCCAACCCGGAAAACCGCGTGCTGGGCCTGGTGGCCTACGCCTGGGCCGGCTTCGGTGCCGCCTTCGGCCCGGTCGTGCTGATCTCGGTGCTGTGGAAAGGCATGACCCGTAACGGCGCGCTGGCCGGTATCGTGGTCGGTGCGCTGACCGTGATCCTGTGGAAACAGTTCGACACCATCGGTTTGTACGAAATCATCCCGGGCTTCCTGTTCGCCAGCATCGCCATTGTCGTGGTGAGCAAGCTGAGCAGCCCGTCGAGCAGCATGGTTTCGCGCTTTGAAACCGCTGATGCCGCGTATCACGCTGAAAAGTAATACCTGACACCTGTCGGGTCGAGGTGCCCCGGCCGCCGCTAAACCGGCGGTCGGGGCGCTGTCGATCGGCAGCCAGGCCTGACTCCGCCGGCAAGGCAAGGTAAACTTGCCGCTCGCGCAGGAGTTGCCATGAACTATCGTCACGCCTTCCACGCCGGCAACCATGCCGACGTCCTCAAGCACATCGTGCTGACCCGCCTCATCGCCCTGATGTCGCGCAAAGAACAGCCGTTCGCCTATATCGACACCCACGCCGGTTTGGGCCTGTATGACCTGCAAGGCGACCAGGCCACCCGTACCGGTGAGTACCTGGAAGGGGTCGCGCGCCTGTGGAACCGCGATGATCTACCGGCCATGGCCGCCGATTACCTGCGCATCATCAAGCGCCTGAACAGCGATGGCGAGTTGCGCTACTACCCCGGCTCGCCGGAGCTGGCCCGCCGCCTGATGCGCCAGCAGGACCGCGCCCTGCTCAACGAGAAGCACCCCGAAGACGGGCCGCTGCTCAAAGAGAACATGAAGAAAGACCCGCGCGTGGTGGTGCACCTGGGTGAAGGCTGGCATGTGCCGCGGGCGTTGCTGCCGGTGCCGGAAAAGCGCGCGATCATGCTGATCGACCCGCCGTTCGAACAGGCCGATGAGCTCAAACGTTGCACCACCTCGATGAAAGAGGCGATCGGCCGCATGCGCCAGACCGTCGCGGCCATCTGGTACCCGATCAAGGACCAGCGCTCGCTCACCCGGTTCTACCAGGACCTGACCAGCACTGGTGCGCCCAAGCTGCTGCGGGTCGAGCTGTACGTTCACCACCAGGACAGCCCGCAGGGCCTCAATGGTTCGGGCCTGGCAATTGCCAACCCGCCATGGGGGCTGGAAGAAGAACTCAAGGAACTGCTGCCCTGGCTGGCCAGAGAACTGGCGCAGACGGCCGGCAGCTACCGGATGGACTGGCTGATCGCTGAATAAAGCGGGTGCCCAGGCCGGCCCTGTCGCCGCCGCGGCGCCGCTCTTTGCGCGGCGCCGCGCCTGTCGGTGCCGGCTTGCCGGCGATAGGGCCAGTTGGAAGTGTTTGCGTTATAATCCCGCCTTTTAGCCGCCACCCGCCCCTGAGGCCGCTGGCGCATCTCTACCGAATGAAGAGGCTAATCCCTTGGCATTGACGATTCTTGGCCTGTCCGGCGCCCTTAGCCATGACCCTTCCGCGGCCCTGTACATCGACGGCAAACTGATTGCCGCCGCCGAAGAAGAGCGCTTCGTGCGTGACAAGCATGCGAAGAACCGCATGCCTTACGAGTCGGCGAAGTTCTGTCTGGAACAGGCCGGCATCAAGCCGTCCGATGTCGACGTGGTCGCCATCCCGTTCGCCCCGATCAGCCTGTTCGGCAAGGCTCGCTGGCACTATGCCAAGCGCTACTGGTATGCCCCGGACCGTGCCCTCGACGCGATCCTGATGGGCAACCGCCGTTACAAGCGCTACCGCAAGAAGATCGTCTGGTGCCTGGAGCAACTGGGCTTCGACCCGAAAAAAGTCAAGATCGAGCCGGTCGAGCACCACCTGGCGCATGCCTCCAGTGCCTATCACTGCTCGGGCTTCAAGGAAAAGACCGCGATCCTGGGTATCGACGGCAAGGGTGAGTACGCCACCACTTTCTTCGGCTATGGCGAAAACGGCAAGATCCACAAGATCAAGGAATTCTTCGACCCGGATTCGCTGGGCGGCCTGTACGGCGCGATCACCGAATTCCTCGGCTTCGAAATGCTCGATGGCGAATTCAAGGTCATGGGCATGGCGCCCTATGGCGATGCCAGCAAATATGACTTCTCCCGCCTGGCCAGCTTCGAGAACGGCGAACTGGTGATCAACACCGAGTATGCCAACGTCATCGGCCTGCGCCGCTATAAAGAGAAGGGCAAGGGCTTCTACTTCTCGCCGAAACTGATCGAATGGCTGGGCCCAAAGCGCGAAGGCGACATTGCCGACGAGCCCTATATCCATTACGCAGCGAGCATGCAGGCGCTGTTCGAGAAGCTGGCCTTGCAGATGATCGACCACTACCTGGGCGACACCCTGCGTGAAACCGGCAAGCTGGCCTTCGCTGGCGGCTGCGCGCTGAACGTCAAGCTCAACCAGAAGATCATCGCCCGTCCGGACGTCAAAGAGCTGTTCGTCCAGCCGGCCTCCGGTGACGCCGGTACTGCAGTCGGTGCTGCGGCCTATGTGTCGCATGCCCGTGGCGTACCGGTCGAGAAGATGGAGCACGTCTACCTCGGCCCTTCGTACTCCAACGAAGACGTGATTGCCGCCTGTGCCCGTCACCCGAACCAGCCGAAATGGCGCAAGCTCGACGACATGCCCCAGCAGATCGCCCGGATCATGGTCGACGGTAACCCGGTGGCCTGGTTCCAGGGCCGCATGGAATTCGGCCCGCGCGCGTTGGGTGGCCGTTCGATCATCGGCTGCCCGAGCGTCGAAGGTGTGGCTGACCGCATCAACCACCAGATCAAGTTCCGCGAACGCTGGAGACCTTTCTGCCCGTCGATGCTCGACACCGTCGCCCCGCAAATGATCAAGATCGATCACCCGGCGCCGTTCATGACCTTCACCTTCGAAGTGGCCGAAGAGTGGAAAACCCGTGTGCCGGAAGTGGTTCACGAGGATGGCACTTCGCGTGCCCAGGTGCTCAAGCGTGAGTACAACCCGCGTTACTACGACATGATGAAGGCACTGGAAGACCTGACCGGCAATGGCGTGTCGCTGAACACTTCGCTCAACCGCCGTGGCGAGCCGATGATCTGCTCGCCGACCGATGCGCTGAACATGTTCTTCGGTTCGGACCTGCAGTACCTGATCATGGAAGACATTCTTGTTGTGAAGGACGGCGCCGCCGCGTATGACCAGCCGCTCTGAACCGCGCATCCTGCAGTTCTGCCATGGCTACGACGGGCCGTTCCTCGACTGCGCCCGTCAGTACGCCAGCCTGTTCCAGGGCAGCGGCTACAAGGTCACCACGGTATTTCTCACCGGCGCCGCCGACCCGCAGGTTGCGGCTGGCTGCGCGTCGGACGAGGTGCTGTTCCTCCAATTCAGCTCCAAGGCCGTCCGCGGCCTGAAGCTCGGCGCCATACGCGCCCTGCGCCGCATCGCGGCCGAGCGCAATTTCAGCTTCTGCATCGCCCACCGTTTCAAGCCGATCTACGTGGCTTTGCTGGCGACGGGCCTGCCGGTGATCGGCGTGCACCATGCGTTCGGCGACTATGAGCGCAAGGGGCGGCGCCTGTTCGCCAACCTGTTCAGCAAACGGCTGAGCCTGCTTGGCGTGTCGGACGCCGTGCGTGACGACATGCGTCGTTGCCTGCCTCAGTGGCCGGCCGAACGTATCCAGACGCTGTACAACCGTATCGACATCGAGGCCCTGCAGGCCGCACTGGTACCGCGCGCTGAAGCGCGTCAGGCCCTTGGCCTGGATGCGCAGGCGTGGGTCGTCGGCAATGTCGGGCGCCTGCACCCGGACAAGGACCAGGCGACCTTGCTGCGCGGCTTTGCCCAGGCCCTGCCTGAGCTGCCGGCCGGCGCTCGTCTGGCGATCCTCGGCATGGGGCGCCTGGAAGACAAGCTCAAGGCGCTGGCTGGCGAGCTGGGCATTGCCGGGCAAGTCGACTTTCTGGGCCAGGTCCCGGATGCGCGCCACTACTTCCAGGCATTCGACGTGTTTGCCCTGAGCTCCGACCATGAACCGTTCGGTATGGTCCTGCTCGAAGCCATGGTGGCCGGCGTACCTGTGCTGGCAACGGCCTGCGGCGGGGCTCGTGAAGTGGTCGAGGGCGTGGGTGTGTTGTTCCCGCTCGGCGATGCCTCGCAGCTGGCCCAAGGCTTGAAGCATATGGCGTTGCTGGACGAGCAGCAGCGCGATGCATGCGCCTCGCACATGCTGCAGCGCCTGCACGAGCGTTTCTCCGATCAGGCCGTGCGCGAAGCCTTCTGGCAGCTGCCGCAGGTAAGCGCGCTGGTGGTGGGCAAGTGATGCTCAATCATATTCAGGCTTGGCGAGAACGCGGATGGCAGGTGATCGACGCTGCCGCCTACGCCGAGGCGTGGGCACGCTTCGGTGGCAGCGTTGCCACGCACCCGCTGGTGATCGAGCAGTTGGCGGACCTGGCGCAGATACCCGTGCGTTACCTGGGCTGGCATCAGGCAGGCGAGCTGAAGGCTGGCGTTGCGACCTGGGGGCGTCATTTGGCGCTGTCCAAGGACGTGCTCAAGCGTGCCGGCAAGAAAGGCCTGTTTGACCTGGGCAATGCCGAGATCATTCTGCCAGCCGCTGGCGATGCCGCCGCACCCTTGCGCCATACCGCGCGCTACCTGTCCGAGCTGAACCAGGGGCGCTTCAGCGGCCTGAAGGCTCAGAAAGAGCAGTTGGCGATGGCCCGGGCGCATGAAGACCTGTCGAAGAAATTCCGCTACAACCAGCGCCGCGAGTTGCGCCTGCTGGAAGAGGCGGGTGGTGTGGTGCGCCCTATTACCGATTTCAATACCCAGCAGATCGCGGCCATGTATTGCGACCTGTTCCAGCGCCGCTGGGGGTTCCCGGCCACCGGTGCCGAGCGTATGGCCGATGTGCTCGAGCGCCTGCGTGAGCTGCTGATCGGCTCGGTGCTGTTGCTCGACGACAAGCCCATCGCCATCCAGCTGGTCTATCGGGTCGAAGCGCCGCAGTGGATCAGTGTCGAGTACGTCAACGGCGGCGTCGACCCTGAGACCAAGGCCTTCAGCCCTGGCAGCGTGCTGAGCTTCCTCAACACCCAAGCTGCCTGGGACGATGCCCGCGCACGCAACAAACCTCTGCGCTTCTCGTTTGGCCGTGCCGACCGCGAGTACAAGGACCGTTGGTGCAACCCCGTGCCGGTGTTCCAGGCGTGAGCCGCAAACAGCAGTTGCTCAAGCGCCACCGGCGCAACAAGCGCCTGGGGCTGCTGGCCGGCCTGGCGGTGCTGGTTGCCCTGGGCGTATTCGCCTGGTGGTGGCTGCCGTTGTTGCTGCTGCCGCTGCTCTGGGCTGCCCACGAAGCTTGGTTCGCTGATCATCTGTTCTATGCACCGGGCGAAGATTACGCCTATAACTTCGGCGAGCAGACCGGCGAAGCGCCTGTCACCTTGCGTGACGGCGTGCTCAACGTCGATACGGCGCTGCAGGGTAATGAAACGCTGATCCTCGAAGTGCGGGTCAAAAGCGGATGGCTGGGGCGTTTTCTCGACCCGTGTGTCGAGCTGCTGGCCGATGAGTGTGCTGACCGGCAGGCGTTCGAGCGCGGTGTCGACGGCGTTCGCTTCCTGAACCTGACCGGGCTGGCTGCACCGCTGCAGGCCGGTACGCTGCGCGTGCGCGGCCGTCACTGTCGTTTGCAGGGCCAGCCGCGTCTGTGGATAACCGCCGGCGTCGAAACGCAGCGCCGTCGCGTGATGGTGATCGCGCCGCATGCCGATGATGCCGAGCTGGCGGCCTATGGCCTTTACAGCCAGGCGGACGAAGCCTGGGTGGTGACCTTGACCGCTGGCGAAATCGAAGCAGAGCACTACCAGCAGATGGGCATGGGCAAGGCCGAGGCGGCACGGCTGAAGGGCCGTCTGCGCGCCTGGGACAGCATTGCCGTGCCGCGCTGGGCCGGGGTGCCAGAGGCGCGTTGCGTGCAATTAGGCTACTTCTGCCTGCAACTGCCCGCCATGCAGGCAGCGCCCGATGTGCCGGCCGTTTCCCGAGAAGCCGACATGGCCGATATCCGCCCGTTCCGTCGCTTCAACCCGTTGCGGTTGCCGGCCGACAGCGATGGCGCGCCAACCTGGAACAACCTGCTGGCTGACTTGCGTGCGCTGCTGGAGATGGCCCGGCCTGAAGTGCTGGTCATGCCGCACCCGCAACTGGACCCGCACCCTGATCACATCTGCGCCCATGTTGCCGTCATGCAGGCGCTGCAGGGCTTGGCGTGGCAGCCGCAGACGCTGCTGTGCTATGCCAACCATCTGCACGACAACGACCGCTGGCCCATGGGCAACAGCGGCGATGGAGTGGCCTTGCCACCGCAATTGAGTGCCGACCAGCCGTGGGCACCCTGCAGCCTGGTGCTGGACCTGCCAACGCAGCGCGACAAGGCGATGGCCCTGGGCATGATGCACGACCTGCAACCTGGCGCACCGTTCAAGCGCCGAGTGCGTCGGCTGTTGCAGCGCTGGCTGGCCGGGCGCCGGCCATCGCCTTACGGTGAGAACGAGTTCTTCCGCAAGGCCGTGCGCCGGCATGAACTGTTCTGGCGCCGTGAGCTGTAGATGATGCCGATGGTTGACCGCGAAGGCGCAGAGCGCCCAAGGAAAGCAATGAAAGTCTTATTTCTGGTGCAGAAGGAACAGCGGGCGATCCTCGATCGCCTGTACGACGGCGTCGCGGCCAACTGTGAGTGCGACCTGCGCTGGTTGACCAGCGATGACCAGCGCAACCTGCGCCGTTATTTCAAACGTGAAGTGCAGGTCGAGCGCTATGACCGCATCGTCTTCTTCCTGCGCTTCAAGCAGGAGATACGCCAGGCGGCGTTCATCCGTACCGTGCCGAACCTGGTGATCCTCGAGCATGATGCCTACCAGAACTACATCCCCTGCAAGTACACCGGCAAGTTCAGTGCGCATTACCGCAAGCTGCCGTGGGCACGGGTGATCAGTTCCGGCTACATGGTCAGTGAGCGCCTGCGCCAGGAAGGTTTCGATGCGGTGTTCGTGCCCAAGGGTTATGACGAGCGCCTGCTCACGGACCAAGGGCTTGAGCGTGATATCGAGCTGGCGTTCGTCGGCAGTACCAACAGTGTTGCCTACAGCGGGCGCAAGGCGTTGCTGGATGAGCTGGGGCGGGTGGAAAACCTGGTGGTGACCCGCACCAAATCCGGCGAAGACTATTGCAACACCCTCAACCGGATCCGTTTCTTCGTCAGTGCCGATGTGGGCATGGGCGAGTACATGATCAAGAACTTCGAGGCCATGGCCTGCGGCTGCGTGTTGCTGGCGTTCGACCAAGGGGCAGAAGAAAATAGCGCCCTGGGCCTGCAGGATATGCACAACGTGGTGTTATACGACAGCATTCCGACGCTCCAGGCGAAGCTGAGCACCCTGCGCGCCGATCCGGGCCTGGCGCAGCAAATTGCGGAAAATGGGCGGGACCTGGCGGTTTCCCGCTTCAGTTTCGCTGAAGTTGGCCGTAGCATCGTCGACCATATGCGCCCGGCACTCAGGCCGCACCCGCCCTTGTCCACCTGGCAGAGGCTGCGGTTGACGCTGGGCATTTAATCTAAAGAGCTTTCGTGGCCAGGGAGTGGCTACGCAAAGTCTGTTGTCGCAACGCGGAGGGAGTCCGGTGCGCTTTTCAAATGATAGTGATGTCACGCTTGTCGTGACCAGCTGCGGTCGGTTCGATCTGCTCAAGGAAACCCTTGAGAGCTTCGATCGCTACAACACAGCGCCCATTCGCGAGGTCTTCATTACCGAGGACTCCGGTGACGACGCTGTTCACGGTGCCGTACCCGAGCACTGGAAACCCCACTGCACGGTGTTCGTCAACCGCCCCAAGCTTGGGCAGCTGGCGTCGATCGACCTGGCGTACAGCCATGTGAAGACGGCTTACATCTTCCATTGCGAGGACGACTGGCGCTTCTATCGCCAGGCCTTCGTCGAAGACTCCAAGGCGATCCTCGAGGTCAGCCCCGATGTGCTGCAAGTCTGGTTGCGCAGCCACGCCCATGACTTGTCGATCCACAGCCCTTACATTCATCTGGGGGATCGCCAGGTGATCGCCGGCGTGCCGTGCTATCCATTGCACTCCGAGAAAGCCGAATGGCAGGCCTTTTCCCTCAACCCGGGCTTGCGTCGGCTGAGCGATTATCAGCGCTGTGCGCCATTTGCCGCCTATGCCGGCGAGAAGGCGTTGTCGCGCCGTTACGCGGAGTTGAAACTGACAGCGGTGACCCTGGAGGGTGACGCGGTACTGCACACAGGCTTTGGCAGCCACGTCACCGTGCCTGAAGAAGTGCACCGCAAGGCCAAGCGGCGTAATCGCGACCGGGTCAAGCTCGCATTGACGCTGGTGATCGGTGCCTTGGCAGGTATGGGTATATCCATCTTCGTGCACTGACACCGCGCCTGGCAGGTTTTTTCAACGGCCTGCCAGGCGCTGCCGGGCTGATGTTCAACGCGCCAGCAGGGCCGCTTGGAAATCGGCGAGGGGGAAGCGGTCGCCCAGTTTCTCGCGTGCGATGTAACTCACCATATGTTGCACGTTGCGTCGAACCATACGGGCAGACAGCGGCGGGCGCAGGAAGCGCATGTCCGCAACGTCGATCAGGCCCAGCTGCTGGTCGGGCGTGACCACCACATTGCCCAGGTGCAGCGAGCGGAAGTACACGCCGCTACGGTGCAACTGGCGGATCAGGGTGATCAGGCGGGGCAGGTAGATGTCCCAGCTGAAGCCTTCGTCCCGCGACATCTGCAGCAGCGTGCGCCCCGGCAATGGCCGGTACAGCACCGCTGTTCTGCCCGGCAGGTCGAGCTTGTGCTGGCTGATTACCTCGAGCGTAGGGATGCCCAGCTGCGCAAGGCGCGCAGCGTTGTCCACGAAGCGCTGGGAGTAGGGGCGCAGCAGCGCAGATGAAATCAGACGCTTGCGCCGAAAAACCTTGAGGAAGTTACCATCCTCAAGCAGGTAGACTTTGGCGCCATGGCTGTCCGCCTCCAGTATCTGGGCGCCAAGTGTCAGCTGATCGAAGTCGACCTGGGTGAGCCGAGAGCATTGCATGAGTTGAGCCTTGTCGTCTGGCGAGCAAAATGACCGGCAATAATGCCGAAAATAATCCTCCAGCACCACGTTGGTCTCTTTTGACTGACCAGGGGGGCTCATACCGTACGAAAAAAACCGGGTGCAAGCCTTGTGGGCCGCCGGCCTGGCATGTTGTTGCCTCGCAGGCGTGCCGAAAATGACGCCTGTGGTAAAATTTCCGGTTCAACCTGAACAGCGAGCTCGATGATGGCCGAAACACCGCTACCGGCGGAGCACACCTCCAGCCTGAAGATCTACTTCCGGTTGCTGAGCTACGTGAAACCCTATATCGGCATTTTCCTGCTGAGTATTATCGGTTTCGTGATCTTTGCCTCGACCCAGCCAATGCTGGCCGGGATCCTCAAGTACTTTGTCGATGGCCTGAGCAACCCCGAAGCGGTGTTGTTCCCCAACGTGCCCTACTTGCGCGACCTGCAATTGCTGCAGGCGGTACCGCTGCTGATCATCCTGATCGCCGCATGGCAGGGCCTGGGTTCGTTCCTCGGCAACTATTTCCTGGCCAAGGTTTCCCTTTCCCTGGTGCATGACCTGCGCGTGGAGTTGTTCAACAAGCTGCTGGTACTGCCCAACCGCTATTTCGACAATCACAACTCCGGGCACCTGATTTCACGCATCACCTTCAACGTGACCATGGTAACGGGGGCCGCCACCGATGCAATCAAGGTGGTGATCCGTGAAGGCCTGACCGTGGTGTTCCTGTTTGCCTACCTGCTTTGGATGAACTGGCACCTGACCCTGGTAATGGTCGCCATCCTGCCGGTGATCGCGGTAATGGTCAGCGTCGCCAGCAAGAAATTCCGTAAACAGAGCAAGAAGATCCAGGTGGCGATGGGCGACGTGACCCACGTAGCTTCCGAAACCATCCAGGGCTACCGTGTGGTGCGCAGCTTCGGCGGCGAGGCTTACGAGCAGCAGCGCTTTGGCCGTGCCAGCCAGAGCAACACCGACAAACAGCTGCGCATGACCAAGACAGGCGCCCTGTACACGCCGATGCTGCAACTGGTGATCTACAGCGCCATGGCCGCGTTGATGTTCCTGGTGCTGTTCCTGCGGGGCGACTCGACCGCCGGTGATCTGGTGGCCTACATCACTGCAGCGGGCCTGCTGCCAAAGCCGATCCGCCAGCTTTCTGAGGTCAGCTCGACCATCCAGAAAGGCCTTGCCGGTGCTGAAAGCATCTTCGAGCAGCTCGACGAGCAGCCCGAGATCGACCGCGGTACGATCGAGAAGGAGCGGGTGGCCGGTCGCCTCGAAGTACGCAACCTGAGCTTCACCTACCCAGGTACCGATCGCGAAGTGCTGAGCGACATCAGCTTTACCGCCGAGCCTGGGCAGATGATCGCACTGGTCGGGCGCTCTGGTAGCGGCAAGTCGACCCTGGCGGCGCTGATCCCGCGCTTCTATCACCACGATCAGGGGCAGATTCTGCTCGATGGCGTGGAGATCGAAGACTACCGCCTGCGCAACCTGCGCCGGCACGTTTCGCAGGTGACCCAGCATGTGACCCTGTTCAACGACACAGTGGCCAACAACATTGCCTACGGCGACCTGGCCGGCGCGCCGCGCGCAGACATCGAAGCTGCGGCTGCCGATGCCTATGCCAAGGAGTTCGTCGACCAGCTGCCCAAGGGCTTTGACACCGACGTGGGTGAAAACGGCGTGCTGCTGTCCGGTGGCCAGCGCCAGCGCCTGGCGATTGCCCGGGCCCTGTTGAAGAACGCGCCGCTGCTGATCCTCGACGAAGCGACTTCGGCACTGGACACGGAGTCCGAGCGGCATATCCAGGCTGCCCTGGACCATGTCATGCAGGGCCGCACCACGCTGGTGATCGCGCACCGCCTGTCGACCATCGAAAAAGCCGACCAGATCCTGGTGATGGACCAGGGCCGCCTGGTGGAGCGCGGTACCCATGCCGAGCTGCTGGCAGCCAATGGCTATTATGCCCGCTTGCACGCCATGGGGCTGGACGAGCCGGCGAAGGCCGATATCACCTGAGTTGCCCTTGATCGGGGCCGTACGGCCCCGATTGTCACCGGAATTTTCCAGGGCCCGATCTGGCCGTAAAGCCGTCGCCTACCCTGTGCTAATATCCTGCCCCTGTTCATTATTTTCATATGGGTTGCCCATGAAGTTGTCCATGCCGCGTTTCGATCAAGCCCCGGTATTGGTGGTCGGCGATGTCATGCTGGACCGCTACTGGCATGGCGGTACTTCGCGTATCTCGCCTGAAGCGCCAGTGCCGGTGGTCAAGGTCGATCAGATCGAGGATCGCCCCGGCGGCGCGGCCAACGTTGCGTTGAACATCGCCGCCCTCGGTGCCCCGGCGGCACTGATCGGCGTTACCGGCCAGGATGAGGCCGCCGACAGCCTGGCCAACAGCCTGCAGGCTGCGGGGGTGCGTTCGGTGTTCCAGCGCATTGCGCACCAGCCGACCATCGTCAAGCTGCGGGTCATGAGCCGTCACCAGCAGCTGTTGCGCATCGATTTCGAAGAGCCGTTCGCCACTGACCCGCTGTCGCTGGGCGCCGAAGTCGAGAGCCTGCTCGAGGGTGTCAAGGTGCTGGTGTTGTCCGACTACGGCAAAGGCGCACTGAAAAATCATCAGAGCCTGATCGAGGCCGCACGTGCCAAGGGTATTCCGGTACTGGCCGACCCCAAGGGCAAGGACTTCTCCATCTACCGCGGTGCCAGCCTGATCACGCCGAACCTCAGCGAGTTCGAGACCATTGTCGGCCGCTGCGCCGATGAGGCCGAACTGGTCGCCAAGGGCCTGCAGCTGCTGCTGGACCTTGACCTGGGCGCGTTGCTGGTGACCCGTGGCGAGCACGGCATGACCCTGCTGCGCACCGGCCAGCCGGCGCTGCACCTGCCGGCCCGTGCCCGCGAAGTGTTCGATGTGACCGGCGCTGGCGATACCGTGATTTCCACCCTGGCTGCGGCCATCGCGGCCGGTGAAGACCTGCCCCACGCGGTCGCCCTGGCCAACCTTGCGGCTGGCATCGTGGTTGGCAAACTGGGTACTGCAGCGATCAGCGCACCTGAGCTGCGTCGCGCGATCCAGCGCGAGGAAGGTTCCGAGCGTGGCGTGCTGGGCCTGGAGCAATTGCTGCTGGCCATCGACGATGCGCGTGCGCACAACGAGAAGATCGTGTTCACCAATGGTTGTTTCGACATCCTGCATGCAGGGCATGTGACGTACCTCGAGCAGGCGCGTGCCCAGGGTGATCGTCTTATCGTCGCGGTCAACGACGATGCCTCGGTAAGCCGCCTGAAGGGCCCTGGCCGCCCGATCAACAGTGTCGATCGGCGCATGGCCGTGCTGGCTGGGCTGGGCGCGGTGGACTGGGTCATCAGCTTCCCTGAAGGTACGCCGGAGAACCTGCTGAGCCAGGTGAAACCGGATGTGCTGGTCAAGGGCGGTGACTACGGTATCGACCAGGTGGTGGGTGCCGATATCGTCAAGGGCTACGGCGGCACCGTGAAGGTGTTGGGCTTGGTCGAGAACAGCTCGACGACCGCGATAGTCGAAAAAATCCGCAAGAACTGATGTGCCCGGGGCCGTAAGGCGGCCCCGGATATTCATTTGTTCAGCGAGGTGCGCGCGCGCTCCAGCAGTGCTCGCGCCTTGTCGCCAAAGCGTCGCAGGTGTGAAGCCTTTGCGGTTTTGCGCTCCACCAGCCCCTGCTGCTTTACCCAATCCTTCCAGCGTATCCGCTCGTCCGCGACCACCCACCCGTCCTGCCGGGCAAAGCTCTCCGCCAGGAACAGCCCGCGGGTGCTGGCCGGCACCAGTTCATCTTTCCTCAATGTATACAGCTCGGCCTGCGGCTGACCGTCCTGCACCGGCATCAGGTACAGGTCGGGCCGTTTACGGTTGAGCCGGGCGACCAGCTGATCACCTTCAAGGCGTTCATCGACATGGAACAGGCTCAGCTTCTTGGCGTCCCTGGGTACTTGCAGGCGCATGTCGTAGATCAGTTGCAGCGATGCCGTAGGCAGGTGCACGTAGGCCCGTGGGCGCTCCAGCAACATCAGGTTGCCGCAATGCACCGGCCGGGCGGCACCCGATTCCGGCGTCAGCACGAACGGCAGCGCTTCCCGGTAGTGCAGGGCAGCAGCGTAAGGTGCAGGTAGCCAGGTGTCGTTGAAGCGACCACCCAGCCAGCCTTCCGGCGTTTCCAGCAGGCACTCTTCCGCCACTTCCTGTACCGCGGTGTGCAGCGGCAGGTTGAGCTCCTGAGCCGGGACATACCCTGAAATCAATTTAAGCACCACGTCGCCCCGGTCCTGGCGGCGCTGACGCACCAGTACCCAGTAGTCGCGGTTCTGCCAGTGCAGGGTCAGGCGTACCGATACACCCAGGTTGGCCAGTTCAGCTACGAAACGCTGGTTATCGGGTAGCTGGATGGCCCGGCGCCGTTGTTGGGTCTGGGCGAAGTTCACCGGCATGCCGATGCTCTGGTAGACCAGGCTCTCGGAGGTGGCTTCGACATGCAATGGCAGTGTTTTGAAGTTGCTCGGGTTCTTGCGAATCAGCGTACGCGGCACGAGGCTCCTCCTTGCGTCGGGTCAGTCTCCAGGCCCGGGGTGGGGACAACTCAATGCTGGCCCAAAATGCGGGCGACCGTGGCCACGTTGTGGGCCAGGTGCAACGGGTTGATGGTGCCGACGATAGCACTGCTGACGCCAGGGTGGGCGAACAGCAGTTCGAAGCTGGCGTGTACCGGGTCGACACCAGGTGCGAGGCAGACATGCCCACTGGCCAAGGCCTTCTTCACCAGAATGGCTTTGCCGTGCTCGGCAGCGTAGTCCAGTACCGGTCGTTCTGCCTGCTCGTTGAGGTTGAAGGTGACCATGGCACAGTCGCCCTGCTCGAGTGCCTTCAGCCCGCCGGCGACAGTTTTGCCCGACAGGCCGTAGCCGAGGATCTTGCCCTCTTGCTTGAGGGCTGCGAGGGTCTGGTAGACCTCTTGCTGCTCGAGAATCTCCAGGTCGTTGCCATCGGAGTGCACCAGCACCAGTTCGATACGGTCGGTTTCCAGCCGGCGCAGGCTGCGTTCGACCGAAAGACGGGTGTGGGCTGCACTGAAGTCGAAGCGCGACAGGCCGTTTTCGAACTCTTCGCCAACCTTGCTGACGATCACCCATTCATCGCGCTGGCCGCGCAGCAGCGGCCCCAGGCGCTCTTCGCTGCGGCCATAGGCCGGTGCCGTGTCGATCAGGTTGATACCCAGTTCGCGCGCCTGGGCCAGCAGCAGGCGCGCTTCGTCATCGCCGGGGATCGTGAACCCGGTGGGGTACTTCACGCCTTGGTCGCGGCCAAGCTTGACCGTGCCCAGGCCCAGAGGGGACACCTTCAAGCCTGTGCTGCCCAGCGGGCGGTAGAAGTCGTGCAGGGTCGGCAAGGTCATGGCAGCAGTTGCTCCCAGGCGGGCACGCCGAGTGGCGGGCGTGGCAGCCCTGCAAGCTCGGCCTGGGCGCTTGGGCGGATGCCGTCACGTTCCAGGCTGGCCAGCACACGGTCACTGAAGTCGGGCGCCAGGGCAAGTTTGGTCGGCCAGCCCACCAGTAGGCGCTGCTGGTCGGCGAGGAACGCGTTGTCGGGCCGCACCAGGCCCGATTGTGCAGGCTCTGCGCGGTCGACCCGCAGCGTGGCCCAGCGGACCAGGCGTTGATCTACCCACGGCAAGAGCTGGCTGACTTCCTTCTGGGCTGCGGCAATCTGTGCCGCCGTGTCGCGTGCTACGCCATCGGCTTCAGCCAGGTCGCCGCCCAGGTACCAGACCCATTGGCCATCGGCTGCGGGGTGGGTGGTGATGGTGACGCGCGGCTTGGGGCCGCCGCCCAGGCAGTGGGCATACAGTGGTTTGAGGTTAGGGCCTTTGGCCATGACCATATGCAGCGGCCGTGTTTGCATGGCCGGTTGCTCAAGGCCCAGGGCGTGAAGCAGGCCCTCGGTGCCCGCGCCAGCACTGAGCACGATGCGCTGGGCCCGTATTTCACGGCCGTCCACGCGCAGGCCAACCAGTGAATCACCTTCACGCAGGGGCTCGATGTGCTCACCGGCGAGCAAGGAGTCGCCAGCCAGTTCAGCCAGGTTGGCCAGCAGGCTGGGGACATCGATCACCAGTTCGGCCAAGCGATACACCTTGCCTTTGAAGGCGCGGTCCTGCAGTGCGGGAGGCAACTGGTCCCCCTTGACCTGGTCAACCCGGCCGCGCACGGCTTTGCTGGCGAAGAAGCTGGTGAGGTTGCCGGCCAGGGTGCCGGGCGACCACAGGTAGTGGGCGTCGGAAAGCAGGCGGGTGCGGCTCAGGTCCAGTTCGCCGCTGCCGGCCACGGCTTCGCGCCAGCGCCGTGGCATGTCGGCGATGGCTTCCGAGGCCCCCGTCAACGCACCGTGCAGGGCGTACTTGGTACCGCCATGGATGATGCCCTGGGACTTGATGGTCTGTTCGCCGCCAAGGCTGGCGCGCTCCACCAGCACTGTCGAATAACCCAGGCGGCGCAGGCGGGCATTGAGCCACAGGCCTGCGACCCCGGCGCCGACGATGAGCACGTCAGTGGAAATGGCGGATGGCATGGCGGTACCTCGAAGTCTGGGACAGCTGGCAAGTATACAGGCTATGCCTGGCTTGGCTCATCGCCGACAGGCCCCATCAATGCCCGGCAGTCTTGGAGAACAACTGGATCACCACCACGCCGCCAACGATCATCGCCATCCCCAGCATCGCCGGCACATCGAGTTTCTGCCCATAGATCACCAGCGCCGCCACGCTGATCAGCACAATCCCAAGCCCCGACCAGATCGCATAGGCGATACCCACCGGAATGCTGCGCACCACCAGCGTCAGCATCCAGAACGCGATGGCATAGCCGACCACCATCAGCAGCAGGGGCAATGGCGTGCTCAGGCCTTTCACAGCCTTCATGGAGGCTGTGGCGATGACTTCGGCGACAATGGCGATGGCGAGGTAGGTGTAGGCGTTCATGGTTCGTTCCTCCGGTTCTGGGCGGGCATTCTAGAGTGTCCCTGAATGCGGTAAAGTCATTACCTATCACTCTGGGAGATAGGTTGATGGCCGAAAAGTGGAGCCTCGAGCAGTTGCGTACCTTTGTACGCGTCGTCGAACTGCGCTCGTTTTCTGCCGTCGCCCGCGAGCAGCGCAAAGCGCAGTCCGCCGTCAGCAATGCCATTGCAATGCTCGAAGCGGACCTCGGCGTCACTTTGTTCGAGCGCAGCAGCGGCCGTCAGCCCGGGCTAACCGAAAACGGTACCGCGCTGCTGGAGGATGCCCGCGAACTGCTGCGCCAGTGCGAACGGCTCGATGGCCGCGCTCTGGCCCTGATGCGTGGCCAGGAAGCCTTGTTGCGGGTGGCCCAGGATGAAGCCATGCCTTATCAACCTGTGATCGACAGCCTCGACGAACTGGCCAGTCATTACCCTTTTCTGGAAGTGCAACTGGCCAGCGGTGCCCAAGGTGATGTAGCGCGCAAGCTGGTGGAGCGACGTGCAGACCTGGGTTTGTTTTTCCACCATGAAAGCATGCCTGCCTCACTGGAGCGGCGTGCCCTGGGTAGCGTGGAGATGGTCACGGTGTGCGCGGTGGATCATCCATTGGCGCGTGAAAGCCGCGTCACACGCCAGCAGCTGGCACGTTACCGCCAGTTGCTGATCGCCCCGCAGCAAAGTGGCTACCCCGGCGGCGAAGCGATCAGCCCGCAGGTATGGCGCGCCGACAGCTTCTACGCCATGGCCGAGCTGTTGATGCGAGGGCTGGGCTGGGCGTGGCTGCCACGCCACGTGGTGCAATACCCGACCTACCAGGCGCACATGGTCGAGCTGGCCAGCGAATGGCGGCCCCCGGCCTTGGTCGTCGAACTGGCCTGGCGCCGTGACGAACCGCTGGGGCCCGCCGCGCAATGGCTGGCCGAGCGCTTTGCGGTGCACTTGCGCGCGATCGGGTAAACTTCGCCGCCATGAACAGAACTCTCTATACCCTGTTGTTCCACCTGGGCCTGCCGCTGGTCGCGCTGCGCCTTTACCTGCGTGCCCGCAAGGCCCCGGCCTACGGCCAGCGTATCGGCGAACGTTTCGCCCGCAACCTGCCGGCGATGCGCCAGGGTGGCATCTGGGTACATGCCGTATCGGTAGGTGAAAGCATTGCCGCCGCGCCCCTGGTGCGAGCCTTGCTCAAGGCCTACCCGGACCTGCCGGTCACGCTCACCTGCATGACCCCCACCGGCTCAGAGCGCATTCGCGCGCTGTTCGCCGATGAACCACGCATCCAGCATTGCTACCTGCCTTATGACCTGCCGTGGGCGGCGGGGCGTTTTCTCGACCATGTGCGCCCGCGGCTGGGCATCATCATGGAAACCGAGCTGTGGCCCAACCACATTCACCAATGCGCCAAGCGTGGCATTCCGGTTGCGCTGGCCAATGCTCGGTTGTCCGAGCGTTCCGCTCGTGGCTACGCGCGTTTCGCCAAACTGACCCGGCCGATGCTCGCCGAGATGAACCTGATTGCAGTGCAGACCGAAACCGAGGCGCAACGCTTCCGCGACTTGGGTGCGCGTCCTGAGTGCGTGCAGGTCACAGGTTCGATCAAGTTCGACCTGAAGGTCGATGACCAGCTTTTGCCGCGTGCCAGGGTACTGCGTGAACAGTGGGGCGCAAGCGAGCGGCCGGTGTGGATTGCGGCCAGTACCCATGAGGGTGAGGACGCGCTGATCCTGCAGGCTCATCAGCAGTTGCTGCAGGCGCATGGCGACGCGCTGCTGATCCTGGTGCCGCGCCACCCCGAGCGTTTCGATGCAGTGCATGCCTTGTGCTGCGGGCAGTTCGCTACCGTGCGCCGTTCTGCCGGTGCGGCGGTCGATGGCCAGACCCGCGTGCTGCTCGGCGATACCATGGGCGAGCTGCTGTTCCTCTACGCACTGGCCGACATCGCTTTCGTTGGCGGTAGCCTGGTCGCCACTGGCGGCCACAACCCACTGGAGCCGGCAGCGCTGGCACTGCCGGTGATCATGGGGCCGCATGTGTTCAACTTCCTCGAAATCAGCGCGATGTTGCGTGATGCCGGGGCGTTGCAGCAGGTGGACGATGCCCAAGGGTTGGCACAGGCAGTGCGGCAGTTGATCGAATTGCCGCAGGATGCCCGGCGCATGGGTGAGGCGGGCAGGGCGGTGATGCAGGCCAATCAGGGGGCCTTGCAGCGGTTGCTGGATGGGCTGGCGCGGTTGATCCGCTGAGCCGCATCACGGTTCGTGAGCCCCCTGCGGCCCTGTTCATCTCTAGTAGAAAAGCCGCGGCTCGGACGAATCCAGCAAGCTGGCGAGTTTGGTCAGGGCAAAGCTCAGCTCGGCGCGGCTTGGCGTCATCAGGGCGATGCGCACGCCACAGCTGGCTGGGCTGCGCTCAGGCAGGAACTGGCTGCCGCTGACCACGGTTACGCCATTGTTGCGAGCCAGGTTGGCGAACTCATCGCTGGTCCATGGCTCTGGGAGTTCCAGCCAGATATGGAAGCTGTTGGGCTGGCTGCGCACCTTGTACCTGCCAAGGATTTCCTGGGCCATCAACTGGCGTGCGGCGGCTTCTTCCTGCTGCACCCGCACCAACTGCTCGGCCATGCCGCTGTTGATCAGGTTGCTGGCCAGCTGAGCCATCAGCGGGGAGGGCATCCAGACGCTGCTGCGCACCATAGACGACAACCGTGACAGCGTTTGTGGCGGCGCGTAGAGGTAGCCGATACGCAGGGCCGGCAGCACGCTCTTGGACAGGCTGGTCAGGTACACCGAGCGCTCAGGTGCATAGGCGGCCAAGGGCTTGTAGTCAGGCGCCGGTTCGAGGAAGCCGTAGATATCGTCATCCACGATGAACAGGTCGAACTCGCGGGCAATCTGGGCGATAGCCTCGCGACGCGCGTGCGGCATTACCGAGTTGGTCGGGTTCTGGTGAGTGGTCACACATACCAGCAGCGAGGGGCGGTGCTCCAGGCAGGCGGCCCGCAAGGCCTCGGGCATCAGGCCGTGCTCGTCCATGGCTACCCCGCGCAAGCGGCGGCCCATGCTGTGGGCAAGGGAAATGATGCCGGGGTAGCAGAGCGACTCGCAGAGGATCACATCATCGCTTTTCGACAGGCTGCTGATCGCTACCAGCAGGCCATGCTGGGCGCCGGAGGTCAGCACCACCTGTTGCGCGCGAGCTTCGGGCAACCAGCGCTGAATCCATGTGGCGCCAGCCTGCTTGTGCGTCGCATGGCCACCGTCGGTAACGTAGTCGAGCACTTGGTCAAGGTCGGGGGAAGCCGCCAGCTCGGTGATCGCTCCGCGCAGCCAGTCGGCCATGTGCGCATCGTTGGGCTTGATGATCGAAAGGTCGATCTGGCCGCTTTCATGCTTGAGCGGTGCGGGCCGCGAGAATGCGGTGGGGGTAGGCGCCGGTCGTTGCTGCAGGACGAAAGTACCGCGGCCAACCTCGCCCACCACCAAGCCCCGCTTGGCGGCTTCGTCATAGGCTCGGCCAATGGTGCCAGGCGTCACGTGCAATGACTCGGCAAGATCCTTGAGTGTTGGCAGGCGGTCGCCAGGCGCCAGCCGGCCGTTGCCTATGTCCTGTTCAAGAGCATCGGCAATCATCAGGTAGACCGGCTGCGCCAGGTCGCTGTAGTGAGGAACCCACATGGAAATGGCACCAGAATCTGCAAGAACGCGGAAGCCTAGCACGAAAGGCAAGATCGGAGTAATCGCGTTTTTTGTATGTGAATTGCCTCTATTGATATGACTTGAAGGCTTGTCGCAGCGGGTCCTCCCTACACAACGGGAGCGCAAGCGTGAGCGCGATCAATCCACGTTCAGAAGAAATCTTTTGAAATCAATAAGTTGATTGATTCGATTCAATGCTGATGGCAATCGGCCAATGAAATAAATTGAATCGATTCTATTTTTGTAATTACAATGATTGAGTCGGTGCAATGTGGTGGTGCCTGGAGCAGCACCCCTCGTTCGCATCGCTTAGCTGTGAACGGTTTCAAAAAAAGACAATGACTGCCGCCTCTGCCCGGCATGGCACGACACCGAATGGCCAATGGAATAGCACTCGAAATGGAAAGCGCATACCTGCAACAAGCAGCCGAGCCTCAGACTTCACTGGAGATCCGCCTGCCCTGGGTTGTCTCCAGTGCCTGGCAAACCTTGCTGAGCAACACCCCGCTCGATTTCGAAACCAGCAAAGAGCTTTATCCGCAACTCAAGGAGCAGGCGCAGGAGGTCTTGGGCAAAGCGCTGTGCCAGCAAATCCGGGGGTTCGTTGAAGATCCGCAACTGACCAGCATGATCGTACGTAATTGCCCGCGCGATCGCGATGTGCCTCCTACCCCTTACTCCGGTGTGCTCAGCCCACGCAGCACGCCGATTGCCTGCCTGGTCAGCCTGACCATGCAGAACCTGATGGGCATCAACCCGGTTGTCTACGAGGGTGAAAATGACGGTCGGCTGTTTCGCCATGTCATCCCGGCCCGTACTTCATCCAGCCACAAGAGCTCGCATGGTTCACGGCTGCGATTTTCCTATCACGTTGACAATCCCGACCTGCCATTGTCTTCCGAGCCGCTGGGTACGGTTTCCTGCTGCCCGGAATACCTGTCGTTCTTTGGCATGCGCTGCGATCCACGTATCAGCACAACCTTGGTCAACCTTGATGCAGTGATCGCATCGCTGCCCTTGGCTACCGTGCGCGAACTGTGCGAAGCGCAATTCGAAATCCGCCGCCCTGACTCGTTCACCGGTAACCGCCGCTGCACCGCCGAGCTGCCGGTGCTGGTGCGTGGCCATTCAGGCGAGTGGTTATGCCGCTTCGACAGCGAGAACACCCACGGGCTGAACCTGCGCGCCGAGCAGGCCCTGGCCACCCTGCGCGGCTTGCTGGAAACCCGGCGTTTCGATGAGCCACACCTGCTGCTGCCAGGCGATTTCATGATCTTCAAGAACCAGCGCGTGCTGCATGCCCGCGATGGCTTCGAGCCGCAGAACGACGGCGCTGACCGTTGGCTGCTGCGGGTGTTCGCGGTCAACGACCTGAACCGGGTGCGCTTCGCCCGGGCCGACCACCTTTACGAAGTGCTCTCCTGATTTCTTTTCATTTTTCGACGGAATTACTGCTATGGAACTGTTAGGCGCTTACTGGGCAGAACACTGGCTGCTGGCGATCCTGCTGCTGGGCGCCATTGCCTTTGTCGCAGGCTTTGTGGACAGCATTGCCGGGGGTGGCGGGTTGTTCCTGGTACCAGGGTTTCTGCTGGTGGGCATGCCGCCTCAGGTAGCCCTGGGGCAGGAAAAACTGGTCAGTACGCTGGGCACGCTGGCTGCCATCCGCAATTTCCTGGCCAACAGCAAGATGGTCTGGCAGGTGGCACTGGTCGGCGTGCCGTTCTCACTGCTCGGCGCCTACCTGGGGGCGCACCTGATCGTGTCGATCTCTCAGGAAACCGTAGGCAAGATCATTCTGGCGTTGATCCCTTTCGGCATCCTCATCTTCCTCACCCCCAAAGACCGCCCGATAGAGGAGCGAGAGCTGTCGGCGCGGATGCTCTACACCGTCGTGCCGGTGACCTGCCTGGCCATCGGTTTTTACGACGGCTTCTTCGGCCCAGGTACTGGCAGCATGTTCATCATCGCCTTCCACTACCTGCTGCGCATGGACCTGGTTTCCAGTTCGGCCAACTCCAAGACCTTCAACTTCGCCTCCAACATCGGTGCGCTGGTCGCATTCATCATGGCCGGCAAGGTGGTCTACCTGCTGGCGTTGCCGCTGGTGGCCTGCAACATCCTCGGTAATCACATGGGCAGTGCACTGGCGCTGCGCAAAGGCAACGACGTGGTGCGCAAGGCGCTGGTGTTCTCGATGTTGTGCCTGTTCACCAGCCTTGGCGTGAAGTACCTGGTCTGACATTACCTTCTGGGAGACAAACCTGATGAAAACTGCATTCGTAACCGGCGCCTCCTCAGGCTTTGGCCGGGCCATATGCCGCACCCTGGTTGCCAAGGGCTATCGCGTGATCGGTGGCGCCCGCCGTATGGACAAGTTGCAGGCCCTGGAGCATGAACTTGGCGACAACTTCATTCCACTGGCGCTGGATGTGACTGATGTGCAGTCGGTCAGCGCAGCGGTGGCGCAGATCAACGAAGCTGCGCCGGGCATCGATGTGCTGGTCAACAACGCAGGGTTGGCGCTGGGTATCGAGCGGGCCCAGGCCTGCAGCGCCGAGAACTGGCAGCGCATGATCGACACCAACATCACTGGCCTAGCCATGGTCACCCATGCGGTATTGCCGCAGATGGTCCGGGCCGACAGCGGCATGATCATCAACATTGGTTCGATTGCCGGCACTTATCCCTACCCGGGGGGCAACGTTTATGGCGCGAGCAAGGCGTTCGTGCGTCAGTTCAGCCTGAACCTGCGCGCCGATCTGGCAGGGACCCGTGTGCGGGTCAGCAACATCGAGCCCGGGCTGTGTTCCGGGACCGATTTTTCGGTGGTGCGCCTGAACGGCGACCTGAATGCAGTGGATGCGTTGTACCGTGATGTGCAGGCGATTTTGCCCCAGGACATTGCTGCCACGGTTGCGTGGATCGCTGAACAGCCGCCACACGTAAACATCAACACGCTCGAAATCATGCCGGTGGCGCAGAGCAGCGCGGCCTTGAATGTGGCGCGCAATCTGCCGCCTTGCTGACCGGGGTCAATCGCACTTTTGGCATTCTTGGCTAGTCTTAACGGTTGGCGGCATCACTTTGCCGCCACCGTGATGACCCGAGGCGCCGGCAATGCCCCGAGCGCCCGAAACCTGATCAGGAGTGCACGATGGACCTCAACCGTCGGCAATTCTTCAAGGTCGCCGCTGTCGGCCTTGGAGGCTCGAGCCTGGCGGCGTTGGGCATGGCCCCGACGCCGGCGTTCGCCGAGCAGGTGCGCCACTTCAAGCTGGCGCACACCAAGGAAACCCGCAACACCTGCCCCTACTGCTCGGTCGGCTGCGGCCTGATCCTCTATAGCCAGGGCGATGCGGGCAAGAACGTCAAACAGAACATCATCCATATCGAAGGCGACGCCGACCACCCGGTCAACCGCGGCACCCTGTGCCCGAAAGGCGCCGGCCTGCTGGACTTCATCCACAGCGAGAGCCGCCTCAAATACCCTGAGGTGCGCAAGGCGGGCAGCAAGGAGTGGGTGCGGGTCAGTTGGGACGAGGCACTCGACCGCGTCGCCGGACTGATGAAGCAGGACCGCGACGCCAACTTCATCGAAAAGAACGCCCAGGGGCAAACCGTCAACCGCTGGCTTACCACCGGTTTTCTCGCTGCCTCCGCAGCCTCCAGCGAGGCCGGCTACCTGACCCACAAGGTCATCCGCGCAACCGGCATGCTGGGGTTCGATAACCAGGCACGTGTCTGACATGGCCCGACGGTGGCAAGTCTTGCCCCGACGTACGGCCGTGGCGCCATGACCAACCACTGGTCAGATATCGCCAACGCGAATCTGGTCCTGGTGATGGGTGGCAACGCAGCAGAAGCGCACCCGTGCGGCTTCAAGTGGGTGACCGAGGCCAAAGCGCACAACAAGGCGCGGCTGATCGTGGTCGACCCGCGGTTTACCCGTACCGCCTCGGTGGCGGACTACTACGCGCCAATTCGTACCGGCAGCGACATCGCCTTCATGGGCGGGTTGATCAACTACCTGCTGAGCAATGACAAGATCCAGCACGAGTACGTGCGCAACTACACCGACGTGTCGTTCATCGTCAAAGAAACCTATGGTTTCGAAGACGGGCTGTTCAGTGGTTACGACGCGGCCAAGCGTGTGTATGCCGACAAGTCCGGCTGGGGGTACGAACTGGGCGAGGACGGTTTCGCCAAGGTCGATCCGACCCTGCAGCACCCGCGTTGCGTGTTCCAGTTGATGAAGCAGCATTACAGCCGCTATACCCCGGAACTGGCGAGCATGACCTGTGGCATGCCGCAGGACGCCATGATGAAGATCTGGGAAGAGATCGCCACCTGCTCGGTACCGGGCAAGACCATGACGATCCTCTATGCACTGGGCTGGACGCAGCATTCGATCGGCGCGCAGATCATCCGCAGTGCGGCCATGGTCCAGTTGCTGCTGGGCAACGTCGGCATGCCGGGTGGCGGGGTCAATGCCCTGCGCGGGCATTCCAACATCCAGGGCCTGACCGACCTTGGCTTGCTGTCCAACTCGCTGCCGGGCTACTTGAGCCTGCCTGGCGATGCCGAGCAGGACTATGCCGCCTACATTGACAAGCGGGCCTCCAAGCCGCTGCGCCCTGGGCAGTTGTCCTACTGGCAGAACTACGGCAAGTTCCATGTCAGCCTGATGAAGGCCTGGTATGGCGCCAATGCCACGGCAGAAAACAATTGGGGTTACGACTGGTTGCCCAAGCTCGACGTGCCGGCCTATGACGTGCTGCGCATGTTCGAGATGATGAGCCAAGGCAAGGTCAACGGTTACATCTGCCAAGGCTTCAACCCGATCGCCGCGTTGCCCGACAAGAACCGCGTGACTGCTGCCCTGGGCAAGCTCAAGTGGCTGGTGGTCATGGACCCGCTGGCCACCGAGACCTCGGAGTTCTGGCGCAATGCCGGGCCCTTTAACGATGTCGACACGGCCAATATCCAGACCGAAGTGATTCGCCTGCCCACCACCTGTTTCGCCGAGGAGGATGGTTCGCTGGTCAACAGCAGCCGCTGGCTGCAGTGGCACTGGAAGGGCGCCGACGGCCCGGGCGAGACCCGCACCGACGTGCAGATCATGAGCGAGTTGTTCCTGCGCATGCGTCAGCGCTATCAGACCGAGGGTGGCACTTACCCTGATCCGATCATGAACATCAGTTGGCCCTACAAGCTGCCTGACGAGCCGTCCCCGGAGGAACTGGCCAAGGAAATGAACGGCTGGGCGGTCACTGATGTGACCGACCCCACCGGCGCGCTCATCAAGGCCGGGCAACAGTTGGCAGGCTTCGGCCAACTCAAGGACGACGGCAGCACTGCGTCCGGCTGCTGGATCTTCGCCGGTTGCTGGACCGAGCAGGGCAACCAGATGGCGCGGCGTGACAACAGCGACCCGTATGGCATGCACCAGGCGCAGAACTGGGCCTGGGCCTGGCCGGCCAACCGCCGCATCCTGTACAACCGTGCCTCCAGTGACCTGCAAGGCAAGCCATGGGACCCGGAGAAAAAGCGCCTGGTGTGGTGGAACGGCAAGGCCTGGACCGGCACCGACGTGCCCGACTTCAAGGTCGATTCACCACCGCAAGCGGGCATGAACCCGTTCATCATGAACCCCGAGGGCGTGGCGCGGTTCTTTGCCATCGACAAGATGGCCGAAGGGCCGTTCCCCGAGCACTACGAGCCGTTCGAGACGCCGATCGGCATCAACCCGCTGCACCCGAAGAACAACAAGGCCACCAGCAACCCGGCCGGGCGGATCTTCGATTCGGTGTGGGACACCCTCGGCAAGCACGACGAATTCCCGTATGCGGCGACGACGTACCGGCTGACCGAGCACTTCCACTTCTGGAGCAAGCATTGCCGGCTCAACGCCATTGCCCAGCCCGAGCAGTTCGTCGAGATCGGTGAGGTGCTGGCCAACGAGAAAGGCATCAAGGCGGGCGACCGGGTGCGGGTGTCGAGCAAGCGCGGGCATATCGAAGCGGTGGCGGTGGTGACCAAGCGGATTCGCCCGCTGCAGGTCAACAACCAGACCGTGCACCAGATCGGCATCCCGTTGCACTGGGGCTTCACCGGCGCGACACGGCACGGTTACCTGACCAACACCTTGGTGCCCTTCCTCGGTGACGGCAACACGCAGACGCCGGAGTCCAAGTCGTTCCTCGTCAAAGTGGAGAAAATCTGATGGCCAGCCAAGACATCATTGCCCGCTCGGCCACCACCACCGTACCGCCTTCGGTACGCCTGCAGCAGGAAGTCGCCAAACTGATCGATACCACCAAGTGCATCGGCTGCAAGGCCTGCCAGGTGGCGTGTTCAGAGTGGAACGAGCTGCGTGACGAGGTCGGCCACAACCACGGTACCTACGACAACCCCCAGGACCTGACGGCCGATACCTGGACCCTGATGCGCTTCACTGAACACGAGCGCGACGATGGCAACCTGGAGTGGCTGATCCGCAAGGACGGCTGCATGCATTGCGCCGAGCCGGGTTGCCTGAAGGCGTGCCCGAGCCCGGGAGCGATCATCAAGCACGCCAACGGCATCGTCGATTTCAACCAGGACCATTGCATCGGCTGTGGCTATTGCATCACTGGCTGCCCGTTCAACATTCCGCGCATCTCGCAGAAAGACCACAAGGCCTACAAGTGCTCGCTGTGTTCCGACCGCGTGAGCGTGGGCCTGGAGCCTGCCTGCGTGAAAACCTGCCCGACCGGCGCGATCGTCTTTGGCAGCAAGGACGAAATGAAGGTGCATGCTGCCGAACGCATCGTCGACCTCAAATCGCGTGGCTACGACAACGCCGGGCTCTACGACCCGGACGGCGTCGGTGGCACGCACGTGATGTATGTACTGCACCATGCCGATACGCCCCGCTTGTATGCCGGCCTGCCGGACCAGCCGGTGATCAGCCCGCTGGTGGGCTTGTGGAAGGGCATCACCAAGCCGCTGGCACTGCTGGCGATGGGCGCGGCGGTGCTGGCCGGGTTCTTCCACTATGTGCGGGTTGGCCCGCAGCGGGTCGAGGAGGACGAACACCCCAGCCCCACGCCACCTGATGACAGCGTGCACCAGGTGGACCCGGCGGTGCATGTCTATGATCCGAAGCAGCCCGGTGGGCAAGGGGAGCAGCGGCCATGAACGACGACAAACCCATCCTGCGCTACAACGCCAACGAGCGGACCAACCACTGGATCGTCGCCATCCTGTTCGTGCTGGCCGGGCTTTCGGGGCTGGCGCTGTTCCATCCGGCGCTGTTCTGGCTCAGCCATCTGTTCGGCGGCGGGCCGTGGACACGCATCCTGCACCCCTTCATCGGGGTGGCCATGTTCGTGTTCTTTCTGTTCCTGGTGGTGCGTTTCTGGCGCGCCAACTTCATCACTGCCAACGACCGCCTGTGGCTGCGCCGCATCGACCGGGTGATGCTCAACAAGGAGGAGGGCGTGCCGCCGATCGGCAAATATAACGCCGGGCAGAAGCTGCTGTTCTGGACGTTGTTGGTGTGCATGCTGGTGTTGCTGCTCAGTGGCGTGGTGATCTGGCGTGCGTACTTCAGCCATTTCTTCGGCATAGGTTCGATTCGCCTGGCGTCGTTGGCCCATGCGCTGGCGGGCTTCGTGCTGATTCTCAGCATCATCGTGCACATCTACGCCGGTATCTGGATCAAGGGCTCGATCGGCGCCATGCTGCATGGCTGGGTCAGCCGCGCCTGGGCGCGCAAACACCATCAGTTGTGGTACCGCGAGGTGACCGGCGACAAGACGCCGAGTGACCATGGACGTAAAGAAGGATGAACGCTTGAGCACGATACTCGAACCGGGGCAGATCGAAGCGTCGGCGGTGATGCCGCCGTTTCTTCACCTGCCGCCCGCCAACCTGTTCGAACTGCGCGCCATGCGCCTCGAACAGCTCGCTGCAGGGCATGCCCTTGGCGACTACCTGCGCCTGATCGCCCGGCTGTGTCGCATTCAGCAGCAGCTTGTGGATAACCCGCCTGGTGGTTTGCCAGTGGCCGATGACCGACAGCGCCTGTGCATAAGTCATGGTTTGCCACCCCTTGCGGCCGACGGCCTGGTGCGCGAGGGGCCGTGGCTGGCGTGGTTGCAGGCGCTGATCGATCATTTCGACGGCGAGGCCAATGGCCCTTTGGCGGCAGCACTGCTGGCGCTGCGTGGCAGTGATGACAGCCAGCGCAAAGGCTGGGGGAGCGCATTGCTGGCCGGGCAGTACGACGCTGTGCCCGCAGCACTGGTGCCGTTTCTGGGGGCCGCGCTGCAGGCGGCCTGGTCCAGCTGGTTGCTGGCGCTGCCGGCAGTTGAACTCAAGCCGTCGGGCAGCCAGGCCCAGTGCCCGGCCTGTGGTTCGCCGGCCATGGCGGGGGTGGTGCGTAACCGTGGCAAGCACAACGGCCTGCGTTACCTGGCGTGCTCCTTGTGTGCCTGCGAATGGCATGTGGTGCGGGTCAAGTGCGTGTATTGCGAATCGAGCAAGGGCTTGTGCTACACCAGCCTGGAGGATGACCGCCATGCGCCGGGCAAGGCGCCGCTGCGGGCGGAGTGCTGCCCGGGGTGCAATGCCTACCTGAAACAGAATTACCTTGAGAACGACGCTGCTGCCGAGCCGTTGGCCGATGACCTGGCCAGCCTGGCGCTGGATATCCGGTTGGACGAGGAGGGCTTTCATCGGCTGGCACCCAACCTGATGCTGGCGCCGGGTGGTGGGTGAGTGTCTACACTGCACAATTGAGTTGCCCCCATCGCCGGCAAGCCGGCTCCCGCAGCTATTTCACCGCTCCCCAGAGCGATGCAGTCCTGTAGGAGCCGGCTTGCCGGCGATGAGGCCCGAACAGACAATGGATAAGGTAGTACCCGATGTCTTCAAGCCTTGCCAGCAATACACCGCGGCTCCCTGCCATCGACACCCTGCTACGCCACCCGGCCTGCCTCCCGCTGATCGAGCGCCATGGCCGCGACGCTGTGCTCGCCACCCTGCGCCAGCTGCTCGGCGACCTGCGCGAACCTGTTCGCAACGGCCAACTCGGCGCTGCCGAACTGGGCGCTGAAATCCTCCTGGGCCGCAGCGGCGAGCGCCTGGCCGCCCAGCAGCGCAGCCAGGTACGCCGCGTCTTCAACCTCACCGGCACGGTACTGCACACCAACCTCGGTCGTGCCCTGTTGCCGGAGGAAGCCGTTCAAGCCATGCAGACCGCCGCCCGCTATCCGCTCAACCTGGAGTTCGACCTTGCCACCGGCAAGCGTGGCGACCGAGATGATCTGATCGAAGGGCTGATCCGCGAGCTGACCGGCGCCGAAGCGGTCACCGTGGTCAACAACAACGCTGCCGCCGTGCTGCTTGCGCTCAACAGCCTGAGCGCGCGCAAGGAGGGCATCATTTCCCGAGGTGAGCTGATCGAGATCGGCGGCGCCTTTCGCATTCCCGACATCATGGCCCGTGCCGGTGTACGCCTGCACGAGGTCGGCACCACCAACCGCACCCATGCCCGCGACTATGAAGCTGCCATCGGCCCGCGTACCGGCTTGTTGATGCGGGTGCATTGCAGCAACTACAGCATCCAGGGCTTCACCACCCAGGTGCCGACCGCGGAGCTTGCGCGAATCGCCCATCAGCATGAACTGCCGCTGCTGGAAGACCTGGGCAGCGGCAGCCTGCTCGACCTGACCCGCTGGGGCCTGCCCGCCGAGCCGACCGTGCGCCAGGCCCTGGCCGATGGTGCGGATATCGTGACCTTCAGCGGTGACAAGCTGCTTGGCGGCCCGCAGGCGGGGATCATCGTCGGTCGCAAGGATTTGATCGCGAGGATCAAGAAGAACCCGCTGAAACGTGCACTGCGCGTCGACAAGATCACCCTCGCCGCTCTCGAAGCCGTGCTGGCGCTGTACCGCAACCCGGACAGGCTGGCCGAGCGCTTGCCCAGCCTGCGCCTGTTGACCCGCAGCCAGGCTGAAATCCACGCCCAGGCCGAGCGCCTGGCACCCGAGCTCAAGGCTCGCCTCGGGGGGCAATGGGCCGTCAGCGTCGAGCCGGCGCTCGGCATGATCGGCAGCGGCAGCCAGCCGGTTGCGCGCCTGCCCAGCGCCGCGCTGTGCCTGCGCCCACAGGTGTCGAAGAAACTGCGCGGGCGCAGCCTGCATGTGCTGGAGCGCGCCTTGCGCGATCTGGCGGTGCCCGTGCTCGGCCGTATCGACGATGACGCGCTGTGGCTCGACCTGCGCCAGCTGGACGATGAAGCCCAGTGGCTGGCGCAGCTACCGGCCCTGCAACTGGGGCCGGTGCAGTGATCGTAGGTACCGCTGGCCACATCGACCACGGCAAGACCGCATTGCTCCAGGCCCTGACCGGGCAGGCCGGCGACCATCGCCAGGAAGAACGCGAGCGCGGCATGACCATCGACCTGGGCTATCGCTATGCCGCCTTGGCTGAAGGCGCGCCACTGACGGGCTTCATCGATGTGCCCGGCCACGAGCGTTTCATCCACAACATGCTTGCCGGCGCCCAGGGTATCGATCTGGTGTTGCTGGTGGTGGCTGCTGATGACGGCGTCATGCCGCAGACCCGTGAGCACCTGGCGATCATCGAGTTGCTGGGCATTCCCCAGGCGCTGGTAGCAATCAGCAAGTGCGACCGGGTCACGCCGGCGCGCGTGGCCCAAGTGCAGGTGCAGATTGCGCAGTTGCTGGCGCCCGGGCCTTATGCCGGGGCGGCGCAGTTCCCGCTGTCGAGTGTCACCGGCGCGGGGGTCGAGGCGCTGCGTCATGCGTTGCTGGCGGCGGGCGAGGGTTTGAAGCAGCGCAGCGTGCGTGGCGGCTTTCGGTTGGCTATCGACCGCGCCTTCGCGGTCACCGGGGCTGGCCTGGTGGTCACGGGTACGGCGCTGGCCGGGCGTGTCAGTGCGGGTGATACGTTGTTGCTGGGCAAGGCCGGTAAAGCGGTGCGGGTACGTGGCCTGCATGCGCAGAACCAGGCGGCGCTGGTGGCTGAAGCGGGGCAGCGTGTAGCGCTGAACATTGCTGCCGAGCGCCTCGCGGTGGAGCAGGTGCGCCGTGGCGATTGGCTGGTATCGCAATGGCTGCACGCGCCCAGCACACGGGTCGATATCGAACTGCAGCTGCTCGCCGGCGAGTCCCGTCCTTTCGAACATTTCAGTGCCGTGCATGTACATCTGGGGACCCAGGACGTCACCGCACGGGTCGCCCTGCTCGAAGGCGAGCGTCTGCTTGCAGGCCAGCGCATGTTCGCCCAATTGTTGCTCAATGCGCCGCTGCAAGCCGTGCATGGCGACCGCCTGGTGCTGCGTGACCAGCGTGCCCAACGCACTCTTGGCGGCGGTACGGTGCTGGACCCGTTCGCACCGAGCCGGCAGCGTCGCAGCGAGGCGCGCTTGCGCCAGTTGGAAGTGCTGCGTGATGCCGAGGGCCTGGAGCAGGCCTTGATGGCGTTGCTCGACAACGCACCAGGCGGGCTCGACCCGCAGCGGCTGGAGCGCCAGTTCAACCGCTTGCGTGAGGGCTGGCAGTTGCCAGCTGACGTGCTGGTGGTCGCAACCAGGCAAGGCCAGTTGTTGTTCGCTAAAGCCCAGTGGCAGGCGCTCAAACACCAGGTGCGCGAACAACTGGCGTTGTTCCATGAGCAGGAACCCGACCAGCTTGGCCCGGACCGTGACCGCCTGCGCCGCTTCGCCGCCCTGCCTGTCGAGCGTCCCGCATTCGTCAGCCTGCTCGAGGAGATGCTCGGCGAAGGCACTATTGCCAGCAGCGGGCCGTGGTTGCATCTGCCTGGTCACAAAGTGCAGTTGAGCGACGCCGACAGCGCGCTATGGGCGCGGCTGCAGCCAAGGTTGCTGGAAGGGCGCTTCGATCCGCCTTGGGTGCGGACGCTGGCCAGCGAAGAGAAATGTGCCGAGGCGGATGTGCGCCTGTTGTTGCGAAAGTTGGCCAGGCTCGGCGTAGTGCATCAGGTGGTACGTGACCTGTTCTACCCCGAGGCGACGCTACAGCGCATGGCAGAGCTGCTGCTTGGGCAAGCGAATGAAACACCGATAGTGCAGGTGGCCGCATTTCGCGATATGTTGGGCATCGGTCGCAAGCGCAGTGTGCAGATTCTGGAATACTTCGACCGTATCGGCCTGACCCGCAGGGTTGCCGATCAGCGTCACATCCGCGCCGACAGCGCCCTGGCCCAACAGCAGGCCAGGCACTGAGTTCAAGGAAGGCAATCGCGCCCGGTGGCGCGGCCGGGCTTCAAACCCGGTTGGGGACGGCAGCCGTTCCCGGGCAGGTTCGACTCCCGCTGCCTTCCGCCAATTTCCTGTTCAAGCGCGCTCGCCGCACAGGTCCAGCGCAAACCACTGCTCTGCAGCATCTGCATCCAGCCCCGCGCCCAGCAGCGCAAACATCTTGCCCAGCGCCGCCTCACGGGTCATGCCACCGCCACTGACCAGCCCGGCACCGCGCAGGCGGTTGCCCGCCGCATAGGTATCGAACACCACCGAACCCTCGGGGCACTGGCTGATGGCAACCAGCATCACCCCACGCTGGCGCGCCGAGCGCAGCACGTCGAGCAAGGCTTGGTCATCCGACGGCCCGGTGCCGCTGCCGTAACATTCAAGCAGTAGCCCTTGCACCCCGGTGTCGAGCACCGCACGCAGGTGTTCGGCCTGCAAACCGGGGAATACCGGCATCACGGCAATGTTCACCGGTTGGCGCTGCTGGCGATAACCCAAGGTGGCAGGTACGTCGTTCGCCCGCTCGCCTTCACGATGACGCGGCAACGCGGCGAAGGCGTCGAACGCTTCGCTGCGAAGCTTCGAGGCGCGGCAGCCCTGCAACAGCTGGCCATGGAAGTACAGCTGCACGCCAGCCTCAAGGCCTTGCTCGAACTGGCGCAGGGCACCGCACAGGTTGTCCCAGGCATCACTGCCCGGTGCACCGGCCGGCAACATTGACCCGGTCAGCAGTACTGGTACCGGCAGGCCCAGCAGCAGGAACGACAACGCCGCAGCGCTGTGGGCGAGGGTGTCGGTGCCATGCAGCACCAGCACGCCATCGTGGCCGTCATTGTCCACTGCACGGACGATGGCATCGCGCATTGCCAGCCAGTTGTGCTGCTGCATGTTGGCACTGTCGAGCAGCGGGTTCATTTCCTGCAGCGTCCACTGCACCTGGGGTGCGTCGCCCAGTTGGGCGAAGTGTTCGCGCATCCGCGCATCGAAACCACCGGCCGGCGCCAGGCCTTCGGCGGTTTCGAGCATGCCGATGGTGCCGCCGGTGTAGAGGACGAGAAGATTCGTGACTGCACGCATGGAAAGCATCCGTAGCGGTGAGCTGAGAGTAGGCAGCCGCCCGCGAACGGGGCGGCTGGGCAGGCGAGGATATCAGCGCTGCGGCTGAACTTCGCCGACGGCTTTGTCAACGGCTGTTTCGGCCTGCGGATTGGCCGGCCAGGCGTTGCGGTCCAGGTCCAGGTCGGCGAACTTGCTCGAGTCGAACACGGGCTGCTTGATGCCGGCTTTGCGCTGGTCATCGTAATCGCGCATCACACGCAGGCCGACCTTGAACAGCAAGGCCAAGGCGACCAGGTTGACGAAGGCCAGGCAGGTCATGGTGATGTCGGCGAAGGCGAACACGGTGGTCAGGTCCTGTACCGAACCCCAGACCACCAGCGCCAGTACCAGGCCACGGAACACCAGCAGTACCAGGCGGTTGCGGCTGAGGAACTGCAGGCTGTTCTCGCCCAGGTAGTAGTTGTAGAGGATGCAGGTGAAGACGAACAGCGACAGCGCGACGCTGACGAACAGGCGGCCCCAGTCACCGACCACGGCGGCCAGCGAGTTCTGCGTCAGGACGATACCGTCACCTTCGAAACCCGGGGTATAGAAGCCAGACAGCAGGATCAGCAGGGCGGTGCAGGTGCAGATCAGGAAGGTGTCGAGGAACACGCTGAAAGCCTGGACCACGCCTTGCGCACCCGGGTGCTTCACGGCAGCCACGGCAGCGACGTTGGGCGCACTGCCCAAGCCTGCTTCGTTGGCGAACACGCCGCGTTTCACGCCCATGACGATGGCGCTGCCGAGCAGGCCGGCGAATGCAGGGTCCAGGCCGAAGGCGCTTTTGAAGATGGTTTCCAGCATTGCCGGTACGTGTTCGATCTGGGTTCCGATCACGTACAGGGTCACGCCGATGTAGGCCAGGGTCTTGACCGGTACCAGCAGGTCGGAGACTGCGGCGATACGCTTGATGCCACCCAGGAACACGATAGCCAGCAGTACCGCCAGGGCGATACCGGTGTGGCTTGGGTCGAAGCCGAAGGCGTTCTGCAGCGAATGTGTCACGGTGTACGACTGCAGGCCCATGAAGGCGAAGCCGTAGGTGACCAGCAGCAGGATCGAGAACACGATGGCCATGCTCCTGAGCTTCAGGCCGTGCAGGATGTAGTAGGCCGGGCCACCACGGTACAGGCCATCGCCATCGGCGCGCTTGTACACCTGGGCCAGGGTACATTCGAAGAAGCTGCTGGCCATGCCCACCAGTGCGGTGACCCACATCCAGAACACGGCCCCCGGGCCACCCAGGGTCACGGCGATGCCGACACCGGCGATGTTACCGGCGCCAACGCGGCCGGCCAGGCTCAGCATCAGGGCCTGGAAGGAGCTCAGCTGGCCTGCCTGGCCACGCAGCGATTCCTTGAACACACTGAACATGTGGGCGAAATGGCGGAACTGTACGAACCGCGAGCGGATGGTGAAGTAACCGCCGAGACCGACGATCAGCACGATGAGAAGCTTCCCCGAAAGGAAATCGTTGAGTGCTTCGAGCATTGGAAAATGACCTCGATTCTTATTCTTCGCGTGAAAAGACCAGCGGACGGCAGGCGCACCGCTATCGTTGGGGCGCATGGTTGGCCATGACAAGAGTGGTTACAATTTCGCGGGTTGCTCTGAATTGATGCGACTTGATGCTACACTTGCGCCATTCGCGTCACCCTGGATTCAGAACATGAGCGATCATTTCGCTACCAACCTCAAATTGGCCTGCAGCCACTACCGCTCTATCTCCGAAGTTTGCCGCCAGCTGTCGATCAACCGTGCGCAGTTCAACAAGTACCTGAGCGGGCAGAGCCGCCCGACGGCGTTCAACCTCAAGCGCATCGGTGATTTCTTCGGTGTCGAGGACTACGAGCTGAACTTGCCTCCCGAGCAGTTCGCCCGCCTGATCGGCGCCCGGGTATCGGCCGTGGCCGATCAGCCCAGCGACCCGATCAGCGAGCTGTTCCGCCCGTTGCACGAGCACGCCGGCAACCTGTCGCGCTACTGCGGCTATTACTTCGAGTACTCCAACTGCATGTCGGTACCTGGCACGATCCTGGTGTCACTGGTGCACCTGCGCGAGGAGCGCGGCCGCTTCCTGTTCGAACGCCAGGAGCGTCAGGAGCGCTCCACCGCCACCGACCTGCATGCCGAGGTGCGTTGCCGCTACCTGGGCGCGGCGTTCCAGTTGCAGGACCGGATGTTTCTCATCGACTACGAGTCGCTGACCCTGAACGAGATGAGCCAGACCATCCTCATCCCCAGCTTCAAGAGCCGCATCACCCGCTTGAATGGCCTGAAGACCGGTGTTTCCAGCGGCGACCGGCGCAACCCGGCCTGCACACGGGTGGTGTGGGAGTACCTGGGTGAGGAGATCAACCGCATCAACGCCTACCGGCAGGTGAAGCTGTATCAGCCGGACGATCCGCGAATCGATGACGACGTGCGTGAGCGGCTGAGTGTGGGGCCACTCAGTAACGGCTTGTTCGAAATCGAATAGATTGAGCGTCTGTATGGGTATCGCTGCGGGTGACCATCTGATAGGTAAATGGCCAGCCAACAACGCGTCAAAGCTGTCGCAACCACTCCCCAGCCGGATGTCCCTCATTGAGTAACAGCTTCAACGACATCAGGCAGCAAACAGTGATTAGCAATGGCTTGATCAGCCGTGGCCCGAAGTAGATAGCACAACGTGCGCCAAGTTGTGCGCCAACAATGGCGCAAAGTGCCATTGCCAGGGCTAAAGGCCAGATGATTGCGCCGCTAAAGGCAAAGACCGAAAGGGCGCCGAGGTTGCAGGATGCATTGAGCAGTTTGCTGCTGCAGATCGCCTGCATAAGATGCTGCCCCAAGAGTAAGGTGAAGGCGACCATGAAAAATGAACCCGTGCCTGGTCCAAAGATACCGTCGTAGAACCCAATGGCTGGAGCAACTACCAGCGTGAAGCCCAGATACGACATCCTCTGCCTGCGATCCTTGGTACCAAGCTTGGGGCTGAACGCAAAATAGAGGGCTACTGTAATTAGCAAGATGGGGGCAATTGATTCCAGGAGGGCTTTGTCGAGCATGCTGATCGACAATGCACCCGTAACGCCACCCGCGAACGACAAAGCGGCCATCGGCCCGCCCGTTCGCCACTGGATCATTCGCTTGCGGGCGAACGCCCACACTGCTGAAACACTGGCTGAAGACGCCTGAAATTTGTTGGTAGCCATTGCAGCCAACGGATCGACACCTGCAATGAAAAAGGCCGGCAACGTAAGTAATCCTCCGCCTCCTGCTATCGCATCAAAGAAGCCGGCGAGCAATGCGACAGCGGCCAGCGTCAAGAGTATTGAAACTTCAGTCTCCATTTTTCTCTACCCCGCCTTAGCCGCGTACGATCAGTGGATCTTGTTGTAATGTCACCGGCCGTGCATCAGGTGAGTACCCGAATAGACGAACCAGTAGTCTTCGGTTGTCCTTGACGATGTCGCGAGCGTGAAGTGCCTGGCTGTTATTAATCAATATTGCGGAGTCAGGGCTTGGTAGAAAGTCGTAGGGTTGCTCGTTTTCTAGTAAGGCTTGCAATGTTTGATAAGCCTGTCGTGTTGAATGGCTGGCTTCATGGTGCAATGAGTGTCTATAGCTATTATAGCGGAGGGTAAAATCACCTCTAGAATCGAACTGAAGTATTGAACTTGCGTTCATCCCCTGATGCTCATCGTTAACGAAGCAGTCGCTGCGGGTAAAGCAAAATGACTTGGAAGATAACGCCAGCCCCTCAAGGGCGTTGAGTTTTGAAATTGCATTGCGTACGGGTATCACTTGCGTCGGTTCCCGTAATGGATTCCATCTTGCACTCAGGATCAATGCGCTTGGGGCTGGGGAATGCTCACCTTCGCACTGAACCGAGCAGGTATAGGGAGGTTCAGTGTGCGGACCTAGCTGAACGCCTGCATGGGAACTCAGTTCCGCGTGATGGTGGCTAAATTCATTCGGCAGCGATCGTTCTCCACCGCCTTTGAAATTACCAACAATCCGTACTTGCATGCCGCCATTGTCGATATCGAAAGCGAATGAGCGGTAGTCGACAAGGTTCAAAAGAATCTGGTTTCGTGATGCCATATAGAGGATTGCGGGGTCGGTTTTCAGAGTTTCAATGTCTGCCAGGCACTTTGGTACAGGGTCGGCATGGGGGGCTTCCATTGCCGCGAATTCAAGTGCTGCCGCTTTTCCGGAGGCAAATATTTCAAGCGATTCGAGTTGTACATCGTCCAGTGAGCTTTTCAATATTTGTGCCTGGCAGGCAGATAGTGCAGCAGCGCCTGCGGCATCTGGGCCGCCGATGGCGGCAGTTTGTCTGGAGCCGTGATCAAGTATGCTGGCTTGAAGTTTACTGAATGTGAGATGGAGGATCTCGGGTCTGGCTTTAGCGTTTACCCCTGGCATTGTTGTTCTCCTTGTATGTAGGGAAAGGTAAAACTTATTGTTAGGGCGCCGACTATTTAGCCAGATATTTTTTACCGCTGATGTAAGGTCGAGGTCTTGCGAGCTGTGGGGGATGTCCATGGGGCTGGTAGGAATCGTCTTAGGTAGGTAGTGCTGTCAGCCTCAGGGTTGGACTTCCCCGTCTGGAAACCGCAAAATGAACCCTTTCCCTCATCAACCTGTTCGGATCTGCTGACTCTATGCGTATGCGCCTGATGCTGTTGGGTGGTGGCAATGCCCTCGGGCAAGCGCTGATTCGTCTCGGGGCCGAGGAGGACATCGCATTTCTGGCGCCGCGCCCGCCGGAAGACGGCTGGACGCCAGCAAGCCTGACCCAGCTGCTTGACGATCATCGCCCCGATGCGCTGGTCAACCTGGCTTACTACTTCGACTGGTTCCAGGCCGAGTCGGTCAGCGAGCCGCGCCTGGCTCAGCAGGAGCGGGCGGTGGAGCGCTTGGCGGAGCTGTGCCAGCATCACCAGATCACCCTGGTGCAGCCTTCCAGCTACCGGGTGTTCGATGGTTCGCGTGCCACGGCCTATAGCGAAAAAGATGAGCCCGTGCCGTTGGGCCTGCGTGGCCAGGCCTTGTGGCGCATCGAACAGAGCGTGCGTGCGGCCTGCCCGCAGCATGTGCTGCTGCGCTTCGGCTGGTTGCTGGACGAGAGCATCGACGGTGCCCTGGGCCGCTTCCTGACCCGCGCCGAGCAACCGCAGGAGCTGTTGCTGGCCGATGACCGCCGCGGCAACCCGACGCCGGTCGACGATGCCGCGCGGGTGATCCTGTCGGTGCTCAAGCAGCTCGATTGCACCGCGCCGCTGTGGGGCACTTACCACTACGCCGGTAACGAGGCGACCACGCCGCTGGCGCTGGGCCAGGCGATCCTCACCGAGGCCGGGCAGCATCGCCAGCTGGCCGTGCAGGCACCGACCGCGCAGGCGCATGCCGCCCGCCCGGATGCCAGTGAAGAGCCGCAGAACGCGGTGCTGGCCTGCAAGAAAATCCTTCATACCTTCGGCATCAAGCCGCGTGCCTGGCGCGCCGGCCTGCCGCCTCTACTGGACCGTTTCTACCGCCATGGCTGACGCCCCCATCCTGATCACCGGCGGCGCCGGCTTCATTGGCTCCCACCTGTGCGATGCGTTGCTGGCTAAAGGCTACGCGGTGCGTGTGCTGGACGACCTTTCCACTGGCAAGCGCGACAACCTGCAACTGGGCAACCCGCGCCTTGAGCTGGTCGAGGGTGATGTTGCCGATGCCGCATTGGTGCAGCGCGCCGCGGCAGGTTGCAGCGCTGTGGTTCATTTGGCCGCGGTGGCTTCGGTGCAGGCTTCGGTCGAAGACCCGGTAAAGACCCACCAGAGCAATTTCATCGGCACCCTCAATGTCTGTGAGGCCATGCGCCTGCAGGGTGTGCGCCGGGTGCTGTTCGCCTCCAGCGCGGCGGTGTACGGCAATAACGGCGAAGGCCAGTCGATTGCCGAGGAGACGCCCAAGGCACCGCTGACCCCCTATGCGGTGGACAAGCTGGCCAGCGAGCAATACCTGGACTTCTACCGCCGCCAGCATGGGCTGGAGCCGGTGGTGTTCCGCTTCTTCAACATCTTCGGGCCGCGCCAGGACCCTTCGTCCCCGTACTCCGGGGTGATCAGCATTTTCAGTGAGCGGGCCACCCAAGGGTTGCCGATCACGGTGTTCGGCGACGGCGAGCAAACTCGGGATTTCCTGTATGTGGGCGACCTGGTGCAGGTGATGGTGCAGGCGCTCGAGCAGCCGCAGGTGGAAGAGGGCGCGGTGAATATCGGCCTGAACCAAGCGACTTCGCTGAACCAGTTGCTCAAGGCGCTGGAAACCGTGGTCGGCAGCTTGCCGCCTGTCAGTTATGGCGAGGCTCGTTCGGGTGACATTCGCCACTCGCGGGCGGATAACCAGCGTTTGCTGGCACGATTCGATTTTCCGCAGCCGACTTCGATGGTCGAAGGGCTGGCGCACTTGCTCGGCAAGGCCTGACTTAGGCCGCTTTGCGGCCCATCGCCGGCAAGCCGGCTCCCACGCTGATTGATGTACTCCGCACCTTGTGGGAGCTGGCTTGCCGGCGATGGGCTGCGTAGCAGCCCTAATGAGACTAACTGACTGGCATCAGGCCTTGGCCGCCCTGCATCGCAGTGGTCAGAACTTGTAGCCAAGGCCGACCATGTAGACCCACGGGTCGACTTCCACGTTGACCTTGGTCTTGCTGTAGCCCAGCGCGCTCGGGCCGTCGACGGTGGCCTTGGTGTCGATATCGACGTACCAGACCGAAGCGTTGACCAACAGGTTGTCGGTGAGCATGTAGTCCATCCCCAACTGCCCGGCGATACCGACCGAGTCCTGCAGCTTGAGGTTGCTGAAGCCTTGTTGCTTGCGCGCGCTGCTCAGGTCTTCGTCGAAGAACAGGGTGTAGTTGATGCCGATGCCCGCGTACGGCTGGAAGCGCGAGTTCGGTGCCATCGGGTAGTACTGCAGCGACAGGGTCGGTGGCAGTTGCTTGATGTCGGCCAGCTTGCCGTCCAGGCCGCCACCCAGGCCCTTCACGCCCACGGTGTGCTGGAACGGCGTGGCCGCCAGCAGTTCAAGGCCGACGTGGTCGGTGAGCATGTAGGCGAAAGTCAGGCCCAGTTGGGTGTCGCTGTCCAGGGTCGCCTTGGTGCCCGACACCTTGTTGCCGTCGAACTTCAGGTCGCCGCTGCTTTCGTTCGGGGCGGTGGTGATCGCGCCTGCGCGCAGGATCATGTCTCCCGCCTGGTAGGCGTGGGCGGCAGGGGCGGCGAGCGCAAGGGCCACAAGTGAGGCGCCGAGCAAGGACTTGTTCATGGAAGCTCCGAAAGGACGTGAGTAATCAAGTTGTCCAATGGTACGGAGCCGTCTAAACCGAATGTTTGACCCAGCTCAAAGAACTGCGTTCACGAATTAGAAACAGTTCTCACTTCAGCTCATAAACGTATATTTTCTCGGCTTCCATCTGGTAGCCGGCGTCGGCCAGTTCGCTGCTGGAGGCTCTGACGTGCAGCTTTCCTTCAATCCAGTAGGGCTGGTACAGGTCTTCGACGCGTACGCCCATTTCGCTGAAAATATGCACGATCTGGTTGGAGGGCGGTGGCGGTACATGGATACAGGCGCCGTAGTAGGGCACTAACAGGAACTCGGTAGTGCGACCTTCTTCGCTGACTTCCAGTGGCACGATATAGCCGGGAAGTTTGATTTGCTGGCCGTCCAGGTCCTTGACCACCGGCGCATCGGGCGCTTGCTGGCGCGCCGCTGGGGCTGACTCAGCGGACAGGGCGCTGCTCAGTTGCGACATGTCGTGCAGTGGGGCGAGTTGCGGCGGGATGATCGGCGCGCCTTCCGGGATCAGTGCAGGCCAGTCGAGTTCGCGGGGTTCGGCCGCCCAGGTGGGGGCGGCGAGCATCAGCAGGGACAAAAACAGCGCGCGGAACATGGCGTTTTCTCAGAGGTGAATCGACAACCCATCGGCCAGCGACTGCCGGTAAGCGCGCCAGGCCGGCACGCTGCCCATCAGCAGCGCTGCGCCGAGGATGATAGCAAGCAGCGTCCACTCGTGCGTGCTGGGCCAGGCCAGCGGCAGGTACAGGCCGTAGTTGGCCTGAACGTAGCCTTGGGCGAGGGCGATGCCGGCATACAGCAGGCCAAGCCCGGCAACGATACCGGCACTTGCCAGTGCCAGCGCTTCAAGCACCAGCAACCCGGCAATGTGCCAAGGCCGGGCCCCCACCGAGCGCAGAATCGCCATTTCCCGGCGACGTTCGTTGAGGCTGGTGAGAATGGCCGTGAGCATGCCGATCAAACCGGTCAACACGACGAACAGCGAGACCACGAACAACGCCTGTTCGGCCGTACCCATCAGGCTCCACAACTCCTGCAGCGCTACCCCGGGCAAGATCGCCAGCAGCGGCTCGCTGCGGTATTCATTGATCTCGCGCTGCAGGCTGAAGGTGGCGATCTTGCTGTTCAGGCCCAGCATGAACGCGGTGATCGCGGCGGGCTGCAGGTCCATGCTGCGAGCCTGTTCGGCGCTGATGCGCCCGGCACCACGGGCAGGCACGCCGTTATGCCAGTCGATATGGATCGCCTCCATGCCCGCCAGGCTGATGTGCAGCGTGCGGTCGACAGGTGTGCCGGTGCGTTTGAGCACGCCGACCACGGTGAACGGCTTGTCGTCGTGCTTGACCAGGCTGATTGCCGCCACGCCATGGGCAAGCACCAGCTTGTCGCCAAGCCTGTAGTGCAGCGCCTCGGCCACCTCGGCCCCCAGCACCACCTCGAACGGGTCGCTGGCGAACTCACGGCCTTGGCTCAGCTCCAGGTGCTGCCGGCGACCGTACTGGTAATGGCTGAAGTATTCACCGGTGGTGCCCATTACCCGGTAGCCGCGGTGCGAGTCGCCGAGCGAGATGGGAATCGCCCACTTCACCCGTGGGTCCTGGGCGTAATGCTGGTAACTGTCCCAACGGATATTGTTGGTGGCGTTGCCGATGCGGAACACCGAATACAGCAGCAGGTTTACCGAACCCGAGCGGGCGCCGACGATCAGGTCGGTGCCGCTGATGGTGCTGGCGAAACTGGCGCGTGCTTCGGTGCGCACACGTTCCACGGCCAGCAGCAGGCACACCGACAGGGCGATGGCGAAGGCGGTGAGAAACGCCGTGAAACGGCGATTGGCCAGGCTGGCCAGGGCAAGGCGAAGCAGGTACATCAGGCCTCCCGGGGCGTGGCTGCGCGGTTGAGTTCGGCCAGTGACAGATGACGGTCGAACAGCGGTGCCAGGCTCTGGTCATGGCTGACGAACAACAGGCTGGAGCCGGCGGCGCGACATTCATCGAACAGCAGGCGGATGAACGCCTCGCGGGTGTCGGCATCCAGTGCCGAGGTCGGTTCGTCGGCAATGACCAGCTCGGGTTGGCCGATCAATGCTCGGGCAGCGGCCACCCTTTGTTGCTGGCCGATCGACAGGCTGTCGGCGCGGCGGGCAAGCAGTGCCGGGTCGTTCAGGCCCAGATGGGCAAGCAGCTCGCGGGCAGCTTGGTCGACACTGCCGTGGCGTTGGCGGGCGCGGTCGGCCCGGCTGTGCGAAAAGCGGCAGGGCAGTTCGACGTTTTCCCGTACCGAGAGGAACGGCAGCAGGTTGAACTGCTGGAAGATATAACCGGTGTGATCGACCCGAAAGCGGTCGCGGGCGCCCTGGCCAAGGCTGCCGAGATCCTGGCCGAGCAACTGGATACGGCCCTGGGCTGGCACGTTCACCCCGCCCAGCAGGCCCAGCAAGGTGGTCTTGCCACTGCCGCTGGGGCCCTTGAGGAACAGGGCCTCGCCTGCTTCCAGGCGAAACGCGGGGATATCCAGCAATGGCGGCTGCCCTGGCCAGGCGAACACCAGGTCTTGCAGGGCGATCAACGGCAGGCTCATTCAGAACGCGACCACGGCCTTGGCAGGCGAGGTTTCCAGGCCTTTCTGGCCGTTCGGGCCGATCAACTGCACATTGATTTTCTGCGTGGCGGGGAAGGTCTTGAACAGCGGTGTGAGGTCGAGCTGAGAGAGTTTTTCCGGGGTGGAGCATTTGAGCTGATAGTGCGCACTGATGTCGCTGTGCTGGTGGCCATGCTCATGTTCATCACCGTCGTCATCTTTTGCCGTATCACCGAACAGTGGGCTCTCCAGCTCCTGAGCATCTTCCTGGCAGCCAGCAGCCGCTGCCAGGCCAAACAGCTTCAGAGGTTGCTCGAGCTGCTGGCGCACGGCGGCGACCTTGGCTTTGTCGGCATCACTGCTGGCGCTGTGTTCAAAGCCGACCAGGTTCATTGCCGGGCTGTCCAGCTCCAGCTCAAGGGTGTTGCCGTCGAGCACCACATTGAGCTTGGCCACACCGTGCTCATGCGCCCCGAGCGTGCCGTGGGCGTGATCATGGTCATGGTCATGGTCATGGCCTTCGTGGCCATGAGCCACGGCCAGTGGCAGCAGTGCGAAGGGCAGGGCGAGCAGCAGGCGACGCATGGACGACTCCAGAAGCAGACGGGGAATGATTTGGTAATGTTATAACAACTTTTCTCTGTCCCGCCAGCCTGCGTGGTGCAGGTTTCATGTTGTTGTAGCATGAGGGTATTGAACGCGCTTGAAGGAATGCATCGTGAGAATTCGTGGACAGATTGGTGACTGGCCAGTGGACCTGAGCATTGAGCTGGAGCCCGAAGAGTGGGCGCAGTTGGGGCGGCAGCTTGAAATGCCTGTGGCGGCCGAAACGGTATCGCAGGCTATAGCGGCAGCGCCGCGCCAGGATGACGGGCAGTGGACGGCTGCGCGGGAGGTGCTGCGTCAGGCGGGGCAGATGAACGGGCCAGAATTGCTGGACCGGTTGGAAGGGCTGGCGGGTAGTACGGCGGCGGGCAAGCGGCTGCTGGTGCGGTTGCGACACAGCAGTGAGGTGAAGGTGGAAAGTGGCGCGGATGCGCCGGTGTATCACTGGATCGGGTAAAGCTGTAGGCCTGTGTTGCCCCACGAGCGAGGGCATGGCCCTCGCCTGTTGGGCGAATCAGAACATGGCCGAAGACAGCCTGCGGCGGTAAACAGCCACCAGCGGATGGTCGCCACCGAGCAGGTCGAACACTTGCAGCATCGCCTTCTGCGGCAAGCCGTTTTCATAGGCGCGGTTACGCTGGAACAGTTTCAGCAGCCCATCCAGCGCCGCTTCATACTGCTGGCGCGCCAGTTGCTGGATGCACAGCTGGTAAGCCGCTTCATCATCCTGCGGGTTCTGCGCCAGGCGGCTTTTCAGGTCGGCGACTTCCGGCAGGCTGGCGGCCTGGCGAAGGAAGGTCAGCTGCGCTTTGGCACCGGCCAGGGCGGCCTTGTGCTCATCGGTCTTGACCGCGTCCAGCACGATCTGCGCTTCGCCCAGCTCACCGCGCTCGGCCAGGCAGCGGGCATACAGGATCAGGGCCTCGGCATTGCTGTTGTCTTCACCCAGCAGGGCCTGCAGCAACGCCTCAGCCTCGGCGAAACGGCTCTCGGCGAACAAACCTTTGGCTTGCTCCAAGGGCGAGGCGGCCGGTGCGGCAGGCATCTGCACATGAGGCTCGAGCATGGCGCGGATCGCCGACTCCGGCTGCGCGCCGGCAAAGCCGTCGACCGGCTGGCCATCCTTGAACAGCACAACCGTGGGCAGGCTGCGAATGCCGAACTGGGCAACGACTTGCTGCTCAACGTCGCAGTTGATCTTGGCCAGCAGCAGCTCGCCCTGATAACCCTCGGTGATTTTCGCCAGCAGTGGCATCAGCGCCTTGCAGGGCGCGCACCACTCTGCCCAGAAGTCCACGAGGACCGGCTTGTGGAAGGAGTTTTCGATCACCAGTTGCTGGAAGTTGGCATCGGTGGCATCGAAGATAAACGGTGTTTCCTGGCTCATCGTGACTCTCGCAAATCCGTGAATGGCACCACTATAAAGGCTCGCGGCTGGCGTGGTACAGGCTGACCCGGCGGAATTCGTGCGGCTCGGCCAGGTCCGGCAGGGTCAGTGCTTCAAGCACGCCCAACTGCTGGTAAAGCGGGTGGCTGAAATCGCGTACTCGGGAGTCTGCCACCAGCGCCTGGCGACCGCGGCCGAGGAAGGCATCGAGCAGCGGCAGATTGGCGCGGTCGTACAGCACATCGGCAACCAGAATCAGGTCGAAACGGTCTTCTTCGGCGAAGAAGTCATTGCTGTAACTGAGCTCGACCCCGTTCAGCTCGGCATTGGCGCGGCTGGCATCGAGTGCCAGCGGGTCGAGATCGCAGGCCACCACTTCCAATGCCCCGGCGCGCGCTGCAGCAATGCCGGCGATACCGGAGCCGGCGCCAAAGTCCAGCACGCGCTTGCCGGCCACCCATTCAGGGTGCTCGGCCAGGTAGCGGGCCATGGCCAGGCCGCTGGCCCAGCAAAAGCTCCAGTACGGTGGGTCGTCGAGAATGCGCCGGGTTTCTTCGCTGCTGAAGGCGCGGTCCATGTTCTGATCGTCGATCAACCAGAGTTTGAGCGTACACCCCGGCAGTTCACTGACGACCAGCCGCGCTTCGCCGATCAGGCCGCTGAGGGCCTGTTGCAAGGCAAGCGGCGCCACCTAAGGCGCCTTCTTGAAACGCAGCGGGCCAGTGGCCTGAGTCTGGGCCTGGGTGATGCGCACGGGCGGCAGGTGCATGATCAGTTGGCCCGACTGGCTGGCGCGGCCACGCAGTTCGACCCGAGCCCCGGCCGGAAAGACCTCCGGGTTGAAGCGCAGGCGGTAGGGCAGCGCCTGGCCGGTCCCGGTCAGGGTGCTGCTGGCCAGAAGCTGTTGCGGCCGGTCGCGCTCGTCGATGACCAGCAAGGCCAGCTCCACGTCGGCACCGCGGGGGATTTCCAGCAAGGTACCGCTCAGTTCGCGTTGATAGGCGGGCAGCGGGCCCAGCGGTTCGGCCTTTTTCGCCACCTTGGCGGGCGCAGGTGCCGGGGCTGGCTCGGTCTTCGGCCGATCGCTGCCACAGGCGGCGAGCAGGGCGGCGCAGCCCAGCACGACGAGCGCTCGATAATGCATGGGGTAGTCCTTCAGGGGCAGATTTACCCTGGATGTTAACCCCTTTGGCTTGTCTTGCCAGTGGGATGCGCTACCATGGCCCTCCCTTTTTTTGTTGCCTGCCACCATGCACTGTCCCTTTTGCGGTGCCAACGACACCAAGGTCATCGACTCGCGCCTGGTCGCCGAGGGCGAACAAGTGCGCCGCCGTCGCGAATGCGTGGCCTGCGGCGAGCGTTTCACCACCTTCGAAACCGCCGAGCTGGTCTTGCCCCGGCTGATCAAGCAGGACGGCACGCGCCAGCCTTTCGACGAAGAAAAGCTGCGTGCCGGCATGCAGCGCGCGCTGGAGAAGCGCCCGGTCAGCGTCGAACGCCTCGAGGCGGCCCTGGCACATATCAAGAGCCGGCTGCGCGCTACGGGTGAGCGCGAGGTCAAGTCGCTGGTGGTGGGTGAGCTGGTGATGGCCGAGCTGCGCAAGCTCGATGAAGTGGCCTACATCCGTTTCGCTTCGGTGTACCGCCGCTTCCAGGACCTCGATGAATTCCGCGAAGAAATCGACCGCCTGGCCCGCGAGCCGGCTAAAGAGTGAGCATGCCGAGCCAGACCGCGATCCTCGACGCCCATTACATGGCCCGTGCCCTGGAGCTTGCCCGCAAGGGTATCTACACCACTCACCCCAACCCGCGCGTGGGTTGTGTGATCGTCCGTGACGGCGAAGTGGTGGGTGAGGGCTGGCATGTGCGCGCCGGTGAACCACATGCCGAAGTGCATGCCCTGCGCCAGGCCGGTGAGCGTGCCCGCGGCGCCTGTGCCTACGTGACGCTCGAGCCTTGCAGCCACCATGGCCGCACCCCACCGTGCGCCGAAGCGCTGGTACAGGCTGGTGTGGCGCGGGTGGTGGCAGCCATGCAGGACCCCAACCCGCAGGTCGCCGGGCAGGGCCTGCGCCGCCTGGCCGAAGCAGGCATCGAAGTCGCCAGTGGTGTGCTCCATGCCCAGGCCCGCGCCCTGAACCCCGGTTTCCTGAAGCGCATGGAGCACGGCTTGCCGTTCGTGCGGGCCAAGCTGGCCATGAGCCTGGATGGCCGTACCGCCATGGCCAGCGGCGAAAGCCAATGGATCACCGGCCCTGCCGCCCGCTCTGCGGTGCAGCGCCTGCGTGCCCGTGCCAGCGTGGTACTGACCAGCGCCGCCAGCGTATTGGCCGACAACGCACGGATGACCGTGCGCGGTGCCGAGCTGGGCCTGGACCCCGACACCACCGCGCTGGCGCTGAGCCGCCCCCCCTGCGCGTGCTGATCGATGGCCGCCTGCGCCTGCCACTGGACGCGCCGTTCTTCCAGGCTGGCCCGGCCCTGGTGGTAACCGCCATGGGGAGCGACCCGCGGTACGCCCAGGCTGGCCACGAGCTGCTCAGCCTGCCGGGCAGCAATGGCCAGGTCGATCTGCTCGCCTTGATGCAGGCACTTGCAGCGCGTGGCGTCAACGACATCCTGCTGGAAGCTGGCGCAGGCCTGGTCGGCGCTTTTGCCCAATTGGGCCTGATCGACGAGTACCAGCTGTTCGTCGCCGGCACCTTCCTTGGCTCCCAGGCCCGTCCGTTGCTGGACTGGCCGCTGTCGAAGATGAGCGAAGCGCCACGGCTGAAAATCACCGAAATGCGTGCAGTGGGCGATGACTGGCGGGTCACGGCCATCCCTCTGCCGGCGCCCGGCGTATAATGCCGGGCTTGCCCTGCGCAACCCGTTTTTGAGGAAGTCCCCATGTTCACCGGCATCATCGAATCCATCGGCACCATCCGCAGCCTGACCCCCAAGGGCGGTGACGTGCGCGTCTACGTCGAGACCGGCAAGCTCGACCTGGGTGACGTCAAGCTTGGCGACAGCATCGCCGTCAACGGCGTGTGCCTGACCGCCGTCGAACTGCCGGGCGATGGCTTCTGGGCCGACGTCAGCGTCGAGACCCTCAAGCGCACCGCTTTCATCGACCTCAAGAGCGGCAGCAAGGTCAACCTGGAAAAGGCCCTGACCCCGACCACCCGCCTGGGCGGCCACCTGGTCAGCGGCCACGTCGACGGTGTCGGCGAAATCATCTCGCGCAGCGATAGCGCTCGCGCCATCCAGTTCCGCGTGCGTGCACCCAAGGAGCTGGCCAAGTACATTGCCCACAAGGGTTCGATCACCGTCGACGGCACCAGCCTGACGGTCAATGAGGTCAATGGCGCCGAGTTCGAGCTGACCATTGTCCCGCACACCCTGTCCGAAACCATCATGGCCGACTACCGCGCAGGGCGTCGGGTCAACCTTGAGGTCGATTTGCTGGCCCGTTACCTGGAGCGCCTGCTGCTGGGCGACAAGGCTGGCGAACCGAGCAAGGGCAGTGGCATTACCGAAAGCTTCCTGGCCGCCAACGGCTTCTTGAAATCCTGATTGAGAAGGGGGTGCCGCGTGGCGCTCAACAGCATCGAAGAACTGGTCGAAGACATCCGCCAGGGCAAAATGGTCATCCTGATGGATGACGAAGACCGTGAAAACGAAGGCGACATCATCATGGCGGCCGAGTGCTGCCTGCCTGAGCACATCAACTTCATGGCCAAGCACGCCCGTGGCCTGATCTGCATGCCGATGACCCGCGAGCGTTGCGAAATGCTCAAGCTGCCGCTGATGGCGCCGCGCAACGGCTCGGGCTTCGGCACCAAGTTCACCGTGTCGATCGAAGCGGCCGAAGGTGTTACCACCGGCATCTCGGCGGCCGACCGCGCACGCACCGTGCAGGCCGCAGCCGCCAAGGATGCCAAGGCCGAAGACATCGTAAGCCCGGGCCACATCTTCCCGCTGATGGCCCAGCCCGGCGGTACCCTGGCACGCGCCGGCCACACTGAGGCCGCCTGCGACCTGGCGCGCATGGCCGGTTTCGAGCCGAGCGGCGTGATCTGTGAAGTGATGAACGATGACGGCACCATGTCGCGTCGCGCCGAGCTCGAAGTGTTCGCCGCCGAGCATGGCCTGAAAATCGGCACCATCGCCGACCTGATCCACTACCGCATGATCCACGAACGCACCGTGCAGCGCGTTTCCGAGCAGCCGATCGAGAGTGAGCTGGGTGAGTTCAACCTGGTCACCTACCGCGACGCCGTGGAAGGCGATGTGCACATGGCCCTGACCCTGGGCAAGGTCTGCGCCGAAGAACCGACCCTGGTGCGTGTGCACAACATGGACCCGCTGCGCGACCTGCTGCTGGTCAAGCAGCCTGGCCGCTGGAGCCTTCGCGCCGCCATGGCCGCGGTTGCCGAGGCCGGCAGCGGCGTGGTGCTGTTGCTGGGCCACCCGCTGGACGGCGACGTGCTGCTGGCACATATCCGCGAAAGCGCAGGCGATGCACCGACCAAGGCACCGACCACCTACAGCACTGTGGGTGCCGGTTCGCAGATCCTGCGTGACCTTGGCGTGCGCAAGATGCGCCTGATGAGTTCGCCGATGAAATTCAATGCGATATCCGGATTCGATCTGGAAGTTGTAGAATACGTGCCCTCCGAGTGACTTGAGGCGGCGCTTGCGCCCTCACGCTCGAGTCCAAACCCTCCCGAGGCCGCCAGAGCGCGGCCTCGCTCTTGAAGATGAGAACATCGGAATGACCCTGAAGACCATCGAAGGTACCTTCATTGCCCCCAAAGGTCGCTATGCTTTGGTGGTTGGCCGCTTCAACAGCTTCGTCGTAGAAAGCCTGGTGAGCGGTGCCGTTGATGCCCTGGTACGCCACGGTGTCAGCGAAAGCGACATCACCATCATCCGTGCCCCGGGTGCGTTCGAAATCCCGCTGGTGGCTCAGAAAGTCGCCCAGCAAGGTGAATACGACGCGATCGTCGCCCTGGGCGCAGTGATCCGTGGCGGTACCCCGCACTTCGAATACGTGGCGGGCGAATGCACCAAGGGCCTGGCCCAGGTGTCCATGGAGTTCGGTGTGCCGGTGGCCTTCGGTGTCCTGACCGTCGACTCCATCGAGCAAGCCATCGAGCGTTCCGGCACCAAGGCCGGTAACAAAGGTGCTGAAGCTGCCCTGTCCGCTCTGGAAATGGTCAGCCTGCTGGCGCAGTTGGAGGCCAAGTGATTAGCGACGAAAGCGATCGTTTCAACCCGCGCGATCCAAAACCTGCGGATGCCGGCAAGCCATCGAAGAGCGCCAAGCGCCGCGAAGCCCGCAAGCTCGCGACCCAGGCCCTGTACCAATGGCACATGGCTCAGCATTCGCTGAACGAGATCGAAGCGCAGTTCCGGGTCGATAACGATTTTACCGATGTAGATGGCGCCTATTTCCGCGAAATCCTGCATGGGGTTCCGGCCATCAAGAGCGAAATCGACAGCGCGCTGAAACCGTGCATGGACATCGCCCTGGAAGAGCTCGACCCGGTCGAACTGGCCGTATTGCGCCTGTCCACCTGGGAGTTCATCAAGCGTGTCGATGTACCGTATCGCGTTGTGATCAACGAAGGCGTAGAGCTGGCCAAGGTCTTCGGCGCCACTGACGGCCACAAGTTCGTCAACGGCGTGCTGGACAAGCTGGCACCTTCGCTGCGCGAAGCAGAAGTCAAGGCGAACAAGCGCTGATCCTGGCGCTGTCGAGCCATGGGTGAGTTCGAGCTGATCAACCATTACTTCGCCGCCGCGCCCTGTGCGCAGGGCGGTGAGGGCGTGGCGCTGGGCATTGGCGACGACTGCGCCTTGCTCGAGCTTGCCCCGGGCGAGCAGTTGGCGGTGTCTACCGACACCCTGGTTGCCGGGGTGCACTTCCCGACGGTCTGTGACCCGCGCTTGCTGGGGCAGCGCTCACTGGCCGTGGCGGCCAGCGACCTTGCAGCCATGGGCGCCAATGCCATCGGCTTCACCCTTGCCCTCACCCTGCCCGATGTCGGTCCCGACTGGCTCGCCGCCTTCGCCGACGGCCTCAGCCGCATGGCCCAGCGTTGCCGCATGAGCCTGATTGGTGGCGACACCACTCGCGGCCCCTTGAGCATCACCGTCACTGTTTTGGGCAGCGTCCCCGCTGGCCAGGCCCTGCGCCGCAGCGGTGCCCGGCCGGGTGACCTGCTGTGTGTGGGGGGCGTGCTGGGCAAGGCAGCCGGTGCGTTACCGTTGGTGCTGGGCGAGCGGGAAGCGCCTGCCGAGCAGGCCGAGCCCCTGCTGGCCCACTACTGGTCGCCGCTGCCTCAACTCGGCCTGGGCCAGCGCTTGCGCGGGCGGGCGACGGCGGCGCTGGACATTTCCGATGGCCTGCTTGCCGATTGTGGGCACATCGCCAAGGCCTCTGGCGTCGCCCTTGAGGTGAACCTGGCGCAGGTGCCAGTGTCTCCTGCACTAGAGGCCTTTCTCGGCCGCGACGCGGCGGTGCAAGCGGCGCTCACCGGTGGCGACGATTACGTATTGGCGTTCACCCTGCCGCCTGAGGCGCTTTCATCCCTGGCGGACGCCGGCGTACATGTCGTCGGCCGAGTGCTCCAAGGGCAGGGCGTGACCCTGCGTGACCCCCAGGGCCAGGACATCACCCCCGTACAGCGGGGCTATCAACACTTTAGGGAGACACCGTGACCGACCACCCCAACCAGGTGCCTGCGGAGTTCGTTCCGCCATCGGTCTGGCGCAACCCGTGGCACTTCATCGCTTTCGGCTTCGGTTCGGGCACGCTGCCCAAGGCACCCGGCACCTGGGGCTCGATGGTGGCCATTCCGTTCATCCCGCTGTGGCAGATGCTGCCCGATTGGGGTTACTGGCTGCTGCTGGGCATCACCATGCTGTTCGGCTTCTGGCTGTGCGGTAAAGTCGCCAATGACTTGCGCGTGCACGACCATGAAGGCATTGTCTGGGATGAAATGGTCGGCATGTGGATCACCCTCTGGCTTGTGCCGCAAGGGTGGCAGTGGATTCTGGCGGGGTTCCTGATGTTCCGCTTCTTCGACATCCTCAAGCCATGGCCGATTCGCTGGATCGATCGCCATGTGCATGGCGGTGTCGGCATCATGCTCGACGATATCCTGGCCGGCGTGTTCGCCTGGCTGGGCATGCAGGTTCTGGTGTGGGCGGTAGGCTGAGACAGGGAGCGCTTTGATGGCCATTCGGACTGTGCTGCTGGCAATTTTGTTCAGCGTTGCCCATGGGGCGCTGGCGGCCGAAGGCGTACCGAAACAGGTCCATCTGGTCAGTGAAGAGTGGCTGGACTACACCAATGCCGATGGTACCGGCGTGGCCTGGGATGTCTTGCGCAAGGTCTTTGAGCCTGCCGGCGTCAAGGTGGTGGCAAAGAGTGCTCCTTACAGCCGTGCCGTCGGGCTGGTCAAACGCGGCGAGGCCGATGCCTGGGTCGGTTCCTACAAGGATGAGAACGACGACAATCTCTACCCGCGTTGGCACTTCGACATGGACCACATCTATGCGCTGGGGCTTGCCAGCAAACCGGTGCCTACCCTGGAGACCGTTGGTCAGTATCGCTTGGCCTGGGTGCGTGGCTACGATTACGGCAGCTACCTGCCGAACGTAAAGGAGTCGCGCGAGATTCAGCGCCGCGAAGGCATCCTGCCAATGCTTGAGCATGATCGCGTGGACTTCTACATCGATGCGCTGACCGAAGTTGACTACGTGCTTGGCCAAACCTCTCAGCCAGAACGGTTCCGGCGAACCCATGTCGCCGAACTGCCGTTGTACCTGGCCTTTGCCCGCAACGAGCACGGCAAGGCCCTGCGTGAACTGTTCGACAGACGCATGGCTGAACTGGTACGCAGCGGCGAGTTGAAGCCTATCTTCCAGCACTGGAAACAGCCGTATCCCTTTACTGCCGACAGCAAGCCTCAATAGCACCATGGGCTGCCACAGGCTAACCGAACATCGAACTTTTCGATCTTAACCCACGGTATTCAGCCAGCGCACAGGCGCTGACCTGCTGATACAATCGCTTCACGAGAATTTTCCTACTTATCCAGGAGCACAACGTGCCCGTCGTCTTTGTTGCCGCCTCTAAACTCCCGACCCCCTTCGCGACTTTCACCATGCATGGTTTCCTCGACGAAGCCACCGGCCGTGAGCACGTGGTGCTCAGCCTGGGTGACATCGCCGACGGTGAGCCGGTGTTGGGGCGCCTGCACTCCGAGTGCCTGACTGGCGATGCCCTGTTCAGCCAGCGTTGCGACTGCGGCTCGCAACTGGAAGCCGCCCTGCAGGCCATTGCCCGTGAAGGGCGCGGCGTGCTGCTTTACCTGCGTCAGGAAGGCCGTGGCATCGGCCTGCTGAACAAGATCCGCGCCTATGAGTTGCAGGATGGTGGTGCCGACACTGTAGAGGCCAACGAGCGTCTGGGGTTCGCTGCCGACCAGCGTGATTACGCGATCTGCCTGCCGATGCTCGAGCACCTGGGCGTGAAATCGCTGCGCCTGATGACCAACAACCCGCGCAAGGTCAAGGCGCTAACCGACATGAACATCAAGGTTGCCGAGCGCGTGCCGCTGCATACCGGACATAACCCGCACAACCGTTACTACCTGGCGACCAAGGCCGACAAGCTTGGCCACATGCTGGGTAACGAACACCAGGGTGAGGTCCCCCAGGCGTGACCCGCAGCGAGGTGAAGCGGCGCCTGGCGCTGGCCTGGTGGCAATACCTGGCGGTTGGCCTGGTGCCGCTACCGGTGATGGCCTGGGCCTTTGGCGGTGGCGATGCGCTGATCCCGGTGCTGGCGATGCCGCTGTTCATCGCCGGTGCGGCAACCATGTTCCTCAGCCTGCCGCGTTTCGGCGCCTACAAGCGTGCTTTGATCGCCACCTCCAAGTTGCTTGGCACGGCTGAAGAGCCGGCTGCCTGGATCGAGTTGGCCCGGGTGCGGCGCATGGCCATGCTGTTCGCCTGTTTCCCTGCCTGGGTCGCCGCGCTGTCGGTGCTGGTAGGGCTCGAAGCTGTGCCGCAAATCCTCTTGGCGTTATCCACAGTGGTGGTGCTTTACCTCTACCGCATCCCGCGTCAGCTGGGGTGATGCGCCGCCTGCTCTGCCTGCTGGCGCTGCTGGCCTGCACCGTCCAGGCTGGCGAGCCTCTGCGCGTGGTCAGCCTTGCGCCTTCGATGAGCGAAATCATGCTTGAGCTGCAGGCCGATGACCTGCTGGTGGGCGTGCTCGACGGCGGCGAGCGCCCAGCGGCGCTGCGCCACCTGCCTTCGGTAGGGCGCCAGGGGCAACTGGACATGGAACGCCTGCTCAGCCTCAGGCCTGACCTGCTGTTGCTCTGGCCCGGCAGTGTGGCTCCGGCCCAGCGCGATCAGCTTACGCGCCTGGGTATCGCGACCTACAGTGCAGAACCCCACGACCTTGAGCAACTGCTTGAACAGATCGAGGCCATTGCCGTGCGTGTAGGGCGGGCACAGCAGGGGCGGCGTTATGTGGGAGGCCTGCGTGAACGGTTGCGGCAACTGCGTCAGCACTATCGGCGTGAACAGCCGCTACGGGTGTTCTATCAGGTCTGGGACCGGCCGCTGTACACCTTGGGTGGGCGACAGGTGGTGAGTGATGCCTTGGCGGTGTGTGGGGCGCGCAATATCTTTGCCGACCTGAGCCAGCCGGCACCGCAAGTGAATGTGGAATCAGTGCTGATGCGCGATCCGCAGGTGATTCTGGCTGGCGACCAGGGGCAGTTGGCAAGCTGGAAGGCCTGGCCAGATTTGGGCGCTGTGGCCGGTGATCGTCTGCTGGTGGTGCCGGACAAGGGCCTGGAGCGGCCCAGCGGGCAGATGATCGAAGCCACCGCCCGCTTGTGTGCGCTGCTCGAAGCTAAAGCGCCGGCGTCCAGGTGACGCTGAACAGGGCCGTGCGGCCCTCTTCGCGGTAGCCGTAGCTGGCGCCATCGTAGCTGTACAGCGCACGGCTGTAGCCTTTGTCCAGCAGGTTATCCAGCTTTAGTTCCAGCTTCAGCTCGTCGGTCGCTGCCCAGCTGCTGCGCAGGCCCAGCAAGCCATAGCCGCCGAGGCGGTTGCGGTTGGCCTCGTCGTCGTAACTGGCGCTGACGGCCTGCCAGCTGCCTCCTACCGTAAAACGCTCGAATTGACGGTCCAGGTCCAGGCTCAAGGTGCGCCTTGCGCGGCGGGCGAGGGTGTGGCCGCTGTCACGATCACGTGGATCGATCAACGCCAGGCCCAGCTGGCTGCGCCATTGGCCCCACTGTTGCTCCAGTGCCATTTCCACGCCGTTGATACGCGCAGAGGCCACATTACGCGGGATCGAGTCCTGGCCAAAGATAATCGCATCGCGCAGGTCAGTACGGTACAGCGAAGTTTCCAGGCGGCTGTCGCGGCTGAGCTGGCTGCGCCATTGCAGCTCGTAACTTCTGGAATGCTCCGGGTCCAGCTGCGGGTTGCTGTACTGCGGGTAGTACAAGTCGTTGAAGGTCGGCGCACGAAAGCCTTCGCTGTAGGACAGCAGCACATCGTTGTGCGTATTCAGCGGCACGGTCAGGCTACCGCTCCATGTGGTCTGGCCGCCAAACTGCTGGTTCTGGTCGCGGCGCACGCCCAGTTCGGTAGAGACGTGCTCGCCGCGCAAGCGATGCTGGATGAAAGCGGCGCGGTTCCAGCGGCTGTCTTCGCTGAAATCGGTGCTGGCGTGCACGCGGTCTTCGTACCAGTCGCCGCCGATCAACAGGTTCTGCCGCTCGCTCAGGGCCAGGTCGTTCTGCCAAGTGACCTGGTCGCGATAGGTGTTGAACACCGAGCGTTCGTCACTGAGCTTGTCGCGCTTGTCGTCGCGGTTTTCGCTATGGCCCAGCTCCAGGCGTGAATGCCACACGTCATTGAGCTGTGCATCGAAGTAAGTACCCAGGCTGCTGACGCTGAAGTCGGTGTAGGGCTTTTGCCCGAAGCTTTCGAAGGTGACCGGGTCGAAGCCACCGAACGGATTGTCGTACTCGCTGCGCCCTTGGCTGTCGAGCAGGTTCAGGCCGGCTTCGAAACGTTCGCCAAAGGTGTGGCTCAGGCTCAGGTTGAACGACTTGTTGCGGTAGGCATCATGATCGCCGTCGCTGGCGAAGGACGGGCCGGTCGAGTCGATGCCTGCTGTTTCGTCCAGGCTGGCGCCCAGGTTGAAGCGGGTCGCGCCCTCGCCTCCGGACAGGCCCAGGCTGCGTTGCCAGGTCTGGTTGCTGCCTGCCGCCATGCGCAGGCGCGGCTGCAGGCCCGTGCCGTTGCTGCGACGGGTGAAGATCTGAATGACACCGCCGATGGCATCGCTGCCGTAGATCGCCGAGCGTGAGCCGCGCAGCACTTCGACACGCTCGATCTGGTCGACGTCGAGAAACTGCAGGCCGCTGTCGCCCGAGGTGGCGTTGGCGATGCGCACACCGTCGACCAGTACCAGGCTCTGCGCGGCCTTGGTGCCGCGGATGAAGATACCCGACAGGCTACCGCGGCCACCGGTGGGCGCGACTTGCACGCCTGGCGCGCGGGCGAGCAGGTCGGTGACGCTGGTCGGTTGCAGGCGGTCGATGTCGTTGCGGGTGAAAACGGTGTTGGCGGCGCTGGTGGCGGTGCGTGATTCGACCTGGCGGTTGGCGCTGATCAGCACGTCGGTGAGCTTCAGGGCGTCGTCGCGTTCGGCGGCCAGAAGCGGCAGGGGCAGGCAGAGCAGGGTGGCGAAGGTTGAGGTTTTCATGGGCAGTACCAGTTTGCGAGGGCTGCGCCCTCGATCGCGACACAAGGCCGCTCCTACAGGATTCCGCGGTCCTGTGTAGGAGCGGCCTTGTGTCGCGATGGGCCGCAAGGCGGCCCCAGGGATTACAGGCCGAGCCTGGCCATGCGGGCCTTCACCGAAGCTTCGATGCCGGCCGCATCCAGCCCACATTCAGCCAGCATCTGCGCAGGCTTGGCGTGCTCGACATAGATATCCGGCAGGCCCAGGTGCAGCAGCGGCTTGATCACGGCCTGGCTGGCCAAAAACTCACCCACCGCAGCCCCCGCACCGCCCATGATGGCGTTCTCTTCGAGGGTCACCAGCAGCTCATGACTGCCTGCCAGCTCCAGCACCAGTGCCTCGTCCAGCGGCTTGACGAAACGCATGTCGACCACGGTGGCGTTGATTTTCTCGGCAACCTGCAGGGCTTCGGCCAACTGCACGCCAAACACCAGCAAAGCGACCTTTTCGCCCTGACGACGGATGACGCCCTTGCCGATTTCCAGCGGTTCCAGGTCGCCACTGATCGGCGCGTTGGGGCCGGTGCCGCGTGGGTATCGTACCGCTGCCGGGCCGTTGTACAGGTGGCCGGTGCTGAGCATCTTGCGCAGTTCGTTCTCGTCGCTGGGCGTCATCACCAGCATGCCCGGGATGCAGCGCAGGTACGACAGGTCGTAGCTGCCCGCGTGGGTCGGGCCGTCTTCGCCGACCAGGCCTGCCCGGTCAATGGCGAACAGGACGTCGAGGTTCTGTACCGCCACGTCGTGGATCAGCTGGTCGTAGGCGCGCTGCAGGAAGGTCGAGTAGATCGCGACCACCGGCTTGCTGCCTTCGCAGGCCATGCCCGCCGCTAGCGTCACGGCATGCTGCTCGGCGATGGCCACATCGAAGTAGCGCTCGGGGTAACGCTCACTGAAGGCAACCAGGTCGGAGCCTTCCTTCATTGCCGGGGTGATGCCCACCAGGCGGTTGTCGGCAGCGGCCATGTCGCACAGCCACTGGCCGAATACCGCAGAGTACTTCGGCCCGCTGGCCTTCTTCGGCGCGGCCGGCTTGTCGGCAGGCTCGAGTTTGGTGATGGCGTGGTAGCCGATCGGGTCGATCTCGGCCGGCGCGAAGCCTTTGCCCTTCTTGGTCACCACGTGCAGGAACTGCGGGCCTTTGAGGTCACGCATGTTGCGCAGGGTGGCGATCATGGTCGGCAGGTCGTGGCCATCGATCGGACCGATGTAGTTCCAGCCCAGCTCTTCGAACAGGGTGCCGGGTACCAGCATGCCCTTGGCGTATTCCTCGGTGCGGCGGGCAATCTCCCAGGCACCTGGCAGGCGCGACAGCACCTTCTTGCTGCCCTCGCGCATGCTTGCGTAGGTGCGGCTGGAAAGAATCTTGGCCAGGTAATTGGACAGCCCGCCAACGTTGCGCGAGATCGACATGTCGTTGTCGTTGAGAATGACCAGCATGTCGGCGTTGACTTCCTGGGCGTGGTTCAACGCCTCGAACGCCATACCGGCTGTCAGGGCACCGTCACCGATCACTGCAATCGACTTGCGCGCGCTGTTCTGCAGGCGGGCGGCAATGGCCATGCCCAGTGCGGCGCTGATCGAGGTGCTGGAGTGGCCGACGCCAAAGGTGTCGTACTCACTCTCGCTGCGGCGCGGGAAGGCGGCGATCCCGTCCTTCTGGCGCAGGCTCAGCATGCGGTTGCGCCGGCCGGTGAGGATCTTGTGCGGGTAGGCTTGATGGCCGACGTCCCACACCAGCCGGTCGTCCGGGGTGTCGAAGACGTAGTGCAGGGCGATCGTCAGTTCGATCACGCCCAGGCCGGCGCCAAAATGCCCACCGGTCTGACCCACGGTGTAGAGCAGCTCCTGGCGCAGCTCGTCGGCCAGGTGCTCAAGGTCGGCTTCGGCCAGCCGGCGCAGGCCGGCAGGCGTGTCAGCGCGGTCGAGCAACGGCGTGACCGGGCGTTCGCGGGGGATCTCTTGAAACGTCGTGGGCATCAGGCGAGTCGTTATAGATGTTAAGACGCGGCAGTTTACCCCATTGTGGGAAAAGTGCCCATTCGACCAGAGGTTGCAGCCCCCTGTGTGCGGGTTTGGAACCAGTGCTTCTTAATGGCGGCGTTCGACGATGTAGCGCGCCAGCGCCCGCAGAGGTTCTGCGTTTTCACCAAACCCTTCAAGTGCGACCAGCGCCTGGTCGCGCAGTTCGATCGCGTAGGCCTTGGCCGCTTCCAGGCCAAGCAGGGCCGGGTAGGTCGGTTTGTCACGGGCGATGTCGGCACCTTGGCGCTTGCCGAGGGTGGCGGTGTCGCTTTCCACGTCGAGGATGTCGTCCTGCACCTGGAATGCCAGGCCAATGGCCTGTGCATAAGTCTGCAGGGCGTCCAGCTGCGCCTGCTCGGCGCGGCCGCTGGCCAGGGCGCCAAGGCGCACGCTGGCTTCGATCAGCGCGCCGGTCTTGTGCCTGTGCATGAACTCCAGGGCCTGCTGGTCCAGCTTCACGCCGACCGAGCCAAGGTCGATGGCCTGGCCTCCGACCATGCCGGCAGGGCCTGCAGCTTTGGCCAGGGCCTGGACCATGGCCAGGCGGATGGCGTCGGGCTGCGGGCTCAGCCGGGGGTCGAGCAGGGCGCTGAAGGCCAGGCTCTGCAGGCCGTCGCCTGCGAGGATCGCACAGGCTTCATCGAAGGCTTTATGGGTGGTCGGCTGGCCACGGCGCAGGTCGTCATCGTCCATGGCCGGCAGGTCGTCATGCACCAGCGAATAAGCATGGATCAGCTCCACCGCGCAGGCGGCGCCGTTGGCCTGCTCGGCCGGTGCGCCCAGCGCTTGGCAAGCCGCATAGGCGAGCAGCGGGCGCACGCGCTTGCCGCCGTTCATCACGCTGTAGCGCATGGCGGTGTACAGCCGCTCAAGCTCCTTGGTGGGCGCAATGAACAGGGGTTCAAGGGCCGCATCGACGCGCGCCTGGCTGCTGGCCTGGTAGGCGCCGATCATGCCTCTGGCTCCGCATCGAAGGGCTGAGCGGCGAGCTCGCCGTCGCGTTCCAGCAGTATCTGTACTTTTTGCTCGGCCTGGGCCAGGGCGCCCTGGCAATCGCGGGTCAGGGCGATACCTTGCTCGAAGGCGGCCAGCGAGTCTTCCAGCGACAACTCGCCGTTCTCCAGGCGTTCGACCAGGGCTTGCAGGTCGGCGAGGGATTGCTCGAAATCGATGGAGGCTTTTTTGCGGGCCATGGCGACGGGTCTCGGTGGCTGTTCAGAACGGCGCGACACTAGCAGAGCGGGGCGGGGGGAGCAAACTTGAGGGTGGTTTTTCCGGCCCACAGGTACAGCACAATGCCAGAAGGCTGTGCTGAACCTGTTGGAGCCGGCTTGCCGGCGATTGGGCCGCAAAGCGGCCCCGTCGATCAATCAGGCTGGCACAGCTTCCAGCTCCACCATTGCCTCGCGGCAGCGTGCCAGCTCGGCAATGGTCAGCACCGGCAGATTGTACTGGCGGGCATACACCGCCACTTGCTCGCCGCGGGCCATGCTGCCGTCGGGGTTCATCAGCTCGCACAGCACCGCTGCCGGGCGCAGGCCTGCCAGGCGAGCCAGGTCCACCGAGCCTTCGGTATGGCCGCGACGGGTCAGCACCCCACCATCACGCGCCCGCAGCGGGAACACGTGGCCGGGGCTGACGATATGCCGTTGCTGCGCCGTCGAGCGCAGCGCTGCTTCGATGGTGGTGATGCGGTCCTGGGCGCTAACGCCGGTGCTCACTCCTTCTGCCGCTTCGATGGTCACGGTGAAGCCGGTGCCATGGCGCGCCTGGTTGTTCGCCACCATCGGTGCCAGTTGCAGGGCGTCGACGGTGGCTTCGTCCAGGCACAGGCAGACGATGCCGCTGCAATCGCGAATCATCATGGCCATGGTCTGCAACGACAGGTTTTCGGCGGCGGCAACGATGTCCGCTTCGTCCTCGCGGTCGTCATCGTCGAGCAGCAGTACGGGGCGGCCTGCCTGGAAGGCGGCGATGGCAGCGGACACATTGGGGAATTGCTGGTGATGCTTGGGGGACATGAAACGCTCCTCGTGAATGATCGATGAACGTCTCGGGGCGAACAAAATGCGCGCGCAAGGGCGCCCGAATGGCCCTCGCCTGACGCCTTCTTTCATCCGGACTATGACCGTCGGCTCTGGAGTCGCACCAGATCTGCTGACCCCCGGCATGGCCGGGGCGCTCGCGGGCTCATCTTTCGATTTACCGCCGGTGGGGACTTTCACCCCGCCCTGAAGACCGGGCAAGCATACCGCACAGTGCCACCCTGCTGACAAGCCGATGATCTGCGACCTTAGGCTTATCAGGGGTGACAGGCCTGATGGAACGCGTAGGTCTAGCGAGACATATCCTCAATTACTTCTTGCAATGAAGCTGGCAGCATGGGCCCATGCCCCACCCCGTCGAACCGCTCGAAACGCACCTGCAACCCCGGCACCTTGTCCAGGTAAGCCGCCAGCTCGCGCGTCGGCCGCTCTACATCGCCTTGCACCGGTGCGCGCGGGCTCGACGGTTCGTCGCCACCGCGCATGAGCAACAGCGTCGGTCGGTTATTGCCCAAGCGCTGCTGTAGCCCCTGCGCTTGCCGAACGATAGCTCCATCGTGCCACCACAACGACGGGCTGGCCGCCGCATAGTCGCTGAACGCTCCAGGCCGAGTGAACAACGCGTGCAACACCGCCAAGCCGCCATAGGAATGCCCCCACAGCGTCTGCCGCTGCGGGTCGATGGGTGCCACACCGGCTACCATCGGCCGCATGCGCTCGGTAAGCAAGTCCAGGAATGCATCCACGCCACCGCTGGGCAGGTGGGTCAGCGGATCGCGCTGTTCTGCAAGCCCGGCAATTGCCGGTGTGTAGTCGTAGGTACGCCCGGTTCGCTCGATGCGCTGCTCGGTCTGATACCCAACCGCCACCAGCAGTGGTGCCTGGCCCGCTGCGAGTTTGCCCAGTTGCGCACTGTCCAAAGCACCGAGTGCGGCATTGCCGTCGAGCATCCACAACACCGGATAACCTGCGGCGGGCGCCGGGCGGTTTGGCTTGCCGACCCACAAGCGGTAATGGCGCTGGCCATCGGTCGAGTCCAGGTCGAGGTGGCTGAAACGATAGGCCAGGTCCTGGCGCTGCAGCAGTGAAGTGTCCATCTTCTGCTCGCGTTGCGGCTGCGCCAGGGCAAGCGGGGCCGCAAGGGCCAACGCCAATGCCAGGGACAGGGTGATCTTGCTCATCAGGCGCCTCATCGATGCTTTGCAAGGAGCGCAAAGCGGGAGAGCCCAGATGATAATCAGTCCTGATTGAGCGTAAAGCGTATTAACTTTCTAAACATTCCTGGGCAACAGGCAGCAACAGGTGCAGGCAAAGGCCGGGATGACCATTGCTGGCCCACAGCCGGCCGCCTTGCAGTTCGACCGCGCGGCGGGCGATGGCCAGCCCCAGGCCGAAACCTGCGCCGCTGTCGGGCAAGCGCTGGTAGGGCTTGAAGATGCGTTCGAGTTCAGCGTGAGGCACGCCGGGGCCCTGGTCACTCAGGCGCAAATGCCAGTGGTCGCCCTCACGCCAGCCATCGAGGCTGACCCGGCCATCGGCAGGCGAATGGCGGATGGCATTGCGCATGAGGTTTTCCAGCGCCTGGGCCAGGCTGTCCAGATGGGCCTGCACCACGCATTCGATGCCGAGCGAGCAGGGCAGCCGTGCACGGTCCCAGCCGCTCTCGAAGCAGGCGTCCTGGCATAACGCTTCCCACACGGACACCATCAGCACCGGTTCGGTGCGTAACTGCGGCTGCTCGGTGTCCATCCAGGCGAGGTCCAGCGTGTCCTCGAGCAGCTTCTGCATGTCATTGACCTCGTGGCCCAGGCGCTCGCGCAACTGGGCGGGGGGCAAATCACTGTCATGGGCGATGCGCAGCCGCGCCAGGGGCGTGCGCAGTTCGTGAGACAAAGTACGCAGCAGCAGGCGTTGCTGCTCCAGGCTTTGGCGCAGGCGCCCGGCCATGTGTTCGAAGGCCTGCGCCAGTTCGCCCAATTCATCGCGGCGATCCTGCAGGGGCAGGCCAGGGCCGTCCAGGTCGTCCGCGCGCAAAGCATCAGCGCGGTCGCGCAGGCGGTTGAGCGGTACCACCAGGTGCCGGTAGATCGCCAGGCCAAGTAACAGCGCCAGCAGTGTGGGTGCAACGCCGTGAGTGATGAGGTGGGTCCAGGGGGTCAGGCCAGTGGGTAGCAGGCGCTCGGGCAGCTGCAACACCAGCCGGCCCTGTTCTGGATGCTGCGGGAACTCGATGCTGACGTAGGGCAGCTCATCCTGCAGGCGCCGGCTCATCGGCCAGTCGAGTTTGCGCATGAAGGTCAGGCGGCTGGCCTCGTCGACATTCAGCGGCGCGGTGCCGAGGCTTTGCAGGTGCGGCCCGATCAATGCCGCCCAGGTGTTCTCGGCGTGCTGCAGCTTTGTGCGAAAGGCTTCGGCGCCGGCCGCACCGCCTTGCTGCCAGGCCTGTTCAGCCTGCTGCGCATAGCGCGCCAGATAATCCTGGTCGGCCTGGGACAGAAAATAAGTGCTGCGCTCCACCGACAGGCCCCAGGTCCAGATCAGCCAGGTCATCAGCAGGCAGAAGCTGACTTGCAGTGCGGCCAGTTTCCACAGCAGGGGATGGCGGCGCATCACAGGTGTTCCGTGTCGACCAGGATGTACCCTTGGCCACGTACTGCCTGTATCTGCACATGCTGGGCACCGATATCGGCCAGCTTGCGGCGCAGGTTGCACACATGCACGTCCAGCCCACGGTCCAGGCGGGTGTAGGCGCGGTGCAATACGGTCTGGTAGAGGAATGCTTTGCTCAAGGCCTCACCGGGGTGGGCGCTCAAGGTGGCCAGCAAGCGAAACTCAGAGGCAGTGAGGCCGGCAGCCTTGCCGTGGTGAATGACATCCTGATGGTCCTGGTCGAGCATTACCTTGCCGGTTTCGGTTGGTGCCGCCGGCCTGCGGTCAAAGGCCACCCGGCGCATCAGAGCATCGACCCGCGCGTCCAGTTCCGCCAGGCTGAAGGGCTTGGGCAGGTAATCGTCCGCCCCGCGGGTAAAGCCACTGATGCGGTCCTGCTCGGCCCCCAGCGCCGACATCAGTATCACCGGAACTGCCTGCTGGCGGCGCAACTCGTCGAGCAGGCTGAGGCCGTCCAGGCCTGGCAGCATGATGTCCAGCAACACCAGATCGAAGCCATTGTGTTGCACCGCGTTCAACGCCTGAGGGCCGGTGGCGCAGGCGTTGACCACAAAGCCCCGGTTGAGGAAGTGGCGCTGGAGGTCCTCACGCAGGCGTGGGTCATCTTCGACGAGCAGGAGTGAGGTTGGCATTGGCAGTCTTGAATGAGAATTCGTATCAGTTGGCGATCATCCCATTGCAGGCAGGGGAAGGGCAATCGCCCCGTGCCGGGCCTAAGTGTTAAGAAGGTTAATCCTGCTGCACCCCTAGTTTTCGTCCGGTATCGTTCGCAAAAAGCAACGTGTTTCGTTTGCGATTAAATATCATTTGGGCGGAAGGTGTGTCATGAGCGGTTTCAAAGGTGTGGGAAGCCCCCGACGGGTGCGGGGCTGGCTGATGCTGGGGTTGTTGGCGCCGTTTTCTTTGTCGGCACTGGCCGAAACGGTCGCCAGTGAGGTTGCTGCGGACAGCTCGCTCGACCTGCCGGCGCTGACCATTGAAGGCAACCGCCTGTACGACATGCTGCCTTCGGAAGAAACCGGCGGTTACAGCGTCGACGCTGCCACGGTGGGCACCAAGACCCCAGCGTCGCTCAAGGAAATACCGCAGTCGGTCACCGTCTACACCCAGGACTACGTCAAAGACCGCCAGTTCGTGCACCTCGATGACCTGGCCAAGTACACCGCGGGGCTGCGCACCCTGACCAACGACAGCGGGCGGTCATCGATCTATGCCCGTGGTTACGAGTACAGCGAGTTCAACATCGACGGCCTGCCGGCGCCCATGGCCAGTATTTTTGGCACCGTGCCGTCGCTGGCGGCATTCGACCGTGTGGAGATCATGCGCGGCCCGGCGGGGTTGTTCAGCAGCACCAGCGAGCTGGGCGGTATCGTCAACATGGTGCGCAAGCGCCCAACCGCCGATTTCCAGGGCCACGTCGAAGCCAGCTACGGCACCTGGGACACCAACCACGAAGAAATCGACCTGAGTGGGCCGCTGGATGATGCAGGCCGGGTGCGCGGGCGATTCGTTGCATCGCGGGACGACACCAATGGTGAAGTGGACTACAACGCCAATACCAGCAACAGCTACTACGGCGCGCTGGACATCGACCTTGATGACGACACCCAGCTATCGTTCGGCCTGATCCACGAAGTGAAGAACATCACCCCGCACAACGGCTACCCGGCAACGCTGTCTGGTGAGGTCCCGGATTTCAGCCATTCGAAGTTCCTTGGCGCTGACTGGAACTACTTCGACGGCAAGACCACCGACCTGGTTGCCGAGTTGACGCACCGCTTTGACAACGGTGGTTATGGCCGTATCGCCGCCCGTGGCTCGCACCGCGACACCAACTACCTCTATGCCTTCACTGCGACCAATGCCACCACCGGTGCCAACTCCGAGCGCGCCAGCGCCCGAGACTTCACCCAGGATACCTATTCGCTGGATGCCAGCTACAGCCAGCCGTTCGAAACCTTCGGCCAGGTCAGCGAATTCGTGGTGGGTACCGACTACAAGAACTACGACACCGAGTACCTCAACGGCACCACCAACCTGGGGGCCATCAACGTCAACAGCTACTCGCCGACCCAGTTCGCCAAGCCGTCACCGAACTACAGCACCGAAACCGGTATGCAGGAGGAAGAGTACGGCCTGTACTCCAAGGTCACCTTGCGCCCGGTCGAGCGTTTGGCGCTGATTGCTGGTGGCCGCTTCAGCTGGTATCGCGGTGATTTCTACACCACTACCCTGAGCACTGCTTCGACTGTCGATGACAACAAACGCGTGGATGGACGGTTCACACCGTACGGTGGCGTGGTCTACGACCTGACCGAAAACCATGCGCTGTATGCCAGCTATTCGCAGGTATTCAAGCCGCAGTCAGATACCGACAGCAATGGCCGCGTACTCAAACCGCGTGAAGGCGAGCAGTATGAGTTTGGCCTCAAGAGCAGTTACTTTGGCGGCGACCTCAATACGCGTGTCTCGGTATTCCGTTTGACCGACGAGAACCGCGCCAGCACCGAATATGATGAAGATGGCGTAGACACCGGTTTCTCCGTGGCATCGGGCAAGACCCGCGTGAAGGGCGCCGAGGTGGAAGTCAGCGGCAAGCTGACGCCGAACTGGGAGCTGCTGGCGGGCTACACCTGGATGGAAACCGAAACCCTCGACGGTGATGCCGAAACTACCTTCTTCATCATGCCGCGCAACCAGGCGTCGCTGTGGAGCAAGTACACCTTCAGCCAAGGGCCTTTGACCGGGCTGGCCATTGGTGGCGGCGTCTCGGCGATGAGCAACTTCCATTCCGAGAGCGGCGGCGTGCGCATCGACGCACCGGGCTACGCCACGGTGGATGCGATGCTGTCGTACCCGGTCACCTCGAAGCTGACGGCCACCTTCAACGTCAACAACCTGTTCGACCGCGATTACCTGTCGCGGGTGGGGTCGACTTCGACGTTCAACTTCTATGGGCCTTCGCGCAGCATGATGGTTGGTGCACGTTACGATTTCTGACGTATTTCCCAGGAAATATTCAGATTTTTACCGTTGCTTGTAGTCCATTTCTGAAATAGCTTGCTACCGCCTTTTCGGCATTGTGCTGCTTTTCTCTGCGGCCTAGTCTGGGCCCGTCGTTGCCAAATCAGCGACCGGGCCTGCAAGCCCGCACAGAAAACGCATGCTTATCACCGAAAGCCAATGGTTTGCCATTGAGCACGCTTGACGGTGGCTGCGTACGGGAGGTTTTCGAACCTGCCGGTTTTCGTTCTCTGTCCGGTCTTGCAGACCCGTACGTGGCCGCCACCCATCACACTGCAAGTCATGAGTGCGGCTCTAGTGAATCCACAGAGGGCTACGCCATGCTTAAAATTGTCCCCGACCCACCCCATGATAATCGTTCCCTTGAAGACACCCTGATCCAGGCCGCGGACTATGCGCTGTGCGCCACGACTGTGGTGCACCAGGCGCTGCTGCACCCCAAATCCCCGGTATCGATCTTGATGATGACCTCGCTGGATGAAATGGAGGCGCTACGGGTTTTGCTCGAATCGGCGCTGATCCAGGTGCAGATGCCCACAGGCCCTCGGACCTTGCATTAAGGCTTAAATGATCTGCCGCCTGAGCCGGCCCACAGGGCTCAGCAGCGCTGCGGGCATTGTAGGAGCCGGCTTGCCGGCGATGAGGCCAGGCCGGGCAGCGGAAATTTCAAGGAGACCTCGACGCTGACGGCCACCTTCAACGTGAACAACCTGTTCGACCGCGATTACCTGTCGCGGGTGGGGTGGATTTCGACGTTCAACTTCTATGGGCCTTCGCGCAGCATGATGGTTGGTGCACGTTACGATTTCTGACGTATTTCCCAGGAAATATTCAGATTTTTACCGTTGCTTGTAGTCCATTTCTGAAATAGCTTGCTACCGCCTTTTCGGCATTGTGCTGCTTTTCTCTGCGGCCTAGTCTGGCCCCGTCGTTGCCAAATCAGCGACCGGGCCTGCAAGCCCGCAGACGAATCCCAGCGCTATCCGAGGTGCCTAGTGTCGGCAGCTTCGGCCAATGGTGGCTGCGTGCTGGAGATCTTCGGATCTGCCGGTTCTCGTCTGTCCGGTCTTGCAGACCTGCACGTAGCCGCCACCCATCAAATGCAAGTGATGTCGTGGTGGTCCATCAGGACGCAGACGAGATTACATCATGCTTAAAATTGTCCCCGACCCACCCCATGATAATCATTCCCTTGAAGACACCCTGATCCAGGCCGCGGACTATGCGCTGTGCGCCACGACCGTGGTGCACCAGGCACTGCTGCTGCACCCCAAGTCCCCGGTATCGATCTTGATGATGACCTCGCTGGATGAAATGGAGGCGCTACGGGTTTTGCTCGAATCGGCGCTGATCCAGGTGCAGATGCCCACAGGCCCTCGGACCTTGCATTAAGGCTTAAATGATCTGCCGCCTGAGCCGGCCCACAGGGTTCAGCAGCGCTGCGGGCATTGTAGGAGCCGGCTTGCCGGCGATGAGGCCAGGCCGGGCAGCGGAAATTTCAAGGAGATTGAGCAATGACCACTCACACGACCAAGTTCACTGTCGGCAAGACCACCTTCTTCCAGGGTGAAGACCACAGCCACCCACTGTTCCGCATCGAAGCCGGCATTCCATGCCAGGATGCCCGCGAACAAGCGTCGGAGTTGATGGGTTATGTGCGGGAGCTGACCATAATTGGCCTGATGGATGAGAAACCCATGATGATCTGGGCTTCGCATTACCTCAGTGCCATGGCCAAGGCGCTGATGGATGATGCCGAGTTGGGCATGATGCATTAACAGCAGGCATTAAAAAGCCGGCTTGTGGCCGGCTTCTCGGGGACGCTTCCGGCTAATTTATGGTAAGCCGCAACCGCCTTAACTGTGTGGCCATCAAGGGCCTGAAAGAGATGGCGAACGTTCGTGTGAAACGTTGCCGAGCCCTCTGGACTGCGGCTTGCGCCGGTCGGGGCTGAATGTGGCGCGTAGCATACAAGGGCCTGCCCAGGATGCCCAGCAAAAAATGGCACAGGGTGTTTCATTCGGGGCGTTGCTGAGAAAAATGCGACCAGTGGAAAACCCAGCCGAGTATCTTCAAGTGCTGTGCCTGGCGCTGGGCAGGGGTGAAGCGTTCCACGGTGTAGTTGCGCCGGTCATGGCTGTGCAGGCACAGGGTGCCCTTGTGGCCGAGGCTGAGGCTGTTCACCCTGAGTGCGCCATTGTGCAGCAGGGCATAGGTTTCACCGTCCTTGACCCGGGTCTGGCTGACGTCAATGGCCAGTATCGCGTCGCGTGGCACCCACGGCGCCATGTTTTGGCTTGGCATGGCCAGGCAGACGACATTTTCTGTTGCCACGCCTAAGGCCTGCAGCGCTTCAACCGGGAGTTGCAGGTATTTGCCGTCGAGAGTTACCAGCTTGCCGTCGTGCACTTGCTGAAACGGCACTTGCAAGAGCCGGGTGGCCCGGGTCGATAGCGAGGTGGGCGAATTGTCCGAGGCGGGCGGCAGGGTGCAGGTGCGCAGGATCGAGCTGGGGTGTTTGGGGCCTTCGCCACAGCGTAGCCAGCGGCGGTGAACGCAGAACAGGTCGGCCAGTTCGTCCAGGCGAGCCAGGGGAACGCCGCGTTTGAACCAGTTGTTGACGTGCTGGGGCGTCACACCGCGCTGGGCGGCGAAGTCGGAAGGGGTCAGGCCACACTCGTGGAGGAGGGCCTTGAGGCGGTCACCGGAGGTTTTCATGCAGCCGAGTGTAGCGGCGCGGTGCCAGTAGGGATATGAACCGGGTGTTGACGTGACGTGTAAGAAAAATGCCGTGTTGTAGGCTGTTGGATTAGGACAACGTAGGATCTTTTACTGTTTGCGGGACAGCGCGCACAAAAAAGCCCCGCCGAAGCGGGGCTTGGTGCAACCGGTATCAGCCCTTGTAGGCAGCGACCGATTTGGTGATCGCGGCGCGGGCGGCGTCGGCGCCTTCCCAGCCTTCGATCTTGACCCACTTGCCCTTCTCGAGATCTTTGTAGTTCGCGAAGAAGTGCTCGATCTGCTGGATCAGCAGTGCTGGCAGGTCGGTGTATTCCTTCACGTCAACGTACAGCTGCGACAGCTTGTCGTGCGGAACAGCGATGACCTTGGCGTCGCCGCCGCCGTCGTCGGTCATGTTCAGAACGCCGACCGGGCGGGCGCGGATGACCGAACCTGGGGCGACCGGGTAAGGCGTAACCACCAGCACGTCCAGCGGATCACCGTCGTCAGCCAGGGTGTTGGGGATGAAGCCGTAGTTGGCCGGGTAGAACATCGGGGTAGCCATGAAGCGGTCGACGAACAGGGTGTCGCTGTCCTTGTCGATTTCGTACTTGATCGGCGCGTGGTTGGCCGGGATCTCGATGGCGACGTAGATGTCGTTCGGCAGGTCTTTGCCAGCCGGAATCTTGCTGTAGCTCATTGGGCAGTGCCCCCGTGTTTGATCAAAAAAGTGGCGGCGATTATAGGCACATTCGGCCTGGGCATGCCACGCCCGAACTGATGCGCGGGCGCATCAGACGTGGCTTTCGCGGTAGTCAGGGTGTTCGGCCTGCAACCGCGTCAGGCGCGCCAGAGGGTCCTGGCGGTAGAACAGTGACAGTTGCCGGTACACCTGTGGATAAGCCTGCTGCAAGAGGTCGGGCGCGCTGAAGAAGTACTCGCTGGTGACGGCAAAGAATTCTGCCGGGTTTTCGGCCGCATAAGGGTCGATGGCCGTTTGCGTTTCAGGGTCGGCGTCCAGCTGGCGGTTGAGGTCGTCATACGCCTGCTGCATGGCCGTGGCCCAGTCTTCAACCTGCATGTCACTGTGCAGCGGTGGCAGGCCATTGGCATCGCCATTAAGCATGTCGAGCTTGTGTGCCAGCTCGTGGATCACCAGGTTGTAGGCTTCCCAGCCGCCGCTGGCCAGTACTCCGGCCCAGGCCATGATCACCGGGCCTTGCTGCCACGCCTCGCCGCTGTGTTCTCCATCCCAGACATGCTCCACGCCACTGGCGTCGCGATGGCGCTGGGGGCTCTTGAAGTCGTCCGGGTAGAGGATGATCTCGTGAAAGCCCTGGTACCAGTTGAGGTCCCCAAGGTGCAACAGCGGTAGCTGGGCCTGGGCGGCGAGGAACAGGCGTTGCTGATCATTCAGCTCGACGCCGGGCAAGGTTGTCAGGTGTTTGTCGAGCAGGAACAGGATGCAGGCATCACGTAGCCGACGGTCTTCGTCGTCGCTGATGCCATCGAGCATTGGCAGGCGTTCACGGATCGCCTGCCATTGCTGCGGATCGACCGGGTAGCGCGCCAGCGTGCGCTTGCGCCGCCAGGCGCTGAAGGACCACATGGCGTTTGTCAGTGTGCCTTGGCGGTGCGGCCCAGGCGGCCGCGCAGCAGGCCCAGGACCATGGGTACCAGCGACAGGAAGATGATGCCGACCACCATCAGCGAAAGGTGCTGCTTGATGAATGGCACGTTGCCGAAGAAGTAGCCGAGGGTCACCAGGCCACCTACCCACAGCAGCGAGCCTGCAACGCTGAAGGCCAGGAAGCGCGGGTAATGCATGTGGGCGATGCCCGCGACGAACGGCGCGAAGGTGCGCAGGATCGGCAGGAAGCGCGCCAGGGTCACGGTTTTGCCACCATGGCGTTCATAGAATTCATGGGTGCGCTGCAGGTAGTCGCGGCGGAAGATTTTCGAATCGGGTTTGTTGAAAAGCCGTTCACCTGCCGTTCGCCCGATCACGTAATTGGTGCTGTCACCCATGATTGCCGCAGCCATCAGCAGGCCGGCCAGCAGCACCGGGTCCATGCCGCCACCTGCGGCCACGGCGCCGGCGATGAACAGCAGTGAATCACCCGGCAGGAAGGGCATTACCACCAGGCCGGTCTCGCAGAAAATCACGGTGAACAGGATGGCGTAGATCCAGGGGCCGTAATTGGTGACCAGCAGATCAAGGTAGGCATCGAGATGCAGGATGAGGTCCAGCGGGTTGAAATCCATGTACAGCACCTGTGTTCTTGACCCGCAGCTACGGGCGAGCGGACTTGCGGTAGGGTAAATTTTCAGACATGCCAGGAGCAGGCATTATACGGCCAAGTCGCGAGGATGCCCGGAGAGTTTGTAGCGGGGGGTTACTGAGGGTGCAGGTACCGGCCCGATCGCCGGCCAGCCGGCGCCCGGGCCAGTACTGATCAGTCTTGGCTGATCGGCAAGATGTAGCTTTCGAACTCGGTATCCTTGCGAAAACCGATGGATTCATAGGTCCTCTGCGCCACCTCGTTGTTGGCGCTGGTCGAAACCCGCATGCGCACGGCCTGGGTATCCTTGGCCATTTTCTTGGCTTCACGGATCAGGTGGTCAGCCACCAGCATGCGACGTGAGTCTTCGGCCACATAGATGTCATTGAGAATCCATACCCGCTTGAGCGACAGCGACGAGAAGCTCGGGTAGAGCTGGCAGAAGCCCAGCAGTTTGGCGTCGTCATCGTCCGGCAGTGCCAGGTAAATGACCGACTCGTCGCGTTTGAGGCGCGTTTCCAGGAATTTGCGCGAGCTGTCCGGGTATGGCAGTTGCCCATAGAACTCGCGGTATCGGACGAACAGCGGGGTGAGCAGGTCGAGGTGTTCCAGGGTTGCCTTGATAATGCGCATGTGCGGCCCTCAGAGTCCATTTGGGAAACAGCGGAATGCCAGCAGCTTTCAATCGCATGCTGCCCAATGCCGGCCAGAAGCGCAATCCACCGTCCGTGACATGTTCTTTACCCTTCACCGAGTAGGAAATTGCCTTTTTGATTAGAGGTGTTTTCACTGTCGATAGTATGGACCTCCGCTTCGTCCTTAAGATTCACGCCAGATAGCTGTCGGCGACAGGCCTCGCGCATCAGGTATAGCAGGCGATGCGCGGCCATGCCGTAGCTCAGGCCTTCCAGGCGCACGTTGGAGATGCAGTTGCGGTAAGCGTCGGTCAGGCCCACCTTTGGCGCGTAGGTGAAATACAAACCCAAACTGTCGGGTGAACTGAGCCCGGGGCGCTCGCCGATCAGCATTACGGTCATGCGCGCCCCCAGCAGTTGGCCCACTTCGTCGGCCACGGCTACCCGGCCTTGCTCCACCAACACCACCGGTGCGCTGGTCCAGCCATCGGCAGCGGCCTGTTCCTCGAAACGGGCCAGGAACGGCAAGGTATGGCGATGCACGGCCAGGGCCGAGAGGCCGTCGGCCACCACGATGGCAAGGTCGCAGCCGCCAGGGTTGGTCTGGGCGTGCTGGCGCAACTGTTCCACCGAGCGATCGTTCAGGCGCCGGCCCAGGTCCGGGCGTTGCAGGTACTGGTTGCGGTCGCTGGCGGCGCTGTGCAGTACCAGGCTGTCACGCCCGCGTTCCTTCAATTGTTCGCTCAGTGCCGTGTGGTCGAATGCCAGGTGCACGGCATCGCGGGCCTGGGCGTGGGCGAACTGGAAGTCCAGCTGGGCGCTGGTTGGCAGGCTGATGCCGCTGCGGCCAAGGGCGATACGCGCCGGCGTCAGGTTGCGCAGGGCCAGCCAAGGATTTTCGGGGGTGGGTATCTGACGGTCCATGGTCACCTCTATGCCAGCTGTGCCAAGGCCTGGCGGAACGCCGGCGGCAGGTTGTCGCCGAAGCGTACCCGGCCATCGGCCTGGGTGAATATACCGGTGCGCTGCAACCAAGCCTCGAACTCAGGCCCGGGTTTGAGGCCCAGTGTCTGGCGCGCATAAAGCGCGTCATGGAACGAGGTAGTCTGGTAGTTGAGCATGATGTCGTCGGAGCCGGGGATGCCCATGATGAAGTTGATCCCGGCCACACCCAGCAGGGTCAGCAGGGTGTCCATGTCGTCCTGATCGGCCTCGGCGTGGTTGGTGTAGCAGATGTCGCAACCCATCGGCACGCCCAGCAGCTTGCCGCAGAAGTGGTCCTCAAGGCCGGCACGGATGATCTGCTTGCCGTTGTACAGGTACTCGGGGCCGATGAAGCCGACCACGGTGTTGACCAGAAACGGTTTGAAATGGCGGGCAACTGCGTAGGCGCGGGTTTCGCAGGTTTGCTGGTCGACGCCGTGGTGAGCGTTGGCCGACAGGGCGCTGCCCTGGCCGGTTTCGAAATACATGAGGTTCTGCCCGAGCGTGCCGCGCTTGAGCGACAACCCGGCCTCGTAACCTTCCTGAAGCACGTTGAGGTTGATGCCAAAGCCGGCGTTGGCCGCCTCGGTGCCGGCAATCGACTGGAACACCAGGTCCAGCGGCACGCCGCGGTTGATTGCCTCGATCGAGGTGGTGACGTGGGTCAGCACGCAGGCCTGGGTGGGAATGTCGTAGCGCTGGATGATGGCGTCGAGCATTTCCAGCATGGCGCAGATCGAGGCGATGCTGTCGGTGGCCGGGTTGATGCCGATCATGGCGTCGCCATTGCCGTACAGCAGGCCATCGAGAATGCTGGCGGCAATCCCGGCCGGCTCGTCAGTGGGGTGGTTGGGCTGCAAGCGGGTCGACAGGCGCCCGCGCAAGCCCATGGTGCCGCGAAAACGGGTGACTACACGGATCTTCTGCGCCACCAGTACCAGGTCCTGTACGCGCATGACCTTCGATACAGCAGCGGCCATTTCCGGGGTCAGGCCAGGCGCCAGGGCGCGCATGCTGTCCTCGTCGGCTTCGTCACTGAGCAGCCAGTCACGCAGGCCGCCGACGGTGAGGTGGCTGACCGGGGCGAAGGCCTGGGCGTCGTGAGTGTCGATGATCAGGCGGGTAACTTCGTCCTGCTCGTACGGGATGAGCGCTTCGCTGAGGAAGTGGCTGAGCGGAATATTGGCCAGTGCCATCTGCGCCGCCACCCGTTCACCATCGTTGGCGGCAGCAACGCCAGCCAGGTAATCCCCGGAACGTGCGGGGCTGGCTTTGGCCATCACGTCCTTGAGGCTGTCGAAGCGGTAGACCAGGTGGCCTACCGTGTGTACGAAACTTGCCATACAGAATCTCCAGAGTGCCGCGGGCGTGCCCGCGGCAGGTGTCGGCAATCAGTGCAGGGCCTCTTCGGCCTTCTGGATCGCGGCGAATTCCTCTTCCGGTGTACCCGCAACCAAGTGGTGGCGGCTGTAGAACGCAAAGTAGGCAATCAGTACTGCATAGATCACTGCGGCGCCAATCACCACCCGTGGGTCGACCAAAAAGCCTGCGACCACGGCGATGCATGCCAGCACCAGGGCTACGCCCGAGGTGAAGATGCCACCAGGGGTGCGATAGGGGCGTTCCATCTTGGGCCGGCGGATGCGCAGGGTGATGTGCGCGGCCATCATCAGTACATAAGACAGCGTCGCACCGAACACCGCAACCAGGATCAGCAGGTCGCCCTGGCCGGTCAGTGACAGGCCGAAACCGATGATGCCAGGGATGATCAGGGCCAGTACCGGGGCCTTGCTCTTGTTGGTTTCGGACAGCTTGCGCGGCAGGTAGCCGGCGCGGGAAAGGGCGAAGATCTGCCGCGAATAGGCATAGATGATCGAGAAGAAGCTGGCAATCAGACCGGCCAGGCCAACCAGGTTGACGAAGCCGCCCATCCAGGTGGAACCGCCATACGCCTTGGAAAGTGCTTCTACCAGTGGGTTACCGGAGGCTTTGAGCGCTTCGGAGCCCGCACCACCCGGGCCTACCACGAGGATCAGCAGGGCAAACGCCAGCAACACCAGCATTGCGCCAATCAGGCCGCGTGGCAGGTCACGTTTCGGGTTCTTGGTTTCCTCGGCCGCCAGCGGCACGCCTTCTACCGCCAGGAAGAACCAGATCGCGTAGGGTATTGCCGCCCACACGCCAACATAACCGAACGGCAGGAAGCTGCTGGCGCCGACCGCGTCGGTCTGGGCGATGTCGAACAGGTTCGCCGCATCAAAATGGGGCACCATGCCCACAAGGAAGACAGCCAGGGCGATGGCGGCGACGGCGGTGATGATGAACATCAGCTTCAGGGCCTCACCGACCCCGAAGATGTGGATGCCGATAAAGACGATGTAGAACGCCAGGTAGATCATCCAGCCGCCAATGCCGAACAGGGACTGGCAGTAGGCACCGATGAACACCGCGATGGCTGCCGGAGCGATGGCGTACTCGATGAGGATCGCCGTGCCTGTCAGAAAGCCGCCCCACGGCCCGAAGGCGCTGCGAGCAAAGCCATAGCCGCCCCCGGCGGTAGGGATCATCGAGGACAGTTCGGCCAGCGAAAAGCACATGCACAGGTACATGGTGGCCATCAGCAGGGTGGCAAGGAACATGCCGCCCCAGCCACCTTGGGCGAGGCCGAAGTTCCAGCCGGCATAGTCGCCGGAGATCACGTAGGCGACGCCCAGGCCCACCAGCAGGACCCAGCCGGCGGCGCCTTTTTTCAGTTCACGTTGCTGGAAATAGTCCGAACCGACCTTTTCGAAATCGACGGAAGCGCCTGCCGGTGCGCCGGAGGATTGATCGCTTGGCATAGTTTCACCTGTTCTTTTTCTTGGTGGCCGGAAGGGTTCCGGCCGATGGTGATGGGTACTGCAGGAAGCGAGCCATGCAAGCTACAAGCCTGAAGAAAAAGCAGGTCGGCGTTCTATCCGCTTTTTCTTGCAGCTTGCAGCTTGCCGCTGCCGCTTAGAAGAAGCCCAGCGGGTTGATGTCGTAGCTCACCAGCAGGTTCTTGGTCTGCTGATAATGGTCGAGCATCATCTTGTGGGTTTCACGGCCCACGCCGGACTTTTTGTACCCGCCGAACGCGGCGTGCGCCGGGTACAGGTGGTAACAGTTGGTCCATACGCGGCCAGCCTTGATGCCGCGGCCCATGCGGTAGGCGCGGTTGATGTCGCGGGTCCATACACCGGCGCCAAGGCCGAACTCGGTGTCGTTGGCGATGGCCAGTGCCTCGGCTTCGTCCTTGAAGGTGGTGACGCTGACCACCGGGCCGAAGATTTCTTCCTGGAACACGCGCATCTTGTTGTTGCCTTTGAGCAGCGTCGGCTGGATGTAGTAACCGGTCGCCAACGCGCCTTCCAGCTTCTCCACCTTGCCACCGGTCAGCAGTTCGGCGCCTTCATCCTGGGCGATCTGCAGGTACGACAGAATTTTTTCGAACTGCTGTTGCGAAGCCTGGGCGCCGACCATGGTGTCGGTGTCGAGCGGGTCGCCGCGCTTGATCTGCAGCACCTTCTTCATCACCACTTCCATGAACTGCGGGTAGATCGACTCTTGCACCAACGCCCGCGACGGGCAGGTGCATACCTCGCCTTGGTTGAAGAACGCCAGCACCATGCCTTCGGCAGCCTTGTCGATGAAGCTCGGCTCGGCCTGCATGATGTCTTCGAAGTAGACGTTGGGTGATTTGCCGCCCAGTTCGACGGTAGACGGGATGATGTTCTCGGCGGCGCATTTCATGATGTGCGAGCCGACCGGGGTAGAGCCGGTAAAGGCGATCTTGGCGATGCGCTTGCTGGTGGCCAGTGCTTCGCCGGCCTCGCGGCCATAGCCCTGGACTACGTTGAGCACGCCGGGCGGCAGCAGGTCGCCAATCAGCTCTACCAGCACGGTGATGCCCAGCGGGGTCTGCTCGGCCGGTTTGAGCACCACGCAGTTGCCAGCGGCCAGGGCCGGGGCCAGTTTCCAGGCGGCCATCAGGATCGGGAAGTTCCACGGGATGATCTGCCCGACCACGCCCAGTGGCTCATGGATGTGATAGGCCACGGTATTTTCGTTGATCTCGGCGGCACCGCCCTCTTGGGCGCGTATGCAGCCGGCGAAGTAGCGGAAGTGATCGACCGCCAGCGGGATGTCGGCGTTGAGGGTTTCGCGGACCGGCTTGCCGTTGTCCCAGGTTTCGGCGATGGCCAGCACTTCCAGGTTCTGCTCGATGCGGTCGGCGATCTTCAGCAGCACGTTGGAGCGGTCCTGCACCGAGGTGCGGCCCCAGGCATCGGCGGCTGCGTGGGCGGCGTCGAGCGCCTTGTCGATGTCTTCGGCAGTGGAGCGGGGGAATTCAGCGATCAGCTTGCCATTCACCGGGGAGGTGTTGTCGAAATACTGCCCCTTGACCGGAGCTACGAATTCACCACCGATGTAGTTGCCGTAGCGGCTCTTGAAGGAAACCTTCGCGCCTTCGGTACCGGGATGTGCATAACGCATGGTGTGTCTCCTGGTTAATTGTGTTTGTTGAGGAGTTGGAAAGCGTAGAGCAAAGGTTGGGCCAGCGTGGGGAGGGCCATTGGAATCAAGGGTTTGCGCAGTTTCTGGATGAGCCTGCAGAGGGGGTTGTCCCAGAAGTGGCACGGCCTGGGTGACACTTTGTACCGTTTGCGACACGCTTGATTGCGGTGCATTGCAAAGCCCGGGCGGGTGGAGGATGCTGGCAGGACGCTCTATCTGCGGAGAACAAAAACCAATGCAGAGCCACCACCTCAGTCGGCATGCCCAGCAAGTGCATACCGTTGCCCACGGCGAAGCCGGCGGTGCCGGTAGCGACCCGTCGATTGCCCGATCCTGGCTGCGATGCCTGGAGGACTATCATCTTGATCCCGAGGTGCTTGCGGCGCCGGTCGTGCTGGAACACGGCCGCCTGCTCGAAAGCCGTGAGCGCCTGAACCAGGTGCTGAAAATCGCCGACAATGAAATGAACAGCCTGCACCAGCAGCTATCAGGTGCCGGGCACGCGGTACTGCTGACCGATGCGCGCGGTGTCATCCTCAATTGTGTCACCGCACCCAGCGAACGGCGCATTTTCGAGCGTGCAGGGTTGTGGTTGGGCGCTGACTGGAGCGAGGCGCGCGAAGGCACCAACGGCATCGGCACCTGCCTGGTCGAGCGCCAGGCGCTGACCATCCATCAGAACGAACACTTTCGCGGGCGGCACACCGGGCTGACCTGTTCGGCCAGCCCTGTTTTCGACCCGCATGGCGAGCTGCTGGCAGTGCTCGATGTGTCATCGGCGAGGCCGGATGTCTCGCGTCAGAGCCAGTTTCATACCATGGCGCTGGTCAACCTTTCGGCAAAGATGATCGAGAGCTGTTACTTCCTGCGCCACTTCGAGCAGCAATGGTTGCTGCGCTTCCATCTGCAGGCCGAGTCGGTGGGGTTGTTCAGCGAAGGGCTGCTGGCGTTCGACGCCGATGGCCGTGTCTGCGCGGCCAACCAGAGCGCCCTCAACCTGTTGGGCACCGTCCGTGGCGGGGTACTGGGCAAGCCGCTGGAAATGTTTTTTGCCTGTAACCATGATGAGCTCTTCAGCCGCGCCATGCCCAATGGCAGCACGGCCTGGCCGCTGTATACGCGTGATGGTCGCCAGGTATTTGCCAGCTTGCGCGGGCAGGCGAAGGCACCGGTGTGGGCGGTGCCGGCGGGTTTGCCCGAAGCCCGGCCAGAGGCTGCCCCCGGCATTTGTCTGATGGACCCGGCGCTGCAGGGTGATTTCCGGCGTGCGCTGCGGGTGTTCGAGCGTGATGTGCCACTGCTGGTGTCGGGCGAGACCGGTTGTGGCAAGGAAGCCTTCGCCCAGGCAGTGCACCACGCTAGCCAGCGGCGCGGCAAGCCGTTCGTGGCAGTCAACTGCGCCTCGATTCCCGAAAGCCTGATAGAGAGCGAGTTGTTCGGTTACCGCGGCGGCAGTTTTACCGGGGCGCGCAAGGAAGGCATGCGCGGCAAGCTGCTGCAGGCCGATGGCGGCACATTGTTGCTCGACGAGATCGGTGACATGCCGCTGGCGCTGCAGACCCGTCTGCTACGGGTGCTGGAGGAACGTCAGGTGGTGCCGATCGGTGGTGAGCCGCAAGCGGTCGATGTGCGGATCGTCAGTGCTACCCACCGCGACCTGCTTGAGCGGGTGGAGCAGGGCACCTTCCGCGAGGACCTGTATTACCGGCTCAATGGCCTGGAAGTGACGATGCCGGCGGTGCGTGAGCGCAGTGACAAGGCTCAGTTGCTGGATTTCCTGTTGCGACAGGAAGCGCAAGGCCAGGCCATCGAAATCGAGCCAAGCGCCCGCCAGGCGCTGCTGGATTTTGCCTGGCCGGGCAATGTGCGCCAGATGCGCAACGTGCTGCGTACGTTGGTGGCATTGTGTGAGGATTGTCATGTCGCGTTTGCGGATCTGCCCGCAATCGTGCGCAACACTTCCAGCCCTGTAGGAGCGGCCTTGTGTCGCGAAAGGGCCGGTGAGCGGCCCCAGGATTTCGATAACGCTGCCCAGTTTGCGGGGGCCGCTTCGCAGCCCTTTCGCGACACAAGGCCGCTCCTACAGGCGGAGGGCCAGGCCCTGTTATCCGTACTGGAGGCAAACCGCTGGCACCTGACCCGTGTCGCCGAGCACTTGGGTATCAGCCGCAATACCTTGTATCGAAAACTGCGCAAACACGGCATCGCCAGGGGCGTCTGAGCGAAACAGCGAGTGCGATTTCCCGCGCCCTGGGCTACCCTGCCTCGAAGTTTTGCGAGGTCGACCATGCATATTCATATTCTCGGTATTTGCGGCACTTTCATGGGTTCGCTGGCGGTGCTGGCCAAAGAACTCGGCCACCGTGTGACCGGTTCGGACGCCAACGTCTACCCACCGATGAGCACCCAGCTCCAGGCCCAGGGCATCGAGCTGACCCAAGGCTATGACCCGGCCCAGCTGGACCCGGCGCCGGACCTGGTGGTGATCGGCAACGCCATGTCGCGGGGCAACCCGGCGGTGGAGCATGTGCTCAACAAAGGCCTGCCTTATGTCTCCGGCCCCCAGTGGCTGGCCGACCATGTGCTGCAGGGGCGTTGGGTGCTGGCCGTGGCCGGTACCCACGGCAAGACCACCACCAGCAGCATGCTGGCCTGGGTCCTGGAGCATGCCGGCATGAGCCCCGGCTTCCTGATCGGTGGCGTGCCGCAGAACTTCTCGGTGTCGGCACGCTTGGGCGATACGCCGTTCTTCGTGGTGGAGGCCGACGAATACGACAGCGCGTTCTTCGACAAACGTTCGAAGTTCGTGCACTACCGTCCGCGCACTGCGATTCTCAATAACCTTGAGTTCGACCACGCGGACATCTTCCCGGATCTGGCCTCCATCGAGCGGCAGTTCCATCACTTGGTGCGCACCATTCCGAGCGAAGGCCTGGTGATCCATCCGACCACCGAACAGGCGCTGGAGCGGGTAATCGGCATGGGTTGCTGGACGCCAGTGCAGACCACCGGCGAGGGTGGCCAATGGCAGGCGCGCTTGCTCAGTGCCGACGGCTCGCGCTTCGAAGTGCTGTTCGAGGGGCAAGCGCAAGGCGTTGTGGACTGGGCCCTGACCGGCCAGCACAACGTTGCCAACGCGCTGGCAACATTGGCCGCTGCCCGTCACGTGGGGGTGGTGCCTGCCATGGGCATTGCAGGCCTGAGCGCGTTCAAGAGCGTCAAGCGGCGCATGGAAAAGGTCGCAGAAGTTCAAGGCGTGACCATCTATGACGACTTCGCTCACCATCCGACGGCTATCGCCACCACCCTCGACGGCCTGCGCAAGCGGGTGGGCGAGGCACCGGTGATCGCCATCATCGAGCCTCGTTCCAACTCCATGAAGCTGGGCGCGCACCGTGACGGCCTGCCGGAAAGCGTCAACGATGCCGACCAGGTAGTCTGGTATGCGCCAGCCAACCTGGGCTGGGACCTGGCGGCGACTGCGGCGCAGTGCAAGGTGCCGAGCGTGGTCGCCGACAGCCTCGAAGCGATCATCGAGCGGGTCAAGGGCCAGGCGCGGCCGGGCACACACGTGGTGATCATGAGCAACGGCGGCTTTGGCGGCCTGCATGGCAAATTGGCCGAGGCCCTGAAGTGAGCGGGCCGGAACGCATCACCCTGGCCATGACCGGCGCCTCCGGCGCGCAGTATGGCTTGCGTCTGCTCGATTGCCTGGTGCGCGAAGACCGTGAGGTGCATTTTCTCATCTCCAAGGCCGCGCAATTGGTGATGTCCACCGAGACCGACGTGCTGCTGCCGCCCAAGCCTCAGGCCATGCAGGCCTTTCTGACCGAGTACACCGGTGCTGCCGATGGGCAGATCCGCGTGTATGGCAAGGAGGACTGGATGTCGCCGGTGGCCTCGGGCTCCGGCGCACCGGCGGCCATGGTGGTGGTGCCGTGCTCCACCGGCACCTTGTCGGCCATCGCCACCGGGGCCTGCAACAACCTGATCGAACGTGCCGCCGACGTGACCCTCAAGGAGCGTCGCCAGCTGATCCTGGTGCCGCGCGAGGCGCCATTCTCGACCATCCATCTGGAGAACATGCTCAAGCTCTCGCAGATGGGCGCGGTTATCTTGCCGGCGGCCCCAGGCTTCTATCACCAGCCGCAGACCATCGATGACCTGGTCGACTTCGTCGTGGCGCGTGTTCTCAACCTGCTGAACATCCCGCAGGACATGTTGCCGCGTTGGGGGGAGCATCATCTTGGGGCGGATGATTGAAGCGCACTTTACCTGCAATGCTGGCCGTCCTGCTGCTTGACGGCTGTGCCACGGTGCGCACGCTTGATGCCAACAAACCGGGCGCGCCGGTGGTGTATGCCGGCACCCGGCTGGACTTGTACGTGATCAATGGCGGGTGCTGCCCCAAGGATCATTTCGGGGCTCAGGCGCCGGCGTATCCGCGGCTGGACCTGCCTGGGAGCATGCTGCTCGATACCCTGCTGCTGCCATTATCGTTGCTGACGGCTGCCGGGATCGGCTTCCAGGCCACTGGCGGTCTGTAACGGCCCTGTCGCCGGCTTGCCGGCGACAGGGCCGTTCAGGCGGGCGCTATTTCTTGCCTAATCTACGCAGCTCATCCGACTCGACAACCCGAATCCCGTCCTCTTCCTCCAGCGCCAGGCGCCATAGCGCCCGCGCCAATGTGCAGGCTTCGATGCCCCGATACTTGCCCGGCATCAACCGTGCAAACGGGGAAGCCAGCCGTTCGCCCAAGCGCGGCGCAATGCGCTCACCCAGCAGCAGCGAAGGCCTGACAATCGTCAGTTGCGGCCAATCCTGCGCCTTGAGCGCCTCTTCCATTTCGCCCTTGACCCGGTTGTAGAAGATCGACGACTTGGGATCGGCGCCGATGGCGCTGACCACCAGCAGGTGGCGCGCACCCATCTCCCGTGCACGCTTGCTGAAGGCCACCACCATGTCCAGGTCGACGGCGCGGAACGCCTGCTCGGAGCCGGCCTGCTTCAAGGTAGTGCCCAGGCAGCAGTAAGCGATGTCCACGCGCCCGGCCAGTTGCGGTAGGAACACCGCAGGGTCACCGACCGGGTTTTCCAGGTGTGGGTGTTCGGCCAGGGGGCGGCGGGTGGGTGCCAGAACGCGGCTGATGGTGGGCTCGTTGAGCAGGCGGTCAAGCAGGTGTTCACCCGTCAGGCCCGTGGCTCCGGCAAGCAGGACATGCTGAGGCGTCAAGTACATGATGTCTCTCCTGTGTTACACACAAGTCTAGTGCGGGGCTGGCCTTTTTTCCTGCCCCTGCGAAGTCGCTTGTGCGGCATTGCGTAAGGCTTTTTCAGCTTGCTGCTGGCGCAAGCGTTGCCAATGTGCCAGTACGGTTGATGGTGCCCAGATCTGTGGCTCGGAGGCTTCGAAACCTTCCCTCTTCTCACGTTCGGCAACACTGCTGCGCGCCAGTTCGAACGCTTGTTCGAGGTCGTCGGTCTGGTTCAGCGCCTGGGCAAACAGAGCCTCGCCGAAATAGGTGAAATCGGCCTCTTCCGAGCAGCCGAATGACACCCTGTCCGCCCGTGCGGCAGTCATGATGATTGTCCGCTCATCTTTGAGCGGGGCGATGTAACCCCCTGAATAGCAGGCGGAGATGACGATCACCTTGTCGCGCTCTTTGAGCGGCGCCAAGGCGCTGGCCAGTTCGTCGGCGGACAGGTCGGCAAGCTGCAGGCGTGGTTGGTCGAATACCAACTGGTGGTCCTGGCTGCCATGGCTGGTCAGGTAGATGAACACCAAGTCCTGCGGGCCGGTGCGCTCAGCCAGTGTGCGGGCGGCGCGGGTAAGGTTCTCGCGGGTTGCCATGGGCCGTGTGGACATCTGGTCGCGGTGGTTGACCAGCGTGATCTGGCCGTGGGCACCGAAGCGCACCTTCAAAAGATTGCTGACGTAGTCGGCCTCGCGCAGAAATACACTCTGCTGGCCGTCACCGGCGACCACCAGGCTATACAGCTCAATGGGCGGCGCGGAGCGCGGTACGCGCGCCAGCGCCTCATCCAGTAGCTTGCCCTGATTGAGCAGGGCCAGTTCCAGCGGGTCGGGGAGCAGTTTGCCGTTGTGGTCGCGAACGCGCACACCATTGACCCAGTAACCGCTTTGCACCTTGCCGCTGGCCAGGGTCAGTTTACCCTGGCCCTGGTAGGCGTCGTTTTCGAAGCCGCCGACGTAGCGGCTGCCATCGGGCAATTGCAGGCTGCCCTGGCCGGCCAGGCGCCAGTCGACGAAGCTGCCCTTGTAGTGGCTGCCATCGCTGCCCAGCATTTCCCCCTCGCCAAGCAGCGAGCCGTCCTTGAACTCGCCGATCCAGACATCGCCTTCGGCGTTTTCATAGCGGCCACGACCTTCCAGGCGGTTGTCCTTGAACTCGCCGATATATTGCTCGCCATCGACGCTGTCGTAGGTGCCGCTGCCCTGCAACAGACCGTCGACGAAGCGGCCACTGAACTGATTGCCGCTGGCATCGCTGCGTACGCCGGCACCATTGGGCTTGCCGCTGGCAAACAAGCCCTGGTAACGGCTGCCGTCCGCCAGTTCGAGCTCACCCGCGCCATGGTACTGATCGTCCTTGAACTGGCCGCGGTAGGTCTGGTCCGCCTGCTTGAGCGTACCTTCGCCGTCGCGACGGCCGTGGCTGAAGGTGCCTGCATAGTGGCTGCCGGGGGTGGTCAGGTCGCCCACGCCCTGAAACAGGCCGGCGGCGAACTGGCCGCGATAGACCTCGCCATTGCTGCCATGCCACTCGCCCTGGCCATGCCATTGGCCATCCTTGAAGCCGCCGGCGTACCAGCTGCCGTTGGGATAGTCGATGCGCCCTTCGCCTTGCAGCAAGCCGTCAACCACCTGGCCCCTGTAGCGACCGCCGTCGGGCAGGCGCGCATCCGGTGGCAACAGCGATTCGCCATCGCCACAGGCAGCGAGCATCAGGGTCAGGGTGAGAGGCAACAGAGCACGCATGGCCGAATCCGGGCAAAAGTTATGCCGAGTATGCCGCACAATGGGGCGGATGAGACAGCCATGGCAGGGGCCGCGTGGCGACCCCCAAAAAAAGATCAGACGAAGCAGAGCGAAAGCGGCTCGGCGATATAGGCCGGCTTCTCTTCGCCTTCGATCTCCAGTGTCGCGGTAGCCTTGAGCAACCACTGCCCAGGTTTCTTCTCGGTCACCTCACCCAGATCCACCTTCAGGCGCACCTTGCTGCCGACTTTCACCGGCTGAATGAAACGCACACTGTCGAGCCCGTAATTGACCACCATCTTCAGGCCTTCAGGCAGCACCAGTATGTCTTCCATCAGCTTTGGAATCAGCGACAAGGTCAGGAAGCCATGGGCAATGGTGCAGCCAAAGGGTGTCTTGGCCGCTTTGTCAGGGTCGACATGGATGAATTGAAAATCGCCCGTGGCCTCAGCGAACAGGTTGATGCGTTGCTGGTCGATCTTCAGCCAGTCGGAACGTCCCAGTTCCTTTCCAACGTACTGCGAAAGCTCGGTAACCGGTACATAGGGCATCGCGACTCTCCAGGTTGTCATTTGGTACGAGTGTGCAAGATCAGCACGGCGAACAATTACAGTCAAGTTGCCAGCATCAGGGCGAATATCCGCCCATAGCCTTGCGCGTGCTTATAATGGCCGGCATGGCCGAAAGGAGATCCTTATGCTGTTGCGTGGTTTGACCTGGCTGGTGCTGTTCCAGCTGCTGGGTACGGCGCTCAATCATCTGTTGGTGCCGATACTGCCCGGGCCGATCATCGGCCTTTTGCTTTTGTTGTCGTTCCTCATGGCCCGCGGTGAGGTCGGCAAGCCGTTGAACGAGGCGGCGAGCAGTCTGTTGCGTTACCTGCCGCTACTGTTGGTGCCGCCAGCAGTGGGTGTGATGGTGTATGCCAAGGATATCGCTGCAGACTTTTGGGCCATCGCCGGCGCGCTTCTGATCTCCTGCCTGGCCACCTTGGTCTTTGTCGGTGTATTGATGCAGAAACTCATGCATCGCCAGGGCAAGCGCGGGGAGCAGCCATGATCCTCGATTGGCAGGGCGCGCTCGATGCGGTTGTCCACCATCCGCTGTTTGGCATTGGTATTACGCTGGGTGCCTATCAGGTGGTGCTGGCAGCTTACGAGAAAACCCGCTGGATCTTCCTGCAGCCGGTACTGGTGTCGATGGTCATGGTGATCGGTGTGTTGCTGGTCTGTGGTATCGACTACCGTGAGTACCGCAAGAGCACCGAGATCATGAACATCCTGCTGGGGCCGGCCACGGTGGCCTTGGCCGTGCCGCTCTACCTCAACCTGCGGCGTATCCGGCAGCTGTTCTGGCCGACATTTACTACGCTGGTAATCGGAGGCCTGTTCGCCACGCTCTGCTGCCTGTTGCTGGGCTGGTGGTTCGGCGCCGAACACATGATCCTGATGACCATGGCGCCGAAGTCGGTGACCTCACCGATTGCCATGCTTGTGGCCGAGCAAATTGGTGGTGTGGCGGCCCTGGCGGCGGTCTTCGTGTTGATCACCGGGGTGATCGGGGCCATTTTCGGCCCTGCGCTGTTGAGCCGTTTTGGTGTGCATAGCCCCGAGGCGCGCGGCATGTCCCTGGGCGTGACCGCGCATGCCGTGGGTACCTCGGTGGCCTTGCAGGAAAGTGACGAGTGCGGCGCGTTTGCCGCACTGGCAATGAGCCTGATGGGGGTGGCCACGGCGGTGTTCCTGCCGTTGGCGGTCAGCCTGGTGGCTTGAGGAGTTGTGATGACGCTACCGCTGTTTCCCCTCAATACTGTGTTGTTTCCCGGTTGCCTGCTGGATTTGCAGATATTCGAAGCCCGCTACCTGGACATGATTGGCCGCTTCATGAAGCAGGGCACAGGCTTTGGTGTGGTGTGCATCGTCGAAGGCGAGCAGGTCGGCAAGGCGCCGCCTGTGGTTGCATCGATCGGGTGCGAGGCGCTGATCCGTGATTTTGTCCAGCAGGACAACGGCTTGCTGGGTATCCGTGTGGAAGGTGTGCGGCGCTTCGAGCTGGGTCAGACCGAGGTGCAGAAAGACCAATTGCTGCTGGGCGAGGTGCATTGGCTGGAGGAGCAGGCGGACAGCCCGCTGACCGATCAGGACGATGACCTGCTGGCCCTGCTGGTGGCGTTGGGTGAGCACCCGATGGTCGAGGCGCTGGACATGCCCCGTGACGTCGCGGGGCGCCAGGCACTGGCCAACCAGCTGGCTTATCTGCTGCCGTTCATGGAAGAGGACAAGCTGGACTTGCTGGCGATCGACTCGCCGTCGCAGCGGCTGGCAGAAATCCAGAGGCTGCTGGAGCGGATTCAGGGTGAGTTGTTTGCCTGATAGAGGGTGGTTGCCTTTATGGCCCTATCGCCGGCAAGCCTGCTTGCCGGCGATAGGGCTGTACAGCCAGCGTCAATATTGGTAACGCTCCAGGGCCAGCGGCAAGGCATACAGGGCAAAGAAAGCCAGCAACGCGATACATGCCGGTAATACCAGCCACCATACCCGTTGTGGCAATGCATTGAGCGGCTGGCGATATTGCACCAGCGTCAGGCTGAGCGCGCAGACGCAGCAGGCCAGCAAGGCTCCGGCCAGGATGTCGGTCGGCCAATGCGCTCCCAGGTAAACGCGCGACAGGGCAATCGCCAACGCCGGAATGCACCCCAGCATCACCCAAGTCAGGCGCATGCGTGGCGGCTGGCCACGCCCGGCCAGCACCGCCATCACCAGGAAGAACGCAAACGAGGCCGAGCTATGCCCGCTGGGCATGCTGTAACTGGTCAAGGGGTCGGTCAGCACCTCCGGTCGCGCCCGGGCGAACAGCCATTTCAGCGAGCCATTGGCAATTGCCGTACCCATCAAGGCGCCACCGGCGAACAGTGCATGCCGCCATTGTCGGGCGAGCAGCAGCAGGCCGGTGAGCAGCCCGCCCAGGAACAGTTGGGTGCGGAAATCGCCCAGGCGGGTTACCAGTACCATGGTGCCGTCCAAGGCTTGGCTGCGATGCTCCTGCACCAGGGTCATCACGCCCTGGTCGAACTCGTGAAAATACGGCCATCCCAGAAACACCCCGGCCAATGCCAGAAAGCTCAAGCCGGCGATCAGCCGCGTCCCGTGGCGCTGGTCGCGTACGCTGCTGTTCAGGCTCAGCCCGATCAGCACCGCCAGGGCGCCGGCGATGATGCCTGCATCCAGCCAGAACCCTTCCGGCAAGGGCAGGCGCATGGCCGCCCCGGTAGCCCAGCCCGGCAACAGGTAGGCGACCGACCAGCCGGCACCGGCCAGCACGCTGACCGCAATGAAACGCGGCAACGGCATGTCGAACATGCCCGCGACCATCGGCAGCATCGGCCGCAGCGGGCCTATGAAACGGCCAACCAGCAAGCTGGCGATGCCGTAGCGCTGAAAGTAGGTTTCAGCGCTGCCGATCCATTCCGGATGGTGGCGCAACAGGGGTAGGCGGCGGATGTTCTGGTGGAAGTACTTGCCTATCGTGTAAGACAGGGCGTCACCGAGCAGGCCGCCGAGGAACCCCAGCAGCAATGTTTCGCCCAGGCTGAAGGTGCCGCTGCCTGCCAATACCGCGACGGCAAACAGCAGTACCGTACCAGGTACGATGATGCCGGCGATGGCCAGGCATTCGATGCAGGCCACCAGAAAAATTGCCACGCCAAGCCACTGCGGGTTGGCGCTGAGCCAGCCGGTCAGGCTGTCGAGCCATTGGCCCATGTTTCAGCTTCCTTGTTTGAGAATGAAAAAGTCTTGCCCTTCGACTTGCCCCCGGCGCAGCGGGTTCCGGGTGCAGAAGCGGGCGTATTCGGCGTCGATGAAACGGTACGGCAGGTGCTCATCGCGGCCATGGGGGATACCCAGGCGTGCGGCCTGGACCACTTTGGGCACGGTGATGGCACAATCCTCGACGTACAGGCGTTCAGGGTCGAAGCGCTGGCCATCCCACTGCGCTACCTTCAAGCCCAAGGCCCGGCAGAGCAGGGTCTGGCCGGCGCACAGGCGTTCGGCTGGGCGCAGCTTGCCGCTGGCGTCGGGGTTGTTCAACTGCATTTGCGCCAGGCTGTTGGCACCGGAAAGGGCGTCCACCCAGGGGTAGGCCGACTTTATGAGCACTGCATTGCCTGGGCCGTGTGCGCTGAAGTTGAGCGAGTCACCTCCGCGGGCGTAATACATGTAGATATGCCCGCCATCGAGAAACAGCGCCCTGCGCTTTTCTGTGTAGCCAAGCGAGGCATGGCTGCCCTTGTCAGTCAGGTAATAGGCCTCGGTTTCGATGATCCGTGCGGCCAGCCACAGGTCGCCATGCCGATGGCGGATGACCTTGCCCAGCAGGGCTTTGGCCAGGGTCTGGGCGTCTCGGTCGAAGAAGCTGTCGGGCAAGGCGCGGGCAGGGCAGGGGGTTGTGTCTGGCATGCTGGCGGTTCGTCGTGGTCAGGCGCGGATGATAGCAACGATTGGCTTAATCGAGGCTGAACCAAGACAGTTCGATAAGGCCGGTTACATCTTTCCTACAGATTCTTGTCTGCCATTTTCTACCATCCGCCACCCGCCGCTGGGCGTATACCTGCGCGGCAGTTATAATCAGCCGATTTCCCCTTCGCCAAGACACCGAACCCATGACTGAGTCCGTTCTTGACTACATGACCCGTTTGGGTCGCGCCGCTCGCCAGGCCTCCCGGGTGATCGCCCGCGCCAGCACTGCGCAGAAGAACCGCGCCCTGCAGGCTGCTGCCGATGCACTGGACGCCGCGCGTGCCGAGCTTACCGCAGCCAACGAACAGGACCTGGCCGCCGGCCGTGCCAACGGTCTGGAGCCTGCCCTGCTCGACCGCCTGGCCCTGACCCCAGCGCGTATCGACGGCATGATCACCGGCCTGCGCCAGGTGGCCAGCCTGGCAGACCCGGTCGGCGCCATCCGCGACATGAGCTATCGCCCGTCGGGTATTCAGGTCGGCAAGATGCGCGTGCCGCTGGGGGTGATCGGGATCATCTACGAATCGCGCCCGAACGTGACCATCGATGCCGCCAGCCTTTGCCTGAAGTCAGGCAACGCCACCATCCTGCGCGGCGGCTCCGAGGCCATTCACTCCAACCGCGCCATCGCCACCTGCATTCAGCGTGGCCTTGCCGAGGCCGGCCTGCCGGCCGCCGTGGTTCAGGTGGTCGAGACCACCGACCGTGAGGCGGTTGGCGCGCTGATCAGCATGCCTGAGTTTGTCGATGTCATCGTCCCGCGGGGCGGCCGTGGCCTGATCGAACGCATCAGCCGCGATGCCCGTGTGCCGGTCATCAAGCACCTGGACGGCATCTGTCACGTCTATGTTGCCGAGCACGCGGACCTGGACAAGGCCTTGCGCGTTGCTTTCAACGCCAAGACTTACCGTTACGGTATTTGCGGTGCGATGGAAACCCTGCTGGTCGACCAACGTGTGGCTGAAGGTTTCCTGCCGGAAATGGCCCGCCGTTTCCAGGAAAAGGGCGTCGAACTGCGCGGGTGCGAGCGTACCCGTGCGCTGATCGAGGCCAAGCCGGCCAGCGAAGACGATTGGCACACCGAGTACCTCGACGCCATCCTGTCGATTCGTGTGGTCGATGGCCTGGACCAGGCCATCGAGCACATCAACCACTATGGCTCGCATCACACCGATTCGATCATTACCGAACACCAGGGCCAGGCCCGTCAGTTCATGGCCGAGGTGGACTCGGCATCGGTGATGCTCAACACCCCGACCTGCTTCGCCGACGGCTTCGAGTATGGCCTGGGCGCGGAGATCGGTATTTCCACCGACAAGCTGCACGCCCGCGGCCCGGTCGGCCTGGAAGGCCTGACCTGCGAGAAGTACGTAGTGATCGGCGATGGCCAACTGCGCGGCCAGGAGTCCTGCTGAGTTGAGCAAGGCCCAGGCAGTCCGGCGCATCGGCATTCTTGGCGGTACTTTCGACCCCGTGCACATTGGCCACCTGCGCAGCGCGCTTGAGGTCGCCGAGTTCATGGGGCTGGAAGAGATGCGCCTGTTGCCCAATGCCCGGCCGCCACACCGCGACACCCCGCAGGTGGCGGCCGAAGATCGCCTGGCGATGGTGCGTGGGGCCGTGCAAGGCGTCGAACGCCTGAGCGTGGATGCCCGCGAGCTTGAGCGCGACAAACCGTCCTACACCATCGATACGCTGGAGTCGGTCCGCGCCGAACTGGGCGCTGCTGACCAGCTGTTTCTGGTGTTGGGCTGGGATGCCTTCTGCGGCTTGCCTGGCTGGCACCGCTGGGAAGAACTGCTGCAACACTGTCACATCCTGGTGCTGCAACGCCCGGATGCCGACGTTGAACCCCCTGACGAGCTGCGCAACCTGTTGGCCGCGCGCTCCGAGAGCGATCCCACCGCCATGTCCGGCCCGGCGGGTAGTATTTCGTTCGTCTGGCAGACACCGCTTGCGGTGTCGGCTACACAGATCCGACAGCTGCTGGCCAGCGGCAGGTCGGTGAGGTTCCTGGTGCCGGACGCCGTACTGGCCTACATCGAGGCGCATGAACTGTATCGTGCGCCTAACTGACGGTGCCCTGTGGGCGCCTCATCCAACGAGTTGAACGAGTTTTATATGAGCAAGCAGAAAATCAATGGCGAAGAACTGGTCAAGCTGACCATCAGCGCGCTGGAAGACGTCAAGGCCCAGGATATCCAGGTCATCGACGTTCGCGAGAAGCACAGCCTGACCGACTACATGATCATTGCCACCGGTACCTCCAATCGCCAGATCAACGCGATGCTGGAAAAGGTCCGTGAAGCGGTCAAGAAAGAAGGTGCGCAGCCGCTGGGCGAAGAAGGCAAGGGCGACAGCGACTGGGTGCTGCTGGACCTGAACGACGTCATCGTGCACATGATGACCGCCGCTGCCCGCCAGTTCTACGACCTGGAACGCCTGTGGCTGGGTGCCGAGCAGAGCCGCGCCGCCGATGCCAAGCACCACAGCCCGGAAAACGCCAGCGACTACTTCACCGACAAGCTCAAAGACCGGGAATAAGGAAGCGTCGTGCGTCTGCGCCTGATCGCGGTCGGCTCGCGCATGCCCAAGTGGGTCGAGGAAGGCTGGCATGAATATGCCAAGCGCCTGCCCCAGGAGCTGTCGCTGGAGCTGGTGGAAATTCCGCTGAACACCCGTGGCAAGAATGCCGACGTCGCCCGCCTGATTCGTCAGGAGGGTGAGGCCATGCTGAGCAAGGTTCAGCCCGGGGAACGCATCGTCACCCTCGAGGTCCATGGCAAGCCCTGGAGTACCGAGCAATTGGCGACCGAGCTGGACCGCTGGCGGCTGGATTCGCGCACGGTGAATTTGATGGTGGGCGGCCCGGAAGGGCTGGCGCCTGAGGTTTGTGCGCGCGCCGAGCAACGCTGGTCGCTGTCGCCGCTGACCCTGCCGCACCCGTTGGTAAGGATACTCATCGGCGAGCAGATCTACCGCGCCTGGACCGTGTTGTCCGGGCACCCTTACCACAAATGAGCCTGTAAGCAGTCCGATGTCGCAGCCGATCCGCCTCAAGGACCACGAGAAAGACGCCCGCCTGGTGCGTAACCGCGTCGTGGTCGGCGCCGTCGCGATCATGCTGCTTGTCTGCGTGTTGATCGCACGCCTGTACTACCTGCAGATCATCCAGTACGACTACCACTCCACGTTGTCAGAGAACAATCGGGTGCACGTGCAGCCGATCCCGCCGACGCGCGGGCTGATCTTCGACCGCAATGGGGTGATCATCGCCGATAACCGGCCGAGCTTCAGCCTGTCCATGACCCGTGAACGTGCGGGTAACTGGCAGGAAGTGCTGGACAATATCGTGGAAGTGCTGGAGCTGACGCCGGACGATCGTGCACTTTTCGAAAAACGCATGAGGCAGGGGCGAAGGCCGTTCGAGCCAGTGCCGATCCTGTTCGAGCTGAACGAAGAGCAGATCGCCCGCGTGGCGGTCAACCAGTTCCGTTTGCCTGGCGTCGAAGTGGTCGCCCAGTTGGTGCGGCATTACCCGCAAGGTGCGCATTTCGCCCATTCGGTAGGGTATGTCGGGCGGATCAACGAGAAAGAGCTCAAAAGCCTAGATCCTGTGAACTACAGCGGCACCCACCATATCGGCAAGACCGGCATCGAGCGCTTCTACGAAGCCGACCTGCACGGCCAGGTCGGTTACGAGGAAGTCGAGACCAACGCTCGCGGGCGCGTGCTGCGGGTCCTCAAGCGTACCGACCCGAAACCTGGCAAGGACATCGTGCTGAGCCTGGACATCAAGTTGCAGGAAGCTGCCGAAGCGGCCCTGGGTGGGCGCCGCGGTGCGGTGGTAGCGCTCGACCCGCGCAACGGCGAAGTGCTGGCGATGGTCAGCCAGCCGAGTTTCGACCCCAACCTGTTCGTCACCGGCATCAGTTTCAAGGCCTACGCCGAGTTGCGCGACTCGATCGACCGGCCGCTGTTCAACCGCGTGCTGCGCGGCTTGTACCCGCCGGGTTCGACCATCAAGCCGGCGGTTGCCATCGCCGGCCTCGACAGTGGTGTGGTCAACGCCGGCAGTCGTGTGTTCGACCCGGGGTATTACCAACTGCCCAACTACGATCACAAATACCGTAACTGGAACCGCAGTGGTGATGGCTGGGTCGACCTGGATACCGCAATCATGCGTTCCAATGACACCTATTTCTACGATCTTGCCCACAAGATGGGTATCGATCGGCTGTCCATCTACATGAACAAGTTCGGCATCGGCCAGAAAGTTGCCCTGGACATGTTCGAGGAGTCGGCCGGGCTGATGCCGTCGCGTGAATGGAAGCGCGCCACCCGCCGCCAAGCCTGGTTCCCAGGTGAAACCCTGATTCTGGGCATCGGCCAGGGCTACATGCAGGCAACACCGCTGCAACTGGCCCAGGCCACAGCGCTGATCGCCAACAAAGGCGTTTGGAACCGCCCGCACCTGGCCAAGACCATCGAAGGCCAGCCGCCCGTGGACCCGAACCCGATGGAAAACATCATCCTGCGTGACAAGTCCGACTGGGCCAAGGTCACCCACGGCATGGAGCAGGTGATGCACAACGCCCGCGGTACTGCACGCAAGGCTGCGGCCGGTGCCCAGTACCGCATTGCCGGCAAGAGCGGTACCGCGCAGGTGGTAGCGATCAAGCAGGGCGAGAAATACGACCGCAACAAAATTCAGGAGCGCCACCGCGACCATGCGTTGTTCGTCGCCTTCGCCCCGGCCGACGATCCGAAGATCGTGGTTTCGGTGATGGTCGAGAACGGCGAGTCCGGCTCCGGTGTAGCCGCACCCGTGGTGCGGCAGATCATGGACGCCTGGCTGCTCGACGAGAACGGTCGGCTCAAGCCTGAGTTCGCTCCTGCCACTGTCGCCCAGGAAACGGCCCCGTGAAGAACAATTTCGATCGCATGCTCTCCAGCGAGGACGTGATGCGTCGACGCGCCAGCTTCCTGCAGCGCATCCACATCGACGGCCCCTTGCTGGTCATCCTGCTGACCCTCGCCGCCGGCAGTCTGTTCGTGCTCTATTCTGCCAGCGGCAAGAACTGGGATTTGCTACTTAAGCAGGCCACTTCATTCGGTATCGGGCTGGTGTCGATGTTCGTCATCGCTCAGCTTGAACCCCGCTTCATGGCGCGCTGGGTGCCTCTTGCCTATCTCACTGGGGTGCTGCTGCTGGTCGTGGTGGACGTCATGGGCCATAACGCCATGGGTGCCACGCGCTGGATCAACATACCCGGGGTAATACGCTTCCAGCCCTCGGAGTTCATGAAGATCATCATGCCGGCGACCATCGCCTGGTACCTGTCCAAACGCACCTTGCCGCCTCATTTGAAACACGTGGCCATCAGCCTGGTGCTGATTGGCGTGCCGTTCATCCTCATCGTCCGCCAGCCGGACCTAGGTACGGCGTTGCTGATCCTTGCCTCCGGCGCCTTCGTGCTGTTCATGGGCGGCCTGCGCTGGCGCTGGATCCTCAGCGTGCTGACGGCGGCCGTGCCTGTGGCGGTGGCCATGTGGTTCTTCGTCATGCACGACTACCAGAAACAGCGTGTGCTGACGTTCCTCGACCCTGAAAGCGACCCGCTGGGCACCGGCTGGAACATCATCCAGTCCAAAGCGGCCATTGGCTCGGGTGGCGTGTTCGGCAAGGGCTGGCTGCTGGGCACCCAGTCGCACCTGGACTTCCTTCCCGAGAGCCATACCGACTTCATCATCGCCGTGCTCGGCGAGGAGTTCGGCCTGGTCGGCATCTGCCTGCTGCTGATCGTCTACCTCTTGCTGATCGGTCGTGGGCTGATGATCACGGCTCAGGCGCAGACCTTGTTCGGCAAGCTGCTTGCAGGCAGCCTGACCATGACCTTCTTTGTATATGTATTCGTCAATATCGGTATGGTCAGCGGCCTATTGCCCGTGGTGGGCGTGCCGCTGCCCTTCATTAGTTATGGCGGAACTTCGTTGGTGACGCTGCTGTCAGCGTTTGGCGTTCTCATGTCGATCCATACGCACCGTAAATGGATCGCACAGGTTTGAAAAAGGTGAAGAATTTCATGCAAGCAGTGCGTAACTGGGCTGCCCGTTTTGCGCCGTGGTTCGGCGCGGTGGGCCTGTTCGCCGCTGTCCAGCAGGCGCATGCCGGCGATTATGACGGCTCGCCTCAGGTGGCCGAATTCGTCGGTGAGATGAGCCGCGACTATGGCTTTGCCAGCGAGCAGTTGATGGGCGTGTTCCGCGAGGTTCAGCGCAAGCAATCGATCCTGGACGCCATATCGCGGCCGGCCGAGCGGGTAAAACCGTGGAAGGATTACCGACCGATGTTCATCACCGACGCGCGCATCGCCCGCGGTGTGGACTTCTGGCGCCAGCATGAAGCGGTGCTGGCCCGGGCGGAGCAGGAGTACGGCGTACCGGCGCAGTACATCGTCGCGATCATCGGTGTGGAAACCTTTTTTGGCCGCAACACTGGCAACTACCGTGTGATCGATGCCTTGTCGACCCTGGGCTTCGATTACCCGCCGCGCGCCGAGTTCTTCCGCAAGGAGCTGCGTGAATACCTGCTGCTGTCGCGCGAAGAGCAGCTCGACCCGCTGACCCTCAAAGGTTCATACGCCGGTGCCATGGGCCTGCCGCAGTTCATGCCGAGCAGCTTTCGCAACTACGCGGTGGACTTCGATGGCGATGGCCACATCAATATCTGGAACAACCCTGACGATGCCATCGGCAGTGTCGCCAGCTACTTCAAAGAGCACGGCTGGGTGGCTGGGCAGGGCGTGGTCAGTCGTGCCCAGGTCAGTGGTGCGCGGGCAGACGAAGGCCTGACCACGGGTATCGAGCCGGTGAAAACGGTCGCAGAGTTGCAGGCGCTTGGCTGGTCGAGTCATGATGCGTTGCGCGGTGATCTGCCAGTCACCGCCTTCCGTCTGGAAGGCGCAAACGGGCCTGAATACTGGTTGGGCCTGAAGAATTTCTACGCGATCACTCGCTACAACCGCAGCGTGATGTATGCCATGGCGGTGCATCAGCTTTCGGAACAGCTGGTCCAAGCACGGGGCGTCAAGTAATGCGCGCAATGATTTCTGCCAATACCTTCAAGTTGCTGGCCTGCATGGCCGTCGGCATGCTGCTGGTCAGTTGCTCCTCCAGCCGGCCGGCCCCCCAGAAAAGCGGCAATACCGTTCGTGCGCAGCCTGGCCTGGATATCAACCGTGCCCACAAGGACGGTGCGCCGTGGTGGGACGTGGATGTGAACAAGATCCCGGACGCGACGCCGACCGTGCACACTGGCAACTACAAGGCCAACCCTTACACGGTGCTGGGCAAGACCTACTACCCCATGCAGGACTCGCGCAACTACCGTGCCGAAGGCACCGCCTCCTGGTACGGCACCAAGTTCCACGGGCAGAACACCGCCAATGGTGAGTTGTACGACCTGTATGGCATGAGCGCAGCCCACAAGACCCTGCCACTGCCGGCCTACGTGCGGGTGACCAACCTTGCCAACGGGCGCAGCGTGATCTTGCGGGTTAATGACCGTGGCCCGTTCTACTCCGACCGCATCATCGACCTGTCCTATGCCGCAGCCAAGAAGCTCGGCTATGCCGAGAGCGGCACCGCGCACGTGCGGGTCGAAGGTATCGATCCCCAGCAATGGTGGGCTCAGCGTGGCCAGCAGCCGCCGTTGATGCTCAAGGAGCCTAAGGCCACCCAGCCTCAGGCGATTGCGGCCAGCACCGGGCGTGTCGAGCAATGGTCGCCGCCGGCGCAGCAACACGCAGCGCCCGTAGTGCCAGTGCAAGTGGGTGGCAACAATGTGCCGGCAGGCAACGGTGGCAGCTTCCTGCAGGTGGGCGCGTTTGCCAACCCGGACGCCGCCGAGCTGTTGCGTTCGAAGCTGAGCACCATGGTCAGCGCACCGGTGTTCATCAGCTCCATCGTGCGCAACCAGCAGACCCTGCACCGCGTGCGCCTGGGGCCGATCAGCAGCCAGGGCGAAATCCAGCAGGCGCAGGACAGCATTCGCCTGGCGAACCTTGGCCAGGCCAAGCTGGTCACAGACTGACGGCAGCGGCAAGCGGCAAGCGGCAAGCTTCAAGAAGAAGCCAAGGTGCGCGTCGCCTTGTCTTGCAGCTTGAGGCTTGAGCCTCTAGCTGTCTGTTTTGTCATGAATTGACGGGCGCGGCCATGTACAATGTCCGCTTTTGCCCGCAGCGACATAAAGCCGCACTTCCTGGGCTCGGCCCTGAGCCGCAAAAACTAGACTGACTGGCGCTGGGCACACGATGTGGCCCAGGGAACATCTCAGACCATTAGCGATTTTCGAGAGACGGATGAACATCACCAACCTTGCCAAACGACTTTGCCTGCCCGTACTGCTGATGATCACGCCTGCTGCCTTTGCGGCAGAGCAGATGATGCCGGCACCACCGCAACTGGCAGCCAAGTCCTACGTACTCATGGACGCGTCCAGCGGCAATGTGCTGGTCGAGAACAACGGTGACGAGCGCCTACCGCCGGCCAGCCTGACCAAGCTGATGACCGCCTACATCGCCACCCTGGACATCCGCCGTGGCCAGATCGGCGAGAACGATCCGGTCACCGTCAGCGAGAATGCCTGGCGCACCGGTGGTTCGCGCATGTTCATCAAGGTCGGTAGCCAGGTCACCGTCAGTGACCTGCTGCATGGCATCATCATCCAGTCGGGCAACGACGCATCGGTCGCCTTGGCCGAGCACATCGCTGGCAGCGAAGATGCCTTTGCCGACATGATGAACAAGACTGCCGCCGACCTGGGTCTGTCCAACAGCCACTTCATGAACCCGACCGGTCTGCCGCACCCGGACCACTACTCCTCGGCCCATGACATGGCTACCCTGGCGCGCGCGATCATCAACGTCGACCCGGCCCACTACGCGATCTACTCGCAGAAAGAGTTCTTCTGGAACAACATCAAGCAGCCAAACCGCAACCTGCTGCTGTGGCGTGACAAGACAGTCGATGGCCTGAAGACCGGCCACACCGAAGAAGCCGGCTACTGCATGGTGGCCTCGGCTGTACGCGACGGCCAACGCTTGATCGCGGTGGTGTTCGGCACCAACAGCGAGCAGTCCCGTGCTGCCGAAACCCAGAAGCTGCTGACCTATGGCTTCCGCTTCTTCGAAACCCAGACCTTCTATCAGAAGGGCACGGAACTGACCCAGGCCCCGGTCTGGAAAGGCGCCACCAGCATCGTCAAGGCCGGCCTGGCCGACGACCTGACCCTGACCATGCCCAAAGGCCAGATGAAGCGCCTCCAGGCTTCGATGACCATGAACCCGCAGCTCACCGCACCGATCGCCAAAGGTGACGTGATCGGTAAAGTGGAAGTCAAACTGGACGAGAACGTGGTTCACAGCGCCGACCTGATCGCCCTCGATGGCGTAGAGGAAGGTGGTTTCATCCGTCGTATGTGGGATAGCATCCGTCTATTCTTCTACGGGTTGTTCAACTGATACGTGACCTGCACGCCCCCTTAATCCTGCGGGGGCGTTGTTGTTGCCACGGCTTACGAGGCCGTTTCCGCCATGAGCGAACCTGACGTCAAGTCGCACAAGATCGAATTCCCCTGCGCCGATTACCCGATCAAGGTCATCGGCGATACCGTTGTCGGCTTCAAGGACATGGTGATCGAGGTCCTGAGCAAGCATGCCAAGGTCGACCTCGCCACTTTGGCCGAGCGCCAGAGCAAGGAAGGCAAGTACACCACGGTGCAGTTGCACATCGTTGCCGAGAGCGAAAATCAGCTGCACGATATAAACAGCGCCCTGCGTGCCACCGGCATCGTGAAAATGGTGCTCTGATGTCCCTTTGTCTCGGTTTTCGCGAGCTTGGCCTGCAGCCCTATGAACCGGTGCTGGAAGCCATGCGTCGCTTCACCGAGCAGCGTAGCCCGGACAGCCAGGATGAAATCTGGCTGGTAGAGCACCCCGCGGTTTTCACCCAGGGCCAGGCCGGCAAGGCCGAGCACCTGCTGGTACCGGGCGATATTCCGGTGGTGCAGACCGATCGGGGTGGCCAGGTGACCTACCACGGCCCCGGGCAACTGGTTGCCTACCTGCTGCTGGACGTGCGCCGCCTTGGCTTTGGTGTGCGCGAACTGGTCAGCCGCATCGAACAGACGCTGATCGAGCTGCTTGCCAGTTACGGTGTCAGCGCTGCGGCCAAGCCCGATGCGCCGGGTGTCTATGTCGATGGAGCGAAAATCGCCTCCCTCGGCCTGCGAATCCGCAATGGCCGTTCTTTTCACGGCCTTGCTCTGAACGTGGACATGGACCTTGCGCCATTCCGCCGAATCAACCCCTGCGGGTATGCGGGGCTGGCCATGACCCAGCTGCGTGACCTGGCAGGCCCGATCGAACTCGACGAGGTCAGGACAAGGCTGCGCGGACAGCTGGTCAAGCACCTCGACTATGCTGAGCAGACGACCCTGACGGGCGGAATCGACTGAATATGACAACTGTGCAAGAAGCCGTGCCGAACCTGATACCTACCCAGGATGCCACCCCGCGCCCAGCGCCGAAGAAGGTGGAAGCTGGGGTCAAGCTGCGTGGTGCCGACAAGGTGGCGCGCATTCCGGTGAAGATCATCCCTACCGATGAGCTGCCCAAGAAACCCGACTGGATCCGCGTGCGCATCCCGGTTTCCCCTGAGGTAGACCGCATCAAGCAACTGCTGCGCAAGCACAAGCTGCACAGCGTGTGCGAAGAAGCTTCCTGCCCGAACCTGGGTGAGTGCTTCTCCGGTGGTACCGCCACCTTCATGATCATGGGCGACATCTGCACCCGTCGCTGCCCGTTCTGCGATGTCGGCCACGGCCGGCCGAAACCGCTGGATGTGGACGAGCCGAAAAACCTGGCTGTTGCCATCGCCGATCTGCGCCTGAAGTACGTAGTGATCACCTCGGTGGACCGCGACGACCTGCGCGACGGTGGTGCCCAGCACTTCGCCGACTGCATCCGCGAGATCCGCGCGCTGTCGCCGGGCGTACAGCTGGAAACCCTGGTGCCGGATTACCGTGGCCGGATGGATGTGGCCCTGGAGATTACCGCGCAAGAGCCACCGGATGTTTTCAACCACAATCTTGAAACCGTACCGCGCCTGTACAAGGCCGCACGTCCCGGTTCGGACTACGACTGGTCGCTGGACCTGCTGCAGAAGTTCAAGCAGATGGTGCCGCACGTACCGACCAAGTCTGGCCTGATGCTCGGCCTGGGCGAGACGGACGAAGAAGTGATCGAAGTGATGCACCGCATGCGTGAGCATGACATCGACATGCTCACCCTCGGGCAGTACCTGCAGCCTTCGCGCAGCCACCTGCCAGTGCAGCGTTTCGTGCACCCCGACACCTTCGCCTGGTTTGCCGAGGAAGGCTACAAGATGGGCTTCAAGAACGTCGCATCGGGCCCGTTGGTGCGTTCGTCCTACCATGCCGACCAGCAGGCTCACGAAGCCAAGATCAAGCTCTGATCCTGGTTTGAGCCGTACATGCCGATGCACGCCGAAAGGCGGCATCGGCTTTTTTGTTTTTGTGCCCAGCGCTGCAAGGAGTTGCGATGAATTGCGCCGAAACGTTTGAACACCGCCTGCCCGCCGCGCTGCCGGACAATGCCTGCTTTGCCATTGTCGCTCCGGCGGGGCCGGCAAGGCTGGATGCGCAAAAGGCTGGCCAGTGGTTTGCCGAGCGCGGTTATCGCTGCCGTATCTACCCTGGAGTGGGGCATGCCGAAGGCTATCTGGCGGGCTCCGATCAGCAACGGTTACAGGATCTGCACGATGCCTTCGCTGACCCGACCATCGACGCAGTCCTGTGCATGCGCGGTGGCTATGGCAGCATGCGCCTGCTCGATCAGCTCGACTTCGACCTGATCCGGCGCAACCCCAAGCCGCTGATCGGCTACAGCGACATCACTGCGCTGCACACGGCTATCTATCGTCATAGCGGCTTGATCAGCTTTCATGGAGCGATGCTCAACGCTGACCTGCTGGGTGCCAAGCTCGCACCGACCGAGTCGTCGCTGATGGCGCAGTTGAGTGGGGCGTTAGGGGAGGGTGATGCCATCGTGCACCCGGCTGAATTCGTCTTGAATTGCGTGGTGCCTGGTGTTGCCAGGGGGCGTTTGCTGGGCGGCAACCTGTCGATTCTGGGGGCGACCCTGGGAACACTGGCGCAGATCGATACGAAGGGCTGCATCCTGTTCATCGAGGACGTCAACGAGCCGCTTTACCGGGTGGACCGGCTGCTGACCCAGTTGCGTCTGGCAGGCAAGTTGGCGGGGGTGAAGGGGGTGCTGGTGGGGGATTTTGCCGGTATCACCGTGGCGGCGTTGACGCCCCTGTTGCTGGACATCTTCGCGCCGTTGGGTGTGCCAGTGCTGTCCGGGTGGCGCAGCGGGCATTGTGACCCGAACGTGTGTTTGCCGCTGGGTGCAGAGGTGGTGCTGGACAGCGAGGCGCGGAGCCTGGTATTGGCGCAGGATTTGTTCAAGGGGTGAGATTGTCGGGGCCGCTTTGCGGCCCTTTCGCGACGCAAGGCCGCTCCTACAGGGGGATGAGCGATTTCTCGTGTCGCGATGGGGCGCAAGGCGCCCCCGGCATTATCACCGTTGACGCAGGCTATCGAGCAACTTGTGCGTCGGGTACCCATCTGCTGGCCACCCAAAACCCTGCTGCGCATTGCGAATGGCCTTACGGGTATTGGCACCGATGATGCCATCGGGGTTGCCCGCATCATGCCCGTTGGCGTTGAGCAGGTTCTGCAGCTCCATGCGCTCGCTGCGGCTCAGCGGCAAGTCTTCTTTGGGCCAGCTGCCTGCGATGAAGCCCCAGCCCGAAAAACGATCGCCCAGCAAGCTCACGGCCAGTGCATAGGACGATGAGTTGTTGTACTTGAGAATGGCGCGGAAGTTGTCCAGCACCAGGAATGCTGGGCCACGGGCGCCGGCCGGCAGCAGCAGGGCTGCGGAAAGTTCGTTGCTGCCCATCGGCAGTTTGGTGCCCGCCGGCAGTTTCACACCCAATTGCAACCACTCACTGACGGGCTTGCGCAGCGCGCCATCGGCCAGCCAGAAGTCGAAGCCTGCAGGTACCTGAACCTCGAAACCCCATGGTTGCCCGCGCTTCCAGCCGGAGCTTTGCAGGTAATGCGCAGTCGATGCCAAGGCATCCGGAGTGCTGTTCCAGATATCGCGGCGGCCGTCACCGTCGAAGTCCACTGCATGGGTGTTGTAGGTGGTGGGAATGAACTGGGTCTGGCCCATGGCGCCGGCCCAGGAACCACGCATGGCCTCTGGCTGGATGTCACCATGCTGGATGATCTGCAGCGCGGCAATCAGCTGATCCTGGGCAAACTGCGGGCGGCGGCCTTCATACGCCAGGGTCGCGAGTGAGCGAATTACCGACTTGCTGCCTTGGAACTGGCCAAAGTTGCTCTCCATGCCCCAGACCGAGACCAGGACCTGACGGTCTACACCATAGCGCTGTTCGAGGCGGGCCAGCAGCTCGGCATTCTGCTCAAGCAGTTTCTTGCCGTTTCGCACTCGCAGCGGCGACAGTGCTCCCTCCAGGTATTCCCACACCGGGCGGGTGAATTCGGGCTGGCTGCGGTCTGCCTTGATCACATCCATGTCCGGCGTCACGCCAATGAACGCGCGGTCGAAAGTGCTTGCCGAGATACCAGCCTGCAGCGCTTGCTGGCGGAAGCCGGCCTGCCATTGGGCAAATGTTTGCAGCGGCTGAATTTCAGTGCTGACGTCGGGCGTGGCGCTGGGCAGAGTCACTACCGGCGCGGGCTGGGCGGGGGCCAGCGGCAGGGCGTCGGCGGCGGTGGGCTTTTCCGCGCAGGCGACGAGCAGGATTAAGCTGGAGGCCGCGAGCAGCTGGCGGGATTTCCAGCGAGGGGTAAGACTGAAGGGCATGCACAGATCCAGAATTTCAGGTCAGGTGCCGACCATATCATGCCTGCGCTTTCGATGCTTTCATGCGGCCAAAAAGTAAGAAGCCTCCCAATCTCTCGATTGGAAGGCTTCGCGGCGGTAGCTGCCTTTGCCCTTGTCCGGTCGCTCCTGGCGGCAGCGGAACAAGGGTTGGGCGACGATGGATTTGGCCTTGTTGGGGCCGTGCTTCTTCGGCTTTTTGCTCATGGCGGGATTCCCGGGTCGGGTGGGTTTCGGGGCGGACTCTAGGCCTGTAGAGAGGCCGGGGCCAATTGATTGTGTCAATGGTTTGAAATACCGGGGCTGCAAACAAGCTCCCAGTATTTGAGTCACTCAGGCGGTAGAGCCAACCGCTGCCCGGCCATGAGCAATGACAAGCGTGACAGCCCGGTCCATGGTGACCCCACGGCTTGCCCCTTGATCTGCGCATCGATGCGCTGGGCATCCTGCAGCAGCTGCGCCCAGCGCTGCGCCGACAGGCGCTGCAGGGCTTTGCTGACCAGCGGCCGGCGCTTGTCCCATACCGGTGGGCGGGCCTGGCTGAAGGCCTTGTCCAAGGGCACACCCTGGCTGAACTGCTGCGAAAGCCCCGCCAGCAGACGCAGTTCGCGCGCCAGGGCCCACAGAATCACAGGTGGCTCCACGCCTTCACCGCGCAGGCCTTCGAGCATGCGCAGGGCATGCGCAGCTTCGCCATTGAGAATGGCATCGACCAGGCCGAAGACATCGAAGCGCGCGCTGTCGGCAACGGCCGCCTGCACCGTGTCTACGGTGATCTGGCTGCCGTCGGCGAGCAGCTTGAGCTTTTCGATTTCCTGGGCAGCAGCCAGCAGGTTGCCTTCGACACGTGCGGCAATGAGGTCGACCGCATCACGCTGGGCCGAAAGGCCGGCCTGTGCCAAACGCTGGTTGATCCATTGCGGCAACTGCTGGGCATCCACCGGCCAGATCTGGATGAACTGGCAGTGGCTGCCCTCGATCAGGGCCTTGCCCCACTTGGTCTTCTGCGCACTGCCATCGAGTTTGGGCAGGCTGACCAGCAGCAGGGTATCCTCGGCAGGGTTGGCGCAGTATTCCATCAGCGCCGCTGCGCCTTTGTCACCAGGCTTGCCCGAGGGCAGGCGCAGTTCCAGCAGCCGGCGTTGGGCGAACAGGGACAGGCTGGCGCCCGCCTGCAGCAGGGTGCCCCAGTCGAAACTGGCGTCGGCGCTGAACACCTGGCGCTCGTCAAAGCCCTGCTGACGCGCAGCATTGCGTATGGCGTCGGCGGCTTCCTGGCACAGCAGCGGATCGTCGCCACTGACCACATAGACCGGGGCCAGAGCGCCTTGCAGGTGCTTGTTGAGTTGGGCGGGGGCGAGCTTCATCGGAAACAGGCGGGGCACCGGAGTGCCCCGCACGGGCTCAATTGCCCGGAATTTCCAGCGGCGATTGCTGCGGCGTTTCCGCCTGCTGGCTGCGCGCGGCCTCCAGTGCGGCGGCTTCGGCCTTGGCGCGTTCGTCAGCTTCGCGCTGCAACTGGTCCAGCTGAGGCGGCGTCAGCATCTGCAGGCGCACGACCATGGCGTTGACCAGGTCGCGGCGCATTTCTTCGCGGGCAACAGTGGCTTCCTGGTCGGAACCGGTGATGTTGCCGCCGTCGCGTACATAGATTTTGCGCACTTCCAGCTTGTCGCTCATCAGCTCCAGGTTGTTCAGGCCAAGGATGCTGTAGCTGAGCACTGTGGTCAGTTCGTACTCGGCAGATTGGTTGCTGCTGGCGTAGGACGCTGCGCGCTGGGTTTGCTGTTCGTTGGTCAGTACCAGGCGATACGGGGCGCCGGTGTGCACATTGACGCCGCTGCGCTCCAGTACTTCGCGCAGTTGAGTCACGGTCGGGCCGTAGGCATCACGTGCACTGACGTCCATTTCCTTGACGCTGAGCTCGGAGGTGCCGGTGCCGCGCAGCTGGAAACCGCAGGCGCTGAGCATGATGGCCAGGCCCAATACCAGCAGATTGCGTTTGATCATGTTGTTGCTCCCTTGTGGGCCGATACCGCCCACCCGCACTGGCTGCAGGTGGGCGTTGCCATCAGTTGGCGACGATGTTGACCAGCTTGCCTGGCACTACGATGACCTTGCGGATGGTCAGGCCATCGATGAAGCGCAGGACATTTTCGTTGTTGCGGGCGGCGGCTTCGATTTCTTCGCGGCTGGCGGCTGCAGGCATTTCTACCTGGCCACGCAGTTTGCCGTTGACCTGGACCACCAGGGTTACGGTGTCCTGCACCAGAGCGCTTTCATCGACAACTGGCCAGCCAGCATCGATAACCGCTTGCTCATGGCCCAGCGCCTTCCACAGTTCGTGGGAAATGTGCGGGGTGATCGGGGCCAGCAACAAGGTGACGGCCTCCAGGCCCTCTTGCAGCAGCGCACGGTCTTGCTCGGTGCCCTGGGGGGCCTTCTCCAGGACGTTCATCACGGTCATCACCTGGGCGATGGCGGTGTTGAACTTGTGGTACTGGCCCACATCGGTGCTGGCCTGCTTGATCGCGGCGTGAATTGCACGGCGGATGACCTTCTGCTCGTCGTTCAGCGTGGCGAGGTCCAGTTTACCCGGCAGGCCCTGGTTGACGTGGCCCTGGGCCAGGCGCCAGACACGACGCAGGAAGCGGCTTGCACCTTCGACGCCAGAGTCCGACCATTCCAGGCTCATGTCGGGCGGCGAGGCGAACATCATGAACAGGCGGCAGGTGTCGGCGCCGTAGGCTTCGATCATCGACTGTGGGTCGACGCCGTTGTTCTTCGACTTCGACATCTTCTCGGTGCCGCCGATTTCCACCGGCAGGCCGTCGGTCTTCAGGCGTGCGCCAATGATTTTGGCCTTGGCATCGCGCTCGATTTCGACGTCGGCCGGGTTGAACCAGTCCTTGCCACCGTTGCTGGCGACGCGGTAGTAGGTATCGGCGACCACCATGCCCTGGGTCAGCAGGTTCTTGAACGGTTCATTGGAGGTGACCAGGCCTTCGTCACGCATCAGCTTGTGGAAGAAACGCGCGTAAAGCAGGTGCAGAATGGCGTGTTCGATGCCGCCGATGTACTGGTCGACCGGCAACCAGTGGTTGGCCGCTTTCGGATCGACCAGGCCCTTGTCGTAGTTCGGCGAGGCGTAGCGGGCGAAGTACCAGGACGACTCGACGAAGGTGTCCATGGTGTCGGTTTCACGCTTTGCCGCGGCGCCGCATTTCGGGCAGCTGCACTCGTAGAACTCGGGCATGCGCGCCAGTGGCGAACCGGCGCCGTCCGGCACCACGTTCTCTGGCAGGGTGACCGGCAGCTGGTCTTCCGGCACCGGCACGTCGCCGCAGGACGGGCAGTGGATGATCGGGATCGGGCAGCCCCAGTAACGCTGGCGGCTGATGCCCCAGTCGCGCAGGCGGAACTGGGTGCGGGATTTGCCCAGCTCCTTGCGGATCAGGGCTGCCTCGATGGCGTCGAAGGCGCCAGCGAAGTCCAGGCCGTCGAACTCGCCGGAGTTGATCAGCTGGCCGTGCTCGCCGTAGGCCGCCTGCCATTCGCTGCCGACTTCGTCGCCGGCGCTGGTGCGCACCACAGCCTTGACCGGCAGGTTGTACTTGTGGGCGAACTCGAAGTCGCGCTCGTCGTGGGCCGGTACGGCCATTACGGCACCGTCGCCGTAGTGCATCAGCACATAGTTGGCGACCCATACCGGCAGCTTTTCACCGCTCAGGGGGTGCTCGACCAGCAGGGAAGTGGGCATGCCCTTCTTCTCCTGGGTGGCCATGTCGGCCTCGGCAACGCTGCCGCTCTTGCACTCGTCGATGAATGCCTGCAGCGCCGGGTTGCCCTGGGCGGCCTGGGTAGCCAATGGGTGCTCGGCGGCAACGGCAACGTAAGTCGCGCCCATCAGGGTGTCCGGACGGGTGGTAAAGACTTTCAGCGTACCTTCGTGGCCGATGCTCGCCTGATCGTACGGGAACTGTACTTCCATGCCGCGCGACTTGCCGATCCAGTTGCGCTGCATGGTCTTGACCTGCTCAGGCCAGCCCGGCAGCTCGTCGAGGCTTTCCAGCAGCTCGTCGGCGTAGTCGGTGATGCGGAAGTAGTACATGGGGATTTCGCGCTTTTCGATCAGCGCGCCCGAACGCCAGCCGCGGCCGTCGATGACCTGCTCGTTGGCGAGCACGGTCTGGTCGGCCGGGTCCCAGTTCACGGTACCGTTCTTGCGGTAGATGATGCCTTTTTCGAACAGGCGGGTGAACAGCCACTGTTCCCAGCGGTAGTAGTCCGGCTTGCAGGTGGTGACTTCACGTGCCCAGTCGATGGCAAGGCCCAGGCTCTTGAGCTGGGTCTTCATGTAGTCGATGTTTTCGTATGTCCACTTGGCCGGGGCGACGTTGTTTTTCATCGCCGCGTTTTCCGCGGGCATGCCGAAAGCGTCCCAGCCCATCGGTTGCAGGACGTTCTTGCCCAGCATGCGCTGGTAGCGGGCAATCACGTCGCCGATGGTGTAGTTGCGCACGTGGCCCATGTGTAGCTTGCCGCTCGGGTACGGGAACATCGATAGGCAATAGTAGGTGTCTTTGCCTGGCTGTTCGGTAACAGCGAACGACTGTTGCTCGTCCCAGAAATGCTGGGCGGCGGCTTCGATATCACGGGGCGTGTATTGTTCGTGCATGGCTACTTTTGGCTGAGAGAGAAGAGACCTTGTTCCAGGCAGCGGAACCTCGCTGCGTCCGGCACTCCGGTGTCGTGAGAGTGAACGCCGTAGCATACAGTAGCGCCGCGCATCGTGGGAAACCCTGATTGCGAATGGCCGCTGGTCGCTGCACCGGGCTGCTTTTCGAAGCGGCGCTAAGCTCAGGTGTGGGGGGAGATATTCTTTATCTTCAATGAGGTGAACGGATGGGAGAGACGCAGCTACCCGCAATCAAACCGGAGCTTTACGAACGCCTGATCGACCGTCTTGGCCTGGCCCTGGAAGTCGCCAGAACGTCGGTACGATTGCGCGACGAGATGCCAGCCGAGCTGGAGTTGCGTGGCCTGAGCCATGCAGAGTTCGAAGTGATCAAGGCTTACCTGGACTCGGTCCCGGAACGCCGTAATGCCTGCGCCGGTAGTTACCCGCATGCGGAACCGACATCGGCGAAGATCATCTGGCTCAAGGACAAGAAACGCCCCGCCACGACGGCGACACCCAGGACGCTGCCACATCGCTAGCCGTTCAGGGCGCCCGGCGCAGGCCATCGCGCCCCGGTAATTCAACAAACACTTCACTCGATCGGCGCCGGCAGCGCACTTGTTGACCGGCGCCGATCCTCATAGGCTGCACGCCTGCCAAGGAGGTGTAGCCGATGCCGATTCGATTTTTCATCAAACAATGGTTGATGCCGCCGGGCATCCTGTTCCTGCTGTTGCTGGCGGCCTGGTGGTTGCGCGCCCGGCGCCCGCGGCTGGCGGCGCTGTGCTTTGTGCTGGGGCTGGGTGGGTTGTGGTTGATGAGCCTGCCGCTGGTGGTGCAGCACGGTGCGCGCCTGCTGGAAACCGAGCCCCCGCTGGCATCCGGCGATTGGGCCAGCCTGGCGCGCAGGGCGGATGCCATCGTCGTGCTCGGCGCAGGGCGTGAGCGCGGTGATCCGGCCTGGGGCGGTGAGGACCAGCCCTCGGCAACGGCGCTTGAGCGTATGCGCTTTGCCGCGCGACTGGCCAAGGCTTCGGGCTTGCCGGTGCTGACCAGTGGCGGTTTGCACTACGATACCCCGCCGAGCGAGGCGCGGCTAATGGCGGATCGGCTGCGTGAAGATTTCGCTGTCGAGGTCAAATGGAAGGAAGAGGCCAGCCGAACCACGTGGGAAAATGCCCAATTCAGCGCGCAATTACTCAAGCCACTGGGTATTGGGCGTGTGGTGCTGGTGACCCAGGCGTGGCACATGCAACGTTCGCGCTGGAGCTTCGAGCAGGCCGGGTTTGAAGTGATACCGGCGCCGATGGGGTTCCTTGGGCGGGACCATGCGCGGCCGTTTGCCGGGTTGCTGCCGGAAAGCCGGGCGATGTGGCAGAGCGGGCAATTGCTGAATGAAGCGGTAGGGTTGGCGGGCTATCGGTTGTTCTATTGATTCAAGAGAGCACTCGAGCCCGCGTAGGAGCGGCCTTGTGTCGCGAAAGGACTGCGCAGCAGTCCCAGGATATCTGTGGCGCCGCTGATATCCTGGGGCCGCTTCGCAGCCCATCGCGACACAAGGCCGCTCCGGCCTGATCAGACGGTTTTGGCTATGCGCCCCGCCAGCAATGCCCAACCCAGCAGCAAGGCACAGACAATCGCCAGCGGCCACGAGCGCCACTGCAGGTACGGCGTCAGTTGCTGCATCGGGACCACTTCGCCATACAGCACGGCCCGCTGGAACTGCGGAACCTGGGCCGTGATCCGGCCAAACGGGTCGATCAGGGCGGTGACGCCGTTGTTGGTGGCGCGGATCATCCAGCGGCCGGCTTCCAGCGCGCGCATCTGCGCCATCTGCAGGTGCTGCAGCGGGCCGATCGAGGTGCCGAACCAGGTGTCGTTGCTGATGGTCAGCAACAGGTCGCTGCGCGCCGCCAAGCCCGCAGCGAACTCGGGGTAGACCACCTCGTAGCAGATGTACGGGGCAATCTGGTAACCCTTGGCCTGGAGCAGTGGCTGGTCCTCAGGGCCGCGGGCGAAGTCCGACATCGGCAGGTTGAAGAACTCGATCAGGCCGCGAAGCATGTCCTGCAGTGGCACGTATTCGCCGAAGGGCACCAGCTTCTGCTTGAGGTAGGTGCCATCGCCTTCGCCTGTCACGGTCACGCCGTTGTAGTAGCGGCGTTGCTGATGCACCACTTCGCGCACCGGCACGCCAGTGATAAGTGCCGAATGCCGGTCGGCGGCAAAACGCCCCATCACGTCGATGTAGCCTTGGGCCTGGTCCTTGAGGATCGGCACGGCTGTCTCTGGCCAAACCAGCAGATCCACCGGTTTTGAGCTGAAGCTCATGTCGCGGTACAGCGCCAGTTGTGCATCGATGTGCGCCGGGTCCCATTTCAGCTCTTGTTCGACGTTGCCCTGCAGGGCTGCGACCGTCAGTGGGTCGCCAGCAGGCTTGGTCCAGGCGTGGTCTTTGAGGGCCATGCCGACAGCCCAGGGGGCCAGCAGCAACAAGGCTCCCACGGCAAGGAACGATGGGCGTGCACGCAGGCGGTGCAGGTTGCACAGCAGCGCCGCGCTCAATGCCAGGGCGAAAGAGATCAGCCACACGCCGCCCAGCGGCGCCAGGCCAGCCAAAGGCCCGTCCAGTTGGCTGTAGCCGGCATAAAGCCAGGGGAAGCCGGTCAGGAACCAGCCACGGAAAGCCTCTTGCAGCAGCCACAGGGCGGCAAAGCACAGCGCATCGGCCAAGGGGGCTTCATTGCGGCGCAGCCAGCGCGCCCACAGCCAGGTGGGCAGGGCAAAGAACCAGGCAAGGGCGGCGAAGAACGCCACCAGCAGCACGATCGCCAGCAGCGGCGAGGCGCCGCCGTAGGTGTTCATGCTGACGTAGATCCACCAGGTGCCGGCCCCGTACAGGCCAAACCCGAACCACCAGCCGCGCCACATGGCCTGGCGCGGGGTGAGCTCGCGCAGGCCGAGGTAGAGCACCGCGATGGACAACAGGGCCAGCGGCCAGATGTCGAATGGCGCCAGGGCCAGAAGGGTAGAGGCGCCGGCCGCCAAGGCCAGCAGGTTACCGGGCCAGCCGGGGCGGGTGATCCAACGCATGTTTGTCCTTAGCGGGTGATCGGGGTCAGGCGCAGCAAGTGTATCCGCCGGCTGTCGGCATTGAGAATACGGAACTTGTAGGGCCCGATCTCAGTGGTCTCGTTGCGCTTGGGCAGGTGGCCGAAAGCGCTCATCACCAGGCCGCCAACCGTGTCGAACTCATCATCGGAGAACTCGCTGTCGAAGAACTCGTTGAAGTTCTCGATCGGCGTGAGCGCCTTGACCAGGAAGTCGCCGCTGGGCAGTGGCTTGATATAGCTGTCTTCCTCGACATCATGCTCGTCTTCGATGTCGCCGACGATCTGTTCGAGCACGTCCTCGATGGTGACCAGGCCCGCCACGCCGCCGTACTCGTCGATGACGATGGCCATGTGGTTGTGGTTGGCGCGGAACTCGCGCAGCAGCACGTTCAGGCGCTTGGACTCGGGCACGAACGTGGCCGGGCGCAGCAGGTCCCTGATGTTGAAGCTGTCGCCGTTCTCTTTGAGGATCAGCGGCAGCAGGTCCTTGGCCAGCAGGATCCCGAGCACATCGTCATGGCTTTCGCCGATCACCGGGTAACGCGAGTGCGCGGCGTCGATGACGGCCGGCAGGAATTCGCGAGGCGACTGGGTAGCCTTGATGCTGATCATTTGCGAACGCGGCACCATGATGTCGCGTACCTGCAGGTCGGCGACCTGGATGGCGCCTTCGACGATGGTCAGCGCTTCGCTGTCGAGCAGCTTGTTCTGATGGGCTTCGCGCAGCAGCTCGAGGAGCTCCTGGCGGTTTTTCGGCTCATGGGCAAAAGCCTGGGTCAGTTTACCCAGCCAGGACTTCTGCCCGTTGCTCGATCGATCTTCGCTCATGGCGTTTCTCGTGATCCTTGCAGTATCAGTGTGTGATTGAATCGTTTTCATCATCGGCATACGGGTCAGGGTGACCCAGTTCTGCCAGCAATTCCCGTTCCAGCGCTTCCATTTCCTCGGCCTCATCGTCTTCGATGTGGTCGTAGCCAAGCAGGTGCAGGCAGCCGTGGATGACCAGGTGCGCCCAATGCGCTTGCAGCGACTTGCCCTGTTCGGCAGCCTCACGCTCGACCACCGGCACGCAGATCACCAGGTCGCCCAGCAGCGGGATATCGAGCAGTTCATCGGGCACATCGGCCGGGAACGACAGCACATTGGTCGCGTAGTCTTTGTGCCGGTAGGTGTGGTTGAGCTCGCGGCCTTCGGCTTCGTCGACCAGACGGATGGTCATTTCCGAGTCGGCGCTGCGCTGGCGCAAGGCCAGTTCGCACCAGGCGCGCAAAGCGGCATCGTCAGGGGTGGCGGCATCCGTGGCGCGCTGCAGGTCAAGTTCAAGCATCTTTGCCGGGCGCCTCGGGCTTGGCCTGGCGGGCATCGAAGCGGTCATAGGCCTCGACAATGCGCTGCACCAGTGGGTGACGAACCACATCTTTGGGTTGGAAGTGGGTAAAACTGATACCCGGAACGTCCTTGAGCACCTCGATCACATGAGCCAGGCCCGACTTGGTGCCACGTGGCAGGTCGACCTGGGTGATGTCGCCGGTGATCACCGCAGTGGAGCCGAAGCCGATACGGGTCAGGAACATTTTCATCTGCTCGAGCGTGGTGTTCTGGCTCTCGTCGAGGATGATGAAACTGTTGTTCAAGGTACGGCCGCGCATGTAGGCCAGCGGGGCGATCTCGATCACCTGGCGCTCGATCAGCTTGGCCACGTGCTCGAAGCCGAGCATTTCGTACAGGGCGTCGTACAGCGGGCGCAGGTACGGGTCGATCTTCTGGGCCAGGTCGCCAGGCAGGAAGCCAAGCTTTTCGCCGGCCTCGACCGCCGGGCGCACCAGCAGGATGCGGCGCACCTGCTCGCGCTCCAGGGCATCGACGGCGCAGGCCACGGCCAGGTAAGTCTTGCCGGTACCGGCCGGGCCTACGCCGAAGTTGATGTCGTTGGCCAGGATTTCCTTGACGTAGCGCTGCTGGTTGACGCCGCGTGGGCGAATGTTGCCCTTGCGCGTGCGCAGGGAAACGCTGACCTCGTTGACTGCCGGGTTTTCGATGTTCTCGACGGTCGATTCCTGCAGGTACAGGTGCACGGTTTCCGGCGACAGCTCGGTGGCCTTGGCCTCGCGATAGAGGCGGCGCAGCAGTTGCTCGGCAGCAGAGGTGGTCTTGGGTTCGCCGATCAGCTCGAATTGATTGCCGCGGTTGCGGATTTCGATAGCCAGGCGTTGTTCGATCAGGCGCAAGTGCTCGTCGAACTGGCCGCACAGGTTGGCGAAGCGGTGGGCCTCGAAGGGTTCGAGGATGAAACGATGAGGTTGTATGGGTGCGTTCAAGGTCGTTTTTAGCCGCTCGACGGCAATAATGGTGAACTCAAGAATAACCCTTGAAGGGCAGGGGCGAAAGCACTGAAACGTTCAACGGTATCGGCGGCACAGATCAACGGGCCTGTCTGTTATGATGCGCGCCTTTTCTTACGCATGTGTTATCCCGGCAAACATGAGCAAACGCGAACCCGCCATCTATAAAGTGATCTTCCTCAATCAGGGGCAGGTCTTCGAGATGTATGCCAAACAGATCTATCAGAGCGACCTGTGGGGCTTCCTGGAAATCGAGGAATTCGTTTTTGGGGAGCGCACCCAGATCGTGGTCGACCCGAGCGAAGAGAAGCTCAAGAACCAGTTCGAAGGTGTGATCCGCAGCTTCGTGCCGATGCACTCGATCGTGCGTATCGACGAGGTCGAGCGCCTGGGCACGGCCAAGATCAGCGAAGCCAAGGGAAGTGGCAATGTGATGCCGTTCCCTATGCCGATGCCAGAGAAGTAAAGCGAGTCAGGGGAGCGGCGAGAACGGCGTGCGCCCTTCGGCGCTTTGCAGTTCCAGCAGGTATTTGCGGAAGATCTGGCCGAGCACCTGGGTGGCATGCTCCAGTTCATCGCGGGGCATCTGCTCGGTGACTTCGTCGGCCATGTCCAGCGCATCTTCGGCGCCGTTGACCGCCGCCATTTTCAGCAGGATATAGGCCTGTACGTTGTTGGCCTCGACCCCTTCACCATGAAAGAACATGCCGCCAAGGCGATACTGGGCTTGTGCATGGCCCTGCAGCGAGGCTTTTTCGAACCAGTCCAAGGCCATTTTCAGGTCTTTGGGGGTTTGCGCATAGTAGTACTCACCCAGTTCGTACTGCGCCTGGGCGTCCCCGGTCGCCGCCATCTGCTCGCAAGCCTTGAGGGCGTTTTGCTGGTCCTCTGGCTGGACATTGAGCGTGCAGCGCCCCGTTGCAGGAATCAGCAACGAGTTACCGCCCTCCGCCAGTGCCAGCAGGGGCTGAAGAAGCAACAGGCAGCCCAGGGCAAGGGCGCGGCCGGTGCGGTTCATGGGGATCGACTTACCTCTGCAAAGCTACGGCCAATGTCTCTGGTGGCACATTATGGGATAAGCAGCGCCAACCTTACAAAGTTTTACTCGAATTTATGTACCGGTGGGAAAAGTTACTGGTGATGGACGGGCATTTATCGCCAGAGCTCTTCGCGGGTTTACCCGGCGAAGAGCTCTGACCGCGCTTTACTTCAGTGCGGCAAATGCCCGCTCAGCCGCATCCAGGGTGATCTGCAGCTCCTTGTCACCGTGTGCGATCGAGGTAAAGCCGGCCTCGAACGCGCTAGGTGCCAGGTAGACGCCACCGTCGAGCATCAGGTGGAAGAAGCGCTTGAAGCGCTCGGCATCGCTGGCCATCACGTCATCGAAGGTGACGATATCGTCGGCGCCGCTGAAGTACAGGCCGAACATGGCACCTGCCTGGGTTGTCACGAACGGCACGCCAGCGGCATCTGCGCGCTGCTGCAGGCCGTCGAGCATGCGGCTGGTGAAGCCGCTCAGCTCGTCGTGGAAGCCCGGGCGGCTGATCAGCTTCAGCGTGGTCAGGCCTGCGGCCATGGCCAGCGGGTTACCCGACAGGGTACCGGCCTGATACACAGGGCCCAGCGGAGCGATGCAGCCCATGATCTCGCGCTTGCCGCCGAAACAGCCGACCGGCATGCCGCCGCCGACGATCTTGCCGAAGGTCGACAGGTCCGGCGTGATGCCGTAGTAGCCTTGGGCGCCGCCCAGCGAGACGCGAAAGCCCGTCATCACTTCGTCGAAGATCAACACTACGCCGTGCTTGTCGCACTGCTCGCGCAGGCCTTCGAGGAAGCCAGGCGCTGGGGGTACGCAATTCATGTTGCCGGCCACTGGCTCGACGATGATGCAGGCTACGGTCTGGCCGACTTCCGCCAGGGTCTTCTCGACTGCAGCGATGTCGTTGAACGGCAGGGTCAGGGTGTGCTTGGCGAAGTCCGCCGGCACGCCTGCCGAGCTTGGCACGCCCTGGGTCAGCAAACCGGAGCCGGCCTTGACCAGCAAGCTGTCGGAGTGGCCGTGGTAGCAGCCTTCGAACTTGATGATGGCGTCGCGGCCGGTGTAACCCCGGGCCAGGCGGATCGCGCTCATGGTGGCTTCGGTGCCGGAGCTGACCATGCGTACCATTTCCATGGACGGCACCAGCGAGCAGACAAGGTCTGCCATCTCGGTTTCCATGGCGGTCGGCGCGCCGTAGGACAAGCCGTGCTGCAACTGGTTGCGCACCGCGTCGAGCACCTGTGGGTGGCCGTGGCCGAGGATCATCGGGCCCCACGAACCCACGTAGTCAACATAGCGCTTGTCGTCTTCGTCGACGACATAGGCGCCCTCGGCATGCTTGAAGAACAGCGGGGTGCCGCCGACGCTCTTGAAGGCGCGGACCGGCGAGTTGACGCCACCTGGGATGTGCTTCTGGGCTTGGGCGAACAGGGATTCGGAACGGGACATGGGATCTTCTCTTGAAATCAGGAAGCGAACAGGGCGTTGAAGGCGCGGGCGCGGCGGGTGACTTCCTGCGCGCTGTCGGCACCGAACAGGCCATGGATCACCGCCAGCAGGTCGGCACCGTGGGCGACCAGCGGAGCGGCGTTGTCGAGGGTGATGCCGCCGATCACGGCGAGCGGCAGTTTGACCTGGGCCCGGGCCTGCGCGAGCAGGCCAACATCGGCAGCGGGTGCACCGGGCTTGGTCACGGAATTGAAGAAACGGCCAAAGGCGACATAACTGGCGCCTTCGCTGGCGGCCTGGGCGGCCAGGTCGAGGCTGGCGTGGCAGGTCGAGCCAATGATGGCCTGGCGGCCCAGCAGCGCACGCGCCGGGGTCAATGGGCCGTCGGTCTGCCCCAGATGCACACCGACGCCCAGGCGCGCAGCCAGTTCGGCGTCGTCGTTGATGACCAGCTCGGTGCCGTAGCGCTCGCAGAGCTTGAGAAGCGCTTGGGCTTCGCGCAGTCGACGGGCGGCATCATCGCTTTTATCGCGGTACTGCAGCAGGCGCACGCCGCCTTCCAGTGCCGCCTCGACATGGGACAGGAAACGGCCGGCGAGCAGCTGGCTGTCGGTGATTGCATACAGACCGCGTAGCTTCATCAGAAAGCCTCGTATCAGGAGCAGAAGTCCAGGGGCAGGCGGCGCGGGACGAACTGGCCCTTGCCCAGCTGCTCGGCGTCACGCAGGGTGCGCCAGGTGTAGTCGAGTGCACTGCGCACGGCGCTTTGCAGGGCTTCGCCCAAGGCCAGGCGGCCGGCCAACGTGCTGGCCAGGGTACAACCCGAGCCGTGGTAGCTGCCAGGCAGGCGCTGGCAGGTCCAGGTATGATGCTGGCCATCGCGGCTGTACAGGCGGTTGTGGATTTCGTCTTCGTCGCCGTGGCCACCGGTGATCAGCAGGTGTTTGCAGAACGGCAACAATTTTTCGGCACACTCGTCTGCCGTACCTTCGGGCAGTTCGGCAAGAATGCGGGCCTCGGGCAGGTTAGGGGTGGCGATGGCGGCCAGCGGCAACAGGCGCTCGCGCAGGGCATAGCCGACCTCGTCCTTGCCCAGCCGGCCACCGCCACCGGCGCGCAGCACCGGGTCGCAGACCACCGGCAGGTGCGGGTGGGCACTGAGCAGTTCGGCGACGGTATCGACCATTTCGATCGAGCCGAGCATGCCCAGCTTGACCGCGGCTACCGTGGAGTCGGCCAGTACGGCATTGGCCTGGGCCAGCACCCACTCGCGGTCGAGCACGCGGAAGTCGGAAACATTGACGGTATCCTGCACGGTCAGGGCGGTCACCGCAGGTGCGGCGTGACAGCCTTGGGCGATCAGGGCTTCGATATCTGCCTGCAAGCCGGCACCGCCACTTGGGTCGTGGCCGGATAGACAGAGGACAACGGGGCGGGAGCTGTAGGTATTCATGGTCGGCGAGCTTACCACCAAACCCTTTTGTACGGATCGTCCTACAAACGGGTTTTGTTGATCGATGGGTCAGCTTTGTGCTTTTAGCTGGCCTGAAAGCACTGATCTAGAGCCTTTTAAGCTTAAATCAAGATGGCCCGTTGCCAGCCTTCAAAGCTATGCTAGAGTGCTCGGATAACTCGATAAACGGGCTTTGCCGGAATTCGTCGTCTCATAGGGATAGGGGGCCATTGCGACGTGTCCGGGCACGCCATGCTGGGGCCGTATGCGCTATTTGCTGATTTTGCTTCTGGGCTGCTTGCCCGTGCTGGCCACTGCGGTCGATTTCGACGACACCACCCGGTACCTTTCGCTGGGCAGCACCATGCAGGTCTATGAAGACCGCGAGGGCAGCGCCAGCATCGCCCAGGTTACCGCGCCCACCTTCGCCAAGCGTTTTCGCCTGCACCGTGAACAAGTGCTGAATGCCGGCTATTCGACTTCGGTGTTCTGGCTCAAGGTCGATTTGCGCTACCTGGCCTCGGCCAACCCCGCACCGCGCCAATGGTTGCTGGAGCTGGCGTACCCGCCGCTGGATCACCTCGAGCTCTATCTGCCGGGCGCCGATGGTACCTACCGCCTGGCACAGCGTACCGGCGATGCCTTGCCCTACGACAGCCGGCAGATCCGCCAGAACAACTACCTGTTCGAACTGCCGCTGCAGCCCAATCAGGCGACCACCGTCTACCTGCGCCTGCACAGCCAGGGCTCGGTACAGGCGCCGTTGGCGCTGTGGTCTGCCGAGGCCTACATGGAAGAGCAGCCCACGCGCCTGTATGTGCTGGGGATGATCTACGGGGTGTTGCTGGTGATGCTGGTGTACAACCTGTTCATCTTCCTCAGCGTTCGGGACGTCAGTTACCTCTACTACATCCTCTATATTGCCTCGTTCGGCTTCTACCAGGTGTCGGTCAACGGCGCAGGGGTGGCGTACTTCTGGCCGAACAGCCCCTGGTGGGCGAATGCCGCCACGCCCTTGTTCATCGGTGCTGCCGGCTTGTTCGGTTGCCAGTTCGCCCGCCACTTCCTGCGCCTGGGCACGATCAGCCGAGGGTTCGATCGGCTGCTGCAACTGTTGATGCTCGGGGCAGTGCTGGTGATGCTGCTGGCGGTGAGCATGCCCTATGGCATTGCCTTGCGCATGGCCACTGTGCTGGCCCTGCTGTTCACCGTCAGCATTTTCACTGCGGGGCTATACGCCTGGGTGCGCGGTCTGCGCGTGGCTCGCTGGTTCATCATTGCCTGGACGGCGTTCCTGCTGGGCGGGCTGGTCAATACCCTGATGGTGCTGGGGTACCTGCCCAATGTGTTCCTGACCATGTATGCCAGCCAGCTCGGTGCGGCGCTGGAAGTGGCGTTGTTGTCCCTGGCCCTGGCCGACCGTATCAACAGCATGCGCGAACAGCAGGCGCAGACCCTGCGTGATACCGGGCGGACACTGGAACAACTGAACCAGCAGCTGGCCAGGAGCAACCACCTCAAGGATGAATTCCTCGCCACGATCACCCATGAACTGCGCACCCCGATGAACGGTGTTATCGGCTCGCTGGAGCTGATGCACACGTTGCCGCTGAGCGCCGAGATGGCCCAGTACCACCGCACGGCGGTGGGCTCTGCGCAGAACATGATGGACATGGTCGACGATATTCTTACCCTCACCGAGCTGCAGGCAGGTCGCCTGCGCGCGCAGCCGGTGCCGTTCAGCTTGCGCCGCACGCTTCAGGACCTGCGTGCCGGCTACGCTGGAACGGCCCTTGGCAAAGGGCTTTACCTGAGCCTGGACATTCCCGCAGAGCTGCCGGACGAACTGCTTGGCGATGCGCATAAGTTGACGCGCTGCCTGGGTTGCCTGGTAGACAATGGCCTGAAGTTCACCCACCAGGGCGGCGTGATGGTTCAGGTGCGCGGCCGTCGGCTTGGGCCCGACAGCCTGGCGCTGACTTTCACTGTCAGTGACAGCGGCATCGGCTTCGATGACCTGGACCAGGCGATCCTGTATCAGCGCTTCTTCCAGGTCGATGGCTCGATGACCCGGCGCTACGGTGGCCTGGGCATCGGCCTGTCGATCTGCCGGCAGTTGGGCGAGGTGCTGGGGGGCACGTTGATGCATGAGTCTACGCGGGGGTTGGGGAGCCGTTTCGAGTTGACGCTGAATGTGGCGATAGCGCAGGTGCAGGTAACGGCGGGCAGGGCGGCTTCGGGGGTTACCCGGTTCTGAAGGCTGCCGGGCGCATGCCACGATGGTGTGCGTTGCCACCTGTTTAGTCATTATTGTCACTTTGACTGGCCCACAGGGAGTGCTTCACTGGGACTTTCATGCATACCCGGCCCCAGGAGCTCCCGATGAACCTGCACCAGTACGCTGAAACCCACGAAGTCACCAATCAGCCACCGTCCCTCGACGGCGCCAACCTGTACCGCCTGGACCTGCCACTGCAGGAGTGGTCGCGGCGTTTCGGTGCCGGCTGGGCCGAATCGCGGATCGATGCCTACGGTGCCTTGGCCGGTGGGCCCCTGATGGCCGCAGGCTTTCTGGCCAACGCGCACAAACCAGCGTTCAGCAGCCATGACCGTTACGGGCACCGCATCGACCTGGTGGAGTTCCACCCCGCCTACCACGAGCTGATGCGTACGGCCGTCGAACACGGCCTGCCGTCGTTGCCCTGGGCCGAGCCGCGCCCCGGTGCCCATGTAGCCCGGGCATCGATGACTTACCTGCACAGCCAGGCAGAAGCCGGTACCGGTTGCCCGCTGACCATGACCTTTGCCGCTGTCCCCGCACTCAGGCTGCAGCCTGAGCTGGCCGAGTACTGGTTGCCGAAGATTCTCGCCCGCGAGTACGACCCCCGCAACGTCGGCGATCAGCACAAGGCAGGTGTGACCATCGGCATGGCCATGACAGAAAAGCAGGGCGGTACCGATGTACGCGCCAACACCACCCGCGCCTATCCTGTCGGCAGCCCGGGGTCGGGCCAGGCCTACGAGCTGGTTGGGCATAAATGGTTCTGTTCGGCGCCGATGTGCGACGCCTTCCTGACACTGGCGCAGACCGACAAAGGCTTGAGCTGTTTCCTGTTGCCACGCCATCGCCCGGATGACAGCCGTAACCAGTTCTACATCCAGCGCCTGAAGAACAAGCTCGGCAACAGCTCCAATGCTTCCAGCGAAGTGGAGCTGCGTGGCGCTCTGGCCTGGATGGTCGGCGAGGAGGGGCGGGGAGTGCCAACCATCATCGAGATGGTGGCCATGACCCGCTTCGACTGCATGGTCGGCTCAAGCGCCCTGATGCGCCAGGCCTTGACCCAGGCCACCCACCACTGCGCACACCGCAAGGTCGGCGGCCGGGTGCTGAGCGAGCAGCCGCTGATGCAGAACGTGCTGGCCGATCTGGCACTGGAAAGCGAAGCGGCCCTGGCCTTGAGCCTGCGCATGGGGCAAGCGCTAGAGCAACTCGATGATCCGCAGCAGGCGCACTTCGCCCGGTTGGTCACGGCGGTGGGCAAGTACTGGATCTGCAAGCGCGCGCCCGCGATGATCAACGAAGCTGCCGAATGCCTGGGCGGCGCCGGTTATGTCGAGGACAGCATCCTGCCGCGCTTGTACCGCGAAGCACCGGTCAATTCCACCTGGGAAGGTTCGGGCAACGTCCAGTGCCTGGATGTGCTGCGGGCCTTGTCCAAGGAGCCGGGCGTGCTCGACGCGCTGTTCGCTGAACTGGGCGATGGCCATGGCGATCCACGGCTGGCGGCGCACATCGGCAATCTCAAGGGCGCGTTCGCCGACACGGGCGACATTCAGTATCGTGCCCGGCAGCTGACCGAGGACATCGCCCTGGCCCTGCAGGCCAAGCTGTTGCTGGAAGCGGGCAACACCTCAGTCAGCGATGCCTTCATCGGCAGCCGGCTGGCCGGCGGCGGTCGCGTTTACGGGGCATTGCCGCGCGGCGCCGATGTCCAGGCGCTGGTGGCACGGGCCACGCCGGTCTGGCCCGGCTGACAGGGGGTGTTTTTACCGGCGAAGGCAGGCAAGATGGCTGACATGCATGTCCAGACAGGAAGCACAGTGTGAGCCAAGCCTTTGTAGTCGTTGATACCCCCGAACAGGCCGTCGACCGTCTGGCGGCCTTGCATGAACAGGCCACCGGGGCCCTCAGCCAGGCCCTCAAGCGTTACCTGAAGGACCGCACCGAGCCGGACGCCGACGAGCGCGCCGTTTACCGCTACCCGGCCTTGCGCCTGACCTATTACAGCCACGGCGAAGTCGCCGCCACCACCCGTGCCTATGCCAAGGTACAGGTGGCGGGCACCTACAGCGTCACAGTCACCCAGCCTGCGGCATTTCGGGGTTATCTGCTCGAGCAGTTGCGCCCCTTGATGCACGACTACACCGTGACCGTCGAGGTAGGTGTCAGCGAGCAGAACATCCCGTACCCTTACGTGGTCGACCAGGGCGATGAACTGGCGGGCAGCGGCATCACTGCCGCCGAGCTGGCACGGGTATTCCCCAGTACCGATCTGTCCGCCGCCACCGACAACATCGCCGATGGGCTGTGTGACTGGGGCAGTGCCGAAACCCTGCCACTGGCGCTGTTCGACGCCGCCCGCGTGGACTTCTCGCTGCGCCGCCTGGTGCATTACACCGGCAGCGACTGGCGCCATGTGCAGCCTTGGATCCTGCTGACCAACTACCACCGTTATGTCGACCAGTTCATCAGCCATGGCCTTGAACAGCTGCGTGACGACCCGCGTTTCGTGCGCATGGTGCTGCCGGGCAACGTGGCGATCGAAAAAGGCATGGACCATGGTGAGGCCCAGGCCCTGGTGGCCAGCGTGGTCTGGCACCGCTATCAGATGCCGGCGTATCACCTGATCGCCGCCGACGGTGATGGTGTCACCCTGGTCAACATCGGCGTCGGCCCGTCCAACGCCAAGAACATCACCGACCACCTGGCCGTGCTGCGTCCGCATTGCTGGCTGATGATCGGCCACTGCGGGGGCCTGCGTCAGTCGCAGACCATCGGGGACTATGTGCTGGCGCACGCTTACATGCGCCGCGACGGTATCCTTGACCGGGTGGTGCCGCCGAACATCCCGATCCCGGCCCTGGCCGAGGTGCAACTGGCGTTGCAGGAGGCGGCAGCCCAGGTTACCGGCGAACGTGGCGAGGAATTGAAGAAGCGCCTGCGTACCGGCACCGTGCTGACATACGACGACCGTAACTGGGAGCTGCGCTGGGCCCAGGAACGGCCGCTGATCAACCTGTCGCGGGCCGTGGCGGTAGACATGGAGAGCGGCACCATCGCCGCCCAGGGTTATCGCCTGCGAGTGCCATATGGCACCTTGCTGTGTGTGTCCGATAAACCGCTGCACAGCGAAATCAAGCTGCCTGGGTCGGCCAACGCCTTCTACAACCGCGCGGTCAGCCAGCACTTGAAGATCGGTATCGCCGCCCTCGACCTGCTGCGCACCGAGCTCAATTCGCTGCACTCGCGTAAACTGCGCAGCTTCGATGAGCCGCCGTTCCGCTGAGGATCCATGCCACTGCCACCCCGTTCCAAGCCGCGCCACCCCAAGGCGCGGCCTGCCGGCCCAAAGCGCCAGCCCAAGGCGCCACCGGCCGAGCCTCGCCTGATCCTGTTCAACAAACCGTTCGATGTGCTTACCCAGTTCAGCGACAGCGATGGCCGTGCCACGCTCAAGGATTACATCGATATTCCTGGCATTTACCCGGCCGGGCGGCTGGACCGTGACAGTGAAGGGTTGCTGTTGCTGACCAACGACGGCGGTTTGCAGGCGCGCATCGCCGACCCCAGGCACAAGCTGGCCAAGACGTACTGGGTACAGGTGGAAGGCGAGCCGAGCGATGAGCAGCTAACGCGTTTGCGCGAGGGCGTGCAGCTCAATGACGGGCCGACCTTGCCTGCCGAAGCACGGCGCCTCGATGAGCCTGAGCTGTGGCCGCGCAACCCGCCGGTACGCTTTCGCAAGAGCGTGCCGACCAGTTGGCTGGAGTTGGTGATTCGCGAGGGGCGTAACCGCCAGGTGCGGCGCATGACAGCGGCGGTGGGCTTGCCGACTTTGCGCCTGGTGCGGGTGCGGATCGGTGATTGGGCGCTGGATGGGCTGGAGCAGGGGTGTTGGCGCGAGGTGCCGGCCAAGCTGTAATGCTCGCTGGCTTCATCGCCGGCAAGCCGGCCCCCACAGAAAATGCGCAGGCCTTGGCATTTGTGGGCGCCGGCTTGCCGGCGATGCGGCTTGAGAGGGCGCTACACCCCTTCCAGAAACCCCACGACCACGGTCTTGATGATAAAGGCCAGCACCCCCAGCCCTAGCACGAAGAACAGGATCATCGTGCCAAAGCGCCCGGCCTTGGATTTCTTTGCCAAGTCCCAGACGATGAAGCCCATGAAACCGATCAGCACGGTGACCAGGATGATCATCATCCATTCTTCAAATACAGCCGGATCCATCTGTGTGTTCTCCAGGCAAGCTCAGCAGCCAATCAACGAAGGTGGGTCAGGGGCAGTTCGGTACTCGCCAGCACCTGATTGAGCACGAAGCTCGAGCGCACGCTGGTGACGCCTTCGATGCGGGTCAGGCTGCCCAATAGCAGTTTCTGGTAGTGATCCATGTCCGGTACCACCACCTTGAGCTGATAGTCGGCATCCATGCCGGTTACAAGGCTGCATTCGAGCACCTGTGGCAAGTTGCGGATGGCTGCCTCGAAGGTCTCGAAGCGCTCCGGGGTGTGCCGGTCCATGCCGATCAGCACGTAAGCCGTCAGGCTCAGGCCAAGCTTTTTGCGGTCGAGCAGGGCGACTTGCCGTGAGATATAGCCGTCGTCTTCCAGTTGCTTGACCCGACGAGAGCAGGGTGAGGGCGACAGGCCAATGCGTTCGGCCAGCTCCTGGTTGGAAATGCGCGCATCGCGCTGCAATTCGGCGAGGATGCTCAGGTCGTAGCGGTCAAGCTTGCTCATGGAAAAGGCCTTTTCTGATCAGATTGCGGTGAATTATCGATCCAGGGTTAAAAATTGCGCAAGTGCTATTTATCTGAGCAATATTCGCAATCCGCTGCCGCCCCCTGTCCCGTATCTTTATCAACAGAATCACTGCCCGGACATCAGTCCACGGCGACGCGCCCTAGGCGGGCGGTCGCGGCCAGCCATCCAACAGGATCCGCCAGGCCCCCGGGCTACGTACCTCCACAAGAGCGTATGAGGTGAGCCGGCGCCACAAGTGCCGAGCACGGACGACAATTCTCAAAGGGAGGCCTCAAGGCCTCCCTTTTTTCATGGCCGCGATTTCATCTGTTTGTCCGTTACGGGCACGGTAGACTGGCAGCGTGCCGTTATCTTGACCGTGAGGAACAACATGAAGTCGCGCATCTGGCAGTTGGCAGGTGTTGGTTTGCTTGGCGTGAGCATCTGCCTGGGGGCGATGGCCCAGGGCCCTGAAGACGGGCATGGTGGCAATGGCCGGCAGGATCCCAACGGTAGTTACGAAGGCCGTTCGCCGCTCAACTCGCGCGATGAAGTGCACCAGACCCAGCCCGCCCGCCAGGGCTACTACCAGGATATTCCCCGGCGCAATGCCGATTACCGGCACTGGGAGGCTGGCGGCCCTGGTCAACGGCCTGGTGGCGACTGGCAGGGGCGGCCGGATGGCCATGGCAATGGTTGGGGGCCGGGGCCGCAGTATCGCCCCGGGCACAGCATCGACCGTTTCCCGGACCGCTACTGGAAAGTGCCCTACCGTGGGCAGGACTATTTCTACTCAGGTGGTTACTGGTACCAGCCGCATGGCGGCAGCTACATCGTGGTAGCCCCGCCGTACGGGGTGCGGGTCGGCTACCTGCCATCCTATGCACGTGAAGTGTGGGTGGGGGGTGCCTTGCTCTTCCTGGTGGCCGATACGTATTACCAGTACCTGGCAGACAGCCAGGAGTACGTGGTGGTCAGCCCGCCTGCGGTTGCACCGGCACCGGTGCCCGTGGCGCAAGCCCCTTCAGGCAACGCATACGATGTGGTGGCCTACCCGATGCATGGGCAAGGCCAGGAGCAGCAGGACCAGGACCGCTACCAGTGCCACCGTTGGGCGGTGAGCCAGTCCAACTTCGACCCTGCAACCGCCCCCAGCGCACCGCCGGCCAATGTTGCAGACAACTACCGGCGGGCGCTGGGGGCGTGTTTCAGTGGCCGGGGCTACAGTATCAATTGAGCCTCAGACGGGGTCGGCATGCACCATCACATCCGCCTGTGGATAACGCTGGCGGATGACTTCAGAGGCCTGGACGCACAGGGCATGTGCTTCGTGCAACGGCAACTGCCCCGGCAGCTCCAGATGCAGTTGCACGAACCACTGATTGCCCGACACCCTGGTGCGCAGGTCATGTACTCCCTTGACCCCGGCAATGCCCAGCACCAGTTCGACCATGCCCTCGCCGATGTCGCCGGGCAGTTCCTTGTCCATCAGGATTGCCGTGCTTTCCCGGGCGATCTGCAGTGCACTCCACAGGATGTACAGCGCGATACCCAGGCCAAACAGCGCATCCAGCTGCGGCCAGCCGTAGCGTGCCAGCAGCAAGGCCAGCAGGATGCTGCCATTTAGCAGCAGGTCAGAGCGATAATGCAGCGAGTCGGCACGCACCGCCGTTGAGCCTGTCACACGCACCACCTTGCGTTGCAGCGCCAGCAAGGCCAGCGTCAGTACCAGCGACAGCAGCATCACGCCGATACCGACGGCAGTATCACCCAAGGGCTGTGGCGATTGCAGGCGCTCGGCGGCCTGAACCCCGATCAGTACCGCACTCACGCCGATGAACACTGCCTGGGCCATGCCTGCCAAGGCTTCTGCCTTGCCGTGGCCGAAGCGATGGTCATCATCAGCCGGGCGTAGCGCATAGTGCACTGCGAGCAGGTTGAGGAACGAGGCGACCGCGTCCAGCGCCGAATCGGTCAGCCCGGCCAGCAGGCTGACCGAGCCACTCAGCCACCAGGCCACAGCCTTGCTCAGCACGAGGATGCTGGCCACCGCGAGCGAGGCGCGGGTGGCCAGGCGTAGCAGGCGCTGGTGTTCAGCCGAGGTGATCATGCCGAGGGTGGTTTCCTTGCAGGTTTCAGGCTGTCGGCACCAGGCCGAACGCTGCCAGTTGCTCGACGCTGCCGCGATGCTGGATCAACCGCGGGTCGTCCAGCGGCAGGCGCTGGCCCAGTTCGCTTTCGAGAATGGCCTGCAGCTTGAGGTTGTCGACCTTGCCATCGGACTTGATGGCCTCGCGCAGTTTTTCTGGCGCTACTTGTGCCGTGGTGCCCCCAGGGTAGTAGATGGCACCTGTGGCGAAGTCGACGCCAAAGGCAATTAGGCCTGGGATCACGTAGAACAGGATGCCGATGGCATCGAGGGCGACGATTACCGGGTCGACCTTGCCCTCGATCTGCCCGCGGCGTTCGGGGTAGAACAGTGTGCCGCAGGCCGTCAGCTGGGTCAGCAAGGTGGCGATGAGGGCGCCACCGATGACGCGGGATGGGATGCGCATTTGAATCTCCGAAGAAAGTTGCCACAAGGTGGGGCGATACGCCGGCACCTGATGCTAAGACCATGATAGAGCAGGCTGGGTTCGCCGTTATACTCGCCAGACTGTTCGAGGACCACCATGATTTCCTTACCGATCGATGCTGCCCTGCCGGCTTTACGCCATGCCTTGGAAAACCGTCACGAAGCGGTGCTCGAGGCGCCGCCCGGCGCAGGCAAGACCACCCGTGTACCGCTGGCACTGTTGAATGAACCCTGGCTGGCCGGGCAGACCATCGTGATGCTGGAACCCCGCCGGCTGGCGGCGCGCGCGGCAGCCGAACGGCTGGCCAGCGAGCTGGGCGAAAAAGTCGGCGAAACCGTGGGTTACCGCATTCGCCTGGACAGCAAGGTCGGGCCCAATACCCGTATCGAAGTGGTCACCGAAGGTATCCTGACCCGCCGGTTGCAGGCAGACCCTGCGCTGGAGGGGGTAGGGCTGCTGATCTTCGATGAGTTTCACGAGCGCAGCCTGGATGCCGACCTGGCCCTGGCGCTGAGTCTCAATGGCCGGGAACTGCTGCGCGACGATCCGCCGCTGAAAATTCTGCTGATGTCCGCAACCCTGGAGGGCGAGCGCCTGTCCCGGCTGCTCGACGACGCGCCGGTGATCAGCAGCGAAGGCCGCATGTACCCGGTTGATATTCGTTGGGGCCGGCCGTTCCAGCCTGGGGAATTCATCGAGCCACGGGTGGTGGACAGCGTGCTACAGGCCTTGGCCGATCAACCCGGCAGTGTGCTGGTGTTCCTCCCAGGCCAGGCTGAGATCCGCAGGGTTCACCAACGTTTGCAGGAATCATTGGCCGAGCGCCCGGACATTCTGCTGTGCCCCTTGCATGGCGAACTCGACCTCAATGCCCAGCGTGCCGCCATCGATCCGGCGCCCCAGGGCCTGCGCAAGGTCGTGCTGGCCACAAACATCGCCGAGACCAGCCTGACCATCGACGGCGTGCGCGTGGTCATCGATGCCGGCCTTGCCCGGGTACCGCGTTTCGACCCCGGCAGCGGCATGACGCGCCTGGACACCCAGCGCATCTCCCGTGCCAGCGCCACCCAGCGGGCTGGCCGTGCCGGTCGCCTGGAGCCGGGCGTGTGCTACCGCTTGTGGTCAGAGGCGCAGCACGACCAGCTGGCAGCACATGGCAGTGCCGAAATCCTCCAGGCAGACCTTGCTGGCCTGGCGCTGCAACTTGGCCGATGGGGTGTTACGCCTGACCAGTTGCGTTGGCTGGACCAGCCTCCAGCGGCGGCATTTTCCCAGGCGCAGGACCTGCTGGCGCGGCTTGGCGCTTTCAAGCTGGGCAGCCGCGACAACCTCAGTGAACACGGCCAGGCCATGGCCGAGCTTCCGGCTCACCCGCGAATCGCTCACCTGCTGCTGCGCGGCCAGGACCTGGGCTTGGCCGCGATGGCTTGCGATGTTGCCGCCTTGTTGGGCGAGCGCGACATCCAGCGCGCAGGTGGCGCCGACCTGCATGACCGGCTGGCGCTGATCAGCGGTGACAGCAAAGCCAGCCGTGGCGGCCAGGGCGGTGTGCAGCGTGCCCGGCAGTTGGCCCGACAGTATCGGGGGCTGCTGCGCGGCAAGGCCGGTGCGGCGGTTGCCGATCCTGAGCATCCACGCTGGCTCGGCGCCCTGCTGGCGTTGGCTTATCCCGACCGGGTTGCCCAGCAGCGTCGCGAGGGCGGGGCCGAGTATCGCCTGGCCAACGGCCGTGCCGCGTTGTTCGCCGAGGCCGATGCGCTGATGAAATGCCCGTGGTTGGTCATCGCCGACCTGGGCAGCCGCCAGGGGCAGCGGGAAGAGCGGATTTACCTGGCTGCCGAATTCGACCCGGCGCTGCTCGACGATGTGCTGGCCGAACAGGTGGAGCGCGTCGACATTCTCGACTGGGACGAGCGCGAGCAGGTGTTGCGTGCCGAGCGTCAGACCAAGGTCGGCGAACTGGTACTCAGCCGTGAACCGTTGCCTGGGCTGGATGATGACGCCCGCGCCAGGGCACTGCTAGGCCTGGTGCGGCGCAAAGGCCTGAACCTGCTGAACTGGACGCCAGAGTTGCGCCAGTGGCAGGCGCGAATAGCGCTGTTGCGCCAGCTCGACCTGGAAAAAGACGGCCACAGCGAGTGGCCCGACCTGGGTGATGAGGCGCTGCTGGCCAGCCTGGAGCACTGGCTGCAGCCTTATCTGGGCAAAGTCTCCCGCCTGAGCCATTTCGCCGCCCTGGACCTGCCTTCGATCTTGCGCAATCTGTTGCCCTGGCCGCTGCCCCAGCGCCTGGACGAATGGGCGCCCGCGCACCTGGCTGTGCCGTCGGGCTCCAGTATCCGGCTCGACTACAGTGAAAACCCGCCGATCCTCGCCGTGCGCCTGCAAGAGCTGTTCGGCATGGCTGACACGCCGCGCATCGCCCAAGGTCGCCAGCAGGTCAAGCTGCACCTGCTGTCGCCAGCGCGGCGGCCAGTGCAGGTGACGCAGGATTTGGCCAACTTCTGGCGCACCACCTATGCAGAGGTGAAGAAGGACCTCAAGGGTAGATACCCCAAGCATTACTGGCCGGACGACCCGCTGGTGGCGGAGGCCACCGCGCGGGCCAAACCGCGCGGTACCTGACTGGGAGACAGTTCAGGCGTCGTTCTTGCTCTCCAGCAGCATGAACAGGCGATACAGCACCACGGTACTGAACAACTGCAGGAAGCCGAGCAGGCTGGCCATGGCCAGCTCCAGGGCGGGTGCAGGCTCGGGGAAGGCGATCAGCAGCAGCCCGTCAATCAGCCAGATCGGGGCGAGCACGGCAAGTACGCAGAGCATGATGCGCATGAAGTGCCCGGTGGTCATGCGTGCGCTTTCGCGCATCGACTGCACCACCGGCAGGCCGCGCAGCACCAGCAGATACTCGGCGAACACCAGGTTGATCATGATCCATACCCCCGGGAAGACCAGCAGCGCCAGCCCGGCCATGATCAGCAGCGAACTGATCATGATCAGCAGCGCCAATTGAGGCCATAGCTGCATGGCGCGGGCAAACAGGTCGCGCTTGGGGATGTCCTGGCCGTTGCTGCGGGTGTCGAGGTAAAGAATCAGCGCCGCACTGTAAAGCGGGTAGAACAGCAGGCTCACCAGCATGCTGTAGGCCGGTGAGGCCTGGTCGCCCAACTGCTGGTACAACAGTTGGGTTACCAGGGCTTCGAGTACGACCAGCGGCAAGCACAGCGGGATGATGTTTGCCAGGTGGCGGCGGAAGAAGTAGAGGGAGTCGCGCAAAACGCTCAGCGGATTCATCGGTCAACATCGCATGGCAGTAAAAGCAGGGGCCTAACTTTAGCCCAGAGCAGTCAATTGCTGAAAAAAGTTTCACCAGGCCAGTAATTGAATCCGCCGCCTGCGCGCCCCATCTTTGACACGTCCGATGTCCTGCTCCCCATGAGGTAGCCCATGAACACTGAAGAACAAACCCTGATCGATGGCCTGTTTGGCCGCATCAAACAAGCCGAAGACCCCAGCCAGCCGCGTGATGCACAGGCCCAGGCGCGCATCGAGGAACACCTGCGCGAGCAGCCGGCGGCGCCTTACTACATGGCCCAGGCAATCCTGGTACAGGAGGCTGCGCTCAAGCGCCTGGACGAACAGAACAAGCAACTGGAAGCAGAGCTCAAACAGGCTCGTGCCCAGGTCGAGGCTTCCCGCACCAGCAGCACCAGCAGTGGTGGCTTCCTTTCCAGCATCTTTGGCGCCACTGGGCGTAATCCGCAGCCTGCCCAACCATCACAGCAGCCCCAGCGGCCTGCCACGCCGGTCGCTTCGGCAGGCGGTTGGCGGGAGCCGAGTGCCCCGGGCTTCTCCCAGCCGCAGGCGGCGCAACCTGGTTTCGGCGCCGCGCCGGCTCGGGGTGGTGCCAGCAGCTTCCTGGGTGGTGCGATGCAGACCGCTGCCGGTGTGGCCGGTGGTGTGTTGCTGGCACAAGGCATCAGCAGCCTGTTCAACCACCACTCGCAGCCGGAAGAGGTGGTCGAGGTGATCAAGGAAGAACCGGCCCCGGCCAGTGATACCGCTGGCTGGAACGACGAGGGCGCGCAGCCGCAGGTGGCCGACAATAGTGGCTGGGGCGCTGATCAGGGTGGTTTCGCTGACAGCGATTATGGCAGCGATGATGGCGGCTTCTTCTCGGACGACGACACCTTCGTCTGATCGGTCTGGCATACTGCTGGCATTTTCGGGGGCGCGTTGCGCCCCTTCAGCCGAGGGTATGTAGTGAAGAAAATCGCACTGTTCGCCGATGTGCAGAACCTCTACTACACCGTGCGCCAGGCCCACGGCTGTCACTTCAACTACACCGCGCTGTGGTCTGAAGTCAGCCGCGAGGGTGAGATCGTCGAGGCCGTGGCGTATGCCATCGACCGTGGGGACAGCAAACAGCAGCAGTTCCAGCAGATCCTGCGCAACCTTGGTTTCGATGTGCGCCTCAAGCCGTTCATCCAGCGCAGCGATGGTTCGGCCAAAGGTGACTGGGATGTGGGGATAACCCTGGATGTGATCGATGCAGCCAGCCGTGTCGATCAGGTAGTACTGGCTTCGGGCGATGGTGATTTCGACCTGCTGCTGGAGCGGGTGATACAGCGTCATGGCGCCGAGGCGGTGGTCTACGGTGTGCCGGGGTTGACCGCCATGTCGCTGATACGAGCGGCCAGCCGCTATGTGCCGATCGAAGGGCGTCTGTTGTTGAAGCATTGAAGCTCGGCGGCGCTTGATTGCCATTGCGCCGTATACCCCAGCCATTACGCAAAATTGTGCTGCCCAATTAATCCGGTTTTGTAACTTAATCTTGGCGGCGAGGCTCCCTAAACTCATTTCCCCGTAAACGGATTTCGAGTTTTGCCATGCCTGCCTCCCGCCGCTTCCCGTTATTGCTGATTGGTGCCTTTCTGGCCTTGTACCTGGTCTGGGGCTCGACCTACCTGTTCATTCGCATCGGTGTGGAGTCCTGGCCACCGATGCTGATGGCCGGGGTGCGATTCCTTATCGCCGGGGGCCTGCTCTATGGGTTTTTGCGCTGGCGCGGGGTGCCGGCACCGACCTGGCCGCAATGGCGTGCAGCAGGGGCCGTGGGTTTTCTGCTGCTCAGTTGCGGCAATGGCGGCGTGACGGTTGCAGAGCATGCTGGCGTTGCCTCTGGCGTCGCTGCGCTGGCGGTGGCTACGGTGCCGCTGTTTACCTTGGTGTTTGGCCTGCTGTTCGGCCATCGCAATTCGCGCCTGGAGTGGGCAGGCATCTTCCTTGGGCTGGTTGGCATCGGCCTGCTCAACCTCGGCTCTAACCTGCAGGCCAGCCCCATCGGTGCGGCGCTGATCCTGTTTGCGGCTGCCGCGTGGGCGTTCGGGTCGGTCTGGAGCAAGAGCCTGCCGTTACCCCAAGGCCCCATGGCCAGTGCGGCCCAGATGCTGGTCGGTGGTGCGGTATTGCTGTTGGGCAGCGCCCTGTCGGGTGAGCGCCTGACTCAGATGCCCACTGCGGCAGGTTGGGGCGCATTGGCTTATCTGGTCTTGTTCGGCTCGATCCTGGCATTCAGCGCCTACATGTACCTGCTCAAGCATGTGCGCCCGGCGGCGGCCACCAGCTACGCCTATGTCAACCCGGCGGTTGCAGTGTTGCTTGGTATCGTCTTTGCCGGCGAGCAGATCGGCGCAGAGGAATGCCTGGCGATGGCGGTGATCATCAGTGCCGTGGTGCTGATCGGCCTGCCGCAGTGGCGCAGGCCGGCGCAGCCCACTGCATCGCTCGAGGGCGAAACCTGCAAGTAGGCTGGGGTGTTGCGGTAAACTTGCCGCCTTCGCTGAACCCCCTGACGGTATTGCCATGAATTTCGCCAAACTCGGCCTGATCGAACCGTTGCTGCGCACCCTGCAGCAGCTGGACTACACCACCCCGACCCCGGTCCAGGCCCAGGCCATCCCCGCCGTGCTGGCCGGCCGCGACCTGATGGCCGCGGCCCAGACCGGCACCGGCAAGACTGCCGGTTTTGCGCTGCCTGTGCTGCAGCGCCTGGCGCTGGAAGGGGAAAAGGTCGCCAGCAACTCGATCCGTGCCCTGGTGTTGGTACCGACCCGTGAATTGGCCGAGCAGGTGCACAACAACGTGCGCGAATACGCCGAAAACCTGCCGCTGAGCACGTACGCGGTGTATGGCGGGGTCAGCATCAACCCGCAAATGATGCGCCTGCGTCGTGGCGTCGACCTGCTGGTGGCTACCCCGGGGCGCTTGCTCGACCTGTTCCGCCAGAACGCGGTGAAGTTCAACCAGGTACAGACCCTGGTGCTCGACGAAGCCGACCGCATGCTCGACCTGGGTTTTGCCGAAGAGCTGCAGTCGGTATACGCGGCACTGCCGCGCAAGCGCCAGACGCTGCTGTTTTCCGCTACTTTCTCCGACCAGATCCGCATGCTGGCAGGGCTGGCGCTCAATGACCCGCTGAGCATCGAGGTCAGCCCGCGCAACGCGGCTGCCACCACGGTCAAGCAGTGGCTGGTGCCGGTGGACAAGAAGCGCAAGGTCGACCTGTTCTGCCACCTGCTGCGCAAGCAGCGCTGGAAGCAGGTACTGGTGTTTGCCAAGACTCGCAATGGCGTAGACCAGTTGGTGGAGCGGCTGCTGGGCGAGGGGGTGAACGCCGATGGCATTCACGGTGACCGCCCGCAAGCCACGCGCCAGCGCGCGCTGGACAGCTTCAAGGCCCGTGAGATCCAGGTACTGGTCGCCACCGACGTTGCCGCCCGCGGCCTGGACATCGACGACCTGCCGTTGGTGGTCAACCTCGACCTGCCGATCGTGGCCGAGGATTATGTGCACCGTATTGGTCGCACGGGCCGTGCCGGCAATAAAGGCGAGGCGATCTCGCTGGTGTGCGCCGATGAAGTGCAGCAGTTGGCAACGATCGAGACGCTGATTCGCCAGACCTTGCCGCGCCATGAAGAACCGGACTTCATCCCCGATCACCGGGTGCCGATGACCGATGCCAGTGGCCAGGTGATCAAGAAGCCGAAAAAGCCCAAGAAGCCGAAAGAGAACAGTGCCAAGCGCGGGCTGGGGCGCTGGATGGACAGTGGCGACGAGGCTCCGGTCAAGTCGGTGCGCAAAGTGCCCAGCTTCAATACCGGGCCCAAGAAGCGCAAGCCTTGAGGTTTTGGGGCTGCTTTGCAGCCCTTTCGCGACACAAGGCCGTTCCTACGGGCGGTCGCGAAAGGGTCGCAAAGCGGCCCCGCATCCTGTCACGCAGACCGCGCCAGCCATTGCGCCGCTGCCCGCCCGGCCCGCAACCCACTGGCAAAGCACGCCGTCAATAGATACCCCCCTGTCGGCGCCTCCCAGTCCAGCATCTCGCCGGCACAGAACACGCCAGGCATGCCCTTGAGCATCAACCCCTCATCCAGCCCCTCGAAGCGCACGCCACCGGCACTGCTGATCGCCTCGTCCAGCGGCCGGGTGCGTACCAGCGTGATCGGTAACGCTTTGATCGCTCGCGCCAGCGCGGCCATATCGGCAAACGTCGCCTGATCCGTCAGTTCACGCAGCAGTGCCGCCTTCGCCCCGTCGATGCCCAGTTGGCTGTGCAGGTGCTTGGCCATCGACCGCGAACCACGCGGCTTGGCCAGGGCCTGGGCAATCTTGTCCACAGGCTTGTCCGGCAGCAGGTCGAGCAGCAGCGTTGCCTGGCCGTCGCGGTTGATGGCCTCGCGCAACGGTGCAGACCAGGCATACACCAGGCTGCCCTCGACACCCTGGGCGGTAAGGATGAACTCACCTTTGCGCGTTGCCGTGCCTGGCATGCCCAGGGCGATGTTCTTCAGCGGCGCGCCGGCGAACTTGTCCTTGAGCAGCGCACTCCAGCCTGCGACTTCAAACCCGCAGTTGCTCGCTTGCAAGGGGGAGATATCCACAGCCCGTTCGGCCAGCACAGGTTGCCAGGCGCCGTCGGAGCCCAGCCTGGCCCAGCTGCCGCCACCCAAGGCCAACACAACAACATCAGCCTTTACCTGCAGTTCGCCCTGTGGATAAGCGATTTGCAAGGCGCCGTCGGCGTGCCAGCCCAGCCAGCGATGGCGGGTGTGGATAACCACGCCGCTGTCGCGCAGGCGTTTGAGCCAGGCGCGCAGCAATGGCGCGGCTTTCATGTCGGTCGGGAATACTCGGCCCGAAGTGCCCACGAAGGTATCGATGCCCAAGCCGTGTATCCACTGGCGCAGGGCATCGGCATCGAAGTCGCCCAGCAGCCGCTTTATCTCGCTTTCGCGTTCGGCATAGCGCGCCACGAACTGGGGATAGGGCTCGGAATGGGTAATGTTCATGCCGCCGACGCCCGCCAGCAGAAACTTGCGGCCCACCGACGGCATGGCGTCGAACACCTGCACTGCCAGGCCCGCCTGGGCCAGGGCTTCGGCGGCCATCAGGCCGGCGGGGCCGGCGCCGATGACGACAGCCAGGGGAGGGGATGCGGGGCGTAGATCGGACATGGTGGTCAGCAGGCTGTGGAAAAGACCGCGCATTCTAACGCAGCAGGGGCCATGCAAGCACTGAGCAAAAAATGATCAGTATGCTGCAGGGCACGGTGGTAAAGGGCTGTAGCGGCTTTCCAGCAGGTTATCCACAGGCGGTTCCACAGTCATTGTGAACAACTGATGACCTTCGCCGCGCTGTGGTGGAGGATGCCGTGGCGCCGCGCCAAGGCTTCCCTGTCCTTGCTGTAGCCGCCGCCGATCACGCCGACCACCGGGATATCCCGCCCCAGGCAGTGGCGCATGACATGCTCGTCGCGCGCAGCCAAGCCGGCATCGGTCAGTTGCAGGTAGCCGAGGGCATCGTCCTTATGTACGTCCACACCGGCGTCATACAGCACCAGGTCGGGTTGATACAGCGGCAACAGGTAGTTGAGCGCATCTTCCACCACTTTCAGGTAGGCGGCGTCACCCATGCCCCGCGGTAGCGGAATGTCCCAGTCGCTGTGGGCCTTGCGCGCCGGGAAGTTCTGTTCGCAGTGCAATGATACGGTGATGGCGTCCGGGGTGTCCTGCAGGATGCGCGCGGTGCCATCGCCCTGGTGCACGTCGCAATCGAAGATCAGCACCCGGTGCACCCGCCCGGCTTCAAGCAGGTAGCGGCTGATCACGGCCAGGTCGTTGAAGATGCAGAAACCGGCTGGGTGGTCAAAGTGGGCGTGGTGGGTACCGCCGGCCAGGTGGCAGGCCAGGCCGTGTTGCAGCGCCATTTCGGCAGCCAGCAACGAGCCGCCCACTGCCCGCACGGTGCGCCGCGCCAAGGCCTCGCTCCAGGGCAAGCCCAGGCGGCGCTGGTCCTCGCGCGACAGTTCGCCGTGCATATAGCGCTCGATGTAGTCGCGGTCGTGGGCCAGGGCGAGGATGTCGTTGGGGCAGATTTGCGGGCGCAGCAAAGCCTGGTCGGTGGTCAGCCCGCTCTCGACCAGGTGGTCGCGCAGCAGGCGGAACTTGTCCATGGGAAAACGATGCTCGGGTGGGAACTCCGGGCTGTAGTCATCGTGGTAGATCAGCGGCAACGGCATGGTGGGTTCGCAATCGGGGCCAGTGCTGATCTTGCCAGTTGTTGGGTTGTGGGTAAAAGTGCTGCGCCGCGCCTACGCTGAACCTGTAGCACGGCAAAACCGGAGCACGCCCCATGACCCCCATCCTTGAACTGGAAAGCGCCCGCCTGGTGTTACGCCAATGGCATGACGACGACCTGCGCGAGTTCGCCGCCATGAGCGCCGACCCGCAGGTGATGCGTTACTTTCCAGCCCCCATGACGCGGCTGGAGGCGGCGGCACTGATCGGCAGGATCCGCGGCCATTTCAACGAATACGGCTTCGGCCTGTGGGCCCTGGAACGCAAGGACAGCGGCGCCTTCATCGGCATGACCGGCCTGCTCAACGTCAACTTCGATGCGCCGTTCGCGCCGGCCGTGGAAATCGGCTGGCGCCTTGCCCGGCGGCACTGGGGCCTGGGCTTTGCCAGCGAGGCGGCGTGGACCTGCCTGCGTTGTGCTTTCGCCCAATTGCGCCTGGAGGAGGTGGTGTCGTTCACTACCGAGGCCAACCTGCCGTCGCAGAAGGTCATGCAGGCCATCGGCATGGAGCAGGACCTGCAAGGCAGTTTCGAGCACCCGCGCCTGCCCGCCGGGCACCCGCTGCGGCCCCACGTGCTGTACCGCATCGACCGGCCCCGCTGGGAGCAGACCTTGCGCGCTGAATGAGCGGTCATGCGCGGTGCCGATGACAAACCCTGTATCATTTGCCTTCATGAAAGCGCCGTAGAGCTGTGATGCCTTGCTAGGAGAACCCCCGATGAGTCATGTGTTGGACGACCTGGTCGACCTGTTGAGCCTCGAGTCGATCGAGGAGAACCTGTTCCGTGGGCGCAGCCAGGACCTGGGCTTCCGCCAGCTGTACGGTGGCCAGGTGCTGGGCCAGTCACTGTCGGCGGCCAGCCAGACGGTCGAAGACGCGCGCCATGTGCATTCGCTGCACGGCTACTTCCTGCGCCCGGGCGATGCCAGCCTGCCGGTGGTCTATTCGGTCGACCGTGTGCGCGATGGCGGCAGCTTCAGTACCCGGCGCGTGACGGCCATCCAGAAGGGCCAGACCATTTTCACTTGCAGTGCGTCGTTCCAGTACGACGAGGAAGGTTTCGAGCACCAGGCGCAGATGCCTGATGTGGTCGGGCCGGAGAACCTGCCGAGCGAGGTCGAACTGGCCCGCGCCATGGCCGACCACCTGCCTGAGCGCATTCGTGACAAGGTGCTGTGTGCCAAACCGATCGAGATACGCCCGGTCACCGAGCGTGACCCGTTCAACCCCAAGCCCGGCGACCCGGTGAAATACACCTGGTTCCGCGCCGACGGCACCCTGCCGGACGTGCCCGCGCTGCACAAGTACCTGCTGGCCTACGCCTCGGACTTCGGCCTGCTGACCACCTCGCTGTTGCCCCATGGCAAATCGGTGTGGCAGCGCGACATGCAGATCGCCAGCCTCGACCACTCGTTGTGGTTCCACGGCAACCTGCGCGCCGATGAGTGGCTGCTGTACGCCACCGACAGCCCATGGGCCGGCAATGCCCGTGGTTTCTGCCGGGGCAGTATCTACAACCGTGCGGGGCAGCTGGTGGCGTCGTCTTCGCAGGAAGGCTTGATCCGTCATCGCAAGGACTGGGCATGAGCCTGGCCGAAATCCGCAACTGGGTGTTCGACATGGACGGCACCCTCACCGTGGCAGTGCATGATTTTGCCGCCATTCGTGAGGCACTGGAGATTCCGCCCGAGGACGACATCCTCACCCACCTGGCGGCATTGCCTGCGGCGCAAGCGGCCGCCAAGCACGCGTGGCTGCTGGAGCACGAGCGCGACCTGGCGGTTGCCTCGACTGCTGCTACCGGTGCCGTTGAGCTGGTGCGGGAGCTGGCCGGGCGTGGCTGCCGGTTGGGCATCCTTACCCGCAATGCACGTGAGCTGGCGCATGTCACGCTGGAGGCGATCGGCCTGGCGGATTGCTTTGCCGTCGAGCACGTGCTCGGTCGTGACGAGGCGGCGCCCAAGCCCAACCCCGATGGCCTGCTGAAGATCGCCAGTGCCTGGGGTGTGGCGCCGAGCGAACTGGTGATGGTGGGTGACTACCGCTTCGACCTGGATTGCGGCCGAGCGGCCGGGGCGCGCACGGTGCTGGTAAACCTGCCGGATAACCCATGGCCGGAACTGGTGGACTGGCATGCGGTGGACTGCCGGGCTTTGCGGGCGTTGCTGGGCTGAGTTTTCGGTCGTCTGCGCTTGCCCTGCCGCCGGCAAGTTGATCACCGCTGCTCAAGGCTGCCCGAGCACCTGTGGGAGCCGGCTTGCCGGCGATAGGGCCGTTACTGTCTATGCTCACCCCCAGTCTTTTCCCCAAACGGAGAACCAGCCATGACCCATAAAGCCATCTACGTGCAACCCGGCGGCGGCTACGACAAGGTCGAAGTCGGCACCTGCGAGGCGGCTGCGCCCAAGCCCGGCGAGATCACCGTACGCCTGCACGCCAGCTCCCTCAACTACCACGACTTTGCCGTGGTCAGCGGCATGTGGGGGCCGAGCGAGCGGCGCATTCCCATGGCCGATGGCGCTGGCGAAGTGACCGCTGTCGGGGCGGGCGTCAGTGAGTTCAAGGTAGGCGACAGCGTGGTCAGCACCTTCTTCCCGGACTGGCTCGATGGCCAGGCACTGGTCGAAGGCTTCGCCAGCGTGCCGGGCGACGGCATCGACGGCTACGCCCGTGAACAGGTCACCGCCCGCGCCACCTCCTTCACGCTGGCACCCAAGGGCTACAGCCACGCCGAGGCCGCCACCCTGACGACCGCCGGCCTCACGGCCTGGCGTGCGCTGATGAGCGACGATCACCTCAAGCCCGGTGACACCGTACTGGTACAGGGCACTGGCGGCGTGTCGATCTTCGCCCTGCAGTTCGCCAAGCTGGCAGGCGCCACGGTAATCGCCACCTCGTCCAGCGATGCCAAGCTCGAACGCCTCAAGGCCCTGGGCGCCGACCACCTGATCAACTACAAGAGCACCCCGGCCTGGGGCGAGAAGGTGCGTGAGCTCACCGGCAACCGTGGCGTCGATCATGTGATCGAGGTAGGCGGGCCGGCGACGCTGGAGCAGTCGATGATTGCCGCACGGATCGGCGGCCATGTGTCATTGATCGGCATCCTTACCGGTGTCGCCGGGCAGTTGCCGCTGGTTCAGGCGCTGGTTCGGCAGATCCGTCTGCAGGGCGTGCTGGTGGGTAGCCGCGCGCAGCAGCAGGCGATGGTCCGGGCGATCGACGCCAACGGCTTGCTGCCTGTGGTGGACAAGCATTTTGAGCTGGAGCAGATCGTCGAAGCGTTCCGCTACCAGGAGAGCAACCGGCATTTCGGCAAGATCTGCCTGACCTGGTAGTCGCCGGTCTTAGTCCGGCAACAAGCGGTCCCGGCTGTTGGACAGATGCAGGCAGATCGCCGCCCGCGCCGCATCCGGGTCCTGCCGGCCAATGGCGTTGAGAATCGCCTCATGCTCCAGGTTGGCCAGGTAGGCATGCCGGGCCAGGTTGGCCCCGGCGCGTTCGGCGATGGCCATGCGGTTGCGAGGAATCAGGCCATTGCCCAGCTGCGCCATCATCTCGCTGAAGTACAGGTTGCCGGTGGCCTCGGCGATCAGCAGGTGAAAGCGGCGGTCCGCTTCGATGCAACTGTCACCGGCCGCGGCGAGGTCCTGATAATCGTCCAGCGCCTGGCGCATGCGTGCCAGGTGTTGTTCGTTGCGGCGCACGGCGGCGAGGGCGGCTGCCTGGCCCTCGAGGCCGATGCGCAGTTCCAGCAGGTCGCGCACGCTTGCGGCATTCTCCACTCCCACCCGTAACCCGGCCTGCGCCGGGCGCGCCATCACGAACGTACCAATTCCGTGGCGCGGTTCTACCAGGCCGGAGGCCTGCAGTTTCGAAAGGGCTTCACGCACCACGGTGCGGCTGACACCGTGCTCGCGCACCAGGGTGTTTTCCGACGGCAGTTTGTCGCCCGGCTTGATGGTGCCCAGCAGGATTTGCTGGGTCAGGCTGGAGACCAGGTCGTGGGCACGGCTGTGGCCTGTTTTGCGGGGCTGCTGGGGCATGGGCCGCTCCGGTTGGCGAGTTATCTTGTACGACAAGTTAGCCGATAAAAATATTTTCTGCCTGTTTTTTCGCGGCGCTGGGTAACCTGAAAAGTGATCTTAGGAACGTTATCGCCGCTTTTATACGATCTATAAGCTTGTATTTTGTGTTTTTAACGACAATCGCCATCTTGTCGTACAACTTCGCCGCGCATATGCTCTGCCCACTGTCATGTCAGACCACCTCGACCCGCACAAAAACAATTAGTGGGAGATACACAAGTGAACGACACCCTCGATCCGTCTGCCCGTAACGGCGGCGACGTGCTGGCCAGCGCCGTGGCCAAGGTCAAGCGCCACGTCCTGCCGCTGTTCGTGATCATGTTCATCGTCAACTACCTCGACCGCGTCAACATCGGCTTCGTCCGGCCACACCTGGAAAGCGACCTGGGCATCAGCGCTGCGGCCTATGGCTTTGGTGCCGGGTTGTTCTTCATCGGCTATGCGCTGTTCGAAGTGCCCTCGAACATGCTGTTGCAGCGCGTCGGCGCCCGCCTGTGGCTGACCCGCATCATGTTCACCTGGGGGCTGGTGGCCACGGCCATGGCCTTCGTGCAGAACGAAACCCAGTTCTACGTGCTGCGCTTTTTGCTCGGTGTTGCCGAGGCCGGCTTCTTCCCTGGGGTGATCTACTACTTCACCCGCTGGCTGCCAGGTGCCGAACGCGGCAAGGCGATTGCCATCTTCCTCAGCGGCTCGGCGCTGGCTTCGCTGATCTCCGGCCCACTGGCCGGCGCGCTGATGCAGATCCAGGGCCTGGGCATGCATGGCTGGCAGTGGATGTTGTTCATCGAGGGCATGGCCTCGGTCACGCTGTGCTTCTTCGTGTTCTTCTGGCTCGACTCCAAACCGCACGACGCCAAGTGGCTGAGCAAGGCCGAGCAGGACGCGTTGGTCGATACCATCGACCGCGAGCAACGTGAGCGCGAAGCCACCGGCGCCGTCAAGGTATCGTCCTGGAGCCTGCTCAAGGACCGCCAGATCGTGCTGTTCTGCCTGATCTACTTCTGCATCCAGCTGACCATCTACGCCGCGACATTCTGGTTGCCCAGCATCATCAAACGCATGGGTGACCTGAGCGACCTGCAGGTCGGCTTCTTCAACTCCATCCCGTGGCTGATCTCGATTCTGGCCATGTATGCCTTCGCCGCTGGCTCCTCACGCTGGAAGTTCCAGCAGGCCTGGGTGGCTGCTGCCCTGGTGATCGCGGCCATCGGCATGTTCATGTCGACCACGGGCGGGCCGGTGTTCGCCTTTGTCGCGGTGTGCTTTGCCGCCATCGGTTTCAAGTCGGCTTCGTCACTGTTCTGGCCGATCCCCCAAGGCTATCTGGACGCGCGTATCGCTGCGGCGGTGATCGCCCTGATCAACTCGGTGGGCAACCTGGGCGGCTTCGTCGCGCCCACCACCTTCGGCCTGCTCGAGCAGCAGACCGGGTCGATCCAGGGTGGCCTGTACGGCCTGGCCGTGACCTCGGTGCTGGCGGCCATTGCGGTGTTCTTCGTGCGCACTCGCCCAAAGGGCGTCCCCTCCAATGACCTCAAGGCCCCTTCGGCCTTGGGCCAGACCCACTGATGACTGCGAGACAACAACCATGAACATGCAGACGACTCCCGCACTCCACACCAGCACCCCCGTGGTCACCGACCTGCGCGTGATCCCGGTAGCCGGCCATGACAGCATGCTGCTCAACCTCAGTGGCGCCCATGGCCCGTTCTTCACCCGTAACGTTGTGGTGCTGCGTGACAGCGCCGGCAACACGGGCCTGGGCGAAGTGCCCGGCGGCGAGAAGATCCGCCAGACCCTGGAAGATGCCCGCAGCCTGGTGGTCGGCCAGCCGATCGGTCACTACCAGCGTGTGCTCAATGCCATGCGCCAGACCTTCGCCAACCGCGATGCCGGCGGGCGTGGCCTGCAGACCTTCGACCTGCGCATTACCGTGCATGCGGTGACGGCCATCGAATCGGCGCTGCTGGACTTGCTCGGCCAGCACCTCAATGTGCCCATGGCCGCGCTGCTCGGTGAAGGCCAGCAGCGCGACGCGGTGAAAATGCTCGGCTACCTGTTCTATATCGGTGACCGCCAGCAGACTGACCTGGCTTACCGCAATGAGGCCGACGCCGATGATGACTGGTTCCGCCTGCGTCACGAGAAGGCACTGACCCCTGAGGCCGTGGTGCGCCTGGCTGAAGCCGCCAAGCAGCGCTATGGCTTCAGCGACTTCAAGCTCAAGGGCGGCGTGCTGCGTGGCGAAGAGGAGATGGAGGCGGTGACGGCGCTGGCCGAGCGCTTCCCCGAAGCGCGTATCACGCTAGACCCCAATGGCGCCTGGTCATTGCAAGAGGCCATTGCCCTGTGCCGTGACAAGCACCACGTGCTGGCCTACGCCGAAGACCCGTGCGGTGCCGAAAACGGCTATTCGGGCCGTGAGGTGATGGCCGAGTTCCGCCGTGCCACCGGCTTGCCCACCGCCACCAACATGATCGCCACCGACTGGCGCCAGATGGGCCATGCGATCCAGTTGCAATCAGTGGACATCCCCTTGGCCGACCCACACTTCTGGACCTTGCAGGGCTCGGTACGGGTGGCGCAGATGTGCAACGACTGGGGCCTGACCTGGGGTTCGCATTCGAACAACCACTTCGATATTTCATTGGCGATGTTCACCCAGGTAGCTGCGGCGGCGCCGGGTGAGATCACGGCGATCGACACCCACTGGATCTGGCAGGACGGCCAGCGCCTTACCCGCGAGCCGCTGCGCATCGTCGACGGCCATGTGCATGTGCCAGAGCGCCCCGGGCTGGGGGTGGAGCTGGATGAAGACCAACTGGCCAAGGCCCATGAGTGCTACCGCAGCATGGGGCTGGGAGCGCGGGATGACGGTGTGGCGATGCAGTTCCTGATCCCCGGCTGGACGTTCGATAACAAGCGGCCTTGCCTGGTGCGTTGAAGCCCGGTGCCCTATCGCCGGCAAGCCGGCTCCCACTGGGTTTGCGCTGAGCTTGAGAGCAGCGGGGTACCTGTGGGAGTCGGCTTGCCGGCGATTGGGCTGCGCAGCAGCCCCCTCACCCCGCCTCAAAAAATGCCCGAGCCATCGCCACAAACGCGCCCAGCACTGGGTTCGGATTATCCCGGCAATACGCCAGAAAGATCTCCGCCTGCTGGTCCATCCCCATCAGTGGCTTGAACACCACCTGCTCCAGCCGCAGCGCCTGCGCCGATGCCGGCACCACCGCACAGCCCAGCCCGACATTCACCAACCCCAGAATCGAATGCGTCTGCCCCAGTTGGTGCAGATAACGCGGCTGCACCTCGTGGCGGGCAAACAGATTGGCGATGCGATCATGGAAGTAGCGCCCCTCGTTGGCGCTGTACATCACGAACGGCTGCTGATCGAAATCGGTCGGCTTGAGCCGCTCGCGCGCTGCCAGTGCATGCCCGTCGGGCAGGGCAGCGACGAAGGGCTCGCGGTGGATCGGCAGGTACTCCACGCGCGCGCTGGGCAGTACCTGGCGCACCAGACCGACATCGATCAGCCCAGCCTCCAGGTCATGCACCTGGGTTGCGGAGATGCGCTCGCTGAGCACCAGTTCGATGTCGGGTACGGTCTTGGCGGCGTGCACCAGCAGGCGCGGGATCATGCTGTAGGCCCCGACCGCTGTGAAGCCCAGCGTCAATCGGCCAGCCTCGCCATGGGCAATGCGCCGGGCCGACTGGCTGGCCGATTCGGCGATCTGCAGTATGCGCCGGGCATCTTCCAGAAAGCTCTGCCCGGCGAGTGTGAGCCGCGCCTGGCGGTTGTTGCGCTCGAGCAGCAGCACCCCCAACGAATGCTCCAACAGCTGGATCTGCCGGCTCAACGGCGGTTGGGTCATGTGCAGGCGGCTGGCGGCACGGCCGAAATGCAGCTCCTCGGCAACCGCTACGAAGCAGCGCAGCTGGTGCAGCTCCATGATTCAATTCCTGAATTATTCGATCCACTATCTATATTAGACCTGTATCGCATGCCGGCCTAGCATCGAGTCACACCTTTGAAGTTGCCGGATATCAACGATGAACAACGACAACACCGCAGCCGTCGAGCTGCTGCTGACCCAGCCGGTACCGGATGCCATCGATGCGCAACTGGTCAGTGCCTACCAGGTGCATCGGCTGTATCGACATGACAATCCTCAACAACTGCTCGATGAAGTCGGCCCTCGTATTCGTGGGGTGGTCACCGGTGGCGCCAAAGGCTTGGCCAATGCGCTGATGGATCAGCTGCCAGCGCTGCAGATCATCGCCATCAGTGGCATCGGCACCGACGCTGTCGACCTGCACCACGCGGCGAAGCGCGGCATACATGTCACCACGACCCCGGGGGTGCTCACCGATGACGTGGCCGATATGGCCATGGGGTTGATCATCAACACACTACGCCGCCTGGGCGAAGGTGAACGTCTGGTGCGTGATGGCTTGTGGGGCACGGTCAACCTGCCGTTGGCGCGCAAGGTCAGTGGTAGTGCGCTGGGCATCGTTGGCCTGGGGCAAGTCGGCAAGGCCATTGCCCGCCGCGCTGCCGCCTTCGACATGCACATTGCCTACAACGGCCGGCGCGAACAGCACGGCTGTGGCTACCGCTTCGTCGCTGACCTGGTCGAACTGGCGCGTTCTGTGGATGTGCTGGTGGTGGCGGCCTCGGCTGATGGCGGCAAGGTGCTGGTGAGCGCCGAGGTGCTCGACGCGCTGGGTCCGCAGGGCTACCTGATCAACGTGGCGCGCGGCAAGTTGGTGGATGAAGGCGCACTGGTCGAGGCCTTGCGCGAACGGCGCATTGCCGGTGCCGGGCTGGATGTGTTCGTCGATGAACCCCATGTGCCACCGGCTTTGTGTGACCTCAACCAGGTCAGCCTACAGCCGCACCGTGGCAGCGCCACCCTGCAGACCCGCCTGGAAATGGGGCAAATGGTGCTGGACAACCTCGCAGCCTGTTTCCGCGGCGAGGTGCCACCGAACTGCGCGTAACCCCATCGCCGGCAAGCCGGCTCCCACTGGGAGCCCACTGCTTTGCAGCCCGGTGATGTGCCTGTAGGCGCCGGCTTGCCGGCGATAGGGCCACTAGCGACACCACAAGGCCACACCTTCTCTGCACAAGAACAATCGCTTCCATCGAGAAGCAAGAGGGTACACATGAACAGCAAATCCGCCGTCGCCGCACCGCAGGCCGTCGCCGCAATCGGCCGCCATCGCTTCCTTGTCCTGGCGCTGATCTTTGTCATCACGGTCATCAACTATGCCGACCGCGCCACCCTGTCGATCACTGGCACCGAGGTACTCAACGACCTCGGCCTGGACCCGGTCATGCTCGGTATGATCTTCTCTGCCTTCGCCTGGGCCTACGCCCTCGGCCAGGTACCCGGCGGCTGGTTGCTGGACCGCTTCGGTGCACGCCGCGTGTATGGCATCAGCCTGATTCTCTGGTCGCTGTTCACCCTGCTGCAAGGCACAGTGGGCTGGCTGGGCCTGGCCGGTGTGTCGGCTGCGGTGGCGTTGTTCTCCATGCGTTTCATGCTCGGCCTGGTGGAGTCACCGGCATTCCCGGCCAACTCGCGCATCGTCAGTTGCTGGTTCCCCACCCGCGAGCGCGGTACCGCATCGGCGCTGTTCAACTCGGCGCAGTACATGGCAGTGGTGGTGTTCGCGCCGCTGATGGCGTGGATGACCCACACGATGAGCTGGGAGCAGGTATTCATCTGGATGGGCGTGCTCGGCCTGCTGCTGAGCGTGGTGTGGTTCCGCCTTTACCATGAGCCGCACAGCGCACCAGGGTTGAGCCGTGAAGAGTTCGACTACATGCGTGAAGGCGGAGCGCTGGTCGACCTGGAAAAAGAGCGCAAGACGGCCAAGAGCAAACCGACCCGCGCGGAGCTTGCGCAGCTGTTCACCAGCCGCAACCTGTGGGCGGTCTACCTGGGGCAGTACTGCATTACCGCGCTCACCTATTTCTTCATCACCTGGTTCCCGATCTACCTGATCAAGGGCCGTGGCATGACCATCATGGAGGCCGGCTGGGTGGCCGCGTTGCCGGCGATCTGCGGCTTTACCGGCGGTATCCTTGGGGGCTTCGTGTCCGACTGGCTGATCCGCCGTGGCGTGCACCCGTCCAGGGCGCGCAAGACGCCGTTCGTGATCGGCATGGCGTTGTCCACCACCTTGGTGCTGGCCAATTACGTGGATGGCAACGCGGCGGTAATTGCCCTGATGACCTTGGCATTCTTCGGCAAGGGCCTGGCAGCGGTGGGTTGGGCGGTGCTGTCGGATGTGGCACCGAAGAAAATGGTCGGCCTGTGCGGTGGCGTGTTCAACGGCATCGGCAACATTGCCGGCATCGTCACCCCGCTGGTGATCGGCTACGTAGTGGCCAGCACCGGCTCCTTCGACAACGCACTTTGGTTCGTAGCCGCCCACGGCGTGCTGGGGATCTTCGCTTACCTGTTGCTGGCCCGGCGCTTCGAACGGACGGGGCAGGCGTAGGCAGACGCCTGAGCAACAGAGGCCCCGGGTGACCGGGGCTTTTTTGTACCTGTTACGCATACCCAGATGAAAAACAAAACCCTCAAATGGCCATCAGGCGCGTCTGGACATGCCATCCACGACATCTGACGTTTATGGAAAAGCGCTGTCGTGATCGAACAGTTGCGAGGCGTTCTCGTGTAATTTCCTGCAGCCTCAGCCGGCTTAAATGAACCCCGAACCGCACTGACGCCCTGCTTTGTGACGCGCGCCAAAGATCAACAACAGCGCGCAAGCAAGGTGTCGACTCATTGAATCCAAAGGAGATATTTTCGCCTACGCCTGCCCGTCCTTCCTTGTGTCAGCAAAAAGAGAACAACATCAATGAACACCGTGGGAACTGATGGCAACCTTGCACAAGGTTTCAAGCCACGTCATGTAACGATGCTGTCCATCGCGGGCATCATCGGCGCCGGTCTTTTCGTCGGCTCCGGGCACGCCATCGCGGCAGCCGGGCCAGCCACCATTGTTTCTTACTTCGTGGCCGGGACCCTGGTGGTGCTGGTCATGCGCATGCTCGGCGAAATGGCCGTGGCGCACCCCGACACCGGTTCGTTCTCCACCTATGCCGACCAGGCCATCGGCCGCTGGGCCGGCTACACCATCGGCTGGCTGTACTGGTGGTTCTGGGTGTTGGTGATCCCGATCGAAGCACTGGCCGCCGGGCATGTGCTCAACGCCTGGTTCCCACAGGTGGACAGCTGGATCTTCGCCCTCGGTTCCGTACTGCTACTGGCGTGCACCAACCTGTTCAGCGTGGCCAAGTACGGTGAGTTCGAGTTCTGGTTCGCCATTCTCAAAGTCACGGCAATCCTTTGCTTCATCGGCTTGGGCTTTGCGGCCCTGATGGGCTGGTTGCCCAACCGCGAAGTCAGCGGGTTGAGCGGGTTGATGAGCGCCTACGGCGGCTTTGCGCCTAATGGCTGGTCTGCCGTGATCGGCGCGTTCATCACCGTGATGTTCAGCTTCATCGGCACAGAAGCGGTGACCATTGCCGCCTCCGAATCCAGCGACCCGTCGCGTAACATCGCCAAGGCCACGCGCTCTGTGATCTGGCGCATCAGTACCTTCTACATCCTGTCGATTTTCGTGATCATCTCGATCGTGCCGTGGAACGACCCGCAGCTTGCGGTGGTGGGTTCTTACCAGCGGGCGCTGGAAATCATGAACATCCCCAATGCCGCCTTCATGGTCGACCTGGTGGTGCTGGTGGCGGTGACCAGCTGCATGAACTCGTCGATCTATATCGCTTCGCGGATGATGTACTCCCTGGCCAAGCGTGGTGATGCACCGGCCTTCCTCAACAAGACCTCCAAGGTCGGCGTGCCACGCGCTGCCGTGTTCGGCAGCACCCTGATCGGCGCGGCCATCGCCATCCTCAACTACTTCGCACCCAAGGGTGTGTTCGAGTTCCTGCTGGCCAGCTCCGGCGCCATTGCGCTGCTGGTTTACATGGTCATCGCCATCTCCCAGCTGCGCATGCGCCGCCGCCTGGAGCGTGAAAACGCGGAACTGAAATTCCGCATGTGGCTGTTCCCTTGGCTGACCTGGGCGGTGATCATTTTCATTGGCGGGGCGCTGGCGGTGATGATGTACACGCCCGAGCACCGGGTGGAGGTGACCGCTACATTGAGCCTGGCGATCTTCATTTCCTTCCTTGGCATCGTCACCGCGCGCGGTCATGAACGACAGGCGGCGGGGGTGCGCTCGCTCGGTTGAGCGGCGGCGGTGATACCTCCATGGTGGCCGGGTTGATCGGCCACCATGGACCGTTCGGCGTGATGTATCCGTGCCATCACTTTTTTCGTACACTCCGGTCTCCTAGCTTGCAAGGGAGTGTGCAACATGTGTCGTGGGATTCGACTGGCCTTGGCCTTGAGTATGTTGCACCTGCCACTGGCGCTGGCCAATGAAGCATCAGGCGACCCGCTGCTGGACACGCCGAGCGTCGGCAATACGGGCGCCGAGCACAGCGCCCGTGGCGTGTTGCGCGCGCGTCACCAGGCAGTGCTGGCCAGTGAGCTGGCCGGGCGTATCGTCGAGATGCCTTATGCTGATGGCGAGGCCTTCAAGAAGGGCAGCACCCTGGCGCGCTTCGACTGCTCGGCCTACCAGGCCCAGCTCAATGCCGCTCAAGCGGCGGTGCGCGCAAGCCGCGAAGAGCTCAACCACAACCGTCAACTGGCCGCATTGAAATCGGTGGGGCAGTTCGAGGTATCGCTGGCTGAGGCCAAGCAAGCCCAGGCCCAGGCCGAAGCCCAGGTCTACCAAGTGCAGGTCAAGCGCTGTGTGGTCACCGCCCCGTTCGACGGGCGAGTGGTACAACGCCGTGCCCAGCCTCACGAAAGCGTCGCCAACGGCGCACCGCTGGTGGAGGTGGTGGACAATCGTTCGCTGGAAATCCAGCTGCTGGTGCCTTCGCGCTGGCTGGCCAGGCTCAAGCCTGGGCAAAGCTTTCAGTTCACCCCGGATGAAACCGGTCAGCCGCTGGGCGCCACGGTCAAGCGTGTGGGCGCGCGAATCGATGAAGGCAGCCAGACGCTGCTGCTGATCGGCGAACTGCCCGCAGACGCTCACGGTTTGCTGGCGGGCATGAGCGGTACGGCCAGCTTTGCGCAGCAGCCATGACCGCCGCTGCCCATGGTACGGCGGAGCGGGCCTTCGCCTTGTTTCTGGGGCTGCAGCGCCAGGCGCGCCAGGCCACCAGTACCGAGCAGCTGGCGTATGCCATGGTCAACGACGGCCAGGCGATGTTTGGTTTTCGCCATGCCGCGTTACTGATCGCCGGCAAGGTGCAGGCGCTGACAGGCATCAGCGTGGTGGAAGCCAATGCACCGTTCGTGGCCTTTGTCGAACGTGCCGTGGGCAAGTTGCAGGCAGCGGGTGTCGCAGGGCAAGCCGGCGAGGTCGAGCCAAGCGTGCTGGATGCCCAGACACTCGCCGACTGGCAGGCGTTGTCGGCTGGGCAAGCCTTTTGGTTGCCATTGCACGACCGCAAGGGTGAGGCCTTCGGCGGCTTGTGGCTGGCCCGCGAGCAGGCGTTCAACGCCGCCGAGCAGGCCTTGCTGGTGCAGTTGGGGGAAACTTATGCGCATGCCTGGCAGGCGCTGAACCCGGTGCGCCCTTGGCGCCTGCGCTGGCCGCGGCGGCGCTTGCTGGCGGTGCTGGCGGCCGCGCTGCTGTTGCTTTTGCTGCCGGTGCGCCAGTCGGTGCTGGCGCCGGCCGAGGTGGTGCCGCGCGGTGGCTGGGTGGTGGCGGCGCCGCTGGACGGGGTGGTGGCCGAGTTCCTGGTCAAACCCAACCAGCGTGTGACAGCGGGGGATTTGCTGGTGCGCTTTGATGCCACCGCCCTCAAGGCCCAGGCCGATGTCGCCGCACGCACCTTGGGCGTGGCGGAGGCCGAACTCAAGGTCAGTGCCCAGCGCGCCTTTACCGATGCCGACTCTAGCGCGCGCCTGGACTTGCTGGCCGCACGCGTCGAACAGAAACGCGCCGAACTCGACTATGCACACCAGTTGCTGGCGCGCAGCGAGATCCGCGCCGAACGTGACGGCATCGCTGTGTTCGCCGATGCCGAGCGCTGGACTGGCAAACCGGTGCAGACCGGCGAGCGGCTGATGCAACTGGCCGACCCAGTGCAGGCCGAACTGCGCCTAGAGTTGCCGGTGGGCGATGCCATCGCCCTGCAGCCGGGGGCCGAGGTGGCGCTGTTCCTTGACAGTGACCCACTGCATCGGCACGTGGCGCAGCTTGAACGTGCTGCCTACGAGGCGCAAACCACCGCCGCCGGGCAGCTTGCCTACCGGCTGGATGCGACCTTCGTCGAGGCCTCACCACGCATTGGCCTGCGCGGTACGGCGAAGCTGTACGGCGAACGCGCGCCATTGGCCTATTACCTGCTGCGCCGGCCTCTGGCGGCCCTGCGCCAAGGGCTGGGCCTGTAATGTTGCCGGCGCTGCGTGCGGACCTGCAGCTCTCGCCAGCGGCACCGGCGTTGGACGGTGCCCCGCAATGGACCTTGGCCGACCCGTTGCGCGGCCGTTATTTCAAGCTCGGCGCGGCAGCGGTGCGTTTGCTCCGCCACTGGCCGCTGGGTGAGCCGCAACGGGTGCTGGCAGCTGCCAATGCCGAGCCGGGCCTGCCCCTGGATACTCAGGCGGTGGAGGACCTATTGGCGTTTCTCGGCCACCACGACCTGCTCAGCGCCAACGATCCCAAGCAGCGCCAGAGCTATGCCGTGAAGGCCGCCGCCAGCCAACAGGGGCTGTGGCACAAAGCGTTGCACCAGTACCTGTTCTTCCGCATCCCGCTGTGGCGCCCGGATGCCTTCCTCAACCGTACCTGGCCGCTGCTCGAGCGCCATGGTGGCTGGCTGCTGCGCGTTGGCCTGCCGGCGCTGCTGGTGCTTGGCCTGTTTCTGGTGATTCGTGACTGGTCGCGCTTCATCGCCACGTTCCCGCACCTGTTCAGCCTCGGCGGCATGCTCGCCTTTGGCCTGGCCCTGGCTTTCGCCAAGCTATGCCACGAGTTCGGCCATGCCTACATGGCCAAGCGCGCGGGCTGTCGTGTGCAGAGCATGGGGCTGGCGTTCATGGTACTGCTGCCGATGTTCTACACCGATGTCAGCGATGCCTGGCGCGTCAGCGACCGGCGCTCCCGGCTGCTGATAGATGCAGGTGGCGTATTCGCCGAGCTGGTACTGGCGGTGTTGGCACTGCTGGCCTGGTCGCTGCTGCCCGATGGGCCGCTACGCACCGCAGCGTTCATGCTGGCCAGTGCCACGTGGATCACTACCTTGCTGGTCAACCTCAACCCGTTCATGCGCTTTGACGGGTACTTTCTGGTCAGTGACCTGTTAGGCGTGGAAAACCTGCAGCAACGCGCGTTTGCCCTGTGCCGGTGGCGCTTGCGCGAGGCGTTGTTCGGCTATGGCGAGACGATGCCCGAGCCGTGGCCACCGGTAATGCGCCAGCGCCTGTTGATATGGGGCTATGGCGCCTGGGTCTGGCGTGCGCTGTTGTTCTTTGGTATCGCCCTGGCGGTGTATCACCTGTTCTTCAAGGTGCTGGGCATCTTCCTCATGCTGGTGGAACTGGTGTGGTTCATCGGCTTGCCGGTATGCAAGGAGCTGCAGCAGTGGTGGCTGCGCCGTGACCAGGCCCAGCCGCGCAAGGCGCTGGGGCTTGGCCTGGGGTTGATGCTGCTGCTGGCGCTGCTGGCCGTGCCTTGGCGCGGTGCAGTGGAGGTGCCGGCGATGCTCGAGGCGTCGCGGGTGAGTGCCTTGCATGCACCTGTGGCGGCGCGAGTGAAGCAGTTGCAGGTGCACGATGGCCAGACGGTCGCTCAGGGGCAGTTGCTGCTGGAGCTGGAATCGCCGGACCTGGATTCGCGCCTGAAGATCGTGCGCCGCGAAATAGAAATTCTGCAGTTGCTGTTACGCCGTCAGTCCGGGCGCAGCGCTACCGCCAGCGATGCCGGGGTGCTCGAGCAGCAACTGGCCGAGGCAGTGGCCGAGTACCGTGGCCTTGCCGCGCAGCGTGAACGCTTGCAATTGCGCGCGCCGGGTGCGGGAGTGTGGCGCGACATGCCCAGGGACCTGCAGGCGGGGCAGTGGGTCAATACAGGCCAGGCCCTGGGGCGGGTCGTCGAACCGGGGGTGCGCCTGCGTGGTTACTTGGGCGAGGCCGATTTGTGGCGCGTGGCGGCTGGCAGTGAAGGGCGCTTCATTGCCGATGACCCGGCGCGGGCGGCGTTGCCCGTGCGCGTGGAGCAGGTGGATGCTACCGGGGTTGCCGCGCTGGAACTGCAGGCGCTGGCGTCTGACCGGCATGGCCCGGTGGCCGTACGCCGCGATGGCCAACAGCGGGCCCAGCCGCTGCAGGCGCAGTACGGGGTGCGCCTGAGCCCGCTGACGGATGTGGCTGACGTGGCCCAGCCGTTGCGTGGGGTGGTGGTGCTCGAGGGTGCCCGCGAATCGCTGCTGGGCGCTGCCTGGCGCCGGTTGGCGGCCTTGGGCGTGCGTGAGAGTGGTTTCTAGTGCGAATTCACTGCAAGGAGCAGCCATGAGCGAAGTCTCGCTGCCGCTATGTTCCCGACTGCCCCTTGCCATGGACCTGCCGGCATTGCTGCAGGCTTTGGCACGGGTGGAGGCAGGGGCCTGGCAGGCGCATTTCAACCGCGGTTATCACGAGGGCGACTGGAGCGGTGTGGCGCTGGTCAGTGCCGAGGATGCTCCTGTGCCGCTTGCACCGGGCCGGGGCGCGCCCGTGAGGCAGGACTGGTGGCGCCATGAGACCGCGTGGCAGGCCGCGCTGGCGCCATTTCGCGCATCCCTGCAGGCCGCACGTCTGCTGCGCCTGGGCGAGGGCGCGCGGATTCACGAGCACCGCGACCCGGACCTGGGGCGCCCTGGAGGCTGCCTGCGCCTGCATGTGCCACTGCTGAGCCCACCGGGCGTCGAGTTTATCGTCGACGGCCTGCAGGTCCCCATGCAGGCTGGCGAGTGCTGGTTCGTCGACCTGTCACGTGCGCATCGGGTGCACAACCCCGGCCCCGGTGAGCGTATCCACCTGGTGCTCGACTGCTTGGCCGACAACTGGCTGCTCGGGTTGATCGAACAGGGGCGGGCACGAACCCCGGCATTGAGCCCGGGGCGGGCAGGGCAGGCTTTCGAGCGCTTTCGTGAGCAAGTGGCGCATACCCCTGCACTGGCAGCCAGCCTGCAGACACTGGACGATCCACGGGCATTCGTGGCAGCGGCCATTGCCCTCGGTGCAACCATGGGCCTGGTGTTTTCCGAAGCCGAGGTGCTGAGTGCCATGCGCCAAGGCAAGCAAGCATGGAGCGATCAATGGCGAATCTGAATGCGTCAGGCAGTTTTCACGGCTGGATGCCGATTCGCCTGTGGCGTGACAAGGGTGATTGGCGCCTGGACTGGTGCTGGTTTGGCCAGCAGCCCCTGACCAGGCCGTTTTTCCGAGACGACGTCGATCAGGCCTTACGCCTGCCGTTCAACCAGGCCCTGCGCCGCGACACCAACTTGCAGGCACTGTTGGACTGGCAAGTGCGCAGCCCAGGCCTGGCACCTTCGGTGCTGGTGTTCCATGCCTCGCGATGTGGCTCCACGCTGATCGCACAACTGTTGGCCAGCCAGGCGCGCAACATCGTGCTCAGTGAGCCGCCACCCCTGGACAACCTGCTGAGGGCATCGCTGCAGGACCCAGGCGCCAAGGACTGGCAGGCCGAAGGCGTGCGCGCACTGCTTTCAGCCTACGGCCAGCGGCGCCAGGGCGATGAGCGCCAGTTGGTGATCAAGCTTGATGCCTGGAACGTGTTCGAGGCGCCCTTACTGGCCGAACTGTACCCCGAAGTGCCGAGGATCTTCCTCTATCGCGACCCACTGGAGATCGTTGTCTCGCAGTTGCGCCAGGCCGGCATGCACCGGGTGCCGGGCCTGCTTGGCGCCTCGCTGCTGGACACCTTGCTGGGCAGCGGCAAGGGCATGGATACGGTGCAATACACCTGCCGGGTAGTAGGCGAGATCCTCAAGGCCGGCCTGCAGCTATGCCGGGAACACGGCGGCATTGCCGTCAACTACAGTGAACTGCCTGAGGCCATCTGGGGGCGCCTGGCCCCAGTGTTCGGGGTGATGCCCAGCGATGTGCCGAGGTTGCGTGAAGTGGCAGCGTTCGATGCCAAGCAACCGGGCATGAACTTCAGTGCTGACAGCCAGCGCAAGCGCGAGGAAGCCAGCGAGCAAGTACTTGAAGGCGTGCGCCAATGGGCGCTGGAGCCCTATAAGTGCTTGGAATTCATACGCTTGCATAACGCCTGAAAACTGGCGCCAAAAGGCTTCGAACGCCTGTTTGAGAAAACTGTGTAAATCGCCGACGCAGTGGTGGCGATTTGCCTCGTCAATCGACTAGGCTCTACGCCATCGTGTAGGACAATTCACTTGGATGTGCTCCCCTCACCATGGGGTAACTACAGCAGGGAAGCGTGACCCGATGTCGACCTCTGAAGTGCTTCTCCGCCCCGTGGTGGACGCTGACCAAGTGTTTCTGCGCGCCTTGTACGGTACCACCCGGGCCGCCGAAATGGCCGCGCTGGCGTGGGACCAGGCAACGATCGAGCATTTTCTCGACCAGCAGTGGCGTGCCCAGCACTTGCATTACCAGGCGCAGTACCCCGACGCCTGCTTTCTGATCATCGAAACCGCCAACGAACGTATCGGCCGTGCTTCCCTGCAATGGGCCGACAGCCACCTGCAGATCATTGATATGGCAATTTTGCCCGCCTGGCAGGGCCAGGGTATCGGCTCTCGTCTGCTGCGCCAGTGGCTGGCACAGGCTGACCGCCAGGGCCTGAGCGCCGGTTTGCACGTCACTTCGCACAGCCCGGCAGTGCGCCTGTATCGGCGCAGTGGCTTCGCGGTTGTCGAGGACAATGGTCTGTACCTGAAGATGCATCGTTCCTGAACCCATTTCGCGGGCCACCAGGTCCGCCTTGCAGGTAGTCATAGGAGAGCAGCAAATGGATCCGTTTCTCGGTGAGATCAAGATGTTCGCAGGCAACTTTGCGCCTCGCGGTTGGGCATTCTGCCAAGGTCAGCTGATGAGCATTGCCCAGAACAACGCGTTGTTCGCACTGCTTGGCACCACGTATGGCGGTGATGGCAAGACCACTTTCGCCCTGCCAGACCTGCGCGGTCGCGGGCCAATCGGTTTCGGCACCGGGCCAGGCCTGGCCGATGTGGTGCAGGGCGAAGCTGGCGGTGTCAACGATGTCACGCTGTTGCAGTCGAACATGCCGATGCAGCAGGCGGTGATCCCTGCCCAGACCGTTTCGGTGGCCATACCGGCGGTGGAAGGCGATGCCAACGCTGCGGCACCTTCGTCTGGCAACGTGCTGGCCAAGTCTTTTGACAGTTCGGGGGCAGGGGCGGCGGCGGATATCTATTCCAGTGACGTGCCTAATACCAGCCTGAAGCCGTTCAACGTCACGGTGCCTCAAACCAGCGTCAACCTGGGTGGTGCCTCGCTGCCCGTTTCTGTGCAAAACCCCTACCTGGGCATGAACTTCATCATCGCCCTGGAAGGCATCTTCCCGAGCCGTAACTGAGTCAAGGCAAGCAGTGCAGTTCATCGCGGGGGGCATGTCGGCTCCCCGCGGTGCGTCTGGATTCTCGACAAGGATGCGCCATTGCCTGGCGCAGTTACAGGATCAACCAGCCCAAGGGCTGAATGAGGTCGGCATGGCATTCTGGAAGCGAAACAAGAAGAACCAAAACCCCAGCGTTTCCATAAGCCGGCCGAGCCTGATTCAGGCCTTGGAACCCCGCATGATGTTCGATGCTTCGGTGGCCGTAGTCGCCGACCAGGGCGCCCAGGCCGCAGAGGTAGCCGCTGCCACGGCCACCAGCAAGGACACCGCTACCGCCAGCGATACGTCCAGTACCCAGGACAGCGCGAGCCATGAAAGCGCGCAACAGGCCGCACCCGCTACGGCGCCGGCTACCCTGGCTGCCGAGCGCCACGAAGTGGTGTTCGTCGACTCCGCTGTCAGTGACTATCAAAAGCTCATCGCCGGCCTGCCCGCCGGCGTCGAGGTGGTGGTGCTGGAGAACGGCAAGGACGGTTTCAAGCAGATCGCTGATTACCTCGACGGCCGTACCGATGTCACTTCCATCGATATCATCAGCCACGGTGACAGCGGCTATGTGTACCTGGCCGGCAACGCCATTTGGGCCAATCAGCTGGCCAGCCATCAGGCCGACCTGGCGCGCATCGGTGCCAGCCTGGCCGAGGGTGGCGACATCCGCTTTTTCGCCTGCAACACCGGCGAGGGCAGTGATGGGCAGCTGTTCGTCGATGAGGTGGCACGGCTGAGCGGTGCCGATGTAGGCGCGTCTTCCGACTCGACCGGCAACCGCGAGGGCGAGGACTGGGAACTGGAAACCGTCTCCGGTGTGGTCGCTACGGGCGTTGGTGTGCAACGTGGTGACCTGACGGCGTTCAATACGTCGCTGGCGACCATCACGGTGACCGACACCAATGCCACGTCCACTGCGGTTGATAGCTTTGTCTCGCTGGCCGAGGCGATCCAGGCCGCCAACACCGACACATCGGTGAACGGCTCCGCCGCCGGCAGTGGCAGCGACATCATCGTGTTCCATCAATCGCTGAGTGGCCAGACCATCCGCTGGTCCACCGCTTCGGCCTTGCTGGTCACCAGCAACATCACCATCAACGGTGATGTGGATGGCGACGGCCGAGGCGATATCATCCTCAGTGGCGACGTCAACAACAACGGCGTACGTGATGCGGCCGAGGCGTCGGGGCTGCAGAGCAACAGCGGCGGCGTGCTGACGGTGCGCAACCTCGATTTCCGTGACTTCTCGGGCAACCTCACCGGTGGCGCGATCCGTGCCAACGGTGGCTCGATCACCGTTGAAGATTCGAACTTCCAGAACAACGCCGGTGCGGTGATCAACTCGGCGCTAAGTGTCGGCTCCACGGTAGTGGTGCGCAACACCACCATTCATGACAACAGCGCCAGTATCGTCGGAGGCACCGCGATGTCATCGCTGGTGCGCCTGGGTGGCGCCAATAACCATGTGTTGGAAAACGTGGCGATCTACAACAACACCGGCATCTACAGTTTTACCGGCACCATCGCGGGGGGCGCGGTGATCGTCCTGAGCAACGTGGGCGGCTCGGTGAACATCGTCAACAGCACCATTGCCAACAACGTGTTCCTCAATACCGGTAGCGGCAGCATCACCTCCGCCGGCCTTGGCTGGGTCAGTGGCCAGGTCGGCACGATCACGGTGCAGAACTCCATCCTCACCGGCAATACCGTCAACGGTGCTGCCGCCGATGCAGCCACGGGCAGCAGCTACACCAGCACCACCAACCTGATCGGCACCACGGTCAATTTCGTCGATGCTGCCGGGGGTGATTACCGCCTGGCTTCCACGGCCAGCAACGCCATCGACCAGGGCACCAGCAGTGGCGCCCCGGCCACCGACCTGCGCGGTTTCGAGCGGCCACGCGGTGGCGGTGTGGATATCGGTGCCTACGAGGTACTGTATTCGGCACCACCGGTGGTCGACCTGGACACCACTACTGGCAGCAACGACAGCACGGTCAACTTCAGCGGCGCCGCAGTGGCGATCGTGCCGAACATCTCCCTCACCCAGACTGACGGCGACACTCAGGTCAGCGGTGCCTCCCTGGCGTTGAGCGGTGTGGTTGATGGCGCCAACGAAACCCTCTCGCTCACCGCTGCGCAGATCGCCACGGCCGCCGGCTTCGGCATTACTGTGAGCGGCTCGGGCAGCGCGGTGCTTACCCTGAGCGGTGTCGCCACCCTGGCCCAGTACCGGGCGATTCTTGCATCGGTGGCCTATGGCAACGCGGCGGCTGCCTATACCACTGGCACGCGCAGCGTGACCGTCAGCGTCAACGATGACATGGGCAGCACTACGCGTACGGCTGCGGTGGTCGTGCTGGCGCAGAACAACGCACCGGTGATCGGCAACCTCAACGGCGACAGCACTACATTCACCCAGGGCAATGGCGCGATACTGATCGATGCGAACGGCAATGCGACGGTCAGCGACAGTGACTCGGCCGACTTCGGCGGTGGCAACCTAACGGCCTCGGTCAGCGCCAATGGCGTAGCCGGGGAAGATACCTTGGGTATCCTCAGCGTGGGTAACGGCGCCGGGCAGATCAGCCTCAGCGGCAATACGGTGAGTTACGGCGGGGTAGCCATCGGCACCGTAGCCGGCGGCACCGGCGGCGCCAGCCTGGTGGTGACGTTCAACGCCAATGCCACGGCCGCGTCGGTACAGGCGCTGGTGCGCAGTATCACTTATGACAACGGTAATGCCGGCAATGGCATCGGCCAGGCCAGCCGATCAGTTTCGGTAACCGTCAGCGACGGCGATGGCGCTACCTCCACTACCGCCACGGTGCAGGTCAGTGTCCGCGAGACGGTGCCGCCGACCGCTACCATCAGCCTCAGTGACACCGCACTGAAAGTCGGCGACACATCGAACGTGACCATCACCTTCAGCGAAGCGGTGGCTGGCTTCAGCAATGCTGACCTCACGGTGATGGGCGGTACGTTGTCGGCAGTGAGCAGCAGTGATGGTGGCCTCACTTGGAGTGCGACCTTTACCCCCTCCGCCAACACCACTGTCGCCAGTGCGACGATCACCCTGAACAATGCCGGCGTCTCTGACCTGGCGGGCAATGCTGGCAGTGGCGTCACAGTGTCGCCGAGCTACAGCATCGACACGCAGCGCCCCACCGCCACTATCGTGGTCGCCGACAATGCCTTGCGCATCGGCGAAACCAGCCTGGTGACGATCACGTTCAGCGAGGCGGTGAGCGGCTTGAGCAATGCCGACCTGACCGTGGCCAACGGTACTATGAGCGCGATAAGCAGCAGCGATGGCGGCATCACCTGGACCGGGACGTTCACGCCGACCAGCAACATTACCGATGCGACCAACCTCATCACCCTGGACAACACGGGGGTGACTGACAGTGCTGGCAACGCCGGCTCCGGCACTACCAACTCGAACAACTACAGCCTCGATACCCAACGCCCGGTAGCGACAATCGTCGTCGCTGACACCGCCTTGCGCATTGGCGAAACCAGCCTGGTGACCATCACCTTCAGCGAGGCGGTGAGCGGCTTCAGCAATGCCGACCTGACCGTGGCCAATGGAACCCTCAGCGCGGTGAGCAGCAGCGATGGCGGCATTACCTGGACCGCCACCTTCACGCCCGCCAGCACTGTCACTGACGCCACCAACCTGATCACCCTGGATAACGCCGGCGTGGCCGACGCTGCCGGCAACAGCGGTAGCGGCACCACCGACTCCAATAATTACGCTGTTGACACCGTACGGCCGACCGCGACCATCGTGGTCGCCGACAGCAGCCTGGCCATTGGCGAAACCAGCACCGTCACCATCGTTTTCAACGAACCCGTCACCGGCCTGACCCTGGCCGACTTCACGGTACAGAACGGCACGCTCAGCGGCCTGAGCACCAGCGACAACATCAACTGGACCGCCACCTTCACGCCCGCCGGCAATGTCACCGATGCCAGCAACCTGATCACTTTGGACAATACCGGGGTGATGGACACGGCTGGCAACGCCGGCACCGGTAGTACCGACTCGAACAATTACGCCATCGACAGCCAGCGGCCAACTGCGGCCATCGTGATGGCCGACACTACGCTGACCGTGGGTGAAACCACCACGGTGACCATCACCTTCAGCGAAGCGGTGACCGGCTTCACCCTGGCCGACCTGTCGGTGCCGAACGGCAGCCTGAGCGGGCTGACCAGTAGCGACGGCGGCATCACCTGGACGGCCACCTTCACGCCGTCGATCAACGTGCAGGACGCCAGCAACGTCATTTCCCTGGCCAACACGGGCATCGCCGACCTTGCCGGCAACGTTGGCAGCGGCAGCACCGACTCCAGCAACTACACGGTCAACACCCTGCAACCCACGGCGACGATCGTGATGAGCGATGCGGCCCTGCGTATCGGCGAGACCAGTCAGGTGACCATTACCTTCAGCGAGGCGGTGGCCGGCTTCACCACTGCTGACCTGACCGTGGCCAACGGCACCCTGAGCGGGCTTGCCAGTGCAGACGGCGGCATCACCTGGACCGCCACCTTCACACCCACCAGCAATGTCACCGATGCCTCCAACCTGATCACCCTCGACAACAGCGGTGTGGTGGGCCAGAGCAGTGGCAACGCGGGCTTCGGCACCACCAGTTCGAACAACTACGCCATCGACACCCAGCGCCCGACGGCAACCATCGTGGTAGCCGACAGCCAACTGGCGATTGGCGAGACATCGCTGGTGACCATCACCTTCAGCGAGGCGGTGGTCGGCCTCAGCAATGCCGACCTGAGCGTGGCCAACGGTACCCTCAGCGCGCTCTCCAGCGGTGACGGCGGCGTGACCTGGACTGCGACACTGACGCCCACAGTTGGCATCAGCGATACCAGCAACCTGATCACCTTGGACAATACCGGCGTGATGGACACGGCTGGCAACGCCGGCACCGGTAGCACCGACTCGAACAATTACGCCATCGACAGCCTGCGCCCGACCGCCACCATCGTGGTCGCTGACAGCAACCTGACCGTGGGCGAAACCAGCCTGGTGACCATCACCTTCAGCGAAGCGGTGACGGGCTTGAGCAATGCCGACCTGACGGTTGCCAATGGCACCTTGAGCGCGCTTTCCAGTGCCGACGGCGGCATCACCTGGACAGCCACCTTCACCCCGGCCGTGGGTGTGCGCGATACCAGCAATGTCATCACCCTGGCCAACACGGGCATCGCCGACCTTGCCGGCAACACTGGCAGTGGCACCACCTCGTCGGGCAACTTCTCGGTCGACACCATTGTCCCCACGGCAACCATCGTGGTGGCCGACACTGCGTTGCGCCTTGGTGAGACGTCGCTGGTGACCATTACCTTCAGCGAGGCGGTGTCCGGCTTCAGCAATGCCGACCTGACCGTCGCCAACGGAACCCTCAGCGCAGTGAGCAGCAGCGATGGCGGCATTACCTGGACCGCCACCTTCACGCCCACCGGCAATATCACCGATGCCACCAACCTGATCAGCCTGGACAATACCGGCGTGGTCGGCCAGGGCGGCAACGCCGGTGTCGGCACCACCGATTCGAACAACTACGCCATCGACACCCAGCGCCCGACGGCAACCATCGTGGTGGTCGACAGCCAACTGGCGGCAGGCGAGACATCGCTGGTGACCATCACCTTCAACGAGGCGGTGGTCGGCCTCAGCCTGGCCGACCTGAGCGTGGCCAACGGTACCCTCAGCGGGCTCGCCAGCGGTGACGGCGGTTTGACCTGGACTGCGACACTGACGCCCACAGTTGGCATCAGCGATACCAGCAACCTGATCACTCTGGACAACACCGGCGTGGCGGACCTGGCGGGCAACGCCGGCACCGGCAGCACCGACTCGAACAATTACGCCATCGACAGCCAACGCCCGACCGCTACGATCGTGGTCGCCGACAGCAACCTGACCGTGGGCGAAACCAGCCAGGTGACCATCACCTTCAGCGAAGCGGTGACGGGCTTGAGCAATGCCGACCTGACGGTGGCCAACGGCACCTTGAGCGCGCTTTCCAGTGCCGACGGCGGCATCACCTGGACAGCCACCTTCACCCCGGCCGTCGGTGTGCGCGACACCACCAATGTCATCACCCTGGCCAACACGGGCATCGCCGACCTTGCCGGCAACACTGGCAGCGGCACCACCGCGTCGGGCAACTTCTCGGTCGACACCATTGTCCCCACGGCAACCATCGTGGTGGCCGACACTGCGTTGCGCCTTGGTGAGACGTCGCTGGTGACCATTACCTTCAGCGAGGCGGTGTCCGGCTTCAACAATGCCGACCTGACGGTGAATAACGGCACCCTGAGCATGGTTTCCAGTACCGATGGCGGCATCACCTGGACCGCCACCTTCACGCCCACCAGCAATGTCACCGATGCCACCAACCTGATCAGCCTGGACAATACCGGCGTGGTCGGCCAGGGCGGCAACGCCGGTGTCGGCACCACCGATTCGAACACCTACGCCATCGACACCCAGCGCCCGACAGCAACCATCGTGGTGGCCGACAGCCAACTGGCGGCAGGCGAGACATCGCTGGTGACCATCACCTTCAACGAGGCGGTGGTCGGCTTCAGCCTGGCCGACCTGAGCGTGGCCAACGGTACCCTCAGCGGGCTCGCCAGCGGTGACGGCGGTTTGACCTGGACTGCGACACTGACACCCACAGTTGGCATCAGCGACACCAGCAACCTGGTCACCCTGGACAACACCGGCGTGGCGGACTTGGCTGGCAACGCCGGCACCGGTAGCACCGACTCGAACAATTACGCCATCGATAGCCTACGCCCGACCGCCACCATCGTGGTCGCTGACAGCAACCTGACCGTGGGCGAAACCAGCCAGGTGACCATCACCTTCAGCGAAGCGGTGACGGGCTTCAGCAACGCCGACCTGACGGTTGCCAACGGCACCTTGAGCGCGCTTTCCAGTGCCGACGGCGGCATCACCTGGACAGCCACCTTCACCCCGGCCGTGGGTGTGCGCGATACCAGCAATGTCATCACCCTGGCCAACACCGGCATCGCCGACCTTGCCGGCAACATTGGCAGCGGCACCACCTCGTCGGGCAACTTCTCGGTCGACACCATTGTCCCTACCGCGACCATCGTGGTGGCCGACAACGTGTTGCGGGCGGGCGAGTCTAGCCTGGTGACCATCACGTTCAGCGAAGCGGTCAGCGGGTTTACCTTGGCTGACATGAGCGCGGCCAATGGTGTGCTGACCAATCTGAGCAGCCTGGACGGTGGCATCACCTGGACCGCAACGCTGACACCGACCAGCAATGTCGAAGACACCAGTAACCTTGTTTCTCTGGACAACAGTGGCGTAGTTGCCACGGCCTCTGGCAACGCCGGTGTGGGTAGCAGCATTTCCAACAACTACACCATCGACACACGCGTCCCTAGCGTGACCAGCGTCGGTGGGCCGGCGGGCGTTTCCTACAATGCCGGCGATGCGCTGGTGTTCGTGGTCAATGCCAGTGAAGCAGTGCAGGTGGCCGGTTCGCCACGCCTGGCCCTGGAAGTCGGCGGGCGCACGGTGTTCGCCGAGTTGATGGCCGGTGCCGGCACGCCGACGCTGGTGTTCCAGTACATCGTCCAGGCCGGCGACAATGACAGCGACGGCATCCGCGTGACCGGCCTGTCGGCCAATGGAGCCACCCTGAGCGATGCCCAGGGTAATGCAATGAACCTGGCCTTGAATGGCGTCGCCGACACTAGCAAGGTGCTGGTCGATACACTGGCACCTGCAGCCGTCGGCATCGTCACCCTCGACCCATCCCCGAGCAACGCGCAGAGCGTACGCTTCACCGTCACCTTCAGCGAACGCGTCAACGGCGTTGACCTGGCCGACTTCAGCCTGGTCGCCAGCGGTACCGCCAGCGCTACGCTCAGTGGCCTGCGCCAGATAAGCGATGGTGTCTACGAGATCACCGCCAGCGGTGTCAGCGGCACCGGTACCCTGGGCTTGAACCTGAAGGCCGCTGGCACCGCCATCAGCGATGTAGCCGGCAACCTGCTGACGGGTGGCCTGACCGGCGCGGTGTACAACATCGACCATGACGCCCCCACGGTGAATAGCGTCAGCGTGCCGGTGGGGGTGCACTACAACACCGGCGATACGCTGACCTTCGTGGTCGATACCAGCGAAGCGGTGATTGTCGACGGCGCCCCGCAGCTGGCACTGGATGTGGGTGGGCGTACGGTGTATGCCGATTTCGTCGCTGGCTCCGGCACGCCGACGCTGGTGTTCCAGTACCGCATCCAGGCTGGCGACAACGATGCCGACGGCATTCAGGTAGTGGGGCTGACAGCCAATGGCGCGACCTTGCATGACGCTGCCGGCAATGCCTTGCAGCCAGGGCTGGGGGCGGTTGGCGACAGCACTGGAATCATCGTCGATACGCGCTTGCCGAGCGTCGAGTCGATCGTGCCGACGCCTGTCAGTGGCAACGGCAGCCAGGGGTTCACCGTGACCTTCAGTGAAGAGGTTCGCGGCGTTGATCTGAGTGACTTCCAGCTGGTATCGAGCGGCAACGCCAGCGGCACCCTGCAATCACTGGTGCAGCTCGACAGCCGTACCTGGCAGGTGAATATCGCCGGGGTTGCCGGCAGCGGCAGCCTGGCATTGGCCTTGAACACCAGCGGCACGGCTATCAGTGACATGGCTGGCAACGGGCTGGAGGGCGGTTTCGTCGGCCAGGGCAGTGTGCTGCAGAGCACAGGTGGTGACCCGCAGTTCCTGGCCTACCCGGCCGCGCCGCCAAGTCTGGCCGGCCAGCCTTTACCCCTGCCCGGCACACCTGCACCAGCGTTTCCGGCGTTCCAGTCACCTTTGCTGCCAGTACCGTTGTTCGAAGTGCCCAGTGCTGGCGGTGGGCTGCCGCCGCTGGGCAGCATCTTTATCCGCGAGGGGGCCCTGGCGCCTAGCTACCTTGCCCAGGTGTTCGCAGGTCAGCAGGGCGGCTCCGCCATCGGCAACGGCACCGGGGCAGGTTTCCTCGGCTTTGGCGGTGGTGATGCCAGCGTGTTCGGCGCTAGCAGCCTGGCCAATATTTTCGACAAGACGCTGCCGGACGATGGCGGCCAGTATGAGCTCAGCGGTGGCAAACCCTGGCGCCAGGGTGGCGAAGGGCAGTCAGGTGCGCCGACGCTGGGGCAGCAGTTGCAGGCTTTCAAGGAGAGCGAGCAGCGCCAGGTCAGGGAGCTGGCCCTGGCGCTCGGGCAGATCAATACACCCGTGCCCGAGGCGTGAGCCGGAGCCATGGCGGATAACAACACAATGGATATCAAAAAGCAGTACCAGGGGGCGGTGGGGATGAGCAAGGCATCAAGGATATTTGCGATCAGCATGTTGGCACTGACAGTGACCGGTTGTGCGGTCAAGACCCAGCCGATCGAGCGCAGCGTCAGCGAACAGCGCGCGCGTGACGACCTGGCCAGCATGTTCAAGGGCCAGGAGGCACTGCAAGGTCCGCTGACCCTGCACCAGGCAATGGCCCGCGCGGTCAAGTACAACCTGGAGGCGCGCCTGAAGGTGATGGAAGAAGCCTTGGCCCAGCGCCAGGTAGACCTGGCCACGTTCGACATGCTGCCACGCATGGCGATGTCGGCGGGTTATGCAGGGCGCAGCAACACCAGCGCCGCCAGCAGCCGCAGCGTGCTGACCAACACCCAGTCGCTGGAACCCTCCACCTCCCAGGACCGCGACCGCGACGTGGCGGACCTGACCATGGTGTGGAACGTGCTGGACTTCGGTGTCAGCTATGTCAGCGCCAAACAGCAGGGCGACCAGCGCCTGATCGTGCAGGAACGCCGGCGCAAGGTGGTGCAGACCATCATCCAGGACGTGCGCTCGGCCTACTGGCGGGCGGTGGCTGCCGAGCGCCTGCTCAAGCAGATCGATGCGTTGATGGTGCGTGTCGAGCAGGCGCGTGACAACAGCGAGCGTATGGGCGAGCAGCGCATTGGCGACCAGATCCAGGCGCTTAACTACCAGCGTTCGCTGATAGAAGCCACACGCCAGCTGGAGGAACAGCGCCGCGCCTTGTCGCTGGCCAAGACCGAATTGGGCGCGCTGATCAACTTGCCGCCGGGCACCGAGCTGACCCTGGCGGCCAGCGACGACTACAGCGTGCCCGAGCTCAAGGTCGGGCTGGACAGCCTTGAGCAGCAGGCGCTTGCCTCACGCCCCGAACTGCGCGAACAGGACTACCAGGCACGCATCAGCGCCGCCGAGGTGCGTAAGTCGATGCTACGCATGTTGCCTGGCCTGGAGTTCTCCGCTGGCGGCCATTACGACAGCAACAGCTTCCTGACCAACCAGCACTGGGCCGACTACGGCGTGAAGGTCACCTGGAACCTGTTCAACGTGTTGTCCGGCCCAGCGTCGATCGATGTGGCCAAGGCAGGTGAGCAGGTGGTAGAGGCACGCCGCCAGGCCATGTCGATGGCCATTCTGGCCCAACTTTACGTGGCCAACGCCAACTACAGCGAGGCACGTCGCCAGTTCGCCACCAGCCAGCAGATGGTCGCCCTTGATCAACAGATCGTCGAGCAACTGCGCAACCGCCACCAGGCCCAGGGTATTGGTGAGCTGGAACTGATCCAGGGTGAGCTCAACGCCTTGCAGGCAGACTTGCGCCGCGATCTGGCCTACGCCGAGTTGCGCAACAGCTACGGCCAACTGTTCGCCAGTGCCGGCCTTGATCCGCTGCCGGCAACCTTGCCGTCCGACAAGCTGGCCGACATCGCCCAGGCGCTGGGCAACAGCGAGGCCCGCTGGCAGCGTGGCGAGATCACGCCGGAGTCATGAGACCTTCGGGGGCCAGGACCTGCTTGAGGACATAACCCAACAGCAGGTCCTGTGCCCTTTGCAGTGTGGTGCCAGCGGTATCCACTACCAGTTCGGGGTGCTGCGGCGCTTCATAGGGTGCATCGATGCCCGTGAACCCCTTCAGCTCACCCGCCCGTGCCCGGCGGTACAGCCCCTTGGGGTCGCGCGCTTCGCAGGTGGCCAGGTCCGCTTTGACATGCACTTCATGGAACCCGGCCTTGCACGCCCGGCGCGCCGCTGCGCGGTCGGCGCGGTAGGGGGAAATGAGCGCGGCGATGCAGATTAGTCCGGCATCGGCGAACAGCGCAGCCACCTCGGCGGTACGGCGGTTGTTTTCATGACGGTCGGCGGGGGAGAAGCCAAGGTCGGCGTTTAGGCCGTTGCGCAGGACGTCGCCGTCGAGAACGTAGGAGGGGTGGCCTAATTGCTCCAAGCGGAGTGCCAGGGCGTTTGCCAAGGAAGATTTGCCTGCGCCGGAGAGGCCGGTTAGCCAGATCACTGCGCCGCATCGTTGCCGTTCGCTTCCTGCGTTGTGCACTTCCAACCCTCCAGGGCGTAAGGCTGAGTGCGCCAGCCCAGCTATTTAGAATAGCTGGGCATGCCGTTGGAAACACTCCAAAGGTTGAAGCTCAAACAAACTCACGAATTGCAGGCACAAGAAAAGACGTCCGTGGACGTCTTTTTTTGATCATTTGGTGGGCCGGGGTGAGCTGAATTGTGTGATTAACTTATTAATTTATAAGATTAAAATCGGGTTGCGTTTTTTAGTGGAATACCAATTGGAATACTGGGGCAATTACTGCTCGCCTGCCGATTCACCAGTGGTCTCACCTGTCGGGTGACCTCTGCCCCAAGCCGCAGTCATCTAGCTAAACAACAACCGGATAACAAGCATCACCCCACAACGTCTCTGGGTTATCTAGCATCAGCAGAATGATGACCGGCACTAGCTTGCCGAGTAGGTTGGCGCAATCACGTAACTGATCCCGGTTCACGCTGCTGTTCCACGTGGCGCCGCCATGCATGATCTGATTGCGCAGGGTATAGATTCGATTGAAAAGCACGCCGAGTACGGCGGCGGTGTTGCGGTTTGCCAGCGCTTGCTGTGCGATTCTCCGGCCGTTGGCAAAGCGTTCGGTCCATTGTTGCTCGCTAATCTTGCCGTTCTGATTGTCCCAGAAGCTCTGAAACACATAAGGATTGTCCAACAATACACGAATACTGCCAGAAAACTCGGACCACACCAGGTTCTCGATCAGGCTGTTTTTGTCCAATGCACAGAGTTTCTCGAGGAATGCCTTGAATGTGGCTTGCTCGGACAGGCGGAACTCTTCATCAATGTCCGTCGCGTATGCCGAATTGAAGGCGATCCACAAAAAGATGAAGCGTCCATCAAGATCATCCGTCTGCTCGGCGCGATTTAGCCAGCTCAGCGCGCGATGAACGCGCAAGGTGAGGTTGGGGTGATGGTTCTCACGCTCTTGGCGGTGACGGGTCTTGAGTGCTTGATGGTCCATGAAGTGCTAATCCTTGAGGTCGTGAGCGGTCCGTAAAGTGGTTGCGTGTGTCTGAAAAATTTACAGGCTCATGCGCTGCTGGCCGCTGGTGTTGAAGCCTGGCTGATCCGAACGCTTTAACCTGCTCCATTTGTTTACCTGTATGAACAGCCAACGTGGACGTCGCCAGCCATTTTGCTTAGGGTATGGCCATTAGACATTACCCGCAAGGCGGCCTGCATGAAGCGTGAAGAGTTCCTGGTACAACCCGAAGTGGAGTCGTTCATTGCGTGGCTTGCAGCCAACTTGCCGGCGCTCACGTTCAAACTGCGCTTCAAGGCCAGCAAGTTCGTACCGGGCGGTTTGACGGTTGATGTGCAGGGGATCGAGCAGATAGTTGAGCACTACCGCTGGAAGGCAAGCTGGTATGACGCCAATCGGAGCGTGGTCGAGTCCATGACTTGGGCCCAGACCCAGCGCTCGCTGGGGCAGTTGCGTGAGTGGTTGTCCGCTGCGGTCAACGCCGGTGACGAGCAGCAAGCGCTGCAGGCGTGCTTGCAGATTCTTCGGTGGGGTGGTGTGACGGGCGCCATTCCGTTCTTGCATCGGCTGGCGGCACAGGGTGAGTTGTCGAGTTACCTGCAGAAGATGGCGGGGCTTATGTCGCTCGACGGTGACAATGACCTGGATGAACTCAACGAGAGCAGTGTCGAGCGCTTTGATTCTGGCCTGACCAAGATCCACGCCTTGCTCGATTTGTCTGGTTCGCCCATCTATGACAGCCGTGTAGGCGCTGCGATTGCCATGTTGTACTCGCTGTTTCGCCAGCAATGGGCAGGACGTGGAAAACCTTTGCTGCGGTTCCCGTCCGGCGGCGCGCGGGGCGACCAGGCCCGCAATCCTGGGGCGTTCTTGAACAATCTGGCCGCGCCGCAATTTTCGTCCATTGAGTATGCCGAGTGGGCACGTTGGCAAGTACGGTTGGGCTGGATTATCCGCGCATTGCTCGAGCGCACTGGCTGGTTTGCTGATCAAGGGGCAATGCCTGCGCGTTGTCACGCGTTCGAGGCAAGCCTGTTCATGCTTGGTTATGACCTTCGCTGTTTTGGCCTGCCGCTTGCACCTGAGCCCAAGGTTGATGCAGAAGAGGGCGAGGTATCGCCTCGGAAGCTTGGCAAGACCGGCTGGGTACCCACGGGGCATCCCTTTGCCCAAGTGCTCAATCATTATCTGGCCTTCCGTCGCAACGGTGAGCCCGACAACAAGGCATCCTTCGTTGATTGGCTGGTGGCTGAGCCGCGAAACGATGACGCAATCTCACGGGCTACCGCGCAGGGCTACTGCTTCCCGTTCTCCATCGAGGAGTTCGATTTGTTCGGCCGCCCACTTGCCGAACTAGAACACATTGTTGCGGGCGGCGAGGACGGGCTGCGGGCAGCGTTGGGGACCGAAACGCTGGAGCCGTTCACTGTGGGGGATGAGCGCGTCCGTGTCTGCCTGACAGATGTACTGATCACGGGCAACGCCTACGCAAGCGCACAGACCGAGAAGGATCGAATCGACTACATTTTGAGTGCCGGGTACGCCGGAACCGAAAATTCTGCAAGGACACTCATGGCCGTAGGGCGCAGCGTGGGCAAGCACTTTGGCCTGCTCGATCTGCATTACTTGCCGACGGCCCTGTTCAAGCAGTTCTACCAAGGTTGCTCGCTCGATGCTTGAACGACGCAGTCAATAGCGCGGTGCCATGTGCCTTCGGGCGTTCACGAGATGGAATACAATCATGCAAACTCGAAACGGGATTCAGCTGTATTCCGCCTCGGATATCTGCGGCTTTCTGGAATGTCAGCATCTGACAGCGCTGGACCTGCAGCATCTTGTCGTTCCTATGGAGAAAGCGCCGGCAAGCGAGCAGAACCGTTTGATCCAGGACAAGGGGCTCGCCCATGAGTCGGCGTTTCTCGAACGGCTGAAAAGCGGTTATGCCCATGTCGTCGACATTGCCGAAGGCAACCCGAGTTTCGCACGGCGGGTGGAGCTGACCATCGAGGCCATGAAGGCTGGCGTCGACATCATCTTCCAGGCTTCGTTGCAGGAAGGTGCCTTTATCGGGCACGCCGATTTCCTGCGTAAAGTGCCGCGCGTGTCGGCGTTGGGTAATCATAGCTATGAAGTCATCGACACCAAACTGGCCAAGACTGCAAAAGCCAAGTTTCTGGTGCAGGTTGCACTTTATTCGCGAATGCTGATTGCGATTCAGGGCGTACAGCCGCAGTTCATGTACATCGTGCTGGGTGATGCCGCGCGGACGGAACAGGCATTTCGGGTAGCTGATTACGCCGACTATCTGGAGCACGTGCTGCAGCGTTTCAACGCGTTCGTGAACAGTGACGGGCAGCAAGCGACGTACCCCGAGCCATGCGGGCATTGTGGCTTTTGCGGGTGGCGCGAGCGCTGCAGTGAACAACGCCTGCAAGATGATCATCTTTCGGCAGTCGCTGGTATCAGCCGTTCGCAAATCAAGAAACTGCAGGCGGGTGGGGTGAGCACATTGCAGCAGTTGGCGGGTAGTGGCGATGACTTGCGCATCCCCAGGTTGCCCGTAGAGTCACTGAACAAGTTGCGCCATCAGGCACGTTTGCAGTTTCAGGGGCGCTCCAGCGATACCCCGCTGTTCGAGCTGCTGCCGGCCACGGGACAACGGCGTGGCTTCGGCCGAATGCCCGCTGCGGTCGAGGGCGATCTGTTCTTCGACATGGAGGGCAATCCGCTGGAGGAGGGCGGCTTGGAGTACCTCTTCGGCCTGTATATCGACGAAGGCGGTCAACAATTCTTCAAACCTTTCTGGGCGCACAGCCGGGACGAGGAAAAGCTCGCGTTCGAGCAGTTCATCGATTGGGTCATCGCGCACCTCAAGCGCTACCCCAACGCACATGTTTACCACTATGCCAGCTATGAAGAGACGGCCATCAAGCGCCTGATGAGCCAGCATGGCACGCGCGAGGCGCAAGTGGACTGGCTGCTGCGCAACGGCAAGCTGGTTGACCTTTACAAGGTGGTGCGCGAAGCGATCCGAGTGTCCGAGCCCAGCTACTCGATCAAGAACATCGAGCACTTCTACATGGCCAAGCGCGACGGCGATGTTACAAATGCCGGTGCGAGCATCGTGTTTTATGAACGTTGGAAAGAGACTGGCGAGCGGGCCTTGCTCGAGCAGATCGAGCGCTACAACGAAGACGACGTGCTATCCACCTATCTGCTGCGCAATTGGCTTTTGAGCATCAAGCCGCAGGATGCAGGCTCCGTTCTTGTGCCGGAAGCTGAAGGCGAGAAAGCGGTAGCGGAGCAGCAGGAGATCGAGGTTCGACTGGAAGTTTATCGCGATAGATTGCTCGCTGGCTTGTCTGCCGACGACAGCGCCTTGAGCGAAACAGACCAGGTCAGGTTGCTCACCTTCCAACTGCTCGACTTTCACCGCAGGGCAGAGAAGCCTGTGTGGTGGCAGCTGTTCAGCCGTCAGGACATGACTACTGAGGAGCTACTGGAAGATATTGAAAGCCTTGCCGGTTTGCGGCGCACGACAACACCGCCCGAACCGATCAAGCAGTCGTTGCTGTTTGAATACAGTTTCGATCCCCAGGAAAGCAAGATGCGCTCGGGCTCTCAAGGCGTCATCACAGAGTCCCTGGCCACTGCGCAACTGGTCAGCCTGGACAATGACGCGTGTCTGGCGATTTTCAAAGCGACCGTGAAGAATGCGCCGCCGGTTGCCTTCGACATGATTCCTGGAAGGCCAATCCCGTCGACTTTGCTGCGCGAGGCACTATTTCGCTATGCAGACAGCGTCTTGGCGGCTGAGCCGCGCTTCCAGGCAGTGGCGGACTTCCTCCATCGTCGCGCGCCAAGGGTGAAAGGTGTTGAGCCGGGCGCACCGCTGCTAGATCCACGCCTGGCAACGACCGATGCCATCACGCAAGTGGTACGCAACCTCGAGAACAGTGTGCTGTTCATCCAAGGGCCGCCGGGTGCCGGGAAGACCTATACTGGCTCGCACGTGATTGTCGACTTGCTCAAGGCGGGCAAGCGCATCGGTGTGACCTCCAATTCGCACCATGCCATCAACAACCTGCTGGCTGCTGTCGAGGTGCGTGCACAAGTAGAGGGTGTTGCTTTCACGGGGCTGAAAAAATCATCGGAAGGAGAGGGCACGGAATTCAATGGCCGCTGCATCCGTTCCATCGAGAACAAGAAGGAGTTCCTCGACGCTTGGGGGCCGGGTATCAACCTGACCGCCGGCACGGCTTGGCTGTTTGCCGATGCGACCTTCACTGAACAGTTGGATTACCTGTTCATTGATGAGGCCGGCCAAGTGAGTGTGGCGAACCTGGTCACCATGGGCATGGTGGCACGCAACATCGTCCTGATGGGCGACCAGATGCAACTGTCGCAACCTGTACAAGGCGTGCATCCGGGCCGCTCCGGTGACTCCATCCTTGACTACCTGCTGGACGGTACGCCCACCATTCCTGTTGACCGAGGGGTGTTCCTGGCACAAACCTGGCGGATGCACCCGAACGTTTGTTCTTTCATTTCCCATGCGGTGTACGAAGGTCAACTTTCATCGGCGCCAGGTACCGAGCGGCAGGTGTTGCGACTCGACGGGGAGCGCCCGGAAGTACCAGACAGCGGGCTGATGTTCTGCCCTGTCGAACATGACGGCAACGGCCAGAGTTCAGAGGAAGAGGCCGCGTACATCAAAGCGCTCTACGCGTATTTTTTGCGCCAGCGCTATGTGGATAACCGCGGCGAGGAACACGCCGTTACCCTTGAAAACATCTTGGTCGTGGCGCCATACAACTTGCAGGTGCAACTGCTGAAGCAGGTTCTGCCTGCCGGTGCGCGGGTCGGTACCGTGGACAAGTTTCAGGGGCAGGAGGCCGAAATTGTCATCGTCTCGATGGCCACGTCGAATGAAGACTACCTGCCCAGGGACATTGGCTTCCTGTACTCGAAAAACCGTTTGAATGTGGCGGTAAGCCGGGCCAAGTCGCTGGCTTGCATCGTTGCCAGCCCGGGGCTGACAGCCATTCGCTGCCAGACGCCGCAAGACATGAATCTGGTCAACGGCTTGTGTATGGCGACCCGCTATGGAGGGGAGGAAAAGCAGTCGTCCCGGTGTGAATAGCGGCCTTGGTGTTTCTATCTATTCGGGAAAACGTGTCATGACTTATCCGCCCGCTTTGCTTGCCGTGATGGAAAAGACTCTCAAGACGACGCGCTTCGGCATCGACGACCTGTTGGCGCTAGAAATAGGAGTCTGGCATGCCGCCGTGCTTTTCGACGACACCGAGCACTTGCGGCTATTTGCTCCTGCAGCGATGAACGAGCGCGACCGCGCCGAAAACACGCCACTGGACATCGCCTACCGGCTCAACCGCTCGATATGGATCGACAGGTTGGAGGCGTTCGGGGCCGAGGGAGACAAGGCGCTTCTGGACTGGAAAGGCCTCGGCAGCTTTCTGACCCCTGTCAAGCATGATCGTTTGCCCAGCAAACGCGGCATCATCAAGGCGCTCGCCAATCGATACCGGCAGGGCCGCAGTCTGAATGACCGTGATGCGGCAGGTAATACTCCACTCCATTGGCTGGCCGCGCACGGCCACAGCAAGGCTGCGAACTACTTCGCCAACCACTACCGGACCTTCTGCCTGGACCTGAGCGCGAGGAACAACGAGGGCCACACCGCCCGAGACGTTGCCAGGCTGGCGGGCCATCACGACATAGCGGCGCAGCTGTTAATCCGGGAAATCGACAACTACCTGGGCGCGGCATATATCTGGCAGCAGATGTGTGCAGACCGCAGCAGTTACAGCCGTAGCTGAACCTCTGTGAGCGGAACATCGACCAAGGGCATTGAGCCCCTCGTCTGAGAGACTCGCGATTTCAATCATGCAACAACCACGGCTTCAGCTCTTTGAGGTTGCTCACGACAATCTGCTGGGCCTCGGGGCTCATGGCCAGGCTGCGCCGGTCAATCTGATAGCGCTGCAGCACATACTTCACCAGCGCCCTGCGGCTGGGCACAATTAACTGCCCCTGGGTCATACCGAAGTCCGTTTCGATGATTGCCTTCTGCGCCTCGTTCAAGCGTCCATCGGGCTCGATGATCACCGGAATCTCGGTGTTCCAGTCTTCATCCAGCTCGCGCGTGTTCGGTGAGGCGTCGAGCAAATCCGGCTGCCCGCGCAAGCGGCTCAGCACGAAGTCGCGGTATTGGCCATTCTTTTCGCAGTAAGCCCGCACATGCCAGCGCATGCCGGTGTAGACCAGCGTGTGAGGGGCGATCAGGCGAACCTCGACGTTGGGGGTGTTGAACGACACGTACTCGGTTTCCAGGCGCAGGCCCTCACGGCAGGCCTTGAGCAAAGGGCGCAGGACCTCCGGGCGGATGGGTCGATCCGGCACCTCCAGCACCTTGGTGTGCGCATAGGCCAGTGCGAGGCCGTCGATGTGCGGGGCCCGCTCATTGTTCTGGTAGAGCAGATGAAGATAGGCGCTGGCGCTGTCGTCGATGAACAGCGGCTTGAACTGCTTGCTCGGTACATACCCCTTGAGCTGCTTGTCATATGTCAAGTTTTTGGGCGCATGCTCGGTGATGTAGGTGTTGATGTCCTTGGACGCCTGCTGACGGCTGATGCCGAAGCTCTGCATCAGGTGCCCCGTGGTCAGCCGGCCTTCCCACCAGGCAACGGTCTCGATCAAACGATAGCGAAGTGCCAGGTCCCAGCGTACCTGCTCAATGGATTGCTTGCGTTTCATACCCTCTCCATGTGCGCGATTACTTTACCTGTATAAGTCTACATTCTAGACGTGTAGCTTTGCATTACATATCTTCGATTTGTCTTCGGAATACATCTGGGGCATCAAAGGATATGAGCATGACTATGCCGGAAGTGGTTGCGACAGGGGCCTTGGTGGCGATGGGGATCATCCTGCTGGTGCTGATTCAGCAGGCTTTGAAGCTCGGTGAGCTTGGGAAAAAGGTTGAGCACTGCCAGAGGGATTTGCGCTGGCTGCAGATTTGGGAAATGGAAAACCGCGAGCTGCGCTCGGCGTTGCGCGCAGAGCGAGAACATGTTGCGCAGCTCCAGCGCAAGCTGGTGATTTTGCAGGACCTGGCTTCTGGTGAAGGGTGTTAAGGGGCGATATGAACAGAATTGAACGGATCAGCGGCTGCCTACTGGGGGGGGCCGTCGGAGATGCGCTGGGCTCTCCCGTGGAGTTGCTTGAGTGGCCTGTGATCGAGGCCAGGTTCGGGCCGCAGGGCACCAGTGATTTTGCCCCGGCATTTGGCATCACCGGTGCGATCAGCGACGCTACCCAGATGATGCTATTTACCGCAGAAGGCTTGCTGCGGGCTTATGTGCTAGGGAGTTCGCGGCAGGCATGTCATGTGCCCTGCATTATTCATCATGCGCTGCAGCGTTGGCTGACGACCCAGGATTACCCTTCGCTGATACCGGTCGCCACCGATGGCTGGCTTATTAGGCAAATGGAGCTCTGGTCGCGTCGTGCGCCAGACATAACCTGTATGAGTGCGCTCAAGGTCAGCGGACGATTGGGTATGGTTGCCGAAAACAACAGCAAGGGCTGCGGTGCCTTGGTTCGTGTTGCACCCTGTGCATTCTTTGCCAATGCATTTGACTATGCATCGCAGTCCGGGCGGCTGACGCACGGGCACCCGACAGGTTACTTGGCGGCTGGGTTGTTCGCTGACATTCTTCAGCGTGTTGTCGATAGGCAAGGCAGCCTGGAACACGCCGTGACTCAAAGTTTGGCCAGCTATGGGCAAGTGCCTGGTATGGAGGAAACGCGCAGCCTCATCGAGCGCGTGCTGTTCTTCTTTTACGAGGGGTACACACCTACGCCGCAGCGCATTGACGATTTTGCTGGTGGTTGGGGTGCTGAGCAGGTGCTGGCGATTGGGCTGTGGTGTGCGCTGACAGCCCGGTCCCTTGAAGAAGGGGTGATTGCGGCGGTGAATCACAGTGGTGACAGCAGCAGTACAGGGCTGGTCGTCGGAAACTTGATGGGGGCGCAGTATGGTGCTGGCGCTATTCCTGGCCGTTGGCTTGAGCGCCTGGAGCTGCGGCAGGTGATTGCGCAGGTGGCTGAAGATATTGAGCGTGTTCCGCGGGAGTATTGCGGGGTTGGGGGTGAGTTTGATCAGCAGATTGAAAACGCCTATCCCGGTAGTTGAGCGTATTGCTGGTAATTAGTTTGGGCAGGGACGGAGGAGCATTGAACATGCCGATCAAACCCAGGCCCTTCACTTTTCAATGTGAAGGTTGTGGTTGGACGAAAACAGTGGCCCCGCGTAGTGATGCGTTGGTGCTGGGGGAGTGGATTGATCAGTGTCCTAAGTGTGGGGGCAAGGCGCTGAAGATGCGTGCTGCGGGGTGGTTTGAGGGGGCGATGGCGGAGTTATTGGCGCGGCGGAGATTTTGAGCTGAAGGTGATTGTATCGCGCGTCTGACTTAATAAAGAACAGGCCAGGGTTTGCGCCCTGGTCTGTAATAACCTGCTGATAAGCCGGGGAGCACGCTCTGTAATGTTCACCTCTTGTCTGGTAGCGACGCAGGCTCGGAATTCGGCTTTGAGGGTTACAGCCAACAATGGCCTGAGCCTTGTGCTTAGTGGCGCATTTCAGGAGTTCTGGCAAAGTGCTAATATTCGCTGAAATTCGAGTGTGCGCGACTCATCAGCTGGAAGACTGCACATGCCCCCGCCATTCACGGAGCGAAACTCTGCAATGACCACCCAAGGATTTGGCGCTCAGCTGCTGACGCTGCCGGGTATTTTTACGGACCGGTTTTTCACCATTCCAGATTATCAGCGCGGCTATGCCTGGGACAAAAAGCAGGTCGATGAACTGCTGAAGGACATTGATCATCTGATGCTGGATGGCGCCGCATTGCGTCACTACACGGGCACGCTTGTTCTCAGTCGACCGACACATGCAATGGGCGACGCTTTTAGCGTCGTGGATGGTCAGCAGCGGTTAACCACACTTGTCATTTTCTTATCCCAGCTTAATGATTTTCTACCGGTTGAAGATCGCGCTGCATTTTCGGCGTTGTACCTACGCCGTGGCGAATTGGGCAACGAGCGTGCGGTTCTGCGGTTGAATTCCGACACTCGATCATTCTTCGAACGTGTGGTAATGGGGGACGGCAGCGTTGACAACAGCCCGGTTAAACTGGTGGCACATCAGCGTTTGCTAATCGCCAAGGATACGATTAGAAAATGGTTGGAAGATAAAAGCGCTCAAGGTACTGAGTCGCAACGCATACGGTCAGTTCTTGAGCGTCGGCTTGGGTTTCTGGTGTTTGCGCCTGAGGAAGATGCCGAAACAGGGATCATGTTTGAGGTCATCAATAACAGGGGCAAATCGCTTAGTGAACTGGAGAAGGTTAAAAACTATCTGATCTACTGCTGCGTCAAGCTTTCTGCAGCTTCGCTGCGGGATAGCATTGATGAGGATTGGTCGGAGATACTGAGGGCCTTGAATATCGCCGGCAAAACATCAGCCGGCGAGGAAAGTGCTTTCCTTCGTTACTGTCTGGTCGTGCATTTCAAGCTGAACAAGACAGATAGCCAAAACGGCTACGAAGAACTCAAGAAGCGCGTTAATCTCGACAGTTGCCTGGCTGGTGATTCGCAGCGCAATCCGATCATCAGAAAAATAGCAGAATTTGTCCAGTTCATGAAAACTGCCGCGCTCTGGTATCAGCGTCTGTACGGGCGTGACCACACTGATCTGGAGCCTGAGACCGTTGTACTCCTTGATCAAATTCGAGCGCAGGCACGTCACGCCTCTATCATGCCGCTGTTTCTGGCCATGGTGATCAAACTGAAAGGTTCGGGTGAGCGCCTGCACAAATTGCTTCGGTTGCTTGAGATCCTCAATTTCAGGGTCTACATGGCGCGTAATATGACGTCGCGCAACGACACCGGGCAGGGCGACCTTTTCTGGTATGCTGCACAGTTTTACCACAGCAAGCTGCTGGCCTCTATTGCACCTGACGAGCTAAGGGTTGGGCGCACTCGGTTGGAAACCGACGAGGATGCTCTGGAGTACCGGCTCGTTGGCTTTACCTATTGGCTAGCGGCGGATCACCGCTTCGAAAAATCATTCTTGCTTGATCCGGAAAGCCCTGATGATTTTTACAAATGGAGCGGCTTGCGATACTTTCTCATGAATTATGAAGCGAAGCTGCAGCCGCGAAAAACGATCCAGATTGACAAGATCTTGCTCGGGGTTTCTGAGGGCAAGACCTCCGACTATTACTCTGTAGAGCACCTCTGGGCTACTGAAAATAGAAACCGAGAAGGAGGGAATGTCCGTAAGCAAGATAAGTATCAGCGACGTCGGCTCGGTAACTTTGTCTTGTTGGAGCTGCGCCTCAACATCCAGGGGGCCAATGATGATCTGGAAGAAAAATTGCCGCGTTACTGCGAAGGGCTGGGCGATGAGCCGCCTACCGAACTGCATCAAGTCCGGAAAATGGCTACTGATACGCGGTCGCTGATCGATGATTTCGAGGGAAGAAAGCGCACGATCAATTTTTACCATGACCTTCACAAGGAGCTGAATGATCGACAAGAGCAGCGCTTTATCAAGTTTGCGCAAGCGCGTTGGTCGTTGAAGCAATTTATCGGATACACGCAAATTCAGCGGGAAGCCTCTCATGAGGGTGAAGAAGCCTAGACTTCATCCTCCAGACGAAGTCATTGTTCTCAATCCCGTGCCAGTTTCCAGCACAAATATCCGCGCCAATGCGCGGATCTTTGTTTTACGCGCTATCTGAGACTCATGGCCTCAGGCGTCGAGCCTTAGCCGCAGGTATGCAATCAGGACAACGCATGGTACGGTGACCCGGTAAGCGGCCGAAGTCAGATTGTAGGTTCCCCAAACTCCTGACAAGGCGAGCCCGATTGGGCCTAGCATTGTGCTGACAGCGCGTGTGGAGGCAAATCCGACGCCTGCTGCAGCACCTCCGGCAATTCCGAAGGAACTGGCCGCCATCGCGTTGGACAGCAATTGTGCCATGCTCAGAGTATCGTCACCGCGATCATTGGCAGCATTTTCCGACGCAAATTTGCGCAGTAGTTCAGCCCTCTGTTCCCGTGGGACACCCTCCAACGTGAGCCCCCATAGTTTTTTCAATACCTTGACTTCGATGTCGGCGACTGAATCTCCGTCATCACGCGAGCCCTTCAGATGCTCCAAGACATCGAACAGTATCTCGCTGTACTGCACGCCTCCACTGCGGAAGAGGTTGACGATACTGTTACCGCCAAAAAGTTGGAGTTCACGAATCATCGTGCGAATGACTGTTTCTGGATAGGCGCGTGCAGATTTGGCTTTAACCAAGGTGGCGCACACATCATTGGATAACGACAAACGACCCTTACCACTATCAGTTAGGTAGTCGACGAACACTTCCAATTCATCAGGGTCGGCTCGTCGAAGCAAAGTCAACAAGTCATTATCATTTTTGATATCTATTGGCTTTCCCGCGCTCATTGTAAAGCCACCCATTACTTCAACTGAGCCATCACATCGGCCAGTGCCCGGTCTGCACTCGCATTACCTTTTTCACTCTGCGCCAGACGCGCCTCGGACTGTCGCAACTCATGGCGGGCTTTTCCGGCACTCATCACTCGGCCTACACAATGCAGAGTGTCGCGGTAGCCCTGCTCGATCCAGGACGGAATCTTGTCGCTATCGAAGCCCAACAAATCGCGGCTACCACCCAGTGGTCCCGAAGCGCGAGACAGGCTTTCCTTAGGGCGAATTTCCAAGATGGTGGCGTCTGGGAAGTCCTGGCGGCTCCATGGGGAGCCATCACTCAAGTGGGTGACAATCACCAGATTGCAGCCGGCCTGCAGTAGCGGCGTGATAGGTGTGTTGCCTTGCATGGATTGCCAGCCACCTTGGCCACCATCCGAGTAGAGTGTTCCATTGGTCTGGCGTGGAGCGAAGAGCATAGGGATGGCCGCCGAGGCGAGCAGAATCTCTTTTTGCATCTGAGGTGCCAGCGTCTGCAGATGCAAGAATTCGGAGTCAGGCGTATCTGCAAAGCCAAATTCAGCCTGGAAAGCTGCGAGCAGGTCATACAACCCGCCGAAGCTCTTGTAAACGGAGATATACAGCGGCAAGCCGGTGGCCAGATCATCAGTGACCAGATACTGGTCCATCAATGCTTGCAGCGGTTTGTCACACAAGACGCCAGTGTCGAAAATGTCGAAGCCTTTCGGTAGCGAATAGCCGAAACGTTGAGCTGCTCGGTTTGCCAAGCGAGCCACGATATCGACGGTACCGGCGCCGTGGAATTTCATCCCGGCCGAGATCAGCAAGCTGAGATAACCCGGAATGTTCATCTCTAGCGGGGAGCGCTGAGCCAACGTGCCCCACAACTCTTCCAAGCGCTGAATGCCTGTTTCAAAACTAGGAGACGAGGCCAAAATGGCGCCGTTAAGTGCGCCAATGCTCGCTCCCGACACAGCATCCACATGAGTACCCAATTCGCGCAGCGCCTTGAGGACTCCTACTTGGTACGCGCCCTTGGCCCCGCCGCCCGAGAGTACCAGGCCTACCTTCATATGCTCAGACATGAGCCACCTCCAGGAACAGTTCGCTGATCATCGCTTCGCTCATGCGCTCAGGTGAGTTAAGTCGTGGAAGATGCAGCGGCAACTCATCAGGCACCTGCGATACTGCGAATACGAAAGGCGACTTCTGTGGCTCATGGTCGTCTCCCAGATAAGCCAACGATTCGCTGGCCTCTGGCAAGACGTCCCGCCCCATGGGTTTTTCAAGCCAGCGTTCACGGGTCGCGATACGCTCTTTGCGCGTCACCTTGCTGTCGCTGGCCAAGTGGGTGATGACACGATTGGACAAGTTCTCCAGCAACTGCTGACGATCATTCCCGGTAGCCTGCCGACAATAGTCACCAAAAGCGCCCCAGCGCAGTTCTTCCAGAGCTGCATAACAACGACCCGACAGCGAGAAGCTGTTGAATCGTCCAGCGCTCCACTTGTTGAACACCATGTCCAGATGCAGCTGTACCCGCTGCACGAAATCAATGCGAGCAACCTGTTGGTCCAGGTTGTCACAGCGCTCGGTCAAGCGGTCAGCCAGGTTTTCCAGCTGACGGCGAGTGTCAATGGAATAGGTCGCAATGCGTGCAACGTCCAGCTTCAAGTGGTTAACCCGATCGTTGACACCTGCAATTGCAAGATTGCTGCTGGCCAACGACTCGCTGAGATCCTTCAGCCAGTTCAGGGCACCTTCCACACCGTCGGTCAAACTGGCATTGATTTCGGCTTGGTGACGGGCACCTTGACCGGTGAAACCATCAAACAAACGAGCAGCAAAGCCGGTGCGCCCCTTAAGATAAGCCTGCCGCTCGCGCGCAACGTCAATGCCGTTGGCAAAGTCCACGACAAACTTTTCGGGGAGGCACGTCAGAATCTGACAAATTTCGGATTGCTGCGTGATTGGTTGCTGTTCGCTCATGCCGAAACGCCTTCTGAAAGGATGTCGAATGCTTCAGTGTCTTTTTTCAAGTCGCGGCTGTCGGCAAGAATGGCCGGTACATTGCGCTTGAGGCCAGCGAGACGTTGGCTCAACGCTAGCTGCTCAGCTTGGCTGATCTCCTGGTCTCGAATGCCCTGCAGCAAGTCGCCACGAATCTGTTCAACGGTATCGATGAAGGCGGTGAAGAACTTGTCCACGGCATCGTTCAGCGGGACTTCAATGGATTTGGCAATCGTTTCGTTCAGGCCATCGAAGACCTTGGCAATTGCAGTCGAAACTGATTTTTTAACTTGCCGAATGTCGACCTGGTAAAACTTCTCGGTAGTGCTGTAAGACTCCCAGCCCCAGTCGTTGCTGTCGAACCATTTGCAAACGGTGCCCCAGACGCCTGTCTCGCGACGGTAACGGGTGACCTGCTTGCTCTTCTGGCTGACCATGCCAGCCAACGCATCGCTGGCGTTAAGCTCGATTCGCAGCGATCTTGCGCTTGGGATTTTCAACTCAATTGAGAATCCGTCAGAAGATAGTCGATGGTTCAGGTCATCAACGATTTTCTGTGCATTACTGGTTACTTTGTTTTTGAAGTTCTGCTCAAAGGCTTCAAGTATTCCACTCATTACATGCAGCATCATTTTCTCAGCGCTATTGATCTTTTTCATGATCGCGGCATCGATCTTGGTAATGAGCACTTTCGCAGACTTCTCGTCATCGAACTTGATCACTGGATCGTTGGGGTCGAAATCCTGAGCTGCATCAGCTTTGGCTTTGAGGCTCCCGAAGAGGTTGAACTCCTGGACTGTATCGCCTTTGGCTTTTGGGCTTCCCCAAAGCGAGGCAATTATCCCGCCCAGTGCTGCACCTACCGCCGAGGCTGGTACAATACCCGCATCCCGCTGCTTCACCGGCTTGCTGGCCGCTTGCTCAAGCTCGATGGCCTTACCTTCCTTGAAGTAGGTATCAATCGCTCGTTCGGTCTCGGTCTTGATCCGCTTGAAGACGTCCTGGGTACGCGTCTGAATGTCTGCCAGCGTTTCTTTCGCTTCCTTCTCGGTGTGCGAGCGAATGTTTTCGATCTTGTCGATGTCCCCCTTCAATGAGGAAATCTGTTCGCGCAGTACCTTGGCACTTTTCGCCAGCGCGGTCTCACGCACCCCGAGGAATTTTTCGACCGATTCTGCTGTATGGATTAGCTTCGATGCGGCAGAGTCAACCGCGAAAGTCGCAGCTCGTGCATGTGCGGTCTGAATGACGTCGGTCAGCGGGCGCGTGAAAAGCGAGTCCTTCCATAGCGCGTTGGCCGCCTTCAAGACTTCATCCATATCGTCGATGCTGTTCTGCCAGCGACGACCGAATGCTTCTTCGGCAAAATCGACGACCCAGGGCTGCTTATCTGGATCGGGTAGTTTCTTGTGCAGAAACACTTCGTGCTTAGCTCGGTTGGCCAGGTATCCCCAGCGGGACGACACGGGGTGAACGTCCGCGTGCTTGACCATGCCTTGCATCAGATCGTCTGCAACGACGCTCTTGATCTTTTCCTCACTATCGCCGTTTCGGTCTTTCTGGTCGAACTTGTTGACCAAGGCGAACAGGCGCCCGCTCGCGACACTGGCGATCTCCGCCAGCTCGGTACGAACCTGTGCATCAGCGTCCGATTTGAGCTGAGTAAAATCGAGAACGGCCAGTACCGCCGAGGCTTTCTTCAACTGCTCGCTCAGCATCTTACGCAGATGTTGTTGTCCCGACTCGTTAGGTCCGGGAGTGTCCAGCAACGTGAGGCGACCCCCTGCCTGGCCGGTCTCTCCCAAGTGAGCGAACTCAACCTCGATCACTGGCATCTCATGAACTTCGTCATAATCCGCAAATGGGAATTCGACATTCAGCGCAGCACTCAAGCGAACCAGGTCGTTGAGACTCTTGAGGAACTGGAAGATCGAGTCAGCGCCGTCATGCCGCTTGGCAAATCGCTCCCGTTGACTGATAAGCGCTAGCAACTCGCGCATGTCGTCATCCACCGCAAGCTTGCGCAACTGCTCTGAGGCTTGAGGGCTTTCGAGGGCATCCGCCAGCTCAAGGATCAAGGCGTTGATTGGAGCGCTGTTCTCAAGTTTGAGAACCGGCTCGATCTGGCCTGGCGTATGACGAATCAGCGTAGGCAGAGCTGTCATCGGTCGGTTACGGTTGGGCAGCACTTCGGTACCGACGATCGCGTTGATAGTGGTCGATTTACCTGCCTTCATGGTGCCGACTACTGCCAGCACCATTTCCAGATCGTTGAGTTTGGAAAGCTCGCCGCGCAACACTTCGATGTCTTTGGAAATGGACGCGATGGTGAACGTCTGTTGTTCACCTGCATGGGCTTGCGTGACAACCCCCGGTTGGCTCTGCATCTGCTCCAGAAGGTCGATTTCAACCTGCAGCAGTCGCTGGGCTTCGTCACGCAGTAGCTCAATGTTTTTTTCGTGCATGATGCTTCCTTGAAATTTACCCAGGGGCGGGGCGCGCAAAGTTCTAGCGCAACTCAGTACCATCGCCCGGGTTGCGAAATTCTTTAGCGTTGAGAAAGTGGAACAGAGCCAGCGCATCAACCTGAGGCGGTTGTGCGGGGTAGCCGAAGGTTGGGCTCAGGTTCAAATCCATTTTGAGAGAATCCATCCGATCACCGCCGGGCTGCGCAGCGGAGTTTCTGGTTGCGTTCAGGGAACACAAGTTGAGGTCAAGATGACATCAGATGCTAATTGATGTGCTGGCTGTTGGCCACACTCCATAAGGCTATTTCGTTGGTCGTCTGTGCCTTCAGAAGCCGCGCTTTCTTGAAATCGCTTCAACGACCAGACGTTCTAAGAAGCTTGGCTGCCGGAGTGCAAGATGCTCGTTGCCACAGCGTGGGCACCGTTCGAACCAGTCTCCTGGCCCCAGTGCATCACTGGGGGGCGCCAAGGTCTTTGTCCAACCGCATTGCTTGTATTCGAATGTGAAAGGTCTCGGTCTGATTGGCATTTTCTTGCTTCTCGATCACGAATGGCGGTAATAACAGTGAAATGATATGTAAATTTTGATTACATGTCTATGATGTAAGCTTATACAGGTAAACAGAACGCACGCATCCTTGGCGCTCTGCATGCCCGATTTCCTGAGCCTCTTTGGAGTTGTCTGGCGAACTGCTAGTATTTTCCGCAAGTCTGAAAGGGAATGACCCATGGCGTTTGATCTGAGCAATACCTTGGTGGTTGGCATATCCGCTACTGCACTGTTCGATATGAGTGAGTCAGATCAGATGTTCAAGGAGGCGCTGGAGAGCGACCCGGAAAGGGTGATCGATAACTATCGTCGGTACATGCAGAAACACGAGGATGAGCCGCTAGCGCCGGGTACCGGTTACCACCTGGTCAAGGCACTGCTCGATCTCAATCGCCATACGAAAAGTGATGATCGGTCGCCGCTGGTCGAAGTGGTGGTGATGTCGCGCAACAGCCCGGATACCGGCATCCGGGTGCTCAAAACCATCCGCCGTGACCAGTTGGCGATAACACGATCTGCCTTTACCGGAGGGGAGTCTGTTGCCGATTACATGGATGCGTTCGATGTCGACCTTTTCTTGACCACCAATGTGGAGGACGCGCAAAAGGTCATCGACTCCCGGCAGTGTGCGGCGGCAATCCTCAAGGCGCCGCCAGTCAATGCCCCGAAAATCCCCGAAGGCCAGGTGCGTATCGCTTTCGACGGTGATGCAGTGCTGTTCTCCGACGCCAGTGAGTTGGTTTACAAAACTCAGGGTCTGGATGCCTTCCAGGCTCAGGAAGATGCGCTGCAACATACTCCGATGGAAGAGGGGCCCTACGCTAGCCTTCTGATCAAGCTCGCAAAGTTACAGGAGCGACTGCCAACCGGCGGCAAGGATTCACCGATCAGAATCGCCATCGTCACCGCACGAAACTCTCCGTCCGAGATGCGCGTGATCAACACGCTGCGCGCCTGGGGTGTTTACGTTGACGAAGCGTTCTTTCTCGGTGGCGTCGGAAAGCCCAAAGTGCTTCGGGCGTTTAATCCGCACATTTTCTTCGATGATCAAGATGTGCATCTAGAGGCAGCAGCTAATTGGGTACCGTCTGGAAAGGTGCCGTATCTGACCAAGTCGGATGCGGCATGAGTAGGAATTCCTAGATTTACTCAGAGCTGCGCGGCCTGGCGACCGCGCCTGACCTTGGGCGCGGTGGCGCGTTGAGCCTTGATGTGCTCAAGCAGCACACTGGCCGGTTCGTCTTTCGGGTCTTGCGGCACCAATTCACCGCGGAAAGCTTTAGCCAGAATGCTCTGGGCCAAGTGGTCGATGCGGCTTTTAGCCAAGACAACTTTCGCTTCCACTTGCTCGGCAAAGGCAAAGAGTTGTTTACGTGCTCCGTGGATACCACCTGGAATGCAGCTTTGCTTGTTTACAGGGTGTATCAGAGTAAAGGCAGTAGGGTGACGCTGGCCTGCCTCTGGGAGAGTCTTGTCTGGAATCAGCTTTACCAGCTCGAAAAGATGGATGCGGACTGTGAAGCTTATGGTCGTCGTTGGTGGCCATACCCACAGCTCAAAATCTGCGAATCAGGGGTAACCCATCGTATGCCTAGCCTTGAGCTAGCTGTCTATCCTGGACTGCCCGCGGACAGTCAAAAATTAGCTTTGAAGATGATGTGCATCTATATAGGTTTTTATACTTGGTCCTCCTGCGATTGCTGGGTGGCTCTGCAGGGCTGATGGCCAAAAGCTATCCTGCGTCTTGGAAAATTCCCACAAGTGAGTAAGCTATTGCCTCTCGTGCCGAGTAGGCGCTTCATCTCTCCCCCGCAGGACGCATTTCTCCTATGACCTCCCAAATGCAAACCCCTCTTGAGCAGTTTGTGCAGTGGTGTGCCGACCACATCAGAGGTGACGAAAAAGGCGAAGCCCAGATTTTCTTGGATCAGCTTTTTAGAGGATTTGGCCATGCTGGCTTTAAGGAAGCCGGCGCAACCTGTGAAATGCGGGTGAAGAAGGCTGGAAAGGGTACGAGCTTTGCGGATTTGGTCTGGAAGCCAGTCGTATTGGTGGAGATGAAAAAGCGAGGGGAAGATCTTTCCAAACATTATTCTCAAGCCTTCACATACTGGACACGTTTGGTTCCTAATCGTCCTCAGTACGTGGTGTTGTGCAACTTCGACGAATTTTGGATCTACGATTTCAACAGCCAGATGGATAGTCCTGTTGATAAAGTACTCCTCAGCGAGCTTCCTAAGCGTTTCGGTCCGTTGGCTTTCCTGTTCGCGCAGCCCTCTGAACCTGTTTTCGGTAACCATCAGGAAAGCGTAACCCGACAGGCTGCCGACCAACTCGTGATGCTGTTCCGCTCCCTGAGCAAACGAGGCGTTGATCGTAAGCTGGCCCAGCGCTTTACGCTGCAGGCTCTGATGGCACTGTTCGCCGAAGACATCGGCCTTCTTGAAAAGTACTTTTTCACTCGGTTGCTGGATGATTGCACAACGCCAGGCCTAGCTTATGACCTGATCGGTCAGCTATTCGTGGAAATGAACACCCCCGGCAAGACTCCTGGGGGGCGCTTCAAAGGTGTACCTTATTTCAATGGAGGCTTGTTCGCAGACCCAGCTCGAATTGAGCTCTCCGTGGACGAAATCGAATTGCTCAAAGGTGCTGCCAAATTCGATTGGTCGATGGTTCGTCCAGAAATCTTCGGTGCTATTTTTGAGCACAGCATGGACTCTGATGAGCGCCGTGCGTACGGCGCTCATTATACCAGTCCGGTTGATATCATGAAGGTGGTGGGGCCGACCATAGTAGAGCCCTGGCGGCAGCGTATTGAGAGTGCAAAGACTCTTACTGAGTTGGAGCAGCTGCTAATGCGTATAGAAAACTTCCGCGTACTCGATCCGGCGTGCGGGTCAGGGAACTTTCTCTATGTTGCTTACCGTGAACTCAAACGCTTGGAAGCTCGTATCTACGAACGTATGAGTGAGTGGAAAAGCATCGATCCTTCCCAGAGACCGATGGGGTTTGTTTCAACACGAAACTTCTTTGGTATAGACATCAACTCGTTCGCTGTTGAGTTGGCAAAAGTGACAATGATGCTTGCCCATAAACTCGCCATTGATGAGCTGCATGTTCAGGAACAGGCATTGCCTCTAGGCAACTTAGACGCTAACTTTGAAATTGGCGATGCCCTGATGCGTGACGATGGCAGCCGCACTCCTTGGCCTGAAGCTGACGTGATCATTGGGAACCCCCCTTTCTCGGGAGCGAAGCTGCTGAAGCCTCAGCTGGGTGCTGATTATGTCAAACGCCTACGAAAGGCTTACCCTGAAGTACCTGGCATGGCCGACTTGTGTGTTTATTGGTTCCGCCGTGCTGAGGGCCACCTGCCTGAATGTACCGCGACGGATTGGTTCGCTGGCAGGGGGGGCTTGGTTGGGACGCAGAATATTCGCAATAACGCGAGCCGCATCGGGGGATTGGATGCGATCTGTAGTAGCGGAACTGTAGTGGAAGCTGTAGATAATCAACCTTGGTCTGGCGAGGCTAACGTACACGTTTCGATCGCCAACTGGGTGAAAACCCAGGATGCTGCTCTCCTACCGAAAAGCCGCCGCCTGTGGCACAAAATCGAGCAGGTAACAAAGGGTCGCAAGGCTCGAGGCACAGGCCAAGCCAGTAAGGACTACGAGCTGGACATTCGTGATGCGGCGCATATCAATGCATCATTGTCTGACAAAGTAGACGTAGGCAGTGCCGTTGTCCTGCGCTGTAACATAACGCCGCAAGTTACCTTCCAAGGTATTACCCCTGGTCATGCGGGCTTTGTTCTTACTGCGGATCAGTCTAAATCTTACCCGGCTAAAGAGCAGGTTTTGATTTCACCTTATCTGGTGGGAGACGAAGTTCTAAGCGGTGCTACCGAGCGACGCTATTTGCTCGATTTTGGGCAGCGCAGCGTATTGGAGGCGCAGGGTTTCCCCAATGCGTTCGCGCATGTGCGACAAAATGTACTCCCTGCTCGGGAAAAAGCGGCAGAGGAAGGAAAGGATGCGGATGGCAACATGCGCCCGCACCACCGTCGTTTCCTGGAGCGCTGGTGGCAGCTTTCCTGGGGTCGTTCAGATATGTTAGGGGAGTTGGCTAAGGTGCCGCGCTACCTAGCTTGCTCACGAGTTACTAAACGCCCAATTTTCACATTCGTCGATTCAGCAATACGGCCCGGTGATGCGCTCCAAGTTTTCGTGTTAGCTGATGACTATAGTTTTGGTATTCTTCAATCTTCTGCGCACTATCAGTGGTTCCATGCCAAGTGCTCCAACATGAAATCGGATCCGCGCTATACTTCGGAGTCGGTATTTGACACATTCCCTTGGCCTCAAGATATAGGGAAGGCTCAGGTCGATGCTGTGGCTGAAGCGGGGCGTCAGCTCCGCAAAATCCGAAATGAAGCACTAGAGCACTGCGAAGGGGGCTTGCGCGCACTCTATCGCACTCTTGACTTGCCGGGAAAAAATCCACTAGAAGATGCTCATCTAGCACTTGATGCAGCGGTGCTCAAGGCCTATGGCTTCAGTGCTAAACAGGATTTGCTGGAGGAGCTGTTAAAGCTTAATCAGCAGGTCGCTTCTCAGATTTCAGCTGGTAAGGAAGCCAATGCCCCAGGCATCCCGGCCATTTATCCTACTCCGGGGGATCTTCTGTCTGACGATGCTTTTGGTGGGCTTATCTGAAGTTATCGCTGGCCGAGGTACCAAAAGCGTGATACCGCCGCCATCAGTTTTGGTGGAGGCGGTATCTACTGCGAACAAGTCACTTGGTAGCGATACGTGTAATAAAGAATTCCTAGTGTCCTGACTCAGATAAAACGTTCTCTTTGTTCTCGCGTGCCATAGCCTCTCGGGCCCTCTGGATCCCTTACTTTTAAACTGGGCACTGTCAGTAACCGATGACACGTAGTGGCCGAGTTAGAGCGCCTGCAATGCGTTCGCCCACGGCTGCTTATTTTCGGTAATATCCGGGATATCTCAGGATTGCTGAAGGCTAAGAAATGGACGTCGCCCCAATATCGGTATCGCTGCACGATCTTGGCCTTGCCTACCGCAAGGCCAAGGTTGATCTCTACTACTCAACCAACCCCTCGCTGTTCGACATCGCCAACTATGAGGACGACCTGAGTCAAAACCTCACTCGCCTGAAAGATCGGATAGAAGCCACAAGCGAGGACTGGGTGAAAGACCCGGTATTTCTCGGCACGTGGACACTGGCACCCAAAGAAATCCAGATGCTCAAGGGAAAGCAGGATCAGAGTCTGATCTTCGCTTCACCGGACGCCGAGTGGTTAAGCGCGACGGAGGCCAGTAAGCCACCCGCCGCCGTATTCCGCCTTATGGCCCGCTGCAGCATCGACTTTCACGTGCTGTCATCGCTCTGGATGATGGAAGTCGGCGGCCTCTTCGACAAGCAGCTCAGCAGTAACGTCTTTGGCAGCCGCCTGCGCCGTAACCGGCATGACGAGATCAACACGTGGGCACTTGGCTCCTTCAAGCCTTACCTCAGGCCCTTTCGCGAGTGGCGTGATGGTGGCATCAAGGCGATGCGCTCCGCCCTGAGCGAGAAGAAAAAAGTACTGGCCCTGACAGCCGATGTAAGCAGTTTCTATCACGAGCTAAGCCCGGGCTTTATGCTCGACGACACTTTCCTCAAGTTAGCCAAGATTGAACTGAGCGAATCGCAGTCAAAACTAAACCGCCTGTTCATCTCCGCTTTGTTGGCCTGGGCGCAAGACACACCCCTGAAAAAAGGTTTACCCGTCGGTTTGCCTGCGTCTGCCGTAGTCGCAAACGCAGCGCTGCTGAAACTCGACCAGTTCATCGAGCAACAAGTGGTACCGCTTTATTACGGTCGTTATGTGGACGACATTTTGCTGGTCATGGAAAACGCCAGCGACATCAAAACTACCGAGCAGTTTTGGGAGTGGATCTTCAGTCGCGACGGCGGTAAGGGTCTGCTCAAAAAAGACAAAGGCAGCATCCTGTTCAAGCCTGACTATCTCAAAAAAGACCGCATCGCTTTTGAAAACAGCAAAAACAAGCTGTTCATCCTTGCGGGTTCTGCAGGTACCGCTCTGGTCAACGCCATTTCCGAACAGATCAACCAGCGTGCCAGCGAATGGCGCGCGTTACCCGACCTGCCGAATTCGCCAACCACCGTGGCAACGGATCTGCTCAAAGCTACCAACCTTGCCGGTGAGCAAGCAGACAATCTGCGCAAAACAGATGCACTGACGCTACACCGTGCTGGCTTTGCTCTAAGCCTTCGCAACTACGAAGCCTTCGAGCGCGATATCCCTCCAGAGGATTGGCAAGCGCACCGCCATGCTTTTTTCGCCGCCGTCATCGAGCATCTGCTGACCCCGGTCAAGTTTTTCGAACTGGCTCAATACCTGCCCCGCATCATCCGCATGGCTACCGCCTGTGAAGATTATGAGTACCTAAACAAGATCATCAATGCGCTGGGCGGCCTGATAAACAAAGTCGAAAACGACTGCACCCTGACGATCAAAAGCCTGGATGCTGCCAAGGTGCCGGCTGAAGCGCGGCAATTATGGAAAGAATCCATCTGGGAAGTTACAGCGCAGAGCATCGTTTCAGCGTTCCCTTCCCGCCTCAGCAAGTCGGGAGCTATTGCCTGGAAGAACCAGATGACAATCCATGTGGAGAGCCTTGCCAGCATCCTGTGGGGTAGCTTTCTAGACAGTCCAATGAACATAACCAGCCAGCACATACAGAAGCTCCACGCTCGTATGTTCAGCTTTGACCTGGCCCATATCCCTTTGCGCTTTGCAGGCCTTCCTCAGGAAATGGTCAGCCAGCGTGGCATACCACTCCGTAAAAACCTCACGACTACTGATTTAGAGAAACTGCTGCCTGATGAGATGAGCGACGGCATCGCCACGCTGGCGAATTGGCTCAGGTTTAAACGCGGTACCCCGCCTGGACTTACGTTTGCCACTCGACCGTTCAGCCTCAATGAGCTCTACCTCATAGCGCCCACCCCTTTTGCCGCCACTAGCCGCCAAACGCTGGGGCTGGTGGTGCAGGCACTACGAGGCTTCGAACTCACCGAGCACAAGATGCCGCACCTCGACAAAAAGCAGGTGTTGCATATCCCCGACGGAGAACCTAAAGCCAAACAAACCATTGCTGTAGCCAGTTTGGAAACCAAAGATGAAAGCTTTACCGCCGCCATCATGGGGTTGCCCGACCCGGACGGCCTGCACCGTTACCAACGCATCAATCGCCTGATCAACGAACTGATCTCTCGGCCTGACGGCGCTGGTTATTTGATCCTCCCGGAAGTAGCTCTACCACCCCAATGGTTTATGCGTATTGCCGATAAGCTCAAGGGCCGTGGCATATCGTTGATCACCGGAGTGGAGTACCTCCATGCATCGAAAAAGCATGTGCGCCACCAGGTTTGGGCTTCGCTGACCCATGACGGTCTTGGCTTCCCTTCGCTGATGCTGTATCGCCAGGATAAACAACGACCCGCATTCCATGAGGAGCAAGAGCTCTTTCGCCTGGCCGCCCTAGAGCTGAAGCCAGCTCAAGAACAGCAGTGGCAAAAGCCCCCGGTCATCCAGCATGGTGACTTCCGCTTTGCCATCATGATCTGCAGCGAGCTGACCAATATCCGTTACCGCGCTGACCTGCGCGGCCAGATCGATGCGCTGTTTGTTCCAGAGTGGAACAGCGACACCGACACATTCAATGCGCTGGTGGAGTCTGCCGCTCTGGATATTCATGCCTACATCATCCAGTGCAACAACCGCCGATTCGGTGATAGCCGTATCCGCGCACCCTACAAGGACCGCTGGAAACGCGACATATTGCGCGTCAAGGGTGGCAACCATGACTACTGCATTACAGGTGAAATCGACGTATTGAGCCTGCGCCAGTTCCAGTCTAGCCACCGCTCGCCGGCATCAGGTTTCAAGCCTGTACCAGATGGTTTTAACGAGGATATGGCAGCGGATCGGAAAGTATTACCCAAGGCATAAATCAGAAAATGAGTAGGTATAGAGAGCAACGCTTTGCACTGCTGGTGGCACGATAGATTTGTCGAGTCTCATCAGTTCAACGCACCACATTCGCCGGTACTCGGACAGTCGGCCCAGCCGCAGGGAAAGGGAGAACGCCTTGAGCGTGAAGATTAGCTTCGACGATGAATTGGCAGTTGCCAGCATACTGTTGGCCGATTGGGCTCCGGTGCTGGTCGAGTATCTGGGACGATACTTTGACGTCCGCGAGGGCACGCTTCGGCTGGACTACGCCCACCTGCCCGACGAGTGCATTGTCGATGCATTCGATTGGCTATGGAGTGTGCAATCTGTTCGTCAGCGCTTTGTGTACCACCTCGAGAGCGTCGCAAAGGAGGGGCCGATTGCAATGGTCCTCACATTGCTCGGGCACGAATCTACCGAGATCAAGGATTCATCGTCCATTCTGGACCAAGATGCCTACCGGTCTGCGGTGGAGAACTTCAGGACGAATATACTTCAAGGCGACTTGCCGGCCTTACGCGAAACCATCCTGGCGGACATAGCTCCCTGTGCAATATGGATGAGTTGGCTACTAGATGCCGACCGGGATCGTTTTCTGGACGATCGGGAGATCATGGCGGTGCTGGTGGCCAGTACGTCGGGGGACGATTGCATCCATGGCCTTGAACTAGTCGCCCCCCGTCCCGGCCAGAATTATTGGGCTTTCGAGCAGCTGGTCGAGAAGCATTGGCAGCATGTACGCCACTACCTAGAGACCCATCTCGGCATCTCCTCGGGCAAAGTGCCTGATCTCGTTTTCTCGTTGTTTGCGATTTCGCCGACGGTCCAGGCGTCCCGGTGGGCCTGTGAGCAGGTTCTTAGTCGAGCCAATCCAACGGTCTTTCCTCGGCTGATCCAACATTGCAGCGTGATTGAGGCGGACGATGTGCGCAGCCTGTTCCTGCGCTGGCACAGCCGTCCGAAGACAGAGAAGAAAGACGACTTCAGGGAATGCGTTGCCAAAGCCTGCTCGACGCTTGCTACCTTGTTGACCGATACCATGCCCTCGGACCTTGCGCTTGCTGCGATCTGGCACAAGTTCGTGGCCCCCGCGCGGCTCGTCCAGCAAAGCATTGCTGAAAGCCTCAGAGAATTACCATCCGGGGCGTGGGACCGAGAGGCTTTGTGGTGCCAACTTGGCCCTGCAGCCCGCGAGGCCTGGCGGCAGGATCTTTTTGGCCAAGTAAAGGGAGAGCCGGAGTTAGCTCAGGGTCTGCTCTATTTCGCTTGCCTTTGGCTCGAGCAGACTGTGTTCGCCGAAGTAGAGCCGGTACTGCTGCGATTGTTGGATGACGAGGATAACCTGGCTTTTACGAACCGGTTCTCCGGCACAGGTCCAAGGCAGATGCAACTGAGGGCCAACGGGCTGGTGCGGTCCAGGCAAGGTGCACCGGACTTGGAGGGAGCAATAGGCCAGGGCGACGACGCCACTGCGCTGCCCAGCGTCGGCGCCCACACCTGGCTAGGCGACCCGTCCGTGGAGCGCGTCATCCATAGAGCGCTCAGCCAGATTGAGGAAAAGTTTTGTCGCGAGTATTCGGTGACCTGGGGAGAAGACGAGGAGGCCCATACAGCGCGCCTCCTGGCCCTGACGCAGGAGGCAGTTGGCAACGCGAGTCACCAGTTGCACCAGCTATCGGCCACGACCCGGGCGACGTATCCGTGCCTCTCGGTGAAGGTACGTCAGCCCAGCAAACGGGAGGAAGGTGCTCGCACGCCTGCGGGGGCTCCGCTGGGGGCGGATGTGCTATTCCTGACCCGTATCGTGGACGAGGGCAAAACGGTGATCGAGCGAGCTACCCTTGTGCAGGTGAAAAAGCGCAGCGGCACTGGATCGGGGAGGGGCTTCAGTTCGACGATAGGCGTCGACCTGCAGCAGTGCGAGGACATGCTCAAGCAGTCAGAGCATGCCTACTACCTGTTCGCGACGCCGGCCTCGCCGCGCCCGACGCTCTGGGTTGCCCCGGCCCGGCTCGTCAGGAACTTGACCCAGCTGCACACAAGCAAAGCCTCGGTCGTGGCGATTCAGGTGCGGGACGCTAGTTGCTCCTATGCGGATTTTTTCCTGCACGACCTAGTCGGCCTGTGGGCTGGCGACGAAGATGAGGGCGTCGTCGCCATCGCCAACGGCGATCCCCGACGTGGGCGAACGCCTCGTCACATCGTCGACATCGAGGTTCGCCGCCAATCTGAGGTAGGCGATCTGCACTGAGCATCTGCTGAAGGAAGAACATATCGTTGCCCAAAGCGACCGGGTGGCCGGCTTCGGTTACGCAGTGATCTTCAACAGGTCGGGAGGATGGTAGGCGGGCCGGCCTGTTTCAGCCGGGACGATCCCCTCAAAACCCAGTTGGCCAAGGTCGAGTTCATCGACGAAAACATCGATCACCCGCACCGGGTTGGTGTCCGCCACATAGTCATCCAGGCTCTCGGGAAGCAGCGCGCTTCGGCCTCGGTGCTCTCCCTGGATAAAACGCTTCATTGGCGTCCCCTGCTAATTTCGAATCCATCAAATCATAGCGAGGTCGATGCCAGCGTTTTTACACAGCCTGGGCAGAAACTAGCCCTTCGAATCTCTGTTGCATAGGGTCAGACGAAAAGGGGACGGTTTTATTTATAGGGTTGATCGCCCGCTCCTGGCCGATTGTTGCCTGTCGCGAAAAGCCGAGATGGGCGGTTTTTTGCCATTGCTGCGGCGGTTATCGAGCAGCTTTATCCGCAGGCGAATATCCACGCTGAGATAGATGGAGGCGGGTAAGCGAGCCTGTAGGGTGCCTAGCCACGATCCGAGCGTTAGATCACACATTGCTGGTGACATCGGCGTTTGTCACGACGTTTGTCACGAGGGGTATTGCCGCAAAACCATGTGCAATCTTGGCTGCATCAGTGTCAGGAAATCCCGTCTCATTTCTGGGAAAAGAGACGGGTGCATGTTGGCGCACGAATCGGCTTCAGGGCAGCGCAGTCCGGCGTGATTGGCGCACGAGGGGCATGAGATTAAAGAGTACCCATCACCCGGGGGAGGTGACCGGCGCGCTTGGCCTGCTTAGGGTTGCATTCAAGTTTTCATCATCCCCAGTTCTGCATCATCGAGCAGGGCCTTGGCCAGGGCGCAAAGGTAGTGCGAGGCCCAGAGCAACTGCGGTTTGTCTTCCATCAGCCCGTCGATGCTCAGGTCGCGGGCATAGCCCATCAGTTCCGAGGCCTGCTCGCGGGCGGCCTGGCATGGGATGCCGGCTGCGATGCGGAAAAGGGCGTGGGTCTGGTTTTCACCTTGGAAGAAGGTGGTTTTGCCGACGGTGAATTTGGTTTCTTCGGTGGTCACTGTTTGATCTCCCTGAAGTCGTAGTCGCCTGGCCTGGCCCTAATCGCCGGCAAGCCGGACTCCTACAAGTTCATCGTTGTGCGGGAGAGTCAGGCCAGGCAGGTCATGATGCGGGTCAGTGCAGCGTTTGCGGATCGGTGGATTTCTGGATTTGGATCAGCGCCGCTTCGAGCAATTTGCGTAGCGTCTCGAGCTCGTGCATTGAGGTCATGATCAACAACGACACAGGTGACTTGGGCTGCATCAGCATTGCCTGCTGGGCGACGACTTCGGCGCACAGGGCGTAGTCAGCGGCCATCATCAGCGTGTCTTCCAGGGAGTGGAGTAGGTGGGGTGGATCGGGGACTATTTTCAGCATGTTTTAGGCCTGTTCAAGTTGAGGCCACCACCCTCTGCTGTCAAACAGAAAGGCGGCAGCTGTACATGGGTTGACAGACCGGTGAACAGACCAAAACCGGCGCACGCGAGGTGCCCCATGCACAGCTGCCAAAACGGCAAAGCCATGTGGTTAGTTCAGGACGGCCTGTCAAAGCCGATCGTTGCCTGGCAACGACAAGCCGACAGTAGTGCCTCGCCTGGAACACCACAATGGCTGGGAGTATCTTTGGGAAATGCCCTACAGGAAAGGGGTTAAATCTGATTATGACCGTGACAGCGTGTTACGAATTGGCAGATTGCAGGCACAAAAAAAGACGCCCGAGGGCGTCTTCTTTTTTAGGATTTGGTGGAGCCGGGGGGATTTGAACCCCCGTCCGCCAGTACTCCGCTGTCGGTACTACATGCTTAGCCGTGTCTATTGAGTTAATCCGCAGCCGCCCGACGGGCAGGGTGCTTTGGACGAGTTGGGTAAGTTTTAGTCGCTTTGCCCCCAACGTGCTACACGACGATCCTGTTCTGTATGACAATCATTTCGGGTTTACAGGCATCCCCTGATGATTGCTGGAGCCGAAGCTACCAGGAGAGCGGGCTCAGCTGCTTACGCAGCGAGAGCGTAACCCTCGTAGTTTTCGTCATTGGCAACTATAGAAAGTTGCAACAGTGGATTTACGAGTTCTGTTACCAACTCGGCATGCACCTAGAGTTTCGCTACCGGCGTCGAATCCTAATCGGCCCCACACTCAGCTCTAGCTGACGTACCTTTCGGCACGTGCTGCTGAGTATACGCCTTTGCGCGGGCGGCGTCGACAGCCGCTTCTTGCCGCCCGCTCAAAGCTTAGCTACCGCTGCCACCCGCCGAGCCGCTGCCCTTGTCGGTTTTTTCCAGGCGTTCGAGCACTTTGGTGGAAATGGCAATGCATTCTTTGGTGTCGCCCGATGCCTGCGCGGCCTTGGCCTTGTCGACGTGTTCGGTGATGGCCTTGTCCAGGCCTTCGGAAGTGGCGCCGGCGGTGGCCATCTGGTTGTCGATCTTCTGCAGGTTGATAGTGCACAGGTCGTCAGCAGCGAACACCGGTGAAGCCAGGAGGGTAGCGGCCGCGAAGAGGGCCGAAAGCGCGGTACCTTTCATGGGTGTCTCCTTGAAGGCCTCTGGAAGGTGGGCCTGTAAGGGTGGACTGTTGGGGTTTGCCGAGGGTTCAATCGGGGTGCTGGCTTGGCGAGATGATGGTGTGCGGCGGGGTGTTGCCGCTGATTGGGCCGCAGCGCGGCCCGGGTGGCATCAGTGGGATTTGTTCAGCCCAAGCTCGATGTCGTCGATCAGCGCCTTGGCCATCTCGCTCAGGATGCGCGCCGCGCTGCCGGCCTGGCGGTCGTGTTCCATTTCGGCTTCGGTGGTGAGGTGGCGTATGCAACCGAGCAGTACTGATAGCTGGCTGAAGGCGTGCTCGAAAGGCACGCCCGGTTGCAGGCGAAACAGGTCGAAGGTTTCGCTGCCGGCTGTGGTGAGGTTTTTCAACGCGTCATTCATTGAGTCACCTCTGCCTTTGCGCGTTGTAGAGGCCAGTCAAGGCATGCTCGATCAGGGCTCTGGACGTCTCGCAGGCATGCTCGGCGTTGCTGAGCATGCTTAGGCCCGGTTCGCCGGCGTGGGTGCGGCAGTGTTCATCGATGGTTTCGGCGACGCCGCGCAGCAGTTCGCTGGCGTGGGCCAGGGCGTCTGGAGGGGGCATGTCGCTGTGGATGGAGAAGTAAGGGTTGGTGAGGAGTTTGGAGCGAGGTGGGTCGGGTACGATTTTCTTCATGGTGCAGATCCCAGTTTGATTACTCAACAGGAGCTGCCTACGCGATCCTTTCTCACGGGATTGGGTGGCAGCCATGCGTGGGGTGAGAAACCGGTAAACATGGGAAATCCGGCCAGACCGAGGTCTGCCCACGCAGGGCCGCCATTACGAGGCTGCTGTCATGTTTACGGGGTTCTCACACCCTGTCGTTCGAAAACGACCCAGGGAAGTTAGCCCTGATGGTTGTGAGCAACAACAGCGAAACGGCAGCGGCGGTCGTAGGATAAATCCCAAAGCATTTAATCCAGAAGCATTTGGTTGCAGGTTAGGAAATGTCTTACGGGTGGAGGGCTTAGGTGAGGGCTGTGCCCTCGATCGCCGGCAATTGGGCCGCAGCGCGGCCCGGGTGGCATCAGTGGGACTTGTTCAGCCCAAGCTCGATGTCGTCGATCAGCGCCTTGGCCATCTCGCTCAGGATGCGCGCCGCGCTGCCGGCCTGGCGGTCGTGTTCCATTTCGGCTTCGGTGGTGAGGTGGCGGATGCAACCGAGCAGTACTGATAGCTGGCTGAAGGCGTGGTCGAAAGGCACGCCCGGTTGCAGGCGAAACAGGTCGAAGGTTTCACTGCCGGCTGTGGTGAGGTTTTTCAACGCGTCATTCATTGAGTCACCTCTGCCTTTGCGCGTTGTAGAGGCCAGTCAAGGCATGCTCGATCAGGGCTCTGGACGTCTCACAGGCATGCTCGGCGTTGCTGAGCATGCTCAGGCCCGGCTCGCCGGCGTGGGTGCGGCAGTGTTCGTCGATGGTTTCGGCGACGCCGCGCAGCAGTTCGCTGGCGTGGGCAAGGGCGTCTGGAGGGAGCATGTCGCTGTGGATGGAGAAGTAAGGGGTGGTGAGGAGTTTGGAGCGGGGTGGGTCGGGTACGATTTTCTTCATGGTGCAGATCCGATCGTGGCTGGATTTGAGCTGCCCTTCGTCTTCCTCTCACAGAATAAGGTGGCAGCCGAACGCGGGGTGAGAGACCGGCAAAGATCGGCATAAGCCGGCCAGGCCGAAGCCTGCCCGCGTTGCGGCTGCCATAGCAGTACTGCCGAAGTTTGCGGGCTCTCACACCCAAATCGTCAAAGATGACGACCCAGGGAAGTTAGCCCTGATGGTTGTGAGCAACAACAGCGAAACGGCAGCGGCGGTCGTAGGATAATTCCCAAAGCATTTAATCCAGAAGCATTTGGTTGCAGGTTAGGAAATGTCTTACGGGTGGAGGGGGTAGGCGAGGGCTGCGCCCTCGATCGCCGGCAAGCCGGCTCCCACCGGGGGGCAGCGTTTGCCGGTGAATTAGAGGAGAGATCAGATGGGGCGCGGGCAGCGTGTTAATGAATCTGGCTGTGGCTGGGCAGGCCGAAGCATCCAATTCAGAAGCGTTTGGTTGCGGGTTAGGGAATGTCTTACGGGTGGAGGGCGTAGGCGAGGGCTGTGCCCTCGATCGCCGGCAAGCCGGCTCCCACAAGGAGCTGCGTTAACTTTTAGAAATTGGTGAGACAGTTGCTCCAGGGGCGCGCCAGCTTTTAGAAATTGGGCAAGACGGTTGCTTACACAGGTAAAGCGCAGGGCTGAAGAACTGCGCGGTCGCGGTGGGAGCCGGCTTGCCGGCGATGGGCTGCGCAGCAGCCCCCATAGCGGAGCTGTAATAGCCCGAGCGCGCTCGACGGGACCAGCGAGCATCTGGGGCCGCTTTGCGGCCCATCGCCGGCAAGCCGGCTCCCACCTGGATCGCGCCAGCTTTTAGAGGTTGAGCAAGACAGTTGCTACCACCGGGGGCAGCGTTTGCTGGCGAATCAGCGGGCAGATCAGAGGGTGCGTGGGCGGGTGACGCGATCCACCAGGTAGACCAGCCCGTGGTAATCGATCCCGCTGTGGCTGGACAACCCGATCTCACAGGTCCGGCTGGTGGAAATCCCTTCACTGCAATACTGCACTGCGTCCTTCAGGCTGCGCAGTGAGTGGGCATTGAGCTCTGGTGTGGTAAAGCCCTTGTCACCGGCAAACCCGCAACAGTGAATCCCTTCCGGGATCACCACTTGCGTGCTGCAGCGCCGTGCCAGGTCGATCAGCGCCTGGCTTTCACCCAGGTGCTGGGTGCTGCAGGTCACGTGCACCGCCACCGGTTCGTTTTGTGGGGTGAACTCCAGCTTGTCCAGCAGGTGGGTGCGGATGAAGCGCACCGGGTCGTAGAGGTCCAGGCGGGTGTCGCCCAGGTCCTGCACCAGGCGCAGGGTGCAGGGGCTGGTGTCGCAGTAGATGGGGTCGAGGCCGCCGCGGCTGGCGTGCAGCAGCGCGTTGATCAGCTCTTGGCGCTTGTGCTCCGCTTGCTCGGGGTAACCTTTGGACGCGAACGGCTGCCCGCAGCACAGGCTGTCGGCGTTGCCGGGGAACACCACCTGGTAGCCGGCCTTTTCCAGCAGGGCGCGGGTCTTGTCCATTAGGGAGCTTTGCTCGCGGTCGGCATAGGCCGGGCCCATCACCCGTGACACGCAAGCCGCCAGGTACACCACCCGTGGCCGGGCATCGTTGCTCGCCGGGCCGAAATCGATGCTGCGCAACGGCTGCGGCATGGCGGGGGACCATTGCGGCAGGCGGCCTTTGCTGGCCTTGCTCAACGAGGCACTCAGGCGGCCCAGGCGCGGGGCGCCGAGCAGCTTGCGGGCGGTGTTGGCGGCGGTCAGGGTCAGGCGGGCGCCACCCAGTGCAGTAGGGAAGTGCTCGGCCAGCCAGTCGGCGGTCTTTGCATGCTCGGCGGCCTGGCTGCGCAACTTCTTCACCAGCTCGCCGGTATTGATGCCCACCGGGCAGCGCTGGGCGCACAGGCCGGTGGCGGCGCAGGTGTCGATGCCTTGGTACTGGTAAGTCTGCAGCAGTGCGCGGGTATCGATGCCGGCGCGTTTTTTCGCCTGAATGTCACGCCACATGACGATGCGCTGGCGTGGGCTGAGGGTCAGGCCTTTGGAGGGGCAGACCGGTTCGCAGAAGCCGCACTCGATGCATTTGTCGACGATCTCGTCGGCGGCGGGCAGGGGCTTGAGGTTTTTCAGGTGAATGTCCGGGTCTTCGCTCAACACCACGTCGGGGTTGAGGATGCCGTTGGGGTCGAGCAGGCGCTTGAGCGTCCACATCAGCTGATAGGCGTCATGCCCCCACTCCAGCTCCACGAACGGCGCCATGTTGCGGCCGGTGCCGTGCTCGGCCTTGAGCGAGCCGCCGAACTCCACCGCCACCAGTTGCGCCACGTCATCCATGAAGGCCTGGTAGCGCGCGACTTCTTGCGCGCTGTTGAAACCCTGGGTGAAGACAAAGTGCAGGTTGCCCTCCAGCGCATGGCCGAAAATGATCGCTTCGTCGTAGTGGTGCTTGTCGAACAGCTGGATCAGGCGGTTGACGCCTTCGGCCAGTTGCTCGACGGGGAAGGTGACGTCTTCGATGATCACCGTGGTGCCGGTCTGGCGCACGGCGCCGACGGCGGGGAAGGTGTCCTTGCGGATCTTCCACAGCTGGTTGTACACCGCCGGGTCTTCGCTGAAGTCGACTTTCTGTTCCAGCGGGTATTCGGCGATAGAGGCCATGACCTGTTGCAGTTGTTCGTGCAGCAGGCTTTGGCTGGCGGCCCTGGACTCGATCAGCAGCGCGCAGGCATTGTCCGACAGGCCTTTTACCCACAGCGGCATGCCCGGCATGTTTTGCACCGAACGCAGGCTGCGGCGGTCGAGCAGCTCCACGGCGGACACCGGCTGGCGCTTGAGCACGGTCACCGCGCGGCAGCAGCTTTCCACGCTGGGGAACACCAGCAGCGCGCTGGCCTTGTGCGGGTGATCGGGCACGGTGTCGTAGGTGACGGCGCTGATGAAGCCCAGCGTGCCTTCAGACCCAACCAGCAAATGCTGGAGGATATCTAGGGGCTTGTCGTAATCCACCAGGGCGTTGAGCGACAGGCCGGTGGTGTTCTTCAGCCGGTACTTGTGCCGGATGCGCTCTGCCAGTGCGGTGTTGGCGCGGGTTTCGCGGCCAAGCCGGGCCAGCGCTTCGAGCAGGTCGGCGTGGCTGTTTTCAAAGGCGGCAACGCTGGCCGGGTCTTCGCTGTCCAGGCGCGTGCCGTCAGCCAGCACCAGGCGCAGGCCGGCCAAGGTGTGGTAGGTGTTCTGCGCGGTGCCGCAGCACATGCCGCTGGCGTTGTTGGCAACGATGCCGCCGATTTTGCAGGCATTGATCGAGGCCGGGTCCGGGCCGATCTTGCGCCCGTAAGGGGCCAGCCAGGCGTTGGCCTGGGCGCCGATAACCCCGGGTTGCAGGCGGATCTGTTCGCCCTGGCCACGGATCTCCTTGTTGCCCCAGTTATCGCCGAGCACGATCAGCACCGAGTCACTGATAGCCTGGCCGGACAGGCTGGTGCCTGCGGCGCGGAAGGTCACCGGCACACGCTCGCGCTGGGCCAGTTGCAGCAGCCCGACCACTTCGTCTTCCGACTCCACGCGCACGACCAGCTTGGGGATCAGCCGGTAGAAACTGGCGTCGGTGCCGAAGGCCAGGGTGGACGTGGCGTCGTCGAAACGGCGATCGGCGGGTATCAGGCGCTCGGCATCACGCAGGAATGCGGCGGGCAGGCTCATGCTATCTCCTCACCGGGCCACGGCGTCTGGCGCGCCGCATGCCCGGTCATACAGGCGGTGTTTTTGCAGGCGCTCAAGCGCCCAGTTCGCGTACCAGCGAGTCGCGGCTGATCTCGCTGATCGCCTTGGCGCCCGTGAGCACCATGGCTACGCGCATTTCCTTTTCGAACAGTTCGAGCAGGTTCTTCACCCCGGCCTGGCCATGCACGGCCAGGGCCCAGAGGAAGGCGCGACCGATGAGCACGGTGTCTGCGCCCAGGGCGATCATGCGCACTACATCGAGGCCGCTGCGGATGCCGGAGTCGGCGAGGATTTTCAGGTCGCCTTTCACTGCGTCGGCGATCGCTGGCAACGCACGGGCGCTGGACAGCACGCCGTCGAGCTGGCGGCCGCCGTGGTTGGAGACGACGATGCCGTCGGCACCGAACTTGACCGCGTCACGTGCGTCGTCGGCGTCGAGGATGCCTTTGATGATCATCGGGCCGTCCCAGAACTCGCGGATCCATTCCAGGTCCTTCCAGGAAATCGACGGGTCGAAGTTGCTACCCAGCCAGCCGATGTAGTCGGCTAGGCCGGTGGGGTTGCCGCGGTATTTGGAGATGTTGCCCAGGTCGTGCGGGCGGCCCATCACGCCAACGTCCCAGGCCCATTCGGGGTGGGTCATGGCCTGCAACACGCGGCGCATTGGCCCGTTGGCACCGCTCATGCCGGAGTGTGCATCACGGTAACGGGCACCTGGCACCGGCATGTCGACGGTGAACACCAGGGTTTTGACCCCGGCGGCCTTGGCCCGCTCCAGCGCGTTGCGCATGAAGCCGCGGTCTTTGAGCACATACAGCTGGAACCACATCGGCCGGTCGATGGCTGGCGCCACTTCTTCGATCGGGCAGACCGACACGGTAGACATGGTGAAGGGGATGCCATGGGCGGCTGCCGCACGGGCTGCCTGCACTTCGCCGCGGCGGGCATACATGCCGGTGAGGCCGACCGGGGCGAGGGCCACGGGCATGCTCAGGGTTTCGTCGAACAGCCGGGTTTCCAGGCTCAGCTCGGACATGTTCTTCAGCACCCGCTGGCGCAGGGCAATGCCGGCCAGGTCCGAGACGTTGTGGCGCAGGGTGTGCTCTGCGTACGCGCCGCCGTCGGCATAGTGGAAGAGGAAGGGGGGCAGCTTGCGTTGGGCCGCGGCGCGATAGTCGGTGGAGGCGGAAATGATCATGGATTCTCGCAGCGTGGGTTGAAGGAGATGCCGGGCGCTCGGTGGCGCCCGGGCCCTTTCACTTTAGTGATGGACCAGCATGCCGGTCAGCCAGTAGGCCTGGACCAAGGTGATCAGGCCGACAATGGTGGCGAAGAACAGGCTGTGCTTGACGGTGAAGCGGAACAGGTCGGACTCCTTGCCGACCAGGCCGGTGGCTGCGCAGGCCACGGCGATCGACTGCGGCGAGATCATCTTGCCGGTTACGCCGCCGCTGGTGTTGGCCGCTACCAGCAGGGTGTCGCTGACCCCGATCTGGTGGGCGGTGGTGGCCTGCAGCGAACCGAACAGGGCATTGGACGAGGTGTCGGAGCCTGTGAGGAACACACCCAGCCAGCCCAGGAACGGCGAGAAGAACGGGAACGCGGCGCCGGTGCCGGCCAGTACCAGGGCCATGGTCGAAGACATGCCCGAATAGTTGGTGACGAAGGCGAAGGCCAGGACCATGCCGATCGACAGGATCGGCCAGCGCAGTTCCCAGAAGGTTTCCTTTAAAGTGGTAAGACCAGTTTTGAAGTTGATCTTCAATACGGCCATGGAGATCAGCGCGGACAGGAAGATCGCCGTACCGGTGGCGGAGATCGGGTCGAGCTTGAACACCGCTGGCATGGCGGTCGGCGCGGCGACGATCGGCGCGGTCTTGATCACCAGCTGGTCGAGGTGCGGGATGGCGAAGTTGAACACGAAGTTGTACATCGCGCCGCCCGGGGCGAATGCCGCCTTGAACGGTTTCAGGGTCCAGATGGTGACCAGTACGGTGAGGATCAGGAACGGCGACCAGGCCTTGAAGATTTCACCGAAGCTGTAAGGGCTTGGCTGGCTGCCGCCGCTGCTGACCACGGCGGCGCCGACGCTGCCTTTGGCTTCGGCGAACGAGCGCTTGGGCTGCCAGACCTTCAGGAACAGGGTCAGGGCGACAAGGCTGGCCAGGGCCGAGGTGATGTCCGGCAGTTCCGGGCCGATGAAGTTGGAGGTGAAGTACTGGGTGACGGCGAAACTCAGGCCGGCCACCAGGGCTGCAGGCCAGGTTTCTTTGACGCCGCGCAGGCCGTCCATCATGAACACCAGCCAGAACGGCACGAACAACGACAGCAGAGGCAGCTGGCGGCCGGTCATGGCGCCGATGTGGAAGGCGTCGATGCCCGTGACCTGGCCGGCGACGATGATCGGGATGCCCAGGGCGCCGAACGCCACGGGGGCGGTGTTGGCGATCAGGCACAGGCCGGCGGCGTACAGTGGGTTGAAGCCCAGGCCCACCAGCAGCGCGGCAGTGATTGCCACCGGTGCGCCGAAGCCGGCCGCGCCTTCGAGGAAGGCACCGAAGCAGAAACCGATCAGCAGCACCTGCAGGCGCTGGTCGTCGGTGATCGACAGTACCGAGCTGCGGATCACCTCGAACTGGCCGCTCTTGACCGTGAGTTTGTACAGGAACACCGCGGCTACGATGATCCAGGCGATTGGCCAGAGGCCGTAGAGGAAGCCATAGCCCGCGGCAGCAAGGGCCATGTCGACCGGCATCTGGAAGGCGAAGATCGCCACCAGCATCGATAATCCAAGGGTAATGCTGCCGGCGACGTGGCCTTTGAGGCGGAACACGGCGAGGGCCAGGAAGAAGAACACGATGGGTATGACCGCCGCCAGTGCGGACAGGCCAAGACTACCAAGCGGGGAATAGAGTTGTTGCCAGGTTTGCATATGGGGTAGCCCCTAATTGTTGTTGGTCAGGCACTGGCATTGGATAATTGGTAAGACCAATTTACAATGGCTGGACGCTAGGTTAAAAGCGCTGTCATGGGTGTGTCAATTTGTCCCGTGCAAAACTTTGGTCGTGTGCCGATGAGCGGGCGGCTGATGGCATGGGAAAAACGTCGGCTGGTGGGTGTCGGCGTGGCGTGGATCGGCGAGAATAGGCGCCCCCTGAACTTTGCCGGGGGTTTGTGGAGAGCATGTGATGGTTTTTGATCAGGTCCGCCAGCGGCGCCTGTCCGACGACATCGTCGATCGGTTGGAAGGGATGATTCTCGAAGGCACGCTGACCTCAGGCCAGCGGCTGCCGGCCGAGCGTGCCCTGGCCGAGCAGTTCGGTGTGTCGCGCCCCTCACTGCGCGAGGCGATCCAGAAACTGGTGGCCAAGGGGCTGTTGGTCAGTCGGCAGGGTGGCGGTAACTATGTGGCCGAATCGCTCGGTTCAACCTTCAGTGACCCATTGCTGCAACTGCTGGAGCACAGCGCCGAGGCGCAGCGCGATTTGCTGGAGTTCCGTCACACCCTGGAGGCGTCATGCGCCTACTACGCTGCCCAGCGCGCCACCGAGCCAGATCGGGCGCGCCTCAAGGCTGCATTCGACACCCTGCAGGACTGTTATGCGCGGGCTGACCAGGTCACGCGTGCAGAGGAGGGCGCGGCGGATGCGCGATTCCACCTGGCGATTGCCGAAGCCAGCCACAATGCCGTGCTGCTGCATACTATTCGCGGGTTGTTCGACCTGCTTAAGCGCAACGTGGTGACGAATATCGGGGGCATGTACCAGCAGCGTACCGAAACGCGGGACATGCTGATCAGCCAGCACCGTGAGTTGTACCAGGCGATTGTCGAGGGCAGGGCGGACGATGCGCGGGAGGTGTCCAGCCGGCACATTCTGTATGTGCAGGAGGTGCTGGAAGAGGCGCAGAACGAAGCCCAGCGCGTAGCGCGGGCAGAGCGGCGCAGCGGGCGCTGATCGGTTGTCGCTGAATGCGCGCCCTGTAGGAGCGGCCTTGCGTCGCGAAAGGGCCGCAAAGCGGCCCCAGGGATCTCGGCAGCGCCGCAGAAAGCTGGGGCTGCTACGCAGCCCTTTCGCGACACAAGGCCGCTCCTACGGCGGCCGCGCAAGGGCGGGAATTAGTCTTCCTTGCCCTTGTTCCGCACCGCACGCTGCAGCTCGCGGTTGGAATCGCGTTCGCGCACGGTGTCGCGCTTGTCGAATTCCTTCTTGCCCTTGCCAAGCGCAATCTCGCACTTGATCAGGTGCTTGCTCCAGTACAGCGCCAGGGCCACACAGGTGTAGCCCTTCTGCGCCACCGCAGCTTCCACACGCTCCAGCTCACGCTTGGTCAGCAGCAGCTTGCGCGAGCGGATAGGGTCGGCGATGACGTGGGTGCTGGCAGTGGTCAGCGGGGTGATGTGGCTGCCGAACAGCCAGGCTTCGCCATCCTTGAGCAGCACGTAGCTGTCGGTCAGGTGCGCCTTGCCGGCCCGCAGGCTTTTTACTTCCCAACCGGACAGGACCAGCCCGGCCTCGAACTTGTGTTCGATGAAGTAATCGTGTCGCGCCTTTTTGTTTTGCGCGATGGTCCCGGTCGGATGTTTCTTTTGTTTAGCCATAGGGGCGGCATTATAGGCAAGTCACCGCGTGGTCGGCTACGGGATTTAGGTGCGCTTGAGCCACCGCAATGAATACCGGACAATACAGGCCCTGTCTTACGCACAGAACCTGTTTTTGGCACGCTGCGAAGCCCGCCACCCAGCCTTGGAAGTGACGCCTGGATGACTACCCATATTCAACGCTCCGCCCTGCTGCCGTACCCTGCCCAGGCGCTGTACGACCTGGTCAATGATGTAGCCAGCTACCCGCAGTTCCTGCCTTGGTGCTCGGCCTCGACTGTGCTCGAAGCCAGTGACACGCACATGCGCGCCAAGCTGGAGGTGGCCAAAGGTGGCATGAGCCAGCAGTTCGTGACCCGCAATGTGCTGGTGCCCGGGCAGTCCATCGAGATGAACCTGGAGGAAGGGCCGTTCACCCAGTTGCATGGCGTGTGGGTATTCAAGGCGCTGGGTGAAAAAGCCTGCAAGATCAGCCTGGACCTGTCCTTCGATTACGCCGGGCCGATTGTGCGGGCGACCCTGGGGCCGCTGTTCAATCAGGCCGCCAACACGCTGGTGGATGCGTTCTGCCAGCGTGCCAAGCAGCTCAATACGTGATGCTGCCAAGTCATCAGGCACAAAAAAACCCGGACTGATCCGGGCTTTTTTTGCGCCTGCATTTACTGCGGCGAGGTTTCCAGCGGGGCAGGTGTCGGCACCGGTGTGGTCTCGATGGTGTCGATCTCGCGCTGGATGGATTCTTCCACCGAACCAGGTTTGGCCGGCTTCTCTTCCGGTTGCGACGCTGGCTGGCCTGGCTGGGTGGCCGGGCTGACCGTGGTATCACCGCTGCCGCCCAGGATTTCCTGGTCGCGGCTCACGCCTGGCATGAAGTCACCCGACAGGCTGACCAGTTGGTCGCTGTCGTTGAAGAAGATGCTCATGCGCTCCTGCTGGCGTTGGCCGCCACCAGGTTGCAGGCTGTACAGGTAATCCCAACGATTGGTGTTGAAAGTATCCTGGAGCAGAGGGTTGCCCATGATAAACCTTACTTGCCGGCGGGTCATTCCGGGGCGTAATTGGTCTATCATGTCTTGCGTAACGACATTGCCCTGCTGGATGTCGATTTTGTAAACCCCGGGAAACGAGCAACCGGCGAGTGCGAGCAGTCCCACGAAGGTGAGGCTGGTTAGCAAGAGCTTGGTGTTGTTTTGCATCGGTGGGCGACTTCCACTATCTTGGCTGGACAACGTAAACCCCGATCATACCCGTATTAAGAGAAGCTGCGAAGCAGCATCGGCGAGAAAGCTGACCATGGTTGAAAATAGCGAATTGCGCAAAGCCGGTCTCAAGGTGACACTGCCTCGAGTCAAGATCCTTCAGATGCTCGACTCGACCGAGCAACGTCACATGAGCGCCGAGGATGTCTACAAGGCGCTGATGGAGGCTGGCGAGGACGTCGGCCTGGCAACCGTTTATCGCGTACTCACCCAGTTCGAGGCTGCTGGGCTGGTGGTACGGCACAACTTCGATGGCGGTCACGCAGTTTTCGAGCTGGCGGACGGCGGTCACCACGACCATATGGTCAATGTGGAGACCAGTGAAGTCATCGAATTCATGGACGCCGAAATCGAGCGGCGCCAAAAAGAGATCGTGGCCGAGCATGGCTACGAGTTGGTGGACCACAATCTGGTCCTCTACGTGCGTAAGAAAAAGTAACGATTGCGGTCGTTATGAAGAGCAAAGGCGACCCTGGGGTCGCCTTTGTGCTTTCTGCGGTAGGGGTAACTGCGGGAGCCGGCTGTCGGCGATGACGCCAGTGCAGGCAGTATCACGCCTTACCGGACACCACCATCTTGCGCGCATGCGCCAGCGATTCCTTGGTCAGGTCGATCCCGCCCAGCATCCGCGCCACTTCCTCGACCCGCTCGCGCTTGCCAAGGCTGGCCACGGCAGTGTGCGTGGTGTCGCTATTGCGCACCTTGTGCACGAACAAATGATGATGGCCCTGCGCCGCGACCTGCGGCAGGTGGGTGACGGTCAGCACCTGGCCGCGCTCACCGAGGCGGCGCAGTAGCTGGCCGACGATCTCGGCCGTCGGGCCACCGATGCCCACGTCAACCTCATCGAAGACCAGTGTCGGGATGCGTGAGGTTTGCGCCGTGATGACCTGGATCGCCAGGCTGATCCGTGACAGTTCGCCACCTGAGGCCACCTTGGCCAAACCTTTGAGCGGCTGCCCGGGGTTGGCGCTCACCAGCAGCTCTATCTGCTCCAGGCCGTGTGGCGACAGGTCGCTGCTTTCGTTGGGTGTGAGTTCGATGCAGAACCGCCCGCCAGGCATGCCCAGGCGCTGGATCTCCTGTTCGACCGCGATGGCGAGCTGCTGGGCCGCCTGCTGGCGCAGGGCGCTCAACTCGATCGCCCTTTCCTGATAGTGCTTGGCATAGGCCGACAGTTCTTCGCCCAGGCGCTCGATCGATTCGTCGCTGGCATTCAGGCCTTCCAGCTCCTCCATCAACTGCTGCTGCAGGTGGGGCAGTTCGGTCGGGTGCACGCGATGTTTGCGTGCCAGGGTGTAGATGGTGTCGAGGCGCTCTTCCAGGGCTTGCAGGCGCATGGGGTCGGCGTCGAAATTGTCGAGGAAGCGGTTGAGTTCGCCTACGGCTTCTTCTATCTGGATCTGTGCGCTGGCGATGAGGTTGGCGGCTTCACCCAGCGCCTTAGGGGTGTTGGCTGCGGCGCCCAGGCGATTGAGGCTGGAGGTGAGGGCGCCTAGCACATTGCCTGAGTCGCTTTCGCTGCATTGGTCGATGACCTGGCGGCAGATGCCGAACAGGGCCTCAGCGTTGGTCAGGTTCTTGTGTTCCTGCTCCAGCTGCTCCAGTTCGTTTTCACCCAGGCCAAGGTTGTCGAGCTCTTCCAGCTGATAGCTGAGCAACTGGTGGCGGGCGCGCTGCTCATCGCCGGAGTTGGACAGGCGCTCGAGCTCCAGGCGGGTCTGGTTCCAGCGCTTGGCTGCGAGCTGGACCTGGCGGGACAGGTCGATGGCGCCGGCATATTCGTCGAGCAGGCGGCGGTGGGTGTCGGTCTTGAGCAGCGATTGGTGCTCATGCTGGCTGTGGATGTCGATCAGCAGTTCACCGAGCGCCTTCAGGTCACCCAGTGGGCAGGGCGTGCCGTTTATATAGCCGCGGCTGCGGCCTTCGGCCGTGATGACGCGGCGCAGGATGCACGGGCCGCCGTCGTCCAGGTCGCGCTCGGCCAGCCAGGTGTGCGCTTCGGGGATATCCACCAGATCGAAGGTGGCCAGGATGTCCGCCTTGTCCGCGCCAGGGCGCACCACGCCGCTGTCGGCGCGATCACCGAGGGCCAGGCCGAGGGCGTCGAGCATGATCGATTTGCCTGCGCCGGTCTCGCCGGTGATGACGGACATGCCGCGGGCGAGTTCGAGGTCGAGGTGTTCGACGATGGCGTAGTTGTGAATGGACAGATGCACCAGCATGGGGCGGCTCCCGAGAAGTCAGGTCTGGTTATTTATACAGTACTTTTTTCGAGCCTGCCAATGCCTGCTCGCAGTTTCCATCGTCGACCTGAAAACCGCTTTGCCCCTTGAAGCTGATTTTTCCGGCCCCATATAGCCGGCAGACACGGCGAGCTTTGCTCGTACTACAGAGATTGCGGAGGAGAGACCCCATGGCTGACGAACAGCTGAATGAGAAAGACCTTAACGCCGAAGAGGCTGGTGCAGTGGATAACGGCGCCCGCGTTCAAGAGCTCGAGGAGCAGCTGGCCGCCGCCAAGGATCAGTCCCTGCGTGCCGTCGCCGACCTGCAGAACGTGCGTCGCCGCGCCGAGCAGGATGTCGAGAAGGCGCACAAATTCGCCCTGGAGAAGTTTGCCGGCGACCTGTTGCCGGTGATCGACAGCCTGGAGCTGGCTCTGGCGCACTCCAGCGCTGAAGATGAGCAGGTCAAGAAGATCCGTGAAGGCGTCGAACTGACCCTCAAGATGTTCCAGGACACCCTCAAGCGTTACAACCTCGAAGCCATCGACCCGCACGGCCAGCCGTTCAATGCCGAGCACCATCAGGCCATGGCCATGCAGGAAAGCGCCGAGGTAGAGCCCAACAGCGTGCTGAACGTGTTCCAGAAGGGCTACCTGCTCAACGGCCGCCTGCTGCGCCCTGCCATGGTGGTGGTCAGCAAGGCGCCGAGCGCGCCGCAGCCTTCGATCGATGAAAAGGCTTGAAATCTGACGGGCCATCCCCATCTAGGTGTCAAGCCTTCAAGTATTACCGCAGTTGGCCAAAGTAGTCGCTGCTACCAAATTCAAGTTTCGGGAGAGTAAACATGGGCAAAATCATCGGTATCGACCTGGGGACCACCAACTCGTGCGTCTCCATTCTGGAAAACGGTAACGTCAAGGTCATCGAAAACGCCGAAGGTGCGCGTACCACCCCTTCGATCGTGGCCTACGCCAATGATGGCGAAATCCTGGTTGGCCAGTCGGCCAAGCGCCAGGCCGTCACCAACCCGCACAACACCCTGTTCGCAGTGAAGCGCCTCATCGGCCGCCGCTTCGAAGAAGATGTCGTGCAGAAAGACATCAAGCTGGTGCCGTACAAGATCGTCAAGGCTAACAACGGTGACGCCTGGGTCGAGGCTGCCGGCAAGGAAATGGCGCCGCCGCAGATCAGCGCCGAAGTTCTGAAAAAGATGAAGAAGACCGCCGAAGACTACCTCGGCGAGCCAGTCACCGAAGCGGTCATCACCGTTCCGGCCTACTTCAACGACAGCCAGCGTCAGGCCACCAAAGACGCCGGTCGCATCGCGGGTCTGGACGTAAAGCGCATCATCAACGAACCGACCGCTGCTGCGCTGGCCTATGGCATGGACAAGGCCAAGGGCGACCACACTGTCATCGTTTATGACCTGGGTGGCGGTACCTTCGACGTATCGGTCATCGAAATCGCCGAAGTTGACGGTGAGCACCAGTTCGAAGTGCTGGCCACCAACGGCGACACCTTCCTGGGTGGCGAAGACTTCGACATGCGCCTGATCGACTACCTCGTCGACGAGTTCAAGAAAGAGTCGGGCATGGACCTGAAGAACGACCCTCTGGCCCTGCAGCGTCTGAAAGAAGCCGCGGAAAAGGCCAAGATCGAACTGTCCTCCGCTCAGTCGACCGACGTCAACCTGCCGTACATCACTGCAGATGCGACCGGTCCGAAGCACCTGAACGTGAAGATCTCCCGCGCCAAGCTGGAGTCGCTGGTGGAAGACCTGGTCAACCGTACCATCGAGCCTTGCCGCATCGCCCTGAAAGACGCAGGCATCGACGCCAGCAAGATCGACGACGTGATCCTGGTCGGTGGCCAGACCCGTATGCCGCTGGTTCAGAAGGCCGTTGCCGATTTCTTCGGCAAGGAAGCCCGCAAGGACGTCAACCCGGACGAAGCAGTTGCCATGGGTGCTGCCATCCAGGGTGCCGTACTGGCCGGTGACGTGAAAGACGTACTGCTGCTGGACGTCAGCCCGCTGACCCTGGGTATCGAAACCATGGGCGGCGTGATGACCCCGCTGATCGAGAAGAACACCACCATTCCGACCAAGAAGTCGCAGGTGTTCTCGACTGCCGACGACAACCAGGGCGCAGTGACCATTCATGTGCTGCAGGGTGAGCGCAAGCAGGCTTCGCAGAACAAGTCGCTGGGCAAGTTCGACCTGGCTGACATCCCGCCAGCACCGCGTGGTGTTCCGCAGATCGAAGTGACCTTCGACATTGATGCCAACGGCATCCTGCACGTCGGCGCCAAAGACAAGGCCACCGGCAAGACCCAGTCGATCGTGATCAAGGCCAACTCCGGTCTGTCCGACGAAGAGATCGAAAAAATGGTGCGTGACGCCGAGGCCAATGCCGAGGAAGACCGTAAGTTCGAAGAGCTGGCCGCTGCCCGCAACCAGGGTGACGCGCTGGTTCACTCGACCCGCAAGATGGTCGCTGACGCCGGTGACAAGGTCACTGCCGAAGAGAAGACTGCCATCGAAGCGGCCGTGGTTGCCCTGGAAGCCGCTGTGAAAGGCGACGACAAGGCTGCCATCGATGCCAAGGTCGAAGAGCTGTCCAAGGTCTCCGCGCCGGTAGCCCAGAAGATGTACGCCGAGCAGTCGGCCGAACAGCCTCAGGGCGGCGCTCAGCAGGCCGAGCCGGAAGCCAAGCACGATGACGTGGTTGACGCCGAGTTCGAAGAAGTGAAAGGCGACGACAAGAAGTAATCGTTGCATGTTGTCGGCCAGCCCACCGCCGTTTGGCGGTGAGCTGGTAGGATGTCGCCGCGCGGGGGCTTGCTCCCGCGTTGGCGTATCTGGAATTCGAGAATTTTTACAGCATTTGTCTGGGCCGCATCGGGTCTTCAGGCGGGTGCTGACGGCGCGGCGCGGATGCCGAACGCCCAACAAGGTGCAAATGACCTATGTCCAAGCGTGATTATTATGAGGTCCTGGGTGTCGAGCGCGGCGCCAGTGAAGCAGACCTGAAAAAGGCTTATCGCCGCCTGGCGATGAAGTACCACCCGGACCGCAACCCGGGCGACAAAGAGTCCGAAGACAAGTTCAAGGAGGCCAACGAGGCCTACGAAGTACTGTCTGACGCGAGCAAGCGTGCGGCGTTCGACCAGTATGGTCACGCCGGCGTCGACCCGAGCATGGGTGGCGGCGGTGCAGGCTTCGGTGGCGCCAACTTCTCCGACATCTTTGGCGATGTGTTCAGTGACTTCTTCGGTGGTGGTCGTGGCGGTGGTCGTGGTGGTGCTTCGCGCGGCAGCGACCTGCGCTACACCCTGGAGCTGAACCTGGAAGAAGCCGTGCGCGGCACCACGGTCAGCATTCGGGTGCCGACCCTGGTCAACTGCCAGCCTTGTGACGGCAGTGGTGCGAAGAAGGGTTCGACCCCGTCGACCTGCCCGACGTGCGGCGGTATCGGCCAGGTGCGCATGCAGCAGGGCTTCTTCTCGGTGCAGCAGACCTGCCCGCGCTGCCATGGCCAGGGCAAGATCATCACCGACCCTTGCGGTTCGTGCCACGGTGAAGGCCGTGTCGAGGAATACAAGACCCTGTCGGTCAAGGTGCCGGCCGGCGTCGACACTGGCGACCGCATCCGCCTGTCCGGCGAAGGCGAGGCAGGCACCCATGGTGGCCCGACCGGCGACCTTTACGTGGTGATCAACGTGCGTGAGCACGAGATTTTCCAGCGTGACGGCAAGCACCTGTATTGCGAAGTGCCTATCAGCTATACCGATGCCGCTCTGGGTGGCGAGCTGGAAGTGCCGACCCTCGATGGTCGTGTGAAGCTGAAGATCCCGGAAGGCACGCAGACCGGCAAGCAGTTCCGCCTGCGTGGCAAGGGTGTGGCACCGGTGCGTGGTGGTGGTGCGGGTGACCTGCTGTGCCGCGTTGCGGTCGAGACCCCGGTCAACCTCAGCCGTCGCCAGCGTGAACTGCTCGAAGAGCTGCGCGACTCGCTCGAAGGCGACAGCTCCCACTCGCCCAAGGCCAATGGCTGGTTCGATGGCGTGAAGCGCTTCTTCGGCGATCTCTGACAAGGAACAGGCTATGCGACGTATTGCAGTGATGGGCGCGGCAGGGCGGATGGGCAAGACCCTGATCGAAGCCGTGCAGCAAACCCCGGGTGCCGGGCTGACGGCGGCGATCGACCGCCCGGACAGCTCGCTGGTCGGTGCGGATGCCGGTGAGTTGGCGGCGCTCGGTCGGATCGGTGTGCTGTTGTCGGATGACCTGGCCAAGGTTGCCGACGAATTCGACGTGCTGATCGACTTCACTCACCCTTCGGTGACCCTGAAGAACCTGGCGTTCTGCCGCAAGCATGGCAAGGCGATGATCATCGGCACCACCGGTTTCACCAGCGAGGAGAAGCAGCTGCTGGCCGAGGCGGGCAAGGATATCCCGATCGTCTTCGCCGCCAACTTCAGCGTAGGCGTCAACCTCAGCCTGAAGTTGCTGGACATGGCGGCGCGTGTGCTGGGCGATGATGTCGACATCGAGATCATCGAGGCGCACCACCGGCACAAGGTCGACGCGCCGTCAGGCACTGCGCTGCGCATGGGTGAGGTGGTTGCCAATGCCCTGGGTCGTGATCTGCAGGAAGTGGCGGTGTATGGTCGTGAGGGCCAGACGGGCGCGCGTGATCGCCAGACCATCGGCTTTGCGACTGTGCGTGCCGGCGATGTGGTCGGTGACCACACCGTGCTGTTCGCCGCTGAAGGTGAGCGCCTGGAAATCACCCACAAGGCTTCCAGCCGCATGACCTTCGCCAAGGGTGCGGTGCGTGCCGCGCTGTGGCTGGATGGGCGCGAGGCGGGCTTGTACGACATGCAGGATGTTCTAGAGCTGCGTTAAGCCGTTCCCTCGGGGTACATGTGATCCCTGGTAGGAGCGGCCTTGTGTCGCGAAAGGACTGCGCAGCAGTCCCAGGATATCTGTGGCGCCGCTGATATCCTGGGGCCGCTTTGCGACCCTTTCGCGACACAAGGCCGCTCCTACACGCGTGTTCATTGCCCAAGAAGGTCAGCCTGTCGCAATCATGTGTTTTAGAGGCACATTTACGGTAGACCAAAAAAGCACTTTTCTGTAAGCTACAGCTTTAGTGTGTCCACTAAAAGCGCGCAGCGAATTGAATTCAGCACATAGAAGCGGGGTGACGTGTCCATACGTCACTCCGCTTTTTTGCAACCTGCGATCGCCCTTTCATGCTTGATTTACGGGAGGTCTTCTTGACAAAGCCAGCCATACTCGCCCTTGCCGACGGCAGTATTTTTCGCGGTGAAGCCATCGGAGCCGACGGTCAGACCGTTGGTGAGGTGGTGTTCAACACCGCTATGACCGGCTACCAGGAAATCCTTACAGACCCTTCCTACGCGCAGCAAATCGTTACTCTGACCTACCCGCACATTGGCAACACCGGCACCACCCCGGAAGACGCCGAGTCGAACCGTGTCTGGTCCGCCGGCCTGGTCATCCGTGACCTGCCGCTGCTGGCCAGCAACTGGCGTAACACCCAGTCGCTGCCTGACTACCTCAAGGCCAACAATGTCGTTGCCATCGCCGGCATCGACACCCGTCGCCTGACCCGTATCCTGCGTGAAAAGGGCGCTCAGAACGGCTGCATCCTCGCCGGTGACAACATCAGCGAAGAAGCCGCCATCGCCGCTGCCCGCGCCTTCCCTGGCCTCAAGGGCATGGACCTGGCCAAGGTCGTTTCCACCAAGGAGCGTTACGAGTGGCGCTCCAGCGTGTGGGAGCTGAAAACCGACAGCCACCCGACCCTGGAAGCTTCCGAGCTGCCGTACCACGTTGTTGCCTTCGACTACGGCGTCAAGCTGAACATCCTGCGCATGTTGGTCGCCCGTGGCTGCCGCGTGACCGTGGTGCCTGCCCAGACCCCGGCCAGCGAAGTGCTCGCGCTCAACCCCGATGGTGTGTTCCTGTCCAACGGCCCTGGTGATCCGGAGCCATGCGACTACGCAATCCAGGCGATCAAAGAGATCCTCGACACCGATATTCCGGTGTTCGGCATCTGCCTGGGCCACCAGCTGCTGGCGCTGGCCTCTGGCGCCAAGACCGTGAAAATGGGCCACGGCCACCATGGTGCCAACCACCCGGTCCAGGACCTGGACACCGGTGTGGTCATGATCACCAGCCAGAACCACGGTTTCGCCGTAGACGAAGCCACCCTGCCGGGTAACGTCCGCGCCATCCACAAGTCGCTGTTCGACGGCACCCTGCAGGGTATCGAGCGTACCGACAAGAGCGCGTTCAGCTTCCAGGGCCACCCTGAAGCGAGCCCGGGCCCGACCGACGTCGCGCCACTGTTCGATCGTTTCACCGATGCCATGGCCAAGCGCCGCTGAGCATCCTGCTTCAAGGCCCCGGGCCGGCACCTGCCGCGCCCGGAAGCGCCTGACCCAGATTGTTCAAAGCGGCTTGCCGACTGACCCCGGATTTGAGTGACCACCATGCCAAAACGTACAGACATCAAAAGCATCCTGATTCTCGGCGCTGGCCCGATCGTGATCGGCCAGGCCTGCGAATTCGACTACTCCGGCGCCCAGGCCTGTAAAGCCCTGCGCGAGGAAGGTTTCCGCGTCATCCTGGTGAACTCCAACCCAGCCACCATCATGACCGACCCGGCCATGGCCGACGCCACCTACATCGAGCCGATCAAGTGGCAGTCGGTGGCCAAGATCATCGAAAAAGAACGCCCGGACGCCGTATTGCCGACCATGGGTGGCCAGACCGCACTGAACTGCGCCCTGGACCTGGAGCGCCACGGCGTTCTGGAGAAGTTCGGCGTAGAGATGATCGGTGCCAACGCCGACACCATCGACAAGGCCGAAGACCGTTCGCGCTTCGACAAGGCCATGAAGGATATCGGCCTGGAGTGCCCGCGCTCCGGTATCGCCCACAGCATGGAAGAGGCCAATGCGGTCCTTGAGAAGCTTGGCTTCCCATGCATCATCCGCCCGTCGTTCACCATGGGTGGCACAGGCGGTGGTATCGCTTACAACCGTGAAGAGTTCGAAGAAATCTGCACCCGTGGTCTGGACCTATCGCCGACCAAAGAGCTGCTGATCGACGAATCGCTGATCGGCTGGAAAGAGTACGAGATGGAAGTGGTCCGCGACAAAAAGGACAACTGCATCATCGTCTGCTCGATCGAAAACTTCGACCCGATGGGCGTGCACACCGGTGACTCGATCACCGTTGCTCCGGCGCAGACCCTGACCGACAAGGAATACCAGATCATGCGCAACGCCTCGCTGGCGGTGCTGCGTGAAATTGGCGTTGAAACCGGCGGTTCCAACGTGCAGTTCGGTATCTGCCCGAACACCGGCCGCATGGTCGTGATCGAGATGAACCCGCGTGTTTCGCGTTCCTCGGCGCTGGCTTCCAAGGCAACTGGCTTCCCGATCGCCAAGATCGCCGCCAAGCTGGCCATTGGTTACACCCTTGACGAACTGCAGAACGACATCACTGGCGGCCGTACTCCGGCGTCCTTCGAGCCGTCGATCGACTACGTCGTCACCAAGCTGCCACGCTTCGCCTTCGAGAAATTCCCGAAAGCCGACGCCCGCCTGACCACCCAGATGAAGTCCGTGGGTGAAGTCATGGCCATCGGCCGTACCTTCCAGGAATCCCTGCAGAAAGCCCTGCGCGGCCTGGAAGTCGGTGCTTGCGGTCTTGACCCTAAAGTCGACCTGGCCAGCCCGGAAGCCGCCGGCATCCTCAAGCGCGAGCTGACCGTGCCGGGTGCCGAGCGCATCTGGTACGTGGCTGACGCCATGCGTTCGGGTATGACCTGCGAAGAGATCTTCGCCCTGACCGGCATCGACATGTGGTTCCTGGTTCAGATGGAAGACCTGATCAAGGAAGAAGAGAAGGTCAAGACCCTGGCCCTGTCGGCGATCGACAAGGACTACATGCTGCGCCTCAAGCGCAAGGGCTTCTCGGACCAGCGTCTGGCCAAGCTGCTCGGCATCACCGACAAGAACCTGCGCCGTCACCGCCACAAGCTGGAAGTGTTCCCGGTGTACAAGCGCGTCGACACCTGCGCTGCCGAGTTCGCCACCGACACCGCCTACCTGTACTCCACCTACGAGGAAGAGTGCGAGGCCAACCCGTCGACCCGCGACAAGATCATGATTCTGGGTGGCGGCCCTAACCGTATCGGTCAAGGCATCGAGTTCGACTATTGCTGCGTGCACGCGGCACTGGCACTGCGTGAAGACGGTTACGAGACCATCATGGTCAACTGCAACCCGGAAACCGTCTCCACCGACTACGACACCTCCGACCGCCTGTACTTCGAGCCGTTGACCCTGGAAGACGTGCTGGAAGTCTGCCGCGTCGAGAAACCAAAGGGTGTCATCGTCCACTACGGCGGCCAGACCCCGCTGAAACTGGCTCGCGCCCTGGAAGAGGCCGGCGTACCGATCATCGGTACCAGCCCGGACGCCATCGACCGTGCCGAAGACCGTGAGCGCTTCCAGCAGATGGTTCAGCGCCTGAACCTGCTGCAGCCGCCAAACGCTACCGTGCGCAGCGAAGAAGAAGCCATCCGTGCTGCGGGCGGTATCGGTTACCCGCTGGTGGTGCGCCCGTCCTACGTACTGGGCGGCCGCGCGATGGAGATCGTCTACGAACTGGACGAGCTCAAGCGCTACCTGCGTGAAGCCGTGCAAGTGTCCAACGACAGCCCGGTACTGCTGGACCACTTCCTCAACTGCGCCATCGAGATGGACGTGGATGCGGTCTGTGACGGCACCGACGTGGTGATCGGCGCGATCATGCAGCACATCGAACAGGCCGGCGTTCACTCCGGTGACTCGGCGTGCTCGCTGCCGCCGTACTCGCTGAGCAAGGACGTGCAGGACCAGGTTCGCGATCAGGTGCGCAAGATGGCCCTGGAGCTGGGCGTGGTTGGCCTGATGAACGTGCAGCTGGCGTTGCAGGGCGACAAGATCTACGTGATCGAAGTCAACCCGCGCGCCTCGCGTACCGTGCCGTTCGTGTCCAAGTGCATCGGCACTTCCCTGGCGATGATCGCTGCCCGCGTCATGGCCGGCAAAACCCTGAAAGAGCTGGGCTTCACCCAGGAAATCATCCCGAACTTCTATAGCGTCAAGGAAGCCGTCTTCCCGTTCGCGAAGTTCCCGGGGGTTGACCCGATCCTCGGCCCTGAGATGAAATCGACCGGTGAAGTCATGGGTGTCGGTGACAGCTTCGGTGAAGCGTTCGCCAAGGCTCAGATGGGTGCCAGCGAAGTGCTGCCAACTGGCGGTACCGCGTTCATCAGCGTACGTGACGACGACAAGCCACAGGTGGCTGGCGTTGCCCGTGACCTGATCGCCCTGGGCTTCGAAGTGGTCGCTACTGCAGGTACCGCCAAGGTCATCGAGGCGGCCGGCCTGAAAGTGCGCCGCGTGAACAAGGTGACCGAAGGCCGTCCGCACGTGGTCGACATGATCAAGAACGACGAAGTGTCGTTGATCATCAACACCACCGAAGGCCGTCAGTCGATTGCCGATTCCTATTCGATTCGTCGCAATGCGTTGCAGCACAAGATCTACTGCACCACGACCATTGCGGCTGGTGAAGCCATCTGCGAAGCGCTGAAATTCGGCCCTGAAAAGACCGTTCGTCGCTTGCAGGATCTGCATGCAGGACTTAAAGCATGAGCATTACCAAGTATCCGATGACCGTTCAGGGCGCTCGCGCCCTGGAAGAGGAGCACCTGTTCCTGAGCAAGACCGAGCGCCCGCGCCTGAGCCAGGCCATTGGCGAAGCGCGCGAACTGGGCGACCTCAAGGAAAATGCCGAATACCATGCCGCCCGTGAGGAGCAGGGCATGGTCGAGGCGCGTATCCGCGACATCGAAGGCCGTCTGCAGAACTCGGTAGTGATCGACGTGACCACTATCCCTCACACCGGCAAAGTGATTTTCGGCACCACTGTGGTGCTGGCCAACACTGAAACCGATGAAGAGGTGAGCTACCAGATCGTTGGTGAGGATGAAGCCGACGTGAAGCAAGGCAAGCTCTCGAGCGGCGCACCGATCGCCCGTGCCATCATCGGCAAGGAAGAAGGTGATACTGTCGTCGTCAAGACGCCAAGCGGCTCGGTCGAGTACGAGATTGTCGAAGTCAAGCACATCTGACCGGCGCCTGCGGGCGCCATCCCTTGAGGGGATCCTCTGGCAACTGGCCCAGGTTTTCTGGGTCGGTGGCCTTTGGGTGTTCCATGTTGGGCTGGTGCCTGCGCTCAAGGTCAGTGGCCTGGCACCTTTGCTGGTACAGGATATCGCCGGGCAGATTGACCGTTGGTTGATTGGCGTGGCGTTGCTCGGGCTGCTGACGCAGCTGGCAGTACTGGCGAGGGTCGATGGCCTGGCGGCCTGGTGGCGGCAATTTCGTGGCCAGATGCTGTTGCTCGGCTTTGCGGCCTGCGTGGGGTATTACACCTTGCGCTATGGCATCTCGGTCGGCGAGCGCTGGCAGATGTTCTGTTTTCTGGTTCTGGGTTTTTCCGGCATCGTGCTGGTGGCTCAACCGGTACCGGTCAGGGCGCGCCAAGCGCGCCACTGATCGGCGCCACCGTTACTTGTAGCGGTGGATGTTGGACAGCTGTTTGTTCGGCTGTGGGTTCTTGCGGTAGATCAGCGCTTTCTTGCCGATGGTCTGCACCAGCTCGGCGCGGCCGGCCTTGCACAGCTCTGCGATGGTCTCGGCGCGCTCTTCGCGATCTTCCGAGCGAATTTCGACCTTGATCAGCTCGTGGTCGACCAGTGCGCGCTCCAGTTCGGCGATCACGCCTTCATTCAAACCGTTGCCAGCAACGATCAGGACCGGTTTCAGGTCATGACCAATGGATTTGTATTGCTTCTTCTGCTCGTTATTGAGCGGCATAATCTGACCCTTTCCGTCTGATTCTGTAAAATTGACGGGCATTTTACCCGAGGGCCTGTGGCTCCGCCCAGTCAAACACGACGCATATCATCGAGGTGCCCCGTGGTACAACGTTCCAAAAGCAGCGCTAACTGGCTGCGAGAGCATTTTAACGACCCTTTTGTTAAGCAGGCACAGAAGGATGGCTACCGCTCGCGTGCGAGCTACAAACTGCTTGAGATCCAGGAGAAAGACCGCCTGATCCGCCCAGGCATGAGCGTGATCGACCTGGGCGCGGCGCCGGGTGGCTGGTCGCAGGTGACCAGTCGTCTGATTGGTGGCCAGGGCCGTCTGATCGCTTCGGACATTCTGGAAATGGACTCGATCCCGGACGTTACCTTCATTCAGGGCGACTTCACCCAGGATGAGGTCCTGCAGCAGATCCTCGATGCGGTCGGTGATTCGCACGTAGACCTTGTGATTTCCGACATGGCCCCCAATATGAGTGGTACGCCTGAGGTGGACATGCCGCGCGCCATGTTCCTCTGTGAGTTGGCCCTGGACCTGGCAACCCGTGTGCTCAAGCCCGGCGGTGATTTTCTGATCAAGATTTTCCAGGGCGAAGGCTTTGACATGTACCTGAAGGATGTGCGCACCAAGTTCGACAAGGTGCAGATGCGCAAGCCGTCCTCTTCACGGGATCGCTCGCGTGAACAGTACCTGTTGGGTAAGGGTTTCAAGGGCGCTTGAATGGCGTGCTGCGGGGTGGTCGATAGTTATTTCCAATCGGCCGCCCCGTCTGGATTGTCCGAACTTCGTGTAGTCTAGATTTCACAAAGGGTTACAGACGGTGCCTGCGGTTGCGTAGGTAATGTAGTAAGTTAGGGCGATGAATATCATGCGAGGCACGGCTGCGTCGTGCGCCGGCCTCAGAGGGTAGCGAATTGAACGACATGGCAAAGAATCTGATCCTGTGGTTGATCATCGCAGCTGTCCTGGTGACAGTGATGAACAACTTCTCCAGCCCTAACGAGCCGCAGACCCTCAACTACTCCGACTTCATCCAGCAGGTCAAGGATGGCAAGGTCGAGCGTGTGACCGTCGACGGCTACATCATTACCGGCAAGCGCGCCGACGGCGACAGCTTCAAGACCGTTCGCCCGGCCATTACCGATAACGGCCTGATCGGCGACCTGGTCGACAATAACGTGGTCGTCGAAGGCAAGCAGCCCGAGCAGCAGAGCATCTGGACTCAGCTGCTGGTGGCGAGCTTCCCGATCCTGGTGATCATTGCCGTGTTCATGTTCTTCATGCGCCAGATGCAGGGCGGTGCAGGCGGCAAGGGCGGGCCGATGAGCTTCGGCAAGAGCAAGGCGCGCCTGCTGTCCGAAGACCAGGTCAAGACCACTTTGGCTGACGTTGCAGGTTGCGACGAGGCCAAGGAAGAAGTCGGCGAGCTGGTCGAGTTCCTGCGCGACCCGGGCAAGTTCCAGCGCCTGGGCGGCCGCATCCCGCGTGGCGTGCTGATGGTCGGCCCGCCAGGTACCGGTAAGACCTTGCTGGCCAAGGCCATTGCCGGCGAAGCCAAGGTGCCTTTCTTCACCATTTCCGGTTCGGACTTCGTCGAGATGTTCGTCGGTGTGGGTGCCAGCCGTGTGCGCGACATGTTCGAGCAGGCCAAAAAGCACGCCCCATGCATTATCTTCATCGACGAGATCGACGCCGTTGGTCGCCACCGTGGCGCCGGCATGGGCGGTGGTCACGACGAGCGTGAGCAGACCCTCAACCAGTTGCTGGTCGAGATGGACGGCTTTGAAATGAACGATGGCATCATCGTCATTGCCGCCACCAACCGTCCGGACGTACTGGACCCGGCCCTGCTGCGTCCTGGCCGCTTCGACCGCCAGGTGGTGGTCGGCCTGCCAGACATCCGTGGTCGTGAGCAGATCCTCAAGGTTCACATGCGCAAGGTTCCGATCGGCGAGAACGTCAACCCGGCAGTCATTGCCCGTGGTACTCCAGGCTTCTCCGGTGCTGACCTTGCCAACCTGGTCAACGAAGCTTCGCTGTTCGCTGCGCGCTCCAACAAGCGCCTGGTCGAGATGAAAGAGTTCGAACTGGCCAAAGACAAGATCATGATGGGCGCCGAGCGCAAGACCATGGTCATGTCCGAGAAGGAAAAACAGAACACCGCTTACCACGAGGCCGGTCACGCCATCGTTGGTCGCCTGGTGCCTGAGCATGACCCGGTTTACAAGGTCTCGATCATCCCGCGCGGTCGCGCCCTGGGTGTGACCATGTTCCTGCCCGAGGAAGACCGTTACAGCCTGTCCAAGCGTGCGCTGATCAGCCAGATCTGCTCGCTGTACGGTGGCCGTATCGCCGAGGAAATGACCTTGGGCTTCGACGGTGTTACCACCGGTGCCTCGAACGACATCATGCGTGCCAGCCAGATTGCCCGGAACATGGTCACCAAGTGGGGCCTGTCCGAGAAGCTCGGCCCGCTGATGTATGCCGAAGAAGAGGGCGAGGTTTTCCTCGGCCGCAGCGCCGGCAGCCAGCACGCCAGTGTTTCTGGCGAAACGGCCAAGCTGATCGACTCGGAAGTGCGCAGCATCATCGACCAGTGCTACGCCACTGCCAAGCAGCTGCTGACCGACAACCGCGACAAGCTCGATGCCATGGCCGAAGCGCTGATGAAGTACGAGACCATCGACGCCGACCAGATCGACGACATCATGTCCGGTCGTACGCCTCGCGAACCGCGTGACTGGGATGACGACAAGACTTCGGGCACGCCTGCTGCCCAGAATGATCGCCCTGAATCGCCGATCGGCGGCCCAGCGGCTCAACACTAAGGGCATCTATGAGCTCTAAGCTGTACCCGACCCGGTTGCCTTGCGGCAACCGGGTTCTTGATTTGTCCCGTACCCATGTCATGGGTATCCTCAATATCACCCCCGATTCCTTCTCTGATGGCGGGCGCTTCAGTCAGCGCGACGAGGCCCTACGTCATGCAGAAGCCATGGTTGCGGCGGGCGCGACGCTGATCGACATCGGCGGCGAATCGACGCGCCCCGGCGCCCGTGCGGTCTCGGTGACCGAGGAGCTCGAGCGTGTGGCGCCGATGGTCGAGGCAATCAATAGTCGCCTTGATGTGGTCATTTCGGTCGATACTTCAACGCCTGCCGTCATGCGTGAGTCGGCTCGCCTCGGTGCTGGCCTGATCAACGACGTGCGTGCGCTGGAGCGTGATGGCGCCCTCGATGCCGCTGCAGATACCGGGCTGCCGGTGTGCCTGATGCACATGCGCGGCGAGCCGGGGAACATGCAGGACGACCCGCATTACGAGGATGTGACCGCCGATGTAACGCGCTATCTTGAACAGCGGATGGCGGCTTGCGCAGCAGCGGGTATCGGTGCCGAACGCATCATCCTCGACCCGGGTTTCGGGTTCGCCAAGACACTGGCGCATAACCTGAGCCTGTTCAAGCATATGGAAGCACTTTACAGTCTCGGGCGCCCGTTGCTGGTGGGTGTTTCACGCAAGAGCATGATCGGCCTGACGCTGGATCGTCCGGTTGGTGAGCGGCTGTACGGCAGCCTGGCGCTGGCGGCCTTGGCCATGACCAAGGGTGCCAGCATTCTGCGCGTCCATGATGTGGCCGAGACCGCCGATGTGGTGCGCATGATTGCTGCGGTACAGAACGCCGAATAAGAACATTGGAGTCCCTATGAGCAGAAAATACTTTGGTACCGACGGCATCCGTGGCCGCGTCGGCGAATACCCGATCACCCCTGACTTCATGCTGAAGCTGGGCTGGGCGGCGGGCATGGCCTTCCGCAAGCAGGGTAACTGCCGCGTGTTGGTGGGCAAGGACACGCGCATTTCCGGTTACATGTTCGAGTCCGCGCTCGAGGCGGGCCTTTCTGCTGCAGGTGCTGACGTCTTGCTGCTCGGGCCGATGCCTACCCCGGCCATCGCCTACCTGACCCGTACCTTCCATGCTGAAGCGGGTATCGTCATCAGTGCTTCGCACAACCCGCACGATGACAACGGTATCAAGTTCTTCTCAGGCCAGGGCACCAAGCTGCCCGACGAAATCGAGCTGATGATCGAGGAGCTTCTTGACCAGCCGATGACGGTGGTCGGCTCGAGCAAGCTGGGCAAGGTCTCGCGTATCAACGATGCCGCTGGCCGCTACATTGAGTTTTGCAAGAGCAGTGTGCCGTCCAGCACCGGCTTCGAAGGGCTCAAGCTGGTGGTCGACTGCGCCCATGGCGCCACCTACAAAGTCGCGCCGAGCGTGTTCCGCGAGCTGGGTGCCGAAGTGACGGTGCTGCATGCGCAGCCTGACGGCCTGAACATCAACGAAAGCTGCGGCTCGACCCACATCGAGTCGCTGCAGGCGGCAGTGCTGGTCGGTCACGCCGACTTGGGCATTGCCTTCGACGGTGATGGTGACCGGGTGTTGATGGTCGATCATACCGGCGCGATCGTCGATGGCGACGAGCTGCTGTTCATCATCGCCCGGGACCTGCACGAGCGGGGCAAGCTGCAGGGCGGGGTGGTCGGTACGCTGATGAGTAACCTGGGCCTGGAGCTTGCACTCAAGGACCTGGACATTCCTTTCGTGCGGGCCAAGGTTGGCGACCGTTACGTCATGGCCGAGCTGCTGGAGCGCGGCTGGCTGGTGGGGGGTGAGAACTCCGGGCATGTCGTGTGCTGCAACCACACCACCACCGGTGATGCGATCATTGCCGCACTGCAGGTACTGCTGGCGCTCAAGCGCCGCGGCGAGACCCTGGCGCAGGCTCGCCAGGCCTTGCGCAAGTGCCCGCAGGTGTTGATCAATGTTCGTTTCGGCGCCAGCAAGGTCGACCCCCTGGAGCATCCGGCTGTCAAGGAGGCCAGTGCCAAGGTTACCGAGGACATGGCGGGGCGTGGGCGTGTGCTGTTGCGTAAGTCGGGCACCGAGCCGTTGGTGCGGGTGATGGTTGAAGGTGACGATGAAAGCCAGGTGCGCACGCATGCCGAAGCCCTGGCCAAACTGGTCGCTGAAGTTTGTGTCTGAATTGGGCTTGCCAGCGCAGATCTGGTTGGGTAAGATCTGCGCCCACTTTGACCGACGAGGTAAAGCATGCGTCGCCCCATGGTAGCTGGTAACTGGAAGATGCACGGTACCCGCGCCAGCGTCGCTGAGCTGACTCAGGGCTTGGGCAATATGCTCATTCCCGAAGGTATCGAAGTCGCGGTTTTTCCTCCGGCCCTGTTCATCAATGAAGTCATTGATGGCCTGAAAGGCAAAGGAATCATCGTTGGAGCACAGAATTCTGCAGTACAGCCCGAACAGGGTGCGCTGACTGGTGAAGTTGCACCGAGTCAGTTGGCTGAAGTGGGTTGCAAGTTGGTGTTGATTGGTCACTCCGAACGTCGCCAGGTTATCGGTGAAAGTGAAGAAGTGCTTAATCGCAAGTTTGCAGCTGCTCAGAAAAGTGGTTTGACGCCGGTGCTCTGCATAGGGGAAACTCTACAAGAGCGCGAAGCAGGCAAGACGCTTGAAGTTGTTGGGCGTCAACTAAGCAGTGTTATCGACGCGTTCGGTATTGCCGCTTTTGCCAATGCAGTAATTGCCTATGAGCCTGTATGGGCCATCGGTACAGGTTTGACGGCCTCGCCACAGCAAGCTCAGGATGTGCATGCAGCCATCCGTAAGCAGTTGGCAGCGAAGGACGCCGAAGTTGCGCAAAATGTGCAGCTTCTCTACGGCGGTAGCGTGAAGGCGGCCAATGCGGCCGAACTGTTCGGCATGCCGGATATTGATGGGGGGCTCATTGGTGGAGCATCCCTGAACGCAGACGAATTCGGTGCAATTTGTCGCGCCGCAGGAAACTGAACAAATGCTGGAAACAGTCATCGTTGTTTTTCATCTGTTGGCAGCGCTGTCGCTTGTAGTGCTGGTGCTGTTGCAACAGGGTAAGGGTGCGGAAGCAGGTGCATCTTTCGGCGCAGGTGCTTCAAATACTGTGTTCGGAAGCCAAGGTTCTGCTACCTTCCTGAGTAAATTCACTGCTATACTTGCTGCCACTTTCTTTTTGACAGCACTTGGGTTAGGATACTTCGCCAAGCAACAAGCTCACCAGCTTGGTCAGGCGGGACTTCCGGATCCAGCGGTGTTGGAAGTAAAGCAGCCAAAGCCGGCAGTAAATGATGATGTACCGGTGCTCCAGGAGCAGAAGAGCGAAACCACCCCAGCGGGTGACGTACCTCCTCCAGCCGAAGAGCAGAAGTAACGGGTTTCAAGAAGTAATATTGCCGAGGTGGTGGAATTGGTAGACACGCAACCTTGAGGTGGTTGTGCCCATAGGGTGTAGGGGTTCGAGTCCCCTTCTCGGTACCAATTAAAGCTTGAGAGCCCGCTTTAGCGGGCTTTCTTGCAGGTGGAGGTTAGATTGACCCAGCGACGGGTTCAGTCTTATACTTTCGCCCCAGCTTTGTCGCGGGGTGGAGCAGCTTGGTAGCTCGTCGGGCTCATAACCCGAAGGTCGTTGGTTCAAATCCAGCCCCCGCAACCAGCTTCAGCGGAGCCCCTTTTCAGGGGCTTTTTGCTAGCCGAACAGTTTACGGCGTCGTTGTCCAACGGCGCTTTCAGGGATGGGCGCTTCGCCCATTTTTTATTTGCACAGCATGCACGAGGGGGTTCAGGTGTCGAGCAAGCTAGAACAGTTGCAGGCCTTGTTGGCCCCGGTGGTCGAGGGTCTGGGCTATCAATGCTGGGGGATCGAGTACGTTTCCCAGGGTAAGCATTCGGTATTGCGCATCTATATCGACAAGGAAGGCGGCATTCTGGTGGAGGACTGTGAAGCGGTCAGCCGTCAGGCCAGCGCCATTCTTGATGTGGAAGATCCGATCAGCAGTGAATATACCCTTGAGGTGTCCTCTCCAGGCATGGATCGCCCGCTGTTCACGCTGGAACAGTTTGCCTCGCATGCCGGCGAACAAGTGAAGATCAAGCTGCGTACGCCCTTCGAGGGTCGTCGTAACTTCCAGGGCCTTCTCCGCGGTGTGGAGGAGCAGGATGTGGTGGTCCAGGTGGACAGTCATGAGTTCCTGTTGCCGATCGACTCGATCGACAAGGCCAATATTATTCCCAGTTTTGACTGAGACGTGCCGGGCCCGGCGGACTATCCGGGCCCAATGGCTTGCGCAAGGCGAGGCGTACGATGAGCAAAGAAGTACTGCTGGTTGTTGAATCGGTATCCAACGAAAAAGGTGTACCGCCCGGCGTCATTTTCGAAGCGCTGGAAGTGGCCTTGGCTACTGCAACCAAAAAACGTTTTGAAGACGAAGTCGACCTGCGTGTGGAAATCAACCGCCACACCGGTAGCTACGAGACCTTCCGTCGCTGGACCGTGGTCGACGAAGCCGATCTGGACGATCCGGCAATCGAGACCTGGCTGGCCAAGATCCACGAGACTCACCCTGAAGCCAAGGTGGGTGACGTGATCGAGGAGAAGATCGAGTCCATCGAATTCGGTCGTATCGCCGCCCAGACCGCCAAGCAGGTCATCGTGCAGAAGGTCCGTGAGGCCGAGCGCGCCCAGGTGGTCGATGCCTACCGCGAACGCGTTGGCGAGATCATCTCCGGTACTGTCAAGAAGGTTACCCGCGACAACGTCATCGTCGACCTGGGCAACAACGCCGAGGCGCTGCTGGCTCGCGAAGACATCATTCCACGTGAGACCTTCCGGGTTGGCGTGCGCTTGCGTGCGCTGCTCAAGGAAATCCGCACCGAGAACCGCGGTCCGCAGCTGATCCTGTCGCGCACCGCGCCACAGATGCTGATCGAACTGTTCCGCATCGAAGTGCCGGAAATCGCAGAAGGCCTCATTGAAGTCATGGCCGCTTCCCGTGATCCGGGATCGCGTGCCAAGATCGCCGTCCGCTCCAAGGACAAGCGCATCGACCCGCAGGGTGCCTGTATCGGCATGCGCGGTTCGCGCGTCCAGGCCGTATCCGGCGAGCTGGGTGGCGAGCGTGTGGATATCGTCCTGTGGGACGAGAACCCGGCGCAATTTGTCATCAACGCCATGTCGCCGGCTGAAGTCGCGGCGATCATCGTTGACGAAGATGCCCATGCCATGGACATCGCCGTTGCCGAGGACAACCTGGCCCAGGCCATTGGCCGTGGTGGTCAGAACGTTCGCCTGGCCAGTCAGTTGACCGGCTGGACCCTGAACGTGATGACCGAGAAGGACATCCAGGCCAAGCAGCAGGCGGAAACCGGTGACATCCTGCGCAACTTCATCGAGGAACTGGAAGTCGACGAGGAGCTGGCCCAAGTGCTGGTCGACGAAGGCTTTACCAGCCTTGAAGAAATTGCCTACGTACCGTTGGAAGAAATGCTCAACATCGATGGCTTTGACGAGGATATCGTCAATGAGCTCCGCGCTCGAGCCAAGGACCGTTTGTTGACCAAGGCCATCGCTACCGAAGAAAAACTGGCAGACGCCCATCCGGCCGAAGACCTGCTCTCCCTTGAGGGCATGGACAAGGACCTGGCGGCGGAACTGGCGGTGCGCGGCGTGGTTAACCGCGAAGACCTGGCCGAGCAGTCGATTGACGACCTGCTCGACATCGACGGCATCGACCAAGAGCGTGCCGGCAAGTTGATCATGGCCGCCCGAGCCCACTGGTTCGAGTAATTAGGCGCGGCCTGAGGAGAGAAGTGCATGACGCAAGTCACGGTGAAAGAACTGGCCCAAGAGGTCGAGGCACCGGTAGAGCGCCTGCTGCAGCAGATGCGTGAGGCAGGTCTGCCGCACACCGACGCCGGTCAGGTAGTGACCGACAATGAGAAGCAGACTCTGCTGACCCATTTGAAGAGCAGCCACAAGAGCAAGGCGGAAGAGCCGCGCAAGATTACCTTGCAGCGCAAGACCACCAGCACCCTGCGTGTCGCCGGTAGCAAAAGCATCAGCGTAGAAGTACGCAAGAAGAAAGTATTCGTTCAGCGCAGCCCTGAAGAGATTCAGGCTGAGCAGAAACGTGAGCAGGACGAGCGCCGTGCGGCTGAAAATGCCGCGCGTGACAAGGTCGACGCCGACGTTCGCCAGCGTAACGAAGAGCAGGCTCGTCGCCACGCGACCGCTACTGCTGCCGCTGCGCCGGCTGCCAAGGCCGAGCCGGCACCGGCTGCTGCTGCTCCGGCACCAGCACCGGCCGTCGCTAACGCCCCGGCTTCCGAAGACGCTGCAGCCCGTGCTGCCGAGCGCAAGAAGGACGAGACCCGTCGCAACGAAAGCCGTACTCGCGATGACGACCGTCGCCGTGGCGAGGCGCCACGTGTGTCGATCAAGGTCAAGGTGAAGGAGAAAGAAAAGGCTCCGACCCCTCGTGCCGCTCCGCGCACCACCGACGAAGAGAGCGATGGCGCTCGCCGTGGTCGTGGTGGCAAGGGCAAGCTGAAGAAGCGTAACCAGCATGGCTTCCAGAACCCGACCGGTCCGGTCATCCGTGACGTGACCATCGGCGAGACCATCACCGTCTCGGAACTTGCGCAGCAGATGTCGGTCAAGGCCGCTGAAGTCGTCAAGTTCATGTTCAAGATGGGCACTCCGGTCACCATCAACCAGGTGCTCGACCAGGAAACCGCTCAGCTGATCGCAGAAGAGCTGGGCCACAAGGTCACCCTGGTCAGCGATACCGCCCTGGAAGATTCCCTGGCCGAATCGCTGAAGTTCGAAGGCCAGGCCGAGTCGCGTGCACCGGTCGTTACCGTCATGGGTCACGTTGACCATGGCAAGACCTCGCTGCTCGACTATATCCGTCGTGCCAAGGTTGCCGCTGGCGAAGCCGGTGGTATCACCCAGCACATCGGTGCCTACCACGTGGAAACCGACCGCGGCATGGTCACCTTCCTCGATACCCCAGGCCACGCTGCGTTCACTCAGATGCGTGCCCGTGGTGCCAAGGCGACCGACATCGTCATCCTGGTGGTGGCGGCGGACGATGGCGTGATGCCACAGACCCGTGAAGCCGTTCAGCATGCCAAGGCAGCTGGCGTCCCTCTGGTGGTTGCGGTGAACAAGATCGACAAGCCTGGTGCTGACCTCGATCGCATCCGTAACGAGCTGTCCGTCGAAGGCGTGACCTCCGAGGAATGGGGTGGTGACACGCCGTTCGTCAAGGTTTCGGCGAAGATGGGTACGGGCGTCGACGAACTGCTTGAAGCCGTATTGCTGCAGGCCGAAGTCCTCGAGTTGACGGCCACTCCGACCGCGCCTGGTCGTGGTGTGGTTGTCGAATCGCGCCTGGACAAGGGCCGCGGCCCGGTGGCGACCATCCTGGTTCAGGACGGTACCCTGCGTCAGGGCGACATGGTCCTGTGCGGCTCCAACTATGGCCGCGTGCGTGCCATGCTGGACGAGAACGGCAAGCCTGTTAAGGAAGCCGGCCCGTCGATCCCGGTCGAAATCCTCGGCCTGGATGGCACTCCGGAAGCCGGTGACGAGCTGTCCGTGGTTGCCGACGAGAAGAAGGCCCGCGAGGTTGCACTGTTCCGTCAGGGCAAATACCGCGAGGTCAAGCTGGCCCGTGCTCACGCCGGCAAGCTGGAAAACATCTTCGAGACCATGGGTCAGGAAGAGAAGAAGACCCTCAACATCGTCCTCAAGACCGACGTGCGCGGTTCCCTGGAAGCACTTCAGGGTTCGCTCGGCGGCCTGGGCAACGACGAAGTTCAGGTTCGCGTGATCGGTGGCGGCGTCGGTGGTATCACCGAGAGCGATGCCAACCTGGCGCTGGCGTCCAATGCGGTGCTGTTCGGCTTCAACGTGCGTGCCGATGCCGGTGCGCGCAAGATCGTCGAGCAGGAAGGTCTGGATATGCGTTACTACAACGTGATCTACGACATCATCGAAGACGTCAAGAAGGCCCTGACCGGCATGCTCGGCAGCGATGTTCGCGAGAACATCCTGGGTGTGGCCGAAGTGCGTGACGTGTTCCGTTCGCCGAAGTTCGGCGCCATCGCTGGCTGTATGGTCATCGAGGGTACCGTGTACCGCAACCGTCCGATCCGCGTACTGCGCGACGACGTGGTCATCTTCGAAGGCGAGCTGGAATCGCTGCGTCGTTTCAAGGACGACGCTGCAGAAGTGCGTTCGGGCATGGAGTGCGGTATTGGCGTCAAGAGCTACAACGACGTCAAGGTCGGCGACAAGATCGAAGTCTTCGAGAAAGTCCAGGTTGCTCGTACCCTTTAAGGGCGAGCAGGGTGTCGGCCCCCGCCCCAGGGCGGTGGGCAGCCCCTCAGTAGGTAGCGCCCGGTCAGGCTTCAGCCTGACCGGGCGTTTGCCGCTTTAAGTTACAGGTAGCAAGAATGGCCAAAGAATACAGCCGTACCCAACGTATCGGTGATCAGATGCAGCGCGAGCTGGCAGAACTGATCCGCCGTGAAGTCAAGGACCCACGCGTCGGCCTGGTGACCATCACCGCCGTCGACGTCAGTCGCGACCTGGGCCATGCCAAGGTCTTCATCACCGTCATGGGTGAAGAAACGCCGGACGCAGTGCAGCAGTCGCTCAAGGCGCTGAACAGCGCTGCCAGCTTCCTGCGCCTGCACCTGGGCCGCTCGATGCAGCTGCGCAGCGTGCCGCAGTTGCACTTCCATTTCGATGAGAGCGTCAGCCGTGGTGTCCACCTGTCAGCGCTGATCGAGCGTGCAGTGGCCGAAGACCGCCTGCACAAGGATACCGACGAGCAGGACACCAAGGAGTAACCGGTGGCCCAGGTCAAACGTATCCGCCGCAACGTCAGCGGCATCATCCTGCTCGACAAGCCACTGGGGTTCACCTCCAACGCCGCACTGCAGAAAGTGCGCTGGTTGCTCAACGCGGAAAAGGCCGGCCACACCGGCAGCCTCGACCCGTTGGCCACCGGCGTGCTGCCGCTGTGCTTCGGCGAAGCGACCAAGTTTTCGCAGTACCTGCTCGATTCCGACAAGGGCTACGAAACCGTCATGCAGCTGGGGCAGACTACCAATACTGCCGATGCTGAAGGCGAGGTCCTGCAAACCCGTGAAGTGACCGTTGGTCGTGCCGACATCGAGGCGCTACTGCCACGTTTTCGCGGCCCGATCAGCCAGATACCGCCGATGTACTCGGCGCTCAAGCGTGATGGTCAGCCGCTTTACAAACTGGCACGTGCAGGAGAGGTAGTGGAGCGCGAGGCGCGTTCTGTTACTATTAACCGCTTGGAGTTGCTCGAGTGCGAAGGCACCCGTGCACGGCTGAGCGTAGGATGCAGCAAAGGCACCTATATCCGCACCCTGGTGGAGGATATCGGCGAGGCCCTCGGCTGTGGCGCCTATGTTGCCGAGCTGCGCAGGACCCACGCCGGGCCCTTCGAGCTGGCCCAGACCGTGACCCTCGAGGAACTCGAACAGGCCCACGCCGAAGGCGGCAACGAAGCGCTCGATCGCTTCCTCATGCCTTCGGACAGTGGCCTGCAGGACTGGCCGCTGATCGGCTTGTCCGAACACAGCGCGTTCTACTGGCTGCATGGCCAGGCGGTACGTGCTCCGGACGCGCCGCAATTTGGCATGGTCCGGGTACAGGATCACAATGGTCGTTTCATCGGTATCGGTGAAGTGAGCGAAGACGGGCGTATTGCGCCGCGTCGACTGATTCGGTCGGAATGATCGAAACCGCAGGCTTCGGCTCATGCTGTGGCCTGCGGATACAAGGGTGGCTGTCAGTAGGCACGGTCACACCTTTTTTATTAATACAGGGATTTGTCCCTGGCCTATTGGACCCGCTTGCGGGTTCCGTTATCAGGAGAAGCCACATGGCCCTCAGCGTTGAAGAAAAAGCTCAAATCGTTACCGACTTCCAGCAAGCTGCTGGTGACACTGGTAGCCCGGAAGTTCAGGTCGCTCTGCTGACCGCGAACATCAACAAGCTGCAAGGCCACTTCAAGGCCAACGGTAAAGACCACCACTCGCGTCGTGGCCTGATCCGCATGGTTAACCAGCGTCGTAAGCTGCTGGACTACCTGAAGGGCAAAGACACCACTCGTTACAGCGCCCTGATCGGTCGCCTGGGCCTGCGTCGCTAATAGCGGCCTGGTCAGTGGTGTGCATGGCGTGTCGCATGCTTCGCCAGCGCTGCTTGGCAGCGTTTGCGTCGGACACGCCACGCGTATCTTCGAGGTTGGCAGCCTGGCAACGCCGAGCGGTTTTTTCCGCTCGGCGCCAGGCTCCCAGCCTCGTGTTGTATCTGGACGGTCAATGGGGCCGATTCCCCGTTCTGCCCAAGAATTCGCAAGAAACCAGTTCCCCCAGAGCCACTGAAAAAAGGTAGGAAACCGTGAACCCGGTAATCAAGAAATTCCAGTTCGGTCAATCGACCGTTACTCTCGAAACGGGCCGCATTGCCCGTCAGGCAACCGGCGCCGTGCTGGTTACCGTCGACAACGATGTCACCGTGCTGGTGACCGTGGTCGGTGCCAAGCAGGCCGATCCAGGCAAGGGCTTCTTCCCTCTGTCGGTCCACTACCAGGAAAAGACCTACGCCGCCGGCAAGATCCCGGGTGGCTTCTTCAAGCGCGAAGGCCGTCCTTCCGAGAAAGAGACGCTGACCTCGCGCCTGATCGACCGTCCGATCCGCCCGCTGTTCCCTGAAGGCTTCATGAACGAAGTCCAGGTCGTCTGCACCGTGGTATCGACCAGCAAGAAGACCGATCCGGACATCGCTGCGATGATCGGTACCTCGGCTGCGCTGGCCATCTCCGGCATCCCGTTCGAAGGCCCGATCGGCGCTGCCCGTGTTGCCTTCCACGAAAGCACCGGCTACCTGCTGAACCCGACTTACGAGCAACTGGCTGCCTCGAGCCTGGACATGGTCGTTGCCGGTACTTCCGACGCCGTGCTGATGGTTGAATCGGAAGCCCAAGAGCTGACCGAAGACCAGATGCTGGGCGCTGTACTGTTCGCCCACGACGAATTCCAGGCCGTTATCCAGGCTGTCAAAGAGCTGGCTGCCGAAGCTGCCAAGCCGACCTGGGACTGGAAACCTGCCGTTGCCAACACCGAGCTGTTCAACGCCATTCGCGCTGAATTCGGCGAAGCCGTTTCGCAGGGCTACACCATCACCGTCAAGGCCGACCGCTACGCGCGCCTGGGCGAGCTGCGCGACCAGGCGATCGCCAAGTTCTCCGGTGAAGAAGGCCAGCCATCGGCCAGCGAAGTAAAAGAAATCTTCGGTGAGATCGAATACCGCACCGTTCGCGAAAACATCGTCAACGGCAAGCCGCGTATCGATGGTCGTGACACCAAGACCGTTCGCCCGCTGAACATCGAAGTCGGCGTTCTGCCGAAGACGCACGGTTCGGCACTGTTCACCCGTGGTGAAACCCAGGCCCTGGTCGTCGCGACCCTGGGTACTGCCCGTGACGCCCAGCTGCTGGACACCCTCGAAGGCGAGAAGAAAGACCCCTTCATGCTGCACTACAACTTCCCGCCGTTCTCGGTGGGCGAGTGTGGTCGCATGGGCGGTGCTGGCCGTCGTGAAATCGGTCACGGCCGCCTGGCCCGCCGTTCGGTACAGGCCATGCTGCCTGCCGCTGACGTGTTCCCGTACACCATCCGTGTTGTGTCGGAAATCACCGAGTCCAACGGTTCCAGCTCCATGGCGTCGGTCTGCGGTGCTTCCCTGGCACTGATGGATGCCGGTGTACCGATGAAGGCACCGGTGGCCGGTATCGCCATGGGCCTGGTCAAGGAAGGCGAGAAGTTCGCAGTCCTGACCGACATCCTGGGTGATGAAGACCACCTGGGCGACATGGACTTCAAGGTTGCCGGTACTGCCAAAGGCGTTACCGCACTGCAGATGGACATCAAGATCAACGGCATCACCGAAGAGATCATGGAAATCGCCCTGGGCCAGGCCCTGGAAGCGCGCCTGAACATCCTCGGCCAGATGAACCAGATCATTGGCCAGTCGCGTACCGAGCTGTCGGCCAACGCCCCGACCATGATCGCGATGAAGATCGACACCGACAAGATCCGTGACGTCATCGGTAAAGGCGGCGCCACCATCCGCGCCATCTGCGAAGAGACCAAAGCTTCGATCGATATCGAAGACGATGGCTCGATCAAGATCTTCGGCGAAACCAAAGAAGCTGCAGAAGCCGCGCGTCAGCGCGTTCTGGGCATCACCGCTGAAGCCGAGATCGGCAAGATCTACGTGGGCAAGGTCGAGCGTATCGTCGACTTCGGCGCCTTCGTCAACATCCTGCCTGGCAAGGACGGCCTGGTACACATCTCCATGCTCAGCGATGCGCGCGTAGAGAAAGTGACCGATATTCTGAAAGAAGGTCAGGAAGTCGAAGTGCTGGTACTGGACGTGGACAACCGCGGCCGTATCAAGCTGTCGATCAAAGACGTTGCCGCGGCCAAGGCCTCGGGCGTCTAAGCGACCTGCAACGTTGTATAAAAAGGGCCCTTAGCGGGCCCTTTTTTATTGTCTGCACGGAACCTTTTGCACACTTGCATCTTGCACGCAGATTTACCTCGCAGGTTGCAATTTGCACGATTGGCGACTAGTAGTGATTTTTATAAGTAGTTGATATACAAGGAAAAAACTAAATATTAAAACCTGGCACAGCCCGTGCAACTACCTTCATACCTGCCGCCAGGACATACGGCGCAGACCTTTCGAAAAACAGGAGTGACTCACATGAAGAAGTTCGCCATTGCTGCCGCTACTGCTACCGCCCTGACCCTGACCATGGCTAATGGTGCGTTCGCCGCCGAGCCTGTCCAGGCTCCAGTCATGCTGGCTGCCAACGACACTGTGGACAACATGCAACAGGAAGGCTCCGACACTTGGATCACCACCAAAGTCAAAGCTGACCTGATGACTGAAAAAGGCGTTCCAGGCAGTGACATCAAAGTCGAAACCAGCCAAGGCGTCGTGTCGCTGTCTTCTGACGTGAAGGTCACCGATTCTCAGAAAGAAGAAGCGGTCCGCATTGCCAAGAACATCAAGGGCGTCAAGAGCGTCATGTCTGATGGTCTGAAGTCCGAATAAGGAATGTCCCGTCGGCCAAAGGATCTGGCCACCTTTCAAAACAGCCCCGGCCTTGGCCGGGGCTTTTCGTTACCGCTCAATTCGCTGGGTTACGCGCGATAACGTTGCTTTCGAAATACTCCTGCTCGGCGATCAGAGGCTCTACAAGGGGGCGGCTGTCACGAAAGTGCGCAGTGCGGGTATGCGCTTCATATGCCTCGTCGTCGCGGTAGATTTCGTACAGGTAGATTACCTCCGGATCGACCCGGTCCTGTGACACATCGAACACCAGGCACCCGGGTTCCGTGGCCACGGAGGCGGCAGCGTTTACCTTGATGGCCGTGAGAAAGCGTTCGGCGCAACCAGGCTTGACGCGCGTCTTGATGAACAAGCTATACACATGAAGCTCCTTTTGTTTTAAATTCTATTATGAATTGTATACAAAAATGGAGTCGCGCTAATGTCTGAATTACCTGCACGCCCCGGTCGTCTCAATGGCCTGCGCCATATCGCCCTGCTGGTGCCCAACCTTGAAGAGTGCGAGCGTTTCTATGTCGATGTGCTGGGCATGGAGGTGTTGAATCGAGCCAACGAGGATCTGGTCTACTTGACGTGTGGTAACGACAACCTCTCGCTGGGGCGGGGGGCAGGGGCTGCCAATGGCCTGCAGACGCTGGATCACTACGGCTTCATCGTCGACAGCGTGGAGGAATTGGAGGCCTGGTATCAGTACTTCAAGGCTCGTGGGGTGACCTTGCTGGACCGGCCTTTCAATCATGGGGATGGCGCGCGCAGCTTCCACTTGCTGGACCCGGCAGGCAACAAGGTGCAGCCGCTGTACCACCCGGCGGTATCCGGGCAGCGGCTTTCGTAGGAGCGGCCTTGTGTCGCGAAAGGGCTGCGCAGCAGTCCCAGGATAGCTGTGGCGCCGCTGATATCCTGGGGCCGCTTTGCGGCCCTTTCGCGACGCAAGGCCGCTCCTACAGGGCGCGTCAGGGCAGACATTGTTTACTCGGCATCCAGATGCATCGGTGTAATCACCCGGCCATCTGATTCAGCCTGCCCCAGCGTGGTATCGATGAAATACACCCGGTCATCCTCAAGCTTGCCCTTGTCGACCAGGTAGTCCTTGATACTGCTGGCCCGCTCCTGGCCCAGGGTGCGCAGCAATGCGGCGCTTTCGGCCCATGACTTGATCACCGCCTCGCGCAGCCTGGCGGTGCGCTCCTCGCGGCTCAGCTGTTCCCAGTCGGCCGGCGGTTGCTGTTTCAGACGGGTACGGTAGATGCCTTCGAGCATGGCCGGTTTGTCGCTGTCGTCGACCACCAGCATGGAGGCGTTGGCCGGCACCTTGTCGCCACGGCGTTGCAGGATCTTGTACCAGGTGGCCTGATACTCCCGCTCCAGGCGCTGCTGAGCTAGCAGTGGGCCATCACTGCTCTGGGCACTGGTGCCTTCGATTTCCAGGCGCAGCTCGGGGCGCTCCTTGAGGGCCGAGGCGAGTTTGTCCAGGGCCGATTGCGCATCGCCACTGAGCTCGCTGGAACCTGGGGCGAACGATACGTTGCCAAGGTCTTGCGAGCCGCCGCCAGCAATCAGCCCGCCGATGAATTTGAAAGGCGCCTGAGCCGCACGCAGCACCAGGTTGCGCAATGTCTGCCAGACGATAGGCATGACGCTGAATTGCGGGTTGTTGAGGTCGCCGGTCACCGGCAGCTCGATCGAAATCTTGCCTTCGGTGTCTTTGAGCAGCGCGACCGCCAAGCGAATGGGCAGGTCGACCGCATCCGGGCTATCGACCTTCTCACCCAACTGCAATTGCTCGACCACCAGCTTGTTCTCGGCCTTCAATTGGCCATTGGTGATCAGGTAGTGCAGGTCGAGGTTCAGGCGGCCCTTGCGGATACGGAAGCCGGCGAACTTGCCAGAGTAGGGCGTCAGCGTGGTCAGCTCGACACGTTTGAAGCTGGTGGCGATATCCAGGCTTGCCATCGGGTTGAACGGGTTCAGCGCGCCTTTGATGGTAACCGGTGCATAACGGTCGACCTTGCCCTTGATGTCGACCTTGGCCGGCGCCGGCTTGCGGTTGTCGATGGTGCCGATCTGGCCGTTGAGCTGCTGCACCGCCGTGGCGAAGTTAGGTGTCAGAGTGAGGTCGGCAAAGTTGGCTGAACCATCGTTGATGCTGATCTGCCCGATGCGGATGCCCAGCGGCTTGCTGCTTTGGGTGCTGGCCGGCTTGGCTTGGCTTGGCGCGGGGGCATTGGCAGGCTGCGGGATCAGCAGGTCATCGACATTGGTGGTGCGGTCTTCGTTGATGATGAAGCGGGCATAGGGCTGCAGCAGGGTTACCTTGTCGATCGACAGGGCATCACCGTGCACATAGGCCAGGCCGTCCACATTCACCTGTTGCCATTTGACGAAGTCGCGGTTCTTGATGGTGTCCAGGGTGTGCAACTGGTTGACCTGCGCCTTGCCGGCCACGGTGAAGGCCAGTGGTTCGGTGCCTTTGAGGTCGACCTTGAGGTCGCTGGCAAGCATGCCGCTGCGCAGCTCCAGGCGGATGAACGGACTGATATAGGCCTGCGCAATACGCAGGTCGATGTCGCGTGTGCTGACATCGAGCCTGGCGCTGACCGGCGCCAGGTTGACCTCGCCACTGGCCTGCAACTTGCCCTGCTTGCCAATGCCGGTGTCGAGCTTGAGGGTGAAGGGTGAATGGTTGAGGCTGTCGAAGCCCTGAAGGTCGACGTTCAGAGGCCCAACGTCCAGCGCAACTGGCTCTTTCTGGCTACGGTCGGCCAGGTGCACCTGATAATTGCGCAGCTGAACGTCCTTGAGTAGCACTTGCCATGGCTTGCCTGGTTCCTTGGCTGCCTTGTCGTCGGGAGCCGGTTCGGCGGCGGCCGGCTCTGCCTTTTCCGTCGGCGTGGGCTTGGCCGGCTGGCTGGCGAAGAGTTTCTGCCAGTCGAGCTGGCCGTCCTGCTCCAGGGCGGCCCAGGTTTCCAGTTTTTCACTGCGGATCTTGCCCACGGTAACCCGCTGTTTGGCCAGGTCGATGCTGGTTTCGCTGACATCGAGGCTCGCCAGGCGTACCAGTGGGCGACCATCTGGCGCCTTTATGGCGAATGGCGCGACACGTACCGAGGTGTTGTCCAGCAGCAGCTCGGTTTCCTTGGACAGGTTGAGCGTGTAGTGCGTGTCGAGGTTGACCACGCCGTCCTCCAGCACCAGCGGCACGGCATCGCGAACGTAGGGCCAGAACAGCTTCATCTTGCCGTCGGTGATTTTCAGAGTGCCCTTTGAAGCTATAGGCGCAAGGCTCAAGGTGCCGTTCCAGTCGATGCGCCCACCGTTAGGGCCCAATGCCACCAACGTCATGTCAGCGTTGTCGTCCGGCAAGGTGCTGAGGTTTTTCAGCTCCAGGTTCATGTCGTCGTAGATGAATTCGATCGGCTCGCTTGGACGCGCATCGGCAAAATGCAGGTAGCCAGCGCTGAGCTTGATGCTGCCGATGCGCAAGGGGAACGGATCGGATGCAGGCTCTTGAGCTTTGGGTTCGCTGGCTGGCAGCTTGAACAGCTGGGTGAGGTTGAGCGTGCCGTCCTTGGCGAACAGCACTTCGTTGCGGGGTTTGTCGAGTTCGATCGCCTGCAGGTGCAGGGCGCCGCTCCACAGGCTGTCGAGCGCAAGGTTGGCATACAGCCGCTCAAACCCTACCTGTTCTTTGCCCGGTTCGCCGATCTGCAGGCCCCACAGCGTCAGCTCGAGGCTGAACGGGTTGAGCTCGATACGCTGAAGGTGCGCCGGCAGTGTGGCGTATTGGGCCAGCTGCTGGTTGGCGATGCGCAGGGCAACGCCAGGAACGATGAGGAAGCCAAGCAGGCTGTAGAGGGCCACGAGAGCCAACAGGGCGCCGAGGGCGCGAGTCAATCCTTTGTACATGTGTCGCTTCGTCTGTCCAGGCAGGAGAGCTTGGAGTATGGCAGGTTAAATCGGTTCCGCTGGGGGCGCGGCATTTGCGCTCACTCGATCCCCATGCGCCTTTTGGCGCGATGCGCCGAACCGTCACGCATGGCCCAACGCAGTACCGGGGCGGTGCGGCTTAGCCCCAAACGGATCATGCGCTGCTGCAGCGGGCCCTGATGCAGGCCGAGCATGGCCTGGGCCCAGTCCGGCAACAGGTCGATACCCGCTTGCAGCATCAACCTGCCAACCGGCTGGGCAAGACGGCTCGGCGCAGGGGCCTGAAGCAGGATCTCGATCACTTCCAGGCTGCGCGCGTCGCAGTGCAATTGAGGGCGCATACGCTGCAGGTACTCGTCGACCTGCTGGCATGAGCGGGGCACATTGCGGGCACCAAGGCGTTCGGCGATCAGGGCGATTTCGTCGTAATAGGCATCCTGCTCGGTGCGTGACAGCTGCGGGTCGCGATAGCGCAGGTGGGCCGCGAGGAAGCTGCTGACTTCGGCCACATGTACCCAGGTCAGCAGATCGGGGTCGCTGGCAGCGTATGGACGGCCATCGGGCGCAGTCCCGGTCACTTGCAGGTGAATGGTGCGCACCTTGTCGATCAGCCACTCGGCGTCACGGGTCGAGCCGAATGTCGTGCCCGAAATGAATTGGCTGGTGCGGCGCAAGCGGCCGAGCAGGTCTTGGCGAAAGTTGGAGTGGTCCCACACGCCCGCCAGTGCCAGCGGGTGCAGCAGTTGCAGCATCAGGGCGCTGATACCGCCAACCAGCATGCTGGGGAAATCGCCATGCACCCGCCAGCTCATGCTGTGCGGGCCGAACAGGCCGGGGTCACCTTTGGGGGATTCCAGGTCGAGCTGGCCGAGGGCCAGCCCGGTGAGGCTCATGACCTGGGTTTCGATACGGCGGCGTAGGGCTTCCATGGTGACCTGTCGTTCAGGGCGGCCATGAACAGGTGCCGCCGGCTATTGGTTGAGGCGTTTGTCGATCAACCCCTGCACCACGCTCGGGTCAGCCAGGGTCGAGGTGTCGCCCAGGGTGTCGAGTTCGTTGCAGGCGATCTTGCGCAGTATACGCCGCATGATCTTGCCCGAGCGGGTCTTGGGCAAGGCCGGCGCCCACTGGATCAGCTCGGGTTTGGCGAAGCTGCCGATTTCCTTGCTGACCAGTGCCAACAGTTCCGCTTTCAGGGCATCGTCCGCTGTCACGCCGTTCATGGTCGTCACGAACGCATACACACCCTGGCCCTTGAGATCATGGGGGTAACCGACCACTGCGGCCTCGGCGACGCTTTCATGCAATACCAGTGCGCTTTCCACTTCGGCGGTACCGATGCGGTGGCCGGAAACGTTGATCACATCATCGATGCGGCCGGTGATCCAGTAGTCGCCATCGGCATCACGCCGGGCACCGTCGCCGGTGAAGTAATAGCCGGGCATAGGTTTGAAGTAGGTGTCGACCATGCGTTGGTGGTCGCCGTAGACGCTGCGGATCTGCCCCGGCCAACTCGCCTTTATCGCCAGCAAGCCGGCGCCGGGCCCTTCGATCGGCTTGCCTTGGTCATCCAGCAGCACCGGTTGCACGCCGAACATGGGTTGTGTCGCACAACCTGGCTTGAGCTTCTGTGTGCCGGGCAGCGGGGTGAGCATGATGCCGCCGGTTTCGGTCTGCCACCAGGTGTCGACGATGGGGCAGCGTTTTTGGCCGACTTCCTCGAAGTACCATTCCCATGCCTCTGGGTTGATCGGCTCGCCGACGCTGCCGAGCAGGCGCAGGCTCTTGCGCGACGTACCCTGCAACGGGCCAGAGCCTTCACGCATCAGAGCGCGCAGTGCGGTGGGCGCGGTATAGAAAATATTGACCTTGTGCTTGTCCACCACCTGCCAGAACCGCGAGGTGTCCGGGTAGTTGGGAACGCCCTCGAACATCAGTGAAACCGCGCCGTTGGCCAGCGGGCCATAGACGATGTAACTGTGGCCGGTGACCCAGCCCACGTCGGCGGTGCACCAGAACACCTCGCCGTCGCGGTAGTCGAACACCACCTTGAAGGTCATGGTGGCCTGCAGCAGGTAACCGGCGGTGGTGTGCAGCACGCCCTTGGGCTTGCCGGTGCTGCCGGAGGTGTAGAGGATGAACAGCGGGTCTTCGGCCTCCATGGGTTCAGGTGGGCAGTCGTCACCCGCGTTTTCCGTTGCCTGGTCATACCAGAGGTCGCGGCCCTCGCTCCAGGCTACATCGGTACCGGTACGGCGCACCACCAATACGCTGCTGACGTCCGGGCAACTGGCCATTGCCTTGTCGACATTCTGCTTGAGTGGGATGCGTTTGCCGCCGCGCAGGCCCTCATCGGCAGTAATCACGGTGCGGCAGTCAGCATCGAGAATGCGGTCGCGCAACGCATCCGGGGAGAAGCCGCCGAACACCACCGAGTGGATCGCGCCAATCCGCGTGCAGGCAAGCATGGCGTAGGCAGCTTCGGGAATCATCGGCATATAGATGCATACCCGGTCGCCTTTCTTCACGCCACGTGCCTTGAGTGCATTGGCCAAGCGACAGACCTGGCGGTGCAACTCTTGGTAGGTGATGGCCTTGGAGTCCGCAGGATCGTCGCCTTCCCACAACAGGGCGGTCTGCTCGCCGCGTTGGGCTAGGTGGCGATCGATGCAGTTGTAGCTGACGTTCAGCTGGGCACCTTCGAACCAGCGGGCTTCGCCGGTCTTGAGGTCGCATTGCTGTACCCTGGACCACGGTTTGATCCAGGCCAGGCGTTTGGCCTGTTCGGCCCAGAAGGTGTCGGGGGCTTCGACCGACTGGCGGTAGAGGCGGCTGTAGTCGTCGGTAGAAAGGCTGGCGGACTGGCTGACGGCCAGGGCCTGGGGGTAGTCGCGTATATCGAACATGGCAGGTGGTCCTTTGCTCTTGTCGGGGCGGTGGACTGCAACGGCTATTCGATTGGACAGTGTAGCTGGAAGAGGTGTTCAACCTGTGCCGGCGTCTTCGCGGGCTGGCCACGAAGACGCCGGCATCGGTCAGCCGCGGTGACGGCCGCGGAAGTAGTTGATCAGGCCCTGGGTGGAACCATCTTCGGCGCTGTCTTCCAGGCTGCCGACGATACGCTGGTAGACACCCTTGCCCAGCTCCTTGCCCAGTTCCACGCCCCATTGGTCAAAGGCGTTGATGCCCCAGATCACGCTCTGTACGAACACCTTGTGCTCATACATCGCCACCAGCGCGCCAAGGCGACGCGGGCTGATGCGTTCGACCACAAGGGTGTTGCTCGGGCGGTTGCCCGGGATCACCTTGTGTGGAGCGAGCTGTTCGATGTCGGCTTCATTCAGGCCCTTTTGGCGCAATTCGGCCTCGGCCTCCTCACGCGTTTTGCCCAGCATCAGCGCCTGGCTTTGCGACAGGCAGTTGGCGTACAGCCACTGATGGTGGTCGGCAACCGGGTTGAAGCTCACCACCGGGACAATGAAGTCGGCCGGGATCAGCTGGGTGCCCTGGTGCAGCAACTGGTGGTAGGCGTGCTGGCCGTTGCAGCCGACGCCGCCCCAGATCACCGGGCCGGTATCGGTCTTCACTGGCGTACCGTCGGTCAGCACGCTCTTGCCGTTGGACTCCATGTCCAGCTGCTGCAGGTGTTTGGTGATGTTGCGCAGATAATGATCGTAAGGGAGGATCGCGTGGCTGCGGGCACCCCAGAAATTACCGTACCAGACGCCCAGCAGGGCCAGCAGCACCGGCATGTTTTTCTCGAACGGCGCGGTCTGGAAGTGCTGGTCCATGGTGTAGGCACCCGACAGCAGTTCCTTGAAGTTGGCGGTACCGATGGCCAGGGCGATCGGCAGGCCGATGGCCGACCACAGCGAATAGCGCCCGCCGACCCAGTCCCACATGGGGAAGATGTTCTCTTCGCGGATGCCGAAGGCTACGGCGGCAGCCTTGTTGCTGGATACGGCGATGAAGTGGCGATACAGCTCGGCTTCCGAACCGCCCTGGGCCAGGTACCAGGTACGTGCGGCCATGGCGTTTTTCAGGGTCTCGAGGGTGTTGAACGACTTGGACGAGACGATGAACAAGGTGGTTTCGGCGCGCAGGTTGGCCGACAGCTCATGGAACTCACTGCCATCGATGTTGGCCAGGTAGTGGCAGCGCACGCCGCGCTGGGCGTAGGGCAGCAGCGCCTCGGAAACCAGTTCAGGGCCCAGGAAAGAACCGCCGATGCCGATATTGACCACATCGGTGATAGGCTTCTCACTGTAGCCACGCCACAGCCCGTCATGGATACGCCCCACCAGCTCGGTGATCTGGTTGAGTACCTTGTGCACCTCGGGCATCACGTTGACGCCGTTGACGCTGAGCTTGTCACCCACCGGGCGGCGCAGGGCGGTGTGCAGCACCGGACGGCCTTCGGAGGCGTTGATGATTTCGCCGCTGAACATCGACTTGATCGCATCCTGCAGGCCGACTTGTTCGGCCAGCTGCACCAGCAGGTCGCGGCTTTGTTCGTTGATCAGGTTTTTCGAGTAGTCGAGGAACAGGCCGCAGCAGCTCAGGGAAAACTCGTCGAAGCGCTTGGAGTCGGCGGCGAAGGCTTCGCGCATGCTGAAATCCTGCATGGCGTCGCGGTGCTGCTGGAGGGCCTGCCAGGCTGGCAGGGCCGTAACATCATGGGGTGTCCGGTAATACGCCATTGCGCAGAATTCCTTGTTGCGTAGTGTGGCCTTGGACAGGGGCGTCATGGCCAGGTTCAGGCTGGCCATCATTATAGGCATTGGTTGCGCGCAGGGAATGGGGCGGGGAGGGGAATTTGGGGCTGCAGGGCAGCCCCCGGCATCATGCAGTCTTTTCGTCCAGATGCACGTAAAGGTTGTCGATAAGCCGCGTGTTACCCAGGTAGGCCGCCACCAGAATCACCAGGTCCCGGTCATCGACCATCGCTGGGCGAAGGGTCAGCGCATGGCGTACCTGCAGATAGTCCGGGCGCAGGCCGGCCGCTGTCAGCTGAGCCTGCCCATCGGCAACCAGCGCTGCAAAGTCGCGCTGGCCACGGCGGATGGCGTCGCCGATCTGCTGTAGCGTGCGGTACACAACCGGGGCGGTAGCACGCTGTTCTGCCGTCAGGTAACCATTACGCGACGACAGCGCCAGGCCATCCTCGGCGCGCACGGTCGGCTCGCCGATGATCTGGATCGGCATGTTCAGGTCACGCACCATGGCGCGAATCACCGCCAGTTGCTGGTAGTCCTTTTCGCCGAACACTGCAAGATCGGGCTGCACCATGTTGAACAGCTTGCTGACCACGGTGGCTACGCCCTCGAAATGCCCCGGGCGGCTTGCGCCACACAGGCCTTCGGAAAGGTTCGGCACGCTGACGCGGGTCTGCACGGCCATACCGTCGGGGTACATCTCTTCGACAGTGGGAGCGAACAGCAGATTGCAGCCAGCCTGGAGCAGGCGCTCTTGGTCGGCGGCGAGGGTGCGTGGGTACTTGTCGAGGTCTTCGTTGGCGCCGAACTGCAGCGGGTTGACGAAGATGCTGGCAACGACGAAGTCGGCACGTTGGGCCGCTGTGGTCACCAGCGCAGCATGGCCGTTGTGCAGGTTGCCCATGGTTGGCACGAAGCCGATACGCTTGCCCTCGCCACGGGCGCGCGCAATGGCTGCGCGCAGTTCACGGACGGTCTTGACTGTGTTCATGCGCTGAATCCGTGCTCGCTCGCTGGGAAACTGACGTCTTTGACAGCCTTGACGTAGGCGGTAAGTGCGCTCGCGATGTCCGGTTGGCCGACCATGAAGTTCTTCACGAACTTTGGTACCCGACCGCTAAGGGACAAGCCCAGCATGTCGTGCAGGACCAGCACCTGGCCGTCGGTAGCGTTGCCGGCACCGATACCGATCACTGGGATGCTGACGGCCTGGGTAATTTCTGCGGCCAATTCGCTGGGTACGCATTCGAGCAACAGCATGGCGGCGCCGGCCTGTTCCAGGGCGATGGCATCGGCGCGCATCTGCCGTGCCTGGGCTTCCTGGCGCCCCTGCACTTTATAACCGCCCAGAACGTTGACGGTTTGCGGGGTCAGGCCCATGTGAGCGCACACCGGCACACCGCGCTCGGCCAGCAGGCGAATGGTCTCGCCCAGCCAGGCAGCGCCTTCAAGCTTGATCATGTGGGCGCCGGCCTGCATCAGCGTGGCGCAGTTGGCGAAGGCCTGCTCGGGGGTGGCGTGGGCCATGAACGGCAGGTCGGCAAGAATCAGCGCACCCTCGTTGCCGCGTTTGACGCAGGCGGTGTGGTAGGCCATTTCCGCCGTGGTGACGGGCAGCGTGCTGTCATGGCCCTGCAGGACCATCCCCAAGGAGTCGCCCACCAGCAACACTTCGACGCCGGCCTGGCTTGCAGCCTTGGCAAAGGTAGCGTCGTAGCAGGTCAGCATGGTGATCTTTTCACCCTTGGCCTTGAGGCCGTGCAGGGTGGTCAGGGTTACTTCAGGCATGTAGGAAAATCCTCGTTCAGGCGCTGTGAAAAACGACCGCCAACAACGCGTGTAGTCATCTTCCGGAGCGGCACATCATCGCGTGTGATGTTCGGGGCACAGGTCCGTCCGGGCCTAAATACGGGTATGCGGCACTTTGGTGCCACACGGGACGCCTATAGTCGTGAGCGAGGTGGGGGAAGTCAATCACCCTGTTACCGCATTGTTACGAACAGGGTGTTACTGGCGTTACCGCCCTTGGAGAAAGGCCCCAAGCGCCTGGGCTACAGGCGTTCCAGGCCGACAAACGGGCAGGCTTGGAGCAACTGGGCAAGCGGGCGGCCGTCGGCCAGGTGAAAGTCGTCTGCCACCAGTTCGGCCAGTGGGTACAGCACGAAGGGGCGGGCATGCATGTGGTAGTGCGGCACCTGCAGGCGTGGCACATCGATGACGTGGTCGCCGAACAGCAAGATGTCCAGGTCGAGCGTGCGTGGGCCCCAGCGTTCCTTGCGTACACGGCCCTGTTCATTCTCGATGGCCTGCAGGGCGTCCAGCAGGTCCAGGGGGGCGAGAGAGGTATCCAGAGCGGCGACGGCGTTGGTGTAACGCGGCTGGCCAGGCAGCAGGGAGTCGCTGGTGTACAGGGCAGAGGCCGCCACCAGGCGGGTGCTCGCGACCCGGTCCAGCGCCTGCAGGGCGTTGCCCAGTTGCTCGGCAGGCGCATCCAGGTTGCTGCCAAGGCCGATGTAGGCGCGAGTGGTCACTCGAACGCCTCATCGCCACCACGTTTGCGCTTGCTGTTGCTGCGCTTGCGCTTGCGTGGGCCGGCCCCGGTGCCTTCATCACGGCTGCCCAGCTCGCGGATCATCTCGCGGCGCTCGGAGTCGCTGGCATCCTGGTAATCGGTCCACCACTGGCCAAGGTCGTCGGTTTCTTCGCCTGCGCTCTCGCGCAGCAGGAGGAAATCGTAGCCGGCACGGAAGCGTGGGTTGTCGAGCAGCAGGTCGGCGCGTTTGCCGCTGCGTCGTGGCAGGCGCTCCTGCATGTCCCAGATCTCGCGGATAGGCAAGGTGAAACGCTTCGGAATGGCAATGCGCGCACACTGTTCGGCAATCAGGTCGTGGGCTGCGCCATTCATGGCCGGGATCGGCGGTACACCCTGGTTTTGCAGGTGCAGTACGCGGCTTGGCAGGGCTGGCCAGAGCAGGGCGGCGAACAGGAAGGCCGGGGTCACCGGTTTGCCTTGCTTGATACGCAGGTCAGTGTTGCTCAGCGCCTGGCTGATCAGGGTATGGGTGTAGGTCGGGCGCTCTTCCAGTGCATGCGCACTGGCCGGGAACAGCGGCTCGAACAATGCCAGGTCGACCAGCATCTCGAAGACGATCGCGCCTTGGCCGGACAGGAACAGCTTGAGGCATTCCTCGAACAGCCGCGCAGGCGGGATTTCGCGCAGCAGCGGTGCCAGGCCGCGGATAGGCTGGAAAGTATGCTTTTCGATGCCGAAGTCGAGTTTGGCGGCAAAACGCACCGCACGCAGCATGCGTACCGGGTCTTCCTGGTAGCGATGCGTCGGGTCACCGATCAGGCGCAACAGGCGGTTGCGTACGTCGTGCACGCCGTTGGCGTAATCGAGGACGCGTTCGCTGACCGGGTCGTAGTACAGGGCGTTGATGGTGAAGTCGCGGCGTTGCGCGTCCTCTTCCAGGCTGCCATATACGTTGTCACGCAGAATGCGACCACTGGCATTGTGCGACGAGCGGTGACTGTCACCTTGGTCGTCTTCTGAGTGATGGGCACGGAAGGTCGCGACTTCGATGATTTCACGGCCGAAATGCACGTGAACCAGCTTGAAGCGACGGCCGATGATGCGCGCATTGCGGAACTCGGCACGTACCTGCTCAGGTGTTGCGCTGGTGGCGACGTCGAAGTCCTTGGGCGTGATGCCCAGCATCAGGTCGCGCACGCAACCACCGACCAGGTAGGCCTGGTAGCCCGCGCCTTGCAGGCGCTCGACGATATTCACCGCATGGCGGCTGAACTGGTGGCGCTGCAGCGAGTGTTGGCTCTTGTTGATCACCTCAGGCGTGGTGCGCTTGTGGTGCTGGCCCGGTACGGGAGGGCGGAAAGACTGGAACAGCTTCTTCAGCATGGGATGCACTGTGTGAAGGAATGTTCGGCCAAGAATAGGAGAATGGCCGCATGATGGGCGGGGATTCTAGCATTTACTCGGGGAATGGTGTAGGCGGTAGCAGGATGGACTGCCAGAAGGGAGAAACGACAAGGGGAGCCTAAGCTCCCCAAGAAGTCGTTGCGTGCTCTTATTGTTTTTATGCCGGGCTTCTTGTTTTTGTTGAGTGCCCTGCCCACAAATCTCAAAGCTTGTGGACGACCCCCAATCCAGGGGTTAAGAGCAAACGGATTGCTTTGGCCGCTGATGTCACGCTGATCATTCGATCCAACCAGTTCAGGCGCTGCTTTTTAGTGCAGTTTTTGTTGTTCTCTGCCTGGTCGTGGGGCAAGCCCCAAACACGCATCCTCTCCAAAAGAATCAGTTAGCTGCGCCTCCGCCGTCTTGTTTTTATTGTGCGTGAGCCGTTTCGTCTTGTTCTTATTCTGAGTTGCAGTGCTTGTTATTGTTCTTGTACTGAACATATAGCAGGTGGCGTGCCAACTTTTGCAAACCCAATGAAATCAATGGCTTGGCGGGTTTTTGAAAAGGCTGGCGGGTGGTAAATGTCGGAATTTCGTTACCGTACGCCTCGGGAACTGTTACGGCGCAAAGATTGGGTAACAGATTTTTGCGGGTACTGATGTGTTACCACGGGTTGCCGCGACCTGTTCAGCGTCCATGCGATCAAGCGCCGCGCGGGCGGCGCTCGATCTGACTGGCGCCACCTTTGCTGCGGCGTGCACCATCGGAGTCGCTCATTCGCTGGTAGCGTTGCTCTTGCGGCGCGGTATGCCCAGGCGCTGACGGCGCTCCCACAGGCACTTGCGGCTCACCCCGAGCTTGCGGGCAAGCTCGGTTTCGGTCATGTGGTCCTGGTGCTCAAGCACGAAATGCTGGAAGTAGTCTTCCAGCGATAGATCCTCGGTCGGCTCATGGCTGGCGTTGCTGGCAGCGCCAGCGGCCATCGCCTTGTCGAGAAGGTCGTCATCGTCCATATCGCTCAGCTCGATATCGATACCCAGCAGTTCGGCCGATATTTCCGCGCTCTCGCTCAGAATCACCGCACGCTCTACGGCGTTCTCCAGTTCGCGCACGTTGCCCGGCCAGCTGTAATGACGAATGGCTTGCTCGGCTTCAGGCGAGAAGTGCAGGTCGTCACGACCGATGCGCGCGCTCTGCCTGGCGAGGAAGGCGCTGGCGATCTCGTTGACGTCACTGCCGCGCTCGCGCAGGGCTGGCAATTTCAGGGCGATCACATGCAGGCGATAGTAAAGGTCTTCACGGAATTGCCCAGCCTTGGCCAGGTTTTTCAGGTCGCGGTGGGTCGCGGCAATCAGGCGCACATCGACTTTTTGCGACTGTACCGAACCCACCCGGCGGATTTCGCCCTCCTGCAGTACGCGCAGCAGACGGGCCTGGGCTTCCAGTGGCAGTTCACCGATCTCATCGAGGAACAGGGTGCCGCCGTCTGCCGCTTCCACCAGGCCGGCACGCCCGGCGCTGGCACCGGTGAACGCACCTTTTTCGTGGCCGAACAGTTCCGACTCGATCAAGGTTTCGGGAATGGCCGCGCAGTTCACCGAGATCATCGGCGCTTTGGCGCGCCGTGACAGGTTGTGCAGGGCACGGGCTACCAGTTCCTTGCCGGTACCGGACTCACCCTGGATGAGCACATTGGAATCGGTGGGCGCCACCTTGCGGATCTTGCTGTACATATCCTGCATGGGGGGGCAGGAGCCAATGATGCCGATCTCGCCGTTGGCCGATGCCGGGGCGCCTTTTTCGGCAGGCGCTGCCTTGCCGTTGCTGCGTGGCTCGGCGGCTGGGGCGGGTGCCGGCGCACTCTGCCGGTCGCGCAGGATGCGCGCCACGGCCTGGAGCATTTCGTCGTGGTCGAAAGGCTTGGCGATGTAGTCCACCGCGCCCATCTTCATCGAGTCCACCGCCGAGCGCAGGCTGGCGTAACTGGTCATGATCAGCACCGGGGTGCCTTGGCCGAGCTTGATCAACTCGGTTCCTGGCGCGCCGGGCAGGCGCAGGTCGCTGACGATCAGGTCGAAGGTGGCAATGCTGAAGCGTTCCTGGGCTTCCTGCACCGAGCCGGCTTCGCTGACCTGGTACTGGTTCCGCTCGAGCAGGCGACGCAAGGCCGAGCGGATGATGGTTTCGTCTTCGACGATCAGAATATGCGGCATTGATTCAATTCTCTCGACGGTCTCGAATTTCAGGGGACGTCGCTACGACATGCCGGGGCAGGGTCACGCGGATCCGTGTGCCACGTTGCCGTTCGATGTCGGCCGGGCTGTCGATGGTGATTTGCCCATAATGCTCTTCCACGATGGAATAGACCAGAGCGAGCCCCAGTCCGGTTCCCTCGCCCGGGTCCTTGGTGGTGAAGAAAGGTTCGAACAGGCGGTCCATGATGTTCTTCGGAATCCCACTGCCTTCGTCCTCGACGATCAGGTCGACGGTGTGCTCGCTGACTTCGGTGCGTACCCGCACGGCGCTGCCGGGCGGCGAAGCATCGCGCGCGTTGGAGAGCAGGTTGATCAGTACCTGGGCCAGGCGCTGGGGGTCCCCCTCGGCCCAGTGGTCGGGGTCGCAGAGGTTGAAGAACTGTACTTCGAAATTGCGCCGGTTCAACGCCAGCAGACCGATGGCATCCTGGGCCACTTCAGCCAGGCACACCGGCTCTTCGCTGTTCTGGTGGCTACCGCCGGCATGGGCAAAGCTCATCAGCGACTGCACGATGCGCGACACCCGTTTGGTCTGTTCGAGTATCTGGCTCGACAATTCGATGATCTCGCCGTCCCCTTCGCGCTCCTCGCGCAGGTTTTGCGCCAGGCAGGCGATGCCGGTGATCGGGTTGCCGATCTCGTGGGCCACGCCCGCAGCCAGGCGGCCGATGCTGGCAAGGCGCTCGGAGTGCACCAGCTTGTCTTCCAGGGCCTGGGTCTCGGTGAGGTCTTCGACCAGCAGCACCAGGCCGCTGTTGCCGGGTGCCAGGGGCTCGTCGATGGCTGCCTTGTGCAGGTTCAGCCAGCGCGGCTGCCCGTCCAGTGCCAGGCGCTGCTTGTGCAAGTGCTCATCAGGCACGTTGATGAAACCTTGCAGCAGGCCGCGCCAGGGTTCATCGATGGTTACCAGGCGCGACCCGACCACGTGTTTGGCGGCGATGCCGGTCAGCTCTTCCATGGCCTTGTTCCACATCAGGATTTCCTGGTCCTTGGCCAGCGAGCAGACGCCCATGGGCAGCTCCTGCAGGGTCTGGCGGTGGTAGCGGCGCAAGGCATCGAGTTCAGCAGCCAGGCCCGTCAGGCGCGAGTGGTAATCTTCCAGGCGGCTTTCGATGAAGTGAATGTCTTCGGTGACGTAGTTCTCGTTGCCAGACTTGTAAGGCAGGAAGGTTTCGACCATGTCCTGGGCCACGCTCGGGCCCATCAGGCCCGAGAGGTTGGCCTCGATGCGGTCACGCAGGCGGCGCAGGGCATAGGGGCGGCGCTCGTCGAACGGCAGGTAGAGGTCACGCAGGGCTTGTTCGACTTCCTTCTGTGCAGCCTTGGCGCCCAGTGGCTTGGCCAGTTGGGTGGCGAATTCCTGCGGTGAGGCAGCATGCAGCTCGCGGCGCTGGGGGCGGCGCACGTTGTCCACCGCGCATGCTTCAGCGGCGCTGACTTCCTCGCTGCTGGCGTTGGTGAACAGTGAAATCAGCGTGAACAACAATACGTTGGCGGCCAGCGAGGCAATTGCCGCCATGTGCCAGCTGGTGTCGTCGAGCACATAGATCATGTCCAGCAGCGGGATGTAGAAGCCCTGCAGGTTGCCCAGCAGGGGCAGCAGCATGGTCACCATCCATACCAGGGTGCCGGCCAGCAGGCCGGCGATGAAGCCACGGCGGTTGGCGGTCGGCCAGTACAGCACCGACAGCACCCCAGGCAGGAACTGCAAGGTGGCGACGAAGGCGACGATGCCCAGGTTGGCGAGGCTCTGGTGGGTGTTCTGGTTCAGGTAGAACATGAAGCCAGCGGTGATGATGGCGACTATCAGCGCGCGGCGGGTCCATTTCAGCCAGCGGTAGATGTTGCCTTCGGCCGGTGGCTGGTACAACGGCAGCACCAGGTGGTTGAGCGCCATGCCCGACAGCGCCAGGGTGGTGACGATGATCAGGCCGCTGGCGGCAGACAACCCACCGACATAGGCCAGCAGTGCCAGCGCCTTGTTGTTGGCGGCGATGCCAAGGCCCAGTGTGAAGTACTCGGGGTTGGTACTGGCGCCCAGGCGCAGGCCTGCCCACAGCACCAGCGGCACGGCCAGGCTCATCAACAGCAGGAACAGCGGCAGGCCCCAGCTGGCGCTGACCAGCGAGCGCGGGTTGAGGTTTTCGGTGAAGGCCATGTGGTACATGTGCGGCATGACGATGGCCGAGGCGAAGAACACCAGCAGCAGGGTGCGCCATGGGCCCTCCTGCAAGGGGGTGTGCAGCGCTGCCAGGGCTGTCTGGTTCTGCAGCAGCCACACTTCCAGCCCGTGCGGGCCCCCGAACACGCCGTACAGGGCATACAGGCCAATGCCGCCCAGGGCCAGCAGCTTGATCACCGACTCGAAGGCGATGGCGAACACCAGCCCTTCATGCTTTTCGCGCGTGGCGATGTGGCGTGAGCCGAAGAAGATGGTGAACAGGATGATCAGCGCACAGAAGGCAAAGGCCACCCGGGCCTTGACTGGTTCACCGGTGAGAATGCTGATCGAGTCGGCCACTGCCTGAATTTGCAGCGCCAGCAGGGGCAGTACCCCGATCAGCATGAAAATGGTCGTCAGCGCACCGGCCCAGGTGCTGCGAAAGCGAAAGGCCAGCAGGTCAGCCAGTGACGACAATTGGTAGGTGCGGGTGATCTTGAGGATCGGGTAGAGCAGCACCGGTGCCAGCAGGAAGGCGCCGGACACCCCAAGGTAACAGGCGAGGAAGCCGTAGCCATACTGATAGGCCAGGCCCACCGAGCCGTAGAACGCCCAGGCGCTGGCGTAGACACCCAGCGACAGGGTGTAGGTCAGCGGGTGGCGAATGATCGAACGGGGTATCAACCCACGCTCGCTGATCCAGGCCACGCCGAACAGCACCATCAGGTACGCGGCGCTGATCAGGATCATCTGGGTCAGGCTAAAGCTCATCGGCATCTCGTTGGCTCTGCAGGATGAAGGTGACGACGATCAGGATCAGCCAGAGCAGGTAAGGGCGGTACCAGGCACCGGTCGGTTCGATCCACCAGTCCATGATGGCCGGGGAGAACAGGTAGATCCCCACGACCAGAAGCAGGACCAAACGATAGATGTACATGCTGGCCTCGATGGTTGGGCGCTGCGGGCTTGGACTTATTATTGGCGCAAATGGCTGGGGCGATGCTAGCGGGAATCGGTGGTGTTCGCCAAGGGTTTGAAATTATTGGGCTTTTGTTTTTGAGACGGTAGTTGCCTGTAATGGCCCTATCGTCGGTAAGCCCGCCCCCCACAAGTACCCACACCTATAGGTACTGCACTGTACCTGTGCAAGCCGGCTTGCCGGCGATAGGGCCGGTGATGCTTCAGTTCAAATCAGCCTCGGGCACCGTCGTTCGCTGTGCAATGGCCGCTGGCTGCCAACGCTGGCGCGCCACGGCCAACACTTCAGCCGGCGTCGCCGTCAACAACTGGGGGTCGGCTTCCTGGCCCAATGCCCGCAACGCCCGCAACAGCAACGGCGTCGCCTGGCCAGCCTCAAGGGGCGGCGAACGGTACGACTTGCCCAGCTTGTGCCCATCAGGTTGCACGATCAGCGGAATGTGCAGGTAGCGCGGCTGGGAAAAGCCCAGCAATTCCTGCAGGTACAACTGGCGCGGCGTGTTGTCGAGCAGGTCGGCCCCGCGCACGATGTCGGTAACACCTTGCCAGGCATCATCCAGCACAACGGCCAACTGGTACGCATACAGCCCGTCGCGGCGCTGAATCACGAAATCGCCCACCTCGCGCCCAAGGTGTTGCTGGAACGCCCCTTGCACCCGATCGGTAAAGCGGTAGAGCAGTTCTGGCACCCGCAGGCGGATGGCCGCGCCTTCACGGGCATGCCCGGCGTTGCGGCAAAACCCTGGATAGATGCCGTTGTAGCCTTCGAGCTGCTTGCGCGAACAGGTGCAGGCATAGGCCAGGCCCATATTGAACAAGCGCTCGACCACTTCTGCATAAGCCGGGTGGCGCTGGCTCTGGAAGACAACCTCGCCGTCCCACTCCAGCCCATAGCGCTCCAGCGTCTGCAGGATTGCATCACGGGCGCCCGGCATTTCCCGGGGCGGGTCGGTGTCTTCCACGCGAAGCAGCCAGCGGCCATTGACCGCACGGGCGTCAAGCCAGGAGGCGAGGGCTGCGACCAGCGAGCCGAAGTGCAGAAAACCGCTGGGGGTGGGGGCGAAGCGTCCGATGTAGCGGGAGTCGTTCATGGGTGGTCGTGCGTATGAAATGAAACGGGGCGCATGATGCGCCCCGTTCGGGTAGGAGAAGGATCAGCCTTTGCCGACTGTTTTTTCCTTTTTCTCCGCGATTTCCTTGCAGTCGAAGCACAGGTCGGCAGTCGGACGGGCTTCCAGACGGCGCAGGCCGATCTCGATACCGCAGGAGTCGCACCAGCCGTACTCGTCGTCCTGAATTTTCTGCAGGGTCTTGTCGATTTTCTTGATCAGCTTGCGCTCGCGATCGCGGTTGCGCAGCTCAAGGGCGAATTCCTCTTCCTGGCTGGCGCGGTCGGCCGGGTCCGGGAAGTTGGCCGCTTCGTCTTTCATGTGATCAACGGTGCGATCCACACTGACCATCAGCTCGCCTTTCCAGGCATTGAGCAGCTTGGTGAAGTGCTTTTTCATGGGCTCGCCCATGTACGCCTCACCCTTGCTTTCGACGTAGGGCTCGACACCGTACATGGTCTGGACTTTTTGCTTTTCTACGGTGGACATGAATAGACCGCCTCTCACTCATCTGATCCAATGCGCAGGATGCTCCATCTCCGGCACCCGCCGGCCCTGCGACTGCGAGCCGCCGAACTTACCAGATAGATCGGGGGTGCGCTAGCCCGCCCGGTCCTAGCTGTTGACAGCGCCGTGAAGCGCACGTTCGGTGCCGCGCAGAGGTAGAATCACCAGTTTAGACCCAATTGAGAGAAGGTCATGGCTCACCCCTACAGTGCGCGCAGCCGCGCCATCGAACCCTTCCACGTCATGGCGTTGCTGGCGCGGGCCAACGAGCTGCAAGCGGCCGGTCATGATGTGATCCACCTGGAGATCGGCGAGCCGGACTTCACCACTGCCGCGCCTATCGTCGAGGCAGGCCAGGCAGCGCTGGCTGCCGGGCATACCCGCTATACCGCCGCGCGTGGCCTGCCGGCACTGCGCGAGGCGATTGCGGTTTTTTACGACCAGCGTTATGGCGTTGCGGTGGACCCTGAACGCATCCTGATCACCCCGGGGGGCTCTGGCGCGCTGCTGTTGGCCAGCAGCCTGCTGGTCGACCCGGGCAAGCACTGGCTGTTGGCAGACCCCGGCTATCCATGCAACCGCCACTTCCTGCGACTGGTCGAGGGTGGTGCGCAACTGGTACCTGTCGGGCCTGAGGTGAACTACCAGCTGACCGCCGACCTGGTGGCCCGCCACTGGAACCAGGACACCGTCGGTGCCCTGGTCGCCTCGCCAGCCAACCCCACCGGTACGGTGCTGGAGCGTGATGAGCTGGCCAGCCTGGCCAAGGCCACCCGCGAACGAAATGGCCACCTGGTGGTGGACGAGATCTACCACGGGCTGACGTACGGCATGGACGCTGCGAGCGTCCTGGAGGTGGATGATTCGGCATTCGTCCTGAATAGTTTTTCCAAGTATTTCGGCATGACCGGGTGGCGGCTTGGCTGGCTGGTTGCGCCGCCTGACGCCGTGGCCGATCTGGAAAAGCTGGCGCAAAATCTGTACATCAGCGCGCCCAGCATGGCCCAGCACGCCGCACTGGCCTGCTTCCAGCCTGAAACCCTGGCAATATTCGAAGCGCGCCGCGCCGAGTTTGCCCGTCGTCGCGACTACCTGTTGCCCGCCCTGCGCGAACTGGGCTTTCGCATTGCCGTGGAGCCGCAGGGCGCGTTCTATCTATATGCCGACATCAGTGCCTTTGGTGGCGATGCCTTTGCCTTCTGTCGGCACTTTCTGGAAACCGAGCATCTGGCGTTCACGCCGGGCCTGGACTTTGGTCGCCACCTGGCCGGCCATCATGTGCGCTTTGCCTACACCCAGAGCCTGCCGCGGCTGGAGGAAGCGGTCCAGCGCATCGCCCGGGGCTTACGGAGCTGGCAAGGCTGATGGTGTTCTTTCCTCCACTCGAGCAGGGGCGGCTGTTGCGCCGCTACAAGCGGTTCCTGGCGGACATCGAACTGGCCAATGGGGAGCAACTGACCATCCATTGCCCCAACACCGGCTCCATGCTCAATTGCATGCGTGAGGGCGGGCAGGTCTGGTTCAGTCGCTCCAACGACCCCAAGCGCAAGCTGCCGGGCACCTGGGAAATCAGTGAAACGCCCCAGGGGCGGCTGGCCTGCGTCAACACGGGGCGGGCCAACGCGCTGGTCGAAGAAGCGCTTCGCGCCGGCGTGATCCGAGAGCTGGCGGGCTTCACTGCACTCAAACGTGAGGTGGCCTACGGTGAAGAAGGCAGCCGTGTGGACTTTCGCCTGGAGTTCGACCACGGGCCGGCCTACGTCGAGGTCAAGAGTGTGACACTGGGGTACCCGGACACGGCAGTGGCTGCTTTCCCGGATGCTGTCACCCAGCGCGGTGCCAAGCACCTGCGCGAACTGGCGACGCTGGCCCGGCAAGGTATACGTGCGGTGCAGTTGTACTGTGTGAACCTGACAGGCATCGAAGCGGTGCGCCCGGCCGACGAGATCGATGCGGCTTATGCCCGGGCACTGCGCACCGCGGTGGCGGATGGAGTAGAGGTGCTGGCCTATGGTGCGCGCCTGGATGCCGGGCACATCGTCATCGACCGTCCGCTACCGGTGCTGCTCAACCCCTGAGCCAGATGCCCTGGCTATCTTCCAGGCAGTCCAGGGCCTGCAGCGCGTCACCTTCGCAGGGGCCTGCCACGCATTCGCCATTCTCAATCAGGAACAGCGCCCCGTGATGGGCACAGTGGATCAGGCTGGCACTGTCATCGAGAAATGCGCCCGCCTGCCAGTTCAAGGGGATACCCCGGTGCGGGCAGCGGTTACGATACAGGTGCACACGGCCCTGGCGACGCACGCCGAACAGTTCGGTGCCGTCTACGCTGAAGGCGCGGCTGTGGCCCTCGGCCAGCGCTGCGGAAGTACAAAGGAAGTGCATTTGCGGGAACGACTCGTGAAACAAGTGATGGCTTGACGCGCCAATGCGAATAATTATCAAATTGCCCGCTATCGCTGCGCCCGGTTGTCTATGGTGCGCAGTTCCGCCGTTCGCCACAAGGCGTGTGGCTCGCCTTCAGAAGGAATCCGATGATGCGTCGTCCCGCTGTCTTGCTTGCCTTGTGTGCGGCCCTGGTTGCTTGCACCCAAGCCCTGGCCGCCGACCTGCCACAGCGCTGGGTCAGTGCTGGCGGCGCATTGAGCGAGTGGATCAGCGCACTGGGCGGCGAGCCGCGCCTGGTGGGTGTGGACACCACCAGCCAGCATCCTGAGTCACTCAAGGGCCTGCCAAGTATCGGTTACCAGCGCCAGTTGTCCGCAGAGGGCATCCTCAGCTTGCGCCCGGATGTACTGGTGGGCACAGAAGAGATGGGGCCGCCACCTGTGCTTGCGCAAATCCGCAAAGCCGGCGTTCGGGTGGAGCTGCTCTCCAGCAAGGCTGACCTCGCCGCCGTGGATGCAAACCTCGAGCAGTTGGGTATGTTGCTCGGCGCCGAGCAGAAGGCCGCGCAACTCGTTGCCGATTATCATCAGCAGCTCGAGGTATTGCAGGAGCAGGTCAAGCAGGCCCAGGCCAGCCACAAGGTGCCGGGTGTGCTGTTGCTGGTCGGCCATGCCGGTGCCAAACCGCTGATTGCCGGGCAGGGCACCGCAGGTGACTGGCTGCTGCGTCAGGCAGGTGGGCGAAACCTGGCGGAGCATCAGGGATACAAGAACTTCTCCAATGAGGCGTTGGCGGCGCTGGACCCGGATGTCGTGGTGTTCTCCGACCGCGCCTTGGTCGGCGACCAGGCCCTGCAGGCACTGCTCAAGGAAAACCCGGCCCTGAACGCCTCCCGCGCGGTACGCGACAGGCGCCTGGTGCCACTCGACCCGACCTTGCTGGTTGGCGGCCTGGGCCCGCGCTTGCCGCTGGCCCTGCAAGACCTGGCGGCTGCGCTCTACCCGGCGGCAAAGGTCAGCTTCACGCAATGAAGCCGCGCGTGCAGCCACGTACACTGATTACCTGCCTGAGCCTGCTGTGCCTGTTGGCGGTATGGCTGTCCCTCGCGTTGGGCCCTGTGAGCTTGCCGCTGTTCGATACCTTGCGCGCGGGCCTGCGGTTATCGGGGCTGCGCATCGATGGCGAAGGCCTGCAGCAGGCCGAAATGATCCTGGGCCAGATTCGCCTGCCACGCACACTGCTGGGTTTGGCAGTGGGGGCGGTGCTGGCGCTGTGCGGTGTGGCCATGCAGGGGTTGTTCCGCAATCCGCTGGCCGACCCTGGGCTTGTGGGTGTCTCCGCCGGTGCCGCAATGGGCGCCGCAGTGGCTATCGTTGGCGGTAGTTGGTTTGGCGGCATGCCTGAGGCTTTCGCACCTTACTTATTGTCACTGTGCGCCTTTGCCGGCGGCCTCGGGGTCACCGCGCTGGTCTATCGCCTTGGGCGGCGCGACGGGCAGACCAATGTGGCCACAATGTTGCTGGCCGGTGTAGCCATGACTGCGCTGGGGGGCGCGGGGGTTGGCCTGTTTTCCTACCTGGCCGACGATGCCACCCTGCGCACGCTGACCTTCTGGAACCTGGGCAGTCTCAATGGTGCCAGCTACGACCGGCTGTGGCCGTTGCTGATCGTTGCCGCAGGCGTCGCGCTGTGGTTGCCGCGCCGGGCGCGGGCGCTCAATGCCTTGCTGCTGGGCGAGTCCGAGGCGCGGCACCTGGGGATCGAGGTGGAGCGGCTCAAGCGCGAGTTGGTGTTCTGCACGGCCTTGGGTGTGGGAGCGGCCGTTGCGGCGGCGGGGCTTATCGGCTTCATCGGCCTGGTGGTACCGCACCTGGTGCGCTTGCTGGCCGGGCCTGATCACCGCGTGGTGTTGCCCGCCTCGTTGTTGGCCGGCGGCGTGCTGATGCTGCTCGCCGACCTGGTGGCGCGCTTGGCGCTGGCGCCGGCCGAGTTGCCGATCGGTATTGTCACGGCATTTATCGGTGCGCCGTTTTTCCTGGTTCTGCTGATCAGAGGGCGCAGCTGATGTTGCAAGTCGAGGGCCTGTACCTGCGTCGTGGTGGGAATGAAGTACTGCAAGACCTCCACCTGCAATTGCACCCGGGCCAGGTCATGGGCGTGCTCGGGCCGAATGGTGCAGGCAAGAGCAGCCTGCTGGGCGTGCTGTGTGGCGAGCTGTCGCCCGGCCAAGGAAGCGTGACGCTGCAGGGCCGGCCGTTGGCCGATTGGCCTGGGCAGGCGCGGGCCAGGCGCCTGGCGGTGTTGCCGCAGGTGTCCAGCCTGGGCTTTGCGTTCAGGGTCGAGGAAGTGGTGGGCATGGGGCGAATGCCGCATGACAGCGGCCAGGTGCGTGACGCTGAGATCGTTGAGGCGGCCCTGCGCGCGGCGGATGCCTGGCACCTGCTGGGTCGCAGTTACCTGGCTTTGTCGGGCGGAGAGCGGCAACGGGTGCATCTGGCCCGCGTACTGGCTCAGCTTTGGCCGGGTGAGGAGGGGACTACGCTGCTGCTTGACGAGCCGACCTCGATGCTCGACCCCTTGCACCAGCACACCACCTTGCAAGCCGTGCGCAGTTTTGCCGATCGCGGCGCAGCGGTATTGGTGATCCTGCATGACCTGAACCTGGCGGCGCGCTACTGTGATCGTATCCTGTTGCTCGAAGGCGGCCGTGCCCATGCTCTGGCGTCGCCGCAGGAGGTATTGACGCCCAGGGCGCTCAAGGCCGTGTTCGGCATTGACGTATTGGTGCAGGCCCATCCGGAACGGGGGCATCCGCTGATCATCACCCGCTAGGAGGCGTTGCCGATGCATCATTCCTTACTGTCTGGCGCGTTGCTGGGCTTGTTGCTGGCGTTGGGTGGCTGCCAGGCCAGCTTGCCGCCGTTACCCGCCTGGCAGAGTAGCGAGGGGCGTGACAGCGCAGAACTGGGGCAAATCCACGACCTGGCCAGTGGCAAGGTCATCAGCCCGGAACAGCTGGTCGAGCAACTGGCTGGCGTACCGCGAGTGCTGGTAGGCGAAAAGCATGACAATGCCGACCATCACGCCTTGCAACTTTGGTTGATCCGCGCCATGCAGGCCCGGCGTGCCCAGGGCAGCCTGCTTCTGGAAATGCTGCAACCGCAGCAGCAGTCACGGGTCGATGCGGTTGAAGGCCAGGCCCGGTTGCCGCAGGACCTGCCCAAGGCCCTGGCGTGGCAGGAGGGCTGGGACTGGCAGCTGTACGGGCCGATCGTACGTGAAGCACTGGGTAACCATATTCCCCTTCTGGCCGCCAACCTGTCGCCTGGCGAAATGCGCCAAGCCTACCGGCAGGCGGCGGCGGTGCCGGGGGCGCAGTCCAATGCCCCGTCAGTAAAGGCGGCATTGCTCGAGCAGGTGAGGGCCGGGCACTGTAATTTGCTCCCCGAGAGCCAGTTGCCGGCCATGCTGGCCGTTCAGCAACAACGTGACCGGCGCATTGCCGAGCGGCTGCTGGCAGCGCCGCAGCCGGCCTTGTTGTTCGCCGGTGCATTCCACGCACGCAAGGACCTGGGCGTGCCGCTGCACCTTGCCGACCTGGGGGCCGAGGGGCAGAGCAAAGTGCTGCTGCTGGCCGAGGTCGGTCAGCAGGTCGAGGCGGGGATGGCAGACTTTGTGTGGTATACGGCTGCGATGCCGGAGCAGGACTATTGCGCACGGTTGCGTAGGTAGACGGGGAAGCGCGGGCGCTGACAATGCAGTGACATGCAAAAAAAAGACCCGGCAAAAATGCCGGGTCAATAACCGTGATTAGCCTGATGAGGAGATAATCTGAGAGTCCGAACCAGGGGCTTTCAGCTTATCCAACCAGTCTCGCGACCAGTTGTGATAATCATAACGATTCTCATTATCGAGTCAATCCCCATCTGATGTTTATTTTGCATTTTTTTGCGCAGGGCATTTCGCATCCAGTTGTTGATTGAGCGCTTGCTTGCGCTCGGCCGGCAAATCGTTCCAGTGCATGTCCAGCAGCGCGCCTTCAATGGCGTACAGCAACACCTTCGACGCCCGGAATCCTCGGGTTTTCACGGCCTGGTACGCACCTACCGCGCCGAGTCGACGCAAATCCGATGCACTGTGGATACCGGCCGCATGCAACCACTGCGCGGAGGTCTTTCCAAGATTCTTCAGATGCTGCAATTCATCGTTCATCGAGCCTCCTTGCGATGGCTGAACGGGTATTAGGGGATAAATCGCGAGCAGGTCAGAGAGGAGTGTAGCGGGGGTTGGAAAATGCGCGGCCTTTTGCCATCGGGGGCGACGAGATGCCCTGTTTGCGCTGGGTGCAGGAATGCGGGCCGGCCAATTGCCGGCCCGAATTGCGTTGAATCAAAGACCGGGCAAACGCTGACGGACCTGGTCGATCACCTGGTCCATGCTGCTGGCATCCTGAGTATCAACACGTGTGCTCTGCTGCAGTTCAACGTCATCCAATGGCTCACGGCTGGCCTGCTGTGCCTTGACCACTTCCAGGGTGGCGTCCGACGGGTCGCTATTCTGGGCCAGGCGCTGCGCCAGCCAACTGGCGATGACCGCCTCCGGTGCCTGGCAATCGAGGATCAGCAGTGGCACGCCGGTATCGCTCGCGACCTCGGCTGCGGCCTTGCGGTGTTCGTGCTTGAGGTAAGTGGCATCGAGCACTACCGGGAAGCCTGCGCGCAGGATGGTCGCGGCAAGCTGGTGCAGGCGCTGGTAGGTGGCGGTGCTGGCATCGTTGTCGTAGATGCCGGCTTGCAGTTGGCCTGCTTCGGCTTTCTGCTGTTCACCGAACAGGCGCTTGCGCTCCACATCGGAACGCACGCGCACGGCGCCCAAGGCTTCGACCAGGCGCATGGCGACGTGGCTCTTGCCCACGGCCGAGACGCCGTGGGTGATGGCCAGCAGGCGCGAAGGGATGGCGCTGTAGCTTTCAGCCAGGTTGGCGTAGTTGCGGTAGGTGCGCAGGCTGGTGGCGCGCTGCACGCCATCGGCATTGGCCGGCATGCTGAACAGGGCGATCTTGGCGCGGACCAGGGCGCGGTAGGCCTTGTAGAAGTTCAACACTTCCAGGCCTTCATAGTCGCCGGTCAGCTCCAGGTACTGGCTGACGAAGCGCCGCGCCAGGCATTTGAGGCCGCGGTCTTCCAGGTCCATGGCGAGGAAACCGGTGTCGGCCCAGACGTCGGTCATGCGGAACGGTTCGTTGAACTCGATGCAGTCGAAGATCACCACCTTGCCATCGATCACGGTGGCGTTACCCAAATGAATGTCGCCATGGCATTCGCGGGTGAACCCATTGGCCTTGCGCGCCGCGAACAGGCCTTCAAGGCGTTCGAAACTGCTGCGCGCCCAGGCCTGCAGGTTGTCCAGCTGCTGCAGGTCGGCCTTGTCACTGAGGAATGGGCGGATCTGCTCGAAGTTTTGCTCGACCGGGGCCATGACGCTTTCAGGTGAGCCATAGGGCTGCTCGGCGGGCACTTTCGGAGTTTGCAGGTGGAATTCGGCGATCTGCCGGGCCATTTGGTCGATGTGCCCGGCATTGAGTTCACCGTTGGCCTGCAGGGTGTTGAGCATCTGCCCCTGCGGGAACTGGCGCATTTTCAGCGCGTACTCGATCGCCGCACCTTCACCGCCGAGCTGCGGGGCTTCGGCGCTGCCAGTGATCGGCAGCACTTCCAGGTACAGGCCGTCGGTCAGGCGCTGGTTCAGGCGCAACTCTTCGTTACAGAAATGCTGGCGCTGATCAAGCCCGGTGAAGTCGAGGAAGCCGAAATTCATCGGCTTCTTGATCTTGTAGGCGTATTCGCCAGTGAGCAGGACCCAGGAGATATGCGTCTCGATGAGTTGGAACCCGTCCACGGGGTGAGGGTAGAGGGCAGGGTTCTGCAACGCTTTGATCAAGGCTTGGCTCACGGGAAATCCTTCCGGGGGCAGGGAATTCGAAGGCGCCATTATGGTCAATGGTGCCGCCCCTGCATACCGCCAGAGGGCGCCTGCCCAGCCTTTACAAAGTGCGTATAATCCGCCGCCATGACTCGAACCCGAAATTCCCGTACTCCTAAGAAACGCCCGACCGGCCGCTCGCGCGCCTGGCTGGGCTGGGCGTTGAAGCTCAGCCTGGTTGGCCTGGTGATCGTTGCCGGCTTCGCGGTTTACCTCGATGCTGTCGTCCAGGAGAAGTTCTCCGGCAAGCGCTGGACCATCCCTGCCAAGGTGTACGCCCGGCCGCTGGAGCTGTTCGTCGGCCAGAAGCTGAGCAAGAACGACTTCCTCACCGAACTCGATGCTCTCGGCTACCGGCGTGAAAGCGCGGCCAATGGCCCGGGCGCTGCGGCTGTCAACGGTAACACCGTCGACCTCAACACCCGCGGCTTCCAGTTCTACGAGGGTATGGAGCCCGCGCAGTTCGTGCGTGTGCGCTTCTCCGGCGACTACGTTGCCGGGCTGTCCGGCGCCAACAATGGCAAGCTGGATGTGGTGCGCCTCGAGCCGTTGATGATCGGGGGTATCTACCCGAAGAACCTCGAGGACCGCATCCTGATCAAGATCGATCAGGTGCCGCCGTACTTGCTCGAAACCCTGGTGGCAACCGAAGACCGAGACTTCTACAGCCACTTCGGCGTGTCGCCAAAGTCCATCGCACGCGCAATGTGGATCAACACCTCCTCCGGTTCCATGCGCCAAGGTGGCAGTACCCTGACCCAGCAGTTGGTGAAGAACTTCTACCTGACCAGCGAGCGCACCCTCAGCCGCAAGCTGACCGAAGCGATGATGGCCGTACTGCTGGAGATGCACTACGACAAGCGCGAAATTCTCGAGGCCTACCTCAACGAGGTGTTCGTCGGCCAAGATGGCCAGCGCGCCGTGCATGGCTTTGGCCTGGCCAGCCAGTTCTTCTTCAGCCAACCGCTGTCGGAGCTCAAGTTGCACCAGATCGCCCTGTTGGTGGGTATGGTCAAAGGGCCGTCCTACTACAACCCGCGTCGCCACCCCGAGCGGGCTCTGGCGCGGCGTAACCTGGTCCTGGACCTTGTGGCCGAGCAGGGCGTTGCGAGCCAGGAAGCGGTCGATGCGGCGAAGAAGATGCCGCTGGGCGTGACCAAACGAGGCAGCCTGGCCGACAGTTCGTTCCCGGCCTTCCTCGACCTGGTCAAGCGCCAGCTGCGCCAGGACTATCGCGACGAAGACTTGACTGAAGAGGGCCTGCGCATCTTCACCAGTTTCGACCCGATTCTGCAGATGAAGGCCGAAACCTCGATGAATGAGACCTTCAAGCGTCTGTCGGGGCGCAAAGGCGCTGACGAGGTCGAATCGGCGATGGTCGTGACCAACCCGGAAACCGGTGAGGTGCAGGCCCTTATCGGCAGTCGTCAGGCCGGATTCGCCGGCTTCAACCGTGCCATCGATGCCGTGCGGCCGATTGGCTCGCTGGTCAAGCCGGCGGTGTACCTGACCGCGCTGGAGCAGCCGAGCAAGTACACCCTGACCAGCTGGGTGCAGGACGAGGCGTTTTCGGTCAAGGGCGCCAATGGCCAGGTGTGGCGCCCGCAAAACTATGACCGCCGCCCGCATGGCACCATTTACCTGTACCAGGGGCTGGCCAACTCCTACAACCTGTCGACCGCCAAGATCGGCCTGGAAGTGGGGGTGCCCAACGTCATCAAGACCATCGGCCGGCTCGGGGTCAATGTCGACTGGCCAGCGTTCCCGGCAATGCTGCTGGGGGCCGGTGGCATGTCGCCGATGCAGGTGGCGACCATGTACCAGACCATCGCCAATGGCGGTTTCAATACGCCGATGCGCGGCATCCGCAGTGTGCTCACCGCCGAAGGTGAGCCGCTCAAGCGTTACCCGTTCCAGATCCAGCAGACCTTCGATCCGGGCTCCATCTACCTGGTACAGAACGCGATGCAGCGGGTGATGCGCGAAGGTACCGGCCGCTCCGTGTACAACGTGCTGCCCAGGTCGCTGACCCTGGCGGGCAAGACCGGTACCAGTAACGACTCGCGTGACAGTTGGTTCTCAGGCTTCAGCCAGGACCTGCTGGCGGTGGTGTGGATGGGCCGTGACGATAACGGCAAGACGCCGTTCACTGGCGCCACCGGTGCCCTGCAGGTGTGGACCAGCTTCATGAAGAAGGCTGACCCGCTGCCGCTGGACATGCCGCAACCGGACAACGTGGTACAGGCCTGGATCGACCCCTACAGTGGGCAGGGTTCCGACGCAAGCTGTCCGGGGGCGGTGCAGATGCCGTATATTCGCGGGAGCGAACCGCCCGCCGGCGCGATCTGTGGCGGCGAGCAGAATCCGGCAGAATCGGTCATGGACTGGGTCAAAGGCTGGATGAATTAAGCCCTGGCAGCATTGATGAGGTGTGAAGTGAAAAAGTGGTGGTTTCCTGCCGTGACGGCACTGGTGGTGCTGCAGGGCTGTTCCAGCGTTCAGCGTGGCAACATCCCGGTTGTGGACTCGAGCACACGGGTGTCCAACAGTGAACGCGTGACGGCCAACCGCTCGGCGGCCGGCATCAGCAATGGCACCTCGCAGGCGCAGACCCTGCCTGAGGACTCCGGCGTGACCGTGATGATTCCGCAAGGTGCCGGTGCCACGGGCATCCAGACGTTCCCGGCAGGCAATGGCGTGGCCCCGATCAGCACCACGCCGATTACCACTGGCCCCGGCACATCTGCACCGATGACGACCAACCCCAACCCGATCGCCGACGAACCGTTCGACATCGCGTCGATGAACAGTGCCCCGGCCGCTGCCAGCGCGCCAACCGGCATTCCGCGCAGCAGTGCGGCATCCGGGGGGCTGTCGGCTGACGAGCAGCTCGATGGCCCGGTGCTGGCATTGTTGACCACCGCCCAGTCGCAACAGGGCAGTGGCGACTTCAACGGTGCGGCCTCGAGCCTGGAGCGCGCCCAGCGCATCGCCCCGCGTGAGCCGCAGGTACTGTTCCGTCTGGCGCAGGTGCGCCTGTCCCAGGGCGATGCGGCGCAGGCCGAGCAATTGGCGCGCCGTGCCCTGACCTATGCCAATGGTCGCCCTGACCTTCAGGCCGAGCTGTGGAACACCATCGCCCAGGCCCGTGAGAAGCAGGGTGACAGCGCCGGCGCCGCGCTGGCCCGGCAAAAAGCGCGGGTCAACTCCTGATGATCGAGCAGCGCATTCTGGACATCGCCGACCACCTGCTGCTCATCGAGCGTGAGTTGATCGTGCAGGGCTGGTGGGCTGACGAGCCGCCAAGCGATGAGGCGCTGGCCAGCACAGTGCCTTTTGCGGTCGATAGCATGAGCTTCGAGCAGTGGCTGCAGTGGATATTCCTGCCGCGCATGAAGATCATCATCGAGCTTGGTCAACCGCTGCCCAACGCCTCGAGCATTCTGGTGATGGCCGAGACGGTGTTCGTCGACCGGCCGGAGCAGAGTCGTGAGTTGCGGCGCCTGCTGGCAGAGTTCGATCAATTGATCGCTGCTTGAGCCTGATTTCTTCTCTTTTTCCTTCAGGGGCCGCAGATTGTGGCCCTTTTTTGTGGAAAAGTTATTTTTCCTGCTGCTGTGTCGGTTTTTAGTGGTGGCAGGAATTCATCTTGAGGAAAAATTGGCAATAATTTTTCTTGACTTGTAGCCGCCAAATCACAAGAATCCAGTTTCCGCTTTAGAGGGACTGCCAGAAGCAGACCCGCTAAGCAGATCATGAGGCGCACACCCGCGCCGACCTGTTACACCCCGCAACGCGTTACCTCGCGCTGGGTGGGATAACCCCGCAACACTCAGGGGTGCTCCCAATACTTGCTCAGTCAGTGCTGACGTTCGCTCATGCTCTGCTTGGCAGTAAACCTATTAAGACCCGTCCACTAGGGACGGTATTCTGGCGTTTTAGAGGTGAACAACGTGGAGCTTTTATCTGGCGCTGAGATGGTCGTCCGCTTCTTGCGTGACGAAGGCGTTAAGCACATCTACGGGTACCCTGGTGGTGCTCTCCTGCATGTTTACGACGCCCTGTTCAAGGAACCGGAAGTCGAGCACATCCTGGTTCGTCACGAGCAGGCTGCTACCCATATGGCGGACGGCTACGCCCGCGCCACCGGCAAGGCCGGTGTGGTGCTGGTAACCTCCGGCCCGGGCGCGACCAATGCCATCACCGGTATTGCCACCGCTTACATGGACTCGATTCCGATGGTCATCCTGTCCGGCCAGGTGCCTAGCACCATGGTGGGTACCGATGCCTTCCAGGAAACCGACATGATCGGCATCTCGCGGCCGATCGTGAAGCACAGCTTCATGATCAAACACGCTACCGAGATCCCTGAAGTTCTGAAAAAAGCCTTCTATCTGGCGCAATCCGGCCGTCCAGGCCCGGTCGTGGTCGACATTCCAAAAGATATGACCAACCCGGCCGAGAAGTTCGAATACGTCTATCCGAAGAAGGTCAAGCTGCGCTCCTACAGCCCGGCAGTGCGTGGCCACTCCGGCCAGATCCGCAAGGCTGCCGAGATGCTGCTGGCTGCCAAGCGTCCGATCGTCTATGCCGGTGGCGGTGTGATTCTCGGTGGTGGCTCCGAAGCGCTGACCGAAATTGCCAAGTCGCTGAACCTGCCAGTCACCAATACCCTGATGGGCCTTGGCGGCTTTCCGGGTACCGACCGCCAGTTCCTCGGCATGCTCGGCATGCACGGCAGCTACACCGCCAACATGGCCATGCACAATGCCGATGTGATTTTCGCGGTCGGCGCGCGCTTCGATGACCGCGTGGTCAATGGTCCGGCCAAGTTCTGCCCGAATGCCAAGATCATTCACATCGACATCGACCCGGCGTCGATCTCCAAGATGATCAAGGCCGACGTGCCGATCGTGGGCCCGGTCGACAGCGTGCTGAGCGAGATGCTCGGCATCCTCAAGGAAATCGGCGTGCAGCCAGACAAGGCCGCGGCCGAAGCCTGGTGGAAGCAGATCGACGAGTGGCGCGGTAATGGCGACCTGTTCCCCTACAACAAGGGCGACGGCAGCGTCATCAAGCCGCAGACCGTCATCGAGACCTTGTGCGAAGTGACCAACGGCGATGCTTTCGTCACCTCCGACGTCGGTCAGCACCAGATGTTCGCAGCACAGTACTACCGCTTCAACAAGCCGAACCGCTGGATCAACTCCGGTGGCCTGGGCACCATGGGCTTCGGTTTCCCGGCAGCCATGGGCATCAAGCTCAATTTCCCGGATCAGGACGTGGCCTGCGTGACTGGCGAAGGCAGCATCCAGATGAACATCCAGGAGCTGTCCACCTGCATGCAATACGGCCTGCCGGTGAAGATCGTCAACCTGAACAACGGCGTGCTGGGCATGGTCCGTCAGTGGCAGGACATGGCCTACAACGGCCGTCACTCGCACTCCTATGTCGAGTCGCTGCCTGACTTCATCAAGCTGGCCGAGGCCTATGGCCATGTGGGTATCCGCATCACCAGCCTGAAGGACCTCAAGCCGAAGCTCGAAGAAGCCTTCGCGATGAAGGACCGCCTGGTGTTCATCGACATCGCGGTCGACCGTACCGAGCACGTCTATCCGATGCAGATCAAGGATGGCTCGATGCGTGACATGTGGCTGAGCAAGACGGAGCGTACCTGATATGCGGCACATCATTTCCCTGCTGCTGGAAAACGAACCCGGTGCTCTGTCCCGCGTGGTCGGCCTGTTCTCCCAGCGCAACTACAACATTGAAAGCCTGACCGTGGCGCCCACCGAAGACCCGACCCTGTCGCGTCTGACGCTGACCACCGTTGGCCATGACGAAGTGATCGAACAGATCACCAAGAACCTCAACAAGCTGGTCGAAGTGGTCAAGCTTGTCGACCTGTCGGAAAGCGCTCACATCGAGCGTGAACTGATGCTGGTCAAGGTCAAGGCCACCGGTGCCCAGCGTGCCGAGATCAAGCGCACCACGGACATCTTCCGTGGCCAGATCGTCGATGTTACCGCCAGCGTGTACACCGTACAGCTCAGTGGTACCAGCGACAAACTGGACAGCTTCATCCAGGCCATCGGCACTGCATCGATTCTCGAAACCGTGCGCAGTGGCGTCACCGGCATTGCCCGTGGCGACAAAGTGCTCAGCATCTGAATTCAAAAATTAGCGATGGCTCCGCAGGGGCCGAGATATAACCAGGGGTATTTCATGAAAGTTTTCTACGATAAAGACTGCGACCTTTCCATCATCCAGGGCAAGAAAGTCGCCATCATCGGTTACGGTTCCCAGGGCCACGCCCAAGCGTGCAACCTGAAGGACTCCGGTGTAGACGTTACCGTCGGTCTGCGTAAAGGTTCGGCTACCGTTGCCAAGGCTGAAGCTCACGGCCTGAAAGTGGCCGACGTTGCCACCGCCGTCGCTGCTGCCGACCTGGTCATGATCCTGACCCCGGACGAGTTCCAGGGCGCTCTGTACAAGAACGAAATCGAGCCGAACATCAAGAAGGGCGCCACCCTGGCCTTCTCCCACGGTTTCTCGATCCATTACAACCAGGTCGTTCCACGTGCCGACCTCGACGTAATCATGATCGCGCCGAAGGCCCCGGGCCATACCGTGCGTTCCGAGTTCGTCAAAGGCGGCGGTATCCCTGACCTGATCGCTATCTACCAGGACGCCTCCGGCAACGCCAAGAACGTCGCCCTGTCCTACGCTTCCGGCGTTGGTGGCGGCCGTACCGGCATCATCGAAACCACCTTCAAGGACGAGACTGAAACCGACCTGTTCGGTGAGCAGGCCGTTCTGTGCGGCGGTACCGTCGAGCTGGTCAAAGCCGGTTTCGAAACCCTGGTCGAAGCTGGCTACGCGCCGGAAATGGCCTACTTCGAGTGCCTGCACGAGCTGAAGCTGATCGTCGACCTCATGTACGAAGGCGGCATCGCCAACATGAACTACTCGATCTCCAACAACGCCGAATACGGTGAGTACGTCACCGGTCCGGAAGTCATCAACGAAGAATCCCGCAAGGCCATGCGCAACGCTCTGAAGCGCATCCAGGACGGCGAGTACGCGAAGATGTTCATCTCCGAAGGCGCCACCAACTACCCATCGATGACCGCCAAGCGTCGCAACAACGCCGCTCACGGTATCGAAGTCATCGGCGAGCAACTGCGTTCGATGATGCCGTGGATCTCGGCTAACAAAATCGTCGACAAGACCAAGAACTGAGTCTTATCGAATGATGAAAAACGCGGCTTCGGCCGCGTTTTTTCGTTCTGGCATTCAGCTTCTGGTATAAAGCAGACCAGTGGCCTGCCGTCAGAACCTGTTTCGCGGGCCCGTGTCGAACATTTTCCATCCTGTTGCAAGGTACCCTCCATGAGCGAACGTCCCGAAGAGCCGAACAAGCCCTCCGACGCCGAAAGCCTGCTACCTGTCGATGAGCACGTTGAAGAAGGGCATGATGCCGAAGGGCGCAAGGTGCGCCATCGCGGTATCTATCTGTTGCCCAACCTGTTCACCACCGCCAACCTGTTTGCCGGTTTCTATTCCATCATCAACTCGATGAGCGCGCAGAGCGCCCTGAGTGCTGGCGACCCGCGCGAGGCGAGCAAGTACTTTGCATTTGCCGCCATCGCCATCTTCGTGGCCATGGTGCTCGACGGCCTCGATGGTCGTGTCGCCCGCATGACCAACACCCAGAGCGCCTTCGGGGCCGAGTACGACTCGTTGTCGGACATGGTCGCCTTCGGCGTGGCCCCGGCCCTGCTGGCCTTTGGCTGGGCGCTGGGCGACATGGGCAAGGTCGGCTGGATGGTCGCCTTCATCTATGTGGCCGGTGCCGCGCTGCGCCTGGCGCGTTTCAATACCCAGGTTGGTACTGCCGACAAGCGCTACTTCATCGGCCTGGCCAGCCCGGCTGCCGCTGGTGTGGTCGCCGGTACCGTATGGGCCTTCAGCGACTATGGTATCCAGGGCTCCAAGTTGTCGTTTTTGGTGGCACTGCTGGTTGCCGCCGCCGGTATGTTGATGGTCAGCAACATCAAGTACAACAGCTTCAAGGAGCTCGACCTCAAGGGCCGCGTGCCGTTCGTGGCGATCCTGGCGGTGGTGCTGGTGTTTGCCGTGGTATTCAGCGACCCGCCGCGCATCTTGCTGCTGATTTTCCTTGCCTACGCCGCTTCTGGTCCGATCCAGTTCCTGCTCAAAGGCCGCCATCGTAAATCCTGAATGATTTAATGATGGAATAACCCTGCGGCTCCATAGTCTTACTGGTACATCCGTTAACCAGTGCTGTGGAGCCGTCATGCTTATAAAGCTTCCCAGGTCTTCCGATTGCAAGGCATCGGAGATCACTCCCGAAAGCATCTACCTTTCCCGTCGTACCCTGTTGGGTGGCTCCATGGCCGGCGTTGCGCTGGGTGCGATGCCCTTTGCGGCGCGCGCGGCCCAAACATCGCGTTACGCAGATGTCGAGGCAGGTAACGCACCGGCCTGGTTCACCAGCAAGCTGGCTGACACGCGTTGGCAAGCGGTGACGGTAAAAGACGAGGCGATCACGCCCTTCAAGGATGCCACTCATTACAACAACTTCTATGAGTTCGGGCCTGATAAAGGCGACCCCGCCGCCAATGGCGGGAGCCTGAAGACCGAACCCTGGTCGGTGGTGGTCGATGGTGAGGTTGGCAAGCCCGGGCGTTATGCGCTGGAAGACTTTGTCAAACCCTACGCGCTTGAGGAGCGTATCTATCGGTTACGCTGCGTGGAGGCCTGGTCAATGGTCATCCCCTGGTTGGGCTTTCCCCTGGCGCAAGTGCTCAAGCAGGTTGAACCGACCTCAAAAGCGCGTTATGTACGGTTCGAGACCCTGCAGGATCCGCAGCACATGCCGGGGCAGCGTTCGGGCTTCGCGTTGATCGATTGGCCGTACGAAGAGGGCTTGCGCCTGGATGAGGCGATGAACCCGCTGGCCATCCTGGCGGTCGGCATGTATGGGCGCGAGTTGCCCAACCAGAACGGTGCGCCGCTGCGCCTGGTGGTGCCGTGGAAGTACGGGTTCAAGAGTATCAAGTCGATCGTGCGGATCAGCCTGGTGGCCGAACGGCCGCGCACGACCTGGGAGAGTCTTGCGCCTGATGAATATGGTTTCTATGCCAACGTGAACCCCGAGGTCGATCACCCGCGCTGGAGTCAGGCGCGCGAGCGGCGGCTACCCAGTGGCCTGTTCAGTCCCAACGTGCGACAGACCCAGATGTTCAATGGCTATGCCGATGAAGTGGCGTCGCTGTACGCTGGCCTCGACCTGCGGAAGAACTATTGATGCGTTATCCCTGGCTGCGCCTGGTTATCTTTATAGTCGGTTGTCTGTTTCCGCTGTGGTGGTTGTATGAGGCGGCCATGAACCTGCTTGGACCGGACCCAGGGAAGATTCTTATGGATCGGCTTGGGCTGGGGGCGTTGATCTTCCTTTTGATCACGCTGAGTATGACGCCGCTGCAGAAGCTGACAGGGTGGTCGGGGTGGATCGTTGTGCGCCGGCAACTGGGGTTGTGGTGTTTTGCCTATATCGTGTTGCACCTGCTCTGCTACCTGTTCTTTATCCTGGGGCTGGATTGGGGGCAGTTTGCCGTCGAGCTGCGCAAGCGGCCGTACATTATTGTGGGTGCGCTCGGCTTTATTGGTTTGCTGGCGTTGGCGGTGACTTCCAATCGTTACAGTCAGCGCCGCTTGGGCGGGCGCTGGAAGAAACTGCACAAGCTTGTATATGTGATTCTCGTTTTGGGCCTGCTGCATTTTCTATGGATCGTGCGCTCCGATCTGCGCGAGTGGGCGATCTACGCGGTCATTGGTGGTTTCTTGATGGTGCTGCGAGTGCCAGCGGTGGCGCGGCGAGTGCCTCGCATTATGGGGCGGCGGGGAAGGGTGGCTTCGTAGGCGCTTGAAGGATAGCGTCCCACACCAGGTACGCTTAGGGCTATTTCTACCTATATTTCAATTTCTTGAATTAAAGCCTTGACGGGCGTTCGAATCCCCTTATAATGCGCCCCACTTCCAGCGTAGTCGGAACGAGAAACTCCTTGAAATTCAAAGAGTTGCTTAATCCAGGTAGTGCTGGTGGTGCTTCGGTCGACAGATCGATAGTGGTTAAAAAGGTGGTTGACAGCGGTTCTAAACGCTGTATGATTCGCCTCCCGCTACGAGAGATCGCAGCGAGCCAAGTGTTTGAAGCTAAACGAGTTTCTCGCAAAAAACTTCAAAATAAACGCTTGACAGGCTCTGAGGAAAGCGTAGAATGCGCGCCTCGGTTGAGGCGAAAAGCTCTTAACCAAACGCTCTTTAACAAATCGAATCAAGCAATTCGTGTGGGTGCTTGTGAGTACGGACTGATAGTCAGAAAGATTATCAGCATCACAAGTGACCATGCGAGAAATCACATAGTCATTTGAGATTGCTGAGCCAAGTTTAGGGTTTCTTAAAAACCCAAGCAGTATTGAGCTGAAGAGTTTGATCATGGCTCAGATTGAACGCTGGCGGCAGGCCTAACACATGCAAGTCGAGCGGATGACGGGAGCTTGCTCCTTGATTCAGCGGCGGACGGGTGAGTAATGCCTAGGAATCTGCCTGGTAGTGGGGGACAACGTTTCGAAAGGAACGCTAATACCGCATACGTCCTACGGGAGAAAGCAGGGGACCTTCGGGCCTTGCGCTATCAGATGAGCCTAGGTCGGATTAGCTAGTTGGTGGGGTAATGGCTCACCAAGGCGACGATCCGTAACTGGTCTGAGAGGATGATCAGTCACACTGGAACTGAGACACGGTCCAGACTCCTACGGGAGGCAGCAGTGGGGAATATTGGACAATGGGCGAAAGCCTGATCCAGCCATGCCGCGTGTGTGAAGAAGGTCTTCGGATTGTAAAGCACTTTAAGTTGGGAGGAAGGGCATTAACCTAATACGTTAGTGTTTTGACGTTACCGACAGAATAAGCACCGGCTAACTCTGTGCCAGCAGCCGCGGTAATACAGAGGGTGCAAGCGTTAATCGGAATTACTGGGCGTAAAGCGCGCGTAGGTGGTTTGTTAAGTTGGATGTGAAAGCCCCGGGCTCAACCTGGGAACTGCATCCAAAACTGGCAAGCTAGAGTACGGTAGAGGGTGGTGGAATTTCCTGTGTAGCGGTGAAATGCGTAGATATAGGAAGGAACACCAGTGGCGAAGGCGACCACCTGGACTGATACTGACACTGAGGTGCGAAAGCGTGGGGAGCAAACAGGATTAGATACCCTGGTAGTCCACGCCGTAAACGATGTCAACTAGCCGTTGGAATCCTTGAGATTTTAGTGGCGCAGCTAACGCATTAAGTTGACCGCCTGGGGAGTACGGCCGCAAGGTTAAAACTCAAATGAATTGACGGGGGCCCGCACAAGCGGTGGAGCATGTGGTTTAATTCGAAGCAACGCGAAGAACCTTACCAGGCCTTGACATGCAGAGAACTTTCCAGAGATGGATTGGTGCCTTCGGGAACTCTGACACAGGTGCTGCATGGCTGTCGTCAGCTCGTGTCGTGAGATGTTGGGTTAAGTCCCGTAACGAGCGCAACCCTTGTCCTTAGTTACCAGCACGTTATGGTGGGCACTCTAAGGAGACTGCCGGTGACAAACCGGAGGAAGGTGGGGATGACGTCAAGTCATCATGGCCCTTACGGCCTGGGCTACACACGTGCTACAATGGTCGGTACAGAGGGTTGCCAAGCCGCGAGGTGGAGCTAATCTCACAAAACCGATCGTAGTCCGGATCGCAGTCTGCAACTCGACTGCGTGAAGTCGGAATCGCTAGTAATCGCGAATCAGAATGTCGCGGTGAATACGTTCCCGGGCCTTGTACACACCGCCCGTCACACCATGGGAGTGGGTTGCACCAGAAGTAGCTAGTCTAACCTTCGGGAGGACGGTTACCACGGTGTGATTCATGACTGGGGTGAAGTCGTAACAAGGTAGCCGTAGGGGAACCTGCGGCTGGATCACCTCCTTAATCGACGACATCAGCCTGCTGATGAGCTCCCACACGAATTGCTTGATTCTTTGTATAAAGACGATGCTGTAACGCGACCCTGTTATAGGTCTGTAGCTCAGTTGGTTAGAGCGCACCCCTGATAAGGGTGAGGTCGGCAGTTCAAATCTGCCCAGACCTACCATTACATGGTTCAGCCGTAGAATACGGGGCCATAGCTCAGCTGGGAGAGCGCCTGCCTTGCACGCAGGAGGTCAGCGGTTCGATCCCGCTTGGCTCCACCACTTTTGCAGTAACTTGTCAGAACTTAGAAATGAACATTCGGCTTGAATGTTGATTTCTGGCTTTTGTCAGATCGTTCTTTAAAAATTCGGATATGTGATAGAAATAGACTGAACACCAGTTTCACTGCTGGTGGATCAGGCTAAGGTAAAATTTGTGAGTTCTGCTCGAAAGAGCAACATGCGAATTTTCGGCGAATGTCGTCTTCACAGTATAACCAGATTGCTTGGGGTTATATGGTCAAGTGAAGAAGCGCATACGGTGGATGCCTTGGCAGTCAGAGGCGATGAAAGACGTGGTAGCCTGCGATAAGCTTTGGGGAGTCGGCAAACAGACTGTGATCCAGAGATCTCTGAATGGGGGAACCCACTCAGCATAAGCTGAGTATCTTGTACTGAATACATAGGTGCAAGAGGCGAACCAGGGGAACTGAAACATCTAAGTACCCTGAGGAAAAGAAATCAACCGAGATTCCCTTAGTAGTGGCGAGCGAACGGGGACCAGCCCTTAAGTTGATTTGAGATTAGTGGAACGCTCTGGAAAGTGCGGCCATAGTGGGTGATAGCCCCGTACACGAAAATCTCTTATCAATGAAATCGAGTAGGACGGAGCACGAGAAACTTTGTCTGAACATGGGGGGACCATCCTCCAAGGCTAAATACTACTGACTGACCGATAGTGAACCAGTACCGTGAGGGAAAGGCGAAAAGAACCCCGGAGAGGGGAGTGAAATAGAACCTGAAACCGTATGCGTACAAGCAGTGGGAGCCTACTTTGTTAGGTGACTGCGTACCTTTTGTATAATGGGTCAGCGACTTATATTCAGTGGCGAGCTTAACCGAATAGGGGAGGCGTAGCGAAAGCGAGTCTTAATAGGGCGTTTAGTCGCTGGGTATAGACCCGAAACCGGGCGATCTATCCATGGGCAGGTTGAAGGTTAGGTAACACTGACTGGAGGACCGAACCGACTACCGTTGAAAAGTTAGCGGATGACCTGTGGATCGGAGTGAAAGGCTAATCAAGCTCGGAGATAGCTGGTTCTCCTCGAAAGCTATTTAGGTAGCGCCTCATGTATCACTGTAGGGGGTAGAGCACTGTTTCGGCTAGGGGGTCATCCCGACTTACCAAACCGATGCAAACTCCGAATACCTACAAGTGCCGAGCATGGGAGACACACGGCGGGTGCTAACGTCCGTCGTGAAAAGGGAAACAACCCAGACCGTCAGCTAAGGTCCCAAAGTCATGGTTAAGTGGGAAACGATGTGGGAAGGCTTAGACAGCTAGGAGGTTGGCTTAGAAGCAGCCACCCTTTAAAGAAAGCGTAATAGCTCACTAGTCGAGTCGGCCTGCGCGGAAGATGTAACGGGGCTCAAACCATGCACCGAAGCTACGGGTATCACCTTTGGTGATGCGGTAGAGGAGCGTTCTGTAAGCCTGTGAAGGTGAGTTGAGAAGCTTGCTGGAGGTATCAGAAGTGCGAATGCTGACATGAGTAACGACAATGCGAGTGAAAAACTCGCACGCCGAAAGACCAAGGTTTCCTGCGCAACGTTAATCGACGCAGGGTTAGTCGGTCCCTAAGGCGAGGCTGAAAAGCGTAGTCGATGGAAAACAGGTTAATATTCCTGTACTTCCAGTTATTGCGATGGAGGGACGGAGAAGGCTAGGCCAGCTTGGCGTTGGTTGTCCAAGTTTAAGGTGGTAGGCTGAGATCTTAGGCAAATCCGGGATCTCAAGGCCGAGAGCTGATGACGAGTTGCCTTTAGGCGACGAAGTGGTTGATGCCATGCTTCCAAGAAAAGCTCCTAAGCTTCAGATAACTGGGAACCGTACCCCAAACCGACACAGGTGGTTAGGTAGAGAATACCAAGGCGCTTGAGAGAACTCGGGTGAAGGAACTAGGCAAAATGGCACCGTAACTTCGGGAGAAGGTGCGCCGGTGAGGGTGAAGGACTTGCTCCGTAAGCTCATGCCGGTCGAAGATACCAGGCCGCTGCGACTGTTTATTAAAAACACAGCACTCTGCAAACACGAAAGTGGACGTATAGGGTGTGACGCCTGCCCGGTGCCGGAAGGTTAATTGATGGGGTTAGCGCAAGCGAAGCTCTTGATCGAAGCCCCGGTAAACGGCGGCCGTAACTATAACGGTCCTAAGGTAGCGAAATTCCTTGTCGGGTAAGTTCCGACCTGCACGAATGGCGTAACGATGGCGGCGCTGTCTCCACCCGAGACTCAGTGAAATTGAAATCGCTGTGAAGATGCAGTGTATCCGCGGCTAGACGGAAAGACCCCGTGAACCTTTACTATAGCTTTGCACTGGACTTTGAATTTGCTTGTGTAGGATAGGTGGGAGGCTTTGAAGTGGGGACGCCAGTTCTCATGGAGCCATCCTTGAAATACCACCCTGGCAACTTTGAGGTTCTAACTCAGGTCCGTTATCCGGATCGAGGACAGTGTATGGTGGGTAGTTTGACTGGGGCGGTCTCCTCCCAAAGAGTAACGGAGGAGTACGAAGGTGCGCTCAGACCGGTCGGAAATCGGTCGTAGAGTATAAAGGCAAAAGCGCGCTTGACTGCGAGACAAACACGTCGAGCAGGTACGAAAGTAGGTCTTAGTGATCCGGTGGTTCTGTATGGAAGGGCCATCGCTCAACGGATAAAAGGTACTCCGGGGATAACAGGCTGATACCGCCCAAGAGTTCATATCGACGGCGGTGTTTGGCACCTCGATGTCGGCTCATCACATCCTGGGGCTGAAGCCGGTCCCAAGGGTATGGCTGTTCGCCATTTAAAGTGGTACGCGAGCTGGGTTTAGAACGTCGTGAGACAGTTCGGTCCCTATCTGCCGTGGACGTTTGAGATTTGAGAGGGGCTGCTCCTAGTACGAGAGGACCGGAGTGGACGAACCTCTGGTGTTCCGGTTGTCACGCCAGTGGCATTGCCGGGTAGCTATGTTCGGAAGAGATAACCGCTGAAAGCATCTAAGCGGGAAACTTGCCTCAAGATGAGATCTCACTGGGATCTTGAATCCCCTAAAGGGCCGTCGAAGACTACGACGTTGATAGGTTGGGTGTGTAAGCGCTGTGAGGCGTTGAGCTAACCAATACTAATTGCCCGTGAGGCTTGACCATATAACACCCAAGCAATTTGCTTCTGCAGATTGTGGTGGTGAAGACGAAAGAACCGAAAGTTCGCAACATCACAACTATCGCATATCCGAATTCGCTGGGCTGTCCATCTGGACATTCTGGCTACAGAATTTCTTGACGACCATAGAGCATTGGAACCACCTGATCCCATCCCGAACTCAGTAGTGAAACGATGCATCGCCGATGGTAGTGTGGGGTTTCCCCATGTGAGAGTAGGTCATCGTCAAGATTCATTTCGCAAAACCCCTATCTGCGCGAGCAGGTAGGGGTTTTGTCTTTTCTGGCTTTTACAGATCCCGGACTCGGCGGCTAGCCGTGATATCGTTCCCCATCAGCCCGAACTGCCTTCCAGAGAACCATCAATGGCCAACCCGACTTCACTCCATCCCGGCTTCATGATCGTGCACGGCAATCGCCTGGACGACTTGCGCAGCCTGGTGGTGAGCTGGATGCGGCGCTATCCGCTGGCCCCCCTGGAAAACGAAATCGCCCTGGTACAAAGCAATGGCATCGCCCAGTGGCTCAAGCTGGCCTTGGCCGAGGACCCGCTCGAAGATGACCAGGGTGGTTGTGGGATCGCTGCTGCCATCGAAGTGCAGTTGCCGGGCAGCTTCATGTGGCAGCTGTACAGAAAAGTCCTCGGGCGTGACGAGATTCCAGAGGTTTCCTTGCTCGACAAGGCCCCGCTGACCTGGCGACTCATGCGTTTGCTGCCAGCGCTGATCGAGCGCACGCATTTCGAACCGTTGCGACGCTTCCTCACCGACGACGGTGATCTACGCAAACGCTATCAGCTGGCAGAGCGCCTGGCTGACCTGTTCGACCAGTATCAGGTCTATCGTGCCGACTGGCTCAAGGATTGGGCTGCCGGCCAGCACGTCCTCAATACGGCCCGTGGCGAACGCAAACCCCTGGCACCTGGCAACCGCTGGCAGGCCGAGCTGTGGCGGGCCTTGCTCGAGGATGTAGGTGAACAAGGCATGGCCCAGAGCCGTGCAGGGGTGCACCAGCGATTCATCGAACGGATCAACAGCCTTGAGCAACCCCCTGCGGGTCTGCCTTCACGGGTAATCGTATTCGGTATCTCATCGCTGCCTGCCCAAGCGTTGGAGGCACTGGCAGGTCTTGCGCGGTTCAGCCAGGTATTACTGTGTGTGCACAACCCTTGTCGCCATCACTGGGCGGACATCGTCGCCGACAAGGACCTGCTGCGCCACCAGTACAAGCGCCAGCAGCGCAAGCAGGGCATGCCCGCGCAGTTGGATGACGAGTCCTTGCACCAGCACGCCCACCCCTTGCTTGCCGCCTGGGGCAAACAGGGCCGCGACTACATCAACCTGCTCGACAGTTATGATGACCCAGGCAGCTACCAGGGCGCATTCAGCGATGGACGCATCGACCTGTTCAGCGAAAGCGAGCCGGCAACACTGCTCAAGCAGCTGCAGGACGATATCCTCGAACTGCGCCCGCTTGCCGAAACCCGTGAGCTGTGGCCTGAGGTCGATCTGGCGCAAGACCGCTCCGTGCGCTTCCACATCGCCCACAGCCCACAACGCGAAGTAGAGATCCTGCACGACCAATTGTTGGCCCGCTTCAGTGCCGACCCCACCCTGCGCCCACGTGACGTCATCGTGATGCTCCCGGCAATCGACAACTATGCACCGCATATCCGTGCCGTTTTCGGCCAGCTACAGCGCAACGACCCGCGTTACATACCCTTCACCCTGACCGATCAGGGCCAGCGCGGGCGTGATCCATTGTTGATTGCCCTGGAGCATCTGCTCAAGCTGCCAGACAGCCGTTTCGCCGTCAGCGAAGTGCTCGATCTGCTGGACGTACCGGCTGTACGAACGCGTTTCGGGATCCGCGAAAGCGACCTGCCCACGCTGCACCGCTGGATCGAGGGCGCCGGTGTCCGTTGGGGGCTCAATGCCGAGCAGCGAGCGTCCCTGGGCCTGCCCGAAGGGCTGGAGCAGAACAGCTGGCGGTTCGGCCTGCGGCGTATGCTGTTGGGTTATGCCGTCGGTATGGGGGAGGGCTGTGACGGTATCGAACCTTACGACGAAATCGGCGGCTTGGATGCTGCGCTGATCGGCCCGTTGGTGGCCTTGCTCGACGCCCTCGATGTGGCCAACCATGCCCTCTCTCAGCCAGCCAATGCGGCCCAGTGGGGCGAGCGACTGAACGCGCTGTTGCAAGTGTTCTTCCTGGCAGAAGGCGAGCACGACGAATTCCTGCTCATGCAACTGCAGGAGCTGCGCGATAGCTGGCTACAGGTGTGCGAGACCGTAGGCTTGCAGGACTTGTTGCCCCTCACGGTCATACGCGAGGCGTGGTTGTCGGGCCTGGATCAGGGCAAGCTGTCCCAGCGTTTTCTTGCAGGTTCGGTAAACTTCTGCACCCTCATGCCGATGCGTGCCATCCCGTTTAGAGTGGTCTGCCTGCTTGGCATGAACGATGGCGATTACCCGCGCGCCCAGCAGCCGCTGGACTTCGACCTGATGGCCAGTGACTACCGCCCCGGCGACCGCTCGCGCCGCGAGGATGACCGTTACCTGCTGCTCGAAGCGTTGTTGTCCGCGCGCGATCAGCTGTACATCAGCTGGGTCGGCCGGAGCATCCGCGATAATAGCGAGCGCCCGGCATCTGTGCTCATAGGCCAACTGCGCGATCACCTGGCGGCAGGTTGGCGGCTGGCCGGTGGCAGCGGCAGCCAGCAAGCGGGCGAGCAGTTGTTGCATGCGTTGACTCAAGAGCACCCGCTGCAGCCCTTCAGCCCGCGTTATTTCCAGAAAGGCAGCGCGTTGTTCAGTTATGCCCATGAATGGCAGCTGCTGCACCAAGTCTGCGATGAGGCTAAACAGGCGGATGTCGGCCTGCCGGCTTACAGCAGCGATGAAGCCCTGACCCTTACGCAACTGCAGGACTTTCTGCGTCATCCGGTGCGTCACTTCTTCAGCCAGCGCCTGAAAGTGTTCTTCGAGGCGCTGGAGGCGCCGACGCCGGATGAGGAGCCGTTTGTCCTCGATGCCTTGCAGCGCTATAGCGCCAGTGAAAGCCTGCTCGGCGCGGCGCTGGCCGAGCCGGAAAACGCCGAGCAGGCGCTGCAAGCCCAGGCGCGCCGGCTGCAGGCGTGCGGCATGCTGCCGTTGGCCGGGTTCGGCGAGCTTCTACAGGCAGAGCTGATCCAGCCGCTGCCCGATCTGCTGCAACGCCATCGCCAATTGTTGCAGCGCTGGCCCAACGTGGTCGAGGGCGCACTGCCGATCCATTTCGAGCATGGCAGCCATCGCCTGGAGGGTTGGCTTGGCCGGGTGTATCAGGCCGATGACCAAAGCCTGTTGAGCATCACCACGGTGCCCAACACCATCAGCGCCGGGCGTAACAGCCTCAAGTGGCACCGGCTGATCGCCAGTTGGGTCATGCACCTGGCGGCGTGCGCCGAAGGCTATCCGCTGCATAGCGCCCTGTTGGCCAGCGACATCACCCTGCTGCTCGCGCCACTGCCACAACACGAAGCTGCCGAGCAGCTCGGCCATCTGCTGGTGTCACGCCAGGCCGCAATGAATGCGCCGCTGCCGGTCGCCGCCAAGACAGCGTTCGCCTGGCTGGCCCAGGACGATCCTGACAAAGCCCTCGCCGCAGCTGCCCGTGCTTACGAAGGTGATGGCCGCACCAGTTTCGGTGAGCGCAGCGAAAGCCTGGCCCTGGCCCGACAGTTCCGTGACTTCGCCGCACTCAGTGCCGACGAAACTTTTGAAGGCTGGTGCGAAACCCTGTACCGCCCGTTATTCAGCGCAGCCTGGCAGACGCTGGGCAACCCGGAGAGTGGCGCATGACCCAGGTCCGTCCCCTGGCACTGAGTTTCCCCCTGCATGGCAGCCAACTGATCGAAGCCAGTGCCGGTACCGGCAAGACGTTCACGATTTCGGCGCTTTATCTGCGGCTGATCCTCGGCCATGGCGGCGAGTGCGCTTTTGGCCGCGAGTTGTTGCCACCGCAGATCCTCGTGGTGACCTTCACCGATGCGGCCACCAAGGAACTGCGCGAGCGTATTCGCGCGCGCCTGGCCGAAGCTGCACGCTTCTTTCGCGGCGAGTTACAGGAAGCCGACCCGCTGCTGCACCAGCTACGTGACGATTACCCACCCGAGCACTGGCCGCGCTGCGCCAACCGCCTGGAGATCGCCGTACAGTGGATGGACGAAGCGGCAGTCTCGACCATTCATGGCTGGTGCCAGCGCATGCTTCGCGAGCATGCCTTCGACAGCGGCAGCCTGTTCACCCAGAGCCTGGAAACCGACCACAGCGACCTGCTTGGCCAGGTCATGCGCGACTACTGGCGGCGGTTCTGCTACGGCATGCACGGCGAGGCCCTGGGCTGGGTGCGTAGCCATTGGGGCAGCCCCGATGCATTGTTGCCCAGGATCCGCCCCCTGTTTGGTCGCGTGCGTGCGCAGCAGGATGAGCAAGAACCGCAAGCGCTGATTGATGCAGCGCTGCTGCAGCGCGCCGATCAGTTGCACCAGCTTAAAGCCCCATGGGCGCAATGGGTCGAGCAGTTGCAACAGATCTGCCGGGACGCCGTCGCCGCCAAGCAGGCCGATGGCCGCAAGCTGCAGGCGCGCTTCTTCGAACCCTGGTTCGACAAGTTACGCGCCTGGGCTGCTGATGAGCAGATAGTGGAACTTGACCTTGGGACTGGCTTTACGCGCCTGACTCCAGCAGGCATGGCCGAAGCCTGGAAGGTCGGTGAGCCTCCAGATCACCCAGCGCTGCACGCCATGCAAGACCTGCCACAACAGCTGCAGGCTCTGGCAAGCCCCGATGCACGCCTGCTCGAACACGCCGCTGCCTGGGTTTCGGCGCGCTTCGAGGTGGAAAAGCGCCGCCGCGCCGAAATGGGCTTCGATGACATGCTGCTGCGCCTGCAACATGCGTTGGCCAGTGAAGCCGGCGAGAGATTGGCAGGCCTGATTCGCGAACAGTTCCCGGTAGCCCTGATCGACGAATTCCAGGATACCGACCCGGTTCAATACGGCATCTTCGAGCGCATCTACCGCATCAGCGAAAATCGTGAGGAAACCGGCCTGTTCATGATCGGCGACCCCAAGCAGGCCATCTATGCCTTCCGGGGCGCCGACATTTACACCTACCTGTCCGCGCGGCGCGCCACCGCCGGCCGGCTGCACAGCCTGGACACCAACTACCGCTCCAGCGAGGCCATGGTGGCCGCTGTCAACCGGGTGTTTCTGCAGGCTGAAGCCCGTGAGCAAGGGCGGGGCGCCTTCCTGTTCCGCGAAGACGATGACAACCCGTTGCCGTTCATCGAGGTGCGCGCCAAGGGGCGCAGCGAACGCCTGCTGATCGACGGCCAAGCCATCGCGGCCCTGCAGTGCTGGCAACTGGAAAGCGACGACCCCGTCTCCAGCACACTGTACCGGCAGCAACTGGCGGCCAGTTGCGCCAGCCACATCGTCGCCCTGCTCAACGGTGCCCAGCGCGGCCAGAGCGGTTTCAGCAAGGCTGACGGTGAGCTGCGCCCGTGCCTGCCCTCTGACATCGCCATCCTTGTACGCGACGGCCATGAAGCGCAGCTGGTGCGAGCCGAGCTTGCCGCCCGTGACGTTCGCAGCGTGTACCTGTCCGACAAGGACTCGGTTTTCGCCGCCCAGGAGGCGCATGACTTGCTGGCCTGGCTCAAGGCCTGCGCCGAGCCGGACTCCGAGCGCCTGCTCAAGGCCGCCTTGGCCAGCCTGACCCTGGACCTGTCGCTGGCCGAACTGGACCAGCTGAACCAGGACGAGCGGGTCTGGGAAGACTGGGTAATGCGTTTTCGCCGCTACCGCGACACTTGGCAGCGCCAGGGCGTACTGCCGATGTTGCGGCACCTGCTGCACGACTTCCAGTTGCCGCGTACGCTCATTGCCCGCAGCGATGGCGAGCGGGTGTTGACCAACCTGCTGCACCTTGCCGAGCTGCTGCAGCAAGCGGCGGGCGAACTGGACGGCGAACAAGCGCTGATCCGCCATCTGGCCGAGCACCTGGCCAATGCCGGGCAGGCCGGTGAGGACCAGATCCTTCGCCTGGAGAGTGATGAACAACTGGTCAAGGTCGTGACCATCCACAAGTCCAAGGGCCTGGAATACCCCTTGGTCTACCTGCCGTTCATCTGCACCAGCAAACCGGTCGACGGTAGCCGCCTGCCGCTGGCCTGGCACGACAGCCAGGGCAATGCGCAGATGACCCTGACCCCCGACCCGGCACAGATTGCCCTGGCCGATGATGAACGCCTCGCTGAAGACCTGCGCCTGCTCTACGTGGCCCTCACACGTGCCCAGCACGCATGCTGGCTGGGCGTCGCCGACCTCAAGCGCGGTAACCAGAAAAGCTCGCAGCTGCACCGTTCCGCGCTCGGCTATCTGCTTGGTGGCGGAGTGCCACTGCAGGGCTCGGAACAACTGGCGGGCTGGCTGCAGAGCTTGCAGGCAGGCTGCCCGTACATTGCCTGCCCCGGCCTGCCGGAGGCTGACGAAGTGCGCTACTGCTCGCCCCATGCCGAACGCGAGCTGCTGCCTGCACGCAAGCCTCGTCGCGCAGCGGCGGAGCATTGGTGGATCGCGTCGTACAGCGCCTTGCGGGTGGGTGAACAGACACTGGGGGGCGACAGTTCCCAGGCCCAGCAGTTGCTCGACGATGAGGGGGTCGATGCTCAACTGCCCCGTGAGGTGCCCGCCGACAGCGGCGACATTCACCGCTTCCCGCGCGGGCCGAACCCCGGCACCTTCCTCCATGGTTTGCTTGAGTGGGCCGGGCGCGAAGGCTTCTCCGAGGTCGCCGCCAACCCCAAACTGATCGAGCGCACCGTCGGCCAGCGCTGCAACCGGCGCGACTGGACCGGCTGGATCCCGACACTCAGCGAATGGTTGCAGCAACTGCTGAACGAGCCACTGCCGGCCCGTGACATGAGCCTGACGTTGGCGCAGTTGCAGCACTATCAGATAGAAATGGAATTCTGGTTCGCCAGTCATCAGGTCGATGCAGAGCAACTGGACCGGTTGGTCGCCCGCCACACCCATCCAGGCGCAGCGCGCCCCGCTGCTCAGCCGACACTGCTCAACGGCATGTTCAAAGGCTTTATCGACCTGGCGTTCGAGCTCGATGGCCGCTACTACGTGGCCGATTACAAGTCCAACTGGCTTGGCCCGGATATCCAGGCCTATGACACGCTGGCCATGGAAAAGGCGATCCTGGAGCACCGCTACGACTTGCAATACGTGCTTTATCTGCTGGCCCTGCATCGCCAGCTGCGTGCACGGCTGCCCGATTACGATTACGACCGGCATGTGGGCGGTGCGCTGTTCATCTTCTTGCGCGGGGCCAGCAGCAGCGGCCACGGCGTGTACTTCGTCAAGCCGCCACGTGAGTTGATCGAGGCGCTCGATGCGCTGTTCCGTGGCGTTCACGCGCCTCAACAACAGGACCTGTTCGCCGGAGCTGCGCCATGAGCCGCACCCTTGATGACCTCTTGCCTACCCCACTGAACGCAGAGCACTTGCTGAGGCTGGCGCCACAACGCAACAGCGCAGACCTGCTGCAACTGCTCGACCGCTGGGTTGAGCGCGGCTGGTTGCGGGCTTTGGACCGGGCTTTCGTGTCCTTCCTGGAAGAGCTCGCACCCGGCAGCGATCCGCTGTTGCTGCTGGCCGCTGCGTTGGCCAGCCATCAACTGGGCCACGGGCATGTCTGCCTGGACCTGCAGCAAACCCTTGCCGAGCCGGATTTCGCCCTGTCGCTGCCGCCGGAGGGCGATGCTTTGGCAGGCCCGTTGCTGCTACCGTCGCAATTGCTCGCCAACCTCGACCTGCACACCTGGCGCGAGCGCATTGCCGCCAGCCCCCTGGTTGCAACTGGCAATACCCCTGGTCATAACGCCCGGCCATTGGTGATCAGCGGCGAGCGCCTCTACCTGCGCCGCTACTGGAGTTATGAGCGGCAGATAGACGAAACCCTGCGCCAGCGCCTGAGCCAGGACGAGGCCACGCCCGCCGACCTGCCTGCACGCCTTGCGCAGTTGTTCGACGAAGGCGCTCTGGCAGGCCAGGTCGATTGGCAGAAACTGGCCTGTGCCCTGGCCACCCGCGCCGGCTTCAGCATCATCACCGGGGGGCCGGGCACCGGCAAGACCACCACGGTAGTGCGCCTGCTGGCCTTGCTGCAGGCACCTGCAGTCGAGCAGGGCAGGCCTCTGCGCATTCGCCTCGCAGCGCCCACCGGCAAGGCTGCAGCACGCCTGACCGAATCCATTGGTCAGCAGGTCGAGCGCTTGCAGGTGAGTGCCGATGTCCGCGGGCAGATTCCTACCGATGTCAGCACCGTGCACCGGCTGCTCGGCAGCCGTCCGGGGTCGCGGCACTTCCGCCACCATGCAGGCAACCCGCTGCCGCTGGATGTGCTGGTGGTGGATGAAGCGTCGATGATCGACCTCGAAATGATGGCCAACCTGCTCAATGCCTTGCCACCCAAAGCCCGGTTGATCCTGTTGGGGGACAAGGACCAGCTGGCCTCGGTCGAGGCGGGCGCGGTGCTGGGCGACCTGTGCCGGGATGCCGAAGAGGGCTGCTACTCATCCGCTACCCAGGCATGGCTGGAGCAGATTGGCGGTCAGTCGCTGGCCGACAGTGGCCTGAAGGCCGGCGACGCGCAACGCAACCCATTGGCCCAGCAGGTGGTGATGCTGCGTTTTTCCCGGCGCTTTGGCGAAGGCAGCGGCATCGGCCAGCTGGCGCGCCTGGTCAACCGCCAGCAAGCCCAGGCGGCCCGCGACCTGTTGACCATGCCCCCGGCCGATGTATTCGGCCTGGCCCTGCGCGGCGAGCACGACCGCGCCTTTGATCGGCTGATACTGGACGGTCTGAACCGCGGCGCTGAGGGGCCACAAGGCTATCGTAGCTATCTGCGTACCATTGGCCGCCATCGTCCAGCGCCTGGCAGTGCTTTCGACGACCCGCACTGGGAGCAGTGGGCTGGCAAGGTGCTGCGCAGCTTTGAGGACTTCCAGTTGTTGTGCGCGGTGCGCAAGGGCGCCTGGGGGGTTGAAGGCCTTAACGAGCGAGTAGCGCGGGTGCTGCACAGCGCCGGGCTGATCGACAGCCAGCAGCCTTGGTACGAAGGGCGCCCGGTACTGGTGACGCGCAACGACTACGGCCTGGGCCTGATGAACGGTGACATCGGCATCGCCCTGCGCTTGCCGGACGAGCAGGGCGAGCCTTTGCTGCGCGTGGCCTTCCCACGCAACGACGGCAGTGGCGGGGTGCGTTTCGTGCTGCCCAGCCGGCTCAACGAGGTGGAAACGGTGTTCGCCATGACCGTTCACAAGTCCCAGGGCTCTGAGTTCAGCCACACCGCGCTGGTACTGCCCGATGCGCTCAACCCCGTGCTGACCAAGGAGCTGGTATACACCGGTATAACCCGGGCCAAGCATTGCTTCAGCCTGGTCGAGCCACGCCAGGGCATCTTTGAAGAAGCGGTGGCACGCAAGGTACGGCGTATCTCCGGGCTGATGCTCGAACAGGTGTGATGCACTGCTGTAGGAACTGCCGTTTGCCGCGAAAGGGCGCTCTCACCGCAATGATGGCGTTGCGCTATCGTTGAGCCGCGGCCAACGAGGCCTTTGAGCTGACTGCCAGAACCTCAGAGCAGCGGGCGCAAAGTGTGGCCAAGGTGTGCTTCCACAACTACATCGAAGGCAGTGGAAAGCGTGGGGCCGGTTTGCCGGCGATGGGCTGCACAGCAGCCCCATCACTCCTGAGCGAAACGCATCTCACGCGTTTGCCCCATCAACAACGGCGTATTCGCCTCCGTCACCCCACGAATGTAATCCCACAGCAAGGTAATGCGCTTCAACTTGCGCAGATCCTCCCGGCAATACATCCAGAATTGCCGCGTCACCTCGATCTGCTCAGGCAGCACCGTGACCAATCGCGCATCCTGCGCCGCCAGGAAACACGGCAAGATCGCCAACCCTCGCCCCTGCAACGCCGCCGTGTACTGTGCAATCACGCTGGTACTGCGAAGGTGCGCGCTGGCGTTGGGAATCAGGTTGGCCAGGTACAGCAGCTCTGAGCTGAACGCCAGGTCATCCACATAGCTGATGAACGGATGGCCAACCAGGTCGCTGACCTGGTTGATCGGCGCATGGTTGTCCAGGTAATCCTGGGTCGCATACAGCCGCAGGCGATAGTCGCACAGCTTGCAGCACACATAAGGCCCATGCTCTGGCCGCTCCAGGGCAATGACGATGTCCGCCTCACGCTTGGACAAGCTTATGAAGTGCGGCAGCGGCAGGATATCCACCGATATCGCCGGGTAGGCATCGACGAAATGGCTCAGCTGCGGGGTAACGAAAAAGCTGCCGAAGCCTTCGGTACAGCCCATGCGCACATGGCCCGACAACGCCACACCTGAACCGGACACCTGTTCGCAGGCCATGTGCAGCGTGCTTTCGATCGACTCCGCGTAGCCCAGCAAGCGCTGCCCCTCGGCGGTCAGGACAAAGCCGTTGGTCCGCGATTTTTCGAACAGCAACGTGCCCAGCGCGCCTTCCAGTGAAGTGATGCGCCGCGACACCGTGGTGTAGTCCACGCTCAGGCGTTTGGCCGCGCTGCTGGCCTTGCGGGTGCGTGCTACTTCGAGGAAGAACTTCAGATCGTCCCAGTTCAGCGCACTGAGAGAGGTCAGGTCTTTTTGCATGTTGATCCGGTTTTTTTGTGCGTTCTTGTTGGATGTTTGCACATCTATACTCGAAAAAAGCCCCATGACGCCACCTCGCGGTTGCACGGCGCTGGCGATCTCGTCCTGACAATAATTCCAAGGAGAACGCAGATGAACGCACCCCAATCCCCCGACCAGACCAAGGTCGAGCAGGTCAAGCTGCTGATCGACGGCCAGTGGGTCGAGTCGAAAACCACCGAATGGCGCGACATCGTCAATCCGGCTACCCAGCAGGTGCTGGCGCGAGTGCCGTTCGCCACCGTCGAAGAAGTGGATGCCGCCGTGGCCGCTGCCGAGCGCGCCTTCAAGACCTGGCGCGACACCCCGATCGGCGCACGCATGCGCATCATGCTCAAGCTGCAGGCGTTGATCCGCGAACACAGCAAGCGCATTGCCCTGACCCTGAGCGCCGAGCAGGGCAAGACCATTGCCGATGCCGAAGGTGATATTTTCCGCGGCCTGGAAGTGGTCGAGCACGCCGCCTCCATCGGCACCCTGCAGATGGGCGAGTTCGCCGAAAACGTCGCCGGGGGGGTCGACACCTACACACTGCGCCAACCCATCGGCGTGTGCGCCGGCATCACCCCGTTCAACTTCCCGGCGATGATCCCTCTGTGGATGTTCCCGATGGCCATCGTCTGCGGTAACACCTTCGTGCTCAAGCCGTCCGAGCAGGACCCGCTGTCGACCATGATGCTGGTCGAGCTGGCGCTGGAAGCCGGCGTGCCGGCCGGTGTGCTGAACGTGGTGCACGGCGGTAAGCAGGTGGTGGATGCGATCTGCACACACAAGGATATCAAGGCGATTTCCTTCGTCGGTTCCACCGAAGTCGGCACCCATGTGTATAACCTGGGCAGCCAGCACGGCAAGCGCGTGCAGTCGATGATGGGCGCGAAGAACCACGCCGTGGTCCTGCCCGATGCCAACCGCACCCAGACCATCAACGCCCTGGTCGGCGCAGCGTTCGGCGCGGCGGGTCAGCGCTGCATGGCCACCTCGGTGGCGGTGCTGGTGGGCAAGGCGCGTGAATGGCTGCCGGACATCAAGGACGCGGCCAGCAAGCTCAAGGTCAACGCCGGTAGTGAGCCAGGCACCGATGTCGGCCCGGTGGTCTCCAAGCGCGCCAAGGAGCGCGTACTAGGCCTGATCGAGAGCGGTATCAAGGAGGGCGCCAAGCTCGAACTCGACGGTCGCGACGTGAAAGTGCCGGGCTACGAGCAAGGCAACTTTGTCGGCCCGACGCTGTTCTCCGGGGTGAAGACCGACATGCAGGTTTACACTCAGGAAATTTTCGGCCCGGTACTGGTGACCCTGGAAGTCGACACCCTCGACGAGGCCATCGCCCTGGTCAATGCCAACCCGTTCGGCAACGGTACCGGCCTGTTCACCCAGAGCGGCGCGGCGGCGCGCAAATTCCAGAGCGAAATCGACATCGGTCAGGTCGGCATCAATATTCCGATCCCGGTACCGGTGCCGTTCTTCAGCTTCACCGGTTCGCGTGGCTCCAAGCTCGGTGACCTTGGCCCGTACGGCAAGCAGGTGGTGCAGTTCTACACTCAGACCAAGACCGTTACCGCCCGCTGGTTCGATGACGACAGCGTCAATGACGGTGTGAACACCACCATCAGCCTGCGCTAAGGAGATCGCCATGCGTATCGCATTCATCGGCCTGGGCAATATGGGTGCCCCCATGGCCCGCAACCTGATCAAGGCCGGGCACCAGCTGAACCTGTTCGACCTGAACAAGACCGTACTGGCCGAGCTCGCCGAACTGGGCGGGCAGGTCAGCGCCTCGCCCAAGGAAGCGGCAGCCAGCAGCGAACTGGTGATCACCATGCTGCCGGCCGCGACCCATGTGCGCAGTGTCTACCTGAACGACGACGGCGTGCTGGCGGGCGTGCGCCCGGGCACACCGACCGTGGACTGCAGCACCATTGATCCGCAGACTGCGCGCGAGGTGTCCAAGGCCGCTGCGGCCAAAGGCGTGGACATGGGCGATGCGCCGGTTTCCGGCGGCACCGGCGGCGCGGCGGCCGGCACACTGACCTTCATGGTCGGCGCCAGCACTGAACTGTTCGCCACGCTCAAGCCGGTGCTGGAGCAGATGGGCCGCAATATCGTGCATTGCGGCGAGGTCGGCACCGGGCAGATCGCCAAGATCTGCAACAACCTGTTGCTGGGCATCTCGATGATTGGCGTGTCCGAGGCCATGGCGCTAGGCAATGCGCTGGGCATCGATACCAAGGTGCTGGCGGGCATCATCAACAGCTCGACAGGGCGTTGCTGGAGTTCCGACACCTACAACCCGTGGCCGGGCATCATCGAAACCGCCCCGGCATCACGCGGCTATACCGGCGGGTTTGGCGCCGAGTTGATGCTCAAAGACCTGGGGCTGGCTACCGAGGCTGCGCGTCAGGCGCATCAGCCAGTGATTCTCGGTGCTGTGGCCCAGCAGCTCTATCAGGCAATGAGCCTGCGGGGTGAGGGTGGCAAAGATTTCTCGGCGATTGTCGAGGGGTACCGCAAGAAGAATTGACGAGCGAGGTGGACTTCATCGCGGGCCGGGCGGCCTTCCCTCTGTAACTGCGCACCAGAGGGAAGGGCACTTGCTCCGCGATTTTTTTGTCTGTTGAGGCCCTTCGCCGGGGACAACAAACAACACGTTGGATCAGGCGAAAACGAAATACTTGCGTACCGTCTCAACCACTTCCCAAGTCCCTTTCATCCCAGGTTCGATCACGAACACATCACCCGCCTTCAGGTGCTTGGGCTCCTCACCTTCCGGAGTGATGATGCAATAGCCATCGAGGAAGTGGCAGAACTCCCACTTCTCGTAGTTGACCTCGAATTTGCCCGGTGTGCAGATCCAGGTGCCCATGATCTTGCTGCCGTCGGCCGACAGGTAGGCATTGAGGTTGACGGTGTGTGGATCGCCGCCGATGCGCTTCCACTTGGTGGCGTCCACGACCGGCGTCGGGCAGGTTTCGCGCAGGACGGTAATGAAATCGGACATGGCACAACTCCTGGTGACTGGCTGAATGACTCGACACCATAGGGCCATTGGCCGAGCCGCAGTTGCCTGGGCTCGACGCTCAGGTGCCTGACTGCGCTATGCGCATGCGTGTGGGATGAGCGTTCAAGCCTTTGCCAGCCGTTCGACCAACCCGGCCGCATAGCCCGGCAACGCCGCAAAATCCCGTGCGCACAGCCGCAAGCGGCGATTCGCCCAATCCTCGCGCAGCGCCACCCAGTGCAGCGGCAACAGGCCTTCCCAGCGCTTCACTGCCGCCAGCGGCACCACGCCAACCCCGGCGCCACCCGCAACCATGCGGATCACCCCGTCAAAGCCTTCGGCGCGCACCCGTACGCGCATGCGCCTACCTTCGCGCAGGGCCTGTTCCTCCAGATACAACGCCAGGGCGCTGTTCGCACCGAGCCCGACATGCTCGTGGGCAAGGCTGTCGATGAAGCTTGGGGCAGGCTCCGAGCTGAGGGGGTGAGCCCGCGGTGTGATCAGCGCTAGCGGGTCGTCTCGAAACGGTCGGGTTTGCAGGTGCGTGCTGGGCGCAGCGGTGGAGATGATGCCCAGGTCGGCCATGCCTTGGGTGATCGACTGCACGATCCTCAGGCTCGGCATTTCCTGCACGTCGACGCTCACGCCAGGGTTGTCGGCCAGATACCCGGCCAGCAGCTCCGGCAGGTATTCGGTCAGCGCCGCCGTGTTGCACAGCAGGCGTACCTGGCCCTGCTGCCCCTGAGCGTACTGGCCCAGGTCGAACTGCATGCGTTCGACCTGCTGGCCGATCAACCGCGCATGCTGAAGCAGCGCCTGGCCAGCCGGGGTCGGTTGCACACCGCGGCGGTTGCGTTCCAGCAACGCAGTACCGAGTGAGGCTTCCATGGCGCGGATTCGCGCACTGGCAGCAGGCAGCGACAGGTGGCTGCTGCGGGCCCCGGCCGTGATGTTGCCGCACTCCAGGGTGTGCCGGAACAGCGTGAGATCAATCAGGTCGAAATGCATCAGCCTCTGTCCTGGCGAGAGTCAGGGTGAGTATATGGCAGATTTTCAGCCACTGCGGTGCACGCCATGATGGTGGTCATGAATAACCTGATCGCTTTCTATCAACATATCGGGCCGGCCTTGTCCCTGCTGGTAATCGTGACTTTCGTGCTGGCTGGCGCGGTAAAAGGCGTGATCGGCCTGGGCCTGCCGACCATTGCGATGGGGCTTTTGGGCCTGGCTATGCCTCCGGCGCAGGCTGCCGCCTTGCTGATCGTGCCATCGACCATCACCAATCTCTGGCAACTGGCGGCGGGCGGCCATCTGTCGGCGTTGCTGCGGCGTCTTGGGCCGATGCTCGCCATGATTTTCATCGGCACGCTGGTCGGCAGTGCCTGGTTGGGGATCAACAGTGGCCCATGGGCGGCGCACGCGTTGGGCGCGGCGCTGCTGGTGTATGCGGTGTATGGCTTGATCGGGCCTGGCCTGCGGCTGGCGCCGGGCAGGGAAGGGTGGCTGGGACCAGTGTGCGGGGGGGTGACCGGCATCGTGACTGCCGCCACGGGTGTATTCGTGATGCCCGCAGTGCCCTACCTGCAGAGCCTTGGCCTGAGCCGAGACGAAATGATCCAGGCATTGGGCCTGTCGTTCACCGTCTCGACCGTGGCGCTGGCCCTGGGGCTGGCCGGGCAAGACGCCCTGGGCAGCCAGGCACTGGGCGCTTCATTGCTGATGCTGGCGCCCGCGCTGCTGGGCATGCTGGCTGGCCAGTGGTTGCGGCAGCGCATCAGCGCCGAGCTGTTCAAACGGTGCTTCTTCATCGGCCTGGCCGCGCTGGGCGGCCATCTGCTGATCAACGGCTAGCGGAGGACGCACTGAGCATTTCGATCAGCTGGATATCGAAGTCGCGCTCCAGGTAGTCCATACGTTTTTCGAAGAACTCGACCATATGCGGCAGGGCCGAATGCACGTCCAACGCTGCTTTGTTGGCCCACACCTCAAAGAATACGAACAGGCTCGGGTCTTCCTTGTCGCGCAGCATGTGGTATTCGATGCAGCCAGGCTCATTGCGGCTCGGTTCAACGTAAGCACGGAACAGGGTATCGAAGGCGTCGGCCATTTCCGGACGGGTCTTTGCCTTGAGAATGAAGGCGTATTGCTCGCTCATTGATCACAACTCGTTGGTGGAGGGTGAAGCGATTCTAAGGCAATAATAAGCTTCGTATTCGTGACTTATGGTCAATTGTATTTTGCCCCGCTCACCCTGTATCCCGTGACCCTGAATCGCTAATCTGCCGGCCATTGATTCTTGACTTGAGGTCAGCATGAAAAAGATTCTCCTGCTCAATGGCGGTAAACAATTCGCCCATTCCGAAGGTCGCCTTAACCAGACTTTGCACGACGCCGCCCTTGCTCATCTCGACCGAGCCGGTTTCGACGTGCAGCAAACCTTCATCGACGCGGGCTACGACGTGCAGGCAGAGGTGGCGAAGTTCCTCTGGGCCGATGTGGTGATCTACCAGATGCCGGGCTGGTGGATGGGCGCACCCTGGACCGTGAAGAAATACATCGACGAAGTCTTCACAGCAGGCCACGGCAGCCTCTACGCCAACGACGGCCGGACTCGCTCGGATGCTTCGCAGAAGTACGGCAGCGGCGGTCTGGTGCAGGGCAAGCAGTACATGCTGTCGCTGACCTGGAACGCACCGCAGCAGGCCTTCGACGACCCGAGCGATTTCTTTGAGGGCAAAGGGGTGGATGCAGTGTATTTCCCGTTCCACAAGGCCAATGAGTTTCTTGGCATGACCGGCCTGCCGACCTATCTGGCAGTCGATGTGATGAAGCGCCCGGATGTGCCGGCTGCATTGGCAGCTTATGAGGCGCATCTGAATAAAGTGTTCGGCATGGCTCGGTAAGTGCCTTTCAATAGGGCCGCTTCGCGCCCCCTTGCATAGAAGCCGATCAGCCGCTATCAATCACGGCATATCATTGTCAGGCCAATCCTGTGAAAACCCGATCCGAAGAACTCCAGGTATTCGTCGCCGTTATCGACTGCGGTTCGATTTCCGCTGCCGCCGAGCAACTGGGGCAGACCCCTTCGGCGGTCAGCCGCACATTGTCGCGCCTGGAGGCAAAGCTGGGCACTACGCTGGTCAATCGCACCACCCGGCGCATGGACCTGACCGAAGAAGGGCGCTTCTTCCTGGAACGCTCACGGTTGGTGCTCGAGCAGATGAATGACATGGAAGAGCGCCTGTCGATGAACCGCCAGACGCCTTCCGGGCGCCTGCGCATCAACGCCGCAGCGCCGTTCATGCTGCACGCGATCTTGCCGTGGATCGGTGAATTTCGCAGCCAGTACCCCGACATCGAGTTGGAACTGAACACCGATGACCTGATCATCGACCTGCTGGAGCAGAGCACCGACGTGGCGATCCGCATCGGTGAGCTGGCCGACTCCAGCCTGCACGCGCGTTCGCTGGGGTGCAGCCCGGTGCAGGTACTGGCAAGTCCGGCGTACCTTGAGCGGCACGGTACACCGCAGCATGTCGAAGACCTGAACCATCACTGCCTGCTCGGTTTCAGCCAGCCCGAGTCACTCAACCAGTGGCCGCTGCGCCATGCCCAGGGCGACCGCTGGGCGATCCGCCCGGCGCTGATCGCCTCCAGCGGCGAGACCCTGCGCCAGTTGGCGCTGGCCGGGGAGGGTATCGTCAGCCTGTCGCACTTCATGACCCACGAGGACATCCGCGCCGGCCGCCTGCAGGTCATTCTGAGCGAGGCCAACAACGGCTACCGCCAGCCGATCCACGCTGTTTACTACCGCAACACGCAACTGGCCCTGCGCATCCAGTGCTTCCTCGACTTCATCCAGCGCAAACTGGCGATGTACGCCTGCTGAGTTGCCTGAACGCGACAAATCCTGTCCAAGGGCGGCGAAACTTCCTACATGTGATTGCACAGTCGAGACGCTTCGGCCTTACTGAGTGATCAACAAAAACAACACCAAGGAAGTGTCATGCGTATTGTCCTGTTCCAGTCCATGGCCCTCGGCGCCGCGATCTTGAGCTGTTCATCGGCCTATGCGGTAACCCTGGAGGGTGGCGCGGTGGCCGCGCCCGATCAATATGGCGCACAGGTAGCCGCCGACATCCTGAAAAAAGGTGGCAACGCGGTGGATGCAGCAGTGGCTACCGCCTTCACTCTGGCGGTGACCTACCCTGAGGCCGGCAACATCGGTGGCGGCGGTTTCATGACCCTGTTCGTCGACGGCAAGCCGTATTTCCTCGACTACCGGGAAGTGGCGCCCAAGGCCGCGACCCGCAACATGTACCTGGACGAAAAAGGCGAGGTGATCGAGAACCTCAGCCTGGTCGGCGTGCGCGCAGCCGGCGTGCCCGGCACGGTGATGGGCCTGTGGGAAGCGCACGAGAAATTCGGCAAGCTGCCCTGGAGCGAGCTGCTGACCCCCGCCATCGGCTATGCGAAAAACGGCTTCAAGGTTGCCGAAAAGCAGTACCAGTATCGCAATGACGCGCAGGGCCTGTTCAAGACCGCGACCAACTTCAACGACTATTTCGGCACCATGAAGGTGGGCGAGCTGTTCAAGCAGCCAGAGATGGCCCAGACCCTCGAACGTATTGCCGACAAGGGCGTGAGCGAGTTCTACCAGGGCAAGACCGCCGACCTGCTGGTGGCGCAGATGCAGGCTGACAAAGGCCTGATCACCAAAGAAGACCTCAAGGACTACAAGGCCGTCTGGCGTGAGCCCATGGCCCTGAGCTGGCGCGGCAACGTGGTCTACACCGCGCCACCGCCAAGCTCGGGCGGCGTTGCACTGGCCCAGTTGCTGGGCATCAAGGAAGACCGTGCGGCTGATTTCAAAGGCGTGGCGCACAATTCGGCGCAATACATTCACCTGCTGGCCGAGATCGAGAAGCGCGTGTTCGCCGACCGCGCCGACTACCTGGGCGACCCGGCCTTCACCAAGGTGCCGGTCGACCAGCTGATCGCCAAGGATTACCTGGCCAAGCGCGCCGCGCAGGTCAACTCCAAGGCCATTTCCGCGACCGACGATGTCAAACCGGGCCTGGAGCCGCACCAGACCACGCACTTCTCGATCGTCGACAAACAGGGCAACGCGGTCAGCAATACCTACACCCTCAACCTCGACTACGGCAGTGGTGTGGTGGTCAAGGGCGCGGGCTTTTTGCTCAACGACGAAATGGACGACTTCAGTGCCAAGCCGGGCGCAGCCAATGCCTTTGGTGTAGTGGGCGGTGATGCCAACGCTATCGAGCCGGGCAAGCGCATGCTGTCGTCCATGAGCCCGAGCCTGATGACCCGCGATGGCAAGGTTGCACTGGTGATCGGTACGCCCGGCGGCTCGCGGATCTTCACTTCGATCTTCCAGGTGATGAACAACCTGTACGACTACGGCATGCCCCTGGACAAGGCCGTGGCGGCGCAGCGTGTGCACCACCAGTTGTTGCCCAAGGACACCATCTACTTCGACAGCTACGCACCGCTGAGCGGGCCGGTAGCCGACGACCTGAAGAAGATGGGTTACGTGCTGGAGGATCAGGGCTGGGAGATGGGGGATATCCAGGCGATCCGGGTGAACGGGGCGAAGCTTGAGACGGCTTCGGATCCGCGTGGGCGCGGGGTGGGGATGGTCGTTAAATAATCGGCTGTCAGCTCTACCATCATCACCGGCAAGCCGGCTCCTACTGATATCGCGCAGCCTCGAGCCTTGCGTATCCCTGATGGAGCCGGCTTGCCGACAATGGGCCGCAAAGCGGCCCTAAAGTACGAGGTCAGACGCGGAACTGGCTGACCAGCGTCTGCAGGTGCCCACCCAGGCGCGCCAGCTCGACACTGGACGCCGCGGTCTCATCACTGGCCGCTGCGGTCTGCTCCGACACATCGCGCACATTCAGGATGCTGCGGCTGATCTCCTCAGCCACCGCACTCTGCTGCTCGGCTGCCGCGGCAATCTGCTGGTTCATCGACTGGATGCTCGACACCGTGCTGGTGATGTTTTCCAGCGAAGTGCCGGCTTTGCGCGCCAGTTCGACACTGCTGTCGGTCAGGGTGCGGCTGCCTTGCATGGCGTTGGCCACTTGCTGGGTGCCATGTTGCAGGCCAGCCACCAATTCTTCGATCTCTTCGGTGGATTTCTGCGTACGCTGGGCCAAACCACGTACCTCGTCGGCGACCACGGCAAAGCCACGGCCAGCCTCACCGGCACGGGCGGCTTCGATGGCAGCGTTGAGCGCCAGCAGGTTGGTCTGTTCGGCTACCGACTTGATCACATCCATGACACTGCCGATTTTCTGGCTTTCTTGCTGCAGCAGGTTCATGGCTTCGGTGGAGCGGTGCACTTCCTCGGCCAGGCGTTCGATCTGGCTGATCGCTTCACCGACCACGCGATCACCTGCGCGTGCTTCGTCATCGGCGCCGGTCGCTGCGTGCGAAGCCTGCTCGGCATTGCGCGCCACTTCCTGAACGGTCGCGGCCATTTCGTGCATGGCGGTAGCGACCTGGTCGGTTTCGACCTTCTGGCTGTTTGCGCCAGCGCTGGTCTGCTCGGTGACCGCCGACAGTTCCTCAGCGGCGCTGGCGATCTGCGTGACACCGTCGCGGATGCCGGTGATGAGCTCGCGCAGGGTGGTGCCCATGCGGGCGATGCCCTGCTGCAGCACGCCGATTTCGTCGCGACGGGTAACACGCAGGTCGTGGGTGAGGTCGCCACCAGCGATGCGCTCCACCGCTTGCAGCGTGTCATGCAGCGGGCGGGTGATCTGGCGGGTGATCAGCACCGCCGCCAGTACACCGACCAGCAGGGCCAGCAACGTGGCGATGGTCTGCAGGCTGCGCGCCTGGGCGCTCTCGGCGTCGCGGCGGTCGATCTGGATCTTGTACAGCGCGTCGCTGCGCTTGACGATATCGCCGCCCTGCACGGTCATCTCTGCACGGGCGGTGGTGATGTCGGCGACTGCATCGCGGAACTGGCGCACGGCCTCGCGGTAGGCCTGTATCGATTGCTCCAACTGCTGCACGCGCGTGGCTTCGGCAGGCAGCTGACGCTTCAGGTTGTCGATCTCGGCAAGCGCCGACTCCAGCTGGCGCAGGGCGGCCTGTTCGTTGGCCGCAGAGTTGTCGGCAATGTAACCGCGCACATCCACTCGCACTTGCAGCAGTTGCTGGCGCGCCTTGCTGATCAGTTGGTATTGCGCCAGGCGCACGCTATCGGCTTCGGGGCGGCCCATGACGTCCTGGCCAAGAACTTCCATGGCCTCGTCGGCTTTGGCGGCCGATACATTCATCGCGTCACGTGCAGCCAGCGAGCCTTTGTAGCCGGCACGCATCTTGTTCAGCGAAACCTCGTACTCGCTGATGGTCTGGCCCAGTTCTTTGAGCAGCTTGACGTTTTCCGGGCTCTTGAAAGTACTGACCAGGTATTGTTGCTGCTTGCTGAAGGCATCCAGCTTGGCCTGGGTGTTGGCTGCGGCAGCATCGTCGCCATTGGCGATCATGTACTGCAGGCGCGCCACGCGCAGGTCGGTCAGGTCTTTGTTGAGCTTGCCGATATCGCCCATCCAGTTGCTGCGGTCGATGAGGCTGCCCAGGCTGTTCCAGCCGGTCAGGGCCAGCAGGCCGGTGAGGACCAGCACCAGGCCGAAGCCCAGGCCGAGTTTGAGGTTGACGCTGATGTTGGCAAACCAGCTGTTCATGCACGCTCTCCAGAAATGATTTCGCTCACTTGATCAATGTTCGATCGCGAGGCGTTGTTGTTCTGGATGCCCGCTGAATCGTGCAGGGGTTATCGGCAAATGGCGGGGAAGCTGAAACGCTTTTTCAGCTCAATTGCAACACCACGCGCGGCAGCGGGCTTGCCGCGCGCAGGGACCCCTTGAAATTTCAAAGGCTTCGCGCACTGAACGTGTCGCAGCTGTTCACATCGCCCTGGGCAAACCCGGCCTTGAACCAACGCACCCGCTGCGCCGAGGTGCCGTGGGTAAAGGAGTCAGGTACCACGCGCCCCTGGCCCTTTTGCTGCAGTCGGTCATCACCGATGGCATTGGCAGCATTGAGTGCTTCCTCGACATCCCCTGGCTCCAGCCAGTTCAGGCGTTGCTGCGCCTGGTAAGCCCATACACCGGCCAGGCAGTCGGCCTGCAATTCCTGGCGCACCAGCAAGCCATTGTCACCCTCCAGGCGCTGGCCTGCACGGCGCGCGGCATCGACCTTGGCCGACACGCCAAGCAAGGTTTGCACGTGGTGGCCGATCTCGTGGGCGATCACGTAGGCCTGGGCGAAGTCGCCTGCGGCGGCGAAGCGGGTTTCCATTTCACGGAAGAACGACATGTCCAGGTACACCCGCTGGTCGGCCGGGCAGTAGAACGGCCCCACCGCCGCTGAAGCGAAGCCGCAGGCGGAATTCACCTGGCCGCTGAACAGCACCAGCTTAGGGTCGCGATACTGCTTGCCAGCCTGCGAGAACAGAGCCTTCCAGGTGTCTTCGGTGTCGCCCAGGATCGAGGCGACGAACTGGGCCTGCTCGTCGTTGGCCGCTGGGGCCTTGTTGCCCGCACCGCTTGGGGCTTGCTGCTGCTCCATCTGGCCAGTGAGCTGGCCGAGGATCTGCAGCGGGTCCTGGCCAGTGAGCCAACCGATGCCGACGATCAGCAGGATGGCCCCGAGCCCCAGGCCCTTGCCGCCGCCAAAGCGCATGCCACCACCGCCGCCGCCTTGGCCACGGGCATCGACCACATTGTCGCTACGACGGCCTTTTCGCCATTCCATGAAGTGCACTCCAGAGCCTGAAACATGAAGACAAAGGTTAGTTCACGCCAGCCAAAGGTACTAATGCATAACCATTTGGTTAAGTAACGGTCGGCGGAATTCAATATTCATCTGGGGCGACCTATCCGAAACTGCAAGTCCGCCTGCGAACCACAGGCGCTTTGATAACTCCAAGAGAGGAAAACGGCATGCCCGCCCAGGACAACAGCCGCTTCGTGATCCGTGATCGCAACTGGCACCCCAAGGCCCTGACCCCCGACTACAAGACTTCCATTGCCCGCTCGCCGCGCCAGGCATTGGTCAGCATCCCGCAGTCGATCAGCGAAACCACCGGCCCGGACTTCACCCACCTGGGCTTCGGCGCCCACGACCATGACCTGCTGCTGAACTTCAACAACGGCGGCCTGCCGATTGGTGAGCGCATCATCGTTGCTGGCCGTGTCGTCGACCAGTACGGCAAGCCAGTGCCCAATACCTTGGTAGAGATCTGGCAGGCCAACGCCGGCGGCCGTTACCGCCACAAGAACGACCGCTACCTGGCCCCGCTGGACCCGAATTTCGGTGGTGTCGGCCGCTGCCTGACCGACAGTGAAGGCTACTACAGCTTCCGCACCATCAAGCCCGGCCCATACCCATGGCGCAACGGCCCGAACGACTGGCGCCCGGCGCACATCCACGTCGCTGTCAGCGGCCCGTCGATCGCCACCAAGCTGATCACCCAGCTGTACTTCGAGGGCGACCCGCTGATCCCGATGTGCCCGATCGTCAAGTCGATCGCCAACCCAGAAGCGGTGCAGCAACTGATCGCCAAGCTCGACATGAGCAACGCCAACCCCATGGATTGCCTGGCGTACCGCTTCGACATCGTGCTGCGCGGCCAGCGCAAAACCCACTTCGAAAACTGCTGAGGACCCCGCCATGCCAATCGAACTGCTGCCGGAAACCCCCTCGCAGACCGCCGGCCCCTACGTGCACATCGGCCTGGCCCTGGAAGCGGCCGGTAACCCTACCCGTGATCAGGAAATCTGGAACCGTCTGGCTAAGCCGCAGGCACCGGGTGAACACATCCTGCTGATCGGCCAGGTGTATGACGGCAACGGCCACCTGGTGCGCGATTCATTCCTGGAACTCTGGCAAGCCGATGCCAATGGCCAGTACCAGGATGACTACAACCTGGAAAACGCCTTCAACAGCTTCGGTCGTACTGCCACCACCTTCGATGCCGGTGAGTGGACCGTGCAGACCGTCAAGCCCGGTGTGGTGAACAACGCTGCCGGTGTGCCGATGGCCCCGCACATCAACATCAGCCTGTTTGCTCGCGGCATCAACATCCACTTGCACACGCGGCTGTATTTCGATGATGAGGCCGAAGCGAACGCCAAGTGCCCGGTGCTCAACCTGATCGAGCAGCCGCAGCGCCGTGAAACCTTGATTGCCAAGCGTTGCGAGGTGGATGGCAAGACGGCGTACCGTTTCGATATCCGTGTTCAGGGGGAAGGGGAGACGGTCTTCTTCGACTTCTGAGTGTATTGGGGCTGCAAAGCAGCCCCAATTTCCGTCAATCAGCGCCGAACCAGCAATACCCCACTTTCCATGTGGTGGGTATACGGGAACTGGTCAAACAACGCACAGCGTTCGATGCGGTGCGTGTCCTGCAACTGCTCGATGTTGGCCGCCAGCGTTTCTGGATTGCACGAGATATACAGAATCCGTTCAAAACGCCGTGTCAGCTCGCAAGTATCCGGGTCCATCCCCGCGCGCGGTGGGTCGACGAACACGGTCCCGAACGCATAACTCTTCAGGTCGATCCCTTCCAGCCGGCGGAACGGACGAACCTCGTTCAGCGCCTGGGTCAGCTCTTCCGCTGACAGGCGCACCAAGCGCACGTTATTCACCGCGTTCTCTTCGAGGTTGCTCAGGGCGGCGTTGACCGAGGTCTTGCTGATCTCGGTGGCCAGCACTTGGCGTACGCGGGTGGCCAACGGCAGGGTGAAATTGCCGTTACCGCAGTACAGTTCCAGCAGGTCGTCATCGCGCTCGCCGATGGCGTCGTACGCCCAGCTCAGCATCTTTTGATTAACCGCGCCATTGGGCTGGGTGAATGCGCCTTCCGGCTGGCGATAGCTGAACACCCGGCCAGCCACATCGAGTTTTTCCATGGCGTAATCACGGCCGATGACCAGCCGCTTGCCCTTGGAGCGGCCGATCAGGCTCACGCCCAGCTCTTCGGCCAGTTGCCGTGCTGCCACTTCCCAGGCCTCGTCCAGCGGGCGGTGGTAGCACATCGTGACCATCGCATCGCCGGCAAGGGTGGTGAGGAACTCCACCTGGAACAGCCGATTGCTCAGTTCTTCACTGGCCTGCCAGGCAGCCTTGAGGCGCGGCATCAATGCGTTGATGCGCTCGCTGGCGATGGGGAAATCGTCGATCAGGATGGCCTTGTGCTTCTCGCCCGGGGCGAACATCGCATAGTGGCGCTGGCCATCCTCGCGCCACAGGCGAAACTCGGCACGCAAGCGGTAATGCTCGCGCGGCGAGTCGAACACAGCGGGCTGCGGCGCACCGAAGGGGGCCAGCAGCTCGCGCAGGCGGGTAACCTTGGCCTGCAGTTGCGCGTCGTAGGCGCTAGGGTCGAAGGCAGCACTCATGCGTTGAACCAGCCCAGCTTGATGACGAACAGGATGGAAAGGATCACCAGTGCCGGGTTCAGGTCGCGGCGGCGGCCGGAAATCAGCTTGACGGCGGTCCAGCAGATGAAGCCGAAGGCGATGCCGTTGGCGATCGAGTAGGTCAGCGGCATGGCCAGGGCGGTGACCACCACCGGTGCGGCCTCGGTCACGTCGTCCCAGTTTATTTCCGCCAGGCCCGAAGCCATCAGCACGGCGACGAACAGCAGCGCCGGTGCGGTGGCAAAGGCCGGTACGCTACCGGCCAGCGGGGCGAAGAACAGCGCCAGCAGGAACAGCACGGCCACCACGATGGCGGTCAGGCCGGTGCGGCCACCGGCGCTCACGCCTGCTGCCGACTCGATGTAGCTTGTGGTGGTCGAGGTGCCCAGCAGCGAACCGGCCATGGCCGCAGTGCTGTCGGCGATCAGGGCACGGCCCATCTTCGGCATGTGGCCGTCCTTGCCCATCAGGCCGGCGCGCTTGGCCACGGCGATCAGGGTGCCGGAGTTGTCGAACAGGTCGACGAACAGGAAAGCGAAGATCACGCTGACCAGGCCTACGTCGAGTGCCCCGGCGATGTCCAGCTGCAGGAAGGTCGGTGCCAGCGAAGGGGGCATCGACACGATACCGCCGAACGGCGTGACGCCCATGGCGATCGCAGCGACCGTCACGGCGAGAATGCCGATCAGCACCGCGCCGCGCACCTTGAGCGCTTCAAGGCCCACGATCAGGAAGAAGCCCAGCGTGGCAAGGATCACCGACGGCTGCTTGAGGTCGCCCATGCCCACCAGGGTGGCCGGGTTATCGACGACGATGCCGGCGTTATGCAGGGCGATGAGCGCCAGAAACAGGCCAATGCCCGCGGCAATGGCCGAGCGCAGCGGCAGCGGGATGCTGTTTACGATCCACTCGCGGATGCGGAAGATCGACAGCAGGAAGAACATCACCGCCGAGAGGAACACCGCGCCCAACGCGACCTGCCAAGTGTGCCCCATGTGCAGGACCACGGTGTAGGTGAAGAACGCGTTCAAGCCCATGCCCGGCGCCAAGGCGATGGGGTAGTTGGCGATCAGGCCCATGGTCGCCGAGCCGATGGCGGCAGCCAGGCAGGTGGCGACGAAGATCGCGCCCTTGTCCATGCCGGTTTCGCCAAGAATGCTCGGGTTGACGAACAGGATGTAGGCCATGGCCAGGAAGGTGGTGACGCCCGCAAGAATCTCGGTGCGCACGTTGGTGTTGTGTGCTCTTAGTTGAAACAGCCTTTCCAGCATGCCCGCTCCCCGAGGCGCCCCCGGCGCCGTGAATGTATCGACCCCATCAGCAAAGCACAGACCGTAACGGCTGCCGTGGTTTTGCGTGGGGAGGAAAAAAGCCGCGCATCATACCAGCATGGCTGGCAGGGGCCTATGGCCGTTCAGGCCCCCGTCAACCATTGTGCAACCGATCCCGCGTGGCCAGTGTCGGGAACAACTTTATCCACACTCCGGTCACCACCAAGGTGCCGACGCCCCCCAGCACCACCGCCGGCACCGTGCCGAACCAGTGCGCCGTGACCCCCGATTCGAATTCACCGAGCTGATTGGAGGCACCGATGAACAGGCCGTTGACCGCGCTTACCCGGCCCCGCATCTCATCCGGCGTCTCCAGTTGCACGAACGCACCGCGTATCACCATGCTGATCATGTCTGCTGCACCCAGCACTACCAGTACCGCCAGCGAGAACCAGAATGAGGTCGACAGGCCAAAGGCGATGGTGGCCACGCCGAACACCCCGACTGCGGTGAACATGGTGCGGCCGACCTTGCGCTCCACCGGGAAGCGCGCCAGCCAGAACGACATCAACAGCGCGCCCACCGCTGGCGCCGACCGCAACAGGCCCAGGCCCCAAGGGCCGGTGAGCAGGATATCCTTGGCGAACACTGGTAGCAGCGCGGTGGCGCCACCCAGCAGCACGGCGAACAGGTCGAGGGAAATCGCCCCGAGAATGTCTGGCCGGCTGCGGATGAAACGCACGCCTGCCAGTAGCGACTCCAGGCTGGCGCGACCGCGTTGCGGCACTTGCTGGCGCGAATCCAGGGTCAGCATAAGCAGGCAGGCAATGGCATACAGGGCCACGGTCGGGCCATACACCCAGGTACTGCCGAAGGCATACAGGAGCCCACCCACGGCCGGGGCGACGATGGTCGCCGCCTGGGTGGCCGAGGCTGAGGCCGCTACGGCCCGAGGAAACAGCCCGGGCGGCACCACATTGGGCAGCAGCGCCTGGGTGGCGGGCATTTCGAACGAGCGGGTGGCTCCGAGCAGGAAGGCGAGGGCGAAGATCAGTTCGCGGCTGACGTTGTCGGTGGCGCTGCCCAAGGCCAGCACCAGGGCGATCAACCCCTGCAGCGTCTGGCACAGGGCCGCGACCTTGCGCCGGTCATAGCGGTCGGCGACGTGCCCGGTGTGCAGCATGAACAGCACCCGCGGCGCGAATTCGACGAGGCCAACCAGGCCCAGGTCGAGCACATTGCCGGTCAATTGGTAGAGGTGCCAGCCAATAGCAACGGTAAGCATCTGAAAACCGCTGGCGGTGAACACCCGGGCCAGCCAGAAGGCAATGAAAGGGCGGTGATGGCGCAACAACTGCGGTGCGGAATCGGACATCGGAAACCTGTGGCCTCGGCGCAGTAGAGGGGGGCGGCAGATTATCATCTGTTTGTAACAAACGGTTACTGTTTGCCGTTGTCGACACGGTTTCTTCGGCTCTGGAAGGGCGTGGGGCAACCGGTCACGCGGCAAACAACCGCACCGCCTGCCGGGCCATTCGGGACTATGCTTGCTATCAATCGTTGATCTGGATCAATCGTTCCAGAAACAACGATTTGGCCAGTGGGCCGAAATCCCTGCGATCGAACAGAACAATTCCAACGTGCCGCACTCGACACTAACGCGGGGGCAGTGGGCGACGGGCCACGAGCCCGGAAGCCGGATTACCTGAAGAGGAAGCACCATGTTCGGAATAGAAGCCCTCGAGCTCGCCCGAATTCAGTTTGCCTTTACCGTGTCGTTCCACATCCTGTTCCCGGCCATCACCATTGGCCTTGCGAGTTACCTGGCGGTTCTCGAAGGCCTTTGGCTGAGGACCCATGAGCAGGTCTACCGTGACCTTTACCATTTCTGGTCGAAGATCTTCGCCGTCAACTTCGGTATGGGGGTGGTTTCCGGCCTGGTCATGGCCTACCAGTTCGGTACCAACTGGAGTCGTTTTTCCGACTTCGCCGGCGCTGTCACGGGCCCCCTGCTCACTTATGAGGTGCTGACCGCGTTCTTCCTCGAGGCGGGCTTCCTCGGCGTCATGCTGTTTGGCTGGAACCGCGTGGGCCGCGGCCTGCATTTCTTCTCCACCGTGATGGTGGCATTGGGTACGCTGGTGTCGACCTTCTGGATCCTGGCGTCCAACAGCTGGATGCAGACCCCGCAAGGCCACGAGATCATCGACGGTCGGGTCGTCCCGGTGGACTGGCTGGCGATCATCTTCAACCCGTCGTTCCCCTACCGCCTGATGCACATGGCCACCGCCGCGTTCGTTGCCACAGCCTTCTTCGTTGGTGCCTCGGCGGCCTGGCACCTGCTGCGCGGGCGCGATAACCCGGCGGTGCGCAAGATGCTGTCGATGGCCATGTGGATGGCGCTGATCGTCGCCCCCATCCAGGCTGTGATCGGTGATTTCCACGGGCTTAACACCCTCAAGCATCAGCCGGTGAAGATTGCCGCAATCGAAGGCCACTGGGAGAACGTTCCTGGCGAGCCGACCCCGCTGATCCTGTTCGGCATCCCGGACATGGAAGCCGAAACCACCCGCTTCAAGGTCGAAATCCCGGCGCTCGGTAGCCTGATCCTTACCCACAGCCTGGATAAGCAAGTGCCGGCGATGAAGGAGTTTCCGCCCGAGGACCGTCCCAATTCGACCATTGTCTTCTGGTCGTTCCGGGTCATGGTCGGGCTTGGCTTCCTGATGATCTTCGTTGGCCTGTGGAGCCTCTGGCTGCGCAAACGCGGCACCCTCTACACTTCACGCCCGTTCCTGTACCTGACACTGTGGATGGGCCCATCGGGCCTGATCGCCATTCTTGCCGGCTGGTTCACCACCGAGATCGGCCGCCAGCCGTGGGTGGTGTACGGCCTGATGCGTACCTCGGAGGGTGTCTCCAACCATAGCTACGCCCAGCTGGGCTTTACCCTGATTGCATTCGTGGTGGTGTACTTCGCGCTGTTCGGCACTGGCCTGGGCTACATGATGCGCCTTGTGCGCAAAGGGCCGAAAACGGGCGAGGGCGACGAGCACACCCCTGGCGGTCCCGGCCAGAAACGCACGCCGGCACGGCCGCTTTCCGCCGCCGATGAAGGCCGCAAGGCCACTGCCCCCAGCCTGAGCAAGGAGAACTGAGCCATGGGTATCGACCTTCCGCTGATCTGGGCCGTGATCATCATCTTCGGTGTCATGATGTACGTGGTGATGGACGGGTTCGATCTGGGCATCGGCATGCTCTTCCCCTTCGTCAAGGCTGAGCAGGACCGGGATGTGATGATGAACACCGTCGCCCCCGTATGGGACGGTAACGAAACCTGGCTGGTCCTGGGCGGCGCCGGTTTGTTCGGGGCCTTCCCGATGGCCTATTCGGTGGTGCTCGAAGCGCTTTATCTGCCGCTGATCCTCATGCTGATCGGCCTGATCTTCCGCGGAGTGGCCTTCGAGTTCCGTTTCAAGGCCAAGGACGACAAGCGCCACATCTGGGACAAGGCGTTCATCGGCGGTTCACTGGTGGCGACTTTCTTCCAGGGGGTCGCGTTGGGGGCATTCATCGAGGGCTTCAAGGTAGTGGACCGGCATTACGCCGGCGGCACGCTCGACTGGCTGACCCCGTTCAGCCTGTTCAGTGGCCTGGGCCTGATCGTCGCGTACACTTTGCTCGGGTGCACCTGGCTGATCATGAAGACCGAGGGGCCTCTGCAAGCGCAGATGCACAAGCTCGGCCGGCCGCTGGCCCTGGTGTTGCTGGTGGTGATCGGCATCGTCAGCTTGTGGACGCCGATCGCTTACCCACAGATTGCCGATCGCTGGTTCAGCATGCCCAACCTGATCTGGTTCATGCCGGTACCGCTTCTCGTGCTGGTAACGTTCTACGGTTTGTTCAAGGCAGTGGCGCGCAGTGCCAACTACACCCCGTTTTTGCTGACGTTGGTGCTGATCTTCCTTGGCTACAGCGGCCTGGGCATCAGCCTCTGGCCGTATATCATCCCGCCGTCGATCTCGATCTGGGATGCAGCTGCGCCGCCACAGAGCCAGGGCTTCATGCTGGTCGGCACATTGTTCATCCTGCCATTCATCCTGGGGTATACCTTCTGGAGCTATTACGTGTTCCGCGGCAAGGTCACCCACGAAGACGGCTATCACTAGGAGGGCCCATCATGGCTGGCAAACATGGCCTTGAAGAGAAGAAACCCCTGTGGCAACGCCTGGGCTGGTTGTTGCTGATCTGGGCTTTGAGCGTGGCCGCCCTGGGCGTGGCGGCCTATGTGATGCGGCTGTTCATGAGCGCGGCGGGGCTGACCACGCATTGATGGGCGTGGGGCTGCCCTGAGCAGCCCCCGCTTCACTTGCGGGCTTTGAGGATCACGAACTTCGGCGTCGCGGCCACCTGTTCAACTCCCCGGAACAGGCGCGCCAGCTTGCTGTGATAGCCCAAGTGGCGATTACCGACGATATACAACGCACCGCCGACCACCAATGCCTCACGCGCCTGCTGGAACATGCGCCAGGCAAGGAAGTCGCCCACCACCTGCTGTTGATGGAACGGCGGGTTGCACAGCACCACATCCAGCGACTGCTTTTCCACCCCCGCCAGGCCATCGCCTGCCACTACCGTCACCGCGCGATCGCCCAGCGCAGCCTGCCAGTTTTCCTGCGCCGACTGCACCGCCATGTACGATTCATCCACCAGTGTGTAGTGCGCCTGGGGGTTGGCCAGCGCGCTGGCGATGGCCAGCACGCCGTTGCCGCAACCCAGGTCGGCGACACGTACATTGCCCAAGTCGTGTGGCAGGTGTGGGAGGAAGGCCCGCGTGCCGATGTCCAGGCCGTCGCGGCAGAATACGTTGGCATGGTTGAGCAGTTCGAGCGCAGGTGAGTCGAGGCGGTAGCGGGTCGGGTACGGGGAGCTGGCGGCAGGGCGCTGGGCGAAGGTGGCCGTCAGCAGGCGCGCTTTTTTTTGTGCCAGCGAAGCTTGTACCGGGCCGATGTACTTCTCCAGCAGATCACCCGCAGCCCGTGGCAAGTGTTTGATCATGGCCGCAGCGATGACCTGGGCGCCTGGGGCCAGGTGGCCTTGCAACCGGATCAGTTGCTCTTCGAGCAGTGCAAGGGTTTTGGGCACGCGCACCAGTACGCGATCGAAGTGCCCCTGCCAGTGCTCGCTGGCGGGCACGAAGGGCACGCTGTCGAAAGCCTTGCCGTTGCGTGCGAGGTTTTTTTCCAGGGCCATGTGGGCCAGGTGCGAGTCGCCACTGCTGACCACTGACACGTGGTCGATCAGGCTGGCGGCCAGTGCGCCGAAGCTGTCATTTAGTACCAGCACTCTGCTCTCGGCTGCCAGCTGCTGAGCATGCAACTGCTCGAGCAGGTATTCATCGGCGGCATCAAAGGCCTGCAACGGGTCGTTGGCCTGGTCCGGCTGGCGGATCAGGTCGAGTTCGGCGTAGGGGGTGGTCAACAGGGGCATGGCATCTGGCTCGGGCACGGATCTGCCCGTCACGGATCGTCACGGGCTTTGGTAGCGATTCTACAGCGCTTTGCTGCTGGTCGCAGGCCGTGCTACTGATCGATCAGGCCACGCATCATGGCAATGGCGACGGCGCCGGCCTTGTTGGAGGCGTTGGTCTTGGTGATTACGCTGCGGATATGGAAGTTCACCGTGCTTTGCGACAGGGACAGAATGCAGGCAACGTCGGCGGCGGTCTTGCCGGCGGCCGACCATTTCAGCACCTCGAGTTCGCGGTCGCTCATCTTCAGCGGCGAACTCAACTTGGCCAGGTGATGCTCACAAATGGTGTCATGCAGCGTATGGCACAGCCATTGCACTTGGCCGGCCTTGTCGTACAGCTCATGGATGTCGATCTTGCCACAGGGCCTTGCCACACTGACCTGAGTCTCGTTGTGCCTGAGGTCATGCAGCGACTGAGTCCAGCCGTGGCGCAGGCCATGTTTGCAGGCCTGCTCACGAAAATCCGGGGCTTCGCGATACAACTCATCGGTCCACAGTACAGGCTCGGTCGACGTGTGACTGAGTGCTGCTGCCGGGTCCTGCTTGTAGAACTCGTCGCGTTGATAACGCTCGATCCAGGCAAGCGGGTAGTTACTGTACAGGTAGAGCCTGGGTGCCTGGGCTGCAAGCTGAATGCGAAGCTTGAGCCCCATGAACTCCATGCCCAGGTCCTGTGCCAGGTGAACCGCGAGGTCGAACACCTTTTGCGGGGTACTTTCGTTGACCAAGCGGTCTAAATGCTCGTGATTCCAGTGAGGCATCAACCCTCTCCCTTGCGTCCAGAGGACCCAATCCGTTTGCATACCGGTGGGATTGTAGGAAAAGACCGAGCGTTTTGTTGGGATTTTTTTGTTAAGAATGTCTCATCATTCCAGGACAGCAGCCAGGCCGTGGCCTGTGACCCTACAATCGAACGGTTTTTATCCTGGCCGCTTTGCGCGACACTGTGCGCACGCTATTCACGGAGCCCGTCATGACCGCCAGTGCCGAAAAGTTTACCCGCCAGACCTTGCTGGACGTCCAGCCACTGACGCCTGGCCTGTTCAGCCTGCGGGTGACTCGCGATCCGGGGTTTCGCTTTCGGGCCGGGCAATTCGCCCGGCTTGGCGTGACCAAGGCCGATGGCAGCGTGGTCTGGCGTGCTTACTCGATGGTCAGTGCGCCGCATGACGAGTATTTAGACTTCTTCTCCATCGTGGTCCCGGGCGGGGAGTTCACCAGCGAGCTCAGCCGCCTTGGCGAGGGTGATTCACTGCTGATCGACCGCCAGGCATTTGGCTACCTGACCCTTGATCGCTTCGTCGGTGGCCGTGACCTGTGGCTGTTGGCGACCGGTACCGGCATTGCGCCGTTCATGTCGATCCTGCAGGACTTCGAGGCCTGGGAGCGTTTCGACAACATCAAACTGGTGTATTCGGTACGCGAGGCCAAGGAGCTGGCCTATGTGGATGACATTGCCGGGCTTGAACAGCGTGATTACCTGGCAGAGTTTGCAGGCAAGCTGCAATTCATTCCCGTGGTTACCCGTGAGCAGTATCCGGACGCGCTGAATGCACGCATCACTACACTGATCGAGAATGGCGAGCTGGAAAAGGCGGCGGGGCTGGAACTGTCGCCTGAGCACTCACGGATCATGCTTTGCGGCAACCCGCAAATGATCGATGAGACCCGCAAGGTGCTCAAGGCGCGTGACCTGCAGTTGAGCTTGAGCAAGCGGCCTGGGCAGGTGGCGGTGGAGAACTACTGGTAGCTGCAAGCTGCAAGCTACAAGTGCTGCCCTTGAGCGGCCTTACGCTTGCAGCTTGCCACTTTTCAAGGCAGGCGATTCTGGTTCTGCGACTTGAGCAGGTCACGAATCTCGGTCAGCAGCGTTTCCTGAGGGGTCGGGGTCGGCGGGGCGCTTGGCGCAACGGCCTCTTCGCGTTTCAGGCGGTTGATCGCCTTGACACCCATGAAGATGGCGAAGGCCACGATCACGAAGTCGATCACGGTCTGGATGAACTTGCCGTAGGCCAGCACCACGGCCGGTATATCGCCCTCAGCCGCCTTCAAGGTAATGGCCAGGTCACTGAAGTCCACGCCTCCGATCAATATCCCCAGTGGCGGCATGATGATATCGCCGACGAATGAGGAGACTATCTTGCCGAATGCAGCGCCGATAATGATACCGACTGCCATGTCGACGACATTGCCCTTGACCGCGAAGGCCTTGAACTCACTGATCATTCCCATGTTCGATTCCCTTGTGACAAATGGTGATGTTTACGCAGTGTAAGCCACTGCATCGCTTCATGCGTGCCGTTCACGGGTAGTGACTGCGCTTGGAACGAATAGTTTTGTCGCATGCCGACGCGCTCGAGACACGTCTGCGTCGGCTATCATGGCGATTTTTCCAGGAGACCCTGCCCATGGCCAAGGCCAAGCGCTTGTATGGCTGCACCGAGTGCGGCGCTACCTTTCCCAAATGGGCCGGCCAGTGTGGCGAATGCGGGGCGTGGAACACCCTGGTCGAAACCATGATCGAGAGCGGCGGTGCGGCGGCACCCAGCGGTCGCGCCGGCTGGACCGGGCAACAGGCGCAGATCAAGACCCTGGCCGAAGTCAGCGTCGAGGAGATTCCGCGGTTCACCACCAGCAGCACCGAACTCGATCGTGTGCTGGGCGGCGGCCTGGTCGACGGTTCGGTGGTGTTGATCGGCGGTGACCCGGGCATCGGCAAATCGACCATTCTGCTGCAGACCTTGTGCAATATCGCCGTGGGCATGCCGGCGCTGTATGTCACCGGCGAAGAGTCGCAGCAGCAGGTGGCCATGCGCTCACGCCGCCTGGGGCTGCCCCAGGACCAGCTCAAAGTGATGACCGAGACCTGTATCGAAACGATCATTGCCACCGCGCGCCAGGAAAAGCCCCGGGTCATGGTCATCGATTCGATCCAGACCATCTTCACCGAGCAATTGCAATCAGCGCCCGGCGGTGTCGCCCAGGTGCGCGAAAGTGCGGCATTGCTGGTGCGCTACGCCAAGCAGAGTGGCACGGCGATCTTCTTGGTCGGCCATGTCACCAAGGAAGGCTCGCTGGCAGGCCCGCGGGTGCTGGAGCACATGGTCGACACCGTGTTGTATTTCGAGGGCGAGTCCGATGGCCGCTTGCGCTTGCTGCGCGCGGTGAAGAACCGCTTCGGTGCGGTCAATGAACTGGGGGTCTTCGGTATGACCGACCGTGGGCTCAAAGAGGTTTCCAACCCATCGGCGATCTTCCTCAACCGGGCTCAGGAAGAAGTACCGGGCAGCGTGGTCATGGCCACGTGGGAAGGTACCCGGCCGATGCTGGTAGAGGTACAGGCACTGGTCGATGACAGCCACCTGGCCAACCCGCGGCGTGTCACCCTGGGCCTGGACCAGAACCGGCTGGCCATGTTGCTGGCGGTGCTGCACCGCCATGGTGGTATTCCCACCCATGACCAGGACGTGTTTCTCAATGTCGTCGGCGGGGTGAAGGTCCTTGAAACCGCGTCGGACCTGGCCTTGTTGGCTGCGGTGATGTCCAGCCTGCGCAACCGGCCATTGGCCCACGGGCTGCTGGTATTTGGCGAGATTGGTTTGTCGGGCGAGGTGCGGCCGGTTCCCAGTGGCCAGGAGCGCCTCAAAGAAGCGGCAAAACATGGCTTCAAGCGGGCCATCGTGCCCAAGGGCAACGCACCGAAGGAATCACCGGCGGGGTTGCAGGTGATCGCCGTAACCCGGCTGGAACAGGCTCTGGACGCCTTGTTCGAATAAGCCGCTGGTTGTGCAGGCAATCGGCCGGTGCAGGCAAACAAAAAAGGGAGCCGACGATGCGCATCGGCTCCCTCTGGGTCACCGCTCAGTCAGCGGTCAGTGCTCGGCTACCGGCGTTCGCCTGGGCGCCGCATTGCCATGCTCGTCCAGCTCCAGCACCGGCACCTCATTGCCCTCGGCGTCGAACAGCTTGCCTTCCTTGAAGTAATCGCCATCACGCAGTGCAGAGATGTCCGAGTACTGGATGGTGCGCTCGTAGCCTGCCGCGAACACTGACTGCTGGTCTGAATTGCCTGCCGTGAAATGGTTGAAGATCAGGTTCAACACGATGGCCATGATCGCTGCCGAGCTGATGCCGGAGTGGAAGATGGTCTCGAACCAGTTCGGGAAGTGGTGGTAGAAGTTCGGCGCGGCAATCGGGATCATGCCAAAGCCCAGCGAGGCGGCGACGATGATCAGGTTGACGTTGTTCTTGTAGTTGACCTTGGACAGGGTGCGGATACCGCTGGCAGCCACAGTGCCGAACAGCACGATGCCTGCGCCGCCCAGTACCGGGGTTGGCACTGCTGCAATCACCCGGCCCATCACCGGCAGCAGGCCCAGCACTACCAGGATCACACCACCGGTGGCCACCACGTAGCGGCTCTTGACCCCGGTCACGGCCACCAGGCCTACGTTCTGCGCAAAGGCGCTCTGGGTGAAAGAGCCGAATACCGGTGCCAGGATGCTCGAAGCCATGTCGGCGCGCAGGCCATTGCCCAGGCGCTTGGAATCGACCTTGGTATCGATGATCTCACCCACGGCCAGGATGTCGGCCGAGGTTTCCACCAGGGTCACCATGATCACGATGCACATCGACAGGATCGCCGCGATGTGGAAGGTCGGCATACCGAAGTGGAACGGGGTAGGGAAGGCGAACATCGGGCCTTCGGCCACCTTGCTGAAGTCGGTCATGCCCAGCGCCCAGGCGATCAGGGTGCCGAAGACCATGGCCAGCAGGATCGACAGGCGCGAAATGGTCGCGCTGCCCAGTTTGCTCAGCAGCAGCACGATGGCGAACGTCAGCGCTGCCAGGCCGATGTTGGCCATGCTGCCGAATTCCGGCGAAGCACTGTTGCCGCCCATCACCCAGCGTGCGGCCACCGGCATCAAGGTCAGGCCAATGGTCGTGATGACGATACCGGTGACCAGAGGCGGGAAGAACTTGGTGATGCGCGAGAACACCGGGGTGATCAGAAAGCCGATCAGCGATGCCGCCATGACTGCGCCCAGCACGCCTGGCAAGCCGCCACCGTCCTGGCTGCTGAGAATCGCCCCCATGGTTGCCACGCCTGCGAACGACACGCCCTGCACCAACGGCAACTGGCATCCGAAGAAGGGCAGGCCGAGCGTTTGCAGCAGCGTGGCCAGGCCACCGGCAAACAGCGAGGCCGCGATCAGCATGCCGATCTCGGCACCATTGAGGCCCGCAGCCTGCCCCAGGATCAGGGGTACTGCGACGATCCCTCCATACATGGTCAGCACATGCTGAAGGCCATAGGCCAAGTTGGCTCCAAGGCCGAGGTTTTCGTCCTCGGGGCGCTTGGCGGGAGACGTGCTAGGGGACGTAGTCATTGAGCAGGCTCACTGTTTATTGTTGTGCCGCTACTGTAGACACTTCCTACAAATGATTGCTACAAGAATTGTATACAATATTTTGATTGGAGCGCGAACAAGCAGGCTTGCAGGGTGTGCAAGAACGCAATGCAGATCGCGTACCAACTCATTGAATACGGTGTTAGAGGGGTGTGTACAACGTTGCGATACCCAGGTTGAAAGCTGTCTGGGTAGACAAGAAACACAAGTTGGGAAAGCTATTAGCTAGCTAAGAGATCCCATTATTCGATGAGTTGTCGCAGCTCGCGCATCATTTCGGTGCTGTCGGCCACGTTCAATTCCACAAGACGGTGCAAATGGCTCATCGAATCGATGTCGATGTAGAGGCAGATGAACCCCAGCCGCTTCGCCTCTTCATGGCGTAGTTCCACCTGCATCTGCACATGGGTGTGCGGGTCCAGTTGGATGATCGCATCGAAATCCTGAGTGAGGTCGGCGTTCCACGGCTCAGGGCGCTCGATCAGCAGGCCCTTGAGCGACAGATCCAGGAGTTTGACCGGCCAGCGGCGATCGCCCTGGCGCAGTTCGGTGGGGGCGTCGAAGTCAATGCGCTGGAAGCGCCGGCGATCGTCGGAAGGAGTGGTCATGGCGGGCCCTCGTCAGTAGCACTGACTATAGACCAGCCATGGGCACTCCTGCCGGATGACGGGTAATACGGATGACATATGGCCGAGTCACCCGGCGCCACCGTTAGCTGGTGACGAAATCGAGGTCGACCACCTGATAGAAGGCCTTGTCGGTCTCGGCTATTTCCCAGACGCCCAGCAGTACGTGATAGCCCTGGCGTTCAGGTAGCTCCAAGGTATGCGTAGTGGGTTGTGCCGGCCACATCTGCTCGTCGGTGAAGCCCCAGTAAGGCTGAAGTTCATTGAGGAATGTGGCGAACGGCTGCGGTTCGAACTGGGCACGGGTCAGCGGCTCCCCGGCTTTCAGATGATCGACGCACGATTTCAGCGTGTGCAGATTCGTCAATCGCGTGTCTTCCAAGGGCAATCGGATTGCCTGATCATTGAAAGCGCGTGCCCCTTTCATGCACAGCTGGCAAAAATGACAGGCCCGCCAGGGCGCGTGTTGCTTCCCAGGCATGAGGTTGTACGGGTAGCGGCGTTCTAGAGCCTGTGCTCGCCACCGGCTGTATGCCAATTCGGGATGGTAAACCCTTCAAGCAAGCCCTAGACTCAAGGGGCTGTCTATTCCAACCACTTAGCTGGAAGCATGCCATGAACAACAATAACAGCCTGCTACGCCACATCCCGTGGCTGGCGCTGGCGGTCATAGGGGCTTGTGCGCTGGGTGTGGTCGCCCTGCGTCGAGGCGAGGCGATCAATGCCTTGTGGATCGTGGTCGCGGCAGTGGCCATCTACCTGGTCGCCTACCGTTACTACAGCCTGTTCATCGCCACCAAGGTGATGCAACTCGACCCTCGCCGAGCCACCCCTGCGGTGCTCAACAACGATGGCCTGGACTACGTCCCGACCAACAAACACATTCTTTTCGGTCACCACTTCGCCGCCATCGCTGGCGCCGGCCCCCTGGTCGGTCCCGTGCTTGCGGCGCAAATGGGCTACCTGCCTGGCACGCTCTGGCTGATCGCCGGCGTGGTGCTGGCCGGCGCGGTCCAGGACTTCATGGTCCTGTTCCTGTCTACCCGCCGCAACGGCCGCTCGCTGGGCGACATGGTGCGCGAGGAGATGGGGCGCATCCCTGGCACCATCGCCCTGTTCGGCTGCTTCCTGATCATGATCATCATCCTGGCGGTGCTGGCGCTGATCGTGGTCAAGGCCCTGGCTGAAAGCCCATGGGGCATGTTCACGGTGATGGCGACCATCCCGATCGCGATGTTCATGGGCATCTACATGCGCTACATCCGCCCGGGCCGTATCGGCGAGATCTCGGTCGTCGGCGTGGTACTGCTGCTGGCGTCGATCTGGCTGGGGGGCCAGATTGCCGCGGATCCGGTCTGGGGCCCGGCGTTCACCTTCACCGGCGTGCAGATCACCTGGATGCTGGTGGGTTATGGCTTCGTCGCTGCCGTGCTGCCAGTGTGGCTGGTGCTGGCGCCGCGTGACTACCTGTCGACCTTCCTCAAGATCGGCACCATCGTCGGCCTTGCCATCGGTATCCTGATCATCGCGCCAGAGCTGAAAATGCCTGCGCTGACCCAGTTCACCGACGGTACAGGCCCGGTGTGGAAGGGCACACTGTTCCCGTTCCTGTTCATCACCATCGCCTGTGGTGCGGTGTCCGGCTTCCACGCGCTGATTTCCTCGGGGACCACGCCGAAGCTGCTGGACAACGAAACCAACGCCCGCTACATCGGCTACGGCGGCATGCTGATGGAATCGTTCGTCGCCATCATGGCCATGGTCGCCGCCTCGGTCATCGAGCCAGGCGTTTATTTCGCCATGAACAGCCCGCCCGCAGTGGTCGGTGCCGACGTCGTGTCGGTGGCGCAGACGGTCAGCAGCTGGGGCTTCCTGATCACCCCCGAACAGCTTGAGGCCGTGGCCCGCGACATCGGCGAGCACACCATCCTGGCCCGTGCCGGTGGTGCGCCGACGCTGGCGGTGGGTATTGCGCAGATCCTGCACCAGGTGCTGCCGGGTGAAAACACCATGGCCTTCTGGTACCACTTCGCGATCCTGTTCGAAGCGCTGTTCATCCTGACCGCAGTGGACGCCGGTACCCGTGCCGGCCGCTTCATGCTGCAGGACCTGCTGGGCAGCTTCGTGCCGGCGCTCAAGCGTACCGAGTCGTGGACGGCCAACCTGATCGGCACGGCCGGCTGCGTGGCCCTTTGGGGTTACCTGCTGTATCAGGGCGTGATCGACCCGCTGGGTGGCATCAACACCCTGTGGCCGCTGTTCGGCATCTCCAACCAGATGCTGGCCGGTATCGCTCTGATGCTGGGCACGGTGGTATTGATCAAGATGAAGCGCCAGCGCTACATGTGGGTCACCTTGCTGCCAGCGGTGTGGCTGCTGATTTGCACCACCACTGCCGGGCTGATCAAACTGTTCGACCCGAACCCTGCGGTTGGCTTCCTGGCCCTGGCCGAGAAGTACAGCACTGCGCTGGACGCCGGCCAGGTGCTGGCCCCGGCCAAGGATATCGGGCAGATGCAGCACGTGATCTACAACGCCTACACCAACGCCGGGCTCACCGTGTTGTTCCTGATTGTGGTGTTCAGCGTGTTGTTCTTTGCCATCAAGGTCGGCTACGCCGCCCTCGGCCGCAAGGAACGCACCGACAAGGAAACCCCGTTCCAGGCACTGCCTGACGCTTGAGAGGAATGCTGCGATGTTCAACGACCTGGGTCGGCTGGGTAAATACCTGGGGCAGGCAGCCCGCCTGATGGTCGGCATGCCCGACTACGACAACTATGTCGAGCACATGCAGACCAAGCACCCGGACAAGCCGGTGATGAGCTACGAGGCGTTCTTCCGGGAACGCCAGGAAGCCCGCTACGGTGGCAAGTCCGGCCCCAAGTGCTGCTGATTCGGCACACTGCGTGAACCTGTGGGAGCCTGTGGGCTCCCACAGTCATTTTCAGCTTCAGGAGATTTCTGCGTGCAGACGCCAATTCCCGTAACCGTGCTCACCGGTTTTCTCGGTGCCGGCAAAACCACGTTGCTCAAGCACATGCTAAAAGCCGAGCACGGCCTGAAAATCGCCGTGATCGAGAACGAGTTCAGTGAGGCAGGCATCGACAGCCAGCTGTTGGGTGACGAGCCGGTGCAGGTCATGACCCTGGCCAACGGCTGTGTATGCTGCAGCATTCATGGCGACCTGACCCGTGCCCTGTTCCTGCTGCTCGAGCGCCTGGACGCCGGGGAGATCGCTTTCGATCGCCTGGTGATCGAATGCACTGGCCTGGCCGACCCCGCGCCGGTGGCGCAGACCTTCTTCGTCGAAGAGCAATTGCGCGACCGCTATATCCTCGATGGCATCATTACCCTGGTCGATGCGGCCCATGCCGAGCTGCATCTGGCCCAGACCATCGCGCAGGCCCAGGTGGGCTTTGCCGACCGCCTGTTGCTGAGCAAGACCGACCTGGTCGAGCCGGCGGCGGTGGACGCCTTGCGCGAGCGCCTGGCGCGTATCAATGGCCGTGCGGCGTTGCGCGTGGTCGAGCACGGCCGTATCGACCTGGCCGAACTGCTCGACGTGCGCGGGTTCAACCTCAACCCGGATCTGGGCGCCAACCTCAAGCCAACCCTGCGCCCGGCGTTCAAACCCGCCACACCTGATCGTATCTCGACCCTGGTGTTGCGTACCGAGGTCCCCCTGGACATCGACCGCCTCAGCGGCTTCATGAACGAATTGCTCGAGACTCACGGCAAGCAACTGCTGCGCTATAAAGGTGTGCTCAACATTGCCGGAGAAGACCGTCGCCTGGTGTTCCAGGGCGTGCTCAAGCTCTATGGTTTCGATTGGGACGCCGAGTGGGCCGAAGGCGAAACGCGCGAAAGCGTGATGGTGTTCATTGCCGATGAACTGCCTGAGGCGAAGATTCGGGCGGGTTTCGAAGCGTTGGCTGCGGGCTGAACCGGGCAGGCGTCTGCACGGCGAACCACTGCGGCCATGAACTGCGGTGACGCGTTTGTACCTCGATGCAGGGGATCAGCCGTTCGGTGAGCACGGCGGTCTGTTGCACGGCTTTGGCGGTGCGGTATTTGACGCTGTGGATGCACTCGCGGTCGCCGAACTCACAGCGGTTCAGCGCAGTACCGCCACAGGGGCCGTTGGCCAGGCCCTTGGGGCAGGTTTCGGGGCAGATGTACAAGGTGTCTTCCAGGCGGCACCGGCCACAGGTGTCGCAGCCCAGCAGCGGGCGCTTCACGATGCGCTCCAGCCCGTGCAGCCAGCGGGCGCCGCTGTCGCTGGCCCACAGCGGCTGGCGCACGGCCCAGCCAAAGGTCTTGCTCAGCCAGTTGTTACGGCTGAACAACAGGGCGTGAAACCCATGCAGCAGGTGATAACGCAGTTTCTCCCTGGCGGTTGCGCTGACCCTCGACTGGCCTTGGCGCCAGTCTGCTTGTGGTGGGTGAAAGGTCACCGCCGGCAGGCCTGGCATCTGCCAGCTGCCGGCCCAGGCCGTTGTCCACTGTTCCTGTGAATGGACACGTGCTTGCCAGTCCTCGATGCGCGCCTCCAGGGCGAGCAGTTGCTTGAGTTCGTGAACACCTGAAAGGTGCACCCCGGCATACCCCATCAACTTTACGCCAATGATCTGCAGGGCCAGGCGATCAAGGCCGCGTGCCTGGGCATAGGCTTTGGATACGCCCGCTTCGGCCTCAAGCATGTCGCGCATCGACGGCGATACGGTAACGCCGGCGACATGCTCGAGCATCGCTGCACGGCCATGGCTCAGGCTCATCAGGCAGGCCAGTAGGGGCTTGGGTTCGGCCTGACGCCCCATCCACTGCATGGCCTCCAGATGCTTGCTGGCATCGAAGCCCAATTGCAGGGTGAGGAAATCGGCGCCCGCAGCGAGCTTCTTCTCTGCCTTGAAATACTGCGCACCGCCTTCCTCCTCGCGGTATTTGAATGGGTTGAGTGCAGCCCCCAGCAGCCAGTGGGGGCAGGCCTTGCGAGCAAGTTGCAGTGCGGCGACCGATTCCAGATAGCGCACCGGGCGCTCGCCTGGCTGGTGGCCTGGCAGGCGATCGCCGGTCAGTAGCAGCAATTGGTCGAGGCCGGCGGCGTCCATTCTTTTCAGCTGCGCGAGCAGATCATGGCGTTCACGGTCCTTGCCGGAAAAGTGGGGCAGGGCAGGGACGGGTTTACTGAAGCTGGACAGGGCGTCCAATGGTGAGAGGTCCAGCGGGCTGCCGACACGGTCGCCGATGGCTACGGTCATTGGCCAGCCGCACAAGTGCCCACGGGCCATGATCGCCTCCATCGCAGCGAAGCGTTCGGCCGACGGCTTGGGCACGAACTCCATGACGCAGACGAAGGTTTTTTCGCGCAGCGCCGATTTCAGCAGGCTCATGGCAATGGGGCACCTGGATTGTTCAGTGAGGCATTGTGCGACGCGTCTTGGGCGCAGGCTTGTCTGCGAGCGTACCAGGCTGCTCTGAACAAGACGTGCCCGGCCTATTCATCATGAAAGAATCTTGACTTCATCTCAAATTAAATGAGTTTGTCTCATTGTGTGGCGGGCCGGAAAATCCCCCTCATTATTTTTTGCATTCTGAGGGACAAGAGATGGCACTGGCACATAACCTGGGTTTTCCGCGTATCGGCCGCGACCGCGAACTGAAAAAAGCCCAGGAAGCCTTCTGGAAAGGTGAGTTGGACGAAGCCGGCCTGCGCAAGGTTGGCCGCGACTTGCGCGCGGCGCACTGGCAAGCCCAGAAGGATGCTGGCATCGAGCTGTTGCCCGTCGGCGATTTCGCCTGGTACGACCAGGTACTGACGCACTCGCTGACCTTCGGCGTCATCCCCGAGCGTTTCCGAGGCCATGACGGTGCCAAGCCCACCCTGCAAACCCTGTTCGCCATGGCCCGTGGCGTGGCGACCGAGCGCAGTGCCAACTGCTGCGGCGCTGCCCACGCCCAGGAAATGACCAAGTGGTTCGACACCAACTACCACTACCTGGTACCTGAGTTTACCGTCGATCAGCAATTCGCCCTGAGCTGGGAGCAGCTGTTCGAGGAAGTGGACGAAGCCACGGCATTGGGCCATGCCGCCAAACCGGTGGTGATCGGCCCGCTGACCTACCTGTGGCTGGGCAAAACCAAAGGTGGCGACTTCGACAAGCTGGAGCTGCTCGACCGCTTGCTGCCGGTGTATGACGAAATCCTCAATCGCTTGGCTGGTCAGGGTGTGGAGTGGGTGCAGATCGACGAGCCGATCCTGGTACTCGATCTGCCGCAGGAATGGAAAAACGCCTATGAGCGTGTCTACAACATCCTCCAGCGCGCCCCTTTGAAAAAACTGGTGGCCACCTATTTCGGCGGCCTGGAAGAAAACCTCGGCCTTGCCGCCAACCTACCCGTCGACGGCCTGCATATCGACCTGGTGCGGGCGCCGGAGCAGTACCCGACCATCCTCGACCGCCTGCCGGCCTACAAGATACTGTCGCTGGGCCTGGTCAACGGCCGCAATGTCTGGGCCTGCGACCTGGAAAATGCCGTTGATGTACTGCGTCACGCTGCCGAGCGTCTGGGTGACCGCCTGTGGGTCGCACCATCCTGTTCGCTGTTGCACAGCCCGGTGGACCTGAGCCGTGAAGACCAGCTCGACACCGAGCTGAAAAGCTGGCTGGCCTTCGCCGTGCAGAAATGCCAGGAAGTCGCCGTGCTGGCCAAGGCCGTCAATCAGCCGGACGCTGCCGAAGTTGCCGCCGCACTGGCGCGTAGCCGCGCCATCGAGGCTGGCCGCGCCAGCTCGCCGCGTATCCACAAGCCTGCCGTACAGGCGCGTGTCGACGCGATAAAGCCTGGCGACAGCCAACGCCTGTCGGCGTTCGGCCAGCGCATTGCCAAGCAGCGAGCCGGGCTGAACCTGCCTGCCTATCCGACCACCACCATCGGCTCTTTCCCACAGACCCCTGCCATACGCCTGGCACGCCAGGCGTTTAAACAGGGCAAGTTGACCGAAGCCGATTACGTCGAAGCCATGCACAGTGAAATTCGCCATGCCGTACAGATCCAGGAAAACCTGGGCCTTGACGTATTGGTGCACGGCGAGGCCGAGCGCAACGACATGGTGGAATACTTTGCCGAGCAACTCGACGGTTACTTGTTCACCCGTTTTGGCTGGGTACAGAGCTATGGTTCGCGGTGCGTGAAGCCGGCGGTGATCTACGGTGACCTGAGCCGGCCTGAGGCGATGACCGTGGCCTGGACCCGCTATGCACAAGGGCTGACCGGCAAAGTGATGAAGGGCATGCTGACCGGCCCGGTGACCATGCTGATGTGGTCGTTCCCACGTGAGGATGTCAGCCGCGAAACCCAGGCCCGGCAACTGGCGCTGGCGATTCGCGATGAAGTGCTCGACCTGGAGGCAGCTGATATCAAGATCGTGCAGATTGACGAGGCCGCCTTCCGCGAAGGCCTGCCGCTGCGCCGCAGTGCCTGGCCCGCTTACCTCGAGTGGGCCACCGAAGCCTTCCGCCTGTGCGCTTCGGGCGTTCGTGACGAAACACAGATCCACACCCACATGTGCTACAGCGAATTCAATGATGTGATCGAATCGATCGCTGCGATGGACGCCGACGTCATCACCATCGAGACATCGCGTTCTGACATGGAATTGCTGGAGGCGTTCGAGAAGTTCGACTACCCCAACGAGATCGGCCCAGGTGTGTATGACATTCACTCGCCACGGGTACCGACCAGAGAGGAGATGGTCAAGTTGCTGCGCAAGGCGGCTTTGCGTATTCCGGCCGAGCGTCTGTGGGTCAACCCGGATTGCGGATTGAAAACCCGTGCCTGGCCTGAGACCGAGGCGGCGTTGGTGAACATGGTGGCGGCGGCTCGTGAGTTGCGCGCCACAGCCTGAGCATTTGCTGCTTGTACCGCCCTCATCGCCGGCTTGCCGGCGATGAGGGCAGTGCTGTCTGCCTTAAACCAGGATCAACGCTCGATCGCCAAAGCGACACCCTGGCCCCCGCCGATGCACAGCGTGGCCAACCCCTTCTTGGCGTCGCGCTTGATCATTTCGTGCAGCAAGGTCACCAGCACCCGGCACCCCGAAGCACCGATCGGGTGCCCAAGGGCAATTGCCCCGCCGTTGACGTTGACCCGCGCGGCATCCCACTCCAGCGCCTTGCCCACCGCCAGCGCCTGTGCGGCAAAGGCCTCGTTGGCCTCGATCAGGTCAAGCTCGGCCAATTGCCAGCCGGCCTTGTCCAGGCAACGCTGGGTGGCCGACACCGGGCCAATCCCCATGATTTCCGGGTCCACCCCCGCACTGGCGTAGCCGGCAATTTTGGCCAGTACCGGCAGGCCAAGGGCCTTGGCCTTGTCAGCACTCATCAGCAGCACCGCAGCGGCGCCGTCGTTGAGGCTGGAGGCGTTGCCAGCGGTGACGCTGCCGTCTTTCTTGAAGGCCGGGCGCAGCTTGGCCAAGGAATCAGCGGTGGTGTCCGGGCGTGGCTGCTCGTCACGGTCAAAGACCTTGGGGTCACCTTTTTTCTGCGGCATCACAATGGGCGTGATCTCGTCCTTGAAGCGGCCGGTATCGATGGCGGCCACCGCCTTGCGTTGCGATTGGGCGGCAAATGCATCCTGCTGTTCACGGCTGATGCTGTACTTCTCCACCAGGTTTTCGGCGGTAATGCCCATGTGGTAGTCGTTGAAGGCATCCCACAGGCCGTCGGTGATCATGCTGTCGACCAACTGGCCATGGCCCATGCGCTGCCCGGTTCGCGCCGAAGGCATCACGTAGGGGGCCAGGCTCATGTTTTCCTGGCCTCCGGCGATTACCACCTCGGCATCACCGCAACGGATGGCTTGTGCAGCCAGGTGCAGGGCCTTGAGCCCCGAGCCGCAGACTTTATTCAGGGTCAGCGCCGGCACACTGTAGGGCAGGCCGGCCTTGATCGCGGCCTGGCGAGCAGGGTTCTGCCCGACGCCGGCGGTGAGTACCTGGCCGAGGATCACCTCGTCGACCTGTGCCGGGTCCAGCCCGGTCTGCTCCAGCAGGCGCTTGATCACGGCAGCGCCCAGGTCTACCGCGGGCACGTTGGCCAGGGCACCCTGGAAGCTGCCGATGGCGGTTCGGGTTGCGGCGACGATGACCACGTCGTTCATGTTGTTGTTCTCCGTGTGCAGGTGGGCGCCAAGCGGGCGCAGTGCCACCAGCTTCGGCGGGTTTGGCTCATTTGTTAAGTTTGTTTTTCTTTGCCATTGATGTGAAAAACCAATCAATGGCTCCTGGGCTGGTGTCCGGTCTTTGCTCTTAACCACCGGATCTTGCCGGCGACAGAGTGTTCATCGGGAGGCGCATCGTTTTGCATCCCTTTGATCACCCCGTAATATGTGTCGGATAACCTGTGGGGGTAGTCTCACCCTCTGATCAATCGGAATCGCCCAAGGCGGCGCTTCCCTGCATAAACCTGACGAGGTACAGACATTGGCCATCATTCATCCTAAGGTTCGCGGTTTCATCTGCACCACGACTCACCCCAAGGGCTGCGAGCTGAACGTCCGTGACCAGATCGAAGCCACCCGCAAGCTGGGCGTGCGCGAGGATGGCCCGAAGAAGGTCCTGGTCATTGGTGCATCCAGCGGCTACGGCCTGGCGGCACGCATTACCGCAGCCTTCGGCTTCAAGGCCGATACCCTGGGCGTGTTCTTCGAAAAGCCAGGCACCGAGACCAAGGCTGGCACTGCCGGCTGGTACAACGCTGCTGCCTTCGACAAGTTCGCCAAGGCCGAGGGCCTGTACAGCAAGTCGATCAACGGTGACGCTTTCTCCGATGAAGCCCGTGCCAAGGTCATCGAGCTGATCAAGAACGAAATGGGCGGTCAGGTCGACCTGGTCATCTACTCCCTGGCCTCGCCGGTGCGCAAGCTGCCGCAGACCGGTGAAGTGATCCGTTCCGCGCTCAAGCCGATCGGCCAGCCGTACAAGTCGACCGCCATCGACACCAACAAGGACACCATCATCGAGGCCAGCATCGAGCCGGCCACCGAGCAGGAAATCGCTGACACCGTCACCGTCATGGGCGGCCAGGACTGGGAACTGTGGATCGACGCCCTGAACGCCGCTGGCGTGCTCGCGCCACAGGCTCGCACCGTGGCCTTCAGCTACATCGGTAGCGACATCACCTGGCCGATCTACTGGCACGGCGCCCTGGGCAAGGCCAAGCAGGACCTGGACGAAACCGCCCAGCGTCTGGCCGGCAAGGTCGGTGGCAGCGCCAACGTGGCCGTGCTCAAGTCGGTGGTCACCCAGGCCAGTTCGGCCATTCCGGTGATGCCGCTGTACCTGTCGATGGTCTTCAAGATCATGCAGGAGAAGGGCGTTCACGAAGGTACCCAGGATCAGCTGGACCGCATGTTCCGTGACCGTATGTACCGTGCTGACGGCGTCCCGGCGGAGCTGGACGAGAAGGGCCGCCTGCGCCTGGACGATTGGGAGCTGCGCGACGATGTGCAGGGCGCCTGCAAGGCCCTGTGGCCACAAGTGACCACCGAGAACCTGTTCGAACTGACCGACTACGCCGGTTACAAGAAGCAGTTCCTCAACCTGTTCGGCTTCGAGCGCGCTGATGTCAACTACGACGAAGATGTGGCGACCGATGTGAAGTTCGACTGCGTCGAGCTGTAAGCCCTCTGGCTGTACCGGCCCCGCGAAAGGGCCGGTACAGCCCTCGCGTTTTTTGCTAGCGTTGGCGCACAACAACAGGAAGCGCGCCATGAGCAGCCTCACCCAACCGGCCACGCCTTTTCGCCAGACCACAGCCGACGGCTACAGCCTTGGTGGTTTCTACTGGCGCCACGCCCAGGCCAATCCCCAGCGCCCGCTGGTGATCATCAATGCCGCCACGTCCGTGCGCTGCCGTTACTACACCCGCTTTGCCGATTACCTGTTCGCCCAAGGCTGCGACGTGTTGACCTATGACTACCGCGGCATCGGCGAATCCCGGCCGCCTTCCTTGCGCGGTTTCCAGGCCTCCTGGAGCGACTGGGGCAGGCTGGATTTCGAAGCCATGCTGGCGTACGCCGCCCAGGCATTTCCCTGCCAGCCGGTGGATGTCGTTGGGCACAGCTTCGGCGGTTGCGCCGTAGGGCTGGCGCCGTCTGCCGAGCGGATCAGGCGGGTGGTGATGGTGGGTGCGCAGTTCGCCTACTGGCGTGACTACGCGGCCGATCAGCGTTGGCGACTGTTCGGTAAATGGCATGTGGCGATGCCGTTGCTGACCCGTGTGTTCGGTTACTTCCCCGGCAAGCGCCTGGGCTGGATGGAAGACACGCCTGCCGGTGTGGTCCAGGACTGGACTACCCGTACTGCGCGCTATGAGCAAAGGCCCAGCGGGCGCCAGTTGCAGTATTTGCCGTTTGCTCAGGTGCGGGCGGCAACGTTGGCCATCAGTCTGGCCGATGACCCGTTTGGCACGGTTGCCGCTACAGAGCGATTGCTAGGTTATCTGGAAGGCGCCGAGCGTCGGCATCTGCGGATCGCACCTGTGGATATCGCGGTCGAGGACATTGGCCACTTCGCGTTTTTCCATGACCGATTCCGCGAGAGCCTGTGGCCGATTGCGCTGGCGTGGTTGCAGCGCGGCGGGTTGCCGGCCGACGGGCCGGGGCAGATCATCAGCTGATGGGGCCTGCCCGGCCCGGCAGTATCAGGCGTTACGCGAAAGCGGCTGGGCGGTGAACTTCACGCCTGCCAGGCCATGCGCGATCAGCGCACGGATGTTGCCATGGTCAGTGCCCTCGGGCGTGGCCATCACGTCGCGGTAGTGTTCACCGAAGGCCAGCAGCGCCTCCTGGTCGCTCAGGCCTTCCAGCAGGGCCAGGCCCAGCGTCTTGCACGAGCCTTCGTTCTGCCCGGCGGCGTTTTCCACGCCACCGTTGGTGAAAGCCTGTGGCTGGTAGCTGTAGTGGGCAGCGATGAACGCCAGGGTGTCGGCGAAGGCGTGTTTGCCGCTGGCCAGGCTGGCGCGCAGGGTGTTCAGATCAGTCACGAGGTTTTCCTTTTTCAAACGCCGCTTGCTGGTCGGCGCTGGCTTCTTTCTGGTACTGGGTTTTCCATTCGGCGTAGGGCATGCCATACACCGCTTCACGGGCGTCATCCAGGCTGATGTCGACCTGGCGTTCGTCGGCCGCGGCCTTGTACCACTTGGACAGGCAGTTACGACAGAAGCCAGAGAGGTTCATCAGGTCGATGTTCTGCACATCGGTGCGGTTCTGCAGGTGTGCGACCAGGCGCCGGAAGGCGGCGGCTTCGAGTTCGAGTTGTTCTTGCGCAGTCATGGGCTTCTCTCAGGTCATGCGATTCTTCAGGTGGCGGCCACCGTTGATGACCACCTGGCTGCCGGTGCTGTATTGGCTGTCGAGCAGGTATTTGACCGTCTCGATCAGCGGGCCGGCGCCGGGTTCGAATTCCAGCAGGGCCTTTTTCAGGGTCTGCTGGCGATAGGCTTCGTCGCCCCCTTCCTTGAGGATCAGCAGCCCGGGCAGGATACCGTTGACGTGTACCTTGGGCGCATATTTTTCGGCAAACGACAGCACCATGTTCTGCAGCGCTGCCTTGGTGGCGGCGTAGCCGATATGGCTCTTGCTGCCACGCGAGGAGGTTTCGTCGCAGATATGGATGATATCGGCCTTGTCGACCTTGTTCAGCAAATCACCCAGCGCCAGGTTCAGGTGGTAGGGCGCCTCGACGTGGAGGCGGAACATGGTCTGCAGGTTGTCCAGGCCATCGTCGAGCCACAAAGAGGCATTGTGGATGATCGCGCGCAGCCCATCGTAGTGCTGCTGCAGGTGGTCGATCAGCGCCTGGCGGTCGGCCGCCAGGCAAAGGTCGGCCTGGAACTGCACGATGTTAGGGTGCGCAGGCTGGGGCTGGACGCTGCGGCTGGCACTGACCACGGTATGGCCGGCCTCTGCCAGCTCAAGGGCCAAGGCCAGCCCGACGCGCTGGCTGGCTCCGGTAACGAGAATTGGGCTGTTCATGTGCGGGCGGTCAACTTGTCTTTCCTGTCGTTGCCGCCCAGCATACCCGAACTGTTTCCCTCTTGTATGGCCTGCCCTCAGCGGCTGCGCAGTGCGGCGCCTGAGGGCGGCGAGGCATGAAGCCAACCGGCCAGCAGGCGGGTGGAGAGGGGAATGAACAGGTAGACCATCAGCGGCGTCAGGGCCAGGGTGCTGAGCATCACGCGCGGCACCAGTTCAAATTCGGTCAGCCAGTGGCCGAACAGCACGTTGAACAGCAGCGAGACGGGGAAAAATGCCAGCCAGATCGCGATTGCCTGTTTCCAGCGCGGTGGTTTTTGCACTGTGTTGGTGCCGAACCAGTCATCAATGCCACTGACGCGCCTTTCTTTGGGGCGCTCGAACAGGCCGTTGCCGCGTTGCAGCCAGGCCCGGCGCGACGCGGAATGCTCCCAGGCGTGCAGGGTGGGTTCATCGCTGAAGCGGAAAATGATCTGGAATTCATCGCTGTCGCGGGGCGGTGCGAGGATGCCTGAACCGAGGTAGCCGGGGAAGTCGGTAGCCAGCTGCTCGCCTTCGTGCAGCCAGGCCAGCAGGTCCTGGTAGCGGCCATGGGCGGCGCGGCGCGACACCATCAGGGTGACGGGTGGGGTAGACATCGTGTATCTCCTGGCGACGGGGCTGGCGGGTAGCCGGCCCCTTGGCTGCGTGGCCCGGGGTGGTGGGCGACGCAGGCTTGCATGCAAGAATCGGGCGCGGATTATCGCTTATTGGACTTCGTTGGCAACTGCTCCGCTGCAAAAGGGAGGCTAACGTGAGACGTTCCCGGTCGTAGTAGACTGTACCTCCAATTTTTTGCGCACAGGTCACTTAGTGCAGATGGACAAACAGGGACTTATCGCGCAAGTCGAAGCAGGCCTGCAGCAGTCGGAGCTGTACCCGATTCGTGAAGTTTCCCGGCTCACCGGGGTCAATGCCGTGACCTTGCGTGCCTGGGAGCGGCGCTATGGGCTGATCCAGCCAACACGCACCGACAGTGGCCATAGGCTCTATTCGCTGGCAGACGTCGACGAAATCCGGCGCATCCTCGGGTGGCTCGAACGCGGTGTGGCGGTCAGCAAGGTCGGCAGTATCCTGGCGCGTGATCAGGCGAACGTGCATGACGCGTTTGCAGCCGATTCCGCCATCCGCTGGCAGGCGCAATTGCGCGAGGCCGTGCAACGCTTTGATGCCGCGAGCCTTGACCGCTTGTTCGACCAGGTGTTTGCCTGCATCAGTCAGGACCAGGTTTTCGCTGATGTGTTCATGCCTGTCTGGCACGACCTGGCGGCGGGGCAGGGTGCGTTCGGCCAGGCCAGCGAGTGGCTGTTCCTCGATCAGTTCTTGCGTGCCCGGGTGTTCTCGCGCCTGCAGCTCACGCGTCGGCAGCGCAGCCGCTGCGTGCTACTGGCACCGTTGCCAGGGCAGTGCCTGGAACTGGAGCTGCTGGTCACCGGCCTGTTGTTGTGCAGCGATGATGTCGGGGTGACGGTGTTGACGCCTGGGCAGCCGCTGGATGAATTGGCGGTCGTCTCTGGAAAGCTCCGGCCCGATGCTTTGGTGCTGTTCTCCAACCACGCGCCGACCGCTGAGCTGAGCAAGCGCTTGAGCCGTCTGGCTGCCGGGCTTGAGTGCCCATTGCTACTGGCGGGGGAGGCTGCCGAAATGGCCCAGGAAAGCCTGGCCGGCAGCCCGGTGGCGTGCCTGGGTGCAGAGGTAAGCCTGATGCGGCGGCGCCTGCGGCAATACCTGGCCGGTCAGCTCGACAGCTGAGCGTGCAGCTCCGGGTGGGCCTGAAGGTGAGCCTGCAGAATGTATTCACGCAAGCGCTCGGTTTCTTGCGCCGGGCTGCGGCTGAGGTCGTAGGCAGCGAGATCCGAGCCAATACGCCGGCGTAGCCTGCCGTGCAGTGTGATGGCCGGGATGCCCCCTGGCGCGAAGCGCAGGTCGAAGCGCGAAGGCGCTTCGGGCAGGCCGCGAATTTCCAGCAGCGCCCCTTTGAACGAAATCTCGCGCACGAAGAGCCCGCTAACCTTCCCGTGCGCATCCAGCAGCGCGGTGGGTTGGTCCATCGACAGGCGCCAAGGGCGCAGCATCGGGCCGTCTTCGTAGATTTCCGGCGAGCCGATCTGCAGGTGCACGGCGTGGAACTCGTCTTCCACCAGGTGCAGGGGGAAGTTGATCTGCTGGTTGTTGAACTGTGCCTGCAGGGTGACTTGCTCGTTGGCCACCAGCCGAGCCAGCAACGACTGAATACGACGGTCGCCATTGACTAGCAGGCTCGACATCGGGTCGGTCTGGTTCAATTGCGGGGAATGCTGCATGTCCTGGATGAAATCCAGCTCGTCCTGGGTCAAAAGCGCATTGGCGTGCATGATCGAACTCGGAGTTGACGGCTTCTTCAACGGGATTGACTCTGCCTTAAGCGCTTGGTTCCTGGCGCTTGTCGAAATTCCGACGAACGTTCATCTCGGCCAGTTCACGTTCCAGCTCGACCTGGCGGCTGACATCCTTCTGGATGCCGATGAAATACGTGCGATGATCGGTATCGCATTTCACCGGCGTGATCGACAACTCGTTCCAGAAGGCGCTGCCGTCCTTGCGGTAGTTGCGCAGTACTTCGCGGCAGGGACGGCCTTCGGCCAGCGCCTTGCGAATGCGCGCTCGGGCAAGCTGGTCCCGGTCATCGCCCTGCAGGAAACGGCAATCCTGGTAAAGGATCTCGTCGCGGCTGTAGCCGGTCAGGCGCTCGAACGCCGGGTTGACGTAGATCAGAATGGTGTCATCGCCTTCCTGTTCGGCGACCACGATGCCGTCGTTGGACGCATCGACCATCGATTGCAGCAGTTGTGCGTTGATCATGTCCTGGCCAGTAGACAAAGGGGGCATAGGGATGGGCGGCCTTTTGCCACCGCCGGATGCTAGTATCCTACGTTTTCACTCAGTTTCGGAATCCATCTCTCGATGAAAATCGCCATTATTTCCGGCTCCGTGTACGGTACTGCCGAAGAAGTTGCCCGTCATGCCGAGTCGCTGCTCAAGGCTGCAGGCCATGATGCCTGGCACGCTGCCCGCGCCACCCAACAGGATCTCGAAGGTTTTGCGCCAGAAGCGTTGCTGGCAGTGACCTCCACCACCGGCATGGGTGAACTGCCGGACAACCTCATGGCGCTGTACAGCAGCATCCGTGACACCCTGCCCGCCGCCTGGCGTGGCTTGCCGGGGGCGGTCATTGCGTTGGGCGACTCCAGTTATGGCGATACTTACTGCGGCGGTGGCGAGCAGTTGCGTGAACTGTTTGCCGAATTGGGTGTGCGTGAACTGCAGCCGATGCTCAAGCTCGATGCCAGCGAGACAGTAACCCCGGAGACTGACGCCGAACCGTGGTTGGCAGCATTTGCCCAGGCCCTGACGGCCTGAGGTTGTAGTGGCGACCCGTGTGCGCAGTGACCGTTCGTGCCACTGACTCGCTCGGTCATCAAGCTGGCTGTCAACGCAAGTTTCACCGAGTGGGCGGCTGACTAGACTCAGCCTCGACATAGAGAGCACATGTATGTGCCGAGGTGAAATGCAATGACCGCAGCCTTGCCCTATAACCACAACCTTTGCATACCGGGACGAATCTGATGCCTTTGGCCGAGATACCATTGTGCGTCTGGCGTACCCGGAGTCAGAGTTTTTCATTCCGGGGCCAGAGCATCCGCTACTGGACCGCAGGGCAAGGAGAGCCCCTGCTGCTGTTGCATGGATTCCCGACGGCAAGTTGGGATTGGCATTACCTCTGGACGCCGCTGGCCCAGCGCTTTCGCCTCATCGCCTGCGACATGCTCGGCTTTGGCGATTCGGCCAAGCCGCTCAACCATGGCTACAGCCTGATCGAGCAAGCCGACCTGCAGCAGGCCTTGCTCGCCCACCTCGAGGTCGACCAGCCTGTGCACCTGCTGGCACACGATTACGGCGGCAGTGTGGCTCAAGAGTTGCTGGCGCGACACCATGAACAGCGTGCCGACATCGCCAGTTGCGTGTTCCTCAACAGCGGCCTGTTCCCTGAAAGCTGCCGGGTACTGTTGATACAGAAGCTGTTGCTCAGCCGCCTGGGTTGGCTGGTGGCGCGTTCGTTCGGGCGCGACGACCTGGTGCGCAACGTCAGCCAGGTCTATGGGCCGTGCACTCACCCCAGTGAAAGCGCGCTGGATGACTTCTGGAGCCTGATCGCTGCCAACGGCGGCACTCGCATCCTGCACAAGCTGGTCGGTTTCGTGACCGAGCGCAGGCTGCATCGGGAGCGCTGGGTGGGTGCGCTGCAGCGTGAGGGCGTGCCGCTGCGTTTTATCAACGGCGTGGTCGATCCGCTTAGCGGAGCGCAGATGGTCGAGCGTTACCGGCAACTGGTGCCCAACCCGGACATCGTGCAATTGCAAGGCATTGGCCATTACCCGCACACCGAAGCCCCTGCGCAGGTTTTGCGCCATTATCTGGCCTTTCGCGAACAGCCGCTGAGCTACTTCCCGCAAAAAGTGGCCTGGTCCTGAGCAACTGAAATCGCTGCGCGTTATCGCCTGGCATTCAGGCTGAGTGAGCTTGATTGTCCGCTGGCAGAGGCTGGTGGACACTCGAGGCCTTGAACCTGTCTGGAGCCAAGAGCATGAGCGAGCCGGTACGTCTGCAAGACCGTGTGGTGATCGTCACGGGGGCCGGTGGTGGCCTGGGCCGCGCCCATGCACTGTTGTTCGCCGCGCGTGGCGCCAAGGTGGTGGTCAACGATCTTGGGGGGTCCACCCATGGGGAAGGCGCCAGCGCTTCGGCGGCCGATCGGGTTGTCGAGCAGATCCGCGCCGCAGGTGGTACGGCTGTGGCCAACCACGACTCCGTCAGTGACGGCGCACGCATCGTCGAACAGGCGCTGGACAGCTTTGGTCGGGTCGATGTACTGGTCAACAATGCTGGCATCCTGCGCGACAAGACCTTCCACAAGATGGACGACAGTGATTGGGATCAGGTTTACCGGGTCCATGTCGAGGGCGCCTACAAGGTTACCCGCGCTGCCTGGCCCCATTTACGCGAGCAGAACTGGGGGCGGGTGATCTTCACCGCTTCGACCTCCGGTATTTATGGCAACTTCGGCCAGGCCAATTACGGCATGGCCAAGCTTGGGTTGTATGGCTTGACCCGTACCCTGGCCATCGAAGGGCGCAAACACGGCGTACTAGTCAATGCCATCGCGCCCACCGGTGGCACGCGCATGACCGAAGGGCTGATCCCGGCACAGGTGTTCGAACGCCTCAAGCCTGAACTGGTCAGCCCCCTGGTGGTTTACTTGGGCAGCGAGCAGTGCCAGAGCAGCGGTGAGCTGTTCGAGGTGGGCGGGGGCTGGATTGGCAAGGTGCGCTGGGAGCGTAGCCTGGGTGTCGGCTTCGACCCGAGGGAAGGTTTTAGCCCTGAGCAGGTGGCTGACAGCTGGGCGCAGATTGGTGATTTCGCTGATGCGGTGCACCCGCAGGACAGCTTGCAGGCGTTGCAGCAGATGATGACGAACCTGCAGCAGTATCTGCTGCAGCGTCCTTGAAAACGAGCACCATCGCGGTCGCCGCTCGGTCTTCTGGCCGCCAGAGCACACCTCAAAAAAAAGGCCGCTGCAAGCGCAGCGGCCAATCGAGACGTCAGATCAAGGAGCTTCAAAATCAACGTCGGTGAACCTCGCAGGCCTGAAAGGCGGGGGGAGTGCCCTTCATGCCGGCCAGTGATTCAAGAATAAGCGCTTGATCCGGCAGGAAAAATAGCCGCTTGCGACATTCACCTTTACGTTTCAGGCAACAGTGCCACGGCCCTTCTCAGGCCTTCGGCGAGTGACCCATGCGCCAGCTGGTATCGCGCGCTGCTGCCAGCAGGCGCTGCGCCGCCGGCCCATGTTCATCGGCGTGAAAGATCGAGGTCGGCCCCACCACCGTCATCACCGCAGCGATCTGCCCCATGGCATTGAACACGGGGGCCGAGAGCGCATCCACGCCTGGCATCAGCAAGCCGTGCACATGGTGCAGCCCCCGTTCACGAATGCCTGCCAGCAGCCGGTCGTAATCGCTCGCGCTCTGCTGCAGCACGGCCAGTTCCTTGTCGCGCAGCTCCAGGGTTTCGCGCTCAGGCAAGTACGCGGCAAACACCAGCCCGGTAGAGGAACTGAGCAGCGGCAACACCGAGCCGATCTGGGTCACCACCGTGACTGCCCGTACAGCAGGCTCGATGCTGACCACCGTTGCTCCCTGATTGCCCCACACGGCGATGAAGCAGCTTTCGTTGAGCTCGTCGCGAAGCTGCGACAAGGGCAGCGCCGCCAGCTTCAGCACATCGATGCTGCCCAGCGCTGCCAGCCCCACGCGCAATGCTTCTCGGCCCAGCCCGTAGTGGTTGGTGGCCGCATCCTGCTCGGCAAAACCACTGGCAATGAGTGCTTGCAGGTAACGGTGCACTTTGCTCGCGGGCATCTGCACGTGCTCGGCCAACCGCGACAGGGAGGTGGACGGCGAGAGCTCGGCGAGGGCCTTGAGGATGTCGGTGCCGACTTCCGCCGAGCGGACCTTCTGCTTGCCGTTGTCGGTGGGGGAGCTGGCTTTGGCCATGGGTTGGGTTTTCCGGATTCGTCGAGTCGCGCCTTTATAGCTTGACGGGTTGCACGGAGCAAATTACGTTATTCGTAATCTGATTACGATAAAAACAAAATCCGGAGGCATCGATGAACCGCGACACGTCGCCCGACCTTCAGTACCTGAGCGGCTTCGGCAATGAGTTCGCCAGTGAAGCCCTGCCCGGGGCCCTGCCCGTCGGGCAAAATTCTCCGCAGAAGACCCCCTACGGCCTGTATGCCGAGCTACTGTCGGGTACGGCGTTCACCATGGCGCGCAGCGAACTGCGCCGGACCTGGCTGTATCGCATCCGCCCATCCGCCCTGCACCCACGCTTTGAACGGCTGGCGCGTCAGCCACTGAACGGGCCGCTGGGCGCCGTCACCCCCAATCGCCTGCGTTGGAACCCTCAACCGCTCCCCGCTGAACCAACTGACTTCATCGAGGGCTGGCTGCCAATGGTGGCCAATTCAGCTGCGGACAAACCGGCGGGTGTGAGTGTCTATATCTACTGCGCCAACCGCTCGATGGAACGGGTGTTCTTCAACGCTGACGGTGAACTGCTGATAGTGCCGCAGCAGGGCCGCCTGCGCATCGCCACTGAGTTGGGGCTGCTGGAGGTCGAGCCGCAGGAAATCGCAGTGGTCCCGCGCGGCATGAAGTTTCGCGTCGAACTGCCTGATGGCCAGGCCCGGGGCTACATTGCCGAGAACCACGGCGCGCCGTTGCGCCTGCCGGACCTGGGCCCGATCGGCAGCAACGGCCTGGCCAACCCCCGAGACTTCCTGGCCCCGGTAGCGCGTTACGAGGAGGCTGAAGGCCCGGTGCAGCTGGTGCAGAAGTTCCTGGGCGAACACTGGGCCTGTGAGCTGCAGCACTCACCACTGGATGTGGTCGCCTGGCACGGCAGCAACGTGCCCTACAAGTATGACCTGCGTCGTTTCAACACCCTCGGCACGGTCAGCTTCGATCACCCCGATCCGTCGATCTTCACCGTGTTGACGTCACCGACCAGCGTGCATGGTCTGGCCAACATGGACTTCGTGATCTTCCCGCCGCGCTGGATGGTGGCCGAGAACACCTTCCGTCCCCCGTGGTTCCACCGCAACCTGATGAACGAGTTCATGGGCCTGATCAGCGGTGCCTACGATGCCAAGGCCGAAGGTTTCCTGCCCGGTGGCGCTTCGCTGCACGGGGTGATGAGCGCCCACGGGCCCGATGCCGAAACCTGCGAAAAAGCCATTGCCGCCGACCTTGCGCCGCACAAGATCGACAACACCATGGCCTTCATGTTCGAGACCAGCCAAGTGCTGCGCCCGAGCCTGCAGGCGCTCGAGTGCCCGCAGTTGCAGGCCGACTACGATAGTTGCTGGGCCACCTTGCCGAGCACCTTCAACCCGAACCGGAGATAACCCATGAACCAGTCCGCCATTGCCCGTAGTTGGGTCGAGCACGCCAACGGGCACAGCGACTTCCCGCTGCAGAACCTGCCGCTGGGCATCTTCAGCCGCCCAGGTGAAACGCTGCGCTGCGGCGTTGCCATCGGTGATGCGATTCTTGACCTGGAGGCCGTGCTGGCTGCCGGGCTGTTCGAGGGCCAGGCCAAGGCCGCCGTGGAGGCTACCCGTGGTGGTGCGCTGAACGCCTTCTTCGCCCTCGGCCGAGAGGCCCGCGTGGCGTTGCGCGAGCGGTTGCTGGCGCTGTTGGGCGAACACAGCGAGCATCAGGCTGTGCTCAAGGGCGCGCTGCATCCTGCCGGCGATTGCCAGTTGCACCTGCCAGCCAAGGTCGGCGACTACACCGATTTCTACGTAGGCATCCAGCACGCTACCAACGTCGGCAAGCTGTTCCGCCCCGATAACCCACTGCTGCCCAACTACAAGTACGTGCCGATCGGCTACCACGGCCGCGCCTCGACGCTGCGCCCGTCAGGCACCGATGTACGCCGCCCCAAGGGCCAGACGCTGCCCGCCGGGCACACCGAACCGAGCTTCGGCCCGTGTGCGCGCCTGGATTACGAACTTGAACTGGGTATCTGGATTGCCCGGGGTAACGAGATGGGGCAGGCGATTCCGATCGCTGAAGCCGACCAGCACCTGGCTGGCCTGTGCCTGCTCAACGATTGGTCGGCGCGTGATATCCAGGCCTGGGAATACCAGCCGCTGGGGCCGTTCCTGTCCAAGAGCTTCATCACCACGCTGTCGCCCTGGGTGGTCACCGCCGAGGCCCTGGAGCCTTTCCGCTGCGCCCAACCGGCGCGTGCGCAAGGTGATCCACAACCGTTGCCCTACCTGCTTGACCCACGTGACCAGGCCAACGGCGCCTTCGACATCGAGCTGGAAGTGCTGCTGATCACCGAGCGCATGCGTGAGCAGGGCTTGCCGGCCCACCGCCTGGCGCTGAGCAACACCCTGAACATGTACTGGACCGTGGCACAGCTGATTGCCCATCACAGTGTCAACGGCTGCCAGTTGCAGCCAGGCGACCTGTTCGGTTCGGGCACGCTGTCCGGCGCTTCGCCCGACGCCTACGGCAGCCTGCTGGAGACCACCTTGGGTGGCAAGCAGCCGGTGGAGCTGGCCAGTGGCGAGCAGCGCAAGTTCCTCGAGGATGGCGATGAGATCATCCTGCGTGCCCGTTGCAAGCGTGATGGCGTGGCCAGCATCGGCTTTGGTGAGTGCCGCGGCAAGATCATCGCCGCCAACTGAGGGAGCAGGGCAATGGAGCTGTACACCTACTACCGTTCCACCTCTTCCTACCGGGTGCGCATTGCCCTGGCGCTCAAGGGCCTGGATTACCAGGCCCTGCCGGTCAATCTGCTCAAGGGCGAGCAGCGCGGTACCGAGTATGTAGCGGTGAATCCGCAGGGCCGGGTACCGGCTCTGCGCACCGACGATGCCCAGCTGCTGGTGCAGTCGCCGGCGATCATCGAGTACCTGGAAGAGGTTTATCCACAGCCTGCGCTGTTGCCCCGTGGCGCTGCAGCACGGGCCAGGGTGCGCGGTGTGGCGGCGATCATCGGTTGCGATATCCATCCGTTGCACAACGTCAGTGTGCTCAACCAATTGCGCCAGTTGGGCCATGACGAGGCCAAGGTCAACCAGTGGATTGCCCACTGGATTGGCCAAGGCCTGGCGGCTGTAGAGCAGCTGATCGGCGATGATGGCTACTGCTTTGGTGAGGCGCCGGGGCTGGCAGACGTCTATCTGGTCCCGCAACTGTATGCCGCCGAGCGATTCAACATCGACCTTGGCAGCTATCCGCGTATCCGCCGGGTTGCGGCATTAGCCGCCAGGCATGCTGCATTCGCCAAGGCGCACCCGTCCTGCCAGCCGGATACACCGCTTCAGTGAATCGAACGGTTCGCCAGCGGTAGCTGGCCGATGCGTTCGGACAGCTTCAGGCGCTGGACCGGGTCCTCGGTGAGCAGCAAGGCATGCTCCAGGTCGAAGCGTTCGGCCTGCGGGCAGTCGAGGTGTTGGTAGAGCGAGGCGCGGGTCATGTAGTCGCTGACTTGCACCGGGCCCAGTTGCATGACCCGTTCGGCGTCGACCAGCGCGGCCAGGTGGTTGTCATTGCTGATATGCAGCTGGCGCAAATTACGCGAAAGGCGCTGCAGCATCTGGGCCGGGCTGGCCGTGCGCAGGTGCTCGGCTGTCAGCGGCACATGCGGGCCAAACTGGCGGGCCAGCAACTCGCGGCAATCATTGGGGTACAGGCGCCGGCCACCGCAAGGGTCGAGCAGGTGATCGGCACCGGGTACGCGCAGCAGAAAGTGCCCTGGGAATGCCACACCCTCCAGCGCTATGGACAGGCGCCGGGCCAGCTCCAGGGTAATGATGGCCAGCGCCAGCGGTTGGCCCCGGCGGCGCAGCAAAACCTTGTCCATCAGTGCTGCCTGCGGGCGCAGTGGGTGGAATTCATCCTGCTGGAAGCCCAGCGCATTGAGTTGGCGCAGCAGTGGCTGAGCCAGCTCGCACACCGGCAGCATCGGCAGGCTGGCGCTGATTTCGGCTTGCAGGTGGTGCAGGCTGGCAAGGCTGGCTGCGGGCTCGACCTTGCGATCGTGCTCGGCGGCAATCCACAAGGCAGCTTCCAGCAAGGCGACCGGTTCGCGTTCCAGGCAGGCCAGGCAGGCTTGGCGTGGGTTCATGGGGGCATCTCCGCATACCCTTGAGTAATAGCGCTGGCGTCGTGATTCGTCCAGTGGTCCGGTCGCAGCTTGGCGTGCATGTGGATGCCTATACTGCTAGGAGCACCTCCCAGGGGAGCCCGCCGATGTTCGCGCTGATGCAAAGCACCCGCACTCAGTCACTGCACCTCTTTACCGACCCGAAAACCGGCCTCAAGGCTGTGGTGGCCATTCATAACGAGATTAGAGGCCCGGCGCTGGGAGGTTGCCGCTACCTGCCCTACGCTGACGACGAGAGCGCCATGGCCGATGCCATCCGCCTGGCGCAAGGCATGAGCTACAAGGCGGCGCTGGCCGGGCTGGCGTTGGGGGGTGGCAAGGCGGTGGTCATGCGCAACCCGCACGTGGAAAACCGCGCGGCGCTGTTCGAGGCGCTGGGGCACTTCGTCGATACCCTACAGGGGCGTTTCATCATCGCTGTGGACAGCGGCACCTCCACGCTGGACATGGATTGCATCGCCCAGAGTACGCCCCATGTGACCAGCACAACGGCCTCGGGTGATCCCTCGCCGCATGCGGCCATGGGGGTATTCGCCGGTATCCGTGCAACCTGCCTGGCCCGCCTGGGCAGCAGCGACCTCAAAGGCTTGCGCATTGCGGTGCAAGGCCTGGGCAATGTGGGTTACGCATTGGCCGAGCAATTGTACGCAGCAGGTGCCGAGTTGCTGGTGAGTGACCTGGACCCCGGTCGGGTGCGGCTGGCGGTGGAGCAGTTCAACGCCCATCCGGTGACCAACGATGCCTTGATCAGTACGCCCTGCGATATTTTTGCGCCGTGTGGCGTGGGCCCGGTGCTCAATGGCCAGACGGTGATGCAATTACGCTGTGCTGCGGTGGCAGGGGCGGCGAACAACCAGCTGACCACCTTGCAGGTTGCTGACCAGCTGGAGGCTCGCGGGATTCTTTATGCTCCGGACTACGTGATCAATGCCGGTGGTTTGATCTACGTGGCAATGAAGCACCGCGGCGAGGAGCTGGGCACCATCACCGCGCACCTGGCACGGATCCCGACGCGCCTGACCGAGGTGTTCGCTCACGCTCAGGCCGAGAAGCGTTCGCCCGCCCGTGTGGCGCAAATGCTGGCGGAGCGGTTGCTATACGGCTGAAGCCGCACGGCGGCCCGGCCGTCGACATCATTCTGCAGCGTCACCTTGCAACAACTCACCCAACGCGTCCGGCTGGCTCTTGAATGCCCGCGCGAACACGTCGCGGTTCTTCGCCATGTAAATGCCGGCTTCCTCGACCTGCTGCTCGGTCAGCGACGGCACCGCCTTGTGCAGCACCTCGGCCAGGCGCTCGGCCAGTTCGAGCATCTTGTCGTGACGATCTGCTTCGGCCTTATCCATGAACAAGCGCTCCGGGTCGCGGCTGCTGCGGTACACCACTTCGACGGCCATTCATCACCTCTGTGCCTTTTTGCGGTTGGTTTATCGATCACTGTATGCGCATACAGTAATGGCAATCGCACCTCAGGTGCAACCCTTGCCGCAAAAAAGCGTAGCCCACAGGTGCCTTGCGGCAATCTGCCGCCTTCCAAAAGCAGGGGCCTGGCCCTTTAACTGCATGGCACAAGCGTCACACGCGTGACGCATCATCCTTCATGTCGTATCGGGGAATCGCACATCGTGAACATCAAATGGGCAGAAAAGCTGCGCAAGGGCCTGCATGGCTCGGCCGACTCGCTGGGCAATCTGTGTGTAGAGGGGTTTCACTACCTTGCCCTGTTCGGCATCGGCGCCATTACCGCCTACGCGGCGGTGATGACGTTCCTGGACATGCTCGGCAAGGGCGGCATCAGCGTCGATGACATCCTGCTGCTGTTCATCTACCTGGAGCTTGGGGCGATGGTCGGGATCTATTTCAAGACCAACCACATGCCTATCCGCTTCCTGCTGTATGTGGCGATCACCGCGCTGACCCGCCTGCTGATCGGTGATGTGTCGCACCACAAGGCGCCGGATGAGGGCCTGCTGTACCTGTGCGGGGGCATCCTGCTGCTGGCGTTTTCGATCCTGGTGGTGCGCTACGCCTCGTACCGTTACCCCTCGACCAAGGTGCTGGACGCCAATGGCAAGGCAGTGGAAGAGGGCAAGTAGCCGTCAGTTGGCGATGGAGTGACCTGGCTGCTGGCGCGGGTCGCGGGTGAGGGCGGCCAGTACCTGCAAAGGGTTCTGCCCCAGTTCGATGGCCAAGCCCAGGCGAATGCTGTCGATGACCCGCTGCAGGCGCACCGGGTCGTTGCGCTGGGCCTGGGTGATCAGGCGCTTGGCGACCACCCCGGCATCATCGGACAGTGTCAGCATGATGCTGCCGTCCAGGCGCTCGATGCTCAGGTTTACGCGGTACTCGGGGGCGAAGGCGGCGCTGATCTGTTCGAATGGATTGTTCATGGTCTGGGCCCGCAATAGGTGATTGCAGGAATTGACCGGGTAGATGCCGGGTTGGTTCAGGGCATTTGATCGGTAGCCCTCGCGCCCCAGGGCAAGGCAATTAGCCACTAGTGTGACTACACTCCTGTGACCAAAGCCGCGATGGCTGGCCTCTGGCCTGCAAAGGAGTGCCCGTGGTTCCCTCTTCCGCTGCCCGGCAGCGTGGCGCGATCGGCCTGATGGCGGTTACCACACTGGCCCTGGCCTTGCTTTTCATGCTGGTAGTGGTCGACAGCGGCCGTCTTTACCTTGAGCAGCGCAAGTTGCAACGCATCGCCGACATGGCCGCGCTTGAAGCTGCAGGCCAGTCTGCCGTGTGCACGGGCAATGGCCCACAGGCCACGGCCATCGCCAGCGTAGCCGCCGCCCGCAACGGCCACACGCCTGGCAGCCCCTTGGTGGCCAGTTGCGGTTACCTGCAGACCGGTGCCAATAGCCTGCGCACGTTTACCAGCGACAATGCCCGTAACGAAGCGATACGGGTCGATGTCAGCAACACAGTCACCACCAGTTTTGCCGCCGGCATCTACATCCTGACCCAAGGTGGCGGGGCTCCCCTGACCACCACCCTGCAGGCCCATGCGGTGGCGTCCAAGGCATTGCCGCCACAGGCCATGCTGAGCATTCGCACTACGTTGGCTACGGTGGATTCGCAACAGTCGGTGTTGCTCGATGGCCTGCTCGGCGCCTTGGGAGGCAACGTGCAGCTTGGCCTCGCAGGCTGGAAAGGCATAGCCGCAACCGACCTCAACCTGCTCAACTACCTCGAGCAGTTGGCTGTCGACCTGCAATTGACCGTTGGCGACTACGAGCAACTGCTCAATGCCGACGCCACCGTCACACAATTGCTGGAAGCGGCGGTCAAGGTACTTGAGCAAAGCGGTGCCGCCGCCGATGTTGTCACCAACCTGGGCAAGGTCGCCCTGGGGGCCGGCAACAGCACGTTGCTGCAACTGGGCGACATTCTCGATATTCAGAACGGTACTGCCCAAGCGGGGCTGGACGCCAGCATCCAGCTGCTGCAACTGGTGCAGGGGGTGATCCAGCTGGCTGCCAGCGAAAGCGCAGCCACTGCCGACTTGCCGATTAGCGTGCTCGGCCTGATCAACGGTCGGGTGCGGCTGAAGGTCATCGAGCCGCAACAGGTCTCGGCGGTCGGCGATCCGCGTACGGATGAACTGAGGGTTCACACGGCTCAGGTACGGGCGATGATTTCGCTCGACCTGCCGCTGCTCAGCACGGTCTTCGGCTTGGTCAATGCGGTGCTCGACCTGGCCTCGCCACTGACCAACGTGCTCAACAACCTGCTCAGCCTGAACCTGGCTTCGACACTGGAATCGGTGCTATGCCTGTTGGGTGTGCCGTGCACCGTCACCGATATCGTGCTCGTGCCTGACAAGCTTCAGCTGGACATTGGCCTTCAGGTCGCCGAAGCCACGGCACGCCTCGACCCGCAGTCTCCTGACACGTTCAGATGCTCGCCCAAGCGTTTGACCGTTCAGGCCCAGAGCGCTGCTGCCCAGCTGGCGGTGGGGCGCTTCGAATCCACTGACGCGTTCTTCACCACCGGCACTACCGCAGTCAAGGCGCTGCCATTGATCGATATCGGCACCAAACGCTGTACCAAGCTGCTGATACTCGGAACTTGCGAAAGCCGAATACCCTACGCCGGTGGCGGCCTTGGCCTGCGGGTCGACAGCAAGCTGCTGAGCAGTGGCCCGGTAGAGCACTCGCTGGTGTTCCAGGGCCCGGTTAGCGAACCGCCCAATATCGGGCAGCCCGCCGCCTACCTGAACATGCGCCCGGTCAATGACAACGTGGTCGGCAGCCTCAGCGACACCTTGCTGGGCGTCCAGCTCCAGGCCTTCAAACCCACTGCCAACAGTGGTCTCGGCGATGTGCTGGTGATCGCCGGCAATGTACTCGGTACGGTCAAAGGCATCATCGAACCCTTGATAAGAGGGGTGCTCAGCCCCCTGATCGACCCGTTGGTCAATGTGCTGCTGAAGGTTCTGGGAATCGACCTGGTCAATACCGACGTCGGCGCCAACCTCAGTTGCTCCACCGGCCGTGCTCAGTTGGTGTTGTAGATGGGCAGCAACACTCGGAAGCAGGCGCCGTCAACACCATTGAGCGCTTCGAGCCTGCCGCCCATGGCTTCGACGATGCCGAAGCTCACCGACAGCCCCAGCCCGGTACCCACGCCCGCAGGCTTGGTGGTGAAGAACGGCTCGAAGATGCGCTCGATCAGGCGTGGGTCGATACCGCCGGCGTTATCTTCCACCTGCAGGCACAGTTGCCCTTGCTCGATACGCTGGCAGATGCCGATCCGTGGGCTGGCCACCTGGCGCTCGAGCAAAGCGTCCCGGGCGTTGACCATCAGGTTGATCAGCACCTGCTCGAGCTGGTCCTCATGCCCTTGCACCTCCGGGCAGAAATCCGGCTCTTCGACCTGCAACGCCACACCTTTGCCGCGCAGCCCTTCAGCCAGCAACGCCACTGCGCCATCCACCGCAGTCCAGGCTGCAAACACCTGGTGCTCAAGCGCGGAGCGCCGCCCATAGGTGCGCATGTGCTCCACCAGCCTGGCCACGCGCCCCACCTGTGCATCGATGCGCTGCAGCTTGCCTGTCAGGTACTCGACTTCGACCACCCCGCTTTCCACGCGCTTGAGTGTGTTGGCAATGGCCAGGCGCATCACGTTCAGCGGCTGGTTGATTTCATGCACCAGCCCTGTCGCCAACTCGCCGAGCGTGGCCATCTTGGCGCCCTGCATCAATTGTTGCTGGCTTTGCCTTACCTGCGTGTTGTCGCGCCCCACTGCCTGCACTTCCAGCAGCCGGCCTTGCTCATCGAACAGCCCACGCTCGGCCCACACCCACCAGGCATGCCTGTGCCCTGGCAGTTGCAGGCAGATCTCCGCGCTGCCCAGCGGCTGCTCCGGGGTAAGGTCGGCCAGGCGTTGCAGAAACGACAGGCGCTGGCTGTCGGACATCCATTGGCCCAGGTTCATCTCGCTCAGTTGCTCAGGTGCGCACTCCAGTTGTTCGGCGAGCGGCCGGTTGCCGAACAGCAGCTGCAGGTCCGGGGTGTAGCGGCAGATCATCGCGGGTGAATCCTCCACCAGCACCCGGTAGCGTTCCTCACTCTGGCGCACACGCTCGGCTGCCTCGGTCGCTTCGCTGACATCCAGCCACAGGCCGACCACCTCGACCGGCTGGCCAAGGTCGTCACGCAACAGCCGGGCTTCGTCCAGCACCCAGTGATAGCCACCCAAGTGGTCGCGCAGGCGATAGCGGCTGCGGACCTGGCCATCGCGCAACAGCGTACGTGTTCGCTCAAGCCATAGCGCCCGGTCGTGCGGGTGTACCGCCTGGCCTGGATGGCGCGCCAGCTCGCTATCTTTGGGCCAGCCCAGCATCGGCGTCAGGCTGGCGCTGAAAAACTCACTGTGCAACGCGCCCTCGCAACAGCGCTGGATATAGATCACCGCAGGCGAACTGGCGATCAGGTTCTCCAGCCGGGCGCGCGCGGCGCTGGCCTGAAGCTCCTGGGCTTTCAGTGCGCTGATGTCGAGCACAAAGCCGTGCCCCTGCCCGCCGTGCAACTGCCCGACCCAGTGCAGCCAGCGAGGCGCCGCGCCACTGTCGGCTTCGAGCAGCCGCACGTTCAAGCTCAATGCCACACCGTTGCGCAACTGCTCCAGGGCCATTTGCGCAGCCTCCCGATCAGCCGGGTGCAGGCGCGCCAGCCATTGCTCGATACTCACCGCACTGGGCAGGCCAAGGCTGGCGGCCAAGGCCGGATCGAAATGCAGCGGCCCTTGCCCCGGCCATTGCCACCAGCCTGCGCCCAGTTGCTGTTGCAGCTCGTCCAGATGGCGCGAGCGCTGCTGCAACTGGTGTTGCCGCAGGCGCGCGAGCAGCGGCTCGAGCAAGGCTTGCAAGAGCGCCTTGGCCGCCTCTGGTGAAGGCACCGATGGCGCGCCCGCACACAGCAACCAGGCCTGAACCTCATGGCCATGGCTGTAAGGCACAAGGAACAGCGGTAATCCAGCGCAAGTGGCCCGCCAGTGCGGCAAGTCAGGCGCGACCTGCTGAAAATGGGCGGGAAGCGCCTGCAGCCACGGCTGCAAGCGTTGGTCATCGGGCCAAGGCCAGTCGCTTTCGCTGCAGGTATGCGCCCGCCAGCCCGATGGGTCCGCCAACATCAGGCGTACCGAGCCGGCATGCCAGTGCTCGGCCAGGCGCAGCAGTTGCTCGGCGGTCGTCTGCGTCAGCCAGTCTTCGCTGCAGTCACGCACGGCCTGGCCGACGTCTGCGGCCAGCTGGCGCAAGGTCAGGCACTGTTCCTGCTGAGCGCCTTGGCGCAGCAGGTCGCTGATATCGAACAGCTGCAGCATCCAGCCGACAGCCTGGTGTTGCAGCCAGCCACGGGTCTGCAGGGCCTGGCCGTGCACGGTGTGAAAATCCAGGTCCAGTGCTTGCCCTTGCCAATCGGCGGGCACCCCTTCGAGGGCCAGCCAGCTGTGCCGATACAGGTAGTCGTGCACCCGCGCCTGCGCGTGGCTGGGTACGGCCAGCAGCGTGCGCAAGGGCCCGGCCAGGCGTAGCACATGCCCCTGATCGTCCAGCCACACCTGAAGGCCCACGGCATGCGGCATCTGCGCGGCGGGCTCTGCGCCATGGCTGCCCAGCCAGCGATCGAACAGGCCACTCACAGTTGCAGGCTCGCTTCGGCCTGCAAGCTCTCAGGCAAGCGGGGCACTTCGCCAATCAGCGGTATCACCAGCAGCGGCAGCACCTTGTGCAGTTTGCTTTTCGGATAATTGATCGTCACCTTCAGCAGCTTGTCATCATCCACGCTCACCTGTGCATCGGCCGGCTGGAAGTCGAGTGCCTCAGGCATCCAGGCCAACTGCTCGCGGATCACTGCATGGGCAAGCGCCTGTACATCGTCGTCATAGGTCTCGCTGCTCGGGTCCAGAGCCACGCAGCGGCGCACGGCCTCGCTGCTGGCCTGGTTGAACGATTGCAGCATCAGCATTGGCAGGGTGTAGCTGACCAGGCCGTAGAACACTGTGAAAAAGATCATGAAGACGGCGACGAACTCGATGGCTGCCGCGCCTTTTTGCCGTGCTACCGGGCCTGCTTGCATGATTGCGTCTACCCTGACGAGGAGTCCTGAGTTACAGCATAGAAGCCTTCGACGAACAGGGATGGCCAATTGCCAATATCCAGTATCGCCCTGCTGCTGTGGCTTGCCTTGTGCAGCCGGCAAGATGTCCGCGAACGGCAGATTTCCAACCTTCTGACCCTGGGCGTCGCAGCCTGTGCGCTGGTGTGGCTGGCGGTTACCGGGCACAGCTGGATCGGCGCCCGGGCCAGTGATGCCGGCTGGGCACTGGCGATTGTGTTGCTGCTCACGTTGCCCGGCTACGCGATGGGGCGTTTCGGTGCCGGCGACGTCAAGTTGCTCGCCGCGCTGGGGCTGGCCACCAGCCAGGACTACGTGCTCGGTACGTTCATCGGCGCCGGCGGCACCTTGCTGGTCTGGGCGCTGTTGCGACGGTGGGCGCGGCGCAGGGCAGGGCAGGGGGCTGAAAAGCAGCCATTCGCGCCCTTTGTGCTGGTGGGCTTTTTGCTGACCAGCATGTGCCTGCAGTGAGATCGCCAGGCCCGGTCAGTTGTTCGACTCAGTCATCTTGGTCCAGCGATAGAAATCCGGAATGGCGTACTTGTAGGTTTCCAGCCAGCGCTGCTTGGACAGATCACGCTCGCGCGCCGTCTGCACCTGCAGGCGCGTGGACGCCTGTTCGCCACTGGACTGCACTCGCAGCAGCGCTTCGGTTGCCGTCAGCGCAGGCGGTTGCTGGCGTGGGTAATCCTCTGCCCAGGCCGTGGTAATACCGGTGCAGCAGGCCAGCAGCATCACATACCTGATCATGACCTTCTCCTTTGCTCAGTTGACCATCACACCTGCGCCACTGGCCGAAGCTATCGGCCCGCGTCCTGTGGCTTTGATCTGGCTGGCGCGTGCCTGGGCCTGGGCAAACTGCGCCGGTTTGAGCCGCAGGCGGCCGACCAGGTCGGTGGCTTGCTGCCAGTTGTCCTGCAGCAGCGCCAAGGTCACCAGGTTGACGGCGGGCAGCGGGTTGTCATCCTTGAGCTCGATGGCGGTCAGGAATTCGAACCGTGCCTGTTCATACCGGCCCATGCTCATCAGCACCACACCCAGGTCGTTGCGAACCCGCTCGTCGGTGGGGGCCAGACGCGCCGCACGCTGCAGGTTCTGCAAGGCCTGCACGTCATCGCCCCGGGCCGAGGCGAGCTGGCCCAGGCCATGTTCACCTTCGGCCGCGAGGCAGCCGCCGAGCAGGCTGCGGTACAGCGGTTCTGCTTCGCTACGCCCCAACAAGCGCGAGACCCTGGCCTTGCGCAAGCGTACCTGGTCGAGGGTGTTGGGCAACTGCTCCAGGTGCGCCAGGCTGGCATGCGGGCGGCCATCGTTGAGCATCTCGTCCGCCAGGTTCAGCGCCAGTTGCTGATCGGCGTTCGGCTTGCCGCAGCTCGAGGTGCCGAACAGGTGTCCGAACCCTTCAGGCTGCTGGCCGGCGCATCCTGTCAGCAAGAGCAGGCCGGTGAACAACAGGGTCGCTTTCATCCATTACTCCCTAGGGGCCCAAGGCCCGCGTCAAGGCGGAAAATCCCGGCCCGGCCAGGACGATGAGCAGTGCCGGGAAGAGGAATACCATCATCACCGCCGACATTTTTGCCGACATTTTCGATACCCGTTCCTGCATGCGTGTCAGGCGCCGGTCATCGAGCAGGTCCTTGAGCGCGAGCAGCGATTTCATCGCACCACTGCCCTGTACCAGCAACTGTTGAAGGATCACGCAGGTGTCGATGAACTCATCCACGGCCAGTACCCGGGCGCTCTTTTCCAGCTCCGGGCCGAGCGCCAGGCCCGAGTCCACCCGTTGCAGCACCTGGCGCAACTCTTCGCTGATTTCGGGGACCAGCGCCTGGCCTTCCTGGCTCAGCACGCGCAGTGCCTGCTCTACGGCCAGACCGGTCTCGAAGAGAATGCGCAGCAGCGGAATCATCAGGCTGACTTCCTGGGCGATACGCTGCTGGCGCCGTCTGGCGGCAACCGCCAGCAAGCGCTTGGGCAACAGGTAGCTGGCACCCAAGGCGCATAACGGCCAGACCAACCAGTGCGTGCCTTCACCGCCTAGCACGCCTTGCTGCAGGATCAGTGTCAGCACGACCGCCAGCAGCGGCAGCCCCAGTTGCATGGCAGCGAACAGCGCCCGCTGGCGGCTGCGGCGCCAGCCGACACGGTCAAGCAAGGCTTGGGTTTCCCCGTCGAGTTTCTGCAGGCGCCGCCCCAGCGGGCTACTGCCCAGCCAGTGCAGCCAGTCCCCCAGGCGCTCCTCGCGCGTCAGCCGCCCCTGCAGCCTGCGAGCGACCAGGTAGCGGGCACGCAGCTGCCGGGCGGCCTGCACGCCAAGCAAGCCGGCGGCGATGAACAGGCACACGGCGCAGAGCAACAAGGCCATGGTCAAAGGCTCCTCATCATGCGCCACAGCACCAGGCAGCCGACCACCTGCAGGGCGAAGGCGAACAGCAGCATCATCTGGCCGCTGCTGTCTTGCCACATGGTCAGCAGGTAGTGCGGATTGGCCATCAGGAAGTAGCCGACCATGCACAGCGGCAAGGCACCCAGGATCATCGCTGTGATGCGGGTTTCGCCGGTCATGGCCTTGAGCTGACGGCTGCCTTGTTCGCGCTCGCGGATCAGCTTGATCAGGTTCTCCATCAGCTCGCTGGTATTGCCGCCGTAGCGCTGGTTGATGCGCAGCCCCATGGCGAACAGACGCAGCTCGTCCTGGTTGTAAAGCTCGGCCAGTTCGTTGACCGCATCGTCCAGCGGCACGCCCAGCTGTACGTTGCGCCGTACCCGGGTCATGGTCGAGCGCAAGGGCTCGCGAGAGCCGTCGATACCACCAAGGACCGCATCATTGAGGGTGCGCCCGGCCTTGAGGCTGCGCACGCTGTAGTCCAGCAAAGCGGGCAGCTGTTCGACAAGCTGGTGCACGCGCCGTCGGCATAGCCAACTGAGGGTGAAATAGCCGAGCAGCGGCAGGCCGACCAGCACCATCAGCCCGGCCACCCACCCGGCCCCCAGCAGCGCCACCAGTGCCAGGCCGAGCCAGGCCAGCAGCCAGCGCTGCGGTTGCCAGTCGGTTGCGCCAAGCCCGGCACGTTGCAACAGCGGCTCGAGCCAGGCGCGCCGTGCATTGCCGCTGCGGACCAATTCAAAGGCGCGCCCCAGGCGCTGGAGAATGCGCTGTTCGCTGCGCTTGTACAGGCCCAGGCGAAACAGCATCAGGGACACGCCCAGCAACAGGGGCGCCAGCGCCAGCAGCAGGGGGCCGGTCATTGCACACCTTCATGGCGCAGTTTGCTGCCCGCGGGGTTCGGCGCCTCCCGCAGAAACACGTCGCCGCCGCGGCGGTCGAGGCGGAACAGGGTATTGGTCACATACACGTCGTCACGCACGCCGACCACTTCCAGGATTTCACTGACGCAGCGGCGACCGTCGGGCAGGCGGGTCAGCTGGATCACCACGTCCAGTGCCGCGCAGATCATCTGCCGCAAGGTCTTCTCGGCGATCTGCCGCCCGCTCAGGCCAACCAGGGTTTCCAGGCGCAGCAAGGCGTCCTGCGCGGTGTTGGCGTGCACCGTACTCATCGAGCCGTCGTGGCCAGTGTTCATCGCGGTGAGCACGTCCAGCACCTCGGTGCCGCGGATCTCGCCGAGGATGATACGGTCCGGGCGCATGCGCAGGGCATTGCGGATCAGCTCGCTGGCCTTGATCTCGCCGTGCCCCTCGGCATTTGGCGGGCGGGTTTCCAGGCGTACCACGTGGGGATGGTGCAGTTGCAGTTCGGCGACGTCTTCGATGGTCACCAGGCGCTCGCGCGGGGCGATCATCTGGCTGAGGATGTTCAGCAGGGTGGTCTTGCCGGTGCCGGTGCCGCCGCTGACCAGGATGTTGCAGCGCCGACCCACGGCGCGCTCGAGGAAGTCGAAAATGTGCTGGTCGATGGCACGGGTGGCGAGCAGGTCGGCACTTTTGAGCATGTCCTGGCGGAATTTGCGGATCGACAGGCACGGCCCGTCCAGGGCCACGGGTGGAATGATCGCATTGACCCGGCTGCCGTCGGGCAGGCGCGCGTCGACCATCGGCGACGATTCGTCCAGCCTGCGCCCGAGCGGTGCAAGGATGCGCTGCATGACGCGCTCGACGTGTTGGGCATCGATGAAACGCAGGTCGGTCTGTTGCAACTGCCCGGCCCGCTCGACGAACACCCTGTGCGGCCCGTTGACCAGAATCTCAGTGACACTGGCGTCCCGCAGCAGCACCTCCAGCGGCCCGAACCCGGTCAGCTCGTCGACCAGCTCTTCGGCCAGGCGCTCCATTTCGTAGCGTGACATTGCCAGGCGCAGGCGCGCCACGTAATCGCCCACCTGCTCCAGTACAAACTGCGTCAGTGCCGGGCGCGCGCCTTCGAGCAGGTTGCGGCCGCTGTCTTCGATGGCATCGATGGCAAAGCGGTGCAGTGCGCGCTTTAACGCATATGGGTCGCCAGAGGCATGGTTGGGGCCGCCGAAGGGTTGGTCGCCGTTCATTTGCTGCCCCATAGCCGACGCAGCCAGGTAAAGGCCGGTGGCGCAAGGTTTTCCGAACGCTGCGCCAAGCGCTCACCCAGGCCGCGCAGGGCTTGTGTAAGGTTTTCGCGCGGGGCCAGTTCGAACAGGCTCAGGCCCTGGTTTTTCACGTTCAGCCGCACCTCGGGGCTGTCGGGCATGACCTTGAGCAGCGGCAGCGCATAGCGCTTGGCCAGGCTCTCGGCATCCGGGGCGACATTGCCCAGGTAGCGGTCGACCAAGAGGCTGGCATGCTCCAGCTTGATGCCATGATCGCGCCACAGCTCCAGCACTTCGAGGTTGCGCCGGCAGTCGAGGATGTTCTGGTCGGTATAGATGATGAGCTTGTCGCAGTGGCTGATGATGGTGCGCAGGGCTTCGCTGTCGGCATGCCCGGTCAGGTTCACGACGATGTGCTGGAAGTGCTGGCGCAGAGCGCTGAGCAGCATGTACAGCTCGGCGGCACTGGTCTGGCGCAGCGGGTCATCGTTTTCGGCAAAGGTCAGCAGGCGCAGGCCTTTCTTGTCGCGGGTGAAAGCACTGTCGATCAGGGTGGTGTCGAGCCGGCGCAGGTGGCGCAGGGCATCGCCGAAATAGAACGACGCCTCCAGCCCCAGCAGCGCCAGGCTGTCGCCACGTGGCATGCCCAGGTCCAGCAGCAGGGTCTGCTGGCCGCTTTCCTGTACCACCCGCGCCAGGTGCGTGGTCAGCAAAGCGCCGTCGGCACCGGTCTGCACGCCGTACAGCACGGTCAGGCCGCCCAGGCTGGGGTTGTTGGTGACGGTGGGCATGCGCTTGCCCAGCCGCCGGACCAGCCCGGCCACTTCACTGGCCCGTGAGCCGTAGGCGACGAAATCGCGGGCGCCGGCACGCATGGCGTGCAGCACCAGTTGATTGTCCATGCCATCGCCCAGAGCGACGATCGCCAATAGCGGCTTGGCTTCAAGCACCCCCTCGATCAGTGCGCACTGGTTGACCAGTTGCTCACGGTCCAGGCCGATGAACACCAGGGTGCTGAAGGTCGCATTGATCAGCGCCAGCAGTTCATCGAGGCTGCCGCCACTGGCGCCGATCACCTGGCCTTGGGGTGCCAGCGCGCTCTGCAGCCACTGCAGGTCTTCTTCATTGCGGGTGATGCCCAGAAAGGTCTGGTTGAGGCTCTCGTTCATCGTGATAACCCGCTTTGGCCATCGAAGTTGCCGTTTTCCATGAAGAACAGCCGGCCCCAGCTGGGGTCGTAGGTACGCAACCCTTCGCCGGGCAGTTCCGGCAGGCGGGCATTGGCCGCCAGCGGTTGAACCAGGTGCGGGGTGACGATCATCAGCAACTCGGTCTCCTCACGTATCAGGGCCGATTGCCGGAAGAACGCGCCAAGGATCGGCAGGTTGCCCAGCCCGGGGAGCTTGTCCACGGCGGAGCGGGTGTTGTTGCCGACCAGGCCGCTGATGATGAAGCTCTCGCCATCGGCCAGGGAAATGCTGGTATCGGTGCGCCGTATGCTCAGCCCCGGTACGCTTGTGCCGCCAATGGTCACCGCGTTGGTGTAATCCAGCTCGCTGACTTCAGGCGCTACCTTCAGGGTAATGCGGTCGCGGCTGATCACGGTCGGCGTCAGTGCCAGGCGCACGCCGAACTCCTTGTACTCGATCGAGAAGTTGTCACTGCCGGCGCTGGGCACCGGGATCGGTATCTCACCACCGGCCAGGAAGCTTGCAGTCAGGCCGCTGAGCACGGTGAGGCTGGGGCGCGCCAGGGTGTAGGCGAAACCGCTGTTTTCCAGGGCATTGATGGCCGCCAGGAAGCGGCTGCTGCCGCCGCCCCAGACGATGTTGAACACACCGTCGTTGAGCGGGATCTGCGGCGAGGTGACAGGCACGGCGCCCGGTGTCACCGAAGTGCCTGGCACGGTACCTGGCGATCCGATCAGGCTGTTGTTCGAGCCGCTGAAAAACAGCCGGGCGCCGGCTTCCTTGTACTTGGTGCGGCGCACCTCGACGAAGCGGATATCGGCCTGCACCTGGCTTGGCAACTCCGGATCCAGCGACGGCGGCAGGCCCGTTTCGGCCATGGCGGCGCTGGCCTGGCCTTTGACGAACAGCATGGCCCGGTGTGGCGCCGGTGCGCAGGCTGTCCACAGCATGAGCGTGGTATTGCCTTGGCCCACGGCCGTCACCAGCACGGCGCGGTCACCGCTGGGTTGCACGTCGGCAACCTTGGGGTCGCCGACGGCGGCGCGGGTGATCGCCAGCGGCAAGCGCAATTCTTGCTGCAGGCCTTGGTCGATTTCGATCACTGAAGGCAGCTGGGCAAATGCTTCGCAGCCGTTGCTGGCGGCATGGGCCTTCGGCAGCAGCGCAACCATGAGCAGGGCAAGGCACGCGAGACTGAAGAACCGTTTTGAACTGCAACGCTCGGAACTACGCATACTGCATCCTTGCCTTGTCAGGGGGTCTTGTTGGCGTCCGCGGCCTGTGCGCCACGGATGATCTGCATGCTTGCAACGGCTGCAGCGGTTGAGGCGGTTTTGGCCAATGGCGCCTGGGAAAGCTGGCTGAACCGATAGAGTTCCCGGTTGATGCTTTCTACCTGCGGTTTGCTATCCGCTTGGGCCCAATAGCGGGCCAGCCGCTGCTCGGCGGCACTGCGCACGGCCAGGCGCAGGGTGCCGACCTGGGCTGCCAGCATCAGGCGGCTGGCCAAGGCTTCAGGGACTGCCAGCACCACGGTGCGGGTGCTTGCGGGGTTGCCTGGGGTCGCCTGCTCGCGGCGCGCCTTGAGCTCCTCGGCGGTCAGTGCCGGGCGGCCGTCATTGGTAACGCCCATCTGTTCCCCGACGCTCAGCACGCGCAGGGCCGGCAGCACGACCTGGGCAGAAGACTGCGGGTTGTTGGCCTCTTCGCGCAGGTACAGCAGCACGTCGACAAAATCACCCGGGTACAGTTGCCCGGCGGCGCCGACCACGTCGTCCACGCCTACCGCAACGGCCCGCTCGTGGGCACGGATCATCCGTGCCAGCGGTCCGCCGGGCTGGAAGCTCGACTCGTCCAGCCAGCTACCTGCGGCCAGTGGCCTGGCGCTGCTGCGTCCGATCACTTGGTCCACTTGCTGGAAGGCACCGGCAGGGACTACCTGCAAGCGCTCGAGCAGCACGTCGTCTGCGGTCAAGGGCGTATTGGCCGGCAGCGCCTTGCGCAGCACGACGATGGGGAAGCGCTGCGGCTCGGGCGGTTGCGGGGTGGGCGCTGCAACCACCGCAGGCGGCTGCTCGGCGATGGGGGCTACCGGCTGGGGTGGTGCAGGGGGGCGGCTGAGCACGACCCCCCAGTATCCCGCGAGCAGTGCGCCGAGCAGGAAAAGGGTGGCCAGAATCATGGTCAAGCGACTGCTCATGGCTGGCCTCCGTGCACGCGTCGGGTGGTGGCAAAAAGTCACTATTTCGCTATTGCACGGTAGCCCACCCATCGCCATTCGCCATTAGGCGCTCGGCTTTTTTTGTAGCCAGAACGTAAACCCAATTAAAACAGTCGGTTGTTGAAATAAAAGGATCTAATGCTTTTGGATTATCACCTGATGACTAATGCTTTTTTATATTTGCAGACGGCTCCAGCTTGGCAATCCTTTGATGGCAAACAGGCGTCACTTTGACACCATTGTCGCCGGCGAGTTCGCCGCAAGGAGCTGGTCATGTTGCTGAAACAGGTCATCCTTCACTGCAAGCAATTCCTGCATCGCAAGGACGGTGCCTCGGGTATCGAGTACGCGGTCATCGCGGCGATGGTGGCGGTGGTATTGGCCGGGTTCGTTCCCGGGATCTCCGGCAACATCAGTACCATGTTCACCGCAATCCAGACGGCCCTGAACTAGACCAATAACAGGCGACGTCTCGTCGGACTGGATCAACAGGAGCCGCACATGCAGAACTCTCCCTCGCGTCAGCAGATTCTTCTGGTCGATGACGAGGAAGAGCACCTGCTTGAGTTGGCCGAACTCCTCGACAACGAGGGGTACTACTGCCACACGGCAGGCTCGGTGAAAGCTGCCCTGCAACTGCTCACCCGTTATCCGGACGTTGCCTTGGTCATCACTGATCTACGCATGCCGGAAGAAAGCGGCATCGGTTTGATCCAGCGCCTGCGCGACCATACGGCCCGGCAGCATTTGCCGGTGATCGTCATGTCGGGGCACGCCGGTGCGCAAGACCTCAGCGACCTGCTGCGTCTGCAGGTGCTGGATTTCTTCCGCAAGCCCATTTATTACGCACGGTTGCTGGAGACACTGGACAACCTGTTCCCGCAACCACTGTTGCAGGTTGCCAAGTACTGACTCAACTGGACGAAGGTGAAAACGAAAACGCCCGGCACATGGCCGGGCGTTTTTGCTTACTGGCAAGGGTCAGGCGTCGGGATCGCTCAGTTCCAGTACGCCGCGCTTGCTGCGCAGCTTGCCGTAGAAATGATCCAGCGCATTGTTCAGCTTGCTGGCGGCTCCATCCACCGCCTGGTCCAGCGAAGCGGCGGTATGGGTCACGGAAATCGGTTGATGGCCTTTGGGGCGAGCCTCCATCTGGCAGCGTTTGTCATGCGGCCCGGGCTTGGCGCCGTTCTCGTCGCGCAGGTGCACCTCGATGCGGGTGAGGTCCTCCTCGTAACGTTCGAGTGTGGTTTGCAGCGTACTGCGGACCCACTCGTTGAGACGGATGTTGCCTTCGATATGGTTGCTGCTGTTGACCTGGATTTGCATGATTCAATCCTTATTCAGCTTGCTCGCATGGAGGCGTGCCTAGGCCCTTGAGGCCCTTGGAAATTCTTCGCCTCTTGACTCTAAGGTCAGGCAACCGAAGCCTGAATTCAAGCCCTTCGTGAAAATAAATTTTCTGTTGCAATTAACCCCACAGAGGCTACCGGGCAGCCCTTTGACGACATAAGACCGGTTAAAACCCCCAAGTCTTTCAGACTTTGCTTATGCGAATTGAAATCATTACTATTGCAACCCCCAGAGTTTCCCGGACCTCCGCCATGAAGCGCAATGCCGCCGGACTGCCCCTCAGCTACCGCCTGGCCGTGACCTCACGCTGCCTGGCAGCGGTGCTGGGTGGGTACCTGCTGGCGTCCATGGCCAGTGTCTGCATCACCTTGCTGGTGCCGTTGGCGCAAGTCGACGCGGCCATGACCGGCATGATGCTGTCGTTCGTTTTCTACCTGTTGGCCTTCATCTGGTGCTTTGCCTGCCGCAGCGCCTGGCATGCCTGGCTCGGCGTGTTGCTGCCGAGCCTGCTGCTGGGGCTGATCAACGGGCTGGCCTATTGGATGAAGAACCCATGAAGGACGGTTTCCGCCAGGCGATGGCCTGGCTGCACACCTGGACCGGGCTGATTTTCGGCTGGCTGCTTTTCGCAATTTTCCTGACCGGCACACTGTCGTATTTCAAGGAAGAGATCAGCCACTGGGCACAGCCCGAAGTCCGCCGCCACGCGCTCGACCCGGTGGCCAGCCTGGGCCTGGCCCAGCGCTACCTGGAGGCCAACGCGGCGCACTCGGGCAACTGGATGATCCGCTTGCCCAGCGAGCGCGAAGCCGCGTTGAGCGTCGGCTGGCGTGACCCTGCCGGCGGGCGCCGTGGCTTTGTCAGCAAGCAACTCGACGCCCAGACCGGGCAGCCAGTAGAGGCCCGTGACAGCCGCGGCGGCGAGTTCTTCTACCGCTTCCACTTCCAGCTGCAGATGCCCCACCCCTGGGGGCGCTGGCTGGCGACCTTCTGCGCGTTCATCATGTTGCTGGGCCTGGTCACCGGCATCATCACCCACAAGAAGATCTTCAAGGAGTTCTTCACCTTCCGCCCCGGCAAGGGCCAGCGCTCGTGGCTGGATGGGCATAACGCAATCGGTGTGCTGGTGTTGCCGTTCCATCTGATGATCAGTTACAGCAGCCTGGTGATCTTCATGTACATGGTGATGCCGGCCAGCATCATGGCCAGCTATGGCGGCACTACCAACGGCTACTTCAACGACCTGTTCGGCCCAGAGGAGGTGCCCAAGGTGGCCAACGTCGCTGCGCCACTGGTGCCGTTGGCCGGCTTGTACGCCAAGGTTCAGGCGCAGGTCCCCGGTGCCCGCATGGGTTACATCCAGGTGCACAACCCGGGCGACCGCAACGCTCGCGTGAGCTTCGCCCAGGCTTCGGCCGACAACATCGCCTACAAGCGCAGCGCCAACTGGATGTTCGACGGCAGCACGGGCGAGCTGCTGAGCCAGGGGGCACCGGAAAGCGCTGCGATGATGACTTCGTTCAGCTTCGTCGGCCTGCACATGGGCAACTTCGCCGGGCCCTGGTTGCGCTGGCTGTACTTCGTGTTCGGGGTGGCGGGTACTGCGGTCATCGGTACGGGCCTGGTGATGTGGCTTGGCAAGCGCCAGCTCAAGCATGCCAAGCGCGAACGCATGCCCGCTGAGTTGCGCCTGGTCGAGGTGCTCAACATCGCCAGCATGAGTGGCCTGCTGCTCGCGGTGGCCGGCTTTTTCTGGGCCAACCGCTTGCTGCCTGTGGCGCTGCAAGGGCGGGCGGACTGGGAGGTGAACACGTTCTTCGTGGCCTGGCTGTTGTCGCTGGTACATGCCGTGCTGCGCCCCGGGCGCCGAGCCTGGGGCGAGCAGCTTGGGTTGGGCGCGCTGGCCTTCGCGCTGCTGCCTTTGCTCAATGCGCTGACCACCGGCCAGGGGCTGAACCACAGCGTAGCCGCCGGCGACTGGGCGATGGCGGGCCTGGACCTCACGGCATTGGGCACCGGTCTTTTCCTGGCCTGGGCCGCAGGCAAGATGCTGCGTGCTCCGAAGGCTGTGGCCAAGCGTGAGCCCCGGGTGTCAAAGGCAGCGGCTGAAACGCTCGAGGTGAACGGATGCTGAGCGTCGCCCTGATCGGTTTTGCCGGGTTCGCCGCCTTGTGCCTGGCGATGGAAAAGCACTTCAGCGACCTGCTCGGGCGCAAGCCTGCTGTCGGCCAGTTGCGCAGGCTGCGTATGGCGGGTTGGTTGCTGCTGCTGGCATCGCTGTTGCTGTCGGTGCACCTGCGTGGGTGGGCCCATGGCTTGGTGGAGTGGGTCGCTGTGTTGATGGCCGGGGTGACCCTGTGGGTCTTCGCCTTGCCTTACCAGCCGCGCCTGTTGCTGGGGCTGGCGGGGATCAGCCTGGTACTCGGCCCGCTGCTGGTCATATCTGGCGGGTGATGCCTTGATCGAACCTGACAGCGACAGCACGCGCGCACGTTTCGTCCAGGTCTTCATGGCCCAGCGCGCACGCATGGAAGCCCTGGTCAGCCGTCGGGTAGGCTGCCGCGCCACTGCATCGGACCTGGTGCAGGAGCTGTTCTTGCGCTTCTGGCGGCGCCCCGAGGTCAAGGTCGAGGCGCTGGATACCTACCTGCTGCGCTGCGCCGGCAACCTGGCCATCGACCATCTGCGCAGCGAAGGCAGCCGCGAACGCATCGCCGAAGCTTCGCTGCAACTGGATGAGTGCTCGGCCCAGGCACCGGAGCAGGCCCTTGAGGTAGACCATGACCTGCAGCGCATCGAAGCGGCACTGCGCGCCCTGCCCGAGCGCACCCGGCAGATCTTTTTGCTCAACCGCATACACGGCTGCAAGTACGGCGAAATCGCCAAGGCCATGCAGCTGTCCCAGAGCGCCGTGGAAAAGCATATGATGCGCGCCCTCCAAGCGTGCAAGGCCAGTGTTGCCGAACCCGCGACCCCGATGCGCAGGCCAGGGAGCGCCCGTCGATGAGCCATTCAGACTTGACCACCGCCGACCCGTCGCACGCTGCACTGCATTGGCTGGCCAGGATCAACGAGCAGCCTGAGGTAGCGCACAGTGCGGCGTTCAAGCGCTGGTTGCTGGCCGACCCCAGGCACCGTGAAGCCTATGCCCAGGCCCAGGCGCTGTGGCACAAGAGTGCGGCACCCGCGGCACGCCTGGCCGAGGAAGAACACGCAGACCTGCAACGATACCTGGATGCCATGGCCAAGGCGCCTGCCCCGCCTCGCTGGCGGCGCGCCCGCGCACTGGCCGTAGCGGCCTGCCTGGTGCTTGCCGTGGGCGTTGCCGGGGGCTGGCATCCGGGGTACTGGCTGCAGGACCTGCAGGCCGACTTCAGCAGCACAGACGCCATTCGCCAGGTGACGCTGGCTGACCAGTCGCAGGTGACGCTGGATGCGGGCAGTGCCATTGCTGTCGATTTCCAGCAGGGGCAGCGCCATGTGCGGCTGTTGCATGGTGCTGCATTCTTCAAGGTCACGCACACCGGTGACCCGTTTGTAGTAAAGGCGGCGGGGGGGCAGGTGCGGGTGCTGGGCACCGAGTTCGAAGTGCGCGAGCAGGCCGAGGGGGCACAGGTCACGGTGCGCAACGGTCGGGTGGCGGTCACGCCGGCTCAGGGGCAGGCCGCCCGTGAGCTGACGGCCAACCAGCAACTGGCCTATGCCAGAGGCCGGGCCGGTGAGACGGCGAGTGTGGACAGCGACAGCCGTCTGGCCTGGCGCCAGGGCTGGGTCAATTACTACCAGGTGCCATTGGCGCAGGTGGTCGAGGACCTGGGGCGCTATTACCCGGGGCGGATCGTGCTGCTCGACGGCGAGTTGGGGCAGCGCAAGGTCAGCGGCAGTTTCCCGGTGCGCGAGCCACTGGCGGCACTGGATTCGCTGGGCAAGGTGATGGGGTTCTCGCGGCAGACGGTTTTCGGCCGGTTGACCGTTATCCGTTAAGCGGCGGCACTGGAAAAATAATTTTCAAAAGCGGATGAGGTAACAGGACGTGACATCCGTGTAATGAGTGGAAGTGCGATTCATTCGCAGTCATCACCCTCTCACAGGTCAGCGTCCATGAAGTTCACCCACCGTTGCGTCCCTCTCTGGCTAGGTTTCTCTGCGCTTTCGGCCTTGGCTGCTGCCCCTTGTGTCCTTGCCGCCGAGCAGCTTGAACTGCACCGGTTCGCCCAGCCGAGCCAGCCCTTGCCCCAGGCGCTCAATGCCTTCAGCCGTGCCACCGGCCAGAGCGTGGTCTACACCTTGGAACTGCCTGCCGTGCAGGCACCGGCCCTGCAGGGTACGTTCAGTGCCGAACAGGCGCTGCAGCGATTGCTGGGCAACGCTGGCCTGACGTGGCGCCGGATCGATGCCCGCACCCTGACGCTTGAACCGGTGGACACCTCCGGTGCGCTCAACCTGCAGGCCACCACGGTGACCTCGCAGATGGACACCTACAGCTACCAGCCGCCGGCCAGCGCCTCGATCATGCGTGGCCAAGGCCCGTCCCAGGACATCCCCCAAGCCATCAACGTGGTCCCTGCCCAGGTCATCCGCGACCAGGCCCCGCGCAACCTGGATGACGCCCTGGCCAATGTCAGCGGCATCACCCAGGGCAACAATTTCGGTGGCACCTCCGACACGGTGATGAAGCGCGGCTTCGGTGACAACCGCGACGGTTCGATCATGCGCGATGGCATGCCCGTCGTGCAGGGGCGCAGCCTCAATGCGAGCACCGAACGGGTCGAGGTGCTCAAGGGCCCGGCTTCGCTGCTGTATGGCATCCAGGACCCGGGCGGGGTGATCAACGTGGTCAGCAAGCGCCCGCAATTGCAGCAGTACAACGCCCTGACCGTGCGCGGCTCGACCTACGGCAGCGGCAAGAACGGCAGCGGCGGTGGGTTCGACAGCACCGGGGCACTGGGCGACAGCAACTTCGCCTACCGTTTGATCGTCGATCATGAGGACGAGGATTACTGGCGCAACTATGGCGTGCACCGCGAATCGCTGGTGGCGCCGTCGCTGGCCTGGCTGGGCGAGGACACCCAAGTGGTGCTGGCTTATGAGCACCGCGAGTTTCTCTACCCGTTCGACCGGGGCACTGCGTTCGGCAGCAACGGCCACCCGCTGGACATTCCGGCCACGCGCCGCCTGGATGAACCTTTCAACGACATGGAAGGCCGCTCCGACCTGTATCGCCTTGAGGTCGACCACCAGTTGGCCGACGATTGGAAGCTGCACGTTGGCTACAGCTTCAACCGCGAGACTTACGACGCAAGCCAAGTGCGCGTGACCGGCGTCAACGAAGCCAAGGGCACGCTCACGCGCAGCATCGATGGCACCCACAACGCCATGAGCCGCGACCAGTTCGCGACCCTCAGCCTCAATGGCAACGTCGAGCTGGCCGGAATGCAGCATGACCTGCTCATTGGCATTGATCACGAAGACCGCAAGGTATTTCGCGGCGACCTGATTCGCCAGACCGCTCAGTCCACCTTCAGTTATGTGAACCCGGTCTATGGCCAGGAAGTGGAGGGCAGTACGGTGCGCGCCAGCGACAGCGACCAGACCGACAAGCTGCGCACCGAGGCGCTGTTCCTGCAGGACGCACTGCACCTGGACCAGCACTGGATACTGGTGGCCGGCGCCCGCTTTCAGCAGTACGACCAGTACGCCGGCCGCGGCCGGCCGTTCAAGGCCAATACCGACACCAGCGGCCAGGCCTGGGTACCGCATGCCGGCATCGTCTACAAGGTCGATGAGCAGTTGTCGTTCTATGGCAGTTACAGCGAGTCGTTCAAGCCCAACTCCAGCATTGCCCCGCTGACCGGCGGTGTGGTGCTGGATTCGTCGATTGCGCCGGAAGAGGGCAAGTCGTGGGAGCTGGGTGCCAAGCTCGACATGCCTGGCAGCCTGACCGGCACCCTGGCGCTGTTCGACATCACCAAGCGCAACGTGCTGGTCTCCAACTTCGACAGCGGTACCGGCGAGACGGTCTACAGCAATGCGGGCGAGGTCAGTTCAAGGGGGGTGGAGCTTGACCTGACCGGACAGCTCAGTGAGCGTTGGAGCCTGATCGGCAGCTACGCCTTTACCGACGCCAAGGTGACCAAGGACCCGGACCTCGAGGGTAACCGCCTGCAGAACGTGGCCAGGCACAGTGGCTCATTGTCGGCGGTGTACGACTTCGGCAGCCTGTTCGGTGGCGACCGTTTGCGTTTCGGTGCCGGAGCCCGTCATGTCGGCGAGCGCCCGGGCAACTCGACCAACACCTTCGACTTGCCCAGCTACACCGTTGCCGATGCTTTCGCCACGTACGAGACCCGGCTCGACGAGCACAATGTGCGCCTGCAACTGAACGTGAAGAACCTGTTCGACAAGGTTTACTACAGCTCGGCGGTGAACCAGTACTTCGTTGCCATAGGTGATGCGCGCCAGGTGAGCCTGTCGAGTACCTTCGAGTTCTAGTGGCTGAAGGCGGCGCGATAGTCGCCAGGTGTCGCGCCGACTGCCTGGCGAAAGCGGTTGCTGAAATGGCTGGCACTGGCAAACCCGCACAGCAGTGCAATGTCTCCCAATGGCAGCTGGCCCAGGCGCAGCAGTTGGCAGGCCCGATGCAGCCGGCGGGCCAGCAGGTACTGGTGTGGCGGCAAGCCGAAGCTGGTGCGGAACATGCGTGCGAAGTGATACTCGGAGAGGTTGCAACGCACGGCCAACTCACCGAGGGTGATGGGCTGATCCAGGTGTGTCTCGATGTATTCCACCAGTTGCCGGCGCAGGTTCGGTGCCAACCCGCCTTTGAGGCGTAACCCCTGGCGCAGCCCTACCTGGCTGAGTACGGCGTGATCGACAATCTCGTGTGCCAGGCTGCTGGCCAGCAAGCGCTCGCCTGGCTCTTCCCAGGCCAGGCTGATCAACTGGCGAAAACGCGCCGACTGCCGTGGGTCGTCGAGAAACGTCGCTTCCTGCAGTTGCATCTCCCGCGGTTCCCGGTCGAGCAGGCGCACGCAGCCCAGGGCGAATTGCACCTCGCTGATGTACAGGTGCGCCAGGCGGATCTGCCCATTGACCACCCAGTTGGACTCGTGGCCGGCCGGCATGATGCACAATTTGTCCGGCGCTCCTTTGTCGGCTGGGCGCTGGCGGCGAAAGGTGCCGGTGCCGTGGGCGATGTAGCACGACAGCGTGTGGTGGCTGGGCGCCTGATAGTCGCGGGCATCGTCACGGTTGCTCCATAGCGCCGCCGCCAGCCCGTCGCCCAGGTGCGCGCTCAGTTCCAGCCTCGCGTGGGGCGAGGCATGCATGGCGTTGAACACGTGCAACTGGGTCAGTGGGGTCATGAGCGTTTCCTCTGTCGCCATCGTACTGCCGATGCGCCGAGGTGGCAGCTCCCTGAATGCTGAAAAGCGCAAGTTTGTGCAAGCGCACTTCACTGGCCGCAGAGAACACTGATGGCCCTGGCGAGGGCTGCGTCCTCGATCGCCGGCAAGCCAGCTCCCACAGGTTGGCCGCATGGTGCCCCCCGCAATGCATGGTCGTATGCCTAAGGAACCCCCATGAACCTTTCCCTGTACCTGCTCACTGTCCTGATCTGGGGTACCACCTGGATCGCCCTGAAACTGCAATTGGGTGAAGTGGCCATCCCGGTTTCGATCGTCTACCGCTTTGCCTTGGCCGGCCTGATTCTGTTCGCCATCCTGCTGCTCACCCGCCGCCTGCAGCCGATGAATCGGCGCGGTCATCTGCTGTGCCTGGCGCAGGGCCTGTGCCTGTTCTGCGTCAATTTCATGTGTTTCCTCACCGCCAGCCAGTGGATCGCCAGTGGCTTGATCGCCGTGGTGTTTTCCACTGCAACACTGTGGAATGCGCTGAACGCGCGCCTCTTTTTTGGCCAGAGGGTTGCCAGCAACGTACTCGGTGGCGGCGCGCTTGGCCTTCTGGGGTTGGGGCTGCTGTTCTGGCCGGAGCTGTCGCACCATGCGGCAAGCCGCGAAACGCTCTATGGTCTCGGCCTGGCCTTGCTCGGTACGTTGTGCTTTTCGGCAGGCAACATGCTGTCGAGCATGCAGCAGAAAGCTGGCCTCAAGCCCATGACCACCAATGCCTGGGGCATGGTCTATGGCGCCGCGATGCTGGCCGTGTATTGCCTGATCAGCGGTATTCCATTTGCGATGGAGTGGAACACGCGCTATGTCGGCTCGCTGCTGTACCTGGTGATACCGGGTTCAGTGATCGGTTTCACCGCGTACCTGACGTTGGTCGGGCGCATGGGCCCGGAGCGGGCTGCGTATTGCACGGTGCTGTTCCCGCTGGTGGCGCTGAACGTGTCGGCGTTTGCCGAAGGCTATCAATGGACAGCCCCGGCTTTGCTCGGGCTGGTCGCAGTCATGGCGGGTAATGTGTTGGTGTTTCGCAAGCCCAAACCCCCGCTGGCAGGTGCTCTGGCACGTTGAGCGCTGCGCAGCAACTGACATAAATGCCAGGTGTTGGCACGCAGTGGCCTGTTTAGACTTGCCCGGGAGCCATTAGCCCGGAAACGTCAATGTCACCATTGCTCCCCTGGAACAAGCGACTGTCGCATCGTCAGGTGCAACTGCTCTGCCTGTTGGCCTTGGCGGTGCATCTATTGCCGCTGGTGCTTGCCGATTACGCCTATATCGATGATGTGTGGCGCGCCCAGAACGCTGGCCTCACGCCTACCGGCAATGAATCCTGGACAGGGCAGGGGCGCTTCCTGCTCTTTCTGATGCATCGCATGCTGGGCTTCTCTGTCGGGGCTGTGAATCTGTTCCCTTTGCCTATTCTGCTGGCTGCCAGCGTGACTGCACTGGCGCTCGCCCGTCTGGTGTCACATTACTTCCCGGCCCCCACGGCGAGCTCTGTGCTGGTGGTATTGCCCTTATGGTACAACCCCTTCTTTCTGCAAAACCTGTCGTACCAATACGACGCACCCGGTATGGCGTTGGCGCTGGCTGCATGCGTCTGGGCCATCACGCTGAGTGCCGAGCGCTGGCAGCAGTGCCTGCTGGGCGGCGTGCTGGTGGCATGTGCCGCGAGTTTCTACCAGGTCAGCATCAACGTCTTCGCTGGCTTGTGTTGCCTCGAAATCATGCGTCAGGTGCTCGGCCATGCCGGGTTGCGTCAGGTCTGCCGTCATCTTTTCGGCCGGCTGACACAACTGCTCGGCGGGTGCCTGCTGTACTCGCTCACGGCCCATCAGTTCATAGATGTCCCCCGCACCGCGTTGCTGCCTCTGGATGCCCAGTGGTGGCCTGAGCTGTTGCGGCGCCTGGAAGTTATCTTGGGGCACGTGGCGATGTTGATCACGCCAGGAACGGCGTGGGTGTTCATCGGCCTTTCGGGGCTGGCGCTTGTGGCGCTGCTGATCGCCTTGCGTGAGGTATTGGTTGATCCACGCCCTGTATGGGAACGGGGGGTGTTGACGGCTGCGCTGCTGCTGCCCATCCCGGCTGTGGCGTTGCTGGTGTACGGCCTGATGATGGTGTTCGCGCATTTTGACGGTCGCGCACGCCTGTTGATGGGGTTCGGCGTGGTCTTGATGATGCTGGCACTGCTGGCCCATCGGCTACTGTCAGGGCTTGGCGGTCGGCTGAGGTGGCTGCTGGCTATTCCTGTGTTGTTCATGTTGTCATTTTCGTTTGCTTACGGCCGAACGCTGATCGTGCAGAAGGAACTGCAACGCATGGTGACGTCTTCGCTCGCCAATGCCATCCAAAGCCGGCCGCAGTTGTACGAGACCAAGCGATTCTATGTTTTCGACATCGGTAGCAGCGCACGTTGGTTGCCTGCAGCCAGCGCCAGTTATGAACAGATGCCAGCGTTGCGTTATGTCCTGAACATCGATTTTCTGCTGTTGCCTGAGATGATGCCGCGCCTCGGGCTGGTCAACTTCACTACAAATCCCCCGCTCGACCGTGAGCAGGTACTTGCGCGCAGCCATGCAGCGGTGGTGAAGAGCACGTTTTTCGACATCCACCTGGTCGACGGTAACGGCTATGTGCTGATGAAAGCACCTGCCCAGAGCGAGGCCTACCGATGGTAACGACCCTGCGTTTCTACCGGTATGGCCTCATCGGTGTTGGAAATACGCTGTTGCACTGGGCGGTTTTCTTCCTGCTGCACCAGGCTGCCGGGCTGAACCAGGCATCGAGCAACTTGCTGGCATTCGCAGTGGCTGTCAGTGCGTCCTATTACCTCAATGCTCGCTTCACGTTCGCCACCGCGCCGAGCAAGCTGCGTTACCTGGCGTTCGTATCGGGCATGGGTTGCCTGAGCCTGAGCATGGGGGCGCTATCGGACCGGGCTGGTTTGTCACCCTGGCTGACCTTGGTAGCTTTTTCAGCCGTCAGCCTGATCATCGGCTACGGCTACTCGCGGACAGTGGTGTTCAAGCGGAGGCAGCCATGAACATTACCTTGGTCGTGCCCCTGTACAACGAGCAGGACACCCTCGAACGGTTCTATCACACGGTGCGTAACGAGCCGTCTTTACAGGGCGTGGTGGTCGAGATCCTGCTGGTCAATGACGGCAGCAATGATGCCAGCGAGGCCATCTGCGCCGAGTTGGCGGCACGGGATGAATGGGTAACCGTCGTCAATTTCTCGCGTAACTTTGGCAAGGAGTCGGCGTTGTTCGCCGGCCTTGAGTACGCCGAGGGCGACGCCGTGGTGCCGATCGATGTCGACTTGCAGGACCCGGTCGAGCTTATCGCGCAGATGATCGATGTGTGGCAGCAAGGGGCGGAGGTCGTTCTGGCAAAGCGCCGTAGCCGTGCCGCTGACACACGGTTCAAACGGTGGAGCGCACGCTTGTACTACCGCCTGCACAACCGCATTGCCTCGACCCGGATCGAGGAGAACGTCGGTGATTTTCGCCTGCTGGACCGTAAAGTGGTAGCCGCCATCCGCCAGTTGCCGGAGCAGCAGTTGTTCATGAAAGGTGTGTTGTCCTGGGTAGGCTTTCGTACTGCCATCGTCGAATACGACCGGCCCGAACGTACGGCGGGCAACAGCAAGTTCAGCTTCTGGCGGCTGTGGAACCTGGCCCTGGATGGCATCACCTCGTTCAGCACTGTGCCTTTGCGGCTATGGAGTTACGTGGGCGGAGGTGTATCGCTGTCGGCTTTTGCCTTTGCGGTGTACATGGTGATCGACAAACTGCTGTACGGAAACGATGTGCCGGGCTATCCGTCGTTGATGACGGCAGTGCTGTTCCTTGGCGGTGTGCAGTTGATCGGTATCGGAATACTGGGGGAGTACGTAGGGCGGATCTACCAGGAGACCAAACAGCGGCCCCGGTACGTGGTGCGCAAGGTGCTGAGGCGGCGCAGACAACCCACGTGAAGGTTGTCTGCGCAGGCCCCTTGGTGGGACAAACGCGTTATCAGCCCTTCCACACCTGCGGATTCACCAGGTCCTGCGGCCGCTCGCCCAGCAGCGCCGCACGCAGATTGTCCATTGCCCGGTTGGCCATGGCCTCACGGGTTTCGGCGGTGGCCGAGCCGATGTGCGGCAGCGTCAGGGCATTGGGCAATTTGAACAGCGGCGATTCGCTAAGCGGCTCTTTCTCGTAGACATCCAGACCAGCGCCGCGAATGGTGCCGTTGTGCAGGGCCTCGACCAGCGCTGCCTCGTCTACCACCGGGCCACGGGCAATGTTGATCAGGAAGGCGCTCGGCTTCATCAGCTTCAGCTCGCGAGCACCGATCAGCTTGCGGGTGGCGTCGGACAGCGGCACCACGATGCAGACGAAATCGGACTCTGCCAGCAGTTGTTCGAGGCTGCGGTATTGCGCCCCCAGTTCCTGCTCCAGCGCCGGTTTGCGGCTGTTGCCGGCATACAGCACCGACATGTTGAAGCCGAAGCGGCCACGGCGGGCGACGGCCGCGCCGATGTTGCCCAGGCCGACGATACCCAGTGTCTTGCCGTACACATCGCTGCCGAAGTGCGCCGGGCCGACGGTGGCTTGCCATTGGCCGGCCTTGGTCCAGGCATCCAGTTCGGCCGTGCGGCGGGCGCAGCCCATGATCAGCGAGAAGCCCAGGTCGGCGGTGCTTTCAGTGAGCACATCGGGGGTATTGGTCAGGGCGATGCCGCGCTCGTTGAAGTAGTCGACGTCGTAGTTGTCGTAGCCCACCGATACGCTGGACACCACTTCCAGTTTGGCTGCCCCCTCGAGCTGCGCGCGGCCGAGCTTGCGACCGGCGCCGATCAGGCCGTGGGCTTGGGGCAAAGCTTCATTGAACTGGGCACTGATGTCGCCGAGCTTGGGGTTCGGCACGATCACGTTGAAATCTTGCTGCAGGCGCTCGGCCATGGCCGGGGTGATACGGCTGAAGGCCAGGACGGTCTTTTTCATCGGGCTACTTCCAACGCAAAAGCTACAAGCTACAAGCTACAAGCTTCAAGCCGCAAGAAAAAGCAGCGCGTGCACCAATCTGCTTTTTCTTGCCGCTTGCAGCTGCTTTCAGTTCGCGATCAGCAACTCGTGGGTTTTCAGGTCCGCTTCATGGGCTGCGAGAATCTCTGGCAACGAGTTGCGCAGGTACTCAACCCAGGTCTTGATCTTCGCATCCAGGTACTGGCGCGACGGGTAGATCGCATACAGGTTCAGTTCCTGCAGCCGGTAGTCCGGCATCACCCGCACCAGGCTGCCATCACGCAAACCATCGATGGCCGAGTAGATCGGCAGCACGCCCATGCCCATGCCGCTGCGAATCGCGGTTTTCATCGCGTCGGCCGAGTTGACCTGGAACGGCGAGCTGGTGATGTTGACCAGTTCCTGGCCTTCCGGGCCGTCGAACAACCACTTTTCCAGCGGGATCACCGGGCTGACCATGCGCAGGCAGGCATGCTGCAGCAGGTCGACCGGCTTGTGCGCGAAGCCGTGCCTGGCCACGTACTCGGGCGAGGCGCAGACGATGCTGTAGGTGATGCCCAGGCGCTGCGACACGAAACCTGAGTCCGGCAGCTCGGTGGCCAGCACGATGGACACGTCATAGCCTTCGTCGAGCAGGTCGGGGACGCGGTTGGCCATGGTCAGGTCGAAGGTCACGTCCGGGTGCGACTCGCGGTAGCGGGCGATGGCATCGACCACGAAGTGCTGGCCGACCCCGGTCATCGAATGCACCTTCAATTGCCCGGCAGGCCGGGCATGCGCGTCGCTTGCCTCGGCTTCGGCCTCTTCGACATAGGTGAGGATCTGTTCACAGCGCATCAGGTAACGCTTGCCCGCCTCGGTCAGGGCGATGCGCCGGGTGGTGCGGTTGAGCAGCCGGGTTTGCAGATGGGCTTCCAGATTGGAGACCGCCCGCGACACGTTCGCGGTAGTCGTATCCAGTTGCGCCGCAGCGGCAGTGAAACTGCCAAGCTGGGCTACGCAACTGAAAGCACGCATGTTTTGCAGGGTGTCCATGGGTCACTCTCAAGGTAGAGGGCAAATTGTGTCACGAAGTTAGTTGCATGTGCCTTCGACCAAAGCCGGATTATCGCTGTTTTGGTAACAAAGATTCGCAGGAATCTGCGCTTATCGCCAGTGCGGCCGCCCCCTAGAATTGCCCAGCCCTCCACCTCTTCCTCGGGAAATCGCAGCTGTGCCGCGTCGCATCATCAGAACGCTTCAGGCGTTCAGTGCCTGTGCCCTTAGCCTCACCTTGAGCGGCTGTATCGGAACCTGGGGCATTGCCCCACAAAGCAAGACCCTCCAAGCCAATACCCTGACCACCGATGCGGCCATCCGCGAAGCCGCCAGCGATGCCCACTGGCCCGACCAGCAGTGGTGGCACGCCTACCGTGATCCACAGCTCGATCGTTGGCTCGACCTGGCTATGGCCGGTAGCCCGACCCTGGCCATGGCCGCAGCGCGGGTGCGCGCAGCCAAGGCCATGGCCGGTGTGGTCGAGTCGGCAGAAAAGCTGCAGGCCAACGGCCAGGCGTCGCTCAAACGCCACAACTGGCCTGAAGACCAGTTCTATGGCCCTGGCGCACTGTCGGGTGCCAACACCTGGGACAACAACGCCGCCATCGGCTTCAGCTATGCCCTGGACCTCTGGGGGCGCGAGCGCAATGCCAGCGAACAGGCCGTGGACCAGGCACACATGAGCGTGGCCGAGGCCCGCCAGGCGCAACTGGAACTGCAGAACAATGTGGTGCGTGCCTACATTCAGCTCAGCCTGCACTTCGCCCAGCGCGACATCGTCAAGGCCCAGCTGGAGCAGCAGGAGCAGATCCTGGCTTTGGCCAAGCGCCGCCTGGACGGCGGTATCGGTACCCATTTTGAGGTCAGCCAGGCCGAAGCACCGTTGCCCGAAACCCACCGCCAACTGGATAGCCTGGACGAAGAAATCGCCCTTACCCGCAACCAGCTGGCCGCGCTGGCGGGCAAGGGGCCGGGTGAGGGCGCGCAGATCCAGCGCCCCAGCCTGGCCCTCGCCGCCCCTTTGAAACTGCCGTCGGCCCTGCCGGCCGAGCTGGTCGGCCAGCGCCCCGACGTGGTCGCCAGCCGCTGGCAGGTGGCCGCGCAGGCGCGTGGTATCGACGTCGCCCACGCCGGCTTCTTCCCCAACGTCGACCTGGTCGGCAGCCTGGGCTTCATGGCCACCGGTGGCGGGCCGCTGGAATTCCTCACCGGGCGCAAGTTCAACTACAACGTCGGGCCGGCCATCAGCCTGCCGGTCTTCGACGGTGGCCGCTTGCGCTCGCAGCTGGGTGTGGCCTCGGCGGGCTATGACGTGGCCGTGGCGCACTACAACCAGACGGTCATCGGCGCGCTGAAGAACATTTCCGACCAGTTGATCCGCCGTGAGTCGATGAAGGAGCAGGCCCACTTCGCCGCCGAATCCGTGGCCGCTGCACAGAAAACCTACGATATTGCCATGGTCGCCTTCCAGCGCGGCCTGACCGACTACCTCAACGTGCTCAATGCCCAGACCTTGCTGCTGCGTCAGCAGCAGGTGCAGCAGCAGGTGCAGGCCGCGCGCCTGATCGCCCATGCCGAGCTGGTGACCGCGCTGGGCGGTGGCCTGCAGGCCGGCAAGGACCTGCCTGAGCAGGAGCGCCAGGCGGCGCCGAAAACCCCGGCCACTCTGGCTGTTTTCGAACGCAAACCGGACCACGCCGAATGATTACATCGAGCCTGCCCCTGCGCTGGCTGCACAGCCTGGAGTGGCGCCGTGGCTTCTTTGCCTGGGCGCGTACCGACGGGGTGACCTGGGTCTACATCTTCAAGGTGCTCGCCGCTGCGTTCATCACCTTGTGGCTGGCCATGCGCCTGGAGCTGCCGCAGCCGCGCACGGCGATGATCACCGTGTTCATCGTCATGCAGCCGCAGAGCGGCCATGTCTTCGCCAAGAGCTTCTACCGGGTGCTCGGCACCCTGGCCGGCTCGGCGATGATGGTGGCGCTGATCGCCCTGTTCCCGCAGAACACAGAGCTGTTCCTGCCCAGCCTGGCACTGTGGGTGGGCCTGTGTTCGGCGGGCGCCATGCGCTACCGCACCTTGCGCGCCTATGGCTTCGTGCTGGCCGGTTACACCGCAGCCATGATCGGCCTGCCGGTGCTGGAGCACCCTGACCAGGCGTTCATGGCAGCGGTGTGGCGCGTGCTGGAGATTGCCCTGGGCATTCTGGTCTCGACCTTCGTCAGTGCCGCGATCTTGCCGCAATCGGCCAGCGCCGCCATGCGCAATGCGTTGTACCAGCGTTTTGGCGTGTTCGCCGGGGTGGTGGTCGAAGCCTTGCGCGGTGACAGCCAGCGTGACCGTTTCGAAACCAGCAACGTACGGTTCGTCGCCGAGGCGGTCGGCCTGGAAAGCCTGCGCAACGTCACCGCCTTCGAAGACCCGCACATGCGCAGGCGCTCTGGCCGGCTGGTGCGCATGAACAGCGAGTTCATGGCCATTACCACGCGCTTCAACGCCCTGCACCGGTTGCTTGAACGCTTGCGCGCCCGCGGCCCGCTGCAGATCGTCGGGGCCATCGAGCCGGGCCTGAACACCTTGGTCGAGCTGCTTGAGCCCTATGTAGGGCGTGCGCTGACCGATGCCGATGCACTGCGCCTGACGCTGGAACTGGCGGCCTACAAAGAGGGCCTGCAGGCTCAGGTACGCGGCCTGCGCGCCGAGTACCTGCTGACCGAGCCCAGCGAGTCCGACCTGCTGGATTTCCATACCGCTTTCGAACTGCTCTATCGCTTCGTCGACGAGATGTACAGCTACGCCGAAACCCATGCCTCCCTGGCAGCGCACACGCACGCGCGCGAGCAGTGGGACGAGCCTTACGTGGCCCGGACCAGCTGGCTGGTGTCGCTGGCCGCCGGCGTGCGCGCCTCGGCGGTGCTGTTGCTGCTGGGTAGCTACTGGCTGCTCAGCGACTGGCCCAGCGGGGCCATGATGACCTTGATCGCCACCGTCACCGTGGGCCTGTCGGCGGCTTCGCCGAACCCCAAGCGCATGTCGTTCCAAATGGCCTGCGGCACGGCGATCGGCGCGTTCGTCGGCTTCTTCGAAACCTTCTTCGTGTTCCCCTGGATCGATGGTTTCCCGCTGCTGTGCATGGTCCTGGCGCCGGTGTTCGTGCTCGGCGCGTTCCTGTCTTCGCGGCCGGCTTACGCAGGTTACGGCATAGGCCTGCTGGTGTTCTTCGCCATCGGTTCGGTGCCCAACAACCTGACCGTGTACGACCCTTACACCTTCATCAACGACTACATCGGCATGGTCATCGGCATGTTCGTCTGCGCTGCGGCCGGGGCGATCATCCTGCCGCCCAACAGCCGCTGGTTGTGGAGCCGCCTGGAGCAGGAGCTGCGCGAGCAGGTGCTGTTCGCCATCAGCGGTCGCCTGCGCGGTCTGGGCTCGGCTTTCGAAAGCCGCACCCGTGACCTGTTGCACCAGGCCTATGGCCTGGCTGCCGGCAAGCCGCAGGTCCAAAGCCAGCTGATGGGCTGGATGTTCACCGTGCTGGAAATCGGCCACGCGGTCATCGAGCTGCGCAAGGAGCAGGCCCGCGCACCAATCCACCCGGCGTATGCCGAGTCGCAGCCGTGGCGCCAGGCCATCCGTGTCATGGGCCGCGCCTTGGCACGACTGTTCCTGCAGCCCAGCGCCAGCAACCACGAGCGCGCGCTGGTGGCGGTGGACCACGCCATCAGCCGCGTGCAGGCCACCGACGAACCCTTCGCCCGGCACTTCGACACCTCGGTGTTACGCCGCGCGCAGAGCTACCTGCACTTCATCCGTTCCTCCCTGCTCGACCCACAGTCGCCGTTGGCTACGACGAAAGGATTGCACGATGTTCCGTGAAATCATGCCCCGTGAGATCGCTTTTCATGGCGTGTACATGCCCACCATGACCTTGATGTTCCTGTTCGCCCTGGGCCTGGCCTGGGGCCTGGACCGCTTCATTGCCAGCCATGATGGCTACCGCTTCTTCTGGCACCCGGCGCTGTTGCGCCTGAGCCTGTTCGTCTGCCTGTTCGGCGCCCTGGCGCTGTCGCTCTACTGGTGAGAATCCTTCGATGAAAAAGTTCTTCAGCCTGATCGCTACCTTGCTGGTGCTGACCGCTGCCGTGGTGATCGGTCGCCAGTTGTGGCTGCACTACATGACCACGCCCTGGACCCGTGACGGCCGCGTGCGGGCCGACATCATCAATGTCGCCGCCGACGTGCCCGGTTATGTAGTGGACGTACCGGTCAAGGATAACCAGCGGGTGAAGAAGGGCGACCTGCTGATCCGCATCGACCCCGAGCACTACCAGCTGGCTGTCGACCAGGCCAAGGCGCTGGTCGCCTCGCGCAAGGCCACCTGGGAGATGCGCAAGGTCAACGCCCGGCGCCGTGCCGACATGGACAACCTGGTGATCTCCAAGGAAAACCGCGACGACGCCAGCAACATCGCCAACGCCGCCCTGGCCGACTATCAACAGGCCCAGGCAGCATTGGCAGCGGCCGAGCTGAACCTCAAGCGCACCCGGATCGTTGCCACGGTCGATGGTTACGTGACCAACCTGAATATCCACAAAGGTGACTATGCGCGGACCGGTGAGGCGGTGATGGCAGTGGTCGATGAAAACTCGTTCTGGGTTTACGGCTTCTTTGAGGAAACCAAGCTGCCGCACGTGAAGGTGGGTGACCAGGCTGAGCTGCAGATGATGAGCGGCGAACGGCTCAAGGGCCATGTGCAGAGCATCGCCCGCGGTATCTACGACCGCGACAACCCGCAGAGCCGCGAGCTGATTGCCGATGTGAACCCGACCTTCAACTGGGTGCGCCTGGCCCAGCGCGTGCCGGTGCGGATTCACATTGATGAAGTGCCGGACGGGTTTCTGCTGGCGGCGGGGACGACGTGTACGGTGGTGGTGAAGAGGGAGGAATGAAACTGTTATCGCGGGATGCCGTAAGAACGTTAGTTTTGAGCTCAGGGAGGGATTGGGAAATATCCTACTTGATTTAGGGAGAAATCGCCTGCTGGAGCTCTTGGCGGTGCTTTTCCATCGGAGCAGCCTGGGTTGTCACGAAAGCAACCCATCGATTGTTCGAGGAACTCTGATCCCATGCCCGAAAAAACGCTATCCCTGATCGACACCCCTCAGGGCTACAGCGCTTGGCTAGCTGACCTGAAAGGTCGTATTCAAAAAGCCCAGCAAAGGGCCAGCCTTGCCGTGAATCGGGAGCTGGTGGGTCTTTATTGGCATCTTGGGCGAGATATTGTCGAACGCCAAGCGGCTCAAGGTTGGGGAGCGAAAGTCATAGAGCGGCTGGCTCATGACCTCAAAACTGCGTTCCCCGCGATGAAGGGGTTCTCACGAGCCAATCTGATGTATATGCGAGCATTTGCTGAGGCTTGGCCAGAGGAAGCAATTGTCCAACAGGCTGTTGGACAATTGCCATGGGGCCATAATCTGGTGTTGCTGACCAAGTTAAAAAAGCCACAAGAGCGGCTTGCTTATGCAGTGCGGGCATCGGAGTGCGGTTGGTCACGGTCGACCTTGCAGATGCATATCGAGTCCAGGTTGCTGGAGCGCGAGGGTAATGGTGTTTCAAATTTTTCGGCGCTCTTGCAACCGCCAGGGACTGACCTGGCTCGCCAGTTTCTAAAGGATCCTTATCTTTTCGACTTCCTGAATGTAACCCAAGAGGCGAGTGAACGAGAGATCGAGGCAGCGTTGGTGGAGCACATCACCCAATTTCTGCTTGAGCTAGGGGCAGGTTTTGCCTTCGTCGGCCGCCAAGTGCATATGGAAGTCGGAGGTGATGACTTCTATATCGATCTTCTGTTTTACCACCTGAAGCTGCGTTGTTATGTAGTCATTGAGTTGAAGGCAGAAAAGTTCAAGCCGGAGCATCTGGGTCAGCTGAGCTTCTACCTCACTGCAGTTGATTTACAGATGAAGTTAGAGCAAGACAACCCCACGATTGGCTTGCTGCTGTGCAAAGGCACGAACAAGGTGGTGGCCGAGTACGCGTTACGCGGCAAGTCTCAACCCATTGGTGTCGCTGAATTTCAGTTGATCAATACCTTGCCGGAAGAGCTGCAGGCAAGCTTGCCCACTGTCGAGCAGATCGAGCGGGAGCTGGCTATTCGTCAAGAGTGAGCCATGGCTTTTGAAAATGTCCCCTCAAGCCGCTCCCACCAGCACTGGCACCTCAACCCGATCGATCACTTTAGTGCTGATCGACGGATCCAGCATCCGCCCCAGCCGCGACAGGTGCCGGTGGCCCATGATGATCAGCTCGCATTGCAGTTCCCGTGCCTTGGCGACAATGGCCTCGACCGGTTGCCCGGCGACCATGCAGCCGTGGCTGGTGAAGCCGGCCTGCTTTAGCCATGCAACAGCCTCGGCCACGGCGCGGTCGCCGAGGCGTTGTTCCTCACAGGCGGCAGGGTATTGCTCCAGTTCCTCGGCGGTGTAGGGCGCAGGCTTGTCGTGCACCGCGAAAGTCGAGTCGATGGCCAGCAGTACATGCAGTTCGTGTTCGTCGGGCCGGCAGTAGCGGCGGGCGAGGGTGAGCAGGGCGGTCGAGGCAGGGGACGCGTCGATGGCGATCAGGACGGGGCTGGGCATGGAGGTTCCTTGCTGAAAAACTGGCTGGTCGGTTGCCTGTACCGCCCCATCGCCGGCAAGCCGGCCCACAAGTAATGCACCGATCGCAGGGCAGTGGGGCACCTGTAGGAGCCGGCTTGCCGGCGATAGGGCCGGTACAGCCACAGCATCATTAATGGCTCATCTGGCCCTCGAGATAAATGCCCCTCCACGCACGAACGCATTGCGTCTGGTGCAATCATGCGACCTGTTAACATCGCGTTCCCACAACTGCCACGGAAATCGGCCATGCCACTCCCGGACATGAACCTGCTCGTCGCCCTTGACGCCCTGCTCGATGAAGGCAGTGTGGTCGGTGCCGCGCAGCGCATGAACCTCAGCCCGGCGGCGATGAGCCGGACCCTTGGGCGTATCCGCGATGCCTTGGGCGACCCGATCCTGGTGCGCGCGGGTCGTGGCCTGGTACCGACACCTCGGGCGCTGGCCCTGCGCGAGCAGGTGGCGGCGCTGGTGGAGCAGGCCGGTGAGGTGTTCCGCAGTGCTGCAGAGGTGGATTTGCCCAAGCTCGACCGAGCCTTCAACATCCGCACCAATGACCTGTTCATTGCCCTGTATGGCGCCATGCTGTTGCGCCGCATGCATGAGCAGGCCCCGCGCACGGTCCTGCGCTTCGTGCCCGAGAGCCCCGGCGGTGATGACGATAGCGTGCTGCGCGACGGGCGCACCGACCTGATCATCAGCTCGACCGTCGACCTGGGCCCGGAGATCAAGGTGCAGAGCCTGTTCCAGACCTACTACGTGGGTTTGGCGCGGCGCGACCATCCCATATTCGACCAGCCGATCACACCGCAGAGCTTTGCCAGTTATCCACAGATCAGCGTATCCAGGCGTGGCCGCGCCAATGGGCCGATTGACGTCGAACTGGCCAACTTCAAGGTGCAGCGGCGCGTGGCGCTGATCACGCCGAGCTTCCACTCGGCGTTGTTCTCGCTGCCGGATTCGGACCTGATCCTGCCGATGCCCGCCAATATCCTCAACAGTGTGCACAAGCTCGGCTTGCCGTTGCGCTCGTTCGAGATCCCGGTGCCGCTGGAGCGGGTAACCGTGCTGCAGGCCTGGCACCCGCGTTATCACAACGATCCGGCCCACCGCTGGTTGCGGCAGATCCTGAAAACCTGCTGCAGTGTCGATCCGTAAACCCGCTTCGCCCTACGGCGGCTGGAGCGGATTGCGTTAAACGCAATATAAAGCTGCCGATAAGTCAGTTTTCGTAAGCATTCGACTTTCTTAGACTTGCCCCAGCCATAAAATTGTTGCTGGAGTTGTCTACCCATGAGTTCCCTGTCCGCCCCTGCCACCGCGATCGCCGCCGCCCCCGCGCCGGCTGCGCCCGTGCAGTCGGCGTTCGGCCTGCGCGTGGTGGTCGGGCTGTTCGGCGTGTTGCTGGCCGTGCTGTGCGCCGGCCTCAACGAGTCGGTGACCAAGATTTCCCTGGCCGATATCCGCGGGGGCATGGGCATCGGCGCCGACGAGGGCGCCTGGCTGCTGGCGGTGTACAGCGCCGCGTCGGTTTCGGCCATGGCCTTCGCGCCGTGGCTGGCCACTACCTTCTCCTTGCGCCGCTTCACCATGAGCGCGGTCGGGCTGTTTGCGCTGCTGGGGTTGCTGCAGCCGTTGGCCCCCAACCTGCACAGCCTCATGCTGCTGCGCATCCTTCAGGGTTTTGCAGCGGGCGCCTTGCCACCGATGCTCATGAGCGTGGCGCTGCGTTTTCTGCCGCCGGGCATCAAGGTCTACGGCCTGGCCTGCTATGCCCTGACGGCCACCTTCGGGCCCAACCTCGGCACGCCGCTGGCCGGGTTGTGGACCGAATACGTCGGTTGGCAGTGGGCGTTCTGGCAGATCATTCTGCCCTCGGCCCTGGCCATGTTCTGTGTCGGCTGGGGCTTACCGCAGGACCCGCTGCGCCTGGAGCGCTTCAAGCAGTTCGACTGGCGCGGCGTGTTGCTGGGCCTGCCGGCCATCAGCTGCATTGTCCTGGGCCTGTCGCTAGGGGACCGCTGGGGCTGGTTCGATTCGCCGCTGATCTGCTGGCTGCTGGGCGGGGGCGTGCTGTTGCTGGTGCTGTTCCTGTACAACGAATGGTCCGAGCCGCTGCCGTTCTTCCAGTTGCGCATGCTGTCGCGCCGCAACCTGAGCTTCGCGCTGCTCACCCTGGCCGGCGTGTTGGTGGTGCTTTCCGGTGTGGGCAGCATTCCCTCTGCCTACCTTGCGCAAATCCAAGGGTATCGCCCGGCGCAAACCAGCCCGCTGATGATGCTGGTGGCCATGCCGCAACTGATTGCCCTGCCGTTGACGGCGGCACTGTGCAACCTGCGTGCGGTGGACTGCCGCTGGGTGCTGGCCACGGGGCTGGCGATGCTGGCGCTGTCGTGCATCGGCAGCAGCCTGCTGACCTCCGAGTGGATCCGTAGTGATTTCTACCCTTTCTACCTGCTTCAGGTGTTCGGCCAACCGATGGCGGTACTGCCGCTGCTGATGCTCTCCACCAATGGCATGAGCCCGCAGGAAGGCCCATTCGCCTCCAGCTGGTTCAACACCGTCAAGGGGCTCGCCGCAGTGATCGCCGGTGGCCTGCTGGATGCCCTCGGTACGCTGCGCCGACACTTTCATTCCAACCACCTGGTGGACAGCCTGGGCAACGCCCCGCTGATCGATGACCACGCTACGGGCCTTGCCAAGCGTATCCATGACCAGGCGCTGGTGCTGACTTCGGCCGACCTTTACCTGGTCATGGCCGGTATCGCCGTGGCGCTGATCTGCCTGATTCCTTTCGTGCCTACCCGGGTCTACCCACCGCGCGCGGTGGCCTGAGCCCGGATGAATTCGAGACCGCTGAAAATGACCAACAAGCGCAAGACAATCGTGATCGGCTCGGTACTGGCCGTGGCCGTGCTGGCGGGTATCGTCGGCCCCTGGCTGCTCGGCAGTGACCACCGGCAAAGCACCAACGACGCCTACGTGATCGCCGATTACACCGTAGTGGCGCCCAAGGTGGCCGGCTTCGTCAAGCAAGTGCTGGTCGAAGACAACCAGCAGGTGCAGGCCGGCCAGTTGCTGGCGACCATCGATGCGCGGGACTACCAGGCCGCCCTGGATGCCGCGCAGGCCCAGTTGCTGGTGGCCAAGGCGCAAAGCGCCGATGCCCGTGCCACCCTGGAACGCCAGGCGGCATTGATTGCCCAGGCCGAGGCGGCGGTGAAGGCAGCGCAGGCTGAAGCATCGTTCGCCGACCACGAGGTCAACCGCTACAGCCGCCTCGCCCAGCAGGGGGCCGGCACCGTGCAGAATGCCCAGCAGGCGCGCAGCCGGGTCGACCAGGCCCGCGCACGGCTGGCCAATACCCAGGCTGCATTGGTTGCCGCGCGCAAGCAGGTGGACATCCTCAGCGCTCAGGTCGCCAGCGCCGATGGGCAGTTCAAGCGTGCCGAAGCGGGCGTTGAAAAAGCTCAGCTGGACCTGTCCTACACGCGCATTACCGCCCCGGTGGATGGCATGGTCGGTGAGCGTGCCCTGCGCGTTGGCGCCTTCGTCAACCCGGGCGCACGCCTGCTGTCGGTGGTGCCCTTGCAGCATGCCTATGTGGTCGGCAATTTCCAGGAAACCCAGCTGACCCATGTGCAGCCGGGGCAGCCTGTCAGTATCAGCGTCGATACCTTTTCCGGTGAAACCCTCAAGGGCCATGTCCAAAGCATTGCGCCTGCAACTGGCGTGACCTTCGCGGCAGTAAAACCCGACAACGCCACCGGCAACTTCACCAAGGTCGTGCAGCGCATCCCGGTGAAAATCGTCTTCGATGACGGCCAGCCGTTGCTTGCGCGCCTGCGTGTGGGCATGTCGGTGGAAGCGACCATCGACACCCGTGGTGACACGTTCAGTGGCAAAGAGGTGAGTGCACGATGAAACCGGCAGTACGCTTGAGCCCCTTGCTGCTGGCCGTACTGATGGCCGGCTGCACCCTGGGCCCCGACTTCAAACGCCCGGACAGCCAGGCCCCGCAGCAATGGGCACCGCTGCAGGGCCAGGCGGCACCCAGCCAGCCGCAAGCAGAACCGCTTGAACTGCGTTGGTGGGAGACCTTCCACGATGCGCGCCTGAGTGCGCTGATCCAGCAGGTGGCCGAGCGTAACCTCGACCTGCAGATCGCCAGTGCGCGGCTGCTGCAAAGCCGCGCCTTGCGCAGCACGGTGGCTGCCGACCAGGCGCCGTCGGTCGATGTGGATGGCGGCTACAGCCGCGCCCGTAACAGTGCCGAAGGCCTCAGCGACCCGTCTGGCAAAGCAGGCAAGTCGGCGTTCAACCTGTGGCAGGGCGACCTGGTCGCCGGTTGGGAGCTGGACCTCTGGGGCCGGGTGCGCCGGCAGGTGGAGGCTGCCGACGCCACGGTGGAAGTGGCCGAGAATGACCGGCGCGGTGTGCTCTTGGCGCTGTTGTCGGAAACCGCAGGCAACTACATCCAGTTGCGTGCCGTGCAGCACACGCTCGATGTCACGCGCGACAACCTGAAGGTCGCCCGGCACAGCCTGAAGCTGTCCCAGGACCGCCAGGCCGAGGGTGTCGCCACCCGGCTCGACGTGGCCCAGGCCAGTGCCCAGGTTGCCTCGATCCAGGCCCGTCTACCGAGCCTGGAGGCCCGGCGCGACGACCTGATCAACGCGCTCAGCCTGCTGGCGGCCGAGCCCCCACGCAGTTTGCAGGCACAGTTGCTTGAGGGCGGGGAGTTGCCCGCGCCGCAGCAGCAATTTGCGATCGGCTTGCCGTCCGAGCTGGCCGAGCGCCGTCCGGACATCCGCCAGGCCGAGGCGCGGCTGCATGCGGCCACTGCCAGCATTGGCGTGGCCAAGGCGGATTTCTACCCCAGCATCCGGCTGTCCGGCAGCGTCGGCTTCCAGGCCATGCAACTGTCGGATTTCGGCGCCTGGGACTCGCGCCGCTTTGCCTTCGGCCCACAGCTGTCATTGCCGATCTTCGAGGGTGGCCGGCTCAAGGGTACCCTGGCGCTGCGTGAGGCGCAGCAGCAGGAGGCGGCGCTCAACTACCGCAAGGTGGTGCTCGGTGCCTGGCACGAGATCGACGATGTGCTGCGCCTGTACAACGCCAGCCAGCTGCGCCGTGATCACTTGGCCGAAGCGGTGCGGCAGAACCGCATCGCCCTGGAAACCGCCCAGCGTCAGTACGTGGAAGGGGCAGTGGACTTTCTCAACGTGCTGACCGTGCAGAGCGCGTTGCTGGCCAGTGAAGAGCAGTGGATCGACAGCTCGGCGGCGGTATCGCAGGCATTGGTCGGGCTGTACAAGGCTTTGGGTGGTGGCTGGCAGGCGTTCGACGGGCAGCCGACGACAAAGGTGTGATCAAGCGGAGGCAGCCATGCACCTCTCCCTCAATGGAAAGCGCGCACTCATCAGTGGCTCCATGGCAGGGCAGGGCCTGTCTACCGCCATAGACCTAGCCGCCGCCGGCGCCGAAGTCGTGCTCAACGACCGCACCCAGGCGTTGGTCGATGCTGCGCTGAGAGCGGTACGTGAGCGCTTGCCCAAGGCACGGATCATTGGCGTTGCCGCTGACCTGGGCACCGAACAGGGTGTGCAGGCCTTGCTCCAGCAGGTGCCGCACACCGATATCCTGGTCAACAACGGCACGCAGGACGTTGCCCGGCGCCTGCAGCGTCATTACGCCCGCGGCATGGCCGAGCGCAAGTGGGGGCAGGTGATCCACCTGCGCGGTGAATCAGAGCGGTCGCAGCAGCCCGAAGCGTTTGCGCAGTACCCAGTCCAGTAACCGGCGTGGCAGCCAGCGTGCCAGTAGCGGCAACGCCGTACTGCCATTGCCCAGCCGCACCACCGCTGGCACAGGCGATTTGCGCGTGGCCGCCAGCAGCCCTTGGGCAAATTGCGCCGCGGATGTGGGCCGGTCTTGCGAGGCGCGGGCCCGCGCCTGGATATGCTCGCGCAGCGGCCACCACGGCGACTGCGCCGCTACCACCTGATCGGCTTGGCGCTGGGCATTGCTGGCGAATTGTGAGGCGATCGCCCCCGGTTGCACTTCCATCACCTGAATGCCGAAAGGCGCCAGCTCCAGGCGCAGGGCGTCGCTCAGTGCGTGTACGGCAGCCTTGGAGGCGCAGTAGGCGCCGGCGAACGGCGTGACCAGTACGCCCGATACACTGCCGATGTTGACCACCAGCCCACGCGCACGGCGCAGCAGCGGGAACAGTGCACCGGTTACACCGATCACGGCGAACACATTGGTTTCGAACTGTTGGCGCAGGGCGTCCACGCCGCCATCGAGCAGGGGGCCCATGGCACCGTAACCTGCGTTGTTGACCAGGATGTCGAGCCGGCCGTGGCGTGCTTCCAGCTCCTCGGCCAGGTGCTTCAGGCCCTCGGCGTCGTTGACGTCAAGCTGCCGGGCGGTGAAGCCGGCGCCGGCCAGGTGTTCGACGTCTTCGGCTTTACGGGCGGTGGCCCAAACGTCGTGGCCGGCATCGCGAAAGGCTTCGGCCAGGGCGCGGCCGATGCCGCTGGAACAACCGGTGATCAGGACGGTGGGCATTGGGCAGGCCTGTGCTCAAAGTAAGTTATGTATAGGCTGGGCTGGCCCTATCGCCGGCAAGGCAGCTCCCAGAAGTACCCCGAATCTGCGGGCAGCGGTGAACCTGTGGCAGCCGGCTTGCCGGCGATAGGGCCAGAGCAGGCACCGTATCAGTTGGCGAATGTACCCTGTAGATGCTCGGCACGAAACTCCAGTGTCTGCGGCCGGTAGCCGGCGCGCAGTGGCGGCAGTGGCAGGCAATCGGTCCATTCTGCCCCAGGCTGCAGTTCGCCCGGCCCACGATAGCGCGGTGCGCTGTAGGTGTTTTCGGCCAGGTTGATGGTATCGCCCGGGGCATAGGCACCGACCCGCCAGCGCAGTTCTGTCAGCGGAGCCTTGTTGCCGTTTTTCATGTGTACCTTCAAGGCACGGTCGGCGGGGCATTGATCCGGGGCATAGGTCAGGCGCAGGTCAAGACGCGCCAGTTGCGAAGCTTCGCGTGTGTCCTGCCAGACGACGAACAGCGCGACCAGCCCGAGGCCGCAGACAGCGGCCAGCGAGATCGGCAGGGCCTTGGCCGGGTAACGCAGCAGCAGTACCAGCCAGGTGAGGATGAGGAAGGCGCCGATGATCATGTGGTCCGATTCCCGTTCGAGTCTTCGGACATCTTGGAGCGGCCAGCTGCAAGCTGCAAGCGGCAAGCTGCAAGAGAAAAGCGGGTCGGCGGTGGCCCCACATCTGTAGGTACACCGCCGACCCGCTGTGCTTGTAGCTTGCAGCTCGTAGCTTACTGCGCGATGGTCTTCACCGATACGCCACGTTCGACGGGAGTTGCCGTGCGCCCATACACATCCTCGAAGCGCTCGATATCATCTTCGCCCAGGTAGCTGCCGGACTGCACTTCGATGATCTCCAGCGGGATCTTGCCCGGGTTGCGCAGGCGGTGGACCGAGGCGATCGGGATATAGGTCGACTGGTTTTCGGTGAGCAGGAACACGTTTTCATCGCACGTCACCTCGGCGGTGCCCGATACCACGATCCAGTGCTCGGCACGGTGGTGGTGCATCTGCAGCGACAGGCTGGCGCCCGGCTTGACGGTGATGTGCTTGACCTGGAAGCGGCCGCCCATGTCCACCGAATCGTAAGAGCCCCACGGGCGGTACACCTCAAGGTGGTTCTGGGTTTCGCTGCGGCCTTGCTCGTCGAGGGTCTTGACCATCTGCTTGACGCCCTGGACCTTGTCCTTGTGGGCAATCATCATCGCGTCCTTGGTCTCGACCACGACGATGTTTTCCAGGCCGATCACCGACACCAGCTTGCCATTGCCATGGATCATGCAGTTGCGGCTGTCCTGCACCACCACATCACCCTTGGTGACGTTGCCATTGGCGTCCTTGTCATGCACTTCCCACAGCGACGACCAGCAACCGACGTCGCTCCAGCCAGCCGACATCGGCACTACGCAGGCGCGCTGGGTCTTTTCCATCACCGCGTAGTCGATGGAGTTGTCCGGGCAGCAGGCGAAGGTCGCTTCGTCGATGCTCAGCACATCATCTGTTTCGTCGCTGCGCTCCAGGGCCAGCACGCAAGTGTCATAGATGTCGGGCTCGTGCTTTTTCAGCTCTTCAAGGAAGCGGCTGGCGCGGAACAGGAACATGCCGCTGTTCCAGAAGTAGCCACCGGACTGAACGAATTCGGCGGCGCGTTTTTCGTCGGGTTTTTCGACGAACTGCGCCACCCGGGCCACACCTTCGGGCAGCAGGGCGTCCTGGCTGGAGCGGATGTAGCCATAGCCGGTCTCGGGCTTGGTCGCCGGGACGCCGAACAGCACCATCTCGCCACGCTCGGCGGCCACGGTGGCCAGGGCCAGGGCACGTTGCAGGGCCTTCTGGTCGTCGATCACGTGGTCGGCCGGCAGCACCAGCATCAAGTCATCGCGCCCCTCGTTGACCAGCTTCATGGCGGCCATGGCCACCGCAGGGGCCGTGTTGCGGCCGAAGGGTTCCATCAGGATGCCCTGGGTTTGCAGTTTCAGCGCCGCGAGCTGTTCCTGGACGATGAACTTGTGGTCCTTGTTGCAGACCACGATCGGGGCGTCCATGCCTTCGAACACCAGGCGCTCGAGGGTTTGCTGGAACAGCGTGTGCTCACCGGTCAGGGCGAGGAACTGCTTGGGGAACTGCTTGCGCGACAAAGGCCACAGACGCGAACCGCTACCACCAGAAAGAATTACCGGGATCATGTTGTTTCTCCAATAAGGTCGTTAAAGAGGCAGAGGATCAGTTGGTGGACACTGGGCGGGTGACCCAGACTGGCGACAGGCTGCTGCCCGAGCCGGTGACGTACAGCACGGCGGCTTCGCCGCGCTCCAGGGCGACGGGTTTGACGTCGCTGACTTTCTTGTCTCCTGCAAACAGGGCCAGGTTCACCTTGACCGGGTTGATCTCACGCTCGCCACGGCCTTTGGCCGCCACCGGAGTAACCACCTCGGTCTTGCCGTCAGCGGTCTTCAGGGCCAGCGCCTGATCGCTCAGGTTCTGTACACGCACCAGGGCTTTCTGCTTGTTCTTGAAAGGCGGTTCTTCGATCAGCTGCGGGTTGCCGCTGCCGTTGTTGACCAGGGTGTAGTACTTGTCTGCGGCGAGCTTGACCGGGACACTCTTGCCGGCGACCTGCGCGGTGTAGTCACCGCCCGGGAGGAAGCTGAAGTCGCTGCTGGCCTGGGCGCCGACCTGTTTGATCTGGGTGTTGCCGACGCTGGCGGCAGCCGGTGCAGGGGAGGCGTTGTACAGGCGCACGAAGGTCGAGCCTTTCGGTGCGGTCGGGCCATACAGGGCAGCGTCGGCGCCGGCGAATGCCTGCATCGAAGCCAACGACAGGCCTGCTGCGAGGGTGAGGGCTTTGGCAATGGAAGTCTTGGTAGTCATGTGCGTGTTCCTCTCTATCTATCAGTGGTCCGTCCGGTTGGACGACAGGGCCAGGTTTTCTTCGGATTTGCGGGTGTTCTTCAGTTGCGCGATCCACTGTGGATCGAAGCTGCTGAGGTCGTTTTTCATTGGCAGATAACGTTCGGGGAATTCCCACACCACAACCTGTGGCGCGGCGTTCTTGAAAGCATCGCTTTGCAGGTACTTGAGCATTGGCAGCAGGGGGCCGTGGCCGTCTTCGGCATAGTTGGCGACGTCGCTGCGCAGGGCCTGCTGCAGCGCGCCGAGGAAGTTCCAGTGCGGGTTGGCGCTGTAGCTGGTGCCGACCAGGGCGACCGGGATCTGGCTGTCGGCGAACAGGGCATCGCCCGCATCACCTTCGGCCTCGACCGGGCGCGTGCTGCGTTGCTGCAGGGTGTCCGGGCTGGGCAAGAGGTTGCTGAACAGCGGGTCCAGTGGCAGGAAGTTGGTCAGGTCGCCCTTATACGGGGCGGTGTTGCCTGCTTCGGTGATGAACGTCTGTGGGTCGCCATTGAGCAGGCTCTGGCGCCCGACCGCCTCGGCCACAGCCTGTGCGGCGACTTCAGCGCCCATCGGCGTCCAGTGGGTATCGGTGCGCAGGAATACCTGGCCGCGGGCCTTGGCCTGTTCCATCGGGGCCATCAGGTCAGGGGCGAACACGTTGGCCTGACGGACCTGGGCATGGAACTGGTTGTACAGGTCGTCATGCAGGCTGGCTGGCGCCTCCTTGCCCACATACTCCGAGTAGACCCGCGCCTTGGCCGGCACGATCGCCAGCACCAGCTGGCTGCCGTGCTGTTGCAGGGTGTCGCGCACACCGCGGATCAGCGCCAGGTTTTCCTGCATGAGCTGGTCGGCACCGGCAGTCGGTTTGAACTCTTCGTCGCTGAACAGCCACTGGTCACGGCCCAGCACCACGCCCGGGCGGCCTTCGTTGAACAGCTTGTAATCCAGCGCGGCCCAGAGGTTGGTGCCCAGGCGCTTGATCGGGAACTCGTCGTCGTAGTGCGTCTCGGCGGCCTTGGCCAGCTTGCCGTTGAGCACGGTCATCTGTTCGGTGCGCTGGAAGCTTTGCAGGCCACCGGTGGACCAGGCGCCCATGCCTACCAGCAGGCCGATGAACGACAGGGAATAGGTGATGCGTAATGTCCGGGTCATGGTCATCAACCTCAGAACTGGAAGTAAAGGAACGGCGAGTAGCTCTGCGCCGAAAGCTTGAGGATCGAGGCCACGAACAGCAGCAGGATCAGGGCGCGGGTCATCACCCGGGTCCAGTCCAGGCCAAGCGAGCCGTCGGCATTGACCTGCGCCGGGGTGCGCATGGCTGCCGGCGGGGTGGCATTGCGGTAGAAGTCACGCAGGCCGAAGAACGCCAGGGTGATGTAGGCGATGACCAGCGTCGCCACCTGCAGCCCGGTGAGCTGGGCGCGGTTGAGTTCGGACAGCTGCCACTCGCCGAAGCTGAACATGGCGCCGTACATGCGGCCGGCCACTTCCAGGTTTTCGGCGCGGAAGATCACCCAGCCGACCACCACCAGCAGGAAGGTGAACGCCCACTTGACCGGGTTGAAGCGCTGCGGGTTGGTGTCCAGGCCCAGTGCGCGCTCGATTGCCAGCCACATGCCGTGCCAGGCGCCCCAGATGATGTAGGTGAAGTTGGCGCCGTGCCACAGCCCGCCCAGCAGCATGGTCAGGAACAGGTTGCGGTAGGTGTTGAAGGTGCCTTTGCGGTTGCCGCCCAGGGTGATGTACAGGTAGTCGCGCAGCCAGGTCGACAGGCTGATGTGCCAGCGGCGCCAGAACTCGGTGATCGACTGGCTGATGTAAGGCTGCTTGAAGTTCTCCATGAAGCGGAAGCCCATCATCAGCCCCAGGCCGATGGCCATGTCGCTGTAGCCGGAGAAGTCGAAGTACAGCTGCGCGGTGTAGGCCAGCGCACCGAGCCAGGCGTCACCGGTGGTCGGGTTCTGCAGGGCGAAGCAATGGTCGGCGACCACCGCCAGGGTGTCGGCGATGAACACTTTCTTGATGAAGCCCTGCATGAAGCGGGTGCAGCCTTCGGAGAACTTGTCCAGGGTGTGGGTGCGGTTGTTGAACTGGTCGACCAGGTCCTTGAAGCGCAGCACCGGGCCGGCGATCAGGTGCGGGAAGATCGCCACGAACGCTGCGAAGTCGATCAGGTTGCGGGTGGCCGGGGTGTCGCCGCGGTACACATCGATGATGTAGCTGATCGACTCGAAGATGTAGAACGAGATACCGATCGGCAGCAGCACGTGGGTGAGGATGAAGGGCTCAAGGCCGAACGAGCTGATGATCGCGTTGAGGCTGTCGACGCCGAAATTGGCGTACTTGAAGTAGCCGAGGATCGCCAGGTCCACGCCTACGCCCAGCAGCAGCCAGCGCTGTGCAGGCTTGGTGCGCACGCCAGCGGCGCCGACTTTCAGGCCGATCCAGTAGTTCCACAGGGTGACACCGGCGAACAGGGCGAGGAAGTCCACCCGCCACCAGGCGTAGAAGATGTAGCTGGCGACCAGCAGCAGCAGGTTGCGATAGCGTTGCCCGCTCAGGTAGTACAGGCCGAGGAATATCGGCAAGAACAGGAACAGGAACACGTTGGACGAGAAGACCATCCCGGTTCTCCTAAATTGTTCACAGCATCCAGGGCAAAGCGCCCCCCAAACCCCCCAGTGAGAAACTGGAGGAAACCTTTGTTGCTTCAATACCGCTGGCGAGGGCTTGGCCCTCGTTTCGCGACGCGAGGCCGCTCCTACAGATTCAGCGCCGTCCTTGTAGGAGCGGCCTTGCGTCGCGATGGGCCGCAAAGCGGCCCCCATTCAGGCAACGCTCATTTCTTGGATTGCGCGCTCGGGTCATAGACCCGGGTCAGGTTGCCGCCCAGGCGGAAGCTGTCGAACGGCTGCATCCGGTGTTTGCGCTCAAGCGTGTCGCCCACGCACTGGTACAGCGCGCACCAAGGCTCGAGCCAGGCGTACTTGCCGTCGACCTTGAGGTCCTTCATGTCCTGTTTCTCACCTGCGCGCTCGGCGAAGTGGCGCGGGTCGCGGGCGCCGTACAGCACGCCTTCACCCAGGCGCTGCAGGGCAAAGTTGTTTTCGCTGCGCAGGTCCACGCCATTGGCCTTGGCAAAGCTTGCGATCATCGCCAGTGGCGGCAGGGCGTAGTTGTGGTAGGCCAGGGCACGCTGCTTGCGCTTGATTTCGTTGGGCAGGAAGCCTTGGTCGTCGATCTGGTTGGCGCCGACCTTGTATTCCTTCACCGCCCAGTCGAACAGGTCACGGCGGTCGGTGGCCACGGCGGTAGCCATCACCGACCAGGCCGCCCAGTAGCTGTGGTTGTTGATCTTCTCCAGCGGCAGGTTGCTCCAGTCGCGTACGGTCTGCTCGGCGAGGCGGGCGAACCACTTCTCGATCAGCTCGGCCTCGGCCTGGTGTGCGGCCAATGGCTGCGAGTTGGAGAACTTCAGGCGCAGCCACGAGCCGCTCATGCTACCCAGCGCCCATTTGCGCATGGACTTGCCGGTGTGGTTGTAGTTGGTGGACATCAACGCATCAGCGCGCGCCCATGTACCCAGCCAGGTCAGGGTGCAGTCCAGCTGCGCCGGACGGCCGTCACGCATGTACTGGTTGACCATCTTGGCGACACCACGCTCAAGGGTTGTGATGTCTTTGGTGGAGTCGCGGAAGGCTTGTTCCGAGTCCCGGTTCAGGGTCGCCCGAGCCTTGTCCGAGCCTTCGTACTTGCTGCGAAATTGCAGCGCGCCGGTGAAAGGTTTGGGCGCAGATTCGCAGCGGAAGTTGCCGTCGCTGGTCTTGATCTTTTCAATCCCCTCGTAATAACCCTGGGGCGGTACCAGCGCGGCATGCGCGGCACCTCCGTACAGGGCCAGAACGAGCAGGGCCGGGCTGAAGATTCGCTTGAATGCAGTCATGGTCGCCTCACTGGCCGGCCTGCGCGGTTTGCGCGGGCACGGCGTAGTTGTTGCGTTTGCAGAGCTTGGCCTCGACCTTCTGGGTGCCGCTTTCTGGCCCCTGGACTTCCAGGGCCAGCAAGTTCTGGCTGGCCCAGTCCTCGTCTTCACGCATCTGGAAGACGAAGCGGCCATTGGTGTCGGAGGTTTCCGGCTTCTCGATCTTGATGTCCTCGTGGCGCCCGTTGAGGTACCAGAGGGTGGCTTGCAGCACCTTGACCGAAGGGTCTTCGAACTTGATGTCCATCTGCAGGTTGCGGTTGACCAGGTCCTTGATCACGCCGCCCTTGCCGTTGACCATCAGCTCGTTCTTGCCGGGCTTGAGGGTGCTGCTGGCGCTCATCAGTGCCGGGCGCGCGTCACAGCCATCGTCGAGCAGAGCGAGGATCTGCCGCCAGATGGTTTCCTGGTCCAGGCGATACAGCGGCGAGAATTCCCAGATGAGGATCTTCGGTGGATTGTTCTGGAATTCCTCGCTGCCCAGGTACTCGATCATCGAGCCTTCCAGGCCGCCGCCAGGGAAGGCGACGTTGAGCACATCGGCACCGATGTACTGCTCGAGGAAGCCCGAGAAGTTGTAGTTCTTGCCGCTGTGGCTGGTGCCGACCAGGGTGATCTGGGCGTTACCGCTGTCGCCGAACAGATCGTCGCCGCCGCTGGCGCCTTTCGGTTCGGTGGCGAACTGGTCCATGTACTGCACGGCGTAGCTGGTGCCGCACAGCTGCCCGGCAACGTTGTGCAGGGTGCCGGTCTTGCCCATGCGCCCGGACTTGTGGGTCTCGAATTCCTTGCGCGGGATACCTTCGAAGGCCGGCATCTTGTGTACGGTGTCGGCCACGATCCTGGCTGCACGTTCGGCGCCGTAAGGCGTCCAGTGCTGGTCACCACGGAAGTAGAAGTCCTTGCCCTGCTCGGCGGCCGCCAACTGTTCGTTGGTCAGCGGCGACAGGTCCGGCACGTTGTAGCCCATGCCGGCGAAGCGCTTGAGCATGGCCTGGTAGTTGCCCAGGGCCTTCTGGTAATCGAAGGCGGCTTTCTCGGCCGGGTTGAGCATGTTGCGGTTCACCAGGCCTCGGGTGGGCTGGTACACCACCACCAGTTCCACGCCCCGCTTCTTGAACGCGTCGTGCACTTGCTGCAGGCGTTTGTAGCCTGCCGGTGTGGTGCTGAACTCGGTACGCAGGTCTTCGCGGGTACGGAACAGCCAGTCGCCCTTGGCCTGTACCAGCGTGGTGAAGTTCTGCTGGTAGCGTGTGGTGTAGCGGCTGGCGTCGTGTGCTTCGGGGCACAGCTGGCAGCAAGGCTCGGCAGTGAAGGTCGGCGCCTTGACCTCGTCGGCGCGCACGCCCTGGCTGATGGCCAGGAGGGCGGCGGACAGGCCCAGCAGTTTCATCAAGTGTGGGGTCATGGTCTGGGCTTCCTTAATCGATCATTTCGGTCTGGCGTTCGACCGGGTCGATCAGCACGGCCTTCTGCTGGCGCACCAGCAGGTCGAGGATTTCGTCCTGGCGCTCGCCCAGGATGCCGTTGAGGCTGATGCCGTTGGATTTGCGCGGGGCGAGCATGGAGACTTTGTACAGCTCCACCGACAGCGGCGAATCGATCGAAAGAGGCCCCGAGCCGTTGGCCGCCAGCTCACCGCCGACCACGATCAGCGAGACCTTGGTGTCGAACGGGTCGAGGGCGATGTCACGGTCGGTGTCGGACAGGTCCTTGATGTGCCCGTACACGCCAACCAGGCCATTGGCCATGGCGACGTTCTCGTACAGGCGGATGTTGACGCTGTTGCGCACGCGGATGCCGTGGCGACGGTTGCTGATCAGCTTGTTGCCCCAGATCAGGTTGTCACCGCTTTCGTACAAAGTGATGCCGTCGGTGTGGTTACGGTAGATCTCGTTGTAAGCGATCAGGTTGTTGACGCTGTTACGGTCGATCACCACGCCCGAGAGCTTGTTGTCGTAGCTCTTGTTGTTGATGATCCAGCTGTCGTTGACCTCACGCGAGACGATGATCCCGTGCTTTTTCTTGGTGCCATACACCGTGTTGCCGGCGATGATCAGGCGGTGCGAACGGTCGTGCGGGTCGATGCCGTAGACGATGTTGTCGCGGTAGGTGCTGTCCTTGACCACGAAGTCCTGGGTCTCGTAGCAGTAGAACCCGTACCACATGTCACTGAATTCCGAGCCGATGATCCAGCCGGTGGGCTCCGGGCGGCCCATGCGCTTGGCCATGTTCGGGGTGTACTGCGAGATGCTCACACCGTACGACTTGGACTTGGCATAGCCAAAACTGGCCATCTTGGTGTTGACGATGTACGTCTCGGTGCCGCCCCACGACAGCAGGAACGGGCGGAATTCATTGGGCGAGCGGAAGGTCGCCGGGCCGTTGTCCTTCTCGCGCCAGCCAGTGACCTGGGTGTCGCTGACGAACAGTTTGCCGTCATTGACCAGGAACGCGCCGCCCTCCTGGGACAGGCGCAGTTGCTTGACCTTGCCGTCGATCTCGAGGATGCCCTTGTGCCCGACCACGATCGGCAGACGCGCCAGGTAAACACCTGACTCGACTTCGCTGAGGTACTGCTTGGGCACCTTCTTGCTCAGTTCGACCAGGTCGACATGGCCGTCATCGACGAAGATCGCCTGGGGGATGCCGTGCTGGCGTTGTACCCACTCGGCAGCCTTGTTGTCGCCGCCGATGAATTCCTTGAGCGATTCTTCCTGCAGCATGCGGCGCACGCTGACCTTGCCCTTGTGGCTGCGGTCGATCTTTTTCTGCACAGCGGCGGCGGTGTAACCGCTCAGATCGGGCAGCTTGGGCGGGTCCATGTGCAACGGCTCGGTCGGTGCGCTGGACACGGTGTAGGTCTTGGCATGCTGCAGTTCCTTGGCGATCACCGCAGGTTCTGCGGCGACGGCCAGCCCTGAGGCCAGCAGCAGAGCGCTGGCCAGAAGGCTGTGACGTAAGTGCGGGTGAAGGTTCATTGCAGGTCCTCTACCGGCCTTAGAAGCGCCAGATCACGTCGACGAAGGCGCGGTGCATGTAGGAGTCCGCTTCCTTGCCATAGGCATCGCCGGGCTTGAACACACCGGCGCGCAGGCGCACCAGCGCGGACGGCTCGTCGATCGCCTGGCTCATCGAAGCAGGCAGCAGGCCCTGCTTGAAGTACTTGGTGACGACCACGTCCATTTCCTGGCCCAGGTCTTTCTCGCCGTTGACCAGCGGGCGGCTCACGCCGTTGTCGTTGACTGCAGCGTTGATGCCGCTGGAGCCGATGTTCTGCGAACCGTCGACACGCCAGAACTTGTGGTAGATGAAGCTGGCGTCGTAGTCCTCGCGCAGTTGCCAGGAGGCGAACAGGGTGGCCGCCTGCAGGTTGCCCAGCTCGCCGCGGAAGGCCTCGCCGAAGCGGTGCACGCGCGAACGGGTACCGGTGAAGTTGGAGCGGTTGCTCTCAAGGCCGGTCTGCTCGAAGTTGCTCGAACCGTCGTCGCCACCACCGCCGCTGCCGCGGGCATAGGCCGCGCCAACCTGCCAGTTCGGGTCCAGGCGCAGGCGGATGCCCAGGTCGGTGGCCCAGGCGTTGACGTCGCCGCTCTGCTTGCCGACGACGACCTGGTCGTCACCGACCAGCTGGCTGTTGAGCTTGTCGCGATCACCGGTCAGCCAGGTCAGGCTGCCCCAGTAGTTGACGGTGTGGTCGTTGCGCCAGTTGTAGGCGTCGCTGTTGGCTTCCAGGCCCAGCCAGGTGAGGTCGCCGGTGCGAGTCTTGTCCAGTGCGTCGATGGTTTCGCCCGGGCTTTTCAGGCTGCCGCTGTCATGGGTGTGATGGGCGCGCAGGCCGACCCAGTGGCCGGGTGTCCACTGCGTGGCGACGTTACCGTAGATGTGCGTACGGTCTTCGTCTTCCGGGGCCAGCTCGGTCAGGTCGGTGCGGTATTCGCTGAAGCGTTGGGCCACACCCAGGTCAGCCTTGAGCAAGGTGGTGTCGAAGGTCCAGTTCAACGCTTCGATGTTGGTGTCGCGCCACATGCCGTCGTCGCTGCGCAGGCGTTGGCGACCAAGGCGCAGCTGCTCGCCCGGGTAAGCCGTGAGGCCGCTGTAGCCGACCCAGAACTCGCGCATGGCCAGGTAGCTTTTGTCGGGTTGGCGGCTGTCGTCACCGGTGTCGGTGGTGGTGCCGTCATCGTTCTGGCGCAGGGTGTCGGTTTCGATGGTGTCTGTGGCAGCAACGGCCTGGCCCATGGCGAAGGCACTCCAGTTGCCGCGCTCGCCGTATACCCAAGGGCGCAGGTCAAGGCCCAGGCCGTTGACGTCACCGCCGGAGCGGGTGCCCAGGTCGCGATCGTCTTCCGACTGGCCGGTGATCTTCACATCCAGGCCGAAGTTTTTCTGGGCGGTCATGTCGGCCAGGGTCGGGCAGGACCACAGCAGGGCGAAGCTCAGGCCGATGCCGGCTTTCACGAAGGGATTGAGCGTCATAGCGAGTCCTCACCGTCTACTTCTTTTTCGTCGTCTTGCAGGGCCTCGAGGGCCAGGGTGCCGCCTTGGGCCATGCTGCCGCGAGCCTGCTTTTCCTGCGTCAGCAGGCTTTGTGCCTGGCTGCGCTGGTCAGGCGTGAGCTGCTGGTCGAGTTGCTGCAGCAGCTCGGTGGACTGCGGCGTCGGATTGGCTTGCGAAAGCTGGGCGAATACCCAGGCGTTGCCCGGTTGTGGGCGAATGCCATGGCCTTCGCTGAACAGCTGGGCAAGGGCATAGTCGGCACTGTTCTGGCCACCGCGGGCTGCGCTGAGCAGGTGATCGACGGCCTTTTGCGGCTCGACGTTGCCCAGGTAGCCACGGCGATACAGCTGGCCAAGGTAGTAGTGGGCGCTGACTTCGCCGGCCTCGGCAGCTGCCTGCAGGTGGTGTTCGGCCTTTTCGGCATCGGCGGGCAAGGTCTTGCCTTCGTAGTACAGGCGGCCCAGCAACAGTTCGGCACGCGGCTGTTCGGCTTCGCGGCCCTTGTCGATGTAGGCCATCAGCTGGTCGGTGTCGCCCAGTTCCGGGAAGTCGTAGACCAGTTGCGCCAGGCTCACCCAGGAAGCCGGATTGGCCGGGGCGACCTGTTCCAGCAGCGCTTTGGCGGTTTTTTCGTCAGTCTGGCCCAAGCTACGGTCGGCCAGTACACGGGCAACGCTGTCGACCCGAGTGGCAGGCACCGCACCGCGGGCATAGGCGGACTTGAGCTGGCCGAGCAGGGCGGCTTGCTGGTCGGCCTGGCCGCGTTTCTGATACACGGTGGCCAGCTCGACATAGCAGATGTCGTTGGTGTTCAGCGCCGCCTTGCAGATCTTCTCGACTTCACCCAGGTGCTGGTCGTAGGTGCCCTGGGTGCGATACAGCAGCACCTGGGCCAGGCCCGCTTCCGGGTTACCGGCAGCGCGCCACTGGTCGATCTGCTGCTGTGCATTGATGTTGGGGAAACTCTGCGGGTAGGTCAGGTAGAGCATCGCCAGCGGGATCAGGGTATTGCCTTGGCCCTGCTTGGCGGCGAGCTTGAGCAGGGTCTGAGCTTCTTCGCGTTCGGCCTGGGTGCTGTCGGGCTTGGCCACCAGCAGGCGGCCGAGGCGTGCCTGGGCGCGTGGCGAGGTAGCCGCCGCAGCGCGATAAGTGGCCTCAGCTTCCTTGAGCTGCGAGGGATCGCGGGTAGCGACCTTGATGTCGGCCAGGCCTACTTGTGCGTCGCTGTAGCCCAGGTCAGCCAGGGCCTTGTAGTTGCGCTCGGCCAGCGCGGTGTCACCGCGCTTGAGGGCTTCGTTGGCCAGGCGCTGGTCAGGCAGGCCCGCACAGCCTGCCAGGGCGATCGCCGCGGCCAGGGCACAGAGGCCCAGGCTTGCGCTTTTCTTGTGGGGAATCATCGTTTGATCCTCTTACAGCCCACGGGCCACGGCTTTGTCGATCAGCCAGTTGAGCGAAGGGCCACGGTCGCTGCTGACCGATGCCGGGCGCCCGGCCAGCTCGGCAGGCAGGCCGCCGTCTGGTTTGATCTGCACGCGGATGTCGGAGGCCAGGTTTTCGCTGTCGAGGCTGGCGCTGCTGACGATCTGGCCGGTGCGCACTTCGGTTTCGCCCGCCACCTGGAAGTTGACGCGGGTACCTGGCTTGACTTCGTCGAACTGGCGGTAGCTGAAGCGTGCCTCGACCATCGGGTTGCTGGTACGCGGGACCAGTTGGAAGATCGGCTGGCCCTTGGCGGCGTACTGGCCATCGTCCACCAGCTGGCGGGCGACTACGCAATCGCAGGGGCTGGTGAGGGTGCCGGAGAGTTGCTTGCCGAACAGTTCCTCGACCTTGGCCGGCTCCAGCTGCGAGTCGTCCAGGTGGCCTTTGAGCATGTCCAGCATGCTGGTGCTGAAGCTTGCCAGCGGCGCGCCCTTGACCACCATGCCACCGGGCTCGACCAGGCTGTTGACGGTGCCGTCACGCGGCATGGTGATGTTGGTGGTCGGCACCGCGACCACGCCGGCTTCGGCGTGGCTGACGAAGTACATGCCGTACAGCGATTTGGCGACGAAGCCGAAGGCGGCTACACCAACGACGAACACCCCGAGGGTCACGGTCACTGCCTTGAGGCGGCCGAAAGCGGACAGGCCAGAGCCGCCGTCCTTCTGTTTGCGCGCCTTGGTGAAGTTGTCGCGCTGCAGGGTGCTGAGCACGTCGCCGACGCTGATCAGTTCACCCGAAAGGTGGCTGGTGATGATGTGGCGCAGGGTGGCGATGTCGCGGGGTTCGAGGTTCTGGAACTGCGCACCGGTACGGCCATCGCTCGGGTTGCAGGAGCGCACCTGAAACTCGATGTCCATCGACAGGCCCAGGTTGTCGACCACGAACTGCAAGCGCCCGCGCAGTACCTGGCCGACCTTCAGCGGCTGCTTGGCGTAAAAACTCAAGCCGCCAGCGGACAGGTCTTCGACCTTGACCTCCTGGGTCTGGCGTTCGCCATCCAGATAGCGCAGCTTGGCCGGGATGCGCACCCGGGCGTGCTGGCGCTGGGCTTCGGACTCATGCACGACATTGACGTTCACGGCGGTATTCATGGTGGTTTGTTCCTGTTAGTTCCGATCCGGGTTGGGCTCACACGACCATGAACAGCACAGCGACGAAGATGCTGGCAGCCGAGAAGGTCATGGTCCGCGAGGACCAGGTGTTGAACCATTGTTGAAAACTGGCGAGGTCACGTTTCAGGGCAGTCGGTTGACGGGTCCAGGACTGCTTGTCGAGGCGGAAGAAGACGTAGATCTTCATCAGCGCGCCGACGATCTGGTTGTAATAAAGGATCAGCGGATAGGCCGGGCCGACGTTGTGCCCCGAGCACAGCAGCATGATGGTGAGGATCAGGCGGGTGATGCCGATCCACAGCAGGTACACCAGCAGGAAGCCGAGGCCGAACTTGAGGCTGGCGATCACGGCCACGGTCAGGCCCAAGAGGCTGGTCCACATCGACACGCGCTGATCGAACAGCACGATGCTGGTGAACAGCCCCAGGCGGCGCATGCCCAAGCCCAGCGCGCGGGAGTTCTGCCGCAGGTTGTTGCCGTACCAGCGGTACATCAGTTTGCGGCTGGCCTTGAGGAAGCTCTTCTCCGGCGGGTGCTCGACCGTGTTGATGGCGGCGTCCGGCACGTAGAAGGTGTCGTAGCCAAGGCGCATCAGGCTGAACCAGCTGGACTTGTCGTCCCCGGTGAGGAACTTGAAGCGGCCCAGGCGCCAGTGCATCAGCGAGTCGCTTTCGACGTCGGCGATGAACTCGGGGTTGGTCACAACGCTGGCACGGAACATCGACATGCGCCCGGTCATGGTCAGCACGCGCTTGCTCAGGGCCATCGAGCACATGTTGATGTGGCGCTGGGCGAAGCGCAGCTTGTGCCACTCGCTCATGATGTAGCCACCGCGCACTTCGCAGAACTCGTTGGTGGTCAGGCCACCGACGTTCGGGTACAGCTTGAACCAGGGTACGGTCTTGCGAACCACGCCTTCGGCCAGCACGGTATCGCCGTCGATCACCGCGACAACGGCGTTCTCATCCGGCAGCATCCGCGAGATGGCGCGAAAGCCGTACGCCAGGCCATCACGCTTGCCGGTCCCGGCGATGCGCACGATGTCCAGCTTCACGTGGGCGGGCGGGTTGTATTTGGCCCACAGGCTCTTTACCAGCAGTTCATCGGACATTTCCACCAGCGAACAGACCACGGTGGTGGGGAAGCCGCAATCGATCGCTTCACGGATCACTGAGCTGTACACCTGGGCAGTGGTCAATGCTTCGATGCGAAAGCTGGTGACCATCAGGTACACGTGCGACGGGTCGGCCGCGCTGCCCATCTTCTGCACCTTGCGGCGCAGGTAGGGGTACACGCCGTATAGGAAGATCATGCCGCGAATGAAATGGGTGGCGCCCATGGAGTAGCGCCAGATGCCGACTGCGCCGACCAGGAAGATGAAGTGCTTGGACTGCGAGTCGAAGATTTCGGCCGGCAAGGCCAGGGCGATCAACATGAGCAGGCTCATGTAGAGCAGCCAACCGGCGCACTGCAGCAGCACTGTCTGTAGCCTTTGCATGTTCAGCATCCGTCGAGAATTCTGGGAAAAGGGCAGCGCAGGAGGCCTGCGCTGCCTGGCTGCTGGCTTACCAGCAGATGCCTTCGGTACGGCTGATGTTGCAGGTCGGTTTGCTCATGAAGCCGACCAGGTCGATCACTTGCTTGCCTTCCGGCGCTTGTTCGGCCAGGGCGCGGAACTGCTCGTCACGGTTGCCCAGGACGATGATGTCGGCGTTGTCGATGACCTTCTGGAAGTTGGCGTTGAGCAGCGACGAGACGTGCGGGATCTTCGACTCGATGTACTCTTTGTTCGCACCGTGAACACGGGCGTACTCGACGTTCTCGTCGTAGATGTCCAGTTGGTAGCCTTTGCCGATCAGGCGCTCGGCCAGCTCCACCAGCGGGCTTTCACGCAGGTCGTCGGTACCGGCCTTGAAGCTCAGGCCCAGCAAGGCGACCTTGCGCTTGTCGTGGGCTTCGATCAGTTCGAAGGCGTTCTGCACCTGAGATTCGTTGCTGCGCATCAGCGAGTCGAGCAGTGGCGCCCGTACGTCGAGGCTGGCGGCACGGTAGGTGAGGGCGCGCACGTCCTTGGGCAGGCACGAGCCGCCGAAGGCGAAGCCAGGGCGCATGTAGTACTGCGACAGGTTCAACACCTTGTCCTGGCAGACCACGTCCATCACGTCGCGGCCATCGACGCCGACGGCCTTGGCGATGTTGCCGATTTCGTTGGCGAAGGTGACCTTGGTGGCGTGCCAGACGTTGCAGGTGTACTTGATCATCTCGGCGACTTCGATCGGCTTGCGGATGATCGGTGCATCGAGTTCTTCGTACAGGCTTTGCAGGACGTCGCCGCTGGCGCTGTCCAGTTCGCCGATGACAGTCATAGGTGGGTGGTCGTAGTCCTTGATCGCGGTGCTTTCACGCAGGAACTCGGGGTTGACCGCGACGCCGAAGTCGACGCCGGCTTTCTTGCCCGAGCAGTCTTCGAGAATCGGGATGACCACGTTCTTGACCGTGCCTGGCAGCACCGTGCTGCGCACCACGATGGTGTGGCGGCGAGTGGTATCGCGCAGGACGTAGCCGATTTCGCGGCAGACCGACTCGATGTATTCCAGGCCCAGGTCGCCATTTTTCTTGCTTGGGGTACCGACGCAGATCATCGACACGTCGCTGGCGCGGATGGCCTCGGCGAAGTCGGTGGTGCCACGCAGGCGGCCGTTGGCGATGCCCTGCTGCAGCAGTGCTTCCAGGCCAGGTTCGACGATGGGCGACTTGCCCTGGTTGATCAGGTCGATCTTGGTGCTGGACACGTCCACACCAATCACGTCATGGCCTCGCGCCGTCAGGCAGCCTGCACAGACCGCACCCACATAACCCAAACCAAAGATGCTGATACGCATCGCTATCACCTCATGTGTTTATCACGCCAGCTCTTCCGGGAAGAGCCGGACCGGGTTGATTAACAACAGTTTTAGGGCGCACGGATCCCATGGCGAATGCACACTTCACCGAGCGCAGGCATGAATAAATCCGGAGCGCACAACGTTGTGCACTCAAAGTTGGCAGTCAAAGGCCAGTAATTAATAGGCGTGCCCTGAAATGCAGCCGTCTTTATTGCAAAGCGCTACTTGGCGCGTTGCTGTGCTTGTTCTTTCAAGTGAAAAAATCCTTTGAAATCAACCACTAGGACGATTCTTTAGGGGCGCGTCTCTCCTGCTGGGCAGGGCCTACGGGAGTACCCGTGGCATCTGTTAAAAGTTTCGGAGCCGCTATTGGTTCGCGGCTGCTTGTCATCTGTAAGTCATCTCTCACACCGCACAGGCATGAAATTCGTTACGGCACTATGAGCGATGCGTCACAGAAGAAGTTCCTGGGTGGGTTTCGCCTCGATGAAAGATTTCTAAATAATTCTTCAGTGGCGAATACTTTCAAACTGATAGCACGCCTCAGGCGCACCCCTGTATATAAAGGGCGAAATCCGGGTGAGATATTTTTGTGCCAGCACCGAAAAATTTTTTTCAAAATTCGTCAAAAAACTACGAATGGGCTTATGACGGTTTGCGATAACAGCTCGTATGCCGATTTTTTGGCGCTGGTTTGTTGGCATGGTGGCTGCGTGATCCCTGCTTCAGTGTGGTGCGGGTTCACATTCAGAAATATTCAAAGCCATGCGAAAGCTAAGGTTTTTCCGGGGCTGGTCGTTAACACCCTTGGACGCGCCTATTCGGAGCTGTCCATGAACGACGGAGCGTCTTGGGCAGCCTGAGGCCACTGGCCATCAGGGGCGTCTCATCCTTAATCACATGGAAGAGACGAGATCACGCTAATGAAAAAGACATCGCAGATTGTGCTTGCCACCGTATCGCTGCTTGCCGCCGGCCTGGCGCAGGCGGGGCCGCCGGTTGAGGTGACCATCAAAAATCTCGGCGCTCAGCCCGCAGTCATGAAACTGGTGACCTCAAATGAGACCAGTAGCTATCAGATCGCCAACCCTAAACCCTCCAATACGATTCCAGCCTCATCTTCCACCTTCATGCGCGTGCAGCGGTTGGTAAGCCCGGACGTAAATGGTGCGATGGTGCGCTACACCATTGGCAGCAAGACGTGCGCTTTTGGCACCACTTTTCAGATGCGCATGCTACCGGGTGGAATAAAGCAGCCCCAGTGGACCAAAACCGCAACGCCAAGTGGCGGAGCAACGTGCACGGCGACTATTACGAGTACATCCGCTGACTTCGCATGGAAAGTTGAATTCACGATGAGGTGAGTGGCGTTTCAGTCTTCTTCTCAACGTCTGCACTTTGCCGGTATGCGCCGGCGGAGTGTAATTGAAGTATTTGTGCGAAAGGTGGGTGCTGCATCAGCAGCAGGAGTTATGTATATGGATGGAGTCAATGGTCGTGGGGTATATAAAAGCCAGGTTGGCACGGCTCTAACTGTCAGGCGTGTAGAGGAGTCTGACCTTGTAGACGCGCAGAAAATAGACAGCAAAACGGGGAATGGCGAAGAAAAAATTTCGAGCCTGGCTAAACAGTTGAGCGCTGCTGCCGAGCGTGCGGCGTTGCGTGATAGCCAGCTCTCCCGTAGTGAGCTGGCAGACCTTGCAGCCAGCATTCTTGACCGGTTGGGAGGGCTTTCATATTCCTTGGCGAAAGACTTTTATGATTCACAGCTACCGGATACGGATAATGCCGAGTTGCTGGCGCGTGCGCGCCAAGCCAATGATTTTGCAAGTGGCAAAGGTAGCAACCCATTCAAGGGTTTTAGTCGCGAGCAGCTAAGCCTGATCATTTACGATGAAAGCGGGGCTTTCACGGTGAGTGAGCGGCGTGCTGCAATGTTCGAAAAAACAGACCAGCATAACCAGTGGGCACAATCAATAAGCGGCAAGATGAACGCTGAATATCAGCGAACGGGCCGAATTGATGAAGGGTTGCATGAAATTCTGGACTTTTATAATGCTCTACCGCCCATTGAAGTTGCCGAATATGGGAACTATGAGGCCGATATCATGATGCAGTTGTCGCAGCATGAAGTGCCGCAGCCGGAGTTTGATACTTCGTTGATCGACATGCTGGCAAAGGAGTGGAAATCGGCACGAAGCGATCAAGCGAAAGCACTCGACTCGCAGAGCGACGCTGCATTTCAGGGTGAGAATGGGGGGGGCAAGGCATGAACCCGATAGTCTGCGTGAACGGTATCGCGCGCATTCTGGGCTGCCAGCCAGTCCTGCAAGATGTCTCTTTGTCCATCCCCCGCGGCCAGACCTGCGCCATCATCGGCCCTTCCGGCTCGGGCAAAAGTACCTTGCTCAACCTGATCGGCCTGCTCGACCAGCCTTGCCGTGGCCAGATAGTGCTGGCTGGCCGGGACATGACCGCCGCCACCGCCGACCAGCGCGCAATCATGCGTAATCGCCTGCTGGGTTTCATCTTCCAGAGCTTCAACCTGCTGCCGCGCCTGACTGTGCTGGACAACGTCGCTTTGCCGTTGAGTTACCGGGGCATCGGGCGGGTAGCGGCACGCCAGGCGGCACAGCAGCAACTGGAGGCGGTCGGGCTAGGTCAGCGGGCGCAGCACCTGCCTGCCGACTTGTCCGGTGGCCAGCGGCAACGGGTCGCCATCGCCCGGGCGCTGGTGACGGAGCCTGCGTTGCTGCTGGCCGATGAGCCGACCGGTAATCTCGATGGCGCCACGGCCGAGGGTATCGCAGCGCTGTTACTGGCGCTCAATCGTGAGCGGGGCGTGACCTTGCTGATGGTCACCCACGACCCTGCCATGGCGCGGCGCATGGACCGTTGCATCGAGGTGCGCAACGGTGGGGCCTTTGATGCCTGAGGCCTATGGCCCTTCGTGGCCGCAGCGCTTGAGCGAGGCGTTGGCCAGCTTGCGTCAGGCAGGCCCCCGCGCCTGGCTGGCGCTGATCGGCATCGCTGTGGGGTGCGCTGCGCTGGTGGCCTTGCTCAATATCGGCCACAGCGCCACGCAGCATGCTCGGCAGCTGTATCGAGGCATGGGCAGTGAACTGCTGGTCGCCAATCTGCAACGCCCCGCTGAAGTTGCAGCACCCGTGGCACTGGACCTGTCAGTACTGCCAGCGTCCGTTCGCGCCGCTGCGCCATTGCTGGTTTCTGTGGCCACAGTGCAATTGGCAAGCAAGCGCCATGAGACCCTTGTCGGCGCAAGCACGCTGCAACTGGCGCAAGTGCTGGACCTGCAAGCCAGCCAGGGCCGCTTGTTGTCCGCCTACGACGATGACACCACGCATGTATTGCTGGGGGCTACGCTGGCCCGGCAACTGGGTGCGCGTGTGGGCGATCGTCTGCAGTCGGGCCGCTACCTGTTCGAGGTGGTTGGCGTGCTTGCGCAGCGGGGTTACAACCCGATGCTGCCAATACAGGTCGACGATGTTCTGCTGATGCCCTTGCCGGGTATGCGCCGCCTGGGCGCTGCGCCCGAGGTGGGGACGGTGCTTGCACGCGGGCATGATGTCGCGGTGTTGACGGGCACGGCGCAGGCGCTGACTGACTACCTGGCTGCACGATTGCCAGGTTACGAGGTCGACGTGCAACTGCCACAGCAGCTGCTGGAAGGGATGGCCAACCAGTCACGGATGTTCACGTGGGTGCTCGCCGGGTTCGCCGGTATCGCATTGCTGTTGGGTGGGGTCGGGGTGATGAATGTGATGCTGATGAGCGTAGCGCAGCGCCGTCGCGAGATCGGCGTGCGCTTGGCGCTGGGCGCACGCACCCGCGATATTGCCTGGTTGTTCCTGCTCGAAGCGCTGTTGCTGGCGGTTGGCGGAGCGTTGCTCGGAACACTGGTGGGGCTAGCGGCGAGCTGGGGCTTTGCCCTGGTGTCAGGCTGGCGCTATGCGCTGGATGCGTCATCGATAGCGCTGGGCATGGGCAGCGCGTTGGCGCTCGGCCTTTTCTTCGGCTTGCAACCGGCACTGGCTGCGGCGCACCTGCAACCTGTATTGGCGTTGCGCGATGACTAGATGGCTCGTTTTTCTGTGCTCGGCGCTGCTGGGCGGTGCCGTACTGGCTGCTGACCCGCTGCAGCTGCCGCGTTCGGACCACGGCTTTGCGGTGTCGGCCACTGCCTGGGCGGCCAGCGGGGGCGCCGAGGTATCGCTGGAGCTGGCCGATGCCGTTGCCTTGGCCCTGCGCGACAACCGCGCCGTCCGCAGTGCTTATCTTGAGCGCATCGCGCAGAAATTCGACCTGCGCGTGGCGCGTGATCACTATGCCCCGCAGCTGTCACTCAAGGCACGCTACCTTGGCAATCGCAACAGTGATGACCACTACCGCGAAGTCCAGCTCGCTCCGGCGGCGAGCCTGCTCACGCCCTACGGTACACGGCTGAGCCTGGACTGGGCGTACGGCCAGACACGCGCCGACAGGGCTGGCGTACATTACCGTGATGGCGCCAACTTGATGGTGATACAGCCGCTGCTGCGCGGTGCCGGGCGCGAGGTGGCCAGTGCACCGCTACGCCAGGCGCTGCTGGCCGAGCAACTAAACCGGCTGGTGCTCAAAGACCGCGTGGCTGAAGTGATCACGCGTACCATCCTGCACTATCGCGAACTGCTTCACGCCCAGGAGCAGTTGCACATTGCCCAGCAGGCGCTGGCCCGGGCGCAGCAGTTGGTAGAGGTGAACCAGGCGCTGATCGCTGCCGGGCGCATGGCCGCATTCGACAAGGTTCAGGCCGAAGCCGAGGTGGCTGGGCAGGAGTTGGCGCTCGAAAGCAGCCGTAATCAGCTCCACGCAAGCCGGCTGGCGTTGGCCCAGGTGTTGGCAGTGGACCTGGCCACCCCTTTGCGAGCAGTGGAAAAGGTCCACGTCCAGCGCTTGCAGGTCGATACTGCGCAGGCACTGACCCAAGCCGAAGCGCTGCAGCCTGCGTATCTGATGCAGGTGATCACGGGTGAGCAGGCGTTGATTGAGCTGCAGGTGGCACGCAATGAGCAATGGTGGGACGTGTCGCTGGTCGGCGGGGCCAGCCAGACGCGCCAGCGCCCTGGCAACCAGGCCGGCTGGGAGCACTATGTAGGGCTGGAGCTGGAAATACCGCTTGGAGACCTGAGCCGGCGTCAGGCCGAGGTACGTGCCCGCGTGGCTGTCGAAAGGCAGCAGGTCAGCCTGGCCGAGGCGCGCCAGCAACTCCAGCGCGATGTGTTGACTGCAGTGCGCGATTCCCAGGTGCGTTGGCGCCAGCTGGAAATTGCCGCACGGGCGCTGGCGCTATCGCGGCGCAAGCTGGAGATAGAACAGGAAAAACTTGCCGTCGGACGCTCGAGCAATTTCCAGGTGCTCAGCTTCGAGAGCGATTTGCGCCATGCGCAGAGCGTCGAACTGGATGCCAGAATTGCCTACCTCAATGGCCAGGCTGAACTCGACCGGACACTGGGTACCACGCTGGAAAGCTGGGCTGTGGCGCTCAATGATTAGATGGCGGTTGCTGTTGTGGCTGCTGGCGTGGCCGGCAGCGTGGCTCCTGTGGCAAGCCTGGCCTGCTAGCCAGGGGCAGGATGTCGCGGCGCGCTGGTTGTGGGTTGAGCCGCAGCGGCTGGAAAGCCGGGTGGGCCTGGTCGGCAGGGTCCAGGCGGTCCGCCAGCAGATCCAGGCTGCGCCATTCGACGGGGTGGTCACCGAAGTGGAGGTGGAGCCAGGGCAGCGGGTGGCTCCAGGCCAGCCACTGTTCAGGCTCGATACCGCACAACTGGATGTGCAGATACGCCAGGCCGAGGCCGAGTGGCTCAAGGCGCGGACAAGCGTGCGCCTGCTGCAGGGTTGGCAAACCGGGCCGCAGGTGGCCCGTGCGCGCCGCGCGATGTTCGGCGCCCGGGGGGCTTTGGCAGCCAGCGAGGGCGCGCTGGCAGACACACGACGCCTGTTCGAGCGGGGGATCGTCGCCCGCATCGAGGTCGACAGCCTGGCGCAGCAGGTAGTCGCTCAGCGCGAGGCACTGCAAGATGCCGAACAGGAGCTGAGCCTGGTGCGCGAACGCGGGCGAGGCGATGAGCTGCGCATTGCACAGATGGCGCTGGCTAATACCCACGCCCGCTGGCAGGCGATGCTGGCCCAGCGTGAGCGCAGGGTGGTCAGGGCGCCTTTTGCGGCCTTGGTGGTGCGTGCCGACAACGCTGGGGGCGGTGCCTCACGGCACCTGCAAGCGGGCCAGCAGGTGAGCCAGGGTGCGCCATTGCTGACGCTGGTCGACCTGAGCCAGCTGCAGGTGCTTGCCGCAGTCCAGGAGCATGATCTGGACAGGCTGCGCGAAGGGCTGGAGGTCGAGGTCATCATCGCCGGTCAGCCACTTGCCGGCCAGGTGCAACGCGTTGCCCTTCAGGCCAGGAACGATGAAGGGCAGGGGGCCTGGTACGACGTACGGGTGGCCTTGGAGATGCCGAGGGAGCCGTCGACACCGTTGTTGCGCCTTGGGATGACGGCGCAGTTGACAGTGATCGCGCACAGAACGGAGCAGGGCATTGCGGTACCGGCAGAGGCGCTGCAGGTGGATGAGGCGGGGCAGGCTTACGTGGTCTACCGGGCTACGGGCGATCGACAGGGGCGCAAGGTACCGTTCACGGCAGGTGTCGCGGTAGCGCAGGGGGTCGAGGTGGTGGGGCTATCGGCGGGTTATGTACGAATTCCGTAACGGGCCGCTGTGCGGCCCGGTCGGTTGTCACAGATCCAGGGACCAGGGCTTGGCGGTGGTGCAGGCACTCACTCGGCCGGATGATCGCGCAAGAACACCAGGTGATCAGGCTTGGACTGTTCGGCGCTGTAGTAGTAGCCCTGTACATCGAACTGCTTGAGCTGCTGCGGGTCATTGACCCGTTCCTGGATCACGAAGCGGCTCATCATGCCGCGGGCTTTCTTGGCGTAGAAACTGATGATCTTGTACTGGCCGTTCTTCAGGTCCTTGAAGTCGACGTTGATTACCCGGCCTTTCAGGGCGCTGCGTTTCACCGCGCTGAAATACTCGTTGCTGGCCAGGTTCAACAGCAGGTCATCGCCCTGCTCGGTCAGCGCCTGGTTCAGCCATTGGCTGAGACGCGTGCCCCAGAAGGCATACAGGTCCTTGCCACGGGCATTGGCCAGCTTGGTACCCATTTCCAGGCGGTAGGGCTGCATCAGGTCGAGCGGGCGCAGCAGGCCGTACAGGCCGGAAAGCATGCGCAGGTGCTGCTGGGCGTAGGTGAAGTCGTCTTCGCTCAGGGTTTCGGCGTCCAGCCCGGTATACACGTCACCCTTGAAGGCCAGCAGGGCCTGCTTGGCATTTGCCGGCGTGAAGCCTGGCGTCCAGCTGCCAAAGCGGGCGGCGTTGAGGCCGGCGAGTTTGTCCGACAGGTGCATCAGCTCGCTGATCTGCGCCGGTGACAGCTCACGCAGTTGCACGATCAGCTCCTGGGAGTCGTCCAGGTACTGGGGCAGGGTAAAACGCTCGGTCACCGGTGGGGTGTCGTAATCGAGGGTCTTGGCGGGGGAAATCACCGTCAGCATCGGGTCGGCTCCTGGAATCGTTGCCGGGGATTCTACGGACTGAAGGGGGGAACGCCAAACTATGGCGACAATAGTCACAGACCATCGGATGAGCAGGCGCTATAGTGCGCGTTTCGCTGTGACGGAGAGACCGATCGTGCGCATTGCCGGTGTCTTGCTGGCCTCACTCCTGAGCCTGGCCGCCCAAGCCGCCCCTATCCCCCCCGCCAGCCTGGACCGCAGCCTGTGGCCCGAACAGTTGGACAGCCCTGCATTGTTCGATGTCGCCTCGCGCGCAGAGATCCTGTCGTTTGCCCAGGTACTGCACGAAAGTGAGCTGCTCGACGATGGGGCGCTGGCTGCGCGCCTGGGCTTGCGGCAGATCAACCTGCAGAAGGTCCGGGCGCTGCGGGCGCGCATGTGGCAGCGTTTGTGGCAGGGCTACCAGCAGGCCCAGCGCAGCTGCGAGCAGGATGCCTCGTTCTGCTACGTGGTGGAGTCCATGGCCGATTTGCGCACAAGGGCTGCGACGTTCGCTACCGATGTCGGCACCTTCTATACCGGCTGGGTCGAACCAAGCCACCAGTTCCATGTGCGCTACCTGGATGAGCAACTGCGCAAGGCGGCGCTGTTGCCGCAGATCACCAGCGAGGTCGAACGCCTGTCCAATCGTGAGCGCAGCGGCGATGAGCTGAATGACCGCATGTTCTTGCTGACCTTCGTGGGCGGCCCCGGCCCCCAGGGCAGCACGACCGACACGCTGACCGCTTACCTGCGCAAACAGAAGATGCAGGGCACCTTCTTTGTACTGGGCAACCGCTTGCAGCAGCGCCGTGACGCTGGAGCGGCCGGTGCGCTGGGGCAGCTCTATGATGGCCAGTGCGTGGGGCTTCAGGGGTGGGAGTATCGCTCGCATGCGCAGTGGAATGGCTGGCAGGATTCGCTCAGGCGCAGCCAGGCGCGGATCCAGGCCGACCTGCCTGAGCAGTATGTGCCGTTGTTCCGCCCGCCCTATGGCCAGCGCCGGGCCGATGGCGAGGCATTCATGGCCAGCCAGCAGCTGCGGGTGTCGCTGTGGGATATCGACGCACAGGATGACGGCCCGTTGACAGCCCAAGCCTCGGCCCAGCGGGTGGTGACCTTGATGCTGCTGTGGCGCAAGGGCGTGATCCAGTTGCATGACAGCCTGCCCAAGGCGCAGCCGGCGGTGCAATGGTTGCTGGAACATACCGCGCAAAGCGGCATTGGCTGGGAGGATTGCCGTGAATACGGCTATCAGGAATAACGGGTCTGACTTCTGACTGTAGTCCCGTCTGGGTCCATCGCCAAGTCCTGTTCGTCAATCGGAAAAATAAACTTCACCAACACGTAAAAATGCTTTTTTTAGTCATGCTTTTTGCGGTATGAAGAAACCAGACAGCCGATTCCTGCAGCACAGGTGGCGTCATCCGAGCCCACCTTGCCAGGTTCACTTCCCGCCCGTAGCAACGCGGATACGGGGAGAACGGCAGTCACTCTGCGGCGCAGCAGACCGCGCCGTGTGGCTTCGACATAAGGTGACCGAGTATGGATGACCAAGGACGCAACCCTTCCTCCAGCAAGCCAATCCTCTATGTGCTCGATACCAACGTCCTGATTCACGACCCCAACGCACTTCTCAACTTCGAGGAGCACCACGTCGCCCTTCCGATGACGGTGCTGGAGGAACTCGACAAGCTCAAGACCGGTAAACAGTCCATCGCCGCCGAATGTCGCCAGGCCATCCGCCTGATCGACCAGACCCTCGGTGACGCCTCGCCCAGCGATGTCGAGCAGGGCGTACCCATACAGCGTGGCAAGAGTGGGCCCAAGGGCTTCCTTTCGATCCTGATGAGCCCACGCAACGAACCCAACCGGCTGCTGCCGGAGAACCTCAACGACAACATCATCATCAACCAGTTGCTGGAACTTCGGGCCAAACGTGCCGACCTGGACGTGGTGCTGGTAACCAAAGACATCAACATGCGCCTTAAGGCGCGGGCCTGCGGTATCGCGGCCGAAGATTACAGCACCGACCAGCTGGTCGATGACGTCTCGCTGCTTTCCAAGGGCTACCACTCGGTCACCGGTTCGTTCTGGGACCGTGTCAGCAAGGTCGATACCCGTCAGGAGCGGGGCCGAACCTGGCACCGGGTGCAATTGATCGACAACCTGCCGGCAGTGCATGTCAACGAGTTCATCATCGATGAGCAAGGGTTCGTCGGCTGGATCAAGGGCATCCGCGAAGATGAACTGCTGCTGCTCGACCTGCACCAGGAGCCACTGCTGCACCAGGAGGCCTGGGGCCTCAAACCGCGGGATATCCATCAAAGCCTGGCGCTGTTCGCGTTGCTCGACCCGGATATCCACCTGGTCAACCTGACCGGCGCCGCCGGCTCCGGCAAGACTATCCTGGCGCTGGCAGCGGCTATCGAGCAGACCATGGTCAGCAAGCGTTACCGCCGTATCATCGCCACCCGCAGCGTGCAGGGGCTGGACCAGGAAATCGGTTTCCTGCCGGGGACCGAAGCCGAGAAAATGGAACCCTGGTTGGGTGCGATCACCGACAACCTCGAAGCGTTGCACATGGATGACGAGAGCACCCACGGCAGTGTCGAGTACATCCTCGAGCGGGTCCCGCTGCAGTTCAAATCGCTGAACTACATCCGGGGCCGCAGCTTCCAGCAGAGCCTGATCCTGATCGACGAGTGCCAGAACCTGACGCCGCACCAGATGAAAACCATCATCACCCGTGCCGGCTCTGGTTCCAAGGTGGTCTGCCTGGGCAACCTGGCGCAGATCGACACCCCCTACCTGTCCGCGACCAGTTCGGGCCTGACCTACCTGACCGAACGCTTCAAGGACTTCCCCCACGGCGTGCACATCACCTTGCAAGGTGTACCGCGCTCGGTGCTGGCCGAGTACGCCGAGTCGCATTTGTAATATTGGCGTTCTACGTTGCAAGCCTGTTTCTACAGGCTTGCAACTGTTACGAGCCATCCGATGTCTCATGCTGCAGGTAATAGGTATGTAAAAGAACAGCGCTGATTAGTGTTATCAACCCCGATGTCATGATGACGCTGGCGGTACTCGTTACTCCTGCTAACCATGCTCCTGCAGCCGGAAGGACAATGAATAGGGAAATTGAACAGCTTCTTGCAGTGGAAAACGCCGTGCCTAAAATATTGCTGGGGCATGTGAGCTGAAGAGTCGAAGTGAACCCTTGAGAGGTTAGTCCATAAGCAAAGCCAGCAATCAGGAAAAGAACTGGAAATGAATAATTTCCAAATAACTCATAGTTAAGACCGGCACTGCCTACGGTTAATAAGCAAGCGCCAAAAATCGAAGAGGCGACAGTTGCGCAAAGTAGAGTGTGTCGTCGATATAACTTCGGAAAAGCGAACCCAGCTATTATTCCACCTAGCGCCGTCGCGCTTACAACTTGACCGAACGATGAAGAGCTAAGGCTGAGCTCTCTCATGAAAAGACTTAAAAGAGAATCATAGGTCCCCAGTGCGGCTGACTGAATTAACATACATAAAAGAAATGCTTGAGCGGTCGTATGAGACACAAAAAAATCAAGCACCTCGCGTAGGCTGGATTTTTGTCTAGTGGTGTTGCATTTTTTAGTGTGAGTTAAGTTTGGCTTCAATAGCCACACAAATGCTAGGCCGTTGATGCTTATTAATCCGGAAATTAAAAATCCGTAAGTGCTATTGCTCAAGGTGATTGATAGCCCAGCTGCGAGTGGTGCTATTATTTTTATGGTTTGATCAGTGATGCTTACTAATGATGTATTTTTTATTATGCTTTCAGGGGGGAGGAGCCTAGTTGTAAGTACGATTTCAGCTGGAGTGGATCCGAGGTTTGATAGTCCTTTTAGGGCAATAAAGGCCAAGAAAAATTCCAGGCTGGAAGCTTGAAAGAGACAGATTGCGGTCACGGCTCTCACACAAAAGCTAACTGCTATAATTGCATGTGGCGAATAGCGATCAGGTAATGAACCAATATACGGGCCTAATATTAACGAAGGTATGCCATAAAGTGCCGCTGCAAGCGCTAACGTTTCGGCCTGCGCATGAAATATGAATGTCAGCGTTGAAAATATTAAAATAAAGTCAAGCCAAACTGTCGCGGAACTACAAAATCGTATGCCATACAGGTAACAATATTGACTTGTTCTTATGCTCTCCATCTCGTTACTCCATCCTCGTGTACATGGTGTCATCAATCACAAATGTCGAAATCTCGTTATCAGTGCAAAATTTTTCCAAGTCAGATCGATTGTTAATGAAGCCTGTACCACTGAAGTTGAGTGATGTGTTACACAAAACCCCGGCGCCACTGACGTCTTTGAAAGCCGTTAACAGGCTATATAGTAAAGGGTTGTCGTCATGTGCAACAGTTTGAACGCGTGCAGTGCCGTCAGTGTGGGTGATAGCTTGAAGCTTAGGGTTAATTACTCTGTAGAATGACAACATAAATTTGCTGGTTTCGCAGTTCTCGAAATGCTGCGGCGCGTCTTGTTCTAAGCATATCGGTGCTATAGGGCGATAATTTTCTCTTTTTTTTATTTGGTTCAATTTATGTGTGGTTGTTTTGCAGAACGGGGATGCCAAGATTGAGCGATTGCCAAGTGCTCTTGGGCCAATTTCACAACGTCCCTGCACCCAACAAATTATTTCACCTTCAAGAATCTTTTTGCAGACAGTATGGAGTTGTAGTGGATACGAAGTGTAGTAAGCGTTTGCAGTAGGTTCACGTTCATGTGAGAAGGGTTGGCCAGAGTAAACACTCCAATCTAAGCCGCACCGTCCAGCCAGAAGCTTCTGGGCTAGCGCGGCCGCTCCGATAGCCACGCCAGTGTCATTGGTGCATGGCGGGACGAATACATCTGTAAATAAACCGCTTTCTTCCCATTTCCTGTTCCAGTCACAGTTCAGTCCACATCCGCCAGAGAGTAATAATGGAACACGCTTGTTTATATGTCTGAGTATTTTTGACTTGATATGCTCAAATAGATTGTTCGATATTTTTTTTGCAAGATCGCAGAAGGGTTGCGTGTGGGGGCCGATATTGTAGTATTTTGAATTTACAAAGTCGGCTTTGCAAAATGTATCTATCGGGGAAGAGGCGTTGATAAGGTAGTCGAGGATTTCCTGTTCTTCGTTACTCGTCGGTGAGTCATGTCCAAGACCAGCAAGCGCCATCATTTTTCCTGCGTCGCCCAAGCGGCAATAACCTTTTGGGAGATTGAAAAGAGGGTCAGCTATACCAAATGCAAATGAATACCTTAAGCCAGGACTTTGAGTGATATTCTGGAGTAACTCTACTTGTAGGTCTTTATTGATGTAGTAGAGGTTGCCAATGTATCCTTCTAGTAATAGGACATAGCAATCGCTTATGTCTGCATATTTTGACAGTGCGTAGGAGCATACTATGTGTGAGAGTTCATGGCTGCAGTATACCCATGTCTTGTTGTTATTGTGCTCAACGTTATAATTTAGGCCAAGATATCCGCCGTCGATCGGAACATTTCGAGGGTCATGCCCCTTTGCCCAGCCACTTATAGCGATTACGTCATATTCATTTTTGATTGATGTAAGAGTTTTTAGAAGGTCGCTAGGTGAGTTGGCTGAGTACCTAGGATTACTATCCTTTTCAGCTTCGTGACTAAATAATAATTTGTTGTTTTCAATTAGGCAGATCTGACCGTCGTGACCGAGGTTATAACTTATGATTTTCATGTGTATTCCTTGGTTTAACCCAAAATAAGTACATGTTAGAAAATGCTGTGGGGTTTTTTGATTCAAATGATTGCCATTTCCGAAGTAATTCTCTAAGTTCTTTCCCGCTATTGAATGTTGTATAGGCGGGGGCGCGAGTAAGATGGGTGTCGAAACCGCAGAAGTCTAGGTTATATGTGCGTAGCAGGTCGTAGATTCTTTTGGGTGTATAATTATCCTCGTAGGGATTGAATAATAGATCCATACACCCTTGGTGAGAATAGAAGTCTCTCGACCAGATGATGCTCTCAAATTCGTCGGGATATTGAGTGATCGCTAATCTCCTTATTTCTAGAATGCTGTTTGGAGAGTATGCAATTTTGTGCATGCTGCATTTTTTCTTTAATGTATCAATGGGTGCTCTGGCTACCTTACTGTAGAGGCCTAACTTTAAAATTCCATTTTTGCGTAGTGCCATTAATAAAGACTTTATGGCTCTGCAAGGTTGTTTGAGATGGTGTAGAACTCCAATGCATTCGATTATGTGAAATTTTATTTTAAGATCCGTTATGTCGAATATGCTACTATGAATAAAAGTGACATTGTTAACGTTATGCTTCTGTTTCATAATATTGGCGTATTGTAGGCTTGGTAAGCTTATGTCTACTCCAACTATTTGAGCGTCTGGATAGTTAAGGGCCACCTGGATTGCATGGCGGCCTGTACCACAACCTGCAACGAGTATTTTGATTTTGAGTGAAGAGTTATTCGTGTTGGTTAACCCCGTTCGAGCGAAGTAGTCATCAATTGTGCTGGGTGAGTGATGTGGCAAGTATTTCCATTTTGGGTAGGGATTTGATTCGTAAAAAGATCTTAGAGCGTCTCGCGAAGTGGCATGGGCAAGCTTATTAAGTGAGTTATTCTGCCTTCTTGGCTTTCGGATAAATATTTTTGATGGGCTTTGGCTGCTTGAAATGATTTGGCGAATTTCAGATCCGTCGTTGTTGAATGCGTGTTGAGATAATCGATGTTGAGAGTTAATAACTGCGGACAGCCAGGCTTTATGTTTTTTATCGAGGCCTGGCAAGTGTTTTTTTGATCGTTCGAGTAAATTCTCAAGTATAGGGTTTGTTATGAAATGCTTTGTTAAAAAATTGAATGCGAGCTTATGTTTGGATAGGTGTTCCACTAGTTGGGATGGCCAATTGGGCTGTGATGTGTCTATTGTAGAATTTGTTAGTATGTTTCTATAATAATTATATAGAAGTAGTTCAAGGTCGATTTTTTCAATGTCAGAAATTTTTTCTAGCGCCAATAACGTTTGTCTGTTATTGGTCGCTGCGTCGGTATTGGAAAGCAGGTCGAGATAATTTACAGCGGTCTCATACGTTGTCGTATTTTCTGATTCTATAGTTTTTTCGTATGCCCAGAGGCCTAAGGGGATTTCTTTGATAGAATGGCAGGCGCGTGCTAAATTTCCGTAATATATATGATCATTTGTTGTTTTGCCTTTTAGTTGTGAGCACGCTCTTCTGTATAACTCAATGGATTTTTCTATTTCTCCTAATTTCTCGTAGAGTACGCCAAGATTATTAAGTGTCTTTATGTTTTTGTTGTCGAGGTCTATGCTTTTGTTGTAGGCGGTTTCCGAGAGACTAAGTTGTTGTTTTTTGAAAAGCTGGTCACCTATTTTTCGTGCGGCTTCGGAGGCCTCACGACGCTGTTGCGTGTCATCCATATGAGCATTCCTAGATTAGCTTCTGCATGTTTGGGGATATAGGGTCGGAGTAACCAGGGCCGCCAGCCATTACGAAGAGAGAGTGCTCGTTAATGCCGTCAACTTTCAAAAGTTCGTTGAGCATATTGTCAATGAAATACCCGCTTATCCAAGTGTTCAACTTGTATGCAGTTGCGGATAAGTTAAAAGTCTGAGAAAGATGGCCGACCTCCAGTAGAGCTGAACGGTATGCTCTTGAGTGAGGGTACTTCCACCAGAGCTTGTCAAATCTCGACGTCATTGCAATAAGAAAGGATGCCTCCGTTGCAAATGTTTGATGGCATAATATTTTGCTGAGTTCGATAACTTCATTATTGATCAGGGACAATGCGTGGTCTTGTGGCCTGTAATGATATACACCTTTCTCAAGGCCATGTACGTTAAGCGCAATTAGATAGGCTTCTGTAGCTTGTAAGCATCCGGCGCTGGGCGATGAGCGTCTATAGCCGATCGTTTTTATCCCGCGTGCAGCTAATGCTTTTTCATGAGTGTCTCCATGAAATTTTCCAAAAGTGGAAAACAATAAGTCAGAGACAATGCTAATGTCGGTTTCTAAGTTTTTGAAGTGACGACTAGTTTTTCTATTTTTCAATGCGCTTAGTAATGAGGTCTCTAGTTCAAATAGGCATGGTGCTGGTAACCTCGTTATAGCCCCAGTCCGTTCTATGTGAATCGAAGGCATATTGCCTGCGATACTCTCGCAAAAGTCAACGTAAGCAGCCTCGGGATTCTCTAGTTTATTAGATAGGTCGCATGGAAAGTTATGTTTTGTACCTAGGTGGAATATTTTTGCAATATCGTCCCATCCCCATTGTGGATGTGCTTCATCAATGCCTTTGTTTGTCGTTGCTAGCTCTAATATGCCGGCATCGATAAGTTCATTGTCGATGTCGTCAATAGCGGCTCTGTATCCCGTCAAGGTTGTTATTTCATGAATTCTATCGAGATACTTTGTGTCGTAAATTTGGTATTGCTCGCCATTAGTTAAATTCCATAGTGCAAAAACACCTTTTTTGACGGTGAATACGATATCTTCGTTGAGTTTGTAATTCATGATTATCTCGAATTCTGTTTAATAGTCCTGGGCAGGCAAGCGCTGCCCAGGATGTAGAGTTAATCTACCAATGCTTTTGCTTGATCAAAACGCGCCACAAGGATGTGGTAGGCATTGTTGGATAACGCGCTCAGATGGCTCTGCAAGCTGATTTTTTTCATTCTTATTTCCTCATTGTGGTTGTTGAAGTCGTTGTGACTTCGGAGGTAAGAATATTTTCCATGTGGTAAAAGTCAACAGTGCGTGAAGGTAGGAAAGTTCTATATGGTATGTAGGATATTTCGTCGGTATTAAATGCTTTGATATCAGGAAGTTAAATATTTTCCTCATGATTAACGATGTTCAGGAAGACAAAATTTTTTATCGAAAATATGCGAGCCCCCCGGAGGAACAATTTTTTCTGCCAAAACCTGACCCACAGGTTTAAGCTTTAGCTTCCCTTCACAGGAGCAGAGCAGTGCTGACACATCTTGATTCCCAGGGGCGGGCCAACATGGTCGACGTCACTGAAAAGGCCGTGACCGAGCGCGAGGCCACCGCTGAGGCGCGCGTGCGGATGTTGCCGCAGACCTTGCAGATGATCGTCGAGGGTGAGCACCCCAAGGGCGATGTGTTCGCCGTGGCGCGTATCGCCGGCATTCAGGCAGCGAAGAAGACCAGCGACCTGATCCCGTTGTGCCACCCTTTGATGCTCACCAGCGTCAAGGTCGAACTCAGCGCAGAAGGCACGGATGCGGTGCGCATCGTCGCGCGCTGTAAGCTGGCCGGACAGACCGGTGTGGAGATGGAAGCATTGACCGCTGCCAGCGTCGCGGCGCTGACGATCTATGACATGTGCAAGGCCGTGGACAAGGGTATGGTCATCGAGCAGGTGCGCCTGCTGGAAAAGCTCGGTGGCAAAAGCGGCCACTACAAGGTGGATGCGTGATGAACGTGAAAGTGATGTATTTCGCCCGTTACCGTGAGTTGCTTGGTGTGGATGCCGAGCGCCTGGAGGGCGACTTCAAGGTGCTTGACGATGTACGCCAGGCCCTGGTGGCCAAGGGTGGGCAGTACCAGGTGCTGGCCGAGCAGAACCTGATGTGCGCGCGCAACGAAGAGCTGTGCAGGCTCGATGAGCCGCTGGAAGCGGGCGATGAGGTGGCGTTCTTCCCACCGGTGACCGGAGGCTGAGCATGGCAGTGCGAGTGCAGGATGGCGCGTTCGACCCCGGGGTCGAGGTCAATGCCATGCATGCCGCCAATGTTGGCGTGGGCGCGGTGGTCGGGTTCGTTGGTTACGTGCGCGATTTCAATGATGGCCGGGACGTGGCCGGGATGTTCCTGGAGCATTACCCTGGCATGACCGAGAAGGCTTTGGCGAAGATCGTGGTCGAGGCCGAGCAGCGCTGGCCGTTGCTGAAGGTTGAAGTGCTGCATCGCATTGGTGCGCTGGAGCCTGGGGAGCCGATCGTGTTCGTCGGTGTGGCCAGTGCCCATCGGCAGGCGGCTTTCGATGCCTGCAATTTCATCATGGATTACCTGAAGACTCGTGCGCCGTTCTGGAAGAAGGAGAATACCCAGGAGGGCCCGCGCTGGGTCGAAGGCAGGCAGAGTGATCAGGATGCGGCGGGGCGCTGGTAAGGTCTGATCGATTGGCCGGGGCTTTGCCCCGGATCGCCGGCAAGCCGGCTCCCACTGGGTTTGCGCTGAGCTTGAGAGCAGCGGGGTACCTGTAGGAGCCGGCTTGCCGGCGATAGGGCCGGTAAATCCGATGCAAGACTCAGTGCAGTTCTCGTTGCGACCAACTGCGGCGCATGGGCTGCAAAGCAGCCCCGCATCAATGGTGTTTGCGCGGCACCGGTGTAAGCAGCTCATCCGGTGGCATCTCGCACTTGATCTTGCGCCCCAGCAACTCTTCGATCGCCGGCAACTGGTAGGAGTCATCCTCGCCGGCAAAGCTGATCGACACGCCACTGGTGCCGGCACGGCCCGTGCGGCCGATGCGGTGCACGTAGTCATCCGGGTCTTCCGGCAGAGTGAAGTTGATCACATGGCTGATGCCGTCGATGTGAATGCCTCGCCCCGCCACGTCGGTGGCCACCAGCACGGTAATCCGGCCCTCGCGGAAGCTTTCCAGGGTACGGATGCGCTTGTGCTGCGGCACATCGCCCGACAGCTGGGCGGCATTGATACCGTCGCGTACCAGTTTTTCCTCGATACGCCGCACTTCGTCCTTGCGGTTGGCGAACACCATCACCCGTTCCCACTTGTTCTGGGTCACCAGGTTGTACAGCAGCTTGTACTTGTCGCTGCCCGCCACTGCGAACACGTGCTGTTCGACGGTTTCGCTGGCGACATTCTCCGGCTCGATCTCGACGATCGCAGGGTCGGTGGTCCACTGCTTGGCCAGGTTCATCACGTCGTCGGTGAAGGTGGCAGAGAACAGCAGGGTCTGGCGCTCGCTCTTGGGCGGGGTCTGGCGGATGATCTGCCGTACCTGCGGGATGAAGCCCATGTCCAGCATGCGGTCGGCTTCGTCCAGCACCATCACCTCGACCATGTCCAGGTGCACATCGCCGCGCTGGTTGAAGTCCAGCAGGCGGCCAGGGGTAGCCACCAGGATGTCACAATGGCGCGCTTCGAGCGCCTTGAGCTGCTTGTCGAAGTCCATGCCGCCGACGAAGGTCATGACGTTCAGGCCGGTGTATTTGGTCAGGGCGGCGGCGTCCTTGGCGATCTGTACCACCAGTTCGCGGGTTGGCGCGATGATCAGTGCACGCGGTTCGCCCATGTAGCGCTCTTTGGGCGGCGGCGTCTGCTGCAACTGAGAGATGATCGAGATGAGGAACGCGGCGGTCTTGCCGGTGCCGGTCTGCGCGCGCCCGATGGCGTCCTGGCCACGCAGGGTGTGGCCCAGCACCTGGGCCTGAATCGGCGTGCAGTACGGGAAGCCCAGGTCATGGATGGCGTGCATCAGCTCGTTGGAGAGCTTGAAGTCGTGGAAGCGGGTCTTGCCTTCCTGCGGTTCGACCACGAAGTCTTCCGGCTTCCACAGGCTGGCCTGGGGTTTGGGCTTGCGTTCGCGGCGCGGCTTGTCCATGGCCGGTTGCTCGGCAACGGGCGCGGCTGCAGGCATCTGGGCCTTGGCGGCGGGTTTGGTGCGCGGCGTGGAGGGCTGCGGCTCGGGCTGAGCCATGGGGGCCGCAGGCGGGGTGATGCTGGCAGCAGGAGCGGCGGCCTGAGGTGCCGGGTCTCCCTTGCCGAATATTTTCTTGAGTGCCTTGAGCACGATCGTCTCATCAACTGATTTAGGAATGTACGCCGGGCAGTGTAATGCAAGATCTGGGCGCGGCGTAGCGGAATGCGCCCACAACTACAAGAGAGCCTGCCTATTGCAGTTGCTTGCTCAGCCAGTCGTGGATATCGCTCAGCTCTGCCACCACCACCTCGTGTTCCATTGGGTATTCCTGCCACCGCGCGGCCACGCCCCAGGTGTTCAGGTACTCGAAGGCGGTGCGGCCCATGGAGGGGATCACCACCGGGTCGTGCACGCCGTGCAGGCACAGGGCGGGGGTACGTTGCTGGCAGGCGCTCAACTGATGGCCGTCGTTGAAGGTTGGTGCATAGGTAGACAGTGCGATCACGCCGCCCAGTGCTTCTTGCCACTTTATATAAGCAGTGTGCAGCACCACGGCGCCGCCCTGGGAGAACCCGGCCAGGATGATCCGTGCCAGGTCGATGCCTTTGGCCCGCTCGGCCTCGATCAGGGCAATGATCTGGTCAGCCGATTCTTCCAGCTGCGCTTCGTCGATGGCGCGGGCCGGGGTCATGGCCTTGATGTCGTACCAACTGGGCATTGCATAGCCGCCGTTGATGGTGACAGGCCGGGTCGGCGCCTGGGGCATGACGAACCGCGTGCTGAGCAGACGCTCCTGCATGAATTCGGCAACCGGTAGGAAGTCGTAACGGTCGGCGCCCAGGCCGTGCAACCAGATCACACAGGCGTCTGCGGTTTTCTGGGGTTCGAGAATCAACGGGTGGGTCATGACTGCTCCGAAAGTGTGCGAATCGTATGAAGGCATGCGCAAAAAGAAGGCGCTGGAAATGATTGTCGGAAAAAGAATGTCGCAACGATACAACTTTCCCTACTTGACGAGCGCTTAAACGCTTTAGCCGCCAACTGTGGTACGCCCCTTGCTATGAAACCTCTGATGCAAGGGTCGGGCCGGTACGGTAACACCCTTGTCACGCGAAGGCTGTCATAGAACAGCCCATTGCGCCATTGACCCAATAACAAGCCAACAAGGGTCGGATGCGCCTCATAAGGGTGCGGTGCAATTCCGGCTCGTACAACAAGAGCGATTTGGAGGTTGTGAATGAAGATGTTGAAAACCACCCTGGCAGTCCTCACCGCTGCCGCCGCGCTGGGCGCCGTGAGCAATGCCCAGGCCGGCGCCACCCTCGATGCGGTCAAGAAGAAGGGCTTCGTCCAGTGTGGCGTGAGCGACGGTCTTCCAGGCTTCTCGGTACCTGATGCGCAGGGCAAGATCGTCGGTATCGACGCTGATGTCTGCCGCGCCGTGGCCGCCGCCGTGTTCGGCGATGCCACCAAGGTCAAGTTCAGCCAGCTCAACGCCAAGGAACGCTTCACTGCGCTGCAGTCCGGCGAAGTCGACGTGCTGTCGCGCAACACCACCTGGACCAGCTCGCGCGATGCCGGCATGGGCCTGGTGTTCGCAGGCGTCACTTACTATGACGGCGTCGGCTTCCTGGTCAACAAGAAGCTGGGTGTTTCCAGTGCCAAGGAACTCGATGGCGCGACCATCTGCATCCAGGCAGGCACCACCACCGAGCTGAACGTGTCCGACTACTTCCGCGCCAACGGCCTGAAGTACACCCCGATCACCTTCGATACCTCCGACGAGAGCGCCAAATCGCTGGAGTCGGGCCGTTGCGACGTGCTGACCTCGGACAAGTCGCAGCTGTTCGCCCAGCGTTCCAAGCTGGCCGGGCCAACCGACTACGTGGTGCTGCCGGAAACCATCTCCAAGGAACCGCTGGGCCCGGTGGTGCGCAAGGGCGACGAGGAGTGGTTCAGCATCGTCAAGTGGACCCTGTTCGCCATGCTCAATGCCGAAGAGGCGGGCGTCACTTCGAAGAACGTCGAAGCCGAGGCCAAGTCCACCAAGAACCCGGACACCGCCCGCCTGCTCGGCGCGGACGGTGAGTACGGCAAGGACCTGAAGCTGCCCAAGGACTGGGTAGTGCAGATCGTCAAGCAAGTGGGTAACTATGGCGAGGTGTTCGAGAAGAACCTGGGCCAGAGCACTGACCTGAAGATCGACCGTGGCATGAACGCCCTGTGGAACAACGGCGGCATCCAGTACGCGCCACCTGTGCGCTGATGGCTGCACCCTGCGGCGGCATTCCGCCGCCGCAGGCTGTTCGAATCCCTACTGTCCGGGGCACTTCATGCAAAATCGAATCGGCGCACAAAAGGGGCTGACCCTGAGCGATCCACGTGTGCGCGCGTGGTTGTTCCAGATTCTCACGATCATCTTCGTGGTGGGTCTGGGCTGGTACCTGTTCCACAATACTCAAACCAACCTGCAACACCGGGGCATTACGTCCGGCTTCGACTTCCTCGACCGCAGTGCCGGCTTCGGCATCGCCCAGCATCTGATTCCCTATGTGGAGTCCGACAGCTATGCGCGGGTGTTCGTGATCGGCTTGCTCAATACCCTGCTGGTCACCTTCATCGGCGTTATCCTGGCAACGATCCTGGGGTTCATCATCGGTGTGGCTCGCCTGTCACCGAACTGGATGATCAACAAGCTGGCGACCGTGTATGTCGAGACGTTCCGCAACATCCCGCCGCTGCTGCAGATCCTCTTCTGGTATTTCGCCGTGTTCCTGACCCTGCCGGGGCCACGGGGCAGCATCAGCTTCGACGATGCCTTCTTCATCAGCAATCGTGGCCTGAACATGCCCGGCGCCCTGATGGCCGACGGCTTCTGGCCGTTCGTCGCTGCCGTAGCCCTGGCGATCGTAGCCATCATGGCGATGGTGCGTTACGCCAACAAGCGCTTCAACGAAACCGGCGAGCCGTTCCATAAGTTCTGGGCAGGGCTTGCCCTGTTGGTGGTGATTCCAGGCCTCTGTGCATTGCTGTTCGGCAGCCCTGTGCAGTGGGAAGTCCCGCAGCTCAAAGGTTTCAACTTCGTTGGCGGCTGGGTACTGATCCCGGAACTGCTGGCGCTGACCTTGGCGCTGACCATCTACACCGCCGCGTTCATCGCCGAAATCGTGCGTTCGGGCATCCGTTCGGTCAGCCATGGCCAGACCGAAGCCGCCCGTTCGCTCGGGCTGCGCGAAGGCCCGACGCTGCGCAAGGTGATCATCCCCCAGGCACTGCGGGTGATCATTCCGCCACTGACCAGCCAGTACCTGAACCTGGCGAAGAACTCGTCGCTGGCGGCCGGTATCGGCTACCCGGAGATGGTCTCGCTGTTCGCCGGTACCGTACTCAATCAGACCGGCCAGGCCATCGAGGTGATCGCCATCACCATGAGTGTCTATCTCGCCATCAGCATCAGCATTTCGCTGCTGATGAACTGGTACAACAAGCGCATTGCGCTGATCGAGCGGTGAGGATACGCCCGTGAATGCTCATGTTTTCAAACCTGACATGCCGCCACCGGTCAAGACCGTCGGCGTGCTCGCATGGATGCGGGCAAACCTGTTCTCCAGCTGGCTCAACACCCTGTTGACCCTGTTCGCCGTGTACCTGGTATGGCTGATCGTGCCGCCGCTGCTGCAGTGGGCGTTGATCGACGCCAACTGGGTCGGCACCACGCGCGCCGACTGCACCAAGGAGGGTGCCTGCTGGGTGTTCATCCAGCAGCGCTTTGGCCAGTTCATGTACGGCTATTACCCGGCTGAGTTGCGCTGGCGCGTGGACCTGACCGTATGGCTTGCCGTGCTTGGCGCTGCGCCGCTGTTCATCAAGCGCTTCCCGCGCAAGGCCGTTTACGGCCTGGGCTTTCTGGTGGTGTACCCGTTCCTGGCCTACACGCTGCTGCATGGCGGCTACCTGGGCCTGGAAAGCGTGCCGACCAGCCAGTGGGGCGGGCTGATGCTGACCTTGGTGATCGCCACGGTGGGTATCGTCGGCGCCTTGCCGCTGGGCATCTTGCTGGCCCTGGGGCGGCGTTCAAACATGCCTGCGGTGAAGGTGGTCTGCGTGACCTTCATCGAGTTCTGGCGTGGCGTGCCGTTGATCACCGTGCTGTTCATGTCGTCGGTGATGCTGCCGTTGTTCCTGCCCGAAGGCATGAGCTTCGACAAGCTGCTGCGGGCCATGATCGGCGTGATCCTGTTCCAGTCGGCGTACATCGCCGAGGTGGTGCGCGGCGGCCTGCAGGCCATCCCCAAGGGGCAATATGAAGCCGCTGCGGCGATGGGCCTGGGCTACTGGCGCTCGATGGGCCTGGTGATCCTGCCGCAGGCCTTGAAGCTGGTGATCCCTGGCATCGTCAATACCTTCATCGCCCTGTTCAAGGACACCAGCCTGGTCATCATCATCGGCCTGTTCGACCTGCTCAACAGCGTCAAGCAGGCTGCCGCCGACCCGGCCTGGCTGGGCATGGCCACCGAGGGCTATGTGTTCGCAGCCCTGGTGTTCTGGATCTTCTGTTTCGGTATGTCCCGCTACTCCATGCACCTGGAGCGCAAGCTGGACACTGGCCACAAGCGTTAGGAGTTTCGAAATGAGTGAAGCGATCAAGCAGCCTGCCGGCCCCGAAGGCATCATCCAGATGCAGGGCGTCAACAAGTGGTACGGCCAGTTCCATGTACTGAAGGACATCAACCTGAACGTGCGCCAGGGTGAGCGTATCGTGCTGTGCGGGCCTTCCGGTTCGGGCAAGTCCACCACCATCCGCTGCCTCAACCGCCTGGAAGAACACCAGCAGGGGCGCATCGTGGTCGATGGTGTGGAGTTGACCAACGATCTCAAGCAGATCGAGGCGATCCGTCGTGAGGTGGGTATGGTGTTCCAGCACTTCAACCTGTTCCCGCACCTGACCATCCTTGAAAACTGCACCCTGGCGCCCATGTGGGTACGCAAGATGCCGCGGCGCAAGGCCGAGGAAATCGCCATGCACTATCTGGAGCGGGTACGTATCCCGGAGCAGGCGCACAAGTACCCTGGGCAGTTGTCCGGTGGCCAGCAGCAGCGCGTGGCGATTGCCCGGGCGCTGTGCATGAAGCCGAAAATCATGCTGTTCGACGAGCCGACATCGGCGCTCGACCCGGAAATGGTCAAGGAAGTGCTCGACACCATGGTTGGCCTGGCCGAGGACGGCATGACCATGCTCTGCGTGACCCACGAAATGGGCTTTGCCCGAACCGTGGCGAACCGGGTGATCTTCATGGATAAGGGGGAGATCGTGGAGCAGGCTGCGCCGGATGACTTCTTCGACCGGCCACGCAGTGACCGGACAAAGCTGTTCCTAAGCCAGATCCTGCACTGATGCTGTAGGGGCACAAGGCCGCTCCTGCAGGGTCACGCGTTTTGCCTGCAGGAGCGGCCTTGTGTCGCGAAAGGGCTGCAAAGCAGCCCCGGATCTTGAAGCCTTACTTCTCTTCCTGAGCCGCAGCCGGCGCAGGCGGCGGCCGTAGCCCCACTTCGGCGATCAGCTTCAACTGCTGCCCGTTGCGCATCACCTCGATGGTGATCTTCTCGTTGGGCTTGATCCGCGCCACCTGGTTCATCGACTTGCGCCCGTCACCGGCCGGCTCGCCATTGATGCTCAGGATCACGTCACCCAGTTGCAACCCGGCCTTCTGCGCCGGGCCATCGCGGAAAATGCCCGCTACAACGATGCCTGGGCGCCCTTGCATGCCGAACGATTCGGCCAGTTCCTGGCTCAGCGGCTGAACTTCGATACCCAGCCAGCCACGAATCACCTGGCCATGCTCGACGATCGACTTCATCACTTCCAGCGCCAGTTTGACCGGTATGGCGAAGCCGATGCCCTGCGAGCCGCCCGATTTGGAGAAGATCGCCGTATTGATGCCGACCAGGTTGCCGTTGGCATCGACCAGCGCGCCGCCGGAGTTGCCCGGGTTGATTGCGGCGTCGGTCTGGATGAAGTCTTCGTAGTTGTTCAGGCCCAGCTGGTTGCGGCCAGTGGCGCTGATGATGCCCATGGTAACGGTCTGGCCGACGCCGAAGGGGTTGCCGATGGCCAGGGTGACGTCACCGATGTGGATGGTGTCGGAGCGGCCGATGGTGATGGCCGGCAGGTTCTTGAGGTCGATCTTCAATACCGCCAGATCGGTTTCGGGGTCGCTGCCGATCACCCGTGCCAGGGTTTCGCGGCCGTCTTTGAGCGCCACGACGATCTGGTCGGCGCCGCTGGTGACGTGGTTGTTGGTCAGCAGATAGCCCTCGGGGCTCATGATCACCGCCGAGCCCAGGCTCGACTCCCAGCGCCGTTGCTTGGGCAGGTTGTCGCCGAAGAAGCGGCGGAACTGCGGGTCTTCGAACAGCGGGTGGGCGCTCTTGTTCACCACCTTGGTGGTGTACAGGTTGACCACGGCAGGGGCGGCGAGCGTGACGGCGTCGGCATAGGACACCGGGCCTTGCATGATCTGCGTGGTCTGTGGCGCTTGTTGCAGGTTTACATCCTGGCTGGGCAGGCCGACCCACTGCGGGAAGCGCTGGATGATCAGCATGGCGATCAGTATGCCGGTAAGCAGGGGCCAGCCAAAATAACGCAAAGCCTTGAACATGAACGAATCCTGGGAGTGGGCGAGGGCCATGGTGGCGCGGCGGGGCGCGAACGCGCGCGATCATACACCGGTTTCCCCAACGCCGGCGACGGCCCATAATGGCGGCCATTATACGGGCGTTGTTCCCGTTGAACGTGCAGATTTCGAGGAGATTTTCCATGGCCGTCGCCCTTGACACCCTGGTTGAAGAAGCCGAGCGTTACCTGGGTAGCGCGAAAATCCAGGATTACTGCCCCAACGGCCTGCAGGTCGAAGGCCGCCCGCAGGTCAGCCGCATCGTCAGCGGCGTCACCGCCAGCCAGGCATTGCTGGATGCGGCGGTCGAGGCACAGGCCGACCTGGTGCTGGTACACCACGGTTATTTCTGGAAGGGCGAGAACCCGTGCATTACCGGGATCAAGCAGCGGCGCTTGAAAACCCTGCTCAAGCACGACATCAGCCTGCTGGCCTTCCACTTGCCGCTGGATGTGCACCCTGAGGTCGGCAACAACGTGCAACTGGCCCGCCAGCTGGACATCACCGTCGAAGGGCCGCTGGACCCGAACAACCCCAAGGTGGTCGGGCTGGTCGGCTCGTTGGCCGAGCCTGTGACGGCGCGCGATTTCGCCCGCCGTGTGCAGGAGGTGATGGGGCGTGAACCCCTGCTGGTCGAAGGTGACCAGGTGATCCGTCGCGTCGGCTGGTGTACGGGCGGTGGGCAGGGCTATATCGATACGGCGATTGCTGCCGGCGTGGACTTGTTCATCAGTGGTGAAGCGTCCGAACAGACCTACCACAGTGCCCGCGAGAATGGCGTGAGCTTCATTGCCGCCGGGCATCATGCCACCGAGCGCTATGGTGTGCAGGCGCTGGGCGACTACCTGGCGCGGCGCTTTGCTCTGGAGCACCTGTTCATCGACTGCCCGAACCCTATCTGAGGCCGCAGAGCGGCCCTTTGATAGCCAAACCCCCAGTCATATCGTTAGACCTTTTCGATCTAGTCCGGCGCCTAAATAGAATCAGCCGCTGTGATAAAGTGGCTCGCTCGAACACGGCCCGAAGGCCGTCCATAAGATCGTTTTACGTGAGTAGCCATGGTCGACAAACTGACGCACTTGAAACAGCTGGAGGCGGAAAGCATCCACATCATCCGCGAGGTGGCCGCCGAGTTCGACAACCCGGTGATGCTGTACTCGATCGGCAAGGATTCCGCCGTGATGCTGCACCTGGCGCGCAAAGCCTTCTTCCCAGGCAAGCTGCCGTTCCCGGTGATGCACGTCGACACCCAGTGGAAATTCCAGGAGATGTACCGCTTCCGCGACAAGATGGTCGAGGAAATGGGCCTGGAGCTGATCACCCACGTCAACCCCGAAGGTGTGGCGCAGGGCATCAACCCGTTCACCCATGGCAGCTCCAAGCACACCGACATCATGAAAACCCAGGGCCTCAAGCAGGCACTGGACAAGCATGGTTTCGACGCCGCTTTCGGTGGTGCCCGCCGCGATGAAGAGAAGTCACGTGCCAAAGAGCGTGTCTACTCGTTCCGTGACAGCAAGCACCGCTGGGACCCGAAGAACCAGCGCCCGGAACTGTGGAACGTCTACAACGGCAAGGTCAACAAGGGCGAGTCGATCCGCGTGTTCCCCCTGTCGAACTGGACCGAGCTGGACATCTGGCAGTACATCTACCTTGAAGGCATCCCGATCGTGCCGTTGTACTTCGCCGCCGAGCGTGAAGTCATCGAGAAGAACGGCACCCTGATCATGATCGACGACGAGCGCATCCTCGAGCACCTCTCCGAGGAAGAGAAAGCGCGCATCGTCAAGAAGAAGGTGCGTTTCCGTACCCTGGGCTGCTACCCGTTGACGGGTGCTGTCGAGTCGGAAGCCGAGACCCTGACGGACATCATTCAGGAAATGCTCCTGACCCGAACGTCCGAACGCCAGGGCCGTGTCATCGACCACGATGGCGCCGGTTCCATGGAAGACAAGAAACGCCAAGGCTACTTCTAATTTCAGGGTTACTCCATGTCGCACCAATCTGATCTGATCAGCGAGGACATCCTCGCCTACCTGGCCCAGCACGAGCGCAAGGAACTGCTGCGTTTCCTGACCTGCGGCAACGTCGACGACGGCAAGAGCACCCTGATCGGGCGCCTGCTGCACGACTCCAAGATGATCTACGAGGACCACCTCGAGGCCATCACCCGTGATTCGAAGAAGTCCGGCACCACCGGTGAGGAAGTCGACCTGGCGCTGCTGGTCGATGGCCTGCAGGCCGAGCGTGAGCAGGGCATCACCATCGATGTCGCCTACCGCTACTTCTCCACCGCCAAGCGCAAGTTCATCATTGCCGATACCCCGGGCCACGAGCAGTACACCCGTAACATGGCCACCGGCGCGTCCACCTGTGACCTGGCGATCATTCTGGTCGATGCCCGCTACGGCGTGCAGACCCAGACCCGCCGCCACAGCTACATCGCTTCGTTGCTGGGCATCAAGCACATCGTCGTCGCGGTCAACAAGATGGACCTCAAAGGCTTCGATGAAGGCGTCTTCGAGGAAATCAAGGCCGACTACCTGAAGTTCGCCGATGCCATCAACCTGACCCCGAGCAGCCTGCACTTCGTGCCGATGTCTGCGCTCAAGGGTGACAACGTGGTCAACCGCAGCGAGCGTTCGCCGTGGTACACCGGCCCTGCGCTGATGGAAATCCTCGAAACCGTCGAGGTCGCGGCCGACCGCAACTTCACCGACCTGCGTTTCCCGGTGCAGTACGTCAACCGCCCGAACCTGAACTTCCGCGGCTTCGCCGGTACCCTTGCCAGCGGCGTTGTGCACAAAGGTGACGAAATCGTCGTACTGCCCTCGGGCAAGAGCAGCCGGGTCAAGTCCATCGTCACCTACGAAGGTGAACTGGAGAACGCCGGGCCAGGCCAGGCCGTGACCCTGACCATGGAAGACGAGATCGACATCTCCCGTGGCGACCTGCTGGTGCATGCCGACAACGTCCCGCCGGTGACCGACCAGTTCGACGCAATGCTGGTGTGGATGGCCGAAGAACCGATGCTGCCGGGCAAGAAGTACGACATCAAGCGCGCCACCAGCTACGTGCCAGGCTCGATTGCCAGCATCACCCACAAGGTCGATGTGAACACCCTCGAAAAAGATGCAGCCAGCGCGCTGCAGCTGAACGAGATCGGTCGCGTCAAGGTGTCGCTGGACAGCGCCATCGCCCTGGACGGCTACGACAGCAACCGCACCACCGGTGCGTTCATCGTCATCGACCGCCTGACCAACGGCACCGTCGGCGCCGGCATGATCATCGCTCCGCCTGTTCTGCCGCACGGCAGCACCGGCCAGCATGGCAAGCAGGCCCACGTGTCTACCGAAGAGCGCGCCCTGCGCTTCGGCCAGCAGCCAGCCACCGTGCTGTTCAGCGGCCTGTCCGGCGCTGGCAAGAGCACCTTGGCCTACGCGGTCGAGCGCAAGCTGTTCGACATGGGCCGTGCAGTTTACGTGCTCGACGGCCAGAACCTGCGCCATGACCTGAACAAGGGCCTGCCGCAGGACCGCGCTGGCCGCACCGAGAACTGGCGCCGCGCCGCTCATGTGGCGCGCCAGTTCAACGAAGCCGGCCTGCTGACCCTGGCCGCGTTCGTGGCCCCGGATGCCGAAGGCCGCGAACAGGCCAAGGCGCTGATCGGCAAAGAGCGCCTGGTGACCGTTTACGTCCAGGCCTCGCCATTGGCCTGCCGTGAGCGCGACCCGCAAGGCCTGTACGCGGCTGGTGGTGACAACATCCCGGGTGAAAGCTTCCCGTTCGATGTGCCGCTGGATGCTGACCTTGTGATCGACACCCAGGCCACTAGCGTGGACGAAGGTGTGAAACAGGTGCTGGACGTGCTGCGTCAGCGCGGCGCGATCTAAGCGCTAGCCTGCAAGGAAAACCCCGCTTCGGCGGGGTTTTTGTTTCTCGCTCCACAGGCTTGCAAGTTCCCTTTTAGGAGCGGCCTTGTGTCGCGATGGGATGCGCAGCAGACCTAAAGAGGTTCTATGCGAGCTCGAATGAATGGCCAATTCCCACATGCAAGTTTCTTCGCTATGTGAAAAGCGCTGTTGGTTTTCATGTTTTTAAAATCGGCATGCTAAATTCAGACGCTTCCTACAAGTTTCAATGGTCTTCATGAGGTAAGCTGCAACCCGTTTTGATTGAGTATGGTGTCTGGGTGAATTCAGTTGGGGGGGAAGTATGGTTTTGCGCAGTGTGTTGATGCCGCCTAAGCTTGATGAACAATTAGTCTCGAAGCTTACTGGTCTTTCTGAAGAAATAGATTGTGGAAAACGAGACTTGACGCAACACCTCGTTATCGAGTTTAACCAGCTAGCTGCAACTGCATTTGATTTCTTGGATTTTCAGGGCATCTACGGAGGGCAGGATCATGACACTTGGGTCCGTAAAGTCCTATATGGGCCGTATATTAAGCCGGTTGCTGACATTACTACCGATGAACTGGTTGAGATGATGCGAAGGGTCATGGAGTGTGAAGGTGCTGAGCATGAGGTTGATTTTTGGATTTTTATGTTGGAAGTGAATGTGCCTAATGAGCGACTAGTAGATTTGGTTTTTCACCCCCAAGTGTATTTCGCCGATCCCGAATTCTCTCAGGAATTATCACCTGAGCAAGCAGTTTATCTGGCAATGAACACAAAAGCTGTTGCTGATTGCTAGATTCAGTGATGGAGCAGCAGCCTTGCTTGGCATGGCTTACAGCTCAGCAGGCACCTAGGTCAACTGATAGGTGAGGCCCTGGGTGATCAGGGCCTCAATCTATTTAGCTAGCTTTGAAACCTTCTTTGCCATTGGCCAGGCGCCACGTTTCGACTATTTCAAGTACTTGTTCAGGCTCGCCCCGGTTGCTGCCTTGCGGTCTGAAAAAAAGATCACTACCAGACGGGTGCTCGGTAATTTTCTCAAAATGTTCAATCAACGGTACCAGTACGTTGTCTGGCTCATCCTCGATAGCTGTATCAATCACTTGGAGGAAGGCAAGAAACTCTTGTTTTGTATAATCTTCAAATTTATTTTTCAAGATCGTCTTTTCCATAGTGAATGTGGTTGTGAGCTTTGGGCGTCAAAATTATTAAGTTGTCCATATCATATACGCCACCTTGCTTGCTGATAGGCACGACGTGGTGGATTTCGTGAGAGCGTTTGCTCATATACTTGTCATCTTTATCGACCCAGGGCGAGTATCCATGTTTTCTCATTCGACGGATGTCTTGAGGGCTAAACTGCTTCGATAGCTCGGGGTCATTAGCCACCGCCTTCCAAAATTGCCGCCGGAACGCGTCAAAGGTCCTATATTCTTTACCTCTTAGAAGATCAGCAATCTGAGCAGGAATTGGAGCCCCTTCGAGGCTGGCGGCCGATTTACGCCATGTATCTGTTACCTGTGCACCATTTCCGGTTGATGTACCAGCCTCATATCGCGGGCTTTTGAACACCACCAGAATAGGCGGTAATCCCGAGCCCATGGGGAAGGTGATGATCAGGCGTTCCTGATCCAGCAAATCCAGCGCTGGGTAGCTTTCCGTCTCGTTACTTACAGGGCTCAGGCTGCTGCCGGTGTAGATGATAGTACCCGGTGGCGCTGGAGGGAGGCTTGTCGAGCTTCCGTTCTCACCGCCTGGCGCGCGGATGGGCGTCCATGTCAGGATTCGCTGCGGATTGTCCAGCACTAGGCTGTAAACCTGCCGCGCGCTGTCGAACGTCGCCGCTCTTACCCCAATAGGCTTGCCGCCGGGTACTACGTACAGCCTCACCTCATCATCATCTTCATTGCCAGCAAGCAAATAGGGCACATCAACGCTGGCAGATGACATGGCCAGTGCTGTCAGGTCAGGCCCGGCTGGCGGTGACAGGCTGGAGAGTGGGGTGCTGACAAGGTAGCGCCGATCAGCGTTACCGAGTGTTGATGGCCAAGCTGCTGCCAGAGTGGTGACGATGAACTGAGGAGCAGCCGCAACGGCCACCGTCCCCATGCGAGCTACTGCTGCTTTGATAGCCTCCAGCATTGCAGTGGACGCACTTTCCGCTAGTGCGAACGTTGCCGCGCCGATCGGAGTGATGGTGGGTACTGAGGATGCGGTTCGGGCATCGCTGATGTAGCTGATGCGTTGGCGTGCCGCTTCTTGGCGCTGACGTTCAGCGTGTGCTGCCAGTCGTTCGACTTCTGCCTGTTTTCGTGCAGCTTCCTCGGCAGCCAATCGTTGCGTCTCGGCCTTCAGTCGCGCAGCTTCCAGGGCCGCAGCCTGTTCTGCCGCGTGCCTGGCTTGAAGTTGCTCCACCTCAATGGCGCGCTGAGCCAGGTTGCCCATCGCAGCGCTGAACCCTTGCAGGTAGCGAATGGATTCGGTCAGCGCGAGTGCGCGATGGTAGTCCGCCCACAGTTGTCCGGCTCGACGTGTGGCCTGCTCATCGACCAAATGTTGCAAGGCTTCGGTTTGCGGCTTGGACAGTGGCCCGATGATGTTCGGGTTGGATTCGCTGAATGCCGGTACTTGCGCCTTCTTGGCCTCAATCAGACCGTTGGCGGTATTCAAGTATGCCGACAGCCGCTGGGGCAGGGTATCGGTATCCTGAATGGACGTGGCCTGAACCACCTGATGCTGTACGAAGTTAGGCAGACAGTCGAAACAGATCTGCTGCTCCAATTGTATCTGCCGGATCCTGCGCTCGATTGCCTTTGGCAGATCCTTATGGGGCTGTTCCAGTTCCGCCTTGTCCAGTTGCCGAGCCAGATCGGGAAGATCGGCCGCCAGTGCACGGTACTTTTCTGCTAAGAGGTGGAGCCGATAGGCTGCATTTACGGAGGCATCAAAGGTTACCCAGATCTTTCTGCCCCATTCCTCGGGTGTGGTACTGAAGTCGAATGCCCCATCGTCACCAAGGCGGGAGGCAAATGAGTCGTAACGTTTAAAAAAGGGAATTGCGCCATAGAATCCAACGGCTGCCGGCACGATTTGCAGGTAGTCGCTGCGCCAATGTTGCAAATTGGCCATTGTCAGTTGCTGCTTCAGCTCGATTAACTGAGTGGGGCTGGTTGCCGTAGTGCTTGCTTGTTGTTGAATGGCTGCGCGTTCTGCTTCGATTTGCGCGGGAAGCTGTTGCATAGCCGGCGCGTATTGCAAGGCGTAGCCGTTGTTGACGGCCTTGTGCTCCTCGCCGAAAACCGTTCGCCAGCCTTTTTCACGGGCAAACCGGCTAGGCCCTCCGGTACCTCGTAGTCGCCCTGCATCGAGCCCCCATCCGCCATAGCCGGGGCCTCCACCGCCAGCAACAGATGTGAACGGTGTTCTGTGAGGTTCGTTGGGGCTGATCCATGTGGCTTCGAGGTATACCGGCGCGCGAACGTGCGTGTTTTCTGAATGGACAGTTTGTTTTTGAGCCATGTAGACATCCTCCTGGTCGCTACATGGTCAGCGTGCTCCAGGCGGTTTTTCCCGTATGTCAGGCACGGCCTGTCAACCAGTAGGAGCCTTCCTACCGGCTTGAAAGATCTCATTCAGATATGCGTTTCCGACACGGGGATCACGCGTTTTTCCTTAACTGCCTTGTAGGAAAAACTCGAATAGATTTCCTTCACCCCGGGCAAGCGCTGCAGCACTTCGCGGGTAAATTCGCCGAACGACTCCAGATCCCGTGCGAGGATTTCCAGCAAGAAGTCATAGCGCCCGGAGATGTTGTGGCAGGCGACGATCTCGGGGATTTCCATCAGCCGCTGTTCGAACGCCAGCGCCATTTCCTTGGTGTGCGAGTCCATCATGATGCTGACGAACGCAGTTACCCCAAACCCTAGCGATTTGGGCGAAAGAATAGCCTGGTAGCCGGTGATGTAGCCGTTGTCCTCCAGCAGCTTGACCCGTCGCCAGCAGGGCGAGGTGGTCAGGGCTACCTGGTCGGCGAGTTCGGCGACGGTGAGGCGGGCGTTGTCCTGTAAGGCGGCGAGTAGGGCGCGGTCGGTGCGGTCGAGGCTTGAAGGCATGTTTTGCCCTCCTGGTCCGTTAATTGTTGTTTTTGTTCCAGCAAGCACGCAGATGCGTGGGCTATTTTGGAAAAAATCGGGCAGCTCGGTGGCATAAGCTTATAACAAACCACAAGAGGCTGTTGCGATGCGCGACTCCCATAACAACACCGGTTTTTCCACACGGGCCATTCACCATGGCTACGATCCGCTTTCCCACGGTGGTGCCCTGGTGCCACCGGTGTACCAGACCGCTACCTATGCCTTCCCGACCGTCGAATACGGTGCTGCCTGCTTCGCCGGGGAGGAGGCGGGGCACTTCTACAGCCGCATCTCCAACCCCACCCTGGCCTTGCTTGAGCAGCGCATGGCCTCGCTGGAGGGCGCAGAGGCGGGATTGGCGCTGGCGTCGGGGATGGGCGCCATCACTTCGACCATCTGGACCCTGCTGCGGCCTGGTGATGAGTTGATCGTCGGGCGCACCTTGTATGGCTGCACCTTCGCGTTCCTGCACCATGGCATCGGCGAGTTCGGGGTCAAGATTCGCCATGTCGACCTTAACGATGCCAAGGCACTGAAAGCGGCGATTAACGGCAAAACGCGGATGATCTACTTCGAAACGCCGGCCAATCCCAACATGCAATTGGTGGATATAGCGGCCGTCGTCGAGGCAGTGCAAGGCAGTGATGTGTTTGTGGTGGTCGATAACACCTACTGCACGCCTTATCTGCAGCGGCCGCTGGAGCTTGGGGCGGACTTGGTGGTGCATTCGGCGACCAAGTACCTCAGTGGCCATGGCGACATTACCGCCGGCCTGGTGGTGGGGCGCAAGGCACTGGTCGACAGGATTCGCCTGGAAGGGCTCAAGGACATGACCGGCGCAGTGTTGTCGCCGCACGATGCTTCGCTGTTGATGCGGGGCATCAAGACCCTGGCTTTGCGCATGGACCGCCATTGCGCCAATGCCCAGCAGGTGGCGGAGTTTCTGGCGCGCCAGCCGCAGGTCGAAGTTATCCATTACCCTGGGCTGCCCACGTTCGCGCAGTATGAACTGGCGCAGCGGCAGATGCGTCTGCCTGGCGGGATGATCGCCTTCGAACTCAAAGGGGGAAACGAGGCTGGCCGGCGCTTCATGAATGCGTTGCAACTGTTTGCCCGTGCGGTAAGCCTGGGGGATGCCGAGTCGCTGGCGCAGCACCCGGCGAGCATGACCCATTCCAGCTACACACCGCAGGAGAGGGCGCATCACGGGATATCGGAGGGGCTGGTGAGGTTATCGGTGGGGCTGGAGGATGTGCAAGACCTGCTGGCGGACATCGAGCAGGCGCTGGGGCATCTGTAGGAGCGGCCTTGTGCCGCGAAAGGGGCGCGCAGCGGCCCCCGGATTTCAGCCATCCTGCAAGATTGCCGGGGCTGCTTTGCAGCCCGTTCGCGGCGCGAGGCCGCTCCTACACTGGGTCGTGCACGGGCAGGAAAACGGCATCCACAAAAAAGGCCTCTTACGAGGCCTTTTACGTGTTCAGCAGATCAACGCTTGAGCCCGTAGCTCTCGTCAAGCATGCCCGGCGAGTTCGGCGCTTTTGGCGCATAGTCGCGCGGTACTTCGGCGGTGTCCTTCGGCGGCGTCAGGCGGTCACGTGGTGCCTGGGCCGACTCGGAGTGCAGTGCAGCCAGCAGGCGCTGGCGAGTGACTTCATCGAGGGCCAGGCTATTGGCGCCTTCGGCCAGGTGATCCTGGACATCCTGGTAGCTCTGGGTCAGTTTCTTGACCAGCATTGCGGTGCTGTTGAAGTGGGTGACCACTTCGTTCTGGTAGCTGTCGAAGCGCTTCTGGATGTCGTCCAGTTGGCGCTGGGTGTTGGTCGGCGCAGCATTGGGCAGCAGGCGGGCCACGATGAAACCGACCGCCACACCGATGACCAGGGCCAGGGTTGGCAACAACCAAACAAGGAGCGAGAGTTCCACGAGTCCTTCCTCTATAAACGGCTTTGCTTTACGTTAACGGCTCAGACCTGCGCTGTATACCGCGAGCGATCGCAAATCAGAACAGAATTCCTACCCTAGACGAATCGACCCCCTTCGAGGTCACGGAGTGAGTGCCTTGCTTGTCCGCGAAACCCCCTTGTTCATCGATGGCCCCGTCGGCCAGCTGGAAGCCTTGTACCTGGACGTGGCCGACGCCCGTGGCGCGGTGCTGATCTGCCACCCCAATCCGGTTCAGGGTGGCACCATGCTCAACAAGGTGGTCTCGACCCTGCAGCGCACGGCACGCGACGCTGGCTACGTGACATTGCGTTTCAATTACCGCGGTGTTGGCCAGAGCGCGGGCAGCCATGACATGGGCGCTGGTGAAGTGGCCGATGCACAAGCTGCCGCAGCCTGGTTGCGCGAAAAACACCCGCACCTGCCGCTGGTGCTGATGGGCTTCTCGTTCGGCGGCTTTGTCGCCACCAGCCTGGCCGGGCGCCTTGAGAGCGCTGACGTCACGCTGCAGCACCTGTTCATGATTGCCCCGGCCGTGATGCGCCTGACTGCAGAGTTCCCCTTGCCGCAGCGCTGCCCGATCACCGTGGTGCAGCCAGATGCCGACGAAGTCGTTGCACCGCAGCTCGTTTACGAATGGTCTGACACGCTGCCGCGCCCCCATGAGCTGCTGAAAGTGGCAGAATGCGGACACTTCTTCCATGGCAAGCTGACCGATCTGAAGGATCTGCTGCTGCCGCGCCTTTCGAATTGAGCCAAGCCTGAATAAGCGAACACCCATGACCACGCGCATTCTCACTGGTATCACCACCACCGGTACCCCACACCTGGGCAACTACGCCGGTGCCATTCGCCCGGCGATCGTCGCCAGCCAGCAGCCGGGGGCCGACTCGTTCTACTTTTTGGCCGACTACCACGCCCTGATCAAGTGCGATGACCCGCTGCGCATTCAGCGCTCGCGTCTGGAAATCGCTGCTACCTGGCTGGCCGGCGGCCTCGACCCGGACAAGGTGACCTTCTATCGTCAGTCCGATATTCCCGAGATCCCCGAGCTGACCTGGCTGCTCACCTGCGTTGCGGCCAAGGGCCTGCTCAACCGTGCGCACGCCTACAAGGCTTCGGTGGACAAGAACCTCGAGAATGGCGAAGACCCGGACGCCGGCGTGACCATGGGCCTTTACAGCTACCCGGTGCTGATGGCGGCGGACATCCTGATGTTCAACGCGCACAAGGTGCCGGTCGGTCGCGACCAGATCCAGCACGTGGAAATGGCCCGTGACATCGGCCAGCGCTTCAACCACCTGTTCGGCCAAGGCAAGGATTTCTTCGCCTTGCCAGAGGCGGTTATCGAAGAAAGTGTGGCGACGTTGCCTGGCCTGGACGGGCGCAAGATGTCCAAGAGCTATGACAACACGATCCCGCTTTTCTCCAGCGCCAAGGACATGAAAGACGCCATTTCGCGCATCGTCACCGACTCGCGTGCACCTGGCGAAGCGAAAGACCCGGACAACGCGCACCTGTTCACCCTGTTCCAGGCCTTCTCGACGCCGGTGCAATGCGCCGAGTTTCGCGAAGAACTGCTGCAGGGCCTGGGCTGGGGCGAGGCCAAGCAGCGCCTGTTCCAGCTGCTTGACGGGCAACTGGCCGAGAAGCGTGAGCACTATCACCAACTGATTTCCCGCCCGTCGGACCTGGAAGACATCCTGCTGGCTGGCGCTGCCAAGGCCCGCAAGACCGCCACGCCGTTCCTCGAGCAACTGCGCGAGGCCGTTGGCCTGCGCTCGTTCCGTAGCAGCGTGCAGGCCACTACAGAGGTGAAGAAGAAGGCCGTCAAGAGCGCACGCTTCGTCAGCTTCCGTGACGAGGACGGCAGCTTCCGCTTCCGCCTGTTGGCCGCTGATGGCGAGCAACTGCTGTTGTCTCGCAGCTTTGCCGACGGCAAGAGCGCGGGCGCGGTGAGCAAGCAGTTGCAGCAGGGCGGCGACGCCGATGTGCGTGTCGAAGGCCTGGGCTTCAGCTTGTGGCTGAACGGCGAGCAGGTTGCCGACGGGCCGCAGTTTGCCAGTGCCCAGGCCCTTGACATGGCCGTTCAAAGCCTGCGTGAGGCCCTGGCGCCGCAGCAGGACTGAGACAGTTTGACGCAAGTCTGATTGCCATTAGGCGGGCCGGTCGCTACAGTGACGGCCCGTTTTTTGTTGCCTCGCTAACGAAATCATGACGCCCCTAGAACGATATCAAGCAGATCTGAAACGTCCCGACTTCTTCCATGATGCGGCGCAGGAAACTGCGGTGCGTCACTTGCAGCGCCTGTACGACGACCTGGTGCACGCGCAGAACAACAAGCCGGGCATGTTCGGCAAGCTGTTCGGCAAGAAGGAGCAGACGCCGGTCAAAGGCCTGTATTTCTGGGGCGGGGTAGGCCGGGGCAAGACCTACTTGGTCGATACCTTCTATGAAGCGCTGCCGTTCAAGCAGAAGATGCGTACGCACTTCCACCGCTTCATGAAGCGCGTTCACGAGGAGATGAAAACCCTCAAGGGCGAGAAGAACCCGCTGACCCTGATCGCCAAGCGCTTCAGCGATGAAGCCAAGGTGATCTGTTTCGACGAATTCTTCGTCTCCGACATCACCGATGCCATGATCCTCGGCACCCTGATGGAAGAGCTGTTCAAGAACGGCGTATCGCTGGTGGCGACCTCCAACATCGTCCCCGACGGCCTGTACAAGGATGGCCTGCAGCGTGCGCGCTTCCTGCCGGCCATCGCCATGATCAAGCAGTATACGGACGTGGTGAACGTCGACAGCGGGGTCGACTACCGCCTGCGCCACCTGGAGCAGGCCGAACTGTTCCACTTCCCGCTCGACGAGGCTGCCGAGCAGAGCATGCGTGCGAGCTTCAAGGCGCTGACACCCGAGTGCACCCAGGCCGTCGACAATGACGTGCTGATGATCGAGAACCGCCCGATCCATGCGCTGCGTACCTGTGACGATGTCGCCTGGTTCGACTTCCGCGCCCTGTGCGACGGGCCGCGCAGCCAGAACGACTACATTGAACTGGGCAAGATTTTCCATGCCGTGCTGTTGAGCAACGTCGAGCAGATGGGCGTCACCACCGACGACATCGCCCGGCGCTTCATCAACATGGTGGACGAGTTCTACGACCGCAACGTCAAGCTGATCATTTCGGCCGAGGTAGAGCTGAAGGATTTGTACACCGGTGGGCGCCTGAGCTTCGAGTTCCAGCGCACCTTGAGCCGGTTGCTGGAGATGCAGTCGCACGAATTCCTGGCCCGCGCGCACAAGCCCTGAGGTCCTTGCGCTGTAGGAGCGGCCTTGCGTCGCGAAAGGGGCGCGCAGCGGCCCCAGGTTCTGTGGCGCAACAAAAAACATCGGGGCCGCTGCGCAGCCCTTTCCGACCGGTCCGGCGCCCCAGCAAGGCCGCTCCTATGTATGGACTTAGCTGCTTTTTGAACATAGGAACCCGGTTGCATCTACGTATCAGGCCTATTCAAGGAAGCTTTTTGCTTCTGGCCAACATCGTGGTGAGCTCGCAGCGTGCCGTTTACATTGAGGCCACTCATCAGGCCTGTAGGAGCGGGGGCATCTGTCTGCGACGGTCTTACCAAGGGTCAATGTTCACTAGCAGGGGTTGGAGCGCTCAGCGCCCGGTGGCATTGCTCAGTTGATCAGCGGCTCATAGCAGCCTCCGACCGATTTTCCGCTTTGCGTTGGTAAACCTGGCCACTCTGCAGCAGAGCCCAGATTATCCGCAGATTCCGATTAGCCAGTCTGATTGCCGCCTCCTTGCGCCCAAGGCGGGATAGCCAGCGCAAGAGGCGGCGATCGTCTGGCTGATCATCAAGACGGTCACCGTCACGGGTAGTTTGAGCAAGAAATCATGGAAGGCTTGGCGGGATTTGATGCGATCTTCGTAGATCACCCGGCCGGCAGCATCTTCGCCTGCTAGCTGGAAGACCTGCTTGGTCAGGTCTACGCAGATGGTTGTGCAAAGCTCCACATCAGTGGAAGACAGGGAATCGTGCTTCGAACTATGCTTTTTCATGGACTCGCCCTCGCTGCCGTTGGCTTCTTAGAACGCCACCGTGGCACTGTGATGCCTCGGCGGGGGCGAGTCCATCGATTACAGACGGTCGCTTGGGCTGAATTCAGGCTTCCTGCATAAACTGCTGCCGATACTGGTTCGGCGACAACTCCGTGTGCTGGCGGAACAGCCGCGCAAAGAAACTCGCATCGTCATAGCCGACTTCATAGCTGATGGTCTTGATGCTCTTGCGTGTGCTCGACAGCAACCCCTTGGCTGTTTCTATCCGTAGCCGCTGCAGGTAGTGCAGCGGCTTGTCGCCGGTCGCGCCCTGGAAGCGCCGCATGAAGTTGCGGATGCTCATGCCATGGTTGCGGGCCACATCCTCGAAGCGGAACTTGTCGGCGAAGTGCTCCTCGAGCCAGTGTTGAATCTGCAGGATGATCAGGTCCTGGTGCAGCTTCTGCCCACCGAAACCCATGCGCCCAGGGGTGTAGTTGCGCTGCACTTCGTAGAGGATGTCACGGGCCACGGCGCGGGCCACGTTGGCCCCGCAGAAGCGTTCGATCAGGTAGATGTACAGGTCGCAGGCCGAGGTGGTGCCGCCGGCGCAGTAAAGGTTGTCGGCGTCGGTCAGGTGCTTGTCCTGGTTCAGCCGGATCTTCGGGTAGCGCTCGGCGAAGCTGGTGAAGAAGCGCCAGTAGGTGGTCGCCTCCTTGCCGTCGAGCAGGCCGGACTCGGCCAGCCAGAATACCCCGCTGGCTTCAGCGCAGAGTACGGCGCCGCGGGCATGTTGCTCGCGCAACCAAGGCAGCACTTGCGGATAACGTTGCAGCAGGTTGTCGAAGTCTTCCCAGAAGGCTGGGAGGATGATCACATCGGCGTCGTCCAGGCCGCCATCGACCGGCAGCTGCACATTGCTGAAACTGTCCACCGGCTGGCCGTCGGGGCTCACCAGGCAGATCTCGAACATGGGCTGCAGGCCCAGGCCCAGCTGTTTGCTGTAGCGCAGGCTGGCGAGGTGGAAAAAGTCCTTGGCTTGCATCAAGGTCGAAGCGAACACCTTGTCAATGGCCAGGATGCTGACGCGCCGCAATGACGCGGAGGGTTGGGTAAACATCATTGTCATTGTTCTTATAGGGTAGAGTGGTCAATCACCGGCTGGATCGTCTTATGTTTTTTGTCGAGCTGCAAGCTTCAAGCTGCAAGCGGCAAGAAAAAAGCAGAGGCTGCGACACCGCTCTGCTTTTTCTTGCAGCTTTGTTCAAGGTGCCGGGTTGGGCTGCTCCTGATGAACGGCCTCGATCGCCGCCAGCAGCTCATCACTCAGGTTCAGCTCCAGGCTTTTGAGGTTGCTCTGAAGTTGTACCAGGTCAGTGGCACCGATGATGTTGCTGGTCACGAAGGGCTGGCGGGTGACGAATGCCAGGGCCATTTGTGCCGGGTCCAGCCCGTGTGCCTGGGCCAGTTGCACATAGCGGCTGCAGGCCGCCACGGTCTGCGGGTTGGAGTAGCGGGCGAAGCGGCTGAACAGGGTCAGGCGGCCTTTTTCCGGCCGGGCGCCGTTCTCGTATTTACCCGACAGCATGCCGAAGGCCAGCGGCGAGTAGGCCAGCAGGCCACACTGCTCGCGGATGGCCACTTCCGCCAGGCCCACCTCGAAGCTGCGGTTGAGCAGGTTGTACGGGTTCTGGATCGACACCGCCCGGGGCCAGCCGCGGGTTTCGGCCAGGTGCAGGAACTTCATGGTGCCCCACGGCGTTTCGTTGGAAAGGCCAATGTGGCGGATCTTGCCTGCCCGCACCTGCTCGTCGAGCACCTCGAGGGTTTCTTCCAGGGGGGTGAACAGGTCATGCGGCAGGTGCTGGTAACCCAGCTTGCCGAAGAAGTTGGTGCTGCGCTCCGGCCAGTGCAGCTGATACAGGTCGATACGGTCGGTTTGCAGGCGCTCAAGGCTCGCATCCAGCGCCGCCACGATGTGCTGGCGGTTGTGCTTGAGCTGGCCGTCGCGGATGTGGCTGATACCGTTGCCGGGGCCGGCGACCTTGCTGGCGAGAATCCAGTCATCACGGTCGCCGTGCTGGCGGAACCAGTTGCCGATGATGCGCTCGGTGGCGGCATAGGTCTCGGGGCGTGGCGGCACCGGATACATTTCGGCGGTGTCGATAAAATTGACCCCGCTGGTTTTGGCCAGTTTGATCTGGGCGAAGGCCTCGGCCTCGTCGTTCTGCTCGCCCCAGGTCATGGTGCCCAGGCACAGGGCGCTGACATCGAGATCGGTACGGCCGAGCTTGCGGTATTCCATCGGGAAAACACTCCTTGGCAAAGACACCCATAAAAGCAGGTTGAAATTTTTCGCGCAATCTGGATAATTCGGCCCCTCTCCGTGTGGCGGAAGTGATGCACCACCACGCAGGAAGAACCCCGTCGAACATTGGCGTGCCCGACCCGAGCCCCCAAAAGCGTCTGTGTTCGGCTGCGCGCTTGCCCTTGGCAAGCTGTGCACTATCCAGTAAGATTCGCCGTCTATTTTTCGCTGGGCGGCCTCTGAGGCTTTAGAGAATGAAAACTTTTACTGCTAAACCGGAAACAGTAAAGCGCGAGTGGTTCGTAGTCGACGCCGCTGGCCAGACCCTGGGTCGTCTGGCTACCGAAATCGCTAGCCGTCTGCGTGGCAAGCACAAACCAGAATACACTCCTCACGTTGACACCGGCGACTACATCGTCGTCATCAACGCCGAGCAAATCCGTGTAACTGGCGCCAAGTCTTCCGACAAGATGTACTACTCCCACTCCGGCTTCCCGGGCGGTATCAAGGAAATCAACTTCGAGAAGTTGATCGCCAAGGCCCCTGAGCGTGTTATCGAAACCGCGGTCAAAGGCATGCTGCCGAAGAACCCGCTGGGTCGCGACATGTACCGTAAGCTGAAAGTGTACGCGGGTGCTGCTCACCCACACACTGCTCAGCAGCCTCAAGAACTGAAGATCTAACGGGATAGTTCATTATGTCGGCGACTCAAAATTACGGCACTGGCCGTCGCAAGACCGCAACCGCTCGCGTTTTCCTGCGTCCGGGTACTGGTAACATCTCCATCAACAACCGTCCTCTGGACACCTTCTTCGGCCGCGAAACCGCTCGTATGGTTGTTCGCCAGCCGCTGGAGCTGACCGAGACCACCGCGAAGTTCGACATCTACGTCACCGTTGCCGGTGGTGGTGTCAGCGGTCAAGCCGGTGCGATCCGTCACGGTATCACCCGCGCTCTGATGGAATACGACGAAACCCTGCGTGGCGCTCTGCGTCGTGCTGGCTACGTCACCCGCGACGCTCGTGAAGTCGAGCGTAAGAAAGTGGGTCTGCGTAAAGCGCGTAAGCGTCCTCAGTACTCCAAGCGTTAATACCGCTTCGGCAGTCGAAAAAAGCCCGGTTCTTTGGAACCGGGCTTTTTTTATGGCTTGAACTAACCTGTCAGCATGTCCGTGGTGTCCTGTCGCATAGACGCAGATCAAGCAAAGCGAGGGTTGTAGCCCAGACCTGGGTTAATCACCTTGTCACTGTGTGGATTTGTTTCTTACCATGGCGGCCAATTTGGGGTGCCACAGACATTACCTAAGTACAGGCCTGATCCAACAGGCCAAGCAAGCTGATGGGAGAGGACTGAATGAGCAATGACGGCGTCAACGCAGGCCGGCGCCGCTTCCTCGTAGCCGCGACATCCGTGGTCGGGGCAGCGGGGGCAGTGGGGGCTGCGGTACCGTTCGTGGGGTCATGGTTTCCCAGCGCCAAGGCGAAGGCGGCCGGGGCACCGGTGAAGGTCAACATCGCCAAGGTTGAGCCTGGGCAGCAGATGGTTGCGGAATGGCGTGGCCAGCCTGTGTTCATCGTGCGGCGAACGGATGAGATCCTCGGTAACCTGAAAAAAGTCACTGCCGAGCTCGCCGACCCTGAATCGAAGGCCTCCGTACAGCCGGAGTACGTCGACCCCCAGGTACGCTCGATCAAGCCGGAAATCCTCATTCTCGTGGGCCTGTGCACTCACCTTGGGTGCTCACCGACCTTCCGCCCGGAAGTCGCGCCCGCCGATCTGGGGCCCAAGTGGGTGGGCGGCTATTTCTGCCCCTGCCATGGTTCCCACTACGACCTGGCGGGGCGTGTCTACAAATCGCAGCCAGCGCCTCTCAACCTGCCAGTGCCGCCGCACTCTTACGAGTCGGATGACATCGTCGTCATCGGCGTCGACCAGGAGAAAGCATGATGAGCAAGTTCATGGACTGGATTGATGCTCGCTTCCCCGCCACCAAGATGTGGGAAGAGCACCTGAGCAAGTATTACGCGCCCAAGAACTTCAACTTCCTGTATTTCTTCGGCTCGCTGGCCCTGCTGGTGCTGGTCAACCAGATTGTCACCGGTGTATGGCTGACCATGAGTTTCACGCCCTCGGCGGAGGAGGCCTTCGCTTCGGTCGAGTACATCATGCGTGACGTGGAGTACGGCTGGATCCTGCGCTACCTGCACTCCACCGGTGCTTCGGCGTTCTTTGTCGTGGTCTACCTGCACATGTTCCGCGGCCTGCTCTATGGCTCCTATCAGAAGCCACGTGAACTGGTCTGGCTGTTCGGCATGCTGATCTACCTGGCGCTGATGGCCGAGGCCTTCATGGGCTATCTGCTGCCGTGGGGTCAGATGTCTTACTGGGGGGCGCAGGTGATCATCTCGCTGTTCGGTGCCATTCCGGTGATCGGCGACGATCTCACCCAGTGGATTCGTGGTGACTACCTTATTTCCGGCATTACCCTGAACCGCTTCTTCGCGCTGCACGTCGTGGCCCTGCCGATCGTCATTCTCGGGCTGGTCGTGTTGCACATTCTGGCCCTGCACGAGGTGGGTTCGAACAACCCGGACGGGGTCGATATCAAGAAGAAAAAGGACGAAAACGGCATCCCGCTGGATGGTATTCCGTTCCACCCTTACTACACCGTCAAGGACATTGTCGGCGTGGTGGTGTTCCTGTTCGTGTTCTGTGCGGTAGTGTTCTTCTTCCCGGAAATGGGCGGTTACTTCCTGGAAAAACCCAACTTCGAACAGGCCAATGCGTTCAAGACGCCTGAGCATATTGCGCCGGTCTGGTACTTCACGCCGTTCTACGCGATTCTGCGTGCGGTGCCCGACAAGTTGATGGGCGTAATCGCCATGGGGGCGGCGATCGCCGTGCTGTTCGTATTGCCTTGGCTCGATCGAAGCCCGGTACGCTCCATGCGCTACAAGGGCTGGATCAGCAAGGTCTTCCTGCTGGTGTTCTGCATTTCCTTCGTCATCCTCGGCATTTTGGGGGTGCTGGCACCTACGCCAGGTCGCACGCTGCTGTCGCAGGTGTGCACCGTGCTGTACTTCGCCTACTTCCTGCTGATGCCGTTCTACACAAGGCTTGAGAAGACCAAACCGGTTCCGGAAAGGGTGACTGGCTGATGAAAAAGTTGATTGCAGTATTTTTGCTGGCAGTGATGCCTGCCTTTTCCTTTGCTGCCGGACCGGGGCTGGAGCTGGACAAAGTCGATATCGACCTGACGGACAAGGCTGCGATGCAGGATGGCGCACGGACTTTCGCCAACTATTGCATGGGTTGCCACAGTGCCAAGTTCCAGCGTTACGAGCGCGTAGCCGATGACTTGGGAATACCCCATGAGTTGATGCTGGAGAAGCTGGTATTCACGGGTGCCAAGATCGGCGACCACATGAACATCGGCATGAAGCCCGATGACGCCAAGACCTGGTTCGGTGCTGCGCCACCGGACCTTACCCTGGTTGCCCGGGTGCGTGGTACCGACTGGCTGTACACCTACCTGCGCAGCTTCTATGAGGACAAGTCGCGACCTTACGGGGTTAACAACAAGGTGTTCCCGAATGTCGGTATGCCCAATGTGCTGGTCGGGCTGCAGGGCAATCAGGTGATAGGGTGCAAGCAGGTGCAGATGGTGGTCGATGGCAAGAAGCAATTCGACCCCTTGACCGGCAGCCCTTTGACCCATGAAGCGTGTGACCAGCTGACCATCACGCCGAATTCCGGTACCCTGACGCCTGAGCAGTTCGACGAGAAGGTCAAGAACCTGGTGACCTTCCTGGCCTATTCGGCCAACCCGGTCAAACTGGAAAGCCAGCGCATCGGCACGTATGTGTTGCTGTACCTGGCCTTCTTCTTCGTGTTCGCCTACTTGCTCAAGCGCGAATACTGGAAGGACGTGCACTGATCACGCAGTAGTTTCTGGTAGTTGAACGCGCCCTGGGCGCTCCCTCGTGTATGCGAAGGGGCCTCCAGGGCGCGTTTGCATTTGCAGTTTCACAAGCATCCCCATGCGAGGAGGCGCTACATGGGCGCGACCATCAGGTTAGCCTGCTATTCCGACCCCGCTGACCATTATTCTCATCGGGTACGCCTGGTTCTCGCCGAGAAAGGTGTCAGCGTGCAGATCATCGACGTCGATCCCGGTCGTCTGCCACCCAAGCTGGGTGAAGTGAACCCTTACGGCAGCGTGCCGACCCTGGTCGACCGCGATCTTGCGTTGTATGAATCGACCGTGGTGATGGAATACCTCGAGGAGCGTTATCCGCATCCGCCCCTGATGCCGGTGTATCCGGTGGCGCGTGGTAACAGCCGCTTGTTGATGCATCGCATTCAGCGTGACTGGTGCGCGCTGGCCGATACCGTGCTCGATTCGCGCAGCAGTGATGCCGCTCGTGCCGAGGCGCGCAAGGCACTGCGTGAGAGCCTGACGGGCGTCTCGCCATTGTTCAACGAGTTCGCTTGTTTCATGAGCGATGAGCAAAGCCTGGTCGATTGTTGTCTATTGCCCATACTCTGGCGTTTGCCGGTACTGGGTATCGAATTGCCGCGGCAAGCAAAGCCGCTGCTGGATTATATGGAGCGGCAGTTCGCCCGTGAGCCTTTCCTGGCGAGCCTGTCCTCCGTTGAACGTGAAATGCGCAAGCTTTAAGGAGCCGTTGATGAACTCCAGTCGCCCCTATCTGGTTCGAGCACTGTACGAGTGGATCGTCGACAACGATTGCACGCCCCATATGCTGGTCAATGCCGAATATCCGGCAGTCCAGGTGCCGCAAGGTTTCGCCAGTGACGGCCAGATCGTCCTGAACATTTCCCCAAGTGCCGTGCGCAGCCTGCACATGGACAACGACGCGGTGAGCTTCGAGGGGCGCTTCGGTGGCGTTGCCCACTCGTTGTTCGTGCCGGTCGGCGCGATTCTGGGCATTTATGCCCGGGAGAACGGCCAAGGCATGGTCTTCGAGCTGGAGCCTCCGTTGATGGAGGGTGAAGAGCTGGAAGACGAGGGTGTCGAGCCGGATGATGATGGCCCGCCGGAAGGTGGGGGGCAGCCGCCGCGCCCGAGTGGTCGGCCGAGCCTGAAGGTGGTCAAGTAACAAAAAAGGCGATCCGGTTGGGTCGCCTTTTTCTTTGCAGCACGGTGGTGGTTACAGGTCGCTGATGGTGCGAATCTGGTCACGGTTAACGCGGGTCTGTTTACCGTCGAGCTGCTGGAACTCGTAGAAGCCGGACTCCTGATCAAACTGTGGTTCGTCAACGGTCTGGAATTCGCGACCGTCGTTCAGGGTGATCAGGCTAGGGGTGGAGCAGCCGGCCAGGGTGGCGAAGGCGCCGATCAACAGGGCGGGCAGCAGAAGCTTTTTCATGCGGTGTTTCCTGAAGTTCTGAAGGTGGAGCCATTAGGATGCCTGTACCGGTATGCGAGGGCCGGTGCAGGCAAGCGTATCAGTCGATGTACTCGAACAGCTTGACGATCTTTTGCACGCCCGACACGCCTTGTACCACGGCAGTGGCGGAGTTGGCTTCCTGCCGGGTAACCAGGCCTAGCAGGTAGACGATACCGTTCTCGGTGATGACCTTGATGCGTGAGCTGGGCACGGCATTGTCGGTGAGCATCTGGGTCTTGATCTTGGTGGTCAGCCAGGCGTCGTTATTGCGCGCAAGGATGGAGGAGGGTTGCATCACCTGCAGCTCGTTATGCACCCGCTTGACCCGCTGCACCTGGCTGGCAGTCTGCTCGGCCAGGCTCTTCAGGTCGGCGCGCGGGGTTTGGCCGGCGAGCAGGACAATGCCGTTGTAGCTGCTGACGACAATGTGCGAACCCTTGTCCAGATCAGGGTTGGCCTTGGAGATGTTTACAGCGGCCTTGGTTTCGATCAACGAGTCGTCGATCTTGCTGCCGATGGTGCGAGTGCCGCGATCATCCTCGATCGGCGAATTGCGGGTCGAGGTCAGTACCGAGCTGCAGCCGGTGACGCTCAGGCACAGGGTCAGGGCCATCAGGCCGAGGCGCTTGGGGATCATTCTTCACTCCCGAACAGTTGGCTGTCGATCAGATCACACAGGCAGTGGATCGCCAGCAGGTGGACTTCCTGGATGCGTGCAGTGACCGTCGAGGGTACGCGGATCTCCACGTCCTCGGGCAACAGCAGCGAAGCCATGCCGCCACCGTCACGCCCGGTCAATGCTACGACAATCATTTCGCGATCATGTGCCGCCTGGATCGCTTGAATCACGTTTGCCGAGTTGCCGCTGGTCGAAATCGCCAGCAGGACGTCGCCGGGCTGGCCCAAGGCGCGAATCTGCTTGGAAAAGATTTCGTTGTAGCTGTAGTCGTTGGCAATCGAGGTCAGTGTCGAGCTGTCGGTGGTCAAAGCGATTGCCGGCAGGCTCGGACGCTCGCGCTCAAAGCGGTTGAGCAGCTCCGAAGAGAAATGCTGGGCGTCGCCGGCCGAGCCGCCGTTGCCGCAGGCGAGCATCTTGCCCTCGTTGAGCAGCGCATTGACCATGACCAGGCTGGCCTGCTCGATGTGCGGTGCCAGGATGTCCATTGCCTGTTGCTTGGTATCGATGCTGGCCTGGAACAGCCGGCGAATTCGGGATTGCATGTCCATCTGGTGACCTTAAGTGGGGCGGTGGCCTTTGCTACGCGCAACAGGGACCAGCCCGCGAAACATAGAGCAAAAATAGGGGAGTGGGTTCAGCATTCGAAGGCGTTTTTCAGCCATTGAAGCGGCCTGCCTGCATGGTGGCTACCCTGCAAGGCGACAACATCGAAGCGGCAAGGGTGGTTGGCCCAGCAAGACTCCTTCAGCAGAAAAAGGCTGGCGGCATGCACCAGCCGCTTCTGCTTGCGCCCGTCGATACTGCCAAGGGCGCCACCGAAGCCCGCGTGCAACCGATAGCGGACTTCGACGAATACTACTGTATCGGTGTCGAGCATGACCAGATCAAGCTCGCCGCCTTTGCATCGCCAATTGCGCGTCAGCAGTTGCAGGCCTTGCCCTTGAAGAAACTCAAGGGCTTGGTTCTCTGCGGCATGGCCGGCGCTGGTTGGTGATGCTTGGGGCATTAGCGGATGGTATCGGGCAGGCGTTTGACCTGGCCGCCAGAGAATTCAGCCCACGGCAGCTGGCGCTCGATGCGCTGGCTGGCGCTCATGCTCAGGCTGCCGGAAAGGCCCTGTACACGGTTGTCCGGCAATGCTTTGAGCTGACCCAGGCGTGGTGCCAGGCTATAGGCGTCTACACCCATCGCATACAGGCGGCCGAGACTGCCAGCGGCTTGTGGCCACTGCTGAACCACCTGCTGGCGCAGGCTGTTGGTGGTGTCGAGCAGCCACGGGGTTTCGCAGAAGCGAATGCCGTTCATGTCTTTGTACTGGTTGACGTCACCGCTGGCGCTGTAAAGGTTCGAGGTGGCGTAGACCGGAACGTCGCCAGCGTACTGGAAGTTCAGGGTCGGTTTGATCTGCTGCGCCTGTTGCGGGGTCGAGGCGAGGAAGATGAAGTCGATGTCCTGGCGACGCGATGGTTGTGCGGCAATGGTGCCGCCCACGGTGCTCTGCAGGCTCTGTGCGCGGCCTTCGCTCTGGCGCAGCTGGAACAGGTTGGCGATCTGCTGGGCCAGGGCGACCGGCTGGGCGATGCGTTCGGCGGCGATGATGGTGCCGCCATTGCCTTCCCAGTCTTGGCGGAACGCGGCAAGCACGCGGTCGCCCCATTCACCGCTCGGCACCAGGGCCACCGCGCGAACCATGCCGTCGGCGCGGGCGCGGCGCGAGACTTCGCGGGCTTCGTCTTCGGCCGCCAGGCCGAACTGGAAAAGCTGTGGCGGGGCGTTCTGGCCGGCGTCGGCGTAATTCAGGGCGAGAGTCGTGATAGGCAGCTGCGCATTGGCGGCCAGTTTTTTTACCAGCGCTTTTTCCAGCGGGCCGACTACCAGTTGCACGCCATCGGCCTGGGCCTGACGATAGAAGTCGTCCAGCGAGCCGATGCGTGAGCTGTCGTACACCTGTACGGCCGGCGCTTGCTGGCCAGCCTGCTGGGCCTGGAAGTGCGCGGCCATGAAGCCGTCACGCAGGGCGCGGGCGACACCGGCAAGCGGGCCTTCCTGGGGCAGCAGCAGACCGATCTTGGTCAGCGGCTGGCTTGCCAGTTCCTTGAGCTTGACCAAGGCCGATGGCAGTTGCTGTGCCGCGGGGTGGTCGGGGTGCTGCTTGCGCCAGGTTTCGATGGCGGCCTGCTGCTGCTCCAGGGTGCCGGCGCTTTTCACGGCCAGGGCCAGGCTGGTCCAGCCGGCCAGGGTCTGGTCGCCGGCGGGCTGCTGCAGTTGCTCTGCCGGCAGCGAGGCGACCAGGGCCCAGATCGCGTCATTGTTGGCGCTGGCAGCCTGGCCGCTGAGCAGTGGGCCCAGCATTACGCGCTGTTGTGCAGCGGCCAGGGCCTGGCCGTCGGCTTCAAGGGCGGCGGCGTGGACGCCATAGGTGCGCACCTGCTGCTCTGCCGGCAATTGGGCGAGGTGCTGCAGGCTGGTGTGCGAGAGGGCGCTGAGGGCGGCTTTGGGCTGGTTGCGGCTCATGGCCAGTTCGGCGCCAAGTGTGGCGGCGAAGATTTGTTGGGCGGGCTTGAGCGTATCCATGGGGACCTGCTCGAGAATGCGTGCGGCGCGCGGGTAATCCTTCTGCTTGTAAGCCAGGTCGGCAGCGCTCAGGCGCAGCAGGGCGGCATCTTCGGCAGACGTGCTGGCCGCCGCTTTTTCGAGCAGTTGCTCGATGCTGGCGTCCGGCGTGCGTGGCAGCTCTCCGAGGCTGGATGAGGGCGAGCTGGCGCAGGCTGCCAGCAGGGCAGCGAGGCAGAGGGCTGTGAGCAGCCGCAGGCAAGCGATCATGTAAAGGTCCTGTTACTCGATCAAGTTGGCCGGCAATTGTACCCAAGCGTTGGCCGGGGCGCGATGTTGCTGAACGGGAACCTTCACTATAGGTGTACTTGACGTGGCCGCAGGTGAAGTTCTTTGCGCCCTGTTACCGGCGCTCGGGCTACAATGGCGCCTTTGATCCGAAAGGCAGGTGTGCGCAGTGACTGATGTGGCAGGGGCTTCGAAATCCACCGTGGGGACGCTGTATGTGGTCGCAACCCCCATTGGCAACCTCGACGACATGAGCGCCAGGGCATTGAAGGTGCTGGCCAACGTCGCCTTGATCGCTGCCGAGGACACCCGGCACTCGATCCGCCTGCTGCAGCATTTCGGCATCGATACGCCGCTAGCAGCCTGCCACGAGCACAATGAACGGGACGAAGGCGGGCGTTTCATCACCAAGCTGATGGCCGGTGAAGATGTGGCGCTGGTCTCCGATGCCGGTACGCCGTTGATTTCCGATCCTGGCTACCACTTGGTGCGTCAGGCGCGAGCCGCGGGCGTCGATGTGGTGCCTGTGCCTGGCGCCTGCGCGCTGATTGCCGCGCTTTCGGCGGCCGGGCTGCCCTCCGATCGGTTCATTTTCGAAGGTTTCCTCCCCGCCAAAAGCGCCGGTCGCCGTGGCCGGCTCGAACAGGTGAAGGAGGAGCCGCGCACGTTGATTTTCTACGAAGCGCCTCATCGTATTCTTGAGTGTCTGGAAGATATGAAGCTGGTGTTCGGTGCCGAGCGCCCGGCGTTGCTCGCACGTGAGCTGACCAAAACCTTCGAGACCCTCAAAGGGTTGCCGCTCGCAGAGTTGTGCGAGTTCGTGGCGGGTGACAGTAACCAGCAGCGCGGCGAGTGCGTGGTGTTGGTCGGTGGCTGGAGTGCGCCGGAAGGTGAGGCGGCGATCAGTGTCCAAGCGCAGCGTGTGCTGGACCTGCTGCTGGCCGAGTTGCCGCTCAAGCGTGCGGCGGCCTTGGCGGCCGAGATCACCGGTGTGCGCAAGAACCTGTTGTATCAGGCGGCACTGGAAAAGCAGAAACCGCAGTAGTGGCAATTTGATATAGTTGCGGTATTGCTTGTTCTTGAGCGCAGCTGCCGTTAACCTTGGCGCCGGAGAGTCGATCGGACAGTCGCTGCCTGCTTTTGTTCCGCAACTTTTGTTGCGTAACGGCGGGGGGAGGAAAGTCCGGGCTCCATAGGGCAGAGTGCCAGGTAACGCCTGGGAGGCGCGAGCCTACGGAAAGTGCCACAGAAAATAACCGCCTAAGCACTTCGGTGCCGGTAAGGGTGAAAAGGTGCGGTAAGAGCGCACCGCACGTCTGGCAACAGTTCGTGGCTAGGTAAACCCCACTCGGAGCAAGACCAAATAGGGTTCCATCAGGCGTGGCCCGCGTCGGAACCGGGTAGGTTGCTAGAGGCGTCCAGTGATGGCCGTCGTAGAGGAATGACTGTCCTCGACAAAACCCGGCTTACAGATCGACTCTCCACCTCTCCTCCCTTCTGCTCGATCGATAGCAGAGCGCGTTTGTAATACCGAAAAGATCTTACTCTTAATAAATCACTTTAAGTTCAAACGGTATCCGTTTGAGTGGGTTTGATTTTTCGCGTTTTTTTTTGCCCCCAGTACTCCTTCCTTCTTCCTTTATTGAGCTAAATCTCGGTCCTGTAAGGGTTTTCCCTATGAACGCGCCTTGACGGTGCAGCGGACGGATTCCTATAGTGTGCGCAAGTGGCAGAAAGTGGGATGAAGTGGGTTTTCTGGCACAAAAAAGCTACCATTGTGGGGAATCGCAGCCGTGTTCCGCGGAGCCAACGCCGTCAGCCTCGATGCAAAGGGCCGTCTCGCCATGCCGAGCCGGTACCGTGACGAGCTCGATTCGCGTTGCAATGGTCAGCTGATCGTGACCATCGACGCCGTCGACCCCTGCTTGTGTGTTTATCCCCTCGATGAGTGGGAGCAGATTGAAGCCAAGTTGCGTGCCTTGCCGTCGTTGCGTGAGGAAAACCGCCGCCTGCAGCGTTTGCTGATCGGTAATGCGGTGGACCTGGAGCTCGACGGCAGTGGCCGTTTCCTGGTACCGCCCCGCCTGCGGGAGTACGCCAAGCTGGACAAGAAGGCGATGCTGGTGGGGCAGTTGAACAAATTCCAGCTGTGGGATGAGGATGCCTGGAACGCAGTTTCGGCAGCCGACCTTGCAGCTATCCAACAACCGGGCGCCATGCCCGACGATTTACGTGACCTGATCCTGTGACCATAGATAGCGGCTTCAACCACATCACCGTCCTGCTCGACGAAGCTGTCGAGGCATTGGCCCTGCGCGCCGACGGTTGCTATCTCGACGGCACCTTCGGCCGCGGCGGGCACAGCCGTCTGATCCTCAGCAAGCTCGGGCCGCAAGGGCGGCTGCTGGGCTTCGACAAAGATCCTCAAGCGATTGCCGCGGGGCAAGCGCTGGCGGCCGAAGACGGCCGCTTTGTCATTGTGCAGCGCAGTTTTGCCGAACTGGGCGCGGAAGTGGCCGAGCGCGGGCTGGCTGGCAAGGTCAGCGGTATCCTGCTTGATCTGGGCGTGTCCTCGCCCCAGCTGGACGACCCCGAGCGTGGTTTCAGTTTCCTCAATGACGGCCCGCTGGACATGCGCATGAACCCCGACCAGGGCATCAGTGCTGCCGAGTTCATCGCCACCGCGCCGGTTGAGGAAATTGCCCGCGTTTTCAAAGAGTACGGCGAGGAGCGTTTTGCCGGGCGCATGGCGCGTGCCGTGGTAGAGCGCCGCGAAAAGCAGCCGTTCACGCGTACTGCGGACCTGGCCGAAGTGCTCAAGGTCGCCAACCCTGCCTGGGAAAAAGGTAAAAATCCGGCTACCCGTGCCTTCCAGGGCCTGCGCATTCACGTCAACAACGAGCTGGGCGATCTTGAGGCCGGCCTTGAGGCCGCACTCGATGCGCTGGAAGTCGGCGGCCGCCTGGCGGTGATCAGCTTCCACTCGCTGGAAGACCGTATCGTCAAGCTGTTCATGCGCAAACTGGTCAAGGGTGAAGCGGATAACCTGCCGCGCAACCTGCCGGTTCAGCACAAGGTCTTCGAGCCGAAAATCCGTCTGATCGGCAAGGCCCAGTTTGCTTCCGAAGCCGAGCTCAAGGCCAACCCGCGGTCGCGCAGCGCCGTGATGCGGGTGGCGGAGAAGCTTCGGTGAGCCGGCTATTTGCCAAACCTTTGCCAGGCGGAAGCTTCCTGATGCTTCTGCTGTTCGTTGGCGTGCTTGTTTCGGCCATTGCCGTATCGTACAGCGCCCACTGGAATCGCCAGTTGCTCAACACCCTGTACGGCGAGTTGAATGAGCGCGACAAGGCCCAGGCCGAGTGGGGCCGGCTGATCCTCGAACAAAGCACCTGGACCGCTGCCAGCCGCATCGAGAACCTGGCTTCCGAGCAGCTGAAGATGCACGTGCCTGCCGCCGACGAAGTACGGATGGTGGCGCCATGATGAAGCTCGAAGGCGCGCTCTACCCCTGGCGCTTCCGCGTGGTGATCGGCTTGCTGGCGTTGATGGTCGGTGCCATCTGCTGGCGCATCATCGACCTGCAGGTGGTCGACCGTGACTTCCTCAAGGGCCAGGGCGATGCCCGCAGCCTGCGTCATATCCCTATTCCGGCACACCGTGGTCTGATTACCGATCGCAATGGTGAGCCTCTGGCCGTCAGTACGCCTGTCACCACCTTGTGGGCCAACCCCAAGGAAATGCAAGCCTCCAAGGAGCGCTGGCCGCAACTGGCCGCAGCACTGGGGCAAAACGCCCAACAGCTGAGCGAGCGCCTGACCCAGCAGGCCAGCAAAGAATTCATCTACCTGGTCCGCGGCCTGACCCCGGAGCAGGGGCAGCATGTGCTCGACCTGAAAGTGCCGGGTGTATACGGCCTTGAAGAATTCCGCCGCTTCTATCCCGCCGGTGATGTCACCGCGCACATGGTCGGTTTCACCGACCTGGATGACCATGGCCGCGAAGGGGTGGAACTGGCCTACGATGAATGGCTGGCCGGGGTGCCCGGCAAGCGGCAAGTGATCAAGGACCGGCGCGGCCGCTTGATCAAGGACATTCAGGTAACCAAGAACGCCAAGGCCGGCAAGACCTTGGCGTTGTCCATCGACCTGCGCCTGCAATACCTGGCCACTCGCGAACTGCGTAACGCAATCGCCGAACAGGACGCTAAGGCCGGCAGCCTGGTGATCATGGATGTCAAGACCGGTGAGGTCCTGGCGATGGTCAACCAGCCGACCTACAACCCGAACAACCGTCGCACCATGTTCCCGGCGGCGATGCGTAACCGGGCGATCATTGACGTGTTCGAGCCAGGCTCCACGGTCAAACCGATCTCCATGAGCGCCGCATTGGAGAGTGGGCGCTGGAAGCCCACCGACAAGGTCGAGGTGTACCCGGGCAGCTTGCAGATCGGCCGCTACACCATCAAGGACGTGTCCAGGAGCGAGGGGCCGATCCTCGACCTGACCGGCATCCTGATCAACTCCAGTAACGTCGGCATGAGCAAGATCGCCTTCGATATCGGCGGCGAAGCCATCTACCGGGTCATGTCCCAGGTCGGCCTTGGCCAGTACACCGGCCTTGGGTTCCCGGGGGAGCGCGTTGGCAACCTGCCCAACCATCGCGAGTGGCGCAAGGCCGAAACCGCGACCTTGTCCTATGGCTACGGCGTCTCGGTTACCGCCCTGCAGCTGGTGCATGCCTACGCGGCGCTGGCCAACGACGGCAAGATGGTGCCGCTGTCGATCCTCAAGGTCGACAAGGCGCCCGAGGCAGTCCAGGCCATTCCAAAGGACACCGCCGAGACCGTGCAAGGCATGTTGCAGCAAGTGATCGAGGCGCCGCGCGGGGTATTCCGTGCCCAGGTGCCGTTCTATCACGTGGCCGGCAAGTCCGGTACCGCACGTAAAGCCACAGTTGGCGCCAAGGGCTACACCGAAAACGCCTACCGCTCGCTGTTCGCCGGCTTCGGCCCGATGAGCGACCCGCGTTACGCCATTGTCGTGGTCATCGACGAGCCGAGGAAAGGCGGTTATTTCGGTGGTCTGGTATCGGCGCCGGTGTTCAGCAACGTCATGTCGAGCACCCTGCGGCTGATGAATGTGCCGCCAGACAACCTGCCACCGCCTGCCGACCCGCAACAAGTCAATGCAGTACCCGCCAAGGGAGGGCGTGGATGATGACAATGCCACTGAGCAAGCTTTTCGCCCACGCCAGTCGCGACCCGCTGATCCGTGAGCTGACCCTGGACAGCCGTGCTGTGCGCGCAGGTGACCTGTTCCTGGCCGTGCCGGGGGCCAAGGTCGATGGCCGTGACCATATCAGCGACGCGCTGGCCCGTGGTGCCGCCGCAGTCGCTTACGAACAGCAGGGCACCCATGTGCTGCCGATCACCGATGTGCCGCTGATCCCGGTCAAAGGCCTGATCGCCCAGCTGTCGGATATTGCCGGCCGCTTCTATGGCGAGCCGAGCCGTCAGCTGAACCTGGTCGGGGTTACCGGCACCAACGGCAAGACCAGCGTCACTCAGCTGGTGGCCCAGGCGCTCGATGCACTTGGCCAGCGGTGCGGCCTGATCGGCACCCTGGGTACCGGGTTTCATGGTGAGTTGCAGAGCGGTCGGTTGACCACGCCAGACCCGATTGCGGTGCAGTCGACCCTTTATGATCTGAAAAAGGCTGGCGCCAAGGCTGTGGCGATGGAAGTATCCTCGCACGCCCTGGAACAGGGTCGTGTTGCTGCGCTGGAATTCGATATCGCGGTGATGACCAACCTGTCCCGTGATCATCTGGACTATCACGGCAGCATGGAGGCCTATGAGGCCGCGAAGGCCAAGCTTTTCGCCTGGCCTGGCCTGCGTTGCCAGGTGGTCAACCTGGATGACGGATTCGGGCGTCGCCTGGCGGCTGATTTTGCCCGTCGTCCGAGTGTCGATCATATCGAGACCCGTTTGCTCAGCTATAGCCTGGAAAACTCCGACGCTTCCTTGTATTGCCGTGAAGCCAAATTCGACGACGATGGCGTACGCGCCATCATCGTCACTGCCCAGGGTGAGCGCACCTTGCGCAGCCAGCTGCTGGGCCGCTTCAACTTGAGCAACATGCTCGCGGCCGTGGCCACTCTGATGGCTCTGGATTATTCGCTGGATGAAATCCTCAAGGTCACCCCGCAATTGCAGGGCCCGGTGGGCCGCATGCAGCGCCTTGGCGGTGGTGAGAAGCCGCTGGTGGTGGTCGACTACGCGCACACTCCTGACGCCCTGGAAAAAGTACTCCAGGCCCTGCGCCCGCACGCCCACGGCCAATTGCTGTGCCTGTTCGGTTGTGGCGGCGATCGCGATCGTGGCAAGCGTCCGCTGATGGCCGAGGTGGCCGAGCGCCTGGCTGACCGTGTACTGGTCACTGACGATAACCCACGTACCGAAGACCCGCAGGCCATCTTCAACGACATTCGCCCTGGTTTTGCCCGGCCCGCCGAGGTCGAGTTCATCGCTGGCCGTGGCGAGGCCATTGCACACCTGATCGCTTCTGCTGCCGCCTCGGACGTCATCGTCCTGGCCGGCAAGGGGCACGAGGATTACCAGGAAATCAATGGCCAGCGCCATGACTTCTCCGACTTGGTCGAAGCCGAAAAGGCACTTGCAGCCTGGGAGGCTCCACATGCTTAAGCCCATGACACTCAGCCAGCTGACCGCAGCACTGAGCGCTCGCCTGGTCGGCGCAGACGCCAGCTTCAGCGGTGTCAGCATCGACAGCCGCAGCGTCGGCGCCGGGCAGTTGTTCGTCGCCCTGGCGGGGCCGCGTTTCGATGGCCACGACTACCTGGCCGATGTGCAGGCCAAGGGGGCTGTGGCAGCGCTGGTGGAGCGTGAAGTGGCCGATGTCGACCTGCCGCAACTGGTGGTTGCCGACAGTCGTCTGGCCCTCGGCCAGCTTGGTGCGCTGAACCGTGCCGGCTACGACAAACCTGTGGTAGCGATCACCGGCTCCAGCGGCAAGACCACGGTCAAAGAGATGCTTGCCTGCATCCTGCGTACCCGTGGCCCTGTTCATGCCACCCGTGGCAACCTGAACAACGACCTGGGTGCACCGCTGACCCTGCTGGAAATTGCCCCGCAGCACAGCGCCGCCGTCATTGAGCTGGGCGCTTCGCGCATTGGCGAGATCCGCTATACCGTGGGCCTCACCCAGCCACAGGTGGTCATCATCAACAACGCAGGTACTGCCCACGTCGGCGAGTTCGGCGGGCCAGAGAAGATCGTTGAAGCCAAGGGCGAGATTCTCGAAGGGCTGGGCGAGGGTGGCACGGCCATCCTCAACCTGGACGACAAGGCCTTTGCCATCTGGAAGGCGCGTGCGGGTGCGCACAAGGTCATCAGCTTTGCCCGCAGCGACGCCCGCGCCGACTTCCATGCCACCGACATCGGGCGCGACGCGCGGGGTTGCCCGTCGTTCACACTGCATGGCGCCGGCGCATCGGTGGCCGTGCAGCTCAATGTGCTCGGTGAGCATAACGTCAGCAACGCCTTGGCCGCCGCCGCCGCCGCCCATGCCGTTGGTCTGAGCCTGAGCGGCATTGCCGCCGGCCTGAACGCCATGCAGCCGGTCAAGGGCCGTACCGTGGCGCAAATCGCCCCGAATGGCGTGCGCGTGATCGATGACAGTTACAACGCAAATCCCACCTCGATGTGCGCGGCCATTGATATACTCGCCGGCTTTTCCGGTCGCACCGTTCTGGTGCTGGGGGATATCGGCGAGCTGGGGCAGTGGGCCGAAGAAGGCCACCGTCAGGTGGGCGATTACGCGCGCGGTAAGGTCGATGCCCTGTATGCAGTGGGTACCAACATGACACATGCGGTCAAGGCGTTCGGCGCCAATGGCCGTCATTTCGCAACTCAAGCTGAGCTGATCGAGGCCGTTCGTGCCGAAACTGCCAGCAACACCACTATCTTGATCAAGGGCTCGCGCAGCGCTGCGATGGAAAACGTCGTGGCTGCATTGTGCGGTGCCAGCGGGGAGAAACATTAATGCTGCTGCTGTTGGCTGAGTATCTGCAACAGTTCCACAAAGGCTTCGCGGTCTTCCAGTACCTGTCCCTGCGCGGGATCCTTGGCGTACTGACCGCGTTGTCGCTGGCGCTGTGGCTGGGCCCGTGGATGATCCGTACCCTGCAGATCCGCCAGATCGGTCAGGCCGTCCGTAATGACGGCCCGCAATCGCACTTGTCCAAATCCGGCACGCCAACCATGGGTGGTGCCTTGATCCTGTCCGCCATCGGCATCAGCACCCTGCTGTGGGCCGACCTGTCGAACCGCTATGTGTGGACGGTACTGATCGTCACGCTGCTGTTCGGCGCCATCGGATGGGTCGACGACTACCGCAAGGTGATCGAAAAGAACTCGCGCGGCCTGCCTAGCCGCTGGAAGTACTTCTGGCAGTCGGTGTTCGGCCTGACGGCGGCGATCTTCCTGTATCAGACGGCCCCGACCACTGTCGAAACCACCCTGATCGTGCCGTTCCTCAAGGACGTCACCATCCCGCTGGGCATCGGCTTCGTCGTCCTCACCTACTTCGTCATCGTCGGGTCGAGCAATGCGGTCAACCTGACCGATGGCCTCGATGGCCTGGCGATCATGCCGACGGTGATGGTTGGCGGTGCGCTGGGCATCTTCTGCTACCTGTCGGGTAACGTGAAGTTCGCTGAGTACTTGCTCATTCCTTATGTGCCGGGTTCAGGTGAGCTCATCGTGTTCTGCGGCGCGCTGATCGGCGCCGGCCTGGGCTTTTTGTGGTTCAACACCTATCCGGCCCAGGTGTTCATGGGTGACGTCGGCGCGCTGGCGCTGGGCGCTGCACTGGGCACTATCGCCGTGATCGTGCGCCAGGAAATCGTGCTGTTCATCATGGGCGGCATCTTCGTGATGGAAACCCTGTCGGTGGTGATCCAGGTGGCTTCCTTCAAGCTGACCGGCAAGCGCGTGTTCCGCATGGCACCGATCCACCACCACTTTGAACTCAAGGGTTGGCCTGAACCACGGGTGATTGTCCGTTTCTGGATCATCACCGTGATTCTGGTGCTGATCGGCCTTGCAACCCTGAAACTGAGGTAGACGAGCGTGTCACTGATCGCTTCCGACCAATTCCGCATCGTTGTCGGCCTCGGCAAGAGCGGCATGTCCCTGGTTCGCTTCCTGGCGAACCAGGGCATTGCCTTTGCGGTCGCCGACACCCGCGAGCAACCGCCGGAACTGGACACCCTGCGCCGTGATTACCCGCAGGTGGAAGTACGCTGTGGTGAACTGGACGTGGACTTCCTGTGCCGCGCCAACGAGTTGTATGTGAGCCCAGGCCTGGCACTGGCCACGCCGGCCCTGCAGCAGGCGGCGGCGCGTGGCGTGAAGCTGTCCGGTGACATCGAACTGTTCGCCCGCCATGCCAAGGCGCCGATCGTGGCGATCAGTGGCTCCAATGCGAAAAGCACGGTAACCACCCTGGTCGGCGAGATGGCCGCCAAGGCCGGCAAGCGCGTGGCCGTCGGCGGCAACCTGGGTACACCGGCCCTGGACCTGCTCAGTGATGATGTCGAGCTGTATGTCATGGAGCTGTCGAGCTTCCAGCTGGAAACCACCGACCAGCTCAATGCCGAAGTTGCCACGGTGCTGAACATCAGCGAAGACCACATGGACCGCTACAGCGGCCTGCCGGCCTATCACCTGGCCAAGCACCGGATATTCCGTGGCGCCCGCCAAGTGGTGGTGAACCGCCAGGATGCCCTGAGCCGGCCGTTGCCGGTCGAAAATCGCCCGTGCTGGAGCTTTGGCCTGAATCAGCCGGACTTCAAGGCCTTCGGCTTGCGTGAAGTCGAGGGCGAGAAGTACCTGGCTTTCGAGTTCCAGGCACTGATGCCGGTCCGTGACCTGAAAATTCGGGGTGCCCACAACCAGAGCAACGCCCTGGCGGCCCTGGCCCTCGGGCATGCCGCCGGTCTGCCGTTCGAGCCGATGCTCGAAGCCCTGCGCGAATTCGGCGGCCTGGCCCATCGTTGCCAATGGGTGCGTGCGCGCAACGGTGTGAGCTGGTACGACGATTCCAAGGCGACCAACGTCGGTGCTGCCCTGGCCGCCATCGAAGGCCTGGGCGCGGATATCGACGGCAAGCTGGTGCTGATCGCCGGCGGCGACGGCAAGGGTGCCGATTTTGCCGCCCTGCGTCAGCCGGTGGCACGTTTTTGCCGCGCCGTTGTGTTGCTCGGCCGTGATGCCGAACGCCTGGCCGAGGTGCTAGGTGATGCCGTGCCGCTGGTGCGGGTCAAGACGCTGGACGAGGCCGTGCAGCAATGCGCCGAGCTGGCTCTGCCGGGTGACGCCGTGTTGCTGTCGCCGGCGTGCGCCAGCCTCGACATGTTCAAGAACTTTGAAGAACGCGGGCGGCTGTTCGCCCAGGCGGCGGGAGGGCTGGCATGATCTTCGGCATCCTCAAGCCGTACCCGTCGCCGCTTATCAGCGGCCGTGGCATCGACCTCGACTTCGCCTTCCTGGCCGGCTGCCTGGCGCTACTCGGCCTGGGCCTGGTGATGATCACCTCGGCGTCGTCGGAGGTGGCCGCAGTACAGTCAGGCAACCCGCTGTACCACATGTTCCGCCATCTGGTTTACGTGGCCATTGGCCTGGTCGCCTGTGGTGCGACCCTGCTGGTGCCGATCGCCACGTGGCAGCGCATGGGCTTCATGATGCTGGTTGGCGCCTTTGGCCTGCTGGTACTGGTGCTGGTGCCTGGCATTGGTCGGGAAGTGAACGGCTCGATGCGCTGGATCGGCTTCAGCTTCTTCAACGTCCAGCCTTCGGAGATCGCCAAGGTCTTCGTGGTCATTTATCTCGCCGGCTACCTGGTACGTCGGCAGACCGAAGTGCGCGAAAGCTGGATGGGCTTTTTCAAACCGTTCATCGTGCTGCTGCCGATGGCCGGCCTGCTGCTGATGGAGCCGGACTTCGGTGCCACCGTGGTCATGATGGGCGCTGCCGCAGCCATGCTGTTCCTCGGCGGAGTAGGGTTGTTCCGCTTCAGCCTGATGGTGGTGCTGGCGGTGGTCGCAGTGTTCGTGCTGGTGCAGGCGCAGCCCTACCGGATGGCGCGCCTGATCACTTTTACCGACCCCTGGTCCGACCAGTTCGGCTCTGGTTACCAGTTGACCCAGGCATTGATCGCCTTCGGCCGCGGCGAGTGGCTGGGCGTAGGGCTGGGCAACAGTGTGCAAAAGCAGTTCTACCTGCCTGAAGCGCACACCGACTTCGTGTTCTCGGTACTCGCCGAGGAGTTGGGCGTGGTCGGTTCGCTGGTGACCATCGCGCTGTTCGTATTCGTGACCGTGCGCGCCCTCTACATCGGCCTGTGGGCCGAGAAGGCCAAGCAGTACTTTGCCGCCTACATGGCATTTGGCCTGGCGTTCCTGTGGATTGGCCAGTTCCTGATCAACATTGGCGTGAACGTCGGCTTGCTGCCGACCAAGGGCCTGACCTTGCCCTTCCTCAGTTACGGGGGCAGCTCCCTGGTGATCTGCTGTGCCTGCGTCGGCTTGTTGCTGCGTATCGAATGGGAAAGCCGCACGCACTTGGGCAGCGAGGAACACGAATTCAGCGAAAGCGATTTTGCCGAGGAGACCAGTCATGGCCGCTGACGGCAAAAACGTACTGATCATGGCGGGTGGCACCGGAGGCCATGTGTTCCCGGCCCTGGCCTGCGCACGTGAGTTCCAGGCGCGCGGCTATACCGTGCACTGGCTGGGCACCCCCCGCGGCATCGAGAATGAGCTGGTCCCCCAGGCCGGCCTGGCGCTGCACCTGATCCAGGTCAGCGGCTTGCGTGGCAAGGGCAAGCTGTCGCTGCTCAAGGCACCGTTTACCCTGGTCAAGGCCGTGCTCCAGGCGCGGCGTATCATTGGCCAGCTCAAGCCGGTCTGCGTGATCGGCTTCGGTGGCTATGTGACCGGCCCTGGCGGCGTCGCCGCGCGTCTGTGCGGTGTGCCGCTGGTGATTCACGAACAGAACGCCCGCGCCGGTACCGCCAATCGCCTGCTGGTGCCGTTGTCGGCGCGTGTCTGCGAGGCTTTCCCAGGCACGTTTGAAGCTGGCGAAAAGCTGCGTACCACCGGCAATCCGGTGCGCCCTGAGCTGTTCATGGACGCGCAGCGTGCGCCCTTGGGCGAGCGCCGTGCCCGCCTGTTGGTCATGGGTGGCAGCCTGGGTGCGGAACCATTGAACAAATTGTTGCCTAAGGCCCTGTCCGAGGTGCCCGCTGACCTGCGGCCCGAGGTGTTCCATCAGGCCGGCAAGCACCACGCGCCGATCACCGCCGAGCGTTATCAAGAGGCGGGTGTCGAGGCTCAGGTAGAGCCGTTCATCAAGGACATGGCCCACGCCTACAGCTGGGCCGACCTGGTGGTGTGCCGGGCCGGTGCCCTGACCGTCAGCGAGCTCGCGGCGGCCGGCCTGCCTTCGATGCTGGTGCCTTTGCCCCATGCCATCGACGACCACCAGACCCATAACGCCCAATATCTGGCTCGGGAAGGCGCCGCCTTCCTCATGCCACAAGCGACAACTGGCGCAGCGCAACTCGCTGAACGCCTGAACGAGGTGCTGATGCAACCCGAGAAACTCAACACCATGGCACGCACCGCACGGGGCCTTGCCAAACCTTCCGCAACCAGCACCGTGGTCGATATCTGCCTGGAGGTGGCCCATGGTTGAAAGCCAGAAAGCCATGCCCCAGCCGAAGATGGGCCGTATTCATCGTATCCACTTCGTCGGTATCGGCGGCGTGGGCATGTGCGGTATTGCCGAAGTGCTGCTGAACCTGGGCTATGAAGTGTCCGGCTCCGACCTCAAGGTGTCGCCGGTTACCCAGCGCCTGGAGTCGTTCGGTGCCGAGATCTTCGTTGGCCACCGTGCCGAAAACGCCGCCAATGCCGATGTACTGGTGGTGTCCAGCGCCATCAACCCGGCCAACCCGGAAGTCGCCACTGCGCTTGAACGGCGCATCCCAGTGGTGCCGCGTGCCGAAATGCTCGCTGAGCTGATGCGCTACCGCCATGGTGTGGCGGTTGCCGGTACCCATGGCAAAACCACCACCACCAGCCTGCTGGCCTCGGTATTTGCCGCCGGTGGCCTGGACCCGACGTTCGTCATCGGTGGCCGCCTGACCGCTGCCGGCACCAATGCGCAGTTGGGTACCAGCCGTTACCTGATCGCCGAAGCCGACGAAAGCGACGCCAGCTTCCTGCACCTGCAGCCGATGGTTGCTGTGGTCACCAACATCGACGCCGACCACATGGCCACCTACGAGGGTGACTTCAACAAGCTGAAGAAAACCTTCGTCGAGTTCCTGCACAACCTGCCGTTCTACGGCCTGGCCGTGATGTGCCTGGACGACCCGGTGGTGCGTGAGATCCTGCCACAGGTCAAGCGCCCGACCGTGACCTACGGTTTCAGCGAAGAGGCCGACATCCGCGCGATCAACGTCAGCCAGAAGGGCATGCAGACCCACTTCACCGTGCTGCGCCGTGATCGTGAGCCGCTGGAAGTGTCGGTCAACATGCCGGGCAACCACAACGTGCTCAATGCCCTGGCCACCATCGCCATCGCCACCGACGAAGGCATCAGCGACGAAGCCATCGTGCAGGGGCTTTCCGGCTTCCAGGGTGTCGGTCGACGCTTCCAGGTGTACGGCGAACTGCCGGTTGAAGGCGGCAGCGTGATGCTGGTCGACGACTACGGCCACCACCCGACCGAAGTGGCGGCGGTGATCAAGGCTGTGCGCGGTGGCTGGCCAAGCCGTCGCCTGGTCATCGTCTACCAGCCACACCGTTACAGCCGCACCCGTGACCTGTACGACGATTTCGTGCAGGTGCTGGGCGATGCCAACGTGCTGCTGCTGATGGAGGTGTACCCGGCCGGTGAAGAGCCGATACCCGGTGCCGACAGCCGTCAGCTGTGCCACAGCATTCGCCAGCGCGGCAAGCTGGACCCGATCTACATCGAACGCGGCGCCGAGCTGGCACCGCTGGTCAAGCCGCTGCTGCGTGCCGGTGACATCCTGCTGTGCCAAGGTGCCGGTGATGTCGGTGGCCTGGCCCCGCAATTGATGAAAAGCCCGCTGTTCGCTGGCGCCAAGCAGGAGAAGTCGAAATGACCAGCGCCTACGAGAAGCTGCATTCAACCCTGGACGTCAACGCGTTCGGCCGTGTCGCTGTACTGTACGGCGGCAAGAGCGCCGAGCGTGAAGTCTCGCTCAAGTCGGGCGCTGCCGTGATCGAGGCGCTGCGCAGCGCCGGTGTCGACGTGGTCGCCATCGACGTGGGCGATGACCTGCTGGCCCGCCTGCAAAGCGAGAAGATCGACCGTGCCTTCATCATCCTGCACGGCCGCGGCGGTGAGGACGGCAGCATGCAAGGCCTGCTGGAGTGCCTGGGCATTCCCTACACCGGCAGTGGCATCCTCGCCTCGGCCCTGGCCATGGACAAGCTGCGGACCAAGCAGGTATGGCAAAGCCTGGGCATTCCGACCCCGCGTCATGCTGTGCTGGCCAGCGAAGAAGATTGTGTTGTAGCCGGTACGGAACTGGGCTTCCCGCTGATCGTCAAACCTGCCCATGAAGGCTCTAGCATCGGCATGGCCAAGGTGAACAGCGAGCAGGAACTGGTCGCTGCCTGGCAAGACGCCGCCAAATACGATTCTCAGGTGCTGGTCGAGCAATGGATTCACGGCCCGGAGTTCACCATTGCCGTTCTGCGTGGCCAGGTGCTGCCGCCGATCGCCCTGGGCACTCCGCACGTGTTCTACGACTACGACGCCAAGTACATCGCCAATGACACCCAGTACCGCATTCCGTGCGGGCTGGACAGTGCCAAGGAGCAGGAGCTTATCGACCTGACCGCGCGCGCCTGCGATGCCATCGGCATCGAAGGCTGGGGCCGTCTGGACGTGATGCAGGACGAGCAGGGCCGGTTCTGGCTGCTCGAAGTAAACACCGCACCGGGCATGACTGATCATAGCCTGGTGCCCATGGCGGCCCGCGCGGCCGGTCTGGACTTCCAGCAACTGGTGCTGGCGATCCTGGCCGACAGCGTAGCGACGCGAGGTTAACAAACCATGCAAGGCGCAATGATACGTCAGCAGCAACCCGTTACCGGCCGTAGCAAGCCGGTGCCGCGTGGTGCCAGCCGACTGGTGGCCGACGAGCCCGTATCGGCGCGCCTGCCGCGGCCCAGCCTGGGCGGCCTCAAGCGCCTGCTGTGGCCGGTGTTGCTGGTGGCCGCAGGCTTTGGCGCCTACGAGGGCGCCATTCGCCTGATGCCGTACGCCGACCGGCCGATCACCAAGATCGACGTGCAGGGCGACCTCAGTTACATCAGTCAGCAGTCGGTGCAGCAGCGGATCGCGCCATACGTGGCAGCGAGTTTCTTCAGCGTCGACCTCACGGCGATGCGAGCCGAGCTCGAACAGATGCCATGGATCGCCCACGCCGAAGTACGCCGGGTTTGGCCGGACGAGGTGGTGATTCGCCTGGAAGAACAGTTGCCGGTGGCACGCTGGGGTGAGGAAGCCTTGCTCAACAACCAGGGCCAGGCCTTCACCCCGCGCGAGCTGGCCAACTACGAGCATCTGCCGCAGTTGGCCGGGCCACAGCGTGCCCAGCAGCAAGTCATGCAGCAGTATCAGGTTTTGAGCCAGATGCTGCGCCCCTTGGGCTTTTCCATCGCTCGCCTGGAGCTGCGCGAGCGTGGCAGCTGGTTCCTGACCACCGGTGCGGGCAGCACCGGGCAGGGCGTCGAGCTGCTGCTGGGGCGCGATCATCTGGTGGAGAAGATGCGCCGTTTCATTGCCATTTACGACAAGACACTCAAAGAGCAGATCACCAACATCGCCCGCATTGATCTGCGTTATTCCAACGGACTTGCCGTTGGTTGGCGGGAACCGAACGCACCGACGACGGCCCAACCCGCCGTTGCGAAGAATTAGAGAGAGGCAGGACCATGGCAAACGCGCATAGCGGCAAAATGATCGTCGGGCTGGACATTGGCACCTCCAAGGTGGTGGCGCTGGTGGGTGAAGTTGGCGAAGACGGTACCCTGGAGATCGTCGGGATCGGTACTCACCCTTCCCGCGGCCTGAAGAAGGGCGTGGTGGTGAACATCGAGTCCACCGTGCAGTCGATCCAGCGCGCAGTGGAAGAAGCGCAGCTGATGGCTGGCTGCCGCATCCACTCGGCGTTCGTCGGCGTGGCCGGCAACCATATCCGCAGCCTGAACTCCCACGGCATCGTCGCCATTCGCGACCGCGAGGTCAGCCTTGCCGACCTCGAACGTGTGCTTGATGCTGCCCAGGCCGTGGCCATTCCGGCTGACCAGCGCGTGCTGCACACCCTGCCGCAAGACTACGTGATCGATAACCAGGAAGGTGTGCGCGAGCCGCTGGGCATGTCTGGCGTGCGCCTGGAAGCCAAGGTCCACGTGGTCACCTGCGCGGTCAACGCGGCGCAGAACATCGAGAAGTGCGTGCGCCGTTGTGGCCTGGAAATCGACGACATCATCCTCGAGCAACTGGCCTCGGCCTACTCGGTGCTGACCGACGATGAGAAAGAGCTCGGTGTGTGCCTGGTGGACATCGGCGGCGGCACCACCGACATCGCCATCTTCACCGAAGGCGCGATCCGTCACACTGCGGTCATCCCGATTGCCGGCGACCAGGTCACCAACGACATCGCCATGGCCCTGCGTACACCCACCCAGTACGCCGAGGAAATCAAGATCCGTTACGCCTGCGCCTTGGCCAAACTGGCCGGCGCCGGCGAGACCATCAAGGTGCCGAGCGTGGGCGACCGCCCACCGCGCGAACTGTCGCGCCAGGCCCTGGCCGAGGTGGTAGAGCCCCGTTACGACGAGCTTTTCACGCTGATCCAGGCCGAGCTGCGCCGCAGCGGTTACGAGGACCTGGTGCCGGCCGGCATCGTCCTCACCGGCGGCACCGCGAAGATGGAAGGCGCCGTGGAACTGGCCGAAGAAATCTTCCACATGCCGGTACGCCTGGGCGTACCGCACAGCGTTCGGGGGCTGAGCGACGTGGTGCGCAACCCGATCTATTCCACCGGCGTGGGCTTGCTCGCTTACGGCCTGCAGAAGCAGTCCGAAGACTTGCCCCTGACCGGTAACAGCAGCAGCAACAGCTATGGCGATGAACCGAAGGCCCCAGTGCTTGAGCGCTTCAAGCGGTGGGTTCAGGGCAACTTCTAAGTTTCAAAGCAGTAGTGGTAGGCGCGACAACTAGAGAACTGAAAGGAGAGGGAAAATGTTCGAGCTCGTAGACAACGTCCCGCAAAGCCCGGTCATCAAGGTGATCGGTGTCGGCGGTGGCGGCGGCAACGCCGTCAACCACATGGTGAAAAGCAGCATCGAAGGCGTCGAGTTCATCTGCGCCAACACCGATGCTCAGGCGCTGAAAAACATCGGCGCGCGCACCATCCTGCAACTGGGTACCGGGGTCACCAAAGGCCTTGGTGCCGGTGCCAATCCGGAAGTCGGCCGTCAGGCTGCTCTGGAAGACCGTGAGCGCATCGCCGAGGTGCTGCAGGGCACCAACATGGTGTTCATCACCACCGGCATGGGCGGCGGTACCGGTACCGGTGCAGCCCCGATCATCGCCGAAGTGGCGAAGGAAATGGGCATTCTCACGGTTGCCGTGGTGACCCGTCCGTTCCCGTTCGAAGGTCGCAAACGTATGCAGATCGCCGATGAAGGCATCCGCATGCTGGCCGAGAGCGTCGACTCGCTGATCACCATTCCCAACGAGAAGCTGCTGACCATCCTGGGCAAGGATGCCAGCCTGCTGTCCGCCTTTGCCAAGGCTGACGATGTACTGGCCGGTGCCGTTCGCGGTATTTCCGACATCATCAAGCGCCCTGGCATGATCAACGTCGACTTCGCCGACGTGCGCACCGTGATGGGCGAGATGGGCATGGCGATGATGGGTACCGGTTGCGCCAGCGGCCCGAACCGTGCTCGCGAAGCCACCGAGGCGGCAATCCGCAACCCGCTGCTCGAAGACGTCAACCTGCAGGGCGCCCGCGGCATCCTGGTGAACATCACCGCAGGCCCTGACCTGTCGCTGGGCGAGTACTCCGATGTGGGTAGCATCATCGAAGCTTTCGCCTCCGACCACGCGATGGTCAAGGTGGGCACCGTGATCGACCCGGACATGCGCGATGAGTTGCACGTGACCGTGGTGGCCACCGGCCTGGGCGCGCGTATCGAGAAGCCGGTCAAGGTGGTCGACAACACCCTGCAGACTGCCCAGCAGGCGTACGAGGCCTCCAACCCGGCCCCTGTTCGTCAGGAGCAGCCAGCGGTCAACTACCGTGACCTGGAGCGTCCGACCGTGATGCGCAACCAGGCCCACGCAGGCGCTGCCGCAGCAGCTAAACTCAACCCTCAGGATGACTTGGACTACCTGGATATCCCGGCCTTCCTGCGTCGTCAGGCCGATTAATGGAATTTATCAGGGGTATAAGGGTGATTGGTGTTCAGCAAAGGCCGGGTCTGTTATCATCCTCAGCCTTTGTTGATACCTGTTCGCAATTTGCGCTGAAGCGGCCAATGCCATGATTAGACAACGCACCCTGAAGAATACCATCCGTGCCACAGGCGTCGGCCTGCACTCCGGGGAGAAGGTCTATCTGACCCTCAAGCCTGCGCCTGTCGATACCGGCATCGTCTTCCGTCGCGCCGACCTCGACCCTGTGGTCGAGATCCCGGCACGTGCGGCCAACGTCGGTGAGACCACCATGTCCACCACGCTGGTCAACGGTGACGTCAAGGTCGATACCGTCGAGCACCTGCTTTCCGCCATGGCGGGGTTGGGCATCGATAACGCCTACGTCGAGCTCTCCGCCTCGGAAGTTCCGATCATGGATGGCAGCGCCGGTCCCTTCGTATTCCTGATTCAGTCTGCCGGCCTGGAAGAGCAGGACGCAGCCAAGAAGTTCATCCGCATCCTGCGTGAAGTGACAGTGGAGGAGGGCGACAAGCGCGCTACCTTCCTGCCTTTCGAAGGGTTCAAGGTGAGCTTCGAGATCGACTTCGATCACCCGGTCCTCAAGGGCCAGACCCAGAGCGCCGTCGTCGACTTCTCCAGCACTTCGTTCGTCAAGGAAGTCAGCCGCGCCCGTACTTTCGGCTTCATGCGTGACATCGAGTACCTGCGCAAGCACAACCTTGCGCTGGGTGGCAGTGTCGAGAACGCCATCGTTGTCGATGAGACCGGTGTCCTTAACGAAGACGGCCTTCGCTCCGAAGACGAGTTCGTCAAGCACAAGATCCTCGACGCCATCGGCGACCTTTACCTGCTGGGCAACAGCCTGATTGGCGAGTTCAAGGGCTACAAGTCCGGGCACGCGCTGAACAACCAGCTGCTGCGCAAGCTGATCAATGAAACCGATGCCTGGGAAGTGGTCACTTTCGAAGATGCCAGTACGGCACCGATCTCTTATATGCGCCCTGTTGCGGCCGTGTAAGTTCGAACACTCTCTCTAGTGATTAAGGCCACCTTTGGGTGGCCTTTTTTATGGGTTGTGCTCAGGCCTGCTGACTCAACCCTTGCCCTTGGCGTGACTGGCCAGGCGTTCCAGTGCTTCACGCAGTTTGGGGTCGGTGATGCCTTCGGCGGAACCCCGAATGCCTTCGGCGGCATTGGTCGACAGCTCGGTCATGTTACCGCCGCGCTTGGCCGGAACCAGCGGCGGCTGCACCTTGTAAAGGATGCGCTGAAGGTTGCCGAACGCTTCCAGCGCCTGCAGCTGACGCATCAGGCGCTTCTGCTGATAGCGCAGGCGGGTGGCCCAGTGCCCGTCCGTGACCACCAGCAGCAGCGTGCCGTCGCGCCACGAAGCCACGTGGCAGTGCTCGCGGGCTGCCGGTTGCAACTGGCTTTCCAGCAGGCGCTGCAGGTGCGCCAGGCGTTCGGCCTGGTTCAGCAACAGGCGCAGCGGGCGCACCTGGCGCAGCAGTGCCGAAGGAGGCTGGGCGGGGGAGGGTTTGTAGGCCATGGGGGGTCGCATCAGGTTACAAGATCGGCAGTCTAACACCTCTGTCGGCCCCACTGACGGCGTCAGCGCCATCGCACACAGACAGCATACGAGTCATTCTCGATACGTTTCATGATGCTCCGGGTTGAACTCAGCGAAAATGCCCTTATCTTAGAAACGCCCCCGCCAAAGCGCTGTGCCAGCATCGTGGAAATCCACCACTTTCCTCACCATCGTTTCCGGGTAGAATGCTCGTTCGCATGCGGCCCAAGGGCTGCACGGGCGACTCATGGGGCCGCCCTCCATCCCTACGTGTGGAAGATCCTGCCGATATGTTTGCGCCTTTGTTAAAGAAACTTTTTGGAAGCAAGAACGAGCGTGAAGTCAAACGCATGCTCAAGACGGTGAACATCGTCAATGCCTTCGAAGAGAAAATGGTCGCCCTCTCCGATGAGCAACTGCGCGCCAAAACCGCAGAGTTCAAGGAGCGTCTGGCCAAAGGCGAGACACTGGACCAACTGCTGCCTGAAGCCTTCGCCGTGGCCCGTGAAGCCGGCAAGCGCGTGATGGGCATGCGCCACTTCGATGTGCAGCTGATCGGCGGCATGACCCTGCACGAGGGCATGATCGCAGAAATGCGCACCGGTGAAGGCAAGACCTTGGTCGGTACCCTGGCCGTTTACCTCAACGCCCTTTCCGGCAAAGGGGTGCACGTGGTCACGGTCAACGACTACCTGGCCCGCCGCGACGCCAACTGGATGCGCCCTCTGTACGAATTCCTCGGTCTGTCCGTAGGCATCGTCTCGGCCTTCCAGCCACCAGAGGAAAAGCGCGCTGCGTATGCCTCCGATATCACCTACGGCACCAACAACGAGTTCGGTTTCGACTACCTGCGCGACAACATGGCTTTCAGCCTGGAAGAGAAATTCCAGCGTGAACTGAATTTCGCCGTGATCGACGAAGTCGACTCGATCCTCATCGACGAAGCCCGTACGCCGCTGATCATCTCCGGCCAGGCAGAAGACAGCTCCAAGCTGTACATCGAGATCAACCGCCTGATCCCGCGCCTGACCCAGCACATCGAAGAAGTCGAAGGCCAGGTCACCCAGGAAGGTCATTTCTCCATCGACGAGAAGAGCCGCCAGGTCGAGCTCAACGAAGCCGGTCACCAGTTCATCGAAGAGATGCTCACCCAGTCCGGCCTGCTGGCTGAGGGCGAGAGCCTCTACTCGTCGCACAACCTGGGCCTGCTGACTCATGTCTATGCCGGCCTGCGTGCGCACAAACTGTTCCACCGCAATGTCGAGTACATCGTTCAGGACGGTCAGGTCCTGCTGATCGACGAGCATACCGGCCGTACCATGCCAGGCCGTCGCCTGTCCGAAGGCCTGCACCAGGCCATCGAGGCGAAAGAGAACCTGAACATCCAGGCCGAGAGCCAGACCCTGGCTTCGACCACCTTCCAGAACTATTTCCGTCTGTACACCAAGCTGTCCGGCATGACCGGTACCGCCGACACCGAAGCGTTCGAGTTCCAGTCGATCTACGGCCTCAACGTGATGGTGATCCCGCCGAACAAGCCGCTGGCGCGTAAGGACTTCAACGACCTGGTGTACCTGACCGCAGACGAGAAGTACGCTGCGATCATTGCCGACATCAAGGAAAGCATGACCCAGGGCCGTCCGGTTCTGGTGGGTACTGCGACCATTGAAACCTCCGAGCACATGTCGAACTTGCTGAAGCAGGAAGGCATCGAGCACAAGGTCCTGAACGCCAAGTACCACGAAAAGGAAGCCGAGATCATCGCGCAAGCGGGGGCTCCGGGTGCACTGACCATTGCCACCAACATGGCCGGTCGTGGTACCGACATTCTTCTGGGCGGTAACTGGGAAGCCGAGGTGGCTGCCCTGGAGAGCCCGAGCCCCGAGCAGATCGCTCAGATCAAGGCCGACTGGCAGAAGCGTCACCAGCAGGTGATCGAGTCCGGTGGCCTGCATGTGATCGCCTCCGAACGCCATGAATCGCGTCGTATCGACAACCAGCTGCGTGGCCGTTCCGGCCGTCAGGGCGACCCGGGTTCCAGCCGCTTCTACCTGTCGCTGGAAGACAGCCTGATGCGTATCTTCGCCTCCGATCGGGTTAAGAACTTCATGAAAGCACTGGGCATGCAGTCCGGTGAGGCCATCGAACACCGCATGGTCACCAACGCCATCGAAAAGGCGCAGCGCAAGGTCGAAGGGCGCAACTTCGATATTCGTAAGCAACTGCTCGAATACGATGACGTGGCCAACGAACAGCGCAAGGTGATCTACCACATGCGCAACAGCCTGCTGGCTGCCGAAAACATCGGTGACACCATCGCCGAGTTCCGTCAGGAAGTGCTCGATGCCACCATCAGCCAGCACATCCCGCCGCAGTCGCTGCCCGAACAGTGGGACGTTGCCGGCCTGGAGGCTTCGCTGGCCAGCGACTTCGCCATCAAGCTGCCTATCCAGCAGTGGCTCGACGAGGACGATCACCTCTACGAGGAGACCCTGCGCGAGAAGCTGCTGAAGGAAATCACCGACGCCTACAACGAGAAGGAAGACCAGGCCGGCATCGACGCCCTGCGCACCTTCGAGAAGCAGATCCTGCTGCGCGTGCTGGACGACCTGTGGAAAGACCACCTGTCGACCATGGACCACCTGCGCCACGGCATTCACCTGCGTGGTTACGCGCAGAAGAACCCGAAGCAGGAGTACAAGCGCGAATCCTTCACCCTGTTCCAGGAATTGCTCGAGTCGATCAAGCGCGACACCATCCGCGTGCTGTCGCACGTTCAGGTACGCCGCGAAGACCCGGTCGAAGAAGAGGCCCGCCTGCGCCGCGAAGCCGAAGAACTGGCCAGCCGCATGCAGTTCCAGCACGCCCCTGCGCCAGGCCTTGAGAGCGAGCAACTGAGCGAAGAAGGTGCCGAAGTGGCAGTCGCCGTGGCCCCGGTGCGCAACGATCAGAAGCTGGGCCGCAACGAGCCGTGCTGGTGTGGTTCGGGCAAGAAGTTCAAGCATTGCCATGGTCAGATCGAGTGATCTGAACAGACGTTTGTAAAAGCCTGGGGCCGCATTGCGGCCCTTTCGCGACACAAGGCCGCTCTCACATATCGCGCTCGCCCACCGGTTGGCGCGGTCCCTGTAGGAGCGGCCTTGTGCCGCGAATGGGGCGCGAAGCGGCCCCGCTCTTTCCTCATCACTTCACCGTTTTTCTAGGAGCGCTCTAATGGCTGTTGGTCTTGGTCCTTTGCCCACCCTGCACCCGGTTCCGGGTTTTGAACTCGGCATCGCTTCTGCCGGCATCAAGCGCCCAGGGCGCAAGGATGTGGTGGTCATGCGCTGCGCCGAGGGCTCCAGCGTGGCAGGCGTGTTCACCCTCAACGCCTTTTGCGCAGCACCGGTGATCCTTGCCAAGCAACGCGTTCAGGGCACTGTGCGTTACCTGCTGACCAACACTGGCAACGCCAACGCGGGCACCGGCGCGCCGGGGCTGGCCGCCGCTGAGCGCACTTGCGCCAAGCTTGCGGAGCTGACCGGCGTGCCTGCCGAGTCGGTGTTGCCATTCTCCACCGGTGTGATCGGTGAGCCGCTGCCGGTCGAAAAGATCGAAGGTGCCCTGCAGGCCGCTTTGGACAACCTGTCGGAAAACAACTGGGCTGAAGCCGCCACCGGCATCATGACCACCGACACTCTGCCCAAGGGCGCCAGCCGCCAGTTCCAGCACGAAGGCGTGACCGTCACCGTTACCGGTATCAGCAAAGGCGCCGGCATGATCCGCCCGAACATGGCCACCATGCTCGGCTACATCGCTACCGACGCCAAAGTTGCCCCGGCCGTGCTCAAGGACCTGATGCTCGACGGCGCCAACAAGTCGTTCAACCGCATCACCATCGATGGCGACACCTCGACCAACGACTGCTGCATGCTGATCGCCACCGGCAAAGCGGGCCTGCCGGAAGTCACCGAGGCCAGCGGCGCGCTGTTCGAAGCGCTGAAGAAGGCGGTGTTCGAAGTGTGCATGGAAGTGGCCCAGGCCATCGTCCGTGACGGCGAAGGCGCTACCAAGTTCGTGACCGTGCAGGTCAATGGCGGTGGCAACCATCAGGAGTGCCTGGATGTCGGTTACGCTGTCGCTCACTCGCCGCTGATCAAGACCGCGCTGTTCGCCTCCGACCCGAACTGGGGCCGTATCCTTGCTGCCGTAGGGCGCGCTGGGGTGCCTGCGCTGGATGTAAGCCTGATCGACGTGTACCTCGACAATGTGTGTATTGCCAGCAAAGGCGGCCGCAGCCCGAGTTATACCGAAGAGCAGGGCTCGGCAGTGATGGCTCAGGAAGAGATCACCATCCGTATCGAGCTGGGCCGTGGCCAGTGCAGCGAAACCATCTGGACCACCGACCTGTCCCACGAATACGTGAAGATCAACGCCGAATACCGTACCTGATCCAATGGCCTGATCGCCGAAAAGCCTGCTCGCAGCCACCTGTGGAAGCCGGCTTGCCGGCGATGGGCTGCACAGCAGCCCCAAGGCCACCGACATTGCCACATCATCGGAGCCGACCCATGAGCTATCACCTGATCATCGGCGACAAGCTGTATTCTTCCTGGTCGCTACGCGGCGCCCTGGCCCTTGAGCTGGCCGGCGTTCCCTACGAAGAAACCCTGATCAAACTCAACCAGCCCGACACCCGTCAGCGCATTCTCGCGTTCTCCTCCACCGGCAAGGTGCCGCTGCTCAAGACCGAGCACGGGGTGATCGCCGACTCCCTGGCCATCGCTGAATACCTTAACGAGCGCCACCCCGAGGCCCACTTGTGGCCTGTCGATGTGGCAGCCCGTGCCCAGGCCCGTTCGGCCTGTGCGCAGATGCACAGCGGTTTTTTCGCCCTGCGTGGCGCCATGCCCTTCGATCTGTCCCGGGACGAAGCACTGGAAAACATCCCGCTGGATGTGCAAGTGGATATCGACCGTATCGTCGCGCTGTGGTCCGAATGCCGCCTGGTGGCCAAGGACAGCGGCCCGTTCCTGTTCGGCAAGCCGACCCTGGCCGATGCCTTCTTCGCCCCGGTTGCCGTGCGCCTGCGTACTTACCGTGTAGAGGTGCCAGCGCAGGCTGCGAGCTATATCGAAACCATTTACCAATGGCCGGCCTTCAAGGCCTGGCAGCAAGCAGGCCTGGCGGAGCGTGAAGGGTGAAACGGATTCATGTAGCAGCAGCGGTGATTCGCGGTACAGACGGCCGCATCCTCATTGCCCGACGGGCCGACAGCCAGCACCAGGGTGGCCTGTGGGAATTCCCTGGCGGCAAGGTGGAGGAGGGCGAAAGCGTCGAAGCGGCGCTGGCTCGCGAGCTTCGCGAAGAGCTGGGTATCGAAGTGACCCGTTCACGGGCGCTTATCAAAGTCAGCCACGACTACCCGGACAAACAGGTGTTGCTCGATGTCCTTGAGGTCGAAGCGTTCACCGGTGAGCCCCACGGCGCTGAAGGCCAGCCGCTGGCCTGGGTGTCGCCGAGGGACTTGCCACAGTATGAGTTCCCCGAGGCCAACAAGCCGATCGTGGCCGCCGCGCGCCTGCCCGATCAGTACTTGATCACCCCGGACGGCCTGGACGTACCCGAGATGCTCAAGGGTATACAGAAGGCTGTCGCCGCCGGCATCCGCTTGATCCAGTTGCGTGCGCCGGACATGTACGACCCCAAGTACCGCGATGTGGCGGTGGATGCGGTGGGGCTATGTGCGGGCAAGGCACAGTTGATGCTCAAGGGGCCGCTGGAGTGGTTGGGCGACTTCCCCGCGGCAGGCTGGCACCTGACGGCTGCGCAACTGCGCAAATACGCCGCCAAGGGCCGGCCTTTCCCTAAAGATCGTTGGCTGGCAGCGTCCTGTCACAGTGCTGAAGAGCTGGCACTGGCTGAGCAGATGGGTGTGGATTTCGTCACGCTCTCGCCAGTGCAGCTGACGCAGACGCATCCTGAGGCCTCGCCGCTGGGTTGGGATGAGGCTCAGCGCTTGATTGCCGGGTTCGGCAAGCCGGTGTTCCTGCTCGGTGGTGTTGGGCCAGGCGAGCGTGAGCGGGCCTGGCAAACCGGGGCGCAAGGTGTTGCCGGGATTCGGGCCTTTTGGCCTGAGGCCTGAGGCGGCCGTCGCAGGGGGCTGCCAGGCAGCCCCTTTGCGGTGTCAGCCTGCTGGCTTGTCCGCAGCCTGCCACAACACCTCGGCAACCCCCTGCCGCCGCCCGATGATCCGCGCCGCCACAAACAGCAGATCGGAAAGGCGATTGATATACGCCAGCCCCACGCCTTCCAGCGGCTCAACCGCATTCAGTTGCTGGCAGCGTCGTTCCGCACTGCGTGCCAGGCTTCGGCAGACGTGCGCCTGGGCGATCAGCGCCGATCCACTGGGCAGGATAAAGTTCGTCAACGGCCCCAGTTCCTCGTTCCACCCATCGATGGCGGCCTCAAGCCGTTCCACCTCGGCCTCGTTCAGTGCCTTGTAACTGGGCATCGCCAGCTCGCCGCCCAGGTCGAACAGGCGGTGCTGGCATGGCGCCAGAACCTCGCTGACCTCCTCCAGACCTTGCTCTGCAAGGCCGGCCAGCAGCAGCCCAAGCTGGCTGTTAAGGCTGTCCACCTCGCCAATAGCCTCGATCCGCGGGTGGTCCTTGGGCACTCTGCGCCCATCGCCCAGGCCGGTTTCACCTGTGTCACCGGTGCGGGTGTAAATCTTCGACAGGCGATAGCCCATGTCATGTCTCCGTCTGGTTCGGGGCCGCTGCCGACGGCTGGCCGAGGGGCAGGCGCAGGGTGAAGCAGGTGCCCTGGCCGGGCGTGGACTGCACTTCCATCTGCCCCTTGTGGTTATTGGTGATGATGAAGTAGGAAACCGACAAACCGAGCCCGGTGCCCTGGCCGATTTCCTTGGTGGTGAAGAAGGGCTCGAAGGTGCGCTTGCGGACCGCTTCGGGCATGCCGACGCCGTTGTCCTCGACCTGGATCTCGGCCCACGGCGGGCTGAGCCGGGTACGCAAGGTGATCCTTCCTGGCTCGCTGGGCTGAGGCCGTTGGTGAATGGCCTGGGCGGCATTCTTCAGCAGGTTCAGCAGCACTTGCTCCAGCTCGTTGGCGGTGCACGGCACCGGCCCCAGGTTGGGGTCGAACTGGCGGACAATGGCCTGGCCCTTGAAATCGAAACCGATGGTCAGGTCGAAGTCGTTACCGGCGATTTCCACGGCCTGGTCGATCAATGCCGGCAGGTCGCAGGGCGCCAGTTGGCGGTTGCTACGGCGGCTGAAACTGAGCATATGAGTGACGATCTTGGCCGCCCGGGCACCGGCCTGCTGAATGCCATCGAGCAGTTGCGGTACCTCGCGGCTTTCCAGGTAGCGATTGACGCTGGGCAGGTCGATGCCCAGCTCGCTGGCTTGCTCCTGGTTGCGCGGCAGCTCCGGCGACAGTCGCCTGCGGATGTTCTGCACGTTGTGCAGGATCGCGCCCAGCGGGTTGTTGATTTCGTGTGCCATGCCGGCGGCCAGGCCACCGACCGAGAGCATCTTTTCCGATTGCACCATCATTTCCTCCAGCGACAGGCGCTGGGTGATGTCGTCGATGCGGATGACCACGCCGCGGCCGCCGCCACCCATCAGTGGATAGAAGGTCAGGGCGTAATGGCGCAGGTCGTCGCCTTTGGCCCAGGTGACCCGCTCGATCTTGGCGACACGGTGTTTTTCCACGGTTTCCTTGAGCTGCGGCAGGAACGGCTTGAGCGGCTCGAAAGCGATGAAGATCGGCTGGTTCAGCGCTTCGTCCAGCGGCGTGCCGGAGAGCACCGTGGCCTCGTGATTCCACTGGGTGACATAAAGCTGCTCGTCGAGGGCGATCAGCGCCGAGGGCATGGAGTCAATGATGCTGTTGAGATAGTTCTGAAAGCCCGTGAGCTTTTTCTCGATCTTGCTGCGCACCTGGACTTCCAGTTCCAGCTTGCGGTTGGTGTGGCGGGTTTCCTCGGCCAGGCCCTGGGCCTGATCGTAAGCGTCCTGGAATTCGTCGCGGGTGCGCTTGAGTTGCTGCTCGCGCGCCTCGATGCGCGAGAGCATGGTGTTGAAAGCGTCGGCGAGGCTGCCGATCTCATCGTCGTTGCCCCTTTTGGCACGCAGCGCGTAGCTTTCTTCACGGGTGACCTGGCGGCTGAGTTCTTCGAGCTGATTGATCGGCTGGGTGATCAGGCGTTTGATCTGCCGGGCGATGACCAGCCATAGCAGGATGCTGAACACCAGGATCGCCAGGCTGGCGCTCAGGGTGCCGGTGTAGAACGCGGTTGGCAGTTCGCTGCTGGCCACCAGCAGCAGGTGCGCGGGCGGGCTGGCATCACGGGGGATACGGATCAGTTGGGTGCTGCGAAATTCCATCAGGCGCCAGCCGTCGATGTTTCGATAGCGCTTGGGCAGGGCCAGCGGGTCGCCATGTTGCAATTGGGCCAACATGCGACCATCGCCACCATAGACCGCCGCAGCGCGCAGCGGCGTATAGCTGTCCAGCTCTTTGAGCAGCGCCGTGGCAGTGTCCTGGGATTCGCCGGCGCGTGCTGCCAGCTGAGGGTTGGCGACCAGGCGGCCGATGGTCTGCAACGCTTGCGGCGCCATGCTTTCCTGGGTGATCCAGTAGGCGGCGCTGATGAACGTCAGGTTGGCCACCAGCAGGATGGTCACCAGCAGTACCAGCAGGGCGGCCAGCAGCTTCTGCCCGACCGGGAGGTTTTCCAGGCGTTGGCGCAAGGTCATGGGCTAGGCAATGTCCGTATCCGGTTGAAAGGGCGCGTCAGGCGCTTGGCAAGCCACGTGCACGCAGGTTATCGACCAGCCGCTGGTGCAGGCGTTCCAGCCCAGGCAGCACCATGCCATGGCGCGCGGCTGAGCGGCAGGCATGGCCAAGCAGGTAATGCACCTCGGTACGCCGGCCTGCGCGCACATCCTGATACATCGAAGAGTAGTTGGCTGACGTGGCGAGGATCACCCGTTGTACTTCTTCGCCCAGATTATCGGCGGCTTCGGGTTGGCCACAGCGGCCCAGCAGTTCGCCGAGTTCGGCAATCAACCCATCGACTTCGCTCAGGTGCCCCAGCAGCCCGCCGTTCTGGCAGTCATGCAGCACGGTCAGCGGATTGATCGCGCAATTGAGCGCGAGCTTGCGCCACAGGCGGGTAAGTATGTCGACGGTCCATTCAGCCGGGATACCGGCGTCATGGAGCTCGTCGAACCACTCTGGCGCCGCGGGGTTGGCCGGGTCGCCCAGCCAGTTGAAGCCGTGGCCGGCAAAGCGTACCCGCCAGTCGTCCTCGCGGAATGCGCCCTCGGTGCTGGAGGCGAAGATGCAGCGGGCCAGCGGTACCTGATCGGCGACTTCGTCCTGGCTGCCCAGCCCGTTCTGCAGCAGCACGATTTGCGCGCCAGCGGCCAGGCGCGGGGCCAGCCGTGCGATCGCAGGTGCTGCGTCGTAGGCCTTGCAAGCCACCAGCAGGCGGTGCACCGGCCCGTTGGTATCGGCTGTTTCGGCAGGGATCGCGTAATGATTGGCGTGGTCCTGTTCGACCAGCGTCAGGCCGCCAGTCTGTTCATAGGCCAGCAACCGCTGCCGATCGCGCAGAATCAGGCGCACCGCCTTGCCGGCACGTGCCAGTCGGCAAGCCCAGAGGGTGCCGAGGCTACCGGCGCCGAGAATATGCCAGGTGCTGCTCATCTGCGTTTCGCAACCCGTTATAATAAGCCCGCATTTTAACCTTCAAACCCCGACGCGCTCCATCTTCAGACCGAGCGCGCTTTTATTTTATGGAGAACAACCATGCCTTCGTTCGACGTGGTATCGGAACTGGACAAGCACGAAGTGCAGAACGCCGTCGAAAACGCCATCAAGGAGCTCGACCGTCGTTACGACCTCAAGGGCAAGGGCAGCTTCGAGTTCAAGGAAAAGGAACAGACCGTGCTGCTGACTGCCGAGGCTGAGTTCCAGCTCGAAGCGATGATCGAGATCCTGCGCCTGGCGCTGGTCAAGCGCAAGATCGACGTGAAATGCCTGGAAACCCAAGACGCCTACGCCTCGGGCAAGGAAATGAAGCAGGAGGCCAAGTTCCGCGAAGGCATCGACAAAGAGCTGGCCAAGAAGATCGTCGCCCACATCAAGGATGCCAAGCTCAAGGTCCAGGCTGCCATTCAGGGTGAGCAGGTGCGCGTGACCGGCAAGAAGCGTGATGACCTGCAAGAGGCCATTGCTGCCTTGCGTGCCAAAGAGTTCGACATGCCGCTGCAGTTCAACAACTTCCGCGACTGATCCTTGTTGCCAGGAACCCCGATGGCGCAATGATGTCCATGGGGGCCATGGCCGCTGAATTTTTCGCGGCCGGTTTTACCGTGTACTTGCCGTTCGGCATCAGGAGATGAACATGGATTTGAACGCTGAAGTCGATCAGCTGGTCCGCCAATCGCAGACCTGGGTCCCCTTGATCATGGAGTACGGCAGCCGTGTGCTGCTGGCACTGCTGACCCTGGCGGTCGGCTGGTGGATCATCAACAAGGTCAGCGCCCGCCTGGGCAAACTGGTGGGTCTGCGTAACGCCGACCTGGCGCTGCAGGGCTTCATCAGCACCTTGGCCAACATCGTGCTGAAGGTGCTGCTGCTGGTCAGTGTGGCCTCGATGATCGGCATCGAAACCACCTCCTTCGTCGCTGCCATCGGTGCCGCCGGCCTGGCCATCGGCCTGGCCCTGCAGGGTAGCCTGGCGAACTTTGCCGGTGGCGTGCTGATCCTGATGTTCCGCCCGTTCCGCATCGGCGACTGGATCGAGGCGCAGGGTGTGGCGGGCACGGTGGACAGCATTCAGATCTTCCACACTGTGCTGCGCACCGGTGACAACAAGACAGTGATCATGCCTAACGGCAGCCTGTCCAACGGCATCATCACCAACACCAACCGCCAGCCGACGCGCAAGGTGGTGTTCGACGTAGGTGTGGATTACGAGGCCGACCTGCAGAAGGCGCGCAACGTACTGCTGGAGCTTGCGCAGGACCCTCGCGTGTTGCCCGACCCGGCGCCGCAGGCCGTGGTGGCGACCCTGGGTGACAGCTCTATCACCGTATCCTTGCGCCTGTGGACCAAGACCAGCGATTACTGGGATGTGCTGTTCATGCTCAATGAACATGCGCGTGATCGCTTGAAGGCCGAAGGAATCGACATTCCGTTCCCGCAGCGGGTGATTCGTGTGGTCCAGGAGCCTGCCGCGCAGTAACGCTGAGGTTGCACCATGGGGGCCGCTGTGCGGCCCAATCGCCGGCAAGCCGGCTCCAACAGGTATGCACTGCGCCTGATGCTTGCAGTGGGCCTGGAGGAGCCGGCTTGCCGGCGATTGGGGCGCGCAGCGGCCCCTTGTATTTACACTTGTTCACAGCCAAGCCGCGTCATTTCTGGCATATAGCCTGACCCCACCTGCCTCTGCACCGATACCCCACCATGAAACCATTGCTGTACATCACCCCTCTCAGAGCCCTGTTGTTCGGCCTGACCCTGGCCCTGTTCGAACTGCTGACCTACCTGGCCAGCGACGCCGTCATGCCAGCCATGCCGGTGGTGGTCGACCATCTGAACGCCAGCCCCGAATACATCCCGCACGCGTTGAACCTGTACCTGCTCGGTGGTGTGGTGCTGCAGTGGCTGATCGGCCCGCTGGCTGACCGTTATGGTCGTCGCCCACTGCTGCTGGCCGGTTGCGCGCTCTTTGGTGCGGCTTGCCTGGCCACCTTTTGGGTGCAGGACATTGGCCTTTTCAACCTGCTGCGGCTAGTGCAAGGCATCGGCCTGGGCTTTGTGGTGACGGTAAGCTACCCGGCCCTGAACGAAGCGTTCAGCGAGGCCGATGCGGTACGGATGATGGCGTTGCTGGCCAATATTGCCTTGCTGTCGCCACTGCTCGGCCCGCTGGTGGGTACCCTGATGTTGCAATGGCTGGACTGGCGCTGGCTGTTCGTGGCGTTCGCCGTTGGCGCTGTGTTGGTGTGGGGGCTGCTGTACCGCTTGATGCCCGAGACCTTGGGCGTGGAGCGGCGCGACGGCTCACGCCTGGCGTTCACGCCGATCCACCTGCTGCCGCTACTGGCGGGCTATGGCCAGCTGCTGGCCAACCGGCGTTTCGTCGCCGGCAGCGCGGCGTTGGGCCTGGTGGGCCTGCCGCTGATCGGCTGGATCGGCCTGTCACCCGTGTTGCTTATCCATGACGAGGGGCTCAGCACGATGGAATACGCCCTGTGGCAGTTGCCAGTATTCGGTGGGCTGATCCTGGGCAACCTGATCATCAACCGCATCGCTGACCGCTATCCGCTGCCGGCGCTGGTGCGCGGTGCGCTGTGGCCATACCTGGCAGGCTTGTGCCTGATGGTGCTTGCCACCTGGTACTGGCCCACCGTGACCAGCGTGGTGGCGGGCATGTCGCTGTATGCGCTGGGCCTGGGCGTGGCCAATGCGGTGCTGTACCGCATGACGCTGTTCTCCAGCGATCAGAGCAAAGGCTTGGTGTCTGCGATGCTGGGGATGATCACCATCGCCTTGCTGGGCTTGGGCGGGGCGCTGATGGCGATGATCGGGGCGGGGGCGAGCTTGATGCACTTTGCCTTGGCGGCAGGCGTAGCAGGGGCGCTGGCGCTCTGGCCGTTGTGGTTTGTGGTCGGTGGCCGGCCTGATGAGGGTGCTGTCGCTCAGTAGCGATTGCCTGGCCCCATCGCCGGCATGCCTGCGATGGGGCGGGTACAGGCCGCAAGTCTCCCTCAGGGCTGCTCGGTTGCCGAGTTCTCCACCGGTGCCTGTTTCCCGCGGCCCGCTTCCTGTCGCCATTGCAAGGCGATCAGGATCAAGGTCGGTACACCCAGCAGGGCGGTGATCAGGAAGAAGTCGTGATAACCGAACTTCTCGACAATCACCCCCGAATAGCCGCCGATCAGGCGTGGCAACAGCAGCATGATCGAGCTGAGCAGGGCATATTGCGTGGCCGAGAACTTCAGGTTGGTCAGGCTCGACAGGTAGGCGACGAATGCCGATGTCGCCAGGCCCGAGCTGAAGTTGTCCAGCGAAATGGTGACCACCAGCATCTGAAGATTTGGCCCCATGTCGGCCAGCATCAGGAACAGGATGTTGGTACCCGCCGAGGCCGCACCGCCGATGAACAGGATCGGCAGTATGCCGAAGCGCACGATCAGCAGCCCACCTGCACCTGCGCCCACCAAAGTCATGATCAGGCCGAAGATCTTGCTGACGCTGGCAATCTGGTCCTTGGTGAAGCCCATGTCGATGTAGAACACGTTCGCCATGACGCCCATCACCGTGTCCGACATCCGATAGGTGGCGATCAGGCCCAGCAGCAGCAGGGCCTGCCAGCGATAGCGGGTGATGAAGTCGTTGACTGGCGTCAGCACTGGCGCCAGGCCGCGACGGCCCATGCTCGACAGGCACGCCCAACTCAGCAGCACATAAAGGATAAGACGCAGGAAGGCGCGGTCTTCGAGCAGCAGGTCCAGTGGTGTGGCATCGCCGAAGATGACGCTGGCCCAGTCGGTGTTGAACAGCTGGGTGAAGCTAGCCGGTACCGACACCAGCAGGATGATCAGCACAAACACCGAGGCCAACTGGTGAATAAGCCCATAGCGCGCTGCCGACAACTGGGTGCGCAATGGTACGGGAGGTTCGCGCATCACCAGCGTGGTGAACAGCGCAGGCAGCATCATCACGCCGAACAGTACGTAAGTGCCGGCCCAGGCCTTGTGCAGGTAGCTGAAACCGGTGGAGCCGAACCATTCGGCAAAGAACAGGGCGCCAGCAGTGGCGAGCAGCGCAGCGATCCGGTAACCGGCCATGTAGCTTGCGGCCAGGGCGGCCTGGCGTTGATCGTCGGCAATCTCCAGGCGATAGGCATCGACAGCGATGTCCTGGGTGGCAGACGCGAACGCGACCAGCACGGCCAAAGCGATGAGCCACGACAGATGTTGCTGAGGGTCACACAGGCTCATGCCCACCAGGCCGATCACCACCAGTGCCTGTGACAGCAACAGCCACGAGCGCCGGCGACCCAGCCCACCCAGCAGCGGCAACCGCCATTGATCGAGCAGCGGCGACCATACCCATTTGAAGGCATAGGCCAGGCCGATCAGGCTGGCATAGCCAATGGTTTCGCGCGCCACGCCAGCTTCGCGCAGCCACACCGACAGGGTCGAAAACACCAGCATGTAGGGCAGACCGGCAGCAAAGCCGAGCAGCAGAAGCACCAGGGTTGACGGGCTGGCATAGGCAGCGAGCGCAGCGCGCCAGGTTTTACGGGGCATGGGCCAACATCTGCCTCAAGTTTGCGAAAACAAAACGCGCACTCTAACCGCTGTGCTCCATTGGGCGCCAGCCATGGCGCATCATATCCACACGATTATTGGCTACATTCACGCCCTCCGCACGCAGCCGCGCCCTTTGTTCATCTCCCGAGGGAGTCCCCAGCGCCAGGCTCAGACGACCGCCGGCACCCAGTACACGGTGCCACGGCAGACGGGTGTCCGCAGGAAGCTGGCCGAGGGCCTTTCCAACCCAACGCGCCGCTCGGCCAAGGCCCGCCAATTCGGCGAGCTGGCCGTAGCTGACCACCTTGCCTGCTGGCACCTGGCCCAGCACTGAATAAAGCGCCGTTCGTCGGGCCTCGGGCGTCTGCAGCGCGTACTCATGTGCCTCAGACATCGCGGCAGCCCTGGCCTGAAGTGAAACCGGACCAGTGGTCACGGCAAATGCGTATTGAACTCAACGCCATAGTGGGGGGTCTTTCCTTGCTCTGGTCGTCCGCATCCGGATAATGCCCGGCTCATTCGTCTAATCGAACCTGTATTTCGCTTATGCATTCTAGATCCTTGCTGTGCCTGTTGACCGCTTCCCTGTGCGCTGCTCCTGCGTTCGCCGACACCGTGTGGATGAAGAACGGTGACCGCTTGAGCGGCAAGATTCGGGTCTTCGATGGTGGCAAGCTGCTGCTGGAAACCCCATACGGTGGTTCTATTTCGCTGGACTGGAAGCAGGTCCAGACCCTGGAGAGCGACCAGGAGCTGCTGGTCAAGCAGGACGCCTACAACGGCGAGCGGGCCAAGTCGTTGAAGGCCGCCGAGCCTGGCAAGGTGACCCTGGCCAACGGTGAGACGCCCAAGACTGTAGAGCTTGCCAGCATCGAGCAGATCATGAAGCCCAAGCCTGTGGTCGAGGACCTGGTCTGGAAAGGCAATATCGATGCCGCGCTGGACTACCAGCGTGCCGAGAACGATACCGACGACTATGACATCGGTTTCAAGACCACGGCCCGTCATGGCCGTTGGCGGCACAACGCCGAAGGCGAGTACAACCGCGAGACCAAGGACGACGTCACCACGACCAACAACTGGAGCGCAGAGTATGCGCTCGATCGCTTCATCACCGAGAAATGGTTCTGGCAGGGGCGTCTTGAGTACAAGCGGGATCACATCGAGGATCTGGCGCGTCAGCGCACCGTGGGTACCGGCCCCGGTTACCAGTTCTGGGATGACGAACTGGGTGCGTTCTCGCTCGGTTCACTGATCAACCGCACCGACTTCGAGTATCAGAATGGCGGCAAGGACAACTTCTATTCGGCGGCGGTGAAGTGGGACTACACCCGTTACCTGATCGGCAAGAATGTCCAGCTGTTCACCAACGGTGAGTTCGCCAAGCCGCTGGGGGGCGTTGCCGACTATTCGCTGGATGCCGAGGTGGGGCTGCGCTACAAAGTGACCGAATGGGCCTCGCTCAATCTCAAGGCAGAAAAAGACATCATCACCGGCACGCGTGAGAGTGATCTGGACAAGACGCGCTATACCGCAGGCTTTGGCGTGACCTGGTAGGGGTCAGCTTCAAGCTGCAAGCTAAAAGCGAGTGGCATGGCGCCTCGCTCCTGCTTTTTCTTGCAGCTTGAAGCTTGAAGCTTGAAGCTTACAGGTAGCTTGCAACCCAATAGCCACCTGTCGAGGAGTCAGACGTGAGTCAGAAGGCCATCCGCCCCGCCCGGGAACTGCTGCTCAAGGAGTACCGCGGTGTACTCTCGACCCATTCCAAGTCCATGCCTGGCTTCCCTTTCGGTTCTGTGGTGCCTTATTGCCTGGATGCCGAGGGCAACCCGCTGATCCTCATCAGCCGCATCGCCCAGCACACCCACAACCTGCAGAAAGACCCCAAGTGCTCCTTGCTGGTGGGGGAGCGGGAAGCCGAGGACGTGCAGGCCGTTGGCCGCCTGACGATCATGGCCGAGGCGCACAAGCTGGTCGATGAGGCTGCCGTCGACGCCGCTGCCGAGCGCTATTACCGTTACTTCCCCGATGCCGCCAACTATCACAAGGCGCACGATTTCGACTTCTGGGTGCTGCAGCCGGTGCGCCATCGTTACATAGGTGGCTTCGGGGCGATCCACTGGCTCGATCAGGTGACGTTGGCCAACCCCTTCGCCGGCAAGGCGGAGGCCAGCATGATCGAGCACATGAACAGCGATCATGCCAACGCCATCGCCCACTACGTCGAATTGAGCGACCTGCCGCGTAGCGCGCCAGCGCAGATGGTCGGCATCGACAGCGAAGGCATGCACCTGCGCATAGGCCAAGGTATCCATTGGCTGGCTTTCCCAAGCAATTGCAATACGCCGACACAAGTTCGCGAGGCCTTGGTTTTACTGGCGCGCGCCGACCAATGGCCGGCCGCGACAGAAGTCGAAGCTTGAAAAACCGAGCGCACGCATCCATCTGATGGTCTTAAAGGAAGATAGTCTTCCGTCGAGGAATCCTTGATGCGTGTTTTTCTACTGCTGTTTCTGCTTTTCCCTGTGCTGGAGTTGTTCGTCTTCGTCAAGGTCAGCTCAGCCATCGGTTTCTTCCCGGCGCTGCTGTTGATCATCGCAGGTTCCGCCTTGGGTGTGCTGGTGATGCGTGTGGCCGGCCTGGCCACCGCCTTGCGTGCCCGTGAAAGCCTGCAGCGTGGCGAACTGCCCGCCGAGGACATGTTCCAGGGCATGATGCTGGCGGTGGGCGGTGGCCTCCTGCTGCTCCCGGGCTTCATCAGTGACGTGCTGGGCCTGCTCTGCCTGTTGCCCTTCACCCGCCATCTGGCCGCACGCAAGATGCGACAGCGTGCCGAGGCCCAGGCCATGCGCCAGCGCGCGTTCCAGGACGACCCCTCTCAGGCACAGCCGCGCGACAGCGGCCATCGGCCCAATGTGATCGAAGGCGAATACGAACGTCGCGACAAGTAGACATCCCCGGGGCCGCTTTGCGGCCCCAAGCTTTTCTGCTCGTTGAAAAATTTTCTGCAGCAAGCCTTGTAATTGATCATGCCGGCCTCATGTATGTGGTCACCGCAAGGTTTCTGGTGGCAACGCCAGACAATACACAGGTGGTTCGCCCGTCGCGGGCCACCCCCGGCAACGCCGGACCGCATCAACCCGCCGGTGTCGACACCGGCCGATGAAAACCACAAATTGGGAGAGATCGACAATGAAGCTTCGTCCTCTGCATGACCGCGTAGTCATCCGTCGCAGCGAAGAAGAATCGAAAACCGCTGGCGGTATCGTCCTGCCGGGTTCGGCCGCTGAAAAACCAAACCGTGGCGAAGTTGTCGCCGTCGGCACCGGTCGCATCCTGGACAACGGCGAAGTACGTGCGCTGGCCGTCAAAGTGGGTGACAAAGTGGTTTTCGGCCCTTACTCGGGCAGCAACACCGTGAAAGTCGATGGCGAAGACCTGCTGGTAATGAGCGAGAACGAAATCCTCGCCGTTGTCGAAGGCTGATTTCCCCGACTTCCCGTTACTCCAAAGAATTTCAAGGATTAAACGATCATGGCTGCTAAAGACGTAAAATTCGGCGATTCCGCCCGTAAAAAAATGCTGGTTGGCGTCAACGTTCTGGCTGACGCGGTAAAAGCGACCCTGGGCCCGAAAGGCCGCAACGTGGTCCTGGCCAAGAGCTTCGGCGCGCCGACCATCACCAAGGACGGCGTTTCCGTCGCCAAAGAAATCGAACTCAAAGACGCCTTCGAAAACATGGGCGCCCAACTGGTCAAGGAAGTCGCTTCCAAGGCCAACGATGCTGCCGGTGACGGCACCACCACCGCGACCGTTCTGGCTCAGGCCATCGTCAACGAAGGCCTGAAGGCCGTCGCTGCCGGCATGAACCCGATGGACCTCAAGCGCGGCATCGACAAGGCCACCGCTGCCGTCGTCGCCGAGCTGAAAAACCTGTCCAAGCCATGCGCCGACTCCAAGGCCATCGCTCAGGTTGGCACCATCTCCGCCAACTCCGACAACTCCATCGGCGAAATCATCGCTGAAGCCATGGAAAAAGTCGGCAAAGAAGGCGTGATCACCGTTGAAGAAGGTTCGGGCCTGGAAAACGAACTGTCCGTCGTAGAAGGCATGCAGTTCGACCGCGGCTACCTGTCGCCGTACTTCGTCAACAAGCCGGACACCATGGTTGCCGAGCTGGAAGGCCCGCTGCTGCTGCTGGTCGACAAGAAAATCTCCAACATCCGTGAGCTGCTGCCAGTTCTGGAAGCCGTTGCCAAGGCCGGCCGCCCACTGCTGATCGTTGCTGAAGACGTCGAAGGCGAAGCCCTGGCTACCCTGGTCGTCAACAACATGCGCGGCATCGTCAAGGTTGCTGCAGTCAAGGCACCAGGTTTTGGCGACCGTCGCAAGGCCATGCTGCAGGACATCGCCGTCCTGACCGGCGGCCAGGTCATCTCCGAAGAAATCGGCCTGACCCTGGAAACCACCACCCTGGAGCACCTGGGTAACGCCAAGCGCGTCATCCTGTCCAAGGAAAACACCACCATCATCGACGGTGCTGGCGTGGACGCCGACATCGAAGCACGCGTCAAGCAGATCCGTGCCCAGATCGAAGAGACCTCTTCGGACTACGACCGTGAGAAGCTGCAAGAGCGCCTGGCCAAGCTGGCTGGCGGTGTTGCCGTGATCAAGGTCGGTGCTGGCACCGAAGTTGAAATGAAAGAGAAGAAAGCCCGCGTTGAAGACGCCCTGCACGCTACCCGTGCAGCCGTCGAAGAAGGCGTGGTGCCTGGCGGTGGTGTTGCTCTGGTTCGCGCCCTGGGCGCCATTGTCGACCTCAAAGGTGACAACGAAGACCAGAACGTCGGTATCGCCCTGCTGCGTCGCGCTGTTGAAGCGCCGCTGCGCCAGATCACTGCCAACGCCGGCGACGAGCCAAGCGTTGTGGCCGACAAGGTCAAGCAAGGTTCGGGCAACTACGGCTACAACGCCGCTACTGGCGAATACGGCGACATGATCGAGATGGGTATCCTTGACCCAGCCAAGGTCACCCGTTCGGCCCTGCAAGCAGCTGCTTCGATCGGCGGTCTGATGATCACCACCGAAGCCATGGTTGCCGACCTGCCGGAAGACAAGCCAGCTGGCGGCATGCCAGACATGGGCGGCATGGGCGGTATGGGCGGCATGATGTAAGCCAGCCTCACCCCCTGTAACAGGAAAAGCCCCGGTTCGTGAGAACCGGGGCTTTTTCGTTTGCGTCAACTTCGTTGAATTTCCACCAGCACTGGCACTGTCCGTGCGATGGCCTTAAGCTGCGCCTGCCGCGCACCATAGCGAAGCGCCGCACAGGAGAACCCGATGCGCATTCTTTTGGTTGAAGACAACCGCGATATCCTTGCCAACCTGGCTGATTATCTGGGCATGAAGGGCTATACCGTCGACTGCGCCCAGGACGGCCTGTCAGGTCTGCACCTGGCTGCCACTGAGCACTACGACCTGATCGTGCTCGATATCATGCTGCCTGGAATCGACGGTTACACCCTGTGCAAGCGCCTGCGCGAGGATGCCCGTCGCGATACGCCGGTGATCATGCTGACCGCCCGCGACCAACTCGACGACCGCCTGCAGGGCTTCCGCTCCGGCGCCGACGATTACCTGCTCAAACCGTTCGCCCTGTCCGAACTCGCTGCGCGCATCGAAGCCGTGCTGCGCCGCGCCCAGGGCGGCGGGCGACGTACCCTGCAGGTTGCCGACCTGAGTTACGACCTGGACACCCTCGAAGTCACTCGCCAGGGGCGCTTGCTCAAGCTCAACCCTGTCGGCCTCAAGCTGCTCGCGGTGCTGATGCAGAAAAGCCCCCACGTGTTGCGCCGCGAGGTACTGGAAGAGGCGCTGTGGGGTGATGATTGCCCCGACAGCGACAGCTTGCGCAGCCATGTACACCAGCTGCGCCAAGTAATCGACAAACCGTTCGAAAAGCCGTTGCTGCATACCGTCCATGGCGTCGGCTATCGCCTCGCCGAGGGTCGCGATGGAGTTTAAGCAAAGCCTGGCGCAGCGCATCATCATCGCGTTTGCGCTGATGAGCGCGCTGGTGGCTGGGGCGTTCGCCTTCGGTATCGTCGCCACTGTCCACCTGGTTGAAGAGCGCTTGATCTCCTCGGTGCTGGGCGGCGACCTGCAGCGCCTGTTGCGCATGGACAGCATCAGTGACTGGAGCCATCGGCCGCGCCCTGACCAGCTGTTCTACTTCAGCGGTGGGCGCGATGACTTCGAGCTGCCAAAAGATTTGCGCCACCTCGATGCAGGCTTTCATGAGGTATTTCGCGACCAGCTTTCCTACCACGCAATGGTGGAAATCGTAGACGGCCGACGTTATGTATTGCTGCAGGACCAAAGCGATTTCGAAGAGCGCGAGCGGGTACTGTTCGCCGTCGTCATGGTGGGCTTCGTGCTCAGCCTGGTACTGGCGGTGTTCCTCGGCTGGCTGCTGGCACGGCGAGTGATGGCACCGGTGATCCGCCTGGCGCGGCAAGTACGCCATCGTGATCAGCTTCTTGGCCTGGCACCGCCCTTGGCACCCGATTACGCAGCCGATGAAGTTGGCCAGCTAGCGGTGGCATTCGACGATACCCTTGGCCGTTTGCGCGATGCACTGACCCGCGAGCGTCTGTTCACCAGTGATGTCAGCCACGAATTGCGCACGCCGCTGATGGTGCTGGCCACCTCTTGCGAGCTGTTGATCGAAAACCCCAATCTGGATAGCCGCTCACGCAGCCAGGTCGAACGCATCGCCCGGGCCACCGAAGAAATGCGTGAGTTGGTCAAAACCTTCCTGATGCTCGCCCGTGCCCAGCGCGACCAAGGTGCCGTGGCCTCCCAGGCGACGCTGCGCGAGGTGGCCGACGATCTGATAGGCGTATGGCGCGACACCATCGAGCAGAAAGGGCTGACGCTGTACTTCGATGGCCGCGTCAGTGCAGGCCCGCTGCTTTACAACGCGACGTTCCTGCAATCGGTGATGGGCAACCTGTTGCGCAACGCTGCGCACTACACCGACAGTGGTTACATCCGCCTGAGTCTTGAAGCCAATGGGTTCAGCGTCGAGGACAGCGGGGTCGGCATTCCGGAGGAGCAGCGCGAGGCGATGTTCAAACCGTTCGTGCGTGGTGATGAGCGACGCGGCGAAGGTCTGGGGCTTGGCTTATCGCTGGTACAACGGATCTGTGACGACCAGGGTTGGCGCGTTACGCTGACTTCTACCGCCCCCCATGGTTGCCGTTTTCAGGTGGACTTGAGCCAAGGCGCTGAAAAGTCCGATCCGTTAAAGCTTTGCGAGTAAATTACTGGGCTATATTCCTTTAGGGATAACACTTTTTTCACATTGGCATGACCTGTTTCCTACGCAGTGTTACTTAAGGTACATGCAATGGAGCCAGGAGATGCCCAATGCGTAGCCCGATCAAACTCGAATTTTCCAAGAAGTACGACCAGCAACATGCTCGGGAGTATTTCCTCAAGCACCAGGATGGTCTGGCACGTCGCCTTTCCCACAAGCGCGATGAGCAATTGGCCCGTCGAGCCTTGGCGCTGGCCGGAGAACCGGGGTTGGTGCTGGATCTGCCTTGCGGCGCGGGCCGTTTCTGGCCACTGCTGGCAGAAAAACCCAACAGGGTAATCATTGGTGCCGACAATTCCGAGGCGATGATCGAGACTGCCTGTGCCGCACAACCGCCAGAGGTGGTAGCGCGGGTACGCCCTTTGCAAACGTCAGCGTTCGCCATCGACTTGCCGGACAACTCGGTCGACAGCATTTTTTGCATGCGCTTGTTTCACCACATCGGTGAGGCAGCCCACAGAAAAACGATTCTTTCGGAGTTTCAAAGGGTTAGCCGTGACAGCGTAATCCTGTCATTGTGGGTGGACGGAAACTTCAAGGCCTGGCGGCGTCAAAAGCTCGAGCAACGGCGCAGTGCCAAAGCCGAGCCGGGCAGTTACCAGAATCGTTTCGTGTTACCGGCAGAGACAGTCGAAGAAGAATTCAAGGCCGCCGGCTTCAGGATCCAGGAACGCCTCGATTTCCTGCCGTTCTATGCCATGTGGCGGGTCTATGTATTACGTAAGGGGTAGTGTTTGATGGCTGTAGCCCAGAGCGGGGAGTCACGCTTCGATTATTACTGGCGTCAGCAGGGCGAATGGGTCGAGGAACCCAACCAGCGCCGCGGTGGTGAAAGTGGCGTGCAACGCCTCAACGATGCCGATGGCAAGTTGCTGTATGCCAAGCGCCAGGTCGGGCACATCTACCGCAGCCTGTTGCACCCCTTCGGCAGGCCGACGGTGCTGCGTGAGCTCGACGCGCTGAACAGCTTCGAGCAACTGGGCGTGCGTGTCCCGCGCATCGTATTTTGTGGGGCCGAGCGCGATGCCGACCACCAATGGCGTGCGCTGCTGGTCAGCGAAGCGCTCGATGGTTTCATCGAACTCGATGCCTGGCATGCCCAAGGTGCGCGCGAGCACTACCCGCAAGTGGTACATGAACGCATGCTCAAGGAGTTGGCTGACAACCTGGCCCGCATGCACCTGGGCCACTGGCAGCATGGCTGCCTGTATGGCAAGCACGTATTCGTCAAAGTGATCGGCGAGGGCGAACAGGCCCGTGTTGAAGTGGCATTGCTCGATCTGGAGAAGTGCCGCCGCCGTATCAGCTGCCAGCGCGCGGCGGGCAATGACCTGCGTCAGTTGCGCCGCCATTCGTCGCTCAATGACGCGGAATGGCAATCGTTGCTCTACTTTTACCAGATGGCGTTTGGCAGCGCTGTCAAAGGGTTAGGGCAATGAAACTAGAAATCGCTCGAGCATTGTTTCTGATAGCGGGTCTGGCTGTGACCACCGTGGCGGTAGCGGCGTGGGAAGAGCCACGGCCCAGAGTGTTCAGCAAGGCTGAACAGGCAGAACAATGCGCGTTGCCCAGGGACGTGAAGCAGCAGGTCCAGGCCCAGCCGGACCAGGATTTGCTGTTGCTTCTGTTCGGGCTGCGGCAGGGCTTGCGGCCTGCAGGCTGACCTGCTTTGAGCACAAGAGGCCCCGCTATTGCGGGGCCTTTGCTTTCTGTAGTTGGCCCGCTCAGGCTACGACAGGTTCCGTCGCCGCTGTCTTGTGCGCCAACAGGGTGTAAATGCACGGCAGCACAAACAAGGTAAACAACGTCCCGATCGACATCCCCGTCGCAATCACCGTACCGATGTCAAAGCGGCTCACTGCCCCGGCCCCGGTCGCCAGAATCAGCGGCACCATGCCAAATACCATTGCGGCGGTGGTCATCAGCACCGGGCGTAGACGAATGGCCGCAGCTTCCTCGATCGCCTCCCTTGCGCTCAGCCCTTTTTCCTCACGCAACTGGTTGGCGAACTCGACGATCAGGATACCGTGCTTGCTGATCAGCCCGATCAGCGTCACCAACCCGACCTGGGTATAGATGTTCATGCTGGAAACACCCAGGAATAGCGGCAACAGCGCCCCGCAGATCGACAGCGGTACCGTCACCAGAATCACCAGCGGGTCGCGGAAGCTTTCAAACTGTGCCGCCAGTACCAGGAAGATGATCGCCAACGCCAGGCCGAAGGTCACCCACAGCGCGCTGCCTTCCTGTATGTACTGCCGTGCCGCGCCGGCATAGTCGAAGGAGAACCCTTCCGGCGCCTGCTCGGCAGCAATATCCCGCACTGTCTGCAAGGCTTCGCCGATGCTGACCAAAGGCACGCCCTGGATGATTGCCGAGTTCAGTTGCTGGAACTGGTTGAGCTGGCGTGGACGCGCTCGGTCGCTAAGGGTGATCAGTGTGGACAGTGGCAGCAGTTGGCCCTGGTCGTTCTTGACGTAATAGCTGTTGAGCCAGCCGGCGTTGTCGCGGTAGGGCCGTTCGACCTGGGCGATGACTTTGTAGCTGCGGCCTTCGAGGGTGAAACGGTTGATTTCCCCCTCGCCCAGCAAGGTCGCCAAGGTGCCGCCAAGGACGTCCATGGATACACCCATCTGTGCAGCCTTGGCGCGGTCGATGTCGACTACCACTTCGGGCTTGTCGAACGCCAGGTCGATGTCGAGGAAGGCAAATTTGCCCGATGCCTGGGCGCGTTCCTTGACCCCTTGGGCAACCTCCAGCAGCGCCGGGTAATCACCTGCGGTATTGATGACGAACTGGAACGGCAGGCCTTCGCCGGTCCCCGGCAGTGACGGCAGGTTGAAGCCGAAGATCTGCAGGCCGCTGATGTTGTCGAGTTTGGCCTGTACCAGGGGCAGCAACTCCATTTGCGTGCGGTCGCGCTCGTTCCAGGGCTTGAGCAGGAAACCGCCGATGCCGCTCTGCACACCGTTGAATCCGTTGATCTGGAACGACGAGTAGTATTCGGGGAAGGCCTTGAACAGTGGGGTGAACTGGTCGGTGTAGGCATTGAGGTAGTCGAGGTTGGCTGGTTGTGGCGAGCTGCTGATCATGAAGATGACCCCCTGATCTTCGTTCGGTGCCAGCTCGTTCTGGGTGAACTTGAGCAGCACCGGGATCAGGCACAGGATGATCACGGCGAACACCAGCACCACCGGGCGGCTGTCCAGGGTGGTGTGCAGCAGGCGCTGGTAGCGGCCCTTGATCCGCTCGAACAGCACGTCAAGGCGATGGGCCAGGCCGCTGGCATTCTGCTCACGACGCAATAGCAGGGCACACATCATCGGCGACAGGGTCAGGGCGACGACGCCCGAGATGATCACCGCCCCTGCCAAGGTCAGGGCGAACTCCTTGAACAAGGCGCCGGTGAGCCCGGTCAGGAAGCCGATCGGTGCGTATACCGCGGCCAGGGTGATGGTCATCGACACCACTGGCATGGCGATTTCCCGCGCACCTTCCAGCGCCGCGTCCACCGGTGACTTGCCTTCCTCCATGTGCCGGTGGATGTTTTCCACCACGACGATGGCATCGTCCACCACCAGGCCGATGGCCAGCACCATTGCCAGCAGGGTCAGCAGGTTGAGCGAATAGCCCATCATCTGCATGAAGAACAGCACCCCGATCATCGACAGTGGGATGGTCACTACCGGGATCAGTACCGAGCGCAGCGCGCCGAGGAATAAGAACACCACCACGATGACGATCAGCACCGCTTCGCCAAGGGTCTTGACCACTTCGTCGATCGAGGCCTGGATGAACAGCGTGGCGTCATAGGCAATCGACCCCTTGAGCGCGGACGGCAACTGGCTTTGCAGCTCCGGCATGATGCGGCGTACTTCCTTGATCACCTCCAGCGGGTTGGCGGCCGGGGTGGCCTTGATGCCGATGTAGACCGAAGGCGTGCCATCGAACGAGCTGACCGTGTCGTAATTTTCCGCGCCCATCTCGACCCGTGCCACATCACCGAGCAATACACGGCTGTCGCCGGAGGTCTTGAGCGGCAATGCGGCAAAAGCCTCGGCCGACTTCAGTTCGGTGTTGGCGTTGATGCTGGTGACCACGTATTCGCCCTTCACCTCACCAGCGGCGGCGAGAAAGTTGTAACGGCGTACGGCGCTGGTCACGTCGGTGGCGGCAAGGCCGAACGCTGCCAGTTTGACCGGGTCGATCCAGATGCGCATGGCGAACACCTGGTTGCCGAGGATCTCTGCCTCGGCCATGCCCGGCAAGATTGCAAGTTTCGGCTGGATGACCCGTGACAGGTAGTCGGTGATCTGCGGGTTGCTCATTTCCTTGCTGTAAAAGCTGATGTACATCAGCGCCGAGGCATCTGCGGCTTCTTTGCTCAGTACCGGGTCTTCTGCGTCTTGCGGCAACTGGTTGCGCACTTCGTTGGCCTTGGCCAGCAACTCGGTGAACAGGCGGTCGCTGTCGGCGCCGATGCGCGCATAGATGGAGATGATCGAGAAGTTCTGCCGGCTCACCGAGGTCATGTAGTCGATGCCTTCGGCGCTGGCCAGGCTCTGCTGCAGCGGTTGGGTGATGTAGCCCTGAATGGTTTCTGCGTTGGCGCCGGGGTAGGCCGTGGTCACCGTGATCAGGGCGTTTTCCATCTGCGGGTACTGGCGGATCTGCAGCTTGTTCCAGGCCTGGAAACCCAGCAGCAGGATCAGCAGGCTGACCACGCTGGCCAGCACCGGGCGGCGGATGAACGGGTCGGTGAACGCCATGCCTGCCTCCTAGTCAGTCCGCGCGTGGGGCGCCTTGTTCGGGTTCGAGCGCTGCGTCCTGGCCGATGCGGATCGCCGCGCCAGGGCTCAGCTTGAGCTGGCCGGCGGTGACCACCTGTTCGCCCGCTGCGAGCCCTTTGCTGACCACCACCACGCCGTCGCGCCGCTCGCCGGTCTGCACGCTGCGCTGTTCGGCGCTGAGCTGCGGCCGGCCACTGTCGTCCCGCTCGGGATTACCGTCCTTGTCTTTCTTCGGCGTGGCGACATACACGGAATTGCCATACAGCGTGTAGGTGATGGCGCTTTCGGGCACTACCACCTGTGGGCGCGGGTCAGGCAGCAGCACCAGCAGGTTGGCGAACATGCCCGGCAGCAGCTTGCCATCCGGGTTGGCCATTGTCGCGCGCACCAGCAGGTTGCGCGTGCTCTCTTCAACCTTGGGGTTGATGGCGCTGAGGCTGGCAGGGAAGGTCTGGCCAGGGTAGGCCGCCACCTGCACCTGTACCTGCTGGCCGAGGCTCAGCTGTGGCAGTGCCTGCTCCGGTACATTGAAATCGACGTAAAGGCTGGAGAGGTCCTGCAGGGTAGCGATCACAGAGCCGGCCGCCAGGTAGTCACCCACATCCACCTGGCGGATGCCGATCGTGCCGCTGAACGGGGCACTGATGCTCTTCTTGGTTTTTGCGGCCTTGAGCTGGTCGACCACCGCCTGGTTGCGCCGGTATTGGGCAGTGAGGCGATCATATTCGCCGCGGGAGATGGCCGAATCACCCACCAGCTGGCTGCCGCGGCCGAAGTCCACTTTGGCCAACCCCAGGTCGGCCTGGGCAGTCCCCAGCAGGGCGGTTTCCTGATCGTCATTGAGCTTGAGCAGCAGTTGCCCGGCCTTGACCTTCTGACCGGAGTCGAAGTGCAGGGATTGAACGATGCCTTCCACCTCCAGGCTCAGCTCGACACCCTGCAGGGCCTTGAGGCTGCCGACGGCGGGCAGGCGCTGCTGCCACTCGCGCTGCTCGGCCATGGCCACCGCCACGGTGATGGGAGGCTTGGGGGCAGTGAACACCTGGATCTGCCGGTAGATCGAGAAGGCCTTGTAGCCCCCCAGGGCCAGCACGATCAGCAGAACGACGGCCAACATGATGAGCATGCGGCGGCGCAGCATAAGTCCGGTTCCTTGGATGCGAGGTTGTTATTGGTTTTGACACGACAACGGGCGGTCCTGCCCACGTGCGGATGGGGGAAGTATTGACTGTTTTTCGATTGAGGGGAAATGGATTGCGCCCCCGTAGGGGCGCGCAGGCCTGATCAGGCCAGGTGCAGGTGGTTGTCCCAGAAACCGGAAGGCAAATCCATCGGCTGGCCGATCAATTCCTGCTTGCGGCAATCATAGAACCGGCAACGCCCTTGCCCGGACGTCACGACAAAACCATCCTTCACCGCGCCCACCCCGGCACAGTCCGGCATCGGCGCATCCAGCCTGACTGCGCCACTGTCCAGGTCCCAGACGAACAGGCGGTTGGCCCGCGGCGCCGTCAGTGCCACCAGGCGCAGGTCGCTGTGGATGGCGACGCTGGCAGTGTACTGGGCCATGGCTTGCAGCTGGCGCTCTGGCACCGGGAAGGCCTTGAACGGCTCGCCTGGGCGCTTGATTGCCAGCAGCTCGGCGGTTTCATCGGCATCGCCCATGAACTGCTGGCAGGCGGCGATGGTGCCATCGCTGCCCACTGCCAGGTGGCGCACGCTGTTCATTTGCTGGGCCAGGGTTTCCTTGCTCAGCAACGTGCCGTCGCGCTGCATCAGTACCAGGCTCGGCTCCATGGCATTGAGGTTCATCTCGACCCGGCTTTCGGCCTCGGTGCGGATACCGCCATTGGCCACGACCAGAGTCTCGCCATCGGGCAGCCATGCCACTTCATGCGGGCCGATGCCGTGGGTGGGGATCTCGCCGGTGTGAACCAGGCGTTCACCCTCGAAGCGGTACACGCCCAGTACGCCACGCCCTGGATCGGTGGTGTCGTTCTCGGTGGCATACAGCCATTCGCCGCCTTTATGAATCACGGCGTGGCCGTAAAAGTGCCGGTCAGGCTGCGACGAGACGGTCTGCAACAAGCGCCCGTCGCGCAGGTCGATCAGGTAGCTTTCGGTACCGGGACGGCGTGCGACGAACAGGGCGATCGGCAGCTCTGGATGGTTGATGATGGCATGGCAACGCTGGGCCACCTGGGTGCTGAACACCCGGGTGCCGTCCAGGCGGAACCCGACGGCATAGTGCTTGCCGTCGCCATCGTCACGCGCCGACAGCAGCAAAGGATCGCTGCCTTTGTTGCGCATCAGGCTCCAGCCCCCCAAGGTCAGGGCGCTGAGCAGAACGCTACCGATTTTGAGTGCCTGGCGTCGCAGCATGATCAGTCACCGTCGTTGGCATTGAAGCCCAGCTGGATGTTCAACGCCTTGGCCAGTTCGCCTTCGTGCAGGCGGTGAACGACGTTGAGGCTGTCGTAGATCTGGTTGAGGCGCTGCATGCCATCTTCGTCAGCCAGCAACTCGCCCAAGGTCTTCTGGTTATCGGTCAGTAGTTTGACCGAGGTGGCGTAGGCGTCGTCGATCTTTTGCGCCAGGGCTTTCTGGTCGCTGCCCAGCAAGCCGCGCAGGCCTTGGTTGTCGACCCCGACCCAGACCGCCTGGGCGGCCTTGAGGCTGGCTTCCAGGCTTTTCAGCGAGGCGTGGCTGCGCCAGGCTTCGGCCTGCAGTGGCTGCGCAATGCCTTTGCTCTGGCGGCCCATCGGTGCGCCGAGCTTCTTTTTCAGGGTGTCCAGCGCAGTCACCTGCGCACGCAACAGGTCGGCGATCGCCTCGTGCGAGTCGGCATAGCGCTGGTTGGGGAACTTGGTCATCTGCGAGAGCATGCCGTCGGTGCTGTTCCAGCCTTTGAGGATCTCTTCAGCCAAGGCCTTCTGGTGCTCACCGATGGCGACCAGCAGCGGGCAGTATCGGGCTTTCTGTTCGGCGGTGGCGACATCCGGCTTGCTGTCGAACAGGATGTATTCGTAGGCCGACAGGCCGCGCACCACGACGCTGGACTTGCCCAGGGTCTGGGCGTCGATCGGCTTGTCGCCATTGACCAGTTGCTCGACCTGGCGACCGACCAGGTTCTTCTTGTCGGGCCAGAACTGCACCTGCCAGGCGCGGTTGCCCTCGGCCAGCGGGCCGACCAGCAGTGGCTGCAGCTCGGCCCAGGCTTTTTGCGCGTTGAGGAAATCGGCGCGAGCGCTGTCCAGGCTCTCTTTGCCTTCGCAGTAGGCCAGGGCACTGGCGGCCAGCTGGCGGTCGGCTTCGACCCAGCGGCTGTAGGTGGGCAGGATCACCTGCTTGGCGATGGCGGCGGAGGTCACGGCCTGCGGGTCTTGCGGTGAACAGGCACCGAGGGCGAGTGCGGCGAGGCTGGTGAACAACAGTTTGGGTCGGAACATGCCCGGCTCCTTGCGCTTTTAAAGTGAGTTCAGGAAAGCCAGCAGCGCAGCGCGCTGCTCGGCATTGAAAGTCAGAACATGGTCGCGCGCTGCCTGCGCTTCGCCGCCGTGCCAGAGCACGGCCTCGAGCAGGTTGCGGGCGCGGCCGTCATGCAGGTACTGGGTGTGGCCACTGACCGCTGGACTCAGGCCGATGCCCCACAGCGGCGGGGTTCGCCAGTCTTGGCCGTTGGCGGCAAATTCGGTGCGATCGTCGGCAAGGCCCGGGCCCATGTCGTGCAGCAGCAGGTCGCTGTAGGGGCGGATCACTTGCCCGGCCAGCTCTGGCTCGGGGGCGTCGGCGGCAGTGGTGAACTGCGGGGTGTGGCATCCCTGGCAGCCGGCCTGATAGAACAGGTTCTTGCCGGCCAGCACTTGCGGGGCGCCGACATCGCGCCGGGCTGGCACGCCCAGGTTGCGGGTGTAAAAGGTGACCAGGCGCAGGATGTTGTCGCTGACTTCCTTTTCGCCGTCGGTGCCGTCGCCATTGGGGGCTGCAAGGCAATCGCGCTGCGCCGGGGTGCAGTCGTCCCGGGGCTGCAGGGTGCTGGTCAAGCCCATGTCACCGGCAAAGGCGTGCACGTTCTGCTGGTTGACGTTCGGTTGCCCGGCCTTCCAGCCAAAGCGACCGACCACGGTCTTGCTCTGGGCGTCGTCCCAAACCCGGTTGGCCCGGCCGCGAATACCGTCGCGGTTGCGATCATCGGGGTCTTCGTTGGCCAGAATCTGAGCTTCGGGGATGGCTTCGAGCAGGCCCAGGCCGATCATGGGCGGTGCCACGCGTGCAGAGAACCGGGTGTCAGGGTGCATCGGCCCATAGCCGAGCTGGGTGATTTGCAGGGTAGGGCGACGCAGTTCGACCTTATGGCCGTCGTTGAAGCTGACGGTCTGGTTGTCGTAAGTCACGCGCACCTTGCCTTCCGGGGCCACACCAGGGTTGGCCATGTCCTGCAACTGGGTGCCATAGACAGGCTCCGGGACCACGCCCAGGCGCTCGATTTCTTTTGCCAGGTAAGGCTGGTCGGGGATCGACAGGCGCACCAGCATCGACACCGCGTTGCTGTCGCCAGGCTCTGGCGGATGGCCACGGCCGTCGCGTACGTGGCAGTTCTGACAGGCGTTGGTGTTGAACAGTGGGCCCAGGCCATCGCGTGCAGTGGTGGTGGACGGGGCGATCACCCAGGGGTTGCGGAAAAAGCTGTTGCCTACGGCAAAGTCCAGGCGGCGCTCGGGCGACAGGTTGGCCGAGGGCAGGGAAAAGGCATTGCGGTCGTTGCGCTGGACAGTCGCCTGGCCACCGGACAGCGCTTCGCCAGGCTCTGCCTGAGTGAAACGCGGGGCGTCGTCACAGGCGGCAAGGGCGAGGGCCAGCAGCGGAGGGGAGAGTCGGGACAGCGACAAGGACATGCAAAATCCTGGGCGTAGGCGAAAAACCGGCGTGCAAGCTTAGCAGGCTGAGAATGTTTGAATAAGAGGAATTTGCAATTGCTGGATGAAACTGCTGTCAGTTTTGGCCCTGCCGCAGGCAAGCCAGCCCTCACAGATACCGCGCAGAACTCAAGAACTGCGCGGCCCCGGTGGGAGCAGGCTTGCCGGCGACGGGCTGCGTAGCAGCCTACTAACGCTAACTGACTGGCGTTAGCCTTTTTTGCCTGCCAATGCCGAATCAGAACTCGTGATCGGCAGTGTCCGGGTTCAGGTTGGCAATGCCCAGCTTGCCCGCAGCCTGCTCGATCGCACCGGTCTGCTTGACCAGGGAGGCAATGGCATCGCGTACGACCTGGTTGCCGGCAGCGTTGTCGGCTGCGATCAGTTGGTCGTAATGCTCGCCTTTGAGCGCGTGGTCGACAATGACCTGAAGCTTCGCCTCGGTCGCTTCCAGGTCGGCCTTGAGGGTAGCGTCGGCAGCCGGGTCGGCCTTGGCCACCAGCGACGACAGGCTTGGGCCGGTCAGCTTGGTACCGTCGGCGCGGGTGTACTCACCCAGGTAGACGTTGCGGATGCCTTTGGCGTCGTAGAAGTGCGAGTAGTGGGTGTTGTCGCTGAAACAGTCCTGTTCGTCTTCCGGCGAATTGGCTTCCAGCGAGACCTTCATGCGCTCGCCAGCCAGTTCGCCCAGCGACAGGCTGCCCATGCCGAACAGCATCTTGCGCAGGCCGTCGGTGGCAGGCTCGGCTTCCAGCGTGGCGCGGTAGTTGTCGGCGACGTTCGGGGCCCAGTTGCCGACCATTTCTTCGAGGTCCTTGACCAGCAGCTCGGTGACCGACTTCAGGTAGGCGCGGCGACGCTCGTTGTGGCCGCCGGTGGCGCCTTTACCTTCGAGGTAGTCCGAAGCAGGGCGGTTGCCTGCGCCCGGGCCGGTACCGTTGAGGTCCTGGCCCCAGAGCAGGAATTCGATGGCGTGGTAACCAGTGGCGACGTTGGCTTCGGAGCCGCCCAGTTCGTTCAGGCTGGCCAGTTTCTCAGGGGTGATGTCCTTGACATCGACCTTCTCCTCACCGACCTGGATTTCGGTGTTGGCAATGATGTTCGAGCTGGCAGCCGGGTTGCCCAGCGCATGTTCGTAGCTCTTGTCGACGTAGTCGATCAGGCCTTCGTCAAGCGGCCAGGCGTTCACCTGGCCTTCCCAGTCGTCGATGATCGTGTTGCCGAAGCGGAAGGCTTCGCTCTGCAGGTACGGTACGCGCGCTGCAGCCCAGGCTTCTTTGGCAGCTTTGAGGGTGTCGTCGTTGGGGTTGGCGAGGAATGCATCGATGGCTGTTTGCAGGGACTTGGCCGTGCTCAGCGAGTCGCTGTAAACGGCGTAGACCATCTCGGTGTAATGCTTGACCACGGCCTTGCCGGCCGCTTCGTCGACAGCAGCCGGTGCTGCGGCGGCGGTGCTCGCGGCGGCAGGTGCCGCAGCTTGCGGGGCGGCGGCCTTCTCGTCCTTGCTTTCACCGCAACCGGCGAGAGCGATGGCGATGGCCAGCAGACTGGCGGAGGCCAGAGGCATACGAATCATTGTTGGTTTCCCTGCGTCGTGTGGTTGGACAGTGCGCCGTGGCACGTAAAACTACAACATCATGCGAAAGATTTGCATTTGCTGTAAAGGGGTGGGGCGCAATTATGTAAATGCCGGTTAAGGCCTGGAACCAACAGGGGCAGGGGTTATAACGCAGAAACCTGATTGCGCTGGGCCTGGCGCAGGAAACTGGTCAGCTCGCGCGCTGACAGTGGCTTGCTGTAGTGATAGCCCTGACCTTCGTGGCAGCCTTGGGCGATGATGTAGGCTTCCTGCTCGGACGTCTCCACGCCCTCGGCGATCACCTGCATGCCCAGGCTTTTGCCCAACTGGATGATCGCCCGAACGATGGTGGCATCGTCATCGTCGTCCAGCAGGTCCTGGACGAAGCTCTTGTCGATCTTGATCTTGTCCAGTGGCAGCGACTTGAGGTAGCTGAGCGACGAGTAACCGGTGCCGAAGTCGTCGATGGCGATCATCGCACCGGAGCGGCGCAGGCTGAGCAGGTGCTGGGCGGCGGTGCTGATGTCTTCCATCAGGCCGGTCTCGGTCACTTCCAGTTCCAGGCTGCGCGGTGGCAGACGGTAAGCCTGCAGCAGATTGTTGACCACGCGCGGAAGTTCGTTGTGATGCAGTTGCACGGTGGACAGGTTGACTGCCATGCGCAGTTCGCTGAAGCCCAGATCATGCCATTCGCGCAGTTGCCTGCAGGCCTGGTCGAGTACCCACTCGCCGATGGTGATGATGTTGCCGTTCTGTTCGGCCAGCGGGATGAACTGGTCCGGCGGGACCATGCCAAGTTCAGGATGCTGCCAGCGCAGCAAGGCTTCGACGCCGACCACGCGGTGATCGCGGTAGCTGATCTGCGGCTGGTAGACAAGGAACAACTGGTTGCGCGACAGCGCCTCGCGCAGGTCCTTTTCCAATTCACGGCGTCGACGCATCTCGCTGTCGACGCTGGCGATGTAGAACTGGTAGCGGTTGCGCGAGCGGGCCTTGGCCAAGGTCATGGTCTGCTCGGCCTTTTGCAGCAGCTTCTCGGTGCTGTCGCCGTCTTCGGGGAACAGGGTGATGCCGATGGTGGCGCGCAGGCGAATCTGCTGGTGATCCAGGTCGAACGGTGCTTCCAGGTCATCGAGGATGCTCTGCGCCAGTTCTGCGGCCTCGTAGGGCTGTTCGATAGTGGCCTGCACCAGGGCGAACTGGTCGCCACCCAGGCGTGCCAGCGCCCCCAGGCGGCCACTGTGGGCGCGCAGGCGGTCCGCCAGGGCGAGCAGCAACTGGTCGCCGACCTGATAGCTGAACTGCTCGTTTATGCCTTTGAAGTCGTCCAGGCCCACGCACAGTACGGCGACGCGATGCTGCAGGCGGGCGCCGTCTATAAGGATCTTGTCGAGCTGTGCCTGTAGCTGCTGGCGGTTCGGCAGGCCGGTCAGGAAGTCGTATTGGGCCATGCGTTGCAGGCTGTTTTCGGCTTCGTGGCGCAGATGGGTATTGCGCTCGATCGAGGCCAGCAGCTGGTTGGCGGTGTTGACCCAGATGCCCAGTTCGTTTTTTTCATGGCCTTTGAGCAGCGGAATCTGGTGCTGGCTGGGGCGGTCAGGGTTGATCTGGGTGAGGTGCTCGATGATTTTCGACAGCGGTTTGGTCAGCAGCCAGTGGTAGACCAGGTACAGCACCAGGCCCATGGCCAGGGCGCGCAGCACGCCGGAAATGAAGATGATGATGGCGTTGAGCAGGAAGCCTTCACCGTAGGCGGCAGTGTCCAGGGTGATGCTCAGGTCACCGTAGTACTCGCTGTAGGGGCCGCGGCCGACCAACTGAGTGGTGTAGGTGCGTTCCTGGCCAAGGAGCAGGTCGGTCAACCAGCGTACGGGAGAGTCCTGCAGCGGGCGGGACTTTTCGGCGAGCATGGTTTCATTGGGGTGGCCGATGGAAGCCTGGCGTACAGACTCGTCCTGGAACAGGCCTTCCATGACCTGCATGCCCATTTCCCGATCAAGGCTGTAGACCGCCTGGGTCGAGGGATCGCGAAACATGTCGAGGATGCGCTGGGCGTCGCTGTCGACGGTCTGACGGGTCTTGTAGGTGTCATAGACGATCTGCGCGCAGCTAAGAACGACACCGACCGCCAGCGCCGAAAGGAGCACGACCCTGAGCAACTTGACCGATAAGCTGTTCCGCAATTCCAGCTTCAATGGGGGTTTCCTTAATCCATGCGCATGACATCATTTTGCCATTAACCTTGGCGATACACTATCGGCCGGTGGAGCTGCCCTGAGCAGTGTATCGGTTGCCTGACCCTGCAACTTGAGTGCGCTGTAGCGAACTTTCAGACGTTTGATGTTAGCGCGCTCTGCGGGGGGAGCAAGAGCCGCCGGGAAAACTGTTCGTTGGGAGCCTGTGATGCCGGCACCGGCCATAAAAAAACCCGGCGCATGGCCGGGTTTTCAGTTCAAGGCGCAAGATCAGGCCTTGAAGGTCTTGCCTTCGAACTGCTCGGCAACGAAGGCCCAGTTGACCAGGTTCCAGAATGCTTCTACGTACTTCGGACGCAGGTTGCGGTAGTCGATGTAGTAGGCGTGTTCCCAGACGTCGCAGGTCAGCAGCGGGGTGTCGCCGCTGGTCAGCGGGCAGCCGGCACCGATGGTGCTGGCCAGGGCCAGGGAGCCGTCGGCCTTCTTGACCAGCCAGCCCCAGCCGGAACCGAAGGTGCCAACCGAAGTCTTGGTGAACTCTTCCTTGAACTTGTCGAAGGAACCGAATGCGGCGTTGATGGCTTCAGCCAGCGCACCGGTAGGCTGGCCACCACCGTTTGGCGACAGGCAGTTCCAGTAGAAGGTGTGGTTCCAGACTTGAGCGGCGTTGTTGAAGATGCCGCCCGAAGAGCTCTTGACGATCTCTTCCAGGGTCTTGCCTTCGAATTCGGTGCCTGGGACCAGGTTGTTCAGGTTCACGACGTAGGTGTTGTGGTGCTTGTCGTGGTGATACTCCAGGGTTTCCTTGGAGATGTGCGGCTGCAGGGCATCGTGGGCGTACGGCAGCGGCGGCAATTCAAAAGCCATGGTGGATCTCCTGATTCAGGTCTAGTTCGCGGTTTGCGCAAGGCCGATCACGGGCGGCCCTATGTGCGTCGGCGAGTTTGTACTCTTTGCGACGCAAGGGCTGGATCATAGCACCAGCCCCGCCGCATAACCACGCAACAAAGATAGGGAATAGAGGTTCCAGAGCGGTTGCCTGCCGCCGACGGGTGGCGCTCCGTTGCAAGCTTGCAGCTCAAGCAAAGATCAGCTGCGCCGCCACGGCGAACATCATCACGGCCACCATCAGGTCGAGCATCCGCCAGGTTGCCGGGCGGGCCAGCCAGGGCGCCAGCCATGCAGCACCGATCGCCAAAGTCGAGAACCATAGCAGCGAAGCGCTGGCGGCCCCTGCCACATAGGCGCCCGGCACGGTCTGCTGTGCGCCCAGCGAGCCGATCAGCAACACGGTGTCCAGGTACACATGGGGGTTCAGGAGGGTAACGGCCAGTGCACTGAGCAGCACCGCACGCCGCGAGCGCATGCCTTGGCCTTGCTGATGCTGCAGGCTCTGTTTGGAGCATGCACTGCGCAGGGCCTTGGCGCCGTACCAGAGCAGAAACACCGCGCCACCCCAGCGTGCAATCGCCAGCAGCGTCGGATTATGCGCCAGCACCGTGGCCAGGCCGAATACACCGGCGGCTACCAGCAGGGCGTCGCAGACGATGCACAGTGCTGCCACCGGCAGGTGATGTTCACGGCGCAGGCTCTGCGCCAGGACGAAGGCGTTCTGTGCGCCAATGGCCATGATCAGGCCGAAGGCCACCAGCATGCCGTTCAGATAGCTTTGCCACATGGCAGATACTCCAGAGAAGATGCTGGCTATTGTGCGGATCCCCCCTGTATAAGAAAAACAAATAGTGCTGATCCGTCATTAGGAAAATCGATGTTCGACTACAAGCTGCTTGCCGCGCTCGCGGCGGTGATCGAGCAAGGTGGTTTCGAACGTGCAGCGCAGGTGCTGGGGCTGTCGCAATCGGCTATCTCACAGCGCATCAAGCTGCTCGAGGCGCGGGTTGGTCAGCCGGTGCTGGTGCGCGCCGCGCCACCGAGCCCGACCGAGGTCGGGCGACAGTTGCTCAACCATGTGCAGCAGGTGCGGCTGCTCGAACGTGACCTGCAGCGTCAGGTACCGGCACTCGATGAAGAGGGCATGCCAGAGCGTCTGCGCATTGCGCTCAACGCTGATAGCCTGGCGACCTGGTGGGCAGCTGCGGTGGGTTCGTTCTGCGCCGAGCAGCAGGTACTCACCGACCTTGTGGTGGAAGACCAGGAGGTTGGCCTGAAGCGCATGCGTGCCGGGGAGGTGGCGGCCTGCCTGTGCGGCAGTGAGCGGCCGGTGGCCGGCGCCCGCAGCATGCCGCTGGGTGCCATGCGCTACCGGGCGCTGGCCAGCCCGGCATTCATGGCGCGCTATTTCCCAATGGGTTTCGAGGCCCGGCGCCTGGCCCGCACGCCGGCGATCGTGTACGGCCCGGACGATTTTCTGCAGCACCGATACCTCGCTTCTCTCGGTATCGAAGATGGCTTCCTGCATCACCTTTGCCCGTCGTCCGAAGGCTTCCTGCGCATGACCGAAGCTGGCCTGGGCTGGGGCCTGGTGCCTGAGTTGCAGGCCCGTGAGCAGTTGAGTAGTGGGCGACTGGTGGAAATTTGTGCCGATACCCCCATCGATGTGCCGCTGTACTGGCATCATTGGCGCAACGGCGGGCAACTGCTCGCGCAACTGACCGAACACCTGCGGCACACGGCACAGCATTGGCTGGTGCCCTTGTAGTGGCGGCTGGCGTCTGTTGCATCTGAAATCTGAGGCGGAGTGTTACATGCGAATTCTGGTCACTGGCGCGAGCGGCTTCATCGGCGGGCGCTTTGCGCGCTTCGCCCTGGAGCAAGGCCTGGATGTGCGGGTCAGCGGCCGGCGCGCCGAGGGCGTCGAGCACCTGGTCAAGCGCGGTGCGCAGTTCATCCCCGGCGACCTCGGTGACGCCGAACTGGCCCGGCGCCTGTGCCAGGGCGTCGAGGCGGTGGTGCATTGCGCGGGGGCGGTGGGCACCTGGGGGCGCTATCAGGATTTTTACCAGGGCAATGTGGTGGTCACCGAGAACGTGGTCGAGGGCTGCTTGAAGGAGCATGTCCGTCGCCTGGTACACCTGTCGTCGCCGTCGATCTACTTCAATGGCCGTTCGCGCCTGGATATCCGCGAAGACCAGGTGCCGCGCCGCTTTCACCATCATTACGCGCAGACCAAATACCTTGCTGAACAAAAGGTTTTCGGCGCCCAGGAGTTCGGGCTCGAAGTTCTGGCCCTGCGCCCGCGCTTTGTAACCGGAGCCGGTGATGCCAGTATTTTCCCGCGGCTGATGCAGATGCAGCGCAAGGGCCGTGTGGCGATCATCGGCAACGGCCTGAACAAAGTCGATTTCACCAGCGTGCACAATCTCAATGAGGCACTGCTTGGCGCGCTGTTCGCCGATGATCGCGCGTTAGGGCAGGCCTACAACATCAGTAATGGTCAACCGTTGCCATTGTGGGATGTGGTCAATTACGTGATGCGCCAGATGCAGTTGCCCCAGGTGACCCGTTATCGCGCCTACGGCCTGGCCTACAGCATGGCGGCGCTGAACGAGGCCGCTTGCATGCTCTGGCCCGGGCGACCCCAGCCCACCCTCACGCGCCTGGGGATGCAAGTGATGAGCCGCGATTTCACCCTGGATATCAGCCGCGCCCGGCAGTACCTGGACTATCAGCCCAAGGTCAGCCTGTGGACGGCGCTGGATGAATTTTGCGCGTGGTGGAAGCACCAGCCCCTTGGCCAGTGAACCAGGCGCCAGGATGATGGTCATCAGTGCGCCGCGTGAGCGGTTTATACTCATGTCTCTTTGCTACTACCGCGGTTGAAACTATCCATGCGTAACGATGCCCACGACGATTTTGATGATGTGCCAACCCTGCGTGCCGGCACCCCGGATGACGACGAACTGTTGCCGGCGCGTGTGTCGCGCAACCGCCAGAAGGCCACCAGGCCCGCCAGTACCGGCCCACTGTGGGCGTTGCTGGGGGCTTCGTTCATCGCGCTGGCCGGGCTCGGCTGGTGGAGCTTTCAGCAGATCTCGCTGATGGAGCAGCAACTGGTGGCCACTCAGGAAAGCTTTGCGCGCATCAGCGAGGAAGCGGCGGGGCGCTTGCAGGCGATCAGTGGCAAGGTCGCTGCCACCGAGAGCTCTACCAGCACCGGCAGTGAGGCGCTCAAGCTGCAGATCCGCCAACTGCAGGCCAGCCTGGCCGAGCAGGGCAAGCAACAGCAGGGGGTGGCCGGGCAGACGGGTGACCTGGGCAAGCGTCTGGAGCAGGTGCTGGCCGATACCCGCGAGCAGCAAAAGGCGGTAACTGAGCTGCAAACCCAGTTACAGGCGCAGTTGAAGGCGGTGAATGCCGAGCTGGCGGCGTTGAAGTCAGGCCAGGTGGATGGCGGCAAGCTCGATGGGCAGCTCAAGAGCCTTAGCGAGGAGGTGGCCGCACTGAAGAAGCAGGGCAACCCGAAAGCGGCGATCGAGAGCCTGGAGCAGGACGTGCTGGTATTGAAGAGCCAGGTGGACAATCGCCCGGCTGCGGCGCCAGCAAGTGGCGCTTCGGTGCAGGAGTTCGATGCGTTTCGTGGGCAGACCACGCGTAACTTCAACACCTTGCAGAGCCAGATTCAGAACCTGCAGCAGCAGATCAATGCTCGGCCTTAGGGCCTTAGGGGAGGGCTTCGCCCTCCTTTCGCGACACAAGGCCGCTCCTACACGAAATTGAGCGGTCGACTGTCGGGGCGGCCTTGTGTCGCGAAGGGCCGCAAAGCGGCCCCGGCGATCTGACTTACAGCCGCGGGTAATCGATGTACCCCACCGGCCCTTTTGCATAGAAGGTCTCCGGGTGCGCCTGGTTCAGCGGCGCATCGGCTGCCAGCCGTGCCGGCAGGTCCGGGTTGGCAATGAACGGCACGCCAAATGCCACCGCATCCGCCTTGCCACTGGCCAACGCGGCATTGGCACTGGCCTTGTCGAACCGCTCGTTGACGATGTAAGGGCCACCGAACGCTGCTTTGATCAGCGGGCCGATACTGTCATCGGCTTCTTTCTCCCGAGAGCAGATGAAGGCGATACCCCGCTTGCCCAGTTCCCGCGCTACATAGGTGAAGGTCTCGGCGCGGTCGGCATCACCCATGTCATGGGAGTCTGCGCGCGGTGCAAGGTGCACGCCGACACGGCCTGCGCCCCACACGCCGATGGCGGCGTCTGTCACCTCCAGCAGCAGGCGGGCACGGTTTTCCAGTGAACCACCGTAGCGGTCGGTGCGCTGGTTGGTGCTGCTCTGCAGGAACTGGTCGAGCAGATAGCCGTTGGCACCGTGAATTTCCACGCCATCGAAACCGGCAGCCTTGGCGTTCTCTGCGCCACTGCGGTAAGCCTCGACGATGTCGGCGATTTCTTCGCTTTCCAAGGCCCGTGGGGTCGGGTATTCGGTGATCGGGCGCACCAGGCTGACATGGCCCTTGGGCTGGATGGCGCTGGGAGCCACCGGCAGTTCACCGTTCAAATAGCTGGGGTGGGAAATGCGGCCAACATGCCACAACTGCAGGAATATACGACCGCCTGCGCCGTGCACGGCCTTGGTCACGTTGTTCCAGCCGCGTACCTGCTGGTCGTTCCAGATGCCTGGCGTATCAGGGTAGCCGACGCCCATGGCAGAGACCGAGGTCGCTTCACTGAGGATCAGCCCGGCGCTGGCGCGCTGCACGTAGTACTCGGCCATCAGCGCGTTGGGCACCCGGCCTTCGTCGGCGCGGCAGCGGGTGAGCGGCGCCATGATGATGCGGTTGGGCAGTTGCACATCGCCCAGTGTGATCGGATCGAAAAGCGTGGTCATAACGGGTTACCTACCTTGTCAAAGCGCTTGGCGCAGTTGTTCGAGGAACGCCTGGATGGTGGCTTCGTCGCGTTTGAAAAAATGCCACTGGCCGATCTTCTGGCTGCTGATCAGGCCTGCGCGCTGCAACGTTGCCAGGTGGGCAGAAACGGTCGACTGCGACAGGCCGCAGCGTTGATCGATCTGGCCGGCACAGACACCGTGCTCGGTGCTGTGGTGCTGGGCGGGAAAGTGCGCTGCCGGGTCTTTCAGCCAGTTGAGGATTTCTCGCCGGACCGGGTGGGCCAGGGCTTTTATTATGTCGTCGAGATCGAGAGGCATGGTGTGGGGCTCGTGGTGTAGCGGTATATCGCGATATGACGAAATATAAATCGGTATTTCGCGATATAGAAATATGAAGTGGTTCTGAGCTGAGCGCGAATCGTTATATCGCGTTATAACGATATACGGATGCGCAGTGCTAAACTGCGCCCATGAATTACCTCGCACACCTGCACCTGGGCGGCCCGGCGCCGCAACAACTGCTTGGCAGCCTGTACGGCGATTTCGTCAAAGGCTCGCTGGAGGGGCGCTTTGCGCCAACGCTGGAGGCTGCCATTCGGCTGCATCGGCACATCGACAGCTACACCGATCAGCACCCGTTGGTATTGGCAGCGCTGGCGCGGTTCCCCCGGGAGCGGCGCCGCTATGCCGGGATCATTGTGGATGTGTTCTTCGACCATTGCCTGGCGCAACACTGGGGCGACTATGCCGAGCAGCCGCTGGAGCAGTTCACCGGTGCGTTCTATCGCGTGTTGCTGGCCGAGCCCGAGTTGCCAGGGCGGCTGGCGCGCATTGCGCCCTTGATGGCCGCAGATGACTGGCTGGGAGCGTATGGCGATTTTTCCACCCTGGAGCAGGTCTTCAACGGCATTGGGCGACGCTTGTCCCGGCCTGAGGGCATGATGGGCGTGATGGCGGAGCTTGAGCGGTTGTACGAGCCGTTGCTGGCTGATTTCCGTGAGTTCTATCCACAGTTGCAGACGTTTGCCGCCGCACAGAGGTCTGGCCGATAGCGGTGTACTGCCAATCAGGCATCAAGCAGCACGGGCCTGCCGGCGCGCTGCCACCTCGACTTCGCCAACCCCGAACAACGCAATGTGGATAGCCTGTTGCGCCTGAAATGCCAACGCCGCGCGTTCTTTGTCCACGCTGCTGATCGGCTGCAACAGGTGGATGCACACCTCACCCCGCGGCTCGGCGAACAGCCGCATCAGGTGTGACACGAGGTCATCATCACCGATGAACGGCGCAACCAGGTCAGCCTCGCCGTTGCGCAGGTACTCAATGGCAACAGGCTGCACTGCCACACCCTGATCGATGGCGCCTGCCAGCAAACGCCCATGGAAGGTGCGCAACTGGCGCCCGTCGGTGGTGGTGCCCTCGGGGAAGATCAACAGCGGCCTGGCGTCGCCCAGTTGTGCGCTGATCTGTTCACGCAAGCGCTGGCTATCGCCGCCGCCGCGGCGGATGAACAATGTGCCGGCTTTCTCCGCCAGCCAGCCAGCCACGGGCCAGTGGCGGACTTCGGCCTTGGACAGAAACGACAGCGGCAGCAGCATGCCGAGCAGCGGGATATCGGTCCAGGACACGTGGTTGCTGACCCACAACATCGGCCGTTTGGGCAGTTCACCGATTACCCGCACGTCGAAGGGCAGGGCAGCGACCAGGCGTTTCATGAACAGGCAGGTCCAGCGCTGGCGGCGCTCGATGGAGGCCTTCATGCCCATGCGTTCACCGATGGCGATCACGCTGGCCATGAGCATGCCGAAAAGCAGTACCAGCAACAGCCTTGCGAGGCGGGCGAACACCCGCAGTTTGGGCATCAGACCGCTGCCTTGAAGTGGCGGGCGTAACGTGGGCAGAGGTCATCACGCTTGAGCAGGATGAACACGTCGGCCACCTGGAAGTCCTCATCCCAACAGGGTTCACCGCAGATCTTCGCACCCAGGCGCATGTAGGCCTTCAGCAGCGGCGGCATTTCGGCGATGACGTTGTTCGGCAGGGCCAGGGTGGGCAGCGGGTTCTTTGGCTCCGCACGCAGGTGTTCGTTGCACAGGTAACGCTCACGCAGGCGTTGCATGATGGCATGGGCCTGAACCCCGCCATCCTGCATGGGGATGCTCGCGCAGCCCATCAGGTAGCTGTAGCGGCCTTCATTGAGCACTTCGGCCAGCTCACCCCAGAGCACAGCGATGGTGCCGCCGTTGCGGTAGCCGGGGTCGACGCAGGTGCGGCCCAGTTCGAGGATTGGGCCTTGCAGTTGCAGCAGGCCATGCAGGCTGAATTCTTCTTCGCTGTAGAAGCGCCCCAGGCTGCTGGCGGCCTGATGGTCGAGCAGGCGGGTGGTGGCGACCAGTTCGCCGGTGTTCAGGTCGCGTACACCGATGTGCCGGCAATGTACGTCGTAGTCATCCATGTCCAGGCCCAGTTCAGCGCCCTTGAGCCTGGCCTTGAATTCTGCGCTGAACACTTTGTAGCGCAGGGCCTGTGCTTCCTGCAGGGCCGCGGCGCCGACCAGGCGTTCGGCTTGCAGACGGCGTTCAGTGCTGTTGTCGCCAGAGCGAGCTGTCCGAGTCATTGCGAGTCTCCCTAAGCCAGCCATGAAGGGTTGCGGCCGGTCGGCTTTGTTGTGCAAAGTCAGCCTAGGTAGGCGCGGTGTCACCCCTGTGAACCTTTGGTGATGCTTGCGTGACACCCCCTGACAAGCGAGGAGCGTCCGATGGCCTGGTTGCAACGACTCAACGATCCCTTTCGCCAGCCTATGGCCGGTACTTTGGGTGAGGCATATGCCGCGCAGCTCGAGCGCCTCGGTGGGTGCACGCCGTTCGAGCTGGCGGTGCTGGGTGGGCGCGCCATGGCCACACCCGGCCTGGCGTTTCTCATTGGCTACCAAGCCGCCTTGCGCATGCTGTGGCCTAGCGCCCCGGCCAGTCTCGGCGCGTTATGCGCCACCGAGCGGCGTAGCGTGCGCCCTGCGGACATGCAGACGCGCCTGGAGGGTTTACGCCTGACCGGCCGCAAGGACTTCGTGACCGCCGGGCTTGACGCCGAATGGCTGCTGGTGGCGGCGCGCAGCGAAGGGCAGGGTGAAGCACCGCGCCTGAGCCTGGGAGTGGTTTATCCGGGTGAGCCAGGAGTGACCCTGGAGGCGTTGCCGACCCTGCCTTTGATGCCTGAGGTCGGCCACGGGCGCCTGCAACTGCACCAGGCTGCCTGCGAGTTGTTGGCAGGTGATGGTTGGGATGCGTACGTCAAACCGTTTCGCTCGCTGGAAGATTTGTACGTACTGGCGGCGATGGTTGCCTGGTTGTATGGCGTAGCGCAGGAATGCGGCTGGCAACAGGAGCTGCGGTTGCGCCTGATTGCCTTGTTGGCCGGCTGTGCCGAGGCCAGCCGCCAGTGCGCCGACAGTGTTGGCTGCCATTTGTTGTTGGCGGGCTTGTTTGCGCAGTTTCAGGCACTGAAAGGGGCCATCGACAAAGCGCTGTCGGCCGGGCCGGCGCAATGGGCGCAGTTGTGGCAGCGTGATCAGGGGGTGATGGCGCTGGCGACGGCTGCTCGGGAAAAGCGCCTGGCCAAGGCTTGGGAGGCAGCCGGATTGTCATGAACGCCTGCCAGGATCGCCTGATCCGTTGAAAACCCGGGTCGCCTTGCGGCCCCAAGAGGCGTTTATGTTGAGGGCAGGGTTGTTGATCCTGGCGGTGGCGGTCGGTTCGGCCAGGGCAGAGGACTGGCCCCTACCGGATTGGCAGGCCGACATCACGGCCATCGACTGGCAGGCTGTCGACAGCTATGCCTTCCCTGAACGCGACGCCACCAAGCGCAGCGGCATTCGCAGCGACGCCCTGCTGATCATCCGTGACGGCCGTATCCTGCACGAACGGTACGCCGCACCTACCACCGCGAAAACCGCCCACCTGACCTGGTCGGTGAGCAAAAGCGTGCTGGCGACAGTGCTGGGCGTGGCCCAAGGTGAGGGGCGTTTTCAACTGCAGGACCCTGCGGCCCGCTTTTACCCGCCCATGCAGGCACACCCCGACGTGCGTCTGGCCGATCTGTTGCATTGGGCCAGTGGCCTGGCCTGGCAGGAAGACTACGAATACGCACCGCTGAAATCCTCGGTAGTGGCCATGCTCTACACGCGCGGGCGCCATGACATGGCGGCTTATACCGCTTCAAGGCCCGTCGCCGAAAAGCCCGGGCAGCGATTCATTTATTCGAGTGGCGACAGCAATGTCCTGGCCGCCGCATTGCGCGGCATGCTCAAGGGCAGTGCTTACCCTGACTACCCCTGGCAGGCGCTGTTCACCCCTCTGGGCATTCACAGCGCCGTTTGGGAACGCGATGGCAGTGGCACCTTCGTTGGCTCTTCCTACCTCTACCTCAGTGCCCGTGACCTGGCGCGCATCGGCCTGTTGATGCAGCGTGAAGGACGCTGGGGTGGCCGCCAGTTGCTGCCGGCAAGCTGGGTTGCTTTCAACCGTACCCTGTTCAGCCAGGCCACACCGCTGCCCGGCGAAGCCAACCCGGGTGGCCACTGGTGGCTCAACCAGCCACTGCCGGGCAGTGCTTCACCGTGGCCTGACGCGCCGGCAGACACCTATGCCGCCCTCGGCCACTGGGGCCAGGCCCTTTACATACTGCCGACCCACAAGCTGGTCATCGTCCGCTACGCCGACGACCGTGATGGCAGTTACCGCCATAACGAACTGCTCAAGCGTGTGCTGGCAGCGCTGGCCAAGGAGGGTGCATGAAGCGCCTGCTGGGGCTGGTGATGGTTGCCTTGTTGGGCTGGGCCTGGCTGGAACGCCAGGCATTGGCGGATTTCCCCGGTATTCTTTCGGCTTATTCGGCCAAGGAATATTGCTCCTGCCGTTTTGTCATGGGCTTGGACCCCGCCTATTGCCGGGGTTATGTCGCGCAGTGGTTGCCGTTGAGCATGCTGGAGGAGGACAGCCAGCAGCGTCTGGTCGTCGCAGCGGGCCTGGGCCAGCGCAATCAGGCGGCATGGCAGGGGGCGCAGGCTGGCTGCCGCTTGCTGCCATGAAGACGGCCGGGTAAGGTTGGCGGTCTGGTTTCACGAGATCTGTCATGTTCAAGCTGCCCCGTCTTCTACCCGCACTGTTGCTGGCTCTGTGCCTGCCCGCCCACGCCAATTGGCACCTCGATGGTGAATCCTCACGCCTTTCATTCGTCACCGGCAAGGACGGCGATACGGCCGAGGTCCATCGTTTTCTGGTACTGCATGGCACCGTCGACCGCAAGGGCGCAGCCGGGCTGCGTATCGAGATGGACTCGGTGAGCAGTGGTATCCCGCTACGGGACGAGCGCATGCGTGACGACCTGTTCGAGGTCGGCCGCTTTGCCGAAGCGACGGTCAAGGCCCAACTCGACCTGCGGCCGATAAACGACCTGGCCGACGGCGCGCAGGTCGAATTGCGCCTGCCACTGACCGTTACGCTGCATGGCCAGTCGCACAGCTACAACGCCTTGTTGCTGGCAACCCGCCTCGATGCGCGGCGCTTTCAGGTGGTGACCCTCGAACCGTTGATACTGCACGCCCACGACTTCGGCCTGCTGCCCGGCCTGGAAACCTTGCGCAAGTTCGCCAAGCTCAAATCCATCAACCCGACGGTACCGGTCAATGCGGTGCTGATTTTCAACGCCCGCTGACATGCCGGGGCCGGTCTTTCCCTGGCGCGATGGCAACCAGTTCGAACTGCTGATCGACGGCCCCGAATTCTTTCCACGCATGCTCCAGGCGATCGAGGGTGCTCAAGCCCAGGTCGATCTTGAGCTGTACCTGGTCGAGGCTGGTGCCTGCGCCGAGGCGGTGGTCCAGGCACTGGAGCAGGCGGCCCGGCGCGGTGTACGCGTGCGTTGCCTGTTCGACGACTACGGCTCGCTGGCTTTCAATGCTGCTTTGCGCCAACGCCTGCTGGATGCCGGTGTGTACCTGCGCTGGTACAACCGCCTGCGCTGGCGCCGCGGCCTGCGCAACCTGTATCGCGACCATCGCAAGCTGCTGCTGGTTGACGAGCGCTTGGCGGTGGTCGGTGGTACCGGTGTCACCGATGAGTTCTGGACGCCGGGTGAAGCGACCAGCGAGTGGCATGAGGTGATGGTGCAGATGCGCGGCCCGGTGGTCAGCGATTGGCAGCTACTGTTCAACCGCCAGTGGCAGGCCAACAACCGCCGTACGGCCTGGCGCCCCGCTGAAGGCTTCGGCCTGCCGCGCCTGCCCAAGGTGCCGGTGCAGGGCCAGGGCATGGGCCGGGTGGCCTATGCCGACGCCCGCCAGCACCGTGACATCCTGCATTCGCTGGTGCGTGCGCTCAACAGCGGTAAACAGCGGGTCTGGCTGGCCACACCTTACTTTTTGCCTACCTGGAGCGTGCGCCGCTCGCTGCGCCGGGCGGCAGGCAAGGGTGTCGATGTGCGCCTGCTGCTCACCGGCCCGCGGACCGATCACCCCTCGGTACGCTACGCCGGTCATCGTTACTACCCTCGTTTATTACGCGCGGGGGTACGTATCTACGAATACCAGCCGTGCTTCCTGCACCTGAAGATGGCGCTGGTGGATGATTGGGTCAGCGTCGGCTCGTGCAACTTCGATCACTGGAACCTGCGCTTCAACCTGGAGGCCAACGTCGAGGCATTGGACCCGCCGCTGACGGCCGCCGTGGTCGCCAGCTTCGAGCGCGACTTCAGCCTGAGTGACGAGGTCGATCTTGACCACTGGCACGCCCGGCCGTTGTGGCGCCGCGTGAAGCAGCGGGTGTGGGGCTGGCTCGACCGCCTTGTGGTCAACCTGCTCGACCGTCGCGACTGAAGCAGACTATCGTGCAGTGGTTGTTCCCCAAACTACCGAAGGAGTGGATGCGATGACTGCGAAGAAGATTCTCATGCTGGTGGGCGACTACGTCGAGGACTACGAGGCGATGGTGCCTTTCCAGGCCTTGAGCATGGTGGGCCACACGGTGCATGCGGTGTGCCCGGAAAAAATCGCGGGCCAGACGGTGCGCACGGCGATCCACGATTTTGAAGGCGAGCAGACCTACAGCGAGAAGCCAGGCCACAACTTTGCCCTGAACCATGACTTCGTCCAGGTCCGTGCCGAAAGCTACGATGCCTTGCTGATCCCCGGTGGGCGAGCCCCGGAGTATCTACGCCTGGATGAGCGCGTGTTGGCGTTGGTCAAAGCTTTCGACCAAGCCGGCAAGCCGATTGCGGCGGTTTGCCATGGTGCGCAGTTGCTGGCGGCGGCCGGCGTGCTGGAAGGGCGTGAGTGCAGTGCGTATCCGGCGTGTGCGCCGGAGGTACGTCTGGCAGGGGGGAAGTTCATCGACATCGCCGTGGACCAGGCTCACGTAGATGGCAACCTGGTGACGGCTCCTGCGTGGCCGGCGCACCCGGCATGGCTTGCGGCCTTCCTCAAGGTGCTGGGGACGCGTATCAGTTGAGCGAGTCAAGGAAAGCTGGGATGCACCGGCATTGAAAGCTGCGTAGTGGGCATTTACCCGTTCGGTAGCGGTCCTGGAACAGTTCCTGTCGTGTGGGGAAAAGGTGGGGCATTGGTACGGATGTTAGGGTTTCCCCTCAAGCCCGGCTTAGCCGAGCGCGTCACCCACCTCGACAGAACGACCGCCAAGCATGGAAATACGCCTGTTGCACGGTGCCGCTATCGCGCCTTACATCGATGACCTCGCTCGCCTGCGCCTGACTGTGTTGCGCGAGTTCCCCTATCTGTATGACGGCACAGTAGAGTTTGAGGCCGAGCACATGGCAGCCTATGCCCGCTCCGGCCGCAGCCTGGTAGTGCTGGCCCTGGACGATGGGCGTGTGGTTGGCGCCTCGACCGGCCTGCCACTGGTGGACGTTGCGCCCAAGTTTCAGCAGCCGTTCCTGGCGCAGGGGCGCGACCCTGCCAGCGTGTACTATTTCGGCGAATCGCTGGTGCTGCCCGAATACCGTGGCCAAGGCCTGGGTGTGCGCTTCTTCATCGAGCGTGAATCCTACGCGCACAAGCTGGCCGAATTCGACTACTGCGCATTCTGCACCGTCGAGCGCCCTGGCATGCACCCCAGACGGCCTGCCAACTACAAGCCATTGCACGGTTTCTGGCGAAACCGGGGCTTCCTGCATGACCCATCCCTGCGCACTCATTACGCTTGGCGCGATTTGGGCGAACAGGAAAGCAGCAACAAGATCATGTCATTCTGGCTCAAGGAACTACCCATATGATCCGCGTGGCGGGCTGCCAGTGAACCATAGGGGTGCATGAACGATCGGGGCTGCAAAGCAGCCCCGATACCGCTTACTTGACTTCTACCGCCAGGCTTTCGGCGATCTTGCTCTGCCACAGCGCAGGGCCGGTGATGTGCACCGACTCACCGTTGCTGTCCACCGCGACGGTGACTGGCATGTCTTTGACTTCGAACTCGTAGATCGCTTCCATGCCCAGTTCGGCGAAGGCCAGAACCTTGGACTTGCGAATCGCCTGGGCCACCAGGTAGGCAGCGCCGCCGACGGCCATCAGGTAAACGGCCTTGTTGTCCTTGATCGCTTCGATGGCGGTCGGGCCACGCTCGGACTTGCCGATCATGCCCAGCAGGCCGGTCTGTTCAAGGATCTGGCGGGTGAACTTGTCCATCCGGGTGGCGGTGGTCGGGCCAGCCGGGCCTACCACTTCGTCACCGACCGGGTCGACCGGGCCGACGTAGTAGATGAAGCGGCCTTTGAGGTCAACCGGCAGCGCTTCGCCACGGTTGAGCATCTCGACCATGCGCTTGTGCGCGGCATCGCGGCCGGTGAGCATCTTGCCGTTGAGCAGGATGGTCTCGCCCGGCTTCCAGCTGGCCACTTCTTCCGGGGTGATGTCGTCGAGGTTGACGCGGCGGGCGCTCGGGCCGGCTTCCCAGACGATTTCCGGGTAGGCGTCCAGCGACGGGGCTTCAAGCTCGGCCGGGCCGGAGCCGTCGAGCACGAAATGCGCGTGACGGGTGGCGGCGCAGTTGGGGATCATGCACACCGGCAGGGATGCGGCGTGGGTCGGGTAGTCCATGATCTTGACATCGAGCACGGTGGTCAGGCCACCCAGGCCCTGGGCGCCGATGCCCAGCTGGTTGACCTTCTCAAACAGCTCCAGGCGGATCTCTTCGAGGCGGTTCTGCGGGCCACGGGCTTTGAGTTCATGGATGTCGATGGACTCCATCAACACTTCCTTGGCCATGACTGCGGCTTTTTCGGCGGTACCGCCGATGCCGATACCGAGCATGCCGGGCGGGCACCAGCCGGCACCCATGGTCGGGACGGTCTTCAGGACCCAGTCGACGATCGAGTCGGACGGGTTGAGCATGGCCATCTTCGACTTGTTTTCCGAGCCGCCGCCTTTGGCTGCCACATCGACTTCGACCTTGTCGCCAGGGACGATCGAGTAGTGGATGACGGCTGGAGTGTTGTCCTTGGTGTTCTTGCGGGCACCGGCCGGGTCGGCCAGGATCGAAGCGCGCAGAACGTTTTCAGGCAGGTTGTAGGCGCGACGCACACCTTCGTTGATCATGTCGTCGACGCTCAGGGTGGCGCCGTCCCAGCGCACGTCCATGCCGACGCGCACGAATACGGTGACGATACCGGTATCCTGGCAGATCGGCCGGTGGCCGGTGGCGCACATGCGCGAGTTGATCAGGATCTGGGCGATGGAGTCGCGCGCGGCAGGCGACTCTTCACGCAGGTAGGCCTCGTGCATCGCCTGGATGAAATCGACGGGGTGGTAGTACGAAATGAATTGCAGGGCGTCGGCGACGCTCTGAATCAGGTCGTCTTGCTTGATCACGGTCATGCAGCGCGCTCCTCTTAAAGACGGGAACATTCGTAAAGGCCTTCCGACACTGCACACCTGCGTGTCGAAACGCCTGGCAAGGCGTCGACAGGTCAGGCCGACGCAAAAAGGCGCGGCAGTATAGCGCGCCTGTGCCTGCGAAACACCTGCGTGTGGTCTGGACCATGGTCTGCAGGCGACGGGCATCCTTTTTGCTGCCGATGCCGGCTTGCCTTAGAGTGGCGATGTATAGCCGGAGAAGTGATGACCATGCCTGAACTCTGTGTGGGCGAGCGCCGCTGGACGGTGCCCACCGGCAGCAATCTGCTCGATGCCCTGAACGACGCGGGGCTGAATGTGCCTTACAGCTGCCGTGCAGGTAGCTGTCACGCCTGCCTGGTGCATTGCCTGGACGGGCAACCCGCCGATGCACGGCCCGAGGCCCTGGCGCTGGAAAAACACGCACAGGGCTGGCGGTTGGCATGCCAGTGCCGGGTGATTGACGACCTGCGCGTAGCGGTGTTCGACCCCCTGCAGGACGGCATCTCTGCACAGGTCTGTGCGCTGGACTGGTTCGGTGATGTGCTGCGCTTGCGCCTGCGGCCGGAGCGGGCATTGCGTTATCAGGCCGGTCAGCATGTGGTGCTGTGGAACGGTGCGGTGGCCCGGCCCTATTCATTGGCAAGCCTGCCGGGCGAAGATGACTTCCTTGAGTTCCATATCGACTGCCAGCGCCCGGGCGCCTTTTGCGACAAGGCCCGTGGTTTGCAAGTTGGCGATACGCTGCGCCTGGGGGAACTGCGCGGTGGGGCGCTGCATTACGACCTGGACTGGCAGGGGCGGGCGCTATGGTTGCTGGCAGCAGGTACCGGGCTTGCGCCATTGTGGGGCATCTTGCGCGAGGCGGTGCGGCAGGGGCATCGGGGGGAGATCAGGGTGATGCATGTGGCGCATGATGACGCCGGGCATTACCTGGCTGAGCCGTTGATGCAGATCGAAGGCGTGATTGTCGAGCGGGTACTGGCGGATCAGCTGGATGCAGCGCTGGCGACATTGCGGCCATCATCGCGGCAGACTATCGCGTTGGTGTGTGGCTCGCCGGGAAGTGTAGAGCGTTTCGCGCGGCGGCTGTTCATTGCGGGGGTACCGAGGAATCAGGTATTTGCCGATGTGTTCGTCGAGCATGCCTGAAGACTGTGTGCAGTGATTGAACCGGCGCCGCAGAGCGGCGCCGGTTGAGGCAGATCAGCCGACCAGCGGATCACCGACATGCAGGATCTTCATGCCGTTGGTACCACCGATGGTGTGGTAGCTGTCGCCCTTGGTCAGGATCACCCAGTCGCCTTGCTCCACCAGGCCACGCTTGAGCAGTTCGTCGACTGCCGCCTGGCTGACCTTGTCGGCCGGCAGCGAAGCCGGGTCGAACGCGATCGGATAGACGCCGCGGAACATCGACGCGCGTGCCTGGGTAGCGCGGTGCGGCGACAGTGCGTAGATCGGTACGTGCGAGCGCAGGCGCGACATGATCAGCGGGGTGTAGCCACTTTCGGTGAGGGCGATGATCGCCTTGACGCCGGGGAAGTGGTTGGCAGTGTACATCGCCGCCAGGGCGATGCTCTCGTCGCAGCGCTCGAAGGTGGTGTGCAGACGGTGGCTGGACTTCTGGCTGGTCGGGTGCTTTTCAGCGCCCAAGCAGATGCGCGCCATGGCTTGGACCGCTTCGATCGGGTAGGAACCGGCGGCGCTTTCGGCCGACAGCATCACCGCATCGGTGTTGTCCAGCACGGCGTTGGCCACGTCGGACACTTCGGCGCGGGTCGGCATCGGGTTCTGGATCATCGACTCCATCATCTGGGTCGCCACGATCACCGCCTTGTTGTTGCGGCGTGCGTGCTGGATGATCTTCTTCTGGATGGCGATCAGCTCGGCGTCGCCGATTTCCACGCCCAGGTCGCCACGGGCAACCATCACGGCATCGGAGGCGGCGATCAGCTTGTCGAGGGTTTCGTCGTCGGCAACGGCTTCGGCACGCTCGATCTTGGCCACCAGCCAGGCGCTGCCGCCGGACTCGTCGCGCAGCTTGCGGGCATATTCCATGTCGCTGGCGTCACGCGGGAAGGACACGGCCAGGTAGTCCAGGTCCATTTCCGCGGCCAGCTTGATGTCGGCCTTGTCTTTTTCGGTCAGGGCCGGCGCGGTCAGGCCGCCACCTTTGCGGTTGATGCCTTTGTGGTCCGACAGCGGGCCACCGATGATCACCACGCAGTGCAGTGCATCTGCGGTAGCGGTCTCGACGCGCATGACCACACGGCCGTCGTCGAGCAGCAGTTCGTCACCAACGCCGCAGTCCTTGACCAGGTCGGGATAGTCGATACCGACGATGTCCTGGTTGCCTTCGGTCAGCGGGTGGGCGGTGGAGAAGGTGAACTTGTCACCGATCTTCAGTTCGATGCGCTTGTTGCTGAACTTGGCGATGCGGATCTTCGGACCCTGCAGGTCGCCCAGCAATGCGACATGGCGGCCGTTCTTGGCAGCGATTTCACGGATCAGGCGGGCGCGCGCCTTGTGCTCGTCCGGGGTGCCGTGGGAAAAGTTCAGGCGTGCCACGTCCAGGCCGGCGAGGATCAGTTGTTCGATCACTTGCGGCGAATTGCTGGCGGGGCCGAGGGTGGCGACGATTTTGGTACGGCGGATGGTCATGCACAGACTCCTATAGTGAAGCGCAGCGAAAGGCTACTCCTGAATCGCCCTGTAGTCATTGTTCCGTTGCACTACCTGCAGGCGGGTACGATAGGGCAGCTGCAAGCTGCAAGTTGCAAGCTGAAGAAATATACCGGCACGCCGATATACTCTTTATTAAAGGAGATCCCCATGCGAGCCCTGATCGTTTTTGCCCTGGCGGCCAGCGCCGTCGGCTGTACCCGCTGGTCCATGGACCACCATCTGAACAACGCCTATCGTGCGTACGACCGTGGCGATTGCCAGCGGGTCATGCTCGAGCTGTCACAGGTCGACCGTACCAGCCGCGCGCGGCCGTTCATCCATCCGGAAGTGTCGTTGCTGCGGGGTCAGTGCCTGGAGCGCCAGAAGCTTTTCGTGGACGCAGCACAAACCTACGAATACCTGATCCAGCAGTATCCGCGCAACGAGTACGCCTACCGGGCCAAGGCGCGACTGCAGACTCTGGAGAAGCTGGGCCACTACCGCGCTGGCGAGGGTGCGATGGCCAGCCCGGTGAATACCTCTCCTTGGCGTTAACACCAAGGTATCGTTTATTTCACGGGATTTGCCGCGTGCGCTGCGTTAACCTGTAACTCAGTTGTTACAACAACCGCCAGTACCTCGTATTCCTGGCATCGGGTACGGACTGCAATTGTGACCATGTTCAATCAGCGTCATATCGAACGCCATCAGTTACCTTGTGTACTGAGGGTCTTCAACCGCTTTACCGATCAGCCGATCGGGCAGCTGGGCAATGCCTCGGAAGATGGCTTGATGTTGATCAGCCAGTTACCGGTGCTGGTGGGGCCGGATTTCGAGTTGCAGTTGCGCCTGCCGCTGCCCGGTGGTGGCTTTCAGTTCATCAACCTGACCGCCAGTTGCCTGTGGTGCCGTGAGGACCAGACGCCTGGCCATTACGATTCGGGCTTCATGCTGCTGCAGGCACCACGCGAATACGACGAATTCGTGCGCTCGTTGCGCGACTATTTCAGTTTCCACCCGGCCAACGCTTCCGTCTGAGGCCATGTCCGCTAGAATCGGGGCGACCTTTGATCAGGACGTCCCCGTGACCTCTAGCATTTTCTGGCACGACTACGAAACCACCGGTATCAACCCGCGCTGCGACAGGCCGTTGCAGGTGGCCGGAGTGCGCACCGACTTCGAGCTCAATGAGATCGACGAGCCGATCAGTCTTTATTGCCGCCCCAGCGACGATATCCTGCCGCACCCGGCGGCCTGCCTGGTGACGGGTATCACCCCCCAGCAACTGGCCAGCCAAGGCCTGTGCGAAGCCGAGTTCATGACGCGGGTGCACGCGCAACTGGCCCTCCCGGGGACCTGCGGCGCCGGTTACAACACCTTGCGCTTCGACGACGAGGTTACCCGCTACAGCCTGTACCGCAACTTCTTCGACCCCTATGCCCGGGAGTGGCAGGGCGGCAATAGCCGCTGGGACTTGATCGATGTGGTACGCACTGCTTATGCCCTTCGCCCTGAAGGCATCGTCTGGCCGCAACAGGACGGGCGCACCAGCCTGCGTCTTGAACTGCTCAGCAAGGCCAATGGCATCGAGCATGGGCATGCACACGAGGCACTTTCCGACGTGCGGGCCACCATCGCACTGGCGCGTCTGATCCGGCACAAGCAACCCAAGTTGTATGAGTGGCTGTTCCAGTTGCGCAGCAAGCACAAAGTGATGGAGCAAATCCGTCTGCTGCAGCCGTTGGTGCATATATCGGGGCGGTTCTCGGCGGCGCGCAATTATCTGGGGGTGGTCTTGCCTTTGGCCTGGCACCCACGTAATCGCAACGCGCTGATTGTGTGCGACCTGCAACAGGAAACCCTACCCTTATTAAGGGAAAGTGCCGAGGTGCTTCGTGAACGCTTGTACACGCGTCGTGAGGAATTGTCTGACGGACAATTACCCATACCGCTGAAGTTGGTGCAGATCAATCGCTGCCCGGTAGTGGCGCCGCTCTCGGTATTGCGCGCGCCCGATCAGCAACGGCTCGGTATCGATTTGGCGCTCGTGCAATCACGCGCTGAAGAGTTGGCCAATCAACAGAATGCTTGGCAACACAAGCTGGAACACATTTACGGCAAGGACGACTTTGTTCCGAGTGACGATCCGGAACAGCAATTGTATGAAGGGTTTCTCGGCGACCGCGACCGCCGGCTGTGCGAACAAGTAAGAACGCTGGACCCTGCACAGTTGGGGCAAGGCCACTGGATGTTCGATGACCCGCGCATGCCTGAGTTGTTGTTCCGGTATCGGGCGCGCAACTTCCCGGAAACCTTGAATAGCGAAGAGCGGCAACGCTGGTATGGTTTCTGCCAGCAGCGGCTGAGCGATCCGCATTGGGGTGCACCCAACACGCTGGGTGACTTCGAGCAGGCGCGCCAAAGCGCCTGGGCCAACGCGGACGAGGCCGGGCGTCAGGTGCTGGATGCCTGGCAGGCGCATGCCCGACAACTGGCGGAGCAGTTTGCCATCAGTGTTTGAGTGGTTTTATACAAGCAAACAAAAACGCCGGCATCGTGCCGGCGTTTTTGTTTTTAGCAGTACAGCGATCGAGCGGACAATCAGTCCAGCAGGGTCGCCCAGCTTTCAACCACATCGCCACCCCATTTGGCTTTCCACTCTTTCAGGGTTTTGTGGTTGCCGCCTTTGGTTTCGATCACTTCACCATTGTGCGGGTTTTTGTATTGCTTGACCTTGCGCGCACGTTTGGTGGCGGTGGTCTTGACGGCGCCACGTGGCCCTTTGCTCAGTTTCGACTCCGGGTCGAGCAGGGCAATGACGTCGCGCAGCGATTTGGAGTATTCGCCCATCAGGGTGCGCAGTTTGCCTTCGAACTCCAGTTCTTTTTTCAGCTTGTCATCCTGCGACAGGTTGGCCAGGCGGGCCTGAAGTTCCTTGATGGCTTCTTCGGTGGCGCGGTATTCGTTGATCAGGGACATGGAGTGTTCCTTAAGGCGTGTTCGGAAATGTGTGGAGCAATAATAGACAGGCGAAACTCTCAAGTAAACCTATTAATCAGTTCCTCAACTGTTTATGTCGCTGTGACAAAATATCTCAAGGTTAAAAAAATATTTACATAAGGCCCCGCAATTCGTCATGTTTCACCCTCGCTGTTGCAGCGTGCCGCGGCTTGCGTGTAAGCGAGGAGGCGGGCGGCGGTGGGGTGCAATGATTACTGCGTTTTTCCGGGCGGGCCGCTAGAATGAGCGCCTTTGCGAAGTTCTGGAGTCTTATTCATGCGCACCTATCGTCTGGTGATCGCTTGCCCCGACCGTGTTGGTATCGTGGCGAAAGTCAGTAATTTCCTGGCTTTGTACAATGGCTGGATCAACGAAGCGAGCCACCACTCCGATGAGCAGAGTGGCTGGTTCTTCATGCGCCATGAAATCCGCGCCGAATCGCTGCCATTTGGTATCGAGGCCTTCCGTGAAGCCTTCTCGCCGATCGCCGAAGAGTTTTCCATGGCCTGGCGCATTACTGACTCGGCTCAGAAAAAGCGCGTGGTGCTGATGGCGAGCCGCGAATCCCACTGCCTGGCTGACCTGTTGCACCGCTGGCACACCGATGAACTGGATTGCGAGATCCCCTGCGTGATTTCCAACCACAACGACCTGCGCAGCATGGTCGAGTGGCACGGCATCCCGTTCTTCCATGTACCGGTCGACCCGAAAGACAAGGCGCCTGCGTTTGCTGAAGTGTCGCGCCTGGTTCAGGAACATGCGGCCGATGTGGTGGTGCTGGCGCGTTACATGCAAATCCTGCCACCGCAGTTGTGCCAGGATTACGCCGAAAAAGTCATCAACATCCACCACAGCTTCCTGCCGTCGTTCGTCGGTGCCAAGCCTTACCACCAGGCCGCCCTGCGTGGGGTGAAGCTGATCGGTGCTACTTGCCACTACGTGACTGAAGAGCTGGACGCAGGCCCGATCATCGAGCAGGACGTGGTACGTGTGAGCCATGCCGACAGCATCGAGGACATGGTCCGCTTCGGCCGCGACGTCGAGAAGATGGTGCTTGCCCGTGGCCTGCGCTATCACTTGGAAGACCGCGTGCTGGTGCACGGCAACAAGACTGTCGTGTTCGACTGATACGGGCTTTGGGGCTGCAACGCAGCCCCAGCTATGCAGGGGATGCAACATGACAAGCTCACGCAACAAACCCACCGCATCAGCACCGCCCACCCTCGGTGAAGGCTGCCTTGCCCGCTACGACCCCGATGCCCTGAGCGAACAGGACGGCACCGATTTTCCCGGTGCCGCCGAGCTCTGGCGCCAGCTCAACCCGTCTGACGCCGCCAGCGCTCCAGTAGCGGGCGCGCCAGCAGGCAGACGAACACCGGCCCCCCGGCCAGCAGGTAAAAATAGTAAGTGACCGCACGCCAGATCAGGATCGCTGCGGCAGCGGTGGAGCTGCCCACCAGAGGCGTCAACAGGCTTGCCGATGTCAGCTCGGCGGCCCCGGCTCCGCCCGGCAGCAGGCTGAATTGCCCGGCACTGAGCGAGAGCATCTGCACCAGAAAACTCGGGATCCACGACAACTCCACGCCCAAGCCTTGCAACACCAGGTACAGCACGCTGTAGCGCAGGCTCCAGTGCGCGCAGGTGAGGGTGAACACAAGCACCAACGTGCTTTTGGGAAGCTGCCAGGTCTGCGCCAAGGCATCGATGAAATGCAACAGCTTGCGTGCCCAGCGCCGTTTGCGCGCCGGCGCCATCCCCATGCGCTGCAAAAGCCGCCCGTTGAGGCGCATCACCGTCCGTCGGTAACGTAGCAGCGCCACTATTGCCGCCAGTGCCGAGCACAGCAACAGCGCGCTGCCCAGCAACATGCTCTGCTGGCTGCGGCCAAGGCTGTGGAACAGTGCGTAACCGGCTATTGCCAACATGGCACAGAAGAAGAACAGCAGGTCGTTCAACTGATCCATGGCAAACACCGCGCCGCTGCGTGCCGGGCCGATACGGTCGCGGGCCAGCAGCGCCATGAGTGTCAGCGGCCCACCACTGCCGCCTGGGGTGGTGCAAATGGCGAATTCGGTGGCCATCACCACGCCGAGGCTGCGTACGTGCCCAAGCTTTGCTCCCTGCTGGCCAAGCAGCAGGCGCAGCCGCACGGCATTGATCACCCAGCACAGCAGGATCATGCCCAGCAGGGTCAGCATCAAGCCGGGGTCGAAGGCCTTGAGCCGGGGCAGCAGTTCGCTTCCCCCCAGCAGGGCCGGTATCACCATGGCCGTCACCAAAGCCATGGCCAGCCAGCCCAGACGGTTCATCCGTTTGCCTGGCGCTGTAGCCAGGCCGACTTGGTCAGGGGGGCGCGGCCTTGCATCAGCAGCTTGTCCAGCGTTCGCAGCCAGTAATCTCGTGAGGAGCGGTGGCGCATGTCCACCGGATGCAGCCCAAGGCGCAGGGTTTGCGCGTTGCGCCAGCGCCTGCATTGCCAGTCACAGACCACTCGCGACACGCTGCGGCGCCAGGTGCTGCGGGCACTCCAGACCAGGCCGGGGGCATTGAACGCAGTGAAGTCCGGCAAGCGATACAGGTGCTGTGGTGTGCTGGTGTAGCGCAACGGCAGTTGGCTCAGGGCCTGGCGGGTGCCTTGGCTCATCAGCCAGGCCGGGGCGACGAAGCCTGCGACGGGCCAGCCTTGCCGGGCGAAGACTTCAAGGCCGGCCTCCAGGCGTTGCATGGCCTGCGCCTGGTTCAAGGCATAGAATTCACCTTCATGGGTGTACAGGCGGCGCATGAAGTACTCACGCAGGCTGCTTGGCGATGGCCCATCGTCGGCGTGATACAAGCCATGCAACGCCAGTTCATCGCCACGCGCCAGGCGCCGTTCGAGCAGGCGGCAGAATGCTGGGGAGCCTGCCAGCGGGTTGCGGTGATGGAAGTTCGGCACTACCAGCCAGGTCATGGGCACATGGCCCATTTCGTCGACCGCCTGAACGAAGGGCTGGTAGTCCGGCCAGGTCTCAGGCGCGATATCGTGCAGCACGAGCATCAGGCTGCCCGGCGCGGTGCTGGCCTCAAGCATGGGCGCGTACCTGTGGTTGATGGCCAAGCACCGCTTGATAGTGCTGCAGCAAGCCGGCGACGACATTGTCCCACGAATAATGTTGCTCAACGTGGCTGCGGGCCTGGGCCCCGAGCTTGCGCACGCCGGCTTCGAACACCTCACGCACTGCAGTGGCCATGGCCTGCCCATCGTTTGCCCGGCACAGGCGCCCGCACTGCTCATTGACGATCTCGCCGAAGGCCCCGGCGTGCACGGCCACCACGGGAGTGGCGCTGGCCATTGCTTCAAGGATGACCAGGCCGAAGGTTTCCTGGTCGCCGGCATGCACCAGCAGGTCGGCGCTGGCCACCAGCCTGGCGACGTCCTGCGGCGCGCAGAATCGATTGATCACGCTGACGTTGTCAGGGACGTTGGCTGGCATGTTCGAGCCCACCAGCAACAGGTGGTAAGGGCGGCCAAGACGCTGTATGCAATCGAGCAGTACGGGCAGGTTTTTTTCCCGCGAGCCACGGCCAGCGAAGACCAGCAGGCGACTGGTATCGGGTATGCCCAGTTCGGCGCGCAGTTGCGCGTCACGGTGTTGCGGGTTGAACGTGGCCAGATCGACGCCCAGGCGCTGCACATGGACATCGCGCACACCCAGGCGGCGAAGCTTGTCGGCCATCACCTGGCTGGGCGCCAGCACTCGGTCGAAATTGCCGTACAGCTTGCTGACATAGGCTTCTACATTTGGCATGAACCAGTTGCCCATGCGGTTGCTGACCAGCAGCGGCAAGTCGGAGTGATAGAAACCGATCACGGGTACATCCAGCTGACGCCGCGCCTCGAGGGCCGCCCAGGCGGTCAGGTAGGGGTCACCCACCTCGATGAGGTCGGGCTTGAGGCCGCGCAGCACATTGCACCAGGGGGCCAGCCGCACTGGGAAGCGGTAGCCTTTGCCGAAGGGCAGGGGCGGAGCCGGAACTTGATAGATGCCGTCTTCCTGGCGAGCGCTGGCTCCGGGAATCAACAGGCTGTGGCGTACGCCGTCAATGGCGTCGAGACGGTGGTGTTTGGCATCAAGATAAGTGCGTACGCCGCCGCTGGCCGGGGCGTAGAACATGGTGATGTCAGCGATGTGCACGATCAGCATCCCTCCGGGATCGACTTTTGGTCCGTCATCGGGCTGTAACAGGCCGGGGATGACGCGCCTAAGGTTGACCTACCTGAAGGATAGTTTGTTCGGTTGGGTTGGGTTGGGTGGGAGCTGCAAGCTACAAGCTGCAAGCAAGAGGCGGCGCCAAATCCGCTTTTACTTGCAGCTTGCCGCTTGGCGCTAGATGCGGAAGCTGCCTACCAGGTGCTTGAGGCGGGAGGCCTGCTGCTCCAGGTCCGAGCACGCCCGCAGGGTGGCCTGCAGGTTCTCGACCCCTTCCTGGTTGAGCATGTTGATCTCATTGATGTCCATGTTGATCGAGTCGACCACGGCTGTCTGCTCCTCGGTTGCAGTGGCCACCGACTGGTTCATGCCGTCGATTTCACCGATGCGCACGGTGACGCTGTCCAGGCGCTCACCGGCCTGGTTGGCGATCGCCATGCTGTCCTGGCTGTGGCGCTGGCTCTGGCCCATGGTATCGACCGACTCGCGGGCACCGACCTGCAGCTCCTCGATCATCGCCTGTACCTGTTGCGCCGACTCCTGGGTACGGTGCGCCAGGTTGCGTACTTCGTCGGCGACCACGGCAAAACCACGCCCGGCTTCTCCAGCCCGTGCGGCTTCGATGGCGGCGTTCAGCGCCAGCAGGTTGGTCTGTTGGGAAATACTGGTGATCACCTCAAGGATCTGGCCGATGTTCACCGTCTTGCTGTTGAGCGTTTCGATGTGCGCGCTGGAGGTGACGATCAGGTCCGACAGGCGATTCATCGCCTCGATATTGCGCGTCACGACTTGCTGGCCCTCTTCGGCCAACAGGCGTGCAGAGCTTGCATGTTGCGAAGCCTGGGCGGCATTGCCGGCGATTTCCTGGGCGGCGGCACCCAGTTCGTTGATGGCCGCGGCAACGCTGTTGGTGCGGTTGGACTGCTCGTCCGAGTTGGTCATCGACGAGTTGGAGGCGCTGATCACGCGCAGGGCCACTTCGTTGACCTGCTCGGTGGCCGAGGACACCTCGCGGATCGAGCCGTGGATGCGCTCGACGAAGCGGTTGAAGGCGGTGCCGAGGATGCCGAACTCATCATGGTTGTGGATTTTCAGGCGTTTGGTCAGGTCGCCTTCACCTTCGGCGATGTCTTCCATGGCGCGGGTCATGGTGAGCAAGGGTTGCATCAGCACGCGGATCAGCAGGCCCAGCAAGCCAATGATGATCACGACCGCCACCGCCGTGGCGATCACGGCCGACGTACGGAAGTTGCTGAGCATGGCAAAGGCTTTGTCCTTGTCCACCGACAGGCCGATGTACCAGTTGGCCGATGGCAGGCCCTTGATCGGGGTGAAGGTCAGCAGGCGGGTCTGGCCATCGGCCTCGATTTCGGTGAGCTCGCCGGTCAGTTTCGGCGTGTGCTGCGGGAACAGGTCCGACAGCGATTTCATGACCAGTGCCTTGTCCGGGTGCACCAGAATCTTGCCTTGGTCGTTGACCAGGAAGGCATAGCCCATGCCGCCGAAATTCAGCGAGTTGATGATCTGCACCAGGCCGTCCAGGGCCAGGTCGCCACCGACCACGCCGACACCCGCGGACACTTTGCTGAGGATGCCGATGACCATCTGGTTGGTGGTCATGTCGATGTAGGGCTCGGTGAGGATGGCGCCCGGGGCGCTCATGCCATCCTTGTACCAGGGGCGGGTACGTGGGTCGTAGCCATCAGGCATCTTCGAGTCGGGTCGCACGCTGAAGCCACCGTCGACCTTGCCCAGGTAGACGGTCAGGAAGCTTGACGTCAGGGCGCTCTGGCCCATCAGCGTTTCTGCGCTGGCAGGTTGCTGGGCGATGTTCTGCGCCAGGTTTTCAACCAGTTTTATACGGCCTTCGAACAGGTTGCGAATGTTGTTCGAAGTGGATGTGCCCATTTCAGCCAGATAATTCTCCAGGTTTTCACGGATGGCATTACGCTGGAGATAGTCGTTGTAGAGGGTGAACAGGCTGAAGGCGAGTATCACGATCAGTGATGCGGCCAAAAGAATCTTGTGGCTGAAACGAAGGCTTTTGTTCATGGCGTGATCGGTTCCGCTAAGGTTTTTATCGGGCGTTCGCACGAGTACCGCTTAAAACAGTGCAACATCCCGAAAGTCCTTTCAGGGGTGTTCTGTCTTCAAAGGCGAATATCATCCAGAGCTATCGGCTGGTGGGTGGGCAAGCTTGAGCAGAGGATTAAAAAGATGTCGGAAACTTCGACCATAGTTTTAGGTGCCGGCCCGGATGGCCAGCCTGTGCATCAAGCCATGCGCCTGGCTAACCGCCATGGGCTGGTCGCCGGTGCCACCGGTACCGGCAAGACCGTAACCTTGCAGCACCTGGCGGAAATATTCAGTGATGCTGGCGTGGCAGTGTTCGCTGCCGATGTCAAAGGAGACCTGTGCGGTGTCGGTGCGGCTGGAGCGCCCCAGGGCAAGGTGGCCGAGCGCATCGCCGGCATGCCCTGGTTGGGGTACAAGGCGCAGGCCTATCCGCTGAGCCTATGGGATATCGCCGGTCAGTCCGGCCACCCGCTGCGCACCACTCTTAGTGAGATGGGGCCGCTGTTGCTTGGCAATCTGCTAGAGCTGACCGACAGCCAGCAGGCTGCGTTGTATGCCGCATTCAAGGTGGCCGACCGTGACGGGTTGCTGCTGCTCGATCTCAAGGACCTCAAGGCGCTGCTCGCACACCTTAAAGACAATCCCCAGTTGCTGGGCGAAGACAGTGCGCTTATGACCACGGCCTCGACCCAGGCACTCTTGCGTCGTTTGGCAACCCTGGAGCAGCAGGGCGCCGAAGCGCTGTTCGGTGAGCCGGCGTTGCAACTGGAGGACCTATTGCGCACGGACGCTGATGGTCGTGGGCGAATTCATCTGCTCGATGCCAGCCGGTTGGTGCATGAGGCCCCGAAGGTATACGCCACCTTCCTGCTGTGGCTGCTGGCCGAGCTGTTCGAGCAATTGCCGGAGCGAGGCGACGCCGACAAGCCGGTGCTTGCGCTGTTTTTCGACGAAGCGCACCTACTGTTCAACGGTACCCCGAAAGCTCTGCAGGATCGCTTGGAACAGGTGGTTCGGCTCATTCGCTCCAAGGGCGTGGGGGTATTCTTTGTCACCCAGTCGCCGGGCGATCTGCCCGACAGCGTTCTGGCCCAATTGGGGTTGCGCATACAGCATGGGCTAAGGGCCTTTACCGCCAAAGAGCAAAAATCGCTGCGGGCCGTGGCAGACGGCTTCCGCCCCAACCCGGCATTCGACACTCTGGCAGTGCTGACCGAGCTGGGGATTGGCGAGGCTCTGGTGGGTACGCTTGAAGAAAGGGGTACGCCGGCGATGGTTCAGCGGGTGTTGATTGCGCCGCCGCAATCGCGAATCGGGCCGTTGAGTGTGGCCGAGCGTGGTGCGCTGATAGCAGCGTCACCGCTGGCGGGGCGCTATGACAAGCCGATTGACCGGGAGTCGGCGTATGAAATGCTGGCCCGGCGCAAAGGTGAGGCGGTAGAGCCGGTACCGGTGCCCAAGGCGGATGAAGACAGCCTGGTCGACAAGGCCGGAGATTTCTTGCAGAGCGCGGCGGGGCAGGCGATCAAGTCGGCGGTGCGTCAGGCGGCCAATCAGTTGGGGCGCCAACTAGTGCGGGGGTTGATGGGGTCGTTGCTCGGGGGCAAGAAGCGTTAGCATTCACAGGGACCGCGCAGCTCTTGAGGGCTGCGCTGTACCTGTGGGAGCCGGCTTGCCGGCGATGGGCCGCAAAGCGGCCCTTTTCACTGCACTGTTATGGCTCAGCCGATAGCCTTGGATGCCAGCCAGAACAAGCCAGCCGCCAGGCCCATCGTCGCCGGCAGGGTCAATACCCAGGCCAGCAGGATGGTTTTCACTGTGCCGCCTTGCAGGCCGCTCTTGTTGGCAACCATGGTGCCGGCCACGCCGGACGACAACACGTGGGTAGTCGAAACCGGCAGGGCGAACACGTTGGCCATGCCAATGGCGCATGCTGCGGTGATCTGGGCCGACATGCCCTGGGCATAGGTCATGCCCTGTTTGCCGATCTTCTCGCCTACGGTCAGTACCACGCGTTTCCAGCCAACCATGGTGCCCAGGCCCAGAGCCAGGGCGACGGCGACGATTACCCAGAACGGGGCGTATTCGGTGGTGGCGGTGAGGTCCTTGCGCAACTTGTCGAGGTCGGCCTTTTCACGCGCATCCAGTCCCGGCAGCTTGCCGACCTTCTTCGCCGTGTCATCCAGGCACAGCAGGTAGCGGCGCACTTCCACGCGCTTGTCGGCTTCCAGGGCACGGTAATCGGTCACGCCCTGCAGCGAGGATTGCAATGCTGCGATGGTGGGCTCGGTCTGCTGCGGGTTGCAACTGAACTGCTCCGGGAGGTCGCTGGCCTGTGCCTTGCCCAGTGCCAGGAACTCGCCCAGGGTGGCGGCATTGCGCTGGTAGAACTGGCTCAGGTGCATCGTCGCGTCGCGGGTGCGCTCGATCTGGTAGGTGGTGCTGTTCAGGTCGAGCACGAACTTGGCCGGAACAATGCCGATCAGTACCAGCATGATCAGGCCGATGCCTTTCTGGCCATCGTTGGAGCCGTGTACGAAGCTCACGCCCATTGCCGAAATCACCAGCACCAGGCGGTTCCAGAAGGGTGGGTGCTTCTTGTCGTCGAGCTTGCGGCGCTGTTCTGGCGTCTTGTGCATCTTCGACAGCGGGCGCCACCATTTCAGGCCGAGCAGCAACAGCGCAGCCACAGCGAAGCCGGCCATGGGCGAAATGACCAGGGACATGGCGATGTCGATCGCCTTCTGCCAGTTGACGCCGTCACCCAAGGGAATGTCGCTGATCAGGGCATTGGCCAGGCCCACGCCAAGGATCGAACCGATCAAGGTGTGCGAGCTCGAGGCCGGGATGCCGAAATACCAGGTACCCAGGTTCCAGGTGATGGCCGCAGCCAGCAACGAGAAGACCATGGCCAGGCCATGCCCGGTGTTCACATTGATCAGCAGCTCGACCGGCAGCAGGTGAACGATGGCGTAAGCCACCCCGACACCGCCCAGCAGAACGCCAAGGAAGTTGAACACCCCGGAGAAGAACACGGCCAGGTGTGGTGGCATGGCTTTGGTATAGATGACGGTGGCTACCGCGTTGGCGGTGTCATGAAAGCCATTGATGAACTCGAATGCGAGCACGAAGGTCAGGGCGAGCAGCAGGCTCACCAATACCCAGGCATCCAGTCCGCTGAATAAATCGATCATGAAGGTTGTCTGGCGGTCATTTGGGGGGCGGGATTATGCCAGAAAACCTTGGCAATCGATGCACCCGCAGCTGACCGATGGCAGTCTTTTGATCGACTTCCAAACGTTGTCTTCCACGGAGTAATGCGTAGAAGGTTTCGCTAAAAATCACAAAAAACGCCGAATTTCGCCGTATTCCTGTAAACGGGAATGGCCATTCATGATTAAAACGACTGTATGAAATTTGTGTAATTCCATTTCATACTCGGCCTGTCGGTAACGATCGGTCCCGCGAGCGCCGCCCTCGACCGTCAGTGCAATTGCCCGCGGCAAACGGCTCAGGTGTCTTCGTTGCGCAACTCTTTCTCCATCTTTTCCAGTTCCTGGTTGAAGGCCTGATCCTGGACCGTGGCCCGTTTGCGCCAAGGTTTGCGCTCCGGTTCCGGTTGAGCGGCGTAAGTGGTGACTTCACCACCGTAAACTTCCTTGTAACGTTCAGCCTGGCGCTCCAGTTCCGCGCGCAGTTCATCTTTCGTCACAGTAGTACCTGAATGTAAAAAGTGGCCGTTAGTGCGTGCACGTGCACGTTGCCCATGCACAGGGCGTGCTGGTCGTCGGATAAGGGTCAGGCCGTAAGTGCCTTGCCCGAATGCGGATCCGGGCCAGCCGACTGGATTATAGCAATCGATAAAACGCCAGACAGTGTTATTTACCCAGCCCTTACAACCGTCGTTCAAGTTGCGGGTAATGGCTGCTTGTGCAAAGTTTGAACGGCCGGCGCTTGGAAAGTTCGCTGCTGTTCAGATACCAGGCTGGGAAATAAAAACGGCCTCGCACAAAGGCGAGGCCGTTGCCTGGGGACTTCTACGGTGGGTACCTGACCAGTCTCTCCAAAGAAGCCACAAGTGGCAGTAGAAAGGTATAAGTAAACGTGTCAGCGGTCAATTGCGATTATCGGCCGTTTGTTCGATAATCGCACGAAGCAGCGAATTTTTTGAGGTGAGCGATGAGTGACGAAATCCCGGCCAACGAATCTGCCAGCCCGGAGTCGGTACGCCCGAGCGCTCCTGCCTTGGCACCGCCGATCGTGGCCTCGCCAGCCAAGCGTATTCAGGCATTTACTGGTGACCCGGACTTCATGACCTCGCTGGCGCGGGGCCTTGCCGTAATCCAGGCATTTCAGGAGCGCAAGCGCCATCTGACCATCGCTCAGATCAGCCACCGCACCGAGATCCCACGAGCGGCGGTGCGTCGTTGCCTGCATACGCTGATCAAGCTCGGCTACGCCACGACCGACGGGCGTACCTATTCGCTGCTGCCCAAGGTGCTGACCCTCGGCCATGCCTACCTTTCGTCGACGCCCCTGGCGATGTCGGCCCAGCCCTATCTGGACCGCATCAGCGATCAATTGCACGAGGCTGCCAACATGGCCACCCTCGAAGGCGACGATATTCTTTATATAGCCCGCTCGGCCACTGTGGAGCGGTTGATATCGGTCGATCTGTCAGTCGGTGGGCGGCTGCCGGCCTACTGCACGTCGATGGGGCGCATTCTGTTGGCAGCGATGGACGACACCAGCTTGCGCGAGTACCTCGACCGCGCCGACCTCAAGGCCCGCACCAGCCGTACCTTGCATGATCCGGAGTCGCTGTTCGCTTGTATTCAGCAGGTGCGTGAGCAGGGCTGGTGCGTAGTCGACCAGGAACTGGAGCAGGGGCTGCGCTCGATTGCTGTGCCGATCTATGATGCTTCCGGGCAGGTACTTGCGGCGTTGAATGTCAGTACCCATGTGGGGCGTGTGAGCCGAAGCGAGCTGGAACAGCGGTTCTTACCGATCCTGCTGGCATCCAGTCGCGATCTTTGCCATCAGTTGTTTGGCTGAAACACGTACAGCCCGTCGTGCCGCTGTGCACTGTTATCGAACATGCCAACCGTTTCCTGTTCGATAAACGCACAGTGTCGCTCTGGACGAATTGCGCGCCCTCCATTGGCTGATTAATGTCTCTCGCAGCGGTCGGCTGTGCCGACCGAACAAGAAAAACACAAGAGGCGCACACCATGACCACTGTCACTTTGCTGCTGCGGCCGCACCCGCACGCAGTTCCGTTGTATCCAGGCTGAATCAGGCCGCATTTCATCGACTTTGAACCCTGTACCGGTTGCCCTTGTGCAGTGGCTCGACTGTGCCCAATTTCTGGATAACAACAATGAACAAGCCACAATCTGTCGGGAACTGCCTCGACGTTCAATCATTCATCAATGAACAACCGCTGTCGCGCTATCAATGGCGCGTGGTGATCCTTTGCTTCCTGATTGTCTTCCTCGACGGTCTGGATACTGCGGCCATGGGCTTTATCGCTCCGGCATTGTCCCAGGAATGGGGTATCGACCGCGCCAGCCTTGGCCCGGTGATGAGCGCCGCATTGATCGGGATGGTGTTCGGTGCCTTGGGGTCAGGGCCGCTGGCCGACCGCTTTGGCCGCAAGGTCGTGCTGGTAGGTGCGGTATTGGTGTTCGGTGGTTTCAGCCTGGCCTCGGCCTACGCCAGCAACGTCGACCAGTTGCTGATGCTGCGCTTTCTGACCGGCCTCGGGCTGGGTGCCGGCATGCCCAATGCCACCACGCTGCTTTCCGAATACACCCCGGAGCGCCTCAAGTCGCTGTTGGTGACCAGCATGTTCTGCGGTTTCAACCTGGGCATGGCTGGTGGTGGGTTCATTTCCGCGAAGATGATCCCGGCCTACGGCTGGCATAGCCTGTTGGTAGTGGGCGGCGTGCTGCCGCTGCTGCTGGTTGTGGTGCTGATGGTCTGGCTGCCTGAGTCGGCACGCTTTCTGGTTGTACGCAACCGCGGTACCGACAAGGTGCGCAAGACCCTGGCGCCGATTGCACCGGCCGTCGTTGCGCAGGCAGCCAGCTTCAGTGTGCCGGAACAGAAGGCTGTGGCCGCGCGCAACGTGTTCGCAGTGATCTTCTCCGGCACCTATGGCCTGGGCACGATGCTGCTGTGGCTGACCTACTTCATGGGCCTGGTCATCGTCTACCTGCTGACCAGCTGGCTGCCGACGCTGATGCGTGACAGCGGCGCAAGCATGGAGCAGGCCGCGTTCATCGGTGCGCTGTTCCAGTTCGGTGGCGTACTCAGTGCCGTGGCAGTAGGCTGGGCCATGGACCGTTACAACCCGCACAAGGTCATCGGTATCTTCTACTTGCTGGCGGGCGTGTTCGCTTATGCGGTAGGGCAGAGCCTGGGCAACATTACCGTGCTTGCCACTCTGGTGCTGGTAGCTGGGATGTGTGTGAACGGCGCGCAATCGGCCATGCCTTCGCTGGCGGCGCGGTTCTATCCGACCCAAGCGCGTGCCACCGGTGTTTCCTGGATGCTCGGCATCGGCCGCTTTGGCGCGATCCTCGGCGCCTGGAGTGGTGCGACCCTGCTTGGCCTGGGCTGGAACTTCGAGCAGGTGCTGACGGCATTGCTGGTGCCAGCTGCGCTGGCCACGGTAGGCGTGATCGTGAAAGGCCTGGTGAGCCACGCCGACGCGACCTGAGCCTGCGCTGACGGGCCGCGTTGCGGCCCCTTGGGAAAGGGATGGCTGGGTGACAATATGTTCGATAAACGCACGGATAGTCGATTATCGGATTGTCAGCGACCCGCCACTCTCCTTAATCTGAGCCCAACGTAGCACCCTGAACCGAGGTCGACCTGGGTGCGCTGCGTGACTTTGAAACCCGCACCGCCGAGGCCCATGGCCCACTGGCAGGAGAAGCTTGATGCGCGACGTATTTATCTGTGACGCTATTCGCACCCCCATCGGCCGCTTCGGCGGCGCCTTGGCCGGCGTGCGTGCCGATGATCTGGCCGCTGTACCGCTCAAGGCGCTGATCGAGCGTAACCCGGGTGTGCAGTGGGATCAGGTCGACGAAGTGTTTTTTGGCTGTGCCAACCAGGCCGGTGAAGATAACCGCAACGTGGCACGCATGGCCCTGCTGCTGGCGGGCCTGCCCGAGAGTATCCCGGGTGTGACCCTGAACCGCCTGTGCGCCTCGGGTATGGACGCCATCGGTACTGCATTCCGTGCCATTGCCAGCGGCGAGATGGAGCTGGCCATTGCCGGCGGCGTCGAGTCCATGTCGCGCGCGCCGTTTGTCATGGGCAAAGCCGAGAGCGCTTACTCGCGCAACATGAAGCTTGAAGACACGACCATCGGCTGGCGCTTCATCAACCCGCTGATGAAGAGCCAGTACGGTGTGGATTCCATGCCTGAAACAGCTGATAACGTCGCAGACGATTACCAGGTTTCGCGTGCCGACCAGGATACATTCGCCCTGCGCAGCCAACAGAAGGCCGCAGCAGCACAGGCTGCCGGCTTCTTCGCCGAAGAAATCGTGCCTGTGCGTATCGCCCACAAGAAGGGCGAAACCATCGTCGAGCGAGATGAGCATCTGCGCCCGGAAACCACCCTCGAGGCACTGACCAAGCTCAGGCCGGTCAACGGCCCGGATAAGACGGTCACCGCTGGCAATGCCTCGGGCGTGAACGACGGTGCTGCTGCACTGATCCTGGCCTCGGCTGAAGCGGTGAAGAAGCACGGCCTGACCCCGCGTGCCCGTGTTCTGGGGATGGCCAGCGGCGGTGTCGCACCACGGGTAATGGGCATTGGCCCGGTACCGGCGGTGCGCAAGCTGACCGAGCGCCTGGGTGTGGCCATGAGCGATTTCGATGTGATCGAGCTCAACGAAGCGTTTGCCAGCCAAGGCCTGGCGGTGCTGCGTGAGCTGGGCGTGGCCGATGATGCGCCGCAAGTGAACCCCAACGGCGGTGCAATTGCCCTGGGCCACCCGCTGGGCATGAGTGGAGCGCGCCTGGTGCTGACCGCACTGCACCAACTGGAGAAGAGCGGCGGGCGCAAGGGCTTGGCGACCATGTGTGTCGGTGTTGGCCAAGGTCTGGCGTTGGCCATCGAGCGGGTTTGACCTGTTCCGGCCTTTTCGCGGGACAAGCCCGTTCCCACAGGGGACCACGCCTCTCTTGTGAGAGCGGGCTTGTTTCGCGAAGAGGCCGGACTTATGAGACACAAGGCCAATAGCCAGCCCAGAAGCGGAACGAGTGTGTTACTAAGTATGTCTAGACCTACTTAGCACACTCCAGGAGTAAAGCCGTCATGACCTCAACCTACTACACCGGTGAAGAGCGCAGTAAGCGCATCTTCGCCATCGTCGGTGCCTCTTCAGGCAACCTGGTGGAATGGTTCGACTTCTATGTCTACGCCTTCTGTGCAATCTATTTTGCGCCGGCCTTCTTCCCCTCTGACGACCCCACTGTTCAGTTGCTCAATACCGCGGGCGTGTTTGCCGCTGGCTTCCTGATGCGGCCAATCGGTGGCTGGATCTTCGGTCGCCTGGCGGACCGCCATGGCCGCAAGAATTCCCTGATGATCTCGGTGCTGATGATGTGTTTCGGCTCCTTGATGATTGCCTGTTTACCCACCTACTCGAGCATTGGCACCTGGGCCCCGGCATTGCTGTTGCTGGCCCGCTTGATTCAGGGCCTGTCGGTAGGCGGCGAGTACGGCACCACCGCGACCTACATGAGTGAGGTGGCGCTGCGTGGCCAGCGTGGTTTCTTTGCTTCCTTCCAGTACGTCACGCTGATCGGTGGCCAACTGCTTGCCGTGCTGGTGGTGGTGATCCTTCAACAACTGCTGACCGAAGACGAACTGCGCGCCTGGGGCTGGCGCATTCCGTTCGTGGTCGGCTCCATCGCTGCACTGATCTCGCTGATGCTGCGCCGCTCGCTGCACGAGACCAGCAGCGCCGAAACCCGCAAGGACAAGGACGCAGGTTCCATCAAAGGCCTGTTCCGCAACCACACGGCAGCCTTCATCACCGTGCTCGGCTATACCGCCGGTGGCTCGCTGATCTTCTATACCTTCACTACGTACATGCAGAAGTACCTGGTCAACACTGCGGGCATGACCGCGAAGAACGCCAGCTTCGTGATGACCGGCGCCTTGTTCCTGTACATGGTGATGCAGCCGTTCTTCGGCATGCTCTCCGACCGTATCGGCCGACGTAACTCGATGCTGCTGTTCGGTGCCTTGGGGACGCTGTTCACCGTGCCGTTGCTGATGGCGCTAAAGACCGTCAGCAGCCCGTTCATGGCCTTCGTGCTGGTGACCCTGGCGCTGTGCATCGTCAGTTTCTACACCTCGATCAGTGGCCTGGTGAAGGCTGAGATGTTCCCGCCGCAGGTGCGTGCGCTTGGGGTAGGCCTGGCTTACGCGGTAGCCAACGCAATGTTCGGCGGCTCGGCCGAGTATGTGGCCCTGGGCTTGAAAAGCCTGGGTATGGAGAACACCTTTTACTGGTACGTGACGGCGATGATGGCAATCGCGTTCCTGTTCAGCCTGCGTCTGCCGAAACAGGCGGCGTACCTGCACCATGATGATTAAGGACGTTGCATGAGCAACCTACTGTTCGACGCCTATTTCACCGCCCCGGCCATGCGCGAGATCTTTTCTGACCGCGGCCGTCTGCAGGGCATGCTCGATTTCGAAGCTGCCCTGGCCCGTGCCGAGGCTGCTGCCGGCCTGGTGCCGCACAGCGCGGTAGCGGCCATCGAGGCGGCCTGCCAGGCCGAGCGCTTTGACGTTCGCGCGCTCGCCGATGCCATTGCCACGGCAGGCAACTCGGCAATCCCGCTGGTCAAGGCGCTGGGCAAGGTGATCGCCAGTGGTGTTCCCGAGGCCGAACGCTATGTGCACTTGGGCGCCACCAGCCAGGACGCGATGGATACCGGGCTGGTGCTGCAGTTGCGTGATGCACTGGCGCTGATCGAGGCTGACCTCGCCACGCTGGCCGAAACCTTGTCGCGCCAGGCCCTGCTGCACGCCGACACACCGCTGGTGGGACGTACATGGCTGCAGCACGCCACCCCGGTGACTCTGGGCATGAAGCTGGCCGGCATACTGGGCGCCGTTACGCGCCACCGCCAACGGCTGCAGGAGCTGCGTCCGCGCTTGCTGGTGCTGCAGTTCGGTGGCGCTTCCGGCAGCCTGGCGGCCTTGGGCAGCAAAGCGTTGCCGGTCGCCGAGGGCCTGGCCGCACAGTTGAAACTGACCTTGCCCGAGCAACCCTGGCACACCCAGCGCGATCGCCTGGTGGAATTCGCCTCGGTGCTGGGCCTTATTGCCGGTAGCCTGGGCAAGCTGGGCCGCGATGTCAGCCTGCTGATGCAGACCGAGGCGGGCGAGGTGTTCGAGCCTTCCGCGCCTGGCAAGGGTGGGTCGTCGACCATGCCGCACAAGCGCAACCCGGTGGGCGCTGCAGTGCTGATCGGTGCCGCCACCCGGGTGCCGGGGCTGCTATCGACGCTTTACGCAGCCATGCCCCAGGAGCACGAGCGCAGCCTCGGCCTGTGGCATGCCGAGTGGGAAACACTGCCGGAGATCTGCTGCCTGGTTTCAGGCGCCTTGCGCCAGGCCCGGGTGATCGTCGAAGGCATGGAGGTGGACGCCGAGCGCATGCGCCGTAACCTCGATCTGACCCAGGGCCTGGTGCTGGCCGAGGCGGTGAGCATCGTCCTGGCCCAACGCCTTGGCCGCGACCGCGCCCATCACTTGCTCGAGCAATGCTGCCAGCGCGCCGTGGCCGAACAGCGCCATTTGCGCGCTGTGCTGGGCGACGAGCCGCAGGTGACCGCCGAACTGACTGAACAAGAGCTAGACCGTCTGCTCGACCCTGCCCATTACCTTGGCCAGGCCCGCGTCTGGGTGGCGCGCGCCGTGGCTGAACATCAACGTTTCACTGCCTGAAGGAGACCGCTGTGGCGCATTTGCAACTGGCCGATGGCGTACTGAACTATCGACTCGATGGCCCGGACGATGCCCCGGTGCTGGTGCTGTCCAACTCCCTGGGGACCGACCTGGGCATGTGGGACAGCCAGATTCCGCTGTGGAGCGAGCACTTGCGTGTACTGCGTTACGACACTCGCGGTCACGGCGCTTCGCTGGTCACCGACGGCCCATACAGCATCGAGCAACTGGGCGGCGATGTGCTGGCACTGCTCGATGCACTGGATATCCGGCATGCCCACTTCGTCGGCCTGTCCATGGGTGGCCTGATCGGCCAGTGGCTGGGTATCAATGCGGGCGAGCGTCTGCACAGCCTGACCCTGTGCAATACCGCGGCCAAGATCGCCAATGACGAAGTGTGGAATACCCGCATCGACATGGTGCTCAAAGGCGGCCAGCAGGCCATGGCCGACCTGCGCGACGCCTCGATCGCTCGCTGGTTTACTCCCGCGTTTGCCCAGGCCCAACCTGAGCAGGCGCAGCGCATCTGCCAGATGCTCGCGCAGACCTCTCCACAGGGCTACGCCGCCAACTGCGCGGCAGTACGCGACGCCGATTACCGTGAGCAACTCGGCCGTATCCAGGTGCCTACGCTGGTCGTTGCCGGTACCGAGGATGTGGTGACCACGCCGGAACATGGCCGCTTCATGCAGGCCGCGATCATCGGTGCCACCTATGCCGAATTCCCGGCAGCGCACCTTTCCAATGTCGAGATCGGCGAGGCGTTCAGCCTTCGCGTGCTTGACTTCCTGCTGGCTCGCTGAGGAATCTGCCATGGATGAGAAACAACGTTACGACGCCGGCATGCAAGTACGCCGCGCAGTACTCGGCGATGCCCACGTGGATCGCAGCCTGGAGAAACTCAACGACTTCAATGGCGAGTTCCAGGAAATGATCACTCGCCATGCCTGGGGTGATATCTGGACCCGCCCAGGCCTGCCACGGCACACGCGTAGCCTGATCACCATCGCCATGCTGATCGGCATGAACCGCAACGATGAACTCAAGCTGCACCTGCGCGCGGCGGCCAACAACGGCGTGACCCGTGAAGAGATCAAGGAAGTGCTGATGCAGAGCGCTATCTACTGTGGTATTCCAGCAGCCAATGCCACCTTCCACCTGGCAGAATCGGTGTGGGATGAGTTGGGTGTAGAGTCTCGTCAACAGCCGTGAAGCTCACGCACCTGTAGGAGCGGCCTTGTGTCGCGAAAGGGCTGCGAAGCGGCCCCAGGATGGTTGCAGCGTCGCTGAAATTGATGGGGCCGCTTCGCAGCCCTTTCGCGACACAAGGCCGCTCCTACGCAGAGCGCAGCGCCACCGGCCCGGCATTGGCCTCAACTGCATGCTTGAGCGCCGGGCACATTCCCAGCATGAACGCCGCCTCCGCCACCACGAACAGCGGCCCGATGATCAGCCCGCTGATATCGTCGACGAACGCTGGCTTGCGGCCTTCGTAGTAATGCCCGACGAACTGGATGATCCAGCCCACCACAAATGCCCCTGCCCCAGCACTGAGCCACAGCGCGGTGCTTTGCAGCGCCAGTGCCTGGCCAACCCACAGGCACAGCCCCAGCAGCAAGCCCATCACCAGCCCGAAACGCAGGTCCAGGCGCAGGTAGAACCACACCGACGCTGCCGCTGCCACAAGGGCAGGGGACAGCCAGATCCCGGCGACGTCCCAGCCCGGGCGCGACAGCAGGATGGTCACGGCCAGCACGATCAGCGGAATGCCGACGAAGTGGGTAGCGATATTGCGTGGGTCGCGGTGGTAGCTGGCGTATCGGCTCAGGTGTTCAACGAGGTTTTTCATTGTTGTTCCTCCCTGGGTGGCCTGTTTGCATGGTGTAGCCTGTGCCGCACTGTTGGCGGGCACAGGCCACTCATACTGCTCAGGATAGCCTGTGGCGCACCACTATCATCAGCTTAGCGAATGGTGGCAGTGCGCATGGCTGATGGCCGGTGAGATCACAACAGGTTCAACGGATAACTCACGATCAAGCGGTTCTCATCGAACGCGTTGGTGCTGAAGTCCCTGCGCATGGTGGAGTTGCGCCATTTCAGCGAAAGGTCCTTGAATGACCCCGACTGCACCACGTAGGCCAGTTCGGTTTCCCGCGCCCATTCCTTGCCGTCGTCAATGCTGCCAGAGGTGACATTGTCACCCTTGATGTAGCGGTTCATCAGGGTCAGGCCGGGGATACCGACGGTGACGAAGTTGAAGTCATGGCGCACCTGCCAGGAACGTTCCTTGGCATTGTCGAAGCTGGAGTTGTAGCTGTCGTTGGCCAGGGTGCCGCCGCTGGTGCCGTTGACCCGCAACCAGGCATCGTCGCCACTGACTTTCTGCAGGCCGACGTAGAAGGTGTTGCCCTTGTAGCGTGCCGAGAGCATGGCCGAGGCCGTGCGGTTGTCGAGCTGGCCTGCGCGTTCGGCCCCGTCTTCTTTGCCGATGAAATAGCCGAGGTTGGCGCCCAGGGTCCATTCGCCCAGCGGCTGGCTATGCACCAGGTTGATGTATTGCTGACGGTAGATGTCCTTGAGCTGGGCATCCCACAGGCCGATCATCGTGCGCTTGTCGTTGAAGGTATATTCGCCACCGCCGAAGTTGAAACGATCGGAGGTGAACGCCGCCCGCCCATTGAGCGACATGTCTTCCATGCTGGCGTCGTTGCGCGGGCTGTTGGCGCGGAACTGACCCGCGTACAGGGTCAGGCCCTCGATTTCTTTCGAGGTGAGCTGGCCGCCGCGGAAGGTCTGCGGCAGCGAGCGGCCGTCATCCGAGCGCAGAATCGGCAGCACTGGCATCCATTCGCCTACTTTCAGTTCGGTCTGCGACAGCTTGGCTTTCAGTGCAACGCCCAGGCGGCCGAAGTCGTCGGCGGGCCGGCCGTCATCGTGGACCGGTAGCAGGTTGGTATTGGTGGTGCCCTTACCGCCGTCGAGCTTGACCGAATACATGCCCAGTACATCCACGCCGAAACCTACGACGCCCTGGGTGAAGCCGGAGCGGGCATCGAGGATGAAGCTTTGCGTCCATTCCTCTCCCTTGGCTTGGGAGTGAGCCGGGTCGACAAAGTTGCGGTTGATGTAGAAGTTGCGCAGGTTGAGGGTGGCCTTGGCGTCCTCCATGAAACCGCCTTCGGCGGCCAATGCGGGGAGGGCACAGGACATGGCCAACAGGCCGGGCAGCAGCTGGCGTGCGGGGTGCGAAATGCTCATCTGTCGTGGATCTCTTGTTTTTATTGGCGAACCGGTGCGCTGCAGAGTGCAGCCTGCAGGGCGGGTCTTTTTGTCAAATTGGCAACGTGTTGCTGGAGAGGATGGTGCGGGGAGGGCAGCAGTGAGGCAATTCGTCGCAAGCGGAAGCGGGCGATAATCGAACGGAATGTTCCAGTTGGTTAATTATTTGTCAGGCAGCGTTGTGCGCAACAAAAAACCCACCGCGAGGGGTGGGTTTTTGTGTTTACCTGAACAGTCAGCTCTTCGGTGTTGCCGCCGATGCCTGCTGATTGGCCTGCCCGGTCTGCTCGTACCAGCCACCGCCGAGCGCTTTGTACAGGTTGACCTCGCTGGTCAGCTGCGACAGGCGATCGGTGATCAGCGACTGCTGTGCACTGAACAGGTTGCGCTGGGCGTCGAGGAAGGTCAGGTTGCTGTCGATACCGATGCGGTAACGGCGTTCGGCCAGGCGGTAGTAATCCTGGTTCGCCTGCACCAGGTCACGTTGCGCCTGCAACTGCTCTTCGAAGGTCTTGCGTGCCGCCAGGCCATCGGAGACTTCCTGGAAGGCGGTCTGGATGGTCTTTTCATACTTGGCGACGTTGATGTCCTTCTGGATCTTCGAGTAGTCCAGGCTCGCCTTCAGACTGCCGGCGTTGAAGATCGGCAGGTTGATCTGCGGCTGGAACAGCCAGGTCCCCGAACCACCATTGAACAGCCCGTCCATGTCCGGGCTCAGGGTGCCGGCGTTGGCGGTCAGGCTGATGCTCGGGAAGAACGCTGCTCGTGCTGCGCCAATGTTGGCGTTGGCAGCCTTGAGCAGGTGTTCGGCTTCCTGGATGTCCGGGCGGCGCTGGAGGATGTCCGACGGCAGGCCTGCCGGCACTTCCGCCAGCTGGTCGGCATCGAGCTCCAGCGGCTTGGGCAGGTTGGCCGGGATGCCGGTACCCACCAGCACGGCCAGGCTGTTGAGGTCTTGGGCGACAAGGCGCTGATACTGCGAATACTTGACCCGTGCCCCTTCCACTGCGGTGCGCGCCTGGCTGAGGTCGAGCGCCGAAGCCACACCGACTTCGTTGCTGCGGCGGGTCAGGTTGTAGCTTTCCTCGTAGGTCTTGAGCGTCTCTTCGGTCAGCTTGAACAGTGCCTGGTCGGCCTGCCAGGTGTAGTAGGCGTTGGCCACGCTGGCCACCAGGGCGATCTGCGTGGAGCGACGCGCCTGCTCACTGGACAGGTAGGTTTCCAGGGCCTGCTCGGTCAGGCTGCGTACGCGGCCGAACAGGTCCAGCTCGTAGGCGCTGACGCCCAGCGTGGCCGAGTACTGGCTGGTGATGTTGGCCTCACCGGTTGTCGACAGGTCCGCCGGGACGCGCTGGCGGCTGCCGCTGCCGGTGGCTGAAACCGCCGGGAACAGGTCGGCGCGCTGGATGCGGTACTGCGCGCGGTAGGCGTCGAGGTTCAGTGCCGCCACGCGCAGGTCACGGTTGTTCACCAGCGAAGTCTGGATCAGCTGCTGCAGTGCCGGGTCGTGGAAGAACTGGCGCCAGCCCTGTTCGGCGGCGGCCACGTCGGCCGACTCGGTCGGCGAGTACGCAGGGCCTTGCGGCCACTGCGCTGCCACCGGTGCTTCCGGCGTCTGGTAATCAGGGATCAGCGAGCAGCCGCCGAGAATGAAAGCGGTTACCGCCAGGGACAACAAAGACTTGGTCATTGCCCAGCCTCATAACGTGGAGTTTCAGGGGTGGCGTCCTGTTCCGGCTTTTTGCTGCCGAACAGCGACGACACTGCGACGAAGAACAGCGGTACCCAGAAGATGGCCAGCACGGTCGCACTGATCATGCCGCCGATTACCCCGGTACCGATGGCATGCTGGCTGCCCGCGCCAGCGCCGCTGGAAATGGTCAACGGTACCACGCCGAGGATGAATGCCAGCGAGGTCATGATGATCGGGCGCAGACGCATGCGGCATGCCTCGATCGCTGCGTCATACAGGCTCTTGCCTTGTTCGTGCAGTTCCTTGGCGAATTCCACGATCAGGATCGCGTTCTTCGCCGCCAGGCCGATGGTGGTCAACAGGCCTACCAGGAAGTACACGTCATTGGACAGGCCGCGCAGGCTGGTGGCGATCAGCGCACCGATGATGCCCAGTGGAACGACCAGCACGACGGCGATCGGGATCGACCAGCTTTCATACAGTGCTGCCAGGCACAGGAACACGAACAGGACCGAGAGGGCGAACAGTGCCGGCATCTGCGAGCCGGAGAGCTTTTCCTCGTAGGACATGCCGGTCCAGGAGTAGCCGATGCCGTCCGGCAGTTCGCCAGCGATCCGCTCCACCTCAGCCATGGCTTCACCGGTACTGTAGCCTGGTGCCGGTGCACCGAGAATCTCCATTGCCTCAACGCCGTTGTAGCGCGACAGCTTGGGCGAACCGTAGGTCCATTCACCTGTGGCGAAGGAGGAGAACGGCACCATCTCGCCTGCACCGTTGCGCACGTACCACTTCTGCAGGTCTTCCGGGCTCATCCGGGCGTTCGGTTCGCCCTGGATGTACACCTTCTTGACCCGGCCGCGGTCGATGAAGTCGTTGACGTAGCTGGCACCCAAGGCAATCGACAGGGTGTTGTTGATGTCGGAGATGGTCACGCCCAGGGCGCTGGCACGTTCGTCATCAATGGTCAGCTGGTACTGCGGCTCATCGTTCAGGCCGTTCGGACGCACGGCGCTGAGCACCTTGCTCTGGGCAGCCTTGGCCAGGAACTGGTTGCGCGCTTCCATGAGTTTCGCATGGCCGACGCCACCACGATCCTGCAGGAATACGTCGAAGCCGGTGGCGTTACCCAACTCCAGTACCGCAGGTGGAGCAAAGGCGAACACCATCGCATCACGGAAGCTGAAGAAGTGCTGCTGGGCACGCTCGGCCAGGCCGAACACGCTGTTCTCCTTGGAGCGTTCGTCCCACGGCTTGAGCATGATGAACGCCATGCCCGAGCTTTGCCCGCGACCGGCGAAGTTGAAGCCGTTGACGGTGAACACCGACGACACGGTATCGGCTTCGTCCTCGAGCAGGTACTCACGCATCTGGTCAATCACCACCTGGGTGCGCTCGGCACTGGAACCGGCCGGTGTCTGCACCTGGGCGAACAGTACGCCCTGGTCTTCCTCGGGCAGGAACGCGGTAGGGATGCGGGCGAACAGCCAGATCATGCCGACGACGATCAAGGCGTAGCCCAGCAGGAACGGCACCTTGTTGCGCAGGATGGTACCCACGCTGCGCTCGTAGCCGTTCACGCTGCGGTCGAAGTTGCGGTTGAACCAGCCGAAGAAGCCACCTTTGGCCACATGGTGCTCGCCCTTTTTAAGCGGCTTGAGCATGGTGGCGCACAGCGCCGGGGTGAAGATCAGTGCCACCAGCACCGACAGGCCCATGGCCGAGACGATGGTGATGGAGAATTGCCGGTAGATCACACCCGTGGAGCCGCCGAAGAAGGCCATCGGCAGCAGCACTGCCGACAGCACCAGGGCGATACCCACCAGCGCGCCCTGGATCTGCTCCATCGACCGCTTGGTCGCCTCTTTGGGCGGCAAGCCTTCCTCGGACATGACCCGTTCGACGTTCTCCACCACGACGATGGCGTCGTCCACCAGCAAGCCGATGGCCAGGACCATGGCGAACATGGTCAGGGTGTTGATGCTGAAGCCCGCGGCGGCAAGGATGCCGAAGGTGCCCAGCAATACCACCGGTACGGTCATGGTGGTAATGATGGTGGCGCGGAAGTTCTGCAGGAACAGGTACATCACCAGGAATACCAGGACCACGGCTTCGATCAGGGTGTGGATAACCCCGCTGATCGATTCGGTGACCACCGGCGTGGTGTCATACGGGAACACCGCCTTGACCCCTGGCGGGAAGAACGGCTCCAGGTCGCTGATGGTCTTGCGCAGGGCCGTGGCGGTATCCAGGGCGTTGGCGCCGGTCGCCAGCTTGACCGCAAGGCCCGAGGCCGGCTTGCCGTTGAACTGGGCGCTGATGGCGTAGTTTTCGCCGCCCAGGCCGACCTGGGCAACATCGCGCAAGCGAACCTGCGAGCCATCGCTGTTGACCTTGAGCAGGATATTTTCGAACTGCTCGGCGGTCTGCAGGCGAGTCTTGCCGATGATGGTGGCGTTCAGCTGGGTGCCGGGTATGGCAGGCAGGCCGCCGAGCTGGCCGGACGACACCTGCACGTTCTGCGCGGCGACCGCGGTCTTGACGTCGACCGGAGTCAGCTGGAACTTGTTCAGCTTGGCCGGATCGAGCCAGATACGCATGGCGTACTGTGCACCGAACACCTGGAAGTCACCGACACCTGCCGTGCGCGAAATCGAGTCCTGCATGTTGGAAACGATGTAGTTGGCAAGGTCATCCTTGGTCATGCTGCCGTCTTCGGACACCAGGCCGATCACCATCAGGAAGTTCTTCACTGCCTTGGTGACGCGGATACCTTGCTGCTGTACTTCCTGCGGCAGCAGTGGGGTGGCCAGGTTCAGCTTGTTCTGTACCTGAACCTGCGCGGTATCAGGGTTGGTGCCCTGCTCGAAGGTGGCGGTGATGGTCATGCTGCCGTCGGAGTTGCTCTCCGAGGACACATAACGCAGGTTGTCGATACCGTTGAGCTGCTGCTCGATCACCTGCACCACGGTGTCCTGCACGGTTTGCGCCGAGGCGCCCGGGTAGGTCACGGAGATGGCGATGGCCGGCGGCGCGATGCTTGGGTACTGGTTGATCGGCAGCTTCAGGATCGACAAAGCGCCGACCAGCATGATCACCAAGGCGATCACCCAGGCGAAGATCGGGCGATCGATAAAGAACTTCGACATGGTTTACTCCGCTTTGGCGTCTGCTTTGGCCGCGCTGGCCTGATCAGGGCTGCCCGGTTTCTTGACGTTGGTGGCATCGCTGACCTTGACCTCGACACCCGGGCGCACGTACTGCAGGCCCTCGGTGATCAGGCGGTCGCCCGGGTTCAGGCCTTCTTCGATCAGCCAGTCGCTACCCAGGGTGCGGCTGGCCTTGAGCTGGCGCAGTTCGACCTTGTTCTCCTGGTTGACTACCAGCGCGGTCGGTGCACCCTTGAGGTCACGGGTCACGCCTTGCTGCGGGGCCAGGATGGCATTGCTGTTGACCCCGGCCTTGAGCCGCGCGTGCACGAACATGCCAGGCAGCAGGGTGTGATCAGGGTTGGGGAAGATGGCGCGCAAGGTCACCGAACCTGTGGTCTCGTCGACCGCCACTTCGGAGAACTCCAGGCGACCTTCCTGCTTGAACAGGCTGCCGTCTTCCAGCACCAGCTGGACGGACGCGGCGTTGTCGCCGGACTTCTGCAGCTGGCCGCTTTCCAGGTCACGGCGCAGCTTGAGCAGCTCGGCGGTGGACTGGGTGACATCGACGTAGATCGGGTCGAGTTGCTGGATGGTGGCCATGGCATTGGTCTGGCCATTGCTCACCAGCGCACCTTCAGTGAACGACGAGCGACCGATACGACCGCTGATCGGCGCCAGTACCTTGGTATAGCGCAGGTCGATCTGGGCACTTTTGAGCGCTGCCTCGGCCTGCAATCGTTTGGCATTGGCGTCGTCGTATTCCTGCTTGGACACCGCCTGTTCGTCTATCAGCTGCTTGTAGCGCTCGGCCAGCGAGCGGGTAGCCTGGAGGTTGGCCTGGGCGTTGGCCAGGGTGGCCTCGTATACGGCAGGGTCGATCTGGTACAGCTGCTGACCGGCCTTGACGTCGCTGCCTTCCTTGAACAGGCGCTTGAGAATGATGCCATTGACCTGAGGGCGCACTTCGGCCACGCGATAGGCGCTGGTGCGCCCCGGCAGCTCGGACGTCAGGGTGAAGGCTTGGGGCTGGATTGTCACGACGCCGACCAGAGGAGCCTGTGCTGCGGGCGCGGCTTCTTCTTTCTTACAGCCACTTAGCAGAGTTGCCAGGGCGACGGCGGAAACCAGAGCGGTAACGGCTGGCTTGAATTGCATGAGGATCCTCGGGTCGCTAGAGCAGGGAGACGCTCAAGAGTAATGGAAGAGTCTTGTCAGAAAAAATGCTATCAGGTGGATAAATAGCTTACTAACGAATATACTTACATTCATGGTTGTTTGTAAATACCGTTGGGTAGTACTTGGCTACTATCCGGCCCCTTGATTAGCCCATCCGGAGGCACCCTTCAGAGGTGACCCCGGCGGATTCCCCGCAAGCAACGTGCCTGCGGGCCCAGATGAGGTTGTACTGCCATGGTCCGTCGAACCAAAGAAGAAGCCCAGGAAACCCGAACCCAGATCATCGAGGCGGCGGAAAAGGCTTTCTACAAGCGTGGGGTTGCGCGAACCACCCTGGCTGACATCGCCGAACTGGCGGGCGTGACCCGCGGTGCTATCTACTGGCATTTCAACAATAAGGCGGAGTTGGTGCAGGCGCTGCTCGACAGCCTGCACGAAACCCATGACCACTTGGCGCGTGCCAGTGAAAGCGAGGACGAACTGGACCCACTCGGCTGCATGCGCAAGCTGCTGCTGCAAGTGTTCAACGGGCTGGTGCTCGACGCCCGGACCCGGCGTATCAATGAGATCTTGCATCACAAGTGCGAGTTCACCGATGACATGTGTGAAATTCGCCAGCAGCGCCAAAGTGCGGTGCTGGATTGCCATGAGGGCATTACCCTGGCGTTGGCCAATGCCGTGCGCCGTGAGCAGTTGCCGGCCGGGCTGGATGTAGAACGGGCAGCCGTGGCCCTGTTTGCCTATGTCGATGGCCTGATCGGGCGCTGGTTGCTACTGCCAGACAGCGTCGATCTGCTGCGCGATGCCGAAAAATGGGTGGACACCGGGCTGGATATGCTGCGCTGGAGCCCTGCCTTGCGCAATTGACACTTTGTTAAGGATTGTGAGGGAGTGTTTTCCCTGAGCATTAAGGGATGATTAAAACCTAAGGTGCTCCCCTAGCGCCCACGCAACTGCCGGTCCGGCAATGCCACTGCCGCCACCAGCCCCAGCAGCGCCACCGTGGCGCTGCCCAGCAACAGGTGCCTGAAGGTTTCCAGCAATCGTGCCTGGGTTGCAGGATCCGCTTCCCCAGCCTGCAGGCTCCCCAGCAACGGATTACCCGCCAATTCGAACCCCCCCTGATGCAGCAGTGCCAGCAGTACGCTGGACATGCAGGCCACGCCCATGGCGCCGCCAAGTGAGCGGAACAGATTGGTCGTGCTGGTGGCCACGCCGATGTCCTTGCTATCCACAGCGCTCTGGGTGCCTACCAGCGATGTCGGGAACTGCAGCCCACAGGCGATGCCTGTGAACAACATGAAAAGCGCACTGAGAACGCCCGACTGCGGTGGGGTGATGGCCATGGCGAAGATCGCCACCGGCATCAGCAACGCACCGGCGAGGATCTGCGGCTTGTAGCGGCCAGTGAAGCTGGTCATGCGCCCGCCGGTGAATGCACCGATGGGCAGGCCGATGGCCAAGGGCAGCAGGTGCAGCGCGGCGCTGTCGGCCCCGGCCCCGGTGATGCCCTGGTAGCGCAGGGGCATCAGCATGGTCAGAGAGATCGATTGGAAACTGGCGAAGAAAATCACCGCCCAGCACAGCACGGCAACCCGGTTACCGAACAGTCCGAGTGGCAGCAACGGCTCCTGGCAACGACGTTCATGCCCGATGAACAAGGCTGTGCCAAGCCCGGCACAGGCGAACAGGGCCACTACGGCAGGCGCAGTCCAGGCATGGCCCTGGCCGACCAGGGTAATGCCCAACAGCAGGCTGCCCAGGCCAAGGATCAGCAACACCGCCCCCAGATAGTCCACCTGGGCCTGGCGGCGTTGCACGGGCATACCCTCCAAGGCGCGATGGATGGCCCACAGGGCGACCAGGCCCAAGGGCAGGTTGATCCAGAACACCCAGCGCCACGACAGGTATTCGGTCAGCCACCCACCCAGTACCGGCCCGGCAACACTGGCTGCGGCGTACATGCTGCTGAAATAGCCCTGATAGCGCCCACGCTCGCGCGGCGGCACGAAGTCGCCGATGATCGCCTGGCTCACCGAGACCATTCCGCCCGCACCGATGCCCTGCAGCACCCGCGCCAGCACCAGCTGCTGCATGTCCTGGGCCAGGGCGCAGGCGATGGAGGCCAGTGTGAACAGGCTGATGCCGGTAAGTATCATGCGCCGGCGGCCATACAGGTCCCCCAGCTTGCCATAGATAGGGACCGCCACGGTCATCGCCACCATGTAGCCCGAAATTACCCAGGCCAGCAGCCCGACGTCATTGAACTGGGCGGAGATGGCGGGCAGTGAGACCGCGACGATGGTCTGGTCAAGGGCACCAAGGAAAATGGCCAGCATCAACGCGGTGAGTACGTTGCGCAGGGCGGTCTGGGGGAGGGCGGCGGTCACGGGGGCACCTTGTTTGAACGACGGCGGTGACTTTGCTGGCCCGCGGACGGGTCGGCATCAATGCTGCGAGTGTAACCCGACTTAGGTAGCTACCTATGTACTATCTGCATCGCCCATGCAAGATCGGCATTGGCGCATTCATCCAGTGCTGCATGGCCGCGTGATATCGTGCATGTGCCGCAGAGCCTTGAATCCGCGGGTTGCACCAGCTTGGTGCAGCATGATGTCGCAGGATTCCAGTGCCGCTGTATCCCACACCTTTTATTCCTCTGCCTGCATGTCGAGCATGACCGCCCAGATGGCGACGGTTGGAACAGGTCAGGTAGACCCGATTCAGGGGTCGGTAGCAACCGTTCAATTTCACGTATAAGCGGAGTGATCATGCCCAAGGCTTCCCATCAAGATTTGCGTTTTGCCTTCCGCGAGCTGCTCGCTTCAGGTTCCTGCTATCACACGGCCTCCGTGTTCGACCCAATGTCGGCGCGTATTGCCGCTGACCTGGGCTTCGAAGTCGGCATTCTCGGCGGGTCGGTCGCTTCGCTGCAGGTGCTGGCCGCACCAGACTTCGCCCTTATCACACTCAGTGAGTTCGTCGAGCAGGCTACCCGCATCGGCCGTGTGGCCCAGCTGCCGGTGCTCGCCGATGCCGACCATGGTTATGGCAATGCGCTGAACGTCATGCGCACGGTCATCGAACTGGAACGCGCCGGTGTGGCTGCGCTGACCATCGAAGACACGCTGCTGCCGGCCCAGTTCGGGCGCAAGTCCACCGACCTGATCCCGGTCGAGGAGGGGGTTGGCAAGATCCGTGCGGCGCTGGAGGCCCGGGTCGACTCATCGCTGTCGATCATTGCCCGCACCAACGCCGGCGTGCTCAGCACCGAAGAAATCATCGTGCGCACCCAGAGCTACCAGAAGGCCGGTGCCGACGCGATCTGCATGGTGGGCGTCAAAGACTTCGAGCAACTCGAGCAGATTGCCGGGCACCTGAGCGTGCCCCTGATGCTGGTGACTTACGCCAACCCCAACCTGCACGACGATGAGCGCCTGGCGCGCCTTGGCGTGCGGATCGTGGTCGATGGGCATGCCGCCTACTTCGCCGCGATCAAGGCTACTTATGACTGCCTGCGCCTGCAGCGCGGCCAGCAGAACAAGTCGGAGAACCTCACGGCCACCGAACTCTCTCACACCTACACCCAGCCTGAGGACTACATCCGCTGGGCCAAGGAATACATGAGCGTTGATGAGTGACCGGCCTGGCGCCGTTCAACCTAACGGACGGCGCTCAAGGTTGCCGTATGCGGCACGCAGTGCGCCTGCTCGCAACTGGCCGCCGAGCTTGGCTGGTTGCGTAGCAGTTCTGCGCGCCAGCAGGCTGAGCCGTACAGCCCGGCGACTGCAGTCAATGCCATGACAAGGGCGACTCTTCTTGATTTGATGCCCATGGTGCTCACCTCCTGTTGCAAAAACAGGTGATACCTCAAGCATAGGTCAATCACCGGTGGACGCTTGACGCAACAGCCCTGTTGCGCGGCAGTTCACAACAAATCTTTATCCCACTCCGGTTCGTCCCTGAACCGCTGCGCCAGAAAATCCAGCATGGTGCGCAAGGTCGCCGGCATATGCTTGCGTGATGTGTACACCGCATTCAGGTTCAGCTCCTGCGGGCGTGCATAAGGCAGCAGGCGCACCAGCTCGCCTGTACGCATGGCCGCGGCAGCCTGGTAAGTCGGCAGCATGGCGACCCCTGCACCGGCCAGTGCCGCCTTCTGCAGGGTCATGGCCTCGTTGGCACTGATATTACCTTCGACCGGCACAGTGATCGGCTGGCCGCCCACTTCGAAATGCCAGACGCTGTGGCCGAAGTAGGCATGAGTAAGGCAATTGTGCTGGCTCAGTTCCTCGACCCGTTGCGGGGTGCCATGCTCATGCAAGTAGGCGGGTGCCGCGCAGACGACTGAGCGGCATACAGTGAGGCGCCGGGCGATGAGGTTCGGGTCCAGGTCGTTGCTGGTGCGGATGGCCAGGTCGATGCGCTCGTCCACCAGGTTGACCGTGCGATCAAGCATCTGCAGCTCGACTCTCACCCCAGGGTAGCGGCGCACATACGCGGCTACCGCATCCACCAGTTGTGCCTGGCCGAATGAGGTACTGACGCTGATGCGCAGGGCGCCACGGGGCGCATCCGCCGGTTGCTGCACGGCGGCCTGCAGGTCGCCGGCCAGTTCCAGCAGATGCCGGCAGCGGGGCAGGGTCTCCAGGCCAGCGGCGGTCAGGCTCAATTTGCGCGTGGTGCGCTGCATCAAGCGCGCGCCAACCCAGTCCTCCAGCTCGGCGAGGTAGCGCGAGACCACCGGGCGGGACAGCTGCAGTTGATCGGCCGCCGCCGACTGGCTGCCCAGGTCGACGACGGTGACAAAAACGCGCATCGCGTTCAGACGGTCCATGATTTGCCCGATTTCAGAAACAAACTATGTTCGAGCATCGCATTTTTTGTCATGGATCGGGCAACTAAGCTGTTGATCATTCTTCTCGCGGACGGTCACAGAGCATGTCGATATACACTCCCTTGCGCAGCCTGGTGCTGGCATGTGTCGCCCTGGCTGGCCAGGTCCAGGCTGCCGAGCCGTTGCAACTGGACATTTACAACCCAGGCCATGAGGCCATCTTCCCGGTCAGCTCGGTAATCGTCAGTGGCGAAAAGGACGCCATCCTGGTCGACGCCCAGTTCGGCAAGGCCCAGGCCGAACAGCTGGTGCAACGCCTGCGTGCTGGCGGCAAACACCTGACGACCATCTACATCAGCCATGGCGACCCGGACTACTACTTCGGCCTCGACACCCTGACCCAGGCCTTCCCTGAGGTCAGCGTGGTTGCTTCGGCCGCCACCGTTGCCCATATCCGCCGGACCATGGATGCCAAGCTGGCTTACTGGGGCCCGCAGATGGGCTCCGACAAACCGGCGCGGCTGGTGGTGCCACAGGTGCTCGATGGCAATCGCCTGATGCTGGAGGGGCAGCCGCTCGAAGTCATGGGGCTGGATGGCCCGCAACCTGAGCGCAGTTTTGTCTGGATTCCGTCGATCAAGGCAGTGGTGGGTGGGGTGGTGGTCTCCGAAAACATCCATGTGTGGATGGCCGATACCCAGTCAGCCAAGTCGCATGCGGATTGGCTTGGCACGCTCAAGCATATCGAGCAGCTGTCACCGCGTACTGTCGTGGCCGGCCACTACTTGGGGCAGAGCGATCATTCGCTCGATGCCGTGCATTTCACGGCGAGCTACATCCAGGCGTTCGATGTTGAAGCGGCCAAGGCCAAAGACGCCGATGGGCTGATCGGCGCAATGAAGAAGCGTTACCCGGGCCTGGCCGACGAGAGCTCGCTGGAGCTCGGTGCCAAGGTCGCCAAGGGCGAGGTGAAGTGGTAATTCCATTCAACTGAAGGAGTGTTCCTCATGAGCAAGATCGCAATCATCGGTGCTACTGGCCGCGCTGGCAGCCAACTGCTGGAAGAGGCGTTGCGCCGCGGGCACAGTGTGCTCGCCATTGCCCGCGACCCTTCGACACTGCAGGGGCGCGCGGGCGTGACCGTGCAGGCGCTCGACGTCAAGGACAGCGCGGCGCTGCACAAGGCGCTGGCGGGTGTGGATGCGGTGCTGAGCGCTGCGCATTTTTCGACCATCGAGCCGCATGCGATCATCGAGCCGGTCAAGCGTGCGGGCGTCAAACGCCTGTTGGTGGTCGGGGGCGCCGGCAGCCTGCTGTTGCCTTCCGGGCATCGGGTCATCGACAGCCCGGACTTTCCCGAGGCTTACAAGGCCGAGGCCAGCGCCGGTGTACGCTTTCTTGAGGTGCTGCGCCAGGAACAGAACCTGGACTGGACCTTCCTGTCGCCGTCGGCTGAGTTCGTCGAAGGGGAGCGGACAGGGCATTACACCTTGGGCAAGGACCACCTGCTGATCGGCGCCGATGGCAAGAGCTGGATTACCTTTGCCGACTACGCCATTGCCATGCTCGATGAACTGGAGAAACCGGCGCATTCGCGGCAGCGTTTTACCGTCGGTTACTGAGCCTCGGCACGGCCCTCCAGCCAGTCCATCAGCTCGGCCAGCCCTGCTGGCAAGCTTTTGGACTGGCAGGCCAGGTAATAGGCTTTGCCGGTGGTCACCTTCAACCCGAAGGGCATGCACAAACGCCCGCCGCGCAGGTCATCGCCAATCAATGCCCAATCGCCAATGGCAACCCCAGTGCCCTGGGATGCCATGGCCATGGCCATGTCCAGCGTCTCGAAGTGCTGCTTCGGCCCGTGCAGGTCGAGTGACGCACCGGCCGCTTGCAGCCACAGGCGCCAGTCATGCTCATCCCGCGATGGGTGCAGCAGCATATGGCGCGCCAGGTCCTCGACCTGCTTCAGTGGCAAAGGCCCAGCCAGTAACGATGGCGCGCAGACGGGCGTGAGTTGCTCATCGAACAGCTTGCGCACCCGCAGCCCATGATTGGGCAAGCTGCCATAGACCACCGCCGCATCGAACCCTTCGCGCCGAAAATCCACGCCATGTTGCACCGTGGTGGTCAGCTCTACTGGCACATCCGGGCGCAGTGCCTGCCATTCCATCAGGCGCGGCAACAGCCAGCGCATCACGCAGGTCGGCGCCTTGAGCTGCAAGGTCGTGCTGCGCCCGCCCACCTCGCGCACACCCTGTTCGATCAAGGCGAACACCTGTTGCACGCGCGGCAGCCAGTCCTGGCCTTCACGCGTCAGGCTCAGGCCGCGGGCCTGACGCTGGAACAAGGCATAACCCAGGTGTTCTTCGAGCCCGGCGATCTGCCGGCTGACGGCGCCCTGGGTGATATGCAGCTGCTGTGCGGCACGGGTGAAGTTGCAGTGCTGAGCGGTGATCAGGAAGGTGTGCAGAGCGGAAAGCGGTGGAAGGCGTTTCATCGCGCAAGCCATGATTACAGGACATGGCTAGTATGTGTTTTTTTGCCTTGTGGCGATAGCTGTGCGTTGGGTCCAATGAGCGCAGATTCCAACAAGATCCAAGGTGAAACGCGATGGCTACCTGCGGCGAAGTACTGGTCAAACTCCTCGAAGGCTATGGCGTAGACCATGTCTTCGGCATCCCCGGCGTACATACCGTGGAGCTCTACCGAGGGCTGGCGGGCTCGTCCATCCGCCATATCACACCGCGCCATGAGCAAGGCGCCGGGTTCATGGCTGACGGCTATGCGCGTACGCGTGGCAAGCCGGGTGTATGTTTCATCATCACCGGTCCTGGGATGACCAACATCACCACCGCGATGGGCCAGGCCTACGCCGATTCGATCCCGATGCTGGTGATTTCCAGCGTGCAGTCGCGCAGCCAGCTGGGTGGTGGCCGTGGCAAGCTGCACGAGCTGCCCAACCAGAGCGCCCTGGTGGCTGGGGTGGCTGCCTTCTCGCAAACCTTGATGAGCGCTGATGACTTGCCACAGGTACTGGCGCGCGCGTTTGCCGTGTTCGATGGCGCCCGGCCGCGTCCGGTGCATATCGAGATTCCGCTGGACGTGCTGGTCGAGCCTGCTGACCACCTGCTGCCGGGCCGCCCTGTACGCAGTAGCCGCGCGGGCGCCGCGCCGCAGGCTGTGGCACTGATGGCCGAACGCCTGGCCAAGGCGCGCAAGCCTTTGATCCTGGCAGGCGGCGGTGCTTTGGCTGCTGGCCCTGCGCTTGCGCGCATGGCCGAGTACCTGCAGGCCCCTGTGGCTCTGACCATCAATGCAAAGGGCCTGCTGCCCTCTGACCATCCGTTGCAGATCGGGTCGACCCAGTCGCTGGTCGCCACCCGTGCGCTGGTGGCTGAGGCTGATGTAGTGCTGGCGATTGGCACCGAGCTGGCTGAAACTGACTACGACGTGACGTTCAAGGGCGGCTTTGAAATCCCCGGGGCACTGCTGCGCATCGACATCGACCCGGACCAGACCGTGCGCAATTACCTGCCGGAGCTGGCGCTGGTCGCCGATGCCGAGCTGGCAGCACAGGCATTGCTCGATGCCTTGCACGACCTGCCACAGCCTGCCCGCGATGGCACGTGGGGGGCGGCACGCGCGCAGCGCCTGCGCACGTCACTGAACGCTACCTGGGACCAGCCAACCCTGAGCCAGACCCGCCTGCTGACCAGCATTCTGGAACGCTTGCCCAACGCCATCCTGGTGGGCGATTCGACTCAACCTGTGTACACCGGCAACCTGACCCTGGATATGGATCAGCCACGCCGCTGGTTCAATGCCTCGACCGGTTACGGCACCTTGGGTTATGCACTGCCGGCGGCGATGGGGGCGTGGCTGGGCAGCGCCGAGCAACCGGCCACGCGTGCCCCGGCAGTGTGCCTGATCGGGGACGGTGGGCTGCAGTTCACCCTGCCGGAGCTGGCCAGTGCGGTGGAGGCGCAGGTGCCGTTGATCGTGCTGCTGTGGAATAACCAGGGCTATGAAGAGATCAAGAAATACATGGTCAATCGTGCCATCGAGCCGGTAGGGGTCGATATCCATACCCCGGATTTCATTGGCGTGGCACGTGCGTTGGGGGCTGAAGCGGAACAGGTTGGCGATGTGCAGCAGTTGCAGGTGGCCCTGGGGCGGGCGGTGGAGCGTAAGGGGCCGACGTTGATCCAGGTCGATCAGAACCAGTGGCAGGCGGTGGTAGAAGGCTGATTGTGCACTCTGTTACCCGGCACTGGCCCGCAAGCGCGCCACATCCCGGATCGGCGGCGCGCCATACAGCCGGCTGTACTCGCGGCTGAACTGTGATGGGCTTTCATAACCCACCCGATAACCCGCCACCGCTGCCTCGAGGCCATCGTTGAGCATTAGCCGGCGGGCCTCCTGCAGGCGCAACTGCTTCTGGTACTGCAAGGGGCTCATGGAGGTCACGGCTTTGAACCTGTGGTGCAAGGTTGACGTGCTGAGGTTGACCTCCCGAGCCAGGTCCTCGATGCGCAGCGGTTGCTGGTAATTCTGATTGAGCCAGGTGATGGCTTGGCACACCCGGTGCGTCTGGCTGTTGGCCAGGGCAATTTCATACAGGCGGTAACCCTGAGGGCCGCGCAATAGGCGATAGAGGATTTCCCGCCGGATCAGCGGCGCCAGCATGGCAATGTCCCGCGGGGCGTCCAGCAGGCGAATCAGGCGCAGCAGTGCGTCGAGCAGTTGCGGATCTGTCCTTTCCACATAGAGGCCGCGACCTGAGGGCAGATTGGGCACCAGCATCGGCCCGCTTTCGGCAATCAACTGGCTGATCTCGGCCGGGTCAAGGTCCAGACGCAGGCCCAGGCTGGGGTTTTCCGGGCTGGCATCGAGCTTGGCACCGCTGAGCGGCAGGGTCACCGACACCACCATGTAATGCAGCGGGTCGTAGGCATACTGCTCGTCGCCCAGAAACAGGCTTTTGCTGCCTTGGGCGAGGACGCACAGGGCAGGCTGGGCCAGGGTTGGCACCGAGCGCACGTTCTCGGTGTAGCGCACCAGGTACAGATCATCGATGGCCGACGCGGGGCCGTGGGCTTCGCCGGCATGGCGCCCGATCAGCTCGGCCAGTTCCTGGCGCTGCACTTCCAGGGTCGGATCAATGGACGGGGCGGTGGTCATGATGGCTTTCCTCTGCTGACCGACGCAGCATAGGTTTGGGCAATGGCGGGCGCTAGTCCAAAGCTGCACGTCGATTGCCTGATCCTGCCGTGCGGCAGGATCAGGCAATCGACGTGCAGTAATGGCCTAACGCGCCGCGCGAGCGCGCCACTAACCTTGGCAGCCTGGTTTTCCCGTCCGTCTGCTCCAAGGAGATCGTGCAATGGCCCTTCTACAACCGGTCACCCATTTGGCTTTCATCCGTGCCAGCAGCGGTCGTTCGGCGGAGCTCGGCGCGCGCCTGCGGGACCTGCTTGAGCCTTCGCTGAGCGCGCCTGGCTGCCTGAGCTTTACCGTACAGCGTTCGCAGGCCGATGCCGATCTTTGGCTGCTCAGTGGGAGCTGGCGTGACCAACAGGCGATGACAGGTTATTTCGAGTCGCCGACCTTGCAGGTGTTTGGCGAACTGGTGCAGGCCCAGGTGGTCAGCAGCCTGGATCTGCATACCTTCGGTTGAATGCCATGCCGCGCGGGGTAGAATGCCGCCCCTCGATCAACGACGCGGATTGCAACATGGCACGTAAAGAATTCCCGCATTTCGAAGCGGTTTCGGCGATGGTCCCGGTGGAAGGCGGCGGCTACAACGCCGCTATCGCGGTCAAGGCGCTGGGCATGGGCGGTGCGCCGCGCTTTCACAAGGTGCTCGATGGCCAGGTGTTCAAGAGCGCCATGGCGGCCGATGAGGCCGCCTGCGCCGAACTCGAACGCCTCAAGGGCGTTGGTGAAGAAGGCGAGCTGGTCTGGTGATCAGCCCTGCGGCCTTCTCATCTTGAACAGGTTGCCCAGCTCGAAGTAGTCCGCCGGGCCACCGCCTCGCAAGATCGGCTCGGCGGCCGCGGTATCGTAGATACCGTCCTTGAGCAGGTGCTCAGCGATATGCACCGCCACCACCTCGCCGAGGATCAGCCAGCTCGGCACATGTTCCTGGTCGGCCCGCTTGAGCTGGACGATCTGGCTCACCTTGCATTCGAAAGCCACCGGGGTTTCGCCCACGCGGGGCACCTTCACCAGGCTCGACGGGGTTGCCGTCAACCCGCTCAAGTCGAACTCGTTCACCTCTGCCGGTACGGCTGCGCAGCTCTGGTTCATGGCTTCGGCCAGCGGGCGGGTGGCCAGGTTCCAGACGAACTCACCGGTCTGCTCGATATTGTTCAGGCTGTCTTTGCGCCCGACGCTGCAGAAACCGATGATCGGTGGGATGTAGTTGAAGGCGTTGAAGAAACTGTAGGGGGCGAGGTTCAAACGGCCTTCGCGGTCCTGGGATGAGATCCAGCCGATCGGGCGTGGGCCGACGATGGCATTGAACGGGTCGTGGGGCAGGCCGTGGCCTTTGGCGGGTTCGTAGTAATACATCTGTCGGGCCTGTGGCCCTACCTCCAGAGGGGACGAGGCGCCTAGTGTGCCAAGCTTGTGCCCGCCTGGAAATGATCAAGCCCGACCGAGGCCGGGCTGGTTGCACGCATCAGGGATCAGCTGATGCGGTGAGCGTTGGTGCGGTCGAAGCCGTCTTCGGCGAAGCGCTGTGCGCCAGTGCGATCGAAGCCGTCTTCGGCGAAGCGTTGTGCGCCAGTGCGATCGAAGCCGTCTTCGGCGAAGCGTTGTGCACCGGTACGGTCGAAACCGTCTTCAGCGTAAGTGGCCGCTTGGCTCTGGGCCGCTGCGAAGCTGTGGCCTTTGGTGCGCTCGAAGCCATCTTCGGCGAAGGCGCCAGTGGCGAAAACCGAGAGGGCCAGGGTGAGGATCAGTTTGTTTTTCATGGTCGTTGCTCCGTTGGGTTCAAGAGGTTGTTTGTTTCTATGGGTCCAATGCTACGCCGATTAATTTGATTAAAAAGCGCAAAAATTGGCGTTAAATAATCGAATTATCAGATCATTTTGGGCGCACCGATTGTCACTTCGCACTGGGTACGGCCCGGCAACGCCAGGGATGCGTTGCGCAGTGCAATTGGGCTCTCCAGCCTACGCAGGATGCAGCAGCGGTATTAATTCGGGGTTAAGGCGGGGATTTGGTGGGCTGTCGGGTGAGTGTCAAGGGCGCCAGAACACTCAAACCATGCAACCAGCGACATCACAAAAGCTTTGCGAGCAACCAAAAAAGGGGCGCCCAGTTACTGGGGCGCCCCTTTTCAAACCGCAGGGTCACTGTCAGTCAGTCGTAATCCGCGAATGCTGCTTGGTGTCCTTCATGGTCGCGTACACCAACAGCGAACAAGCGATGCACGCCGTGACGTACCAGTAGAAACCGCTCTCCATCCCGGCGCTCTTGAACCACAGGGCTACGTATTCTGCGGTGCCGCCGAAGATCGAGACGGTCAGGGCGTAAGGCAGGCCAACACCCAGGGCGCGGATCTCGGTCGGGAACAGTTCGGCTTTGACCACGGCATTGATCGAGGTGTAACCGCTGACGATGATCAACGCAGCCATGATCAGGAAGAACGCGCCCCACCAGGACTCAATGGTGTGCAGAGTGCTGAGGATCGGCACGGTGAACAGGGTGCCCAGTACGCCGAAGGCGATCAGGATCGGGCGACGGCCGATCTTGTCCGAGAGGCCGCCGATGATCGGCTGCAGGCACATGAACAGGAACAGTGTGGCCGCCGAAATGGTGGTCGAATCACTGATGCTCATGCCAACGGTGTTGACCAGGTATTTCTGCATGTAGGTGGTGTAGGTGTAGAAGGCTAAAGTACCGCCCATGGTCAGGCCGACCACGGTCATCAGTTCCTTGGGGTGGCGCATCAGGGTGCGCATCAGGCTTTCCTTGGCCTTTTCCTTCTTGGTGAATGAGGCGGTTTCTTCCATGCCGCGGCGCAGGTACAGCGCGACCACCGCGCAGAGCGCGCCAATCACGAACGGTACGCGCCAGCCCCAGGCATACAGTTGCTCGGTGGTCAGCGTCTGCTGCAGAACGATCAGCACCGCCAGGGCGATGAGCTGACCGGAGATCAGGGTCACGTACTGGAAGCTGGAGAAGAAACCACGGCGCTCCTTGCTGGCCATTTCGCTGAGGTAGGTGGCCGAGGTGCCGTATTCACCCCCTACCGACAGGCCTTGCAGCAGGCGGGCGATGACCAGCAGGACCGGGGCGGCGACGCCGATGGTTTCGTAACCCGGGGTCAGGGCGATGACCAGAGAGCCGGCGCACATGAGCAGAACCGAGGCCATCAGCGCGGCCTTGCGCCCCTTGCGGTCGGCGTACAGGCCCATCAGCCAGCCACCGATCGGGCGCATGAGGAAGCCCACGGCGAAAATCGCGGCGGTGTTGAGCAGTTGTGCGGTGGAATCGCCGGCCGGGAAGAAGGCCTTGGCGAAATACAGCGAGAATGCGGCGTAGACGTACCAGTCGTACCATTCGACCATGTTGCCGATGGAACCGCTGAAAATCGACTTGAGGCGGCTGGCGGTGGTTCTTTCTGCGGCGGGCGCGACGGCTGCCCCGGTTGGCAGGGAGGTGGCGTTATCCATCAGGGATACCTTCTCGTTGTTTTTGTGGAGCGCGCCGAAGCGCAGCTTGCCAGCGAGATTGCAGAAGGTGTGCCAAACGGGTGCGTGGTGATTCATTTGAGGGCGCGTGGCGCCGTTCACGGAGCTGCAGCTTGCATGGAAGCCGCGCTGCCGCTGGCCGGCCGCGGTTTGCATCGGCCTGCGCCTGCACGTGATGAACTGCAGGGCAGGCTTAGGAAAAAGAGTAAAAGTAAGCGGATTTTTGCTTATTGAGATTAACCAATAGGCGGATTTCCGCTCATTCCCGCACGACGAAATCCTCGCGTACCAGCCCATGGCGCTGCATTTTTTCGTTGAGGGTGCGCCTGGGCAGTTGCAAGTCTTGCATCACGCCCTTGATCTCACCCTTGTGCAAGCGCAACGCCACACGCAGACATTGCGCCTCGAACGCCTCCATCTGCTCTACCAGGGATTGGCCTGCAGGCAAGCTGTCAAGGCTCGGCGAACCCAAGCCCAGCGCGTGGCGTTCGGCGGCATTGGCCAGTTCCCGCACGTTGCCCGGCCAGTCATGTGACAGCAGCTGCGCCAGTTGCGTACCCGACAACGGCGGGGCTGAGCGGCCGAGCTTCTGGGCTGCAGCGTGGGCGAAGTGTTCGAACAGCAGCGGGATGTCCTCGCGCCGCTCGCGCAACGGTGCCAGGCGCAGTTCGGCGACATTCAGGCGATAGGCCAGGTCTTCGCGAAAACGCCCGGCGCGTGCCTCTTCGAGCAGGTCGGGCTTGGTTGCGGCGATAATTCGCAGGTCGACGCTGATGCTCTGATTGGCCCCCAGCCTTTCCAGCTTCTGCTCCTGGATCACCCGCAGCAGCTTGGCCTGCTGGGCCAATGGCATGCTCTCGATTTCATCGAGAAACACCGTGCCGCCGTTGGCATATTCGAGCTTGCCGATGCGCTTGCCTTGGGCGCCGGTAAAGGCACCGCTTTCGTGGCCGAACAGTTCGGCTTCGAACAGCGACTCAGGGATGGCTGCACAGTTGAGCGCCACGAAGGGCTTGCCTGCACGCGGGCCGAAGTCGTGCAGGCAGCGCGCCACGCGCTCCTTGCCACTCCCGGTTTCGCCGCGAATCAGCACATTGACCGGCAGGCTGGCCAGGTCCAGCACCTGCCGACGCAATTGCTGCAGGCCTTGGGACATACCCAAAAGCGTGGATTCCAGGCGCGACTTGAGGTCTGCCTGCTCATGCAGGCGGCGGTTCTCCAGCACCAGCTGGCGCTTTTCCAGCGCGCGGCGCAGGCTCCCGAGCAGGTGCTGTGGCGTGAAGGGTTTTTCCAGGAAATCGTAGGCGCCGTTGCGCATGGCCTCGACCGCCATCGGCACATCGCCATGCCCGGTCAGAAGAATGACCGGCAGGTCCGGATCATCGGCCTGCAGGCGCTCGAGCAGCTGCAAGCCGCCCATGCCCGGCATGCGCACGTCACTGATGACAACCCCTGGAAAATGACAGGGCAACTGAGCCAGGCAGTCCTCGGCGCGGGCGAACAACTGCACGTTGAAACCGGACAGGTTCAACCATTGCTCGACGGCGCTGCGAATACTGGCTTCATCATCGACAACGATCACTGAATTCAACATGCAGGCTCCAGGTCGCGGGGCAGGGTAAGGCTCAGGCGCGCACCGCCTGGCAGGTTTTCGGCCTGCAACTGGCCGCCGGCTTCATGGATGATGCCATAGGAAATCGCCAGGCCCAGGCCAAGCCCTTCACCCACCGGTTTGGTGGTGAAGAAGGGGTCAAACACCCTGGCCAGGTCGGTCTCGGCAATCCCGCCGCCAGAGTCGAGCACGCTCAATCGCCATTGATCGTGCTCGGGTTCGATGCGGATTTCCAGGCGTTTGTAACGTTTGTCGGCCATGGCGTCGAGGGCGTTGCGCAGCAGGTTGATCAACACTTGCTCCAGGCGGATCGCATCACCGCGTACCCATGCCGGGCGCGCCAGGTAGAGGGCCACTTCGACCTCGTCGCTGCGGATGCGTGTGTCCAGCAGGTGCAGGGCCTGATCGACAACGGTCGCCAGGTCCAGCCGCTCGCGCAGGCCGACCGGGCTGTTACGGGCGAAGGTTTTCAGGTGGCTGGTGAGCGCGGCCATGCGCGTGAGCATCTGCTCCAGCGGCTCCAGGGCCTGGCGTGCCTCGTCGTAGCGGCCGTGATCGAGCAGCAGGCGCAGGGTTTCCAGTTGCATGCGCTGGGTCGTCAGCGGCTGGTTGATCTCGTGGGCCATGGCGGCTGACATCTGCCCCAGTGCGGCCAGTTTGGCCGACTGCACCAGGCCCTCCTGGGCGGTACGCAGCTCGCGGGTGCGCTCTTCGACCTGGCGCTTGAGCTCTTCACGGCTGCGCCGGCGCAAGCGGGCCAGGCGCAGGCGCTGGCTGACGAACAGTGCAGCGAACACCAGGCTCAGCCACGCGGCAGCTGCGCCCAGGGCTGCATTACGGCCATCAGCGGCCAGTTGTGGTTTGCGCAACAGGTGCAAGGTCCAGTCTTCACTTTCCAGCGGTAGGCTTTCCCACAGGTACTCGGCAGGCCCATCAGGCCCCTGCACGCGGCTGAGGGTGCTGTTGCTGGCGAAGCGGGTCAACACCTGATGCTGCAGCGGTACCAGCGGTTGCTTGTCGTACTGGCGGGTCTGGGCCAGCTCTGCCCGATCGGGCCCGCTGAGCGGTTGCAGCTCGCGGTAACGCCAGCCGTCCTGGTTGGCGATGAAGGTGATGCCGCGTGCATCGCTGACCAGCAGGATGTCGTTGCCTTGGCGCCACTCGCGTTCCAGCTCGGGAAACTCCAGTTTCACCACCATGGCCCCGAGAAAACGGCCTTGTTCGTCAGTGACTGCGCTGGACAGGAAATACCCCGGCACGCCACTGGTCACGCCAACGGCATAGAAGCGGCCGCTACCCTGGCTGCGGGTTTGCTTGAAATACGGACGAAAGCCGTAGTTGGAACCTACGTAGGTGGTGGGCAAGCGCCAGTTGCTGGCCGCCACGGCCAGTCCGGTGTGGTCGAGCAGCTCCAGGGTGGAGGAATTGGCTGCACCATTTATTCGTTCGAGCTTGCGGTTGAGTGCGTCCTGTACCTGCTCGCTGATCGGGCCGCGCAGTGCCTGGATCAGTTCCGGGTCCAGCGCCAGGACGGCGGGCAGGGCGCGATAGCGTTCGATCAGGGTATGCAGCGACGTGGCGTACAGCCCCAACTGTTGGCTGGCGCGGCGGGCGTCATCCTCCATGGCTTGACGCTTGGCCTGCTGCATGGCCCAGCCCGCACTGAGCGCGGTGCCGGCCAGGATCAGCAGGGTGATCAGCCCCAAACGCAGGGCGCGAAAGGAAAATGGCATGGGGCGGGTCCGGATGAAGGAGTTGTCAGTACCGTCCTATCGCCGTCAAACCGGCGACAGGACGGTAATGCTTGCAGACCGGTTACAGCAGTTCGAAGCTCTTCTGCTGCACGGCCTCTGAGTCCAGCCCGACCTGGACATTGAAAGCGCCAGGTTCAGCCACCCGCTGCAGCTGCCCATTGAAGAACTTCAGGTCTTCTTCGCTGATGCGGAAGGCCAAGGTCCGCGACTCACTGGCCTTGAGCATCACTTTCTGGAAGTTTTTAAGCTCCTTCACCGGGCGGCTCATGGATGCTGCTACGTCCTGCAGGTACAACTGGACCACGGTCTCGCCATCCACCTTGCCGGTGTTCTTCACCGTCACCTTGGCCTCCAGCGTGTCGCCACGCTTGAGGTCCTTGTGCGACAGGTTCAGCCCCGACAGCTCGAAGGTGCTGTAGCTCAAGCCGTAACCGAACGGGTACAGCGGGCCGTTTGGCTCTTCGAAGTACTGTGAGGTGTAGTTGCCCGGCTTGCCTGGGGTGAACGGGCGGCCAATGCGCGTGTGGTTGTAGTACATCGGGATCTGCCCGACCGAACGCGGGAAGGTGATGGCCAGCTTGCCCGAAGGGTTGTAGTCACCGAACAGCACGTCGGCGATGGCATTGCCGCCCTCGGTGCCAGCGAACCAGGTTTCCAGGATGGCATCGGCCTGTTCGCGTTCCCAGGCGATCGACAGCGGCCGGCCGTTCATCAGCACCAGTACCAGCGGCTTGCCAGTGGCTTTCAGGGCCTTGATCAGCTCGCGCTGGCTGGCCGGGATCTCCAGTGTGGTGCGGCTGGACGACTCGTGGGACATGCCGCGGGACTCGCCGACCACCGCCACCACCACATCGGACTGCTTCGCTGCCTTGACCGCTTCATCGATCAGCACAGCGGCCGGGCGCGGATCGTCAACGATTTCCGGGGCATCGAAGTTGAGGAAGTTCAAGTAATCAACGATCGCCTTGTCGCCGGTAACGTTGGAGCCTTTGGCATAGACCAGCTTGGCCTTGCCCTCGACGGCGCGGCGCAGGCCTTCGCGCACGGTGACCGAGTGCATCGGTTTGCCGTCGGCAGCCCAGCTGCCCATCATGTCGATCGGCGCATCGGCCAGCGGGCCGACCAAGGCAATGGTGCCGGCTTTTTTCAGCGGCAGGGTCTGCTTGCGGTTTTCCAGCAGCACCAGGCTGCGGCGCGCCACGTCGCGCGCGGCGTCACGGTGCAGGCGGTCTTCGCCGTAGTAATCCTTCAGGTCGGTTTCGGCCTTGCCGATCCGCACGTATGGGTCCTTGAACAGGCCCATTTCATACTTGGCGCCCAGTACTTCGCGCACGGCCTGGTCCAGTTCGGCCTGGGTCACCTCGCCTGACTTGAGCAGCCCTGGCAGCTCTCCGCCATACAGGGTGTCGTTCATGCTCATGTCGATGCCAGCCTTGATCGCCAGCTTGGCCGCTTCGCGACCATCGTGGGCGACGCCGTGGCGGATCAGTTCCTGGATGGCACCGTGGTCACTGATGGTCACGCCCTTGAAGCCCCACTCCTTGCGCAGCAGGTCGTTCATCAGCCAGGTATTGGAGGTGGCCGGCACGCCGTTGATCGAGTTCAGCGCCACCATTACCCCGCCGGCACCGGCGTCGAGCGCGGCGCGGTAGGGCGGCAGGTAGTCGTTGTACATCTTCGGCAGGCTCATATCGACCGTGTTGTAGTCGCGCCCGCCTTCCACCGCGCCATACAGGGCGAAGTGCTTGACGATGGCCATGATGCTGTCCGGGTTGGCCGGGCTGCTGCCCTGGAACGAGCGGACCATCGCCTGGCCGATCCTCGAGGTCAGGTAGGTGTCCTCACCGAAACCCTCGCTGGTGCGGCCCCAGCGAGGGTCGCGGGCGATGTCGACCATGGGTGCAAAGGTCATGTCCAGGGCGTCGGCGGCGGCTTCGATGGCCGAGGTGCGGCCGACCTTGGCGATGGCGTCCATGTCCCAGGTGGCAGCCAGCCCCAGGCCGATCGGGAAAATGGTGCGCTCGCCGTGGATGGTGTCGTAGGCGAAGAACATCGGAATCTTCAGGCGGCTGCGCATGGCGGCGTCCTGCATGGGCCGGTTCTCGGGGGCAGTGCGCGAGTTGAAGGTACCGCCGATACGGCCTGCGGCAATTTCTTCGCGGATCTTGTCGCGTGGCATCTCCGGGCCGATGCTGATCAGGCGCAGTTGGCCGATCTTTTCAGCCTCGGTCATCTGGCTGATCAGATGCTCGATGAATGCCTGCTTGTCCTGCAGGGGCGGGGCGGTGGGGGCGGCAAGGGCCGCCTGGCTGGCAAGGCCCAAGGCCAGGCCCAGCAAAGACAGTTTCATCATGAATTCCGTTGTCGAGGCCTGTGCCGTATCCACGGTGATACGCGCGCGGCCGAAGTTTTCAGGCGGCTATTGTTGTACGATTCACCGGCATTAATTCCAGCGGCGGATTATGCCTGATTATGGCGCTCGCTGAGGATCACCCGAGTGCCGGGACAACAACTATAAAAACGATCAGAGACCGAAGGCATGACTTCCCTCGACGAATACGAGCAGCGCCAGATCGCTGAGGCCATCGCGCGCGTGGAACGGCGCACCGATGCCGAGCTGGTGACCGTGCTGGCCCGGCGTGCCGATGATTACGCCTACCTTCCACTGTTTTGGGCCGCCGTGCTGGCGCTGGTGGTGCCTGGCCTTTTGCAGCTGCTGCTGGGCTGGCCCGTTGGGCACGGGCTGCTGGTGGCCAACCTGCTGCTGTTCATCGGCCTTTGTGCGCTGCTACGTACCCCACGCCTGAACGCCTGGTTGGTCCCCCCTGCGCTGCGCCGCTGGCAGGCATCGCGCCTGGCCCGGCAACAGTTTCGCGAGCAGAAACTGCATTGCACGGCCAAGGGGGCCGGGGTGCTGATCTTCGTGGCCGAGGCGGAGCTGCATGTGGAGATCCTGGTCGATCAAGGTATCGATTGCCACCTCGATGCACACTCGCGTGCGGTGATCGGTGCCCGCTTCGCCGAACAGGTGCGCCAGGGCCGTACCTTGCAGGGGTTTGTCGAGTGCATCGAGGCCTGCGGTGAACGGCTGTGCGAGCACGTGCCACGCACCCACGCACGCAACGAGCTGCCGAACCGTCTGGTGATTCTAGAGTGAACCACGCCCATCGCGAAAACCTTCGCCTGAGCCAGGCATCAACGTAGAATGCGCGGCATTGCGCAACGCGCTCACCGCTATCCGAGGCACCTGTTTTCCATGTCCGCCAGTACTTCCGCTTCTATCGCGCCGGACGCGCGCGCCCAGTTTCTCGACCTGCTGAGCGCTGCCTTGCACGGCAATACCCTGGTCAAACTGGTGCTGGCGCGCCATGTCGGCGCCGACCAGACCCTACAGCGGATCATCGCCAAGCCGGTGCAGGTAAAAGGGCAGCCCACCCTTTCGTTGGTCTACCGCCACCAGACCCGCGACATCACCCGCAACGTGCCGCTGGACCAGGCCCAGGCACTGATCGCCGAGCTGCTGGGGCAGAGCTTTCGCAACGCCCACCTGTTCGACGCCGACGGCGAAGTGCAACTGACCTTCAGCAAAAAGGGCAAGCCGATGCTCCAGCGCCACGGTGCCCAGGCGCCGCGCGAGGCTGCTGCCAGCACGGGCCACGACCGCGAGAAGAAGCGTTACCTGGAACTGTCGCGGCCCTTCCTGCGTGATCTGGGCGTGACCGACGCACAGGGTGCGCTGATCCCGTCCATGTCGCGCAAGTGGAAGCAGATCAACAAGTTCGTTGAAGTGTTCGATCACGCACTGGCCAATGCGCCGGTGCCGGCTGGCCAGGTGCTGCGGGTGGCCGATTTCGGTTCAGGCAAGGGCTACCTGACCTTCGCCATGCACGACTACCTGAGCAACAGCCTGGGCCGCGCAGCCCAGGTGACTGGGGTGGAGCTGCGTCAGGACATGGTCGATTTGTGCAATGCAGCGGCTTCGCGTCTGGAGCATCCGGGCCTGGAGTTTCAATGCGGTGACGTGCGCAGCGTAGTACCCGAGGCCATCGAGGTGATGATCGCCCTGCATGCCTGCGACATTGCCACCGATTACGCGATCCACACCGGAATCCGTTGCAACGCTGCGATCATCATGTGCTCGCCGTGCTGTCACAAGCAGATTCGCCCGCAACTGCACAGCCCGGGCTTGCTGCAGCCGATGCTGCAATACGGCCTGCATCTGGGGCAGCAGGCCGAGATGCTCACCGACAGCTTGCGCGCGCTGTATCTGGAAGCCTGTGGTTACGAGACCAAGGTGTTCGAGTTCATCTCGCTTGAGCACACCAACAAGAACAAGATGATTCTTGCGGTGAAGCGCAAGCAGCCCGTAGCGGCGCAAGCGCTGCTGGAAAAGATTGCGCAACTGAAAGCGTTTTATGGGGTGCAGGAGCATTGCCTGGAGACGTTGTTGCGCAACGACGGGTTGATTCCCCCCATCTCAGCGTAAGTCGGCTGTGGCGCTCGTCCCCGAGCGCCTGTCAGTGTTCTGCATGTACTGGCATCTTTATCGCGTACTCCGCCAACCCCAACGGATGCGTACCCGCATCAAAGAAATGCAGCGCTGTCCCCGCCAGATCACCAAAGCGGTCCACAAAGTGCTGCTTCTGATTGACCACCGAAGCCTCGCTCAATGGCCGTATGGCAATCGAAAGATGGCGCGGCCGCGCCTGGCGAATCGCTTCGAGCAAGTGCTGGTCACTGCTGTCCAGATGGTGCCCGAACAGGCATAGCCCCTGGTTTTCCTGGGCCAACTGGCCCAGGCACCAGGCCAGGTAATCCGAGTTGCGGATGGCGCGCAGTTTTTCGTCACTGCGGTCTTCGTTGACGAACAGCGGTACTTCACCCGGAATGTTCACGGCAAAGCCGTCCAGCAGCTCGGCGCTTTCGGCGCTGCGCTGACGGGTGGTACCGTCGGGCAGCTTGAGCAGGTGCAGGCCGCCGTGCAAATGCAGCACGCGCGTCCCTTCGCTGCGGGTGCGGCGTACGTCGAAGAAGCCTTGCTCATCGAACAGCGTGGCGAAGCCCTGGGGTGCGTGCTGCACTGCCCAAGGCAGGATCAGGTCGTAGTTGCTGGTATAGACACTGCGGTAGCCGCGCAAGGCTTGGTTGATCGATGCCAGGGTTGTCGCTGGCATCTTTGGCCATGGCAGGTGCACGGTACGCACGGCGTGGATCAGCGCTTCCTTGATCGAGTAGTAGCGGTTCAGCGGCGCGGTGGAGTTGATCGCCAGGGCGGCGTTGGCGCGCACAGTCTGGTTCAGCGTGCTCAGCACCGGCTCGAACAATTCAGTGCCCAAGGACTTGAACAAGGCCTGGTCGCTGATTGCCAGGCCTTTCTTGCGGCCGGCGCGCTGGGCCTCCTCGAACAGCGAGAAATAGCCGAATGATTTCCACAGCACGCGGCTGGCGCCGTTGCCCAGTAGCAGGGCATCGCAGGGGTGGCGTTGGGCGAGTTCCTGCCAAGTGGCGAGGTGGGCGTCTAGTGCGGGCATGATGGGTCCATTCGCTGGAGCGGGAAACGGGGGCGACTTTAGCATGTCATGCAATGTGTGCGAGGGTTGCGCTACAGCCACGACAAGGTTCGCAGAATGAAAGAGGACTTCACATGCGCAAGTGTTTGATCGGGATGCTGGCCTTGGCAGCACTGGGGCCGGCCTCAGTGGCCTTGGCAACGGACGGCAAAGCCCTCGCCGCAGCCCACGGCATACCATACCCGGCCGTGATCGCTCACCGCGGCGCCTCTTACGACGCACCGGAATCCACCAGGCCTGCCTACCTGTTGGCCCGCGAGTTGGGCGCCGACTACCTGGAACTGGACCTGCAGCGCACGCGCGACGGCGTGCTGGTCGTGGTCCACGACGATGAGCTGTCACGTACCAGCGATGTAGCCGAGCGTTTCCCCGAGCGCAAACACAGCCCGGTCAGTGCCTTCAGCCTCGCCGAGCTCAGGTCGCTGGACGCCGGCAGCTGGTTCAACATCGCCTACCCGGCACGTGCCAGGGCATCGTTCGCCAAACTGTCGATCCTTACCCTTGACGAAGTCATCGATATTGCCGAAGGCAACCCGCAGCGCCAGCCCGGTTTGTATATCGAGACCAAGGTTCCCAGCCAGTTTCCAGGCATTGAACGGCAGCTCAAAGAGCGCTTGGAGGCCCGTGGCTGGCTCGATCGGCCTGGGCGCGTGGTGCTGCAGACATTCGATCGCAACAGCCTGGCGTTGCTGCACGAGGCGATGCCGCAGGTACCGAAGATTCTGCTGCTGTGGGTGGGTACCAAGGCCATAGCACCGGCCTCGGGGCAAGATTTGGCGGATTCAGGCGAAAGCGACAAGGCCGCTTTTTATGCACGCCAGCAACCGAAGAGCCGGGCTGAGTTCCTGCGCTGGCTGGACTTCGCCAAGCAGGGCGGTGCGATCGGTACCGGGCCTTCTGCCAAGCGCAGCAAGCTGGGCGAACAGAGCTATGCCGATCTCATTCAGCCATGGATGAACCAGGCCAGCCATGAGCGCGGGCTGCTGGTGCACGTCTATACGCTCGATGACGCGCAGGACTTCGCCGCAAGCATGAAGGCAGGGGTGGATGGGATCTTTACCAACAGGGCGGGTGCGCTACTGCGCTTTTATGATCGCCCGGCTGAAAGTGAGCCAGGTTTGCTGAAAAGGCTGGGGTACTGAGCTGTTGAAGGCGGCAAGCAGATCGACTTGCGGATGATCTTCGCCTCAGGGGCAGCGATGACGCTGGTTGAACGCCATGCGGTAATGCGGTGTGGAGCGGGTAGAGGGAATCGAACCCTCGTCGGAAGCTTGGGAAGCTACTGTTCTACCATTAAACTATACCCGCGTCTGCGCCCGACTTTTTACCAGAACCTGCCTGGAATTAGAAGCCCTCGTTATAAACCGGTGAAAAAAAGCTGTCGGCGCCCATAGCCTGCAGGCCATGGCTACAGGGCGCCGATGCACTCAGATGGCCCATGCATGCTGCTCTTGGCTGGCGTTGTACGGGGTGCGTGCCCGGGCCTGGCGCACGGTCGGCTTGAGGAAGCCGAGCAACGCGCTGCGTGTGGCTTCGCAGGCCGTCTTGTTCTCCATGTCCAGGAAGTGCCCGGCATCACGGATCACCGTGAAGTGGCTCTTGCCGACATGGTTGCCGAACTGGCGAGCGTCTTCTGCGGTGGTGTACTCGTCACGGTCGCCGTTGATGAACAGCACCGGGATGTCGATGTTGCGCGCGCCTCGCAGTGCCCGTTCCAGGTCATGCTGCAGCACCTGGTTGATGTGGAAGTGCATCTGCGCATACTCGTGGCTGTCCAGGCTGCTGACGTGCCGGTAGTTGAAGCGCTTGAACAGCGATGGCAGGTGCTTGCCAATGGTGTCGTTGACCAGGTTGCCGACCTGGTAGCGATCGCAGGCAGCCAGGTACTGGCAACCACGGTTCAGGTAGTCGCGCATCGGTTCGTTGATCACCGGTGAGAACGAGCTGACCACCGCCTTTTTCACCATGCGAGGCTGGTGCGCCAGCGCCAGCAGGGTGCAGGCACCGCCCCAGGAGAACGACATCACGTGGTCGGCCTGGAAGTGCTCGATCAGCTCAAGCAGGATATGCGCCTCGTCTTCCTTGCTGATCAGGCGTTCCTGGCGGTTATGTGCCTTGGACTTGCCGGAGTAGGGCTGGTCGTACAGCACGACGTTGAATTGTGGGTGCAGGTTACGCACCGTCTGGGCGAACGAAGCCGTGGTGGCCAGTGAGCCATTGATCAGGATGATCGTCTTCTCGGCTGCATCCGCGCGATGGAACTCCGTGTAAACCCGATACTGACCTTGGATATCAAGTACAGCGATTTCTGGCCTCATGTCATCGACTCCTGGCGCAAAAAGGGTGTTCGCGTCACCTAGGGTGCACGTTCTTTATGACAGGTAGGCATTTGCCTGAAGGAATTACCGGGGCCCTGTGTCGATCCTTGGCACACGTGTCGACGGTATTGTTTTTGGCGGGCAATTTGCCGTGCTCCAAGGCATCGAGGCCTTGGGTAGCCGGCAAAAAGGTGTCTGGCGCGCGGTGTGACTGGCGAGTCACGCACGGACCGACAAGTTAGGAGTCAAGCAGTGGGTTGAGGATCACGCAAGTGCCGGCTGGGTGAAATTGTGACTTTTGTCGCCGGGCGGTCGTATGACGTCCGGACAGTGCCTGAAGCGGCCTAGACCGAGGCGATTTCCGTAGCCGTGAGTGCCCGGAATTCACCCGGCGCCAAGCCTGGATCGAGCTGGATCGCGCCCATGGTTTCCCGGTGCAACCCTACAACCTTGTTGTCGAAGTAGCCGAACATGCGCTTGACCTGGTGATAACGCCCTTCAATGATGGCCAGCCTCGCCGTGCGCGGGCCAAGGATGTCCAGTTGCGCGGGGAGGGTGGTCAGGTCTTCGAAGGCGAAGTAGAAGCCTGTGCGAAACTTGTCGACGTAATGCGCGCCGATTTCATCTTCCGTTTCCACCAGGTAGTGCTTGGGCAGCTTGGTCGCCGGCTGGGTCAGGCGCCGCGACCATTGGCCGTCGTTGGTCAGGATCATCAGCCCGGTGGTGTTGTAGTCGAGCCGCCCGGCAATGTGCAGGTCCTCGCGCAACGGCGCAGGCAGCAAATCGAGTACGGTGCGGTGCTGTGGGTCGTGCGTGGCGCTGACGCAGCCGGCCGGTTTGTGCAGCATCAGGTAGCGCGCCGGGCGCCCCGTCTGGAGTAGTTGATCATCCACCTCGATACGGCTGAATTCGCGGACTTCAGCCCGTGGGTCGGCTACCGTTTCGCCATCCACCCGCACGCGGCGCTGTACCAGCAGCAGGCGTACTTGCTGGCGGCTATAGCTGGGCAGGTTGGCGAGGAAGCGGTCAAGGCGCATGGCATCAAGGACGTCGAGGGGAGTGGCGCGCAGTCTAGCGCTTTTCTGCCTCGACCTGGGCGGGCGCGTTCTCGGGCAGACCTGCCCCTGCGGCGCAGCGCGGGCAGAGGCAGGATTTGTCGCGCAGCTCGGTTGGCAGGGCCTTCAGAACTGCGGGGTCGATGTTCACGGCGTAGCACCAGCAGGCTGCTGGCGCAGTGCGCGGGTCGGCCAGGGTGCATTGGTTGAGGGCGCCGCAGGCAGGGCAGTGCTGGCTGTCATTCATACACTAGTCCGGGGTGTTCAATGCAGGCACGGTTGCGGCCGGCCTGCTTGCATCGTCGAGGTGCTCATTCTAGTGATATGGCCGGAAAAAGACTGCAGGTTTATTGGGGTATCCAAGCTATTTCAAATTATTGCGCAAATGGCACTGCACGATGGCGACAATGTCTCAATCATTGTCGATGTTCGCTTTGGCTTCGACGCTCGGCAGCGCCGCTGTACGGGCACCCCAGCGGTCCAGGAGGCCGCCATGTCCTATCGAATTCTGTTGATCGCCCTGTTGGGCCTGATGACAACCGCCTGCGTGCCTTACCACGAGGGAGGCCGTTATTATCGTACGGATTACTACACCGCTGACCGGTATGCCTCGCCGGGTTATTACCGCCATGACCGCTATTACGTAGCCCCCCAACCGCGCTATTACTACCAGCCGGCACCGCGTTACTACCGGCCTGCGCCCGTGCCGCAATACCGTCCGCACCCGCAGCCGGGGATGAAGCAGTGGCATGGCAACCCGCGTCACGACTACGGCAACCGCCAGCGTTATGACTACGGCCGTGATCGTGACCGGCATGATTACCGCAACGACAGCCGGCGGTACCAGAACGACCGTTGGCACTCCAATGGACGGGGTGATGGTGACCGCCGTCCCGGTGGTGGGCGCAGTGGTGATCGCAACTGGCGACGGTGAAGGTTGACGGGGGCGCGCGGAACGGCCCAGGTCAGGCAAGATCGGCCAACGGGTGGCGCCCCTCCCATACCTTCACAAAATGGGCTTCGACCACGGCCGCCGGCACTTGCGCAACATCCGGCCAGTGCCAGCGTGGGTGGTTGTCCTTGTCCAGCAGGCGGGCGCGCACGCCTTCGCTGAATTCGGGGTGACGGCAGCAATTGAGGCTCATGCTGTATTCCATCTGGAATACCTGGGCCAATGACAGGTGTCGGGCCCGACGGATCTGTTCCCAGACCAGGTGCGCCGTGAGCGGGCAGCCCTCCTGCAGGCGTTGGCCTGCATCAGCCAACAATGGGTCGTTATGCTGCTTGAGCCCCTCCAGTGCACGCCACGCGGCCGCCGGGTCGGCAACATCGAGCAGCGCATCGATCACCTGGCGCCGGGGCAGCCATTGCGCCTCCGGCAGTTCGGCATAGGCGCGGTGCTGTTCGGCCTTGAGCAGGCTGTTCAGCTGCAGGTCGGTCTGCTCTTGCCAGTTCAGTTGCAACAATTCTTCGATAAGCCCTTCCTGTTGATGCTCGCCAAAGAATCGGTCCGCCAGGCCCAGGTCGATGGCGTCCCGGGCATTGATGGGGGCGCCGGTGAGCCCCAGAAACAGCCCGAGCTTGCCCGGCAGGCGCGCAAGAAACCAGCTGGCGCCCACGTCGGGGTAGAGGCCAATGCTGATTTCTGGCATTGCCAGGCGGCTGCTAGGCGTGACTATGCGTATCCCCGCCCCCTGCAACAGCCCCATGCCGCCCCCCAGCACATGGCCGTGGCCCCAGCACAGCACCGGCTTGGGGTAGGTGTGCAGGAGATAGTCGAGGCGGTATTCGGCGGCAAAGAACGTGGCAGCCAGCGGTGGCACGCTGCCGGGGTGGTCGCGGCAGGCCTGGGCCAGAGCCCGTACATCGCCGCCGGCGCAGAATGCCTTGGCGCCGTTGCCACGCAGCAATACACAGACAACGCCCGGGTCGCGGGCCCAGTCTTGCAGGTATTCGCCGAGCACTTCGATCATCGGCAGGTTCAGGGCATTGAGCGCCTTGGGCGCATCCAGTGTGGCAATGCCGATGCGGGCGCCATCGGCGCCGGTGAGTACCTCGCAATGAATGGCCATGGACTACCTCGTTCAAGTCATCGCTCAAGTATGGCCTGCCTGGGCGATCATGCAGGCCATAGGTCAGACCGATTGACAAGGGGGGATGGCTTACCTAGTGTCGCGCCATTGTTTACGGATGGCCTCATGACTGACGACGATCGCATCAAACTTGAACCCGGCTGGAAAAACGCCCTGCGTGCCGAGTTCGATCAGCCCTACATGCACCAGCTGCGTGAGTTTCTGCGCCAGGAGCACGCCGCCGGCAAGGAAATCTACCCGCCAGGCCCGATGATCTTCAATGCGCTCAACTCCACCCCGCTTGAGCAGGTGAAAGTCGTCATTCTCGGCCAGGATCCGTATCACGGCCCGGGCCAGGCACACGGCCTGTGCTTCTCGGTGCAGCCGGGTGTGCCGACGCCGCCGTCGCTGGTCAACATCTACAAGGAGCTGCAGCGCGACCTGAACATTCCCATCGCCAGCCATGGTTACCTGCAGAGCTGGGCCGAGCAGGGAGTGCTGCTGCTCAACACGACCATGACCGTCGAACGCGCCAATGCCGCTTCGCATGCCAAGAAAGGCTGGGAATTCTTTACCGACCGGATCATCCAGGTGGTCAGCGAGCAGTGCCCGAATGTGGTGTTCCTGCTGTGGGGCGCGCATGCCCAGAGCAAGCAGAAACTGATCGATGGCACCAAGCACCTGGTGCTCAAATCGGTGCACCCGTCGCCACTGTCTGCGTACCGCGGGTTCTTGGGTTGTGGGCATTTCAGCCGGACCAACGGCTTCCTCGAACAGCGTGGCCTGGCGCCGATCAACTGGGCGTTACCGCCGCTTTAAGGGGCGAGCCGGTGCTCAGTGGCCGGCTTGCCGGCGATCACCTGCAAAGCTTTCAGTGCTGGCCTTTCACCCAGCATCTGAACAGCGGTTCGGCCAGAAACAGCACGAACAGCAAGCGCATCACCTGCAACGCCGTCACCAACGGCACCGACAGCTGCAATGTCTCTGCGGTCAGGCTCATCTCGGCAATGCCGCCCGGCATCATGCCCAGCGTCAGCGAGCGCAGATCCAGCGCAGTCATCACGCTCAACCCCCAGGCGGCAGTGCCCGCGATCAGCATGCACAGCGCCGTGGCGAGCAACGTGCGCAGCAAGAACGATGGAGCACGGCGGAAGAATGCGCGGTTGAAGTGGCAGGCCAGGCCACTCCCGATCAGCCATTGGCCGATCTGGCTGGCACCGTCGGGCAGGGCGATCTGCAAGTTGCCCGCCAGGCTTAGCGTGGCGGCCACCAGCAGTGGCCCGAACAGCCAGGGGTTAGGCTGGCGCAAGCGCTGCCAGGCGAAACCGACCGCTACACCCAGCGGTGCGATCAGCGCCAGCCAGCCCCAGCTCACGCTGCCGGCATGATTGAGCGGTACACCGTCACCGATCAGGAACTTGAACAGCGCCGGTACGCACAGCACCACCACCAGCACACGCAGGCTTTGCGCCGCCGCCACCTGGCTGAGCACCGCGCCGTTACGCGCGCCGAGGTTGACCATCTCACCGGAACCACCGGGCATGCTGGCAAAAAATGCCGTGGCACGGTCTTCGCCGGTACGCCGCAGCAGCCACACGCCAACCACGCTGGAAACGGTGGTCAGCAGTGCGGCAAAGAAGATCAGCACGAAATGGCTGGCGACCTGCTCGATCACCGCAGGGGTGAAGTGCAGGCCAATACCCAGGCCGATGATGCATTGGCCGCACTTGCGGCCATTGGGGATTTCCGAAAGCTGCCAGGGCGTCAGGCAGCGCACCAGGATGATCGCCAGCAATGAGCCGACCATCCAGGGCAAGGGCCAGCCGACCTGGCTGGCGAGATACCCGCCCGCCAGGCCGACCAGCCCTGTCGCCCAGTACAGCGGCAACGACCGATCAGGCATCGGCCATCGCCCGACGCTGCAGGCTACGTTTGCGCCAGATACGCAGCAGCGGCAGGCAGAGCATGCACACCACCAGTACCCAGATGCCCATGCTGATCGAGCTCGACCACAGAATGCCCAGCTCGCCATTGGAAATCGACAGCGCACGGCGCAGGTTCTGCTCCATCAGGCCGCCCAGGATGAAGCCGAGCAGGATAGGCGACAGCGGGAAGTCCAGCTTGCGCAGGATGTAGCCCATGATGCCGATGCCGACCATCAGGAACAGGTCGAAGGTGGTGGCGTGCACCGCGTATACACCGATCGCGGTGATGATCGCGATTACCGGCACCAGCGCCCAGTTCGGCACGGCGAGGATGCGGGTGAAGATGCGGATCATCGGGATGTTCAGGATCACCAGCATGATGTTGGCGACGAACAGCGAAGCGATCAGCCCCCAGACAATGTCAGGTTGCTGTTCGAACAGCAGGGGGCCGGGGGTGATGTTGTACAGGGTCAGTGCACCGATCATCACCGCCGTGGTGCCCGACCCGGGAACACCCAAGGTCAGCATCGGTACCAGCGCGCCGCAGCAGGATGCGCCGATGGCTGTTTCCGGGGCAGCCAGGCCACGGGCATCGCCCTTGCCGAACTTGCCGCTTTCCCCAGCGATGCGCTTCTCGCTCATGTAGGCCACGGCGCTGGCCAAGGTCGCTCCCGCACCTGGCAGCACGCCCATGATGAACCCAAGCAGGCCGCAGCGGATGTTGACGACGAACACCGAGGCCGCTTCCTTGAAGTTGAACAGCATGCGCCCTGTGGCCTTGACCGCTTGATGCCCATGATGAGTCTTCTCCAGCAGCAGCAGGATTTCGCTGATCGAGAACAGGCCCAGCACCAGCACAACGAACTGGATACCGTCGGCCAGATGCACGCTATCACCGGTGAAGCGGTATACGCCGCTGTTGGCGTCGATACCGACCGCTGACAGGAACAGGCCGATCAGTGCGGCGATGAAGGTCTTCAGCGGTTTGTCCCCGGCCATGCCGCCCAAAGCAACGATTGCGAACACCATCAGCACGAAGTACTCCGCCGGCCCGAAGGCAATCGCCCATTTCGCCAGCAGCGGGGCGAACAGCACCATGCCGCAGGTGGCGATGAGTGCGCCAATGAACGAACTCCACGCCGACAGCGACAGGGCAACGCCAGCCAGGCCGTTGCGGGCCATCGGGTAGCCGTCGAGGGTGGTCATCACGGTCGAGGCCTCGCCCGGGATATTCAGCAGGATCGAACTGATCCGCCCGCCGTATTCACAGCCCAGGTACACCGCTGCCAACAGGATCAGCGCCGATTCGGGCGGCAGGCCAAGGGCGAAGGCGATCGGGATCAGCAGCGCCACGCCGTTGATCGGGCCCAGCCCCGGCAGCAGGCCGACCACGGTGCCGATGAGGGTGCCCGAAAGGGCGGTAACCAGGTTGTAGGGGCTCAGGGCGACGCCGAAGCCCTGGCCCAGGTAGCTCAAGGTATCCATCTGTCAGTTCTCCAGTACGCTCAGCAGGCCGAGGGGCAGGGGCACATCCATCACGCGGTCGAACAGCCAGTAGAGGAACAGGCTCATGCCCACCACCACCAGGGTGCTGCGTAACCAGCGGCCGCCGTACAAGCGGGCCATAGGGATGCCAACCAAGATGGCGCTGAGGATGAAGCCCAAGGCTTCAAAGGTGCTGGCGAAGAGCAGCAGCAGGCCGACGCAGGCGGCAATCTTGGTCAGGGTTGCGCGGTCCAGCGCAGGCTCGTCGTCCTTGTGCACGATGGGCGTGGGGCGTATGGCGAGATAGAGCAGGCCCAGGCTCATCAGCCCAAGCATCAACAGCGGGTAGGCACGTGGGCCGACCGGTTCGTAGGAAAAGGCCGCCTGGTAGGGCCAGGCCATCACGGCCAGGACGGCGCACAGCGCCAGCAAAGCCAGGGCGAAGATGCGTTGCAGGATCATTGGGAATCCTCATTGAGGTTGCAGTGGCCGTAAAGGCCCCTTCGCCGGCAAGCCGGCGATGGGGCCAGTACATGCACCCAGGCTTACTGAACCAGGCCGAATTCCTTGGCCAGTGCCTTGTAGTCCGCCACTTGCTTCTTCACATAGCCGTCCAGTTCGTCACCTGTCATGGCGAACGGGAACAGCTCGCGCTGGTCACGCAGCTTGGCGAAGTCTTCAGAGGCAAGCATCTTGTCGAAGGAGTCCTTCCACCAGGCGTACTCTTCATCGCTCACTTTCGGCCCAAGGTAGAAACCGCGCACCACCGGCCAGACGATGTCGTAACCCTGTTCCTTGGCGGTGGGGATGTCTTTCATCTCCGGCTCGTCCAGGCGGTTTTCCGAGAACACCGCAAGGATGCGCATGTTGCCGCTCTGGATGTGTGGCATGGAGTCGGAGATGTCGGTGGAGCCGACCTGGATGTGGCCACCTAGCAGCGCGGTGGCGATTTCACCGCCCCCTTCCAGGGCCACGTAGCGCAGGTCGCGGGGGTTGATGCCGGCGGCCTTGGCGATCAGGGCAGTCTGCATCCAGTCCTGGCTACCGACGGTGCCACCGGAGCCGATCACCACCTTGCTCGGGTCTTTCTTCAGCGCTGCGACCAGGTCATCGAGGGTCTTGTAGGGCGAATCGCTTTTCACGGCAATGGCGCCGTAGCTGGTGCCGACCGCCGCCAGCCATTTCACGGCATTTTCGTCGAAGCGGCCGAACTTGCCCTGGGCCAGGTTGAGCAAGGAGCCGCTGGACCACGCCACCAGCGTGCCGGCATCGCCCGGGCGCTGCGCTACCACGGCGTTGTAGGCCACTGCGCCGACACCGCCTGGCATGTAGGTGACGCGCATCGGTTTGCTGAGGATCTTTTCCTGCACAAGGGCGCTTTGCACCAGTTTGCAGGTCAGGTCGAAACCGCCGCCGGGCGAGGCCGGGGCGATGCATTCTGGGCGTTTGGGTTCGGCGGCGAGGGCATTGCCGGCCAGCAGCAGGCAGCCGGTAGCCAGGGCGAGGCGGCGCAGTGAAAAGGTCATCGTCTATCTCCGTGAGCGTTGTTGTTATGGGTTACCACAGGGCGACGCTGTAGCTCACCAGCAGCCGCACTTCGTCGGCATCGCGGGCGAAATTCGAACGGAAGGTGGCGTTGCGCAGGCGCACGGCGACGTTTTTCAACGGGCCGCTTTGTACCACGTACTTGAACTCGGTATTGCGCTCCCACTCCTTGCCCTCGCTGCCATCGGCGCGGCTGACGTTGTCGCCGTTGATGTAGCGGGTCATGAAGGTCAGGCCAGGGACGCCCAGCGCTGCGAAGTTGTAGTCGTAGCGCACTTGCCAGGAGCGCTCGTCGGCGCCGGCGAAGTCGTTGATCTGCACGAAGTTGACCAGGTACGGGTTGGCACCATCGACATAAGGGAAGGCGCTGTCACCTGACAGGTGCTGGTAGGCGGCGCTCACCTTGTGCCCGCCCAAGGCATAGCTGAACATGCCGTTGACGGTGGTGTTGTCGATGTTGCCGGCCTTGGCCTGGCCCTGATCATCGCTCACTGCCAGGCGCAGGTCTGCACCGAAGGTGCCCGGGCCCCAAGGCTGGGTGGCGACCATGCCGAGGAAGTGCTGGCGGTAGATGTCGTCGAGCTGGCCGAAGTGGTAGCTGCCGGTGATGCGATCGGTGAATTGGTAGTCGACGCCCGCCAGGTCGAGGTTGTCTGCCGCGAACGTGCCGCCGAAGCGACCGTTCTTGTTGTTCAGGGTCAGGTCTTCCCAGTTGGTGTCGTTGCGATCCTTGACCTTTTCCAGGCGCCCGCCGGTGAAGGTGAGGTTCTGGATTTCTTTCGAGGTGACCAGGCCGCCCTCGAAGGTCTGCGGCAGGATGCGCCCGTCGTTGGGCTGCAGGGTCGGCAGTTCGGGGATCAGTGAGCCGATTTTCAGTTCGGTCTCGGACACTTTCACTTTGCCGGTCAGGCCGAGCTTGGAGTACTCATCGGCGGCCTTGCCATCATCGTGGGTCGGCAACAGGCCGGAGCCTGCGCGGTCGGGGCTTGAGTCGAGCTTGATGCCGAGCATGCCCAGGGCGTCCAGGCCAAAGCCCACGGGGCCGTCGGTGTAGCCGGACTCGAAGTTGAGCATCAGGCCCTGGGCCCACTCTTCGCGCTTGGATTGCTGTGCACTGGTGCCGTCGCGGAAGTCGCGGTTGAAGTACATGTTGCGGGTTTCGAAGGTTGCCGTGCTGTCTTCGAAGAAGGCGGCCTGGCTCATCGGGGCGACGCCGGCAAGCGCAAGGGCGCAGGCATAGGCGTATGGGCGTGCGGATGGGGAACGGGTAGGCGCGAACGCCTGCGGCTGCGATGACAGCATCGGGGATGACTCCGTTATTGTTCTTATTCGTTGCACCTTGCTGGTGCTTTATTTCGGCGCGTGGGGCGACCGTGGTGCGATGCTAGGTAACGAACCTTTCGCTAACCTTTCAGCCTGAAAGGTTTGTTACAAGGGGCTTCACAGACCGGGCTACAGCGGTACACTCCGCGCCACCGCCCCACCCGAGCAGGGAGAATCCGATGCGTGTGCTGCTGGTCGAAGACCACGTACAACTGGCCGAAAGCGTGGCCCAGGCCCTGAAGAGCCATGGTTTGACCGTGGATGTGCTGCATGACGGCGTGGCCGCCGATCTGGCTCTGGCCAGCGAGGAGTACGCCGTTGCCGTGCTCGATGTGGGCCTGCCGCGCATGGACGGCTTTGAGGTGCTGGCCCGCCTGCGCGGGCGCGGCAAGACCCTGCCGGTGTTGATGCTGACGGCGCGCAGCGATGTGAAGGACCGGGTGCATGGCCTGAACCTGGGCGCCGACGATTACCTGGCCAAGCCCTTCGAGCTGACCGAACTGGAAGCACGGGTCAAGGCCCTGCTGCGCCGCAGCGTGCTCGGCGGCGAGCGTCAGCAGCGCTGCGGCCCGCTGGTGTATGACCTTGATACCCGGCGGTTCGCCCTGGGCGAGGACAACCTGACGCTGACCTCCCGTGAGCAGAGCGTACTTGAGGCGCTGATCGCACGCCCCGGCCGGGTGATGAGCAAGGAGCAATTGGCCGCCCAGGTCTTCGGCCTGGACGAAGAGGCCAGCCCCGACGCCATCGAAATCTACATCCACCGCCTGCGCAAGAAGCTCGACGGCCAGTCGGTGGCCATTGTCACGTTCCGCGGCCTCGGCTACCTGCTCGAGCACCGCGATGCGTGACAATGGCAGCCTGCGCGGGCGCTTGCTGGGCAACCTGGCGCTGTTGCTGGTAGTGCTGATGCTGGCCAGCGGCCTGAGCGCCTACTGGAATGGCCGCGAGGCGGCCGATACCGCCTACGACCGTACTTTGCTGGCATCGGCGCGGACCATCGCTGCCGGCCTGTCCCAGCGCGACGGCACGCTCAGCGCGGACGTGCCCTACGTGGCGCTGGACACGTTTGCCTACGACAGTGCCGGGCGCATTTACTACCAGGTGCTGGACATCAACCAGAAACTGATCTCGGGCTACGAGAACCTGCCGCCACCCCCGCCGGGCACACCGCGTACCGACGATTACCCGGCGCTGGCGCGCTTCTACAACGCCACCTACCTCGGGCAGGACGTGCGTGTGGTCAGTCTGCTCAAGGCGGTCAGCGAGCCAAACATGAACGGCATGGCTGAAATCCGTGTGGCCGAGACGGAGGAGGCGCGGGTGAGGATGGCGCGCGGGCTGATGGCCGATACCCTGCTGCGCCTGGGCATGCTGGCGCTGGGGGCATTGGGGATGGTCTGGTTCGCCGTGAGTGCGGCGCTGCGCCCGCTGGAGCGTCTGCGCAAAGCCGTGGAAGAGCGCCAGCCGGATGACCTGCGCGCGCTGCCGCGGGTGCAGGTGCAGCGTGAGCTTGACCCGCTGGTGCGTGCCTTGAATCACTTCACCGAACGCTTGCGAGGGCAGTTCGAGCGCCAGGCGCAGTTCATTGCCGAGGCCGCCCACGAACTGCGCACGCCATTGGCAGCGCTCAAGGCGCGGGTCGAGTTGGGCTTGCGCTCGAAGCAGCCCGAACAGTGGCACCAGACGCTGGAGTCTGCCGCCCAAGGCACTGACAGGCTGACCCATCTGGCCAACCAGCTTTTATCGTTGGCACGGGTGGAAAATGGCGCTCGGGCAATCGCCGAAGGTGGCGCTCAGCGCCTGGACCTGAGTCAGCTGGCACGCGAGCTGGGCATGGCGATGGCACCGCTGGCGCATAAACGGGGCGTGGCCCTGGCGCTGGAGGCCGCGGCGCCGGTGTGGCTCAAGGGGGAGCCGACGCTGCTCAACGAGTTGCTCAGCAACCTGGTGGACAACGCGCTGGCACATACCCCGGCGGGCGGTAATGTGATCTTGCGGGTTCTGGCGCCAGCGGTACTGGAGGTCGAAGATGATGGCCCGGGTATCCCCGAGGATGAGCGCGAGCGGGTATTCGAGCGCTTCTATCGCCGCAGTGCCCAGGGAACTGGCTTGGGGTTGGCGATTGTGGGTGAGATCTGTCGCGCGCACCTGGCGCAGATCAGTCTGCATGACGGCGAGAATGGGGGGTTGAAAGTGCGAGTGAGTTTTATCGCTGACTGATGGCTTGCCTGTGCAGAACCTTTGGCGGGCAAGACGCTGGCTAGCGCAGCATGCTCCGCGCTTCCAGCAGTTCGCCAATCTCCAGTTCCGTGCCAAACGGCAACCCCAGGTGCCGATAGGCCGGCAACGCCGCCAGCGGCCGGCTGCGTCCGCGCTGGCTGAGGCAGCGGGCAATCTGCACCACGTCGATGTAGTCCACTTTGTCGGTGCGCCGGTCCAGGTCTTGAACCTGGCTTGGCAAGTTGACCAGTTGCTCGGGGAACTCCCATGACGAAAGTATCTTGTCGCCCAGCACAGGCTGGATCTGCTCGATCACGTAGTGCAGGCATACCGGGTCGGAGAGCAGTTCGTTGTGCTCTTCGGCGTAGATCAGCACCGGCAGCGCGCCGATCTGGTTGACCAGGCCGCCGAGGGTGGCCTGGTCAGGCTTGAGGTGGGTAAAGCGGCGGCAGATTTCATAGCTGATGCCCGCGACTTCGAGGCTGTTTGCCCAGATATCCCTCAATTTTTGCTCAACTGCCGATGAGCGTGCATGGAAGATCTGCTCGATCACCAGGCCGATGGCCAGGTTGCAGGTGTAGTTGATACCCAGGCGGGTGATGGCCGTGTGCAGGTCGGTGACCTCGATCGCCGCCCGCAGCAGCGGGCTGTTCACCACCTTGATCAGGCGGGCGGAGAGGGCAGCATCGCGGCCAATCACCTTGCTCAGGGCAGCAACGCTGATTTCCGTGTCCTCGGCAGCCTCGCGGATGCTCAGGGCAACTTCCGGAAGGGTCGGCAGGACCAGGTCATCGTTGGCGATGGCAGCCAGCAACTGTGCTTGAACCATCTCGGCCAGCTTGTTCATGTACTTCTCTACAGCAGGGGTGGCGGGCTGGTCAGCGCTGGATTTCCCGGTCGCGATCCAGTTCGTAAGGCAGGCTCGAGACCTGCAGGCGTGGGCCTTGCAGGCTGCCCAGGTGCAGGTTGTCGTCTTCCACGGCCTCGGCACTGAGTACCGCAAGCAGCTCGCAGCCCTGACCCGTGCTGGCCGCGATGACCACTTCCCCGACCGATGAACCATGGGTCGGCGAGAAGATTTGCGCACCCGGGGCAGGAATATCCTGCTGGTCCAGCAGCAAGCGGTACTGACGTCGCTTGAGCTTGCCCAAGTACTGCATGCGGGCGACGATTTCCTGGCCGGTGTAGCAGCCCTTCTTGAAACTCACGCCATCGACCGCCTGCAAATTGATCATTTGCGGGATGAACAGCTCACGGGTCGGGCCCATGACCTGGCCGATGCCGGCACGGACCTGCCCCAGCAGCCAGTCGTTGAGAGGCCCTTGCGGCAATGCGCTTGCCAGTTGTTCACGCACGCTGGCGGCGGCGTCCGCCGGTACCCAAAGTTCCACGCGACCTTCGGAGACGGCCACGGCGATCAGGCCTTCATGGCGTTCGGTGGCGCCGGCGCTGGTCGGCACCTTCAAACCCAGAGTCCGCAGCGCCGCATCACCGTCCTGCAGGCCGAAACGCGCCCAGGCGGCGCTTTCGTCGCTGAGCGTGGCTTTGGAAAACACGGCGTATTTTTTCAGGTCGGCCAGCTGCGCCTCGAGCAGTTCGCTGGCCATGGCCAGCAGGTAGCCGTTGCCTTCGGGCAGGATGCGGAAGCTCGACTGCATGCGCCCCTTGACCATGCAGCGGGCGCCAAGGCTTGCGTGCTCGGGGCTGAGGTAGTTGATGTTGCAGGTCAACTGGCCCTGCAGGAACTTGCCGGCGTCGGAGCCGCGGACGGCGAGGATGCCCTCGTGGGACAGGGGGCTGTAGAAAGCGGAATCGGCCATGGGGGATCGCGGTGGCTAAAGACTGGCGGCCATCATAGAACGCCAGTAACAAAATAGGTAGGTGACTAGACCAACGCCTCGTGCCGCTTCGTGCGCCTGGCTGTATACTGGCCGCCCATTTGAGGAGGGCCCCATGGTCGAACAAACTGAACTCAACCGGCTTTTCTGGCACAGCCGCCGCGGCATGCTGGAACTCGACGTACTGCTGGTGCCTTTCACCCAGGAGGTCTACCCGACCCTGAGCGAAGCCGATCGCGAACTCTACGTTCGCCTGTTGAGCTGTGAGGATCAGGACATGTTCGGCTGGTTCATGGAGCGCACCGAGTCCGAAGACCCGGAGCTGCAGCGCATGGTCCGCATCATTCTGGACCGTGTCCAGCCCAAGTGAGTGTTTCGAGTGCCGTTGGCAGGGCTCGCGCCTGCTGCTGACGGCCTACCTGATCTGCCAGGTGCTGGCGTTGCTTGCCTTGTGGCTGAGTGCGCTGCCCTGGTGGCTTTCCCTTCCTGCCTCCGTCGCTTGTCTGGCCCATGCCTGCTGGGTGATCCCCCGACGCATACTGCTGACCCATGCTCAAGCCGTCACTGGCCTGCGCCGGGATGCTTGCGGCTGGCAGCTTTTCAGCCGTGCCGGGGGCTGGCAGGCGGTGCGTCTGTGTCGCGACAGCGTGGCGCTGCCGGGCCTGGTGGTATTGCGGTTCGCAAGGCCTGGGCGCTGGTTGGGCGAGAGTCAATGTGTTGTCGGCGATGCCCTGGCGGCGGATCAGCATCGGCGCCTGCGGGTACGGCTGAAATTCAGTCGGCGCAGGTGGGCTGAGGTCGCGGCACGCTAGTCAGGTGCCGCGTCGCCCCTTTGCGGTTTTACCCGCGAAGGGCATCGATCTTCAGGCTGGGCTCAGTATGGTGTCCTTGGCCTCAGCCAGCATCCCGGGGTAATCCAGGGTGTAGTGCAACCCGCGGCTTTCCTTGCGCTGCATGGCCGAGCGGATCATCAGCTCCGCCACCTGTGCCAGGTTGCGCAACTCGATCAGGTCGCGGCTGACCTTGTAGTTGCTGTAGAACTCGTCGATCTCGTCCAGCAGCAGGCGCACGCGGTGCTCGGCACGCTGCAGGCGCTTGCTGGTGCGCACGATACCCACGTAGTCCCACATGAACCGCCGCAGTTCGTCCCAGTTGTGCGCAATGATCACATCCTCATCCGAGTCGGTGACCTGGCTGGCATCCCAGCAGGGCAGGGCTTTGGGCATGGCGATCTGGGCCAGGCGGGCCTCGATGTCCGCGGCAGCGGAACGGCCGTAGACGAAACACTCGAGCAGCGAGTTGCTGGCCATGCGGTTGGCGCCGTGCAGGCCGGTGAAGCTGGTCTCGCCGATGGCGTACAGGCCCGGGACGTCGGTATGGCCGCGATCGTCGACCACCACCCCGCCACAGGTGTAGTGGGCGGCGGGCACTACCGGGATCGGCTGACGGGTGATGTCGATACCGAAGGCCAGGCAACGCTCATAGACCGTTGGGAAATGGCTTTTGATGAAGTCGGCCGGCTTGTGCGTGATGTCCAGGTAGACGCAGTCCACGCCCAGGCGCTTCATCTCATGGTCGATGGCCCGGGCTACGATGTCGCGCGGAGCCAGTTCTTCGCGTGGGTCGAAGCGCGGCATGAAGCGTTCACCATTGGGCAGGCGCAGCAGGGCGCCTTCGCCGCGCAGGGCTTCGGTGATCAGGAAGCTCTTGGCCTGCGGATGATAGAGGCAGGTGGGATGGAACTGGTTGAATTCCAGATTGGCAACCCGACAGCCGGCGCGCCAGGCCATGGCGATGCCATCGCCGCAGGCACCATCGGGGTTGCTGGTATACAGGTAGACCTTGGCGGCGCCGCCGGTGGCAAGCACGGTAAAGCGCGCCCCGAAGGTGTCCACCTCACCACTGTTGCGGTTCAGCACGTAGGCGCCCAGGCACCGCGCGCCGGGCAAGCCCAGGCGCCGCTCGGTAATCAGGTCGACCGCCACTCGTTGCTCAAGCAGTTCGATGTTGGGGCGTTTGCGGGCTTGCTCCAGCAACGTGGTGAAAATGGCTGCGCCCGTGGCATCGGCGGCATGGATGATGCGCCGGTGGCTGTGCCCGCCTTCGCGGGTCAGGTGAAATTCGAAGCCGCCATCGTCAACGCTGGAGTGCTCATCGCGGGTAAAGGGCACGCCCTGTTCGATCAGCCACTCAATGGCTTCGCGGCTGTGCTCGACGGTGAATCGCACGGCATCTTCGTGGCACAGCCCGCCGCCGGCATTGAGAGTGTCCTCGACATGGGACTGCACGGTATCGGTGTCGTCCAGTACCGCGGCCACGCCACCTTGGGCCCAGAAAGTCGAGCCATTGGCCAGGTCGCCCTTGCTCAGTACGGCGATGCGCAGGTGGGCGGGAAGGTTGAGTGCCAGGCTGAGACCGGCTGCGCCGCTGCCGATCACCAGGACATCATGTTGGAATTGTTGGCTCATGTCGGGACACTAGTAATCTTCGGAGGGGGCACGGCACAATAGACACGCGTAGATGGCATTGTGAAACTATCGTGAATAGAGGCCGGGTTGCCTTTATAGCAGCCTGCGGTGGCCAATTTCCATGCCACTTGCGACGTTAGGGCAATCTTCGTGGGAACTTTCCTACATGGCTGGAAATCCTATGAAGGCTGCCCGTGCGCCATCATTTCGCGCGGCGACGCGTGGCGGCGGCTCTATCCGGGCTGACACCTGCGTATCCGAAACCTGATTATCGACGCTGCCGGCCGTGCCCGCGCCGCGTCTTCCGTGCGAGCCAGTCAAGGGCCGCAGGAAACTTGCTTGGAGGAGAGAACTTTTGCGAAAAGCCCGAGTCTATGTTTGCAAGCCCGAACGATGGCTGATGCAACGCTCCTTCGAGTTCACTGAGGAGTGTTCATGCTAACCCAGGAAGAGGATCAGCAGCTTGTCGAGCGCGTGCAGCGCGGTGACAGGCGAGCGTTCGATCTGTTGGTGCTGAAGTATCAGCACAAGATTCTCGGGTTGATCGTGCGGTTCGTTCACGATACCCACGAGGCCCAGGATGTAGCGCAGGAAGCCTTTATCAAGGCCTACCGTGCGCTTGGCAATTTCCGCGGTGACAGTGCGTTTTATACCTGGCTGTACCGCATCGCCATCAATACGGCGAAGAACTATCTGGTGTCCCGTGGAAGACGGCCGCCAGACAGCGATGTGAGCTCCGAGGATGCGGAGTTTTACGACGGCGATCATGGCCTCAAGGATCTCGAGTCCCCAGAACGCTCCCTGTTGCGGGATGAAATCGAAGGCACAGTCCATCGCACCATCCAGCAACTGCCTGAAGATTTGCGCACGGCTCTGACCCTGCGTGAGTTCGACGGGTTGAGTTACGAAGACATTGCCAGTGTCATGCAATGTCCGGTGGGTACCGTGCGCTCTCGAATCTTCCGCGCTCGGGAGGCCATAGACAAAGCCCTGCAGCCCTTGTTGCAGGAAACCTGAGACAGCGGCGACAGCCAAGAGAGGAACCGCCATGAGTCGTGAAGCTTTGCAGGAATCGCTGTCCGCGGTAATGGATAACGAAGCGGACGAACTGGAATTGCGACGGGTGCTGAGCGCCGTCGACGATGCCGAAACCCGTGCCACCTGGTCGCGTTACCAGGTAGCCCGCGCAGCGATGCACAAGGAGCTGTTGCTGCCGAAACTGGATATCGCCTCGGCGGTGTCTGCCGCCCTGGCTGACGAAGCCGTACCGGCCAAAGTCAAGCAAAGCCCATGGCGCAGCATTGGCCGCCTGGCCGTTGCCGCCTCGGTTACCGTTGCTGTGCTGGCTGGCGTACGCATGTACAACCAGGACGAGATCACCGGCGCCGAGCTGGCTTCGCAGCAACCTGCCCAGCAAGGCCTGAGCATGCCACAAACTCAGGGCCCGGCTGTTTTGGCAGGCTATAGTGAAGGCAGTGAGCAACCGACCGGGCCGATGGCCAATGGCGTGCTGCAGAACCAGGCCGGCTGGGATCAGCGTCTGCCGGGGTATCTGCGCCAGCACGCGCAGGAATCCGCGCTCAAGGGTACTGAAACTGCCCTGCCGTATGCCCGCGCCGCCAGCCTGGAAAACCGCTAAGTAAGGAGGATCATGCGCGCGCTACCTCTCCTGTCACTGCTTGTAGGCAGTTGCATGACGGTGCCGGCGTTGGCAGCCAATTCGTCGCCCCAGGCAAGCGAATGGTTGAACAAGCTGGCACAGGCCGAACAAAGGCAGAGTTATCAGGGCTCCTTCGTTTACGAACGAAACGGCAGCTTTTCCTCCCACGACATTTGGCATCGGGTTCAGGACGGCAAGGTCAGCGAGCGATTGCTCCAGCTTGACGGTGCCGCCCAGGAAATCGTGCGGGTGGACGGCAAGGTGCAATGCGTCAGTGGTGCATTGGCCAGTGGCGTGAGCAACTTGCCCGATGCCGCGCCGCGCATGCTCGACCCCCTCAAACTGATGAGCTGGTACGATTTGGCTGTAGCGGGCAAGGCACGGGTCGCCGGGCGCGACGCGGTCATTGTCACGCTTACTCCGCGCGACCAGCACCGCTACGCATTTGAAATGCACCTGGACAGCAAAACCGGCCTGCCGCTACGCTCGTTGATGCTCAACGACAAGGGGCAGTTGCTCGAGCGCTTCCAGATGACGCGCCTTGATACCGATGACCTGCCTACCGATGCCGATTTGAAGGCCAGTGCCGCCTGCAAACCGGTAGAGCGTGTGGCCCGCCCCAAGACCGAAGCCGTTGCAGGCTGGCGCTCGGACTGGCTGCCACCGGGTTTCGAGCTGATCAACAGTACCGTACGGCGTGACCCTTCTGGCGATAGCACCATCAGCAGCCTCATGTATGACGATGGCCTGGCACGCTTCTCGGTGTTTCTGGAGCTGGTCACGGAAGATGCCAGCGCTGATGTGCGTACTCAGCTAGGCCCTACTTCGGCCGTTTCACGTCGCCTTAACACGCCCAAGGGTAAGGTGATGGTCACTGTGGTCGGCGAAATTCCATTAGGTACTGCAGAACGCGTCGCATTGTCGATGCGCCCACAGGATGCTCAGGCGCGTCAGTAATGGCGCCCTTTTTCGGCTCATGCCAAGGCGCACGGACATGCGGCTGAAATGAAATTAAAGCATTGTCATTTGCAATCCATCTGTAAATTTTCTATAGGTCAGGCTTCTTGGAGTCTGGCCTTTCCTGCTTTTGCAGGCGGTCTTACGCTAACTACGCTCGTTGTGACGGGAGCCGTATGTCAATACCACGCTTGAAATCCTACCTATCGATGTTCGCCGCCGTGCTGATGCTTGGCCAGGTGCTGACCGCCCAGGCCGAGGAGGCCCTGCCGGACTTCACCACCTTGGTCGAGCAGGCCTCGCCGGCCGTCGTCAACATCAGTACCAAGCAAAAGCTGCCTGACCGCCGTGTCGCTGCCGGTCAGATGCCGGACCTCGAAGGCTTGCCGCCGATGTTCCGCGAGTTCTTCGAGCGCAACATGCCGCAACAGCCGCGTTCGCCCCGCGGTGACCGCCAGCGCGAGGCCCAGTCGCTGGGCTCAGGCTTCATCATTTCCAGTGACGGTTATGTGCTGACCAACAATCACGTGGTTGCCGATGCCGACGAGATCATCGTCCGTCTGTCCGATCGCAGCGAGCTGCAGGCCAAACTGGTCGGCACCGACCCGCGCACCGATGTGGCCCTGCTCAAGGTCGACGGCAAGAACCTGCCCACCGTCAAACTGGGCGACTCCGAGAAGCTCAAGGTAGGTGAGTGGGTGCTGGCCATCGGTTCGCCGTTCGGTTTCGATCATTCGGTGACCAAAGGGATCGTCAGCGCCAAAGGCCGCACCCTGCCCAATGACACCTACGTGCCCTTCATTCAGACCGACGTGGCCATCAACCCAGGCAACTCCGGCGGGCCGCTGTTCAACATGAATGGCGAAGTAGTGGGTATCAACTCGCAGATCTTCACCCGTTCGGGCGGTTTCATGGGCCTGTCGTTCGCCATCCCGATCGATGTCGCGATCGATGTCTCCAACCAGTTGAAGAAGGACGGCAAGGTCAGCCGCGGCTGGCTGGGCGTGGTCATTCAGGAAGTCAACAAGGACCTGGCTGAATCCTTCGGCCTCGACAAGCCGGCCGGTGCCCTGGTGGCGCAGGTGCTTGAAGATGGCCCGGCAGCCAAGAGCGGCCTGCAGGTGGGCGACGTGATCCTGAGCATGAACGGCCAGCCGATCGTCATGTCGGCCGACCTGCCGCATCTGGTAGGCACCCTGAAGGCTGGCGCCAAGGCCAAGCTTGAGATCATCCGTAATGGCAAGCGCCAGAACCTGGATGTGACCATTGGTGCGATGCCTGATGACGATGCCGATATCGGTACTGGTACGGGTGCCGATGGCAGTGCAGAGCGCAGCAGCAACCGCCTGGGTGTTTCCGTCTCTGACCTGACCGCCGAGCAGAAGAAATCGCTGGAGCTCAAGGGTGGCGTCGTCATCAAAGAAGTCCAGGATGGCCCGGCAGCCATGATTGGCCTGCGTCCGGGTGACGTTATCAGCCACTTGAACAACCAGGCGATCGCCTCGGCCAAGCAGTTCACCGAAATTGCCAAGGACCTGCCGAAGAACCGTTCGGTATCCATGCGCGTGCTGCGCCAAGGCCGGGCGAGCTTCATCACCTTCAAGCTTGCTGAATAAGCCGGCTTGCCGGTTGCAAAGGGCAGCTTCGGCTGCCCTTTTTCATGAGAGTTCACAATTCTTGGCGGGAGTCAGCCTGTATCGTGCGTCAGAGGAATCTCCCATATCCCTGCTGGTTGAGGTACAATTCCCGGCTATTTTTCGGCGGGCGTCCGGCTCGCAGCCTTTTCGAGTGTTGACCCGTGAGTGATTTGAGTCATATCCGCAATTTCTCCATCATCGCCCACATCGACCATGGCAAGTCGACGCTGGCCGACCGTTTCATCCAGATGTGCGGTGGCCTGTCGGCACGCGAAATGGAAGCTCAGGTTCTGGATTCCATGGACCTGGAGCGCGAACGCGGGATCACCATCAAGGCCCACAGCGTCACGCTTCACTACAAGGCGCAGGACGGCAAGACCTACCAGCTGAACTTCATCGATACGCCCGGCCACGTCGACTTCACCTATGAAGTCTCGCGTTCGCTGGCGGCCTGCGAAGGTGCGCTGCTGGTGGTGGACGCCGGCCAGGGTGTCGAAGCCCAGTCGGTGGCCAACTGCTACACCGCCATCGAGCAGGGCCTTGAGGTCATGCCGGTCCTGAACAAGATGGACCTGCCTCAGGCCGACCCTGATCGGGTCAAGGACGAGATCGAGAAGATCATCGGCATCGATGCTACCGACGCGGTGGCGTGCAGTGCCAAGAGCGGCATGGGCGTCGACGAGGTGCTCGAGCGCCTGGTCCACACCATTCCCGCGCCTGTGGGCGAGATCGATGCCCCGCTGCAGGCGTTGATCATCGACTCCTGGTTCGACAACTACCTGGGCGTGGTTTCGTTGGTGCGCGTGCGTCAGGGCCGCGTCAAGAAGGGCGACAAGATCCTGGTCAAGTCCACCGGCAAGGTGCACCTGGTCGACAGCGTGGGTGTCTTCACCCCGAAACATACCCAGACCGCTGATCTGAAAGCCGGTGAAGTAGGCTTCATCATTGCCAGCATCAAGGACATCCATGGTGCGCCGGTCGGTGACACCCTGACCTTGTCCTCGACTCCCGAGGTCGAAATGCTGGCCGGTTTCAAGAAGATCCAGCCGCAGGTTTATGCCGGCCTGTTCCCGGTCAGCTCCGACGATTTCGAGGACTTCCGCGACGCCCTGCAGAAGCTGACCCTGAACGACTCGTCGCTGCAATACATGCCCGAAAGCTCCGATGCACTGGGCTTCGGCTTCCGTTGCGGCTTCCTGGGCATGCTGCACATGGAGATCATCCAGGAGCGCCTGGAGCGCGAATACGACCTGGACCTGATCACCACGGCTCCGAGCGTGATCTACGAGCTGGAACTCAAGACCGGCGAAACCATCGTTGTCGACAACCCGTCGAAGCTGCCTGATGTTTCGGCTGTCACGGACTTCCGCGAGCCGATCGTCACCGCGACCATCCTGGTGCCGCAGGAGCATCTGGGCAACGTCATCACCCTGTGCATCGAGAAGCGTGGCGTACAGCGCGACATGCAGTTCCTCGGCAGCCAGGTGCAGGTGCGTTATGACATGCCGATGAACGAAGTGGTGCTGGACTTCTTCGACCGCCTGAAGTCGACCAGCCGCGGCTATGCTTCGCTGGACTATCATTTCGATCGCTACCAGTCGGCCAACCTGGTCAAGCTGGATGTACTGATCAACGGCGACAAGGTCGATGCCCTGGCATTGATCGTGCACCGCGACAACGCGGCCTATAAAGGCCGTGCGTTGACCGAGAAGATGAAGGAACTGATCCCTCGGCAGATGTTCGATGTGGCGATCCAGGCAGCCATTGGCGGCCAGATCATCGCGCGGACAACCGTCAAGGCGCTCAGAAAGAACGTACTGGCCAAGTGCTACGGTGGTGACGTCAGCCGTAAGAAAAAGCTGCTGGAGAAGCAGAAGGCCGGTAAGAAACGCATGAAACAGGTGGGCAACGTGGAGATTCCACAAGAAGCCTTCCTCGCCGTGCTCAGGTTGGATAGCTAGGTCCTATGTCGCTAAATTTCCCGCTGTTGCTAGTCATCGCCGTAGCCGTTTGCGGTCTGTTGGGCTTGATCGACCTGCTGTTCCTGGCCCCGCGCCGGCGGGCGGCTGTCGCCAACTACCAGGGTAGCGTCACCCAGCCAGAAATGGCCGTGGTCGAGCGCCTGAACAAGGAACCGCTGCTGGTCGAGTACGGCAAGTCGTTCTTCCCGGTGCTGTTCATCGTACTGGTGCTGCGCTCGTTCCTGGTAGAGCCGTTCCAGATCCCCTCGGGGTCGATGAAACCGACCCTGGAAGTGGGCGATTTCATCCTGGTGAACAAGTTCTCGTACGGCATTCGCCTGCCGGTGATCGACAAGAAGGTCATCGAGGTGGGTGACCCGCAACGCGGTGATGTGATGGTGTTCCGCTACCCAAGCGACCCGAACGTCAACTACATCAAGCGTGTGGTGGGCCTGCCAGGTGACCAGATCCGCTATACCAGCGACAAGCGGTTGTTCGTCAATGGCCAGCCCATTGCCGAGCAATTGGTCGGTGCCGAGCCCGGCACCCTGGGCAGCGCCGAGCTGTACAAGGAAAAGCTGGGCGAAGCCGAGCACCTGATCCGCAAGGAAATGACCCGTTATCGCATGCCGCCGGACCAGCAGTGGACCGTGCCGGCCGGCCATTACTTCATGATGGGCGACAACCGCGACAACTCCAACGACAGCCGTTACTGGGATGACCCGAACATTCCCAAGGAACTGCACGGCATGGTTCCGGACCGGAACATCGTCGGCAAGGCCTTCGCGGTCTGGATGAGCTGGCCAGAGCCCAAGCTCAGCCACTTGCCCAACCTGTCGCGGGTCGGCCTGATCCATTGATACCCTTCGGCGCTGTCCAGCAGACAGCGCCGAATGCATTTCTGACATAGGCTGTGTTCTCAGGGATCGAGAGATTCGTCGCTCGCCGCGACGGGCCACAGCCAAACAGTCTTTCAGGATGTTGATTTGAACAACGCGTTGAACAACCAACGGGTGGCTGCATGAGTGCTTCCCTTGCCCGTCTCGAGCGCAAGCTCGGTTACACCTTCAAAGACCAGGACCAGATGGTGCTGGCCCTGACCCATCGCAGCTACGCCGGGCGCAACAATGAGCGCCTGGAGTTTCTCGGCGATGCCATTCTGAACTTCGTGGCCGGCGAGGCGCTGTTCGAGCGCTTCCCGCAGGCCCGCGAAGGCCAGCTGTCGCGCTTGCGTGCGCGCTTGGTCAAGGGCGAGACCCTGGCCCGGCTGGCCCGCGGTTTCGACCTGGGTGAGTACCTGCGCCTGGGCTCCGGTGAGCTCAAGAGCGGCGGTTTCCGCCGCGAGTCGATCCTGGCCGATGCCCTCGAAGCCCTGATCGGCGCCATCTACCTTGATGCCGACATGCAGACCGCCCGCGAGCGCGTGCTGGCCTGGCTGACCGACGAGTTCGAAAGCCTGACCCTTGTCGACACCAACAAAGACCCGAAAACCCGCCTGCAGGAGTTTCTGCAGTCGCGTAGCTGTGAGCTGCCTCGCTACGAGGTGGTGGACATCCAGGGCGAACCGCACTGCCGTACCTTCTTCGTCGAATGCGAAGTGGTGCTGCTGAACAACAAGAGCCGTGGCCAGGGCGTGAGCCGGCGTATTGCCGAGCAAGTCGCCGCCGCCGCCGCATTGATCGCCCTGGGCGTGGAGAATGGCAATGACTGAGAACAATCCGACCCGCTGCGGTTACGTGGCCATCGTCGGCCGCCCCAACGTGGGCAAGTCGACCTTGCTCAACCATATCCTCGGCCAGAAGCTGGCGATCACCTCGCGCAAGCCACAGACTACCCGCCACAACATGCTCGGCATCAAGACCGAGGGTGATGTGCAGGCCATCTACGTCGACACCCCCGGCATGCACAAGGCCAACGACAAGGCCTTGAACCGCTACATGAACCGCAATGCCTCGGCGGCCCTGAAGGACGTCGATGTGGTGATTTTCGTGGTCGACCGTACGCGCTGGACCGATGAGGACCAACTGGTGCTCGAACGCGTTCAGTACGTGACCGGCCCGCTGATCATTGCAGTCAACAAAACCGACCGCATGGACGAAAAAGCCGAGCTGATCCCGCACCTGCAGTGGCTGCAGGAGCAACTGCCCAATGCCGAGGTCGTACCCATCTCTGCCCAGCAGGGGCACAATCTGGACGCGCTCGAGGCGCTGATTGCCAAGCACCTGCCGGAGAATGATCACTTCTTCCCGGAAGACCAGATCACCGACCGCAGCAGCCGCTTCCTGGCCGCTGAACTGGTGCGCGAGAAAATCATGCGCCAGCTGGGTGCGGAATTGCCGTACCAGATCACCGTGGAGATCGAGGAGTTCAAGCAGCAGGGCCATGTGCTGCACATCCATGCGTTGATCCTGGTGGAGCGTGACGGCCAGAAGAAGATCATCATTGGCGACAGGGGCGAGCGCATCAAGCGCATTGGCTCCGACGCGCGCAAGGACATGGAAACCCTGTTCGACGCCAAGGTCATGCTCAACCTCTGGGTCAAGGTCAAAGGCGGCTGGTCCGATGACGAGCGTGCACTGCGCTCGCTGGGCTACGGCGACCTGTAACCCCTCCAGCGGCCCGGATCTCTCCGGGCCGCTCTGCTTTCAGGCCACACTTCATGGAACAACCTGTCGGCCAGCCGGCCTACGTGCTGCACAGCCGTGCCTACAAGGAAACCAGCGCGCTGGTGGACTTCTTCACGCCGCAGGGGCGCGTGCGCGCGGTGTTGCGCCGTGCAAGGGGCAAGGGTGGCAGCCTGGTGCGGCCGTTCGTGCCGCTGGAAGTGGAACTGCGCGGCCGCAGTGAGCTAAAAAACGTCGGGCGCCTGGACAGCATGGGCATCGCGGCCTGGCTGCACGGCGACGCACTGTTCAGCGGCCTCTACCTCAATGAACTGCTGATGCGCCTGCTACCTGCCGAGGCACCACAACCGGAATTGTTCGAGCACTACGCCCTGACCTTGCAGGCCCTGGCCGCCGGGCGCCCGCTGGAGCCACTGCTGCGCTCCTTCGAATGGCGCCTGCTGGAAGACCTGGGTTACGCCTTTGCGCTTGACCACGACGTCAGCGACGAGCCGATCGAGGCCGACGGGCTGTACCGCTTGCAGGTCGATGCCGGCCTTGAACGCGTTTACCTGGTTCAGCCTGGCTTGTTCAATGGCGCCGAGCTGTTGGCCCTCGCCCAGGCCGACTGGGATGCACCTGGTGCGCTGCTCGCGGCCAAGCGCCTGATGCGTCAGGCGTTGGCGGTCCATCTGGGGCCAAAACCGCTGGTCAGCCGGGAACTGTTTCGCAAGCGCTGAGCTCGTCGTATGCTGTGGGGCTAAATCTTCAGGAGAGCCTTTCGTGACTCACAGCAACCGCATGCTTCTCGGCGTCAACATCGACCACGTGGCTACCTTGCGCCAGGCCCGCGGCACACGCTATCCGGACCCGGTCAAGGCTGCGCTGGATGCCGAGGAAGCAGGCGCCGATGGCATCACCGTGCACTTGCGCGAAGACCGCCGGCACATCCAGGAGCGCGATGTGGTGCTGCTCAAGGACGTGCTGCAAACCCGCATGAACTTCGAGATGGGCGTCACTGAAGAGATGATGGTGTTCGCCGAAAACATTCGCCCGGCGCATATCTGTCTGGTACCTGAAACACGCCAGGAGCTGACCACCGAGGGCGGCCTCGATGTGGCTGGGCAGGAGGCACGCATCAAGGCTGCGGTAGAGCGCCTGTCGCGCACTGGCGCCGAAGTGTCGCTGTTCATCGACGCCGACGAGCGGCAGATCGAAGCCTCGCGCCGTGTGGGTGCCCCGGCCATCGAGCTGCATACCGGTCGTTATGCCGATGCCCAGACGCCGACTGAGGTGGCTGAGGAGCTCAAACGGATCGTCGACGGCGTCGCTTTTGGCGTCGGTCAGGGGCTGATCGTCAATGCCGGGCATGGCCTGCATTACCACAATGTCGAGGCGGTGGCGGCAATCAAGGGCATCAATGAATTGAACATTGGCCACGCTTTGGTGGCCCATGCACTGTTCGTAGGTTTCAAGGCGGCGGTGGCAGAGATGAAGGCGCTGATCGTCGCAGCTTCGCGCTGATCATCTGCGCTGCGTTATGCAGGCGGCCCATCGCCGGCAAGCCGGCCCCCACAGGTACAGCGCAGGCCTCAAGAGCTGCGCTGTACCTGTGGGGCCTTTTCATTTGCGCGCCAACAGCGTGGCGCGGCGTGGGGCGGGCAACCCCTCGATGGTCTTGCTATGGTCGTTCGGGTCGAGGAAGTCTCCCAGCGACTGGTAGCGCATCCATTCGGTGCTGCGCTGCTCCTCGACGCTGGTCACACTGACATCCACGCAGCGCACATCGCTGAAACCCGCACGGCGCAACCAGCGCTCCAGCGCCGGGACCGACGGCAGATACCAGACATTGCGCATCTGCGCGTAGCGGTCTTCAGGCACCAGTACCTGCTGCTCGTCGCCCTCGACCACTAGCGTCTCCAGTACCAGCTCACCCCCTTTGACCAGGCAGTCCTTGAGCGCCAGCAGGTGCTCGATGGGGGAGCGGCGATGGTAGAACACCCCCATGGAAAACACCGTGTCGAAACCTTCCAGGCTGGCTGGCAGTTCCTCCAGCGCAAACGGCAGGTGCCAGGCCGGCAAGCCGGGCAGGTACCGCTGCACGGCCTGGAACTGGCAGAAGAACAGCCAGTTGGGGTCAACCCCGATGACCATGTCGGCGCCTGCACCGAGCATGCGCCATTGGTAATAGCCGTTGCCGCAACCGACATCGAGCACACGCTTGCCCTGCAGGTCCAGGTGCGGTGCCACGCGCGACCACTTCCAGTCCGAGCGCCACTCAGTGTCGACATGCACGCCGAACAGGTCGAACGGCCCTTTGCGCCAGGGCGACAGGCCCATCAGGGCCTGGCGCATCTGCGCGCGGGTGGCGTCGTCGCAGTCACAGTCCAGACGCAGGCCGTCGGCCAGGTCGATTTCGCTTGGCTGCAGTGCCGGCAGGGCGTCCAGCGCACCGCGCCAGCGCTCGAGGTCGCCGTGGCCTTTCTCCAGCTTGGCTTGAAGTTGTGCTTGCAGGCCTTGCGACCATAAAGCCAGTGGGGTGCCCGCCAGGCGGCGGACGAGGGGGGACAGATCGATCATGGCAGGGCTATCAGCGAGGCGAAATTAAGGCATTGGAACCAAGGCACCACCTTGCTGAAGCCCGCCGCGCGCAGGCGCTCGGTGTGGGTGTGCAGGGTGTCGGGTTTCATCACGTTCTCGATGGCGCTGCGCTTCTGGGCGATTTCCAGTTCGCTGTAGCCATTGGCACGCTTGAAGTCCAGGTGCAGTTCATTGAGTAGGGTCTGCTCCTGGTCATCGGCGAAATGCAGTTTCTCCGAGAGGATCAGCGCGCCACCGGGCAGCAATGCCTGACGGATGCGGCCGAGCAACGCCAGGCGCTGTTCAGGGGCGATGAACTGCAGGGTGAAGTTCATCGCCACCACCGAGGCAGGCTCGAAGGGCAGGGCCAGGATGTCGGCGTCCAGTACCTGAACCGGCAGCAGTTCCTGGAACATCGAGTCCTGCGCGGTGAGGTACTGGCGGCAACGTTCGACCATGGCCGCGGAGTTGTCCACCGCGATCACCCGGCAGCCCTCGCTGCGCACATGGCGGCGCAGCGACTGGGTAACGGCGCCAAGGGACGCGCCGAGGTCATACAGGGCGGTATCGGGCTGGGCGAAGCGCGCCGCGAGCACACCAAGGTTCTCGACGATGGTCGGGTAACCGGGCACCGAGCGCTTGATCATGTCCGGGAACACGCGCACCACGTCTTCGTTGAACACGAAGTCGGGAACTTGCTCCAGAGGCTGGGCGAAAAGGCGGTCGGGTTGTTTGCTCACGGTGAATCCAGGCGGCTGACAATTGGCAGGGCCGGCATTCTAGCCAAACCGCGCCAAGGATGCATGGTCGGCTGACCAGCGCTGTGCGTTCAGTTGACCTGCACCGCGCAGTCGAAGGTCTGTACAGGCCGAACTTCCGGGGCCCAGGGCTGCTGGTAGACCAGCACCAGATGGCCTTCGCCTGCGGCACGGGCTTCGAAGCGCCAGGTGGAAATGCCCGCGCTGCCGACGATGCCGGCTTCCTCGGGGGCGCTGTAGACCTCGGGGCCGAGGCTGCGCAAGATGTTCGAGGCCGGGTTCTGCACCAGCCAGCGGTAGCCGGTGGAGGGGTTGCTGGGCAGGGTCAGGGTGAGCGCCTGGCCGACCTGCATGCGCTTGGGGCATTCGCTCTCAGCGTCCAGTTCGACGGTTTGCCTGGGCTGCTGGGCGCAGGCGGTAAGCAGGACGAGGCTCAGGGGAACGAGCAGACGAGGGACAGTCATGGTAGCTCCAGAGGCTGGCGAAGGCCTGAGGATAACCGATGATAGATGGGTTTTGTGCTATCAGTGCCGCCCTCATCGCCGGCTTGCCGGCGATGAGGGCGTTGCGGGTCAGAACAGCACTTTAGCCACGTCGGCAAAGCGCTTGGCAAAGTGCACGGTCAGCCCTTCACGCAAGTACTCAGGCAATTCTTCGAAGTCCCCGCGGTTGGGCTCGGGCAGGATGAGTTCGAAAATCTTCTGCCGCCGCGCTGCGATGACCTTCTCGCGCACACCACCAATCGGCAGTACCTGGCCGGTGAGGGTCAGCTCGCCGGTCATGGCCACCCCTTTTTTCGGTGCCTGGTCACGGGCCAGCGACAGCAGTGCGCTGGCCATGGTGATACCGGCGCTCGGCCCATCCTTGGGCGTGGCGCCTTCTGGCACGTGCAGGTGAATGAAGGCTTCGTTGAAGAAAGCCGGATCACCACCAAATTGCTTGAGGTTGGAGCTGACGTAGCTGTAGGCGATCTCGGCAGATTCCTTCATCACGTCACCCAGCTTGCCGGTGAGCTTGAAGCCGCGATTGAGCGTGTGGATGCGGGTTGCCTCGATCGGCAATGTCGCGCCACCCATGCTGGTCCAGGCAAGGCCGGTAATCACGCCTTTGCCTGCCAGCACCTGTTCACTGCGGAACACGGGTATGCCGAGTGCGGCCTCCAGGTCCTTGGTGCCGATCTTGAGCTTGGCATCCGGGGCTTCGAGCAGCTTGACCACGGCCTTGCGCACCAGTTTGCCCAGCTGTTTTTCCAGCTGGCGTACGCCGGCTTCGCGGGCATAGCCCTCGATCACGGCGCGCAGGGCGCTATCGCTGATGGCCAGGCTGGTCTTGGCCACGCCGGCCTTTGCCAGCTGTTTGGGCCACAGGTGACGCTTGGCGATGGCCAGTTTCTCTTCGGTGATGTAGCCGGAGAGGCGGATCACTTCCATACGGTCGAGCAGAGGGCCGGGGATCGAGTCCAGCGTGTTGGCGGTACACACGAACAGCACCTTGGACAGGTCCAGGCGCAGGTCCAGGTAATGGTCGAGGAAGTCGACGTTCTGTTCGGGGTCCAGGGTTTCCAGCAGCGCCGAGGCCGGGTCGCCCTGGTAGCTCTGGCCCATCTTGTCGATTTCGTCGAGCATGATCACCGGGTTCATCACCTCGACATCCTTCAGCGCCTGCACCAGCTTGCCTGGTTGGGCGCCGATGTAGGTGCGCCGGTGCCCCTTGATCTCGGCCTCGTCGCGCATGCCGCCGACGCTGAACCGGTAGAACGGGCGCCCAAGCGATTCGGCGATGGACTTGCCGATGCTGGTCTTGCCCACGCCTGGCGGGCCCACCAGCAGCACGATCGAACCACTGATCTCGCCCTTCCAGGCGCCCACGGCGAGGAACTCCAGGATGCGTTCCTTGATGTCATCGAGGCCCGCGTGATGCTGGTCGAGCACCTTGCGCGCATGCTTGAGGTCGAGCTTGTCCTTGCCATATACACCCCAGGGCAGCGCACTGGCCCAATCCAGGTAGTTGCGGGTGACGGCGTATTCGGGGGAGCCGGTTTCAAGAATGGCCAGCTTGGCCATTTCTTCATCGATGCGCTTTTTTGCCTGCTCCGGCAGGGTCTTGCCTTGCAGGCGCTGTTGGAACTGTTCGAGGTCGGCACTGCGGTCGTCCTTGGTCAGGCCAAGCTCCTGCTGGATGACCTTGAGCTGTTCCTTGAGGAAGAATTCGCGCTGGTGCTCGCCGATCTGCCGGTTGACCTCGGCGGAAATCTCATTCTGCAGGCGCGCAACTTCGACCTCTTTGCGCAGCATCGGCAGGACCTTTTCCATACGCTTGAGCATGGGCACGCAATCGAGCACTTCCTGCAACTGGTTGCCGGTGGCCGAGGTAAGTGCGGCGGCAAAGTCGGTCAGTGGCGATGGGTCGTTGGGACTGAAGCGGTTGAGGTAGTTCTTCAGCTCCTCGCTGTACAGCGGGTTGAGCGGCAGCAGTTCCTTGATCGCATTGATCAGGGCCATGCCGTAGGCCTTGACCTCGTCGGTCGGCTCGCTTGGCTGGCGTGGGTATTCGACTTCGACCAGATAGGGCGGGCGATGGTGCTTGAGCCAGGTGCGGATGCGTACACGGGTCAGGCCCTGGGCGACGAACTGCAGCTTGCCGTTTTCGCGGCTGGCATGGTGCACCTTGACCAGGGTGCCGTACTCCGGCAAAGCCGCAGTGTCGAAATGGCGGTGGTCTTCGGGAGGGGTGTCCATGAAGAACAGGGCCAGGCAGTGGTCCGGTGTCTTGGCCACCAGGTCGAGGGTTTCGGCCCAAGGCTCTTCGTTGACGATGACCGGCAGTACTTGTGCTGGGAAGAACGGGCGGTTGTGGATCGGAATCACGTAGACCTTGTCCGGCAATTGCTGGCCGGGCAGGGCGAGGGCGTGGCCGGTTTGGGCCTGACCATCAAGGTGTTCGATTTCGCTGTTTTCGTCGGGTTGTTCCGGAAAATCCTGCTGGTCGCTCATGGGGCACCTGCGTGAATGGCTATGGTGCTTAGATGGGGCGCGGGGGAATGGGTTTCAAGCTTCAAGCTGCAAGCTTCAAGCCGCAAGAAAAAAGCGGGACCTCGCAGGCCCCGCTTTCGCTTGTAGCTTGCCGCTTAGTCGGCGAGTTTGTAAGCGATGATGTAATCGCCCATTTTGGTGCCCAGCGAACCGTGGCCGCCGGCGACGATCAGCACGTACTGCTTGCCGTCCTTGCCGGTGTAGGTCATCGGCGTGGCTTGGCCGCCCGCTGGCAGGCGGGCTTTCCACAGCTCCTTGCCATTGTTCACGTCATAAGCACGCAGGTACTGGTCCAGAGTGCCGCTGAGGAAGCCGACACCACCGGCAGTGACGATCGAGCCGCCCATGCTCGGCACGCCTACCGGCATGCCGATCGGTATCGGCGTGCTGTCACGGGTGGTGCCGTTCTTGCGCTTCCACACCACTTTGTTGGTGAACAGGTCGATGGCCGCCACGTAACCCCAGGCCGGTGCCTGGCACGGCACGCCCAGCGGCGACATGAACGGGTGCATGATCACGGCGTAAGGCGCGCCGGTGTTGGGCTGCACGCCGCTGGTTTCGCTTTCGCGCTTGCTGCCGGCGGCAACCTGTTCGCGCGGCACCATCTTCGACACGAAGGCCATGTAGTTGGGCGAGGTGAACAGCAGTTGGCGCACCGGGTCGACCGAGACGCCGCCCCAGTTGAACACACCCACGTTGCCTGGGTAGACCAGCGAGCCTTGCTCGGACGGCGGGGTGTACTGGCCCTCATAGCGCAGTTCGCGGAACTGGATGCGGCACAGCATCTGGTCGAACGGTGTGGCACCCCACATGGCCTGTTCGGTCAGGTCCGGGCCGAGCAGATTGAGGTCGGAGCGGGCCTGGGTCGGTGCAGTGTGGTCACCCTTGACCGCACCTTGCGGTACCGGGATCTCGCGGATCGGCACGATGGGGGTACCGTCGCGGCGGTCGAGCACGTACAGGCTGCCCTGCTTGGTCGGTACGATGATCGCAGGCTTGACGCCTTCCTTGGTCTTCAGATGAACCAGGGTGGGCTGGCTGCCAACGTCCATGTCCCACAGGTCGTGGTGGGTGAACTGGTAGTTCCAGCGCGCCTTGCCGGTAGCAAGGTCCAGGGCGACCACGCCTGCGCTGTACTTCTCCGCACCCGGGGTACGGTTGGCGCCATACTGGTCGGGTGTCTGGTTGCCCAGCGGCAGGTAGACCATGCCCAGGTCTTCATCGACGCTGGCCAGCGACCACATGTTGGCCGAGTTGCGGCTGTAGGTCTTGCCCGGGGCCAGTGGCTGGGTGTCTTCAGGGTTGTTGCTGTCCCAGTTCCAGACCAGGCGGCCATCGTGCACGTCATAGGCGCGGATCACGCCGGAAGGCTCGTTGGTCGACTCGTTGTCGGTGACATGGCCGCCGATGATGACCAGGCTGCGGGTGACCGCCACCGGCGAGGTGGAGTAATAACCGCCGGCGGTGAACGGGCCGATACCGGTGGTCAGGTCGATCGCGCCCTGGTTGGCGAAGCCTTCGCAGACCTTGCCGTTGTCGGCATTGATGGCGATCAGGCGGGCGTCGGCAGTCGGCAGGTAGAGGCGGCGCGGGCAGGCTTGGGCCACGGCTTGGCCTGCGTCGGAGACTTTCGGTGCCGGGCTGCCGTCGCGGCTGACGTAGTTGTTCTCGTCATAGTACGAAACGCCGCGGCAGGTCATGTGGGCGAAGCCCTTGAACGTACCCACCGGGGTCTTGATCTGCGGGTCGTAGCGCCAGATCTCGGCACCGGTGTCCGGGTCCAGGGCCAGCACCTTGCTGTGGGCGGTGCAGGCATAGAGCATGCCGTTGGCCTTCAGCGGGGTGTTTTCGTTGGTCAACTCGACCGGGTCGTTGTCCGTTGGCAGGTCACCGGTGCGGATGCGCCAGGCTTCTTCCAGGCGGTAGGCATTCTGCGGGGTGATCTGGCGCAGCGGCGAATAACGGTCACCATGCTCGGTGCGGCCATAGGCTTGCCAGTCGCCGTCGGGCATGGCCGGTGCAGCACTGCCCATTTCGCTGTTGTCGCGGCCCAGTTCGCCAAACACTTCGCCCGGGTGGGTGAACTGGCTGCCCAGCGCGCAAGCGCCAGAGGCGATCACGGCAATGCTGAGCAGGGCGGTATTGGCCTTGTTGCCCGGGCCGGTCAGCGGGCGGCGTGCCCAAGGCAGCAGCAGCACAACGCCGATGGCGAACCAGATGGCCAGGCGTGGTACCAGTTGCCACCAGTCCAGGCCCACTTCCAGCAGTGCCCATGCCGTGCTGCCCAGCAGCACCAGGCCGTACAGGCCCAGGGCAAGTCGGCGCTGAGCCAGCAGCAGTGCGCCCGAAACGGCAAAGCCGATACCGGCGATCAGGTAATACAGCGACCCGCCGAGCTGGCTGAGCTTGATGCCGCCCGCCAGCAAGGCCAGGCCCATCAATAGCAGCAGTACGCCCATCAGGCGCGGTAGCCAGCGGCTTCCATTCTTGGCACCGTCAGTGCTCATCGTATGTTCTCCGTTAGGTGAAGGGTTGTCAGAAAGTGCTTTGGATCTTCAGGCCGCCGATCAGGGCGTCGTCCACCTGCGACACCCCGCCCGGATGGCGGATGTACTGCAGGTTCGGGCGCACCGTGAGCCAGTCGGCCAGGTGAATGCCGTAATAGAGTTCAGCGCTGTACTCGGTGTCCTGCACGGGCAGGAAACCCGGATTGTCGTAGTCGTCGAGGCCGGCCGCCTGGTTGGCCAGGCGGGCGTTCTTGCGGTAGGCGGGGTTGACGTGCACGCGGGCGAGGGCGAAACCGATGTCGTCCTTGGCGCGGGCATCGAAGGGGCCCTTGTATACCAGTCCTGCCTGCACATAGTTGTCGATGGCATTGGTCTTCTTGTCGTGCATTGTGGCGTTGGCGAACAGGCTCAGGCCGCGCGACTGGTCAGTGGCCAGCGAGGTAACCTGCTGCTGGGCGCCGATCCACAGGCCGTGCTTGCTCGAACTGCTACGGTAGGTGGCGCCACTGATGGCGGCCGGCTGGCCGTTGCTGTCCTTCAGAACATCCTGTGCCTTGGCATTACTGTAGTAGTACCCGGCGCGATATTCCCCTTTCAGGCCATTGACCCGCGGGCTCCACACCAGTTCGATCGGCATTACCGCACCCTGGGTACCGCTGCCGCTGAGTTTGAAACCGTTGCCGGATTCGAGGTTGGAGGGGTTCTGCTCGAACACCCCGACCTGAGCATAGAGGGCGTCGTTTATGTTGTAGCGCACACGTAGCGCCCACTGGCTGACCGGCCAGTTGTACCAGATGCCCCCGACCCAGTTGCCCACCTGCGAGCCGCAGAAGGCCAGGTTCTGGAAGTCGCAGGGGAAACTGTTGAAGTCCTCGCCTTCACCGAAGCGGCCGAATTTCACGTCCAGGGCGCCATCGAAGTATTTCTGCCTGATCCACATCTGGGTCAGCCGCCAGGTTTCACCTCGGCCCCAGACTTCCTGGGCCGAAGTGAAGCCGCCGACCCGCGGGTCGTTGATGCGGTCGTTGCTGATGTTGTCCCCGTGGCGTTCGGTGATGGTCAGCTGCAGTTCGGTGTCTTGCCAGCCCAGGATCTTTTCCAGGTCCAGGTGGCTGCCAAAGGTGAACTGGTCGCTGTAACGCGCGGTGCGGTCGTGGTCGTAACCGCCGTGTAGGTTGCTGCCCATCTCGCCGGTGTAGCCAAGGGTGAAGTCGTAGCCTTTTTCCAGCAGCTCGCTGCGGGTGCCGCCCCAGTCACCAAGCATCCACGGTGAGTCGCTGGCGAACATTTCACTGGCGCTGGTGGTGGACGAAAAACAGGCGGCCAAGGCAATCAGGGCGGTGCCGGTGTAGCGAATGTTGGGCAGTAAGAACATGAGATAGCGCTATCTTTTGATTGTCGAAAAAACGGCAAACGCACCGATGAGCGAGCTCTTCGATGGAAATGGCGACAGGAAAGGTGAGTGAAGCGATTCAGCTTGCGGCGGGGAGGATATAGGGGAAGTTGTAAGAAAAAAAGACAAATTGTCGCAGTTGATTGTTACGCCCACGGTAACAGTGCGGGAATGGGGCGCACAGCGCCCCTTGAAGATCAGAAGGTCGTGCGCAGGCCTACTTCCACACTACGCCCCGGCGCCGGTGCGATATCGCGCAGAATCGAGCTGGCGTAACGCACGGTCTGATCCGTCAGGTTCTCACCGCGCACGAACGCCAGCCACTGGCTCTGGCCGATATCGAAGCGATAACCCACACTCGCTCCCAGGGTGGTGTAACCATCGGTGCTGGTCTCATTCGCCGGCTTGCGATGCTGCGACGCGGCATGCTGCACATCAACGCGTGCCTGCCAACGGTCCAGCTCCCAGACCAGTCCGCTGTTCAGCCGCAAAGGCGCAATGCGCGGCAGCGGCTCGCCACTGTCGAGGTTCTTGGCCCGGGTGTAGTCGCCCGAAAGCTCGAGGGCGAAACTGCCGTAGCGGTTCTCGACCAACTGCCAGCGATCCTGGGCCTCGATGCCGTAGAAACGCGCCCGCACGCCCTGGTACTGGTACTCAGGGAACCCGCCGTCGTCGTGATCGTGATCGTGGCCATGATCATCGTCGCCATGGTCGTGGTCATGGCCCTCTCGCATGTTGCCCGTGCCGATCAGGCCGATGTAGTTGCGAAAATGGCTGTAGAACACCCCGACGCTGCCCTTGTGGGTGCCATTGTCGAAGCGCAGGGCCAGGTCGGCGGAGATGGCTTTTTCCTTGTTCAGGCTGGCATCACCGACTTCATAAGCCCCGGTGGCGACGTGGGCGCCGTTGGCGTACAGCTCGTAGAAGGTCGGGGCACGTTCGGTGTAACCGACGTTGGCAGCGAGCGCCCAGACCGGGTCGAGTTGGTACACCGCCCCCGAAGACAGGCTCAAGGCATTGAAGCTGCTGGCGCTGTCGGCATCGACGAAGTTTTCGTTGCCTTTGGCATCCGGGTCGACGCGGGTGTGTTCCAGGCGCGCACCCAGGCTCAGGTCGAGGCGCTCGGTGGCCTGCCATTGCTCAAGCATGAACAACGCCAGGCTATCGGTATCGGTGTGCGGCACGAAGGCTTCTTCACCCAGTGCCGAGAATTCATTGCGGCTGACCTGGGCGCCGATCACGCCTTCCAGCGGGCCGATTGGTTGGTGCCTGGCCTCGATACGCGCCTCATAGCCCTTGTTCTTGAAGGTGGTGTGCACTTCGCCTTCTTCGATTTCGCTGTGCTGGTAATCGGTGTAACCGGCATCGACCTTGACCGAGCTGAAGGGACCCTCGAGGTCACGCAGTTCGGAGGCGAAGCCGTAGTGATCCTGCTTCATGTCCAGGCGCACGCCGGACTCGGCCACCGAGCCGTAGTTACTGTCGTAGCGGCTGTAGGACAGGCCCGCATAGCCGTGATCCCAGTGGTAGGACCCGCCCACTGCGCCGCCATCCTGGCGTCCGTCGCTGTTTTCCAGGCGGTGCTTGCTGCCGGGCTCATCAGCGTCGCGCACCTTCGAGCTGCGGGCGTAGCCTGGGATGCGCAGGTCGTTGAACTGGCGGCTGTTGGCATCCAGGTGCAGGGCGAAGGTGCCGTCACCGGCTTCCAGCTTGCCGGCACTGCTGCGCGTGGTATCGGCACCGCCGTAACGCAGTTCGCCGGCACCGTGAATGCCCTCGATGGGCGCGTCGGGGATGCGGTTGTCGAAGGTATTGACCACCCCGCCGATGGCGTTGCCGCCGTAGAGCAAGGCGGCGGGGCCACGGACGATTTCGACGCGCTCGACGGTGACCGGGTCCAGTGGCACGGCATGGTCGTAAGACAGCGCCGAGGCGTCGAGGGCGCCGACGCCGTTACGCAGGATGCGGATACGGTCACCGTCCAGGCCGCGAATCACCGGGCGGCTGGCGCCTGGGCCAAACCAGGTGGAGGCGACACCGGGCTGTTTGTTGAGGGTTTCGCCCAGGCTGCCGTGCTGTTGCTGCAGCAGGTCGTCGCCTTCGAGCACGGTGCTGGGGGCAGCCAGCTCGCGGTTGCCCAGTGGGTTGGCGGTGATGACCTGGGGTTCGAGTTCCACGGCCTGGCTGGGTGATGAAGCGAGCCAGAGGGCGACGGCGAGGGGAGAGAGGCGTAGGGGAGAGTACAACATGGAAAGTGACGGTCCTTGGCAGAGTCTTTTATATTGTTACTGTATAACATCACTATTTCAGCACAGAGGTTTCAGCGTTTGCCAGCGGTTTTTGTATTGACGGTGCCGCGCCCCCTTCATCACTACACTCGTGTAATGTGCGCATCTTTTTATCCGCGGGAGTACTGGCATGAGCACGGCCAACCACAACGCGCTGCACGGCAAGACCCTCGAGCAGATCCTCACCGAGCTGGTGGCGCACTACCAATGGCAGGGCCTGGCCGAGCGCGTGGATGTGCGCTGCTTCAAGAGCAACCCGACCATCAAGTCGAGCCTGACCTTCCTGCGCAAGACGCCCTGGGCCCGGGAAAAAGTCGAGCAGCTCTACGTGAAACTGCAGCGCAACGCCTGAGATGCCGCGTCATCCCTGGCTGACCCTGGCTGCAGTGCTTGGCTGGCTGGGCCTGGCTGTGCAGGTGTACCTGGTGCTGCTGGCGCGCTGGCAGGAAGCGGCGAGCCTGATCGGCGGGCTGATCAATGTGTTCGGCTATTTCACGGTGTTGACCAATACCTTGGTGGCGACGGTGCTCAGCTATGCGGCGTTCGGCAGGGAATCAGGCGCCAAGCGCTTCTTCCTGTCGCCCTCGGTAAGTTCCGCCGTGGCCGCCAGCATCGTGCTGGTGGCGCTGGCCTACAGCGTGTTGCTGCGGCATCTGTGGCAACCCGAGGGGTGGCAATGGCTGGCGGACGAACTGCTGCACGACGTGATGCCGGCACTGTACATTGCGTACTGGTGGTTCGCCGTGCCCAAGGGGCATTTGCGGCTCTGGCACCTGGGGCCGTGGGCGCTGTACCCGGCGGTGTATTTCGGCTACGCACTGTGGCGGGGGAGTGAGATCGGGGTCTACCCGTATCCGTTCATCGACGTTGCAAGCCTTGGCTACGGGCAGGTCATGCTCAATGCCTTGGGCGTACTGGCGGGGTTCTGGGCAATTGCGCTGGTACTGCTTGGGCTCGATCGCTGGCGCGGGCGGCGGCTTGCTCGGCCTGTGCAGGCCCCTTCGCGGGTGAAACCGCGAAAGGACCGGGCCTGACGACGCACATCACTCGTCGTCCGCTGTCCCTTCTGCCCGCCAGTAGGCAGCCGCTTTGAGGGCATCTTCCGGCGCACCTTTCTCCAGCAGCAGCGCCTTGGCCTGCCGGGTCAGCGATTTCTCCAGTGCCACCCAGCTGTACAGCTTGCCCTCAGGCAAGTTCAACCCCTGCACCAGCGCCAGTAAATCCTCATCCCGCTTCACCCAGATGACTTCCACTTCAGCCTTGCTCGGCAGAGGTTGGCGCTCCTGCTCATCCTCGATCTGGATGACCGCCAGCACCCGCCGGCCTGCTGGCAGTTCTTCAAGGCGTCGCCCGATGGCCGGAATGGCTGTTTCGTCACCAATGAGCAGGTAGCTGTCGAAGATATCCGGGACCACCATCGAAGCCCGTGGCCCGGCAATGTTCAGCGTCTGCCCCGGTGCAGCCTGTGCAGCCCAGGTTGATGCAGGGCCATCGCCATGCAGGACGAAATCGATGTCCAGTTCATGATTGACCAGGTCGATGCGCCGCGGCGTGTATTCGCGCATGGTAGGCCGCGCGCCGCCGTCGCGGCCCATATTGCGGGCGTCGATGGCCTGTTGTTGTTCGGCTGTTTCGGCGAACAGCAGCTTGATGTGGTCGTCACTGCCCAGGCTGGTGAAGCCTTCCAGCTCGGCGCCTTTGAGGGTGATGCGGCGCATGCGTGGGGTGAGGTCGGTAACCCGCAGTACCTGCAGGCGGCGCTGGCGGATTTCGTGATTGACGCGGTGGATGGTGTCACTCATGGAGGTTCTCCGTGGCAGGGGCGGCCGGCCCGGCGGCGATGGCCTTGGCAGTGTCGTTGAGCAGGGTGCGGACCCGTTCGATTTCTTCCGCTGTCCAGCGGCCGCTGTGCATGTGCAGGGCATGGCGCAGGTTGCCGACCGCTTCGTGAATTTCTGGCGGGCGGTCGTGGCCACGCAGGGCGCGCTTGCTGACTTCAATGCGCATGCGCACGCCGTCCAGGGCCACGGCTTGATCAGCCAGGGCGGTGCGGCCGGCCTGGGTAATGGCGTAGAGCCGTTTGCTGCCTTGCACCTGGCCGCTGATCAGCTCTGCTTCCTCGAGAAAGTTGAGGGTGGGGTAGATAACCCCGGGGCTGGGCGTGTAGCTGCCATCGAACAAGTTCTCGATCTGGCGGATCAGGTCATAGCCGTGGCCAGGTTGCTCGGCCAGCAGCGACAGCATCAACAGCTTGAGGTCGCCGGGGGCGAATACCCTTGGACCGCGTTCACCCCGGCCGGGGCGGCGTTCGAAGGGGTCGTGGGCGGAATGTTCACGCATGGCAGCGAGGCTCCGTGTGTTTAGATATATCGCAAGATATTACTCAAGATATATCTAAACACAAGCGGTCAAATGCCGATGGTTATCATTTAAATTTTAGATGGGTCACTCGCAAGCATCGCAACCTGCGGCGGTTTGCACGCGTTCGGATTGCCAGGCTCAAGGTACGGCATGAGGATGGGCGCCATCCCCTTGAGCACCTGCACAGGCAGCGCCGAGGTGAACTTGAACGCCTCCGCAGAGCGCCCTGGCACGAAGGCGGTCAGCGTGCCGAAGTGGTTGTCGCCGAGGAAAAACACGAAGGTGGCGGTGCGGTTCAGCGAACGCGAGCCGATCAACCGGCCCCCGGCGCCGAAGCTTTCGATGCGGTTGTCGCCTGTACCGGTCTTGCCGCCCATCACCAGCGGGGTGCCGTCCTGCAGCTTGAAGCTGCCGGAAATACGCCGCGCCGTACCTGCGTCGACCACTTGCGACATGGCGCCTTTGAGTGCCCGGGCCACTTCCACCGGGAGAATTCGCTGGCCACGGTCGGGGTCGCTGTTCAGCCTGGTTTCGTAGGGCGTATCGGCGGCGAAGTGCAGCGTATCGATGCGCAGTGTGGGCAGGCGCACACCGTCGTTCTGAATGATGCCGACCAGCTCGGACAGAGCCGCAGGACGGTCGCCGGAGCTGCCGATGGCGGTGGCCAGTGACGGCACCAGGTGATCGAAGGGGTAACCCACGCTCTTCCAGCGCTGGTGAATATCGAGGAAGGCTTCGATTTCCACCATGGTGCGGATACGGCTGTCCCGGGCACCCTGGTGGCGGCTCTTGAACAGCCAGCCATAGACTTCCTGACGCTCGAAGCGGCTGGCGTTGACCATCTCGGTCAGCGAGGCGCTCGGGTTCCTCAGCAGGTAGCCGAGCAGCCACAGGTCCAGCGGGTGAACCTTGGCGATGTAGCCTTGGTCAGGCAGGTCATATTTGCCGGGGCCGTAGGCCTCGTACATCTCTGCCAGACGGCCATCGGTGAGCCTGTTCAGGGCGACCTTGTTTTCCTTGATATGCGCGCGAACAAATGCATTGAAGGTTTCCTGGCCAGCCGCCGGGAACAGATAGCGGTGTACTGCGGCCAGGCGCTGCGGCGTGACGCGCATGCTGTCGAGGAACGTATCCAGGCGTTGCTGGGAGGTTTTGCGCTGGTACTTCCTCCAGAAGCGCATCAGGTAGCTGGTGCCTTCCTTGTCGGCAAAGCGTGCCAGGTATTCCTGGCGGCGCGGGTCCGAATCGTCCTTGAGCAGCGGCACGCGGTTGAATGGCTGCTGGTAGGTCACGTAGCGCACCAGGTCGCGCATCAGGCGAATGAAGGGCAGGTTGATCGACTCGCGCAGGGCTTCTTTGAGGGTCGGGTTGCGCCTGTTGTCCTCCTTGCGGAAGTTGTTGAACACGTGCATGCCGCCGCCGGTGAAGAACGCTTCGCCGGTGTTGGCCGAGTACTTGCGCTCCAGGGCTGCGTCGAGCATGGCATCCAGGCTCTGGTTCTTGCTGTTCAGCGCCAGCCATTCCAGTGACCATTGGGTGATGCGATCGAGCTCGGCGACCTCGACCTTCTTCAGCTCGGCGGCGGGCATGCCAGCGTACTTGTCGTGCAGTTCGGCGATGATCTGCAGATAGGTGGTGAGCACCCGCAGCTTGGCCGTCGAGCCCAGTTCAAGCTTGCTGCCTTCGTTGATGTCGAAGGGCTGGTCGGTGCTGTCAGTCTGTACCCGCACCCGTGAGCCATCGACGGTGCGTTCGAACAAGGTGAAGCTGTAGCGCACTTGGTCGGTGGTCTTGCTGGTCAGCAGGCGCTCACCGATCAGGCCGATCTGCGCAGCGAATTCAGGGTCGGAGAGGTTCTTCAGGTACTGGCTGACCTGAAGCTGAAGGTCGGCCTGCAAGGTGCTCGTTGCCGAGAGGTCAAGGCGGTCCAGGTCATACAGCGGGCGGTTGAGCATGCCTGACAGGCGGTTGCGAGCCAGGCTGATGCCTTTGTTGGTGATGATCGGAACGATGGTCGGCTGTGCCACCCAGTCGCGGTACAGCGCCTTGCTGGCCAACGCTGCGTCGGCCAGGGCGCGCTCGATGATGCCGTTGGCAGCGAGCACGCGGATGTGCGAATCAGTGAGTTCGGCCAGTTCGACGCGGCCCTTGGTCAGGTAATGCGAGGGGCGGCGCTGGGCGATCATCAACGACAGCACCTGACGCAATGCCAAGCCACGTGCGGCCATGCTTTCGGGGTCTGTCGCGGTCGAGGTGAGGGCCTGGTTGACCTGGTCGAAATCGGCGCCGTACCACACACGCAGGCCTTCGGCCATGCCATGCACTTCACCATGGCCGGGCACCGCCGACAGCGGCACGCTGTTGAGGTAGTCGCGCACGATGCGCTGGCGTGCCTCGGTGGTATCAGGCCCGCCCTGGTAGGCGCGCACGCTGGCGGAAATCATCTGGCGGATCTTCTCGGCACCGGAGACCGTCAGGCCGTCCGGTGAATGGCGGTATTTTTCCAGCTGCGTGGCCAGCGTGCTGCCACCGGCGGACTGGCCGGGCAAGGCCAGGTATTTGGCCACCTGGCTGTAGGCGGCCTTGGCGAAGCGCGGCCAGTCGACTGCCGGGTTGTTTTTCGGGTCCTTGGGGTCCAGCAGGTCGCGGTTTTCGATGAACAGCAGGCTGTTGACCATCACCGGTGGGATTGCGGCGAAGTTCGGATACAGGTATTGCGGGTAGTTGTACTGGTACAGCGTGTCGCCGCGGCAATCGATGATCGACAATCCGGCCTGGATTTTCTCGATGTAGGGCGCGAACAGGCCGTGGTCCACGTAGTTCATCAAGGCAGGCGAAAACCGTACCTGCTCGCTGATCAGGTAGTCGCGCTTGAGCAGGCGCGGCAGGAACTCGCCCAGCGCGCTATAGCCCAGACGTTTGTCGAACGGCCCCTCGCCGGGGTAGACGATGGCGTCACTGGGCCCCGGCTGCAGTGAATAGGTAAGGGTGCTGGCCAGCTTGCTGAACTCGCGGGACTGCAGGTCGGACGTACGGAACTCGTCATAGGCGGCAAAGCCGATGGCGGTGATCGCCACCAGCAGGATCAGCAGGATCAGCCGCCACCAAAGCCGACGCTGACGTGGGGACTTTGGCTGCGGCGTGTCGGCCAGAGGTGTTTCGGGTGCTTCCGTTCTGGATGGTTCCGATTGCCACAGTGCGCCCATAGTCTTCAATCCGGCCAGGTATTTTCGTCTTGCTTGTCTGAAGCTTAGACGTTGAAGGCAGTAGGTGAAAAATTTGTAGAAAGTGCAGAAACCCCATGTGGGATATGCGCCTTTGGTGTGGGTTTCTTCTTACAACCAAGTTGCTAGGGTAGTGGGGGTGAGCCAGGAGGCAGCGGTAGGTCTGCGGGTTTCTCTCCAAATTTTGAGTTATTTATAGTGAAAAGCCCTACAGCGAGCTTCCTATACTGCTCGGCCCCTTCGCCCTGCCGGGCCGCTCTACACCGGCACACGGGCCGGCCCACAAGGCCAGCCTGGCAAGCCAACGCCACGCCTATCGGCATGGCCGGCGCTGCACGAAGGTCAAATCCAATAACAAAATGAGGTTGTATTGCTATGCCCGTCGGCAACCACCCTGCCCATGGCGAGACCGCACAAGGCGGCCCGCTCAAGCGTGAACTGGGCGAACGGCACATCCGTCTGATGGCGCTGGGCGCCTGTATCGGCGTCGGTCTTTTCCTCGGTTCGGCCAAAGCCATTGAGATGGCCGGCCCCGCGATCATGCTTTCCTACATCATCGGTGGCCTGGCGATCCTGGTGATCATGCGTGCCCTCGGCGAGATGGCCGTGCACAACCCTGTCGCCGGTTCGTTCAGCCGCTATGCCCAGGACTACCTTGGCCCGTTGGCGGGCTTTCTGACCGGTTGGAACTACTGGTTCCTGTGGCTGGTGACCTGCGTCGCGGAAATCACCGCCGTGGCCATCTACATGGGCATCTGGTTCCCGGACGTGCCACGCTGGATCTGGGCCCTGGCGGCGCTGGGCAGCATGGGCGCGGTGAACCTGATCGCGGTCAAGGCTTTCGGCGAGTTCGAATTCTGGTTTGCCTTGATCAAGATCGTCACCATCATCGCCATGGTCCTGGGCGGCATCGGCATCATCGCCTTCGGCCTGGGCAACGACGGTGTGGCAGTCGGTATCTCCAACCTGTGGAGCAATGGCGGGTTCATGCCCAATGGCGTGACCGGTGTGCTGATGTCGCTGCAGATGGTGATGTTCGCCTACCTGGGCGTGGAAATGATCGGCCTGACTGCCGGCGAAGCCCGCAACCCGCAAAAAACCATCCCGCAGGCCATTGGCTCGGTGTTCTGGCGCATTCTGCTGTTCTACGTCGGTGCCTTGTTCGTGATCCTGTCGATCTACCCGTGGAATGAAATCGGCAGCCAGGGCAGCCCGTTCGTCATGACCTTCGAGCGCCTGGGTATCAAGACAGCAGCCGGCATCATCAATTTCGTGGTGATCACTGCCGCGCTGTCGTCCTGCAACGGCGGTATCTTCAGCACCGGGCGCATGCTCTACAGCCTGGCGCAAAATGGCCAGGCGCCAGCCGTCTTTGCCCGTACTTCGAAAAACGGCGTGCCACGTAACGCGCTGCTGCTGTCCATCGGTGCCTTGCTGCTGGGGGTGCTGGCCAACTACCTGGTGCCAGAGAAGGTGTTCGTCTGGGTGACGTCGATCGCCACCTTCGGCGCGATCTGGACCTGGGTGATGATCCTGCTGGCGCAGCTCAAGTTCCGCGCCGGGCTGTCGGCCGCCGAGCGCAAGGGCTTGAAGTACCGCATGTGGCTGTGGCCGCTCAGTTCCTACCTGGCGCTGGGCTTCCTGGTGCTGGTGGTTGGCTTGATGGCGTACTTCGAGGATACCCGTGTGGCGCTGTACATTGGCCCGGCGTTCCTGGTGCTGCTGACGGTGCTGTACTACGCGTTCCGCCTGGCGCCGAAAGAACTACAGGGTGTAGCCGGTAACGCTTCCTGATGTGAGATAGCCGTGGCCGCTTTGCGGCCCTTTCGCGACACATCCCGGTAGATGCCGTCTTGTGTCGCGAAAGGGCTGCGCAGCAGCCCCAGGGGTCTATCAGGCCGCCACCTCACTGTGCGGCTCGAAGCTGTCCGCCCGCGCCAGCTGCCACATCCGCGAATAGAACTGCCCGTCCACCTCGCCAGTCAGCAACTCCCCCGGCTTCAAGAACACATGCATCTGCGAGAACAGCTTGATTTCGGTAGCCGACACGCGCCGCACCAAGTGCTTGGCTTCCAGTTGCGCGGGGTGTTCCAGGCCGGCCGCTGCGAGCATTTCTGCCAGGGCGCGCAAGGTGTTGTGGTGGAAGTTCACGACCCGCTGGGCTTTGTCCGGGACCACCAGCGCACGCTGGCGCAACGGGTCTTGTGTGGCCACGCCCGTGGGGCATTTGTTGGTATGGCAACTCTGCGACTGGATGCAGCCGATGGCGAACATGAAGCCGCGAGCAGAGTTGGCCCAGTCGGCACCGATGGCCAGCACGCTGGCGATGTCGAAGGCGCTGACGATCTTGCCGCTGGCGCCAAGCTTGATCTTGTCGCGCAGGTTCAGGCCGACCAGGGTGTTGTGCACGAACAGCAGCCCTTCGCGCAGCGGCACACCGATATGGTCGGTGAACTCCACCGGTGCGGCACCGGTACCACCTTCCTTGCCATCGACCACGATGAAGTCGGGCAGGATGCCTGTTTCCAGCATGGCCTTGGCGATGCCCATGAATTCCCACGGGTGGCCCAGGCAGAACTTGAAGCCCACCGGCTTGCCGCCGGACAGCTCACGGAGACGGGCGATGAACTGCATCATCTCGATGGGTGTGGAGAACGCGCTGTGGCGGGATGGCGAGATGCAGTCCTCACCCATGAGAATGCCGCGGGTCTCGGCGATTTCCCGGGTGACCTTGTGCTTGGGCAGGATGCCGCCGTGGCCGGGCTTGGCGCCCTGGCTCATCTTGATCTCGATCATCCGCACCTGCGGGCTGCGCGCCTGGGCGGCAAAACGCTCGGGGTCGAAGCGCCCGTCCGCTGTGCGGCAGCCGAAGTAGCCGCTGCCCAGTTCCCACACCAGGTCGCCGCCGTGTTCGCGGTGGTAGGGGCTGATGCTGCCTTCGCCGGTGTCATGGTGGAAGTTGCCCAGCTTGGCCCCTTGGTTGAGCGCGCGGATGGCATTGGCACTCAGCGAGCCAAAGCTCATGGCGGAAATGTTGAAGATCGATGCCGAATAGGGCTGGCTGCACTGCGGTCCGCCAATGATGATCCGGAAGCTTGAGGGGTCGGCCAGCGGGGCCGGGCGCATGGAGTGGCCGATGAACTCGAAGCCAGACTCGTACACGTCGATCAGCGTACCGAAGGGCTTGTCCGACGCTTCGTTCTTGGCCCGCGCGTACACCAGCGAGCGCTGGGCGCGGGAGAAGGGCAGGGCATCGCTGTCGGCTTCCAGCAGGTACTGGCGGATCTCCGGGCGAATGCCCTCGACCAGGTAGCGGATGTTGCCCAGTATCGGGTAGTTGCGGCGTACCGCGTGGCGTTGCTGCAGCAGGTCGAACAAACCGATCAGGCTGAGCACGGCCGTAATCAGGGTGAACGGCCACAGCCATTCATGGTTCAGGAACGGCAGGCTCGCCACGGTGAACAGAACACAGGCGGCAAACACGGCATAGCGACTGAGAAGTGACAGGCTCATACGGGGTCCTTACGATGGCGCGGTCAGGCTCAGGGCCTGGGGCAAACCCCGACCATAGCCCGGTTGCGCAGCGCTGAACATGAAAATCGGGGTATCGAAAATCATTCGCGCAGCAGTTTCTGCCGCCACCGTTGCTGCTCTTCATTCGTCGCTTGCACCAGGTAGGCGTAGCGGTTGGCAACTCGCACTGCCACCGGCACGCCATCGCGGTACAACACACGATTGCCACCGGCCGCCGGCACCTTCGCTCCGGGCAGCAGCGACCCGATCAGGTTCAGTGGGTCACTGGCACTGACCACCACCAGCGCGCCCTCCATCTCGCGCCGGCGTACCTGGCGCAGCAGCCCGACCGCTTCGGGCAGGGCGAACTGCTCCCCGGCCAAGCCGGCGATGAAGCGCCCGCCGCGAATCTCGCCGCGCGCCTCAAGCCGGTGGCAGCAGCGCAGCAGCTCACGCCAGGGTGGCAGCACATCACTCTCGCGCTCCAGCAGCCGCCAGCAGATCACGCCATAGCGTCTTAACAGGGTGCGGGCGAGGTGTTCCAACCGTTGCCCGTCGTCCACTTCGGCATTGCCCCTGCGTAACAGCGCCCAGCGCCCGGCGTGCGCCATGCTGGTGGAAATCGGCGCATGGCCGCGCCGGCTGTTGCGCGATGAGCGTTTCGCCGCCGGGGTGATAAGGCTACGCAGCCCGGTAAAGCTGTCGGCACTTGCAAGGCCCGAACCGACCAATTCCTGTAACGCCGTTTCCAGCTCGCTGGGCAACAAGTGGGCTTGCTGGGTCAGTTCGTCGAAGAACAGAGCGCCATGCGCCTGCAATACCTGATGCACACGTTGCGCACGCGGGCTTAGCTCGTCCAGAGCCGGCGCAGGTACAAGGCTGCGCCACAAGCCCAGGTGTTGACGTGGCAACAGCACCAGCGGCGTACTCGCCAGCGTACTGCTCGACACTTTGCCCGCCAGGCGGCTCCAGGCGAACTGCCCGCTACGGCACGCCTCGTCGAGCCAGTGAATGCTGTAGTCCTTGATCCGTGCCGGCAGCAGCTCTGCCTCCCAGGCGCCGGCCGCGGCTGGGAAACCCTGCAACTGCTCAAGCACCTCGGCCACAGCGTGCGGCCCACGCAATTTTTCGTCGGCCGCAAGGTGCTGCCAGTCAAACACAAAGCGCATGAAGTCCTGCAGGCTTACCGGCTCGATCTCCCGGCGCAGGCGTTTGACTGTGTAGCGATGGATACGCGCCAACAGGTGGCGTTCGCACCATTGCCGTTGCACCTCACCTGGGCTGAACTGGCCGCGCAGTACGTAGCCCTCTGCTTCCAGGCGGGCCAGTGCCTGTTCGATGGCTGCCTGCGGCTTGCCCAGTGGTGCCGCGATCTGCGCCAGGGTCAGCGGGCCGTGGCCGCTCAGGCGGGCGCGCAGCAGCTCGCTCAGTGCACTGTCCGGGTCCAGGGCCTGGTCGAAGCCGGGGAGCACGTGGAGGGCGGGCTCCAGACGTGCATCCGGATACAGCGCTTGGAGCAGGCTCAGGCGCTCGCGGGCCAGCCACAGGTGTTCGTCGGGCAAGCGTAGCGCCCGGCCCGCCTTGGCCAGTTGCCTGAGCAGCAAGCCCCAGGTCGGGTTGGCCTGGACTTCGTGCTGGCTGATGGCGCCCAGGGTCATCAAGGCTTCGTGCATTTCGTCGGCGCTGCCGGGTTGCGGCCAGGCCTCTGCCTGGACAGCGCTGATGGCATCGGCGTCCAGCGCGCCCAGGTCGTCGCCACTGTGCACCTCGTTCCAGCGTCGGTTGAGTACCGCCTGGGTTCGGCGCTCCTCCAGCGGTGCATCATCAAGGAAAGCATATGGCCTGGCGTTGAGGATGGCCGAGGCCAGCGGCGAGGGGGCCGGCAGGTCGCGGCTCAGCAAGCGCACCTGGCCACTTTCCATGCGCCTCAACAGTGCCATCCAGCCCTCGCTGTCCATGGCTTCGTGCAGGCAGTCGTCGAGGGTCTGCTCGATCAGCGGGTGATCCGGGATTTGCCGTTCACCGACGATGTTTTCCAGGCAGGCGATCTGGTCGGGGAACACGGCGGCAATCAGGTCTTCGCTTTTCATTCGCTGGATCTGCGGCGCCACCTTGCGTCCCCCGACGTAGCGCGGCAAGGCCATTGCCACTGCCGCGTTCCAACGCCAGCGCACCCCGAACAAGGGCGCATCGAGCAGGGCCTGGATGAGAATGTGCTCGGCGTTGCGGCTGGACAGGTAGCGCCAGACTTCGTCCAGCTCGAAACTGTGGCTGGTCGACAGTGACAGCACGATGGCGTCCTCGCTGGCTGCCGCCTGCAATTCGAAATTGAACGTGCGGCAGAAGCGTTTGCGCAGCGCCAGGCCCCAGGCGCGGTTGATGCGGCTGCCGTAGGGCGAATGGATGATCAACTGGGTGCCACCGGACTCGTCGAAGAAGCGCTCCATCACCAGCGTGTGTTGCGAGGGCAGGGCGCCCAGCACTTCACGGGTACGCCCCAGGTAATCGAGCAGTTGGCTGGCGCAGGCCTCGTCCAGTGCATAAGTACTTTGCAGCCATGACAGCACTGGGGCGAAAGCGCCGTTACTCAGCCCCAGTTGCTCATCGAGACGTGCCTGCAGGCGGGCAACGGCGGCGGACAATTCGTCACTGCGTCCCGGCGCCTCTCCTAGCCAGAACGGAATGGTCGGCGGCAGGCCGTGGGCGTCTTCGACCCTTACCCGGCCGGGTTCCACCCGCAGGATCCGATAGGACGCATTGCCCAACTGAAAGATGTCGCCAGCAATGCTCTCCACGGCAAAGTCTTCGTTGACGCTGCCGATGTTCAGCGCCTGCGGCTCCAGCAGCACAGCGTAGTCGGCGGTCTCGGGGATGGTGCCGCCGCTGGTGAGCGCGGTCAGCTGGCTACCGCGGCGCCCGCGCAAGGTGCCGCTCACCGCGTCGCGGTGCAGGTAGGCGCTGCGAATGCCTTGGCGTCCGTTGTAGCCTTCGGCGAGCATGCTTAGCAGCGCTTGGTAATGCTTGGTGTCCAGCTCGGTGTAGGGCGTTGCCTTGCGCAGGCAGTCGAACAATGCCTGTTCCTGCCACGGCTGGTTGCTGGTTTCGGCGACGATCTGCTGGGCCAGAACGTCCAGTGGCGCATGGGGTATGTGCAACTGCTCGAGCTCGCCCTGTTGCACACAGTCGAGCAGGGCCGTGCACTCGATCAGGTCATCCCGCGAGGTGGCGAACAGGCGCCCTTTGGGGATGCCTTCGACCTGGTGCCCGGAGCGGCCGACCCGCTGCAAGAACGCGGCGATGGAGCCTGGCGAGGCGATCTGGCAAACCAGGTCGACATCACCGATATCGATACCCAGCTCCAGGGAAGCCGTGGCTACCAGCACCTGCAACTGGCCGTTTTTCAGGCGCTGCTCCGCATCCAGGCGCAGCTCCTTGGCCAGGCTGCCGTGGTGTGCGGCCACGGCCTCTTTGCCAAGGCGGTCGCTGAGGTGGCGGGTGAGGCGTTCGGCCAGGCGCCGAGTGTTGACGAATACCAACGTGGTGCGGTGTTCACGGGCCAGAGCTGCCAGGCGATCGTAGACCAGGTTCCACACATCCGTGGCCATGACCGCGCCCAAGGGCACGGGGGGCACTTCAAGGGCAAGGTCGCGCTGGCGGGCGTGGCCGATATCGACGATTGCGCAAGGGCGTTGGTGGCCGGCCAGAAACGCGGCCACGCGCTCCACCGGGCGCTGGGTGGCAGACAACCCTATGCGCCGCAGCCCCCGCCCGGTGAGCGCTTGCAGGCGCTCCAGCGTCAGTGCCAGGTGGGCGCCGCGCTTGTTGCCGGCCAAGGCGTGAATCTCATCGACGATCACCGTGTGCACGCCGCTCAAGCCAGCGCGGCCCGAGGCAGAGCCCATCAGCACGTAGAGCGACTCAGGCGTGGTCACGAGGATGTGCGGGGCCAGTTTGCGCATGGCCGCGCGTTCTTTTTGTGGCGTGTCGCCGGTGCGTACGGCAGTGGTGATGCGCGGCGGCGTCAGCCCCTGGTCTAGCAGTGCCTGGCTGATGCCTTCGAGCGGCGCCTGCAGGTTCAGGCGAATGTCATTGGACAGTGCCTTGAGCGGCGAAACGTACACTACCTGGGTTTGCGCGGGCAGTTCGCCGTTGTGTTCAAGGCCCTCACGGAACAGCTCGTCGAGCACCGCGAGAAAGGCGCTCAAGGTTTTGCCCGAGCCGGTCGGCGCGGCCAGCAGCATCGATTGGCGGGCGTGAATCAACGGCCAGGCGCGGGCCTGGGCGTCGGTGACCGTGGCGAAATGGCGACGGAACCAGGTGCCGATGGCGGGGAGGAACAGCTCAAGCACCGGGTGCTGTTGGGCAGGCAGGTTCATGAGAAGGTTATGGAGGGTCGCTGGCAGATTGGCAAGGGACCGTTCGTCTGTGAAGCCGGCTTGCCGGCGACAGGGCTCCATGGGATCCTCACGGGCTTTTCTGAGTGAGCCTGACCATGCCCAATGTTATCCGCATCGCCGCTGCCCTGTTGATCGACCCACTGGGTCGAACCCTGCTGGTACGCAAACGTGGTACTCAGGCGTTCATGCAGCCTGGGGGCAAGATCGATGCGGGTGAAACGCCGCTGGACGCACTGGTGCGCGAACTGCATGAGGAATTAGGGTTGCGCATTGACCCTGCTCGGGCCATCCCGCTGGGCCGTTTCAGCGCACCGGCCGCCAACGAGCCCGGCTTTGAGGTGCAGGCCGAGCTGTTCCGGGTCGACAGCGCCGAGGCCGTGGTCCCGGCGGCGGAAATCGAGGAAGTGATCTGGCTGGCCGCTGACCAGGCACCGATGCCTGAGCTGGCGCCGCTGACCCGCGACCTGATACTGCCGCTCTACCGCAAGGCTCTCAGCGTACCGCGCTGACCCCATCGAGCGTGGCGAACGAGGTGTCCTTGGCGGTGAGCAGGAAGTCGCGCATGTAGGGAGCGTCGAGCATGTCGGTGCGTACTCCCGCATAGAGTGTGGCGAACAGGCCTTTCTCGCCCAGGCGCTTGCCCTTCACATACCCGCGCGAACTGTACTCATGCAGCGCCCAGTGCGGCATGCCACACACTCCGCGGCCGCTGGCCACCAGTTGCATCATCATCACCGTCAGCTCCGAGGTGCGTACGGCCGCCGGCTCGATGTCGGCTGGTTCCAGGAAGCGGGTGAAGATGTCCAGCCGGTCGCGCTCCACCGGGTAGGTGATCAGCGTCTGGTCGAGCAGGTCCTGGGGCACGATGTAAGGCTTGCTGGCCAGCGGGTGCTGGTTGGCCACGGCGAGCATGGCTTCATAGGTGAACAGCGGCACGTAAGTGATGCCGGCAAGGTCCAGTGGGTCGGAGGTCACTACCAGGTCCAGGTCGCCACGGGCGAGGGCGGGCAGCGGCGCGAATGCGAAGCCCGAAGCCAGGTCCAGCTCCACTTCCGGCCAAGCATCACGGAACTGGTCGATGGTGGGCATCAGCCATTGGAAGCAGCTGTGGCATTCGATGGCCATGTGCAGGCGCCCGGCAGTACCCCCGGCCAGGCGGGCGATGTCACGTTCCGCACCACGCAGCAGCGGCAGGGTGGCATCTGCCAGTTGCAGCAAGCGCAGGCCGGCGCTGGTGAAGCGGATAGGTTTGGTCTTGCGTGCGAACAGCGGCAGGCCCAGGCGTTCTTCAAGCTCCTTGAACTGATGCGACAGCGCCGACTGGGTCAGGTGCAGACGCTCGGCAGCCTCCACCAGGCTATCGGCCTCGCGCAGGGCATGAAGGGTTTTCAGGTGGCGGATCTCCAGCACGGCTGACTCCGAGAGCATAATTTGAGTGAACAGAGAATGAGTTGAGTTTCCCTCATGTTGGTCCCGCTGTCGACTGGACCTTGCGCCGCACCACTGGGCGGGCTTCATCAAACTGTCACGGAACTGTGGCAGCGCGCCCGAACGATTTTCATCAGACTCGCGCTCTACTGGGGATCTGCATTCTGGTGTTTCTTTCATGCGGGCTTTTTTGCTTTTTTTCTTGTTCCTTGTCAGCGTGCCGGCGAGCTTCGCCGATCAGCGTTGTGACACTCAAGTACCGGTCCAACGGGCCGAAGCAGGCGATCTGAGCCTGGTTTACCAAAGTGTCGGCGCGCCACGGGACCCGGCTTTGCTGCTGGTCATGGGCTTGGGTGGGCAACTGATCCACTGGCCGGATGATGTGGTCGAGGCCTTGTGTCGACAAGGCTTTCGGGTCATTCGCTACGACAACCGTGACGTTGGCCTGTCGCGCTGGAACCAACAGCCTCCCTCGGCCAATCTCACGGTCGAGCTGTTGCGCTACAAGTTCGGCCTGCCGGTTGCCGCGCCCTATACGCTGACCGACATGGCGGGTGACGGGCTGCGCCTGATGGACACATTGGGGATTGGTCAATTCCATGTTCTGGGTGTCAGCATGGGTGGGATGATCGCCCAGCACATGGCTGCAATGGCGCCGGAGCGGGTGCGCAGCCTGACACTGGTCATGTCCAGTTCTGGCGCTGCAGGCCTGCCGGCGCCAGCCCCAGCGCTGGTGCAGTTGCTGGCCCGGCGCAGTGCGCCGACTCGGGAAGTGGCCATCGAGCAGCAGGCCGACCTGCTGGCGGCGTTGGGCAGCCCCCAGGTGCATGATGACCGGGCCGCTTTGGTACAGCAGGCCGCGCAGGCCTATGACCGGGCGTTCAACCCTGAAGGTGCCAAGCGTCAGATCATGGCGATCCTGGCCGAGCCAAGCCGGGTAGCGCTGCTCAACCAGCTGCGCGTACCGACATTGGTGGTGCATGGGACGGCTGACCCTTTGTTGCCGGTGATGCATGGGGTGCACCTGGCGGCGCATATCCGCGGTAGCCAGCTGCGGCTGATCCCGGGGTTGGCACATCGGTTCCAGGAGCCCTTCAAGGCACCGTTGCTGGGGGCCGTGCTGCCTTACCTGCAGTCACATCGCGAGGACGTGACACATATTGCCGGGTTATGAAAGTGGCGTAGGCCTTCCTCTCGCAGACGTTCAGCCCAGCCCGTACTTTTTCACTTTGTCGAACAGCGTGGTCTTGGCCATGCCCAGCTCCTGGCTGGCCTGGCTGAGGTTGCCGCCGGTGCGTTGCAGGGCATCGCTGAGCAGATTGCGCTCGAACGCCTCTACCGCTTCGGCAAAGCCCAACCCTTGGCTGGCGCCACCGCTCGGGCCTTTCTTGAACGCTGGCAGGCCCAGGGCATAGCGCTCGGCAACGTTGCGCAGTTCCCGCACATTGCCGGGCCAGTCATGGGCCATCAGGCGCGACAGGGTCTGGCTGTCCAGTGTCGGCATGTCCCGGTCGAAGCGCAGCGCCGACTGCTGCAGGAAGTGTTCGAACAGTTGCAGGATATCTTCACGGCGCTCGCGCAGTGGCGGCAACTCCAGGGTTACCACGTTGAGGCGGTAGTACAGGTCGCTGCGGAACTGCCCACTCTGGCCGAGCTGGTCGAGGTCGGCCTTGGTTGCGGCGATCACCCGGCAGTCCACCGCAATGCTCTGGTTCGAGCCCAGGCGCTCCAGGGTGCGCTCCTGCAGTACCCGCAGCAGTTTGATCTGCAGGTTGATCGGCATGCTCTCGACTTCATCGAGGAACAAGGTACCGCCATTGGCGTGCTCGATCTTGCCGATACGGCGCTTGCCTGCGCCGGTGAAAGCGTTGGCCTCGTGGCCAAAGATTTCGCTCTCGAACAGGTTTTCCGGCAGGCCGCCACAATTGAGCGCCACAAACGGTTGGTTCTGGCGCCGGCTGAAATCGTGCAGGCAACGGGCGACCAGCTCTTTGCCGGTACCGGTCTCGCCTTCGATCAGCACGTTGGCCGAGGTGTCGGCAACGTTAGCGATCAGCTCACGCAATTGCTCCATGGCGGGCGAGCGGCCGATGATGCGGCCTTCCAGGCTGCTCTGTTCGGCCAGTTGGCGGCGCAGGGCCAGCACTTCGCGCGATAGCCCGCGCTGTTCGAGCGCGCGGCGCACCACGTCGACCAGGCGTTCCGGCGAAAAGGGCTTCTCCATGAAGTCGTAGGCACCATTGCGCATGGCGCCGACGGCCATGTCGATATCGCCATGGCCGGTGATCAGTACCACCGGCAGGCTGCGGTCGCGCGCCTTGAGGCGGTTGAGCAGTTCCAGGCCGTCGATGCCCGGCAGGCGGATGTCACTGACGACGATGCCGGCGAAGTCATCACCGATCCGTTCCAGCGCCTGTTCGGCGCTACCGACACCCTCGCAGGCGATGTCTTCCAGGGCCAGCGCCTGCTGGCAGCCGAGCAGCACATGCGGGTCGTCTTCAACGATCAGGACGGTAAGAGGCGCTTGGTTCATGGGAGCTCTGCCGATTCATTAGGGGGGGACACCAGCGGCAGGGCGAGAACGAAGGCCGTTCCGCCACTGACAGGGTGCTCGACGTTGAGGCTGCCCTTGGCGGCGGCGGCAAGGCTCGCCGACAGGGTCAGGCCCAGGCCCAGGCCGTGTTCGCCCGGTTTGGTGGTGAAGAAGGGTTCGAACAGGTGCTTGCGCGCCTCGTCATCGATGCCGTGGCCATTGTCGCGTACCCGCAGGCGGTACTTGTCGCCTTGCAACTCGCCTTCCAGCCAAAGCTCAGGTGCCGGCTGGGCAGCCATGGCGTCCAGGGCATTGCCGATCAGGTTGACCAGAATCTGCTCCAGGCGGGTCTGGTCAATGGCCAGTTGCAGGTCGTCGAACTGGCTGTGCAGCTTCAGGTGGCAGCCACTGATGCGACTGGCCAGCACCTGCAAGGTGGCCTCCACGGCCTTGGCCAGCGATGCCTGGCCGCGGTCGTCACCACGCCGGGCGAACGAACGCAGGCTGGCGGTGATGCGGCCCATGCGGTCGATCAGTTCGTTCATGGTGCGCAGGTTGGTACTGGCGGTGTCCAGCGCGCCGCGTTCGAGAAAGCGCACGGTGTTGCCGGACAGTGTCCGCAGCGCCGCCAGCGGCTGGTTGAGCTCGTGGGCGATGCTGGTGGACATCTGCCCGATGGCTGCCAATTTGCCGGCCTGAACCAGTTCGTCCTGGGCGTGGCGCAGGGTTTGCTCGGCGTGACGGCGTTCACGGATCTGCCCCTTGAGCCTTTCGTTGCTGGCGCGCAGGTCGGCGGTGCGCTCGGCAATGCGCCGCTCCAGCTGGCTGTTGGCTTCTTCGAGCGCTTCGCGTGCAGCCAGGCGGGTGGCGATCACCTTGCGCCGCTCGTTCCAGGCGATACCCAGGATCGCCAGCAGGGCGAACGCCACGCCTACCAGAATGCCTTGCACCATCGATTCGCGGCGCAGGTCCTGCAGGGGAGTGAGCAGGGTGAAATGCCAGGGGGTATCCACCAGGCGCCGGGTTTGCGCCAGGTAGGCCACCTCCTGCGCTTTGCCGTGGGCGGTTTCACTGTTGGCCGGGAAGGTCAGCTTCTCTACGCCATCGGCCAGCGTCTCGCGGGCCAGCGGCTGCAGCTCGTTCAGCGGCCACCAGTAATATTGCAGGCTGCGCGCCAGGCGCTCCTTGATCTGCGGGGTCATGGGGCGCACCGACTTCAGGCGCCGCGCCGGGTCGCTGGAGAGGATGATGATGCCGTTTTCGTCGCTGACGAACGCTTCCAGGCGGGCGCGTTGCCAGCGTTCTTCCAAGGTGTCCAGGCGCACCTTGATCACCGCCACGCCGATGATCTTGCCGTGTTCTTCCAGGCCATGGGCCAGGTAATAGCCGGCCTCGCCGGTGGTGCTGCCAATGCCGTAGAAACGGCCCGGCTCGCCGCGCACGGCGGTCTGGAAATAGGCGCGGAAGGACAGGTCTTCACCGAGGAACGAGTCGGCATCGCGCCAGTTGCTGGTGGCCTGTACCCGGCCATTGGTATCGAGCACGAAGATAGCCCGGCTGCGGCTGCGGCGGTTGAGGCCTTCGAGGTATTCGTTGACGGCCTGGCGTGAGCCGCCGTCTGGGTCGGTGAGCAGGTGCGAGACGCTGTCTTCCAGCTCCAGCAGGCTCGGCAGGTAGGTGTACTTGCTGATTTCGCTCTCGACCGTACGCGCGTGCAACTCCAGCTGGCGCTCGCCGTTTTCACTCAGGGCGCGTATGCCATTGCTTTCGCTGATCAGGTAGCCAGCCAGGCCTAGCCCGACCATCAGCAGGATGATCAGGGGCGGCAGCAGCAATTGGCGGATCAGGCGGGATTTCACGGCAGGCTTGGCAGGGAGAAGTAGCGAGGGGTCGCATTTCATCACAGTGGCCTTGTCACGACCAGCATCCGCTGCCCGGTGGGGCCCGGGGCAGCAGATACTGTGGCCGGCTTAGTGTTGCAGGATCTTGCTGAGGAAGTGCTGGGTGCGTTGGTCGCGGGTACCCTGGTCACCGAAGAACTCTTCCTTGGTGCAGTCTTCGATGATGCAGCCCTTGTCCATGAAGATGACCCGGTTGGCGACCTTGCGGGCGAAGCCCATCTCGTGGGTCACGCACATCATGGTCATGCCTTCGTTGGCCAGCTGCACCATCACATCCAGCACCTCGCTGACCATTTCCGGGTCCAGCGCAGAGGTCGGCTCGTCGAACAGCATGACGATCGGGTCCATGGCCAGGGCGCGGGCGATCGCCACACGTTGCTGCTGGCCACCAGAGAGCTGGCCGGGGTGCTTCTTGGCATGGGCGCTGAGGCCGACCCGTTCGAGCAGGGCCAGGCCCTTCTTGGTGGCCTCCGCTTCGCTGCGGCCCAGTACCTTGCGCTGGGCGATGGTCAGGTTCTCGGTGATGGTCAGGTGCGGGAACAGCTCGAAGTGCTGGAACACCATGCCGACCCGCGAGCGCAATTTGGGCAGGTTGGTCTTGGGGTCGGCAATCGAGGTGCCATCGACCACGATGTCGCCCTTCTGGAACGGCTCCAGGGCGTTGACGCACTTGATCAGCGTGGATTTACCCGAGCCCGAAGGGCCGCACACCACCACCACTTCACCTTTCTTGACCTCGGTGCTGCAGTCGGTCAGTACCTGGAAGTCGCCGTACCACTTGTTGACGTTCTTGATGGAAATCATACGGTGATCCTTTTTTGCAGGCGCTTGACCAGCCACGAAGCGGAGAAGCTGATGAGGAAGTAGACGACCCCGGCGAAGATCAGGAACTCATGGGAGCGCCCGATGATGTCGCCGTTGGAACGTGCCGAGTTGAGGAAGTCCACCAGGCCCACGGTGTAGACCAGCGAGGTGTCCTGGAACAGGATGATGCTCTGCTGCAGCAGCAGCGGGGTCATCTTGCGGAAGGCCTGGGGCAGGATGATCAGGCGCATGGTCTGGGCGTAGTTCATGCCCAGTGCCTGTGCCGCGCCCATCTGGCCTTTGGAGATCGACTGCACGCCGGCGCGGACGATTTCGCAGAAGTACGCGGCCTCGAACATCATGAAGGCGACCACGCAGGAGGTGAAGGCACCCACCGGGGTGTCCTCGCCGGTGATCCAGCGCAGCACGAACGGCACCGCCAGATAGAACCAGGTGATCACCAGCAGCAGCGGGATCGAGCGGAAGTAGTTGACGTAGGCACCGGCGATGTTCGAGAGCAGCTTGTTCGACGACAAGCGCATCAATGCCAGGAGTGTGCCCAGCACGATACCGCCGATCACGCCCATGACCATCAGCTTGAGGGTCATGACCATACCTTCCCAGAGGGCAGGCAGGGCCGGGATGATTTCGCTGAAATCCATTTCCATTTACTTGCCCCCCACGGAAATCAGGCCAGGCACGGCGACTTTCTTCTCGACCAGACGCATGAGCAGCATCAGGCCCATGTTCAGGGTGAAGTAGATCAGCGTAGCCAGGGTGAACGCCTCGAACAGGTTGGCGGAAAACTCAGCGGTCTGCTTGGTCTGTGCCAGCAGCTCCATCAGGCCGATCAGCGAGGCTACCGAAGAGTTCTTGAACACGTTGAGGAACTCGGAGGTGAGCGGCGGAATGATGATCCGGTACGCTTGAGGCAACAGCACGTTGTTGTAGATCTGCGGCAGGCTGAAGCCCATGGCGCGGGCGGCAGCTTCCTGACCGCGCGGCAGTGCCTGGATGCCGGTGCGTACCTGTTCGCAGACGCGGGCAGCGGTGAACAGGCCCAGGCAGATGACCACACTGATCAATGCCGAGGTGGTCGGGTTGAGGTCCTGCTTGAACCATACCTGCAGGCCCTCAGGCAGCAGGTCTGGCACCAGGAAGTACCAGATGAACAGTTGCACCAGCAGCGGCACGTTGCGGAACAGCTCCACGTAGGCGGTTGCGATACCCGATACCAGGCGGTTCGGCACGGTACGCATGACGCCAAGGAGCGAGCCCAGCAGCAGCGCGATGATCCAGGCGGAAATGGCGATGGCGATGGTCCAGCCCAGGCCGGTGATGTACCAGTCCAGATAGGTTTCGCTGCCCACGCCGGTGGACTTGAAGAACACGCCCCAGTCCCAGTTGTAATTCATCGGGATTTCCCCTCAGACGGTTGTTTCACGGGCACCTTCGAGCATCCGGGGGCGCTTGGCGCCCTCGGATGAAAGGTTAGACACTAATGAGTGGCTTGCAGCGTTGATTCGTGCGCTTGCGCACCAGGCCACTAACTGAGGATCAGGATTTCTTCTCGTCTGCGGCCTTGTCGGTCGGCTCAGCGATCAGCTTTTTCAGTTCGTCGCTCATCGGGAACTGAAGGTTCAGGCCTTTTGGCGGAATCGGCTGCTGGAACCACTTGTCGTAGCTCTTGTTGACTTCGCCCGACTTGAAATAGCCCACGATGGCATCGTCGACGGCTTTCTTGAAGGTATCGTCACCCTTGCGCATCATGCAGCCATAGATCTCGTAAGACTGTGGCGTTCCGGTGATGACCCAGTCCGCAGGCTTGCGCGCTTTGGCCATTTCACCGGCCAGCAGAGCGTCGTCCATCATGAAGGCCACGGCACGGTTGCTTTCAAGCATGTTGAAGGCTTCACCGTGGTCCTTGGCGGAAATCACGTTCATCTTCATCTGCTTGTCGGCGTTCATCGCCTTGAGGATGCGCTCGGAGGTGGTGCCGGCGGTGGTCACCACGTTCTTGCCGGCCAGATCCGGGAAGTCTTTATAGGACGGCTGACCATCCTTGACCTTGGTCAGCAGGCGCGTGCCGACTTCGAAGATACCCACCGAGAAGGCGACCTGCTGCTGGCGCTCGACGTTGTTGGTGGTGGAGCCGCATTCCAGGTCGACGGTGCCGTTCTGCACCAGCGGGATACGGGTTTGCGAAGTGACCAGGTTGTAACGGACCTTGATGTCAGTACCCAGTTGTTTCTTCAGGGCTTCGACCACTGCCAGCTGGATGTCATGGGAGTAACCCACGGGTTGCGGCTTGCCAGCCAGGTAGGAAAACGGAATGGAGGAGTCACGGTGCCCCAGGGTGATGGTGCCCGACTCCTTGATCTTCTTCAGGGTGCCGGTCAGCTCCTCGGCCATGGCGGGCGAAGCGATGACTGCAGCCGCGATGGCGGCCCCCAGCAATTGACGAACGATACGCATCAAATTTTCCTCGACGTGTTTGTTTTTTTTATGGAGCCGTTGGCGGACTCTTTCGTTCAACGCATGCAGCATGAAGCGTTGTGCATTCGGCTTCCAAGTGTAGAGCATGACTCGTGCCAAGCTCTCACAATGATCATAACCCCGCGAAAAGCCTGGGCATGAACCCTATATGAAGGTTTTTGCGCAAAGCCACGTGGTCGGAACGCCGAATGAGTGCCTCTATTGCGTTCGGCAATCCGAACGGTGGGCGCCTCGCAGAGTCCGTGGCGTCAGCTTTAAATAACACCCCTGCATGAAAAGCACATGTTGAGCTTGCTGCCTCTTTATCAGGAGCTCACGCGCACACGGATCATGCGGGCGGGCAATACCGTCATCGCCGGTGAAAACATCGACGTGTTAAGCAATGCACTGGCGCAACGAGAGTTTTGGCAAGGGTTTGTGCGCAATCTCAATCCCGAGCGCTTCGAAGCCCTGGCCGCGCCGTATCATGAACAGCTGGAAGCCTATGAGCGTCAGGCTGGCGAGTCGGGTGAGCAGCAGTACCTTGAGCACGCTGCGGCATTGATGGAAGCGCTCAATAGCGAGGAACGGGCCCTTTACCTGGCATTGGCAAATGAGGCGTATGGGCGGGAAGCCTGAGCGTAGGGCGACCGCCATGCGGTCGCCCTACAAGGTTCAGGCGGCGTTGCTGCGTGCGTTGCCCTGTGCCAGGTAGTCAGCCAGTGCGCGCTGTTCACTCTCGCTGGTGAACAGGCCCAGCTTGGTCCTGCGCCAGAGAATATCCTGACTGCTGACGGCCCATTCGGTTTGGCGCAGGTAATCGACTTCACGGGTGAAGAGGCCACCCCCAATCGCTTGGCCCAGATCCTGCGGGCCGCTCACACCTTCCAGCAGTTGCCAGGTGCGGCTGCCGTAGGTTACCGCCCAGCGCTTGGCGATGTCCGGCGCGAGCCATTGATGGCGCGCAAGCAGGTCGTCGACCAGTGCCTGAGGTGTACTCATGTCTTCACCACCTGGCAGTGTGGCGCTGGCTGTCCAGCTTTTGCCCATCTGGGTGAAGAACGGCTTGAGTTCTGCCATGGCCGATTCTGCAAGCTTGCGGTATGTGGTCAGCTTGCCGCCAAACACGGACAGCAACGGCGCCTCGCCTTGGGTCGTGGACAGCGCGAGGGTGTAGTCACGCGTGACTGCGGACGGGTTGTCCGATTCGTCGTTGCACAGCGGCCGCACGCCAGAGTAGGTGTGCAGGATATCGCTGGGGCTCAACTGATGATTGAAGTGTGCGTTGACCACTTTGAGCAGATAGTCGGTTTCCTGCCCGGTGATCGCCACCTTGGCCGGATCGCCGCTGTATTCGCGATCGGTGGTGCCGATCAGGGTGAAGCGGTCCAGGTAGGGGATGCAGAAGACAATGCGTTGGTCCTCGTTCTGCAGGATGTAGGCGTGATCCCCCTCGTACAGGCGCGGCACGATGAGGTGGCTGCCCTGGATCAAGCGTATGCCGTACGGTGCATCGAGTTTGAGGTCATCCTTGATGAACCGGGCGACCCACGGACCGGCGGCGTTGACCAAGGCACGCGCGCGAATCGTCTGCAGGCTGCCGTCGGCATGCTGCAGCTCTACCTGCCACAGGCCATCGACACGTTCTGCGCGCAGGCAGCGGGTGCGGGTATGAATGTGCGCACCTTGCTCGCGTGCAGCCATGGCATTGAGTACTACCAGGCGGGCGTCGTCTACCGCGCAGTCTGCATATTCGAAACCGCGGGTGATGGCCGGCTTGAGCGGGTAGCCCGGGCCAAAGCGCAGGCTGCGCGAGGCGCCCAGGCGCTTGCGCTTGCCCAGGTGATCGTAGAGGAACAGGCCGGCACGGATCATCCAGGCCGGGCGCAGGTGCGGGCGGTGCGGCAGCACGAAGCGCATTGGTTTGACGATGTGCGGTGCCTTGGCCAGTAGCACTTCGCGCTCGGCCAGGGCCTCGCGGACCAGGCGGAATTCATAGTGTTCCAGGTAGCGCAGGCCGCCATGGATCAGCTTGCTGCTGGCCGAGGAGGTGTGCTGGGCCAAGTCGTCCTTTTCGCACAGGAAGACCTTGAGGCCACGCCCGGCGGCGTCGGCAGCAATGCCCACGCCGTTGATGCCACCGCCGATCACGGCAAGATCATAGCAATCGGCAAGTAGGGGCTGGGACGAAACGGGCTGGGACACGGGCAAGGCCTCCTGGGGCTGTTCACATCGAATATGAACATTAATGTTCGTTTCCGAAAATACTAGCGCAACAGAACGGCCATCGCCAGTCAGTGTTTATAGAAAAAACTGATGAGATGACAATAAAATGAACAATATCGAAAATCGCGGGCCCTTCTGGACCCGCTTGCGGTTTAAACCACCTCGAGCCGGATCTTGTACTGGTTGAGCAACTCACCCAGTGCAGGGGATGGCTGCTGGTCGGTCACCAGGCAATCGACCAGGCTGATCGAGCCCAGGCGTACCATGGCGTTACGCCCGAATTTGCTGGAGTCGGCAGCCAGGATGACCTGACGGGCGTTGGCGATGATTGCTTGGGAAACCCGTACTTCCTGGTAGTCGAAGTCCAGCAGGCTGCCGTCTTCATCGATACCGCTGATGCCGACCAAGGCGAAGTCGACCTTGAACTGGCTGATGAAATCGACGCTCGCCTGGCCAACCACGCCCCCGTCACGGCGTACTGTGCCGCCTGCGACCAATACTTCGAAATCATCCTTGGCGGCAAGGATCGCAGCAACGTGCAGGTTGTTGGTGATGACCTTCAGGTGGTTGTGGTTGAGCAGCGCCCGGGCAATCGATTCGGTGGTGGTGCCGATGTTGATGAACAGCGAGGCATGGTCAGGAATTTGCCGGGCCACGGCGTCGGCAATACGCTGTTTTTCGTCGCGCATCTGATCGGCGCGCATGGCGTAAGCAGTGTTCTCGATACTCGAATCATAGGCGGCGCCACCGTGGTAGCGGCGCAGCAGATTGAGCTCGGCGAGCTGGTTGATGTCGCGACGGATGGTTTGCGGGGTGACGACGAACAGCTGCGCCATTTCTTCGATGCTGACGTAGCCGCGTTCGCGCACCAGCTCGAGGATTTGTTGTTGGCGTGGGGGCAGATTCATGGGCGGTCCTTATGGGCTGCCGGACAAATTCTGCAATGATGCCGTAGGAAAGGGACTACGGCCAGTAGGCCGTGGGGTGACGGGGGCCGCGAAGCAGCCCCTGCCCAGGGCGATCAGGCCTCGTGATCTTCCCAGTCGCGGGTACGCTCGACGGCTTTGCGCCAGCCGGCGTACAGTTTTTCCTTCTTCGCTTCATCGAGTTGCGGGCTGAACTCGCGCTCGATGATCGCCTTGTCACGCAACTCGTCCAGGCCACTCCAGAAACCACAGGCCAGGCCCGCCAGGTAAGCGGCGCCAAGGGCAGTGGTTTCGCGCATTTTCGGGCGTTCCACACAGGTGCCGAGAATGTCGGCCTGGAATTGCATGAGGAAATTGTTGGCCACCGCGCCACCGTCGACACGCAACTCGGACAGGCGTTGGCCGCAGTCCTGCTGCATGGCGTCCAGTACGTCGCGGGTCTGGTAGGCGATCGACTCCAGCGCAGCACGGATGATGTGGTCGACTTTCACCCCGCGCGTCAGGCCGAACAGCGCGCCGCGGGCGTAAGGGTCCCAGTACGGTGCGCCCAGGCCGGTGAAGGCGGGCACAAGGTAAACCCCGTTGCTGTCCTTGACCTTGCTGGCGAAGTACTCGGTGTCCAGGGCATCGTTGACGATCTTGAGTTCGTCGCGCAGCCATTGCACGGTGGAACCACCGTTGAACACTGCGCCTTCCAGGGCATAGGCCACTTCGCCACGTGGCCCGCAGGCAATGGTGGTCAGCAGGCCGTGGGAGGAGGTTACGGCTTTGTCGCCCGTGTTCATCAGCAGGAAACAACCCGTGCCATAGGTGTTCTTGGCCTGACCGGGTTCCACGCACATCTGGCCGAACAGCGCGGACTGCTGGTCACCGGCGATACCGGCAATGGCTATGCCGCTCTTGGTGTGGCCGTAGACTTCGGAAGACGGGCGCACCTGGGGCAGCATCTGGCGCGGGATGCCGAGAATGTCGAGCATCGTTTCATCCCACTGCAGGCTGTGGATGTTGAACATCAACGTGCGCGAGGCATTGGTGTAGTCGGTGACATGCACCTTGCCGCCGGAAAACTTCCAGATAAGCCAGGTATCCACGGTACCGAACAACAGTTCGCCGCGTTCGGCCCGCTCACGTACGCCCTCTACATTGTCGAGGATCCACTTGAGCTTGGTGCCGGAGAAGTACGGATCGGTGACCAGGCCGGTGGTTTCGCGAATGTATTGTTCATGCCCGTCGCGCTTGAGTTGTGCGCAGATCTCTGTACTGCGCCGGCACTGCCAGACGATGGCGTTGTACACCGGGCGGCCGGTTTCCTTGTCCCATACCACTGTGGTTTCACGCTGGTTGGTGATGCCCAGTGCGGCGACCTGCGCATGGCTGATGCCGGCCTGTGCCAAGGCTTCGACCATGGTCGCGCTCTGTGTGGCGAAGATCTCCATCGGGTCGTGTTCGACCCAGCCGGCTTGTGGATAATGCTGGGCGAACTCGCGCTGGGAGGTGCCGACCACATTGGCGTCGCGGTCAAAGATGATGGCCCGCGAGCTGGTGGTGCCCTGGTCCAGGGCGATGATGTAGTTCTTGTCCTGGGTATCTGTCATGGTCATAGGCCTTGCAAAATGAGGAAGTCAGGGCGCCAGCATCAGTTGGCTTGAGTATCGCCCTGGCGATTGCCGTTTGTCTCTGGGTTCGCGCTTGGTGCCGTCGGCAGGTTGCGGGCGATCAAGCCACGATAGGTCGCAGCACCCAGGCAAGCGCCGAAGATCGGCGCGAACACCGGAACCAGGAAATAAGGGATATCCCGACCGCCAGTGAAGGCGATTTCGCCCCAGCCGGCCAGGAAGGTCATCAGTTTGGGCCCGAAATCGCGGGCCGGGTTCATCGCAAAGCCGGTCAGCGGGCCCATGGCGCTACCGATCACGGCGATCAACAGGCCGATCAGCAGCGGTGCCATCGCACCACGGGGCAGGCCGTTGTTGTCGTCGGTCAGGGCCATGATGACCGCCATCAGGATTGCAGTGATCACCACTTCGACCAGGAACGCCTGTGCGGTGGAAAGCGAAGGGTGTGGGTAGGTGGAGAACACCGCCGCCAGTTCCAGGCTTTCGCTACTGCCGCGCAGCATGGCATGGGTTTGTTCGAAATCGAAGAACAGGGTGCTGTACAGGGTGTAGACCAGCGCCGCGCCGCAGAAGGCGCCGCAAACCTGGGCCAGCATGTAGAACGGCAGTTTGCGTTTGTCGAAGCTTGCGAACAGGGTAAGGGCGATGCTGACGGCCGGGTTCAGGTGCGCACCTGATATACCGGCGGTGAAGTAGATCGCCATGCTCACGCCGACGCCCCAGATGATGCTGATTTCCCACAGTCCAAAGCTGGCGCCCGCGACCTTGAGGGCGGCGACGCATCCTGTGCCGAAAAAGATGAGCAGCGCCGTGCCGAGGAATTCGGCCAGGCATTGGCTGGACAGCGTAGGTTCGCGTAGAGCAGTCGTCATGTATGACCTCTTTTTTTTTGTTGTGAGGCGCTAAGCGCTCGACAGCAAAGCCCGGCGTCCATCCCCATTGACCCCGGGCGCATGTAGGAATGCACTTAAAAAGTGCACCATTTATTCAGAAACGAAAAAATATAGACAAGAAACGCTTATGTCAAAGGTCGAAAGTGAACGATCGGTCACGATATGAGCGTTGAATGCGGGCGCGAATCCCACGCTAGAGCGGCGTGTCAGCTGTGAACTGGCTGGAGTGTAGGATTTGTCCTAAAGTAGCCGCCGAATTGTCTCGGAGCGGAGCACTGCATGACCCCGGCCCTCGATCTTTTGAAAAAGGCGCGCGCGCAACATCGCGTGCACAGTTATGAACACGATCCAAAGTCGGCGTCTTATGGGCTGGAGGCGGCTGAAAAACTGGGGCTGGAACCGCAGCAGGTGTTCAAGACCTTGTTGGCCTGTAGTGAGAAGGGCGAGTTGCTGGTGGCCGTGGTGCCTGTTGTGGGCACGCTGGACCTCAAGGCGCTTGCCCATGCCGCAGGCGTGAAGAAATGCGAGATGGCCGACCCCGCGGCAGCTCAGCGTGCCACAGGTTACCTGGTGGGCGGAATCAGTCCGCTGGGGCAGAAAAAGCGTCTGCGCACCTTCATCGACGATTCGGCGCAGAACTTTGCCACCATCCATGTCAGTGCCGGGCGACGGGGGTTGGAAGTGGAACTGGCTGCTGCTGTACTGGCCGAGCAGACCCAGGGCACCTTCGCCGGTATCGGTCGGGGTTGAGCTGCGCAGGGGTCGCCTGGCAGCCCCACGTTGCTGAATCAGGTCGCCGAGCTGTAGCGACGCACTCCGTTTTCCTGCCGTGGCAACTGCGCCGCGACACTGCCGGGTACCGGGAACAGCACCAGGTGGTCAGCTTTGACGGTAATGCCGACCTGCTCGCCAATTTGGTGATCGATATGGCTCGGGAAGATCGCTTCCAGCTGGCTGCCTGTCGGCAATTGCAGGCGGTACAGTGTCGATGCGCCCAGGAAACTCTTGCCGACGATGCTTGCGCGCAGTGCGCTGTCGGCGTCAGGGACGATATCGTCAGGGCGCAGCAGCACGTCTACCGAGCTGCCGGGGGCCATGATGTAGGCGCGGTTACCCCGCAGCTCTCCGAGCTCGGTGTTGACTGACTCATGGCTGCTCATCTGGCCACGGATGAAATAACCCTGGCCGATGAAACTGGCGACGAATGGCGTCTGCGGCTCATGGTAGAGGTTGTAGGGCGTGTCCCACTGCTCCAGGCGGCCTTCCTTGAACACGCCCACATGGTCGCTGACCGCGAAGGCTTCTTCTTGGTCATGGGTAACCAGAATCGCGCTGGTACCACGGCTTTTGAGGATGTCACGGACTTCGTGGCTCAGGCGTCGGCGCAATTCGACGTCCAGGTTGGAAAACGGCTCGTCCAGCAGCAGCAATTGCGGCTCTGGGGCCAGCGCCCGGGCCAGGGCCACGCGCTGTTGCTGGCCGCCTGAGAGCTCATGCGGGTACCGCCCGCCGAGGCCACCGAGCTTGACCAGCTCGAGCATTTCTTCGACCACCTGCCCCTGGGATGGGTGCTTGGCGATGCCGAAGGCGATGTTTTGCGCCACGGTCAGGTGCGGGAACAGCGCATAGTCCTGGAACACCATGCCTATGCGGCGCTTCTCCGGGGACAGGGTAAAACCGGCGCGGGAAATGACTTCGCCCGCGAGCTGGATCTCACCTTCGTGTACCGGCTCGAAGCCGGCGATGGCGCGCAGGGTGGTGGTCTTGCCGCAACCCGACGAACCCAGCAGGCAACCGATGTCGCCTGCGTTCAGGTGCAGGTTGAGGTTCTGGACGATGCGCTGGTCGCCGTAGCCGCAGGCGAGGTTGCGCAGGTTGAGCAGTAGGGGTTGACTCATGCGTGGTGGTAAGCCGGTTCGACAAGGAATTCGAGAAGGGCCTTCTGTGCATGCAGGCGGTTTTCAGCCTGGTCCCACGCGACCGAACGGGGGTCGTCGAGCAGGTCATGGCTGATTTCCTCGCCGCGGTGGGCGGGCAGGCAGTGCATGAACAGGGCATCGGGTGCCGCCAGGTCAAGCAGTTCGCGGGTGACCTGGTAAGGCGCGAAATGCGCCAGGCGCCGTGCAGTTTCCTCTTCTTGGCCCATGGAAGTCCAGACATCGGTGGTCACCAGATGCGCGCCACGTACGGCTTCACGTGGATCGCGGATGATCTGCACGCGGTCTGCGCCCAGTGCCATGAAGCGTGGGTCAGGGTCATAACCTTCCGGGCAGGCGATGCGCAGCTGGAAATCGAACTGCCGGGCAGCCTCGATGTACGAGTTGCACATATTGAAACCATCGCCGATCCAGGCCACGGTCTTGCCCTGGATAGCGCCACGGTGCTCGTGGAACGTCTGCATGTCGGCCAGCAATTGGCAGGGGTGCGACTCATCGGAAAGGCCATTGATCAGCGGTACGCGTGAATTGGCGGCGAACTCGGTGAGGGTGCTGTGCGCGTGGGTGCGGATCATCACCGCATCGACCATGCTCGACAGCACGATGGCGCTGTCGCTGATCGGTTCGCCCCGGCCCAGCTGTGTGTCGCGTGGCGACAGGAAGATAGCCTGGCCACCGAGCTGGATCATGCCGGCTTCGAACGACACCCGGGTCCGGGTGGAGGATTTTTCGAAGATCATGCCCAGGACACGGTTTTTCAGCGGTTCGAACAGCACGCCGCGCTTGCGCAGGTCCTTCAGCTCGATGCCTCGGCGGATCACACCGAGCAATTCGTCGGTGGTGAAATCCAGCAGGGAGAGAAAGTGCCTTGCGCTCATGATTGACTACCTTATCTGCAACGGTATGCAGGTCGACCGTATGGTTTTTTTGACAACGGGAGTGACCTGCGGCGTAAGCCGCACGGGGCGGACGAAATAGGGAAAGGCGCAATACTATAATTAAATGTCGCCTAAAACCAAGAGGGGGAACAGCGGCTCTGTTGCAAAGGGTGTCATTACCCCTTGAGCCTGCGCTGTTTTTTATTTGCTACAGAGGTTGTACACGGCTTGCTGGCAATTTGGCAAATGGCTGTCGCAAATCGTGCGCCTGATGTCGGGAGATTCACGCTGCGAAGCGCGCTGGCAGGGTGCAAGGGCAGGGGGCATAGTCGGTTTTCAACAATTGCAAGGCAGAGGCAGCCATGACCAAGACCCTGCATCACCGTGCCTGCCACCTGTGTGAGGCGATCTGCGGGCTGAACATCGAAGTCAGCCATGAAAGCGACGGGGAGGCGCGCATCAGTGCAATCAAGGGCGACCCCCAGGACCCGTTCAGCCGTGGCCACATCTGCCCCAAGGCCGTGGCTTTGCAGGATATCCAGGATGACCCGGACCGCCTGCGCCAACCGCATCGACGGGTGGGTGAGCGATGGCAGGCCATCAGCTGGGAGGAGGCTTTTGCCTTGGCCGCCGATAAGCTGTGGTCGATACAGCAGGCACATGGGCGTAACGCGGTGGCGGTTTACCAGGGTAACCCGAGCGTGCACAACTACGGCTTGATGACCCACAGCAATTACTTCCTGGGGCTGCTCAAGACACGTAACCGTTTTTCCGCCACCTCTGTGGACCAGTTGCCTCAGCACCTGACCAGCTACCTGATGTATGGCCACGGCCTGCTGTTGCCGATCCCGGACATCGATCACACCGATTTCATGCTGATCCTCGGTGGCAATCCTTTGGCCTCCAATGGCAGCATCATGACCGTGCCGGATGTGGAAAAGCGCCTCAAGGCCTTGAAAGCGAGAGGCGGGCAACTGGTTGTGGTGGACCCGCGACGCAGTGAAACTGCCGCCATGGCCGACCGGCACCTGTTCGTGCGCCCCGGCGGCGATGCGGCGCTGCTGTGCGGTTTGCTCAATACCCTCTTCGATGAAGGCCTGGCGCGTGGTTCGCATCTGCCGGTCAATGGCCTGGAGCAGGTGCGCACGGCGATCAAGCCGTTCACCGCCGAGGCCATGAGCGCCCAGTGCGGCATCGATGCTGCCAGCATTCGCCAGTTGGCACGGGATTTCGCCGCTGCCGACAAGGCGGTCTGCTATGGCCGCATGGGCGTGTCGACACAGGCTTTCGGCACCTTGTGCCACTGGCTGGTGCAAGTCATCAATCTGGTAACCGGCAACCTGGATCGTCGAGGCGGTGCGCTGTGCACCGAGCCTGCCGTGGACCTGGTGGCGAGCACCTCGGGCGGGCATTTCAATGCCTGGCAGAGCCGCGTGTCGGGGTTGCCCGAATACGCTGGTGAGCTGCCCGTGGCGGCCCTGGCCGAGGAAATGCTCACGCCCGGCGAGGGGCAGGTGCGGGCCCTGGTGACCGTCGCCGGTAACCCGGTGCTGTCCACCCCCAATGGCAGGCAGTTGGATGCGGCGCTGCAGGGGCTGGAGTTCATGCTCAGCATCGACCTTTACATCAACGAGACGACCCGCCACGCCGACCTGATCCTGCCGTCTACTTCGGCACTGGAAAACGACCATTACGACAGCACCTTCAACCTGCTGGCTGTGCGTAATGTCACCCGCTTCAACCGGGCCATACTGGCCAAGCCTGCAGGCGCCTTGCACGACTGGGAAATTTTCGTTGGCCTGGCGCAAGCCTTTGCCAAGCGTGCAGAACTGGAACTGAAACCGACCATGGCACCTGCGCAGATGATCGACCTGGCGTTGCGCAAGGGCCGCTATGGCGACGAAAGTCCCCGCAAGCTTTCGCTTGAAACGCTTGATCAATACCCTCATGGCCTCGATCTGGGCCCCTTGGGCGCTAATCTGCGAGGGCGCCTGGCGACTGCCAGCAACGCCGTCGAGGCGGCGCCCCAGATTGTGCTGGAGGACTTGCGCCGGTTGGCCGAATGCGTACCGGCAGTAGCGGGTGATTTGCTGCTTATCGGGCGTCGCCATGTACGCAGCAACAACTCGTGGATGCACAACTACCATCGCCTGGTCAAAGGCAAGCCACGCCATCAGTTGTTGATGCATCCGCAGGACATGCGCCAGCGGCAGTTGGAGGATGGCCAGCGGGTACGCATCCGTTCGCGCACCGGTGACCTGGAAGTCGAGGTGCAGGCCTGTGAGGACATCATGCCTGGTGTGGTCAGCCTGCCGCATGGTTTCGGTCATGGCCGCCAGGGCGTCAACCTGCAGATCGCCCAGGCGCAACCCGGCATCAGTGCCAATGACCTGACCGATGAGCGTCTGCGTGACGCTGTTTCCGGGAATGCGGCGCTCAATGGCGTACCCGTGCACGTGAGCGCCGCCTGAGCACCGGCAATGCCGAGCATTAGGCTCAGGTTTCCGATACAATGCGTCACCGTGCCGACCATCGAGTCGGAAAGTTCAGACGAGGTGTTCCATGGATATCATCGAAACGATCAAAGAGCAGATTGCCAACAACACCATTCTGCTTTACATGAAGGGCTCGCCGAATGCCCCGCAATGCGGGTTCTCGGCCAAGGCATCGCAAGCTGTGATGGGTTGTGGCGAAAAGTTTGCTTACGTGGATATCCTGCAGAACCCGGAAATCCGCGCCAACCTGCCTAAATACGCCAACTGGCCGACCTTCCCGCAACTGTGGGTAGCTGGCGAGCTGGTCGGCGGTAGCGACATCATGCTGGAGATGTTCGAGAACGGTGAGCTGCAGACACTGATCAAGGACGCCGCTGCCAAGGCCAAGGCTTCCGAAGCCTGATCTTTCGGCAAGCATAAAAAAACCCGCTCATGGCGGGTTTTTTTATGGGGCCGGAATTTACTCTTCGCCCATCTGCGACTGCAGGTAGTTCTCGATGGTGATCTTGTCGATCAGGCTCAATTGAGTTTCCAGCCAGTCAATGTGTTCTTCCTCGGATTCGAGGATGTCTTCAAGCAGTTCACGCGAGCCGAAGTCACCGACGGTTTCGCAGTGGGCGATGGCGGCTTTGAGATCGACCAGGCCTTTCTGCTCGATCTTCAGATCGCATTCGAGCATTTCCTTGGTGTGCTCGCCGATCAGCAGCTTGCCCAGGTCCTGTACGTTCGGGATGCCTTCTAGGAAGAGAATACGCTTGATCAACTTGTCAGCGTGTTTCATCTCATCGATGGATTCCTTGTACTCGTGCTTGCCGAGCTTGTTCAGGCCCCAATCTTCGTACATGCGTGCGTGCAGGAAGTACTGGTTGATCGCGACCAGCTCGTTTCCGAGGATCTTGTTGAGATGCTGGATGACGCTTACGTCGCCTTTCATTGCGGGTTCCTGCCCTGAGAAGTGTGCCGATACAGGGAAGTTTGAGCCTGATACTTAGGGCTGTCAAACCTAAGTTCTTGAATAATAAGTGAAAATTAATAGGAATAAGAATGTTTGTGAACCGCGTTGGGACGCTAACTTATTGAATTGTAGGCATAAAAAAACCGGACACGAGGTCCGGTTCTTCGAATTGGTCGATATCAGGCGGCAGTAAATTCCACCGGATAGGGCAGGGCGGCTTGCTGGCTCACCTGAAGCTCGGTCAGGGTCTCGCGGACTACCTGCTTGGCCAGGCACGCGCATTTGCCACATTGGCTGGCGACATTGGTCGCGGCTCTGACGTCCTTGTAGCTGCAGCATCCTTCATAGATCGCATCGCGGATCTGTCCGTCGGTCACGCCGACACAAAGACACACATACATAAAGTCGGACCATCGCTGGTTGAGTCGATGGGTGGAGAGTAATGGTAATGAGAATGCTTGTCAAAACACTTTCTGTAAGTGCCGTGCTTGAGCGACCGGCGGTTGGATTCGGCCTGTCACCGGAAGCCGTGTATGATGGTCGGCCTTTGTTGGATGTCGGGCAAGCCCGCCTTGGCCTGGCAAACGGTTCTTCACCCTCATCAGGAGATTGCAATGAGCGTACTCGTTGGCAAAAAAGCCCCCGACTTCACCGTCCCGGCTGTACTGGGCAATGGCGAAATCGTCGACAGCTTCAACCTGGCCTCGGCCATCAAGGGCAAGTACGGCCTGGTGTTCTTCTACCCACTGGACTTCACCTTCGTATGCCCGTCCGAGCTGATCGCCCTGGACAACCGCATTCCGGACTTCCAGGCCCGCAACGTTGAAGTGATCGGCGTTTCGATCGACTCGCACTTCACCCACAACGCCTGGCGTAACACCCCGGTCAACAATGGCGGTATCGGCCAGGTCAAATACACCCTGGCAGCCGACATGACCCACGAAATCTGCAAGGCCTACGACGTCGAGTCCGAAGGCGGCGTGGCTTTCCGTGGTGCCTTCCTGATCGACACCAACGGCGTTGTCCGTTCGCAGATCATCAATGACCTGCCGCTGGGCCGTAACATGGACGAGCTGCTGCGCCTGGTCGATGCCCTGCAATTCCACGAAGAGCACGGTGAAGTCTGCCCGGCCAACTGGAAGAAAGGCGACAAGGGCATGAACGCTTCGCCAGAAGGCGTTGCTGCTTACCTGAGCGAGAACGCTGGCAAGCTGTAATTGCCGAGCGCATAAAAAAACCGGCCTTCGTGGCCGGTTTTTTTTTAGCTGCAAGCTTCAAGCGAAAAGCAGAGCGCATGCGGGCTGCTCTTTCTTGCAGCGTGCAGCTTGCCGCTCTGTGCCTCAATCGTTGAAATCGCGCCAGCCGCCCATCTCTTTCCAGCGGTTGACGATGCCGCAGAAGAGTTCGGCTGTCTTCTCGGTGTCGTAACGTGCCGAGTGCGCCTCACGGCCGTCGAAGTCGATGTCCGCGCTCTGGCAGGCCCTTGCGAGCACGGTCTGGCCGTACGCCAGGCCAGCCAGGGTGGCGGTGTCGAAGCTGGAGAACGGGTGGAACGGGTTGCGCTTCAGATCGTTGCGCGTCACCGCCGCATTCAGGAAACCCAGGTCGAAGCTGCTGTTGTGGCCGACCAGGATCGCCCGCTTGCAGCCGTTGGCCTTCAGTGCCTTGCGCACGCCGCGGAAGATGTCGGTCAGCGCGCTTTCCTCGCTCACCGCCATGCGCAGCGGGTGGTCCAGCTTGATGCCGGTGAACTCCAGTGCGGCAGCCTCGATATTGGCCCCCTCGAACGGCTCCACACGGTAGAAGTAGGTGTGCTCCGGGAACAGGAAGCCCTTCTCGTCCATACCGATGGTCACCGCGGCGATTTCCAGCAGGGCATCGGTGGCGCTGTTGAAACCGCCGGTTTCGACATCCACCACTACCGGCAGGTAGCCACGGAAGCGCTCGGCCATCGGGTGGCGTGAACCGCTGCTGGCCTGGCCGTCCTGCTCGTCTTCGTAGAGGTCTTCGCTCACGCGTTGTCCTCCAGCAGGCGCCAACGCAGTTTTTCACCGGCGCGCAGCGGGATCACGGTCTGCTCGCCAAACGGCAGGCTGTCCGGGGCAGTCCATTCTTCACGGACCAGGGTAATCGTGTCGGTATTTGCCGGCAGGCCGTAGAAGGCCGGACCATGCAGGCTGGCGAAACCTTCCAATTTGTCCAGCGCATTACGCTGTTCGAAGGCTTCGGCGTACATCTCGATGGCCGCATAGGCGGTGTAGCAACCGGCACAACCGCAGGCAGCTTCCTTGGCGTGGCGGGCGTGGGGTGCCGAGTCGGTGCCGAGGAAGAACTTCGGGTTGCCACTGGTGGCCGCGTCCAGCAGCGCCACCTGGTGGGTGTTGCGCTTGAGAATCGGCAGGCAGTAGAAATGTGGCCGAATGCCGCCAACCAGCATGTGGTTGCGGTTGTACAAAAGATGCTGTGCGGTGATGGTCGCACCGACGTTGGCAGGCGCCTCGGTGACGAATTGCGCTGCATCGGCGGTGGTGATGTGTTCGAACACCACTTTCAGCGTGGGGAAGCGCTCGACCAGGCGACGCATGTGTTCGTCGATGAAGCGTTTTTCGCGGTCGAACACGTCGATCTCGCTGCGGGTCACTTCACCATGCACCAGCAACGGCATGCCGACTTCAGCCAGCGCTTCGATGGCCGGGAAGATATTGTCGATGCTGGTCACCCCGGAATCGGAGTTGGTGGTGGCGCCGGCCGGATACAGCTTGGCGGCGTACACGATGCCGCTGGCCTTGGCCGCGCGGATGTCCTCGGGGCTGGTGCGGTCGGTGAGGTACAGCACCATCAACGGCTCGAAGCGGCTACCGGCCGGACGGGCACTGAGGATGCGCTCACGGTAGGCCCCGGCTTCGTCGGCATTGCGTACCGGAGGAACCAGGTTGGGCATGATGATGGCACGGGCGAAAGTACGCGCCACATCGCCAACGGTATGGGGCAGGACGGCACCATCGCGCAGATGGATGTGCCAGTCGTCGGGACGCAGGAGGGTCAGGCGATCGGACATTGGGGATTCCAGGCGGGTCGAACTCAGGCGCCAATGCTACCGGAAAACCCTCGCCCGAGCACGGCTATCAAGTTTTCCGGCAAGCGTCCGATAGCCTGCCTGTAAGCCGTCAGAATTAGTGGAGCCTCCCGTGCGCCAGCGTTACCTAGCCCTGTTGACCCTGTTCGCCAGCCTGCCGGCCGGTGCATTGACCTTCCAGACCCGCATGGAAAACATCGCCTGGAAAGTCGAGGGTGATCAGTTCGAATGCCGCCTGATTCAGCCGATCGATGGTTTCGGCAGTGGTGAGTTCGTGCGCCGGGCGGGGGAGCAGCCAGTGTTCCAGCTGCGTTCTGGCAGTAATGTGCTGGGGGCCGGTTCCGCTACGCTGCTGGCGGCTGCGGCCCCTTGGCAGCCGGGCCGTGGCGATATCAACCTGGGGGCGGTGCGGCTGGCGCGCACTGGGGTGCTGTTCAGTTCATCCCAAGGCCAGGCCAGCCGCTTGATCAATGGCCTGCTCGATGGCCGCAGTACGGTGGTGCGAAGCTATACCGGGGAGGCGGGGCGGCCGATCGAAGTGCGTGTGCTGCCGGTGAGCTTTGCCAAGGCGTGGAGTGATTATCAGGCGTGTGCCGGCAAGATGTTGGCGATGAACTATGACCAGGTGCGCCAGACGCAGGTGGGGTTCCCTGGAGGGGGCATCGACCTGGATGCCGCGGCGCGGGCGCGACTGGATGTGGTCCTGGATTACTTGAAGGCCGATCCGACGGTCAACCATATCGAGCTCAATGGCCACTCCGACAACAGCGGCAATCGCTTGACCAACCGTGATACCTCACGGCGCCGTGCGTTGGCGGTTGCTGATTACTTCAAGGCCCATGGGGTACCGGAGGAGCAGATCACCGTGCGCTTCCATGGCGAACGTTATCCGTTGGTTAAGAACAACAGCGCCGCAAACCGCGCACGCAACCGGCGCGTCAATATCGAACTGGATCGTGTCACGCCGGTCGAGAAACCTGCGGCCCAACCTGTCCAGCATCCGGCCCCAGCGACGGCCCCCGCTACGGCGCCTGCGCCAGGCCCCGCCAGCGCTGCTCCTGTGCCGCCTGCTGCGAAACCTTCCTGACGCTGCAGGGCGTCGCCCCTTTGACAGTTCCTGTCGCTTTGTCGTCAGAAGCTGTCGCCCCACTGTAAATTTATCCGCAACGCCGGTAGAATCGACCCCTTTCCGTACAACCCCGTGGAGTGATGGCATGGCGGACGTAAAAAAGGTCGTACTGGCGTATTCCGGCGGCCTTGATACTTCGGTGATTCTCAAGTGGCTGCAGGATACCTACGACTGCGAAGTGGTGACGTTCACCGCTGACCTGGGTCAGGGCGAAGAAGTCGAGCCGGCTCGCGCCAAAGCCCAGGCAATGGGCGTCAAAGAGATCTATATCGACGACCTGCGCGAAGAGTTCGTGCGTGACTTCGTCTTCCCCATGTTCCGCGCCAACACCGTCTACGAAGGCGAGTACCTGCTGGGTACTTCCATCGCACGTCCGCTGATCGCCAAGCGCCTGATCGAAATCGCCAACGAAACCGGCGCTGACGCCATTTCCCACGGCGCCACCGGCAAAGGCAACGACCAGGTCCGTTTCGAGCTGGGTGCCTATGCACTCAAGCCGGGCGTCAAGGTCATCGCCCCATGGCGCGAGTGGGACCTGCTGTCCCGCGAGAAGCTGATGGACTACGCCGAGAAGCACGGTATCCCGATCGAGCGCCACGGCAAGAAGAAGTCGCCGTACTCGATGGACGCCAACCTGCTGCATATCTCCTACGAAGGCGGTGTTCTGGAAGATACCTGGACCGAGCACGAAGAAGACATGTGGCGCTGGAGCGTCTCGCCGGAGAATGCTCCGGACCAGGCGACCTACCTCGAACTGACCTACCGCAATGGTGACATCGTCGCCATCGATGGCGTCGAGAAGACCCCGGCCACTGTCCTGGCCGACCTGAACCGCATTGGCGGTGCCAATGGTATCGGCCGTCTGGACATCGTCGAAAACCGTTACGTGGGCATGAAGTCGCGCGGCTGCTACGAGACTCCGGGCGGTACCATCATGCTCAAGGCTCACCGTGCAATCGAGTCGATCACTCTCGACCGCGAAGTCGCTCACCTGAAAGACGAGCTGATGCCCAAGTACGCCAGCCTGATCTACACCGGTTACTGGTGGAGCCCGGAGCGTCTGATGCTTCAGCAGATGATCGATGCTTCGCAGGTCAACGTGAACGGTGTTGTGCGCCTGAAGCTGTACAAGGGCAATGTCACCGTGGTCGGCCGCAAGTCCGACGACTCGCTGTTCGATGCCAACATCGCGACTTTCGAAGAAGATGGCGGCGCCTACAACCAGGCCGATGCTGCGGGCTTCATCAAGCTCAATGCACTGCGCATGCGTATCGCTGCCAACAAAGGCCGCGCGTTGCTCTAAGGCTTCAAGCGTATTGCATGAACCCCGGCTTGGGGCTAATGCCAGTCAGTTAGCGTCATTAGGGCTGCTACGCAGCCCATCGCCGGCAAGCCAGCTCCTACAGGTACAGCGCAGACCTCAAGTACTGCGCGGCCCCTGTGGGAGCTGGCTTGCCGGCGATGGGCCGCAAAGCGGCCCCATATGGCTTAACTGACTGGCATTCGGCCCCGGCCGGGGTTTTTGTATGCACTTCCCAATACCCACCTGCCCGACAATCCGTGAAGAAGTTTTCCTCGGCTGCAAGATCGTGTACCGCTCAATTTCTCAGGTGTGTCGCGTTTTCCGGTAACTCACAGACCGACACGCGAAAACACTGCTGCTTGTCCAGATTGCAGTATATCCAGGTGCCCCCTGTAACTTGAGGTTGTGCAAGCGTCCTCAGTACATGTTGCTCGATCATTCTTTGCGCATCAGGGCCCGAGAGCATGACCGTTACAGGTTCTGCTTCGAAAGTTGTCGGTTGCGGCGTACTGGTTGCACCGTCAACGGAAGTACTTTCGGGCTTGTAAAGTGATTTGTAATTGAAGTTGAGTGTCAGGAAAAATAGCCCCGTCAGAAAAAATGGAAAGCCCACTAAAAACCAGGTATAGAGACTCTGACTTTTTTCGCTGAGAAACGGAAGTGTTGCCAGTGCAGAGGCCTCGATGATGCCTGCAAAGATGGCGATGATCGTCATTGGGGCGGTGGGTTGGGCGGTGGGTTGGTTTGCAGCCATGATGTTGGCCTCCTGCGTTTTTGCAATCAATACCCTACCGAGCCGCTCAACCAAATTATGCACCGTTTCCGGGGGGGGAAATTGATCCCGGCATTTCGGAATGTCTGAAACAGGTTTTTATTTTGATGTTGGATTGATTGTTGAATTATGCAGGTTTTCATCTCTGTTTCGAGGAAGAATGCGCTTCTGCGGCTAAACAGGTATTCCTATTGGATGATTAGTTGTGCTTTGTAGGAAAATTCCTAAACCGACGTAAGGTTCATCTATTCATGTGTTTGCGCGGAGAATTGGCGCGCCATAATGCGTGCTGCTCGGTTATGGTGGCGCGTCGTCAAAGCAAATAATGAATGAATGGATATCGCATGAATAAAGTCCTTATCGTGGATGATCATCCTGTCATACGCTTGGCAGTGCGCATGCTGATGGAGCGGCATGGATACGATGTGGTCGCGGAAACCGACAACGGCGTGGCAGCTTTGCAGCTAACCAGGAAGCACCTGCCCGATATCGTGGTGCTGGATATCGGCATTCCCAAGCTCGACGGGTTGGAGGTCATTGCCCGCATGGCCTCGGCAAGCCCGGGCAGCCGGGTGCTGGTGCTTACCTCGCAGGCGCCCGGGCATTTCTCGATGCGTTGCATGCAGGCGGGGGCTTCAGGGTATGTGTGCAAGCAACAGGAGCTCACCGAACTGCTCAGTGCGATCAAGGCCGTGCTGTCTGGTTACAGCTATTTTCCCAACCAGGCATTGCACAAGTCGCGCGGCCGGGTTGGGGGAGCCAGCGAGACGGAGATGGTCGATCGCCTGTCGGCACGGGAAATGATGGTGCTTCAGCAACTTGCCCGGGGCAGGTCCAACAAGGAGATAGCCGACAGCATGTTCCTCAGCAACAAGACGGTCAGTACCTACAAGACCCGTTTGCTGCTCAAGCTCAATGCTCACTCGCTGGTGGACTTGATCGAATTGGCCCGGCGCCATGGCCTGACGTGACCCTGAATACAGATAGCCTCCTTGAGGGAGGCTTTCTCGGTGTCGTTACAGGTCGTAGTCGAAATCGGCGAGTTGCCGTTGCAGGCGCCGCTCTTCGAGGAGGTTGTCAATGGTGCGACGCTTGCTCAGGTTGGTCTTTGCGGTTTCAACCAGAGGTTCGGCGTCGTCTTCAGCTGTGACAAAGTCTTCTTCGATCGACAGTTCGTCTTTATCGGTACTCATGAGTCGCTCCAAGCCAAGGGGCCATTGGCCGTCCTTATAGCGAGAAAGCGAAGTTTGGTAAAAAAGATTTTTTCAATCGGGACGTGCATGAAGTCGCTATCGAATCAATCGTCCGACGTCTTCTGCTTGAACTCGCACAGGTCTTCGATCCGGCAACTGCCGCAACGTGGCTTGCGTGCCTGGCACACGTAACGCCCGTGCAGGATGAGCCAGTGATGGGCATCGAGCAGATAATCCTTGGGTACGAACTTGAGCAGTTTTTTCTCGACTTCCAGCACGGTCTTGCCCGGCGCGATACCGGTGCGATTGCTGACCCTGAAAATATGCGTGTCGACCGCCATGGTGGGCTGGCGGAAGGCTGTATTGAGTACCACGTTGGCGGTCTTGCGGCCAACACCGGGCAGCGCCTCTAGCGCTTCACGGCTTTGCGGAACTTCGCCTCCATGCCGTTCGATCAGCAAGCGGCAGGCTTCGATCACATTCCTGGCCTTGCTGTTATACAGCCCAATGGTCTTGATGTACTCGCTCAGGCCTTCGACCCCCAGTGCGTAGATGGCGTGGGGGGTGTTGGCGACCGGGAACAGGCGGGCAGTGGCCTTGTTGACGCCGACGTCGGTGGACTGTGCAGACAGTGTCACGGCCACGAGTAGTTCGAAAGGGGTGGTGTAAGCCAGCTCTGTCTTGGGGTCGGGATTGTCTTCGTGCAGCCTGCGAAAGATCTCCAGGCGTTTTGCGGCATTCATGGGGTCAACGCTTTCCTTGACGACGTGAGAGGGCGGGGCCCGGGCGTAGACGATTGTACAAGGCCAGCAGCATGCCGAGCAGTATCAGTGCGCCGGGAGCAAGACTGGCCAAGGGTATGCCCAGCCCCTCGGTCAGCCACTGACGGATAACGCCAAGCGACAGGCAGAGGCCCATCAGGCCGGTCATCTGCAGGCAAAGTTGACGCCAGCGGTCCTTGTCTACCAACAGGTGGTCCGTAACCAGGCACTGCAGGCAGATCAGCGCCGGGAAGTAACCCAGCGCCAGGGCAAGCGGCAACGCCCAGGCGCGCAATGCCATCTGCAGGCAACTGACAAGGGCCGCTAGCAGTAGCAGGCTTGCCAGCGTGTACAGCGCACCGCCAAGCCTTGAGCGCACAAGAGTCAGCAGGGCCTGGTGAAGCACCGTCAGCACCAGCATGCTGGTGCCGATGACGGCGGCTTGAGTGAGCGTGCGTGTGGCGCCGAGTACAGGCGCAAGGCCTGCCACCAAAAGCCAGAACCTAGTCATGGGCGAGCGTCCCGAGCAGAAGTGCACGATGCTGGTCGAAGTAGCGCAGGGCATCCTGCTGTGCCTCGATCACCGCACGCGAAGTGACCGTCGCGCCGGCCAGCTGGTCGAAATCACCTTGGTCGCGCTTGAGTGCCCAGCGATCCTCCAGGCGACGGTCGGCAAATTGCGCGAGCCAGTTCACTTGCGGGTCGCTGATGCGTCCTCCGAGCCCCGGGCTTTCCTGATGGTCGATCACTTGTGTGCCGATCAGTCGACCTTGCACGTTTATGGCAATGGTCAAACGGATTGGTGCGGCGTAACCCTGTACCTGGCTAACCAGGACGACGGCTACGGGGGTCGTGCCGCGGTCAGCACGGTAGGCGGCCATTATGCGGCTATGCGGCGGTTGTTCTGCAGGGAGTGGCACCGGGGTGCTCAGTGGCTGATTGTCATAGCTGTGGGGGGGCAGCACCGAGAGAAACCGGCGTGCGTAAAACTGTTGCTCGGCCTCGGCGATGGGGGCGCGGGTCCAGCGCTGCCAGGCCAACGTGCTCGCCAGTGCCAGGCTGCCCACTGCCAGCAGTATCAATGCGCTGCGCACGTGGCGCCTCATGGCCTCACCTGCCGGTACCGCAAGGCAAGGCGGTCCAGCGAGGGTACCGCAAGGTTCATCAGCAGGATGGCGAAAGCGGTACCATCGGGGTAACTGCCCCACGTCCTGATCAGGTAGATCAAAGCCCCTGCGCTCAGCCCGAACAGCAGCCTGGCAACGTCGGTCTTGGGGCCGGAAACAGGTTCCGTGGCAATGAAAAACGCTGCCAGCATGGTCGAGCCGCTGAGCAGGTGTAGCAGTGGTGAGCCGTTGGAGTCCGAGCCGGAGCCATTCCAGGCCAGCAGGCTGAACAGAAACAATCCTGCCAGCAAACCTGCAGGCGCATGCCAACTGAACACCTTGCGCTGCAACAGAAAAAGCCCACCCGACAGGAACGCCAGATTGACCCATTCGATGCCATGGCCGCCAACGTTGCCGAAGCCTGGGTGGCTGGCGAACAGCTCATCGATGGTCAGGCTACGGTTGTGCCTGATGCCGTCGAGTGCGGTGGGTCCAGCCCACGCATCGATCTGCTCGCCATGGGCAAAGACCAACTGCAGACTATCGCTCAAGCCTGGCGCTTGTGCCGGCCAGTGGTTCATCTGCAATGGGAAGCTCAGCAGCACGAAGGCGTACCCAACCATCGCCGGGTTGAACACGTTACGGCCGGCCCCGCCGAAAGCTTGCTTGCCCAGGCCTATGGCAACCCCCGCTGCAATCACCGGCAACCACCACGGCGCCCCGGTGGGCAGGGCGAGGGTCAGGAGCACTGCAGTGACCAAGGCGCTACCATCGCTCAGTGCCGATGTGACCGGTTGGTTGCGCAACGCCAGCGCTGCCGCCTCGCAGCAAACAGCGGTGATCGCGCACAGCCCCAGGCTCCAGAGCAGGCCCCACCCCAGTAGCCAGAACGAAGCCAGCAGGCCAGGCAGGCAGGCCAACAAGACCAGGCCCATGGCTTTGCGCAGGCGTGGGTCAGGTGGTGCCATGGTCGGGCTCATTGCGTGAATATGCCGTTGAGGCCAGAGAACGCCATACCCATCACACTGGCGCCAAGCAGGGCGATGGGTAGGCCGCGCAGTGCGCCTGGCACCTGTGCGTGTTCGCAGCGCTGACGGAGGTCGTCGAACAACGCCAGCGCCAGCCAGAAGCCAAGCCCCGCCAGAACCCCCCAGCTCAGCGTGGCCAGCCATTCGCCCTGTTCACCTATTGCCTGAAGTGTCATGCCCAGTGCCATGACATTCCCCAGTATCGGCCACATGAGGCTCTGCGTGGGCCACTGCGGGCGCAGCCTGGCAAGCGTCTGGGGGATGCCCCACGCGAGTAGCGCCTGCCAGGGCAGCAGCAGGAACATACGCAGGTCCTGCAGTTGCCAAGGCGCCACGATCCAGTGTTCAAGCAGTTGGCCGCCGGTGACTGCCAACATTATCGACAACGCGCAGGCCAGGCCGCACACATGTACGCGCAGCCGGGAGGCAGGCTGTCGGTGCAAAAGCAGGTGGCTGACCAGTGCGGCGCTGATCAGAACCAGGACATAGTCGTTCATGCAAATGACGATAGCCGTGAATCGCCTGCGCTGTCCGGCAATGCGCAAGGAGGATGAAAAAGCCCCGGCGGTGAGGCCGGGGCTGAGGGGGGTTACTTGATACGCTGGCCTGGCTTTGCGCCACTGTCAGGGCTGAGCAGGTAGATTTCTTCACCGCCAGGGCCTGCTGCCATGACCATGCCTTCGGAGACGCCAAAGCGCATTTTCCGTGGCTTGAGGTTGGCAACCATCATGGTCAGGCGGCCTTCGAGCCTGGATGGATCAGGGTAGGCCGACTTGATACCCGAGAACACATTGCGGCGTTCGTCACCGATGTCCAGGGTCAGTTGCAGCAGCTTGTCGGCACCCGGCACCGCTTCGGCCTTGACGATCAGCGCCACGCGCAGGTCGACGGCAGCGAAGGTGTCGAATTCGATCTCTGCCGACAGCGGGTCCTTGGCCAGTTCGCCATTGCCGGCCGGTGCCTGCGCCTGGCCTTCGGCTGCCAGCAGGTCTTCCTTGCTGGCGGCAATCATGGCTTCGACCTTGGCAGGTTCTATGCGGCTCATCAGGGGCTTGAACGGGTTGAGCTTGTGGCTTTCCAGGCGCGACAGGTGGTCGCTCCAGGCCAGTGGCGCGACATTCAGGAATGCCTCGGCGTCGGCAGCCAGCACCGGTAGTACCGGCTTGAGGAAGATCACCAGTTGGCGGAACAGGTTGATGCCCTGGGCACAGATCGCCTGCACTTCGTCCTGCTTGCCTTCCTGTTTGGCCAGCGACCAGGGGGCTTTGTCGGCGATCCAGGCATTGGCACGGTCAGCCAGGGCCATGATCTCGCGCATGGCGCGGCCAAAGTCGCGGGCCTCGTAGGCTTCGGCGATGCCCGGGGCAGCAGCCAGGAATGCCTCGGTCAGCTCCGGGGCTGCGTCGCCGGCAACCATCACGCCGTCATTGCCTTTGTGGATGAAGCCTGCGCAGCGGCTGGCGATGTTGACCACTTTGCCGACCAGGTCTGAGTTGACCTTTTGCACGAAGTCCTCAAGGTTCAGGTCGAGGTCATCGACGCCGCGCCCCAGCTTGGCTGCGTAGTAGTAACGCAGGTATTCGGGCTGCAGGTGATCCAGGTAGGTGCGGGCCTTGATGAAGGTGCCGCGCGATTTCGACATCTTCGCGCCGTTGACGGTCAGGTAGCCGTGCACGTTGACCGCTGTCGGCTTGCGCAGGCCCGCGCCTTCGAGCATGGCTGGCCAGAACAGGGCATGGAAGTTGACGATGTCCTTGCCGATGAAATGGTACAGCTCGGCCTTGGAGTCTTTGTTCCAGAACGCATCGAAGTCCAACTCTGGGCGGCGCGCGCACAGGTTCTTGAAGCTGGCCATGTAGCCGATCGGCGCATCCAGCCAGACGTAGAAGTACTTGCCAGGCTCGCCCGGGATCTCGAAACCGAAGTACGGCGCATCACGCGAGATGTCCCACTCCTGCAGCCCGGAGTCCAGCCATTCGGCGAGCTTGTTGGCCACCGCATCCTGCAAGGTGCCGCTGCGGGTCCACTGCTGCAGCATGGCCTGGAAGTCCGGCAGCTTGAAGAAGAAATGCTGCGAGTCGCGCAGCACCGGGGTGGCACCGGAGATGGCCGACTTGGGGTTTTTCAGTTCGGTCGGCGCGTAGGTGGCGCCGCATTTTTCACAGTTGTCGCCGTACTGGTCGTCAGCCGCACACTTTGGGCAGGTGCCCTTGATGAAACGGTCGGCCAGGAACATGCCCTTTTCAGGGTCGAAGTACTGGGTGACCGAACGGGTGGCAATGTGACCGGCGTCGCGCAGGCGCGAGTAGATCAGGCTGGACAGCTCGCGGTTTTCTTCACTGTGGGTGGAGTGGAAGTTGTCGAAATCCACCAGGAAGTCGGCAAAATCGCTGCTGTGCTCGGCCTGTACATTGGCAATCAGTTGCTCCGGCGTGATGCCTTCCTTTTCGGCGCGCAGCATGATGGCCGAACCGTGGGCGTCATCGGCGCAGACGTAGATGCACTGGTTGCCGCGCATCTTCTGAAAGCGAACCCACATATCCGTCTGGATGTACTCGAGCATATGGCCAAGGTGGATGGACCCATTGGCATAGGGCAGGGCGCTGGTGACGAGAATCTGACGTGGCTCGGACATGGTGGCTCGGCTACTTATCTGGCTCGGGGTAAATTGAAGGTGATCGGCCACTATAAAGGGCTGGCGAATATATTTCACCCCATGGACGCAACGGCTGACGATTGACGGGTTAGGATAGGCGCCTGTTCGATCAATCGTATGCCAATGGGAGCCTCCATGAGTGCCGTCACCCGTGCCGCCGTCGAAGGCGTGCTTCGTCAGTACACCGACCCTTATCTGAACCAGGACCCGGTCAGCGCCGGCTGTGTGCGTGCCATCGACATCCAGGGCGGGCAGGTCGCTGTGCAGCTGCAACTGGGGTATGCCGCCGGCTTGTTCAAAAATGGCTGGGCGCAGGTGCTGCAGACCGCGATCGAGAACCTTGACGGTGTCAGCTCGGCCCAGGTAACGATCGACTGCGTGGTCGCCGCGCACAAGGCGCAGGCTCAGGTGCCGGCCATGGCCAACGTCAAGAACGTCATTGCCGTGGCTTCGGGCAAAGGGGGCGTCGGCAAATCGACCACAGCCGCCAACCTGGCGCTGGCCCTGGCTCGCGAAGGTGCGAGGGTGGGCATTCTCGATGCGGATATCTACGGCCCCAGCCAAGGGGTGATGTTCGGCATCGCCGAAGGTACCCGCCCGCAGATCCGCGAGCAGAAATGGTTTGTACCGATCAAGGCGCACGGCGTGGAGGTCATGTCGATGGCGTTCCTCACCGATGACAACACGCCGATGGTCTGGCGTGGCCCGATGGTTTCCGGCGCGTTGCTGCAGCTGGTGACCCAGACAGCCTGGGATGACCTCGATTACCTGGTGATCGACATGCCCCCGGGGACCGGTGATATCCAGCTGACCCTGGCGCAGAAAGTGCCGGTGGCAGGTTCCGTGATCGTCACCACGCCGCAGGACCTGGCGCTGCTGGATGCCAAGAAAGGTGTGGAGATGTTCCGCAAGGTCAACATCCCGGTGCTTGGCGTGGTGGAGAACATGGCGGTGCACATCTGCTCGAACTGCGGCCATGCCGAACACTTGTTCGGTGAAGGTGGCGGCGAGAAGCTGGCCGCGCAGTATGGTGTCGAGCTATTGGCTTCGCTGCCCTTGTCGATGCTGATCCGTAAGCAGGCTGACAGCGGCAAGCCGACGGCGATTGCCGAGCCGGAAAGCCAGATCGCCATGGTCTACCAGGAGCTCGCCCGTCAGGTGGGTGCGCGGATCGTGCTGCAGGAAGCGGCAGCACCGGCGATGCCGAGCATTACCATCAGCGAGGATTGAATAAGCGGGGGAGCCTGCGCAGCCTGCATGTGGGCGATGATGCAGCTCCAAGGGCGACATGGCCCGCCGCATGAAATGCCGGGGCCGCTTTGCGGCCCTTTACGACCGCTCCGGCGCCCCGGCAAGGCTGCCCCTGCAAACGGCCATAAAAAAACCCGCCAGAAGGCGGGTTTTTTTTGAAAGCGAGGAAGCTAAATCGACTTAGGCGATTTGAACTTCTTCAGCCTGCATGCCTTTCTGGCCGCGGGTAGCGACGAAAGTAACAGCCTGGCCTTCTTTCAGGGTTTTGAAGCCGTCAGCTTGGATGGCTTTGAAGTGTACGAACAGATCGTCACCCGACTGAGGGGTGATGAAGCCGTAGCCTTTCTCGTCGTTGAACCACTTAACAGTACCGTTTTGACGGTTGGACATTTTTCTGTCTCCTTGGACAAAGTTGATAACGGTCAGGAAAAACCCTGCCCGGGACTGAGCGCAAAGAGAGCAGAAAATTCAGCGTTGGGCCGATCAGGATCGTGCATCAAACTAGAGATTCTCGGTGTCACGTGCAGCACAGTGGTGTCACCTTAACCCACTTTCCGCAACCTGCCAATCACCAAGATGGCCTTTGATGAAATTCAGATCGGCGGCGGGCGCCAAGCCCCATCTGACGCGGGATGTGGTATGGAACTTTAACCTGAGCGCCGGGACCGGTAATATGCGCTTCTCGTTTTTTCACCTCGCAACTCTCAGGACACCCCCGCCATGAGCATCAAATCGGACAAGTGGATTCGCCGCATGGCGCAGGAACACGGCATGATCGAACCGTTCGTCGAGCGCCAGGTGCGCGGCGAGCACGACAGCCGGGTGATCTCGTTCGGCGTCTCCAGCTACGGTTACGACGTGCGTTGCGCCGACGAATTCAAGGTGTTCACCAACATCAATTCGGCCACCGTCGACCCGAAAAACTTTGACGCCGGCAGCTTCGTCGACGTCAAGAGCGATGTCTGCATCATCCCGCCGAACTCCTTTGCCCTGGCCCGCACCGTCGAATACTTCCGCATTCCGCGCAACGTCCTGACCATCTGCCTGGGCAAGAGCACCTATGCCCGTTGCGGCATCATCGTCAACGTCACCCCGCTCGAGCCAGAGTGGGAAGGCCACGTGACGCTGGAGTTCTCCAACACCACCACCTTGCCGGCCAAGATCTACGCCAACGAAGGCGTGGCGCAGATGCTTTTCCTCGAATCCGATGAAGAATGCGAAGTGTCGTACAAAGACCGTGGTGGCAAGTATCAGGGCCAGCGCGGCGTCACCCTGCCACGCACCTGAGCCGACGAGCGCGGGGAATTAGTTTTCGCTCGGGTACTCCAAGCTAATGAACAGTGCCGCCATGCATGATGCGTGGCGGCCCTCGTCAGGAGTTGCCCATGAAACTCGATCCCGTAATCAGTGCGAAGCTGGCTGTGCTGCAGCCCAACCAGATCGGCTTGCTGGCATGGTCCCTGCTAGCCCATCCTGCCCCGATGCATCTGGGCGGCGTACCCGGTCAGCCCGACCCGGATACCCCGCAACCGGCCCAACCTGGCGATACGCCGCCCATGGAGCCGGGTGAGCCAACCCTGCCCGACGAACCTCCACCTGCGCCGGTGGCATGAACGCTCGATGAGATCAGACTTGCAGGGCCCAGACTTGATCTGTGCCCGCAAGGTAGATGCGACTCCCTAGGCCGGGCTCGACAGTCCATCCCCCGGTGAATTCACCGAACGCCGGTAGCAGGCTGACCTGCTGGTCCATCAGGAAGCAGGGCAGCCTGAGCCGCTGACGAGCGCGCCCGCGCAAGACGAATACCGGATGCACATGGCCGCACAGCACCGGGTGCTCAGGGTGTGCGACCGGTTCGTGCTGGAGCGCGAACGGTGCCAGCAGCCAAGGGTCTTCCTCCACTTCAATGTCCAGCTGGGCTGGTGGATCGCCGGCATGGCGGTCATGGTTGCCGCGTACCAGCACGATGCGCAAACCGCCGTGCTGTTCTCTCCAGGCCTGTAACTGAGCCATCGTTGCAGGCGCGTGCGCCGTTCGGGCGTGCAGGAAATCGCCAAGAATGATCAATTGTTCGCACTCACAGGCTGCCAGCAGAGCGTCCAGGCGCTTGAGCGTGGTTTGGGTGGTACCGCGCGGCACGGGTTGATGCAGCGCGCGGTAACTGGCGGCTTTGCCGATATGCACGTCAGCGACCAGCAACGCTCGCCGGGCAGGCCAATAGAGCGCGCGGTCCGGCATCAACCACAGTGTTTGCCCGCAATGCTCGATGACCAGGTGCGTACTCATGCCTTCCTGCTCGCTGCTTGTTCAAGGTCCGCGACCATGCGCGCAATGCGATCGGCCAGTTTCTCTGTGGTCAGGGTCTCACGCATGCCTTCGACCAGTAACGTGAAAGCCAGTGGCCCGGGCCGTTGCAATTCACGCACATCCAGGCGCAGCTTGCTCATCCTGGCCAATTGACCTTGCAAGCGTTCGATCTCCAGTTCCTCACGCAGCACCTCATCCCGCGCCTGGCCAAGCAGCAGGTTATCGGCGTCATGCTTGCGAAACACCTCGTAGAACAGCCCGCTGGAAGCCTGGATCTGCCGGGTGCTTTTCTGCGCGCCTGGGTATCCGCCGAACACCAGCCCGGAGATCTGGGCGATTTCGCGAAAACGCCGCAAGGCCATTTCACTGGCGTTCAGGCTAGCCAGTACATCGTCCAGCAAGTGCTCGGTGGACATCGCTGCGGGCAGGTGGCCTGCCCAGTCCACAGGGGCCGGGCTAAGCAGTTCGAAGCCGTAGTCGCTGACGGCAATGGATACCGATAGCGGTTGGTTGCGGCTGACTCGCCAGGCAATCAGGTTGGCCAGACCAAGGTTGGCCATGCGGCCGGCAAACGGGTAGACAAACAGGTGCGAGCCTTGGCGTGTGGCAAGGGTTTCGGCCAGCAGCGTCTGCGTGGTAGGCAAGGCCGACCACTGGCCTTGGAGTGCGAGCAAGGGCCGCACCGTGCGCATTTCTGGATCATCGAAATGGCCGCGGGCTGCGGCGTCGAGTTTCTCCACCAGGGCATCGGCCAGTTCGCTGGACAGCGGCATGCGCCCGCCATTCCAGCGGGCTACGGCGGCTTTACGGGCGGTGCTGCGGCGTACATAAGCGGTCATGTTCTCCACCCTCACAAGCTCGAGTATCCGCCCGGCGAACACCAGGGTATCGCCTGGACGCAGGCGGGCGATGAAGGCTTCCTCGACACTGCCCAGATGCTTTCCGCCGCCGCCTTTGCTCCAATACTTGAGCTGCAGGCTGGCGTCGCTGACGATGGTGCCGATGCCCATGCGGTGGCGCCGCGCCAGGCGCTCGCTGACGACCCGCCATACGCCATCGCTGTGGGCCTCGACGCGCTGGTAATCGGGGTAGGCACTGAGCGAGCTGCCGCCGTGGCAGACGAAGTCCAGTGCCCACTGCCACTGGCTGTCGCGCAGATCGCAAAAAGCCCAGGTGCTACGTACCTCGGCGAGTAGCTCAGCGGGGCGAAAGCCGCAGCCCAACGCCATGCTGACCAGGTGCTGAACCAGTACATCCATGCACAGGCGCGGGGAGCGACGGGCCTCGATATGGCCCGCCGCAAGTGCACTGCGAGCGGCTGCGGCCTCGACCAGCTCCAGGCTGTGAGTCGGCACCAGGGTGACCCGCGACTGGCGCCCCGGGGCGTGCCCGGAGCGCCCGGCCCGTTGCATCAGGCGGGCGACGCCTTTGGCCGAGCCAATTTGCAACACCCGTTCCACGGGCAGAAAGTCCACACCCAGGTCCAGGCTGGAGGTACAGATCACTGCCTTGAGCGTGCCCTGCTTGAGGCTCAGTTCCACCCAGTCGCGGGTAGCGCGGGCCAGCGAGGCGTGGTGCAGGGCAATTTGCCCGGCCCAGTCGGGACGGGCGTCAAGCAGGGCCTGGTACCACAGTTCGGCTTGGGCACGGGTGTTGGTGAAAACCAGGCTGCTGGCGCTGCTGTCGAGCTCCCGGGCAACCTGAGCGAGCATCTTCAGGCCCATGTGCCCGGCCCAGGGAAAGCGTTCGATGGCCTCGGGCAGGAGTGTGTCGACGACCAGGCGCTTGTCCTGGCGGCCCTTTATCAGCTGGCCACCCTTTGGCACCAGTACCTCGAGCGCATGCGGCAGGTTGCCCAGGGTGGCAGACAGCCCCCAGGTCACCAGTTGCGGATGCCAGCGACGCAAGCGTGCCAGGGCCAATTGCAGCTGTACGCCGCGTTTGTTCCCGAGCAGTTCGTGCCATTCATCCACCACCACCATGCGCAGGCTGGCGAAATCATCGCAGGCATTCGCACGCGTCAATAGCAGGGTCAGGCTCTCGGGTGTGGTGATCAATGTACTCGGCAGGCGTCGGGCCTGGCGGGCGCGCTCGGCGCTGCCAGTGTCGCCGCTGCGCACGCCGACACTCCAGTTCAGGCCAAGGTCGTCCAGCGGCGCTTGCAATGCGCGTGCGGTATCGGCCGCCAGCGCGCGCATCGGGGTAATCCACACGACCTGCAATGGCGCCGGCTGACGCCCTGCGCGCGGCTTGGCGAAGGTGCGCAGTGCCGCCAGCCAGAGGGCGTAGGTCTTGCCGGCGCCGGTACTGGCATGCAGCAGCCCCGACTCGCCACGGCCGACTGCGGCCCAGGCTTGGCGCTGGAAGGCGAAGGGCTTCCAGCCGCGCATGCGAAACCAGGCATTGGCAATGTCGGGAGGGCTTGGCATGGGGCCGTCGGGTCCTTCGAAGGTTGTGCTTCTACTGACCACCGGCCCGGCGGTTTGGTTTTACCGGGTCAGTTGGCCAGCAGGTAGCCGCTGCGACACACCTGTTCACCGGCGACATGTGCGATGACCATGCCCGTCGTGGCCATGCGCCGAACGCTGCGGGCATACAGCAGGCCAGGCTGGCGGTTGTGCACGGCAGTCACCCGGTCGCTGAGCGGGTCGATGACTTCAGCGACCAGTTGCCCGGCTTCCAGATACTGACCGGGGCGGGCGTGATACACCAGCAGCCCGCCCAGCGGGGCCGATATCGGCTCGACGGCGGCCAACGGGGTCGCAGCCCGGGGCAGGGGTGGCAAGGGCACTGCAGGGCCTTCGATGACTCCGGCGTGAATCAGGTAATCGAGGATCGCCTGGCAGTCATGGCTGGCCAGGTCATGGCTGACATCGGCCTGGCCGCGCAACTCGACAGTTACCGACACGCTACCCAAAGGGATCGGGAAACGCTTGCCGAAGCGTTGCTGCAACTGCCACCAGACCAGGCTGAAGCATTCGTCGAACGACTGCCCGCCGGAGTCGGTGGCCAGCAAACTGGCCTGCGCACCCAGGTAGCGAGCCAGCGGCTCGACCTGAGGCCAGGCTTCCGGGGTGGTGTAGAGGTGTTCTACCGCCTCGAAGTCGCAGTGCAGGTCCAGGACCAGGTCGGCATCGCAGGCCAGCCGCTGCAGGGTCAGGCGCTGGGACTGCAGGGGGGTGTGTGCCGGGTGTGCATCCAGGCCACGGCGCAGGTACTCACGAATCAAGGCAAGGTTGTGGTCGGCGTCCTGGGTCAGATGGCCCTCCACCTGGTCGCCAATGCTGTCGGAAAGGTCGACGAAGTTGCGGTTGAAGTTCTCGCCGCTCTGTAATTCGAAACGACCCAGTGGTGCGTCCAGCATCACTTGCTCCAGGCCTACCGGGTTGGCCACCGGCACCAGGACGATTTCGCGGCGCAGGCGCCCTTGCTGCTCCAGTTCGGCCAGGCGACGCTTGAGGTGCCAGGCGACCAGCATGCCGGGCAACTCATCGGCATGCAGCGAGGCCTGTATGTACACCTTGGCGCCACCGCGCGGGCCGAAGTGGAAGCTGTGGAGTTGGCGAATGATGCCCGGTACGGGCGAGAGCAGGTCGTGTGTCGAATGGTGCATGGTGGTCCTGGCTGCGTGGCGAAAACGGTCTGCGACACGGGTCGGCACAAAGATAGAAGCATAATTTTAGCCAGTATGCTTCACCGTGCTGCCTTCTTCAGGCCAGCAGTGCCTGCAGGGTCGCCAGGTCATCGGCCTCCTCCACAGGTTTATCCAGGCGCCAGCGCAGCATGCGCGGAAAGCGCACGGCTATACCGCTCTTGTGCCGTTTTGACAGGGCGATGCCCTCGAACCCCAGTTCGAACACCAGGGTTGGCTTGACGCTGCGCACCGGTCCGAAGGTCTCTACCGTGGTCTTGCGAATGATTGCATCGACCTTGCGCATTTCTTCATCGCTCAGGCCCGAGTAGGCTTTGGCAAAAGGTACCAAGGCACGCTCGGGGTCGCCGGGTGGCCCGCTCCAGACCGCGAAGGTGTAGTCACTGTACAGGCTGGCACGCCGGCCGTGGCCGCGCTGGGCATAGATCAGCACGGCATCTACGCTGAACGGGTCGATCTTCCACTTCCACCACACCCCCATGTCCTTGGTCCGGCCCACCCCGTACAACGCATCGCGCTGTTTGAGCATCAGGCCCTCGACGCCCAGGCTGCGCGATCGTTCGCGCTGGATGGCAAGCGCGTGCCAAGTCTGCCCTTCGAGCAGAGGCGAAAGCAGTACCGGGGCCAAGGGATAGCTTTCCACGACACGCTGCAATTGCTGGCGGCGCTCATATTGGGGGCGGCTACGCCAGTCCTCGCCTTGCCATTCCAGCAAATCGTACGCCTGCAATACCACCGGCGCATCGGCCAGCAGCTTCTTGCCCAGCGTCTTGCGGCCAATGCGCTGCTGCAGTAGTGCGAAAGGTTGCACGGCCAGTGCCTGGTCGTTGCCCGAATCAGGCTTCCAGACCAGGATCTCACCGTCGAGCACGACGCCGTCGGGAAGGCTCTGCGCCAGGCTGTGCAGCTCCGGGAAGCGGTCGGTGACCAGTTCTTCGCCGCGTGACCACACCCACACCTGGCCATCGCGCTTGACCACTTGTGCGCGGATGCCATCCCACTTCCACTCGATCTGCCAGGCGCTGGGCGGGCCGAGCAGGGCGTCGAACTGTTCGATGGGGGCCTGCAGGGCATGCGCCAGGAAGAACGGGTATGGTTGGCCACCACGTTGGCTATGTTCGTCGGCCGATTCAGCGGCGATCAGCTTGTGGTAACTGTTGGCTGTCGGGCGATGGCTGATGTCGGTATAGCCCACCAGGCGCTGAGCTATGCGTTTGGCATCCAGCCCCGCCAGCTGCGCCAGTGCCCGGGTGACCAGCAGCTTGGACACGCCCACGCGAAAGCTGCCAGTGATCAGCTTCAGGCACAGCATCAGGCTGGGGCGATCCAACTGTGCCCACAGTGGCGGCAGGCGCTGCTGGACCTCTTCGGCGGGCAGCCCACGCAGTGGCAGCAGATGGGCTTCGACCCAATGGGCCAGCCCGCTCTCGCTACCTTGCTGGTTTTCAGGCAGCAACAAAGAGATGGTTTCCGCCAGGTCGCCCACGGCCTGATAGCTTTCTTCGAACAACCAGCCCGGCAGCCCGGCCAATGCCGTTGCCAGCTCGCGCAGCACCCGGGTGGGCACCAACTGCCGTGGCCGGCCACCGGACAGAAAATAGACAGCCCAGGCGGCGTCCTCGGCGGGGGCTGCGGCAAAGTAGTCGCGCAACGCTTGCAGTTTGGCATTGCTGGAGGTGGTGGCATCCAGGCGCAGGTAGAGCTGGGCAAAGGCCTTCATGCCTCAGCTTCCATTGCTGGAGCGTCGTCCTCGTCACCGTACTCGGTAACGAACGCTCGGGCATCGAGGCCACGTTCGCTGAGGTAGCGTACCAGCACGTTGACCGAGCCGTGGGTGACCATAACCCGCTCGGCGCCGGTCTGTTCGATGGCCCATAGCAGCCCAGGCCAGTCTGCGTGGTCGGAGAGTACGAAACCGCGGTCTACGCCGCGCCGGCGTCGCGTGCCGCGCAGCAGCATCCAGCCACTGGCGAAGGCATCGCTGTAATCACCGAAGCGACGCATCCAACTGCTGCCGGCGGCAGAGGGGGGCGCCAACACGATGGCCTGGCGCATGAGCGGGTCATTACGGGGAATATCACCGGCATAAAGGGTTTGTGGCAGGTGTACACCGCCCTCTCGGTATACCTGGTTCAGCGGCTCTACTGCGCCATGTACCAGGATCGGCCCGATGCTCGGATCCAGGCCATGGAGGATTCGTTGAGCCTTGCCGAACGCATAGCAGAACAGCACGCTGGCCTTGCCCTGCTCGCGATTGGCCCGCCACCATTCATTCACCCCCGCTAATACCTGTGCCTGGCTGGGCCAGCGGTAGATGGGCAGGCCGAAGGTCGACTCGGTGATGAATGTGTGACAGCGCACCGGCTCGAACGGAGCACAGGTGCCATCCGGCTCGACTTTGTAGTCCCCGGAGGCAACCCAGACTTCGCCGTCATGTTCCAGGCGCACCTGTGCCGAGCCCAGTACGTGCCCGGCCGGGTGCAGGCTCAGGGTGACGCCGTGGTGGCGGATACGCTCGCCGTAGGGCAGGGCCAGTAGGTCGATATCCTGGCCCAGGCGGCTGCGCAGTATGCCGGCCCCTGTGGCTGCGGTCAGGTAATGAGTGTTGCCACGACGGGCATGATCGCCATGGCCGTGGGTGATGATGGCGCGCTCCACGGGCCGCCAAGGGTCGATGTAAAAATCACCGGGCGGGCAGTAAAGGCCTTCGGGGCGGGCGATGACGAGGTCCATGGCGATGCCTGGCAAGAGGGCTTACAGGCTCAGAGCATCAGCGGGGCGTGGAAGTTCGCGTGGTGTTGGCAGCCAGCCCTGCACGTCAGGGCTGGCTGCGGGCTATTCAGCGCAGGGCCATTTTCCAGGCCGCGCCTTTGGTCTGCGCCACGCTGATTTTTTCGGCGTAGGCGATGTTCTTGATGAAGCCGCCATGCACCAGCCGTGGGGAGGTATGGAAGTGGTCCCAGGTGGTGGTGCCGTCATGGCTCTGCAGGTCTTGACTGTCGTAAGGGATTTCGAGGGTGACTGGCGACGCGGTTGCTGGCGTCGAGAAATCGCCGTCGATCATGCTGTAGCCTGCCTTGTCGTTACCGGCCCACAGCTGAATGTCAATGGTGCTGCCCTCCGGTACGGCCAGCGATGCAGGCCAGGACACTTCGATCGTGAGGGTTTCTTTGCTCATGCTGAACATCCTTTTTTGATGGGTTGACCGCACTCGCTGTCTGAACGAGCGCGGCAAGAAAGGATGCTAAGCACCGAGGCTTGAGGGATACAGATGGAAACGCTGGGCCTATCGGCCTGGCACCAGGGTCAGCCGCTGGTTGCCATAGGCCCGGGCAAAATGCTGCGGCTGTATTGGCAGGCTCATGAACCGGCCCTTGAACCAGGCATCGAGCCCATCGCTGAAATGGGCACTGGCCGGGTTACCGGATTGTCCGGTGCTGGTCAGTACCTGTAGTGGTTCTGCCTGGCCAAAGTCGACGATCATGCGTGCCGAGGCCGGCAGGCGGGTGTCGAAATCGCTGCCCCACGCATAAGGCGTCAGGGCCAGGGTGCTGAAGTCACCGCCAGCCGCCTGTGGCGATCGGCTGAGCGCATCGCCCAGGCCGTGGTAAGCAGGGGCAGGCCAGCGATATTGGTGCAATTTGCCCCATTGCCAGGCGCGGCGGTCGGCACCCAGCTGGGCTGTACCTGCATCCACGGCAGCGGCCAGGCTGCGGGCCAGGATGGCCGGTTTGTCTTCCTTCTGCGCCGTGGTGCGATCATCCCAGAACGGGCTGTCTTCGCGGCCAAGCAGGTGGTCGGCCTGGGCCGAGTAGGACAGGCGCGCATTGCTGACGAACGCCTGCCAGGCAGTGCCGGATTGCGGGCCGAGGTCGTCGAGGAAGGTCTGGAGCGCCACTTCCTGTAGGAACAGCTCATACAGCGCGGCATCCGCTGATACCGGGCTCAGGCGACCATCGAACGCCTTGAGGCGGGCCAGCGCGTCGCGGGCCTTGTCGCGCTGGGCGGCTGGCAGAGCGTCGATCGCTTGCTTGAGCGGTTGGGCCATGCCAGGGGCGTCGAACATCTGCTTGAGCTTGTCGGCCAGCAGCGTCTGCTGGTCGTTTTGCAGGGCCATCAGGCTGCGGCTGTCGTGACGGCCATTGCCGGCCAGCTGGCCCAGGCGCTCGGCGCGTTCGGGGTAATACCAGGTGTTGGACAGCTGCATGCCGTAGCCGCGTGGCAAGCTGCGCTGGTTGGCATGGGCGATCCAGCCGGCCGGCGGGTCCTGGTCGTAGGGGTGCAGCATCGGGTCGGCGTAACCGTCCCAGTCGTAGCGACCCTCCCAGCCCGGAGATGGCAGCAGGCCCTGGCCCTCACGGCGGTTCGGGTAGCGGCCGCTGACTTGCCAGCCAATGTGCTCAGGTTCGGCAAACACGAAGTTGAGTGCGGCAGCCGCCACGTCGCGGGTGCTGTCAAACGCGCGTTCCACGGTTTGCGCTCGGGTCAGGTCGAACAGCGCATCCAGGCTGCGATCACCCTTGGGCTGCGGCAAGTTAAGGGCCAGCCCAAGGCTGGGGCTGCCGGTCTGGGCGAGCAGGGTACCGTGGCGGGTGTCGTACATCACTTCGCGCAGCGGGCGTTGGCCACGGACGAAGAAGGTTTCGCTGCGTGCGCGAGCGGGCAACCACTTGCCGTCGGCCAGGTAGCTGACCTGGCTGCCCTGATGGCGCAGCCGTTCCAGGTACAGGTCCTGGTTGTCGGCCATCACCGCGCTGCTGCTCCAGGCCAGCTTGCCGTTGTAGCCGGCCAGGACGATGGGCAGGCCCGGCAACGACAGGCCTGCAACCTGGTACTTGCCGGTGTGGATCTGCACCGGGCTCAGGGCCCAGGCTGCGCGGCTGTCGCTTGCCAACAGGCTTTTTCCGCTGCGGCTGCGTTGCGGGCCCAGGGCCAGGTTGGCCGAGCCCGGGCTGCCGAGCAGGTTCAGGTCGGCGAGCTTCTGGCTGGCGGCTGCCAGCGCAGCCAGGCCCGGTAGTTGGCTGCTCAGGTTCAGACCCTTCAGCTTGTCTGCCTCAGCTTCAGCCAGGGGTTCGTCTGGCGCGCCAGGCAGCAGCCAAGGCAGCTTATCGCTGCCGACCTTTTGCGCCAGGGTCAGGGCGCTGAGTTCTTCCTGCAGGTTCACCGACTGGCTGAAGGCATACAGGCTGAAGATCAGCGCCGAATCCTCGGGCTTCCAGTATTCCGGGCGGTAGCCGCTGCTGGCGAGGTTGGCCGGCAGTTTGTCGCGGTAGCGGAACAGGTAGGCATTGACCCCGCGGGCGTAGACTTCGAAGAAGCGCTTGAGCCGGGGCGAAGCATCGGCGTACAGCTGGGTGGCGTTGTGCTTGAGGTTGGCAGCGCGCATCAGGCGGTCGATGTCCAGCGCCTCGCTTCCGGCCAGTTCCGCCAGGCGGCCTTGGGCCAGCAGGCGCATGGCGAGCATTTGCCCGATACGGTCGCCGGCGTGGACGTAGCCGAGGCTGAACAGTGCATCATGGAAGCTGCTGCTTTCGATCAGCGGTGCGCCCATGGCGTTGCGGCGCACCGAAACATTCTGCGCCAGGCCTTTGAGCGGCTGCACGCCGGTGGTCGGTGGCACACTGTCCTGATAGCCGCCCATCTGGCAACCGGCAAGCCCGAGCATGCCGAGCAGCGTGGCAGCGGTGGCGAACCGTGGGCGGAAGGGAGGAAGGACGGGGGCGGCCATGACAAGGGCTCCTGCAAGGCGTGGCGGGGTTCGAATGGCGCTAAGGTAGTGAGCGCGCAGGCGCCGTGCAAGGTGCGGTGAAGCTTTATTTACCAGCGGTCGGTAGCTTCAAGCTGCATGAGGTGCGGGCCTGCATTTTCCTGCAACTTGAAGCTTGCCGCTTTAAGGCTTGATCAGGCCCCGTGGCACTTCTTGAATTTCTTTTCGCTGCCGCACGGGCACGGGTCGTTGCGGCCGACGTCCTTCAATGCATTGCGAACCGGCTCCTGATGGCCGTGATTGCAATGCGGGCCGTGCACATGGCCGTGGTCGTGATCGTGGTGATGATCGTGTCCGTGGTTGCAGTCGGGGCCATGAACATGGGGTTGTTGGGTCATTGCAGGGTCACTCCGGTATGAAATCACCGGGGATTATCTCACCACTGCGCGATAAGTGCAGGTCCCGGTGGATGATCAGCCCGGTCTCGAGTTCGCCTTGCAAGCGGTAGTGCAGCGGCTGCTCGCTCTTGAGCAGTTTGGCCAACGGCTTGAGCTGGCGCCACAGATTGGTCCGCGCAGTGATCTTGAAGGTGCGCCGGGCATGCCCGCCGACACTGCGCCAGACACTGGCCTGATCCTCTACCAGCATCAGGTCGTTGAGCCAGACCGAATAAGCCAGGTTACGAATGAACAGGCGGCTGTCATTGGGGTTGTCGACACGCAGGTGCAAGACGAACTCCTGCTCCAGCAAGCGCGCCTTGACTGTTTCGACCTTGACCAGGTGCACCTGCGGGTCGCGCCAGTCATCGTCACCCCATATCGCGCAACCCGCCGGCAACGTCAGCAGAGCGCTGAGCAGGAACAGGCGGGCCAGGGCGATCACGCTCAGTTACCGACGTAGCCGGCGCAGCATTTCTTGAATTTCTGCCCGCTGTTGCAGGGGCAGGGGTCATTGCGGCCAGCCTTGAGCTCAACGGTCGGGTCGATGAAGTACCAGCGCCCGTCATGCTGCACGAAGGCGGAGCGCTCGCGGTGCTGGTGATCACCCTCCAGATCGTGCCAGCGCGCCGTGAACGTGACAAAGGCATGCTCAGGCTGGCCTCCGAGCACCTCGGCGTTCTCCACCTCCAGGCCAAGCCAGGTGCTCTGGGCGCTCCAGGCCGCAATCGCGTTGCGATCCAGACCCGTCTGCTGGGCTGGCAAGGTGGTGCCTACCAGGTAATCGATCAGGCCGAGCACGTAGGCGCTGTAGCGCGAGCGCATCAGTGCCTGGGCATCCGGTGCCGGGGTGCCGGCGTGGTAGTGCCCGCAGCAGGCGTCCAGCAGGTTACCGCTGCCACAGGGGCAAACCGAGACACTCATTGATCACCACCAGTACTTGCCGAAGTTTTCAGGGTTGGCCCAGAACCTGGCGTTGAGCCAGTCGGGGACCTGCTTGTAGTCATGTAGATCATAGGTGAACAGGCTCAGAACCTGCTCGTCGCGTCGGAATTTCTCGCTGGCCGACAGGGCCAGGGCAAAAAAATCGGTCTCCTGCCAGCCACAGGCGTGCAGGTCGGCCAGCACGGCGACACGGCTGGCGTTGAGGTTGCGGATGCCACCCAGCAGTTCCAGGCCAGCGCGTTTGGGCAAATGTTCCAGGCAGTCCACCAGCAATGCCAGGTCGAAGCGTTGTGCGGCAACATGCGCTGCAAGCGCGCCTGGCTGGCACGTCTCGATCGTCACCTGCGGATGTGCCTGGGCAAACGCCTCCAGGGCAGGAAAACGCGTGCCTACCAGCAGCAGACGTTGCGGGGTGAAGCGCTCCAGCAGGGCCGCCAGGGCCTGCTGGGGTGTGCGTTGGGAAAAACCGTCGGTCATTGCCAATCCTCGTTCAGGTCTTCCAAGACTAACGGGCTGTCGGCCGTGGGCAAAGCGCCGTATGACCGTGTCGTGGCTTATTGCTGGCAGGGATGAGAAGCGCGGTCTTTACTCCCATGGATCGGCCTTATGCCGATTCCCCCTAGGAGAAGCTACGAAATGAGCATAGTACGCACAGCGATACCCCTGGTACTGCTCACCAGTGTGTTGACTGGTTGTGCAGGTTTGCAAAAAACCGACTGGCCGAAGTGCGCTGCCGTCGGGGGTGTGGGCGGCGCTGCCCTGGGCGCCATCGAAAGCTCCAGCTGGGCTGGCTGGGGTGCGTTGCTGGGTGGTGGCCTGGCAGCTGGCTATTGCTGGGCCAACGGTGATGGAGACGAGGATGGTGATGGCGTGCCGGACAGCCGTGACAAGTGCCCAGGTACACCACGTGGTGTGCAGGTCGACGCCAATGGCTGCCCGCCAGAGCCGGCGCCCGTGGTCGAGGAAGTCGTGGTACAGAAGGAGGAAGTCATCGTCATCCGTGACGTGCACTTCGAGTTCGACTCTGCGCGCCTGACCCCAGCCGACAAGGAGCGCCTGAACACCATTTCCACACGCCTGAAGCAGGAAGCGCCGAGCGCTCGTCTGAGCGTCACCGGCCACACCGACAGCGTTGGCTCCGACAGTTACAACCAGAACCTGTCCGAGCGCCGTGCCCACTCGGTGACCGATTACCTGGTCGAGAGCGGTGTACCACGCGCCAGCTTCGTGTCGGTGGTCGGTGCCGGTGAAACCCAGCCTGTAGCGGACAACGCCACAGCCGATGGGCGTTCGATGAACCGTCGCACCGAGATCAAGATCGAGCGCTGACGGCGTGCGCCCGCGCCTTGAGAAGTGGCGCGGGCGCGTCTTTACTCCTGTAGGCCGGTTGCGGCCAACGACACAGGAGCATTCATCATGAGTGTCATGTCAAAGGCGGCGCTGCCGTTGCTGGTGGTTTCCAGTCTGCTGGCAGGCTGCGCCACCCACAGTGACGGCAGTGCGCCCCTCAATCAACGGACCTGGCCCATCTGCAGCCTGCTCGGTGGGCTGGCCGGCGGTGGCCTGGGCGCTATCGAAAGCTCGAGCTGGGCTGCAGGCGCTGGCGCCCTGGGTGCGATCGCCGGCGGCCTGATCTGTTACGCCCAGGATGGGGACGAAGATGAGGATGGCGTCTTCGATCGCCGTGACCGTTGCCCTGACACGCCTGCCGGCACGGCGGTCGACCACATGGGCTGCCCGCTGCCGCAGTATCCGCCCAGCCAACCTGCACCTGAGCCCCAGCCAGAGGTGATCTCCCTCGACGATCAGGGCCAGGTGATGTTCGCATTCGACTCTGCCGACTTGACGGTGGGCAGCCAGCAACGGCTGCAAAGCCTGTTGCCCAGGCTCAGCGAGTTGGGTGTATCGCGGATCAAGGTGGTTGGCCATACCGACAATGTCGGGTCTGACAGTTACAACCAGGCACTCTCTGAGCGGCGCGCGGCCAGCGTCGCACAGTATTTGATCAGCCAGGGCCTGGCACCGCAGAAGGTAACGAGCGAAGGGCGCGGGGCTAGCGAGCCGGTGGCAGAAAACGACACCGAACAAGGCCGTGCGCAAAACCGGCGGGTGGACCTGCACCTGAACTGAGCAGCGATGGGAGCGGCAGATGAAATTCATTCTGGGCGTGGGTAAAACCCTGACCATCGCTTTCTGGGGCGTGGTGCTGTTCAACCAGATGCTGCCACAGCCGCTGCCGTTCAATCTGTTGATCAATGCCGCAGGCATCGCCTTGCTGGGGCTGCACGTTCTGGAAGTGCTGTTCTTCAACGGCAGCTTGCGTGGGCGCAGCCACCGCTGGTTCGATCGTTTGCAGATACTGCTGACGGGCATTTTCCACGTGATGTCCATACCGCGGCAGGCAGAGCTGACGCGCCGTGGCTGACCACGGCGCTGCCTCGCTATGTCGGTAGCCGCGAACTGGCCACCGCCACCACCGCCAGCCCCAGCAGGAGGTTGGCCCCGACCATGCGCCGGATCCGGCCCAGTGCCGCAGCACCTGCGGCCCAGTCTTCGGCCTGCACGGCAGCCTTCAGCTCAGGCAGCAACAGCGCCTGGATACGCATGAACAGCGCGAACATGGCGATCCCGCCCCCCATCATCACCTGTACATACCGGGGGGCTGTCTCGAAACCGTTGAAGCGCATGTGCAACATGCCGATACCACTTATCGCCAGAATGGCTACCGCCAGCCAGACCCATCTGAAGAAACGTCGGAAAACTTCCACCCAGAGCCGAAGCCGGGCTGGCCCCTCAAGGGCTGCAACCGTTGCCGGGCGCAGCACCAGCCAGGCGAAGAACATGCCGCCGACCCACACAAGGGCGGCCAGGACATGCAGTGTGTAGGGGAGGGCAAAGGCAAGCATCCGGATCTCCATGCGGCACAATGGGCAATAGCGGGGTATGATAGCCGCCCCATGCGAAACACTGAAAATATATCCAGCCCTTCGGGCGCCTGCAGACCATGATCAGCAACGAACTCAAAGCCACCATCCAGGGCGCCTACTCGCGTTTTCTCGAAGCCAAGAGCCTCAAGCCGCGTTATGGCCAGCGCCTGATGATCGCCGAAGTGGCCAAGGTACTCGGCGACATCGCCTGCGACGACGAAGGCCGCCGCGCGGGCGAGCCTGCCGTGGTCGCGGTCGAGGCGGGTACCGGTACCGGCAAGACGGTCGCCTATAGCCTGGCCGCAATCCCGGCCGCCAAGGCGGCTGGCAAGCGCCTGGTGATCGCCACCGCGACCGTGGCCCTGCAGGAGCAGATCGTCTTCAAGGACCTGCCCGACCTCATGCGCAGCAGCGGCCTGAACTTCAGCTTCGCCCTGGCCAAGGGCCGCGGCCGCTACCTGTGCCTGTCCAAGCTCGACATCCTGCTGCAGGAGGGCCATGCGCAATCGGCCACTGCCCAGTTGTTCGAGGAAGAGGGCTTTCACATCGAGGTCGACGAGCGCAGCCAGAAGCTGTTCAACAGCATGATCGAGAAGCTCGCCGGCAATCGTTGGGACGGCGACCGTGACAGCTGGCCCGAGGCCCTGGAAGACCAGGACTGGGCGCGGCTGACCACCGACCACAGCCAATGTACCGGCCGCCACTGCCCGAACTTCCAGCAGTGCGTGTTCTACAAGGCCCGCGAAGGCATGGGCAAGGTCGATGTGATCGTCACCAACCACGACATGGTCCTGGCCGACCTGGCCCTGGGTGGCGGCGCGGTGCTGCCTGACCCGCGTGACACGATGTACGTGTTCGACGAAGGCCACCACCTGCCCGACAAGGCCATCGGCCACTTCGCTCACTTTTCCCGTTTGCGCTCCACTGCCGACTGGCTGGAGCAGACCGCCAAGAACCTGACCAAGCTGTTGGCCCAGCACCCGTTGCCGGGCGATCTGGGCAAGCTGATCGAGCAGGTGCCGGAGCTGGCGCGGGAAATCCGCACCCAGCAACAGTTCATGTTCACCTTGTGCGAGCAAGTCGCCGACTTCCGTCCCAGCGAGGACGTGGAGGGGCGTGAGCGCCCGCGCTATCGCTTCGAAGGCGGCGTGGTACCCGAGCAGATCCGCGACGTCGGCATCGAGCTGAAAAAGGGCTTCGCCCGCCTCAACGACCTGTTCACTCGCCTGGCCGACCTGCTCAAGGAAGGCATGGACGGCGAGGTCAACATCGGTATCGCCAGCCATCAGGCCGAAGAGTGGTACCCCTTGTTCGGCAGCCTGGTCACCCGCGCCCAAGGCAACTGGGAGCTGTGGACCGCCTTCACTGCCGAGGACCCGCAAGACAGCCCGCCCATGGCCCGCTGGTTGACCCTGGCCGAAAGCGGCGCGCTGTTCGACATCGAGGTCAACGCCAGCCCCATTCTGGCAGCCGAAATGCTGCGGCGCAGCCTGTGGAGCGTGGCCCATGGCGCGCTGGTAACCTCGGCGACGCTGACCGCGCTGGGCAAGTTCGACCGTTTCCGCATGCGCTCGGGCCTGCCGCGCGATGCGATGACCTGCGTGGTGCCCAGCCCGTTCGTGCATGGCGATGCCGGCCTGCTGCGGGTGCCCGACCTCAAGGCCGACCCGCGCGATGCTGCGGCGCATACCGCTGCGATCATCCGCGAGCTGCCGAACATCGTCGAGGACGCCCGCGGTGCGCTGGTACTGTTCTCCTCGCGCAAACAGATGCAGGAAGTCTTCGACGGCCTGGACCGCGACTGGCGCAAGCTGGTGCTGATTCAGGGCAACCTGTCCAAGCAGGAAACCCTGAACAAGCACAAGGCGCGGGTCGATGATGGCCAGCACAGTGTGCTGTTCGGTCTGGCCAGCTTCGCCGAGGGCGTCGACCTGCCCGGTGCCTACTGCGAGCATGTGGTGATCGCCAAGATCCCCTTCGCCGTGCCTGACGATCCGGTCGAGGCGGCACTGGCCGAGTGGATCGAGGCCCGCGGTGGCAACCCCTTCATGGAAATCGCCGTACCCGATGCATCGTTGAAGCTGATCCAGGCCTGCGGTCGTCTGCTGCGTACCGAGCAGGACCGGGGCGTCATTACCTTGCTTGACCGGCGTCTGGTCACCCAACGCTACGGCAAGGCTATTCTCAATGCGCTGCCGCCCTTCCGGCGGGAGATTTCCTGAAGGCCGGAGCATGATGTGCCGGCCCGTTGTCCACCACTCTGTCGCGGGCCCATGAGGGCCTGGAAGGAGAGCCTGAGCCCTATGATCCGCCGCACCTTGCCTGCTGTTCTCACCCTGTTGTTCAGCGCCTCTGCAATGGCCGGGCAGCAGACGCTGTTCAGCTTCGTGCGCCCGGCTTCGGTCGTCAATGTGGTCACTGAGGGGGCCGGGATGCCGCAGTACAACGCAGAACAGACCGCAGAAGGCGAGGTGTTGCGGCGGGTGGTGTTCAACCCGGTCGAACGGCCGACCCTGCGGCTGAGCCCTCACAGTGGCGCATGGGATTGGTCGGCCGGGCAGTTTCTGACCTTGCGCCTGCAAAGTGCCATGGACTGGGCACTGACCGTCGATGTCACGGTGCTGGGCGGCGATGGCCGTACCCTGACCAGTCGTATCGACCTGCCTGCAGGGCCTGCGCAGACGGTCATGGTGCCGCTCAAGGCCAGTTCCCCCCTGAGCCAGGGCATGCGCGCCGGCCCACCGATGCCCTGGACCCATGAAGGGCAACGGTTGCTGCTGACCAGCAGCGCCGGTGAGGTCGATCTCAAGCAGGTGGTATCTGTCAGCTTGAGCATCCCCGGCCCCAAGGTTGCGCAGAACCTGCTGATCGAGAAGGTCGGTATTCAGGACGACGACCTTGCCTACCAGGCGGCCTACCACGCACTGATCGATGCTTATGGCCAGTCCACGCGCGGCCGCTGGCCCGAAAAGGTGGTCAACGATGAACAACTGAAAGCTGCTGACAACCGCGAGCAGCAACAGCTCAAGGCCTGGCTGGCCGAGCATCACAAGCAACAGCTGGACAGCTACGGCGGCCTGTTGGCGGGGCCGGCGTTCGACGCCACGGGTTTCTTCCGTACGGAAAAACGTGACGGCCGCTGGCACCTGGTAACCCCCGAGGGCCATCCGTTCTACTCGTTGGGCGTCAATGCCGTGGCTGCCGATGGCGGGCGTACCTATGTCGCCGGCCGCGAAGGGATGTTCGGCGTGCTGCCGGGCGAAGGTGACGCGCTTGCCGCCTTTTATGGCGAGGGCAACAACGATGATGGCAATGCATCGTCGCAGGGGCGCAACTTCAAGAAGGGGCGTTGGTTCGACTTCTATGCAGCCAACATCCAGCGCGCCCATGGCAAACCTTGCCCGGCAGGGGAGGAGGGGCAACCTGCCGCGCCCTGCCCGCCCCTTGCGCTGTATAGCGCTCGTTGGCAGGCGCATACGCTCGATCGGTTGCAGGCCTGGGGCTTCAACACCCTGGGCAACTGGAGCGACCCCGAACTCGGCCAGGCCAAACGCATGCCCTATACCCTGCCGCTGTCGATCGTCGGTGACTATGCCAGCATCAGCACAGGCATGGACTGGTGGGGGCGCATGCCCGACCCGTTCGATCCGCGTTTCGCCATGGCCACCGAGCGAGCCGTGGCCATCGCCGCCCGTGACCACCGGGATGATCCCTGGCTGATTGGGTACTTTGCCGATAACGAGCTGGCCTGGGCTGCGCCTGGCAATGACCCCAAGGCCCGTTACGGCCTTGCCTATGGCACCCTGCGTCTGACAACCGATGTGCCGGCCAAGCGTGCCTTCCTCAAGCAACTGCGCGACAAGTACCGTAACCAGCAGGGGCTGTCCAAGGCCTGGGGCATCGACCTGCAAGCCTGGGAATTGATGGAAGACCCAGGCTTCGAGGCGCCGCTGCCCAACCCCGAGCACCCTGAGATCGAACGCGATTACCAGCACTTCCAGCAGGTGTTCGCCGAAACCTATTTCAAGACCATCGCCGATTCGCTGAACTGGCATGCGCCCAACCACCTTTTGCTGGGCGGGCGCTTTGCCGTCAGCACACCCGAAGCGGTCAAGGCCTGCGCCGAGTTCTGCGATGTGCTGAGCTTCAACTTCTATACCCTCAAACCCGATGACGGCTACGACTTCGCCCAGCTGGCGGAGCTGGACAAGCCGGTGCTGGTGTCCGAATTCCAGTTCGGTTCCCGTGACCGTGGGCCTTTCTGGCCGGGGCCGGTGGAAGTGGCGCGTGAAGAGGATCGGGGCCCGGCCTACGGCAACTTCCTCAAGGCGGCACTGGCGCAGCCGATGATCGTCGGCGCTCACTGGTTCCAGTACCTCGACCAGCCTGCCAGCGGGCGTTTGCTCGATGGCGAGAACGGGCACCTAGGGCTGGTGGCGATCACCGATATGCCATATCCGGGTTTTGTCGAGGCGGTGCGCAAGCGTAACCGGCAGGCCGTTGGTCAGTTGAGCAGCCTGTTGCACGAAGGGAGCTCTACCACGGGCGCGCCAACCGACGAGGCGCCCTGAAAAGGGTGCTTTTCTGCGTGATCATCCAGCCTTGCCCAGTAGGCAAAACCGCCAACTACTGAAACAATGCCTCCCTTTTTCAGCAAGGTCGAACGGAGAACAGGCGGGTGCAGATCCAGGGTCACTATGAGCTGAAGTTCGAGGCAGTGCGCGAAGCGTTTGCGGCATTGTTCGATGATCCCCAGGAGCGCGGCGCGGCGCTGTGCATCCAGGTCGGTGGCGAGACTGTAATCGACCTTTGGGCGGGCAGCGCCGACAAAGATGGCCAGCAGGCCTGGCACAGCGATACCATCGCCAATCTGTTCTCCTGCACCAAGACCTTCACTGCCGTCACCGCACTGCAACTGGTCGGTGAGGGCAAGCTGGCGCTGGATGCTCCGGTGGCGCGCTACTGGCCCGAGTTTGCCCAGGCAGGCAAAGAGAGCGTCACCCTGCGCCAGCTGCTCAGCCACAGGGCGGGTTTGCCCGCCATCCGCGAGCTGCTGCCAGCAGAGGCCCTGTATGACTGGCAAACCATGGTCGATGCGCTGGCCGCCGAAACACCTTGGTGGGCGCCGGGTACCGCGCACGGCTATGCCGCCATCACCTACGGCTGGCTGATCGGCGAGCTGATCCGCCGCGCCGATGGCCGTGGCCCAGGGGAGTCGATCGTGGCGCGTACCGCGCGGCCGCTGGGGCTGGACTTCCATGTAGGCCTGGCGGACGAAGAATTCGATCGCGTGGCCCATATCGCACGCGGCAAGGGCAACGCCGGCGATGCTGCCGCCCAGCGCTTGCTGCAGGTGACCATGCGTGAGCCCGAGGCGTTGTCTACCCGTGCGTTCACCAACCCGCCGGCCATCCTCACCAGCACCAACAAGCCTGAGTGGCGCCGCATGCAGCAACCGGCGGCCAACGGTCACGGCAATGCCCGTAGCCTGGCGGGTTTCTATGCCGGCCTGCTCGACGGCAGCTTGCTCGAGTCCGAATTGCTCGATGAACTGACGCGTGAACACAGCATCGGCGAGGATCGTACCCTGCTGACCCAGACCCGTTTCGGCCTTGGCTGCATGCTGGACCAACCCACAGTGGCCAACGCCACCTTCGGCCTGGGTGCGCGGGCCTTTGGGCATCCCGGCGCAGGTGGTTCGGTCGGTTTTGCCGACCCCGAGCACGACGTTGCCTTCGGTTTCGTGGTCAATACCCTTGGCCCTTACGTGCTCATGGACCCAAGAGCCCAGCAACTGGTGCGTGTCCTTGGCACTTGCCTTTGATCGGGTAACGCGGGTATTGCGCAACCCCTTTGACTATCCTCAATGCCAACGCCTCAAGTGTGTGGGCAAAATTTCTTTCTATTTCATGGTGTATCGCTGATGTCTTCACATAAAACCTTAGCTCTCGCCCTGTGCCTGACCGCTATGACCGGCTGCGCCAGCCATTCTCAGGATGCCTCGAAGGGCGGCCTCAGCAGCTGGTGGCCATTCGGTACGGACGAGGTCGCCGAGCAGGAAGTGAAGCAGGCCGTCACCGAAAAAGTCGCCAAGGCCGATGCCAAGTCCGAGAGCGCCAGCCGCTGGTGGTGGCCCTTTGGCGGTGACGACAAGCAGGCCAAGGGCCCGGTTGTACCAAAAATCGACGAAAAGGCCACCCAGGCCTGGCTCGATCAGTACGAGCCAAAACTGCGTGAAGCGATCAAGGACAGCAAACTGGAGCTGGAGCGCCGTGAGAATGTGTTGGTTGTGACCATCCCGGCTGACAGCTCCTACAACCCGGACCGTCCGAACATGCTGTTGCCTATGAGCCTGGGCCCGATTACCCGTGTGGCCAAAGCCGTCGAAGGCGACCCCAAGACTGCCGTGCTGGTGCTGGGCCACGCCGACACCAGCGGCGCTGCTGCTACCAACCAGAAGCTCAGCCTGGAGCGCGCCGCTTCCGTGTCGGCGATCTTCCGTTTGAGCGGCTTGAAGCGTGACCGTCTTTCGCTCAAGGGCATGGGCTCTGAAATGCCGCGCGCGGCCAACGACAGCGTCGAAGGCCGGTCCCTTAACCGCCGCGTGGAGATGCTGCTGACCCCGCAGAACACCATGCTTGCCCTGATGGCCAAATATCAGCGGCCAGCGCCGGCACCGGCCTCGATGGTCGCTGTCCAGGACACCAAGGCACCCGCTACCAAGGCAGCTGTTACCAAACCAGCCGCCAAGGCAGCGGCCAAACCTGCTGCCAAAAAGCCTGCAGCCAAAGCCAAGGCACCTGCTAAAACCACCGCCAAAAAGAAAGCCGCGCCGGCCAAGCCCGCTGCCAAGAAAGCTACGGCCGAGAAAAAAGTAGCCGCCAACAGCCCTGCGAAGACCAACTGATCGTCAAGGAAACGCAGCCATGACCCAATCCCTGGCCGATATGCGCCGCGACTACACCCGTGATGGCCTGGCAGAAGCCCAGGCGCCGGGCGAGCCGTTCGCTCTGTTCCATCAGTGGTTCGCCGATGCGGTAAAGACCGAGCAGGCACCGGTGGAGGCCAATGCCATGACCCTCGCCACGGTTGACGGTGATGGCCGTCCCCATTGCCGCGTTTTGCTGCTCAAGGGGCTCGACGACCGAGGGTTCACCTTCTTCACCAACTACGACAGCGCCAAGGGCCAGCAACTCCGGGCCAACCCCTACGCTGCCATGACCTTCTTCTGGCCGGCGCTGGAGCGTCAGGTGCGCATTGAGGGGCGTGTGGAAAAGGTTACGCCCCAAGAGTCGGATGACTATTACCAGGTCCGCCCGCTGGGGAGCCGCCTTGGGGCCTGGGCGTCACCGCAAAGCCGGGTGATTGCCAGCCGCGAGGCGCTCGAAGGGCTGGTGAAGGCCACTGAGGCCCGGTTCTCCGACACCCAGCCCCACTGCCCCGAGCATTGGGGAGGCTACCGCCTGCTGCCCGAGCGCATCGAGTTCTGGCAAGGGCGGGCGAGCCGGCTGCACGACCGGCTGAACTATCGGTGGGTCGATGGCCAGTGGCAGCGCGAGCGCCTGGCTCCGTGACGTTCATGGGGCTGCGCGGTAGCCCCATGCATGCTGTCACCACTTCAATGCAGTAAACCCTGACTATCCTCTGTCTAGATCTCCAGGCCCGGCTCGGAGACTGTACCGTAGCTGAACGGAAATAATTTTATGGCTTTGCTACCGTGACAGCCGTCGAGGTGCAGCGTCTAATGGACACCTGACTTATGGAGACTTTACCCATGCGTAAATCCGCTTTGCTGGTGGCGACCTTTACCACCATGTCGTTGTTGTTGGGCGGCTGTGCTTCGAGCCTGACCGGCGACAGCTACTCCCGTGATGAGGCCCGTCGCGTGCAGACCGTGCGCATGGGTACTATCGAGTCCCTGCGTCCGGTCAAGATCGAAGGCACCAAAACCCCTATCGGCGGCGGTGCAGGCGCGATTGTCGGTGGTGTTGCCGGCAGTGCCATTGGTGGTGGCCGTGGCAGTATCGTTGCAGCGGTAATCGGTGCCGTGGCCGGTGGCCTGGCGGGTTCCGCTGCCGAGGAAGGCATCACCCGCACCCAAGGTGTCGAAATCACCGTGCGTGAGGACGATGGCAGCATGCGCGCCTACGTTCAGGCCGTGCAGGAGAACGAAATCTTCCGCGTCGGTGAGCGTGTGCGCATCATGACTGTCGACGGTACCAGCCGCGTTACGCACTGACCGCGCCAAAACAAAACCCCGAACTGGCCAGGCCCGTTCGGGGTTTTTTATTTGCCTGCCCTGGCCCTGTCGCCGGCTTACAGCCCGAGCATATCCCGCGCCACGGCTTCGGCAATGCGAATGCCATCAACACCCGCCGAAAGAATGCCCCCGGCGTACCCGGCACCTTCACCTGCAGGGAACAACCCCTTCACGTTCAGGCTCTGGTAATCCTCGCCGCGGGTGATGCGCAGCGGCGAGGAGGTGCGTGTCTCGATGCCAGTCAGCACTGCGTCATGCAGGTTGTAGCCTTTGATCTGTCGATCGAAGGCTGGCAGCGCCTCGCGGATTGCCTCGATGGCGAAATCCGGCAAACTCGGCGCCAGGTCACCCAAGGTCACGCCCGGCTTGTAAGACGGCTCGACGCTACCCAGCGCGGTGGAGGGTTTGCCGGCAACGAAGTCACCCACCAACTGTGCCGGTGCCTGATAGTTGCTCCCGCCCATTACATAAGCGTGCGCCTCCAGGCGCTCCTGCAGCTCGATACCCGCCAGCGGGCCGCCCGGGTAATCGCGCTCAGGGTCGATACCGACCACGATGCCGGAGTTGGCGTTGCGCTCGTTACGCGAATACTGGCTCATGCCATTGGTGACGACGCGGCCTGGTTCGCTGGTGGCAGCGACCACGGTACCGCCGGGGCACATGCAGAAGCTGTATACAGAGCGGCCGTTCTTGGCGTGGTACACCAGCTTGTAGTCAGCGGCACCCAGTTTCGGGTGACCGGCATATTTGCCAAGGCGCGCCTTGTCGATCAGCGTTTGCGGGTGCTCGATACGGAAGCCCACCGAGAAGGGCTTGGCTTCCATGAACACGCCTTTGCCGTGCAGCATGCGGAAGGTGTCACGGGCGCTGTGGCCCAAGGCAAGCACCACGTGGCGCGACTGCAGCTGCTCGCCGCTCTCCAGCACCACGCCGCTCAGTTGGCCATCGTCGATCAGCAGGTCGGTGACTTTTTCCTGGAAGCGCACTTCACCGCCCAGGGCGATGATGTCCTGGCGCATCTGCTCGACCATGCCGGTCAGGCGGAAGGTACCGATGTGCGGCTTGTTGATGTAGAGGATCTCGTCCGGCGCACCGGCCTTGACGAACTCTTCCAGTACCTTGCGGCCATGGTGAAGCGGGTCCTTGATCTGGCTGTACAGCTTGCCGTCGGAGAAGGTCCCGGCACCGCCTTCGCCGAACTGCACGTTGGACTCGGGGTTGAGCACGCTCTTGCGCCACAGGCCCCAGGTGTCCTTGGTGCGCTGGCGCACTTCCTTGCCACGCTCGAGGATGATCGGCTTGAAGCCCATCTGGGCCAGCAGCAGGCCGGCGAAGATACCGCACGGGCCGAAGCCGACCACGACCGGACGCTCCTGCAGGTCGGCAGGGGCGTGGCCAACGTACTTGTAGGTGACATCCGGCGCGACGCTGATGTTGCGATCGTCAGCGAACTTGGCTAGTAGCTCCGCTTCGTTGCTGGCTTCAAGGTCGATGGTGTAGATGAACAGCAATTCGCTGTTCTTCTTGCGCGCATCGTAGCTGCGCTTGAACAGGTTGAAGCTGAGCAGTTGCTCATCGCGGATGCCCAGGCGCTGGACAATGGCTTCGCGCAGCGCTTCGTCGGGATGGTCCAGGGGCAGCTTCAGTTCGGTGATTCGTAGCATGGCAGGGTCCAGTATCCCGGCCATGGTCGGCCGGCGGCTTTACACAAACCGCCAAGTATAAGCTGTTCGCCGCCCTGACTGGCAGGATAAAAGTGCCCGGCGATCAGTTGTCGCGTGCACCGCCGTAGTAGCCGCAGCCCTGCAGGGTCTGGCCATCGATGCTCAGCTCGGCGCGCAGGTGGTGCACGGCACCGGTGGCAGTATCGACGCAACGCTGCGGGGCGACCCACAGTTCCACCTGCTGGCCGTTGGCTTCGCTGCTCAGGGTCAGGCCGCCGCCGGGCACTTCCTCTTCCAGGAAGGGCAGCGGCAATGGCTCCTTGCCAATGCGGTTGAGCACCATGCCTTTGCCACTGGCCTTGATGTCCCACTCAGGCTCATGGCCGCTGGCGCGCAGGGTCAGCTGCTTGAAGTTGGGATCTTCGCAGGCGCGGGTGGACGGGTCCAGGCGGTACAGGCGGCGCACCTCGAGCTGGCCGTCGCTGTTGGCCTGCTTGCTGCCGGTGAGGCGCCCGCGTACATCGGCGAACAGTTTGTCACCGGCGTCGTCTGCCAGGTTGGCGGCTTCCTGCAAAATGCCGGTGCCGGCCACATCCTTGATCACGAAGCGACGGGGTTCATTGCAGGGCTTGAACAGCAACTGGCCGCCCCCGGCGCTCAATTCGCCCTGCATGCGCACAGTGCCGATGTTCGGATCGCTTGGTGGGGCGGCCAGCATCTGGCAGCCGGCGAACAGGGGCAGCAGGGCGGTGAGTAGCAGGGAAGGGGTGAGGCGCATGGGACGGGGCTCCGGGATGCTTGCATGAAGTGCAGGCCACGGTACCCATGCCAGGCGCTGATCACAAGAGAAAGCAATTTGGGGCCGCTTTGCGGCCCATCGCCGGCAAGCCGGCTGCTACAGGAACAGCGCTGACCCTGTAGGCGCTGGCTTGCCGGCGATGGGCTGCGTAGCAGCCCTGATAAAGCTAACTGACTGGCCTGAACCCGAAGCCCTTTGCCAGTCAACCGCCCAGGTAGGCGTCACGCACTTTCGGGTCGGTCAGCAGCGCCTCCCCCGTGCCTTGCATTACAACCCGGCCATTCTCCAGCACATAGGCCCGATCGGCGACCTTCAACGCCTGGTTGGCGTTCTGTTCCACCAGGAACACCGTCACGCCATCGCGGCGCAACTGTTCGATGATGTCGAAGATCTGCTGGATGATGATAGGCGCCAGGCCCAACGAGGGCTCGTCGAGCAGCAGCAGCTTGGGCTTGCTCATCAGCGCCCTGCCGATGGCCAGCATCTGCTGCTCGCCGCCGGACATGGTGCCGCCGCGCTGGAGATAACGCTCTTTCAGCCTCGGGAACAGTTGCAGGACTTTGTCCAGTTGCTCCTGATAGTCGCCTTTGTCGGTGAAGAAGCCGCCCATGGCGAGGTTTTCCTCGACGGTCAGGCGGGCGAACACACGGCGGCCCTCCGGGACCACGGCGATGCTCTTGCGCATGATGTGCGAAGAAGGCTGGCCGACCAGCTCTTCACCCAGGTACTTGATGCTGCCGCTGTGCGCCTGCGGCGAGCCGCACAGGGTCATCAGCAAGGTTGACTTGCCCGCACCGTTGGCACCAATCAGGGTGACGATCTCACCCTGATTGATCTCGACGTTGACGCTGTGCAACGCCTGGATCTTGCCGTAGAAGGTGGAGACGTTCTCGAACTTCAGCATTTACGCTTCCCCCAGGTAGGCTTTGATCACGTCAGGGTTGTCGCGAATTTCCTCCGGTGTGCCGTTTGCCAGGGGCGTGCCCTGGTTGATGACGACGATATGGTCGGAAATGCTCATCACCAGCTTCATGTCGTGTTCGATCAGCAGCACGGTGACGTTGTGCGACTCACGCAGATAGGCGATCAACGCCTTGAGGTCCTCGGTTTCCTTGGGGTTCAGGCCCGCTGCCGGCTCGTCCAGCATGATGATCCGCGGCTGGGTCATCATGCAGCGGGCGATTTCCAGGCGGCGTTGCTGGCCGTAGGCGAGGGTGCCGGCGGTGCGGTTGGCGAACTCGGTCAGGTTGACCTTCTCCAGCCAGTACTGCGCGCGCTCCAAGGCCTCTTTCTCGCTGCGGCGGAAGCTTGGGGTCTTGAACAGGCCGGCGAAGAAGTTGGTGTTGAGGTGGCGGTGCTGGGCGATCAGCAGGTTTTCCAGCGCGGTCATCTCTTTGAACAGGCGCACGTTCTGGAAGGTCCGCACCACGCCCTTGCGGGCGATCTGGTGGCCGGCCAGGCCCTGGATCGGCTGGCCGTCGAGCAGGATGGTGCCGCCGCTGGGCTTGTAGAAGCCGGTGAGGCAGTTGAACACGGTGGTCTTGCCGGCGCCGTTCGGGCCGATCAGCGCCACTACCTGTTTTTCCTTGACGGTCAGGGCCACGCCGTTGACCGCCAACAAGCCGCCGAAGCGCATGCTCAGGCCGCTGACTTGCAGAATTTCGCGGCTCATCGACGCAGCTCCATGTGTGGACGTTGCATAGGCAGCAAGCCTTGCGGACGCCAGATCATCATCAACACCATCAGCGCACCGAACATCAACATCCGGTATTCGCTGAACTCACGCATCAGCTCAGGTAGCAGGATCATCACGATGGCCGCGAGGATCACGCCCAGTTGTGAGCCCATGCCGCCAAGCACGACGATGGCGAGGATGATCGCCGACTCGATGAAGGTGAACGACTCGGGTGTCACCAACCCTTGACGGGCGGCGAAGAAGCTGCCGGCGAAACCGGCGAAGCAGGCGCCCAGGGTGAATGCCGAGAGCTTGATCACAGTCGGGTTCAGGCCTAGCGCGCGGCAGGCGATCTCATCTTCACGCAGCGCCTCCCAGGCGCGCCCGATGGGCATGCGCAGCAGGCGATTGATGACGAACAGCGCCAGCAGTGCCAGCAACAGTGCCACCAGGTAGAGGAAGATGACCTTGTTGATCGAGTTGTACGGCAACCCGAAGTACTCGTGGAAGGTCTGCATCCCCTCGGCAGCACGCCGCTCGAAGGTGAGGCCGAAGAGCTCCGGTTTGGGGATGTTGCTGATGCCGTTGGGGCCGCCGGTCCAGTCGGTCAGGTTTCGCAGGAACAGGCGGATGATCTCGCCGAAGCCCAGGGTCACGATCGCCAGGTAGTCACCGCGCAGGCGCAGCACCGGGAAGCCGAGCAGGAAGCCGAAGGTCGCGGCCATCAGGCCGGCGATCGGCAAGCATACCCAGAAGCTCCAGCCCAGGTAGTGCGACAGCATCGCATAGCTGTAGGCGCCGACAGCGTAGAAGCCGACGTAACCCAGGTCCAGCAGGCCCGCCAGGCCGACCACGATGTTCAGGCCCAGGCCCAGCAACACGTAGATCAGGATCAGCGTGGCGATGTCGACGGCGCCGCGCGAGCCGAAGAACGGCCAGACCAGCGCCACCGCGATCAGCCCGATGATGATCCAGCGCTGTGTCTTGGGCAGGGTCAGGTAATTGCTTACCGCGGGCGAGATCAGCTTGCGATCCGAGCGGCGGCCCATCACCGAGCTCCACTGCCTGTCGAACAGCACGCGCAGGAACATCAGCACCGAGCATGCGGCGATGATGCCGATGGTGAACGAGCCCTGGCTGTGCACCACCAGGCTGATGCCATCGATGCTCAGTTTCAGGCCCAGCACCGGGAAGGCCACGGCCCACACCAGCAAGGCGCTGAAGAACGCTTGTTTGAGATTTCTGTTCATACTTTTTCAACCTCCGGGCGGCCGAGGATGCCGGTCGGCCGGAACAGCAGGACAAGAACCAACAAGCCGAATGCCACCACGTCCTTGTACTGGTCGCCGAAGATGTCAGCGCCAAAGGCTTCGGCCACGCCCAGCACCAGGCCACCGAGCATCGCGCCCGGAATGCTGCCGATGCCACCCAGTACCGCCGCCGTGAAGGCCTTCAGGCCCACCAGGAAACCGGCGTTGGGGTTGATCACGCCGTACTGCATGCTCAGCAGCACAGCCGCCACCGCCGCCAGCGCGGCACCGATGACGAAGGTCAGGGCGATGATGTTGTTGGTGTTGATGCCCAGCAGGTTGGCCATCTTGATGTCCTCGGCGCAGGCGCGGCAGGCGCGCCCCAGGCGAGAGCGGGAGATGAACAGGGTCAGCAGGGTCATGGCCACCAGGGTGACCACGAACACCAGGATCTGCATGTAGCTGATCAGGACTTCTTCAGCACCGCCTGGCCCGAAGGAGAAGCTCCCGGGGATCAGGTTAGGGATGGATTTGTCCTTGGAATCCTGCGACAGCAGCACGGTGTTCTGCAGGAAAATCGACATGCCGATGGCGGAAATCAGCGGGATCAGACGGTTGCTGTTGCGCAGGGGGCGGTAGGCAACCCGTTCGATGCTGTAGCCATAGGCGCTGGTGACGAAGATCGTCGCGACGAAGGCAACGGTCATCAGGATCGGCAGCGAATGGATACCCATCATGGCCAGCCCTGCGAGGGCGATGAAGGCCACATAGGAACCGATCATGTACACCTCGCCATGGGCGAAGTTGATCATGCCAATGATGCCGTACACCATCGTGTAACCGATGGCGATCAAGGCATAGGTGCTGCCGATGGTCAATCCATTAACCAGTTGTTGGAAGAAATGGTAGATCTCAGGCATTACAGCGCTCCTAAAAACCTGATTTGCATTTCGCTGGCGGGGGTAGGCCAGGAAACCGCGAGTGACGGTTTTAAGATTTTCAGGTGAACCGGCCCCCGGATCGCGGGAATCAGGTCCATGAACCTCGTAAAACAAAGCCCACTGCTCGCACAGTGGGCTTTTACGGTCAGCTATTCAGTCACGCAGTTACTGAGGGGAGACTTCGGTCTTCGGCTTGCCGAAGTGCCATTCGTAGACCACGAACTTGAAGTCTTTGAGGTCGCCTTTTTCGTCGTACGACAGCGTGCCGGTCGGGGTCTTGAACGAGCCGGCGTGGATGGCGGCTGCCACCTTGTCGGTGTCTTCGGACTTGGCAGCCTCGATGCCTTTGGCGATCAGCTCCACGGCGGAGTAGGCCGGGAACACGAACGGACCGCTCGGGTCCTTGCCGTCAGCCTTGATGGCATCGACGATGGCCTTGTTCTCAGGGTCGGCGTCGAACGACTTCGGCAGGGTGACCAGCAGGCCTTCGGAGGCGTTCTGGGCGATCTGCGAGATCGAGTCGTTGCCTACGCCTTCTGGCCCCATGAACTTGGCTTTCAGGCCTTTTTCCTGAGCCTGGCGCAGGATCAGGCCCAGCTCTGGGTGGTAGCCGCCGTAGTAGACGAAGTCGACGTTGTTCTGCTTGAGCTTCTGGATGATCGAGGAGAAGTCCTTGTCACCGGCGTTCAGGCCTTCGAAGACGGCAACCTTGGCGCCTTTGCCTTCCAGGGTCTGCTTGACGGCGGTGGCGATGCCTTCACCGTACTGCTGCTTGTCGTGCAGCACTGCAACGACCTTCGGCTTGACGTGGTCGGCGATGTAGTTGCCGGCCGCAGGGCCTTGGGCGCTGTCCAGGCCGATGGTGCGGAAGATCAGCTTGTAACCACGGGCGGTGATTTCCGGGCTGGTGGCGGCCGGGGTGATCATGATCACGCCTTCGTCTTCGTAGATGTCGGACGCTGGCTGGGTGGAGCTGGAGCACAGGTGGCCGATGACGAACTTGACGCCGTCGTTGACCACTTTGTTGGCGACTGCCACGGCCTGTTTAGGGTCGCACGCGTCGTCGTATTCCTTGGCTTCAAGCATTTTGCCATCGACGCCGCCCTTGGCGTTGATGTCCTTGATGGCCTGTTTTGCGCCGATGAACTGCATGTCGCCGTACTGGGTCACAGGACCGGTTTTCGGACCGGCGATGCCGATCTTGATGGTATCGGCGGCAAACGAATGGCTGGCTACCCCGGCCAGTACCATTGCGGCGAACAGCTTGGAAATCTTGATCATAGTGCTCCACTCATTCTGTTGTAATTCTTATAGTCCTGGCGGCCAGGGCTACAGACCGGGCGGGATTTGCGGTATGGCCACGCCACACTGCATGCCCACCTTCCCCCGGAACATGTCCCGGAACTGTACCGGTACAGTGTAGAGCGCTGCCCGAGCGCTTGAAAAGCGGGCGAAAAGCGCCTGTTTCGCGGGTTGTCGCATGATCGACACAAAGATACAGAAAGGCGCCATTACATCGCCTGCATCTTCGGCCCTACCCCACAAGTTCTGGGCCAATCGACCAAATTACATATTTGAAACCGGGTTTTTCTGCAAAAATGCCGGCCTTTTTTATTGGCCGATATTTGCGGTAAAAACCCATGACTGATCAAACAAGCACCCTCTATGCCAAATTGCTCGGCGAGACGGCAACTATCGAGTGGAAGGCATTGGAGCGTTTTTGGGCAAAGGGTGACCTGATTTGGGTCGACCCCAGCCTGGACCTGATAGCGGTTGCCGAAGTGATGGCGCAGAATCGCAGCGAGATGTTCGCCAAGTGGCGTGATGATGGCACCGTGGGCCCTGTCACGGCCGAACAGGCGCTCGACCTGCAAACCCGCGATCCAGAGATATGGGCGGTCGTGGTTTCGCCGTTCATCGTGATTCAGGTGAAGAGCGCCAAATCCGCCGGATGATTTTGGTGCGCGAAAATGCGCAGCCGCCCCATTCTGGTGCTCGATGGCGTTCAGGTGGGGTGGAGGTAGGTAACAATTCGGCGTGGCGGTAACAGTTTACGGGATGCGTAATGGGGCCGTGGTACGGCCCGGATAACTATCGGATTTGCCAGGAGTCGTTATGAGCACTGAACTGCCTTCGCTTGGATTCGCCGGGATTGGTCTGATGGGGCTGCCGATGTGTCGGCGCCTGCTGGCCGCAGGTTACCCGCTGACCGTCTGGAACCGCAGCCCGGAAAAGTGTGCCGAGCTGGTCGCGGCTGGCGCGCAGCTGGCTGCCGACCCTGCCGGGTTGTGCCGGGGCAGCGACATGGTGCTGCTGTGCCTGGCCGATACGGAGGTGGTACGCGAGGTGGTTTTCGGCGAGCAGGGTATCGCCCAGCGTGGGCGTAGCGGGCAACTGCTGGTCGACTTGTCCAGCCTTGAGCCGACCGCTACCCGCGAGATGGCTGCCGAACTGGCCGCCCTGTGTGGCATGGCGTGGCTGGATGCGCCCGTCTCCGGTGGCACGCCGGGCGCCGAGGCCGGCAGCCTGGCGATCATGGTCGGCGGCGAGGCTGCCGACCTGGAACGAGCGCGCCCGGTATTGCTTACCCTTGGCCAGCGGGTCACGCACATGGGCGGGGTGGGGGCGGGGCAGGTGACCAAGGCCTGCAATCAGATGATCGTGGCCTGCAATGCCTTGGTGGTTGCTGAAGTCGTGGCGTTGGCCGAGCAGTCAGGTGTGGACGCAACGCTCATCGCCCAAGCCCTGGCCGGTGGTTTTGCCGACTCCAGGCCGCTGCAGATCCTGGCACCGCAGATGGCCGAAAGCCGTTTCGAACCGGTGAAATGGCATGTGCGCACGCTGCTCAAGGACCTCGACGGTGCGGTCAAGTTCTCCCGCGAACAGGGCACGGCGACCCCCCTCAGTGGCCTCGCCGCGCAATTGATGCGCCTGCACGGTAGCCAGGGTTATCTGCAAAAAGATCCGGCGACCCTGGTAGAGCTGTATCGCAACAAGCGCTGAAGGCTTCTTCCTGGCGGTCGAGCCGCTCCAGGATCGGCCGCAGGTCCGCCAGCGGTACCGGCCGGCTGAGCAGGTAGCCCTGCAGGTAGTCGCAGCCGTTGGCGGCCAGAAACTCATGCTGCTCGACAGTTTCTACACCCTCGCTGACCACCTGAAGATGCAGGGTATGGGCCATTGCGATGATCGCCTGGACGATTTCACGGTCCTTCAGGCTGGCAGGCACGTCCTGAAGAAAGCTACGGTCGATCTTGAGGACGTCCAGAGGTAGGCGCTTGAGGTAAGCCAGTGACGAGTACCCTGTGCCGAAGTCATCGATCGAAAGGCTGACACCTTGGCCACGAATTCGCTTGAGCAGGCTGAGCGTGCGCTGGATGTCACCCATCAGGGCATTCTCGGTGACCTCAAGTTCCAGGTGTCGAGGTGCCAGGCCCGCTTGGAACAGTGCCATTTCCACTTCTTTGGGCAACCCGTCATGGCCCAGCGTCACCGCTGAGCAGTTGACCGTGAGCTTGAGGTCGGCGAAGCCATGGCGATGCAACTGCGCCAGGTCATCACAGGCGTGGCGCAACACCCACAGGTCCAGGTCGACGATCAGGCCGTTGGCTTCGGCAATGCCGATGAACCGGTCCGGGCTCAGCAGCCCATGCTGGGGGTGCTGCCAGCGTACCAGCGCTTCAAGCTTGGCTACCTGTCCGGTACGCAGATCGTAGATGGGCTGGTAATGCACGCGCAGCCCACGCTCTTCAAGCAAGGCGATGCGCAGTTCTTCTTCGAGTTGCAGTTCAAGGGTGGCGCGATTTTTCAGGCCGCTGTTGAAAAAGTGCAGGCTGTTGCGCCCGCTGCCCTTGGATTGATAGAGGGCAAGGTCGGCGTGCTTGAGCAGCTCTTCAGCGGTGAGGCCGTCGTCGGGGTAAATACTGACGCCGATGCTGGTGGTCATGACCATGCGCCGCCCGCCCAGGTCGATGGGGTCCTTCATGCGCTGCATGATGCGCTGCGCCAGATGGCGAGCTTCGTCAGGCCCATTGAGGCTGGTAACCACGCAGAATTCGTCGCCGCCGAAGCGTGCCACCAGGTCGTGGCTGCGTGTGGCCGCTTTGATATGGCTGGCGATCACCTTGAGCAGTTGGTCACCGGCGTCATGGCCGAGGCTGTCGTTGATCCGTTTGAAATGGTCAATGTCGAGAAACATCACCGCCAGGCGGTGCACTTCGGGGTTCTGTTCGGCCAGGCGTTCGGCGAACACCTGGTTGAAGCCCCGACGGTTGACCAGGCTGGTCAGTGCATCGTAGTGAGCGGCTTGCTGCAAAGAAGCGCGGGCCTGGTCCAGTTGGCTGAGCAGCATGTTCACCCTGCGCAGGTCGTGTTCCTTGCTCTGCAGCTTTTTGTCGGCCAGGGCAGCGCTGATGCTGCTTGCGCTGATCAGCAGGGTAATGAAGGCCACGGTCAGGCCCAGTTGCAGGCTGTTGTCAGCAGAGGGCAAGCGCAGGGCGGTGTCGGCAGGAATGACCAGCGTCATCGCGGCCATTGCGGTGAAATGGGTGGCAACGATGCCGCCGGCCATGAGCAGGCTCGCGCCATATTTCAGGGCTTGATGCACAGTGCCGCTGCCGTTGCGGAAGTAGCGGGCCATCAGCAGTGCGGCCAGGCTGGTCAGCAGGGCGATGGCCGTGCTGGCCAGCAACAGCTCGGTTTGGTAGTACTGCTTGGCACCGGTCTGCAGCGCCGCCATGCCGACAAAATGCATGAGGATGATACCCAGGCCGATCAGCATGGCGCTTTGCAGGTAATGCTGCGGCCCCATGCGCTCGCGATCGAGGCTGGTCATCGCCATCCAGGCCACACCCAGTGCAATCAGCAGCGAAAGCCCGGTCAGCGAGGCGTCGTAGTGCATTTCCAGTGGTGCCCTGAACGCCAGCATGCTGATGAAGTGCATCGCCCAGATACCGCCGGCAAGGCAGCAGGCACCCAGCATGCGCCATTGCCTCTGGGCAGCCGGTTGCTCGCTGTGGGATTGGCGCTCGGCCATGTCCAGGGTGGCAAAGCAGGCCGCGCTGGCCACGGCGAAGGCGATCAGGATCAGTAGTGGTTCATGACGGCAGTCGATGACGATGCTACCGCTAGCCGGCACATCGGAGAACAGTTGCAGTCCCAGCCATTCCATTGCTTGCCCCATGGTCGAGTTCGCACTGGTCTCCAATCAACCCCCAAGGAGACTATCCAGAAAGGAGTATAGGAACGGGTGTTTAAACCTTCCGGGGTAATGGCTCTTTGATTGCAACGATTTGGTTATTGGGGTGATAACGCGCGGGTATAAAGGAGAGGGGAGGTGCATGGGCACCTCCCCAATGGCTGCAATCCAGTCTTAGCCAGCCACCAGCACGCGGATCGCCTCCAGGCGCAGTGCGGCCTTTTCGAGCATTGCCAGGCCATCTTCGCGCTGCTTGCGCAGGGCGTCGATTTCGCTGTCGCGTACGCTTGGGTTGACGGCTTTCAGAGCGGTCAGGCGCGCCAGTTCTTCGTCGGCTTCGGCGGCCAAGCGGCGTTGCGCCTCTGCCACACGCTCGACGTGGGTCGGCATGATCTTGGCTTCACCGCCACTGATGCGCTTGGCCAGCACGTCACGCTGGGCCTGTACGAACTTGTTGGCGCTGGCCCGAGGCACGCTTTCGAGCTGCTCGTTGAGCGTTTCGAAGGCCACGCGCGAGGCCAGGTCGTTGCCGTTGGCATCGAGCAGGCAGCGCAGCGCCGCAGGCGGCAGGTAGCGGCCCAGTTGCAGGCTGCGCGGCGCCACCACCTCGCTGACGAACAGCAGTTCAAGCAGCACGGTGCCAGGCTTGAGCGCCTTGTTCTTGATCAGCGCGACGGCGGTGTTGCCCATCGAACCGGACAGTACCAGGTCCATGCCGCCCTGCACCATCGGGTGTTCCCAGGTGAGGAACTGCATGTCTTCGCGCGACAGCGCCTGGCCACGGTCGTAGGTGATGGTGACGCCTTCGTCATCGCCCAGCGGGAAGCTGGCGTCGAGCATCTTCTCGCTCGGCTTGAGGATGAGGGCGTTTTCCGAGTGGTCTTCGCTGTCGATGCCAAAGGCGTCGAACAGGGTTTCCATGTAGATCGGCAGAGCGAACTGGTCGTCCTGTTCAAGGATGTCCTCGACCAGCGCCTGGCCTTCGCCGGCACCGCCGGAGTTGAGCTCCAGCAGGCGGTCGCGGCCGCTGTGCAGTTCTGCTTCCAGGCGTTCACGCTCACCTTTGGCTTCGGCTACCAGGGCATCCCAGGCCTTGCTGTCCCCGCCTTCGAGCATCGGCAGCAGGCGCGGGCCGAACTGGTGCTGCAGGGCGTTGCCGGTCGGGCAGGTGTTGAGGAAGGCGTTGAGTGCTTCGTGGTACCACTGGAACAGGCGCTCTTGCGGGCCTTCCTGCAGGTAGGGGATGTGCAACTGAATGACGTGCTTCTGACCGATCCGGTCAAGGCGGCCGATGCGCTGCTCGAGCAGGTCCGGGTGGGCCGGCAGGTCGAACATCACCAGGTGGTGGGCGAACTGGAAGTTGCGCCCTTCGCTGCCGATCTCGGAGCAGATCAGCACCTGGGCGCCGAACTCTTCGTCGGCGAAATAGGCTGCGGCGCGGTCGCGCTCAAGGATGCTCATGCCTTCATGGAACACCGAGGCCGGAATGCCGGAGCGCACGCGCAGCGCGTCTTCCAGGTCCATGGCGGTTTCGGCGTGGGCGCAGATCACCAGAACCTTGGTGCGCTTGAGCATCTTCAGGGTGTCGATCAGCCAGTCGACGCGAGGGTCGAAACGCCACCAGCGCTCTTCGTCGCTGACTTCACCTTGTGCCTGGAACGCGACTTCCGGGTACAGCTCGGCGTGCTCGCCGGCTGGCAGGTCGCGGTACTGTTCCGGCATTGGCAGCGGGTAAGGGTGCAGTTCGCGCTCCGGGAAACCCTGGATGGCCGCACGGGTGTTGCGGAACAGGACGCGGCCAGTGCCATGGCGGTCGAGCAGCTCGCGGATCAGGCGGGCGCTGGCCTGGCTGTCGCCATCGCTGACTGCAGCCAGCAGGGCTTCGCCCTCGGCACCCAGGAAACCCTGGATGGTGGCGTGGGCCTTGGGTGACAGGCGGCCTTCGTCGAGCAGTTCCTGTACGGCTTCAGCCACCGGGCGATAGTGCTCGCTTTCGGCACGGAAGGCTGCCAGGTCATGGAAGCGATTGGGGTCGAGCAGGCGCAGGCGGGCGAAGTGACTGTCCTGACCAAGCTGCTCGGGGGTGGCGGTGAGCAACAGTACGCCCGGGATGACCTGGGCCAGTTGCTCGACCAGGCTGTATTCGGTACTGGCCTTGTCTTCGTGCCATACCAGGTGGTGGGCTTCATCGACCACCATCAGGTCCCAGCCTGCGGCGAACAGCGCGTCCTGGGCCTTTTCGTCCTCGACCAGCCACTCCAGGGCGACCAGTGCCAACTGGGCGTCCTCGAACGGGTTGCTGGCGTCGCTTTCAATGAAACGTTCGGCGTCGAACAGTGCCACCTGCAGGTTGAAGCGCCGACGCATTTCCACCAGCCATTGGTGCTGGAGGTTTTCCGGTACCAGGATCAGCACGCGGTTGGCACGCCCGGTCAGCAACTGGCGGTGGATCACCAGGCCGGCTTCGATGGTTTTGCCCAGGCCCACTTCGTCGGCCAGCAGTACGCGAGGTGCGCTGCGGTCCGCCACTTCGCGGGCGATGTGCAACTGGTGGGCGATCGGCTGCGCGCGGCAGCCTCCCAGGCCCCACAGCGACGACTGGACCTGCTTGCTGGTGTGCTGCAGCGTGTTGTAGCGCAGGCTGAACCAGGACAGCGGGTCGATCTGACCGGCGAACAGACGGTCGCTGGCCAGGCGGAACTGGATGAAGTTCGACAGCTGGGTTTCCGGCAGGGTGCGCGGCTGGTTCTGGCCGTCGAGGCCGTGGTAGACCATCAGCCCGTCGATGTCCTCGACTTCGCGTACCGTCAGCTTCCAGCCTTCGAAGTGGGTGATCTGGTCACCTGGCGAGAAGCGCACGCGGGTCAGCGGCGCATTGCGCAGGGAATACTGGCGGGTGTCGCCAGTGGCCGGGTAGAGCACGGTCAGCAAGCGGCCATCCTGGGCCAGGATGGTCCCCAGGCCGAGCTCCGCTTCGCTGTCACTGATCCAGCGTTGCCCCGGTTGATACTGCTGCGCCATACTGCCTGAACTCCCGCGATGAAAAGCCGGCTATGTTAACGGATAGGCCCGGCGGACCATAGAGTTGAAGTCCAAGAGTCTAGCTGTTTCATCGCAGAACACCGTCTTGCCGATGAGGGCTACGCACGCCATGCCGCTCAAGCACCGCTGGTTGAACGCCTCTCTGGCCGTGGGCAGCCTCGCGCTGCTGGCCGCTTGCGAGCAGAAAAACTTCGAGAGCCTGCCGGCGATCCCGGTGGAGCAGCTCGAGGTGCTGGGTGTGCAGACGCCGATCAAGAGCGTGCATTTCCGTGACCGTGACGGTGAAGGCCTGCTGGTGCTCAGCCGCAGCGATGGCCAGGCGGTCGATGCCGAGTCCGAGCAGGAAGTGGACAAGGTAGAGCTCAAGGCCACGCTGTACGGGCGAGCCACCGAGGGCGACGGGTTCAAGCCGCGCTGGCAGATCGAGCAGGAAACCACCTGCCCTGGCCTGGACCTCGATGTCGACTTCTACAACGATGTCAGCGATGTAGCTGACCTGAACAAGGACGGCATCGCCGAGGTGACGGTGGCCAGCCATTCGTTCTGTGGCGGCGGCATCGACTCGCATGACATTGCCATCGAGATGCGTGAGGGCCAGGCCAGTTACACCATCACTGGGCAGTCGCTGATCACCCCTGCAGGCGAAGAGCCGATCGGCGGTGAGCGCGAGGACAGTGCCTCGCTGAAGAACGCGGCGCCAGTGCTGCGCGAGCACATGAACGCCGTCTGGCAGCAGGTCTTCAAGCGCCCTTGGAGCGAGGCCAGCCCGCCAAGTGATGACGACCCTGACGACGAAGCTCCATAGCCGCTGTCTATACTGGCATGACGTGGCCGGTTTCGGCCGCATTACCCTATTCGCCGGCCCTCAAGGCGGCTGACAACCGGCCGATACACTGGGCACAGGAGAATTCTCATGCTGCCGCCGATCATTCCGCTCAGTGCCGCCCCAGTGACCTCGCAACAGGACCCGGTCAAGCCGACCCCGGACATCAAGCCCGTGGTCCCCACGCAGCCTGCCTCAGGGGAGAGCGCCATTGACCTCAAGCAGCAACGCGACCCGCAGGAGCAGGTCTTGCTGCTGCGTGAGGAGCAGCGCCGGCAGCAGCGGCGTAATAAACAGGGTGGCGACGAGCGCTACAGTGCCTTGCCGGGTGAAGAAGTCAACGGCGACAACACCGTACCGGTGGCCCCGCTCATGGGCGAGCAGCCGCGCCAGGGCCTGCTGGTCGATATCGAAGTCTAGGCGCCCTGTGCCGCAGGGCTGGTCATGGCCAACGCCTGGCGGCATCATGCAAGTCTCTGTTGATCCTCGAGCCCGCCCATGAGCCAAGACAACCTCATCGACTTCGATGCCGAACGTGCCAAGCGCGTGCACGACCTCAAGGAAAAGCGCCTGAACGAAGTGCGTCAGGCGTTCGAGCAAGCCATGCCGCTGGGCAAGGCGAAGAAAAAGAAGCCCAAGAACAAGCCCAAGAAGCGCTGAAACTTGACGCAGGTCAACCCTGCACCCGCCTCGCGTGCCCGGCTCCGGGCACCATTGACCTCGATCAATTTCCCCGTCCCCCGTATTCGTTACCTTGCATCCATCGGACAACGGCAAACGAATCGGGAGGCCAACATGTTCTTCGACAATGTGGTTATCGCTGGTGTGGTAACGGTCGGGTTGATGTTCGCATTCTTTGCCGGTCTTGGCATTTTCATTTGGAAGGACTCGAACAAGCGCAAGCCGCGCTGACCTTCCAGGTTCACGGGCACGCAAGGCATTTAGGGCGACTTCGGTCGCCCATTTTTTTTTGCCTTGATCGGTTGATATGACAGCGCCTAAAGATGATTAGCTAGCTAATTATTTGTTTCAGCATTATCCTTCCCTTCATTGTCTATCGTTTACCAGATCATCCCCCGCAAGGTCCGTTTCGTGCCCATCACCTTCCAGGCCCTGTTCGCACCCAGCAGCCTCGCCATCAAATTCGCCATCAAAACCCTGCTTGGCGGCGGCCTTGCCCTGTGGCTGGCCATGCGCTGGGGGCTGGAGCAGCCGGCCTGGGCGCTGATGACCGCGTTCATCGTGGCCCAACCCCTGTCTGGCATGGTGATACAGAAGGGCCTTGCTCGCTTGGCCGGGACCTTGGTCGGCACCTTCATGTCAGTGCTGTTCATCGGCCTGTTCGCGCAGACGCCATGGCTTTTTCTCATCACACTGGCGTTGTGGCTGGCCCTGTGTACCGCGGCTTCGACCCAACTGCGAAGCGCCTGGGCTTATGCCTTCGTGCTGGCCGGCTACACCGCAGCGATCATTGCCTTGCCCGCGATCGACAAGCCCCTGCAAGTGTTCGATCAGGCGGTGGCGCGCTGTACCGAGATCTGCCTGGGGATCTTCTGTGCAACGGCCACCAGCGCGTTGCTTTGGCCGATGCGCGTGGAGCAGCAACTTGCCGGGCAGGCGCGCCAGGCCTGGCACAGCGGTTTCCAGACGGCCAGTGCCATGCTTGGCGGTGAAGACCAAGCGCGCCAAGGCCTGCTGGAGATCCTGGGGCGTATCGTTGCCATCGATACCCAGCGCGAACATGCCTGGTTCGAAGGCCCGCGTGGGCGCCAGCGGGCAAGGGCCATTCGTGGCTTGAGCCAGAAACTGATGGTGCTGCTGCGGATCTCACGCTCGGTGCGTCGCCAGTGGCGGCAACTGGATGAACAGCAAACCCTGCGTCTTGGCCCATGGCTGGAAGAAGTGCGCGCCCTGTTGGCCAAGCCCGATCAGCCGAGCCTGTTGTTGTTGTTGCGTCAGCGCATCTGGGACGCCGCGCATGACGAGCAGATCAGCTCTGCCGAGCATTTTTGCCTGGCCCGCATGACCCTGCTACTGGACTACGCCATGGCTGCCACCCAGGCACTCGATGATGTCGAAGTGGGCAGGGCGCCGAAGGATGTGGCGCAGGGGCTGGCAGCCCACCGCGACTGGTCGCTGGCGTTGCTGTTCGGTTCACGCAGTGCGCTGGCATTTTTGGTGATGAGTGGTTTCTGGCTTGCCACCGCCTGGCCCTCTGCGCCCGGTGGCCTGGTGTTGACGTGTGTGGTCTGCAGCCTGTTCGCCAGCCGTGAAAATGGTGCGCAGATCGGCCTGAGCTTCTTGCGTGGCATCCTGCTGGCGATCCCGACGGCATTGCTGGTGGGGCAAATCATCCTGCCGCAGTGGAGCAGTTTTGCAATGCTTTGCCTGGGCATGGGCGTACCTCTGTTCTTTGGGGCTCTGGGTATGGCTCACCCGCGCACCGGAGCCACGGCGACTTCTTATTGCCTGCACTTCATCGTACTGGTGTCGCCGCTCAATGCCATGCAGTTCGGTGTGGCGAGCATGCTCAACAGTGCGCTGGCCATGCTGGTGGGTGTAGGTGCGGCGGTCATGGCGTTTCGCCTGCTGGTGTTCCGCCACCCGGCCTGGCTTGGCCGGCGCCTGCGCGCGGCGACCCAAAGCGACCTGGTGCGCCTGGCCCGGCGCGACCTGCGTGGTGCCGACAGCTGGTTTGGCGGGCGCATGGCCGACCGTCTGATGCAATTGGCACGGCACGCCGGCGAGCTGCCCGAGGCCGAACGCAAGCGTTGGGACGACGGCCTGCATGGCCTGGACATCGGCGACGAACTGCTGCATTTGCGCATGTGCCTGGCAGTCGCCCAGGCGCCGCTGGGTGATGCCGAACGTGAATATCTGCAGCAACTGGAAACAGTCCTGGCCAGCGGGCCGGCAGCCGGACGAGGGCAGCGCCTGGATGCCGCCAGCGAGCGATTCATCGCGGCGCTGCAACGCCTGCCGTCGAGTGACCCGTTACGCCTGGCCGAAGGGGCGGTATTGCAGTTGCAGAAAAGCTGGGGCAAGTGGTGCCGCTGGCAGGAGGAAGCCCATGGGGTTGCGTGAGTGGGCATTGGGCGGCGTGCTGCTCAGCCCTTTTCTGATCTACGTGCTGATGGCCCTGGTGCTTACCGGTTTGTTGCGCTTTGTCGTGCACGCCACGCCGTTGGGGCGCTGGATCTGGCATGAAGCGCTGTTCGACGCAGCGCTGTTCGTTTGTGTGCTGTACCTGGTAGTTCGCCTGCTGGGGCCTTTGTAAGGAGTGATTCGATGCGTGCTGTCGTCCGTACCCTGGTGACCCTCTGCGTGGTCGCCATCGCCGTTCTGGCCGGCTATAAGCTCTGGCAGTACTACATGCTCACCCCATGGACGCGTGATGCACGGGTGCGGGCCGACGTGGTGGTCATCGCGCCCGACGTGTCCGGCTGGGTGCGTGAGCTCAAGGTGCAGGACAACCAGCGGGTCAAGGCTGGCGACCTGTTGATGAGCATAGATCGTGAGCGCTTTCAGGCTGCATTCGATCAGGCCAGCGCGGTGGCAGAAACGCGTACCCAGCAGTTGCACCTGCGCGAGCGCGAAGCTGCGCGGCGCACGGCTCTGGGGCCCGGGGCGATCAGCGCCGAGCTGCGCGAAAACGCGCAAATCAATGCCGCCATTGCCCGTGGTGAGTTGCATGAAGCGCAAGCTCAGTTGCAGGTGGCGAAAATCAACCTTGCGCGCAGCGAGGTGCGAGCCCCCCGCAGTGGGCACATCACAAATTTGCGCCTTGCTCAGGGCAACTATGTGAATGCCGGCCAGTCGGTAATGGCCCTGGTGGATGACTCGACCTTTTTTATCCAGGCCTATTTCGAGGAAACCAAATTGCCGCGCATACGTGTGGGCGATTCGGTGAAGGTCTGGCTGATGGGGGCAGGAGAGGCCATGCAGGGGCATGTGGAAAGCATCAGCCGGGGTATCACCGACAGTAACAGTAACCCGGACAGCCAGTTGTTGCCGGAGGTTGAGCCAACCTTCAACTGGGTAAGGCTGGCCCAGCGGATACCTGTGCGCATCAGGCTGGACGACATTCCCGAAGGCATGAACCTCAGTGCGGGGATGACGGCCAGTGTGCAGGTTCACGAGGATTCGCCCGAGTGATCATGGGCAATGCATGACAGGCTGATTGTCGACGGCCCCGGCATCTGCCTCAGGCATTGGCCGGCAAGTGAAAGCTGAATAGCGTGCCGCGTTGCTCATCGGAGATGACCTCCATGCGTCCGCCATGGGCCAGGGCAATCTGATTGGCTATATAAAGGCCAAGGCCAAGCCCCTGTCTTGGCGCCGCAGACAGAGGCCTGGTGAAGGGCTGGAACAATTGGTTCAGGGTTTGTGGGGCGATGGGGTGCCCGTTGTTGTGCACGCTAAGCACGAACTCCTCATCGGCAATCGCCGCCCTGACCGTCACCGGCCCGTCAGGCGCACCATGGGTCAGCGCGTTGGCGATAAGGTTGGAGAGTAGCTGGGTCACCCGTTCGCGGTCACAGTACAGGCCGCCGATATCACCGACCTGCAGGACGATCTGCCGCTGTGGGTGTACGTGCTGCAGTTCTGCAGCGACATGCATGAGGCCTTCGGACAGGTCCGGGCAGGGCTGCAGGTTCAATGGGATGCCGCTGCCGAGCCGGCCTCGGGCGAAATCCAGCACGTCGCGCACAAGCTGTGAAGCCCGCTGCCCGCAAGTGTGAATGTGGCGGGCGATCGCGCGGTTCTTGTCCTCGTCCAGGCGCTGAGTCAGCAGTTCGGCGCCTGCGGTGATGGCAAACAGCGGATTGCGCAGATCATGGCCTAGCACCGCGATGAACTGTTCGCGCACTTCGGCCATCGCCCGTTCCTCGCGCAGGGCGCTCTCGGTGTGCTGGGCACTCTCCTCACTCTCGATCTGGATGGCCAGCAAGCGTGCGAACGACTCCATCATGGGCTGGATTGATTGGCCTTTGAGCGAGGCCGGATTCGGGTCCAGGGCGCAAATGGTGCCGAAGAAGCGGCCATCTGTGCGGAACACCGGCACGGATATGTAGCTTTCGAAGCGATAGCGCTGCGGCGTTTGGTGCCGGCAGTAGCGTTCATCCTCGCTGGCCTTGTCGATCACGATGGTCTGGTGAGAGCTGCGAATCTCGTGGCACAACGTGGTTGCCACCTCGAGCTCGCCGCCCACCTCAAGGCCAAAGCCCAGGTTGTCGAGTACGGCGCAGGCAGTCCAGTTGCATTCGGTAACCCGTGCCACGGCGGCGAAACGCATGCCGCTGGATTCGCAGATGACCTGAAGGATGGCGGGCACGGCACTGATGCGTCCGATGGTGGCGATATCGGCGCTGATGGCGTTGGTCATGAACGGTCCCAAAATTGGCGACGGAATAGGGTAGCGCATCAGTCTAGCGGGGCGGTTGGGCCAGTGGCGAAAAACCTTGGCAAAACGGCCTGCGATTGAGCTAGGCTGGCCTGGCGCGTCGCCCTGTAGAGGCGACCGTTGCCCGCCTGGCGTGTGTCACTTCCAATCATTTGCGAGGTTTCGACATGGCCATCACATCCCAGGACATCTGCAGTGCTGCCGACCAGCTCAAAGGCTTTGTCGGCTTTCATGGCAAACGCGGCGTCCATATCGTGCGTTTCTCCGAAGACGCGTTCGGTATGGACGTGGCTGACGAGAGCATCATCCCGTGCAGTGAATTCGTCTGGCGGCCGGAACAGGACGCGCGCATGGCGCTGTGTCGGCAGCGCCTGGCGCTGCTGCTGGAGCAGCATGTGGACGATCGGCTGAATATTGGCGAACCGTTGCGCCAGTATCTGCGGCGCACTGACCTGCCGGAAATTCTGGCGCAGCGCTCGTTGCGCTGCTGACAGCGCAACGGCGGTCAGCGAGGATATTCTGCCTGGGATACCGGCTGAAGCGCCGTGGTCTCGTCATGTTCGAAATTGACCTGATCGCGACCGCGTCGCTTGGCGCAATAGAGTGCCTTGTCGGCCTTTTCCAGCCAGTGTTCGGGGGATTGGAGGTCTGCCCGGAAGGCTGACATGCCGATACTCAGGCTGATTTTCAAATGCGGCAGTTGTGGGTCACGGTAGCAAACGATGCGCTCGCGCAGACGCTCCATGGCCTGCCTGGCCTCACTCTCACTGGTATCGGGCAGAATCACGCAAAATTCGTCGCCACCATAGCGCCCCGCCAGGTCGCCCGCCCGCAGGTTGCGTCTGAGCTCATCGCTCATCTTTCGCAGCACGCAATCGCCGACCACGTGGCCGAACGTGTCATTGATGGTCTTGAAATGGTCGATATCGATCAGGGCAATCACTGATGGCATCTGCAAGTTCTGGCAAGCCTGGAAGCGCAGCAGGAGCAGGTCCTTCCAGGCACCGTGATTGAGCAGCCCGGTCAGACTGTCGGTCAGGCTCAGGTCGCGAAGGCGGCGCTTGTGCTCGGCGAGCTTGATCGCCAGGCGGTAACACACCCAGCCCAGGGCCAGTGGATAGAGTGTCAGCATTGGCAGGCAGGCATAGATCTGCAGTGGTGTGGCGTTGAGCTGCAGCCCTGTGCCCAGCAGTGCGCTGGCCAGCAGCATGCCAACCAGTTGCGCCACTAGCCCTCGCATGACCAAGCGCTTGCCGCCAGCGGCCACATTGTTCATGGTCATCATCGAGAGCACAGTGACGCAGGGCAGGGGGTTGAAATGCATGGCTGCGGTCCAGAAACCACCCATCAGTGAATCCAGCAGCAGGTTGCGCTGTTCCGCCTGGTACGGTGCAATCGACCGCCGTGCCCACTGGTAGGCCACATGGGGCCAGAGCAAGCCGTTGAAGAGCAGCAGCAACCATGCCCAGGTTGGGGGCGAAAGTGGCGCGACCGCTGCGGCGACGCTGAACAGGCCAATGCCCAGGCCGATCATGCGCGGCAGGTAGATACGCCTGACGAAAGAAAGTCCCTTGCCGCTGCGGTTGTCCATGATGGTGGTCGTTCTTCTGCTGAGTCGCCGTTTATCGCACAACTCACGTCAATAGTGTTCAACAGTCTGCCATTGACGAAAAATGACCTTGCAAGCCATTTCACGGTTGATGCGGCCCCTATGGGTGACCGCGTGTTTTTTTGTGCCTGGGGGCTTGCCACTCATGATGCTCATGGCGGATTCCATTGGCGGGCCTGAACCTGCTGCGGCGGTGCGCTGAAGGTCATTGCTTGTTGTCCTGCTTGCCGAATGAAGACTTTTTTTCATCCTTTAATAGCTGCGAAGGTGGCTTGCCGCTGTCGCTGCGCACCTGCGCGTGGCTGATCAGCGCGAAAATGAAGCTGCCACCAATGATGTTCCCGGCCAGGGTCGGCAGGGCAAACTCAAGCCAGAAGCTGCGCCAGGTTTCGTCTCCGGCCCAGACCAGATAGGACACCTCGACCGAGCCTACGACGATGTGAGTGAAGTCGCCCAGGGCCATCAGGTAGGTGATCATCAGGATGATCCAGATCTTGGCGTGCTCCATGGACGGGATCATCCACACCATGGTCGCTATCATCCAGCCCGATACAATGCCCTTGGCGAACATCTGGCTGATATCGTTCTCCATCACCTTGCGGCCGATCTCGAGGAAGGCGACATCCGTCTTGCTGTCGAAAATGGGTAGTTCGAGCATGACCCAGGCGACCAGCAAGGTGCCTGCCAGGTTGCCGACCAGCACTACGCCCCACAGCCGCAAAAGGCGCCCGAGGTTGGCGAAGGTCGGCGTTGTCATGATCGGCAGCACCGCTGTGATGGTGTTTTCAGTAAACAGTTGCTGACGCGCCAGGATCACCGCAAGAAAGCCTGCGCTGTAGCCAATGCTGGCGACAACCTGGGCACTCTCACCCTCCGGCAGGCGAGCGTAGAACAGCCCCATGGCCATGAATGAAAGGCCCATGGTCAGGCCTGCTGCCAGGGCCGACCACCACAGCGCCGCGAGGGTGCGCTCCAGTTCCTGGTCGCCCTGGTAGCGAATGATCTCGTGCAGAACCGCCGCCCTCGGGGGTTGGTTATGGCTGACTTCCTTCTCTTCATCAGCCGACAGGCCAGGGGTCTTCTCGCTCTGCGCATCGCTCATGCCATTGCCCTCCACGGAGTGTTTATCTACAGAGCGATGGTTCATGCATTTAGTTGCCGGGCGGCTGCAAAATGCATCTTGAAGTTTTTTAGATCAAGGTGTTGACTCAAATTTCAAACCGCGTATTATTCGCCTCCTCGCAGCGTTGAACGCAACGAGGCAGGCGGTAAGTTGTTGAAGTTCAAGGCTTTTGAAAGAAAGCAGATTCAAAAAAACTTCAAAACAAACGCTTGACAGCAAATGAGGAAAGCGTAGAATGCGCGCCTCGGTTGAGACGAAAAGCTCTTAATCAAACGCTCTTTAACAAATCGAATCAAGCAATTCGTGTGGGTGCTTGTGAGTATGGACTGATAGTCAGAAAGATTATCAGCATCACAAGTGACCATGCGAGAAATCACATAGTCATTTGAGATTGCTGAGCCAAGTTTAGGGTTTCTTAAAAACCCAAGCAGTATTGAACTGAAGAGTTTGATCATGGCTCAGATTGAACGCTGGCGGCAGGCCTAACACATGCAAGTCGAGCGGATGACGGGAGCTTGCTCCTTGATTCAGCGGCGGACGGGTGAGTAATGCCTAGGAATCTGCCTGGTAGTGGGGGACAACGTTTCGAAAGGAACGCTAATACCGCATACGTCCTACGGGAGAAAGCAGGGGACCTTCGGGCCTTGCGCTATCAGATGAGCCTAGGTCGGATTAGCTAGTTGGTGGGGTAATGGCTCACCAAGGCGACGATCCGTAACTGGTCTGAGAGGATGATCAGTCACACTGGAACTGAGACACGGTCCAGACTCCTACGGGAGGCAGCAGTGGGGAATATTGGACAATGGGCGAAAGCCTGATCCAGCCATGCCGCGTGTGTGAAGAAGGTCTTCGGATTGTAAAGCACTTTAAGTTGGGAGGAAGGGCATTAACCTAATACGTTAGTGTTTTGACGTTACCGACAGAATAAGCACCGGCTAACTCTGTGCCAGCAGCCGCGGTAATACAGAGGGTGCAAGCGTTAATCGGAATTACTGGGCGTAAAGCGCGCGTAGGTGGTTTGTTAAGTTGGATGTGAAAGCCCCGGGCTCAACCTGGGAACTGCATCCAAAACTGGCAAGCTAGAGTACAGTAGAGGGTGGTGGAATTTCCTGTGTAGCGGTGAAATGCGTAGATATAGGAAGGAACACCAGTGGCGAAGGCGACCACCTGGACTGATACTGACACTGAGGTGCGAAAGCGTGGGGAGCAAACAGGATTAGATACCCTGGTAGTCCACGCCGTAAACGATGTCAACTAGCCGTTGGAATCCTTGAGATTTTAGTGGCGCAGCTAACGCATTAAGTTGACCGCCTGGGGAGTACGGCCGCAAGGTTAAAACTCAAATGAATTGACGGGGGCCCGCACAAGCGGTGGAGCATGTGGTTTAATTCGAAGCAACGCGAAGAACCTTACCAGGCCTTGACATGCAGAGAACTTTCCAGAGATGGATTGGTGCCTTCGGGAACTCTGACACAGGTGCTGCATGGCTGTCGTCAGCTCGTGTCGTGAGATGTTGGGTTAAGTCCCGTAACGAGCGCAACCCTTGTCCTTAGTTACCAGCACGTTATGGTGGGCACTCTAAGGAGACTGCCGGTGACAAACCGGAGGAAGGTGGGGATGACGTCAAGTCATCATGGCCCTTACGGCCTGGGCTACACACGTGCTACAATGGTCGGTACAGAGGGTTGCCAAGCCGCGAGGTGGAGCTAATCTCACAAAACCGATCGTAGTCCGGATCGCAGTCTGCAACTCGACTGCGTGAAGTCGGAATCGCTAGTAATCGCGAATCAGAATGTCGCGGTGAATACGTTCCCGGGCCTTGTACACACCGCCCGTCACACCATGGGAGTGGGTTGCACCAGAAGTAGCTAGTCTAACCTTCGGGAGGACGGTTACCACGGTGTGATTCATGACTGGGGTGAAGTCGTAACAAGGTAGCCGTAGGGGAACCTGCGGCTGGATCACCTCCTTAATCGACGACATCAGCCTGCTGATGAGCTCCCACACGAATTGCTTGATTCATTGTCGAAGGCGATCAGGACCTAAATATAGGTCCAGCGCTGTTCCTGATCAGAACTCAGAAATGAACATTCGGCTTGAATGTTGATTTCTGACTTTTGTCAGATCGTTCTTTAAAAATTCGGATATGTGATAGAAATAGACTGAACACCAGTTTCACTGCTGGTGGATCAGGCTAAGGTAAAATTTGTGAGTTCTGCTCGAAAGAGCAACATGCGAATTTTCGGCGAATGTCGTCTTCACAGTATAACCAGATTGCTTGGGGTTATATGGTCAAGTGAAGAAGCGCATACGGTGGATGCCTTGGCAGTCAGAGGCGATGAAAGACGTGGTAGCCTGCGATAAGCTTTGGGGAGTCGGCAAACAGACTGTGATCCAGAGATCTCTGAATGGGGGAACCCACTCAGCATAAGCTGAGTATCTTGTACTGAATACATAGGTGCAAGAGGCGAACCAGGGGAACTGAAACATCTAAGTACCCTGAGGAAAAGAAATCAACCGAGATTCCCTTAGTAGTGGCGAGCGAACGGGGACCAGCCCTTAAGTTGGTTTGAGATTAGTGGAACGCTCTGGAAAGTGCGGCCATAGTGGGTGATAGCCCCGTACACGAAAATCTCTTATCAATGAAATCGAGTAGGACGGAGCACGAGAAACTTTGTCTGAACATGGGGGGACCATCCTCCAAGGCTAAATACTACTGACTGACCGATAGTGAACCAGTACCGTGAGGGAAAGGCGAAAAGAACCCCGGAGAGGGGAGTGAAATAGATCCTGAAACCGTATGCGTACAAGCAGTGGGAGCCTACTTTGTTAGGTGACTGCGTACCTTTTGTATAATGGGTCAGCGACTTATATTCAGTGGCGAGCTTAACCGAATAGGGGAGGCGTAGCGAAAGCGAGTCTTAATAGGGCGTTTAGTCGCTGGGTATAGACCCGAAACCGGGCGATCTATCCATGGGCAGGTTGAAGGTTAGGTAACACTGACTGGAGGACCGAACCGACTACCGTTGAAAAGTTAGCGGATGACCTGTGGATCGGAGTGAAAGGCTAATCAAGCTCGGAGATAGCTGGTTCTCCTCGAAAGCTATTTAGGTAGCGCCTCATGTATCACTGTAGGGGGTAGAGCACTGTTTCGGCTAGGGGGTCATCCCGACTTACCAAACCGATGCAAACTCCGAATACCTACAAGTGCCGAGCATGGGAGACACACGGCGGGTGCTAACGTCCGTCGTGAAAAGGGAAACAACCCAGACCGTCAGCTAAGGTCCCAAAGTCATGGTTAAGTGGGAAACGATGTGGGAAGGCTTAGACAGCTAGGAGGTTGGCTTAGAAGCAGCCACCCTTTAAAGAAAGCGTAATAGCTCACTAGTCGAGTCGGCCTGCGCGGAAGATGTAACGGGGCTCAAACCATGCACCGAAGCTACGGGTATCACCTTTGGTGATGCGGTAGAGGAGCGTTCTGTAAGCCTGTGAAGGTGAGTTGAGAAGCTTGCTGGAGGTATCAGAAGTGCGAATGCTGACATGAGTAACGACAATGCGAGTGAAAAACTCGCACGCCGAAAGACCAAGGTTTCCTGCGCAACGTTAATCGACGCAGGGTTAGTCGGTCCCTAAGGCGAGGCTGAAAAGCGTAGTCGATGGAAAACAGGTTAATATTCCTGTACTTCCAGTTATTGCGATGGAGGGACGGAGAAGGCTAGGCCAGCTTGGCGTTGGTTGTCCAAGTTTAAGGTGGTAGGCTGAGATCTTAGGCAAATCCGGGATCTCAAAGCCGAGAGCTGATGACGAGTTGCCTTTAGGCGACGAAGTGGTTGATGCCATGCTTCCAAGAAAAGCTCCTAAGCTTCAGATAACTGGGAACCGTACCCCAAACCGACACAGGTGGTTAGGTAGAGAATACCAAGGCGCTTGAGAGAACTCGGGTGAAGGAACTAGGCAAAATGGCACCGTAACTTCGGGAGAAGGTGCGCCGGTGAGGGTGAAGGACTTGCTCCGTAAGCTCATGCCGGTCGAAGATACCAGGCCGCTGCGACTGTTTATTAAAAACACAGCACTCTGCAAACACGAAAGTGGACGTATAGGGTGTGACGCCTGCCCGGTGCCGGAAGGTTAATTGATGGGGTTAGCGCAAGCGAAGCTCTTGATCGAAGCCCCGGTAAACGGCGGCCGTAACTATAACGGTCCTAAGGTAGCGAAATTCCTTGTCGGGTAAGTTCCGACCTGCACGAATGGCGTAACGATGGCGGCGCTGTCTCCACCCGAGACTCAGTGAAATTGAAATCGCTGTGAAGATGCAGTGTATCCGCGGCTAGACGGAAAGACCCCGTGAACCTTTACTATAGCTTTGCACTGGACTTTGAATTTGCTTGTGTAGGATAGGTGGGAGGCTTTGAAGTGGGGACGCCAGTTCTCATGGAGCCATCCTTGAAATACCACCCTGGCAACTTTGAGGTTCTAACTCAGGTCCGTTATCCGGATCGAGGACAGTGTATGGTGGGTAGTTTGACTGGGGCGGTCTCCTCCCAAAGAGTAACGGAGGAGTACGAAGGTGCGCTCAGACCGGTCGGAAATCGGTCGTAGAGTATAAAGGCAAAAGCGCGCTTGACTGCGAGACAAACACGTCGAGCAGGTACGAAAGTAGGTCTTAGTGATCCGGTGGTTCTGTATGGAAGGGCCATCGCTCAACGGATAAAAGGTACTCCGGGGATAACAGGCTGATACCGCCCAAGAGTTCATATCGACGGCGGTGTTTGGCACCTCGATGTCGGCTCATCACATCCTGGGGCTGAAGCCGGTCCCAAGGGTATGGCTGTTCGCCATTTAAAGTGGTACGCGAGCTGGGTTTAGAACGTCGTGAGACAGTTCGGTCCCTATCTGCCGTGGACGTTTGAGATTTGAGAGGGGCTGCTCCTAGTACGAGAGGACCGGAGTGGACGAACCTCTGGTGTTCCGGTTGTCACGCCAGTGGCATTGCCGGGTAGCTATGTTCGGAAGAGATAACCGCTGAAAGCATCTAAGCGGGAAACTTGCCTCAAGATGAGATCTCACTGGGATCTTGAATCCCCTAAAGGGCCGTCGAAGACTACGACGTTGATAGGTTGGGTGTGTAAGCGCTGTGAGGCGTTGAGCTAACCAATACTAATTGCCCGTGAGGCTTGACCATATAACACCCAAGCAATTTGCTTCTGCAGATTGTGGTGGTGAAGACGAAAGAACCGAAAGTTCGCAACATCACAACTATCGCATATCCGAATTTGCTGGGCTGTCCATCTGGACATTCTGGCTACAGAATTTCTTGACGACCATAGAGCATTGGAACCACCTGATCCCATCCCGAACTCAGTAGTGAAACGATGCATCGCCGATGGTAGTGTGGGGTTTCCCCATGTGAGAGTAGGTCATCGTCAAGATTCATTTCGCAAAACCCCTATCTGCGCGAGCAGGTAGGGGTTTTGTCTTTCCGATATTCGCACACCTTTCTCCAGGCAAAGATGTTTTGTCCCTCTCGCACCTGCGCAAAAGCGCCGAAGGGTGCGACAATTATTCCTGTTCGTTTACGTGACTTTGCCCTGCCCAAGCTGCGTCAAGGCTTAGGTTCGGGGCATCCTCGCGCCCGAACATAGCGATGCCAGCGTGCCGTGCTGCGCATTTCTGGACCTTCACCGTCCTATACAACTGAGGTTACAAGCAAGATGGCCAAGGCCGCCGATGTCGTTGTGCAATGCCTGGAAAACGAAGGTGTCGAGTATGTGTTCGGCATTCCTGGTGAGGAAAACCTCGACCTGCTGGAATCCCTGCGCAAGTCGAAGATCAAGCTGGTACTGACCCGCCACGAGCAGTCTGCGGGCTTCATGGCAGCCACCTATGGCCGCCTGACCGGCAAGACCGGCGTCAGCCTGTCGACCCTGGGCCCTGGCGCGACCAACCTGGTAACCGCCAGTGCGTACGCCTACCTGGGCGGCATGCCGATGATGATGATTACCGGCCAGAAGCCGATCAAGAAGTCCAAGCAGGGCCGCTTCCAGATCATCGATGTGTGCGGCATGATGGACCCCATCACCAAGTACACCCACCAGTTCGCCTCGGCCGACAACATCCCTTCGCGCATGCGTGAAGCGTTCCGCCTGGCCGAAGAAGAAAAACCGGGCGCCGTGCACCTGGAGCTGCCGGAAGACATCGCCGCCGAGCAGACCGATGCCATGCCGATCCCGCGCAGCCTGCACCGCCGTCCGCTGGCCGAGCACGTGGCTATCGAAGCTGCCATCGAGAAACTGCGCACCGCCCGCAGCCCTATCCTGGTGATCGGTGCCGGCGCCAACCGCAAGATGACCGCCAAGGTCCTCAAGCAACTGGTCGATAAGACCGGTATCCCGTTCGTCACCACCCAGCTGGGCAAGGGTGTGGTTGACGAGCGCAGCCCGCGCTTCCTGGGTAATGCTGCGCTGTCGTCCGGTGATTTCGTGCACCGTGCGATCGAAGCGGCTGACCTGATCGTCAACATCGGCCACGATGTGATCGAGAAGCCGCCGTTCTTCATGGTCCGTGGCGGCACCGAAGTCATCCATATCAACTTCCGTTCCGCCGAAGTCGACGCCGTGTACTTCCCGCAGGTTGAAGTGATCGGCGACATCGCCAACGCCGTCTGGCAGATCGCTGAAGGCCTGGGCGACACCTCGCACTGGGACTTCACCCGCCTCATGGCGATTCGTGAAGCCAACGAAGCCCAGATCGCCGAAGGCGGCGACGATGACCGCTTCCCGGTCTACCCTCAGCGCCTGGTTGCCGACATCCGTCGTGTTCTGCCGTCCGAAGGTATCGTCGCCCTGGACAACGGCATCTACAAGATCTGGTTCGCGCGCAACTACAAGGCCCACAAGCCCAACACCGTACTGCTCGATAACGCCCTGGCGACCATGGGCGCCGGCCTGCCGTCGGCCATGGCAGCGCACCTGGTGTACCCGGACCGCCCGGTGATCTCGGTGTGTGGCGATGGTGGTTTCATGATGAACAGCCAGGAGCTGGAAACCGCAGTCCGTCTGGGCATGCACGTTACCGTGGTGATCCTGCGTGACGATGGCTACGGCATGATCCGCTGGAAGCAGGCCAACATGGGCTTCACCGATTTCGGCCTGGACTACGGCAACCCGGACTTCGTCAAGTACGCCGAAGCCTACGGTGCCAATGGCCACCGCGTGGAAAGCGCCGAAGGTTTGCTGCCGCTGCTCGAGCACTGCATCAAGACCCCGGGCGTGCACGTGATCGACTGCCCGGTCGACTACAGCGAGAACGACCGCATCCTCAACAGCGAGCTGCGTGAGCGCGCGCTGGCGGTGTAAGCCTTAAGGCCCGATCGCCGGCAAGCTGTTCCCACGGGAATATCACTGGTCTCTTTGGCCAGTGATTGGCAAGTGGGGCGGTTTGCCGGCGATCAGGCTCTACAGAGCAGGGCCTGCGCTCGTTGGCGCGCATATATTCACCACCGCTCAGATCTCGCTATTCACCATTCAGGTTCTCAAGCCCCATGGAGAACACGAGAACATGACGATTGGATCGTCATACAACCACCCCGCCAAACTGGCCATTGAGCCTCCTTCAACCTCGCAACCTTGGGCTGCGCGCTTCCCGAAACCACCAGACCTTTTGTTTGGATGATCGATTTCACCTTTGATTACCCGCATTATCAGATTCTGTAGGTAATGGAATCCGTGGCTATCAGGTAGATAAGTCTTACCGGAGGTCTTCGTTTTTCCTACAGGTCTGTGGGAGTGCGCTGACTGTCGCTCCCCAGCCTGACCCCGTTTTACTGGCGCTCTTCCACAACAACCAAAAAAGGAAGCCGCCATGTCCGAACTATGCCTCCCCATAAGCCCGGTAAAAATCGCCGTCATTCAGTACGACCCTCAGGTTGGGCTAGACAATCGCGATGGCAACCTGAAACACGGGTTGGCCCTGGCCCGGCGAGCTGCTCGCGAAGGTGCCAACCTGATTGTGCTGCCTGAACTGGCAAACACCGGTTATACCTTTCAGTCGCGTGCCGAAGCCTATGCTCATGCCCAGACGCTACAGGACGGGGCCAGCCTGCAGGCGTGGGCGGACTTTGCGCAGGAACAACAGGTTTATCTGGCCGCAGGCTTCGCGGAACGCGATGGTCTGAAACTCTATGACAGTGCAGTGCTGTTCGGGCCTGAGGGGATGCTTGGGCATTACCGCAAGGCCCACCTGTGGAATCAGGAAAAGCTGTGGTTCACCCCCGGCGACCTGGGCTTCCCAGTCTTCGAAACGCCCATCGGGCGTATAGGTTTGTTGATCTGTTGGGATATCTGGTTTCCCGAGGTCCCACGCCTGATGGCGGCGCAAGGTGCCGACATCCTGTGCAGCCTGAACAACTGGGTATGGACGCCACCACCGCTGTTCGATGCTGCCGGACGTTGCATGGCTTCATACCTCACCATGACGGCAGCACACGTCAACAATGTCTATATCGCCGCCGCCAACCGAATCGGTAGCGAGCGGGGAGGCCGTTTTCTGGGTTGTTCGCTGATCGCCGGGACCAACGGATGGCCCATCGGTGAAACGGCCAGCGCAGATCACGAAACCATCCTCTATGCCGATGTCGATCTCAGCGCAGCCCGTTCGGCGCCAATCTGGAACAGCCTCAACGACTTGCCGCGAGACCGGCGTACAGATCTTTACGACGCCACGCTCGGCTATCGCATGCATGCACCGATGCCACGCTGAGGAGACGGAAATGAAGGTTAAACTCATTTCGCCTCAGCAATTGATCCCAGCATTGATGCTGGCCAGCCTGACAGTATTGCTGGCTGCCAGCCTGGTGCTTGGTCAATGGCCGGATTATGCACAGTTGACCGCGACACTTGATCAGCCACTGAGCCGCCTGCGCTGGATAGTCGCAGACATCAGCGAAGTCACTTTTTACAAGCATGAACTACCCGCCCTCGGCTTGCTGCTCGGCGCTTGCCTGGCGCATTGGGCCTATATCCGTGGCTACCGTTGCCAGGGCTTCGCCATCTGTTATGGCAGTGGCTTGTGGCCCTGGGTTTTCATCAGCTCGCTGCTTGGCTTGCTGCTCAGTCATGCCTTGTGGGGCTGGACCTTGGCCAGTGGCGCCTGGCAACCCACGTTCGTCGCCTTCGTCTCGCTGCCTGCTGCCATGGTTCTGCTGTTTGGTGGCGGCTGGCAGGTGACGATCACCGGTGCGGTGTTGGGCGCACTGCTGGTAGCACCAGCCAGCCTGTTGCTGGTCAATTACCTGTGCTACCCCCTGCAGTTGCCTACCGTGATCGGCAATGTCAGCGGGATGGCTGTAGCAAGCGTGATGGCTTTCATGCTGTGCAGGCGCTTTCCATCGCTGGTCGAGCGCGGCCGCAGGCCCGAGACGTTGCAGGCTGTTGCGCCAAACCCGGACTATGGCGTGGTCTGGTCACTCAGGCGAGTTTTGGCCGATTTCAGCGAAGGGCCATTTTTCGGAAATGAACTGGCCAGTCTGGGGCTCTTGCTGGGTGTGCTGGCCGCCTACATGCTAGCGCCCGCTGCACCCGCCTATGGCTCGCAACTGGTTGTTCAGCTGGTGGCCGGGCAGGGGTTGTCTTCACTGGTTGGTGTAGTGATCTGGCGTCGCCAGTGGCAAGCGCGTGGCTGGTATCCCACCTACATTCCCATTGTGTCGGTTGTTCCTGCCGCGGTGCTGACCCATGGCGGTAGCTGGCAGGTGGTCATGCTCAGCGCAGTATTGGGCGCGCTGATCGCACCGCCGTTGGCTGTGGCCATCAGCCAACGGTTACCGAGCCATATGCATGGCTATATCGGTAACGTTCTATCCATGGCCATCAGTACATTAGGTATCGTGCCGCTGGTCGGGCTTGTTACGGGAGTTGGCGTATGACGGAAGTTGAAAATTTGCCTCGCTTGTCGATTGCCAGCCTGGGAGGAACAGCCAGCATGCAGGCTGATGCATCAGGGCGGGGGGTGACGCCAAGTCTCGACTGTGAGAGGCAATTGGCCTCGTTACCCCACTTGCGCGAGATGGCGCACCTTGAAGTGGCCACGCTGTGCCTGGTCCCTAGTGCCTCACTGAGTTTCGTGATGCTTCTGGATGTGCTGGCCTGGGCTCGCGCTGAAATCGAAGGTGGCTCGCAGGCAGTGATACTCACTCAGGGGACCGATACGCTGGAGGAGACGGCGTACTTTTTCAACCTGCTCTGGCCTTTCGACGCACCGCTGGTGCTTACCGGTGCAATGCGCCCGCCCAGCCAGCCGGGGAGCGATGGGCCGGCCAATCTGCTGGCGGCGACGCAGGTAGCTCTGGCTCACGCTAGCAGGGGAAGAGGTGCGCTGGTAGTGATCAACGACCAGATCCACTGCGCAACACGGGTACGCAAGACTGCCAGCCTGTCGATGGCCGCGTTCGAGTCGCCTGGCAGTGGCCCCGTTGGTGAACTCGTAGAAGGCTTGGCGGTTTATCGTCAACCGCCTTGCCCGCGCAGGGTGCTACCGCTCCCCGAACGCGTCGGGCATCGGGTTGCGCTGCTGGAAGCTTGCCTGGATGCAGATACAACCTTGCTGCAGGCTGTTGCGGCCTTTGGCTTCGAGGGGCTGGTCATATCCGGGTTTGGTGCCGGGCACGTTTCCAGCGTCTGGTCCGATGTGTTGGCTGAGCTGGCGGCGAACCTGCCGGTGATTGTCGCTACCCGCACCGGAAGTGGTACCACCGCTCGGGCCACCTATGGTTTTGCGGGGGCCGAGATCGACTTGCAGTCCAAAGGCGTACACATGGCCGGACAACTCTGCCCGCGCAAGTGTCGAATATTGTTGTGGCTGCTACTCGGCACGGGGCAACAGTCGTCGCTGTGCACCTGGCTACCCCAATAGGGTAACTGCCCGCAGCTCTGTGGCTGTGGGCAGCCCTTGACCCGTCGCTGTGATAGGGTGCACACACTTTTGCTTTTCAGGATGTGCAACCATGCTCCCCCCCTCAGCGAAAAAGAACTCCACCGCCTGGAAGACCTGCTGATCACCTACGGCAACGACTATTCGGTACTCAACCTTGCCGAGCTCAACGGCTTTTTCACCGGCCTGGCCAGCTCGCCGTCGCGGGTCAACCCTGAGCAGTGGTTGCCTGCGGTCGCCGGTGGCAAGGTGCCGAAGTTCAAGAAGCCTGCCCATGAAGAAGCCTATACGGCACTGATGCTGCGCTATGCCCACCAGGTGGCGGAACAGCTTGCGCAGAACGTCGACGGCTTCGAGCCGGTGTTCGAAGAAAGTGAAAGCGAGGAAGGGCCGGCGATCATCATGGAAGAGTGGTGCTTTGGCTACATGCGCGCTACCCAGATCGCACAATGGGGCGACCTTCCGCCCGAGCAGGATCAATTGCTCAAGGCTATTTCGCTGCACGGGCTGGAGGATAACTTCGAGCTGCTCGATACCATGAGTTTCGATGAGCTGCAGGCCTGCGTGCCACATGTGGTCGCAGCGGCGAAGGGCTTGTATCGGTATCAGAAGCAGCAGCGCCACTGACCCGATGGGGCGGGGCCCTTTTGGGTCTGCCCCGCCCACGGGCCTTGGGTACCCAGTGATTATTTCGCATCGCGAAATTATGATCTTCCCCCAGCACTGATTCTGCAATTCAGCGATTCAGCGCAGCATGTGCTCCACCAGCACCACGCCGGTGCCGACCCTGGAGCACAGACCATGATCAAACTCTACAACTTCCCCAAGTCCGGCCATGCCCATCGCATCGAGCTGATGTTGTCGCTGCTGGACCTGCCCACCGAACTGGTGTTCGTGGACCTGGCCAAGGGCGCGCACAAGCAGCCGGAATTCCTCGCCCTCAACCCCCTCGGCCAGGTGCCGGTGATCGATGACAACGGTACTGTCATTGCCGACTCCAACGCCATCCTCGTCTACCTGGCCAGCACGTACGACAAAGCCGGCCATTGGCTGCCCCATGACCCGGTCACCGCTGCCCGTGTGCAACGCTGGTTGTCCACCGCCGCAGGGCCGCTCGCCTTCGGCCCGGCCGCTGCCCGTCTGGTTACAGTGTTTGGCGCCTCATTCAACACCGACGAAGTCATCGGTCGCGCCCACGCCTTGCTCAAGGTGATGGACCGCGAACTGGCCGAGTCGCCATTCCTGGTGGGCGACCAGCCGACCATCGCTGATGTGGCCAACTACTCCTACATCGCCCATGCCCCCGAGGGCAACGTCTCGCTGGAGCCGTACCCCAACGTACGCGCCTGGCTGGCACGCATCGAAGCGCTGCCAGGCTTCGTCGCCATGCCACGTACCGCCGTAGGCCTGCAAGCCAACGCCTGAGCCGCAATCCAACCGAGGAACGCCGCCATGCAACAAACCCCTGACCCTCGACCCTCGCCCTGGCACGTTGGCGAAAAACGGCTGCAGGAGCAGGCCGGTGTGGCGCAGCGCATGGAGGTATTCGGGCAGAAGGTCATCCGTGACTACATGCCCGACCAGCACCGCGAGTTCTACCGGCAACTGCCGTTCCTGGTCGCAGGCGCCGTGGACGCCCAGGGCAAACCGTGGGCGACGCTGCTTGAAGGCCCCGAAGGCTTCGTCAGCTCGCCCGACCCACGGCAATTGCTGATCGACACCCACCTCGCCAGGGACGACCCGGCAACGCCAGGCCTGGGCGCAGGCGGTGCTGTCGGCCTGCTCGGCATCGAGTTGCACAGCCGCCGGCGCAACCGCATCAACGGGCTTATCCAGCAAGGGAGCGGTGGCCCGCTGGCGGTGATGGTGGAGCACGCCTTCGGCAATTGTCCCCAGTACATCCAGTTGCGCGCTTACACGCGTGTCGATGAGCCGCCGCAGGGCAGGCTGGACTCCAGCGTACTGGATACCCACGCAGTGACGATGATCGAGCAGGCAGACACCTTCTTTGTCGCCAGCTACATTGACCACCAAGACGGCCATCGCGCTGTGGATGTCTCGCACCGCGGCGGCCGGGCCGGGTTCGTCAAGGTCGACGGCAACCGCCTGACCATCCCCGACTATGCCGGCAACTTGCACTTCAATACCCTCGGCAACCTGTTGGAAAATCCGCAGGCAGGGTTGTTGTTCGTCGATTTCAGCAACGGCAACGTGCTGCAAGTGACGGGGCGCACCGAGATTTTGCTCGACAGCCCGCTGATCAAAGACTTCGACGGCGCCGAGCGGCTATGGACGCTTCAGGTCGAACACATCGTGCTGCGCCGGGCTGGCGTGTCGCTACGCTGGGCCTTTGAGGAATACGCACCGACCAGCCTGATGACCGGGACCTGGGCCGAGGTCGAGCAGCGCCGGCAGCAGCGCGAGCGGCAGCGCCAATGGCTGGCCTGGCGTGTTGAGCGGGTGGTGCAGGAGAGCCAGGACATCCGCTCGTTCTACCTGGCGGCCGATGTGCCGGTAACCTTTGCTCCAGGCCAGCACATCCCTGTGCGGCTCCCGCTGGGTGGCGACACGCCGTTGATTCGCACCTACAGCCTGTCCTGCGCGCCATCGGACGGCCACCTGCGCATCAGCGTCAAGGCCCAGGGTGCGGCTTCGCGGTATTTGCACGAACAGGTCGGCGTGGGCGACCTGCTCGACGTGCGGCTGCCCATGGGCAGTTTTACCCTGGACGGCGACAGTACAAGGCCCATCGTGCTGATTGGTGCAGGCGTAGGTATTACCCCGCTGATCGCCATGTTGCGCGAGCAGCTGGCCCGGCAGCAGACGCGGCGAATTCACCTGTTCCACGGCGCCCGCCGCCTCGCTGACTTGCCATTTCAGCAGGAACTGGCCGCGTTGTCCGAGCAGGCAGGTGGCCTGTTGAGTGTGCATCGCTCCCTAAGCCAGCCGGAGGACGACGCAGTGCCAGGACGCGACTATGAACATGCCGGGCGCCTGGCGATCGAGCAGGTGAAAGCGAAGCTGGCGCTGGATGACTATGACTTCTACCTGTGTGGGCCGGCCAGCTTTACCCAGGACCTGTATGAAGGGTTACGCGCCATACATGTGCCGGACAAGCGCATTCATGCAGAAGCCTTCGGCCCGTCGACGCTCAGGCGTCATACCGATGACGACCAGCCGACGCTGCAGCAGCCACCGGCTGCCAGCGAGCCAGTGCCTGTGTACTTTGCCAGCTCGGCTAAGGAGGCGCGCTGGGCACCGGGCGGTGGTACCTTGCTCGAACTTGCCGAAGCCCGTGGGTTGTCGCCGGACTTCAGCTGCCGGGGCGGTTCGTGCGGCACCTGCAAGACCAAGGTGGTGAGCGGGCAGGTGCATTACCCGAACCCGCCTGCCCAGATGCCGGAAGCGGGGACAGTGCTGATCTGCTGCGCGGTGCCGGGCAAAGCGCAGGAGGGCGGGCAGGCGCTGGTACTGGATATTTGATGCTGCCTGCAGATAGCAGATAATCTCTACCCACGATACTCAGGAGCCGGCATGGACCAGATTCACCTGATGAAGGTGTTCGTCGCGGTAGGCGAGCTGGAAAGCTTCGCTGCTGCCGCCCGCCGTCTGGACATCTCGCCCGCTGCAGTAACCCGCGCGGTCAGCGCGCTTGAGGACATGCTCGGCGTCAAACTGCTGCTACGTACCACGCGCAGCGTGCGCCTGACCCAGGCGGGTGGCCGCTATCTGGAGGACACCCGCCACATCCTCGCCAGCATCTCTGAGGCCAACGAGGCCGCCGCCGGCATCAACGCCACGCCCAAAGGCGAACTGGCCGTCACCGCGCCCATCCTGTTCGGCAAGAAATTCGTCATGCCGAGCATCGTGCGTTATCTGCAGCAGTACCCCGAGGTGGACGTATCCGCCTACTTCCTCGACCGCATCGTCAACATGGTCGAGGAGGGCATGGACGTTGCGGTGCGTATCGGTCCGCTGCCCGACTCCGGCCTCAAGGCTCTGCGCGTAGGCAGGGTCAGGCGCATGCTCTGCGCCTCGCCTGAATACCTGGCGCGCCATGGTGTGCCGCAGCACCCCTCGGACTTGCCGGCGCATGCGGTGATCGCCACCACCAACCTCTCGCCGCGTGCCGGTTGGCGCTTCGGCGTGACGGACGAACCGACCCTGGTGCGCATCAAGCCCAGGCTCACCGTGACCAGCAACGACGGTGCGATCGCAGCGGCGGTGGGCGGGCTGGGGATTGCCCGGTTGCTGTCCTATCAGGTGGTGGACGAGGTCGCCAGCGGGCAGTTACAGGTGCTACTGGCCGACTATGAGGAAGCCCCATGGCCGATCCATGTGCTGCACCGCGAAAGCAAGCATGGTTCAGCCAAGGTGCGCATGTTCGTCGACCTGCTGGCGCATGAGCTGCGGGCCCAAGGGCTGGACTGAAGTCATCCTGCCTTCGGTTCGCCCGGTTGCGGTTGCTCGCTGACAACCGTCTGGATCGCCTGGTACTCCAGGCTGAACCCCAGGCTCATTTCTTCACCCTGGCGCAACAAGCGCAAACCCGGTTGCCCCGGCAGGTGATGGGCATTGATTGGATGGCTGACCGGTTCAAAGCAGAAGAACGGCTTGTCCTGGGGGCAGAACAGCAAGAAATGCTCGGCACCGCTGGCGCTGCATACCAGTCGATAACCGGCCCCGGGTTGCTCGATCACGCAGTCCCCGGCCCACCCGCCGAACGCATGGTCGACCACGGTGCCCGGCAGGCAGGCCGGTGCATCGAAGCACCAGTCTCGAGGCACCGCTGCCGTGTACGACGGCAACCGCCCCTCTTCGGCCAGCCACACGTGCTGCGCTGCTGCCTGCAGGCGGGTGTCAGGGTAGCGCGGGAAGTAAGGATGCAACCCCAGTCCATACCAGGTAGCGGGCTCATCCAGATGCGTTACCTGCAGGTCAAGCCTCAGGCGGCCTTCATGCAAATGCACATCCAGTACCGCCCGGTAGGCGAACGGCACGCTGCTCTGGAGCGTCAGCCTTGCACTTCGCTCACTGTGATGAGCCACCTGCCAGGCCTGCTGCCAGGCGGTGCCATGAATCGGATACGGGTCGTGTGCGGTGTTGGGCGCCAGGGCCAGCCAACCCTCGGGCCTTGCAAAACCACCCTCGGCAATACGGTTGGACCAGGGCGCCAACGGGTAGCACCCCAGCTGGCGCGGTGTACCGCTGGCCAGCGCTGCCTGATCGGTATGGCGCAACAGCGCCTGCCCGGTCGCCTTCACCTCCCAGTTGATCAGGCTGGCGCCCAGCTCGGGCGCCAGGGTCAGGCGGGTCAGGCGGTCTTGCAGCTGCAGTTCGGTGACAGCCATCAGCGGCTCCTTTCACAAAGCGGGTCAGCTGGCCCGACGGTAGGTCAGCAGCACGATGCCGCACACCACCACGGCGGCGCCGACCAATTGCCAGGTGCCCAGGCGCTGATCCAGCAACGCCCAGCCCAGCAGCAACGTGGCGATGGGCTCGATATTCATCACTGGCGCGTTCTGCGCCATGTTCAGCCGTGGCACACAGACGAACAGCAAGGTGAAGGCCACGCCATACAGCACCACCAGGCTGGCCAAGGCCGTCCAGCCGCTGGCGCTGGCCGGCAGCGACAACCCCGAGGGCATCACCCCGCTGGCCCCCGCCACCAGCATGCTGGCGAACACGATCAGCAGGGTCAGCAAGCTGCGCACCGGGCCGCGAACGGCAGCCAGTTTGTGGTCGGTGATCCACAACGCGCAGGCGAACACGCAGGCGGCGCAGAACGAAAGGCCCACACCCAGTAGCCAGTGCGGGTTGGCCTCACCGTTATCGGCCAGGCGCCCAGGTACATCCAGCGCCAGCACCAGGCCACACAGGATCAGCCCCATGAACAGCACGGTGCGGCCGGTCGGGCGAGCGCCGCCCAGCGCCCAGGTGAGCAGCGCCAGCAGCATCGGAAAGGTGTTGCCTACCAGCAGCGCCAAGGCAACCGGAATGCGCGCCACGGCCGAGTACAGGCACAGGCTCTGGGTAGCGATCAACAGGCCCAACAGCAGTTGCCAGTGCCGCGTGCCAGCCGGCAGGCTCAGCGGTTGGCGCTGCCACAGCACCAGGCTGGCCAGCACCAGGAAGGTGATGCCGGAACGACAGAGGATGGCCAACAGCACGCCGGTGTCGTCATCGAAGGCGATGCGCGCGGCAATGTGGTTGCCGGCGAACGAGCAGGCCAGCAGCGCCAGTAGCGCGACCGCCAGCTTGCGCGGGAAAAGGGAGACAGAAGCAGCGACAGCCATGTGCATGATCCATTTGCAGGTGTGTTCAGGAGGCTGTTGCGCAGCCCATCGCTGGCAAGCCAGCTCCCACGGGTTTTGCATTGGCCTTCAGATCGGCGTTGTCCCAGTGGGAGCCGGCTTGCCGGCGATGGGCCGCCCAGCGGCCCCGGATGAGCGCCGTTACAACACGACGCTCGGCAGCCACAGCGAAATGGCCGGGATATAGGTGACCGCGATGAGCACCAGGAACAGCGCAATGTAGAACGGCAGCAGCGCCTTCACCGTCGATTCGATGCTCACCTTGCCGATGGCCGAACCGACGAACAGCACCGCACCCACCGGTGGTGTGATCAACCCGATGCCCAGGTTCACCAGCATGATCATGCCGAAGTGCACCGGGTCCACACCGATGCCGGTGATCACGGGCAGCAGGATCGGCGTCAGGATCAGGATCAGCGGCGCCATGTCCATCACCGTGCCCAGCAGCAACAGCATGAAGTTGATGCACATCAGGATCACGTAGCGGTTGTCCGACAGGGTCAGGAACACTGTGGTGATCTTCGACGGGATCTGCATCAGCGTCATCACGTAGCCGAAGCTTGCGGCAAAGCCGATCAGGATCATCACGATCGAGATGGTCCGCACCGTACGGTGCATCAGCTTGGGCAGGTCGCGCCACTTGTAGTCGCGGTAGATGAACATGGTCACGAAGAACGACCAGACCACTGCCACGGCCGCTGATTCGGTGGCGGTGAACACGCCCGAGAGAATACCGCCGAGGATGATGACCATCGCCATCAGGCCCCACAGTGCTTCGCCGGCGATTTTCAGTGCCTGGCGCAGCGGGATCACTTCACCTTTGGGGTAGTTGCGCTTCTTGGCGAAGATCAGGCACAGGCCCATCATCACCGCGCTCAGCAGCAAGCCGGGCATGATCCCCGCGATGAACAGCGAGCCGATCGACACTGTGCCGCCCGCCGCCAGCGAGTACAGCACCGAGTTGTGGCTGGGCGGGGTGAGCAGTGCCTGCACCGAGCCGCTGACGGTCACTGCCGTGGAGAACTCGCGCGGGTAGCCCTTGCGCTCCATCTCGGGGATCAGTACCGAGCCTACAGACGCGGTGTCAGCCACCGACGAGCCGGAAATGGCGCCGAAGAAGGTCGAGGCCATGATATTGACCAGCGACAAACCGCCCCGTACGAAGCCCACCAGCACTCCGGCGAAGGCCACCAACCGCCGTGACATGCCACCTTCGGCCATGATTGCGCCAGCCAGCACGAAGAACGGAATGGCCAGCAGTGAAAACTTGTTAACCCCACTGGCGATCTGAATCATCATCGCCTGCAGCGGGATGTCGATCCACCACGCGCCGATCAGCGCCGACAGGCCCAGGGCGAAGGCCACCGGCATGCCGATCAGGATGAGCACGATGAAACTGCCCAACAGAATGAACGCATCCATTTACGCAGCTCCTTCGTTTTCTTCCGCCAGATCGTAACGAACCACCTTGCGGTTGCTCTGATCGCCCAGCAGGAGTTTTTCCAGTACAAAAATCAAGGTCAGCAGACCACCGACCGGGATCGGCGCGTAGGTCATGCCCACCCGTACCCCAGGCAAAGAGGCCAGCGACTGGTTCCACGTGGTGATGCACAGCTTGATGCCGTAGTAGGTCATGAACACGCACACCAGGATCATCAGCACCTGCACCAGCAGTGCAACCAGCTGGCGCTGCAGCGGTGGCAGGCGGTCGGTGATCATCCCTACCGCCATGTGCGCGCCGGCCCGGTAGCTGGCGGCGGCACCGACGAAGGTGAACACCACCATCAGCAGGATCGACACTGGCTCAGGCCAGCTGGAGCCGGTACCCAGCACGTAGCGTGCAAAGATGCCCCAGGGAATGATCAGCGACATGGCCAGGATCGACAGGCCGGCGACCCAGATGCAGCTGCGATAGAGCGTGTCATTCACGCTCAGGAAAAGCGATTTCATAGGCATCACCAAAGCGGCAGGGCGGCGGGCGCCGCACTGCCGCGGTCAAACTTGGAAGGGGGCCGGTATTACTGGACGGCGTCGATACGCTTCATCAGGTCTGCGTACGGCGCACCGTACTTCTCGCGTACCGAAGCGGTAGCCTCGAAGAACGGTTTCTTGTCGACGCTGATGAACTCCACGCCCGCGGCCTTGAGTTTCTCTTCGCTGGCGGCAGTCTTGGCATCCCACAGCGCGCGCTCTTCCATCTGCGCTTCGCGCGCGACCTTCTTCACCAGCGCCTGCTGCTCAGGCGTGAGCTTGTTCCAGGTGGTCTTGGACATCACCACCGGCTCCGGCAGGATCAGATGGCCAGTGAGGGTGAAGTACTTGGCGCTCTGGTAGTGGTTGTGCTCGAGCAGGGTTGGCGGGTTGTTTTCGGCGCCATCGATCACGCCGGTCTGCAGGGCGCTGAAGATCTCGCCGGTGTCCATGGCGATGCCGTTGCCGCCCATGGCGTTCATCATGTCGATGAACAGCGGGTTGCCCTGCACGCGGATCTTCATGCCCTTGAGGTCTTCCAGGCTGCGCACCGGCTTCTTGGTATAGATGCTGCGCGAGCCGCCGTCCATCCACGCCAGGGCCACCAGGTTGAATTCGGAATTGGTGATCTTGTCGAGGATCTCCTGGCCGATATCGCCGTCGATGATCTTGCGCATGTGGTCATGGTCGCGGAACACGAACGGCATGTTGAACACGTTCACGTCCGGCACCACCGGGCCGACGATCCCCAGGCTGACGCGGGTCATCTGCACGGCACCGATCTGCGCCTGCTCGATGACTTCCTTTTCCGAGCCCAGGACGCCGCCGGGGAACATCTTGAAGGTGATCTCGCCATTGCTGGCGGCTTCGATCTTCTTGCCCATGTTCTGCTCGGCGACCACGGTCGGGTAGCCGGCCGGGTGGATCTCGGCGAACTTGATGTCCAGCGCGTGGGCTGGCAGGGAGAGGCTGAAGGCGAACGGGAGTGCAGCAAGAAGCAGCTTGCGTTTGAAAGTCATGATGAAACTCCGTGGTTTTTATTATCCGGTTTCGGGCGTACGAGTGTGGTTGGCAGTACGGGTGTTCAGCCCCGGCAGGCAGGTTCCTCCAGGCCTTTGACGCCGAGTTCGAAGGCAAATACCCCACCAGCCAGCGGCTGGTCGCAGAGGTCGATGCCTGCGGGGCGGATCGAGGTGACGAACAGGGTGTCCAGGTTGGCGCCGCCGAAGGCGCACATCGCCGGCTTTTTCACCGGCACGTTGAGTGAGCGGTCAAGGCGGCCATCCGGCGTGAACCGGTGGATCTGACCGGCATCGTTGCCGCAGATCCAGTAGCAGCCGTCCTGGTCGATGGCAGCGCCGTCCGGGCGACCGGGGAAGGCGCGCATATCGACGAACAGCCGCTTGTTGTGGGGTATGCCACTGTCGATGTCGTAGTCGAACACCCAGATTTTCTGCACGTCGGGGTGCGAGTCCGACAGGTACATGCGTGTGCCGTCGGGGCTGAAGGCCAGGCCATTGGGCACGATCATGCCGTCCTGCTGCAGGTGTAACTGGCCCTCGCCGTCATGCCGGTACAGCGCGCCGACCGTGGCGCCTTGCTGCATGTCCATCAACATGGTGCCGGCCCAAAAGCGGCCCTGGCGATCACAGCGCCCATCGTTGAAACGCATGCCGCTCTGGGCATGGTCGACGGCGCTGAGCAAGTGGCTGGCAAGGCTGCCATCGGCCCTGGTTTCAAGCTGGAAGATGCCGCTTTCCATGCCGGCGATCCAGCCCCGCTCAGTGCGCGCGATGCAGGCGAGCATCTCGTCGCCTTGCCAGGTCTGATGGGCACCATCGGGCTGCCAGCGATGCAGCTGGCGTGCGGGAATGTCGACCCAGTACAGGGCGTGTTCGGTGGGGTGCCACACGGGGCTTTCGCCGGTGCCGTTGCGGGCGTCGACGATCAGTTCGCAGTTCATGGCCGGGCCTCCTGGAGCACTGGGTGTCAGTTGAACGGTCCGGCTACGGCGAAGGCGCCGCCCTGATAGACCATGCTCGGGTCATCGGCGGCAGGTGCCGGCTGGGCCTCTACCACTTCGCGAAACACCTCGGAGGTGTCTTTAGGCTCGTAGCCCAGGTGCGCGGCATAGCGGTTGTCCCACCATACGGTGCGGTTGTTGGAGGCACCGTAGACAATGGTGTGGCCCACGTTGGGGGTGTTCAGCCCACGTTCGATGAGCTGGACCAGGTCGTCGTAGCTCAGCCAGGTGCACAACATGCGTGGGTTCTGTGGCTGGGGGAAGGACGAGCCAATGCGGATGCTGACGGTCTCGATGCCATAGCGGTCGAAGTAAAAGCTGGCCATATCCTCGCCGTAGCATTTGGACAACCCGTAGTAGCTGTCGGGCCGGCGTGGAGCGTGAGCGTCGATGCGCTCGTCCTGGCGGTAGAAACCGATGGTGTGGTTGGAGCTGGCGAAGATGATGCGCTTGACCCCATGCTTGCGCGCCGCCTCGTAAACGTGGAACACACCGCAGATGTTGGGGCCGAGGATGTCCTCGAAGGAGTGCTCGGTGGATACGCCGCCGAAATGGAGGATGGCGTCTACGCCTTCTACCAGTGCGTGGACGGCGGCCTTGTCGGCCAGGTCGCAGGTCACGACCTCTTCATGCGCACCTGCGGCAGGTGCCATCGGGCTGATATCGGAAAGGCGCAGGACCTCGGCGTAGCCTTGCAGGCGTTCGCGAAGGACCTTGCCCAGGCCGCCTGCGGCTCCGGTGAGCAGCAGGCGATTGAGGGGGGTAGTGGTCATGGCCGGCTCTATTTGTTAATTGTTGTAGGTTGTCGTATGACTGTGTTGATTATTGGCAGTGGGGTTGGCAGTTGTCAATGAGGCGTGTGCGGCTTTCGCCTGGTTGGTGGTCAACTGTAGGAGCGGCCTTGTGTCGCGAAAGGGCTGCGCAGCGGCCCCCGGCAATGGGGCCGCCTGCGAAGTTCTGGGGCCGCTGCGCGCCCCTTTCGCGACACAAGGCCGCTCCTACGCCAGGCAATTGCCACACAAGGCCGTTGCCACAGGAAACGCGTTAGCCCGGGTTACAACAGCGACAGCGGGTAATTGAAGATCAACCGGTTCTCATCGAATTCGTTGTTGCTGTAGTCGCGCCGAATCGACGAGTTGCGCCATTTGACGCTCAAATCCTTGAACGCCCCGCTCTGGATCACATAGGCCAGCTCTGTTTCCCGCACCCACTCCTTGCCGTCGGTCACCGCCCCGGTATGCACGTCCTGCCCGCTGATGTAGCGGTTCATCAGCGTCAGCCCCGGCACCCCAACGGTGACGAAGTTGAAGTCATGACGCACCTGCCAGGAGCGCTCGTTGGCATTGTCGAAACTGGAGTTGTAGCTGTCGTTGGCCAAGGTGCCGCCGCTCGTGCCGTTGACCCGCATCCAGGTATCGCCATCGACCTTCTGCAGGCCCACCCAGAACGTGTTGCCGCCATACTTGGCCGAGAACATCCCCGAATACGTCTTGTTGTCCAGTTGCCCGGCCTTTTCGGAGCCGTCTTCGCCACCGTGGAAGTAACCGAGGTTGGCGCCGAAGGTCCAGCTGCCGACCGGCTGGCTGTGGCTCAGTTGCAGGTACTGCTGCTCATAGACGTCCTTGAGCACTGCGTTCCACAGCCCGACCAGCGTGCGGTCCTGGTTGAACTTGTATTCGCCACCGACGAAGTTGAAACGGTCCGAAAGGGCGCCGCCGTAGCTCATGTCGTCCATGCTGGCGTCGTTGCGCGGGCTGTTGCCGCGGAACTGCCCGCCGTACAGCGTCAGCCCGGCGATTTCGTTAGAGGTGACCTGCCCACCGCGGAAGGTCTGAGGCAGCGAGCGGCCATCGTCGGAACGCAGGATCGGCAGCACCGGCATCCACTCGCCGACCTTCAGTTCAGTCTTGGAAATCCGCGCCTTGCCCGCCACCGCCAGGCGCCCGAAGTCATCCGCCGGCTGCCCATCGTCATGGCGCGGCAGTAGGGCGGTGCCATAGGTGCCGCCACCGCCATCGAGCTTCACCGACCACATCCCCAGCACATCCACGCCGAAGCCGATCGGCCCTTCGGTGAACCCAGAGCGTGCATCGAGGATGAAGCTTTGCGTCCACTCCTCGGCCTTGCTTTGCGGGTTACTGGGGTTGGTGAAGTTACGGTTGATATAGAAGTTGCGCAGGCCAAGCGTGGCTTTGGAATCTTCGATGAAGCCTGCGGCCACGCTGGTGCCCGGCAAGCTCCCGATCATGCCGGCGCCCAGCAGGGCAAAAGGAAGGGTCTGGCAGATTTTCATTATTGTTGTGCTCCGCAAAAGGGTGTGGCAGCCCGTCCACCGGGCACGCGCAAGCGGCCTGCGGCAGGGGCGGGTGGGTACGGGCCGGTGAAGGCCGGGTAGGGTGAAACAGGGTTACGGCACTAGGTGGCCGTGCGTGATGCAATGGAGGGCGGTGCGAGTCTTGGGTGTAGCGCGATGGGGGTCGACATGGGGAGATCTTCCACTGACTGTTGTTCTTGTTATGTGTTGTCGTACAACGTCATCGGTTTTTTATCAAGCGACGATGGGGATGTCAACGCTTGCTGGCGCAATGTATTGAAGAAATGGCAGCCTTGAACAGCGCGTTTCAAGCAATGGCCGCTCTAGCCCGGGCTTCGAGATTTCCTTATAGAGGTACTACGACTAAAGTAGCTGAGAGGCGTCTGTTCCGACCCTATTTTCACATACGCTGCGCATGAAGTGCTTAAGGGTGGGGGCGGTGAGTTTCTGCAGAAACTGCTGCTCGTTGGTGGCTCACCTCAAGGTGCAAGGCCGAAGGCCTTGGTCTATCGCGATGACCACACCGGCTCCTTCACCACTGTCGCCAAACCAGGCCTTGAAGCCTGGCTGATCAAATTTCCCGCCAAGGAAGAGCACCCAGAGGTCTGCGCGATAGAAATGGTCTACGCCGAGTGCCTTCGCTTGTGCGGTATAGCGACACCGGACACTGAGCATTTCAGCCTGCCCAATGGGCAAGCGGCCTTTGCCAGCAAGCGTTTCGACCGACAGGGTGGCCTGCGTGTGCCGATGCAAAGCCTTGCCGCATTTACCGGTGCCGATTTCAGATCGCCCGGTGCGCTGGATTACGTCAACTTCCTGCGTGCCACGCACATGTGCACCAATGACGTGCGGGAGAAGGCTCGTGCCTTCGAGCGCGCCGTGTTCAATGTGGCATTCAACAACCGCGACGATCACCCGAAGAACTTCGCTTACCTCATGTCCCGCACTGGCGAGTGGACGCTGGCGCCTGCCTATGATGTGACGTTCTGTGAAGGCCCTGGGGGCTATCACCAGATGGATGTGATGGGGGAGGCTTTGGATATTGGCCGCAAGGAGATGTTGGCCTTGGCCGCTTTCGTCGGCTACCTGAGCCTTACCAGTAACCTGCAATTCAACGGCCCCAGGGGCATCTTTTATTCCACCATCGTCCTGTTGGGTGTGCTCGGCCTGAGCATGTTCGCGCTGGCCCTGTGGCAGAAAACGCTGCGCAAAGCCCGCTATGAGGTCTACGAAAAAGGCATCTGCCAGGTCATCGGCAACGAGCGTGACTACGTGCCCTTCAGCGAGATGAACGACCTGTACCTGTTCGCCTCCGGGCAGACCGCCTTCGCCGGCCTGACCAACAATCTGGCGTATCGGCGCAACGCAAGCGAGCCTTTGCGCCGGGTCAATCCGCACCTCAAGGGCCTGTTCGCCTTTATCGAGCAGGTGCGTGAACACTATCTGAACGAACGGCTACCAGCGGTATTGGCCACGCTTCACAATGGCGGGGCCGTGCAGTTCAACTATCTGGACACCAGCCAGGTATGGGGCAAGCGCCTCCGCGGCGACTTCTTGAACGTCACCACCAAGCCCCTGACTGTCACCCGCGACGCGCTCGAGATCGATGGCCGCAAGGTCTCGTTGAACAGCCTGGGCAATGTCGATCTCAATCAGTGGACCGAGTTGGTCGTTATCAAGGACGAGAGCGGTCAAACACTGCTGTCGACCGTCGGTAACGGGATCATGAGCTTCGACCTGTTCCTCAATACCTTGCACAACCTGCTTGAGGCACCGCAGGCGCAGCCCGACGATGCAGTGATTGCCTGATAATCAGGGAAGGCATCAATAATCATCCTCTGACTCGGTGGTGCAGGGCGCTGGGGAGGTCTAAGGGATGTGCGGTCATATAGCTGTGCATCCTCACGCTGGAGTACACAGATCCAGCGCAGACCTCAAGAACCGCGCATTCCCCAGGCTGCAATCTTTCGCAAGAGCTCTTAGTAAAAAAAGGCTGCCAATTGGCAGCCTTTTCCATGTTCAGCCCGGACAATCAGTCCCAGCTCAACGCCCCACCAGTCTGATACTCGATCACGCGCGTCTCGAAGAAGTTCTTCTCTTTCTTCAAGTCCATGATCTCGCTCATCCACGGGAACGGGTTGGTCGTCCCTGGGTACTCTTCCTTCAAACCAATCTGGGTCAAACGACGGTTGGCGATGAACTTGAGGTAGTCCTCCATCATTGCCGCGTTCATGCCCAGTACGCCGCGTGGCATGGTGTCACGGGCGTATTCGATCTCCAGCTGGGTCCCTTGCAGGATCATCTGGGTCGCTTCTTCCTTCATCGCCGCATCCCACAGGTGCGGGTTCTCGATCTTGATCTGGTTGATCACGTCGATACCGAAGTTCAGGTGCATCGACTCGTCACGCAGGATGTACTGGAACTGTTCGGCAACGCCGGTCATCTTGTTGCGGCGGCCCATGGACAGGATCTGGGTGAAGCCGCAGTAGAAGAAGATGCCTTCCAGCACGCAGTAGTAGGCGATCAGGTTGCGCAGCAGCTCTTTGTCGGTTTCGACGGTGCCGGTGTTGAACTCCGGGTCGGAGATGGCGCGGGTGTACTTCAGGCCCCAGGCGGCTTTCTTCGCGACCGACGGGATCTCGTGGTACATGTTGAAGATCTCGCCTTCATCCATGCCCAGCGACTCGATGCAGTACTGGTAGGCGTGGGTGTGGATCGCCTCTTCGAAAGCCTGGCGCAGGATGTACTGGCGGCACTCCGGGTTGGTGATCAGACGGTACACGGCCAGGGCCAGGTTGTTGGCAACCAGCGAGTCGGCGGTGGAGAAGAAGCCGAGGTTGCGCATCACGATGCGGCGCTCGTCTTCGGTCAGGCCGTCCTGGCTCTTCCACAGGGCGATGTCGGCGGTCATGTTGACCTCTTGCGGCATCCAGTGGTTGGCACAGCCGTCGAGGTACTTCTGCCAGGCCCAGTCGTACTTGAACGGCACCAGCTGGTTGAGGTCGGCGCGGCAGTTGATCATGCGCTTTTCGTCAACGGCGACGCGGGCCGAGGAGCCTTCCAGCTCGGCCAGGCCTTCGGCGATGTCCAGGGCGTCCAGCGCGGCCTTGGCGCGCTTAACTGCGTCGGAGTCGGCGGCGGTGGCAGCACGGGCTTCCAGGGCGGCAGCACCGCCGGCGCTGTCGAGCTTGTCGAGGGTGGCGGCGGCGTTGGCCTGCGCAGGGGTGTTGCCTTTGGCGGCTACTTCGCCGTCTTCTTTGTCGAATTCGTCCCAGCTCAGCATGGTTTGGCTCCTGCTTGAGGGTCGCCCTGGGGCAACCGGTTGGATTTTAAAAATGTGATGCCTGACGCAAGGCCGTAACGGCGAATGGACAGCTCGAGAGGCTGACTCTCGTTACATCTGGATTCGTGCCTGGCCAGGCCTCGGGGAGGGGCCAGGGACTTGAATAGGTGCCCTTTTCAGAGGGGGCGGAGTATACCGGAATTCGCTTTCGATCGGGGTGCGCGTCTTGCGGGCGAGGGTAATTTTTCGACCGGTTTTACGCGCGTCCGTTCACGGTATCTCGTGTCGTCTTTTACGGGAAGGGAGTTTAGCGGCAAATAGCGCGAGGCACTACATGTTGTGGTTTTTTATTTTATCGATACATCATGTTGGGTTGGCGCGTTTTTTGTAGGAGCGGCCTTGTGTCGCGAAAGGGCCGCAAGGCGGCCCCTGGAATCCACTATTTTCACAAGGATTCCGGGACTGCTTTGCAGCCCCTTCGCGACACAAGGCCGCTCCTACAAAAGCTGCGCTTGCGCAGATAAGAAAATGCCGCGAGGAGCACCCGTTGGGGCACCCCTTGCGGCATCAGCAGGCCTTACTGGCAGGCTTCGCAGTCCGGCTCGTCGATCGCGCAAGCCTTCGGCACTGGCGCCGGGCCTGCGGCCTGGGCCGGGGCGCTGTCGCCGCCGCTGGACACGGCGTTGAGCTTGCCGGTGTTGATGGTCGACTTCTCGGTGCTGGTCGCGGCCAGGGCACGGAGGTAGTAGGTGGTTTTCAGGCCACGGTACCAGGCCATGCGGTAGGTCACGTCCAGCTTCTTGCCCGAAGCGCCGGCGATGTACAGGTTCAGCGACTGCGCCTGGTCGATCCACTTCTGACGACGGGAGGCGGCATCGACGATCCACTTGGTCTCGACTTCGAACGCGGTGGCGTACAGGTCTTTGAGCTCCTGCGGAATTCGCTCGATCTGCTGCACCGAACCGTCGTAGTACTTCAGGTCGTTGATCATGACCGAGTCCCACAGGCCGCGGGCTTTCAGGTCGCGCACCAGGTACGGGTTGATCACGGTGAACTCGCCCGACAGGTTCGATTTCACGTACAGGTTCTGGTAGGTCGGCTCGATGGACTGCGACACGCCGGTAATGTTGGCGATGGTCGCGGTCGGCGCGATGGCCATGATGTTCGAGTTACGGATGCCTTTCTGTACGCGGGCACGTACCGGCGCCCAGTCCAGGGTTTCTTCCAGGTTGACGTCGATGTACTTCTGGCCACGGGCCTCGATCAGGATCTGTTGCGAATCCAGCGGCAGGATGCCTTTGGACCACAGCGAACCCTGGAAGGTCTCGTACGCGCCGCGCTCATCGGCCAGGTCGCAGGACGCCTGGATCGCGAAGTAGCTGACCGCTTCCATCGACTTGTCGGCGAACTCCACAGCAGCGTCGGAGCCGTACGGGATGTGCTGCAGGTACAGCGCGTCCTGGAAGCCCATGATGCCCAGGCCGACCGGGCGGTGCTTGAAGTTCGAGTTACGCGCTTGCGGCACCGAGTAGTAGTTGATGTCGATCACGTTGTCGAGCATGCGCACGGCGGTGTTCACGGTGCGTTGCAGCTTGGCGGTGTCCAGCTTGCCGTCGACAATGTGGTTCGGCAGGTTGATCGAGCCCAGGTTGCAGACCGCGATCTCATCCTTGTTGGTGTTCAGGGTGATCTCGGTGCACAGGTTCGAGCTGTGCACCACGCCCACGTGCTGCTGCGGCGAGCGCAGGTTGCACGGGTCTTTGAAGGTCAGCCATGGGTGGCCGGTTTCGAACAGCATCGACAGCATCTTGCGCCACAGGTCTTTGGCCTGGATGGTCTTGAACACCTTGATCTTGTTGTACTCGGTCAGGGCTTCGTAGTACTCGTAGCGCTCTTCGAAGGCCTTGCCGGTCAGGTCGTGCAGGTCTGGCACTTCCGATGGCGAGAACAGGGTCCACTTGCCGTCATCGAAGACGCGCTTCATGAACAGGTCAGGGATCCAGTTGGCGGTGTTCATGTCGTGGGTACGACGACGGTCATCACCGGTGTTCTTGCGCAGCTCGATGAATTCTTCGATGTCCAGGTGCCAGGTTTCCAGGTAGGCGCACACAGCGCCTTTGCGCTTGCCACCCTGGTTCACGGCGACGGCGGTGTCGTTGACCACTTTCAGGAAGGGTACGACGCCCTGGGATTTGCCGTTGGTGCCTTTGATGTAGGAGCCCAGTGCACGCACAGGAGTCCAGTCGTTGCCCAGGCCACCGGCGAATTTCGACAGCATGGCGTTGTCGTGGATCGCGTGGTAGATGCCCGACAGGTCGTCCGGCACGGTGGTCAGGTAGCAGCTCGACAGCTGCGGGCGCAGGGTACCGGCGTTGAACAGGGTCGGGGTCGAGGCCATGTAGTCGAAGGACGACAACAGGTTGTAGAACTCGATCGCACGGGCTTCCTTGTCTTTCTCTTCCAGCGCCAGGCCCATGGCCACACGCATGAAGAACACCTGCGGCAGCTCGAAGCGTACGCCATCCTTGTGGATGAAGTAGCGGTCGTACAGGGTCTGCAGGCCCAGGTAGGTGAACTGCTGGTCGCGCTCGTGGTTGATCGCCTTGCCCAGTTTTTCCAGGTCGAAGGCGGCCAGGGCCGGGTTCAGCAGCTCGAACTCGACACCCTTGGCGATGTAGGCCGGCAGTGCCTTGGCGTACAGGTCGGCCATCTCGTGGTGGGTGGCGCTGTCGGCAACGTTCAGGAAGCCCAGGCCTTCGGCACGCAGGGTGTCCATCAGCAGGCGGGCGGTGACGAACGAGTAGTTCGGCTCGCGCTCTACCAGGGTACGTGCGGTCATCACCAGGGCGGTGTTGACGTCCTTGATGGCCACGCCGTCGTACAGGTTCTTCAGGGTTTCGCGCTGGATCAGGTCGCCATCGACTTCGGCCAGGCCTTCGCAGGCTTCGCTGATGATGGTGTTCAGGCGCGCCATGTCCAGCGGCGCCAGGCTGCCGTCGGCCAGGGTGATGCGGATGCTTGGGTGCGGCTCGACTGCGGCGTCGGTGTTGGCGCGGGTAGCGCGCTCTTTGGCACGCTGGTCGCGGTAGATCACGTAGTCACGGGCGACTTTCTGCTCGCCGGCACGCATCAGGGCCAGTTCGACCTGGTCCTGGATTTCTTCGATGTGGATGGTGCCACCCGATGGCATGCGACGCTTGAACGTGGCGGTGACCTGCTCGGTCAGGCGCGCGACGGTGTCGTGGATGCGCGACGAGGCAGCGGCGGTGCCGCCTTCAACTGCGAGGAACGCCTTGGTGATGGCCACGGTGATCTTGTCGTCGGTGTAAGGGACGACAGTGCCGTTGCGCTTGATCACGCGCAGCTGGCCCGGAGCGGTCGCGGCCAGATCCTGGTTGGAATCGGCGGCCTGCGGCGCCAAAGCCTGCGGGTTCTCGCGAGTTGTGTCGGTTTGCATGGGTGGGTGTCTCCACAGTTTCTATATGTTCAGGCGCCTTTTGGGCGCCCACCGTTCTGTCCACTTGTTCGACGGCCCTGGCGGGGATGCGTCATGCGCGCGCATCCGCCCGCTCGGGCGTACCGACTTCGGGACAGACTCAGGAATAAGGGGCAAAGAACATGCCGCTCCCTGGCCGAAGTCAAAGGCTATGGGGCTAGCCCAAAAGCTGTTGCTCTCCATCTCCGCTGGAGCGATTTGGTTGTTGAAACCACAATAAGTTCAGGCAGAAAAATCGCTTGAATTTGTCTGCTGACTCATGCTTGGCGTTGGTGTGTGAAACCCAACATCTAGTGGTTCGCTGCGCTGGGGATACAAGATAATGCGGTATCGGGGGCTTTGCAAGGCGAGCGCCTGTGGATAAGTTGTGCGTACTTTGTGAGTGAATAGTGGGTATTCGCTGTAGGCCTTGTACCAAGTGGTTTGCAGTATTTTTCTGCGGCTCGTTGCCCCGGTGCAGATTTTTCAGGGCGCGAACCCTAGCACAAAAAACGGTTCAGTCCAGGGGTGTTTCCGCTGAGGTTGGCAGTGCCGGGTGCGGGACGTAGTATCGGCAGGGGATGTTGCCTTTTGGTTAAGGTGGCAATGCCGGCGATGGGGCCGGAACAGGCAACGCAAAAACAACAATCAAGGCAAACGCCATGGACCAACCCGTACCCCGCATCCTGATCGTCGAAGACGACCAGCGCCTCGCCGAGCTCACGGCTGAATACCTGCAGGCCAACGGTTTCGAGGTGGCAGTGGAGGGCGATGGTGCGCGCGCCGCCCGGCGTATCGTCGACAGCCAGCCAGACATGGTCATCCTCGACCTGATGCTGCCCGGTGAAGACGGCCTGAGCATCTGCCGCCGCGTACGTGGCCAGTACGCAGGCCCCATCCTCATGCTCACCGCCCGCAGCGACGAGCTCGACCAGGTCCAGGGCCTGGACCTTGGTGCTGACGATTACGTGTGCAAGCCGGTGCGCCCACGCCTGCTGTTGGCACGCATCCAGGCCCTGCTGCGGCGCAGCGAGCCGGCACAAGGCAAAACCCAGGAGCTGGCCTTTGGTGACCTGCGCATCGACAACCGCCTGCGCGAAGCCCGGCTCGGCGAACAGCTGATCGAACTTACCGGTGCCGAGTTCGACCTGCTCTGGCTGCTGGCCAGCAATGCCGGGCGGGTACTGTCGCGTGAGCAGATCTTCACCGCCTTGCGCGGTGTCGGTTACGACGGCCAGGACCGCTCCATCGACGTGCGCATTTCCAAGATCCGCCCCAAGATCGGCGACGACCCGATCCACCCCCGTCTTATCAAGACCCTGCGCAGCAAGGGCTACCTGTTCGTCGGCGATGCACCATGAACAACTCGATCTTCCTGCGTATTTATGGCGGCATGCTCGCGGTGCTGGTGCTGGTGGCCCTGCTTGGTGTGCTCAGCCTGCACCTGGTCAACGAGGTGCGCGCCGCCCAGCACCGCGAGCGCCTGGCCCAGGGCACGTTCAGCCTGATGGCTGACAACCTGGCCCAGCAGAATGAAACCGAACGCAAACGCTCGTTGTTGATGTGGGAGCGCTTGCTGGGCGTGCCGCTGGACTTGCAACCCCTGTCGGCGCGCACCCTTGATGGCGGCCAGCGCGCGCGGCTCAATCGCGCCCTGGTGGTGGTGCAGAAAACCGGCCCACACGCCGCCCAGGTGCTGCGCAAGGTGGGCCAGGAAGACCTGCTGCTGGTGGCCGAGGTCAAGCAGGTCAGCGAGCAGCTGGCGCGGGCCACGCTCTATCTGCTCGCCGATGAACTGGTGCGCTTCCCGGTCACCGAACAGCAACAGCGCCTGGCGCAGATCAGGCAGAGCAAGGGGTTCGGTTTTGGTATCGCCCTGCAGCGCCTGGAGCGGGTCGGCCTGGACGATGACCAGCGGCGCCGGGTAGAGGAGGGCGACACGGTCATGGCGCTGGGCAAGGATGGCGATTCGATCCGCGTGTTCGCAGGCTTGCCGGGTTCGCCCTGGGTGCTGGAGATTGGCCCGCTGTATCAGCTCAACCCCTATCCGCCGCAATTGCTGGTGTTGATCGCGTTCCTCGGCCTGTGCCTGATTGGCCTGGTGGTCTATCTGCTGGTGCGCCAGCTGGAACGGCGGGTGTCGGGCCTGGAAATGGCCGCCACGCGCATCGCCCAGGGCAGCCTGGAAACCCGTGTGCCCGCCGGCGATGCCGATTCGGTCGGGCGCCTGGCGGCGGCGTTCAACGGCATGGCCGAACACCTGCAGCGTTCGTTGAACATGCAGCGCGAGCTGGTGCGGGCGGTGTCCCATGAGTTGCGCACGCCGGTGGCGCGTTTGCGCTTTGGCCTGGAAATGATTGAAAGCGCACCGACCGAACAGGCCCGGGCCAAGCACCTGGCGGGCATGGACGGCGATATCCAGGACCTGGACAAGCTGGTCGACGAGATGCTGACCTACGCCCGCCTGGAGCAGGGCGCGCCGGCCCTGAAGTTCCAGCGCGTCGACCTGGATGCCTTGCTCGACCGGGTGATCGACGAGCTGGCCCCGCTCAATGCCGGCGTCAGGCTGGTGCGTGGTGCCTGTCAGCTTCAGGATGGCGAAGACGCCTGGGTCGAGGCCGAGCCGCGCTATCTGCATCGCGCGCTGCAGAACCTGGTCAGCAATGCCCTGCGCCATGCCCGGGCTGAAGTACGGCTGAGCTATCAGTTGGGCCAGCAGCGCTGCCGCATCGAAGTGGAAGATGACGGGCCGGGCATCCCCGAAGGTTACTGGGACCGTATCTTCACGCCCTTCACCCGGCTCGACGACAGCCGTACCCGGGCTTCGGGAGGGCATGGCCTGGGCCTGTCGATCGTGCGGCGGATCATCTACTGGCACGCCGGCCGGGCCACGGTAGGGCGCAGTGAAGCGCTGGGCGGTGCCTGCTTCAGCCTCAACTGGCCACGCGAGCAGGCGCCGCTGTAAGGCTTAGACGCTGACCAGGCTGAGCAGATGGCCGTCCTGCAGGCAGAACTGGCCTTCCAGCTCGACGCCATGGCGCCATTCTGGCGACAGGTCGATGAGCAGGCGCAGGCGTGCCAGGCCTTCAGGTGACCACTGCAGCACCTCGGCGTGCTCGAAGTAGAAGCGCTGGCGGGTCAGTGGGTAGAGGGTCTTGAACAGGCTTTCCTTGAGCGAAAAAGTCAGGGTAACCGCCAGCCCCAGCTGGCTGCGGTCCAGGCGCTCGAGCTCTGCCTGGGTGAGGATTTCGCCCATCAGCCGTTCGGCACGCTCGTCGTCCAGCAATGCTTCCTGGTCCAGCCCCAGGCCGCGGCAGCTGTCTTGCGCGGCAACCACGGCCGCAGCCCAGCCTTTGCCGTGGGTGATCGAACCGTGAATGCCAGCGGGCCAGATCGGTGAGCGGTCCTCATGGGTGCCGGGCACATGGTCGCGCCCATCCAGGCGTTGCAGCGCGGCGCGCGCGCACACCCGGCCGGCCAGATACTCGGCCTGGCGCTTGGCCACCGAGCGTTGCAGGCTGGGGCTGGGTTCGATACCGGCACGCTGGAAGTCGTCGGCGGCCAGGCGGCTGGGGTCGAAGGCGCAGCTGACCAGCACCGCGCCAGGCAACGGGCGGGGCAGGGGCCAGTGGTGCTGGAGCGGGGCACAGCAGGAAGGCAATCTGTTCATGGCGGTATTGTGCCAGCCGATGTGGCTGTGTGGGAGATGGGCCGCGAAGCGGCCCCGGCAATCTTCAGTCGAATGCTTTCTTGAAGAACGCCTGCATGTCCGCCCACGAACGCTCGTCTGCGGCCTTGTTGTAGCCAATATCCGGCCCACCATGGGCGCCGTGGCTCAAGCGGTCGGCATCCGGGTTGGTGAAGCCATGCTTGGCGCCGGCAATGCTGACGAACTGATAATTGACCTTGGCCGCATCCATTTCAGCCTTGAACGCGGCGACCTGCTCATCAGTGACCATGCTGTCCGCCGCACCGTGCTCCACCAGGATGTCAGCCCTTACCACGCCAGGCTTGGCCGGCGTCTGGGTGGCCAGCGCACCATGGAAGCTCACCACGCCGTCCAGCTTTTCGCCGCGCCGTGCCGCGTCCAGTACCACCTTGCCGCCGAAGCAGTAACCTACGGCACCCAGTTTGTGCTTGTTGACGTTCGGCTGCTTTTTCAGCAGTTCAAGGCCCGCATCGAAGCGCGCGGCCGCCGCTGCCGGGTCCTTCAGCGCTTGGGCCATGAATGCCTGGGCATCCTGGGGGTGCTCGGTGTGCTTGCCGTCGCCGTACATGTCGATGGCCAACGCTTTGTAGCCCAGTGCCGCCAGGTCACGGGCACGGCGCTTGGCGTAGTCGTTAAGCCCCCACCATTCATGCACCACGACGATGCCCGGGCGTTTGCCCTCCAGCGCATCGTCATAGGCGTAGTAGCCGACCAGGCGGTTGCCATCGTCGTCCTGGTAGGGGATCTCGCGGGTCACTACTGCCGCCTGGGCAAGAGCGGCGCTGCACATCAGGGTCAAAGCCAGCAGGGCACGCATGTTCACTACTCCTTGTTTTGCAAACGTATCGTTCAGCCCAGGTTCAGCCAGGGTTCAGCCGCGGTTCAGGGCGTTCTGCTTACTCTAGCTTCCAGACCGAAACAGCGCATTCAACTGGAGTACAACGCCATGAAAACCTTCAATACCCTGCTGGCCGCCATGGCCGTCTGTGCCGCTGGCATCACCACCGCCCAGGCCGCCGACGACAACTTCGCCAGCCTGACCTACGGCCAGACCAGCGACAAGGTACGCAAGTCCGGGCTGCTGCAACGCAACACCGACCACCTGAACGCCGACGGCATCATCGGCAAGGATGACACCTGGGGCGTGCGCCTGGGCAAGATCAATGATCAGGGTCGCTACTACATGACCTACGACAATGTCTCGGGCGACCACAGCGGCCTGAAGCTGCGCCAGGAGAACCTGCTGGGCAGCTACGACCTGTTCCTGCCGGTAGGCGATACCACCAAACTGTTCGGTGGTGGCAGCCTGGGCATGACCAAGCTGACCCAGGACTCGCCAGGGGCCAGCCGTGATACCGACTATGGCTACGCAGTCGGCCTGCAGGCCGGCGTCATCCAGGAGATCACCGACCGAGCTTCGGTTGAGCTGGGTTACCGTTATCTGCGCACCAATGCAGCGACCGAGGTGGGGGCGAGCGGCGGGCCGAAAGAGGGTACCCTGCGCCTGACCAGCAGTGCTCAGACTTACCTGTCGGCGAACTACAAGTTCTGATCTGCGAGCCGAGTTATCCTCTACTGGCCTCATCGCCGGCAAGCCGGTTTCCACGGGGTCTCCACTGCTTTCAGGCGTGTGGAGTTCACTGTGGGAACCGGCTTGCCGGCGATGAGGCCGGTACAGCCAATACATGAAAGGAGCGTCACATGAAACTGCTGGTGGTCGAGGACGAAGCCCTGTTAAGGCACCACCTCTATACACGCCTGGGCGAAAGCGGCCATGTGGTCCAGGCTGTGGCTGACGCCGAAGAAGCGTTGTACCAGGCCGAACAATTCCACTTCGACCTGGCCGTGATCGACCTCGGCCTGCCCGGCATGAGCGGCCTGGAGCTGATCGGCCGCCTGCGTACCCAGGCCAAGACCTTTCCCATCCTGATTCTCACCGCCCGCGGCAACTGGCAGGACAAGGTCGAAGGCCTGGCCGCCGGTGCCGACGATTACCTGGTCAAGCCCTTCCAGTTCGAAGAGCTTGAGGCACGCCTCAATGCCCTGCTGCGCCGCTCCAGCGGCTTCACCCAGTCGACCATCGCCGCAGGCCCTTTGGTGCTGGACCTCAACCGCAAGCAGGCGACCCTCGATGAGCAGCCGCTGGCGCTGACCGCCTACGAGTACCGCATCCTTGAGTATCTGATGCGTCATCACCAGCAGGTGGTGGCCAAGGAGCGCCTGATGGAACAGTTGTATCCGGGCGATGAGGAGCGTGACCCCAACGTCATCGAGGTGCTGGTCGGCCGTCTGCGTCGCAAGCTCGAAGGTGAGCGCGGGTTCAAGCCGATCGACACTGTGCGTGGGCTCGGCTACCTGTTCACCGAGCGCTGCCGATGATTCGTTCGCTGCGGGTGCGCTTGATGCTCGCGGCAGCGGTGCTGGCAGTGCTGTTCATGCTGGCGCTGCTGCCCGCCCTGCAGAAGGCCTTCAGCCTGGCCTTGCAGGAATCGATCGAACAGCGCCTGGCTTCGGACGTGACCTCGCTGATTTCTTCGGCGCGCATCGAGCATGGCCAGTTGCAGATGCCCGCACTGCTGCCGGACGAGCGTTACAACCTGCCTTATACCGGTTTGCTCGGTTACATCTTCGACCGCGAAGGTAAGCTGGTCTGGCGCTCCCGCGCCACCGCCGACCAGCACATCAACTACCAGCCGCGCTACGATGGGCGCGGCAATGAATTCGCCCGCATGCACCAGGATGACGGCGAGGAATTCTTCGTCTATGACGTCGAAATCAAGCTGTTGGGTGGCCAGAGCGCCGCCTACAGCATCGTTGCCCTGCAGCCGGTGCGCGAGTACCAGCAAACCCTCGATGGTCTGCGTGAAAAGCTCTACTTAGGTTTTGGTGCGGCCCTGCTGGCGTTGCTGGCATTGCTCTGGGCCGGCCTGACCTGGGGCCTGCGTTCGTTGCGCCGGCTGAGCCGCGAGCTGGACGAGGTGGAGGCCGGTGCGCGCGATGGGCTAAGTGCCGAGCACCCGCGTGAGCTGTTACGCCTGACCGGCTCGCTCAACCGCCTGCTGCGCAGCGAGCGGGAACAGCGCCAGCGTTACCGTGACTCGCTGGGTGACCTGGCACACAGCCTCAAGACGCCGTTGGCGGTGCTGCAAGGCGTGGGGGAGAGCATGCAGCAGCGCGTCACCGAGCGCGAGCAGGCGCGGGTACTGCAGAGCCAGATCGAGCGCATGAGCCAGCAGATCGACTACCAGTTGCAGCGCGCCAGCCTGCGCAAGAGCGGCCTGGTGCGCCACAGCGTACAGTTGCTTGCGGTGCTGGACAGCCTGTGCAGCACCCTGGCCAAGGTGTACCGCGACAAGCGCGTCGAAGTGCTGCTTGAGGTGCCGGCGCAGGCACAAGTGCCGATGGAGCAGAGCGCGCTGCTCGAGTTGCTGGGCAACCTCCTGGAAAACGCCTTCCGGCTTAGCCTGGGGCTGGTGCGGGTGAGCTTGCAGGAAGCTCCCGGGCGGCAGACGTTGTGCATCGAAGATGACGGGCCGGGTGTGCCGGCGGATCAGCGTGAGCGGATTCTCGAACGGGGCGAGCGCCTGGACCGCCAGCATCCGGGGCAGGGGATTGGCCTTGCGGTGGTCAAAGATATCGTCGACAGCTATGACGCTGAACTGAGCCTGGGTGATTCGCCGCTGGGCGGGGCGGCATTCCGGATCACCTTTTATCTTGATTGATGTTCAGGCAGCCCCTGCCTCATCGCTCGCAACAAGCAGGGCGGATTCCCGCCAAGGTGCCTGTACAAATCCCGCCATCGGGCGGAAATCCGCCATCCTTTCTCAGGCAATTCGCCCTGTCGTTGGGCATTTTCCTCCAGCAAATACGGCCTTTGCACCCTTCATGGGCGTTTTGGCATCGCCCTTGCTATCTGACTTGGCAGAGGCCTGCCCAGGCAGCTCGAACACAACGACAAATCCCTCCGGGTGCAGGAGGGTTAGCGATTCAGGTGCCCCGACATCCTGGGAAGGGTGAAGCCGGCACACTTGAGGAAAAATTAGCCATGACGACACGTCAGCCGCTGTACAAGTCCCTGTATGTCCAGGTGATCGTTGCCATCACCATCGGCATCCTGCTCGGCCACTTCTATCCAGAAACCGGCGTCGCCCTCAAACCCTTGGGTGATGGTTTCGTCAAACTGATCAAGATGGTCATCGCGCCCATCATCTTCTGTACCGTGGTCAGCGGCATTGCCGGCATGCAGAGCATGAAGTCGGTCGGCAAGACCGGCGGCTACGCGCTTCTGTACTTCGAAATCGTTTCCACCATCGCCCTGATCATCGGCCTTGTCGTCGTCAACGTGGTCAAGCCGGGCGCTGGCATGCACATCGACGTCAGCACCCTGAACGCCAGCAGCGTGGCCGCCTACGCCGCCGCCGGTGCGCAGCAGACCACCATCGGCTTCCTGCTCAACATCATCCCCAATACCGTGGTAGGTGCCTTCGCCAATGGCGACATCCTGCAGGTACTGATGTTCTCGGTGGTCTTCGGCTTCGCCCTGCATCGCCTGGGCAGCTACGGCAAGCCATTGCTGGACCTGATCGATCGCTTTGCCCATGTCATGTTCAACATCATCAACATGATCATGAAGCTGGCCCCCGTCGGTGCCTTCGGTGCCATGGCCTTCACCATCGGCCAGTACGGCGTTGGCTCGCTGGTACAGCTGGGCTACCTGATGGCCTGCTTCTATATCACCTGCCTGCTGTTCGTGCTGGTGGTGCTGGGCGGTATCTGCCGCGCCCACGGCTTCAGCGTGCTCAAGCTGATCCGCTACATCCGTGAAGAGCTGCTGATCGTACTGGGTACCTCGTCCTCGGAATCTGCGCTGCCACGCATGCTGGCCAAGATGGAGCGCCTGGGTGCCAAGAAGTCGGTGGTTGGCCTGGTGATCCCGACCGGTTACTCGTTCAACCTGGACGGTACCTCGATCTACCTGACCATGGCCGCGGTGTTCATCGCCCAGGCCACCGACACCACCATGGACATCACCCACCAGATCACCCTGCTGCTGGTGTTGCTGGTGGCTTCCAAAGGTGCTGCCGGCGTTACCGGTTCGGGCTTCATCGTCCTCGCCGCCACCCTGTCGGCTGTCGGCCACCTGCCGGTTGCCGGCCTGGCGCTGATCCTGGGTATCGACCGCTTCATGTCCGAAGCCCGCGCCCTGACCAACCTGGTGGGCAACGCCGTTGCTACCGTGGTGGTGGCCAAGTGGGTCAAGGAGATGGACAACGACAAGCTGGCGTCGGAGCTGGCCTCCGGTGGTGCGCCGCTGGCTGACACCCGCCCGACCGACGACCTGGGCGTGGCTGAAGGCGTGGCTCGTTGAGCCTGCTGCAGTAAAGCGAAAGGCGACCTTCGGGTCGCCTTTTTTGTGCCTGGTGTATCAGTGCGCTGGCTGTCATTCGACCCGAGTCTCACCGCTGTACACCAGCGTCTCCCTGCACCGCTTGCACAGATACCGCCGCCCCTGCCTCACCAGCTTGTGCCGCTGCGCGGTAAACGCAAACTCACCCTGTGGGCATGGGCAGCGATAGATGTACCGGGTCGCGACCCGCCGCTGCACTTCATAGTTGTGGCAGCGATTGGGCGGCAGTTCATACACCCCGCGCATGATCAACTGCCACTCTTCGCCATGGGCCTGGATGCGGTCCCCGAACAGTTGGTGAGCCACCAGGTGCGCCACTTCATGGGCCACGGTCTGGCGCAGGAAGTCTTCCTGGTTTTCGCGGTACAGCTGCAGGTTGAAGCGCAGCAGGTTCTCGTGCAGGTGGGCGACGCCCGCCTTCTGCCCGCGCAGCTTGAAGCTGACTTCCGGGCGCGGGAAGGGGCGCTTGAAAAAGGTTTCGGCTTGCTGGTAACAGGTTTCGACGCGTTGTTTGAGCAGCTCGGGCATGGCGGGGTAATTCTCCTGACCGGGCATTATGCCGCAAGCACCGGCAGGCTGCCGAGCCCACCGGTCAGCACACAGCCAAAAGCCGCCTTGCGGCGGCCTCCGGTTTGATGCCCCAGTGTTGGATCTAGGTGTTTTCCAAGCTAGTTGGTATAGACGGGCCCCACGCCCAGTCCCCAGATGATCACGGTCGCAGCCATGATCGCTACCAGTACCACCAGGCCCACTGCCAGCACCGAGCTGGAGAACAGGAAGCCTTCATCGGTCGGTATGTTCATGAATGTCGGCAAACCGACGTACAGCAGGTAAACGGTGTAGCAAATGGCCGCAGTCCCCACCAGCATGCCCAGCCACAGGTGCGGGTAAAGCGCTGCCAGGCCGCCGAGGAACAGCGGGGTGGCGGTGTAGGTGGCAAAGGCGATGCATTGCGCCATGGACGGGTTGGCGTCGTAGGTACGTGCCATCCAGTGAATGAAAGCGCCCATTACCGCGACCCCGGCGAGCATCGCCAGGTAGGACATGATGCTCATCCATAGTGCGCTTTCCATCGTCAACATTACCGCTGGCCGGTCGCCGATCACCCAGCCGACCTGGGTAGTGCCAATGAACGCCGAAACGGCGGGTATCGCCGCCAGGATCAGCGTGTGCGTCAGGTACATGTGGCTGATGCTTTCGTCTTCCCCGCGTATCTCCCGCCATTCCTGGTCAGGGTGGGTAAACAGCCCCACAACGTGATGAATCATGCCGGTCACTCCTCTCGTTGTTGCCAATCGCCCCCCAGATGGAGCGCAAGCGGCCCGAGGCCAGGGCACCGATGCAAGCGGTAATGTGGCCTTATGTCGCAGTATAGGAAGCCGTTACCTGCACAAACTGCGCTTTTTAGAGCAAATTGCGCTGTAAGGCGGGCTGCTGATTCCCTTGAAGTCTTTATCGGAATCCCTACAGGTGCGCGTGGTTTGTGCGTAAAATAGCCGGCTTTTGTCACACCTCGCGGATCCAAGCGCTATGGGCACCCTCTCGGTCAACCAGAACAAACTGCAAAAACGCCTGCGTCGTCTCGCCGGCGAAGCCATCACCGACTACAACATGATCGAGGATGGCGACAAGGTCATGGTCTGCCTGTCCGGCGGCAAGGACAGCTACACCATGCTCGACGTTCTGTTGCACCTGCAGAAGGTGGCACCGATCAAGTTCGAGATCGTCGCGGTGAACATGGACCAGAAGCAGCCGGGCTTCCCCGAGCATGTGCTGCCGGCCTACCTGAAAGAGCTGGGCGTCGAGTACCACATCGTCGAGAAGGACACCTACTCGGTGGTCAAGGAGCTGGTGCCCGAGGGCAAGACCACCTGTTCGCTGTGCTCGCGCCTGCGCCGTGGCACCCTGTACACCTTCGCTGACGAAATCGGCGCGACCAAGATGGCCCTTGGGCACCATCGCGACGATATCGTCGAGACCTTCTTCCTCAACATGTTCTTCAACGGCTCGCTCAAGGGCATGCCGCCCAAGCTGCGCGCCGACGACGGCCGTAACGTGGTGATCCGCCCGCTGGCGTACTGCAACGAGAAGGACATCCAGGCCTACTCGGACATGAAGGAATTCCCGATCATCCCGTGCAACCTGTGCGGTTCGCAGGAGAACCTGCAGCGCCAGGTGGTCAAGGACATGCTGGTGGAGTGGGAGCGCAAGCACCCAGGCCGTACCGAGAGCATCTTCCGCGCCCTGCAGAACGTTGCCCCGTCGCAGCTGGCCGACCGCAACCTGTTCGACTTCACCAGCCTCAAGATCGACGAAAGCGCCACCCCGCGTTTTCTCGATGTACTGAACATCTGAGCCCATGCGCGATTACCAGTGGTTGCATGAGTACTGCCTGAACCGCTTCGGCTCGGCCCAGGCCCTGGAGGCCTTCCTGCCGCAGCCGCGCACGCCGGCGCAGCTGCGCGACATCCGCAACGACCGCTACCTGTCGACCCTGGCCTTGCGCGTGTTCCGCGCCGGGCTCAAGCACAGCCTGGTAGATGCCAAATGGCCGGCGTTCGAGCAGGTGTTCTTCGGCTTCGACCCGGAGAAGGTCGTACTGATGGGCGCAGAGCACCTGGAGCGGTTGATGCAGGACGAGCGCATCATCCGCCACCTGGGCAAGCTCAAGAGCGTGCCGCGCAATGCGCAGATGATCCTGGATGTGGCGAAGGAGAAGGGCAGCTTTGGTGCGTTCATCGCCGATTGGCCGGTGACCGATATCGTCGGGTTGTGGAAATACCTGGCCAAGCATGGCAACCAGCTGGGCGGGCTGTCAGCGCCGCGCTTTTTGCGCATGGTTGGCAAGGACACGTTCATCCCCACCGATGACATGGCCGCTGCACTGATTGCCCAGAAGGTGATCGACAAGCAGCCGACCAGCCAGCGCGACCTGGCGCTGGTACAGCAGGCGTTCAACCAGTGGCATGCCGAGAGCGGGCGGCCGCTGTGCCAGTTGTCGGTGATGCTGGCGCATACCGTCAACCATTGAAAAGCCCGGGGCTGCGATAGCAGCCCCCGGAATCAAAGCCCTTCGCCCGCCATGCGCCGTTCATGCTGGAATTTCCAGCGCACGAACAGCAGCCCGCTGACGAACAGCCCAAGGCTCAGCAGCACCTCAACCCAGCCGAACACTGCCCGCGCCGGGTCGAACGCTGCCAGCACCCCTTTGATGAAATAGATATTCACCACAAAGCAGGTCCAGGCATGCGCCCGGGCGCTGCCCAGCAACATGCCTGGCAGCAGCAAAAGCAGTGGCACAAGCTCGATCGCCAGGATCACTTCGACCCGCGCCCCGTGCAGGTTGGCGAACCACAGGTTGTTCACCACCAGCAATGCGATCAGGCCAAAAAAGAACGCCAGGCTCAGGGCGCGTGTGAGGCGCAGGCGCGGTGCCAGCCACTCCAGTTGTGGCAACACCTTCGGCTTCTTAGCCACGCGAGGCCTCCAGGGCCTTGGCCGTGGTTGCCAGGCGTTGGCCCAGGGCGCGGCACAGGGTGATCTCGTGTTGATCCAGCTCGCGCTTGCCGTCTGCGCCGGCATGGTGGCTGGCGCCGTAAGGCGTGCCGCCGCCGCAGGTTTCAAGCAGCGCCGATTCGCTGTAGGGCAGGCCCATCACCAACATGCCGTGGTGCATCAGTGGCAGCATCATCGACAGCAGGGTGGTTTCCTGGCCGCCATGCAGGCTGGCGGTGGAGGTGAAAACGCCAGCCGGCTTGCCGACCAGTTCACCACCCAGCCACAAACTGCTGGTGCCATCGAGGAAGTACTTGAGCGGTGCGGCCATGTTGCCGAAGCGGGTCGGGCTGCCCAGCACCAGGCCTGCGCAGTGGCGCAAGTCGTCCAGGGTGGCGTACAGCGCGCCGCTGGCCGGAATGTCCGGCGCCACGGCTTCGCACTCGGTGGAAATCGCCGGCACCGTGCGCAGGCGCGCTTCCATGCCGGCCAGCTCGATGCCGCGGGCGATATGCCGGGCCATTTCGCTGGTCGAGCCATGGCGGCTGTAATACAGCACCAGGATATAGGGCGCGCTCACGGCAGGATCTCCAGCACTTTCTCAGGTGGCCGGCCAATCACCGCCTTGTCACCGGCAACCAGGATCGGGCGCTCGATGAGCTTAGGGTGCTGCGCCATGGCGTCGATCAGTTGCGCATCGCTCAAGGCCGGGTTGGCCAGCTCGAGTGCCTTGTACTCGTCTTCACCGGTGCGCAGCAGTTGGCGCGGGCCGATGCCCAGCTTGCCGAGCAGAGCCTTGAGGGTGGCAGCGTCGGGCGGGGTGTCGAGGTAGCGCACGATGGTCGGTGCCAGGCCGCGCTGTTCGAGCAGTTCCAGTGCGCCGCGGGATTTCGAGCAGCGCGGGTTATGATAGAGCGTCAAGTCAGTCATGTCGGGTCGCATCCAGCTGGGTGTGGCGGCTATTCTAACCGCAGGAACTGACCCATTCGCTTGAAACTTCGAGAAGGATTGACCCATGGCAAGGCGTTTGGCAGCAGCATTGGCCATTACTGCAGGCCTTTTGCTAGGTGGCTGCGGTGCCGACTACGGCGTGGACCAGCACGGCAACACGGTGAAGGCCGAGCAGATCGACGGGCACTGGCTGGTGCTCAACTATTGGGCTGAATGGTGCGGCCCTTGCCGTACCGAGGTGCCTGAACTGAACACTGCGGCCAAGCAGTGGGCGGCCGATGGCATCAAGGTGGTGGGGGTGAACTTCGATGGCCTGCAGGGGCAGGAGCTGAAGCAGGCGGCCGATACCTTGGGCATCGGCTTTACCGTGCTGGCGCAAGATCCGGCCGAGCGCTATGACCTGCCACGCAGTGAAGCGTTGCCGGTGACCTACATCATCGATGACAAGGGCAAGGTGCGCGAGCAGCTGCTGGGTGAGCAGACCCTGGAAGGGCTGCAAGCCAAGATCAAGGCGCTCAAGGGGGCTTGAAAGCTGCAAGCTGCAAGCTACAAGAAAAAGCTGGCCGTGCACCGATCCGCCTTTTCTTGCAGCTTGCGGCTTGAAGCTAGCCCTCCTCAGGCCAGAACCGCAGCGGCTTGCCCTCGGCCGGCCAGAAGCGCATCTGCTCGATGGGCGATACATCCCAGCGCTGTACCGTCTCCAGCGCCTGCAGGAAGCGCTTTTCCTGTTCCATCAACGCCGGCGCGCACAGCTTGCGGGTCTTGCCGACCTTGCCGAAGCTCAGGTGCTCACCGTCCAGCGTGTACGGTGCAAACCAATGGTTGCAGCCCGCATTGCCATAGGCCCGGCCATCGCTGGCCAGCGTCAGTGTCAGGTGGCTGTAGTCGATCAGCGGCCGTTCGCCGATCCACTCCAGCACATAGCTGCGTTCCAGTTGCAGCTTCGAGGGTTCGGCGGCGCAGCCGAGCAGGCCGGTGGCAATCAGGGCGCCGGTCAGCAGATTCTTCACTCGGCGCTCTCCTGGCAACGCGGGCACACGTGCTTGTCGCCACGGCTGGCCCAGCCCAGCTCGGCGATGCGCGCAGTAGCAGCCGGCTGGCGGGCTTTCTTGCCAAGCTTTGCGTCCACGGCGAACTCGAAGTCCAGCACGGCATCGCAGCTGTCGCATTCAGCCTGCCAGTTAAGGATTTCCAGCTCGTTGAACAGCGGGCCGCTGGCCACGGCCACCCACTGGCCACGCGGGTTGATCAGGTGGCGCACGCTCTCGACGGTCAGGCGCATGGACAAGTCCTTGCTGCCCTTGAGGGTGACCAGCAGGGTGTCGCCCTTGTGCATCGAGCCACCGTTGCCGGTCACCTGGTAGCGGCCCGGTACCAGGGCGCGGCACTCGATCAAGGTGTGTTGCGGGTTGAAAAGGGTGTAGCGGAAATCGTGCTCGACCATGGGTCCTCCAGAAATGCCGCGTATCCTAGCATCAACCTGTGACCAGATTCTGCGCATTACCCGCCGCCCAGCGGTTGATGTTGTCCAGCGTGGTCGCGGCAATGGCGTCCAGCGCTTCGCGGGTCAGGAACGCCTGGTGCGCAGTGACGATCACGTTGGGAAACGTCAGCAGCCGCGCCAGCACATCATCCTGCAACGGCAGGTCGGAACGGTCCTCGAAGAACAGCTGGGCTTCTTCTTCATACACATCCAGCCCCAGGTACCCGAGCTGGCCGCTTTTCAAGGCGTCGATCAGTGCCGGAGTGTCGACCAGCGCACCACGACCGGTGTTGATCAGCATGGCGCCGGGCTGCAACTGGGCCAGGCTTTGCGGGTTGACCAAGTGCCGGGTGTGCTCGGTGAGCGGGCAATGCAGGCTGATGATCCGCGCCTCGCGCAGCAGTTCTGGCAACTCGACGTAGCGTGCCCCCAGCGCCAGCAGCTCAGGGTTGGGGTAGGGGTCGTAAGCCAGCAACTGGCAACCGAAGCCAGCCATGATCCGGGCGAAGGCGGCGCCGATCTGGCCGGTACCGACCACGCCGACGGTCTTGCCGTGCAGGTCGAAGCCGGTCAGGCCATGCAGGGTGAAGTCACCTTCGCGGGTACGGTTGTAGGCCCGGTGCAGGCGCCGGTTGAGCGCCAGGATCAGCGCCACGGCATGTTCGGCCACGGCATGCGGTGAATACGCGGGCACGCGCACCACTGCCAGGCCCAGGGCTTGGGCGGCGGCCAGGTCCACATGGTTGTAGCCGGCCGAACGCAGGGCGATCAGGCGCGTCCCGCCAGCGGCCAGGCGTTGCAGTACCTGCGCGTCGAGCTCATCGTTGATGAACGCGCAGACCACCTCGAAACCCTGAGCCAGGGCTGCGGTGTCGAGGGTCAGGCGGGCGGGCTGGAAGTGCAGCTCCAGGGCGCTATCGCAAGTGGCCCGCGTGAAGCTTTCCTGGTCATAGTGCTGGCTGCTGAACAACAGGGCGCGCATGGTCGGGCTTCCTTTATCGTGGTTGGGGGATTGTAGCCACCCGGGCGTGCAGGGAAGTTGATCTGCACCGGCCTCATCGCCGGCAAGCCGGCTCCCAATTCGCAGCGCTGCTGAACCCTGTGGGAGCCGGCTTGCCGGCGATGAGGCCCTGAAGGTCAGGCGTTCTGGCGTGCCTGCTCCGCCAGCCGGACAATTGCGCCATCCAGCTCGTCGAGCGCCTGCTGGGCTTGCGGATGCTCCTGTTTAAGCAAGGTCTCGCTGCGCTGGCAGGCTGCACGCAACTGCGGCACGCCGCAATAGCGCGAGGCACCGTTGAGCCGATGCACCTGCTCGATCAGTGCGCCGTGATCGTCGCCCTCCCGTGCAGCACGAATGGCTTCACGGTCCGATGCCAGCGATGCCAGCAGCATGGTCAGCATGTCTGCCGCCAGATCCGGCTTGCCTGCCGCCAGGCGCAAGCCTTCCTCAGGGTCGAGCACCGGTAGATCCTGGCCCTCGGCCTGCTGTTCGTCCAGGCGCTCCAGTGGCCCGACACCCAGGCTCAGGCCGGTCCATTTCATCACCACCTGGGCCAGCTGGCGCTCGCTGATCGGTTTGGTCAGGTAGTCGTCCATGCCGCTGTGCAGCAGTGCACGTTTCTCGTTGGCCATGGCGTGAGCGGTAAGGGCGACGATCGGCAGCGGGCTGCCGCTCTGGGTGTTTTCCCACAAGCGGATCTGCTCGGTGCAGGCACGGCCATCCATGCCTGGCATCTGCACGTCCATCAGCACCAGGTCGAAGTGTTCGCTCTGCACCGCCTGCACCGCAGCATGGCCGTTGTCGAGCGCCAGCACATCGGCGCCGAGATCTTCCAGCAGGGTCTGTACCAGCAGCAGGTTGGCCGCATTGTCGTCGACGCAGAGGATTTTCGGCTGGCGCTGGCCGCGCGTTGACGGGGCCGGTTCGCCCCGCGTGCGGCGCGGTTGCAGCAGCTCCAGCAGCAGGCGGCGCAGCTTGCGCGTGCAGGTCGGTTTGGACAGCAGTTGGCCGTGGCCGTTAGGCAGGTGAGGGTGGTACAGCGCTTGCTCGGTAGTCGGGCAAAGTACCACGCAATGGCAGTGGTAGCGCTCCAGTTGCTGGTGGTACTGGCCCAGCTGTTCGGGCGTGAGATTGCCCAGGTTGGCACCCAGCACCGCGAAATCGAAGGGCATCCCAGCCTGCAAGCCAGCCTGTACACCCTGCAGCAATTGCTCATAGGACGCGAACAGGCTGACGCTCAGGCCGCAATCCTGCAACTGGTGCTCCAGGGCCTGGCGTGCCAGGTCATGCCCGTCGACGATCGCCGCGCGCCGCCCCAGCAGCGGCTGCGACGACTGCGCCTCGCTGTCGTCGTGAGCCTTGGGCAGGCTCAGGCTGATCCAGAACTGCGAACCCTCGCCCGGTGTGCTGTCGACCCCGATCTCGCCGCCCATCTGCTCGATCAGGCGCTTGGAGATCACCAGCCCCAGGCCGGTGCCGCCCGGCTGGCGGGCCAGCGAATTGTCGGCCTGGCTGAACGCCTGGAACAACGTGCGCACATCCTGAGGCGACAGGCCAATACCGGTGTCCTGCACGCTGATGCGCAGCTGCGCGCTGTCTTGCTGCTCGTCCTCGAGCATCGCCCGCACGACGATGGTGCCCTCGCGGGTGAACTTGATGGCATTGCTCACCAGGTTGGTGAGGATCTGCTTGAGCCGCAGCGGGTCGCCTACCAGCGATGACGGGGTGTCGCGGTAGATCAGGCTGAGCAGTTCCAGCTGCTTGGCGTGGGCGGCGGGCGCCAGGATGGTGAGGGTGTCCTGGACCAGGTCGCGCAGGTTGAACGGAATGCTGTCGAGCACCAGCTTGCCGGCCTCGATCTTGGAAAAGTCGAGGATCTCGTTGATGATCCCCAACAGGTTGTCGGCCGATTTTTCGATGGTGCCCAGGTAGTCCAGCTGGCGCGGGGTCAGCTCGCTTTTCTGCAGCAGGTGGGTGAAGCCGAGGATACCGTTGAGCGGGGTGCGGATCTCGTGGCTCATGTTGGCCAGGAATTCAGACTTGATGCGGCTCGCCTCCAGGGCCTCCTTGCGCGCCATGTCCAGCTCGATGTTCTGGATCTCGATGGTTTCCAGGTTCTGGCGGACATCCTCGGTGGCCTGATCGATACTGTGCTGCAGCTCTTCATGGGCACTGTGCAGGGTTTCTGCCATGCGGTTGATGCCCCGGGCCAGTTCGTCCAGCTCGTGGCTGCCCATGGCCGGCAGACGTTCTTCGAGGTGGCCGTCCTTGAGCTGGTTGACTGCATGCTTGATGCGCGCGATCGGGTCATTGATGGTGCGGCTCATGCGCATCGCCAACAGGCCGCTGAGCACCAGGCAAGCGAGTATCAGCAGCATGCTGGTGAACAGGTTGCGGTAGCCGCGCAGCAACATGCCGTCGTGCGACAGCTCGATCTCGACCCAACCCAGCAGGCGCTCGGCTTCGGCCGGGACGGCCTCGGTGGCCAGGTCGCGGTGGTGGCCGAACACCGGCATCAGGTAGCGTGTGGCATCGTTGCCGCTGCGCTCCAACAGTTGAGTGCCCGTGCCGCCGCTGGGTGGCCGGTTGATCATGGTGGGGCCGGCGTGGGCCAGGCGGGAGCGGTCCGGGGCGAGGAAGGCCACTGCACGGACGTCGGCTTGCTCAAGGGTTTGCGCGGCAATCCGCTCCAGCTGCGCAGGCGTCTGCCGGGCCATGGCGGGCGCGGCCAGGGGGGCCAGTTGTTCGGCAATCATCTTGCCGCGTTGCAGCAGTTGAGTGCGCAACTGGTCTTGCTGCAGCCACGTGAAATAGCTGCCCAGCACCAGAGCCATCAAGCTGGCAGGCAGCACGGCCAGCAGCAGTACCCGGCTTCTGATTCCCAAACGATCGAGCACACTCGCCTCCTGTGATGTGCCTGGACGCCGTTACCGGGGTAACGGACCAAAGCGGAAAGTTACTCCGCCTGCCTGCCTAATGCACCCTTTATATGGCTGTTTTCACCCAGCCGGCGGGCGTTGATCGCAGGACGGTTGCCTATGGCGTACGCATGCTCAATAATCGCGCAATTGAGAATATGTGGCAGTTGCCAATGAATCCCGTAACTATTAATGCTTCCAGCATCCTCGCCATCGAGGATGATCCGGTGTTGGGTGCCTATCTGCACGAAGAACTGCAGCGAGGCGGCTTTGAGGTGACCTGGTGCCGCAACGGCCTGGAAGGTTTGGAAACCGCTGGTCGCCAAGCCTTCGACGTGGTCCTGATGGATATCCTGCTGCCTGGGCTCAACGGCCTGGACGCCCTGGCCCAGTTGCGTCGACGCAGCGCCACGCCGGTTATCCTGATGTCGGCGTTGGGTGCTGAGGCCGACCGTATCAATGGCTTCCAGCGCGGTGCCGACGACTACCTGCCCAAGCCTTTCAGCATGGTCGAGCTGCAGGTGCGCATCGAGGCCATCCTGCGCCGCGTCGCCCTCGAGCGTCGTCACCAGCCGCCATCGGGTGTTGCCTGTGGCGAGCTGTGGTTCGACGAGACCCTTTGCGATGTCAGCTTCGGCGGCCGCCAGGCAGGCCTTACCCCTAGCGAGTATCGCCTGTTCGAAATCCTCAACCGCAACGTCGACGAGGTGCTGAGCAAGCCTTTTCTCTACCAGCAGGTGCTGCAACGGGGTTATTCGCGGCATGACCGCAGCCTGGACATGCATGTCAGCCAGATCCGCCGCAAGCTCAAGGGCATCGGCTACCAGGACCGGCAGATCCGCACCGTGTGGGGCAAGGGCTACGTGCTCAGTGCCGGCGAAGCGGAGTAGGCCATGCTGGACCGCCACTCGCTGTTCTGGAAGCTGGCCATCCTGCTGGTGGGCTTCTGCCTGCTGATGATCGGCCTGAGTTACACCTGGGGCCGCCATATGGAAACCCAGAATGCCTTTCTCGATGAGCCTGCCCGCCAGGTGCTGCGCAGCTATGCCGGGGAGGCCGAGCAGGCGTGGCGCAGCGGTGGCCGCAGCGGGCTGGACCAATGGGTTGCGGCCATGCACCAGCGTGAACGTGGCTGGATAGGCGTGCTCGACATCAATCTGCAACCGCTCGCCAGCGCCACGCTCGGCCCCGATGTCATGCACCGGCTCACGCGCCTGCGCGGTGTCGACTGGCCCATGAGCCGGCGCAGTACCGACCAGCCCTGGCTGCGCATACCGTTCCCGGGGGCGCCGGAGCATGGCATGCTGGTGATGGAGCTGCCCGAGCGTTTCAACCCTGGCCAGTACCGGGTGCTGTGGCGGGTGTTGACCAACGGTGTCATTCCAGGGTTGTTCACCTTGCTGCTGTGCGTCGGCCTGTACCGCATGCTGATCGTGCCGCTCAACCAGTTGCGCGAGCAGGCCAATGCCTGGCGTGCCGACCAGCTCTCGGCACGGCTGGATTCGCGCACCATCGCCCGGCATGACGAACTGGGCGAGCTGGCCCGTGCCTTCGACCAGATGGCCGAACGGCTGCAGGGCACGGTGGCGATGCAACAGCAGTTGCTACGGGACTTGTCCCATGAAATGCGCACACCGTTGAGCCGCTTGCGCGTGGCCTGCGACGGTGAAACCGACCTGCAGCGCCTGCGCGAGCGGCTGGGGCGCGAGGTGGATTGCATGCAGCAGTTGGTCGAGGACACCTTGCAGCTTGCCTGGCAGGATGCCGAGCGTGCGCCGATGAACCTTGAGCCGATCCAGGTGCAGGCCCTGTGGGACCTGCTGGCAGAGGATGCCAGTTACGAAAGCGGCTGGTCGCCCGAGCGTTTGCGCTGCGAGCTGCCAGTCGACTGCTGGGTGCAGGGCAATCTGAATTATCTGGCCCAGGCCCTGGAAAACATGCTGCGCAACGCCATCCGCCACTCCCCGGAAAACGGCCTGGTGTACTTGGCCGGGCAGCGTGAAGGTGGCTATTGGCACCTGTGGCTGGAAGATCAAGGCGGTGGCGTGGCTAACGAAGATCTGGAGCGAATCTTTGCCCCCTTCACCCGGCTCGATGGCTCGCGCCCCGGTGACGGCGGTTTCGGCCTGGGCCTGAGCATCGCCCGCAGTGCGATCCAGCGCCAGGGCGGAACCCTGTGGGCAGAGAACAGCAAACGCGGCTTGAAGCTCTGCATGCGCTTGCCGCTACACCTGCCCGCCCCCTCGCGGGAACCCCCGCAGCCACAGGCGCTACCTACAGCTTGAAGCTTGAAGTTTGCCGCTTATAGCTTGTAGCTATACCCACCACAGATTGCGTGATATGGCCGCGAACGGTTTGCCGGTATGATAGGCGCCCCTGCCGTCCGGATTGTGAAATACACCATGACCTTGCAGTACCCAACCATCGCCGATTGCGTCGGCAATACGCCCCTGGTTCGCCTGCAGCGCATCGCTGGAGAAACCAGCAATACCCTCCTGCTCAAGCTCGAAGGTAACAATCCGGCAGGCTCCGTGAAGGACCGCCCGGCCCTGTCGATGATCGCCCGCGCCGAACTGCGCGGTCAGATCAAGCCCGGCGACACCCTGATCGAAGCCACCTCCGGCAATACCGGTATTGCCCTGGCCATGGCGGCAGCGATCAAGGGCTACAAGATGATCCTGATCATGCCCGACAACTCCACCGCAGAGCGCAAGGCAGCGATGACCGCCTACGGTGCCGAGTTGATCCTTGTGACCAAGGAAGAGGGGATGGAAGGCGCTCGCGACCTGGCCGAGAAGCTGCAGGCCGAAGGTCGCGGCCTGGTTCTGGACCAGTTCGCCAACGGCGACAACCCGATTGCCCACTACAACAGCACCGGCCCGGAAATCTGGCAGCAGACCCAGGGCACCATCACCCATTTCGTCAGTTCCATGGGCACCACCGGCACCATCATGGGCTGCTCGCAGTACCTCAAGGAGCAGAACCCGGCGGTGCAGATCGTTGGCCTGCAACCGATGGAAGGCTCGGCCATTCCCGGCATCCGCCGCTGGCCCGAGCAGTACCTGCCGAAGATCTTCGATGCCACCCGCGTTGACCGCGTCATGGACATGTCCCAGCACGAAGCTGAGGACACCATGCGCCGCCTTGCCCGTGAAGAGGGCATTTTCTGCGGCGTGTCTTCCGGTGGTGCGGTCGCAGCCATGCTGCGCCTGTCCTGTGAAGTGGAAAACGCGGTAATGGTCGCGATCATTTGCGACCGTGGCGACCGTTACCTGTCCACCGGCCTGTTCGACCCGAGCTAAATGTCCAGAAAGAAAACCAACAGCGGCCTGCGCTTCCAGCCGGCCGGCGGTAACCGCACGCCCCAGGTCCCCGTGGGCAAAAAGCAGCGCCTGGAGATCGAGCGCCTGGCCGGTGACGGCCGTGGCATCGCTTTTTACGACGGGCGCACCTGGTTCGTCAGCGGCGCCCTGGCCGGTGAAGCGGTCGAGGCACGCGTGCTCAATGCCCGTGGCAAGGTAGTCGAGGCGCGCCTGGAGCGTGTGCTGCAGGCCAGCCCCGAGCGCCGCCAGGCGCCGTGCCGCCATTACGAGCGGTGTGGCGGCTGCAACTTGCAGCACCTGCCGCATGAGGCGCAGCTGGCGCTCAAGCAGCGTACCTTGGCCGAGCAGCTGCAACGGGTTGCCGGTGTGCAACCGCAAGAATGGGCGGCGCCATTGAGCGGGCCGGAATTCGGCTATCGGCGGCGGGCGCGCGTGGCGGTGCGCTGGGATGTCAAAGCGCGTCAGCTGGAGGTAGGGTTCCGTGCCGAGGCCAGCCAGGACATCGTCGCCATCGACGACTGCGCTGTGCTGGTACAGCCTTTGCAGTCGATTCTGCGGCATCTGCCGACCGTGCTGCGTTCGTTGGGCAAGCCCCAGGCCATCGGCCACGTCGAGCTGTTCAGCGGCACGGCCCAAGCGCTGCTGGTACGCCACGTGGCGCCGCTGCCGGCCGATGACCTGGCGCGTCTGCAGGCATTCTGCAGCGAGGCCAAGGCGCAGCTGTGGCTGCAGGGTGAAGGTGAACCGGTGCCGGTGGATGCTGGCGCGAAGCTGGGCTTCACCTTGCAACCTTGGCAGTTGGAGCTGGCCTGGCGCCCGGGTGATTTCGTTCAGGTCAACGCGCAGGTCAATACCGCAATGATCGAGCAGGCTCTGGCCTGGCTCGCTCCGCAGGCCGACGAGCGAGTGCTCGACCTGTTCTGTGGCCTGGGCAATTTCGCCCTGCCGCTGGCCCGCCAGGCGCGGGAAGTGGTGGCGGTCGAAGGTGTGCAGGCCATGGTCGATCGGGCTGCGGCCAATGCCCGAGACAACAATGTGCATAACGCACGGTTTTTTCAGGCCGATTTATCCCAGCCTTTGGCAGGCGCCGGATGGGCCGCCGAGGGCTTTTCTGCGGTACTCTTGGATCCACCGCGCGACGGAGCTTTCGAGGTGGTGCAAGGCATCGCACGCCTCAAGGCCAAGCGGCTGGTTTATGTATCATGCAACCCGGCCACGCTGGCGCGAGACGCCCAGGTGCTGGTCGGCCAAGGGTACCGGTTAAAAAGGGCCGGGATTCTCGACATGTTTCCTCAGACGGCGCATGTCGAGGCCATGGCGTTATTCGAAGCGGGCTAGCAGGCTGGCCCCTTGGTGCGGTTCCCATGGACTGGGAGCCGTACGGTGATAGCCAGCGCTCCGAGTGGTGCGCTGTATGGAAAGGTAAAACAAAGATGGTACAGGTGAGAGTGCACCAGCCGGTCAATACGGACGGCAGTATCAATCTCGAAGCATGGCTGGATCATGTGGTGAGCGTCGATTCGGCACTGGATCGCGCGGCACTCGAAGAGGCCTGCGAGTTCACCCAGGAAATCGAGAAAAAGGGCAACCCGGCCAAGCATTCCTGGGCCGATGGTACCTCCAGTTTCCAGGCCGGCCTGGAAATTGCCGAAATCCTCGCCGACCTCAAGCTCGACCAGGATTCGCTGGTGGCGGCGGTGATCTACCGCTCCGTGCGCGAGGGCAAGGTGACCCTGGCCGAGGTCGGGCAGCGTTTTGGCCCGGTAGTGTCCAAGCTGATCGACGGCGTGCTGCGCATGGCTGCCATCAGTGCCAGCCTCAGCCCGCGCCAGTCACTGGTGCTGGGCTCGCAGGCGCAGGTCGAGAACCTGCGCAAGATGCTGGTGGCGATGGTCGACGATGTGCGCGTGGCGCTGATCAAGCTCGCCGAGCGTACCTGCGCGATCCGTGCGGTGAAGTCCGCCGATGACGAGAAGCGTCTGCGTGTGGCGCGTGAGGTGTTCGACATCTATGCGCCGCTGGCCCATCGTCTGGGCATCGGCCACATCAAGTGGGAGCTGGAAGACCTGTCCTTCCGCTACCTGGAACCCGATCAGTACAAGCAGATCGCCAAGCTTTTGCACGAGCGCCGGCTGGACCGTGAGCGCTTCATCAGTGATGTGATGAACCAGTTGCAAAACGAACTGCTGGCCACCGGGGTCAACGCCGACATCAGTGGGCGGGCGAAACACATCTATTCGATCTGGCGCAAGATGCAGCGCAAAGGCCTGGAGTTCAGCCAGATCTACGACGTACGTGCGGTGCGCGTACTGGTACCGGAAGTGCGCGACTGCTATACCGCGCTGGGTATCGTCCACACCTTGTGGCGGCACATTCCCAAAGAGTTCGACGACTACATCGCCAACCCCAAGGAGAACGGCTACCGCTCGCTTCACACCGCCGTGATCGGCCCCGAGGGCAAGGTACTGGAAGTGCAGATCCGTACCCACGGCATGCACGAAGAGGCCGAACTTGGCGTCTGCGCCCACTGGCGCTACAAGGGCACCGACGTCAAGCCCAGCTCCAACCACTACGAAGAAAAGATCTCCTGGCTGCGTCAGGTGCTCGAATGGCATGAGGAACTGGGCGACATCGGTGGCCTGGCCGAGCAGTTGCGGGTCGATATCGAGCCGGACCGGGTCTATGTATTCACCCCCGACGGCCATGCCATCGACCTGCCCAAGGGCGCCACGCCGCTGGACTTCGCCTACCGCGTGCACACCGAGATCGGCCACAACTGCCGTGGCGCCAAGATCAACGGGCGCATCGTGCCGCTCAACTACAGCCTGCAGACCGGCGAGCAGGTGGAGATCATCACCAGCAAGCACGGCAACCCGAGCCGGGACTGGCTGAACTCCAACCTGGGGTACGTCACCACTTCGCGGGCCCGGGCCAAGATCGTCCACTGGTTCAAGCTGCAGGCCCGCGATCAGAACGTCGCCGCCGGCAAGACGTTGCTCGAGCGCGAGCTCAGCCGCCTGGGCCTGCCGCAGGTAGACTTCGAACGCCTGGCCGAGAAGACCAACGTCAAGACCGCCGAGGACATGTTCGCCTCGCTCGGTGCCGGTGACCTGCGCCTGGCGCATTTGGTCAACGCTGCCCAGCAGTTGCTCGAACCCGAGCGTATCGAGCAGATCGAGCTGGTACCGCGCAAGCCTACCGGCCCGCGCACTGGCAAGCGTGGCGACATTCAGATCCAGGGCGTCGGCAACCTGCTCACGCAGATGGCCGGCTGCTGCCAGCCGCTGCCGGGCGATGCCATCGTCGGCTACATCACCCAGGGCCGCGGCGTGAGCATTCACCGCCAGGACTGTGCCTCGGTGCTGCAGTTGGCAGGGCGTGAGCCGGAGCGCATGATCCAGGTCAGTTGGGGGCCGATACCGGTGCAGACCTACCCGGTCGATATCGTTATCCGTGCCTACGACCGCCCAGGTTTGCTGCGTGACGTGTCGCAGGTGCTGCTCAACGAGAAGATCAACGTGCTGGCGGTCAACACCCGCTCGAACAAGGAAGACAACACCGCGCTGATGTCGCTGACCATCGAGATCCCGGGCCTGGATGCGCTGGGGCGTCTGCTGGGCAGGATTTCGCAGTTGCCGAACATCATCGAGACGCGGCGTAATCGTACCCCTTGAAACTGCGGTGGCTTCTTTGTGGGCTCGCCCGCGACGAAGTCACCGCCGAAGGACCTGCTTACATGACCTATTCCCTCGAAGACCTGCTGCACCTCATGGCCCGGCTGCGCGACCCGCAGTACGGTTGCCCGTGGGACCTCAAGCAGAACTACGCCAGCATCGTGGCGCACACCATCGAAGAGGCCTATGAGGTTGCCGACACCATCGAGCGCGGGGATTTCGAGCACCTGCAGGGCGAACTCGGTGATCTGCTGTTCCAGGTGGTCTACTACAGCCAGCTGGCCCGGGAGGAGGGGCGTTTCGAGTTCGACGGTGTGGTCGATGCCATTACCCGCAAGCTGATCCGCCGTCACCCCCATGTATTTCCCACCGGTGAGTTGTACGCACCGCTGGACACGCCCAGCCTGAGCGAGGCCCAGGTCAAGTCACGCTGGGAAGAAATCAAGGCCCAGGAGCGCGCCGAGAAAAGCGAGCCCGAACAGCTGTCGCTGCTCGATGATGTGCCGGCTGCACTGCCTGCCCTGTCGCGGGCGGCCAAACTGCAAAAACGTGCCGCCACCGTCGGTTTCGACTGGCCAGACGCCTTGCCGGTGCTGGACAAGGTCCGCGAGGAGCTCGACGAAGTGCTGCAGGCCATGGCCGACGGTGATGCCGAGGCCCTCGAGGATGAAGTCGGCGACCTGCTGTTCGCCGCCGTCAACCTGGCCCGCCATCTCAAGCAAGACCCGGAAAACGCACTGCGTCGCGCCAACCGCAAGTTCGAACGGCGTTTTCGCTTTATCGAACAGGCATTGCGCGACAGCGGTCGCCCCATCGAATCGTGTAACCTTGACGAACTGGACGCCCTTTGGGGGGAAGCCAAACGTCAGGAAAAGAACCTGCCCAGCTGCGGCTGAGTGGCTGAATAAGTGAGTGAACATCCATGAGTCTTTCCCTTCGCGATCAATTGCTCAAGGCCGGTCTGGTCAACCAGAAGCAGGTCTCTCAGGCCAACAAGGCCCAAAAGAAACAGAAACGCCTGGAGCACAAGGGCCAGGTCGAAGTCGACGATACCCAGCAGCGCCTGGCCAAGGAAGCCATGGCCGAGAAGGCCAAGCGTGACCAGGAACTGAACCGTCAGCAGCAGGAAAAGGCCGAACAGAAGGCCCGTGCCGCGCAGATCAAGCAGTTGATCGAGGCGACTCGCCTGCCCAAGCTCACCACCGAGGACTACTACAACTTCGTCGACGACAAGAAGGTCAAACGCATTGCGGTGAACGCCCTGATGCGCAGCAAGCTGAGCAATGGCGCGCTGGCGATCGTGTCGTTTGGTGGGGGGTACGAAGTCATCCCTCGCGAGGCAGCGGTGAAGATCCAGGAGCGCGACCCCCATCGCATCCTGCTGCTCAACACCCATGTCGAGGAAGCGGATGAGGACGATCCGTACGCTGCGTACAAGATCCCTGACGACTTGATGTGGTAAGCATGAAAAACCCCGCCTAAGCGGTAACGCCTATTGGGGCTGCTTCGCAGCCCCATCGCCGGCAAGCCAGCTCCACAGGAATTTCGCAGTACTTGAGGCCTGCGCGGTACCTGTAGGAGCTGGCTTGCCGGCGATGGGCCGCAAAGCGGCCCCAAATCAAAAGACTGTGTGGGTCATTGCGTAGCGCGCTGGTTTTCCAGCACTTCAAGCTCTGCCCGGTATTGGTGGGCTTCGTGTTCGTTGTGGAACATCCCGACCAATTCACCTTGCTGGTGCACATCCCAGATCCGCACACCTGCGGCCAGGCCTTCGTGGGACATTTTCGATTCGTCGCGTTCGGTTACTTGGACTGTCATCGTTAAACTCCACTGCTCAGTTGGTTGCGACATAATGTCGCGCACTTCTTTTATAGAGTTTGTTAGCAGCCTAAGTAAATAAAATGACCATGAAACAAGTTTCATGTGGCCCAGGCAAAAAGAAGCCCCGCACAGGGCGGGGCTACGGATCTTGCGGGCTGCGGCTTAGTTGCCTTTGACCGACTTGCCGTCGACCGTACCATCCTGCAGCACGATCACATACTCCTTGCCATCGGTCTCGACCTGGCGCAGTTGTACCAGCAGGTAGTCCCAGTCCTTGGCGAACCACAGCTCGGTGATGCGCTTGCTCTGGCTCGGGTCGCGCACGCGCTCGACCTTGACCGCCTCGACCTGGCCAGTCTTGGTGGTGACCTTTTCGGTACCCAGCACGCGGAAATCGTAGGTGTCGATCTCGTCACCATCGACCACCTGGTAGGTCATGCTTTTCTTGCCGGCGGCCACATCGTGCTGCAGCGCCAGCTGATAGGAGGACTTGTCCAGCACGCCGCGGTTGAGCGGCAGGCTGACGGCATCGCCCCGATCGCTGCCGGTGACTTTCTTGCCGTTCCAGTCGAAGGTGAGGTCGACTTTCTTGGCTTTGCCCAGGCCGCCACGCTCGAAGTGATACTTCTGCGGCAGCAGGGTGTCGTTGTCCATGCGCAGGGTGCTTTGCTCGGTCAGGCTGGCGATCATCATGGAAGCCTTGAAATTAAGGTCCCAGGTACCGTTGGCATTTTTGACCAGGCTGCGCTCGGCAGTGCCGCTCATGGGGAGTTGCTTCCAGTCGGCGGTGTAGCTGGCCGAGAAGGGTTTCAAGTCGGCTGCCTGGAGGGGCAGGGCGAGCACGGCGAGAGCCAAGAGCAGGGCGCGACGCATAAATTCTCCTAGGGTCGGATCAAATGGCCACTGGCCGGCAGTGGCTGGCCGTCCAGTAATGCACCCTGTTCGCCCAGGCGCAAGCGCCCCTCGGCAAACCAGTGCACTGCCAGCGGGTAGATCTGGTGTTCCTGTTGGTGTACCCGCTGGGCCAGGCTTTCGGCGCTATCGCCTGACACTACCGGTACCACAGCCTGTACGACCAGAGGGCCGCCATCGAGTTCCTCGGTGACGAAGTGTACGCTGCAGCCGTGCTCGGCGTCGTCTGCCTCCAGGGCCCGTCGGTGAGTATGCAGGCCCTTGTATTTGGGCAGCAGCGACGGGTGGATGTTGAGCAGGCGGCCCTGGTAGTGGCGCACGAAGCCGCCACTGAGGATACGCATGAAGCCGGCCAGCACCACCAGGTCGGGCGCGAAGCCGTCGATGCGCGCCATCAGCGCCGCATCGAAGGCTTCACGGCCGTCGAAGCCGGTGTGGTCCAGTACGGCGGTGGCGATACCCGCCGCCGCCGCGCGTTGCAGGCCGTAGGCGTCAGCGCGGTTGGAAATCACCGCAGCGATGCGTACCGGGCTGTGTTCACCACGGCTGCTGTCGATCAAGGCTTGCAGGTTGCTGCCCGAACCCGACAGCAGTACCACAACATTACAGGGCTTGCTCGGCATCAGTGTGCCTTGAGGTTCTGCAGCTCGACCTGGGCAGCGCCTTCAGCGGCTTGTTCGATGCGGCCGATGACCCAAGGTTGCTCGCCTTCTGCGCGCAGAACATTCAGTGCTGCGTCGACCTGGTCCTGCGCCACGCAGATGACCATGCCCACGCCGCAGTTCAGTACGCGGTGCATCTCGTGCTCATCGACGTTGCCTTTTTCCTGCAGGAAGTCGAATACCGCAGGGCGCTGCCAGCTGGCCACGTCAACCACGGCCTGGGCGTTTTTCGGCAGAACGCGCGGGATGTTGTCCAGCAGGCCGCCACCGGTGATGTGGGCCATGGCCTTGACGGCGCCGGTCTGCTTGATCAGTTGCAGCAGTGGCTTGACGTAGATGCGGGTCGGCGCCATCAGCAGGTCGGTCAGCGGCTTGCCGTCGAGCTGGGTGTTCTCGATGTCGGTTGCCGACACTTCGAGGATCTTGCGGATCAGCGAGTAGCCGTTGGAGTGCGGGCCCGAAGACGGCAGGGCGATCAGCGCGTCGCCGGTAGCGACCTTGGAGCCGTCGATGATCTCGGCCTTTTCCACCACGCCGACGCAGAAGCCGGCCAGGTCGTAGTCTTCGCCTTCGTACATGCCCGGCATTTCGGCGGTTTCGCCGCCAACCAGGGAGCAGCCGGCCAGTTCACAGCCGGCGCCGATGCCGGTGACCACGGTCGCAGCGACGTCGACGTTGAGCTTGCCGGTGGCGTAATAGTCGAGGAAGAACAGCGGCTCGGCGCCGCAGACCACCAGGTCGTTGACGCACATGGCGACCAGGTCCTGGCCGATGCTGTCGTGCTTGTTCAGGTTCAGCGCCAGGCGCAGCTTGGTGCCGACGCCGTCGGTGCCGGAGACCAGCACCGGCTGCTTGTAGCCGGCCGGGATCTCGCAGAGGGCGCCGAAGCCACCCAGGCCACCCATGACTTCAGGGCGTGCGGTGCGTTTTGCCACGCCCTTGATGCGTTCGACCAGTGCTTCGCCGGCGTCGATGTCTACACCGGCGTCCTTGTAGCTCAGGGAGGGTTGCTTGCTCATTGATCCAGGCCTTTAAGAGGGAGGGATTCGTAAAAACGACCGTGACGGCCAAGGCCGGCTGGGGAGCGGCGGCTGCCTGAAACGTCAGAGGTCTGTGAAGGCGCGCGATTTTATCAGGGTTGCCGTGCAGCGGCCATCCTCAGGCCGACGGGCAGGGCAGTAAATTGCTGAAAAAGGCTCGCGGGTGGTTGATGCAGTTCCTTCTGTATAAGCTGCAAGCAGTGAGCCCCAAGCCGCAAGCGAAAGCGTTGGGGTTCTGACTGCTTTTTCTTACAGCTTGAAGCTTGCAGCTTGAAGCTCGACTGGACAGGAATCCTCAATGCGTCTTCTCAATTATCTGTCAGCCGGCTGCCTTGCCTTGGTCAGTATTGCCGCCCAGGCCGAAAACGTTGCCGGGCTCTATCAGGTGCGCGAACCGCTCGAAGGGCAGGGCGCTGAAGCCCGCGCCGCAGCCACCACCAAGGCACTCGATACATTGGTGCTGCGCCTGACCGGCGACCCCAAGGCGCCGCAAAAACCGGCGCTGGCCGAACTGCGCAAGGACCCGCAACAGATCATCAACCAGGTCGGTACCGAGGCCGGCCCGCCTGAGTCGGTGATGGTCGAGTTCGACCCGGGCAGCACCGAGCGGGCCTTGCGCAAGGCCGGGCTGGCGCTGTGGGGCAGCAACCGGCCGTCGATCCTCGGCTGGTGGCTCAACGACAGTGTCGAGGGCAGCAGCCTGGTTGGCGATGGCCAGACCAGCGCCCAGTCGCTGCGCCGTGCCGCCCAGCACCGCGGCCTGCCATTGCGCCTGCCGCTGGCCGACCTGCAGGAACAACTGGTGGCCAACGCCAAGCAGCTCGAAGGCAACGACCCGGCGCCACTGCGCGAAGCTTCCGAGCGTTATGGCGCCGACGCCCTGTTGGCAGTGCACGCGCTTGAAACCGATGGCAAGTGGCAGGGCAAATGGCAGTTGTGGCTGGGCGACAAGCGCGAGGAAGGTAGTGCCGAAGGCGCTGACCAGGCCGCATTGGCCGATGCCGTGATGCTCGCCGTCAGCAACCGCCTGGCGCCACGTTACGTGACCCGGCCAGGTGCCAGCAGCCAGTTGCAAGTGCAGGTGCAAGGCGCGAACCTGCAGCGTTACGCTGAGCTGAACCGCGTTCTCGAACCTTACGGCCCGCGCCTGCAAATGGCCGACGGCAAGACGTTGACCTACGGCGTCACTGCCAACGCTGAGCAGTTGCGCGCGCAGCTGGGCCTGGCCAAGTTGCAGGAAGTCCCGGCTGAGCAGGCGCCTCCCGTCCCGTCCCCGGCAACGCCTGCACCCGCAACCGAGGCTGCGGCAGGGCAACCTGCAACGGCTGCCGTAGCCCCCAAACCGTTCGACGGCCTGCGTTTTCGCTGGTAAGGAAGAGCGACCATGACTGATATGCGCCGTTGGATCTGGCTGGGTGCCGCCCTGCTGATTGCCCTGCTTCTTTATGGCCTGCACAACATCCTCTCACCCTTTTTGGTGGGTATCCTGCTGGCTTATCTGGCCGACCCGCTGGTCGATCGCCTGGAGCGCATGGGGCTGTCGCGGACCTGGGGCGTGGTGGTGGTATTCAGCCTGTTTACCTTGATCCTGCTGGTTCTGCTGCTCATCCTGATCCCGATGCTGGCCAAACAGCTGGTGCGCCTGTACGAACTGACGCCGCAGATGCTCGACTGGTTGCAACATGTGGCGCTGCCCTGGGTACAGAGCCGCCTGGGCCTGGCCGACGGGTTCTGGAAGTTCGACAAGATCAAGGCCGCCGTCAGTGAACACATGGGCCAGACCACCGACATCGTCGGCATGCTGCTGTCCCAGGCCACTGCGTCGAGCCTGGCGCTGCTGGCCTGGCTGGCCAACTTCGTGCTGATCCCGGTGGTGGGCTTCTATCTGTTGCGCGACTGGGACCTGATGATGGCCAAGTTGCGCAGCCTGCTGCCGCGCCAGCGCGAGGCGCAGGTGGTCGGGCTGGCCGCAGAATGCCATGAGGTGCTGGGGGCGTTCGTGCGTGGCCAGTTGATGGTCATGCTGGCGCTCGGCGTGATCTATTCCGCCGGGCTGATGCTGGTGGGGCTGGAGCTGGGGCTGCTGATCGGCATGCTGGCCGGCCTGGCGGCCATCGTGCCCTACATGGGCTTCATCATTGGCATCGGTGCGGCGCTGGTGGCCGGGCTGTTCCAGTTTGGCGGCGATCTGTACCCGATGCTGGGTATCGTTGCAGTGTTCATGGTCGGCCAGGCGCTGGAAGGCATGGTGCTGACACCGTTGCTGGTGGGTGACCGTATCGGCCTGCATCCGGTGGCGGTGATCTTCGCCATCCTGGCCGGGGGCGAACTGTTCGGCTTTACCGGCGTGCTGCTGGCCTTGCCGGTGGCGGCAGTGGTCATGGTGCTGCTGCGCCATGTGCATGACCTGTACAAGGAATCGGACATGTACGCGGGGGAGGTCGACCCTGATCTATAAGCCAGACTGCCTTGCAACTCGTTGATTTTGCTTGTGCTACGTGCCTTCGCGATTGTGCCCCCCGCATTGCGGGTATAGACTTTGCACACCGATCACCCTAGGCCCCCTGTGGTCCCCCGACCGCCCGCGAGCATGAAACCACCGATCCAGTTGCCCCTGGGTGTGCGCCTGCGCGATGACGCCACCTTCATCAACTACTATCCGGGCGCCAATGCAGCGGCATTGGGCTACGTCGAGCGGCTGTGCGAAGCCGACGCCGGCTGGACCGAGAGCCTCATCTACCTGTGGGGCAAGCAGGGTGTCGGCCGTAGCCATCTGTTGCAGGCTGCCACACACCGCTTCCAGCAGCGTGGCGAAGCCGCTGTGTACCTGCCGCTGGCGCAGTTGCTCGACCGGGGCATCGGGTTGCTCGATTACCTGGCGCAGTACGAGCTGGTGTGCATCGACGACTTGCATGTGATTGCCGGCAAGGCGGAGTGGGAAGAGGCGATGTTCCATCTGTTCAACCGCCTGCGCGACAGCGGCCGGCGCCTGCTGCTGGCGGCCTCGGCCTCGCCGCGCGAACTGCCGATCAAGCTGCCCGACCTCAAGTCCCGCCTGACCCTTGCGCTGGTATTCCAGATGCGCGGCCTGTCTGATGAAGACAAGCTGCGCGCCCTGCAATTGCGCGCCTCGCGCCGTGGCCTGCACCTGACCGACGAAGTCGGCCATTTCATCCTTACCCGTGGTACGCGCAGCATGAGTGCGCTGTTCGACCTGCTCGAGCGGCTCGATCAGGCTTCTTTGCAGGCGCAGCGCAAGCTGACCATCCCGTTCCTGAAAGAAACGCTCGGCTGGTAAGCCCTTAAATACGGGGCTTTGAGCGGCAAAACGAAAAAGTCACATCTTTTTCGATAAAATTTGCAAATGGTCCTGATAGAAGGCATAGTTTCCCCCTTCTAAAGGACTACAGACACGGTCGTGCCCATGCTCAAGCGCTTCGCACCCCTCGTGCCCCTCGCACTCGTGACCCTGCTGATTGGCTGCGCGGCCCAAGGCCCTGTTTCCCAGCCCCAGGATCACACCCCGGTCGCCTCCCAGTCGGCGCCCGAGGCCAAGGCTTCGGTATCGTCCGTATTCGGCGAGCAGCAAGAGCTGGCCACTGAAGATGACCTTCAGGCGTTCTCCAGCAACAGCAAGCCTTATCAGTTGCCAGTATTGGCCGACAGCATCCTGGAGCGCGGCATGTCCCTGATCGGTACCCGTTACCGCTTCGGTGGTACCTCGCAGGCGTCCGGTTTCGATTGCAGCGGTTTTATCGGCTACCTGTTCCGCGAAGAGGCCGGCATGAACCTGCCGCGCTCGACCCGCGAAATGATCAAGGTTGATGCGCCCAAAGTTGCCCGCAACAAGCTCAAGCCAGGTGATCTGCTGTTCTTCAGCACCAATGGCCGTGGCCGTGTCAGCCATGCCGGCATCTACTTGGGCGACAACCAGTTCATTCATTCCAGCAGCCGCCGCAGCGGTGGTGTGCGCATCGACAACCTCGGTGATCGCTACTGGAGCAAGACCTTCATCGAAGCCAAGCGCGCCTTGGCCATGGCGCCAGCGAGCAATATCGCACGCAACTGATATCAAAATGATGTACCCTGCCGCGGCGACGATGCTTGAAAAGCTCGTCGCCGTGCGCATTTACAGAATGCGTCTAATCTAAATTCTCAACACTTTTCGGTTGCAGCCCAGCGATCTCAGACAGGATGTTCTGGCCATGGTGATGATGGCGCGCTTCGCATTCCTTTCCTTGGTGGCATTGCTTGCCGCCTGCTCCGGCCGTGCCCCGGCACCGGCGCCTGTGGTACAGCCACAGGTCCCGTACAGCCAACCCATAGCGTCCCCGGTTGCCAACGACGTGCTGATCCGCGCAATCGGCCTGGTGGGTACGCCGTATCGTTGGGGCGGCAACACTCCCGACTCCGGTTTCGATTGCAGTGGCTTGATCAACTACGTCTACCGGGACGCGGCGGGCATCAGCCTGCCTCGCTCCACGCGAGAAATGATCGTCATGCGTGCGCCGACCGTAGACGTTCACTCACTGCAATCGGGCGACCTGGTGTTCTTCGCTACCAGCGGTGGCTCGCAGGTGAGCCACGCCGGCATCTACGTGGGCGAAGGGCGGTTCGTGCATGCTCCGTCCACCGGTGGCACCGTGCGCCTGGACTACCTGTCCAACAGCTACTGGTCCAAAGCCTACCTGCAGGCAAAACGGGTGATTACCCAGGGGCACCTGGCACAGAACCCCTGATGGCGAAACCGGCCACTCGCAAGGTGGCCGATGCGCGCCGCGCGGGCCGCGCTCCCTATCAAGAGCGCCTGAACCCTCAAGCGAAATCCCCGCCCTTCGATTGACGCTCCCGGTGCAACACTCTAACCTTCGCGCGTGTTTCAGGTGCCCTGCCAGCTCGTCTGGGCAGGGTGAAACTGGGAAGCCGGTGTGCGCCTGCAAGGTGCGAGTCCGGCGCTGCCCCCGCAACGGTAGGTGAGTCAAAAGCCGCGCACGGCCACTGGATACCAGTATCCGGGAAGGCGCGCAGGCCCGGGCCAACGCCCGCTCACGAGCCCGGAGACCGGCCTGTCACTGCCAACGGCATCACGGAGGGTGATGCGCGGTGCACCGTGGCATCTGGCCACGGCTCCTGCGCGTTCTCCGTCTGCCCGCCTATCGACCTGTCGCCGTATTTTGCGGGGCGACAGCCTGCGGAGACCCCCATGAGCGAAACCACCGAACGCGACGAACGTCACCTGGCGCGTATGCAGCGCAAGAAGGCGATCATCGACGAGCGCATCGCCAATTCCCCTAACGAGTGCGGCCTGCTGCTGGTGCTGACCGGCAATGGCAAGGGCAAGAGCAGCTCGGCGTTCGGCATGCTCGCACGCGCCCTGGGCCACGGCATGCAGTGTGGTGTGGTGCAGTTCATCAAGGGCCGCAACAGCACCGGCGAGGAGCTGTTCTTCCGGCGCTTCCCCGAGCAGGTGCGCTACCACGTGATGGGCGAAGGCTTTACCTGGGAAACCCAGGACCGCCAGCGCGACATTGCCGCCGCTGAGGCAGCCTGGGCGGTTTCGCGCCAGCTGCTGCAGGACCCGAGCATCCAGTTCGTGGTGCTCGACGAGCTGAACATTGCCCTCAAGCACGGCTACCTTGACCTCGATCAGGTGCTGGGCGATATCCAGGCGCGCCCCCCCATGCAGCATGTGATCGTCACCGGCCGCGCGGCCAAGCCCGAAATGGTCGAGCTGGCCGACACCGTCACCGAGATGGGTATGCTCAAGCATGCCTTCCAGGCCGGTATCCGCGCGCAGAAGGGCGTCGAACTGTGAGTCAGACGCGCCACTGCCCAGCCGTTCTGATCGCAGCACCGGCATCTGGCCAGGGCAAGACCACCGTGACTGCGGCCCTGGCCCGCCTGCACCGCAACCTGGGGCGCAAGGTCCGTGTGTTCAAATGCGGGCCTGATTTTCTCGACCCGATGATCCTCGAGCGTGCCAGTGGGGCGCCGGTGTACCAGCTCGACCTGTGGATGATCGGTGCGCAGGAAAGCCGGCGCCTGCTGTGGGAAGCGGCGGGTGAGGCCGACCTCATCCTGATCGAGGGCGTCATGGGCCTGTTCGACGGCACTCCTTCCAGTGCCGACCTGGCGCGCCACTTCGGCGTGCCGGTTCTTGCCGTGATCGATGGTACGGCCATGGCCCAGACCTTTGGCGCACTGGCCCTGGGGCTGGCGCGCTACCAGGCCGACCTGCCGTTCGCTGGCGTGCTCGCCAACCGTGTCGGCAGCCTGCGCCACGCGCAGTTGCTCGAAGGTAGCCTGACCGAGGGCCTGCGCTGGTACGGCGGGCTGTCGCGCGAGCGCGGTATCGAGCTGCCCAGCCGCCACCTGGGGTTGGTTCAGGCCAGCGAGCTGAATGACCTGGACGCGCGCCTGGACGCCGCCGCCCAAGCACTGGGCAGCAGCTGCGATGCCGCATTGCCGCCGCCGGTAGCATTCGCCGCGCCGGACGTACCGACGTGCAGCGCCTCGCTGGCGGGTGTGCGCATTGGCATCGCCCGGGACGAAGCGTTTGCCTTCACCTACGGCGCCAACCTCGACCTGCTGCGCAACCTGGGCGCACAGCTGGCGTTCTTCTCGCCGCTGCACGACCGCGAGCTGCCCGCCGTGGATAGCCTGTACCTGCCGGGCGGCTACCCTGAGCTGCATCACCATGCGCTGGCCGCCAACGCACCGATGTGCGCCGCGATCCGTGCGCACCACGGCGCAGGCAAGCCGTTGCTGGCCGAGTGCGGTGGCATGCTTTACCTGCTCGATGCCCTGACCGATGTGGCCGGCGAGCGTGCCGCACTGCTTGGCCTGCTGCCCGGCGAGGCGACCATGCAGAAACGCCTGGCGGCGCTGGCCCTGCAGGCTGTGGAACTGCCCGAAGGCACCCTGCGCGGCCACACCTACCACCACTCGCTGACCAGCACCGAACTGCAGCCCATCGCCCGCGGCCAGAGCCCCAACGGCGGGCGCGGCAACGAGGCGGTCTATCGCCTTGGTCGGCTCACGGCATCCTATGTGCACTTCTATTTTCCCTCCAACCCTGAGGCGGCGGCGGTGCTGTTGCGGCCATGAGCGAGCACGCCTTCAGTGATGCCGAACGCGCGGCCGTCTACCGGGCAATCGGCGAGCGCCGCGACATGCGCCACTTCGCCGGCGGCAGCGTTGCGCCTGAAGTGCTCGGCCGCCTGCTCGCTGCCGCGCACCAGGCCCCCAGCGTTGGCCTGATGCAGCCTTGGCGTTTCATTCGCATCAGCCAGGGTGAGCTGCGCGGGCGTATCCAGGCGCTGGTGGAGCAGGAGCGGGTGCGCACGGCCCACGCCTTGGGCGAGCGCACCGACGCATTCATGAAGCTCAAGGTAGAAGGCATCAGCGACTGCGCCGAAGTGTGGGTGGCGGCGTTGATGGACAACCGCGAGCCACACATTTTCGGCCGGCGGACTTTGCCGGAAATGGACCTCGCCTCGCTCGCCTGCGCCATTCAGAACCTGTGGCTGGCGGCCCGCGCCGAAGGGCTGGGGCTGGGCTGGGTCTCGCTGTTCGACCCACAGGCACTGGCCGCGCTGCTGGGGATGCCAGCCGGCGCCAAACCGGTGGCGGTGCTGTGCCTGGGGCCTGTCACCGAGTTCTATCCGGCACCCATGCTGGTGATGGAAAACTGGGCCGAAGAACGGCCCTTGAGCGACATGCTGTATGAAAACCAATGGGGGGAGCGCCCATGAGCGTCGCCTTGCTGACCGTGGCCGGCGTGGCCCTGGATGCGTTGTTCGGCGAGCCGCAGCGGCGCCATCCGCTGGTGGCCTTCGGTAACCTGGCGTCGAGCCTGGAGCAGCGCCTGAATGCCGGCGGGCGCGGTTGGCGCAGCCACGGCGTGAGTGCCTGGTTCCTGGCAGTGGTGCCCTTGACCCTGGTGGCGCTGATCCTCTCCTGGCTGCCCGGCATTGGCTGGCTGGTTGACGTGCTGGCGCTGTATTGCGCGCTGGGCCTGCGCAGCCTTGGCGAGCATGTGCTGCCGGTGGCCAGTGCCTTGCGCCAGGGTGATCTGGAGGAGGCCAGGCGCCGCGTCGGTTACCTGGTCAGCCGCGAGACCCGCGAACTCGATGAGCCGGCCGTGGCCAGGGCCGCAACCGAATCGGTGCTGGAGAACGGCAGCGATGCAGTGTTCGCCGCGCTGTTCTGGTTCATCGTGGCCGGTGCGCCGGGCGTGGTCCTGTACCGCTTGAGCAATACGCTGGATGCCATGTGGGGCTACCGCAATGAACGTTTTGAACGCTTCGGGTGGTGCGCGGCGCGCATCGACGATGTACTCAACTATATTCCCGCAAGGCTGGTGGCATTGACCTACGCCTTGCTCGGCAAGACCCGCCTGGCCCTGGCCTGCTGGCGCAAGCAGGGCCCGTTGTGGGACAGCCCCAACGCCGGGCCGGTGATGGCGGCCGGTGCCGGTGCGCTGGGTGTCGAACTCGGTGGCCCGGCGGTGTATCACGGCGAGCTGCACGAGCGCCCGCGCCTGGGCGAAGGGCCGATGGCCGATGCCGGTGCCATCGAGCGCGGCTGGGCCCTGGTACAGCGTGGCGTGTGGTTGTGGTTGCTGGTGATCTGCGTGGGAGCCTACTGCAATGCTTGAACATGGCGGCCGACTGCTCAGGGCAGTACGGCAATACGGGATTGCACGGGAGGCCTGGCTCGACCTGTCCAGCGGTATTGCGCCGTGGGCTTATCCTGTGCCGGCGATCCCGGCGCACGCCTGGGCGCGACTGCCCGAGACCGAAGACGGCCTCGAAGAGGCGGCCCGCCAGTATTACGGTGTTGGCCAGTTGCTGCCGGTAGCGGGCTCGCAAGCAGCGATCCAGGCCCTGCCGCATCTGCGCCCGAGCGGTCGCGTGGGGGTGCTGTCGCCGTGTTATGCCGAGCATCCGCAGGCCTGGCAACGGGCCGGGCATCAGCTGGTCGAGCTGGATGAAAGCCAGGTCGAGGCGTATCTGGACAGCCTCGATGTGCTGGTGCTGGTCAACCCGAACAACCCGACCGGTCATCGCGTGCCCCCCAACCGCCTGCTTGCATGGCATGCCCGCTTGGCCGAGCGTGGCGGCTGGTTGGTGGTCGATGAAGCCTTCATGGACAACACGCCCGAGCACAGCGTGGTCGGTTGTGCCGACCGCCCCGGGCTGATTGTGCTGCGCTCGTTCGGCAAGTTCTTCGGCCTGGCCGGTGTGCGGCTGGGCTGCGTGGCGGCCGAACTGCCGTTGTTGCAGCGCCTGGCCGAGCTGCTTGGCCCATGGACCGTCAGCGGCCCGACCCGGGTGCTGGCCCAGGCGTGTTTCGCCGACCTGGCAGCCCACCCGCTGCAGATCGAGCGCTGTGCCCACGCCAGCCAACGGCTTGCCACGCTGCTGAAAAGCACCGGCCTTGCGCCCGCGGGTGGTTGCGACCTGTTCCAGTACGTACGCTGCGAGCGCGCAGCGCACCTGCATGACTTTCTCGCCCGCCGCGGCATCCTGGTGCGCCTGTTCGAACAGCCGCCTGCCGTGCGCCTGGGCCTGCCCGCCAGCGCCGCTGAAGAGCAGCGCCTGGCCCAGGCCCTGGCCGATTATCAGAAGGAAACGGCATGACCACCCTCATGGTGCAAGGCACCACCTCCGACGCCGGCAAGAGCACGCTGGTTACCGCCCTGTGCCGTTGGCTGTTGCGCCAGGGGGTGGCCGTGGTGCCGTTCAAACCGCAGAACATGGCCCTCAACAGCGCGGTGACTGCCGATGGCGGTGAGATCGGTCGCGCCCAGGCGGTGCAGGCCCAGGCTTGCCGGCTGGCGCCGCACACCGACATGAACCCGGTGCTGCTCAAGCCCAACAGTGACACCGGCGCCCAGGTCATCATCCATGGCCGCGCGGTCACCAGCATGAACGCGGTGGCCTATCACGACTACAAGGCTATCGCCATGCAGGCGGTGCTGGCCTCCCATCAGCGCCTCAGTGGCGCGTATCCGGTGGTGATGGTCGAAGGTGCGGGCTCGCCTGCCGAGATCAACCTGCGTGCCGGTGACATCGCCAACATGGGTTTTGCCGAAGCGGTCGACTGCCCGGTGATTCTGGTTGCCGACATCAATCGCGGCGGCGTCTTCGCCCACCTGGTCGGTACCCTGGAGCTGCTGTCGCCGACCGAGCAGGCCCGGGTCAAGGGCTTCGTCATCAACCGTTTCCGTGGCGACATCGCCCTGCTGCAGCCAGGCCTGGACTGGCTGGAGCAGCGCACGGGCAAGCCGGTGTTGGGTGTGCTGCCTTATGTCAGCGATCTGCACCTTGAGGCCGAAGACGGCATCGATGTACGCCAGGCGGCCAAGGATGAGCGCGTGCTCAAGGTGATCGTGCCGGTGCTGCCGCGCATCAGCAACCACACCGACTTCGACCCGTTGCGCCTGCACCCCCAGGTGGACCTGCAGTTCATCGGCCCTGGCCAGCCGATTCCGCCTGCCGACCTGATCATCCTGCCTGGCTCCAAAAGCGTGCGTGGCGATCTGGCGCAACTGCGCGAGCGCGGTTGGGACACCGCCATCGCCCGGCACTTGCGCTACGGCGGCAAGCTCATCGGTATCTGTGGCGGCCTGCAGATGCTGGGCCGTGAGGTGCATGATCCGCTCGGCCTCGAGGGGCCTGCCGGGTCCAGCCCGGGGCTGGGCCTGCTCGATTACGCCACGGTGCTTGAGGCCCAGAAGCAACTGCGCAACGTGGCGGGGGCTTTGAGCCTCGAACAGTCGCCCGTGACCGGTTACGAGATCCATGCCGGCGTCACCCAAGGCCCTGCGCTGCAGCGCCCCGCCGTGCAACTGGCCGATGGCCGCAGCGACGGCGCCATCAGTGCCGACGGGCAGATCCTCGCCACGTACCTGCATGGCCTGTTCGAAGGCCGCCAGTCGTGCGCAGCGCTGCTGCGCTGGGCGGGCCTGGCGCACGTGCAGCAGATCGATTATGAGGCCCTGCGCGAGCGGGATATCGAGCGCCTGGCCGACCTGGTGGAAAAGCACCTGGACACCGCGCAGCTGCGAAAACTTTGTGGGGTCGCCTGACATGCGCAACCTGATCCTCGGCGGTGCCCGTTCGGGCAAAAGCCGCCTGGCCGAGCAGTTGGCAGCCGACAGCGGTCTGCCGGTGACCTATATCGCCACCAGCGAACCCCTGGATGGCGAAATGAACGAACGGGTACGCCTGCACCGCCAGCGCCGGCCAAGCGATTGGGCGCTGATCGAAGAGCCGCTCGCCCTGGCAGCCGTGCTGCGCGCCGAAGCTGCCGAAGGGCGCTGCCTGCTGGTGGACTGCCTGACCCTGTGGCTGACCAACCTGCTGATGCTCGATGACGATCAGCGCCTGGCTCAAGAGCGCGATGCACTGCTCGACTGCCTGGTGCAATTGCCCGGCGTGATCATTCTGGTCAGCAATGAAACCGGCCTGGGCGTAGTGCCCATGGGCGAGCTGACCCGGCGCTATGTCGATCTGGCCGGTTGGCTGCACCAGGCCGTCGCCGAACGTTGCCAGCGCGTGGTACTCACCGTCGCCGGCCTACCCCTGATGCTCAAAGGACCTGCTCTATGAACCCGACCTGGTGGCGTGACGCCTGCCAACCTCTCGACACCGCCGCCATGGATCAGGCCCGCGCCCGTCAGCAGCAGCTGACCAAACCTGCCGGGTCGCTCGGCCAGCTGGAAGCCCTGGCAGTGCACCTGGCCGGGCTGCAGGGGGTTGAGCGGCCGAACCTGGATCAGGTGGCCATCACTATTTTTGCCGGTGACCATGGCGTGGTCGAGGAGGGCATTTCGGCCTATCCGCAGGCGGTGACCGGGCAGATGTTGCGCAACTTCGTCGGCGGTGGGGCGGCGATCAGCGTGCTGGCGCGCCAGCTGCAGGCAAGCCTGGAAGTGGTCGACCTCGGCACCATCGACCCGCATCTGGAATTGCCGGGTGTCCGCCACCTGCGCCTGGGGGGCGGTACCGCCAACTTCGCCCGCCAGCCGGCGATGACCGAGGTGCAGCTGCGCTCAGCCCTGCAAGCCGGCCGTGACAGCGTCCTGCGCGCTGCCCAGAGCGGCGCGCAGCTGTTCATCGGTGGCGAGATGGGCATCGGCAATACCACCGCTGCTGCGGCGCTGGCCAGCACCCTGCTGGGCTGCCCGGCGCGCGAACTGAGTGGCCCGGGCACTGGCCTGGACACCGCAGGCGTACGCCACAAGGCTGAAGTGATCGAGCGGGCCCTGGTGCTGCACGGTCTGCGTGCCGACGACCCGCTGCAGGCGCTGGCCTGTGTGGGTGGTTTTGAGATCGCCGCCCTGGCCGGCGCGTACCTGGCCTGTGCACAGCAGGGCATTGCGGTGCTGGTGGACGGTTTCATCTGCAGCGTCGCCGCGCTGGTAGCCGTGCGCCTCAACCCGCAATGCCGGGCTTGGTTGCTGTTTGCCCACCAAGGTGCCGAACCAGGGCACAAGGCGTTGCTCGATGCCTTGCAGGCCGAGCCGCTGCTGGCCCTGGGCCTGCGCCTGGGCGAGGGCAGCGGTGCGGCGCTGGCGGTGCCACTGTTGCGCCTGGCCTGCGTGCTGCACGGGCAGATGGCGACCTTTGCCGAAGCAGCCGTGGCGGACCGCCCGGCATGATCCTCGACCTGCTGCGCCACGGTGAAACCGAGCAGGGTGGCGGCTTGCGCGGCAGCCTGGACGATGCCCTCACCGAGCTGGGCTGGGCGCAGATGCGCAGTGCCGTGGGTGAGTGCGCCCCTTGGGACGTATTGGTCAGCTCACCCTTGCAGCGCTGTGCGCGGTTTGCCGATGAGCTGGGTGAACGGCTGGGTTTGACGGTGCAGCGCGAGGCCGATCTGCAAGAGTTGCATTTCGGTGAGTGGGAAGGGCGCAGCGCCTTGCAGATCATGCAGACGCAAGCGGATGAGCTCGGGCGTTTCTGGGCCGATCCTTACAGTTACACGCCGCCCGCCGGTGAGGCCGTCAGTGCCTTCGCTGAGCGGGTGCTGGGTGCTGTCGCCCGCCTGCACCAGCAGCATGCCGGCAAGCGGGTGTTGCTGGTCACCCACGGTGGCGTCATGCGCCTGCTGCTGGCGCGCGCGCGCGGTTTGCCCAAGGAGCAGTTGCTGCAGGTGGAGGTGGGCCACGGCGCGCTTGTACGTCTGAGCCTGGGCGAAGACGGCCAACTGGCCGAGGTGCACTGAGATGCTGCCTTTATGGATTGCCCTGCAGTTTCTCAGCAGCCTGCCGGTAAGCTTGCCCGGTATGCCCGAACCACGTGAGGTGGGGCGCTCGCTGCTGTGCTATCCGCTGGTCGGTTTGCTGTTCGGTCTGCTGCTGTGGCTTGCCAGCCATCTGTTGCAAGGCGCGCCGGCGCCTTTGCACGCGGCGTTGCTGTTGACGCTGTGGATATTGCTCAGCGGTGCGCTGCACCTGGACGGCCTGGCAGACAGTGCTGACGCGTGGCTGGGTGGGTTCGGCGATCGCGAGCGCACGCTCAAGATCATGAAGGATCCGCGCAGCGGGCCGATTGCCGTGGTCACCCTGGTGCTGGTGTTGTTGCTGAAGTTCTGTGCGCTTTGGGTACTTGTCGAGCGCGGCGCCGGTGCGCTGCTGGTGCTGGCACCTGTGATCGGGCGGGCTGCGATGCTGGGGCTGTTCCTGCGCACGCCGTACGTGCGCCCAGGCGGGCTTGGGCAGGCGCTGGCCGAGCACCTGCCGCGCCAGGCTGCTGGCTGGGTGCTGCTGGGCAGTCTGCTGCTGTGCCTGGTGTTGGGCGGCTGGAGCGCGATCTGGCCGATGGCGCTGGCGCTTGGCGTGTTCTGGTGGTTGCGACGATTGATGTGTCAGCGGTTAGGCGGGACAACCGGCGATACTGCCGGGGCGATGCTGGAGTTGCTGGAGCTCACCGTGGTGTTGGGGCTGGCGTTAGCGACTTGAGTGGCTGCTTGGCACAATTGAAACTTCTTGCAACATCCATAGTGCGGGTATATACACGTAATCATGTTGACCAGTGAATGCATCTGCACGCACCTGCGTCGTGCCGCCCGCGGGGTGAGCCGGCATTACGACGAAGCCCTCGTTGGTTTTGGCATTAATGTCGCCCAGTTTTCCCTGCTGCGCCATCTGCAGCGCCTCGACCGTCCTAGTATCACTGCCTTGGCTGAAGCCATGGGCCTGGAGCGCAGCACCCTGGGCCGCAACGTGCGAGTGTTGGAGGCCGAAGGCTTGGTGGCCTTGGCCGACGGTGACGACCAGCGCAACCGCGTGGTGTTATTGACTGCGGCGGGTGCTGAGCGCTTGCAAGCGGCATACCCTGCCTGGGAACACGCGCAGCGGCTGCTGGTGGAGCAACTGGGCGAAGGGCAGCGTGACGAATTGGTGCGTTTGCTGGGCCAACTGGCCTGATTCATACGATCATAAGCGGGTATATACCCGCATAACCTTGCGATGTGCTGGAGATAACGACAATGACTTCGGTTTGGCGAACCAGCGGGTGGGTACTGGCGGGGGCGGCGTTGATCTTGGCGTTGTCCCTTGGTGTCCGGCACGGCTTCGGCTTGTTCCTGGCGCCGATGAGCGCCGATTTTGGTTGGGGGCGTGAGGTTTTCGCGTTCGCCATCGCCCTGCAGAACCTGATCTGGGGCTTGGCGCAGCCGTTTGCCGGCGCGTTGGCCGACCGCTTGGGCGCGGCGCGGGTGGTCATCATCGGCGGCATTTTGTATGCCGCCGGTTTGCTGCTGATGAGTACGGCCGACTCGGCCTGGTCGCTGTCACTCAGTGCCGGCCTGCTGATCGGTATCGGCCTGTCCGGCACCTCGTTCTCGGTCATTCTGGGCGTGGTTGGCCGGGCGGTACCGGCTGAAAAACGCAGCATGGCCATGGGCATTGCCAGCGCAGCAGGCTCGTTCGGCCAGTTTGCCATGTTGCCCGGCACGCTGGGCCTCATCGAGTGGCTGGGCTGGTCTGCAGCGCTGCTGGTGCTCGGCCTGCTGGTGGCATTGATCGTGCCCTTTGTCGGGCTGCTGCGTGACCGCCCGTTGCCTGCCTACGGTGGCGAACAGACGCTTGGCCAGGCGTTGCATGAAGCCTGCTCGCACTCGGGTTTCTGGCTGCTGGCGCTGGGCTTTTTCGTCTGCGGCTTCCAGGTGGTGTTCATCGGCGTGCACTTGCCGGCCTATCTGGTCGACCAGCACCTGGCGGCAACCACCGGTACCACCGTGCTGGCGCTGGTCGGGCTGTTCAACATCGTAGGTACCTACACGGCGGGCTGGCTGGGTGGGCGCATGTCCAAGCCGCGCCTGCTCACGGCGCTGTACCTGTTGCGCGCGGTGGTGATCGTGCTGTTCCTCTGGGCACCGGTGACCCAGTTCAGCGCCTATCTGTTCGGCATTGCCATGGGCTTGCTGTGGCTATCGACCGTACCGTTGACCAACGGCACCGTGGCCACTGTGTTCGGTGTGCGTAACCTGTCGATGCTGGGTGGCATCGTCTTCCTGTTCCATCAGTTGGGTGCCTTCCTCGGCGGCTGGCTGGGTGGTGTGGTGTATGACCGTACCGGCAACTACGACCTGGTCTGGCAGATCTCGATTCTGCTCAGTCTGCTGGCTGCGGCGCTCAACTGGCCGGTGAGTGAACGCCCGGTCGCCCGTCTGCAGGCTCAGGCGGCATGAACCGCTACCTGGCTTGCGGGTTGCTGGCCCTGGGGGCCGCACTGCTGCTGGTGCTGGCGTGGTGGGGCTGGCATCGGGGCGGCATGGCCCTCATGCAACTGGGCATGGGCGTTTGTTAAGCGCTACTCTGCAAGTTCGAGGATCGTTTTGCAGGGGAGTCTTTTGATGCGTGCATATGGGTTGATGATGCCGTTGCTGGCTATGTTCGCTGCCGGTTCTGCCGGGGCGGCGGATTGCCCGGCATTGCTGCAGGGCAGCCTGCCGGAGTTGCGTGGCAAGGGTCAGGTCGACCTTTGCCAGCGTTTTGGCGGCAAGCCGTTGGTGGTGATCAACACGGCCAGTTATTGCGGGTTTGCGCCGCAGTTCGAGGGGCTCGAGAGTACCTACAAGGAGTACAACGAGCAGGGGTTGGAAATGCTCGGTGTGCCATCCAACGATTTCAAGCAGGAAGACGCCGACAGCGAGAAGACGGCCAAGGTCTGTTATGCCAATTATGGCGTGACGTTCACCATGACCAAGACCCAGTCGGTACGGGGCAAAGATGCGATCCCGCTGTTCGTGGGGCTGGCGGAGCAAAGCAGTGCTCCGAAGTGGAATTTCTACAAGTACGTGGTTGATCGCAAGGGCAAGGTGATTGCCAACTTCTCCAGCCTGACCAAGCCGGATGATCCTGAGTTCAAGGCGGCGATCGAAAAGGCGATTGCATCGCAGCCATAACCCCGCGCTCTTGTTTTTGCTGTCCTTGTGATTTGCAGCCATGGCCGGCAAGCCAGCTCCCACAGGTACAGCGCAGGCCTCAAGAGCTGCGCGGCCCCTGTGGGAGCTGGCTTGCCGGCGATGGGCTGCGTAGCAGCCCTGATAAAGCTAACTGACTGGCATCAGCCACAAGGGCGGCGTTCACACAGCCGTACGTATCAGAAGCGGTAGGTGAGGGAGGCACCCACACCGTGAGCGCTGTTCTCGTACTTGGCCTGGTAGCTGCCTTTGCTGGCGCTGACCTGGTTGACCTTGGTGTCTTCCTCCCACAGGTAGGAGTAGGCAACATCGATGGTCATGTCGTCGTTCGGGCTCCAGCCCGCACCCAGGCTGAACACCTTGCGGTCGCCGGTCGGGATGCGCGGTGAACGGTCGTGGTTGTTGGTTGGCGACTGGTCGACGGTAAAGCCGGTGCGCAGCACCCACTCCTTGTTCACCTTGTAGGACGCGCCAATGGCGTGGGCCCAGGTGTCATGCCAGTTCTGCTCTTCGCTGATGGTCTCGAACGCCGAACCTGCCAGCGGTGCCGGAACATCGTTCTGCACGGTGATGTCTTCCAGGCGGCTCCAGCGGGTCCAGGTGCTGCCCGCGTAGAGGGTCCATTGGTCGTCAAGCTCATGGGTGACCGAAAGGTCGACCGATTCCGGTGTCTTGATCTTCAGGCTGGCGTCGAACTTGTCGCCGTTGAAGGGGCCGATCAGTGGTGTGCTGACACGGGTCTTGCCTTCGAGCTTGTAGTCGACCATGGAGTGATAGGTCAGGCCTACGCGGGTACGGTCGGTGGCCTGCACCAGGATACCGATGTTGTAACCGATGGCGGTATCGTCGCCCTTGATCTTCACTTCACCGTCGTTGCTGCCCGGGGTGAACGGGTTGATCAAGCTCGAGCCCAGTTCGCCCTTGATGCGGTTGATGGTCGGGCCGAAACCAATCGAGACTTTATCGTTGAAGGCGTAGCTGACGGTGGGCTGGAAGGTGATGACTTCGACGTGGCTCTTTTTACCCCAATAGCGCGCGGCATCGTCGCTACCGTAGTCGGTTACCAGGCCAAAAGGTACATAAACGCCGAAACCGACGCTCCAGTGATCATCGATAGGTTTGACGTAGTAACCCATCGGCACGCCGACCACAGGCACCATGTCACCATCGGTTTCCCCCCCGAGGTTGCTTCCAGGGCCCGAGATATCGGTTTTGGCGATGACGGCTGCGCCGCCCACGGTGAATTGTTCGCGCTTGAGGCGTGACATGCCTGCCGGGTTGCCAAACACGGTACTGGCATCTTCGGCAGAAGAAGAACGTCCCGCGAAACCTGTCCCCATGCTGCTGATGCTCTGTTCGTTGAGGGCGAAGCCGGCAGCGAACAGATGGCTGGAAGCGAAAGCCACGGCCAAGCCGAGGGAGGTTTTGAGCATTACTTTTTTCATTATTAGAAACTCCTTGGGATCTCCGGGGCGAAAAGCTACCAACAATTCACGCGCCGCGCCATAGCCTGTATCGCAGGAGATAGAGCGGTTTTGTAGGACAATCCGACCAAAATTCCATTTTTTCCGGCAATGCTGTAGGACGTTTCTTAAGATGCCTGTGGCAATTTCTGAGCAATACACAGATGCCAGGCCTGGGTGAAGTCGCGCAGACGACCTTGGGGGTGAAAAATCTGGCGCCAGATTCGCGCCTGGCCTAGCAGGTCGTCAACGGCAGGCAGGGGCGTTGCTTGTGCTTCGATGAGCATCCAGGCAATGGCGGTGGAGTAGCGCAGGTTGACTGCCAGTTCCAGGTGCGGGCCGCCCAGGAAGGCATGCTGGCTCGCCAGGCCGCGAACCAGGCTGGCCAGCTCAGGGTCACGGGCGAGAAAATCGTCCCAGACCGCCCGATGGCGATGCTCGCCAATACGGTACAGGCCGTGGCCGCGGCGATCATGCAACGCCGAACCGAGTGCCGACTGGCTGGCCGCGATGCCCAGCAAAAGGGCTTCGGCACTGGCGCAATGACGATTGAGGTAGACCAAGGTTGGTCGAATCACATACTGACACAATTCATTCGCCGCAATACCCATGATGCCCTCGAGCAGTAAGGGGCCGACGGGCGTGGGAGCTTGGCAGCTGGTGAGTGATCAGGCCCGCCGGAAGCGGCAAGGACCGCTCGAGTTGAAGTGTAGTGTGATAATCGTGGTGTAAAGGGCTGTTTTTAAATCGATTGCTGCCTGACGTTCGGCGCTATATGCCCTGCGGCAATTAGGCCAAGAACGATCAGGTAGCTTACCGTTTACTGCATTCAACAGCTGAATGCTACGGTATTCGCCGCTCACGCAGTGAGCGACTGGCGCGTCCGGGCAATGACGGCCTGCAGCGGTTCCGAGCGGCTGTACTGTTCTGGGTACAGGCGTTCGGTGTGGCAGGCAACGCCGTGCTCGTCCACCAGGGTGAAGCTGAAGTTGCCCTTGCGTGGGGCAGTGATAAGGCACTTCAACGGCGAGAAGGCCTGGGAAAGGGTGCCAATGGCAGCCTGAATTTGATGATGAGTTTGCATATTGTTGGATGTTCCTGCTTTAAACACGGGGATTATGATCCGTGCATGATAGAAACGTTCCAGTGACGCCTTTATTAAGGGACGAACGAACCTGACTGGAACAGGGCAGCCAGAGGGGGCGCAATCATAAGGTGGGCGCTTGGGCTGACTGGTAGGTACTTCAGAGGGCAGGCAGCATGCCGGGGCCAAGGTTCTAGGCCATCGGTATGGAATCCTGATCAATCTGTCACGTGATTCGTGCTGAACAGCGCAAGGCTGGTGAGTGAATCATCGAAAGGGCCGGTCCTGGTTTCAGCAGTGTTGCTCTTGGGGGGAGCAGGCCTGCAAGGACGTTTCTGGCCAGAATTGACTTTCAGCTTGGTACTAACGAGGGGCACCTTACCGGAAGCTGAGGTGCTTTGCAAGCTTTGTCACAGGTCTTAAGGTAAGCCGAGCAGTATGGCGTTTCTTTTGCGTTGTGTGAAGAGGGGGCAAATGGCGCACAACCGGCTGGATGTACCAAGTTCGTGCATTCAAATGCAGGTTTTCGGTGCACTTGTTCACATTCGAGGCGTGACTTGTAACAGCTCGACAACACCCCCCGCCAAGCCTGCCAATGCCTTGACTGCTACCTTAAGTCAATGAAAAAAAACACTATTTTTAGCTGGTGAAAAAATCGTCAGTTTGACTGAAAGCCCCGTTTCACGCGGGTTTGCGGGGTGGTTTGGGGGGTTGTCCACCGAGTTATCCACAGGAACTGTGGATTGTCCCGAGCGCTTGCTCTAGGACGGGAGTGCCAGCAAATTACAGAACTGTCCGACAATCATCAGGCAGCTGCAGATCCGCCGGCCATCCACTTGGAAACGTCAAGAAAAGATCATCGAAATTTTTTTCCGGGCGCAGAAAATCCTCAGGTCACGATATGAAAAAAAGGGTAGAGTGGCGCGCCTTTCGAATTGCCTTCTCTGTTTGTCATGAAATTTCGCGGTAAATCCCCCACCGAACCCGCTGTCACTTCATCAGCCCCTTCGTCCAAACGCTTTTCACTGAAAGTGGCCCTATGGCTGCTGGACAACCCGCGCCTGGGCGAAAAGCCGCAGGTCAAGCACTTGGCCGGACGCCTGCTCAAACAGCCGGCTCGGGAGGGCGTGGTAGTGGCCCAGAGCCGGTTGGGGCAGATGCTCTGCCGCGATTGCGGCAATTCCCGTGACAGGCGCATCGGTCATGAACTGCTGCGCCAGGCGGCGCGCGCCGGCGACCGCCTTGCGCAACTGGAGTACGCGCGGCTCTGCCAGGCCAGTGAGCCGGGGCAGGCGCAGGAACAAACGGACTGTTAAGCTGCATCTCATTTGCGACAGACTTGTTCGGGGTAAGCATGGCAGTGGATCTGACCAGCATTGTGCTGGGCTTGGTGGCAGGCGCCTTGCCTTGCCTGGTTTGGGTCATGCAGGTGCAGCGCCGTCAGGCTGCCCGCCAAAGCGAGCGGGCCTTGCTCGAAGAACGCCTCAATGGCGCCCTGCTGGCCCAGGCCGGCCTGCAGGCGCAACTGGATGCCAGCCGGGACGAGGTCAGTGACCTCAGCGAAGCCAACACGCTCAAGCAGGCCCAACTGGCCGCCCAGGGCCGCGAACTCGAGCTGCTGCAGATTGACCGCGACAATGCCCGAGACGCTGCCCACGCCTGGCACCTCGAACGCGTCAACCGGGAAGCCGAACAGCGTCGCCTGGAGGCCCAGGCAGCACGCCTGGAAGCTGAGCTGCGTGAGCAGCAGGACAGCCATCAGCAGCGCCTTGAAGACCTGCAGGAAGCCCGCGATACCCTGCGTGCGCAGTTCGCCGACCTGGCCACGAAAATCTTCGACGAACGCGAGCAGCGTTTCGCACAGACCAGCCAGCAGCACTTGGGCCAGTTGCTCGACCCGCTCAAGGAGCGCATCCAGGCCTTCGAAAAGCGTGTCGAGGAGAGCTACCAGCAGGAAGCCCGTGAGCGTTTTTCCCTGGGCAAGGAACTGGAACGCCTGCAGCAACTCAACCTGCGCCTGTCCGACGAAGCCACCAACCTTACCCAGGCGCTCAAGGGCCAGAAAACCCAGGGCAACTGGGGTGAGTTGATTCTCGAGCGTGTGCTCGAGCATGCCGGGCTGGAAAAGGGCCGCGAGTACCAGACCCAGGTCAGCCTCAAGAGCGCCGATGGGGAGCGCTTCCAGCCAGACGTATTGATCATGTTGCCGGGTGACAAGCAGGTGGTGGTCGATGCCAAGGTCAGCCTCACTGCCTACCAGCAGTTTGTCAGCAGCAATGATGAAAGCGCGCTGAAGCAGCACGTACAGTCGCTGCGCAGCCACGTGAAAGGGCTGTCGAGCAAGGACTACAGCCGCCTGGAAGGCCTGCACAGCCTGGATTTCGTGCTGTTGTTCGTGCCCATCGAGGCCGCGTTCTCGGCAGCCCTGCAGGCCGAGCCGAACCTGTTCCAGGAGGCCTTCGACCGGCAGATCGTGATCGTCAGCCCGACCACTTTGCTCGCTACCCTGAGGGTGATCGACAGCTTATGGAAGCAAGAGCGCCAGGGGCAGAATGCCCGCGAGATCGCCGAACGCGCCGGTTGGCTGTATGACAAGTTCGTGCTGTTCATCCAGGACCTTGACGAGCTGGGCAATCGCCTGCAGCAGGTCGACAAGGCCTATGCCGCAGCGCGCAACAAACTCTGTGAAGGGCGTGGCAACCTGGTCAGCCGCAGTGAGCAGCTCAAGCTGCTCGGCGCCCGTGCCAGCAAGAGCCTGCCGGCCGACTTGCTGGAGCGGGCACTGACGGATGAAGCGGTGCCGGACGAGGCGGTTACTGAACCAGGCTCAGATGGCGATTGAGCAGTGCGCGCAAGGCCGCCGGCTTGACCGGCTTGGCCAGGTAATCGAGGCCTGCGGCATGCACCGTGGCCAAGGTTTCCTTGCTGCCGTCGGCGCTGATCACCACCCCAGGCACCGGCTCGCCCAAGCGGGCGCGTAGCCAGCCCATCAGCCCGGTTCCGGTTTCGCCGTCATCCAGGTGATAGTCCACCAGCGCCAGGTGCGGGCGCATGCCCTGCGCCAGCAACGCCTCGCAGTCGGCGCGGTTGCGCGCTGTCCACACCTGGCAGCCCCAGCGGCTGAGCAGGCTGTTCATGCCGATCAGGATGCTGTCTTCGTTGTCGATGCACAGCACCTGCAGCCCGGCCAGCGGCTGGCTGGCTTGCTCCACCGGTGCGCTCGGCGCGGCTACGGCCTGGCGGGCGATCGGTACGTTGACGCGGAACACGGTGCCTTTGCCCGGCCATGAGCGCACCTGCAGCGTGTGGCCGAGCACCCGGCACAGGCCATCGGCAATCGCCAGGCCCAGCCCCAGGCCCTTTTCGGCGCGGGTCTGGTGGCTGTCCAGGCGCTTGAATTCCTGGAAGATGACCTGCAGCTTGTCGTCGGCGATGCCCGGGCCGCGGTCCCACACCTCCAGCCACAGCCGTTCGCCCTGGCGCCGGGCGCCCAGCAGGATCGGGCTCTTGCCGTAGCGCAGGGCGTTGGTAAGGAAGTTCTGCAGCACCCGGCGTAGCAGCCTCATGTCACTGTCGATCCGCAGGCGGCTACCGCGCAAGCGGAACTCCAGCCCCTTCTCGGCGGCCAGGACCTTGAACTCCGCACCCAGCGTGTCGAACAGCTCATTCAGGGCAAACGGCTTGATGTCGGGGGTGATCTTGCCGTTTTCCAGGCGCGAGATATCCAGCAGGTCGCTGATCAGCTCTTCGGCCGAACGCAGCGAGCTGTCCATGTGCTGCACCAACTGTTGGGCCTCGTCGTTCATGCCCCCGGCCTGCTGCGACAAGGCGGCGGAGAACAGCCGCGCGGCGTTGAGCGGTTGCATCAGGTCATGGCTGACCGCCGCCAGGAAGCGGGTCTTGGACTTGCTGACCGCTTCGGCCTGGCTTTTGGCCTCCGACAGGGCCTGGTTGAGTTGCGACAGCTCGTGGGTGCGTTCGGCCACCCGCTGTTCAAGGCGCTCGTTGGCATCGCGCAACGCCTGTTCGGCCTCGCGGAACGGGGTGATGTCGGTGAAGCTCATCACAAAGCCGCCCCCGGGCATCGGGTTGCCGATCAGTTCGATCACCCGGCCATTGGGGAACAGCCGCTCGGACGAATGCGCACGGCCTTGGCGCATCCAGTGCAGGCGCCGCGCCACATGCACCTGTGCCTCGCCCGGGCCGCACAGGCCGCGTTCGGCGTTGTAACGGATGATGTCGGCGATCGGCCGGCCGACGCTGATCAAGCCGTCGGGGTAGTTGAACAGCTCCAGGTAGCGGCGGTTCCAGGCCACCAGGTGCAGGTTCTGGTCGACCACACTGATGCCCTGGTTGATGTTCTCGATGGCGCCTTGCAGCAGCGCGCGGTTGAACTGCAGCACTTCGCTGGCTTCGTCGGCGATCCGCACCACGTCTTCAAGCTGCATGTCGCGGCCTTCGATGGCAGCCTTGACCACGGCGCGGGTCGAGGAGCTGCCGAGCACCCCGGCGAGCAGGCGCTCGGTGTGTTCGATCCAGTCGCCGTCAGCGTTCTGGTTGGGGTTGAAGCCTTTGCCCTGGCGATAGGCAAAGCGGATGAAGCTTTGCCGCGCACGTTCCTCACCGACAAAGCGCGAGGCCAGCGTCAGCAGGTCATCGATCTGCACCGCCAGCAGCGGTTTGCCGTTGGGGCGGGCACTGGTCTGCTGGCCGATGAAGCGCCCGGCCTGCCAGTGCTCCGAGACGCGCGTGCGTGACAGCATCGAGACCCAGGCGAACAAGGTGAAGTTGCCCGCCAGTGACAGCACCACGCCCTGGGTGAGCGGCGTGATCGGCAGGCCCAGCGGGTTGCCGTGCAGCCACGCCAGGCCCGGGAACAGCTGCAGCGACCAGCCCAGGCTGTGGGCGGCGATCGGCAGCACCAGGGTGTAGAACCACAGGAATATACCCGCAGCGAGGCCGGCGAACACGCCACGGCGGTTGGCTTGCTTCCAGTACAGCGCACCGAGCATGGCTGGAGTGAGTTGGGTCACGGCGGCGAAGGCAATCTGGCCGATGGTTGCAAGGCTTGCGGTAGAGCCAAGCAGGCGATAGCTGACATAGGCCAGCAGCAGGATGACCACGATGGTCACCCGGCGCACCGACAGCATCCAGTGGCGGAACACCTCGAAAGGCCGCTCTGCGTTATTGCGGCGCAATAGCCACGGCAGCAGCATGTCGTTGGAGACCATGGTCGACAACGCCACGGCCTCGACGATGACCATGCCGGTGGCGGCCGAGGCACCGCCGATGAAGGCCAGCAAGGCCAGGCTCGGGTGCGCTTCGGCCAACGGCAGGCTGATCACGAAGGAATCGGAAATCACCGTACCTGGCAGCAGCATTTGCCCAGCCAAGGCAATGGGCACCACGAACAGTGCGGCCAGGGCCAGGTACATCGGGAACACCCAGCGCGCCAGGCGCATGTCCTGTGGCTCGATGTTCTCCACCACGGTCACGTGGAACTGCCGGGGCAGGCAGATGATCGCCATCATCGCCACGGCGGTCTGCACCACCATCGATGGCCAGTTGATCGTCTCCTGCCAGTAGCTGTCCAGCAGCACCGACTGGCGTGCCTGGGTGAACAGGTCGTCAAACCCGTCGTACAGGTTGAACACCACGAACACGCCGACGGCGAGGAAGGCCAGCAACTTGATCAGCGACTCGAACGCGATGGCCAGGACCATGCCGCGGTGGTGTTCGGTAACGTCGAGGCTGCGCGTGCCAAAGACGATGGCGAACAGCGCCAGTACCAGCGACACCACCAGCGCGGTGTCCTGTACGCGGGTGCCGGTGGCGTCGGCATTCGCGCCGATCAGCAGGTTGACACCGAGCACGATGCCTTTGAGCTGCAAAGCGATGTAGGGCAGCACCCCGACAAGACAGATCAGCGCCACCACCACGGCCAGGGTCTGCGACTTGCCGTAGCGCGCAGCGATGAAGTCGGCGATCGAGGTGATGTTCTGCTGCTTGCTGATCAGCACCATCTTCTGCAGCACCCAGGGTGCGAAGATCAGCAGCAGGATCGGGCCCAGGTAGATCGGCAGGAACGCCCAAAGCTGCTCGGCCGCCTGGCCGACCGCACCGAAGAAAGTCCAGCTGGTGCAGTACACCGCCAGGGACAGGCTGTACACCCAGGCGCGCAGCCGCGGCGGCAATGGTGTGCTGCGGCGGTCGCCGTAGAAGGCGATGGCGAACATGACGGCCATGTAGGCCAGGGCGACCAGGGCGATCAGCCCGCTGGACAACGACATGAAGACTCCGGAGCAAAAAAAGTAACGCGGTCCCGATCAGTCAGTCTGGCACGCAGGCACAGGTTCGTCAGCGCCGACGATGGTCGCAGTGGCGTGTCGTCGCAGGGCCGGGCACATCAGCCTGTGCCGGTGCCCGGCAATGCCCGCCATCGCCTCAGGAAATGTCGATCTGGTAGCGGAAGCCTTCTGCTGCTGCCTGGGACACGCGGTACTCCAGCGGGTTGCGGTCGTAACCCAGGGCCGTGCGCTGGATTATCACCACGGGCGCACCTTCCTCGATTGCCAGGTGGCGGGCACTGGCGGCATCGGCAGTACCGACTGTCAGTGTTTCCTTGGCCGAGGCTACGCACTGGCCACAGTGGGACTCGTAGAAAGGGTAGAGCAGGTCGCCGAAGGCCTCTGCATCGATATCCAGCAGGGCCATGAAACGCGCAGCCGGTAGCCAGATCTGCTCATGAAACAGCGGGCGGCCATCTACCAGGCGCAGGCGCTCGAGCCAGATGACCTGTTCTGCGTCGCCCAGCCCAAGGGCTTTGCTGACTTCAGCCGGCGGCTCGCGCAACTGCTTTTCCAGTATGCGGCTGATCGGCACCAGGCGCTGGCCGGTCGAATCCACCTGTCGGAAAAACCGAAACAGTGAACCCTCGAAGTCAGGGCGCCGCACGAAGGTGCCGCGGCCCTGGCTGCGCAACAGCAGGCCTTCATTGACCAAGGTGTCGACCGCCTTGCGCACAGTGCCGATGGCGACACCGTAGAGGCGGGTCAGCTCCGTTTCAGTAGGTATCGGTGCACCCGGTAGCCACTGCCCGGCGGCGATCCTGGCGAGGATTTCTTCCCGTACTTGCTGATAAAGCGGTAGGCGCGGGTCTTGTCCGAGTATCCCGTTACTCATTGTGCGAAGGGTCCATGGCTGACGAGTTGGCGCTACTTTACCACCCGGGGCTCGATTGACAGAGTCGGTCGACTGAAGATATGGTCATATATTCATATATATGACTGCATGTTTGTATAAAAACACAGCGCTTCAGCTGCCATAACAATCGACCAGGGTTCGCTTCATGACCAACCCCTATCTGCCCGCCATCACCGGCGTCGATACCCATGCCCATATCTTTCGCCAAGACCTGCCGATGGTGGCCAACCGTCGCTACAGCCCGGACTACGATGCGCTGATCGAGCAGTACCTTGCTCACCTGGATCAGCATGGCCTGTCCCATGGCGTACTGATCCAGCCCAGTTTCCTGGGCACCGACAACAGCTTCATGGTCCAGGCCCTGCGCCGCTTTCCAGAGCGCCTGCGCGCTGTGGCGGTCGTCGATGCGACGGTCAGCGATCAGCAGCTGGATGCGCTGGCTGACGTTGGCGTGGTCGGCATCCGCCTGAACCTGATCGGCAAGCACCTGGCAGACTATGCCGGGCCCGAGTGGACCGCATTGTTCAAACGCCTGGCTGCGCGCAGCTGGCAGGTGGAAATCCAGCGTGGTTTCGATGACCTGGCATTGATCGTGCCGGCGATCCTCGCCTGTGGCGTGGATGTGGTGGTCGATCATTTTGGTCTGCCTGGCGAAGGGATCGACCCGCGAAAGGACAGCCACCGCACTTTCCTTCACCTGCTCAGCGAACCGAAGCTGTGGCTGAAGCTGTCTGCCGGGTATCGCAGCCAGACCGATCTGGCCAAAGCGCAGGTACTTCTGGCGCAGATACGGCAAGCGGCGGGTGGCCTGGAGCGCTTGCTGTGGGGTAGCGACTGGCCCAATACCCAGTTCGAACGCCAGACCAGCTACGCCGATCAGTATGCCTTCTTCGAAGCGCTGCTCCCCGATGTGGGCGAGCGTGCCCAGGTGCTGAGACTCAACCCGGCGAAGCTGTTCGGCTTCGACCGTTCGCGCTGATACTTACACAATAACAACAGGACACTTTCAACATGATGAGCATGCTCGTCGTCGCGGCCATCGTCGTCGCCGTGGCCCTCGGTTACAAGACCAAGATCAACATCGGCCTTTTTGCCATCGCCTTTGCCTATCTGATCGGCTGTTTCGGCATGGGCCTGAGCCCTTCGGAGGTCATCGGCCTGTGGCCGCTCAAGATCTTCTTCGTGATCTTCTCGGTCTGCCTGTTCTACAGCTTCGCCACGGTCAATGGCACCTTGGAGAAGCTGGCCGAGCACCTTATCTACCGCTGCCGGGCAGTGCCGCAGTTGCTGCCGTTCGCCGTGTTCTTCGCCGCCACCGTGATCGCCGCGATGGGGGCGGGGTACTACACCGTGCTGGCGTTCATGGCGCCGATTACCCTGCTGCTGTGCGAGCGTACCCGCATGAGCCTGATCGTCGGCGGCATGGCCGTGAACTATGGCGCGCTCAGCGGGGCCAACTTCATGTCCAGCCAGAGCGGCATCATCTTCCGCGGGCTGATGACCAATGCCGGCGTGAGCGACAACCAGGCTTTCATCAACGCGGCCGGTATCTTCGTCAGCACCTTGGTCATCCCATTGCTGGTGATCGGGGTATTCGTCTTCCTCACCGGCCATGGCCGCGCGTTGAAGGCGTCTGCCATTGCTGTCGAGGCGCCAGCGGCGCTCAACAGCCAGCAGCGAACCACGTTGTGGTTGACCCTGGCGATGATGCTGATGGTGCTGGCTGCGCCGGTGGCCAGCATCGCCCTGCCGGGCAATGCCACGGTAGCCTTCATCAACGCCAAGGTGGATATCGGCCTGATCGCCAGCCTGTTCTCGGTGATCGCCCTGTTGCTCAAGCTCGGTGACGAACGCAAGGCCATGGCGACCGTGCCCTGGGGCACGCTGATCATGATCTGTGGTGTGGGCATGCTGATTTCCGTGGCGATCAAGGCCGGCACCATCGACATTCTCGCCTCCTGGATCGGCACCAGCATCCCGCCAATCATGGTGCCGGTGGTATTCGGTGCGGTGGCGGCATTCATGTCCATCTTCTCCAGCACCTTGGGCGTCGTGACGCCGGCGCTGTTCCCCATGGTGCTGCCGATTGCACAGAACATGGGTATCGAGCCCATGATCCTGTTCATTGCCATCGTTGCGGGTGCCCAAGCCACCTCGATCTCGCCGTTTTCCTCCGGCGGCAGCCTGATTCTGGGCTCCTGCAGCAACGAGAAGAGCCGCGCTTCGTTGTTCCCGCAGTTGCTGTTCAAGGCGGCGCCCATCGGCTTCGTGGCGGCGCTGGCGTTCAATGTGCTGCTGACCTTCGTGCTCTGACGTTCAAAAGCATGAAAAAAAACCGCAGCCTGGCTGCGGTTTTTTCATGCCTGTCGTTGCAGTGACTAGAACCGGAACCGGCTGATCATCTGCTGCAACTGCCCACCCAGGCGCGCCAGCTCGACACTGGAAGCGGACGTCTGCTGGCTGGCCTGCGCCGTCTGCTCGGAAATATCCCTCACTGTCACCACGCTACGGCTGATCTCTTCGGCCACCGCGCTCTGCTGCTCGGAAGCCGCAGCAATCTGCTGGTTCATCGATTGAATCCCCGAAACGCGTTGGGTTATGCCTTCCAGCGCTACCCCGGCTTCACGCACCAGCGCCACGCTGCTCTGGGTCAGGCTCTGGCTTTCGTCCATCAGTTCGCTCACTGAGCGGGTGCCTTCTTCCAGGCTGCCGATGGCCGACTCGATTTCCAGGGTCGACGCCTGGGTACGTTGCGCCAGGCTGCGCACTTCATCGGCCACCACGGCAAAGCCACGGCCAGCCTCACCAGCGCGTGCTGCTTCGATCGCGGCATTGAGCGCCAGCAGGTTGGTCTGCTCCGCCACTGCCTTGATAACGTCCATGACCTTGCCGATACGCTGGCTCTCGTTGCGTAGCGCACCCATGGCTTGGCCAGTGGCGTCCACCTGGTTGGCCAGCCGGCCGATCTGCGCGACGGCGCGGTTGGCCACACTTTCCCCTTCGCGTGCTTCCTCGTCCGTGGCACTGGCGGCCTGCGAGGCCTCACCGGCGTTGCGCGCCACTTCATGCACGGTGGCGGCCATTTCCTGCATGGCCGTGGCAACCTGATCGGTTTCCACTTTCTGGCTGCTGGCGCCGGCGCTGGTCTGCTCGGTGATGGCCGACAGTTCTTCGGTGGCACTGGCAATCTGCGAAATACCGTCGCGCACCTGCGCGATCAAGTCGCGCAGGTTGCCGGTCATGCCCTGCAAGGCATTTTGCAACTGGCCGACTTCGTCGCGGCGGCGGCTGGCCGGTTGCTCGCTGAGGTCTCCGGCGGCTACCTGCTGCATGGCACGCAAGGCCTGCTGCAGCGGCGCGCTGATCTGGCGGGCGATGATGAGCGCGGCGAAGATACCCATGAGCAGCGCCAGCAGCGTGGTGAAGATCTGCAGGTTCTTGGCGAACTGGCTATCACTGACCACCGATACCGCCTGGGCGTCGAGCAGTTCGCCGATCAGGCCTGTGAGCGTGTTTATGTCGCTGGCCATGGCGTTGCGGCACGCGACCAGCTTGCTCACTTCTCCACGGAAAGCTTCGACCGCCTCGGCATAGGCGCGAACCTGTTGGTTCAGGGTGGCGAACTGTGCGTCGAAGCTGCCATTGAAACGCGCCACCAGGCCTGGCAACTCGTTCACCGTGGTGGCGATCTGTGCGTTCATCAGTTTTTCGGTGTCGGCGTTGGTGTTACCGGTGTAGCCGCGTACGTGGTAGCGGAGCAGGATCAGGTTCTCGCGGATCTGGTTGATCGCTTCGCTGCGTACTACACGTTGCTCGGCATCGGGCAGGGCGCGTACCTGGGTGCGAATGGTCTCGATGCTGGCGAACGAACGGGTGGCAAGGGCGCCCATTTCCTTTTGTGCCGCGCGCATTTTCTGGTACGACTGGAAGCTCTGCGCCTGGTTGGCGGCATACCCGCGAAGGGTCTGCTCGGCCTTGTCGATCAGCGCCAGGCTCTGTGGCTTGACCAAGGTCCCGCGCAGCTTCGCCAGCGGCGTCTGGAACGCTTCAAGCGCGCCCTGCAACGCCTTGCCTTCGTTTTCTGCGCCATTGGCGATGGCGTGGCGCAGGCGCGCCTCACGCAGGTCGCCCAAGGCATCGTTGAGGCGCGACACCTCACTGACCACCTCGCTGCGGCGTACCAGGCTGCCCATGCCTTCCCAGCTGATCAGCGACTGGAGCAAGGTCAGGCCCAGCACCAGGCCGAAACCGAGGAAGAGTTTGTGGGCGATCCTGAGGTCGCCTATCCAGGTAAGCATGCTGCTGAGCTCCTTTTCTTGTGCGTTGGAGGAGACCGGAGGTCCGTTCCTTCTGGTAGATACAGTCATCTATATGTTTAATCGGCAGATGTAACAAAATCTGAACACTGATATCAAGAAGATTGGCGTCAAAATGCCATTATGCGGCGCCGCGGGCGCTGTGCCCGACGTGCCTGGCTTGCCAGCAACAGGCGTTCCCGTGCAAATTTGTGGCTTATCGCGGCCTGCGTGCCTCAAATGACAAAAGCCCCTCAGGGAACAAGGACGATGAGTCATTCCTCGCAATTCACCTTGCTCGGCAAGCGGCGCTTCCTGCCGTTTTTCATCACCCAGTCGCTGGGTGCCTTCAACGACAACCTGTTCAAGCAGTCGCTGATCCTGGCGATCCTGTTCAAGCTCAGCCTTGGCGACGGGGACCGCTCGATCTGGGTCAACCTTTGCGCGCTGCTGTTCATCCTGCCGTTCTTCCTGTTTTCGGCACTGGGCGGGCAGTTTGGCGAGAAGTTCGCCAAGGACGCCTTGATCCGCGCGATCAAGCTGGCCGAAATTGCCATCATGGCCATCGGTGCGCTCGGTTTTGTCAGCGATAACCTGCTGCTGATGCTGGTGGCGCTGTTCTGCATGGGCACCCATTCGGCGCTGTTCGGCCCGGTGAAGTATTCGATCCTGCCCCAGGCGCTGCGTGAAGAAGAGTTGGTGGGTGGCAACGGCCTGGTGGAGATGGGCACCTTCCTCGCCATTCTCGCCGGCACCATTGGCGCCGGGGTGATGATGGCCAGCGACAGCTACGCCACGGTGGTGGCGGGCGGGGTGGTGGGCACCGCAGTGCTGGGCTACCTGGCCAGCCGCTGGGTCCCGCGTGCGGCGGCCGTATCACCGCAAATGCCACTGGACTGGAACATCTTCAAGCAGTCGTGGGTGATCCTGCGCATGGGGTTGGGGCAACCGCCCGCGGTGTCGCGTTCGATCGTCGGCAACTCGTGGTTCTGGTTCGTCGGCGCCATCTACCTGACCCAGATCCCGGCCTACGCCAAGGATTGGCTGCATGGTGACGGCACGGTGGTGACCTTGGTGCTGACCCTGTTCTCGGTGGGTATCGCCTTGGGCTCGTTATTGTGTGAGCGGCTCAGTGGGCGCAAGGTCGAGATTGGCCTGGTGCCTTTCGGCTCGTTTGGCCTGACGCTGTTCGGGCTGCTCTGGTGGTGGCACTCCGGTGATGTGCCGGCCGGCGCAGCGCCGCACGACTGGCTGGCACTGCTGGGCATGAGCCAGGCCTGGTGGATCCTGGTGTCGATCGTCGGCCTTGGGGTATTCGGCGGCTTCTATATCGTGCCGCTGTACGCGCTGATCCAGGCGCGCACCGCCGAGGGCCAGCGCGCGCGAGTCATCGCCGCCAACAATATTCTCAATGCCTTGTTCATGGTGGTGTCGGCCATCCTCACCATCGTCCTGCTGGGCCTTGCGGACCTGAGCATCCCGCAGCTGTTCCTGGTGGTGTCGCTGCTCAATATCCTGGTCAACGCTTACATCTTCAGGATCGTGCCCGAGTTCACCATGCGCTTTTTGATCTGGCTGTTGAGCCACTCGATGTACCGCGTGGAGCATCGCGGCCTCGAGCGCATCCCCGACGAAGGCGCAGCGTTGCTGGTGTGCAACCATGTGTCATTCGTGGACGCGCTGCTGCTCGGCGGGGCGATCCGCCGCCCGATCCGGTTCGTGATGTACTACAAGATCTACAACCTGCCGGTGCTCAATTTCGTGTTCCGCACCGCAGGTGCCATCCCGATTGCCGGGCGCAATGAAGACCAGGCCACTTACGAACGCGCGTTCGCCCGTATCGCCGAGTACCTGGCGGCGGGGGAGGTGGTGTGCATTTTCCCGGAAGGCAAGTTGACCGGCGATGGCGAGATCGATGTGTTCCGCGGTGGTGTCAGCCGCATTCTCGAAGAAACGCCGGTGCCGGTGATTCCACTGGCGCTGCAGGGGCTGTGGGGCAGTTTCTTCAGCCGCGATCCGGGCAAGGGGTTCTTCAAGCGCTTGTGGTCGCGGGTGACCATCGTCGCCGGAGCGTCCATCCCGGTGGAGGTGGCGCAGCCTGAGTTGCTGCGTGAGCAGGTCAGCCGCTTGCGCGGCGACCTGCGTTAGGCATAAGCCGTCAGCTGGCGCTGACTTTCAGGCCGATCAGGCCGGTAACGATCAGCGCCACACTGACCAGCCGCACCAGGGCCATGGATTCACCGAACAGGATGATCCCGGCGATCACTGTGCCGACGGCACCCACGCCGGTCCAGATGGCATAGGCGGTGCCCAGCGGCAGCTCTTTCATGGCCAGGCCCAGCAGGCCCAGGCTGATGACCATGGCGCCGACGGTTAGCACGGTGGGAAGCGGGCGGGTGAAACCGTCGGTGTATTTGAGGCCGACAGCCCAGCCGACTTCGAACAGGCCGGCGAAGAACAGGATGATCCAGGACATGAGTGAGTCTCCATCGTTTGAATGATGGGGCCGTCCCCGGAATGGTCACGCGGTGCGTCGTGAGGTCGTCCTCACCGTGGGCATGATAGTGCAGCTGCAAGCTGCAAGCTGCAAGCAGTACGGCGTCGTTTTGGGCGCCGCGGTACCGCTTTTGATTTTTCTTGCAGCTTGCAGCTCCAAGCCGCGTCAGACCCCTTGCGGAATCTCTTCGCCGCCCAGCGCTTCGAACAGCACCGGCAGGAATTCGCTGAAGGTCATCATCATCAGCAGGAAGCTGGCATCGAACTGCTGCGCCGCTTCATCGCCGCCATCCTGTTCGGCCTGCTCCTGCAGCAACTCCTCGAACTTCAGGCGCTTGATCACCATCTTGTCGTCGAGCACGAACGACAGCTTGTCCTGCCAGGCCAGGGCCAGCTGGGTGACCACCTTGCCAGTGCTCAGGTGCAGCTGGATTTCCTCGCCGGTCAGGTCCTGGCGCTTGCAGCGCACGATGCCGCCATCTTCGGCGGTGTCGCGCAACTCGCATTCATCCAGCACATAGAAACCTTCGGCAGCCTGCTGCGACTTGACCCAGTCGGTCATGGTCGCGGCCGGTGCGATCTTGACCGTGGCAGGGCGCACCGGCAGCGAGCCCATCACCTCACGCAGGGTCGACAGCAGGTCTTCGGCGCGCTTGGCGCTGGCCGAGTTGACCAGGATCATGCCCAGGCGCGGGGCGATGGCGGCGAAGATCATCGAGCGGCGGATGAACGCGCGCGGCAGGAAGGCCTGGATGATCTCGTCCTTGATCTGGTCGCGTTCCTTTTTATAGACCTTGCGCATCTGCTCGGTCTCGATCTCTTCGACCTTCTCTTTGACAGCATCGTTTACGACGCTGCTTGGCAGGATGCGTTCTTCCTTGCGCGCGGCAATCAGCAGGAACTCGCCGCTGACGTGCACCAGGGGAGCGTCTTCGCCTTTGCCGAACGGCGCGACGAAACCATAAGTGGTCAGCTCCTGGCTGGCGCAGGGGCGGGCCGGCTTGCTGGCCAGGGCGGCCTCCAGTGCTTCAGCCTCGAACGGGACATCCTGGGTCAGGCGGTAGGTCAGCAGGTTCTTGAACCACATGAGGGTGAGTCTCTCCTTAATGCATAAGGGGGGCATTATTCTCCGTGCAGCCGTTCCAGGCCAGCCCTGTCATCGGGCCAGCAGCCATATAGAGGAAAGAAACCGTAGACGGCGCTAGGTCTTTGAAAGGCCTGAGAATTTTTTTTAGAAAAGTTGAAAAATGTGCTTGCCAGGGTGGCGCTCCCTCCGTAGAATGCGCGCCACACCGAGACGAAGGGTGATTAGCTCAGCCGGGAGAGCATCTGCCTTACAAGCAGAGGGTCGGCGGTTCGATCCCGTCATCACCCACCACTCGATGTATAGCGCAGCGGTAGTTCAGTCGGTTAGAATACCGGCCTGTCACGCCGGGGGTCGCGGGTTCGAGTCCCGTCCGCTGCGCCATATTCCACTTCCAGGGCCCACTGAACACCCGGAAGTAACAAAAGAAGCGACCTTAGGGTCGCTTTTTTTGTTTGTGCTGTTTGAATCTTTTCAATTTTTTTAAAAAAAACAGCCCAACGACTTGCCACGCTTGCGCTTGCTCCGTAGAATGCGCGCCTCACCGAGACGAAGGGTGATTAGCTCAGCCGGGAGAGCATCTGCCTTACAAGCAGAGGGTCGGCGGTTCGATCCCGTCATCACCCACCACTCGATGAATAGCGCAGCGGTAGTTCAGTCGGTTAGAATACCGGCCTGTCACGCCGGGGGTCGCGGGTTCGAGTCCCGTCCGCTGCGCCATATTCCACTTCCAGGGCCCACTGAACACCCGGAAGTAACAAAAAAAGCGACCTTAGGGTCGCTTTTTTTGTGTCTGCGCCGTGCGCTCAGCCCACGTGCTCTTCCTTGCGTAGCGTCAGCACCTCGACCCCATCCTCGGTCACCGCGACGGTATGTTCCCACTGCGCCGACAGCGTGTGGTCACGGGTAATCACCGTCCACCCGTCCTTCAAGGTCCGCGTGCCACGCCCGCCCTGGTTGATCATCGGCTCGATGGTAAACACCATGCCCGGCTTGAGCTTCATGCCCATGCCGCGCTGGCCGTAATGCAGCACCTCTGGCCCTTCATGCATTTGCTGGCCAATGCCATGGCCGCAGTACTCGCGCACCACGTTGTAGCCCGCCGCCTCGGCATGGGCCTGGACGGCGTGGCCGATGTCGCCAAGCGTCGCCCCCGGGCGCACCTGCTCAATCCCCTTCCACAAGGCCTCATAGGTGGTGTCGACCAGGCGCCGTGCCTCATCGCTGACCGGGCCCAGGCAATACATTTTCGACGAGTCGGCGATATAGCCGCCTTGTTCCAGCGTGATGTCGACGTTGATGATCGACCCTTCACTCAACACCTCATCGGCCTTGGGCATGCCGTGGCAGACCACGTGGTCCACCGAGGTATTGAGCGCGTAGGGGAAACCGTACTGGCCCTTGCTCGCCGGGCGCGCCTTGAGGGTGCCGACGATGAAGGCCTCGGCGCGGTCGTTGATCTGCATGGTGGTCACGCCGGGGCGGATGAAGGTATCGAGGTCGGCGAATACCTGGGCCAGTAAACGGCCGGCGTTGCGCATAAGGTCGAGTTGGGCGGGGGTCTTGAGGATCACCTGGGACATGTGGGTGCAAAGTAGCTCTGAGGCGGAAAGCTTTCAGCATAGCGCCATGGGGCGCCCGGCTGCCACCTGATGGTGCGTCGGTCACCGTTTTGGGGCTGCTGTGCAACCGTTAGCGGCACATGGCTAGCGCCTGTAGGGGCGGCCTTGTGTCGCGAAAGGGCCGCAAAGCGGCCCCAGGGCACAGCTGGCCCAACAATTGCTGAAAGACCACCATCAAGGCCGTCAACGTCGACCGCCTTCAACCCTTCACGACAAAGGCGCCGTGTTGCCCTCGCTTGCAAAGCAAGCCGGGGGCAGCCGGCGCCTTTTGCGTTTGCACCAGGAGACCCCCCCATGGCCAGCACCGAAGTACGCAGCGTCTGCCCCTATTGCGGCGTAGGCTGTGGCATCGTCATGAGCGTGGCCGATGGCAAGGTCAGCAAGATCAGCGGTGACAAGCTGCACCCGAGCAACTTCGGCCGCCTCTGCACCAAAGGCCTCACCGCGCACCTGCCCCTGACCGCCGCCGGGCGCATGGAAAGTGCCTTTGTACGCCAGCAACGCGACCATGAACCGGCGCGCAGCAGCATGGACCAGGCCATCGCCCAGGCTGCCGAGCGCCTGCGCGGCATCATCGACCAGCACGGCCCGGACGCCGTAGCGCTTTACGTCTCCGGGCAGATGTCACTGGAGGCCCAGTACCTGGCCAACAAACTGGCCAAGGGCTTTATCCGCACGCGCCATATCGAGTCCAATTCACGCCTGTGCATGGCCAGCGCCGGCAGCGGCTACAAACTCTCGCTGGGGGCCGATGGCCCGCCCGGCAGTTACCAGGACTTCGAGCGTGCCGAGGTGTTCCTGGTGATCGGTGCCAACATGGCCGACTGCCATCCGATCCTCTTCCTGCGCCTGCTCGACCGGGTAAAGGCTGGAGCGAAACTGATCGTTGTCGACCCGCGGCGCACCGCCACCGCCGACAAGGCCGACCTGTTCCTGCAAGTGCGCCCCGGCAGCGACCTGGCCCTGCTCAACGGCCTGCTGCACCTGCTGCACCGCAATGGCCAGACAAACCGCGCCTTCATTGCCCGCCACACCGAGGGCTGGGAAGCGCTGCCAGCCTTCCTCGAGGACTACACGCCTGAACGCGTCGCGGCCATCACCGGCCTTGCAGAAGATGACATCCGCCAGGCTGCCGCGTTGATCGGCAGCGCGGGTGAATGGATGAGCTGCTGGACCATGGGCCTGAACCAGAGCGTGCACGGCACCTGGCATACCAATGCGCTGTGCAACCTGCACCTGGCCACCGGCGCCATCTGCCGCCCCGGCAGTGGCCCGTTCTCGCTGACCGGCCAGCCCAATGCCATGGGTGGCCGTGAGATGGGCTACATGGGGCCGGGACTGCCGGGCCAACGTTCGGCGCTGATCGACGCCGACCGCAGCTTTGTCGAAGCGCAATGGGGCCTGGCACCCGGCAGCCTGCGTGCAGAAAGCGGCGAGGGCACGGTAGCGCTGTTCGAGCAGATGAAAACGGGTGAAGTGAAGGCCTGCTGGATCATCTGCAGCAACCCGGTGGCCAGCGTCGCCAACCGCCAGCAGGTGATCGATGGCCTGCGCCAGGCGCAGCTTGTGATCACCCAGGATGCCTTTCTCGACACCGAAACCAACCCTTACGCCGACATTCTCCTGCCCGCCGCCCTCTGGGCTGAAGGTGAGGGCGTGATGATCAACAGCGAACGCAACCTCACACTGATGCCTCGCGCCGTGGCTGCACCAGGCCAGAGCTTGCCGGACTGGCAGATCATCGCCCGGGTCGCCTGTGCCATGGGTTATGCCGAGGCCTTCGATTACCCCGACGCCGAAGCGGTGTATGACGAAATCCGCCGCTTCCACAACCCGCTCACCGGTTACGACCTGCGTGGGGTCGGCTACCCGCAACTGCGTGACAAGCCGCACCAGTGGCCTTGCGCGCCGGGCCGCGTGGACGACCGCAGCCCCGTGCGTTACATCGAAGAAGGCGCACCCTCGTCCCTTGTGTTCCCCACAGCCAGTGGCAAGGCCCGCTTCTTCGCCCGGCCCTGGCTGCCCGCGTCGGAGTTGCCGGACGCCGATTACCCGCTGGTGCTCAATACCGGCCGCGTGCAACACCAGTGGCACACCCTGACCAAGACCGGCAAGGTACCGGCGCTGAACAGGCTGGAGCCCGGCCCCTTTGTCGAACTCCACCCCGAGGATGCCGCGCGGCTGGGTATCCAGGACAAGGACCAGGTGGCGATCCGCTCGCGCCGTGGCCGGGCCGTGCTGCCGGCGCGTGTCAGCGACCGGGTCATGCCGGGCGATTGCTTCGCGCCGTTCCACTGGAACGATGTGATCGGCGAGCACCTGGCAATCAATGCCGTGACCTGCGATGCGGTCGACCCGCTGTCGCTGCAGCCTGCCCTCAAGCACTGCGCCGTGGCCCTTGAGCGGGTTGCCGGCGAGCGCATCGATGCCCTCGACCTTGGCACCACCACCCTTGCCCCGGAGCCTGCCCGCGTGCTGCTGGCCATGCCCCCCGGCCCGCCCCGACATCAGGTGTTGTGGGCCTCGCAGACCGGCAATGGCGAGGCGCTGGCCGAGCGCTGCGCAGAGCGTTTGCACGGCGCAGGGCTGCAGGTACAGCTCAGTTGCATGGAGGCGGTCAGCCCAAGCCAGCTGCAAGGTGCGGCCAGTGTGCTGCTGATTGCCAGCACCTTCGGCGATGGTGATGCGCCCGACAGCGCCACCGCGTTCTGGCGGGCGCTGCAGGGCGAGGAGGGCGCCCACTGCGCCGAGCTGCCTTATGCCGTGCTGGCCCTGGGCGACTCCAGTTACGCCCAGTTCTGCGGGTTTGGTCGCAAGCTCGACCAGCGCCTGGCCGAACTGGGCGGGCGCCGCCTGCTGCCGCGCGTCGATTGTGAACCGGATTTCGATGAGGCCTTTGCCACCTGGCTCGACGCGCTGTTGCCCGAGCTGGGCAGCGCTGGCGTAGCGCTACCGGTCAACGAGCCCGCACTGGCTGCGCCCTGCAGCAAGCAACGGCCGTGGGCGGCTACCCTGCTGGAAAACAACCTGCTCAGTGGCCCCGGCTCGAGCAAGGAAACCCGCCAGTTGGTGTTCGATATTCAAGGCAGCGGCGTCACCTACGCAGCGGGCGATGCGCTGGGCGTGTGGCCCCGCAACTGCCCGGCGCTGGTGGAGGAATTGCTGGCGCTGATGCAGCAGGACGGCAAGACCCAGGTCCAACTCAAGGGCCAGCCGCCCATGCCGTTGGCCCAGGCACTGGAGTCGCACCTGGAAATTGCCAGGGTCACCCCACAGCAATTGCAGGTGTTCAGCCAGCAGGCTGACGACCTGCGGCACCTGTTGCAGCCTGAACGCAAGGCCGCACTGCAGGATTGGCTGTGGGGCCGGCAGTTGGTCGACGTGCTGCGCGCGTTTGCACAGGACCTGCCGCTGGCAACCTGGCTCGACCTGCTCAAACCCCTGCAACCGCGGCTGTACTCGATCAGCTCAAGCCCATTGGCCCACCCCGGCGAGGTGCATCTGACCGTCTCTACCGTACGTTATGGCCAGCGAAAAGGGGTGTGCTCAAGCTTCCTCGCTGACCGGGGGCAGGCTGCGAAGGTGGCGATCTTCCCCCAGGCGTCCAGGCATTTCCGCCTGCCTGATGACGATGATGTACCGCTGATCATGATTGGCCCCGGTACAGGCATCGCACCGTTTCGTGCGTTCCTCGAAGAGCGCGAGGCGCGGGGTGCAAAAGGGGAAAACTGGCTGTTCTTCGGCGAGCAATATGCAGCCACCGACTTTTATTACCACGCGCAGTTGCAGGCCTGGCAGGCGAGCGGACACCTGCGCCTGGATACGGCGTTTTCCCGCGACCAGGCAGAGAAAATCTATGTGCAGCAGCGGATGCGTGAGCAGGGTGCGCAGGTATGGCAGTGGCTGGAGGCGGGGGCGTACTTCTATGTCTGTGGTGATGCTCAGCGCATGGCCAAGGATGTGGATGCGGTGCTGCGCGAGATCATTGCCGAGCATGGGGGTGTGAATGCCGATGCCTATGTGGAAGGTTTGAGCAAGGCCAAGCGGTATCGGCGGGATGTGTACTGAAATGCTCCAGGATGGGGAGCAACGCACCTTGAATGTGCATGGTTTGGGCTGGCGCTATCGCCGGCAAGCCGGCTCCTGCACGGGCTCCGCTGCTCTCAAGCCCTGTGCTGCAGCTGTGGGCGCCGGCTTGCCGGCGATAGGGCCGGGCCAGGCAACATAACTGGCACATTCCATGCTTTATCTCCAACACAACAAGCCCCACTGATCAACGGCGATCAACCGGGGGCACACCGTGATGAATACAGGCAAAGGCGCCTGGAGCTTCGGCTCCAGGCGCTTTTTTTTTGATCGAGGATCGGCTTATGAAGGCAACAGCGAGCAGCGGGCAACGAGAGCGACTGGTCATCGTCGGCAACGGCATGGTGGGCCACCATTGCGTCGAGCAACTGGTCGAACGCGGCGCGCTGGCGCGCTTCGAGCTGCGTGTGTTCGGCGAGGAGCGCCAGCGCGCCTACGACCGCGTGCACCTGTCTGAATACTTCGGCGGCAGCTGTGCCGAAACCCTGGCGCTGTGCGAGCAGGGCTTCTATGGCGTCAACGGTGTGCACCTGCACCTGGGTGAAGCGGTGCTGCAAATCGACCGCGAGCGCTGTGAAGTGGTTACCGCCGAAGGCCGCTATGGGTATGACCAGCTGATCCTGGCCACCGGTTCCTACCCCTTCGTGCCCCCGATCGAGGGCTCCAGCGGCAACGCGCGCCTGGTCTATCGCACCCTCGACGACCTCGACGCGATACGCGCCGCTGCCGTTGATGCCACCCGTGGCGTGGTGGTTGGCGGCGGACTGCTGGGCCTCGAGGCAGCTAACGCCCTTAAGTCCCTGGGCCTTCAAGCGCATGTGGTGGAGTTCGCCCCGCGGCTGATGCCGGTGCAACTGGATGCTGAAGGCGGCGCCGCGCTCAAGGCGCAGATCGAAGCCCTGGGCGTCGGCGTGCACCTGTCGCGCGCTACCCAGTCGATCAGCGATGGTGAGGCCTACCGCTACCGGATGAATTTCGACGGTGGCGAACACTTGGAAACCGACCTGGTCGTGTTCTCTGCCGGCATCCGCCCGCAGGACGCCCTGGGCCGTGCCTGCGGCCTGGAGATCGCCGCGCGCGGTGGCGTGGTGATCGACAATCACTGCCGCTCCAGCGACCCACGCATCTTCGCCATCGGTGAATGCGCCTCGTGGAACGGCAGCGTGTTCGGCCTGGTTGCTCCGGGCTACAGCATGGCGCGCAACCTGGCGGCGCTGCTGTTGGGCGAGGCGGCCGGGGAATTCACCGGGGCCGACATGTCGACCAAGCTCAAGCTGCTGGGCGTCGATGTCGGCTCCATCGGCGACGCCCATGGCGCCACGCCCGGCTCGCGCAGCTACCGCTTCATCGACGAGGCCAACGCCGCCTATCGCCGGCTGGTGGTCGATGCCAGTGGCAAGCATGTGCTCGGTGCGGTGCTGGTGGGCGACAACAGCTACTACGACACACTGCTGCAATACGCTCAGAACGGCATCGCCCTGCCTGCCGACCCGGCGGCGCTGATCCTGCCGCAAAGCGGTGGCGCACCGGCCCTGGGCGCCGATGCGCTGCCTGACAGCGCGACCATCTGCTCCTGCCACAACGTCAGCAAGGGCGCAGTGTGCGCAGCGATCGACAGTGGTTGCGCCGACCTTGCCGCGGTCAAAGGCTGCACCAAAGCGGCCACCGGCTGTGGCGGCTGCGCGGCGTTGCTCAAGCAAGTGTTCGAGCATGAACTCACCGCCCGTGGCGTGACCGTGGACAAGAGCCTGTGCGAGCATTTCGCCTACACCCGCCAGGAGCTGTACGGGCTGGTGCGGGTGGGTGGCATACGCACCTTCAACGACTTGCTGGCGCGCCATGGCAAGGGCCATGTCGGCTGCGACATCTGCAAGCCGGCGGTGGGCAACATCCTCGCTTCGTGCTGGAACCAGCCGATCATGGACCCTGCGCTGGTGCCACTGCAGGACACCAACGACACCTTCATGGCCAACATGCAGAAAAACGGTACCTACTCGGTGGTGCCGCGCATTCCCGGCGGCGAAATCACCCCGGACAAACTGATCGTGATCGGTCAGGTGGCCAAGAAGTACGACCTTTACACCAAGATCACCGGCGGCCAGCGCATCGACCTGTTCGGCGCCCAGTTGCACGAGCTGCCGCTGATCTGGGGCGAGCTGATCGAGGCCGGCTTCGAGACTGGCCACGCCTATGGCAAATCGACCCGCACGGTGAAGTCCTGCGTAGGCAGCACCTGGTGCCGCTACGGTGTGCAGGACAGCGTCGCCATGGCGCTGCGCCTGGAGGACCGCTACAAGGGCCTGCGCAGCCCGCACAAGCTCAAGTTCGCGGTCTCTGGCTGCACCCGCGAATGTGCCGAGGCGCAAAGCAAGGACATCGGCGTGATCGCCACCGACAAAGGCTGGAACCTTTACGTCTGTGGCAATGGCGGCATGCGCCCACGGCATGCCGAACTGTTCGCTACCGACCTGGACGATGAGACCCTGGTGCGCCTGATCGACCGCGTGCTGATGTTCTACATCCGTACCGCCGACAAGCTGCAGCGCACGTCGGTATGGCGCGAAAGCCTGGACGGCGGCCTGGACTACCTCAAGCAGGTGATCCTCGACGACAGCCTGGGCCTGGCTGCCGAGCTGGAAGCGCAGATGCAGCATGTGGTCGAGCAGTACGAATGCGAATGGGCCAACGCCCTCAACGACCCGGAAAAGCTCAAGCGCTTCCGTACGTTCGTCAACGATCGACGCGCCGACCCGGACGTGCATTTTGTCCGCGAGCGTGAACAGCGTCGCCCCGCTGCACCCCTGCACCTGATCCCTACCGTCGAGGAGGCTGTGTGATGAACCTGTCCAATGCTGCTGTGGCAAAGCAACCCATCTGGCAAGCGGTGTGCAACACCGATGACCTGGTCGCCGACTCTGGTGTGGTGGTGTGGCTCGATGGCACCCAGGTCGCCTTGTTCTACCTGCCTGGGCAGGCGCAGAGCCTGTACGCGGTGGACAACCGCGACCCACGCTCCGGAGCCAACATCATTGGCCGCGGGCTGGTGGGCAGCCTGCAAGGCGAGCTGGTGGTGGCAGCACCGCTGTACAAACAGCACTTCAGCCTGCACAGCGGTGCGTGCCTGGAAGATCCCGGCCAGCGGTTACGTGTGTGGCCGGTACGAATGAACGGGGAGGCGGTGGAAGTGGCGATGGCCTGATCCCGGCTCTTGCCTGTCTCTTGCGCTTGCTCTTGCTTTGCTTTGCTTTTGCTTTTGCTTTTGCTTCTAAGCGCGCGATAGCTCAGGCGCCGCCGATTGCGACTTCAGGAGGCCGAGCGCAGGTCTTGCGAAGGGAGGTGACGGGCATGGATGCCCGTCAAGCGCTGCGGCCCATGGATGGGCCGTCAGCGCGGTCCTCCCGGGAGCAAGGCCGGAGCGAGGGAACCCCGGAGCGCAGCGTAGGGGCCGGATGATGGGAGCCGACGGTTTTGGTTACTTTGGCCACGACCAAAGTAACCCGCCGTAAGGGCGCAAAGGTGAATCAGCGCCTCCATGGCGAATGGATATTCACCCGATCTGAAAGCCGCAAGCCGCAAGCCGCAAGCCGCCAGCCGCCAGCCGCCAGCCGCGCGACCCGGATACGCCACAGGTGGCGATGCGGTAAGCTTGGCGCATGAACCTCGACACCCGCATCAAGTACCGCCACCTGCTGTGCTTCCTGGAGATTGCCCGGCAGGGCAGCCTGGCCAGGGCCGCCGACATTCTGGCGATCAGCCAGCCGGCAATTTCCAAGACCCTCAAGGAGCTTGAAGACCTGCTCGAGACGCGCCTGTTCGAGCGCAGCCGCCAGGGCGTCGAGCTGACCCCGGCCGGCACCCGCTTCATGCATTACGCCGGGCCCAGCGTACAGGCCCTGCGCGACGGCGTGAGCAGCTTGCGCGGTGAAGCGCGGGCGCCGTCGCAGGTGCGCATCGGCGTGCTGTCCACGGTCGAAGGCCAGCTGATGCCCGAGGTGCTGTGCCGCCTGCATCAACGCCATGAAGCGTTGCTGATCAGCGTGGTGACCGGCGCCAGTGCACAGTTGCTCGGCCAGTTGCGCCTGGGCGAACTGGAACTGGTGGTCGGGCGCATGACCGACAGCCCACAGATCCAGGGGTTGTCGTTCGAACACCTGTACAGCGAGTCGATGGCCTTGGTCGTGCGTCCCGGGCACCCCTTGCTGGCCAGTATGCAGGTAGACCGATCACGCGTTGGCCGTTATCCACTGGTGCTCCCACCACCGGGCACTACCATTCGCCAGCACGCCGACAGCCTGTTCGTGCAATGCGGCATTCAACTGCCGGCGCAGCGCCTGGAGACCCTTTCGCTGGCCTTGAGCCGCCGCTACCTGCTGGGCAGTGATGCCGTATGGGTGGCGCCGCGTGATGCGGTGCTGCTTGACCTGCGCCGCGGTGAGTTGGCCGAGCTCGATCTGGGGGTGCGGGAGCCAGGCGGGTCGGTGGGCATCTGCCGCAATGCCGCCTTGGCGCTGAGCCTGCCGGGGCAGTGGGTGTGCGATGTATTGCGGGAAGTGGCGGGGCAATATCGCGAGCGGTTGTACCCGTAAGCTTCGTTGTAGCCGAGCGTTCCTGGCCCAGAAACGCTCGTGTGGTGTACGTCCCAACTGTTATCAAGCGGTTCGCAAGGACACCGCGACCACACAAGGAACAGTGGAACCTCGCGCCTCTTCGTCACGGCCATTGATCAACAAGCGCTTGTTGCCTGGATCGAGCGTGACCGTCGATCCCGATGCATAGAAGCCATCCTCTGGCACTTGAGCGCCGACCTGGCCATAACCGAAGGGAGGGACGAAGCGGGTGTCAAACGTGCCATCCGAGGTCAAGCTAAAGGCAAGCGTATAAGTGTAGAAACTACCGTAGCCGACCAGGCCATCGCCTGTCTCTACTCCCGCATACCAACCGCCCGGTTGGTCAAACACCAGCGCTTCGCCGCCGTTGAACTCTCTGGCCGGCATGCCCGAATAGTCGATTCGGTAAACAGTCGGGTGGCTGATATCTTCATCGAGGTCGTACAGTTCCCCGTAGAAAGTGATTCGTTCCGCGACGGGGTCTACGGAAAAACCGTTATTGATGATCCATGGCGCGGACCAGTGCTGGCCATTGTTGCCAAAGGCATTGTCCACTTTCCCGTCGGTGGTCAAGGCTGTGGTGACGCCATACGCGTCTTCCCCCTGCATCAGATACAAGGCCAATACAAGGTGCTGCGAACCTGAGGGGGGGGTGAAACTGGCAATGCCGTCGATGATGTGTGAGTGGGTATCGGGAATCAGCTTGCTGACATCGAGGATGCCATCAGCGCCAAAATCCAAGCGCAATGCGCCGTCACTGTCCAGCCCGATCACCACCGGTTCGAATTTCTGTGGGCCGCGACGCAAGCCTGTGACGAAAATATGGTCTTTCGCCAAAGCCAGGTGCTCCAGCAGCAGTTCCTCCTTGACCAATGCATGGGTAGCAACGTACCCCTTGCCCTCACCAAACGTCAGATCCGGTTGCCCTTCGGCATTCAGTTTCCAAAGGTGACTGGCTGACTCCCCCTGCACCGGGACAACGATCAGTAAATTACCTGCATCATCTTCTGCGATGCTCTCGGGTGCCTCATAGGCTGCGCTTGCAGTCTTGTTGAAATCGAAAATTCCATCGCCATTGAAGCTGCCATCCAGCTTTCCGTTTTGTTTCAGGCAAGCCACGAAGACCCTGGCGTCCTCAGTGTTCGGGTTGAAGCTTTCACCGATTACATAACTGCGTCCATCGGTGACCATGCTGTTGATGATTGCAGTGCTGTCGGCACGAGACCCGGCGCTTTTTTCAAGGATGTAGGCAATCCCATCGATGCCATAAGCACCATCGATGGGAGCATGTGGCAACTGCATGGATGCTTGGGCCAAGGTTGGGGGCACGCGGGTTGAGCGGGCAGGCTTTCGTGAAGTGTTCATGACTTTTCCTTGGTGATGAGTGACCGCTGGGCATCAAGGCTTCACGCCGTTATCAGCCATCGCGGCTCACTCAGATGCGGCTGGATGCGTTGCAGGGCCATTGGAGGCCAGGCTCGAATCCGGCGCTACTGGCAGAAATGCCAGGGCGGGGCTGGTCGCTGGAAGAGCCAGTTTTGCAGGGGCGCCCGCTGTGCATATGGTCAATACTGGCCAAACGCCCGTAAGGTTGTGTGCAAGCGCGTTGTCGAGTGAACTTACTCCATGAAACCCGCTCTTATGCCGGTAGCCATTGGTAATGGCCGCCTGATAAGCTCGCGGCTTTACCCTGATTGCCCACATGGCGCATGAACAAGGAAATAGCATGAAACAGCATCGTTTGGCGGCTGCGGTTGCCCTGGTAGGCCTGGTACTGGCTGGCTGTGATCAACAGGCCAGCAGCCCCGAGCTGAAAACTCCGGCACAGAAAGCCTCCTACGGTATCGGCCTGAACATGGGCAAGAGCCTGGCTCAGGAAGGCATGGAAGACCTTGATTCCAAAGCCGTCGCCCTCGGCATCGAAGACGCCGTTGGCAAGAAAGAACAGCGCATCAAGGACGAAGAGCTGGTAGAAGCCTTCACCTCGCTGCAGAAGCGCGCCGAGGAGCGTCTGGCCAAGGCCAGCGAAGAAGCCGCCTCCGCCGGCAAGAAGTTCCTCGAAGAAAATGCCAAGAAGCCAGGTGTGGTCACCACCGCCTCGGGCCTGCAGTACGAAGTGGTCAAGAAGGCCGACGGCCCGCAGCCCAAGCCGACCGATGTGGTCACTGTCCACTACGAAGGCAAGCTGATCGATGGCAAGGTGTTCGACAGCTCGGTAGAGCGTGGCAGCCCGATCGACCTGCCGGTCAGCGGTGTCATCCCAGGCTGGGTCGAAGGCCTGCAACTGATGCACGTTGGCGAGAAGTACAAACTGTTCATCCCGGCTGAGCTGGCCTATGGCGCACAGAGCCCAAGCCCGCTGATCCCGGCCAACTCGGTCCTGGTGTTCGACCTGGAACTGATCGCCATCAAAGACCCGGCCCAGCTGCAGGGCGACGCGCCTGAAGCTCAGGCACCTGCCGAAGCTCCGGCTGAAGCACCTGCCAAGTAATACTGGCTGGTAGTGCACAACGCCCCGCTCGCCGGGGCGTTGTCGTTTGTGCATCAGGCATTGGGCCGAACCTCGTGGCCAGGAGATTGTCCGAGAAAGGGCAGTGTGAAGAAGCAGGAGGCTTCTGACGCAAATCGTTTGCGGTTCTGAAACGACTGTGTAAAAAACGCCCGATCTGACCGGGGCCCTTGCTTTACAGGCACCTGCCGTCAGAAACTTCGCCCTGTTCACAAGGTTATCCACAATAAATGTGGATAACCTCTCCCTGCTGGAGGCTACATGAGCGCACCCTGGAATTTCGCCCGCTTCCTGCCCTTGGCCGAGCGCCTGCTTAGCCGTGGCCGCTTGCCGGCTTTGCTGTTCGCCGTGGCCCGCAAAGGGCCACGCCTGGGCCAGTTGCGTGAAGACATCAAGCTGTTGCAGTCGCTGTGCCTTGCCTGGTGGCGTGGCGAGTACCGGGCGATCAGCCCCAAGGCACTGGTGACCATCGTCGCCGGCCTGCTGTACTTCGTCAGCCCCATCGATGCCATCCCCGACTGGCTGCTGGGCGTAGGCTTTCTCGATGATATCGCCGTGCTCGGCTGGGTGCTGAAGACCGTCTCCGATGAGCTGGCGCGTTTCAAGGCCTGGCGCGACAGCCAGGCACCCGAGCGCCTGCGCGTGGTCGAGCGCTTGCCCGACACCCCTGAAGCTTTGCGCCTGGAGCGTAAAACGCACTGAAATCGAGCAGATCCCCACAGACCCCCGGGCTTGGTAATATAATTGGCATAAGGGTTATGCCTACGGATTACATGCGGTAATCCTACGTAAGGGGGTTGTAATGGGTATTCAGGTCATTAGCCGGGACGGTCAGCCCGAGTACGCAGTCGTTCCCTGGGAGCAGTATCAGGCGCTGCTCAAGGCGGCCGGCCAGGCGCCTGCCGAGGCGGTTGGCGAAACCAGCGATCACAGTGCGGCAAGCGCCAGTTTGCCCGCCTTCAGCGAAGTGGCGCAGCTGCGTGAGGCCAAAGGCATCGCACCAGAGCAATTGGCGCGAAATGTGGGGGTAAGCCCCGCCTACCTGGCGATGATCGAGTCGGGTGAACGCCAGCCGGATGCGGCGATCCGCCGTGCCCTGGCCTGGCACTTGGGTGTGGCGGGCTGGAGCGAGCCGTCATGAGCCAGGTCAGGATCAGCCGTCAGCATTGGCAAAGCTTGCTGGATGAGCTTGACCTGGCCCGCCGTCAACGGCATTTGCTGACTTACCGCGCGCTGATCGAGCGTTTGCAATTGCCCAGCCCGGCCATGCAGACGCTGACCGCAGCGCTTGAATACCTGGCGGTGCTCGATGCCCGTGCCGAGCAGCCGCTGCGCAGCTCGCTGGTGATCAGCCAGGGCGCCAGCCGCCTGCCGCGTACCGGCTTCTTCGAATGTGTGGAGCGCCTTGGGCGCTTCTCCGGGCCGGTCGACGGCATGGAGGCTGCGTCGTGGCATGCTTCGGAAGTTGTGCGGGTATTCGAGTACGCCTACCCGGAGATTGCCTGACAGGCCGATAGACCTGCCCCGCCAAGCTTCCACCAACGCCACACTTCGAAAACACAAGGGGCCGGGCACTTACGTGTCCGGCCCCTTGTGTTTCACATCAGCGCTGACTGATTACTGCTTGGCCACCTTGGTGCTGGCACTCAGGTAGTCGATCAGGATGCGACCGGTCTCGGACAGGTAAGCGTCGTCTTCGGGCTTGGTGTTTTCATCCTCGGTCGGCAGGGCGTCCTCGTCCTCTTTCTTCAGTTCCTTCAGCGGCTCTTCACCCTTGGCCTTGCGGCGGATGTTTTCCAGCGCCAGCTGTTTGGCCTCGATCTCATCGTGGCGGGCACGGCGGTCCTGCTCGTTGAGGCTGACGGTCTTCTCGTTCATCAGCTTCTGGGTCAGTGCCAGGCGGTCACGGATATAGGTGAACTCCGCGTCCTTGTCGCTGCGCGCTTCATGCTGGGCCTTGAGCTGCGCCAGGAAGGGCTTGAACGGGTCGGCCGCCGGCTTGACCACCGGGCGGATGGTGTCCCACGGCATGGCCTCGGGCAGGGCGCTTTCACCGATTTCCTTGGTGTCGATGATCGACGGGTAGTCGATGTCCGGCAGTACGCCCTGATGCTGGGTGCTCTGCCCGGACACCCGGTAGAACTTGGCCAGGGTCAGTTTCAGCTCGCCATGGTTGAGCGGCTGGATGGTTTGCACGGTGCCCTTGCCGAAGGTCTGGCCGCCTATGATCAGGGCGCGGTGGTAATCCTGCATGGCGCCGGCGAAGATTTCCGAGGCCGAGGCCGAGAGGCGGTTGACCAGCAGCACCAAGGGGCCTTTGTAGAAGGCGCCTGGGTTTTCGTCTTCTAGCACGTCAACCCGGCCATCGCTGTTGCGAACCAGCACCGTGGGGCCTTTCTCGATGAACAGGCTGGTCAGCTCGGTGGCTTCTTGCAGGGAACCGCCGCCGTTGTTGCGCAGGTCGATGACCACGCCGTCGACTTTTTCCTTTTGCAGTTCGGTGAGCAGCTTTTTCACGTCGCGCGTGGTGCTCTTGTACTCCGGGTCCCCGGCTCGGTAAGCCTTGAAGTCCAGGTAGAAGGCCGGGATTTCAATGATGCCCAGCTTGTAGTCACGGCCAGCCTGCTTGAGCTTGAGCACCGACTTCTTGGCCGCCTGCTCTTCAAGCTTGACCGCCTCGCGGGTGATCGACACCACTTTGCTGGTCTGGTCGCTCGGGGCATTGCTGGCCGGGATGATCTCCAGGCGCACAACCGAGCCTTTCGGGCCACGGATCAGCTTGACCACTTCGTCCAGGCGCCAGCCGACCACGTCGACCATTTCCTTGTTGCCCTGGGCGACGCCGATGATCTTGTCGGCCGGGGCCACCTGCTTGGTCTTGGCCGCAGGGCCTGCAGGCACCAGGCGCACGATCTTGACCTGGTCGTTGTCGCTCTGCAGCACCGCGCCGATGCCTTCGAGCGACAGGCTCATGTTGATGTCGAAGTTTTCGGCGTTGTCAGGCGACAGGTAGTTGGTGTGCGGGTCGTAGGACTGGGCGAAGGTATTGATGTAGGCCTGGAAGATGTCTTCGGCACGGGTCTGGTCCAGGCGCGACAGCTGGTTCTTGTAACGCTTGGTCAGGGTTTCCTGAATCTGCTTGGGCTCTTTGCCGGCGATCTTCTGGCGCAGCACCTCGTCCTTGACGCGCTTGCGCCACAGGTCGTCCAGCTCGGCCTGGTTCTTCAGCCACGGGGCGTCCTTGCGGTCGATCAGCAAGGTTTCCTTGGCGGTGAAGTCCATCTTGTCGACGCCCTTGTTCAGCTCGGCCAGGGCGAAGTCCAGGCGTTGCTTGACGCGGTCCAGGTAGCGCTTGTAGATGGTGAAGCCCGGGTCGAGGTTGCCGCTTTTGAGGAAGTCGTCGAACTGCCTCTTCCACTTGTCGAACTCGGCGATGTCGGCCGCAGTGAAGTAGCTGCGCGCAGGGTCGAGCAGCTTGATATAGCTGTCGTAGATGATCACCGAGCGGGCGTCATCGAGCGGCGGCTTGCTGTAATGGTGGCGTTTGAGCAACTCAACCACGTTTAGGCTGGCGACGATTTCGTCACGGTCCGGCTGCAGGCTGTCCCATTTGTTGGCGGCCGCCGCATTGCCGCCGAGCGTGAGGCTGCCCAGGCCGATCATCAGCGCCAGGGCGGTGCTTGGGAGGAAATGCTTCATGCTGATTCGACGTGGAGGCAATTGATCACGCATAGTAGGCCGTCTTTTCCGTTGCCGGTTCCATGGAGCCGGACAAATACTGCAAAAAGCCAGGGGCGTGGATACCCCAGGCTCAGTCATGTCAATCAACTATGGAGGCACTGTGAAGGCATTGCAAGGCGAAGACGGACATGTGGAGTGGGTCGAGGCCGAGCGCCCGGCCCTGGATGCCGGCCAGGTACGCATCCGCGTGGCTGCGGCGGGCCTGAACCGGGCCGATCTGTTGCAGATGAAGGGCCTTTATCCGCCACCACCCGGTGCCAGCCCGTACATGGGCCTGGAATGCGCCGGGGTAGTGGAAGAAGTGGGGCCAGGCGCCGACTGGCGGGTAGGCGACCGGGTGTGCGCGCTGCTGGCCAGCGGGGCCATGGCCGAGGAAGTGGTGGTCGATGCCCGCCATGTGCTGCCGGTGCCCGAGGGCCTGAGCCTGCACGAGGCAGCAGCGCTGCCCGAGGTCTACGCCACCGCGTGGTTGAACATTTTCCAGCTCGGTGCGGTGAAGGCCGGCGAGAAGGTACTGGTACACGCCGGTGCCAGCGGTGTCGGCTCCGCAGCCATTCAGTTGTGCAAGGCGTTCGGCAACCCGGTGTACGTCAGCGTTGGCTCGCAGGACCGCCTGGCGTACTGCCAGGCCCTGGGCGCGACGGGCGGAGTGGTGCGCAACGAAAACCTGGAAGCGCTGGAGGGCATGGGCCCGTTCGACGTGATTCTCGACCCGGTGGGTGCCAGTTACGGGCAGCTCAACCTCAAGCTGCTGGCACGCGATGGGCGCTGGGTGATCATCGGCCTGATGGGCGGGCGCACGGTTGAACTGGACCTGGCGCAGGTGCTGGGCAAGCGCCTGGAAATCACCGGTTCCACCTTGCGCAACCGTGATGACGGGTTCAAGGCCGAGCTGCTGCGTGAGCTGCAGCAGCAGGTGTGGCCGCTGTTCACCGAAAAGCGCTTGTCGCCACAGCTGGTGGACACCTACCCGGTCGAATTCGCCCAGGCAGCGTATGCCGAGCTTGAGAGCAATCAGGTGTCGGGTAAGCTGGTGATGGTGATCGACGCTAGCCTGGCGTGAGATTGCCGGGGCTGCCTTGCAGCCCATCGCGACACAAGGCCGCTCCTACCGTAGGAGCGGCCTTGTGTCGCGAAAGGGGCGCAAAGCGCCCCCATGGCCCTCAAGACCAGCTCAGTATCGGCCAGCCATTCTTTTCGGCATGCTCGCGCAACACCGCATCCGGGTTCACCACATGCGGATGATCCACCTTGAGCAATAACGGCAGGTCGTTGCGCGAATCGGAATAGAAACTCGCCCCCTCCAGGTTTTCCTGCTCCTGGTCCAGCCACTCCAGCAAGCGGGTGATTTTGCCCTCCCGGTAAGTCAGCACCCCATGGGTCTTCCCGGTATACACCCCGTTCACAGCCTCAAGCTCGATCGCCAGGTACTCGTCCACCCCTAACCGCGCCGCAATTGGCCCGACCAGGTGAGTGCCCGAGGCGGAAATGATCAGGATGCGGTCGCCACGCTTGCGATGCTCGGCGATGCAGCGGCAGGCATCACCGAAAATGATCGGCTCGATGACATCCTCCACCCATGGTTCCACCAGGTGCTCGACCTCTTCCAGCGTACGCCCGGCAATCGGCTCCAGGCTGAAGGCCATGTACTCTTCCATCTGCAGGTGGCCTTTGCCGTAGGCCTCCATCAGGGCATGGTCGCGGCGCAGGAACTCCTTGCCGTCGACCCAGCCCAGCCGCGCCATTTGCTCGCTCCACAGCGACGCGCAGTCGCCATGGATCAGGGTTTCGTCCAGATCGAAAATTGCCAGTGCCATGCGTTGAATCTCCTTAGGCCACTTCCCGTAGCGCCGTGGGGTCGATCGACAAGGATACCCGCTGGCCGTCCGCGTGCAGGTCGGCCGATGAGCGATTGAGCACATCCACCACCAGCTCCACGTCACGAACCCGTACCCGGTAGCGGATCACATTGCCCAGCAGGCTGTGGCTGCGCACTTCGCCGTCCAGTTCGCCATCGCGGCTCAAGGTGATCGACTCGGGGCGAATCGCCAGGCGGCTGGCTACCGGGCGTTGCAGCAGGCGGCTGGCACTGTCCGGGTCGAGCAGGTTGTAGTTGCCGATGAAGCCGGCGGCAAACAGGTCCACCGGGGCCGTGTACAGGGTTTCGGCGTCGCCGCTCTGCACGATGCGCCCCTGGTTCATCAGGAAGATGCGATCAGACATCGTCAGCGCCTCTTCCTGGTCATGGGTAACGAAGATGGTGGTCAGCCCCAGTTCGCGCTGGATGGCGCGGATCTGCTCGCGCAGGTGCTTGCGAATACGCGCATCCAGCGCCGACAGCGGCTCGTCGAGCAGCAGCAGGCGTGGCCGGGTGACCAGCGAGCGGGCCAGGGCCACCCGCTGGCACTGGCCACCGGACAGCTGGTGCGGGTAGCGCCCGGCAAAACTGCCCAGTTCCACCAGTTCCAGCGCCTCGCGCACACGTACCTGAGTGTCACTGGCCTTGACCTTCTGCATGCGCAGGCCAAAGGCGACATTCTGCTCCACGGTCATGTTGGGGAACAGCGCATAGCTCTGGAATACCATGCCGATGCCGCGCTTTTGCGGGCTCAGCGGCACGATGTCCTGGCCGTCGAGCAGGATCTGCCCGCTGTCCACCGGGGTCAGCCCGGCGATGCAGCGCAGCAAGGTGGACTTGCCGCAGCCGGAAGGGCCGAGCAGGGTGACGAACTCGCCGCGTTCGATCTGGCAGTCGATGTTTTCGAACACCGGGGTGCCGCCATAGCGTTTGTGCAGTTTCTGTACGCTGACGAAGCTCATGTCAGGTCTTGTCCTTGTTCAGGCGGTTGGCGACCCAGGTCAGTACCAGCACGAAGGCGAAGTACGAGATCACCAGCGCGCTGTTGAAGTGGCCGCTGCTGTTGCGCATGTTGTTCAGGTACACCTGCAGGGTCTCGTAGCGCGTGCCGACCAGCAGGTTGGCGAACACGAATTCGCCGAACAGGAACGAGAACGACAGCAGCAGCGCCACCATCAGGCCTTTGCGCAGGTTGGGCAGCACCACCAGGAACGCCGCCTGCCAGGTGCTGGCGCCGAGCAGTTGGGCGGCGTCCATCAGGTCGCGCAGGTTGATCGCCTGCAAGTTGTTGGTGATCGCCCGGTACATGAACGGCAGGGCGATGGTGAAGTAGCAGCCGATCAGGATCCACGGCGTGCCGACCATGGCCATCGGCCCGCTGCCGTACAGCTGCAGCAGGCCCACCGAGGACACCACCGGCGGTACCGCGAACGGTAGCAGGATGAGGATGTTCATCAGTGCGTCGAGCCTGGGGAAGTGGTAGTGCACCACGAACAGCAGTGGCAGGATCAGCACCACCGACAGCAGCAGCGCGCCTACGCACACCAGCAGCGACTGGCCGAAGGCCGCCAGAAAGCGTGGCTCGCCCCACAGCGCCACGTACCACTTGAAGGTCAGGCCGCTGGGCAGCAGGCTGGCTGACCAGCTGGTGGCCAGCGAGTAGAGCAGGGTGCCGGCCAGTGGTAGCAGCAGAATGAGAAACAGCAGGTACACCACGGCGCGGTGATAGAGGCTGCCGGCGCTGGGCCTGGTTGAGCGGTTAGCGTGCATGGTAGCTCCGTTTCAGCAGCCATTGATGGACGACCGTGACCACCGTCATCAAGCCCACCAGCACCATGGCCAGCGCGCTGGCCAGGTTGGGGTCCAGGCTGATGTCACCGGCCACCAGGCCGGCGATGCGGATTGGCAGCACGTTGAAGTTGCCGGTGGTCAGCGCATACACCGTGGCATACGCGCCCAGGGCATTGGCCAGCAGAATGACGAAGGTACCGAGCAGGGCCGGGGTCAGCACTGGCAGGCCGATGTGCCGCCAGTATTGCCAGTGGCTGGCGCCCAGCAACGCGGCCGATTCGCGCCAGTCTTCGCGCAGGGCATCGAAGGCCGGGTAGAGCAGCAATACGCCCAGGGGGATCTGGAAGTAGGTGTAGACCAGGATCAGGCCGCTTTTGGAGTAGATGCTGAAGTCTTCCAGCAGGCCAACCTGCTTGAGCAGCAGGGTCAGCGCCCCGTTGAAACCAAGCAGGATGATGAACGCGAAGGCCAGCGGCACGCCGGCGAAATTGCTGGTCATGTTGGCGAAAGCGCTGACGAAGTCGCGCAGGCGCGAATCCACCTGGCGCAGCGAGTAAGCACCGAGGGTGGCGATGATGATGCCGAACAGGCTCGACCAGAAGCTGATTTCCAGGCTGCGTTGCAGTGCCTGCAGGTAGAACTTCGAGGCGAACACCTTGCTGAAGTTGGCCAGCCCCCAGCCCGCTTCCGACTGCACGCTGTTGATGGCCACCCAGGCCAGCGGGGCGATCTGGAAGATGACGAAGAACACAGCGAACGGCAGCAGGCAGAGCAGGGCCAGGTAGCGCCCGCGGGCGCCGGCATTCACTTGAGCAGCTCCCGGCAGACGGTCTTGTCGTGGGCAACGCCCAGCAACTCGCAGATGGTGCCACACAGCTCGGTTTGCAGCGGCTTGGCGGCCGGGTCGAGGCTGAAGGCGTCGCCAAACACGAACAGCGGCACTTCGCGCTCTTCGGCCAGCAGGCCGTTGTGCGAGCGGTCGTTGTTCATGCCGTGGTCGGCGGTGACCAGTACCTGGTAGCCCTCTTCGAGCCAGTGCGGCAGGTAGTCGGCCAAGAGGATGTCGGCGCTGCGCGCAGCGTTGCGGTACTGGCTGCTGTCCAGGCCGTGGCGGTGGCCGGTGTCGTCGATGCTCATCGGGTGCACCAGCAAAAAGTTCGGCGCATGGCGGCGGCGCAGGTACTCGGCGTCGGCCAGCAGGTGCGAGTCGGGGTAGCGGTCGTCCCAATAGAACAGGCCATGCTGGATCGGCAGCTTCGGCGCGTGGGTATGGCGGTCGCGCTGCGGGTCGAAGGGCGAGCGGTTGTACAGCTCGCTCATCCAGTGATAAGCCGCCGCCGCAGTGCCCAGGTTGGCCTCGCGGGCGTAGTGGAACACGCTGCGCTGGTTGGACAGGCGGTTGACGTTGTTGTGCACGATGCCGCTGTCGATCGGCGCCACGCCGGTGAGGATGCACTCGTACAGCGGCCGGGACAGCGACGGCAGCTCGCATTCCACGCGGTACAGCGCGGCACGGTCGGCTTCGACGTAAGCGTGCAGGTGGCCCATGGCGTGATGGGCCACCTGGTGGTTGAGGCCGTCGAGCAGGACCAGGATGACATTGTGTTGCATGGTGGCTCCCAGTGGAGCTGCAAGCTTCAAGCTACAAGCTGCAAGAACGAGCCGGCATGTCGATCACCTGCTTGCACTTGTAGCTTGCAGCTTGCAGCTTGCAGCTTCTTCATTCCATCTCGATGATGACTTGCTCCTGCCACATCTGCGGCAGCTTTTTCGAGGTCGCTTCCCACACTTCGGGTTTCTTGATCGGCTGCGCAGCGCCGTACTGCTCGTTAGGCAGCAGCTTGGCCTGCACGTCCGCGGGCAGTTTCAGGTGCTCGGCGCGGATCGGCCGGGCATGCCCCTTGGCCAGGTTGATCTGCCCGGCATCGCTGAAGATGTACTCACGCGCAAGCTTGGCTGCATTGGGGTTTTTGGCGTACTTGTTGATGATGGTGGTGTAGCCGGAGATGACCGACCCGTCCGAGGGGATCAGCACTTCGAAGCGTTTCGGGTCGATCTGGTCGCGGTAGCTCAGGCCGTTGAAGTCCCACACCACGCCCACTTCGACCTCGCCTTTCTCCAGGGTCTGTATGGTCGGGTTGGCCAGCGACAGGCGCTTCTGTTGGGCCAGCTTGGTGAACAGCTGAAGGCCCGGGGCGACGTTGCTCTCATCGCCCTTGTAGGCGATGGCTGCGGCCAGCACGCCGTTGGCGGCCTGGGCGGCAGTACTGACATCGCCGATGGCGACCTTGTACTTGCCTTTTTCCAGGTCGTGCCAGGTTTTAGGGCGTTCCTCTTCCTTCACCAGGTCCTTGTTGATGATGAAGGCGATGGTACCGGTATAGGCCAGCGCCCAGTGACCATTCTTGTCCTTGGCCCAGCCCGGTACCTGGTCCCAGGTGCTCGGTTTGTACGGCTGGCTCACGCCCTTGGCCACGGCAATCGGGCCGAAGGCGGCACCGACGTCACCGATATCGGCGCTGGCGTTGTCCTTCTCGGCATCGAACTTGGCGATTTCCTGGGCCGAGCTCATGTCGGTGTCGGTGTGCTTGAGGCCGTACTTGCTGGCCAGGTCTTCCCAGGTACCTTTCCAGTTGGCCCAGGCATCGGGCATGCCCACGCTGTTGATCGTGCCTTCTTTGCGGGCAGCGTCTTCCAGGGCCTTGAGGTCGGTGCCGGCGGCCATGGCCGAGGTACACAGGGCCATGGCCGAGCCGAGCAGTGACGCCATGAACAACTTTTTCATCCGAAGCTCCTTTGGGTGGGTGCCTTGCGCGATCGTTGTTATGAGTGAAGCCTTGCTTGGCTAACCTTTGGTCTAGGTCAGCAAACCTTGCGCCAAGGTAGGCCGGTTGCGTGACAATTTGATGTAAGGGAAGGGTTGAACCAGGTGCTGCCGCCTCCTGCGAATACAGCGTAGACCAGATCGCAAGCCCCGATTCATAAGGCTTGGCCCGAATCTGGCAGTGCTCTGATGAAGTGTGTACAGCTGCTTTGTCACAGCATGTTCATCAGCCCTGCCTAGGCTTGCACTATTCTCCAAGTGCCCTGTTCTGGGGCTGGACTAGTCCAGATAGGTAACCCTTGATGCAGTCGACGCCACCGCGTGCGGTAACAGCCATCTGCCATGCCTTGCAGGAGCAGATCGAGCACGGCCTGCTGGCGCCGGGCGGCAAGCTGCCGGCCGAGCGCAAACTCAGCGAGGTGTTCGATACCACGCGTATCACCCTGCGCGAGGCCTTGGTGCAGCTGGAAGCCCAAGGGCTGATCTACCGCGAAGAGCGGCGCGGCTGGTTCGTCGCCCCCGAGCGGCTGACCTACGACCTGATCGAGCGTAGCCACTTTCACGCGATGGTGCGGGACCAGGGGCGGGTGGCCAGTACCGAACTGCTTTCGGCCCGGTTGCAGCCGGCATCGGCGGCCATTTGCGCGCGTCTGCACCTGCCGGCGCTATCCAGCGTGATACGCATCTGCCGGTTGCGGCGTATCGATGGGCGGGCGGTGCTGTATGCCGAGCATTACCTCAACCCGCGTTACTTCCCCGACATCCTCGAACATGACCTGGCGCAGTCGCTGACCGAGATTTATGGGCGGGTCTACGGCATCCGCTACGGGCAGGTGTGCTTTGAAATCCTGCCCACGGCGTTACCCGTGGCTGCGGCCGCAGCCTTGAAGGTATCCACCGGCAGCCCGGGGCTGCATATCACCCGGGTCAACAGTGACCAGCATGGGCACCTGATCGACTGTGACCTTGAGTATTGGCGCCATGATGCGATCCGCATCCGCGCCCAGGCCGGATAGCGGCTGCTGGCGACCCTAATCGGTGGTCCCGCCGGCCTCTGCCATCGCGCCGCCACCCGCCGTCACCACCTGTACCGACAAGCGTGGCATCGCCAGGTCCAGCCCGGCAGCATCCAGCTGGCGCTTCAAGGCCAGGTTGAACGCCCGCGACACTTCCCATTGCTTGATGGGTGCGGTCTTGAAGCGCGCCCGCAGAATCGCCGAACCAGACTCGAAACTTTCCACCCCTTGCAGCTCAAGGGGTGACCAGATATTGCGGCGCATCAGTGGATCGTTGCGCAGTTTCTGCCCCACTTCGCGGATCAGCGTGATGGCCTGGTCGATGTTCATACTGTGCGGGATGGCCACACGGAAGATCGCATAGCCGAACTCGCGCGAGTAATTCTTGATGCTCTTGATCTCGCTGAACGGGATGGTGTGCACGATGCCATCGATGTCGCGCAGGCGCACGGTGCGGATGGTCAGGCCTTCAACGGTGCCCAGGTGGCCACCCACATCGACATAGTCGTCGATGGCCAGGGAGTCTTCGATGATGATGAACAGGCCCGTGATCAGGTCGGCCACCAGCGACTGCGCGCCAAAACCGATGGCCAGGCCGATCACCCCGGCACCGGCCAGCAGCGGCGTGACGTTCATGCCCATGTTGGCCAGGGCGACGATCAGCGCAATGATGAAAATCACCACGAACATCACGTTGCGGATCAGCGGCATCATGGTTTGCGCGCGGGCGTTGGCCAGGCCCCGGCGTGAACGCACCAGGGCGTGGTGCACGGCCGTGTCGGCCAGTATCCACACCAGCCAGGCGACAATCAGCGTGCCGGCCAGGCCCAGCAGGCGCAGGCTGACTTCATGGCCCTCACCTTCGGCGAAGCTGATCATCGACTGGCCCCAAACGCGCAGCCCCAGCTCGATGAACACCAGCCAGATGAACAGGTGCACCAGCACATAACCGAAGTTGCGCAGGCGCTCTGTGTATACCGCTTGCCGCTTGTTGGCGCGCTTGGGGTTGGCGGCGTGGCGGCGCACCAGGCCATTGAGCACCATGCACACCACCACCAGCACCGTGCACATCAGTGACTGGCGCAGCGCGGTGCTGGTGTCGCCGGCCGACACGAAGGTGGCGAACAGCGAGATCGCCACCAGGATCATCGCCGGTATGTACCAGAAGCTGCCAAGGATTTCGATGGTGTCGCTCAGGGTGCGCCGGGTCAGGCGCCGCGACAGTGGCTGGTTGCGGATCAGGTGGGCGATCGGGCGGCGGAAACGCAGGATGAACAGCCCGGTGCACAGCGCGGCGATCACATTGGCCAGGGTGGCCAGGGCGTGCGCCAGGTGTGTACCAAGGGCGACGGTCAGGCGCGGGTCGCTCATCGCTTCGCCAAAGGCGGCGAAGCTGCCGATCAGCCACAGCGGCCGAAATGCCTGGTGGCGCAGGATGTGCAGCGCGCGGTGGCGGTGCGGGCCGTCGAGCAGCGAGAAGGCGATCACGCAGATGGCCGAAAAGCAGGTGCCTACCACCAGCGCATAGGCCAGCACCATGGCCATGGACTTGCCGAGCGAGGAGGGCAGGGCAAAGCTCAGGTACACCGTGAACACCAGCGCCACCAGCCACGGCCCCAGCTTGCGCAGGGCGAAGCGCACCAGGTCCCAGGTGCGCGGGTGCTGTGGCAACTCCTCGGTCAGGCCGAAGCGCACACGCACCCGGTGGCCGATCCAGTTGAATGCATAGGCCAGCAGGCTCCACACGGCGATGATCGCGGCAAAGCCGAACAGGATCGCCGGCCACTGGTGCACGGGCACCACCAGTTCAGCCAGCTCCGCCTGGGCCTGGTCGATTTCCAGCGCCCACCGCTGGAACGGGCTGGCGTCGCCGCTGAACTGCTTCTCGAAATCATGCAGCGCACCGCCGATCAGGCCCAGCACGCCCTGCTCGACGGTGGGTTGCGACTGCTTGGTGGCATCGCGCAGCTTCTTCAGGTCGGCCAGCAGCTTGGCGCGTTGCTGGTCGTTCTCCAGGTTCTTGATCACCTCGTCCAGCGATTTGCCCAAAGGCTCGGTGGCTTCTGGCTGGGCCGGCGCACTGGAGCCAAGCAGGCCAGGCAGGCCGGCGGCCTGTACCGGGGAGATGAACAGAAACAGCAGCAGGGCAAGGCAACGCAGGAGGGCTGGCACCGGGAAATCTACCTCAGGTCAAACGATTGGCCGAGTGTAGAGGTTTATGTGGGGAGTTTCTCCAGGATCTTCCAGCAGGTGAGGCCGAAGATGCCCAAGGTGCCGATCCACATCATCAGCACACCGACGTCGCGCTCACGCAGGCTGAAGCCGATGGTCAGCAGCATCAGGAAACCGAACACGGGGACGAACAGGGACAGGAAAGGGGACATGACGGGCGATCCTTCTGCACGTGCGGGGGGGATGCTTTAAGCATAGTGGCTAGCTGGCGAAGCGGAATGACTTGTATCACATAATGTTTAATCGGTGGGGTTAAAGGTTCATATTTCCTACGCATCTATCAGACCAGTTTCCTACACAGGAATGCATCCCTTGGCCGATATAAGATTCACCACGGTGTGTGGGGATTTTTAGAAGGTTCGACGATGAGTGCAAAATCAGTACGCAACAGTTTATCGTTGTTGGCGGTGGCAGGGTTGAGCATTACTGCCCATGCCGAGAATAACTTGGCAACGGTGATTGTCGATAATAAAACAAGTGCCGCAGCCAGTTACACCTATGAGCACATGTCAGGTACGTCACAGCCGGTCATGGGTGAAGTGAATGCCCGCCAGAACAGAGTGTTTTTAGTTACAAGCTTTGCTGATTCAATTTCGGGCATGCGCTTTGTGTACGCATCCGGTAGTAAAAAGTGTCGTTTCTCCGTATCGCATACTGCGCCACCACCACGCTATATACCCACCTGGAAAAAGGATGCTGTTTCGATCGGGTCATCGCGCGCAACTTGTACGGTGAAGATGGAAAGGATAGGAACGCAAATGCCTTATCACTACACGGTGAGGTTCACTATTCAATGAACCTCGCGGGGCGCCAGTGAAGGTGCCCCTCGATGAGCACCGAGGAACGCCCATGAAAATTTTCAGCGTTAATGCCACGCCTGTCGTACGCCAGGAAAACGTTCTGCTACCGCCCACAAAGTCGGAGGAGGGTACTGCACAACCAGGGTGCAAGGTGAGTTTGTCTGATGAGGCCCTTAACGACGCCAGAAACAAGGACGAGGTTCGAGCACTTCATGCACGGATCTATGGAACACCGTCGCTCGGGGATCGAATCAGTTATAGCTATCGAACACGGGGAGAAGAAAAATTCAAGAATGAACCGCCTCCAGAAAATTACACGCCTGAACAGGCTGAACGCCACCGGCAAGCCCTGGATTATCTGGTAGGTATCGAAAAGCTCTCAGGGGTGGAGACTCAGTTTGAGGAAAACCCGTTTTGGGGGTTGGACCGCGCTCATCTAGTGGCAATCGAGCAGGATGAAAACAGTTATACCGAAGTGGAACGTTATGCGGCAGCTAGAGCAAAAACAGCATTGGACAATATTTTCTTCACACGTCTCAGCGACCATGCCTATAACACAGGCGACCTAAGACCCGTGTTCAAGGGATATCTTGAGTATCTGGATAACTTGACCGACGTCGAACGCCTCAATTTTCCAGCCGATGAACGTGAACGGGTAGCCGGTCTTTTAGCTCGTGCGCAAAGCGAATCTGGCAGCCTCCCCGAAGGCTTCTCCCTCTGGCAATACATGAACTGGGCCCCTGAAGGCCGCCTCGACCTCGAAGCGCTGCTGAACCCCGCGCCTTAGTCGGCAACGCCCGCCCCCACTGAAGGGGCGGGCGTTGCCGGCGGTCAGGGCAGTTCGCGGCTGCGGTAAAACGCGGTCAACACCTTCACCAGGTGCGCCAGATCCTGGCTGCCGCACAGTTCACGTATCGAGTGCATGGCAAAGGTCGGCAGGCCGATATCGACCGTGCGCACGCCCAGGTGGCTGGCAGTGATCGGGCCGATGGTCGAGCCGCAGCCCATGTCGCTGCGCACCACGAAGCTCTGCACCGGCACTTCTTCGGCCATGCACAGGTGGCGGAAGAAGCCGGCAGTTTCGCTGTTGGTAGCGTAGCGCTGGTTGTTGTTGACCTTGATCACCGGCCCGGCGTTGAGCTTGGGCCCGTGGTTGCCGTCATGCTTGTCGGCGTAGTTGGGGTGCACGCCGTGGGCATTGTCGGCCGAGACCATGAGCGAGCGCTGGATGGTGCGCACGTAAGTGTCGCCGTCCGGCAGCAGGCGCTGCAGGGTCTGCTCGAGCATCGGGCCGTCGGCGCCGCAGGCCGAGCAGCTGCCGACTTCTTCGTGGTCGTTGCACACCAGCACGCAGGTTTCGTCACTGTCAGCGGCCAGCAGCGCCTGCAGGCCGGCGTAGCACGACAGCAGGTTGTCCAGGCGCGCCCCGGCGATGAAGTCACCGTTCAGGCCGATCAGTGCGGCGTCTTGGGTGTCGTAGAAGCTCAGCTCGTAGTCCAGCACCACGTCGGCGTTGAGCTGGTGTTCACGGGCAAGCTGCTCGGTGAGCAGGGCGCGGAAGTCGATGCGCTCGTCGCCGGCCACCTGGGCCAGGATTGGTGGCAGTTCGTTCTGCGGGTTGATCTGCCAGCCTTCGTTGGCAGTGCGGTTGAGGTGGATCGCCAGGTTGGGAATGATGGCGATCGGCAGCTTGAAGTCGATCAGCTGGCTTTCGACCTTGCCATCACGCCGGAAGGTCACGCGGCCGGCCAGCGACAGGTCACGGTCGAACCACGGCGCCAGCAGGGCGCCGCCGTACACTTCCACACCCAACTGCAGGAACCCTTGGCGCTGCAGCTCCGGCTGCGGCTTGACCCGCAGGCACGGGCTGTCGGTGTGCGCACCGACCATGCGAATGCCACCCAGCAGCGGCGCTTGCTTGCCCAGGTTGATGGCGATGATCGAAGAATCGTTGCGGGTGACGTAATAGCGGCCGCCAGGCACCGTGGCCCAACTGTCACGCTCGTCCAGGCGCTGGTAGCCGGCCGCTTCGAGGCGCAGGGCCAGGCTGGCGGTGGCGTGGAAGGGCGTAGGGGAGGCCTTGAGAAAATCGATCAGGCCGGTGTTCAGTGCTTCGCGCATAACTCACTCCAATTCGAGCTTCAAGCCGCAAGCTGCAAGCTTCAAGCAAGAGCAGGCCGCGGAGCAAGCTGCAACGCGATCTGTTCTGGCTTTTCTTGCAGCTTGTCGCTTGAAGCTTGCAGCTTAAAAAGGTGCAGGGCACTCGAACTTCAGCCGCTCACCGGAAACCGGGTGGGTGAAGCTCAACATGGCCGCATGCAGGCACAACCGCTCATGTGCCGCCAGCGCCTCGGGGTTGGCATACAAACGGTCACCGAGCAGCGGGTGCCCGATCGACAGCATGTGCACGCGCAACTGGTGCGAACGGCCGGTGATCGGCGTCAGCTCCACCCGGCAGTGGTCGCCGCAACGCTCGAGGATGCGCCAGAAGGTCAGGGCGTGTTTGCCTTGCTCATGGTCCACCACATGGCGGGGCTTGGTGGGCGGGTCGTAGCGCAGGGGCAAATCGATGCTGCCGCTGTCCAGCGCCGGTTGGCCCCAGCACAGTGCGGTGTAGGCCTTCTCGGTCTCGCGGTCGTGGAACTGGCGCGACAGCTCGCGGTGGCTGTCGGCATCGCGGGCCAGCAGGATGATGCCGGAGGTTTCCCAGTCCAGGCGGTGGACGATCAGCGCATCCGGGTAGCCGTTTTCCTGCAGGCGGGTGATCAGGCAGTCCTTGTTGTCATCGGCGCGGCCTGGCACCGACAGCAGCAGGGTCGGCTTGTTGACCACCAGGATGGCGGCGTCTTCATGAAGGATCTGGACGTTCGACAGCGGCATTGCGGGTTCTCGGTCAAATCGGGGAAAACCATTGGGGCCGCGTTGCGGCCCGTTCGCGACACAAGGCCGCTCTCTGTAGGAGCGGCCTTGTGTCGCGAACGGGCTGCAAAGCAGCCCCAATGATCAAGCCCGTTCGCTGTATCAGCGATCGGGCAAGGTGATGTTCAGCTCCAGAATCGAGCAACTGCCCTGGTTTTCCAGTTCGATGTGCACATCATCGCTGCCGATGTTCACATACTTGCGGATCACCTCGAGCAGCTCTTTTTGCAGGGCCGGCAGGTAGTCCGGTTCGCTGCGCTGGCCGCGCTCATGCGCCACGATGATCTGTAGACGCTCTTTCGCCACCGACGCACTGGTCTGTTTCTGTCTGCCACGAAAGAAGTCAAAAAGGTTCATGGTTTATTTGCTCCCGAAAATGCGCTCGAAGAATCCCTTCTTCTGTACATCGATGAAGCGCATCGGCTTCTCTTTGCCCAGCAGGCGGTCGACCGCGTCGCTGTAGGCCTGGCCAGCATCGCTCTGATCATCGAGAATGACCGGGATACCTTGGTTGGACGCCTTGAGTACCGCCTGCGACTCCGGGATCACACCCTTGAGCTTGATCGACAGGATCTCCTCGACGTCGGCCACGCTCAGCATTTCGCCCTTGACGACACGCTCGGGGTGGTAACGGGTGATCAGCAGGTGCTCCTTGATCGGCTCTTCGCCGTTTTCAGAGCGGCGCGACTTGCTCGACAGGATGCCCAGCATACGGTCGGAGTCACGTACCGAAGACACTTCAGGGTTGGTCACGACGATGGCTTCGTCGGCGAAGTACATGGCCAGGTGCGCGCCTTTCTCGATACCCGCCGGCGAGTCGCAGATGACGTACTCGAACTGTGCTTTGAGGTCCATCAGTACCTTTTCGACGCCTTCCTGGGTCAGTGCGTCCTTGTCGCGGGTCTGGCTGGCGGCAAGTACGTACAGGTTCTCAAGGCGCTTGTCCTTGATCAGGGCCTGCTGCAGGTTGGCTTCGCCGTTGACCACGTTGACGAAGTCGTAAACCACGCGGCGCTCGCAGCCCATGATCAGGTCGAGGTTACGCAGGCCCACGTCGAAGTCGACGATGACCGTCTTGTGGCCGCGCAGTGCGAGGCCGGTGCCGATGGCGGCGCTGGTGGTGGTCTTGCCCACACCCCCCTTGCCGGAAGTAACGACGAGAATCTTGGCCAAGGTGTTTCACCCCTAAATAAGTCGGGACAGGCGTCCCAGCAAAATGCAAAAAAACGGCAACAGGTAAAAAAGTTGCTCTAAAAATGACGGCAAGTATCCGTTAAAGACGGGTGATGTTCAACACGTCACCGGACAGGCTGACTTGCACGCCGCCGCCCCACAGCGGGTCGCGGCGCAGGTCCTCGCAGACCTTGTACTGGCCAGCGATGGAGACCATTTCGGCGGTCATCTGCTGGCAGAAGATACGGGCCTTGGTGTTGCCTTTGATGCCGGCCAGGGCGCGGCCGCGCATGGCGCCGTACACATGGATGTTGCCATCGGCCAGAAGTTCCGCACCCGGGCTCACAGACCCTGTGACCACCAGGTCGCCACCCTGAGCATAGATCTGCTGGCCGCCACGTACAGGCGAAGTGATGATCCGGGTCGGGCGGATTTCCGGCTCTGCAGCGGGCGCCGGCGCCGGCTCGGGCTTTTTCACTTCCGGCTCCGGCTCCAGCGGCCGCTCACGGGCGCCGGAGGGCGGCAATACCGGCAGGTCGATGGCGATCGCGGCAGCGATGTCCTCGATGCGGTTGGCACGGATCGCCAGGGTTCGCAGGCCGTGGTGACGGCAGATGCGCATCAGCCCGGGCAGGTCGATCGCCCCTTCGTCGGCCGGCAGCTTGTCCAGCGCCAGCACCAACGGTGTGTTGCTGAAAAAATTGGGGGCTTGGGCCACTTTCGCCGCCAGCTGGCGGTCGAGGGCTTCAAGGTCGTTGCGCCCCAGCTCCAGCACAGTGATGGCGAGCATGCTGCCCTTGAGCTGGAACACGGAGGCGGTGTCGGGTGTGTGGTTTGGGCTCATGGTCTGCATAGACGGCTTGTTGCGGAAAAAGTGCCCTGACTTATAACGATAAGACCGGTTGGCCGCAACCGGCGCCGATCCGATGTAGAATGCTCGGCCTTTGACTTACCGGAAGCTTCAATGGAACGCCCGCGTTTTCGTCCCTATTTCCTTCACCCCAGGTTCTGGGGCCTGTGGCTGGGCCTGGGCCTGCTGTGGCTGGTGGTGCAGTTGCCCTACCGCGCCCTGTTGTGGCTTGGCGCTGCCCTGGGCGCGCTGATGTACCGGGTGGCCGGTGAGCGCCGACGCATCGCTGCACGCAACCTGGAACTGTGTTTCCCCCAGATGTCCGTCGACGAACGGCGCCGTTTGTTGAAGGCGAATTTCGCCTCCACCGGCATCGCCTTCTTCGAAATGGCCATGAGCTGGTGGTGGCCCAAGGCCAGGCTGGCGCGCCTGGCGCACATCGAAGGCCTCGAGCACCTGCAAGCCGCGCAACAGGCCGGGCAGGGCGCGATCCTCATGGCCGTGCATTTCACCACCCTGGAGATCGGCGCCGCGTTGCTGGGCCAGGTGCACACCATCGACGGCATGTACCGCGAGCATGGCAACCCGCTGTTCGACTTCATCCAGCGCAGCGGCCGTGAGCGCCACAACCTCGATTCGCTTGCGGTGGAGCGTGAAGACGTGCGCGGCATGCTCAAACTGCTGCGTGCCGGCCGCGCCATCTGGTATGCGCCCGACCAGGACTACGGCGCCAAGCAAAGCCTGTTCGTGCCGTTGTTCGGCATCCAGGCGGCGACGGTTACCGCCACCACCAAGTTCGCCCGCCTGGGCAAGGCGCAGGTCATTCCCTTCACCCAGAAGCGCCTGGAGGATGGCAGTGGCTATCGCCTGGTGATCCACCCGCCGCTGGAAGGCTTCCCCGGTGAAAGCGAAGAGGCCGATTGCCTGCGCATCAACCAGTGGATCGAAGGCGTGTTGCGCGAGTGCCCGGAGCAGTACCTGTGGGCGCACCGGCGCTTCAAGTCGCGGCCTGAAGGTGCGCCGCGGCTGTATGACAAGAAAAAGCGCTGATCATGTGGGCGCCGGCCTGCCGGCGATGAGGCCAGCACTGGCGGTAAAAGTTCCAGGGAGCAAGACATGGCCCCACCCCCGACTACCGGCCTGATCCTCTCTGGCGGCGGCGCCCGCGCTGCCTACCAGGTCGGCGTTCTGGCCGGCATCGCCGAGCTGCTGCCTGCCGGCGCAGCCAACCCCTTCCCGGTGATCGTCGGTACCTCGGCCGGCGCCATCAATGCCGTGACCCTGGCCAGTGGCGCAATGCGCTTCAGCGAGGCAGTGCAAAGGCTCACCGCCTTCTGGCAGAACCTGGGCAGCCACCTGGTGTTGCGCAGCGACTGGCCCGGTGTAATCCGCCAGGCCAGCCGCTTTGTCGGCCACAACCTGCTGGGGCTGGGTGGCCAGGCACCGGTTGCCCTGCTCGACAGCAGCCCGCTGCGCGGCCTGTTGCAGTCGCACATCGACCTCGATGGCATTACCCATGCTTTGGCCAGCGAGCAGCTGCGCGCGGTGGCGGTAACCGCATTCGGCTACGAGTCTGGCCAGGCGGTGACCTTCTACCAAGGCCGCGGCACCATCGACGCCTGGCTGCGCCACCGCCGGCTCGGTGTGCCCACGCCCTTGACCGTTGACCACCTGCTGGCCAGCTCGGCCATCCCGCTGCTGTTCGCCCCGGTGCGGCTCGGCGATGAGTACTACGGCGACGGCGCGGTTCGCCAGTCGGCGCCGATCAGCCCGGCCCTGCACCTGGGTGCCAGCCGCGTGCTGGTGGTCGGCGTCAGCGGCAACCCGCAGCGGCCAGCGCCGCCGCTGCCGACCCAGCGCGTGTTCAGTGGCCATCAGCCAAGCCTGGCGCAGATCGCCGGGCACATGCTCAACAGCACGTTCATCGACAGCCTGGAAGGCGATATCGAGCTGTTGCAGCGTTTGAACCACCTCAGCCGCCTGCTGCCCGCCCACCTGGATGCGCCACGCCTGGGCCTGGCGCCGATCGAGGTGCTGGTGGTGGCGCCCAGCCAGCCGCTGGACGAAATTGCCGCACGGCATCGGCGCGAGCTGCCGGCAGCGCTGCGCTTGTTCCTGCGCGGGCCGGGGGCGACGCGGACCAGCGGGGCGGGGGTGTTGAGCTACTTGCTGTTCGAAGCCAGCTATTGCAGCGAGCTGATCGAGCTGGGGCGGCGGGATGCGCTGGCCAAGCGGCGGGAGCTTGAGCAGTTTCTGGGGGTGTAACCGAACCTACGCGGCGCGTAGGAGCGGCCTTGTGTCGCGAAAGGGCCGCAAAGCGGCCCCAGGTTTTCAGCGGCGCTGCAACTATCGATGGGGCCGCTGTGCGGCCCTTTCGCGACACGAGGCCGCTCCTACAGCGGTTGTGCAGGCAGCACGTTACTCGGCAATCTGCAGCTTGCGCGACTGGGTATACACATACCGAACCTTCTCGTACTCGAACGGCGAGTTGAGCTGGCCGTAGCGGAATTTGGTGGTGTAGCGCTTGTCCACCGCGCGCAGCAGGAAGATTTCCGGATGATCGGTGCTGACCTCGGCCATGTTCAGGTAATTGATCGCCTGTTCGCCAGCGTAATCCACCACCACCCCGGTGGTATCGCGCAGGTTGGACGGCCCAAGCACCGGCAGCATGATGTACGGCCCATCAGGCACGCCATAGAACCCCAACGTCTGGCCAAAATCCTCGCTCTGGCGCGGCAGGCCCATCTTGGTCGCCGGGTCCCACAGCCCACCCACACCGATGATGGTATTGAACATCAACCGTGCGGTGATCTCTGCCGAACGCTTGGCTTTCAGCTGCAGCACGCTGTTGAACAGGTTCGGCACATCGCCCAGGTTATTGAAGAAATTGCTCACCCCGGTACGCACGAACCTGGGTGTGACGTACTGATAGCCATCCACCAGCGGCAGCAGCACCCACTGGTCCAGGCGGTAGTTGAAGTGGTAGATGCGCCGGTTCAGCGACTCCAGCGGGTCGTATATGTTGAGCGCCGCCAGGGTGGAGCGCTCGAATTCGCGCTGGTCCAGGCCTGGGTTGAATTTCAGTTCGCGCAGCGGGTCGGTGAAACCGTCGGCTTCGGGGGCCAAGGGTTCGGCGGTTACCTGAGGGTCGGACTCGATCACGCTGGTGCGCGGCGCGGTTTCCGCGGCCAGGGCATTGCCGGCAAACAGCAGGGCGGTGGCGAAGAGGAATTTGTTAACCACGGAAGAACTCCAGCATGGCGTCGCTGTTGACGCGGTAGTTGAGGTTGCCGCAATGGCCGCCATGGGGGTAAAGGGTCAGGCGCTCGCCGAACACCTTGCGCAGGAAGCCGATATCGCCCGGGCCGAGGATGACGTCATCGGCATTGTGCATCACGGCGATTTTCGGGCTGTCGCGCAGGTAATCCTCCAGCGCGTACAGGCTCACCTGGTTGACCAGTTGCAGGATGCTGTTGCCGTCGGTGCGGGCGCGCCACATCGGGATCACCTGCTCGGTCATGTAACAGTCGAAGTCGCACTGCAGGGCACGCTTGAAGAACGGCGTAAGGCTGCTGCCCTCGGTGATCGGGTACTTCGGCGGGATGATCAGGCCACGGCGGTTGATCAGGTCCGACGTGAAGGCGATGTCGGCCGCCGAGAAGCGGAACGAGGTGCCGATCAGCATCGCCATCTGTTCGTTGGACAGGTGCTGGCGCGACTGCTGGAAGTCATACAGCAGCGCCTCGTTGAGGTCGATGTAGCCCTTGTCCTGGAAATAGCGGGTGAGCTTTTCCAGCATCAGCTCATAGAACGTGGTGCTGCGGTCGATGCCTTTGACCTGGGTCTGCACCAGTTTGTCGAGGTTGTTGATCGAGGTGTACAGGTTGACCGGCGGGTTGAGCAGCAGCACACGCTTGAAGTTGAAGCTGCGGCGGGTTTCATCCAGGTGGCTGACGAACGCCGCGTCCAGCGCGCCCAGGCTGTAGCCGGTGAGGTAGTACTCGCTGATCGGCAGGCGCGGGTGCTGGGCACGTACGGCTTGCATCACCCGGTACATGTCTTCGGCGTCTTCCCGGCTGATGCCCGGGGTGGCGAAGCGCGAGGCGGCGCTCATGAAGTCGTAGCTGGTCGGCGACGACAGCTGAACCACATGGTAACCGGCCTGGTAGAACAACTTTTTCAGGTATTCGTTGATGGTGCTCGAATACGGCGCGCCGGTGCCGGCGATGATGAAGATCAGCGGCGCTTCATGGTCCTGGCGAGCCAGGCGGTACTTGAGCTTTTTCACTGCCCAGAAATTGTCGGGCAGGGTGAATTCACGCTCCGGGCGCAAATTGAGGCTGTAGTCGCTCTGGTCGATCTCGTCGTCGCTGGGCAGCGTTGGGCGCTGGTCGGGCGGCGTCGTGGCGATCGTCGCCTCGAACGGGTTGGTCAAGGGGAAGCCGTAGGTTGCGGCGTCGATGTCGCGCGCAGAAGCGGCCACAGCCATGAGCAGGCCGCCAAGAAGGGCGGCTAGGCGCCAATATCGAAGCATGTAATCCCCCAGAAAGAACGCGAGCAAGGTACTGCGCTACGCAGGCTAGGACCACAAGTGCCTTGGCAAAGTTGCCAAGTGCGGTGGCCTTTGGTGTGCTTGTTATCTGCAACATAGCTGCAGATTGTGATTTTGCCTTACAACCGGCCTTGGGCGATCATGGATCGTTTCGATTACTGCTATTGGAGAACGGGATGTCTCGTACCTTGCCGGCTGCGCTGCTGTTGCTGTTTCTCGCCTTGTGGCTGGCTGCCAGTTACGGCGTGCGCTACGGGTTGATGGAAGATGCGCAGTGGGTCGGCCTTTGCGCCGTACCGGGTGAGCACTGGCAGTGCCAGGTGCGCTCGATGCTGGGGCTGGGCATTCACTTTCAGGTGATGGCCTGGGCCGGGCTTGCGCTGGCGTTGCTGGCGCAGGTGCTTGGCGGGCGCAGCGGTTGGTGGCTGGCGGTGTTGGCGCTGGTGTTCGGCATCCCGGCGCTGGTGCTGTATACCGCCAGCATTGCTGTATTTGCGGTGGTGCTGGCGGGGTTACGGTTGGTACGGCAAGCGCGTCGCGCCTGACAGGGGCTGCCGTGCAGCCCATTCGCCGGCAAGCCAGCTCCCACAGGAGTTGCACCGTACTTGAGGGCGGCGCTTTACCAGTGGGAGCCGGCTTGCCGGCGATGCAGGCACCTGGGTATCAAGCCTTGCGCACCCGCAAACTCCGCCACAACGCCGCAGCCATCAGCACGCTGACCACTGCCCACCCCCAGGCCTGCTGATTCTCCAGCCCTTCCCGGTACAGCTGCGGCATCACGCCAGCCCCGACGATAAACGCCAGCAACGCCACCTCCGCCCGTGCTGCTACCACCGGGCGCAGCAGGTAAACCAGCGCCGGCAACGCCAACGCCGCGGTAGGGAAACTGCGATAACGCGGGTCGAACACCATCGCCAGCATGCTCACTGCCGCGGCAAAGCCTGCCGCCAGCAATAGCCACCCAGCGCGCGCCTCGAGCCAGGCAAACACACGCTCCCGCCAGCCAGCCCGGCGCGCCAACGCAAGTACCGCATGGGCCAGTACCATCAGGTTCAACCCCGCCAGCAACGCCGCCCACAGCCATTCCCCGGCAAACCTTGCGTGGGTCCGCATCAATTCGCCCCACAGCCCCAGGCAGCCAGCGCCAAACGCCGCCAGCAACGGCAACAGCAAAGCCCCGGTCGCGGTGCCAGGGCGCCCAGCGAACACCAGCATCACTGCCATCAACACCGCGCTTGCCAGCAACCACTGGGGCCAGTAGTGCAGGTTGCTCACAGGGCCCTCGAGTACGCCTTTGTCCTGCCGGTCGGCATCGTACAGGCCCCAGTAGCCGCCCACCGCGCCTTCGCTGACGCGCTTCCACGGCTGGTCGAAGGCTTCGATCAGGTTGTAGTGCCAGCCATTGGCCTCGGCCATGGCGACGAAACCGCGGATGAAGCGTGCCTCGTTGGCCCGGCTGGGCACAGCGGTTTCGCGCTGGCGGCCTTCGCTGGGCCAGCCAGTCTCGCCGATGAAGATATCCTTGGGCGCAAAGCGCGTACCGAACACCCGGCGCACATCAGCGACATGCGCCAGGGCATCGTCGATACCGCGTGGGTCGTCCTCCCAGTAGGGCAACAGGTGAATGGTCAGGAAGTCCACCGCTGGCGCCACCTGCGGGTGCTGCAGCCAGAACTCCCAGACATCGGCATAGGTCACCGGCACCTTGACCTGGCTTTTCACTTTGCCGATCAGCGCGGCCAGGCGCTCGCCCGTCACTTCCTTGCGCAGCAGCGCCTCGTTGCCCACGATCACTGCACTGACCACGTCCGGGTTGGCGTTGGCGGCGGCGATCAGCAAGTCCACTTCCTTGTCGGTATCGGCCGGGTTGGCATTGACCCAAGCCCCGAGCATCACCTTCAGGCCATGCTTGCGCGCCAGTGCCGGAATCGCTTCAAGCCCGGTCATGGAATAGGTGCGGATGCACTGAAATCGTTCGGCCAACAGCGCCAGGTCGGCGTCCATGCGCGCCGGGCGCAAGCGAAAAGGCTGGTCGAAAGGCGACTGGTCCTTGTCGAACGGGGTATAGGAGGCGCACTGCAATTTGTGCGTGGGGCTGGCGGCGTCCGGCAGCAGGATCGGCTTGCCGAGCGAGTACCAGAGCGCCCCAAGCCCTGCAAGGGCAAGCAGGCAGGCGACCAGGTACAGCGGCAGCAACAGGCGGGCAGGGCTGGGCATCAGGCGGTCCATCGTCAGGCGCAAAACGTTAGATAGTAGCCCGGCGCCAATCCTTTGGCATGCAAGGATCGCGCAGAATGGTGCAGGCAGACGCCGCTAATGGCACAGTGCTGTCGCAAAGGCATCGGGTACAGGTCGCAGTGGGAGCAGGTCACGCTTTGTTGCAGGAACATCATGCAATCTCCGAGACCTGACGAGGGGATGCTTTGATGGCAACTTTGAAAAAAATGCGACGACTCCTGGGGGCGGGCACCGCCCTGGTACTGGCCATGAGCGCTGCACAGGCCATGGCCAAAGAAGTGAGCATCGGTTACGTGGATGGCTGGGCCGACAGCGTGGCGACCACCAACGTGGCCGCCGAAGTGATCAAGCAGAAACTCGGCTACGACGTCAAACTGCAGGCTGTTGCCACCGGCATCATGTGGCAGGGTGTGGCCACCGGCAAACTCGACGCCATGCTCTCGGCCTGGCTGCCGGTGACCCACGGTGAGTACTGGACCAAGAACAAGGACAACGTGGTCGATTACGGCGCCAACTTCAAGGATGCCAAGATCGGCCTGATCGTGCCGGAGTACGTCAAGGCCAACAGCATTACCGACCTCAAGACCGACGAAAGCTTCAAGCAGAAGATCGTCGGCATCGACGCAGGCTCCGGGGTGATGCTCAAGACCGACCAGGCCATCAAGGACTACGGCCTTACCGGCTACAAGCTGCAGGCAAGCTCCGGCGCGGCGATGACCGCCGAACTGGGCCGCGCCTACGGCAAGCAGCAGTCCATTGCCGTGACCGGCTGGGTGCCGCACTGGATGTTCGCCAAGTGGAAGCTGAAGTTCCTCGAAGACCCCAAAGGCGTTTATGGTGCCGCCGAGACGGTCAACAGTATCGGCAGCAAGGAACTGGCGACCAAAGCGCCGGAAGTGGCCGAGTTCCTGAAGAAGTTCAGCTGGCAGTCCAAGGACGAGATCGGCGAGGTGATGCTGGCGATTCAGGAAGGCGCCAAGCCTGAGGCAGCGGCGAAGGATTGGGTGGCCAAGCATCCGGACCGAGTCAAGGAGTGGACTGGCAAGTAACGAATCAAACTTTGCGAAGCGGGGCTGCTGTGCAGCCCTTCGCGACACAAGGCCGCTCCTACAGGCGTTATGCGCTGTAGGAGCGGCCTTGTGTCGCGAAAGGGCCGCACAGCGGCCCCGCTTTGTTACCTATTCTGCAAAACACCGTTGCATCTAAGACTAAGGTCGTCTGGTTGGCGTTCAAAGGCAGCATAAAGTGACGGTGTGGGTTCCATCCCCTATCTGTGCTGCTAGGACAAAAACAATGAACGACAGCATTTACCTCTCGATACAAAACAGCCCCCGCTTCAAGGAGCTGGTGACCAAACGCGAACGGTTCGCCTGGATTCTCTCGGCGATCATGCTCGGCCTGTACTGCGCCTTCATCCTCCTGATCGCCTACGGTCCTCATCTGCTGGGCGCCAAGCTCAGCCCTGAGTCGTCGATTACCTGGGGCATCCCCCTGGGCGTCGGCCTGATCATTTCGGCATTCGTCCTGACCGCCATCTACGTGCGCCGCGCCAACGGCGAGTTCGATGAGCTGAACAAGGCCATCCTCAAGGAGGCGCAACAATGATTCGTCACACCAAAGCCTTGGCCGTACTGGCCTGCGGCGTTTTCGCACCCGCCGTGTGGGCAGCCGATGCCCTGACCGGCGAGGTGCAGAAACAGCCGCTGAACGTTGCAGCGATCGCCATGTTCGTGGCCTTCGTCGCCTTCACCTTGGGCATCACCTACTGGGCCTCCAAACGCAATAAGTCGGCAGCCGACTACTACGCTGCCGGCGGCAAGATCACCGGCTTTCAGAACGGCCTGGCGATTGCCGGCGACTACATGTCGGCAGCGTCGTTCCTGGGTATTTCCGCGCTGGTGTTCACCTCTGGCTACGACGGCCTGATCTACTCGATCGGCTTTCTGGTCGGCTGGCCGATCATTCTGTTCCTGATCGCCGAACGCCTGCGCAACCTGGGCAAATACACCTTTGCCGACGTGGCCTCCTACCGCCTGGGGCAAAAGGAAATCCGTACCCTGTCGGCCTCCGGTTCGCTGGTGGTGGTGGCGTTCTACCTGATCGCGCAGATGGTCGGCGCCGGCAAGCTGATCGAGCTGCTGTTCGGCCTGGACTACCATGTGGCGGTGATCCTGGTAGGTATCCTGATGTGCCTGTACGTGCTGTTCGGCGGCATGCTGGCCACCACCTGGGTACAGATCATCAAGGCCGTACTGCTGCTGTCCGGCGCCAGCTTCATGGCACTGATGGTCATGAAGCACGTGGGCTTCGACTTCAACACCCTGTTCTCCGAAGCGATCAAGGTGCACAGCAAGGGTGAGGCGATCATGAGCCCGGGCGGCCTGGTCAAGGACCCAATCTCGGCCTTCTCGCTGGGCCTGGCGCTGATGTTCGGTACCGCCGGCCTGCCGCATATCCTGATGCGCTTCTTCACCGTCAGCGACGCCAAGGAAGCGCGCAAGAGCGTGCTCTACGCCACCGGCTTCATCGGCTACTTCTACATCCTGACCTTCATCATCGGCTTCGGCGCGATCCTGCTGGTCAGCACCAACCCGGACTTCAAGGACGCCGCCGGCGCCCTGCTGGGCGGCAACAACATGGCTGCGGTGCATTTGGCCGATGCCGTGGGTGGCAGCATCTTCCTCGGCTTCATCTCGGCGGTGGCGTTCGCCACCATCCTGGCGGTGGTTGCCGGCCTGACCCTGGCCGGTGCCTCGGCGGTGTCCCACGACCTGTACGCCAGCGTATGGCGCAAGGGCAAGGCCAACGACAAGGACGAGATCCGCGTCTCGAAGATCACCACCATCGCCCTTGGCGTGCTGGCGATCGGCCTGGGTATTCTGTTCGAGAAGCAGAACATCGCCTTCATGGTCGGCCTGGCGTTCTCCATCGCCGCCAGCTGCAACTTCCCGGTACTGCTGCTTTCGATGTACTGGAAGAAGCTGACCACCCGCGGCGCCATGATCGGCGGCTGGCTGGGCCTGGTGAGCGCAGTGACACTGATGATCCTTGGCCCGACCATCTGGGTGCAGATCCTCGGCCACGAGAAGCCGATCTACCCGTACGAGTACCCGGCGCTGTTCTCGATGCTGATTGCCTTCGTCGGTATCTGGTTCTTCTCGGTCACCGACAAGTCCAAGGCGGCTGAAAACGAGCGCGCACTGTTCTTCCCGCAGTTCGTCCGCTCGCAAACTGGCCTGGGGGCCAGCGGGGCGGTTTCGCACTGACATAGAGCGCAAAAAACACAACGCCCCGCCAGTCGGGGCGTTGTGCATTGTGCAGTGTCATTTTGCCTTCGCTCGGAAATTTCCGAAGCTCCCTCGGAAGCTTCCTGATTATCCCGCCCCATGCTTCCCGAATACTTCTCCTCACCCGCCGGGCCAACCCGGCAGGCCTGTTACCTTCAAGGAGAAACCATTCGTGAAACGCACGTTACTCGCCCTTCCCCTGGCCCTGATGTTCGCAGGCGCCGCCCATGCCGTCGACCCGATCGAGAAGCAGGTGCAAATCGTCGCCCAGGTGCCCACCGACGCGTTCTACGTCGAGCCCGTGGGTGGCAACTGGATGAACGACCCGCAGGAAATGGCCTGGAATTCCTTTCAAGGCAAGCTCGACCCGATTCGCAAGCAACTGCAGGTCAAGAGCACCATCGGCCCGATCAGCGCCTACCTGGTATCGCCTGCAGTGATCGCCAACGGCAGCAACAACATTGGCCTGGACGTCACGGTCGGTGACACCGTGTTGCAAACCACCCCGGCCGAAGTGGTCAGTGCCACCCAGGCGGCACCGGGCGCGGTCATCGGTTTCCAGGTCGAGGCCCAGCCGGCGCCAGGCACCGGTTATGAGCCAGGCAGCTACCAGGGCCTGGTCAGCATGATCTTCGAAACCGCCGCCCCTTAAGGCTCCGTTCACCTCCAGTGCCTGCCCGGGCCCTCGCCAACGGCGAGGGGCGGGCAGGTCATGCCTGTAAGCGATACCCATGTCCCGACATTCCTCCTCCGCCGTCTTGCGCTGCTGGCTGCCACTGGCTGCCAGCATGGCCTTGTGGGCCGGCATGAGTCATGGCGCGGCCAGTGCCCTGGGGCCGGTCGCAGGCCTGCCGCGCGAGTTCGAGGCGCATTTCTTCGATGTGCCGTTGGCCGTACGGGTCGACCTGGACGGCCGTTACCTCGGTGATGCCATGGTGGTGCTCAGCCGCGACCAGCAGGTGCAGTTGCTGGAATTCACCGAAACCTTCGACAGCCGCGAGCCCGAGAGCCTGCGACGACGCTGGCGCGAGCGCCTGGCCGATGGCAGGCCCCTGGGCGACTGCCAGGCAGACTGCCCGGAAGGCTTGCGTGCGATTCATTACAGCCTGGCCAACTCGCAGCTGTCGCTGCTGACCGACCGTGCCGAAGTGGCCGCTACTGCCGAACGTTTTCATCGCCTGCCGGAGCAGGGCAGCCACGGCCTGTTGCTGCGCAACCAGCTCAACCTGGTCAATGATGGCGTCGCCACCAGTGGCCGCTACGCCTTGCAGGGCCAGGCCAGTGTCGGCCAGTGGACAGCCTTGGCCGACGGCCAGCTCGACCGCGGCAGCGACAGCCGCGAGGGCACCCGCTACCGGGTCGACCAGCTGTATGGCGAGCGCCTGGTCGAGGACCATTTCTACCGCCTGGGGTACTTCACCCCCAGCGCCCAGGGCCTGACCCGCCAACCCAGGCTGATGGGCGCCAGCCCTGACACGACCCTGGGCCTGATGTTCGGGAGCAGCGACAGCCTGCTCATCGACAGCGCCGCGCCCAGTGCCACGCCCATCCATGTCACACCCAGCCGCCCGGCCGTGGCGCAGATCTACCGCAACGGTGTGCTGATCAACAGCCAGCCGGTGCAGCCAGGGTTGCAGACCCTCGATACCAAGGTGCTGCCCGGCGGCATCTACGAGGTCGAAGTACGTCTGGTCGAGGACGGCCAGGTCAGTTCGCGCAGCCAGGCATTCGTCTACAAGCCCGGCAACTGGCGCAGTACCGACGCACCTTGGCGTTACAACCTGTATGTCGGGCGCCAGAGCAGTGAGCTCAGCAATTGGCAGGCCGTGCATGACGACACCCTGGCGGCGGGCGTGCTGGCCAACTACCTGCTGCACCCAAGGGCAATCGTCGGTGTGTCCGCTCAGCGGCTCGACGATGCCATGCAATACGGCACCTCACTGGACTGGGATGTGCGCGACCGGCTCAAACTCTATGGCAACCTGTTCCAGGCCCAGGGCCATGGCAACGGCTTCGACCTGCAACTGATCCATGCCTACGCGAGCGGCTCGCTGGTCGCAAGCCACAGCCGCACCTGGCTGGCGCAGCCCGGCAGGGACTACCTTGGCAATGCACCTGCACGGCCATTCACCCGGCGCCAGACGCAATCATCGCTGTCCTTGAACCATCGCCTGGACCCTCGCAACACCGCCAGTGTGCGTGTGTCGCACAGCAGTGGCAGTGATGCCGGCACCGGCATCGATCTGGGGTGGGCCTATTACGGGCGTTTGTTTGGCTCTGACGCCAACTGGCGCTTGTCGCTGTTCGATCGCCCGGGCAACAGCGGTACCGGCGATGCGCGCAACCGTGGCATCAACCTGAGCTTGAGCATGAGCCTGGGCGACGGCGGCCGACGTTTGTCCGCCAGCGTAGGCAGCCGCACCTCGCGTGACGGCGGGCGTGACCTCAATACCTCGCTGGGCTATCGGCAGGATGTAGAGATCGGCCCATTGCGCAGCATTGGCGCCACCCTCAGCGCCGACCGCTACGGCACGGGGCTGGGGGCCGATACCCAGTTCGAGAACCCGTTCATGCAAGGTGACGCTTACCTGCAGCGCTCCTCCTACAACGGCGAATTCACCGGTGGCCTGAACCTGCAAAGCCTGCTGGCCGTGGGTGCCGGCAAGGCGGCAGTGAGCGGCCAGCCCCTGGGGCACCAGGCCGCGTTGATCGTCGATGTGGACACCGACATCGACGGCCTCAGGTTGCGTGCCGACGATGCCATGGGCGTCAACCTGCATGCCGGGCGCAACATCATCCCGGTCACCGCCTACAAGCCCGGGCATGTGCAGTTCGATTTCGACGGGAGCGAGGCGACCGCCGCCGTGATACAGCCATCGAGCGTTGACTACCACCTCAACCGCGGGGGCATCGACTACCGCCAGGTTCGTGTACTGCGCACCGTCACCGTGCTGGGGCGCTTGCTCGATGGCCAGGGCCTGCCGTTGCGTGGCGCCCAGGTGATCAACCATGCCAGCCGCAGTGTCAGCGAGGCCGATGGCTTTTTCGCGGTGGAAATGAGCGAAGCGGCACCGACCCTGGAAATTCGCCAGCGCGGGCAACCGCTCTGTCTCGTACGCCTGGACCTGGAAGGCCTGACGCGTGAAGGCGACGTGCTGCTGGCCGGCGACCAACAGTGCCAGCCCGAGATTGCATCGCGATCTTCGTGAGTTTCGGAATTTTCCTACTGCTTTAGCCGTGGCCGACGGGTTGCGCACGGCAATACCCTTAATCAAATCACCAGGGAGCTTCGCCACATGAAAATGCTTTCTCTATCGGCCTTCGTCCTGCTGGCCATGCCACTGGCTGCCGTGGCCACCCCCGAACTGAACGTTGGCGGATTGTACGATTACCTCGACGGTGACAGGAGCACGCTGCTCAAGCGTGTGCGCAACAGCGGCGACAGCACGGCGTTCGTCAAGGTCAGCGTCGCCGAGCTGGTCTATGACGATGCCGGGGTGGCCCACGAAATCGACACCGACGGTCTGGCCCTGGAGCAGCGCGGCCTGGTCGCCAGCCCGGCGCGGTTGATCGTACCGGCGCACGGCATGCAGGCCGTGCGCCTGTTGTACCGTGGCCCGCGGGACCAGGAGCGTTACTTCCGTCTGCGCTTCATGCCAGTGCTGCCGGAATTGGGTGACGGTTTTGCCGTGGACGAACAGGAGGCGGCGCAGTACCGCGACGGCCTCAGGGCGGGGGTAAACCTGCTGGCCGGCTATGGCTCGCTGCTGTTCGTACGGCCGGCGCAGCCGCACTTCAACACGCCGGTGCAACGTGAAAACGGGCAACTGACCGTGGTCAATGAAGGTAACTCCACCGTGGTTCTGGACCACTTCCGTCAATGCCAGGTGGCAGGGGAACAATGTGAGCCCGCGACCAAGCACCACCTGCTGCCAGGCCGGAGCCGGCAGTTCGAGGGGCATGCGCAAAAGGTGCACCAGTTCGAGCTTCATGAAGGGGGTGATCATAAAGTCATGGTGGTCAAGGGGTAAACGTGATGACTCATCTGATTCGATTCTGGCTGGCATGGGGGGTAGCGTGGTGGCTCATGCTGTTGGTCCCGAGTGCCCAGGCGCTCGATGTCACGGTGTCGGCGCAGTATCTGGGCAAAGGGTCGGGGCAATTCGAAAACACGACGCCTCCTGCATTGTTCTGCCGCAGGTTTGCCTATCGCTGTACCAACAATGACGTGGTCGATCTGCCCCTGACCTACACAAAAGAGGTGACTACCGTCTCACCACGGGCAAAGTTTTTCATCCAGATGCCGGGCCGGCGCCAGGTCGATGTCTTCCACGAAGTTACCGGTGAGCCGCACACAGTGTCGTTCGAGTTCACAGGGGTCAGCCAGAAAACGGGGGGCGTGCCCTGGTATGAGAGTCCTACGTACAACGCTGTCGTGCAGGGTGGTTGCACCCGTGTAGCGTCCATCGGCAATCCACCCTGGGTATTCTTCCTCTGGGACATTACCAACCCGACAGCGCCTGCCGGCTGTCACTCATTGAATTCCCGGAATGGGCCTGATTATCACGGGTTCATCGACGTGACTGACATGGGCGTGTCTTACAACCTCCGGATGCCTGCCCCATTTCGCATGAAAACCGGGCTCTATCGAGGAAGCATCAAATACAGCGTTGGCCCTGGCGGCGACTTCGACTTTGGTGATGGCGTTACTGCACTCAATACCAACAGCGTCACAATCAACCTCGTGCTCGACGTCCAGCATGCCTTCTTTTTCGAGTTTCCGCCGGGTACTGACCGCGCCGTGCTGGAGCCTCGCGATGGCTGGCAGCACTGGCTTGCGGGGGGCAGTGTGCCGCAGCGTCTGTATAGAGACTTGCCATTCAGGCTGTCATCCTCTGGCCCGTTCAAGGTTTACAAGCTGTGCCAGTACGATATCGACGCCCGGTGCGCAATCACCAACGACAAGGGCGATCAAGTACCTGTCCTGCTGTCCCTGAGCTTGCCCGCCGGCATCCAGCACCGAGGTCAGATGGTCGAAAGGCTTGCGCTACCGACGGGGCGTGCTCAAGCGCTGCAGTTCGAAGCAGTGCAGCCCACCCTCAACCGCCCTGGCCAGATGCACTTTGAAATAGCCAAGGAGGATGTGCGTCGTATGTTACCTAATACCGGCAGTACCTATACCGGGCTGGCCACCGTGGTGTTCGATGCCGAGTTGTAGGCAGCGAGCAGAATTACAAAGGAGTGCATCATGCCCACAGCGCTGGTGGTCGACGACCACCCATTTATCCGTGCCACGGTCTGCCAGTTGCTGCGCCAGCAGCAGGTCGAAGTGGTTGGCCAGGCCGACAACGGCATCGATGCGGTGCGCCTGGTGCGCGAGCTGGCGCCGGATCTGGTGATCCTCGATATCGCCATGCCTGGCCTGGACGGGCTGGAGGTCATCAGCCGCATCCAGGCCTGCAGCCGTCCGAGCAAGGTCGTGGTGCTGACTTCACAGTTGGCCGTGGCCTACTCGTTGCGCTGCCTGCAGGCGGGGGCAGCCGGCTATGTGGCCAAGACCGATGACCTGGATGAACTGGGCAAGGCGGTACGTGCTGCGCTGTCGGGTTTTACCTACTTCCCCGCAGTGGCCTTGAGCTCGGTGCACAAACAGGACCTGCAGGCCACCGAGCCGCAGTGTATCGCCAGCCTGTCCGACCGTGAGCTGATGGTGTTGCAGTACCTGGCCCGCGGCCTGAGCAACAAAGCCATCGGCGAGGCCATGCTGCTGAGCAACAAGACCATCAGCACCTACAAGACGCGCCTGCTGGAAAAGCTCAGGCTCAACTCGCTGATTGACCTGGCGGATTTCGCTCGCCGCAATCAGCTGATCTGAATTTCGCCCCGCGTGCCCTTACGTGCCTTGCTCCTGGCGTTGCTCTGTTTCGTGCTGACACTGCCAGCGCTGGCCAGGCCGCAGTTGCACGCGCGGGCCACCCTGGACGGGCCCCGCCACGAGCCCAATGAAGCAGGCATACGCTGGTTGTGGGCGCGCCGCTCGCTGCGTTTGGGCGTGCTGGCCCAGGACAACCCGCCCCTCGACATCCTCGGCACCGGCAGCGCCTATGAAGGCATTACCGCTGATTACGCCGGGCTGCTGGGCGAACAGTTGAACCTGCAGGTGCAGGTGCAGGTTTTCGAAGCGTTCGCCGAGGCGCATGCTGCATTGCGTGCAGGCGAGGTCGACCTGCTCGGCTCGGTCACCAGCCGCCAGGCACTGGACGCGGGGTTGCGGCTGTCACGGCCTTACGCCGAGGATTGCCCCTTGCTGCTGGCGCGTGAGGCGCGTGGCCGTGAACGGGTCGATGACACGCACGGCCTCGACCTGGTGATGGTCCAGGGCTACCGCAGCCTGGAGCAGGTTCACGAACGCTACCCTCAGGCACGTGTGCAAACCCACCTTTCTCCGTTCGATGCCCTGGCGACGTTGGCACTCGGGCATGCCGACCTGTACCTGGGCAATGCCTTGGCGGCCCGCTACGCGTTGGGCCGCGGCCAACTTGCCGGTGTCGAGGAAGTCGGCCACGCCGGGCTGCCCCGGCAGGGCATCGGTTTTGCCATGCTCAATGGCGATACGCCCTTGCCGGGGCTGGTCGATGCCGCCCTTGGCAACCTCACCGAGCGCCAGCACCAGCGCATTCGCGAACGGTGGAGCCCACTGGGCGCCGCCGCGCAGCGGCCAGTGCCGCTGCAGTTGAGCGAGGCCGAGCAGCGCTGGTTGCTCGACAATCCACGCGTGCAGGTGGCGATGGACGAGCAGCTGTTGCCGCTGAGCTTTCGCGATGGCAAGGGCCAATGGCGGGGCCTGAGCCTGGATGTGCTGCAACTGATCAGCCGGCGCACCGGGCTGCGTTTCGAGGTGCAGGCTGGCGGCACGCTGCAAGGCATGCTCGAACAACTGCGCGAGGGCGAGGTGCAACTGATTGCCGGCCTGCCGCGCAGCCCAGCCCTGGAGCGCCAGGTGTCCTTCAGCCGTGCTTACCTCAGTGCCTCGCGGGTAATGGTGACGCGCGATGCACCGCAGGCTCCTGGCAACCTCGAGCAACTGGCCGGGCGACCGCTGGCACTGGTGTGGGGCAGTGCCCTGCATGAAATGCTTGGCCAGCATTATCCGCAGGTTGTGCCAATGGCCGTGGCCAGCCCCGTTGAAGCCTTGCGCGCCGTGGCTCGCGGCAAGGCGGCCGCCGCCGTGCTGACCCTCGATGACGCGCGAGCACTGATCGCGCGTGGCTACCCGGGCCAGCTCAAGATCAGCGCCAGCCTGCCGCTGCCGCCCGCGCATTTCGCCCTGGCCAGCGCCCGCGGGGCGGTTGAACTGCAGGGCATACTCGACAAAGCCCTGCTCAGCCTGTCACCGCACGAGATTGACGGCCTGGTGCGTCGCTGGCGCAATCCGATGATCGTCGCTGACGGTGTGTGGCAACGTTACCGCGGCCGTATCCTGCTGGGTTTTGCCACGGCCCTGCTGTTGCTCGGCCTGGCCTTGCTGTGGATCCGCTACCTGCGGCGCCTGCAGGTGCAATTGCGCCGTGCCAAGCGTGAGGCCGATGCCGCAAACCAGGCCAAGACCCAGTTCCTGACCACCATGAGCCACGAGCTTCGCACGCCCTTGCATGCTGTGCAGGGCATGCTTGAACTGGCACGGCGCAAGGCCGAGCGAGGCGAGTTCGACCACCTGGCACTGGAGGTGGCCGACGAAGCGGCGCGTGGCCTGCTGGAACTGATCGGAGACATCCTGGACATCACCCGTATCGAGTCCGGGCACTTGCAGTTTGCTGCCCAGCGGGTGTGCCTGCGCGAGCACGTGGGGCGGGTGCTGCAGTTGTTCGAGCAGCAGGCGCGCAGCAAAGGCCTGGCGTTGCGCCTGGTTACCCAAGGCCAGGTGGATGCCCAGGTCATGCTCGACCCGCTGCGCTTCAAGCAGGTGCTGGCCAACCTGCTGAGCAATGCCATCAAGTTCACCGAACACGGCGAGGTGACGGTGAACCTGTCGGCAACAGCGGTGGACGGCTACCTGGCGGTGGAGCTGACGGTGCGCGATACCGGTGTCGGCATTGCCGCAAGCGAGCTTGCGCACCTGGGGCAACCGTTCCGTCAGGCCAGCAACCAATGCCAGTCACCGCGCTGCAGCGCCGGCCTGGGCCTTGGCATCAGCCGCAGCCTGTGCGAGATGATGGGCGGCAGCCTGCACCTGCACAGCGTGCTGGGGCAGGGCACCGAAGTGAACGTGCGCCTGAGCCTGCCGCAGTTGAGTGCTGCCCAGCAACGGCCGGCGGCCGCTACCGGTGACACTCGTCACCCGCCCCAGCCGCTGCGCCTGCTGGTGGTCGACGACTATCCGGCCAATCGCCTGTTGCTGGTGCAACAGCTCGAATACCTCGGGCATCAGGCGTGCGTTGCCCAGGACGGTACCCAGGCCTTGCGCTTGTGGTTGGGCGAGCACTTCGACGGGGTGATCAGTGACTGCAACATGCCTCGGCTCAACGGCTACGCGCTGGCCCGCGCCATTCGCGAGCACGAGCGGCGCAGCGGCAGGCCCAGGTGCCAGGTGATCGGTTTGACTGCCAGTGCCACACAGGTTGAACGCCGGCGCTGCCGTGCAGCAGGCATGGACGCTTGCCTGTTCAAGCCTGTGGGGCTGGACGGCCTGGTTCGGGCCTTGGCCCGTGCCAGTCCTGCACTGCTGGACCTCGAGCACATCAGGCGGCTGGTGGCCGGCGACGAGGCTGCACTGCGAGCGTTGTTGGCCGACCTTCGTGCCAGCAACCTGCAGGACCTGCAGCTACTTGCGCAGGTGCCGGCCAATGCTGAGGCGCTGGCCATGCTGGCCCATCGGGTAAAGGGAGGCGCCCGGATCGCTCGGGCAAGAGTGATAGTCGACCTGTGCGAGCGGTTGGAGCGCAGATGCCAAGCCAAACCGCCCACACCGGGCGATATCGAGCAGGATGTGGGGGCGCTGCGCGAGGCCATGCTGCAGCTTGAACAGCAACTGGCCTTGCACGCCCCCGGTTCAAATCATGCCGAGCAACAACAACACCAGCAGAATCACCAGCACCACGCCAATGATGCCGGATGGGCCATAGCCCCAGCTGCGCGAGTGTGGGAAGACCGGTAAGCCACCAATCAACAGCAGGATCAGGATGATGATGAGGATCGTGGTCATGACGGAGTCCTTGCGTGGTTAGGGGTCAAGAGCCTCGTACAGCTGGCCTCTTGTTAATTCGGACCGGCGCCGCTTGGCAAAGATTCCATTTGCCTGGTACTGACCGTTTGGTCATGCCCGCCCATTCACTACTCTGATGAACCCTCTCTGGCGCCAACGCCTTGATTAGACTGGGCTGACCACCCACCAGTACAAGGCCTGCCACCATGCACAAACGCATCATGATCACTGGCGCCGGTTCCGGCCTCGGCCGCGAGATCGCCCTGCGCTGGGCGCGCGAGGGCTGGCGCCTGGCGTTGGCCGACGTCAACGAGCCAGGCCTGCGCGAAACCCTGGAGCTTGTGCGCGGTGCCGGCGGCGAGGGCTTCGTCCAGCGCTGCGACGTGCGCGACTACAGCCAGCTGACCGCCCTGGCCCAGGCCTGCGAAGAGAAGTTCGGCGGTATCGATGTGATCGTCAACAACGCCGGTGTCGCCTCGGGCGGCTTCTTCGCCGAGCTGTCGCTGGAAGACTGGGACTGGCAGATCGCGGTCAACCTGATGGGTGTGGTCAAGGGCTGCAAGGCCTTCCTGCCGCTGCTCGAACGCAGCAAGGGGCGCATCATCAATGTGGCGTCGATGGCGGCCCTGATGCAGGGGCCGGGCATGAGCAACTACAACGTTGCCAAGGCCGGTGTGCTGGCGCTGTCGGAGAGCCTGCTGGTAGAGCTGCGCCAGCTGGAAGTGGCTGTGCACGTGGTGTGCCCGTCGTTCTTCCAGACCAACCTGCTCGACTCTTTCCGCGGCCCGAACCCGGCCATGAAGGCCCAGGTGGGCAAACTGCTGGAGGGCTCGCCGATCAGTGCGTCGGACATTGCCGACTACATCCACCAGCAGGTGGAGGCCGGTGAATTCCTGATCCTGCCCCACGAGGCCGGGCGCCAGGCCTGGCAGCTCAAGCAGCAGGCGCCCCAGCGGCTGTATGACGAGATGGCAGAGATGGCGGTGAAAATGCGTGGCAAGGCCCAGGCGCGCGGATTGTAGTACCGTCTGTAGGGCGAATTACCTGCCGATGTAGGCTTGTTCTGAATTGCTGCGAGGGCGTTGAGTCACCGAATATCCCCATGCACTCTCCGGTTTTCCCTGTTGCCGGAGGACCGGAACATGTTGGTCATTGGACGCGTAGTCGGCGAAGTCATCAACATTGGTGACGATATTGAGATCAAGGTGGTGGAAACACGCAATGGCATGGTGCGTTTTGGCGTGAGTGCGCCGCGTGAAGTGTCGGTGCACCGGGCTGAGGTGTACAAGCGGATCAAGGCGGGGGAGAAGCGCAAGGGCAATTCGGCTTGAGGTTGACCTCACCGGCCGCTTCGCGGGTTTGCTCCGCGAAGCGGCCGGTACCGGTCAGTCGAGCAGTTCGCGCGGCACATCATGCTTGGCCAACAGCTGGCACTGTTGGCTTTCCGGGTCGAACAGGATGAACGCCTGGCCCTTGGCCAGCGCCTGGCGCACCCGCAGCACACGGGTTTCCAGCGGCGTGTCATCACCATTGTCGGTGCCGTCGCGGGTGACGAAATCCTCGATCAGGCGCGTCAGGGTTTCGGCTTGCAAGTGTTCGTAGGGGATCAGCATGGGCGGCATTCAGCTTGGTAAAAGAATGCGCCCATGCTACGCCAAACCGGGCCGCTACGGCTCACTCCTTGTTCCCCACCAGGCTGTCGACGGCAGGCACCCGGGTATCGCTCTCCATCTGCGCATCGTGCTCCAACTGGTGGCTGAAGCGCTCCAGTGAGGCATTGGCCGGGTTGGAATCACTTGCGAACACTGGCGGGCTGAGCAGGTAGCCCGACAACAGGCGGCTGAGCGCGGCCAGGCTGTCGATGTGGGTGCGCTCGTAACCATGGGTGGCATCGCAACCGAACGCCACCAGCGCCGTGCGGATATCGTGCCCGGCGGTGACCGCCGAATGGGCATCGCTGAAGTAATAGCGGAACACGTCACGGCGCACCGGCAGCTCCTGGTCGCCGGCCAGTTTCAGCAAGTGGCGTGACAGGTGGTAGTCATAGGGCCCCGACGAGTCCTGCATGGCCACGCTGACGGCGTGTTCGCTCGATGCCTGGCCAGGTGCTACCGGGGCGATGTCGATGCCGACGAACTCGCTGACGTCCCAAGGCAGGGCAGCGGCAGAGCCTGAGCCGGTTTCTTCGGTGATGGTGAACAGCGGGTGGCAGTCGATCATCGGCTGGCGGCCACTTTCCACGACTGCCTTGAGGGCGGCCAGCAGCGCGGCCACGCCGGCTTTGTCGTCCAGATGGCGGGCACTGATATGGCCGCTGTCGGTAAACTCCGGCAGCGGGTCGAATGCCACGAAGTCGCCAATGGCAATCCCCAACGACTCGCAGTCGGCGCGGGTGGTGCAGTAGGCGTCCAGGCGCACTTCTACGTGCTCCCAGCTGACGGGCATCTGGTCGATGGCGGTATTGAAGGCGTGCCCGCTGGCCATCAGCGGCAGCACGCTGCCGCGGAACACGCCGGTATCGGTGAATACACTGACCCGGCTGCCCTCGGCGAAGCGGCTCGACCAGCACCCCACCGGGGCCAGGGCCAGGCGGCCGTTGTCCTGCAATTGGCGCACGCTGGCGCCGATGGTGTCCAGGTGGGCCGAGACGGCGCGGTCTGGGGAGCTTTGCCGGCCCTTGAGGGTGGCGCGGATGGTGCCGCGGCGGGTCAGCTCGAAGGGAATGCCCAGTTCGTCCAGGCGTTCGGCGACATAGCGCACGATGGTGTCGGTGAAGCCGGTCGGGCTGGGGATGGCGAGCATCTCCAGCAGGACGCGCTTGAGGTAGTCAAGGTCCGGCTCGGGGTATCGTTCAGACATGGGTACTCCTCGGGTAAAGCTGTGCTCTGGCGGGCCCTATCGCCGGCAAGCCGGCTCCCACATGGACCGTGATGAGCCTTGTAGGAGCCGGCTTGCCGGCGATAGGGCCGTCATGGATTCACGCCAACGCCCGGCTATGCGGGAACAGCAGGTCGACAAAGCGCTCTGCCGTTGGCTGCGGTTCATGGTTGGCCAAGCCGGCGCGTTCATTGGCCTCGATGATCACGTAGTCCGGCTGTTCGGCATCACGCACCATCAGGTCCAGGCCCACCACTGGAATTTCCAGCGCCCGCGCCGCGCGCACGGCCGCGTCGGCCAACACAGGGTGCAGGCGCTCGGTAACATCCTCCAGCGTGCCGCCGGTGTGCAGGTTGGCGGTGCGGCGCACGGCCAGGCGCTGACCCGCAGGCAGTACGCTGGTGTAGTCGAAACCGGCATCACGCAAGGTGCGCTCGGTCTCGTCGTCCAGCGGAATGCGGCTTTCACCGCCCGTAGCGGCCTGACGGCGGCGGCTTTGGGCCTCGATCAGCTCAAGGATGCTGTGTTTGCCGTCGCCGACCACCTGGGCCGGGTGCCGAATCGCCGCCGCAACCACCTCGAAACCGATCACCACGATGCGCAGGTCATGGCCCGGGTGGAAGCTCTCCAGCAGCACACGGCTGTCGAAACGGCGGGCGTGTTCTATGGCTTGGCTGACTTCCTCGTAAGTGGTCAGGTTCACCGCCACGCCTTGGCCCTGCTCACCGTCCACCGGTTTGACCACCACCGCGCCGTGCTCGTCGAGAAACGCCAGGTTGTCGTCGGCATTGCCGGCCAGTTGCTGCACCGGCACCAGCAGGCCGGCGTTGTGCAAGGCTTGCTGGGTCAGGCGCTTGTCCTGGCAGAGGGTCATGCTGACCGCACTGGTCAGGTCGCTCAGCGACTCGCGGCAACGCACCCGACGCCCGCCCAGGCTGAGGGTGAACAGCCCGCCTGCGGCGTCGTCCACCTGCACCTCGATGCCACGGCGGTAGGCCTCATCGACGATGATCCGTGCATACGGGTTCAGCCCCGCTTCAGGGCCGGGGCCAAGAAACAATTGCTGGTTGATGCCGTTCTTGCGTTTGACCGCAAAGGTCGGCAGGTTGCGGAAACCGAGCTTCTCGTACAGCCGCTTGGCCTGGCGGTTGTCGTGCAGCACCGACAGGTCCAGGTAGGCCAGACCGCGGCTCATGAAGTGCTCGACCAGGTGGCGCACCAGCACCTCACCCACGCCAGGGCGGGTGCAATGCGGGTCCACGGCCAGGCACCACAGGCTGCTGCCGTGCTCAGGGTCATCGAACGCCTTGCTGTGGTTCAGGCCCATGACGCTGCCGATCACCGCGCCGCTGTCTTCGTCCTCGGCCAGCCAGTACACCGGCCCGCCCTGGTGGCGCGGCGTCAGCAGCTCGGGCTGCACCGGGAGCATGCCGCGTGCCTGGTACAGGGTGTTGATGGCCTGCCAGTCGCTGGCGCTTTGTGCGCGGCGGATACGGAAACCGCGAAACACCCGTTGCGCCTGGCGGTAGTCGGTGAACCACAGCCGCAGCGTGTCGGACGGGTCGAGGAACAGCTGCTGCGGTGCCTGCGCCAGCAGCTGTTGCGGGGCCGCCACATACAGCGCGATGTCACGCTCGCCGGGACGTTCCTGCTGCAGCGCCTCGGCCAGGCTGGCCGGGTCCGGGTAGGTGTGGCCTATCAGCAGCCGGCCCCAGCCGCAGTGCAGCGCACGCGGCTGGCTGTGGGGCTCGCTGCCATCGCCGGCCAGGCGCGCCTGCAGGCGCTCGTAGGACGGCGCCTGGCCACGCAGCAGGCGCTGACCGTAGGCGGTTTCATGGGCTTTCATCGGTCAGATTCCTTGTTCGCTGAGCCACAGGTTCAGCGCCGCCAGCTGCCACAGCTTGGAGCCGCGCAGCGGGGTAAGCTGGCCATGCGGGTTGCTCAGCAGGCGGTCTACCATGGCCGGGTTGAACAGCCCGCGGTCCTGGCTGGGGTCGGTGAGCAGTTCGCGTACCCAGTCCAGGGTGGCGCCTTGCAGGTGCTTGAGGCCGGGTACCGGGAAGTAGCCTTTCTTGCGGTCGATCACCTCATGGGGGATCACCCGGCGTGCGGCCTGCTTGAGTACCTGCTTGCCGCCATCGGGCAATTTGAAGCGCGCCGGGATACGTGCCGACAGCTCGACCAGGCGGTAGTCCAGGAACGGCGTACGGGCTTCCAGGCCCCAGGCCATGGTCATGTTGTCGACCCGTTTGACCGGGTCGTCGACCAGCATCACCGTGCTGTCCAGGCGCAGCGCCTTGTCTACTGCCTCGGGCGCGCCCGGGCGGGCGAAGTGTTCGCGCACGAAGTCGCCGGCCACGTCGGTTTCCAGCAGCCACGGCGCTTGCACGGTGTCGCGGTACTCGGCATGGCTGCGGTCGAAGAATGCATCGCGGTAGGCGCCAAAGGCATCCTTGGCGCCGTCCACCTGCGGGTACCAGTGGTAGCCGGCGAACAGCTCGTCGGCACCCTGGCCGCTCTGCACGCCCTTGCAGTGCTTGGCCACTTCGCGTGACAGCAGGTAGAAGGCGATGCAGTCGTGGCTGACCATCGGTTCGCTCATGGCGCGGAACGCGGCCGGCAATTGCTCGATGATTTCGCTTTCGGCGATGCGCAGCTTGTGGTGGCGGGTGCCGTAGTGCTTGGCGATCAGGTCGGAGTACTGGAACTCGTCACCGCGCTCGCCGCCGGCATCCTCGAAGCCGATGGAGAAGGTCGACAGGTCGTCAACGCCCACTTCGCGCAGCAAGCCGACCAACAGGCTGGAGTCGACGCCGCCGGACAGCAGTACGCCTACGTCCACGGCGGCGCGCTGGCGGATGCCGACGGCATCACGGGTGGCATCGAGCACACGGGTGGTCCAGCCTTCCAGGTCCAGGTCGCGCTCGTCCGGGTTGGGGCCGTAATGCAGCTGCCACCAGGTTTGGCGTTCGACTTCACCGTGGCGGTCGACGCGCATCCAGGTGCCGGGTTCGAGCTTTTGCACATTGGCCAGCAAGGTGCGTGGCGCCGGCACCACGGCGTGGAAGTTGAGGTAGTGGTTGAGCGCTACCGGGTCGATCATCGGGTCGATGTCGCCACCTTTGAGCAGCGCTGGCAGGGTCGAGGCAAAGCGCAGGCGCTCGCCGTTGCGCGACAGGTACAAAGGCTTGACGCCCAGGCGGTCGCGGGCCAGGAACAGGCGCTGGTTGTCGCGCTCCCAGATGGCCAGGGCGAACATGCCGTTGAGCTTGGGCAGCAAGGCCGCGCCCCAGGCGTGGTAGCCCTTGAGCAGCACCTCGGTGTCGCCGTCGGACCAGAAGGTGTAGCCCAGGTCCTGAAGCTCTTGGCGCAGTTCAGGGAAGTTGTAGATAGCGCCGTTGAAGGCCAAAGACAGGCCCAGGGTGTTGTCGACCATGGGCTGAGCCGAGCCGTCGGACAGGTCCATGATTTTCAGCCGGCGATGGCCCAGGGCGATCGGGCCCAGGCTATGGAAGCCCCAGGCGTCGGGGCCACGGGGCGCCAGGTGATGGGTCATGCGCTCTACCGCGGCGAGGTCCGCCGGGCGAGGGGCTTGGTCGATGGGGGTGAAACGTAACTCTCCTGCTAATCCGCACATAGGTCCTTACCGGTTTTTCCGTTGGGGAATCAGCGCCCCGGATTAGGGCGCCTGTAAGGAACTGACCTGGGGGATTTGCGAGAGTTTTAGACCAATCCGTTATAAGCAGCACTTTGTAATGCGGCCAATCGCCGGCAAGCCGGCTGCCACAGGGCTCAGCAGCGCTGCGTATCGTGGCAGCCGGCTTGCCGGCGATTGGGCTGCACAGCAGCCCCTTCATTTACCCCGAATCAACTTGCGCAAGCCAAACCGGTTCGGATGGCATGCTTCAGCCACCGCCCGCGGCAGCGGCAATGGCTCGCCACTGACCCACGCCGCAATCAGCTCGCCCGAAAGCGGCGCCGTGATCAGCCCCCGCGACCCATGCCCGCTGTTCACATACAGCCCCTCCAGCCAGGGGCAGGGCACCTCGGGCACCTGCCGCGCGTCCTTGCCCAGGACTGCAAAGGCTTCGGCGAAGGCTGCAGGGTCGGCAACCGGCCCCACGATCGGCAAGTAATCCGGGCTGGTGCAGCGAAATGCCGCGCGCCCCTGCAACTGCTCAGGGGCAAGCGCTGGGACACCCAGGCGCCGGGCCAGGTCGCTGGAGATTTCATCCAGCATGGCCAGGTTGCCCTGGTGCTCGGCCACGGTCGGCGCCAGGTCATCGCTATGGAAGTCGAAGCTGGCCCCCAGCGTGTGCTCCTCACCCCTGGGCGGTGCCACATAGCCCTCGGCGCAGACCACGGTAGCCAGCGCCCGGCTGGCGTCGGTCACCGGCAGGCGGGTGATCTGCCCGCGGATGCGCTTGAGCGGCAACTGCGTACAGGGCCCGAAACGCTTCACGTCAGCCGCCCCGGCCAGCACCACCACTGGCGCGCTGGCCAGCAGCCGGTCGCCGGCCCAGGCTTGCCACAGGCCATCGGCCTTGCGCAGTGCGAGCACATCGTGATGGGCCAGCAGGCGAATGTTACGGTGCTGCAGTTGAGCGTTGCACAGTGCCGGTGGGTGCACCCAGCCGCCTTCGGGATAGAACAACCCGCCGGCAGGCAGTGCGACCCCGGCAATCGCTTCGGCTTCACTGCGCTGCACGGCGCGCAGCAAGCTGCCCTCGAAGGCATCGGCGAGCTTGCCCTGGCGTTCGGCTTCCTTGCTGTCGAAGGCCAGTTGCAAAACCCCGCACGCATCCCAGTCCTGGCCGCGCTGCAGTAGTTCAAGCTGGCGCCGTGTATAGCCGAAGCCGGCCAGGATCATCTGCGACAAAGCCGTGCCGTGCGCGGACAGCTTGAGGTACAGCACGCCCTGGGGGTTGCCTGAGGCTTCGCGGGCCGCTGCGTCGTGACGCTCCAGTACCGTTACCTGCCAGCCGCGTGCGGCCAGGCTGGCAGCGCTGGCGCTGCCAGCGAGCCCTGCGCCGATCACCAGGGCCTCGCGCGGGCCTTCAGGCGCAGTTGGCCGGGCGTACCAGGGCGCCGACATGGGCGCGTTGGGCGTGCCGGTGTACTCACCGCTCATCACCTCCCACTTCTTGCCGATGCCAGGCACCTTCTTCATGGTGAAGCCGGCCTCGATCAAGCTGCGGCGAACCCAGCCGGTGGTGGTGAAGGTGCCCAGTGCGGTGCCGGCATGGGACAACCTGGCCAGTTGCGTGAACAGCTCGGGTGTCCACATGTCGGGGTTCTTCGCCGGGGCAAAACCGTCGAGGAACCACACGTCGATACGCGCGTCCAGCTGCGGCAGCTGCTCCAGCACATCGCCGATCAGCAGGGTAAGGGTGATTCGGCCCTGGTCGAAGGTGAACTGCTGGAAGCCCTGGTGCACCGCGACGTACTGGCGCAAAAAGGGTTCGGTGAACGCCGCCAGCTCCGGCCACAGGCGCATCGCCCGGGCCATGTCGGCATGGCCCAGGGGGTACTTCTCGACGCTGACGAAATGCAGGCGGGCGTCGGCGTGGGCTGTTTCGGCGAACAGCTGCCAGGCGCAGAAAAAATTCATGCCGGTGCCAAAGCCGGTTTCGCCGATCACCAGGCAGGCGTGGGGTGCGAGGTTGGCGAAGCGCTGGCGCAGGCGGGTTTGTTCGAGGAACACATGCTGGGTTTCGGCAATGCCCTCGTTGATGGCGAAGTACACATCGCCGTATTGCCGCGAATGGGGGCGGCCCTGGTCGTCCCAGTCGATCTGGGCATGCTGAAGGAGGGTGGATGCGGGCATGGCTGGTTTCGCTGGAGGTGGGGAGCTGCAAGCGGCAAGCTGCAAGCTGCAAGAAAAAGCAGATGGTGGCACGGCCCGCGTTTTCTTGCAGCTTGAAGCGTGCCGCTTGCCGCCAGGATTCCGCTAATCTTGCTTATCCATTGAAGGAGCCAGTGCATGTTCGAATCCGCCGAAATTGGCCACAGCATCGACGACGATACCTTTGAGGCAGAAGTGCCCGCGCTGCGCGAGGCTTTGCTCGAAGCCCAGTACGAACTCAAGCAGCAGGCGCGCTTCCCGGTGATCGTGCTGATCAATGGCATCGAAGGCGCCGGCAAGGGCGAGACGGTCAAGCTGCTCAACGAGTGGATGGACCCGCGCATGATCGACGTGCTCACCTTCGACCAGCAGACCGACGAAGAGCTGGCCCGCCCGCCCGCCTGGCGCTACTGGCGGGCGCTGCCGCCAAAGGGGCGCATGGGCGTGTTTTTCGGCAACTGGTACAGCCAGATGCTGCAGGGCAGGGTGCACGGGCAGTTCAAGGATGCGGTGCTCGACCAGGCCATCACCGGTGCCGAGCGCCTGGAGCAGATGCTTTGCGACGAAGGTGCGCTGATCATCAAGTTCTGGTTCCACCTGTCCAAGAAACAGATGAAAGCGCGGCTCAAGTCGCTCAAGGACGACCCCTTGCACAGCTGGCGCATCAGCCCGCTGGACTGGCAACAGTCGCAGACCTACGACCGTTTCGTGCGTTTTGGCGAGCGGGTGTTGCGCCGTACCAGCCGTGACTATGCACCGTGGCATGTAGTTGAAGGGGTCGACCCCAACTACCGCAGCCTGGCCGTTGGGCGCATCTTGCTGGAAAGCCTGCAGGCCGCACTGGCCGTCAACCCCAAAGGCAAGCACCAGGGCAACATTGCGCCGCTGGGGCGCAGCATCGATCAGCGCAGCCTGGTCGGCGCGCTGGACATGACCCTGCACCTGGACAAGCAGGACTATCAGGAGCAACTGGTGACCGAGCAGGCTCGCCTGGCCGGCCTGTTGCGCCACAAGCACATGCGCCGGCACTCGCTGGTGGCCGTGTTCGAGGGCAATGATGCAGCAGGCAAGGGCGGGGCGATTCGCCGGGTGGCGGCAGCGCTGGACCCGCGCCAGTACCGTATCGTGCCGATCGCCGCCCCTAGCGAAGATGAGCGTGCGCAGCCGTACCTTTGGCGGTTTTGGCGGCACATTCCGGCACGCGGCAAGTTCACCATCTTCGACCGCTCCTGGTACGGCCGGGTGCTGGTGGAACGCATCGAAGGCTTCTGCACCCCGGCCGACTGGATGCGTGCCTACGGCGAGATCAATGATTTCGAGGAACAGTTGGTGAACGCCGGCGCGGTAGTGGTCAAGTTCTGGCTGGCGATCGACCAGCAAACCCAGCTGGAGCGTTTTGAAGAGCGCGAGCAGATCCCGTTCAAGCGCTACAAGATCACCGAGGACGACTGGCGCAACCGCGACAAGTGGGACCTGTATGTGGATGCAGTGGGGGACATGGTCGACCGCACCAGCACCGAGATCGCGCCATGGACCTTGGTCGAGGCCAATGACAAGCGTTGGGCGCGGGTGAAGGTGTTGCGCACCATCAATGAAGCCCTGGAAGCGGCGTTTGCCAAACACAAGAAATAGTCAGCCGCCATGCCGCAGGGGAATGACCTGATGAATTCTTTTCCCGCCTTTTTTCCCCGTTGGCAGGTAGCAAGCCTTTAGAATCGAGGCACCCTACAACGGGCTCGACCGAGGACTTTATGCACATCACATCCGGACGCCGGAGCTATGGACTGGCCCTGGCGCTTCTGACCGCACTGCTGTGGGGCATCCTGCCAATCAAACTCAAGCAAGTGCTGCAGGTGGTCGACCCGGTGACCGTCACCTGGTTCCGCCTGCTGGTGTCCGGCGGCCTGCTGTTCGCCTGGCTGGCAGCCAAGCGCCGTTTGCCTTCTTTCAGCAAGCTCGGCACCAAAGGCAAAGGCCTGGTGGCCGTGGCCGTATGCGGCCTGATGGGTAACTACGTGCTGTACCTGATCGGCCTCAACCTGCTGAGCCCCGGTACTGCGCAATTGGTGGTGCAGATCGGCCCGGTGCTGCTGCTGGTGGCCAGCGTGTTCGTGTTCAAGGAGCGCTTCAGCCTGGGCCAAGGCCTGGGGCTGCTGGTGCTGCTTGCCGGCTTCGGGCTGTTCTTCAACCAGCGCCTTGAAGAGCTGCTGACCTCGCTGGGCACCTACACCACGGGCGTGCTGACCATCCTGCTGGCCACCAGCATTTGGGTGTTCTATGCCCTGAGCCAGAAGCAGCTGCTGACGGTGTGGCATTCGCAGCAGGTGATGATGGTGATCTACCTGAGCTGCGCCGCGCTGCTGACACCCTGGGTGCACCCGCTGGAGGCGTTGCAGTTGACGCCCCTGCAAGGCTGGCTGCTGCTGGCCTGCTGCCTGAACACGCTGGTGGCCTATGGTGCTTTTGCCGAGGCACTGGCGCACTGGGAGGCATCGCGGGTGAGTGCCACGCTGGCGCTGACGCCACTGGTGACCTTTGTGGCAGTGGCAGTGGCGGCCTGGATGTGGCCGGCGTATGTGCAGGCTGAAGACATCAATGCCCTGGGCTATGTAGGCGCGGTGACGGTGGTGCTGGGGTCGACGCTGGTGGCCCTGGGGCCTTCTTTGGTGGCTGGGTGGCGGGCGAGAAGGGCGCGTTTGGCTCAGGTTGGTTGACAGCCTGTTCCGGCCCTATCGCCGGCAAGCCGGCTCCCACAGGGATCGCGCCAGCTTTTAGAAGTTGAGCAAGACACTCCCTCAGGTCCCCACCAAGCCTGAAGACAGTGGGGTACCGGTGGGAGCCGGCTTGCCGGCGATGGGGCCGCAGCAGCCTACCGATCAATCAGCCCTTGCCACCTGGTGCCAGCATGTTCTCCGGCCGCACCCACTCATCGAACTGCTCATTGGTCAGGTACTTCAACTCCAGCGCCGCCTCGCGCAGGGTCTTGCCCTCGCTGTAGGCCTTCTTGGCAATCTCTGCCGCTTTGTCATAGCCGATATGCGGGTTGAGCGCGGTCACCAGCATCAGCCCGCGCTCCAGGTGCGCCGCCATCTGTTCGGTATCCGGCTCGATCCCGGCCACGCAGTGCTGCTGGAAGTTGCGGCAGCCATCAGCCAGCAGCGTGATCGACTGCAGTAGGTTATGAATGATCACCGGCTTGAACACGTTCAACTGCAGGTGCCCCTGGCTGGCGGCAAAACCGATGGCCGCGTCATTGCCCAATACCTGGCAGGCCAGCATCGACAGCGCTTCGCACTGGGTCGGGTTGACCTTGCCTGGCATGATCGAGCTGCCCGGCTCGTTGGCCGGCAGGCGCACCTCGGCCAACCCGGCGCGGGGCCCGGAGCCGAGCAGGCGCAAGTCATTGGCGATTTTCATCAAGGCCACCGCTAAGGTCTTCAGCGCCCCCGCCAGGCTGGTCAGCGGCTCGTGGCCGGCCAGGGCGGCGAACTTGTTCGGCGCGGTGACGAACGGCAGGCCGGAGAGGGCGGCCAGTTCCGCAGCAATGGCTTCGGCGAAACCCTGCGGGGCATTGAGCCCGGTGCCCACGGCAGTGCCGCCCTGGGCCAGTTCGCACACCGCCGGCAAGGTGGCGCGGATGGCGCGCTGGGCATAGTCGAGCTGGGCCACGAAGGCCGACACCTCCTGGCCGAAGGTGATGGGCGTGGCGTCCATCATGTGCGTGCGGCCAGTCTTTACCAGTTTATGGTGGCGCGCCGACAGCTCGGCCAGCCCCGAAGACAGTTCGGCGATCGCCGGTAGCAGTTGCTCGTGCACGGCCTGTGCCGCAGCGATGTGCATGGCGGTGGGGAAGCAGTCGTTGGAGCTTTGCGAGCGGTTGACATGGTCGTTGGGGTGCACCGGCGCCTTGCCGCCGCGGCCTTTGCCGGCCAGCTCGTTGGCCCGCCCGGCAATCACCTCGTTGACGTTCATGTTGCTCTGCGTGCCGCTGCCGGTCTGCCACACCACCAGCGGGAACTGGTCGTCGTGCTCGCCGTCGAGCACTTCGTCGGCAGCCTGCTCGATCAAGCGGGCGATGTCGGCTGGCAGGTCGCCATTGCGGTCGTTGACCCGTGCTGCGGCTTTTTTGATCAGCGCCAGGGCGTGCAGCACCGGGAGCGGCATGCGTTCCTTGCCAATGGCAAAGTTGATGAGCGAGCGTTGGGTCTGCGCGCCCCAGTAGGCGTGCTCCGGAACTTCGACCGGGCCCAGGCTGTCTGTTTCGATACGGCTCATGCTGCGTTCACTCCCTTGTCAGTCAGAATCAGCAGTTTAGGCCCCCATGCGATCGAGCGGTTCAATCGCTCGTCGTGCCACTTGAGCGCTGCACCCTGGCGGGAGCAGAATGCTCATCTCTGAGGTACCGCCTCCCCCTCCTTGAAGGATATGCAATGACCCGTCTCCGTGCCCTCTGTGCTGCCGTCGCCCTGGCCTGTGCCAGCGGCCAGGTACTCGCTGCCACCGCCAGCCACAACGCTGCCGCCGAGAAATTCCTGACCTTGGCCAACGCTGACAAGCTGGGCACCCCGGTGTACATGCAGGTCCAGCAGATGTTCGCCCAGCGCTTCGCCCAGACCAAAGCCCCGGCCACCAAGCAGTCGGTGCTGGAAAGCTACCAGGCCAAGGCCAACGCCGCGCTGGACAGCGCCATCGGCTGGAACAAGCTCAAGCCGAAGATGGTTGACCTGTACACCCAGACCTTCACCGAGCAGGAGCTCAAGGACCTGGTGAAGTTCTACCAGTCGCCGCTGGGCAAGAAAGTCCTCAGCCAGATGCCCAAGGTCACCCAGCAGTCGGCCCAGCTGACCCAGCAAAGCCTGGAGCCGGCAGTGCCGGTGGTCAACAAGCTGCTCGAAGACATGACCAAAGAGCTTGACCCCAATGCCGGCAAGGCCGCCCCGGCCAAGAAGTGAGTAATACCCGATGACCATGCAGCAACGCATCGAGCAGCAGCTGGCCGCCCTGGCGCCGCAGCACCTTGAAGTGCTCAACGAAAGCCACATGCACAGCCGTGGCCAGGAAACCCACTACAAGGCGGTGATCGTCAGCGAGCAGTTTGCCGGGCTCAACAGCGTCAAGCGCCATCAGAAGGTGTACGCCACCATGGGTGAACTGATGGGCCAGATCCATGCGCTGGCCATCCACACCTATACCAACGAGGAGTGGGCGAAGGTGGGTGTTGCACCTGCGTCGCCGGTGTGTGCAGGTGGCGGCAAGCACTGAATCCTTTTTGGCGTTCTGGTACAATTTGCGACATCCGGGGGGCCGCTTTGCGGCCCTTTCGCGACACAAGGCCGCTCCTACAGGGGTTATGTATTCACCTGTAGGAGCGGCCTTGTGTCGCGAAAGGGGCGCAGAGCGCCCCCCAGCTTTTTGTCAAACCCGGTCCGCCCCTTACGAGGGCAACCACCTGGAGATTCAACGCAATGACCCAACCGATCGTCGTGGCGGCGCTGTACAAGTTCGTCACCCTTGAAGACTACGTAGAGCTGCGCGAGCCCCTGCTCAAGGCCATGCTCGACAATGGCGTCAAAGGCACCCTGCTGCTGGCCAACGAGGGCATCAACGGCACCGTTTCGGCCACCCGCGAAGGCATCGATGGCCTGCTCGCCTGGCTGCGCAGCGACCCGCGCCTGGTCGATGTCGACCACAAGGAATCCTACTGCGACGAGCAGCCGTTCTACCGCACCAAGGTCAAGCTCAAGAAAGAGATCGTCACCCTCGGCGTGCCGGGCGTGGACCCGAACAATGCCGTTGGTACCTACGTCGATCCCAAAGACTGGAATGCCCTGATCAGCGACCCGGAAGTACTGCTGATCGACACCCGCAACGACTACGAAGTGGCCATCGGCACCTTCAAGGGCGCAATCGACCCCAAGACCGAGACCTTCCGCGAGTTCCCCGAGTACATCAAGGCCAACTTCGACCCCAGCAAGCACAAGAAGGTCGCCATGTTCTGCACCGGCGGCATCCGCTGTGAAAAAGCCTCCAGCTACATGCTCGGTGAAGGCTTCGAGGCGGTCTATCATCTTAAGGGCGGCATCCTGAAATACTTCGAGGAAGTACCCCAGGAAGAAAGCCTGTGGGACGGCGACTGCTTTGTCTTCGACAACCGCGTCACGGTGCGCCATGACCTGACCGAAGGCGAGTATGACCAGTGCCATGCCTGCCGCCACCCGGTCAACGCCCAGGACCGCGCGTCCGAGCACTATTCGCCAGGCGTGAGCTGCCCGCACTGCTGGGACAGCCTGAGCGAAAAGACCCGGCGCAGCGCCATCGACCGGCAGAAGCAGATCGAGCTGGCCAAGGCCCGCAACCTGCCGCACCCGATCGGTTACAACTACAAAGCCGAGGCCTGATTGCATGACTGCCCGCCTGCTCTATGTGATGGACCCGATGTGCTCCTGGTGCTGGGGTTTTGCACCGGTGGCCCAGGCCCTTATCGCCCAGGCGCGTGAAGCGGGCGTGGCCACCCGGGTGGTGCCGGGTGGGTTGCGCCGCGGTGCCAGCCCGCTGGACGCCTCGACCCGCAAGTACATCCTCGAGCATTGGCAGGCGGTGGCCGAGGCCACCGGGCAGCCGTTCGCGTTCGAAGGTGCCATGCCCGATGGCTTCGTCTACGACACCGAGCCTGCCTGCCGCGCCCTGGTGGCCGCCCGTGAACTGGACGCCGAGCGCGTCTGGCCGCTGCTGGCACTGATCCAGCGTGGGTTCTACCAGCAGGGCCTGGACGTCACCACCGCGCCGCAGCTGGTCGAGCTGGCCGAGCAGGCCGGGTTCGATCGCACAACCTTCGCCGATGCCCTGCTGCGTGCCGACGTGCGCGCTGCCACTGCAGCCGATTTCAGCTGGGTACAGGACCTGGGGATTGCCGGTTTTCCAACGCTGCTGGCGGAGCGCAACGGCCAGCTCGCCCTGTTGACCAACGGCTATCAGCCGCTGCAAAGCCTGCAGCCCTTGCTTGGCCGCTGGCTACAGCAGGCCGCCTGTGCTTGACCTGCCCGGCTCGCCCGACCCGGTGCCAGGGAAGCCCGCTGCTGTGCCTGACCGGCTGAGCTGGGCGCAAATCCGCCGCTTGGCACTGCACCACAAGAAACACCTCTGGGCCGCCAACCTGGTGGCCGTGCTGGCGGCCTGCTGCAGCGTGCCGATACCATTGCTGCTGCCCCTGCTGGTCGACGAAGTACTGCTGGGCCACGGCGATGGCGCGCTGAAGTTCATGAACCACCTGCTGCCCAGCGGTTGGCAGGTGGCGGCCGGTTATATCGGCCTGATGCTGGTCGTTACCCTGTGCCTGCGCGTGGCCGCGCTGGGCTTCAACGTGGTGCAGGCCAAGCTGTTCGCCGGCCTTGCCAAAGACATCGTCTATCGCCTGCGCATCCGCCTGATCGAGCGGCTCAAGCGTATCTCGCTCAAGGAGTACGAAAGCCTGGGCAGTGGCACCGTGACCACGCACCTGGTCACCGACCTGGAGACCCTCGACAAGTTCGTCGGCGAAACCCTGAGCCGCTTCCTGGTGGCCATGCTGACCCTGACCGGCACGGCGGCGATCCTGATCTGGATGCACTGGCAGCTGGCCTTGCTGATCCTGTTGTTCAACCCGCTGGTGATCTACTTCACCGTGCAGTTGGGCAAGCGCGTCAAACACCTTAAAAAGCTCGAAAACGACAGCACCTCGCGGTTCACCCAGGCGCTGGCCGAAACCCTGGACGCCATCCAGGAAATCCGCGCCAGCAATCGCCAGGGCTACTTCCTCGGCCGCCTGGGCCTGCGCGCCCGCGAAGTGCGCGATTACGCCGTGGATTCGCAATGGAAAAGCGATGCCAGTGGCCGTGCCAGTGGCCTGCTGTTCCAGTTCGGTATCGATATCTTCCGTGCTGCGGCCATGCTCACGGTGCTGTTCTCCGACCTGTCGATCGGGCAGATGCTGGCCGTGTTCAGCTACCTGTGGTTCATGATCGGCCCGGTCGAGCAGTTGCTCAACCTGCAATATGCCTACTATGCCGCAGGCGGCGCCCTGAGCCGGCTCAACGAGTTGCTGGCGCGTGATGACGAGCCGCAATACCCGGCTGCCCGCGACCCGTTCGCCGGCCGTGAAACGGTTGGCATCGAAGTGCGCGACCTGCGCTTCGCCTATGCCGACGAGCCGGTGCTCGAGCACCTGGACCTGTCCATCGCCCCGGGCGAAAAGGTCGCCATCGTCGGCGCCAGTGGCGGCGGCAAAAGTACCCTGGTGCAATTGCTGCTGGGCCTGTACAGCGCCCAGGCCGGGACTATCCGTTTTGGCGGTGCCAGCCTGCAGGAAATCGGCCTGGAGACCTTGCGTGAAAATGTGGCAGTGGTGCTGCAGCACCCGTCACTGTTCAACGACACGGTACGCGCCAACCTGACCATGGGCCGCGACTGCACGGACGAGGCCTGCTGGCAGGCGCTGCGCATCGCCCAGCTGGACGCCACCATTGGCGCCTTGCCGCAAGGGCTGGACAGCGTGGTCGGCCGCTCTGGTGTGCGCCTGTCCGGCGGCCAGCGCCAGCGCCTGGCGATTGCCCGCATGGTCCTGGCCGAGCCGAAGGTGGTAATCCTCGACGAGGCCACCTCGGCGCTGGACGCCGCCACCGAGTACAACCTGCACCAGGCCCTGGCGCGCTTTCTCAGTGGCCGTACCACATTGATCATCGCCCACCGCCTTTCGGCGGTGAAGCAGGCCGACCGTGTGCTGGTGTTCGACGGCGGGCACGTGGCCGAGGATGGCGGCCACCAGCAGTTGATCGCCGAGGGCGGCTTGTATGCCAAGCTGTACGGGCATCTGCAGCAGACCTGACCCAAGCGGCAAGCTTGAAGCTTGCCACTCAAAATTCCCTCCACACAGATGGCAAATGGCCTACGCTGAGCTTGTCTGGTTGGTTCGAGCCTTATCTGCTCTGTGACAGGGACTTCATGAAGGGACATCGCACACTAGAGGCGCCAAGGCTGCTGGGTATCATCTGGCCCTTCATCGCCGTTGTAGTCTTCCAGGTCCTGTTGGGCAGCTTCAGCCTGTACGCGCTGTCGGCTGTGCGTGCCTATGTCGCTGGCGAAAGCCTGTGGTCCAAGGCACAGAAAGACGCCATCTATTACCTGAACCTGTATGCCGATACTGGCGATGAACGCACCTACCAGCGCTATCGTCAGGTCATCACTGTGCCCCACGGTGATCGGCAGATGCGTGAGGTGCTCGACCTGCCTGATCCAGACCTTGATGTCGCGCGCCAGGCCGTTTTGCAAGGCGGCAATCACCCCGACGACGTCGACCGTATCATCTGGTTCTACCGCAATTTCAGCCAGATCAGCTATGTGCAGGCGGCGATCGCCTACTGGAATGTCGGTGACGATTACCTCAAGCAACTGGATGTGCTGGCCAACGAGATGCGCGAGGGTTTTGCCAGCGGCCATGCCGGCCCGCGCCAGGTCAGCCAATGGCGCGCCCGCATCGTCGCCATCAACGAAGGCGTGACCCCGGCAGCCAAAGCCTTCAGCGATGCCCTGGGCGAGGGCTCGCGCATGCTGTTGCGCGTGCTGTTGGTCACCAACCTGCTCACCGCGCTGTTCCTCATCACCTTTGCCTGGCGCCGTTCGAGCAAGCTGCTGGCCCAGCGCCAGGCCTTCGCCAGCGCCCTGCAGGAAGAAAAGGAACGCGCGCAGATTACCCTGCAGGCGATCGGCGATGCTGTGATCACCACCGATGTCGATGGCAGCATCGGCTACATGAACCCGGCGGCCGAGCAACTCACCCATTGGCAGGCAGGCCAGGCCGTGGGGCTGCCGTTGACAGCACTGTTCAGCCTGGTGGACGAGCAGGCCCAGAACGACAGCAGCACCTTGCTCGAACAGGTGCTCAGCGGCAGCCTCAAAGGGGGTGCCGAACATGCACGGTTGATCCAGCGCCTGGATGGCAGCACGGTTTCGATCAACCTGGTGGGTTCGCCCATCATCAACGACGGGCAGGTGGCGGGCATTGTCCTGGTGCTGCATGACATGACCCAGGAGCGCCAGTACATCGCCAACCTGTCCTGGCAGGCTACCCATGACGCCCTGACCGGCCTGGCCAACCGCCGTGAATTCGAGTACCGCCTGGAGCAGGCACTGAACGACCTGGTGCGCCAGGGTGGGCGGCATTCGCTGATGTTCCTTGACCTCGACCAGTTCAAGCTGGTCAACGATACCTGTGGGCATGCCGCCGGTGATGAATTGCTGCGGCACATCTGCGCCGTGCTGCAATCGGTGCTGCGCGAAGGCGACACCCTGGCCCGGCTGGGGGGCGATGAGTTTGGCGTGCTGCTGGAAAACTGCCCGGGCGAACAGGCCGAGCGCATTGCCGAAAGCCTGCGCCAGGCGGTGCAAAGCCTGCACTTCGTATGGAAAGGCAGGCCGTTCGTCACCACCGTGAGTATCGGCCTGGTGCACATGGCGCAAGCCCCGGCCACGCTGGAAGCCTCCCTGCGGGCAGCCGACATGGCGTGCTACATGGCCAAGGAGAAGGGCCGTAACCGCATCCAGGTCTACCATGCCGATGACAGTGAATTGTCGATGCGGTTTGGTGAAATGGCCTGGATACAGCGCCTGCACGTCGCTCTGGAGGAGAACCGCTTCTGCCTGTATGCCCAGGAAATCGCCGCGCTCACCGCGCTTGAAGGGCCAGGCCATGTCGAGATTCTGTTGCGCCTGCAAGACGAAAGCGGCCGCACCATCCTGCCTGACAGCTTCATCCCGGCGGCCGAGCGCTATGGCCTGATGACCGCGATCGACCGCTGGGTGGTGCGCAATGTGTTCCAGGTCATTCGCCAGTGCCTGGATGAGGGGCGCGAGGGCCCGCTGTCGATGTGTGCCATCAACCTGTCGGGGTCGAGTATCGGTGACGACAAGTTCCTGGAGTACCTGCGGCGCCTGTTCGTCGAATATTCGATTCCGCCACGGCTGATCTGCTTCGAGATCACCGAGACCAGTGCCATTGCCAACCTCGGCAGTGCCATCCGGTTCATCAATGAATTGAAAGGGCTGGGTTGCAAGTTCTCGCTGGATGACTTTTGTGCCGGAATGTCGTCATTCGCTTATTTGAAACATTTACCTGTCGACTTCTTGAAGATCGACGGAAGTTTTGTCAAAGATATGCTGGATGATCCGGTCAACCGGGCCATGGTCGAAGTCATCAATCACATCGGCCACGTCATGGGTAAACGGACCATTGCCGAGTTCGTTGAAACTCCGTTGATCGAGCAGGCCTTGCAAGAGATCGGCGTGGACTACGCCCAGGGCTATCTGATCGAACGACCGCAGGTATTCACTTGCGACAGTCTGCAGCGCCAACGGATTGCTGCACGGCCCCTGCTGCATCGGGCGCCTGGAACCTTTCGCTGAAGTAGCGTTGGTAAATCACAGGGATCAAGGAGCTGAAAAGTGATTGATGCATTCGTCCGTATCGGGCCTTTGATGGACCCGGCCAGTTACCCCCAATGGGCCCAGCAACTGATCGAAGATTGCCGCCCGGGCAAGCGTCGGGTGGTGGAGCATGAGTTCTACCAGCGCCTGCGCGATGGCCAGTTGCGCCAAGCCACCATACGCCAGTACCTGATCGGTGGCTGGCCGGTGGTCGAGCAGTTTTCCTTGTACATGGCCCACAACCTGACCAAGACCCGCTATGCCCGCCACCCGGGCGAAGACATGGCGCGACGCTGGCTGATGCGCAATATCCGCGTGGAGCTCCACCATGCCGATTACTGGGTGCACTGGTGCCATGCCCATGGCATTCACCTGCACGAGCTGCAGTCCCAGGAAGTGCCCGCCGAGCTCAATGGGCTAAACGACTGGTGCTGGCGAGTGTGTACCACCGAGTCGCTGGCCATTGCCATGGCGGCTACCAACTATGCCATTGAAGGGGCGACGGGTGAGTGGTCGGCGGTGGTCTGTGCTGAAGACACCTACGCCATGGGCTTCCCGGAGGACCAGCGCAAGCGCGCCATGAAGTGGTTGAAGATGCATGCGCAGTATGACGATGCGCACCCGTGGGAGGCGCTGGAGATCATCTGTACCCTGGCTGGCGAAAACCCGACCCTGGGGTTGCGCAATGAGCTGCGCAAGGCGATCTGCAAAAGTTATGACTGCATGTACCTGTTCCTGGAGCGGTGCATGCAGCTGGAAGGCCGCCAGCAAGGGCGCCTGCGCCCTACCTTGGCTGCGGGCTGAATGCCTGGGGCTGCTTTGCAGCCCTTTCGCGACACAAGGCCGCTCCTACAGATTTGATGCCGGATTCAACGGCACCGCTGTAGGAGCGGCCTTGTGTCGCGAAGGGCCGCAAAGCGGCCCCATCGGTTTCAAGCCCTACTGAGCGTTAAAGGCCTGCCCGTTCACCCCGGTACTGTCCGGCCCCATCAGGTACAGGTACACCGGCATGATCTCTTCAGGCAGCGGGTTGTTCTGCGGGTTCTCGCTCGGGTAGGCCTGGGCCCGCATCGCCGTACGGGTAGCCCCCGGGTTGATACCTACGCCATGGGCTTCCCGGAGGACCAGCGCAAGCGCGCCATGAAGTGGTTGAAGATGCATGCGCAGTATGACGATACGCACCCGTGGGAGGCGCTGGAGATCATCTGTACCCTGGCTGGCGAAAACCCGACCTTGGGGTTGCGCAACGAACTGCGCAAGGCGATCTGCAAAAGTTATGACTGCATGTACCTGTTCCTGGAACGGTGCATGCAGCTGGAGGGCCGCCAGCAAGGGCGCATGCGCCCGACCTTGGCTGCGGGCTGAATGCTTGGGGCTGCTTTGCAGCCCTTTCGCGACACAAGGCCGCTCCTACAGATTTGATGCCGGATTCAACGGCACCGCTGTAGGAGCGGCCTTGTGTCGCGAAGGGCCGCAAAGCGGCCCCATCGGTTTCAAGCCCTACTGAGCGTTAAAGGCCTGCCCATTCACGCCGGTACTGTCCGGCCCCATCAGGTACAGGTACACCGGCATGATCTCTTCAGGCAGCGGGTTGTTCTGCGGGTTCTCGCTCGGGTAGGCCTGGGCCCGCATCGCCGTACGGGTAGCCCCCGGGTTGATACCTACGCCATGGGCTTCCCGGAGGACCAGCGCAAGCGCGCCATGAAGTGGTTGAAGATGCATGCGCAGTATGACGATGCGCACCCATGGGAGGCGTTGGAGATCATCTGTACCCTGGCTGGCGAAAACCCGACCTTGGGGTTGCGCAATGAGCTGCGCAAGGCGATCTGCAAAAGTTATGACTGCATGTACCTGTTCCTGGAACGGTGCATGCAGCTGGAGGGCCGCCAGCAAGGGCGCATGCGCCCGACCTTGGCTGCTGGCTGAATGTCTGGGGCTGCTTTGCAGCCCTTTCGCGACACAAGGCCGCTCCTACAGATTTGATGCCGGATTCAACGGCACCGCTATCCTGTAATCGATGGACTCGCCCTCGCTGCCGTTGGCTTCTTAGAACGCCACCGTGGCACTGTGATGCCTCGGCGGGGGCGAGTCCATCGATTACAGATTTGATGCCGGATTCAACGGTACCGCTATCCTGTAGGAGCGGCCTTGTGTCGCGAAGGGCCGCAAAGCGGCCCCATCGGTTTCAAGCCCTACTGAGCGTTAAAGGCCTGCCCATTCACGCCGGTACTGTCCGGCCCCATCAGGTACAGGTACACCGGCATGATCTCTTCAGGCAGCGGGTTGTTCTGCGGGTTCTCGCTCGGGTAGGCCTGGGCCCGCATCGCCGTACGGGTAGCCCCCGGGTTGATGCTGTTGGAACGCACCGGTGCCACACCTTCCAGTTCGTCTGCCAAAGTCTGCATCAGGCCTTCGGTAGCGAATTTGGACACGCCATAAGCGCCCCAGTAAGCCCGCCCCTTGCGCCCGACGCTGCTGGAGGTGAACACCACCGAGGCGTCCTCCGACAGCTTGAGCAGCGGCAGCAGGGTGCTGGTGAGCATGAACGTGGCATCGACGTTGATGTGCATCACCCGCATGAAGTTGTCGCCCGAGAGCTGCTCCAGCGGCGTGCGCGGGCCGATGATCGAGGCATTGTTGAGCAGCCCGTCCAGGCGGCCGAACTGTTCCTCGACCATCACCGCCAGTTCGTCGTACTGGTGGGGCAGGGCGGTTTCCAGGTTGAACGGGATCACCACCGGCTGCGGGTGGCCGGCGGCCTCGATTTCATCGTAGACCTCGTTCAGGTTGGCTTCGGTCTTGCCCAGCAGCAGCACAGTGGCGCCCAAGGCGGCATAAGCCTTGGCGGCCGCTGCACCGATGCCACGGCCAGCGCCGGTGACCATGATGACGCGGCCCTTGAGCAGGTCGGGGCGGGCGGTATAGTCGAACATGCGTTTGTCCTTGAGTTGAAGCTTGCAGCTTGCCGCTAAAAGATCAGCACCCGCACAGGGCGCTGTCGAGCACCTTGCGCAGTTCCAGCGGGTGGTCCACCACCACGTCGGCGCCCCAGTTGTTCGGGTTGTCTTCTGGGTGAATATAGCCGTAGCGAACGGCCGCCGTGCGCGTGCCGGCATCGCGGCCAGACTCGATGTCGCGCAGGTCGTCGCCGACGAACAGCACGCTGGCCGGGTCCAGGTTCAAGGTCTTGCAGGCCAGGATCAACGGCTCCGGGTCGGGCTTGCTGTTTTTCACGTGATCCGGGCAAATCAGCAGTGCAGAACGCTCGGCCAGGCCAAGGCGCTGCATGATCGGCTCGGCGAAGCGGACCGGCTTGTTGGTCACCACGCCCCACAGCAGGTTGCCCCGCTCGATATCGGCCAGCAGTTCGCCCATGCCGTCGAACAGCTTGCTGTGCACCGCGCAGTCACGCTGGTAGCGCTCGAGGAACTCCAGGCGCAGGGCCTCGAAACCTTCATCCTGCGGGCTCATGGCGAAGGTCGCGGCGACCATCGCCCGCGCGCCGCCGGAAATCACATCGCGGATCAGCTTGTCGTCGATGGCCGGCAGGCCGCGCTCGGCGAGCATGGCCTGGCAAATGGCGATGAAGTCCGGCGCCGTGTCGAGCAGGGTGCCGTCCATGTCAAAAAGTACCGCTCGCAAACGCATGCTCATTCCTCGCGCAGGGTCTGGATCATGTAGTTGACGTCCACATCGCTGCTGAGCTTGTAGTGCTTGGTCAGCGGGTTGTAGGTCAGGCCGATGATGTCCTTGACCTCAAGGCCGGCCACGCGGCTCCAGGCACCCAGCTCGGAAGGGCGGATGAACTTCTTGAAGTCGTGGGTACCGCGCGGCAGCATCTTGAGGATGTATTCGGCGCCGATGATGGCCAGCAGGTAGGCCTTGGGGTTGCGGTTGATGGTCGAGAAGAACACCTGGCCACCCGGCTTGACCATGCGGTAGCAGGCGCGGATGACCGAGGACGGGTCGGGCACGTGCTCGAGCATTTCAAGGCAGGTGACCACATCGAACTGCTCGGGCATCTCTTCAGCCAGGGCCTCGGCGGTGATTTGCCGGTACTCCACCTCCACGCCCGACTCCAGCTGGTGCAGCTGGGCCACGGCCAGGGGCGCTTCGCCCATGTCGATGCCGGTGACGGTGGCGCCGCGCAGGGCCATGGCTTCGCTGAGGATGCCGCCGCCGCAGCCGACGTCCAGCACCTTCTTGCCAGCCAGGCTGACGCGCTCGTCGATCCAGTTGACGCGCAGCGGATTGATGTCGTGCAGCGGCTTGAACTCGCTCTCGCGGTCCCACCAGCGGTGCGCCAAGGCTTCAAACTTGGCGATTTCGGCGTGGTCGACGTTGCTCATTGAACAGTCCTCTGAAACTTCTACGAATTGCGCCGGAGTATACCCGAGCGCCCAAGGCTGTTGGTCGCTATAATCGTCCGCTTTTGATATGCGAAAGTCAGGGAGAGGTGATGCGCGAGCGACTTATGGCGGCGGAGAAGGTGACCGGTATCCGGTGGCACCACGGCGCCTTGCACCTGCTCGACCAGCGCCTGCTGCCTTCGCAAGAACGCTGGCTGGCCTGCGACAATGTTGCGCAGGTGGCGGCGGCGATCCGCGACATGGCTGTGCGGGGTGCGGCGGCCATCGGCATCGCTGCCGCCTATGGCCTGGTGCTGGCCCTGGAAGAGCGCCTGGCTGAGGGCGGCGACTGGGAAATGGACCTGGAAGAGGATTTTCTCAGCCTGGCCGAGGCGCGGCCTACGGCCGCCAACCTGTTCTGGGCGCTCAACCGCATGCGTGAGCGCCTGCAGCGCCTGCGCCCAGGCGAGGATGTGCTGGCCGCGCTGGAGGCCGAGGCCGTGGCCATTCACGAAAGCGACCGTGAGGCCAACCTGACCATGGCCCAGCAAGGCATCGAGCTGATCCGCCGCCACCAGGGCAGCGAGCAGGCCCTGCTGACCTACGGCAACGCCGGTGCCCTGGCCAGTGGCGGCTTCGGTACCGCGTTGGGGGTGATCCGCGCAGGCTTTCTCGAGGGTATGGTCGAGCGCGTCTATGCCGGCGAAACCCGGCCCTGGCTGCAGGGTTCGCGCCTGACCGCCTGGGAGCTGGCCAATGAAGGCATTCCGGTGACCCTGTGCGCCGATTCGGCGCTGGCCCACCTGATGAAAAGCAAGGGCATCACCTGGGTGGTGGTCGGCGCTGATTGCATTGCCGCCAACGGCGACGTGGCGAGCAAGATCGGCACTTACCAGCTGGCAGTGAGCGCCATGCACCATGGCGTGCGGTTCATGGTGGTGGCGCCCAGCACCAGCATCGACCTCAACCTGGCCACAGGTGAAGACATCCCGCTGGAAGAGCGTGATGCCGACGAATTGCTGGATTACGCCGGCACCCGCGTGGCGCCGCAGGTGGAGGTGTTCAATCCGGTGTTCGACGTGACCCCGGCTGACCTGATCGATGTGATCGTGACTGAGAAGGGCGTCGTTGAACGGCCGGATACCGCCAAATTGGCACAATTGATGTGCCGCAAACGCCTGCATTGACCGTTTGGGGTGGGGTGGGAGAGGGAGTGTGTGAGGCCGAGCGCCGGCAATCCGGCATCAGCGCCAATCACGTCAACAATTCCCCCAAAACCCCCTTCCACCCCCTGCGCCATATCTCCCCACCGCTACTGCCTTTGTGATAACATCCGGCAGTTTCCAAGACCGCCCATGACGGCGGCCTTCATTGCGCAGATCCATGGCACAACTCATTGATTTGTCGTAAGTCGTCGCACCCTTATGCGCTGCGGCGGCGAGCTTCGTTCGGCCCTTGATGGAGCTGCGAAGTTTCACCAGAAAAAGGAATCAGGCTTCTCATGGGCGAACTGGCCAAAGAAATCCTCCCGGTCAATATCGAAGACGAACTGAGACAGTCTTACCTCGACTACGCGATGAGCGTGATTGTCGGGCGAGCGCTGCCCGATGCACGTGACGGCTTGAAGCCCGTGCATCGTCGCGTTCTCTTTGCGATGAGCGAACTGGGCAACGACTGGAACAAGCCGTACAAGAAATCCGCCCGTGTGGTCGGTGACGTGATCGGTAAGTACCACCCGCACGGCGACACTGCGGTCTACGACACCATCGTGCGTATGGCCCAGCCATTCTCGCTGCGCTACCTGCTGGTCGACGGCCAGGGCAACTTCGGTTCGGTCGACGGCGACAACGCCGCGGCGATGCGATACACCGAAGTGCGCATGGCCAAGCTGGCCCACGAGCTGCTGGCCGACCTGCACAAGGAAACCGTCGACTGGGTGCCCAACTACGACGGCACCGAGCAGATCCCGGCGGTCATGCCCACCCGCATCCCCAACCTGCTGGTCAACGGTTCCAGCGGTATCGCCGTGGGCATGGCGACCAACATTCCGCCGCACAACCTCGGTGAAGTCATCGACGGCTGCCTGGCGCTGATCGACAACCCGGAAGTCACCGTCGACGAACTGATGCAGTTCATCCCCGGCCCCGACTTCCCGACTGCCGGCATCATCAACGGCCGCCAGGGCATCATCGAGGCGTACCGTACCGGCCGTGGCCGCATCTACATGCGAGCGCGCTCCGAGATCGAAGACATCGACAAGGTCGGTGGCCGCCAGCAGATCGTCGTCACCGAGCTGCCGTACCAGCTGAACAAGGCGCGCCTGATCGAGAAGATCGCCGAGCTGGTCAAAGACAAGAAGATCGAAGGCATCACCGAGCTGCGCGACGAGTCCGACAAGGACGGCATGCGCATCGTCATCGAGCTGCGCCGCGGCGAGGTGCCGGAGGTGGTGCTCAACAACCTCTATCAGCAAACCCAGCTGCAGAGCGTGTTCGGCATCAACGTGGTGGCACTGATCGACGGCCGCCCGCGCGTGCTCAACCTCAAGGACCTGCTCGAAGCGTTCGTCCGCCACCGCCGTGAAGTGGTCACGCGCCGTACCGTGTTCGAGCTGCGCAAGGCCCGTGAACGTGGCCATATCCTTGAAGGCCAGGCGGTCGCGCTGTCCAACATCGACCCGGTCATCGCACTGATCAAGGCCTCGCCGACGCCGTCCGAAGCCCGGGAAGCGCTGATTGCCACTGCCTGGGAATCCAGTGCCGTGCAGGTCATGGTCGAGCGCGCCGGCGCCGATTCCTGCCGCCCTGAAGACCTGCCCGAGCAATACGGCCTGCGCGATGGCAAGTACTACCTGTCGCCGGAACAGGCCCAGGCGATCCTCGACCTGCGCCTGCACCGCCTGACCGGCCTGGAGCACGAGAAGCTGCTGGCCGAGTACCAGGAAATCCTCGAGCAGATCGGCGAACTGATCCGCATCCTCAGCAGCGCCGAGCGCCTGATGGAAGTGATCCGCGAAGAACTCGAAGCGATCCGCGCCGAATACGGCGATGCGCGCCGCACCGAGATTCTCAACGCCAGCCACGACCTCAACTACGGCGACATGATCCCGGAAGAAGAGCGCGTGGTGACCATCTCCCACGGTGGCTATGCCAAGACCCAGCCGTTGTCCGCTTACCAGGCCCAGCGCCGTGGCGGTAAAGGCAAGTCGGCGACCGGCGTGAAGGACGAGGACTACATCGAGCACCTGCTGGTCGCCAACAGCCACGCCACCCTGCTGCTGTTCTCCAGCAAGGGCAAGGTGTACTGGAAGAAGACCTACGAGATCCCTGAGGCATCCCGCGCCGCGCGTGGCCGCCCGCTGGTCAACCTGCTGCCGCTGGAGGAGGGTGAGCGCATCACCGCCATGCTGCAGATCGACCTCGAGGCCCTGCAGCAGAGCGCCGACCCGGATGAAGAGCTGGAAGACGGCGACGAGGGCGTGATCGAAGGCGAAGTGGTCGAAGTAGAAGAAATCGACGAAGAAGAGGGCGACACCCCTGAGTGGGTGGCCGAGCCGACTGGCGCGTACATCTTCATGGCCACCGCTTCCGGTACCGTCAAGAAAACCCCGCTGGTGCAGTTCGCCCGTCCGCGCTCCAATGGCCTGATCGCCTTGAAGCTGAAGGAAGGCGACACCCTGATTGCTGCGGCAATCACCGACGGCGCCAAGGAAGTCATGATGTTCTCCGACGCCGGCAAGGTGATCCGCTTCGCCGAGAGCGTGGTGCGCGAAATGGGCCGTACCGCCCGTGGTGTGCGCGGCATGAAGCTGGGCAAGGGGCAGCAGATCATCTCGATGCTGATCCCGGAGTCTGGTGCGCAGATCCTTACCGCGTCCGAGCGTGGCTTCGGCAAGCGTACCCCGCTGTCCAAGTTCCCGCGCCGCGGCCGTGGTGGCCAGGGCGTGATCGCCATGGGTACCAAGGGGCGCAATGGCCTGCTGATCGGTGCTATCCAGGTGCAGGAAGGTGAAGAGATCATGCTGATCTCCGACCAGGGCACGCTGGTGCGCACACGGGTTGGCGAAGTTTCCAGCTTGAGCCGTAACACTCAGGGCGTGACCCTGATCAAGCTGGCCGCAGACGAAACGCTGGTAGGCCTGGAGCGTATCCAGGAGCCTTCCGAGGAAGAACTCGACGAACTGGTCGGGGCGGACGAGGAGGGCGTGGAGCTCGATGCGCCGGAAGCGGCGGACGATGACAATGCTGGCGCCGAAGAGGCACCGCAAGAGTAAGCAAGCGCAACAACCCGAACGGGGCGACCAAGGTCGCCCCGTTTGACTGATTACAGCAGGCAACAGCAGGACTTGCCTTTTTTTGGGGCGGCCTTGTGTCGTGAAGGGGGCGCCTGGCGGTCCCAGGGTTAAGCAGCGCAATAACTATCGCGGGGGCTGCTGCGCAGCCCTTTCGCGACACGAGGCCGCTCCTACAGGGGTGCGCGGCCTGCAACAAACGATTTTGTTCTATTTGGCAGAGCGAGAGTGGATGTGAGCAAACGAGCCTTTAACTTCTGCGCAGGCCCTGCCGCGCTTCCTGAAGCTGTCCTGCAGCGCGCCCAGGCCGAAATGCTGGACTGGCATGGCAAGGGCTTGTCGGTGATGGAAATGAGCCATCGCAGCGACGATTACGTGGCCATCGCCGAAAAGGCTGAGCAGGACCTGCGTGACCTGCTGTCCGTCCCCTCCAACTACAAAGTCCTGTTCCTGCAGGGCGGCGCCAGCCAGCAGTTCGCCGAAATCCCGCTGAACCTGCTGCCGGAGAACGGCACTGCCGACTACGTCGAAACCGGCATCTGGTCGAAAAAGGCCATTGAAGAAGCGCGCCGTTTCGGCAACGTCAACGTCGCCGCCAGCGCCAAGCCATACGACTACCTGGCCATCCCTGGCCAGAACGAGTGGCAGCTGACCAAGAACGCAGCGTACGTTCACTACGCCTCCAACGAGACCATCGGCGGCCTGCAGTTCGACTGGGTGCCGCAAACCGGTGACGTTCCGCTGGTGGTCGACATGTCCTCCGACATCCTCTCGCGCCCGATCGACGTGTCGCAGTACGGCCTGATCTACGCCGGCGCGCAGAAGAACATCGGCCCGAGCGGCCTGGTGGTGGTGATCGTTCGCGAAGACCTGCTGGGCCACGCCCGCAGCAGCTGCCCGACCATGCTCGACTACAAGGTCTCGGCCGACAACGGTTCGATGTACAACACCCCGGCCACCTATTCCTGGTACCTCTCGGGCCTGGTTTTCGAGTGGCTCAAGGAGCAGGGTGGCGTCGACGCCATGGAGCAACGCAACCGCGCCAAGAAGGACCGCCTGTACGGCTTCATCGACGCCAGCGAGTTCTACACCAACCCGATCAGCCACAACGCCCGTTCGTGGATGAACGTGCCGTTCCGCCTGGCCGATGAGCGCCTGGACAAGGCCTTCCTGGCCGGCGCCGATGCCCGTGGCCTGCTCAACCTCAAGGGCCACCGCTCGGTGGGCGGCATGCGCGCTTCCATCTACAACGCCCTGGGCCTGGACGCTGTCGAGGCGCTGGTGGCCTACATGGCCGAATTCGAGAAGGAGCACGGCTGATGTCCGAACATGAGCTCAAGGCGCTGCGCGTACGCATCGATAGCCTCGACGAGAAAATCCTCGAGCTGATCAGCGACCGCGCCCGCTGCGCCCAGGAAGTGGCCAAGGTCAAGACCGCCTCGCTGGCCGAAGGCGAGCAGCCGGTGTTCTACCGCCCTGAGCGTGAAGCTGCCGTGCTCAAGCGCGTGATGGAGCGCAACAAGGGGCCGCTGGGCAACGAAGAGATGGCGCGGTTGTTCCGCGAAATCATGTCGTCGTGCCTGGCCCTGGAAGAGCCGCTGAAAATCGCCTACCTGGGGCCGGAAGGCACCTTCACCCAGGCCGCGGCCATGAAACACTTCGGCCACGCCGTGATCAGCCGCCCGATGGCTGCCATCGACGAAGTGTTCCGCGAAGTGGCGGCCGGCGCCGTCAATTTCGGCGTGGTGCCGGTGGAAAACTCCACCGAGGGTGCGGTCAGCCACACCCTGGACAGCTTCCTTGAGCACGACATGGTGATCTGTGGCGAAGTCGAGCTGCGCATTCACCATCACCTGCTGGTGGGCGAAAGCACCAAGACCGACAGCATCACCCGCATCTACTCCCACGCCCAGTCGCTGGCCCAGTGCCGCAAATGGCTGGACGCGCACTACCCGAACGTGGAACGCGTGGCGGTGTCGAGCAATGCCGAGGCCGCCAAGCGGGTCAAGGGCGAGTGGAATTCGGCGGCGATCGCCGGCGACATGGCCGCCAACCTGTACGGGTTGACCCGCCTGGCCGAGAAGATCGAAGACCGCCCGGACAACTCCACGCGCTTCTTGATGATCGGCAACCAGGAAGTGCCGCCGACCGGCGACGACAAGACCTCGATCATCGTTTCGATGAGCAACAAGCCAGGTGCCCTGCACGAACTGCTGGTGCCGTTCCACGACAACGGCATCGACCTGACCCGCATCGAGACCCGCCCGTCGCGCAGTGGCAAGTGGACCTACGTGTTCTTCATCGACTTCGTTGGCCACCACCGCGACCCACTGATCAAGGCCGTGCTGGAGAAGATCAGCCAAGAGGCTGTGGCGCTGAAGGTACTGGGCTCGTATCCAAAGGCGGTGCTTTGATTCAAGGTTGTTGGGGGCGCTTTGCGCCCCATCGCGACGCAAGGCCGCTCCTACAGGAGTCTGCAATCCCTTGTAGGAGCGGCCTTGTGTCGCGATGGGCTGCAAAGCAGCCCCCTGCGGTCCCAAAGACTGTCCTGATTTCTGAACAGGGTTCGTACCAGTGGTAAATGCAGCAAAAAACAACCCCGCACCGCTCATCGGCCGCCTCGTCGTCGTAGGCCTGGGGGCAGGGCTCGTATCCAAAGGCGGTGCTTTGATTCAAGGTTGTTGGGGGCGCTTTGCGCCCCATCGCGACGCAAGGTCGCTCCTACAGGCGTCTGCAATCCCTTGTAGGAGCGGCCTTGTGTCGCGACGGGCTGCAAAGCAGCCCCCTGCGGTCCCAAAGACTGTCCTGATTTCTGAACAGGGTTCGTACCAGTGGTAAATGCAGCAAAAAACAACCCCGCACCGCTCATCGGCCGCCTCGTCGTCGTAGGCCTGGGGGCAGGGCTCGTATCCAAAGGCGGTGCTTTGATTCAAGGTTGTTGGGGGCGCTTTGCGCCCCATCGCGACGCAAGGCCGCTCCTACAGGCGTCTGCAATCCCTTGTAGGAGCGGCCTTGTGTCGCGATGGGCTGCAAAGCAGCCCCCTGCGGCCCCAAAGACTGTCCTGATTTCTGAACAGGGTTCGTACCAGTGGTAAATGCAGCAAAAAACAACCCCGCACCGCTCATCGGCCGCCTCGTCGTCGTAGGCCTGGGGGCAGGGCTCGTATCCAAAGGCGGTGCTTTGATTCAAGGTTGTTGGGGGCGCTTTGCGCCCCATCGCGACGCAAGGCCGCTCCTACAGGCGTCTGCAATCCCTTGTAGGAGCGGCCTTGTGTCGCGATGGGCTGCAAAGCAGCCCCCTGCGGTCCCAAAGACTGTCCTGATTTCTGAACAGGGTTCGTACCAGTGGTAAATGCAGCAAAAAACAACCCCGCACTGCTCATCGGCCGCCTCGTCGTCGTAGGCCTGGGGGCAGGGCTCGTATCCAAAGGCGGTGCTTTGATTCAAGGTTGTTGGGGGCGCTTTGCGCCCCATCGCGACGCAAGGCCGCTCCTACAGGAGTCTGCAATCCCTTGTAGGAGCGGCCTTGCGTCGCGATGGGCTGCAAAGCAGCCCCCTGCGGTCCCAAAGACTGTCCTGATTTCTGAACAGGGTTCGAACCAGTGGTAAATGCAGCAAAAAACAACCCCGCACCGCCCATCGGCCGCCTCGTCGTCGTAGGCCTGGGGGCAGGGCTCGTATCCAAAGGCGGTGCTTTGATTCAAGGTTGTTGGGGGCGCTTTGCGCCCCATCGCGACGCAAGGCCGCTCCTACAGGAGTCTGCAATCCCTTGTAGGAGCGGCCTTGTGTCGCGATGGGCTGCAAAGCAGCCCCCTACGGTCCCAAAGACTGTCCTGATTTCTGAACAGGGTTCGTACCAGTGGTAAATGCAGCAAAAAGCAACCCCGCACCGCCCATCGGTCGCCTCGTCGTCGTAGGCCTGGGGGCAGGGCTCGTATCCAAAGGCGGTGCTTTGATTCAAGGTTGTTGGGGGCGCTTTGCGCCCCATCGCGACGCAAGGCCGCTCCTACAGGCGTCTGCAATCCCTTGTAGGAGCGGCCTTGTGTCGCGACGGGCTGCAAAGCAGCCCCCTGCGGTCCCAAAGACTGTCCTGATTTCTGAACAGGGTTCGTACCAGTGGTAAATGCAGCAAACAACAACCCCGCACCGCTCATCGGCCGCCTCGTCGTCGTAGGCCTGGGCCTGATCGGCGGCTCCTTCGCCAAAGGCCTGCGTGAAAGCGGCCTGTGCCGCGAAGTGGTCGGCGTCGACCTGGACGCCCCTTCGCGCAAGCAAGCTGTGGCCCTGGGTGTGGTCGACCGCTGCGAAGAAGACCTCGCCGCCGCCTGTGTCGGCGCCGACGTCATCCAGCTGGCGGTACCGATCCTGGCCATGGAAAAGCTGCTGGCGCGCCTGGCGCAACTGGATTTGGGCAGCGCCGTCATCACCGACGTCGGCAGCGCCAAAGGCAATGTGGTGCGTGCTGCGCGTGAGGTGTTCGGCGACCGCCTGCGCCACTTCGTGCCCGGCCACCCCATCGCCGGCTCCGAGCAGAGCGGGGTAGAGGCCTCCAACGCCACCCTGTTCCGCCGCCACAAGGTCATCCTCACGCCGCTGCCCGAAACCGACCCCGCCGCCCTGGCCCTGGTCGACCGCCTGTGGCGTGCGCTGGAGGCCGATGTGGAGCACATGCCGGTCGAGCGCCACGACGAAGTACTGGCCGCCACCAGCCACCTGCCGCACCTGCTGGCCTTCGGCCTGGTCGATTCATTGGCCAAGCGCAATGAAAACCTTGAGATCTTCCGGTACGCTGCCGGTGGTTTCCGCGATTTCACCAGAATCGCCGGCAGCGATCCGACCATGTGGCATGACATCTTCCTCGCCAACCGCGAGGCTGTCCTGCGCACCCTGGACACTTTTCGCAGCGACCTCGACGCCTTGCGCGACGCGGTCGATGCAGGGGACGGGCACCAGTTGCTGGGTGTATTCACCCGCGCTCGGGTTGCCCGCGAGCATTTCAGTAAAATCTTGGCCCGCCGGGCCTATGTGGACGCTATGAACGCCAACGATCTGATTTTCCTGGCCCAACCGGGTGGCCGCCTGACCGGGCGAATCCGCGTACCGGGCGACAAGTCGATTTCCCACCGTTCGATCATGCTCGGCTCCCTGGCCGAAGGCACGACCGAAGTCGAAGGCTTCCTCGAAGGTGAGGACGCCCTGGCGACCCTTCAGGCTTTCCGTGACATGGGGGTGGTCATCGAAGGCCCGAACCACGGCCGCGTGACCATCCACGGTGTCGGCCTGCACGGCCTCAAGCCACCGCCCGGGCCGATCTACGTGGGCAACTCCGGCACCTCCATGCGCCTGCTCTCGGGCCTGCTGGCCGGCCAGTCGTTCGACGTGACCATGACCGGCGATGCGTCGCTGTCCAAGCGCCCGATGAACCGCGTGGCCAACCCGCTGCGCGAAATGGGCGCGGTGGTCGAAACCGGCCCGGACGGCCGCCCACCACTGACCATCCGTGGTGGCCACACGCTCAAGGCGCTGACCTACACGCTGCCGATGGCCAGTGCCCAGGTCAAATCCTGCCTGCTGCTGGCCGGCCTGTACGCCGAAGGCAAAACCACCGTTACCGAACCTGCGCCCACCCGTGACCACACCGAGCGCATGCTGCGCGGCTTCGGCTATGCGGTGGAGTCCAACGGCCCGGTTGCCTCGCTGCAGTCCGGCGGCAAGCTCACTGCCACCCGCATCGAAGTACCCGCAGACATCTCCTCGGCTGCGTTCTTCCTGGTGGCAGCATCCATTGCCCAGGGCTCGGAGCTGGTGCTCGAGCATGTCGGCATCAACCCGACCCGCACCGGTGTCATCGACATCCTGCGCCTGATGGGCGGCGACATCACCCTGGAAAACCAGCGTGAAGTCGGCGGCGAGCCAGTGGCTGACCTGCGTGTGCGCGGTGCCAAGCTCAAGGGTATCGATATCCCTGAGCACCTGGTGCCGCTGGCCATTGACGAATTCCCGGTGCTGTTCGTGGCCGCTGCCTGTGCCGAAGGGCGTACCGTGCTGCGTGGCGCCGAAGAGCTGCGGGTGAAAGAGTCCGACCGTATCCAGGTAATGGCCGACGGCCTGATCGCCCTGGGCGTGAAGTGCGAGCCAACCCCCGACGGCATCATCATCGACGGCGGCCAGATTGGCGGTGGCGAAGTGCATGGCCACGGCGACCACCGTATCGCCATGGCCTTCAGCGTTGCCTCGCTGCGCGCCAGCGCGCCAATCCGCATCCATGATTGCGCCAACGTCGCCACCTCGTTCCCCAACTTCCTCGCGCTGTGCGCCGAGGTGGGTATCCGCGTGGCAGAAGAGGGCAAGTCGTGAATTTGCAAGCGCCGGTCATCACCATCGATGGCCCGAGCGGCTCGGGCAAGGGCACCGTCGCAGGCCTGTTGGCGCGCGAACTGGGCTGGCGGCTGCTGGATTCCGGCGCGCTTTACCGCCTGCTGGCGTTCAACGCCAGCAACCACGGTGTCGACCTGACCAACGAAGAGCTGCTCAAGGCCCTGGCCGCCCATCTGGATGTGCAGTTCATCGCCGCCGAGCCGGGTAAGCTGCAACAGATCATTCTCGAAGGTGAGGACGTCAGCAATGTCATCCGCACCGAGACGGTCGGTGCCGGGGCGTCGATGGTTGCGTCCCTGCCGGCAGTGCGCGAAGCCCTGCTGCAGCGCCAGCGCGCCTTCCGCGAAGCGCCGGGCCTGATCGCCGATGGCCGCGACATGGGCACCGTGGTGTTCCCGGACGCGCCGCTGAAGGTGTTTTTGACCGCCAGTGCCGAGGAGCGTGCCCGTCGCCGCTACCTGCAGTTGAAGGGCAAAGGCGAAGATGTTAGTCTGTCGAGTCTGCTAGATGAGATTCGTGCGCGCGATGAGCGCGACACCCAGCGCGCAGTGGCCCCGCTCAAGCCGGCGGCCGATGCCATTCAGCTGGACTCCACGGAGCTGTCCATCGAGCAGGTGCTGCACCGTATCAGGAGCGAGCTCGCCCAGCGCGACTTGGTCTGATCGTCAGGAAAGCAGGCAGGGGCACCAGTCAACGTCCTGCCCGCTTTCCTTTACTTAACGAAACCCACATTGTCTGGAGTGTGGCGATGGGCGTCTGTTTCGCCCGAATCTACAGGAATTAAAATGAGCGAAAGCTTTGCAGAACTCTTTGAAGAAAGCCTGAAAACCCTCAATCTTCAGCCGGGTGCGATCATCTCCGGTATCGTTGTCGACATCGACGGCGACTGGGTTACCGTACACGCTGGCCTGAAGTCCGAGGGCGTCATCCCGCTCGAGCAGTTCTACAACGAAGCTGGCGAGCTGACCATCAAGGTCGGTGACGAAGTTCACGTTGCGCTGGACGCGGTCGAAGACGGCTTTGGCGAAACCAAACTGTCCCGTGAAAAAGCCAAGCGCGCCGAGTGCTGGATTGTTCTGGAAGCAGCTTTCGCCGCCGAAGAAGTGGTCAAGGGCGTTATCAACGGTAAGGTTAAGGGCGGCTTCACTGTCGACGTTAACGGCATCCGTGCGTTCCTGCCGGGCTCCCTGGTTGATGTCCGCCCTGTGCGCGACACCACCCACCTGGAAGGCAAAGAGCTGGAATTCAAGGTCATCAAGCTGGACCAGAAGCGCAACAACGTTGTCGTTTCCCGTCGCAGCGTGCTGGAAGCCGAGAACTCCGCCGAGCGCGAAGCCCTGCTGGAAACCCTGCAGGAAGGCCAGCAAGTCAAAGGTATCGTCAAGAACCTCACCGACTACGGCGCATTCGTGGACCTGGGCGGCATCGACGGCCTGCTGCACATCACCGACATGGCCTGGAAGCGCATCAAGCATCCTTCCGAAATCGTTAACGTTGGCGACGAAGTCGACGTACGCGTTCTGAAGTTCGACCGTGAGCGCAACCGCGTTTCGCTGGGTCTGAAGCAGATGGGCGAAGATCCGTGGGTTGCTATCACTGCGCGTTACCCAGAAGGTACCCGCGTACAGGCTCGCGTTACCAACCTGACCGACTACGGCTGCTTCGCTGAGCTGGAAGAAGGCGTTGAAGGCCTGGTACACGTTTCCGAAATGGACTGGACCAACAAGAACATCCACCCGTCGAAAGTCGTTCAGGTTGGCGACGAAGTGGAAGTCATGGTTCTGGACATCGACGAAGAGCGTCGTCGTATCTCCCTGGGCATCAAGCAGTGCAAGTCCAACCCATGGGAAGACTTCTCCGGCCAGTTCAACAAGGGTGACAAGATCACCGGTACCATCAAGTCGATCACCGACTTCGGTATCTTCATCGGCCTGGACGGCGGCATCGACGGCCTGGTTCACCTGTCCGACATCTCCTGGAACGAAACCGGCGAAGAAGCCGTACGTCGTTTCAAGAAGGGCGACGAGCTGGAAACCGTCATCCTGTCGGTTGACCCAGAGCGCGAGCGCATCTCCCTGGGCATCAAGCAGCTGGAAGACGATCCGTTCTCCAACTTCGTTGCTGTCAACGACAAGGGCGCTATCGTCAAGGGCATCGTGAAAGAAGTTGACGCCAAAGGCGCCATCGTCACCCTGGCCGACGACATCGAAGCCACTCTGAAAGCTTCCGAAATCAGCCGTGACCGCGTTGAAGACGCGCGTAACGTTCTGAAGGAAGGCGAAGAGATCGAAGCCAAGATCATCAGCGTTGACCGCAAATCGCGCGTGATCAGCCTGTCGATCAAGTCGAAAGACGACGCTGAAGAGCGTGAAGCCATCCAGAGCCTGAAAAACGCTCCGGAAGCGGCTGCCGATACCACCATGGCTGCGCTGCTGCGCGAAGCAATGGCCAAGCAGAACTAAGTTCTGTTTGATCGGTGTAAAAAAGGGTGGCCTTCGGGCCACCCTTTTTTATGCCCAAAATCTCCCCAAGCCTGACCCTATCCCCTGTAGGAGCCGGCTTGCCGGCGATGGCCTGCAGCGCAGGCCCAACCGCGTCTAAACCGCCGCGCAAAGCATCGCCAATGCATAACCAAGCTCTTTACGGCCAGCATAAAAAAGCCTGCCCTCCAGGCCACCCTTTCTCCCTCCAAAAAATTACCCCAGCCAAACGCGATCCCCGGCGGATCAACTGTCTCACCAATTTCTAAAAGTTAACGCAGCTCCTTGTCAGAGCCACTGTCTTGCTCAACTTCTAAAAGCTGGCACGATCCCTGTGGGAGCCGGCTTGCCGGCGATGGCCTGCAAAGCAGGCCCAACCGAGTCTGCACCTGCGCGCAAAGCATTGGCCAATCCATAGCCAAGCTCTGTATACCCAGCATAAAAAAGCCTACCCTCCAGCCCACCCTTTCCAACCCCAAAAATCCCCCCAGCCTAACGCCATCCCTTGTAGAACCCGGCTCGCCCACGATCCCCCACAAAGCTCCCCCAGCCTTATTTCCCAACACTCCAATCTTGAATTTTTTTATTAAGTCAAGAACCACCCTGTTCAAATCCCTCCCAGCGTGCTACAAACTGATTAAGCAATGATCTAGCTGCTTGATAACGAAGGGAAAAATATGACGAAGTCGGAGCTGATCGAACGTATTGTCACCCATCAAGGGCTGCTCTCGTCCAAGGATGTGGAGCTGGCCATCAAGACCATGCTTGAACAGATGTCCCAATGCCTGGCCACCGGAGATCGCATCGAGATCCGCGGCTTTGGCAGCTTCTCCTTGCACTATCGCGCTCCACGCGTAGGTCGCAACCCCAAGACCGGCCAGTCGGTCGAACTGGAAGGCAAGTTCGTTCCGCACTTCAAGCCTGGCAAAGAGCTGCGTGATCGCGTCAATGAAGAAGAGCACGAGCACCCCTGACCGATGAAGGAGCCAGTCTGATGCGTAACCTCAAGCGCGCCCTGGCGGCGTTGTTCGTGCTGCTGCTGGCGGCGGTGGTGCTGTTCTTCGTGCTGGAGAACCAGCAGGCCGTTGCACTTGTGCTGTTCGGCTGGTCGGCGCCCGAGTTGCCTGTTGCGGTGCCGGTGCTGGCCGCCTTGGTAGTAGGCCTGGCGATTGGCCCGCTGTTGGGCGCCTATGGTGTACAGCGCAGCAAGCGCAAGATTCGCGCCTCGGCCAGGCAGGCAGCGCTGGAAGGTAAGTAAGGAAAATTCCCGCCTTTTTTAGGAAAGGCTCGCCTGTGCACGCGACGGTGTAAGTGAAGTAATACCCGCTTCATTATTCCGGCCCAAACGAGCGTGCAGCAGTATGGAATTTCCCACCCTTTCCCATCACGGTGGCACCCGCGGTGTAACCGGTTCTTGTCACCAGCTTCACATCGACTCAGCCACCAGCCTGCTCGTGGATTGCGGCCTGGAGCAGGGCGCCGACGCCGCCCCGGGTTCAGCCAGCGCATCACTCGGTTTTGATATCCAGGGTATACAAGCCCTGGTGATCACCCACGTACACCTCGACCATGTCGGCCGCATCCCCGCGCTGCTGGCGGCCGGCTTTCGCGGTCCGATCCTCTGCAGCGAACCCTCGGCGAAGCTGTTGCCACTGGTACTGGAAGATGCCTACAGGCTGACCATCAGCAGCGAGCCCGCACAAGTGGCGCGTTACCTCGAGCTAATCGGTGGCCTGGTCGTGTCGATGCCCTTCGGCCAGTGGCACACCGTGGTAAACAAGTCCGGCCTCAGGTGCCAGCTGCGCCTGCAACGCGCCGGGCACCTGCTTGGCTCCGCCTATGTAGAGTGCGATGTAGACGTGGCCGAGCAAAACCACCGCATCGTTTTCTCCGGCGACCTCGGCCCCGAAGGCAACCCGCTGCTACGCCCACTGCAGCCACCCGAGCGTGCAGACTTGCTGGTGCTGGAAAGTACCTACGGCGACCGCCTGCACCCCGACCGCAGCATGCGCGAGCAGCAGTTGGAACAGGTTATTGACCGCGCACTGCAGGACCGCGGCACCATCCTGATTCCCGCGTTCAGCCTGGGCCGTACGCAAGAGTTGCTGTGCGAGCTCGAGGCCATTCTCCACCGCAAGGCACTGCTCGGTGACCCAGCCGTGGTGCCTGGCGATGGCACGTTCGCCTGGTCGCAGCTACCGATCATTCTCGACTCACCCTTGGCTCAGCGCATTACCACCGTCTACCGCCAGCTGCATGACTACTGGAATGACGAAGCCAAGGCGCGGATGAGCGAGGGGCGTGACCCGCTTGGGTTCAACCAGCTGGTGTGCGTCGATACCCATGCCCGCCACCAGCAGGTGGTCAATTACCTGAAAAGCACCGGGCGCCCGGCGATTGTGATTGCCGGTAATGGCATGTGCTCGGGTGGGCGGATCGTCAACTACCTCAAGGCGATGCTTGGTGATCCACGGCATGAGGTGATGTTTGTCGGGTATCAGGCCAGGGGAACACCAGGGGCTGCCATTCAGCGCGAAGCGGGTGCGGAAGGGGCTGTCCAGGTTGAGTTGGATGGGGCTGTATATGAGGTGCGGGCTAAGGTGACGACGTTGGGCGGGTATTCAGGCCATGCGGACCAGGCCGGGTTGGTGAGGTTTGCTATGGCGTGCGCGGCGCGGCGGGTGGTGCTGGTGCATGGGGAGAGGCGGGCGAAGCAGGTGCTGGCTCAGGCCCTGCGGGAAAGGTTTGCTGAGGCTGAAAATGAGGTGAGCGTCACAGTTGCGGGGTAACCATTGGGCGGTGCGCGTGGTGTCTGTCGAAAAGTGAGGAACTTCTGTGAGAAGGTTCCCTCTATTACTGATTAATGCTAAGTAGGTGAGCGTGGCGGGCATGTGGGCAAAATGCCGCTACGCTTGATGCGAGGGGAGCGCCGCTTTCGCGAGCAGGAGCGCTCCCTAGAGATGAAGCAATCAGACGGACCCAAGGAAAAAAAGACTAAATGCGCAATGAACGCGAGCGCCTGAGCGGTAGTGATGAGATTGATCTGATTGAGCTTGTGCAGGGGGTTTGGCGGCAAAAGCTTTGGGTGGGGCTGGTTGCGGTACCGATTATTGCGTTGGGCTTGGCTTACGTGGTGCTGGTTGCGCCAGTGTACGAGGCGAAGCTTTACATACAGCCACCATCTCAGAGTGAGATTGCTCAGCTCAACTACGGTCGGGGTGAGGGCACGGGCCTTGCTCCGCTCAGCGCCAAAGATGTGTACAGCATCTACCTCAAGGCGCTGCAGTCAGAAGCGGTACGCGATAAGTTCTTTCGCAGTGCATTTCTCCCTACGTTGACAGGGGCGGAGCGGAGCGAGTCGCGTGATGCACTGTACGCCCAGTTCAACGGCATGCTTAAAGTGGCCCAAGCTGGAAAGGATACGCCAGACCGCTATGTGCTCACGGCGAACATCGAGGATCCGCGCCTGGCGGCAACGTGGGTGTCGAGCTACGCCGAAATGGCTGCGGAGCGGGCGAAAAATGAGCTCCTGAGTGGTACTCGCAGTGATATATCGATAATGGCGGACAACCTAGACCAGCAAATCCGTGCCTCGCGAGCCAGCGCTGCAAACAAGCGCACCGACCAAATTGCGCAGCTTAAAGAAGCGCTGCGAGTAGCGAGCTCCATTGGGCTTGAAAAGCCACCGATCATCGCCGAAACATTGTCCAACGAGGTGTCTGCTGGAATGAATGGGTCGCTCACCTATATGCGCGGTACCAAGGCGCTGCAAGGTGAAATTGCTAACCTCGAATCCCGTACTTCGGACGATCCGTTCATCCCCAATCTGCGAGAAAGGCAGGAGAAACTGAATTTTCTGCGCAGCCTGAAGATCGATCCATCGTTGGTTGCCATGTATCAGCAGGATGGGGCCGTTTCTCAACCTGATGAGCCAATAAAGCCGCGAAAAGCCCTCATTATTCTGTTGTCGGTGCTGGTGGGCGTTGGTTTGGGTGTGCTGGCGGCTTTAGGCCGTGATCTTTGGGAGAAACGCAAGGCGACGAGTGGAAGGGAACTTCTCTGACCAGAAGGGTCCGCAAGGCGTTGTTGTCGGTTGCGGAAGGTGCAACAATGCCCTTTCGTCGCCGATGACATGGAAAGCTGAACGAGCGAGCACCACCCGCTGATCCGCCCTGCCTGTCTTGGTTATCCCACAGTTAGCATGCAGGCAAGTAATTTGAACAGTGTTGCACGCGTTCCCTCCATGGCCGCTTCAGGCGAGATCGACCTTTTTAGGGTTGCCCGTACAATTTGGCGCAGGCGTATATTTATCGTTGCCCTTGCGGGGGCTTGCGGGCTCATTGGTGCAGTGGCGGCATTTACAATTACGCCTGTTTATGAGACTTCGACCACTTTGAGGCCCGTTGCTCTAAACCAGCTGGACGCATTGAATCGCTCCAAGATCTACTCATTGCCACCAGCAGATGCGCTAAAGCGGGTAGGTGCGACGCTAGAGTCCTATAACGCTCGGTTAGACTTTTTCCGCTCCAAGCCAGATCTGATCAATGCTTTTCAGGATGAGGGGGAAACCGTAGAGCAGGCTTTTGAAAACTTCAATACCGGTGCACTCAGCGTCGCACAATCCGATCTGAAGAAAACCGATCTGCTCAGTGACTTCATCAGTTTAAAAATGCGTTATGAGAAGGGCGTTAACGGCCCCAGTATTCTCAATGACTTTGTCGATTATGCAATAGAGCTAGAGCGAGTTCAGCTTTCCAAAGACATGCAGGTAATTTTAGCCAACCGCTTGTCTGAGATTGATGCTCAATTGAGTTCCGCAATGAAACAGTACCAGGCTGGTAATGAAGGTCGTATAGCGCGACTTGAAGAAAATGATGCGATCAAGCGTGCGCAGCTCAACGATGAGCTGAGGGCTCTGCGTGTCCAACTGAAGCTGCGCCGCGAAGCACGTCTGGCGGAGTTGGAAGAGGCTATAAGTGTAGCTAGAAGCCTTGGGCTGAAGAAGCCGTCCACCCCTTCATTGATGGCTGATGAAGGCGTGGTGAGCGGCAGTGTAATCCGTACCGAAGTAAACGGCAGACAAGTTCCGCTGTATTTCATGGGGACCGAGGTGCTTGATGCTGAGCGCGCGGCTCTTCGAAAGCGCGCTTCGGATGACTTTGTAGAGCCTAGAATCGGTCAGATCCGTAAAGAACTGATCATGCTTTCGACAAACCGCAAGGTGCAGGCAATCAAGGCTCGGGCAAATGAAGAGGCATTTTTGGAAGGTATAGACGCGCTTCGCGCTGAGCGCGCGCGCTTGCAGGCTATTGACACCCAGTTGCAAGGGTTGCATCTGGTCAATGTCGACCAGCGAGCGGTGGCATCTGCTAAGCCGATCAAGCCTCGCAAAGCCGTAATTGTGCTAATGGCATTGGTCGGGGGGCTTTTGCTAGGAATAGTCATAGCCATACTGCGTGGTGCGTTCAAGGACCATTTACTGCAGCTTCGAGTCCTAGAAATTGAGGGTTCTGCGCAGCGTGTTATATCCGATGATCTGCCCCAGCAGAATAGCGTGCGATTAGAAGAAACGCGCGTTTGATCTTTGTCATATAATGCAAAATTACTGGCGCTTAAGTGGCTTCAGCCATCAGGTAAACTACGGTGGATCACTGAAGCCTTACCGCTTATTATTGCATGACCTCTTCTTATGGATGATGCCGAGCGGCCTCGCCGAACGAAAATGCGAGCGGAGGGTGCCCGGCAGCGTCTCAAGCACATCAGGCTGCCGATTAGATTCATTACACGGTGGCTTAATCGGTGCGTCAATCCCCCCGTTAGCTGTGGTCACGGGCAGTAAACTCAAGCTGAGTGGAGACATGCGAATATGAATCGAGTGTTAGAGGAGCTCAGAATCCGACAAAAGTTTCTTGATAACTTGGGCCTCGGTAATGGTGGGGTAACGCAGCGGCTAAGGTACATGGCTATAGGTAGCAAGTCTTCATGAAAAACTATGACTCCAGTAGTGAAGTATGCGCCATCATCTCAGATCTTATGCGCGCCATCAAATACAGGAGTACGTCACAAGTCTCTGCTTGTGACTTCACTGATTCGGTAGGCCATATCGAGAGCATTTCGCTGAAGAGCAAACTTTTCCTGGGCGACGCACTGGTAATTGAGCCTAACCTTTTTATGGTTCAGGATCGCGCCACAACAGGTTCGCCCTTTTTCTTTCCCTCTAAGGCTCTAAGTGAGCATAAACAGAACGTGGTGCTTGGACAAGTACCAATGTTCAAAACGGATGTACAACGTATAAGGCGTTTTACCGAAATCGGACTTCTGGCGCCTTTGAGCTTGAATGGTGAATGGCGGTCTGCCAATGATCAAGTTGAAAATATAGTAAGCCGCACGCCCAATGCACGCTTTTTAGACTTTTCCAACAGCAGTTTCTTCAGTGCAGCTCCTTACGATCAGGGTGTGCTCATTTATCGTGACACGCATCACCTAAATGAACAGGAAGCTAGACGTTATGGGCGTTACGCTGCTGACGAACTACAACGAGCCTTCGCACTTCCTCAGTCCACGGTGAATCTGAAGCAATGAGTTATGAGCTACTACAAGTAGGGTGGTCGATGAGAGAGAGCATGTCGAACATAGCTTTTTGTCGATGTCAGAAGCTTCGATTTGCGCAATTAAGCAAGGAGGACTTGGCAGCATGATTGACTTAGGTAAAAAGACAGAAAGTAAAGTTTACGATTGTTATCTTATTGCCACTGTCCGTCACGCTAATAGCTAAAAGGTCGCGCCAATGTTCAATGACAGATTTATTTTGAATCACACCCTGATAAGACTATTGAATATAGGTATCAGAGGTGGGACGGTATTAGGTCGTTTCGTTCTCATTATTTTCCTCGCGAAAGTTTTACCTGAGGCCGATATGGGGAAGTTCGGTATCTTTGTCGCAACGGTCTTGCTTTGTGTGTTGGTGGTGGGGTTAGAGTTTAATAAGTACATGTATCGCGAGTTGTTTGCAAGTGGCATGGATGTTAGGGCGAAAGTGCTTGGCTCTCATGTAAAGACTATTGTTACTTTGTTTTTTTTAAGTGCACCTTTAATGTATGGTGTGTTTTTTTTCGGGCTTATTGAATCTAGATATGTTGTTTATTTTTATTCGGTTGTTTGTTTTGTTCTGATTTCCATGGAGCTACAGGCGTTGCTGACCGTGCTGGGTAATCAGTTACTATCCAGTATGGTGTATTTTGTGCAGACATCATCTTGGGTTTTTGTAGTGATACCAGTTCTTTATTTATTTCCGGCGTATAGAACGTTGGATTTCATATACATCGCTTGGGGGGTGGGTGCATTTGTTTCAATCTCCATAGCCCTTCTCTTTTTGAGGTATAGTAACATCCTGATAGACTTTAATGGTATGGGGGGCGCCTGGATAGTGCGCGGGCTTAAAAAATGCATAGTATTTTTGCTTTCTTCGCTGATGCTGAAGTTGCTTTTTACAGTTGATAGGTATGCAGTGGAGTATTACTCTACGCCAGAGTTGGTCGGTGTTTATGTATTTTATGTTAGTGTGGTCATGGGTATTTTTAATTTTCTAGAGCCAGCAGTTTTTTCGTTTATCTACCCGAAGCTTCTCAGGTTTTATAAGGAAGGCAATCAGAGCGCATATGCAATTGCGCATCGTGAGCTAGTGTGCGCTACTATTGTCGGAGTGTTTGTTATTGGTGTGTTCCTCTATTTTTCTGTTCCATGTGTCATTGATGTACTGAGTCTAGATGCTTATAGAAGTAACCTTGATAGCCTCTGGCTTTTAATACTTGCTGCTGGCGTTTTTATGCTCGGATATGTGCCTCATTATGTGCTCTTTAGTCGCGGGGACTTTAGTTGGCTATCATACTCTAACGCAGCCGCTCTTTTCGCTTTTTCGTTAGCTATATATTCTCTTTCGACCAGCTCTGTAATTGACTTGCTGGCCGGCAGTTTGTTGGTCGCCTTTTTAGTCGGTGGTGGGGTTAAGTTGTGCGGTGCTTATTTCTTCCAATATAGGCGGCCTCGATATGCGAAGTAAAATTCAAATTTCATACGGGTCCTTGATGTTTGGGGTGTTTGTATTTTTTGCGTACATGCTTGCAAAGGCACCGTTGCTTCTAGGTTCGGACATGGAACTTGATGCTCTCAAACTGTGCTTTCTTATGCTCCCCCTACTTGTATTGATGTTGGCTGCCGGAGCGTTGCTAGCTTTCTGCAAAAAAAACTATGCTTTGTTATTTTTGATTTCGTTTAATGCTTTGTTCTGTTTTAATTTAGTTGCAAGCGATTTTAACAGTTTCGGTTTTTTTAAATATGCATCCCTTTCATTGTTCTTGTCGCTGATAGCGTTGATGTATGGAGTGCTGCCCAAAAGGCACTCTTTGACTCAAGTATTGTTAACATTTGCCTGTCTATTGATACTCTACGGTCTGCTGGCTGTGATGTGGGGGGTAATTAAAGGGCAGCAATTTTCCCTGCGTGGATCAATTGGCATAAATGGTCCTATTGTATTTGGGCAGTTGATGATTACAGCAAGTGTTATATTTTTGTTGTATGGTTATCGCAGGTTCGTACTTGCGGCCATCTCTGCTGGGCTCTCGTTGCTATCGTTCTCCAAAGGTCCTATTGTGGCCGGGCTTTTTGTGTTTTTTTTAAGGCGTAAAGCTTTTGTTATTGTTCTGGGGTTTTTTGTAGGCATAATATTTATGTTTCTACCTCCCGATGTTCTCGATAATAGAATTATCTCATTCTCTAAATCCATAGTATCTTCGGTTGCTAGTGGGGACTATGAGCTCTTATTTAGTGGCGCAAATTATGGCTCCATTGGTGCGCGGTTAGAGCAATATATACTCGCAGGGCGTTTGCTTGGGGAGTTTCCAAGCGGTATTGGTTTTGGGCGATGGTCTGTATATTCTGTTCATGAATATCCTCATAACTTCTTTGTTGAAATCTTGGTTGAGCAGGGTTGGGTGCTTGGTGGATGTTCCCTGCTAATAATTTTGTTGTCATACTTCAAACTTTGCGATAGACGAATTAAGTATTTGTTTTTGATGTTTTTGTTGTTCTCGATGTTTAGTGGTTCTGTGTTGGATAACAAAGGTGTTTACATGGCTGTTTTTCTGGGCTTACTTTATAGGGATGGTTTTTTACTGACGGATGAACAAAAGCCCACTACTTAATTTTATTGCAATAGACTGCAAGCTAGTTTGAGATTTTTAATAAAGTTTGCGTGTGTTGAGGGCTTTTTTAGAGATTCGCTTGAAGAAAATAGCTTCTTTCAGAAATTTACTGTTCTAAAGAAATAGCAGAAAAAGTTGACTGGGTTTTGCGCTAAATATGCATCATAGGGTCTCGAAGGTTCGTGGGTTATAAGTTTTTTAGAGGTGTTGGCTGGGGCGGTTGAGCGTCAGTGGTGCTTGTCTAAGAAGTTCAGTTCGGATACTATTAAGTCAAATGTGCTGTCTGTGATTGGGGGTGCTCGGACAGGTCGGGATGTTGCTGGCCTGTTTAATGCAGGATTGTTTATGACTCATCATTGGCTAACGATTATCGCTGAGTGGTAAGCGGGGTTTTATGAAAGTTACAGTGTTCGGTACGGGTTATGTAGGGTTAGTTCAGGGCGCGATTTTGGCTGACGTTGGCCATCAGGTGGTGTGTCTTGATATTGATAATGATAAAGTCGAAAAGCTTTCTCGTGGTCAGATACCTATATACGAACCTGGTTTAGAATCAATAGTAAAATCTAGTTTGGAATCTGGAAATATTCATTTTACAACAGATTATAAATCAGCGATCGCTCATGGTGATGTGCTGTTCATTGCTGTAGGCACGCCCCCTGATGAAAATGGTTCTGCAGACCTGAAATATGTTTTAGACGTCGCTAGGTCAATTGCTCAAGAAATTGAAGACTATAAAATTATAGTCAATAAGTCGACTGTCCCTGTTGGAACTGCTGATAAGGTTCGGGCGAAAATTGATGAGGTTTTGGCTGAAAGGGCGAAATGCGTTACTTATGATGTTGTCTCGAACCCTGAGTTTTTAAAAGAAGGGTCCGCAGTAAATGACTGCCTGAGGCCTGATCGAATAATTATTGGTACAGACAGTGAGCGCGCTGAGTATGTGATGCGTGAACTTTATGCTCCGTTTAATAGAAATCATGAGAAAATCATCGTGATGGATTCACGTAGCGCTGAGCTCACTAAATATGCTGCTAACTGTATCCTAGCCACCAAGATTAGTTTCATTAATGAAATTGCAAGTTTGGCTGAAAAACTGGGTGCTGATGTAGAGAAAGTTAGAAATGGAATCGGTAGCGACCCACGGATTGGGTACGAATTCATTTATCCAGGTGTTGGGTATGGCGGTTCCTGCTTCCCTAAAGATGTCCAGGCTTTAATCAATACCGCGGACTCCATCGGTTTTGATGCAAAAGTATTGAAGGCTGTTGAAGAAAGAAACAATATTCAGAAAACTGTTATTTTTGACAAGATCTCACGCTGTTTTGGTCGTAATTTGAAGGGTAAAGTTTTTGCTCTCTGGGGTTTGAGTTTTAAACCCAATACCGATGACATGCGTGAAGCGCCGAGTCGGATTCTTATGGAGGCCTTGTGGGAGGCGGGTGCAGTTGTACAGGCTTATGATCCTGCAGCAATGGATGAGACTCGTCGAATTTACCCGAACGTTAATTCGCTAAAACTCTGCACATCGAAGGAGCTGGCACTAGAAGGTGCCGAGGCCCTCGTTATTATCACTGAGTGGAAGAGTTTTCGAGCACCTAACTTTGATCTGATCAAGGCTAGTCTTCGGAAGCCGATAATCTTTGATGGTCGTAATATTTATGATCCCGCTTCCGTGATTAGGGAAGGGTTTGAATATTACTCCATTGGGCGCCCATAAGTATTTCGTTTTAAGGTAGAAAAATATGGTTAAGTTTGCATTGGTTGGATGTGGTCGTATCGCTAAGCGTCATGCCGAATTGCTCGGTGGGGGTATTATTGAGCAGGGTGAGTTAGTAGCGGTTTGCGATGCTGATCTGGAAAAAGCAAAAGTATATGGAGAAAAGTACAGCGTTCCATATTACGCTGATATGCACGAAATGATGAGGTCGGTTGAGGTTGATGTTGTTTCGGTATTGACGGAAAGTGGAAATCACTCAAAAAATGTTATTGCCCTCAGTCAATATGGTAAACATATAGTAGTGGAAAAGCCAATGGCTTTAACGCTTGCAGATGCAGATGCAATGATTGCTGCCTGTGAAGAGGCAGGTGTAAAACTGTTTGTAGTTAAACAAAATCGCTTTAATGTTCCAGTTGTAAAACTTCGAGAAGCATTGGAACAAGGGCGATTTGGTAGATTAGTACTTGGGACCGTACGTGTGCGTTGGTGTCGACCTCAAGCTTATTATAATCAGGATAGTTGGCGTGGTACGTGGGCAATGGATGGTGGAGTCCTTACTAACCAAGCTAGCCATCATGTCGACTTGCTTGAATGGATGATGGGTGAAGTCGAATCTGTATATGCAATGGCGAGTACAGCATTGGTTGATATTGAGGCAGAGGATACGGCTGTTGTAACACTGCGCTTCAAGAACGGCGCACTTGGCGTGATTGAGGCTACTACCGCCACTCGCCCCAGGGATCTTGAAGGGTCGCTGTCAATCGTGGGTGAGCACGGTGCAGTTGAGGTAGGCGGTATTGCTGTCAATGAGATGAAAGCATGGCGGTTCGCTGAAGAGACAGACGATGATCAGCAAGTCATGGAGCGTTACTCTGTAAATCCGCCCAATGTTTATGGTTTTGGTCATCAGGCATACTATGAGCATGTCGTCGATGTTATTGAGAATGGCCAGCCTCAATTGGTAGACGGTCAGGGGGCGCGCAAGAGTCTTGCGCTCATCGTCGCGATTTATGAGTCAATCGAAACTGGCAAGGAAGTATTCCTGAGCAAGTCTACAGGCAAGTGTCGGTTGGGTGCATAAATGAACAATCTGATCGAGAAGTTTTCGGCTGTTCGTGACGTAGACTTTGGTCATGATGTTACTGTAGTACAGCCAGTGAATATCTACGGCTGCAGGATTGGTAGCAATACTTTTGTAGGGCCTTTTGTTGAAATCCAAAAAAGTGTTGTGATTGGTCAGCGTTGCAAAATTCAGTCACATAGCTTCATCTGTGAATTGGTCAGCATTGGCGATGATTGCTTTATCGGCCATGGGGTGATGTTTGTTAACGATTTATTCTCTGCGGGCGGTCCGGCTCGAGGAGATAAAACACTATGGAAAAAAACGCTGATCGGTGACAATGTATCTATAGGGAGTAATGCAACTATACTGCCAGTCAGTATCTGCTCCAATGTCGTGATCGGCGCCGGTGCAGTAGTAACAAAGAATATTGAAAAGCCAGGTGTCTATGCTGGCAATCCTGCTAAGAAAATTAGGTGAGATCAATGGTCAAGTTTTTGGATCTGCACTCGCAATACCTTTCTATTCGCGAAGATATTGATGCTGCAATCGGTGGAGTGCTTGCTAACTCTAGCTTCATTGGTGGGCAGGGGTTAGCTGCTTTCGAGCAAGAGTTTGCCAGTTATTGTGATGCGAATTTCTGCCTCGGTGTTGGTAACGGTACCGACGCACTTGAAATTGCTTTAGAAGCACTTGCATTGCCTGCTGGGAGCGAAGTGCTAGTTCCTGGTAATAGCTTCATCGCGAGTTCTGAAGCCGTAACTCGTTGTGGACACAAAGTCGTCTTTGTTGATAATCACGAAGCGAGCTATGTTCTTGATATTGAGGACGTCCTCCGGAAAATTACGTCGAACACAAAGGCTATCATTGCTGTACATCTCTACGGTCACCCCTGTGACATGAAGCGACTTAAAGAAATAGGTGCTGAAAAAGGCATATACATCATAGAGGACTGTGCCCAAGCACATGGCGCTGAGTTTGAAGGTAAGCGGGTTGGGGGACTTGGTGATATTGCAGCTTTCAGCTTTTACCCAGGTAAAAATCTAGGAGCTTATGGTGACGGCGGTGCCATTGTAACGAATAATGAAGCGCTAGCCATTAAGTGTCGCCAGATCGCAAATCATGGACGTATTGCCAAGTACGATCACGCTTTTGAGGGGCGCAATTCTCGCTTAGACGGACTTCAGGCTGCTGTTTTGAGTGTTAAGCTTAAGCAGCTCGATGCTTGGACTTCTAAGCGTATAGATATCGCTGATCGTTATATGCAAGGGCTTTCAGGGATACCAGGATTAACGCTCCCTGTCCGCCAAGACTGGGCTAAGCAGGTGTACCACTTATTTGTAGTGCGTACGGAACAGCGTGACGAATTAAAGTCGTTCTTGGAAGCGGCTGGTATTGAAACGGGTGTTCATTATCCGAAAGCGTTGCCTAAATTGCAGGCATATAGCTATTTGCAACAAATAGACAGCGCAGCGAATTATTACATTCAGGACTCCACCCTTCTGAGTCTTCCAATTGGGGAACACCTGTCTTTCGAACAGGTTGATGTTGTTATTAGTGCAGTTAAAAGCTTCTTTGAACTCGTTAATGCCAGTGAATAATATTTGCTGTTGTTAGCGTCTTTCGCGGGGTTAATTTTAGCGCGGCTGGATCTGTCATCAACGCTTATGGAGTCATAGGCGTTGTTCGCTTAGAATTAGGTTTTTCTTTTTGTATGATGCGCACGCTTTGCATCAAAATGTGCATCTTTTTGAGTTTACTGTTGACGAGCTATGTGTTGATATTGCTCGAGATACGTGATATTTCATAATTTTTTAATTCATAAAGATAATCTCAGGGTGGAGTCATGAATGTTTGGTTGATCAAGCTTGAGGAGCCGGTTCCGCTGGATGCTGATTATCGGCCTTACCGCATGGGTATGCTTGAGCGCGAATTGGTCTCCAATGGGCATAATGTTGTAAGATGGTGCTCAGATTTAAATCACTTGACTGGCCTCCATCGTTACGGAGTTTCTTGTTCTGTAAAGTATTCCGACAGGCAGCAGTACGAGTTTATAAATAGTGGGGTTAAGTATAAATCTCCTATTTCAATTGGTCGTATAATCGATAATTTTTTAGTAAAACTCAAAATTCAAAAGCGAGCTAGGGAACTAAAGACACCTGACTTGATTGTTTGTAGTATGCCGACTCCCGCGCTTTGTAAATTGGCTGCGATTTTGGCGCGTGAATATGAGATTCCTCTGGTTTTGGACTGTCGCGATTATTGGCCTGAAATAATATTGGCTGAAGCAACAGGTTGGAAGTCTCTCGCCGCCAGGTTGCTAGTTTTCAAGATGCGCCGTGATCTCGTTTTTGCTTGCAAGCAGTCACATTCATTTGTAGGTATCACCGAGTTTTTTACTCGTCATTTATTGAAGTATTCCGGTCGTCCTTCTACATCCTATGATGTGGTGTTTCCTTTAGGTTTCGATTCTGCGGCCGTTATTTGTTCGGAAAAGAATCGCCAAGCAGCATTCGATTTTTGGGCTCGGCATGGGATTGCTTTGGGGCAGGGGCAAAGGGTCGTTTACTTTGCCGGCCGGTTGAATCGTACAGTTTATGACGCTATTCAGCCTGTTGTTGAGGCAGCGGAGAAATTTTCGGAAGTGCATCCCGATATTGTTTTTGTTTTATGCGGATCTGGAAGCTATCAAACGTTAATTAAAGAAAAAATTTCGCGGTTGCCCAATGTTGTTCTCCCGGGCGAGGTAGATGCTACTTTGCTCAAGATATTAAGAGAGCATTCGGTCGCTGCAATACAACCAGTAGCTCGACGGATCGATTATCAGAATTCCTATTCAAATAAATTTTTTGAATATCTGAGTTCTGGTTTGCCAATTTTTTCGTGGCTGGACGGAGTTTCAGGCCAGAAGTTAGTGGCTGAGCAGTGTGGTTATATATATAACAGCTCTGCTGAGTTGGTCGACAAGATGTCTATCTTTTTTAGTGATGATAATCTTCAGGCTGAAATGTCTAGTCGTGCCAAGAAATTATTTGCTCGAGAGTTTGAGGCGAAGGCTGTGTACGGTGATTATGCTCGCCATCTAGAGGCGGTGGTTGAAGAAGGCTTGTCCAGGACTTCTATTTGATGTGGTTAGGGATGCATATATGATTAAGCGTATTTTTGATATTGTCGCTTCTTTTTTTGGTATTTTGATTTTGTCACCAGTTTTGATGTTGGTGGCTTGGGCGGTAAAGAGAAAATTGGGGTCTCCAATCCTATTTCGGCAAGTGCGCCCAGGTGCGCAGGGTGCTCCTTTTGAGATGATTAAGTTCAGAACTATGCTGGACGCTCAAGACCATAAAGGGAAGCCACTTCCAGACGCAGAGAGAATGACAGCTTTTGGAAAGTTTCTTCGTTCAACAAGTTTAGATGAGCTTCCTGAACTGTGGAATGTATTAAAGGGTGAAATGAGTATTGTTGGGCCTCGCCCTTTGTTGATGGAGTATCTTCCTCTTTACAATGAGAGGCAAAATCTGCGACATAAAATTCGGCCCGGTATTACAGGTTGGGCGCAGGTTAATGGGCGTAACGCTTTGAGTTGGGAGGAGAAATTCGAACTCGATGCTTGGTATGTGGAAAATCGTACTTTGTTGTTGGATCTTAAAATAATTGCGCTGACTATAGTCAAGGTATTCAAGAGAGATGGTGTTTCTGCGGATGGAGAAGTTACCATGTCTAAGTTCCAGGGTAACAAAAAATGAGGCGGCTGGCTATACTTGGCGCCAGTGGACATGGAAAAGTAGTTGCTGATACCGCTGAGCTTTGTGGGTGGTCAGATATTTCATTCTTTGATGACTGTTGGCCTACACGGTTGTCGAACGGTAGTTGGAAAATTTCCGGTTCCGGAGACGATCTTCTCAAGCGATTGGGTGAATTTGATGGTGTGGTCGTCGCTATAGGAAATAACAATATACGCGAGGTGAAAATATCCGAACTTCAGAGGCACGGTGCTGTACTGGTCACTCTCATTCACCCTTTTGCTTGCGTTAGTCGCTATGCCGATGTCGGAGTAGCTACTGTCATATTTGCTGGGGCGGTATTGCATGCGGGCGCAGCGGTGGGGGTCGGCTGTATACTAAATACAGGCTGCAGTGTTGATCATGACTGCCTTCTCGGTCACTCGGTTCATATAAGTCCTGGTGCTCGACTTGCGGGCAATGTCAGAGTCGGAGCTCGCTCTTGGGTGGGCATAGGTGCTAGCGTCAGGCAAATGATTACTTTGGGCGATGACGTCGTTGTCGGCGTTGGTGCGGCCGTTGTCGCAGATGTTAGGGCAGGGATTACAGTGATTGGCGTACCCGCTCGCCCCCTAAATTAGTTCCCCAAATCTCTTGGCGTGGTTGTAGACTGTGTCATAACCCTTTCGCGCTCTTGCGAGTCTGATCAATCAGGATCTGTTCATGCTGAATACCCCTTTCTCTCCTTGGCCATCTTTTTCTGAAGAAGAGGCGGACCGCGTACGGGATATCATCTTGTCTAACAAGGTGAATTACTGGACTGGGCAGGAATGCCGTCACTTTGAGCATGAATTTGCAGACTGGGCTGGAGCGAAGCATGCCGTGGCCGTCGCAAATGGTACGGTAGCGCTCGATCTGGCGTTGCATGCGTTGGGCGTTGGTAAGGGTGACGAAGTGATCGTCACCTCTCGTACATTTCTCGCTTCGGTATCAAGTATCGTCAACGCTGGCGCTTGTCCAGTGTTCGCGGATGTGAATGTCGATTCCCAGAATATCGACGCTTACACCATCAAGGCGGTGATTACTCCTCGCACAAAAGCCATTATATGTGTTCACCTCGCAGGATGGCCTTGTGATATGGATCCGATCATGGCGTTGGCGCAAGAGCACGGTATACGTGTTATCGAAGATTGTGCACAAGCGCACGGTGCCCGCTACAAAGGTAGGCCTGTCGGTTCTATTGGCGATATCGGGGCTTGGTCGTTCTGTCAGGATAAGATTATGACCACCGGCGGCGAGGGTGGCATGGTCACCACCAATGATAAAGAATTATGGTCAACAATGTGGTCGTTCAAAGATCATGGTAAGAGCTGGGAAGCGGTCTACGAACGTCAGCATGCCCCCGGATTCCGCTGGCTGCATGAAAGTTTTGGTACCAATTGGAGGATGCTTGAGGTCCAAGGTGGGATCGGTCGGATTCAATTGAAGCGAATGCCAGAGTGGCATCAGTCGCGATTAGAAAATGCTCAGCGCATCTGGGAGTGCGCCAAAGGCCTACCCGGACTTCGGGTTCCTGTTATCCCGGAAGATAATGTACATGCGGCTTACAAATGCTACGTGTTTGTTGAGCCAGGACAGCTTGCTTCAGGTTGGGATAGAGATCGACTACTAAATGAAATAAATTCCCTTGGCGTGCCTTGTTTCTCGGGTTCCTGTTCAGAGGTATATCTTGAGAAAGCATTCGATGACACAGGCTTTAGGCCAGAGAAAAGTCTGCCTGTTGCAAGTCAACTGGGAGAAACTAGCCTCATGTTCTTGGTCCATCCAACGCTGACAGATGCTGAAATCGCGAAGACGTGTGAGGTGCTGACAAGAGTCATGCGCCAAGCAGCAGGCAAATGAAATGCATTACGACCCGTACGCTGGCGCGCGAGTCGTACTCTTTTATGCCTGGTGTTGGTGGGTCAAGTTGCCTTAAGCGGGCACGTATGAAAATGAAACAGGAAGGGATCTGGTTTGGTTCGGAATCAGGAGTGTAAACGGATGACGGATAAGCTGCGCGCGGGAATGCTACTTTTGCCGCGACGCTACAAACGCGCGCTCCAAGTCGTAACCGACGTGTTGTTGGTATGGTTCGCCCTTTGGTTAGCGTTTTTGGTACGTCTTGGCATTGATGAGATTTATCAGCCACTGCGCACACACTATTGGCTTTTTTTAGCCGCGCCAGTCGTCGCCATACCTATCTTTATCCGTTTTGGCATGTACCGTGCTGTCATGCGGTATTTCGGTAATGACGCATTAATTGCTATTGTTAAAGCTGTTTCTTTATCTTCACTGATACTTTCGCTAATCGTTTATTGGCATAGCAATCATACTGCAGTAGTTCCGCGCTCTATCGTTTTCAATTACTGGTGGCTAAGCCTGGTGCTGATCGGTGGTCTTAGATTGATCATGCGGCAGTATTTTTTGGGTGATTGGTTTGCAGCCCGGCAGCATGTACCTTTCACCAATCGCGATAATGGTTTACCGAAAGTTGCGATCTATGGCGCTGGTGCTGCAGGAAATCAGTTAATCGCTGCATTGAGAATTGGGCGCGTTATGCGACCGGTTGCTTTCATTGATGATGATGAAAGTGTTGCGGATCGCGTCATTTCTGGGCTTCAAGTATTTCGTGGAAAAGATATTCAGCGAATGATTGATGTTACCGGTGCTGAAGAGATCTTGCTGGCTATTCCTTCTGCCAGTCGTGCGCGTCGAAGAGAAATACTGGGGCTATTAGAGCACTTCCCACTCCACGTCCGTAGTATCCCTGGGTTCATGGATTTGGCCAGTGGCCGGGTAAAAGTCGATGATATTCAAGAGGTTGATATTGCCGACCTATTGGGCCGTGATGCCGTACCCGCGCAGACTGACTTGCTTGCTCGTTGCGTATCTGGCCAAGTCGTAATGGTAACAGGCGCCGGTGGCTCCATTGGTTCGGAACTATGCCGGCAGATACTCATGCTCGAGCCTAAAACCCTCCTTTTATTCGAGCATAGTGAATTTAATCTTTATAGCATTCATGGGGAACTAGAGCAGCGTATTCGGCGCGAGTCCTTGCCAGTCACGCTGGTCCCATTCCTAGGCTCCATTCGTAATCAGAAGCATTTGGCAGACACCATGAAGATGTGGGGGGTAGACACCGTTTACCACGCTGCCGCCTACAAACATGTCCCAATGGTTGAGCACAACATTGCCGAAGGTGTCCTGAATAACGTGATTGGGACGCTGAATACAGCGCAGGCAGCTCTGCAGTCCAATGTGGCCAATTTCGTACTTATTTCGACCGACAAAGCTGTGCGACCAACCAATGTCATGGGTAGCACAAAAAGGTTGGCTGAACTAGTTCTTCAGGCGTTGAGTAGAGAAGCTGCGCCTGTTTTGTTTGGGGACAGTAGCAAAGTTGCGAGAGTTAATAAAACTCGCTTTACAATGGTACGCTTTGGCAATGTTCTTGGATCTTCAGGGTCGGTGATCCCATTATTTCACAAGCAGATCAAGATGGGCGGGCCATTGACGGTAACTCACCCCAAGATTACCAGATACTTCATGACCATTCCTGAGGCTGCTCAGCTTGTTATTCAGGCTGGCTCGATGGGGCAGGGCGGAGACGTATTCGTATTGGACATGGGCGAGCCTGTAAAAATTGCTTCATTGGCTGAGAAGATGATTCACCTTTCGGGGTTGAGCGTAAGATCTGAAAAAAATCCTCATGGTGACATTGCAATTGAATTTACAGGACTACGACCTGGCGAAAAGCTTTACGAAGAACTTTTGATTGGCGATAACGTTCTGCCAACCCAGCACCCGATGATCATGACAGCCAGCGAGGATTTCTTAGCGTGGGATGCGCTTAGAGATAGCTTGTCTTTGTTGGTTAAAGCAGTTGAAACTGAGGACTTTTCGCGCGTCCGCCAGCTACTTAGAGAGTTGGTTAGTGGTTACACACCCGAAGGGGAGATTGTGGACTGGGTGTATCAGCAGCGGATGAAAGAAATTTAGTTTCTTTCATAGTTCGTCGGCAGTTTTCGAACTGCCGACTGCTTGCCGGTAGAGTAGTATTTTCAATTCGATAGGCTAAGAGTTATAGGCTAGGGCTTTTAGTTGCTGGGGATGTTTGATTTTGGCCTACTTCAGTGCCAATGCTTGAACTTGAGAAAGTTACTGAATAACGGCCCAGATTTGTGGGGTCTCGTGCGAAATCAACAGCGCCGCCCTCTGTGTTCCACTTATAGGCGTCAGCCTCATACGAAGCACCTGACTGTAGTTTTACCCATTGGGTAGCACTAGTGGCAGGCTTACCGAGTTTGTCCGTGAGCATCTCTTTAACTAGATACAAGTTACTAGCATTACCGGTCAACACTAGTTGAATGACAGTGCCATCATTCACCGTAGCGAACAATTTATAGCCCGGTGAAATTGGCAAATATGGCAGCCCTCGCACCTCAAACTCACCCGCTTTGGTGGTAGCGACACGGCAAGGCTCGTCGGGGCGTTCATCTTCCGCTGAACATTCTGGCACCTCGGCCATGAAATTGCCCTGCAGGTCAACACCCAGGAACGCGCTCGGCGCGATCACTCGGTCAGCAACCTGCGTGGATTGCGCCCAGACAGGCGCGGCAGCAAACGCGGCCGCAAGAACGACCGAATGAGAAATATAAGGCATGAACGATCCCTGTGAGCCAAGATGGCTTTTCCTGAGAGGAATTCGTATTTTGCCCCGCCGGCGATGACAGAACAACTGCCAAAAGCGTGAACGGCGTCTTACCGGCACACTCCTGCATCATTCCCGTCTAGAATTGCGGCATCAATCGTCAACCATCAGCCACGAGAAGCGTTCAACCCTATGACAATCCTGGTAACCGGCGGCGCCGGCTTCATTGGTGCGAATTTCGTGCTGGATTGGGTAAGCCAGTTCGGCGAAACCATCGTCAACCTGGACAAGCTGACCTACGCCGGCAACCTGCAGAGCCTGGCCAGCCTGGAGGGCAACCCGCAGCATGTTTTCGTGCACGGTGATATCGGTGACGGCCCGCTGGTACAGCGCCTGCTGGCAGAGCACCGCCCGCGTGCAGTGCTCAACTTCGCCGCCGAGTCGCACGTCGACCGCTCCATTCATGGCCCGCAGGCGTTCGTTGAAACCAACGTTGTAGGCACGTTCCAGCTGCTTGAGGCGGTGCGTGCTTACTGGCAGGGCATGGACGAGGAAGCACGTGCGGCCTTCCGCTTCCTTCATGTTTCAACCGATGAGGTTTATGGCTCGCTGAAAGCCGGTGAGCCTGCCTTTACCGAAACCCATCAGTACCAGCCAAACAGCCCGTACTCCGCAAGCAAGGCGGCCAGCGACCACCTGGTGCGTTCCTATCACCACACCTACGGGCTGCCGGTGCTGACCACCAATTGCTCGAACAATTACGGCCCACTGCATTTCCCCGAGAAGCTGATCCCGCTGATCATCGTCAACGCCCTGGCCGGGAAGGCGCTGCCTGTATACGGCGATGGGCAGCAGATTCGCGACTGGCTTTACGTCAAGGACCACTGCTGCGCCATCCGCCGTGTGCTGGCAGCAGGGCAGGTGGGTGAGGTGTACAACGTCGGTGGCTGGAACGAGATGCCCAACCTGGACATCGTCCATCGCGTTTGTGCGCTACTCGATGAGCTGCGCCCGCGTACCGATGGGCAGCCGTATGCCAGCCAGATCAGCTTTGTCACCGACCGCCCTGGCCACGACCGCCGCTACGCTATCGATGCCCGCAAGCTGGAGCGTGAGCTGGGCTGGAAGCCGGCCGAAACCTTCGAAACGGGCATTCGTAAAACCGTGCAGTGGTACCTGGATAACCAGGCCTGGGTCGAAGGTGTGCAATCGGGCAGCTATCGCGAATGGGTCGAGAAGAATTACACCGGGCGTTCGGTGTAAAGGCGCTGAAAACTGGGTGGCTACCCTATAATGGCAAAAAGATGGCTGGCAACTAGCCATGGACGCCTGACAGAGATTTACAACCTATGAGCACTATCAACCGCAAAGGCATCATTCTGGCTGGGGGCTCGGGCACGCGCCTGCACCCTGCGACGCTGGCGATTTCCAAGCAGTTGCTGCCGGTTTACGACAAACCGATGATTTATTACCCGCTGACCACGCTGATGCTGGCGGGCATTCGCGACATCCTGATCATCTCTACCCCGCAAGACACGCCGCGTTTCGCGCAGCTGCTGGGGGATGGTCACCAGTGGGGCATCAACATTACCTATGCGGTGCAGCCTTCGCCGGACGGCCTGGCACAGGCCTTCATCATTGGCGAAGGCTTCATTGGCAACGACCTTTCGGCGCTGGTGTTGGGAGATAACATCTTCTACGGCCACGACTTCCAGGCCTTGTTGCTCGAAGCCATGGGCCGCCGCGAAGGCGCCAGCGTATTCGCCTACCACGTGACCGACCCTGAACGGTATGGCGTGGTGGAGTTCGACAGCCAGGGCAAGGCCCTGAGCCTGGAAGAAAAGCCGACCCAGCCGAAGTCCAATTACGCCGTGACGGGCCTGTACTTCTACGATCAGGATGTGATCGAGATGGCCAAAGGGCTCAAGCCCTCGCCGCGAGGCGAGCTGGAGATTACCGACCTCAACCGCTTGTACCTTGAGCGTGAGCAGTTGTCGGTGGAAGTGATGGGGCGTGGGTATGCATGGCTCGATACCGGCACCCATGATTCCCTGCTTGAAGCCAGCGGTTACATTGCCACCATCGAGCGCCGCCAGGGCTTGAAGGTCGCCTGCCCAGAAGAAGTGGCTTACCGCCAGCGCTGGATTGATGCAGAGCAGCTGGCCAGGCTGGCCGCGCCGCTTACCAAGAACGGTTACGGGCAGTACCTGCAACGGGTGCTGCGCGACACGATCTTCTGACAGTGAAAGTTCTGTGCACGCCTGCCGTGGGAGCTTTTACCCGGCAGGTGTGCAACATGCTGTGACGTCTAATCTGGTAACCATTCCCTGGCGGCAACCGCTGGGCGAATGGCCTGCGAGCCGCTAGTTTGAGGGGGCAGCCAAGGAGATTGCTGCATTCAAACTCAACTCAAAGGAGTGACCTTCATGCGCAATACCGTTCTCAATTATCTGTTGCTGCCGCTGTTTGCCGGCCTGTCGTTTTCAATCAGCGCGGCGCCTGCTACGGCCACGGTACCGAAGGAACCGGTACCGATGGTTAGCCAGTTGCCGGCCACCTCAGCCAAGCTCAACCTCAATACCGCCGATGCGCTGACCTTGCAGAAGGAGCTGAATGGAATAGGCAAGGCCAAGGCCGAAGCCATTGTGGCTTACCGGGAGGCCCACGGTGCGTTCGCTTCAGTGGATGAACTGCTGGAGATCAAAGGGATTGGCAATGCGTTGATGGAGCGCAATCGGGACAAGTTGGCGGTCGAGTAGGGGAGTAGGCCGGGGCGGCTTGTTGCCTGCCCCGGCGTCACCGCATGCAACCTACCTGTCCTGCGCATCCTTGGCATCCGCCTCGGCATTGCGCTCATGTACCTTCTTCAGTTGCTCATCGGTCAAGGGCAGTTTCTTCGCCGTATCGCGCAACATCATCAACCCGCCCACGATCGAGCCAAGGGCTAAGATGAGTATCAGCCAGGCATACCAGGGCATTGTCGTTCTCCTATGAGCTGTGAGGCTTCGCTTGTACCCGTTTTGAGCGACCGCGTTGCCCGTTGGTTCAATTATAGGAGGGGTGCCCCGCTGGGCCAATTCTAATGGCCTCTGGCCCCCAAGGCGTGGCGACTTCGTTTACAATGCGCGCCGTTTACGAATTACCAAGAGACCCCGACCATGTCCGCCTGCCAGACGCCCCTGATCGTCGCCCTGGATTTCCCCACCCGTGACGCCGCCCTGAAGCTGGCTGACCAGCTCGACCCCGCACTGTGCCGGGTGAAGGTTGGCAAGGAGCTGTTCACCAGCAGCGCTTCGGGCATTGTCGAAACCCTGTGCGCGAAAGGTTTCGAGGTGTTCCTCGACCTCAAATTCCATGACATCCCCAACACCACCGCCATGGCCGTGAAGGCTGCGGCCGAAATGGGCGTTTGGATGGTCAACGTGCACTGCTCCGGTGGCCTGCGCATGATGTCGGCCTGCCGCGAAGTGCTGGCCAAGCGCAGCGGCCCCCAGCCATTGCTGATTGGCGTGACCGTGCTGACCAGCATGGAGCGTGAAGACCTGGCCGGCATCGGCCTGGATGTAGACCCGCAAGAGCAGGTGCTGCGCCTGGCTGCGTTGGCCGAGAAGGCTGGCATGGACGGTTTGGTGTGCTCGGCCTTGGAAGCGCCGGCGTTGAAAACCGCGCACCCATCGCTGCAACTGGTGACACCAGGCATTCGCCCAGCAGGCAGTGCTCAGGATGACCAGCGGCGCATTCTTACCCCGCGCCAGGCGCTGGATGCAGGCTCGGACTACCTCGTGATCGGGCGGCCCATCAGCCAGGCGGCAGACCCGGCAGCAGCATTGGCTGCGGTCGTCGCCGAAATTCGCGGCTGAGATATGAACGAGGGCAGCAATGCTGCTCTCGCTCAAATAACGGCGATTTGTCACGGTTGCAGTCATGACGCAACTGAAATCGCGTAGGACATAGGGAATGAGCCCTCCGCATGAGTATGTTAGATGTCAGTTGATGTTTCGGATCAGAGCCCGGTTCAGCGCTTTGGAAGCCTGATTGGTACTTACCTGCTGCCCGTAGGCTGGTTCATCATTCTTACGGGAATGTTCTGGGCCTGGGACCGCTCTGCTTACCACAAGCTCTTTTATATTTTTCTTGCGGTACCGACGCTTGTGATGTTGATCAAGCAGCGGCATCTGCTGAAACCTCTGGTTTGCAATCCGCTGTTCTTGGCGTTCCTAGTTTTCAGTGGCTACACCCTTCTGAGCATCGCGTGGTCCGACACTGAAAACTCCACCAGCAGCTTGCTGAAGCGCCCGCTTTATATTGCGATGTTGCTACTGGCCGCAGGTATCATCAGCCTGCGCACACCCGGGCAACTGGATCAATGGACGCGCCTGGCCGCTATAGTGGTTGCGGTGGCGGCTGGTTTGTCATTGGCGGTTTATCTCTACCAAACCCCCGTATTGGCAGGCAGGCGCCTGAATGGTTACGGTGCGTTGTATAACCCGTTGCTGACTGCGCATGTATTTGGCGCCTTCGCTGCATTCTGGCTCGCATCGTGGTTCCAGGCTCGTAGTGCGCTCAGCCCATTGCCTTTGGTTTGCCTCGCTGTTCTGGGAATGGCAATCCTGGCGACGGGTTCCCGCACGCCGTTGATCGGCCTGGCAGCAGCCTTGGGTTGGTTGTTGATCGTCGGTGATCGCCGGCGCACCGGGTTGGCATTGACTGTCATCGGTCTTGCAGCGGTCAGTGTGGTACTGCTCTACCCTGAAGCCATTACCCAGCGTGGCGTCTCGCACCGCCCGGCCATCTGGCTGGACTCACTGCGCCAGATCAGCGAACACCCATGGCTGGGCCGCGGCTTCGATTCGCCGATGACAATCATCCTCCCGGGCTTGGGCAAGACGCTTGCAGACCCTCATAACATTGAGCTTGGAGTGCTTTATGCGGGTGGAGTCGTTGGCTTGGCGCTGTGGATGGCGCTTTACGGCTTGGCCATGTACTTCTGCTGGGTGTACCGCAAACACCCAGGCGTGATGATAGCGGCAACCTGGCTGATCTTCGGCTTCGCTTCGGGCCTGACCGAAGGCAGTGCCTTCATGTCGCGCCCGAAGGAGCATTGGTTCCTGATATGGATCCCGATGGCCCTGGTGTACGGCCAATCACTGATCCACTGGAAGCGCAGCCGGTCTGCTTAAGAGCAGACCATCCGCCATATACCGCGCAAGGTCTTGCGGTTCCAGTACTTGAGCGGGATTTGCGAAAGTATTTCCCGGCTCAATGCCTTGTCGCGGTTGGCGTACTTCAGCACCATAGAGTTACGGAACCGCATGCACACCTGCTCATATTGCGGGTGGTCGCTGAACACCGCAAAGGTGCGCAGCACGTTGTCCACCATGAAGCGGCCGTTCTTGAAGGTGTTGGTCGGGTGGTCACGGTACTGCGCCAGTACCTCGCCCAGTACGTCGATGAAATAACCGGCACGTGCGATCGACAGTTCGATATACACGTCTTCCAGGCGGATATCGGCATTGAACCCCCCCACTTTTTCCAGCGCCTCACGGCGCAGCATCAGTGTGGCTGCCATTGGCCCTGGCTTGCGGTCGAGGAACAGGTCGTCGAAGTCCAGGCGGCGGAAGGGCAGGTTGCGGTTGCGTTGCTCGCGTGCACCCATCACGTTGCCATCCTGGTCGATGGTTTCGATGTTGGCCGAGCAGATGCCCACTTCAGGCTTGCCGTTCATGTACTCCACCTGGGTGGCAATACGGTGGGGCAGCATTATGTCGTCTGAACCGAAAGGCACGATCAGGTCGCCCCTGGCGCGTGCTATCGCGTCGTTGAGGGTGCGTGCCAGGCCTTGGTTGGCCTGGAAGCGCAGATCGAAGCCATGCTGTTCCTGAAGCCGCTTGAGCACTGCTGGGCTTTCGTCCTTGGAGCCGTCGTCCACCACCAGAAGCTCGATGTTCTTGTAGGTCTGGTTGATGACGCTGTTGATGCTTGCTTCGATGTAGCGCGCGTGGTTGTAGGACGCGATGATCACTGTCACCAACGGTGTGTCAGCAACGCCGTGATTCTCAGAACACATGTGTAACCCCTAGCTTTGATCCGTTCTTTTGAAGCCTCTATGCAGGCTACCTGCTGGTTTTCTAAAGTGATGGCAATTCAGCATCTTATGCAGGTATTGGCCATTCTAATGGAAGGGGCACTTGAGGGATACGATAGCGTGTTGGGGGCTTATACGTAGGGAGGATCCTGCGATTTGTTCAGAAATTTCCTACGACTCAGGACTGGTGATGCCTAGCCTGAGGAAATACCCTACACGTTCTGTCGACACGCGTCTGATTGTTCCTGGAAACACCGCCCTTTAGGCTTTCTGGGTCGCTGATGTTCAGCGATGCGGGTGTGGAAACCCGGACAATCTTCAAGTGCCTGTCGTAATGGCAGCTGTATACGGGAGGCCGTCAGGCCTACCGGGGTTCCTTGAAGACTCGGTTTTCCACCCCGTGTACAGTTGCCGCCCTTCGTGTGGAAACGGCGGTGGCAACTCCTTTAATCTTCAAGGAATTGCTATGAAAAAAATCGTCCCCGATCCACCCCATAATTTCGACCTTCCATCCGACAAAACCCTCTCCAGCGCCATCAGCGAGCGTATCGTGCCGATCGATCACGTGGTCAAGAACGTCACCCATTACTTGATGCTGGCCTACAACCACTGCCACATGGCCCTCTACGCAATCGAGGATGAGGCCACCCGTGAGTTGATGGTAAACGGGCTGCGGGCCATGCAGATTGCCTGGGGTCAGTCGGATGCGCTGTCGCTGGCCTTGGAACGTACTAACGGCCTGCATTGAGGGGAATACGGCAATGACTACAGACGTTACCCATGTCACAGCAGGTGTGACCACGTTTTTTCAGGGTGAGCACCAGAGCCATCCCTTGTTCCGCATCGAGCCGGGTATACCTTGCCAGGATGCCCGTGAGCAGGCTTCGGAGTTGATGGGGTACGTGCGCGAGCTGACCATCGTTGGGCTGATGGATGAGAAGCCGATGATGATCTGGGCTTCGCATTACCTGAGCGCGATGGCCAAGGCGCTGATGGATGATGCGGAGTTGGGGATGAAAGGCTGAGGTTGGCTTGGCCGTGCTTAGCGCTGGCAAGCGCTTCGCGCGTTTGGCTGATGAATGAAAAGCTGATGCTGATTCGGGCTTGATGCGCTGAGCATCGTGCGGGTATGGCACTTCGTCGTGTTAGACACAAAAGTAAAAGGCTGCAGTTGCGGCCTTTTACTTTTGCTAGGATCGCCCACACCATGAGTGATCGTTGGGCGCGGAGTCACTGATATTCAGCAGTATCACAAAGTCGTTCGCCGCAGCGGCTGCACCGTCTTTTTGATACCACAATCTCCCCTGTAAACGTGCGTTCATACTCCAAGGGTTTATGTTTTAGTATCAGGCACACAATGCGCTTGAGTTTATGAGTTGTGTTTGGCACGTGATGTTCTTTCATCATCAATCCCTGTGATTTAGAAGTCCAGGCGCAGAGCCGTGCGCCAAAAATTCTTTAGCGGAGACTTCCAGTGCTTACGCCAATTGCGTGCCCACCATTCGTCTTCATTCTGAACGGTGTGCTCCAAATCGCTGCCCGTCACGGCGGCGGCGTGCTGTCGGAACATCATGGGGAATACGCAATGCTGGCGAATTTTATGCTTGAACATCACGTCGACAGGTGTGCCGTCGTAGGGCGTTTGCGCCAAAATTTTGCAGCCTTCCCGCGAGAGCACATAAGCGTGCAGTGCAACGACGCGGCCTCGGGCAATGAAGGGGAACCAGGTCAGCCAGGTTCGGCCCATCGAGTAGCCAAGGTGCAAGGCTTCGAAGCGTTGGTTACGCATGAAGCGGTTGACCCAGCGGACATGAGACGCCTTGATTTGATAAGACTTCGCATCATCCTCGAAGATCATTATGCGGTCGTAGCCAAGGTCCAGAGCACGTTGGGCAAGTTGCTGGTGAGACTCATAACAACCCCGCTTGGGGTCACTGTTTTTCTCGACGACATGAAATGAAACATTATTGCCCAGCATCCGGCCAATACTTTCACTAAATAACTTGCGCCGGTCTTCGCGTGTGTCGATGGAAATGCACAGCACTTCATCTACATCAAAGGATATTGTTTTCAAGAAACTCATCGATCCGCTTGCTATTTATACGGGTGGAACGGCTACCTGCCAGCGTCCCGATTACGCGCCATTGCTGCTCGGCAAAACTGTGATAATTCTCCATGATGGCGGGTTGATGTCAATCTCTGCATTTGTGAGATATTTTGGCGGCTACGTCGAGGCGAGCGCTTCGCGTTGGCCGCGCGGACCAAGGCGAAAATACCCAACAAAAAGGGCCGGTACGTGCGCGCGTACCAGCCCTTTCAAATCACGCAAAAACGACTCAACCAATAACCAGCGGCGGGAACGATTTCACCAGGTCATCCAGCGCCTTGATCTGCGCCAGGAACGGCTCCAGCTTGTCCAGCGGCAGGGCGCTTGGGCCGTCGCACTTGGCCTGGTCCGGGTTCGGGTGGGCTTCCAGGAACAGGCCAGCCAGGCCAACGCCCATGCCGGCACGGGCCAGGTCAACCACCTGCTCGCGGCGGCCACCAGAAGCAGCACCCGAAGGGTCACGGTTCTGCAGGGCGTGGGTCACGTCGAAAATGATCGGCAGGTCATCGCAGGTGCGCTTCATCACACCAAAACCCAGCATGTCCACAACCAGGTTGTCGTAGCCCATGCAGGTGCCGCGGTCGCACAGGATCAACTGGTCGTTACCTGCTTCCTTGAACTTCTGCACGATGTTCTGCATCTGCGAAGGGCTCAGGAACTGAGGCTTCTTGATGTTCACCGGTTTGCCAGTCTTGGCCAGCGCCACCACCAGGTCGGTCTGGCGGGCCAGGAAGGCAGGCAGCTGCAGCACGTCGACCACTTCGGCCACTGGCGCGCACTGGTAGATCTCGTGCACGTCGGTGATGATCGGTACGCCGAACTCGGCCTTGACCTTCTCGAAGATGCGCAGGCCTTCTTCCATGCCCGGGCCACGGTAGGAGTGGATCGAGGAGCGGTTGGCCTTGTCGAAGCTGGCCTTGAACACGTAAGGAATGCCCAGCTTCTCGGTTACCCGCACGTATTCGGCGCAGGCGGTAAGGGCCAGGTCCTCGGACTCAAGGACGTTGATGCCGCCGAACAGCACGAACGGGGCGGCATTGGAACATTCGATGTTCTGGGTGATCTTGATCATTTTCTACTCTATGAAGTCTGGGGTAGCCATGGCGCTCTACCAACGACTTTCGAGTACACCGCTGGTGAAGATTTCGCGGCGCTCCAGGCGCCCGATTTCCTCATGCTTGGCAAGCGCGAACACCCGGTTGAAGGCTGCGCGTTGCACATCAGGGAAGTACTCGGCCAGTGCGTATTCTACCGCAGCATCATAGTCCGCTTCGGTTATATAGCGGTAAATTTCTCGGTAGTAGAAAAAGCCGAACTGAAAGCCCAGGGTTTCGCTCATGTAGGCCGTGGGCCCGGAGAAGCTGTTCTCCAGGTCGATGGCCTGCGCTTGTCCTTCTTCCGGGAGCATGACGTTGGCCGCCCACAGGTCCATGTGCGTGACGCCTTGGCAGTGCAGGGCATGCAGCAGTTCGAACGCTGCCGCGATCACCCCGTGCACGGCCTCTGGCTTTTTGCGCACTTTTGCCAGCCCGTCCTCGTGCCCGCTCAGTAATTCTGTGATGAGGAAAAAGTCCTGCATCAGGCCGAACCGGGAGCGGCTGTAGCCATAGCCGACCAGCCTGGGCACCCGCGCACCCCGCCGGGCTGCTTCGCGGGTGTTGATCAGTTCTTCGAGGGACCAGTCATACATGCCGTTGCGCTTGGGCCGGCCACGCTGCATGCGCAGCTTCTTTTTCAGCGAATCGAGCTTTTCGCGTTTGGTGAACAGCAGGCTTTGGGAGCATTCAAGAGGGGCGCTGACCCGTTTGGCACTGGCGCTCTGCTCGATCAGTCGTTCGAAGGCTTGCCGGGTATGCTGGGCAATAGGGGCTTGAAGGTGCAAGGTGGTGTCGCGATGGCGCAGAGTGTGGGGGTATTCGTTTTGCCAGATCTGTGAATCGCCAACCACACCTTCATTCCTTGTAGTATCAAATAGCCATGAATAATGGATCCAATACTACAGTTTTTTCACATTTTTCGTACAGGTTCTTAACGATACTTAACATTGAAATGTGCTAAGGGCCGCGTGAGCGGCCCCTGTATTTCAAACCTTCAACACCAGCTTGCCGAAGTTTTCCCCGCTGAACAGCTTGAGCAGGGTTTCTGGGAACGTCTCCAGCCCCTCCACCACATCCTCCTTGCTCTTGACCTTGCCACTGGCCAGCCAGCCGGCGATTTCCTGCGCGGCCTTGCCGTACTCCTTGGCGTGGTCCATCACCACGAACCCTTCCATGCGCGCACGGTTCACCAGCAGCGCCAGGTAGTTGGCCGGGCCTTTGACTGCTTCCTTGTTGTTGTACTGGCTGATCGCGCCGCAGATCACGATGCGGGCCTTGAAGTTGATGCGGGTGAGCACGGCGTCGAGGATCTCACCACCGACGTTGTCGAAGTACACGTCAACGCCCTTGGGGCATTCGCGCTTCAGGCCGGCAAGTACGTCCTCGGCTTTGTAGTCGATGACGCCGTCGAACCCCAGTTCATCCTTGAGGTACTGGCATTTCTGCGCGCCGCCGGCAATGCCGACGACGCGGCAGCCTTTGATCTTGGCAATCTGGCCGACGATGCTGCCCACGGCGCCGGCAGCACCGGAGATGACCACGGTGTCACCCTCTTTTGGCTGGCCGACGTCGAGCAGGGCGAAGTAGGCGGTCATGCCGGTCATGCCCAGGGCTGAGAGGTAGCGGGGCAGGGGGGCAAGGTTGGGGTCGATCTTGTGCAGGCCCTGGGGTTCGCCGGTGAAGTAGTCCTGCACGCCGAGGGCGCCGCTGACATGGTCGCCGGGTTTGAAGTCGGGGTGGTTGGAGGCCACCACTTCGCCTACGCCCAGCGCGCGCATTACCTGGCCGAGTGCCACGGGCGGGATGTACGACTTGCCTTCATTCATCCAGCCGCGCATGGCTGGGTCCAGCGACAGGTACAGGTTGCGTACCTGGATCTGGCCTTCGGCGGGGGCATCGGCGGGCACTGTCTCGAAGGTGAAATCGTCACGGCGCACGGCGCCGGTCGGGCGTTTGGCCAGCAGGAAGCGGCGGTTGGTCTGGGTCATGGCGGGGTCCTTGTGGGCAGGAGCAGAAGGGTCAATTTAACGTGGTGATGACAACAGGTCTGCAAAATCACTGGTAGGCATGATAGCCCAACCGCTGGCTTGATGATGCTGCCCAGTGGGTTGGCAGGCTGACTAGACTCTGAGCGCAGAAGCCAGAGGCTGCTGCAACCATTTGTGGGAGCCGCGCTTGCCGGCGATGGGCTGTGAGCGGCCCCTTTGTTTCGGGTGTTGAGAAAGGCCTGCAGGCCGGGGCGAGCGCTGCGCGCTCGATCGCCGGCAAGCGCGGCTCCCACATTAAAAAAATTGCGCTTTGTTGCACCCATGATTGGAGCATTCGATGAGCATGACCTTTTCCGGCCAGGTAGCACTGGTCACTGGCGGTGCGGCGGGTATCGGCCGGGCGACGGCTCTGGCGTTTGCCCGTGAGGGGCTCAAGGTGGTGGTGGCCGACCTCGATCCGGTCGGTGGTGAGGGCACCGTGGCGTTGATCAACGAGGCCGGTGGCCAGGCGCTGTTCGTGGCCTGTGACGTGACCCGTGACGCTGATGTGCGCCGGCTGCATGAGCAGGTCATTCAGGCCTACGGTCGCCTGGACTATGCCTACAACAATGCCGGTATCGAAATCGAGCAGGGCCGCCTGGCCGAGGGCAGCGAGGCAGAGTTCGACGCCATCATGGGCGTCAACGTCAAAGGGGTGTGGCTGTGCATGAAGTACCAGCTGCCGCTGTTGCTGGCCCAGGGCGGCGGGGCTATCGTCAATACTGCCTCGGTGGCAGGCTTGGGCGCGGCGCCTAAGATGAGCATCTACAGCGCGTCCAAGCACGCGGTGATCGGCCTGACCAAATCGGCGGCCATCGAATATGCCAAGAAGCGCATCCGGGTGAATGCGGTGTGCCCAGCGGTGATCGATACCGACATGTTCCGCCGCGCCTACGAGGCCGACCCACGCAAGGCCGAGTTCGCCGCCGCGATGCACCCGGTCGGGCGCATCGGCAAGGTCGAGGAAGTCGCCAGTGCGGTGTTGTACCTGTGCAGTGATGGGGCTGCGTTCACTACCGGGCACAGCCTTACGGTGGACGGTGGGGCCACGGCTATTTGACAAGGGGCCCTGTGCCGACGGGACGATGGTACGGAGTTTGATTTCTCTGTGATAGGGTTGGGGCAAGAACTGGATCGTTGGTGACCGGTCTTACGATGAAGTCACTTCATCTAAGGACAGCAATGAAGCATTTAGTTTTGTTCTTGGCCATCGTGGCGATCGCAGGGTGCGCGGCAACTGCCAAGACCGAGATGAGAAAAGGCCGCAAGGGCTTGCATATCAATTGCTCGGGCCTCTCGTCATCGTGGGACAAGTGCTATAGCAAGGCGGCGCAGTCCTGTGGGGCCCGTGGTTACAAAGTTGTCGCCCGCTCGACCAGTGACGATGAGGAGGAAGGGGACTTCCTGTTCGGCATAAACCCTGCGGGTTATACCAGCCGTAGCATGATCGTCATCTGCAAATGATGCTTGGGCGGGTCATTTTCCGGTGACGTGCTCACCGGCCCCGGCCCGTTTGCGCATCAATGTCGCTCATGGGCAGGCTTCCCGCGCTCAGGCCTTTCTTTCACATGCAGGGCGACCTTCAGCAAGCTGATTACGACACGCTCATAGCTATTTGACACTATTGCGCCCTCAAGCCCTTGTGGGTTCAACGCAATCGTTGCCACGCTTGGCCTTTGCAAACTCTGAGAGCAAGGGGGCGGCGTATGGAGGCGAGCAGGCAGGGTTTTCTGGCCAACCTGGGCATGGCCCGCAAGCTGGGCCTGGGCTTTGCCCTGGTATTGCTGCTGACCCTGGCGGTGGCAGCCATCGGCATTGCCGCGCTGTACAGCGTCGGCCAGCATTTCGGTGGCCTGCGCCAGCTGGGCCAGTTCAACACCGACCTGCTCAAACTGCGCCAGCACGAACAGGCCTTTGCCCTGCGCTCCGATATCAAGGAGGCCGAGGCCCTGCGCAGCGGCCTGCACAACCTCAGCGAGCGCGCCCGGAGCCTGCCGGCACTGGCGGCGGCCGAAGCGGACCTGGCGGCGTATGGCCAGGCCTTCGAAGCCTTTGTCGAAGCGGTGCAGGCCAAGGAGCTGGCGCTGGACATGGCCAGTTGGTCGGTCTCCAGCGTGGCCAACAACCTTGACGTATTGCAGGCTGGCCTGGCCGATGACGGCACCTACACGCTCAAGCAGTCACAAGGCCAGCAAGGCGGGGAGTTTTTGGAGCAGGCTGCGCAGGTGAGCCAGGTATCCCGCTTGATGCTGCAGGCCATGGACGAGGCACGCGTGCGCCTGGACCAGAGCCGCAAGGGCGAGGAGGGCGCAGCCGCAGGGCGCATCGCCCAGACAGTTGAGGCGGCAGGGCTGGTCGAGCAGCTCAAGGCGGGGGTCGGCGATGCGGGCTACCAGAGCGTGCTGGGCGAGGTGCAGGGGCATATCGCCAGCTTCTCCGACAAACTCAACGAATACACCGACCTGCTCGGCAAAGAGCAGGGTATCAAGGCGCAACTGCAGGCGCGTGCTGAGCAGGCCACGCAGCGGGTCGATCAGGCCTATGCGGCGGACGAGCAAGCGATGCAGGCTGAGCTGACGCGCAATGCCGTGGCCATCGCCCTGGCTACCGGCCTGGCGCTGCTGGTGGGCGTGCTGGCGGGGTGGTTGATCACGCGGGCGGTGGTCGGCCCGCTCAAACGGGTGATCGGCCGTGCCCAGCGTATCGCTGCCGGGGAGTTGAGCCTGGACGCGGAAGCTACGCGCAACGATGAGGTGGGCCAGTTGATGCAGGCCATGCAGCAGATGGCTGCAGGGCTGTCGGGCATCGTCAGCGGCCTGCAGCAGGGTATCGAGCAACTGGCTGGCAGTGCCCAGGCGCTGTCAGCGGTAACCGAGCAGACCAACCGCGAAGTGGGCAGCCAGAAGGAGGAGACCGAGCAGGTGGCGACCGCCATGCAGCAGATGACCGCCACCGTGCACGATGTGGCGCGCAATGCCGAAGAGGCGGCACTGGCGGCCCGGGCCGCTGACGAGAAGGTCGATTCGGGCCAGGTGGTGGTGCGCCAGAGCATGCAGCGTATCGAGCAATTGGCGGCGGCGGCGGATGCGGCCAGCGCCGGTATCGACAGCCTGAGCGCCGAGATCCACACCATTGGCGATGTGCTGGAAGTGATAAAGAGCGTTGCCGAGCAGACCAACCTGCTGGCGCTCAATGCCGCCATCGAAGCGGCGCGGGCGGGCGAGCAGGGGCGTGGTTTTGCCGTGGTGGCCGATGAGGTGCGCGCGCTGGCCCGGCGTACCCGCCAGTCCACCGAGGAGATCGAGCGGTTGGTTGCCAGCCTGCGCGGTAATGCCCAGCAGTCGGTGGCGCAGATCCGTGGCAGTACCGACCTGGTGCGCCTGGCGGTGGCCGATGCGCTGCAAACCGAAAGCGCCCTGGGCAGTATTGCGGCGGCGGTGTCGTTGATTCAGCAGATGAACCAGCAGATTGCTGCGGCGGCAGAGCAGCAGAGTTCGGTGGCTGAAGAGATCAGCCGCAGTGTCACGCAGATTCGGGGCAGTGCCGACCAGGCGGCGTTGGCAATGCAGGGTAATGCGCAGTCAAGTATCGAGCTGGCGCAGTTGGGCAGTGACCTTAAGGGGATGGTGGGGCATTTCCGTTTGTGAACGTCTGTACCGGCCCTATCGCCGGCAAGCCGGCTCCCACAGGAACCCCACTGATTTCAAGGCATGTGGTGTAACTGTAGGAGCCGGCTTGCCGGCGATGGGGCCGGTACGGCACCCCTTCGGTCAGGCCCTGCGCGGGTTGAGAATCAGCAGGGTCACCACCCCCGCCACAATCCCCCAGAATGCCGACCCGATCGAGAACAAGGTCAAGCCCGACGCCGTCACCATGAAGGTAATCAGCGCTGCCTCCCGCTCGCGCGCCTCGCTCATGGCCACCGTCAGGCCATTCATGATCGAGCCGAACAGCGCCAATGCCGCAATAGACAACACCAGCTCCTTGGGCAGCGCAGCGAACAACGCCGCCAGCGTGGCGCCGAACACCCCGGCAATGCCGTAGAAAATCCCGCACCACACTGCCGCCGTATAGCGCTTGCTTGGGTCTTCATGGGCATGCGGCCCGGTGCAGATCGCTGCGCTGATGGCCGCCAGGTTGACGCCGTGCGAGCCGAACGGGGCCAGCAGCAGTGAGGCAAAGCCGGTGGTGGAGATCAATGGCGAAGCCGGGACCTGATAACCGTCGGCGCGCAACACGGCAACGCCCGGCATGTTTTGCGAGGTCATGGCCACCACGAACAGTGGAATGCCGATGCTGATGGTCGCGGCCAGCGAGAAGCTGGGCGTGGTCCACACCGGTGTGGCCACTTCCAGCCTGAAGCTGCTGAAGTCCAGCAAACCCAGTGCGCCGGACAGCGCTGTGCCCACCAGTAACGCTGCCAGCACGCAGTAGCGCGGCGACAGGCGTTTGACCAGCAGGTAACTGAAGAACATGCCCAGCACCAGCAGCGTGCGGTGCTGCGCTGCGACGAAGATTTCGCTGCCGATCTTGAACAGGATGCCAGCCAGCAATGCCGAGGCCAGTGATGCCGGGATGCGTTTGACCAGGCGTTCGAAGCTGCCGGTCAGGCCGCAGATGAGCACCAGCACGGCACAGGTGATGTAGGCACCGATCGCTTCGCCGTAGCTGACCCCGCCCAGGCTGGTGATCAACAGCGCAGCCCCGGGCGTCGACCAGGCCACGGTGATCGGCGTGCGGTAGCGCAGCGACAGGCCGATGCTGCAGACCGCCATGCCGATGGACAGGGCCCAGATCCACGACGAGATCTGCGCCGTGGAAAGGCCGGCAGCCTGGCCAGCCTGGAACATCAGCACCAGCGAGCTGGTGTAGCCGGTGAGCATGGCGATGAAGCCGGCGACGACGGCCGACGGTGAGCTGTCTGCCAGGGGCCGCAGGCGTGCGGAGGTGGCATCGGTCATGGGGTAAGTCCTTGTCCATGTGTAAGCAGTTTTTTCAGACTAACGCGCGTCGGGTTGATCCTTGCCATACAGCGGGCATTGCTTTTAGCCGTACAGTCGCCAACTATTGGGCACGAATGCGCAACTGCATGGGAGGGAGGGGCGATGTACAAAGTCTATGGCGACTACCAGTCGGGCAACTGTTACAAGGTCAAGCTGATGCTCAGCCTGCTGGACCGCCCTTATGAATGGCATCCGGTGGATATCCTCAAGGGTGGGACCGAAACGCCGGAATTTCTGGCGATGAACCCCAATGGCAAGGTGCCGGTGCTAAAGCTCGAGGACGGCACCTGCCTGTGGGAGTCCAACGCCATTCTCAATTTCCTGGCCGATGGCAGCGAGTACCTGCCCAGCGAGCCGCGTTTGCGTACCCAGGTGCTGCAGTGGCAGTTCTTCGAGCAGTACAGCCATGAGCCGTACATCGCCGTGGCGCGGTTCATCCAGTTTTACCTGGGTTTGCCTGACGAGCGCGTGGACGAATACCGCAAGCTGCACAAGGGCGGCTACAAGGCATTGAGGGTGATGGAGCGGCAGTTGCAGATGACGCCGTACCTGGTGGGCGAGCAATATTCGATTGCCGATGTGGCGTTGTATGCCTACACCCATGTGGCGCATCAGGGTGGGTTCGATCTGGCCGAGTACCCGGGTGTGCGAGCCTGGCTGGCCCGGGTGGCCGCGCATCCTCGGCATGTGCCGATGCTGGGCTGAGCAGGCCTCACAGGTTCCGTAGGAGCGGCCTTGTGTCGCGAAAGGGCTGCGAAGCGGCCCCAGGATATCTGTGGCGCCGCTGATATCCTGGGGCCGCTTTGCGGCCCTTCGCGACACAAGGCCGCTCCTACAGGCGTGAACAGCGACCTTGAGCGCTTCCAGTGTCATCACCACCTGGCTTTGTTCAGCGCGGCCATTTGCACCTTGCTGCGGGTAGGAGCGGCCTTGTGTCGCGAAAGGGCTGCGCAGCAGCCCCAGGATATCTGTGGCGCCGCTGATATCCTGGGGCTGCTGCGCAGCCCTTCGCGACACAAGGCCGCTCCTACAGGCGTGAACAGCGACCTTGAGCGCTTCCAGTGCCATCACCCCCCCGCTTTGTTCAGCGCGGCCACTTGCACCTTGCTGCGGGTAGGAGCGGCCTCGTGTCGCGAAGGGCTGCGCAGCAGCCCCAGGATATCTGTGGCGCCGCTGATATCCTGGGGCCGCTTTGCGGCCCTTCGCGACACAAGGCCGCTCCTACAGGCGTGAACAGCGACCTTGAGCGCTTCCAGTGCCATCACCCCCCGCTTTGTTCAGCGCGGCCACTTGCACCTTGCTGCGGGTAGGAGCGGCCTCGTGTCGCGAAAGGGCCGCAAAGCGGCCCCAGGATATCTGTGGCGCCGCTGATATCCTGGGGCCGCTTTGCGGCCCTTCGCGACACAAGGCCGCTCCTACAGGCGTGAACAGCGACCTTGAGCGCTTCCAGTGTCATCACCACCTGGCTTTGTTCAGCGCGGCCACTTGCACCTTACTGCGGGTAGGAGCGGCCTCGTGTCGCGAAAGGGCTGCGCAGCAGCCCCAGGATATCGGTTGCGCCGCTGATCTCCTGGGGCCGCTTTGCGGCCCTTCGCGACACAAGGCCGCTCCTACAAAAAACCGCCTCAGATACTCGCGAAGCGTTTGTCCAGGTAGGCAATGATTGCCTTGGACTCATACATCCAGGTCACGTTGCCTTGCTCTTCGATGCGCAAGCACGGCACTTTCACTCGGCCGCCACCTTCGAGCAGCGCCTGGCGGTGCTCTGGGTCGTTCTTGGCGTCGCGCAATGCCACTGGCACGTTGAGGCGGTGCAGGGTGCGGCGGGTTTTCACGCAGAACGGGCACGCATGGAACTGGTACAGCGCAAGGCCCTTGGCCTGCTGCTCGACATGCGCCTGGGCCGCGGCATCGCGCTTGCGCTTGGCCGGGCGGCTGATCAGGTCGCCGATCACGATGAGCTGGCCGAGGCCGACCCGCAAGGCTTTGACGATCATCTGCAACTCCTGAAAATAAAAAGCCGACCCTCAGGGCCGGCTCGGGTCACGCGCCGATCATTTGATCAGGCCGAGGAACTCCATGCGCGTGGCCGGGTTGTCGCGGAATTCACCGAGCATCACCGAGGTGAGCATGGTCGAGTTCTGCTTCTCCACACCGCGCATCATCATGCACATGTGCTTGGCTTCGATAACCACCGCCACACCCGCAGCGCCGGTCACCTGTTGCACGGCCTCGGCGATCTGGCGGCTGAGGTTTTCCTGGATCTGCAGGCGGCGGGCGAACATGTCGACGATCCGCGCGACCTTGGACAGGCCCAGTACCTTGCCTTTGGGCAGGTAGGCCACGTGCGCCTTGCCGATAAACGGCAGCATGTGGTGTTCGCACATCGAATACAGCTCGATGTCCCGGACCAGCACCATTTCGCTGTTGTCGGAGGTGAACAGCGCGCCGTTGGTCACTTCTTCCAGCGTCTGCTCGTAACCGCGGCAAAGGTATTTCATGGCCTTTGCAGCCCGCTTGGGCGTGTCGAGCAGGCCCTCACGGGAGACGTCCTCGCCGATCTGGCTGAGGATCTCGGTGTAGTTCTGTTCCAGGGACATGTATCTACCTGTGGGAAAAAATCGCAAAAACGAAGGTTACGGCGGCAAAGCCTGCGCTGCAAGCGCGGCGTTACTCGTCGCGGCCTTCCATCATGGTTCGTTTGAGCATTACGTACACGGCCCCGGTACCGCCGTGGCGGGCCTGGCAGGAGGCGAAACCGAGCACCTGCGGGTGCTGGCGCAGCCAGGTGTTGACGTGGCTCTTGATCATTGGCCGCTTGCCATCCAGGCGTGCGGCCTTGCCATGGGTCACGCGCACGCAGCGTACTTCCAGCTTGGTGGCCTCGGCAATGAAGGCCCACAGGGTTTCGCGGGCCTTCTCGACAGTCATGCCGTGCAGGTCGAGGCTGCCCTCGAAGGCGATCTGGCCGAGCTTGAGCTTGCGCAGCTGGGTTTCCTGCACGCCGTCGCGGCGCCACATCAACTCGTCTTCGGCACCCACGTCGATGACGAACTGGTCGGACAGGCCGTCGATCACCAACGTCTGGTCACTGCGCACGGTCGCGGCCTGGCGCAGGCCGGCCAGCTGCTTGCGGTCAGCCTTGGGTTTGCCGACCTCGGCACGGTCGTGCTTGATCGGCTTGACGCCGCGCACCTCGGCGCTGAACAGGGAAAAATCGTCGTCTTGCATGGTGCCTCCACGTGGGCGGCGTAGTTTACGCGATCAACCCTGTGGCGTCAGCAATGGCCCTGCCGCCGGCAGGGCCAGGGGGCTTCAGCACAGCCTTCAGTCGTGCTTTTTCATCAGGTGCGGCGACATGTTCAGCTCCCGACCGCGGCGCAGGCGAATGCGGCTGCGCCGCCAGAAGCGCACGCCCAGGTACAGGAGCACCAGCCCGACCACGCTAAGGGTAATCGAAAGCGGGCGGTTGGCATTGAGCTCGGCAAAGGCCGGGTAATTACCGAGCAGCCCGGCGACGCCGGCCATGGCCAGCAGCACACCGAACGTGGCCAGCAGCGCCGACAGGCCGGCGGCCAGGCGGGCGCCCCAGTTGCGTGGCTCGCGCTGGCGCAGGCGTTTGGCGTCGAAACTGCCTTTGAGCTTCATTCCGATTTCCTCTGTGGGCATCAGAAATTCGACCGGCAACCGGCCCCCGGGTTCCGCCCGGCTGCCGGGCGGTGGTCAGCTCGCCAGGCTCAGATCAGGCTGGCGGTGGGGGCGACGCAGGCGAAGTTGTCGGCCATCACGGCCATTTCGCACTCGTGAATCTGCGCAGCGGGAATCACGCGGTCTTTCAGGGCCAGGTCGCGGGTCGCCGAAGCGTCTTGCACCAGGGTGCAACGATAACCATAGTCCTTGGCCCGGCGCACGGTGGTGCTGACGCTGGAATGGCTCATGAAACCGCAGACGATCAGGTCCAGGTGCCCCAGCTCCTGCAGGGTTTCGTGCAGCTTGGTGTTCTTGAACGCGTTGGGCATGCGCTTTTCGATGATTATTTCACCGTCGCGTGGCTCCAGCCCCGGGATGAATTCACCGGCAGGGCCTTGTGGGTCGAAGCGACCGCCGACGGTACCGAGGTGACGGACGTGGATGATCGGACGGCCGGCCTTGCGGGCGGCGTCGAGCAACCTGGCGATGTTGGCCACGGCCTCGTCCATGCCCGACAGCGCGAGCGGACCGCTGAGGTACTCTTTTTGCGCATCGATGACGATCAGGCTGGCTTGGCTCAGCTTGGCCGGCGGGTAATCGCGGCCAGTGAGGCGGAACATCGTGGTTGGAACGGACATCAAGGGCTCCTTGGAAGGGCTTTTGTATACCTATTCTCCCTTGCCTTGGCGCCAATGGGAATGGTTGACATCGAAACCGGCGCAGTTACTGGCCTGTGGCTACCCGCTGGGCGATCCGCAGGAACATTTGTGCGGTGCGGGCTGTTAGACTTTTGTCCAGATCTGAATAGGAGTACCCCGTGATCACATCTCGTCTGCGCACCTTGCGCGACCATATCCGCTGGGCGGTCAGCCGCTTCCACGAGCACGAGCTGTTTTTCGGCCACGGTGCCGACAACGCCTGGGATGAAGCCCGCCTGCTGGTGCTGGGCGCCGTGCACCTGCCGTGGGAAATCGCCGACAGCTACCTGGATTGCCAGCTCGAGGACGACGAGCGTGTACGCCTGCAGCACCTGCTCAAGCGCCGTATCGAAGACCGTGTACCCACTGCCTACCTGCTGGGTGAGGCGTGGTTCTGCGGCATGTCGTTCATCGTTGACGAGCGTGTGCTGGTACCGCGTTCGCCAATCGGCGAGCTGATCGAAAAACGCTTCGAGCCATGGCTGGCCAACGAGCCTGCGCGCATTCTCGACCTGTGCACGGGCTCCGGTTGCATCGGTATCGTGGCGGCCGAGGTGTTCCCCGAGGCCGAGGTGGTATTGGCCGACCTGTCCTTCGAAGCGCTCGAAGTGGCCAACCAGAACATCGAACGCCATGGCCTGGACGAGCGGGTATTCACGGTACAGGGTGACGGCTTCGCGGGCCTGCCGGGGCAACGCTTCGACCTGATCCTGTCCAACCCGCCGTATGTCGATGCCGAGGACTTCGGCGACATGCCGGCCGAGTATCACCATGAGCCGGAGATGGGCCTGGCCTGCGGCAACGATGGCCTGGACCTGGTGCGGCGCATGCTGGCCGAGGCGGCCGAGCACCTGACCGAGAAGGGCCTGCTGATTGTCGAGGTGGGCAATAGCCAGGTGCATGTCGAGGCGCTGTACCCGGAGGTCGACTTCGCCTGGCTGGACTTCGAGCGCGGTGGGCATGGGGTGTTCATGCTGACGGCGGAGCAGTGCCGGCAACATCAGGAGCTGTTCAAGGCCCGCGTTTGATTGGGGCTTGATGGGGTGGGGCATGCCTTGCGTTGCACGGTCTCAAAGCCGCTGTAACACCCATGGCATGCGCCCACTTGCTCTAGCGGGTGGCAATCCAGATCAACAACCCAGCCTGGAACACCGCAAACGCCACCAGGCAGGTAATGGTAAAGCGCAGCCCGCTGTCCTCGCGCTGGTACTTGGCCACCCGCTCATCGCGCTCGCGCAGTTGCGCCTCCTTCTCCAGAAGGTTCTGCTCGGCCTGCTGCAGCATCCCGGCCGCCTCGAGCATGGCCACCCGCTGCACCTTCTCACTGTTCCAGCCGCCCTTGAGCTGGCCCACCGTGGCTTCGACCGTGCGGCCTTTGAGGTGCTGCCCGTCGGCGTACTCCACCTCGATGCCGGTCGCGCTCAGGAAGCGGTCACGGCGCAGGCGCGTGTCTTCGTTCAGGGCATCCTTGTTCGGTAGCGCCATGCCTTCGATGTGGTAGTGCGACCACTTGCGCTGCAGCCATTGCACGGCCTGGGCCAGCATGAAACGCCCCAGGCCGCGGTTCAGTGGCTCCAGCTGCAGGCCGCTGTCGCTGCCGATGCTCACCCGCCGCTCAAGGTGGTCGACCCGCACATCCAGCTGGTTCTGCTCTTTGCGCACCTTCTGCCCGGGCAGGCGGATTTCCATGCGCAGCAGGCTGTGCGCCTTGTCGTGGCGCTCGGCATGGCCGAACTCGACGAAACGCAGCGGCCGCGCGCCGCTGTTGCGGTCGGTGGGCAGCGGCGCCAGGCGCAGCAACTGAAAGTGTTCTACTGCCAGGTCAGCCCAGGGCAGCACTGGGCTGTCCGGGGCTTGCGGCTCTTCGGCCGGCTCTACGGCGGCGGGGGCGTCGGTCATCAGGGCGTTCTCACATACAAGCCAATACCGAGCTTATCGGCCGTATCGCCCAGGACCTGAGGCCATTGTGCGGCGATCTCCTCAGGCTGAGGGCAATTGATGAATGAACGTCACCACCCGCTCACCCAGCTCACGGGCCAGCGGCAGTTCAGGGTTCAGGTAGCTGTCGCGCTGCTCGCTCATGGCCTTGGGGCTGATGCGCAGCATGTGGTTCATGCCGTCGATCAGTACCAGTTGGGCATCGGGTTTGGCCGCCTTCAGGCGCTGGGCATCGGCCACATCCACCTGCACGTCGTTGCGGCCCTGGATGATCAGCGCAGGCATGGGCAGGCGGGCGAAGGCCTTGGCCGGGTCCTGCCGGAACAGTGAGATCAGGTAGGGCTGCACGCTGGGGCGGAAGACCTGGCGCAAGGGGGCGGGGACATCCAGGCTGGTCTGCCCGGCCTGCAGGCGGTCGAGCAGGGCGCTGCTGCGGGCCAGTTGCGCGGGCGGCATGCGTTGCGCCAGTTGTTCGCGCAGCACATCGGCGATGGGCCGGCCGCTGCCGGCCAGGGTGATGACGGCGCTGGCGCCGGCCTGTTCGGCGGCCAGGCTGGCAATCAGTGCACCTTCGCTGTGGCCGACCAGTATCAGCGGGCCGAAGCGCGGGTCGGCCTTGAGCTTGCGGCTCCAGGCCACCACGTCGGCGACGTAGCGCTCGACACTGAGGTCGCGCTCATCGGGCGTGGCCGGCAGGCTGGCGGCCACGCCGCGCTTGTCGTAGCGCACGCTGGCAATGCGCTCATTGGCCAGCAGCAGCGCCAGGCGTTTGAGGTTGTCGATACGCCCCGAGGCCGGGTTGTTGCCATCGCGGTCGGTAGGGCCGGAGCCGGCGATGATCAACACCACTGGGGGCGGGGTGGCCTGTTGCGGCAACAGCAGGCTGCCATGCAGCACACCCTGGCCGGTGTCCAGGTCGATAGGGCGTTGCAGGACGGTGGGTGAGGCTGCCTGGGCAAGGCCGGTGCACAGCAGGAGGAAGAAAGCGACGAAGCGCGGCATCAGGCGGTACTACATGGGGAGATGAGCGTTTGACCCAATGTTCATGGGAAGGTTCTGCAGCCCCCCGGAGCGGGCAAGCATTCCTTGTGAAATTTTCCGTATACTGCTCCCCTCGTTCACTTCAGGCAGACTCGCGGAGCGTCCATGTCCGGCAATACCTACGGCAAGCTGTTCACTGTCACCACCGCTGGCGAAAGCCATGGCCCGGCGTTGGTCGCCATTGTCGATGGCTGCCCTCCGGGCCTGGAAATCTCCCTCGCCGACCTGCAACACGACCTCGACCGGCGCAAGCCCGGCACCAGCCGGCACACCACCCAGCGCCAGGAACCGGACGAGGTGGAAATCCTCTCCGGTGTGTTCGAAGGCCGTACCACCGGCTGCTCGATCGGCCTGCTGATCCGCAACACCGACCAGAAGTCCAAGGACTACTCGGCGATCAAGGACCTGTTCCGCCCGGCCCACGCCGACTACACCTACCACCACAAGTACGGCATCCGCGACTACCGCGGCGGTGGCCGCAGCTCGGCCCGCGAAACCGCCATGCGCGTGGCGGCCGGCGCCATCGCCAAGAAGTACCTGGCCACCCAGGGCATCCAGGTGCGCGGCTACATGAGCCAGCTGGGGCCGATCGAAATCCCCTTCAAGACCTGGGATTCGGTGCAGGACAACGCCTTCTTCAGCCCCGACCCGGCCAAGGTGCCGGAGCTTGAGGCCTACATGGACCAGCTGCGCCGCGACCAGGACTCGGTCGGGGCGAAGATCACCGTGGTGGCCGAAGGCGTGATGCCGGGCCTGGGCGAGCCGATCTTCGACCGCCTGGACGCGGAGCTGGCCCATGCGCTGATGAGCATCAACGCGGTCAAGGGTGTTGAAATCGGTGCCGGCTTCGCCAGCATCGCCCAGCGCGGCACCGAGCACCGCGACGAGCTGACCCCCGAAGGCTTCCTCAGCAATAACGCGGGCGGGATCCTGGGCGGTATCAGCTCTGGCCAGCCGATCGTCGCCCACCTGGCGCTCAAGCCGACCTCCAGCATCACCGTGCCGGGCCGCTCCATCGACGTGGACGGCAACCCGGTCGACGTCATCACCAAGGGCCGTCACGACCCGTGCGTTGGCATCCGCGCCACGCCGATCGCTGAAGCGATGATGGCTATCGTGCTGATGGATCACCTGTTGCGTCACCGGGCGCAGAATGCCGAGGTGAAGGTCGCAACGCCGGTTCTGGGCCAGCTCTGATTCGTCAGTACCGGCCCTATCGCCGGCAAGCCGGCTCCCACACGGGCAGCATGGGCGCCGGCTTGAACCGGCTCCACAGGTGCAGTGTAGGAGCCGGCTTGCCGGCGATAGGGCCGGTACAGGCAATACCCCATTCTGGCTGAGCCCTGATGAACCCAATCCCCTACTGGCGCCTGTCCAGCTTCTACCTTTTCTACTTCGCTCTGCTGGGTTCGACAGCCCCGTTCCTGGCCCTGTACTTCGACCACCTCGGCTTCCCCCCGGCGCGTATCGGCGAGCTGGTAGCCATCCCCATGCTGATGCGCTGCATCGCCCCCAACCTGTGGGGCTGGCTGGGTGACCGCAGCGGCCAGCGGCTGCTGATCGTGCGCCTAGGCGCGCTGTGTACCCTGGCGACCTTTTCGCTGATCTTCTTCGGCAAGAGCTACGCCTGGCTGGCGCTGGTAATGGCCCTGCACGCGTTCTTCTGGCACGCGGTACTGCCGCAGTTCGAGGTCATCACCCTGGCCCACCTGCATGGGCAGACGGCGCGCTACAGCCAGGTGCGCCTGTGGGGCTCGATCGGTTTCATCCTCACCGTGGTCGGCCTTGGGCGGTTGTTCGAATGGCTGAGCCTGGATATCTACCCGGTCGCCCTGGTGACCATCATGGCGGGCATCGTCGCGGCCAGCCTGTGGGTGCCCAATGCCCAGCCGGTGGAGCAGGGCGAGCGGCGCGACGCAGGCGGGTTTCTGCGCCAGTTGCGGGCGCCCGGGGTGGTTGCCTTCTACCTGTGCGTGGCCTTGATGCAGCTCAGCCACGGGCCTTACTACACCTTCCTCACGTTGCACCTGGAGCACCTGGGCTACAGCCGCGGCGCCATCGGCCTGTTGTGGGCGCTGGGGGTGGTGGCCGAAGTGCTGATCTTCATGGCCATGAGCCGCATCTTCACGCGCTTCAGCGTGCAGCAGGTGCTGCTGGCCAGCTTCCTGTTGGCCGCCCTGCGCTGGCTGCTCCTGGGCAACCTGGCGGGCGAGCCGGGCGTGCTGATCTTCGCCCAGGTGCTGCACGCCGCCACGTTCGGCTGCTTCCATGCTGCCTCCATCGCGTTCGTCCAGGCCAGTTTCGGCGCCCGTCAGCAAGGCCAGGGCCAGGCATTGTATGCGGCGCTGTCGGGCACCGGCGGTGCGCTGGGGGCGTTGTATTCGGGCTACAGCTGGAAGCTGCTGGGCCCCACCTTCACCTTTGGTATGGCCAGCGCCGCAGCGCTCGCGGCAGCCGTTATCATTGCCACTCGTTTGAAATCGACCAGGACCTGCCGCTGATGAGCATCCTCTGTGTATTCCACCCGTCCAGCCCGGCCTTGCCGAACAAGGTACTGACCCACCACGACGACATCACCGCAACGCTGGCAGAGCAGGGCGTGCGTTTTCACCACGCTGCGCTGGCGCTGCGCATACGGCCGGGCAGCAGCCAGGATGAGGTCATGAGCGCCTGCCGCGAACACCTTGACCGGTTGATGACTGCCCAAGGCTGCGCAGCATTCAGTGTGCTCAACCGCGACGGTGCCGACCCGGCACAGGTCGACCTGCGTGATGAGCATGTGCATGACGTTGATGAAGTGTTTGCCGTGGTCACAGGTCGCGCCCAGGTCGGGCTTCGCCTGGGTGACTATGTGTATGCGCTGGTGTGTGAAAAAGGCGACCAGCTGGTGATCCCGGCAGGGAGCCGGCGCTGGGTGGAGCTGGGGGACAACCCGTTCTGCCTGGCGCTGCGGCTGTATGCCAGCGAGCAGGGCATGCAGGCGCGCTTTACCGGGGATGATACGGCGCGTGCGTACGCCGGGATCGACGAGTTCTAGTGTCCGCTCCGGCCCCTCGCGGGCAAGCCTGTGCCTGCAGGTACCCCGCCATCCCTAAGGGCAATGCAGTACCTGTGGGCGCAGGTTTACCCGCGAAGCGGCCGGTGCAGACAAAACTCAACGGTAGGTCGGCAACGCGAAGCGCTGCTGGCTCTGCAGCATCGAAATCACCGGCAGTTCACTGGCTTGCTCGGCCAGGTCGCGGCGAATGGCGCTGATCGCCCAGGACAGCTGTTCGGCGCTGTGCAGTTGCCCATAGGTCAGCACACGGCGGGTAACCCTGCCATCGGTGGCACGCAGCGTCAGCAGGATGCCGCCATCGGGGCGAGGCTGGGTGGTGACCTGGTAGGCCGAGAACACCGAGACGAACTTTTCCTGAATGAGGTCCATATCAACTCCTGACTGATTTGGTGGGCAGACGTGAGTTGATAGGTGCAGTGAACGTGCCAAAACTTGATTCTAATAAAAAGCCTTTAATTTCAAGGCCTTGAGGTTGCTTCGGGGAGGGTGGTGCCGTGCAGGCTGCATGGTCGTGCATTTTGCACAGTGCATTTTGCACGAGCCGGCCGGTGGCTATCGGCGCTATAGATTCTGAACCTTTGACCTGCCGGGCTTGCCTGACAAACACTTGGGCAATCTTTTCTGCCAGGAGGTTCCAGATGTCTGAACAACAAGCACCCGCCGCCATGACCGATGACGAGACCGCGGCATTTGCCGAGCAGGTCTTCGAGTGTGCCCGCCAGGGGGATGCCACGATGCTCGAGCGTCTTCTGGCCAGTGGCTTGCCAGCCAATCTGCGCAACCACAAAGGCGACACGCTGCTGATGCTGGCCAGCTACCACGGCCACCATGATGCGGTCCGCGTATTGCTGAGCCAGGGTGCCGACCCGCTGGTTGCCAACGACAACGGCCAACTGCCGATCGCCGGTGCGGCGTTCAAGGGTGACCTGGCGATGATCCGGCTGTTGCTGGAAAACGGCGTGCCGGTCGACGCTGCTGCGCAGGACGGGCGTACTGCACTGATGCTGGCGGCGATGTTCAACCGTGTAGAGATTCTCGACTACCTGCTGGCCCAAGGCGCCGACCCGGCGCGCCAGGATGCGCGCGGCGCCACCGCGCTGATGGCGGCGCACACCATGGGCGCAGCCGATACCGCAGCGCGCCTGCAGGCGCTGGCCGGCTAACTGCCTGGGGGCATTTGCGGCTATCCTTGGCGACTTTTCACCCGTCGCAGGCCCCCTTCATGAAAAACCAGTTGCTCGAATTCATCAGCCTCATCGGCGCCGGCTGCATGCGCGATGAAGACATCGAGCGCATCGCCGACGAGGCCGCGCAGGCCTACGCCGACCCCGCCGCCTTCCTCGCCGCCAACCCGGACATCAACTACGACGACAGCTTCCCGATCCCGCTGGGCGAGTGGGTGGTGCTTGGCAGCCTGCCGGACACCGTGGTGTTCCAGGCCGACAGCTATCAAGAGTTGTTCCAGCACATCAGCGATTCGTTCGACAAGAGCGTGCCGTTCACCCTCAAGCCCAAGCAGCTGGCGCGTACCGAGCCGTTGACGGCGCTCAACCGCATCCAGGTGCAGATGGCCGCGCTGAACAAAGAGGCCGGTGGTTATGTGCTGCTCAACTTCAGCCAGTTGCTCGATGATGAGTTGCAGGTGGTGATGGTTGGCAAAAACGACCTGGCGCGTGTGCTGGAGCTGGGTGCTGAACTGGGTATCAAGGTAGAGCCGGCCTTAGAGGCGCTCAAGGTGGCCGTTCACAGCTGAATCGCCCGTAGGAGCGGCCTTGTGTCGCGAAGGGCCGCAAAGCGGCCCCAAGATTCAGCAGCGCAACACAAATTGCTGGGTCTGCTGCGCAGCCCTTTCGCGACACGAGGCCGCTCCTACCTGCAGCAAGGTGCAGATGGCCGCGCTGAACAAAGCCAGGTGGTAATGGCACTGAAAGCGCTCAAGGCAGCTCACACGCCTGTAGGAGCGGCCTTGTGTCGCGAAGGGCCGCAAAGCGGCCCCAAGATTCAGCAGCGCAACACAAATTGCTGGGTCTGCTGCGCAGCCCTTTCGCGACACGAGGCCGCTCCTACCTGCAGCAAGGTGCAGATGGCCGCGCTGAACAAAGCCAGGTGGTAATGGCACTGAAAGCGCTCAAGGCAGCTCACACGCCTGTAGGAGCGGCCTTGTGTCGCGAAAGGGCCGCAAAGCGGCCCCAAGATTCAGCAGCGCAACACAAATTGCTGGGTCTGCTGCGCAGCCCTTTCGCGACACGAGGCCGCTCCTACCTGCAGCAAGGTGCAGATGGCCGCGCTGAACAAAGCCAGGTGGTAATGGCACTGAAAGCGCTCAAGGCAGCTCACACGCCTGTAGGAGCGGCCTTGTGTCGCGAAGGGCCGCAAAGCGGCCCCAAGATTCAGCAGCGCAACACAAATTGCTGGGTCTGCTGCGCAGCCCTTTCGCGACACGAGGCCGCTCCTACCTGCAGCAAGGTGCAGATGGCCGCGCTGAACAAAGCCAGGTGGTAATGGCACTGAAAGCGCTCAAGGCAGCTCACACGCCTGTAGGAGCGGCCTTGTGTCGCGAAAGGGCCGCAAAGCGGCCCCAAGATTCAGCAGCGCAACACAAATTGCTGGGTCTGCTGCGCAGCCCCTTCGCGACACGAGGCCGCTCCTACCTGCAGCAAGGTGCAGATGGCCGCGCTGAACAAAGCCAGGTGGTAATGGCACTGAAAGCGCTCAAGGCAGCTCACACGCCCGTAGGAGCGGCCTTGTGTCGCGAATGGGCCGCAAAGCGGCCCCAAGATTCAGCAGCGCAACACAAATTGCTGGGTCTGCTGCGCAGCCCTTTCGCGACACGAGGCCGCTCCTACCTGCAGCAAGGTGCAGATGGCCGCGCTGAACAAAGCCAGGTGATAATGGCACTGAAAGCGCTCAAGGCAGCTCACACGCCTGTAGGAGCGGCCTTGTGTCGCGAAGGGCCGCAAAGCGGCCCCAAGATTCAGCAGCGCAACACAAATTGCTGGCTCTGCTGCGCAGCCCTTTCGCGACACGAGGCCGCTCCTACCTGCAGCAAGGTGCAGATGGCCGCGCTGAACAAAGCCAGGTGATAATGGCACTGAAAGCGCTCAAGGCAGCTCACACGCCTGTAGGAGCGGCCTTGTGTCGCGAAGGGCTGCAAAGCGGCCCCAAGATTCAGCAGCGCAACACAAATTGCTGGGTCTGCTGCGCAGCCCTTTCGCGACACGAGGCCGCTCCTACCTGCAGCAAGGTGCAGATGGCCGCGCTGAACAAAGCCAGGTGATAATGGCACTGAAAGCGCTCAAGGCAGCTCACACGCCTGTAGGAGCGGCCTTGTGTCGCGAAGGGCCGCAAAGCGGCCCCAAGGTTCAGCAGCGCAACACAAATTGCTGGGTCTGCTGCGCAGCCCTTTCGCGACACGAGGCCGCTCCTACAACAGCGGCGTCGGTAAGTCGTTTCAACCCAGTGCCGTATCCAGAAACATCATCACCGCAAACCCGCCCATCACCCCCAGCGTCGCTGCCGTCTGGTGCCCATTGCGGTGGGTTTCGGGTATCACCTCGTGGGACACCACGAACAGCATCGCCCCCGCCGCCAGCCCCATGCTGATGGGGTAGGCGAGGGCGAAACCAGTGGAAATCCCCAACCCGATCACCGCGCCCAACGGCTCCATCAGGCCCGAGCCAATCGCCACCAGCGCGGCCTTGAAGTTGGACAACCCGGTTGCGCGCAAGGCCAGCGCCACGGCCAGGCCCTCGGGGATGTCCTGAATGGCGATGGCGCTGGTCAGCGGCAGGCCGACATTCATGTCGCCATTGGCAAAGCTCACGCCAATAGCCATGCCCTCGGGCAGGTTGTGCAGGGTGATCGCCAGCACGAACAGCCATACCCGGCTGATGCGCTCGGCCTCAGGGCCGCAGGGGCCGGTGCTTTCGTGTTCGTGCGGGGTGAAGCGGTCAAGCCCGAGCATCAGCAGCACACCCAGGCCCATGCCCAGCACCACAGTAAAAGCGGCGGCCGGGCCGTTGCCGGTAATTTCGCGGGCAGCCTCAAGGCCGGGCAATATCAATGAAAACGAACTGGCGGCCAGCATCATGCCGGCCGCAAAGCCCAGCATCACATCCTGGCTGCGGGCACTGACATCGCGCAGCACAACGGCCAGTACCGCGCCCAAGGCCGTGGCGCCGAAACCGGACAGCCCGCCGAGCAGCGCCAGGTGCAGGCTGTCGGCATGCTCGCCGTTGACGGCGTTCCAGAAACTCGCCGCCAGCAGCACGATGACCGCCAGCAAGCTCACGCCCAGCCCCGCGCTGAGCCACGGGGTATTGACTGCCTGCTGGCGCCAGGCACTCAACAACGAGGGCGAGGCGGGGGTTTGAGTCTGGGCTGGGGGCATGCGAACCTCGGATCTGTGAATGCTTGCAGTCTACCCAGTGACCAGCAGGGCAGGCCAAGGATTCCCTTCTATCGACCTGATAGCTGATTATGCTCAGCCACACTGACTGTCAACGGGGGTTTTGCCATGGGTTCGACGTTCAACGGGCTGGTTGGCCTGATCATTCTGGCGCTGGATATCTGGGCAATCCTCAATGTGATCAAGAGTGGCCGGGAGGTGGGGGTCAAGGTGCTGTGGATACTGCTGATCGCCCTGCTGCCGGTGATCGGCCTGGTGATCTGGGCCATTGCCGGTCCCAGGGGCAATGTGCGGCTTGGATAGGGGCATTTTGCTGGCGCAGACAAAACCAGCAACAGCCCCGTGACAAAATTTTCACATTGGTTTAAACAGAATCCGCACCCGCACAATGCTGCGTTGGTCTAGCGCCGGCGCCATCCCGCAAACACGCAATCCTAGGACCTTCCCATTCATGGCTAACACGGATGCCTTGAAGCAACAGGGCGCGCGAGCCTTCTCGCCGACCTTGAAATCGCACTTGGCCTATACGCTGCTCAGTGCCCTGGTGATCATGCTGATGCTCAGCCTGGTGCGCCTCGCGCTGCTGGTCTACAACAGTGACATGATCGGCGACACCCCTTATTCCACCGTTGCCGAAGGCTTGTTCAACGGTTTGCGCTTCGACCTGCGCGTGGTGGTGTACCTGAGCATCCCGTTGCTGCTGGCAACGCTGAGCCCATGGGCCATGGCCCGGCGTGGCCTGTTCCGCTTCTGGCTGACCATCACCGCGAGCGTGGTGATGTTCCTCGGCCTGATGGAGCTGGACTTCTACCGCGAGTTCCACCAGCGCCTCAACGGCCTGGTCTTCCAGTACATCAAGGAAGACCCGAAAACCGTGATGAGCATGCTCTGGTACGGCTTCCCGGTGGTCCGCTACCTGCTGGCCTGGCTGTTCGGCACCTGGCTGCTGAGCCTGCTGTTCAAGGGCATCGACCGCATCACCCGTGGTGTAGGTGGCAGTGGCGTTACCGTGCAGCGCAGTGTTGCGCCGTGGTACCACCGCCTGGCCGTGTTCATGGTGATCCTGCTGGTGGCTGTGGTTGCCGCCCGTGGCACCCTGCGCCAGGGCCCGCCCATGCGCTGGGGCGATGCCTTCACCACTGATTCCAACTTCGTCAACCAGCTGGGCCTCAACGGTACCCTGACACTGATCGACGCTGCCAAGAGCCGTTTCGGCGAGGACCGTGCCAATATCTGGAAGCCGGTGCTGGAGCAGAACCTGGCCACGCAGACCGTGCGTGAACATCTCCTGACCCCTTACGACACGCTGGTCGATGCCGATGAGGCCGCCGTGCGCCGTGACTTCGTGCCGCCGGCCGAAGGTACCTTGCCGGTCAAGAACGTCGTGGTGATCCTCATGGAGAGCTTCGCCGGCCATTCGGTAGGCGCCCTGGGCAGCCCGAACAACATCACCCCGTACTTCGACAAGCTGGCCAAGGAGGGGCTGTTGTTCGACCGCTTCTTCTCCAACGGCACCCATACCCACCAGGGCATGTTCGCTACCATGGCCTGCTTCCCGAACCTGCCGGGCTTCGAATACCTGATGCAGACCCCGGAAGGCGGCCACAAGCTGTCGGGCTTGCCGGCGCTGCTGAGCGCCCGTGACTACGACGACGTGTACGTCTACAACGGTGATTTCGCCTGGGACAACCAGTCCGGTTTCTTCGGCAACCAGGGCATGACCACCTTCATCGGCCGCAACGACTTCGTCGACCCGGTGTTCTCCGACCCAACCTGGGGCGTTTCCGACCAGGACATGTTCGACCGTGGCAACGAGGAGCTGGCCAAGCACGATGGCAAGAAGCCGATCTACGCGCTGCTGCAGACGCTGTCCAACCACACCCCGTATGCCTTGCCCAAGGACCTGCCGGTCGAGAAGGTCACAGGCCAGGGCCGCCTGGACGAGCACCTGACCGCCATGCGCTACTCCGACTGGGCGCTGGGCCAGTTCTTCGAGAAGGCGCGCAAGGAGCCGTACTTCAAGGACACCCTGTTCGTCATCGTTGGCGACCATGGTTTTGGCAACCACCAGCAGATCACCGAACTGGACCTGGGCCGCTTCAACGTGCCGCTACTGCTGATCGCGCCGGGCATCCAGGAGAAGTTCGGTGCGCTCAACCACACCGTGGGCACCCAGGTCGACATCGTGCCGACCATCATGGGCCGCCTGGGTGGCCAGGCACGGCACCAGTGCTGGGGCCGCGACCTGCTCAACCTGCCTGAGGGCGACCAGGGCATCGGTATGATCAAGCCGTCGGGCAGCGAGCAGATCGTTGGCCTGGTGCAGGGTGACCGCATCCTCATCGAGTCCAAGGACATGACCCCGCGCCTGTACCGCTACCAGCTGGGCAGCGAGTTCAAGGCCGAGCTGATCGAAAGCCCCGACCAGCCGCAAATGCTCAAGCAGCTCGAAGCGTATATCCAGACCGCGACCAAGAGCCTGCTCGACAACACGGCCGGTGTGGTGCACGGTACACCGAAGTAACTGGCAAACAGGGCCGCTTTGCGGCCCATCGCCGGCAAGCCGGCTCCCACAAGATGGCGCCGGCCTGCGGTCACCAGTGGCTGCAACTGACTGAACAAATCGCCCGGCCCACGGTCAAGCATTAACAGGCATCACCCCCGGTGTTCTCTGCTTGAGAGGGCTATTCAATGAAAGAGTGGGAAGTCATCTTTGCCGACCAGAAAGGCGAGCCAACCACGCTGCTGATGCACGGTGAACTGTGCCCCAGCGAGGAAGAGGCGGCCAAGGCCATTCGTTCGCATCTTTTCCCGGTCATGGATGAGCTGGACCTCAACGACTTCCAGGACCGTGCCCTATCCCCCACGGCACGTTGGCTCAAGGAGCAGAACGGCGTAGTCATCACCCGTATCCAGGAATCTTCCTGACCCGCACGGTTGGCGTGGTGCCGCGCAAGGCACTACGCTAGTGGGAGGTGTTGGCCTGTTCTGCGGGGCTGCACCTGTCAATTCGCGTCTTGCATCAGCTCGAACTGCACGGCAATGCCGGCAGGTGCGTAGTGCACGGAAAGTCTATCCATTGCTTTATTCAGGAGGACGATTCATGAGCAGCCAGAACGACGATATCAGCAGCAATGTCCTGCGTCAGATGAAAGCTGGCGGTTTCGACTTCACCCGTATCCACCCCATCGAGTTCTACGCGGTATTTCCAGATGAAGCCGGCGCGCGACGCGCGGCCGGGCAGTTTCGCGGTGAGTCTCTCAATGCTCAGGTGCGAGAACGGGATGATGGTGTGTGGCACCTGGAACTGAGCAAGATCATGTATGCCACCTATGGTGGTATCGGGGACTTCGAAGAGGCCTTCGAGCAGGTCGTGTCACCCTATGGCGGCGAGGTAGAGGGGTGGGGCGTCAAGCAGGAACGGCCGACAGCCTGAACCCCCCTGGGGTTGCCTTGCGGCCCGATCCAATCGCCGGCCAGCCGGCGATTGGCCTTCAAGGCCTACGCTTGGCCATATGCCCCAGGTAAGCCAGCAAGGCATCCAGTTCTTCTTCACTCAAAACACTTTCGGCAAACCCCGGCATGCGCGCCTGTGGCCACTGCCTCAGGCTTTGCGGGTCACGAATGTACTGGCGCAGGAACCCCGGCTGGAAATACTCGGTCGGGTTGTGCGGCATGTTCAGGTCCGGGCCTAACTGGGCATCCCCCGCACCGTTGAGCCGATGACAGGCCAGGCAGTTCTGCTGGAACAGGGCAAAGCCCTGGCGCACCGGGCCTTCGGCCGGCAGCTTCGGGTCAGGGAGCAGCGCCGGGAAGCGTTGTTCCACCGTCGCCAGGCGGCGGATGGTGGCAATCTGGAACGGCCATTGCTCGGGGCGGATGCCGCTTGCCTGCGGGGCGGTCCACACCAGGTAGAACGGCCCGGCGCTTGGCTTGCCGTTGCCCAGTGCCGGCCACGGTGCGGCGGGGTCCTCGATGGCCAGCCAGGCACGTGCCGGGCCCTCCTGCAGCAACGGCGCGGCCGGCATTTCGGCAGCGAAACCGTCCAGCGCCACGGCCTGCAGGTGGTCATCTGCCTTTATGCCTTGCAACAGCGTGGCCAGCGGCACCGCGCGGTAACGCATGGGCCGTTTATAGGACACGTCCTGTTCGATGTTTATTTCGCGTGCTTGCGGCATGCGCAGCAAATCGGCGCTGTCCAGAGTGCGCGACGAGCCGTCGAGTTCCAGGTGCAGTTGGGCCGCCGACAGGGGCAGGCTGAGAAGAAGGGCTAGCAGGGCAAAACCTAGGCGCATGGGCACTCTCCGACCGTCATGGCCGGCAGGTTACCTGTGCGTTGCCCCTTGAGGCCACTGCCATTGTCATCCGAACAAACGTGTCAGGTTCGGCAAGATCAACAGCAACGTCGTGGCGAATAAAATGAGCCCAGCTTGGCGAAGTTTCGATTGTCTGAACATGGCGGACCGCCTTCTTGTTGTTATTCCTGAATACCCGTTGGCTTCCCTGTCGCACTTCGGGTCGATCACCGCAGCGTGCCTGCACGCCTTACCACTTACCTCTTTGTATCGATATACAACCAACAGTAGGGTGAACGTCATCCATGTTTAAGAACCCTTTGTTCTATTAAAGCTGAGAATCGGTTGCTTGATGATATGAGGCAAAAAGCCAGCCATCTGGCACGCTCTGGCTAGACAGTGGCGCAACACCCAGCGCCTACCCGACAAAATGTGACCGTTCGTCAGTGCAGCCTACTTGCTTGTACGTGCCTTTCACGGCAGTCTCTACAGCTGATTCCCACCCACGTCGTTCAGGACTATCCCTATGTCGTTACGCATCTGCATCCTTGAGACCGATGTCCTGCGACCGGAGTTGACCGCGCAGTACCAGGGCTACGGCAGGATGTTCGAGCAGCTCTTCTCGCGGCAGCCGATCGCCGCCGAATTTCGTGTGTACAACGTGATGAACGGCGACTACCCCGCCGACGATGAACGTTTCGATGCCTACCTTGTGACAGGCAGCAAGGCGGACTCGTTCGGTACCGATCCATGGATCCAGACCCTCAAGGCATACCTGCTCAAGCTGTACGAGCGCGGCGAAAAGCTGCTGGGTGTGTGCTTCGGCCACCAGTTGCTGGCGTTGACCCTGGGTGGCAAGGCCGAGCGGGCCGACAAGGGGTGGGGCGTGGGCATCCATCGCTACTCGCTGGCGGCGCATGCGCCGTGGATGGACCCTGAGGTTTCCGAGCTGACCCTGCTGATCAGCCACCAGGACCAGGTGACCGAGCTGCCTGAAGGTGCCACGGTGATCGCCTCGAGCGATTTCTGCCCGAATGCGGCGTATCACATTCGCGATCAGGTGCTGTGCTTCCAGGGGCATCCGGAGTTTGTCCACGACTATTCGCGGGCCTTGCTCGATGCGCGCCAGGAATACCTGGGGGATGAGGTTTACCACAAGGCAGTGGCGAGCCTGGCCACTGAACACCAGGGCGACCTGGTCGGTGAGTGGATGATGCGCTTCATCCAGCAGCCAGCCAAGGCCAGCGACAGCGCTGCCTGAGCCACAGGGGCTGCAACAGCAGCCCCGACACGCTAAAGCCAGCCGGAGCGCTTGAAGCTGGCGAACAGCCCGGTGCATCCCAGCCCGATCACCCCCAGCACCCCGAAATACCCGTAGTGCCAGCCAAGCTCCGGCATGTTCTGGAAGTTCATCCCGTAGATCCCGGCAATCGCCGTGGGGAAGGCCAGAATCGCCGCCCACGCTGCGAACTTGCGCTGCACGATGCTTTGCCGCCGTGACTCCAGCAGCATGCCGATCTCGATGGTCTGGCTGGCGATGTCGCGGATCCCGACCAAGTCTTCCATCTGCCGCGTCACGTGGATCTGCACGTCGCGAAAGTAGGGGCGCATGTTCTTGTCGATGAACGGGAAACTCAGGCGCTGCAGTTCCTCGCTTATCTCCACCATCGGTGCCACATAGCGGCGCAGGCGCAGTATGTCGCGGCGCAGGCTGTGCAGGCGGCGAATGTCGTCTTCGAGCAACGAGCCGGTAAGCACGCTTTGCTCCAGCTCTTCGATCTCGCCATGGATGGCTTCGCTGACCGGTTGGTAGTTTTCGGTGACGAAGTCCAGCAGTGCGTAAAGCACGAAATCTTCGCCGTGCTCCAACAGCAAGGGGCGCGCCTCGCAGCGTTGGCGCACCAGGGCATAGGATTTGGAGTGGCCATTGCGGCAGGTGATGATGTAGCCGTTGCCGGCGAAGATGTGGGTTTCGATGAACTCCAGCTTGCCCTCATGGCGCACGGGCGAATAGGTGACGATGAACAGCGCGTCGCCGAAGGTTTCGAGCTTGGGCCGGCTGTGTTTCTCCAGGGCGTCTTCGATGGCCAGTTCGTGCAGGTTGAACTGGCACTGCAGGTTGGCCAGTTCTTCGGCATTGGGCTCTTCCAGGCCGATCCAGACGAAATGCCCGGGCTTGCGCGCCCACTCGCTGCCCTCGTCGATGCTGATGTTGGTGACTTTTCTGCCGGCGCTGTACACCGCCGATGCCACGACTCGACCCATGGTTATCCACTTGTCCGGTTGCACACGGGTTACAGCTTGGGCTGTATGGGCCTTGAGGGCAACCTAGCGTTTGGCCAGCTCGCCTTCCATGTGGTCGATGCACTGCTGCATCTGCCCGCGGCACTGCTCGATCAAGGCCGGGATGTCCTGCTGGGTCAGCCCTTCAGTAGCGATCGGCGGCAGTGAGCGCACGATCACTGTGCGGCGTCGCCAGCTGTTCAGGCCCAGGCGCCGCGCATAACGGCTGACGCACACCGGCACGATCGGTACGCCCGCCTCGAGGGCCATGTGGAAGGCGCCTTTCTTGAACGCCAGCAACTGGTCTGCGGGGTTGCGCGTGCCTTCCGGGAAAATCCAGATCGAGGTGTCGTCACGCAGGATGCGCGTGGTCACCTGCATGGCCTTGCGCGCCTGGTAAGCGTTCTTGCGGTCCACCAGTACGTTGCCGCCCAGCCAGAACAACTGCCCGAACAGCGGTATCCAGCCGAGGCTTTTCTTGCCGATGGCGACCGTGCGCCGGGGCACCACGTGGCCGAGGATGAACAGGTCGAAGTTGGACTGGTGGTTGGCAATGATCACGCAGCCGGGTGGCTGGTCCCACAGCGGGCCGACTTCGGCCTTGACCTTGATGCGCAGCAGCCAGGTGGCCGGCAGGCTGTATAAGCGGGCGAAGATGCGGCTGTTGTCGCGGTTGAAGGGGCGCAGCAGGCCGATCAGCAGGCCTAAAACCCCGACCAGCAGGAAGTGCAGCGCCAGCAGGAGCATGCGAAGGCAGTAAAGCATGGTACGACTCACACCAGACAGTCGCGGTGCAGTGTACGGCTGTGCACTGGGTTGGGCAAACCTTGGGTTCGCCGTAATGGCCCTCCGGGCGGCGTACCGGCCAGAGGGCCTCCAGGGTCAACCGATCGGGTTCTGGTCCAGCGCGATTGCCTCATCCAGGGCATCGAGCAGGCCCTTGCGCACCTTCAGCTTGGTGTTCTTGTGCGCCAGCATGTTCAGCTTCTTCAATTCACGCGCAGCGGCCAGCGCGGTGTCGAGCAACTGCTCGGCCGGCACCACCTTGTCGAGGAAGCCCGCTTGCATCGCGCCATGTGGGTCGAAGATTTCGGCATTGTTCACCGAACGCTGGAATGCTGCGCGGCTCAGGCGGTCGCGGGCCAGCTCGATGCCGGCGTGGTGCATGGTCATGCCGATCTGCACTTCGTTCAGGCAGATCTTGTAAGGCCCCTCGACGCCGATGCGGTAGTCGGCGGACAACAACAGGAAGGCGCCCTTGGCCACGGCGTTGCCGGGGCAGGCGACAATCACCGGGAACGGGTGAGAGAGCAGGCGCCGGGCCAGGGTGGAGCCGGCGGTGACCAGGCTGATGGCTTCCTTGGGGCCTGCGGTCATCACTTTAAGGTCATAGCCGCCGGACAGGATGCCCGGCTGGCCGGTGATGATGACCACGGCGCGGTCTTCCTTGGCGCGGTCCAGGGCGGCGTTGAAGGCAGTGATGACATCCGGCGAGATGGCGTTGACCTTGCCGTTGTTCAGGGTCAGGGTGGCGATGCCGTCTTCGGCGTGGTAGGTAATCAGCTCGCTCATGACAGAGTCCTTTAGGTGGCGTGGCGATGACGTTACCCAGCGCCGCGGGCCAGGTAAAGCAGCAAGGCTGACCAGCCAGTCAGCGACTGGCCCTCATGCCTTGCGCAATCAGGGCAGGGCGGCCGGGTGCGGTAAAAGCGCTGGCGAGATTGGCGGCTTTGCCTTGGCAGCCTCGGCTTTTCGGTGGCCTGGCTTAAATGCATGAAAAAACTGAAAAAAATGCTTGCCAAAGAAAAGGTCTTCTACTAAATTAGCGCGCCTCGACAGGCTGAATGGCTTGAAGAGAAAACGGTGAAGTGTCCGAGTGGTCGAAGGAGCACGCCTGGAAAGTGTGTATACGAGAAATCGTATCAAGGGTTCAAATCCCTTCTTCACCGCCACATTCTACGAAGAGCCCCCAAGCTGAAAGGTTTGGGGGCTTTTTGTTTTTTACGGGCGCTTGGTGGGCGTGGCCTGTAATTGATCGACTACCTGAGCCCAGTCAAAAGGCAGAAGGTCGGCATATACAAGCCCTGCGTTACGGATTGCTTGTGCAAACGCGCGCTGTGTTGCGGCAGTCGCCAAGCTCATATGCGCATCCACGCCAACGTCAGATACCGTTCGCGCTACTTCCTCCATCTCTTCTGCGCGTCTGAAGCCATGTTCGGCGACCCGGCTGATGAGATAGTGCGCAAGTGTTCCGTCCCAGCCTGAGCCAGGAAAGCTTTCATGCAGTGAAGCGAGTACGAAATCCTCGGCGCCATATTGCCGCGCAGTGGCCATGCATTCTGTTGTCAACGCTTCAAGCCCTTTGATCATTATGCTGCGGCACATCTTGATGGAAGACGCCACACCAATGGTGTTTGCTACGGTTTGAACCTTCAAGCCGAGCCCCTTTAGCGCAGTTTCGAGTTCAAGTGCCCGAGGGCCGCCCAGTAGCATGGGGGTTTTCAAGCGCTGTGGCGGCAGCGGTGCCATGACTGCCGCATCGACATAGTCCACACCATGGTGCGTTGCGGCTTGGTGCGCTGCTTTTTTTGTTGCTGGCGCCACAGAATTCAGATCCATGAAAACTTGCCCGGACCTGAGCTGTGGCATGAGGTGCAGGGCGACCTCAAGGGCGGCACCGGCGGTCACTGCAGACATGACCAGGTCGGCGCCGTCACTGGCATCGATAGCCGAAGCACAAAGCCTGACTCCACATGCCTGTGCCTTTGTCAACAGGGCGCCGCGACAAGCTTCATCTTGCTGAAGCTTGTCGTATACCTGCACATGGACACCCTGGCGGGCGATATCTTGGGCGAGTATCGCACCGGCCTCGCCAAAACCAATCAACCCTAGCGTTTTGATGTACATCACGGGCTCCTCGTAATCGGTTGCCTGAAAAACGGCAACGTTCTGTTCGCAACGTTTCAGGAGAGAAAGAGGCTGTTTACTTGAATGCAAGCGAGTAGTTGAGGATCAAGCGGTTCTCGTCGATGCCACGGTTGATATCGCTTCGGTAAAGGGCGTTACGCCAGCGAATCGAAAGGCCTTTGAAGTGTGGAATCTCGTAGGTCACATCCACGTCGCGCTCCCACTCGCCGCCGCCGCCTCGCTTGTCCAGATGTGCCCCCTGGATGTAGCTGGTATAAAAGCTCAGCCCGTGCACACCCAGGTGACTGAAGTCATAGCCGTAGCGCAACTGCCAACTGCGCTCACCTGCTTCTGCGAAGTCGTGGTATTGAACGTAGTTGGGCAAATACGGGTTATTGATGTAGGGGAAGCCAGTGTCACCTTCCATATGCTGATAGGTGGCAAGCATGCTGTGGCCATTGTCGAGTGTGTAACTGACCAGGGCGGTGTAAGCCTCGTTGTCAACACGACCGGCCTTGGCATTGCCTGCTTCATGGCTGAAGAAAGCCCGCAGGTCCAACTCGAGCCACCCACGGCCAAGCTTTCGGCGCTGGGTCGCGCCGAGAAAGTGCTGCGCGTAAACGTCCTCGAGGCCACCGTGGTAGTAACTGAACGTCAGTGTTGGGTCGGGTTTGTAGCTCGCGCCAGCGTACCGGAAGTGATCACCCACGCCGGCGGTTGAGTAACGGCCGTTTTTTGCCGCCAGCATGATGTGTTGTTGGTCGGTGGAGTCGGGGCTGGTTGTGCGGTTGAATTGGGCCAGGTTGACGGTCAGCCCGTCAATTTCGCTGGAACTGATCTGCGTCCCTTGGAAGGACTGCGGGAAAAGCCGGCTACCATTGAATTGCAAAACCGGTACCTTGGGGAGCGCGATGCCGTAGCGCAGTTCAGTCCTCGATACTTTGACTTTCGCTGCTAAACCGCCCTTGGAGTACTCTTCAACCGCCTCTCCCGATGCAGTAGTTGGCAGAAGCCCGCTTCCCGTCCGATCTGCACTGGAGTCGAGTCGGACGCCGAGATAGCCCAATGCATCCAGGCCAACGCCGATATCTCCTTGGGTAAATCCAGATTCATAGTTGAGCAGAAATCCCTGAGCCCATTCTTCCCGCTTTGATACACCCGTACCGTCGCGAAAGTCTGCGTTGTAATAGAAATTGCGGATATCCAGGCGTACCTTGCTGTCTTCGATAAAGCTGGCGGCCAGCAGGGGTGTGACACACGTCATCCCCGCCAGCGTTACGGCGTAGCGCAGTTTGGAATTCATTATTGTTTTCTCCAGGGCGCAGCAATCCTCGGCCCTGTCGGCAGGGCCGTGGAGGTCAAGCAGTGGGGATCAGTGTTTGGTGGGGTGCAGTTGCTGGTTCAGCTTGCCGCGATCCAGTTCTTTTTCCCAGGCGGATACCACCAGTGCTGCGACACCATTCCCGACGAGGTTGGTCATCGCCAAGCCAGTGCCCATAAAGCGGTGGATGCCCAGGATCAGCACCATTCCCGCAACGGGCACAACGGGCACGACGAGCAAGGTACTGGTCAACATCACGAACGCAGCCCCCGAAACCCCGCTGGCACCTTTTGAACTCAGCATGGCAACAATGATCAAGGTCAGTTGCTGCCCCCACGTAAGTTCAATGTCGAGCGCTTGAGCAATGAACAGAACAGCCATGGTCAAATAGATGTTGGTGCCGTCCAGGTTGAAGGAATAGCCGGTGGGTATCACCAGGCCGACGACCGATTTCGAACAACCGAGTCGTTCCATCTTCTCCATGATTTGGGGGAGCACAACTTCAGATGAGCTGGTGCCCAGTACAATCAGTAGTTCATCCTTGATATACGAGACGAACCGCAGGATGCTGAACCCGCAAAGCCTTGCAACGAAGCCCAACACCAGCACGATGAAGAATATGCAAAGCACGTAGAAGCTTGCGATCAATTTGAGCAGCGGCAGCAGCGATGCGGCGCCATATGTGCCAACGGTAAACGCGATTGCACCAAAGGCGCCGACTGCTGAAAACTTGGCGATGATATGGACAATACCGAAGAACACGCCCGAAACGCCTTCGATCATGGTGTACACCGGCTTACCTTTATCCCCCATCGCGGACAAGGCACAGCCAAAAAGTACTGAAATCAGCAGAATGCACAGGATGTTGCCATCTGCCAGCGCTGAGACGAACGTATTCGGGATGATACTCATCAGGAATTCGACGATACCCAGGTGCTGCGCTTTCTCAGCAAAACCTGTCACTGCAGAGGCATCCAGTGAATCAGGGTTTACGTGAAACCCGGCGCCTGGGTTGAACAGGTGGCCGCCGAGTAACCCTATGACCAGCGAGACGGTGGAAATTATCTCGAAGTAAAGCAGTGCCTTGCCTCCCACACGACCGACCTTTTTCAGGTCTTGCATGCCCGCGATGCCGGTCACTACGGTACAGAACACCACAGGGCCGATGATCATCTTGATAAGCTTGATGAACGCATCACCCAATGGTTTTAGTGAGGCGGCGAAATCTGGCCAGAAATGTCCGACGAGCCCACCCAAGACAATCCCCAGCAAAACCTGGAAATACATCGCTTTATAGAAGGGCTGTCGTGTGCGGGCCGCGGGCTTCAGTTGCGCGGCAGGGTGCGTCGCTTCGGTCGAAGTGTTCATATCGATTCCACTACCTGATTGTTTTTGGAGTTGGTGTGGTCGAGCGCTGAAATCAGCGTCCGTAAAGCTTCAGGGGGTTGTCGATCAGTAGCTTCTGACGTGTCGCTGGGTCCGGGCAGAAGCGGTACATCAGATCGACAAGCCCCCCGTCATTGGGCATGTCCTTGCTGATGTTTGGATGAGGCCAGTCAGTACCCCAGAGCACACGCTCCGGCGCCGTCTCGATAAGCGACATGGCGAAGGGGATAGCATCATCAAAGGGTTTGCGCCCCGCTGAGACCCTTTCGGCGCCACAGACCTTCACCCATGCCAGCGGATTGTCCATCAGCTCAAGCAACGTCCGAAACGGCGCTTGATCGAGGCCGTCCTGAGCCTTGATGCGGCCCATGTGGTCTATTACGAACGGCACCTGGATACGTGCCAAGCGATCGGCATAGGTGACGATGTCCTGAGCATCCAGGTGAAGTACCACATGCCAGCCCAAGGGTTGGATACGTTCCAGTGCCTGGTCGAAAATGGCAAGGTCGGGCGCACCGCCCAGGTGAGCGACGAAATTGAACCGTACTCCCCGAACCCCGCAGGCGTCCATCCGCGCCAACGCCTCGTCAGTCTCGCTGCCGTCGATGATTGCTACGCCTCGATAGCGCCCGGCACTGCGGCCAATTGCATCTAGCATCGCGCGGTTGTCTGAGCCGTGGCAGCTGGCCTGAACAATAACGCCGCGTTCGAAGCCAAGGTGGTCATGAAGTTCGACAAGCTGCGCGAATGCGGCGTCTGGTGGGGTGTAGCTGCGGTCTTCGGCGTAGGGGAATTGCGCCGCTGGCCCAAATACATGGCAGTGAGCATCCCACGAACCAACAGGCAGGGCCTCAACAGGCTTGGTGGGGAATAGGTCGGGTGGCAGGCAGCTTTTCATGGCACGTCTCTATTGGCTGTCGTGGGTAAGTTCTCAGCCATCTTGACGCTCAAGGAGCCATGCAACAATCGACAAGCCCCACTAGCAGTTATGTGGTTTTTGCATGGCTTGATCGCGCATTTGATGTTTGACCACGGCCAAGGTCATCGAAGCCAGGCGTGTCAATGGTCTCTGATTGGTTGTGGCGACGAACAGGTGGGTATTGATAGTGGGCTCGACGATTGGGGCCGCTTGCAAGCCTGGGGGCACATAGGAGCCACTGAGTGCCATTCGTGACAGAACGGCAAAGCCGGCGCCCGCGGCGACCAGGTCTATCAAAGAGGGAATGCCGTCTATTTCCATGTGTACGTTGAGTTCTACATGATGCCGTGCAGCTTCCGATTCGATCAGCCGCCTGAGGGAGTGCGGCTGGCTGGGTATGATCAGTGGGTAGTCACCGAGGGTGGCTAGCGGCACCTCTGGCGCGAGGCTTGCCCCGGCAGCACCAATCAACCAAAGGGGTTCGGATTGAAGGGGCTCAAAATGGAGTTGCGCGTTTTGCGCGGGGTTGTACAGCAGCGCAAAATCCAGGCGGCCCAACAGCAGCCACTCCCTCATGGAGTGGGACAAGCCTTCCTTGATGCCCAGCGAGCACCCGGGAAACGCCTTTTGAAACGCTGTGACAATACCAACGGTATGGCGCCGCGCAATACTAGGGGGGAGGCCGATCACCACCTTGCCAGTCAATGAGTCACGCTGTTCTTGCAAATCCTCGCGGGCGACTTGTACTTGACGCAAGATGCCCTGGCCATGCTCGAAAAGCCGGGTGCCAGCAGGGGTAAGGGTGACGCCTCTACCGTTGCGCAGTAACAGGTGTTGCCCAAGCTCCAGCTCCAACTGGCGCACTTGACGGCTTACGACCGACTGGGACAGGTTCAGTGTCGCCGCCGCCCTGGTGAAGCCACCAAATTCAGCGACGCGTACAAAGCACTCCAGTTGCTTGAGATCCACCCGATACGCCCCCGCATCCAAAACATTATTCTGTTGGATTCATCTTGATTTGCGAAGGGCGAATCTGTTGATCACAGCCATGGGCGGGTGAGTAATGCGTGCTCACCAAGCGGAAGATCCCGCTTTCTGACATACGCCGCCAACGGTGTCTAGAAGCTCACCGAAGCCGACACCCGTGCCGTCCGCGGCGCGCCCTGGAACAGGTAGTTGTCCCCCAGGTAATCCCCCACATCCCGCCAGTAGCGTTTGTCGAACACGTTATCCACGGTAAGGCGCAGCACCGTGTCATAGCCGCCGATGCGCGTGCGATAGCGGCTACCCACGTCAAACACGGTATAGCCGCCCACCTGCACATTCCCCGCCTGGCTCGCATACTTGCTGGCGCTGTAACGTGCCCCGCCCAGCAGGGCCAGGCCCGGCACCGGCAGGCTGTAGTCGGCTTGCAGGGCTGCGCGCAGGCGCGGCACGTTGATCGCCTGATGGTCTTCGTAGGCATCGGTACCGCTGTTCTTCACGCGCGCGCGAATCGCTGCGGCGCTGGCCTGGATTTGCAGGTTCGAGGTCACCCAGCCGCTGGCGCCCAGTTCCAGGCCGATGTTCTTCTGCTGGCCCTGCTGCACGTAGGTGAAGGTGGCGTCGCCTTCAGGGCGGGCGTATTGATAGGCCTGGCGGATCTGGAACAGCGCGGCGCTGAAACTCATGCCCTGCCAGTCGCGTTTGATGCCCAGCTCAAGCTGATGCGACAGGGTAGGGGCGAGGATTTCTGCCGCGTTGCTGGCGTACCATGGCGCGGTACCCCCTGCGGACAGGCCCTTGGAGTAGCTGGCATACACGGTGGTGTCCTGGCGCGGCTTGTAGATCAGCGCGGCATTGGGCAGCAACTGGTATTGCCGGGTATGGCGCCCGGCCAGGCCGGTTTCGTCCCAGGTCTTTTCGTCCAGGCGTACTTCGCGGGCGCCGAGCACGGCCTGCCACTGCTCGCTGAAGGTGATGCGGTCGTTGACGAACAGGCCGTACTGGCGGCTGTCCAGGCGCCGCTCGCTGGCACCGACCGGCAGGTCCGAGGGCGCCACGGCGGGTGCGCCGGTGTAGATGTTGCCGCTACCGACCAGTTGGTTGTAGTAGGGGCGCTGATCCAGCGTGCGGCGTTGTGCGCTGGCACCCACCGTCAGCTCATGGCTCACGCCGAGCGCGTCGAAGTGGCCGTCGAGCATCGCTTGCGCTTCATCGGTGCGGCGGGTGTCGTCAGGGCTGCGGAAGTCGTAGATGCCGTAGTCGCCCTCTGGGCTGAAGTGCGACTGCCAGCCGCCTTCGCTGCCCCAGGCGAACGAGCTGTAGTCATCGATCACCACTTTGCTGCGCGAGGCGCTGAGGGTGCCGCTCCAGGTATCGTTGAAGCGGTACTGGAAACGCCCGCCCAGGTTCAGTGAATCGGTCTGTACCGGCTTGGCCCAGTGCTGGTAGGCCAGGCGGTCATCCGGGTCGATGCCGTGCGGTACTTCGCTGCCGCCAAGCAGTTGATAGCCCGGTACCGAGCGCTGTTCGCGGTGCTGGTACTCGGCATCGAGCTGCAAGGTGGCATCGGGGTTTATCTGCCAGTCGAACGCCAGCGAGGCAAAGTCGCGCTTGCCATCGGCATGGTCGACGTACGAGCGGATATCTTCGTGGGCGAGGTTGGCGCGCAGGCCGAACTGCCGCTCACTGCCAAACCAGCCGCCCAGGTCGGTGGCCAGGTAGCGCTCGCCTTGTTCGTTGGTCGATACCGTTACGCTGCGCACATCCTCGGCGCGCTTGGTCACGTAATTGATCAGCCCGCCAGGCGCCGACACGCCACTGTGCAGGCCCGACAGGCCCTTGAGCAGTTCGACTTGCTGCTTGTTCTCCAGCGCCACGTTCTGCTCGCCGGCGATGGTCTGGCCATTGATGCGGTAGCTGCTGGCGGCATTGAGTTCGAAGCCGCGCACGTTGAAGTTTTCGTAATAGCCGATCGGGGCGTAGCTTTCGCCGACCGAGGCATCGCTTTGCAGCACTTCGCTGAGCTTGCGTACCTGGCGGTCTTCGATCAGTTGCTGGTTGAAAACACTGACTGATGCCGGGGTATCGAGCAGGGGGGCTGCCTGAAACCCGCCTGCCGAGGCTTCGGTTACCTGATAGCCGTCGTTGCCGTAGGTGTCGGAAACCTCTACCGGGGCGAGGGTGACACTGTCTTGAGCCAAACCGTGGGGGCTGTGCAGGGCCAGGCCCAGGCTGAGCAGGCTCAGGGGCAGGCGGGGGTGTGGCAGGGGCATGCTGGGGTCCTTGAGCGGTGAGCACGCACGGGCCCATTCGCGGGTAAGCCCGCGAATGGGCCCGTGCAGTCAAAAAACGCTCATGTTATCAGGCGCGTATCTCCCCGTACGCCTTAAGTTGTTCAATCCCCTGCAGGCGGGTGCCGATGCTGGCGCCAGCTGTCGTCGATCTTGGACCAGGTCTTGCCATCGGTACTGGCCATCAGCTTGCGGCCGTCCTTGAACGTCGCAAGGAAGGTGGCTTCTTCCTCCTTGCCGCCCAGCCATAGCCCGGCCAGCAGGCCAACCGGGCCGGCCACCAGGGCGCCGGCCATGCCCCAGCCCAGCGCGGTACCCAGGCTGCGATTGGATTCCAGGCTGGCCAGGCGCAGGTCGCTGATGCGGGCAAGGGAAATCCGCTCGCCAGGCGAGGGGCTGCGCGGGGTCTTGAGTGTGAGCGATCCATTGCGATACTCGCCTTCACCTTGCAAGAAATCGCCGGATTGCACCGTGAGCCTTGTCATTGAGTCGTCCTGTCAGTAAAGGGGCTTTGATCAATCCCTACTGAAGCGCTGGCGCGACGGGCAAGTCAACGAGCAGGCGACGGAGGGTTGCGGTGTCATGCCGCACAGGCCTTCACGGCGCGCTTGCGCTTGTGCTCGGCCCAACCCCACACCAGCAGCGCCAGCGCCCCGATCAACAGGCCGGCCGTCACGATGCCCATCCATCCCTGGTACTGGAACAACTGTGTGCCCAGCAAGGAGCCTAGTGCCCCTCCGATGAAATAACAGGTGATGTAACCGGCATTGAGGCGGGTACGGGCTTCGGGCCGCAAGGCGATGACCGCATTCTGGTTGCTCACGTGCACCAGTTGCACGGCCAGGTCCAGCACCAGCACCCCGAGCAGCAAGGCCGGCAGGGAGCTTTCGGCGAAACCTAGCGGTACCCACGACAGCAACAGCGCAACAAGGCCCACTGTGGTGCCCAGCGAGCCTCTGCCGCGGTCAGCCAGGCGGCCGGCCCAGTTGGCCGAAAGTGCACCTGCCGCGCCGGCAAGGCCGAACAGGCCGATAACCGCGTCGGAATAGTGGTAGGGCTCACGCGCCAGCAGAAACGCCAGCGGTGTCCAGAACAGCCCGAACAGGCTGAACGCCAGCAACCCCAGCAGCGAGCGCAGGCGCAGCACTGGCTCCTCGATGAACAGGCGGAATACAGAGCCGATCAGTGCGGGGTATTTCAGCCCGGCATGGCTGTGGTGCTGTGGCAGGCTGCGGTACAGGGCAAAGGCGGTGACAGCCATCAGCACCGCAGCCAGCACATAGATGCTGCGCCAGCCACCCAGCTCGGCCATGAAGCCGGCAGCGGTGCGCGCCAGCAGTATGCCCAGCAGCAAGCCGCTCATCAGCGTACCCACCGCGCGCCCGCGCTGATGCGGCTCGCTCAGGGTGGCGGCCATGGGCACGAGGATCTGCGCCACCACCGAGAACAGCCCGGTGAGCGCGGTCCCCAGGATCAGCCAAGGCAAGCTGGGGGCGCAGGCGCTGATCACCAGGCCCAAGGTGGAAATGACCGACATGATCACGATCAGGCGGCGCTGCTCGAACAGGTCGCCCAAAGGCGCCAGCAGCAGAAGGCCCGCGCCATAGCTGAGCTGCGCGGCGATGACGATGCTGCCGGCGCTGGCGGTGCTCAGGCCGAACTGTTCGGCGATGCTGTGCAGCAGTGGCTGCGCGTAGTAGTTGCTGGCCACGGCCAGGCCGGTGGCGGTGGCCATCAGCAGGATCAGGGCGCGGCTCAAGGTTGGGGTGTTCATCAATATCTCGGTGCGGGCAAGGTCAGTGGCGTTCAGTATCTGGGCGGCTCAGGCTGGACGCCAGCGTGCAAACATTTCGATCAGGCTGCAAAGCCGCCGTCGGCGGTAAGGCTCGCTCCGGTGATGTAACCCGCCTCCGGCCCCGCCAGGTACGCCACGAAGCTGGCAATTTCATCTACCTGCCCATAGCGCCCGATTGCCATCAAGGGGATCAGGCTTTCGGCAAACTCGCCGCTGGCCGGGTTCATGTCGGTATCCACCGGCCCTGGCTGCACGTTGTTCACGGTGATGCCCTGTGGCCCCAAGTCGCGTGCCATGCCTTTGGTAAGGCCGACCAATGCCGACTTGCTCATGGCATACGGTGCGCCGCCAGCAAACGGCATGCGCTCGGCATTGGTGCTGCCGATGTTGATGATGCGCCCGCCCTGGCCCATGTAGCGGGCGGCGGCCTGGCTGGCGACGAACACGCTGCGCACGTTGATGGCCAAGGTGCGGTCGAAGTCTGCCAGGTCGAATTCGGTCAGCGGCGCTACCGCCAGTACGCCTGCATTGTTGACCAGGATATCGAGGCGGCCGAAGGCTTTTACGGTGTCGTCCACTGCCAGTTGCACCGCGGCGGCGTCGGCACTGTCTGCGCGCAGGGCCAATGCCTGGCCGCCGGCGGCTATGACCTGTGCCACCAGGTCGTTGGCCGGGCCTTCGGAGTTTGCGTAGGTGAAAGCAACCTGGGCGCCATCACGGGCCAGGCGGCGGACGATGGCGGCACCGATGCCGCGTGAACCGCCCTGGACCAGGGCCACTTTGCCTTCGAGGGTAAGTTGCTGGGACATGCTGATCTCCTGCTGCAAGCAAGGCCGAATGCCTTGGATGGGCGTAGTATCGACCGATGATTACCTGCTGATAAGATGGCAATCACTATTGGCAGAGTAAACCTTTGGTTGGTAATCATGGCCATGGAGTCGTTCAACGCCCTTGAATGTTTTATCCGCAGCGCCGAAGTGGGCAGCTTCGCCGAAGCGGCCCGCCGTTTGAGCATTACCCCTGCGGCGGTGGGCAAGCATGTCGCCCAGCTTGAAGCGCGCCTGGGCGTGCGGCTGTTCCAGCGTAGTACCCGCAAGCTGACCTTGACCGAAGCCGGGCAGCGTTTTTTAGGCGAAGTCAGTGACAGCTTTCGTACCATCCAGTACGCCGTGGCCAACCTGGCCAGCGCCGAAGGCCAGCCGGCCGGGCTGTTGCGGGTGAGCATGGGGACGGTATTCGGCAGGCTATACGTATTGCCGCTGCTGGGTGAATTCTTGCGGCGCTACCCGGCGATCACCCCGGACTGGCATTTCGACAACCGTCAGGTAGACCTGATCGGCCAAGGTTTCGATGCGGCGATTGGCGGCGGGTTCGAGCTACCGCTGGGGGTGGTGGCGCGCCGGCTGACCCCTGCGCATCGGGTGTTGGTGGCAGCCCCTGGGTACTTGAGCCAGCACCCGGTCATTGAAGACCCGAAGGTGCTGGGCCACCATGCCGGCATCTTGATTCGCTCACCGCAGACCGGCCGTGTGCGGTCGTGGCCGTTGACCAGCCGTTGGCAGGCGCAGCAGCCACTGCTATTGCGCCAGGCAATGACCATGAGCGACTCTGATGCAGCGTGCGCCGTAGCCCAGCAGGGGTTGGGCATTGCATTGGTCAGCCTGCCGTTTGCCGTGCCTTACCTGCAGGCGGGCCAACTGCTAAGGGTGTTGCCGGACTGGTATGTGGATGATGGGCATATCAGCTTGTATTACGCCGAGCACAAGCTTCTGCCGGGCAAGACCCGGGCGTTCATCGAGTTCGTGCAGGAGCAGTTCGCTCATGGCGGGTTGGCGCGCAAATTCGATGCGCTTGCCGGTTAGTCGGAGGCTGGCAGGGCCGGCCTCATCGCCGGCAAGCCGGCTCCCACTGGTTTGCGCTGAGCTTGAGAGCAGCGGGGTACCTGTGGGAGATTCTATGGTTATCAGCAAGCCATTTTCGCGCCTTTGGTGACCTATTCGTCCTGATTTTTCATCAGGGCGAATGCCGCTCGTGCGAACTTTCTAGCCAGGATTACCTTTGCGGGGCTTTCCTTTGAGTCTTGCATCGGATTTACCGGCCCTATCGCCGGCAAGCCGGCTCCCACAGGGAACGCGCAGTTCTTGAGGCCTGCACTGTACTTGTGAGCCGGCTTGCCGGCGATGGGGCCGGTTCAGGCAACCTCGATAATGAAGAACAGCTGGGCCCCAAGGCTAACCTCGTCATCGACTTTTTTACCGATCAGTTGCTGGCCTAGCGGTGAGCGCGGGGTAATGACCGTCACCAGTGCGTCTGCCTCGCCAATCTTCAGCCCGGCCGCTTCCGGCCCCAGGAACACCTGCCGCTGAGCCCCGCTTCATCTTCCAGAATCACCAGGCTCCCACAGGTACCCCGCTGCTCTCAAGCTCAGCGCAAAACCAGTGGGAGCCGGCTTGCCGGCGATGGGGCCGGTTCAGGCAACCTCGATAATGAAGAACAGCTGGGCCCCAAGGCTAACCTCGTCATCGACTTTTTTACCGATCAGTTGCTGGCCTAGCGGTGAGCGCGGGGTAATGACCGTCACCAGTGCGTCTGCCTCGCCAATCTTCAGCCCGGCCGCTTCCGGCCCCAGGAACACCTGCCGCTGAGCCCCGCTTCATCTTCCAGAATCACCAGGCTCCCACAGGTACCCCGCTGCTCTCAAGCTCAGCGCAAAACCAGTGGGAGCCGGCTTGCCGGCGATGGGGCCGGTTCAGGCAACCTCGATAATGAAGAACAGCTGGGCCCCAAGGCTAACCTCGTCATCGACTTTTTTACCGATCAGTTGCTGGCCTAGCGGTGAGCGCGGGGTAATGACCGTCACCAGTGCGTCTGCCTCGCCAATCTTCAACCCGGCCGCTTCCGGCCCCAGGAACACCTGCCGCTGAGCCCCCGCTTCATCTTCCAGAATCACCAGGCTGCCGATCTGTATCCCCCGCGCCGGGTCGTAGTCGCGCAGCACCAGTTGCTGGTAGATCAGCAGTGCCTGGCGAATCTCGGCCGTGCGCCGCGCCTGGCCGGTGGCCAGGTACGAGGCCTCCAGGCCAAGGGTGTCGTACTTGTTTTCGGCGATGTTTTCTTCGGCGGTGGCGGTTTCGTAGGCGGTTTGCGCGGCGCGGCGCAATACTTCCATGTCGGTTTCCAGGGCTTCAACGATACGCGTGAGCAGGGCGGCCTTGTTCATGATCAGTAACAGAACTCCAGCACGTTGGCCTGGCTCTTGTCGGTCGGCGCAGTGCGGTTTTGCGACAGCCAGAACTGGCACTTGGGGCTGTTGAGGTTGCCCGGGTTGCCTTGCGCGGCCTCGGCCGCCTGCTGCAGCTCCTGCTTGTGCAGGATGGCCTTGTAACGCTCGAACATCTCGCTTTGCGCATCCGCCGGTTGCGCTGGCGGGGCCGCGGGCCGGGCAAGGGCGGGGGCGACTGCCTGGGCCACTGGCTGCACTTGCTCGGGCCACAGGTGGATGGCCAGCCACAGGCTCAGCGCGATGGCCACGGCACCGAGCCACAGGCCCAACGCCACACACAGGGTCAGTTGCACAGGCTTGAGGGTTATTTGCAGTTCACGGTGGCGGGGCATGGCGGCCTCCTGGCAGGCGTTATGTGGGCCATTGTCGCACGGCATCGGGCGGTTTTTCAGCGTTGGTGCTTTTGTCGGCGACAATTTAACCGCAGAATTCGTGATTTTGCGCAGGGCGAGGGCAGGGCACATGAACGTCACCTGGGACATTTTCTGCAGTGTCGTCGACAACTACGGTGATATCGGCGTGACCTGGCGCCTGGCCCGGCAGCTGGTGGCCGAGCACGGGCTGGCGGTGCGCCTGTGGGTGGACGACCTGGAGGCTTTCGTGCCCCTGTGCCCAGGCGCCGACGCCGGCGCCTCGCGGCAATGGCAGCAGGGCGTCGAAGTGCGCGCCTGGCCTGGCCAGTGGCAGCCGGTCGAGCCCGCCGATGTGGTGATTGGTGCCTTTGCCTGCCAGTTGCCCGCACAGTACGTCGAAGCGATGCGTGCCCGTTCCACGCCGATCCTTTGGCTCAACCTCGACTACCTCAGTGCCGAAGACTGGGTGGAGGGCTGCCACGGCTTGCCGTCGCCGCAGCCCAATGGCCTGCGCAAGGTGTTTTTCTTCCCGGGCTTTACCGAGAAGACTGGCGGGTTGCTGCGCGAGGCTTCGTTGCTGGCGCAGCGGCAGGCTTTCGAGCAATCTGCACAGGCGCGAGCCGCCTTCCTGCAAGGGCTGGGTGTAGACGTGCAGGCCGAGGCGCAACTGGTCTCGCTGTTCGCCTATGAAAACCCGCAACTGGGCAGCTGGCTCGATGCATTGGCCACCGACACCTGCGCCACCCGTCTGCTGGTGCCGCAAGGCCGTATTCTCCCGGACCTGGCCAATTGGCTGGGCGAGCCGGGGCTCAAGGTCGGCGACGTGTTCCAGCGGGGGGCGCTGAGGGTGCAGATCTTGCCGTTCGTCAGCCAGGACGACTATGACCGCCTGCTGTGGAGCTGCGATTTCAATGCCGTGCGCGGCGAAGACTCGTTCGTGCGTGCGCAGTGGGCCGGCCGGCCGATGCTCTGGCACATCTACGTGCAAGAGGAAAACGCCCACTGGGAAAAGCTCGACGCGTTCCTGCACCTTTATCGACAGGGCCTGTCGGACGCTGCCGGCGAGGCAATGGTGGCATTGTGGCGCGCCTGGAACATGAACCACGATATGCACCAGGCCTGGCGAGGGGCCCGTAAATACTGGCCGGAACTGCAGCAGCATGCCCGTGAGTGGGCGGCGCGCCAAGCCGCTCGGCCGGACCTCGCCAAGGCGCTGGTACAGTTTTACCGAAATTGGCTATGATATGCGGCCTCGATTTTTATAAATCCATCCAGATTCGGATACTTCGTAATGAAAACTGGTAAAGAACTGAAACCCGGTACCGTACTGCGGATCGACAACGACCCGTGGCTGGTTCAGAAAGCCGAGTTCACCAAATCGGGTCGCAACAGCGCGATCATGAAGACCAAGCTGAAAAACCTGCTGACCGGCTACAAGACCGAAACCGTTTACGGTGCGGACGACAAGCTGGACGACGTGATCCTGGATCGCAAAGAAGCGACCCTGTCGTTCATCAGCGGTGACTCGTACACCTTCATGGACACCACCGACTACACCATGTATGAACTGAACGCCGAAGACATCGACGCCGTTCTGCCGTACATCGAAGAAGGCATGGAAGACATCTGCGAAGCCGTCTTCTTCGAAGGCCGTCTGGTATCGGTCGAGCTGCCGACCACCATCAGCCGTCAGGTTGTCTACACCGAGAACGCTGCGCGTGGCGACACCTCGGGCAAGGTCATGAAGCCTGCCAAGCTGAAGAACGGTACCGAGATCCAGGTTGCCGACTTCATCCAGATCGACGAGTGGATCGACATCGACACTCGCGACAACAGCTTCAAGGGCCGTTCCAAGAAGTAATTCTTCTTGTGATGTGCACAAAAAACCCGGCCTCGGCCGGGTTTTTTTGTGCCTGTGTTCAGACCGTTACATGCAGCCTTACATCCACATTGCCGCGGGTAGCGTTGGAATAAGGGCACACCTGGTGCGCCTTCTCCACCAGCCCTTCGGCTTCGGCCTGGGCAAGGCCCGGCAGGTTGATGTGCAGGTCGATATCCAGGCCGAAGCCACCGGGGATCTGGCCAATGCCCACCTTGGCGGTGATCGAAGCGTCGCCAGGCAGTTGCTTTTTCTCCTGGCCGGCGACGAATTTCAGTGCGCCGATGAAGCAGGCCGAATAGCCAGCCGCGAACATCTGCTCAGGGTTGGTGCCGTCACCGCCCGCGCCGCCCAGTTCCTTGGGGGTGCTCAGCTTGACTTCCAGCTTGCCGTCGCTGGAGCGGGATTTACCGTCGCGGCCGCCAGTGGAGGTGGCTTCTGCGATGTACAGCGGAGTGACCTTGTGCATATTGAGCCTCGCTAGTGTGCTGTGCGCCCCGTGTGTATGCCGGGTGCATCGGGTGGGTACGGGATTTAAATTAGCGCGCAATTAGTTAGTGCGCAAGATAAATCTTCACCGCTCGTCCGAACGGGCATTGCACAGCATAGCCGTCAGAGGTTCTTTTGCAGGCTGTCGCGCAACTCCAGCAGGTCTGCCTGTAGTTGTTGCAGGCGCTCCAGGCTGCGGCCGCTGGCCTTGAGAATGCACGGCGGCACCTCTTTGGCCTGCTGCTGAAGGGCGCGCCCCTTGTCGGTCAGTTGCACCAGCACCACCCGTTCATCCTCGCGGCTACGGGTTCGCTTGAGCAGGCCTTCGCTTTCCAGCCGCTTGAGCAAGGGAGTGAGGGAGCCTGGGTCGGTGAGCAGGTGCTGGCTGATCTCGCCCACGGTCAGGCCGTCCTGTTCCCACAGTACGAGCATGGCCAGGTACTGCGGGTAGGTAAGGCCCAATGCCTGAAGCAGGGGCTTGTAGACCTTGGTCATCAGCAACGAGGTGGAGTGCAGGGCAAAGCAGACCTGGTTGTCCAGCAGCAGCTCGTCGCAAGAAGCTTGGGTGTCGGCGTTCATGCAGGTCCTTGAATGTGATCAATGGAGAAATCTAGCACGCTGAAGGTTTGCGCGCTCATTGCCATCGCAGCTCACTTCGCAGTGCCAGGTCCCACGGGGGGATCGGGCTGAAGCGGCTCTTGAGGAATTCGAGCAGCAAGCGGCTGCGAGAGTTCGTTTCATGTGCCAGGCGCAGCGCATAAATACCGCTGGTCTCTGCTGCGGGCAGGCCGTTGTCGCAAAAAAGCGGCACCAGTTCGCCACGCAGCAGGTACTCGCTGACCAGCCAGGTCGGTAGGTGGGCAATGCCCAGGCCGGCAAGCGCGCCGAACAGCAGCGTTTCAGCATTGTTGGCGGCCATGCGCATCCGCGAGGGCCGATACAGCCGTGATTGCCCATCGACGTTGAAGCGCCAGGCGAACGGCGGTGCCAGGCCGTCCCAGTCCAGCCCGTCGTGGTCGGGCAATTCGCTGGGGCAGGCGGGTATGCCGCGGCTGGCCAGGTAGGCGGGGCTGGCGCAGGCGACGCGGACCATGTAGGCCAGCGGTGTGGCGACCAGGCGGGTATCGGCCAGAGGGCCTGCACGCAGCACCAGGTCGACCTCGCCCAGGTGGCTGCCGTGCAGGTCGACGAAGCTGTCGATCAGCCGCAGGTGCACATCAAGGCCTGGGTAGGCCACCAGGAAGTCGGCAATGGCCGGGGCCAGGTGGCGGCGGCCGAAGGCGGCAGGGGCGTCGATACGGATCAAGCCCTCCGGAGCACTGCTCAGTGATACGGCCTCGGCGCGGGCCAGGCGCAGTTCCTCGATGATGCGCCGGGCGCGCTCGGCGAAGGCGTTGCCTGCAGGCGTGGCACGCACCGCATGGGTGCTGCGGGTGAACAGGCGGCTGCCCACGGCGCTCTCGAGGCTGTCGATGCGCCGGGCGACGGCGGAGGGGGTGAGTGGATGGCGCCGGGCGGCAGCGGAAAAACTGCCAGTCTCCAGCACATCGAGGAACAGGCTCAGTTGGTCGGTAAGGGTGTCAGGGCTCATGGCTGCCTTGCTTTTGCATTAAACGCACAGCCATTGTGCGTTGCTGTGCGTTTCCCCGCCAGAGCGTAATCGTTAGCATGCTCGCATTGTTGATACAGGCGGATGAGGCACTGATGATCGAGTGGTTGTTGTATATCGTGCTGGGCGCAGCCTTGGGCACCATGGGTGGGTTGTTCGGCATTGGCGGCGGCCTGATCGCCATTCCGGCACTTGGTGTGCTGTTCGGGCTTGATCAGCAGTTGGCCCAAGGCACGGCCTTGGTGATGGTGGTGCCGAACGTGTTGCTGGCCCTGTGGCGTTATCACCAGCGCAACCGCATCGAGTTGCGCCATGCCTTGCCGTTGTCGGTGTGCAGCTTGGTGTTCGCCTGGTTGGGCTCGATCTGGGCAGTGGGTATCGATGCGCAGGCCATGCGCCTGGGCTTTGTCGGCTTTCTGGTGGCGCTGGCCCTGTGGAACGTGGCGCGTTTGTTTATCAAATCCGCCCCGGCAAGCCCGGAGCTGCGCCATCACTGGCCCTGGCTGGGGGTGCTGGGTTGCTTCAGTGGAACCATGGGCGGCTTGTTCGGGGTGGGCGGCGCGGTGGTGGCTACGCCGATCCTGACCAGCGTGTTCGGCGCCACGCAGGTGGTGGCGCAAGGGCTGTCGCTGGCGCTGGCTGCGCCGAGCACCATGGTGACTTTGTTGACCTATGGCGTGCACCACAGTGTCGACTGGGGGGTGGGGATACCGTTGGCGGTAGGCGGCCTGCTGAGTATCAGCTGGGGAGTGCGGCTGGCCCATGCGCTGCCAGAGAAGGTGCTGCGGGCGATGTTCTGTGTATTTTTGGTGGTGTGCGCCGTGATGCTTGGCTTTGAGCTTTAGAGTGGTCTGGCGCACCCATTACTGGAAACCTTCGATGATGTAGTCGGCCATGCAGTCGGTGATCGGTGACTGGCTTTGTGCATTGCGCAGCAGCATCACATTGGCCACCGGCAGCTCAGGCAAGCCGTCCTGTTCGCCCAGGATACGGATATTGCCGCCAATCAGGCTCTGCAACTGCGCCGTCACTGCCAGCCCTGCCGTGACGATGGCAAAGATCGCCGCCAGGCTCGGGCTGGTGTAGGCGATGCGGTAGTCGATGCCTTGGGCCTCCAGGGCATTGCAGGTCCAGGCGCGGCAGAAGCAGTCGGTATTGAACAGTGCCAGCGGCATCGGCCGTTGCTCCTGTGGGCAGAAGCTTTCGGCGGCGGCCCACACCAGGCGTTCCTGGCGTAGCAACTGGCCAACCTCGTTTCCGGGCTCACGGGTGACGATGGTCAGGTCCAGGTCCTGGCGCAGCATCAGGTGTTTAGACGAATCACAATGCACTTCCACCTGCACCAGCGGGTAGGCCTGGGCGAAGCTTGACAGGATGGTCGGCAAGAACCGCATGGCGTAGTCGTCCGGTGTGCCGATGCGCACCAGCCCGACCATGTGCGGCATGCGCAAGGTGTTGAACACTTCGCCATGCAGCTTGAGGATGCGCCGTGCGTAGCCCAGCAGTACTTGGCCCTCGGCGGTCAGGCGCACCTGGCGGCCGTCGCGCTCGAACAGTTGGCGCTGCAGGACGTCTTCCTCTAGGCGTTTCATCTGCATGCTGACGGCCGACTGGGTGCGGTTGACCACTTCGCCGGCGCGGGTGAACCCACCTTGCTCGGCAATGGCGACAAAGGTGCGCAGCACGTCGGCATCGAGGCTTTGATAGTGGGACATTGCATCAATCTCCTAGATGCATGGCATAAGAAACATTCGTTGGATTGATCTTAAGCCCGGGGCGAGACTGAAGCCATCAACACGGAGGGCTTCACGATGAAAGGTCATGTCAGCAGCATTCAGCACTCTGCCTTTTCTCTCAACCACCTGTGGCATGCTGCCGTGCAGCGCCCGGCTCGCTGGTTGGAGCTGTATCGCCAGCGTCGGGAGCTGGCCAGTCTCAGCGATGCGACGTTGCAGGATCTGGGGTTGAGCCGGGCAGATATCCAGCAGGAGGCAGAGCGGCCATTCTGGGATGATCCGCTGCGTAAGTGAGGGGCACGATGCGCCGCGCAGGCGGCGCTCGGTCTTGAGAACGCTGAAGGGCTGCGGCAGGCAGTTACCTCAACGCCGCACCTGCTTGAGCGTTTCGGCAATCAAAAACGCCAGCTCCAGCGACTGGTCGGCGTTCATGCGTGGGTCGCAGTGAGTATGGTAGCGATCCGACAGCCCATCTTCGGTGATCGGCCGTGCGCCACCGATGCACTCGGTAACGTTCTGCCCGGTCATCTCGATGTGAATGCCGCCCGCATGGCTGCCTTCGGCCTGGTGCACCTGGAAGAACTGCTTCACCTCATCGAGAATCTGCGCGAAGTCACGGGTCTTGTAGCCGCTGCTGGCCTTGATGGTATTGCCGTGCATCGGGTCCGAGCTCCACAGCACCTTGCGCCCCTCGCGCTCGACGGTGCGGATCAGCCCTGGCAGGTGCTCACCGACCTTGCCGGCGCCCATGCGCACGATGAGGTTGAGGCGCCCGGGGTCGTTGGCCGGGTTGAGCGTATCGATCAGGCGGATCAGCTCTTCAGGGTTCATGCTCGGGCCGACCTTGACCCCGATCGGGTTGTGCACCCCGCGCAGGAACTCCACATGTGCGCCATCGAGCTGGCGGGTGCGGTCGCCGATCCACAGCATGTGTGCCGAGCAGTCGTAGTAGTCGCCGGTCAGGCTGTCCTGGCGCACGAAGGCTTCTTCGTAGTTCAGCAGCAGTGCCTCGTGGGCGGTGAAAAAGCTGGTTTCGCGCAATTGCGGGGCGCTGTCCAGGCCGCAGGCGCGCATGAAGGCCAGGGTCTCGTCGATGCGGTTGGCCAACTGGTGGTATTTGTCGGCCAGCGCCGAATTGGCGATGAAGTCCAGGTTCCACTTGTGCACCTGGTGCAGGTCGGCGAAACCGCCCTGGGCGAAGGCGCGCAGCAGGTTGAGGCTGGCGGTGGCCTGGTGGTAGGCCTGCAGCAGGCGGTCCGGGTCCGGTACGCGGCTTTTTTCGTCGAAGCCGATACCGTTGACGATGTCGCCGCGGTAGGCCGGCAACGTGACGTTGCCGATGGTTTCGTCACCCGATGAGCGTGGCTTGGCGAACTGGCCGGCCATGCGCCCGACCTTGACCACCGGGCAGCCGGCGGCGAAGGTCATGACGATGGCCATCTGCAGCAACACCTTGAAGGTGTCGCGGATCTTCGCCGCCGAGAACTCGGCGAAGCTTTCGGCGCAGTCGCCGCCCTGCAGCAGGAAGGCGCGGCCTTCGGTGACCTCGGCGAACTGCCGGCGCAGCTCGCGCGCTTCCCCGGCGAACACCAGCGGCGGGTAGCTGGCCAAGGTCTGCTCGACCTTGAGCAGATGCGCGGCATCGGGGTAGGTCGGTTGCTGCTGGATCGGCAGGGCACGCCAGCTGTCAGGGCTCCACGGTTGGTTCATCACAGGCTCGGTCTTGTCGGTTATAGGCTGTCTGCCATGGTAACAGTTGGCGCTGAGCTTGTTGCATCGGGGACGTTGGCGGACAATGCGCGTTTTTGCGCGGGCGGGTGGCAGGTTCATGGCGACGGAGCGGGAAGAACGGCTGTTGGCTCGGGTCGAGGATGCCTTTGGGGTCATCAGCGTGTATGAAGTGGATGATTACCGCTTCCTCGAATTTGGCGATGCCATCGAGCAAAGCTGCGTGTTCACGGCCGACCCCAGCTGGCTGGAGTACGACTATACCCGCGCCATGCTGGTCGGTGCGCTGTGCCACGAACAGCCTGAAAGCGCACTGTTTCTTGGCTTGGGCGCCGGCACCCTGACCCAGGCCTGCATGAAGTTCCTGCCGCTGGAAGACATCGAGGCCATCGAGCTGCGCCCGGATGTACCGCGCCTGGCCATGGAGTACCTGGGCCTGGACGACGACCCGCGCCTGTATGTGCGGGTTGGCGATGCCCTTGAGCTGCTGCCCACGGCGGAGAAAACCGACCTGTTGTTCGTCGACCTGTATACCGACCACGGCCCGGGTGTCGGGCATCTGGCCTGGACCTTTCTGGAAAATTGCCAGAAGCAGCTCAACCCCGGTGGCTGGCTGGTGATCAACCAGTGGGCCGGTGATGACGGCAGGCCGCTGGGCGCGGCGCTGTTGCGCGGGTTGTACCACCGGCATTACTGGGAGCTGCCGGTGAAGGAGGGCAATGTGATCCTGCTGGTGCCGGCGGACCTGGAGCAAACGCTGGACCTGGGTGGGCTCAAGGGCAGGGCTGAAGCCTTGGCGCCACAGCTGGGGTACAGCCTGGAGGGGTTGATCAAGGAAATCCGCCCCGCAACGTGAAGGCCTGGCGCGGGCCCCCGGTAGGAGCGGCCTTGTGTCGCGAAAGGGTGCGAAGCGCCCTCGGGATTTTAGCGTCGCCGCATACATTGCCGGGTCCGCTTTGCGGCCCTTTCGCGACACAAGGCCGCTCCTACCGGGGCCGTGCCAGGCTTTGAGAGATAATCGTTTCAGCTATCGGCCATTGATGGCCTCGTACTGGCCCCAGGCCCGTGAAAATTTTCCACACTTCCCGCTATTAATTCGGGTATAGTACGCGCCGGTCTTTTAGCGGGCCTCAAAATCAGGTGGTGCAAATCCTCCGAGTCCAGCTTCGGCTGCACGTCCGCTAGGCGGACCTTCCCAAGTTTTTCTTTTTCAATCGTTTTCGCAAATCCCCGCCGCCAGAGCTGCCTGGGTGACCATTTGGTCTTTCAAGGCATGTGCAGCTTTGGAGCATGGGTCTTTGCGGATGCACATAGAGGCAGACCCATGACCCAGGAAACCGGCGGATTCGCCGCTCTCGATCTTAATCCGAATATCGTTGCTGCTGTTCTGGCCACCGGCTACGAAGAGCCTTCGGCTATTCAGCATCAATCGATCCCGATCATCCTCGCCGGTCACGACATGATCGGCCAGGCGCAGACTGGCACCGGCAAGACCGCTGCCTTCGCCCTGCCGATCCTCAACAAGATCGACGTGAGCAAGCGCGAACCGCAAGCCCTGATCCTGGCGCCAACCCGTGAGTTGGCGCTGCAAGTAGCCACCGCTTTCGAAACCTACGCCAAGCAGATGCCGGGCGTTAACGTGGTGGCTGTATACGGTGGTGCCCCGATGGGCCCACAGCTGCGTGCCATTCGCAACGGCGCGCAAATCGTCGTGGCCACCCCGGGCCGTCTGTGCGACCACCTGCGTCGCGACGAGAAAGTCCTGTCCACCGTGCAGTACCTGGTGCTGGACGAAGCCGACGAAATGCTCAAGCTGGGCTTCATGGATGACCTCGAAGTGATCTTCGATGCCATTCCGGCCAGCCGTCAGACCGTACTGTTCTCCGCTACCCTGCCGTCGTCGATCCGCTCGATCGCCGAACGTCACCTGCGTGAGCCCAAGCACGTCAAGATCCAGAGCAAGACCCAGACCGTCACCGCGATCGACCAGGCTCACCTGATGGTGCACGCCGACCAGAAGATCCCGGCTGTTCTGCGTTTGCTGGAAGTGGAAGAGTTCGACGCGCTGATCGCCTTCGTGCGTACCAAGCAAGCCACCCTGGACCTGGCCGCCGCGCTGGAAGCCAAAGGCTATAAGGCTGCTGCGCTGAACGGCGACATCGCCCAGAACCAGCGTGAGCGCGTCATCGACTCGCTCAAGGATGGCCGCCTGGACATCGTCGTCGCCACTGACGTCGCTGCCCGTGGTCTGGACGTACCGCGCATCACCCACGTGTTCAACGTGGACATGCCGTACGACCCGGAGTCCTACGTGCACCGTATCGGCCGTACCGGCCGTGCCGGTCGCGAAGGCCGTGCACTGCTGCTGGTCACCCCGCGTGAGCGCCGCATGCTGCAGGTCATCGAGCGCGTTACCGGGCAGAAGGTTGCCGAAGCGCGCCTGCCGAACGCTCAGGCCGTGCTGGATGCGCGCATCAAGAAGCTGACCTCGAGCCTGGCGCCGCTGGTGGCCGAAGCAGAAGCCACCCACGGTGAACTGTTCGACCGCCTGACCGACGCCCTGGGTTGCAGCCCGCGTGCCCTGTCTGCAGCACTGCTGCGCAAGGCCACCAATGGCCAGGCGCTGGACCTGGCAGCGGTAGAGCGCGAGCAGCCGCTGGTACCAAGCTTCGCACCGCGCGGTGAGCGCCCGGAGCGTGGTGACCGTGCCGAGCGTAGCGACCGTGGTGAGCGCGAGCGTCGTGCGCCACTGCCGCTGGCCGAAGGCCGCGTGCGTTGCCGTACCGCGCTGGGTGCCCGTGATGGTATCGCCGCCAAGAACCTGCTGGGTGCGATCCTCAACGAAGGTGGCCTGGCCCGTGATGCGATCGGTCGCATCCAGGTGCGTGACAGCTTCAGCCTGGTCGAGCTGCCGGAAGACGGCCTCGAGCGCCTGCTGACCAAGCTCAAGGACACCCGCGTGGCTGGCAAGCAGCTGAAGCTGCGTCGCTACCGCGAAGATTGATCCTGGTGTAATGAAAAAATCCCCGGCTTAGGTCGGGGATTTTTTTTGCCTGCAGTTTTTGGGGCTGCCATGCAGCCCTTCGCGACGCAAGGCCGCTCCTACGGGCGATTCTTCAGTCGAAGCGATAGATGTCCATACCCAGCGCCCCCAGGGTAAACCCTTGGTGCACGATGCCAAATCTGCCTCCGGCCCCAAGGGCAAAGAACAACGGCAAGAAATGCTCATCACTGGGATGGTTATGCAGCGCAAACGGCGCTTGTTGCTTGAAGTCCAGCAGCGCGGCCTGGTCGTCCTCGCTCAGCTTCTCCACCACCCAGTCACGAAACGCCAGTGCCCAAGGCGCGATCACGTCCGGCCCGGCATGCCAGTCCAGCTCGCCCAGGTTATGGGTGATGCTCCCGGACCCCACCAGCAACACACCCTCGCTGCGCAGCCCGGCCAATGCCTGGCCGACCTTGATTTGCAGCGCCGGCCCCATGTGGCTCGGTAGCGACACCTGAATCAGCGCAATGTTTGCGTCGGGATACATCAACGACATCGGCACCCAGGCCCCATGGTCGAATGGCCGCTGGGCATCCAGGCGAGCCGGCAGGCCGGCGGCGTTCAGCCGCTCGCTGACGTTCGCGGCCAGTTGCGCATGGCCAGGCGCAGGGTATTGGACGGCATACAGCGCTGCAGGAAAGCCGTAGAAGTCATGCCAGGTTTCTGGGTGCGGGTTGCCGGTAACCAGCAGCTCTTGGCTTTCCCAGTGCGCCGAAACCACCACGACCGCCTTCGGGCGTGGCAGGGCATTGGCCAGCCGGGCCAGCGCCGGCCCGCTGGCGCCGGGCTGCAGGGCGAGCATGGGGGAGCCGTGGGAAATGAACAGGCTGGGCAGCATGGTAGGGTCCTGAGGGGTAAGATGCAGTCATCTTCGATCAGTCACCGATCGATATCCAATATAAGATTTTTGCGCAACCGATCTAAAAACCAGGAGGAACTATGGAGCCGGCGTTCTGGCACCGAAAGTGGGCCGATAACCAGATCGGTTTTCACCAGGCTCAAGCCAACCCCTATCTGCAACGCTATTGGCCGGGGCTCGGCCTGGCTGCCGGTAGCCGGGTGCTGGTGCCGCTGTGTGGCAAGAGCCTGGACCTGGCCTGGCTGGCGGGGCAGGGCTATCGCGTGCGGGGTATCGAACTGTCGCGCCGGGCGGTGGAGGACTTTTTCCAGGAGCAGGGGCTGCAGGCGCAGGTCCGGCAACAGGGGGCGTTCGAGGTCTGGTGCAGTGGTGAGGTGGAGCTGTGGTGTGGCGATTTCTTCGCCTTGCGCGCCGAGGATGTGGCCGATTGCATGGGGCTGTATGACCGGGCTGCCCTGATTGCCCTGCCGCCGGCAATGCGTGAGCGTTACATGGGCTTGCTTTCGCGAATGCTGCCTGGGGGTAGTGGGCTTCTGGTGACTTTGGACTACGAGCAGAAACTGTTGGAGGGGCCGCCGTTTTCGGTCGCCGACGAGGAAGTGCGGCGTGGGTTTGCCGGGTGGCAGGTGGAGGAGGTGGAGGCGCAAGACGTGATAGGGGAAAGCCCTAAGTTCTTGCAGGCGGGGGTCAAGCGCCTGGTGGAGCGGGTGTATCGCGTACGGTTCTGATTTGGGTTTGCCTGTGCCGGCCCTATCGCCGGCAAGCCGGCTCCCACAGATACCCCCGCAGTTCTGAGGATTTGTGGCTTACATGTGCGGGCCGGCTGCATGAGAAAGGGCGACCGAAGTCGCCCTTTGTTGTTGCCTGAGCAATCAGCCGCGGCGGCGCAGCGCCTCGATGCGCTCTTCCAGCGGCGGGTGGCTCATCAGCAGGCCGGCCAGGCCGTGCTTGAGGCCGCCATTGATGCCGAAGGCCTTCATGGTGTCGGGCATGTGCACCGGCAGGCCTTGCTCGACGCGCAGGCGCTGCAGGGCGCCGATCATCGCGGCGGTGCCGGCCAGTTGCGCACCGGCTTCGTCGGCGCGGTATTCGCGGCGGCGCGAGAACCACATGACGATCATGCTGGCGAGGATGCCCAGGACCAGCTCGGCGACGATGGTCGCCACGTAGTAGGCAATACCCTGGCCTTCTTCGTTCTTGAAGATCACCTTGTCGACGAAGTTGCCGATGATGCGGGCGAAGAACATCACGAAGGTGTTCACCACGCCCTGCACCAGCGCCAGGGTGACCATGTCACCGTTGGCCACGTGGCCGATCTCGTGGGCCAGCACGGCGCGCACTTCATCAGGCGAGAAGCGCTCCAGCAGGCCCTGGGACACGGCTACCAATGCGTCGTTGCGGTTCCAGCCGGTGGCGAAGGCGTTGGCCTCGTAGGCCGGGAAGATACCCACTTCGGGCATCTTGATGCCGGCTTCGCGGGACAGCTCTTCGACCGTCTGCAGCAGCCACTGCTCGTGGCGGGTACGCGGCTGGGAGATGATCTGGGTGCCGGTGCTCATCTTCGCCATCCACTTGGAGATGAACAGCGAAACGAGGGAGCCGGCGAAGCCGAACACGGCGCAGAAGACCAGCAGGCTGCTGAGGTTGAGGTCAACCCCGTTGGCGGCCATGAACCCGTCGAAGCCGAACAGGCTCAGGGTAATGCTTGCAACCAGCACCACCGCAAGGTTGGTGGCTACAAACAACAGAATGCGCATCATGGTTGTTACGTTCTCCTGACGGATGAGTGTGTTGCGTATGCGGGGTATATAAGGGGCCGGACGCGCTGATTCAATCGGGGGACTATTTCAAACTGTGTACGGCGGAGTATGGCAGAGGATCTGGCGGGGGCTGTGAGCTAGAGCGTTGCAGGATGTAAGAAAGGTTATGTGGGGTTGTAGGGGGCTGCTTTGCAGCCCAATCGCCGGCAAGCCCCCCACAGGTACACCACAGTTCTGAGGACCTGTGCTGTTTTTGTGGGAGCCGGCTTGCCGGCGATGAGGCCGGTACTTACTGCGAATACGTGCGCAGGAAGTTGCCAATCCGGCCAATCGCCGCTTCCAGGTCATCCACCCGCGGCAAGGTCACCACGCGGAAGTGGTCCGGCCACGGCCAGTTGAACGCCGTGCCCTGGACGATCAGCAGTTTTTCCGACAGCAGCAGGTCCAGCGCGAACTTCTCGTCGTTGAGGATCGGGCAGACTTTAGGGTCGATCCGCGGGAAGGCATACAGCGCACCCATCGGCTTGACGCAGCTCACCCCTGGGATGTCATTGAGCAGCTCATAGGTGCGGTTGCGCTGCTCCAGCAGCCGGCCCGGCGGCAGCACCAGGTCATTGATGCTCTGATAGCCGCCCAGCGCAGTCTGGATGGCGTGCTGGGCCGGCACGTTGGCGCACAGGCGCATGTTGGCCAGCATGTCGATGCCTTCGATGTAGCTCTGGGCGTGGTGCTTGGGCCCGGAGATGATCAGCCAGCCGGAGCGGAAGCCCGCTACCCGGTACGACTTGGACAGGCCGTTGAAGGTCAGGCACAGCAGGTCCGGGGCCAGCGACGCGGTGCTGATGTGCACGGCCTCGTCATAGAGGATCTTGTCGTAGATCTCGTCGGAGAACACCACCAGGTTGTGCTGGCGTGCCAGCTCCAGCATGCCCAGCAGCAACGCTTTGGAGTAGACGGCGCCGGTCGGGTTGTTCGGGTTGATGATGACCAGGGCCTTGGTGTTCGGGGTGATCTTGGCCTTGATGTCTTCAAGGTCAGGGAACCAGTCGGCCTGCTCGTCGCACAGGTAATGCACCGGCTTGCCGCCTGCCAGGCTCACCGCGGCGGTCCACAGCGGGTAGTCGGGGGCCGGGATCAGCACTTCGTCGCCGTTGTTGAGCAGTGCCTGCATCGACATGACGATCAGCTCGGAAACACCATTGCCCAGGTAGATGTCCTCGATGGTGACACCCTCGATTTCCTTCTGCTGGCAGTACTGCATCACCGCCTTGCGCGCGCTGAACAGGCCTTTGGAGTCACTGTAGCCCTGGGCGGTGGGCAGGTTGCGGATCACATCCTGGAGGATTTCGTCCGGCGCTTCGAAGCCAAACGGCGCCGGGTTGCCGATGTTCAGCTTGAGGATGCGGTGGCCTTCCTCTTCCAGGCGTTTGGCGTGCTTGAGCACCGGGCCGCGAATGTCGTAGCAGACATTGGCGAGCTTGTTCGATTTGCTGAACTGCATGATGTGATCCCGATTGAGAATACGCGGTGCGCCGCCGTCGAAAGGTTTGAAAGGGCGGGGCGCGGGTGCCAGACTTGAGGCCTTGCACACGAAGCCAACTAATATACGTGCCACCCGCGCTACGGAAAAGACGGCGCGAGGTGAAATTCAGCCTGCCGAGGTCCCTACATGCAAAAGATCGACAAAACCCTTGAACAATGGCGTGCGATGCTCGACCCGGAGCAGTATCAGGTGTGCCGTCTCAAAGGTACCGAGCGGCCGTTTACCGGCAAGTACAACAGCGAAAAGCGTGCGGGTACCTACCATTGCATCTGCTGCGACCTGCCGCTGTTCGATTCGAACACGAAATTCGACTCTGGCTGTGGCTGGCCGAGTTTTTACGCGCCGATCGAAGACAGCGCGATGATCGAGACGCGCGACACCTCCCACGGCATGATCCGCACCGAGGTGACCTGCGCGCAATGTGACGCCCACCTTGGCCATGTGTTCCCTGACGGCCCGCCACCGACCGGCCTGCGTTACTGCATCAACTCGGTGTGCCTGGACTTCAAACCGCGTGACGGAGCCTGACCATGGCTGAATCGATGCTGGACATCCCCTGCGTGACCTTGGCCGGTGAGCGCAAGGTGCTGGGCGACTTTGCGGGCAAGGCGCTGCTGGTGGTCAATACCGCCAGCCAGTGCGGGTTCACCCCGCAGTACAAGGGGCTGGAGCACCTGTGGCAACTTTACCGCGAGCGTGGCCTGGTGGTGCTGGGTTTCCCCTGCAACCAGTTCGGCAAGCAGGAGCCGGGGGAGGCGCGGGAGATCGCGCAGTTCTGCGAGCGTAATTTCGGCGTGAGTTTCCCGCTGTTTCGCAAGGTCGAGGTCAACGGCCCGGGGGCCCACCCGCTGTTCGTCGAGCTCAAGCAGCGTGCGCCAGGCCTGCTCGGGTCGCAGAAGATCAAGTGGAACTTCACCAAGTTTCTGCTCGACCCGGCCAGCGGCAAGGTCACGCGTTATGCGCCAACCACCAAGCCGCAGGCACTCGAGGCCGATATCGAGCGCCTGCTCAGCCGCTAAGGGGCACCCAGTGGTCGATCAGCGCCAGTAGCTCTTCACGCCGGAATGGCTTGGCCAGGTAGTCGTTCATGCCCGCCGCCCGGCAGCGTTCGCGCTCCTCGGGCATGGCGTTGGCGGTCAGGGCGACGATCGGCAGCTCAGGCCAGCGGCCACTCTGGCGGATGCGTCGGCTGGCCTCATAGCCGTCCATCACCGGCATGTTGCAGTCCATCAACACCAGGTCGAAGTCTTCCTGCTCGAGCCATTCCAGCGCCTCGACGCCCTGGGTGGCCACTTGCACCAGGCAGCCGAGCTTGGCCAGCATGCCCTTGGCCACCAGTTGGTTCACCGGGTTGTCCTCCACCAGCAGAATGCGCGCCCGGCCGTCGGTGGCGGTGAGTGCGGGGATGGCCAGCGGGTGTTCGGGTGCATGGCCCTGCAGGGTGCGGCGCAGTGTCTGATACAAGGCATTGCGTGCCAATGGGCGGGCCAGCTGATGCAACGGGGCCAGTTGCGCTGCCTGTTCTGGCGACAGGAAATTGCCGTAGGCCGTCACCAGCAGGATCGGTGCTGTCAGCGCAGGGCGCAGCTGGAACAAGTGGTCCAGGTCGTCGGTGATCAACAGGTCGATGGTACCGCCCGCCAGTGCCTGGGCACTGTCATGCCTTGAGTAGCTCAGGCCCCAGCGCGGCAGCACGTCCTGCAGCAGTTCGCCAAGGCCGCTGGCGGCGTTGCTCAGCGCCACCACGCGGCCCTCCAGGGGCGCAGGTGCAATGGCCTCGGTGTGGGTGGTCAGCGGTAATTCGGCGCTGAAGCAGCTGCCCAAACCTGGTTCGGAGCGGATGTGCAGGTGGCCCTGCATGGCTTTGCACAGGTTGCGGGTCAGTGCCAGGCCCAGGCCCGTGCCGCCGTATTGGCGGGTAATGCCGGCGCCGGCCTGTGTGAACGGCTGGAAGATGCGTGCCTGTGCATCTTCGGCAATGCCGATTCCGGTGTCGCGCACTGCCAGGCGCACGCCGCCGACGATGGTGGTCAGGCACACGTCGACGCGGCCGAACCGGGTGAACTTGAGGGCATTGGACAGCAAATTGCTCACTACCTGGCGTACCCGGGTCGGGTCGCCCAGTACCGAACTTGGGAAGTCACTGGCGATCAGGCAAGTCAGCTCGACGCTTTGCGCGGCGTTCTGCGATAACAGGTTGGCGGTGTCCTCCACCATCGCGCCCAGGTCGAAGGGGATGCGTTCGAGTTCAAGCTGCCCGGCATCGAACTTGGACAGGTCGAGAATATCGTTGAGCAGTTCCACCAGCACCTTGCCCGAGTCGTGGGCAATCGACAGCTGCTGGCGCTGCTCACTCTCCAGCGGGCTGTCCAGGGCCAGGGCGATCATGCCGAGCATGCCGTTGAGCGGGGTGCGAATTTCATGGCTCATGTTGGCCAGGAACGCCGCTCGGGCCTGGGCCATGTCCAGGGCGCGCTGACGGGCTTGCTCCAGCTCCTGGTTGGACTGGCTGAGGCGGCTGTTGCTGGCCTTGAGCTCTTCGGTGCGGGCCGAAACGATGTCTTCCAGCTCGTTGAGGTACTGCGTCAGGCGGTTTTCGGCGGTGCGCCGTTGCTGGATTTCTGTAGCCATGCTGACCAGTTGCTGGTTGGCGACCTTTACCAGCACGCCGATTTCATCGAGTTCGTGGCCGGGAGGGCAATCAAGGCGGGTTTGCCCGGGGTGGCGGGGGTCGCGGCCGCTGAGTGCGCCGATCACTTTCACCAAGGGTTTGGTCAGCATCATGTAGAACAGTGCCAGGAGGATGCCGGTGAGCACCAGGCTGCGGGCAAAGCCGTTGAGCAGCGTGACCCCGGCGCGGTCCAGGAAGCGGCTGCCGAAGGCGAAGGTGTCGACGTCCAGGTACAGCGTGCCGAGGTACTCTTCGGGCATATGGGTAAGGAACAGGCGCTCCTGGAACTGGCGCTGTTCGCCGAACAGAAAATCGCTCAACGGCCGGTAGCTGTCCTGCAGCCGGACGCGTTCGACATCGGCCAGTACGGTTTCGTTGTTGTCGATCAAGCGCGCGCGGAACACGGCCGGTGACTGCAGCAGGCCCCGGGTCAGTTCCAGGGCCAGTTCCGAGTCGATGTTATAGGCGATGCGCGAGGCCGGGTTGTGGCTGATTTGCAGCAATGCTTGCACTTCACGGTTGATGGATGCGTCTTCGCTGGCATAATCGATGCCGATCTGGATGAGACTGAGCAATGTTCCCAGGATGAAGCCGACCAGGACTGTCAACCGGGCTTGCTTGTATGACAGGCGATTGGTGAACTTGATATCCATGAGCCCCGAGCCGGTTTCACGTCCCTTGCGCTGCGCAAGCATAGCCGATCAGCCACGGCTGCTGGTGGGCCTGTCGCACATTCAGCTTCAAATCTCACCTGTCTTGCTAGGAGTCGTCATGGACGCCCGCTTGAATGCTTTTCTGGAACGCGCAGAGTCCGTGCTGGCGCGCCTTGAGCCGCTGTTGCCGGCACCGCGTGCGGACATCGACTGGAACACTACGCTGGCCGCCCGCTGGCAGCGCGATGGCCGTACCGGCTACTTGATGCCGCTGCAAGTGAGCCTGGACATCCGGCTGACCGACCTGATCGGCGTCGACAAGCAACGTGACCAGCTGGGCCGCAATACCCATCAGTTCATCAATGGCCTGCCGGCCAACCATGCGCTGCTGTGGGGATCGCGTGGTACGGGCAAATCGTCGCTGGTGCGCGCGCTGCTGGCCGAGCACGCCGCAGCCGGCCTGCGCCTGATCGAGATCGAGCGTGACCATCTGGCTGATTTGCCGCGTGTGGTCGAGCAACTGCAGAAGCTGCCGCAACGTTTTGTCCTGTTCTGCGACGACCTGTCGTTCGAAGCCGGGGAGGGCGACTACCGGGTGCTCAAGAGCGTGCTCGACGGCTCGCTGGAGCAGGCGCCGGACAACGTGTTGTTGTACGCCACCTCCAACCGCCGCCACCTGGTGCCGGAAAAAGAGAGTGACAACGAAAACTGGAAGCGCGTCGACGGCGAACTGCACCCCAGCGAGGCGGTGGAAGACAAGATCGCCTTGTCCGACCGTTTTGGCCTGTGGCTGTCGTTTTACCCCTTCACCCAGGAGCATTTCCTCGATGTGGTCGAGCACTGGATAGGCCAGCTGGCGCGCTCTGCCGGCCTGGCCTGGCAGCGTGACGAAGCACTCGACATCCTCGCCGTGCGCTGGGCTACCGGCCGCGGCAACCGTAATGGCCGTTGTGCCTACCAGTTCGCCCGTTATTGGGTGGGGCTGCAATTGTTGGAGCAGAAATAAATGATCGACCTCAATGCCAGTGGCGCCGGCCTCGATGGCTACGACCTGCTGGCTGCGCAAGTGCAGGCGCTGTTCGCCGACGAGCGTGACTTCATCGCCAATGCCGCGCAGTTTTCGGCGTTTTTGTACAACCAGGTGGACGACCTGAACTGGGCCGGGTTCTACCTCAACCGTAATGGAGAGCTGGTGCTGGGCCCGTTCCAGGGCCAGGTGGCTTGTGTGCGCATTCCGTTCAGCCGCGGCGTGTGCGGTGCGGCGGCGGCCACTCGGCAGACCCAGCGGGTGGAAGACGTGCACGCCTTCCCGGGGCATATTGCCTGTGACAGCGCATCCAATAGTGAGTTGGTGATTCCGCTGGTGAAGGAGGGCAGGCTGATTGGTGTGCTCGATTTGGACAGCCCGAAGCTGGCGCGCTTCAGTGAAGCGGACCAGCGGGGGTTGGAGCGGCTGGCGGCGGTCTTCCTGGAGTTGACCGACTGCTAGCCTGCGTTATCAGGGCTGCTGCGCAGCCCATCGCCGGCAAGCCGGCTCCTACAGGGGCTGCGCTGTATCTGTGGCTTGCCGGCGTTGTTCACATCAATCGTAGATGACCCGCTTTTTCCAGGTTTCTTCCTGGTCTGTCTTGAGCCCTTGGGTCAGTGCGTTTTCGTCATTCTCGGCCGGCTCCATCTGGTCCAGCACCTGGGCATTGGCCCGGGCCAGCAGTTTCTCCAGGTAGGTCAGCTGCTCTTCATATACCTTGGGTTCAGGCTGTTTGCGCAAATACTGCACACCGCGCTCGAACGCCAGGCGCGCCTGGCCTGGTTGCTCTTGCTGCAACGCCTGCTGGCCCAGGTTGTTGAAGAACTCGATGTGCAGCAGCACCAGCAGGTGGCGAATCTCCTTTACCCAATGCTTGCCCTCGGTCGTTTGCAGGACGTTCTCCTGGGTGGCCTTGACGATCTGCGTGTGTAAAGCCTCCAGCAAGAAGCGCACATCCTTGGCTTTGGCCTCGGTCAGGATCGGGGTGGGCGGGTTGTTCACCGGGATTCGCTCGCCTTGGGCAACCAGGCCTTCCAGTTCGGCGATGCGTGCTTTGAGTTCGGCATTGTTCTTGTCCAGCGCCAGTTGCCGCTGATCGAGGTTGAGCTCCAGGCGCGTGAGCAACAGCTTGAGCGCCGGGGTCATGAACTGGCCGGGGAAGGTCTCGGTGATTTCGCCACAGCGGCGTACGCGGTCGGCGAGTTCGATCTTCAGCCGCGCGCGCTCCAGTTTGCTGTTCTCGACCACGTTGTTGAGGTAGCCGATCACGATCAGCAACGCGATACCCGCAACGATGAGCAGTGTGATCAGAAGTGGTGTCACCGTTAACGCCTCATCAGGAAGTTTTACATTGAGAGTGTAGCGAACAGGCCAGCCAGGGCGCCACGTGACTCTGTGTCGGCTCGTCGCCGGATTTCTCCAGTGATGGCACTTTGCGTTCAGCCCGCCAGAAAATCAACGCCAATCCTTGGGCACGCCTTTCGAGCAGCCTATATAGAGAGCGAAGTCATTGATTTAAATAAATTTCTAGAAAAGGGTTGACGACCTTTCAAGGCATCCATAGAATGCGCGCCACTTGCAGCGTAAAGCACAAAGCGAAACGCGGCAGGAAGTGAAAGCAGGCAGTAATGCTTGTAGCGTGTCCCCTTCGTCTAGTGGCCTAGGACACCGCCCTTTCACGGCGGTAACAGGGGTTCGAGTCCCCTAGGGGACGCCATTGCGGGAATAGCTCAGTTGGTAGAGCACGACCTTGCCAAGGTCGGGGTCGCGAGTTCGAGTCTCGTTTCCCGCTCCAGTTTCTCCTGCAGCGCCTCACGGCGGGGCAGGAAAAGAAAACCCAGGGTGAATCGTGAGGTTCAAATCTGGTGCACTGAAAAGTGTTGTGTGTCCCCTTCGTCTAGTGGCCTAGGACACCGCCCTTTCACGGCGGTAACAGGGGTTCGAGTCCCCTAGGGGACGCCATTTGCGGGAATAGCTCAGTTGGTAGAGCACGACCTTGCCAAGGTCGGGGTCGCGAGTTCGAGTCTCGTTTCCCGCTCCAGTTTAAATACTGTGGCGTCTATGCGGTGCAGTGGTGGTGAAGGTCGTCAAGACGCTTCGCGCCGACAGCGGTAAAGCTTCACAATGCGGGAATAGCTCAGTTGGTAGAGCACGACCTTGCCAAGGTCGGGGTCGCGAGTTCGAGTCTCGTTTCCCGCTCCAAATGTAAGACGAAAAAAGGGACCTCTGGTCCCTTTTTTTGCGTCTGGATTTTTTGCCATGGACGGCGTGAGTACGCCGATGCCCCTGGAGCAGGGGCGATGCCGTGCTCAGCGGTAAGTGATGGTGAAATTCAAGGCGCCTTCGGCCACACCAGGTTTAACCGTTGGGGCGGTCTGAACGTAGCGTGCCTGAAAGTCCAGGCGGGTCAGGCCGACGTCAAGCTCTTTGACCAATTGGTCGGCCTCCAAGGGCATCGGTGAGCCGTCGCCGCGTAGAATCTGGATACCGATGCCTGCAGCATCCGAGGTGGTGGTCAGGCTGAACAGACCTTGGTCGGGGTCAATGGCGCTGGATCCTCGGACACCGTCGAGTTGCAGGTAGATATCTGCGCGTTTGGCGCCCGGCGTACTGTTGTCCTGGCAATCGTTGAGGGTGATATTGAAGGGGGTGGCCGGCGTGTGCGTGCCGACGCCCTTGAAGTCATCTACCTTGTGATCGCCCAGCAGGACGGGGTCGGCACTGACCGCATCGGCTTTGAGGGTGCACTGTGCGCGATTGACCGTCGCTGTTAGCCGATAATCCAGCACCTTGCCCAGGTCGTGGACAAAGCCATGGAACATCTCTCCACTGACCCGCTGCGGGCCTGGGTCAATATCACCGGTCTTGATGAACAGCGCTTGGCCGTTGACCGCGCTCAGTTGCGCGGCGAACACAGTATCTTGGGTCATGGCCCCGGAGTAGGGAATGGCAGTGCCGTCGTCCGGTGTGAAGCTGTTGCTACTAGCGCCATTGTACGGGATGCCCATATCGATGTAGACACCCACGCCCGGGATGTTGGTTTGCAGCACATGGCCATCGACGTTTTTGCCGTCGACCGGTGGCAGGCTGCCGCTGAACAACGGTGCAGTGTTGAGAAGCCTGGCGGTCACCGGGGTGACGGGATTATAGAAGCATTGCAGCGTAGTGCCCTGTTCATTGCGGGCGAACAGGTTGGCTTTGCCGATGAGTGCTCCGACCGGGGCGTCGCGCGGGACCCAGAACGTGCCCAGGTCTTTTTGAAAGGTCAGGTAGGTGGGGCCGCCAGCGGCAAATGCGCAGCTGCCGTGGGCGCTGGTGGACGCCAGGCCGAGCGCCAGGTTGCACAGGATCAAGGCGAGTGGGCGCAGGTGGCTGCGGCAAGATGAGGTCATGAGGTGTGTCCCTGTGGGGCGTTGGCGGAAGCCGGGTCGGTGTCGTCAGCTGAGTGCGGTAGGCAATCGATCGTTTGCATGCGATAGCCGTCGCTGACCGGCATCGTGCGTGCATCCAGCGTCACATGGCATTTCTGGATTTCGATGTCGCCCCAGTGCACCTGCAACTGCTGCTGGCCGGGTTCGGTGGTGGCCAGCAGTGTTTGTCCGGCTTGGCCGACCACACCCAGTGCCTGGCCGTGGGTATCGCTGACCTGAGCGCCGAACGGCAGCGGCCGGCCGTCGGGCTGCTGCAGGGTAAGGACCATGCGCACCACTTTGCGTGCATCGAAACGGGCTTTGATCACTGCGCCCCGGCGAGGCACCACTTGTTGGCTGGCATTGTCGATGACCACTTCGGGTGATAGCTGGTCGGTGTCCAGCACCAGTGAATTGATCCGGTAGGGGTTCAGGTGTGAGACCAGCAGATAGCCCTGCTCATCGGTGCGTGCCGAGGACGCATTCTGCACACCGACGTTGGCGACGTTGGGAACATGGACCAGGGCAGGGTTCTCGCCCAGGTAGCTGCCCAAGGCGATGCCGTCGGCATGTACCAGCAGCGCACCGCTGGCGTTCAGCGACAGGCTGCGTTGGTCGTTTGCTTCGCTGTAACCCACGCCAAAGCTGCCTTGGCTGCCTTGATACGCGAGCGCCACAGCGCCGCTCTGGCGGTTGTTCTGGTCGCTGGCGAGCGAAGCATGGTAGCTGAGACGATCATCCAGCAGGCCGCCCTGCAGGCTCGCCCGCTCGCTGTGCTTGCCGTCGGAATGTTGCAGGCTGAACGAGGCGGTGTGCGGGCGGCGGCCGAAATCAAGCGGCAGGCTCAGGCTTACCCCGAACAAGCGGCTGTTGGTATTGCGCGCGCTAAGCGATTGAGAGGCGAACAGGTTGATCGCCAGTTTGTCCACGCGTGTGTTGTACTGCAGCTGGTACTGGCGGCGCTGATAGTCGCTGCGCCAGTAGTCTTCCTGGGACAGCGTCAGGCTCAGTGAGCTGCTGCGCCCAAGGTTCTGGTACATCGAGGCTTCGACCCGGCTGCGCCGGCTGCCTGCAAACCGAGCATCGGCATAGCGCTGCTGAACGGACTCGTCAAAGTCGCGATAGCCCTCGGTGGAATAGCGGTAGCCTGCAAAGCGCAAGCTGGTGCGGGTCTGGAAGCTCTTGCCATAGCGCAGGCTATAACTTTGCCCCTGGACGCGGCCAAGCGTGCTTCCCAAGTCTGTATTGGCTTGGGTGGCATCCAGTGACAGCGCGCCCAGCTCGCCAAAGTCACGGGCCATGCCCAGTGCTGTGGCGCGGTAATGGTCGCTGGCGAGCACGCCGCCGTAGAGGGTGGTGTTCCAGGCGCCGCCGCGGGCCAGCGTGCCCTGCCAGAAGCGCGGGTTGTCGAGGTGCTTCGCGCCATTGTAGTTGCCGGCTGTGGCGGTGTAGTGCCAGACGCCTTCACGCAACAGGCTGCCCAGCGATGAATAGGGCTGGATGAAACGGCTGACCTGGCCATCGCTTTCCGTGACCACGACTTCCAGCTCACCGTTGCCGGAGCCGACACTCAGGTCATCGATTTCATAGGGCCCGGGCGCGACGTAGGTCGAGTAGATTGCAAACCCGCTGCGCAGCACTTCGACCTTGGCCCGGCTCTGTGCGACACCGCGGATTACCGGAGCGTATTGGCGCATGGTGTCGGACAGCATGCCCTGGTCCGAGGCCAGGCGTGCACCGGAGAAGGCAAAGGTGCGAAATACCTCGCCGCTGGTAAAAGTCTCACCCAGCGTGAGGTTGGCATACAGGCCGGGCAGGTCGCGCTGTGCGTAGGTGTCGGTGCGTGTCCAGCGGCGCAGGCCTTCTTCATTCTCGCGCAAGGCCTGCTGGCTGCGTAGGCGCCAGGGCCCCAGGTTGAGCCCGCTGCTCAGGTAAAGGTCCTGGCTGCTGGAGTTGCGCCCGTCGCGTCTGGTGCTGTGCTGGGCAGACGCCTGGTAGTTGACGAAGGCAGCATTGATCCCAGTATCCCAACGCTCCTGCGGCACGTTGCCCGAGCGGTCCTGGCGCAGGGCGATCTGTGGAATGGACAGCGACAAGCGCAGTTGCGACGGGTCGAAATCGACGCTCGCTTGCGGGATCAGCGCTGGCAGGTCGACACAGCGATCGTCGTCGGGCAGGGGCGTTTCCAGTGCCTGTTCACGCAGGTTCAGAGTGCGCAACAGTTCGCTGGTCAGGCAGGCTTGCAGGCCTGTACCTTGGGTGGCCTCATGGAATTCGATCTCGCGTTCTTCGACGGGCGTGAGGTTGACCAGCAGTGCCACGCGATAGCGCCCTGCTGTCAGCGGCGTCTGGGCCGCCAGTGTCTGCAGCGCGAGCGCACCGGCTTCTGCCGCCTGGCCAGGGGGTTGGCGCATGAAGCCTGCCTGGAACTGTGCAGGAAGGTCGGCGGCAAGAGAGGGGGCGCTCAGCACCAGGGTCAGGCAACCGCCCATCAATGGCGGTTGCAGGGCGAAGCGCAGGCGCGACGGCAGAGGCCTGCGCCGGTCAAATTGGAGCATGGGAGGGTCCTGAACTGCGCTACCGATCAATGCCTGGGCGCGGTCGGTGAGCGATGTGTGGTGCGTGGGTTGAGCAGCGGCGTACCGGCCGCATCAGGGCCTGGGTACAGCGTGTTCGAGGGCGCTAGGTTAGGCTGGCGCGGGGAGGTGGGATGTAGGAAAGGTCTTTGCTTTGCGGTGGAGTCGTCCACGTAATGCAATGAACTCCCGCCGCAATGCGCAGCGGGAGTTCATATCAGTTAACGCTTTTGTTAACTCTATTCGATCCTCCACTCCGTGCCGTTATTTCTCCAGGCTATTTTTTGACCTAGACCTACTAAGGTAAGGTCAGCCGGAATCGGTCTCCATGGACTGGGCGGCACTGATTCGAGAACGGTATTGGAACCGCCACCCTTTTGAGAGTTGTTCGACTGCGGATTCCTGCGAGAGCTTGGAGGGGTATGTGGGGGCGACTGATGGTTTTCATTGGTCTGCGGACCCGGCCCTTCAAAGTTGTCTGGCGAACTTGACGAATTGCGGTGCTGGGGCCCCTGGCTGGACTGCTGGGGCCCCTGGCTGGACATGGGCGGTGGATTTCGCGGCGACTGCTGCGAATTTGTGTTCTTGGGGGGTTGGAAGTCGTCGACATTCTTGAAGAAGGCCTTTTTCGCCGCCTGATAACCGGCCATCGCCTTCGCGGATTGGGCGGCCCTGGCTGTGCGCAGTGCAGCGCGGACGCTATTGATCCCCACACCCCCGACGAAGCCGCCCAGAAAGCTGAGCCCATAGGCGATGTAGCCCAAGTTGGCATTATCGTCGTTGGTCGCCGTCAAGTAGGCTTGAATGCCTAGCGCCGCTGCGTTGGCAGCTACTCCGCCTATTCCTGCAATATAACCGAGGGTGATACCGATGCTCGCCGGTGCCGTCCAAGGCATCGTGATTACTGATACGCCCAGCATCAAAGCGGCGATGCCCACCCCCAACCATGCGCTCCACGGCGTCTTCGGCTTCTCGGGCGGGTCGACATACGAGGGGGGATCGCGATGCGGCGAAACGCCCTCAGAGCGGTGCCCGGTTGGGTCGCGCCAGTTGACTGGGTTGCCCAGGGCATACAGGTAGGGGTTGACTCCCGACTCTTCGGGGCTAAACGAGTCCGGGCTGTGGAAACGCATCAGCGCGGGGTTGTAGGCGCGATAGCCGCTGCCTAACAGGTACCAGCCAAGTACCTCCTCGCGGGCTTCGCCATTGAATGCCAGGAGGCTGCGCATGCCGTTGTCTTCAGGCCGTTCGCCGTAGGCACTATAGTCTGCATGGCGGGTGCCGTCAGCATCGCATTCGCCGATGACGCTGCCGGGCAGGTCGCTTAGCAGCAGTTGCGTGGCGGCGGGATCTGTAGGGTAGCGCTGTACCCCCAAGGGTTGGTTTGCGCCATACAGGTACTGTGTGAGCACACCGTCTTGCGAGGTGCACTGCAGTTGTTGGCCCAGGAAGCGGCGGGCGTCCTGCCGGGTGCCACGGTGCAGCGAGCCCACCAGCACATTATGGCCATCGTACTGGTATTCGACCAGAGGCGTCAGCCCGTCGGCATCCAGCACTCGTTGCAGGCGGCCGAGGGCGTCGTACTCCAGCTTGCGTCCTTGCTCGTCATTGAGCATGTTGCCGAGTTCGTCGTAGTCGAAGGCTTGCTCTTCGGGGTAATCCTCAAGCAGCCGATGCTTGACTCCTGACAGTTTGAAACTGCCATCGGAGGCATAAGTAAAGTCAGCCCTGTCGGTGTTGCCATCGGCAAATACGGTTTGGCAGCGGGTGAGGTTGTCCAGCTCATCGAAGCGGAACAGCTGGCTGCTGATCGGCCGCCCCTTGGCATTGCACGGCAGTGCCTCCCCTTCACAGTAGTGCGCGACCAGGCGGTCGAGCTCATCGTATTCGAAGGTTTCCTTACGTACCTCTTTACCACCGCGTTCCAGGGTGCGGTTTTGCAGCATGTCGTTGTCCAGCCAGGTCAGGGTGATGACCTGTATTTCACTGCCGGTTGCGCTCAGGGTTCGTTTTACCTCGCGTCCCAGCGAGTCATAGTCCTGCGTGCACTGCACATGGCGCTCGGCATTGGCGCTGTCGCGGGTGGTGGTACAGGCGAGCAAACCTTGGCTATTGTATTCGAACGCCGCTTGCAGGGTGCCCTGCTCGATGCTGGTGACCCGGCCCAATGCGTCATGGCCATAGATGCTGTCGTGGACATCGGAGTGCTCGAGGGCCCTGATTTGGCCTTGCAGCGAGTAGCGGTAGTCGCTGCGATGCTTGAGCTGGCCGGCGACCTTCCAGGATTCTGCTGCCAGGTAGCCCTGATCGGAATACTGGTATTCGCGGCTCCCATTGCTGTTGCCAGCAGTGGAAATGTCTGCGCTCAGCGGTTCGTATGCAAAATTGGCTTGCAGAGTGCTGTTGGTCAGTACCTGCTCATCCATTTCGATACTGGCGTTCACGTGAGTGGGTTGCGCGGTCAACTGCGGTAAGTACTGATAGCCGATCACCCGCTTGCGCATGCCCTTGGCGGTGCTCTGGAGGGTGTAGGCGGTGCGTTTTTCCACCAGCTGGGTTGTGCCGTGGTAGGTGTATTCTTCTACCCGCGGGCCTACTTTGAGTTTGGCCAAGCGATCCAGGCCGTCGAACGCTCGCTCGCAAACCGTCTGGCTGTCGCTGGCGCCCGCCTTGCGCACCTGCAGCGAGGTGGTCAGCTCGCCGGTGCTCTGCGGGGCAAAATGACGGATCAGTGCGGTGCCGTCCGGGCGCACGGTCTCGGCCATACGCCCCCAAACGTCGTAGACGTATTCGGTGACGCGTCGTGCTGCCTGGGTGCTGCTCTCAGTGAAACTGAACGTGTCTTTGATACAGCGGCCAAGCCCGTCATACACGAAGTCCGTGCGGCCCGCCTGAATGGCTGGCTGGTCGCCCCGCTCGAGCTGGCGATACTCGAAGACCGGTTTATTGAAGGCATTGAGTTGGCTGACTTGTAGCTGTTGCTTGACCCCCGGTGCATCCGGGCTCTCGCGCCAGCGAGTGACAAGATCGCCACCGTCACCGAAAGGAGTTGCGTGCGTCACCTCCTTGATGCCATCTGGGCGAAGCACCTCGCTGCGCGCGCCCCAGCCGTCGTAACCATAGCTGTAGTTGCGGGTCACATCTGGCGCTAGCGCCTGAGTACCGACGATGTCAGGCGGGTAGTCGTAGAAGGTTTCGCCGATCAGGCGGCCCACCGAGTCATAGCGCTGTTGTGACACAGTGTACTGGAGGCGCTGTTGCGGGTTGCCCGGGGCACTGACCTCACGCTCTTCCCTGATCTGCCGGTTCTGGCCGTCGTAGACGATGCGCGTGAGCACTCCTTTGGCATCGATGACTTCTTCGCAGGTGCGTGTGCGGCCGTCTTCGCTCAGACGCGGATAGGCAAAGCGGCGGGTCGCCTTGTATGCCGGTTCGTCTGGCGCTGTGGTGTGCTCCACGACGCGATTGAGCACATCGTATTGATAGCGGTTGACCACGCCCAGGGTGTCTTGCTCTTCGACCAGTTGGCCACTGAGGATCGACTGTGCCGAACGAGTGGTGGCCTCCAGGGTGCCGCACGGCGCACTGTAGGTCTCCCGGGTCTGCATCCAGGTAGGTTGCCCTGCAGGGTCATTGATCAACTCATAGCGCCAGCGGCGGCCCGCCGAAACACCATTCATGCTGAACTGATGCTGATCGATTCGGCCGTGCAGAAGTGGCTTTTCAGGCATGTTCAAGTAAGTACGATGATTGCTGTGCAACAGCGTCTCATGTTCCTCGCCCTGCTCGGGGGTGACCGCGAAGGTGTCTTCCTGCTCGAGCGCGAGCCAGCCATCAGGCAGCGCGTTGTAAGTGCTCTGGCGCAGGCCGGGCAGCTGCACATAGCGGTAACGATTACGTTTGATCGGGGCTGCTGGCAGCGTGTCATCATCAACCGGGGCCGGGTAGACCGTCTCGCACTTGAGGTTACGCACGAAACCTTCCGGGTCTGCCGGGCAGCCGTCGCTTTGCTCCTTGGGATAGTACTCGCGCACGGTGCGCATGCCGTTGGCCTGAATTTCTTCAACCAGATTGCCGCTGGCGTCATAGCGGGTTAGCTGGGTTTCATCGCGACGGTCTTGCGAGTTGCCTTCCAGGGTGAAGGTCTTGGTGACCTTGTGCGGCAACTGGAAATAATTCGGCTGGTCTGCGAATTGCCGATTGGCCAGTTCGTGATAGGTGGTGCTGACGGTTTCGATGCAGCCTTGCTGGGTGGTGACCTGTTCGGTCATCAGATGGAAACGGTTGAAACTGCGCTTGACGGTGCGCAGTACCTGGCCATCAAGGTAGTGGCTTGCCGTGGATTCGTAGCTGAAGCCGGCCTGTGTCGATTTGTAGAGGTTGTCTTCGCCGCCTTCGGTCCAGGTGACGCCCGCGCCGTTGCCCAGAAAGTTGTTGCTGCTGAAGGTGTAGGTGTTTTTCATGTGGGTTGTTTCATCCAGCGGATCGGGCTGGAGAACATGTTCGGCGGCATAGGGCAGTGTTTGTGCAACCCCGGGAAGCGCGTGGCCGTCTTCCTTGTAAGTCACTGTCTCGACACCACCTACCGGGTTGCTCAAGCGGGTCAGGTAGTACGACCCGCCGATGGCTCGATAGCTGAACTCCCATCTGGCCTGATCGGCACCGGGCAAAGTCATACTGATCAGTTGGTCGCCTTGCAGGCCCAGGCTGAACCGGGCTCGGGCGTCAGTCTCTGGTTGCAGGTCCAGCAATACCTGGTCGTTGCGGCCGTAGTCGATGTTCAGCAGGGTGCGCTGGCTGTCGTCTCGGATCGTCGCCAGGCAAGGCTGGCCATTGACCGGGGTGTAAAGCAGGTCGATACCATGCCCCGAAGGCGCCAGCACTCGAACCGGCAGGGCCACTTCAAAGTTGGGGGCCTGTGGCTCAAGGATCTCGGTGAGCCCAGACTTGTGCGCGATGCGAAAGCGTTTTTTTTCCCCCTCGCTGATATTGCGGAACTGGAAGCTTTCCAGCTTGCGCTCCGTGATAACGGCGGTTTCTCCCGGGCCATTGTCGGCGACATGGAAGCTCTCGCCGGTGTGCAAGTCAAGCATGCCGTTGGGCACGCTGAACCTGGTCAGTTTCAAGCTCCAGCCGATGCCAAAGCCGGTGTTGCGTTCGTTCAGGGGGTTGAAACCCAGTTGCAGGGGCAGGTTGGGGCCGCACAGCGCGTTGGCGTTGAGCTCCGGCAAATCGATACCGAGCGTATATTGGCCGGTGCGTGGATCGACGCTGCCTTGAACGAAACTCATGAAGTTGAACGCATTGGAATGCAAAGACATACCGTGTTCCTCGTGAAACCACTCAGCTCAGCGGGTGGGGGGGGTAGGTGAAGTTACAACGACCACTTTGCCGAGGGTGTCGCGCTTGACTGTACCCGTGCTTTTGCCCTCTACGACGATACCCAAACCCTCTTTGATAAAGTCGTTGGCAATATAGGTGTTGAAGAAATAATCAACATCCTGATTGTTCAAGCGTGCCGTATGGTGCGTGGTTTTCAAGCGCAAACTCCATTCGGGTTCACCCGCCTTCATATTTCTGGAATACAAGGTGATCAGTGATGCAGACGGTATGTCGTCCATTTGAATTTTGCGCGGTGTGCCAAGTCGAGTGTCGCCGCTTGTCAGGTCAAGTGTGAAGGTGCCGCCCTTGGTAATTACAGGGATGTTGAGTGCCCGGGAATCCTGGTCGGGATCGGTAACGATAATGACCCCTGATTGAAGCGGAGTATTTTCATGTGTCATGACAGAAACCTCATTGGTTAAGCGCTTCACTCATCTGGGTGTGAGTCGCCAATGTCAGCGCAGGTTCGCGCGCAGGGCCTGTAAAGCCTGATCAAAGGCTAGGAGAGTTGGCCTTAAGGCGCACCTAGTAGTTTTGCCAGTTGTCCGGCTTATTCAGGGCGGTTTATAACTGAGTTCAGATCAGTCGCAGGCGGTACACGGTGGGCAGGGGGTAACGCCTTCATTATTTATCAACCGTCAACGGCGTTATTCAGCCATTACCACGGTTGGGTATCCACCGTCTTTAATCCGAGGTCGTTAAACATGAGTGCGCAGCACAGAGCATTGCTCGAGGAACCAGAAGTTCCTGATTTGAATGAATATGATGAAGTTGATCTGACGGCATTGGGTGGCCGGAACCTGATGACCTACATTAAATATACCGGTATGCAAGATGGAGACTTTGTTCGGCCCCGTTGGGTGGGTGCCAGCCCGTCCGGCGAGGCGTTTGATGATGTTACAGCGCAGCTTCAAGTTGGCCCGGAGGATGTGGCCAATGGGCTTGAGGTCACTATCCGCAACGACAGGCTCCGTGCCGCCGAAGGGGGTTGGGCGTTCTACTCTTATCAGGTCAACGATGGGCAGGAGTCCCTGCGTAAGTTCTGTTACGTAGGGCTGCGCGCACGGACCGAACCGGAAACCCTTTCGGTGCTGCATGCCTTGCCGTCACATGGCTTGACACTTCAGCCAGGTGCCTTGCCCGCCGGTGGGGCAATTACGATGCTGGTTGCACCGTATCAGGCCATGCAGGTAGATGACACGATCACGCTGCAACTGGTGGGGTATGACGAGGACGGAGTGGAGGATAGCGTTTGGTCGCGTACGCTGACCGTGACAAAAGACCATTTCGACAAGATTCCATTGTCTGCCGATGTGCCCAAAAACTGGTTCGGTTTCTTGGAAAAAGGCTACATGGAAGGCTTCTACCGCATTGACCTGGTGGACGGTGGTAGTGTCGATTCGCCTCTGCAGCGCTGGGAAATCGACTCGAAGGCAACGTTGCCCGACCTGCTCGCTGCCCCGCGCATCGAGGGCCACAGCGAAGGTGACCCTCTGGACCCGACACAGTTTCGCAATGGTTTGGCCATTGCGGCGCCGGCGTATCCAGGTATGCAGGTGTCTGACCATGTTGTCCTGCATTGGCGCAGCCCGGCGGGTGATTTGGTCCAGGCGGCGCGGGTCGATCCCAGCAGCCTGGCTGCCGGCTCGCTTTTTTTTCGAGTGCCCGTCGAGAATGTGATGCAAAACGCCGGTAGCAGTGTGCGATTGAGTTACCTGTATGGACGTAAGGGAGGCAACTTGAGCTCGAGTGAGCTTCAGGTGACTGTGGCATTGATACGGTCGCTGCCTGCCGCCGATGTAAGGGGTGCCATTCCAGAAGGCCCGGCTGATGCTGGCCGCATCCCCGGCCTTGAAGCCAAGGACGGGGTTTACGTCGTAGTGCCTGCAGACACGCTGGCCCCAGGGGAGCTTGCCGAGGTGCACTGGATGGGCCAGTCAGCGCTAGGCCAGTACATAGCCAAGGAGCCGGTCAGCCCGGCCAACCCGCTTCGCTTCTTCATTCCCAAAGACTATGTGCCAGCCAATTTTGGGCGCGGCGAAAAGGACGAGTCCAGGCGCTTTCAGGTGTTTTACCGGCTGATCGGTGCTACCGGCCAAGTCGACTCGGCGCCCTACAACCTTCGGATTACGCCGGTGCCCAGCACCAGCTACCCACAGATTACCTGCACGCAGGCCGATGCAGGTGGGCTCTCTCTGGCGAAGGTACCGGCAGCGGGGGCCGACCTGGCGTTGGGCACTTGGCTGTTCGGTAAGCAGGGCCAATTGCTGACAGTTGCGGTCAGTGGCGTGACCGCGACGGGCGAGGTCGAAGAGGTGATTCTGGACAGCGCTCCTGTCACTGCCGAGCAAGCCGAGAACGGCGTAAGGGCGAAGTTGCCCAAGGCATTTCTGGAAGGGTTGACAATGGGCGAAAGTTTTACCATTTCGCCACGGCTCAGTTTTGACGGCGGCGTTTATTTCACGCCGTTTAGAAGTATCACACTGACGTTGAACCGCTAGAACCAACTGACCGACCGCCCTGTGGCCAACGCATTGCTACTGCGCCATTAAGGGCGGGCGGCCTCAGGTTCCAAGTGCAACACTCAGTTGATAGTGTTGAGCCGATTGGTTGCCAGCAGTTGCAGATGATCCGTCAACACTTCAACAGGGAATTTCCAGCCCAATGTCTGACGAGGTCGGGTGTTGAGCAAGTCGGCAATCTCGTCCAGCCGCTCCTGGCTAACCAGCGACAAATCGGTGCCCTTGGGTAAGTACTGCCGGAGCAGGCCGTTCGTGTTCTCGTTGCTGCCTCTTTGCCAAGGGCTGTGCGGGTCAGCGAAGTAGATCTTCATTCCCGTACGAGCTGTCAGCTCTTGATGCTTGGCCATCTCGCTGCCTTGGTCATGGGTCATGGTTTTCAGCAGCGCCGGTGCCATACGCGAAAGTTCTCGCGTCATCCCCTCTAGCGCGGCGTCTGCGGTGGGCGCATCCAACTTGGCCAGGATCACGAAACGGCTCGTGCGCTCGACCATCGTCGCTACTGCCGAGCGATTGTTCGCGCCCATGATCAGGTCGCTTTCCCAATGACCTGGCACTTGTCGACCTTCGACCTCTTCAGGCCGGTAGCGAATATTCTGTTCAGCTGGATAGCGCTCGCGCCGAGCTGGCGCAGTGCTGCGAGTACGCCGCTTGCTGCCGCCCTGGCGCAGGTAACCAATGAGTTGACGCTTAAGCTCGCCGCGTGGGTATGCATAGATTGTCAGGTAGATCGTTTCGTGACTCACATGCCGCTCAGGATTATCAGGCCAGTAGTCCTTGAGTCTGGCGGCAATTTGCTGAGGAGACCAGCCCTTGGCCAACATGCTGTGTACGACCTGGAACAGTTCAGAACCAGGGGCAAGAAGCTTGCTGCGCCTCGGGACGTGTCTGAGGGCACGGGCTCGAGCACCGGCAGTGCTGGCGTCATAGTGCCCAGGCTGCGACTGGCGCCGCACCTCTCGACTCAGCGTGCTGGGTTGGCGCCCAAGAACTTGGGCGATGGCTCGCAGCGAGGCGCCTTGCATACGCATGATCATTAGCGTTACGCGCTCTTCGATGGTCAAGTGGGTGTAGTGAGTAGTCATGCAGCACCTTACCTCGGGTGTTGCACTTGGTCACTGAGACCGCCGCGTCTGCGGATACCCAACAACGTGCGTCGTACCTGTTTTCTTTAGGCATTTACATGGCCTGAGGACAGGTGTCGCTCGCCTGTTAATGAAGACTCGATTGTCTGGAGATACATTAAATGGCCAAGCCCACACTCGAAGAGTATTTGTCTTACCTGAGCGTCGAACCCCGCACGAAAGGGTGGGGCGCCTTGCTGGTTTATGACCGGTTTAAAACCAACATGCTGTTGGCGCAAGAACATATCGAACGGTTTGATGGCAGTCACTGGTTGAAACCGATCAGCCTGCGGGTGGAAACGGAGGGCGGCAGCTGGACGGATATTTCTGAGTTGACGCTGGACAAGCCCAGCCTGTCGTTCGTCAATTCCAACATCAGTAGTTCGGCTGCCCGTTTAAGCATGCACGTGTCGGGGGGCAAGTTCAAACAACTGCGCAGAACGCCCGGCAGTGGTCAAACAGAACTGGTAGGGCTTTCGCGGCTCGATCCGTTGAGCGCCCCGGCTGTACGCATGAACATCAACCTCAATCAAAGTAATAACGGTACGATCACGGATGAAGGGCGAGTGACCTTGGACCTCTCCCAGGGTTCGGCTTACACCTTCGAAGTGTCGAGTTGGAAAGACTTGAACGAAAAGGTCGGCAGCGCCATTCAGCGCGCCTTCGCAGCGCTACCGGCCGAGGAGCGGGTGTGGGACTTGAACACTCTCAAGCCTGTCGAGGGCGAACTCAAACCCACGTCTTTTGCGGTGCGTACCCATTCGTTGGCCAAGGCTGGGCAATCGATCGTCAGCAGTGATCCGGCTGAGCTGGACGAGGGCGCAGTGGTGGTCGGCGTCGCGTTCAATGGTGCACGGGGGGGCGACTTCCCAACCCGGGACGAGGACATGCCGTACTTGTTGCCGGAGTCGGGTTCCTCGGATCCGTTCACGATGAACCTGCTGGTGGGCAACGATGTCTGGAGCAAACAGGTGCTTGCCCAGATGTTCAAGAAAGTCCCGGGTTATGAAAACGAGCAACCGGAGTATGAGTCGCAGGCGGGTTTCATTACCCAGCTGACTTGGCCGGGGCTCACCCTTACAAGCCCCGAGCAGACACACCGTTTTTCAACGCCTCCTTTGTATGAAGGGTTGGACGGTGCAATTACCGCCAGGCGCATCGATGGCTTCAAAGCATGGCGGTTTGATTTGCTGAGGACCTCGGTGAACATGACGCTTGCTTCAAAGGGCGGCGTTATTGTGCTGGAGTGGAAAGGCCAATGGCCGCCGTCTGAAGATGGCCACCCGGTTCTGGAGTCTGACGAATTTGTCTGGAGAGCCAATGGGGGCAATGGCAGTCTGGCAGTCAAATATCCGGTGGTGATTGACTATACGTGTCGGCAAAACTTTGCACTTGAACTCGAGACCGCTGGCGAGCACAAAGGCCGTGTCAAAGTGGTGAAAAAAGAACAACAGATCGATGTTGCTCTGGCTCAATACGACGGTCGGCAATTCGTGTGGTTGGAAGAAGTATTCAAAACAGCCCAAGACCTTTTCAAAACTTCTTTCAAAAACGCGTTCGATCAGGTGGTTACGGCGGTTGCGTCGGCAGGCGCGTCTATCGATGTGCTGCGGTTGAACGGTTTGCTGTTCCGTGGCGAGCAAATCGCTGAGCCTCGGAACCTGCAGGTACCTGGCGACCTGTCATTGCTGGGTACTTTGGCACCGAAGCTCACCGCATTCGCCGTCGAACCGCTGGAAGCCACGCTTTCTGCGGGCACCACACAGACCTTTAGGCTGGCGCCACTTCCTGGTGCAGCTGTGGCCTGGAGCCTCGATCACCTGCCAGGTGAGTCAGGGGACAAGGGCACCATTGCCAACGGTGTTTACACCGCGCCGGCAAGCGACGCGATCACGGGGACGTCCAAGCGGGTCATCGTTACCGCAACGGCCGGTGATCAGGTCAGCCGGGCGTTGGTGACCGTCGTGCCGCAGGGCGTTTCGGTTTTCCCCTTCATGCTCAGCGGCCAATTCTCTGACCAGTCGCCTGCCAAACCATCCCGTTACGTTGTGGTCGGCGGCAGCCTGGGCGCTCCGTTGAGCTGGGCGATGAAGCCGGGCTCCAAAGGCACCCTGCGGTTACCGGGCGCTGAAGATTCGGACCTGGACATTCCGGTGGACAAGGAAACGCGTATCTACGTCGCCCCAACCAGACAGCCGGGGGCTTCCGGTACAGTCGATTTTCTGATGCAGCTGGACACGGTCACCGTGAGCTCGGGGGCACACACAGAGGCCATGGATGTGGTTATTCCGTGGACAACCACCACTGCCGAGATAAGGGTCACTGCGCAAACGGACAATACCCTCAAACTGGCCTTGTGGGTACAAAGTTGGGACGAGGGCGATGTGGAGATACCGCCTGCGGACACGCAGTGGTTTCTGGTCAAGGGCGAGGGCGATCTGTCAACGACAGGGATCTACACGCCGGGTGCGGAAGGTGACTACATCATCGTTGCCGCGTTTGACAAGACTTCCACGCGGCTCCCTCTATGGGACTACGCAGTGCTGCCCATGCCCTACGAGCAGACCCACATCGAACTGGTCGAACATGTCCAGGTGCACAGCACTCAAAGGAGGAGCTGATCATGGCTGCCAACTCCAAACAAAACCTGCTCGATGAACTGGAAAAAGGGAGTGTGTTGCATGGCTGGGGCGCAATCCTGGCCATCGGGCGTGAGCGCTTCAATCAGTTGCTCCAGACACAATTTGTCGATGCTTTCGCGACGCAGGATTTTACCTTGCCGATCAGCGGCGAGTACTTCATGGAGAATCGTACCGAGAAGGTCGTGTTCGACAACCTCATGCTCGGCCCCCCGCAACTGTCGTTCAAGCATGCCAGCGGTAGAACGGCGCACGTCACCGTCAGCATGGAGTTGATCGCCGGTACCTGCCATGCGATCGCTCAGCATTCCGGGGTGCCAGCCTGGCTGCGTCGAAGTCATGTATTGATGCAGGGCATGGGTTACCAGTTGCAGATGCAGGCGGTGTTGAGGGTGATTCCCATACCCTTTTCCAGCCAGAGCCAGTTGATCCTGGACCTGAGCACTGTCACCGAGCCTACCTGTAATCTGGCCTCGTCCGAGATCGCCAGCCGTGCGATGGGAGACTTCATCAAGCAGCAACTAGATCAGCAACGCACTGAGTGGGTACTGCCTGTGCTGACACTCGACTTGCTGGGTTATGACGCGACGGCGATAGAGAGCTTCGATGTCGTGACCCAGAAAGCACCTGAGGGCGGCGGCAGTGGCGCCTCACCCGAAGACGATGGTGCAGTGCTGCTGTTGATGCAACTGCGCGGCAGTGCTGCCCGGGGGGACGTTCCTTCTGCGCTGCCCTACCTGTTGCCCGCGCTGGATGACGGGGGCGGCAACTACAACGCTGCCTTGCTGGTAGACCGCATGCGGGCGTCACTGTTGAGCCGGCGTGCCGAAAACACGCTGGCGCGGATAATGCTGGTGCAGGCTTATCAGGTGAGCATGGCCGAAGAGCATGTTGCGCATGATGCAATTCTGTTCGGTGACATCGGGGCCACTGCGCAAAGCGCAGACCTGCAACCTGCCCTGAGCAGTGTCGCGGCCTCGCGCCAGGTCAATTACCAACTCAAGGGAACACCCGCCGGTGCATGGTCGGCGCGCAACCTGCTTCATCCGCGAGCCTGCGGTGAGGTCGTCGAAGGCCGCTATACCGCCTCAGCGCTGAACGAGTTCGTCAGCCATCAACAAGTGGTGGTGGTCACTGCACACGTTGCCGGCGAAACGGGCAACAAGACCAGTACGGCCTTGGTGGTCGAGTCCAGCGACCCCTTGGCCATATCACCCAGGGTGGTGCTTTGGGGCGAGGGAGACGCTGCGATCAAGCTGAATGCGTCCCAGAGTGAAGGGGTGCAATGGTCGCTCGAGGGGGGGGAGCATGGCATCTTGCAGCCCGACCCTGCCGACCCGCGCATCGCCCACTTTGTGCCCAAGGACCAGGCGGGGGCGGCCCAGGTCGTGCTGCAGCGTATCAAGGTCAGCTGCGGCGCCGAGAGTGGTTATGCCACTGTGGTGATACTCAACCGTGCCCCAGTGCTGAAGGTTGAACCGTTTCATGTGAGCACGATGCCACCGAGCGGGATGCAGACGTTCACTTTGGCCGACTACCCCGCTGACCGGTGGGTACTGTTCGGTGCCGGCGAGATCGACTCGGCCACCGGCGCGTACACGGCGCCTGAAAGCGACGCGGGCGAAGTCAGCGTGGTCGCCGGTATCGCTGGCATACATTCCGGTTTTGCCGTTATCGAGCACCAGCCTAACAGGCCACAACAAGTGGCCAGCCTGCGGGCGCGCTGGAAGACGCTCAACAGGTTCGAAATTTCGCTCAACAACGCCAACCGCAACCGGGTGCTGGCCAATGGGCTGCAGCAGGTCGGTATCGACATTCTGATCGAAACCAACTCGTTCGAGGGCGATGAGGGTGTGGTCTGGGACCCAGTGAGTGATCTGGAACTCTCGACGCTGGTGATCCTGCATGAGGATGGCACTGAAGTCGATTATCTGAGTCCCGGGTGCGAAGGGCTTGACCCGGACGAAACCGGTTCCCCGAGGAAATGGGCGGTCAGCAAGGTTCGCAATCGCTTCGACTACTTGCCCACCGGCAGCACCCCGGCTGCGCAGGTGCCATTGCGCACGCCCGCTGATGCCAGGCGCACGGTGACTGTCTATGTACATTGCCTGGAGGCGGAAGTCAGTAAGTTCAAGGCCAAGTTCCAGGACCATTCCAATGGCTGGCACTACTCGCAGGAAAAGGACGAAACCAAGGGGGTCGTGCAACTTGAAGGGGTGCGTGTACCGGCACCGAGCATCAGCAACTACTCGATGGTGGCAAAACGTGTGGCCAGCCGAATGGGTTCGGATCACGGCCAGCCGCTGGATACCTTCAACTATTGGCACTACACCACCGATTACTGGGTGATCAGCGCCAGGGACGTGCAGTTTGCCAGCGCTCGTTTCGATCACGCCTCGATGATCAGGTGGGAAAGCGAACTGCTCAAGGAGTCGTATTGCACGTACACCGGCTTCGCCTTCAAGCCACGCCGTTACCCGGGTGCGGTACCTGCGTCTACGGGCATCGAGTATCAGGCTGAGTTGCAGTTGTTGGCGAAAGAGTCCTTGGTGAATTTCAAGGAACTGGATTACGGCTTCAAGGGGCAGGAAGACGTCGCCGAAGGCAGCCTGCTGTTAAGCCTGGATCGGGCGCCCAACCTGAACTACTGGTACGACACAGGCGGCAAGAAATACCGTGAAGTGCTGGACAAGCCATTGTTGTTCACCCTGATCGACAACTTTGGCATTGCGCACCGGCTCAAGGCCACTTTTGGCGGCGGAGCCGATGGCCGAAACACACTGACGCTTGAACTTCAGTAAGTGTTTGTCGCCCCTTGGCGGGGCGACTTTTTTCCGCTATCAGAACGAGTGTGTTCCTATGACGACGCAATCCCTTATTCATTCCAACGCTTTCAATTTTCTCAGCTTCGTGCAGGGGAGTGTCGACCCGCGAACCGGGTTGTATTCACTACTGATAGAGCTGCCCGAGTTGCCTGCCAACCACCTCAGCGGCCCCACGCTGCCACTGCGCCTGGGCTACAACCCGCTGAACAGCCAGGACACCGGATTCGGTGTCGGCTGGAGCCTTAACCTCAGCCAGTTTGTCGTCAGTAGCGGCATGCTCAGCTTGCATACGGGTGAGAGTTTCAAGGTGGCAGACAATGGCCCTGGCGAAAAGGCCGTGATACCTGAACGCAAGATCGACAGTTTTCATTTCGACAACGTCAGCGAGGGAGGGAACAAGTGTTTTCGGATCGCCCACAAGTCCGGCTTGATCGAGCTGCTTGAGCCGCAGGCACCCACATTTGCGGTGGCTTTGCCTGTACGCGTGCTGGCAGCGAGCGGGCACGGCATCAATCTGACCTACCAGGTGGTAAACGGCGAGCCGTGCCTGGCATCCATTACCGATGACACCCAGGTCAACGGTCGCCCGCGCACCTTGCTCAAGATCGATTACAGTAGCCATTCACGGGTGCTGATCGACCTGAACCCTGATTCCGAAGCGTTCGCACGCTACACCCTGGAGCGCACGGGTGATGAGCTGGTCAAGATTGTTTTGCCAACTGCGGACCAGGCACGCTGGGCATTCACTTATCGCCGGGTGGGCGAGTTGCGCTGCCTGACTGATCTGCACACTCCCGTCGGTGCACGCGAAGTCATTGAGTACAAGGATGACGGCCATGCCTTGCCCGGCGGCCAAGGGCGAACGGTGCCGTACGTGCAGCGGCATGTCCTGAGCCCGGGCGGGGGGCAGCCGGATATCGAAACGCGGTATGCCTTCAGTAGCAACAACTTCCTTGGTAATGGCACGGGGGTGGCCTGGGAGGACAACGGGCTGGACAACCTGTACAAGTTCACCGGTTCCAGCTTTGTCTACAGTTCGACTGCGAGTCAGTATCAGGACGGCACCGCGCTGCGTATGACTGAGCGCACATTCAATCGCTTTCACTTGCTGACCTCGCAGGTCACCACCCAGCAAGGCTGCATCGAAACCGTCACAACGACCTATCACGAACGAAGTGACACTGGGTTCGCAGACCAGCCGAACAACTTCCAGTTGCCAAACACGGTGACCTCTGCCTGGTCGTTACAAGGCAACTCCAGGGATCGCCGTACTGAAGTGTCCGCCACGCAATACGACAGTCACGGCAACCTCACCCTGGAGGTGCAGGCCAATGGTGTACAGACACGCTATAGCTATTACCCGGCCGAGGCCAGCGAGGGTTGTCCGAGCGACCCGGAAGGTTTCGTGCGCACCCTTAAATCACAGGTGCTGGTGCCCGCAGCCGACGGTGAGGGGAGGGCAGAGGCGCTGAGCCGAAATTTCACCTATATCGCCTTGGGCGCACTCGATGCTCAGGCCAAGGGCCAGCTTTTGCCAGACAGCGAAACCCAGGTGCGTGTGATTGACGGCACCATCCTCTGCCATACCGGGATTGAGTACGCCGAGGCGCTGGCCGATCCGCTGCTGCATGGCCGGCGCCTGAGCGAGGTGCGGAGCATGGGCGGCAAGCCTACCCGTACCGACTACCGCTATGCCCTACGGGTGGTGAATCAGCACCCGGTAGTGGAGACACAAGCTACGGTGACCGGCTTCGACGGGGCGCAAAAGGTCAATACGCTGCAGTACTCGGAGCTGATCGGCGAGCCCCTGCTCAACTATGATGAAAACCAAGTGCAGATTGCCTACGAGTACGACCAGCTCAGGCGTGTAGTGCTGGAAACGGTGGCTCCGAACATGGAGGAGTTCAAAGCCGCGCGCGCATACAGCTACCAGTTGTCCTCCACGGGAAATCAGGCTGTGCAGGTCATGAAAGATGTCAAAGGGGTTACCACCTGGAGCTACGTAGACGGCCTCAATCGTGTGGTTCGCCAGTTGCGCCAGGACCCTGACTTCGCGCAGACAATGGCCGCCCAGGAGGCGCCACGGTTGAGCTACAGCGCTGCCTACGATGCCTTGGGCAATCTGCTTGAAGAAACCGAATATGAATGGCTGGCGCTGGACGATCTGCCGCTGCGCACCCGCTTCGAATACGACGCCTGGGGGCAGCGCAGCTGTGAAATCGGCCCCGACGGCGTGCGCACCCATGAGCAGATCGACCCGATCGGTACGCCAGAATCGAAAGGGCCGATCCTCACCCAGTGGCGCGAGTCGGCGGACGGCCTGTTGCGCACTGGCAAGACCGTCACCTGGCAGAATCTTTTCGAAAAGCCGGTACGGGTCGAACGTTTGCGCCTGGATGGTACGCGCGAGAGCTTGCACCAGTACTTTTATGACGGCCTTGGGCGCACGGCGCGAGAAATCGACGGCCGCGCCGCCCAGACTGCTTTCGCCTTTGATGAGTTCGACCGCTTGCACACGCATACCCTGGCCGATGGCTCGCAGGTGGTGCGTGAGTATGCTGGTCACAGCGATGAAGACTTGCCGGTGCTGATCAAGGTGCTGCACCCCGATGGCGCTACCCAGAGCGTGCTGGGTGAGCAGGTGTTCGACGGCCTGGGTCGCATGGTCGAATCAATTACCGGCGGTCGCCGGCGCGTGCTGCAGTATGCCGATGGCATGCGTCAGCCTGAATCGGTCATCACACCCAGTGGCCAGAAAATCCGTTACCAATATCTGCCTCAGTTGGGTGAAGAGCCTTTGCAACGGACGGTGATTGACTCGGGGGTCGAGGCTCAATACCAGTATGACAAGCAGAATGCGCGGTTGCTGTACTGCAAGGAGCAGGGCGAGGAGCTTTCGCGTACTTATTTCAGTACCGGCCAGGTACGGTCGGAGACGCGAGTTCAGCAGGGGGCTCGCTACGAGATGGCCTATGTACACAGCCTGGGCGGACGCCTGTTGAGTTACACCGATGTACTCGGGCAGGTTCAGTCTTATACCTACAATTCGCTGGGCCAACTCGAACAAACCAGCCTGGGTACGCTGACCAGTACGTTCACCTATGACTCGCTGGGGCGTAACAGGTCGATCATGACCCAGGCGCGTGATGCCGATGGCAGCGTTCGCAGTTTGCAGACCACCCTTGAGTACGATGAGTTTGAGCGTGAAACGTCGCGCCGCTTTGATTTTGACGATGCGCAACAAGTGCTGGCGCAGGCTTATGATGCGCTCGATGCGATCGTGAGCAAGACGCTCACCGAGGACGGGCGAGTGCTGCGAGAGGAGGCTTACACCTACGACGAGCGTGGCAGATTGACCGATTACATGTGTGAGGGCGAAGACGCATACCTGCCGGTCGACCCCTACGGCAAGAAAATCCAGGCCCAGCGCTTCGATTTCGATGCCTTGGACAATATCTCCCGAGTGCGCACGCGTTTTGACGGTGGCACCCTCGATGCCCGCTATCAGTTCGACAATGAACTGGATCCTGCACAGCTGACTGGTTTCGAAATTCGCGGGCTTGAGGATTCGCCGCTTATTGTCGCGCTCGAGTATGACCTGGACGGCAACCTGGTGCTTGACGAGCAAGGGCGCACGCTTGCGTACGATGCGCTGGGGCGTTTGCAAAGCGTCAACGGGGCGGCCGGTACAGCCAGCGCGAACTATGCGTATGACCCGCTGGATCGCCTGGCGATGCAGGAAACCCTTTGAGCGGTGCGCACGGTGTAACCGGTGTTTCTGGGCTTTGGCGATGCGGTTAGGCGCATATCCGGAGTGATCTGGTGCCCTTGAGATCGAGCGCCGCCCGCGCGGCGCTCGATCTTGTTGATAACTCGATAATTACTCGGCGGTTTAAAAGGCTGATGCAAGAAGTCAACTGTCAGTTCTGCCAGTTGTTCGTGTTGAACAGGGGCCTTTAAATAACGGTATGCAACTCGCTTAGTTTCGGCGTCCTTAACCCTCCAGCGCGACAGGATAAACGTAATGAGCACGTATGAAAAAAGGACCATGACGGCCGAGCAAACCCGCCAGGCCGTGCGTCAGCAGCGGGCGCAGGCTTCTGTGTCCACTGCATTGGAAGCCCCGTTGATCGACCCGAGCCTATTGGCCGATCCCGCTGATAACACGCTGAAAAGCCAAGTGTTGCTCAGCGCTGATGGGGAACTGACAGTCAGCATCCCGGCATGGGACACGTTTGCGCCGCCCGGCTTCGGCGTTTACGACACTTTATATATTTATCATTTAAGTGAGAACGGGGGGCGGGAAGAACTAATCAATAGGGAACTTGACGAAAGTAATAGAGACGAGTTCCCCCTGCCGTATACCGTGCCCAGGGAAAGAGTTGAGGCGTGGGGTGAAGGTACACAGACATTCACTTATGAGGTTTTACCTTACAGTGGGGGCACGAGGCTTCAGGGCGGAAGGCTCGCGCTGATCTTTGACCGCATTGCGCCCAACCGAGGTAACGTCCCGCCCGCTTTTGCGCCGATTGCAGATGTCACCGACGCCAACGTGGCAGATGTTGAGCTGACGTTGGGTTCGTACCCTGATCATGCCGCCGGCGACAAGGTTGCCGTCTACTGGTTGAAGGATGTACCCGAGGACCTCACCGCGGTATTACCTGCCGTGACTGTAGATGTCGGAACGTTACCACAGCAATTGAAGGTGCCCCGAACTGCCATCGAAGCCGCAGGCGATGGTGGCCTTTACGCCCTCTATCTGCTGGTTGACAAGGCCGGCAACATCAGCCGAATCGCCCCTCCTACCGCGGTGGGTGTTGCGCTTGGGCCATTGCCTTCGGGTTTGAAGGCTCCTGAAGTGCCGCTGGCTGGCGATGGAGTGATCGACCAGGAGGATGTGTTCACGGGTGTGTCGGTGCATATCCCGGCATTCGAGCACTTCAAGCCCACAGATGAGTTACAGGTGACCTGGGGCTCCCTCGAACTGGGTTGGCAGCCGATTGGCAACGCGCCATCTTTCCCACTGGCAATCAACCTGTTGCCGCTGCAAGTGTGGGGCGAGTATGCGGCCGCAGGCAGCGGGGCGATGTCGACACCTGTCAGCTATGCACTGCGACGGGGGGCGGTGCCAGCGGGCACCGAGCGGACGGCTGTGGACGTTAACCTTGAACGTATCGGGCCGGTCGATCCAGGCCCAGACCCAACCTGGCCAGACCCGGTCAACCCGAAGTTGGACAACGTCACGGTCAAAGGTGAGGTTTCGGGCAAAAACAATGAACTGACGCCCGACGATCAGTTCAAGCCTGCGACCCTGACGTTCGTGCTCGATAGCACCTTTATCGAGGGCGATAAAATTACCTTCCATTGGGGTGGAACCCATATCACTGAAGCGGATCATGAGGTGCTGGACACCGATCCCGGTGAGCAAGTCACGGCAACGATCCCTTGGGCTTACATCGAAGCCCACAAAAACGGCGTAGTGCCGGTGCATTACAGGATCACTCGGGACGGTGTTCCCAATGCCTCAGTGTCGCCATCGACCGATGTAACCGTAACGGCCATTGTCTTGGTCCCGGACGCCCCTGAGTTTCTTGGTGGCAATACCGAGGCTCCCGTGGGCTGGCTGACCTGCCGATCATTGTATGACCCGGATGACGATAGCGGTGCCGCAGCGGCCATTCGTGTTCAGGTGCCGGACCTGGCGGCATACGGTTTAGTGACGGGTGCCAAAGTTACGATGCATTGGACGGCAGTGCATGGCTTTACCGGTGAAACGCCAATACCGGACATTGACAAGGTCGAGGAAATTACCCTGACAGCGGAAAGTTTGAATGGGTTTGTATGGCGTGTGGAGCCCTATGACACACACATACTGCCCATACCTAACTTCAATGCTGCCCTTAAAGACGGGCGCGCCCGTGTTTGGTACACCTTCGAACTGGACGGTACGACGTACACGTCCGGTACTGAGGAACGCATCATTTCAATGCATCAACTGGGAGCAGCTTGCCCACTCAAACCGTAAGCAGGCAACGCATGAAGATGGCGTCAGCCATCTTCATCTCCCGTCAGATGTCTTTTGCTCAATTGACGAATATTCCTACAGAGGTTTCGGGTAGTGCCACGTAACTTGTACGAAATTTACCCCCTAATCCGTGGGTGATTTCAGTTAATACGACGGAGACCTTTGATTCAATGGCGACTGTGCTTAAAGAACGCTCGTACCCTTCAATGCAGGCGGTGCTCATGTTACCTGTACTCTTGCTGGCTAGCCCGGTTACCGAGGCGTTGACCGTCGTGGAGGGCAAGCGAGCGATCGACGCCACCACGCCGGTCGACAGCTATCAGCTCAACCCTGGCGCCTGGCTTGAGGCGGTCGATGCATCGACCCTGCAGTTGGATATCGGTAGCGGTGCGCAGTTGCAGATGCAACGCAGTAACGTGGATGCGCAAGGCGCTGATGGCATCGCCCTGCGTGGTGGGGCGAGGGTGACCATAGCGGACAACTCGCGTGTGGTCAGTGACCGCTATGGCCTGCGTTTGGAGTCTGACGGCACTGCGGGGGCTTCGGCCACGATCAGCGACAGTCATGTTGAAGGTGCCCGCGGCGGCGCATTGGTGTCATCAGCTGCCACCTTGAGCCTGCAACGCAGCGAGTTGATCGGTACCGGGACCGCTGCGGCAGCGAACATGTTTGGCGGTGCGACACTGACGGCTCAAGACAGCCGCTTGGTAGGTGCGCAAGCTGGGGTGCGTATCTTCTCCGATGCTGCTTTGCCGGGTACAGCCACGCTGAACCTGGTGGGCTCTGATGTGCAAGGGCTGGACGGCTCGGCCATCATTGTCGGCAATCCGTTGCTCGGCCCTGCCAATGGGGTAATAAACGTGGCAGGCGGCTCCACGTTGCGCGGTAGCAACGGTACCCTGCTGGAAGTGGTGGGCCGGTCGACGGCGAGCATGACTGTCGACAACAGCCAACTTGTGGGAGATGTACGCGTCGAAGCCGGCTCCAGTGCCTCGTTGACGCTGGACAACCAGGCCAGCCTGACAGGCCGCCTGGAGAATGTGTCCGGCCTGTCCATTAACGACCAAGCGCGTTGGAACATGGTCGAAGATAGCCAGGTCGGCAGCCTGGCTCTCAATGGCGGCAGTATCAGGTTCGGTGAACCCGACCAGTATCAACGTTTGGCCTTGGGGACTCTGGCAGGCAGCGGAACGTTCATCATGGACAGTGACTTCAGTACTGGCCAGACCGACTTCCTTGATATCACCGGAACTGCCACCGGTAGCCATAGCTTGCTGGTGGGCAGCAGCGGCGCTGATCCCTCGGTTGAAAACCAGCTGCATCTGGTGCACGCCGCGGCGGGTGATGCGCAGTTTTCATTACTCAACGGGCCAGTCGACCTGGGGGCTTTTTCCTATGACCTGGTGCAGCGAGGCAACGACTGGTTCCTCGATGGCTCGCGCAAGGTCATCAGCCCTGGCACTGCTTCTGTGCTGGCTCTGTTCAACACGGCGCCGACTGTGTGGTACGGCGAGCTGACGACGTTGCGTAGCCGCATGGGCGAGTTACGCCTGGATGAGGCAAGTGCCGGTGGCTGGGTTAGAGCCTATGGCAACAAATTCAACGTGTCCGATGCATCGGGTAGCCCTTACCGGCAAGTTCAGCAGGGTTTCTCGTTGGGTGCCGATGCGCCGCTTCCGGTAGGCGATGGCCAATGGTTGATCGGGGTGATGGCGGGCCACAGCGGTTCTGATCTGGACTTGGTCCGGGGCGCCTCGGCAGAGGTCAAGAGCTACTACCTGGGGCTTTATGCAACCTGGCTCGATGCCCAGAGTGGGTACTACCTGGACGGTGTGGTGAAGCTCAACCGTTTTGACAACTCATCAAAAATCGCCTTGAGCGATGGCACGCGGACCAAGGGCGACTACGACAACCTTGGCGTGGGGGCATCCGTGGAGTTTGGTCGGCACCTGGACCTGGGGGCTGGTTACTTCATCGAGCCCTACACGCAATGGTCGGTGGTCAATATCCAGGGCAAGGACTACCAGCTGGACAATGGCTTGCAAGCCCAAGGTGATGATACCCGTTCGCTGCTCGGCAAGGCCGGTGCCACCGTTGGGCGGACCTTCGAACTGGGCGAGGGGCGATTGCTGCAGCCGTATCTGCGCGCAGCCTATGCGCATGAGTTCGTTCAGAACAATCAGGTGAAGGTCAACAATAATCGATTCGACAACGATCTGTCGGGTTCGCGAGGCGAGCTTGGGCTAGGGGTTGCCGCGACCCTTAATGATCGCTTGCAGCTGCATGCAGACTTTGATTATGCCAATGGTGAAAAGATTGAGCAGCCTTGGGGGGCTAACGTCGGGCTGCGTTACAGCTGGTAGGTCGGTCGCAACAGGGAAGGTTCAGCCTTCCCGTTTTTGTGCACGGTAACAAACGTAAGGGGAAGCATGATGCAACGATCAGCGAGAGGCCTGCCCACCGATACGCTCCTCGAACCGCCTGTTTCGCCAGATGTTCTGCCCAATATCCCAGGAGGGCAGGACAACTTGCTGCCCGTATCGGCGCTTGCACGTCCATTGCGGATTGAAGTGCCTATGTGGGACTACTCGAACCCTTCACCCGACTACCCGGAAAAGCTTTTCCTGTATTGGGGCGCGCAGTTGGTCGAGGAGAAAACCTGGTTCGACACCATACCGCCGCAAGACCTGTACGCCGATGTCCCGGTAGCGCTATTGGCTCACGGCCAGGTGCTTGTGACCTACCGCGTCCATGGTTACAACGGAAGTCAGGTGGTGTCTGAGCCGCTGACACTGACGATCGACAAGATCGCGCCGTTGCTGGGGGGCGAGGACGGTGCCTTGATTGTTGAGGAGCAGGTCCTGGACGAGGGCGTTACGGTGAGCTACCTGGAGTCTCATGGTGATCGTTTGTTGGCCACTGTGCCGGGGTACGACAGCCCGGCAGTGGGCGATATGCTGACGTATTACTGGGACCGAGCGCCCTTTGCCAACGAGCAGGTTGCCGAGCTTGAGGTGACAGATCAGAACGTCGGGCAGCCGTTGGTACTCGAATTTCCCGGAGACATGATTCGCGAGCGTGAGGATGGTGCGCGTTATATCCATTATCGGGTACGTGATCGCGCGGGTAATGTCAGTGCACGATCGCAGCCCGTCACACTGGCGGTAACGGCCACGCCGGTGCCCAGGAGCTTGAGCCCGGTGCTGATCGCCCAGGCTGAGGGTTCAGGGCCACAACTGACGCTTGCGCTTGACGACTTTGACGCTCCCTTGTTGATCGAGGTTCCGGCCGAGGTGATGGTGTATCCCGGTGAAACGATCACTGTCGTGTGGGGGGAGCCGGGAAGCGTGGGGCACTATTCAACCCGGACCCCGTACGAGGGGCGCGACCGGCACTTTGAAATTCCGGTGCAGAAGGTTTTGGCGCAAAGCAAGCGGACCCTGCCGGTCATCTACCAAGTCGATGGTGGTGACAGTGCTCTGGACTCTGATCCGGTCAGGTTGGAGGTGAGGGCGATGACGCAAAGGCTGCCTCAGGTAAACCTGGTGGGTGCCGACAGTACAGGCTTTCACTTGGCTTCTGCGCCTGCCCATGTACCGATCAAGCTGGACACGTGGCGGATGATCGCCGAAGGGCAGCGGGTCAGCATCCAGGTGACGGGCGTATTGCAAAGTGGCAATGAGGCGCCCGCCCATGATGCACTTGTCGCACATCCGGTATCGGCTACGCAAGCCAGGCAGGGGATTGGCATGGATAACGCTGTGACGGTGCCAAAAACCTATCTGGCAAGCCTCAGGCTCAATGAACGGTTTACTGTCAGCGTTCAGGTGAGTTTCGATGAGGGCGGCAACTGGGTCCGTTTCCCCTCCATCAACCTTACGTTGCGCGCCTGAGGGTATAGGTTGGCTCACTCTGGTTTCACCGGGCTGGAGCGTTCGGCTGTAATGCCGCTGTAGTCATTGATCGTGGTGAAGTTGACCTGAAGGCCCTGGGTTGTCGGTAACCGCTTCAGCGCATACGTCTGACGGCTCAATGGCAGGGCCATGTCGTGGGCCGTAATGGTTTCACTAAACCCAGCGCCGCTGATGACCAGTCGGTTGAAAGTGAAGTGGTAGGGCGAAGGGTTGTCGACAACCAGGTGCGGTTTGCCGTCTATCAGTTGTACCGACCATGCCAGGTCCTTGAGCCGGTCTTGCGGGCGGTCTTTCAGATGGCTGGGGCGATAGAACAGCTTGATGCGCGTACGCAGGGCAATGTTCAGAATATTTTGCCGGGTATCGGCCGTCGCCTGCGGAATTTCCTGCAAGTTGAAATAGAACAGCGACTCACGGTCTTGCGGCAGGTCATTGGGTAGTGCGTTGATCTGCACTGTCTGCTCATTGCCGGGGTCCAGACGGAACAGCCCAGGCGAGGTTATGAGGGGGACAGCAGTGGTTGCATCGTCGGCTTCGGTATTGACCCAAGCCTGAGCGGCGAACGCCGTTTTCGAAGGGTTTGCGACAATCACTGAGGCGCTGCGTTTGGCGCTCTCATGGACGATACGGGTATGGCTGATGGTAAGTGCCGCATAGGCAATTGGCGTGTTGGCGCCGAGCAGCAGCAGGCAACTGCACACAACAGCCAGGGGGTGACGGAAAAACAGCATGGCGTTGGACCGGGTGTAGTTGGAATCGACTCCAGGTGCAGGCACCTGGAGTGCGTGTCAAGGCAGGTTCACCACGAAAGAAACTTCCGCCTCGGCCAAGCCTTCGCTAACGGTGGCGGCAAAGGATTCATACGCCGCGTAGAACATCAAGTCTGTCGGGCGGGTTTCATACAGGTCGTATTCTTTGGATTCGGCATTGGGGTTGATCTTGGTGCGAGCCTGGTCCTTGATCACAAGACCCAGGCCCGTGGCGCCGCCGCCGCGAATACCGTAGAGGTTTGTGCCCACTACACCGTGCAATGGAGTAAAGGTGATCTTGGTTTTTGCGCCGGGTGCGATGGTGCAAGTAGCGCTAGGCGTTACGCGCAACGCAAATGCCACGTCTGGGGTAACGGTGCCGCTGGCGCTGAAGTACTTGGTGGTGAAGTTGCCGAGCGATACACGAGGGATAACGCTTCCGCCGGGGTTGACCACTTCGATCGGGCAGGTGCCGCCGCCATAGACCGTACCGTAGAAGTTGATCTGGCCGGTTTCGGGGGCTGCGAATACGTTGCTGCTGGCCATTCCCAAGGCAAGCATGAGTAAAGTCTTTTTCATTGGCAGTTCCTTGAATCCTGTTCGTATGTGGGGCAGTCCCGGAATGCTCCCAGACGGCTAAGCGCCTGTTGGGGGGAGCGGCGAACAGGTTAAAGGGGGGGGGATAAGCGGGATGTAGGAATAATTAGCAAGCCTGCATGGATTGCGGGATGGCAGCCGCCGCAAGGCGCGGCGCGTCGGCCTGTCGCGCCCCCCCCTGATGCGGCAGGGCGTATCGCTTAGTGCGCTGATCGTCGATTCGACAGGCTGAGCATTTCTTTGTGTTGATGCCAATCGAATGTTTCGCCCTGTTGTTCGGCTTCGTAGCGCATTTCTTCCAGCTGTTGATACAACTCGAGTTCTTCATCCGGCATGAAGTGCAGGCAATCGCCGCCAAAGAACCAGAGCAGGTCACGGGGTACCAGGTGGGCAATCTGCGGATAGCGCTGGATGACCTGGCAGATCAGATCCTGGCCCAGGTACTGGCTTTGCAGCGGATCGGTTGGCAGATGGGTAAGCAGCTCGTCGAAGCGTTCCAGGAACAGCACGTGGCTTTCTTCGGGAACCTGCTCGCTTTCTCCGAGCGCCACCAGAATGGTACGCAGGTGGTGCAGCAATTGCAGGTGGTGTGCCAGGTAGGATTGGGCCATGAACGTAACTCGATTGCGTAGACAGTGCTGAATCATACGCTCCCGGCCACTTCGTGTCGCGACCGAGCGCACACAGGCTATCTCCTGGCTGGAGGCTGGTTCGGCTCAAACCAGCTTCTGCAAGCGAGTGCACTGTCAACTGCAATTACTGCCAGTTGCCGCTGTACGTTCGGGATGTTCACATGAACCCATTGAAACAGGAGATATTGCAATGGCTGATGGTATACCCGACAGCGCGCAACCCCCGACCCGCGGCGATACGCTGAATACTGTTTTGGTCGACCCGCTCACACTGGTGGTCGGTGTCTTGAGTCGCCAGATCGTCAATGCGTCATGGGTTGACTACGCCCGGCGTAATTCGCGCCGCGTGAGTGAGCAGGTGCAGTACGACCGGATGGTCGAGGGCGCTATATGGCGCGTGGGCACCCTGAGCTTGGGTGCACCATGCGTTACCTACAACGAACAGCACATCACGATAACGAACACCATCGTAAAAGATTCACAGTTTGCTTTGCGCGCGGTGTTGGGGCGTGTTGGGCGACGAGTTCATGAAATGCTGGAAACATTACCGGCTTCGAGAACGGCATTCACAGTCAAGGTGCCACTTGCCAACGGCTACCTGCGTTACAAGTTGCTAGAGGGGTCGTTCCTTCGGCTGCAGTGGTCCGGTGAGGCACTGTTCGAACATACGGACGGTGACTTTAGTTGGGCAGCGCTTACCGAGCACTATAAAGAAACGGCGCGTGTCAACCTGTATGGAGTGTTGCCGCCTATCAGCCCGTTACTGCACGATGTGAAAGGCTCTTTCAAGCTTCGAGAAGCGTCATTGGACCTGACGTTGTCCAGTGGGTCGAGTGAACTTGCGCTGGGGGGGACCAACTCGCTGAGTGCCCCGGAAACGGCGGGGGATGCGGGCGTATTGTCTTTTTTGAGCGTTCTCTTTCCCGAGGTTTTACTGGGGTTGCCTCCGGTTGACAACGCTTGGCTCGCCGGTTTTTGCACACCGCCAGGATCGCTGCGTTTTACCGCCGGGCAATTGATTCCGGAGTTGCTACTGTATTGGGCAATGTACGACGCTAACAGCGTGGCTGACCAATACCGCCATCAGGCACACGTCGAACAACCGCTCGCCATTACCCCACGGCTTCGATTGGTTGGAGTCAGTGATGAGAAACAGGCATTGACGTTGGCGCCAGCCGCGGCAAATGTGCAATGGGCGTTCGAGGGTGCAGCATCAGGGCGCCTGATGAGCGAGAGGGATGAGATGTTTTATTATCCAGCCAGTGCACCTACGCCAGCATTCGCGCTTGACTCCAACAACAAGACCAAACGTGAGGTGGCACTACAATCTGGCCCGCGTACGCTTATCAGTGCAGATGTGATCAAGGCCACGGCAGGTAGTGAAACAGCCATATCCACCTTCGTTACGTTGCACACCATAGAATCCCACTACCTGAAAGCAGAACTGGTAAACAACAAAGTCAGGCTGCTGCTTTTTTATGACAGTTGGGAAGGTGAGGTGGAGGTGCGAGCCGCTGACACTCGATGGACTGTCATTAGTGGCAACGGCACAGTGTCCGCAACGGGTGTTTTTACGCCACATCCGACGGCGCCTTCACCGTTCACGGTGCTATTGGCTGAAGATACTCAAGACCAAGCCCGGTTTCATTATTGGGCCTCGATTGTAATACCCGTGCCAACACTGACTGCCGCCCGCTTCGTTGAGCTGACCAACGGTTGAATGTGGAGTATCGAAGAGCAACCCGAGGCCGGCGGCAGGCCCCGGGCGCTGACATTGACGTTAGCGAATATGCCCTTCAGCGCGCGTAAGCTGCGCTTTTTCAAAGGCATCCACATCGATGACCTGGCGGCGAGCGTGCTGCGCATCGAGCAAACGCTGGCCTTCATGCGGCTGCAGTACGCCAGCATCCACAGCCGCATCGATGGGCGACTCCCCGGGTGCTGGTCGTACGGTACCGTCCTTCACTGACTGGTGCAGCGTTCGTTGCAGTGGCGCGACCTCATCGAGCAGGTCGCTGGCGCGTTGCAACGCAGCCACAGGGTCGCCTTCGGCCTGGGGCCGGAAGCACCCTGCCAGCAATTCTTCCAGCGCTGGGTCGCCTTTGCTTCTGCCAATCAGTTCGGCCACCTGCGCATCCAGTTCGTCGCTCGGCCCGGTATGCCTGCGACCGAACGGGAATACCAGCACCCGCAGGGCGCAGCCGACGAAGCGGTTGGGGAAGTTGTCCAACAGCCGGTCCAGGGCGTTTTCAGCCTGGCCAAGGCTTTCTTCCATGGCCCAGCGCAGCAGGGGGCGCATGTGCTCGGGCGAGCCAAGGTCATGGTAGCGCTTGAGTGCAGCCGAAGACAGGTACAGGTAGCTGAGCACATCGCCGAGCCTTGCACTGAGGCGTTCGCGGCGCTTGAGTGCGCCACCGAGCAGCATCATCGACAGGTCAGCCAGCAAGGCAAAGGCCGCAGCCTGGCGGTTCAGGCTGCGAAAATATCCCTGGCTCAGGGCGTCGCCTGGCACCTTCTCCAGATGACCCAGCCCCAACCCGTGCACCAGTGTGCTCGCCGCGTTACCTGCGGCGAACATGATGTGCTTCATCAGCAGTTCGTCGAACTCCTTCAGGGCCTGGCCGTGGTCCTCGCGGCCTGCCAGGGCCATTTCCTCGAGCACGAACGGGTGACAGCGGATGGCACCCTGCCCAAAGATCATCAGGTTGCGCGAGAGAATGTTCGCGCCTTCGACCGTGATGAAAATCGGCGCCCCTTGCCAGTTGCGCCCCAGGTAGTTGTTCGGGCCCATGATGATGCCCTTGCCGCCATGCACGTCCATGGCGTGCTGAATGCATTCGCGGCCCCGTTCGGTCAGGTGGTACTTGAGGATCGCCGACAGCACCGAAGGCTTTTCGCCCAGGTCCACGGCCTTGGCGGTCAGCAGGCGGGCGCTGTCCATCAGCCAGGCGTTGCCGCCGATGCGCGCCAATGATTCCTGGATGCCTTCGAAAGCCGCCAGTGGCACGTTGAACTGCTCGCGGATGTTGGCGTACTGGCCGGTGACCAGGCTGGTGTATTTGGCAGCACCTGTGCCCACAGCAGGGAGGGAGATGGAGCGGCCCACCGACAGGCAGTTCATCAGCATCATCCAGCCCTTGCCAAGCATGGCCTGGCCGCCGATGAGAAATTCAAGCGGGATGAACACGTCCTTGCCGCTGTTGGGGCCGTTCATGAAGGCCGCGCCCAGTGGCAGGTGGCGTTTGCCGATTTCCACACCGGGGGTGTCGGTGGGTATCAGCGCCAGGCTGATGCCCAGCTCTTCTTCTTCGCCCAGCAGGTGATCCGGGTCGTAGGCCTTGAAGGCCAGGCCGAGCAGGGTGGCGACCGGGCCGAGGGTGATGTAGCGCTTTTCCCAGTTCAGGCGCAGGCCGATGACCTCCTCACCTTGCCATTGGCCTTTGCAGATGACACCGGTATCCGGCATTGCGCCTGCATCGGAGCCGGCCAGGGGGCCAGTGAGCGCGAAGCACGGAATGTCGTCGCCCCGGGCCAGGCGTGGCAGGTAGTGGTTGCGTTGCTCGTCGGTGCCGTAGTGCAGCAACAGCTCAGCCGGGCCGAGGGAATTGGGTACCATCACCGTGGAGGCTAGGTCACCACTGCGCGTGGCGAGCTTCATGGCGACCTGAGAATGAGCGTAAGCGGAGAAACCTTTGCCGCCGTATTCCTTGGGAATGATCAGGGCAAAGAAACCCTGCGATTTGATATGGGCCCAAGCCTCGGGCGGCAGGTCGAGATCCTGACCGATTTGCCAGTCGCTGACCATCGCGCACAGCGCCTCGGTCGGGCCATCGATGAAGGCCTGTTCTTCTTCGGTAAGTGTTGGCGCAGGGTAGTCGAGCAGCGTGCGCCAGTCGGGGCGGCCGCTGAACAACTCGCCGTCCCACCATACGGTGCCGGCGTCGATGGCTTCGCGTTCGGTCTGCGACATGGGCGGCAGGGTGCGCTGGAACCACTTGAACACAGGGCCGGTGAATACCTTGCGCCTCCACTCGGGTAGTAACAGCAGGGCAGCCTTGGCGGCCAGAACCAGCCAGATCAACGCCAGCAGCCAGCCGGGCGCCGAGCTGAAGATGCCCATCAGCAAGGTATAGCCGGCAACGATGGCGAGTATCTGCAGCGGTGGCAGACGCCGGTGGGTGAGGTACGCCGTGCCGATCACCAGGACCAGCAACCACAACAGCAACATAATCCTTCCTCCTTGGAACCAGGGGCTTGGGCCGTCTCACAGAGCTTAGACGCAACACAGTGAACGGCAGTATCAGAACAGTGACAGGGTGTGGCTGTGGGAGTTTCAGCTCATTGTTCGTCTATATCGACCCACTCGCCGATGCAGGCGACAGAGGCCTGGAGTAGACTCACCCCTTCGCATTCATAAGGACGTCGTCATGCTGAAGATCTGGGGTCGCAAGAATTCGAGCAATGTGCGCAAGGCGCTGTGGATCGCCCACGAGCTGGGCCTGGATTTCGAATCCATCGACGCCGGCGGCGCCTTCGGTGTCGTCAACGAGCCGCACTACCGCACCCGCAACCCCAATGGCCTGGTGCCCATGCTCGAAGACGGCGACCTTACCCTGTGGGAGTCCAACACCATCGTGCGCTACCTGTGCGCCGAGTACGGCGCAGAGCAGGGCTGGTACCTGAAAGACCCGCGCCAGCGCGCCTTGGCGGACAAGTGGATGGACTGGACCACCTCGTCCTTTGCAGGGGCGTTCCGCCCGTTGTTCTGGGGCCTGCTGCGCACCCCCGAAGACCAGCGCGACTGGGTCGCGATCAATGCCGCGCACAAACAGTGCGCGCAGTTGCTGTCGATCGCCGATGAAACCCTGGCGCACCAACCGTACCTTTCCGGTGACCAGATCGGCATGGGCGACATCCCACTGGGGAGCTTCGTGTACGCCTGGTTCGAAATGCCCATCGAGCGCCCGGCCATGCCCCACCTGCAAGCCTGGTACGAGCGGCTGAAGCAACGCCCGGCCTACCAGGCGGCGGTGATGACGGCACTGACCTGAACCTGCTTCGATAGTCACTATCAATACACATGACTGTACTTGTGCGGCCAGGCCTTGCACCATGGCCGCACTCACTGCGCCAGTGACTTGCCCTGGCGTGTCCTGACCTTTTCACTCGGTACGTGACCCGCTATGAGTTCTGCCCTGTCCATCCGACAGCTGACCAAAACCTACGGCAACGGCTTCCAGGCCCTCAAAGGCATCGATCTGGACGTCGCCGAAGGTGACTTCTTCGCCCTGCTGGGCCCCAATGGCGCCGGCAAATCCACCACCATCGGCATCCTCTCGACCCTGGTCAACAAGACCAGCGGCACGGTGAACGTGTTTGGCCATGACCTGGATCGCGAACCCTCGGCGCTCAAGCGCTGCCTGGGCGTGGTGCCCCAGGAGTTCAACTTCAACCAGTTCGAGAAAACCTTCGACATCGTCGTGACCCAGGCCGGCTATTACGGCATCCCGCCGAAACTGGCCAAGGAGCGCGCCGAGCAATACCTGACCCAGCTGGGGCTGTGGGACAAGCGTGACGTGCAGTCGCGTTCGTTATCCGGTGGCATGAAGCGCCGCTTGATGATCGCCCGGGCGTTGATCCACGAACCGCGCCTGCTGATCCTCGATGAGCCGACAGCGGGGGTGGATATCGAGCTGCGCCGTTCGATGTGGAGCTTTCTCACCGAGCTCAACCAGAAGGGCATCACCATCATCCTGACCACGCATTACCTGGAGGAGGCCGAGCAGTTGTGCCGCAACATCGGCATCATCGACCACGGCACGATTGTCGAGAACACCAGCATGCGCAAGCTGCTGGGCAAGCTGCATGTCGAGACCTTCGTCCTCGACCTCAGGCAGGACCTGGCCCAGGCGCCCACGCTGCAGGGCTACCCATGCCGCCTGCTGACACCCCACACCCTTGAGGTGCAAGTGGACAAGGACATCGGCATTACCGCGCTGTTCGGCCAGTTGGCCCTGCAGAACATCGAAGTGCAGAGCCTGCGCAACAAGACCAACCGTCTCGAGGAGCTGTTCGTGTCCCTGGTTGAAAAGAACCTGTCGAAGGTGGCCGTATGAGTGTGGAACTGCGCACCAACTGGGTCGCCCTGAACACCATCGTTTACCGCGAAGTGCGGCGCTTCCTGCGTATCTGGCCGCAGACCTTGCTGCCGCCGGCCATCACCATGGTCTTGTACTTCGTCATCTTCGGTAACCTGATCGGCCGGCAGATCGGCGACATGGGCGGCTTCACCTACATGGAGTACATCGTTCCCGGGCTGATCATGATGTCGGTGATCACCAACTCCTACGGCAACGTGGTGTCGAGCTTTTTCGGCAGCAAGTTCCAGCGCTCGATCGAAGAGTTGATGGTGTCGCCGGTATCGCCGCACATCATTCTGGTCGGCTACGTGCTGGGCGGGGTGCTGCGAGGCCTGGCGGTGGGGGTGATCGTGACCATCCTGTCGCTGTTCTTCACCCACCTGCAGGTCCATCACCTGGGCGTGACGGTGGTCGTGGTGTTGCTGACGGCGACCATTTTTTCGCTGCTTGGCTTCGTCAACGCCGTGTTTGCACGCAACTTTGACGATATCTCGATCATCCCGACGTTCGTGCTGACGCCGCTGACCTACCTGGGTGGGGTGTTCTATTCGATCAACCTGCTGCCGCCGTTCTGGCAGACCGTGTCGCTGGCCAACCCGGTGCTGCACATGGTCAACTCGTTCCGCTACGGCATCCTAGGGGTGTCGGATATCAGCATTGGTACGGCGATCACCTTCATGCTGGTCGCCACCGCAGTGCTCTACGCGCTGTGCGTCCGCCTGCTGGTCAGTGGCCGCGGCATGCGCGCCTGAGAACCTGTGCTTGCGCCGGCGCCATTGCCGGCCAATCCACCAGCGCCAGTACAGAAGGGTGGTGAACCAGGCGATGATGCCCAGCACCACACCACACACTACCGAGCCCAGCAGGAACGGCTGCCAGAGCGTTGCCAGCTGGCCGGTGATCCATTCGAAGGTAAGGTCTTCGGGCAGGCTGCGCGGCGGCGTGCCCAGCAACCAGGCGCCGGTCATGTAGGTGACGAAGAACACGGGCGGCATGGTCAGCGGGTTGGTCAGCCACACCAGGCTGACGGCGATCGGCAGGTTGCCACGCACCGGTATCGCCAGCGCTGCCGCCAGCAGCATCTGCATGGGGACGGGAATCAACGCCGCGAACAGGCCCACACCCATGGCCCGGGCCACCGAGTGGCGGTTCAGGTGCCAGAGATTCGGGTCGTGCAGCAACTTGCCGAAAAAGCGTAAGGACTTGTGTTCCCGAATGCTGGTCGGGTCCGGCATGTAGCGTTTGAAAAGGCGGCGCGGCATGTAGGCTCCCCGAGCGGTCATCGGGGAAGTATGCCTTGATTCCATCTCAGCCTCGTTCAGAGTTTGTGACAATTGTTGAGCGAGCCTTGGCGTCATTTCGTCTATGCCTGAGGGGTAACTGCGTTTCTGGAGCTCTAACTCATGCGCACAGGGATGTTTGCGCTGGCGCTCGGGCTGTTGTGCCTGGGCGTTCTCCCCGAGTTGCCATCGGTCGGGTGGCTGTGGCTGCTGTTCGGCGGCGGCCTGGTTTGCCTGGGCACACGGCTGTGGCCGCTGGGCTGCTGCGTGCTGGGTATGTGCTGGGCTTGCTGGTCGGCGCAGCAGGCACTGGATGATCGCCTGGCCCCAGGCCTGGATGGCCGAACGCTGTGGCTGGAGGGCAGGGTGGTCGGCTTGCCGGCCCATACGCTGAGTGGTGTGCGCTTTGAGTTGGAGCAACCTCGCTCGCGCCGCGCTGCGTTGCCCCAGCGCCTGCAATTGCACTGGTTCGATGGCCCGCCGGTGCGGGCTGGCGAGCGCTGGCGCCTGGCCGCTACCTTGCAGCGCCCGGCCGGGCTGCTCAACCCGCATGGTCCGGACCGGGAGGCGCAGTTGTTGGCCAGGCGTATCGGCGCCACTGGTACGGTCAAGGCGGGCCATGTGCTGGACGCCGCGCAGCCGGGTTGGCGTGACGCACTGCGCCAGCGCTTGTTGAGCGTCGCCGCGCATGGCCGGGAAGCGGCCCTTGTCGCATTGGTGCTCGGCGATGGCGCCGGCCTGGCCCGTGAGGACTGGCAAGCGCTGCAGGCCACGGGCACGGTACACCTGTTGGTGATCTCGGGGCAGCACATCGGCCTGGTCGCCGGCCTGCTTTACGCCTTGGTCGCCGGCCTGGCGCGCTGGGGCCTGTGGCCACGGGCGCTACCCTGGTTGCCGTGTGCGTGCGGCCTGGCACTGGGCGCGGCGCTGGCCTATGGCTGGCTGGCCGGTGCGGGGGTGCCGGTGCAGCGCGCCTGCCTGATGCTGGCGGTGGTTCTGCTCTGGCGCCTGCGCTTTCGCCATCTTGGGGCGCTGTTCCCTTTGCTGCTGGCCCTCATCGGGGTGCTGGTCGCCGAGCCGCTGGCGCCGCTGCTGCCAGGGTTCTGGTTGTCGTTTGCGGCGGTGGCGACCCTGGTCTACTGCTTCAGCTCACGTCTGGGCCGCTGGCGGCCCTGGCAAGGATGGACCCGCGCCCAGTGGGTGATCGCCATCGGCTTGCTGCCGGTACTGATCGCCACCGGTTTGCCAGTCAGCCTGAGTGCGCCACTGGCCAACTTGCTGGCAGTGCCCTGGGTCAGCCTTGCGGTATTGCCCTTGGCGCTGCTTGGAACGTTGCTGCTGCCCTTGGCAGGGGTTGGTGAAGGCCTGTTGTGGTTGGCGGGTGGGCTGCTGGATGTCTTGTTCCGGTTGCTGGCTTGGGTGGCGCACTGGCGCCCGGCGTGGATACCGCCTGCTTTGCCGGTCTGGGCCTGGCTGATGGTCTGTTTGGGGGCGTTGCTGGTGCTGCTGCCGTCCGGTGTGCCCCTGCGCAGCCTGGGCGGGGCGATGCTGCTGGCGTTGTGGGTGCCCAGGGAGGCTGTGCCGCAGGGGCAGGTGGAGGTCTGGCAGCTGGATGTCGGGCAGGGCTTGGCGGTACTGCTGCGCACGCAAAACCATAGCCTGCTTTACGACGCCGGCCCGGCGCGGGGCGAGAGCGATCTGGGTGAGCGGGTGGTGTTGCCGACCCTGCACAAGTTGGGCGTAAAGCGCCTGGACATCATGCTGATCAGCCATGCCCATGCCGACCATGCAGGTGGCGCGCCGGCTGTCTACCGTGGGTTGCCGGTGTTGCGTGTGCTGGGCGGCGAAGTGTTGGAGGACCTTGCACTGCAGCCTTGTGCCAGTGATGAGCAGTGGGAATGGGATGGCGTGCGCTTTTCGCTGTGGCATTGGGCCCAAGGGCAGAGCAGCAACGACCGCTCTTGCGTGTTGCTGGTCGAGGCGCAGGGGGAGCGGCTGCTGTTGGCAGGCGATATGGAGGCGGGCGCCGAGCGCGCGTGGTTGGCGGCCCACGCGACGCCACGTATCGATTGGTTGGAATCACCGCACCATGGCAGCCGCAGTTCCTCGACAGAGGCATTCATCCGCGCTACGGCGCCGCGCGGCGTGCTGATTTCACGGGGGCGCAACAACGGTTTTGGGCATCCGCATGTGCAGGTGGTCGAGCGCTATCGGCGGCATGGGATGGCCATTCACGATACGGCGGTGGAGGGGGCGTTGCGGTTGCTGCTGGGCAACCATGGCGAAGTGGAAGGGGTGCGGGCGCAAAAGCGCTTTTGGCGGGGCAGCGCGCCGTGATGGTTGATGAGCCTGCCCTGGGTATAGCCACACAATTCCCTGACCTTCGGCAGATGAGCCCCCCGCGCGCCTATGTTAGAGTGGCGGCCTTTTTCCGAGGGGGCGTTTACTGTGTGGGAATTGGTCAAGTCCGGTGGTTGGATGATGCTGCCGATCATTCTGAGCTCCATCGCTGCCATGGCTATCGTCGTCGAGCGCCTGTGGACCCTGCGCGCCAGCCGCGTTACCCCGCCGCACCTGCTGGGCCAGGTGTGGATGTGGATCAAGGACAAGCAGCTCACCAGTGACAAGCTCAAGGCCCTGCGCGCCGATTCGCCGCTGGGTGAAATCCTCGCTGCGGGCCTGGCCAACTCGCGCCATGGCCGTGAAATCATGAAAGAGTGCATCGAGGAGTCTGCCTCGCGGGTCATTCATGAACTGGAGCGCTACATCAGCACCCTCGGTACCATCGCCGCGATGGCCCCGCTGCTCGGCCTGCTGGGTACCGTGCTGGGCATGATCGATATCTTCAGCGCCTTCATGGGGTCGCAGATGACCGCCAATGCGGCGGTGCTGGCCAGTGGTATCTCCAAGGCCCTTGTCACTACGGCAGCCGGCCTGATGGTCGGCATCCCGGCAGTGTTCTTCCACCGCTTCCTGTTGCGCCGCATCGACGAACTGGTGGTGGGCATGGAGCAGGAGGCGATCAAGCTGGTGGAGGTCATCCAGGGCGACCGCGAAGTCGAAGTGGCCGGAGGCAAGGCGTGAAGTTCCGGCGCAATCGCCAGCGGGAGAACGTCGACATCAACCTGGCGTCGTTGATCGACGTGGTGTTTGTCCTGCTGCTGTTCTTCGTGGTCACCACCACCTTTACCCGTGAGACCCAGCTGCGTGTGGAGCTGCCCGAGGCCGTCAGCGCCGAACAGCCCGTCGCAGACCCGGAAAAGCTGGTGGAGGTCACCATCAGTGCAGACGGCGTGTATTCGGTGAACAATCACCTGTTGCCCAAGAGCGACCTGGCGACCCTGACCGAGGCGATCCAGCGCGAATCGGGCGGTGACAACACGCTGCCGCTGGCCATCAGTGCCGACGGCAAGACCCCGCACCAGGCCGTGATCACTGCGATGGATGCCGCCGGCAAGCTCGGTTTCAGCCAGCTGCGCATGACCACCGTCGAGGCCGCCCAGGGGACACCTTGATGGCGCTCGCTGACCGTCTGCTAGCCGCCTGGTACGCCGGGCACCCGGCCCTTGCCCTGCTGCGCCCGCTCGAGGCGCTTTACCGGCGGGTAGTGACGCGCAAGCGCGCACGGTTTCTCAGTGGCGAAAGCGCCAGCTACCGCGCCCCGGTACCGGTCATCGTGGTGGGCAACATCACCATTGGTGGCACCGGCAAGACGCCGATGATCCTCTGGTTGATCGAGCATTGCCGGCGCCAAGGGCTGAAGGTGGGGGTGGTCAGCCGCGGCTACGGTGCAGAACCGCCTCGCTTGCCCTGGCGTGTCGAAGCCTCGCAGAGTGCCGAGCAGGCCGGCGATGAACCGTTGCTGATCGTTCAGCGCACGGGTGTGCCGCTGATGATCGACCCCGACCGCTCCCGCGCCGTGCAGGCATTGCTGGCCAGCGAGCCGTTGGACCTGATCCTGTGTGACGACGGTATGCAGCACTACCGCCTGGCACGCGACCTGGAACTGGTGCTGATCGACGCTGCGCGTGGCCTGGGCAATGGCCGCTGCTTACCGGCCGGGCCCCTGCGCGAGCCTGCCGAGCGCCTGCAAGAGGCTGATGCGGTGCTGTTCAACGGCGCCAGCGCCGACCGCCCGGAGGGCTTCGCCTTTCGTCTGCAACCCAGTGCGCTGGTCAACCTGCGCAGTGGCGAGCGCCGCGCGCTCGACTTCTTCCCGGCGGGCCAGCGCCTGCATGCGGTAGCCGGTATCGGCAACCCGCAACGTTTCTTCAATACCCTGCTGGGGCTAAACTGGCAGCCGGTGCCGCATCCGTTCGCCGACCACGCCCAGTTCAGCGCTCAGAGCCTGGCTTTCAGCCCGCCACTGCCGTTGGTGATGACCGAGAAGGATGCGGTGAAGTGCCGCGCCTTCGCTGCCGATGACTGGTGGTACCTGGCCGTGGAGGCCCTGCCTACGCCGGCCTTCTGCGACTGGTTCGACAGCCAGCTGCAACGCTTGCTGCCTGGGCATCGAACGCCCTGAGCCCGTTTTTCAATTTCCGGCCATCTGGCCTCAAGGACGCTTCCATGGACACCAAACTGCTCGACATCCTGGCCTGCCCGATCACCAAGGGCCCGCTCAAGCTCAGCGCTGACAAGACCGAGCTGATCAGCAAGGGCGCAGGCCTGGCCTATCCGATTCGCGATGGCATCCCGGTGATGCTGGAAAGCGAGGCGCGTACCCTGACCGACGACGAGCGTCTGGACAAATGAGCTTGAACTTCACCGTGGTCATTCCCGCCCGTCTGCGCTCGACGCGCCTGCCGGGCAAGCCGTTGCTGCTGATCGCCGGCAAGCCGATGGTTCAGCATGTCTGGGAGCAGGCGCGCAAGAGCGGTGCCGGCCGTGTGGTCATCGCCACCGACGACGCCGGTATCGTCGAGGCTTGTCAGGCCTTTGGCGCTGAAGTGCTGATGACCCGCGCCGACCATGAGTCGGGTACCGACCGCCTGGCTGAAGTGGCTGCGCAGCTTGGCTTGCCTGCCGACGCCATCGTGGTCAACGTCCAGGGTGACGAGCCGCTTATTCCGCCGGTGATCATCGATCAGGTCGCAGCCAACCTGGCGGCGCATCCGGAGGCAGGTATTGCGACCCTGGCCGAGCCGATCCACGACCCTGAAACCGTGTTCAACCCCAATGCGGTCAAGGTGGTCAGCGACAAGAACGGCCTGGCCTTGAGCTTCAGCCGTGCGCCGCTGCCGTGGGCGCGTGACGCTTTCGCCAAGGACCGCGATCAACTGCCGCAGGGCGTGCCCTACCGTCGCCATATCGGCATGTACGCCTACCGCGTCGGTTTCCTTCAGGACTTCGTCAGCTGGGGCCCGTGCTGGCTCGAGCAGACCGAGGCGCTTGAGCAGCTGCGTGCGCTGTGGCATGGCGTGCGTATTCACGTGGCGGACGCCATCGAGGCGCCAGCAGTGGGTGTCGATACTGCACAAGACCTCGAGCGCGTTCGGCGCTTGCTGGAGGCCTGATGCGCGTCCTGTTCGTTTGCCTGGGCAATATCTGCCGGTCGCCCACCGCCGAAGGTGTGCTGCGTCATCAGTTGCAGGCCGCAGGCCTGGCTGGGCAGGTTCACGTGGCCTCTGCCGGTACCGGTGACTGGCACGTGGGCAAGGGGCCTGACAGCCGCACCTGCAAGGCCGCCCTGGCGCGGGGCTATGACCTGTCGCGACAGCGTGCCCAGCAAGTCAAGGCTGAGCACTTTGCCGAGTACGACCTGATTCTGGCCATGGATGAAAGCAACCTGGGCCACCTGCGCGCCATGCGTCCGTACAATGCGACTGGCGAGCTGGACCTGTTCCTGCGCCGCTATGAGGCGGCTGTGGATGAAGTGCCGGACCCTTACTACGGCGGTGCAGAGGGCTTCGAGCAGGTGCTGGACCTGATCGAGGCGGCCTGCCGTGAGCTGGTTGTCGAAATCAAGGGGCGGTTATGACGGCGCACTGGCAGGAGCAGGTTTCGCTCAAGCCTTACAACACCTTCGGCATCGATGTTAAAGCCCGCTACTTCGCCCAGGTACATACCGACGATGAGGTGCGCGAGGCCCTGGCGCAAGCGCGCCAGCGAGGGCTTGCGGTGATGGTGATCGGCGGCGGCAGCAACGTGCTGCTGACCCGTGATGTCGACGCGCTGGTGCTGCACATGGCCAGCCGTGGCCGCCACGTCCTTGGCGATGACGCGGGGTGTGTGCTGGTGGAGGCCGAGGCGGGTGAGCCCTGGCATCCCTTCGTGCAATGGTCGTTGCAGCAAGGCCTTTGTGGCCTTGAAAACCTCAGCCTTATCCCGGGCACGGTGGGCGCGGCGCCAATGCAGAATGTGGGTGCCTATGGGGTGGAGATCAAGGATGTGTTCGCTGGCTTGACGGCACTGGACCGGCAGACGGGCGAGCTGCGTGACTTCGGGCTTGAGGAATGCGCCTTCGGTTACCGCGACAGCCTGTTCAAGCGTAACCCTGGGCGTTGGTTGATCCTGCGGGTGCGTTTTGCCCTGAGCCACCAGCTGCAGGCCCATCTGGATTACGGCCCGGTGCGTCAGCGTCTGGCCGAGCAGGGCGTGCAGGAGCCGACGGCGCAGGCGATCAGCGACGCTATTTGCAGCATTCGCCGCGAGAAGCTGCCCGATCCGGCCGAGTTGGGCAATGCCGGCAGCTTTTTCAAGAACCCGGTCGTTGCCGTCGAACAGGTGGCGCGCATCCGCGCTGAGTTTCCAGGTGTGGTGGCTTATCCCCAGGCTGACGGGCAGGTGAAGCTGGCCGCAGGCTGGTTGATCGAGCAGGCCGGCTGGAAGGGTTATCGGGATGGCGATGCCGGCGTACACCGCTTGCAGTCGCTGGTGCTGGTCAATTATGGCCAGGCGAGCGGGGCGCAGTTGCATGGCCTGGCGCAGCGCATCCAGGCGGATATCCTGGCGCGGTTCGGGGTTGAGCTGGAGATGGAGCCCAACCTGTACTGAGGCCGGTGCAGGCACGACAAACGGCCAAGAAAAAGCCCCGCCAGTTCACACTGGCGGGGCTTTTTCATTCAGCCGTGGCTATCAACCGTGATGAGGCTTGTGCTCATCGGCGGTCTCCAGCGCTGGCGTGCCAGCAGCGGCCGCTTCCTGCGCAGCCTTGGCTGCCGCTTCGGCCTCACGCTTGCGACGACGCACTTCGCGTGGGTCGTTAGGGGCGCGGCCGTTAGGCAGCATGACGGTGGCCGCTTCGACCGCTGCCGGTGCTTCTACCGGGGCAGGCTCGGCGACTACAGGTGCTGCTTCAACTACGGTTGCTACAGGCTCGGCAGCCACTTCTGGCTGGGTTTCGACGACAGCAGAAGGCAGCTCGGCAGCCGGCGCTTGTTCAGCGGCGACCTGGGCTTTCTCTGCTTCACCTGCTTCGATGGCCGGTGCTTCGACAGGTGCCTCTACAGGCGCCTCGGCAACCACTACCGGCTCGACCGCAGGGGCCTGTTCGACTACCGGCTCAGGCGCAACTTCAACCACAGGCTCGGCACTGGCTTGGACCGCGGCGACCGGCTCGCTGAGCGGCTGCTCGACCACAGGTGCAATGGCGACTTCCTCGGCCTTGGCGACGGCTTCGACCTGCTCGGCCGGCTGAGCGACTTCGCTGTTGTCGGTGGTCGCGGCTTCGGCACTGGCGCGTTCAGCCTGCTGGTTGGCTTGCGCTTCGGCGCCGGCACTGATGTTGCTGCTGGCGACAGCGGCGGTGACGGCCAGGCCGGCAGCCAGTTCGGCACCCAGCTCGGTGGCCTGGTGCTGTTGCGGTTGCTCGTCGCTGCCTTCTTCCTCGCTGCCTTCGATCAGCTCGCCATTGGCGTTGCGCTGGCGCTCACGACGGTTGCTGCGGCGACGCTGGCCGCGGGAGCGGCGGCGCGGACGCTCGTCATCGGAACCTTCCTGCTCGTCCTGTTGCAGCTCCTCGTTCGGCAGTTGCTCATCGGCGAGCTCGGCAGCCTTCTCGGCAGCCTGCTCAGCTTCACGTGGCTGGCGCTCTTCGCGTGGCGGGCGAGGCTGACGTTCTTCGCGCGGTGCGCGTTCTTCGCGAGGTGCACGCTCTTCACGTGGAGCGCGTTCTTCGCGTGGGGCACGCTCTTCACGAGGCGCACGTTCTTCGCGAGGTGCGCGTTCTTCGCGAGGCGCACGTTCTTCGCGTGGAGCACGCTCTTCACGTGGCTGGCGCTCTTCACGAGCGGCCGGTGCTGCATCCAGAGGCTCACGCAGTTCGCGGACGCGCTCTTCGCGGTTGCCGCGGCGGTCTTCGCGTGGCTGGCGAGGTGCGCGCTCTTCACGAGGTGCGCGCTCTTCACGAGGGGCACGTTCTTCACGAGGGGCGCGCTCTTCACGCGGCTGGCGCTCTTCACGCGGCGCACGCTCGGCGCGCTCTTCACGAGGTTTGCGCTCTTCGTCACGGCGGCCGTTGCGGTTGCGGCTCTGCTGGCGGCCGTTGCGACGCTCCTCGTTACGCTGAGTGCGCTCGGTGGCAGGCTTCTCGGCGGCGACCACCGGGGCGGCGGCAGGCTCTTCCTTGCCGGCGAACAGGCTGACCAGCGACTTCACCAGGCCTTTGAACAGGCTTGGCTCCGGTACGCTGGGTGCCGGGGCTGCCGGTGCGGCAGGCTGCTGTTCTTCGACAGCGCTCGGTACCGGAGCGTTGGCGCGGGCCGGTGCAGTCTTGACCGCTGCTTCCTGGCGCACCAGGGTGCGCGTGGCGGTCGGCTGCGGCGCTTCTTCGGTTTCGGTGGCGGCGATTTCGTAGCTGGACTGGTTGTTCAGCACTTCCGGGTTGTCGTCGCGCAGGCGCTGGACTTCGAAGTGCGGGGTTTCCAGGTGGTCGTTCGGCAGAATGATGATGCGGGCACGGGTGCGCAGTTCGATCTTGGTGATCGAGTTGCGCTTCTCGTTGAGCAGGAAGGCGGCCACCGGAATCGGTACCTGGGCGCGTACTTCGGCAGTACGGTCCTTCAGGGCTTCTTCTTCGATCAGGCGCAGGATGGCCAGGGACAGCGACTCGACATCACGGATGATGCCGGTGCCGGAGCAGCGCGGGCAGACGATGCCGCTGCTTTCGCCCAGCGACGGGCGCAGGCGCTGACGGGACATTTCCAGCAGGCCGAAGCGCGAGATGCGGCCGACCTGCACGCGGGCGCGGTCTGCCTCGAGGGCTTCGCGTACACGCTCTTCGACGGCGCGCTGGTTTTTCGCCGGCGTCATGTCGATGAAGTCGATGACGATCAGGCCGCCGATGTCACGCAGGCGCAGCTGGCGGGCGATTTCCTCGGCCGCTTCCAGGTTGGTCTGCAGGGCGGTTTCCTCGATGTCGCTGCCCTTGGTGGCGCGCGCCGAGTTGATGTCGATGGAAACCAGGGCCTCGGTCGGGTCGATCACGATCGAGCCGCCCGATGGCAGGTCGACGACGCGCTGGAAGGCGGTTTCGATCTGGCTTTCGATCTGGAAGCGGTTGAACAGCGGCACGCTGTCTTCGTACAGCTTGACCTTGCTGGCGTACTGCGGCATCACCTGGCGGATGAAGGTCAGGGCTTCTTCCTGGGCATCGATGCTGTCGATCAGCACTTCGCCGATGTCCTGGCGCAGGTAGTCGCGGATGGCGCGGATGATGACGTTGCTTTCCTGGTAGATCAGGAAGGGCGCAGCGCGATCCAGGGATGCTTCCTTGATGGCGGTCCACAGCTGCAGCAGGTAATCGAGGTCCCACTGCATTTCTTCGCTGCTGCGGCCAAGGCCAGCGGTGCGCACGATCAGGCCCATGTCGCCTGGCACGGTCAGGCCGTTGAGGGCTTCACGCAGTTCGTTGCGCTCTTCGCCTTCGATGCGGCGGGAGATGCCGCCAGCGCGTGGGTTGTTGGGCATCAGCACCAGGTAGCGACCTGCCAGGCTGATGAAGGTGGTCAGGGCGGCGCCTTTGTTGCCGCGCTCTTCCTTCTCGACCTGGACGATGACTTCCTGGCCTTCGCTCAGGACATCCTTGATGTTGACGCGGCCTTCAGGGGCTTTCTTGAAGTACTCGCGGGAGATTTCCTTCAGCGGCAGGAAGCCGTGACGTTCGGAGCCGAAGTCGACGAAGGCGGCTTCGAGGCTGGGCTCGATCCGGGTGATCTTGCCTTTGTAGATGTTGGCCTTTTTCTGCTCACGCGCGCCGGACTCGATGTCCAGGTCGTAGAGACGTTGGCCGTCCACCAGGGCTACACGCAACTCTTCGGGTTGAGTTGCGTTAATCAGCATTCTTTTCATGTTGTACCGTCGGTTTCCGGGCTGCCGGAAACGGCGTTCGGCACACACGACTTCTCATGGTCGGTGCCAAGGTGCGCAAAGGGTGGCCGGGCCACCCCCGTGTCGAGCAACGTTCGGCACCAGCCGGTTTCCCAGCCTGCCGTTGTCGCGACGACGCGTCCTGTTTGCTGCGGTGCCAAGAGGCCCCTGCGGTATCTGCAGAGATATCCGAATCGATATCCGAATCAACCCAGCAGGCCTCGTGCACTCAGTCAGGAGGAGGAATCAACCGTCAGCCGTGGACGCCCATGGGGCATCTGTTCAGGACCTTATCCGCTCGCCGGCCATTCACTGGGCCGGTGGCCGGACGCGGTGCTACACGGTCCGAGGGCTGTGCATCTCCACCCTGCACGTATCCCTGATAATTCGGGTGCTGCCGCGCGCTGAATCCGCAACGGGTTGCATTTTTCGCCAGCGCAGTTTCCGCGCTGACGCCATTCATGTCCAAGGCAGGTATTTCCGAAGCATTCGCCGTGCGTTGCGTGCAAGCGTCGGGGCGGGCAGAGGTGCAGCGAAAAGAAGCGGGTAAGCAGGTGAAACACCGCACTTGTCGTTTTTTTTCGGTCTTCTCTACACAGCGCTGGTGGCGATTCCAGGCAATTCGGTAAACTGGCGAAAACCCCGTAGGACGGCCTCGCGTCCTGCAGAATTGCGTTGGTCAGGGACCGGCCAAGGGCCTGGTTCCGCTGGCCTGCCGCTTTTGGCGGCGTTCGCGACTATAGCAGTAATGATTAAGTGCTTCAATTCCATAAAAAATTGTTATGATCCCTTGATGACGACCAATACCCCTCCGACTTCCGGCGTTCAGCTGATCGAAGTCGCGCCGGAGCTTGCCGGCCAACGCATCGACAATTTCCTCATCACGGCGCTCAAGGGTGTACCCAGAACGCTGGTCTACCGCATCCTGCGCAAAGGCGAGGTTCGGGTCAACAAGGGCCGTGTCAAGCCTGAGTACAAGATCCAGGCGGGTGACATCGTCCGTGTGCCCCCTGTGCGCCTCCCCGAGCGTGACGAGCCGGCCCCGGTTGCCCAGGGGCTGCTGCAGCGCCTGGAAGCTGCCATCGTCTACGAGGACAAGGCGCTGATCGTGATGAACAAGCCGGCCGGTATCGCCGTGCATGGCGGCAGTGGCCTGAGCTTCGGTGTGATCGAGGCGCTGCGCCAGTTGCGCCCCGATGCCAAGGAGCTGGAGCTGGTGCACCGCCTGGACCGCGACACCTCGGGCCTGCTGATGATTGCCAAGAAGCGCAGCATGCTGCGCCACCTGCATGCCGCGCTGCGTGGCGATGGGGTCGACAAGCGCTACATGGCGCTGGTGCGTGGCCACTGGCCTACCTCGAAGAAGCAGGTCAATGCTCCGTTGCTCAAGAGCAACCTGCGTTCGGGCGAGCGTATGGTCGAGGTGAACGAGGAGGGCAAGGAGGCGCTCACCCTGTTCCGTGTGCTTCGCCGTTTCGGCGAGTTCGCCACCATTGTCGAGGCGCGCCCCATCACGGGGCGTACCCATCAGATTCGCGTACATACTCTGCACGCTGGCCACATGATCGCTGGTGACAGCAAGTACGGCGACGAGGATTTCAGCCGCGAAATTCGTGACTTGGGAGGCAAGCGCCTGTTCCTGCACGCCTATGCGCTCACGGTGCCGCTGCCTGATGGTGGTGAGCTCAAGCTCGAAGCGCCTGTGGACGAAGTCTGGGCGAAAACCGTGGAGCGTCTGGGGGCGTCCTGATTCATGAAAAAGTCTTACGAGTTGCTGATCTTCGACTGGGACGGCACCTTGGCCGACTCGATCGGGCGGATCGTCGAGGCGATGAATGCCGCCGCCGAGCGCGCCGGTGAGGCGCCAAGCCCGGAGGAGGCGGTCAAGGGCATCATCGGCCTGGCGCTTGGTGAAGCCATTTCAACCCTCTATCCGCACCTCGATCCTGTGCAGGTCGAAACCTTCCGTCAGCACTATGCCGACATCTATACGGCGCTTGATCAGCAGCCTTCTCCGTTGTTCGAGGGGGTGGTCGAGTCGCTGGATGCCTTCCGGGTCGAGGGTTATCGCCTGGCTGTGGCGACCGGCAAGGCGCGTCGTGGTCTGGACCGGGTGCTCAGGGCCAATGGCTGGGAGCGGTTTTTCGACATCACCCGCGCCGCTGATGAGACCCGTGGCAAGCCGCACCCGCTGATGCTCGAGGAGATTCTAGGGCATTGCGGTGTCGAACCTGGGCGGGCGCTGATGGTCGGAGATTCGGCATTCGATCTGCTGATGGCCAATAACGCCGGTATGCATTCTGCGGCCGTGGGCTATGGTGCCATGTCGCTGCAGGCTTTGGCCGAGTTCGGTCCGCAAGTGTGCATCGATCACTTTTCCCAGCTGCGCGAGTGGCTGGCAGGTTCTGCGCAAATCCAATTCCAAGGTAGGTGAGCATGGTTGACGAGTGGAAAGCACCCGGTTCCGAGACGGAAGAAGAGCGCCTGGCGCGCGAAGACCGTCAAGAGGATGAGCGTGTAGAGCGCAAAAGCTGGAAGCTGCTGGAGAAGACCCTGCTGGCCGGTGTCCAGGAGCAGCGCCGGGCGCGTCGCTGGGGGATCTTCTTCAAGCTGCTGACCTTCGTCTACCTCTTCGGCGTATTGGCCCTGTTCCTGCCTTGGACGGATATGGACAAGGCCGCTTCGCGCAGCACCAGCCATACCGCATTGGTGGAAGTGCGCGGGGTGATCGCCGATCAGGAAGCTGCCAGTGCCGACAATCTGGTCAAGAGCCTGCGCGAGGCGTTCAAGGATCCAAAGACCAAGGCCGTGGTCATGCGTATCAATAGCCCCGGAGGCAGCCCGGTGCAGGCAGGTTATGTCTATGACGAGATTCGCCGGCTGCGCGGTGAGTATCCGGACATCAAGCTGTACGCGGTAATCGCTGACCTGGGTGCGTCGGGTGCCTATTACATTGCCAGTGCGGCGGACGAGATCTATGCCGACAAGGCTAGCCTGGTGGGGTCCATTGGTGTGACGGCGGCCGGGTATGGCTTTGTGGGGTCGATGGAGAAGCTTGGTGTGGAACGGCGCACGTATACCGCCGGTGAGCACAAGGCCTTCCTGGATCCGTTCTCGCCGGAGAAGCCTGAAGAGCGGGCGTTCTGGCAGGGCGTGCTGAATACCACCCATCAGCAGTTCATTGCCATGGTCAAGCAGGGCAGGGGTGATCGCCTGAAAGACAAGGAGCACCCTGAGCTGTTCAGTGGCCTGGTGTGGTCGGGTGAGCAGGCCAAGGCGCTGGGGCTTGTCGATGGCCTGGGCAGTGCGAGCTATGTGGCGCGTGAGATCGTGGGGGAGAAGGAGCTGGTCGACTTCACGGTCGAGGAGTCACCGTTCGATCGCTTCTCCAAGCGCATTGGTGCCAGCGTGGCGGAGAAGTTGGCCATGTACATGGGCTTCCAGGGGCCTGCCTTGCGCTGAGTGCCTGCCTGGCCCCATCGCCGGCAATTGCTGCATAAGGCTTGCGGGTGATGGGGCGCAAGACCGCCTCTGGTGGTCTCAGGGCACTGTCACGCCTTCCGTGCTCAGCATATCCACCAGCCGGATCAACGGCAGCCCGATCAGGCTGGTGGCATCGCACCCGTGGGTGCTCTTGAACAAGCTCACACCCAGCCCCTCGGCCTTGAAGCTGCCTGCGCAATCGAGCGGCTGCTCGGCCGTCACGTAGCGCTCCACGCGCTCCCGGTCCAGTTCCCGCATCGTTACGGTAAACGGCACGCAATCGACCTGGCATTGCCCTGTGGCGGTGTTCAGCAGTGCCACCCCGGTCAGGAAGGTGACGTGCTGTCCGCTGGCCTCCAGCAATTGCTCGCAGGCGCGCTCGAAACTGTGCGGCTTGCCCAGGATCTGCTCGCCCAGTACCGCGACCTGGTCGGAGCCGATGATCAGGTGCTGCGGGTGGCTGCCGGCCAGTGCCTCGGCCTTCTGCCTGGCCAGGCGTCGCACCAGCTCTGTGGCGGGCTCGTCAGCGAGCCGCCGCTCGTCAAGGTCGGGGCTTGCCCAGGTGAAGGGCAGGCGCAGGCGCGCGAGCAGTTCGCGCCGGTAAGGGGAGCTGGAAGCCAGCAACAAAGGCAGCATGGTAGACTCCTGATCAGTTGATCCCGATTCTAACATGCAACATACCGCCGAATTTCCTTTGACAGGTGCAGGGGGCATCCCTAGAATGCTGCGCCTATGTTGAATGACCCGATTCCACCTCACGTTGACCCGCGCAAATTAGCCGATCGTGGCGTAACCCTTAACGGTTCGCTGCAACTCGCTGATTTGGAAAGACTCTGCGACCCGCTTTCCGACAATGTCGGTACGGTGCAGGCGAAGTTCGATTTTGAACGAGATGAACAGCACGTGGTGGTTATCCACAGCGAGCTGGATGTCGAAGTCAAAATGGTTTGCCAGCGTTGTCTTGAGCTGGTCACCCTGCCGATTCACAGCGAATGCACTTACGCTGTGGTGAAGGAGGGTGCGAATACCCAGTCGTTGCCGAAAGGCTATGACGTGCTGGAACTGGGCGAAGATCCTTTGGATCTGCAGGCCTTGATCGAGGAGGAGCTTCTGCTCGCCTTGCCCATCGTGCCTGCTCATCATCCGGAAGAATGCCAGCAGCCGGCGGGCGCAGACGAGCCCGAATCGAGCAAGGACGAGGTATCGCGGTCCAACCCGTTCAGTGTTTTGGCGCAGTTAAAGCGTGACCCAAACGTTTAGGAGTTAATCAATTATGGCTGTTCAGCAGAACAAAAAATCCCGCTCTGCCCGTGACATGCGCCGTTCGCACGACGCTCTGTCGGAAAACGCGCTGTCGGTAGAAAAGACCACCGGTGAAGTACACCTGCGTCACCACGTATCGCCAGAAGGCGTATACCGTGGTCGTAAAGTGATCGACAAGGGCGCTGACGAGTAATCCTTGTCTGCTCAGATCATCGCGATCGACGCAATGGGCGGGGACTTCGGTCCCCGCAGCATTGTCCAGGCTAGCATAGCCTGCCTTTCGGCTACCCCCTCGCTGCACCTGACCCTCGTCGGTCAACCATCCCTCCTAGAAGATCTTGTCAGTGGCCTTGCGGCTGCGGATCGTGCGCGCCTGCAGATTGTCGCTGCCAGTGAGGTGATCGGTATGGACGAGCGGCCATCCCAGGCGCTGCGCGGCAAGCCGGACTCGTCGATGCGCATCGCCCTTGAACTGGTGCGTGATGGCAAGGCCCAGGCCTGCGTCAGTGCCGGCAATACCGGCGCGCTGATGGCGTTGTCGCGCTTGGTGCTCAAGACGCTGCCGGGTATCGATCGGCCTGCCATGGTCGCGGCTATCCCGACTCAGGCGGGGTACTGCCAGTTGCTCGACCTGGGTGCCAATGTCGACTGCAGTGCCGAAAACCTCTACCAGTTCGCTGTAATGGGCTCGGTGGCCGCACAGGCCTTGGGTGTCCAGCGCCCGCGGGTGGCACTGTTGAATATCGGCACCGAGGACATCAAGGGCAATCAGCAGGTCAAGCTGGCTGCCACGCTGTTGCAGAACGCTCGCGGCCTCAATTATGTCGGCTTCGTCGAGGGTGATGGCCTTTATCGGGGGGAGGCGGACGTGGTGGTGTGCGACGGCTTTGTCGGCAATATCCTGCTCAAGTCCAGCGAGGGCCTGGCGACGATGATCGCTGCGCGTATCGAAAAACTGTTCAAGGGTGGCCCGCTGTCACGTGTTGCCGGGGCTGTCGCGATGCCGTTGCTCAAGCGTCTGCAGGCCGACCTAGCGCCGGCGCGGCACAATGGGGCAAGTTTTCTGGGGCTGCAGGGTATCGTCATCAAGAGCCATGGCTCGGCCGGCGTGCAGGGCTTTCAAAGCGCCATCCAGCGTGCGCTGATCGAGATCCAGGAAAACCTCCCGCAGCGCTTGCACGGGCGCCTTGAAGACCTGTTGCCTTAGGCATTTCGCCGATGAAGTGCTTAAATGTGACCGCTTGGTCCGCGTTTCCATCCAAGTTTTCAGTTTCCGCGTCTAGTCTTTGGCTCGGCGCACCCTATCCGACGACAAGATCATAAGGGCTTGTTCAATGTCTGCATCCCTCGCATTCGTCTTCCCCGGTCAAGGTTCCCAGTCGCTGGGCATGCTCAAAGAACTGGGCGCTGAAAAGCCGGTGATCGTTGAGACCTTCAAGGAAGCCTCCGAGGCTCTGGGTTACGACCTGTGGGAGCTGGTCCAGGAAGGCCCGGAAGAGCAACTCAATCAAACCGACAAGACCCAACCGGCCATTCTCACTGCCTCCATCGCCCTGTGGCGCCTGTGGCTGGAGGAGGGTGGCGCGCAGCCGGCCTTCGTGTCGGGCCACAGCCTGGGCGAGTACAGCGCTCTGGTCGCTGCTGGCAGCCTGTCGCTCAAAGACGCCGTCAAGCTGGTCAAGCGCCGTGGCGAACTGATGCAGGAAGCCGTGCCGGCCGGTCATGGCGCCATGGCCGCCATCCTCGGCCTGGGCGACGATGATGTGAAGGCCATTTGCGCCGAAGCGGCCGAAGATGAAGTGGTCAGCGCAGTCAACTTCAACTCGCCGGGCCAGGTGGTCATCGCCGGCAACGTCGCGGCGGTCAATCGTGCCATCGAGCTGTGCAAGGCCAAGGGCGCCAAGCGCGCCTTGCCGCTGCCGGTCAGCGTGCCGTCGCACTGCGCCCTGATGAAGCCGGCTGCCGATCGTTTCGCCGAGCACGTCAATGCTGTCGAATGGAAGGCGCCGCAGATTCCGGTAGTGCAGAACGTTACTGCCGCCGTCGCCGCCGACCTCGACACCCTCAAGCAGGATCTGCTGGCGCAGCTGTATCAGCCGGTTCGCTGGGTTGAATGCGTGCAGGCCCTCGCCGCGAACGGCGCGGTCAACCTGGTCGAATGTGGCCCGGGCAAGGTGCTGGCTGGCCTGAACAAGCGTTGCGCCGACGGTGTGACCACCTACAACCTCAATACCCCCGACGCCGTCGCCGCCACCCGTGCGGCGCTGGCCTGAATTTGGAGAAGCTTGCATGAGCCTGCAAGGTAAAGTTGCACTGGTTACCGGCGCCAGCCGGGGTATCGGCCAGGCCATCGCCCTCGAGCTGGGCCGCCAGGGCGCTACCGTGATCGGTACCGCCACCTCGGCTTCCGGTGCCGAGCGCATCGCTGCCACCCTGAAAGAGCACGGTATCACCGGTACCGGCATGGAGCTGAACGTCACCAGCGCCGAGTCGGTGGAGGCGGTACTGGGTGCCATCGGCGAGCAGTTCGGTGCCCCGGCCATTCTTGTCAACAACGCTGGTATCACCCGCGACAACCTCATGCTGCGCATGAAGGACGACGAGTGGTTCGACGTGATCGACACCAACCTGAACAGCCTCTACCGTTTGTCCAAGGGCGTGCTGCGTGGCATGACCAAGGCGCGTTGGGGTCGTATCATCAGCATCGGCTCGGTCGTCGGTGCCATGGGTAACGCTGGCCAGGCCAACTATGCGGCCGCCAAGGCCGGCCTGGAAGGCTTCAGCCGCGCCCTGGCGCGTGAAGTCGGCTCGCGCGGCATCACCGTCAATTCGGTGACCCCGGGCTTCATCGATACCGACATGACCCGCGAATTGCCAGAAGCGCAGCGCGAAGCCCTGCAGACCCAGATTCCGCTGGGCCGCCTGGGTCAGGCCGAAGAAATCGCCAAGGTGGTTTCCTTCCTGGCATCCGACGGCGCAGCCTATGTCACCGGCGCTACCGTGCCGGTGAACGGCGGGATGTACATGTAACACTGCAACTCAATGTGACGGATTGCTTAAAAAAAGAGTCATACTCCCAGCCTAAAATCCGTTATAAAGCTGCAACCAGATTCCAGGCAGAGGGCAGGGTGACTGAAGCGAAGGTGCGTTCCGCTTGAAAAGCGAACGTCTTTCTATAAAATTGGTCACCGGCCAGCTGCCTGACATATATCCATTAGGAGTGAAAACTAGGTATGAGCACCATCGAAGAACGCGTCAAGAAAATCGTCGCCGAGCAACTGGGCGTCAAGGAAGAGGAAATCAAGAACGAATCTTCTTTCGTTGATGATCTGGGTGCCGACTCGCTTGACACCGTTGAGCTGGTGATGGCTCTGGAAGAGGAATTCGAGACCGAAATCCCTGACGAAGAAGCCGAGAAGATCACTACCGTTCAAGCTGCCATCGACTACGTCAACGCCCACCAGGCTTAAGACGCTGTAGTCGACGCTTCTTGTCGAGAAGAACCGCACTGCCTTTGCCGGCGTGCGGTTTTTTCTTTGCGAAGGTCCTGCAATGATCCGCGGGCTTCGAGAGCCTGTTGCCATTTCATTCCATTGCCTTGAATGCAATGGCAAGAGACTCTGTTATTAGAAAAGGAGAGTACTGTGTCGCGTAGACGCGTCGTGGTCACTGGTATGGGTATGCTGTCGCCACTGGGTACGGATGTACCGAGCACCTGGCAGGGCATTCTGGCTGGCCGCAGTGGCATCGGTCCGATCGAGCATACGGACCTTTCTGCCTACTCCACCCGTTTTGGCGGCTCGGTGAAGGGCTTTGAGGTCGAGCAGTACCTGTCGGCCAAGGAAGCTCGCAAGCTTGACTTGTTCATCCAGTACGGCCTGGCGGCCGGTTTCCAGGCGGTACGCAATGCCGGCCTGGAAGTCACCGACGCCAACCGCGAGCGCATTGGCGTGGCCATGGGCTCTGGGATCGGCGGCCTGACCAATATCGAAGAAACCAGCCGCACCTTGCACGATCAAGGCCCGCGCCGCATTTCGCCGTTCTTCGTGCCAGGCTCGATCATCAACATGATCTCCGGCTTCCTGTCGATCCATCTGGGGTTGCAGGGCCCCAATTATGCCATTGCCACTGCCTGCACCACTGGCACCCACTGCATCGGCATGGCTGCTCGCAACATCGCCTACGGTGAAGCCGACGTGATGATCGCCGGTGGCGCCGAAATGGCCGCTTGCGGCTTGGGCATGGGTGGCTTCGGTGCTTCTCGCGCACTGTCGACCCGCAACGATGAGCCGGCCCGTGCCAGCCGCCCGTGGGACAAGGGGCGTGACGGTTTTGTACTCTCCGACGGCGCCGGTGCGCTGGTGCTCGAAGAGCTGGAGCATGCCCAGGCCCGTGGTGCGACCATCTATGCCGAGCTGGTTGGTTTCGGCATGAGCGGCGACGCTTACCACATGACTTCGCCACCCGACAGTGGCGAAGGCGCTGCGCGCTGCATGGCCAACGCCTTGCGTGATGCTGGCATCCAGCCGGCTGAGGTCAGCTACATCAACGCCCACGGTACCTCGACTCCGGCTGGCGATATCGCTGAAGTCGCGGCGATCAAGCGCGTGTTCGGCGAGCACGCCTACAAGCTGGCTGTCAGCTCGACCAAGTCGATGACCGGTCACCTGCTGGGGGCTGCGGGCGCTGTAGAGGCCATCTTCAGCGTGCTGGCGATCAACAGCCAGATGGCACCGCCAACCATCAACCTCGATGAGCCGGACGAAGGCTGCGACCTCGACTTCGTGCCCCATCAGGCGCGCAGCATGCCGATCGACGTAGTGCTGTCCAACTCGTTCGGCTTTGGTGGCACCAACGGCTCGCTGGTGTTCCGCCGGTTCGCCGGCTGATGCACAGCTGGATCGACGGCCAGCCCGCGACTGCGGTCAACCTGCAGAACCGTGGCCTGGCCTACGGCGATGGTCTGTTCGAGACCATCGCTGTAGGCAGTGGCCGGCCCAGCATGCTGGACGGTCACCTGGCACGTCTGGCCCTGGGCTGCCAGCGCCTGGCAATCGATGCCGACCTGGCGTTGGTGCGCGATGAAATCCTGCGTTATGCCAGCCAGCTGGGTGACGGTGTCGCCAAGCTGATCCTCACCCGGGGCGACAGCCAGCGTGGCTATGCGCCGTTGGCAGGTGCCGCGCCGCGGCGCATCCTGCTGGGCAGCCCGCTGCCCGGCTACCCTGCCGAACATGCCGAACACGGTGTGCGTCTTTTCCCTTGCCAGACCCGGCTTGGGGAACAACCGTTGCTGGCAGGCCTCAAACACCTCAACCGCCTGGAGCAGGTGCTGGCCCGTGCCGAATGGCAGGACAGCGAACATGCCGAAGGCTTGATGTGTGATGGGCAAGGCAGGCTGGTCGAAGGTGTTTACAGCAATCTTTTCCTGGTGCGCGGCGGCGTGTTGCTTACTGCCGAGCTCAGCCGTTGCGGCGTGGCAGGGGTGATGCGCGGTGCGTTGCTGGAACAGGCGCAGGCACTGGCCATTCCGGTGCAGGTGCGTGACCTGCCGTTCGACGAGCTTGCGCTGGCCGATGAGGTATTCATCTGCAACAGCGTTTATGGGGTCTGGCCGGTGCGGGCTTTTGCTGCGCTGAACTGGTCGCCGGGCCCGCTCACCCGTAAACTGCAGGCCTTTGCCCGTACGTTACTGGATACCTGAATTCGTGAGACGCAAAATCCTGCTGCTGCTGGAAATGGGCTTGATCCTGGCCGGCCTGGCATTGGGCTGGTCTGCCTGGAAGGTCAACTCGGTGCTGGAGCAGCCCTTGCGCGTGACGCAGGAGCAACTGCTCGACGTGCCCAGTGGCACCAACCCCAATCGCATGTTCTACCGCATGGAGGGCGAGGGGTTGCTCGATGACGCCTTCTGGTTGCGCCTGTACTGGCGCTTCAACATGGCCGGCACACCCCTGAAAACCGGCGAATATCGCATCACGCCGGGCATGACCGTCGAAGCGTTGTTCGACGCCTGGCGCCGTGCCGATGTGGTGCAGTACAACCTGACCCTGGTGGAGGGTTGGACGTTCCGCCAGGTGCGTTCGGCGATCGCCAGGCACGAGAAGATCAAGCACACCCTCGATGGCCTTACCGACTCCGAAGTCATGGACAAGCTTGGCCACACCGGCGTGTTTCCGGAGGGCCGCTTCTTCCCTGATACCTACCGTTTCGTGCGGGGCATGAGTGACGTCGAGCTGCTGCAGCAGGCCTATATGCGGCTGGACGAAGTGCTGGCCAAAGAGTGGGCCGAGCGCGCCACCGACTTGCCTTATCGTGACCCGTACCAGGCGTTGATCATGGCCTCGTTGGTGGAGAAGGAAACCGGCATCCCCCAGGAGCGCGGGCAAATTGCCGGGGTGTTCGTTCGTCGCCTGCGGCTGGGGATGATGCTGCAGACAGACCCTACGGTCATCTACGGCATGGGCGAACGCTACAACGGCAGAATCACCCGCGCCGACCTGCGTGAGCCAACGCCTTACAACACCTATACCATCTCTGGCCTGCCGCCCACGCCGATCGCCATGGTCGGGCGAGAGGCGATCCACGCTGCGCTCCATCCAGCCGATGGCACCAGCCTGTACTTCGTCGCCCGGGGTGATGGCAGCCATGTGTTCTCCGATGACTTGGACGATCACAATTCTGCAGTGCGCGAGTATCAGCTCAAGCGCCGTGCGGATTACCGGTCAAGCCCCGCTCCCCAAGCGTCGCCAGAGTCTGGCGAACCCTCTGCCCAGGACCCGGCACCGGCCAGCGACCCCGCGCCGGCCGACGCGCCTGCGGCTGACGAACAACATTAAGGACTGCCTGTGAGCGGCTTGTTTATTACCCTGGAAGGCCCCGAAGGCGCGGGCAAAAGTACCAACCGTGATTACCTGGCAGCACGCCTGCGAGAGCAGGGGCTGGATGTGGTGCTTACCCGCGAGCCTGGCGGTACTCCGCTGGCTGAAAAGGTCCGCGAACTGCTGTTGGCACCGAGTGATGAAGTGATGGCTGCCGACACCGAGCTGTTGTTGGTGTTCGCCGCGCGCGCTCAGCATCTGGCGCAGGTGATCCGCCCGGCGCTGGAGCGTGGGGCCGTGGTGCTATGTGATCGTTTCACGGACGCTACCTACGCCTACCAAGGCGGTGGCCGCGGCCTTTCGGTAGAGCGGATCGCCGTGCTCGAGCAGTTCGTTCAAGGCGAGCTGCGCCCCGACCTGACGCTGGTTTTCGACCTGCCGGTGGAAGTAGGGTTGGCCCGTGCTGCCGCCCGTGGGCGGCTGGATCGTTTCGAGCAGGAGGGCCAGGCCTTCTTCGAGGCCGTGCGCCAGGCTTACCTGCAGCGCGCCCGGCGCGAGCCGCAGCGCTACGACCTGCTGGACGCGGCGCAGCCGCTGGAAGCCGTGCAGCGCGCCATTGACGCGCTGTTGCCGGGCATCCTGGAGCGTTGCCGTGGCTGAAGCCTACCCTTGGCAGCAGGCGCTGTGGCAGCAGTTGGCGGGCCGTGCGCAGCATGCCCACGCCTACCTGCTGCACGGGCCGCAGGGTATCGGCAAGCGCGCCTTGGCCGAGCGCCTGATGGCCCGCTTGTTGTGCCAGCAGCCACAGGGGCTTGATGCCTGCGGGCAGTGCAAGTCCTGCTTGCTGCTCAAGGCGGGCAGCCATCCGGACAACTTTGTGCTGGAGCCTGAAGAGGCTGACAAGCCGATCAAGGTCGATCAGGTGCGCGAGCTGGTGTCGTTCGTCGTGCAGACGGCGCAGTTGGGCGGGCGCAAGGTCATCCTGATCGAGCCGGTCGAGGCGATGAACGTCAATGCGTCCAACGCCCTGCTCAAAAGCCTGGAAGAGCCTTCCGGCGACACCGTGCTGCTGCTGGTCAGCCACCAGCCCAGCCGGCTGTTGCCGACCATCAAGAGCCGCTGCCAGCAGGTCAGCTGCCCGCAGCCGAGCCTTGCCCAGAGCCAGGCCTGGCTGGCCACCGCGCTGGCCGGCAGTGACGAGGCCGAGCGTGACGAGCTGCTGACCCTCGCTGCCGGCTCGCCGTTGATGGCGGTGAACCTGCAGGCCCAAGGTGTGCGCGAGCAACGTGCGCTGGTGACCGATGGGGTGAAAAAGCTGCTCAAGCAACAGCAATCACCCAGTCAGCTGGCCGAGGCGTGGAGTGGTGTGCCCTTGTTGCTGCTGTTTGACTGGTTCTTCGACTGGTCGCACCTGATCCTGCGTTATCAATTGACCCAGGACGAGGAGGGGCTAGGCTTGGCCGATATGCGCAAGGTGGTGCAATACCTTGCGCAGAAGAGCCGGCAGGCCAAGGTGCTCGAGGTGCAGGCGTTGATCCTCGAGCAGCGCCAGAAGGTGCTGGGCAAGGCCAACCTCAACCGCGTGCTGCTGCTGGAAGCCTTGTTGGCCCATTGGGTGCAGTTGCCCGGCTCCCGCTGATTTTTCATTTTTCATGTGTGACGTCTCCCATGCTCGTAGATTCTCATTGCCACCTCGACCGTCTTGACCTCAGTGCCCATCAGGGCTCCCTCGATGCCGCCCTGCAGGCGGCCCGCGAGCGCGGGGTCGGGCATTTTCTGTGTATCGGTGTCAGCGCCGAAAATGCCGGGGCAGTGAAGGCGCTGAGCGAGCAGTACGCCGATGTCGATTGCTCGGTGGGCGTGCACCCGCTTGACCTGGCCCCCGGCGAGACCCCAGCGCTGGAATGGCTCCTGCGCGAACTGGCGCACCCGCATGTCGTCGCGATCGGTGAAACCGGGTTGGACTACCACTACGAGCCGGAGGCGGCCGAGCTGCAGCAGGCGTCGTTCCGCCTGCACCTGGAGGCGTCGCGCCAGACCGGCAAGCCGGTGATCGTGCATACGCGAGCAGCCAAAGCCGACACCTTGGCGCTGCTGCGTGAGGCCAGCCTGCCGCAGGCTGGCGTGCTGCATTGCTTCACCGAGGACTGGGAGATGGCCAAGGCGGCCCTGGACCTGGGTTACTACATTTCGCTGTCCGGTATTGTCACCTTCCGCAATGCCGATGCCTTGCGCGAGGTGGCGCGACTGGTGCCGGTCGATCGCTTGCTGGTGGAGACCGACTCGCCGTACCTGGCTCCGATTCCTTACCGTGGCAAGCCGAACCTGCCGCAGTATGTGCGTGAGGTGGCCGAGTACGTGGCTTCCTTGCGCGGCGTCAGCTATGAGCAGTTGGCCGGGCAGACCACCGACAACTTCAAGCGGTTGTTCCCTTTGGCCCGGGTGGCCTGAGCCCGGCGCTGACTCTCAAGGGCGCTGCAAATCTGCCCGTGGCCCCAGCTGCGCCATTGAGGCAAAAAAAACCCGGGTTCTGGGGGAGGAATCCGGGTTAAGACCATTAGGAGTAAAACAAAGGTACGCGGTCCGTGAGCACCTTTATCGACGCGCCACTGGGGGGATGCGCCGCGCCAACACTTCAAGTATTGGTCAGGTTTGGCGCAGTGCCAGTGCCAATTGTTCGTTTTTTAAACAGATTTGGAATACGCCCGGGCCCGCTTCCTTCCTCAGCGCATGGCCAGGCGCCGTACTTGCTGCACAGCTTCGTCGATAAGCCGCTCACTGGTATAGAAGTGCGGCGAAAAGCGCACACCTGGGCCTCGTAGGGCACAGATTGTCCGCTCTGCGGTCAGGCTGCGATGAATGTCTGCGCTGTTCTGGCCGCAAATACTGAATGTGACGATTCCACCCCGTCGCGCCGGGCTATCCGGGCTGTGCAACTGGACCCCGGAAATACCCGCCAGCCCTTGGTGCAACTGCTCGACACGTTGCTGCAATTGCCGGGCAACTTCGTCCATGCCGACTTCCTCGAGCAGCGACAGGCTGGCCTCCAGCGCGCAGGCGCCGAGCATGTTCGGGCTGCCGCATTCGAACCGCCGTGCGCTGCGGGCGGGCTGCCACTGGCGGCGTTCGAAGTCACCCATATTATCCAGCATGTGCCAGCCATAGGCGTTGAGCCTTAGCTGCGGGCGCAGCGCGGCCCTGCAGTAAAATACCCCCAGGCCTTCAGGGCCCAGCATCCATTTGTGGCCGTCAGCCATGGCGAAATCACACTCATAGCGCTGCACGTCGAAAGGCAGGGCGCCAATTTGCTGAATGGCATCGACGCAGAACAGTACCTTGCGTGCCCGGCACCCCTGGCCCAGGCGCGTCAGGTCCAGGCGCAGGCCGCTGCCGAACTGCACGGCGCTGACCGCCAGCAGGCGTGTGCGCCGGTTGCAGGCCGCCAGTAGCGAAGCCTCCGGATCGGCCCCGGCGAGGCTTGCCTGAACCACCTCGACGCCGCGATCGGTCAGCGCCTCCCAGACAACCCGGTTGGAGGGGAACTCCTCGTCGCTGATCACCACCTGGTCGCCGGGCTGCCAGTCCAGGCCGAAAGCTACCAGTGACAGCGCCTCGGAAGTGTTCTTGACCAGCGCGATATCGCCGCGTGAGGGTGCGTTGAGCAGGCGCGCGAGCCGCTCACGCAGGCGTCGCTCGGTGGCCAACCATGCCGGGTAGTCACTGGCGCCCAGGTTCACGTTTTCCCGCGCAAAGCGCGCCACGGCTTCGCTGGCCCTGCGTGGCCAGGGGGCGATGGCCGCATGGTTCAGGTAGCGCAGCCCCGGAGCCTGGTCAAACTCATCGTGAAACATAGACATGGTTGGATGATCCGTGCAATTTGCTGCAAGTTAGGCATAATAAACCGCTTCAATGTCATCCAGTCCTTCCCATGCAGAAAGAACCTCGTAAGGTCCGTGAGTTTCGCCGTCGCGAACAGGAAATCCTCGATACTGCGCTCAAGCTGTTTCTCGAACAGGGTGAAGACAGTGTCACCGTCGAGATGATCGCTGACGCTGTAGGTATCGGCAAAGGTACGATCTACAAGCACTTCAAGTCCAAGGCGGAGATCTACCTGCGCCTGATGCTCGACTACGAGCGTGACCTGAATGCGCTGTTGCATTCGGCCGATGTCGACCGCGACAAGGAGGCGCTGTCGCGCGCCTATTTCGAGTTCCGCATGCGCGACCCGCAGCGTTACCGGTTGTTCGATCGCCTGGAAGAAAAGGTGGTCAAGGGCAACCAGGTGCCGGAGATGGTCGAGGAGCTGCACAGCATCCGTGCCTCCAACTTCGACCGGCTGACCCAGCTGATCAAGGGCCGCATCAGCGAAGGCAAGCTCGAAGACGTGCCGCCATACTTCCATTACTGCGCCGCCTGGGCCTTGGTGCACGGTGCCGTGGCGCTCTACCACTCGCCATTCTGGAGCAATGTGCTCGAGGACCAGGAAGGTTTCTTCCAGTTCCTCATGGACATCGGCGTGCGCATGGGCAACAAGCGCAAGCGTGACCCGGAACCCGCGAACTGAAGCGCTCCGTCCCGGGCGGTTGAATCCGGTGTGGAACGGGGGCTTGCAAAAACCTGAATTTTGAGTCAGGTTTTGCCGGCCCCGTTTCATCCATGCCGGAGTCATTCATGATTGTCGATCGTCAAGGCAGGCGTTTTCGCAACCTGCGCGTCAGCCTGACGGCTGCCTGCAACTATGCCTGCAGCTACTGCGTGCCCAACGGCAAACGCCTGGTTGCGGCGCAGGATGAGCTGTCCGCCGAGGCGCTGGCCCGCGGGGTGGCCTACCTGATCGAGGCAGCCGGTATCGAGCGCCTGCGTATTACCGGCGGTGAGCCACTGGTCAGCCCCAGGCTGGATGCTTTTTTGGCTGCAGTGGCCAAGCTCGAGCTCCAGGACATCACCCTGACCACCAATGGTCAGTTGCTCGGGCGCAAGTTGCCGCAGTTGCAGGCGGCCGGCATCCGTCGTCTGAATGTGTCCCTCGATACGCTCGACCCCCAGGCATTTCGGCGCATCGCCCGTGGTGGCGACCTGGCCAGCGTTCTCGCGGGCATGCAGCAGGCCAGTGCCAGGGGCATGCAGATCAAGGTCAACATGGTACCCATGCGTGGGCAGAACCTGGACCAGGTTGTGCCCATGCTCGACTACTGCCTGGCCCGCGGTTTCGAACTGCGTTTCATCGAACTGATGCGCATGGGCCATCTGGCCCGTGATCACAACGCATTCCTGCAGCAGTTCGTGGGGCTGGACCAACTGCTGGATCTGATTGGCCACGCGCATGCTTTTGAGAGGGCCGATGCGCCGCTGGATGCCACTGCGCTGCGTTACCAGGTGCCGGGCAAGGGCCATTTCGGCGTGATCGCCAACGAGAGCGTACCGTTCTGCCGGAGCTGCTCGCGCCTGCGCCTGTCATCTACCGGCTGGCTGCACGGGTGCCTGTCGTCGAGCAACCGTCACTTTGTCGGCGATCTGCTGGAGCACCCCCGTCATCAGGCGCTCCCAGCCCTGCAGCGGTTGCTGGTCAAGGCGTTGGCCGACAAACAGGCGCTGGCGTTTTCCGGTGACGTGATGGTGATGAAGGTGATTGGCGGCTGATCTGGCGCAAAAGCTGCATCCGCCGGCTATTCGCCGGTTTTTCGTCGCCGGTCACTGGAGGAAAGATGCGTAGCCTGGTCTTGCTGCTGGCGCTTATGGCGCTGGGCGGCTGCATGAATGTCAGCGATATGGGCGAGGGCGTCCGTTACCACATGAGCGATGCCGGCCTGCTGGATCACAGCGACACACGCCGCACGCTGTCGATTCGCCTGCAGCCCGATTCGTTCATCTTCATCGGCCAGGGCGCCTTCATGCCGCCAAGCAAAGGGCCAGTACCGAAGCAGAACGTGGTTGCCGAGGAGGCCTTCAAGAGCTTCGTCGAGTATTTCCCGCTGGTACGGCGCGCCCAGGGCCCGCTGGGCCTCGAAGAGGCCATCGCCGAGGCCCGCTCGGTCGGCGCCGACTATGTGCTGTATACCCGTTTTGCCCGCACCGACGACCGTATCGGCAATGGCGATGAGTGGTATGACGAGCAGGCTGTCGACCGCCTGGGCTGGGACACCGGTGTGGTGCAGATGATGCTGATCGAAACCAGTACCCGCTACCTCATCGACACTGCGCGAATCAAAAGCCGTGGCGGTTTGTTGACGTTCCACGACAATGCTCCGCAGGATTTGCTCGCAGCGCCGATGCGCGAGTACGCTCGTAGCCTTCTGGGCATGAGTGAGTGAGGGCAGGGTGATGACAGATTCCGGCAAGGCCAATGATCTTCTGGCGCAGTTACCCAAGCACAAGGGCCTGCCGCCGGTGCATCTGTGGAATCCGGACTTCTGTGGCGATATCGATATGCGTATTGCCCGTGACGGTACCTGGTACTACCTGGGTACGCCGATCGGGCGCAAGCCGATGGTGCGCTTGTTTTCCACCATCATCCGCCGGGATGGCGACGACTACTTCCTGGTCACACCGGTAGAGAAAGTGGGTATTCGGGTCGACGATGCGCCGTTCGTTGCCGTTGCGCTGGATGTGCGGGGCACGGGCGAGCAGCAGGTGCTGAGTTTTACCAGCAACGTCGAGGATCAGGTAGAGGCCGGGCCGCGCAATCCGCTGCGGGTAGAGGTTGACCCTGTCACTCAGGAGCCTTCGCCTTATGTGCTGATGCGCAACAATCTAGAGGCGTTGATCCACCGCAATGTGTTCTACCAGTTGGTCGAGCTGGCGGTGCCTCGTGAGATCGATGGCGAGCAATGGCTGGGCGTCTGGAGCCATGGGCAGTTCTATCCCATCGGGCGCAACTGCTGAATACCTCGGCGTAGCAATAAAAAAACCTCCAGTGCTTGCGCATCTGGAGGTTTTTGGTATTTGGCTCCGCGACCTGGACTCGAACCAGGGACCCAATGATTAACAGTCATTTGCTCTACCGACTGAGCTATCGCGGAATCTGCGCATATCTTACCGATTGCCAGGGGCAAGTCAACCCGCCCCCAGCGAATCAGCCAGCCAAATCAAGCAGTTACAGCACTTTCACGATGGCCTTGGTGACCACGTGGATGTTGCTCTGGTTGAGTGCGGCCACGGCGATACGGCCGGTGTCCAGTGCATAGATGCCGAACTCGTTCTTAAGGCGTGCCACTTGCTCTACCGTCAGGCCCGAATAGGAGAACATGCCCGCTTGGCGGCCAACGAAGCTGAAGTCGCGCTTGGCGCCGTACTCGGCCAGCAGTTCGACCATCTGCTTGCGCATGCCGTGGATGCGCTGGCGCATTTCACCCAGCTCGGCTTCCCACATCTGGCGCAGTTCGGCGCTGTTGAGTACGGTGGCAACGATGGTTGCGCCGTGGGTCGGCGGGTTGGAGTAGGTGGTGCGGATCACGCGCTTGACCTGCGACAGCACGCGGGTGCTTTCGTCTTTGTTGCCGGTCACGATCGACAGTGCGCCAACGCGCTCGCCGTACAGCGAGAACGACTTGGAGAACGAGCTGGAAACGAAGAAGTCCAGGCCCGACTCGGCGAACAGGCGCACGGCGAAGGCGTCTTCGCCGATGCCCTCGCCAAAGCCCTGGTAGGCCATGTCGAGGAACGGTACGTGGCCCTTGGCCTTGACCACTTCCAGAACGTTTTTCCAGTCGTCCAGGCCCAGGTCGACGCCTGTCGGGTTGTGGCAGCAGGCGTGCAGGACAATGATCGAGCCAGACGGCAGGTTGTTCAGGTCTTCGAGCATGCCGGCGCGGTTGACGTCGTTGCTCGGGGCGTCGTAGTAGCGGTAGTTCTGTACCGGGAAGCCGGCCGTTTCAAACAGGGCGCGGTGGTTTTCCCAGCTCGGGTCGCTGATGGCGACCACGGCATTGGGCGACAGGCGCTTGAGGAAGTCGGCGCCGATCTTCAGTGCACCGGTACCGCCAACGGCCTGCACGGTAACCACGCGGCCAGCGGCCAGCAGTGGCGACTCGGCGCCGAAGATCAGTTTCTGCACGGCCTGGTCGTAGGTGGCGATGCCGTCGATCGGCAGGTAGCCGCGCGAAGCGTGCTGGGCGGCACGCTGGGTTTCGGCTTCGATCACGGCGCGCAGCAGCGGAATGCGGCCTTCCTCATTGCAGTACACGCCCACACCCAGGTTGACCTTGTCGGTACGGGGATCGGCGTTGAATGCTTCGTTGAGGCCCAGAATGGGGTCGCGGGGTGCCAGCTCGACAGCGGAAAACAGGCTCATTGTTACCTTGGCTCTGAATGGAGAGTGATAGGGCGTACACGCTCCAGCCGAATGCACTGAAGCGGTGCACAAACGGGGAGTCAGTATAGTGATACCGACCGGTCACTGCGACAGTGTGGCGCAGCTTTTCCGGCTATTTGCGCAAATTTTTTTCAACCATTGGTCGAATTGCCCGGTCCACCGCAGTGAGCGTTCACACCGCCGCCTTGAATGCGGCCCCAGGCGGGCGCATTTGGGTATAGACTACTGGCTAAATTTACAGTTGCTGCGTTACCGCGAGGTCCGACATGTCCGAGTTCCAGCTCGTCACCCGTTTTCAGCCGGCCGGCGACCAGCCCGAGGCTATCCGCCAGATGGTAGAGGGCATCGAGGCAGGCCTGTCGCACCAGACCCTGCTCGGTGTGACCGGCTCGGGCAAGACCTTCAGCGTTGCCAACGTCATTGCGCAGGTGCAGCGCCCGACCTTGGTGCTGGCGCCCAACAAGACGCTCGCCGCGCAGTTGTATGGCGAGTTCAAGGCGTTCTTCCCGAACAACGCCGTCGAGTATTTCGTTTCCTATTACGACTATTACCAGCCCGAAGCCTACGTGCCTTCCTCGGACACCTTCATCGAGAAGGACGCTTCGATCAACGATCATATCGAGCAGATGCGGCTGTCTGCGACCAAGGCGCTGCTGGAGCGTCGCGATGCGATCATCGTCACCACGGTTTCGTGCATCTACGGCCTGGGCAGCCCCGAGACCTACCTGAAGATGGTCCTGCACGTCGACCGCGGCGACAAGCTTGACCAGCGTGCACTGTTGCGCCGCCTGGCCGATCTGCAGTACACGCGCAACGAGATGGACTTTGCCCGTGCCACCTTCCGGGTGCGTGGTGACGTCATCGATATCTTCCCGGCCGAATCGGACCTCGAAGCCATCCGCATCGAGCTGTTCGACGACGAGGTGGAGAACATCGCTGCGTTCGACCCGCTCACCGGGGAAGTCTTCCGCAAGTTGCCGCGTTTCACCTTCTACCCCAAGAGCCATTACGTTACCCCGCGGGAAACGCTGCTGGAGGCGGTGGAAGGGATCAAGGATGAACTCAAGGGCCGCCTCGAGTACCTGCACAAGGCCAACAAGCTGGTCGAAGCCCAGCGCCTGGAGCAGCGTACCCGGTTCGACCTGGAGATGATTCTCGAACTGGGTTACTGCAACGGCATCGAGAACTACTCGCGCTACCTGTCCGGGCGCCCGGCCGGTGCACCGCCGCCCACCCTCTACGACTACCTGCCGGACGATGCGCTGCTGGTGATCGACGAATCCCACGTCAGCGTTCCGCAGGTCGGGGCGATGTACAAGGGCGACCGCTCGCGCAAGGAAACGCTGGTCGAGTACGGCTTTCGCCTGCCATCGGCGCTGGACAACCGGCCGATGCGCTTCGATGAGTGGGAGTCGGTCAGCCCGCAAACCATCTTTGTCTCGGCAACGCCCGGGCCTTACGAAGCCGAGCACGCCGGGCGGGTGGTCGAGCAGGTGGTGCGCCCGACCGGGTTGGTCGACCCGCAGGTCGAGGTGCGTCCGGCGCTGACCCAGGTCGACGACCTGCTGTCGGAAATCCACAAGCGCGTGGCGCTGGGCGAGCGGGTGCTTGCCACCACGTTGACCAAGCGCATGGCTGAGGATCTCTCCGACTACCTGGCCGATCACGATGTGCGGGTGCGCTACCTGCACTCGGACATCGATACCGTGGAACGGGTCGAAATCATCCGTGACCTGCGCCTGGGCACTTTTGATGTACTGGTGGGCATCAACCTGCTGCGCGAGGGCCTGGACATGCCCGAGGTGTCACTGGTGGCGATCCTGGACGCCGACAAGGAAGGGTTCCTGCGCTCCGAGCGCTCGCTCATCCAGACCATCGGGCGTGCCGCGCGCAACCTCAATGGCCGCGCGATTCTCTATGCCGATCAGATAACCGGCTCCATGCAGCGTGCCATCGATGAAACCGAGCGCCGCCGCGAGAAGCAGATCGCTTTCAACCAGGCCAATGGCATCGTGCCCAAGGGCGTGGTCAAGGACATCACCGATATCATGGAAGGCGCCACCGTGCCGGGGTCGCGTAGCAAGAAGCGCAAGGGCATGGCCAAGGCCGCCGAGGAGAGCGCCCGTTACGAGGCCGAACTGCGCACGCCGGGCGAGATCACCAAGCGCATCAAGCAACTGGAAGAGAAAATGATGCAGTTTGCCCGCGACCTGGAATTCGAGGCGGCGGCGCAGTTGCGCGACGAGATTACCAAGCTGCGCGAGCGGTTGATTACCAGTTGAAGCCTGGTTCGGTCCTTGGGGAGCGGCATGATGTTTGGCGGTCTCCAGGCGTCCGATAGCCCAATAACCCACCTCCCGCGCTGGAGCGCGGTGCCCGCACCCTGCTAACATCGTGCCTTTGTTTCATCTTTCGTTCGAGACCCTCCATGACCACCGTACGCACGCGTATCGCGCCATCGCCCACGGGCGACCCCCATGTCGGCACCGCCTACATCGCCCTGTTCAACTACTGCTTCGCCAAGCAGCATGGCGGTGAGTTCATCCTGCGCATCGAGGACACCGACCAGTTGCGCTCGACCCGCGAGTCGGAGCAGCAGATCTTCGACGCCCTGCGCTGGCTTGGCATCGAATGGAACGAAGGCCCGGATGTGGGCGGCCCGCACGGCCCGTACCGGCAGAGCGAGCGCGGCGAGATCTACGCCCAGTACGCCAAGCAACTGGTCGATGCCGGCCATGCGTTCTACTGCTTCTGCACCGCCGAAGAGCTGGAGCAGATGCGCGCCGAGCAGATGGCCCGTGGCGAAACCCCGCGCTACGATGGCCGCGCGTTGCTGCTGAGCGACGAGCAAGTGCAGCGCCGCCTGGCCGCTGGCGAGCCCCATGTGATCCGCATGAAGGTACCGAGCGAAGGTATCTGCGTGGTTCCGGACATGCTCCGTGGCGATGTCGAGATCCCATGGGACCGCATGGACATGCAGGTGCTGATGAAGAACGACGGCCTGCCGACCTACTTCCTGGCCAACGTGGTCGACGACCACCTGATGGGCATCACCCACGTACTGCGCGGTGAAGAGTGGCTGCCATCGGCACCCAAGCTGATCAAGCTGTACGAATACTTCGGTTGGGAGCAGCCCAAGCTGTGCTACATGCCGCTGCTGCGCAACCCGGACAAGAGCAAGCTCTCCAAGCGCAAGAACCCGACCTCGGTGACCTTCTACGAGCGCATGGGCTTCATGCCTGAGGCCATGCTCAACTACCTCGGCCGCATGGGCTGGTCGATGCCGGACGAGCGCGAGAAGTTCTCCCTGGCCGAAATGGTCGAGCACTTCGACCTGTCGCGTATCTCTCTGGGCGGCCCGATCTTCGACATCGAGAAGCTGTCGTGGCTCAACGGCCAGTGGCTGCGCGAACTGCCGGTGGAAGAATTCGCCGCGCGCGTGCAGAAGTGGGCGTTCAACAGCGACTACATGATGAAAATCGCCCCGCACGTGCAGGGGCGGGTCGAAACCTTCAGCCAGGTTGCTCCGCTGGGTGGTTTCTTCTTCGAGGGCGCGCTCAAGCTCGACGCCAAACTGTTCGAAAGCAAGAAACTCTCCGCCGACCAGGTGCGCCAGGTGATGCAGTTGATCCTGTGGAAACTGGAAAGCCTTCGCCAGTGGGAAAAAGAGCGTATCACCGGCTGCATCCAGGCAGTGGTCGAAGCGCTGGAGCTGAAGCTGCGTGACGCCATGCCGCTGATGTTCGCCGCCATCACCGGCCAGGCCAGCTCGGTGTCGGTGCTCGATGCCATGGAGATCCTCGGCCCTGACCTTACCCGCTATCGCCTGCGCCAAGCCCTGGACCTGCTCGGTGGTGTGTCGAAGAAAGAAAACAAAGAGTGGGAAAAGCTGCTGGCCAACATCGCTTGATGCGGCTTTGACGCGGGGCCATTGCCATCCGGCTATGCCGCTGGCAATGGTTCAAGTGCTCAAAAGCAGAGTGCGCAAATCAGGGCAGGGTGGTAAGTGGTTGTTATCTGTGAAAAAACTTTTGGATATTTTCAAAATTTCGTTTGACAGCCCTGCAATCCGAACTTAATATGCGCCCCGTCCACAGCGATGAACGAAACGAAGCGCCAGGCACCCAGCCGGTGATTCAGTTCAAAGCGACATTGTGGGGCTATAGCTCAGCTGGGAGAGCGCCTGCATGGCATGCAGGAGGTCAGCGGTTCGATCCCGCTTAGCTCCACCAAATTCCGCTTAACAGCTTCGGCTGATAAGCAAGACCGGGTCCAGCAACCGGGTCTTGAAGGTAAGAAGGTTCGTCCCCTTCGTCTAGTGGCCTAGGACACCGCCCTTTCACGGCGGTAACAGGGGTTCGAGTCCCCTAGGGGACGCCAGTTTTGCACAAGCGATGTTCAATGCGTCGCTGGGCCGAGAGGCTAGAAATCCGGGGCTATAGCTCAGCTGGGAGAGCGCCTGCATGGCATGCAGGAGGTCAGCGGTTCGATCCCGCTTAGCTCCACCAATTTAGCCAGGGTTCGCAGCAGCGAATCTTCGCGAAGGTTACGTCCCCTTCGTCTAGTGGCCTAGGACACCGCCCTTTCACGGCGGTAACAGGGGTTCGAGTCCCCTAGGGGACGCCACTTTACCCGCGTTTTGCGGGACTTAAAGAGGCTCATTCGCATATTGGATGAGCCTTTTGTTTTCGGGGCTATAGCTCAGCTGGGAGAGCGCCTGCATGGCATGCAGGAGGTCAGCGGTTCGATCCCGCTTAGCTCCACCAATTTAGCCAGGGTTCGCAGCAGCGGATCTTCGCGAAGGTTATGTCCCCTTCGTCTAGTGGCCTAGGACACCGCCCTTTCACGGCGGTAACAGGGGTTCGAGTCCCCTAGGGGACGCCATTTTTACCCGCGTTTTGCGGGACTTTAAAGGCTCATTCGATTATTGAATGGGCCTTTTGTTTTTTCCCTCCCTGAAAAATGTGCACCGACAGGCGGTGGTCGATTCTGCTTGCCAAAAAATATTATGAGAATAATATTTCGATCATCATATTCTGATCGTGAGCCGGCCATGAGCGACAAGAAGACCAAGACCCGCGAGCGGATCCTTGAGGCTGCGCGAAGCGCGTTGATCCAGCACGGCCCCGCCGAGCCAAGCGTCAGCCAGGTCATGGGTGCTGCAGGGCTTACTGTGGGAGGCTTCTATGCGCACTTCGACAGCAAGGACCAGCTCATGCTCGAGGCATTTCGCCAATTGCTCAGCGAGCGCAGGGCCCTGCTGGCTCACGTTGACCCGAGCCTGGACGGGGAAGGGCGGCGGGCGCTGGTGAGCGCGTTCTACCTGTCGCGCAAGCACCGCGATGCGCAGGTGCATGCCTGCCCGCTGCCCAATTCGATCGGCGAGATGCAGCGCCTGCCAGACGTGTTTCGCGAGGTACTGGCCGAGCACATCGAATTGATGACGGCGGCGATGGTTGACCGCCCTGAAGATGCCGACAAGGCCCTGGCTGATCTGGCCCTGATGATAGGCGGCCTGGCCCTGGCGCGTGCCTTGGGCACGGGCGAGCTTTCTGACCGCATCCTGCGTGCCGCCAAATCGGCGGTTATCTAAGCTTCTGACCCTGGAGCAAGGCGATGACTACCCTGAGCTGGATTCGCGGCGTGAATGGCACCCTGGGGCGTCTGGCCCCCGAGCATGTGGCCGGCAAGATGCGCCGGGCCTTCATGACCCCGCGCAACCTGCCGCCAAGGCAGTGGGAGTTGCCATTGCTGGCGAGCGCCGAGCGCATCACCCTGCGCTTCGGGCTGTCGGCATTGCGTTGGGGGCAAGGCCCGACCGTGTTGCTGATGCACGGCTGGGAAGGGCGTGCGACCCAGTTTGCCGCGTTGATCGAAACCCTGGTAAAGGCCGGGCATACCGTGGTCTCTCTGGAGGGGCCGGCCCATGGCTGTTCGCCTGGGCAGCAAGCGCACGTGGTGCTGTTTGCCCGTGCGCTGCTGGAGGCTGCCGCCGAACTGCCGCCGTTGCGTGCCGTGATAGGCCATTCCATGGGCGGTGCCAGTGTCTTGCTGGCACTGCAGATGGGGCTTCGGGCCGAGGCTGCGGTGAGTATTGCAGCGCCGGCCCAGCTGCTTGGTGTGCTGCGCGGCTTCGCCCGCCACCTTGGCCTGCCGGCGCGAGCCAGGGCCGCGTTCATCCGCAAGGTCGAACAGGACGTCGGCATGCAGATCAACCGCCTGGATGTCAGTGGTTACCAGTTGGAGCTGCCAGGGCTGGTCGTGCATGCCGCCGATGATGCCTTGGTGCCCGCCGGTGAGGCCGAGATCATCCACAAGGCCTGGTTCGACAGCCGCCTGCTGCGGCTGGAGGAGGGTGGCCACCAGCGCGTGCTCGCCGACCCGCGCGTGAGCGAGGCGGTGCTCGAATTACTGGCGCGTGTCAGTGCGCCCGCCCGGCAAAGCGCTTGAACATCCGATACACTCTGCCCGTTCACTGACATTGGGAGCGGGCATGAGTTGGGACCTGGCAACGCCATTCATCATCGACCTGCGCGTCGGCAGCGAGGACATCGACGGCCTCGGGCACGCCAATAACGCGGTCTACGTCACGTGGCTGGAGCGTTGCGCCTGGCGCCACTCCCAGCGCCTGGGGCTGGACCTGGCCGAATACCGGCGCCTGGACCGGGCCATGGCGGTGGTGCGCCATGAAATCGACTACCTCGCTGCAGCCTACGAAGATGACGAGTTGCAACTGGCAACCTGGATCATCGATTGGGATCAGCGCCTGCGCATGTCCCGGCGCTTCCAGCTCAAGCGCCCGCGTGACGGTGTGACGCTGCTGCGCGCGCAGACCACCTTTGCCTGCATCGAGTTGTCCAGTGGCAAACCCAGGCGCATGCCGGCGGAGTTCATCGACGGGTACGGTCCTGCGCTGATCGGCGCCTGAATACCCGGCATTTTTTGGTAGACTGCCGGCTTTTCCCGCCGAGACCTCGAAATGCAAATTGCCCTGGCCCCTATGGAGGGGCTGGTCGACAACATCCTGCGCGACGTTCTGACCCGAGTGGGCGGCATCGATTGGTGCGTCACCGAGTTCATCCGCGTGTGCGACCGCCTGTTGCCTGCTTCTTCCTTCGACAAGCTCGCACCTGAACTGCGTCAGGGCGCGCGCACGGCTGCCGGTGTACCCATGCGTGTGCAGTTACTGGGCTCGGACCCCGTCTGCCTGGCCGAAAACGCTGCGCTGGCCTGTGAGCTGGGGGCGCCGGTGATTGACCTTAATTTCGGTTGCCCGGCCAAGACCGTGAACAAGTCACGCGGCGGCGCAGTGCTGCTCAAGGAGCCCGAACTGCTGCACGCCATCGTGCGTGAAGTGCGGCGCGCAGTGCCGGCGCACATCCCGGTCACCTCCAAGATGCGCCTTGGCTTCGATACCCCGGACGGTGCGCTCGATTGTGCGACCGCGCTGGCTGAGGGCGGCTCGGCGCACCTGGTGGTACATGCACGCACCAAAGTCGAGGGCTATAAGCCGCCAGCGCACTGGGAGTGGGTGGCGCGGGTGCAGGATGTGGTGAAGGTGCCGGTGTTCGCCAACGGTGAGATCTGGACCGTGGACGACTGGCGGCGTTGCCGCGAGGTGAGCGGCGCCGAGGACATCATGCTCGGGCGGGGGCTGGTGTCGCGGCCGGACCTGGCCTTGCAGATTGCGGCTGCGCGGGACGGGCGTGAGTACCAGCCGATGAGTTGGGAGGCGTTGTTGCCTTTGCTGCGCGAGTTCTGGCGCCAGGCCCAGGCCAAGCTGTCGCCGCGCTACGCACCGGGGCGGATGAAGCAGTGGTTGGCGATGCTGACGCGTAGCTACCCCGAGGCGGTGCTGCTGTTTGCCGAGCTGCGCAGGGAAGATGATTGCCAGCGGATCAGCCGGTTACTGGGCGTTGAAGTGCAGGCATTCGAGGAATGTGTCGCGTGATCAGTTCTGCCTGGGGCCGGTAAAGCCGCCGCAAAATTTTTTGTTTTTGCCCCTTGAAAGCCATCTCCTGAGCCCTATTTATTCAGTACGCGATGCCGAAGCCGGGTCGCGTAGTGACTTTACTTGCTGAATCTCAGGAGTTTATGACCATGACTACCGCTTTCTCTCTTGCACCTCTGTTCCGCCATTCCGTTGGCTTCGACCGTTTCAACGACCTGTTCGAGTCTGCGGCACGTAACGAGGCGGGTAGCAGCTACCCTCCCTACAACGTTGAAAAGCATGGCGATGACCACTATCGCATCGTCGTTGCCGCAGCCGGTTTCCAGGAGCAGGACCTCGACCTTCAGGTCGAGAAAGGCGTCCTGACCGTGATCGGCGGCAAACGCGAAAACGGCGCCGCAGAAGTGACCTACCTGCACCAGGGCATCGCCCAGCGCGCGTTCAAGCTGTCGTTCCGCCTGGCGGACCATATCGAGGTCAAATCGGCAGGCCTCGCCAATGGGCTGCTCAGCATTGACTTGCTGCGCATTGTGCCGGAAGAAGCCAAGGCCAAGCGCATCCCGATCAATGGTGACAAACCAGCACTCAACTGAGGCTGGCGGCGTTATCAGGGCTGCTACGCAGCCCATCGCCGGCAAGCCGGCTCCTACCCTGTGGGAGCCGGCTTTCCTGCATTGGGCCGCCTGGCGGCCCCAAATCCCTTTTTCCTTGCTCAGAAATCGGCGGGGGCCTCCAGCAGCATCTGCCGGAACTCCGGTAGCGGCAGCGGCCGGCTGTGCAGGTAACCCTGGTACAGGTGGCACCCCAGCCGCTCCAGAAATTCCAGTTGCTCTGTCAGCTCCACGCCTTCGGCGATCACCGCCAGGTCAAGGCTGCGCGCCATGGCGACGATGGCGCGGACAATCTCGGCGTCATTGGAGTCTTGCGGGGCGTCGCGCACGAAGGTCTGGTCGATCTTCAGCGCGTCCACCGGCAAGCGCTTGAGGTAGGTCAGCGAGGAATAGCCCGTACCGAAATCATCCATGGCGAAGCTCACCCCATAGCGTTTGAGCTCGCGCATCTTGCTGATGGTGTCTTCCAGGTTCTGGATCACGATGCCCTCGGTGATTTCCAGCTTGAGCATGTGCCGCGGCAGACGGTAGTCGTCCAGGCTGCGCAGCACCCGTTGGACGAAGTCGTTCTGGCGGAACTGCCGGGGGCTGATGTTCACGCACAGGCTGAAATCATCGGCATCGATCAACCCGTCTGCGAGCATGCGCGAACAAGCGTCGCAGGCTTCGTCGAGTATCCAGCTGCCAACTTCCAGGATCAGGCCGCTTTCCTCCAGCACCTGGATGAACTGAGCCGGCGGTTGCTGGCCCAATTGCGGGTGATGCCAGCGCAACAGTACCTCGGCCCCGACAATGCGGTTGTCGCGGGCATCCACCTGGGGCTGAAAGTGCAAGGCCAGCTCGCCCCGTGCCAGGGCCAGGCGCAGGTCGCTTTCCATGCGCAAGCGCTCGCTGGCGGCCTTCTGCATGGTGGTATGGAACAGCTGGGTGGTGTTGCGCCCTGAGTCCTTGGCGCGGTACAGGGCGATGTCGGCGCGTTTGAGCAGGTCGGCGGGGGTGGTGCCGTGGTCGGGGATCAGTGCCACGCCGATGCTCGGGGTTACCTGCAGACGCTGGCCGTCCAGCGACATGGGTTCGGCCAGCAGTTCGCGCAGGGTATCGGCCAGCTCCCGAACCTTGTTCTCCACCGCTTCGCGGCTGCCTTCCAGGCCACTGAGCAGTACCACGAATTCATCACCACCCAGGCGTGCCACCGTGTCTTCCAGGCGCACACTGGCTTCCAGGCGGGCGGTGATGATCTTCAGCACCGTGTCGCCCACCGGGTGGCCGAGGGAGTCGTTGATGTGCTTGAAATGGTCCAGGTCGAGGAACAGCAGGGCGCCGCGCAGGTTGTGCCGGCGCAGCAGGGCGATCTGTTGGCTCAGGCGGTCCATCAGCAAGGCGCGGTTGGGCAGGTTGGTCAGCGGGTCGTGGTAGGCCAGGTGGCGGATCTGTGCCTGGGCATTCTTCAACTGGCTGACATCGCGCGCAGTGAGTAACAGGCAATCGGCCTCGTTGAGGCTGATCGGCTCAACCGATACTTCTACAGTGAGAATGTCGCCACGCTTGTTGCGCCCGAGCATCTCCCGGTGGTGTACCCGGCCACGCTCCTTCAGCTCCACCAGCAACGCGTTGCGCTGCTTGTCGTCGGCCCAGATACCCAGCTCGTAGACGCTGCGGCCGATCACTTCGGCGGTGCTGTAGCCGGTCAGCCGGCAGAAGCCATCGTTGACTTCCACATAGCGACCGCTGTGGCGCTCGGTGATGGTGATGGCGTCCGGGCTGGAGTGAAATGCCTTGGCGAACTTCTCTTCACTGGACTTGAGCGCCGCTTCGGCCCGTTGCTGCTGGGTTATATCGCGCAGGGTCGTGACGCTGCAGGGCTGGTTGTCGACGCTGACCAGCCGGCTGGAAATCACACAGGTCAGTGGTGAGCCGTTGCGGTGGTTGACCACCACGGCGACATTGCTCAGGGCCTGTTCGCGGATAACCCGTTCGATGCGGTGGGCGCGTTCGATCGACTCGGCCCACAGGCCGATCTGTTCGGCGGTGCGGCCGATCACCTGTTCGGCGCTCCAGCCAAAGGTCTGGGTGAAGGCCGGGTTGATCTCGATGAACTGGCCAGTGTCCTGGCGGGTTACGCAGATCGGGTCTGGGCTGACCTGGAAAAGGCTGGCGAACTTCTCTTCCGAGGCGCTAAGGCGCAGTTCGCGCTCGACCTGCTCGGTGATGTCCAGAAGGGTGCCAGCCATGCGCAACGGGTTGCCGTGCTCGTCGCGGTACAGGCGAGCGCGGCTTTCGATGTAGCGTGAAGCGCCGTTTTCCAGTTGCACCCGGTAGGTTATCTGGTAGTTGCCTTCTGGGCCTTCGCGCAGGCTGCGGTAAGCCTGGCGCATGCCATCGCGTTCGTCCTGGGGCACGCCTTCGAAAAATGCGTCGAACGATTCGTGAAAGGGTATCGGGTCCAGCCCGTGCAATTGTGCGGCACGGGCCGAGCCATAGAGCATGCCGCTGGGTATGTGCCAGTCCCAGGTGCCCAGTTGCGCCGAGTCCAGGGCCAGGTCAAGGCGTTCCTGGCTATCCTTGAGCGCTTGCTCGGCGCGTTTGCGCTCGGACGTGTCGACGAAGGTGCTGAGCAGGAACGTCACCCCTTCCAGTTCGATGCCCTGGGCGCACAGGATGCCATCGTGGATCTTGCCGCTGCTGGCGCGCAACTGCACTTCCAAGATGGCCGGGCCGCCGCTGGCACGGGTCGCATCCAGTACCAGGTGGCGCTGCTCCGGGGTTGCCCAGAGGCCCAGCTCCAGGGTGGTCTTGCCGATCACTTGGTCACCCGGCCAGCCGAACATGTCTTCGAAATGCTGGTTGACTTCAAAAATCATGCCGTCGTGGTGGCGGGTGAGCAGAATTGCGTTGGGGCTCAGGTGGAACAGGGTGGCAAAGCGTTTCTCCGAGTTGATCAGGGCGGTTTCCCGCTCGCGCTGGCGGGTTATCTCGCGGATTACCCCGATCATCTGAGGCCGGCCCTGGCGATCATGGGTCAGGCTGCCGTTGATTTCCAGCCAGTGCAGGCTGCCATCCGGCCAGCGGATGCGATGGCGCATGGCTTTCTCGGCCGGTTCACCGTTGACCACTGCCTGGAACAGTTGGCGTGTGCGGGCGCGATCTTCTTCCGGCAACAGGTCCAGGTAGTCGATGTCGTTGGGCAAGGGGCGCTGCGGATCGAAACCGAACAGTGCCTGGGTGCCGCGCGACCAGCTGACCCGGCCACTGTCGATGTCCCACAGCCAGGCGCCCAGGCGGGCACCATTGAGCGCAGCCAGCAATTGCGGAGCGTTCTGCCAGGCCAGTTCCGACTCCTGGGGGTCGGCCGCAGGGATGCGCGGCAGGCGCGGAAAGCGGTTTGCTGATTTGGGCATGGATACCAGACCTTTGGCGTTTGACGCGTCCCTGGTTGGAAGTGCAGGGCTGACGACCGGTCAGGCGGCCCCTGCGTGACTGTCGAGCAGGGCCATGAAGGCCCGGGCGGCGTTCGATAGCGTTCGCTCGGTATGCAGTATGTAGCCTAGCTGGCGTGACAGCTGTATGCCGGGCAAAGCGATGGGTGCAACCTGCTCGTCGAGCATGGTGCGCGGTAGCACGCTCCAGGCCAGGCCGATCGAGACCATCATCTTGATGGTTTCCAGGTAGTTGGTGCTCATGGCGATGTTCGGGGCCAGGCCCTGGCTTTCGAACAGGCGCTGGACGATGTGGTGGGTGAAGGTATTGCCGCCGGGGAATACCGCCGGATGGCGGGCAACGTCAGCCAGGCTGACCTGGGTATTGCTGGCCAGCGGGTGCTCGGGGGCGGCGACGAAATCCAGCGCGTCGTCCCAGACGGGCATGGCCTTGATCAGGTGATGGGGCTCTGGTGCCAGGGTGATGACCGCTATCTCGGCGCGGCCATGCAGAACCTCGTCATAGGCCGTCTCTGAATCGAGGAACTGGATATCCAGCGCAACGGCCGGGTACTGGCGAGTGAATGCTCGCAGCAGCGGGGGCAGGCGGTGCAGGCCAATGTGATGGCTGGTGGCGAGGGTCAGGCGACCACTCACCTGCCCGGTCAGGTTGGTCAGCGCACGTCGGGTATCATCGAGGACGTTGAGGATCTGATAGGCGCGCGGCAGCAGGGCGCGGCCGGCTTCGGTCAAGGTCACCTCGCGGCCCAAACGATCGAACAGGCGCACGTCCAGCTGTTGCTCCAGCCCGGCAATGCGCTTGCTGATGGCCGGTTGGGTCAGGTGCAGGCGTTCGCCGGCACCGGAAAAGCTGCCGGTCTCGGCAATGGCAATGAAGGCGCTGAGGTTGGCCAGGTCCATGGTTCGGATTCCTGATGGTTATGCAAAGCATGAAAATTATGAATTTGAGTTATTCAATCTATCGCCATAGCATCGTCCGTACAAGCCAAGGGGTCTTTGGCATAGAAAGACGCTGATGAGGAACAGTCTGATGGCTGGCAAAACGCTCTACGACAAACTCTGGGAAGCCCATGAGGTCAAGCGCCGTGATGACGGCTCGTCCTTGATCTACATCGACCGCCATATCATTCACGAAGTGACCTCGCCCCAGGCCTTTGAAGGCCTGCGCCTGGCCAACCGCAAGCCGTGGCGCATCGATGCCAACATCGCCACCCCGGACCACAACGTGCCGACCACCCCGGAACGCAAGGGCGGGATCGAGGCCATCGTCGACCAGGTGTCGCGCCTGCAGGTGCAGACCCTCGATGAGAACTGTGACGAATACGGCATCGTCGAATTCAAGATGAATGACGTGCGCCAGGGCATCGTCCATGTCATCAGCCCCGAGCAGGGCGCCACCTTGCCCGGCATGACCGTGGTCTGTGGCGACTCGCACACTTCCACCCACGGCGCCTTCGGGGCCTTGGCCCATGGTATCGGCACCTCCGAGGTCGAGCATGTGCTCGCCACCCAGTGCCTGGTCGCCAAAAAGATGAAGAACATGCTGGTGCGCGTCGAGGGCACATTGCCTGCCGGCGTGACGGCCAAGGACATCGTGCTTGCCGTGATCGGCAAGATCGGTACCGCCGGTGGCAACGGCCACGCCATGGAATTTGCTGGCAGCGCCATCCGCGCCCTGTCCATGGAAGGCCGCATGACCATTTGCAACATGTCGATCGAGGCCGGTGCACGGGTTGGCCTGGTTGCGACCGATGCCACCACCATTGCCTACGTCGAAGGCCGCCCTTATGCGCCCAAAGGCGAGCAGTGGGAGCGTGCGGTCGAGGCGTGGAAAGACCTGGTATCCGATGACGATGCGGTATTCGACACCGTGGTCGAGCTCGATGCAGCGCAAATCAAGCCGCAGGTCAGCTGGGGCACGTCGCCCGAGATGGTCCTGGCCGTCGACCAGCGTGTGCCGGACCCTGCCGCCGAAGCCGATCTGGTCAAGCGTGGCTCGATCGAGCGCGCCCTCAAGTACATGGGCCTGAGCGCCAACCAGGCGATCACCGATATCCAACTGGACCGCGTGTTCATTGGCTCCTGCACCAACTCGCGGATCGAAGACCTGCGCGCCGCAGCCGAAATCGCCAAAGGCCGCAAGGTCGCTGCCACCGTCAAACAGGCCATCGTCGTGCCGGGTTCGGGCCTGGTCAAGGCCCAGGCCGAGCGTGAAGGCCTGGACAAGATCTTCCTCGAGGCTGGTTTCGAATGGCGTGAGCCAGGCTGCTCGATGTGCCTGGCGATGAACCCGGACCGCCTGGAAAGCGGCGAGCATTGCGCGTCCACGTCCAACCGCAACTTCGAAGGCCGTCAGGGCGCCGGTGGCCGTACCCATCTGGTCAGCCCGGCCATGGCTGCCGCTGCGGCGGTGACTGGCCACTTCATCGATGTTCGCGAGTTGATCCAAGGGAGCGCAGCATGAAAGCCTTTACCCAGCACACCGGCCTCGTCGCGCCGTTGGACCGTGCCAACGTCGACACCGATCAGATCATTCCCAAGCAGTTCCTCAAGTCGATCAAGCGTACCGGCTTCGGCCCCAACCTGTTCGACGAGTGGCGTTACCTGGACGTCGGCCAGCCTTACCAGGACAACAGCAAGCGCCCGCTGAACAAAGAGTTCGTGCTCAACCACGAGCGCTACCAGGGTGCCAGTGTGTTGCTGGCGCGGGAGAACTTCGGCTGCGGTTCGAGCCGTGAGCACGCCCCTTGGGCGCTGGACGAATACGGCTTCCGCAGCGTGATCGCGCCGAGCTTCGCCGACATCTTCTTCAACAACAGCTTCAAGAACGGCTTGTTGCCGATCATTCTGAGCGATGAGGAAGTCGACGAGCTGTTCAAGCAGGTCGAAGCCAACCCTGGCTACCAGTTGACCATCGACCTGCATGCACAGGCGGTGACTCGTCCGGATGGCAAGGTGCTGCACTTTGAGATCGACGCGTTCCGCAAGCACTGCCTGCTCAATGGCCTGGACGATATCGGCCTGACCTTGCAGGACGGCGAGGCGATCAAGGCGTTTGAAGGCAAACACCGCACCGCACAGCCTTGGCTGTTCCGTGATGCCTGAATGATGTAATCGGGTTTGCTGGCCTCATCGCCGGCAAGCCGGCCCCCACATCGACCCCGCACTGTGCAGTCGCGGTGGGAGCCGGCTTGCCGGCGATAGCGGCCGTAGAGACAACCCAAAATCAAAAGGAATGCGCCCATGACCAGCACCACCCACACCGATGTGGTCCAACGCCAGTTCGGCGAACAGGCCAGTGCCTACCTCAGCAGCGCCGTGCACGCCCAGGGCAGTGAGTTCGCCCTGCTGCAAGCCGAGCTGGCGGGGCAGGGTGCGGCTCGCGTGCTGGACCTGGGCTGTGGTGCCGGTCATGTCAGCTTCCACGTAGCGCCTCTGGTGGCAGAGGTGGTCGCCTACGACCTGTCGCAGTCGATGCTTGACGTGGTTGCCAGCGCCGCCGCCGAGCGCGGCCTGGGCAATATCACCACCGAGCATGGTGCCGCCGAACGCCTGCCGTTCGCCGATGCCTCGTTCGATTACGTCTTCAGCCGCTACTCGGCGCACCACTGGAGCGACCTGGGTGTGGCGTTGCGCGAAGTGCGTCGGGTGTTGAAGCCGGGCGGGGTGGCAGCCTTCATTGACGTGATGTCGCCGGGCAGCCCGTTGCTCGATACCTATTTGCAAACGGTTGAAGTGCTGCGCGACACCAGCCACGTACGCGATTATTCTGCCGCCCAGTGGCAGCGCCAGGTCAGCGAAGCTGGCCTGCATGCCCGCAGCCACACCCGTCAGCGCCTGCGCCTGGAGTGGGCCTCGTGGGTCGAGCGCATGCGCACGCCCGAGCCGCTGCGCGTGGCCATACGCCAGTTGCAGCAAGCCATGGGCGAGGAAGTGCGGCAGTATTACCAGATTGAGGCAGACGGCTCGTTCAGCACCGACGTGATCGTGTTGTGGGCAGAGCGCTGAGTTTTTTACGGTGCGGCCGGGCTGGCCGCACCGCTTGAATGGATAGAGGAAAGCATGAGCAAGCAGATTCTGATTCTCCCAGGTGATGGCATTGGTCCGGAAATCATGGCCGAGGCGGTCAAGGTGCTGGCGCTGGCCAACGACAAGTTCCAGCTCGGCTTGAGCCTCGAGCACGACGTGATCGGCGGTGCTGCCATCGACAAGCACGGCGTGCCGCTGGCCGACGAGACCCTGGAACGTGCGCGCCAGGCCGATGCCGTTCTGTTGGGCGCTGTGGGCGGGCCGAAGTGGGACAAGATCGAGCGGGACATCCGCCCTGAGCGCGGCCTGCTGAAAATCCGCTCGCAGCTGGGCCTGTTCGCCAACCTGCGCCCGGCCATCCTCTACCCGCAACTGGCCGATGCCTCGTCGCTCAAGCCGGAAATCGTCTCGGGCCTGGACATCCTCATCGTCCGTGAGCTGACCGGCGGCATCTACTTCGGTGCCCCGCGTGGCCAGCGTGAACTCGAAGGCGGCGAGCGTCAGGCCTACGACACCCTCCCGTACAGCGAGAGCGAAGTGCGCCGTATCGCCCGCGTCGGCTTCGACATGGCCCGCGTGCGTGGCAAGAAGCTGTGCTCGGTGGACAAGGCCAACGTCCTGGCCTCCAGCCAACTGTGGCGTGAAGTGGTCGAGGACGTGGCCAAGGACTACCCGGACGTAGAACTGAGCCACATGTATGTAGACAACGCCGCCATGCAACTGGTGCGCGCGCCCAAGCAGTTCGACGTGATGGTGACCGACAACATGTTCGGTGACATCCTGTCGGATGAAGCTTCCATGCTGACCGGTTCGATCGGCATGCTGCCTTCGGCGTCGCTCGATGCCAACAACAAGGGCATGTACGAGCCTTGCCACGGCTCGGCGCCGGACATCGCCGGCCAAGGCATTGCCAACCCGCTGGCGACCATTCTGTCGGTGTCGATGATGCTGCGTTACAGCTTCAACCAGCAGGCCGCAGCCGAGGCCATCGAGCAGGCGGTAAGCCAGGTCCTGGACCAGGGCCTGCGTACCGGTGACATCTGGTCGGCCGGTTGCAGCAAGGTAGGTACGCAGGAAATGGGCGACGCAGTAGTCGCAGCGCTGCGGAATCTGTAATCTCTCTGGCCCGCCACCGTTTTTGGTCGGTGGCGGCCCACTTTTAGCAAAGGTGTAGTTGCGATGAAACGTGTAGGTCTGATCGGTTGGCGCGGCATGGTCGGTTCCGTGCTCATGCAGCGGATGCTGGAGGAGCAGGATTTCGACCTTATCGAGCCGGTGTTCTTCACTACCTCCAATGTCGGTGGCCAGGGCCCGAACGTGGGCAAGGATATTGCTCCGCTCGAGGACGCTTATTCGATTGAAGAACTCAAGACCCTCGACGTGATCCTGACCTGTCAGGGCGGCGACTACACCAACGAGGTCTTCCCCAAGCTGCGTGAAGCCGGCTGGCAGGGGTACTGGATCGATGCTGCCTCGTCGCTGCGCATGCAGGACGATGCGGTGATCGTGCTCGACCCGGTCAACCGCAAGGTGATCGACCAGCAGCTCGATGCCGGCACCAAGAACTACATCGGCGGCAACTGCACCGTCAGCCTGATGCTGATGGGCCTTGGCGGCCTGTTCGAAGCGGGCCTGGTCGAGTGGATGAGCGCCATGACCTACCAGGCGGCGTCCGGTGCCGGTGCGCAGAACATGCGTGAGCTGATCAAGCAGATGGGTGCTACCCACGCGGCAGTTGCCGATGACCTGGCCAACCCGGCCAGCGCCATCCTCGACATCGACCGCAAGGTGGCCGAGGCCATGCGCAGCGAGGCCTACCCGGCCGAGAACTTCGGCGTGCCCCTGGCGGGCAGCCTGATCCCATGGATCGACAAGGAGCTGCCGAACGGCCAGAGCCGTGAAGAGTGGAAGGCCCAGGCCGAAACCAACAAGATCCTCGGCCGCTTCAAGAGCCCGATCCCGGTCGATGGCATCTGCGTGCGCATCGGCGCCATGCGCTGCCACAGCCAGGCACTGACCATCAAGCTGAACAAGGACGTGCCGCTGGCCGATATCGAAGGCATGATCAGCCAGCACAACCCGTGGGTGAAGCTGGTGCCGAACCAGCGCGAGATCAGCATGCAGGAGCTGACCCCGACCAACGTCACCGGTACCCTGAACATTCCGGTGGGCCGTTTGCGCAAGCTGAACATGGGCTCGCAGTATCTGGGCGCGTTCACCGTCGGCGATCAGCTGCTGTGGGGTGCTGCCGAGCCGCTGCGCCGCATGCTGCGGATTCTGCTCGAGCGTTGATCGTTCTGCGTTGAACAGAAAACCCGCGCTGGTGACAGCGCGGGTTTTTTTATGGTGCGCGCCCCACAGGGCCAGCACAGACAAAACGGTACAATCCGAGTAAAGTGCCGCCCCCCGCCGTTACAGCAAAAGGATCCTCTCCATGACCCAACCCCTGGACATCGCCGTCGTCGGCGCCACCGGTAGCGTCGGTGAAACCTTGGTACAGATTCTCGAAGAACTGCACTTCCCGGTCGGCACGCTGCACCTGCTGGCCAGCATGGAGTCGGCGGGCAGCAGCGTGATGTTCGCCGGCAAGAAGGTCAAAGTGCGTGAAGTCGACAGTTTCGATTTCACCCAGGTCAAACTGGCCTTCTTCGCCGCCAGCCCGGCCGTCAGCCGTAGCTTTGCCAGCAAGGCCCGTGAGGCCGGCTGCACGGTCATTGACCTGTCTGGCGGCCTGGATGACGCCCTGGCGGTCGTGCCTGAGGCCAACGCCGAGCGCATCGCCGGCCTGGCGTTGCCGGCGTGCATCGCCAGCCCCAGTGCTGCAGCCGTGGCCTTGGCCGTCGCGCTGGCGCCACTGAAGGGGCTGTTGGAGATCGAGCGTGTGCAGGTCATGGCCGCGCTCGCGGTGTCTGCCCAGGGCCGGGAGGCTGTCAACGAACTGGCCCGGCAGACTGCCGAGTTGCTCAACGCCCGCCCGCTGGAGCCGCGTTTCTTCGATCGCCAGGTGGCGTTCAACCTGCTGGCCCAGGTCGGTGCGGCAGACGAACAGGGCCACACCGCGCTCGAACGCCGCCTGGTTGATGAGCTGCCGGTGCTGTTGGGGCAGCCGGAACTGAAGATTTCCGTGACCTGCGTTCAAGTCCCGGTGTTTTTTGGCGATAGCTTCAGTGTGGCGGTACAGAGCCGTAATCCGGTGGATCTTGTTGCGGTCAATGCCGCGCTGGAGGGTGCCGACAGTGTCGAGCTGGTCGAGCGGGATGATTATCCGACCCCGGTAGGGGACGCAGTAGGGCAAGACGTGGTCTATGTTGGTCGTGTACGCCATGGTGTTGACGAAGACCAGCAGCTCAACCTGTGGCTGACCACCGACAACCTGCGCAAGGGCGCTGCGCTCAACGCCGTGCAGGTGGCGCAATTGTTGATTAAACACATAGCGTAAAAGATACTGGCGAGCACTTTTGTCCCGCACCGCATGCGGTTTCGGGACGATTCATACAAGGGATGAGGTCATGCTTCGAATTCGCAAACTGGTTCTGGCCATGGCGGCAGCGTCGGCGCTGTCATCTGGCATGGCGAATGCCCTGGGGTTGGGTGAGCTGACGCTCAAGTCGGCGCAGAACCAGCCGCTGGACGCCGAGATCGAATTGCTCGATGTGCGCGACCTCACCGCTGCCGAAGTGGCACCAAGCCTGGCGCCGCCGGAAGAGTTCAGCAAGGCCGGGGTGGAGTATCCGGGCTACCTTGAGGACCTGAGCTTTACCCCGGTGATCAACCCCAATGGCAAGAGCGTGCTGCGGGTAACCTCCAGTCAGCCGCTGCCGGGCTCGGTGGTCAAGTTTCTGGTCCAGGTGATGTGGCCCCAGGGCCGCCTGCTGCGTGACTACAGTGTGCTGCTCGACCAGGCCAAGGCCCAGGGCGAGCAGCCTGCCGCGGCCAATGTCACCCCGGCGACCAGCAGCGCCGGCAGCTACACCACCAAACGCCGCGATACCCTCTGGCAGATTGCTGCGCGCAATACCCAAAGCGGTGGCTCGGTGCAGCAGACCATGATCGCCATTCAAGCGCTGAACCCGGATGCCTTTATCGGCAACAATATCAACCAGTTGAAGGTTGGCCAGGTGTTGCGCCTGCCCGATCGTCAGCAGGTCCAGAGCATCCCCCAGGCCGAGGCCAATCGCGAAGTGGCCGAACAGTACGCCGCCTGGCGTGAGGGCCGGCGCCTCGGCCCCCGCGCCAGGCAGTTGGACGCCACCCGTCGCGGCGCTGCCGATGCGGCGCCCGAGCGTATCGCCCGGGGCGACAACCTGCGCCTGGTCAGCCCAGGCAACCAGCCTGGCGCTGGCGATGCCAAGGCGCTCAACGACAAGCTGGCCGTGGCCCAGGAGAGCCTGGACACCAGCCGTCGTGACAATGAAGAACTCAAGAGCCGGATGAGCGACCTGCAGAGCCAGCTGGACAAGCTGCAGCGCCTGATTCAGCTCAAGAACGACCAGCTGGCACGCCTGGAGGCACAGGGTGCTGCCGGGGAGCCGGCATCGGCCGCCGCCTTGCCTGGTGAATCGGCCCCGGCGCAGCCTGCAGGCAACGCCCAGGTACCGCCCGCCGAGCCCGTCGTGGCACCGGCGCCGGCTGCCGTCGACACCGCGCCTGGCTCTGCCCCGGCTGGCGAGGATGCCCCAGCCGCCCAGCAGCCGGGCGCGCTGGATGAGATGCTGGGGAATCCGTTGGTGCTGGGCCTGATCGCAGGTTCCGCATTCCTCGTGCTGCTGTTGCTGCTGTTGCTGCTGGCGCGCCGACGCAAAGCCCAGCAGGAGGCCGAAAAGCACCTGCGTATGGCGCGGGCACTGGCCGAGGAGGGCGAGCGTAACCCCGACCTCGACCTGCCTTCGAGCAGCTTCGATGAGCTGGAAGTGTCGGCGCCTGGCGTAACCCTGTCGCCGGCGGTGGTAGCGGCTTCGGCTGCTGCAGCCGTTGCGGCGGAAAAACCCGTAGCCCCAGCCCCCGTTGCCGCGCCATCACCGGCACAGGACCCGAATGCCGAGCTGTTGGCTGAGGTCGAGCAGAGCCTGGCCAGCGGCCGTCTGAACCATGCGGCCGACCTGTTGGAGACGGCCGTCGCTGCGCAACCGGAGCATGATGGCCTGCGGTTGAAGCTGATGGAGGTTTATGCGCGCCAGGGTGACCACAGCGCATTCGTGGAGCAGGAGCGCAAGCTGCCGGGCAGCGAAGAAAATATCGCGCAGGTCAGTCAGCTCAAGGAGCATTACCCGGCCATGCTCGGCATCGCCGCAGCGGGGCTGGGGGCTGCGGCGCTGGCTGCCGAACTGGATGAGCAGTATGTGCAGGATCTGTTGCAGGATGAGGCGCAGCCGCCGGCAGAGGTCGATGCCGAGCCTGAGCCTGACGCTGTTGCTGAGCCTGAGCCTGAGCCTGAACCGCAAGCCGAGGCCGAGGCCGATGCTCAAGCGCCTGCCCTTGATGACAATGGTCTGGACAGTGCCTTCGACCTTGACCTGGGTGACGATCTGCCCCTGAACGACCTTGAACCGCCGATGCTCGATGAAGCGGCGTTGACGGATCTGCAGGTAAATGACGAGCCGCTCGCCGCCGCTGATCCTGCCGTGCAGGAAGCAGATGCCGATGCCGACTTCGAAGCCTTGCTGGCGCAGGCTCAGGCCGAACCGCAGAGCGTCGATGATCTGGCGGACTTCGACCTGGACATGGGTGAGCCGAGCGTTGCCGAACCGGTCGAGGAAGAGCCGGTCGACGTTGCTGCCGAACTGGCCGCTTTCGATTCCATCCCTGAGTTCGACCCGATTTCCGAGCTGGAGCTGCCGGAAGACTTCGACCTGTCGCTGTCGCTGGATGACCAGTCACCGGCTGCCAAGAGCTTTGCTTCGGAGCTGAGCGACGTCAACGCCGAACTGGACAAGCTCTCGCAGAATCTCGAGTCGCCGTCGCTGGCGCCGCACTTCACCGCTGCAGATGCTGCCCAGGAGCCGGAACCTTTGGACGACCTGGACTTCGATTTCTTCTCCGGCAGCGACGAAGTGGCCACCAAGCTCGATCTGGCACGTGCCTATATCGACATGGGCGACCATCAGGGTGCGCGTGACATCCTCGATGAAGTGGTCAAGGATGGCGACGACACCCAGCGTCAGGAAGCCGAAGACATGCTGTCCCGGCTGGTCTGAAGGCCTCACCTGCAGCGTAAAACCAACGGCAGCCCAACAAGGCTGCCGTTGTCGTTATAATCCCCGGCACTTCGTATTGCCCCACAGGTTTCACGCTCTTGGACATCATCGACACCGCTGCCACCGAATCGGCCGCCGAAGGCTTCACCCGCATTGCCCTGGGCGTGGAATACAAGGGTTCGCGCTACCGCGGCTGGCAACGCCAGGCCAGCGGTGTGCCCAGTGTCCAGCAGGCACTGGAGCAAGCCCTGTCGAAAGTGGCCAACGAGCCCATCACGGTGGTCTGCGCCGGGCGTACCGACGCCGGTGTGCATGGGTGTGGGCAGATCGTGCATTTCGATACCCGCGCCAATCGCGACGAACGCGCCTGGACCCTGGGCAGCAACTTCAACCTGCCCCATGACATCAGTGTGGTCTGGTCGCGGCCGATGCCTGCGGATTTCCATGCGCGCTTCAAGGCCACCGCCCGGCGCTACCGTTATGTCATCTACAACGACCCGATCCGCCCGGCACACTTGGCCGAGGAAGTGACCTGGAATCACCGGCCGCTTGATGTAGAACGCATGGCCGATGCTGCGCAGTTCCTGCTGGGTACCCACGACTTCAGTGCCTTTCGCGCCAGCCAGTGCCAGGCCAAGTCGCCGATCAAGCATATCCATCACCTGCGGGTCACCCGTCACGGGCAGATGATCGTGCTGGATGTGCGGGCCACCGCTTTCCTGCACCATATGGTGCGCAACATTGCCGGCGTGCTGATGACCATTGGTGCAGGTGAGCGCCCTGCGGGCTGGGCCCGTGAAGTGCTGGAAGGGCGCAACCGGCGCGAAGGCGGTGTGACGGCCCATCCGTACGGCCTGTACCTGGTGCAGGTAGAGTACCCGGAGGAATTCCAGCTGCCACAGCGTTACATTGGCCCACACTTTCTGACCGGCTACGAGGCGTTGGCCGACTGACGGGCGAAAACGCTTTTGCTACCATCGGGCCTTTCAGTGTTTTCTCAGGGTTTGCAGTCCATGAGCAATGTTCGCAGCAAGATCTGCGGGATTACCCGCATAGAAGACGCGCTGGCCGCCGCCGAGGCGGGGGCCGATGCCATCGGCTTCGTTTTCTATGCCAAAAGCCCGCGCGCCGTCGACGTGCGCCAGGCGCAGGCGATCATGGCCGAGTTGCCACCCTTCGTGACTACGGTCGGCCTGTTCGTCAACGCCTCGCGCTGCGAACTCAACGAGATCCTCGAGGCTGTGCCGCTGGACCTGCTACAGTTCCACGGCGACGAAACCCCGGCTGACTGCGAAGGCTACCACCGCCCCTGGATCAAGGCGCTGCGAGTGCGCCCGGGTGATGACCTGGAGGCTGCCTGCCGGCACTATGCCGGTGCGCGTGGCATCCTGCTCGACACCTATGTTGCCGGCGTACCCGGTGGTACTGGCGAGGCGTTCGACTGGTCGCTGGTGCCTTCACGGCTGAGCAAGCCGATCATTCTCGCCGGAGGCTTGTCGGCCGGCAATGTCGGCCAGGCCATCGCCCAGGTACGGCCGTATGCGGTGGATGTCAGTGGTGGTGTGGAGCAGGCCAAGGGCATAAAGGACGCGGCGAAGATCGAAGCGTTCATGCGCGCGGTGAAACAGGCGTGATGCCAGATGTGACGGCTGGCTGCGCGCCATCGTCCATAGCTATCGCAGCCCTGCGGGGCGGCTGCCGGCATGCCGGTTGGCCAAAGAATACGTTGAAGACGGTGCGGTACGCAGGCAGCCCCTGTGGCCGGTTCGTCATCGTTTGACAGAAGAATTTGAGCTCAAAGGGCAGGGCATGGCCGGCCAGACTGGTCCCCGCCCGCCAATACTGGAGAAATAAAGCATGAGCAACTGGTTAGTCGACAAACTGATCCCTTCGATCATGCGTTCCGAGGTGAAGAAGAGCTCGGTGCCAGAAGGCCTGTGGCACAAGTGCCCAGCCTGTGAGGCCGTGCTGTATCGTCCGGAGCTGGAAAAGACCCTGGATGTCTGCCCCAAGTGCAACCACCACATGCGTATTGGCGCACGCCAGCGCATCGACATCTTCCTCGATGTTGAAGGCCGTGCCGAGCTGGGTGCCGAGCTGGAGCCGGTCGACCGCCTGAAATTCCGCGATGGCAAAAAGTACAAGGACCGCCTGGTCGGTGCCCAGAAGCAGACCGGCGAGAAGGACGCCCTGATCTCCATGAGCGGTACCCTGATGGGCATGCCGATCGTGGTTAGTGCCTTCGAATTTTCCTTCATGGGTGGTTCCATGGGCGCCGTCGTCGGTGAGCGTTTTGTCCGCGCCGCCAACCATGCCCTGGAAAACCGCTGCCCGATGATCTGCTTCTCGGCCTCCGGTGGTGCGCGCATGCAGGAAGCGCTGATCTCGCTGATGCAAATGGCCAAGACCTCGGCCGTGCTGGCCCGCCTGCGCGAAGAGGGTATTCCGTTCATCTCCGTATTGACCGATCCGGTCTACGGCGGTGTTTCCGCCAGTCTGGCGATGCTCGGCGATGTCATTGTCGGTGAGCCGAAGGCGCTGATCGGCTTTGCCGGCCCGCGCGTGATCGAGCAGACCGTGCGCGAAAAGCTGCCTGAGGGCTTCCAGCGCAGCGAGTTCCTGCTGGAGCACGGCGCCATCGACCTGATCATCTCGCGTGGCGAGCTGCGTCCACGCCTGGCGCGTCTGCTGGCGCAGATGACCGGCCAGGAAACTCCCGAGCAGGCACGCGAGGCCGCTGCGGTCGCCTGATGAAAGACAGAACCCTGGGCGAATGGCTCGCCTACCTCGAGCAGTTGCACCCCTCGGCCATCGACATGGGGCTGGAGCGTTCGCAAAAGGTGCTTGCACGATTGGCCCTGGGCAAGCTGGCGCCCCGCGTGGTGACCGTCACCGGCACCAACGGCAAAGGCTCGACCTGTGCCTTCGTGGCGTCGATGCTGCGTGCCCAGGGGCTCAAGGTTGGCGTGTACAGCTCGCCACACCTGTTGCGTTACAACGAACGGGTGCTGATCGATGGCCAGGAGGCCAGTGATGAGCGCCTGTGCGAAGCCTTTGCGGCCGTCGAGGCGGCGCGAGGCGAGATTTCCCTTACCTATTTCGAGATGGGCACCCTGGCGGCATTCTGGCTGTTCTACCAGTCCGGGCTGGATGCCGTGGTGCTTGAAGTAGGCCTGGGTGGTCGTCTGGATACCGTGAACGTCGTCGATGCCGACCTGGCCCTGGTGACCAGTATCGGCGTCGACCATGTCGATTACCTGGGCGATACCCGCGAGTTGGTAGCCTTCGAGAAGGCTGGCATCTTCCGCCCGGGCAAGCCGGCATTGTGCGGTGACCTGGATCCCCCTCGGCCATTGTTGGACAAGGCGCGTGAACTGGCGGCGCCGTTGTTCCTGCGGGGGCGTGACTTCGATCTGACCAGTGCCGATAGTACCTGGCACTGGCGCGGGACAGCAGCAGATGGCGCGGTGGTGGAGCTGTCAGGCCTGCCGCTGCTCGACCTGCCGATGGAGAACGCCACCCTGGCCCTGCAGGCTTATTTGCTGATGGGGCTGCCTTGGGATGCCGGGCAAATTCGTCAGGCGCTGCTCGATACCCGTATCACCGGGCGGCTGGACCGTCGCACGTTCAGTTGGCAAGGCAAGCGCGTGGAGCTGTTGCTGGATGTGGGGCATAACCCCCATGCAGCAGAATACCTGGCGCGTCGCCTGTCAGCGCGACCGCTCAAGGGCCGGCGCCTGGCAGTCTTCGGCCTGCTGGCGGACAAGGACCTGGCAGGCGTCCTGGCGCCGTTGCAGGGCCTGGTCGACGACTGGGCGGTGGCGCCTTTGCAGTCACCGCGCAGCCGTCCGGCCGCCGAACTCGTCGGCGCCTTGACGAACCTCGGCGCGTCGGTGAAGTCTTATTCCAGCGTCGGCGCCGCTCTTGATGGGCAATGCGCTCAGGCGACGGCGGATGACCAGATCCTGCTGTTCGGTTCGTTTTTCTGTGTTGCCGAGGCCCTGGAATGGCTGGGGCAGCAGGCCCTGGAGGGGTGAGTAGATGGCAGTGCTGGATAAAGGGATGAAACAGCGCATGGTGGGTGCGTTGGTGCTGGTGGCGCTGGCGGTGATTTTCTTGCCGATGCTGTTCACCCGCGAGGACGAAATGCGCCAGGTGCGCGTCGAGGCCCCGCAGGCTCCAGCGATGCCGAGCTTGCCTGAAGTCAAGGTAGAGCCGGTTGCAGTGCCCGAGCCGCAACCGCTGCCGCAAGAGCCGCAGCAGGCACCTGTGGTGGTCAATGAGTCCTCGGCCCCGGTGGCCACGCCGAGCCAGCCGATCACGCCTTCGCCGCAAACCCAGGCTCAAGTTCAGCCCAAGCCGCAGGCGCCTGCTCCGGCATCCAAGGCCCAGGTGCAGCCGGCCGCTACGCCTGCGCCAGCAGCAAGCGCTACCGCACCGTCGAAAATCGACGTCAACGGCTTGCCGGTGAGCTGGTCGATCCAGCTGGCCAGCCTGTCCAATCGCGCCGGAGCCGAGAACCTGCAGAAAACCCTGCGCAGCCAGGGTTACAATGCCTACATTCGTTCGGCCGGTGGCATGAATCGGGTGTATGTGGGTCCGCTGATCGAGCGTGCCGAGGCTGAGCGCCTGCGTGATGCAATCAATCGGCAGCAGAAGCTGAAGGGCTTTGTGATCCGTTTCCAGCCAGAACGCGGTTGATTTCAGGGGGCTGCCCTGCAGCCCATCTGCGGGCTGGCCAATCGGCCTGACATTCCGCTTACTCCCGGCCCTTTGCTCTGGTAAAATGCGCCGCCTCAAACGTCTGCAGGCAGCACCGTGGCATTTACCTGGGTTGATTGGGCGATCATCGCGATCATCGCCGTTTCCACACTGATCAGTCTCAAGCGCGGCTTCGTCAAGGAAGCCTTGTCCCTGCTCATCTGGATCATTGCCGGTGCAGTCGCCTGGATGTTCGGTGGGTCGCTCTCGGTGTATCTTGAAAGCTACATCCAGACCCCATCGATGCGCATCATCGCTGGCTGCGCCATTCTTTTCGTCGCCACCCTGCTGGTGGGCGCGATGGTCAATTTCCTGGTCGGTGAGCTGATCCGCGTGACCGGGCTGTCCGGTACCGATCGTTTTCTCGGCATGGCCTTCGGCGCGGCGCGCGGAGCCTTGCTGGTGGTGGTCGCCATCGGCCTGCTCAGCCTGGGGCCGGTGCAGCAGGATACCTGGTGGCAGGAATCTCGCCTGATACCACAGTTTCTATTGGTCGCTGACTGGTCGAAGAACCTGATCCTGGGTTTCACCAGCCAGTGGATGTCCAGTGGGGTGATCAGCACTCCGGCTGATCTCCCGTTCAAGGAACAGTTGCTCGGGCCTGCAAAGCCTTGAGCGCTATTCACTCAAGTTTCATCAAAGTAGGGGTTGCGTCGCATGTGTGGCATCGTCGGTATCGTCGGTAAGTCGAACGTCAATCAGGCGCTGTATGACGCGCTTACGGTCCTCCAGCACCGCGGCCAGGACGCTGCAGGTATCGTGACCAGCCACGACGGCCGGTTGTTCCTGCGCAAGGATAATGGCCTGGTGCGCGATGTCTTCCAGCAGCGCCACATGCAGCGCCTGGTAGGCCATATGGGTATCGGCCACGTCCGTTACCCGACTGCGGGCAGCTCGACCTCGGCCGAAGCCCAGCCGTTCTATGTCAACTCGCCGTACGGCATCACCCTGGCGCACAACGGCAACCTGACCAACGTCGAGCAGTTGGCCAAGGAGATCTACGAGTCCGACCTGCGCCACGTCAACACCAACTCCGACTCGGAAGTGCTGCTGAACGTGTTCGCCCATGAGCTGGCGGTGCGTGGCAAGCTGCAGCCCACCGAAGAAGACGTGTTCGCCGCCGTATCCCACGTGCACAGCCGCTGCGTTGGCGGTTACGCGGTGGTGGCGATGGTTACCGGCTACGGCATTGTCGGCTTCCGTGACCCCAACGGCATTCGCCCGGTGGTGTTCGGCCAGCGTCATACCGACGAAGGCGTTGAATACATGATCGCCTCGGAAAGCGTTGCCCTGGACGTGCTCGGCTTCACCCTGATCCGCGACCTGGCGCCCGGCGAAGCGGTGTACATCACCGAAGAAGGCCAGCTGTACACCAAGCAGTGCGCTCAAAGCCCGAAACTGCAACCGTGCATCTTCGAGCACGTCTACCTGGCCCGTCCGGACTCGATCATGGATGGCGTTTCGGTATACAAGGCGCGCTTGCGCATGGGCGAGAAGCTGGCCGAGAAGATCCAGCGCGAGCGCCCGGACCACGACATCGATGTGGTCATCCCGATCCCTGACACCAGCCGCACCGCCGCCCTGGAGCTGGCCAACCACCTGGGCGTCAAGTTCCGCGAAGGCTTCGTGAAAAACCGCTACATTGGCCGTACCTTCATCATGCCCGGCCAGGCTGCACGCAAGAAATCGGTGCGCCAGAAGCTCAACGCCATCGAGCTGGAATTCCGCGGCAAGAACGTGATGCTGGTCGACGACTCGATCGTACGCGGCACCACCTGCAAGCAGATCATCCAGATGGCCCGCGAAGCCGGCGCGAAAAACGTCTACTTCTGTTCCGCGGCCCCTGCAGTGCGTTACCCCAACGTCTACGGCATCGACATGCCGAGCGCTCACGAACTGATCGCCCACAACCGCACCACCGATCAGGTGGCCGAGTTGATCGGCGCCGACTGGCTGGTCTATCAGGACCTGCCGGACCTGATCGAATCGGTCGGTGGCGGCAAGATCAAGATCGAGCACTTCGATTGCGCGGTGTTCAACGGTGAATACGTCACTGGCGACATCGACGAGGCCTACCTCGACCGCATCGAGCAGGCTCGCAATGACCTGGCCAAGGTGAAGAACCAGGCGGTCAGCGCGATCATCGACCTCTACAACAACTGATTTGGAGAGCGACGGCATGACGGTTCAATGGGATGCCGGGCGACTGGACAGTGACCTCGAGGGTGTCGGCTTCGACACCCTGGCGGTGCGTGCCGGTCAGAACCGTACACCGGAGGCGGAGCACAGCGAAGCGCTGTTCCTGACCTCCAGCTATGTCTTCCGCACGGCCGCTGATGCGGCCGCGCGCTTTGCCGGTGAAACCCCGGGCAACGTCTACTCGCGCTACACCAACCCGACCGTGCGTGCCTTCGAGGAGCGCCTGGCGGCAATGGAAGGTGCCGAGCAGGCCGTGGCCACCTCTACCGGCATGGCGGCGATCCTCGCCGTGGTGATGTCGTTGTGCAGCGCCGGCGACCATGTGCTGGTGTCGCAGAGCGTGTTCGGCTCGACGATCAGCCTGTTCGAGAAGTACTTCAAGCGTTTCGGCGTACAAGTGGACTACGTGCCGCTGGTCGATCTGGCGGGTTGGGACAAGGCCATCAAGGCCAATACCAAGCTGCTGATCCTCGAGTCGCCTTCCAACCCGTTGGCCGAACTGGTGGACATTGCCGCGCTGGCCGAGATTGCCCATGCCCGTGGTGCCATGCTGGTGGTGGACAACTGCTTCAGCACCCCGGCGCTGCAGCAGCCGCTCAAGCTTGGCGCTGACATCGTGTTCCATTCCGCTACCAAGTTCATCGACGGCCAGGGCCGTTGCATGGGCGGTGTTGTGGCCGGGCGCAGCGAGCAGATGAAAGAAGTGGTGGGCTTTTTGCGCACCGCCGGCCCGACCCTCAGCCCGTTCAACGCCTGGATCTTCACCAAAGGCCTGGAAACCCTCAAGCTGCGCATGCGTGCGCACTGCCAGAGCGCTCAGCAACTGGCCGAGTGGCTGGAGCAGCAGGAGGGTATCGAGAAGGTGCATTACGCCGGCTTGCCAAGCCATCCGCAGCACGAACTGGCCAAGCGCCAGATGAGCGGCTTTGGTGCGGTGGTGAGTTTCGAGGTCAAGGGTGGCAAGGAAGGCGCCTGGCGCTTCATCGATGCCACGCGGGTGATCTCGATCACCACCAACCTGGGTGACAGCAAGACCACTATCGCGCACCCGGCCACCACCTCCCACGGCCGCCTGACGCCGCAGGAGCGTGAGGCTGCGGGTATTCGCGACAGCCTGATCCGCGTTGCCGTCGGCCTGGAAGACGTGGCTGACCTGCAAGCCGACCTTGCGCGTGGGCTGGCAGCGCTGTGATCGACTGGAAGGGCGGCGGGCCGGGCCATAACGGCCGGGTAGCCCTGGTAACCGGTGCCGCACGCGGCATCGGCCTGGGCATTGCTGCCTGGTTGATCTGCGAGGGTTGGCAGGTGGTGCTGAGCGACCTGGACCGCCCTCGCGGCGCCAAGGTCGCCAAGGCCCTGGGTGAAAACGCCTGGTTCATCACCATGGACGTAGCCGACGAAGCCCAGGTCAGTGCCGGGGTTTCCGAGGTGTTGGGGCAGTTCGGGCGGCTGGACGCGCTGGTGTGCAACGCGGCCATCGCCAACCCGCATAACCAGACCCTGGAGAGCCTGAGCCTGGCGCAATGGAACCGTGTGCTGGCGGTCAACCTCAGCGGCCCGATGCTGTTGGCCAAGCACTGTGCGCCTTACTTGCGAGCGCACAATGGTGCGATCGTCAATCTGGCCTCGACCCGTGCCCGGCAGTCCGAGCCGGATACCGAGGCCTATGCAGCAAGCAAGGGCGGCCTGGTGGCGTTGACCCATGCCCTGGCCATGAGCCTGGGCCCGGAGATCCGCGTCAATGCTGTGAGCCCGGGCTGGATCGATACGCGCGACCCTGCGCAACGCCGTGCCGAGCCGTTGAGCGATGCCGACCATGCCCAGCATCCGACGGGCAGGGTAGGGACGGTGGAAGACGTGGCGGCCATGGTTGCTTGGCTGTTGTCGCGCCAGGCAGCTTTCGTCACTGGCCAGGAGTTCGTGGTCGATGGCGGCATGACGCGCAAGATGATCTATAGCTGAGCTGCAAGCTGCAAGAGGGGGCCGTGAGGTCCCTTCGTCATTTGCCGGGCTTGGAAATCGGGCCAGCGCCACCTGGCTTTTTCTTGCGGCTTGCAGCTTGAAGCTTGCAACTGCTCTCCCACCCTTTTCAAAAAAAATTCAACGGGGCTATTGACTTAGCATCGGCACCTGCGTAAATTTCGCGGCCTCAGCGAAGCAAACGCAACAAGCAACATCGCGAGGGTGATTAGCTCAGCCGGGAGAGCATCTGCCTTACAAGCAGAGGGTCGGCGGTTCGATCCCGTCATCACCCACCACTTCCTGAGCGTTCCTGGTGCACGATGCTTCGAAAGAGGCAGATGGCCAGAGAGGAACAAGGCCTGATAAGCCACTATGCGCAGCGGTAGTTCAGTCGGTTAGAATACCGGCCTGTCACGCCGGGGGTCGCGGGTTCGAGTCCCGTCCGCTGCGCCATTCTTCAGTAACAGATGGGTGCTTTGCACCGGTCTGAAGCCAAAAGGCAACATTGCCTCAGGCTGATCCCAGTTTCAATCAGGCGCAAGCCTGAACGATACGCAGCGGTAGTTCAGTCGGTTAGAATACCGGCCTGTCACGCCGGGGGTCGCGGGTTCGAGTCCCGTCCGCTGCGCCATCTTCGTTTCGAAGCCCCTTGAACGCTTCGAAGCAGCAAAAAGAGCGATCTTCGTGTCGCTTTTTTTGTGTCCGCCCTGAGGCTTTGTTCGCCGCAAGGGTAGATCACAGTTTCAACCGGGCGAAAGCCCGAGCGATACGCAGCGGTAGTTCAGTCGGTTAGAATACCGGCCTGTCACGCCGGGGGTCGCGGGTTCGAGTCCCGTCCGCTGCGCCATCTTCGCCTCGAAGCCCTTGAACGCTTCGAAGCAAAACGAGAAAGCGACCTTAGGGTCGCTTTTTTCGTTTACGCGCCTGCAAAGTCAACATTTACACGATGCTGACAGACTCTTCACCGTCGAACGGTTTCAGTGCAAGGGTGCTGTGATGCACAATAGGCACCTCTCGACTTACCCGGAATTCGCAATGACCAGATCATCCGTCTTTGGTGCGCTCGGGCTGGCCCTGGTGCTGGCGGGCGTGACCGGTTGCTCCTCGAAAAAAACCGCTATCTATGAGCATGAGAACTTCGATGACTCGGGCACCTTCTCGCGCAGTTTCCCGGTCAGTGAAGCCGGCTCGTGCGAGGCTGCCCGGCGTGCGCTGCTGAGCCAGGGTTACATCATCACCAGCAGCGGCGCCAACCAGATTGCCGGTAACAAAAGCTTCCAGCAGAACAGCGAGAACCACCTGCAGATCAGCTTCAGCGTGACCTGCGCGCCCGACAGCAGTGACGAACAGCGTTCGACCATGTTCGCCAACGCGTTGCAGGACCGCTACGCCCTCAAGAAGTCCAATACGTCCGCCAGCCTCGGCGTGGGTGTGCTGGGTTCTGTTTCGATGCCGATCGGCTCCAGTGACGATTCGATGGTCAAGGTCGCCAGCGAGACTGTGACCGCGCCGCAGTTCTACGAGCGTTACTTTGCTCTGGTCGAAAGCTACTTGCCCAAGCCCAAGCCGAAGAAGGTCAGCAAGGCCAAGGTTGAAGCGCCTGTGCCCAAGGCCGAGAACACAGCGCCTGCATTGGGGTTGCCTGAGCAAGCTTCGCCAGCACCTGTGAGCGCTCCTTTGGCAGAGGCGGCACCTGCTCCTGCGCCAGCAACACCGGCGCCAGCAGAACCAGCACCTGCAGCTGAGGCGGTGGCCCCGGCAAGCGAGGCCCCAGCAGCGCCGGTGGTTGATGACAGCCAGGGTTCGCAACCTGTCGCACCGCCGGCGGCGCCTGCGCCGATTCAGGTGCAGCAGGATGCACAGCCTGCCGAGGCTGAAGCACCCTCACTCTGAATGATCTTCCCTGAACAGGCGTCGACACGGCCAATCATTCGCTGTTACAGATCACCAGACGATAACTTTCTGAACACCTGCTACGTTTACCACTCATAGGCTTGTCATCATTTCTTCATCCAGCCTGCCTAGGTTGGAAGGCATGACCAACGAAGATAAAAGAGTGAAGAGGGCGCAGGGTAATGGATGAATATCAGGAAGAGCTGCTCGAGTACCAAGCCTACGAGCTGGACACCCCGGAACCGGCCGACGACGCCACGGAGCTTTGACCGACCTGCCGCTGACTGCGGCGGAACCCCCCCGGTGTGAGGCCCGTCCAGCGCTTGAATGCGCGCTGGAAGGCCTCGGCCGATGCAAAACCCAACAGGTAGGCAATCTCGCCGAAGGTCAATTCCGTATCGCGGATATAGGCCTCGGCAAGGTCGCGCCGGGTGTCGTTGAGCAAGTCGCGAAAGCGCGTGCCTTCCTCTGCCAGTTTGCGCCGCAAGGTCCAGGCGGGCAGTTGCAGGCGCAGTGCCACTTCTTCCAGGCCGGGCTCACGGCCACCGTTGAGCAGGGGGCCGAGCAAATGGGTGATGCGCTCCCCCAGGCTGCGCACCCGGGTGCGCTGCAGCATGTGCGTTTCACACAGTTGCAGCAGGTGCTGCCAGGTGCTCGGACAATGCTGGGGGTTGGCCAGCTCCAGCGTGGCCCGGCCCAGGCGCAGCCGGTTGCCACTGGCGCCAAACTGCACGGCGGTGCTGCACAATGGCTGGTACTGGGCGGCGTAGCCGGGTGCTTCGAATTCGATCTCCAGGCGCTCGGCCTGTATGGGCGTGTCGGTCAGGGCTGCAAGCTGGGCCAGCCAGCCGGTCAGCAGCGAGTCAACCACGAAACGGTTATAGGCGTTGTAGGGGCTGATTGAATAAAAGCGCAGCCATGCCCCTTGGGCGTCTTCCTGAAAACTCGAATGCCCGCGGTAGTTGGCGGCATACAGCGGCTCGAAACGCAGCAGTGTACGGGCGGCTTCGCCCAACGTAGGCGCCTGCGCGGCTGTGACGCCCGCCAGGCCGGCCTGGGCCAGGCGGCTCAGGCGTCCCATGTGCAGGCCCAAGGCAGGCTCCCCGCACAGCGCGATCGCAGCATGCCCCAGGTGCATGTAACGGGGGATCGACAGCCGTGCGCCGGCTTCGGCCAGGCGTGTCTCATCCAGCCCGTAACGGCGCAGCAGCGGCTGAGGATCGTGACCGAGGCCCTGGATGGCCTCAGCAAGTGGCTGGACGAAACCTACCGAGAGGTCGCCCAGGCGAACGCGGGGACGGGACATACCCCTACAGCCACACGTTCAGCAGGCGTGCGCCCTGGCTGGGAGGGCCTGTAAGCAATTCGCCGCTCTGATGGGCGAAGCCTTGACCGTCGCTGCCCTGGTCCCAGAACTGCCCCCGCATGAATACACTCATGCTGCTGACCCCTTGGCCGGCAGCCTCGGTCAGGCGTTGCCAGGCGGTCTTCTCGCTCACTTCACCGCGCTGCAGGGCAAGCTCGGCCGCCGCATCCTGGTGCCGGTTGCCACGCCATGGCGCTTGCCAGCTGTCTTTGCCGCTCAGGAAAACCGGGTTGGCGATCAGTTGTACCTGTTGGTTCTCCAACTGCTGGTGGTTTTCCGGGTACCAGCTATCGCTGCCGATCAGCACGCCAAGACGCCCGGCCGGGGTTTGCACCACTTGTAGGGGTTGCTTGCGGCCATCATGGATGTAACGCCGTACCTGGCTGTCCGGGAATTGCTGGCGTTGTGGCTGGCCCAGCGGTGAACCATCGCTGGCGAACACCAGGCTGCTGTTGAACAACGGGCCGCCGCCGGTATGCAGCACGCCTTTTTCCACATAGGGGTCAGGCAGCACGATCGAGCCGGCCACCAAGGTCACGCCAAACTCCTTGGCCAGGCTGCCGAACAGCTGCTGGTAGTCGCGGGCCATCTGCTGAGCCTTCATGCGCAAGTGCGCGTCGGCCCGGCGGTCATCGCCGCTGGCCCGCACTATCGCCAGGCCATAGCGCAGCGGGTTGCTCAACTCCAGCCATTGCTCTGCCTCGCGGCTGCGGGTGACCTGGTACAGCTCGTTCTTTTCGCCGCGGGCCCACAGCCAGGTGCCAATGTGCTCCGGCAGCACCACCACCGTGCGCGGGCTGATCAGGCCCTGGGCACGGGCTTGTTGCAGGTAGGCCGAGAGCTTGCGGTGCAGGCGTTGCAGGTTTTGATAGTCGCTTGGGTAAAGCAGGGGCTCGACGCCCAGCAGGTTGCCCTGCTCGCCGGGCACGCCGTGGTTCAACGCCAGTTCGATGCGCAGGTCGGAGAGGTAGTGGCCTTCCGGGCGCTGTTGGGTCCAGAAGCCATAGCCGCACAGGGCGGCGATCATTACCAGCGCCAAGGCGCTTGCCAATAGTTTTCGCATGCCTTTGATTTCGTTGATACTCGCAATGACGAGGCGGTGAACCAAGAAGTCGCTGAGCATTGTGTCACAGTCGTCTTGAGCGTGCCTCGCGCAGCCGTTGATTTCAACTGGATCTGGCAGGTGCAACTTTGTCGATGATCTGCTTTGCCAGGGCGTGGTAGAGGGAAACCGGCGAAATGCAACCGGAGATGCCGGCAGCCATCAATGTCACTGCCAGCATCGGGATGGCCAGGTCCGGACTATGCGTGAGTTCCAGAACGATGACCGATGCAGTCAACGGTGAACGCGTTACGCCTGCCAGGTAGGCGCCCATTCCCAGCAATGCACACGCCTGTGGGTCAACATTGGGGATCAGGCTCAACAGCGGCTGGAATGCCGCGCCGATGCTCAGCGAAGGCGAAAACAGGCCGCCTGGTATGCCGGAGAGGTAAGAGACGACATTGGCCAGAAACTTCCAGAGAAGGAAGCTGGCATCGGTGATCGGTCGGCCTTCGAGCAAGGCACGGGTCTCTTCGTAGCCGGTGCCGAACACATGGTTGCCAGAAACTAGCCCCAGCACTGCCAGCACCAGCCCGCAGATCGCCGCGAACCGCACCGGATAGCGCCCGCGTAGTGTACACAGGCGGCCAAGTACGCCCTTATCGGTAGGCAGCACCAGCCTGGCGTAACACCCACCCAGCACTCCCCCCAACAGCGCGCATGCAGGCACCACACTCCAGCCCCAGCCTACGGGCATCCGCCCGCTTATTTCGCCAAAGTAGGCGTTGTGCCCCATCAGCCCCAGCGTGACCACGCCGCCAATCAGCACCGCCGTCAGCACCAGGCCGCTGAAGCGTTGCTCAAACGTGCGGCTCAGCTCTTCAATGGCAAAGACGACACCGGCCAGCGGGGTGTTGAACGCTGCGGCTATGCCGGCTGCGCCGCCTGCGAGGATCAGGCCGGCAATCGCGCGGCGCCCGTGCAGGCCCAATCGCCGGCCGAAGGTGTAGAGCACGGCAGCGCCGATGTGAACCGTCGGCCCCTCTCGCCCGACCGAACCCCCTACCAGCAGGGCGCCCAACGTCAGGCTCATGCGCGCGGCGGCAACGGGAAGCGAAAGCAGTCGGGCGCGTAGGCGCCGGGATGGCATTTCCAGGGCAGCGATGACTTGAGGGATGCCGCTGCCTTTGGCGTTTTCAAACCAGCGCTGTGTCAAATAGGCCAGAAGGGCGAACCCGAGGGGCGTGATGAGCAGAGGTGACCAGGGCATCCATTCCAGCAGACTTTCGAACGAAGCGAATGCTGCTTCGGCCAGCCAGGCGAACGCCAGTGCGACAAGCCCCACCAGCAGCGCCCCGATCCAGAACGCCAGGCGCTGGCGCCATTCTTGCCAGCGTGAACGGCCGAGAGGGAAGGAAGGCAGGCGGGTACGGTCGGGCATCGTCTAAGCAGTGTCGGAGGGTAAAGCCACGAGTATGACGTTTATTACCGGGGTGGCAAACCCGACAGAGGTGGTATTCAGGCAGGGCGGGCGGGTGCCTGGCGCCTTCGCCCAGTACCGTCCCGCCAGGCTGGCTCGGCATGCGCATCGATTTGAGATTTTTTTCCTCGGGCGTTACGGTTCATGGCTGTTCTAGTGCACAGGCTCGGCAAACGGAGATCTTCCTGGCTGCTAATCTGGGCAGATGTCGTGGTGCCGGGGCACCCTGTGCTCATCGTTTTACAAGGAGAACTGCCGTAATGACAGCAGCCGACAAACCCAGGAGCACGCTCAATCCACCCGTCTTTTACACCAGCGCGATACTCATTTTTCTGCTGGTCTTGTACGCCACGGCATTCCAGGAGCATGCCCAGGCCCTGTTCGAACAAGTCCAGCAATGGATCATCACCAACGCCAGCTGGTTCTACATTCTCACCGTAGCGCTGGTGTTGATCAGCGTGGTGTTTCTGGCCGTCAGCCGCTACGGCGACATCAAGCTGGGGCCTGATCACAGCGAGCCTGATTACCGAAAGAGCAGCTGGTTCGCCATGCTGTTTTCGGCAGGCATGGGCATCGGCCTGATGTTCTTTGGCGTGGCCGAGCCGGTGATGCATTTCACCACACCGCCTGTGGGCGACCCTGGCACAGTCGCCGCGGCTCGCGAAGCCATGAAGATCACATTCTTCCATTGGGGCCTGCATGCCTGGGCGATCTATGCCATCGTCGCGCTCATTCTGGCCTATTTCAGTTTCCGCAATGGCTTGCCACTGACTTTGCGCTCGGCGCTCTATCCGCTGATCGGTGAACGGATATACGGGCCTATCGGGCACGCCGTGGATGTCTTCGCCATCCTCGGCACGGTGTTCGGTGTGGCGACCTCGCTGGGTTATGGGGTACTGCAGATCAACAGCGGTTTCCACCATGTGTTCGGTCTGCCGGTAAACGCCACGGTCCAGGTCATTCTCATCACCGCCACCTGCGCGTTGGCGACGTTGTCGGTGGCCAGCGGGCTGGACAAGGGTATTCGCATCCTTTCCGAGCTCAACCTGAGCCTGGCTGTAATCCTGATGCTGTTCGTGCTGTTGCTGGGGCCCACCGTGTTTCTGCTGCAGGCCTACGTGCAGAATACCGGTGCCTACCTTTCCGACATCGTCAACAAGACCTTCAACCTCTACGCCTATGAACCCACTGACTGGATCGGTGGCTGGACCCTGCTGTACTGGGGCTGGTGGCTGTCCTGGTCGCCCTTTGTAGGCCTGTTCATCGCACGCATTTCCCGAGGGCGGACCATTCGTGAGTTCGTCTGCGGTGTACTGTTCGTACCCGCAGGCTTCACCTTGCTCTGGATGACGGTGTTCGGTGACTCAGCGATACACATGATCCTCAACGAGGGTGTCAAGGACCTGGCCGCTGTGGTCGATCAGGACAGTTCCCTGGCCCTGTTCGCCTTTCTCGAGCACTTCCCGTTCTCCAGTGTCATTTCGTTGATAGCGGTGCTCATGGTGGTGGTGTTCTTCGTCACCTCGGCGGACTCCGGCGCGCTTGTGGTCGATATGCTGGCCTCGTCGGGGCAAGGCCATTCGCCTTTGTGGCAACGCATCTTCTGGTCGGTCAGCATAGGCGCGGTCGCCATTGCGCTGCTGCTGGCCAACGGCCTCAAGGCGCTGCAGACCGCGACCATTGCCAGTGCCTTGCCCTTCGCCGCCATTTTGCTGATCGCGATCTGGGGACTGTTCAGGGCACTCAGCCTCGATGCCACCCGCCGCGGGCTGCGCAACCAGGCATTGCCCGGCCCCCGGCATACGCGCCAGCCCCACGGCGGGTGGCAGCGGCGACTGCGCAATATCGCCATGATGCCGCGGCGGGCCCATGTGTCCCGCTTCATAGCCGAAGTGGTGAAGCCTGCCTGTGAAGAAGTCGCCCTGGAATTGCGCAAGCAGGGCTATGAAGTTGCGGTGAACGAGCGCGAAGATGGGCGCGTGATGCTTGAGCTCTCCCATGCTGGAGAAGGGCGCTTCCTGTATGAGGTACGCCCGCGCGCATTCAACACGCCCAGTTTCGTCATGCAGGATACCGACGAGGGTTCCGATACCCGCAAATACTTCCGTGCTGAAGTCCATCTGCGCGAAGGGGGCCAGGATTACGACATCATGGGATGGAGCCGGGACGATGTGATCGGCGACATTCTCGATCAGTACGAGCGCCACCTGCACTACCTGCACGTCGTCAGCTGATCAGCACTTGCACTGCCCTGTCAGCGCGTTCAGGGCAGTGCTTTGCGCTGATCTGCGGCATCACCCGGTTCGCATGCCCAGAAATCCACGGCAGCAATGGTGTGGGTCGGTGGTCCCAGCCAGTGGGAAAGGGGCTGGCAACCGCCCTTGACGCACAATTGATAGTCGCCGGCCTCCGGCGTGCGTCCGGCATGCAGAGGTTGCAGGGGGGGCAGATGACGATGGTAGTGCCATGCCCCATCACGCAGGCGCGCGTCGTCCGGGATCTCCATGCCGGCACCGCTGCCTCGCACCCGAGCCTCCTGCAGCACGAGGCCTGCGGGTGTCACCTGATAATCCTCCTCCCAGCGGACCTTCTCCACACTGTGCTGCCAGGCCAGGGTAACCTCCTGCAACGGCAGGCTTGCCCAGACCACACCGGCAAGCCCGATGCACAGGCTGGTCATGCAGGTTGCCGCGGCAATGGCCGGCTCCGCCAGTAATGCCAGCCCATGACGGCAATGCCCAGGGCGAAGCCGACCTCGTCGCTGATGGGCAAGGCAAGAATCAGTGCTACGCCAGCCATGAATGCCAACAGCCGTTCCCACCATGGCATGGGCATGCGCCAGTGGCCGGTGGATGCGCATCCCCAGAGTGCCACTGCAAACATGGCCTTGATCAGCATGTACAGCGTTGCGCCGAGGCTGTCGCCTTGCATCATCAACGCCGGGTCATACACCGCCATGAACGGTACGACGAAACCGGCCAATGCAATGCGTACGGCCCAGAAGCTGATCAACAGTCCTTTCTCCTTGGCGATGGGGGCGGCGGCAAAGCAGGCTAATGCCACCGGCGGCGTCAGGTCGGCAAGGATGCCGAAATAAAACACGAACATGTGCGAAACGATCAGCGGCACGCCAAGCTCCAGCAGGGCCGGAGCAGCGATGGAACTGGTGATGATGTAATTGGGAATGGTCGGGATACCCATGCCCAGTACCAGGCAGGTCAACATGGTCAGAAGCAGGGACAGGAACAGGTTTTCGCGGCCCAGGTCGAGAATGTAGCCGGCGAAGGTCGTGGCCAGGCCGGTTAGCGAGGTGACACCGATGATCACCCCGACCAAGGCGCATGCAATACCGACCGGTACCGCATGGCGCGCACCTTCGGCCAGGGCCATGACGCAGGCACGAAGTGTGGCACGGCCACCCTGTATGAACGCGCAGGCGATGGCGAGCGAGGCAATCACCAGCAGGATGACACCGATGCCCATACGGAAGAATCCTGAACAGATGATCCCCAGCGCAACCCAAAAGGCCGCCCGCAGCCATGTCTGTTGCGCCCGCAGGATGATTGCCGAACCAAGAATGACGATGGCAGTCAGTGCCAGGCCGACCATTCCCGAATACAGCGGTGTGCGGCCGGAGAACAACAGGCCGACCAGCACTATCAGAGGGATCAGCAGGAACCAGCGTTGGCGCACTGCATCCCAGGCACTCGGGCATTGCTCGCGGGGTAGCCCATGCAGCTGGCTGCGCCGGGCTTCCAGATGCACCATCCAGTAGACCGAGCCGAAATACAGCAAGGCCGGAATGAGCGCGGCCTTCGCCACTTCGGCATAGGGTACGTTGATGGTCTCGGCCATGATGAACGCCACCGCGCCCATGACCGGTGGCATCAACTGGCTGCCCATGCTTGCGGTCGCCTCCACGCCACCGGCAAATGCCGGCTTGTAGCCGAAGCGCTTCATCAGCGGGATGGTGAACTGCCCGGTGGTGACCACGTTCGCCACCCCTGAGCCGGTGATGGTCCCCATCAGCGCCGAGGAGAATACCGAGACTTTGGCCGGCCCCCCGCTGCGATGGCCGAACAGGCCCATGGCAAAGTCAGTGAACAGCCGGATCATGCCGGCCTGTTCAAGGAACGCACCGAACAGGATGAACAGGTAGATATAGGTCGCCGAAACATAGGTGGGCGTGCCATACAGCCCCTCGGTTCCGAAGGCCAGTTGGTTGACGATCTGATCGAGGCCGTAGCCGCGATGCGCAAGGTCACCGGGCAGGTGCTGGCCGAGCAGCCCGTAGGCCAGAAAAAGAGCGCAAATGATGGGCAGTGCGATGCCCATCACCCGGCGCGCTGCCTCGAACACCAGGCCGATCAGCAGCAGGCCGAACACCAGGTCACTTGTGGTCAGTTCCCCGGAGCGTTGAATCAGCTCCCCTTCGAAGTGCCACTGGTAGGCAGCGGTGGCCATGCCCGCCAGGCCCAGCAGCCAGCCAAGCGGTTGCCACGGCCTGCGATGACCAGCGGATGCGTAGCTCAGGTACACGACCAGCAGCAGGAAACCTACGTGTACTGCCCGCAATACTTGACTGGAAATTAGCGGAAAGGCCGCCGTTGCGATCTGAAAGGTCGAAAATGCCAAGGCCACGGCAAAAAGCGTGGCAGGCCAACGGTCGGTACTGGCTTGCAGACCTTGCCCGGTATCACTCATGTGCCGCTCCCCCATGGGTCGAGTCAATAGTCAGGGGAGCAGGTTTTTCTCCTTGAAGTACCGTTCTGCGCCTGGATGCAGTGGAATGGGCAGGTTTCTGGCGGCATTCTGCGCCTGGATATCGTTTGCTGCCGAGTGGGCAGTGACCAGGCGCGGCAGGTTTTCGAAGATCAGCCGGGTCATGTCGTAGGCCATGTCATCGCTGATATCGGCGCGTGTGACCAGGATGTTGGTGATGGCTGCGGTTGGCACGTCAGCATCCTGGCCATCGTATGTCTTGGCGGGAATGGTCGCGGGTTGATAGGCGCTGTTGCCGATTTTGCTCACGATGGCGGCTGGCACGGGTACGAACACTACCGGCAGGGTAGCGGCCAGGTCACGGATTGCCGCCTGACCGAGCCCGGAAGATTGCAGTGTGGCGTCCAGCTGACGGTTCTTGATCAGCTCTACAGATTCGGCATACGGCAGGTATTCGACCTTGCCCAGGTCCTCATAGCTGAGCCCTGCGGCCTTGAAGATGGCGCGGGCGTTGAGCTCGGTGCCGGACTTCGGCGCACCGACCGAGATACGTTTGCCTTTGAGGTCTTCCAGCGAGGTGATGCCTGACTCCTTGCTGGCGACGATCTGGATGTAGTTGGGGTAGGTGCCGGCGATGGCGCGCAGTTTCTTCAGGGGCGCCTTGAAGCCGGCTTCGGCATCTCCGTTCCAGGCATCCGCCACCGAATCTCCCAGCGCGAACGCCAGTTCGCCACGGCCGGCTTGCAGCAGATTGAGGTTTTCCACCGATGCCTTGGTGGCTTGCACTGAAGTCTTGCTGCCCTCGATGCCATGGCTGTAGATCTGTGATATCCCAACGCCGATGGGATAGTAGACGCCGCTGGTGCCACCTGTGAGGATGTTGATGAAGGTTGGCGCGGCCTGGGCTGTTGCGCAAGCTGCCAGTACGGTGCTGGCCAATGCCAGGCGAAGGGCTCGGTTCATGGGGATATTCTCCGCTTATTGTTCTAGTTCCCTGCGTCAGTAAACCTAGAACGAATAAACGGATCCTGCCCGGATTTATTGCTGCCCCCACTTGCTGCCCTGCAATCAGAACCTCCAGAAGGCAGGCGCGACCAGCACCAGCACGGTGAGAATCTCGAGCCGGCCTAGCAGCATGCCGATGGTCAGTAGCCACTTCGCAGCGTCCGGTAGTGAGCTGAAGTTGCCGGCAGGACCGATCACGCTGCCCAGCCCTGGCCCAACGTTGCATACAGCTGTCGCCGCGCCACTGAGGGCAGTGGTCCAGTCGAGCCCTATCAGGGTCAGCGCCAATGCGATCACTGCAATGGTGACGGAGAAGAAGAAGGAGAACGTCAGCAATGAGCGCACGATTTCTTCATCTATGGGATGGCCATTATACTTTTTCGAGATCATCGCCCGCGGATGAATCAATTGTTTCAAGCTGCTGACCAGCAGCGACGCGGCGACTTGAAAACGGAAAATTTTAAGGCCGCCGGCCGTGGACCCTGAGCATCCACCGACAAAGGTCAGGTAGAAGAACAACAGAACAGCGAAGCTGCCCCACAGTGTGTAATCCCCTACCGCAATGCCCGTGGTGGTGACCACTGAGGTGACATTGACCGCCACGATACGAAAGGCATCCCACCAAGCCAGGTCACTATGCCAGCACAACCAGCTGCCTACTGTGACCCAGACGAAGACCAGAAAGCCGAGAAAGCCACGCACCTGGTGGTCCTTGAACAGGATGCGCCGGTGGCCACGCAAGGTCGCTACATACAGGGCGAAGGGCAGGCTTCCGAGGATCATGATCACTACCGCCACCCAATGCACAGCGGGCTGAGTCCAGTGGCCAAGCGATGCATCGGACGTCGAAAAGCCACCCGTGGAGATCAGCGACATCGAATGATTGATGGCGTCGAAAGGGGTCATGCCGGCGGCCCACAGGGCCAATGTACCGAGTGCTGTCAGCCCCAGGTAGATCACCAGGATCATTTTTGCCGCGACGTGTGAACGGGGCGTCACTTTGTCCGACCAGTCCGAGGACTCGGTCTGGAACAGGCGCATGCCGCCCACGCGCAGCAACGGCAAGATCGCGACGGCCATGCCGATGAAGCCTATGCCTCCAAGCCAGTGCAGCAGCGATCGCCAGATCAGCAGGCCGGGCGATGCGCTGTCCAGGCCGGTAAGTACCGTCGAGCCCGTGGTGGTGATGCCCGACATGGTCTCAAAGAATGCATCTGTGTAGCTGATATGCCGGATGAACACCATGGGCAGGGCTGCGAACGCGCAGACGATGACCCAGCTGGCTGTGGTCAGGAAGTACATGTCTCGGGCCCTTAGCTGCGGCGCATCGGGTATGCCACGAGCCACCAGCACAAGGCCTGCGCACAGGGCTATGAGGCTGGACCAGAGGAAGGCACCGAGGTCGTCGCTAAGGCCATACAGCAGCAGCGTGGCCATGGGGATGACCATGCTGACCGCCAGGGTAATCAGGAATACGCCGATGATGAAGGCGATGAAGCGCAAAGCAGGCAGAGGCATCGAGCAGGCTCACAGGGGCAATGACCGGCAGTATCGACTGCCATTGCATAATGTCGAGTAAAAAAGGCGTAAAAGTGCCGGTGTATCTCACCGCCGGTACTGCAGTTCGCCTGTGCAGGATGATCAGTAAGTTGTCAGTTTCGATCATTGAGCGCATTCAAACGGCTGTTTAATGTCGTTGGCAGATAAACGACGGGGCCCGCCGAGGCGCCCGCATTCCGTGATCACGCCACATGGGGAACCGTTCCATGGCTGCCGACCGCTATCCGCACTTGCTGGCCCCGCTCGACCTGGGCTTCACCACCTTGGCCAACCGCACCCTGATGGGCTCGATGCACACCGGCCTTGAGGAGCGTCCCGGTGGCTTCGAACGCATGGCTGCGTATTTTGCAGAGCGTGCCCGTGGCGGCGTTGGGCTGATGGTCACTGGTGGTATCGCGCCCAACGATGAAGGGGGCGTGTATTCCGGTGCAGCCAAGTTGAGCACCGAGGAGGAGGCTGACAAGCACCGCATCGTCACCGAGGCCGTGCATGCCGCTGGCGGCAAGATTTGCCTGCAGATCCTGCATGCCGGGCGCTATGCCTACAGCCCCCGGCAGGTGGCGCCCAGTGCGATCCAGGCGCCGATCAACCCGTTCAAGCCTAAAGAGCTGGACGAGGCCGGGATCGAGAAGCAGATCGCCGATTTCGTCAATTGTGCCGTGCTGGCACAGCGCGCCGGTTACGACGGCGTCGAAATCATGGGGTCGGAAGGCTACTTCATCAACCAGTTCCTTGCCGCCCACACCAACCACCGTACTGACCGCTGGGGCGGCAGCTATGAAAACCGCATGCGCCTGGCGGTCGAGATCGTCAGCCGGGTGCGCGAGGCCGTGGGGCCGAATTTCATCATCATCTTCCGCCTGTCGATGCTCGACCTGGTCGAGGGCGGCAGCACCTGGGACGAGATCGAGTTGCTGGCCAAAGCCGTCGAACGGGCTGGCGCGACCCTCATCAACACGGGGATCGGCTGGCACGAGGCGCGCATCCCGACCATCGCCACCAAGGTGCCGCGTGCCGCGTTCAGCAAAGTTACCGCCAAGCTGCGCGGGGCGGTGACCATTCCGTTGATCACCACCAACCGCATCAATACCCCCGAAGTGGCTGAAGCCGTACTGGCCGAGGGCGATGCCGACATGGTCTCTATGGCCAGGCCGTTCCTGGCCGACCCGGAGTTCGTCAACAAGGCGGCGCAGGGGCGCGGCGATGAAATCAATACCTGCATCGGCTGTAACCAGGCGTGCCTGGATCATACGTTCGGCGGCAAGCTGACCAGTTGCCTGGTCAACCCGCGGGCCTGCCACGAAACCGAACTCAATTACCTGCCGGTGCACACGGTCAAGCGCATTGCCGTGGTGGGTGCCGGCCCGGCCGGCCTGGCGGCTGCCACCGTGGCCGCAGAGCGCGGCCACGAGGTGACGCTGTTCGATGCAGCCAGCGAAATTGGCGGGCAGTTCAACGTGGCCAAGCGGGTGCCGGGCAAGGAGGAGTTCTTCGAGACCCTGCGCTATTTCGGCAACAAGCTGAAAAGCACGGGTGTCGACCTGCGGTTGAACACCCGGGTCGATGTGCCGGCCCTGCTGGAAGGCGCTTTCGACGAGATCATCCTGGCCACCGGCATCGCGCCGCGTACGCCGGCCATTCCAGGCGTCGAGCATGCCAAAGTGCTCAGCTACCTGGACGTACTGCTCCAGCGCAAGCCAGTGGGTGAGTCGGTTGCGGTGATCGGTGCTGGCGGCATCGGTTTTGACGTCAGCGAATACCTGGTGCATCAGGGCGTGGCCAGCAGCCAGGACCGGGAGGCGTTCTGGAAGGAGTGGGGCATCGACCGCGAGCTGCAGGCGCGAGGCGGCGTGGCGGGCATCAAGCCCGAGCCGCATGCACCGGCACGGCAGGTGTACCTGCTGCAGCGCAAGAAGGCCAAGGTGGGCGATGGCCTGGGCAAGACCACCGGCTGGATCCACCGCACGGGCCTGAAAAACAAGCAGGTACAGATGCTCAACAGCGTCGAGTACCTGAGGATCGACGATGCGGGCCTGCACATCCGCGTAGCTGAAGGTGAGCCGCAGGTACTGGCGGTGGACAACGTGGTGATCTGCGCCGGGCAGGAGCCGCTGCGGGAGCTGCACGAAGGGCTGCTGGCTGCGGGGCAGTCGGTACACCTGATCGGCGGCGCGGATGTGGCGGCCGAGCTGGATGCCAAACGGGCGATCAACCAGGGCTCGCGTCTGGCTGCAGAGCTTTGAGATGGCCGGGGCCGCAAAGCGGCCCCAGGTTTTCACTGGTAGACTGACGGCCTCGCATCTGGCGCTCACACATGTCTACCCGCTTCCATGACCTTCCCCAGGCGCCATTACAGCCCCTCGAACTTGCCTGGCTGAAAAGTGCCAACGTTGAAGCCGCCATCCTGCGCCTGGACCTGATCGACCCTCTGATCAGCGGCAACAAATGGTTCAAGCTGCGCCACCACCTGCTGCACGCCCACGCCTCGGGCGCCGCCGGGCTGATCAGCCTCGGCGGCAATCACTCCAACCACCTCCATGCCCTGGCCGCCGCCGGCAAGCGCTTCGGCTTCGCCACCGCTGGTCTGTTGCGCGGCCATGCCCAGGACACCCCCACGGTGCGTGATCTGCAGGCGTTGGGGATGCAATTGCACTGGCTTGGTTACGCAGGCTACCGTGCCCGTCATGACCCCGGCTTCTGGGCACCTTGGCAAGCGCTGTATCCCGGCTGGCACTGCATCCCCGAAGGCGGTGGCGGGCAGGCTGGTGCCCAGGGGTGTGCCTTGATCGTCGAGCAGGCCAAGGCCCAGTTGGGCACATTGGGTTGGCCGGACTATGACGCCTGGTGGCTGGCCGCTGGCACCGGGACCACGCTGGCTGGCCTGGTACTGGCCGAGGCCGGCGCGCACAGGGTGCATGGCGCCCTGGCAGTGCCCCTGGACCATGGTGTACCCGAGACCATAACGGCGCTGGCCGGTACGGCCGGGTACCAGTTGCACGAGGCCTGCCGAGAGGGTTTTGCCAGGCTCGATGATGAGCTGCAGGCTTTCATCGAACAGGCTGAGGCCAGCACGGGTGTCCCTTTAGAGGCGCTTTACACCGGCAAGGCACTGATGGCCCTGCGTGGGCAGGTCGAGGCCGGGCTGTTCAAGCCCAGCACTCGCCTGATCTTTTTGCACACCGGTGGCCTGCAGGGCCGACGCGGCTACTTGTAAGGCAGCATGCGCAGCAGCGTGTTGTCGCGCACTACATAGTGGTGATAAAGCCCGGCCAGCGCGTGCAGGCCGATCAGCCAGTACCCCCAACTGCCCACGCGTTCATGCCAGCCTTTGATGAACTTGGCCAGGTCCGGATCCGCAGCGATAAGGTGCGGCAACTCCAGGCCATAGAAGGGCACCGGTTTGTCGGCGGCACTGAGGATCAGCCAGCCGGCCAGCGGCAAGCCGATCATCAACAGGTACAGCGCCAGGTGCATCACGTGGGCAAGCCCGGTCTGCCAGGCGGGAGGCTTGGGCACAATGGGCGGCGCAGGGCGGAGCAGGCGCACGGCCAGGCGCAGCCAAACCAGCACGAACACCGTCAGGCCGAGCATGAAGTGCAGGTCCTTCATCAGGTTGCGCTCGGCGCTGTCCTTGGGGAACAGGCCACGCAACTCGATGCAGGCGTAGACAGCGGCCAGCAGCACCAGCATCAGCCAATGCAGGGCGATGGACAGGCGTGCGTAGTGGGGCGCGGGGCTGGATGAAACCATGGGTGGTCCTCGTCATCAGGTCGAAAGTGGCGCTCTTGGCGGCGCTCAGAGGTAACTGTAATCGTTGCTGCAATTAAATCTTTGCGCTGGGTCGGTGAAATTGTGTTTGCGGCCTGCTGCTCTCAATGCCGGGGTGGTTTACCCGCTAAGGTGCAAGTGCGGCCAGCTGTCAGCCACCAGAAACACGCGGTCCACCTCATGCCATTCGCCTTCCGGGCCTGGTTCAAGCCGGACCAGCATCTGCGCCGGTGCTTGCGGGTCAAGCCCCTCAAGCCATTGAGCGAACTGCCGCGCGGTCCACCCTTGATCGGCCTCGAACCTTGCCGGTGCCAGCCAGGCATGGCGGGGCAGGGGCTGCCAGCGTCCCACCTTGGCCAGTGCCCAATCCCGCCGCCGCAACCACCGCCCGCGCAGGTGCAGCGGGTTGGCCCCTGCAGGCGATTCGGCGTGCCCAAACCACGGATAGAACAGATACCCCGCCAGCCACAGGTGTGCCTGTACCTGGCCAATACCAAGCCCGGCCAGCGCCTCACGGCTTTGTGCGTCTGCCGACATGGGCAATTGGTGCCCGGCCAGGTGCGCCAGTTTGGTGCCCAGCCGGTCATGGCAACCCGGCCCGAGCCACTGCGCGGGGTCATGGCCTTGGCCGTCCGTTGGCCCCAGGTAGAGCTTTATGGCCAGCTCCAGATGGTGGGTGCCGTCGGCATCGCGCAGCACAATATCCAACTCGCCCAGCGTGCGCCCACCGGTACGGATCGCCAGGTTGGCCGCCAGCAGCTCGACACCGGGCGCCTGGCCCAGGGCGAACTGCCACAGGCCTTCGTAGTACAGGCCCAGGCGCCGGCTGGTGCTGTTTGCCAGCCACTCACGCAGGGGCTGATCGTCGGCATCCAGCGCCTGTAACCAGTCTTTCAGGCGCTGGGGGTCTACCGCCCAGGTGCTGCCGGCCAGCGGATGGCGCTGGGGGCAGGGCGGTGTGCTCAGCAGCGGTGGCGACAGCAGCGTCCAGGCCAAGTCGCGCACGGCGGCTCGGCGCAATTGGCGAGGCAGGTCGTGGAGTTCGGCGAAAGGCATCATGCTGCGAGCATAGCCGGTTTGCCGCTGCCCGGTCGTTTCGCCCATAATCGCGGCATAGTCACCCGCCGCAGAGCCTTGCAGGAGCCCCATGGAGCAATTTCGCAATATCGGTATCATCGGCCGCCTTGGCAGCTCGCAGGTGCTCGACACCATTCGCCGACTGAAAAAATTCCTCCTCGAGCGCCACCTGCACGTGATCCTCGAGGACACCATTGCCGAAGTGCTGCCTGGCCACGGCCTGCAGACCTCCACGCGCAAGTTGCTGGGCGAAGTATGCGACCTGGTCATCGTCGTCGGCGGTGACGGCAGCCTGCTCGGCGCCGCGCGTGCTCTGGCACGGCACAACATCCCTGTCCTGGGGATCAACCGCGGCAACCTGGGCTTCCTCACCGATATCCGTCCGGACGAGCTGGAAGAAAAGGTCGCCGCAGTGCTTGACGGCCACTACCTGGTGGAAAACCGCTTCCTGCTGCAGGCCGAGGTGCGCCGCCACCACGAGGCCATCGGCCAGGGCGATGCGCTCAACGATGTGGTCCTGCACCCGGGCAAGTCGACGCGGATGATCGAGTTCGAGATCTACATCGACGGCCAGTTCGTCTGCAGCCAGAAGGCCGACGGCCTGATCGTCGCCACCCCCACCGGCTCGACCGCCTACGCGCTGTCGGCCGGCGGCCCGATCATGCACCCCAAGCTCGACGCCATTGTCATTGTGCCCATGTACCCGCACACGCTGTCGGGCCGCCCGATCGTGGTCGACGGCAACAGTGAGCTGAAGATCGTGGTGTCCAAGGACCTGCAGATCTACCCGCAGGTATCCTGTGACGGTCAGAACCACTTCACCTGCGCCCCCGGCGATACCATCACCGTGAGCAAGAAGCCGCAGAAACTGCGCCTGATCCACCCGCTGGGCCACAATTACTACGAGGTTTGCCGCACCAAGCTCGGTTGGGGCAGCCGCCTGGGGGGCAGGGACGACTGATGTTCGATCCGGCGCGAAGTTTCGACATCATCGGTGACGTGCATGGCTGTGCGCTGACCCTCGAACGCCTGCTCGACACCCTCGGCTACAAGCGTGTCGGTGGCGTCTGGTGCCACCCGCGGCGTCAGGCGCTGTTCCTCGGCGACATCGTCGACCGCGGCCCGCGTATCCGCGAGGCGCTGCACATCGTCCACGACATGGTCGAGGCCGGCCAGGCCTTCTGTATCATGGGCAACCACGAATACAACGCCCTGGGCTGGGTAACCCCGGCGCTGCCCGGCAGCGGCAAGGCCTACGTGCGCGAGCACACGCCGCGCCATGCCCGCCTGATCGACGAGACCCTGACCCAGTTCGCCCACCACCCCGGTGACTGGCACGATTTTCTGCAGTGGTTCTACGACATGCCGCTGTTCGTCGACGCCGGGCGGTTCCGCCTGGTGCATGCCTGCTGGGACCCGCGGCTGATCGACCCGCTGCGCCAGCAATACCCCGACGGGCGCATCGACGAACACTTCATCCAGGCCTCGGCCGTGCCCGGCAGCTTCGCCTCCACGGTCTGCAACCGCCTGTTGCGCGGCACCGACATGCGCCTGCCGGACGGCCTGACGTTGACCGGCGGCGATGGCCTGACCCGCGCCTTCTTCCGTACCAAGTTCTGGGAAGAAGACCCGAAGACCTATGGCGACATCGTCTTCCAGCCTGACGCGCTGCCCGATGAGGTGGCCCGCACGCCGCTCAGCCACACCGAGAAAAATGCCTTGCTACGCTATGCCGAAGAGGAGCCGCTGCTGTTCGTCGGCCATTACTGGCGCAGCGGCCGCCCGGCGCCGATCCGCCCCAACCTGGCCTGCCTGGACTACAGTGCGGTGCTGTACGGCAAGCTGGCGGCCTATCGGCTGGATGATGAAACCCGGATCGACCCGCACAAGTTCGTCTGGGTCGACGTCGATCGACCGCAGGCCAATCAATGAATATCGTCGAAGTGATGCGCCTGCCGCTGTCGGTCGACCTCAGCGGCTTCGTGCACCTGCTGCAACGCCTGCAGGTGCCGCACCGGGTCAGCGAAGAAGGCGAAGCCCAGGTCCTCTGGGCACCGGAAACCATGGCTGCGGATGTCCTTGAGCTGTACCAGCGCTACCCAGACGGCAACGCTGATGTCGAGCTTGCGCAGGCCCCTGCGCAAGGCGACTTGCCGGCGAAAGGGCCGACACTGGCCGAGCAGGCGAAAGCCTGCAAGGTCACCGCTGCCGTCCTGTTCCTGTGCCTGATCGTCGCCGGCCTTACCCGCCTGGGCGACAACCTCACCACCATCAGCTGGTTCACCTTCCTCGACTACCGCGTCCAGGGTGAATACCTGCACTTCACGCCGCTGGCCCAGGGCCTTGCCGAAGGCCAATGGTGGCGCGTGGTGTCGCCGATGCTGCTGCACTTCGGCGTACTGCACCTGGCCATGAACGGCATGTGGTACTGGGAACTGGGCAAGCGCATCGAACTGCGCCAGGGCCCTTGGTTGCTGGCTGGCCTGACCTTGCTGTTCAGCCTGGTGTCCAACCTGGCCCAGCACTACACCAGTGGCCCGAGCCTGTTCGGCGGCCTGTCCGGGGTGCTGTACGGCTTGCTCGGCCATGTCTGGCTGTACCAGTGGCTGGCGCCCAACCCACACTTCAGCCTGCCCAAGGGCGTGCTGGTGATGATGCTCATCTGGCTGGTCATCTGCCTGACCGGTGTGGTCGGCCAACTCGGTTTTGGCCAGATCGCTAACGCCGCGCACGTCGGCGGGCTGCTCATCGGATGCCTGACGGGCCTCTTGGGTGGTGCGCTGGCGCGGCGTAAACTGTCCGCTTGATTTAGGAGACGCTATGTCCACGTTCGCGCAAATGATCGAAAACATCACGCCGCAGATCTACGAAAGCCTGAAAACGGCCGTGGAAATCGGCAAATGGTCCGATGGCCGCAAGCTCACCGCCGAGCAGAAGGAGCTGTCGCTGCAGGCGGTGATCGCCTGGGAGATGAAGAACCTGCCAGAAGAGCAGCGTACCGGTTACATGGGGCCCCAGGAGTGCGCGTCGAAGTCTGCGCCGATCCCTAACATTCTGTTCAAGTCGGACTCGGTACATTGATCGAACTCGCTCGTGGCTCTTTGAGCAAGATGGCGGTAAGCCTGGAAGCACCCGTGGTGCAGTACAGCTTTCGCCTGGATGACACGCAGGTGCCGGTCAACCCGCTGATCGGCCAGACCCTGCGCCTGCAATACCTCGGCGCCATTCACTGCAGCCATTGCGGCAAACGCACCAAGACCAGTTTCAGCCAGGGTTACTGCTACCCGTGCATGACCAAGCTGGCCCAGTGCGACGTGTGCATCATGGCGCCGGAACGCTGCCACTACGACGCCGGCACCTGCCGCGAGCCGTCCTGGGGCGAGCAGTTCTGCATGACCGACCACGTGGTCTACCTGGCCAACTCGTCCGGGGTCAAGGTTGGCATCACCCGCGCTACGCAGTTGCCCACCCGCTGGCTTGACCAGGGTGCGAGCCAGGCGTTGCCGATCATGCGCGTGGCGACCCGCCAGCAATCGGGCCTGGTCGAAGACGTATTGCGCAGCCAGGTGCCGGACCGCACCAATTGGCGCGCGCTGCTCAAGGGCGACGCCGAGGTGCTCGACCTGGTGGCCATTCGCGAGCAGATCTTCGATGCCTGCGCCGATGGCCTGCGCGATCTGCAGGCGCGCTTCGGCCTGCAGGCGATCCAGCCGCTGCCCGATGCCGAAGTGGTGCAGATGAAATACCCGGTCCAGGCCTACCCGAAAAAGATCGTCAGCTTCAACCTCGACAAGGACCCGGTGGTGGAAGGCACGCTGCTGGGCATCAAGGGGCAGTACCTGATCTTCGACACCGGCGTGATCAATATTCGCAAGTACACGGCCTACCAGTTGGCCGTGCTCCAGTAAAAAGGACCTGCACATGCGTACCGAACAACCGCAAGTGATCTACCTCAAGGACTACCAGGCGCCCGAGTACCTGATCGACGAGACGCACCTGACCTTCGAGCTGTTCGAGGACCACACGCTGGTCCATGCGCAACTGGTCATGCGCCGCAACCCGGCACGCGGTGCCGGCCTGCCGCCACTGGTGCTCGACGGCCAGCAGCTCGAGCTGCTGCGCGCCTCGCTGGACGATCAGCAACTGCAGGCGAGCGACTACCAGCTCGAAGCCGACAGCCTCACGCTGCACCCCAAGGCCGAGCGTTTCACCCTCGACACCAGCGTGAAGATCCACCCCGAGAGCAACACAGCGCTGGAAGGCCTGTACAAGTCCGGCAAGATGTTCTGCACCCAGTGCGAGGCCGAGGGTTTCCGCAAGATCACTTACTACCTCGACCGCCCGGACGTGATGAGCACCTTCACCACCACGGTGATCGCCGAGCAGCATCGCTACCCGGTGCTGCTGTCCAACGGCAACCCGATCGGCAGCGGGCCGGCTGAAGATGGCCGCCATTGGGCGACCTGGGAAGACCCGTTCATGAAGCCGGCCTACCTGTTCGCGCTGGTGGCCGGTGACCTGTGGTGCGTCGAGGACACGTTCGTGCGCCAGTCCGGCCGCGACGTGACCCTGCGCATCTATGTCGAACCCGAGAACATCGACAAGTGCGACCACGCCATGGTCAGCCTGAAGAAGTCCATGCGCTGGGACGAGGAAGTCTATGGCCGTGAGTACGACCTGGACATCTTCATGATCGTCGCGGTCAACGACTTCAACATGGGCGCCATGGAAAACAAGGGCCTGAACATCTTCAACTCCAGCTGCGTGCTGGCCCGCGCCGAAACCGCCACCGATGCTGCCCACCAGCGTGTCGAAGGCGTGGTCGCCCACGAGTATTTCCACAACTGGTCGGGCAACCGCGTGACCTGCCGCGACTGGTTCCAGTTGTCGCTCAAGGAAGGTTTCACGGTGTTCCGCGACGCCGAATTCAGCGCCGACATGAACTCGCGCACGGTCAAGCGCATCGAGGACGTCGCCTACCTGCGAACCCACCAGTTTGCCGAAGATGCAGGGCCCATGGCCCACCCGGTGCGCCCGGACAGTTTCATCGAGATTTCCAACTTCTACACCCTGACCGTGTACGAGAAGGGCGCCGAAGTGGTGCGCATGGTCCGTACCCTGCTGGGCGCCGAGGGTTTCCGCAAGGGCAGCGACCTGTACTTCGAACGCCATGATGGCCAGGCGGTGACCACCGATGACTTCATCAAAGCCATGGAAGACGCCAACGGCGTCGACCTCACCCAGTTCAAGCGCTGGTACAGCCAGGCCGGCACGCCGCGCCTGGATGTCAGCGAGGTCTACGACGCCACAGCACAAACCTACAGCCTGACCTTCCGCCAGAGCTGCCCGCAGACGCCGGACAAGGCCGAGAAACTGCCGTTCGTGATCCCGGTGGAGCTGGGCCTGCTGGATGCCGAGGGCAACGACCTGCCACTGCGCCTGGCCGGTGAGGCCGCCGCTGTTGGTACTGGCCGCGTACTGTCGGTGACCGAGGCCGAGCAGACGTTCACTTTCGAAGGTATCCAGGCCAAGCCGCTGCCATCGCTGCTGCGCGGCTTCAGTGCGCCGGTGAAGCTGAGCTTCCCGTACGACCGTGACCAGCTGATGTTCCTGATGCAGCACGACAGCGATGGCTTCAACCGCTGGGAAGCGGGTCAGCAACTGTCGGTACAGGTACTGCAGGAGTTGATCGGCCAGCATCAGCGTGGTGAAGCACTGAAACTCGATCAGCGCTTGATCACTGCCCTGGGCACTGTTCTGGCCAACGAGTCGCTGGACGCCGCGATGGTTGCCGAGATGCTGTCGCTGCCGGGCGAAGCCTACCTGACCGAGATCAGCCAGGTGGCTGATGTCGACGCCATCCACACGGCACGCGAATTCGCCCGCCGGCAGATCGCCGAGCAGTTGTTCGATGGCCTGTGGGCGCGCTATCAGGCGCACCGCGAGGTTTCGCGCAACACCGCCTACGTCGCCGCAGCCGAGCACTTCGCCCGTCGCAGCCTGCAGAACATTGCTCTGTCGTACCTGATGCTCAGCGGTAAACCGCAGGTGCTGGCAGCGACCCTTGAGCAATTCGACAACTGCGACAACATGACTGAACGGCTGACGGCGCTGGCCGTGCTGGTCAATTCGCCGTTCGAGGCCGAGCGTGCCAAGGCCCTGGAAACGTTCGCCGAGCACTTCAAGGACAACCCGCTGGTCATGGATCAGTGGTTTAGTGTGCAGGCAGCCAGTGCCTTGCCGGGCGGGCTGGCGCGGGTCAAGGCGCTGATGCAGCACCCGGCGTTCACCCTGAAAAACCCGAACAAGGTGCGTGCGCTGGTCGGTGCGTTTGCCGGACAGAACCTGGTCAACTTCCATGCGGCCGATGGCTCGGGTTATCGCTTCCTGGCGGACCTTGTGATCGAACTGAATGCGCTGAACCCGCAGATCGCTTCGCGTCAACTGGCACCGCTGACCCGCTGGCGCAAGTATGACGACGCGCGCCAGGCGCTGATGAAGGGCGAGCTGGAGCGGATTCTCGCTTCCGGGGCGCTGTCCAGCGATGTGTATGAAGTGGTGAGCAAAAGCCTGGCATAAAGTCTGGGATCTCCCACAGGTAATGCACAAGCCTTCAGGGCGGTGCAGTACCTGTGGGAGTCGGCTTGCCGGCGATTGGGCTGTGCAACAGCCCCTTGTTTCTGGTTAACAAAACATAACGTCCCGCTCGTTGTATTCCCGCAAACATCCCCGCTACGATGGCCCGAAGCTATTGCAGGCCTCTACCACAAGGTTTTCGCAGTACCTGCAAGGCACAGACCCACCAAGAACAACAAACAGGGGACGGTCATGAGGGAGCGGGTAATGACGCAGGCCAGGCGCGGTGCCTGGCCGTTGGCGGCCGGCGCAATGCTGGCGCTGGCACTGGGGATGTGGGCGGGCAGCACGCAAGCCGCCGCTGCCCAGGAGTATTCCACCGAATCGGCAAAGGCCAGCCAGAGCCTGCTGATCGATGCCGCTCATGCTGGCAAGCGCCTGGTGGTAGTGGGCGATCGCGGCCACATTCTGTTCTCCGATGACCAGGGCAAGACCTGGACCCAGGCCCGGGTGCCTACCCGGCAATTGCTCACCGCAGTGTTCTTCGTCGACGACAAGCGTGGCTGGGCAGTCGGGCACGATGCGCAGATCCTCGCCAGCAACGATGGCGGTGCGACCTGGAGCAAGCAGTTCGAAGACCTTGCCCGTGAAGCCCCGTTGCTCGATGTCACTTTCCTCGATGCCCAGCACGGCTTTGCCGTGGGCGCTTACGGCGCACTGCTGGAAACCCGCGATGGCGGCCAGCACTGGCAGGACGTCGCCGAGCGCCTGGACAACCCCGACCAGATGCACCTCAACGGTATTGCCCAGATCAGGGATGCCGGCCTGTTCATCGTCGGCGAGCAGGGCAGCATGTTTCGCTCCAGCGACAGCGGCCAGAGCTGGAGCAAGCTCGATGGCCCCTACGAGGGCTCGCTGTTCGGCGTGATCGGCACCGCCCAGCCGCAGACACTGCTGGCCTACGGCCTGCGCGGCAACCTGTTCCGCTCTACGGACTTTGGTGATAGCTGGCAGCCGATCGAACTCAAGGCCGCGCGCGGCAACCTCGAATTCGGCCTGGCAAGCGCTACGCTTCTGGATGATGGCAGCCTGATACTGGTCGGCAATGGCGGCAGCGTGCTGCGCAGCATTGATGACGGGCAGAGCTTCACTGTCTACAACCGCGCCGACCGCATTGCCCTGGCCGGTGTCAGTGGCCTGGCCAATGGCGGCTTGCTGCTGGTAGGGCAGGGCGGTTTACATCTGGCCACCGGCGAAGGTGCCGACCAGGCAGCCGAGGAGCCTCGCCCATGACCAGCCGAGAGAGCATCATGCAGCCCCACCACCAAGACAAACCCACGCTGCTGGAACGGCTGATCTTCAACAACCGCCCGGTGGTCATCGCCCTGTGCGTGCTGGTGAGCATCTTCCTGTTCTGGCAGGCCGCGCAGATTCGCCCCTCGACCAGTTTCGAGAAGATGATTCCGCTCGAGCATCCGTTCATCGAGCAGATGATGGAGCACCGCAACGACCTGGCCAACCTCGGCAACACCGTGCGCATTTCGGTCGAGGCGGTCAATGGCGACATTTTCGACAAGGATTACATGGAGACCCTGCGCCAGATCCATGACGAGGTGTTCTACATCCCCGGCGTCGACCGCGCGGGCCTTAAGTCGTTGTGGAGCCCCAGCGTGCGCTGGAGTGAAGTCACCGAGGAGGGGTTCTCCGGCGGCGAGGTAATCCCCAATACGTACAACGGTTCGCAAGACAGCCTCGACTCACTGCGCGACAACGTGCTCAAGTCCGGCCAGGTCGGGCGCCTGGTGGGCAACAACTTCAAGTCCAGCATCGTCGATGTACCCTTGCTGGAAAGCTACCCCGATCCGCAGGACCCCGGGAAACAGGTCAAGCTGGACTACCAGCAGTTCTCGCACTTGCTCGAGGAGAAAATTCGCGACAAGTTCCAGGCGCAGAACCCCAATGTGAAGGTGCACATCGTCGGCTTCGCCAAAAAGGTCGGTGACCTGATCGACGGCCTGGTGATGGTGGCGATGTTCTTTGGGGTCGCGCTGGTCATCACCTGGGTGCTGCTCTACTGGTTCACCTGGTGCATCCGCAGCACCATCGCCGTGCTGATCACCACCCTGGTGGCAGTGGTCTGGCAATTGGGCCTGATGCATGTGGTGGGCTTTGGCCTGGACCCTTACTCGATGCTGGTGCCGTTCCTGATCTTTGCTATCGGCATTTCCCATGGGGTGCAGAAGATCAACGGCATCGCCTTGCAGTCCAGTGACGCCGAGAATGCCCTGACCGCTGCCCGGCGCACCTTCCGTCAGCTGTTCCTGCCCGGGATGATCGCGATTCTCGCCGACGCGGTGGGCTTCATTACCCTGCTGATCATCGACATCGGCGTGATCCGCGAGCTGGCCATCGGTGCGTCGATCGGCGTGGCGGTGATCGTCTTCACCAACCTGATCCTGCTGCCGGTAGCCATCTCCTACATCGGCATCAGCAAAAAGGCCATCGAGCGCAGCAAGAAGGACGCCACCCGGGAGCATCCGTTCTGGCGCCTGCTGTCGAACTTCGCCAGCGCCAAGGTGGCACCGGTGTCCATCGCCCTGGCCCTGGTCGCCTTCGCTGGTGGCCTGTGGTACAGCCAGAACCTGAAGATCGGCGACCTCGACCAGGGCGCGCCGGAGCTGCGCCCGGACTCGCGCTACAACCAGGACAACAACTTCATCATCAGCAACTACTCGACCAGCTCCGATGTGCTGGTGGTGATGGTCAAGACGCCGGCGGAGAGCTGCTCGATCCACTCGACCATGGCACCGATCGACGAGCTGATGTGGACCATGGAGAACACCCCCGGCGTGCAGTCGGCGATCTCCCTGGTGACGGTGTCCAAGCAGGTGATCAAGGGCATGAACGAGGGCAGCCTGAAATGGGAAACCCTGTCGCGCAACCCGGACATCCTCAACAACTCCATCGCCCGTGCCGACGGCCTGTACAACGCCGACTGCTCGCTGGCGCCGGTGCTGGTGTTCCTCAACGACCACAAGGCCGAAACCCTGGAACGTGTCACCAGCGCTGCCAAGGCGTTTGCCGAAAGCCATGACAAGGACGGCTTGCAGTTCCTGCTGGCGGCGGGCAACGCCGGGATCGAGGCTGCGACCAACGAGGTGATCAAGTCGGCCGAGCTGACCATCCTGATCCTGGTGTACATCTGTGTGGCGGTGATGTGCCTGATCACCTTCCGCTCCTTTGCTGCCACCCTGTGCATCGTGCTGCCGCTGGTGCTGACCTCGGTACTGGGCAATGCGCTGATGGCCTTCATGGGGATCGGCGTGAAGGTCGCCACCTTGCCGGTGGTGGCGTTGGGCGTGGGTATCGGTGTCGATTATGGCATCTACATCTACAGCCGCCTGGAGAGCTTCCTGCGTGCCGGCCTACCGCTGCAGGAAGCCTATTACCAGACCCTGCGTTCGACCGGCAAGGCGGTACTGTTCACCGGCCTGTGCCTGGCCATCGGCGTGTGCACCTGGATCTTCTCGGCCATCAAGTTCCAGGCCGACATGGGCCTGATGCTGACCTTCATGCTGCTGTGGAACATGTTCGGTGCGCTGTGGCTGCTGCCGGCACTGGCGCGGTTCCTGATCAAGCCCGAGAAGATGGCAGGCAAGCAGGGCGGTTCGATCTTCGCCCATTGAATGGTGGAGGGCCGCTTTGCGGCCCAATCGCCGGTTTGTCGTGGCGACTAACTGCGGCGACTGGGCTGCAAAGCGGCGCGAAGGCTATACTGTCGCCTCTTTTTCAGCTGGTACCTTCATGTCTCCCCTCGCCACCGCCCTCGCATCCTGCGACATGCTACTGATCGATGGCCTGCACGCCTTCGACTTCAACCTCGATGAAACAGGCCTGACGGTCGAATGCATGGACGGCCGCCAACACCGGCGTTGGGCCTTCACTGCCGAACAGGTCGCCGCTGCCATCGGCGCCGGTGACGAGTGGCAACTGCACGATGCCCAGGGCGAGCATCGTCTAGTCTGTATGAGTGCCTTTCGCGCCCCGGATGAAGACGACGATGAACCCGACCTGGACCAGCCTGCTGGCCACTAGCCTCATGAGCCTGACTTTGAATGCCCAGGCCGTCACGCTGCTGGTGGGCAGTTATACCGATGGTGCGAGCCAAGGTATCTACCGTTACCAGTTCGACAGCAAGACTGGCCTCATCGGCCCTGCGCCGCAGCAGGTGGTCAAGAGCGTCAGCCCTTCCTGGCTGGTGCTTTCGGCGGATCAGCGGCAACTGTTCGCGGTCAACGAGGCGCCAAAGGGCCACGCCAGCAGTTTCAGCGTGAGCAGCAAGGGTGAGATCAAGCCGCTGAACCAGGTTGCCACCCGTGGCGACGAACCGACGCATGCCAGCCTCAGCCGCGACCAGCGTTACTTGTTCGTTGCCAACTACGCCGTTGCTCCAGACCCGGGCGGCAGCCTGGTGGTGATACCGGTGGCCAAAGACGGCAAGCTCAAGGATGTGGTGCAGCAGGCCGGACACGCGCCCAGTGGGGTGAACCCCGAGCGCCAGGCCGGTGCCCATGTGCATTCAGTGGTGCTGTCGCCGGACGGTAGTCACCTGTATGCCAGTGACCTGGGGGCCGACAGGGTATTCATCTACCGCTACGACGGCGCCAGCACCGACCGCCCGCTAAGCCCGGCCATCCCCGCATCGGTCGACCTGCCAGCTGGCAGTGGCCCGCGTCACCTGTTGTTCGATGCCAAGGGGCGGCATGCCTATCTGACGCTGGAAATGAGCGCCGAAGTGGTCATGTTCGATGTCGAGGATGCTGCCCTGCGCGAACGCCAGCGCCTGCCGCTGACCGAGCAGCAGGACGCGGCGGCCAAGGCGGCAGGCGGCCTGCACCTCTCGGCGGACGGGCGCTTTCTGTATGTGAGCAACCGCGGCACGGCCAATGAGATCGTTGCATTCAGTGTGGGCGAGGATGATGGGCAGCTGGCCTTCCTGCAGCGTCGATCGGTGGAAGGCGACCACCCGCGGGAGTTTGCCCTGGACCCGAGTGACAATTTCCTGCTGGTGGCCAACCAGAAGAGCAACCAGATCGTGGTCATGCGCCGCGATCCGCGTACGGGCAAGCTGGGTGAGACTGTGCAGACCCTGGCGCAGGACGCACCTTCGGATTTGAAGTTCATCGAGTGACTATCGATTCAGGGGCGCGCCATCACTGCGTTGAATAGCTCAGACGCCAACCATCCCTCCAGCCAGCTGCGCACACGCGGATAGTCCGCCTCGGCGAACCACTGCGGTTCGACCCCGGCAAACTGGCGCATCAGGGGCAGCAGTGCGGCGTCGACCAGGCTTGGATGGTGGGCCAGCAGGTAGGGCCGGCCCTCTAGCAGGTGTTCAAGCGCCGCCAGCCAGGCCTCGGCCTGCTGACGGTAATGTTCGCGTGTGTGCTCGGGGTATCGCTCGGCATATTTGTACAGGTTGACCTGCGCCTTGAATTCGCTGTCGTTGCGGGCAATAAGTCGGTCAGCCTGTCGTGCGGCTGCAGGGTCAGCCTGCAGCCGCCAGTCCTGCGGGTCATTGCGCTCGAGCGCCCAGCGCATGATGTCCAGGCTTTCCTCCAGCACGCCTTCTCCGGTGTCGAGCACCGGCACCGTCGCCTTGGGTGACAAAGCCAGCAACTCGGCCGGCTTGTTCTTCATCGCCACTTCGCGGATGTGTACCTCGCACCCGGCATAGCGCAGTGCCAGGCGCGCACGCATGGCCCATGGGCAACGGCGAAACGAGTAAAGGATCACCCGCATACCTCGACATCACTCAGGCCGTTACCCTGGCGCCGCACCTGGATCTGCACCGGAATGCGTTCGTGCATCTCTTGCACATGGGAGATCACCGCCACCTTGCGGCCCTGTGCCTGAAGGCCGTCGAGGGCGTCCATGGCCAATTGCAGCGACTCGGGGTCGAGGCTGCCGAACCCCTCGTCGATGAACAGCGACTCGATACGCAGGGTGCTCGACGCCATTGACGCCAGGCCCAGGGCCAGGGCCAGCGAGACCAGGAAGGTTTCACCGCCAGACAAGGAGTGCACCGAGCGCAGTTCGTCGCCCATCTCGGTGTCCAGCACCAGCAGCCCCAGGGCGCTGCCGCCACGTTTCAGGCGGTAGCGCCGCGCCAGTTGGCGCAACTGGGCGTTGGCATGGTGCAGCAGCAGGTCAAGGTTGTAGCCCTGGGCGATCTTGCGGAACACATCGCCGGAGGCCGAGCCGATCAGCGCATTCAGGCGTGCCCAGCGCTGCCACTGCTCGCGGGCCTGTTCGATTTCGGCGGCCAGGGCCTGGTGCGCCTGCTGGCGGCGTTGGTCATCGGCCTGTTGCGCGCGCAGTTCGGCGCACTGTTGTTCCTGAACGTTGAGGTGCTGCTGGAGCTCGGCCAGGGTCTGCTCCAGGTCGTCAGCGGGCAGCTCGCCCTGTGTCTGGGCGTTATGCTGCTCAAGCCGCTGCTCACGCTCCTGCAGCAGCACGCGGGCTTGTTCGATGGCTTTCTCTGCGTGCTGCAGCTGCTGGCGCAGGGCCCCAAGTTGCGCATCGTCGATGGCCAGCAGGCGATCGAGGCCACGGTCATCCAGCTCGGGGTGCTCGCTGCGCCACTGGGCGATCGCGCCCTGCAACTGCTGACACTCCTGCTCCAGTGCCTGCTGCCGCTGGGCGTTGGCATCAAGCTCGGCGGCCAGTTTCACGCCCTGGGTCCGCAGGTCCTGCAGGCGCTGCGCGGTGTCGGCATCGGCCGCACGGGCCTGCTCCAGTTGTGCCTCCAGGTGCTGTTGCCAGGCTTCTGCACTGGCATGTTGGCCTAGCAGTTCGGCGAGGTTGGCCTGCGCCTGCTGGCGCTGCTCGACAAGGCTGGCCAGTGTCTGCTGCAACTGCTGCTGCGCCTGCAGGCGTGTCTGCTGCTGGTCGCGCAGCTTGTCCAGCTGTACCTGGCGGGCTTGCTGTTCTTCCTGCTCGTCTTTGCGCTGCTCCAGCTGTTGCAAACGCTGGGCGATCTGCTGATCGAGGCCGAGGAAGGCATTGGCTGGGTCGTCGCTTAGGGCCTTCAGGACATCATCCGGCAGCACACTGGCCAGGTCATTCAGGCCTTGCTGCAACTGCTGTTCGTCGCTGGCCAGAGCCTGGTGTTGGTGGTCCAGGTGGCGCTGGGCCTGCTGTTGCGCTTCATGCGCCGCCTGCAATTGCTGGTTGAGGCGGGCAGCCTCTTTTTGCAAGGCGAGCAGGGCGCTCTGGCGTTTCTCGTCCTTGGCAATTTCATCGTCCAGGCGCTGCAGCTGGTTGGCCAGCCAGGCCGTGCGGGCTTTGTCGTCCTGGGGGGCGAGGGCAGGCCACAGGCTGTGAGCCTGCACCTGCGCAACCAATGGCTGCAATTGCTCGCTCAGTTGTACCTGTTGCTGCTGGTAGTCCTTGAGCTGGGCGTTGACCACGCCAAGCTGGGTGCGCAGTTCCACCAGCTTGCCGTTGAGGGATTCGACCTGCTTCTGCGCCGCGTCCTCTTCGGCCTGGTCATGCCGGCCCAGGCTTTGCAGCAGCGCTTCAGGCTGGTGGAATGGGTGTTCGGCGCTGCCACACACCGGGCAGGGCTCGCCGTCGCGCAACTGGCCACGCAGCTCTTCGACGCTGGTGTTACGCGCCAGGCGCTGGCGCTCCAGCAGTTGGCGGGTGAGGGTGAGCGCCTGCTCGGCGGCCTCAAGCTCGGCCTTGGCTGCAGTCCCTTCGCCGATCAGTTGCTGGCGTTGTTGCATGGCCTGCTGCTGGCGCTCACGTATGGCCTCAAGTTGCTGGCGCAACTCCAGCTCGCGGCCATGCAGGCGCGACAGTGTTTCGACGGCACGCTGCTGTTTGCGATTGTCCTGGAGCATGCCGCCGAGCAGGTCGATCTGCTCGGCCAGCGCCTGTGGTTCGGCCTTGGCTTCGCGGAACAGCAGTTCGTAATGGTCGCGCTGCGCCTGCAACTGCACGTTGGCCTGGCTGGCCTGAGCCTGCAGGCCCGGCAGCTCTTCGCGGCCCTTGCTCAGTCGCCCGCCGATCAGCATCACTTGCTTGAGTTGGGGCAGGTAGGCCTGCCAGGCGTTTGCCAACCCGGCGAGGTGTTGGCTACCGGCCAGTGCCTCATCGATCTGTGCCAGTTGTCGCAGGCTGCGCTGCTGGTTTTCTTCCAGCTGCTGCAGTTGCTGCTGCCCTTCGGCGACGTGCTGGTCGGCCTGCTGGCTGGCCGTGCGTTGCGTTGTCAGCTCATTGTCCAGCCGTGCCAGGCTGTCCTGGCCGGCGAACGCCTGGCGCAGGCGCGGGGTGTTTTCGCTGTGCTGGGCCTGGCTGTCGGCGAGTGCCTGGCGGGCCGCCAGCAGCGCCTGTTGCAGTTCGCCGGTGCGTGTCTGCAGCTCGCCTTGCTGCTGGTGTTGCGCTGCGATCTGCGCAGCCAAGGGCGCCAGTTGCGCGGTCAGTACTTGCTGGCGGTGGAACTGGTGGCGCTGCGGTGCCAGGCGCTCCAGGCGTTGCAGGTCGAGGCGTTGCTCGGCCAGGGCTTGCCAGCCTTGCTCGGCAGCCTGCAAGGCCGCGCTGGCTTCGCTGTGCTGGGCTTGCAGTTGGCGCTGTTCGTTGAGCCAGTTGCGCTGTTGCTCCAATTGGCGCTGCCGCGCCTGGTGGTTCTTGAATTGTTGCTGCGCCTGCTCCAGGCGCTCGTCGAGTTCGGCGCGGGCCTCTGCGACCATCGGTAGCAGGTGGCTGGCACGGTCTTTCAGTGCGTTGTGCGCTTCGCCGGTTTCCCGCGCCTTGGTGAAGGCGCGCTGGCCGAGGCGGGTGTAGATGGCGGTGTTGGTAAGCTTTTCCAGCAGCTCGCTGCGTTCTCTGTCGTCGGCCTTGAGGAAGGCACTGAACTCGCTTTGGGCCAGCATCACCGCGCGGGTGAACTGCTCGAAGTTCAGGCCCAGGCGGGCTTCGATCAGCTGCTTGTATTCGTTCTTGCCGCTGCCCAGCACCTGCTCGCTGTCAAGGTCGTAGAGGCTCTGGCGGCTGAGCTGCAGCTTGCCGTTGGCTTTGTCGCGGGCGCGGTTGGCTTCCCAGCGCGCGCGGTAGCGGTGGCCGTCGATGCCGATGAAATCGACCTCGGCAAAGCCGCTGCCGGTACCGCGGCGCAGCAGGTTGCGCGGGTCGGAGGTGGGGATGTCGCCATCGGCGTCCGGCACCTTGGCTTCGCGGCCGATGGCGTTGAGCCGCGGCACGGTGCCGAACAGGGCCAGGCACAGGGCGTCGAGCAGGGTGCTCTTGCCGGCACCGGTCGGCCCGGTGATGGCGAACAGCCCGGCACTGGCCAGGGGTTCGGCGGTGAAGTCGATGTCGACCGGGCCGGCCAGGGATGCCAGGTTCTTCAGGCGAATGGCGAGAATTTTCATGGCTGTTCCTCTTCCAGCTGAACGTCCTGCAGCAACAGGGCGAAGTCGGCCAGGGCCTGTTCGTCGACGGGGTTGCCATAGGCCTGTTCCCAGGCGCGGCTGAACAGGTCCTGCGGGGTCATCTGCGACAGTTCGACGAACTCAAGATCGCTTTCTTCGTCGTTACCACGGCCAGCATATTCGGCGCCGATGCGGATCAGTCGCACCGCTTTGCCTTCCAATGCGCTTTCGATTTGCTGGCGCAGGTCGGGCTGCGGCTCGTCCAAGAGCACACGCACTTCGAGCCAGGGCTGGCGGTTGGGGTCTTCGAGCAGGTCGATCACCGGCAGCTCGGCAAGTTGCTCCAGCAGTTCGCCCAACGGCGCAGGGCCGATGCGCTGCAGGGCCACGGCGCGCGGCACCGGGCGCGCTTCGACGCTGACCAGTTCAGTGCTCTCGAGCTCGACTTCCAGCACCTGGTGCGGGTAATTGATTTCAGCGAACGACAATGGGATCGGCGAGCCGCTGTAGCGGATGCGGGTTTCGCGGTTGACCTTCTGCGGCTTGTGCAGGTGGCCCAGGGCAACGTAGCTGATGGCCTTGTCGAACAGTTTGGCCGGAAGGGCCTCGGCGTTACCGATGATCAGGCTGCGCTCGGAGTCTTCGGACACCGAGCCACCCACCATATGCGCGTGGCTGATGGCGACCAGCGCCTGGTCCTTCTTGCGTTTTTTCTGCGCGGCAGCGATCAGTTGCTGGTGCACCTGGTTGATGCCCTGCAGGTAGTCGTCGCCCAACTGCGGGCCGGTGACCTCGGCCGGGCGCAGGAAGGGCAGGGCCAGGCACCAGGCCGCCACTTTGCCGCGGCTGTTGGTGAGCGGGATCAGCAGGCGTTCGGCATCCAGCTGGCCTTCGTCGAGCCAGTGCACACGACCCAGCGCGTGGGTGCGCAGGCGGCGCATGAGCGCGGCGGGCAGCTCGATGCGCGAGCCGGAGTCATGGTTGCCGGCGATCATCACGATATCCAGCTTCGGCTGTTGCTCGTGGGCCTGGACGATGAAGTCGTAAAGCCGCTCCTGGGCTTTGACCGGTGGGTTGACCGTGTCGAAGATATCACCGGCGATCAGCAGCGCATCGGGCTGGCGCAAGCGCAGCTGGCCGAGCAGCCAGTCGAGGAAGCAGGCGTGTTCGAAGTCGCGTTCCTGGCCGTGCAGGCTTTGGCCCAGGTGCCAGTCGGAGGTGTGAAACAGACGCATGGATGACCTGTTGGATTGGGACATGAAGGCTTCGGCATCTGGCGTCATGACAGCGCCAAGGTAGCCCTCGAGGGAGGGCGGTATGGTAACTCAAGTGGCTTGGCGATTGTCTGGAGCCGGGCAGTGTTCGATGCGTTGAAAGGGAGGGCAGTGCGCTACAGGGACATTCCATTATGCGAACGGGTCGACATAGTGGCCATTTGCTCGCTTGTTGCCGGCCATCGCCGATGATCTAATCTTCGCCCCGGCCGCGGCGCTTGCGATGCTGCTGGTGTGGGCTACCGGAACCAATTTGAAAAGGAATTTTTATGCAAAGCACGCCACAAATCCAGGCCGATTACGCCAACCTCAAGCCTAAATGGCAGGAGCGTTTCGCTTTCTTCGATCAGCATGGAGGGCCACGTGAAACGAGTTACAAAGCTGCTTTTCGCGCCTTGCCGTTTCGCAAGAAACTGTTGATCAACAACAATTTCCTCGGATTCTTCTTTGGCCCGATCTACTGGTTCGTCCTGGGCATGTGGAAGAAGAACCTGGTCATGCTGGCCATCATTATGGGCATCGGGCTGCTTGAAGGCGTTTACGAGGCTGCCACGGGTAATGCGGTGCCTCGGGCGCTGGACCAGGGCATCAGTGTGGCCTTTGCCGTGCTGTATGGCATGTTGACCAATTATGCCTATTACCTGAAACAGACCAAAGGGGAGCAGGGCTGGAACCCGTTTCAGGGGCATCGGTTCATCTGATCGCTGCCGGTGATCAGCGGGGGAAGGGTCAGGATTGCATCCGGGCTGAGAGGGGCCTGTCTTTAGTGCTGCGCCCCTCTCTCAATCACTTCGGATAAAGCGGCGGCAAGCTCCCCGGCTCACCCGAAGGCAACAACACCTGTTCCGCCGGTGGAATCGTGCCAATCGCCCGCCACAAATCCTCCCCCTGCCAATACTGCCCACTCTCGCTGTAAAGCGCCCCGTTCAACCCATCCAGCGCATCCGACAGCGGCACGAACCGCGCCGCCATCTCCGCCAAGGTCTCCGGCTGCTGCCGCGCCCAGGCGTCGAGGGCCTGGCGGGTGGCCTGTGGGTCGTTGGCCTGGCAGGCGCGCTTGAGGTCGTCCAGCAGGGTGCGTGGGCTTGGGCCGGTCTGCGCGGCGCGCAGTACCGCTGGTTGCGAGCGGGCGCGCCACCACAGGGTAAAACCGAGCGCCGTGGTGAGGGCGAAAATCACGGTGCAGAGTTGCCAAGGCCAGAGCAGATGGCTTGCGCTGCCGGCATCGCCTACCGGGGTGTCGGCGCTCAGGGCAGGGTTGTCCTGCACGTTCAGGTTACGCGCCGGCAGGCTGCTGTGCTCCAGATGGTCCTCGCGGGTATTCCACCAGGTGACTTCCAGCGCCGGCAGGGCAAGTTCGCCGCTGTGGGTGGGCACCAGTGCCTCGCGCTCCTCGCGGTTGGCGGTCATGCCGCGCTCGCTGATTTCGTTGCGCAGCAGCGGTTGGTCCGGGTAGCGGCGCAGCCCGGCGATTTCCGTGGCGGGCAATTGCGGCAACTGGGTGCTGGACAGCCCTTCGGCGCGCAGCGTGATGCTGCGGGTCAGCGAATCGCCTATCTGGGTTTGCTGCCTGCCTGGGTCGGGGTTCCAGTGCTCCTCCAGGGTCAGGCTGCGGGCTGGCAACCACGGTTCGGCCGCGGGCCAGGCGGCGGGGATCGGGCGTACGGTCAGGCGCAGCGGCAGCGACCTGACCTGTACCTGGCGAGCGGTGCGTGCAGCGCCCTCAGGCTGCTGAGCGTTATCGGCGGCGGTGGCGGTGAACGTGAGCGGCGCGATTTCCAGGGTGCCGCTGTGCTGCGGATAGAGTGCGTAGCGTGTCTCGATCACCCCGTGGCGTACGCCGTTGATGTCCTTCTCATAGGTGCGTGAGTCACCCAGCGGCTCGACCTTGGCGTTTTCCAGCTGCAGCGGGCTCAGGCTGCTGTCATCGTACAGCGACACCGAATGGTAGATGCGCAGGGTCAGCACGGCCTGGGCCTGGACATAGACCTCGTTGCTGTCCAGCGTGGCTTCGACGAATATCTGGGACGCAGTATCCGGGCGGCTGGCGTCGGCCTGCAGCACCTGCAGATCGATGGCCTGGCTGTGTGACTGGCCCAGTTGCAGCTCAGGAATACGCAGGCTGCCGCTACGCCTTGGCAGCAGGGTAATGATCCAGCGGGTGCTGGCGCGGGTCTCGCCGTCGAGGGTATGCAGGCTGTTCAACTGGCGCGTGCCGCGCACTTCGAAGTCGCCGTCCAGGGCGCGCAGGTCGGGCTTGCCGAACTGGGTCACATCCTGGCTTTCGAGGGTCAGTTCCAAAGTTTCGCCGGCGCCCAGGCGAGTGCGATCGACGCTGGCCTGCAGGGTCGGCTCGGCCTGGGCCAGAAGGGCCCAGAAGAGGCTGAAGAGAAAGACGCCGAGGCGACTCATCGTGGGGTTTCCTGATGCAATTGCTGTTCATACCAGAATTTGCGGCGTAGCAGCTGCGCCGGGTTGTCGGGGATTTCCCTCAGCCATTGTTCCAGGGCCTGGCGTTGCTCGGCGTCCAGGCTGGTGGAAACCGGCCGCTTGGGCGGCTGGGTGATGCTGTCATCGTCGCCACCCTGGTTTCCGGGAGTGGCCTGGCTGTTGTTGCTGTCTTGGCCGGGCTGTTCGGCGTTGGCCGGTTCATCGTTGCCGGGCGTGCCCTGCGCCGGGCTGCTGGCCGAGCTGCTGTTGCCCTCGGTCTCGCTGCCGGGCGTGCCTTGGGCATCGTCTTTGGCCGGTTGTTCCTCGGCCTGTGCTTCGCGTTGCTGCAACAGCTGCTGGATCAGTGCCTGGTTATCCAGCGCCGGCTTGAAATCGGGCTGGCGCTCGAGGGCTTGCTCATAGGCATCCAGGGCGGCTTCCAGCTCGCCGCTGCGGGCCAGGGCATTGCCTCGATTGTAGTGGGCCGCTGTCGTATTGCCTTGGGCAAAGGCCTTGGCGGCCGCGGCGTAGTCGCCGGCCTGGTACAGCGCCATGCCGCGCCATTGCGGGTCCTGGAAGTGCCGGGCGGCGTCCGCCGGGCGGTTCTGTTCAAGCAGGCGCTGGCCCTGCTGGTCGGGGCGCAACCACAGGTCATTGAACTCCAAGGCCTGGCTTGGCTGCGGCAGGGCCAGCAGCAGCGGCAGGCAGAACAGCCAGCCGCGCCGACCCGCGCAGGCGGCCAGCAGTAACAGGGGGATCAACAGCCAGTAGCCTTGGTCGGCCCAGCTGTCGAGTTGCACGTTCTGGCCGTCATTGCGCAGGATGCGCGGGTTGTCGTACAGGCCCAGGCCACGCAGGTCGAGGTCGTCGATGCGGGCATGACGGTAGCGTCCGCCGGTGCTGTTGATAAACGCCCTGAGGCCGCCGCTGTCCAGGCGCGGTACCAGAATGGCACCTTGCTCGTCCTTGAGGAACTCGCCGTTGGCCTGGCGCACCGGAGCCCCGTCGCTGGTGCCGACTCCGAGCATCAACAGGCTCGGGCCCTGGCGGCCCAGGGCCTGGACGATGCCTTGGCGTTCCGGGCCGCTCAATGCCGAACCGATCAGCAACAGGCGGCCTTGGCCCAGGCCGCTCTGCGCCAGCAGGGCCAGGCCTTTTTGCACGGCCAGGTCGGCGCGTTGGCCGGGCTGCGGCATGATCGAAGGGTCGATGGCCTCGAGCAGGTTGCGCGTGGTGCTCAGGTCGTCGGACAGCGGCACCAAGGTGTGTGCGCTGCCTGCGTAGACGATCAGGGCGGTCTGGCTGTCGCGGCGGTGTTCGAGCAGGTCCAGGACCTTGCGCCGAGCCTGCTGCAGCCGGTTGGGCGGGGTGTCCTCGGCAAGCATCTGCGGCGTCAGTTCGAGCAGGATCACCAGCGGGTCGGCCGGGCGTTGGCGGGATTCCTCCACACGCTGCCAGCTCGGCCCGAGCAGCGCCAGAACGACCAGCAACCAGGCAAGGCCGAGGGCCACCCAGGGCAGTTTGCTGTTGCTGCCACTGCCGCCACCGAGCAGCACCGGGTGGAATGCCTTGGGCAGGATCATCTGCCAGCGCCCGGCGCGCTTGCGCCGGTGCCACAGCTTGAACAGCAGCCAGGCGAGCAGCGGCACTACCAGCAGCCAGAGGGGGCGCAACCATTGCGGCCACAGATCGATCATCGCCGCTTCCTCAAGCGCAGCCGTTTAAGGCGCTCACGCCATTGCGGGTGGGGCTGCAGGAAGCGCGGTTTGCGCAGGCCCCGTTGCAGCAGGTTGTTTGGCCATTGCACCGCCACCACCAGCAGCACGCTGAGCAGTAAGGCCAGGGCCAATGGCCAGGCATACAGGGCCTTGGCCGTGCGCGCCTGGGTCGGCTGCTGGGCGACGGGTTCGAGCTGATCCAGGGTATCGCCGATGGCGTCCAGTTCGGCACCGTCGTGGGCGCGGAAGTACGCGCCGCGGGTCAGCTCGGCGATTTCCTTGAGCGAGGCTTCGTCCAGGTCCAGGCTTGGGTTGAGCCCGAGCAGGCCAGGTGTACCGCTGGCCTCGGGGTTGGCGCCGATGCCGATGGTGTAGATGCGCACGCCTTCCTGGGCGGCCAGGCGGGCGGCGGTCAATGGGTGGATCTGCCCGCCATTGTTGGCGCCGTCGGTAATCAGCACCAGCACGCGGCTTTGCGCAGGGCGCTGGCGCAGGCGTTTGACCGCAAGGCCAATGGCGTCACCGATGGCGGTGTTTTTGCCAGCTATGCCGATTTGCGCTTCGTCGAGGAAGGTACGCACAGTGCGCCGGTCAAAGGTCAGCGGTGCCTGCAGGTAGGCCTGGCTGCCAAACAGAATCAGGCCGACGCGGTCGCCTTCGCGGTCCTGCAGGAAGTCGCCCATCAATGCCTTGACCAGGTCGAGGCGGCTGACTTCGTCGTCCTTCCACTGCATGTCGGGGAAGTCCATGGAGCCGGACACATCCACTGCAACCATCAGGTCACGGCCACTGGCGGCCACCGGTAACGGGTCGCCCAGCCATTGCGGGCGGGCAGCGGCGAGCAACAGCAGCAGCCAGATCACCACGAACGGCGCCTGCTGGCGCCAGGTTGGCAGGTTCAGGCGCGCACGCCGGCCGGCCAGGCCTTCCAGCTCGTGGAGAAAGCCCACCTTGAGCACCGGCTCGCCGCTGTCAGCGGCGGGCAGCACCAGGCGCGCCAGCCACGGCAGCGGCAACAGCACGAAGATCCACGGCCAGGCCAGTTCAAACATGTTTGCGAATCCAGGTTTCGACGGCCTGGCTGAGCCCGACGATGGCCTTGTCGTCGAGCTTGCACTCGGGCTTGTACGCGCCCTCGACCAATACCATCCAGCGGGTCAGGCCGGCGGCCGGGCAGCGGTTGTCGAGGAACGCCAGCCACTGGCGGCCGTTGAGTGTATGGCTGTTGGCCCCGGGGTAATGGTTGCGGCACAGGCGTTTGAGCAAGGCGTTGATCTGCTGCAACCAGGCCCCGGCCGGCGCGCCGTCGTAGGGGCGGGGTAGGCGGGCAAGTTCGGCCAGCGCCTCTAGGCGCACCGGGTCGAGCGGCTGTTCGGCACGCACCACCCGGCGCTTGCCCGGGCGCCAGCGCCGCAGCCGCCACAGGCCCCAGGCCAGCAGTGGCAGCAAGGCGAGCAGCAGCCACCAGCCTGGTGCCGGTGGCCACAGGCCAATCGCCGAGGGTGCGATCAGCGGCTGCAGCTGATCCAGCGGATTCATTTACTGCTCCCAGGGCGCTGGGCATTGAGGTATTCGCGCAACTGCTCGATCATTTCGCTTTGGGTGCTCAGTGGCATCAGCACCACGCGCAGCTTTTGCGCCATCAAGTCCCAGCGTTCGATACGCGCTTCGGCCTGCTGACGGTAGGCCTGGCGCAGGTTGGTGTCCAGCGTGTCTAGCTCCAGCTGCGCACCGCGCTGGGAAAAACGCAGCAGGCCAGCAGCAGGCAAGGCATGGTCGAGCGGGTCGGAAACCGGCATCAGCAGCAGGTCGCAATGGCGCGAGAGCATCGCCAGGTGCTGTTCAGCCTGGGCGCTGAGCGAGCGCTCGTCGCAAATGACGATGGCCAGGCTGCCTGGGCGCAGTACTTCACGTGCGCGGCGCAAAGCCAGGCCCAGGCTGTCAGCGTGGGGCGCGGCTTCGGTGTGCAGCGCCTGGTTGACCTTCGCCATACGGTTGAGCAACTGCAGCAGGCTTTGCTTGCTGCGCCGCGGCTTGATTTCGTGGTGCTCATCATCGCCGAACACCAACCCGCCGATACGGTCGTTGTGGCCCAGCGCAGCCCAACCGAACAGCGCCGCAGCCTGGGCCGCGAGCACTGACTTGAACATCAGCCCCGAGCCGAAGAACAGTCGCTGGCTTTGCTCGACGAGGATGAAGATCGGCCGCTCGCGTTCTTCATGGAACAGCTTGGTATGCGGCTCTTGGGTGCGTGCGGTGACCCGCCAGTCGATGTTGCGTACGTCGTCACCGGCCTGGTAGACGCGCACCTGGTCGAAGTCCACGCCGCGCCCGCGCAGCTTGGAGTGGTGCAGGCCGACCAGCGGGCTGCGCTGGCCAGGCCGGGAGAACAACTGGATCTCGCGCACCCGGTGGCGCATGTCGATCAGCTCGGCGAGGCCGATGCGGATGCCGGGTTCGGCCTGCTGAGCGGTGGGCATGGGCTCAGGCAACGGCGACGACGTCAAGGATGCGCTGGACCACGCGGTCCTGGTCGACCCCTGCCGCTTCGGCTTCGAAGGAGAGGATGATGCGGTGGCGCAGCACGTCGAACAGCACGGCCTGGATATCCTCGGGGCTGACGAAGTCGCGCCCGGCCAGCCAGGCATGCGCCCGCGCACAACGATCCAGAGCGATGGAACCGCGCGGGCTGGCGCCGTAGGCGATCCAGTCGGCCAGCTCGGTATCGAACTTGGCCGGTGTGCGCGTTGCCATGACCAGTTGCACGAGGTATTCCTCCACCGCGTCGGCCATGTACAGGCCAAGGATTTCCTTGCGTGCGGCAAAGATGGCCTGCTGGCTGACACGCCGTTCAGGTTTGACTTCGCCACCCAGCGCTTCACCGCGGGCCTGGGCCAGAATGCGTCGCTCCACCGCCGCATCGGGGAAGCCGATCTTCACGTGCATCAGGAAACGGTCGAGCTGGGCCTCCGGCAGCGGGTAGGTTCCTTCCTGCTCGATCGGGTTTTGCGTGGCCATGACCAGAAACAGCGGCGACAGGTCATAGGTACTGCGCCCGACACTGACCTGGCGTTCGGCCATCGCCTCGAGCAACGCCGACTGCACCTTGGCCGGTGCCCGGTTGATTTCGTCAGCCAGCACCAGGTTGTGGAAGATCGGCCCCTGCTGGAACACGAAGCTGCCGGTTTCCGGGCGGTAGATTTCTGTGCCGGTAATGTCGGCCGGGAGCAGATCAGGGGTGAACTGGATGCGATGGAACTGCGCTTCGACACCTTCGGCCAGCTCTTTGATGGCCTTGGTCTTGGCCAGGCCCGGGGCGCCCTCGACCAGCATGTGGCCGTCGGCCAGCAGCACGATCAACAGCCGCTCGACCAGTTTTTCCTGGCCTAGGATCTGGGAGGAAAGAAAGGTGCGTAGCGCGATCAGCGCTTCACGGTGTTCCATCGGCGGCGGTTCCTGGGATTGGGCCAGGGCGGGCGCGGAGCGCGACGGACCTGGCAGGGGTGGATACTTTAATCTATCCGGGGGGTGGCGACCAATTACGCCCCGGTTTTTTATGCGCATTGAAGCGGTGGAATATCCGCGTGCGTTTCAGGTGTTCTCCGATTCCCGGTGGCGGTGATCTGTCGCTTGCTTGTGCTCTTCGAATCATGAAGGAGCATGATGATGAGCAAGCAGTACGGTATACCTGCCCCGGTCACCCTGCGGGTGGGCGTTTTTTTCGATGGCACCGGCAACAATCAGGGCAACGCTGCACCCTTGGCTTCCACCGGCCGCGCTTGCGCAGGGGGTAGTTACGCCAATGCCCGCAGTAACATTGCCCTGCTGCACGCGCTTTATCCCTCCGGGCCTGTGCAAGGTCAGGTTCATTTCAGCGTTTATGTGGAAGGTATCGGTACAACACACGGTGCGCCTGACTCGTCCTTCGCCCAGGCGACGGGGCGTGGAAGCGCGGGGGTGGCGGCCCGGGTAGATCAGGCGCTGGTGGAGGTTGGCAGGCAGCTGCGCGATTATCGGGCTGAGCATCCGCAGGTTGTACCCAAGTGCATCGAATTCGACCTGTTCGGTTTCAGTCGAGGTGCTGCGGCGGCCAGGCATCTGGCCAATCGGCTGGGCAAGGAGGAGGCGGGCTTGCCGGCTGAGCTGCACGGGCCCCGGGCGATCAATTTCATTGGTCTGTTCGATACGGTGGCGGCAATCGTTGCACCTTTGCAAGGCAGCTTCGACCCTGCCAGCGATCAATACGGCGGTTTGCGTCTCGGGCTGGACACACTTGTCGCCCGGCAGGTGGTGCAACTGGTGGCCGGCGATGAGCAGCGCCACAACTTCCCGCTGGTGCGCAGCGACAACGACATAGTCGTGCCGGGTGTGCACTCGAATATCGGTGGCGGTTATCGTGAGCACATGCGTGAGCAGGTTCTTTTGTGCAAACCGCAGTCGAGCCGGGTCGCGCGGACGACGCCGGCTGAATGCACAAGCGCCCATGCGGCGGTCAATGGGCTGCTGACCTCAACTTTTGCAGGCCTGGTCGATCCGCGGCCAAGGCTGCTCAGCTGGGAGGTGCCGATCGAAGGCAGCCGAGCCAAGCGCGATGACCCGGAAAAGCAGGTGTACGCCGCTGTGTACCGAGAACGTGAAGTCAGTGGCCATCTGTCACGTGTCTACCTCAGCATCATGCGTGAACTGGCCGTGCGCGGTGGCGTACCGCTCGCTCCCTTGGGCTGTGACGATGCGCATCACCTGCCGGCAGAGTTGCTGCCTGTCAGCCGCAAGCTGCATGAGTTTGCCCTCGGGCAATGTGCGCAACTGCGCCTGACGACCCAGGAACGAGCGTTGCTGCAGGCAAAGTATGTACACACATCGGCGCACTGGAACGCCGTGAAAGGGCTGGATAACAGTGCGCTGGATTCGTTTTACATCGACCGGCCGGGCAAGGCGGGCAGGGTGCTGCACAAGAACCCGGTTGGCTGATGCGGGTGCCGGCCTGCCCACCATTATCGATGTGCAGGCCGGCCCGGGTCAGTTTTTCGAACTGGAGTGCTTGCGGCCTTGGTCACACAAGGCAAACACCACCACCAGCACACCGGAAACCGCCAGGATCAAAGCCACGCCGTCGGTGGAGTGGGTCGCCGAGTTCGCCACCAAGGCAAGGCCGCCCAGGGGCGCCAGGCCGCCGGCCACTGCAGTGCCAATCTCGCGCCCGGTGCCGAAACCGGAAGAGCGCGTCTGGGTCGGGAACTGCCGGCTAAGGAACGAGCCCTGGGGGGCGAACATCATTGGCGCGAGGAGGCCGGTGCCGATGGCAATGGCCACATAGATCAGTGTTGGCTCACCGCTGCTCAGCAACTGCAAGAATGGATAAGCAAACAGCGCCGACAGCACGCCGCCGAGCATCAACACGGTCTTGCTGCTCCAGCGGTCGCACAGCCAGCCGAAGAACGGTACGGCAAAGATCGCCACCAGGCTGGCGATGGTCACCGACAGGGAGGTGACATGTGCCTCGACACCTTTGAACTGAGTCAGGTATGCCAGCGAGAACGTCTTGAATATGTAGCTCAGAGCGTTGTAGCCGATGGCCACGAAAAACACCACGGCCAAGCCTTTGAGATCGTTCCTGAACAGCAGTTTCAGCGGTGACTCCTGCGGTTTGGCATCGGCCTTGTCGAGTTCTTTGAAGTCCGGTGTCTCAGGAATGCTCTTACGCACCCAAAGGCCGATCGCCACCAGGGCGATGCTGGCGATGAACGGAATGCGCCAGCCACCGGCGAGGAGAAACTCGTTGCCGTTCATGGTCAGCAGGTAAACGGTTAGCGACGACAGCAGCAAGCCCAGGTTGAGCCCCAGTGCTGGCCAAGCGCCCTGGCTGCCGCGCTTGCCTTCGCTGGCATGTTCGTAGGAGGTGACGGCCGCCCCGGACAGCTCTGCACCGGCGCCCAGGCCCTGGATGATGCGGATCACTACCAGCAGAATCGGTGCCCAGATACCGATCGAGGCGTAGCTGGGGATCAGACCGATCAGCGCGGTGCACACACCCATCATGCAGAACGTGATAACCAGTACATGCTTGCGGCCGAAGCGGTCGCCCAGGTAGCCAAACAGAACCCCGCCGAATGGGCGCGCGACAAAACCGATGGCAAACGTGGAGAACGCCAGCAGTGAAGCCACTGCCGGGTTGCTGGCATCGAAGAAAATCTTCGAGAACACGATCGCCGCCATGGTCGCGTAGAGGTAGAAGTCATACCACTCCAGCATCGAACCGAAGATGGTTGCCGCCGCCACCTTGCGCAGGCGCTTGCGTTTCTGTGCTGGTGTCTCGCTCGCGGCCGGGGCCGCCTCGTGTACCGACATCTGATGTTCCTTATTGTCTTTGTAGTTGGGGTGTGCAGCAGGGTTCAGCTGGCCTTGAGGATCTTTTCAGCGATCATCTGGCCGATGGGGATCGCCGAGGTGGCAGCCGGTGACGGTGCATTGCAGACATGCACCATGCGCGGGGTCTCGGCGAACAGAAAATCGTGGACCAAGGTGCCGTCACGCATCACGGCCTGGGCACGGATGCCTGCCTCGAAGGGCAGCAGGTCGCCGGCCTGCAGCGACGGGCAGTACTTGCGGCACTGCTCCAGGTAGCCGTGCTTGAACAGCGAGTTCTTCATCTCGGTGGTGCCGGAGCCGAGGTTGTTCCAGATCGTTTTCCAGAACCCAGGGAAGCGCACGTACTCGGCCACATCGCGCCAGTTCACCGCGAACTTGCGGTAGTTTTCCCGGCCAAAACCCAGCACGGCGTTGGGGCCGACGGTGACACTGCCGTCGATCATGCGCGTCAGGTGTACACCGAGGAACGGTAGCTGTGGGTCAGGAATCGGGTAGATAAGGTGGTTGACGATCTGGTTCTTGCTGGCTGGCAGGCGATAGTACTCACCGCGGAATGGGATTATCTGGTGGTCGATCTTTACCCCGGCCAGGCGCGCCAGGCGGTCGGATTGCAGGCCGGCGCAGGCGACCAGCTGGCGGGCATGCCAGGTCTGGCTGTGATCGCACACTTCGACATGATCGCCAAACTCGCGGATGGCCTGCACGGTGGTGGCCAGGCGCACTTCGCCGCCGGCCTGCTCGATGACCTTGGCCATGGCATCGCACACCTGCTTGTAGTCGACGATGCCGGTGGCATCGACGAACAGCGCACCAAGGCCTGCGATATTGGGTTCGCGGCGCCTGAGTTCACTGGCGTCCAACCGCTCGACCTTCAGCCCGTTGAGCTGTGAACGCTCGTACAGCGCCTGCATGCGCTGCATTTCCAGCGGGTTGGACGCCACCAGCAGTTTGCCGCAGACATCGAAGGCAATGCCGTGCTCGCGGCAAAAATCCTTGGTCGCCAGGGCTCCACGCTTGCACAACTCGGCCTTGAGGCTACCCGGGGCATAGTAAATGCCCGCATGGATCACCCCACTGTTGTGGCCCGTCTGGTGGCGGCCGAGGCTGGACTCCTTTTCCAGTATCAGCAATGACGCCCCGGGGCGTTGTTGGAGCAGGGCCATCGCGGTGGCCAGGCCGACGATGCCGCCGCCGATGATGCAGTAGTCGTATGTCATGCAGGGGTACCTTGGGATTCTTGTCGGTGGATCTGCTTATCAGGTTGTCAGACTAATGGATGCGTAAAAAAAAGAGCTTGCCGGGTCGCAGCAAGCTCTGGGTATCAGTCGAGTGCAGGTAGTTCTATTTTCAGGCGTTTGGCAGAGGCGCGCAGATGCGCTTCGGCACACGCCGCAGCCCTTTGGCGGTCACCGTCGGCGATGGCCTGATAAAGCGCTTGGTGTTCGCGATTGGCTTCGGCCGAGCCGCCCACCGAATGGGCTGCGGAGTTTTCCCAGGCGGTGCGCCGTGCATTGGCCAACTGGCCGCCGAGAAAGTCATGGAAGGCCACGAAGTAATCGTTCTTGCTGGCTTCGGCGATGGCCCTGTGGAAGGCCACATCAGCTGCCGAGGCAGTGGCGAAGTCGCTGCGTTTGTCGAGCATCTCCTGCAGGGCCTGGGCCATGTTCGCCAGATCGTGTTCGTCACGTCGGCGCGCGGCGATGGCCGCTGCCTGGGTTTCGATCCACAGGCGCATTTCGAACATCTGCACCAGGTCGGGTTTGCGACCGGTACTGCCGGGGAAGCGGAACACCGTGCCCCCGGGGGTTTTCGAGATATAGGAGCCAAGCCCGCGGCGGGCGATCAGCACGCCATCGGCCTTGAGCTGCGCTACCGCTTCGCGCACTACCGAGCGGCTGACGTTCAGTTGTTCAGCCAGTTGCTGTTCAGTGGGCAGGCGCGCTTCGGCGGCCAGGCGACCGGAATCGATTTCTGCACGGATGGCGCTGACAACCCGTTCGACCAGAGTGTCGGGGCGCTGGAGTTCTAGCATGGAAGCGATTGCCTAGTGGTCAGGTTGTCAGACAATGCCTGTAGCGGGTATGGGATGTCAATCGTTTCGATCAGGTGTGCGTTGCCAGGCATGGCCCTCGCACCGGTGAGCCGTCTCGCGCAGAGAAGCCACCGCTCCGCGGTTGGACGGCCGCGTCAGGCAGGCTTTCAGAGCTCGCTGACGAAGGTCCCTGTCCCCTCCAGAATGTTGCGCAAGGTCAGTTCGACCTCTTCCAGGTCAGTCCCTGCCGATGTCAGCACGATCTCCAGCGTTTCGTCACCCTTCAACGCATCTCGATCCCCGGCCGCCACTTCGATCAGCAGGCGCTTTGCGCTCAGGGTCACCTTCAGGCCATCGAGCGTCGACGGTTCATCGTCCAGGGTCAGGTCCACGGTGTCCTCATCCGGGTAGCGGGTGAGCAGGAACATCTGCCCCTTGTCGCTGTGGCAGCACAAGGTCGCCATGTTGTCTTCCTCGTCATCGCAAGGGGTGGCGAACAGCAGGGCGGTGTTGATTTGCATGAAGGCGGCTCGGGTCAATGGAAACGAAAGTGAATTCTGACAGCCTTGGGGGCATCGATAAACGTAAAGTTTCCCCCCTTGACCGAAATTGTCGCAGCGCTGCAAGCGGTAATGACCGATCAGTCGTTAAGCTTCCGCGAGCCCTGAACATTACCGTCCGGCTTGCCACGGGTTGGCTATCGTTGATCCGTGATCGTCGGATGTACGCGACGCTTCAATTATTACAAAGCCCAAGCGGAGTACCACAGATGGCGTTCTTCACCGCAGCCAGCAAAGCCGACTTCCAGCATCAACTGCAAGCGGCCCTGGCGCAGCACATCAGCGAGCAGTCACTGCCACAAGTGGCGCTGTTCGCCGAACAGTTCTTCGGCATCATTTCCATGGACGAGCTCACCCAGCGCAGGCTGTCGGACCTGGCCGGCTGTACCCTTTCCGCCTGGCGCATCATCGAGCGCTTCGACCCCGCGCATCCGCAGGTGCGGGTGTACAACCCCGATTACGAGCGCAATGGCTGGCAGTCGACCCACACCGTGGTCGAGGTGCTGCACGATGACCTGCCGTTCTTGGTGGATTCGGTACGTACCGAGCTCAACCGCCGCGGCTATAGCATTCACACGCTGCAGACCACGGTGCTGAGCGTGCGTCGTGACGCCAAGGGCAATCTGCTCGAACTGTTGCCCAAGGGTACCCAGGGCGAGGGTGTGTGCCATGAATCGCTGATGTACCTGGAGATCGACCGCTGCGCCAACGCTGCCGAATTGACGGTGCTCACCCGCGAAATCGAGCAGGTGCTGGCCGAGGTGCGGGTGGCGGTGGCCGATTTCGAGCCGATGAAAGCCAAGCTGCAGGAAGTCATGGCGCAGGTGGAGCAAACCGCGTTTGCGCCAGCGCACCACGAAAAGGGTGAGGTCAAGGCGTTCCTCGAGTGGCTGCTGGACAACCACTTCACCTTCCTCGGTTATGAAGAATTCACCGTGCAGGCCGACAGCGCCGGCGGCCAGATGGTCTACGACGAGCAGTCGTTCCTGGGCTTGCCGCGCCGCTTGCGTGTGGGCCTGACGCCTGAAGAGCTGCGTATCGAAGACTACGCGGTGGCTTACCTTGCAGAGCCGCTGCTGTTGTCGTTCGCCAAGGCTGCACTGCCCAGCCGGGTCCACCGCCCGGCCTACCCGGATTACGTCTCGATCCGCCAGCTGGACGCCGATGGCAAGGTGCTCAAGGAACACCGCTTCATGGGCCTTTACACCTCGTCGGTGTACGGCGAGAGCGTGCACGCCATTCCATACATCCGGGTCAAGGTCGCCGAGGTCGAGCGCCGCTCCGGCTTCGACGCCAAGGCACACCTGGGCAAGGAGCTGGCCCAGGTACTCGAAGTGCTGCCACGCGACGATCTGTTCCAGACCCCGGTCGACGAGCTGTTCAGCACGGTGATGTCGATCGTGCAGATCCAGGAGCGCAACAAGATCCGTGTGTTCCTGCGCAAGGACCCGTACGGGCGCTTCTGCTACTGCCTGGCCTACGTGCCACGGGAAATCTACTCCACCGAAGTGCGGCAGAAGATCCAGCAGGTGCTGATGGAGCGCCTGAAGGCCAGCGACTGCGAGTTCTGGACGTTCTTCTCCGAATCGGTGCTGGCACGCGTGCAGCTGATTTTGCGCGTCGATCCGAAGAACCGTATCGCCATCGACCCGCAGCAACTGGAAAACGAAGTGATCCAGGCCTGCCGCTCGTGGCATGACGACTACGCCGCGCTGGTGGTGGAGAACTTCGGTGAAGCCCAGGGCACCAATATTCTCGCCGATTTCCCCAAAGGTTTCCCGGCCGGCTACCGTGAGCGCTTTGCCGCCCATTCTGCGGTGGTCGACCTGCAACATGTGCTGGCCTTGTCCGAAAGCAAGCCGCTGGCGATGAGCTTCTACCAGCCGCTGACGCGTCTGGGCGAACGCTTGCTGCACTGCAAGCTGTACCACGCGGACACGCCATTGGCGTTGTCGGACGTGCTGCCGATCCTGGAAAACCTTGGCCTGCGTGTGCTGGGCGAGTTCCCCTATCGCTTGCGCCACGCCAGTGGTCGTGAATACTGGATCCACGATTTCGCCTTCACTTACAGCGAAGGCTTGAGCCTGGACATCCAGCAACTCAACGACGTGCTCCAGGACGCGTTCATCCATATCGTCCAGGGCGATGCCGAGAATGACGCGTTCAACCGCCTGGTGCTCACCGCCGGCCTGCCATGGCGCGACGTGGCGCTGCTGCGCGCCTATGCCCGCTACCTCAAGCAGATCCGCCTGGGCTTCGACCTTGGCTACATCGCCAGCACGCTGAACAACCACACCGACATCGCCCGTGAGCTGACCCGGTTGTTCAAGACCCGCTTCTACCTGGCGCGCAAGCTCACTGCCGATGACCTGGACGACAAGCAGCAACGCCTGGAACAAGCTATCCTCAGCGCCCTGGACGATGTCCAGGTGCTCAACGAGGACCGCATCCTGCGCCGCTACCTGGACCTGATCAAGGCCACCCTGCGCACCAACTTCTACCAGCCTGATGCCAACGGCCAGAGCAAGTCGTACTTCAGCTTCAAGTTCAACCCCAAGCTGATCCCCGAGCTGCCCAAACCGGTACCCAAGTTCGAGATCTTCGTCTATTCGCCAAGGGTCGAGGGTGTGCACCTGCGCTTCGGCAATGTGGCACGCGGTGGCCTGCGCTGGTCGGACCGTGAAGAGGACTTCCGTACCGAGGTGCTTGGGCTGGTCAAAGCCCAGCAGGTGAAGAACTCGGTGATCGTGCCCGTCGGTGCCAAGGGCGGCTTCCTGCCACGGCGTTTGCCGCTGGGCGGCACGCGTGACGAAATCGCCGCCGAAGGCGTGGCCTGCTACCGCATATTCATCTCGGGCCTGCTCGACATTACCGACAACCTCAAGGACGGCGGCGTGGTGCCACCGGCCAACGTGGTGCGTCACGATGACGATGACCCGTACCTGGTGGTGGCGGCCGACAAGGGCACCGCGACCTTCTCCGACATCGCCAACGGCATCGCCATCGATTACGGCTTCTGGCTGGGCGATGCCTTCGCCTCGGGTGGCTCTGCCGGCTACGACCACAAGAAGATGGGCATTACCGCCCGTGGTGCCTGGGTGGGCGTGCAGCGCCACTTCCGCGAGCGCGGCATCAATGTGCAGCAGGACCCGATCACCGTCATCGGCGTCGGTGACATGGCCGGTGACGTGTTCGGCAACGGCCTGCTGATGTCCGACAAGCTGCAACTGGTAGCGGCGTTCAACCACCTGCACATCTTCATCGACCCGAACCCGGACCCGGCCAGCAGCTTCGCCGAGCGCCAGCGGCTGTTCGACTTGCCGCGTTCGGCCTGGAGCGATTACGACACCAGCATCATGTCCGAAGGCGGCGGGATCTTCCCGCGCAGTGCCAAGAGCATCGCCATCACGCCGCAAATGAAGGAACGCTTCGCCATCGAGGCCGACCGGCTGACACCGACCGAGCTGCTGCATGCATTGCTCAAGGCACCGGTAGACCTGCTGTGGAACGGGGGCATCGGTACCTACGTCAAGGCCAGCAGCGAAAGCCACGCCGATGTCGGCGACAAGGCCAATGACGCGTTGCGGGTCAACGGCAACGAACTGCGCTGCAAGGTGGTGGGCGAGGGCGGCAACCTCGGCATGACCCAGCTCGGCCGTGTCGAGTTCGGCCTCAACGGCGGTGCCACCAATACCGACTTCATCGACAACGCCGGTGGGGTGGACTGCTCCGACCACGAGGTCAACATCAAGATCCTGCTCAACGAAGTGGTGCAGGGTGGCGACATGACCGAGAAGCAGCGCAACCAGCTGCTTGGCAGCATGACCGATGAAGTGGGCGGGCTGGTGCTTGGCAACAACTACAAGCAGACCCAGGCGCTTTCGTTGGCGGCGCGTCGCGCCCGCGAGCGGATCGCCGAGTACAAGCGCCTGATGGCCGACCTCGAGAGCCGTGGCAAGCTGGACCGTGCCATCGAGTTCCTGCCGACCGAGGAGCAGTTGGCCGATCGCCTGGCGGCCGGCCAGGGCCTGACCCGTGCCGAGCTGTCAGTGCTGATTTCCTACAGCAAGATCGACCTCAAGGAGCAGTTGCTCAAGTCGCTGGTGCCGGACGATGACTACCTGACCCGCGACATGGAAACCGCCTTCCCGCCGTCGCTGGTCAGCAAGTTCGGCGAAGCCATGCGCCGCCACCGCCTCAAGCGCGAGATCGTCAGTACCCAGATCGCCAACGACCTGGTCAACAACATGGGCATCACCTTCGTCCAGCGGCTGAAAGAGTCGACCGGCATGAGCCCGGCCAATGTTGCCGGGGCCTATGTGATCGTGCGTGACATCTTCCATCTGCCGCACTGGTTCCGCCAGATAGAGGCGTTGGACTACCAGGTGCCGGCGGAAATCCAGCTGACCCTGATGGACGAGCTGATGCGTCTGGGGCGCCGCGCGACCCGCTGGTTCCTGCGCAGCCGGCGCAACGAGCAGGATGCCGGGCGCGACACCGCGCACTTCGGGCCGAAAATCGCCCAGTTGGGGCTCAAGCTCGACGAACTGCTGGAGGGCCCGACCCGCGAACGCTGGATGGTCCGCTATCAGAGCTTCGTCGATGCCGGCGTGCCGGAGTTGCTCGCACGCATGGTGGCAGGCACCAGCCACCTGTACACGTTGCTGCCGATCATCGAGGCGGCAGACGTGACCGGGCATGAGCCGGCCCAGGTGGCCAAGGCGTTCTTCGCCGTGGGCAGTGCGCTGGACTTGACCTGGTACTTGCAGGAAATCAGCAACCTGCCGGTGGAGAACAACTGGCAGGCCCTGGCCCGCGAGGCGTTCCGCGACGATATCGACCTGCAGCAACGGGCCATCACCATCTCGGTGCTGCAGATGGTCGATGCCCCGCAAGACATGGATGCCCGCGTGGCGCTGTGGGCCGAGCAACATCGGGTAATGGTCGAGCGCTGGCGTGCCATGCTCGACGACCTGCGCAATGCGACGGGTACCGACTATGCGATGTACGCGGTGGCCAACCGCGAGCTGGTCGACCTGGCGATGAGCGGGCAGGCGGTGGCGGTGCCGTCCTGATCGGACAGCTGAAATGAAAAAGCCCCGGCAGTGATGCCGGGGCTTTTTCATGCTGGCGCCCGCCTTACGGATGATCGGCCCCCAGGTAGGAGCAGCCTTGTGTCGCGAAAGGGTCGCGTAGCGGCCCCGGCAATATCAGCCTGATGCATGAATTGCGGGGGCGCTGCGCACCCCTTTCGCGACACAAGGCCGCTCCTACGGGGCCGCGTGTTATTTGAACCGCCGCTCCACGCCTTTTTCCACCAGGATTTTTGCCGATATCTCCTCCACCGAAAAATGCGTGGAGTTGATGTTGGGGATGTTCTCCCGCCGGAACAGGCTCTCGACCTCGCGTACCTCGAACTCGCACTGGGCAAAGCTCGAATAACGGCTGTTGGGCTTGCGCTCGTGGCGGATGGCGGTCAGGCGGTCGGGGTCGATGGTCAGGCCGAACAGCTTGTTGTGATGCTTCTTGAGCACCGCCGGCAGCTGCAGGCGCTCCATGTCGTCTTCGGTGAGCGGGTAGTTGGCCGCGCGAATGCCGAACTGCATCGCCATGTACAGGCAGGTCGGGGTCTTGCCGCAACGCGATACGCCGACCAGGATCAGGTCGGCCTTGTCGTAATAATGGGTGCGCGCGCCGTCGTCGTTGTCGAGTGCGAAATTCACCGCCTCGATGCGCTCCATGTAGTTGGAATTACCGCCAATGGAGTGGGACTTGCCGACGGAATACGACGAATGGGCAGTCAATTCCTGCTCGAGCGGGGATAAAAACGTCGAAAAGATGTCGATCATGAAGCCGTTCGACGTCGCCAGGATCTCGCGGATGTCCTGATTGACGATGGTGTCGAAGATGATCGGGCGCATGCCGTCGCGCTCGGCGGCGGCATTGATTTGCTGCACCATCGTGCGCGCCTTGTCCGGCGTGTCGATGTACGGACGGGTGAATTTGTTGAATGGAATGCTATCGAATTGCGCGAGCAGGCTTTGGCCCAGGGTTTCGGCAGTGATGCCGGTGCCATCGGAGATGAAGAACGCGGTTCGTTTCATTTGCGATCTGGGCCTTAAGCTGATGACGTTTCTTGGATATGATAAGTTCGGTTTGCCGAATGCGGCTGTCGGCATTCTCACTTATTTTCCAGGTACAGGCCACAAGCGTCCGGCCCAGTCAAAAGGCAGGCGGGCGCCCTTGAGCTTTTCCAATACAGTTAGTGGAGAGATCACCTTGGTAGAGTACGTAGTTTCCCTCGATAAGCTCGGCGTCCATGATGTGGAGCATGTGGGGGGCAAGAACGCATCCCTGGGCGAGATGATCAGTAACCTCGCCGGTGCCGGCGTGTCGGTGCCGGGCGGCTTTGCCACTACGGCTCAGGCGTACCGTGATTTTCTCGAGCAAAGCGGGCTGAACGACCGCATTCACGCCGCGCTCGACGCGCTGGATGTCGATGATATCAATGCCCTGACCAAGACCGGCGCGCAGATTCGCCAGTGGGTCATGGAGGCCGAGTTCCCGGCTCGACTGGATTCGGAAATTCGTACGGCCTTTGCCGAGATGGCCGCTGGCAACGACAACATGGCCGTCGCCGTGCGTTCCTCGGCCACCGCTGAAGACCTGCCGGATGCCTCTTTTGCCGGCCAGCAGGAAACCTTCCTCAACATCCGTGGCGTCGATAACGTGATCCGCGCGGCCAAGGAAGTGTTCGCCTCGCTGTTCAACGACCGCGCCATCGCCTACCGCGTGCACCAGGGCTTCGACCACAAGCTGGTGGCCCTGTCGGCCGGCGTGCAGCGCATGGTCCGCTCTGAAACCGGCACCGCCGGTGTCATGTTCACCCTCGACACCGAGTCGGGTTTCCGCGATGTGGTATTCATTACCGGCGCCTACGGCCTGGGCGAAACCGTGGTGCAGGGTGCGGTCAACCCTGACGAGTTCTACGTACACAAAAACACCCTGCAGGCCGGCCGCCCGGCCATCCTGCGCCGCAACCTGGGCAGCAAGGCGATCAAGATGATCTACGGCGACGAGGCCAAGGCCGGTCGCTCGGTCAAGACCGTCGAAGTCGACCGTGCCGAACGTGCGCGCTTCTGCCTGACCGACGCCGAGGTCAGCGAGCTGGCCAAGCAGGCCATGATCATCGAGCAGCACTACCAGCGCCCGATGGACATCGAATGGGCCAAGGACGGTGACGACGGCAAGCTCTACATCGTGCAGGCCCGCCCTGAAACCGTGAAAAGCCGCGCCAGCGCCAATGTCATGGAGCGTTACCTGCTCAAGGAGAAGGGCACCGTACTGGTTGAAGGCCGCGCGATCGGCCAGCGCATCGGCGCGGGCAAGGTCCGCGTGATCAAGGACGTGTCCGAGATGGACAAGGTGCAGCCGGGCGACGTGCTGGTCTCCGACATGACCGACCCGGATTGGGAGCCGGTGATGAAGCGCGCCAGCGCCATCGTCACCAACCGCGGTGGGCGTACCTGCCACGCGGCGATCATCGCCCGCGAGCTGGGTATTCCGGCAGTGGTAGGTTGTGGCAACGCCACCCAGCTGCTCAAGGATGGCCAGGGCGTGACCGTGTCCTGCGCCGAAGGCGATACCGGCTTCATTTTTGAAGGTGAACTGGGCTTTGACGTCAAGCAGAACTCGGTCGATGCCATGCCCGACCTGCCGTTCAAGATCATGATGAACGTCGGCAACCCGGACCGCGCCTTCGATTTCGCCCAGCTGCCCAACGCCGGTGTCGGCCTGGCGCGCCTTGAGTTCATCATCAACCGCATGATCGGCGTGCACCCCAAGGCGCTGCTGAACTACGCCGGCCTGCCGCCGGAGCTCAAAGAAAGCGTCGACAAGCGCATCGCCGGCTACAACGACCCGGTCGGCTTCTATGTCGAGAAGCTGGTCGAGGGCATCAGCACCCTGGCGGCGGCCTTCTACCCGAAAAAGGTCATCGTGCGCCTGTCGGACTTCAAGTCCAACGAGTACGCCAACCTGATCGGCGGCAAACTGTACGAGCCGGAAGAAGAAAACCCGATGCTGGGCTTCCGCGGTGCTTCGCGCTATATCAGCGAGTCGTTCCGTGACTGCTTCGAGCTCGAATGCCGTGCACTGAAGCGCGTGCGTAACGAGATGGGCCTGACCAACGTCGAGATCATGGTGCCGTTCGTGCGCACCTTGGGCGAAGCCAGCCAGGTGGTCGACCTGCTGGCCGAAAACGGCCTGGCCCGTGGCGACAATGGCCTGCGCGTGATCATGATGTGCGAGCTGCCGTCCAACGCCATCCTGGCTGAAGAATTCCTCGAGTACTTCGACGGTTTCTCCATCGGTTCCAACGACCTCACCCAGCTGACCCTGGGCCTGGATCGCGACTCGGGCATCATCGCCCACCTGTTCGACGAGCGTAACCCGGCGGTGAAGAAGCTGTTGGCCAATGCCATCCAGGCGTGCAACAAGGCTGGCAAGTACATCGGTATTTGCGGCCAGGGCCCGTCGGACCACCCGGACCTCGCCAAGTGGCTGATGGAGCAAGGCATCGAAAGCGTGTCGCTGAACCCCGACTCGGTACTCGAGACCTGGTTCTTCCTGGCCGAGGGCCAGGGCGCGGCCTGATAGATGAAATGCGGGGGCGCGTCTGGCGTGCCCCCGCCTGGTTTTTTCCAGGGCGAGTTCCAGTGATGGATCCCGCCCTTTTTTGTGCATCAAGCAACCTTATGCAAAGCAGCAGTGTTCTATTCCCCGTGGCCTTGCTCAGTGCCGAGCGCCGCGGTGATCTCAGTGAAGACGTCTACCGGATCAAGGCCGGCAACAGCCCTGACCCCAGCGTCGAACTGGCCGTGACCCGCCTGGGGCTGGCCGACCAGGGTGGCGCCCAAGGCGTGCCGGTTATTCTCCTGCATGGCAGTTTTTCCAATCGGCGTTTCTGGTATTCGCCCAAGGGCATTGGCCTGGGGGCTTACCTGGCACGTGCGGGCTTCGATGTCTGGATCCCGGAAATGCGCGGCCACGGGTTGTCGCCGCGCAACCACAAGTGGCGGCACAACCGGGTCGCTGACTATGCCCGCTATGACTTGCCGCTGATCGCGGCCTTCGTTGAAGAACAGTCCGGTTCAGCCCCCCACTGGATAGGCCATTCGCTTGGCGGTACCACCTTGGCGGCAGCGCTTGGCGGTGGTTTTCTGCAGTCCGGGCAGGTCGCCAGTGCCGCGTTTTTCGGTACCCAGATCAGCCGGGTGTACTGGCCGTTGAAGGTGCCACCCCTGACCTGGGGCGCAAAGCTGCTGCTCAGGCGTTGGGGGCAGATTTCCGGCTCGCGCTTCAAGCGCGGGCCTGAGGATGAGCCGATAGGCCTGGCGCTGGAAAGCATGCGTTGGCACGGCCTGTTTGGCCGTTTTGGTGACGAGGACAGTGACTGGTGGGCGGGGCTTGCCGAGGTGGATGTGCCGGTGCTGGCAGTGGCTGGCGCGGGAGACTTCCAGGACCCGGTGTGGGCTTGTCGCAAGCTGTTCGATCAGTTGGGTGGCGAGCGCAAGCAGTTCCTCAGGCTGGGACGCGAGGAAGGCTTCGAGGCGTTCGGGCATGTCGACATGCTGGTGAGCAAGGCGGCGCAGGCGCAGGTGTGGCCATTGGTGCAACGTTGGTTGCGCCAGCCGTTGCTGCCGGTGCATGGGGCGACCGTGGTTACGGAGCCAGTCACGGTCAGCTGATTTTCTGCTGGGTGTCGTGGCCCGCTTGGGCTACGACAGGCGAAATACAGATGACCGAGCAGTCCCGGATGACTGCGACTGCCTCCCCGGTGTAGCCTTGGCAGACACCCGCTTTCGTTGTGACTGACAGGAGCTTCCCATGCAGCATTACGTAACGCCCGACCTGTGCGACGCCTACCCGGACCTGGTCCAGGTGCTGGAGCCGATGTTCAGCAACTTCGGTGGCCGCGATTCATTTGGTGGCCAGATCGTTACCATCAAGTGCTTCGAGGACAATTCGCGGGTCAAAGAGCAGGTTGAGCTCGACGGCAAGGGCAAGGTTCTGGTGGTCGATGGCGGTGGTTCGCTGCGCTGTGCATTGCTCGGTGACATGCTTGCCGAAAAGGCTGCCAAGAACGGCTGGGAAGGCCTGGTGATCTATGGCTGCGTGCGTGACGTCGATGTGCTGATCCAGACCAGCGTCGGTGTGCAGGCGCTGGCCAGCCATCCGATGAAGACCGACAAGCGCGGTATCGGCGACCTCAATGTGGCTGTGACCTTCGCCGGCGTGACGTTCCGCCCTGGCGAGTATGTGTATGCCGACAACAATGGTGTGATCGTCTCGCCAAGCCCGCTGGAAATGCCGCAGTGATGCGCCGCACGCGCTGATGGAGCTTTGATGTTCGAGGAAGACAACGCGCAGTGGGGGCTGGTGCACGCCCTGGTGCTCGATGGTAAAGGCGGTGCGCGCTCGATCCCCCGGACCGAGCTGGACGATCTGCAGTTGCAGCCACAGCAAAGCCTGTGGCTGCACTGGGATCGCAGTCATCCCCAGACCCGTACCTGGCTGCAGCAAGAGAGCGGCCTGAGTGAGTTCGCCTGCGACCTGCTGCTGGAGGAAAACACCCGTCCGCGCCTGTTGCCGCTGGCCGATGAACAGCTGCTGTTGTTCTTGCGTGGGGTGAACCTCAACCCGGGCGCCGAGCCTGAAGACATGGTATCGGTACGTATTTTCGCCCAGGCGCGGCGGGTCATTTCGCTGCGCTTGCGGCCTTTGCGCGCCAGTGACGAAATTCTCCGTCTGCTGGACGAGGGCAGGGGGCCCAGATCGGCGTCCGAGTTGCTGCTGCTGATGGGCGAATTGCTCACCGAGAAAGTGCAGGGTTTGGTCAACGATCTGTCGGAGCTGGTCGATCTGGAGGAAGAAAAGGTTGAATCCGACGAACGGTACAGCCCTGAGCACGGCAGCTTGCAGCAGATTCGTCGCCGAGCCGCCGGCCTGCGGCGTTTTCTCGCCCCGCAGCGGGAGATCTATGCCCAGCTGTCGCGCAGCCGCTGGAGCTGGTTCGCCGATGCGGACGCAGACTACTGGAACGAGCTGAACAACAGCCTGATCCGCTACCTGGAAGAGCTGGAGCTGGCCCGTGAGCGGGCCGCGCTGGTGCTGGAAAGCGAGGACCGGCGGCGCAGCGAGCGGATGAACCGGACCATGTACCGCTTCGGCATCATCACCTGCATTTTCCTGCCCATGAGCTTCGTCACCGGGTTGCTGGGGATCAATGTCGGCGGCATTCCGGGGGCGGAAAACCCCTATGGTTTCCTGTTTGCCTGTATCGTCGTGCTCGGGCTTGCGGTGGGGCAGTGGTGGCTGTTCCGACGGCTGCGGTGGGTTTGAATGCTTATTGGAATTCACCGGCCCTGTCGCTGGCAAGCCGGCCGCCACATGAGCCGAAGTGTGACCCGGTGTCTGTCGCTCTCGTCTCTGACTGACATTGCGCGAGGTGCACATGCACGATCCGTTTGAACAATCCCTGCGTGACCTGCTCAACGCGTCGCCGTCCGGTGAGGACCGTGACGACGCTGCGTGCCTGGGTCGCGTGCTGAAAACCGCCAACCGCCAGGTTGGCGCCGGTGACCTGTTCAGCCTGCTTGGCCGCTGGAGCCAGGCGCTGCTGATCGCCGTGAACAATGGCTCGGCGCATGTCGCGCCGGTGCGCCGCACTTCTGCCCGTAACGCTGCCGACGGCAGCAAAGCTGATAAGGCCGATTGAATATGGAACTCGATCTCTGGACCCAGAGCCTGGTCACTGCCATGACCGCCCTATGGACCAAGGTGGCGAACTTCATCCCCAACCTGTTCGGCGCGCTGGTCGTGGTGCTGCTCGGTTTCGTGGTGGCCAAGCTGCTCGATACGCTGTTGTCCAAGCTGCTGGCCAAGTTTGGTCTGGATCGCCTGATGGCCGGTACCGGCTTGACCAAAATGCTCAGCCGTGGCGGCATTCAGGTGCCGATCTCGACCTTGATCGGCAAGATCGTCTACTGGTTCGTACTGCTGATTTTCCTGGTCTCTGCTGCCGAATCGCTAGGCCTCGAGCGCGTCTCCGCAACCCTCGACATGCTTGCCCTCTACCTGCCAAAGGTATTTGGTGCGGCCTTGGTGTTGCTGGTTGGCGTGCTGCTGGCGCAAGTGGCCAACGGCCTGGTGCGTGGCGCTGCCGAAGGTATCGGCCTTGAGTATTCCGCAGGCCTTGGGCGCATTACCCAAGGCCTGGTGATCATCATCAGTATTTCGGTGGCGATCAGCCAGCTCGAGGTCAAGACCGACCTGCTCAACCACGTGATCGTGATCGGGCTGATTACCGTTGGTCTGGCCGTTGCGCTTGCGATGGGGCTCGGCAGTCGCGAAATCGCTGGGCAGATTCTGGCCGGTATCTATGTGCGTGAGCTTTACCAGGTCGGCCAGCAGGTGCGGATTGGAGAGGTCGAGGGGCAGATCGAGGAGATCGGCACGGTAAAGACGACGTTGCTGACCGATGATGGCGAACTGGTATCGTTGTCTAATCGTGTGCTGCTCGAGCAACGCGTCAATAGCCGCTAATTGTCCAAAAGCTGTTAATGTATGCCGCCGCAGAAATCCGCCCACGTGGCCGAGCGGCGACATTGACCTGACTGTCGGCCAGATCCGTTTTGAATAAAGTTCATTCGCCGCCCATGCGTTACGACCCGCGCGAGCTCACCGACGAGGAGTTGGTGGCGCGTTCGCATGAGGAGCTGTATCACGTTACCCGCGCCTATGAAGAGCTCATGCGGCGCTACCAGCGGACCCTGTTCAACGTGTGCGCGCGTTATCTGGGGAACGACCGGGATGCTGACGATGTCTGTCAGGAGGTGATGCTCAAGGTGCTTTACGGTCTGAAGAACTTCGAGGGTAAATCCAAGTTCAAGACCTGGCTCTACAGCATTACCTATAACGAGTGCATTACCCAGTACCGCAAGGAGCGCCGCAAACGTCGGTTGATGGATGCCTTGAGTCTTGACCCTGTTGAAGAGGCGTCTGAAGACAAGGCACCCAAACCCGAAGAAAAGGGTGGCCTGGACAAGTGGCTTGTGTATGTGAACCCGATCGACCGGGAAATTCTGGTGCTGCGATTTGTTGCGGAACTGGAATTTCAGGAGATCGCGGATATCATGCACATGGGCCTGAGCGCAACGAAAATGCGCTACAAGCGCGCGCTGGACAAGCTTAGAGAGAAATTTGCAGGTATGGATGAAACTTAGCCCCTTGCGAATATCTCTAACGAATCGGCAAGTTCTGCTAGACTTGCCGTCGAGTTGTCCGCCGGATTTTGGTGGGACTGCTTAACTATCACCAGATGGGGATTTAACGGATGAAATTGAAAAACACCTTGGGCTTGGCCATTGGCTCGCTCGTTGCTGCTACTTCGTTCGGCGTTCTGGCACAAGGCCAAGGCGCTGTCGAAATCGAAGGCAACGTGACCAAGCAGTACTACGACAGCGAGCGTAACTTCCAGAACGACGGCACCAACCCTGGTGTTCGCCTCGGTTACTTCCTGACCGACGACGTCTCCCTGGACCTGGGCTACAACGAGACCCACAACGCTCGTGGCGAAGTCTTCAACAAAGACATCAAAGGTTCCAAAGCCAAGCTCGACGCTACCTACCACTTCGGTACCGTAGGCGACGCGCTGCGTCCGTACGTTTCCGCTGGTTTCGCTCACGAGAGCCTGGGCCAGGCCACTCGTAGCGGCCGTGACCACTCCACCTTCGCCAACGTTGGCGCTGGTGCCAAGTGGTACATCACCGACATGTTCTTCGCCCGTGCCGGCGTAGAAGCCATGTACAACATCGACAACGGCAACACCGAGTGGGGCCCGACCGTTGGTGTGGGTCTGAACTTCGGTGGCAGCGGTGGCAAAGTTGCCCCGGCTCCTGCTCCAGTTGCTGAAGTCTGCTCCGACAGCGACAACGATGGCGTTTGCGACAACGTCGACAAGTGCCCAGACACCCCAGCCAACGTTACCGTTGACGCTGATGGCTGCCCGGCTGTTGCCGAAGTCGTTCGCGTTGAGCTGGACGTCAAGTTCGACTTCGACAAGTCGGTCGTCAAGCCTAACAGCTACGGCGACATCAAGAACCTGGCTGACTTCATGAAGCAGTACCCACAGACCACCACCGTGGTTGAAGGTCACACTGACTCCGTGGGCCCAGACGCTTACAACCAGAAGCTGTCCGAGCGTCGTGCCAACGCCGTCAAAGACGTGCTGACCCAGCAGTACGGTGTTGAGTCGACTCGTGTTGACTCGGTTGGCTACGGCGAAACCCGTCCGGTTGCCGACAACGCCACCGAAGAAGGCCGTGCTGTCAACCGTCGCGTTGAAGCTCAGGTAGAAGCCCAAGCCAAGTAATTGGTTGAAGCTTCACTGAAAAACCCGGCCTCGGCCGGGTTTTTCGTGTCTGGAGCATGTAGTTTCCAGGCAAGGCATTAAGCCGATGAACACCGCGTCATCCGGCTGCCGCCATCCGCTGATGGACCTCCAGGTTCCCTGCCACCTCGCCAATCACCAGGATTGCCGGGCTGCGCAAGCCGAACGCCCGCGCATCCTCCAGCATCCCCCGCAAGTCGCTGCGGCACTCGCGTTGCCCGGGCAGTGACGCATTCTCGATCATCGCCACCGGCATCCCCGGCGCCATGCCGCCGTCCAGCAAGCCCTGGCGAATCTGCTCCAGCCTCGCTACCCCCATGTACACCACCAGGGTCGTGCCACCCTGTGCCAGCGCCGTCCAGTTCAGCTCGCTGTCATCCTGGGTGTGCGCGGTCACCAGTGTCACGCCACGGCTGATCCCGCGTGAGGTAAGCGAAATGCCACACTGGGTCGCGCCTGCCAGGCCTGCAGTAATACCGTTTACCACCTCCACCTCGATGCCATGCCCTTGCAGCCACAAGGCCTCCTCACCGCCACGGCCAAAAATGCACGGGTCGCCGCCTTTGAGCCGCACAACGCAGCGGCCCTGCCGTGCGTGGCGCAGCATCAGGCGCTGAATGAACGCCTGGGGCGTGGAGCGGCAGCCACCCCGTTTGCCCACGGCGATCACCCGTGCCTGCGGGCAGTGTTCCAGCACGGCCGGGTTGACCAGGTCGTCGATCATCACTACATGGGCCTGTTGCAGCGCACGCACGGCTTTCAGGGTGAGCAGTTCGGGGTCACCAGGGCCGGCACCGACCAGCCAGACTTTCGCATTCATCAGGGTTTCCTCATCGGCAAGGCGTGCTCAGCCCTTGAACAGGCTGAACAGCAGTATCAGGTTGAGCAGCAGGGACAGCAGGGCCAGGGTGCGCCAGACCTTCAGTGGCTCCCGTTCAAGCAGTGGGCGTGGATGGCTGTTGAGCGCCTGGCGGTCACCCCGTTCGAGCAGCAGCAACCACTGTTCAGCGGTTTCGAAGCGCTGCGCCGGGTCCGTGGCCACGGCTTGCTGCAGGTTGTGCTGCAGCCATTCCGGCAAGTCGGGGCGATAGCGCGCGGCATTGACCGATTGGCCAAAGCGCGGGCGCTGGAAAGCTTCGACCTCGCCATAGGGGTAATGCCCGGTCAACAGGTGGTAGAGCGTCACACCCACTGCGTAGAGGTCTTGGCGCGGGCTCGGCGGCTGGCCGTCGAAGGCTTCCGGGGCGATGTACGAAGGCGTGCCGGGGAGTTCGTGGCGCGGGTCCTCGGACAGCCCTGGGCAGTACGCCAGGCCGAAGTCCAGCAGGCGCAGTTGGCCGTCTTCGCCCAGGTGCAGGTTGTCGGGCTTGATGTCACGGTGCAGCAAGTTGCGTCGGTGCAGCACACCAACGGCCTGCAGTAACTGGCGGGCCACTTCCAGCCACTGTGCCAGTGGCAACGGGCCCTGCTCGGCCAGCTGGGCGGCCAGGGTTCGGCCGCTGTGTTCGCGCATCACGTAATACAGGTGCTGGCGCTGGCTGGCGGCGTGCAGTTCGGGGAAATGGCGGCCGGCTACGCGGCGCAGGAACCATTCTTCAAGCAACAGCGCCTGGGCAGCGCCCGGCTCTTGTTCGCGTTCCGCGGGCAAGGTTTTCAGTAGCCACGGCTGGCCCTGGCTGTCGCGCACGCGGTACAACAGCGATTGGCGGCTTTGTGCCAGGCGCGCCTCGATCTGCCAGCCATCGATTGCCTGGCCTTCGCGCAGTTCGCGGGGTAAGGGCCATTGCTGCAGTTGAACCAGGGTATCGCCAAGGTTGGCGGTGCCCACGCGCTCGACCCGTACCAGCAGGGCGCTGGCATTGTCCTGGCTGCCATTGTGGTGGGCGCTGGCGACCAGTGTATCGGCGGCCAGTTGCAGGTCGGGCTGCTCGCGCAGTACGGCCTGGATGTGCTGGTCACCCAGGCTGGCCCAGACGCCGTCACTGAGCAACAGGTAGCACTCGCCGGGCTGCAGCTCACCGTCCAGGTAGTCCACCAGCAGGTGCTGGTCCAGGCCCAGTGCGCGTTTGAGCACATGCTGCATGCCGGGTTGGTCCCACACATGGTCTTCACTCAGGCACTGCAGGCGGCCGTCGTGCCAGCGATAGGCGCGGCAGTCGCCGACGTGTGCCAGGGTGAAGCGGCGCCCGCGCAGCACCAGCGCGCTGAGCGTGGTCAGGAGCGGCTGGCTGCCCTGAGCGCGCAGCCAGCGGTTCTGTGCCGACAGCAGGCGGTCCAGTGCCTGCGCCACGCCCCAGGTGGCGGGGGTGGCGTAGTAATCCATGGCCAGGGCCTGCAAGCTGGCACGTGCTGCAAGGCCGCCGTCAGCACATTGGCTGACGCCGTCGGCAAGGGCGAACAGGTAACCCTTGCTGGCGGCAAGCTCCGGCGCCGGGGTGACCAGGCGCAAGGCGTCCTGGTTCTCCTCGCGCGGCCCCGTGGCGCTGGCCTGGGCGAAACTCAGTTGCAGGCTCATCGGTTCGCCTCAGACCCGCGCCGCGGTGACCGCTGCAGAACCCCAGGTGGTGCGCCAGCGCTGCTTGACCCCGTGCAGTCCGAACCAGGCCAGCAGGCCCAGGCTGGCAAACAGCCACAGGCCCATCTGGTAGTCACCGGTGTGCTGCTTGATGGTGCCGAGCCCGGCTGCCAGCAGGAAGCCGCCGATGCCGCCGGCCATGCCGATCAGCCCGGTCATCACGCCGATCTCCTGGCGGAAGCGTTGGGGGACCAGCTGGAACACCGCACCGTTGCCCGCGCCCAGGCCGAGCATGGCGCTGACGAACAACGCCAGGGCCGCTGTGGCGCTGGGCAGGTTGAAGCCGACGGCAGCGATGCAGATGGCGGCCACGCTGTACATGCCAAGCAGGGTGCGGATACCGCCGAAACGGTCGGCCAGGGCGCCGCCCAGCGGGCGCATCAGGCTGCCGGCGAACACGCAGGCGGCGGTGTAGTAGCCTGCCGTGATCGGGCTGAGGCCGTACTGGTCGCTGAAATAGCCGGGCAGGGCGCTGGCCAGGCCGATGAAGCCGCCGAAGGTGACGCTGTAGAAGAACATGAACCACCAGCTGTCACGATCACCCAGCGCCTTGAGGTAGTCGGCCATGGCCTTTGGCTTGGGCCGTTGTGGTGCATTGCGCGCGAGCAGGGCGAACACCACGACCGTCACCAGCAGCGGGATCACGGCGAAACCGAACACGTTGTTCCAGCCAAAGCCTGCGGCCAGCACCGGGGCCAGCAACGCGGCGAAGACGGTGCCGGAGTTGCCCGCGCCAGCGATGCCCATCGCCTTGCCCTGGTGTTGCGGCGGATACCATTGCGAGGCCAGCGGCAGCGACACGGCGAACGAGGCGCCGGCAACACCGAGAAACACACCGAGCAGCAGGGCTTGCTCGTAGGTGTGCACGCCCAGGTACCAGGCACAGGCCAGGGCGACAATCACGATGACCTGGCCGATCAGCCCGGCGGTTTTCGGTGAGAGGCGGTCGACCAGCAGGCCCATGACAAAACGCAGCACGGCACCGGCGAGGATGGGTGTTGCGACCATCAGGCCCCGTTGCTGTGCACTCAGTTGCAGGTCGGTGGCGATCTGTACGGCCAGCGGGCCGAGCAGGTACCACACCATGAAGCTCAGGTCGAAATACAGGAACGCAGCGAACAGCGTGGGCACATGCCCGGATTTCCAGAAGCTGGTACTCATCGAACACCTCACTCGGCAATGCAACGGAAACGAAAAGACGCCGCTACCCGGTCCACTGGCATGGAGGGGTGAGCGACGTCTTTGTCGGGGTTTGTGGGCAACCGCCGTTGGCTACCGGTGCGATATCTTCAGCAAGAGCTGGGCCAACATTGTACGGTCGCCTGCTTACCCCAGCATCTCGTGCATGGCGATGATCTGCTCAGCCACCTGGATCAGCTTCTGCTGGCGGCTCATGGCCTGCCGGCGCATCAGGGTGTACGCCTGTTCTTCGTTGCAGTCTTTCATTTTCATCAGCAGGCCTTTGGCCTGCTCGATGCGCTTGCGCTCGGCCAGTTGCTGGTCGCGGGCCTGCAGCTGGGCCTTGAGCGCCTGGTCGCTCTCGAAGCGGGCCATGGCCACGTCCAGGATTGGCTGCAAGCGGGCGGCGTGGATGCCCTCGACGATGTACGCGCTGACCCCGGCCTGGATCGCCTGGCGCATCACCCCGGGGTCATGCTCGTCGGTGAACAGCACGATCGGCCGCGGCTGGTCGCGGCTCACCATCACCACCTGTTCCATCACGTCACGGTCGGGTGAGTCGGTATCGATCAACACCACGTCCGGGTGCACCATCTCGACGCAGGCGGGCAGGTCGATGGTCAGGTCTGGCGCCTCGATCACCTCGAAGCCGGCTTCGCGCAGTGCAGCCTTGAGGCGGCCGAGCTTGTTCTGGGTATCGTCGATCAGCAGGATGCGCAGCATGTTGGTGACCCTCACAGACCGATACGGGCATCGGGCGTATCGCCCAAGGCGTGCAGGCTGAAGCTGCGTGCGTAGCCGTATGGGTCGCTGCCATCCCAGCGGATACCGTCGATCAGCAGGCTGCTGCGCATGGGCGTGCCAGGGCAAGTCACGCCCAGCGCCTCGGCGGCTTCTTGGTAAAGCGCCAGCTGCTGGACCTGGCGCGCCACGCCGAGGTAGTCGGGATCATCGCGCAGCAGCCCCCAGCGACGGAACTGGGTCATGAACCACATGCCGTCTGACAGGTAAGGCACATTGGCCCGCCCCTGATCGAACAGGCGCAGGGCATGATGGTCCTGCCAGTGGTTGCCAAGGCCGTCCTGATACACCCCGAGCAGCCGCGGTTCGATGTTTTCAATGGGCGTATCCAGGTAGGCGCTGCCGCTGAGCAGTTGCGCGGTGCCGTGGCGATTTTCCTGGCTTTGTTCGATGAAGCGGCTGGCGGCGAGGATCGCTTTGATCAGCGCCCGGGCGCTGTTTGGGTACTGCTCGGCAAAGGCGCGGGCGCAGGCCAGGACCTTTTCCGGGTGGTCGGGCCAGATCGACTGGCTGGTAGCCAAGGTAAAGCCCTGGCCCTGCGCTACGGCGGCGCCTGCCCAGGGTTCGCCGACGCAGAAGCCATCGATCCGGCCAGCCTGGATGTGCGCCATCATTTGCGCCGGTGGCACCACCACGCTATTGACGTCGTGCAGGGGGTGAATGCCTTGGCTCGCCAGCCAGTAATACAGCCACATGGCATGGGTGCCAGTGGGGAATGTCTGGGCGAAGGTCAGTTTTGCACCCTGCTGGTGCACGTGACGTGCCAGTGCTTCAGGTGTGGTCACAGCCTTGCGCTGAAGGGCGGGGGAGAGGTTGATGGCCTGGGCATTCTGGTTCAGCCCCATGAGCACCGCCATGTCGCTGGCCGGCACCCCGCCGATGCCCAGGTGCACGGCATAGACCAGGCCATAGAGGCAATGAGCGGCATCCAGTTCACCGCTGGCCAGTTTGTCGCGCAGGCCGGCCCATGAGCCCTGGCGTTTGAGGTTGAGTGTCAGGCCGTGTTGCTGGGCGAAGCCCTGGGTGGCCGCTACCACAACCGAAGCACAATCGGTCAGGGCCATGAAACCGATATCGAGGCTGGGTTTTTCTGGCGCATCGCTGCCGTTGACCCATGCCAGGGGTGATGTATTCACGTAGATCCTCGCCTGTACTGAATAGGCTGTGTGCAGGCGATGTAGCAACGCATGTGCCAAGGCGCTGTCATGCCGGCCGCACGCTGGCTATAATCGCAACCTCACTCACCCCTGAGCCTTGCCCGCCCATGTATACCCTGGCCCGCCAGCTGCTGTTCAAGCTTTCCCCGGAAACCTCCCATGACCTGTCCCTGGACCTGATCGGCGCCGGTGGCCGCCTCGGGCTCAACGGCGCGCTGTGCAAGCAGCCGGCGGCATTGCCGGTGTCGGTGATGGGCTTGAACTTCGCCAATCCGGTCGGCCTGGCGGCAGGCCTGGACAAGAATGGCGCGGCCATCGATGGCTTTGCCCAGCTGGGCTTCGGTTTTGTCGAGATCGGCACCGTGACCCCGCGAGCGCAGCCGGGCAACCCGAAGCCGCGCTTGTTCCGCCTGCCAGAGGCCACGGCAATCATCAACCGCATGGGCTTCAACAACCTGGGCGTCGATCACTTGCTCGAGCGGGTGCGCGCCGCGCGTTATGACGGTGTGCTGGGCATCAACATCGGCAAGAACTTCGACACCCCGGTAGAGCGCGCGGTCGACGATTACCTGATCTGCCTGAACAAGGTCTATGGCCACGCCAGCTACATCACCGTGAACATCAGCTCGCCCAATACCCCAGGCCTTCGCAGCCTGCAGTTCGGCGATTCGCTCAAGCAGCTGCTCGATGCCCTGGCCGAGCGCCGCGAACAACTGGCCGGCGAGCATGGCAAGCGTGTGCCGCTGGCGATCAAGATCGCGCCGGACATGAGTGATGAAGAAACTGCGCTGGTGGCGGCAACGCTGATGGAATCGGGCATGGATGCGGTGATCGCTACCAACACCACCATGGGCCGTGAAGGTGTGGAAAACCTGCCGTATGGCGGGGAGGCGGGCGGCCTTTCCGGTGCACCGGTACTTGCAAAGAGCACCCATATCGTCAAGGTGCTGTCGGCCGAGCTGGGCGGCAAGATGCCGATTATTGCTGCTGGGGGTATCACCGAAGGCCGGCATGCCGCAGAGAAGATTGCCGCTGGCGCGAGCCTGGTGCAGATCTACTCAGGCTTCATCTATAAAGGGCCGGCGCTGATCCGTGAGGCAGTGGATGCGATCGCCGCAATGCCGCGGGCATGATCACGCAGGCATAAAAAAGGGCCCCGTCAAGGGGCCCCTGGGCCTTAGCCCGCCGCCCGGATGGGGCGTGCATGGTGACTCGAATTCAGTGTCCTCGTTCAGCCAACGGCGTGATTTTCGTTGAGTCTATGGATGCCAGCGGTGCCAGTCATTCCGTCCCAGTTATCACCGCGACCTTCACGCCAGCCGTTGATCCAGGCTTGGCGAACAGAAGGAAGATTGAAGGGGCAAAGTTCGCGGGATTTGCCGGTGACCCCATATTGGTAGCCACGTGAATATGCTCTTTCCAACGGATCACGCTTAAGTCTTCTCATAGGGTGTTGCCCTCACTTGTTGACTGTAATGTCCCGTCGGCCTCTCCGAGGCCGGGCAGAGTCTTTCTGCCGGTTTGCGCCCGCTGCCGGCGTGGCGGGCTGAAAGTGCCACTTCGTTGCGAAGCGGCCTGAGACCAGTTCTAACGAATGCGAGTCACCGAGGGAATGATCGATTTGTCATAAGCACGTAACGTTTCCAAGGGTGAAGGGATAAGTAAATAAATGCGACTCAACCTTGTTTGGCGTTGAGCCCGCTATGGCCGGGGTTTGCTGAACCTTGACGTCATTTCGCCAGCGTTGCGCTGCGATGAAAGAAATATTTGGTAATGCGACGAAGGGTCACATCGACCCTGAAGTCGACAGAAATTTTTTGTACTGCCTGATGATCTAAGCTGTCTCTGCCACTGGCGAGAGCAGATCGATCAGGCGGCCCGGCCCATCAGCTGCTGCATACTGCGCAGGTCAAGGCCACTCGGACGCTTGCTGGAAGGGCGTTCGGGCAAACATCGGCGGGGCGATGCGTCGCTTCGTCACTCAAATAGCCCAAGGCTCTGGAATACACATGTCGGACCGTTTCGAACTTTATCTCACCTGCCCCAAAGGCCTGGAAGGCCTGCTTGCCGAAGAGGCCAAGGGCCTGGGCCTTGACGATGTGCGCGAGCACACCTCGGCCATCCGCGGCGCGGCCGACATGGAAACCGCCTACCGCCTGTGCCTCTGGTCGCGTCTGGCCAACCGCGTGCTGCTGGTGCTCAAGCGCTTCAACATGAAAAATGCCGACGACCTTTACGATGGCGTGAACGCTGTCGACTGGGCCGATCACCTGGCGGCCGACGGTACCCTGGCGGTCGAGTTCAGCGGCCATGGCTCGGGCATCGACAACACCCACTTTGGCGCGCTGAAGGTCAAGGATGCCATCGTCGACAAACTGCGCAATCGTGAAGGTCTGCGCCCATCGGTAGAAAAAGTCGACCCGGACGTGCGTGTTCACCTGCGTCTGGACCGGGGCGAGGCGATTCTTTCGCTCGACCTCTCCGGCCACAGCCTGCACCAGCGCGGCTATCGCCTGCAGCAAGGTGCTGCGCCGCTCAAGGAAAACCTGGCCGCGGCGGTGCTGATCCGTGCCGGCTGGCCACGCATCGCCGCCGAGGGTGGCGCCCTGGCCGACCCGATGTGCGGTGTAGGCACCTTCCTGGTCGAAGCGGCGATGATCGCCGCCGATATGGCACCTAACCTCAAGCGCGAGCGCTGGGGCTTCAGCGCCTGGCTTGGCCATGTGCCGGCCACCTGGCGCAAGGTTCACGAAGAGGCTCAGGCCCGTGCACAGGCCGGCCTGGCCAAACCGCCGCTGTGGATTCGCGGCTACGAGGCAGACCCGCGGCTGATCCAGCCGGGGCGCAACAACGTCGAACGCGCAGGCCTGAGTGAGTGGGTCAAGATCTATCAGGGAGAAGTCGCCAGCTTCGAGCCGCGCCCGGATCAGAACCAGAAGGGCCTGGTCATCAGCAACCCGCCCTACGGCGAACGCCTGGGTGACGAAGCCAGCTTGCTGTACCTCTACCAGAACCTCGGCGAGCGCCTGCGCCAGGCGTGCATGGGCTGGGAAGCTGCAGTGTTCACCGGTGCGCCGGAGCTGGGCAAGCGCATGGGCATCCGTAGCCACAAGCAATATGCGTTCTGGAACGGCGCGCTGCCGTGCAAGCTGCTGCTGTTCAAGGTGCAGCCTGACCAGTTCGTTACCGGTGAACGTCGCGAGGCCCAGGCCGATAGCGGTGATACCCGCCGACCGCTGCCGGTAGCCAGCGAGCCTGCACGCCTGTCCGAAGGCGCTCAGATGTTCGCCAACCGCCTGCACAAGAACCTCAAGCAACTGGGCAAGTGGGCCCGCAAGGAACAGATCGGCTGCTACCGCGTATACGATGCCGATATGCCTGAATATGCCTTGGCGGTCGACCTCTATCAGGATTGGGTACACGTACAGGAATACGCTGCGCCGCGCTCGATCGACCCGGAAAAGGCCCAGGCGCGCCTGCTCGATGCCTTGTCGGCGATCCCCCAGGCGCTGGGCGTCGACCCGCAGCGCGTGGTGCTCAAGCGCCGTGAGCGGCAGAGCGGCACCCGCCAGTATGAGCGCCAGGCCACCGAAGGGCGCTTCCATGAGGTCAGTGAAGGTGGCGTCAAGCTGCTGGTCAACCTCACCGACTACCTCGACACTGGCCTGTTCCTCGACCACCGCCCAATGCGCATGCGCATTCAGCGCGAGGCCGCCGACAAGCGCTTCCTCAACCTGTTCTGTTACACCGCTACGGCCAGCGTGCATGCCGCCAAGGGCGGTGCGCGCAGTACCACCAGCGTCGACCTGTCCAAGACCTACCTGGACTGGGCGCGGCGTAACCTGTCGCTGAACGGCTTCTCCGAGCGCAACCGCCTGGAGCAGGGTGATGTCATGGCCTGGCTGGAAGCCAATCGCGACACTTACGACCTGATCTTCATCGACCCGCCGACCTTCTCCAACTCCAAACGTATGGAAGGCGTGTTCGACGTGCAGCGTGACCACGTGCAACTGCTCGACCTGGCCATGGCGCGCCTGGCGCCCGGTGGTGTGTTGTACTTCTCCAACAACTTCCGCAAGTTCCAGCTCGACGAGCATCTGGCTGCGCGCTACGTGGTAGAGGAAATCACTGCGCAGACACTGGACCCGGACTTCGCCCGCAACAACCGTATCCACCGCGCCTGGCGCCTGCAATTGCGCTAAAGCGACAGGCAACATTGCGTCGCTAATGGCCAATAGCTATAACTCAGCACAGGGCCATGATTTTCGCAGGACGCTGACGTGACGAGATCGATCTATGTCGAAGTATGGCGTGCGTGCGAAGGTGCTGGGCCTGTGCAGCGAGGCGATGGCTGCCTGGGCAGTGGCATTGGTGGCGTTGGTGGCCGGCAGCTTGCTGTCGATTGCCCTGGCGCTGGCCACGCATGCGTTTTACAAGCAGCAGCTGCGCCAGCGCTTCGAGCTGCTGGCCAGCGAGCGCTATAGCCGTATCGCCGAGCGCTTCGACGACCAGGAACAGCGCCTGGACAGCTTGCGGCGCTTTTTCAGCTTCTCCAACGACATCACTCCACGTGAATTCGACGGCTTCGCCCGCCCCCTGCTGCGGCGCACCCAGGCTTACTCCTGGGCGCCGCGGGTCGAGGGCGCGCAGCGGCGCGACTTCGAGCGCAAGGCCAGTGCCGCCTTGGGGCAGGCCTACCTGATCCGTGACCTGGACGAGCGCGGTAATTGGCACCCGGCGCCGCCGCGCGATCACTACTTCCCGGTGCTTTACACCCAGGCAACCCAGATGCAGGGGCAACCCTACGGGCTGGACCTGCGCGGCCAGGCGGTACGTGACCAGGCCCTGATGCGTGCCTTGGAACCCGGCAGCATGGCAGTGTCCGCGCCGCTGGACATGATAAGTGTGGCACCGGGCTACGCCCGCGGGCTGTTGATGGTGGCGCCGGTATTCTACAGCGCGCAGGCCGGCAACCCCGCAGGGTATGTCATGGCGCTGCTGAACGTGCGGCAACTGATCACGGACGGCTTGCCGGCCATTGCCCAGGACAATCTGGTGGTGCGGATCGTCGATCCAAGTGGGCGCAATGGCCATGAGCTGTTGTTCGACTCGCAGAACCCGGCCGCGCCGTTGGCGTTGGTCAGCACGCAGCTGTTGCACCTGGCCGACCATCATTTCCAGCTTGATATCCGCCCAAGCCAGGTGTTCATGCAGGCCAACCGCTCCTCTGCGGCGCTGGCGGTGGGCTTGCTCGGTGGCCTGCTAAGCCTGTTGCTCAGTGCCTTGCTGTACAACCTGTTCAGCCAGCGGCAACGTGCGCTCAGGCTGGTGGAGCAGCGCACCGCTGAGTTGCGCGTCAGTGAGCAGTCGTTGCGCGAGACGCATAATCAGCTGCGCAGTGTGCTCGATGCCGCTACCCAGGTCGCTATCATCGCGACCAGCCTGAAGGGTGTGGTCAGTACTTTCAATGCCGGTGCCGAGCGCATGCTTGGCTACGCGGCCAGCGAAGCGGTCGGGAAACTGCAACTGGAAGACTTGCTTCTGCCAGAGGAGCTCAGCCTTCGAGCCCATGCCTTGGGCCTGCGCTACGGGCGCCACATCGATGGTGGCCAGGCGATGTTCGCCGAGACCATACAAGAGGGTGGCGCGCAGCCAGGCGAGTGGACTTTGGTGCGCAAGGATGGCAGCCAGTTGTTGGCCAACATGCTGGTGACCGCGGTGCTTGACGAGCAGGGGCTATGGGTAGGTTACCTGGCGATTTGCATCGATGTCACCGAGCGCCGTCGGGTGCACGAGGCGTTGGCAATGCGTGATCGGCTGCTGGAGAAGCTCAGTGCCGAGGTGCCGGGCGGCATTTATCAGTATCGCCTCGACGCTAATGGCCACTCGTGTTTCCCCTATGCCAGTCAGGGCCTGTTCGATATCTACGAGGTCGACCTGCAGTTGCTGCGCGAGGACGCCACAGTGGTGTTCGAGCGCATCCATGCCGATGACCTGGAGCGCGTTCAACGCTCCGTGCGCTACTCGGCCGAACACCTGTCCCCTTGGCGTGAAGAGTACCGTGTGTGCCTGCCCAGGGCCGGGTTGCGCTGGGTGCGCGGGGAGGCGACGCCGGAAGTCGGTGAAGACGGTTGCACGCTTTGGCATGGCTACCTGACCGATATTTCCGACCTCAAGGGCGTGGAGGAGGACTTGCGGACCTTATCGGTGACCGATGCTCTGACCGGTATCCACAACCGCCGCTACTTCCAGGAGCGGCTGAAGGCCGAACTGGACCGCGCCCAGCGTGATGATCAGGAACTGGCAGTGATCATGCTCGACATCGACCATTTCAAGAGGATCAACGACCAGTACGGTCATGCCGTGGGGGATCATGTATTGCGCAGCCTCTGCCAGCGTATCGGCCAGCGTCTGCGGCGTACGGACGTATTCTGCCGGCTTGGCGGTGAAGAGTTCATGGTGCTTTGCCCTGGTAGCAATGCTGAGCAGGCGCGGCTCCTGGCGATGGAACTGTGGCAAGGGGTGCGCAATGTGCCTGTCGACGGGGTTGGCAAAGTGACTGCAAGTTTTGGCGTGGCCGGATGGCGCCCGGGGGAGGGGGCCGATGCCTTGTTACTGCGGGCTGATGCCGGCGTCTATGCGGCCAAGCAGGCAGGCAGGGACCGTGTCGAGGCAGAGTTGAGCTGAGCGGGCAGTGCGGGCCTCATCGCCGGCTTGCCGGCGATGAAGTTGGTATTTGCCCAAGTCAGATCATGGGTTGACGCCTACCGTCCGGTTAGCGGCTTTGGGCTGGCGATACAGGTCCAGCAGTACCTGGTCGAGTACCTGCGATGCCCCCCAGGGTTTCGGGTCGTTGAGAATCGCCGCCACTGCCCAGGTATTGCCGTTGCTGTCACGGCTGAAGCCGGCAATGGCGCGCACGGTATTCAGGGTGCCGGTCTTGATGTGGCCTTCACCGGCCAAGGCGGTACGCTTGAGGCGCTTGCGCATGGTGCCGTCCATGCCCACCAACGGCATTGAACTGATGAATTCGGCGGAGTAGGGGCTATTCCACGCCGCCTGCAGCAGTGCGGCCATTTCGCGCGTGCTTACCCGTTCAGCGCGCGACAGGCCAGAGCCGTTTTCCATCACCAGGTGGGGCGCGGTGATACCTTTCTTGGCCATCCACTGGCGAACCACGCGCTGGGCTGCGCGGGCATCGTCGCCATCGGCATCGGTACGGAACTGTGCGCCGAGGCTCAGGAACAGCTGCTGGGCCATCGTGTTGTTGCTGTATTTGTTGATGTCACGGATCACCTCCACCAGGTCGGGCGAGAAGGCCCGTGCCAGCAGGCGAGCGCCCTTGGGTACGTTTTCGATGCGGTCACGGCCCTGAATGCTGCCCCCCAGTTCGTTCCAGATCGCGCGCACGGCACCGGCGGCGTAGGTGGGGTGATCGAGCAGCGCGAGGTACGTCTGCGAGTTGCAGCCATCGCCCAGCTGGCCGCTGACCACGACATTCATGCCATCGGCTTGAGGCACCGGGTTGTAGCGTACATCGCCAGTGCATTTTCTGGAGGCAACTGCCTTGACCTGATTGTCGATGCGAATGCTCGCAATGGGTGGCTCGACGGCGACGGTCACCTTGCCGCCATCGTTGCGGGCGACGAAGCGCAGGGCCTTGAGGTTGACCAGCAAGGAGTCGGGCTTGACCAGGAAGGGCTTGTTCACGTCACCGCCGTCATCATTGAAGTGCGGCAGGTTGGGCTGTACGAAGTGGCTGCGGTCCAGCACCAGGTCACCGGTAATGGTGCGAACGCCGTTGGCGCGCAGGTCACGCATCAGCAGCCATAGCTTCTCCATGTTCAGCTTCGGGTCACCGCCGCCCTTGAGGTACAGGTTGCCGTTGAGCACGCCGTTGCTCAGGGTGCCATCGGTGTAGAACTCGGTCTTCCACTGGAAAGTCGGGCCGAGCAGTTCGAGGGCTGCATAGGTGGTGACCAGCTTCATGGTCGAGGCCGGGTTGACCGAGACATCAGCGTTGAACACGGTCGGCGTGCCGGGGCCATTGAGCGGCAGCATCACCAGCGACAGCGCTGTGTCCTGCAGTTTGCTGGCTTTGAGCGCCTGCTGAACCTTGGGGGGCAGCGTGGTGTTGACGGCTGCGGCCTGGATGGGCAGGGCGAACGGCAGGAGCATGCCGGCGAGAACGAGGGGGCGGAGCGATTTGATCATATGAGATTCATACCCTGCGGACGAGGGAAAAAGACATAGGGGCTGTATGAGATGATCGCCCCTCTACGAAATATAGTGCGCATTATGCCCCAAGCGCCGCGCTCATGCGCCACGTTCGACGGAAAAGCGCCGTTGTACTGCGGAAACTGTTAAAGTGCCGCGCGTTATTACTCAAGAGGATTGTTTCATGGCTACCAACCGTTCCCGTCGTCTGCGCAAGAAGCTGTGCGTTGATGAATTCCAGGAGCTGGGTTTTGAATTGAACCTGGGTTTCAAGGAAGACCTGTCCGACGAAGCCATCGATGCCTTCCTCGACGCCTTCCTGGCAGAAGCCATGGACGCCAACGGCCTGGACTACGTCGGTGGTGATGATTTCGGCCTGGTCTGCCTGGCAGAGCGTGGCTCGGTCAGCGAAGAGCAACGCGCCACTGTCGAAGCCTGGCTCAAAGGCCGTAGCGAACTGACCTCCATCGAAGTCAGCCCGCTCTTGGACGCCTGGTATCCGGAAAAGCCGATCAACCCGGCTTCCTGATGCATGGCTGAAGCGGCGCCCGCTCGGGCGGCCGCTTCATCAAGGCTTGGTCAGTTCTCTGGCCAAGGCTTTCTCTACGCGGCGCATGTGCCGTGCCAAAGCCTGTCGCCGCAGTTTCAGCTGTGATGCGGGCAACCCGCTTTGTTCAAGGGCCTCACAGGCCGCCATCAAGTGCTGCGCCTCCAGCATCCGCGCCGCGCTGAGGATCTTGTGTGCCTGCTCGCCGAAGGCCTCAGCCTCGAGGTCAGGGTCCAGGGCCATGAGTTTTGTCAGGTCCTGCTGCAGGCTCATCAGCAAGGCCTTGAGAAACAGTTCACGGTCGTTGGGGTTGTCGCCAACGATACTGTTCAGACCTTTGATATTGAACGGTACCTTTGTTGCGGCCTGCTCCCGTTTGGGAGCGATATTCGCCAGGCGTTGGCTGAGTGTGCGCAGGCTGATGGGTTTGAGCAGGCAGTCGTCCATGCCGACACTGAGGCATTTTTGCCTGACTTCGGGCTGGGCGTTGGCGGTATAGCCCAGGATCACGCAGTGAGGGCGCCCGTTCTGGCGTTCTTCGGCGCGCACGGCGGCCGCGAGCTGATAGCCGTTCATGTGCGGCATGTTGCAATCGAGGACGATCACGTCGAATTGCCCTTCACGCCATTTTTCCAGGCCTTCGCGGCCATCGCTGGCAGTGGCCTGGCTCAGGCCCAGGTACCCCAGCTGTTGCGCCATCAGCATCAGGTTGGCCGGGTGGTCGTCGATCACCAGCACCTTCAGCCGGGCATCGGGTACATCCATGTCATCGGCTTCCAGCACCTGCGGCGGCAGTGCGTCGACACGTTGCAGCGGTACGCTGAAGCGAACCTGCGTGCCGAAATCCGGCACGCTCTTGATGCTCAGGCTTGCGCCCATCATTTCGCACAGGCTACGGCAGATGGCCAAGCCCAGGCCCGTGCCTGCGCGAGCCCCCTGGCTATGCGGGTTGGCCTGAACGAAGGGGTTGAACAGGCGTTGCAAGTCATCGTCGTGAATGCCAATGCCGGTGTCACGCACTTCCAGGTCAAGGCTTGGGGGCGCTGACGGGGCTTCTTCGCGCAGGCTGAGGCTGATGCGCACCTGGCCCTGCCCGGTGAACTTGATGGCATTGCTGATCAGGTTGGACAGGATCTGCTTGAAACGCAGTGGGTCGAGCAGGACGTGGCAGCGTGCGCTGGAGTCGATGACGACGTCGAAGGCCAGGCCTTTTTGCCGTGCCTGGCCATCGAACACGCGGCTCACCGATTCGACCAGCGCCGCAAGGTCGACAGGCTCGGGCGCAAGGGACAGGTGGCCGGACTCGATGCGCACGATATCCAGGATGTCACCGATCAGGCCCAGCAGGTCCTTTGCCGAATGGTGGGCGACTTCCAGCGAGGTGCGATCGATCTGCCCTTGATGGGCACGCTTGACCGCCAGTTCGAGCATGCCGATGACCGCGTTCATCGGGGTGCGAATCTCATGGCTGATAGTAGCCAGGAAGGTACTCTTGGCGCGGTTGGCATCATCAGCCAGTTGCTTGGCCTCGCGCAGCTCCTGCACCAGCTTGCGCCGCTCGCTGATGTCGATCCAGCCACCGATGATGCCCTGGACTTCACCGAGTGAATCACGGTACGGCAGTATCCAGTGGTAGATCGTGATTTCGCGATCCTTGAGCCGCAAGGGGCGGTCGATGATCAGCGGAACCCCGGCCGCCATCACCTGCAGATAATCGGCATGGATCTGCCGGGTACTTTCCGAACCCGCGAACAGACTGTCTTCCAGGCGCCTGCCTATGACCTCGTCGTGGGTCGCCTGCACCGCTTCCAGATAACTGGCATTGCAGCTTTGCAGGCAGCCCGCCCTGTCCCGCACGTACATGGGGTGCGGCGTGCCATTGAGCAGTGCGCCCATGAACTCCAGCTGATCGTTCAGGGCGCGCTCGGCGTGCTGGCGCTGTTTGATCTGGCGGCGCAACCGGGCGTTCCACAGCAGCGCCGCCAGCAGGAGCAAAGCGGTCCCCAGCAACACTTTCAAGGCAAGGCGCCTGAAGCCTAGCCAATTGCTGTCATCATGCTGGCTGTAACCACTCCAGCGGTTGTTGATCACCCCCAGTTCTTCCGGCGAAATGCTCAGCAGGGCCTTGTCCAGAATCGATGCCAACTCTGTTGCCTGTGCCGAGGTGGCCATGGCGAAGCTCGCAGGATCGGTACCGACCGTGCTGCGGATGACCAGTTTGGCGTTACCTGCTATGGCGTGGTTGGCATCGATCAAGGTCGTGATGACGGCATCGACTGCGCCACTGCTCAACAGTGCCATGGAATAGTAGGGGCTTTCGGTCTCGATCCAGCCGGTTTGCGGATACCGGGTCGCCAGCAGTTCGGACATCTCGCTGTAGCGGGTAATGGCGATGCGGCGGCCCTGCAGTTGTTCCAGTGAAGTGTACTGGGGCGTTTCGGTGCGCGTGACCAGCACATAGGTGCTTTCCAGGTAAGGTCGGCTGAGTTGCAAGTGCTCCTCGCTCATGTCATCCACGGCAAGCGCTGCGATCATGTTCACGCGCCCGTCCTCAAGCCGGGCGATCATCTCGGCAATGCCGTTGGCACGCTGAACGTCGAAGCGCAGCCCTGTGCGCAGGCGGATCAGATCCAGCAGGTCGGCGGTAATCCCGCGAAAATGGCCATTGCCGTCGAAATAGGACAGCGGTGCGGCCGTCTCGTCGATAGCCACCTGCATCACAGGATGGCGGCGCAACCACTGCTCCTCTTCGGCCGTGAGCTGCAGCTTCCGGTCGCTCAACAGTAGGTCGCTGCCGGCGCTCCAGCGTTTGAAGATGCTGGCGCGCACGGCGGCTGGCTGGCGCTCCAGGGCCAGGTTCACCAGGTCCTTGAGATGGGTATCCTGGGCGCGCATTGCAAAACTGAAACCGACGCTCTCATGTTTGCCGAAGCTTGCCATGCGCAGGCGCGGCAGGTGACCGCGGTTGAGCTGATAGTGAGTGGATATGGTATCGCCGATGAATACGTCAGCCTGCCCGAACGCGACGGCATTGAGGGCTTGGGAAGACGAGCCGAAGGCCAGCAGTTCGGCTTGGGGATATAAAGTGCTGACTTCTTCTCGGGGCAGGTAGTGATACAACATGCCCAGACGCATGCCGCCCATGCCGCGATTGAGCGTACGGCGTTCGTCTTCGCGGGTCACCAGCACCGGCTGGTCGACGGCATAAGGGTGCGAAAGCGCCAGGCCTTCGCTCGCTGCTTCATAGCCATTGGCGCTGCCGAGCAAGTCGATATCCCCCTTCTTGAGCGCCTCTACTGCAGCTTGCCGGTTGGGATAGCGCAACACTCGAATCGGCACCTGCAGTACCTTGCCGATCAGGCTGGCATATTCGGCGGTGAGTCCTTGATAGTCGCGCCCGCCACTGGTTATGTCGAAGGGCGGATAATCCGGTGCTGACGTGCCCAGCTTCAGGTATTGCCGGCCCATCAGCCATTCCCTCTGTGGCGCGGTCAGTGGCGGCGTTACCGGTGAGGCAGAGGAGCGGGCAAGAAGGGAATACGGTACCGCCTCAAGCTGAGAAGCCTGCGCTGCGCAGCAGGCCAATGACAGTGCAAGGGCCAGCCAGGCAAGGAGTTGCGCCATTTGACACCTCAGACCAGCGCGTTGCGTTTGGCCATCTCGATAAGGTCGACCAAGGTGTCGACCTGGAGTTTCTGCATCAGGCGCTTCTTGTAAGTGCTGACGGTTTTGTTGCTGAGAAACATGCCTTTGGCAATTTCCTTGTTGCTGCGCCCTTGGGCGAAAAGTTGCAGCACCATGAGTTCGCGATCGTTGACCTGCCGGAAAAGCCTGAGATCGGTGTCTGCTGTTTCGTGGCCCGTGTGGATGGCCTGGCTGGGAAAGTAGTTGTATCCGGCCAGTACCGCCTTGATAGCGCTGAGCAGTTCGCTCAGGTCTTCCTGTTTGCATACATAGCCTGCCGCACCTGAGTGCATGCAGCGCACGGCGAACAGCGCAGGCGATTGCGCGGTCAGGATCAGCACCTTCAGCGGCAAGGCCATGGTTTGAAAGCGCGAGAGGACCTCGAGGCCATCAAGCTTGGGGATGCTGATATCCAGAATCACCAGGTCGGGCATTGTTTCGCGGATCATCTGCATGGCGTCCACGCCATTGTCCGATTCGCCTACGACTTTGTAGTTCTGGTTTTCAAGCAGCATACGGACAGCCAGGCGGATGACCGGGTGGTCATCGACAATAAATACGGAGTGCATGTTCAACTTCCCTGCGGCGGATGACGAGGCAGGGGGCACATTAACCCAGTTGCATCTGACATGGGGTGTGAAGTGTGGCGATTAAACGTATATGGGAAATGGCTTACAGCAGAAAGCAATTAGAGCTACGAAGTGTAATGATTTGATTCAGTGTCAAAGGACTCTTGGTAACTTTTTATTTTGTAAATATTCGTTCTGTTTAACAAGTGGCGGCGGTTGTAGGAAATATCCCTCAATATAATGGGCCGCATGCGCAAAGGCATGCGGCAGTACCCAGGTTCAGGTCGGGCTGGACCGCCCGGTCATCTCGCGGGCCATTTCGCTGGCATAGCTGTCGGTCATGCCGGCGATGAAATCGATCATGCGCAGGTAGGCTTTGTGCAAAGAATCATGCGGGTGTGGGGCGTTGTTACCAATCAGATCGAGTACGCGGCGGCTCTTGAAGGAGGGGGTGCGCCCGCCATGCTGCTCAAGGGCCGCAGCACAGAACGTGTTGAGGAGGATTTCCAGGGTGGTGTAGGCACCGATTTCGTGCAGCGTCTTGCGCTTGTCCTGGAATATCTTGTTGCGTGCCATGTCCTTGGCCTGAAGCACGCAGCGCTTGGCCGGGCCGTGCATGTGCTCGACCAGGTCGCCACTCAACTGCCCGGCAAGCAATGCCTGCTGTTGCTCGACGAAGGCGCTCGCGGCGGCGTTGGTCAGGTGCTCGATGGCCTTGCCACGCAAGATGGCCAGCTTGCGTCGCCGCGAATCTGCAGGGCCAAGCTGGCGATACGTTTCTGGCAAGTCATCGCCTACCAGGTCGAGCAGCAGCGCCTCCACTTCGGCGTATTGCAGCAACTCCATCTCCAGGCCGTCTTCCAGGTCGATCAGGCCGTAGCAGATGTCATCGGCTGCCTCCATCAGGTAGACCAGTGGATGGCGCGCCCAGCGCTGCTCCTCAAGTAACGGCAGGCCGAGCTTGTGCGCGATCTGTTCGAGCAGCGGCAACTCGCTCTGGTAGCAGCCGAACTTATGCTTCTTGTACCCCAGGGCATCAGCGTGCCGGGCGGTCCAAGGGTATTTGAGATAAGTACCGAGGGTCGCGTAGGTCAGCCGGGTACCGCCGTCGAACTGGTGATACTCAAGCTGGGTGAGCACGCGAAACCCTTGGGCGTTGCCTTCGAAGTTGAGGAAGTCGCCGCGCTCGTCATCCGTCATGTCATCCAGCCAGCCGCGCCCTGCAGCCTGCTGGAACCAGTGGCGGATGGCATCTTCGCCTGAGTGGCCGAACGGCGGGTTGCCGATGTCGTGGGCCAGGCAGGCGGACTGCACGATCATGCCCAGATCACTGGGTTCACACCAGTCTGGCAGGCTGTCGCGCAGCGTTTCGCCGACGCGCATGCCCAATGAGCGCCCTACGCAACTTACCTCGAGGGAATGGGTCAGGCGCGTGTGAATATGATCGTTGCTGGAGACGGGGTGGACCTGGGTCTTGCGCCCCAGGCGGCGGAACGCGCCTGAGAAGATGATCCGGTCGTGGTCTTTGTGGAAGGGGCTGCGCCCCAGTTCATCGGGGCTGTACAGGGCTTTGCCCAGGCGCTCGCGGGTGAGCAGGGTGTGCCAGTCCAAGGCTCGCTCTCCTGTAGGTCGAATGGCGTAGCTTCCGGTGTCGCGCAGGGCTATGCAAGCGGAAAATCGATACCGGCCTGATCGTCGGCAAGCCGTCTCTCACAGGTGCTTGCCACGCTTGAAACGCGTGGGTCACCTGCGAGTGAAGACTCTGGAGGTGACTCAGGAGCGCCGCGAGCCTTGCAGATACACCTTCAACAGCGGCAGCAGCGTAGTGCCCAGGCGCACCAGGCGTGACAGGTTGCCGCTGCGCACCCCCTTGCCGGTCAGAAAGCCCAGCGCAACCACCGCACCAATGCCCCATAGGGGAGCGTGTTTGATGCCCAGGCCATCTTGCAATGAGCCGCCCATGCCACGCAGGCGGTGCAGTGGCTGCAGCATTTGCCCGGACTCCTGGCGGATCTGCTGGCGATGCATTTCCATGCGCAGGCGCAGCAGGGCTTTGCGCAGCTCCCGAGGGTTACGCGTATTGGGTAGTTCAGGCAGGCTCATGGCAGCAGGCGCTCCCGGTCCTTGGCAAGTTCTTCGAGGGTGGCGCCAAACGGCGAGGACTCGTCGAATACCGCCGCCCTCAGCCGTAGGCCGCAATACAGCGCAGCCACACCATAAAACACACACAGGCCGATGATCCCTGCCAGGCGGTAGCTGTCCCACAGCAACACCAGCAGCAGGCCCGACAAGGCTGTCAGCAGCAGCAGTGCGAACACCAGCGCCAGGCCAGCGAACAGCAAAAGGCTCAGGGTGCGTCCTTTCTGCTCCTGCAGTTCGATACCGAACAGTTCGATATGGCTGTGCAGCAGCCCCAGTATCGCGGCGCCCAGGCGCCTGCCCGAGGCACCGGTGCCAATGGCGTCATTCTCCATGGAGGCTCCTTAGCGCCGATTGGCCAACAGGCCGATCAGCAGGCCGACACCTGCGGCTATGCCGATGGCCTGCCAAGGGTTTTCCTGAACGTAGTGCTCGGCACTACCCAAGGCCGCCTGGCCACGCTCACGCACCGATTCCTGAGTCAGTTGCAAGGTTTCGCGGGCCTGCGTGAGGCGCTCGTGGATCTGCTCACGCAGCTCATCGGCCTGGTCGCCCGCCAGATTGGCGGTGTCGGCCAGAAGCTTCTCGGTGTCACGGACCAAAGCCTGGAAGTCCGCCATCAATATCTCTTGTGCAGTCTTTGCCGATTTGCTGGCCATGGTGCTCTCCCTGTGTAGGTGTGTAGGTAATTCGAGTTTCGCTGTGCGCTGAAGGTTCACTTCGTCGCTGGTATGGGCCTTGCTAATGAAGATTGCCACAACGCGGGGCGTAGACCGGAGCGATGCGCCGATACAGGGCGTCGACCCCGGCAGATACCGATAAACCTTAACCCAATCCACGACAAACCCAAGAAAAAACCACGCAGGCTTCGCTCGGTTCACCGTACCCGGGCAATGGGCTGGCACCGATCCGGTGCATGGATGCAGGTTCTTGAACTGTCCTGGTGCCTTTTTTCAGTAGGTCTGCCTTTTCATGGACAACATGCACAGCGCCATGGACTCCCTGGTCCACGGTTCCAACACGCTCTTCATCCTCATGGGCGCCATTCTGGTGCTTGCCATGCACGCGGGCTTCGCGTTTCTCGAAGTGGGCACCGTGCGCCACAAGAACCAGGTCAATGCCTTGTCGAAGATACTCAGCGATTTCGCCATCTCGGCGCTGGTGTACTTCTTCATCGGTTACTGGGTTGCCTATGGTGTGAGTTTTCTGCACCCGGCATCCCAGCTGGCCGCCGACCACGGCTATGCCCTGGTCAAATGCTTTTTCCTGTTGACGTTCGCGGCAGCGATACCGGCAATCATCTCCGGGGGTATCGCCGAGCGTGCGCGGTTCGTGCCTCAGCTGTGTGCCACAGCGTTGATCGTAGCCTTCATTTATCCGTTCTTCGAGGGCGTGGTATGGAATGGCAACTTCGGCGCACAGGCATGGCTGCAGGCGCGTTTTGGTGCGCCTTTCCATGACTTTGCAGGGTCTGTGGTGGTGCATGCGATGGGCGGCTGGCTGGCACTGGTGGCAGTGCTGCTGCTGGGTGCACGGCGGGGGCGGTACCGTGATGGTCGGCTGGTGGCCTTCGCTCCGTCGAGCATTCCGTTTCTGGCGCTGGGCTCGTGGATCCTGATCATCGGCTGGTTCGGCTTCAATGTCATGAGCGCGCAGACCTTGCAAGGCGTCAGTGGCCTGGTGGCGATCAATTCGCTGATGGCCATGGTAGGCGGCACCCTGGCAGCGTTGTTGGCCGGGCGTAACGACCCTGGATTTTTGCACAACGGGCCGCTGGCGGGGCTGGTGGCGATCTGTGCAGGTTCGGACCTGATGCATCCGATCGGTGCACTGGCTACTGGCCTGGTGGCCGGTGTTCTGTTCGTGTGGAGCTTCACCGCCGCGCAAAACCGCTGGAAGATCGACGATGTGCTGGGCGTGTGGCCATTGCATGGGCTATGCGGCGTATGGGGCGGGATAGCCTGTGGCATCTTCGGCCAGGCAAGCCTTGGCGGTATGGGGGGCGTCAGCCTGACCAGCCAGTTGATCGGGAGCCTGGCAGGGGTGCTGATCGCGCTGCTTGGGGGCTTTGTCGTGTACGGGCTGATCCGCGCGGTACTCGGCCTGCGCCTGAGCCATGAACAGGAGTTTCAGGGCGCCGACTTGTCGCTGCACCGCATCGGTGCCACCAGCCAGGATTGAACGAGGTCAGGTGCACATGGGGCGGTAGCGACCTAGAATAGGCTTCTCATCCATGCCAAACCGGGTCCCGCCCCATGCTGCCTGAATGCCAACTCTTCGGCACCGTCGGGTGCCACTTGTGTGAAGTGGCCGAAGCCGTTCTCATGCCTTTCGTCGATCATGGCCTGCTGGTCGAACTGGTCGATATCGCCGAGAGCGAGGCGCTGTTCGAGCGCTACGGGCTTATCATTCCCGTGCTGCGTCGTTGCGATACCTCGGCCGAACTGCACTGGCCGTTCGATCCTGAACAGGTTGTAGCCTTTCTCGCGCAATGACAACGGCAGGGGAAGCATCGCCTGCCTGCATGAGCTGAGCTGTTACCCGAAGATGCCGTGCCGGCGACACACGCCGGAACCTCATCATCGTCGAGAATGCAGTCATGTTCATCACACCAAATTTTACCCTGGAAGAGATGATTGTCTCGCAGGTCGCCGCTCGGGAAGGGCTGGACAATACGCCCTCGCAGCAAGTCATCAGCAACCTGCACCTGCTGTGTGAAGCCCTTGAGCAGGTGCGGGCCCTGTTTGGCCTGCCGGTAATCATCAGCAGTGGCTACCGGTCCCCCGCGTTGAACAAGCGTATAGGCGGCTCCCCGCGCAGCCAGCACCTGCACGGCTTGGCTGCGGACTTCGAGATATTCGGCATCAGTAACCGGGAAGTGGTCCGCCGGGTGAGCGCAAGCGCAGTGAATTTCGACCAGATGATTCTCGAGTTCGACAGTTGGGTCCACCTGTCGGTAACGCCGAGCGTCCCGCGCCGTCAAGTGCTGACCATCCGCAGGGGTACAGGCTACCTGCCAGGTTTGCAGTGAGCAGGGGATGAATTGACGGCGGGGTGTGCAAGTTCGTATGCTGTATATAAATACAGTATCGAGGTAAGCCCATGCTCAATGTCGAGCAACTCAAGTACAGCGTCAACCGCATGCCGGTGGAGCGGGTATGTGACGCCGTGCTGGAACTGCGCCTCGAAGGCTTGGTCACCGATGACCGTACGCCGTTCGGCAAGGTTCATTTCAATACCTGCTTCGCCGAGATCGAGGCGCTGTTCCAGCGGGCCGGCTACCATCGAGGGTTGGATGTGGTGGGTTACCAGGGCTTGCTGTATGCGCTCTATGATCCCGGCCGCTGGGAGCCCGTGCAGGTTCTGCGCTGGCTGAAGGCGCGCAGCGAGGCCATGGTCCAGGCTGGTTGAGCTGGCGGGGTTGGGGGATAATGCCCGGCCCTGCCTGCCCCGAGTCTCGCCATGACCACGCCTTTCGACCCCGCCCGCCAGCAAGCCAGCACGGTCTGCCTGCCACCTGGCAACTGGGCGACGGTACTTGATTGCCTGTGCGACCATTTCAAGGCAATCGAGCGTGCGCAGTGGCTTGACCGCTTTGCTCGTGGCCGGGTGCTCAACGCCGAAGGCCAGGCGATCGCTGCCGACCTGCCTTACCGTCGCGGCATGCGCCTGCACTATTTTCGTGAGGTGCCCAACGAGCGGCCGATCCCGGTAGAGGAAGCCATCCTGCATGTGGATGAGCATCTGGTGGTGGCCGACAAACCGCATTTTCTGCCGGTTACGCCAACCGGCGAGTATGTCGAACAGACGTTGCTGCGCCGTTTGATCCGGCGCCTGGATAACCCGCACCTGGTGCCGTTGCACCGCATCGACCGGCATACCGCAGGGCTGGTGTTGTTCTCGGCCAACCCGCAAACCCGCAGCGCGTACCAAAGGCTGTTCCCCGAGCGCCGCATCGACAAACGCTACCACGCCATCGCCCCGGCCTTGCCCCAGCGTGATTTTCCGCTGGTGCATAAAAGCCGTCTGGTGCATGGCGAGCCGTTTTTCCGCATGCATGAGGTACCGGGCGACGATAACAGCGAAACCCTGGCCGAGGTGCTGGAGAAGCAGGGTGAGCTATGGCGCTACGGCCTTTCGCCGGTGACCGGCAAGACGCATCAACTGCGGGTGCACATGGCGGCACTGGGGGCAGGGATCTGTAACGACCCGTTCTATCCTGAGTTGCTCAAGGTAGAAGATGATTACCAGCGGCCATTGAAGCTGCTGGCACACAGCTTGCGCTTTGCCGACCCGTTGACGGGGGAGGAGCGCTATTTCGAGAGTCGTCTGACCCTCGGTTGGTAGTGCCCCTTCGCGGGCAAGGTCGCGAAGGGGCGCTGGGTTGTCAGCGGTTGAACCGCTCCACCAGTGAGTACTGGCCACCGGCGGTGGTGGTCAATGCTTCGCTGAGCAGCGCCGAATGCTGCGCCTGCTCGGCTGTCTGGTCGGCCAGTTCGGCGATCGTGCTGATGTTGCGGCTGATCTCGTCAGCCACGGCAGTCTGCTCTTCAGTGGCGGCAGCGATCTGGGTCGCCATGTCGGTAATGTTGGCCACCGCCTCGCTGATCCCCATCAATGCCTGGTCAGCCTGCATCACTCGTTCTACACCTTCCTGAGCCTGGCGATGGCCAGATTCCATGGTGAGCACGGCGTTGTTGGCTGTCTGTTGCAGTTTGGCAATCAGGCCATGGATCTGCCCTGTGGACTCAGCGGTACGCTGGGCCAGCTGGCGCACTTCGTCGGCCACCACGGCAAAGCCACGGCCCATTTCGCCAGCGCGGGCTGCTTCAATGGCGGCGTTCAGGGCCAGCAGGTTGGTCTGGTCTGCAATGCCCTTGATCACATCGACCACGCCACCGATTTCGTCGCTGTCCTTGGCCAGTTGCGTCACGGTCTCGCCGGTTTCACCCACGGCCGCCGACAGGCGCTCGATGGCGTCGCGGGTTTCACCGGCGATCTGCCGGCCCTGGCTGGTCAGGCGATTGGCTTCCTGTGTGGCATCGGCGGTGCGCTGTACATGGTTGGCCACTTCCTGGGTCGTGGCGGCCATCTGGTTGACGGCGGCGGCAACCTGCTCGGTCTCGACCCGTTGGCGCTCCAGCCCCGAAGAGCTCTGGTGGGCCAGGACGTCGGACTGGCGTGCCTGGTCGCTGAGGTGTTCGGCGCTGTCCTGCAGGCGGGTCAGGCAGGTTTTCATGCGCGCATCCTGGCTGAGCAGGGCCATTTCCAGGCGTGCCTGCACGCCTCGGCTGTCGGTGTACATCTGCGCGATCAGTGGGTCGGAAGTGGTCTGTTCGGCCAGGCGCAGCAGGCGCTTGAGGCCGCGTTGTTGCCAGCTAAGGCCGAGCAGGCCGAGCGGCACCGACAGGCCGGCGGCCAGGGCGAAGCCCCAGGAATGCCCGAGCCAGTTGCCGATCAGGAAACCGATCTGGCTGACCAGGATGAAGGGCAGCCAGTCCTGCAGCACTGGCAGCCACTTGTCACGGCGCGGAACGGCGGGCTTGCCCTGATTCAGGCGCTGGTACAGGGCTTCGGCGCGGCGGATCTGCTCGGCGGTGGGCTTGACCCGCACCGACTCGAAACCGCTCACCTGGTTGTTGTCGAAGATCGGCGTGACGTAGGCGTTGACCCAGTAATGGTCACCCGACTTGCAGCGGTTCTTGACGATGCCCATCCAGGGCTGGCCTTGCTTGAGGGTCTGCCACATGTGAGCGAACACCGCAGGCGGCACATCAGGGTGGCGTACCAGGTTGTGCGGTGCGCCGATCAGCTCCTCGCGCGTGAAGCCGCTGATCTCGACGAACGCATCGTTGCAATAGGTGATCACACCCTTGGCATTGGTGGTCGAGATCAAGCGTTGTTGGGCAGGGAAAGTCCTTTCCCGTTGGGTAATCGGCTGGTTGTTCCGCATGGGCTGAGTAATCCGCAAGGCTTTCGACAGATATCGGCAAGCCAGTACTTTTATTGAATGGATATTTAACTTCGTTGATCTGGCGCAGGAACGGACTGCGGGGATTACGCTAGCAGGCCCGCACGTTCGCGAAAGATGGCGTCACTATTGCAGGTTTATTGCAGGGAGTGACGTGCAGGTCAAATCATGACTCATTGGCTGGCCAAGAGCCAGCCTCCGGCACAAAAAAGGGGCGCTTTTGCGCCCCGGTCAGCTGGCTTTCAGCTGGCGATCAACTGCCTCAACACATAGTGCAAAATCCCGCCGGCTTTGAAGTATTCCACTTCATTGACCGTATCGATCCGGCACAGTACCTCAATGTCTTGCTGCTGCCCGTCCTCACGGGTGATGCGCAGTTGCAGGCTCATGCCTGGCTTCAACTGAACCCCGGCCAACCCCAGTACGTCGATTCGCTCTTTGCCGGTGAGCCCCAGTTGCTTGCGATCGTGCCCGGCTTTGAACTGCAACGGCAGTACGCCCATGCCGACCAGGTTGGAGCGGTGGATGCGCTCGAAACTCTCCGCCAGTACCGCCTTGACCCCCAGCAGGTTGGTGCCTTTGGCTGCCCAGTCGCGGCTGGAGCCGGTGCCATATTCCTGGCCGGCGATCACCACCAGCGGCGTGCCTTCAGCCTGGTAGCGCATGGCCGCGTCGTAGATCGAGAGCTTTTCCCCAGTGGGCACGTACAACGTGTTGCCGCCTTCTTCACCGGCGAGCATCTCGTTGCGGATGCGGATGTTGGCGAAGGTGCCACGCATCATCACCTCATGGTTGCCCCGCCGTGAACCGTATGAGTTGAAGTCGTGAGGTTCGACGCCTTTTTCGCGCAGGTAGCGCCCGGCCGGGCTGTCGGCCTTGATGTTGCCGGCCGGGGAAATGTGGTCGGTAGTCACCGAATCGCCAAGCAGGGCGAGAATGCGCGCACCCTGGATGTTCTCGATCACCGGCAATGGGCCGCCAATGCCGTCGAAGAAGGGAGGGTGCTGGATGTAGGTGGAGTCGTCCTGCCACACGTAAGTGGCCGCCTGCGGCACTTCGATGGCTTGCCACTGGGCGTCACCGGCGAATACCTCGGCGTACTCCTTGTGGAACATCGCCGTGTCGACCTTGGCCACGGCGTCGGCGATTTCCTGCTGGCTGGGCCAGATGTCACGCAGGTACACCGGCTGCCCGTCCTTGCCGGTGCCCAGCGGGTCACGGGTAAGGTCCAGGCGAACGCTGCCGGCCAGGGCGTAGGCCACCACCAGTGGCGGCGAGGCCAGCCAGTTGGTCTTGACCAGCGGGTGCACCCGGCCTTCGAAGTTGCGGTTGCCTGACAGTACCGAGGCGACGGTCAGGTCGGCGCTGCCGATGGCGGTCTCGATGGCTTCGTCCAGTGGACCGGAGTTGCCGATGCAGGTGGTACAGCCGTAGCCGACCAGGTCGAAACCCAGTTGGTCGAGGTAAGGAGTGAGCCCGGCGGCATTGTAATAATCGGTGACCACTTTGGAGCCGGGCGCCAGCGAGCTTTTTACCCATGGCTTGCGCTGCAGCCCTTTCTCCAGGGCCTTTTTCGCCACCAGGCCGGCCGCCATCATCACACTGGGGTTGGAGGTGTTGGTGCAGGAGGTAATTGCGGCGATTACCACGGCACCATCGCGCAGGGTATAGGTCTGGCCTTGGTGGCTGTAGTCGATCTCGCCGGCCTGGTCGGCATTGCCCACTGCCACACCACCACCGCCTTCGCTTTCCAGGCGGCCGACCTCTTTGGCCAGGGGTTTGGGCTGCAGTTCGATGAAGTGGTCGAACGCCTGGCTGACTTGGCCGAGCGCAACGCGGTCCTGGGGGCGTTTTGGCCCGGCCAGGCTAGCTTCGACTTCGCCCATGTCCAAGGCCAGGGTATCGCTGAACAGCGGTTCCTGCCCCGGCAGGCGCCACAGGCCCTGTGCCTTGCAGTACTGTTCGACCAGTTGCACCGTCTGCTGCGGTCTGCCCGAAAGGCGCAAGTAGTCCAAGGTGACCTCATCGACCGGGAAGAAGCCACAGGTCGCGCCGTATTCCGGTGCCATGTTGGCGATGGTGGCGCGGTCGGCCAAGGGCAGGTCGGCCAGGCCATCACCGTAGAACTCGACGAACTTGCCGACCACGCCTTTCTTGCGCAGCATCTGTGTCACGGTGAGTACGAGGTCGGTGGCGGTGATGCCTTCGCGCAGCTTGCCGGTAAGCTTGAAACCGATCACTTCCGGGATCAGCATCGACACCGGCTGGCCGAGCATGGCAGCTTCCGCTTCGATCCCGCCAACGCCCCAGCCGAGCACGCCCAGGCTGTTGATCATGGTGGTGTGCGAATCGGTGCCGACCAAGGTGTCGGGGAACGCATAGGTGCGCCCATCGGCCTCACGGGTCCATACCGTGCGGCCCAGGTACTCCAGGTTGACCTGGTGGCAGATGCCGGTGCCCGGCGGCACTACGCGGAAGTTGTCGAACGCGCTCTGGCCCCAGCGCAGGAAGGCATATCGTTCGCCATTACGCTGCATTTCGATGTCGACGTTTTCACCGAACGCCTGGGGGGTGGCGTAGCGGTCGACCATCACCGAGTGGTCGATCACCAGGTCCACGGGCGACAGCGGGTTGATCCGCTGGGGGTCGCCCCCGGCCTTGGCCATGGCAGCGCGCATGGCCGCCAGGTCGACTACCGCCGGTACGCCGGTGAAATCCTGCATCAATACCCGCGCCGGGCGGTATTGGATCTCGCGATCGGAACGGCGGTCTTGCAGCCAGTCGGCGAGGGCGCGCAGGTCGTCGCTGCTGACCGTCTCGCCATCTTCCCAGCGCAGCAGGTTTTCCAGCAGTACCTTGAGCGACATGGGCAGGCGCTGCAGGTCGCCTAGTTGTCGTGCAGCCTCGGTAAGGCTGAAGTAATGGTAGGTCTGGTCGGCCACCTTGAGGGTCTTGAGGGTTTTCAGGCTATCGAGCGAGGGCATTGCCAACTCCTTATGCACCGGTGCCCGGCATTGGCTGGATGATGCCGGTGTCACCGCTCTGTTTCGGCCCGCACGGTACGGACCTGGCTGAAGAGTCAGGTTAGACCGGTTTGTCTGCCCTGACCCTATTCTGGACCGGCGGGGCATGTCGCAGGTTCCGATCTTCCTTTATCATCGCCGCCCTGCCGGCGCCTGTGGTGCGCCAGCCGTAGTGGAGTGAGAGATGAATACCCTGTTCATGCATTGCCGGCCCGGGTTCGAGGGCGAGGTCTGCGCCGAGATCAGCGAACACGCTGCCCGCCTGGGGGTTGCCGGTTATGCCAAAGGCAAGCCGCAGAGCGCCTGCGCCGAGTTTGTCTGCGCCGAAGCCGAAGGTGCCGAACGGTTGATGGCGCAGCTGCGCTTTGCCCAACTGATCTTCCCGCGCCAGTGGGCGCGTGGCGGCTACATCGAACTGCCTGAGACCGATCGGATCAGCGTGTTGCTCGAGCATCTGGCAACACTGCCGGTGTTTGGCAGCCTGTGGCTGGAGGTGCTGGACAGCAACGACGGTAAGGAGCTGTCGACGTTCTGTCGCAAGTTCGAGGTGCCGCTGCGCAAGGCTTTGGAAAAAGCCGGCCGCTTGGTCGATAACGCCAGCCTGCCTCGCCTGTTGCTGACCTTCATCAGTGGTCGTCGGGTATTCGTTGGCGTTGCCGAGGCGAACAACAGTGCGCTGTGGCCGATGGGAATTCCTCGCTTGAAATTCCCGCGTGAAGCGCCGAGCCGCTCGACCTTGAAGCTTGAAGAGGCCTGGCACCAGTTCATTCCACGGGAGCAGTGGGAGCAGCGGCTGGGCGATGACATGACCGGGGTGGACCTTGGGGCATCGCCGGGTGGCTGGACTTACCAACTGGTGCGCCGTGGCATGCTGGTCACTGCTATCGACAATGGGCCGATGGCAGAGAGTTTGATGGACACCGGGCTGGTTCAGCACCTGATGGCCGACGGCTTCACTTGGCAGCCCAAGCAACCGGTGGACTGGATGGTCTGCGATATCGTCGAGAAGCCGGCGCGCACCACTTCGTTGATCGAGACTTGGTTGGGGGAGGGCTTGTGCCGGGAGGCGGTGGTCAACCTTAAGTTGCCGATGAAGCAGCGATATGCCGAGGTGCGTCGCTTACTGGACCGCATGGAGGCGACCTTCAAGGCGCGCAAGGTCAAGGTGTCGATTGCCTGCAAGCAGCTGTATCACGACCGCGAGGAAGTGACGTGCCATCTGCGCAGGCTGGACCTGAAACCACGAAAGTAAGCCGTTGCCGTTGCCGTTGCCGTTGCCGTTGCCGTTGCCGTTGCCGTTGCCGTTGCCTTGCTTTTGCTTTTAAGCGCGCGATAGTTCAGACGCCGCAGATTGCGACTTCAGGAGGCCGAGCGCAGGTCTTGCGAAGGGAGGTGACGGGCATGGATGCCCGTCAAGCGCTGCGGCCCATGGATGGGCCGTCAGCGCGGTCCTCCCGGGAGCAAGGCCGGAGCGAGGGAACCCCGGAGCGTAGCGTAGGGGCCGGATGATGGGAGCGGGCGGTTTTTGGTTCCTTTTTGCCAAGACAAAAAGGGACCCGCCGTAAGGGCGGAAAGGTGAGTGAGCGCCGCCACGGCAAATGGATATTCACGCTAGCTGAAAGCCAGAAGCCAGAAGCCAGAAGCCAGAAGCCAAAGCTCATGCGGGGGGGTTCATTCATCCGGGCATATCCATTTGCTGTAGCGACGCTCACCCACCTTTCCGCCCTTACGGCGGGTCACTTTTTGGCAAACGCCCCAAAAAGTAACCAAAAAAGGCTGGCTCCTATCATCCGGCCCCTACGCTACGCTTCGGGGTTCCCTCGCTCCGGCCTTGCTCCCGGGAGGACCGCGCTCACGGCCCATCCATGGGCCGAAGCGCTTGACGGGCATCCATGCCCGTCACCTCCCTTCGCAAGACCTGCGCTCGGCCTCCTGAAGTCGCAATCGGCGGTGCCTGGCATACCGCGCACTTAGAAGCAAAAGCAAAAGCAAAAGCAAAAGCAAAGGCAAAGCAAGCTGTGCTTGCGGCGCCGGGCGTGCAGGTGACTATTGGTCCGCGCCACGCTATGCGCCACAATAGCGATCATTTGCGGAGCACCCCATGACTGACTTCACCCCCGACGCCATTCTTGATGCCACCGGCCTGAACTGCCCAGAACCGGTGATGATGCTGCACACCCACGTGCGCAATCTGGCCGCCGGCGGCCTGCTCAAGGTCATCGCTACGGATCCCTCGACCCGGCGCGACATTCCCAAGTTCTGCAACTTCCTTGGCCACGAACTGCTGCAGCAGCAGGAAGAGGCCGGTACCTACCTGTACTGGATTCGCAAGAAAGCCGACTGATCCACGCTGGATCGTGCCGGGCATAGCACCTACACTGCGTTCCCCAGACAGGAGAGCGCCATGCTGATAGTTGCCGACGAGAATATCCCGCTGCTCGATGCCTTCTTCGAAGGTTTCGGCGAGATCCGCCGTTACCCTGGCAGGAGCATGGACGCCGCCAGCGTCAAAGAGGCTGATGTGCTGCTGGTGCGCTCGGTGACCAAGGTCGACCGGCAATTGCTCGAAGGCAGCAAGGTGCGCTTTGTCGGTACCTGCACCATCGGCACCGATCACCTGGACCTGGAGTACTTTGCCCAAGCCGGCATCCACTGGAGCAGCGCGCCGGGCTGCAACGCCCGCGGTGTGGTCGACTACGTGCTGGGCAGCCTGCTGACCCTCGCCGACCTGGACGGTGCAGCGCTGCCCCAGCGCACCTACGGCGTGGTGGGTGCAGGGGAGGTCGGTGGCCGGCTGGTGCGCGTGTTGCACGGCATGGGCTGGAAAGTGCTGGTCTGCGACCCGTTGCGCCAGGCGGCTGAGGGGGGCGATTTCGTCAGCCTGCAAACTGTGCTCGAACAATGCGATGTGATCAGCCTGCATACCCCATTGCAGCGTGGCGGCGAGCACCCGACCTGGCACCTGCTGGGCCAAGCGCAGCTCGCACAGCTGCGCCCTGGCGCATGGCTGATCAACGCCAGCCGTGGGCCGGTGGTGGATAACGTCGCCCTCCGTGAGTTGCTGTTGGACCGTGAAGACGTGCACGCTGTGCTCGATGTATGGGAGGGCGAGCCGCAGGTCGACCTGCAACTGGCCGACCTCTGCACCCTGGCTACGCCGCACATCGCCGGCTACAGCCTGGATGGCCGCCAGCGCGGTACGGCGCAGATCTATCAGGCATTGTGCCGCTTCCTGGGTGAGGCAGAGCGCGTGCAGTTGCAGGATCTGCTGCCCAAACCGCCACTGGCACAGATCGAGTTCGATGGCGAAGCTGACCTTGGCTGGGCCTTGGCGACGTTGTGCCGGGCGGTGTATGACCCGCGCCGCGACGATGCCGATTTCCGTCGCAGCCTGAGCGACGATGCGGCCGAGCAGCGCGCGGCGTTCGACTTGTTGCGCAAACAGTATCCGCCACGCCGTGAAATCGAAGGGTTAGCGGTGCGGTTGCGGGGCGAGGCTCCGCAGTTGGTGCAGATGGTCAATGCCTTGGGTGCAGTGGTCGTTTGACGAGCAGGCAGAACATTCCGGGCTAATAAAAACCCGGCGCCAGCGCCGGGTTTCAAGCAATTCTTCATTCAGCCCTTGCGCACCTTCTTCACCCGGCTTTCCTCGAGGTCCTTGCAGGCCTGCTGGATCATTTGCTCGGTGATCGGTACTTCACGGCCCTGGGCATCGATCATCGATCCGCAGACCTTCGGTTGTGGGGTGCTCTGGGGCTTCTGGGTGTCGCTGCCATGCTGCACGCTCATCTACAGTCTCCTCATCAGGTCCAATATCAAGGTAAACCTGTGCCGTGACTGGCCTGTGACAGCGGCTCTTGGAGGTCACGACAGCTACAGTCCACCAGAAAGTGCGGCAAACCTCCAGAGGCGTTTTAGAACGATGGGCTATAGCCACCGCCATGCTGGATGAGTGGTAGGCTGCTGCTTCATTGACATTGTGGTCCATCGCCATGCCCGAACCGGTTTCTTCACGTCAGCGTCGCGCCTTGTTTCTCTGCTGGCAATTCATGCGCCCATACCGTCGCCAAGCGCTGTTGGCGTTGCTGGCTCTGGTAGTGACCGCCGGCATTACATTGTCCATGGGGCAAGGCATTCGCCTGTTGGTGGACCAGGGGTTCATGACCCGTTCGGCGCACCAGCTCAATCAGACCATCGGCCTGTTCCTGCTGTTGGTGCTGGCGTTGGCGATAGGGACATTCAGCCGCTTCTATCTGGTTTCCTGGATCGGTGAGCGGTGCGTGGCCGATATTCGCCGCGCCGTATTCGATCACCTGATAGGGCTGCACCCTGGCTTTTTCGAAGACAACCGCAGCTCGGAAATCCAGTCCCGGCTGACCGCCGATACCACATTGCTGCAGGCGGTCATCGGCTCATCACTGTCGATGTTCCTGCGCAACGCCCTGATGGTGATCGGCGGTGTCGTGCTGCTTTTCATCACCAACCCCAAACTCACCAGTATCGTCGTGGTGGCCATGCCTTTGGTACTGGCGCCGATCCTGCTGTTTGGCCGGCGCGTGCGCAGCCTGTCGCGCCAGAGCCAGGACCGGGTGGCGGATGTGGGCAGCTATGTGGCCGAGACGCTGGGGCAGATCAAGACCGTGCAGGCCTACAATCACCAGGCATTAGACCGCCAACTGTTCGCTGGAACGGTAGAGGCGGCCTTCGCCGTGGCGCGCCAGCGTATCGCGCAGCGGGCCTGGTTGATCACCCTGGTCATCGTGCTGGTGCTGGGCGCGGTGGGGGTGATGTTGTGGGTCGGCGGCATGGATGTGATCGCCGGGCGCATCTCCGCAGGCGAACTGGCAGCCTTCGTGTTCTACAGCCTGATCGTCGGTAGTGCCTTCGGTACTTTGAGCGAAGTCATCGGCGAACTACAGCGCGCCGCCGGCGCGGCCGAGCGTATCGCCGAACTGCTGGCGGCGCGTAGCAGCATTCTAGAGGCCGAGCAGCCGTTTGCGCTGCATCGCCAGCGCGCTGGTGGGCGTATCGAGCTCAAGAACCTGGTATTTGCTTACCCTTCCAGGCCATCGGTTGCCGCCATCGACAACCTGAGCCTGGTCATCGAGCCAGGCCAGACCGTGGCGCTGGTGGGGCCATCCGGCGCGGGCAAATCGACATTGTTCGACTTGCTGCTGCGCTTCTACGACCCCCAGCAGGGGGGCATCCTTCTGGATAACCAGCCAATCACCAGCCTGGCGTTGGGCGAACTACGCCGCCAGTTCGCCCTGGTAGCGCAGAACCCCTCACTGTTCCGCGGTACGGTCGAGGCCAATATCCGCTATGGGCGCCCGCAGGCGAGCCTGGCCGAGGTCGAAGCGGCGGCGCGTGGCGCACATGCCGATGAGTTCATCCGGCAACTGCCGCAGGGTTACCAGACACCGCTGGGCGAGGGTGGTATTGGCCTGTCGGGCGGGCAGCGGCAACGTCTGGCGATTGCGCGGGCGTTGCTGGTGGATGCGCCGATCCTGCTGCTCGACGAAGCCACCAGCGCCCTCGATGCGCAGAGCGAGCACTTGATCCAGCAGGCGCTGCCGAGCCTGATGGCGGGCCGCACTACGCTGGTCATCGCCCATCGCCTGGCCACGGTGCAGCATGCCGACCGCATCGCGGTCATCGACAAGGGGCGCCTGGTGGCGGTGGGCACCCACCGTGAACTGATCGAAAAGAGCCCGCTGTACGCCAGGCTGGCCTCGCTGCAGTTCAACGCAGGTTGACGCATCGAAGGCTTGTAACATTTTTGTAGCAATTGCTTGAGACTATCCCTTCAACTGTTGCGTAAGTGCTCGACCTGGCTGCTATCGATTGATGGCAGCTTTTTTTTGGCCTGCGAACGAGGACATGGATGTCTGTGGCGGCGCTGCCAGCGGCGCGTTGTTTCCTCATTCCTTGTTCCCGAGATCTGCGATGTTGCGTAAATCCCTCAGAGTACAAATTCTTACCCTGCTCGGCGGCAGCCTGGCGGCGATGCTGCTGATTGCCTTGGTGTGCTTCCAGTTTCTGTCCTCCAGCGTGCGCAGTTATGCCACGCTGGTCGATGGACCACTGCAGGCCTCGCAATCGATCGACGAAGCCAACCTGCAGTTCAAGATCCAGGTGCAGGAGTGGAAGAACGTGCTGCTGCGCGGCCGCCAGCCGGCTGATCTGGAGAAGTACTGGCAGCAGTTCCAGGCCCGTGAACAGCAGGTTCAGCAGTTGCTTGGGCAACTGATCGACAGCAGTGATCAGAAGCTCAAGGAGCCTTTGCAGCAACTGCGTGACAGCCATCGGCAATTGGGTGTGGCCTACGCGCAGGGGCGCCAGGCGTTTCTGGCCGCAGGTGGTGACCCCGTCGCCGGCGATCTGGCGGTCAAAGGTGTCGACCGTGCTGCCAGCGAGCAGATGAGCGCGTTGGTCGAGCAGTTGCGCGCCGACGCCCGTGAGCGCGCCGCCAGCATCAATGCCAGGGCCGAGCGCACGGTATGGCTGGGTATGCTGGTGATGCTCGGGTCGGCACTGCTGGTCGGTTTGCTCAGCCTGTGGCGGGTTAACCGTAGCCTGATCGAGCCGATCAGCCAGTTGATCGAGTACGTAGCGCAATTGAGCCAGGGCCGCTTTGGCGCTCGGGTCGACAGCCGTCGCGAGGATGAACTGGGCCGCCTTGCGCGGGCGGCCAATACCTTGCGTGATTTCCTTGCCGAAACCGTTGGCCGGCTCAAGGACAATGCCCAAGAGCTGGAGGGCGCCAGTGGCCAGCTGCGCAGCATCGCCGGTGACATGGCGCGCGGTACCCATGACCAGTTCCAGCGTACCGATCAGGTGGCCACGGCGATGCACGAGATGTCCGCCACTGCTCAAGAGGTTGCCCGTCACGCCGCCGAAGCCGCGCGCGCGGCCGATGAAGCCGACCACAGTGCCCAGGCTGGCGAGCGGGTAATGCAGCAGACCATCGACATCATTGGCGTGGTCAACCGGGAGATCGCAGGTACTGCGGCGGTAATCCGCGATCTTGAAACTGACAGTTCGCGCATCGGCAAGGTGCTGGAAGTGATCCGTGGTATCGCCGAGCAGACCAACCTGCTGGCGCTCAATGCGGCCATCGAAGCGGCCCGTGCGGGTGAGGCCGGGCGCGGCTTTGCGGTGGTCGCCGACGAGGTGCGCAGCCTGGCTCAGCGCACGGCGGCGTCGATCGCCGAAATCCATCAGATCATCGAGGCGGTACAGTCTGGTGCCTTGGACGCGGTCAAGGCCATCGAAAGCGGGCAGCAGCGCAGCGAGGAGGGGGCCGAGCAGGTGCAGCAGGCTGGGCAGATGCTGCAGCGCATCACCACGGCGGTTGAGGCCATCCGTGACATGAACCGGCAGATCGCCACGGCCGCTGAAGAGCAGACCAGCGTGGCCGAGGACATCTCGCGCAACCTGGTCGAGATTACCCGCATCGCCACAGCCAACCAGGAGGCAGTGCAGCACACCGAGCAGGCAGGCCAGCGCCTGCATGGGCTGTCGGGGCAGTTGGGTGAGGTCACTTCGCGGCTTACCGCGTAGTGCTTATCGCGCATGACAAAAAGCCCGCACAATGGCGGGCTTTTTGAAGGATTTGGTCGGAGAGACAGGATTCGAACCTGCGGCCTTCTCGTCCCGAACGAGACGCGCTACCTGGCTGCGCTACACTCCGATGAACGAAATCCTACTGCATGGTTTTTTCGAACGCAAGCCCTTGTTGTTAAAAGGGCTTAGGCTCAAAACAGGGCGCTCGATCAGAGCTCCTTGACGGTACGAACCTGGTCTTTGTTCAGGCGCGTACGCTTGCCATCAAGTTGCTCGAACTCGTAGAAGCCAGAGTCCTCGTCAAAGGACGGAGTGTCCACAGCCTGGATCTCACGACCGTCGTTCAGGGTGATCACGGTTGGCGAGGCGCAGCCAGCGAGGGCGCCCAGGCCCAGGGCGAGCAGAAAGGCGGGAAGGGTCCGTTTAATCATCGTGTTTCTCCAGTGCGATGGTGCTAGATGACGTTAAGACGCAAGGCGTCTGCGCAAGTTCCTTCTACAGTGCAGCATAGCGCCAATCGCTGAGTATTGACCTGGGTCTGTCAAGGTTGCCGCAGGGCAGCCTGTGATATAAATGCGGCCATCCCTTTCCCCTGCGATGAACACTCATGAAAGCCAAGGCAGATACCCCCTTCGTGGCCCTGAATATTGCCGTGCTGACGGTCAGCGACACCCGTACCTTTGAAACCGACACCTCCGGGCAGATGTTCGTCGACCGCCTGACTGCGGCGGGCCACCAGCTGGCTGAGCGTAAGCTGCTCAAGGACGACCTCTACAAGATCCGCGCCCAGGTTGCCACCTGGATCGCCGATGACCGCGTGCAGGTCGTGTTGATTACCGGTGGCACCGGCTTCACGGGGCGCGACAGTACGCCTGAGGCCGTGGCCTGCCTGCTGGACAAGCAAGTGGAAGGCTTCGGCGAGCTGTTCCGGCAGATCTCCGTTGCCGACATCGGCACGTCGACCGTTCAGTCGCGCGCCTTGGCCGGCCTGGCCAACGGCACGCTGGTGTGCTGCCTGCCGGGCTCGACCAATGCTGTGCGCACTGGCTGGGACGGTATCCTTGCCGAGCAGCTCGATGCCCGCCATCGCCCGTGCAATTTCGTTGCGCACCTGAAGCAGGCAGCGGCTTGTGAAAGCCGTGGCTGAGGCGCCGCAGGCCCGGCCATTGATGCCGGTGGAAGAAGCGCTGGAGCGCCTGCTGGCCTTGGCCGAGGCCGCGCCGATCAAGGACACCGAAACCGTCCCGCTGGCCGAGGCCGAAGGCCGGGTGCTGGCGACCGACCTGGTTGCCTCGCTCGACCTGCCGCCCTGGCCCAACAGTGCCATGGATGGCTACGCACTGCGCCTGGCCGATTGCCAAGGCCAGCCGTTGCCCGTCAGCCAGCGCATTTTTGCCGGGCACGCGCCCGAGCCGTTGCAGCCCGGCACGTGCGCGCGGATCTTCACCGGCGCCCCGCTGCCGGCCGGTGCCGACTGCGTCGAGATGCAGGAAAACACCGAGGTGCTGGAGGATGGCCGGGTGCGTTTCCTCGAACCGATCAAGCCTGAGCAGAATGTCCGTCCCCAAGGCCAGGAAACACGCCAGGGCGAACAGGTGATGGTCGCAGGAACGCGCCTGGGCCCGATCGAACTGGGGTTGGCCGCAACCTTGGGGCATGCTCAACTGCAGGTGGTGCGTCGGGTACGGGTGGCAGTGTTGTCCACCGGCGACGAGCTGGTCGAGCCAGGTTTGCCACTGGGCCCAGGGCAGATCTACAACAGCAACCGCCGCCTGCTGGTCAGTTGGTTGCAACGCCTGGGCTGTGAAGTGCGCGACATGGGCATCCTGCCTGATGACCTGGTGCGGACTCGCCAGTGCCTGGCCAGCCTGGGTGATGTCGACCTGATCCTGTCCACCGGGGGAGTTTCCGTGGGCGAGGCCGATTACCTGGGCGCGGCGCTGCGTGAGGCGGGCGAGCTGGCCTTGTGGAAGCTGGCGATCAAGCCAGGCAAGCCGCTGACATTCGGGCATTATCAAGGTGTGCCGGTGATCGGCCTGCCAGGCAACCCTGCGTCGACGCTGGTGACCTTCGGCCTGCTCACGCGCCCTTACTTGCTGCGCCGCCAAGGGGTTGCCGAAGTCACTCCGCTACGTTTCGACGTGCCTGCGGGTTTCGATTGGCCCAAGGCCGGAACCCGTCGCGAATACCTGCGGGCGCGGATCGACAACGGCCGGGTGCGCATCTACAAGAACCAGAGCTCAGGCGTGTTGCGCAGCGCCGCCTGGGCTGAGGGCTTGGTGGAGGTGCGCGAAGGCAGCACGCCGCAGCAGGGTGACAGCGTACCGTTCATACCGTTGAGCGAACTACTTGGTTGATCGCCCTAGCCACGGGTCTATAGGTTGCGGGGCGGTGGCAGGCGCTGACTGGGTCAGGCGCATGTGCACGTTCTCCAGTTGCTGCGCCGCCACGCTCCAGTCATGACGATGCCGGGCAAACTGGCGGCCGGCCTCGCTCAGTTGGCACATGCGCCAGGGTTGGTTGAGCAGTTGGGTAATCAGCAGTGCCAACTGGTCACCGTCATCGCTGCCCAGGTAATGCTCGCCGTTGTTCACGGCAAGGCCTGAAACGCCCTTGCTGGTGGTGATCACCGGCAGCCCGGCAGCCATGGCTTCGAGAATCTTGACTTTGGAGCCGCCGGCGTATCGCAGAGGGGCGAAGAACAGCGCCGAGCGCCGCTGCAGTTCGCGAAGGTCAGGGCGATAACCCAGCCATTCGATGCGGGGATCGTTCCAGTGCAGCTTCCATGAGGCCGGCATGGCATGCCCGGCTATGGCCAGGCGCACCGCAGGGTTGCTCATCCACACCTGCGGCAGGATTTCTTCCAGCGCCCATTCGATGGCCTCAAGGTTCGCACCGTATTCGAAGTTGCCGACGAACAGCAGTCGCTGACTGTGCAGTGCGGGACATACCTGTTGGTAATACTCGCAATCCACACCGTTGACCACTACGTTCACTGGGCGCCCGCTGATCTGGCTTATCAGTTCGGCGTCATGGGTGCTCACCGCAACCACTTCGGTGGGCTGGCAGAGTACGCGTTGCTCCCAGCGACGATAGCGCCAACGGTCGAACGCATTGAGCGGGCGCAGCCAAAGTGGCAGGCGATCATGGCAGGCGGCGCCCATCACCGATTCGAGTGTGTGTTCGCTGAGCATGTAGGGCAGGCCGCGGGCCTGCAGGGCTTTTTCGAAGGGTTGGAAGCCGTAGCTGTGCTCGATCTGGATGACATCCCAGGGCTCGTCCAGCAACTGCTCGAAGCGGTGGCGCAGGCAGGGCGCCAAGCCATTGATGATTGCCCGCATGGGGTAGTCGATGATCGGTGAGGCCAGCAGGTTGAGCGGGCTGTGCAGCGCCCGGCGGGGTAGCACGATCAGCCGCTCGACCAGTGGCTCCAGCGTTTCGCGGGTGGCATCGTTCAGCGGGACTTTCGACTGCACCAGCAAGGTGATCCGGTGCCCGTGCTGCGCAAGGGCGCGCAGCAGGTGGTATTGCCGGGTCTTGCTGCCGCTGGTGGTTGGCCAGGGTAGGTAGGGCAGCGTCCAGAGTATGCGCATGAACCACAATCCTCGCTAAAGGCTGCAGACAAAAAACGCGCCCGTGGGCAGTCAGCCAATGGCTACAACCGGGACGCGTCCATACATTTGAGTAAAGCCCACGCTATCGTCTTCGCCCAGGTACTCGCTTGTGTCGATCATGCAGGGGATGAGAACGCTCATTTCACAGTCTCGACTCGGGCGCTGCACGTAGCGCTAATGGGCAGCTTGCGAACTGCCAAGGCTCTGGCGGCAAAAAGTCAAAAAACCGACTTGTTTATTGTGCCTTATCGGTTTTGGCCAAATATTTGTCGATCATGCGCCTGATGGCCGAAGCTTTCAATCCTGTTGATGTGGGCCTGACCGGTTTTTGTTCACATGGGTGTCTGGCGTTGGCGCATGATCAGCCGGTGCATGCAGCAATCTGCCTGCGCCTGTGGTCGAGATCTGCAATGAGCGGTCCCTTGGGAGAAGCGTGATGGGTAAGGCAATGGTGATCCTGCACGGCAAGCAGGCGATGAACGAAGATGTGCGCAAGGCCGTCCTCGCCCAGCGTGAGCGGGGCTGGACGCTGGATGTGCGGGTGACCTGGGAAGCAGGTGATGCCCAGCGGCTGGTTGCCGAGGCGCTGGCGGCTGGCTACACCCATGTGGTCGCAGGAGGCGGCGACGGTACTTTGCGCGATGTGGCCGAAGCCATGGGGCAGGCAAATACTCAGGCCAGCCTGGCATTGCTGCCTTTGGGTACCGCCAATGATTTCGCCAAAGCCGCTGGTGTGTCATTGCAGCCGGCTGAGGCGCTGGCGCTGCTGGATATGCCGGCACGGCCAATCGACTTGGGCAAGGTTGGCGACCAGATGTTTCTGAACATGGCCACGGGCGGGTTTGGCAGTCAGGTCACGGCAAACACCTCCGAGGACCTCAAAAAAGTGCTGGGCGCAGCGGCCTACCTGTTCACCGGGCTGTCGCGCTTCAGTGAGTTGCAGGCCGCGTCGGTGGAGCTGAAAGGCCCGGACTTCCACTGGCAGGGTGACTTGCTGGCGCTGGGCATCGGCAATGGCCGCCAGGCAGGTGGCGGTCAGGTATTGTGCGCCGATGCCCTGGTGGATGACGGCCTGCTCGACATCGCTATCCTGCCGGCACCGCAAGAAGTGGTGGGGGCGCTGCGTGAGCTGCTGGCCGGCGAAGGGCTGTTCGTTCGTGCGCGCTTGCCCTGGGTAGAGATCAAGAGCTCTCAAGGCCTGGACATCAACCTCGATGGTGAGCCGTTACAGGCTGACAGCCTGCGCTTCGAGGCCCTGCCTGCGGCGCTGCGCCTGCACCTGCCGCCAAACTCGCCGCTGCTCAGTCATCCAGGCTGATGATTTTCTCGCGCACGGCAAACAGGACCAGCCCGGCGACATCGTAGATCTGCAGGCGTTTCATGATCTGCGAGCGATGGGTTTCCACCGTTTTGATCGAAAGGGCAAGCCCGGCAGCGATTTCGCGAGTGGATTTGCCCCGTACGATCAGGCGCAGGATTTCCAGTTGCCGTGCAGTGAGGTTATGGCGGTCGATGTTTGGCTGCTTGCCCTGCTGCGCACGCATCAGCGCCTGGTTGATCACCGTGTGGGCGATGGCCGGGCTGAGGTAGCGCTCGCCACTGCGTAGTGCGGCCAGTGCCTGCTCCAGCTCCTTTGCGGTGGCGTCTTTGAGCAGGTAGCCGTGGGCGCCGCTTTCCAGGGCGCGCATGATCAGGTCCGGGTCGGTGTGCATGGACAGGATCAGTACTTTGCAGGTGCTGCCAGAGGCGCGCAGCAGGGTGAGGGCATCAAGGCCGCTGGTCGAGCGCATGGAAATGTCGAGCAGCACGATGTCGGGCGCCAGTTGCTGGGCTTGCTCGAGCAGTTGGCCGCCATCGTCGGCTTCGCCGACCACGGTGTAGCCGGGTATGTCAGACACCAGGGCACGGACCCCGGCTCGAATCAGCGAATGGTCATCGACCAGCAGCAGTCTACAGGTCATCGGATAGCAGGTGTCCTGGCGCGTTCATGGGTGCGTGGTGGCCATGGGAACAAGACCTCGATCCGGGTGCCGAGGCCAAGCTGGCTGGTAATTTTCAGTGTGCCCTGGAGCGCTGTGGCACGCTCCTGCATGCCAGCCATGCCGCGCTGGCCTGCCTCAGCCGGATTGGCGGCGGGGATGAAGCCTTGGCCATCGTCCTCTATCGACAAGCTCAGGCCGGTGGGGCTGCGCTGCAGGCGGATGGTCAGGTTGCGCGCCTTGGCATGGCGCAATATGTTGGTGACCGCCTCTTGCGCGATGCGAAAAGCAGCCATGGTCACCTCCTCGCAAATGCCACCCAGCCTTTGATGGCATTCCAGGCTCCAATGCATGTCGGTGCTGCCTAGCGTGCGCACCAGATGGGCACGCAGGCTGGCTTCCAGGCCAAGGCTGACCAACTGCCGGGGATTGAGGATGGCAGAGACGTCACGCACCTTGCTCAGGGTGTCATCGAGTGTGCTGTGCAGGGCGCCGCATTGCGTCTGCAAATCGCTTGGCAGCCGCCGCTGCAACCACTCCAGCTGCAATTTGGCAGCGGTCAGCAGTTGGCCGATGTCGTCATGCAGTTCGCGGCTAAGGTGCTGGCGTTCGCTTTCCTGGACTTTGAGCATGCGATCGGCCAGTTCTGCCGGGCGCAAGCTGATAGACCTGGCACCCTGGCTCAGGTGCCAGCCGACCCCGAACATTGCTATCAGATGCAACAGCATCAGGCTGGCCGGTATGGCATGGCCGCCGGTGAACAGCAGCAGGTTGGCAAACAGCGACGCCACGCACAGCAATGCAGTCGCCCAGCGCAGCACAGTGGCGAGGGAGCGGCAACGCAGAGCATTCTTCAAGCGTGGGAGCATAGAGGGGAAGCCACTGTAACCTTGCTGATGGAGGCCTTGCGCATGTCTTGCCGCAGGCTTTGGCGTGGTGCTTTCAATATTTGCCAAGTGCGCGTTGAGGCGATCCATATACGGGTGACCGGTATTTGTTAGTGCGCATGGTATCACTTCAGGCCGGTTTGGTCGCGAGCGGGGAATGCTTTGAAACCTCAAGGTTTGCGGGGCGATCAGGGGGGAGCGATGCCTGATTTGAGCAGCAAATAGCCACCATCGATTGGCCTGCTCGGTTCAACTTGCGCGAATCCCGGTAGAACAGGGTGTGGCAACTTTCAGCCCTTCACAAGTTGGATCCTGATTCGGTAAAGCACCGTCGCCTTAGTTGCAAACCGTCAATGACTGCTAGTGCGTTTATCTGCGCAAGTTGGGCGACTGGCCATGGGGCCGGCCTGGTGCGTGCCAGCACATTCGCTACGGGTTTCCTGTCAAGGCGCACACGTTTGCGGCAATGGCTGGTCCAGTGCTTTTGCCAGTTCGGCAAGCAAGTTGGTTTGTTCGCTGGCATCAAGGGCGAGCCGCCCGGTGTGCGCATCGACAAGCTCCAGTTGCCAGGCCAGCAGGGTCAGGCAGGCCGCCAATGCAGGCAAAGCATGATTGTGCAGGTGCAACTGCCTGCAGGCTGGAGCGAGCAGTTGCTGCAAGGCAGAGGCGTATTGGGCGACTTCAAGCAGCCCCAGGCCGCTGGCGCGCCGGGCAAGAGTATCGAGGGTGTTGATGAGGCAATGGCAGGCGTCGGGGTCATTGGCGATCAGTTCCAGGTGCTGAAGGCACTCCTGGGACTGGGTCAGCAACACTTGCGCATCCAGCAGAAAGTCCTGCAGGGCGCTGCTGTCGAAAGCTGAACTGTCCATCATGAGGCCCCGGGCCGCAGCGCGGGAGCGGGTGATGGCCAAGCCGTGTCGTTCGCTAGCAAAAGCCTGACTCCATTCATGCAGTGAGAATGGCGTCACATTAATGGCTAAAGGATAGCGCGAACATCAGGTTGCACCCGGTTGACGCTAAGGGTTTCCCTGATATTGCTCTAGGGGGGCGACAGCTGCTCCAGGCAATGGGCCCAAGGCTGACTGGCTGCAGTAAAGCATGATGTTAATGTGATATCAATTGGCCCGCGAAGCATTTTCGCTCAAGGGTCAAGCTGCGTACGCAACCGCCGATATAGGGTGGATGAACTCACATTATTCCGACTTGAGCCTGGGGGTTTTCCAATGGCTGGCATTCTCGACACGGTAGACCAACGAACGCAACTGGTGGGTGAGAACCGCCTGGAAATCCTGATGTTCCGCCTGGCCGGGCGCCAGTTGTTCGCCATCAACGTGTTCAAGGTGCAGGAAGTGCTGCAGTTGCCCAAGTTGACCTTGATGCCGCAGCGCCACGCGTTTGTCTGTGGCGTGGTCAACCTGCGTGGGCAGACCTTGCCGGTCATCGACCTGTCCCAGGCAATCGGCATGCGCCCGCTGCAGCCGGGGCCAGACAGCACCATCATCGTCACCGAGTACAACCGCTCGGTGCAGGCGTTCCTGGTAGGTGGGGTCGATCGCATCGTCAATATGAACTGGGAAGCCATCATGCCGCCGCCTTCCAGTGCCGGCCGTCAGCATTACCTGACGGCAATCACCAAGGTGGACGAAAAGCTGGTGGAGGTCATTGACGTCGAGAAGGTGCTGGCCGAGATCGTGCCTTACAACGCGAAGGTCTCCAACGACAAGCTCGCTGACCCGATATTGGCTCGCGCCCGTGGCCGCGAAGTGCTACTGGTGGATGATTCCAGCGTGGCGCTGGCGCAGCTGCGTGACACCCTTTCGCAACTGGGGATGAAACTGCATGTTGCCAGCGACGGCCTGAAGGCCTTGCGCATGCTCAAGGGCTGGGCCGATGCAGGCGAAGATGTGTGCGAAAAACTGCTGATGGTGTTCACTGACGCGGAAATGCCTGAAATGGACGGTTATCGGCTGACCACCGAAATCCGCAGTGATGCGCGCCTACGCAAGCTGTACGTGGTGTTGCACACCTCGCTGTCAGGCAGCTTCAACGAATCCATGGTCAAGAAAGTCGGCTGCGACAATTTCCTTTCCAAGTTCCAGCCTGATCGTTTGGTCGAAGTGGTCAAGCAGCGTTTGCTACTGGATTCGACCACTGCGTGATCCTTGCGGCTGCCGGGTATAATCTGGCATTTGGCATGGCACGAGGCAGGCAGGGATGTTTCTGAGCGAGCTGTATCGGTATCCGGTGAAGTCGGGGCAGGCGCAATGTCTGCAGTCTTCACTGGTCGATAATCTGGGTTTGTCGGGTGACCGGCGCTGGCTGGTGGTCGAGCAAGACAACGGACGCTTTCTCACCCAGCGCGCCTGGCCGCAGCTCAGCCAGCTCAAGGCTGGCGAAGGGGCGGCAGGTACGCTGCTGCTGGAGGCCCCGGGCCTGCCAGCTCTGCAGGTGGCGGTGCCGCCTGCAGATGACGGCCTGCGCGGTGTGACCATCTGGCGTGACACGTTGCGTGTGCCGGATGCCGGCGATGAGGCCGCAGCCTGGCTATCGCAATTGCTCGGCAAGCCAGTGCGACTGGTCCACTGCCCCGAGCATCGGGCGCGCTACCTGCCCAGCGGTTATGGCTTGAACAGCGACAGGGCGGCTTTCCCCGATGGTTTCCCGTTATTGCTGATTGGCCAGGGGTCGCTGCAGGAGTTGAACCGGCGCATTGGCCGGCCCATGGAGATGCTGCGTTTTCGACCGAACCTGGTGGTGCAGGGTGCAGAGCCGTTTGCCGAAGATGGCTGGAAGCGCATTCGTATTGGCGGGCTTGAGTTTCGCGTGCTCAAGCCGAGCGTGCGGTGCATCTTCACCACGCTGGACCCTGAAACCGGAGAGCGCAGCCCGGACCGGGAGCCGTTGGCCACGCTCAAGACCTTTCGCGAGCGCGAAGGTGACATCCTGTTCGGGCAGAACCTGGCGGTGGATGGCCGTGGTCGGCTTGAGGTGGGGATGGAAGTCGAAGTGCTGGAGTAGTGGTAGCAAGTACCTGCCTCTTCGCGAGCTGGCCCGCGAAGAGGCGGCATTGCTTCACATGTCGTCGAAATACCGCTCGTGCCAATCTACCAACGGCTGGGGTGCATTGAGCTTCTGCCCGTAGATCACCGAGTAAGACAGCACGTTCTGTACATACTGACGCGTCTCGTCGAACGGAATCGACTCCACCCACACGTCAAAGCTTAGGTGCTTGGCACCTTTGAGCCATTGGCGCACGCGCCCGGGGCCGGCGTTGTACGCCGCCGACGCCAGCACCCGATTGCCGTTGAACTGGCCGTGTACCTGACTCAGATAGGCTGCGCCCAGCCGAATGTTCGTGTCCGGGTTGAGCACCTGGCGCGGTGACGCCAGCGGAATGCTGAACTTGCGCGCGGTTTCCTTGGCTGTGGCCGGCATCAACTGCATGAGGCCGCTGGCACCTACACTGGAGCGCGCATCCTCCATGAAGGCACTCTCCTGGCGTGTGATTGCGAACACCCAGCTTGAGTGCAACCCGCGCACCTTGGCTTCACGCACCAGCGTGTCGCGGTGGGCCATCGGGAAGCGGATATCGAGGTCGTCCCAGTACTTGGCCAGGCTGATGGTGCGAATGGCCGGGAAATACCAGCGCAGGTCATAGGCCAGGCGCGCCTGGGCAACCATTTCGTCGCGGCTGAAGTGTCGGCTGACGTGATACCACTCGCGGCGACCGTCGACGATCTGGCCGCGGGCATGGAATTCCAGGGCACGCTGGATTCCAGGAGTGTTACGCACCTTGCTGACCAGTTGCGGGCTCAGCACCAGTGGCCGGTTGTTGAGCTGGTAGGGCGTTTGCGCCCGGTCGGCGGCGAGAAATCCATAGAAGTCCCGTTCGCGTGCCACGTTCCTGTACAGCAGAAGGCTTTGCGGGTTGTTTGGCTGGGCCAGTTCCAGGCTGCGTGCTTGCCAGTATTGCCAGCGGCTGGTACTGGCCAGGTCCTGCGGCAGGCGCTTGGTCAGTTCGTAGGCATCTTCCCAGCGGCCCAGGCGCAGCAGCAGGCGCAGACGCCATTCGCTGACCGTATTGTCCCGCAACTGCGGGTCGTAGCGCGTCATCAGATCAAGGGCACGCGGGTCGTAGCGGCGTGCCAGTGTCAAACCGATTTCGCGGGCGATCGCGACTTTTTCGTCCGAGGAAAAGTGCATGCGCTGTGCATAGTCGTCGAGCAGCGCCATGGCACGCTGCGGGTCCTGGCGAGCCAGGCGGCGCAGGCCCAGGCTGACGACATCGGACATGGCCTCGTTGACCGGTGTGAAGCGCGATGGCTGGTTGAGCAGTTCGGGCTTTTGCGCCACATCGATTAACAGGCGGCCTTGCGGGCCAAGCGTGGTCAGCGATTTGACCAGGCTGTTGGCCAGGGAGTAGTTACGCGCCTGGGCTGCCAGTTTGGCGCGGTTCCAGCGCTTGGCCTCGGTCAGCTGACCTTCGGCGGCCCACATGCCGAACAGGGTGTCGCAGGCGGCCGGTTGCGACTTGCCCACGTTCCACAGCTTTTCGGCGCTGGCATAACCTTCGGCGCGCAGGCCATGGCTCAGCTGGTACTGGCCGTTGAGGCAGTCCAGTTCGGTGAAGTTGAGCTTGGGGTCATAGTATTTGACGAAGGTGTTCCACTCGCCGCGTTCGGCCAGCCAGCGCAGCCAGCGCAGTTTCATCCAGTTGGCCTGGGGAAGGTCGCCATGTTTGGCCAGGAACGCTTCTATTTCCTGGTTGCTGGCGCTTTTCAGCCGAGCGGTCAGTTCGTCGTAGGCCAGGTAGGGCGTCAGCGGGTAGTCGCGCAGGGCCTGGGCATAGCGCAGGTACGGGCCCTTGTCGCCCTTGGCCAATGCACGCTTGGCCTCGTCGTAGTACTGACGCTGCTGGGAGAGGTCGATGGCCTGCGCCGCGCTGGCGGTGGCGGCGGTAAGCAGCAGGCAGGAAGCAATCTGTAACAGGCGGCTGCGCATGATACGTCCGGGCAGTTGAACCATGGGAAAGTGACGGCGGAGCCAGCACTGTTGGAAGCTATTGTTCTAGCTTAGCTGTTTGCCGGCAGCGGGTGAAAGCGCTGTGCTTGTATCAAGGCATTAAGTTCGACCGGATGTCGCAATGCCCTGGCAGCGCGGTCAACTTAATGCCGGAACGGGCCAACTCAGGTAGAATGCGCGCCCGCTTTCTGGAGACGAACATGACCCTGCTCAAATTCAGCGATGTGTCCCTCGCATTCGGCGCGATGCCGCTGCTGGACAAAGTGTCCTGGCAGATCGCCCGTGGCGAGCGGGTGTGCATCATCGGCCGTAACGGCACCGGCAAGTCGAGCATGCTGCGCCTGGTCAAGGGCGAGCAGAAGGGCGACGACGGAGAGATCTGGCGCGCACCTGGCCTGAAGATCGGCGAACTGCCGCAAGAACTGCCAGTGGCTGACGAGCGGACAGTGTTCGACGTGGTGGCCGCAGGCCTGGATGGCGTTGGCGAACTGCTTGCCCAATTCCACCACCTGAGCCAGAACATCCAGGGCGACGATGACCTGGAAAAACTCATGCATGTTCAGCACGAGCTCGAAGCCCGTGACGGCTGGCGCCTGCAGCAGGTGGTGGAGAGCACCTTGAGCCGCCTGCAACTGCCTGCCGACAAAACCCTGGCCGAGCTGTCCGGTGGCTGGCGCCGCCGCGTGCTGCTGGCGCAGGCGCTGGTGTCAGAACCCGATCTGCTGCTGCTCGACGAGCCGACCAACCACCTGGACATCGGTGCCATCGCCTGGCTCGAAGAGGCCCTGCGCGGTTTCAACGGGGCGGTGCTGTTCATTACCCACGACCGTTCCTTCCTGCAGAACCTGGCAACCCGCATCCTTGAACTGGATCGCGGCGGGCTGATCGACTGGAACGGTGACTACGCCAGTTTCCTGGTGCACAAGGAAGCGGCGCTGGCCGCCGAAGAGACGGCCAACGCGCTGTTTGACAAGCGTCTTGCCCAGGAAGAAGTGTGGATTCGCCAGGGCATCAAGGCCCGCCGTACCCGTAACGAAGGCCGCGTGCGCGCACTCAAGGCCTTGCGTGTCGAGCGCAGCGAGCGGCGGGATCGCCAGGGCAAGGCGAACATCCAGATCGAGGCCGCCGAGAAATCCGGCAAGCAGGTGATGGTGCTGGAGAATGTCAGCTTCCACCACGCTGGAGGGCCGATGCTGGTCAAGGACTTCTCCATGGTCCTGCAGCGCCAGGACCGCATCGGCCTGCTGGGCGCCAACGGTACCGGCAAGACCACGCTGCTCAAGCTGATGCTCGGTGACCTGGAGCCTACCTCGGGCAAGGTCGAGCGCGGCACCAAACTGGAAGTCGCCTATTTCGATCAGATGCGCCACCAGCTCGATCTGGAAAAAACCGTGATCGACAACCTGGCCGAGGGCCGCGATTTCATTGAAATCGACGGCCAGAACCGTCACGTGCTCAGCTACCTGGGCGATTTCCTGTTCAGCCCCCAGCGTGCGCGCACGCCGGTCAAGGCGTTGTCGGGCGGTGAGCGTGCGCGCCTGCTGCTGGCCAAGCTGTTCAGCAAACCGGCCAACCTGCTGGTGCTGGACGAACCGACCAACGACCTGGACGTCGAAACCCTCGAGCTGCTTGAAGAGGTGCTGTGCAATTACAAGGGCACCGTGCTGATGGTCAGCCACGACCGGGCCTTCCTCGACAACGTCGTCACCAGCACGCTGGTGTTCGAGGGCGAGGGCAAGGTGCGTGAATATGTTGGCGGCTACGAGGACTGGATCCGCCAGGGCGGTTCGCCGAAGCTGTTGGGCGTGACCGAGAGCAAGGGTGGCAAATCCGAGCTCAACAGTGCGGTGGTGGAGAAGCAGGACGAGCAGGTGGCGCCGGCGCCAGCCGCAGCCGCAGCGGATGCCTCCAAGAAGAAGCTCAGCTACAAACTGCAGCGCGAGCTGGAGATGCTGCCTGGGCAGATCGATGCGGTCGAGCAGCGTATGGCGGCGGCCCAGGAAGAGGTCAACGCGCCGGGCTTCTATCAGCGGCCGATCGAAGAGACCTCGGCGGTGCTGGCCAAGCTGGAGCAGATGCAGGGCGAGCTGGATGCCTTGGTAGAGCGCTGGGCCGAGCTGGAAGGCTAAGTCAGACCCGGCCTCATCGCCGGCAAGCCGGCTCCCCCAGGATCTCTGTGGGAGCCGGCTTGCCGGCGATGAGGCCGGGCAGCCTGGATCATTCTTTCTTCTGCAACCGCACCGCCAGTACATCGCACGGCGCGCCATGCAACACGTCATTGGCCGTTGAGCCCAGCAGCAACGCCAGGCCATGGCGGCCATGGCTGCCAACCACGATCAGGTCGCAGTTCTGCTCCTTGGCCAGCTGGTGGATTTCCTGGCGCGGTTGGCCATAGGTCAGGTGAGAATCACCGCGGTTGATCTCGGGGTATTTGTTGAACAGGCGTTCCATGCGCTCCTTGGCCTGGTCGAACTGTTGCTGTTGCAGTTGCGACAGGTCCATTGGCACGTCACCGCCAAAGGCCATGGCCATGGGTTCGACGATATGCACCAGCGAGACCTTGGCGCCTGTGGGCTCGGCGAGCTTCATGGCTCGCTTGATCACCGGGTCGCACTCTTCGGTGAGGTCGACGGCGACCAGAAGATGTTCGTAAGGCATGAGCTGTACTCCTGACAATCGCGATAGTAGAAGTATGGTCGCTTCGGGCGGGTCTTGCGTGAAACCGAGTAACCCGCTCATTTGCAACGCTTTATGGGATCTACAGATATGACGGTATTGCTGGTGGTGTCAATCCTTGCGCTGATTCTCAGCCCGTTTGCCTGGCTGCGCCAGTCGCGCAAGCAAGGCGAGCAGATGAGCCTGCGCCTGGAGGCGCGGCGCATGGGGCTGGCCATGCAACTGGCACCGCAGCAGTGGCCGCACTGGCTGGAAAAAGAGCCGCCCAGCCCCTGCCCGCAGTACCACCGGGCGCGCCGGCGTGGGCGTGAAGACAGCTGGTGCTACTGGCAGGTCAGCCCTGGTGTGTGGTGGAACCAATGGCGTGAAGTGTGTGAGGAACCGCGTCTGAATGATGTTTTCTCACGGCTGCCGGGGACTGTTTACAAGGTCGAAGCCGACAAGCGCATGCTCGCGCTGTACTGGAGCGAGCGGGGTGACAAATCTGTGTTGCAGGATATTGCCTACGCCTTCGAAACCCTCGCCTGACATCGTTTCAACGACAAAGCGGCAACTTGGCAGGACCCCATCAGGGGCAGATGCCAAGTTGCCGCTTTGTCGTTTCTGCAGAGCAGAAAAGGCCAGGCAGGCCGGGAAATTCTTGAAGCCAGTCGCAGTGTAGCCAACCTGCAGCGGTGTGCATCGAAAAATGCTGCGGTGTACTTCTTGTGGTCAATCGCTGACATGAATGATCAGCAATCACTGTCATCATGATTTATACCCAGACGCTAGAAAATGACCGGAAAGTCGCGTTTCCACCATGCCTGTGAGCATTTGACAACGCCGACCTTTTCGGAGAATGTGTGCATACCCAAATCAAACGGGCGTATGAATTGAGCGTTTGTATGTCACAGCGCTCATCCAGAATCCCGACTAGCGCGCTGACGGGTGTGCCTGGGCAAGAGCAGCGAAGCGCTGCTTTTCCACCAGCGATCGGCGTGTACAGTTCAGCTTCCATATCGTGGAGATCAGTTGATGATTTACGAAGGTAAAGCCATCACGGTTAAGGCTCTTGAAAGCGGCATCGTCGAACTGAAGTTCGACCTCAAGGGTGAGTCCGTCAACAAGTTCAATCGCCTGACCCTGGACGAGCTGCGCCAGGCCGTCGATGCCATAAAGGCCGACGCCTCGGTGAAGGGCGTGATCGTCAGCAGTGGCAAGGACGTGTTCATCGTCGGCGCCGACATCACCGAGTTCGTCGACAACTTCAAGCTGCCCGAGGCCGAACTGGTTGCCGGCAATCTGGAAGCCAACCGCATCTTCAACGCGTTCGAAGACCTCGACGTGCCGACCGTTGCCGCGATCAACGGCATCGCCCTGGGCGGCGGCCTGGAAATGTGCCTGGCGGCCGACTATCGGGTCATGTCCACCTCTGCCAAGATCGGCCTGCCGGAAGTCAAGCTGGGTATCTACCCTGGCTTCGGCGGTACCGTGCGCCTGCCGCGTCTGATCGGCTCGGACAACGCCATCGAGTGGATTGCCGCCGGCAAGGAAAACCGCGCTGAAGACGCCCTGAAAGTCGGTGCGGTCGACGCCGTCGTCGCCCCTGAACTGCTGCAGGCCGGTGCCCTCGACCTGGTCAAGCGCGCCATCAGCGGTGAGCTGGACTACAAGGCCAAGCGCCAGCCCAAGCTGGAAAAGCTCAAGCTCAATGCCATCGAGCAGATGATGGCCTTCGAGACTGCCAAGGGCTTCGTCGCTGGCCAGGCCGGCCCGAACTATCCGGCGCCGGTCGAAGCCATCAAGTCGATCCAGAAGGCCGCCAACTTCGGTCGCGACAAGGCGCTGGAAGTCGAGGCAGCAGGCTTTGCCAAGCTGGCCAAGACTTCGGTTGCCCAAAGCCTGATCGGCCTGTTCCTGAATGATCAGGAGCTCAAGCGCAAAGCCAAGGCCCATGACGAAATCGCTCACGATGTGAAGCAGGCTGCCGTGCTCGGCGCCGGCATCATGGGTGGCGGCATCGCTTACCAGTCGGCGGTCAAGGGCACCCCGATCCTGATGAAGGACATCCGCGAGGAAGCCATCCAGCTGGGCCTGAACGAGGCGTCCAAGCTGCTCGGCAACCGCGTCGAAAAAGGCCGCCTGACTCCGGCGAAGATGGCCGAGGCACTCAATGCCATTCGCCCGACACTGTCCTACGGTGATTTCGCCAACGTCGACATCGTCGTCGAAGCCGTGGTCGAGAACCCGAAGGTCAAGCAGGCAGTGCTGGCTGAAGTGGAAGGCCAGGTGAAAGAGGATGCGATCCTTGCGTCCAACACCTCGACCATCTCCATCAACCTGCTGGCCAAGGCGCTCAAGCGCCCCGAGAACTTCGTCGGCATGCACTTCTTCAACCCGGTGCACATGATGCCGCTGGTCGAAGTCATCCGTGGCGAGAAGTCCAGTGAAGTGGCGGTCGCCACCACCGTGGCCTACGCCAAGAAGATGGGCAAGAACCCGATCGTGGTCAACGATTGCCCGGGCTTCTTGGTCAACCGCGTGCTGTTCCCGTACTTCGGCGGCTTCGCCAAGCTGGTCAGCGCTGGTGTCGACTTCGTGCGCATCGACAAGGTCATGGAGAAGTTCGGCTGGCCGATGGGCCCGGCCTACCTGATGGACGTGGTCGGCATCGACACCGGCCACCACGGCCGCGATGTGATGGCCGAAGGCTTCCCGGACCGCATGAAGGACGAGCGCCGCTCGGCCGTCGACGCCCTGTATGAGGCCAATCGCCTGGGCCAGAAGAACGGCAAGGGTTTCTATGCCTACGAAACCGACAAGCGTGGCAAGCCGAAGAAGGTCTTCGACGCCACCGTGCTCGATGTGCTCAAGCCGATCGTCTTCGAGCAGCGTGAAGTCACCGACGAAGACATCATCAACTGGATGATGGTCCCGCTGTGCCTGGAGACCGTGCGCTGCCTGGAAGACGGCATCGTCGAAACCGCTGCCGAAGCGGACATGGGCCTGGTATACGGCATTGGTTTCCCTCCGTTCCGTGGTGGTGCGCTGCGTTACATCGATTCGATCGGTGTGGCCGAATTCGTTGCCCTGGCTGATCAGTACGCCGATCTGGGGCCGCTGTACCACCCGACCGCGAAGCTGCGCGAAATGGCCAAGAACGGCCAGCGCTTCTTCAGCTGAGCAGCCAACGCCTTTGAGAGAGTAGAGCGAGATTATTGATATGAGCCTCAATCCAAGAGACGTGGTGATTGTCGACTTCGGTCGCACCCCGATGGGCCGCTCCAAGGGTGGCATGCACCGCAACACCCGTGCTGAAGACATGTCTGCGCACCTGATCAGCAAGCTGCTGGAGCGCAACGGCAAGGTCGACCCCAAAGAAGTCGAGGACGTGATCTGGGGCTGCGTCAACCAGACCCTGGAGCAGGGCTGGAACATCGCCCGCATGGCGTCGCTGATGACCCAGATCCCGCACACCTCGGCCGCCCAGACCGTCAGCCGCCTGTGCGGCTCGTCGATGAGCGCGCTGCACACCGCCGCCCAGGCGATCATGACCGGCAACGGCGACGTGTTCGTGGTCGGTGGTGTCGAGCACATGGGGCACGTCAGCATGATGCATGGCGTGGACCCCAACCCGCACCTGTCCTTGCACGCTGCCAAGGCTTCCGGGATGATGGGCCTGACTGCCGAGATGCTCGGCAAGATGCACGGCATCACCCGTGAGCAACAGGACCTGTTCGGCCTGCGTTCGCACCAGCTCGCACACAAGGCGACGGTCGAAGGCAAGTTCAAGGACGAGATCATCCCGATGCAGGGCTATGACGAGAACGGTTTCCTGAAGGTCTTCGACTTCGACGAGACCATTCGCCCGGAAACCACCCTTGAAGGCCTGGCATCGCTCAAGCCTGCGTTCAACCCCAAAGGTGGTACGGTCACAGCCGGTACTTCGTCGCAGATTACCGATGGCGCTTCGTGCATGATCGTCATGTCTGGCCAGCGTGCGATGGACCTCGGTATCCAGCCGTTGGCGGTGATCCGCTCCATGGCAGTGGCTGGTGTGGACCCGGCGATCATGGGCTACGGCCCTGTACCGTCGACCCAGAAAGCCCTGAAGCGTGCCGGGCTGACCATGGCCGATATCGACTTCATCGAGCTCAATGAAGCCTTTGCTGCACAGGCCCTGCCAGTGCTCAAAGATTTGAAAGTGCTCGACAAGATGGATGAGAAGGTTAACCTGCACGGCGGCGCCATTGCCTTGGGTCACCCGTTCGGTTGCTCCGGGGCACGCATTTCCGGCACCCTGCTCAACGTCATGAAGCAAAATGGCGGTACGTTGGGCGTGGCCACCATGTGCGTCGGCCTCGGTCAGGGCATCACCACTGTCTTCGAACGCGTCTGATCGCGTAGCGGGACAGCAGCCGGGGCCTTGTGCCCCGGCTTTTGTTTTTTTACAGAATTTGTTTCAAGAGGGAAGGCGACATGCAGATACAACCAGGCGTATACCGGCATTACAAAGGGCCTGAGTACCGTGTCTTCAGTGTCGCACGGCACTCCGAAAGCGAAGAGTGGATGGTTTTCTACCAATGCCTGTATGGTGACCACAGCTTCTGGGTACGACCACTTTCGATGTTCCAGGAGTCGGTCGAGGTTGACGGCGAGCAGGTGCCACGCTTTGCTTTGGTCAAGGCCGAAGAAGGGTTGCCTGAACGGCTTGGCAAGGCGCACGAGTGAACGACCGCGCTTGACCTCACTCTATTGCCACTATATATAGCGGTGCCGCGTCCGGCACCTGACGCGTTTTTCATCTTCAGATTCAGGAATACTCCGATCCATGGGCAAATCGCTGGTCATTGTGGAATCCCCGGCCAAGGCCAAGACCATCAACAAGTACCTGGGCAACCAGTACGTGGTGAAGTCGAGTATCGGCCACATCCGTGACCTCCCCACCAGCGGTTCGGCCAGCGCCAGCAAAGAGCCGGCCGCCAAGCGTGGCAAGGCTGCGGGTGAGGCGCCGGCCCTGTCGCCGAAAGAGAAGGCCCGTCGCCAGCTGGTGGCGCGCATGGGCGTCGACCCCGAGCACGGCTGGAAGGCCAAGTACGAGATCCTGCCTGGCAAGGAAAAGGTGATCGAAGAGTTGCGCCGCCTGGCCAAGGATGCTGACACCATCTATCTCGCGACCGACTTGGACCGCGAAGGGGAAGCCATCGCCTGGCACCTGCGCGAGGCCATCGGTGGCGACGACACCCGCTACAAGCGTGTGGTGTTCAACGAAATCACCAAAAAAGCCATCCAGGATGCGTTCTCGAAGCCCGGCGAGCTGGATATCGATCGTGTCAATGCCCAGCAGGCGCGCCGTTTCCTTGACCGCGTGGTGGGCTACATGGTCTCGCCACTGCTGTGGGCCAAGATCGCCCGTGGCCTGTCGGCCGGGCGTGTTCAGTCGGTGGCCGTGAAGCTGGTGGTCGAGCGTGAGCGCGAGATCCGTGCCTTCATCCCCGAAGAGTACTGGGAGGTGCACGCCGACCTTGGCACTGCCAAGGACGCCAAGGTGCGTTTCGAGGTGACCCGCGAGAAAGGCGAGGCCTTCAAGCCGCTGAACGAAGCGCAGGCCATGGCTGCACTGAGCAAGCTCAAGGCGTCCAGCTACAGCGTGCTCAAGCGTGAAGACCGCCCGACCAGCAGCAAGCCGTCGGCACCGTTCATCACCTCCACCCTGCAACAGGCTGCAAGCAACCGCCTGGGCTTCGGCGTGAAGAAGACCATGATGATGGCTCAGCGGCTATACGAAGCGGGCTACATCACCTACATGCGTACCGACTCGACCAACCTGTCGGTCGACGCGCTGGACATGGCGCGCAGCTACATCGAGCGTGAGTTCGGCAAGCAGTACCTGCCCGAAGCACCGCTGGTGTACGGCAGCAAAGAAGGCGCTCAGGAGGCCCACGAAGCGATTCGTCCTTCCGACGTCAATACGCACCCAACCAAGCTCAGCGGCATGGAGCGTGACGCCGAGCGCCTGTACGAGCTGATCTGGCGCCAGTTCCTCGCCTGCCAGATGCCGCCTGCGCAGTACCTGTCCACCAGTGTGACCGTGGCTGCCGGTGATTTCGAGCTGCGTGCCAAAGGTCGCATCCTCAAGTTCGACGGTTATACCCGTGTGCTGCCTCAGCAGAGCAAGCCGGGCGAAGATGACGTGTTGCCCGAGATGGTCCAGGGTGAAGCGCTCAAGCTGATCCAGATCGACCCCAGTCAGCACTTCACCAAGCCACCTGCGCGCTTTACCGAAGCCAGCCTGGTCAAGGAAATGGAAAAGCGCGGTATTGGCCGCCCGTCGACCTACGCAGCCATCATTTCCACCATCCAGGATCGCGGTTACGTAACACTGCACAATCGCCGCTTCTACTCCGAGAAGATGGGCGACATCGTTACCGAGCGCTTGTCGGAAAGCTTCGCCAACCTGATGGACTACGGTTTCACCGCCGTCATGGAGGAGAGCCTGGATGACGTGGCGCAGGGCGAGCGTGACTGGAAGAACGTTCTGGACGAGTTCTACGGCGACTTCAGCAAGAAACTGCTGACGGCAGAATCAGCCGAAGGCGGCATGCGTGCCAACCAACCGACCATGACCAACATTCCGTGCAAGGAATGTGGGCGGCCGATGATGATCCGGACTGCCTCCACCGGCGTGTTCCTGGGTTGCTCGGGTTACAGCCTGCCGCCCAAAGAGCGCTGCAAGGCCACGGTCAACCTGGTGCCGGGCGATGAAATCGCTGCGGACGACGAAGGTGAATCGGAGTCGCGCGTGCTGTTGGGCAAGCACCGCTGCCCGATCTGCGCCACGGCCATGGATGCCTACCTGCTCGACGAGAAGCACAAGCTGCATATCTGCGGTAACAACCCTGATTGCGTCGGCTACGAGATCGAAGAGGGCAGTTACCGCATCAAGGGTTACGAAGGGCCGAGCCTGGAGTGTGACAAGTGCGGCAGCGAGATGCAGCTCAAGACCGGCCGGTTCGGCAAGTTCTTCGGTTGCACCAACCCTGCGTGCAAGAACACCCGCAAGCTGCTCAAGAGTGGCGAGGCGGCACCACCGAAGATGGACAAGGTGGACATGCCAGAGCTCAAGTGCGAGAAGGTCGACGACACCTACGTGCTGCGTGACGGTGCTTCTGGGTTGTTCCTGGCAGCCAGCCAGTTCCCCAAGAATCGCGAGACCCGTGCGCCGCTGGTGCTGGAGATCGTGCCGCACAAGCATGAGATCGACCCCAAGTACCACTTCCTGTGCGATGCGCCGCAGAAAGACCCCGAGGGTCGCCCGGCAGTGATCCGCTACAGCCGCAAGACCAAAGAGCAATACGTGCAGTCCGAGGTCGATGGCAAGCCTACCGGGTGGAAGGCGTTCTACGACGGTAATGCCTGGAAGGTTGAAGACAAGCGCTGATCGTTTCAGTGATGTAATTGGGGCCGCTTAGCGGCCCCAATTCATTGGTGACAAGTACACGCCGATCCCTGAAACTGCAGGTATTCGCCTTGCAGCCTTAGGGAGGTCACTCAAGATGGCCCAGGAACTCTACACCCGCACCAACCAGAAGCTCTTCTTCGCCGGCCTTGCCCTTGAGTCCATGGCCAAGGCTGTCGACAGCCAGGCCATGAATGCACAAGGCCTGGTGCAGGCCGAGCGCGAATCTGCGCTGTTCCACCTGTATGGCGCGCTACTGGGCTTGTGTCACGAGATTGGCGGCTTCTACCGCCTGCCGGCCGCGCCCAGTGTCGAGCAATTGCTCGCCGATGACGCCCTGAATGACATCGCCATTCCCGAGGTGGCTGAGTTGCTGGAACTGGCCAGGCAGCGGGAAACCTGGCTGGCACAATTGCTCACCGCTTATGCCGATTTGTTCCGACCACCGGTCGCGAAAAAAACCGCGAAAACCGATGTCACTCAGCCACTCATCCAGGCCGTCAACCTCGACGAACCCGAGCAGGCTGCGCTGTCGCGTGAAGAGCTGGAAAGCTGGCGCAACAACCTCAAAGGCCTGGTGAGACGATTCCGTGACGCGTTGAGTGAGTGCTGATATTCGCCTTGGCTGGTACAATACTGGCCTTTCGCGGAGAACAGCCCTTTATGTCTACGTCTTTTCTAGAAATTGTCGAGTTGCCTGATGGCCGAATCGAACTGCGTCGTGCCGAGGACGAAGGCTCCCTGGTAACCCTGGATTTCTCGGAAGACGCCAAGGTATTCCTGCAGGGGCAACACGTTGAGGTTGCCAAGGCCATGCTGAGCGTGGGCGTGCAGATGGCGGGGCGCCTCATGGATGGCGAACTCGAGCGCGACGAAGGGCCGCGCGTACTTCACTGACACCCAGGTTGTTTCGGGTTACAGGCAAAGCCTGAACATCAGCCGAGGCGGATGTTCAGGCTTTGTGCGTTTCCGGCACTGGCTGCACGCAACAGTTGCTGTCGCGCGGTGGCATTTACGCTGCCAAGCCAGCTGACAACCGTGTGGCTACGGCCAAGGCGCAGGGCGTCACAGGCCAGTTGCAGTGCGCTCTGATTGCCGCGCGGCTGCAGCAGCAGAATGCGCTCGCGGTTGAGGCCGGCATCGCGCAACCAGGCCTGGGTCAGGCTGCCCGGCGGTGCGATAAGCGTCAGCCAGCGGGCCTCTTGCTCTTCGCTCAGTTCGCGTAGCACCGGTGCCAGCAAGGTCTGGCAATGTTCGGGTGCGCCACGCAGGGACAGTTCACTGAACAGGTCCGGTTCGCTGCTCTTGCGCGCCTGCTCGCTGGCCTTCAGGCCTGGCAGTACCGGTTGGGCGAGGAAGGCTTCGAACAAAGGAAGCTGTACCTGCTGTTGTGCTTGGACGAACTGTTGCATGACGCCTCCTGGTTCAGCGGCGAATTACGCCGACACTCAAACCTTCGATCACCATTTCCTGCTCTTTCAGGTCGACTTCGATGGGGGCGAAATCGGGGTTTTCGGCGATCAGCCAGACCTTGCTGCCTTCGCGTTTGAAACGTTTGACGGTCACTTCGTCGCCGATACGGGCGACGACGATCTGCCCGTTACGGGCCTCGCGGCAGGTGTGCACGGCCAGCAGGTCGCCGTCGAAGATGCCGACGTCCTTCATGCTCATGCCGTGTACGCGCAGCAGGTAGTCGGCGCGGGGGTGGAAGAAGGATGGATTGATGTTGCAAGATTGTTCGATGTGCTGCTCGGCAAGGATCGGTGCACCGGCTGCTACCCGGCCGATGATCGGCAGGCCGTTTTCTTCGGCCTTGGCTTCAAAACCGGGGATGCGGATGCCGCGGGATGCGCCTGGGGTCATCTCGATCGCGCCTTTGCGCGCGAGGGCCTTGAGGTGCTCCTCGGCGGCGTTGGGCGACTTGAAGCCCAGCTCCTGAGCGATCTCTGCGCGCGTCGGCGGGAAGCCGTTGTCTTCAAGGCAGCGTTTGATGAAGGCCAGGATTTCGGCTTGGCGGGGCGTCAGTTTCAACATGGCGGGCGCTCTGTCTTTTTATACAGTGACTGGGATTATATACAGTACTGGATGAGCTGCAAGCTCCACGCGACAAGAAAAAGCAGCGCGCACACCTCTTGCGGCTTGCAGCTTGCAGCTCTGGGCTTTCTAATGGCGACCGCACAGTCACCGAGCCTTGACATCCGTAGGCCTGAAACGTATGTTTCAAACACCTGTTTGTCTGTCTGGCGGAGTAGTCATGGCCCAATCGGAAACCGTTGAACGCATTCTCGATGCTGCCGAGCAATTGTTCGCGGAAAGGGGGTTCGCGGAAACCTCGTTGCGGCTGATTACCAGCAAGGCCGGGGTCAACCTGGCGGCGGTCAATTACCATTTCGGCTCCAAGAAGGCGCTGATCCAGGCGGTCTTTTCCCGTTTCCTCGGGCCGTTCTGCGCCAGCCTCGAACGTGAGCTGGAGCGTCGCCAGGCCAAGCCGGAACAAAAGCCCAGCCTCGAAGAACTGCTGGAAATGCTCGTGGAGCAGGCACTGGTGGTGCAGCCACGCAGCAACAACGACCTGTCGATCTTCATGCGCCTGCTGGGCCTGGCCTTCAGCCAGAGCCAGGGGCACCTGCGGCGCTACCTGGAAGACATGTATGGCAAGGTGTTCCGCCGCTACATGTTGCTGGTCAATGAAGCCGCGCCACGCATCCCTGCGCTCGAACTGTTCTGGCGCGTGCACTTCATGCTCGGTGCCGCGGCGTTCAGCATGTCCGGCATCAAGGCATTGCGCGCCATTGCCGAAACCGACTTTGGTATCAACACCTCCATAGAGCAGGTCATGCGCCTGATGGTGCCGTTCCTGGCCGCTGGCATGCGCGCCGACAGCGGTGTCACCGACGAGGCGATGGCCACCGCACAGTTGCGCCCGCGCAGTAAAACCGCCAGCACCACCGCCAAGGCCTGAAGGCTGGGCGGGGCAGGGCGCTTGGGCTAAGCTAGCGCCCATGCCCGACCTCGATCTCCTGCACATTTCCCTCGCTGACCAGCGCCTCTATGGCTTTGCCAATGGGCAGTTGTGCGTGCGCCTGGCGGTGTCGACCGCACGCAATGGCGCCGGTGAGCGCAATGGCTCCGGCTGCACGCCACGCGGCCTGCACCAGGTGCGAGCGAGGATCGGGGCGGGCTTGCCGCTCAATGCCGTGCTGCGTGGGCGGCGCTGGACCGGTGAGGTCTGGTCGCCGGCGTTGCACGCACAGCATCCCGGGCGTGACTGGGTGCTTACCCGCATCCTCTGGCTCAGCGGTTGCGAGGCCGGGGTCAACCGTCTGGGCGCCGTGGACACGTTCCGTCGCTATATCTATCTGCATGGCACGCCCGACACGGAACCCTTGGGCATACCGCTGTCCCATGGCTGCATTCGCCTGCGCAACACCGATCTGCTTGGCCTGTTCGAGCGCGTACCGGCGCATTGCCCGGTGCGTATCGAGGAGGCCGCATGCCCCCAGTGGGCTTCTTTAAGTCTGTAATGAAGGATTGCCTATGACCGTCAGCCTGCAAGGCTCCCTGATGGTGGATATCGCCGGTAAATGGCTGACCGCCGAAGACCGCCAGCTCCTGCGCCAGCCGGAAGTGGCTGGCCTGATCATCTTTGCACGCAACATCGACAGCCCGCGCCAGGTGCGTGAACTGTGCGCGTCCATTCGCGCCATTCGTCCCGATCTGATTCTGGCCGTCGACCAGGAAGGTGGGCGTGTGCAGCGTTTGCGTCAGGGCTTCGTGCGCCTGCCAGCCATGCGCGCGATCGCCGATAACGCCAATGCCGAGTACCTCGCCGAGCAGTGCGGTTGGTTGATGGCCACTGAGGTGCTGGCGGTTGGCCTGGACCTGAGCTTCGCCCCTGTGCTCGACCTGGATCACCAGCGTAGCGCTGTGGTCGGCAGCCGCGCGTTCGAAGGCGACCCGCAACGTGCCACGCAGCTGGCCGGCGCCTTCATCCGCGGGATGAATGCAGCGGGCATGGCTGCCTGTGGCAAGCATTTCCCGGGGCATGGCTGGGCGGAGGCGGACTCCCACGTGGCCATTCCGACGGACGAGCGCAGCCTCGAGCAACTGCGCCAGGCAGATCTGGTGCCGTTCTCCCGCCTCAGCGGGAAGCTGGCGGCAGTGATGCCGGCGCATGTCATCTATCCGCAGGTGGACAACCAGCCGGCCGGGTTCTCGCGCCGTTGGTTGCAGGACATCCTGCGCGGCGAACTGGGCTTTGACGGGGTGATCTTCAGTGACGACCTGTCGATGGCCGGTGCGCATGTGGTCGGCGATGCGGCCAATCGGATCGAGGCGGCGCTGAGTGCGGGTTGTGACATGGGCCTGGTGTGCAATGACCGGGCGGCAGCAGAGCTGGCTTTGAGCGCGGCGCAGCGGCTGAAGGTAAAGCCATCGCCGCGGATTGCACGCATGCGCGGGCAGGGGTTTGCGCGGACCGATTATCGCCAGCAGCCGCGTTGGCTGGAGGCGCTAGCGGCGTTGCGCGAGGCGCAATTGGTCGATTGACTGTGCCGGCCCCCACAGGTATCTCGCTGCTGTCCAAGGCAGTGAAAGTCCTGTGGGGGCTTGCCAGCGAAGTAGCCGGGACTGACTGCTAGCGCGCCCGCTTTCCGGGTAGCGGAGCAAACAACGCTTCGATTTCCTCATCCCCCAGACGCCACTGCCCAGCCTCTGCCCCGTCGAGCAAGCTTGCTGCCAGCGCTGCTTTTTCCTGCTGCAGCTGCTGAATCTTCTCTTCAACGGTACCGCGCGTGATCAGCTTGAACACGAACACCGGCTTGTCCTGGCCGATGCGGTACGCGCGGTCGGTGGCCTGGTTCTCGCTGGCCGGGTTCCACCACGGGTCGAAGTGAATCACGGTGTCGGCAGCCGTCAGGTTCAGCCCCACGCCGCCGGCCTTGAGGCTGATCAGAAACACTTCGCTCTCGCCCTGCTGGAACTGCTGCACCGGTGTGCGCCGGTCACGGGTGTCGCCGGTGAGCAGGCTGTAGCGGATCTTGCGCTTTTCCAGCTCTTGTTCGATCAATGCCAGCATCGAGGTGAACTGCGAGAACAACAGCACCCGGCGCCCTTCGCTGAGCAGTTCTTCGAGCATGTCCAGCAGCGCGCCGAGCTTGCCCTTGTCAGCCTGATTGCCCTTGGTCTCGACCCCTTTGACCAGGCGTAAATCGCAACATACCTGGCGCAGCTTGAGCAGCGCATCGAGGATTACGATCTGGCTGCGTGCCGCGCCATTGCGCGCGATTTCGTCGCGCACTTTCTTGTCCATCGCCACGCGTACGGCCTCGTAGGTATCACGCTGGGCGTCGCTGAGCTCGACCCAATGGACCATTTCGGTCTTGGGAGGCAATTCGGTCGCTACCTGCTCCTTGGTGCGGCGCAGCAGGAACGGGCGGATGCGGGTGACCAGGTGCGCCAGACGTTCCGCGTCGCCATGGCGTTCGATAGGCGTACGGTAATCCTGATTGAAGCGTTTGAGCTCGCCCAGCCAGCCGGGCATGAGAAAGTGGAAGATCGACCACAGCTCGCCCAGGTTGTTTTCCATTGGCGTGCCGGTCAGGCACAGACGCTGGTTGGCCTGCAGCTCGCAGACAGCCTGGGCGGCCTTGCTGGTGCTGCTCTTGATGTTCTGCGCCTCGTCCAGCACCAGTACGCTCCACTGCTGCGCGCGCAGGTGCTCGAGGTCGCGCGGCACCAGGGCGTAGGTGGTCAGTACCAGGTCGTATTCGTGCAGCTTGGCGAAATGCTTGCTGCGGCCGGGGCCGTGCAGGGCCAGGACGCGCAGGTCGGGGGCGAAGCGTTGGGCTTCGTCGAGCCAGTTTGGCACCAGGCTGGTCGGCATCACTGCCAGGGCAGGGTGGGCGAGGCGCCCGTTCTGCTTTTCCAGCAGCAGGTGGGCCAGGGCCTGCAAGGTCTTGCCCAGGCCCATGTCGTCGCCAAGGATGCCGCCGGTGCCCATTTCGCGCAGGGCCTGCAACCAGTTCAGGCCCTGCTGCTGATAGGGGCGCAGGGTGGCGTTGAGCGCTGCGGGCGGCGCGACCTGCAGGTCGCGTGCATCGCGCAGGCGCCGGCCCAGGTCGCGCACATGGGCGCCACCTTCCCAGTGCAGGGGCAAATGTTCGATGTCGTTCAGGCGTGCCGCGTCGGCGCGGTCCATGCGCAGGGTGGGGCCGACGTTGTCCTCGTGCAGGTACAGTTCACCCAGGGTGCCCATGACCGACTTGATTCGCCCGTAGGGCAGGGCGACGCGCAGCGCGGGGGCGTCCAGCCGGCCGCGGTTGAGGTCGATCAGCAGGTGTTCGTCGTCGCTGCGCCGGGCCAGCTCGCTGGGCCGCAGCAACTCGGGGTTGCTGCGCAGCAGCTGCAGCACGATGGGCAGCAGGCTGTGGCGCTGGCCTTCGACGACGATGCCCAGCTCCAGGTCGAACCATTCATGGCCTGGTGCTTCCTCGATGCTGGCGTACCAGTCGTCCACCTCATGCAGGTTGAAGGCGAAGTCGCGGTGGATGTCGACTTCCCAGCCTGCCTCGCGCAGGCGCGGCAGGCCGTCGCGGGCGAAGCGTAGCCAGGCTTCGTCGTCGGGCAGCTGAAGCATCTCGCCCGCGCTGTCTGGCAGCGCCTTGCTTTGCCGGGTGGCGGGCTTGAAGCCCAGCTCGCGCAGTGCCTTGCGCAGTGCCTGCTCGGCCGGGGGCTGGCGGCGGATGCGCTGGCTGGTGGTATCCACCAGTCGGGTCAATGGCTTGTCGTCGCTGCCACTGGCGCGCAGCCCATCGTAGTCGAAGGAAAGGGCGGCGCGGTGTTGCATCTGGCGCTGCATACGCCCGGTCTTGGGCATGTAGGCGCTGAATTCGAGACTGCCAAGGGTCAGCCGGCCCTTGGGCTGGATGTTTTCGATCTGCTCGGTGACCACGGCGGTGGGGGTCGGGACTTGCCGGTTCAAGGCGTTCAGTCGATGACTCAAAGGTACTACCAGGTGTTCAGGTACGGTTGGCGCGCGTGCGAGCTGGCTGGCGATGAAGGGGTCGAGATCATGCTGCAGCTCGCCGGTCTGATGCGAATGCCGGTCGATGTAGTGCAAAGGCTCGATGGGCAGTACCTGCAGCTGCAGGTGCTGGTCATGGTGCCAGGCGCCCCTGTAGCTGCCGTTGTCCAGCCTGACCCAGCGGAACTCGGCATGCAGTTGCGGCCCGGCATGCAAAGGCGTGGGGTCGTCTTCATACAGCAGGCGCCCGGTCGCCAAGGCGTAGCTCAAAAGCTCCGCCCCTTGCTTGCCTTCCAGTTGCGCCACGGGCGTCAGCGTTTTGCTGCGGGCATCGATCAGGCGCAACAGCCGAGCGTCATCTTCCGTAACGTAACGGGGTGTGTAGTAGATCATCTCCGGCATTGAGGTGATGCGGCCGATTTTCAGCGTACCGTCGGTTTGTAGCGTGCCCTTGATCGGCTCGAGCTGAAAGTGTTCGCTATCGCTGTGAATGCGGTAGTAGATGGCCGGACCTTTGCGTGCCGGTTCGCTACTGGCTGCAGCCTTGGAGGGCGATTCGAGCCCCTGCACCCACAGGTTCAGGTCGGGCGGCAGCGACAGCGCGGCTTGCTCCTGAGTTGCGGCTGCCTCAAGGTTTCCACCTTCGAGCTCCAGTTGCAGCAACGCAGCGACGCAGTGCTTGCAATTCAATCCTACCGGGCAGGAGCAGCTCCCAAAGACGCGCAGGTCGCCGTAATTCAACACCAGCTTGATATCCTGATGGTAAATCTGGCCCGCCGAGCCCTCGCACCTCGCCTCGATGGAATGGCCCTGCAGCGAAAGGATTCGCGTTCGTTCCTGCGCTGCATATTTACGGCCTCGGGCCAGTGCGCCCGCGTCGATAAAATCGACCCAGTCCGGATGGGCTCTGAGCAGTTGCCGTGCGTCGCCCTCAGTCACATCACTGCTCCATCATCTCCGGGTCCATCACCGGCATCTTCCGTGTACCTGGCGGGGTGACCTTCAGCAGCACCGCCAGGTGGCCGCCATCAAGGAAGGTCAGCTGGCCGCCCTTGATGGTGCTGTTGCTCTGTTTGAACTGCTCGCTCTTGAGCACATTGCCGTTGCTGTCGAGCTGGTTGACCCAGAAATTGGCCTCCACGGCGATGAAGCGCCCTTCGGTGATGCTCAGGTTGCCTTCGATCGGGAAGTGGCCGAACTGCTCCTGGCCATCACCCAGGGCGATGCGGCTTGGCGTGTCGCCGACCTGCTGCTGCCAGGCCTTGTGCAGCAGCACGGTGTAGTCGGCCGTGGCTTGCAGGCGGGTGGCTTCATCTTCCAGCGCCAGTGGGCGTTCGGCGCTCTTTTCCAGGCGCAGGGCGCCGGCGCTCCAGTCCTCAGGGGCGTACGGGCTGGTGAAGGCCGGCACGCTGTTTTGCCGCACAAGGATCATTTCCACCTGATAAAGACCTTCAGCGAAGGCGGCCGGCGCGAACAGCGCAAGCAACAAGGTCAGGCAACGGATGGCACGCATGGATCTTCCTTAGGCTGTCTGTGGGGTCAGGCGCTCGAACAGCGCCTCCAGAGTGTTGAAGCGTTCGTCGGGCCGTTCCATCGGTACCAGGAAGCGGAACTGGGTTGCGCCTTCGAACTTGTAGCGTTTTGGCTGGCCCTGGATCAGCTTGATCAGGGTCAGCGGGTCGACTGGGGTTTCGGCCTCGAACTCGAGCTTGCCGCCGTTCGGGCCGGCATCGACTTTCTTGATGCCGAGCTTTTCCGCCTGCAGCTTGAGCTGGGTCAGGCGCATCAGGTTCTTGGTCGGCTCGGGCAGCAGGCCGAAGCGGTCGATCATCTCCACCTGCAGGTCCTTGAGGCCCTCTTCGTCAGTCGCCGAGGCGATGCGCTTGTAGAGGATAAGCCGCGCATGCACGTCGGGCAGGTAGTCCTCGGGGATCAGTGCCGGCAGGCGCAGGTTGACTTCCGGGCCGCCGCCCAGCGGCTGTTCCAGGTTCGGCTGGGTGCCCTTGCGAATGGCCTTGACCGCCCGTTCGAGCATTTCCATGTAAAGGGTAAAGCCCACGGCCTGGATCTGCCCGCTCTGGCCTTCGCCCAGCAGCTCGCCGGCGCCGCGGATTTCCAGGTCGTTGGTGGCCAGCACGAAGCCGGCGCCCAGGTCCTGGGTGTTGGCAATGGCTTCCAGGCGTTTCTCGGCGTCGGCGCTCACTTTTTGCCGCGCCGGTGTCAGCAGGTAGGCGTAGGCCTGGTGGTGGCTGCGGCCGACCCGGCCACGCAACTGGTGCAACTGGGCCAGGCCGAACTTGTCGGCGCGCTCGATGACGATGGTGTTGGCGCTGGGCACGTCGATGCCGGTCTCGATGATGGTCGAGGCGATCAGCACGTTGAAGCGCTTGTGGTAGAAGTCGCTCATCACCTGTTCCAGCTCGCGCTCGCGCATCTGCCCATGGCCGATGCCGATACGCGCTTCGGGGACCAGTTCGGCAAGGTCGGCGGCGCATTTTTCGATGGTTTTCACATCGTTGTGCAGGTAGTACACCTGGCCGCCGCGCAGCAGTTCACGCAGCAGCGCTTCTTTCACCGTGCTGTTGTTGTGCTCCATGACGAAGGTGCGCACCGACAGGCGCCGGGCCGGCGGCGTGGCGATGATGGACAGGTCGCGCATGCCGGCCACGGCCATGTTCAGTGTTCGCGGAATCGGTGTCGCGGTCAGGGTGAGGATGTCCACCTCGCTGCGCAGGGCCTTGAGCTGTTCCTTCTGGCGTACGCCAAAGCGGTGCTCTTCGTCGATCACTACCAGGCCCAGGTCCTTGAAGCGCACATCGTCCTGCAGCAGCTTGTGCGTGCCGATCAGGATGTCGATCTTGCCTTCGGCCAGGTCCGCTGCAGCGCTGGCCACTTCCTTGGCCGATTTGAAACGGCTCATCACCTCGACCGTCACCGGCCAGTCTGCGAAGCGGTCGCGGAAGCTGTTGTAGTGCTGCTGTGCAAGCAGGGTGGTAGGCACCAACACCGCTACCTGGCGGCCACTGTGCACGGCGATGAAGGCTGCGCGCATGGCGACCTCGGTCTTGCCGAAGCCGACGTCGCCGCACACCAGGCGGTCCATCGGCTTGGCGGCGAGCATGTCGGCGCGTACCGCTTCGATGGCATTCTGCTGGTCGGGGGTTTCTTCGAAGGGGAAACCTGCGCTGAAGGTGGCATAGTCGGCGGCCGGGTCGGCGAAGGCGTACCCTTTGCGGGCGGCGCGGCGGGCGTAGATGTCGAGCAGCTCGGCGGCCACGTCGCGGACCTGTTCGGCGGCTTTGCGCTTGGCCTTCTGCCAGGCTTCCGAGCCCAGCCGGTGCAGCGGCGCCAGGGCGTCATCGCTGCCGGTGTAGCGGGCAATCAGGTGCAGGTTGGCCACTGGGACGTAGAGCTTGGCGCCCTCGGCGTACTCCAGGGTCAGGAACTCGGCGGCCTGGCCGTCGATCTCCAGCGTGGCCAGGCCCAGGTAGCGACCCACGCCATGGTCGATGTGCACCACCGGGGCGCCTTCGCGCAGCTCGGTAAGGTTCTTGATCACTGCATCATTGGCGGCCTCGCCGCGCTTGTCGCGGCGCCGGCGCTGCATCACGCGCTGGCCGAACAGTGGGCTTTCGGCGACCAGGGCGATGGCAGGGTCTTCGAGCAGCAGGCCTTCGTCCAGCGGGGCGATGGTGATCGCAAGGCGCTGGCTGCCGGTGATGAAGTCAGCCCAGCCCTCGACTGTCTGCGGCCTCAGCTTGAGGCGCTCGAGCAGCTCCAGCAGCACCTCGCGACGGCCCGCCGATTCGGCGGTGAACAACACCCGGCCGCTGAACTGGTCGAGGAAGTCGGACAATGCCGCCAGCGGCTGGTTGGCCTTGGCTTCGATGGCCAGGTTGGGCAGGGTGCGGGCGGGGAAGCGCTCACGGCCGGTACCAGGCTCGACATCATCGGCACTGACCACCACGCGCGGCCACTGCTTGAGCTGGGCGAAGCAGTCTTCCACCGGCAGGAACAGTTCAGAAGGCGGCAGCAATGGGCGGCTCAAGTCGCCGCGGCGGTCTTCGTAGCGCCCGCGCACGTCGTTCCAGAAGTGCTCGGCAGCCTGCTCGACGCCCGGCAGCGAGAACACCTGGGTGTCGCTTGGCAGGTAGTCGAACAGGGTCGAGGTTTCTTCGAAGAACAGCGGCAGGTAGTACTCGATGCCGGCGGGGATGATGCCGCTGGCCAGGTCCTGGAAGATCGCGCTGCGGCGGAAGTCGACATCGAAACGCTCACGGAAGCGTGCCTTGAAGCGCGTCACTTCCTCTTTCTGCATGGGGAATTCGCGTGCCGGCAGCAGGCGGATCGAGTCGACCTTGTCGATCGAGCGCTGGGTCTCCGGGTCGAAGGTGCGCAGGGTCTCGATCTCGTCGTCGAACAGGTCGATGCGGTAGGGCAGCTTGCTGCCCATCGGGAACAGGTCGATCAGCGCGCCGCGTACGGCGAACTCGCCATGTTCGTAGACCGTGTCGACGCAGCGGTAGCCAGTGGCCTCCAGGCGTGAGCGCATCTGCTCTACATCGATGGTCTGGCCGACGTCCAGCACCAGGCTGCTGCCGAGCAGGAAGCGCGTGGGGGCCAGGCGGTGCAGGGCCGTGGTGATCGGCACCACGAGGATGCCATGGCTCAACTCCGGCAGCCGGTAGAGGCTGGCGATGCGCTGGGAAATGATGTCCTGGTGTGGCGAGAACAGGTCGTAGGGCAGGGTTTCCCAGTCTGGGAACGGCAGCACCGGAAGGCCGGGGGCGAAGAAGCGCAGCTCCTGCTCCAGACGGTCGGCAGCCTGGCTGTCGGCGGTCAGCAGCAGGGTGAAGCGGCCAGCACTGCTGGCGGCCTCGGCGATGGCAAGGCTGAGGGCGGCACCGGGCAGGTTGCCCCAGGTTTGTTTGCCGGCCGTGGCCGACATTTGCGGTAGGCGCAGAACTGACACGGGAGATTGCACTCCAAGCGTTGCGGCAAAGAGACCGATTGTACCGGTGCCGGTGCGTGCTGTCAGGCTCGGAAAGGGCATGAGCACGGGCTTTGGCTCCCACGACAGGCGCTCATTGCCGGTTACGCGTTGGGGCGTCATAATGTAGCCCCTTTTTTCTCCCCCTACATGTGGAAGGTTCCCGTGACTCAGAAGCCCGACCAGTGTCTTGGTGAGTGGATCGATCGTGAAGCTCTGGCTGAAGCGATGATCCCGCTTATCGGTCAGCTCTACCGCAACAACAACGTGGTGAGCTCGATCTATGGCCGCAGCCTGATCAACCGTTCGGTTATCTCGATCCTCAAGGCCCACCGCTTTGCGCGTCACCGTCAGACCGACGAAACCGAACTGTCCGTCCACGAGACATTCCCCCTGCTCAAAGCCATGAGCGAGCTGAAACTGGGCGCCGCTTCGGTCGACCTGGGCAAGCTGGCCAACAAGTTCAAGCAGGAAGGCAACGGCAAGACCGCCGAGCAGTTCGTGCGTGAAGAACTGGCCGACGTGGTTGGCCAGCAGAACGCTTCGGCGCGCAAGGGCACCGACGTTGTCCTGTACGGTTTCGGCCGCATCGGCCGCCTGCTGGCGCGCATCCTGATCGAGAAGACCGGTGGTGGCGACGGCCTGCGCCTGCGTGCAATCGTTGTGCGCAAGGGTGCCGAAAACGACCTGGTCAAGCGCGCCAGCCTGCTGCGCCGTGACTCGGTGCACGGCCCGTTCGATGGCACCATCACCATCGACGAAGCCAACAACACCATCACTGCCAACGGCAACCTGATCCAGATCATCTACGCCAAGAGCCCGAGCGAAGTCGACTACACCCAGTACGGCATCGACAACGCCCTGATCGTCGACAACACCGGCGTATGGCGTGATGCCGACGGCCTGGGCCAGCACCTGGCCTGCCCGGGCGCTGCCCGCGTGATCCTCACCGCACCTGGCAAGGGCGCGCTGAAGAACATCGTGCACGGCATCAACCACGGTGACATCACCGCCGAGGACAAGATCATCTCGGCAGCTTCGTGCACCACCAACGCCATCGTGCCGGTGCTCAAGGCCATCAACGACCAGTACGGCATCGTCAATGGTCACGTCGAAACCGTTCACTCGTTCACCAACGACCAGAACCTGATCGACAACTTCCACAAGGGCAGCCGTCGTGGTCGCGCCGCGCCGCTGAACATGGTCATCACCGAAACCGGTGCTGCCACTGCTGCCGCCAAGGCGCTGCCGGTGCTCAAGGGCAAGCTGACCGGCAACGCCATTCGCGTACCGACGCCGAACGTGTCGATGGCCATCCTGAACCTGAACCTGGAAAAGGCCACCAACCGCGAAGAAATCAACGAGTACCTGCGCCAGACCGCCATGCACTCGGAGCTGCACAAGCAGATCGATTACGTCAGCTCGCAGGAAGTGGTTTCCACCGACTTCGTAGGCTCGCGCCACGCGGGTGTGGTTGACGCCGAAGCGACCATCGCCAACGATAACCGCGTTGTCCTGTACGTCTGGTACGACAACGAATTCGGTTACAGCTGCCAGGTGGTTCGCGTGATGGAAGACATGGCTGGTGTGAACCCGCCAGCGTTTCCACGCTAATTCGCTTGTAAGGCAATGAAAAAACGGGAACCTTCGGGTTCCCGTTTTTTATGGCTGCACCGGCCAGCAATTTGTAGGAGCGGCCTTGTGTCGCGAAAGGACCGCAAAGCGGCCCCAGGTCTCAGCTGAGCAACACAAATTGCTGGGGCTGCTGCGCAGCCCTTTCGCGACACAAGGCCGCTCCTACAAGGTCGCGCCGATGCTGGCAACCGAGAACTATACATTTGCGCACAGCCTTCCTGTTCATCCTCATGCTGCTGACCGGCTGCAACCAAGGCCCCACCCTGGAGCGCCTCGGCGGCCCTGCCATGGGCAGCAGCTACAGCGTCCAGTACGTCCGCGAGCCAGGCGGGCCGGCGCCTGTCCAGGTACAGGCGGCAGTGGAAACGATCCTGCAGGGCATAGATCAGCACTACTCGACCTACCGCGGCGACTCTGCGGTGAGCCAGTTCAATCAGCTCCCCGGCAACCAGTGCCTGGCCTTGCCGTCAGACATGCTCGAACTGGTCACCTTCGGCCAGCACTTGGCCGAACAGAGCGATGGTGCCTTTGACCTCACTGTCGAGCCGCTGCTCGACCTCTGGGGTTTCGGCCCCCAGGCCCGCCATGAGCAGGTGCCAGAACCGCAGGCGCTGGCCAATGCCCGCCTGCGTGTGGGCTACCAGCACTTGCGCATCGAGGGCCAGGCATTGTGCAAGGACGCCCCGGTGCAACTGGACTTCAACAGCATCGCCGCTGGCCACGCCGTGGACCTGATTGCTGCACGCCTGCGTGCCATGGGTATCGCCAGCTTCATTGCCGAAGTTACCGGCGAGCTCAAGGCGGTGGGCGGCAAACCCGATGGCAGCCCATGGCGCATCGCCCTGGAATTGCCCCGCGAAGACCGTCAGATCGCCCGCCAGGTAATACCGGTCAACGGCCTGGGTGTATCGACCTCGGGTGACTATCGGCACTATTTCGAGCAGAATGGCCGGCGCTATTCGCACACCTTCGATGCTCGTCTCGGGCGCCCGGTCGATCATGACCTGGCTGCCGTCACCGTGCTTGATGCCTCGGCGCTGCAGGCCGACGGCTACTCGACCCTGTTGCTGATCCTCGGGCCCGAGCGCGGCTGGGATTTTGCCATCGCTCATGACCTGGCGGCGGTATTGGTGACTCGGGCAGAGGGTGGCTTCGTCTCCCGAGCTACGCCCGCTTTCGAGCGGGCGCTCAAAGGCAGGTGAAAGCGCAAGCAGGGACGGTAGCTGCCAGGGAATCGGTGGATGCACATGTAGTGCAGGCAAAATTGGCCTACGACGCGACCAAGGGTTAATGTGCGCGGCGTTCACGCTTGATTAGACTGCACCCGAATTTTCTCATGGCGCCCCGGCGGCATGATCGAGTCCCGCGGCGACCGTGGCCAGCGGGCCAGTTCTGAAGGAGTACGCATGGCTGTCTACAACTACGACGTAGTGGTGTTGGGTTCCGGCCCGGCCGGAGAAGGTGCGGCAATGAACGCCGCCAAAGCAGGGCGCAAGGTGGCGATGGTCGACAGCCGTCGCCAGGTCGGTGGCAACTGCACCCACCTGGGCACCATCCCGTCCAAGGCACTGCGTCACTCGGTGCGGCAGATCATGCAGTTCAACACCAACCCGATGTTCCGAGCCATCGGTGAGCCGCGCTGGTTCTCCTTCCCGGACGTGCTCAAGAGCGCCGAGAAGGTGATTTCCAAGCAGGTCGCTTCGCGTACCGGCTACTACGCCCGCAACCGCGTCGACCTGTTCTTCGGTACCGGCAGCTTCGCCGATGAGCAGACCGTCGAAGTGGTCTGCCCCAATGGCGTGGTGGAAAAGCTCAACGCCAAGCACATCATCATCGCCACCGGCTCGCGTCCGTATCGCCCGGCCGACATCGACTTCCATCACCCGCGTGTCTATGATAGTGACACCATCCTGAGCCTCAGCCACACCCCGCGCAAACTCATCGTTTACGGCGCCGGCGTAATTGGCTGCGAATACGCCTCGATCTTCAGTGGCCTGGGCGTGCTGGTCGAACTGGTCGACAACCGCGGCCAGTTGCTGAGCTTCCTGGATTCGGAAATTTCCCAGGCGCTGAGCTACCACTTCAGCAACAACAACATCACCGTGCGCCACAACGAAGACTACGAGCGGGTCGAGGGCCTGGACAATGGTGTGATCCTGCACCTGAAGTCTGGCAAGAAGATCAAGGCCGACGCCTTGCTGTGGTGCAACGGCCGCACCGGCAATACCGACAAGCTGGGCCTTGAGAACATCGGCATCAAGGTCAACAGCCGTGGCCAGATCGAAGTCGACGAGGCTTACCGCACCAGCGTGCCGAACATCTACGGTGCCGGTGACGTGATCGGCTGGCCGAGCCTGGCCAGTGCCGCCCATGACCAGGGCCGCTCGGCGGCAGGCAGTATCGTCGACAACGGCAGCTGGCGTTTCGTCAACGACGTGCCGACCGGCATCTACACCATTCCGGAGATCAGCTCGATCGGCAAGAACGAGCAGGAGCTGACCCAGGCCAAGGTGCCGTACGAAGTGGGCAAGGCATTCTTCAAGAGCATGGCGCGTGCACAGATCGCCGGCGAGCCGCAAGGCATGCTGAAGATCCTGTTCCACCGCGAGACCCTGGAAATCCTCGGCGTGCATTGCTTCGGCTACCAGGCTTCGGAAATCGTCCACATCGGCCAGGCGGTGATGAACCAGCCGGGCGAACTGAATAACCTGAAGTACTTCGTCAACACCACGTTCAACTACCCGACCATGGCCGAAGCCTATCGGGTAGCTGCCTATGACGGCCTGAACCGGCTTTTTTGAGCGGCTCCGGCCGGTGGCCTGAGCCGGTCGGGGAGACCGATTTCAGCCCTACCCGAGGGTGGTCTTGGCCAAACCGGGAAAGTCTGTAATCAGGCTGTCCACGCCAAAATCAGCGAGCCGGCGCATCAGTGCCGGCTCGTTGACCGTCCACACCGACACATGCAAACCCTGGCCCTGTGCTTTGAGCAGGCGCTCGGGAGTGCACAATGTCCAGTTCAAGGCCAGCAGATCGCAGCCATAGTTCTGCGCGACCTTCAGCGGGTCGAGCCAGGCGTACTCGGCGACCAGGCCGCGCTTCACGTCAGGCACCAGTTCCAGCGCAGCACCCAGTACTTCCCGCGAGCTTGAGGTGATGGTCACCTTGTCCAGCAGGCCGTACTGCTGTGCCAGTTCCCGAATCGCCAGCACCGTGGTGGCGGCACGGGTCCGCGAGGCGCTCTTGACCTCCAGTTGCCAGTGCTCGAAGGGGCATTTTTCGAACAGTTCTTCCAGCCGTGGGATAGGGCAGGGCTGCACATGGCCCGGGCCGCCCTTGCGTGCGTCGTAGGTGACCAGGTCGGCTGCCGGGTGTTCGACCACCTTGCCGCGCCGGCCGGTGGTGCGCTTGAGGGTAGGGTCGTGGATGACCATCAGCTCATTGTCGGCCGACAGGTGCAGGTCCAGTTCGCAGCGGGTCACGCCGTGGGACAGGCACTGACGGAAGCTGTGCAGAGTGTTCTCGGGCGCTTCGCCCTTGGCGCCGCGGTGGCCATAGATGAGGGTCACGTTCGTTCCTTCAGGTCAAAAATGAAAAGGCTCAGGAGGCAGGGTCGCCCTGTTCCAGCTGCTGGCGCCGTTGCTGCTGTTGGCGCTGCAGGATGTAGCGGGCCAGCAACTGGCGCTGGGCATCGGTCATGTCGGTGAATTCGGTGCCGAGTTCGAAGCTGCCATCGGCGCGCGGGTCGCAGTGGGTAACCTTGCCGCGCAGCAGCAGGCCGTGGGCGCGGGGCATCAACACCATCTTCACTTTGACCCGGGTGCCCGGGGCGATTTGCTGGGCTTGTGCGAATTCGATGCCGCCTTCGGAGATGATCACCCGCTGGGGCTGGCCGATCTCGCCGATCAGGGTTTGCGCGACCACCGCGCTGAGCAGGTCCAGGCGCTTGTTCTGCGCCCGCAGGAACGCCGCCAGGGTGCGGTCCTTTTCGCTTAGCTGACGCAACAGGTGCTGGGACTCGAAGTCGGACAGGTGCAGCTCGCTGAGCAGGTTGAACAGTGGTGAATCATCCTGCAACAGTTCTGGCTCAAGGGCTTCGGCCGCGCTCAGGGGGCTGATTTCCAGTGCGATCCGATCTTCGATGCGGTAGTATTCGCGGCGATCTTCTTCGTCTAATGTCGTCATGGCGAACCCATGGTAGCGGCGGTGGTCCGAGTGTAAAGCCGCCGCAGGCGCCTCGCCACAAGGACGTTCCCTTTCATCCGAACAAGCCCCGACATGTTCAGACCTCTTTTCGCATTCATTGGTACGCGCTACACCCGTGCCAAGCGCCGTAATCACTTCGTCTCGTTCATTTCCCTGACCTCGATGATCGGCCTCGCCCTGGGCGTGGTAGTGATGATCGTGGTGCTCTCGGTAATGAACGGTTTCGACCACGAGATGCGTACCCGCGTGCTGGGCATGGTCCCTCACGCCACGCTCGAGAGCGGCCAGCCGATCAACGACTGGCCTGCCCTTGCCCAACAAGTAAAGCAGAATCCGCAGGTGCTGGCCGTTGCGCCCTATACCCAGATGCAGGGCCTGCTGACCCATGATGGCAAGGTGCAGAAGGTGTTGCTCAACGGTATCGACCCAGGCCGCGAGCGTGAGGTGTCGATCATCGACAACTTCATTCAGCAAGGGCGCCTCGACCAGCTGGCGCCGGGTGAGTGGGGCATCATGATCGGTGACAAGGCGGCCGCCAAGCTAGGGGTGGCCATCGGCGACAAGCTGACCTTCGTCGCCCCTGAGGTCAGCGTGACGCCGGCCGGCATGTTCCCGCGCATGAAGCGCTTCACCGTGGTCGGCACCTTCCACGTCGGTGCCGGCGAGATCGACGGTTACCTGGGCCTGACCAACATCGCTGACCTGTCACGCCTGCACCGCTGGAAGCCGGACCAGGTGCAGGGCCTGCGCCTGAAGTTCGACGACCTGTTCCAGGCACCACGCGTGGCCTGGAGCATCGCCCAGCATTTGGGTGAACAGGAGTACTACAGCCGCGACTGGACCCGTACCCACGGCAACCTGTACCAGGCGATCCGCATGGAAAAAGCCATGATCGGCCTGCTGCTGTTGCTGATCGTTGCGGTGGCGGCGTTCAACATCATTTCCACCCTGGTGATGGTGGTCAACGACAAGCGCGGTGACATCGCCATCCTCCGTACCCTGGGCGCCACGCCCGGGCAGATCATGGCCATTTTCATGGTCCAGGGTACGGTGATCGGGGTGATTGGCACCCTGATCGGTGCAGTGGTCGGTATCCTCGCTGCGCTCAACGTCAGCGCGGCGATCGCCGGCATCGAGAAACTGATCGGGCACAAGTTCCTCAACGCTGACGTGTATTTCATCGATTACCTGCCCTCGCAGATCCAGGCCCAGGACGTGTACATGGTCTGCGGTGCGGCGCTGGTCCTGAGTTTCTTCGCCACCCTGTACCCGGCCTGGCGTGCGGCCCGCACCCAGCCTGCAGAGGCGCTACGTTATGAGTGAGTCGCGCATGAGTGATAAAGCCGTTCTGAGTTGCCGCAACCTGGGCAAGTCCTACGACGAGGGCCCGGAGTCGGTACAAGTGTTGGCCGGGCTCAACCTCGAACTGCACGCCGGGGAGCGGGTGGCCATTGTCGGCAGTTCGGGTTCGGGCAAGAGCACCTTGCTCAACCTGCTGGGCGGCCTCGATCGGCCGACCCAGGGCAGCGTCTGGCTGGCCGGCGAAGAGCTGTCGGCGCTTGGCGAGCGCGCCCGCGGCCTGCTGCGCAATCGCGAGCTGGGCTTTGTCTATCAGTTCCACCACCTGCTGCCCGAGTTCACCGCCATGGAGAACGTGTGCATGCCGCTGCTGATCGGCCGCACCGCGATCCCCGAGGCGCGTGAGCGCGCCGAGGCACTGCTCAAGCGTGTCGGCCTGGGCCACCGCCTGCACCACAAGCCGGCCGAGCTGTCCGGTGGTGAGCGTCAGCGGGTGGCCATTGCCCGGGCGCTGGTAAACCGGCCGGGCCTGGTGATGCTCGATGAGCCGACCGGCAACCTCGACCACCACACCGCCCAAGGCATCCAGGAATTGATGCAGGAACTGTCCAGCGCGTCGCGCACGGCATTCCTGGTGGTGACCCACGACCTCAACCTGGCGCGCCAGATGGACCGCGTGCTGAAACTCGACGACGGTCATCTGGTGGCGATCTGAGCCGCTTGCACGGGGTGGCCTGAGCCGCCCCGCAACTTTTTCAGTGGGTGTTTTACATGTTCAGACCCTTGCCCTTGTTCATCGGTGCGCGCTACACCCGTGCCAAGCGCCGCAACCATTTCATCTCGTTCATCTCGATGACTTCGATGATCGGCCTGTCCCTGGGTGTGCTGGCGATGATCGTGGTGCTGTCGGTGATGAATGGCTTCCAGCGCGAAATGAGCTCGCGCATCCTCGGCCTGGTGCCACACGCCAGCATCCTCGGTGTGCAGCCGCTGGACGACTGGCGCAAGGCTGCCGACGCGGCGCTACAGAACCCGGCAGTGATGGCCGCTGCGCCGATCACCGAGATGGAGGGCATGCTCTCCTACAAAGGTGCGATGCAGCCCATCCAGGTCAGCGGTATCGACCCGGCCGAAGAGGGCAAGGTCTCGATCGTCGGTCAGCACATCGTGCAGGGGCGCCTGCAGGCCCTGCAGCCGGGTGAGTATGGGGTGGTGATCGGCGAGCTGACTGCGCGCCGGTTCCGCCTCAATACCGGCGACAAACTGACCCTGATCGTGCCGGAAATCAGCAAGGAGCCGGGCGGCATCACCCCGCGCATGCAGCGCCTGACGGTGGTCGGCATCTTCAAGGTGGGTGCCGAGCTGGACGGTTCGCAGGCTTACATGCACGTGGCCGATGCCGGCGAGATGCAGCGCTGGGCGCCAGGCCAGGTGCAGGGCGTGCGCCTGAAACTGCACGACCTGTATGCCGCACCGCAGGTGTCCAAGGCCATTGCTGCCAGCCTGGGCGATGCCTACCGCGCCGATGACTGGTCGCACACCCAGGGCAGCCTGTTCAGTGCCATGAAGATGGAAAAGACCATGATCGGTCTGCTGCTGCTGATGATCATCGCCGTGGCGGCGTTCAACATCATCGCCACCCTGGTGATGGTGGTGAACGACAAGGGGCCGGACATCGCCATCCTGCGTACCCTGGGCGCCACCCCGGCACAGATCATGGGCACCTTCATGGTCCAGGGCAGCCTGATCGGTATCGTCGGCACATTGATCGGTGGCGTGCTCGGTGTGATTGCTGCGTTCAATGTCAGCCAGATCGTCGGCTGGCTGGAGCGGGCGAGCGGGCAGCACATCTTTACCTCGGATGTGTACTTCATCAGCAGTTTGCCGTCCGAGCTGCAGTGGGGCGATGTGGCGATCATCTGCACCGCCGGGCTGGTGATGAGCTTCCTGGCGACCATCTACCCGGCATACCGCGCTTCGCAGGTGCAGCCGGCGATCGGGCTGGCTGGTTGATTGGTCATTGAGATCATTGGGGGCGCTTTGCGCCCCTTTCGCGACACAAGGCCGCTCCTACAGCGATCACGTCAGCTTTGTGAGCGGCCTTGTGTCGCGAAGGGGCTGCAAATCAGCCCACGCGATCTAAAGCGGCTCGCTGAACTCGATTACAAACCGCGTCCAGCCGTCCTTGCACTGTGCCCGGATGCTCCCGCCATGGGCCTGGATGATCGACCGGGTGATTGCCAGGCCCAGCCCCGCATGTTCGCTACTGCCCTCGCGCCGCGCCGGGTCCACCCGATAAAACCGGTCAAACAGCCTAGGCAATGAAGCAGCTTCGATCGGCATGCCGGTATTGGCCACGCAAACTTTCCCCCCAGGCTCCAGCGTCACGCGTATTTGCCCGCCTGCCGGCGTAAACCGCAGTGCATTGTCGAGCAGGTTGGACAGTGCCCGGCGCAGCATATGCCGGTCGCCCTTCAATGTCGCCTCACCCTCACGCAGCAGCTGCACTTCGTTGTCCTCGGCGAGGGGGGCGTAATACTCCAGCAGCGCGTCCACCTCTTCATGCAACGCCAGCATTGCCTGCCCTGGTGCCAGCAGCCCATGGTCGGCCTTGGCCAGGAAAAGCATGTCGTTGATCATCTGTGCCATCCACTGCAGCTCCTCAAGGTTGCCGTGCAGTGCTTCGCGGTATTCCTCGAGGCTACGGGGGCGGGTGAGGGTGACCTGGGTGTGGGTCAGCAGGTTTGACAGCGGCGTGCGCAGCTCGTGGGCGATATCGGCCGAGAACGCCGACAGGCGCTGGAAGGCGTCGTCCAGGCGCTGCAGCATGGCGTTCACGGTGCTGCCCAGTTCCGCCAGTTCTTCCGGCAGCTGCGCCACCGGCAGGCGGGTGGTCAGCGAGCGCGCCGATACCCCGGCGGCCACCTGGCCCATCTGCCGTAACGGCTTTAGCCCGCGGCGCGCGGCCCAGGCGCCGAGCAGTGCCGTGGCCAGCGCGGACAGGCCGACGGTGAGCCAGATGAGGCGTTGCATGCCCTGCAGAAAGTGCTGGTGATGGGTGATGTCGAGAAACAGCGTCAGTCGGGCGCTGTCGTTCAGTTGCACGGCCAGGCTGCGGTAATCGACACCGTCGGCATGCACCGTTGCCAGTCCTGGGCCGGCCGGCGCGTCTGGCAGCGCGGAGCGGCTGGCGTACCAAGGGCTGCCATCGCTGCCATTGATGCGCAAGGCCAGGTCGGCCTGGTGGCTGAGCTCGTTGCGCAGGGCTGCCAGCTGTGCTTGCAGGTCGGCAGGGCGTTGCAGGCCGGAAAGCCGGGTGCGTAAAAGCGACACGCGTGATTCGAGCAGTTGCTGGTCCAGCTCGACGAAATGTTGCTCGCTGGCGCGGTTGAACAGCAGGCCCGCCCCCAGCGAAACGGCAGCGGTACATGCGGCGAACAACAGGGCCAGGCGGCTGCCAAGGGAAAGCCTGCGCATCAGTCGTGGCGCTCCTCGAGCACATAGCCCATGCCGCGCACGGTGTGAATCAGCTTGTTGCGGTGCGGGTCGTCGATTTTCAGGCGCAGGCGGCGGATGGCGACCTCGATGACGTTGGTGTCGCTGTCGAAATTCATGTCCCAAACCTGCGAGGCGATCAACGATTTGGGCAACACTTCGCCTTGGCGGCGCAGCAGCAATTCAAGCAGGGCGAACTCCTTGGCGGTCAGGTCGATGCGTTGGCCTGCACGCTCTGCCCGGCGACGGAACAAGTCCAGGCGCAGGTCGGCCAAGGTCAGCTGCGTCTCCTGGCTGGGGCTGGCACCGCGGCGTAGCAGGCTGCGCACCCGGGCCAGCAGTTCGGAAAAGGCGAAAGGCTTGACCAGGTAATCGTCGGCACCTAATTCCAGGCCGCGCACGCGGTCCTCCACTGCATCGCGAGCAGTGAGGAACAGCACCGGCGTGTCCAGGCCGGCCTGGCGCACCGCCTGGAGGATCTGCCAGCCGTCGCGGCCTGGGAGCATCACATCAAGGATCAGCAGGTCGTGATCGCCGCTCAGGGCCAGGTGCTGGCCGGTTTCGCCATCAGCGACCAGCTCAGTGGCGAAGCCGGCCTCGCTGAGGCCCTGGCTCAGGTACTGGCCGGTGCGGGCCTGGTCTTCGACGATCAGCAGTTTCATGCGGTGTCCAGAATGGGCGCTGTAATGGCTGAAATGATACGTGACTATCCCGGCCTCCACCCAAGCTGACAAAGTTGTAATCTTGCCGTCAGGTAGCTGCCAGTCAGCCCTTTCTAAAGTGGCCTCATATCCGTTGCAAGTACTGGAGTCATCATGAAACACCTGTTCGTCGCCGCTACGCTTGCCCTGTTGAGCCTGCCCACCCTCGCGGGCACCGGCAAAAGCTTCGCTTTCGGCGAGCCGGCCCCGGCGGCCAAGGCCACGCGCACTGTCGAGGTCGTGCTCAAGGACATCGCCTTCGAGCCCGGGAACCTGCAGGTCAAGGCGGGCGAGACCGTACGGTTTGTCCTGATCAACGAAGGCAAGCTGCCCCATGAGTTCAACCTGGGTGACAAGGCCATGCACGCCCAGCACCAGAAAGAAATGATCGCCATGCAAGGCAAGCTGTTCACCGCCGGCATGAGCCACGAGGGTATGGGCCATGGCCAGATGGACCACGGTGCCCATGGCCATGATGCTGGCAATACGGTGCTGTTGCAGCCCGGCCAGCGCGCCGAGCTGACCTGGACCTTCCGCCAGTCGGCGCCCATCGAATTCGCCTGCAACGTACCTGGGCACTACCAGGCTGGCATGGTCGGGGCATTGACCATCGAGTGACTGGCGCTCCAAGGCGGGATGTAAAACCGGTAGACTAAGGGTATTTCCGAACCTTCAGGTCAGTTTCCATGCATCCCGCCGCCGAACATTCCCCGCTGGGCAAATCCAGCGAATACATTGCCACCTACACGCCTTCGTTGCTATTCCCCATCCCGCGCACGGCCAAGTGGGCCGAACTGGGTGTGACCGCCCAGACCCTGCCTTGGTACGGCGTGGATTACTGGAACTGCTTCGAGCTGTCCTGGCTGTTGCCGTCCGGCAAACCTGTGGTGGCGATAGGGGAGTTCGCCATCCCTGCCGATTCGCCGAACATCATCGAGTCGAAGTCGTTCAAGCTCTACCTGAACTCACTGAACCAGACGGTGTTCGCCACCATTGGCGAGTTGCAGGCATGCCTTGAGAAAGACCTGTCGGCTGCCGCTGGCAAGCCTGTGAGCGTGCAGGTGCGCACGTTGGCAGAAGTGGAGGCGCAAGGTGTGGTTGCGCTGCCGGGGCAATGCATTGATGCATTGGATGTGGCCATCAGCAACTACGAGCAGCCGCAGCCAGAGTTGCTGCGCTGCAACCCCGAGCGGGTGGTGGAGGAAACCCTGCACAGTCACCTGCTCAAGTCGAACTGCCCGGTGACCGGCCAGCCGGACTGGGGCAGTGTTGTGGTTGAGTACAAGGGTAGGGCGCTGGACCATGCCAGCCTGCTGACCTACCTGATCAGCTTCCGCCAGCATGCGGACTTTCATGAGCAGTGCGTGGAGCGGATCTACCTGGATTTGAAGAGCCTGCTGCAGCCGGAGCATCTGACCGTGTACGCGCGTTATGTGCGCCGGGGTGGGCTGGATATCAATCCGTACCGTAGTACTGGGGCGATCAGCCCTGAAAACGTGCGGCTGGTGCGTCAGTAAGGTTAGAGTGATTGGGGCCGCTTCGCGCCCCTTTCGCGACACAAGGCCGCTTCTGTAGGAGCGGCCTTGTGTCGCGAAAGGGGCGCGAAGCGGCCCCAGCTATTACTAAATACCCATACTGTGCAGCGAGTTGGCAATGCTGCGCAGGGTGGCGGTGAGGTCGGGATGGTCGGCCTCGAAACGCTCTATGGCCAGGTTCACACCATCGACCAGGTTGTTGTCTGGCGTAGCTTCCTCAAGCTTCAGTTGCGCCTCGATCTGTCTGGCTTCCTCATGCAGCGCGGCCAGCTCCTCATCCGTAAGCGGTATGTTTCGATCCAGTTGCTCGCGCAAGCTGTTCAGGCGCTCTTGCAATTCGCGGGCAGGCATTGGCTGTTCTCCATCAATGGCTTGGCAAGGCATGGACCTCAGCGAAGCGGCAAAGGTTCGCACCTGTCTTCTAGCGTAATCCACTCGCCGTTGCTTTGCATGATCCGTATCAACGCTGCTGTGTCAGGGTTTTTCGCCTTTGCGCCGGCGCAGGGCGATGTCGGTCAGGCAGGTGTCCAGCGCTTCGAGGTGGTCGATCACCGAGTGCACGCCCAGGCGAAACAGGTCCAGCGTGGCCTTGCCCCGTGCAAGCTCCTGCTCCTGCGGGGTCATGGCTTGCCATTGCTGTGAGCCGAGGTCGCAGGACGGGCTGCAGGCGGCCAGGCCGATGGTCCATAGCCCGGCGTTGAGGCCTGATTGCAACAGCCGCGGCTCGCCGCTGACCAGCACGCAGCCGTCCAGGCGTTGGCTGTCCAGCGCCATCAGTGCCTGCCAGCAGGCGTTGGGCGCGGGCAATCGCACGCCATTGGCGGTGTGCCCCGGCAACCACTCCGGCAGCACGCTGGCCAGGCGTTTGCCCTGGGGGCTGCTAAGGTCATCGAGCCAGATACATGGCACCTGTCGGCGGCGCAGGCCGGCCAGGGTTTCGAGGGCGCCGGGGGCGGGCAAGGGGCTGCCGTTGGCAGCCTGGACCAGGCAACCGCGCAGGCCGAACAGCACAGCGGTGAAGGCAGGTGCATCATGCATGGCAGCGTCCCTAAATACACCGCAGGCTATTGGGCGATTGTTACGTCTCTGTGACTTGTAATAGCTGCTCACAAATATTTAGGAAAAATGTGTAAAGGTGTTTATCAGCTCGCAAGCCTCTATACTGCCGCCTTACCTGCGGCGCATGCGTTGCGCCAGCGGCCGAGAAATTCGATGGAGAAACATCTATGCGTAGGATCGGTGCCGGTGTGATCGAGCGAGTCACCCAGGCCTGTGTCTGTGCCAGCTTGCTGCTGGCACCTGTGGCGGCTACCCAGGCTGCCACCGAGGATGATCCCTGGGAGGCGGTCAACCGGCCGATCTTCCGCTTCAACGATGTCCTCGACACCTATGCCCTCAAGCCATTGGCCCAGGGCTATCAGGCTGTCACCCCCCAGTTCCTCGAAGATGGCATTCACAATATCTTCCGTAACCTGGGCGATGTCACCAACCTGGCCAACAATGTGCTGCAGCTCAAGCCGCATGCGGCGGGTGTTGATACGGCGCGGCTGATCGTCAATACCACCTTCGGCCTGGGCGGCTTCTTCGATGTGGGCACCAAGATGGGCCTGCAGCGCAGCGACGAAGACTTCGGCCAGACGCTCGGTTACTGGGGCTTGCCCAGCGGCCCGTACGTAGTCATTCCGCTGCTGGGCCCGAGCACCGTGCGCGACGGCCTGGCGAAGTACCCGGACGGCTATACCAAGCCGTACCGCTACATCGACCATGTGCCGACCCGCAACTCTATCTTCGCCCTGGATGTGGTCGATACCCGTGCTAGCCTGTTGTCGGCAGAAAAGCTGATTCAGGGCGACAAGTACATCTTCATTCGCAACGCCTACCTGCAGAACCGCGAGTTCAAGGTCAAGGATGGCGAGGTCGAAGACGACTTTTGATTCATGCGTGCACGAAAAAGGCGACCTTCGGGTCGCCTTTTTCGTAACAGATCAATGCATGGCCAGGATGCGCAGGCCAAATTTCTGCTGCCCGCCGGGTTGGTCGGCGATCCAGACTACTTCGGTGCTGGCATGCAGGCCTTTGAGGGCAGGGTGGTCGGAGTCGATCCGTACCTCCAAGGTGTCGCCTACCTGAAAGCGCTGCGGCGCCTGCACCTGCATGCCGCTACTGGACAGGTCCAGGCATACCGCTGCGATCACCTGGCCGGCATGCAGCAGGCTGACTTCGGTGTCGATGCGCATGCGAATGAAGTCGCGTTTCTCACTGTGGTTGGAGGGCGTGTTTGGCATGCTGCATCCTTCTCATCGGGTTGCACAGGTCGCATTCTTATAACTCTCGGTGATTTAGCCTGTAAAGAGCACCAGACTCGACCCATGCATGCTTGAAACGCCTGGCGGATGGGAGTACCGTCTGCGCCTTACACAGTACCTCTGCCGGTTGCCTGGGCCGTGTTCTTGGCCTACAACTCAAGTAGAGTGTTACCACAGAGTATTCCAGCAGTTGGATGTCAGCCTTGCAGACGCCCCTGCACCAACCCAAATCGGCGCCGTTCGCCCACATGCAGAAAATCAGTGCAACGCTGCTGATCATCGATGATGACGACGTGGTCCGTGCGAGCCTCGCCGCCTATCTGGAAGACAGTGGCTTCAGCGTCCTCCAGGCCGGTAATGGCCAGCAGGGGCTCCAGGTCTTTGAAGAACACCAGCCCGACCTCGTGATCTGCGATCTGCGCATGCCGCAGATGGGCGGCCTGGAATTGATCCGCCAGGTCAGTGAGCGCGCGCCGCAGTTGCCGGTGATCGTGGTATCGGGTGCCGGCGTGATGAGCGATGCAGTCGAGGCCTTGCGCCTGGGTGCCGCCGACTACCTGATCAAGCCGCTGGAAGACCTTGCCGTGCTCGAACATTCGGTGCGCCGTGCGCTTGACCGTTCGCGCCTGGTGGTGGAAAACCAGCGTTACCGCGACAAGCTCGAGGCAGCCAACCGGGAACTGGAGGCCAGCCTGCACCTGTTGCAGGAGGACCAGACTGCCGGTCGCCAGGTGCAGATGAACATGCTGCCAGAGAGCCCCTGGGTTGCCGGGGAGTTTGCCTTCGAGCACCAGATCATCCCGTCGCTGTACCTGTCGGGCGACTTCGCCGACTATTTCCGCGTGGATGAGCGGCGCATTGCCTTCTACCTTGCCGACGTCTCCGGGCATGGCGCGTCGTCGGCTTTCGTCACCGTGCTGCTGAAGTTCATGACCACCCGGCTGATGTTCGAATTCAAGCGCAGCAGCAAGCTGCGCGAATTCAAGCCTTCGGAAGTGCTCAGCCACATCAACCGTGGCCTGATCAACTGCAAGCTGGGTAAACACGTGACCATGGTCGGTGGTGTGATCGATGAAGAAACCGGCCTGCTGACTTATGCCGTGGGCGGCCACTTGCCACTGCCGGTGCTGTATACCCCAGGCCAGGCCCGCTACCTGGAAGGCCGCGGCCTTCCGGTGGGCCTGTTCGATGAGGCAACCTACCAGGACCTGGTGATGGAACTGCCACCGCAGTTCAGCCTGACCCTGATGTCAGACGGTATCCTGGATCTTTTGCCAGGGGACACGCTCAAAGATAAAGAGGCCGCCTTGCCGGACATCGTCAAGGCAGCGGGTGGTAGCCTGGATGGGCTGCGCCAACGATTTGGATTGGCTACGCTTGGGGAGATGCCGGATGATATCGCCCTATTGGTGTTAAGCAGGAACCTTCAATGAGTACCGGTAGAATCCAGTTCGCCGAGCAAAGTGGTACCTTCGTGCTGAAATTCGTCGGTGAAGTGCGCCTGACCTTGTGTTCGGCGCTGGATGCGACGATCGAGAAAATCTTCACTGCGCTGAATTTCTCGGCCATCGTCATCGACCTCACCGAAACCGAGAGCATCGATAGCACCACCCTGGGCCTGCTGGCCAAGCTGTCGATCCTGTCGCGGCAAAAGGTCGGCCTGCTGCCGACCGTGGTCACCACCAACCCGGATATTTCGCGCCTGCTGCAATCGATGGGCTTCGATCAGGTGTTCAACATCGTCGATCGCCCGGTGCCGTGCCCGGAATGCCTGACCGACCTGCCATCCCAGGACCAGAACGAAGAGGTGGTGCGCTCCAAGGTGCTGGAGGCGCACAAGATCCTCATGGGCCTGAATGACTCCAACCGTGAAGCGTTCCATGACCTGGTGAACGCGCTGGAGCGGTCCTGATCTACCGCCTCCCTGGGCCTCTTGGCGGTTAAACCCGCGAAGCGGCCCGCAACGGCAAATCTAGCGATTAATCCGGCCGCGCAAACTCCGTAGCTTCACCCCCCTGGGCATCCAACTGAAGCACTCGTGCCGGCCGCCCCTGCTCATCGAAAAACACTTGCCCCAGCCCCGCCCCATTCCACAGACGTTCCCCGGCCTTGCTGTGGCTGGGCGTACGCGGCACCACTTCCATCTCCCGCCGCCGGGTAAACCAGTTCAGCGGCGAGCGCGGTGAATAAAGCCAACGGTTGAGCCGGTCCAGCACGTCCAGCAAGCGGCGGGGAAACTCGTTCTTGATCCCGCTGCTGGTTATCTGCCACAGGTGCGGGCTGCGCTGGCGATGGCGGATCAGCACCTCGTACACGAACGAATAATGCACGTCCCCTGACAGGATCACGTAATGCCCCGGCGTGCGCGAGTGGCGGAAGATATTCAGGATCACCCGGGCGGCACCGCGGTGTGCCATCCAGTTCTCGGCATCCACCAGCAGCGGGTGGCCCAGCCAGCTGAACACTTTCTGTACCGTCTCGATCAGCTTTACCCCGAAGATCGGCGCCGGTGACACGATGATCGCCGAAGGGTGGTCCAGCAACGCTTGCTGCAGTTCGGACAACGCCTCCCAGTCGAGCAGGCCGGAAGGCTTGGCCAGGTCGCTTTCGCTGCGCCAGCGGCGTGTGCGGGTGTCCAGCACCAGCAGGGGCGGGTTGCTGGGCAGGCTGAACTGCCAGCCCTGAAAGCGCAGCAGTTCACCGATCAGATGGTCCTGTTGCTCGCTGTCCAGTTGTGGGCTGGCCAGCGCCTGGCACTGCCCGACCATAGCCTTGCAGCCTTGCGGGTCGTTGCCCCAGGCCTGGCACAGCAGGTAGCCAAGCAGGGCATTGCCGATGATTCGTCGCGAGAATGGGTGGCCGTAGGCTGTTTCTTCCCACTGCGCCGAGAGGTTCCAGTCATCGGTGATGTCGTGGTCGTCGAAGATCATAAGGCAAGGCAAATGCGCCATTACCCGCGCCACCTGGCCCAAGTCGTCGGCGAACGCTTGAATCAGCGGCAGTTCCTTGCGGTAGCGCGCCTGGTGCGGGTCGGCAAGGCCCGCAGGCATGTCGAGTGCGACCAGTTGCCAAGGTGTTGGTGACCAGACCAGCAGGTACATGGCCATGACCTCGGCGAAGGTCACCAGATGGTTGTCGGCATTGCTTGAGGAGAAGATCGGTTTGCGCTTGCCGCCGAAGAATCGCTCACGCAGGGTTTCATTACGTTCCTGGGCAGGCAGCAAGTCGGCGCGGTGGTAATAGCTGGCCGGGTGGTCATAGAGCGACCTGCTGTCGGCCACGACCGCGCCGTCCAAGTGTTCATCGAACAGGCCAAGGCGCTCGATCAGCGAATGAATCGCCCGCAACATCGGCCCTGCGACATCATCGGCATAGACTTGGTCGCCGGTCATCAACAGCACGGCCGGGCGCTCTTCGGGGCGCGTACAGGCCTGCAGCAGCCGGTCGGCGCAAAGCAGGCCATCGGCAGCGGGGTGGTGCGGCTTGCGGCAAGAGCCGTGCAGTAGCTGGTCCAGGCGGCCGCGCAGCACCAGGCTCGGGCGCCGGCGCCCTGGGTAGAGCAGGTGCGGCGCCCAGCCAGCGATACCTTGGCCATTGATCAGCAGGTCGTATTCGAGTTCGACGTTGCTGGGCAGCGGCTGGGCAAAGTGGATGTCCAGCAGGTGGATGAAGGCGTGCTGGCCGATCGGTACGACCTGGCAATCCACCTTGGCCGCGCCGTCCAAGGTGAACTCGGGCTGCAAGGGTTGGCTGCCGACCAGCCAGATGGCCAGGCGCTGAGGCTCCAGGCGGCGCAGTACAGGGCCGGCGAGAACAAGGGGCAAAGGGGAGGAAGTCATGGACAGCTCTGGTGGCTAATCGGCCCATTCGCGTCGAACCGTCGCGAACAGGCCCTTGAATTCAAGACGCTTTTTTGAACGGCTAAAGCAAAGCGGGCGGAAAATGCTGAACATTCACCGCCCGCCTGGCAAACCGGATATGTATCAGGCTTTGTCAGCCATCAGCTTTTCCAGCTTCTCCTGGTCACGGGCGAACTGGCGAATGCCCTCGGCCAGCTTCTCGGTACCCATGGCGTCTTCGTTCATGGCCCAGCGGAACTGGCTTTCGCTGAGCACCTGCTTGGCCTCGCCGGCATTGCCCGGCTTGAGCACCTGGGGCAGCTCGCCCTGATCATCGCTCAGTTGCTGCAGCAGCTCCGGGCTGATGGTCAGGCGATCGCAGCCTGCCAGTTGTTCGATCTGGCCGATATTACGGAAGCTGGCGCCCATGACCACGGTGTTGTAGCCGTTGGCCTTGTAGTAGTTGTAGATGCGCGTGACCGACTGTACGCCCGGGTCTTCGGCACCCACGTACTCCTGACCGGTGCTTTTCTTGTACCAGTCGTAGATACGGCCCACGAACGGCGAAATCAGGAATACACCGGCATCGGCGCAGGCCTGGGCCTGGGCGAAGGAGAACAGCAGAGTCAGGTTGGTCTGGATGCCTTCCTTCTCCAACTGCTCGGCGGCGCGGATGCCTTCCCAGGTGGAGGCCAGCTTGATCAGCACGCGGTCTTTGGAAATGCCGGCGGCCTGGTAAAGCTCGATCAGTTGGCGTGCCTTGCTTAGCAGTGCCGGTTCGTCGAACGACAAACGCGCATCCACTTCGGTGGAGATGCGCCCAGGGATCACTTTCAGAATGCCTGCGCCCACCGCCACGGCGAACTTGTCGCACGCCAGGTCGACATTGCCCTTGGCATCGCTTTTTACCTGCTTTAGCAGGTCGGCATAACCTGGGATGGCGGCAGCTTTTAGCAGCAACGAGGGGTTGGTGGTGGCATCGACCGGCTTGAGGCGGGTGATGGCGTCCAGGTCCCCGGTGTCGGCGACCACGGTGGTGAACTGCTTGAGTTGTTCCAGCTTGGAAGTCATGGCGTGCTCTGTCCTGTGCGATGTTTCGACATTACCCGAGCCCCGACGGCCGCTCAAGGGGCCAGTGGGGCGGTGGCGAATTGTCTGGGGTGATGATTCGAGTCACCAGCCAGCACGAGGTTCCCCACCGCCCTTGAAAGCTTCCCCCACCCTCTGTGGGAGCGGGTTCACCCGCGAAGCAGACGCCACAAGAGCAGTGCGGCCCCTGTGGCAGCCGGCTTTCCGGCGATAGGGCCCGCCAGACCACCTTACCGCCCCTGCAACAACTCCGCCGCTTGGTCAAACACCACCAGCGGCTCCGGCGCCTTGTGAATATCCGCCGACAGCAACTGCCGGAACCGCCGCGCCCCTTTGAAGCCCTGGCCCAACCCTAGAATATGCCGGGTGACGTGATGCATCGCACCGCCACTTTCCATATGCGCCACGATATAGGGCCGCAACTGCGCCATCGCCTCGCTACGGCTGACCACCGGCGCATCACTGCCAAACAGCAGCTGATCCACCTCAGCCAGCACATACGAGTTGTGGTACGCCTCGCGCCCCATCATCACCCCATCGAACGTCTCCAAGTGCATCTGGCACTCGGCCACGGTCTTGATGCCACCGTTGAGCACAATCTCAAGGTCCGGGAAGTCCGCTTTCAACTGCGCGGCCACGTCGTAACGCAGCGGCGGAATCTCACGGTTCTCCTTCGGCGACAACCCCTCCAGAATCGCGATGCGCGCATGCACGGTGAAACTGCGGCACCCGGCGTCACGTACCTGCCCGACGAAGTCGCACAGCTCGGCATAGCTGTCACGGCCATTGATACCAATGCGGTGCTTGACCGTCACCGGCGTCGACACCGCATCACGCATGGCCTTGACGCAATCGGCCACCAGCGCCGGGTGGGCCATCAGGCAAGCGCCGATCATGTTGTTCTGCACCCGGTCGCTCGGGCAGCCGACGTTGAGGTTGACCTCGTCATAGCCCGCTTGTTCGGCCAGGCGCGCACAGGCTGCCAGGTCGGCCGGCACACTACCGCCCAGCTGCAGGGCAAGCGGATGCTCGGACACATCGTGGCGCAGGAAACGGTGCGCGTCGTTGTGCAGCAGGGCGCCAGTGGTGACCATTTCGGTGTAGAGCAGGGTGTGCCTGGAGAGCAGGCGCAGGAAGAACCGGCAGTGGCGGTCGGTCCAGTCCATCATCGGCGCCACGCTGAAGCGGCGGGAAGGCTCAGGGCGCGTGGTTTGTGGGGTTGCGGTATCTAGGGGCATTCAGGTCTACGCACTTTTGTACCAATTTATTCGGGGTTTTGCTGTGAACCAGCCTCATTCACGTGAGTAACGCCGAAAAAAATGGCAAGGAATACAAGCAAGGAACAAGGCCGATGTGGCGGTGAGCTACCCCGTCGATACCAGCCTCATAAAAAGGATGTCCTAGTTTACCAAGAGCGCTGGATGTTCGCCTGTTCATAGGCAAGTGAGGGGCGCGGAAAGCGTGAGTGAACGAGGTGAAAATTCTTTGTCCGTCTTTTCGGGGCGATGGTTTTAACGGTTTCCTACAGATGTGGGATCAGATTTTCCCTCTAGCCTGTAGTCCATTTCTGAATCACCCTTTCCGCGCCCTTGAGCCATTGCGATGGAAAACTGAGCTCCCTAGTCTCGCTGGGCCGCTGCAAAAAACAGCGGCCGGGTCTGCAAGCCCGAACTTGGTTTTGGCCTCAACTATCACCTGCGAAAACCCTCCACAGAGGATCAGCATTGGCCCTGGCAATGAAACCCGCTAATGTGTCGCCCCCCAGCAAGGAAAGCCGCGACCCCAGGGAGTATTCGATGTCGCTTTTACACCAGGCCAGCCTGCCATTTGGCCTGCGCAGTGGCAGCAACTTCACGCCTGCCCATTCACTGAAACCGTTGCTGGACGGCATCTCGGAGCTTCAGGTGCCTGGCCCGGAAGCGGTCTGGGCCATTGGCGAGGTCGACCTCGGCCAATCGGTGCGCCTGTTGCGTTTCTACCAGGACAACGAAGACTACTGGTTGCAGGTGCTGATTAACGGCGCCGTACCGGGCGATATCGTGCTGTTCGGCTACCACAGGGCAGTACCCGTCCATGACCAGGCGCACCTGCAACGCCTGACCGGCAGCGTGCCCAAGGCCGGAATGCCGATCTTCGAGCACGAAGGCAGTTTGTACTCCCGGCAATGGGGCCGCGAAGCGGGGCTCGCCGAATGGGTTGCGCTATGCGAAGCGGTTACCAGCCCCGAGGCACGCTACCGCATCCAGCACCGGTCCATGCTGTATGCCCGTGACACCGGTTTGCCAGGGCGGCGCGAATTTCTGCTGCTCTCGGTCGAAGAAGATGAGCACGGAGCGCTTACCTACACCACCTCGCTGGGTATCACCCTGTTCCCCACGGACTTTCACGTAACCTGACAAGGATCTCCCATGCTCGACGCTTTGCGCCTGTCCCTCAACGCCTCGGCGGTGACTGGCTTCATCCTCTATATCAGTGTGGCCCTGCTGATGTTCTGGCTGTTCCAGTTCATCTATACCCGCCTCACGCCGCACCGCGAGTTCGCCCTGATCCGCGAAAACAACCCGGCGGCCGCTATTGCGCTGGGTGGTTCGCTGATCGGGTTTTCGCTGCCGGCCAGCAACATCATCGCCTACAGCGTCAGCATTCTCGATTTTGTCGCCTGGGTGGTGATCGCAGCTGTGGTGCAGTTGATTGCCTTCGGCCTCACCAGCCTGGTGCTGCGTGGCCTGTCACGGCGCATCGCCCAGGGCGAGATGGCAGCTGCCATCTACGCCGCCAGCGTGGCGATCAGCGTCGGCTTTCTGAACTCGGCCTGCATGACGCCTTCGGCCTGAGCGGGAGGATGCCAATGAAATCGCCGATGAAACGTAGCTCCTTCAAGCTGGTACTGGCCGGTTCGTTACCACTGGCGCTGACGGCCTGTGGTCCGCAGGAACAACTGTATACGGTCAGCCAAAAGGTCAATTACGACACCGTCGCTGCCTGTGTAGATGACAAAGTGCCGAACGCTATCTGCACCGATGCCTTCCAGCAGGCGCAGAGCGACTATCAACGCCAGGCGCCAACGTTCGCGTTCCAGAGCGAGTGTGAGGCGCAGTTCGGTGCAGGCAATTGCCAGGCCACTGTCGGTGGGCGATACATGCCGCTCATGAATGGGTTCGAGTTGGAAAGTGCCGCTGAGGTGACCCAGTCACAACTTGACGCTGGCTACGCTCAGGGCGGGGGCTATGGGCATGTCGCCAGCGCAGCGGTGGCCGGTATCCTGCTCGGGCAGGTGGTCAGCAACAGCGACCGTCGTTTTCGCGCACAGCCTTTGTATGCCAACCGCAATGGAACGCGCCTTGGGCCGCACAATGGGGCCTTGGGTGGAATCCAGCGAGCCAGGGAGGATGAACAAAACAGCAGTGGAGGTTCGTCCGGCGGTGGCGGCGGTGGCGGCAGATGGAGCCGCAAGGAATCTCATCCAGCCTCGTCGGCATCGATCACCCGTGGTGGCTTTGGCAGCCAGGCCACAGCCCGTAGCGGCTGGGGTGGCAAGTCCGGCAGCTTTTTCGGGGGGTGAGCATGCGCAAGGTCGAGCTGGCAGAGCGCCCCGACTGGCGCGCGACTGCCGAGCGTGAGGGGTTCGCCTTCCACACCATCGATGGCGAGCGTTACTGGGACGAGCGCGGTTACTACCAATTCAGCGAAGCCCAGGTGGTGCGCGACCTGCAAGCACCGACCGAAGCGCTGCACGCCATGTGCCTGGAGGCGGTCGGGCGCATCGTCGACAGCGAAGCGCTGATGGCCCGCCTGGCTATCCCGCCGGCCTTCTTCGACCTGGTGCGCAGGTCTTGGAAGCAGGCACAGCCCCACCTGTACGGGCGCTTCGACTTCAGTTACGACGGCAATGGCCCGGCGAAACTCATCGAAGCCAATTACGATACGCCAACCTCACTTTACGAGGCGGCCGCTTTCCAGCTGATCTGGCTGGAGGAGCAGATAGCGCGTGGGCTGCTGCCTGCACACGCCAGCCAGTTCAATACCCTGGCTGAAGACCTGGTGCAGGCGTTTGCCGCTATGCCGGGGCAGGGCGCGTTCTATTTTTCGACCATCTCAGGCTCGCTGGAAGACCGTGGCACCACGGATTTCCTGCGCAGGATGGCCGAGCATGCGGGTGTTCGCACACGGCATATCGACCTGGAAGACATCGGCCTGCACGACAACGGCCGGTTCGTCGACCTGCAGGGCCAGCCCATCCAGCGCCTGTTCAAGCTGCATGCCTGGGAGCATATCTTTCATGAGGACTTCGGCCAGGCGATCACCGGCTGCGACACGCAGTTCGTCGAGCCGCCGTGGAAGGCACTGATCTCCAACAAAGGCATCCTGCCGTTGTTGTGGGAGTGGTTCGAGGGGCATCCGAACCTGCTGCCGGCCTTCGTCGACGACAACCCGCAGGCCCCGGTGCCCAAAGGCTGGGTGCGCAAGCCGTACTTCTCCCGTGAGGGCGCCAACGTGGATATCCGCACCGAGGATGGCCGGCGGGTTTTTGAAGACGGGCCTTATGACGATGCGCCCTATATTCTGCAGGCTTTTGCACCTTTGCCGAAGTTCGCTGACAGTTACACGCTGATTGGTTCGTGGGTGATTGGCGACAAGGCCCCGGGGCTTGGCATTCGTGAAGATGATTCGCTGATCACCAAGGACAGCTCGCGCTTCTTGCCGCATGTGGTATTGGGCTGACCGGCCCTCTGGTCGGTTTCAGGATGCGCCTGGTCGTTCGCGTGCATCCCTTCGGCGCCACAAGTGCCATGCTTGTGGAATGCCCCTGAGCCCAGTGCGCGCAGACGCACGGCCACCGGCAAGGAGGCCACCGACAACCACGCAACCGTGACGTGGGCGGTGTGCCGCAGCAGAACACGCCGGTCACCTGCCCACTACAACAACAGGCGGGGGCCGTGATGCCGAGGTCCGCTGTATGCCTGATCAATTGCCCCACCTGCCCGTGATCCACAGTATCCTGAGTCGCCACCAGGACACCCCCGGCGCGCTCTTGCCGATCCTGCATGCCGTGCAGGAAAGCATTGGTTTCATCCCCGATGCCGCCGTCGCTGACATTGCCCATGCCCTCAACCTCAGCCTGGCCGAGGTGCGCGGGGTAATCAGCTTCTACCACGATTTCCGCACCGCGCCGCCGGCCCGCCATACCCTGCGCCTGTGCCGCGCCGAGTCGTGCCAGAGCCGTGGCAGTGAAGCACTGGCCGCGCAGCTGCGCGAACAGTTGGCGCTGGATGACCATGGCACCAGCGCCGATGGCGCCATCAGCCTGCGCCCGGTGTACTGCCTGGGCGCGTGCGCCTGCTCGCCGGCACTTGAACTCGATGGCCAGGTGCATGCGCGCCTGACCCCTGAGCGCCTGCGCTCGCTGGTCAACGGTTGCCTGGAGGACACAGCATGCTGAAGCTGTTCATCCCCTGCGACTCGGTGGCCCGCGCCGTGGGCGCAGATCAGGTTGTCGAGGCGTTGCAGCGCGAGGCCGAGCAGCGCCAGTTGGCGCTGGACATCCAGCGCACCAGTTCGCGTGGCCTGTATTGGCTCGAACCACTGGTAGAGTGCGAGCGCGCTGGAGGGCGGCAAGGCTTCGGCCCGGTCACCCCTGAGGATGTGCCTGCGCTGCTCGATGCATTGGCGGCAGAACCCGGCAGCCATCCATTGGCGCTCGGGCCGGTGGAAGCGCTCCCTTACCTCAAGACCCAGCAACGTCTGCTGTTCGCCCGCGCCGGCATCACCCGGCCATTGTCGCTGGAGGACTATCGCGCCCACGGCGGCTTTGCCGGCCTTGCGCAAGCCGTTGCGCTGGGCGGCGCCGAAGTGGTCGCCGCCGTGCTCGATTCTGGCCTGCGCGGCCGCGGCGGCGCAGCGTTCCCGGCAGGTATCAAATGGCGCACCGTGCGTGACGCCGGGGCAGGGCAGAAGTATGTGGTGTGCAACGCCGACGAAGGCGACTCGGGTACCTTCGCCGACCGCATGCTGATGGAAGGGGACCCCTTCTTGCTGATCGAAGGCATGATCATCGCCGGCCTCGCGGTGGGTGCCGACAAGGGCTTTATCTACGTGCGCTCGGAATACCCCGACGCCATCCGCGTGCTCGATGAGGCCATCGTCATCGCCCGCGACGCCGGTTATCTGGGTTTCGACGTGGCCGGTAGCGGTCAGGCCTTCGACCTGGAAGTACGCGTGGGCGCGGGTGCCTATATCTGCGGTGAGGAAACCGCGCTGCTCGAATCCATCGAGGGCAAGCGCGGCATCGTCCGTGCCAAGCCACCGCTACCGGCCCTGCAGGGCCTGTTCGGCCTGCCGACGCTGGTGCACAACGTACTCACCCTGGCCTCGGTGCCCACCATCCTGGCCAAGGGCGCAGCGTTCTACCGCGACTTCGGTATGGGCCGTTCGCTGGGCACCATGCCGTTCCAGCTGGCCGGCAACATCCGCCATGGCGGCCTGGTAGAACGTGCCTTCGGCCTGACCCTGCGCGAGCTGGTGGAAGGCTACGGGGGCGGCACCGCCAGCGGCCGGCCGCTCAAGGCTGCCCAGGTCGGTGGCCCGCTGGGTGCCTGGGTGCCGCCCAGTCACTTCGACACCCCCCTGGACTACGAGGCCTTCGCTGCCATGGGCGCGATGCTCGGCCACGGCGGTGTGGTGGTGGCTGACGACACCCTGAACATGGCGAGCATGGCGCGTTTTGCCCTGCAGTTCTGCGCCGAAGAGTCCTGCGGCAAGTGCACGCCCTGCCGCATCGGTTCTATCCGCGGCATGGAGGTGGTCGACCGCCTGATCGCCAGCAGCGACCTCACCGACCGCCATGACCAGGCCCTGCTGCTGCGCGACCTGTGCGACACGATGCAATACGGCTCGCTATGCGCCATGGGCGGCATGACCGCCTATCCGGTGGCCAGCGCCCTGAAGTACTTCCCGGCCGATTTCGGGCTGACCACCACGGAGGCCGCGCAGTGATCAATTACTTCGACCCCGAGACCGATCTGGGCACCCCTGAACGCTACGGCGATGTGCAGATCAGCCTGAACATCGACGGGCGCAGCGTGAGCGTGCCGGCGGGCACCTCAGTGATGCGCGCCGCCGCCCTGCTGGGTACCAGCATCCCCAAGCTGTGCGCCACCGACAGCCTGGAGGCCTTTGGCTCCTGCCGCATGTGCATGGTCGAAATCGACGGCATGCGCGGATACCCGGCGTCCTGCACCACGCCTGTCAGCGAAGGCATGGTGGTGCGCACGCAGACGCCACGCCTGGCCGACCTGCGTCGCAATGTCATGGAGCTGTACATTTCCGACCACCCGCTCGACTGCCTGACCTGCTCGGCCAACGGCAACTGCGAACTGCAGACGGTCGCCGGCCAGGTCGGCCTGCGCGAGGTGCGCTACGGCTATGACGGCGCTAATCATCTGGCTGAGCAGAAGGACGTGTCCAACCCGTACTTCGATTACGAGCCCAGCAAGTGCATCGTCTGCAGCCGCTGCGTGCGTGCCTGTGAGGACATCCAGGGCACCTTCGCCCTGACCATCACCGGGCGCGGCTTCGAGTCGCGGGTGGCGGCAGCCGGTGGTGACAACTTCCTCACCTCCGAATGCGTGTCGTGCGGCGCCTGCGTGCAGGCTTGCCCGACGGCTACCCTGACCGAAAAAAGCCTGGTGCAGAGCGGCCAGCCGGAACGAGCGGTGATCACCACCTGCGCCTACTGCGGCGTGGGCTGCTCGTTCCGTGCGGAAATGAAGGGTGACCAGTTGGTACGCATGGTCCCGGACAAGAACGGCGGCGCCAACCACGGCCATGCCTGCGTCAAGGGCCGCTTCGCCTGGGGCTATGCCACCCACCCTGATCGCATCACCAGACCGATGATCCGCAAGCATGTGGATGACCCGTGGCAGGAAGTCAGCTGGGACGAGGCCGTCACCTACGCGGCCAGCGAGTTCCGGCGCATCCAGCTCAAGTACGGGCGCGACTCCATCGGTGGCATCACCTCCAGCCGTTGCACCAACGAAGAAGCCTACCTGGTGCAAAAGTTGGTGCGCACGGCGTTTGGCAACAATAACGTCGACACCTGCGCGCGGGTTTGCCATTCGCCCACCGGCTATGGCCTCAAGCAGACCCTCGGCGAGTCGGCGGGTACCCAGAGTTTCGATTCGGTGATGCAGGCCGACGTGATCCTGGTGATCGGTGCCAACCCTACCGATGCCCACCCGGTGTTTGGCTCGCAGCTCAAACGCCGCCTGCGCCAGGGGGCGCGGCTGATCGTCATCGACCCGCGGCGCATCGACCTGGTGGATTCGCCCCACGCCCGTGCCGAGTTGCACTTGCAACTGCGCCCTGGTACCAACGTGGCCATGCTCAACGCCTTGGCCCATGTGATCGTTAGCGAGGGGCTGCTGGCCCAGCGCTTCATTGACGAGCGCTGCGAGAGCGAGGCCTTCGCCCGCTGGCGCGACTTCGTCAGCCTCGCGCAAAACGCCCCTGAAGTGCAGGGCCCCGTGTGCGGCGTGCCCGCCGAGCAGATCCGCGCCGCCGCCCGGCTGTATGCCACAGGCGGCAACGCGGCGATCTACTACGGTTTGGGCGTGACTGAACACAGCCAGGGCAGCACGGCGGTGATGGGCATCGCCAACCTGGCCATGGCCACCGGCAATATTGGCCGCGAAGGGGTAGGGGTAAACCCCCTGCGTGGGCAGAACAATGTGCAGGGCTCGTGCGACATGGGGTCGTTCCCGCATGAGTTGCCAGGCTACCGGCATATCTCCAACGAGGCCGTGCGTGCCGAGTTCGAGCAGGCCTGGGGTGTGACTCTGCAGCCCGACCCGGGCCTGCGCATCCCCAACATGTTCGAAGCGGCGCTGGACGGCAGCTTCAAGGCGCTGTACTGCCAGGGTGAGGACATCGCCCAGAGCGACCCCAACACCCAGCACGTCACTGCCGCGCTGCGGGCCATGGAATGCGTGGTGGTGCAGGACATCTTCCTCAACGAGACGGCCAAGTTCGCCCATGTGTTCTTGCCGGGTAGCTCGTTCCTGGAAAAGGACGGCACCTTCACCAACGCCGAGCGCCGTATTTCGCGGGTACGCAAGGTGATGCAGCCGCTGGCCGGCAAGGCTGACTGGGAGGCCACCGTGGCCTTGGCCAATGCCCTGGGCTACCCGATGAGCTACCGCCACCCGTCCGAGATCATGGACGAAATCGCCCGCCTGACACCAACCTTTCACCGCGTCAGCTACGCCGAACTCGACCGCCATGGCAGCCTGCAGTGGCCGTGCAACGACGCAGCGCCCGACGGCACGCCGACTATGCACATCGATCAGTTCGTGCGGGGCAAAGGGCGCTTCATGCTCACCGGCTATGTGCCCACCGACGAGAAGGTCAACAGCCGCTACCCACTGCTGCTGACCACCGGGCGCATTCTCAGCCAGTACAACGTCGGTGCCCAGACCCGGCGCACCGCGAACGTCGCCTGGCATGCTGCCGACTGCCTGGAGCTGCACCCCACCGACGCCGAAAGCCGCGGCATCCATGACGGCGACTGGGTCGGCATCGGCAGCCGCGCCGGGCAGACGGTCCTGCGTGCCAAGGTGAGTGAGCGCGTGGCGCCGGGGGTGGTGTACACCACCTTCCACTTCCCCGAGTCCGGCGCCAACGTGATCACTACCGACAATTCCGACTGGGCCACCAACTGCCCGGAGTACAAGGTCACGGCGGTGGAGGTGGTCAAGGTGTTCCACCCGTCGCAGTGGCAAAAGCGCTACCAGGACTTCAGCGATGAACAGCGGCGCCTGCTCAAGGAGCGCCGCACGGCCGACAAGCCCGAGCAGGCCGAGGTACGCCGATGAGCATCGAAAACCTGGTCAAGATGGCCAACCAGATTGCCCATTACTTCGACAGCGAGCCTGATCATGCGTTGGCGGTGAAAGGGGTGCAGCAGCATTTGCAGAACTTCTGGACCCCGGCGATGCGCAGGCAGTTGGGGGAATGGGCCCAGGCCCATGCAGGGGAGGGTTTGGACCCCAAGGTGGTGGAGGCCTTGGCTTAGCGTTTGTCTGCGCTGCCCCCGTCGCCAGCAAGCGGTGGGACTCCTGGACTGCCCTCGAATCGAGTGCAATTCCTGTGGGGCCGGCTTGCCGGCGATAGGGGCGGTGCCGACAAAATGAAATGTCCGTCATGAATGCCTGACCAAAGCCGGCGCAATGCTACGCTCGCGTAAACACTCGTCACGGATACCCACCATGGACATGAACTGGCACCAGGCCCTGCAAGAGAGCCTGAGCTGGCTTGCAATCGCTTCGTTCATCACCCTGATCGGCTTCACTGCCGCCGCTGCGCTGGCTGTGCGCTACACGCGCTGGGGTAGCCAGTTCTGGCAGCTTGCCGGGCCCTATTTCTCCTTCAGGCGCAGCTGGCGACCGCTGCTGGTGTTTGCCGCACTGCTGGTGCTGACCCTGTTTTCGGTACGCATGAACGTGCTGTTCTCGTTCTGGTACAACGGCTTCTACAGTGCCCTGCAGGCCCTCGACCAAACCGCCTTCTGGTACTTGCTGGGCGTGTTCGCGGTACTGGCCACCCTTCATGTGCTGCGTTCGCTGCTCACCTTCTACGTGACCGAGGCCTTCAGTATCCGCTGGCGGGTCTGGCTGACCGAGCGCCTGACCAACGACTGGCTCCACGGTGACGCCTATTACCGCGGCCAGTTCCTCGCCGAGCCTGTAGACAACCCCGACCAGCGTATCGAACTGGACGTCAACGCCTTCGTCACCAACTCGGTAACCCTGGCGCTGGGCGCGGTCAGCGCGCTGGTGTCGCTGGTGGCGTTCACCGCCATCCTTTGGGGGCTGTCGGCGCCGCTGGCGGTAGCAGGTGTGGAAATCCCCCGGGCCATGGTGTTTGCCGTGTATGTGTATGTGCTGATCGCCACCTGGATCGCCTTCCGCCTCGGGCAGCCGTTGATCCGCCTGAACTTCCTCAACGAAAAACTCACCGCCAACTTCCGTTATGCGCTGATGCGCCTGCGTGAAAACGCTGAGAACATCGCGTTCTACCAGGGCGCGCAAGTGGAGCGGGGGACCTTGCTGGGCCGCTTCGGGGCATTGATCGTCAATGTCTGGGCACTGGTGTTCCGCAACCTGAAGTTCAGCGGTTTCAACCTGGGCGTCAGCCAGGTGGCAGTGGTGTTCCCGTTCATCCTTCAGGCGCCGCGCTTCTTCAGTGGCGCGATCAAGCTGGGCGATGTCATGCAGACCTCCCAAGCGTTTGGCCAAGTGCAGGATGCGTTGTCGTTCTTCCGTGAGTCCTACGACACCTTTGCCCAGTACCGCGCCACGCTCGACCGTCTGACCGGTTTTCTCGATGCCAACCAGCAGGCCAGCACCTTGCCGCGGGTCAGCACCCAGGAACAGGCGCAGGCCCTGGATATCTCGGGTTTGCAGGTGATGCGCCCCGACGGCCACGCGTTGATCGCCGACCTCGACTTGCGCCTGCAGGCCGGCCAGGCGCTGCTGATCAAGGGCCCGTCGGGCAGTGGCAAGACCACCTTGTTGCGCGCCCTGGCAGGGCTGTGGCCTTACGCCGAGGGTGAGGTCAGGCGGCCCACCGGCACCGAGGCGCTGTTCCTCTCGCAGCGCCCGTACCTGCCCCTGGGTGACCTGCGAACCGCCATCGCCTACCCGGCTGACAGCAAGCCGGAGGACGAGGCGCGCATGCAGCAGGCGCTGCGCCAGGTCAATCTGGCCCACCTGGCTGAGCGGCTGGCAGTCAGTTGCGACTGGTCGCATATCCTCTCGGTCGGTGAGCAGCAGCGGCTGGCGTTTGCCCGGGTGCTGTTCAACCGGCCGCAGGTGGTGTTCCTCGACGAGTCCACCTCGGCGATGGATGAAGGCCTGGAGCATGCGTTGTATTCGCTGCTGCGCAATGAAATGCCGCAAACCTTGCTGGTGAGTGTCGGCCATCGCAGTACGTTGGCCGGGTTCCATACCCACCGGCTGGAAGTGGACGGGCAGGGTGGTTGGTCGCTGCTGGAGCAAAAGCCGGAGGTAGCGTTGCAGGTCTAGGAGGCCTGTACCCTGTTCAGGGCTGCATCACGATCAACTGCGCGCCTTCATTACGGACATTCCCTACGGCCTCGCCCACCGCAAACCATTCAAAGGCTTCTACCGGAAGGCACCGCTCGCGTGCCAACCGCTCGGCCTCCTCGGCAGGCACTTCCAGGTCGATCCACGCCCGCGCATCCGCCGGCCCCAGTACCAGTGGCCGGCGGTCATGGATATCGACCATTCCTGCATCACTCGCTGCGGTAATGATCACGAACCCATCCCCTTCGTTCGGCTCCAGCCCTGAACGTACCTGAGCCAGCGCGGCCATGAACATCGGTGCCTGGCTTTTCAGGCGGATGAAGTAGGGCTGCTTGCGCCTGGGGTCGTGCGGGTCGCTCACCCATTCGTACCAGCCGTCGGCCATGACCAGGGCCCGGCCTTGAGGCCAGAGTGCCTTGAAGAAATTGCCGGCGGTCACGGTTTCCACCCGTGCGTTGATCGGCGCAGGCCTCGGGCCCTTGGCCCAGAACGGTGCCCAACCCCAATGGCAGGGGTCGATGCGCAGGCCATCGGCGGTGTTGTGCAAAACCTGTACGCCGCTGCCAGGGGCCACGTTGTAACGGCCAATGGGCACGTTGTCGTAACCGCTGATCACGTCCTGCCCGGCGTCCAGTTCACGCAGGTAATCGGCCTGGCCTTGATACTGGGCGAAGCGTCCGCACATGGCATGTCCCCCACTCGTCGAAATGTCTTACGCCCGATCGACCCTACAACGGCCCCAGTGTTATCTGTTCATTCATACAAATGCCCGCCGTCGGCCGCTGATCACAAGGAGCATTCCATCTCGCTGGTTGCGTTGTTCAACCTGCGTGCGCTGCACAGGTACCTGGTCAGGATAGACGGCGACAGCATGTAGGGTGCCGGCATCTTCAAATACCGACCAGTTCACCAGGCCGATGTAGGGCGCGCCCAGAACTGCCGTGTTACCTAAAGCCCCCGCCGACACCAGCGTTGGAATTGTTCTCTGTATGTCGAGTTCTCAGAACCACATGCGAATGCCGGCAACGAAGCGCGCTTCGTCCACGTTCCCGCCTTCATCACGGATGAAGTCGGCGGTTTTGCCGTAGGAACGACTCCAGGCGATGCCTATGTAGGGGGCAAACTGGCGGACAATTTCGTAGCGTAAGCGAAGTCCGACTTCCGTGTTGGCCAGACCAGTGCCGACCGCGCGTTGTGGATCGTTCTTGCCATAGAAGTTGGCCTCAGCGGTTGGCTGAAGGATCAAGCGATTGGTCAGCAGTATGTCGTACTCACCCTCCAGGCGGACGGCAGTCTGACCGTTCTCACCTATGAAAGCCGTCGCTTGCGCTTCGAAGTCGTACAGCGCCATGCCCTGAATACCGAAGGCTGCCCAGGTCTGGGGCGATTCCGGCTCGAAGTCCTGCCGCAGGCCGGCGACCACGTCCCACCATGGGCTGATCGAGCGGCCGTACAGGAGCTGCAGCTGCGCATCTTCAGTTACCCCGTTGGTGCGCTCGCCCTCCGCGCGAATCCAGAGCCGGTTGACGTCGCCGCCCACCCATCCTGATGCATCCCAGGCAAGCGTGCTGCCTTCATCGGCGTTCTGGTATTCCAGCTGGTCCAGCAAGAAAAACCCGTTGATCCCGCTGTCATCCATTTTGTGCCCGTCAAGCGGGGGAAAGGCAGCCTGGCGGTCGGCGTCGGTCAGCACTGGGATCGGCGTGCGGGCGGTCGAGGCGGGGGTGGCTTTGGGCTGGCTGTGACCCATTGCCGAGTGATCCATCCCGGAATGATCCATTTCAGCGGCGATGCAGGGCGAAACGGCCAGCACGCCAAGAGAAACGGTCAGTGCCAGCAACGATGGTCGTGCAAAGCTATCGGCCATTTTTCCCTGCCTCAGCTATGTCGCTACCCTGTGATTCCAGCATCATGCTGGGATTGATGCCTTCATGGTTCAGGGAAAAGGCGCTTCGCTTCATTGGTTTGCTCATCTCGTCTCTCCTGTTCATTCGTCTACGCGCACTTCTCGGAACATGCCCGTTTCCATGTGGTACATGAGGTGGCAGTGATAGGCCCAACGCCCTAGCGCATCGGCGGTTACCCGATAGCTTCGTTTCGCGCCGGGAGGCATATCGATCGTGTGCTTTCGGACCATGAAGTTGCCATTCTCATCCTCCAGGTCGCTCCACATGCCGTGCAGGTGGATGGGGTGAGTCATCATGGTGTCGTTGACCAAGGTGATGCGCAGGCGCTCGCCGTATTTGAGCCGCAGCGGCTGGGCATCAGAGAACTTGATGCCGTCGAACGACCAGGCGAACTTTTCCATATGGCCGGTGAGGTGCAGTTCGATAGTCCGGCCCGGTTCACGGCCATCCGGGTCGATGAAGGTGCTTCGCAAATCCGAATAAGTGAGCACACGACGGCCATTGTCACGAAGCCCGATTCCTGGGTCGTTCAGCTTGGGCGTCGGGGTCATGGTCTGCATGTCGACCAGCGGGTTGTTTGTTTCCGAGGCGGGATGGCTTTGCATGGCACTGCCAGTCGTCATGCTGCCGTGATTCATGCCGGCCATGCTGTCATGGTCCATACCCGCCATATTGTTGTGCTCCATGCCGGCCATGTTGCCGTGGTCCATCCCCATGTCGCTCATGGAGATCAAAGGCCTTGGGTCTAAAGCAGGCACCGGGCCTTGCATGCCCTCGCGAACAGCCAGGGTGCCTCTGGAATAGCCAGTGCGATCCATGGATTGGGCAAAGAGGGTGTAAGCCTGCTCGTTTTCAGGCTCGACAATGACATCGTAGGTTTCGGCAACCGCGATGCGGAATTCATCGATCGACACAGGCTTGACGTACTGCCCGTCGGCTGCGACGACCGTCATCTTCAAGCCGGGTATACGCACGTCGAAATAGGTCATGGCGGAGCCGTTGATAAAGCGCAGCCGGATTTTCTCGCCTGGCTTGAATATTCCAGTCCAATTGTCATTGGGCGCCTTGCCGTTCATGAGGTAGGTGTAGGTATACCCACTCACGTCAGCAAGATCGGTTGGGCTCATCTTCATCTCAGCCCACATCTTCCGATCGGCTACAGCGCCAGACCAGCCTTTCTCACTCACGTCATCGACGAAATCGCCAACCGTCCGCTTGTGGAAGTTGTAGTAGTCCGACTGTTTCTTGAGCGTGGACATGACCTGCGCCGGATCTGCGTCGGTCCAGTCGCTGAGCATGACGACGTAGTCACGGTCGTAGGTGAAAGGCTCTGGATCCTTCGCATCGATCACCAGCGCACCGTAAACACCGACCTGCTCCTGCAAGCCCGAGTGGCTGTGGTACCAGTAGGTGCCGTTCTGGTGGACCTTGAACCTGTATTCATACATGCCATCCGGGGCGATGCCATGGAAGCTCAGGCCCGGTACGCCGTCCATGTTTGCCGGCAGAATGATCCCGTGCCAGTGGATGGACGTATCCTGTTTCAAGCGATTGCGCACGCGCAGCGTGACTGTGTCGCCCTCTCGCCAGCGAAGAATCGGTCCCGGCAGCGAGCCGTTGATGGCCATTGCCGTACGCGCTGCGCCGGTAATGTTCACCGGGAGCTCACCGATGTACAGGTCAAAATCGGTGCCGGTCAGTACGTTGGGTTGGCCAGGGCTGGTCACGGCCCAGACCGGCGTGCGCCACATGCCCAGCCCACCCAGTAGTCCGGTAGCAGCGAGGCCCGTGACGAATGAGCGTCTCGTGGTTTTGCTTTGCATGCCGTTGCGTCCAGTCAGGTAGATCACTGATATCCAGGCTGCGACTTGGGCAACCATCCCGTTTCAATTGAGCTCTCACTCCGCCTGATAGGCGCTGGTCTCGGGTTCAGGCTAGCTACCGGGCGCTGTCAGCAAGCTGAGCCCGACATTACTTTTCCGTCAGCTTCTGGTTGAGTGCCATTTTTGTTGCACACTGAAGGGCAACCAAGGGGGGAAAGGTCTGACCTAACTGGAGCGCGCACAAAACGTTGAAGACCCATTCGATGCCGATTCGGCGGTATTCAAAGTGAGCAGGCCATGAGCACGACTGATTTCGAACATAGCCACAACTTCTTGGGCACCGCCCACGATGACAATGCCAAACGAACATTGTGGGTAGTGATGCTCACCGTGGTGATGATGGTCGGTGAGATTGCCGCAGGCTATGTCACGGGATCGATGGCGCTTTTGGCAGATGGTTTCCATATGGCAACCCATGCGGGCGCGCTGGGAATTGCCGCTGCGGCCTATGCTTACGCCCGCAAGCATTCGGCAAGTTCCGCCTACAGTTTCGGTACCGGTAAAGTGGGTGACCTCGGAGGGTTCGCTTCTGCGTTGATTCTTGGTCTTGTCTCGTTAGGCATCGGCATCGAGTCGGTTCTGCGGCTATTTCAGCCTACCCAAGTGCAGTTCGGGATGGCGACCCTGATTGCGATCGTCGGTTTGCTGGTCAATATCATCAGCGCCCTTCTTCTGGCCGGCGGCGGTCATGATCACAGCCATTCGCATGGGCATCACACCCATTCGCATGGAGATAACAACTTGCGGTCGGCTTACCTCCATGTGCTCGCCGATGCGGTCACGTCGGTCATGGCGATCGTCGCGCTGCTGGCCGGTAGATACCTTGGCTGGATATGGCTCGACCCGGTCATGGGGATCATTGGCGCTGTTGTGATTGCACGCTGGGCGTGGTTGCTGATGAAGGATACTGCGGCCGTATTGCTTGATAAGACCGATAACCCTGTCGCCGAAGAAATCAGGGAGTTGCTTGGCCAAGCCGGCGATTTTCAGATCACCGACCTGCATGTCTGGAAAGTGGGGCCTCAAGCGCATGCTGCCATCGTCAGTGTGCATGGCCCAGAGCTGCTCTCTGCCGATGACGTTCGGGCTGCGTTGACGCCTGTACATGAGGTCACTCACCTCACGGTCGAATACAGGGCAGTGGCCTGCGGCGTTTTCAAAGGCTCAGGCGCACCGCCAACGCTGCCAAGGTCACCAGCAACACCGGCACCGTCAACAACACCCCAACCTTGAAGTAATACCCCCAGCCGATGGTCACGCCCTTACGCGCCAGCACATGCAGCCACAACAGCGTGGCCAGGCTGCCGATCGGGGTGATCTTCGGCCCCAGGTCGCAGCCGATCACGTTGGCATAGATCATCGCTTCGCGCACCACACCCTGCGCCTCGCTGGCATGAATCGACAGCGCCCCGATCAGCACGCTGGGCATGTTGTTCATGACCGACGACAGCAGCGCCGCAATCAGGCCGGTACCCAGCGAGGCTGCCCATAGCCCGTGCCCGGCCAGCCAGCTCAGCACATTGCCGAGCGAGTCGGTGAGGCCGGCATTGCGCAAGCCGTAGACCACCAGGTACATCCCCAACGAAAACACCACGATCTGCCACGGTGCCTCGCGCAGCACGCGGCGGGTGGAGATCACATGGCCCCGGGCGGCAACGGCGAACAGTACCGCCGCGCAGGTTGCGGCCACGGCACTGACCGGGATGCCCATGGGCTCGAGCACGAACAGGCTGGCCAGCAATGCCAGCAGCACCGCCCAGCCGACACGGAACGTTGCGCGGTCGCGCACGGCCATTGCCGGCACCTTGAGGTCCTCGGTGGCATAGCGCAGCGCAATGTCGCGGCGAAAATACAGCCACAGCACCAGTAGCGTGGCAGCCACTGCTACCAGGTTCACTGGCACCATCACCGAGGCATAGGCGTTGAACCCCAGGTCGAAGTAGTCCGCCGAGACGATGTTCACCAGGTTGGATACCACCAGCGGCAGGCTGGCGGTGTCGGCAATGAAGCCTGCACCCATGACGAAGGCCAGGGTCGCCGCCGGGGAGACGCGCAGCGCCAGCAGCATCGACATGACGATCGGGGTGAGGATCAGCGCCGCGCCGTCATTGGCGAACAGCGCCGATACCGCCGCGCCCAGCAGCACCATGAAGGCGAACAGGCGGCGCCCGTCCCCTCGCGCCCAGCGCGCCACATGCAGCGCCGCCCATTCGAAAAAGCCCGCTTCGTCCAGCAGCAGGCTGATGACGATCAGGGCGATGAAGGTGGCGGTGGCGTTCCAGATGATGGCCCATACCGTGGGGATGTCATGCAGCGATACCACGCCGAACACCAGGGCCAGCAAGGCACCGAGTGTGGCGCTCCAGCCAACGCCGAGGCCTTTGGGCTGCCAGATGACCAGGGTCAGGGTGAACAGGAAGATCAGAGCGGCTGGGAGCATGGAAACGCTGTCTCATCTCAGGGGAGAGGGGCAAAAGTGACTGTACACGGGCTGGCTACGCGTCAGAAAAGTTCCGGTGCAAACATGTAAGTTTCGTAAATAAGATTTAAACCCATTTGAGAATCACTATATTTACCAACCCTGTTGGCCCCCGAACAGTGTTTGCGAGGCCGGTGGGCGCGGGCCTTCCGGCTTCCTGGCAGGGATGTGCCCTTCGCTTACCCATCGCAGGAGATGTGTCAATGCAGTGCAGAACTTCACCCAACAGCCTGGCCCTGGCGTTTGTCGCGTTGGCGTCACCGGCCATGATGGCGACCGCCGCTGAAACAGTGGAGCGCAGCCCTGGTGAGGTGCTGGAAATGCCGGTGGCCGACGACGCACTGGTGATCCAGGACACCCTGGTCACTGCAGAGCGCGAGGCACGTCAGGCGCTGGGTTCGTCGATCATCACTGAAGAAGACATCAAGCGTCGCCCGCCGGCCAACGACCTGTCCGACATCATCCGTCGGGAGCCGGGGGTCAACCTGACTGGCAACAGCGCCAGTGGTGCGCGTGGCAACAACCGGCAGATCGACCTGCGCGGCATGGGCCCGGAGAACACCCTGATCCTCATCGACGGCAAACCGTCCAGCGCGCGCAACGCCGTGCGCTACGGCTGGAACGGCGACCGCGACACCCGCGGCGAAACCAACTGGGTGCCGGCCGAGGCGGTCGAGCGCATCGAAATCCTGCGCGGCCCGGCGGCGGCGCGCTACGGCTCGGGCGCCATGGGCGGGGTGGTGAACATCATCACCAAGCGGCCCACCGAGGCGTTCAAGGGCAGCCTCAACCTGTTCACGCAAATGCCGCAAGACAGTGCCGAGGGTGTCAGCCGTCGTGCCAACTTCAACCTCAGCGGTGGGCTTACCGACAACCTCGGTTTCCGTTTGTACGGTGGCCTGGCCAAGACCGACGCCGACGACCTGGACATCAACGCCGACCACGCCAACAGCGCGCTGGTCGCCGGCCGTGAGGGCGTGCGCAACAAGGACATCAACGGCCTGCTGAGCTGGCGGCTCAACGACGAGCACCGCCTTGAAGCCAGCGCCGGTTACAGCCGCCAGGGCAACCTCTATGCCGGCGATACCATGAACAGCAACGGCGGCAGCAATGTCGACCTGATCTCCAGCCTGTATGGCCACGAGACCAATGTCATGCAGCGCAACACCTATGACCTGACCCACCTTGGCGATTTCAGCTGGGGCACCAGCAAGACCAGCCTGGCTTACGAATACGTACGCAACTGGCGTCTCAACGAAGGCCTGGCCGGTGGCCCGGAGGGTGCGATCAACGACAGCGGTGCAGCCATGTCGCGGCTGCGCAACACTCGCCTGAGCAGCGAGGTGAACCTGCCGTTTGCCATGGGCAGTACTGAACATGTGCTGACCCTGGGCGGCGAGTACCTTTACGAATCGCTCAACGACCAGGGCTCGTTCCGCCCCCAGAGCTTCGACCCCAGCGGCGGTGGCAGTGACGTCATCAGTGGCTTCGACCGCAGCAACTCGAAGATGACCGCCAAGAGCTACGCTTTGTTCGTCGAGGACAACATTGTGCTGGGCGACACCACCGTCACCCCGGGCCTGCGCTTCGACCACCACGAAACCTTTGGCGACAACTTCAGCCCCAGCCTCAACCTGTCGCACAAGCTGACCGATGCGCTGTCGGTCAAGGGCGGTATCGCCCGGGCCTACAAGGTGCCGAACCTGTATCAGTCCAACCCCAACTACCTGCTCTACAGCCGTGGCAACGGTTGCAGTGTGCAGCAGAGCAACTCCGGGGGCTGCTACCTGCAGGGCAATGCCGACCTCAAGCCGGAAATCAGCGTCAACAAGGAAATCGGCCTGTTGTACGACCGCGGCACCTGGCGTACCAGCGCGACGTACTTCCGCAACGATTACAAGAACAAGATCATCGGTGACACCGATGTGCTTTACACCATCAACAGCGGCCGCCGCGTGACCCAGTGGGAGAACGCCGGCGAGGCACGTGTGGAAGGCATCGAGGGCAACCTGTTCGTCGAACTGACCCCGGTACTGGACTGGAACACCAACCTGACCTGGATGCTCGACAACGACAACCGCGAGACGGGCGAGCCGCTGTCGGTGATCCCCGAATACACGGTCAACAGCACCCTGGACTGGCGCGCCACCGACAAGCTTTCGTTCCAGGTGGCCGGAACCTACTACGGCAAGCAGAAGTCGCCGACCTACAACTACCGCACCCAGGAAGACTACGACGCCGAGGCGCAGCAGGATGTCGAGGCTTACGGGCTGGTGGATGTCAGCACCGGGTACAAGTTCAACGCCAACTATGACGTGCGGGTGGGCGTGAACAACGTGTTCGACAAGCAGATCTATCGCGGTGGCAATGCCAGCAGCTCGGGTGCCAACACCTACAACCAGCCGGGACGTGCGGTGTTTGCTTCCTTGAATATCTCGTTCTGATGCAGGGGCCGCGCTGCGGCCCATTCGCGGGGCAAGCCCGCTCCTGCAGATACCCCACGGGCGCAAGCGCAGTGGTGTACCTGGGGAGCGGGCTTGCCTCGATGTGACTACCAGGAAATACCCCAATGAACACTAAGACCGCCTGGTTGCAGATCCTCTCGCGCAGCAGCGCCGCGCTGTTGGGCGGCTACGCGCTTACCTATGCCGCCACCGCCTGCCTGGCGCGGCTGCTGCCCCTGTCACCTGCCGATGCGGTCATCGTCGCGACCCTGCCGGCCTTCATTTTCTACACCGCAGCCATCCTCTGGGCCTTTGCCAGCCGTGACGCGGTGCGCGCCTGGCTACCGCTGGCCCTGGCTGCGCCCCTGGCGTTGATCGGCTTCTGGCCCCAGGCGCTGGAGTGGCTGGCATGAAGAACACCTTCACTCAATCGATGGCCTGGCTGCACACCTGGGGCGGGCTGATCTTCGGCTGGCTGCTGTTCGCCATCTTCGTCACCGGCACCCTGGCGGTGTTCGACAAAGAACTGAACCACTGGATGCAGCCGGAAATCCCGGCCAGTGAAGTGACCCAGGCCGATGCCGCGCGGCGCGCCATTGCCTACCTGCAAGCCCATGAGCCGCAGGCCGGCAACTGGGGCGTCAGCCTGCCCACCGATCGTTCGCCCGGGCTGCGGGTGTCTACCGGTGAGCGGCGCCATGGCGGCGGCGTACAGCTCGACCCGCAGACGGGCGAGGCCATCGAGGTACGCGACAGTGTCGGCGGCAATTTCTTTTTCCGCTTCCATTTCACCCTCGACCTGCCGCGCAACTGGGGCATTTTCGTGGTCGGTGCACTGGCGCTGGTGATGCTGGCGGCGCTTGTCACCGGCATTGTCATCCACAAGAAGATCTTCAAGGAGTTCTTCACTTTCCGGCCGAACAAGGGCCAGCGCTCCTGGCTGGACTTTCACAACGCCAGTGCAGTGCTGTTGCTGCCGTTCCACCTGATGATCACCTACACGGGGCTTGTGATCTTCATGCTCATCTACATTCCTGCAGGTGTCGATGCGCTGTTCGCCGGGGACAACCGGGCCTACTTCAAGGCCCAGGGCAACGCCCGCCTGGAGCAGCCAAGGGGCATGGCCAGGCAGCCCGCGGAGCTGGCCGATGTGGTACCGCTACTGGCCCAGGCGCAGGCACGCTTGGGGCCCATAGCCGGTTTCAATATCCGCAATCCCAACACTGCCGGGGCACGTATCGAGGTCCGCCCTGAACTGGGTAACCGCATCGCCCTGTCCAAGGGGCAGGCCATGGTATTCGATGGTGTAAGCGGCCAGTTGCTCAGCGATGTGACCGAGTGGCGTGCGGCCCCCTTGACCCAGCGGGTCATGGTCGGCCTGCATTTTGCCCAGTTTGGCGGGTACCCGATGCGTTGGTTGTACTTCGTTTGTGGCGTTATCAGCTGCGTGATGATCGCCAGTGGCCTGGTGCTGTTTTGCGTGAAGCGTGGGCGCAAGTACGCCAGCGCGCAGTTGTCGGCGCGGCGTTGGTACCGGGTGGCCGAGGTGTGCAATGTCGGTTTCGTTGCCGGTTTGCTGCTGGCCTGTGCCGGCTTGCTCTGGGCCAGCCGCCTGCTGCCGGTCGAGCTGGTACAGCGCGAAGCCTGGGAGGTGCGGGCGTTCTTTGGTGTATGGCTGCTGGCGCTGTTGCATGCGGGTATCAGGCCTGCGCGCCGGGCGTGGGTGGAGCAGTTGGGACTGACGGCACTGCTGTGCATGGGCCTTGGGCTGTTCGGTGGGCTGGCGGATGCCTTGCGCCTGGGCGTGGCAGCTTGCGCACTGGTGCTGGGGGTATTGCTCGGTGTGGTGGCGTGGCGCGTGCAGAATGCCGAGCCGGCGCCGCTTGCACGCAAGGCAGGGCGCAGCGTGGAGGCAGGCGCATGATGATGCTGATCGCGGGCGGCACGCTGTTCGCCTATGCCGGCATGCTTGGCCTTTGCCAAGGCCTGGAGCGGCACTACAAGCAGGTATGGCAGCGGGCTTGCCCGCGGCCATTGCGCGTGGTGCTGCGTGGCGCTGGCTGGCTGGCACTGATGATCAGCCTGTTGCTCTGTGCCCAGGCCTGGGGCTGGGCCATGGCGCCGGTGGCCTGGTTGGCGATGATGTCGCTGGGGGCAATGCTGCTGGTCGTGCTGTTGCCGTATTGGCCGCGGCTGGCGGTCGGGCTGGCGGGGTTGGTGCCGGGGTGGGTGCTGCTGCAGCTGTTTGCCTGAGCGGGCCCCATCGCCGGCTTGCCGGCGACAGGGTCAGAGCGAGCAGGCCTCTTTAGCCGGGTTTTTGGTTCAGCACGTTGCGTTGCCCAAGCCAGCGCTCGAAGCACTGGAATGTTTCGATGGCCGCCTGCACGGTGGCGGCCTGCGCTGCAGGTGCTGTCGAGGCCTGGCCAAGGCGGTCGAGGAAGCTGCGCCAGTAGTTGCCCGTCCGCGCACCGTATACATCTAAAAAGCCTGTGCCGCTGGCCGGGTCGAGACCCAGGCGTTCGGACATCGCCTTTTTGAGTACCTGGCCGCCCAGGGTCGAGCCTTCCATTACGTACATCACACCCAGCGCGCTTGCCTCATCGTTGATGGCAGGCAGCGCTTGGCACAGGGGCAGGGCATCGATGTCGGCGGCGCTCAGGTGCAAGGCTTGCAGGTCCAGGGTGAGAGCCGGTGTCTTGGCCCTCACGGGTTCCTGATAATCGCCCAGCCGCGCTTCGAGAGGGGCGTGGAACCCGTAATAGGCTTGCAGTAGCCGGCTGTAGGCAGCGGCATCGAAGTGCGCTTGAAAGAACGGCAGGCGGGCTTCGAGTGACTTGTGGCAGTCGCGTGTGCCCTCGCGCAGGGCTAGCAGCAACGGGCTGGGAGAGGAGGAGCTGGCTGGCATTCGGGTCGGCTCTAGTGGCATTTCGCCTAATTTGGACTGGCCATCGTAACGCAGTGTTCCTCCAGGGCTGCGACATTGTTGCGGAAAAAATAACCTCGGCGTGCTAAACCAGTCGGCCGTCCCCTGCGAAGAAGCCGCCTGGTGAAAGCCGTACACCTGACCTTGATCTGTCATGCCCTGACAACGGCCCAGAAGACCGGGCGCTTGCACCGCCCTGACGACGGCATCTTGCCGCTGCACGCCCAGCCGTTCGCCGTGGCACCTGAAACGCGCATGCTGACCGCGCCGGAGCAGCGTGCGAGGGCAACGGCGGCAGGTTTTTCGATGCCGGTGCAGGTCGAGCCAGCGTTGGCCGATTGCGACCTGGGGTGCTGGCACGGGCTGGCATTGAAACAATTGCAGGCTGAGCAACCGCAGGCGCTGGCGTTGTGGCTGGACGACCCGCACAGTGCGCCGCATGGTGGTGAGTCGTTTGCCGAGCTGTGCCAGCGCATGGCGGGGTGGCTGGCGGCATTCGATAAACCGGGCGAGTGGGTGGCGGTGACCCATCCCATGGTGATTCGTGCGGTGCTGGTGCAGGTGCTTGGCTGCCCCCTGGCTGCCCATCGGCAGATTGATGTGCTGCCTTTGTCGCGTGTGCAACTGAGCTTTACCGGGCGATGGCGCTTGCGGCTCGGGTGAGGTGTGGCTTGTGATGGCGTGAGGGCCGGCCAACCCGTCTCACGCCAAACCCTTTCCTCAAAACGCCAGCTTGTACCCGATCAGCAACAGCATCCCCGCCAGGCAGGGCCGCAGCACGCGGTCGGAGATCCGCCCGGTGAGGTGGCTGCCCAGGTAGATGCCGGGCAACGAGCCGAGCAGCAGGTAACCCAGCAGCGACCAGTCCATGTTGCCCATGCCGGCGTGGCCCAGGCCTGCGACCAGGGTCAACGGCACCGCGTGGGCGATCTCGGTGCCCACCAGGCGCCGGGTGACCAGGAACGGGTAAAGCAAAAACAGCGCCACGGTGCCCAGGGCGCCGGCACCGATCGAGGTGAGGGTGACCATGACACCCAGCACCACGCCGGTGAGTACGGTAAGGATGTTTAGGCTACGGTCGCTGAGTTGGTAATGGTCACCGGCATGGCGGTTGGCGAACGCTTGCAGCCGCGACTTGAACAGGATTGCCAGCGCAGTGAGGATCAATACCACCGCCAGGCCCTGCTTGATGATGCCGTTGAGCGCCGAGGTGTCGGTGTGCAGGGTGCTCAGGAACCACAGGGTCAGCGCTGCTGCCGGGACGCTGCCCAGGCTGAGCAGGCCGGTGATTCTCCAGTCGATGTTCTTGTTGCGGCTGTGCACCCACACGCCACTGGCCTTGGTGATGGCGGCGTAGAGCAGGTCGGTGCCGACAGCGGTGGCCGGGCTGATGCCAAACCACAGCAGGATCGGCGTCATCAGCGAACCGCCACCGACGCCGGTCATGCCGACGATGAACCCCACAACCAGCCCGGCTATGGTGAAACCGAAAGAACCTACATCCATACGCTACTCGACTGCCCAGCTTTGCCCGTGATCGGATGGGTGCCAGCATATAGGTAGTTTATATAGCCAAATAGACTTGTTCGTTATTAGGTTATAACTGCCTGAGCTTCAGCGCCGGCACGCTCATCCCCTGCAGAAGGCGAGCGTGCCGGCACATCACCTCAGATGCGGAAGCTGCCCACCAGTTGCTTCAAACGCCCAGCCTGCTGCGCCAGCGCATCGCAATGCTGCAGCGTCTGGTTGAGGTTCTCTACCCCTTGCTGGTTGAGCGCATTGATCTGGGTGATGTCCAGGTTAAGGCTCTCGACCACCGCGGTCTGCTCTTCGGTAGCGGTGGCCACCGACTGGTTCATGCCGTCGATCTCGCCGATGCGCTGGGTCACGCTGGCCAGGCGAACACCGGCCTGGTTGGCGACCTGCACGGTCTGTTCGCTGGACACCTGGCTGGTGTTCATGGTGTGCACCGCCTCACGCGAGCCGACCTGCAGGCTGGTGATCATGCGGTGGATCTCTTCCGCCGATTCCTGGGTGCGGTGCGCCAGGTTGCGAACCTCGTCGGCGACCACGGCAAACCCGCGCCCGGCTTCACCAGCACGGGCCGCTTCGATCGCGGCGTTGAGCGCCAGCAGGTTGGTCTGCTGGGAGATGCCCTTGATCACGTCGAGGATCTTGCCGATTTCGTCGGTGCTGGCATTGAGCGTTTCGATCTGTTCGCAGGATTCGCTGATGCGCTGCGACAGGGCGGTCATGGCGTTGATCGCTTCTTCCACCACTTCGCGCCCGCCATTGGCCTGCTCGCTGGCGCCGCTGGCGTGCTGCGATGCGTCCGCAGCATTGCGTGCGATTTCCTGAGTGGCGGCACCCAGTTGGTTGATGGCCGCAGCGACGCTGTTGGTGCGCATGCTCTGCTCTTCGGAACCGATGATCGAGGCATTGGAGGCGTTGACCACCTTTTCCGACAGGTCGTGCACCAGCCGCGTGGCCGACGACACTTCGCTGATCGAGGTGTGAATGCGTTCTACAAAGTGGTTGAACGAGGTGGCCAGCTCGCCGAACTCATCTTTGCGCTGCACGGCAAGGCGGCGGGTCAGGTCGCCTTCACCTTCGGCGATGTCGCGCATGGCGCGGCCCATGGTGGTCAGCGGGCGCATCAGCACCGGGATCAGCAAGCCCAGCAGCCCGGCGATGGCCGCCACGGCAATGACCATGGCGATGATCGCCGAGGTGCGGAACTGGCCCAATGCGGCGTAGGCCTTTTCCTTGTCGATCGACAGGCCGATATACCACTGGGCAGACGGCAAGCCGGCCACCGGGGCAAAGGAGATCAACCGCTGTTGGCCATCGAGGGTGACATCCTGCATACCGGGCTCCACGCGCAAGCCAGCGCCTGGGTAGATGTCCTTGAGGTTCTTCATCACCTGGTCTTTGTCGGGGCTGACGATCACTTGGCCGCTGCTGTCGGCGAGGAAGGCGTGGCCGATGCCGCCGAAGTCGACCGAGTTGATGATCTGCACCAAGGTATCGAGGGTCAGGTCGCCGCCGACCACTCCGAGCATTTCGCCGTCACGCTTCACCGGCGTGGCGATGGTCACCATCAGGCCACCGACAGCGCCCTGGTAAGGGGCTGTTAGCACGGTCTGCCCGGCGTTTGCGGCGGCGCCGTACCATGGGCGCTGGCGTGGGTCGTAACCGGCCGGCATCTGGGCATTGGGGCGCTGGGTGAACACACCATTGGCCTGGCCCAGGTAGGTGAACAGGAAATTTTGCGTGTAGGAAGGCTGCTCGATCAGCCCGGCCAGGGTATCGCCCGTCCCTTGTTCAGCAATGTCCTGGGCCAGGTTCTCCAGCACCAGGATGCGCCCGCTCATCCAGTTCTGCACGCTGCTGGCAGTCAGCGCACCGGACTGCTGCACCGACGATTCGATGTTCTGGGCGATGATGTTGCGTTGCAGGTAATCGTTGTAGAGCGTGAACAGGGCAAAGGCCAGTACCACGACGCCGCACGCGCTGAGGAGGATCTTGTGGCGAAATTTCAGGTTCATGTTTCGAGACCTTGAGCCATGGAGGGAAGGGCACTGCGCGCTTGTGGCGCGATGGGCCTGTCCACTCTGGTATCGGCAAATCTCATAAAAAATTGAAGCACTTACGTCATCAGGCTGAGGCGATTTCGACGGACGGTGCGCTAGCAGTTGGCTAGCTGTTCGATCAGCAGACGCGCCGCTTGGCGCAGCGGTTGCTGCCTGCGCCAGAAGGCATGAATCGGCAACTGAAGTTCGTTGCGGGTATTGCCAAAACGCAGGCGCACCAGGCGCCCGGCAGCGATCAGCGGCGCCACCCTGGCCAAGGGCAAATCGCCCCAGCCAAGGCCTGCTTCGACCATTTGCACGGCGAAGTCGAAGCTGTCGGTGGACCAGTGCGTGGCGCCGATCAGCGCGCGCGGGTCGGCCAGCGGCAGGTCGCGGCTGCGCACCAGGATCTGGCGCACGTTGATCAGGTCTTCCAGGTAGCGGATGCGCCCGTCGCGCAGTGCCGGGTGCGCCGGTGACAGGGTGGCAACCAGCGATTGCGTACCAATGTGCTGGAACCCCCGGCGGGCATCGACATGCAGGCCGGCGAAGGCCAGGCACAGGTCGGCACGGCCGCTGTCGAGCAACTGCAATGCGTCTTCCTGCGGGGCGCTGAGCAGCTGGATGTCCAGCAGCGGGTAGCGCTCGCCCAGGCTGGCGATGGCGGCAAACAGCGGGCGCTGATCGATATCCGGGACCACGGCGAGGGTCAGGCTGCTTTCCAGCCCTTGCGACAGCTCCAGTGCGTGCACTTGCAGAAGCCCCAGTTGCTCGGCGATCAGCCTGGCGTGTGGCTCTAGGGCCAAAGCCTGGGCGGTAGCGTGAACCTCGCGCGGGCCGCGCTCGAACAGGGGGTAGCCCAGTTCGGCTTCAAGGTTGCCGATGGCCATGCTGACAGCGGATGGTACCCGGCCAAGGGTGCGTGCCGCAGCGGAAAACGAACCCCGGTCGAGCACGGCGAGGAACAGCTGGATGTTGTCGCTGGAAAAGTTCATGTCGGCCTCCTGTCAGTGAATCTGAAAGCTACCGACTTTGCCTGTCAATAAATTTGAAGCATTCTCGCGCCCTTCGCTTGATTCCACATGAGGTAAACCCGGTGCAGGGACTGAAACGCAAACTGGTCTACGTGACTTTCTACGAGCTGATTGGCTTGTGCATGTCGACGCTGGGGCTGGCTTATTTGTCCGATACCCAGGCTTCGCATACTGGGCCGCTGGCGGTGATGATCACCACCATCGCCATGCTCTGGAACCTGATTTACAACAGCCTGTTCGAGTATTGGGAGAGCCGCCAGGCCAAGCGCGGCCGCAGCGTGGCGCGGCGGGTGGTGCATGCTGTCGGTTTCCAGCTGACCCTGGTTGTGTACCTGATCCCGCTGATTGCCTGGTGGCTGGGGATGAGCCTGGTCGAGGCGTTCCTGGTGGACCTTGCCTTTATCATCCTGGTGCCTTGCTACACCTTTGCCTACAACTGGGCGTTCGACCGTATCTTCGGTCTGCCGGCATCGGCCATGGCTACCGCCTGAGGGTGTCGGTACCGCTATGGCGGCAGGCGGATCAACAAGGGCTCCTGCCGCGCAGGTTGTTCCGGTTGCACGGCCGGGTCCACTGGCCGCGGCGCACTGGCCAGCAAACTGTCCTCGACCTGCCCCGACAGGTAGTACACCCCCGCCATGGCGCCGCTCTGGCGGTTCTCCATCAACTCCTGCCATTCCTGATTGAGCGCCACGTTGAGGATCACCCGCAATTGCTCGACCATCTCCGGGTGATCGCGATCGTGGGTGATCATGCCGTAGCCGGCTGCCGCCACCGAGATCATCGCCCCGGCCACCTTGCCCACCGCACTGGCCACGGCACTGGCAATGCCGCGAGGGGCCAGGGTGGCGCCAAGCTTTTCGCTGGCGCGGGTGGCCACCGACGACAGGCCTACGTCGGTTTGCCCCGGGCCCTTGGCCGCTTGCCGGTGCAGGTGGTCGCGCAGGGCGAGCCAGGCGGGTTGCTGGTCGAGCGGCTTGGCCTTGAGCAATTGATAGAGGCTGGCGTTGCGCGCCGGCGGCGGCCCCAGGGCAATGGCCGGGACCCGGTTCAGGCGCTGGCTGAGCTGATCGGGTGGGGCGTTGTAGCGCTGGATGATGGCCGGCAGTTGCTGGCCAAAGAGTTGCAGGTACAACTCGCAGGCGCGGTCGCGGATGACTTCGGGGTTGATCTGCTCGGCCACCGGCTCGATCACCCGGTTCTGGTACTGTTCCTGCAGGTACAGGGCCAGGCGTTTTTCCGCAGGCTCGCGGCCCTCACCGCTGTTGAGCTTGTACCAGGCGACCTTGAGGGTCAGCCATTGCTGGGTCCAGTAACCGGTGAACCAGGGAATGAAGTCGCTTTCGGTACGTTGCTGTACCTGTTCTTTCCATACCCGCATCGAGCGCCGCGCATAGTCGTTGGCCGAGCCTGCGGCGCCTACCGATGCATCGATCAGTTCCTGGTCGATGCGTTGCCAGGCGGCGGGGGTCAGCACGGCGGGCGGCGGCGGGGCAGGCGGGCGCTTGCCGGCGCAGCCGCCGAGGGCCAGCAGAAGGCAGAGCAGCACGAGGATGCGTGGGTTCACACGACCGCCTCCCGGGTTTCGAGGCTGGGTGGTTAACCGAGTATAGGGCCGGTGATCGGCTGCGCATGCGCCCTGTCAGGCGAGGTCGAGTTTTTCTTCCAGGCGGTCCAGATGCTCATCCATCAGTGCAAGCGCCGCTGCCGCGTCACCAGCCTCCACGGCATCGATGATCGCCGCGTGCTCTTGCCAGGCACAGTGGTCGCAGCAGGGCGATTCATAGCGGGCGATGATCAAAGACGTCATCGGCACCAGACCGTTGAGAAAACGTGCCAGCGGTGCATTGGCGGCCACCTGGGCAAGCTTGAGGTGGAACTCGCCGCCCAGGCGGATTGCCGCGCAACGTTCGCCACGCTCGTGGTGCTGGCGCTCGCGCTCTACCAGCGAACGCAATTGGCGGATCTGCGCCGGCCGCGCGCGTTGTGCTGCCAGACTGATCAGGGTGGTTTCGGCCAGGCGTCGGGCGCTGAGTACCTGGCGCGCCTGTTGTGGATCAGGGGCGGCCAGGTGCGCGGTGTGGCTGGGGCGCTGGACCACCACTTGCTGGTCAGAGAGGCGCCCGAGTACCCGGCGGATCACCGTGCGGCTGACGCCAAAGGCGTTGCCCAGTGCCTGCTCGGGCAGCAGGCTGCCGGGCGGCAAGCGCTGCTCGAGAATGGCGTCGAACAGGCGAGGGTAGATCTGCTCGGCCGACAGGCGGGTTTCGCCGGCGGCGAGCAGGGCAGGCAGGTGGGGGGCGGCGTGGGCGCAGGCGGTCATGGTCGCTCTCCTGGGGTCATTGGCGCGGATGGTCATCCGGGATGTTCAGTTCGATGCCCATACGCTGCCCTTCGGCAAGGATGTGCTGGCGCATCTGGGCGCTGGCCTGGGCACTGTTGCGGTCGCGAATGGCGCGTACCACGGCTTCGTTTTCCTTGAGCCGAGCAGCAAGGTGTTCGGGTGAGTTGCGCAGCATGTTGGCGCTTTGCTTGAGGGCATTGCCGGTCTGCTGTACCACGCTCTGGAAAATCGGGTTGGTGGTCAGTGCGAACAGCGCCTCGTGGAAGGCGATATAGGCCTTGGCCCCGGCATCGCTGTCATCGGCATCCAGCGCTTCGCGCATGTCCATCAGGGTCAGGCGTAGCTGACCGATGTCCTGGCTGTTGGCCGATTGCGCCACCAGGCCGACGATGAACGGTTCGAGGGTGTAGCGCAGCTCCAGGACATCGGCCAGGCTCGCTGCAGCGCTGCTGTCGACGCCTGGTTCCAGCACGGCCGGTTCGGCATCCAGCACCAGCACGCCCTTGCCCGGCATGGAGCGCACCAGGCCGAGGGTCTCGAGAACGGTCACGGCTTCGCGCAGGCTGGGGCGGCTGATGCCCAACTGTTCGGCCAGCTCGCGCTGGCCAGGCAGCATGTCGCCGGAGCGCCACTGGCCGCGGGCCAGGGCCTGGCGCAGTTTTTCCACCACTGAGTTGACGACGGTCGATGAGCTGATCACGGTTTTCTCCTGAAAGGGCCGGCGTCAGCGCCGGCCACGTGGGCTCAGAATTCCTGTTGATGGGCGTTGGGCTGCTTGCGCGGTGCATGGGCAAAGCCGGGTTTGCCATCGAGCACGTTCTGCGCACGCTCCAGATCGATGTCTTTTTCCCAGCGGGCAATGGCCACGGTAGCCACGCAGTTGCCGATCAGGTTGGTCAGCGCCCGGCCGATGCCCATGAACCAGTCCACTGCCAGTACCAGTACCAGGCCTACCACCGGGATCGCCGGCACGGCGGTGAGGGTGGCGGCGAGGATCACCAGTGCCGAGCCTGGGATGCCGTGAGCGCCTTTGGACGTCACCAGTGACACCAGCAGGATGGTCAGCAGGTCGGTCATCGCCAGCGGCGTACCGGTGGCGTTGGCGATGAACACGATGGCCAGGGTCAGGTAGATGGAGAAGCCGTCAAGGTTGAACGAGTAGCCGGTCGGGATCACCAGGCCAACGGTGGAGCTGCCAATGCCCAGGTGCTCGAGCTTGCGCATGATCTGCGGCAATACGGCATCGGAGGAAGCGGTGCCCAGGACGATGGTCAACTCTTCGCGCAAGTACTTGATGAAAGGCAGCAACTTGAGCCCCGACACGCGCATCACGGTGCCCAGGATGATCAGCACGAAGCCCGCACAGGTCAGGTAGAACAACGCTACCAGGCCACCCAGGTGCTGCAGCGACTCCAGGCCATATTTGCTGGTGGTGAAGGCGATGGCGCCGAAGACGCCGATCGGCGCCAGGCGCACGATCATGCCCATGATGCGAAAAATCACGTGGCTGAGTTCGTTGATCAACCGCGAAATACCGGCGGCCGAGTCACCCACCAGGTTCAGCGCGCTGCCGAACAGCACCGAGAACAGCAAGACTTGAAGGATGTTGTTGTCGGCGAAGGCGCCCACCACGGAGGTGGGGATCAGGTCCATGAAGAACGCGGTGGCGCCATGGATATGCTGGCCGCGCTCGGCCAGGCCGCTGGCGTCGGCAGCAGAAAGCTGATCCAGGTGGATGTTGGCGCCGCTGCCGATGCCGCTGGTAAAGGCGAACACCAGTCCGATCACCAGGGCGATGGTGGTCAACACTTCAAAGTAGATCACCGATTTCAGGCCGATGCGCCCGACTTTCTTCAGATCGCCGGCACCGGAAATGCCGCTGACCACCACGCAGAAGACGATCAGGCCGATAAGCATCTTGATCAGCTTGATGAAGCCGTCGCCGAGGGGTTTGAGCTGCAGGGAAAGGTCGGGAAAACTGAGGCCGCAGGCGATGCCGAGGGCAAGGCCGAGCACAACTTGCAGGAAGATCGAACGCGAGCACCATTTGAGCATGGGAGTGATCTCTGATCGGTGTCCTTGCTTCGGTGCCGCACGGGGCGAAAGAGCGCAGGACTTATTTATTTTTGTGGTCTTACCGGTTTGTTCAGCGCGAAGTCATAAAAGCGCGAAAAATCCGAATATGCAAGGTTTTTTGGCCTTACCGGTCTGACCAGTTGTGGGGCATTTCGGCTTGCCAGGCTCTAGTTCGGTGCGTGCTGCAGATTGAGGTGATGCGCCGTTGGCCGGCATTTGCCAATACCTGCAGGGTGTTAGCAATCGGCCTGCCAACTTCTTGCCCGATCAGGGCTGCGGGGCGATGCTCTTGACCGAAGCCAGTTCAGGGTGGGCCACCAGCTTGTCGATGTGCAGGGCGTCGTCGTTCATCCAGCTTTCGCTCAGCACCCGATAGTGCTCCATGTCGCGACAGCGCACGCGCAAGCTGTAGTCGAAATGGCCACTGATCAGTTGGCATTCATGAACGTCAGGGCAGGCCAGCATGGTTGCCTCGAACGCCTTTTGTGCGGACCGCCCGCGCAGGTTGGAAAGGGCTACGAGTACCAGCAGTGACAGCCCTGGTGCGAGCTTCTGCGGGTCGATGATTGCGCCATAACCGCGGATCACGCCGCGCCGTTCCAGCTTGCGTACGCGTTCCAGGCAGGGGCGCGGAGTAAGATGCACCAGGGTCGAGAGCTTTTCGAAGGTGATGCGGCCATCGACGCGCAGTATGTCGATGATGGCTTGGTCGATGCGGTCCAGCGGGGCAGAGGTGGCGTCCTTGGTGTCCATGCGCGGTGCTTCTTTTTTCAAGGCGGGGCATGGACAGGTTAGGCGGTTATCGGGTGATCGTCCTCACGCGCCGGCGATTGGGCTGCGCAGCAGCCCAAGGTCCGTCAGGCGCAGGCGCTGTCGGCCCGGTGCACTGAACGAACCGCCACCACCCGAGGCTGCAGCAGTGCATACAAGTCCTTGGGGTTTTCCAGCACCGGCACCAGCCCGATATCCTGGCCGATCCCTAATGTGAGCGCTGTATCGAGCACGTAGCGCAGTGCCGAATAATCTTCCAGCGCAAAACCTACCGAATCGAACAGGGTCACCTGGTCGGCGTTTTCACGGCCCTGAACAAGGCCTGCGACCACCTGCCAGAATGGGAAGACCGGCGAATCGGCCGGCATTTGCTGGATTTCGCCTTCGACCCGGCTTTGCGGCTCGTACTCAACGATCACCCGGGCCCGCTCGACGATGGCGCGGTGCAGCTCGGTCTTGCCCGGGCAGTCGCCGCCCACGGCGTTCAGGTGCACGCCCGGTTCGATCATGTCCGGCGTGAGGATGGTCGCGTAGGTCTTGTCTGCCGTGACCGTGGTGACGATATCGGCACCGCGCACGGCTTCGGCGACGCTGTGGGCGACGCTCACCTTGAGCCCTGGGCGGCCCGCCAGGTTGGCCACCAGCTTCGCCGTGGCTGCAGGGTCGATGTCGAACAGGCGGATCTCGTCGATGCCCAGCAGGGTCTTGAAGGCGATGGCCTGGAATTCGCTTTGCGAACCGTTGCCGATCAGCGCCATGCTGCGGCTGTCTTCACGCGCCAGGTAGCGGGCGGCGAGGGCCGAAGTGGCGGCGGTACGCATCGCTGTGGTCAGGGTCATCTCGCTGAGCAGCAGCGGCGCACCGGAGCCAACGTCGCTCAAGGCGCCAAAGGCCATCACCGTGGGCAGGCCGAGGCGGGTGTTCTTCGGGTGGCCGTTGACATACTTGAAGGCATACCGGCTGGAGTCGGAAACCGGCATCAGTTCGATCACGCCGTCCGCCGAATGATTGGCCAGGCGCGGGCACTTCTCGAAATCGTCCCAGCGCAGGTAGTCCTGACGGATGTACTCGGCCATCTCCACCAGGCAGGTGGCCAGGCCTTTGCGGTTGACCAGGCGGGCGAGGTCTTGCACATCGATGAAACGGGTCATGGCATCTCCCTGCAACTTGCGGGTTGGGCTGTAGGGATATTGTCGGGCGATCAGGGCGGGAATGCCGGCCGAAAAAGGCGGTGCGGGCAGCGGGTCCGGCTGACTTCAGGGCCCGGGCAGCCGAATCGGCTGTCGGCCCCCGGTCATTGCTCGCGAAGGCGTTTATACAGTGTCGTTCGGCTGATCCCCAGGCTCCGGGCCACGGCCGAGAGGTTGCCATTGGCCCGTTTCAGCAGGCTTTGCAGGTCCGCCTCATCGTCACTGCAGTCGCTCGCCACCGCGCATCCTTGTGCTTCAGCCAGAAAGCCGGCGGGCAGATGTTCGACGCCGACCGGCCCATCGCCTGCCAACGCCAGGGCCACCTGCATCACACTCACCAGCTCGCGCACATTGCCCGGCCAGGGGTGGCGATCAAGCAGCTCAAGGATAGGCTGCCCCAAGCGCTGGGGTTGGTGAGGGTCGCGATAACGTGCGTGGATGTGCTCGATCAATGCTCGCCTGTCAGTGCGCTCGCGCAGCGCCGGCAACACGACCGCCATTGCGGCGATGCGGTAGTAGAGGTCCTGGCGAAAGCGCCCCGCACGCACCTCTTCGGCCAGGTCCCGATTGCTTGCCGACACTACGCGGATATTCACCGCTACCGGTTCGCCGCTGCCCAGAGGCTGAATGCTGCGCGATTGCAGCACGCGCAGCAGGCGGGCCTGGGTCGGCAGCGGCATGTCGCCGATTTCGTCGAGGAACAGGATACCCTGGTCGGCCTTGCGGATCAGCCCGGGGTTGCCCTTGTGATGAGCGCCGGTGAAGGCGCCTTTGTCATAACCGAACAACTCCGATTCCACCAGCTCTGCCGGGATCGCCGCACAGTTGACCGCGATCAACGGCTGGCGGGCACGGCTGCTGGCGCGGTGCAGGGTCTGGACGAAGACTTCTTTGCCGACGCCGGTTTCACCCTGGACCAGCAGCGGGATGTCTTTTTCCAGCATCAAGCTGGCCTGGGCCAAGGCCTTTTCCATGCGTGGATCGCCACTGTGAAGTGTTGAGCGTGGGGGGCTTTGCCGGGGTGCTTGCCACTGGCAGTGGAAGCGGTTGCGCCCGGCTGCCTGCAAAGCGAATGGTTGTTGCTGGGGGTGGGCAAGCAACTGGTTGAAGGGGATCTGGAACAGTTGTTCGACGTTCTGCTGCAGCGGGTTGCCGCCCAGCAGGCTGTCGGCTCGATGATTGGCGGCGAGTACCTGGCCACGCTCATCGAATACCAGCAGCCCGGCCCAAGGGCTGTCGAGGTTGTCGCAAGCGCTGTTGAACAGCAACTGCGCGTGCTGCTCGGCATGCTGCGCAAGGATCAGGCGATTCTCCAGGCTTTGGCCCATCATGCGTACCAGGCCGAGGGTCTGGGTGGCTGGCAGGTAGCCGTCGCTGGCCACGTCGAGTACCCCGACCAGTTGCCGCTGGGCATCGTACAGCGGGGCTGCGGCGCTGGACATGTAGCGGTTCTGGCGCAGGAAGTGTTCGTCCTGGCCAACATGGACGGGCTCGGCGCAGACCAGCGCGGTACCCAGCGCATTGGTGCCCACGCCCCGTTCGTGCCAGTGGGCGCCGGCGCTGAAACCGTGCTGGTGCTGGGGGCAGACGAAGCGTCGCGAACCCCAGGTCTCGAGCAGGCAGCCGTTGGCGTCGGCGAGCATCACCAGGTAGCTGGCATTGCCCAGCAGGTGCGCGTACTGCGGCAGCACGCCATCGCGGGTGTGTTGCAACAGTGCCTGGCGCCGCTCCAGCAGGGCGCTGAGTTCGGCCTTGGTCAGGCAATCGAAGTCGGGGGCGCTCTGTGGCTGCAGGCCGTGATCGCGGCAGCGCGCCCAGGAGGCCTGGATCAGTTGGGCATGGGTCGAAGTGGCGGTGGCCATGGGCCTGTCCTGTGTGATTGTTGTTATCAGCCGACCGCTGTTGAGTGTCGTCCACCGTTGTTCATTGTCAAACCCGCCACTGTTCAGGTGTTCAGCGAAAGTGTTCAGTTGTGAATCGCTGCTGGCTTGTCGGCACCGTCAAAGCCGCAGGCCAGAGGGCCAGAGTGGAACTGGCACGGAACTGGCTGTCTGTGCCGGACAACCACAATAACAAGGTCCTGCCATGTCTCTGGTGCTGGAACAGGTCAGCCGCAGCGTCGATAACCAGCCCTGGATCATCGACGCGTCCCTGCAGTTCGAGCCTGGCTCGTTCAACGTGCTGCTTGGCCGGACCCTGGCCGGCAAGACCAGCCTCATGCGCCTGATGGCCGGGCTCGACCGCCCCGACCGTGGCCGCGTGCTGATGGCGGGTGAAGATGTCACTGGCGTGCCGGTGCGCCGGCGCAATGTGTCGATGGTGTATCAGCAGTTCATCAATTACCCGACCCTGAGCGTGTACGAGAACATCGCCTCACCCCTGCGCCAGGCGCGCCTGGCCGAGCCGGACATCCGTCGGCGCGTGCAGGAAACTGCCGAAATGCTGCGTATCGAACCCTACCTGCAACGCTTGCCGTTGGAGCTGTCTGGCGGCCAGCAGCAGCGCACGGCGATGGCCAGGGCGCTGGTCAAGGATGCCGGGTTGATCCTGTTCGATGAGCCGCTGGTCAACCTCGACTACAAGCTGCGCGAAGGGCTGCGCCAGGAGCTGCGCGAGTTGTTCGCCGCGCGCAACTGCATTGCCGTGTATGCCACCACCGAGCCCAACGAAGCGCTGGCACTGGGCGGCACCACCACCCTGGTGCACGAGGGGCGAATCGTCCAGAGCGGGCCGACGGCCGAGGTCTACCAGCGGCCCGGCAGCGTGCTGGCCGCCGAGTTGTTCAGCGAGCCGCCGATCAACCTGATACCGGGGCGTATCAATGGCAATGAGGTGAGCCTGGCTCAGGCCGTGCACTTCGCCCGCAATGTCGACCTGCACCGCCTGGGCGACGGCGTTTACCGCTTTGGCGTGCGCCCCAGCCACCTCACCCTGGTGCCGGCGCACGATGACGACCTGGAACTGGCGGTGCGGGTGGAACTGGCCGAGATCAGCGGTTCCGAGACATTTCTGCACGTGCGTAACGAGCACTGGCCGATGGTCCTGCACCTGCCGGGGGTGCACGAGTATCAGGTGGATACGCCGATCCGTGTCTTCATACCCACCCACAAGCTGTTCGTCTTCGACAGCGCCGGGGCACTGGTACAGGCACCGGGCCTGCGCCAGGCAAGGAGCGCCTGATGGCCGAAATCCGCCTGCGCCAACTGGCGCACAGCTATAGCCGACAACCCGCCACCGAGGGCGACTACGCACTGCATCAACTGGAGCACGTGTGGGAGCAGGGCGGCGCTTATGCGTTGCTCGGGCCTTCCGGGTGTGGCAAGTCGACCTTGCTGAACATCATCTCGGGGCTGCTCACGCCCTCCCATGGCCAGGTGCTGTTCGACGGCAAGCCGGTCAATGACCTTTCGCCGCAGCAGCGCAACATTGCCCAGGTGTTTCAGTTCCCGGTGGTGTACGACACCATGACGGTGTTCGACAACCTGGCGTTCCCTTTGCGCAACCAGGGCCTGGACGAAGCCAGGGTGCGCACGCGGGTCGAGGAAATCGCCGAAGTGCTCGACCTGGGCGCAGTGCTGAAGAAAAAGGCGCGCAACCTCAGCGCCGACGAAAAGCAGAAAGTGTCCATGGGCCGTGGCCTGGTGCGCGATGACGTCTCGGCCATCCTTTTCGACGAGCCGTTGACGGTGATCGACCCGCACCTGAAATGGAAGTTGCGGCGCAAGCTCAAGCAGATCCATGAGCAGTTCAACATCACCATGATCTACGTGACCCACGATCAACTGGAGGCTTCGACCTTCGCCGACAAGATCGCGGTGATGCATGGCGGGCGCATCGTCCAGTTCGGCACCCCGCGTGAGCTGTTCGAGCGGCCACGGCATACCTTTGTCGGCTACTTCATCGGCAGCCCGGGGATGAACCTGATCGACGTGCGCGCCGACGCGGCGGGGGTCGCGTTCGGCGATGTGCACCTGATACTGCCCGACGGCCTGCGCGAACGCTTGGCGGGCACGCGCGGCGGGCGCCTGCAAGTGGGCATTCGCCCGGAGTTCGTGCAACTGTGGGACAGCCCATTCGAGGGCGCCTTGCCTGCGCGAGTGCTGGACGTCGAGGACCTGGGCACCTATCGCATCGTCACCCTGGTGCTTGGCGGCGTGGCGCTCAAGGCGCGCCTGGCAGAAGATCGCCCGGTGCCGGTGGCACATGCCTGGGTCAGCCTGCCGACGCAGTGGCTGCTGCTGTACGTCGACGATCTGCTGCTGGAGGCCGTGCCATGAACAAGGTGCCGAACAACAAGGCCTGGTGGCTGGTGCTGCCGGTGTTCCTGCTGGTGGCGTTCAGTGCCGTGATGCCGATGATGACGGTGGTCAACTATTCGGTGCAGGACATTTTCGACCAGTCCAGCCGCTACTTCGTCGGCGCCGACTGGTACCGCCAGGTGTTGCGCGACCCGGCATTGCACGATGCCTTGCTGCGCCAATTCATCTATTCCGCCTGCGTGCTGCTGATCGAAATTCCGCTGGGCATCGGCATCGCCCTGACCATGCCGACCAAGGGGCGCCTGGCTTCGGTATGCCTGATCGTCATGGCCATCCCGCTGCTGATCCCGTGGAATGTGGTCGGCACCATCTGGCAGATCTTTGGCCGCGCCGATATCGGCCTGCTCGGTGCCACGCTGGCCAAGCTTGGCGTCAGCTACAACTATGCCGGCGACCCGTTCGACGCCTGGCTCACCGTGCTGGTGATGGACGTCTGGCACTGGACATCACTGGTGGCGCTGCTGTGCTACTCGGGCCTGCGCGCCATCCCCGACGTGTACTACCAGGCCGCTCGCATCGACCGGGCATCGGGCTGGGCGGTGTTCCGGCATATCCAGTTGCCCAAGCTCAAGAACGTGCTGCTGATCGCGGTGATGCTGCGCTTCATGGACAGCTTCATGATCTACACCGAGCCGTTCGTGCTCACCGGAGGCGGGCCGGGTAACGCCACTACCTTCCTCAGTCAGACGTTGACCCGCATGGCGGTCGGGCAGTTCGACCTGGGCCCGGCGGCGGCGTTCTCGCTGGTGTATTTCCTGATCATTCTGCTGGTGTCGTGGCTGTTCTATACCGCCATGACCCACGCCGACAAGGACTAGGCCATGAGTACACGCAAGACGCTGGCCCTGCTGCTGTACTTCTTCTTCCTGCTGGTGCCGATCTACTGGCTGCTGAACATGTCGTTCAAGAGCAACACCGAGATACTCGGTGGCCTCGCCCTGTGGCCGCAGGCGTTCACCCTCGACAACTACCGGGTGATCTTCACCGATGCCAGCTGGTACAGCGGCTACATCAACTCGCTGTACTACGTGTGCCTGAACACGCTGATTTCGCTGCTGGTGGCGCTGCCGGCGGCCTATGCCTTCTCGCGCTACCGCTTCCTCGGTGACCGCCACCTGTTCTTCTGGTTGCTGACCAACCGTATGGCCCCACCTGCGGTGTTTCTGCTGCCGTTCTTTCAGCTCTATTCGTCCATCGGCCTGTTCGATACGCACATTGCCGTTGCCCTGGCCCACTGCCTGTTCAACGTGCCGCTGGCAGTGTGGATTCTCGAGGGGTTCATGTCGGGCGTGCCGAAGGAGATTGATGAAACCGCCTACATCGATGGTTACAGCTTCCCGCGTTTCTTCGTGAAAATTTTCATTCCGCTGATCGGCTCCGGCATCGGCGTGACGGCGTTTTTCTGCTTCATGTTTTCCTGGGTCGAACTGTTGCTGGCGCGCACCCTGACTTCGGTGAACGCCAAGCCGATTGCCGCCGTGATGACCCGCACGGTGTCTGCTTCGGGCATCGACTGGGGCGTGCTGGCGGCGGCAGGGGTGTTGACCATCCTGCCAGGCATGCTGGTGATCTGGTTCGTTCGCAACCATGTGGCCAAGGGTTTTGCCCTGGGCCGGGTGTGAGGAGGGCAACGCATGGAGTGGATGGCCTGGACCTTGCCCACGGCGCTGTTCTTCGCCGTCGTCGGCGTACTGCTGCTGTGCATGACCCTGTGCGAACTGCGCCGCCCCTGTGTGGAGCGGCGCGGCTTTCTGCCGATCGTCACCAGCCGTGGCGACCGGTTGTTCATCGGCCTGTTGGTCAGCGCCTACCTGCACTTGCTGGTAGTCGGGGTCAGCGACTGGCCTTTATGGGTGGCCTCGCTGCTGTCGCTGGGCTGGCTCGTGGTGGTGCTGCGCTGGGGCTGAGCGACGGCTCCGGGGAATAACTCAAACGGGAGAGCACAATGTTCCATAACAAACACAACCGGCGACATTTGACCCTGGCCGCGATGCTGGTACTGGCGGGCGTACACGGTGCGGCGTGGGCCGACCAGTACGAGGATGCGGCGTCGAAATGGATCACCAGCGAGTTCAAACCGTCGACCCTGACGCCGGAGCAGCAGTTGGCCGAACTCAAGTGGTTCATCAAGGCCGCCGAGCCGTTTCGCGGGATGAAGATCAATGTGGTGTCGGAAACCATCACCACCCATGAGTACGAGTCCAAGGTGCTGGCCAAGGCCTTCAGCGAGATCACCGGGATCCAGCTGACCCACGACCTGCTGCAGGAAGGCGACGTGGTGGAGAAGCTGCAGACGCAGATGCAGTCGGACAAGAACATCTACGACGGCTGGGTCAACGACTCCGACCTGATCGGTACGCACTTTCGCTACGGCAAGGTGGAGTCGATCACTGATCTGATGGCCAACGAAGGCAAGGACTACACCTCGCCGACCCTGGACCTGAAGGACTTCATTGGCATTTCGTTCACCACCGCGCCGGATGGCAAGGTTTATCAGTTGCCCGACCAGCAGTTCGCCAACCTGTACTGGTTCCGCGCCGACTGGTTCGAGCGGCCCGAGCTCAAGGCCAGGTTCAAGGAAAAGTACGGTTACGAGCTGGGCGTGCCGGTGAACTGGTCCGCCTATGAGGACATCGCCAAATTCTTCACCGAAGACGTCAAGGAAATCGATGGCAAGCGCGTCTATGGCCACATGGACTATGGCAAGAAGGACCCTTCGCTGGGGTGGCGCTTCACCGATGCCTGGTTCTCCATGGCCGGTGGTGGCGACAAAGGGCTGCCCAATGGCTTGCCAGTGGACGAGTGGGGCATCCGCGTGGAGGATTGCCACCCGGTAGGGTCCAGCGTGACCCGTGGCGGCGACACCAATGGCCCGGCGGCCGTCTATGCCACGCAGAAGTACGTCGACTGGATGCGCGCCTATGCGCCCAAGGAAGCGCAAGGCATGACCTTCTCCGAGGCCGGCCCGGTGCCTGCGCAAGGCAACATCGCCCAGCAGATCTTCTGGTACACCGCCTTTACCGCCGACATGACCAAGCCGGGGCTGCCGGTGGTCAACGCTGACGGCACGCCGAAGTGGCGCATGGCGCCCTCGCCCAAGGGGCCATACTGGGAGGAGGGGATGAAGCTGGGCTATCAGGACACCGGCTCCTGGACCTTCTTCAAGTCCACCCCCGAGAAGCAGCGCCTGGCCGCTTGGCTATACGCCCAGTTCGTCACCTCCAAGACCGTGTCGTTGAAAAAGACCATCGTTGGCCTGACGCCGATCCGCGAGTCGGACATCAACTCCCAGGCCATGACCGACCTGGCGCCCAAGCTTGGCGGGCTGGTGGAGTTCTATCGTAGCCCGGCACGGGTGCAATGGACCCCGACCGGGACCAACGTGCCGGACTATCCTCGCCTGGCACAACTGTGGTGGAGCCATATCGCCGAAGTGGCCAGCGGCGAGAAAACGCCGCAAGAAGCGCTGGATGGCTTGGCCCGCGATCAGGACCGCATGATGGAGCGGTTGCAGCGCTCCAATGCCCAGGCCACCTGCGCGCCTAAGCTGAACCCTGAAAAAGACGCACAGTACTGGTTCGACCAGCCGGGGGCGCCAAAACCGAAACTGGCCAACGAGAAGCCCAAGGGCGAGACGGTCAGCTATGACGAGCTGCTGAAATCGTGGGAGGCGGCGCGCAAGTGACCGGCTAGGGACCCAAATGGGTTCATCGTCGGCAAGCTGCTGAATCCAAGGCAAAAAAACGGCACCTGCCAGAGGTGCCGTTTTCATTTCACGCAAGCTTACTTATGCAGCTCTTCTGCCGCATACAGCGTGTTTTCCAGCAGGCAGGCCCGGGTCATCGGCCCTACGCCGCCCGGCACCGGCGTGATCCAGCCCGCGCGGGGCAGGGCGGTCTCGTAGACCACATCGCCGACCAGCTTGCCGTCTTCCTGGCGGTTGATGCCCACGTCGATGACGATGGCGCCTTCCTTGACCCACTCACCCTTGACCAGCCCCGGCTTGCCGGCAGCCACGACCACCAGGTCGGCACGGCCGACATGACCGGCCAGGTCCTTGGTGAAGCGGTGGCAGACGGTCACGGTGCAGCCGGCCAGCAGCAGCTCCATGGCCATCGGGCGGCCAACGATGTTGGAAGCGCCGACGATCACGGCGTCCATGCCGTACAGGTCCTGACCGGTGCTTTCGAGCAGGGTCATGATGCCTTTAGGGGTGCACGGGCGCAGCAGCGGAATACGCTGGGCCAGGCGACCGATGTTATACGGGTGGAAGCCATCGACGTCCTTGTCCGGACGGATGCGCTCGAGCAGCAGCGATGCATCCAGGTGTGCAGGCAGCGGCAGTTGCAGCAGGATGCCGTCCACTGCCGGGTCGTCGTTGAGGCGGTCGATCAGCTCGGTCAGGGCTTGCTGCGTGGTTTCGCTGGGCAGATCGAAGGCCTGCGAAATGAAACCGACCTCTTCGCAGTCCTTGCGCTTGTGCGAGACATAGACTTGGGAGGCGGGGTCGGTGCCGACCAGGATCACCGCCAGGCCCGGCGTGCGCAGGCCTTGCTGGCGACGCTCCTCGACACGTTGAGCGATCTGCTTGCGCAGGTTGGCGGCGATCGCCTTGCCATCGATTAGGTGTGCAGTCATAGACGCGTGATTAACCATCGAGAAAGGAACAATAAAGAGGGCGCATTCTCGCACGACACGGCCCGAGGGCAAAGGCGGGTGGTCGGGCAAATGCCCTAACCCCTTAAATAATTTAAATTTTTTATAGAAAGGTGTTGACGCTTATACGGGTCGCCTATAAGATTCGCCGCACTTGTCGGGCACAGCCTAGCACTGGTTGGCGAAGTCGGGCAGAATGAGTGGTTTTAGTATTGCTCGTTCGGTTAGGCTTTACGCTTATGCGCCCGTAGCTCAGCTGGATAGAGCATCCGCCTTCTAAGCGGATGGTCGCAGGTTCGAGTCCTGCCGGGTGCGCCATTAGGCAGCTTGGGCAAGCAAGTGAGGCAGTAAAGCGATATGGTGGGCGTAGCTCAGTTGGTAGAGCGCCGGATTGTGATTCCGGTTGTCGTGGGTTCGATTCCCATCGTCCACCCCATATTCTTCAGAGGCGCCTTGATTGTAGATCTGGCGCCTTTGTTTTAAGCGTTATGCGGACGTGGTGAAATTGGTAGACACACTGGATTTAGGTTCCAGCGGCGCAAGCTGTAAGAGTTCGAGTCTCTTCGTCCGCACCATGTTTATGTAAGGTTGTACCGTAACACCGCAATATGGTGGGCGTAGCTCAGTTGGTAGAGCGCCGGATTGTGATTCCGGTTGTCGTGGGTTCGATTCCCATCGTCCACCCCATATTTTCGAAGGCGCCTTGATTGTATGATCAGGCGCCTTTGTTGTTTCTGCGTTATGCGTACGAGCGTGTAACTATGCAGCCTCGCCGGCAAGCCGGCTCCTGCAGGGGCGCGCAGTTCTTGAGGCCTGCGCAATACCTCTGACAGCCCTTGCAATCCTCTGGCGACACCCCAATAAAAGCTGATAGATTTCAGTCAGTTGAAATACCGGCTGGATTAGGCCAGCAAAGGATTAATCCAATGATTGCAAAAGAAGCCCGTCAGGCGCTGGCGCTTCAGCGCTTCGCCGAGGCCAATCCGCAACTGCTCGAGGAAATCCGTGGGCTGGATGCGCGCGAACAGGCCCAGCAGATCGAATGGGCGTTCGAGGATGCCGCCGACCAGCAGGGCATCCAGCCTTGGGAGCTGGCGCTGCAGTTGATCGCCGAAAGCCCCGAGCAACTTCAGGCCATGCGCCTGGAGACCCATCGCGAAGTGGCCCAAGCGCTGGGTATGGCTTGGGAAGAGTACTGCCAGTTCAATGAAATCGACCCTGAATAAGGGCGTTTTTGCGGGCTGTAGTTGTTTGACAAAGTATTACGGTTGCGTGCCGCCGACGGCGTTGCGCACCCTGCATATATATAGAGGCCCGGCGATACGCCGTGCGGGCCTTGCAAGCTAATCGACCGGCGTGGTTTCCCGTCGTCCCGGGTGGGGTGACTTCTGGTGCGTGACTCACTAGAATGCTTGCCCTTGATTCTGGAGTCGGGCTAACGCCGGCTAACGTCTGTGCAACGAGGAATATCCATGCAAGTTTCTGTTGAAAACACTTCCGCTCTCGAGCGCCGCATGACCATCGCCGTTCCGGCCGAGCGCGTCGAGAACGAAGTCAACAAGCGTCTGCAGCAGACTGCCAAGCGCGCCAAGGTCGCGGGCTTCCGCCCAGGCAAAGTGCCGATGAGCGTGATCCGCCAGCGTTTCGAAGCCGATGCCCGTCAAGAGGCTTTCGGTGACCTGGTCCAGGCTTCCTTCTACGAAGCCATCGTCGAGCAGAAGCTGAACCCGGCTGGCGCGCCTGCTGTAGAGCCGAAGTCCTTCGAAAAGGGCAAGGACCTGGAGTTCGTCGCCATCTTCGAAGTGTTCCCAGAGTTCGCCGTTGCCGGCCTGGAGTCGATCAGCGTCGAGCGCCTGAGCGCCGAAGTGGCTGATGCCGACCTGGACAACATGCTGGAAGTGCTGCGCAAGCAGAACGTGCGCTTCGAGGCCGTCGAGCGCGCTGCCGAGAAAGACGACCAGGTCAACATCGACTTCGTCGGCAAGATCGACGGTGAAGCCTTCGCCGGTGGTTCGGCCAAGGGTACCCAGCTGGTACTGGGCTCCGGCCGCATGATCCCAGGCTTCGAAGACGGCCTGGTTGGCGCCAAGGCTGGCGAAGAGCGCGTTGTCAACGTGACCTTCCCTGAGGATTACCAGAACCTGGACCTGGCTGGCAAAGCTGCCGAGTTCACCATCACCGTCAACAGCGTTTCGGCACCTCAGCTGCCAGAACTGAACGAAGAGTTCTTCGCCCAGTTCGGCATCAAGGAATCGACCCTGGAAGGCTTCCGCGCCGAAGTTCGCAAGAACATGGAGCGTGAACTGCGTCAGGCGATCAAGACCAAGGTGAAGAACCAGGTCATGGACGGTCTGCTGGCCGCCAACCCGATCGAAGTGCCGAAGGCTCTGCTGGAAAATGAAGTCAACCGCCTGCGCGTCCAGGCTGTTCAGCAGTTCGGTGGCAACATCAAGCCTGAGCAGCTGCCGGCCGAGCTGTTCGAAGAGCAAGCCAAGCGCCGTGTGGTGCTGGGCCTGATCGTCGCCGAAGTGGTCAAGCAGTTCGAACTGAAGCCGGACGAAGGCAAGGTTCGCGAAATGATCGAAGAAATGGCTTCGGCTTACCAGGAGCCTGAGCAGGTCATCGCTTGGTACTACAAAAACGACCAGCAGATGAACGAGGTACGTTCGGTTGTACTGGAAGAACAAGTTGTAGATACTGTTCTGCAGAAAGCGACTGTGACCGACAAATCGGTCTCGTACGAAGAAGCCGTAAAACCAGCGCAGGCTCCTGCCGAAGCTGAGTAAGGCGGCCCTCTCGTAGGAAACCCCCACAAGCCAGCCTTCGCGCTGGCTTGTGCGTATTCAAGCCATGACTATTTGGGAGTGAGCGCAGGACATGTCCCGCAATTCTTATATTCAGCAGAGCTCTGACATCCAGGCCGCAGGCGGCCTGGTCCCGATGGTTATCGAGCAGTCCGCCCGTGGCGAACGTGCCTATGACATCTACTCGCGCCTTTTGAAGGAGCGAGTGATCTTCCTGGTCGGCCCGGTAGAGGACTACATGGCCAACCTGGTAGTGGCGCAGATGCTGTTCCTTGAGGCGGAAAACCCGGACAAGGATATCCATCTTTACATCAACTCCCCAGGCGGCTCGGTAACGGCTGGCATGTCGATCTACGACACCATGCAATTCATCAAGCCGGACGTCTCGACCATCTGCATCGGCCAAGCCTGCAGCATGGGTGCCTTCCTGTTGGCCGCCGGTGCCAAGGGCAAGCGTCACTGCCTGCCTAACTCGCGGGTGATGATTCACCAGCCGCTCGGCGGCTTCCAGGGCCAGGCGACCGATATCGAGATCCATGCCCAGGAAATCCTCAACATCAAAGCGCGTCTGAACGAGCTGCTGGCCTACCACACCGGCCAGGATCTGGAGACCATCAAGCGCGACACCGAACGTGACAATTTCATGAGCGCCTCGCGCGCGGCCGAGTACGGCCTGATCGACTCGGTATACGACAAGCGGCAACTGGCCTCCTGAACCCAGGTGCCAGAGCAGGCAGGCGCCCAAAGCGCCTACCTGCGGACTTGAAAAAGCCCGCAATTGCCTTCATCTTGTGTTGCAAGCCTACCGGATTGGATCGATCGAATGACTGACACCCGTAACGGCGAGGACAGCGGCAAATTGCTTTATTGCTCCTTCTGCGGCAAAAGCCAGCACGAAGTGCGCAAACTGATTGCCGGGCCCTCGGTATTTATCTGCGACGAGTGCGTCGACCTGTGCAACGACATCATCCGAGAGGAGGTGCAGGAAGCCCAGGCCGAAAGCAGCGCGCACAAATTGCCTTCGCCGAAAGAAATCAGCGGCATCCTGGACCAGTATGTGATTGGTCAGGAGCGCGCCAAGAAGGTGCTTTCGGTAGCGGTGTACAACCACTACAAGCGCCTGAACCAGCGTGACAAGAAAGGTGACGAGGTTGAACTCGGCAAGAGCAACATCCTGCTCATCGGGCCTACAGGCTCGGGCAAGACCCTGCTCGCCGAAACCCTGGCTCGCCTGTTGAACGTGCCGTTCACCATTGCTGACGCCACCACCCTGACCGAAGCCGGTTACGTGGGTGAGGACGTCGAGAACATCATTCAGAAACTGCTGCAGAAGTGCGACTACGATGTGGAAAAGGCCCAGATGGGCATTGTTTACATCGACGAGATCGACAAGATTTCGCGCAAGTCGGACAACCCGTCGATCACCCGTGACGTTTCGGGTGAAGGCGTGCAGCAGGCACTGCTCAAGCTGATCGAAGGCACCGTTGCTTCCGTTCCGCCGCAAGGGGGGCGCAAGCACCCGCAACAGGAATTCCTGCAGGTGGATACCCGCAACATCCTGTTCATTTGCGGTGGCGCCTTCTCAGGCCTGGAAAAGGTCATCCAGAACCGCTCCACCAAGGGTGGCATCGGTTTTGGCGCTGAAGTACGCAGCAAGGAAGAGGGCAAGAAGGTTGGCGAGTCGCTGCGTGAAGTCGAGCCGGATGACCTGGTCAAGTTTGGCCTGATCCCCGAGTTCGTCGGCCGTCTGCCGGTTCTGGCAACCCTCGACGAGCTGGACGAGGCTGCGCTGATGCAGATCCTCACTGAGCCGAAGAACGCCCTGACCAAGCAGTACGCCAGGCTGTTCGAGATGGAAAGCGTTGACCTTGAGTTCCGCAGTGATGCGCTCAAGGCCGTCGCACGCAAGGCCCTGGAGCGCAAGACTGGCGCCCGCGGCCTGCGTTCGATCCTCGAGGGCGTTCTGCTCGACACCATGTATGAAATTCCTTCGCAGAAGGAAGTCAGCAAAGTGGTGATCGACGAGAGCGTCATCGAAGGCACTTCGCAGCCGTTGCTGATCTACGAGAACAGCGAGCCGCAAGCCAAGGCCGCACCCGACGCCTGAGTCGGTCAGGTGGCAGCAAGCAAGAAAGGGGCCCATGCGGGCCCCTTTCTGCTTTTCCTGTGCAAGCGCTTGTAATTTCCCAGGCGTGCCCCCACATTAGGTCCAAGCATCATTTCCACCGGTTTCCGGCCATAAGGCCGCTGTAGAGGCGAAATCATGAAGACCACCCTCGACTTGCCTCTTTTGCCATTGCGCGATGTCGTTGTTTATCCGCACATGGTCATCCCACTGTTCGTGGGGCGTGAGAAGTCCATCGAGGCCCTTGAGGCTGCGATGACTGGCGAGAAGCAGATCCTTCTGCTGGCCCAGAAGAACCCCGCCGACGATGATCCGGGCGAAGACGCCCTGTATCGCGTCGGTACCGTCGCTACCGTGCTGCAACTGCTGAAGCTGCCTGATGGCACCGTCAAGGTGCTGGTCGAGGGCGAGCAGCGGGGTGCAGTCGAGCGCTTTACCGAAGTTGAAGGGCACATCCGTGCCGAAGTTTCCCTGATCGACGAAACCGACGCCGCCGAGCGCGAGTCGGAAGTCTTCGTGCGCACGCTGCTGTCGCAGTTCGAGCAGTACGTGCAGTTGGGCAAGAAAGTCCCTGCCGAAGTGCTGTCGTCGCTGAACAGCATCGAGGAGCCTGGGCGCCTGGTCGATACCATGGCCGCACACATGGCCCTGAAGATCGAGCAGAAGCAGGAAATTCTCGAGATCGTCGATCTGTCCACCCGTGTCGAGCATGTGCTTGCGATGCTGGATGCTGAAATCGACCTGCTGCAGGTCGAGAAGCGTATCCGTGGCCGGGTCAAGAAACAGATGGAGCGCAGCCAGCGCGAGTACTACCTGAATGAGCAGATGAAGGCCATTCAGAAAGAGCTCGGCGATGGCGACGAAGGCCACAACGAAGTCGAAGAGCTGAAAAAGCGCATTGAAGCCGCTGGCCTGCCGAAAGATGCCCTGGCCAAGGCTCAGGCGGAGCTGAACAAACTCAAGCAGATGTCGCCGATGTCGGCTGAGGCCACCGTGGTGCGGACCTACCTCGACTGGCTCGTGCAGGTGCCGTGGAAGGCCCAGAGCAAGGTTCGACTGGACTTGTCCAAGGCTGAGGAAATTCTCGATGCCGACCATTATGGCCTTGAAGAGGTCAAGGAACGCATCCTCGAATACCTCGCCGTGCAGAAGCGCGTGAAGAAAATTCGCGGCCCGGTGCTGTGCCTGGTTGGCCCGCCAGGCGTGGGCAAGACCTCGCTGGCCGAGTCGATCGCCGCTGCGACCAACCGCAAGTTCGTGCGCATGGCCTTGGGTGGCGTGCGTGACGAGGCCGAGATTCGCGGCCACCGTCGGACCTACATCGGTTCGATGCCAGGCCGCTTGATCCAGAAGATGACCAAGGTGGGTGTGCGCAACCCGCTGTTCCTGCTCGACGAGATCGACAAGATGGGCAGCGACATGCGTGGCGACCCGGCCTCGGCGCTGCTGGAAGTGCTCGACCCTGAGCAGAACCACAACTTCAACGACCACTATCTGGAGGTCGATTACGACCTCTCTGACGTGATGTTCCTGTGCACCTCGAACTCGATGAACATCCCGCCGGCGCTGCTTGACCGCATGGAAGTCATTCGCCTGCCGGGTTACACCGAGGACGAGAAGATCAACATCGCGGTCAAATACCTGACGCCCAAGCAGGTCAAGGCCAACGGTTTGAAGAATGAAGAGCTCGAGATCGACACCTCGGCGATCCGCGACATCATCCGTTACTACACCCGCGAAGCCGGTGTACGTGGCCTTGAGCGGCAAATTGCCAAGGTTTGCCGCAAGGTCGTCAAGGAACATACCGGCCAGAAGCAGGTCAAGGTCAAGGTCACCAGTGAGCAGCTCGAGCACCTGTTGGGTGTGCGCAAGTTCCGCTACGGCCTGGCCGAGCAGCAGGACCAGATCGGCCAGGTGACCGGCCTTGCCTGGACCCAGGTGGGTGGCGAATTGCTGACCATCGAGTCGGTGGTCATCCCTGGCAAGGGCCAGCTGATCAAGACCGGTTCGCTCGGCGACGTCATGGTCGAGTCGATCACCGCCGCGCAAACCGTAGTCCGCAGCCGCGCCCGCAGCCTGGGGATTGCCGCCGACTTCCATGAGAAGCACGACGTGCACATCCACATGCCCGAGGGTGCTACGCCCAAGGATGGCCCGAGCGCGGGTATCGGCATGTGCACCGCGCTGGTGTCGGCGCTGACGCAGATTCCAGTGCGTGCAGATGTTGCCATGACCGGTGAAATCACCTTGCGGGGGCAGGTATTGGCCATTGGCGGGTTGAAGGAAAAACTGCTGGCGGCACACCGTGGCGGGATCAAGACGGTGATCATTCCAGAGGAGAATGTTCGCGATCTGAAGGAGATTCCGGAAAATATCAAACAGGATCTGCAGATCAAACCGGTCAAATGGATTGACGAAGTCCTGCAAATTGCGCTGCAATACGCCCCGGAGCCCTTGCCAGATGTGGCTCCTGAGATTGTCGCGAAAGATGAAAAGCGCGACGGCGATGCTAAGGAACGAATTAGCACGCATTAGTAGTTTTTGGCTGGGGGGCTTTCCTTGACAGTATTTTCGGGGCCTTGCTATAAAGCGGCACGCTATTGTCACCAGGCCACCCAGCGCACGTTTCATAAGCTTTTCATTACATACTTAGAAACAAACTCAATAGAGAAATAAGGGGACTTAGAGTGAACAAGTCGGAACTGATTGACGCTATCGCCGCATCTGCTGACATCCCGAAAGCTGTAGCCGGCCGCGCGCTGGATGCAGTAATTGACTCCGTGACTGGTGCCCTGAAAGCAGGCGACGACGTCGTTCTGGTTGGCTTCGGTACCTTCTCGGTCAAAGAGCGCGCAGAGCGCGATGGCCGTAACCCGCAAACTGGCAAGACCATCAAGATCGCTGCTGCCAAGGTTCCAGGCTTCAAGGCTGGCAAAGGCCTGAAAGACGCCGTCAACTAAGTCGTCTCTTTCAGCCGGACCCGGCCTGGCCAGGTCCGAGCACGCTGAAGGCGGGTCGCAAACGTTCCCGCCTGACACGTTTGCTAAGAAAAGGCGCATCCTCGGATGCGCCTTTCTTTTATCAGGATTCTACCCACGCTCCGCGGTTGTCGACGCAGTGGTACAGCCGTTTCTGGGGGACGCATGCTGCAAAATATCAGGGACAATTCACAAGGTTGGATTGCCAAGACCATCATCGGCCTCATCGTCGTGCTGATGGCGTTGACGGGCTTCGAGGCCATTTTCCAGGCCGCCAGCCATAGTCAGGACGCCGCCAAGGTGAACGGCCAGACCATCAGCCAGAACGAGCTGAGCCAGGCGGCCGACATGCAGCGCCGCCAGCTGATGCAACAGCTGGGCAAGGATTTCGACCCGGCACTGCTGGACGAGAAATTGCTGCGCGATGCCGCGCTCAAAGGGCTTATCGAACGCAAGCTGCTACTGCAGGGTGCCGAAGATGCCAAGTTCGCCTTCAGTGAGGCCGCGCTGGATCAAGTGATCCTGCAGACGCCGGAATTCCAGGTTGATGGCAAGTTCAACGCTGACCGTTTCGATCAGGTCATCCGCCAGATGGGCTATGGCCGCTTGCAGTTCCGCCAGATGCTCGCCGAAGAAATGCTGATCGGCCAGGTACGCACGGGTATTGCCGGCAGCAGCTTCGTGACCGACCAGCAGGTCGACGCCTTCGCTCGCCTGGAAAACCAGACCCGCGACTTCGCTTCGTTGACCTTCAAGGCCAACCCGGCTGCGGTCAAGGTCAGCGATGACGAGGTCAAGGCCCATTATGAACAGCACGCCAAGGAGTTCATGACGCCGGATCAAGTGGTCATCGACTATGTCGAGCTGAAGAAGTCGGCATTCTTCGATCAGGTGAAGGTTACCGACGACGAGCTCAAGGCCCAGTACGAGAAGGAAATCGCCAACCTGGCCGAACAGCGCCACGCTGCGCACATCCTTGTCGAGGTCAATGACAAGGTCACCGATGCCCAGGCCAAGGCCCGCATCGAAGAGGTCGAGCAACGCCTGGCCAAAGGTGAAGACTTCGCCAAACTGGCCAAGGAGTTCTCCCAGGACCCGGGTTCGGCCAACAGCGGTGGCGACCTTGGCTTCGCCGGCCCGGGGGTGTATGACCCGGTCTTCGAGGACGCGCTGTACAAGCTCGACGATGGCCAGGTGTCTGCACCGGTGCGTACCCAGTTCGGTTATCACCTGATCAAGCTGCTGGGCAAGCAGGCGCCGGAAGTCCCGAGTTTTGCCAGCCTGAAGGACAAGCTCACGCGAGACCTGAAGACTCCGCTGGTCGAGCAGCGCTATGTCGATGCCAGCAAGCAGTTGCAGGATGCTGCCTACGAGGCTGCCGACCTGGCCCAGCCCGCCCAGGACCTGAACCTCAAGGTGCATACGTCGGCGCCATTCGGCCGTGAGGGCGGTGAAGGCATCACGGCCAACCGTGCCGTGGTCCAGGCTGCGTTTTCCGAGGAAGTGCTGGAGGAGGCTGCCAACAGCACCGCCATCGAGCTGGACCCGGAAACCACGGTGGTATTGCGCGTCAAGGAGCACCGCAAGCCGGAGCAGATGCCGCTCGAAGCCGTGGCCAAGAAAATCAGCGAACACCTGGCCAAGGAGAAGGCAACCGCCGAGCTCAAGGCCAAGGCGGACAAGCTGATCGCCGGCCTGCGTGACGGCTCGGTCGCTACCGATACTGCCCAGGAAGGCCAGAGCTGGAAGGCCTACGAAGCAGTCACCCGCAGCCAGGACGGTATCGACCCGGCCGAGTTGCAGGCACTGTTCCGCCTGGCCAAGCCGCAAGCCAAGGGCAAGCCGGTATATGGCAGCGTGGTTCTGGCCGATGGCAGCCTGGTCGTGCTGCAGCTCAAAGGTGTCAACGAAGGTGCCGCCGCCAGCGCTGAAGAGAAGCAGCAGATCCGCCGCTATCTCGCTTCGCGTGCGGGCCAGCAGGACTTTGCGGCATACCGCAAGCAGCTCGAAGGCAGTGCGGACATCACTCGCTACTGAGTGACTGTCTGGTAATGAAACAGGCCGCATGATGCGGCCTGTTTCGTTTCTGTGGCACGGGCGTAAGCGCCGGGTTCGCCTCAGCGCTTTTCCCCCTCATAGTTATCCAGCGTATCCCGCGCAATCTCCCGGCCCAAGGCAATCAGCTCCGGCGCCTTGTAGAACTCGAAGAAGCGGCATACCCGCTTGGGCACGTTGATCAGCACGTCCGGTGGATACCCCGCGATCTTGTATTGCGCCAACGACGTCTGCATCACCTCGAAACTCTGGTTGATCAGGTCCAGCAGCGAAGCTGGCCCCACGTTGTCGACGATGATCGACCCTGTGGCTGATTTTGGGGCGCCCTCGCTCTGCGGTGCCGCCGCCGGTTGCTGCGCTTCGGGGTCGGCCGCATCGGTCAGCCAGGGGTTGGGTGGAATCAGGCCCTCGCCGGTGATCTCCTGCTCGATGCGCATCAGTTCCTCGACGGGCTTGCGCCGAAACGGCATGCGCGACCCCAGCGAATTGATCAGCGCGTCAAAGCGCATCCTGAATGCTGCCGGCCGCTCGATGACAGGCAACTGGTATTGCTTTTGGTTGGTGGAGTTGAGGTTCACCGCAATGATCATGTCGCAGTGGCTGGACACCACCGGCACGATCGGTAGCGGGTTGAGGATGCCGCCGTCGACCAGCATGCGGTTGCCTTGCATTACTGGCGTGAACAGGCTTGGAATTGCCGCCGAAGCGCGCATTGCCTGGTGCAGGCAGCCTTCCTGGAACCAGATCTCCTGCTGGTGGGTCAGGTCGGTGGCCACTGCCGTGTAGGGGATGCGTAATTGCTCGATATTGATTTCGCCAACGATCTTGCGGATTTGCCCAAACACCTTGTCGCCGCGAATGGCACCAAGGCGGAAGCTGACATCGACCAGACGCAGTACGTCCAGGTAATCCAGGCTTTCGATCCAGTTGCGGTATTCATCGAGTTTGCCCGCCGCGTATATGCCCCCGACCACCGCGCCCATCGAGCAACCGGCAATGCAGGCGATCTCGTAGCCGCGCCGTTCGATTTCCTCGATCACGCCGATATGGGCGTAGCCCCGAGCGCCCCCCGATCCCAATACCAGTGCTACACGTTTGCTCATGATCATCCCCGGCTTTTGCATCCATGGTCCTACAATGCACCGAGCGTTGCCTGTGCTTCAATGTAGACTCTAGGCAAAACGTGCCGGGCGCGGCACTTTTCAGGTGCCCACGCGTCGAACAGCCACTCTATTTGAACCTCTGAGGTATTACCGATGAAAGCCTGGATCTGCCTTCCTCTGATTGCCCTGGCCCTTGCCGGCTGTGCGGGCAAGACGGCTTACCGTGACAGCTGCGCGTCGCAGCTCGATGCCGCCTGGAAGGAGCTTGACCTGGCCAAGGCTGAAGGCTTTGCCGGTACTGTCAGCTATTCCAAGGCTTTGTCGCTTTTGACCGGGGCCAAGACCCAGCAGCAGTTCGAAGGCTTCGAAGGTTGCACCAATAAAGCCGAAAAGGCGCGTTTCTACATTCGTGAGTCGCGCGCCGGGCGCTGACCGAGGAGCGCTGTATGTCCAGCATGCTCGACCATGTGGTTGCCCAGGTAGTGGCCTTGCAGGTGCGCCTGCTGAGTTGTCGCGAGCGCCTTGCTGCCGATACCGACAGCGAGGCCTTGCACGATCTGCGCATAGGCCTGAGGCGTTTGCGCAGCCTGTTGCGACCGCTGAGGGGCTTGCCGGGGGTCGAGCAGTTGGAGGACGCTGCGAAAGCCCTTGGTACCTTGACCACGCCGCTACGTGACCGTGAGGTACTGGCGGCCGAGTTGATCAAGCGCGGCGTTGCCCAGGCGGGGCAGCGGCGTCTGCAAGGGCGGGCTGCCACCTTTGCCGGCGTGGCCACCAGCGCGCAGCTGAGCCGTGTACTTGCCATCCTCGATGCCTTCCCGCTGTTCCTGCGCGCAGCGGGCCGTGAAGGGTTGGCCAAGTCACTGCGCAAGCGTGTCGACAAACGCCTGGTCAAGCAATGGCGCAAGCTGCAGGAAGCCTTGCAAGACCCGGCCCACGACCGCCACCGCCTGCGCCTGTTGATCAAACGTGTGCGCTATGGCGACCAGGCCTATCCGCAACTCGATCATGCCGGCAAGCCGCTGCAGCGCATGCTAAAACAAGCCCAGGGCGATTTGGGTAACTGGCATGATCGCTTGCAATGGCTGTTGCAGGCTCAATCGCATGCGGATCTCGCGCCCTGCAAGGTCGATTGGGAGCAGGAGCTGGATGACGCCGAACGCCAGTCCGACGTGACACTGGATGCCTTGCAGGCAGCGCTGCAGCGGCGCAAGCCCGGCAAATGACCGATATGCGGGCTGTTCGACGCAAGGTTGCTCGCTAGTATTGGCTGACACCTTTCGCTGCTGCAGGAGCCGGCCCATGAACTTCAACCAACTGCTCGACGCCGTGCGAGCACACCCCGACGGCGTCAGTGTTCCCCCCAACTGGGCCCAAGGGCGTGCCGCATTCGGTGGCCTGATGGCCGCGATGGTGTATGAGGCCATGCGCCTGAAGCTCGCCGATAGCCGCCCGGTGCGTTCCCTGGCCATCAGTTTCGTCGCCCCCGCCGCTCCCGACGTGCCAACCCGTTTTGAAGTCGAAGTGCTGCGCGAGGGCAAAGCCGTCAGCACCCTGCTTGGTCGAGCGATTCAGGATGGCCAAGTGGTGACCTTGGTACAGGGCAATTTCGGCGCCGGGCGGGCATCGGTGGTGAATGTTCCTGCAGTGCCGGCCATGGAGATGAAGGCGCTTGAGGATGCCGCTCCTGAGCTTCCTTACATCAAAGGCGTCACACCTGAGTTCATGCGCCATGTTGCCCTGCGCTGGGCGGTTGGTGGGTTGCCGTTCAGTGGCAATCAGTCACGGCACATGGGCGGCTGGGTGCGCTTGCGGGATGTTGCCCAGGAGCAGGTCAACGAGGCCCACCTGTTAGCGCTGGTCGATGCCTGGCCGCCCAGCCTCATGCCTTACCTGAAGCAGCCCGCAGCAGGCAGTACGCTGACCTGGACCATCGAATTCATCCAGCCGGTAGCCAGGCTGTCGACGTTGGACTGGTGCCGCTACTGCGTCGAGACGGAACACGCCCGCGATGGTTACGGGCATGCCGCAGCTGCCCTGTGGACGGCTGAAGGTGAGTTGCTGGCATTGAGCCGGCAGACGGTCACAGTGTTCGCTTGAGATTCAACGCCGATGTTTGTGCCGTCCGCGCCAGGCGCGCCACCAGGCACCACTGAGCACAAAACGCGGGAAGGTGATGAATTGCTCGGTCAGCAGGCGCTGCACGGCGTCCTTGCGGTTGGCGAACGGTTCTGGCTGCTCGGCTTCCAGGCGGTGGCCCTGACGCTGCAGGCCCAGGCCGGCGATCAGGGAAATGATGCCGACAGCAATCTGGCCAAGGTCCAGGGCGAACAAGCCTGACAGCACCAGTAGAGCGCCAAGGATGAACAGCGGCACGGCAATCAGGTGCAGCACCAGGTTGGTCGGATGGCGGTGGTTGTGGTGATAGCCGCGCCATTGCCAGGCGGGCAAGTTGGGCAGTCGTTTGCTCATGGGCAGTTCCTCGCGGTCATGCCCAAAGCTTAGTGCGGCCCTGTGTTCACAGCCAATCGAGGCTGGCTATGGTGACTATAGTTTGAGCTGGCCGATGGCCTTGTTCAGCTCGCCGGCCAGGGTCGCCAGTTCGCTGCTGGTGGTGGCCGAATCGACAGTCTGCTGCACGGTTTCCTCCGTGACGTCACGGATGCTGACTACTGCCCGGTTCATTTCTTCCGCCACCTGGCTCTGCTGCTCGGCGGCGACGGCTATCTGGGTGTTGCTCTCGCGCATCTGCGCCACGGCGCCGGTAATTTCGGCGAGCGCTGCGCCGGCTTCCTTGGCCTGGCGCACGCAGTCGTCAGCTTTGTAAGAGCTTTCCTGCATGAACTCCACCGCATCGCGGGTACCGGCCTGCAGGTCGGCCACCATGCCGGTGATCTCGTCGGTGGAGGTTTGCACGCGTTTGGCCAGGCTGCGCACTTCATCGGCGACCACCGCAAAGCCACGGCCCATTTCGCCGGCGCGCGCTGCTTCGATGGCGGCATTGAGCGCCAGCAGGTTGGTCTGTTCGGCAATACTGTGGATGACGTTGACCACGCCATTGATCTTCTGGCTGTCCTCGGCCAGTTGGCGGATCATTTCGGCGGTCTGCTGCACACCGCTGGATAGCCCGGCAATCGAATCCTGCACCCGGTTGACCACATTCTTGCCGCTACCAGCGAGGGTGTCGGCGGTCTGCGACAGGTCGCGGGTGGCACCGGCATGCTGGGCGATATGGTGCACGGTGGCGGACATCTCGTTGATCGCCGTGGCTGCCTGGTCGGTCTCGCTTTGCTGGCCGAGCATGCCGTGGCGAACTTCGTTCATGCTCGTGGCCAGGCGCGCGGCGCCCGAATCGAGTTGCGCGGCTGTGCGTGCCACGGTGCTGACCACGCGGTGGTAGGTCGACTGCATGGCGTTGAACGCGCCTGCCATCTGGCCCACTTCGTCTCCGCAAGCCAGAGGCACGCGGGCCGACAGGTCACCGGTTTTTTCCACGTGCAGCATGACGTCCTTGAGGGTGTTGAGTTGGCTCAGCAGGAAGCGGATCAAAAGTTGCGAGGCGCAGAGCATGGCCAGCATCAGGATCAGCACACAAACCGCGTAGTTGGCAAAACGCTCGAAGAACACCTGGCGCACGCTCGGTGCCTGGGCCAGTACCGCCACCTGCTGGTCGCCATGGCGCAGTACCTGAGCACCCCGCAGCGGGTTGTTACCGAAGAGCCAGGCGGCCGGGAGTGCTACCCAGCCTTGTGCATTACGCAGTGCATCCAGGCTTTGGCCGGCAAAGGTCGGGGTTTGGCCGGGTTGCCAGGTGATCACGTTGGCCTGGCGGGGCAGGGCAAGCCCTTGCGGCCAGGCGGCCAGCAGCTGTGCCTGGGATTGCGCCTGGATCTGCACAGCCTCGGCGCGGGCTCGCTGCTCCAGGTGCACGGCATAAAGCACCAGCATCAAGGTGGTGACAAAGGCCACTGCGTTGACGGCCCAGAACTTGTACTTCAGGGAAATATTGCTAAGCCAGGCACCCATGGGTAGGTCTTCTCTGAGTTGAGCGGAAACATTATTGGCAAGGTGCCATCATTGTGCCCGCTCACGCCTGGGAGGTTTTGACGTGTATCAACAAACCGTTTATGCCCGATCAAGCTCAGGTCAGCTGGAAAAATGCCCGAGCCGTTGCAGTGGTGTGCGCCGCGGTATCTTCAACACGTTCACCTCGGTGCAACGCTACCTCCCGCAGCACCTCTGGCAGAAACGCCGGCTCGTTGCGCCCGCTCTTCGGTTTCGGTCGCAGACTGCGCGGCAGCAGATACGGGGCATCACTCTCCAGCATCAGGCGCCCTTGTGGGATATTGCCCACCAGCGGATGCAGGTGCGTGCCGCGGCGTTCGTCACAAATCCACCCGGTGATGCCGATGTGCAGGTCCATGTCCAGGTAGGCGAACAGTGCGTCGCGCTCGCCGGTGAAGCAATGCACCACGGCGGCTGGCAGGTGGTCGCGGTAGTCCTTCACAATCGCCAGCAAGCGCTCGCTGGCATCACGCTCATGCAGGAACACAGGCAGGCGCAACTCGGCGGCCAGCGCCAATTGAGCTTCCAAGGCTTTTTCCTGGAGTGGGCGAGGGGAGAAGTCGCGGTTGAAGTCCAGCCCGCATTCGCCTACGGCGCGCACACGCGCTTCATTCAGTAACTGGCGCAGTCGTTGGTCGCTGTTGGCGTCCCACGCTTTGGCGTCGTGCGGGTGTACGCCGGCTGTGGCGAACAGGTGCTCGCTTGCGGGGTCCAGCTGCTGGCACAGCTCTAGCGCCTGCTCGCTGACCGCGAGGCTGGTGCCGGTAAGGATCATCTGCACTACGCCGGCTTCGATGGCGCGCTCGACGATGGCGGCCTGCTGGTTGTGGAAACTGCTATTGGTCAGGTTGACGCCGATATCGATCAGTTGCATGGTGCTACCTCGTGCCGCGGGACGGCCAGCATAGCAAAAAGCGCGATTTCCGGGAAAAAGCCAAGAACTTCAGGCTTTTGCGATGGTCTTTTGCCGTCATTTATCACGAGTTGCTCGCACACATGGATGCTGCCCACCGACCTCGGATACGTCTTCGCATGCTGCGATACCTGCTCGCCCTGCTGCTGGCGCTCGGCCTGATGAGCGTCGGTCCCGCCTACGCGCGCCTGCCGGGGCCACAGCAGAACGTGCCGGTGAGCAAGGCCCGTGACCTTGAACAGATCCGCAGCAGCAAGGTGCTGCGGGTACTGGTCAACCAAAGTCGCAACAGTTCCGGTGAGGTCAAGGGCGAGCCCGTCGGCATCGAGTACTACCGCTTGCGTGCGCTTGAGCATTACCTCAACGCCCGGGCCGGCGACGGGCAACAGGTGCGGCTCAAACTCATCCCCAGAGCCAAAGAGCAACTACTCGGGGCCCTGCAGCGCGGTGAGGGCGACCTTGCCGCCCCGGGCGAATTGCTCGACCCGAGCCTGGTCGGTGGCGTGAACAGCAGTGCTCCGGTCCTGGACCAGGTGCCGTTGTGGCTGGTCGGGCGCAAGGGCGAGCGCAGTTTCACCCGCGTCGAGCAGTTGTCCGGGCGCACCGTGGCGTTGACCAGTGCCAGTGCCGCCGGCGCGCTGATCCAGCAGATCAACCAGCACCTGGCGCTGCGCAAGCGCCCGCCCGTCAAGATCGAGTGGGTCGATTCGACCCTGGCGGTGGAGGACGTGCTGGAGATGGTCCAGGCCGGCATCTATCACCTGACCGTGGTGGAGCGGCCGATCGCGCTGCGCTGGGCCCGGGTAATGCCACGCCTGCGCCTGGATAGCCGACTGCAACTGGGCCCGCCGCAAGCCATGCGCTGGTATGTGCGCCGAGATGCGACGCTGCTGCAGGCCACGGTCGATCGTTTTCTGCAGGGCTACCGCGCGCCGGAGAACCAGGACGCTGCCTTCGAGCGCATCTACCGGCGCCAGTACCGCGTGCACAACCCGCTTGCGCGCAAGGACCGTCAGCGCCTGGCTTCTGTGCGCGCGGTGCTGCAGAAACATGGCCAGGCGCAACAGATCGACTGGCTGAACCTTGCTGCGTTGGCCTTCAAGGAGTCGACCCTCAACCCGGCGGCGCGCGGCAGTGGCGGGGCGCATGGCCTGATGCAGATCACTCCTGCAGCTGCCCAACGGGTCGGGGTCAGCAATACCGCAACGGTGGATGGCAATGTCCAGGCCAGCGCCCGTTACCTGGCGTTGATCCGCCGCAAGTTCTTTGCCAGCCCGAAGATCAACGAGCGTGAGCGCATGGCCTTTGTGCTGGCCGCCTACAACCTTGGGCCCGAGCGGGTCCAGGCCATGCGTGTCGAGGCTCGCAAGCGTGGCCTCAATGGCAATCAATGGTTCTTTCAGACTGAACGGGTCGCGATGGAGCAGGTGGGCATGGGGCCGGTGAACTTCGTCAACAGCGTGAACAAGTACTTCCTGGCGTTCAACCGTGAGCGTGCGGTGCTGGAGCGGAGGGGGAATCGCTGATAAATCGATTTATTTGATTGGTATGCTGGGTTTTTTGCGATTTATATATCTCTCATGTCGATTATTATGGCGCCCATCCCAACACAACATCCCAGCTTTCAAGGAAGTCACCCAATGAACAACGCAATCATTAAACTGCTCTCCACCCACGCTGGCCTGGGCCTGAGCGTGGTTCGCATCCTGGTCGGCATCATCTTCATGGCGCACGGTGCGCAGAAACTCTTCGGCCTGTTCGGCGGCTACGGGTTGGAGGGCACCGGCCAGTGGATGGAGAGCATCGGCCTGGCCCCCGGCTACCTGATGGCCCTGCTGTCCGGCAGCGCCGAGTTCTTCGGCGGCCTGGCCCTGGTGATCGGCCTGCTGGCTCGCCCGGCGGCGCTGGCACTGAGCGTAACCCTGGTGGTGGCAATTTTCTCGGTACACATCGGTAACGGCCTGTTCATGTCCAACAATGGCTATGAGTTCGCCCTGGCGTTGCTGGCGGGTACCGTCGCGGTACTGATCGAAGGCGCTGGTCGCTTCTCCGTAGACCGATTGATCGCCCGCTGACAGCTCATGCTGCAGGCCTCAAGTTGATGACTTTCAGCTTGGGGCTTGCAGCTTGCCGCGTGTAGCTCTAGCATACCGCCTGCGCCGATTTAAACAGCTACTTGCGGGGCGCAGGAAAACCCAGCCCCGGGTCATCCGAAATACCGCTAAAGCGCTGGTTCGGTGACGCCTCCCACCGCTGCCCAGCGGGATTTGCGAGGCGGAGAAACACTCCATGAGTTGCCCACGTACCAGTGTCTGCTTGAGCCCACTGCCTGCCAGCCAGGCCACCCGCACACCGCGCATTCTGCTCGGTGGCCAGCATCAGCCTACTCTTTTGCGTCATCTCGAAGGCTTGTCCCGTCGCAAAGGCCAGGCCCGCGCCTTCCTCATCCAGTTTGCCGAAACCGCGTGCCGGCTGGAGCAGTTTGGCAACGACCGCTTCGATCTGGCGGTGATCCAGGCACCTGCCGCGCAGGATGCTGCCGAAGTGATCGGCCACCTCACCCGCATCGCACGCCAGGGCCTGATTACCCGACGCTGAGGAACCCGCTGTTGAGTACCAATATCATCACGACAGAAGGCCATGAAGCTCTGAAGAAAGAGCTGGACCATCTGTGGCGGGTGTATCGCCCGGAAATCACCCAGAAGGTGGCTTGGGCTGCCTCGCTGGGGGATCGCAGCGAGAATGCCGACTACCAGTACAACAAGAAGTTGCTGCGTGAGATCGACCGTCGGGTCCGATACCTGCGCAAGCGCCTCGAAGACGTCAAGGTGGTTGCCTATTCGCCGCAGCAGGAGGGCAAGGTCTTCTTCGGTGCCTGGGTGGAGATCGAAAACGATGACGGCGAAGCCCTGAAGTTTCGCATCGTCGGGTACGACGAGATCTATGGACGCAATGACTATATCTCGATCGATTCGCCCATGGCGCGGGCCCTGCTCAAGAAAGAGGAGGGTGATGAGGTGCTGGTGCATACACCTACTGGCGAAGCGACCTGGTATGTAAGCAGCATAAGTTACGAGCAGTAAGCGTTCAGCTGCAAGCCGAGGCGTATCTGCTCATGCTTGCAGCTTGCAGCTTAAGGCTATCCCTCCCGCAGCACCGCCAACGGGCTGGCATTAAGCGCCCGCCGAGTCCCCAACACACCAGCCCCTCCTACCAGTAGCGCGCCCGCTAGCGGCAGTATCAGCAGCCACGGATGCGGGCCCCACTGCAGGTCGAACGCATAGCGGTAAAGCACCAGGGTAATCAACTCACAGCCTAGCGCTGCCAGGGCGCCACTGGCCGCACCCAGCAGCCCGAACTCGATACGCCGCGCTTTCACCAGCAACGGTCGAGCAGCGCCAAGCGCGCGCAGCAATGCGCCTTGGCGAATGCGTTCATCCAGCGTTGCCTGCAAACCTGCGAACAGCACGGCCAACCCCGCTGCCAGGACGAACAGCAATACATATTCCACCGCCAGGGTAACCTGGGCGAGGATGCTGCGCAGCTGCTCCAGCAAGGCATCGACTTGCAGGATGGTCACCGCCGGGAACGCCCGCGACAGGGCCACCACATCCAGGTCATGACCCGGCGCGAGGTAGAAGCTGGTCAGGTAGGTGGTCGGCAGCCCCTGCAGGGTGCCGGGCTGGAAAATCATGTAGAAGTTCGGCTGGAAGCTGTCCCAGTGCACGCTGCGCAAGCTGCTCACTCGCGCCTGGCGTTGTTCGCCGCCAATGTCGAAGGTCAGCAGGTCGCCCAGTTGCACCTTCAGGCTGGCGGCAAGTTCCGCCTCGACCGAAACGCCGGGGATTTCATCACCAGCCGGTAGCGCCCGCCACCAGTTGCCGGCGGTCAAGGCATTGCCTGCGGGCAGGTCGGCGGCCCAAGTCAAGCTGAGGTCGCGCTGAACGGCGCGCTCGCCGGCGGAATCCTTGCTGACGATCTGTTGCACGGGTTGCTCGTTGATCTGGATCAGCCGGCCAGGCGTCACCGGGTACAGCGGTGCGGAGGCTGCGTTCACCTCGTGCAGGCGCTGGGCAAAAGGCTCACGGTCGTCGGGCAGGATGTTCAGGGCGAAATGGTTGGGTGCGTCCTTGGGCAGTTGTGCCTGCCAGGTGTCGAGCAGCTCGGCGCGCAGCAAAGCGACCAGGGCCATGGCCAGCAGGATCAGGCCAAACGCCAGTGCCTGGCCCGCGGCAGCCATGGGGTGGCGCAGCAACTGGCCCAAGCCCAGGCGCCAGGGCAGCGGGGCGCCTGCCAGCAGTTGCCGCAGGCTACGTAGCCCAAGCAGCAGCAGGCCGCCCAGTGCCAGCGCGGCAAGCAACCCGCCGCCTAGCAGGGCGAAGGTCAGCAGCAGGTCGAGGCTCAGGCGCCACATGATCAGGCCCAGGGCGAACAGGGCGGCGCCGTAGACCAGCCAGCTGCTGGGTGGCACGGGCAGCAGGTCGCGGCGCAGTACACGCAGTGGCGGCACCGTGCCCAGGGCGGCGAGCGGGGGCAGGGCGAAACCGGCCAGTGCGACCAGCCCGGTGGCGATGCCGGCCAATGCCGGGAGGATGCCGCCAGGCGGCACCACGCTCGGCAGCAGGCCGTGCAACAGGCGGAACAGGCCCAGTTGCGCCAGCCAGCCGAGCAAGGCACCGACCAGCGCGGCCAGCAGGCCGAGCATGGCCAGTTGCAGGCAGTACAGGCCCAGCGCTTGGTGGCGGGACAGCCCCAGGCAGCGCAACAGTGCGCTGGCGTCCAGGCGCCGCGCCGCATAGCGGCTGGCCGACAGTGCCACGGCGACGCCTGCCAGCAGCACCGCTACCAGGCTGGCCATGTTCAGGTAGCGTTCGGCCTTGCCCAGGGCACCCCCGATCTGCCGGTTGCCATCGCGGGTGTCGAGCAGGCGCTGGTTCGCCGCCAGGTTCTTCTCCAGCCCCTGGCGGTACTGCGCCAGGGCCTGCGCATCGCCGCGCCACAGCTCACGGTAGCTGACCCGGCTGCCGGGCTGAATGACCCCTGTGGCCTCCAGGTCGGCGAGGTTCATCATCACCCGCGGGGTGAGGCTATAAAAGTTGTTGGCACGGTCCGGTTCGTAGGTCAGTACGCGGCTCATGCGCAGGGTCTTCATGCCGACATCGATGCTGTCGCCGATGCTCAGGCCAAGGGCAGCCAGCAGGCGCGGTTCGACCCAGACCTCGCCCGGCGGCGGGCCGCCACCGGGTGTTTCCATGGCATACGGCGCCGGTGCACTGCGTACCTGGCCACGCAGGGGGTAGGCGCCATCGGCGGCCTTGATGCTCGACAGCTGGATGCCGGCATCACCACCGACCACGCTGGTGAACTCCACCACCCGGGCGTGGCGCAGCCCCAGGGCGGAGCCGGCGTCGACCTGTTCCTGACGCGCCGGCGCACTGCCTTGCAATACCAGGTCGGCGCCAAGGAACTCGCTGGCGCGCAACTGCATGGCGCCATTGAGGCGGGCGCCGAAATAGCCGATGGCGGTGCTGGCGGCAACAGCGACCAGCAGGGCGAAGAACAGCACGCGCACTTCGCTGGCGCGGATGTCGCGCAACAACTGGCGCAGCGCCAGGCCGCACAGGCGGGAAAGCGGCATGTGCTTCATCAGGCCTCCACCGGCGCCACCAGGCGGCCTGCTTCCAGTCGTATCAGGCGCCTGCAGCGGCTGGCCAGGCGCTCGTCATGGGTGACCAGAACCAGGGTGGTGCCGCGCTCCTTGTTCAGGTCGAACAGCAGGTCGCTGATGCGCTCGCCGGTATGGCTGTCGAGGTTGCCGGTAGGTTCGTCAGCGAACAGCACCGCCGGTTGGGCGGCGAAGGCGCGGGCGATCGCCACCCGTTGCTGCTCGCCACCGGACAGCTGGCGTGGCGTGTGGGTCAGGCGCTTGCCCAGACCGACCCGTTCAAGCAAGGTGCGGGCTTGTTCGCGAGCATCGCGACGGCCGTCCAGCTCCAGTGGCAACATGACGTTTTCCAGTGCATTGAGGCTGTCGAGCAGCTGGAACGACTGGAACACAAAGCCGACATGTTCGGCGCGCACCCTGGCGCGTTGGTCTTCGTCCAGTGGGCCCAGGTCGTGTCCGGCGAGTATCACCTTGCCGGCGCTGGGGCGGTCCAGGCCGGCCAGCAGCCCGAGCAGGGTGGATTTGCCCGAGCCCGAGGCGCCGACGATGGCCAGGCTGTCGCCTTGGGCGAGGTCCAGGGACAGTGCGTGCAGGATGGTCAGATCACCTTCCGCACTGGGGACCACTTTGCTAAGGTTCTGCGCAACGAGAATGCTGGGGCCCATGGAGAATCCAATGCGAGTGTGGTGGTTGAGTGCCGGTCTGGCCCTGTATTGCCTGGCCCAGAGCGCGGCGGCGGGAACGTTGCTGGTTGTCGGCGATAGTATCAGCGCCGGTTTTGGCCTGGATACCCGCCAGGGGTGGGTCTCTTTGTTGCAGACCCGGCTCAGGGACGAAGGTTTCGATGATCGGGTGGTCAATGCGTCGATCAGCGGCGACACCAGTGCAGGGGGCCAGGCGCGGCTGCCGGCGCTGCTTGCAGCGCACAAGCCCAGCCTGGTGGTGCTGGAATTGGGCGGCAACGACGGGCTGCGCGGACAGCCTCCAGAGCAATTGCAACAAAATCTTGCCTCGATGATCGAGCGGTCACGCGAGTCCGGGGCCAAAGTGGTGCTGTTGGGCATGCGCCTGCCGCCCAATTACGGGGTGCGCTACACCACGGCGTTCGCCAAGGTTTATGAGCAGTTGGCAGCGCAGAAACAGGTGGCACTGGTGCCGTTTTTCCTCGAGGGCGTAGGGGGTGTGCCGGAGATGATGCAGGCCGATGGCATCCATCCGGCGCAGGGTGCCCAGCAGCGGTTGCTGGAAAATGCCTGGCCGGCGATAAAACCCTTGCTGTGACGCTTTAAACGGGGCCGGCTTTCGGCTAATGTTGCGCCCCCCGTTTCGAGAGCCCCCAATGCCGCGCCCTGCCTGGTCCTTGTATGCCTACCAACTGATCGAGCCCGATGAGCAGCTCGATCTGTTCGCCTGCCAGGAAATCCGCGTCCACCTTGTCGCCCGCCAGCTCGAACTGGGTGTGCCGGTCGACCGAACCCTTTGTGGGGGCTTGCTGCCTGCACAGCCACGGTGGTCCGGCGTGCCGCGTTCGATCTATCGTGACGGCCGCCTGTGCGACCTCTGCCGGGCGATTCTCGACGCCCAGCGCCGCGGCATGCGTCCGGTATGGCCACAGCTTTGACACGGCCCTGGGCCTGAAACTCCGAGCGCCTTTCATCATCTGAAACGCATGGAAACCGCCAGTGGCTCCCGCTTGGCACGGTGCGGGTGTACAATCGATTCTCTTGACCCACCTTTCGAAGGATTTACCGGATGTTGCCGCGCTTTCCCGCCGTCACCCGCTGCCTGACCCTGGCCGGCCTGCTGGCAGCAGGCCCCGCCGTTGCACTGGAGCTGCCGCTGCCGCCTCCGGGAGAAGACGTCGTTGGCCAGGTACAGGTGATCAAGGCCAAGTATGAGGACACCTTTGCCGACATCGGCACTGCCAACGACCTCGGCTACCTGGAGATGATCGCCGCCAACCCGGGTGTCGACCCATGGCTGCCGGGCGCCGGTACCGAGATCATCCTGCCGACCCGCTACGTGCTTCCGCCGGGGCCCCGCGAGGGCGTTGTCATCAACCTTGCTGAATACCGGTTGTACTACTTCCCGAAAGGGCAGAGCGTGGTGTACACCTTCCCGCTGGGGATCGGTCGTGAAGGCTGGGGTTCCCCCATCGCCAACACCAAGATCATTGCCAAAACCCCAAACCCGACCTGGACGCCACCGGCTTCGATCCGTGCTGAGCACGCCGCCGACGGTGACATCCTGCCAACCGTGGTGCCGGCCGGGCCAGACAACCCGCTGGGGCCTTACAAGTTCACCCTGGGCGTGCCGGGTTATCTGATTCACGGTTCGAACAAGAAGTTCGGCATTGGCATGCGCACCAGCCATGGTTGCTTCCGCATGTTCAACAATAATGTGCTGGAGCTGTCGAAGATGGTCCCGGTCGGTACGCCGGTGCGCATCATCAACGAGCCGTACAAGTTCGGAATCAGTGGTGGCAAGGTATACCTCGAGGCGCACACACCGCTGGACGATCACGGCGACCCTTCGGTGGTCGACAAGCACACTGCTGTCATCAACGCACTGCTCAAGCGCGAAGACCTGGCCAACAATGTGCGCATGAACTGGGACATGGTCCGCGACGTGGTCGCTGCCGAAGATGGCATGCCGGTGGAAATTGCCGTGCCCGTCGATAACCAGGGTGCAGCTCCCATGGTGTCGAGCATTCCGCCAGAACTGCAGTAAGCCCTTGAGCGATAGGGCTGAAGCCTGCCCAGGTCAAACGCCTGGGCAGGCTTTTTCATTTGTGCTGTTTGCTTTTGTAGCGGCAATAAAAAAGCCGACCCCACAAGTGGGTCGGCTTCTTAACAATCCGTGAGGACTATTACTTGCGGCTGGCTTTGTCCAGCATACGCAGAGCGCGCTCATTGGCTTCGTCAGCGGTCTGCTGAGCCTTCTGAGCGGCTGCCATTGCATCGTCAGCCTTACGGTAGGCTTCGTCAGCACGGGCCTGAGCGCGAGCTGCTGCGTCTTCAGTCGCAGTCAGACGAGCTTCGGTTTCTTTGGATACGCTGCTGCAACCGGTAGCCAGAACTGCGGCCAGAGCCAGAGCAGAGAATTTCAGAACGTTGTTCATCGTGTTCCCCTTCAAGGACTTTCTATTAAATAGCCATCTCTCAGGAAAGAGAAACTGGCCGGCGTACATAGTACCCATTACTTGTAGTAAGTAAACTGACTCAGCGCAAGAACGGTAAAAAAAATGTTGCCCAAGGGTGCTTGACGAGATTTTCAGGCTTTTTGTGAGCACGCTGTGCAGGCGGCGCAAGCGATTGTTGTATGGGAACTTTTTTGTTGAACTAACGGTGACTTTAAGGGTCGTTGTACGTCTAAAGCCCAAGAGTGTCCGGCTGAGTTTGCAGGTCAGTTCGTACAGGGGTTCGAGCTCATTGCCGTGACTTTTAACCGATGCCACCTTGAGCAATCCGGGGTGTCGCGCCTACTATTTGATGGCCCGGTCCGGCAGAACCATTGCAATCGGCCTGCGGTCCAAGGGGCAAGAGGTGGCATAGGCGCTGCACGCATTGGTTCCTCTGCCGGATACATCACCATCGATTAAGGTAAAGGTCTGCCCAAAAGGCCTGCGAGGAGTAGTGATGAGTGAAGCGCTGACCATCCACCATGACCAGGCCGGTCATCAGTTCGAGACCAACGTGGACGGTCATCGTGCCTACCTGACGTACATGGATCTGGGCAAGCAGACGCTGGATATCTATCGCACTTTCGTCCCCAACGCCTTGCGCGGCCGCGGCATCGCTGCAGCACTGACCGAAAGGGCCTTGGAGTATGCGGACCAGATGGGCTACACGGTGATTCCTTCCTGCTCGTACGTCGAACGCTACATGGAGCGCAAGCAGCGTCATTCGAGTAAAGCCTGAACCTGCTGACTGCACATGCGAAAACGCCGGGCTAAGCCCGGCGTTTCATTTTGTGGCCACGTTCAGCCGCGCTTGCGCTTGGGCAGTACATCCTTGAGCTTGGCGTGCATGCTGCGCAGGGTGTTCTCTGTGGCAGACCAGTCGATGCAGGCGTCGGTGACCGATACGCCGTACTGCAGATCTTCCAGGTTCTTCGGGATCGACTGGGCGCCCCAGTTCAGGTGGCTTTCGACCATCAAGCCAATGATCGACTGGTTGCCTTCGAGGATCTGGTTGGCGACGTTCTCCATGACCAGCGGCTGCAAGGCCGGGTCCTTGTTGGAGTTGGCGTGGCTGCAGTCGACCATGATGTTGGCCTTGATCTTTGCCTTGGCCAGGTCCTGTTCGCACAGGGCGACACTTACCGAATCGTAGTTCGGCTTGCCGTTGCCGCCACGCAGCACTACGTGGCCGTAGGGGTTGCCCTTGGTAGTGACGATGGATACGCCGCCTTCCTGGTTGATGCCCAGGAAACGGTGCGGCTTGGATACCGACTGAAGGGCGTTGATGGCCACGGTCAGGCCGCCATCGGTGCCGTTCTTGAAGCCGACCGCCGAGGACAGGCCCGAGGCCATTTCACGGTGGGTCTGGGATTCGGTGGTGCGCGCGCCAATGGCCGACCAACTGATCAGGTCTTGCAGGTACTGCGGCGAGATCGGGTCGAGCGCTTCGGTGGCGGTTGGCAAGCCCATTTCGGCCAGGTCCAACAGCAGTTGGCGGCCGATGTGCAGGCCGTCCTGGATCTTGAACGAGTCATCCAGATAAGGGTCGTTGATCAGGCCTTTCCAGCCGACCGTGGTGCGCGGCTTCTCGAAGTAAACACGCATTACCAGATACAGCGTGTCGGAAACTTCCTCAGCCAGCACCTTGAGGCGCTCAGCGTATTCGTGAGCGGCCTTGATATCGTGGATCGAGCACGGGCCGACCACTACGAACAGGCGATGGTCTTTCCCGTCGAGGATATTGCGCACCACTTCGCGGCCGGCAGTAACGGTCTGCAAGGCTTTGGCGCTGAGGGGGATTTCCTTCTTGAGCTGATCGGGAGTGATCAAGGTCTCGTTGGAGGCAACGTTAAGGTCGTCGATCGGTAAATCAGCCATCGTGTTACTCGTCAGGTCACGGTGCCGGCCGCCAGCAATCCCCGTGCGGCCCAGCAGCAAGAATGTTCGCAGCGGGGAGCCGAACCTTAGCGCGTTACTGGGGGCGCGACAATGGGCTGCAGTGCGCCTGTGCAGGGTTTTTCCCTGGTGCAACAGGCTTGTCCTGCTATTTGGGTGCGCAAAATGCCTCAACAGGTGTAGAAAAGCACACCGACATTTATCAGGAGATCAGCATGGACCCTCGCAAACCACGCATTGGCATTATTGGCAGTGGTGCCATCGGCGGCTTTTATGGCCTGATGCTGGCGCGGGCCGGGTTTGACGTGCATTTTTTGCTGCGCAGTGAATTTGCGCAGGTTCGGGAGCATGGCCTGAGGCTGGAAAGCGCCGTGCACGGCGACTGGCGCATGCCGGTGCAGGCTTATGCCAGCGCTGCCGACATGCCGCCGTGCGATTGGTTGCTGGTGGGTGCAAAGGCGACCAGCAATGGCGAATTGGCGGCGCTGATTGCGCAGGCATCGGCACCCGATGCCAAGGTGGTGCTGCTGCAGAACGGGTTGGGTGTCGAGGAGCAGTTGCGGCCAGCGTTGCCCGGCAATCTGCACCTGCTCGGTGGCTTGTGCTTTATCTGTGTCAACCGGGTGAGCCCTGGTGTGATACGCCATCAGGCGCTGGGTGCGGTCAACCTGGGCTATCACAGCGGGCCCGCCAGCGACGGGGGGCTGAGCATCGTAGAGGAGGGCGCCAGGCTGTTCCGCGCCGCGGGTATCGACTCCCAAGCCATGGACGACCTCGGTCAGGCTCGCTGGCAGAAGCTAGTGTGGAATGTCCCCTACAACGGCCTTTCGGTGTTGCTTGGTGCCAGTACCTTACCGCTGATGGCAGATGCCGACAGCCGTGAGCTGGTTCGGGCGTTGATGGCTGAGGTGGTCCAGGCGGCCGCCGCCTGTGGTCACGAGTTGCCTGCCGGTTATGCCGAGCACTTGTTCCGGGTCACCGAGCAGATGCCCGACTACTGGCCGAGCATGTACCACGATCACGTCCAGCAGCGACCGCTGGAGCTTCAGGCTATCTATGCCGAGCCTCTGGCCCGGGCGCGCGCTGCGGGGTGCAGCGTGCCGCGCATGCAGATGCTCTACCAGGCACTGGCCTTCGTCGATCGCGCCAATCGCGCCGGCTGAAACCTCTACAGCCCGCATTGGCAGTGCGCCGGGCGGCCGAGCGAGCGCCCGGCGCGCTGCTAAGCTGAAGCTTGCTCTGCCGCCACGGCAGTCGAGGAGGTCGAATGATCCGCTCCATGCTGTACGCCACCGACCTCGGTGTCTACGCCCCTTTTGTCATGCAGCATGCCTTGGCCCTGGCCCGCACGTTCGGCGCGGAACTGTATGTGATTCATGCCGTAGAACCCATGGGGCAGTTCGCCGAATCCCTCCTGCAAAGCTACCTCGATGAGCAGACGCTCGATGCGTTGCATAGCGAGGGCGTCAATACGGTGATGGCCAACATCGAGCAGCGTGTGCTGGAGAACTTTCGCGAGGAGCTGGGTGAGGACGCGGACCTGGCGGTGATCAAGGCGGTCCGGGTGCGCCAGGGTGATCCGGCGCAGGTCATCCTGGAGCAGGCGCAACGTTTGAGCGTGGACTTGCTGATTTTCGGCAGCCACAGCGCCGGTGCTGGGGTAGATGTGCCGATTGGCCGAACGGCTGTGCGCTTGCTGCAGTTGTCTGCGGTGCCGGTGTACATGGTGCCGCTTTCGCAGCATCTCGGCCGTAGGAAAACGTGAAGCTGATGGTGGGCAGTTTCGGAGCGGCATGTAACAAAATAGTTCTAGTTTTATTTCGAGAACCACTAATATAGTTATATCCCGTCGCTGCCTGCTGCCGCTGACTTACCGCTGATTCGAGGGAAACCTATGAAGCTTCAACAACTGCGCTACATCTGGGAAGTGGCGCACCACGACCTCAACGTCTCCGCGACGGCGCAGAGTCTGTACACCTCTCAGCCGGGGATCAGCAAACAAATCCGCCTGCTCGAGGATGAACTGGGTGTTGAAGTCTTTGCCCGCAGCGGCAAGCATCTGACCCGTGTCACTCCGGCAGGTGAGCGCATCATCAACACCGCTGGTGAAATCCTGCGCAAGGTCGAAAGCATCAAGCAGATCGCCCAGGAATTCTCCAACGAGAAGAAGGGTACGCTGTCCATCGCTACCACCCATACCCAGGCTCGCTATGCGCTGCCGCCGATCATCAGTAGCTTCATCAAGCAGTACCCGGAAGTCGCCCTGCATATGCATCAGGGTTCACCCATGCAGATTGCCGAGATGGCTGCGGACGGTACCGTCGACTTTGCCATTGCCACCGAGGCGCTGGAGCTGTTCGGCGACCTGATCATGATGCCGTGCTACAAGTGGAACCGCTGCGTGGTGGTGCCGCAGGGTCACCCGCTGGCCAAATTGCCGAAGCTGACGCTGGAAGCTGTAGCCGAATACCCGATCGTCACCTATGTATTCGGGTTCACTGGCCGCTCCAAGCTGGATGAGGCCTTCAATCACCGCGGCCTGACGCCGAAGGTGGTGTTCACTGCTGCTGACGCCGACGTGATCAAGACTTACGTGCGCTTGGGGCTGGGCGTGGGCATCGTGGCCAAGATGGCGGTGGACAGCAAGCTGGACAGCGACCTGGTGGCGCTTGATGCCAGTGAGCTGTTCGAGGCCAGCATCACCAAGATCGGCTTCCGCCGCGGCACCTTCCTGCGCGGCTTCATGTGCGACTTCATTGAGAAATTTGCGCCGCACCTTACGCGTGAAGTGATGGCCAAGGCGATCCAGTGCCACAACAAGCAGGAACTCGAAGAGCTGTTTGCCGGTGTCGAGTTGCCGGTGCACTGAAAAAGCAGCTTCAAGCTGCAAGCTTCGAGAAAGAGCAGCCCGTGGGGGCTGCTCTTTCTTCTTGGGGCTTGCAGCTTATAGCTTGAGGCTTGCAGCTGCCTTCAGGCCTTGCTGATCAGGTTGCCGGCGTGCAGCCCGCATTCCTTCTGGGTCGACTCTTCCCACCACCAGCGGCCTTCACGTTCGTGCTGGTTCGGCAGTACCGGGCGGGTGCAGGGCTCGCAACCAATGCTGATGAAACCGCGTTCGTGGAGGCTGTTGTACGGTAGCTCGAGCATCCGGATGTAGCCCCAGACTTCCGCGCTGGTCATCTGCGCCAGCGGGTTGAATTTGTACAGGGTGCGTTCCGCTGTGGAGAACGCGCTGTCGATTTCCAGTGCTGCCACCTGGCTGCGGGTGCCTGGGCTCTGGTCGCGGCGCTGGCCGGTGGCCCAGGCGCTGACAGTGGCGAGCTTGCGCCGCAGTGGCTCGATCTTGCGGATGCCACAGCACTCGCCATGGCCGTCCTTGTAGAAACTGAACAGGCCCTTTTCCTGAACGAACGGGTCGAGTTTGGCGCGGTCCGGGCTGAGGATCTCGATCGGCAGGCTGTACTGCTCACGCACCTGGTCGATGAACCGGTAAGTCTCAGGGTGCAGGCGGCCGGTGTCGAGGCTGAACACCTTGACCTGCTTGTTCAGCTTCCAGGCCATGTCGACCAGCACCACGTCCTCGGCACCGCTGAAAGAAATCCACAGGTCGTCGCCGAAGTGCTCGAAGGCGAGCTTGAGAATGTCCTGCGGGGATTTGCTGGCGTAGGTCGCGGCCAGGGCGGCGACGTCGAAGGGTTGGCTCATCAGGCGGTTTCCATCTTGGCTGTGGCGCTGTGCGCTCGTAATGAGGTGATGGTAACAAAAAATGGCAGGCTAGACGCTGTGCCTGCACCGGCCCTGGGCCGGTGCAGGCAAACGCTGGGTCACAGGCTTTGCAAGGTCTCCATCAATACCCGTACCTTGGCGATCGATTCTTCGTATTCCGATTGCCAGTCGGAGTCCGCCACCACCGCGCCGCCGCCCCAGCAGCTGACCTGCCCATCCTTGACCAGCAGGCTGCGAATGGCGATGGAACTGTCCATTTCACCGCGCACATCCACGTACAGCAAGGACCCGCAATACAGCGCGCGGCGGCTGGGCTCCAGCTCGTCGATGATCTGCATGGCGCGAATCTTGGGGGCGCCGGTGATCGAACCGCCTGGGAAGCTGTCGCCGATCAGGTCCAGGGCGTCCTTGTCGGTGGCCAGTTGCCCGGTGACGCTGCTGACCAGATGGTGCACGTTGGGGTAACTTTCCAGGCTGAACAGCTCTGGCACCTTCACCGAACCGACCTGGCAAGTGCGGCCCAGGTCGTTACGCAGCAGGTCCACGATCATCAGGTTTTCCGAGCGGTCCTTGGGGCTGTGGCGCAGCGCCTCGGCATTGCGGGCGTCTTCTGCCGGGTCGGCAGAGCGCGGGCGGGTGCCCTTGATCGGGCGGGTCTCCACTTGCCCCTGGCTGACGCGGATGAAGCGTTCTGGAGAAAAACTCAACAGTGCGCTGCCGTCGGCCAGTTGCTGGTAACCAGAGAACGGCGTCGGGCAGGCCTTGCGCAAGGCCTGGTAGGCGCGCCAGGGGTCGCCCTGGCAAGGTGCGCGGAAGCGTTGGGTCAGGTTGATCTGGTAGCAATCGCCGGCCTGAATGTAGCGCTGTACCTGATCGAATGCTGCCTCGTATTGCCCTGGCTGCAAATCACCCGTCATGGCGGCGAGCAGGCGGAAATCGCCGCTTGCAGCGTTGTCGGTGTCTTCAAACAAGGCGATGAGGCGCTCGCGCTCGTCATCAGCCAGCTGGGGGTGGAACACCAGTTGGCTGGTGCCATGCTGGTGGTCGGTCACCAGCGCCCAGCCATACAACCCAAGCTGGGCGTCGGGCAGGCCGAGGTCATCCGTGGCGAGGCAGGGCAGGTGCTCCAGGCGTCGGCCGAAGTCGTAGCTGAGGTAGCCGATCAGGCCGCCGGCAAATGGCAGCTCGACACCACCTGGCAACCGCGCAGGGCCCAGTTGTTTCAGGCTGGCGCGCAGCCGTTGCAGGAAGGCCCGGCCATCTTCGTCGGGCAGCACCTGCAAGTGTTGCAGCGGCCAGGCGCTGAGCAGGTCGAAGCGGCCGCGCTCGGCGCCTGGGCGGGCGCTGTCGAGCAGGATCGCCCCGGGCGCCTGGCGCAGGCGGGCGAAGTACGCGGCGGGGTCGGGCTGATAGGGCAGGGGGTAGAGCGTACAGGTCGGCATCAGTGTGGACGGCGATGTAAAAGCGAGGAGGGCGATTGTAGACCTGCGCAGGAAATGCGCCTAGCGCCAGTGTGACTTTCAGGCAGTGGGTTGAAGCCATCGCCGGCTTGCCGGCGATGGGGGCAGAGCTATCAGCCCGGATGCACGTGCCCGAACAGGCTTTGCGCGACCCGGACACGCTGTTCGGCATCCTCGGTCACGCCGTCCTTGGCCAGCGCCTCGATGTGCGCCTCGATGGCATGGGTGCGTTGGGTCAGCCCGGTGTCGTTGGCGATCTGGATGTTCAGGCCAGGGCGGGCATTGAGTTCGAGAATCAACGGCCCCTTGTCCTGGTCCAGCACCATGTCCACACCGATGTAGCCCAGGCCGCACAGCTCATAGCAGCCGGCTGCCAGCTTCATGAAGCCGTCCCAGTTCGGCAGCTGTACGCCATCCACCGCATTGGTGGTGTCCGGGTGCTTGCTGATGATGTTGTTCAGCCAGGTACCGCGCAGGGTCACTCCGGTGGCCAGGTCCACACCTACGCCGATGGCGCCCTGGTGCAGGTTGGCCTTGCCGCCGGACTGGCGGGTCGGCAGGCGCAGCATGGCCATTACCGGGTAGCCCATCAGCACGATGATGCGGATGTCCGGCACACCTTCGTAACTGATGCTCTTGAAGATCTGGTCGGGGGTTACCCGGTACTCGATCAGCGCGCGGTCGCGGTGCCCGCCGAGTGAGTACAGGCCGGTCAGGATGCTGGAGACCTGATGCTCGATCTCTTCATGGCTGATGATCTTGCCGGAAACGGTGCGGTAGCGGTCCTCGAAGCGGTCGGCAATCACCAGGATGCCGTCACCGCCGGCCCCCTGGGCCGGCTTGATGACGAAGTCGTTGCGCCCGCCGATGATCTCGTGAAGCTTGTCGATCTGCTTCTCGGTCTCGATGATGCCGTACATTTCAGGCACGTGAATGCCCGCTGCCAGCGCACGCTCCTTGGTGATGATCTTGTCGTCGACGATCGGGTACAGGTTGCGCTTGTTGTACTTGAGCACATAGTCGGCATTGCGCCGGTTGATACCCATGATGCCCCGGGCCTCCAGGGCTTTCCACGTCTTGATCAGGCCAAACATCAGGCGTCAGCCTTCTTCAGGAATGCCTTGAAGCGCACCAGCTCGGTCAGGCGGTAGCCGCGGTAGCGACCCATCGCCAGCATGAAGCCCACCAGGATCAGCAGTACCGCCGGGAAGGTGAAGACGAAGTACACCAGCTCCGGCACCATCATCAGCAGGTGGGCAAGCGACGCTGCGAACAGGGTGCCGATCGCCACTTTCATGGCATGGCCGCCGCCACGTTCTTCCCAGGTGATCGACAGGCGCTCGATGGTCATGGTCAGGATCACCATCGGGAACAGCGCTACCGACAGGCCGCGTTCCAGCCCCAGCTTGTGGCTGAACAGGCTGATGGCGGCAATCAATACCACGACGAAGGTCAGTACCACCGAGAGGCGCGGCAGCATCTGCAGCTTGAGGTGCTCCAGGTAGGAGCGCAGCGACAGGCCCAATGCGGTGATCACGGTGAACAGCACGATGCCGAAGCCCAGCTGGGTCTCGCGGAACGCCAGGGCGATCAGTACCGGTGTGAACGTGCCCAGGGTCTGGATGCCGATCAGGTTGCGCAGGACCAGGATCACCAGCACGCCGATCGGGATCATCACCATGATCATGAAGGTCTGCTGGGTCTGCAGCGGCAGGCCGTACAGCGAGTACTCGAGGAAGTCGGCGTCGGTGTTCTCGTCGGTCAGCTTGGCCAGGCGGATGGCGTTCATCTCGCTGTTGTTCATGCTGAAAGTGACGTTGGCTTTCTTGCCGCCATCGACGGTGACCAGGTTGTCATCACCGGTCCACCACAGCAGGCGGTCGCTGGGCAGGCCCTGCTCACCGGTGTCCGGGTTGAAGTACAGCCAGTCGCTGCCGTTGAAGCTGCGCAGCCAGAGCTCGGGGGACTGCGGCGTATCGGCCACCAGGCGGATGGTATGGACCTTTTCCATCGGTACATGCGCGATCGACAGCAGCAGGTCGATGACCTGGGCCTTCTTCATGGGCGAGGTATCGCCGGCCAGCAGCAGCTTGACGTTGTCGTCGTTGAGGTTGTTCACCCGCTTGATGGTTTCGCTGACGAAGGTCTCGACGTCGGCCGAGTGCTGGCGGATCGGCGCCATCAGGGCTTCGGCGGCGATCTTCTCGGGGCCTTCTACGGCAAGGCTGTCACGGAAGGTCGGGCCTTTGATGGCGGCCTTTTCGCTGCTGTAGCGCTTGGTCAGCACCAGGCGGTAGTAGAGGGTCTGGTTGCCGCTGGCGCGGCGGGCCGACCAGGTTACCTTGCGGTTGCCATCGGCGCGGTTGACGCTGACCCCGTAGTTGTTGGAGATGAAGCTCTCGTTGAGGCTGACATAGTCGCGGTTCAGCGGCGGTACGAACATTTGTACCTTGACCGGGTCCTTGCTGCTGGCGACGAACTCGACCTTGGCGTCGATGTTCCAAAGGTCGTCGGTTTCGTCTTCGGTCACCGGGATGCCGAGGAAGAAGATCTGATAGGCCGTGACCGCCACGCCCAACAGCACCAGTACGGTGATCAGGACTTTCAGATGGAGGGTAAGAGAGCGCATCGGGATTACTCTGCTTTGGGAGCGTCGGTGGCACAGGCAGGTTTGCCGGCCGCGTATTTAAGGCTTGGGTCGACCAGCGCGTCGAAGTGCTTGAGCGCCTCGGAACCGATCAGCAGCGGGAACTGGAACGCGCTGCGGTCGGTGAGGTTGACTTCGATGGTGCGCAGGGCCTGGCCCATGCAGATTTCGAGTTCGATGACCGGGCGGGCGGTATAGGCCTTGCCCGATTCGGCATCATAGTCGCCTGCGCGGCGCTTGATCTTGCTGACCCGCGCCAACGGGCGTTCGATGGGGTGCGAATGGGCGGCATCTATCGCCAGGTAGAAACGCACCCAGCTCTCGCCGTCGCGCTTGAAGCGCTTGATGTCGCGGGCACTCAGGGATGCGGTCTTGGCGCCGGTGTCGAGTTTGGCGGCCACTTCCAGGTCGAGGTCCCCGAGGCGGGCGTATTCGTTAAGACCGTACACGGTCTTGCCCGCCGCCTGGCCAAGGGCCGGCAGCAGGGTGAGGCATGACAGCAATAAAACGGGTGTAAGTCTCATAGTCCTGGCGCGGTGCTGTGCAAGGTTCGGGGCAAGGCGACTGGCAGGTACTGCGCAAGCTTCCTCGGTTCGTCTGTCAACAACATGAATGGATGACAGAAACGCTATCCATACTCCGTTGGAGGCGCGGCATTCTATCACGCCGATGCCTTGGCGCCAGCGCGTCGCGATCTGACAACGCCATCACTCACTAAGTTCGCACTTAGACAATTGTCGACAATGTTCATTTTCTCTTTGACTGAATTGGCTTGTTTCGCTAGTTTCTCCTCAATGGCTTATCAAGGTGTCAACAATATGCTGGACCTCATTACCCCCAGCCCTTCAGCGCCGGATGAAACGGAAACCTTGTCCGAGCATGTCTTCCGGCGCATCCAGGCCGCGATCGTCAAGGGGGAAATAGCCCCGGGCAGCAAAATCTCCGAGCCGGAGCTGGCGCGCACCTATGGCATCAGCCGTGGCCCGCTGCGTGAGGCCATCCATCGTCTGGAGGGCCAGCGCCTGCTGGTGCGTGTGCCACATGTAGGTGCGCGCGTGGTGTCGCTCAACCATGCCGAGCTGATCGAGCTGTACGAAATCCGTGAGTCGCTGGAGGGCATGGCTTGCCGCCTGGCGGCCGAGCGCATGAGCCAAGGCGATATCGACGAGTTGCGCCGGGTGCTGGACACCCACGAACGCGACGCGGCGTTCCAGGCGGGGGTGGGTTACTACCAGCAGGAAGGCGATTACGACTTCCATTACCGGATCATCCAGGGCAGCGGCAACCAGACCCTGGTCAAGATGCTCTGCGGCGAGCTGTACCAGCTGGTGCGCATGTACCGCATCCAGTTTTCCGCCACGCCCAACCGCCCGCGCCAGGCCTTCGCCGAACACCACCGCATCCTCGATGCCATCGCCGATCGTGACGGCGAGCTGGCCGAACTCCTGATGCGCCGCCACATCGGCGCGTCCAAACGCAATATCGAGCGCCACTACCTGGACGCCAACAACAATAGCCTTTGAGGTGAGAAATGACTGTGAAGAGCACCCCTGGTCAGCGTTTTCGCGATGCCGTTGCCGCCGAACATCCACTGCAGGTGGTCGGCGCCATCAACGCCAACCATGCGCTGCTGGCCAAGCGCGCCGGCTTCAAGGCCATCTACCTGTCCGGTGGCGGTGTCGCCGCCGGTTCGCTGGGCTTGCCGGACCTGGGCATCACCGGTCTTGATGACGTGCTGACCGATGTGCGGCGCATCACCGACGTCTGCGACCTGCCATTGCTGGTAGATGTCGACACCGGCTTCGGTGCCTCGGCCTTCAACGTTGCGCGCACGGTGCGTTCGATGAGCAAGTTCGGTGCCGCCGCCATCCATATCGAAGACCAGGTAGGCGCCAAGCGCTGCGGCCACCGGCCGAACAAGGAAATCGTCTCCCAGCAGGAGATGGTCGACCGCATCAAGGCTGCGGTCGATGCCCGTACCGATGACAGCTTCGTGATCATGGCACGTACCGATGCCCTGGCCGTGGAAGGCCTGAACGCAGCGCTCGACCGCGCCGCCGCCTGCATCGAGGCCGGCGCCGACATGATTTTCCCTGAGGCCATTACCGAACTGCAGATGTACAAGACCTTCGCCGACCGGGTGAAGGCGCCGATCCTGGCCAACATCACCGAGTTCGGTGCCACGCCGCTGTTCACCACCCAAGAGCTGGCTGGCGTGGACGTGTCGTTGGTGCTCTACCCGCTGTCGGCGTTCCGCGCCATGAACAAGGCGGCCGAAAATGTCTACACCGCGCTGCGTCGCGACGGCACGCAGAAAAACGTGATCGACACCATGCAGACCCGCATGGAGCTCTACGATGCCATTGGCTACCACGCATTCGAGCAGAGCCTCGATGCGCTGTTTGCGCAGAAAAAAGGTTGAGCCAATGCTGGCCTCATCGCCGGCAAGCCGGCTCCCACAGGTGCAGCACCAGGCTTGAGCCTTGCACAGCTTGTTGTGGGAGCCGGCTTGCCGGCGATAGGGCCGGTACAGGCACTCTGATTTAGCCAGAACGATATCCATAACAAATTCAAGAAAGGAGAAACACCATGGCCGAAGCAAAAGTACTCAGTGGCGCAGGCCTGCGTGGCCAGGTGGCCGGCCAGACCGCTCTGTCGACCGTCGGCCAGGCCGGCGCCGGCCTGACTTACCGGGGTTATGATGTGCGCGACCTGGCAGCAGGCGCCGAATTCGAAGAAGTGGCCTACCTGCTGCTATACGGCGAGTTGCCCAGCAAGGCAGAACTTGCCGATTACAAACACAAGCTCAAGGGCCTGCGCGACCTGCCGCAGGCGCTGAAAGAAGTGCTCGAGCGCATCCCGCGCGACGCGCACCCGATGGACGTCATGCGCACCGGCTGCTCGGTGCTGGGTACGCTGGAGCCGGAGTTGACCTTCGACGCCCAGCACGACAAGACCGACCGCCTGCTGGCGCTGTTCCCGGCGGTGATGTGCTATTGGTACCGCTTCACCCACCATGGCGTACGTATCGACTGCACCAGCGATGAAGACACCCTGGGCGGGCATTTCCTGCACCTGCTGCACGGCAAGAAGCCGAGCGAGTTGCATGTCAAGGTAATGAACGTTTCGCTGATCCTGTATGCAGAGCACGAGTTCAACGCATCGACCTTCACCGCCCGGGTCTGCGCCTCGACGCTATCGGACCTGTACTCCTGCATCACCGCGGCCATCGGCTCGTTGCGCGGCCCACTGCACGGCGGTGCCAACGAGGCGGCGATGGAGCTGATCGAGCGCTTCCAGAACCCGCAGGAAGCCACCGCAGAGTTGCTGCGCATGCTCGAGCGCAAGGACAAGATCATGGGCTTTGGCCATGCCATCTACAAAGAGTCCGATCCGCGCAACGAGGTGATCAAGGATTGGTCGAAGCAGCTGGCCGACGCAGTCGGTGACAAGGTGCTGTTCCCGGTCTCAGAAGCCATCGACAAGACCATGTGGGAGCAGAAGCGTCTGTTCCCCAACGCCGATTTCTACCATGCCTCGGCGTATCACTTCATGGGCATCCCGACCAAGCTGTTCACCCCGATCTTTGTCTGCTCGCGCCTGACCGGCTGGGCAGCGCACGTGTTCGAACAGCGCGCCAACAACCGCATCATCCGCCCGAGCGCCGAGTATGTCGGCGTCGAGCAGCGCCAGTTCGTGCCAATCGAGCAGCGCTGAAACAACAGGCCCTATAGCGACCCTGTGGGAGCTGGCTCCCACAGTGATTGCAGGGCCTGTGCGTTCATCCACGACCGTACCGTGACCGAGCCGATAATTTTATGAACACTGCATACCGCAAAGCCCTGCCAGGTACTGACCTGGACTATTTCGATGCCCGTGCCGCGGTCGAGGCCATCAAGCCCGGTGCCTACGACAACCTGCCTTATACCTCGCGCGTGCTCGCCGAAAACCTGGTGCGCCGCTGCGACCCTGCAACCCTGAACGCCTCGCTCGGCCAGCTGATCGAACGCAAGCGCGACCTCGACTTCCCGTGGTTCCCGGCTCGCGTGGTGTGCCACGACATCCTCGGCCAGACCGCGCTGGTCGACCTCGCCGGCCTGCGTGACGCCATCGCCGAGAAAGGTGGCGACCCGGCGGCAGTCAACCCGGTCGTGCCGGTGCAACTGATCGTCGATCACTCGCTGGCCGTCGAGTGCGGTGGCTTCGACCCGCAGGCCTTTGACAAGAACCGCGCCATCGAAGACCGTCGCAACGAAGACCGCTTCCATTTCATCAACTGGACCAAGAAGGCGTTCAAGAACGTCGATGTGATCCAGCCCGGTAACGGCATCATGCACCAGATCAATCTGGAGAAAATGTCGCCGGTGATCCACAGCGATCGCGGTGTGGCCTACCCGGACACCTGCGTGGGCACCGACAGCCATACCCCGCATGTCGACGCGCTGGGCGTGATCGCCATCGGCGTCGGCGGCCTGGAAGCTGAAAACGTCATGCTGGGCCGGGCCTCGTGGATGCGCCTGCCGGAAATCGTCGGCGTGGAGCTGCGCGGCAAGCTGGCGCCCAACATCACCGCCACCGACCTGGTGCTGGCCTTGACCGAGTTCCTGCGCAAGCAGAAGGTGGTTGGCGCCTACCTTGAGTTCTACGGCGAAGGTGCACGCGCCCTGACCCTCGGCGACCGTGCGACCATCTCCAACATGGCACCGGAATATGGTGCAACCGCTGCAATGTTCGCCATCGACCAGCAAACCATCGACTACCTGAAACTGACCGGCCGTGAAGATCAGCAGGTGAAGCTGGTGGAAACCTACGCCAAGGCCACGGGCTTGTGGGCTGACGCGTTGGCCACGGCCGAATACGAACGCGTGCTGAACTTCGACCTGTCGAGCGTGGTGCGCAACATGGCCGGGCCGTCCAACCCGCATGCCCGTGTTGCCACCAGTGAGCTGGCAGCCAAGGGCATCGCTGGTGCCTGGGACGAGATACCGGGGCAGATGCCTGACGGCGCAGTGATCATCGCTGCGATTACCAGTTGCACCAACACCAGCAACCCGCGCAACGTGATCGCCGCTGGCCTGCTGGCGCGCAATGCCAACAAGCTCGGCCTGGCGCGCAAGCCGTGGGTCAAGTCGTCGCTCGCGCCCGGCTCCAAGGCCGTGCAGCTGTACCTGGAGGAAGCGGGGCTGGAGAAGGAGCTGGAGCAACTGGGCTTCGGTATCGTCGCCTTCGCCTGCACCACCTGCAACGGCATGTCCGGTGCTTTGGACCCGGTGATCCAGCAGGAAATCATCGACCGTGACCTCTACGCGACGGCGGTGCTCTCGGGCAACCGCAACTTCGATGGGCGCATCCACCCGTACGCCAAGCAGGCATTTCTCGCTTCGCCGCCGCTGGTGGTGGCCTATGCCATTGCCGGCACCATCCGCTTCGACATCGAGAAGGATGTACTGGGCGTAGTCGATGGTCAGCAAATCCGCCTCAAGGACATCTGGCCAAGCGACGAAGAGATCGATGCGGTGGTGCGCGCTGCGGTCAAGCCGGAGCAGTTCCGCAAGGTCTACATCCCGATGTTCGCTATCGAGCAAGACCGTGGGCCGAAAGTGGCGCCGCTTTACGAGTGGCGCCCGATGAGTACCTATATCCGCCGCCCGCCCTACTGGGAAGGCGCTCTGGCCGGTGAGCGCACGTTGCGCGGCATGCGTCCGTTGGCGGTGCTGCCCGACAACATCACCACCGACCACCTGTCACCTTCCAATGCCATCCTGCTCGACAGCGCGGCGGGTGAATACCTGGCCAAGATGGGCCTGCCGGAGGAGGACTTCAACTCCTACGCCACGCACCGCGGCGACCACCTGACGGCGCAGCGTGCCACCTTCGCCAACCCCAAGCTGTTCAACGAGATGGTGCGCAAACCCGATGGCAGCGTGCAGCAGGGTTCGCTGGCGCGCCTGGAGCCGGAGGGCAAGGTGACCCGGATGTGGGAAGCCATCGAAACCTACATGCAGCGCAAGCAGCCGCTGATCATCGTTGCCGGTGCCGACTATGGGCAAGGCTCGTCCCGCGACTGGGCGGCCAAGGGCGTGCGGCTGGCGGGCGTCGAGGCGATCGTGGCCGAAGGCTTCGAGCGCATTCACCGCACCAACCTGGTGGGCATGGGCGTGTTGCCGCTCGAATTCCTGCCGGGCACCGACCGCAAGACCCTGGGCCTGGATGGTAGCGAGACCTATGACGTGGCAGGTGAGCGCAAGCCGCGTGCAACCCTGACGCTGGTGGTCACGCGCAGCAATGGCGAACGGGTCGAGGTACCGGTGACCTGCCGGCTCGATACCGCCGAAGAGGTGTCGATCTACGAGGCGGGCGGGGTATTGCAGCGCTTTGCCCAGGATTTCCTCGAAGCTACCGCCTGAGCTTGAAAAGCGGGGCCGCGTTGCGGCCCTTTCGCGACGCAAGGCCGCTCCTACCGGGGCTGTAGGAGCGGCTTTGCGTCGCGAAGGGCTGCAAAGCAGCCCCAAGGGTATTTCGCCGGACTATCAGGACAGCACAACCATGGCACACGCACCACAAATCAAGATCCCCGCCACCTACATCCGCGGCGGCACCAGCAAAGGCGTGTTCTTCCGCCTGCAAGACCTCCCTGAACGAGCCCAAGTCCCAGGGCCGGCCCGTGACGCACTGCTCCTGCGGGTCATCGGTAGCCCCGACCCCTACGCCAAGCAGATCGACGGCATGGGCGGCGCCACCTCAAGCACCAGCAAGACCGTGATCCTTTCACCTAGCACCAAGCCCGAGCACGACGTCGACTACCTGTTCGGCCAGGTAGCCATCGACAAGGCCTTCGTCGACTGGAGCGGCAACTGCGGCAACCTGTCTGCTGCTGTCGGCTCGTTCGCCATCAGCAGTGGCTTGGTCGAGCCGTCGCGCATCCCGCGCAATGGCGTTGCCACCGTGCGTATCTGGCAGGTCAATATCGGCAAGACCATCATCGCTCATGTGCCGATCACCGAGGGCCAAGTGCAGGAAACCGGCGACTTCGAACTCGACGGTGTGACGTTCCCGGCGGCTGAGGTGCAGTTGGAGTTCCTTGAACCGGCGGCCGATGAGGGCGAAGGCGGCGGGGCGATGTTCCCTACCGGCAATCTGGTGGATGACCTGGAGGTGCCCGGTGTCGGTACCTTCAAAGCCACTTTGATCAACGCGGGGATCCCGACCATTTTCGTCAATGCCGACGATGTCGGCTATGCCGGTACCGAGCTGCAGGATGCGATCAACGGCGATGCCCAGGCGCTGACGCGTTTCGAGGCGATCCGTGCCCATGGCGCCGTGCGCATGGGGCTGATCGAGCATGTCGACCAGGCGGCCGGGCGTCAGCACACGCCGAAGGTGGCTTTCGTTGCGCCGCCAAGCACCTACACTGCGTCCAGTGGCAAGGCTGTCGAGGCGGCTGACATCGACCTGCTGGTGCGTGCACTTTCCATGGGCAAGTTGCACCACGCGATGATGGGTACTGCTGCGGTGGCCATCGGTACCGCTGCTGCCATTCCAGGTACGTTGGTCAACCTCGCTGCTGGCGGGGGCGAGCGCAGTGCCGTGCGCTTCGGCCATCCCTCCGGCACTTTGCGGGTCGGGGCTCAGGCCAGCCAGGTGGATGGTGAGTGGACGGTCACCAAGGCAATCATGAGTCGTAGTGCCCGGGTGTTGATGGAAGGCTGGGTAAGGGTGCCTGGCGACAGCTTCTGACGCACCATTGGCGCTTGGCTTTGAATCAGCAGGGCCGCTGCGCGGCCCGTCGCTGGCAATCCGGTTCCTGCATTGACCGTGTGGGAGCCGGTTCACCGGCGATGGGCTGCGTAGCAGCCCCAATCAAAGGAGCTGCAAATGAGCGCCAACGTGGACCTGAACGAGCGTCCTGACTACGACGGGGTGCTGCAAACCCTTGCCGATTACGTTCTCACCTACCGCGTCGAATCCCTCGAGGCGCTGGACACCGCGCGCAATTGCCTGATGGACACCCTGGGCTGCGGCCTGTTGGCCCTGCGCTTTCCAGAGTGCACCAAGCACCTCGGCCCGCTGGTGGAGGGAACAGTGGTGCCCAATGGCGCCCGGGTGCCCGGCACCAGCTACCGGCTCGACCCGGTCAAGGCCGCCTGGGATATCGGCTGCACCGTGCGTTGGCTGGATTACAACGACACCTGGCTTGCCGCCGAGTGGGCCCACCCTTCCGATAACCTTGGGGGGATCCTCGCGGTGGCCGATCACCTGTCGCAAAAACGGGTGGCCAAGGGTGAAGGCCCGTTGCTCATGCGTGAAGTGCTCGAGGCGATGGTCATGGCCCATGAGATCCAGGGTGTGCTGGCGCTGGAAAACGCCTTCAATCGTGTCGGCCTCGACCACGTGCTGTTGGTCAAGGTGGCCTCCACGGCCGTGTGCGCCAAGCTGATGGGGGCCAATCGTGAACAACTGCTGTCGGCCCTGTCCCATGCCTTTGTCGATGGCCAGGCGCTACGCACCTACCGCCATGCACCCAACGCTGGCTCGCGCAAGTCGTGGGCCGCCGGCGATGCTTCGAGCCGTGGTGTGCGCCTGGCCGATATCGCGCTGCGTGGCGAGATGGGGGTACCCGGGGTGCTGACCGCGCCGCAGTGGGGCTTTTATGACGTGTCGTTCAGCCATACCAACAAGGACCTGGCGCTCAAGCCGTCTGCCCAGCAGACGCTGCGGGTACCGCAGGCGTTGGCCAGCTACGTGATGGAGAACGTGTTGTTCAAGGTCAGTTTCCCGGCCGAGTTCCACGCCCAGACCGCCTGCGAAGCCGCGGTCAGCCTGCACCCGCAAGTGCGCAACCGCCTGCACGAAGTCGACCGTATCGTCATCACCACCCAGGAATCGGCCATTCGCATCATCTCCAAGGTCGGCCCGCTGGCCAATGCTGCCGATCGCGACCACTGCCTGCAGTACATGGTGGCGGTGCCGCTTATATTCGGCCATCTGGTGGCCGAGCATTACGAAGATGCCTTCCACGCCGCCCACCCGAGCATCGACCGTCTGCGCGAAAAGATGGAGGTGGTCGAGGACCCTCGTTTCAGCCGTGAATACCTGGAGCCGGACAAGCGCTCGATCGCCAATGGCTTGCAGGTGTTCTTCAAGGATGGCAGCAGTACCGAACAGGTGGTGGTGGAGTACCCGGTCGGGCACCGGCGCCGGCGCGGCGAGGGCATCCCTTTGCTGGAGGCCAAGTTCAGGGACAACCTGGCGACGCGGTTTGCGCCTCAGCGTTGCCTGGAGATTTTCGAGCTGTGCGAGGATCAGCAGCGGCTGGAGGGTGCGGCGGTGCACCGGTTTGTGGATTTGTTCGTGATCTGAGGCGAGCAAAAGCAAAAAACCCCGGCATTGATGCCGGGGTTTTTTCTTGTAGCGTACCGCTGATTACGCTTGAACAACCGGGATCTTGGCGTTGGCCGCAGCTTCGCGGAACTCGGCGATCTGGTCGAAGCTCAGATAGCGGTAAACGTCGGCAGCCATGCTGTCGATGTCTTTCGCGTACTGCATGTACTCCTCGACGGTCGGCAGCTTGCCGATGATCGATGCGACAGCAGCCAGCTCGGCCGATGCCAGGTAGACGTTGGTGGCGTCGCCCAGGCGGTTCGGGAAGTTACGGGTCGACGTGGAGACCACGGTCGAACCGGTCTGCACACGTGCCTGGTTACCCATGCACAGCGAGCAGCCTGGCATTTCCATGCGCGCACCGGCCTTGCCGTAGATGCCGTAGTAGCCTTCTTCGGTCAGCTGGTGGGCGTCCATCTTGGTTGGCGGAGCCAGCCACAGACGAGTCGGAATACCGCCCTTGACCTTCTCCAGCAGCTTGCCGGCAGCGCGGAAGTGACCAATGTTGGTCATGCACGAACCGATGAACACTTCGTCGATCTTCTCGCCCTGTACCGACGACAGCAGGCGGGCGTCGTCCGGGTCGTTCGGCGCGCAGAGCACAGGCTCCTTGACGTCGGCCAGGTCGATTTCGATGATTTCGGCGTATTCGGCATCGGCGTCAGCCGACAGCAGCTCAGGCTTGGCCAGCCAGGCTTCCATGGCCTGGGCGCGACGCTCCAGGGTGCGGGCATCGCCGTAGCCTTCGCCGATCATCCAGCGCAGCAGGGTGATGTTCGACTTCAGGTACTCGGCGATGGCCTTTTCCGGCAGCTTGATGGTGCAGCCGGCAGCGGAACGCTCGGCCGAGGCGTCGGACAGTTCGAACGCTTGCTCGACGGTCAGTTCGTCCAGGCCTTCGATTTCCAGGATGCGGCCGGAGAAGGCGTTTTTCTTGCCTTTCTTCTCGACGGTCAGCAGGCCCTGCTGGATGGCGTAGTAAGGGATGGCATGCACCAGGTCACGCAGGGTGATGCCTGGCTGCAGTTTGCCCTTGAAGCGCACCAGGATCGACTCTGGCATGTCCAGCGGCATGACGCCGGTGGCGGCGGCGAAGGCCACCAGGCCGGAACCGGCCGGGAACGAGATGCCGATCGGGAAACGGGTGTGCGAGTCACCACCGGTACCGACGGTGTCAGGCATCAGCATACGGTTCAGCCAGCTGTGGATGATGCCGTCGCCTGGGCGCAGCGACACGCCGCCACGGGTGCGGATGAAGTCTGGCAGGGTGTGGTGGGTAGTGACGTCGATCGGCTTCGGATAGGCCGCGGTGTGGCAGAACGACTGCATCACCAGGTCAGCGGAGAAGCCCAGGCACGCCAGGTCTTTGAGCTCATCGCGGGTCATCGGGCCAGTGGTGTCCTGGGAGCCGACGGTGGTCATCTTCGGCTCGCAGTAAGCACCTGGGCGCACGCCCTGGCCTTCGGGCAGGCCGCAGGCACGGCCGACCATTTTCTGAGCCAGGGTGAAGCCCTTGCCGGAATCGGCAGGCTGCTCTGGCTTCTTGAACAGGTCGGATGCACCCAGGCCCAGCTCGGTACGGGCTTTTTCGGTCAGGCCACGGCCGACGATCAGCGGGATACGGCCGCCAGCGCGGACTTCATCCAGCAGTACTTCGGTTTTCAGCTCGAAGCTGGTGACCAGCTCGTCGCTGTCGTGACGGCGTACTTCACCTTTGTATGGGTAAACGTCGATGACGTCGCCCATGCCCAGGTTGGTGCAGTCGAATTCGATCGGCAGGGCACCGGCGTCTTCCATGGTGTTGTAGAAGATCGGGGCGATCTTGGTGCCGAAGCAGAAGCCACCGGCGCGCTTGTTCGGCACGTACGGGATGTCGTCGCCGAAGAACCACAGCACCGAGTTGGTGGCGGATTTGCGCGAAGAACCGGTACCGACCACGTCACCGACGTAGGCGACCGGGAAGCCTTTGGCCTTGACCGCTTCGATTTGCGCCAGCGGGCCGACCGAGCCCGGCTGCTGCGGCTCGATGCCGTCGCGGGCCATTTTCAGCATGGCCAGGGCGTGCAGCGGGATGTCAGGGCGCGACCAGGCGTCCGGGGCAGGGGACAGGTCGTCAGTGTTGGTTTCGCCCGGCACTTTGAACACGGTCAGGGTGTACTTGTCGGCGATGGCCGGACGCGAGGTGAACCACTCGCCGGCAGCCCAGGATTCCAGCACGGCCTTGGCGTGAGCGTTGCCCGCCTTGGCTTTTTCGGCCACGTCGTGGAAAGCATCGAACATCAGCAGGGTGTGCTTGAGCTTTTCGGCCGCGACGGCGCCCAGTTCGGCGTCATCCAGCAGCGCGACCAGCGTTTCGATGTTGTAGCCGCCCTGCATGGTGCCCAGCAGCTCGGTGGCGTGCTTGCGGTCGATCAGTGGCGAGTTGGCTTCACCCTTGGCCACGGCAGACAGGAAAGCGGCCTTGACGTAGGCAGCTTCGTCGACTCCTGGTGGAACGCGGTGGGTGATCAGGTCTACGAGGAAGGCTTCTTCGCCGGCCGGCGGGTTTTTCAGCAGCTCGACCAGGCCTGCGGTTTGTTCGGCGTTCAGCGGCTGGGGCACGATACCCAGGGCGGCACGCTCTTCGATGTGTTTGCGGTAGGCTTCAAGCACAGTTATTACCCTCATCAGTGGTCCCTAAAGGGAGTCCGGGACGCTCATCCAGCATTCTCTGCACCCATGCGCCATCACGGCTTCTTGGGCCGCCCAGCCAGGGTCGCAGAGAATCCTTACAGAAGCTGCTTTCAAAGTTTTACGCCTGCAGAACGGGGGCTGATGAGGGCTGGCGCGGGCATGCGAGGGGTGCATGGCCCGGGCCAACGCCGTTCTACCGGATCAACTGTGCTCGTGACGCTTTGAAAACAGCTTCCAACGGACATTGTTGCCTTGAAAAGGCGGGATGATTCTACGGCAAATTGTCGCAGAAGGTAAGGCGGCGAACATGACTTTAACGAGTGACCCTGGTTAGACAAAGGGCTAACATGGGCCTGTGTTCCACCGCCAAGCCGTTGTTTTTCCATGCCCAACCAGTCCATCAAGACCCCTTGCGTCGGCCTTTGCTCCACGGTGTATGGAGACACGGTGTGCCGTGGCTGCAAGCGTTTCCATCACGAAGTCATCCACTGGAACGCTTACGACGACGATCACAAGCGTGCCGTTTTGCTGCGCCTGGAACAGTTGCTGGTACAGGTGATGATGGCCAAGCTGGAAGTGTTCGATACGAACCTGCTGCGTCAGCAGCTGCAGCAGCGCTCCATCCGCTTTGTCGAGCAGCAGTCTGAGTATTGTTGGGCGTATCAGCTGATTGCACGCGGTGCCCGCCTGATTCGCGACCTGGAAGCGTACGGGATGGCGTTGCTGCCCGAGTTTCGGGACTGGGAGCTGCCGCAGTTGCGCGATGCCATCGACCGCGAATTCTTTTTGTTGTCCGAGGCGCATTACCAGCGCTATATCGCGCCGGGGTTCCTGCGTACCGAACTGAGGTAAGCCTTCTTCCTGCCCCCTGCCTTGAAAAGGCGCCACTGTGCGTTTTTATCGAGCGAAAGGAGTACGGATGATGGCGCAGCTGTGTTTTGAACCGCTGCTGAGTTTTACCGCGACATGCCGCTGGCAATTGCTGGATGCACCGTTGCGGGCCGCCCAGATTGACGATGATGATATCACCCGGCCGTTCTGGGTCGAATTCGATGACTGGAACGGTGACGATGGTTGGCTGATGACCAGCCTGGACTATGGCGAGGAAATGTTGCAATCGTTCCTGATTGACTCGCTATGGGGTCGCGAGGCTCGTAAGCGTGCGTTTTGTGACGTTTTCTGGTTTGGTGTCTATCGACTTGCAACAGGCTTCGTTTACGAGATCCGCCCGGCATATGAGGGCAATAATGTCGACCGTTGGCCTTCACTGGAATACTGGCTCGACGTCAGTCGAAACGGTTATCTGGGCTTTTACCCGGCGCGTTCGGATGCCGGTGTGTGCAAGGACGACCCCGCCAGTCTGGCGTTGCGAGACCCCTTCGGGACATCCGTGGTGCTACCCGCCGACCCGCCTGTCGATCTGGAGACGGCACTGTACAAGCTGACCGCCGGGCGGCGAACGCCACTGTGGCATATCCCTGGCCTGGATCCACAGGAGTTGCAAGAAGGGCAAGTGCTGTTGAACCTGAAGCTCTATAGCGCAGACGGTCGGCAAGTGAGGCGACGGGTGGAGCGGGTTGCATACCTCAACAACCGTCGAGGCGACCGTGGCCAGTTCAGCCTGCAGGTGTCTAACCCTTGTGTGCCGCCTCACCCTCGTCCGCTCGTTGCCAAGGCTTGACCCCGTGCTCGTGTAGCGCAGCGCCAGTCAATCGCCGCTGTATTCGCAGCCGCTGGTGCAGGTTTCATGAATACGCACCTTGGACAGCTCCGGCAGCAGCGGCTTGACTTGCTCCCAGATCCACTTGGCGATGACCTCGCTGGTGGGGTTTTCCAGGCCTGGAATATCGTTGAGGTAGTTGTGGTCCAACTGCTCGTAGATCGGCTTGAAGATCGCCTTGATCTCGGAAAAGTCGCGGATCCAGCCGGTATGCGGGTCAAGCGGGCCGGTCAGATGCAGGCCGACCTTGAACGAGTGGCCATGCAGGCGGCCGCATTTGTGCCCGGCCGGGACGTTAGGCAGGCGGTGGGCCGATTCGAAGGTAAATTCCTTAAAGATTTCCACGGTCAGAACTCTGTGTGTATCGAAGATGCGCGCAGTCTACCAGCATGGTCGCTACAAGGCTTGCAGGCGTTCGTGCAGCCGCCCGGTGGCGATCAGCTCCAGCAGTTCGTCACCCAGCCGCTGGCTTTCGGCAATGGCCTGGTACCAGTAGCGTTTGCGGCTGGGTGCATCGCCCATGAAACGCTTGAAGTCGTTGCGGTCGGGCAGCTTGCCGAAGGGCAGTGCGGCCAGGTACTGCGGTGACGGCGTCACCAACAGCACATTGCGCAGGCGCGTGGCATCGCCCTTGCGCCATGGCAGCGCCTTGTCGAACCAGCCAGGCACGACCTTGTCGGTGAAATGCGGGTAAAGCACCAGGTCGTCGCCGCGGTATGGCAGGTCGAGGTGATAGTCGAGCAAACCGCCGTCGCGGTAGGTGCCCGCACCCGCACCGGGGATGTCGCGCACGCCTTCCATGACCATCGGGATCGAGCCGGACGCGAGCAGGGCGTGGCGCAGGTTGCCCTGGCCCAGTGGCAGGTAGCGTGAGGGAAAGTCTGTGAGTTGATCCAGCGGCGGGGCGGCACGCTCATCGTGCAGGATGACCCGTTCGAAATGCCGGCCCAGGCGTGAGCGCCCCAGCAGATTGCTGGCGATCACCGAGCCCAGCCCCATCCCCAACCGGCCGCGGTGGTCGTGGGCAAGATGGCCGTGGCTCTTCACCACCAGGATGTTCAGGCGGTAGTGCGGGTTTGCCAGGATCTGCCCATCGCGCCCTTGCAGCAGGTCGTCGAGCATCTGCTGGCAGCTGCGGCTGATCTGGGCTGCGGTCACACCTTTGGCGAAGTCCTGTTCGGTATACAGTTCACCGAGGCGGCGGATGCCAGCGATCGGGTCATCGAGGCAGGCGCTGGCGAAGCGCCAGGAGCCGATCGATGCACCGATCAATGCCCGTTGGCGGGGCGCCGATGGCAGCCACTCGCCGAACAGCGCCAGGTCCAGCCCCTGAATCCCCAGTGGTTTGGGCCCGCCAGCGGCACCCGGTACCACACCGACATCCGCTGCCTGCAGCCCGCGTTCACGGATCTGCTGCAGGGCACGTTTGCCGGCCTTGAAGGTCAGAGCCGGGTACTTGATATGGATGGCGCTCATGGGCGGCCTCGCAATTCACAGGTGGGCCATTATAGGGAATCGCATGGTGGATGCGCTGCGCTATCATGGCGCCAGCTGTTTTCAGGTTGAGTTAAGGACCGGTGGATAATCTTAACTCCGTAGACAAATTGCACACCTCGATGGAGAGAACCTGATGAAAACCCTGACTGCCTTGTTCACTGCCGCTGCGCTTGCTTTCGGTGCCAACGTCGCCCTGGCCAAGGACGTCCAGCCTGACGAAGTGGTCAAGCTGGTGAATGCCAAGACCATCAAGTCGCTGGATGAGCTCAAGGCCACTGCCGTTGCCAAGCACCCGGGCGCCACCGTCACCGATTCGGAGCTGGAAAACGAATACGGTCGCTACATCTACAAGGTCGAGATGCGTGACACCCAGAACGTCGAATGGGACGTTGACCTGGACGCCAAGACCGGTGAAGTGCTGAAGGACGAACAGGACCGCTGATGATCCACTTGACCCGGTGGGCGCGCTACCTGGCGCTCTCGCTGCTGGCCGTCTGCTCCTTGGCCGTTGCTCGCGACCTGGATCAGGATGAGGCCCTGCAGTTGCGCCAGAAAGGCGTGATTCTGCCGCTCGAGCAATTGCTCGAGACCGCCCTGGGGCGCCACCCCGGGGCGCGGTTGCTGGAGGCGGAGCTGGAAGAAGACGATGATCGCTACGAATACGAAGTCGAGCTGCTGACCACCGACGGCGTGGTGCGCGAGATCAAACTCGATGCCAGCACCGGTGCCCTGCTCAAAGACGAGGAAGACGACTGAATGCGCCTGTTGCTTGTCGAGGACAACGTTCCCCTGGCTGACGAGTTGATTGCCGGCCTGCAGCGCCAGGGCTACGCCGTGGACTGGCTGGCCGACGGCCGGGACGCGGTATATCAGGGCCAGAGCGAACCCTACGACTTGATCATTCTGGACCTCGGCCTGCCGGGGTTGCCGGGGCTGGACGTGCTGGCGCAGTGGCGTGCAGCAGGTCTGGCCACGCCGGTGCTGATTCTGACCGCACGGGGGTCATGGGCCGAGCGCATCGAGGGGTTGAAGGCTGGCGCCGACGACTACATGAGCAAGCCCTTCCACCCTGAAGAGCTGCAGTTGCGCATTCAGGCGCTGCTGCGCCGGGCGAAGGGCCTTGCCAACCAGCCCCGTCTTGAAGCCGCCGGGTTGCACCTGGACGAAAGCCGCCAGTGCGTGAGCCGCGAGGGGGTGGACATCCAGCTGACCGCTGCGGAGTTCCGCCTGTTGCGTTACTTCATGCTGCACCCTCAACAGATCCTCTCCAAGAGCCACCTGGCCGAGCACTTGTACGACGGTGAAACCGAGCGTGACTCCAACGTGCTCGAAGTGCACGTCAACCATTTGCGCCGCAAGCTGGGCCGCAGTGTCATCGAGACCCGCCGCGGGCAAGGCTACATCTACGCCGGGAGCACCGGGTGAAATCGATTCAGGCACGCTTGAGCCTGGGCCTTGTAGCCGTATTGGTGGTGGTCGGGGTGGTGCTTGCGCAGCTTACCTTGTGGTTGTTCGAGGCCGGTTTGCAGCGCTATCTGGAAAACGGCCTGCGCAAGGAAAGCGAGAACCTGCTGGTGGCGCTGGTGCGCGGGCCTTCGGGGTTGCAGTTGGATGAGCGGCGCATTTCCGCCGCCTATCAACGGCCGTTTTCCGGTTACTACTTCCGCATCGATTTCGACAAGGGCACCTGGCGCTCGCGCTCTTTATGGGACCTGGACATGCCGAAACCGGCCGCGCCCGGTCTCTCCGATAGCCACGAGCTGGGCCCGGAAGGCCAGCAGTTGCTTGCGCTGCGTGCCGATTACCGGCGGCTGGGCCAGGACATTTCGATCAGCGTCGCCCAGGATTACTCGCCTGTGCGCGAGGGGTTCCGGCGCCTGCAGCAGATCGGCCTGGGGATGGGCCTGGTGGCGCTGATCCTGGTGCTGGTGCTGCAGCGCATCACCGTCACCCGTTCGTTGCGCCCGCTGGAGCGGGCGCGTCAGCAGATTGCTCAGTTGCAGCAAGGCCAGCGCTCGCAGCTCGATGCCCAAGTGCCCAGCGAACTGGCACCGCTGGTAGGTCAGATCAATCATCTGCTCAGCCATACCGAAGACAGCCTGCGCCGTTCGCGCAACGCGTTGGGCAACCTGGGTCATGCATTGAAGACGCCATTGGCGGTGCTGCTGAGCCTGGCGTCCAGCGAGCGCCTGAATGGCTTGCCCGAAGTGCGTGCGCAACTGCGCGAGCAACTGGAGCAGATCCAGCAGCGCCTGGCACGCGAACTGAACCGGGCGCGCCTGGCCGGGGATGCGCTGCCTGGCGCTCAATTTGACTGCGATACCGAGCTTCCGGGGTTGCTCGCCACCTTGGGAATGATCCATGGCGAAGGCTTGCTGCTCGAGCGCGATGTACCGCCAGGGTTACTGCTGCCTTGGGACCGGGAGGACTTCCTGGAGCTGCTTGGCAACCTGTTGGATAACGCCTGCAAATGGGCTGACAGCGAAGTGCGCCTGGGCATAGCCCCGACCACCGAAGGCTATCAGGTGTGGGTCGACGATGACGGTCCGGGCATACCTGAAAGCCAGCGCCTGCAGGTGCTGGAGCGCGGTTCGCGGCTGGATGAGCAAGTGGATGGGCATGGCCTGGGGCTGGGGATCGTGCGGGATATCGTCGATGCCTGGGGTGGGTCTTTGGCCTTGCTCCAGAGCCCTTTGGGCGGGTTGCGGGTGAGTATCGATTTACCGCGCAAGGTGCGCTGACCCTCTCTGGCCCTGTCGCCGGCAGCAGCACTGCAAAAAAACTGCAGTACAGCCGCATTTTTTTGAATTGGCCCAAGCCCGACACTGGGCGGCACAATCCCCTGACGAAACCCTGCGGTTTCCATCTCTCCACGGACGGAGCCCCTAGGGCCCAGGCCAGTTCGGCTGGGCTTTCTTTTGATCAGAACCACAAACACGATTACTTGAATGACTGCCTTGCGTTCCGAAAGTCGCCTGCAGCGGCTGTTGCCGTCGCCCCTGAATATTCCTCCAAAACAATGGCTGCGTGCCGGCATCGGCGCGCTGCTCGGTTTGTTCCTCGCCGGCTGGTTGACCGGTATGGCCTACGGGCCTGGTATCGCCTTGCACCTGCTGGGCCCTCTTGCGGCTTCGGCAGTGCTGGTGTTCGCCGTGCATTCCGGGCCGTTGGCCCAGCCCTGGCCAGTGCTGGGCAGCTATGCGCTGGCGGGCGCAGTGGGCCTTGCCATGCGCGAGGGGTTCGGCCCCCACCTGTGGGTTGCGGCGGCTGCCTTGGGCATCTCGCTTTTGCTGATGTGCCTGTTGCGCTGCCTGCACCCGCCGGGTGGCGGTGTTGCGGTGAGCGCGGTGCTGGCCGATTCAGGGCTGACGGCGCTGGGCGACCACCTGCTGGAGCCCGTGTTGCTCAACGCGCTGATTCTGGTGACGGTGGCAGTGGTCTACAACCGTTTGACCGGCGTGCATTACCCCAAGGGCGCTGCGCCACGCAAGGACCAGCACCACACCCACGACCCGTTGCCCAGCGAACGGGTCGGGGTCAGTGGTGCGGACCTGGATCAGGCGTTGGAAGAGTTGGGTGAGTTCGTCGACGTCACCCGCGATGAACTGGAGCGCATCATCCTGGCCACCGAGCAGCATGCCCTGCAGCGCAGCCTCGGCGGGATCAGCGCAGCTTCGGTGATGTCCCGCGATGTGCAGTTCGCCGCCCCCGACACCACCCTGGAACAGGCCTGGAAGATGCTCGCCAGTCATCACCTGAAAACCCTGCCGGTGCTGCAAGAGGGCAAGCTGGTGGGTATCGTCAGCCTTAGCGATCTGCTCGGTCCGGCCATGCAACGTGGCCGGTTCAGTTGGCGGGGGCTTTTCGCGGGCAAGGCCGTGCGTATGGAGCAGGTGATGAGCCGGCAGGTCATCAGTGTCAGCAGCCAGCACCCATTGGAACGCCTGCTGCCCCTGCTGTGCGAGCAAGGGCTGCACTGCCTGCCGGTGATCGATGGCGACCAGTTGGTCGGTGTGATCACCCAGACCGACCTGATCGCCGGCCTCAAGCGCCAGCTGCTCAGTGGCGCTGGCAGCGTTTCAGATCAGCGGGTCCCAGCGTTGTGACCAATCGCTGGCGCCGGAGGCCACCAGCCGGCGCAGCACCGCGAAGGCCTGTTGCAGGGCCTCGCTGTCGCGTTTGCGCGGGTAGACAAGGAAGGTCGGGTAGGTGAACTCCGGGGCTTGCGGTACCCGCTCGAATACCCCGCTGTCCAGATACGCCTGCACCACGCGGGTACGGAAATAGCCGCTGCCGCCTTTGTCGAGAATGAACTGCAGGGCCAGCGGCCCGAGGTTGAAGCTCAGCGCCGGTCGCGCGCAGTCGGGCAGGGCGGCGTCGTGCTGGCGGCGGAAGGCCTCGCCCCAGTCGATGTAGATGTACGGGTCGGGTTGCTCGACCCGGCGTATGCGGATCAGCTTCTCTTCCATCAACTGCTCTACCTGCAGGCCCGGGCCGTAGGTGGGCTGATAGACCAGTGCGGCGTCCAGCAGGCCCATCTCTACCTTGCGCAGCAAGGACTCACCGTCGCTGACCTCGCTGCGGATGGCGTGGCTGGGTAATGCGCAGTGCAAGGCGCTGACCCAGTCGAGCAGCATCGGGTTGCCCAGGCTCACTTCTGCCCCTACGTGCAGCACTTGCTGGCAGCCCTCGGGCAGCGGCAGGTCACGGCGCGCCGCCTCCCACGTCTGCACCAGCTGGTTGGCATAGCTGACGAAGGCTTCGCCATCACTGGTCAGGCTGGCGCCGTTGCGGCTACGCACGAACAGCTGGCAGCCCAGTTGCTGCTCAAGGCGCTGCACGCGGGCGGTGATGGCGGTCTGTGACACGAACAGGCGCTCGGCGGCGGCGACGAGGCTGCCGCACCGTACGACTTCCAGAAAGGTTCGGGCCTGCTCGATATCCATGGGCTGCTCTGTGGCGGGAAGGGTTGCCTATTCTAGAGGCTTTGCACCGTTATGGGGCGCTTTCGCCAGCGCTGCAAATCTGCATATGCGTTGTGACTTTAGTCCCATGGCGGCCGGGGCGTGGCGGTCCATACTCAAGGCTCGCCCTTCAATAACAACAAGTACCGGGTTGCCATCAACATGACCTACCAGCACAGCTACGCCCATTCCATTGCCGACCCTGCTGCCTTCTGGGCCGACCAGGCCAAACATCTGGCCTGGTACCGCAAACCTACCCTGACACTGCAGGAAAACCCGGACGGCACCCATCGCTGGTTCGCCGACGGCCGCCTGAACAGCTGCTACCTGGCCCTCGATCGGCAAATCGAGCTGGGCCGTGGCGAGCAGATGGCGTTGATCTACGACTCCCCTGTCACCGGTGTGCAGCAGGCGTTCACCTACAACGAGCTGCGTGACGAGGTGGCGCGCCTGGCCGGGTTGCTGCGCCAGCTGGGGGTGGGCAAAGGCGATGGGGTGGTCATCTACATGCCGATGGTGCCGCAGGCGGCCATGGCCATGCTCGCCTGCGCGCGTATCGGTGCGGTGCACTCGGTGGTGTTCGGTGGCTTTGCAGCCAACGAGCTGGCCCTGCGTATCGATGATGCGCGGCCAACGCTGCTGCTGACGGCGTCCTGCGGCCTGGAATTCGATCGGGTGATCGAGTACAAGCCGCTGGTCGACCGCGCACTGCAACTGGCTCACCATCAGCCGCGCCACGTGCTGGTGCTGCAGCGGCCCCAGGCTCGCGCCCGGTTGCAACCAAACCGCGACCTTGACTGGCAGCAAGCGCTGGTAAATGCCGAGCCGGTGCCTGCGGTCGAGCTGGAGTCGGCAGACCCGCTTTACATCATGTACACCTCCGGTACCACGGGCAAACCCAAGGGCATCGTCCGTGAGAACGGTGGCAACGCGGTCGCCCTCTGTTATGCCATGCGCCACATCTACGGCATGCAGGCCGGTGACGTGTGGTGGGGCATTTCCGATGTGGGCTGGGTGGTCGGTCATTCGCTGATCGTCTATGGGCCACTGATGAGCGGCTGCACCACGGTGTTCTACGAAGGCAAGCCGATCCGCACCCCGGATGCGTCGGCCTATTGGCGCGTGGTCGAGCAGTATGGGGTCAATGCCTTGTTCTGTGCACCGACCGCCATGCGGGCGATCCGCAAGGAGGACCCGGATGGCGAGCTGATCCGCCGGCATGACTTGAGTACGCTGCGCCAGTTGTTCCTGGCCGGGGAAAAGCTCGATTCAAGTACCCACCAATGGCTGGAACGGGTTACCGGCAAGCCGGTGCACGACCATTGGTGGCAGACCGAGACTGGCTGGCCAGTCACCGCGCCATGCGTGGGGCTGGAGGGCAGCGCGGCGCGGCCGGGCTCGAGCAACCGCGCGGTGCCGGGCTATGACGTACGTGTGCTGGATGACGATGGGCAGCTGCTGGGCCCGAACCATCAGGGCGCCATCGTCATCGCCCTGCCGCTGCCGCCCGGTTGCAGCCAGACCTTGTGGGGCGATCATGAGCGCTACCTGCAGGCTTATCTGCAGACTTACCCGGGTTACTACCACACCGGTGATGGTGGCTACCTGGATGACGATGGCTTCGTCTACATCATGGGGCGAACCGATGACGTGATCAACGTCTCTGGCCATCGCCTTTCCACCGGCGAGATGGAGGACTTGGTGGCGTGCCACCCTGCGGTGGCCGAATGCGCGGTAATCGGCGTACATGACGAGATCAAGGGCCAGGTGCCCTTGGCGCTGGTGGTGCTCAAGGACGGTGAGGGTATTACCGAGGCGCAACTGTTAGTGGACTTGGTGGGCAGGGTGCGTGAAGAGATCGGCGCGTTGGCCTGCTTCAATCGGGTGCGCTTGGTGAAACGGCTGCCCAAGACCCGCTCGGGCAAGATCCTGCGGGCGGTGCTGCGCAAGATTGCCGATGGCCAGGCGTATGTGCCGCCCTCGACACTGGATGATCCAGCGGTATTGCGGGAGATTGAAGCGGTGCTGGCGGATCTTCCCAGGGCAGGCTGACCGGGTTGCCTGGCTAGCCTGGGAATGTGAGGGTTCAGCCGCTGGAATCCTCCGGCCCCACCTGATGCAACTGCCCCAGCCGGCTGCGGGTGCGCATCAGGTCGGCAATAGCCCCGCCCAGGCTTTCGCTCAGCGGCCGCTGCCCGATCACCGTTACCTGCCGGTCCTGGTCGTAGAGCACATCCACCAGGTTGACGAAGCGCTGCTGTGCGGCCAATGAGCACTCGCAGAGGTCATCCAGCCCGTCGATGATCCACGCCTCATAGCGCTGGGCAAGCTGCAGATAATCGATCACCGCGGTGGGCTGCTCACACAGGTCGTCAAACGCAAACATCACTTGCCTGTCATCACTGGCAAGCGCGCGAAGATTGCGTTTGTTCACCTCCAGCGTCAGCGGTTGCGCGGCCGGCACTTTCAGCGCCAGGCGCTGGGCCGCATCGCCTGGCCATACATAATGGCCTTGGGTAAAGCGCTGATGTTCACGGTTGGCCGGCAGGCTCCGAAAGTCTGTGTCACCGCCAACTTCAAGTACCTCCATACGGCCATTGATCAGGCGGATCACCGGCAGGAATCGCTCGTGGTACAGCGGGTTGGGCAGCAGCCCCTCGGGTGCGTAGTTCGAGGTCACCAGCAGGAAGATGCCGCGCGCGAACAAGGCATTGAACAGGCGGGTAAGGAGCATGGCATCACCGATGTCATGCACATGGAATTCGTCGAAACACAGCACCTGGCAGTCGCCCAGCAATGCGTCCAGCGTCGCGCCCAGGGCATCGTCAAGCAGCCTGTGACAGTGCATGCCCTGGTGCAGGCGGGCAAAAAAATCATGGAAGTGCAGGCGTTTTTTCGCCTCGATCGGCACTGCCTGGAAGAAACCGTCCAGCAGCCAGCTCTTGCCGCGGCCCACCGAGCCGTACAAGTAAAGGCTGCGTGGTTCGCCGCCTGGCAAGCGGGCAAGCTGCTCGGCCATGGCCTGAATGACCCGGCGCTGGTCCTCGCTGAGCTGATAGCCACGGCTGCGTGCCTTGTCTTCGAACCATGCGAGCAGTTCGCTCTGGCTGGAGGTGGCGGGTCGCAGGCGTTGGCCCAGTTGGCGCAGGGGGGAGGGGATCCAGGCAGACAAAAGCTAAGCTCCTTGGGCACAGGAAGGTCAGCGCGCAGCTTGCCCCAGGTCGGCCCTTTTAACCAATAGAAAAAGTGCGGGGCTTCTATCAGTTGGCCGGATAACTCAAACCTTGCGTTCCAGCTGACGCTCGATCATGTACTTGATGGCCAGCCGGCGCTCCTTGAGGTGGCGCAGGTCGTCGTCCTGAAAGTTACCTGCTGAAATCGCCTCGGCAGCCAGTACCTGGTTGTCGATGTCGACGTACTCGTCGAGCATTCGGTCAAGGGTCTTGTCCTGTTGACGGCGCTGCTGGACGATCTCGCGGGGGTAGTGCAGGTCCTGGTACAGGTCGTGGGAAACGGGCATGGCATCCTCCTTGGTCAATGCAAATGGCTTATCTGATTGGAAGGGCGCGATGCGATTGTGTTGAAGCCAAGCGGATTAAATGCGACGGATGGTCGTTTTGCGGCGTGTGAACGGCCCGCAAAACACTAACCTGCTGTTTTAAAGCATTTTTTTTGCGCAAGGGGCTTCCCAGGTGCAAAGAATGTTGTTAAAGTGCCGCGCATTCCAAGACAACAACCCAGTTGTCACTCAGTTGGAATGGTCAGAGCAGCTAACGCTGCATCCGATACAGGGGCGTCGCCAAGCGGTAAGGCAGCAGGTTTTGATCCTGCCATGCGTTGGTTCGAATCCAGCCGCCCCTGCCATTTTCTCGTTAACATCCATTCCTGATTCAGTGCAGATGACTATCGGCGCTGGTTTTTTCGTTTCTGGCGTTTGCGCAAGCCCATCGCCAGCTGACGACAATGGGCCCTGTCAGCTACAGCGCGATTACCTGTTCACCCGCAGCAGTTCATCCAGCACGCGGGCCAGTTCCTCAGCCTGCACCGGCTTCTGCATCACCAGGCTGTCCGGCAAATCCAGCCCTTCCAGCTCGGCATACCCTGTCAGAAACACCACCGGCAAGCGCGGATGCCGTTCACGTGCGGCCAAAGCCAGTTGGGCACCGTTGAATTCGGGCATGGCAAAGTCGGTCAGCAACAAGTCGATCTCGTCGTCCAGCTGGGCCAATGCCTGTTCGCCGCTGTGTGCCTGGCGTACCTGATAGCCGTACTGGCGCAACACATCGCCGAGCATGTCGCGCACCAGGTGGTCGTCATCCACCAGCAGCACCGTGCGGTCGCGGCCACTGTCGCTGATGGACTGCGACGCAGCCGGGATCACCGGGTCCGCCGCCAGCTCATGCTTCACTGCGGGCAGGTAAACGGCAACCTGGGTGCCATGCCCAGGCGCGGTGTCGATGCGCACACCGCCACCAGACTGCTTGGCAAAGCCGAACACCTGGGCCAGCCCCAGGCCCGAGCCTTTGCCGATGTCCTTGGTGGTGAAGAAGGGTTCGAACACCTTGGCCACCACCTCTTCGCTCATGCCGCAGCCGGTGTCACGGATGCTCAGCATCACATACTCGCCCGGCTCCGGGTCTTCTGGCCGCTGCGGGCGGGCCTTGATCCGGGTATTGCGTGTGGCCAGCGTCAACTGGCCACCGTCGGGCATGGCGTCGCGGGCGTTGATCGCCAGGTTGAGAATGATCATTTCGGTCTGGGTCGGGTCGGTCAGCGCTTGCCACAGGCTGTGGTCCAGGTCCAGGCGCACAGAAATGCTCCCGCCCAAGGTGCGGCGCAGCAATTCCTCCAGGCCGCCCAAGGTGCGGTTGAGGTTCAGCGGTACCGGTTCCAGGCGCTGGCGGCGGGAGAAGGCGAGCAGCTGTGAGGTTAGCTTGGCGCCGCGTTCACCCGCCTCGCGGATATGCGTCAGGCGTTTGCGCGCTTTTTCCAGGTCACCTTTGTCCAGGTCGCGCTCAAGGAAGCTTGAGCCGGTAAGGATGACCGTCAGCAGATTATTGAAGTCGTGTGCAACACCCGCCGTGAGCTGGCCGACCGCCTCCAGCCGTTGCATCTGCTGCAACGCTGCCTCTATGCGCTCGCGCTCGGTGATCTGTTCGCGCAGGCGGTCGTTGGCGTCGGCCAGGCCCATGGCTGCTTCGCGCTCGCTGGTGATGTCGCGGGCTACCACATAGAGCAGCGTGTCTTCCGGTACCACCACCCATGACAGCCAGCGCAACTGGCCGCCTGCATGCTGGATACGGCCGACGAAGCGCGCGCTGGTGCGACCATGGGCGAGGGCGGCGAGTTCGGTCAGCAGCGCTTCCTGGTCCGGTTCGGGCAGCAACTGCAATAACGAGGTCTGGCTCAGGCGTTCGCGCGAGAAACCCAGGCTGGCCTCCCAGGCAGGGTTCAGTGCGACCGGTGTGAGGTCTTTGTTGAGCACCGCGAGCAAGTCCTGGGAAAGCTCCCAGGCCCGGTCACGCTCGCGGGTACGGCGCTCGACCCGCTCGCCGAGCATTTCGTTGAGCTGTTTGAGCGCCTGGGTCGCCAGGCGCTGGGCGTGGATGTCCTGGAGTACGCCCGAAAAGCGTGTGCAGCGGCCATCGACAAACTGGCTCTGACCGCTGCTGAGCAGCCAGCGCGGTTCCAGGCCGTTGGGTTGGGCAATGCGAAATTCGGCCCGGTAAAGCCCGTCGCTGTCCGGGCGCATGGCGTATTCCACCGTTTCGCGCACCCGTTGCACGTCTTCTGGATAGATGCCGGCATAGAAAACGTCAAGGCTCATCTCGGTGTCTACCGGCAGACCGAACAGCGTCTTGCAGCGGTCGTCCCAGATCAGCAGCCCTTCTTCCGGGCGAAAGTCCCAGGTACCCATGCCGGCTGCATCGATGGCAATCCGGGCGCGTGCCTCAAGGTCCGCCAGGGCTTCTTCGGCACGGCGCCGACGCTGACGTTCCTGCACTTCGGTAAGCGCCCTGCGCACTGCCTTGGGCAGCAACGACAGGTTTTTCTTCAGTACATAGTCGGTGGCACCCAGGCGGATCATTTCCACCGCGTGCTCCTCACCGTATATGCCCGACAGGAAGATGAACGGCGTATCCGGCGCCAGGCGCTGGGCGATGGCCAGCACGTCGGTACCGGACGAGCCGGGCAGCACGCAGTCGCAAAGGATCAGGTCATAGCTGGCTTCGTGCAGGGCATGCTCGGCGGCGACATGATCGAACACCAGCTGCGACTGCAGCTGCAGTCCGCTGCGCTCCAGGCTCAGCAAGGTCAGCTCGGCATCCAGCGAGCTGTCTTCGACCATCAGTAATTTGAGCGGCGTTGGCAGCATGTTCGCGGTGGGCCTCAGTTGCTGCCACGCCGGTTAAGGCGTAGCGAGCCAGGTGGTGGTTCGTTGAGCACGGCCCAGAACACGCCGAGGTCGGAAATCGCCGCGACGAACTCCTTGAACTCCACGGGCTTGACCACGTAGGCATTGACCCCCAGTTCATAAGCCCGCAGCAAGTCGGGCTCTTCCCGCGACGAGGTCAGCATCACCGTCGGGATGCTGCGCAGCTCGGGGGTGGCACGCACCTCCCTTAGCACTTCCAGGCCATCGACCTTGGGCAGTTTCAGGTCCAGTAGCAACACGGCGGGGTTGCCGTCGTCGCGCGCGGCATAGGCGTTACGCCGTAGCAGATAGTCGAGGGCATCAGCGCCGTCGCGCAGAACGATGACCTCGTTGGCCAACTGGCTACGCTCCAGGGCCAGGAGCGTCAGCTCCAGGTCCCGGGGGTTGTCTTCTACCAGCAGGATAGGTTTGAGCATGATTGAACCGGTGCCTCAGTTTGTTTCTGGATGACGTGGAAGAGTGAAATGGAAGCTGGCGCCCTGGTCGACCTGGCCTTGGGCCCAGACTCGGCCATCATGGCGCTCGATGATCCGCCGCACGCTGGCCAGACCTATTCCGGTGCCCTCGAAATCCTCCATGCGGTGCAGCCGCTGGAACACCCCGAAGAGTTTGTTGGCATAGGCCATGTCGAAGCCCACGCCATTATCGCGAATATAGACTTCGATTTCCTCCGCGTGCTGGTGTGCGCCGATTTCGATGCGCGCAGGTTCGCGGCCACGGGTGTACTTGATAGCGTTGGCGATCAGATTATGCAGCGCCAGGTTGATGAACGCCGGGTCACCGATCACCTTGGGCAGCGGTGCGACGTCCCAGACGATCTCGCGCCCTTCATAATCGGGCGCCAGTTCCTGGCGGATGGCTTCTACAAGTGCATTGAGGTCGACATCCGACAGGCGTAGGGCCGAGCGGCCCATCTGCGAGAAGTTGAGCAGGTTATCCACCAGGCTGCCGGCGAACTGCGCAGCTTCCTCGATGTGCTTGAGAAAGCGCCGGCCGCGTTCACTCAGGCCCTGGCCTTCGATCTCGCCTAGCAGTTCGGTGTAACCGGCGATATGCCGCAACGGTGCGCGCAGGTCGTGGGACACGCTGTAGCTGAAGGCTTCGAGCTCCTTGTTCGAACGGCGCAGCTCGTTGGCCAGTTGCGCCAGCTCTTCGGCCTTGCGCAGGACAATGCCGAGCACGGCGGTGCGCAGTTCGACCACGCCTTCGATCGTCAGCGGGTCCCATGGCTCGCAGTAGCCGCCCAGCTGTTCCTGCCAGTGTTCGAAGCTGTGCCGCGGGTTCAGCGCGCCCTGCGGGCCTATCTGTTTGTCGGGCCGTCCGGCCCAGTTGACCGTGCGCACCTGCTCGGGGCGGAACCACAGCAGGTAGTGCGAGTGGATCTGAGAAATGGCCACTGCCAGCACGCCACCGGCATGCTCGGCCAGCTCGGGCAGTTCGTCGATGTCGCGGCGCACGTTGTCACAGTGGAACACCGTCTCATCATGGCGCTGGGCCAGCCAGTGCACCAGCGCAGTGACCTGCGCTGCCGGCGGCGTCTGGCCAATCAGGTCGCAGCGCTCGGCGGAAATGACCGCTGCGCCGCTTGCCCCGGCGAAGGCCAGCAGCACCTCGGGCTGCGCGCGCAGGCCCTCGCTGACACTGTCATGGTCGGCCATCGAGGAGATCATGCGTACGATGTGCTGGCGCAGGTCGAGCAGCTTCCGGGTATTGGCGTGGGCCTCACGCGACTCGATCTGCAGCGACAGCACACTGGCCAGCAGCTCGCAGGCTGTGCGGGTGCGCAGGTCGACCGGGCGAGGTTGCTCGTGGTGGCATGACACCAGGCCCCACAATTGCCCATCGACCACGATCGACAGTGACATCGACGCCAGGGTGCCCATGTTGCGCATGTACTGCAGGTGCACCGGCGATACGCTGCGCAACGCGGCGAAGCTCATGTCCAGCGGTTTGCCGGTGCGCGGGTTGGCCGCCGGCACCAGCGGTGAGGCCTGGTAGTCGGCATCTTCGATCACACGAATGCGGTTGACCCGATAGAGCTCGCGGGCCTGGCGGGGAATGTCCGACGCTGGGAAGCACAAACCCAAGTAGCGTGGATAGCCGGCATCAGCCACTTCAGCGAGCACCTGGCCATTGCCCTCTTTATCGAAGCTGTAGGCCTTGACCCGGCCAAAACCGGTGATTCGCTTTATCTGCAATACAGTCTGCTGCAGCAACGCTTCCAGGGTTGCGGCGTTGTTCAGGCTACTGACGAAACCCCGCACCAGGGGGTAATAATCGCCTTGGTCGACCGGGCCGACAGGCTGACGAACGGGCTCGAACTCAGCGATCAGTACCTGATCATGGCGATGGGTCAGCAGGCGCAGCCGGTCGTTGCAGGGTGCCCCATTGCGCAGGAGCACATCGCCGATGTGGAAGGGGAATACATCGTCGCCGGGCAGGCGCTCAAGATGGGAACGCAGATCGAAACTGTCGCTGACCACGTCGGCGAAGGTGCATCCCACCAGCTCAAGGGCGGGCACACCGAGCCAGCGTTCGACATTGTCGCTGGCCTGGAGGATACGCAGGTCCTGTTCATCCAGCACCAGCAGAAAACCATGTGGCTGGATGCTGCCGGGTACCTGGATCGGCTCCTGGGCGCAGCGTTCCACGGCTTCGGCGAGTGCGATGTCGGTGGTCGTCAATGGATACGCTCCTGTCATGTTCGTCCATGCATGGCGCGCATGCGTCTGATGCGGGCTCGGTGGCTGCTGCGCACCGTAACAGAATGCGCACTGCTTTGCCGGCCTATGGCCATTGGAGGTACTGGAGGCGCTTGGGTTCGATGCCAGCCGAAAATTTCTTTGCTGTGACCGGCTAACGGTCTAACCCTTTGTTGTTACTACCAAAGAATGGCGTGGAGTGGGCACAGGCAGGCCACCGGCTGCTACGCTCAGACTCAGGACGGAAAAACTAGGGACGTGTCAGTGAAGGGACGCTTTGTGGCCGCACTGTGGGGCCTGTTGTTGAGTGGCAGTGCCGTGGCAGCGGACTTCCTCGTGGAGGTGCGGGTGCAGGTGCAGCGGGGCTGCATGCTGGTCAGCCAGCAGCGCGAGGCGGGGGCGCAGGACCTCGGTCGGATCGACCTGGGCGCTGCCGCACGTCTGGATGGGCCTGGTGCGCCCTTGAGCGGGGTGCTGCTAAACCAGCGCCCACCGCGACTGGAATGCAACCCCGACACGCCCTACCAGGTACGTGTCGACGGTGGCCTGCACGGTGGTGCCGGTGAACTGCGCTTCTTGGCCAGTAGCGACGCCAGGGCCCGGCCGATTCCCTATCGCCTGTACCGCGACGCGGCCTGGCGCGAGCCTGTGGTCGTGGGCCAGCCCCACGCCGCACGTGTGCCGGACAGCGGTACGGTCGAACTGCCACTGTACGCCCGGATCGACAAGTTGGCCTGGGTGCCGCACGCCGGTACGTATGCCGACTTGCTCAAAGTCACGGTCACCTGGTAGCGAGCCACCATGCACAAGGACGTCACGCCATGAACCGTACATCCATTCTGTTGCTCAGCCTGGGCCCGCTGCTGTTGCCCAGTGGTGGGGCACATGGCACAACCACCGGCTTTATCCAGGCTCGTTTGGTGATCAGCGCAGCGTGCCAGATCAGCAGTGGCGACCAGCCCCCGGCCACGCTCGGCAACCCGGGGCTGATGGACTTCGGCGAGCGTGGTCCGAACTGGGACCAGCCGCTGCGCAGCCGGGTTGACGAGGCAGGCGGCGAGGGCAGCTTGCAGATCAGCTGCACGCCCCAGGTCAGGGCCTTCAATGTGCGCATCAACGGCGGCCTCAATGGCAGCGATGGCGTACGGCGGCTCAGCAATGGCCGTGAAATGATCCCTTATCAATTGGCGCTCGACCCAGGCGGCAATAGCCGTTATGGCATCGGCCAGGCGCGTGCCTTCACCATCAGCAGCACCGAACAGATTCCGATTCCCATCTTCGGCGTAGTGGTAGCGCAACCGCGTGCGCTGCCGGCCGGGCTGTACCGCGACACGCTTAGAGTGACTCTGGACTGGTAATTCACGCAAGGAGACCCCGATGCGAACGAACCTCACCCACTGGATGCTCGCTGGCCTTGGCCTGGCGATGGCATGCCACGCCCAGGCCGCTACGGTGACCGGGACCATCAGCTCCACCCTGACATTGACGTCGGCGTGCCAGGTCAATGGCACCACAGGCACCTCGGGGTTGAACTTCGGTACCCTCAGCTTCGGCACCCAAGAGGCGCTGTTCACCACCGCCAACGGTGAGGTGCTCGGTGGCGGCGGCGGTGCGATGAGCATCCTCTGCTCCGCAGGTACGGTGCCAGCCATTCGCGTGCGAGCGGGGGCCAACGACGGTGCATCGGATGGCGGCACCCGGGCGCTGGCAGACGGCAACGGCAACTTCGTGCCTTACGACTTCTATACCGACACCGGGCGCACCCAACTGTTGGACATCGACGGCACCATCACGCTGCCGATCAGCACCGGGGTTGCTCAGACCGTCAACCTCTACGGTCAGGCACGCGGCAAGGCGGGGCTGCCGGCAGGGGTATACACCGATACGGTGGCCGTCGAGCTGTCGTTCTGAGCCGCGGCCATGCGCTATTGGCTGGGTGGCTGCCTTGCAGGCCTGGGTGCGCTGCTGGCGACGCCACTGGATGCCGCAACCAGCAGCACCTTCCAGGTCACGGCGACGATCACCGCAGGCTGCCTGGTGGTGGGCGGCGTCACCCAGTATGGCGTGCTCGACTACGGGACGCAGTCGGCCTTGTCGACCGGGGTCCTCAGTACCTCATTGGGGGGCGCCACAGTGACCTTCCAGTGCACGCCCGGCGTGAGCCTGAGCATGAGCCTGGACGGTGGCCAGAACGTGGTGACCGGCACGCGCTTCCTCAAACGCAGCGGCGGCACGCAGCTGCTGGCCTACCAACTGTACCAGGACGCGGCCTACAGCCAGAGCATCGCAGTGGGCCAGAGCGTGACGCTGAACAACAGCGACCCGACGACGATCAAGCTGTCGGTGTATGGCCGCACGCAGCTCACCGGCCTTGTGCCGGCCGGGACTTACACCGACGTCGTGCAAGTGACGGTGACCTGGTGAAACACCGGGGCCCCTGACAATAAAATAAATCAAGGAGAGCGGTATGCGGGCAAGCGCGAAGTGGGCGCGGGGTTTGATCGGGTCATTGCTGCTGGCGAGCTTGCCGGCGGGGGCTGCCACCTCGGTGCTGATCTGGCCGATAGACCCGGTGCTGGAGGCTGACCAGAAGGCCGGCGCGCTGTGGCTGGAGAACCGTGGCAGCGCTCCGGCGAGCCTACAGGTGCGGGTTTTCGCCTGGCGTCAGGGCGACATGCAGGAGCAGTTCCAGGCCCAGCGGGAGATCATCGGCAGCCCGCCGGTAGCCACCATCGCCCCCGGCCAGAAACAACTGATCCGCCTGACCCGCACTGGCAGCTCACCGGCCGGCCAGGAGCAGGCTTACCGCATCATCATCGACGAAATTCCCTCGCCACTGCCCTCGGACAACGCCAGTCAGGGCGCTACCGCAGCCATCCGCCTGCAGATGCGCTACTCGGTACCGTTGTTCGTCTATGGCGAAGGCTTGTGGGGCAAGCCGGACCCGGAGGGCAAGCGCAGCGCCAGCGGCGTAGGCAAGCCGCAACTGAGCTGGCGGCCGGTGACGGTGCAGGGCAAACCCTATGTAGAACTGCGCAACACCGGCCCGGTGCATGCCCGGCTGACCGATGTGGTGGTGCAGCAGGGCGGCCAGGCAAGGCCACTGGCCGAGGGGCTGCTTGGGTATGTATTGCCCGGGGCCAGCATGCGCTGGCCGGCACCGGTTGCACCGAACAGCAGTGGCGTACTCAAGGGCAGGGTGAACGGTCAGGAGGTGGCCGAAGCGATCCGCCAAGGGCAATGAAACCACTATTGAATGAATGTCAGGGGCCAGGGAGGACCCGGCGATGGTCGGAATGCGTGTGTGAAATGGCTGTCGCAGGCGATGCGCCGCTGGTGCCTGGGGCTCGCGGTAATCGGCCCCGGCCTGGTGGTGGCCGACGAGCTGCCGCCGCCGCCCACCGAGGCCGCCGCCATTGCCGACGCCACACTGTATCTGGACCTGCTGGTGAACCAGGTGCCCAGGGCTGAGCTGGTGCCGGTGCAGCAGCGCGCCGGCGGGCTGTTCCTCGACAGCCAGGTGCTGCGCGCTGCCGGCATCGCCCTGCCGGGCAATCCGCAAGGCGAGGTGGCCCTGGATACCGTCGCGGGCCTGCACAGCGACTACGACAGCCAGAACCAGCGCCTGCTGCTGCAAGTGCCACCGGCCTGGCTCCCGGACCAGCAAGTCGGCGACCGTAACCTGTACCCGGCCAGCGATGCGCGCAGCAGTTTCGGCGCGTTGTTCAACTACGACCTGTACCTCAACGACACCGACGAGGGTGGCACTTACCTGGCTGCGTGGAATGAGCTGCGCCTGTTCGACAGCTGGGGCACCTTTGCCAGCACCGGCCAGTGGCGGCAGTCGTTCAACGGCGCCGCGGCCGACGACAGCCGCCAGGGTTTCCTGCGCTACGACACCACCTGGCGCTTCACCGACGAGCAGCGCCTGCTGACTTACGAAGCGGGCGACTTCGTCACCGGTGCGTTGCCCTGGACCAGTTCGGTGCGGGTAGGCGGCCTGCAGTTGTCGCGTGACTTTGCCGCCCGCCCTGACCTGGTCACTTATCCGTTGCCTGCTTTCGCGGGAGAGGCGGCGGTGCCGACCTCACTGGACCTGTTCATCAACGGCTACAAGTCCAGCACCGCCGAGTTGCAGCCAGGCCCCTACACCCTGACCAACGTGCCGTTCATCAACGGTGCCGGCGAGGCCGTGGTTGTTACCACCGATGCACTTGGGCGCCAGGTGTCCACCACGTTGCCGTTCTACGTCACCAGCAGCCTGCTGCAAAAAGGCCTTTCGGATTTCTCGATGGCCGCCGGCAGCCTGCGCCGAGACTATGCAGTGCGCGACTTCAGCTACGGGCCTGGTGTCGCCTCGGCCAGCCTGCGCCATGGCCTCAGCGATTTCTTTACCCTCGAAAGCCATATCGAAACCGCAGAATCGTTGCTGCTTGGCGGTTTGGGCGCGAATGTGCGCCTAGGCACGTTCGGTGTACTGAACGCTGCAATGGCGCAGAGCGAGTACGACGGCGAAAAGGGCCACCAGGTCGCCCTCGGCTATCAGTACAACAGCCAGCGCCTCGGTTTCAGCTATCAGCGCTTGCAGCGCCATGGTCATTACGCCGACCTGAGCCGGGTCGACAGCCCGGACATGCAATTGAGCCAGCGCAGCGAACAGGTCACCCTGAGCCTGAACCTCGACCGCTTCGGCAGCCTCGGCGCGGGCTACTTCGATGTGCGCGCCGGTGACGGCTCGCGCACCCGGCTGATCAACCTGAGCTGGAGCAAACCGCTGTGGGGCAACAGCAGTGTCTACCTGTCGGCCAACCGTGAGGTCGGCGACAGCCAGTGGGCGGTGCAGGCACAGTGGGTGATCCCGATCGACTTCAGCGGTACCCTTGCCGTGAGCATGGAACGCAGCAAGGAAGGCGAGGACCTGCAGCGGGTCAACTACAGCCGCGCGGTACCGGTGGGCGGCGGTGTTGGCTACAACCTTGGCTACGCCACCGCAGGTGATCGCGATGCCTACCGCCAGGCCGACGCCACCTGGCGCCTGCAGTCGGTGCAATTGCAGGCCGGCGTGTACGGCAGCAGCGGCGAAATGACCCGCTGGGCCGATGCCAGCGGCTCGCTGGTGTGGATGGACGCCGGGGTGTTTGCCGCCAACCGTATCGACGATGCCTTTGTGGTGGTCAGCACCGGCGGCTATGCCGATGTGCCCGTGCGTTACGAAAATCAGGAGATCGGCCGTACCGACCGCAACGGCCATTTGCTGGTGCCGTACAGCAGCGGCTACTACCGCGGCAAGTACGAGATCGACCCCATGGACCTGCCGCCCGATGTGCTCGCGGCGCAGGTGGAGCAGCGGGTAGCGGTGCGCCGTGGCAGCGGCTACTTGCTGGAGTTTCCGCTCAAGCGCGTGCTGGCGGCCAGCATCGAGCTGGTAGATGGCAACCAGCAGCCGCTCAAGCTGGGCAGTACGGTCAGCCACCGTGAAAGTGGCAGCCAGGCGGTGGTGGGTTGGGACGGGCTGGTGTATTTGGAGAACCTCTCAGCGCACAACCAGCTGCAGGTCGTGCTGGAGGGAGGAGAGCAGTGCCAGGTCGAGTTCGACTTGCCGCAGGCAGAAGGCTCGATCCCGTTGATCGGCCCGTTGGTGTGCCGATGAGGAGGGTATTGCGCGGCCTGTTGATCGCAATGCTATGGCTGCCGGTGGGTTCGGTCTGGGCGTTATGCTCGTCCGTCGCGCCCGCGCCAGCGGCGTTCGGTACCGTCAACTCAACGCTGGTGCGCACCGCCATCCAGAGTGCTTCCACCACCAATGCGGGTTTGCAGTGCACCGGTTCGTTGTTGTCCCTGCTGGTGAGCAGTGACCACTTCTATCTCACCATCACCTCAGCTACCAGCGGGCTGGTGGGACCGAGCGGGGATGTCATCCCTTATACGATCTATGCCAATAATACGACCAGCTACCCCATCACTCGCGGCGCGCAGTTCGATTTCGCCCGCAATGGCCTGATCGACGCCCTGGGCCTGCTCAATGGCAATTCCCCGAAGTCTGTGCCGCTGTATCTGAAAACGTCGGTTGGCGCCAACGTGGCCGCCGGCGTCTATACCGAGACGCTGAACCTTGCCTGGGTCTGGAACTATTGCTCGGGCATTGGCCTGGGCAATCTGTGCCTGGGGCGCGACACGGGCGCGGGGAACCAGACCCTCACGGTGACCCTGACGGTAAGTAATGATTGCCAGATCACAACGCCCACCATCAGCTTTGGCAGCGCACCGGTAGTGGCGGGGTTCGGCACGGTGAACCAGAGCGTGAACCTGTCCTGCACCAAGGGCAGTAGCTACACGGTCGGGCTGGATGACGGGCAGAACGCATCTGGCGGGCGTCGGAGGATGAAGTCTGCTGCCAACGACTACCTGGCCTACGACATCTTCAAGAGCGCGGGCGCGGTACGTTGGGGAGCAGTGGGTGGCGCGCGGCGTTCCAGCAGCGATGCCAATATCAACCCCGGGGCGGGGACTGGCACCGGTAGCCAGGTGTTCAACTACAACGCCAAGGTCTATACCGACCAGGCGACACCGCCGGCGGCGACCTATACCGACAATGTGATACTCGATGTGCAGTTTTGACCGGGTATGCCTGCGCCGGCCTCTTCGCGGGCTTGCCCCGCGAGAAGGCCGGCACTGATCAGCGCAAATCGTCAGCCATCTTCAGCAAGGTCTCCAGCACCGCCCCTGCCAATGCCTTGGACCGCTCTCCCGACCAGCCGGTCACCGGGTTGGGCGCATCGTCATGGTCCTTGAACGGCATCTCAAGGGTCAGCGACAGGCAGTCGTACGCCATGCCCACCGCATTGCACGCCAGTGTCGTATTGGCCTGCCCCGGCTCATCGCGGGTATAGCCATACTTGGTCTGGAAGTCAGGCGTAACGCTGCACAAGGTGCTGCGGAACTGCTCCTCAAGCTTGGCCAGGCGTGGCGTGTACCCCGGGTTACCCTCACACGCTGCGGTGAACACGTGCGGGATTTCTTCATCCCCATGCACATCGATGAACGCATCCACCCCGTACTGCTTCATCTGCGCCTGGGCAAAGAACACCTCCGGGCTAGCCTCGACGCTGGCATCCTGCCAGGCCCGGTTGAGGTCCTGGCCTTTGAAGTTGGTGCGCAGGTGGCCGAGGAAGGCGCCATCCGGGTTCATGTTTGCGATCAGGTACAGGTCAGCCTTGGCCAGCAATTGCTGGACGACGGCGTCATTGGCTTGAAGACGGTCGATCACCCCCTCCATGAACCACTCGGCCATGTGCTCGCCCGGGTGCTGCTGGGCGATCAGCCATAGCTTGCGTTTGCCTGCGGCCCCGTCGCCTGCGCGCAACAGCGGAATGTCGCGGCCCTGCACGCTGCGGCCATGGGCCAGCAGTTCGACACCGGGAATCTGCTGGGCACGCTCGATCAACTGGTTGTGGCGCGCACGTGGGTAGGGCTCGAAGTAGGCGAACCAGATCTGCTCCTGCTCGGCTTTCACTTCGAAGGCCAGTGCCTTGCCATCGAACTGGCTGGGCACACGGAACCAGGTTTGCTGGTCGTACGACGCCACGGCGTTGTAGCCGGCCCAGGCGTTCTTGTAGGAAGACTCGCTGGCGTTGTCCAGGCTGAAGCGATGGACCTGACCGGGCGTGAGGCCGCTGACCTTGAAGTGGAACCACTGGAAGTGGCCGCTGTGGGTGTCCGGGCGAATGGCCAGGTGGACCTGGGCAGGGTTACTGGCATCCAGGACCTGGATGTTGCCGGAATCGAAAGCGCAGTCGATCTGCAGAGGGGACAGCGTCACGGTCATTGGCGTGGCTCCTTGGGCTTTGTTGTGGGGGTACTGTACACCCCTCGTGGGGGAGGCTGTGTACAAAAAACATCACCCTCAATGATTTCCTATTGTTGGGAAGTTAATTGCAGGCTGATTAAGCAGTTGATAGATCGAACTGGAATGGGCGGGTCAGGACGGACTAGTACGATGTTGGGTTCAAGAATCCTACACGTTTTTAGGGTATTTCATTCAGTAATCCCGCTTGTGTGTATTGCCTGTGTGGGTTCGTATATGCATTGAAAAAATAGTGGAACGGTTAGGCGTGTTGGTCAGCGCCCTGTCGTCAGTAACCGGAGTGGGTGGCGTGCCTGCAAAAACTTCTTCCCTGTCGATTTTGCTCATTCTTATCAGTCTGCTGGGTGTATTCCCACTCGACGTCATTTTGCCTTCTGTTCCGCAGATGGCTGAGTATTTTGCAGTCGATACAAAGCGCATTGCCTATTCAGTGAGTTTATTTGCGCTGGGTGTGGCTTTATCCCAAGCGGTGATCGGCCCGCTTTCCGATTGTGTGGGAAGAAAACGCTTGCTGATCGCTGGGCTCTTGGTAGGCATCGCAGGGGCAATCGGCTGCATGCGCACCACTCACTATGAGACCTTCATGGTGTTTCGCCTGTTGCAGGCCATGGGCTGTGGCTGTTTCGTACTAAGCCAAGCGCTGGTGCAGGATAGTTACAGTGGCCAGCAGCGCAATGCGATGCGAATTCTTCTGACCAGTGCAAGCGGCGTCTTTATCGCGTTGTCGCCGTTAGCAGGCAGCGTGCTTCAGCAATATTGGGGGTGGCAGGGGAGTTTTCAGGCGTTTGTCATGCTGGCAGTGTTGGTACTCTTACTTTGTTTGATGTTATTGAATGAAAGTGGAGGCTCCCGCTATCGGGGAGGTTTTTTGCATGGCTATTGCCAGATTCTGAAAGATAGAAAGTTTCTTGTTTATTCGCTATTTTCCTGTTTGGCATTTTCTTGTCATTTTTCATTTGTTGTTGTGTCCCCCTTGTTGCTCATGGGCCCGCTAGGGTTGACGGAGTTCGCCTTCTCCATGGTGTTGCTCTTCTACGGATTGGCTTACATGGTCGGCGGTGTCATTGCCAATTCGCTGAATCGAAGTCTGAGTACACAGGTGCAGATTGGTTGTGGATTTGCACTGATAGGAACCGCTGGCGTAGCCCTGCATCTTGCCATTTCAAGCGGTGAACTGGTGCTCATCAATCTGGTGTTGCCATTAACGTTATGCACAATCGGCACGACGATCGTCCGCCCGGCTGCAACCACTTACGCACTCAGTCGGTATCCCGATCGCGCAGGGGCTGCTGCCTCGGTCAGCAACACTCTGCTCTTTGCGTGTGGTGGGTGCGTTAGCCTGCTGGTGGCGTCCTCAGGCGAGGAGAGTTTGGCAATGGGCCTGGCAGCGATTTTTATAGCCTCTTGCCTGTCAGGCTGGTTGCTACTTGCCTACGTGTCCGGGCCATTCGGACATCAGGCTTGATTTGGCAGAAATACCGGCTTTGCGTCCTGCCGACCCAGGCGGCTTACGCCCAGTAGCCAAACAGCACCAGCACCGCCACGCCTAGCCCTACCGCAATCGAACACCCACCCAACGAAATCGCCGCTCGCCCTTGCCGATACCAGCCATCGTGCCCCAGCTCCCTCGCTGGGGCGAGCAGGCTGCGCCAGCGCAGTTCGGTGTCATGGAAGGCTTGCAGGTGCGCTGCATCGGCGTCCAGCCAGCGTCGAAAATCAATGCGCTCGCAGGCGGTGGCCTCAGGGCTCTGCAGCCGTACATACCATTGGCTGGCAACGCTGGCCACAGCATCACCGTGCGGGCGGGCCGTTTGCAGAGCCTGGTTCATGTGCCGTTCGATGCTCAGCAAGGGCAAGTCGAGGCGCCTGGCGATGCTGGCGAAGTCCAGCTGGTCCAGGCGGTTGAGCAGGAACACTTGCTGAACGCGGCGTGGCAAGCGCTTGAGCCCGTGCAGCAGGGCATCCTCGGCGTCGTGGCCGGTAGCGGGCGTTGGGTGCTCAAAAGGCAGCAGCAGGCGGCTCATGGTCAGCTCCTTGCTCAAGAGTTGGGGTGGGGGCATCTTCCGTGATGCGAAACCAGATTAGTAGAAACGAGATTGATTCTCAAGTGCTGATTCCGCAAAGTTTTGTAATGAGCGTTCACGCCCTGAAACACTTTTGCTATCATCGCGGCCATCAACGATCTTCATTAGCCTGAAGAGCCAAAAAAAAGACCCGGCAAAAAGCCGGGTCAAAAACCGTGATTAGCCTGATGAGGAGATAATCTGAGAGCGACCTAAGCTCCAGGTTATCCAGCAGATCTCGCGATCAGCTGAGTGCAATAATAATCGTTATCATTTGGCAGTCAAATGATTTTTCACGTGTTCGCTGAAAAATATTGACCGAAGCACTTCCTGGGTCCCGGCAATCGGGGCCTTTGCCGTACCCGGCCACCACGTCTCTCCCTTTTTCGAACCTGTCTACCGACCGCCCTGTAGGGTGCGCTTGTGCTCCAAGAGCGCCCTGGCCATGTCCATCATGTGCATCAGTGCAAAGGTCAGCTCGCGGTGGCTGCCTTCCTGATGGGTGGCGGTTTCATGGGCGGTGGCGGCCGCGCAGCGCAGCAGCGCGATGGCGTGCTCCTGGGCCTGGTCTGCGGTGACGCCTTCGTGGAGTGTCCAGATCTTGTTGTCGATGCTGGGGCGCGGCGGGTTGGGGTTGAGGTAGTAGTCGAGGGCGCGGCGGGCTGCTTCGCTGTCGAGTTCTGTTTCGTCGTTTTTCGGTGGTTTCATCGCGATACCTTCTGATTTCCCTTCAAACACAATGAAATCAGAGCATAGGTCAATCTGTACTATTAATCCTGTCACAAATAATTCAGAGTGTGTATTGAAGCGGCTAATACAGTCCGTATTGTTGCCGCTCATGGAAAACTGGAACGCATTTCTCAAGCGCTACAAGCGCGAACATAATCTCAGCCAGCTCAAGCTGGCCGAACGTCTGGGCATGACTCAGGGCGGCGTGGGCCATTGGCTGCGTGGGACGCGGCGGCCAACGCTGATCACCATCAACGAGAAACTGGAAAAGCTCGGGTTGGTGTACCTGGAGGCCCAGGTCATGGTGGTTGAACGTGAGGTCAATGATCTCACGCGTGAATCCAGGGGCACCTACGGCCCCGCACGGCCTTTGTCGGTTGAGGCGCTGCGTTATGCAAGCTTCCGTTTCCCTGTGCTGAGCTGGGCTGATCTGCAGGGGCCTTTACCTGAAAAGAGCGACCTGCACGAACAGACTGACTATATGCCGGCGGGTAATGCATTTTGGCTGGCAGTGGAAAACGACTCGATGAACGCCGCCAGTGGCAAGAGCGTGCCGGAAGGTATGCGTATCCTGATCGATACGGGGCTCGAGGCGCAGCCGGGCAAGTTGGTGATTGCCAGGCAGCCGGGGCGCTTGGCGGTCTTGCGGCAATTGATCGAAGAGGGTGGGGAGCGGATGCTCAAGCCCCTGAATACCCGTTATCCGACGGTTTTGTGTGAGCCAGGGTGTGAGTTTCTCGGGGTGGTTGTGCGGGTGCACGGCACCTTCTAGATTGCCGGGGCTGCTGTGCAGCCCAATCGCCGGCAAGCCGGCTCCCACCGGGATTGCGCTGGCCATGTGTTAACGCAATTCTTGTGAGAGCCGGCTTGCTTGCATCACTCCACCAGTTCGACCAGCACTGTTCCTTCGCTGACCATATCCCCTTCCTGGCAAAACAACGCCTTCACCGTCCCGCCCTGCGGAGCGCGGATGCTGTGTTCCATTTTCATCGCCTCCAGCACCACCAGCGCAGTCCCTGCTTCCACCGCCTGGCCCGGCTCCACCAGTACCCGCACGATGCTGCCATTCATGGGCGCGCCCAGCCCGCCCTGATGGCTGTGGCTGGCTTCGGCCTCAGCGATCGGGTCAAAGGCCTCGATGGCATGCATTTCACCATCCCAGCGCAGGTATAGCGTGCCACCGCGGCGCACTGCCAGGTAACGCCTGCGCACGCCGCCTTGATCATGCCCGAGCTGTTCGCCGTCCAGCTGCCAGGCCAAAGTAGCACCGTGCTCAAGGGTAACTGCCTGGCTTTCGCCGCCGCTGCGTAAATGCAGGCTGCTGTGCGCTGGCAGGCCCAGGCGCAAACCCGTGCGCTCAGCCCAGGGGGAGCGTTCATCGTCGTCACGCTGATGCGGCGCCTGGCCCTGCAGCCAGGCTTCCCCTGCGGCTTGCCAGAAGCCTGCGGGCAATGGCTGCGGTACCGGCAGCAGTACCTCCTGATGACGTGGAATAAAGCCTGTATCCAGCTCGGCCGCCGCGAATGCGGGATGGGCGAGGATGCGGCGCAGGAAGGCAATGTTGGTCTTCAGCCCGCCGATGGCGAACTCGTCCAGCATCGCCAGCAAGCGCAGGCGTGCCTGTTCACGGTTTTCGCCCCAGGCGATCAGCTTGCCCAGCATGGGGTCATAAAAGGATGAGACCTGGTCTCCCTCGCTTACCCCGCTGTCCACCCGGCGACCTTCGCCTGGTGCCGACTCGCGGTACAGCGTCAGGGTGCCTGTGGCCGGCAGAAACTCATTGGCCGGGTCTTCGGCATACAGGCGCACCTCGATGGCATGGCCGATCAGCGGCACCTGCGCCTGGGTAATCGGCAGCGGCTCGCCGCAGGCGACGCGGATCTGCCAGGCCACCAGGTCCAGGCCGGTGATAGCTTCGGTCACCGGGTGCTCTACCTGCAGGCGGGTATTCATCTCCATGAAGAAGAACTCGCCACGGGCATCGAGCAGAAACTCCACGGTGCCGGCACCGACATAACCGATGGCCTGGGCGGCGCGCACCGCCGCTTCGCCCATGGCCCGCCGCAATTCAGGGGAGAGCCCCGGCGCAGGCGCTTCCTCGACCACTTTCTGATGGCGGCGCTGGATCGAGCAGTCGCGCTCATTAAGGTACAGGCAGTTGCCGTGCTGATCGGCGAACACCTGGATCTCGACGTGGCGGGGCTTGAGCACGTACTTTTCCACCAGCATGCGCGCATCGCCGAACGACGACTGCGCTTCACGCTGGGCCGAGGCGAAGGCATCGGCCAGCTGGCTTTCTTCCTCCACCACTTTCATGCCCTTGCCGCCGCCCCCGGCGCTGGCCTTGAGCAGCACCGGGTAGCCGATGCGCTCGGCGGCGGCGCGGAAGGTTTCCAGGTCCTGGGCGTCGCCGTGGTAACCCGGCACCAGCGGTACGCCGGCCGCTTCCATCAGCGCCTTGGCTGCCGATTTGCTGCCCATTGCATCAATGGCGCTGGCCGGCGGGCCAAGGAAAATCAGCCCGGCGTCCTCGATGGCTCGGGCAAACCCTGCGTTTTCCGAAAGAAAGCCGTAGCCTGGGTGAATGGCCTGGGCGCCGCTGGCTTTGGCCGCAGCGAGCAATTTGTCGATCACCAGGTAACTGTCAGCGGCTTTGCTGCCACCCAGGTCGACACGGATATCCGCTTCGCGGCTGTGGCGGGCATCGCGGTCGGTGGCGCTGTGCACGGCCACGGTGGTCAGGCCCATGGCCTTGGCGGTGCGCATCACCCGGCAGGCGATTTCGCCACGGTTGGCGACCAGCAGCGTGGTCAATGGCGGGCGGCTCATGGGCGCGGCTCCTTGTTGGGCTCGGTTTGCCAGGCGGGGCGACGTTTTTCCAGGAAGGCGCGCAGGCCCTCCTGGCCTTCGGCGCTGACACGGATACGGGCAATGGCGTTTTCACAGTAGCGGCGCAGGGCAGGGCTGAGCTCACCGTCATCGACTTCGCGCAGCAGGTCCTTGGTGGCGCGCAGTGCCTGCGGGCTGTTTTGCAAGAGGTTGTCCACCCAGGCCTGTACCTGCACTTGCAGCTCACTGGCCGGGTACACCTCTGCCAACAGCCCCAGTTCCCGGGCCCGTACGCCGCTGAAGCGTTCGGCGGTCAGGGCATAACGGCGCGCGGTACGCTCACCGATGGCCTTGACCACGAACGGGCTGATCACCGCCGGGGCCAGGCCAATGCGCACTTCGGACAGGCACAGCTGTGCATCCTCGGCGCCGATGGCCATGTCGCAGCAACTGATCAACCCCAGGGCGCCGCCAAAGGCCGCGCCTTGCACCACGGCCAGGGTGGGTACCTTCAAGCGGTGCAGGGCGTACATCAGTTCGCCCAGTTCACGGGCGTCATCGAGGTTGGTGTTGAAGTCCAGCTGTGCCGATTGCTGCATCCACGCCAGGTCTGCGCCGGCGCTGAAATGGCGGCCACGGCCGCGCAGCAGCATGAAGCGCAGGCTGGCGTCGTCGGCCAGCTGGCCGAGGGCGACGATCAGCTCGCGGATCATCTGTGCATTGAAGGCGTTGTTCTTGTCCTCGCGGCTCAGCCACAGGGTGGCGAAGCCGCGCGGGTCGCGGATTACTTCGAGGGTGCTGAAATCGCTCATGGGTCACATCCGGAAAATGCCGAAGCGGCTCTGTTCGATTGGTGCGTTCAGCGCGGCGGACAACGCCAGGCCTAGCACGTCGCGGGTCTGCGCCGGGTCGATGACGCCGTCGTCCCATAGCCGGGCGCTGGAATAGTAGGGGTGACCCTGGTGTTCGTACTGGTCGAGAATGGGCTGCTTGAGCCTGGCCTCATCCTCGGCGCTGAAGGCCTGGCCGCTGCGTTCGCTCTGCTCGCGCTTGACCTGGGCCAGCACCCCGGCGGCCTGTTCGGCCCCCATCACGCCAATCCGCGCATTGGGCCACATCCACAGGAAGCGCGGATCATAGGCGCGGCCACACATGCCGTAGTTGCCAGCGCCAAAGCTGCCACCGATGATCACCGTGAACTTCGGCACCTGGGCGCAGGCCACGGCGGTGACCAGCTTGGCGCCGTGCTTGGCGATGCCGCCTTCTTCGTATTTCTTGCCGACCATGAAGCCGGTGATGTTCTGCAGGAACAGCAGCGGGATGCCGCGTTGGCAGGCCAGTTCGATGAAGTGCGCGCCTTTTTGCGCGGCTTCGGCGAACAGGATGCCGTTGTTGGCCAGTATCGCCACCGGGTAGCCGTGCAGGTGGGCAAAGCCGCACACCAGTGTGGTGCCGAACAGTGCCTTGAATTCATCGAAACCCGACCCGTCGACCAGACGCGCAATCACCTCACGCACATCGAACGGTTGCTTGGCGTCAGCCGGCACCACGCCGTACAGCTCTTGGGCGGGATACAGCGGCGCAACCGGCGCCTGGCGTTGCAGCTTGCCGAGCTTGTGCCAGTTGAGGTTGGCCACGCTGCGCCGGGCCAGGGCCAGGGCGTGTTCATCATTGTCGGCATAGTGGTCAGCCACGCCGCTGGTGCGGCAATGCACATCGGCACCGCCGAGGTCTTCGGCGCTCACCACCTCACCCGTGGCGGCTTTCACCAGTGGCGGGCCCGCCAGGAAGATGGTCGCCTGCTGGCGGACCATGATCGCTTCGTCGGCCATGGCCGGCACATAGGCGCCGCCTGCGGTGCACGAGCCCATGACCACGGCGATCTGCGGGATGCCCAGCGCGCTCATGTTGGCCTGGTTGAAGAAGATCCGCCCGAAATGTTCGCGGTCGGGGAACACTTCATCTTGGCGCGGCAGGTTGGCGCCGCCCGAGTCCACCAGGTAGATGCACGGCAGACGGTTCTGCTGGGCGATGGTTTGCGCACGCAGGTGCTTTTTGACCGTCAGCGGATAGTACGAACCGCCTTTCACTGTGGCGTCGTTGGCCACGATCATGCATTCCACGCCCTCGACGCGGCCGATGCCCGCGATGACGCCGGCAGCGGGCACGTCTTCGCCGTACACCTCATGGGCGGCCAGCTGGCCGATTTCGAGAAATGGCGAGCCCGGGTCCAGCAGGCGATCGATACGCTCACGCGGTAGCAGTTTGCCTCGGGAGGTGTGCCGTTCTTGGGCCTTGGGCCCGCCGCCTTGGGCAATGTGGGCGAGCAGGCCGCGCAGGGCCTGGACCTGTTCGAGCATGGCCGCGCTGTTGCCGGCGAATTCCGCCGAACGCGGGTTGATCTGGGTGTGCAAGGTAGCCATGTGCGCCCGTCCCTTGTGCTCAGCGGGTTTCGTTGAACAGTTCGCGGCCGATCAGCATCCGGCGGATTTCGCTGGTGCCGGCGCCGATCTCGTACAGCTTGGCGTCGCGCAGCAAGCGGCCCGCCGGGAATTCATTGATGTAGCCGTTGCCGCCGAGAATCTGGATCGCTTCCAGGGCCATCTGCGTGGCGCGCTCCGCGGTGTACAGGATCACCCCGGCGGCGTCCTTGCGTGTGGTCTCGCCACGGTCGCAGGCCTGGGCCACGGCGTACAGGTAGGCGCGGCTGGCGTTCAGTTGGGTGTACATGTCGGCGATCTTGCCCTGTATCAACTGGAACTCGCCGATGCTCTGGCCGAACTGCTTGCGGTCGTGGATGTACGGGACCACCAGGTCCATGCAGCTTTGCATGATGCCGGTGGGGCCACCGGAGAGCACCACGCGCTCGTAGTCCAGGCCGCTCATCAGTACGCGCACGCCGCCGTTGAGCTGGCCGAGGATGTTTTCTTCCGGCACTTCGACGTCATCGAAAAACAGCTCGCAGGTGTTGGAGCCGCGCATGCCCAGCTTGTCGAACTTGTTGCTGCGGCTGAAGCCTTGCCAGTCGCGCTCGACGATGAACGCTGTGATGCCGTGGGCGCCCTTGTCCAGGTCGGTCTTGGCGTAGATCACGTAGGTGTTGGCATCCGGGCCGTTGGTGATCCAGGTCTTGCTGCCGTTGAGCACGTAGCGGTCGCCGCGCTTTTCGGCGCGCAGTTTCATCGACACCACGTCGGAGCCGGCGTTTGGCTCGCTCATGGCCAGCGCGCCGATGTGTTCACCGCTGATCAGCTTTGGCAGGTACTTGAGCTTCTGCTCATGGGTGCCGTTGCGGTTGATCTGGTTGACGCACAGGTTGGAGTGGGCGCCGTAGGACAGCGCCACCGAGGCTGAGCCACGGCTGATTTCTTCCATCGACACCACGTGGGCCAGGTAGCCCAGGCCGGCGCCGCCGTATTCTTCCGGTACCGTGATGCCCAGCAGGCCCATGTCGCCAAACTTGCGCCACATGTCGGCAGGGAACAGGTTGTCGTGGTCGATCTGTGCGGCGCGTGGCGCCAGCTCGGCGGCGACGAAGGTGCGCACCTGGTCACGGAGCATGTCGATGGTTTCGCCCAGGGCGAAGTTCAGGGAGGGGTAATGCATGGGGCACCTTCTTGTTCTTGAAATTAGGAAACACCGTAGCTCAGCAAGCGGTAGCCATTGGCTATGAGCGCTATGTCGTTTTCACCTTTACGTTAACGTAAACCTGCGATCCGTCGGTGTCAATCCGGTCATCACCTTTACGTAAACGTAAATCTGCGCCACAGTATTTGTCGCTTGCTTGAGCCGTGCCCAGAACAACCACAAGAAGGGACACCCATGAGTCAACCCAGCTACACCCAAGGTCGTCAGGACCTACCCTTGCTGACCCTGACCATTGGCCAGGCCTTCGATGCGACCGTGGCCCGTTACGCCGATGGCGAAGCGTTGGTGGTGCGCCAGCAGGGCCTGCGTTTCACCTGGCAGCAGTTGGCCGAACAGGTCGATGTCCATGCCCGGGCGTTGATGGCCCTGGGTGTCGACAGGGGGGACCGGGTCGGCATCTGGTCACCCAACTGCGCCCAGTGGTGCATCCTGCAGCTGGCCAGCGCCAAGGTCGGTGCGATTCTGGTCAATATCAACCCGGCCTACCGGGTGGGCGAGCTGGAGTACGTGTTGCGCCAGTCCGGCTGCCGCTGGCTGGTGTGCGCCGATGCCTTCAAGACGTCCGATTACCATGCCATGGTCAAGGAGCTGATACCGGGGCTGGCTGCAGTGCTGCCCGGTGACTTGGCCAGCGAGCGCCTGCCCGAGCTGCGCGGGGTGATCAGCCTGGCCGGCAACCCGCCCCCAGGTTTTCTGGCGTGGCATGCGCTGGGCGAGCGGGCAGGGGAGACGGCTGTTGAGGCTTATCAGGCTCGCCAGCGCAGCCTGCAGTTCGATCAGCCGGTGAACATCCAGTACACCTCCGGCACCACTGGCGCGCCCAAGGGGGCGACGCTCAGTCATTACAACATCCTCAACAACGGTTTCATGGTTGGCGAAAGTCTGGGCCTGACCAGCACCGACCGCATGGTGATCCCGGTACCGCTGTACCACTGCTTTGGCATGGTCATGGCCAACCTTGGTTGCATCACCCATGGCAGCACCATGATCTACCCCAGCGACGCCTTCGATGCCGAGCTCACTCTGCGTGCGGTCGCCGAAGAGCGCGCCAGCATCCTCTATGGCGTGCCGACCATGTTCATCGCCATGCTCGACCATCCGTCGCGCCAGCACCTGGACCTTTCGACCCTGCGCAGCGGCATCATGGCCGGTGCCACCTGCCCGATCGAGGTCATGCGCCGGGTCATCGACCAACTGCACATGGCCCAGGTGCAAATTGCCTATGGCATGACCGAAACCAGCCCGGTGTCCCTGCAGACCGGCCCCGACGATGACCTGGAGCTGCGCGTGACCACGGTTGGCCGCACCCAGCCCCAGCTGGAGACCAAACTGGTGGATGCCGACGGCTGCATCGTGCCCAGGGGCGAGATCGGCGAATTGTGCACCCGTGGCTACAGCGTGATGCTCGGTTACTGGGATAACCCGCAGGCCACGGCGGATGCCATCGATCCTGCAGGGTGGATGCACTCGGGCGACCTGGCGGTGATGGATGAAGATGGCCATGTGCGCATCGTCGGGCGCAACAAGGACATGATCATTCGCGGTGGCGAAAACATTTATCCGCGCGAGCTCGAGGAGTTCTTCTATACCCACCCTGCAGTGGCGGACGCCCAGGTGATCGGCATCCCGTGCGATAGGTATGGCGAGGAAGTGGTGGCCTGGATCAAGTTGCATCCCGGCCACAGCGCAACGGCTGAAGAGTTGCAGGGCTGGTGCAAGGCGCGCATCGCGCACTACAAGGTGCCACGGCACTTCTGTTTCGTTGACGAGTTTCCCATGACGGTGACCGGCAAGGTGCAGAAGTTCAAGATGCGCGAAATCAGCGCGGCCTCGCTTTCAGCAGTACCGGCTGGGTAATTCAGCCAGGGCGCTGGCCGCGCCGAGTGATACCCGTGCACGGCCGGCAGCACCGTTGCAGGTGCATCGCTTTCCCTCGTCTATCCTTAAGCCTTCACCGGTGGCTCCTGGCTCGGCGGGTCGCCGACCGTCGGCGGCTCGGTCGGCTTGATCGGCAGCTCGTCCGGGTCCTCTTCCGGCACGGGCGGCGGCAGGCTCGGGTCGTCGATGTTGGGGTCGGGTGTCTCTGGTGGAATGGGAATGTTCATGGCCTGACCTCGCAGGGTGAATGAGAGGGTGGTGCAGGCTTTGATACGTGGCTGCGCCGTTTGCTCAATTTTTTTGAACCCCCTGCGTGGACGATGGCTCTGAACCCTTACCGCCAATGCCAACAGGGAGCCAGGACCGATGTCGCGCAACGAGCCCTTCGAAAGCGTACCGATGGCGAACGATCACCCCGACCAGGCCATCAGCCTGTCCCAGGCGCTGCTGGCGCCGCGCATCGTGATCGAGGATACCCAGCCCGCACTTGACGGTGGCGGTTTCGCCGTCAAGGCCATCAGCGGCCTGCCGGTTGCAGTCAGCAGCAAGGTCTACAGCGATGGCCACGATCGCCTGGCTGTGATGTTCAAATGGCGGCAGGCCCATGGCCGGCGCTGGCACTGCGTGCCCATGCATTCGCCGGGCAACGACCTGTGGCTGGCCGAATTCACCCCTACCGAACTCGGCCCGCACCTGTTCAGTATCGAGGCCTGGATCGATCCGTTCGCCACGTATTGCCACGACCTGGAGAAGAAGTTCCACGCCGGCGTCGACGTGAAGCTGGAACTGGAAGAGGGCCGCCAGCTGCTCGGCAAAGGCGCAGAGCGCAGCGAGGGCGAACTGCGCAAGCAGATCGAGGCACTGCAGGCTCAGTTGCCCACGTTGGCCCAGGCTGACCAGGTGGCGCTGCTGCTGGATGCGCAGGCGTCGCGCCTGATGACCGAGGCCGAGCACCGCAGCTACCTCACCTGCAGCCGCGAGTTCCCGGTCGATGTCGACCGCCCGGCCGCGCAGTTCGCCAGCTGGTATGAGCTGTTCCCGCGTTCGATCACCGACAGCCCTGAGCGCCACGGTACCTTCAACGACGTTCACGAGCGTTTGCCGATGATTCGTGACATGGGCTTTGACGTGCTGTATTTCCCGCCCATTCATCCGATCGGCAAGCAGCACCGCAAGGGCCGCAACAATGCCTTGCGTGCTGAGCCCAACGACCCGGGCAGCCCCTACGCCATCGGCAGCCCCGAGGGCGGGCACGATGCCATACACCCGCAGCTGGGCACCCGGGAGGACTTCCGCCGCCTAGTGGCCGCCGCCGCCGAGCACGGGCTGGAGATCGCCCTGGACTTCGCCATCCAGTGCTCCCAGGACCACCCGTGGCTCAAGGAACATCCCGGCTGGTTCAGCTGGCGCCCCGACGGCACCATCCGCTATGCCGAAAACCCGCCGAAGAAGTACCAGGACATCGTCAACGTCGATTTCTACGCCGCTGACGCCGTGCCGTCGCTGTGGCTGGCCCTGCGCGATGTGGTGGTGGGCTGGGTCGAGGAGGGGGTAAAGACCTTCCGCGTCGACAACCCGCACACCAAACCGCTGCCGTTCTGGCAATGGTTGATCGCCAATGTGCGCAGCCAGTACCCGGACGTGATCTTCCTGGCTGAAGCCTTCACCAAACCGGCGATGATGGCGCGCCTGGGCAAGGTGGGTTACGCCCAGAGCTACACCTATTTCACCTGGCGCAATACCAAACAGGAACTGCGCGAGTATTTCGAGCAGCTCAATCAGCCGCCCTGGAGCCTGTGCTACCGGCCCAACTTCTTCGTCAACACGCCGGACATCAACCCGTTCTTCCTGCACACCAGCGGCCGTGCGGGGTTTCTGATCCGCGCCGCGCTGGCGACCATGGGGTCGGGGCTGTGGGGCATGTACTCGGGCTTCGAGCTGTGCGAAGGCACACCCCTGCCGGGCAAGGAAGAGTACCTGGATTCGGAGAAGTACGAGATCCGCCCGCGCGATTTTACCCAGCCCGGCAACATCATTGCCGAAATCGCCCAACTCAATCGCATCCGCCGGCAGAACCGCGCCCTGCAGACGCACCTGGGCGTGGCGTTCTTCAACTGCTGGAACGACAACATCCTGTATTTCGCCAAGCGCACGCCCGAGCGCGACAACTACATCCTGATAGCGGTCAGCCTCGACCCGCACAACGCCCAGGAGGCCAGCTTCGAACTGCCGCTGTGGGAGCTGGGGCTGGACGATGACGCCGACACCCTGGGCGAAGACCTGATGAACGGCCACCGCTGGACCTGGCATGGCAAGACCCAATGGATGCGTATCGAACCGTGGCATCAGCCATTTGGTATCTGGCGCATAGAAAAGGCCCGATAAGCCCCTGGGCGGTGCTGAACCCGCAATTGAAAGGAGTCGCACATGGCCAAGCGTTCCCGCCCGGCAGCCTTCCTCGACGACCCGCTGTGGTACAAGGATGCCGTGATCTACCAGTTGCACATCAAGTCGTTCTTCGATGCCAACAACGACGGTATAGGTGACTTCGCCGGCCTGATCAGCAAGCTCGACTACATCGCCGATCTTGGCGTCAACACCCTCTGGCTGTTGCCGTTCTACCCCTCGCCACGGCGCGACGACGGTTATGACATCGCTGAATACAAAGCCGTACATCCCGACTACGGCAGCATGGCCGATGCCAAGCGTTTCATCGCCGAGGCGCACAAGCGCGGGTTGCGGGTGATTACCGAGCTGGTCATCAACCACACCAGCGACCAGCACCCCTGGTTCCAGCGCGCCCGCCATGCCAAGCGCGGCAGCAAGGCCCGCGACTTCTACGTGTGGTCGGATGACGACCAGCAATACGACGGTACGCGGATCATCTTCCTCGACACCGAGAAGTCCAACTGGACCTGGGACCCGGTGGCCGGCCAGTACTTCTGGCACCGCTTCTACTCGCACCAGCCGGACCTGAATTTCGACAACCCGCAAGTGCTCAAGGCCGTGATCGGGGTGATGCGCTTCTGGCTGGACCTGGGCGTCGACGGCTTGCGCCTGGACGCCATCCCCTACCTCATCGAGCGCGATGGTACCAACAACGAGAACCTCCCCGAGACCCACAAGGTGCTCAAGGCGATTCGTGCCGAGATCGATGCCAATTACCCCGACCGCATGCTGCTCGCCGAGGCCAATCAGTGGCCCGAGGACACGCGCCCGTACTTTGGCGAAGGCGATGGCGACGAGTGCCACATGGCCTTCCACTTCCCGCTGATGCCGCGCATGTACATGGCTTTGGCCATGGAAGACCGCTTCCCTATCACCGACATACTGCGCCAGACCCCGGAAATCCCGGCCAATTGCCAGTGGGCCATCTTCCTGCGCAACCACGATGAGCTGACCCTGGAGATGGTCACCGACCGCGAGCGCGACTACCTGTGGAACTACTACGCCCAAGACCGTCGCGCGCGCATCAACCTGGGTATTCGCCGCCGCCTGGCGCCGTTGCTGCAACGCGACCGCCGGCGCATCGAGCTGCTCACCAGCCTGCTGCTGTCGATGCCCGGCACGCCGACCCTGTACTACGGTGACGAACTGGGCATGGGCGACAACATCTACCTGGGCGACCGTGACGGTGTGCGTACCCCCATGCAGTGGTCGCCGGACCGCAACGGCGGTTTCTCCAAGGCCGACCCGCAGCGCCTGGTACTGCCGCCGATCATGGACCCGCTGTACGGCTACCAGACTGTCAACGTCGAGGCGCAGGCCCACGACCCGCATTCGCTGCTCAACTGGAACCGCCGCCTGCTGGCGGTGCGCAACCAGCAGAAAGCCTTCGGCCGCGGCACCTTGCGTACGCTCACCCCGAGCAATCGCCGCATCCTGGCGTACATCCGCGAGTACACCGATGCCGAGGGCAACAGCGAAGTCATTCTGTGTGTTGCCAATGTGTCGCGTGCGGCGCAGGCCGCAGAACTTGAATTGTCCCAGTACGCCGACAAGGTGCCAGTGGAGATGCTCGGCGGCAGCGCCTTCCCGCCGATCGGCCAGCTGCCGTTCCTGCTGACGTTGCCGCCTTATGCCTTCTACTGGTTCTTGCTGGCAGCGCACGACCGCATGCCCAGCTGGCATGTTCAAGCTACCGAGGGGTTGCCGGAATTGACTACGCTAGTGCTGCGCAAACGCATGGAAGAGCTGCTCGAAACGCCTTCGAGCGATACATTGCAAGGCGCGATTCTGCCGCAATACCTGCCCAAACGGCGCTGGTTCGCCGGCAAGGAAGGGCCTGTCGACCAGGTGCGCCTGTGTTACGGCGTGCGCTTGGGCACCGCCACGACACCCGTGCTGCTCAGCGAAATCGAAGTGCTGGGCGATGGCGTGGCCAACCGTTACCAGTTGCCGTTCGGGCTGCTGCCTGAAGACCAGATCAGCAGCGCGTTGCCGCAACAACTGGCGCTGTCGCGGGTACGCCGTGGCCGTCAGGTGGGCCTGATCACCGATGCCTTTGTGCTCGAACCCTTTATTCGCGCTGTGCTGCGCGCCTGCCAGGACGGCCTGCGCCTGCCCTGTGGCAATGGCCAGGGCGAGCTGCGCTTCCACTGCACCGAACCGCTGGCCAGCCTGGGCCTCGATGAAGACAGCGCTGTGCGCTACCTGAGCGCCGAGCAGTCCAACAGTTCGGTAGTGGTGGGCGATCGCGTGGTGCTCAAGCTGATCCGCCGGGTCAACCCGGGGGTTCACCCGGAGCTGGAAATGAGCGCCTACCTCACCGCCGCCGGGTTCGCCAATATCTCGCCACTGCTGGCCTGGGTCAGCCGGGTGGATGAAATGGACGCACCGCACCTGCTGATGATCGCCCAGGGTTATCTGAGTAACCAGGGCGACGCCTGGGCCTGGACCCAGAACACGCTGGAGCGGGCCATCCGCGACGAGATGGAGCCATCCAGCAACGATGGTGAAGCGCATACCGACGCACTGGCCGAGCTCAACGGTTTTGCTGCCTTGCTTGGCCAGCGTCTGGGCGAGATGCATCTGTTGCTGGCCGCCCCGACCGACGACCCCGCCTTCCGGCCGCGCAGCAGCGATGGCGAAGACAGCGAGCGCTGGGCACAACAGATCAGCAGCGAGCTCTGCCATGCCCTGGACTTGCTGGCGCAGCACCGCGACAACCTGGACAACGACAGCCAGGCGTTGGTCGACGACCTGCAACAGCAACGGGAAGGCCTTGCCCAGCACATCGCAAACCTGGCCAGGCAGGCCCAGGGTGGCCTGCTGATGCGGGTTCACGGCGACCTGCACCTGGGTCAGGTGCTGGTGGTGCAAGGGGATGCCTACCTCATCGATTTCGAAGGCGAGCCTTCGCGTGCGCTGCAAGAGCGGCGGGCCAAGCACAGCCCGTACAAGGATGTCAGCGGCGTGTTGCGATCCTTCGACTATGCTGCTGCGATGATCCTGCGCAGCGCCTCGGCGGTAGACGCTTCCGAGGCGGCACGGCAGGCTCGTCAGCGGGTCGCCCGGCAGTACCTGCACCAGTCGCGCCATGCCTTCGTCGAAGCCTACGGCCTGGCCACCGCCGCCATGCCTCACGCCTGGCAACAGGCCGAGGGCGAACGCGCCGCACTGGAACTGTTCTGCTTGGAAAAGGCCGCCTACGAGATTACTTATGAAGCCGAAAACCGGCCAAGTTGGCTGGCCGTGCCTTTGCATGGCTTGCATGGATTGATCAGTACCTGGGGAGAGTCATAGATGAATGCAACCACGCGTGATAACGGTGGCCTTCGGCAGCGGGAGCTCGATGCCCTTGCCCGCGCCGAGCACGCCGATCCTTTTGCAGTACTTGGCCCCCATGGCGATGGCGCGGGCGGGCTGTGGGTCCGCGCTTTTCTGCCAGCTGCCCTGAGCGCCCGGGTGCTGGCCCGCGATGACGGGCGTGTGCTTGCTGACATGCAGCAGGGCAGCCTGCCCGGGTTGTTTACCGCGCACCTGGATGATGCACAGCCGTACCTGTTGCAGATCGGCTGGGCCGGTGGCGAGCAGGTGACCGAAGACCCGTATAGCTTCGGCCCGCAATTGGGCGACATGGACCTGCACCTGTTTGCCGAGGGCAACCACCGCGACCTGTCCGGGCGCTTCGGCGCCCAGCCCATTGAGGTCGACGGCGTTGATGGCGTGTGCTTTTCGGTATGGGCGCCCAATGCGCGGCGCGTGTCGGTGGTGGGCGACTTCAACAATTGGGACGGCCGTCGTCACCCGATGCGCCTACGGCACAGTGCCGGGGTGTGGGAACTGTTCGTGCCGCGCCTGGGCGTAGGCGAAACCTACAAATTCGAGGTGCTGGGCAAGGAGGGCGTGCTGCCGCTGAAGGCCGACCCGCTTGCCCGCGCCACTGAGCTGCCGCCCAGCACCGCATCGAAGGTGGCCGGCGAACTCAGCCATTCATGGCAAGACCAGGAGTGGATGGAACACCGCGCCCAGCGCCATGCCTACAGTGCGCCGCTGTCGATTTATGAACTGCACCCAGGCTCCTGGCAGTGCGAGCTGGATGACTTGGGTGAAGTGTCGCGCTTCTACAATTGGCGCGAGCTGGCCGAGCGCCTTGTGCCCTACGTGCAGAAGCTCAACTTCACCCACATCGAGTTGCTGCCGATCATGGAGCATCCGTTCGGTGGCTCATGGGGCTACCAGCCCTTGTCGATGTTCGCGCCGACCTCGCGCTACGGCACGCCAGAAGACTTTGCCGCGTTCATCGACGCCTGCCACCAGGGCGGTATCGGTGTAATCCTCGACTGGGTGCCGGCGCATTTCCCTACGGACGAGCATGGCCTGGCGCGCTTCGACGGCACCGCTCTTTACGAGTACGACAACCCCCTGGAGGGCTTCCACCAGGACTGGAACACGTTGATCTACAACCTGGGCCGCAACGAAGTACGCGGTTTCATGCTGGCTTCGGCACTGCACTGGCTCAAGCACTTCCATATCGATGGCCTGCGGGTCGATGCGGTGGCCTCGATGCTGTACCGCGACTATTCGCGCAAGGCTGGCGAATGGGTGCCCAACCGCCATGGTGGGCGCGAGAACCTGGAGGCCATCGATTTCATCCGCCACCTCAACGGTGTGGCCGCCCATGAAGCGCCGGGCGCGCTGATCATCGCCGAAGAATCCACCGCCTGGCCGGGTGTCAGCCAGCCCACCCAGCAAGGTGGCCTGGGCTTCGCCTACAAGTGGAACATGGGCTGGATGCACGACACCCTGCACTACATCCAGAACGACCCGGTGCACCGCAGCTATCACCACAACGAGATGAGCTTCGGCCTGATCTATGCCTATTCCGAACATTTCATCCTGCCCATTTCCCACGATGAAGTGGTGCACGGCAAGCATTCGCTGATCGACAAGATGCCCGGTGATCGTTGGCAGAAGTTCGCCAACCTGCGGGCTTACCTGACCTTCATGTGGACTCACCCGGGCAAGAAGCTGTTGTTCATGGGCTGTGAGTTCGGCCAATGGCGGGAATGGAACCATGACCACCAGTTGGACTGGTACCTGCTGCAGTACCCCGAGCACCAGGGCGTGCAACGCCTGGTGGGTGACCTGAACCGGCTGTACCGTGAACTGCCGGCATTGCATGAGCAAGATTGCCAGCCGCAAGGTTTCCAGTGGCTGATCGGTGATGACGCGCAAAACTGTGTGTATGCCTGGCTGCGCTGGAGCAGCAACGGTGAGCCATTGCTGGTGGTGGCCAACTTCACCCCGGTACCGCGCGAGGGGTATCGGATTGGTGTGCCGTTCGGTGAGCGCTGGCAAGAGCTGCTCAACAGCGACGCCGAGCTGTATGCCGGGTCGAATGTGGGCAACCTGGGCGCGGTGGAGAGTGACGAGGTCGCCAGCCACGGGCAACCGCTGTCGCTGGCCCTGAACCTGCCGCCGCTGGGTGTACTGGTGATGAAACCCGCCTGATCCTTGGGCCTGAGTTGGCCTCTTGGCGGGCTTGTCCCGCGAAGAGGCCACACTGATCACCAGCGCATCCTGACCCCTAGGCTGCCGATCAACCCATTCAGATCGTTGTCATCCACGTCACTGCTGTAATCGGCGCTGACAAACAACGCCATGGAAGGTGTCACCCGCGCCACCAGGCCCAACCCCAGTTCCACCGTGGTCGAATAGCGCGAGCCGGATATCTTGTCGACCTGGTCCAGCTTGACCTCGTCGGCATCGCTGAAGTCATACCAGACGTTGGTCCGCACATAGGGTTCGATGGGCATGCCCCGCACTTCGTAGCGCCCGGACAACTTGGCACCGACCCGGCCGCTCCAGGTTGGCTGGCTGTCGAACGCCTGCAGCGTCTCTTCCTGCACCTGGTTGCCAGGGAAGAACTGCTGGTTGATCAACTGTGCCTGTGGTTCGATCACCCAACTGCCACCCAGGCGGATCGGGTACCCCCCCTCCACGGAAAACGTCATCGCATGGCCGCTGTCGTTCACCCGCTGGCCCGTCTCGCCCCGGCCCAGCACATCGATGCGCGTGCCCATGGCTACAGCGTCCACGTGCCAGCCCTGATCATGGGTCATGCTCCAGTACACCCCCAGGCTCTCGCCGCTGAGGTTCACTGCATTGCGCTGCTTGTCGCCGAGCATCACACGGCTGCCCTTCAAGCTGCTTTGCAGATTGTTATGCCCCACGAAAATGCCCGCGCGGTGCACATTGCCGCCGCTGGTTTCACGCACGAACAGGTCCGGGCCAATCGTCAGTTGCTGGCTGGGTGCTTCCAGCTGCTCGGGGGCCTGCGCACCCGGGCGAGGTGTGCCTGGGAAAAACTGCGCCCATTGGCTGGCTATCAGGTCGGGCGCCAGCGGGCCATGGCGTTCGGCCATCTTGTTGCTGAAGGCTGTCAGTGTACCCAGGCTCAGGCCGCTGGCGCTGACGGGGTCAAGCGACAGCTGAGCCATTGCCGGCTGCTGCAGGAACAGGGGGAGCTGGGGTCGTCCAGCAATGGGGAGGCGAAGGTTTCCACCGGGGTTGCCAGAAGCATCGACGTGGAAACCGCGTAGAAAATACGGTCGAAGCGCAACGGGTTCGAGGTGCTTTTCATGGCGGATCTCCTGTGTTTTTGTTGTACAGCCCAAGGACCTGGCCTGTTGTCACGAGCTGTACGGCTAAACACAGGGCGACCCAAACCAGTACGCCAGCTTTCTCAAGCACGCACGAAGGCGCGAGCTAAAGGCCCGGCGCAATTTTTTTACGACTAGATAATCTTTAGCTAAGGAGAGGTAAGGGCTTGCGTCAAGAAAGTGTTAAACAGGCGGGGAGCTTCAGGGCGCAGAGTTAACATCATGATTTCTGGCGAAAACACTACGCGCATAGCGGCGTTCGCTATTTCCTGCACCCTGGCTATGCCGAAACATTGCTAGCGCCGCTGTTACGCCGGGTGCGAGCCGTGCGTCCAAGGTGGCCAGGCGCAGCCGGCCCTGAGATCCGTTCGGTCCAGGGCCGGTTGAGCCAACCCCGGTTCAGTCCTCCTCGCGCTGCAGCACCATCAGCAGCAACGAGCGCCCCTGGACCTGGAACGTGCTGTCGAATGGCAAGTGTTGCCCTTTGCGCAGTTCCGGCCGGTCGGTGTCCACCAGGCAGCTCCAGTAGTCACCGTCCGGTACCGTCGGCAGCAGGAACGGCACCACATCGTGGTGCGCATTGACGATCAGCAGCACCGTCGCCTCCGAACCCGGCCGGGCGATGCCGCTGACCTGGGCGCGGCCGTCGATCAGCATGCCCAGGCAGCGCCCATGCGGGTCTTCCCACTGCTCCACACTCATCTCGCTGCCGTCGGGCGCCAGCCAGGTCACGTCCTTGACCCCGATCGCCTCGTTGTAGTCGCCGACCAGAAAGCGTGAGCGGCGCAGCACCGGGTAGGCCAGGCGCAGGCGGGTCAGGCGCTTGACGAAGGCCAGCAGGCCTTTGCCTTCTTCGTCCAGGTCCCAGTTGACCCAGCCGATCTCGCTGTCCTGGCAGTAGGCATTGTTGTTGCCGTGCTGGGTGCGGCTGAACTCGTCGCCAGCGACGATCATAGGGGTGCCTTGGGCCAGCAGCAGGGTGGCGAAGAAGTTGCGCATCTGGCGCATGCGCAGGGCATTGATTTCAGGGTCGTCGGTGGGCCCTTCCGCGCCGCAGTTCCACGACAGGTTGTTGTCGGTACCGTCCTGGTTGTTCTCGTCGTTGTCTTCGTTGTGTTTGCCGTTGTACGACACCAGGTCGCGCAGGGTGAAACCGTCGTGGGCTGTGACGAAGTTGACCGAGGCATAAGGGCGCCGGCCGCGGTTGTTGAACATGTCGCCCGAGGCGGTCATGCGCGAGGCGAAGTCGGCCAGCTGGCCTTCGTCGCCTTTCCAGAACGCGCGCACGGTGTCGCGGAAGCGGTCGTTCCATTCCGCCCAGCCCGGTGCGAAGTTGCCCACCTGATAGCCGCCTGGGCCGCAGTCCCATGGCTCGGCGATCAGCTTGACCTGGCTGAGCATCGGGTCCTGACGACAGGCGACGAGGAACCCGTGGCGTTCGCTGTAGCCGTCGTGGTAACGGCCCAGGATGGTCGCCAGGTCGAAGCGGAAGCCGTCCACGTGCATCTCGCCAGCCCAGTAGCGCAGCGAGTCGGTCACCAGTTGCAGCACGCACGGGTGGCTGAGGTCCAGGGTGTTGCCGGTGCCGGAATCGTTGATGTAATAGCGTTTGTCATCGGGCATCAGCCGGTAGTACGAGGCATTGTCGATACCGCGCATGGACAGCGTCGGGCCACGCTCGTTGCCCTCGGCGGTGTGGTTGTAGACCACATCGAGGATCACTTCGAGGCCGGCGTCGTGCAGGTGCGCGACCATTTCCTTGAACTCGGCGATCTTGCCGCTGGCCAGGTAGCGCGGGTGCGGGGCGAAGAAGGCGATGCTGTTGTAGCCCCAGTAATTGTTCAGGCCTTTGTCCAGCAGGTGCTGGTCATTGACGAAAGCGTGGATCGGCAACAGTTCGATGCTTGAAACGCCAAGGTCCTTGATGTGCTTGAGCAACTCGTCGTTGGCAAGGCCGGCGAACGTGCCGCGCAGTTTTTCCGGCACGGCAGGGTGGCGCATGCTGATGCCGCGGGCATGCGCTTCATAGAGGATGGTGCGCTCCCAAGGGATCTGTACGCGCTGGTCGCGGCCCCAGGTGAAGGCCGGGTCGATGACTTTGCATTTGGGTACGAAGGGCGCGCTGTCGCGCTCGTCGAACGACAGGTCGCCGTCGGGATGGCCGATGGTGTAGCCGAACAGTGCCTCGGACCATTTCAGGCTGCCGACCAGTTGCTTGGCGTAGGGGTCGATCAACAGTTTGTTGGGGTTGAAGCGGTGGCCGTTCTCGGGCTCGTAGGGGCCGTAGACACGGTAGCCGTATACCAGGCCTGGGTGGGCGTCAGGCAGGTAGCCGTGGTAGATCTCGTCGGTGTACTCCGGCAGCTCGATGCGCTCGAGTTCCTGCTCGCCTGTGGAGTCGAACAGGCACAGCTCGACCTTGGTGGCGTTGGCTGAGAACAGGGCGAAGTTGACCCCCAGCCCATCCCAGGTGGCGCCGAGCGGGAAGGGCATGCCCTCGCGCAGGCGGGATGGTGCGATGGAGCGGGTTTTCTTGGGAATGCGGGGGCTCATGGCGGTCCTCGGATGGCCGTAGGGAAGGGGGCGGATGGTCCTTCAGTCGCGGCCCCATCGCCGGCAAGCCGGCTGCCACCGCAATCCCAGGGTCTTTGAGATCTTTGTGGGAGCCGGCTTGCCGGCGATAGGGCCGGGACCGGCTTAGCCAGCAGCCGGCTTCTTCACCGTTTTGGGCTTTTTCGCAGCGGCCGGTTTCACCCCTGGCAGCGCCGCAGCCTTGGGCTCGGCAGGTGCTTTTGGCGCCGCCGCGACCTTGGGCTTGGCGGCGGCCTTCTTGCGCGGCGCAGCCTTTGGCGCCAGCGCCTCGGCCTCGGCCAGCTTGCGGGCCATGTCCCAGTGGCGCTCTTCCTCGCCTACAGGCTTACCTTCAGACTCCCAGATCTGGTAGGCAAATTCGCGAATACGTTTTTCATCGACACTCATCATGACGCTCCTGATGCTCAAGATTGTTGTATCAACACGTTGACCGGAAATTCCGACAGCACGGCGCTCAACATCAGCTCCTTTGAAGGGCTGACCACCGCACTTGGGAAAAGTCCCATCGAGTTGGCAGGCGACAAGGCAAACGGCAGAATCACCCGGGTGTCGTCCCAGTTCTGTGCCGGGATCAACGGTGTAGCAGCGCCGCCCAACAGGCCGCTGGCCAGGCGCGGGGCGACGACGATGGCGCGGTGTTCCTCACCCAGCCGGGCAAAGGCCACGACCTTGTCGGCATGGCGCCCCTGCACGTTCAGCGGCAGGTAGGCACCGCGGCGGAACAGCTCGGCGTGGGCCTGCCGGCAATCCAGCAGCCGCGCCAGCAGCGCCTGCTTGATGCGGCCGTCGCGCCAGTGTGCCAGCAGCTCTGCCACGGGCAGGGCGTCGTCCAGCGTGCGACGCCTGCAAGCGTAGTCCACGGGGCGGCGGTTGTCGGGGTCGACCAGGCTGAAATCCCAGTACTCATTGCCCTGGTAAAGGTCTGGCACGCCGGGCACGGTGCTACGCAGCAAGGCCTGGACCAGGCCATTGAGGGCGCCGGGGGTGGCGATCGACTGCGCCGCGTCGGCCAGGGACTGGCGTAACTGCTGGTTCTCGCGGCCGAGTAACAGGCCATCGACATAGGCGGCGCAGGCGGCCTCGTAGGCTTCGTTCGGCGCGTTCCAGCTGCTGCGCAGCTTGGCTTCGCGCAGCGCCTTCTGCTGCCATTGGCGGATGCGCCCGGCATAGTGCTGCAGGGCGTTATCGTCGTGCAGGTCAAGGTCCAGGGGCCAACTGCCCAACAGCGTCTGCAACAGCAGCAACTCGTCGCCCGGGCTCGGCGCAACGCCGTCGTCCAGCTGTTCACGCAGCGGAGCAGCCAGCTCGCGCCAGTGCTCCACGCGGCTGGCGAACCAGGGGCCGCGTTCGCTCAGCACGGCCAGCCGCGCGCGGGTGTCTTCGCCGCGTTTGTGGTCATGGGTGGCGGTGGCCAGCAGGTTGTCGGGGAAGTCGCGCAGGCGGCGCTGGGCCTCGTTGTGGAAGTGTTCGGGGCCGGCACTGAAGCGCTCGGCCTCGAAGCCTACGTCATTGCGCGACAGCAGGCGGGCCGAGCGATAGAAGGTGGTGTCCTCCACGGCTTTGGCGGCGCTGGGCGCGGTGAGCTGTTGAAAGCGCACGCAGGCATGGCGCAGGTGCTTGCGCGGCCGGCCGGGGGGCAGTGCGCGCCATGCCTGGCCGCCGAGCCATTGTTCAAGCTGCTCGAGCAGCGGCCAATCGGCTTCGCTGAGGTCGTGGCGGGCATTGGCCAAGGCCTGCTGGAAGAATTTCTCGTCTTCGGCCGGGCGGCCGCAGGCATTGAAATACGTGCGGTACACCGGGTAGTGGGCAACCAGCGCCTGCAACGCGCGGCGGATCGCCCCAAGGGTCAGGTCGCGGGTCATCAAGTCGTCGCGCGCGACGTGCAGCAGCGCCTGGGCCACCGACTCGCAGTCGCCGGCCAGGCTGGCATTGAGCACCAGATGCCGGGCCTGGCGGACTTCCTCCGGAAAGTCCGGGCGCTCGCTGACAGTGGCCCACAGCTCGGTCAACGGCGCTTCGCCGGCGGGGTCGTGCTGCAGCAGCGAGACCTGGTTCATGAACTCGTAGCCGGTGGTACCGTCGGTGAGCCAGTCGCGATGCAGGTGTTCATCGGTGCCGAGAATCTTCTCGACGTAGATCGGGAAATGCTCAAGCGCCGCATTGAGGGGGCGCCTGGCAAGCAGACCGTCGACCCGCCGGCGCAGCTTGCGGCAATAGCCGCGTGGGTCGGCCAGGCCGTCGATATGATCGATACGCAGGCCATCGACCAACCCTCGCTCAATCAGCTCGAACAGCTTGGCATGGGTCGCCTCGAATACCACCGAGCGCTCTACGCGCAGACCGCCCAGCTCGTTGATGTCGAAGAAACGCCGCCAGTTGATGTCGTCGGCGGCAGTGCGCCAGCTGGCCAGGCGGTAGGTTTGGCGTTCCAGCAGCAGGTGCAGGCGCTTGAAGCCGCTTTCGGTGCGGCTGTCGAAGGCGAGCAGTGCAGACTGCAGGTCGGCGCCCTCGCGCACCAGGCGGGCCAGTTCGGCTTGCACCGGCAAAGCCGCTGCCAGCGGGTCGGCTGTATCGTTCAGTGCGGTGAAGTGCTCGGCCAGGCGCTGCAGGGCACGCTCGGGGCTCAGGGAAAGAATCCAGCCATAGTCAACCGGGCAGATCGGGAAGCGGTGCTCGTAATGGGCCACCTGCAGCACGCCGTGTTGCTGGTCAAACTCCAGCGGAATTTCGCCATTTTTCAGCGCTGCGCCATAGTCGCAGCCCAAAAACGGCAGCAACAGCTGGCCGGCCAGCAGGGGGTCGCTGGAGTGCCACTGGATATCGAAGAACTCGGCGTAGGGGCTGCGCCGCCCCCACGCCAGCAAGCTTTGCCACCAGGGGTTATCGGCGCCGCCGACAGCCATGTGGTTGGAGACGGTGTCCAGGATCAGGCCCATGCCGTGCTGGCGCAAGGCGGCCACGAGCCGCTCCAGGGCGCCCTCGCCACCGAGCTCCGGGTTGACCTGGGTTGGGTCGACCACATCGTAACCGTGGCGCGAGCCGGCGCGGGCCTTGAGGATCGGCGAGGCATACAGGTGGCTGATGCCCAACTGGGCAAAGTAGGGCACCAGCGGCAGTGCATGGTCGAGGGTGAAATCGCTGTGCAACTGCAGACGCAGTGTGGCGGACAACGGCTTCATCGGTCACGCTCCCAGGCTTGTTCGCGGGCCTGGGCCAACAGCTCCAGGCGGCGCGCGGCATCTTCATCGTCGAGCAGTTCGCGCACTGGGGGCGTGAATCGCCGGCGCCAGTTGGGGTGGCCTTCGGTCGTGCCGGGGAGGTTGGGTTGCTCTTCACTGCCGAGCAGGTCTTCGAGCGGGATCAGCACCAGCGGTGCGCGGGTGTGACCAACGTAACGGATGGCAGCATCGATCAAGTGGTCGTTGTCCTTTAGTGGGCCGTAATTGGCTTGCAGGGTGCGGCGCAGGCCGTCACGCTCTTTCTGTCGCGCCTGGCGCCAGTGCAGCTCGGTGGCGTCATCGATCAGTTGCAGGCGCTGGCTCCAGTCGATGTCGCGGCTTTGCAGCCAGCCGGCCAAGGGCGCCAGGTCGTGGGTGCCGGTGGTGGCCAAGGCTTTGTCCGGCCAGTCGAGAATCGGCGTGAAGTGGCCGGGCTGGGCCTGCTCGAAAGGCAGCACGCGCATGCCCAGCACGGCCTTGTCCGCCAGTTGTTCGCGCAGGCCTTCAGGCACGGTGCCCAGGTCTTCACCAAGGATGATTGCCTGGTGCCGCACCGACTCCAGGGCCAGCAGGCGCAGCAGGTCCTCCAGCGGATACTGCAGGTAGGCCCCTTCGTCGGGCTTGCAGCCACGGGGGATCAGCCACAGGCGGCGCAGGCCCATCACATGGTCGATGCGCAGGCCGCCGGCATGGGCCAGGTTGGCCCGCAGCATTTCGATGAAGGCGCGGTAGCCATTGCGTTTGAGGCCTTCGGGCGAGAACGCGCAGATGCCCCAGTCCTGTCCGCTGCGGTTGAGGATGTCCGGCGGGGCGCCAACCTTCAGGTTGGCCAGCAACTCGTCCTGGCGGCTCCAGGCCTGGCTGCCGGCACCGTCGGCGCCCACCGCCAGGTCGGCGATCAGGCCGACCGCCATGCCGTTGCCACGGGCGGCTTCCTGCGCGCGCTGCAGGCTGCGCTCGGTCAGCCACTGGCAGAACGCATGGAACTCGACCTTGGCGGGATACGCGCTGGCGAAGGCCTCCACTTCTGGGTGATAGGGGTCGTGCCAGGCGCTCGGCCAGTTGCGCCAGTCGGCGCCCAGGCCGTCGTCCACGGCTTGTGCCTGCAGCACTTCAAAGCGGCAGTGGTGCTCCAGCGCCTGGCCACCGGCCTCGCGGAAGCTCTCGAAGTCTTTGCGCAGGGGGTGATCAGCCTGGATGAAATTCTGGTACAGGGCGTCGAGCAGGCGCAGGCGGGCGTCGGCGGCGCGTGGCCAGTCGACCAGCGGGCGTTGCTCGAGGTCTTCCAGGGTTTGCTCCAGGCCACAGGCCACGACGGCCATGCGCACGGCACGTTCACCGAGCACGGCAGCGGGGCTGGCATACAAGGGGTTGAGCAGCAGGCGGCTGGAGGGTGAGTAGGGGCTGTAGTGTTGCTGGTCGAACGCCGACAGGGCGTGGATCGGGCTGATGGCGAGGGCGTCGGCACCACGCTCTGCGGCGCTGCGCGCCAGTTGCTCCAGGGCCAGGCAGTCGCCGTAGCCGCCATCACCTGGGCGGCGCAGGCTGTAAAGCTGCACCGCAATGCCCCAGCAGCGCGGTGGCGGCTGTTCGACAGCGTCCTCCAGGCTGTGGCAACGCAGCGGCGCCACGGCCACTGTGAAAGTACGGCCATCGATATCGACGCGGTGATAGCCCAAGGGCAATGCGCCAGGCAGTTGTGCCTGGTTGTCGAGGGTCAGGTCGAGCTGGCTGTGGTCTTCCAGGGTGCAGCGGGCGGCGCTGCCTGCGCTGAAGTAGCGCGCCAGTGCCAGTGGCCGGCCCAGGTCGGCAGTCAATAGCGGCGGTAAGTGTTCGCTGTCTTCGGCGGCGTCCACGGCGCGCAGGCTGTCCTGGAGGGCGCGGTCGTCACTGGCCGGGTGGCCAAGCGCTTCAAGGACCTTGCGCAGCACGTCGTCGCTGACCTGTTGTGGCCTGTTGTTGGCGTCGATCCAGTCGCGGGCCAGCCCTACGCGGGCGGCCAGGCGGTGTAATGCAGTTTCACTCATGGGCGCTCCTGGCCAGGTGCAAGCAGGCTGACCACGCAGCTGTACGCAGACAGTGCGGTGTCGGGGTGCGTGGTATCGCTACTGTCGAACAGGCGGTGTTCGGCTGCGGGCAGTTCGACCGGCTGTGGCGTGGCGGCCAGGTTCAGGTCGATGCGCAGGGTGTTGCCATTGCCCAGGCGCCAGCGTGCGGTCAGTGCCTTGTCGCCCAGCACGTCGGTGCCCAGCGCACGGCTGCCAGGCAGGTACGGTATGACATGGCGCCGGCGCAGCTCGAGCAGTTGCTGATAAAGGCCGTGCCAGCCGGCGATGACTTCCTGACGCTGTGGCCGTGAGGCCTGGAATGTCTGCTCGGCATTGGGGTCGGGGATGCGCTCGCGCTGCTCGGGATCGGCAAACGCGGTGAAGTGGGCGAATTCGCCACGCCGACCTTCGCGCACGGCATCGGCCAGCTCGTCATGGAAGTCGGTGAAGAACAGAAACGGCCGGCAACTGCCATCCTCGTCACCCATGAACAACAGCGGGATCATCGGCGACAGCAGCAACAGGCCGGTAGCGGCGCGCAGGGCAGGGACCGGGCACAGGCGTGTCAGGCGTTCGCCCAGGGCGCGGTTGCCGATCTGGTCGTGGTTTTGCAGAAACAGTACGAACGAGCTGGGCTCAAGGTGGCCACTTGGTTCGCCGCGCGGGTGGCCATGGCGGTTGGCCTGGCCCTGGAACACGAACCCTTCGGACAGGCAGCGGGCCAGCTTGTTGATCGGCAGGTCCTGGTAGTCGGCGTAGTACCCTTCGGTTTCACCCGTGAGTAGCACGTGCAGCGCATTGTGGCCATCGTCGTTCCACTGGGCGTCGAAGCCCTGTTCCAGCAGGAACGCCTGATTGTGCTCATTCTCCAGCATCAGCCACACCTGGCGGCCAGGCTCCACCGCAGCGCGTACCCGTTGCGCCAGCTCGACCAGGAAGTCGGGCTGGTCGATGGCATGCACTGCATCCAGGCGCAGGCCGTCGCAGCGGTAGTCGCACAGCCACATCAGAGCGTTCTGGATGAAGAACTCACGCACCTCTGGCCGGCGGAAGTCGATGGCTGCGCCCCAGGGCGTCTGCCGGTCCTCACGGAAGAACGGGCTGGCGTACTGGTGCAGGTAGTTGCCGTGCGGCCCAAAGTGGTTGTAGACCACGTCCACCACTACCATCAGGCCCTGGCCGTGGGCGTTATCGACCAGCGCGCACAATTGCTCAGGGCTGCCATAGCTGTGTTGCGGCGCGAATGGCAGCACGCCGTCGTAGCCCCAGTTACGCTCGCCAGGGAACTGCCCCAGCGGCATCAGCTCGATGGCGCTGATGCCAAGCTCTGCCAGGCGCGGCAGATGCCGGGCGACCCCAGGGTAGCCCTCGAGCACGCCGACGTGCAGTTCCTGAATCACCGCTTCGTGCCAAGGGCGGCCTCGCCAGGGGTGTTGCCAGGCGTAAGCCTGGGTATCGACCACCTGGCTCGGGCCCTGCACGCCTTCGGGCTGGTAGCGCGAAGCCGGGTCGGCCACCCGCAGCTCGCCGTCGATGCGATAGTGGTAACGGTCACCGGCCTGGCACGGGGCAACGCCGGTATACCAGCCATCTGCGTCGGGCAGCAGCTCGATCGGCGGCTGCTGCTCCAGTTCCAAGCTCACGCTGCGCGCATCCGGCGCCCATAGGGCGAAGCGCGCCGACGTGGCGTCCAGTAGGTGTGCGCCATGCCTGTGCATCTTCGATTCCCCGCTCAGTAGTGGCTCAACTGTGCCTGTTTGACCAGGTCCTCGTAGAGGCGGGCGTAGGGTTCGACCGCCTGGCACCAGTTGAACGGCTGGGTCATCGACAGGCAGCGCATGGCGTTGAGCAGGTTTTTCTTGCCGTAGACATAGAAGGCACGGCTCAGCGCTTCGCGGTAACTCTCCACGGTCGACTCATCGAACAGGAAACCGGTGACGCCATTCTCGATCGTGTCGGCCAGGCCTCCGGTGTTGCGCGCTACGGGCAGTGAGCCAAAACGCTGCGCATACATCTGGCTCAGGCCGCAGGGCTCGTAGCGTGATGGCATCAGCAGGAAGTCGCTGCCGGCGAACATCCGCCGCGCATCGGTTTCGTTGAAGCCGATACGCACGCCGATGCGGCCGGGATGGCGCAGGGCCAGCTCGCGCATGGCCTGCTCTTCTTCAGGCTCGCCACGGCCGATGATCGCGATCTGCCCGCCCTGTTCGACGATGTAGTCGGCCACGCCCAAGGTTAGGTCCAGGCCTTTCTGGAACACCAGCCGCGAGACTACGGCGAACAGTGGCCCTTCGCTTGGCTCGAGTTCGAACAGGCGGCGGACTGCTTCGGCATTGCGCGCCTTGCCATCCCAGTCGTTGATGCTGAAGTTGTGCTGCAGATGCTGGTCGGTGGCCGAATCCCAGCTTTCGTCGATGCCATTGGGGATGCCGCCGAGCAGGCCTTGCTGGGCCTTGCTGGCGAGGAAGCCATCCAGGCCGCAGCCGAATTCCGGCGTGGTGATTTCGCGGGCGTAAGTGGCACTGACGGTGGTGATGTGGCTGGAGTAGGCCAGGCCGGCCTTGAGGAAGGACAGCTTGCCGTAGAACTCCATGCCTTCCTGCTGCATGGCATGGTCAGGGATCGCCAGCTCCGGGCTGCAGGCGCGGCTGTACACACCTTGGTAGGCCAGGTTGTGAATGGTGAACAAGGTCGGGGTGCTCAGGCCGCGCCAGTGCATGTAGGCCGGGGCCAGGCCTGCGGGCCAGTCATGGGCGTGCACCACTTCGGGCTTCCAGTGGATCTTGCCTTCACCGGCGGCAATCTCGGCCGCGGCAAGGCCAAGGCGGGCGAAGCGGATGTGGTTGTCGGGCCAGTCGCGACCGTTGTTGGCACCATAGGGTGTGCCGTCGCGCTGGTACAGTTCAGGGCAGATCAGCACGTAGATGACCAAGCCGTCCGCCATGTCCATGCGGCCGATCTTGCACGGCGGCAGGGCCGCATGGCCGCCGAGTTCGCCGACGATATGAATGGGGTTGTCGCTTTCCATCACCTGGCTGTAGCCGGGGATCAGCACACGGACATCGTGCAGGTGCGCCAATGCCCGCGGCAGTGCTGCCGAAACGTCACCCAGGCCCCCGGTCTTGATCAGGTCGGCAATTTCGGAGGTGACGAACAGGATCTTGCGTTTGTTGGGGTTGTGCTGGCGCTGGGCGCCGGGTGCCTTGACTGTCGTGGCGAAATCCGGGGTGAGCGGTTCGCGGTTTTCCGGTTTGAATGAATCTACGTGAGGTTCGACAGCGGCACTGATCATACTTCTCTCCGTCCCTATGGTGTGGCCGAGTGCTGGCACCCGTTTGCTTTATTTCGTGCTGGTTATCTCTGTTTCGTGTCTTCGTAGTGCGGTCCTTGCCCCAAGGTCGTGCGCGCAGGCACGGCGCGATCGGCATTCCCGCCGAAAGCGTTTGGTCTGGAAGGAGTGAGCGGGCTGCAGCGAGGGGTATCCCATTGCTTTGGCCTACTTAAAGTTCCTGACCCGTCGCCTTTTGCAAAAGTTCGACTTTTTTCATGTCGCCTCTTCCCTGAGCAAATCGCGGGCCGAAAGCTGAGTGTAGGAGACCGGAAGTAAAAAAGGTGACCCACTGGTCACTTTCGTTATGACGCGAGATAGACGCAAACGTTGGCGTGTGTCATCGCTTTGAGAAGGGGTGTTCCAAGAGAGGGCGCAGGCAAATTTCGGGGGGCCATTTTGTGGCGAAAAAGGGTGTATGCACCGTTAGGGTGCATGGTGGGGCTTACCCATTTTGGCCTTCTCGCAGGTCGATCTGCGAAAAGGCCGACACCTGCAGCTAGAACCTGCGGGTACTGATCAATTCATCCAGGACCCGTGTCGGCACCCTGAACGGCACCGACATGTGATCTTCTCCAGCCTCGAGCTGGAAATCACTGCGCAGCCCGTACTGCGACAGTGCCTCCAGGCGCAATTGCAGGGCCCGGGCATCCTGAATCTCCTGGGGCATCTCGCGGTCACCGATCAACAGCGTAAGGCTGCTATGGGTCAGGTCCAGTTGCCCGGCGTGGGCACGCTGCGTGAATGTCCGCTCATGGGCCATCAGGTAGCGGTCACGCCACCACAGGCTCGGGCTGATGGCGATCACGTGCTGGAACAGTTGCGGTCGGGTAAACAGCGCATACACGCCGAACATGCCACCGAACGAATGCCCGACCAGGCTGCGCTGGTCCTGATCGACCTTGAAACGGGCATTGACCTTTGGCATCAGGCGTTTTTCGATGAAGTCCAGGAACAGGTCCTGGCCACCTTGGGGTGGTTTGTTGCGCTCGGCAGGTTGCGGTGGCGACAGGTCGAAGGCGCGGCGTTCGAAGTCCAGTGGGGTGTCGCTGGGGTAGCCGATGGCGACCAGTATCGCGCCGCGCAGCCGGTCCTGAGCGCGCTTGGCGGCATGAAACGCCGGGAAGTAGGCGTTGCCGTCAAGCAGGTAGATCACCGGGTAGCCGCCGGTCCAGGGCACATCGCCCTCCGGCAGGCTGATCATGATCCGGTATTCGCGGCCCTCGGCACTTTTCATCGACCATTGCTCGGTGCCGTCCAGCGTTACCGGCGCGGCGTGGGCCAGGCTGGCAAGCAGTGCAGTGCCCAGCCAGATCATCAATGTGCGCATGTTCATCCCCCCCTTTACCAGCGATAACTCAGGCTGGTGACCACGCTGCGCGCTTCACCCCGGTAGCAGTAGCCCTGCTGGCAGTTGATATAGCGTTTGTCGAACAGGTTGCGCGCATTGAGCGCCAGGCGAACGCCGTCCAGGCCGCCGCCGAAGTCGTAGTGCACGCCGGCATCGACCAGTGTGTAGCCTTCGTTCTTCACGGTGTTCTGTGCATCGCCGTAGTTGCTGCCGGTGTAGCGGGCACCGCCAGAGACGCCTACGCCCATCGGCAGGCGGTAGTCGAGCCAGACAGAAGCAAGGTGGCGGGGAACGTCCAGTGGCTGCTTGCCTTCATTGCCATCGTTGCTTTCAGTCACTTCGGGGTCGTTGAAGCTGTAGCTGGCGGTCATCTTCAGCCGGTCGCTGAGGTCGGAAACGGCTTCCAGTTCCAAGCCCTTGGAGACCTGCTCGCCAGTGGCGATACTGTTGATCGGGTTGGCCAGGTCGCGGGTCAGCACGTTCTTCTGGGTCAGGTGGTACAGCGAGGCGGTGAGCATCGTTGCGCTGCCTGGTGGCTGGTACTTCAAGCCCACTTCGTATTGTTCGCCTTCGGTGGGTTTGTAGGCACCGCTGCCACTCTGTGGCTGGAACGAGGTGGCGTAGCTGGCGTAGGGTGCCAGGCCGTTGTCGAACAGGTAGAGCGCGCCGACCGAGCCAGTGGTGGCTGAGTCACTGGTCTTGCGGTTGATGCCGCTGAGGTTGTCGCTGCGCCGCACGTGCACGAAGTCGCGGCGCAAGCCGGCCGAAAGCCGCCAGCGGTCGAGGTCGATCTGGTCCTGCAGGTACAGGCCGGTGCGTTGCTCCAGGCCATCTTCGTCCGCCAGCGGCGTACCCGGTTTGGCCACCGGTTGGTGGTAGTCGGGCGCGAAGCGGTCGATCGACGGCGCCGGGCCGCTGGCATACGACAATGAGGTGTCGATCCAGCCGTAGTCCACGCCGGTCAGCAAGGTGTGGTGCAGGGTACCTGTTGCAAAGCGGCTGACCAGGCGCGTGTCGGCCGAGACACTCGACATGTCTTCGTACACACCGATGGCATCGCGATCGAGGATGTGCCCCTCGCGCTCCTGATAGGGTTGCAGGTACTGGTTGGTGGTATCGACCTGGCCGTAACGCAGGTTCTGCTGGAAGCTGAAGGTGTCGTTGAAGGTGTGCTCGAATTCGTAGCCGAAGGTCCATTGGCGCTGTTGCAGCTTGTCGAAGTACTCGTCACCCTGCCAGAAATCGGTCAGGTGCTCGCCCTGCTGGTAGAGCATCGGTGAGGCGGCTGTCTCGCGTTCCTGGTATTGCGCCAGCAGTGTCAGGCTGGTGTCTGGGTCGATCTGCCAGGTCAGCGAGGGTGCGATCAGGCGCACGTCGTTGTTCAACTGCTCGATATAGTTTTCGGCATCGCGGTACACACCCACAACGCGGTATAGCAGGTCGCCGGACTCGTTCAGCTTGCCACCCAGGTCGAATTGCCCTTGTTGGTGGTTGTAGTTGCCCGACTGGATCTGTACTTCGTTTTTTACCTGCAGGCCAGGGCGTTTGCTGACCCGGTTGACCATGCCGCCGGGGCTGATCTGCCCGTACATCACCGACGACGGGCCTTTGAGCACTTCGATGCGTTCCAGGTTGTAGGCTTCGGTCTGGTACAGCGACAACCAGCCGCTGCCGGGTTGGCGCAGGCCATCGAGAAAGTCCGCGCCCATGGTGGTTTCGAAGCCACGGATGCTGATCATGTCGAAACGTGGGTCCAGGCCTGATGCGCCTACCCGTACACCGGCAGTGTAGGCCACGGCATCCTCGACGCGGTCGACCTTGCGGTCGGCGATCTGCTCGGCGGTGACCACGCTGATGCTCTGCGCGGTTTCCAGGATGGGCCGGTCGGTCTTGGTGGCGCTGCTGGCGTTGCTGGCGAAGTAGCCCTCGACGGGCGCGAAGGCGCTTTGCGAGGCGGTTGCGTCGATGCTGATCGGCTCCAGCTGCAGGCTGGCGTCGCCCTGGCCTGGCAGCACGACATAGCCGGCGCTGGACTTGTGCAGTTGCAGGCCACTGCCACTGAGCAGTTGGTTCAGCCCGTCTTCCAGCGGGCCGCCACCGGCCAGCCCTGGGCTGTTCAGGCCGCGCACGGCCTCCGGCGAGAAGGACAGGGTGATCCCGGCACGTTCAGCGAAGGTGCTCAGCGCCTGCCCCAAGGGGCCTGCCGGGATGCTCGGCGCGGTCGCTGTGGCGGCCAGCGCACCGCCGGCGTGCAGGGCCAACGCAAGGTACACGGCACGTGACAAGGTTCGGGAGCAGCGGGGCGGTCGGGCAGGCAGCATGAAGCGATCCATTCGAGGAGGTGATCATCCCTAACCGGATGAGCGCGTGAAGTCCGACAGTTTTTTCATGCCTGGGATGAAATACGCACCCACCAGCGTGTGCGTTGGTCGATACGCACAGGCAGCAGGTGGGCGATGTTGTCCAGCAGTGCCCCCGGCTGGTCGAGGTGGAACACGCCCGACAGGCGCAGGTCGGCCACTGCCGGGTCGCAGCGCAGCCAGCCACGGCGGTAGCGAGCGGCCTCGGCGAGGAAGTCGGCCAGGGGTATATCGTTGACGATCAGCAGGCCGCGGCTCCAGGCGAACGGATCCAGGGCGCCGCCGCCCAGAGGCGCCAGTCGCGAGGGGTAGAGCGCAAGGCCGCTGCCAGCCTGCACCCGCTGCGAGCCCGCAGCGGCAGTCACCAGCACTTCACCGCGTTCGACGTGCAACTCGCTGTAACCATCGCGCTCGCGCAGCACGGCGCGCGCCTGGTGGCCTTGGCAAACGCCCTGCTGGCAGCGCACGCGCCAGTCGGCGCCATCGACCAGCATTTCGCCACTGCGCAGGCGGATTTCCCTGCCATGCAGGTCAACGGCGCTGTCAGTGTTCAATTGCAACTCAAGGTCGCCGTTCAGGCGCAACTGCCGCTGTTCGCCGACACCGGTGGTCAAGTCACTGCGCCACGCGGTGGGCGCAGTGCCGATCAGCAGCGTGGCGCCGCCCGCTGTCAGGCCCAGGCCCAGCAGCTTGAGGGTGCGGCGGCGGCTCAGGTCGACGTCGGCCTGGCGCAGCACGGCAGCCGTGCAAGTGGCATCGGGCAGGTGCCCGTTGTGGAAGTGCCCGCTGACCTGCTGCATGCGCTGCCAGGCCAGGTCATGCCGTGTATCACGCAGCCGCCAGGCATTGAACTGGCTGAACACCTCGACATTGCCCGGGCTGGCCCGCAAGCGCATCTGCCACTCGATGGCCGTACGCACGATGGCTTCAGGCAGCCGCTCTGGCGCGGCGGTCACTCGAAGCACAGCCGGTAGCAGTGCAGCAACGCGTTGGCTACGTGGCGCTCTACCGTGCGGCTGGAAACCCCCAGCCGTTCGGCTATTTGCGCATGGGTCAGGCCGCCCAGCTGGTACAGCAGGAAGGCGTCGCGCACGGTGGGTTTGAGGCCATCGAGCAATTGCGCGATGCGCTCAAGGCACTGCATGGCCTCGTGGCGCACGTGCGGGGAGGGGTAGCAGGCCTCGGGCAACTGCGCCAAGGTTTGCAGGTAGGCGCGCTGCAGTGCATCGCGCCGCCAATGGTCGACCACAAGGCCGCGGGCGATGCGTACCAGCAGAGCGCGGGGCGCCTGGGTACTGATCGGCTGGTTGCGCACCAACAGGCGTACGAACGTGTCCTGGGCCAGGTCTGCGGCCTGTTGCGAGCAGCCCAGCGAACGCTTCAGCCAGCTGTGCAGCCAGCCGCGCTGGGTGTCGTACAGGACCTCAAGCGGAATGATCGCATCCGTTTCATGCACTGCCATGCAACGCCCCGGGCCAGGTGAATGGAGAAAGCGCGCACGATAAACGCGAATCGTTCCCAATTCAAACTTTTTTCTGTGGGGGCCAGCAGTGTGGGAGCGTTAACGCTCCCACCAGGGGGAGAATGAATCAGAGGCTTACAGGTTCATCGCCGGAGCGCGCCCGCTCCAGCTGCATGTGCAACTGAGCGACTTGCTGGCGCAGTTGGTCGCGTTCGTCCTTCAATTTACGCAGCTCATCACGGCGCACGGAGACATAGAGGGTCTGGGTTGGAGTGGCAGGCATCAAGGTACCCATGTAAACACCTCGCGGTTTTGGCTGGTGACAATCAAAGCGTAGTCGCTTCACGCGGCGGGCATTCTGAATTCTTTCACTGCTCATTGGAACTTTTTTGTTTAACGTTGTCTCGCCGTTCGTCGCTGAACCCTCGGGCGGTGTGCTGGACTAATCTGAAACGCTGGACTGTGTTGTCATTCATTTTTCAAGGGGAGCATCGGCTCATGCAACTGGGAATCGTCGGGCTGGGCCGCATGGGCGGCAATATTGCAAGGCGGCTGATGCGCGCCGGGCACCGCACGGTCGTGCACGACCGTAACCGTGATGCAGTCGTCGGGCTGGAAGGCGAGGGCGCCCAAGGGGCTCACGACCTTGGCGCGCTGGTGCAGAAGCTCAAGGCGCCGCGGGCGGTATGGGTAATGCTGCCGGCGGGCGAACCTACCGAGCAGACCATCGCGCAGCTGGCCGAACTGCTGGAACCGGGCGATGCGATCATCGACGGTGGCAACACCTTCTACAAGGACGACATGCGCCGCGCCGCCGAGCTGGCCAAGCGCGGGCTGCATTACCTGGACGTCGGTACCTCTGGCGGTGTGTGGGGCCTGGACCGTGGCTACTGCATGATGATCGGCGGTGAGAAGGACGTGTTCGAGCGCCTGGAGCCTTTGTTCAAGGCGCTGGCCCCGGGCGTTGGCGACATTCCGCGCACCCAGGGGCGCGAAGGTGAGCACGACCGCGCCGAACATGGCTACATCCATGCAGGCCCGCCCGGCGCCGGGCACTACGTGAAGATGGTGCACAACGGCATCGAATACGGGTTGATGCAGGCCTACGCGGAAGGCTTTGACCTGCTGCGCAGCAAAGGCGGCGATGAGCTACCGCAAGAACAGCGCTTCGACCTGAACGTCGCCGAAATCGCCGAGGTATGGCGCCGTGGCAGCGTGGTCACCTCCTGGCTGCTCGACCTCACCGCCGATGCCCTGGTGGCCGACCCGCACCTGGCGCAGTTCAGCGGCTCGGTATCGGACAGTGGCGAAGGCCGCTGGACGATCGACGCAGCAGTCGAGCAGGCCGTGCCGGTACCTGTCCTGTCCAGTGCGTTGTTCGCCCGGTTCCGCTCACGCCAGCAGCAGGGCACCTACGGCGACAAGGTCCTCTCGGCCATGCGCCTGGGCTTCGGTGGCCACGTCGAGAAGAAAGGCCAATGACCCGACAGACCACTCCTGCAGCCGGCCCTTGTACCTTGTTCCTGTTCGGTGCCAACGGTGACCTGGTCAAGCGCCTGCTGATGCCGGCGCTGTACAACCTGGGCCGGGACGGCCTGCTCGACCGCAACCTGCGCATCGTTGGTGTGGACCATAATGCCGCCACTGCCGATGAATTCGCCGAACGCCTGCACGCGTTCATGCGTGAACGCGACAAGGGCGGCGAGGGCGCAGCCAAGTGCCTGGACGAAAAACTTTGGGCGCGCCTGGCCAAGCGCCTGGACTACCAGACCGGCGACTTCCTGGACCCGGCCACCTATACCGCGCTGGCCAAGCGCATCGACAAGACCAGCCATGGCAACGCCATTTTCTACCTGGCTACCTCGCCACGCTTTTTCCCCGAGGTTGCCCAGCGCCTGGGGGATGCCGGTTTGCTCGACGAGTCTGGCGGGGGCTATCGCCGGGTCGTGGTGGAAAAGCCCTTCGGCACCGACCTGGCCAGTGCCGAGGCGCTCAATGCCTGCCTGCTCAAAGTGATGAGCGAGCGGCAGATTTACCGCATCGACCATTATCTGGGCAAGGAGACGGTGCAGAACATCCTGGTCAGCCGTTTTTCCAATGGCTTGTTCGAGTCGTTCTGGAACAACCACTACATCGACCATGTGCAGATCACGGCCGCCGAAACGGTGGGCGTCGAGACTCGCGGTGGGTTCTATGACCACACCGGTGCCTTGCGCGACATGGTGCCCAACCACCTGTTCCAGTTGCTGGCGATGGTTGCCATGGAACCGCCTGCAGCCTTTGGCGCAGATGCCGTGCGCGGCGAAAAAGCCAAGGTGATCGGCGCTATCCGTCCCTGGTCGACGAAGATGGCCCTGAAGAACTCCGTGCGCGGCCAGTACACCGCGGGCAAGCAGGGCCGCAAGCGCCTGGCCGGGTATCGCCAGGAGGACAGGGTGGCGGCCGACAGCCAGACCGAAACCTACGTGGCCCTGAAGGTGATGATCGACAACTGGCGCTGGGCCGGCGTGCCGTTCTACCTGCGTACCGGCAAACGCATGAGCGTGCGCGACACCGAAATTGCCATCTGCTTCAAGCCTGCGCCCTACGCGCAGTTTCGCGAATCGGAGCTGGAGCGGCCCAAGCCCAACTACCTGAAGATCCAGATCCAGCCCAACGAAGGCATGTGGTTCGACCTGCAAGCCAAGCGCCCGGGCCCGGAACTGGTGATGGAAAACGTCGAGCTGGGGTTCGCCTACAAGGACTTCTTCAAGATGACCCCGGCCACGGGGTACGAGACCTTGATCTACGACTGCCTGACCGGCGACCAGACCTTGTTCCAGCGTGCCGACAACATCGAGAACGGCTGGCGTGCGGTGCAGCCGTTTCTGGATGCCTGGGCGCAGGACGGCGAGGTGCATGAGTACCCGGCGGGCGAGGATGGGCCAGCGGCCGGCAATGAGTTGCTGGCCCGTGACAAGCGCGAGTGGCACCGGTTGGGATGATCGCACGGCCCACTGTGTGGGCCAGACAGTTGCATTAAGGAGATCCAATGCCTGCCCACATCGAAGACTATGCGCTGCTCGGCAACTGCCGCAGCGCCGCCCTGGTCAGCCGTGACGGTTCCATCGACTGGCTGTGCCTGCCACGCTTCGATGCCCCCGCCGTGTTCGCGGCGCTGCTGGGCAATGAAGAAAACGGTCGCTGGCGCCTGGCCCCCAGCGACTCCATCGAGCATGTCAGCCGGCGCTACCAGCAAGATACCCTGGTGCTGGAAACCACCTGGGTGACTGCCAGCGGCCGCGCCCGTGTGCTGGACTTCATGCCGCTGGACGACGTCAATTCGGTCGTGCGCATCGTCGATGGCATTGCCGGCGAAACCAACTTTGAAATGGACCTGGTGATGCGCTTCGACTACGGGCGCAGCGTACCCTGGGTGGAAAAGCTCGACCCGCTGACCCTGAGCGCCGTCGCCGGCCCCGACCGGCTGATCCTGTGCAGCACGGTGGCCTCGCACGCCCGCGACCACCACACTGTCGCGCGCTTTCGGGTGTGCGCCGGTGAGCGCCAGGTGTTCAGCCTGCGCCATCAACCTTCGCACCTGCCGGTACAGCCCGACTGCGATATCGAACATGCCCTGGCGCATACCGTCAGCCAGTGGCAGGCCTTTGCCGCCCGCTGCCCGGATGTCGGCCCTTACAGCGCGAGCGTGCGCCGTTCATTGCTCACCCTCAAGGCCATGACGTATGCCCCTACCGGCGGCATCGTTGCGGCCGTCACCACCTCGCTGCCCGAAAGCATCGGCCACGAGCGCAACTGGGACTATCGCTTCTGCTGGCTGCGCGATGCCACTATGACCCTGCTGGCGTTCATGAACCTGGGTTACTTCGACGAAGCGCAGGCCTGGCGTGAGTGGCTGCTGCGTTCGGTGGCCGGCAACCCGGAGCAGATGCAGATCATGTACGGCCTGGCAGGGGAGCGAGACCTGCAGGAATACACCCTGCCGTGGCTGGCCGGGTATGAGCACTCGCAGCCGGTGCGGGTGGGCAACGCTGCCGCTCAACAGCGGCAGCTGGACATCTACGGCGAGGTCGCCGACGCCATGGCCCAGGCGATAAAGGGCGGGTTGCCCAGGCACCCACGCAGTGCGGCGATCTCCCGCCTGATCATGCCCTACCTGGAGCGCATCTGGCGTGAGCCGGACGAAGGCATCTGGGAGGTGCGTGGTGGCAGGCAGCACTTCGTGCATTCCAAGGTCATGGCCTGGGTCGCATTCGACCGCGCGGCGGGGTTGGCTGAGACCACCGAGGAGGGCAGCGAGCGCGGGCAGTATTACCGGCAGGTGGCAGATGAAATCCGCCGCGAGGTGTGTGAGCAGGGGCTCGATGCCAAAGGCCTGCATTTCGTCCAGGCCTATGGCTCGAGCGAAATGGACGCCAGCCTGCTGCAGATCGCCCTCACCGGGTTCCTGCCGGCCCAGGATGAGCGGTTTCTGCGCACGCTCGAACAGATCGAGCAGCGCCTGCTGAAAAACGGTTTGCTGATGCGCTATGACAGTGACCGCTGCAGTGACGGCCTGACGCCGGGTGAAGGGACGTTCCTGGTCTGTTCGTTCTGGTTGGCCGATGTGTATGTGCTGTTGGGGCGCCAGGGCGAGGCGCAGGCGCTGTACGAGAAGCTGACCGGGCTGTGCAATGACGTGGGTTTGCTGGCCGAGCAGTACGACCCGGCAGGCAAGCGCATGCTGGGCAACTTCCCCCAGGCGTTCAGCCACATCGGCATCATCAACACGGCGCTGAACCTGCACCGGGCGCAGTGCCCGGCAAGGGATCGGGCCCAGTGTGGTTGAAGGGCATGGCTACTCGTATTCAGCGAAATGACCGGAGTAGACTAGTGCCAAGAGCAATCGACAAGGAATACGCATGAGCGTTCGTCGCCATGAGCTGGCAGCCAGGGCATCGCAATTCTGATGGCCAACCACAAGATCGAAATTCGCCGTCGCAATATCGAGAAGATCCTCGTGGCCGCAGAAAAGGTGTTCGCCGAGAAGGGCTACGGCGCAACGTCCATGGGTGACATCGCCGAACAGGCCGAGCTGCCGCGCTCCAACCTGCATTACTACTTCAGTACCAAGGATGAGCTGTTCCGCGCAGTGCTGCAGGACCTGCTGGATGTGTGGAAGCAGGACGCGCTGTGCTTCGAGAACTTCGACGACCCCCGGGTGGTGCTGACCAGCTACATTCGCGCCAAGATGGGCCATTCGCGCTCACGCCCGCTGGGCTCGAAGATCTGGGCCGAAGAGATGCTGCATGGCGCGCCGCTGCTTGGGGTGAGCCTGGATGACAGCCTGGTGCCCTGGGCGAAGCTGAAGGTAGACAAGATTCGCCGCTGGGTGGAGGAGGGGCGCATCCTGCCGGTGGAGCCTTCGGCGCTGCTGTACATGATCTGGGCTTCGACCCAGCACTATGCCGACTTCGGCTACCAGGTGGCTGTGCTCAATGGCGGAGAACCGCTGTCGGACCTGGCGTTCGAGAGTGCGGTACAGACGGTGACGAGTGTGATCCTGCGCGGTATCGGCCTGGAGCCTTGATAAGTGCATCGCGGGTCGTGTAGGAGCGGCCTTGTGTCGCGAAAGGGCCGCAAAGCGGCCCCAGCGATTCCCAGGCGTCAGCTCGCCTCGCGGTAGGGGTTGCGCGGGTCCTGCGTCCAGTTCAGGTATGGCTTGCCGGTATCCTGCGCCACCATCTCGATGCAATCTTCCACCGGGCAGGTGATCTGGCACAGGTTGCAGCCCACACATTCGTCTTCGATCACGCTGTAGGCATGGGTCCCGTCAGCCTTCAGCGTACTGGCAATGGCCTGGTGCGAGGTGTCCTCACAGGCGATATGGCAGCGCCCGCAACCGATGCAGGCATCCTGGTCGATGTGCGCCACCGATTTGTAGTTGATGTCCAGGTACTTCCAGTCGGTGGTGTGCGCCACGGCCTGGCCGCGGAATGCTTCAAGGTTCTGGTGCCCGTGCTGGTCCATCCAGCGCGCCAAACCGTCCTGCATGTCTTCGACAATACGAAAACCGTGCAGCATCGCCGCAGTGCACACCTGCACCGCGCCACTGCCCAAGGCAATGAACTCGGCCGCATCACGCCAGTTGCCGATACCCCCGATGCCACAGATCGGTAGCCCGCGCGTTTGCGGGTCGCGGGCAATCTCGGCGACCATGTTCAGGGCGATGGGTTTGACCGCCGAGCCGCAGTAGCCACCGTGGGTGCTCTGATCGCCGACGATCGGGTGGGCGACCATGCGGTCCAGGTCGACGCTGGTGATGGAGTTGATGGTGTTGATCAGCGACACGGCATCGGCGCCACCGCGATGTGCCGCACGCGCCGACTGGCGGATGTCGGTGATGTTGGGCGTGAGCTTGACGATCACCGGCAACGCGCAGTGCGTCTTGCACCAGCGGGTGACCATTTCCACATACTCCGGCACCTGGCCGACCGCCGCGCCCATGCCGCGCTCGGGCATGCCATGCGGGCAGCCGAAGTTCAGTTCGATACCGTCGGCACCGGTGGCTTCCACCAGCGGCAGGATGAATTTCCATGATTCTTCAATGCACGGCACCATCAGCGAGACGATCAGCGCACGGTCTGGCCAGTCCTTCTTCACCTGGGTGATTTCGCGCAGGTTGATTTCCAGCGAGCGGTCGGTGATCAGCTCGATGTTGTTGATGCCCTGCACCAGCCGGTTGGCGCCGTAATGCGCCGAGTAGCGCGACGACACGTTGACCGCTGCCGGGTCCTCGCCCAGGGTCTTCCAGACCACGCCGCCCCAGCCGGCTTCGAAGGCGCGGACCACGTTGTAGGCTTTGTCGGTTGGCGGTGCGGAGGCCAGCCAGAAGGGGTTGGGCGCCTTGATGCCGGCGAACACGATAGACAAGTCGGCCATTTATGCAGCCTCCACATTGAGCATGAGTTGGGCATGGATAGCTTCGGCGGCCAGCTTGCCATGTTGCACGGCCTGGACGGTGAGGTCCTGGCCCAGGGCGGTACAGTCGCCACCGGCGTAGACGCCCGGCAGGCTGGTGCGCATGCCCTCGTCGACGCGAATGCGCTCGCCGTCGCGGGCCAGTTGCGCAGCCAGCGGGTCGTTAAGGCTTTGTTCGTCGAAGCGTTGGCCGATGGCTTTGAAGATGGCATCGGCGGCCAGCTCGAAGGTCTCACCGGTGTCGCGCAGGCGGCCATCGGCCAGTTCGGTGCGGGCGAAGCGCATGCCCCGCACGCGGTTGTCGTCGTCCAGCAGCACGGCGTCGGGGCGCGCCCAGGTGTGCAGACGCACCTGGTTGGCCTTGGCGATGTCCTGCTCGTGGCCGGTGGCGCCCATGTCGGCGTAGCCGCGGCGGTATACCAGGTTGACATCGCGGGCACCCAGGCGGCTCATCTGTACGGCCATGTCGATGGCGGTGTTGCCTGCGCCGATCACTAGGCAACGCTCTGCCAACGGCAGTTGCGAAAGATCATCCGCCTGGCGTAGCTCACGGATGTAGTCGGTGGCGGCGAGCATGCCGGGCACCTCTTCGCCAGGCAGGCCGAGCTGGCGTATGGCGTTCAGGCCAAGGCCGAGGAATACCGCGTCGTACTGATCACGCAGCTCTGCCAGGCTCAGGTTGTCGCCCAGGCGGTGGCCGTGGCGCATTTCGATACCGCCGATACCGAGCAGGAATTCCACTTCGCGCTGGGCATAGTCGTCCACCAGCTTGTAGCGGGCGATGCCGTACTCGTTCAGGCCGCCGGCCTTGTCGCAGGCCTCGAACACCACCACCTCGTGGCCATGCATGGCCAGGCGATGTGCGCAGGACAACCCGGCGGGGCCTGCGCCGACCACGGCGATGCGTTTGCCGGTGGCTGGCGAGCGTTTGAACGGGTGCTCGGTGAAACCGGCATTGTCCAGGGCATAGCGCTGTAGCTGGCCAATCAGTACCGGTGCGCATTCCTGGGCGTTGTTGCGCACGCAAGCCTGCTGGCAAAGGATCTCGGTAGGGCACACGCGGGCGCAGCTGCCGCCCAGGATGTTGGCCGAAAGGATGCGCTCGGCGGCACCTTGCAGGTTCTCGTCGCTGATACGGTGAATGAACGAGGGGATGTCAATTTCGCTCGGGCATGCGTTCACGCAGGGCGCGTCGTAGCAATACAGGCAGCGGGCGCTTTCCACTGCGGCCTGGCGGGCGGTGAGGGGTGGCGCGAGGTCACTGAATTGCTCGGCCAGCTGGTCGGCGCCGGCCCGGGGGCGCGGCAAGTGGTTCAGGGCATCGATCACGGTTGTAGCCTCTCTTTTTTTTAGGGCTTGGGCGGGGGGGGGGCGCCATGCGCCCCAATCGCCGGCAAGCCGGCTCCCACAGGTACAGTGATGTCCCTGGGAGTGATGCCGCCCCTGTAGGAGCTGGCTTGCCGGCGATGGGCTGCGCAGCAGCCCCAACAGCTTCAGCGCTGGACGGGTATCGGGCGCTGCTGCTCGGCGCGGCGGCCCAGGACCTCGTACACCGAGGGATACGCCGGGCGCTCCACGTAACGCCCCGCGCCAGGCTCGGCACGCAGGTCGCCATCGGCCCAGACCACGCGGCCCTGGCTGATGGTGTGGCTGGGAATACCGCGCACGGTGCGGCCTTCGAAGATGTTGAAGTCAACACGCTGGTGGTGGGTTTGCGCGCTGATGGTGCGCGTGCCCTGTGGGTCCCACAGCACCAGGTCGGCATCGGCGCCGACGCGGATGGCGCCCTTGCGCGGAAACAGGTTGAAGATCTTCGCGGTGTTGGTGGAGGTCAGCGCGACGAATTCATGCATCGACAGCCGCCCACTGTTGACGCCAGCGTCCCACAACACCGCCATGCGGTCTTCGATGCCGGCAGTGCCGTTGGGGATGCGGCTGAAGTCGTTGCGGCCCATGGCTTTCTGCTCGGCGCAGAAGCAGCAGTGGTCGGTGGCCGTGGTGTGCAGGTTGCCCGATTGCAGGCCGCGCCACAGGGCTTCTTGATGCTCGCGCGGGCGGAAGGGTGGGCTCATGACATAGCCTGCGGCGGTGGCCCAGTCCGGGTCGAGGTAGACGCTGTCGTCGATCAGCAGGTGCCCGGGCAGCACTTCACCGTAGACCGGCTGGCCCTTGGCCCGGGCATAGGTGATTTCGTCCAGCGCTTCACGGCTGGAGATGTGTACCACGTACAACGGCGTACCAATGGTTTCGGCGATGCGGATGGCGCGGCTGGCAGCCTCGCCTTCGACTTGCGAAGGGCGCGACAGCGGGTGCGCCTCGGGGCCGGTCAGGCCTTGGGCGAGCAGTTTTTGCTGCAGGTGGTAGACCAGCTCGCCGTTCTCGGCGTGCACGGTGGGGACCGCGCCCAGTTGCAGGCAACGCTCGAAGCTGGCGACCAGGGTGTCGTCGGCCGCCATGATCGCATTCTTGTAGGCCATGAAGTGCTTGAAGCTGTTCACGCCATGTTGGGTGACCAGCTCGCCCATTTCTTCGGCGACCTGCTCGCTCCACCAGGTGATGGCAACGTGAAAGCCGTAATCGGACGCGCTCTTTTGCGCCCAGCCGCGCCAGGTGTGAAAGGCCTCCAGCAGCGATTGCTGCGGGTTGGGGATGACGAAGTCGATGATCGAAGTGGTGCCGCCGGCCAGCCCTGCGGCTGTGCCGCTGAAGAAGTCCTCGCTGGCCACTGTACCCATGAAGGGCAACTGCATGTGGGTGTGCGGGTCGATGCCGCCGGGCATCAGGTACTGGCCGCTGCCGTCAAGGATCTCGCAGTCGGTAGGGGCTTGCAGGTCTTTGCCAATGGCGCGGATCTGGCCATCGACACACAGGACATCAGCGGGGTAGCTCTCGTCGTGGGTGACCACGGTGGCGCCACGGATCAACAGGGACATGCCGTCTTCCTCGCAGGCTGACCGGTCTGTGCCGGTTCTTCAATTGTTATGCGCCAGTGGCTGGAGGATGAATTTCAATCCTGTCAGGCCTGACAAGAATGGAATTTAGATGCTCATTGTGGATTGTTCAAGAAAATAATTTATGAGCTTATAACTTCTATAACTAATTGTTTTTTAACGATTAATTTCAATAATCACCAAAATGGTGAGGCCTTTCACCATTTTGACGCACTTGACAAGAAGCCAAATTGGTCAAGATTTTCCATGCAAAATCAGCTGCTTGAAACCTGGCCGGGAGGCGCAAGGCGCGCCACTGAAAAACCAGGCTGCACCAGTTTGAAACCTGATGCAGGGGCCAGGGCCGGCCCATGGCGCTGACAGCGGCAGGCGAAGGCATGACCGTGCCATCGCGGCAAGCGGATCAATGCCTTGCAGATCAGTTGATTACCTGCGGTCGGCGGCGGCCGGCCGGGCAGCCGAAGGCCAGCCCGGCACGTATTTTGAGTACGGCCACAACCGCCAGGCCGGACCGCAGGAGCAGTACTGGTGGTGTATGTACTCCGGCCATCGCGTTAGCCCGATGAGCAGACAATTAGAAAAATCTGGAGAAGGCCCCATGCAACAGAGCAGATCGCAAGTGATCGAGCAGGATGGCCTGTTCGAGCTGTCCGCAGGCAGTGACGTACTCGACAGCCCGCGCTACAACCACGACATCGCGCCCACAAAAGTGCACCAGCGCACCTGGAACACATGGCACATCACCGCATTGTGGGTGGGCATGTCCATCTGCGTGCCCACCTACACCCTGGGCGGCGTGCTCACGGCCTACTTTGGCCTGAGCGTGGGCGAGGCGTTGCTGGCGATCCTGCTGGCCAACCTCATCGTGCTGATCCCGCTCACCCTCAACGCCTTCCCCGGCACCAAGTACGGCATTCCCTTCCCTGTGTTGCTGCGTTCATCGTTCGGTATCTTCGGCTCCAACGTACCGTGCCTGATACGCGCGGTGGTTGCCTGTGGCTGGTTCGGCATCCAGACGATGTTCGGCGGCTTGGCCATTCACCTGTTCCTGGGCTCGATCTTCGATGACTGGAAAGCGCTCGGTGGCACCGGTGAAGTGATCGGCTTCATGGTGTTCTGGGCCCTCAACCTGTGGGTGGTGTTGCGCGGCGCCGAATCGATCAAATGGCTCGAAACCCTGTCGGCGCCGCTGTTGGTGGCGGTCGGCTTCGGCCTGCTGTTCTGGGCGTTGCCGCACATGTCGATGACCGAGCTGCTGGCCCAGCCGCCCAAGCGCCCGGAAGGGGCGAGCGTAGTGAGCTATTTCTGCGCCGGGCTTACCGCGATGGTCGGTTTCTGGGCCACTTTATCGCTGAACATTCCGGATTTCAGCCGCTACGCCAAGAGCCAGAAAGACCAGATCCTCGGGCAGATCTTCGGCCTGCCACTGACCATGTTCCTGTTCGCCTCCCTGGGCGTGGTGATGACCGCCGCCTCGGCGTCGCTGGTGGGTGAAACGGTGTCCGACCCGGTGAGCCTGATCGGCAAGATCCAGAGCCCGGGCTGGGTGGCACTGGCCATGGCGCTGATCGTCATCGCTACGCTGTCGACCAACACCGCGGCCAACATCGTCTCGCCGACCAACGACTTTCAGAACATTGCCCCGCGCCTGATCGGGCGTACACGTGCCGTGTGGCTGACAGGTTTCATCGGCCTGGCGCTGATGAGCCACGAGCTGCTGAAAAAACTCGGCTGGATCGTTTCCGACATCAGCCTGGAGAGTGTCTATTCCAACTGGCTGCTGGGGTACTCCAGCCTGCTTGGGCCGATTGCCGGGATCATGGTGGTGGACTACTTCCTGATCCGTCGGCAGAAGCTGGATCTGGCCGGCCTGTACCGTGATGACGTTTACCCGGCCTGGAACTGGGCAGGGTTTGCTGCCTTTGCGCTACCTGTGGCACTGACCGTGATGGCCATTGGTAACAGCAGTTTCAGCTGGTTCTACGACTATGGCTGGTTCACCGGGTCGCTGCTTGGCGGGGCGTTGTACTACGCCCTGGGCGGCTTGGCGGTGCGTGGGCCAGTGCAGCCTGTGATCAATGCAGACAACAAAAACGCCTGAGGAGGCCTGACCCATGACCGCAGCCCAACAAGCCCTGCTATCGACTGAACGCCACGTTAACAGTGACCGCCTGTGGCAATCGCTGATGGACCTCGCCCGCCTCGGGGCCACACCCAAGGGTGGTGTCTGCCGCCTGGCGCTGACCGACCTCGACCGCCAGGCCCGCGACCTGTTCGTCGAGTGGTGCGAGGCGGCCGGTTGCAGCGTCAGTGTCGATGCCGTCGGCAACATCTTTGCCCGCCGCCCTGGGCGCAATCCCAAGCTGCCACCGGTGATGACCGGCAGCCACATCGACACCCAGCCCACCGGGGGCAAGTTCGATGGCTGTTTCGGGGTGATGGCGGGCCTTGAGGTGATACGCACCCTCAATGACCTGGGCATCGAGACCGAAGCACCGCTGGAAGTGGTGGTATGGACCAACGAGGAAGGCTCGCGCTTTGCGCCCTGCATGATGGGCTCGGGGGTGTTTGCCGGCAAATTCACCCTGGAGGAAACCCTGGCCAAGCGTGACGCCCAGGGCGTGAGCATGGGCGAGGCGTTGACTGCCATCGGCTACGCCGGCCAGCGGGCAGTGCTTGGCCACCCGGTAGGCGCGTATTTCGAAGCCCATATCGAGCAGGGACCGATCCTTGAAGACCAGGCCAAGACCATCGGTGTGGTGCTTGGGGCGCTGGGGCAGAAGTGGTTCGACCTGACCTTGCGCGGCGTTGAAGCCCATGCCGGCCCTACGCCGATGCACCTGCGCAAGGATGCACTGGTCGGCGCTGCGGCGGTGGTGGAGGCGGTCAACCGGGCGGCGCTGGGCCATCAACCGCATGCCTGTGGCACGGTCGGTTGCCTGCAGGCCTACCCGGGTTCACGCAACGTGATCCCGGGCGAAGTGCGCATGACCCTGGACTTTCGTCACCTCGAAGGTGAGCGGCTGGACGCGATGATCGCCGACGTGCGGGCAGTGATTGAAGCCACCTGTGACAAGCACGGGCTGAGCCATGAACTGGTCCCCACGGCCGACTTCCCAGCGCTGTACTTTGACCGCAGTTGCGTCGATGCCGTGCGCGATGCTGCGCAGACCTTGGGCCTGCCGCACATGGATATCGTCAGCGGGGCAGGGCATGACGCGATCTTCCTGGCCGAGTTGGGGCCGGCGGGGATGATCTTCGTGCCTTGTGAAAACGGCATCAGCCACAACGAAATCGAGAACGCCACCCCGCAAGACCTGGCAGCGGGCTGTGCGGTGTTGCTGCGGGCCATGCTGGCGGCGTCGGAGGCGATCGCCAGCGGGCGGCTGGCGGCTTGATGCCTGAGCGTCCCATCGCCGGCCCGCAGATCACAAAACCGATGGAGAACAGCGCGATCATGTCGCTTGGGATTTGCTAGGTACCCGTGACGCGGCCCAGGCACCCATCGCGCCCGATATGGTAACGCTGCAGGTCCTGGGCCAGGGTCAGGTTGCCGCTGTAATGGGCCTGCGCCTCTTCCCTTACCTCGTCGATGCATGGGCTGCGCCGAGGGTCCGGCTGATAGCGGGCACTGAAGTGCGTCAGCACCAGGTTGCGCACACCGGCCGTTTCGGCGAAGCGCGCCACCGCTGCGGCACTGCTGTGGCCGAAGCTGACACCTGTGCGGGCGATGATCGGTTGTGTGAATGTCGCTTCGTGCACCAGTACATCAACGTCTTTTGCCGCCTCGGCCAAGAGGTCGGGGTTGTCATTGTCGCCGCAGACGATCACCCGCCGTGCCGGCCGCGAGGCGCGCAGGTAGTCGCGGCCATGCAGCACGTGCCCGGCATGCTCCACCGTGAGGCCCTTGGCAAGGTCGCCCCACAGCGGGCCGCGCGGGATACCTTCGGCAGCCAGGCGCTGCACGTCAAGGCGCGGCTCGGGGTTGAGCTCGGTGAACACGAAAGCGACGCTGGGCACCCGGTGCGATAGCTGTACGGTGCTGACGGCAAGGGTATCGCTGCGCCATTCGCCCAGTTGCTCGACCGCCAGCAACCGCAGTTCGAACGCCAGGAAGGTATCACTGGCAGCCAGGCTCAGGCGCACCCAGTCGTGCAAGGCGGCCGGCAGCACCAGGTCCAGCGGCGCCGTGCGCCCGCTCATGCCGGCGCTGGCCAGCAGGCCTGGCAGGCCGAAGCAATGGTCGCCGTGCACATGGGTAATGAAGATGGCGCGCAGGTCGCGGACCGACAATGGGGTATGCAGCAGTTGATGCTGGGTACCTTCGCCGCAATCGACCAGGTACCAGTGGCTGCCGCTGGCTTCTATCACGGCGGTGGCGCTGACGTTGCGCGCCTTGGTGGGCACCCCGGCCGAGGTGCCCAGAAACAGCAGGTCCAATGACTGACTCCAAGTTTGATTAGGCGCTCACCCTGGCCCGAGCGAACCAGGGCGTCGATGAATCAGGGTTTTACTGCATCATCGCCCTGCCGCCAGATCAGCTCGCTGGTGTCATAACCCTGTTTCTGGGCAATGGCCAGCATCTGTTCGCGGGTCTGGTCGTTGATGACCGGGGTGCGTGACAGCAGCCACAGGTATTCGCGGTTGGGGTGCCCGACCAGCGCTACGCGATAGTCCTTGTCGTGATACAGCACCCAGTATTCACCCTTGGTCAAGCCTGGCGCCAGGCGGCTGAACCAGTTGTCGAAGGTGACCCACAGCTTGTCGGTCTTGCCCGGCTGCTGCGCCTCGGCGATGCCCTTGGCCTCGTTCCATTGGCCGTCCTTTTCCTTGCAGCGGTTGGTCACATCGATGCGACCGTCTTCGCGCAAGCCATAGTTGGCTTCGGACTGCACGCAGTTGCGCTGGAAGAACATCGGCAAGCGCGCCTGCTCGTACCAGGTGCCCTGGTAGCGCTGCAGGTCGACCTGCTGTGTGGCCGGTGGCGCACGATGCTCATCGCTCGAACCGGCGCAGCCCGCCAGGGCCAGTGTCATGCAGGAAACAATCAGGGCTGTACGCATCGCCATGGCAAACCTCTTGGGAAGGGATGAAGAGCTTACCTGTGTTTCGATGCGTGTGCGGGGCAAAAGTTGTATGGGTTTTTTTGTGCAGGGCAAACCTCTGTCGCAGGCGCCTGAGCAACCCGGGCAAGTCCCGCTTTTGGCACAAGTACGGCAACCAGGCTGGGTTAACATCCGCGCAGTGAACCTTTATCCCCGCAGGAGTGCAGCCCGTGACCGAGTACAGCGCATTCAAGGTCGAACTGACCGACAACATCGCCCATGTGCAGATCAACCGCCCTGAGAAGATCAACGCCATGAATGCTGCCTTCTGGGAAGAGATCGTCGATATCTTCCAGTGGGTCGACGACACCGATGCGGTGCGCGCCGTGGTCATCAGCGGCGCGGGCAAGCATTTTTCCTCGGGTATCGACTTGATGATGCTGGCCTCGCTGGCCGGCCAGATGGGCAAGGACGTTGGCCGCAACGCGCGCCTGCTGCGCCGTACCATCCTGCGCCTGCAGGCCTCCTTCAATGCCGTGGACAACTGCCGCAAGCCCGTGCTGGCGGCCATCCAGGGCTACTGCATTGGCGGTGCCATCGACCTGGTGTCGGCCTGCGACATGCGCTATTGCAGCACGGACGCGCAGTTCTCGATCAAGGAAATCGACATGGGCATGGCCGCAGACGTCGGCACCCTGCAACGTTTGCCACGTATCATCGGCGACGGCATCATGCGCGAGCTGGCCTTCACCGGGCGTAACGTTGCGGCCGACGAGGCGCTGCGCATCGGCCTGGTCAACCGGGTCTATGATGATCATGCTGCATTGCTCGACGGGGTCTTTGCCATTGCCCGCGAGATTGCCGCAAAATCACCGATCGCTGTAGCGGGCACCAAGGAGATGCTCAGCTACATGCGTGACCATCGCATCGATGATGGCCTGGAGTACATCGCCACCTGGAACGCCGCCATGCTGCAGTCCGAAGATTTGCGCGTGGCTGTGGCGGCGCACATGAGCAAACAGAAACCGACGTTCGCCGACTGACCGGGCCGGGGGACGCAGTAAAGGAACCCCGACATGTCAGCACGCTGGACTAGCGCAGTACTCGACCCGCAGATCACCGGGGGCTGGGCTGTCGCCCGCAGCCCGGAAGGGTTTTTGGTGGACGCCAATGGCGCGCTGTTCCCCCGCGACTGGCTCAAGCGCCAGGACCTGGATGTGCTGGCCGAGCACGGCATCGGCCATTTCGACGGCGAGCCGGTGTTCCTGCTGGAGCTGCGCAGCGCCGCCGAGGTGCCCGGTTGCGGCTGGCGCGGCTTGCGGGCATTCATGCTCGAAGGTGATTTCGATCTTTATAAAGTGCTTGGCTACGCCGCGCAGATCGGCACCTGGGCGCGTGAGCACCGTTTCTGTGGCAGCTGCGGCCAACCGATGATGCAGATCCGCTGGGAGCGGGCGATGTACTGCCAGCCCTGCGACCTGCGCAGCTACCCACGCATTTCGCCGAGCATGATCGTGCTGGTGACCCGTGGCGACGAAATCCTGCTGGCCCGGTCGCCGCGCTTCGTCACTGGCGTTTACAGCACCCTTGCAGGCTTTGCCGAACCAGGCGAATCGGCCGAGGACTGCCTGGTGCGCGAAGTGCGCGAAGAAGTGGCGGTGGAGGTGCGCAACATCCAGTACGTCGGCAGCCAGTGCTGGCCGTTCCCGCATTCGATGATGCTGGGCTTCCACGCCGAGTATGCCGGCGGCGAGATCGTCATGCAGCCGGACGAGATCGAAGACGCCAGGTGGTTCAACGTGCACGACCTTCCACCGCTGCCAGCCGGGCGCTCCATCGCCCGGTACCTGATCGATCTGTATGTCGCCAGGCGTTCAGGCCTGCCCGAACCAGTGTTGCCACGCTAGGCGCACGGTCAGCGCCAGCACCACGGTGATGAACACCGGGCGGATGAACTTGCTGCCGCCGCTGATCGCCGTGCGTGCGCCGAAGAACGCACCCACCATCACCGAAAGGCCCATGCACAGGCCGACGACGTAATCCACCTGCCCGGAAATGATGAACACCGTCAGCGCCGCGATGTTGCTGACGAAGTTCATGCTGCGCGCCACGCCGCTGGCGCGGACCAGGTCGATGGGGTAGAGCAGCAGCGTGCTCACGGTCCAGAAAGCACCGGTGCCGGGCCCGGCCACGCCATCGTAGAAGCCCAGGGTGAAGCCCTGCGGGAACTGCCACTTCTTCTTGATCGGGGCATCGGCATCCAGCGGCGCTTTGGGCGTACCCCCGAACAGCAGGTAGATGCCGCAGGCGAAGACGATCACCGGCAGCATCTTGTTCAGCCATTCGGCCGGCATGTAGTGGGCGACGACCGCGCCGATCAGCGCGCCGACCAGGGTGGCGAACAAGGCCGGGCGCCATTGCGCCGGGTGGAACAGCTTGCGTTTGTAGTAGGTGAAACCGGCGGTGGCCGAGCCGAAGGTCGAGCTGAGCTTGTTGGTGCCCAGCACCAGGTGTGGCGGCATCCCGGCGGTGAGCAGTGCCGGGGTGGTGAGCAGGCCACCGCCGCCAGCGATGGCGTCGATGAACCCGGCGACGAAGGCGACCAGGGCGAGGATCAGCAGGGTGAGTGGTTCTACGGTGAGTTCGAAGGGCATGGGTGTCTGGCAGGCAGGAGGCAGGCAGGGTGCGGCAAACTGCCGCGCTAGAAGGGCACCATGGTAATCCCGGGCGGGATGCGTTGCCAGTGCCGGCCTCTTCGCTTGGCAAGCCCGCCCTCACAGGTTTTGCACAGTACTCAAGACCGGTGATAGTCCTGAGGGAGCAACTGTCTTGCCGGCGATGAGGCCAGCGCGGAAGATCACGTCAGCTTCGGATAAAGGCCAGCAAGTCCGCATTGATCACATCGGCATGGGTTGTCGGCATACCGTGCGGGAAGCCCTTGTAGGTCTTCAATGTGCCGTTGGGCAGCAGCTTGGCCGACAGCGGGCCGGAATTTTCATAGGGAACGATCTGGTCATCATCACCATGCATCACCAGCACGGGCTGCTGGATCTTCTTCAGGTCTTCGGTGAAGTCAGTCTGGGAAAACGCCACGATCCCGTCGTAGTGCGCTTTGGCGCTGCCGATCATGCCTTGGCGCCACCAATTGGCAATGACCCCCTCGGCCGGCTCGGCACCGGGCCGGTTATAGCCATAGAACGGGCCGGTCGGCACATCGCGGTAAAACTGTGCCCGGTTACTCGCCACCTGTGCCTGGAACCCGTCGAAAACCGACTTGGGCAAGCCGCCGGGGTTGTCTGGCGTTTGCACCATCAAGGGCGGCACGGCGGCGATCAGCACCGCTTTGGCCACCTTGTCGCCTGGGTAGCGGGCCATGTAGCGCACCACTTCGCCGCCTCCGGTGGAGTGACCGACATGCACCGCACCCTGAATACCCAGGTGCTCGACCACGGCGGCCACGTCATCAGCGTAGTGGTCCATGTCATGGCCGTCCCATACCTGGCTGGAGCGGCCGTGGCCACGGCGGTCGTGGGCGACCACTCGAAAACCTTGGCCAAGGAAGAACAACAGCTGCGCGTCCCAGTCGTCTGCGCTGAGCGGCCAGCCGTGATGGAAGTGGATGACCGGCGCATCGCGCGGGCCCCAGTCCTTGTAGAAGATCTGAACGCCATCCTTCGTGGTGACGTAGCTCATGGTCGTGTCTCCTCTGTGCAGGGGGATTGCCGAGTGAGCTATTCAGAATAGGAGAGTTTTCTGTCTTGTCAGTACCGGCCTCTTCGCCGGCAAGCCGGCGATGAGGCCAGTATCTGTTTCAAAGGAACCACCGGTACTCGCGGGCACTCACCTCCTGCATGAACGCCAGGTGGTCCTGGCGCTTGTTCTCGCAATACACCATCACGAACTCTTCCCCCAGCCCTTCATTTACGGCCGGGTGCCCACGCATGGCTGCGACTGCGCTGGGCATGTCCTTGGGAAAGTCGACCCCGCTGGCGCGATCGTCATTGAGCGGCGCAATTGGCTCCAGCGCGGCATCCAGCCCGTGCTCCATACCGCACAAGATGGCCGCTAGCACCAGATACGGGTTGGCATCTGCCCCCGCCAGGCGGTGCTCGATACGCACATTGCAAGCATCCGACTCGGGGATGCGCAGGCACGCATCACGGTCCTCGAAGCCCCAGCTGGCGCGGCTGGCGGCATTGACCATGGCGCCGTACCGGCGAAACGCATTGTGGTTGGCGGCGAATATCGGCATGCAGTGCGGCAGCAAGGCCAGGCAACCGGCCACTGCATGGCGTAGCGGGCGCTGCTGGTCGGCCGCCAGCAGGTTGTTGCCGGCCTTGTCGTACAGGCTGACATGCACGTGCATACCGCTGCCTGGCGCCTGCAGGTAGGGTTTGCTCATGAACGAGGCGCGCAGCCCGTGCTTGAGCGCCACGCCACGCGTGCTGCGGCAGAACAGGGCGGCCCAGTCGGCGGCACGCAGGCCGTCGTCGCAGTGGCCGAAGTTGATCTCGAACTGGCCAGGGCCGAGCTCGGCGGTGATGACGTTGGCGTCGACCCCTTGCGCGTTGGCGGTTTCGACCATGTCGCGCAGCACGTCGCTGAACCGCGACAGCCGTTCGATGTGCATGTTGGGCTGGTCGTCCGCGTCATCGCTGAACGGGTCGTGGGGGAACTGCGGCAGCCCCTGCTTGAGTGCCCGGTCGAACAGGTAGAACTCCAGCTCGAACGCCACCACCGGGCGAATGCCGCGCCGTTCCAGGCGCTGCAGCACGCGGGCGAGCACCTCCCTGGGCTCGAACTCGATGGGTGAGGCGGTGCCGTCGGAGCTGATCAGCATCTGGCCCAGCGGTTCGCGCTCCCAGCTGACCGGCTTGAGTGTGCCGGGCACCAGGCGCCGCAGGGCGTCCGGGTCGCCGTCGTTGAAGCAGTAGTCGCCAATCGGGAACAGCCCGCCTTGCACGCCCAGCAGCACGCAGTTCTGCGGGAGTTTCAGCGGGCTGCCGGCGGCAACCTTTTCGAGCATGTCGATGGGGTAGCGTTTGCCGTAGAAATGCCCGGGGATGTCCAGGCTCAGCAGGTCGACGTGGCGTACTTCGGGGTAACGGGCACGGAAGGCGCGCACTTCACTGAGCAGATCGGCAAAGCCTGTCGTTGTCGTTGTCATGCTGTGCTCTCATCGGAAGACCCAGAGGACACGGGTCGTCTGGTCGGTCAGGTTGGCGTAGCGGAAATGGCTGTGCGCAGGGAGCTGGAAGCTGTCGTTGGGGCCGAGTGTGACGGCGTCCGGGTGGCCATCCAGCCACAGGGTCAGCGCGCCTTCGAGAACGAAACCGCCTTGCTCGGCGCTGTCGTCCAGGTGCCCCTCGCCACTGCTGGCGCCGGGTGCCAGGTGGCTTTCGAGCATCGCAAAGCTGCCGTTGAGGGTTGGCGAGACCAGCACATCGCTGATGCCTTCGGCGTAGTAGATCGTGCGCCGTTCACCGGGGCGGGTGACCCAGTCGAGTTCGCGCGGTTGGCTGGCCTGGTAGAAATAGGTGGTGGGCACGTGTAGCGCTTCGCTGATCGCAGTGAGGTCGGCCACGGTCGGCTGCGACAGGCCGCGCTCGACCTGGGACAGAAAGCCCAGCGAACGCTTGACCTTGATCGCCAACTCGCCGAGGGTCAGCCCGCGGTGCTTGCGCAGGCCACGAATCAGCAGGGCCAGGCCCTGGGCGTCTTCAGACATGATCGCGCATCCGGTACCAGGCCTTGGCTGCGGCCTCCAGCGGGGCAGCCAACAGGTCACCCCCCAGGAAACGGCCATTGTCGATGCCTTGGTACAACGCCAGCAGGTCATCTTCGCCCAGGATCGCGTCGCTGACCGCGCGCGCCGCTGCCAGGGTTGGCAGCACGCCATGGCCGGAAAAGCCCTGCAGCCAGTAGCGCTGGCCGTCGCGGCCGATGTCCGGGGTGCGCTGGATGCTGCAGTCGATATGCCCGCCCCAGGCATAGTCGATGGCAACGCCCACCAGTTGTGGGAACACACGCTCAAGGTAGGGGCGGGTGGCGCTGGCCACGTCCTTGGGAATGCCGCCCAGGTAGGTGCAGCCGCCGCCGAACAGCAGGCGGTGGTCCGGGGTGAGGCGGAAATAGTCCGGTACGAACTGGTTGTCGATCACGCAACTGTTGCGTGGTAGCAGCGACCGGGCGAAATCCGCGTCCAGTGGCGTGGTGGCCACTTGATAGGAGCCCACCGGCAGCAGCCGGCGCGACAGGTTGCGGTCAAGGCGGTCGATGTAGGCGTTGCAAGCCAGCACCAGCACCTCGCCGTGCACTTCGCCATGGTCGGTGCGGGCGATATAGCCATTGGCGCTCTGCTGGTAGTCGAGTACCTGGCTTTGCTCGAAGATCTGCCCGCCGGCAGCCTCGATCGCGCTGGCCAAGCCCTGGGCCAGTTTCAGCGGGTTGAGGTGCGCGCCCTTGGCGTCGTACAGGGCAGCCTGGTAGCGCGGGCTGTCGATCCACTGGGGCAACTCGTCACGGCCGATCAGGCGCAGGGCCTGGTAGCCCCATTTCTGTTCGGCATCAAGCAGGGCTTGTTCCAGCATTTTCACCCGGCGTGGCAGCACCGAGGTCCAGAGGCTACCGGCCCGGTAATCGATATCGAAGCCGTGCCGCTGCGGCAGTTCACGCATTTCGTCGGCAGCCCAGCACATGCTGTCCCACAGGCGTCGGCTGCGTTCCACGCCCAAGGCTTTCTCGATGGGCGGCATGTCGCACGACCAGCCCAGCAGCGCCTGGCCACCGTTGCGACCGGATGCGGCCCAGGCCACCCGGCTGGCTTCCAGCAGGGTCACACGCTTACCCGCCAGGGCCAGGCGCAGGGCAGTGTGCAGGCCGCTGAAGCCGGCGCCGATGATGATCACGTCGGTGTCGTGCCGGCCTTGCAGGGTAGGGCGCAGGGGAATGCTGGCAGGGTAGGTGCGGGCGTAATAACTGGCGACGTGCTGGGCGGATTGCTTGAACATGCCTTGGCCTCATGAAATTTTTTATGATTATTTTCATGAAAATTTAGCAGGGAATTTTCATTGCGCCAGTCGATGAACCGCACCCACCAGGCAAGGCATGGTAACCATCGCCTATCATCAGTGGCGCGCTGCAACAAATGCGCGGGGGTGCCCGCGATGCGCCGCGACGGCTGCGTTCAATCCAAAGGGCGCAGCAAATGCCCGTGGCATGCCCCCGGCAGCCCCCGACACCCAATGCGCCCCATCATATCCTCAGCGCCCAAGCCACTCGATCAGGGTGTTGTTGAAGCGCCGTGGCTCCTCGATCTGCGGCGCGTGCCCCATGCCCTCGAAGGTCACCAGTTCGCCTTGTGGAATCAGCTTGGCCACGTGCGGCCCCAGCTCCTTGTACTTGCCCAGCCGCGCCTTGACCTCGGGCGGTGCGATGTCACTGCCAATGGCCGTGCTGTCCTGGTCGCCGATCAGCAGCAGGGTTGGCATCTTCAAGTCTTTGAACTCGTGGTACACCGGCTGGGTGAAGATCATGTCGTAGATCAGTGCCGAGTTCCACGCCACGGCTTCATGCCCAGGGCCCTTGTTCAGCCCCGCCAGCATCTGTACCCAACGCTCGTACTCAGGTTTCCAGCGCCCGGCGTAATAGGTCTTGCGCTCGTATTCACGCACGCCGTCGGCATCGAGCTTGAGTTCGCGGGCATACCACTGGTCCACCGTGCGGTAGGGCACGCCGAGGGCCTTCCAGTCTTCCAGGCCGATCGGGTTGACCATGGCCAGGCGCTCGACCTGTTGCGGGTACATCAACGCGTAACGGGTGGCGAGCATGCCGCCGGTGGAATGGCCGAGGATGATCGCTTGCTTGACGCCTAACTGCTCCAGCAGGGCATGGGTGTTGCTGGCCAACTGATGGAAGCTGTATTGGTAATACCCTGGCTTGCTTGAAGTGCAGAAGCCGACCTGGTCGGGCGCGATGACTCGGTAACCGGCCTGGCTCAACGCATCGATGGTGGTTTCCCAGGTGGCAGCGCAGAAGTTCTTGCCATGCATCAGCACCACGCTATGGCCGTTGGCCTGGCCTTTGGCAGGCACGTCCATGTAGCCCATCTGCAGGCTCTGCCCCTGGGACTGGAAGTCGAAATGCTTGAGGGGGTGGGGGTAGCTGAAGCCTTCGAGCTGCTTGCCGTAGGTGGGTGATTCGGCGGCGATGGCGGGGGCGCCGATGAGGCAGGCAAAGGCCAGGGCGGTTGCGCGTAGCATGGGGGCACTCCGTGTAGGACCATGTAGGAATTGGCGACTTTAGCAGCCGCACAGGCACCTTAAACGTTAAAGGTGTTACCAGGCATGAAACCAACCCAGGGTAATCACGGCTACGACCATGTAACGCCCGCCCTTTGCCAGCGTGACCAGCAGCACGAAACGCCAGAACGGCTCACGCATGATCCCGGCAATCAGGGTCAACGGGTCGCCGATCACTGGCATCCAGCTCAGCAGCAACGACCATTGCCCCCAGCGCTGATAGCGTTGCTGGGCGCGTTCGAGTTGACGGGCGCTGAACGGGAACCAGCGCTTGTCGCGCAGGTGTTCGATGGCCCGGCCCAGCAACCAGTTGACCACCGAACCGAGCACGTTGCCCAGGGTGGCGACCAGCAACAGGGTCAGCCAGGCGTCGGGTTGACGCAGCAGCAGGCCCACCAGTACCGCCTCCGATTGTAGCGGCAGCAATGTGGCGGCGCCAAAGGCGCTGAGAAACAGCGCCCAGAGGCTCAGCATCAGTAGTTGGCGACTACGGTGTCCTGGCCATCCCGGGTTACCCCGATGACTTGATAGGCGTCCTTGCGATCACCCATTTCCATGCCTGGCGAACCCACCGGCATGCCAGGCACGGCCAGGCCCTTGAGGTCGTTGCGCTTGGCCAGCAGGCGCACCTGCTCGGCCGGGACGTGGCCTTCGACGAACTTGCCGTCGATCACCCCGGTGTGGCATGAAGCCAGCCGCGGCGCCACGCCGAGCCGCTGCTTGACGGCGCTCATGTTCGGCTCGACGTGGTCGTTGACGGTAAAGCCATTGTCACGAAGGTGGCTGATCCAGGCCTTGCAGCAGCCACAGTTGGGGTCGCGGTAGACGTCGATGGTCTCGCCAGCCTGTGCCAGGCCGGTGATGGCCAGCAGGCCGAGTGCGATCAGGTGTTTATGCAGCATGGTCGAACGACTCCTATGGGTAGGCAGGCGCCCCGCCCGCCATGCAAATGAGCTGCAGGATAGCGCAGGCGGCTTGCAGGCGCGATGTGCGCTGGCATGCTATCGGCCAGCAACTGTCAGCTGGCTGAACTGGACATTACACCTTTGTCAGCCAGTTCGTCCTGGCACAGGTCGCGCATCAGCAAGCCGTATTCCAGCGCTACCTGCTCCGGGATCGGCAGGTAGACCACATGGCCGTCCCCGGGCGCCACGTCGATGGCCTGCTGCTGACGACCGTACAGGTTGTGCAGGTCGAAATGATAGTTGCCGCGCGGGGTCATCAGCTCCAGATGATCGCCTACTGCGAAGCGGTTCTTCACCTTGACCTCGGCCAGGCCGTCCACCCGTGCACCGGTCAGTTCGCCGACGAACTGCTGGCGCTCGGACAGCGAATTGCCCCGCTGGTAGTTCTGGTACTCGTCATGCACATGGCGGCGCAGGAAACCCTCGGTGTAGCCACGTTGGGCCAGCGATTCGAGGTTGTCCATCAGGGCCCTGTCGAAGGGGCGCCCGGCAGCGGCATCGTCAATGGCCTGGCGGTACGACTGCACCGCACGGGCGCAGTAGAAGTGCGACTTGGTGCGGCCCTCGATCTTGAGGGAGTGCACACCCATGGCCGCCAGCCGCTCGACGTGCTGGATGGCGCGAAGGTCCTTGGCATTCATGATGTAAGTGCCGTGTTCATCTTCGAAGGCGGGCATTTCTGTACCGGGGCGATTGCTTTCGTGCAGCAGGAACACCTGATCGGTCGGTGCGCCCAGGCCCAGCGTCGGCTCGACCTCGCGCACGATGTCGCCGGCAGCGTTTTCGGTAGCGGGAGTCGCGTTGTACTTCCAGCGGCAGGCGTTGGTACAGGTGCCCTGGTTGGCATCACGCTTGTTGAGGTAACCCGACAGCAGGCAGCGCCCAGAGTACGCCATGCACAGGGCGCCATGGACGAACACTTCCAGTTCCATGTCAGGCACGTGCTGGCGGATTTCGCCGATCTCTTCGAGCGACAGTTCCCGCGACAGGATCACCCGGCTCAGGCCAAGTTGCTGCCAGAACTGCACGCTGGCCCAGTTGACCGTATTGGCCTGTACTGAGAGGTGCACTGGCATCTGCGGGAAGTGCTGGCGCACCAGCATGATCAGGCCGGGATCGGACATGATCAGCGCATCGGGCGCCATGTCGATCACCGGCGCCAGGTCCTTGAGAAAGGTCTTGAGCTTGGCGTTGTGCGGCGCGATGTTCACCACCACGTAAAAGCGCTTGCCCTGTGCATGGGCCTCCTGGATGCCCAGCGCCAGGTTGGCATGGTCGAATTCGTTGTTGCGCACCCGCAGGCTGTAGCGGGGCTGGCCGGCGTAGACCGCGTCGGCGCCGTAGGCGAATGCATAGCGCATGGTCTTGAGGGTGCCGGCAGGGGCCAGCAGTTCAGGCTTGGCGGGGATGTTCATGTGCGCACCGGGCAAAGGCGCGGATGCTAAGGCCGGCCTGCGTTGCGCGTATTGATTTGAATCAAGGTGGGCATGGCACTTTTACCAAAGTGGTGTGCACTAATGTTCAGCACTCACGAGGAACCGCCATGAACCAAACCGCTTTGCAGAACAAGGCCCTGGCAGTATTGCTGGCGCTGGTGACCATTGCCTTCGGCTGGATCCTGCTGCCGTACTATGGCGCCATCTTCTGGGCGGTGATCCTCGGCATCCTGTTCGCGCCGCTGCAGCGAAACCTGCTGATGCGCTTTGGCAGGCGGCGTAACCTGGCGGCGGCGACCACCTTGCTGATTTGCCTGTTGGTGGCCATCTTGCCAGTGATCATCACCAGCGCCTTGTTGGTGCAGGAGGGCGCCACCCTTTATCAGCGCATCGAGAGCGGGCAACTGGATATCGCCGGCTATGTCGAGCGCGGCATGAACATGCTGCCGCCTTTCATGCAGCACAGCCTGGACAGCATGGGCATGGGCAACCTGGAGGGGCTGCGCGACAAGATCACCAAATGGGCCACTCAGGGCAGCGAGATGCTGGCCACCCAGGCCTTCAGTTTCGGCCAGGGCACCTTCGAGTTTCTGATCAGTTTCGGCATCATGCTTTACCTGCTGTTCTTCTTTCTGCGTGAGGGCGCGGACGTGGCGCGGCGGGTACGCCTGGCCGTGCCGCTGCCAGAGCACCAGAAGCGCCGCCTGCAGTTGAAGTTCAACCGTGTGGTGCGCGCTACGGTGAAGGGCAATGTGCTGGTGGCGATCACCCAAGGCGCCTTGGGTGGTTTCATCTTCTGGGTGCTGGATATTCCCAGCGCGCTGGTCTGGGCGGTGATGATGGCGTTTCTGTCACTGCTGCCGGCAGTGGGCGCGGGGATCATCTGGGCGCCGGTGGCGGCGTATTTCCTGTTGACCGGGGCGATCTTGCAAGGGGTGATCCTGACCGCGTTTGGCGTGCTGGTGATTGGCCTGGTGGACAACCTGCTGCGGCCGATCCTGGTGGGCAAGGATACGCGGATGCCCGACTACCTGATCCTGGTGTCCACCTTGGGTGGGTTGGCCGTATTCGGGCTCAACGGGTTTGTGATCGGGCCGCTGATCGCGGCGCTGTTCATGTCGAGCTGGGGCATTTTCGCCGCGACCAAGCCGCAGGTGCAGTTGCCTCAATAGGGGGCTGCTGCGCAGCCCAGGCAGCGCTTCAACGGAAACTGTATGAAACCCCGGCGTATACGCCAAACCCTTCCCCTGGCGTCGACCGGGCAATGTCTTGCCCTGCATCGTCGTACCCCGGCGTTACCGTCGCCGCATAGCGCTTGTTGGTCAGGTTGCGCAGGTCCAGCCAGGTCTGCCAGTCCTGTTTCGGCGAGTCCCAGCCCAGGCGCGCACCGAGCAGGGCGTAGGCGTCGGCGTGGTAACTGTTGGCGTAATCGACTTGCACCTTGGACGCCATCTGCGTGTTGACCCCGGCATGGAAGCCGCTTGGCCAGTCGTAGCGCAGTTCGGCCTGGTAGTAATGCATGGGAATGCCAGGCAGGCGGTTGTCGCCGAAGGTGTCATCGTCCCGGTAGTGGAAATCACTGAACGTGTAGGCCTGGCGCAAGCTGAGCTTGCCAGTGCCAGGGTGCTCCCAGAGGGTGCTGTCCAGGCCGGCTTCGACGCCCTGGTGCACGGTGGCGCTGGCATTGACCTCCTTGGCCGGGAGGCCTGCCTCGATTTCAACGGCCAACAGTTCATGGCGCACTTGCGAGTAGTACCAGGCCAGGTCCCAACGGCCCAGGGCCGAATCGCCGCGCGCGCCCAGTTCCAGCGTGGTGGCTGTCTGGTTTTGCAGTTCGATCGGCTGCGTGGCGACCGTGGAGCTCCAGATCAGTGACCATGGGTGGGGTGGCTCGACGGACCGGCTCAGGTTGCCATACACCTGCAGTTGCGGGTTGATGTCGTAGCGCAGGCCCAGGCGCGGTGCGTAGTCCCAGTCATGCTGGCTGACCTTGCCACCGTTCTGTGGATAGGTGACTGCGCTTTCACGGCGGGTATAGATCATCGCCAAGCCAGTGGTCAGCCACAGGTCTGGGATCAGCTCCAGATCGTTGCCGACATGCAGGACAGTATCCGACCCCTGATAGCTGAAGTCGCGGCTGCGTGCGCCGAAGTTGTCGCCAGTGGTACGGGCAAACTGCGAGGCGCCGCTGTTGGGCAGGTGCTTGGTGGTTCGCCAGCCCACGGTGGTGTTGCTCTGATGGCCCAGCAAGGTGTCGCGGCGCATGTAGTTCAGGGTGCCGCTGACATCGGTGTAGGCGACCTTCAGGCGCATCGGGCCTTCGCGCAGGTCCATGGGGAAGTCGTGGTACACCAGCCCGGCTTCCACCCGGGCATCGTCCTCAAGGTAGAAGGTGGTCTTGTTGGCCACCCAGGTACTGCCCGGTTGCGGCCGGCTGTCGTCGCGCGCCAGGTAGGCGGCGTTTGCGGCACGCGGGTCGTGCTTGATCTGGTCCTTGGTCAGGCGCCCGGCCAACTCATTCTCGGTTTCCCGGTAGCGCAGGTAGAAGCGCGTTTCCAGGTTGGGGTTGAAACGATAACCCACGTTGGCGGCGATGCCTTTGGCGCTGCCGCTGCTGTGCGCCTGGTAGCCGTCGTATTCCGAATCGGTGAGGGCCACGTAGTAGTCGAGGTTGCCCAATACCTGACCCGAGCTGACGTGCCTGTGCTGATAGCCGCGGCTGCCGGCCTCGTACCGCACCTGCAATGGCGCGGCGTCGTAACCGGTAGGCGTCACATAGTTGATTGCGCCACCCAGTGCCAGCGCGCCCTGATCGAAACCGTTGGCCCCTCTCAGCACTTCGGCGCGGCTCAGCCACAGCGGCTCGAACAGCTCGTAAGGTGTACCGCCCGGGCCGGTCAGCGGCAGGCCGTCGAACATCGTGTACACCCCTGAACCGTGGGCTCCGGGCGCACGGTTGATGCCTGACCCGCGGATGGACAGCTTGATGCCATCGTTACCTGCAGACTGTGCGAACACCCCAGGCTGGTAGGCCAGCACGTCCTGGTTGCTGGCCACCCGTCCTAGCCCCACACGCTGCATGTCCACCAGGTTGCTGGCGCCGGGTACTGCCTGCAGGCGCGCGCGGGCGTCTTCCAGTTCGCTATGTGCTTCGTCACTGATCAGCACTTCGCCCAGTTCGACCGCAGGTGCAGCTGACGCGTGCTGGGCGACTGTGAAAAGGGCCACAAGGCCAAGGCAAGGTGAGGGGGGCAACACGGGGCGCATCGTACAACTCCAGGTGAAAAGGGCAGGCAACGGCGTTGTGACGAGCGAAACGCCGTGCAGAGCACGGAGAGTTTCACTTAATTGAAAGCAGCCATTTGAGGACGGGTGTGTAGGACGGCGATTTACAAACCGTATGAATGGAACACGTGTTTTGGGATTCGTAAGGTGGAGTCCTACCGCGTCAGCCTGATAGCTGACGTGAACTGGCGATGATTTTTTGGAGTTCGGTGATGAGTGCCAACACGCAACAGATCGAAGATAGCCATGCGGATACGCCTATTCGCCTGACCCCCAGAGAGCAGCAGGTATTGCTGTGGTGTGCCTATGGCAAGAGTTCGTGGGAAATCGGTCGGATCCTGCAGTGCCAGGAGTCGACGGTAAATTTCCATGTGGGCAACATCATGCGCAAATTCGATGTATCCACGCGGGTCGCCGCCGTGATCAAGGCCATTCGCTACGGCATGCTTGCAGAGCAGTGAGGCACTCATGAATGAAGTCGCATTGATTGATGGTGCCCTGTCCTGCGTTGTTGAGTGGCTCGAGCGCGACGGGCGGGTGCTTTTCGGTGCAGTGTTGGGCGCTTTATTGGTCAGCGCGGCACGTGATCGGCTGGTCATCGTTTCGCGCAAGCGGCTTACGTTGGGCAAGCAAGCCTTGCTGGCCCTTCTCACCGTTGGCGTGGGCTACCTGTTCGAGCCGCTGTTGCAAGCTTTGGCCCCCATGCTTTCCCGGGGCATGGCTGCTTTCGTGGCGGCGGTCGTGGTGGTCCCGATCAGCCTCAAGGTCATGGTGTGGCTGGACTCGGTGGACCTTCGTGAAATCGTGCAGCGTTGGCGCCGTCGCAGTTAGCCTTCGGAGGTATCCGGCACACGGTAGGCGAGTGCATCCAGTTTCTTCTCCAGCTCCTGGATGCGCTGTTTGTCCTTGATGTACAGCAGCGTGGCCTCGCGGTCGGCGAATGAAAGGCTGCGCAAACGTTCGAGGATGTCATCTTCCCAGCTTTCACCTGTGTGCAAGGTACGCTCGCGCTCACCCATCAGCAGCCAGTCCAGCGAGCAGGCATGCTGCCGGGCCATATCTACGCATAATGAGTATGGAATGCTCTCGCGTACCTTCCAGCTGCTCAGTGTCTGCGGGCTTATACCAAGCGCTCGGGCCAGCTGAGCGTCGCTTTCGGACTGGGTAAGTTGCTTGAGGCGGGCCAGCACCGAGGCGAAAAAACGGCTACTCATAACAGATATCCATTGCTGGTTTAATGACATTCCCTGGGCTTAAACTACTCGTTATGAATAATAACCCTGCAATATGAGGAACTTTATCGGCATGAACAGCAGTTTGATGAAAAGCCTTTCTTATACAGTAGGCAATACTGACACAAATGGACGATCAACCTTACAGCTTCTGCCATTGCTCGGCCTTAACAGGTATCTACCGTGAGTACTTACAAACTGGTCTGCCCTCACTGCCATAGCCGGATGCGCATACGCACCAGCGAAGGTCGCCATATTTTCCTTAGAGTGGCCTATTTGCAATGCACCACGGAGGCGTGTGGTTGGTCGGTGAGGGCCGAGTTCGAAATGACCCATGAACTGTCACCCAGTGGAATGCCTAATCCGGATGTGTACTTGCCATCGGCCAGCAGTGATTTACGCAGGACGGCACTGCGCCGCAGTGACGATGTTGCGTCAGGCAGGCAAGCGGAACGGTAGCGTAGCCGGCACGGTTTGCAGCACAGATAAAAAAACACCCCGCATGAGCGGGGTGTTTGCTATTGCCTGTTCGATCAGCCGATCAGTTGCAGGCCAGCCTGCTGGACCATTTCCAGCAACGGCTGCGGGTAGACACCCAGTACGAAGGCGAGAATGGCGATCGCCAGCAGCATGACGCCGCCAGTGCGCTGTTCCCACTTCAGCGGCGCATCGTGGCGGCGCAGGTTCGGCTCGACCAGGTACAGGGTGACCATCACGCGCAGGTAGTAGTAAACGCCGATGGCGCTACCGATCACCAGGGCACCGACCAGCCACCACAGGTGCGACTCGACGCCAGTGGCGATGATGTAGAACTTGCCGATGAAGCCAGCGGTCAGCGGGATACCGGCCAGCGACAACATCATCACGGTCAGCACTGCCGTCAGGTACGGGCGGCGCCAGAACAGGCCGCGGTACTCGTACAGGGCATCGGCGTCACGGCCGCCGTAAGGCGAGGACATCAGGGTGATGACACCGAACGCACCCAGGCTGGTGATCACGTAGGTGACCAGGTACACGCCCATCGCTTCCATGGCCAGGCCCTTGCTGGCGATCAGGGCGATGAGCAGGTAGCCGAAGTGGGCGATGGACGAGTAACCGAGCAGACGCTTGAGGTTGCTCTGGGTCAGCGCCAGCAGGTTACCGACCAGGATCGAGGCGACCGCGATCACCGCCAGAACGGTGCTCAGCACGCCGCTGCTGGCAGCAGGGGAGAGCATGAACAGGCGTACGACCACGGCGAACACCGCGACCTTGCTCGCGGTGGCCAGGAACGCGGCGACTGGCGCCGGGGCGCCTTCGTAGACGTCCGGGGTCCACAGGTGGAAAGGTACCAGCGACAGCTTGAAGGCCAGGCCGACCAGCATCATGCCCAGGCCCAGCTGAGCGACCAGGCTTGGCATGCTGGTGGCGGCCAGGGCTTTGCCGATCTGGTCGAAGCTCAGGCTACCGGCATCGGCATACAGCAGGGCCATGCCGAACAGCAGGAAGGCCGAGCCTGCGGCCGACAGCACCATGTACTTGATGCCGGCTTCCAGCGAACGCTTGTTGAAGAAGGCGTACGCCACCAGGCCATAGACCGGCACCGACAGCAGCTCTAGCCCGATGAACAGGCCGGCCAGGTGGTTGGCGCTGACCAGCACCAGGCCACCGAGGGCCGACATCAACAGCAGCAGGTAGAGTTCTTCACGGTTGCCGGGGAAGCCCTTGGAGCCTTCACCGAGATAGGCGTGAGCCAGTGTGACGCAGGCCAGCGTGGCCACCAGTACGATGGCCATGTACAGGCAGGCGAACTTGTCGATGGTGATTAGCGAAGTGACCGCCAGCGGCGCGACCTTCAGCGCCGGCAGGATCGACAGCAGGGCCAGGTTCAGGCCCACGGTGGACAACAGGAAGGTCTGCGAGTGGTTGCGCTTCCAGGCGATCGCCAGCATCACCACCACCGTGGTGATGGTGGTGATCAGCATCGGCGCCAATGCGATGAAGTGTTGAGTGGTGAATTCCATAGCGCTCTTACCGGGCCGAAGCGAGTTGAGTGAAAGCGGAGCCAAGCCACTGCTGCACACCGCTCATGGTGGCGGCAGAAGTGTCGAGGAACGGCTGCGGGTACACACCAAGCACGATCAGCAGCACCGCAAGGCCCAGCACCATGATCAGCTCGCGGCCGTCCATACCGGCCAGCACGGTGTCGCTCTTGCTTGGACCGAAGTAGGCACGGTGGATCATGATCAGCGAGTAGACCGAGCCGAAGACCAGGCCGGTGGTTGCGATCACGGTGATCCATGGCACGCTGGCGAAGCTGCCGATCAGGATCAGGAACTCGCCGACGAAGTTGCCGGTGCCTGGCAGGCCCAGCGATGCAGCGGCGAAGAACAGGCTGATGGCGGGCAGGTAGGCAATGCGGTGCCACAGACCACCCATCTGACGCATGTCACGGGTGTGCAGGCGCTCGTACAGCTGGCCGGACAGGATGAACAGCGCGGCAGCCGACAGGCCGTGGGCCAGCATCTGGATCACCGCGCCTTGCAGGGCCTGCTGGCTGCCGGAGTAGATGCCGATCAGCACGAAGCCCATGTGCGAGACGCTGGAGAAGGCGATCAGGCGCTTGATGTCGGTTTGCGCGAAGGCCAGGAAGGCACCGTAGAAGATACCGATCAGGCCCAGGGTCATGGCGATCGGGGCAAACTCGGCCGAGGCGTTCGGGAACAGCGGCAGGGCGAAGCGCAGCAGGCCATAGGCCGCGGTTTTCAGCAAGATGCCCGCCAGGTCCACGGAACCTGCGGTCGGTGCCTGGGCGTGCGCATCAGGCAGCCAGGAGTGGAACGGCACCACCGGCAGCTTCACCGCGAAGGCGATGAAGAAGCCCAGCATCAGCAGGTATTCGACGCCAGCCGGCAGTTCGGCCTTGAGCAGGTCGCTGTAGTTGAAGGTGAGCACGCCGGTGGTGTTGTAGTTGACCAGCACCAGGCCAAGGATCGCCACCAGCATGATCAGGCCGCTGGCCTGGGTGAAGATGAAGAACTTGGTGGCGGCGTAGATCCGGGTCTTCTTGCCGTCTGCCGAGCTGTGACCCCAGAGCGCGATGAGGAAATACATCGGCACCAGCATCATTTCCCAGAAGAAGAAGAACAGGAACAGGTCCAGGGCCAGGAATACACCGACCACGCCGCCCAGGATCCACATCAGGTTGAGGTGGAAGAAGCCGACGTGGCGCTGGATTTCTTTCCAGGAGCACAGCACCGAGAGCACACCGAGCAGGCCGGTGAGCAGGATCATCAGCAGCGACAGGCCATCGAGGGCCAGGTGGATGCTGATGCCGAAGCGCTTGATCCACTCGACTTTGTATTCGAGTGCCCAGGCAGGTTCGGCGCCCGGTGCAGGGGCCAGGGTGTAGTCGCCGGTGCCCCACAGCCACAGGCCGATGCCGAGCAGCAGGGACATGGTCAGCAGCGCGATCCAGCGCGGCAGGGTGGAGCCGAAGCGCTCACCCAGCCAGCACAGGAAGCCGCCGATGAAAGGGATCAGGATCAGCCAAGGCAAAATCATGACGGGTTGGTTTCCTTTGGCAAAGTCGCAAGATTCATAGTCATACCGCAGCCACTACCACAGCGCCGAGTACCAGCACGGCGCCGACGGCGATCGAGGCGGTGTACCAGCGCAGCTGGCCGGTCTCGGTCTTGCTCATGGCGACGTGGCCGCCACGGGCCATCCGAGGGATCAGGCCGATGCTGCGGTCAACCGGGTCCTTGCGCAGGATGTGGCTGATCAGCAGGTAAGGTTTGACGAAGAGCTTGTCGTAGATCCAGTCGAAGCCCCAGGCGGCGAACCACCAGGCCGAAAGGACGCGGCCGATGCTGCTGTTGGCGACGGCGCTGGCGAAGCGGCGCTTGCCCAGGAACAGCAGGGCCGACAGCAGGATACCGGCGATGGCGATGGCGCCCGAGGCGATCTCCAGCGAGTGCTTGGCTTCACCGCCGGCATGGCCGGCGCTTTCAGGCAGCACGCCTGCCAGCGGTGGGTGGATCCAGGCGCCGACGAAGGTCGACAGCACGATCAGCACGCCCAGCGGCAGCCAGTGGCTGATGCCGTGGCCGGCGTGGGCTTGGGTCTTGGCTTCGCCGTGGAAGGCGATGAAGATCAGGCGGAAGGTGTACAGCGAGGTCATGAACGCACCGACCAGGCCGGCGTACAGCAGGCCGGTATTGCCGCTGGCGAAGGCTTCCCAGAGGATCTCGTCCTTGGAGTAGAAGCCTACGGTCAGGATCGGCAGGGCGGCCAGGGCGGCACCACCGACCACGAAGCTGGCGTAGGCCAGCGGCAGTTTCTTCCACAGGCCGCCCATCTTGAAGATGTTCTGCTCGTGGTGGCAGGCAACGATCACCGCACCCGAAGCAAGGAACAGCAGGGCCTTGAAGAAGGCGTGGGTCATCAGGTGGAAGATTGCCGCGTCCCAGGCACCCACGCCCAGCGCCAGGAACATGTAGCCGATCTGGCTCATGGTCGAGTAGGCGAGGATACGTTTGATGTCGGTCTGCACCAGCGCGGCGAAACCGGCCAGCACCAGGGTCACGCCACCGACCACACCGACCAGGTGCAGGATGTCCGGGGCCAGCAGGAACAGGCCGTTGGTACGGGCGATCAAGTACACGCCTGCGGTCACCATGGTGGCGGCGTGGATCAGTGCCGAAACCGGGGTAGGGCCTGCCATCGCATCGGCCAGCCAGGTCTGCAGCGGCAGCTGGGCCGATTTACCGACCGCGCCACCCAGCAGCATCAGGGTTGCCAGGACCATCCAGGTGTCGCCCGCCTGGAATTTCTGCGGTGCCAACACCAGCAGCTCCTGCACGTTCAGGGTGCCGAGCTGGACGAACAGGATGAACAGGCCGATGGCCAGGAACACGTCGCCGATACGGGTGACGATGAAAGCCTTGAGTGCTGCATTACCGTTGTTGCGGTTGCTGTAGTAGAAACCGATCAACAGGTAAGAGCACAGGCCCACCCCTTCCCAGCCGAAGTAGATGAACAGCAGGTTATCGCCCAGGATCAGGAACAGCATGCTGGCGATGAACAGGTTGGTGTACGAGAAGAAGCGCGAGTAACCGGCTTCGCCACGCATGTACCAGGAGGCGAACAGATGGATCAGGAAGCCTACGCCGGTGACCACGCCAAGCATGGTGACCGACAGGCCGTCCAGGTACAGGGTGAAGTTCGGCGCGAAGCCGTCCACCGACATCCACTGCCACAACAGCTGGCTGTACGCGCCGCCTTCAGGCGGGGCGACATTGAATTGCCAGATGACGTAGGCCGCCACGGCGGCCGAGAGGCCGACCGAGCCGACGCCGATCAGGGCGGACAGGTTCTCCGAGAACCGCCCGCGCGAGAACGACAGCAGCAAAAAGCCGATCAGGGGGAAGACGAAAGTCAGGAAGAGAAGGTTCATCCGCGCATCTCACTGGCAGCATCGATGTCGAGAGTGTGGAAGCGGCGATACAGCTGCAGCAGGATCGCCAGGCCGATACTGGCCTCGGCGGCTGCCAGGCTGATCACCAGAATGAACATCACCTGGCCGTCGGGCTGGACCCAACGGGCACCGGCGACGACGAACGCCAGGGCAGAGGCGTTCATCATGACTTCCAGGCTCATGAGCACGAAGAGGATGTTGCGGCGGACCATCAGGCCAACCAGACCTAAGCAGAACAGGATGCCGGCGACCGCCAGACCATGCTCGAGAGGGATAGCACCCATGATTTACTCCTTCGCCTCGTTGCGGCCCAGGTGGAAGGCGGTGACGGCTGCGGCGAGCAGCAGCATCGAGGCCAGTTCGACCACCAGCAGGTACGGGCCGAACAGGCTGATGCCCACTTCTTTCGGGCCCACGGTGGTGCCGCTGATGCCGGCACCGCTCGGGGTGACGAACAGCACGTACAGCAGCTCAAGCAGCAGCAGGGTGCCGAGTATCACCGGCCCTGCCCATATGCCGGGCTTGAGCCAGCCGCGTTCCTGGGCGACCGAGGCCGGCCCCAGGTTGAGCATCATCACCACGAAGACGAACAGCACCATGATGGCGCCGGCGTAGGCGATCACTTCCAGGGCGCCGGCGAACGGCGCACCCAGGGCGAAGAAGATCATTGCCACGGAAATCAGCGAAATGATCAGGTAGAGCAGGGCGTGCACGGGGTTGGTGCCAGTGACCACCCGAAGGGTGGAGACCACGGCGATCCCGGATGCGAAGTAGAAAGCGAATTCCATCTTTCTGTCCTTATGGGAGCAAGCTCTTCACGTTGATCGGCTCGGCTTCGTTCTGCGCAGAGCCTTTCGGCTTGCCAGCGATCGCCATACCCGCAACACGGTAGAAGTTGTAGTCAGGGTTCTTGCCGGGGCCGGAGATCAGCAGATCTTCTTTCTCGTACACCAGGTCCTGACGCTTGAACTCGGCCATTTCGAAATCCGGAGTCAGCTGGATTGCGGTGGTCGGGCACGCCTCCTCGCACAGGCCGCAGAAAATGCAGCGCGAGAAGTTGATGCGGAAGAACTCCGGGTACCAGCGGCCGTCCTCGGTCTCGGCCTTCTGCAGCGAGATGCAGCCGACCGGGCAGGCCACCGCGCAGAGGTTGCACGCTACACAGCGCTCCTCGCCGTCGGGGTCGCGAGTGAGGACGATACGGCCGCGGTAGCGCGGCGGCAGGTACACGGGTTCTTCGGGGTACTGCAGGGTGTCGCGCTTGCGGAACCCGTGGGAGAACACCATTGCCAGGCTGCGCAGCTGAGTGCCGGTGCCCTTAACGATGTCGCCGATATATTTGAACATGGGTCAAATCCTCACTGGGCCGCGACGGCTGGCGTGTTGTAAAGCACGATCGCAGCGGTCACCAGCAAATTGATCAGGGTCAGCGGCAGGCAGAACTTCCAGCTGAAGTCCATCACCTGGTCATAGCGTGGGCGCGGGATCGAAGCGCGCAGCAAGATGAACAGCATGATGAAGAACGCGGTTTTCAGCGCGAACCACAGGAACGGCACTTGCGGCAGGATGCCGAACGGGCCGTGCCAGCCACCGAAGAACAGGGTCACCAGCAGCGCCGAGATGAGGATGATGCCGATGTACTCACCGACGAAGAACATGCCCCATTTCATGCCGGCATACTCGATGTGGTAGCCGTCGGCCAGTTCCTGTTCCGCTTCTGGCTGGTCGAAGGGGTGACGGTGAGTCACGGCAACGCCGGCGATGAAGAAGGTGCAGAAGCCGAAGAACTGCGGAATGATGAACCACAGGTTCTGGGCCTGGTATTCAACGATGTCACGCATGTTGAACGAGCCCACCTGTACCACCACGCCCATCAGCGCCAGGCCCAGGAACACTTCGTACGACACGGTCTGTGCCGAGGCGCGCAAGCTGCCCAGCAGGGCATACTTGTTGTTCGACGACCAGCCGGCAAACAGCACGGCGTAGACCGACAGACCGGCCATGGCGAAGAAGAACAGCAGGCCGATGTTCAGGTCGGCAACGCCCCAGCCCGGCGTGATCGGGATGATCGAGAAGCCGATCAGCAGCGCGCTCATGGCCACGACCGGCGCCAGGGTGAAAATCATCTTGTCGACGAAGGGCGGGTTCCAGTCTTCTTTGAAGAACATCTTCAGCATGTCGGCGGCGATCTGGAACATGCCGAACGGGCCGACGCGGTTAGGACCGTAGCGGTCCTGCCACCAGCCCAGCAGGCGGCGCTCGACGAAGCTGAGCAGGGCGCCGCAGACCACTACGGCCAGCAGCACCACGATAGCCTTGACGACCTGGATGATCACATCGATCACTTCGGGGGTGAACCAGCTCATTGTGCTGCCTCCTGCAGACCTTCGACGGATGCACCGAAGATGGCCGGCGGGATGCCGGCCAGGCCTTTGGGCAGCGCGACCAGGCCAGCGCCCAGTTCTTCATTGATGCGCAGCGGCAGGCGCAGGGCCACACCGGCCACGTTCAGGCTCAGCAGCGCGCCTTCGTTGACGCCCAGGCGGTCGGCCTCGGACTTGGCCAGTGCCACGTAGGCGGCAGGGATGCGCTCTTGAACCGGTGCAGCGCGCGAAGAGCTTTCTTCGCTGCCGAACAGATGGAAGAACGGTACTGCGGTCCAGGTGCCACGGGCCGGGTTGAAGGCGCCCGGAATGGTGTTGAACCAGGTCAGGCGATCGCCTTGCGATTCGATCAGGCGCACGCCCGGGTCACCGGCACGCAGGTGGCCACCGACCTCGTCCTGGAACTTGTTCCAGGCTTGCGGCGAGTTCCAGCCCGGCGACCAGGCGAACGGCACCTGCTGGCGCGGTTCGGCGGAGCCCGAGTAGCCTTCCATGGAGAAGGCGAACGCGGTGTCCTTGTCCTGCGGGGTGCGTGGCTCGTGCACGCTGATGTTGGCGCGCATCGCGGTACGGCCGGAGTAGCGCAGCGGCTCACGGGCCAGCTTCATGCCCTTGATGCGGAACGCTGCAGAAGGCGCCGCGTTGACGATGCCGGCCAGTTGCGGGGCTGCTTCGGCGCAGGCGCTGGTGACGTGGTCCAGCTGGGTCCAGTCGACCGGCTTGTTCAGCAGGGTGGCACGCAGGGCGTGCATCCAGCGCCAGCCTTCGTGGACCAGGATGCTGCTGTCCAGGTACTGCGGGTCGAACACCTGGAAGAAGCGCTGGGCACGGCCTTCCTGGCTGACCAGGGTACCGTCGCCTTCGGCGAACGAGGCCGCCGGCAGCACCAGGTGGGCACGCTCCAGGGTGGCTGTGTTGGAGTGGTCGGCGACGATCACGACCTTCGCAGCTGCCAGGGCGGCATCGACCTTGGCGGCCGGTACGCGGGTGTACAGGTCGTTTTCCAGCACCACGATGGCGTCGGCCTTGCCGCTGATGACCGCATCCAGCGCGGCATCGGCGGACTCGCCACCGAGCATGGCCAGGCCGAGGCTGTTGGCCTCAGGTACCACCAGGCTCAGCGAGCCGTTTTTCTCGCGCAGCTTCAGGGCCTTGGCGATGTTGGCGGCAGCCTCGATCAGCGCCGGGTCGGCCAGCGAAGTACCGGCAACCACCAGCGGACGCTTGGCGGCGACCAGGGCGTCGGCGATGCGCTTGGCCAGGGCCAGGGCTTCGTCGTCCAGGCCTGCAACGGCCGGGGCACTCGGGTCGATGGCGTGGGCCACAGCGAAACCGATGCGGGCCAGGTCGGCGGGGGCGGCGTGCACGCATTCTTCGGCAACGTCGTCCAGCTTGGTTTCAGCCAGGCTGGCGATGAACAGCGGGTACAGCGCGTGCTGGCCGATGTTCTTCACCGCGGCGTCGAGCCAGGGCTGCACTTTCATGGCCTCGGCCATGGCTTCAGCCTTGCCTTTGGTGGCCTGGCGCACGGCCAGGGCAACGCGGGCGGCGGTCTGGGTCAGGTCTTCGCCGAGCACGAACACCGCGTCGTGGTCTTCGATGTCGCGCAGGGTCGGCACTGGCAGCGGGCTGTTGTTCAGCACGTCCAGGGCCAGACGTACGCGGGCCAGCTCACCGGCTTCCATACCCGAGTAAAAGTAGTCGGCACCGACCAGCTCGCGCAGGCCGTAGTTGCTTTCCAGGCTGGCGCGGGGCGAGCCGATACCTACGATGGTACGGCCGCGCAGCAGGTCGGCGGCCTTGTCCAGGGCGGCGTCCAGGCCCAGTTTGGTGCCATCGGCCAGGCGTGGCTGGCGTGGGCGGTCGGTGCGGTTGACGTAGCCGTAACCGAAGCGGCCACGGTCGCACAGGAAGTACTGGTTGACCGAACCGTTGAAACGGTTTTCGATCCGGCGCAGCTCGCCGTAGCGCTCGCCCGGGCTGATGTTGCAGCCGCTGGAGCAGCCGTGGCAGATGCTCGGGGCAAACTGCATGTCCCACTTACGGTTGTAGCGCTCGGAGTGGGTCTTGTCGGTGAACACGCCGGTCGGGCAGACCTCGGTCAGGTTGCCGGAGAATTCGCTTTCCAGCACGCCGTCTTCAACGCGGCCGAAGTACACGTTGTCGTGGGCGCCATAGACACCCAGGTCGGTGCCGCCTGCGTAGTCCTTGTAGTAGCGCACGCAGCGGTAGCAGGCGATGCAGCGGTTCATCTCGTGAGCGATGAACGGGCCGAGGTCCTGGTTCTGGTGGGTACGCTTGGTGAAACGGTAGCGGCGCTCGTTGTGGCCGGTCATTACCGTCATGTCCTGCAGGTGGCAGTGGCCGCCTTCCTCGCACACCGGGCAGTCGTGCGGGTGGTTGGTCATCAGCCATTCGACGACGCTGGCGCGAAATGCCTTGGATTCGTCATCGTCGATGGAAATCCAGGTGCCGTCGGAGGCAGGGGTCATGCAGGACATGACGATACGACCACGGGTGTCGTTCTCGTCGGTGTACTGCTTGACCGCACACTGCCGACAGGCGCCAACGCTTCCAAGCGCCGGGTGCCAGCAGAAATAGGGGATGTCGAGGCCGAGCGACAGACACGCCTGTAACAGGTTGTCTGCACCGTTGACTTCGAGCGCTTTGCCGTCTACGTGGATAGTGGCCATTGTTCAAAGTTCTTCGTTGGCCCGCGTGAGCGGGCGTGGCTAATGGAAATCTGTAAGCCTGCGGCCTGCCGCGAATCGTTCGGGCCGGCCTGCAGGCTGGCGGGTGGCACGGACCACCCGCGTTCTATCTTTTTATGCGCCGACTACAATCGGCTTTGCCAGGTTCGGGCGCAGGGTGCCAGCGCTTTCAGGCGCCACACCGGCCTCGAACTCCGAGCGGAAATATTTGATGGCACTGCCCAGCGGCTCGACGGCACCGGGTGCGTGAGCGCAGAAGGTACGGCCTGGGCCGAGGAAGTTGACCAGACCCAGCAGGGTCTCGATGTCTTCGGCACGGCCCTGGCCGTTTTCCAGGGAGCGCAGCATCTTCACGCTCCACGGCAGGCCGTCCCGGCAGGGGGTGCACCAGCCGCACGATTCGCGGGCGAAGAACTCTTCCATGTTGCGCAGCAGCGAAACCATGTTGACGCTGTCGTCGACCGCCATGGCAAGGCCCGTACCCATGCGGGTGCCGACCTTGGCGATGCCGCCGGCGTACATCTGCGCGTCGAGGTGCTCGGGCAGCAGGAAGCCGGTACCGGCGCCGCCTGGCTGCCAGCACTTGAGCTTGAAGCCGTCGCGCATGCCGCCGGCGTAGTCTTCGAACAGCTCACGGGCGGTCACGCCGAACGGCAGCTCCCACAGCCCCGGGTTCTTCACCTTGCCGGAGAAGCCCATCAGCTTGGTGCCGTGGTCCTCGCTGCCTTCGCGGGCCAGCGACTTGTACCAGTCGTTGCCGTTGGCGACGATGGCCGGCACGTTGCACAGGGTCTCGACGTTGTTCACGCACGTCGGCTTGCCCCACACACCCACGGCGGCAGGGAAGGGCGGCTTGGAGCGCGGGTTGGCGCGGCGGCCTTCCAGCGAGTTGATCAGTGCGGTTTCTTCACCGCAGATGTAGCGCCCGGCACCGGTGTGCACGAACAGCTCGAAGTCGAAGCCCGAGCCGAGGATGTTCTTGCCCAGCAGGCCGGCAGCCTTGGCTTCATCGATGGCGCGGTTGAGGTTCTTCGCCGCAGTGGTGTACTCGCCACGCAGGAAGATGTAACCGCGGTAGGCCTTCAGGGCGCGGGCGCTGATCAGCATGCCCTCGACCAGCAGATGGGGCTGTTGCTCCATCAGCATGCGGTCCTTCCAGGTGTTGGGCTCCATTTCGTCCGCGTTGCACAACAGGTAGCGGATGTTCATGGATTCGTCTTTGGGCATCAGGCCCCACTTCACGCCAGTGGGGAAGCCCGCGCCGCCACGGCCCTTGAGGCCGGAGTCCTTGACGCTCTGCACGATGTCGTCGGCGGACATTTCTGCCAGTGCCTTGCGGGCGGCAGCGTAGCCGTTCTTGGCCTGGTACTCGTCGAGCCATACCGGCTCGCCGTCGTCACGCAGGCGCCAGGTCAGCGGGTGAGTTTCGGCCGAACGCGCGATGCGGTTGGCCGGGCCGAAGGAAGTGATGGTCATACGTAACCCTCCAGCAGCTTGGAAACGCCAGCAGGCTGCACGTCGCCAAAGGTATCGTCATCGATCATCAGCGCCGGGGCCTTGTCGCAGTTGCCCAGGCAGCACACCGGCAGCAGGGTGAAACGACCGTCCGCGGTGGTCTGGCCCAGGCCGATGCCCAGTTCGCTCTGGATCTGGCTGACCACCGACTCGTGGCCGCCGATGTAGCAGACCATGCTGTCGCACACACGAATGATGTGGCGGCCGACAGGCTGGCGGAAAATCTGGCTGTAGAAGGTGGCCACGCCCTCGACGTCGCTGGCAGGGATGCCGAGCACTTCGCCGATGGCGTAGATGGCGCCGTCCGGCACCCAGCCGCGTTCCTTCTGGACGATCTTCAGGGCTTCGATGGACGCCGCGCGCGGGTCCTCGTAGTGGTGCATCTCGTGCTCGATGGCCGAGCGCTCGGTTTCGCTCAGGGCGAAACGGTCTGTCTGGATAAGCGTGCTGTTCATGCTTAGCGGTCCACGTCAGCCATAACGAAGTCGATACTGCCCAGGTACGCGATGAGGTCGGCGACCATGCTGCCTTTGATCACCGAAGGGATCTGCTGCAGGTGCGGGTAGCTCGGGGTACGGATCCGGGTGCGGTAGCTCATGGTGCCGCCATCGCTCGTCAGGTAGTAACTGTTGATGCCCTTGGTCGCTTCGATCATCTGGAACGACTCGTTGGCCGGCATGACCGGGCCCCACGAGACTTGCAGGAAGTGCGTGATCAAGGTTTCGATGTGCTGCAGGGTGCGCTCTTTCGGCGGCGGCGTGGTCAGCGGGTGATCCGCCTTGTACGGGCCTTCCGGCATGTTGCGCAGGCACTGGTCGATGATGCGGATACTCTGGCGCATCTCCTCGACACGGACCATGCAGCGATCGTAGGCATCGCCGTTGTGGGCCAGCGGCACTTCGAACTCGAAGTTCTCGTAGCCGGAGTACGGGCGCGCTTTACGCAGGTCGAAGTCGCAGCCGGTGGCGCGCAGGCCGGCACCGGTGGTGCCCCATTCCAGCGCTTCTTTGGTGTTGTATGCAGCCACGCCGATGGTACGGCCCTTGAGGATGCTGTTCTGCAGGGCGGCCTTGGTGTATTCGTCCAGGCGCTTGGGCAGCCAGTCGACGAAGTCCTTGACCAGCTTGTCCCAGCCACGCGGCAGGTCGTGAGCGACGCCGCCGATGCGGTACCAGGCCGGGTGCAGGCGGAAACCGGTGATCGCTTCGATCACGGTGTAGGCGCGCTGGCGGTCGGTGAAGGTGAAGAACACCGGAGTCATGGCGCCGACGTCCTGGATGTAGGTACCCAGGAACAGCAGGTGGCTGGTAATGCGGAAGAACTCGGCGAGCATGATGCGAATCACGTCGACCTTCTGCGGCACCTGAATACCTGCCAGCTTTTCTACCGCCATTACGTACGGCAGGTTGTTCATCACCCCGCCCAGGTAGTCGATACGGTCGGTGTAGGGGATGAAGCTGTGCCAGGACTGGCGCTCGGCCATCTTCTCGGCACCACGGTGGTGGTAGCCGATGTCCGGTACGCAGTCGACGATCTCCTCGCCGTCCAGCTGCAGGACGATACGGAACGCACCGTGGGCAGACGGGTGGTTGGGGCCCAGGTTGAGGAACATGTAGTCCTCGTTGGCGCCCTGACGCTTCATGCCCCAGGCTTCCGGGTTGAAGCGTGCCGATTCCTCTTCAAGCTGCTGCTTGGCCAGGGTCAGGCTGTAGGGGTCGAACTCGGTGGCGCGGGCCGGGTAGTCCTTGCGCAGCGGGTGGCCTTCCCAGGTCGGCGGCATCATGATGCGGCTCAGGTGTGGGTGGCCGGCAAAGTCGATGCCGAACATGTCCCAGACTTCGCGCTCGTACCAGTTGGCGTTTGGCCAGATGCCGGTCACGGTCGGCAGGTTCAGGTCGCCTTCGCTGAGCGACACCTTGATCATCACGTCGCTGTTACGCTCGACCGACATCAGGTGGTAGAACACACTGAAATCGGCGGCAGGCAGGCCGCGACGCTGTGTGCGCAGGCGTTCGTCGACACCGTGCAGGTCGTACAGCATGCTGTATGGCTTGGTGACGCCGCGCAGGAAGCTGAGCACCTCTTTGAGCTGGGCGCGCTTGACCCACAGCACGGGCATGCCGGTGCGGGTTTCCTGGGCGACGAATGCTTCGGCGCCAAAACGGTTGTGCAGTTCGACGACCACATCCTGGTCGTCAGCCTTGTAAGGCGGAATGAAAATAGCGTTGTCCGCTGTCATGGTCTCGGTCGCTTTGGGTCAACGTTAAGAATGAAGCCAGGCCGCCGGCTCCTTCGGGAGCGGGCGGCAGGTCGCTGGATCAGACTTCGTCGGGGCTGCGCAGGTTGGTTACGGCAATGCGCTGCTCACGACGCAGGTCTTTCTGGGCTGGCATCTCGGCACGGTAAATACCTTGATCACCAACGACCCAGGAAAGCGGGCGTCGTTCTTGGCCGATCGACTCCTGCAGCAGCATCAAGCCTTGCAGGAAAGCTTCAGGGCGTGGCGGGCAGCCAGGCACATAGACGTCCACAGGGAGGAACTTGTCGACCCCCTGAACGACCGAGTAGATGTCGTACATGCCGCCGGAGTTGGCGCACGAGCCCATGGAGATGACCCATTTGGGTTCGAGCATCTGCTCATACAGGCGCTGGATGATCGGCGCCATCTTGATGAAGCAGGTACCGGCGATGACCATGAAGTCGGCCTGACGCGGCGAGGCCCGGATGACTTCGGCGCCGAAGCGGGCGATGTCGTGGGGCGCCGTGAAGGCCGTGGTCATTTCCACGTAACAGCAGGACAGGCCGAAGTTGTACGGCCAGAGGGAGTTCTTGCGCCCCCAGTTGACCGCGCCACGCAGCACATCTTCGAGTTTCCCCATGTAGATGTTCTTGTGGACCTGGTCCTCTAGCAGCTGGTCGGTAACGGTTTCCCGTTCGCCGACCGGGTACTGCTCGTTGGGCGCATCCGGATCGATTCTGGTGAGATTGTATTGCATTGCCAAAGCCTCATTGTTTCAGCTTCGCTTGCCGCTTGCGGCGACCTTCGGGAGCCCAATCAAGTGCCCCGACGCGCCAAAGGTAGACAAGACCTGCCAACAGAATTGCTATGAAAACGAGCGCTTCGACGAATCCGGTCCAGCCGCTTTCGCGGACGGACACAGACCATGCAAAGAGAAAGAGGGCTTCGATATCGAAGATCACGAACAGCATCGCGACCAGATAGAATTTGGCGGAAAGGCGCAGGCGGGCGCTGCCGACGGGCAGCATGCCGGATTCGAAGGGTTCGTTCTTGGCGCGGCCCCAGGCCTTGCTACCGAGCAGGCTGGACAGGCCGAGCATGAAGGCGCACAGGCCGACGACACCCAGGAGGAAGATGGCAAAGCCCCAGTTGTGGGCGATGAGTCCTGCCGAATCGGACATGCTAGAGATCCTTATACAGAGACCCAGCTCTGCAGTCTGAAATAAGTAGAGCGGCGACGTGGTGTCGCAGGTGCAGTGACCAAATGTCGCAGCTGAATCAATCGCGCTGATTTTATGGGTAAACCCGGTGCAAGTAAAATTTCTGTCGCAAATTTATTCGTAGGATTAAGAACAAAATCCGCTCGTAACTGGCTGAAAGCCTTGAAATTCGGGCATTGCGTGCGTTTTTGTCAATTATGTTTCTTGCAAAGAGTAACGAAGTGCAACTTTAGTAATGATAATTAATAGCATTTGTTCTGGTGCTTTTGATTGACTGTTCCGTGGCTTGTAAAGCTCGTCTGGCAATTTCCCTCTGCTTGCAAATGCGAAAGACTCGTGTTCTAGCAGCTTGCGGTGCGGCTTGTGCCGCTCTGGGTCAATACTTTATCGATTTAGCGATGACCGGCTGATGAGCGGGTGGGGCAGGCGGCTCGACAGTACCAGGAGGCAGGCGCCGGGTGCAGGCAGCCTGCCACACGCCAGGGCGCGTCAGCGCATGGCACTGATGGCCAGGCGTACTGCTGCGCTGTCGCAAGCGTAGACCTTATTTTGCGGTTTGTGCTGATGCCTTTGGCGCTTGAGGGCGCCGTTGGAGGCATAGCGAATGGAATGCGGCGCCCGCCCACATCGTCAAGGGCGTGAAAACCTCAAAAAAGGCCTCCCGGCGTCAGGGTAGGCCAAGGGTGGGTTTACGGGAAAATGATCTTGCTGTAGGCAAACTCATTATCACCCCGTTTGATGCCTGCCTCGGAGGTTGTCACCTCAACGCGGTCATCGTCGTGAACAACGATGATCTGGTGCGCATCCAGGACCTCTACACCTTCGGGCTTGTTGCTGAACACCAGCGCACTGCCGTCTTCGCGTGTCAGAAGTTTGGGCGTGCCCGGCTTCCCCGCTGTGAACGGTACGGCCCATAGAAAACCACCTATTTCAGTGGATTTTTTGCCCGCAGCATCAACGGATTGCTGCTCGAAGCTGGTCACCGCGTAGAGTCTGTCTTTGTTGAACCGGTCATACTCGATACCTGATAGCCCGAGTGTCTTGCCTTGCGCCTGGAGGTTGAAGTTCTGGATGGTTTTGAACGCCTCCACAAGCTCCATGGTTCCATTATTGAACTTCACATGCGCTGAAATAAGTAGAAAGCCGAAATACGAGTCAGCACTGCTGTTTCCCTGTTTGCGAATGCCGATGATCAGTTGGCCATCTGCCGCTTTTTCGTGCGCCGGTTCGCTCGGCGCCATGGTAATGCCTTCGATTTGAAAGTAAGGCGCACCAATGGCTTCGCTGATCTGTTTGCGCAGTCTAATTGAGCTTGTTACCCCGCCTCGTGATGAGGGCGACAAGGGTTTTGCAGCTTCAGGATCGTCCACGGGCCAGTACAAGAGGGTGCTGAGTGTGTCAGCACGTGGATCTTGTTGGGTACCGGCTTTGTTGAAGGCGGTACTGGCGATGATGTATCGGCCATCCAGCGTCTTCGTCAGCGCCTCGTATTTATCGGCTTCTTTTAACGCATCCCCAGGCAGCACCGCAGGCTCACCACTGATTTTGCCCTGCTCAAGGTCAAGCGTGAACAGGGCCGGCCCCCCCGTGGCAGGCAAGCGTTTGTCGTTGGCCAAGAGCAGTTTTCCATTGCTCTCAACCACTGTCGATACTTCACAGTTGACGGAGGTTTCAGGGGTAAAACACGCTGCAGTGTGATGTTCGACGGTTGCAATGCGTCCTGGCAGTTCAGCTGCCGGTGCGTGGGGCGCTGCGCCGGCGAGGCCGGCAACCAGCATGATAATTGCTCGCTTTTCCATGGGCACTGTCCTTGTGGGAGTGGGAACGTTGCGCAGAAAAGCGTAATGGGAGGGAGAGAAGCCGGAAACTGGCATTTTTGGCAGTAGCCGTTCGACATGATCCACACGCGGACGACCTGATGTCATTGCCAGCAGGCGCATCGACCCTCTGCCCCCAAGGCGGTCAGAGCCCCAGTTCGCTGAGCCCCGGATGGTCGTCCGGGCGACGTCCCAAGGGCCAGCGGAACTTGCGGTCCGCTTCGGCGATAGGCTGCTCGTTGATGCTCGAGTGGCGATTGTGCATCAGGCCATCGGCGGCGAATTCCCAGTTTTCGTTGCCATAGGCACGGAACCACTGACCGCTGTCGTCGTGGTATTCGTAGGCATAGCGCACCGCAATGCGGTTGTCGGTGAATGCCCACAACTCCTTGATCAGTCGGTACTCCAGTTCATGGTTCCACTTGCGGGCCAGAAAGGCTTGGACCTCGGCACGGCCCCGCGGGAACTCGACACGGTTACGCCATACGGTATCGGGGGTGTATGCCAGCGATACCTTGGCCGCGTCACGGCTGTTCCAGCCATCCTCGGCCAGGCGGACTTTTTCGATGGCGCTTTCGCGGGTAAAGGGAGGCAATGGAGGGCGGGACATGGGGGGGCTCCTTGGCGGTGGTTGGCGTAGAGGAGAGTACTGCTGTAGCGGCATTGGGGGGAATGGCTGCAACGGGCACTTCATAATTGCGCCCGTTGCAAGAGTGCAGCGCTTGCGCCAGCGGCTAAACCGCGGCGCCCAAGGCCTTGTCGACAGCCTTGCCGCGCCCGCCCAGCCATACCAGCACCAGGGCCGCCGCCGCCAGCACGCCGCCGGCCATGGGCACTGCGGCATAGCCCAGGTCCAGGCTGATCACCGTGCCACCCAGTGCCGCGCCAACGGCATTGCCAAGGTTGAATGCGCCGACGTTGATTGACGATGCAAGCCCTGGTGCCTCGATGGCGGCAGTCATGACGCGCATCTGCAAGGGCGGCACCACGGCGAAGGTGAACACGCCCCAGACCAGCAGCGCGACGGCCGCACCAATGTGGCTGCCCAGTAGCAGCGGCATCAGCAACATGATCAGCGCCAGAGCACCGAGGAAGATGCGCGCAGCGCCGTCCAGCGACCAGTCGGCCAGGCGCCCACCCAGGCTGTTGCCCAAGGTGAAACCGACACCGATCAGCACCAAGCCGAGGGTGATGAAGCTGTTTGAAGCGCCGGTCAGTTCCGCCAGCACCGGCGCTACGTAGGTGTACAGGGTGAACATGGCACCGGCGCCAAGCACGGTGGTAGCCATCGCCAGCAGCACGCTGGGGCGGGCGATGACCGCCAGCTCTTTGCGCACGTGGGGCACGCTGCCACGCTCACCTTTGGGCAGCGCGTACCACAGGGCGGCCATGGCCAACAGGCCGAGTACTGCAGTACCGGCAAAGGCCATGCGCCAGCCGACCTGCTGGCCGACCCAGGTCGCCGCAGGTACGCCGCCGATATTGGCGATGGTCAGGCCCATGAACATCGTTGCCACGGCACTGGCCTGTTTGTCCTTGGGGACCACGCTGGCGGCGACCACTGCGCCCAGGCCGAAGAAGGCACCGTGGTTGAGGCTGGTGACCAGCCGCGAGGCGAGCAAGGTGTAGTAGTCCGGGGAGAGTGCCGAGAGCAGGTTGCCGAGGGTGAAGATGGCCATCAGCGCCATCAGTGCGGCGCGTTTGCCAAAGCGGCTGAACAGCAGGGTCATGATCGGCGCACCGACCATCACGCCGATGGCATAGGCGGTAATCAGCATGCCCGCGCTGGGGATGCTCACATCGACGCCTTGCGCGATTACCGGCAGCAGGCCCATGGGCGTGAATTCGGTGGTACCGATGCCGAAGGCGCCGATAGCCAGGGCAAACAAAACCCGTTTTGGGGAAAGCGTGCTCATCAGGAGCTCCGGTTCAAAGGTCAATGAGCAGTGGTACCGGCCAGGAACAGGCCGGTACCGACATGCAGCGGGTAATCAGTCCCAGGCGGGCGCCAGGCCATCCGGGCTGACTTCACGGCCATTGCGCTCGAGCGAGGCGATGAGCGCCATGTCGTCGGCATCCAGTCTCAGGCTGCAGGCGAGCAGGTTGCTGGCCAGGTTCTCGCGCTTGGTGGAGGAGGGGATCACTGCGTATCCCTGCTGCATGGCCCAGGCCAGGGCCACCTGGGCGACCGTGGCCTTGTGCTTGGCGGCGATCTCGGCCAGCACCGGGTCCTTCAGCACTTTGCCGTAGGCCAGGGTCATGTACGAGGTGAGGGTGATGCCCTGATCCTTGAGGTAGGCAGCCAGTTTGGCGTTTTGCAGGTAGGGGCTGAGCTCGACCTGGTTGGTGGCGATTTCGTCTTTGCCGACCACCTCGATGGCTTGGCGGGTGAGTTCGATATTGAAGTTTGACACGCCGATCTGACGGGTCAGGCCGAGTTTTTTGGCTTCGGCCAAAGCTGTCATGTACTCGGCCAGTTCGATGCCCTTGCCTGGGGCTGGCCAGTGGATCAGCAGCAGGTCGACGTAGTCGGTACGCAGCTTGGCCAGGCTCTCGCGCAAGCTTTGGGCAAGCTTGTCTGCGCCATGGTTGTCGACCCAGATCTTGGTGGTGATGAACAGCTCGCTGCGCGGTACGCCGCTTTCGGCAATGGCCTGGCCTACGTCGGCTTCGTTCTTGTAGATCTGCGCGGTGTCGATGGCGCGGTAGCCCAGCGCCAGGGCGGACTTTACCGAGTCGATGACGGCCTGGCCGGTGAGGCGGTAGGTGCCAAGGCCGAAGGATGGAATGCTCATGGGGCTGCTCCTGCTGAGTGATTGAGGTTGAACCAGAGCTTGGGCGCCCTGCTGCCGACCTCGTTCGAATGGGGAGCAGTGTGCAAGTTTTGCAGGGTTTGATTAAGACGGCACAACGCCAAGGTCTTTTGACCAGAAATCACGAGTCATCCCTGGGCTCGTGATTCGAACGCCGTGAATAAGCCCTGTCAGTCTCGACTCACGTGGTGATCTGCCCAGGAGCCGACTGCAGTCGCCACAGATGGCCCATGCCAGCCACTTGCTCTTGCAGCGTAGAGGCCAGCCCTGCACGCCGCGCAGCCCGATCCTGGCTGAGCATCTCGTCAAGCATGTCCAGCAGTTCGCGAGACTGGGCGGCCGCTGCGCTATGGGTCGTATCGTCCTGCAGCACGCCCTCCTGATAGGTGCGCACGCGCTCTTTCTGGCTGGCCTCTTGAGTCGCGGTCGCCTCGACCAGGGCGTTGTCGGCAAACGCCAGGCGAGTGCTGCTGCGGGATTGGTCGTCGATCGTGTGATAGCTGTAGTTCTGCGTTTTGTTGTCGCGGGTCAGGGTCAGGCCGACGAGCGGGTTCAAGCCTTCATGCCAGGCGGCTTTCATGCTTGCCTGTTGCGCCTGCTCCACGGTCAGGGTCGCTGCCGGGCCTTGCAGAGTGGTCGATTGCGAAACCTTGTAGTCGAAGTGGTCCACTTCTTCAGGCCGCATCGGATTGATCTTCTGTTCGGTCTGCGTGATCGAGGCATCGAAGTCGGCCAGGCCGCTCAACAGCAGGCGGCTGGCCGTGTTCGGCGCCAGGTCATGGCCTGCAGGGCGCTTGCTGGTATCGTCCACGCTGTTGAGCTGGCTGAAGGCATCCTTGAACAGTGCCATCAGTTGCGCGTCACCATGGCCGCGCTTTTGTGCGGCGTCGAACTGGGTCAGGTAATTGGCCACAGCTGCCTGACGCTGAGCCTGGCTGCCCAGCAGCGCGCCGCCCTGGGTGTCGAGGTTCATCCTGACCGTGCCGTTGGCGCCTTGCAGTGTGAGGTTGCGGGAATCTTCGTTCAGTTGCAGGTCGAAGGTTTGCTGGTCGCCGCCGGCATTCTGCAATTTGGCATTCAACTGCAAGCCGGTGAACAGCGCCGGGTCGAGCTTGACCAGTGCGCCCAGCTGCAGGCTGGGTGGTTCCTGGGTCAGCCCGTTGAGGGCAGCCTGGAAGCTGTTCGCAAGCGCTGCCAAGCCTTTGAGCTCGTCAGTGGTCAACGTACCGCCTTGCACGTCGGCATCCACGGCCAGGCCGTTGGTGCTGCTGTAGAGCCCCACCGTCACGGTGGCGCCTGAGCCGGTAGTGAGGTTGAAGCTGACGCTGCTGGTGGCGTGTTCGCGCAACCTGGCCTGCTGCATGGCCAGCAGCAACGGGTCGGTTGTCGCGCCATCATCGATCGCCAGCCCGGATTGCGAGATACGCTGGCCACCGCTGGCCGCCAGTTGCTCCAACAGGGCAGCGCCAAGCCCTTGGAAGCGCGCTGCTGGGGAGGAAGCCTGAATGGCGCTCAGCATGTACATGCTGAGTTTGTCGATGCCGTCCTGCTCCCACACATACTGTGTCTGCGCTTTACCGAGGGTACCTTTGGCCGTGTAGGTCTGGGTGTCGACGCGGCTTTCTTGCTGGCCAAGGCTTACCGCCGTGCTCGGGGATGTCATCGGCGCTTCTGTCGGCAGGGTGGCTGGTACCTGAGGTGCACGGTGGGTGATGTGGGCGACAGGGGTCAGGCGCACCACTGAGGTGATCGGGTTCATCGCCAGCTTCCTTTCTGGTCAGCAGTTGTAACTGTTATCGGCAGGGCTTGTGCAAACGTGAACGTCTGTCACGTAGGCAGGTTGCAATAGTTAACGCAAAAGCCTCGTCACGCGGTGGTGCAATCGCTGTTTTGCGCCCTAGGAGCCCGCGATGCCCAGTCAGCCGTTCACTGATGACTCCACCAATGCCTTGATTGCCAGTCGCTTGCCCGCCTGGCTGACCGAACTTGCGTCCGACACCCTCAACAGCTTGCTCCAGAGCCAGCAGCGACAACAGCAGCTACAGCATCAGTTGCACGAATGGCTGGCGCGGATCACCCCACTCGATGCATTTGCCGAGCCGCTGCTGCGAGAAGCTCTGCAGGCGGAACATCAACTTGGTGTCGATGTGCGTCGGGCCACGCTGCGGCGCAGAACCCTGCAGCGATATCCCTCGCATGTTGCGCAAGTGCCGGATGGGGTCAAAGAGCAGATCTACCAGCACAGCCTGCTGCAATCGGCGTTGCATAACTTTACCGAAGGTGAAACGTTCGCCACCAGCATCATGCAGGGCACTGCGGTGCTGGATGCATCAGGGAATGCTTGCGCGCTCTCGCCCAAAGCATTCTTTGCCCTGTGCCGCTCGCTCGACCTGGGGGGGCGTTACCAGGCGTACCTGCGCGCGCAGTTGACGCCCGGTGGTGAAGCGGGGAAACAACTGAGCACGCTGATCGAGGCAGGTTATCGCACGAGTCTCGAGGCGGCGCTGAGGCTGGCACTGGTCAATGGTGAAATAGCAAGGCATGCCTATGAACACTGTGCCCCGCTGATTGACTTGATCTCAGCTACACCCCCCTCCATCTCTGGGCTGCGGCCCATGCAACTGCGTGTGTTCGGCCGGCTGGTGCGGGGCGCGGTGGCGTTCGAGATAACCCATCAGCGCGCGACCGGTGACGAGTTCGAGGGCATATTGTGCTGGATCCCTGATGATCCTCAAGGCCCGCTGACCTGGTATACCTCTTGGGCATCGCTGTTCATGACGTTGGGTAAACAGTTCCGTTTGCCCGGTTACGTCGAATTCTTCGAACGCTTTATCGGTGAGCGTGACCGGAGTGCCTACACCCGTGCCTTGACCCAGGCGCTGAGTGATACTGCCGAGAATGTGCCGGTCCAGCTCGATGGTCGTTACGAGCCTATCGAGCAGCCGTTGTTCGAATACCTGCGCCGCCAACTGATCGACACCCTTTTGGACAATGCCAAAGTGCACGCCATACCCACTGCCGAAGTGGACGCGCAGCAGCGCGACAGGCGCCTGCATTTCTACCTGAGCTTTGCCATCGATGCGTTGGGCCTGGCGAGCTTCGCGCTACCTGCACTGGCTTTGCCATTGCTGGGGATCACCGCGTTGCAGGTGGCTGACGACGTGTACGAGGGCTATGCCGATTGGCGCTTGGGGGACCGCCAGAGCGCGCTGGAGCACTTGTATTGCGTAGCGCAAACCGTGGCTATGACAGCAGTCAATGCCGGCGCAGGCGCGGCTTCGCACCGCCTGGTGGAGGATGCTCGCGTCGCAGATCTAGTGCCGGTCTACACGGATGAACATACATTGAAGTTGAGTGACCCCAGGCTGCCAGGCTATGCCGTCCGAGACCGAGGAGCAGTCGGTGAGTTGATCAGTCTGCAAGGTGCAGAGTATGTGCGTACACCCTTGGCCAGCCATTTGACCTACCTGGAAGCTCAAACGCAGCAGCGTCGCATCCGCCATCCCGTGCGTCCCAATGCTTATGCGCCGCTGCTCGAGGGCAACGAGGGCGCTTGCTGGCAGCATGAACTGGAGACGCCCCAGGAATGGCACGCCAGCGCTGAGCTGTTTCAGGACCTCGACGCGGGCTGGGGGCACCTCGATGAGCAGGCCATACACGCGGTGATGCGGGCAACGGGGTTCAACCAGGACCAACTGCGCCGTTTGCATGTGGAACAGGCACAGGCGCCGGCGCGCTTGCACGATGCGGTGCAGAGGCAGCAGTTGCACGCTCAGCGGCCAGAGCTGAACGGGGAGGCCTTCGAGCGGCAGCTGCAGGCTCAGCAGCCCATGCCCGGCGAAGCCGAAACCCTGCTTCGCCGGGACTTTCCCGGCCTGTCGGTAATGGGTGCGCGTGAGATCATCGAACATGCGCCCGAGGACCAGGTGGAGCATATGCTCGCGCACCAGCGTGTGCCGTTGGCCTTGGCCGAGCAGGCGCGCTGGTACGTGCGCGATACGCGCCTGGACCGCGCTTGTGCGGGCCTGCTTCAAACCGCAGCAATCAATCGTGATACCGAGCAACTGGCATTGGGCATGATCGCCGAGCGCGCACCGTGGCGAGGAGTGCGCATCGAGCTGCGCGGTGACACGCTGTCGGGTGAAATGACTGCGTCGGCCGGAGCGCAAGCGGCCAGCGAGGTACGCACCGTGCTTCGAACGGCCCAGGGGTATCAGGCGCTGGATGCGCGCGCAAACCCGTTGCCATTGGCCAGAGCTGACGACAGCCTGTTCCAGGCCCTGTTGCTGCAGCTCGATCCCTGGCAGAAACGAATGTTGGGCGATGCCAGCGACGCCCCCGAAACACTGGCCCAGGCCATGTCGCAATGGGCCAGCGAAGAACGCGAGCTCGCCGCTTCACTGTTGCGCATGGCGCCAGTCGGCCTTGGTTTCAGGCCGCCGGTACGGCTGGGCGACGGGCGCCTGGGTTACCCCTTGAGTGGCCGTGGCGAAAGCAGCAATCGCGCATTGCGTCGGGGTATTCAACGGCTGTTCCCCGATTTCGACGAAAGCGCGATGGAGCAGTTTGAGCAGAACGCCCGCACGCTTGGGCTGACACCTTGGAATCACTACCTGCGCCTGTGTGAAGAGCTGCGAACGCTTGATCAGGCGTTGGGGCTGTGGCGTCGGCAATCGTCGGGGCCGATTCAGTTGATCCGGCGGGCGCGCATGGCACGGCGGATTCGTCACGCCTGGCAACGTCGCACTCACGACACTGACGGCCATCCTGCGTTGATTCTGGAGGGTTCACGCCTGGGTAGTCTGCCCGAACTGCCGGAGCGCGTTCACTTCGACCATGTGACTTCCCTGGTACTGCGCAATCTTGATCTGACGGCGCTCAGCGAGGGCTTGCTCGCCCGCTTTCCCAATGTACGGCGCCTGGACTTGTCCTCCAACCGGCTGACCTCGATACCGGATACCAGTGCTCTGGCACAGCTGGAACAGCTCGATTTGCGTAACAATCGCATCGTCGACATCAGTGAAGCGCAGGCCGGCTGGTTACGCGCCAACCCCGGCTGCGCAAGCTTGCAGGGCAATCCGCTATCACCGGTTGCACTCGAGCGGCTGGCGATCGAGCCTGAAGCGATCGGCCAGCAGGGCGCAGAGGGCATTGCCCCGTGGCTCGAAGGGCTGACCGAGCGCGAGGCTGCGCCGCGTCGCAGGTACTGGCAGGCGCTGGCGCAAGAGCCAGGCTGCGAAGAGTTCTTTGCTTTTCTCACAGCGTTGCTGCAGACCGAAAAATTTGCTCTTGAAACCGAAGACATGCGGCGTCGTGTGGGTGAGCTGCTTTATGCCATGTACAACCATGCTCATATTCGACGGGCGGTATTCCATCAGGCAGCGGTACCAGGCGCAGGCGCCGACCTCGATGCCTTGATCGTCCACCTGCAGGTGGCGTTGCGCACCGATGGCGTGCGCGGTAGGCAAGTCGAGCAAGCGCTGCGCAGCCTGGGCCGTGAGTTGTTCAGGCTTGATCAGGTGAACCGCTTCGCTGAGCGGTACATCGAAAGCCTGAGCCAGCGCTCGGTGCCCTTCAAGCCAAGTGAGATTTACCTGGCCTTCCGGGTACAGCTTGCAGAGTCGCTGGGTATCTACGGCCAACCGACCTATCTGAGTTTCAAGCATGTCGCCAACGTGACGCCGGACCAACTGGTCGCAGCCGAGGCCGCGGTGTACGAGGCCGAAACAGCTGAGGCGCTGAGCCAGTTCCTGGCTCAGCAGGCATTCTGGCAGGATCATGTACGGCTCGCGTACGCCGATCAGTTCGCGGCCATACGGCAAGCCTACACAGAACGGCAAGCCGCACTAGCGGCCAATGGCGAGCAAGAGCAGGCACCGAGCAATGCAGGCGCTGGAATTGCAGAGCAGCGCACGCAGGAGGAGGTCGCGTTGACGCTGGCGCTGGCCCGCGGCAACTACCGGACGTGGTATCGACTCGAGCTACCTCATGGTCCTGGCTCGCGCGCGTTTGCCCATCTGTCGAGGCGTCTGGACAGTAGCCTGGCGATGTGGTGCGGGGAGCCTGGCGACCCGGAATATCTGGCGCGGTCCTATCTGGCGGGTGTCCTGCGCCATTTCTGGCAGTCGGATTACAGCAATGATGTCCCGCCCCGGCGTTCGAGCAGCGAAGGGTGGACCGTCAGTTCTTTACCCGTGCTGCCCCCAGGCATCATGTTTGAACAAATACGTGACCTGTCAGTGTGCAACCATCAGATTACGGTTATCGAGGCTGATTTCCTGCGTCGTTTTCCCAATCTGGAAACAGTCGACTTCTCTGGCAATTGCTTGCGAACGCTTGATGGGCTTGAGCACTTGCCGCGGGTGCGCACATTGAACCTTGGCGGCAACATGCTCGAAACGGTGCCGGGGTTGCAGTACTTGAGCGAATTGAACGCTCTGGACCTCAGTGGCAATCAACTTGCCGATCTACCGGCTGGCATCGAGCAGTTGACCGAACTGACCCATCTGGACCTCTCCTTCAACCAGATCGCTGCGCTTGATGGGCGGATTGGGCAACTGGCAAGCCTTGAAAGCTTGCAATTGAGCGGTAATCTCCTGAGTGCGTTGCCGGACAGTATTGGCAACCTTGTGCAACTGAGCACTCTCGATGTCGCAGTGAACCGCTTGCTCACTGTCCCGGCACAGTTGAATCTTCTGGGCAGGTTGACCCAGCTCTTCATGCAGAACAATCTCATAACACTCGACGCGCAAAGCCAGTTGCGGCTGGAATGGTTCTCCAGGCTGGAGGTGCTAAACCTTGACGCTAACCCATTAGGGGTAGCGCCACAGTTGCGCTACAACGTTCACCTGCAGTACGTGTCGTTGCGTGCCACGGGCCTTCGCAGTTTTCCTCTGGCGTTGCTGCAGCGCCAGCCAAACCTGGTCGTAGACTTGCGTGGCAACCGGATCGTGACATTGAGCGAGGAGGCGTTGAGCTGGGTCGAAGCGCACCCGCACACGGTCAACCTCGAACAGAACCAGCTGAGTGAGGCGGTCATGGAGCGCGTGCGTGAAGCAATGGCTCGGCTGCGGGCAGAACGGGACGGGGCTGCAGAACTGGATCCCTGGGGAGTAAGCAGAAGGCCCATTGACCGCAGGGGTTGAAAAGCCGTGCAGCGAGGTGGCTGCATGAACTGGAGCATGGCCCACCGTGCGGTGGGCCATGCCGGGAGACGATCAACGGCGGCGGAACAGCGGTAGCGGCTCGTCGGTGGCGGCCTGGTAGGTCACCGAGAAGTCCTTCAGCCCTTGCAGGGCATCTTCCGGGTCCTTGTCGGCACGGATGGCGAAGGCATCGAAACCGCAGCGGGCCAGGTAGAACAACTGGTCACGCAGTACGTCGCCAATGGCGCGCAGCTCGCCCTTGAACTGGTAGCGGTCGCGCAGCAGGCGCGCATTGGAGTAGTTGCGCCCATCGGTGAAGGCCGGGAAGTTCAGGGCGATGACCTGAAAGTACTGCACGTCATCACCGATCTCTTCCGCTTGTTCATCGCTGTCCAGCCACACGCCCAGGCCACCGTCGCGAGCCTTGAGCATATGGGCATGGTCACGCCACAGTTGCAGCGGGACGATGTAGTCGTCGCAGTTGGTCAGTTCGTCGATCGTGGTTTCCTTGGGCAGCAGGTGCCAGGTTTCGTCGACGATCTGGTTGTTCTTAATGATTCGCTGCATAGACGCGTTCCTTGAAAGGGTCGATGCCGATACGCTGGTAGGTGTCGATGAAGCGCTCTTCCTCGGTACGTTGCTCCACGTACACGGCGATCAGCTTCTCGATCACGTCGGCCATGTCGTCCTGGGCGAAGGACGGGCCAAGGATCTTGCCCAGGCTCGCGTCGCGCGCGGCGTTGCCGCCCAGGGACACCTGGTAGAACTCCTCGCCCTTCTTGTCCACGCCGAGGATGCCGATGTGGCCGACGTGGTGGTGGCCGCAGGCATTCATGCAGCCGGAGATGTTCAGGTCGATCTCGCCGATGTCGAACAGGTAGTCCAGGTCGTCGAAGCGGCGCTGGATGGATTCGGCGATCGGGATCGACTTGGCGTTGGCCAGCGAGCAGTAGTCACCGCCAGGGCAGCAGATGATATCGGTCAGCAGGCCGATGTTCGGCGTGGCGAAACCTCCTTCGCGCAGCTCCAGCCACAGGGCGTGCAGCTGACGCTGCTCGACGTCGGCGAGGATGATGTTCTGCTCGTGCGAGGTGCGCAGGAAGCCGAAGCTGTAGCGCTGTGCCAGGTCCGCCACGGCGTCCAGCTGCTTGTCGGTCAGGTCGCCCGGGGCAACGCCGGTGGGCTTGAGCGACAGGGTCACGGCCACGTAGCCAGGGCGCTTGTGGGCGCGGGTGTTGCGCGAGCGCCAGCGGGCGAAGCCTGGGTATTCGGCGTCCTGGGCGCTGTAGTCGACGTTGTCCAGGGCCAGGTAGTCCGGGTCGATGAAGTGGCGCGAAACACGCTGTACTTCTTCTTCGGTCAGGGTGGTGCTGCCGCCACGCAGGTGGGCCATTTCGGCCTCGACCTTCTCGGCGAACACTTCCGGGGTCAGGGCCTTGACCAGGATCTTGATCCGCGCCTTGTACTTGTTGTCACGACGGCCGTAACGGTTGTACACACGCAGGATGGCGTCCAGATAGCTGATCAGGTCTTGCCACGGCAGGAATTCGTTGATGAACGAACCGACCACCGGAGTACGGCCCAGGCCGCCACCGACCAGCACGCGGAAGCCCAGCTCACCGGCGGCGTTGCGCACCGGCTCCAGGCCGATGTCGTGCACTTCGATGGCCGCGCGGTCTTCTTTCGAGCCGTTGATCGCGATCTTGAACTTGCGCGGCAGGTAGGCGAATTCCGGGTGGAAGGTGGTCCACTGGCGGACGATCTCGCACCAGGGGCGCGGGTCGACGATTTCGTCTGCGGCAACACCGGCGAACTGGTCGGTGGTGGTGTTGCGCAGGCAGTTGCCGCTGGTCTGGATCGCGTGCATCTGCACGGTGGCCAGTTCGGCAAGGATGTCCGGGATGTCTTCAAGTGCCGGCCAGTTGTACTGCACGTTCTGGCGGGTGGAGATGTGGGCATAGCCCTTGTCGTAATCGCGGGCGATCTTGGCCAGTGTGCGAACCTGGCGGGCGTTCAGCTGGCCGTAGGGCACGGCGACGCGCAGCATCGGGGCGAAACGCTGGATATAGAGGCCGTTCTGCAGGCGCAGAGGGCGGAATTCTTCTTCGCTCAGCTCACCGGCCAGGTAGCGGCGGGTCTGATCACGGAACTGCTTGACGCGGTCCTCGATGATCCGCTGATCGTACTCGTCGTATACGTACATAAAAGTCCTGTCTCAGGCTGCATGCAGCTATTCGCGCGCACGGCCGCGCACTCCGGTTCGGAGCGGGGAAACGATATCAGGTTGCGTTTATGCGCTAAAGTGATGTTTTTGCATATGAAAAGAACCAAACGAACTAAGTGAGATTGACTGGCGTTTATCCGTCACTCAGCGCCGCAGGTTTATACTCGCGGGTTTGTTGGTAAGGATGTAACCGCATGCTCAAGGCATTGTGCTACAGCTTGTGCCTGAGCCTGCCGCTGGCAGCCAGCGTTCAGGCCGCTTCGGTGGTTTTCCTCAATCCGGGCCTACCCGCAGAGACGTTCTGGGTCAGTTACTCGCGCTTCATGCAAGCGGCGGCTGATGACCTGGGCATGGCGCTGCAGGTGCAATACAGCGCCCGTAATCCCGAGCGCGCCCTGAGCCAGGCCCGGGCGGTGCTCAAGGGCCCGCAGCGCCCGGAATACCTCGTGCTGGTCAACGAGCGGTACGTTGCGCCGCAGATCATTCGCCTGGCGCAAGGTAGCGGGGTCAAGCTGTTACTGGTCAACAACGGGCTGACTGCCAGCCAGGCGAGCAGCATTCAAGCCCAGCCCGCAAAGTACGGCGCTTTGTTAGGGGCCTTGACGGCCAATGACGAGCAGGCCGGTTACCAGATGCTGCACCAGATGGTCGCTTTGCTACCGCCCAGTAACGAGCCGGTGGACCTGGTGGCTTTCGCCGGGCTCAAGACCACGCCCGCCTCGCAGTTGCGTGAAGAAGGCATGCGTCGCGCCTTGGCCGACTTCCCTCGGGTGCGCCTGCGGCAGATGGTTTACGGTGGCTGGAACCGCCAGCGCGCCTTTGAACAGGCGCAGCAGTTGCAGCAGCGCTACCCGGATATCAAGCTGGTGTGGTCGGCCAACGACGAAATGGCCTTTGGCGCCATGCGCGCGTTCGAGGCTGCGGGGCGCAAGCCTGGGCAAGATGTAGTGTTCAGCGCCGTCAACAGCTCCCCCGAGGCCTTGAGAGCGCGTATCGAAGGGCGCCTGGGGGTGCTGATGGGTGGGCATTTCAGTCTCGGCGGCTGGGCCATGGTCATGCTGCATGACGATGCCTATGGTGTGGATATCGCACGGGATGGTCAGCGCGACCATGTGATGCCGGTTTTGCAGTCGATCGATCCAGACAAGGCAAAGCGTTGGCTCAAGCTGGCGGAACAGGACGACTATGGTGTCGACTTCCAGCGTTTCAGCGCCCAAGGACGCCCGCCGACTTACCGGTATCCCTTCCTGACGTCACCTGTCGACTACTGAAAAACCCTGCTTGAGAGAAGGGCATTGCTCGTCTTAACTGCTGGTTGTGAAGTGCATTCCCATAACCACTACAAGAGGCAATGCAATGGGAAATACAACCAAGGTCCGCAAAGCTGACAGCAGCGTCGATGCCTGGGCGATCCTCTGCCTGATCGTCCTGGTGGTGGTCACTGCCGTGTACTGGGTCAGCCACCAATAGCCTCAGCTCCAGGCCGTGATGCAACTTGAGCCGCCCGCGCAAGGGAATTACGCGGGCGGGTTGCGTTTCAGTGGGCGGTCAGGTGCAGCGCCAGTCGTACCAGGCCGATCAGGATCAGGATGAACACCAAGGTGAACAGTGCGCCCAGCGCGATGAAGTGGCTGGCCTTGCCATGGGTAAAGTCGCGCGCGCGGTTCTTGCCGCTCTGCACACCCAGCGCGGCGGCCAGGATGCTGTGCAGCATCTGCCAGAAGGTAGGGGGTTTGCCTTGACTGGAATCGTCCATGCTGGCTCCTTGGATATTCAGAGGCAATCAGGGACAGTGTAGATGGCAAATGGGGCCGCAAAGCGGCCCCACGAACGTCAGCTGTCGTACCCCAGGTTCGGTGCCAGCCAGCGCTCGCTGACGCTGACATCCTGGCCCTTGCGTGCGCTGTAGCTGTCGATCTGGTCCTTGTCGACCTTGCCCACGGCAAAGTACTGCGCTTTCGGGTGAGCAAAGTACCAGCCGCTGACCGCCGCAGCCGGGAACATGGCGAAGTGCTCGGTGAGGAACACGCCGCTGGGGCCGGTTTCACCAATGGCTGTGCCGTCGAGCAGGCGGAACAGCGTTTCTTTTTCGGTATGGTCCGGGCAGGCCGGGTAGCCTGGGGCAGGGCGGATGCCGCTGTACTGTTCCTTGATCAGTGCCTCGTTGTCCAGGTGCTCGTCGCGCGCATAACCCCAGTGCTCTTTACGCACCTGCTCGTGCAGCCACTCGGCGCAGGCCTCGGCCAGGCGGTCGGCGAGGGCCTTGACCATGATCGAGCTGTAGTCGTCGCCCTTGTCCTGGTAAGCCTTGGCCACTTCCTCGGCACCAATGCCGGCGGTGGTGATGAAGCCACCCATGTAGTCGGTGACGCCGCTGTCTTTGGGCGCGACAAAGTCGGCCAGGGAGAAGTTCGGCTTGCCATCGGGCTTGATGGTCTGCTGGCGCAGGTGGTGCAAGGTGGCCAGGGGCTGACCGTTGTCGTCGTAGACCTGAATGTCGTCATCGGCAACCTGGTTGGCTGGCCAGAAGCCGAACACGGCGCGCGCACTGATCAGCTTCTCGTCGATCAGTTTGTCGAGCATCTCGCGGGCATCCTTGTACAGCGAGGTTGCCGCTTCACCCACCACTTCATCGGTGAGGATGCGTGGGAACTTGCCGGCCAGGTCCCAGGAAATGAAGAACGGCGTCCAGTCGATGTACTCGGCCAGGGTGCGCAGGTCGATGTTGTCCAGCACCTTGACGCCTGTGAAGGCAGGGACCGCCGGCTGATAAGCGGCCCAGTCGTATTTCGGCTTGGCCGCCACGGCCTGCGCGTAGCTCAGGCGCTCGGTGCGGGCACTGCGGTTGGCAGTGCGTTCACGCACTTCGATGTAGTCCAGGCGGGTTTTTTCAACGAAGCCGGGCTTGAGTTCCTTGGACAGCAACTGGGTGGCCACACCTACCGCGCGGGAGGCGTCGGTCACATAGATCACCGCATCGTTGCTGTACTTGGGCTCGATCTTGACTGCGGTATGGGCCTTGGACGTGGTGGCGCCGCCGATCATCAACGGCAGCTCGAAGCCCTGGCGCTGCATTTCCCGGGCAACATGAACCATCTCGTCCAGCGACGGGGTGATCAGGCCGGACAAACCGATGATGTCGCACTTCTCGTCGCGGGCGGTCTGCAGGATCTTCTCTGCCGGTACCATCACGCCGAGGTCGACGATGTCATAGCCGTTGCAGCCCAGGACCACGCCGACAATGTTCTTGCCGATGTCGTGCACGTCGCCCTTGACCGTCGCCATGAGAATCTTGCCCTTGGCTTCGGGCTTGTCGCCTTTTTCGGCCTCGATGAACGGGATCAGGTGGGCCACGGCCTGCTTCATCACCCGCGCCGACTTGACCACCTGCGGCAGGAACATCTTGCCGGCGCCGAACAGGTCGCCAACCACGTTCATGCCGCTCATCAGCGGCCCTTCGATGACTTCGATCGGGCGCGCACATTGCTGGCGGCACTCCTCGGTGTCTTCGACGATGTGTGCGGTGATGCCTTTGACCAGCGCATGTTCCAGGCGCTTGCCGACCGGCAGTGAGCGCCAGGCTTCGTTCTCTACTTCCTTGGTGGCGCCGCCGCCTTTGTAGTCGTCGGCGATGGCCAGCAATGCATCGGTACCTTCGGGGGTGCGGTTGAGCACCACGTCCTCGACCCGCTCGCGCAGCTCGGCCGGGATCTCGTCGTAGATTTCCAGCTGGCCGGCGTTGACGATACCCATCGTCAGCCCGTTGCGGATGGCGTGGAACAGGAACACCGAGTGGATCGCCTCGCGCACCGGGTTGTTGCCGCGGAACGAGAACGACACGTTGGACACGCCGCCCGAGCTCAGCGCATGTGGCAGGTGGTCACGGATGTAGGCGCAGGCCTCGATGAAGTCCACGGCATAGTTGTTGTGCTCTTCGATGCCGGTAGCGACGGCGAAGATGTTCGGGTCGAAAATGATGTCTTCCGGCGGGAAGCCGACTTCATTGACCAGGATGTCGTAGCTGCGCTGGCAGATTTCCTTCTTGCGCGCGGCGGTGTCGGCCTGGCCGACCTCGTCGAAGGCCATCACCACCACGGCCGCGCCGTAGCGTTTGCACAGGCGGGCGTGGTGCTTGAATTGCTCGACGCCTTCTTTCATGGAGATCGAGTTGACGATGCCCTTGCCCTGGATGCATTTGAGGCCAGCCTCGATCACTTCCCATTTCGACGAGTCGATCATGATCGGCACGCGAGAGATGTCCGGCTCGCCTGCAATCATGTTGAGGAAACGGACCATGGCGGCCTGGGAGTCGAGCATCCCTTCGTCCATGTTGATGTCGATTACCTGAGCACCGGCCTCTACCTGCTGCAGGGCGACCTCCAGCGCTTCGGTGTAATTCTCTTCGCGGATCAGCCGGGCGAACTTGGCGGAGCCGGTGATGTTGGTGCGCTCACCGACGTTGACGAACAGCGACTGGCGGTCGATGGTGAACGGTTCCAGGCCCGACAGCCGGCAGGCCTTGGCGATTTTCGGGATCTGGCGCGGCTTGTATTTGGCCACGGCCTGGGCGATGGCCTGGATGTGCCCGGGCGTGGTACCGCAGCAACCGCCGATGATGTTGAGGAAACCACTGGCCGCGAACTCTTCGACCACGGCAGCCATCTCGGCCGGGGTTTCGTCGTACTCGCCGAAGGCGTTCGGCAGGCCGGCATTGGGGTGGGCGGAAACGTGGGTGTCGGCCTTGGTCGACAGCTCTTCAAGGTAAGGGCGCAGGTCCTTCGCGCCCAGCGCGCAGTTCAGGCCGACGGAAATCGGCTTGGCATGGCGTACCGAGTTCCAGAACGCTTCGGTGGTCTGGCCGGACAAGGTACGGCCCGAGGCATCGGTGATGGTGCCGGAGATCATGATCGGCAGTTCGATGCCGTCATCTTCGAACACCTGCTGCACGGCGAAGATCGCCGCCTTGGCGTTGAGCGTGTCGAAGATGGTCTCGATGAGGATCAGGTCGGCGCCACCCTCGATCAGCCCGCGGGTCGCCTCGATGTAGTTTTCCACCAGTTCGTCGAAGGTGACGTTACGGTAGCCGGGGTCGTTGACGTCCGGGGAGATCGAGCAGGTGCGGCTGGTCGGGCCGAGCACGCCGGCAACGAAGCGCGGCTTGTCCGGCGTCTCCAGGGTCTTGGCGTCCGCCACCTGGCGGGCGATGCGCGCGCCCTGGACGTTCAGCTCGTAGACCAGCGACTCCATGCCGTAGTCGGCCTGGGAAATCTGCGTGGCGTTGAAGGTGTTGGTTTCGAGAATATCGGCGCCGGCGTCCAGGTACGCCTTCTCGATGGCAGCGATGACATCGGGGCGGCTGAGCAGCAGCAGGTCGTTGTTACCTTTTACATCGCTTGGCCAATCGGCGAAGCGCGTGCCACGATAGTCGTGTTCCTCGAGGCGGTAACTCTGGATCATAGTACCCATGCCGCCGTCGAGGATCAGAATGCGCTCATTGAGTGCGTGCTGGAGTGCTTGGAGACGAGCGCTGCGGTCGGACATAGGAACTACCTGGTCGGGCGAATATCAGAAGGTGCGGAATCATAACAAAGCTGCGCGGTTTTTAGGCGCATTGGCCATTCGCATGAATTTCGTTCATGTTGCGCCGTGAAGCACCCATGGTCGACCAGGCAAACGTGATGGCTTTTCTAGAACCCAGGACTTTCGGCACATGGTGCATCGTTTTCTTGTCGGCGCTTTCGCGCTGCTGCTCAGCAGCGTCGCGCTCGCACAAGCCCCCCAATCGAGCGCGGTAATTTCCTACACCCGGGACATTCAACCGATTTTCACCGAGAAGTGCGTGGCCTGCCATGCCTGCAACGACGCCGCCTGCCAGCTGAAGCTGGAGAGCCCCGAAGGCGCAGTGCGTGGTGCAACCAAGGTACCGGTGTACCAAGGTGAAAGGAGCAAGGCAGTCCCGACCACGCGGCTGTTCTACGATGCGCACAGCGAAGAGCAGTGGCGCAAGAAGGGCTTCTATTCCGTGCTCGACGGCCAGGGCAGCCAGGCCGCATTGATGGCACGCATGCTGGAGCTGGGGCACAAGGCGCCGCTTACCCCCAACGCCAAGCTGCCCGACGATATCGTCCTGGGGCTCGCGCGCAACAACATGTGCCCGTTGCCCCATGAGTTCGATGCCTATGCCGGCGCCCACCCCAAAGAGGGTATGCCGCTGGCGGTCACTGGCCTGACCGATAAGGAATACCAGACCCTGCAGGGTTGGCTGGCTGCAGGTGCGCCGGTCGAGTATGAGCCCATTCAACCCAGCGCGGCCGAGGCGAAACAGATCGCCGACTGGGAAGAACTGCTCAATCGACCGGGCTCTACCGAGGCCTTGGTCGGGCGCTGGCTGTACGAGCATCTGTTCCTGGCGCACATCCATTTCGTCGGCGGCGAGCAGGGCCACTTCTTCCAATGGGTGCGCTCGCGCACGCCCAGCGGCCAGCCGGTCGACCTGATTGCCACGCGCCGCCCCAACGACCCGCCGGGTACCGACTTTTATTACCGGTTGATTCCGGTGCAGGGTGTGATCGTGCATAAAACCCACATCACCTACCCGATGGGGCCGCAAAAGCTCAAGCGCGTGAAGCAGCTGTTCTATGCCGGTGACTGGCACGCCAGCGCGCTGCCGGGGTATGGGCCGCGCCACCGCGCCAACCCGTTCGAGACCTTCGAGGCGATCCCGGCGGTGGCGCGCTACCAGTTCATGCTGGATAACGCCGAGTACTTCGTCCGCACCTTCATCCGCGGGCCGGTGTGCCGTGGGCAGATCGCTACCGATGTGATCCGCGATAACTTCTGGGCGCTGTTCCAGGAACCGGCGCACGACCGCTACATCACCGATGCTGCGTACCGTGGCCAGGCTACACCGTTGCTCGCCATGCCGGGCCAGATCGATGACGTGGGCAGTGTGCTCAACCTCTGGCATGCTTACCGTGACAAGCGCAACGAGTATGAAAAACTGCGTCGCGACGCCTACGCCGAAATGCCGGCGCCGGGCTGGTCGACCCTGTGGGCCGGCAACGACAATGCGCTGCTCAGCATCTTCCGCCACTTCGACAGCGCTTCGGTGACCAAGGGCCTGGTCGGCGATGTGCCGCTGACGGTGTGGCTGTTCGACTACCCGCTATTCGAACGCACCTATTACCAGCTGGCGGTCAACTTCGATGTATTCGGCAATGTCTCGCACCAGTTGCAGACGCGGCTGTACTTCGACCTGATCCGCAATGGTGCCGAGGTCAACTTCCTGCGCCTGATGCCAGCGGACCAGCGTGGTGCAATTCTCAGCGACTGGTACCAGAACAGCGGCAAAGTGAAGATGTGGCTCGACTATGAAGACATCGACACTGACACGCCGAGCGGCATCAGGCTCGACCTACGCGACCCCAAGCGCGACTTCGGCCTCAAGCTGCTGCAGCGCACCGGCAGCCTGAACGCTGCGCCCGACCCGATCAACCGCTGCCAGGGTGCTTACTGCTCGCGGCCGCAGATGAATGAAGAATTCCGTAACGTCGAGCAGTCGCTCAGCCGTCTCGTATCACGCCCGGCCGCAGGCCTTAAGGTGATCAACCAGTTGCCTGAAGCCACCCTGCTGCGCATCGAAGGGCAAGGCGGCCAGCGTCAGGTCTACAGCCTGCTGCGCAACCGTGCACACAGCAATGTCGCGTTCCTGCTGGGCGAGGCCGCGCGCTACCAGCCGGGGCTCGATACCCTGACCTTGTACCCCGGGGTGCTCAGCAGTTACCCGAACTTCATCTTCAACATCCCGGCGGCGGATGTGCCGGAGTTCGTCGAAGACATGGAATACGCGCGCGACGATGCCGCCAGGTTTGAACGTATCGTCATGCGCTGGGGCGTGCGCCGCAGCCACCCGCAGTTCTGGCGTTACTTCCACGACCTGAGCACCTATATCAAGGAAACCCAGCCGTTGGAGTCCGGGGTGCTGGACATGAACCGCTACGAGAACCTCTGATCGGTTGCGCTGACCTTTCCGGCACACCTGCGGTCGGAAAGGTTGGGTGGTCCGGGGCTGCCAGGCAGCCCCACTGTGGCCTCAATGCACCAAGGCAATCGCAGGGTGATCCATGCTGTATTCGCTTCAGGCACTGCGGGCGTTCGCCGCCTGGGTGGTGGTCTGCCACCATTTCATGCAGATCTTTTTCGACTTCCATGCCACTGGCCCCATCGGCCAACTGCTCACTGACCGCGGCGCCGTGGGCGTCGACATCTTCTTCGTCATCAGCGGGCTGGTAATCTACCTTTCGACCCGAGACAAGCCCGTTGAGCCGCGTCGGTTCCTGCTCAACCGCGCGTTGCGCATCGTCCCTGCCTACTGGTTCTACACCCTGTTGATGGCGCTACTGCTGCTGGCCTTCAGCCAATGGATGCCACACCAGGCATTCACCTGGCATCACCTGCTGCTCTCGATGCTGTTCATTCCGGCAGAGAACCCCGGTGGCTACGGCCTGTACCCGACCTTGAACGTTGGCTGGACGCTGAACTTCGAGATGTTCTTCTACCTTTTGTTTGGCCTGGCATTCCTTGTCCGGCAGCGCCACCAGTTGCTGCTGGTGACCGCTGCACTGCTGCTGGTCAGCGAAGTGCTGGGCCGCCTTGGTGTGCTCAGCCGCTTCTACAACAACGGCATCATCTACGAATTTCTGCTCGGTATCGGCATCGGTGTGCTGTACCGCCGCGGCCTGGTGCGCGAGGGGTTGTGGTTGCCGCTGGCGGTGCTGGGCGTGGCGGGCTACGCGATCTACCACTTGGACGCGTCCCAACGGCTCTTGCATTGGGGCCTTCCCGGTGCACTGATAGTGCTGGCATTTGTAGCGCTTGAGCCGTACTTCCAGGGCAACCGGCTGCTCAAGGCATTGGGGGACTGCTCGTACTCGGTGTACCTGATCCACGTGCTGGTGCTGTATGCGGGCTGGTTCGCCAGCCAGCGCCTGCACTTGAACCCCTACCTGGTCTTTGCGCTGTGCGTGCCGTCCATTGGACTAATGTCGTGGTTCAGCTACCAGTGGCTGGAACGGGGCCTGTACCGGCGGATGCAGGCGTGGCTGGCGGCACCGCGGGAGCAAACGCCGGCGTTTGCTCTTTCCCGAGTCAAATGCTAGGACTTTGTTCGAAGGCCAGCTTGGCGTACACTTGGCCGCAAGTCTGTGAGGAACTTCCATGAGCGCTATAACCATTACCGACGCCGCCCATGATTACCTGGCCGATCTGCTTTCCAAGCAGAACACGCCTGGCATCGGCATCCGCGTTTTCATCACCCAGCCGGGCACCCAGTACGCCGAAACCTGCATTGCCTACTGCAAGCCGGGCGAAGAAAAGCCTGACGACACCGCCGTGGGTCTGAAGAGCTTCACTGCCTACCTGGATGCCGTCAGCGTGCCGTTTCTGGAAGACGCGCTGGTCGACTACGCCACCGACCGCATGGGCGGCCAGCTGACCATCAAGGCGCCGAACGCCAAAGTACCGATGGTCAACGAAGACAGCCCGATCAACGAGCGTATCAACTACTACCTGCAGACCGAGATCAACCCAGGTCTGGCCAGCCACGGTGGCCAGGTCAGCCTGGTGGATGTGGTCGACGACGGCATTGCCGTGTTGCAGTTCGGTGGTGGTTGCCAAGGCTGCGGTCAGGCCGACGTAACCCTGAAGGACGGCATCGAGCGGACCCTGCTCGAACGCATTCCGGAGCTCAAGGGCGTGCGGGATGTGACTGACCACACCCAGAAAGAAAACGCGTACTACTGATCGGTAGTTCGGCGACCGGCTGGCCACAAGCTCCTAGCAACAAACTGTTACGGATTCAACCCCTGCGACAACAGGCCGCAGCCCGTGTTTAAAGGGCTGCAAGCCATCACCGCCTTGGTCGGGTAGAAGCGCTTGGGGCGTCATGCCAGAATGCCCCGGTTTTTCGGCCGGCCCGTCCCGAGGGTCGGCACCTTCCCTTTAAAGGATGGTTCCATGAATGATCTGTTGACCCGGCGCGCAGTCGTCGCCGGGATGGGCGTTCTCGGGCTCGGCCTGCTGGCAGGCTGCAACCCGGCCCGAGGGCTCGAGTTCAAGTACGGCAAGAACATGAGCAACGAAATCCTGGGGCGCAAGTTCCGTCTCAAGGATACCAAGGGCAACGACGTCACCCTGTCGAGCTTCTACGGCAGCATGCCGATGATCTTCTTCGGGTTCACCCAGTGCCCGGCAGTCTGCCCGACCACCCTGGCGCGAGCGGCGCAAATCCGCAAGCAGCTCCGGGGCCGCGACCGCGATCTGTTCCAGGTGGTGTTCATCACCCTGGACCCTGAGCGCGACACCCCCGAAGTGCTCGACGCCTACGTCAAGGCCTTCGACCCCTCGTTCATGGCCCTGACTGGCACCCCGGAGGAAATCGCCGAGGTGGCCAAGGAGTTCAAGGTGTTCTACGAGAAGGTCCCGGCCGGTGATACCTACACCATCTCACATTCGTCCACCAGCTACGTCTACGACACGCGTGGCACCCTGCGCCTGAGCCTGGGCCATTCCCTGAACGCCAAGGAATGCGCCGAGGACCTGGTCACCCTGATGGAGATCTGCTAATGGCTGTTTCACTGCACCCGTTCAAGCGCGGCCTGGCCGCTATTGCCCTGCTGGGCCTGGCGCTGCCGGCTTTGGCCCAGACCACCGTCAGTGATGCCTGGGTACGTGCCAGCGTACCGCACCAGCAGTCCACCGGTGCGTTCATGACCCTGACTGCCAGCAGCGACAGCAAGCTGATAGGGGTGGCATCGCCTGTGGCCAAGACTGTGCAAGTGCATGAGATGACCATGAACGGTGATGTGATGGGCATGAAACAGGTCGAGGCCGTGCAGCTGCCAGCCGGCAAGCCGGTAAGCCTGGACCCCAATGGCTATCACGTGATGTTGATGGGCCTGACGCAGCAGGTGAAGGAGGGTGACAAAGTCCCGCTGACCCTGACCGTGGAAGATGCCAAGGGTGGCAAGGAAACCTTGGAAGTGCAGGCAGAGGTACGGGCGCTCAACGCCGAGATGGGCGGTGGGCACGACCACATGCACATGAAGCACTGATTGACCCGGGGCCGCTAAGCGGCCCCACTTCATTCAGCTGCGAAAACGCGGCAGCGGCCTTTCCAGGGTCAGCGAGGTCAAGGTCTTGCGGACCTGGGCTTCGTCGGCCTCCAGGGCCTTGAGGCTTGCGCGGATCTTGCCAGCGGCGGGCACGTCACCCTGCCGGTCGATCCAGTCGGCGATCTCTTTGCAGGCACTGCTCAGGCAGGCCTGGCGCTGGTTCATCAACGATATGAGGGTGGTGAGCTCTCTTTCGGACATGGCAGGATCCTCCAATTCAGCCTTGTCAGTGTAGCAGAGGGCTGGCCAGGCACTTACTGACTTTTCAAGGCGCAGCAGACGCTGCTCTCACGGCGTAGTAACAACTCGTTACTTATAAACAGAATGTTTAAAGTCGATGCCTTTGTCTGCCTAAGATTCAAGGTGCGGCATCTGAAATTAATCTGCTGAAGCGTTCTACTGGGGGAGTCTGCCAGTTGTGGGAATGCCGAAGTTAAAAATGGCTACTAGTAGGAATGTTCCTATGTGCTGAGTTGTGTGTGCGCGGAGGAGGGGTGTTGTTACAACTTTCGGGTTGAGCGTGATGCTGGACGAGTTTTAGATTGGTTTTGCCCAAATTGCGCAGGGTAATTTCAATAATCTGAAGTGCCTAGGCGTAATATTACCAAGTAGGAATTGACCTATGCTGCTGGCTGAGGGAATCACGAAATATGCGGGCGCTGAGTGTTGATCGCGGGACGCGTTCTCTAGCGTTCGGTTATTGTTTTTCCAAGTGTGGTGAATTTGCCTTCGAAGCTGCATTTGCCGTGGCCATCGTATCAATGACCGAGGCGGATCTGCTTTTGATTGGCATCGCTTATTTCTTTCGCTACTTGCCCAGCATGCTGTTTTCACCTTTAGGTGGCTGGCTGGCGGACAATGTCAACAGGAAACGAACGTTGTTTGCTGTCGAGGCGACTAAAGGCCTCCTAGCACTTGCCTTCTTTACCTTATTCAGCTTTTTCACACCGGTATTGTCCGTCTTGGTCGGCCTTGCGATGGTCATGACGGCATTCGAATGTCTGTATGTACCTACGTTTCGAGCGTATTTTCCAGACCTTGTCGGAAAGGACCAACTCGCCTCGGTGAACAGCGGTATTCAGGTGATCGAGGATGCAGCCTCGATTATCGGGCCGCTGGTTTTCTCGGCATGTGTGTTACTGCTGTCTCGCGAAGCAACCTTCTTGTTCTCTGCGGCGTGCCTGGTGTTGTCGGTCATTTCCATCGCTACCCTGGGGCCTGCCAGGCAGGGCGTCCGGCAGGCATTCGATGGGCGCGCCATAGTGCGGGATACGGCGCGCAGTGTAAGTCAGCTCAGGGTCAGCAATGCGCCTTTGTTTGCTGTTATTGGCTGTACCACCCTCTGTGCGATGTTTGCCACGTCGGTGATTCGCTTCATCCTTCCGGCTTCGGTGCTGGAGCACTTTGCCTCAGAGGCAGCGGTTGGCTATGTTTTCTCACTGCTTGCGGCAGGCACCGTATTGGGTGGCGTGCTCTACACACGCTTCAACCCATGGACAACTGCACGCTTGGTACTGCGTTACTGGGCGCTGTATGGGGCACTGTTTTTTGCTGCGGCAGTGGCATTGCACTTCAACAAGTGGCTGTTCCTCCTGATTTTGTTCCTGGTCGGTTTCATTGGTGCATTTGTCGATATCGCGATCGTCACCAACATCCAGTGCTTGTCGAGTGAGCATGAAGTTGGCAGGAATTTTTCCCTCTATTACTTCACTGCCGTCATTGGTGATGCCGTATCGGGGCTGATTGCCAGCCTGGTCTTCGTGCTTGCGGGGCCAGCGACCTTCATATGGATGACGCTCATGCTGTGTATCGCGCCAGTACGCTGGAACCTGAAAGAAAGTGCGCATGACAGCGACAATCGATGATGCAATGCAAGCCAGTGTGCGTGGGGCGTTGGCGCATAACGCTTGGATCCTGTGGGGCACCCGGCAGGAACAACTGATGAAGGGCGGTTAGGCCAGCGGCAAGGACGGCCAGTGCGTGTGGCCGGTATTGCCGTCAGGATTCGACGAAAAGATCCGGATCCTTTGCAACTGGAGCTGGCGTTGTGAGCCGGTGGGAAGGCACGACCGCGTGAACGCATGCTTGTCGATAGGCCCCTGGCGTCACGCCATAGGCCTGTTTGAATTGCCGGCTTAAGTGGCTCTGGTCAGCGAAGCCCAGGTTGAAAGCCACGTCGGTCGCAGTCACGCCGCTCTTGAGCATTTCCCGGGCACGGGCCAGGCGCCGTTGCTTCAGCCAGGCATGCGGCGGCAGGCCGGTGGCCTGGCGGAACACCCGGGCGAAATGGAACGGCGATAGATTAACCGCGCCCGCCAGTGCTTCGAGCGATGGCGGTTCTGCCAGTTGGCTCTCCAGCAGCTCGCGGGCGCGGGCTACGGCCAGTGGTTCGTGGCCAGGGGGCGCGGGTTCAGCGCATTGCCCGTGTCGTTGTACCAAGGCCAGGACCGCCTGGCGCCAAGCGGTCTGTTGCTGCAGGGCACTGGCGCTGGCTTCGGACAGCTGATGCAGCTTGCTGAAGGCCATGGCCAGGGCCGGGTCCTGGATCACGCTGTCCTTGAAGCAGGGCATGCCGTGGCGGCCCAGTTCCAGCTCGTCGAGCACGCCGGTCACCCGTTCATGCTCCGGATAAAACCCGCGGTAGCGCCAGCCAGCCTCATGGGCTGTGGCGCCGGTATGCAGTTCGTCCGGGTTGATCAGCACCATGCTGCCCACGGGCGCCAGGTGCTCGCTGCCGCGGTGCCAGAAGCGCTGGGCACCCGACTCGATCACGGTGAACACGTAACCCTCGTGAACATGTGGGGCGAAGCGTTGCTGAATGTAGCGCGCATGCAGCATCTCGACATCGCCCAGCGCGGGCGCCTGCCAAAGGTGGGTTTGTTCGCGCAGGGGCGTGCTCATGTCAGCCAGCTGCGCAGCAGGAAGAAGATAAACATGCTCACCAGCATGCTCAGCAATACACTGCGGGTCAACAACACCAGAACGATGGCCACTACAGCCCCCAGCAGGTAGGGGTTGAGCGGGCTCAGGTCCAACTGGTGGCCGGGCAGGAAGACGATAGGCCCGCAAATGGCGGTGAGCATGCCCGGCACGGCAAAACCCAGAAACTGCCGGGCATTGGAGCTCAGGCGCAGCGGTAGGCGCGGTTCCAGGAAAGCGTAGCGATTGAGGAACACTACGGCGCCCATGGCAAAGATCAGTAGCCAGGTCATGCGCGGCCTCCGGAAAATTTCTGGCAGACAAATCCGGCAGCCATGCCCAGCAGGCCAGCGGCCACCAACGCGGTTTCCCAGTGCCAGTAGCTGAAAAGCACTGAACAGAACAGCGACACCGCCACGCACACTACCGTGGCGAGGTTGCGCACCAGTGGGGCGATCAGGGCGACAAAGGTGGCGACAATGGAAAAATCCAGGCCCAACTGGTCCAGGTGCGGGATGTTCTGGCCCAGCACGATCCCGGCCAGGGTGAACAGGTTCCAGGCCACGTAGAAGGTCAGGCCGACACCTAGCGCGTACCAGCGGTTGAATTGCTGTTGGTCATAGTGGCTGGTCAACGCGAAGAACTCATCGGTCAACAGGAAACCCAGGCCCAGGCGCCAGCGCAGCGGCTGGTTCGACAGCACCGGGCGCATCGACAAGCCGTAAAGCAGATGCTGCGAGGTGAGCAGCAGTGTGGTCAGCAAAATCGACAGCAGGTTGGCGCCGCCCTTGAGCATGCCGATGGCTACCAGTTGCGCGGCGCCAGCGAACACGATCGCCGACAAGCCCTGACCCTCCCAGGCACTGAGGTTGGCCTCGATGGCCATCGAGCCTGCAAGCAGGCCCCAAGGGGCAACGGCCAGCGATAACGGAACAATGGCGATGGCGCCGTGCAGAAAAGCTTGGCGGGCAATAGGCGGACTGCTTTGCATGATGGCTGCAACACTGTTGTTCGGCAGCGCAGCATGCCAGAGGGCGGGGCAGGTGGCTTGAACGATCTTGCTGGTTTGCCACTGCCAGAACAACGTTCAACGCTGGCTGGTCAACCGCCGTTGTGCTGCTGCGCAACCATTGATTTCCACCGCCTTTTGCAGCAAGTCCCGGCGGTGCTGCGGATCGAGGTCGCCCAGCAACCGATACACCTCGGCCTGATAGTCGCGTTGACGCCCCCACTGCATTTCCAGCCCTTGTGGCTGGCTGCGGCTGCAAGCCAGCCGAGTGGCCGGTTGCGGGTAGTAGGGCGCATACAGCGTGGCCATGCCCGGGATCGCTTCGAGCGCTTGGCGGTAACGGGGGCTGGCGTTATAAGGTGGGCACCAGGTGGCGATCGCCGTCGCGGGTGGGGCAAAGCCCTGTTGTAGGCTGGCCTCGAGCAAGGGGCACGCAGCATCAGGGATTTGCGCCGCTGGCAGGTAGGTCGTGTAGTACAGCGCCAGGCGGTATTGGGCCACGGGATGGCCGAGTTCCACTGACTTTTCAAGCAGGGCTACCGCAGTTGGAAGCGTACGGGCCATGGCCTGGCCCTGGCGTTTGAGTTCCGGATCGCCGCCAATGGCAGTGCGCAGCGTGTTGGCGTTATCGTCCTGGTTATCGGCCTGCTCCAGCAATGGCAGGGCTTGGCGATAAAGCAGGTCGGCATGCGGGTCGATACGCACGTCGAGCGCTTGTGCGGCAAACGGCATCAGCGAGATGAGTAGTGCGGGCACGCGGGCGAAACCACTCACAGGCAGGCCTCACTGGCACCACAGCCCGGATAAGTGGAAAGGTACTGGTAGACGGCTCGGGTGTTCATGACAAGTACACGTTCGCCTCTGGCGTATCGGAACGACGGCCTATTCTAGCCAACCGGAAGCCCCGACCGAAAGGGCAACGCACATTTGTCAGACGAGCTTGATCGGTGTGACCTTGCGTTGAGCATGTTTTTCCTGGGCCAGGCCCAGTTTGGCGGTGATCACCTTGGCCAGCGCATTGTTGCCCAAATCGTTCAGGTGCAAGCGATCAATGAACAGCTCGGCCCCGAATACAGGGGAGCTGCTGAGCATGCTGTTCATGTCGTAACACGGCACCGGATCTGCCTGGCTCTTGATGCGCCTGAAGAAGGCCATGTGCAGTTGACTGTCGAAGGCGCCTTCAAGCAGTCGGTCGAAGTTGGTCGGTTGCTGTTCCAATGCCGACAGCATGGCTCGCTCTCCGGCAGGCAGCGTTTCACGGCACCATGGCAGCAGCGGTTGAAGAATGAAGGTAAGGGTGGCGTGGCTGTCGGCAAGCATGCGTTCCCACTGGCGCAAGGTGCGGCCAATGCTGTCGGCAGCATGCGCCAGGCGCTTCTGCGGGGCGGACAAGGGCCAGGCGGGAACCGGCGTGGGCCGGCGCGGGGCCAAGGCCTGGCCGAGGCGTTGCCACAGTGAGTCCCGGCGTGCCGGGCCGGTAGGCAGCATGCCTTCGTTGAAACTGTTGAGGTATTGCTGATAGGCCTTGGCGTGCAGTGCAGCGTGTGGGCCGCCCAGCACCTCACCCAGGCCCTCGTGGGCCAAGGTATTGATCCCGCTGAGCACCACCACGTGGCCGACTTCGCCAAAACGGTGCTGATGGGTGAGAAACAGCAGCAGTTCCTGGCTGGCATTGAGCCCACAGCCAGCCAGGCTCAACCACACTTCCCCGGTGAGCATCGACAGCTGTGATGCCACCGTATTCTCATCGGAACTGGCACCGATGCCCAATGCGGTCGAACCGCCGACGAGCAAGTTGACACGGCCGGTGCTGCCATACTCGGCGGCCGAGAATCGCTTGCCGGCGCAATGGCTGTAGCGCAAACCGAGCGCATCGGTGTTGATGGTGCCGGAACGGTAGCCGCTTTCGTGCACGTGCAGGGTGTGCGGGGCACGGCGGCTGCCCAGTTGCAGGAAGCGCTGGTAGTCGAGCGACAGTGGCGCAGGGAGGCCCGGGCCGAATGTTGCGGTATTGGACGGGCTCATGGGCGCTCCTTGTTGTCCGGCGTGGCGTCTCGCACCGAGGCGTCAGCCCGCCAGCTCTTTGATGTTGTAGGCCAGGCCGCCGACGGCGATCAGCAACAGGGCAACCCCCGAGGCCAGCGAAATCATCCGGTTGCTACGCTGCGAGGCGATCTTGCCGATGGCAAAGATGTAAAGGCTGAGCACGGCGAAGTCGATGGCTACCCACAGCAGGGACAGCACCATCATGCTTTTGCCGAACGATTCGGTGATCTGGATGAACTGTGGGAAGAAGGCGATGAAGAAGATGATGTCCTTGGGGTTGGAAATACCGACCATGAAGCCTTGCCACAAACCGCCACGCCCGGCTTTGGGCGTTTGCGCCAGCGTCTCGCAGGCAGGCGCCTGCAGGCATTCGCGCAGGGTGCCTACGGCGATGTAGCCGATGAACAGGCAGCCGAGCAGGCTCATGCCGCTGAGCCAGGCCTTGTCGATGGCTGCACTGGTGAGGATGACCCAGGCCGCGGCGCCGATCAGTACCAGGGAAGCCCAGTTGGTGCCCACGGCGGTGAACATGGCCTTGCGCGAGCCAGAGGCTGCGGCGGTGTTGACGATCAATGCCACCACCGGGCCTGGTGTGGCGATCAGCAGCAGTACGGTCAGGGCGTAGGTAGCGGTCAGTGCGGTATTCACGGTCAGTTCTCGATCTGGGTGTCGGTTGTTGCGTGGACGTGGGCATGAAAGGGGCAGCGCGACGGGTTGAGCGAGCCTGCTTCCTGCAGTTGGTATTGCTTCCATTCGAAGTTGTCGGCCTGGCCGAAGAAGCCCAGGCTGTCGGGCATCACGCCGTCGTTGTAGTGCTGCACGCGTTCGCGGATGCGTGCACGAATGCGCTTGCCGCTCTCGGTGCCGGCATTGGCCACTTCGTCGAAGTTTTCCCGCGGGTTGATGACGAAGGTGATGTGATTGCCCAGGTTGCGACTTTTCATTTGATGGTGGCCGGGAAAGTTCATGTTGATGAACAGTGCCATGCCGGCGTAGCAGAACGACCAGCCACTGTCGTGTGGGTCGGCCGGGATCGCTTGCGGCCACGGGTGCGGGTCACGGGCATGGACGCCGCGCAGCACCTTCCAGGCCAGCGCCTGCTGTTCGGCCAGGCTGCTGTCGGCGGCCGTTTCGAGGAACACCACCAGTGGGCTGCCAATGCGTTGCTTGACCGGCACCGTTGCTATGGTGCGCACGTATTCGGCCAAGCCTTGTGCGATGTCATCGGCGAGCTGTTCGGCGCGGGCGAAAAGGATGTGGCAGGATTCACCGGCCACCGCCTTGCGCCCGAACAGGCACGGAAAGTCAGGGTTTGCGAGGATGTTGCGAAAGTGCTGTATGGTTTTGTGCGTCCAGTGATGCGTGTTCCGGACATGTTCAGCGGCCAGCTCTAGCGCATCCAGGCGATAGCAGTTTCCATAACCCGTAAACATGATTTCCCCAGGCGTGAATTAGCAGAAAGTTCAAGACACATGCAGGCAGGTTATTGGCTTATCTTGGTTGTTTACCTGCATTTTCTGAGGCGTACCTTACGTTGTAAAACGCGTGGTACTATGACCTACTATTAGTCTCACTCATGCTTCGGGGGAGTCATGTCGGAACGGATCCAGGCGTTGCACGCTCTGCGTGCCTTCGAGGTCGCCTCACGTTACGGGTCGTTCACCCGCGCGGCCGAAGAGCTGGCACTGACCCAAGGCGCCGTCAGCCACCACATCAAGACCCTCGAGGGCCTGTTCGGCTGCGACCTTTTCGAGCGACGGGGGCCCAAGTTGAGCCTCACCGAACATGGGCGCCTGCTGGCCCAGGAGCTCAAGGTCGGCTTCAAGATCATCGAAAACGCCTGTGCACTGCTGCGCCAGGACCGCTACGGCCTGCGCTTGAAGGCGCCCTCGACGCTGACAGTTCGCTGGTTGTTGCGGGCGCTGGATGCCTTCAAGAAAGTCGATGACAGCTGCAGCGTGCAATTGTCGAGCGTCTGGATGGACATCGACACGGTGGACTTTTACTCCGAGCCCTACGATTGCGCCTTCCTCTTGTCCAACGGCCGGTTTGCCGCCGACATCGAGAGTTTCAAGCTGTTCGACGAATGGCTGATTCCGGTGTGCCACCCGGACTACATGGCGCATGAGCAGCCGGCACTGGGTGACCTGCGCCAGTGTGAACTGCTGCATCCTTCGTCGGATCGGCGCGACTGGCGGCGCTGGCTGGCGCGCATGGATGCCCTGGACATCAGCATCGATCAGGGCCAGGTGTTCGACACCCTCGATCAGGGCATTTCTGCGGCCCAGCAGGGCTTGGGGATTTCCGTGGTCGACCTGGTGCTGGCCAGTGCCGACCTGACCGCAGGGCGCCTGGTCACCCCGTTCAAGCATGCAGTGGCGACCGGAGACGGGTATTACATGACCTGGCTCAAGTCCAGCCCCAAGGCGCGGCAGATGCACAAGCTGCGCGATTTTCTGCTGGGGCAGGTGCCGCCATTGGCCTACAAGGACATCAACTACCTGTATGGCTGATTGCCCGCACAGGCCCCCCGCGCAAGGGTAGAATCGTCGCATCCGACCTATCCGTCGCACCGAGGACAACGCAGTGGAGTTGCAGCAGGGCTTTGTCCTGACCCGGCATTGGCATGACACGCCCCAAGGCACCTGCGTGGAGTTCTGGCTGGCCACCGACCAGGGGCCGCGGCTGTTGCGCCTGGCCCCGCAGGAGTCGGTGGCGTTCATCCTGCAGGCGCAGGTCGAGCATGCGCGGCTGTTGCTGGCGGGCGAGGCCGGTGTCGAAATCAGGCCCCTGCGCCTGCAGGATTTCCAACATCGTCCGGTGCTGGGCGTGTATTGCCGTCAGCACCGGCAACTCATGCAACTGGAACAGCGCTTGCGCGGTGCCGGCGTCGAGGTGTTCGAAGCTGATATCCGCCCCCCCGAACGCTACCTGATGGAGCGCTTCATCACCGCCGCCGTGCAGTTTACCGGCCAGCCTGATGCCCAGGGTGTCATCTGCGAGGCTCAGCTCAAACCCTTGGCGCACTACCGCCCGCCGCTGCGCCTGGTATCGCTGGACATCGAGACCAGCGAGCGCGGCGAGTTGTACAGCATTGCGCTGGAAGGCTGCGGCCAGCGGCAGGTGTTCATGCTAGGGCCCGCCAATGGCCAGCCCGACGCCGTGGATTTCGACCTGCACTACTGCGACGACCGGGCGGCACTGCTCGACTGCCTGAACCAGTGGATGGCCAGGCATGATCCGGATGCGATCATCGGCTGGAACCTGGTGCAATTTGACCTGCGCCTGTTGCATGAGCACGCCAAGCTGCTTCAGGTGCCGTTGAACCTGGGGCGTAACGGTGCGCCCATGACTGTGCGCGCCCACGCCAACCGTAGCCATGTGTTCGCCGATGCGCCCGGCCGCTTGTTGATCGACGGCATCGAAGCGCTGCGCTCTGCCACTTGGAGCTTCCCTTCGTTCAGCCTGGAAAACGTCGCTCAGACCTTGCTGGGGGAAGGCAAGGCGATCGACACGCCTTACCAGCGCATGGACGAGATCAACCGCATGTTCGCCGAGGACAAGCCGTCGTTGGCGCGTTACAACCTCAAGGACTGCGAGCTGGTGACGCGTATTTTTGCGCATACCCGGCTGCTGGAGTTTCTGCTGGAGCGCTCATCGGTGACCGGGCTGGCGGTAGACCGCAGCGGTGGCTCGGTGGCAGCGTTCTGTCACCTGTATATCCCGCAGATGCATCGGCTGGGCTTCGTCGCGCCCAATCTGGGCAGTCGCCCGGATGAAGCCAGCCCGGGTGGTTTTGTCATGGACTCGCGCCCGGGGCTCTATGACTCGGTGCTGGTGCTCGACTACAAAAGCCTGTACCCCTCGATCATCCGTACTTTCCTGATCGACCCGGTAGGCCTGGTTGAAGGCCTGCGCCAGCCGGATGACACGCACTCCGTCGAAGGCTTTCGCGGCGGGCGTTTCTCGCGCAGCCGGCATTGCCTGCCCGCGATCGTCGAACGGGTCTGGCAGGGCAGGGAGGAGGCCAAGCGTGAAGGCAACGCGCCGCTATCGCAGGCACTCAAGATCATCATGAATGCGTTTTACGGGGTGCTCGGCTCAAGCGGTTGCCGCTTCTTCGACCCGCGCCTGGCGTCTTCGATCACGATGCGCGGGCACCAGATCATGCGCCAGACCCGCGCGCTGATCGAGGCACGAGGTTACGACGTTATCTACGGCGACACCGATTCCACCTTCGTCTGGCTCAAGGGTGCACAGGGTGAAGAGGCGGCGGCGCGCACCGGCCACGCGCTGGTGGCCGAGGTCAACCTGTGGTGGCAGCAGCACCTGCGTGAAACCTGGGGCCTGGAAAGCGCGCTGGAGTTGCAGTTCGAGACCCATTATCGGCGGTTTCTGATGCCGACCATCCGCGGCGCCGACGAGGGCAGCAAGAAGCGGTACGCCGGCCTGGTTCAGCGCGCCGACGGCAGCGAGGACATTGTGTACAAAGGCCTGGAGTCGGTGCGCACCGATTGGTCGCCCTTGGCCAGGCAGTTCCAGCAGGCGTTATATGGGCGAATCTTCCGTGGCGAGCCGTACCGTGACTATGTACGCGGGTTCGTCCAGCAGACCCTGGCCGGTGAGCTGGATGAGCTGCTGATCTACCGCAAACGCCTGCGCCGCCCGTTGGCCGACTACCTGCGCAATGTCCCGCCACATGTACGCGCAGCACGCCTGGCCGATGAGTACAACAGCCGCCTGGGGCGTGCCCGGCAATATCAGAATGGCGGCTGGATCAGTTACGTGATCACCACAGCCGGCCCTGAACCCATGGAAAACCTGCAGTCGCCGATCGACTACGACCACTACCTCAGCCGCCAGTTACAGCCTGTGGCCGATGCCATCCTGCCCTTTGTCGGTGATGACTTTGCGGCGTTGACCGACCGTCAGCTGTTGCTGTTCTGAGTGCCGGCTCAAGCGCCCCCTTCAGGCGAGCGAGAAGGAGCGCAGGTTGCCGTTAGTGGCTTTGGGCTATGCTGAGTTTGGGTATCGGCCGTTTCCGAAAAGGCTGCCATCCTGGTATCGGTCACCATTGGAAACCGCCAGTTACTTTTCCCTGGCCCTCTGATGTTCGAAGTGGTTTAGGCTCCGGGTCGGATTTTTCTCCGTGATCTGTAGTCACTGTTTTATCGAGACAATAAGGAGATGCGTATGCTCGTCCGGTCACTGACCCTCGCCACCCTGCTCGCCGTCACTGGCCCTCTGTTCGCCGCCGACAGCGACGCTCCGCTGGCCAAGGAACTGGGCAAGGCACGACCATTGGTGATCATTGCCCCCAGTTCCGCCGACCCGACCTTGCGGGGGTTGAACGATGCCTTGAAAGACCCTGCCACCCAGGCTGCGTTCAAGGAGCGTGGCCTGGTGATCTACAGCGTCGCCAACATGATGGGCAAGCGGGAGGACAAGAACCTCGAGCAGCAGACCACCATGGCGCTGATACGTGAGCTCAAGCTCGGCGCCAGCAAGGGCACCAAGGTCATCCTGGTGGGTAAAGACGGTGAGCGGCACATGCTCAAGGATGACGAAACAGGTGAAAAGATCGACCCGCAGGCCATCATCAAAGCCGTCGATGAGCTGCCGGCCAGCGAAAAGGCCGTGACTGCACCGGAGCCTGTCGCTGCGGCAGCAGAGCCCAAGGCCAAGGACAGCAAGCCCGCCAAACCGGCCAAGCCGGCAGCGCCGCCCAAGCCACTGGAAGACTGACGTCAGCTACGCGTATCACCCCTGGTAGGACAGCAAAGGGCTCGTGGGCTGTACGCTCCGGGCCCTTTGCATTTCATGCTGTTCGGGCCTGGACCGTGATGTGCCGTTTGATCCAGTGATCAATGCTTAGCTTCCCGGCACCTTTGAGCAGCAATGGCAGCAGTGCAACCAGGTAGATCAGGGGCAGCTTGTAGTTGCCGAACCCTAGATCGGTGATGGCGTAACCCTTCGCCAATTCTGCCAGGTCCGACCAGTGCGCAGGCCAGTGCACCGCTGCGATCGCTACGACGGTTACCACCGCCAGCCCCGCCGCCGCCAGCCGTGTGCCAAGGCCCAGTAGCAGTAGCAGCGGCAGGACCAGTTCAGCCCACATCGACAGTTGCCAGTTCAACTCCGCTGGCAGCAGGCTGAAGGGCAGTGGGAAGCTCCCCTGTATATCGCCGAACCAGTTGCTGCCGTTGAATTTCTCCAGGCCGGATTCGAAGAACTCCCAGGCCAGAAACATCCGCAATGGCAAATCAGCGCCCCAATCTGCGAGACGGTCGAGGGGAGTCAGGGTGCGAGTCAGCGTGGTCATGGTCTGTTCTCTTCTTCAGGAAAGGGCCGTGGCGTTACGACGCTTGTACAGCGCCAGCTTGGCGGTGAGCTTGAGGGCGATGGCGGTGAACATCAGGGCAAAGGCCAGCGGATACCAGCCACCCATGGGAATGCGGTTGTAGAACGACAGGCAGAACACGCCGGCCAACACCCACATGCCGGTGCTGTGCAAGGCTTTCCAGGCACGGCCGCCGAGCAGGCGCATGCTCGGCTTGAAGGAGGTAAGGGCCAGCAACAGCAGGAACAGGTAGCCGATGCTGCCTGGCAGGCTGGAGGTAGCGGTGCGGCCGGCCCAGAACAACTCGGGAAAGTGCTGGGCGTAGCGGTAGATCAGCAGGCCGTGCACGGTGTGCGAAAAGGCAAAAGCCAGCCCCAGGAAGCGCCGCTCGCGCAAAACGCGACGGCTGCTTGGGCCGGGCAGCAAGGCCACCAGCGTCGAGGCCAGGAACGTCATCAGGAACAGGGCGAAGGAACTGCGTGCGGTAGCGCGGATAGCGCTGCGCAGGCCATCGGAACCGAGCGGGTGGCTGGCCAGGACCACGGCGGTCATGAGCAGAGTAAGGCCGGCCAGGACGGTGAACAGTTTCCAGCCGGAGGGAAGGGCGATGGCTCTCATCGAAGAGGCTCCCGGTGTGTCAAAGTGTGACCGGGAGTGTGGCGGTACGGCGTATCTGCAGTGTGTCGGCGCAGGCTGTATTGTGTATCGGAATGTAGTGACAGGTGGTGTAGGCCAATTTCACCCGTGCAGGCGCGGCGCGCAGCACCGCGTCAAGGACGGCAGCGTTTCACTTCAGCTCGATTTGTGCGCACAGGCCTCCGCCCTGGCGATTGCTGAGGACCAATTGCCCGCCCATGGCCTGCATCAGTTGGTGGGCGATTGCCAGGCCCAGGCCGGTGCCCCCGGTACTGCGGTTGCGCGAGCTTTCCACCCGATAGAAGGGTTTGAGCACTTCGCCGAGCTCTTGCTGGGGGATGCCAGGGCCTTCGTCCAGCACGCGGATCACGATACGTCCCTGCTCACGGCTGACCTCCAGTTGCGCCTTGCCGGCGAACTTCAGGGCATTGTCCAGCAGGTTGACCAACACCCTGCGCAGCGCATGCGGGCGCGTTTCCAGCAAACTGCCGGTACTGCCGTGGCGCTCGACCTGCGCGCCGCTGTCCTGGTAATCGAACACCACGCTGTCGAGGAACGCGTCGAGGTTGATGCGGCAGGGCGGCTCGGTGTTGATATCCATGCTGCGGGCATAGGCTACGCCTTCGCGGACCAAGTGCTCCATGGCATCCAGGTCATGCCACAACTTGTCCTTCTCGACTCCCTCGTCCATTACCTCGACCCGGAGTTTCATACGCGTGATCGGGGTTTGCAGGTCATGGGAAATCGCTGCCAGCAACTGCATGCGTTCCTTGAGGTAGGCAGCGATGCGCGCCTGCAAGGCGTTGAAGGCGACGGCGGCGAATTTCACTTCGCGCGGGCCGCTTTCGTCCAGCAACATGCCGGGCTTGTCCGGGTCGAGGTCGTCAAGCGCCTTGACCAGGCGTGTCAGCGGGCCGATGGCCAGGCGCACGGCCAGCCAGGTACAGAACAGCAGCACGGCAAGCTGAATGAGCAGCACCAGCGGCAGCCAAGTGGCGATCGGCACGGGGGCCGGGGTGACATCGATGGTCAGCGGGGCGCCGTCAGCCAGACGCAGGTGGGCCTGGAAGTGTGCGTTCGGGCCAGGTATCTCCTGGAAGGTCAGGCGATACTGGCTACCGATGGCCTTGACGATCGAGTCGGCGGCCATGGGCGGGTCGTCGCTTGGCATCGCCGCACCCGTTACGCCAGCGTCCAGCCGATAGCGGTAGGTGCGCCGCTCCAGGCGGGGCAGCCAGGCCGGGCGTTCAGCGGCGGGCAGGCGGTCGAGGATGGCCACCGAAGTGGCGACGTCCTGTTCCAGATTGCTGAGCATCATCGAGCGGCTGCTGATATAGCGCTCATAGGCCTGCAGGCTGAACGACAGCCCGTAGGCCAGCACCAGCCCGGTGATGAAGATCAGTGCCAGGCGCGAGGCGAGGGTGCGCGGCCACTTCATGATGGCGACTCGAGCAGTTGCACTGGCAGCGAGAACACATAACCTTCGCTGCGCACCGTCTTGATGCAGCTGGGCTCGCGCGCGTCGTCGCCCAGGCGCTGGCGCAGGCGGCTGACCAGCAGGTCAATGGAACGATCGAAGATATCGGCCTCGCGGCCCTGGGTCAGGTTGAGCAACTGTTCGCGGCTGAGCACCCGTTGTGGGTGGTCGAGGAACACGCGCAACAGGCGGTATTCGGCGCCACTGAGGGCCACCAGCGTGCCTTCGCTGTCGAGCAGGTGGCGCGCGGTGGTATCCAGACGCCACTGGCCGAAACGGATCAGGCGGCCGCTTTCGCTGATGGTCAGGTTGGGCGGCAGCATGCGTGTGCGGCGCAGCACGGCATTGATGCGGGCCAGCAGTTCACGGGCTGAGAATGGCTTGGTCAGGTAGTCATCGGCGCCCATCTCCAGGCCGATGATGCGGTCGGTCTCGTCGTTGCGTGCGGTCAGCATCAGCACAGGCGTATTGCGGTGCTTGCCGGCGCGCAGTTCGCGGCACAGCAGCAGGCCGTCATCGCCCGGCATCATGATGTCGAGGACGATCAGGTCGACGCTGTTGGCTTCGAGGAAGGCGCGCATCTGCCGGCCGTCGGCGACGATGCTGGTGCGCAGGCCGTTCTTCTTCAGGTAATTGCCGACCAGTTCGCGGATTTCGCGGTCGTCGTCGACGATCAGGATGTGATCGACATGTTCCATCGGTGGGGTCCTGTGCAAGGGGAATGGGCGCAGTGTACCGAGCAGGTATGAGCTTGCCTGCAGAGGTTTGTATTGCAGTGTATCTGGTGGCGCATCAGATACAGCAGGAGGCAGGGCGCAGGGTCAGGCGACACATGCCCGATACCTGGCGAGCGTGAAATGGCTCTCACCGGGGAACACAACTCCCCACCCTCAGAAGATCCACAGGAGAGATGCCATGAACATGAAAACCCTCGCCAGCGCCAGCCTGTTCGCCGTGCTCAGCCTCGGCACCCTGGCTGCCCAGGCATCCACGCAGCCGATGGAGGATGCCAGCGTCATGCAATACCGCTACGGCGACCGGCTGGATATACAGAAAGTGCTGTCGGTGAAGGATGATCAAAGCGATGCCTGTGGCCTGGTCAACACCCGCATGGATTACATCAACTCCCAAGGCCAGCGCCAGAGTGTGCAGTACCGCACCTATGCCACGAGCGGTTGCCATGACAACTGAGCGCCGCTTGTTGTTGAAAGTGGGCGGCGTCGCCTTGGCGCTCTTGGGCCTGGGCCTTGCCGGCCACCTGGCAGCCCGCGACAGTTATGGCGCGATGCCATCGCTGTCCGGGGCCAGTGAGTGGATCAACTCGCCAGCGCTGGATACCAAGGGGCTAAAGGGCAAGGTAGTGCTGGTGGACTTCTGGACGTGGGACTGCATCAACTGCCAGCGCAGCCTGCCGCACGTCAACGACTGGGCCCGGCGGTACGCCGATCAGGGGCTGGTGGTGGTGGGCGTGCACACGCCGGAGTACGACTACGAGCATGATGTCAGCCAGTTGAAACGCAAGGTGGCCAGCCTGGGGATCGCTTACCCGGTGGCGGTGGACAACGATTATCGGGTTTGGAATACCTGGGGTAATCAGTTCTGGCCAGCGCACTACTTTGTCGATCGCCAGGGCCAAGTGCGGCATGCGCACTTTGGTGAAGGTGACTACGACGGGCAGGAGAAGGTGATAAAGGCGTTGCTGGATGAAAAAGGCTGAGGTGTTTACCGTTCCTTTCGCGAGTAAACCCGCGAAAGGAACGGCACGGGCTCAACCGAAGCTGGCGAAATGCGCCTGCATGCGCTCGGCATTGGCCTGGCGGCCACTGAACAGTTCGAACGCTTTCACCGCCTGGAACACAGCCATGTTGCTGCCATCCAGGGTCCGGCAGCCCAGTGCCCGTGCCGCGCGCAGCAGCTCGGTTTCCAGCGGGAAATAGATGATCTCCGCCACCCACAGCCGGGCATGCAGCAGCTCGACCGGCAGCGGTGTGCCCGGCAGTTTGGCCATGCCGACCGGCGTGGTGTTGACCAGCCCGTCCGCTTCGGCAATCTCAGCCGCCAGGTCCGTGCCCACAATGGCTCTGCCTGCGCCGAAATGGCCGTTGAGGTTGTCGACCAGCGCCTGGGCACGCGCTGCATCGACTTCGAACAGCACCAGCCGCTCGACCCCTTCGCCCAGTAATGCATGGGCCACTGCCGAGCCAGCACCGCCGGCACCCATCTGCACCACCTGCCGGCGCGCGACGTCGGGCAGGCCGCGGCGCAAGCCCTCGGCGAAGCCCAGGCAGTCGGTGTTATGGCCTACACGCTTGCCGTCCTTGAGGACCACGGTGTTGACCGCACCGATACCCCTGGCCTCATCGGACAGCTCGTCGAGCAGCGGCAGGATCGCCTGCTTGAACGGGTAGGTGATATTGAGCCCGGTGAAGCCTGTGTGCTGGGCCGCTTCGAGCAATTGCGCCAAGGCGCTGTCTTCCAGTTGCAACTGGTCGGCGTCTATCAGGCGGTAGAGGTAGCGTAAGTCCTGCGCATCGCCTTCATGTTCATGCAGGGCAGGGGTGCGCGACAGTTGAATACCACGGCCGATCAGGCCGGCAAGGATGGCCGGCTGAGTCATGCTGCCTGCTCCTGGAGCATTTCGGCGAAGTGCGCCAGAGCCATGCGGTAGCCGTGGCTGCCCAGGCCGCAGATCACACCAACCGCGATCGACGAGACGAACGACAGGTGGCGGAACGGCTCGCGCTTGTGCACGTTGGAGAGGTGCACTTCGATCACTGGCACCTCGCTGGCGACCAGCGCGTCGCGGATGGCCACCGAGGTGTGGGTCCAGGCACCGGGGTTGATCACGATACCGGCGCAGCGACCACGGGCAGCGTGGATCCAGTCGATCAGGTCGCCTTCGTGGTTGGTCTGGCGAAATTCGATATCCAGGCCGTGGGCCTGCGCGGTGTCTGCGCAGCTCTGAGCCAGGTCAGCAAGGGTTTCACGGCCGTACTGGGCAGGCTCGCGGGTACCCAGCATGTTCAAGTTGGGGCCGTTGAGCACGAGGATAAGGGGCTTCATGGCGGGCATCACTTTGTTGTTGTTGAATGCCCGTATGTTTGTACCACCTGGTTAGTTTCGTCAATTGGGTTGGCTGTCGCATAGTGGAAAGTGGGCGATTATCGGACCCGGAGTATCGCGTTCTCAACGCGGGTATGCCCTTTGAAGCGCCTTTTGTTGCGAAAGGGCTGCAATGCAGCCCCACTCTCAAACGGTGCTGGCGGCCGCGCGACCCACTTCATCCCCGGCTGTTTCTTCATGCAACGATATTCGCGAGGTTTCTGGCAGCGCCAGCCCACCCACCAGCGCCACCAGTGCGATGACCACCAGGTAGAACGCTGGCGCCAGGCTGCTGCCGGTCTGTCCGATCAGCCAGGTCGCCACCAGCGGTGCGGTGCCGCCAAACAGCGTATAGGCCACGTTGTAGGTAATCGCCGATGCGGTGTAGCGCGTACGGGTCGGGAAACTCTCCGAGAGCAACGCGGCGGTCACCACACCACTGCAAAGTGCCCCCACCGCCAACAGGATGACCCCCACCAGCGCAGCCGTCACCGACCCGGAACTGGCCAGCCAATAAGCCGGGAATACACAGACCATTACCCACAGGCAGGTGAAACCAATGGTCTTGCGCCGCCCGACCCGGTCCGAGAACGCGCCGGCCAGCGGACAACCGATGGCGGCGAACACCAGCGCTACCGTGGTCACCAACAGCGACTGGGCGCGTGTCAGGTTGCCGACCATTTGCAGGTAGGTGGCGAAGTAGGTAGTGAACATGTAGAACGACAACGCTGTAAGCGAGATGAAGGCACCCAGATTGCGGATGGCCCGGCCGTGGTTACGCAACGTGTCCTTGAGCGGCGAATGCTCATGGGTCTTGCCTTGAGCGATGGCCTCGCGAAATGCCGGGGTTTCCTCCATGCGCCAGCGCAGGTAAAGGCCCACCAGGCCCAGCGGCGCCGCCACCAGGAACGGTATGCGCCAGCCCCAGGCCGCCATTGCTTCGGCCGACAGGCTTGCCTCAAGGCCGTAGGCGATCACCGCCGCACAGGCGAAGGCAGAGAAGGTCGACACGGGCACGAAGCTGCCATAGAAGGCCCGCTTGTTTTGCGGTGCGTGCTCCATCAGGTACGCACAGGCACCTGCATACTCACCGCCTGCGGAGAACCCCTGCAGGCAGCGCGCAAGGGTCAGTAGCGCGGGGGCGGCAAGGCCGATGCTGGCGTAGGTCGGCAGCAGGCCGATCAGTGTGGTGGAGCCGGCCATCAGCAGGATGGTCAGTGACAGGATGCGTTTGCGTCCCAGCCGGTCACCCAGCGCCCCGAACACGATCCCGCCCAGTGGCCGCAAGGCGAAGGCCACGGCGAAAACGGCAAAGGTCTTCAGCAAGGCCACGCTGGCATCGCCGCTGGCGAAGAACTGGCTGGCGATGATCGTTGCGAGAAAGCCGTAGACGGCAAAGTCGAACCATTCGACGAAATTGCCGATGGCCGAGGCGGCGATGACCCGGCGCAGAGTGGCGGGGGATACCTCGTGAGATGCGGACATAGAGAAACGCTCCGGTTTCAAAGGCAGCCTGGCGGATTAGCGAAGCGGTCTGGCCGCTTCGTCGTTGTTGTTGCAGGCAGTAAACCGGCGCGGTAGCGAGGGCGCTTCTTCGAGGGCGACGCCCAGATATCTGTTTTGACCGCGTGCGCCCATTCGTGGCCAAGCCGCGGTCAGCCCGGCAATGAGTGGGTGTTATACCGAAAACACCACCCCGGTACGCGAAGCCGCGTTGCGAATATGCTCCTGCATCGCCTTCTGCGCCGCCGCCTGTGAACGGCGAGCCAGGGCGCGCAGGATCTTGCGGTGCTCCTGCCAGGTTTCCATCGCCCGTTCCGGGCGGATGAAGGGCAGCTTCTGGCTTTCCAGGAATATCTCCTGGCTGGCGGTGATCACCTGCAGCATGGCGTGGTTGCCGCAGGCTTGCAGCAACTGCTGGTGAAAGGCGAAATCCAGCCGTGCGGCGGCTTCGAAGCGGCCCGCGCGCAACTCCTGATGCATCGCCTCTACATTGACTTCCAGGCGATCGATGTCGTCCGCAGTCAGTGCCAGTGCCGCCTGCCCGGCAGCGAAACCTTCCAAGGCGTAACGCAGCTGGAAGGTGTCGCTTGCAGAGACCTGTTCGGCATACGGCCAGGCAAATGCCGAAGGCGCTGGCGCCTGCACGAACACACCCTTGCCCGGCTGCACGCTCACCAACCCCAGAGCGCTGAGGGAGGACAGTGCTTCTCGCAGAGAGGCCCTGCTGACCCCCAACTGCTCGGCAAGGTCGCGCTGCGAGGGCAGGGCATCGCCGGGCTGATAGCCGCCGTCTTCGATCAATTTGCGGATGCCTTGCAGGGCCTGTTCGGGGACGGCGCGGGGTAGGGTGTCGAGCATGCTGTTCAGACCGGTCGGAGGGCGATGACCTTGGCTTTTTACGGCCATTGTCAGGCGCTTGCAAGCATTGCTCCGCGCTGATGCAGGCAAATGCGGCCTTGCACAAAAGCGGGGCGTGACGGCGGCGGGGTAAGCGGGCAGGCAAGCAACTGTTCAGACCAGTAAGACCGTTCAGCTCAGGGCTTGCGCACGTCAAGCCGGTGCCAGCACGGACGTTGGCATGGCCCGTGCACTGGCCAGCCAGCACTCTTTTCCCTGGTTACCTGCGAGGCCACACCATGAAGACATTCCGCACCTTGTTCCTGGCCAGCCTGTTCTGCAGCAGCGCCCTTGTGCTGCCAACCGCCCAGGCTGATGCCCTGGCCGACATCAGCGCCCGTGGCGTGCTCAAGGTGGCAGTGCCCCAGGACTTCCCGCCTTTCGGCTCGGTCGGGCCAGACCTCAAACCCCGTGGCCTGGACATCGACACTGCACAACTGCTGGCAGACAAGCTGGGTGTGAAGCTGGCCCTGACCCCGGTAAACAGCACCAACCGCATACCGTTCCTCACCACAGGCAAGGTCGACCTGGTGATTTCCAGCCTCGGCAAGAACCCGGAGCGTGCGGCAGTGATCGATTTCTCCCGGCCCTATGCGCCGTTCTACCTGGCCGTATTCGGCCCGGCCGAGGTGGACATCGCGGGCATCGACGCCGTCGCTGGCAAGACCATCAGCGTCACCCGTGGCTCGATCGAGGACATGGAACTGAGCGCCGTAGCGCCAAAGGGGGCGGTGATCAAGCGCTTTGAAGACAACAACTCGACCATCGCCGCCTACCTCTCTGGCCAGGTCGAACTGATCGCCAGCGGTAGCGTGGTAATGGCCGCCATTGCCCAGAAGAACCCGGCCAAGGTGCCGGTGGTCAAGGTCAAGCTCAAGGACTCGCCGGTTTATGTGGGCCTGGCCAAGAACGAGCCGGCGCTGCTGGACAAAGTCAATGCCACGCTCGAAGCCGCCAAGGCCGACGGCAGCCTCAACCGCAATGCCGAAAAATGGCTGAAGCAGCCGCTGCCGGCCGACCTCTGAGCTGTACCCGGAGTTTGCCACCATGGCCTATGAATTCGACTTCGCCCCCGTGCTGGCCCAGGCCCCCCTGTTGCTCAAGGGCGCCTGGTTCACCCTGCAGCTGACGGTGGTCGGCACCTTGCTGGGCGTGGCCATCGGCGTGCTCGGCGCGGGGGTTCGCGCCTGGCGTGTGCGCCCCTTCGACATGCTGTTTGGCCTGTACGTGGAACTGATCCGTAACACGCCCTTCATCGTCCAGCTGTTCTTCATCTTCTTCGGCCTGCCGGCGCTGGGCATTCGCCTGACCGAGTGGCAGGCGGCGGTGCTGGCGATGGTGATCAACCTGGGTGCCTACTCCACCGAGATCATCAGGGCGGGCATCCAGGCCATTCCCAAAGGCCAGCTGGAAGCGGCAGCAGCCTTGGCCATGAGCCGCTTCGAGGCGTTTCGCCATGTGGTGTTGCAGCCTGCCCTGGCCAAGGTATGGCCGGCACTGACGAGCCAGATCGTGATCGTCATGCTCGGCTCGGCGGTGTGTTCGCAAATCGCCACCGAGGAGCTGTCGTTCGCCGCCAACTTCATCCAGTCGCGCAATTTCCGTGCATTTGAAACCTACCTGCTGACCACCGTGCTGTACCTGATCATGGCCATCGCCTTGCGCCAGTTGCTGGCATGGGTTGGGCAACGTCTGCTGATGGGGAGACGCTGAATGGACTTCACCTTCTGGGACATCCTGCGCAACCTGCTGATCGGCCTGCAATGGACCATGCTGTTGTCGCTGGTGGCCTTCTTCTTCGGTGGCCTGGCCGGGCTGCTGGTGCTGGTCGCGCGCATTGCTCAATGGCCGTGGCTGCGTGGCCTGGCGCGGGGCTACATCGAGCTGTTTCAGGGCACGCCATTGCTGATGCAACTGTTCATGGTGTTTTTCGGCATTGCCTTGTTCGGCCTGGATGTGTCTGCCTGGATGGCGGCTGCCATCGCCCTGACCCTGTTCACCAGTGCGTTTCTCGCAGAGATCTGGCGCGGCTGCGTTGAGTCCATTCCAAACGGCCAGTGGGAAGCGTCCGGCAGCCTGGCGCTGAGCCGCATGGAGCAGCTGCGCCACGTGATCCTGCCACAGGCGTTGCGCATTGCCGTGGCACCGACCGTGGGCTTTTCGGTGCAGGTGGTCAAAGGCACGGCGGTCACCTCGATCATCGGTTTCACCGAGTTGACCAAGACCGGCGGCATGCTGGCCAACGCCACCTTCGAGCCGTTCATGGTCTACGGCCTGGTTGCGCTGGGCTATTTCATCCTCTGTTACCCGCTCTCGCTGAGCGCCCGTTATCTGGAAAGGAGGCTGCATGCCCCTGCTTAGAGTGTCCGCGCTGCACAAATACTACGGCGACAACCATGTACTCAAAGGCGTTGACCTGAGCATCGAAGAGGGCGAGGTGGTAGCGATCATCGGCCGCAGCGGTTCGGGCAAAAGTACCTTGTTGCGCACGCTCAACGGCCTTGAGTCGATCAGCGATGGCGTGATCGAAGTGGACGGTGAATACCTCGATGCCGGCCGCGCCGACTTGCGCGCGCTGCGCCAGAAAGTGGGCATGGTGTTCCAGCAGTTCAACCTGTTCCCACACCTGAGCGTGGGCGAGAACGTGATGCTCGCGCCGCAGGTGGTGAAGAAGGCCAGCAAGGCCCAGGCGCGCCAGCTGGCTGAGCAGATGCTGGCGCGGGTGGGCCTGGCGGAAAAGTTCGATGCCTACCCCGACCGGCTTTCCGGAGGCCAGCAACAGCGGGTGGCGATCGCGAGGGCGCTGGCCATGTCGCCCAAGGTGCTGCTGTGCGACGAGATCACCTCGGCGCTCGACCCCGAACTGGTCAACGAGGTGTTGGGCGTGGTGCGCCAGCTGGCCAGCGAAGGCATGACCCTGATCATGGTCACCCATGAGATGCGCTTTGCCCGCGAAGTGGGCGATAAACTGGTGTTCATGCACCATGGCAAGGTGCATGAAGTGGGTAACCCGCGTGAAGTGTTCGCTGCACCGAAAACGGCCGAGCTGGCCAATTTCATAGGCTCAGTGGTATCGGCCTGAGCCTGCATCATTGAGTGCAGCTCAGGCGGCCCGCTCCAGCACATCGAGCAGGTCGACGAACTCCATCGCCAGTTTGTGCCGCGGCGCCAGGTGTACCAGCGGTACCGACGCCAGGTGCGACTCTCGCATCTTGATCGAGCTGCTCAAGTACACCGGCAGCACGGGCATGCCCTCGCTGCGCAGTTGGTCAACCAACGTCTTGTGCAACGCGGTGCGGCCGGCGAACTGGTTGACCACGACGCCTTCCACTTGCAGCGCCGGGTTGTGGTCCAGGCGCAGCTCCTCGACCTCGGCCATGACACTGTGCAGCGCCTGGCGCGAGAAGCTGTCGCAGTCGAACGGGATCAACAGGCGCTCAGCCGCCACCAAGGCGCTGAAGGTATAGAAGTTGAGCGCAGGTGGGGTGTCGATGTAGATCCGTTCGTAGTCCTCGTCCAGCTCCAGCAACAGCTTGCGCAGCTTGTTGATCTTGAACTTGCTCTCAAGCTTGCTCTGCAAGTCGCTGAGGTCGGGGCTGGCGGTCACCATGTGCAGGTTGCGGTAGCGGGTTTCGGTGATGGCCACCCGGTGCTTCTTGCCAGCAGCGGTGACGGGCGACAGCGTCTGGCGAAAAAAGTCGGCGATGCCGGCGGGGATGGCGTCGTTGGTGAGGCCAGTGAGGTAGTAGGTGGCGTTGGCCTGTGGGTCGAGGTCGACCAGCAACGTGCGATAACCCTCCGCGGCACTGGCGGCGGCAAGGTTGCAGGCGATGCTTGACTTGCCCACGCCACCTTTCTGATTGAAAACCACACGACGCATGAGACGCTCATCCATGAAGAAGGGAAATGTCAGGTTGGGGTCAATCCTATGACCAATACACGACAGTTTTATGACAATACTTGTTACATCTTTCCTTCAGTGCCCGCCAGCTTCGCTGCACACCTGATTTCGCCCTCCGCGCTTGGCCCGGTACAACGCGCTATCCGCCTGGCTGAGCGCTGCACCCGGCTCGCGATCCTGCTTGGCGTGCCAATGCGCCACCCCCAGTGAGATGGTCACAGCGCCTACCGGTTCTATCGCGGTGTCCTGCACCATCACGCGCAGTCGCTGCGCCACCGTTGTCGCGACTACCAGGCCGGCCCCCGGCAGCAGCATCAGGAACTCCTCCCCACCGGTCCGGCACAGTAGGTCACCTTCACGGCAACAGCCGCGCATGATTGCGGCCAGGCGCTGTAGTACCTGGTCCCCGACATCATGCCCATGCCCATCGTTGATCCGTTTGAAGTGGTCGATATCCAGCACGATGACCGAAAACGCGCGGCCTTCGGCCTCCAGCAGCGACAGCTTGAACTCCAGGCTGCGGCGGTTGCCCAGGCCGGTCAGCGGATCGGTCTGGGCATCGCGGTTGAGCCGGCCGATGCGCTCTTGCAAGAGGTTCAGGCCGAACAGCATGGCCCGCTTTAGTTCCGCAGCCTCGAAGTACCAGGCATGTACCCTGTGCAGCCGTTCGGCGTTGCCGGTGCGGTCCATGGTGCGGGCGCCGGCGGCCAGTTGCCAAAGTGGCCTGGCGATGGTCAACGCCAGCCACCACAGCAGCAGGCTGCCCACCAGTGCCAGGGGGGCCGAGATGCCCATGACAGTGAGAATCAGATGACTCAACGGCGCCACCGTTTGCGCCAGCGGTTGTTGCGCCACCACGCCCCAACCGGTACTGGGCACTGTGGCGAAGCCCGCCAGCATGGCTACCCCTTGGCTATTGATGACCTGCCGCGTGCCGTGCTGCAGTTCGGTCAGCTGGTCGATCAGGGTATTGCCTTCGACCACGCTGCCTACCCGTTCGGCATTGGGGTGATAGAGCAGGCGGCGGTTGCGATCGACCACATAGAGGTAGGAGCCGTCCTTGTAGAAATGCTCGCCCAGCAGGCTGTTGAGTATGTTGCGTTCGCGCAGGTACAGGCTGCCGCCGACATAGCCCAGGTAGCGGCCGTTGGCATCGAAGATCGGCTGCGACAGCGCCACCACCAGGTTGTTGGCCGCCGACAGGTAGGGCGTCGACACCAGGGGCCGGCGCTCGCGCAATGCCTCTTCAGTACCGGGCGTCTGTACCTTGCGGCCAAGGTAATGGCGCAGCGCAGCGGGTGAAATCGCCCTCACGATACCTTCGGCATCGACCACGAAGGTGGAGTTGAAGGCCATGCTCTGGCGCAGCAACCGTGTGGTTTCTGCTTCCAGCGCAGCGCCGTCGGCCAGTTGCCGCCCCTGCACACTGGCGCTGAATGACAGCTGTTGCAAGGCAGTGGCGATGAAGGTTTCGGTGATTGCCGCCAGCTTCGCCGCATATACCCGGTTGGCCTCCAGGGCGTTATCGATCAGCAACTGGCGCTGCACCCGGTAGCTGGCGAAGTAGCTGGCACAGAGCATCACCAGGGCTGTGAGTGTGCAAAGGCTGAGGATCAGCGTGCGCAAGTCCAGGCGCAGTCCATGCTTGGCGTGTGGCAATCCAGACCTCACTGACGCAAAAGAAATAACCTTACTCGTTATGGGCTTGCACCGCTACGGGAGGGATGTGGGGCTGTCGCAATCGTTCAGGAACCGGCGTTTTCCAATGCGTCCAGCTCGTCCTGCACCCGTTGCAGGCGCTGCGCTGCGAGTGCCTGGGCCTTTTCATCGCGTGCTGTCTCGCGCATCAGCCGGGTAAGTTTCGCGCTCAGTTGCTGGCCGTCCTCGGTCTGCTCCAAGGCCTTGGCCTTTGCCGGGTCCCGAGTCACCTCGACGATAGTGGCGAACTCGGCGTCGCTGAAGTTCTTTTCGCTGTAGAGCTTGAACAGGTCCTGGCGCTGATCCTCGACCGTGAGGTGCTTGCGCAGCACGCTGCGGATTGTTTCTTCGTCGAGTTGCGGGTGGCTGCGGGTCAGCAGCAACGCCATGCGGTCGATGTTGTGCTCATAGGCCTCCTGCAAGGGCAGGCTGGCCACGATCTGCTCTTCTCGAGTCGGTTTCTGGTCGCAGGCGGTGAGGGCAGCGGCGAACAGCAGGGGCAGCAACAACTTGCAGAGGCGGGGCATGGGCTGGCCTTGGGCGCGTTTCAGGCCGGGGATTATAGCGAGGTCGGGCCGACCATGCATTGCGCCGTCCGATGCTGTAGGGTAGAAACACGTTCCCCAGGCCATCGCTTCAACCCCATGCCCGACTGGACCTTGCAATCACCCGGCCGTGACGCCATCGATGAAGTCGTTGCCTTCGTCGACAGTGCCCGACGCGAGCTGTTCCCCATGCTCGCCCATTCGCCTTTGCCCAAAGACCTGGCCCATTTCGAGGCGACTTACCTGGATGGCGACGGGCACTTTCTGGAAGCCCGTGATCGTGGCACGTTGATCGCAGTCATTGGCTACCTGCCCTATGACCATCGCTTCCACCAGCTCGACTACCACGGCAAACGCGTCGTCGAAATCGTGCGCCTGTTCGTGCTCCCCGAATACCGGCGCAACGGCCTGGCCGCGGCATTGTTCCAGGCCTTGCGTGAGCACGCCGTCGAGGCAGGCGTTGAGTGTCTGTACATGCACACCCATCCGTTTCTGGCAGGGGCGATCCGGTTCTGGGAGCGGCAGGGCTTCACGGTGATCAACGTAGAGGATGACCCGGTGTGGCGGACTACGCACATGGAGCAGTACCAGGTCATTTAGGAACTTTCCTGCTTTGCAGTGACGAGGGTGGATACCCGCAACGCCAAGGGCCTCATCAAACCGGCGCACAAGGAGGATGAAACCACTCAGAGCCCGCCCGACAACGGCCACTCCACGGCCAGGCGGATCTGGTTGCCGTCCAGTTCCGCCTGCGCCGTATCCCCGCGGTGCACATTGTGCCTCAGTGAAAACGCCGTGCCCTTGGCCTTGCCACTCTGTACCACATACCGCGCCTCAAGGTCTCTCTCCCAGTGTTTGCCACCCTTGCCATAGCCCAGGTACGCATACCCGCCGTTGGGGTCCACGTGCGTGCCATCGATATCGAACCCGCGCACATACAGCGCCGTCAGGTTCAACCCCGGCACCCCATAAGCGCCCATGTTCAGGTCATAGCGCGCTTGCCAGGACTTTTCGTTGGGTGCGTTGAAGTCAGACATCTGCACGGCGTTGGCAATATAGATTGCACCGCGGGTCACGTAGTCGAACGGCGTGTTGCCATCCACCTGCTGCCAGCCCAGGCTGAAAGCATGGGGGCCATGGCTATAGCGCGAGACCAGGCTCCAGGTGGTGTTGTCGATGCGCCCGGACAGCGCTTTGCCGGTGTCGGTGGTGCGGTACAGGTTGAGGTCCAGGCTCAGGCTGCGCCGGTCATCCAGTGCATGGGTGAGGGTGCTGCCCAGGTAGTGCTGGTTCCAGGTGTCTTCATAGCGGGAGGTGTACAGGCTGGCGCTCAAGGCAGCGCTGGGGTTCCACACCGCACCGGCGAGGTCGAAGCTGTTGCCCTGGCGGGCGTTGGAGTAGTTCACCACGAAGCCCTGGTCATGGCTTGAAGCATTGCGGTCGGTGCTTTCGTTGAAGTGCCCGGCAACCAGCCTGAACTTGTCGATCTCGTTGCTGGTGAGGAAAAAACCGGTGGCGGTTTCGGGTAGCAGGCGGCTGTCGGAAGAGCTGAATACCGGCGTTTTCACTCGCTGCTCACCATAGGAAAGCACTGTATCGGACAGGCGAAGCTTCAGAGCCGCACCGCCGCGGCTGTATTCGTTTTTAGGGTGGCCATCGTTGTCCACACCGAGCAGGCGAGCCTTGCCGGTTCGACCTCCACCGCTGTCGAGTTGTACGCCCAGGTAGGCATGGGCATCGACGCCAACACCGATCAGGCCCTGGGTAAAACCGGACTGGAATGTACCCATCAAACCGTAGGCCCATTCCTCGGCCAGGCCATTGCGTTCGCTGCGCGGTTTGTAGGCATTGCGGGCGGCACTGTTACGCCCGCCATGCTTGTAGTCACGCTGGTCGTAGACCGTGCGGTTGAGGATGCTCCAGCTGCTGTCTTCGACCAAGCCGTTGCTCTGCGACTGTGCGGATTCAGCCAGCGCCAAGGGCGTCAGGCCCAGCAGCGGCAGGGCCAGAAGCAAACGGTTCATTGGCCGGCCTCCAACTGCTGCAGTTGGGCTGCCAGGCGCGCACGTGCCCGCGCAGGCAAAGCCGCTGGCAACTCGGCCAAGCCGGTATCGCCCACCTGGATCAGCATCACCATGCCCATGGCCAGGTGTGGGATGCACTGGATGCCGTACACCCCAGGCACCGTAAAGGTCTGCTCGAAGGGCTGGTTCAGCTTGCTCTTGAACGCCTCGGCACCTACCGGCAGCAACCCGGGCAGGCTGGCCGCGTTGTGGCCGCTCTGGGTCGGCACGAAACGTACCGTATCACCCGGTGCGATACGCAGGTGGTCGGGCTCGTAGACCATGGCACCGGCCGCGCCGCGGGTGAGCATCTTCACTTCGTGCACGTCGGCCAGCGCGGCGAAAGGTAGCAGAGCGTTGGCGAGCAGCAGGACGGTAGTGCGCAACAGCATGCGGGAGCTTCCTGGTTCAGGGGGCGCGAAAGCGCAGGATGCGCGCGCCGTCGAAGGGGTCGGTGAGGTAGTGGGCATGTACGCCGAAGGTGCTCAGCAAACGCTCGGGGGTCAGTACCTCCAGCGGCTTGCCGAGGGCCACCAGACGGCCGTGTTCGAGCACCGCCACGCGGTCGCAGGTCAGCGCCTGGTTCAGGTCGTGCAGGGCCACCAGGGTGGTTACCGGCAGCGCCTGTACCTGTTGCAACAGGCTCAGCTGGTGCTGGATGTCGAGGTGGTTGGTCGGCTCATCGAGCAGCAATACCTGCGGGCGCTGGGCAAGAGCGCGGGCAATGTGTACGCGCTGGCGTTCGCCACCGGACAGCGAGCTCCAGATGCGCGTGCGCAGGTGCGAGGCATCGAGGTCGGCCAGGGCCTGCTCGACGACCGCGCGATCCTCCTGGGAAAACGGCGCCAGGGCGGACAACCAAGGGGTACGCCCTAGCGCCACGGCGTCGAACACGCTGATGGCGTCGAGGGTGTCGGCCTGTTGCTCGACCAGCGCCAGGGCCTGGGCGATGCGCCTGCGCGGCAGGCGCGCAAGCGGCTCGCCGAGCAATTGCACGCTGCCGCTATGCGGCGTGCGCAGCCCGGCCAGCAGTTTGAGCAGGGAGGATTTGCCGGAGCCATTCGGGCCAACGATACCGAGGGTTTCACCTGCGGCGATCGTCAGGTTGATATCGCGCAGCACGGGGTTGCCCGACAGTTGCAAACCCAAGCCCTGGCAGGCGAGCGGGGCGACCTTTGGGGGTGTCATGGCCGTCATGCGCGCCCCCTGCGGCTGACCAGGATCAACGCAAACACAGGTGCGCCGATCAGCGCTGTGACCACGCCCACTGGAATTACCTGGCCGGGGATCAGCGTGCGCGAAAGCATGTCCGCAGCGATCAGGAACAGCGCACCGCCCAGGGCGCTGGCCGGCAGCAGGCGGCTGTGGCCTGGGCCGAGCAACAGGCGCAGGGCATGCGGGATGACCAGCCCGACAAAACCGATGGCGCCGACGATGGACACCATCACCGCCGTCACCAGCGCCGCGCAACTGATCAGCAGCAACTGGCTGCGCCGCACTGCAATGCCCAGCGACGCCGCCGAATCGGTACCGAAGGTGAAAGCGTCCAGTGTGCGCCGGTGCCATAGGCACACCACCAGCCCGAACAGCGCCACCGGCAGCGCCAGCCATACTGACGGCCAGCGCACGCCACTGAGGTTGCCCAGCAGCCAGAACAGGATGCCGCGAGCCTGTTCGGCCGTGGCCGATTTGGTGATCAGAAACGCCGTCAGGGCGTTGAACAGTTGCGAGCCGGCAATCCCTGCCAGGATCACTTGGGCGTTGTTGCTGCTCGGGCCGGCTGCGCGGGCCAGCACCAGGACCAGGGCGAAGGCCGCGACGGCGCCGACAAAGGCGCCGCCCGACATGCTCAGGGCAACACTGCCCAGGCCCAGCAGGCCTACCAGCACGGCGCCGGTCGAAGCCCCGGCCGACAGGCCCAGCAAATAGGGTTCGGCCAGCGGGTTGCGCAGCAGCGCCTGCAGGATCACCCCACAGGTCGCCAGCCCTGCGCCACAGGCTGCGGCGACCAGCGTGCGGGTCAGGCGGTAGTTCCAGACGATACCGGCGTCGATCGGGTCGACCGGGTAACCGGCCTGCCACAGGTGGTTGGCCAGTACCTGGTACACCACGCTGGGTGACACGGTGGTCTCGCCAATGGCGGTGCCGGCAAGCAGCGCGCCGAGCAGGGCAACCAGGGCCAGGGCGCAGCAGGGCAGCTTACGGTTCATCACGGCGCCGCTTTACCGCTGGCGAAGGCTGCCGACAGGGTCTGCAGGCCCCGGAACAGGCGGATACCGGCCTGCATGGCATCGGCGTCGAGGATGATGATGCGGTTGTTCTTCACGGCATCCATGTGCTGGGTTACCGGGTCGCTGCGCAGGAATTCGAGCTTCTTCTGGTAGTCGTCGGCCGGAAAGCGGCGGCGATCCATGCGGGCGATGATCAGCCACGTAGGGTTGGCCTTGGCGATGGTTTCCCAGCCCACCGTGGGCCACTCTTCGGTGGACTCGACCACGTTGCGTACACCCAGGGTGCGCAGCATGAAGTCCGCCACGCCCTGGCGGCCCGCAACGTAGGGGTCGATGTCGAGGTCGGCGCTGGAGAACCAGAACAGTGCCGAAGTCTGGCTCAGGTCTTTGCCGGCCAGTTGTTGCCTGGCGCTGTCCAGGCGCGCCTTGAGGTCGCTGTTCAGTGCCACGCCGCGGTCCTGGACGTCGAAGATTTCCGCCAGCTGGCTGACGCTCTTGTAGATGCTCTGGACCTGAAACGCCTGTAGTCGCGTGCCATCGGCCCCCACCAGGTTGTCCTTGCCTTCGCAGTCCGAGGGCAGCAGATAGGTGGGGATCTTCAGTTCGTTGAACTGCTCACGGGTCGCGACCACGCCCTGGGCGCCGACCATCCACTCGAACTGCACCGCCACCAACTCTGGTCGCTTGCCCACCACTGCTTCGAAGCTCGGGTCCTTGTCGGCCAGGCGCGGCACCTTGTCGTTCTGCGCCTTGTATTCGGGCAAGACGTTGTTGAACCACAGCGATGTGCCGGCCAGTTTGTCGCCCAACCCCAGCGCGTAGAGGATTTCGGTGCCGGCCTGGCCGATGGTGACTGCGCGCTCGGGGGCGTGGGTGAAGGTCTGCGGCATGCCGCAGTTGTCCACGGTCAGCGGGTAGTGCGTGGCGGCGGCCTGGGCAGCGCCGGTGAGGCTCAAGCCGGCGAGCAGGGTGGCGAAACGGGACAGCATGCGGGGCGATCTCCTATCGGACAGTTCACGGAAGGAACGCACGGACAGGCATCGCCGCGCCCCTGCAGGCGACAGGGGCAACTCTGATGGCCAATCCCGGACACCCCGCCGGTTGGTGAATGTAAGCCGGCAGGTCTCCTGACTGGTGCGTCATCACCCGGCTCCGGCCTTCCCGGATCGGCTGATCCAGTGGCATCGATGGAGCGGGCTCGGCACCTACAGTTGCGGGGGCAGTTCCGTTTGGCGCGCCTGGGCGGCCTGGGATTCCCTATTATTTCCGTGGTGGAAACCGGCGGCCCGCATGGTAGACCATCAGGCAGCCGGTGAAAACGCTAAATCAGAAGTACTTGAGCCAGGTGATGTCGCGTCGGCGCGCCTTTAGCCTGGCGAACCAGCGCACCGGCAGGTACAGCGCCATGGCCAGCAGCACAGCACCCAGCCACACCGCGCCAATGCCGTCAAAACCGAAGTAGTCGCCGTGATTGCGGCCGAACAGGGCGACGCTGGCCAGGTACATCAGTTTCAACACGTACAGGTGCAGCAGATAGAAGAACATCGGTGCCGCGCCAAACACCGCCAGGGCACCGATCCAGCGGGCTTGCCCTGCGCGCTCAAAGGCGCGCAGCAACAGCAGGCCGCAGCCCAGGGTCAGGGCCAGGAACAACAACGAAGGCGGGTATTTGGTGATGTTGAAGAAACTCATCACGGTCTGGGTAAGCGTCGGGTAGCCGCTCCACGGCGCTTCGCCGTAGCCATTGAGCATGCGCAGCGCCATGAAGCCGAGCAGGGCGATGACCCCTGCCAGCAGCAGGCGGTACTGACGCTGGCCGGCATCGCTGCCACGGGCGAACCAAGGGCCCAGGCCATAGCCCAAGGCAATGACGCCGATCCACGGCAGTACCGGGTAGGAGGTGCGCAGGCGCAGGCTTTCAGAGAGCTCCAGCCAGCCACGGTCATGCAGGATCGCCCACGGCACATGCATCGCCGACTCAGCGCCAAAGTGCAGGCTGTCGAGCAGGTTGTGCCCGGCGATGATCACTGCGCCCAGCACAACCAGCGCCGGGCGCGGCAGCCATACCAGCAGCGACAGGGCGATCATGCTGACGCCGATTGCCCAGATCACCTGCAGGTAGATGACACTGGGCGGCAGCTGGAAGGTCCAGGCGAAATTCACCAGGGTGAACTCCAGCACCACCAGGAACAGGCCGCGCTTGAACAGGAACGCCGAGACATCGCTGCGGCCCTGATACTTCTCGCCGTACAGCCACGCTGACAGGCCAGTGAGCAGTACGAACACTGGTGCACATAGGTGGGCCAGGGTGCGGCTGAAGAACAGGGACGGGTCGGTGGCGTCGATGCTCATCGGGTCGCTGACCTGGCGGTGCAGGAAAAATGTCTCGCGGACGTGGTCGAGCAGCATGAACAGGATCACCAGGCCGCGCAGGGCATCGATGCTCTGCAGGCGCTGGGTGAGCTGGGTGGGGGTGGCGGCGGCACTTGTCATGGAGGGGTCGCAGGCAGGAATGGATGTCAAATGAAACGTTATCTTATAACTATTTCATTTGTGCCGGGTAGTGGTTTTTGCAGTGGCGGTTCAGCCGTCATCGCCGGCAAGCCAGCTCCTACTGGGTTTGCGCTGAGCTCGAGAGCAGCGGGGTCCCTGTGTGGCCGGCTTGCCGGCGATGAGGCCAATACAGTCAGCTCAAATCAGAAGCTGTAAGCCACCGTCGCCAAGTGCGACTGCGGCACGCAGTCGCCTCCAGGTACAAACACCACGGGCTTGAGAGGGCAGCGCCGGACTTGTCGTGGCCCCCGACGCACCGGCTCCCGTTTCACCCCGCGCGCGGCGGCGCAGGATGCCTGAAACTGGCGCGCGTATGACTATTGGGCGGGATGCGCGTCAACCATTTACCTGCTGCTGCTGCTCAGTGCGCGCCGGCCGACTTGCTCAGGTCGCTTTGCGCCCATTCGGTGTAGATGCAGGCATCTGCAACCGCCCAGCGGACCTTCACGGTGTCTCCGGGCTGCATGGACATACCCGCAGCCGACAGTGCTTTCACGGTCAGTTCAGTACCGCCCGGGGTCATTACATGGCAGGTCTGGCTTTCGCCGAGGAACAGCACTTCGCCAACCTTGGCAAGCACTTCGTTCCAGCCCGCTGGCAACGGCTCGCGTGCAGCCTGGTCGGCGGTGAGTGCCAGGGCCTTTTCCGGGCGTACCATGATCAGCGCATCTTGGCCTGCCGCCAGGCCAGGCGTCAGGCGGATCGCCACTGGCTGGCCTTCGAAACTGCCGGCACCGTTGCTGCTGGCCGTGATGCGCAGGAAGTTGGAGTTGCCCAGGAACGAGGCGACAAAGGCGTTGGGCGGGTTCTGGTAGAGGTCATAGCCGGTGCCCAGGCCGACGATCTTGCCGTGGCTGAAGATGGCGATGCGCTGGGACAGGCGCATGGCTTCTTCCTGGTCGTGGGTGACGTAGACGATGGTGATGCCCAGCCGGCGGTGCAGCTGGCGCAGTTCATCCTGCAGGTCTTCGCGCAGTTTCTTGTCCAGCGCGCCGAGTGGCTCGTCCATCAGCAGGATGCGTGGTTCGTACACCAGGGCGCGGGCAATCGCCACACGCTGTTGCTGGCCGCCCGACATCTGCGAGGGTTTGCGGTGGGCGAACGCCTCCAGTTGTACCAGCTTGAGCATGGCGTCGACCCGCTTCTTGGTTTCTGCCGCGCCGAGCTTGCGGATGGCCAAGGGGAAGGCGATGTTGTCACGCACATTCAGGTGCGGGAACAGCGAGTAACGCTGGAACACCATGCCGATGTCGCGCTTGTGCGGTGGCACATTCACCAGCGACTGGCCCTCGACCAGAATCTCGCCGCTGCTGGGCGTCTCGAACCCGGCCAGCATCGACAGGGTGGTGGACTTGCCCGAGCCGCTGGAGCCGAGGAAGGTGAGAAACTCGCCGTCCTGGATTTCCAGGTCGAGATTATCCACGGCGGTGAAGTCACCGTAATGCTTGTTCAGGCCGCGCAGGCTGACCAGGGTCTTGTTGTGCGCGTTGTCTTTGATCACTGCACTCATTGTTGTTTTCTCCGGGCGCTCAGGCGTTCGTTTCGGTGCGCCGGCGCAAGGCGGCGGCAATGACCATGACCATCAGCGACAGGCCGATCAGCAGCGTCGAGGCGACGGCGATCACCGGGCTCAGGTCCTGGCGCAGGGTGGTCCACATCTTCACGGGCAAGGTTTGCAGGTCGGGGCTGGCCATCATCACGCTCAGTACCACCTCGTCCCACGAAACCAGGAAGGCAAACAGGCCGCCGGCGATCATCCCCGGGCGAATGGCCGGGAAGGTCACCTTGAAGATCGCCTGCAGGCGCGAGGCACCGCAGATCACCGCGGCATCCTCGATCGACTGGTCGAACAGCTTGAGCGAGTTGATGATCGAAATGATGGTGAAGGGCAGGGCGACGATCACGTGGCTGACCACGAAGGCGAACAGCGTGCCGGTATAGCCGAGCTTCAGAAACAGTGCATACACCGCCACGGCAATGATCACCAACGGCACGATCATGGGCATGGTGAACAGCCCATAGAGCATTTCGCGGCCGGGGAAGCGGCCACGCACCAGGGCGAATGCAGTAGGCAGGCCCAGCAGCACGGCGGCGATGGTGGTCAGCACGGCGACCTTGAAGCTGGCCAGGGCGGCGTCCATCCACTCCGGGTTGGCGAAGAACTGCGCATACCACTTGAAGGTCCAGCCTGGTGGCGGGAAGACCAGCCACTGCGATGAGCCGAACGACAGCAGGATGATGAACACTACCGGCAGCAGCAGGAAGGCCGCAATCACGCCGGTGGTCAGGTACAGGCCCGTGCGCAGCGGGCGCCCCATGGCATTGGGAGACAGAAGCATGGCGGTTTACCTCGCGTTGCCGACCGGTGATTCCGGTTGCAGCTTCAGGTACAGGTAGAAGAGCACCAGGGTGATGACCACCAGCAGTGCGGCGGCAGCGCTGGCCAGGCCCCAGTTAAGGAACGATTGCACCTGCTGGATGATGAATTCGGGCAGCATCATGTTTTGCGCGCCACCAAGCAGGGCCGGGGTGACGTAGTAGCCCAGCGACATGACGAACACCATCAGCGCACCGGAGAACAGCCCCGAGCGGCACAGTGGCAGGAACACCTTCCAGAAGTTGGTCCAGGGGCTTGCGCCGCAGATGGAGCCGGCCTGCAGGACCATCGGGTCGATGGCGTGCATGGTCGCCTGCAGCGGCAGCACGATGAACGGGATCATGATGTAGCTCATGCCGATCACCACGCCGGTCAGGTTGTGCACCATTTCCAGCGGGGCATCGATGATGCCCAGCGCCATCAACGCCTTGTTGATCACCCCCGAACCCTGCAGCAGCACCAGCCACGAATAGGTACGCGCCAGCAGGCTGGTCCACATCGACAACAGCACGATGTTCAGCAACCAGCGGCCCCAGCCGTTGGGCACCAGGGTGATTGCCCAGGCCAGCGGGAAGCCCAGCAACACGCTGATCAGGGTGACGACGCCGGCCACCGAAAAGGTGTTGAACAGTACCCGCGCATACGCCGAGTTGGCGAACAGCTGCTCGTAGTTGCCCAGCCCCGGCACCGGCTCCAACACGCCGCGCAGCAACAGGCCGATCAGCGGGGCGAAGAAGAACAGGCCAAGGAACAGCAGGGCGGGCAACAGGTTGCGGCTGCCCTTCCAGCGCTGGCCGAGGCTCATGCGGCGTGGGGCCGTCCCCGGAGCGCCGGTGCCCGTGGGGGCACCTTGCGCGTTTTGCAGGGCATTGATGGCGACTTTCATTTCACCAACCACTCATTCCAGCGCGCGGCGATGGCCTGGCCGTTCTTGGCCCAGTAGGCGAAGTCCAGGGTGACCTGGTCCTGGGCGTAGGCGGTCGGCAGGTTCTGCGCGAGGTCTTTGTCGAGTTTGGCCACGCTGTCCAGGTTCACCGGCGCGTAGGCGGTCTTGTTGGCGAACTCGGCCTGGCCTTCGGCGCTGCTGGCCTGGGCCAGGAACTTCATGGCCGCGTCCTTGTTCTTGGCGCCCTTGGGGATGACCAGGAAATCGGCCATGACCAGGTTCTGCTTCCAGCTCACGCCCACCGGCGCTCCATCTTGCTGCAGGGCGTAGACGCGGCCGTTCCAGAACTGGCCGAGCGAGGCTTCACCGGAGGCCAGCAGCTGCTGCGACTGGGCACCACCGCCCCACCAGACGATGTCTTTCTTGATGGTGTCGAGTTTCTTGAAGGCGCGGTCCAGGTCCAGCGGGTAGAGCTTGTCGGCTGGCACGCCGTCGGCCAGCAGGGCCAGTTCCAGTACGCCGGGGCTCGGCCACTTGTACAGGGCGCGTTTGCCGGGGTAGGTCTTGGTGTCGAACAGCGCGGTCCAGTCCACCGGCTTGTTGGCGCCGAGCTTGCCTTCGTTGTAGCCGAGCACGAACGAGAAGAAGAACGAACCGACGCCATGGTCGGAGACGAAGCGTGGGTCGATCTTGTCGCGCGCGATGGTGTTGAAATCGAGGGGTTCGAGCAGGCCTTCGCTGGCGGCCCGCAGGGCAAAGTCGGCTTCCACGTCGACCACGTCCCACTGCACGTTGCCGCTCTCGACCATGGCCTTGAGCTTGCCGTAGTCGGTCGGGCCGTCCTGCACCACTTTGATGTTGGTCGATTTGCTGAAAGGTACGGCCCATGCTTCTTTCTGGGCGTCCTGGGTGGTACCGCCCCAGCTGACGAAGTTGAGGCTGTCGGCGGCCTGGGTGGCCTGACATGCCAGGGTCAGCAGGCTGGCGGACAGCACTGCGGTTACACGTTTGCTCAACAGCATGGTTACGCCCTCGTTGCTTTTTGTTATTCGAGGCGGGCTGGTAGTGCGCCCGCCAACAGTATTCGGGGAGCAGCTAAAACAATGTGTCGGTGGCCGTTTGGTGAGTGTAGGTGGCGGCCTGTGATTTTAAGGTCTACGGGATGTCATATTATGGTATTCCAAGATTTTGGCAAGAGCGGGAGGCTACCGGCCATCACTCTTTCTCGCCTCGAAGCTGCAAGCCTCAAGCTGCGAGCTTCAAGTCAAAGCAGATCGCGTTGCGCCGCAGATCCGCTTCAACTTGCAGCTTTCAGCCCTGGGGCTCGAAAGGTATGCTCTGCACCACTTCCAGCTCATACCCCGCCAAGCCCGCATACTTGAGCGGTGGGCCCAGGTGGCACAGCTTGCCAACGCCCAGGTCCTGGAGAATCTGCGCGCCGGTGCCGACTTCCGAGTACACCTTCGATTGCCCACGCTGGTAGGGGCGCAACGGCTGGGTCAGTTGCGGTATGCGCTCAAGCAGCGCCTGCGACGATTCATGGTTGGCCAGGATCACCACCACCCCGGCACCTTCCTCAGCGACCTTCTGCAGCGCAGCCCACAAGGTCCAGTTGGCCGGCCCGGCATATTCGGCACCGACCAGGTCGCGCAGCGGGTCGATCACATGCACGCGCACCAAGGTCGGCTGTTCGCGGCGGATATCGCCCATCACCATGGCCATGTGCACACCGCCTTCGATACGGTCTTCATAGGTGACCAGGCGGAAGGTGCCGTGCACGGTCGGCAGTTCGCGTTCACCGATGCGCTTGATGGTCTGCTCGGTGCTCAGGCGGTAGTGGATCAGGTCGGCGATGGTGCCGATCTTGATGCCGTGCCGGGCGGCGAACACTTCCAGGTCCGGTCGACGGGCCATGGTGCCGTCGTCGTTGAGCACCTCCACGATCACCGACGCCGGAGCAAAACCGGCCAGGCGTGCCAGGTCGCAACCCGCTTCGGTATGGCCGGCGCGGTTCAGCACACCGCCTTCGCGGGCGCGTAGCGGGAAGATGTGGCCGGGCTGCACCAAATGCTCCGGGCGGGCATCGGCGGCCATGGCTGCAGCCACGGTGCGTGCCCGGTCGGCCGCAGAAATACCCGTGGTAACCCCCGTAGCGGCCTCGATCGATACGGTGAAGGCGGTGCTGAACGCACTGCCGTTGGCCGGTACCATCTGCTCAAGCCCCAAGCGCTGACAATGCTCGTCGGTCAGTGTCAGGCAGATCAGGCCCCGCGCTTCGCGGGCCATGAAGTTGATGGCCTGAGCGTCGCAGCGCTCGGCGGCGATCAGCAGGTCGCCTTCGTTCTCCCGATCCTCGTCGTCAACCAGCAGTACCATCTTGCCTTGGCGGTAGTCCTCGAGGAGTTCTTCGATCGTGTTGAAAGCCATGCTGCACGCTCACTGTGAATGGGTGATTATTATGGTATACCATCATACACAAATAGTTTTGCAACAGGAGAGTAGCGGATGAAAGCGTATTGGATTGCCCACGTGGACGTGACCGACCCCGAGCAGTATCAGCAGTACACCCAACGTGCGCCCGCCGCCTTTGCCGCATTCGGCGGGCGGTTCCTCGCCCGGGGCGGGCGCAGCGAGGCGCTGGAAGGGCGGCCAACCCCCCAGCGCAGTGTGGTGATCGAGTTCCAGACCTACGAGCAGGCGCTGGCCTGCTATCGATCCGAGTTGTATCAGCAAGCGTGCACCCATCGCCAAGGGGTGGCCAAGGCAGAGGTGATCATCGTGGAAGGGTTCGAGCCCTGAGCGCGGGCTGATATCGCCTGACCTGTTGTGCTGGGTCATTCCCAGCGGCTGGCTTTTCCCCTATTGTCGGACCTATCTTTCCAAGCGATTTGGCAGGGCCATGGAGAAAGTCATTGTCATCACCGGCGCCAGCCGTGGCATCGGCGCCGCCACCGCCATGCAGGCCGCCCGCGAGGGTTACCGCATCTGCATCAACTACCACGCCGATGACCAGGCCGCGCAAGGCATTCTTGCCCAGGTGCGCGCACTCGGCGCCCAGGCCATCTGTGTGCGTGCAGACGCCAGTGTCGAGGACGAGGTGATCCAGCTGTTTCATCGCGTCGATGAAGAGCTAGGCCCCGTCACCGCACTGGTGAACAACGCCGGCACCATCGGCCAGCAAAGCCGTGTCGAAGGCATGTCGGAGTTCCGCCTGCTCAAGGTGATGAAAACCAATGTGGTCGGGCCGATGCTTTGCGCCAAGCACGCATTGCTGCGCATGGCCCGCCGCCACGGCGGCCAAGGCGGGGCCATCGTCAATGTGTCATCGGTCGCTGCGCGCCTGGGCTCACCCAACGAATACGTCGACTACGCCGCCTCCAAAGGTGCCCTCGATACCTTCACCATCGGCTTGGCCAAGGAGGTGGCAGGTGAGGGGGTGCGGGTCAATGGCGTGCGCCCAGGCTACATTCATACCGCCTTCCACGCCCTGTCCGGCGACCCCGACCGTGTCGCCAAGCTCGAGCCTGGCTTGCCCATGGGACGCGGCGGCCGCCCGGAAGAAGTGGCCGAGGCGATTCTCTGGCTGCTGTCGGACAAGGCGTCTTATTCCACTGGCAGTTTTCTCGACCTGGGCGGCGGGCGCTGAGCGCCACCGCTCACGGCTGCCTGGCCGCCAGCAGTTGATGGACGCACTCGGCCAGCGCATCCAGCTCGAACGGTTTGCCCAGTACATGGCTGCCTTGCAGCAACTGATCGTCTCCCAGCGCCACACTGTTGTCATAGCCGGTGATGAACAGCAGTTCAAGGCCGGGATACTGTTGCCGGTAGCGCTCAGCCACCTGGCGACCGTTGGGGCCGTCGGGCAGGCCGATGTCGCTTAACAGCAGGTCCGGCCGCTCGCTGCCTTGCAAGTGTGCCAGGGCGGCAGCGCCAGTCTCGAAGGCTTCGACCTGATAACCCTGTTCTTCCAGCACCTCGCGGATCACCAAGCGCAGAGCTAGCTGGTCTTCCACCAGCACGATGCGCTGCCCGCCCGCACGGTGCCTATCCAGTGAGCCGGTCTTGGAGGGCAGGGCCTGCTGCACGGGCTGTGCGTGATGGCGCGGAAGGTACAGTTCAACGCGTGTGCCCTTGCCGGGTTGAGAAAGCAAGCGTAACTGCCCGCCAGACTGGCGCACGAAACCGTAGGTCATCGACAACCCAAGGCCGGTGCCCCGGCCGATGGGTTTAGTGGAGAAGAACGGGTCGAAGGCGCGTGCAACCACTTCCTCGCTCATACCGCAGCCGTTGTCGACAACGCTGAGGCGCACGTAGTCGCCGCAGGGCAACCCTAAAGGGCGTGCCTGATCGCTGTCGAGCGCCACATTGTCGCCATGAATGCTGATGACACCACCGTCAGGCAGCGCGTCGCGGGCATTGATGCACAGGTTGAGCAATGCGCTTTCCAATTGTGGCGGGTCGATAAAGGTTGGCCAGAGTTCAGGCGCGAACCGGCTGTGCAGGGAAATGGAAGGGCCGATCGTTCGGCGCACCAGCTCTTGCATGTCGCCCAGCAGCGCCGCCACCTCGGTGGAACGTGGTTGCAGGGTTTGCTGGCGCGAAAATGCCAGCAGTCGGTGCACCAGCGACGAGGCGCGTTTGGCCGTACTGTTGGACAGTTCGAGTAAGTTTTCAAGCCCGGTATAGCGCTGTTGTCGCAGGCGCAGCTGGATCAGTTCCTGGGTATTGAGGATGCTGCCCAGCAAGTTGTTGAAGTCATGTGCGATGCCGCCGCTAAGCTGCCCGACGGCCTCCATTTTTTGCGCCTGACGCAGGGCCTGCTCTGCGTTGGCAAGGCGTTCCTGCTGCTGTACCCGCTCGCTGATGTCGTAGGCGAACAGGTAAGCACCCATCGGGGTACCTGCAGCATCGCGCAGGGCATTGAAGCGCAGTTCATAATGGCGCTGGTCCGGCGGCTGGCCGAATGCACCGGTTGCGGTGAACTGCTCGCCCTGCAGTGCCCGTCGCCACAAGGGCAGGATCGCATCCCGGTCTGCGGCATTGTCACCCATCAGGGGGGGCATGCAGGCGCCGACTACCGGTGTCTGACCATACAGGAACCGGAAGTCCTCCCTGGCCTTGCGATTGACGGCCAGCCAGTGCATGCCGCTATCGAGCACATGCACGTTGGCTGCGCTCTGGTCGATAAGCTCTGCGAACAGGCTGCGCTGTGCCAGGGCTTCGCTGACCCTTTGCTCCAGGTGCGCATTGAGCTGCTCGAGGGCCTGCTCGGTCTTGCGTCGCTCGGTGACATCCTTGAACAGAACCGCAACCTGCCGGCGCTGCGCCGGCTCGACGCGAAAGCTGCTCACTGACAAAACGCGGCCGCTGGCTCGCAATTCCTGCTCGAATTGCAGGGGGGTGCCTGTATGCAGCACTGGACCGTAGCGGGCAACCCAGGCGTCGGCTTCATCAGGCAATATGTCGCGCATTTTCTGGCCGGTCACGTCAGCGATGCCGGCATGCCTGGCATAGGCCGGGTTGACGAGCACATGCACGAAATCACTCAGCGGGCCATGCGGGCCGTCAATGAATTCGATGATGCAGAAGCCTTCATCCATGCTCTCGAACAGAAAGCGGTAGACATCGAGGCCCAGATGCGGGTGTTGCTGCAGTTCGGCTTCAAGCTGCGCGTTACGGCGGCGCAGGGTTGCGATTTCCTCGCGCAGGGCGAGCATCTCGTTCAGAGGCATTGGCGACGTCCGGCAGCGGTGCGTGGCCAGACTTTAACGCGACGGCTCTGGTACGCCTAGCCGCCATCTCGCCAGATTGCGCACGAGTGGGCAGTTTGCCGTCAGAATGAGCGGATGATGCGGCCCAGGGTTTCCATTGCCCGTTCGGCGGTGTCGCCCCAAGGGGTGCCGTAGTTCAGGCGGATGCAGTTGCCAAAGCGGCGGGTGGGGGAAAATATAGGCCCCGGAGCGATGCTGATGCCTTGGGCCAAGGCCATGTGGAACAGCTTCAGTGCATCTATCCGTTCGGGCAGTTCCAGCCACAGAAAGTAGCCGCCAGAAGGCTGGCTGACTCGCGTCTGCGGCGGAAAATACCGCGAGATGGCGGCGAGCATGTTGGCTTGCTGGCCCTCCAGGGCATAGCGCAGTTTGCGCAAGTGGCGGTCATAGCCGCCGTGTTCCAGGTAGTCGGCAATGGCGGCCTGGGCCGGCATCGAGGCGCACAGCGAGGTCATCAGCTTGAGCCGTTCGATCTTCTGGGCAAAGCGCCCGGCGGCTACCCAGCCAATGCGGTAACCGGGCGCCAGGCTCTTGGCGAACGAGCCGCAGTGCATCACCAGGCCTTGCGTGTCGAAGGCCTTGGCGGGCTTGGGCGCCTGCTGCGAGTAATACAGCTCGGCGTAGACGTCGTCCTCGATCAGCGGCACCTGATGGCGCTGCAGCAACGCCACCAATGCCTGTTTCTTCGCCTCGGGCATGCTCGCGCCCACCGGGTTCTGGAAGTTGGTCATGCACCACACGGCTTTGACCGGGTGCTTCTCCAAGGTCTGGGCGAGCGCGGCCAGGTCCATGCCTTCGCGCGGCTGCACGGGTATCTCCACTGCCTTGAGCTTGAGCCGTTCCAGCACCTGGAGGCAGGCGTAGAAGGCCGGTGCTTCGACCGCCACCAGGTCACCCGGCTCGGTGACCGCCTGCAGGCACAGGTTCAGTGCTTCCAGCGCGCCGTTGGTGATCAGCAATTCCTCCATGGGCAGCATCAGCCCGCCGACCATGTAGCGCAGGGCGATCTGCCGGCGCAGTTGCGGGTTGCCCGGTGACAGGTCGGTGACCACCATGCGCGGGTCCATGGCCCGGCTGGCGCTGGCCAGCGAGCGCGACAGGCGCTGCAGCGGGAACAGTTCCGGGCTGGGGAATGCCGACCCGAACGGCACGGTGTTCGGGTCCTTGATCGACTCGAGTATCGAGAACACCAAGGCGCTGACATCCACGTCAGTCGATTCGCTCAACGGCTCCATTGGCTGTGGCTCGCTGAACTGACGCGGTGCATGGGCAGTGACGAAATAGCCTGAACGCGGCCGTGCGCGGATCAGCCCGCGGCGTTCAAGCAGGTAGTAAGCCTGGAACACGGTCGACGGGCTGACCCCGTGCGTCTGACTGGCGTAGCGCACCGAAGGCACGCGCTGGCCGGGGCCGAGCACGCCGGAGCGGATCAGTTCGGCAATGTCATCGGCAAATCGTTCGTAGCGTTTCATGAGGGCTCGGCAAGCAGGGTGAACAGGCAATTCACCCACACTATGGCCCCGAAGCGGTTTTCAGTACAGGCTCAGGCCATGCACCAAAAACCGGATCAGTTGCCGGGCAGTGCTTCTGCCGCGCTAGATTACCGAGCCAGGAACGCTCGCCTTCAAATGCTTTCGGCTGTCCACGGCACCGGCGACGGTCAGCGCGTCGGCTTCGGCTTCGGTGATCGGGACACGCTGGCCTGCGAGCAGTGCCACAGACATGTGCAACTGCTCATCTGTGACGATCTCGATGTCCGGGCCATCGCCTTCGATGCGCAGGTCTTCGCCTATGAGGGTGCAGCGGCGGGTGCTTTCTTCGATTTCGACGGGCATGGGGTGGTCCTCCGGGTTGCGGTTACAGGTGTGACCGCGACCGGTAGCAGGTTGCTGCATCAAGCTGCTGCACGGCACTTTATCGGGTGTACACGGGTCAACCCACAAAGGCGCCCCTGCCGGCCTTTTCGCCTGCATTGCTCGTGAATGGAAGGTAGGGGCAGCACACAGCTTGCGTCTGAGTAACGACCCATGGACCTCATCTGGCAAACCATTCAAGCAGAATTCGCCGACATCACCGAAGTGCGCGAAGTCACCCGGATCATCCTGCGCCTGCTGATGGCAGCCATTCTGGGTGCCATTCTGGGCTTCGAGCGTGAGCACAAAGGCAAGTCCGCTGGTGTGCGTACACATATGCTGGTGTCGATGGGCGCTGCATTATTCGTGCTGGCGCCAAGCATGGCCGGTGCCGACGAGCAGGCCTTGAGCCGGGTGATCCAGGGTATCGTCGCCGGTATCGGTTTCCTCGGTGCCGGCACCATCCTCAAAGGTAATGGCCGCGATACCAGCCACGTCAAAGGCCTGACCACGGCAGCCGGCCTGTGGATGACGGCGGCAATCGGTACCGCTGCAGGCATGGGGCGTGAGGCGACGGCGCTGATCAGCACAGTGCTTGCGCTGCTGGTGCTGGCCACGATGCCGATAGTGGTGGAGAAGGTCGAGGGGCAGGACGAGGAGAAACAGCAGGAGGAGGGCAGGAAGCACTGAGGGGAGCCGAAGCTCCCCTCAAAGCGTTGTTGCCTGCTCTTTTCTTATTATTGAGGCCGGCCTTTTGTTGTTTTTGTAGGCCTGCCTTGGTGTTGCGGGTGACCCCCAACCGGGGTCAAGAGCAAACGTATTTTTTTGAGCGCTGACCTGCTTTCATCCTGGGGATCCGATGCTGACTGCCGCTACCTTGAGGTAGTTTTATTGTTCTGTGCCAGACCGCGGGGCGAACCCCTGAAAAGCGTGTCTACTCCAAAAAAATCTGCTTGCTGCGCCTCTGCCGTGTTGTTCTTGTTATGTCAGAGCCGTTACATGTTGTTTTTATTGGGTATCGCATTTTTTGTTGTTGTTGTACCAAAGATATAGCAGGTGCCGTGCCAACTTTTTAAAACCCTTGAAAATCAATGGTTTGGCCTGATTCGCATGATTTGGGTGCCGTGAAATTCTGTCGAATTGTTTCCCTGTTACCCGATTTTTTGCTGACGGCTGTGGGGGCGGTAACACTCACCCACACATACGTGACAACCGTGTGAATCACTGTGCGCTGCGTGCCCGCGCCACACGAGAGCCGTTGGCCCGGCCCAGCACCTTGCTGATCCGCTGCCCGGCGGCGATCAAGCGGTCCAGGTCGATGCCGGTTTCAATCCCAAGCCCTTGCAGCAGGTACACCACATCCTCGCTGGCGATATTGCCCGTTGCGCCCTTGGCATAGGGGCAACCCCCAAGGCCGGCCACCGAGCTGTCGAACACGCTGATGCCTTCGAGCAGGCTGGCATACACGTTGGCCAGCGCCTGGCCGTAGGTATCGTGGAAGTGGCCGGCCAGTTGCTCGCGCGGCACGTGCGCCGAAACTACCTCGAACAGCCTGCGTGTATCGCCTGCGGTGCCAGTACCGATGGTGTCGCCCAGAGAGACTTCGTAGCAGCCCATGTCATGCAGGGCCTTGGCCACAGGGGCGACCTGTTCGGCACTGACCCTGCCTTCATACGGGCAGCCGAGCACGCAGGAAACGTAACCGCGCACCCGCACACCGTGGCTGCGCGCCGCCTGCATGATCGGCTCGAAACGCTGGAGGCTCTCACTGATCGAACAATTGATGTTGCGCTGGGAGAACGCTTCGGAGGCGGCGGCGAACACTGCCACTTCCTTCACTCCGGCCGCCAGGGCGTCTTCGAACCCTCGCAGGTTGGGCGCCAGGGCCGCATAGGTAACACCCGCGCGTTGCTCGATAGCGGCAAACACGTCGGCAGAGCCGGCCATCTGCGGCACCCATTTGGGCGAAACGAAACTGCCGACTTCAATGTAGGCCAGCCCGGCGTCGGTAAGGTCGTCGACCAGGCGCACCTTGTCCGCGACACTGATGGGCTGGGCTTCGTTCTGCAGGCCGTCGCGAGGGCCGACTTCGACCAGGCGGACTTTTTCGGGCAAAGGCATGGTGGGGTTCCTGTGGCGGGTCAGCGGTTGTCGTTATTGTTCAATGTTGCGGCCAGGGCCTGTTCGCAACGTTCCTGGGCGGTATCCAGCTCCAGTTGCATCTGGTGAATATCGAGCATCTGTTGCTCAAGCTGGGCGCGGCGCTCGGCGATCTTTGCCAGCATGCTGTTGAGTTGCTTGAGGTTACCGCTGCTGGGGTCGTAGAGCTCGATCAGTTCACGGCATTCGGCCAGCGAGAAACCGATGCGCTTGCCACGCAGTATCAGCTTCAGGCTGACCTTGTCGCGTGCCGAATAGATGCGTTCCAGGCCACGGCGCTCGGGGCTGAGCAGGCCCTGTTCCTCATAGAAACGTATGGCGCGGGTGGTGATGTCCAGCTCGCGGGACAGGTCGGAAATGCTGTAGGTCTGGCTGCTCATGCGTGGGCTCGGCGTGGAGTATGGCGGTATCCTGAATGCAGGTTGACGTATACGTCAAGCAGGGTGTTGCGGGTGTGTCGCTCTTTGCCGTCCGTACAGGCATTGCCAATCAATCAGGCTGCACCGAGCGACGATAACCATTGGGTGTCCGCCCACTCAAGCGCTTGAAGAACCGTGCAAAGTAGGTCGGATCACTGAACCCCAGGCTGTCCGACAACTGCCCGATGCTCATGCGTGTGTAGATCAGGTTTCGCTGTGCCTCCAGCAGCAGCCGCTGGTGCACCAGTTGCAGTGCGCTCTGCCCGCTCAATGCCCGGCACAGCTGGTTGAGCTGCAGGCTCGGGATCTTCAGCCGCGCGGCAAAGTCCTCCACCGACAGGTGCTCACGGTAGTGCGCTTCGACCAGGCGCAGGTATTGCCCCAGCAACTGACGGTCACGTTCGTCGCGGTTGCGCGGCGCCTGGCCCAGTTGCTGGCGACGGCTGATCCACACCATCAGTGCGGTCACCAGGGCTTCGAGCAGGGGCGCGCGTGCCGGAGCATGGCCCTGGTACTCCTGCTGCAGCGTGTCGATCAGGCTGCGCAGATGCACACGGTCCTTGCCCAACGGGTAACAGGCAGGCTTGGCCAGCACCCCCAGCGGTGCACCCAGGCGTTGCTCGAGGTTGGCTACCAGCGCGGTGCCGAAGGTCAGCACATGCCCCTGGATATCGGCACTGAAGCGAAAACCGTGCACGGTCAGCGGTGGCACCACCTGGATTGCCGCTTCGCCAATGGCACTGCGCACGCCCTCGATCTCTACCTGAGCCTGGCCACGTTGCACATACAGCAACTGAAACAGTTCGGCGTGCTGGTGCGGTTTGATTTCCCAGTGGTGCAGGCGGCTGCGGGCCGGGATCGACTCGCAATGCAGCAGGTCCGTACCGGGCCATGCCTGGTTTTCGCCATACAGCTGAAACAGCGGGACGCCGGGGAGTGACGATTTCATGAGCGGCTGGCCTGTCCGTTAATCGAACGCTTTTTATAAAAGTGCAGGTTTTGCATCGGATAGCACAGCTATTTGGCCTGTGCTGCCCGTAAAAATGCAGCTAGAAATCTAATAACACGAGAGAACAACAATGAAAACTCAGGTTGCAATCATCGGTGCAGGTCCGTCTGGGCTTCTGCTTGGTCAACTGTTGTACAAGGCCGGGATCGACACGGTCATTCTTGAACGTCAGACGCCTGACTATGTACTTGGCCGCATCCGTGCCGGTGTGCTCGAACAGGGTACCGTCGACCTGCTGCGTGAGGCAGGTGTTGCCGAGCGCATGGACCGCGAAGGGTTGGTGCACGAAGGTGTCGAGCTGCTTGTAAGTGGCCGCCGCCAACGCCTGGACCTCAAGGGCCTGACCGGAGGCAAGACGGTCATGGTCTATGGCCAGACCGAAGTGACTCGAGACCTGATGCAGGCGCGCGAAGCCAGCGGTGCGCCGATCATCTATTCGGCCAGCAATGTCCGGCCCCACGAGCTCAAGGGCGAACGGCCGTACGTAACCTACGAGAAGGACGGCCAGACCCATCGCCTGGACTGCGACTACATCGCCGGCTGCGACGGCTTCCATGGTGTTTCCCGCCAGAGCATCCCCGAAGGTGTACTCAAGCACTACGAATGTGTTTACCCGTTCGGCTGGCTAGGAATGCTGTCCGATACGCCGCCAGTGAACCACGAACTGATCTACGCCCATCACGAGCGTGGCTTTTCGCTGTGCAGTCAGCGTTCGCAGACACGCAGCCGCTACTACCTGCAAGTACCGCTGGATGAACGCGTGGAGGACTGGTCCGACGAGCGTTTCTGGACCGAACTCAAGGCCCGCTTGCCAGAAGACGTGGCAGCGCGCCTGGTCACCGGCCCGGCGCTGGAAAAGAGCATTGCTCCCTTGCGCAGCCTGGTGGTCGAACCCATGCAATATGGGCACCTGTTCCTGGTCGGTGACGCCGCACACATCGTCCCGCCCACCGGGGCCAAAGGCCTCAACCTAGCGGCTTCGGACGTGAATTATCTGTACCGCATCCTGGTCAAGGTCTACCGCGAAGGGCGCACCGACCTGCTGCAGCAGTACTCGCCCTTGGCGCTGCGCCGCGTGTGGAAAGGCGAGCGCTTCAGCTGGTTCATGACCCAGTTGCTCCATGACTTTGGTGAGCACAAGGATGCCTGGGAGCAGAAGATGCAGGAGGCGGACCGTGAGTATTTCCTGTCCTCACCTGCGGGGCTGGTGAACATTGCCGAGAACTATGTGGGGTTGCCGTTCGAGGATGTGGTTTAGGGGCAGTGCATTTAGAGCGCTTGCGATCAAAAAAGAGGCCTGCAGGTTAATACCGGTCAGTTAGCGTTAGCAGGGCTGCTATGCAGCCCAATCGCCGGCAAGCCGGCGATTGGGCCTCGGAAATTGCGAAGATCAATGCGCCTGCGCGTGACGGCGCACCCGATTGACCGGCTGCTGCTTGGCCGGAACCTGCGGTGGCAGGTGGTGATGGTGCTGTGCATGACGCCGCACGATGCGTAGTACACCCCAGAGCATGGCGGCAGCGACGCTAAGCCACATACCTACCAGCATGAGGATTGCCATGGTCAGGCTCATGTCTACCTCCTTCTCTTGGGCCAGCTTTCGGCTCACCCTCCAGATATTGCTTAGTCTAGCTCCCCCCGCGTGACGTTCCATCTATCGCAGGTCTATTGCTTGGTTCGTTTGGTTCCAAGCCCGCACCGGGCTATACCCACGTCGCCTGGCGCCCTATGATCGTGGGTCAAGGCCGGGCGTTGCCAGCCTGGCGCCAGAACAAGCGAGTGTCCATGGTGCAAATTTCCTTCAAGTCCCGGGTTTTCGAGCCACGCCGCCTGATGGTGGCCTGCCTGCTGGCCGCGAGCCTCTCAGGCTGTGCCAGCGCGCCACCGGCCGCCGTCAAGGGCGTTGCGCAGCGGGTCGAGATCAGCAGCGTGCCGTTCTACCGAGGCAACGCCAACCACAGTGGGGCCATGGCGCTGGCGGCGTTGCTCTCGCAGCAGGGCGCGCCGATCACCCCAGGGCTGCTGGACAAGCCACTGAACCTGCCGCAGGGCGCCGAGTCGCTGGGCACCGGCATCCCGCGCGTGGCGCGCGATTACGGCAGGGTCGTATACCCGCTGGACAAACAGCTGGACGCCCTGTTGACCCAAGTCGCTGCAGGCAACCCGGTGCTGGTGCGTTTTCAGGAAGGTTCGGCGTGGTGGAGCGAGCCGCGCTATGCGGTGCTGATCGGTTTTGACCGTTACAAGCAGCGGGTGCTGCTGCGTTCAGGGATGCACCGGCGGCAGATGATGCCCTTCGATGATTTCACCTCGGCGTGGGCGCAAGAGGGGAGCTGGGCGATACTGGTACAGCCGCCACGGCAACTGCCGGCCCAGGTGGACCGGCAGCGCTGGCTGCAGGCTGCCGACGAGTTGGCCCGTGCGGGCCAGGAATTGGCGGCTAAGCAGGCCGTGGACAGCCTGGAAAGGTAAGCCACCCGTACTGGCCTGATCCGCGGCAAGCAGGCGATCAGGCCAGTGCTGGCAACATCATCAGAAGCCCAGACGGTCGCGCAAGCTGTAGTACCACGCACCCAGGGCGCTGAACGGTACGCGCAGCATCTGGCCACCCGGGAACGGGTAGTGCGGCAGGCCGGCGAACGCGTCGAAGCGCTCGGCCTGGCCGCGCAATGCCTCGGCCAGCACCTTGCCCGCCAGGTGGGTGTAGGTGACGCCGTGGCCCGAGCAACCCTGCGAGTAATAGATGTTGTCGCCGATACGGCCAACCTGTGGCAGACGCGACAGGGTCAGCAGGAAGTTGCCGGTCCAGGCGTAGTCGATCTTGACGTTCTTGAGCTGCGGGAAGGCCTTGAGCATCTTCGGACGGATGATCGCTTCGATGTTGGCCGGGTCGCGTGCACCGTAAACCACACCACCGCCGAAGATCAGGCGCTTGTCGCTGGTCAGGCGGTAGTAGTCGAGCAGGTAGTTGCAGTCCTCGACGCAGTAGTCTTGCGGCAGCAGGGTGCGGGCCAGTTCCTCGCCCAATGGCTCGGTGGTGATCACTTGAGTCCCGCATGGCATCGATTTGGCCGCCAGTTCCGGCACCAGGTTGCCCAGGTAGGCGTTGCCGGCGACGATGATGAACTTGGCGCGCACCTTGCCCTGCGGGGTGTGCACAACCGGGTTGGCGCCGCGCTCGATGCGGATGGCCGGGGTCTGCTCATAAATGATGCCGCCCAGCGACTCGACCGCGGCAGCTTCGCCCAGGGCCAGGTTCAGCGGGTGGATGTGGCCGCCGCTCATGTCCAGCATGCCGCCGATATAGCTGTCGCAGGCGACTACTTCACGGATGCGCTTCTGGTCCATCAGCTCCAGCTGATTGTGGCCGAAACGTTCCCACAGGCGCTTTTGCGATTCCAGGTGGCCCATCTGCTTGGAGGTCAGCGCAGCGAATACGCCGCCGTCCTTCAGGTCGCACTGGATGTTGTACTTGGCTACGCGCTCACGGATGATGCGGCCGCCTTCGAAGGCCATGTGGCCCAGCAGCTGCGCCTGCTTGGGGCCAACGGTGCGCTCGATGACGTCGATGTCACGGCTGTAGCTGTTGACGATCTGGCCGCCGTTACGGCCCGATGCGCCGAAGCCGACCTTGGCCGCTTCGACGATGCTCACCTTGAAGCCGTTTTCCAGCAGGAACAGGGCGCTGGACAGGCCGGTGTAGCCTGCACCGATGATGCACACATCGGTTTCCACCTCACCCTGCAGCGCCGGACGTGGCGGCACCGGGTTGGCCGAGGCGGCGTAGTAGGACTGGGGGTAGGGGGTATTGGCCATGCTCGAGAAACCTCGTGTTTTATATTTTTAACGAATGTACCGATGCTATCAATAATAATAAACACCCGCTAGTCGTCCGTTGAAAATCCTTTACTGCTCCTTGGCCGGCGCTTCTCTATAAAGAGGTTAAGATTCAGTAGGTTAGCTCGAAAAAAAGGGTTGACAGCGGTTTTGGATTGCGTAGAATGCGCACCACACGACAGGCACATAGCTCAGTTGGTTAGAGCACCACCTTGACATGGTGGGGGTCGTTGGTTCGAGTCCAATTGTGCCTACCAAATCTCAGAAAGGGCGATCCGAAAGGGTCGCCTTTTTTGTTTGTGGCTTCTAAAGAAGGCCGCGCGCCACAGGTGGGGCAGGCTTCTGAAAGTTTTTGATTTTTTTGAAAAAAACGCTTTACAGGTACGCATGCGGTGACTAATATGCGCACCACACGACAGGCACATAGCTCAGTTGGTTAGAGCACCACCTTGACATGGTGGGGGTCGTTGGTTCGAGTCCAATTGTGCCTACCAAACATCAGAGAGGGCGATCCGAAAGGGTCGCCCTTTTTGCATTGTGCGCGTCCGGTGGGTGGCCGGTATGTAGCAAGGTGTAACGTATGGTCGCGGTCTGTGCCATGGGCCGCCATGCTAGAATCCGCCGCTTCGAAACGGGAGGTACACGCGTGCGCAAACTGGCAGTGGTAATGGCAGTGCTGGCCCTGGTGGGCTGTGAGAACGAGGTCGAAGGTGTGCACAAGCAGGTGGCTGAGCACCTGCACAACCCCAAGACCGCCAAGTTCGGCAACGTGCGGATCGACACCAAAGGCACCATTTGCGGTCAGGTGCGTGGCAAGGACGATGCCGGGCAGTACGAAGCCTACCGCAGCTACGTCGCCGTCAAGGGTGAGGGTGGCCAGTACGACATTATTGTCGACGACAATGGCAACAACCTGCGCATCCGCGAAATCTGCGGCGGCGCCGAGTTACAGCGCCGCGCCGAGGCCTTGGCCGATCAGCCTGCCCCCCAAGGCTGGGATGTCGAGGTGATCCAGGGCGCCAACATGGGTGCATTGAGCGACATGACCGCCCGCCTGATCGAGAAGGGCATCCCGTCCTCGGTCGAATATCGCAATGGCAAGCCGGTGGTGCTGCTGGGGCCGTTCCCTACCAAGGAGGAGGCCGAGGCACGCAAGGCAGAGGTCATGGCCAAGCTGGGCACGGATTCGGTTGTCATTCAGCACGGTGCGCAGCGCTGACTTTGTAGCATGGCCTCTAGTGTGGGAGTCGGCTTGCCGGCGATCACCGGCGCAGCCGATGCCATGCACTGAGGTGCCTGCATAGAGGCGAGCCGCCTTTTCCCGCTGGCTGTGAAAGCGCCGGAACAGACGCCTGTCATCTGTAACCCGACCCGTCTATGCTTGCTCTGTGAGACGGCTGAAACGGGGAGGGCCTCATGTCTACACTGGAGCGGGCCATCGTGGTAGCCACCAGAGCGCATGAAGGGCAATACGACAAAGGCGGTGCGGCGTATATCCTGCACCCCCTGCGGGTGATGATGCAGGTGTCCACGCCCGAACAGCGCATCGTCGCCGTGCTTCACGACGTGATCGAAGACACGCCGCTGACACTTTCCGATCTTGCCCGCGAGGGCTTCACGCTAAAGATCCTGGCCGCCTTGCTGGCCTTGAGCCGGCGTGATGGCGAAAGCTACGAGGATTTCGTCGTGCGCCTTGGCTGCGACCCGCTGGCGCGTACCGTCAAAATGGCCGACCTGGCCGACAATAGCGACCTTTCACGCATCGCCTGCCCAGGCCCGGCCGACCTGGCACGGCTGGCCCGTTATCGGCAGGCCAGCGCCTACCTGCAGGCACTGGCCTAGGCCCCTTGCGCGGTCAATCGTCCTTCGGCACCGTCCAGAAAATCTGCACGCCGCCATCGTCGCGGTGGGCGAGGGTGACGTTGTCGTTCTCGGCGATCTCCTCGAGCAGGGTTTCCCAGTCGTCGGGCGACTCCTGTTCCAGGCGGAAGATCAGGGCGGCGCGGCTACGTTGAGCGATGGGGCTGTTGATGATTTTCTGGATACGCGTACCCAGTTGTTCATAACTGCTCGGCGTTGCAGGGGCGGTACTGGCCACGGGGCTTTTCCTTGTTTTGCTGTATGCGCGTACAGTATTTCACTGTAAGGTATTTCGCAACTGCGTGTAAGGTAAAAAAGCGGAGGGCTGTGGGTGGCCGATCCGTGGTGAGTGAAACCGCGAAAAAGGGCCGGTGTAGCCAGCACACCAGCCCCTTGTCATGCAGCAATCAGTATTCCCAGAAAATCCGCTGCAGCTCTTTGCTGTCCTGGGTCTTGGTCATTGCCACCATGGCCAGGATCCGCGCCTTCTGTGGGTTCAGGTCGTGCGCCACAACCCAATCGTTCTTGTCATCCGGCTGCTCGGCGTTGCGCAGCACGAAACCGCCCTGGTTGACGTGCGACGAGCGGATGATCTGCACGCCATCCTTGCGCAGCTCCTGCAGTGCCGGCACCACGCGCGACGACACCGAACCGTTGCCGGTACCGGCATGAATCAGCGCTTTCGCGCCGTTCTGTGCCAGTGCCTTGTAGGCCGTGTCGGTCACGTTGCCATAGCCGTAGGCGATGTCGACCTGCGGCAGGCTGCTGATCTGCTTGATGTCGAATTCCGAGTTGACGGTGTGACGCTTGGCCGGCAGGCGGAACCAGTACGATTTGCCTTCCACCACCATGCCCATCGGGCCCCAGGCGCTCTTGAACGCTTCGGTCTTGATGTTGACCGCCTTGCTCACGTCGCGGCCTGACTGGATCTCGTCGTTCATGGTCACCAGTACGCCCTTGCCGCGGGACTGCTTGTCGCTGGCCACGGCCACGGCGTTGTACAGGTTGAGCATGCCATCGGCCGACATGGCGGTGCCCGGGCGCATGGAGCCCACCACCACGATCGGCTTGTCGGTCTTCTCTACCAGGTTGAGGAAGTAGGCGGTTTCTTCCAGGGTGTCGGTGCCGTGGGTGATGACGATGCCGTCGACGTCCTTGCTTTCGGCAAGTTCGGCGACGCGCTTGCCCAGCTTGAGCAGGTCGTCATTGCTGATGCTTTCGGAGGCGATCTGCATCACTTGCTCGCCGCGCACGTTGGCAATGCCGGCAAGCTCCGGCACGCCGGCGATCAACTTGTCGATGCCCAGCTTGGCCGCTTGGTACGTGGCACTGTTGGCAGCACTTGCACCGGCGCCGGCAATGGTGCCGCCGGTTGCGAGGATGACCACGTTGGCCAGCTTCTGTTGGGTTTGGGCTTCTTTCGCCGAAGCAGCGGTTGGCAGGATAAGCAGCAACGCCAGGGCGCTGGGTGCGAAGGTCTTCAGTGCAGCATTCATATTATTGTTCTCTCTTCCTAAAGGAGATTTTGCTGTGTCGCACAGGGGGCAAGGCAGTTTTCGTACCATCCTTGGTAGGGCGCTGTAATTTCCTGTATGCCGCTGTGGCTGTGGGCCGGGCTTGACATGAAGAGCGCGCAGGCGGCCCCTCGAATTCGGCAATCCGAACAAACATAGGAAAACCTGTTCGGTTTTTCGGAAGAATCCAAGATAATCTGCGCCAGAAGCAACGCAGCCCCCGGCAGCGAAACGGATTTGACAAAACCTCATCCTGTTTCCATAGTTAGCCAACGCAAACGTTTGCGATCCGATAAAAACCACAAGATTCGGAGTCATCTCCCATGAAACTGCCGTTCCCCGGTCGTCTGCTGGCGCTCGCCGTCATTTCCTCGCTGTCGCTTGCCCTGCCTCTGTCCGCCGCCCATGCCGAAGACAAACCCAAGGTCGCCCTGGTGATGAAGTCGCTGGCCAACGAATTCTTCCGCACCATGGAGGACGGCGCCAAGGCCTACCAGAAAGACCACGCCAACGAATTCGACCTGGTGGCCAATGGCATCAAGGACGAGACCGACACCGGCAACCAGATCCGCATCGTCGAGCAGATGATCGCCACCGGTGCCAAGGCGCTGGTCATCGCACCGGCCGACTCCAAAGCCCTGGTGCCAGTGATCAAGAAGGCCATGGACGCCGGCATCACGGTGGTCAACATCGACAACCGTCTGGACCCCGACGTACTCAAGAGCAAGAACCTCAGCGTCCCCTTTGTCGGCCCCGACAACCGCAAGGGCGCCCGTCTGGTGGGTGACTACCTGGCCAAGGAAAAGCTCAAGGCCGGTGACCAGGTCGGCATCATCGAAGGCGTGCCGACCACCACCAATGCCCAGCAGCGCACCGCCGGCTTCAAGGACGCCATGGAGGCGGCGCAGATGAAGATCGTCTCGGTGCAATCGGGCAACTGGGAAATCGACAAAGGCAACGCTGTCGCCGCCGCGATGCTCAACGAATACCCCGACCTCAAGGCGCTGCTGGCCGGTAACGACAGCATGGCCCTGGGCGCTGTCTCGGCCGTGCGCGCCGCCGGCAAGACCGGCCAGGTGCAAGTGGTGGGCTACGACAACATCAACGCCATCAAGCCCATGCTCAAGGATGGCCGCGTGCTTGCCACCCTCGACCAGGCGGCCAGCCAGCAGGCGGTGTACGGCATTCAGGCGGCATTGCAGATGCTCCAGGGCCAGAAGCCGAACGTGGACGCCGACAACGTCATCCAGACCCCGGTCGAACTCATCACCAAGCCTTGACGGCCAGGAGACATGGCCATGCCTGTAACGGCCAATGAAGTGCTGCTCGCTGCCAGCGGCTTGGGCAAGAGCTACGCGCAACCGGTGCTGGGCGACGTCAGCCTGGCCCTGCGCGCCGGCGAAGTGCTGGCCCTGACCGGCGAGAACGGCGCTGGCAAGAGCACCCTGTCCAAGCTCATCAGCGGCCTGGAAACGCCCACCACCGGGCACATGACTTTCCGCGGCCAGGCCTATGCGCCTGGCAGCCGCAGCGCCGCCGAGCGCCTTGGCGTGCGTATGGTCATGCAGGAGCTCAACCTGCTGCCGACCCTGACCGTGGCCGAAAACCTGTTCCTCGACAACCTGCCCAGCCGCTTCGGCTGGATCAGCCAGAAGCGCCTGCGCCAACTGGCCACGGCCGCCATGGCACAGGTTGGCCTGGACGCCATCGACCCGGACACCCCGGTGGGCGAACTGGGCATCGGCCACCAGCAGATGGTGGAGATCGCCCGCAACCTGATCGGTGACTGCCATGTGCTGATCTTCGACGAACCCACCGCCATGCTCACCGCCCGCGAGGTGGAGCTGCTGTTCACCCAGATCGAGCGCCTGCGCCAGCGCGGCGTGGCCATCGTCTACATCTCCCACCGCCTTGAAGAACTCCAGCGTGTGGCGCAGCGCATTGCGGTGCTGCGCGACGGCAAGCTGGTGTGCGACGAGCCGATCCAGCGCTACAGCAGCGCCGAGCTGGTCAACCTGATGGTCGGCCGCGAGCTGGGCGAACACATCGACCTGGGCCGCCGGCAGATCGGCGCGCCGTTGCTCAAGGTCGACCGGCTGTGCCGCGGCGACAAGGTGCGTGACGTGTCGCTGCAGGTCAGGGCAGGGGAGATCTTCGGTATCTCCGGGCTGATTGGTGCCGGGCGCACCGAGCTGCTGCGCCTGATCTTCGGCGCCGACCGCGCCGACAGCGGCAGCATCGAAATCGGCCAGCCACTCACGGCGGTGAACATCGACTCGCCCAAGGCGGCGGTCAAGGCCGGTATCGCCCTGATCACCGAAGACCGCAAGGGCGAAGGCCTGCTGCTGACGCAATCGATCAGCGCCAACATCGCCTTGGGCAACCTCGCCGCGCTGTCCCGCGCCGGGGTGGTCGACGGCGACGCCGAAAAGGCCCTGGCCGAGCGCCAGATCAATGCCATGCGCATTCGCAGCGCCAATGCCGCCCAGGCGGTCGGCGAACTGTCCGGTGGCAACCAGCAAAAGGTGGTGATCGGCCGCTGGCTGGAGCGTGACTGCCAAGTGTTGCTGTTCGACGAACCCACCCGCGGCATCGACGTGGGCGCCAAGTTCGACATCTATGGCTTGCTGGCCGAGCTGGCACGCCAGGGCAAGGCCCTGGTGGTGGTGTCCAGCGACCTGCGCGAGCTGATGCTGATCTGCGACCGTATTGCCGTGCTGTCGGCCGGCCGCCTGATCGACACCTTCGAGCGCGACCACTGGAGCCAGGACCAGCTCCTTGCCGCCGCTTTCGCCGGCTACCAGAAACGTGACGCCCTGCTGCACGACGCAGCGCCCAGGATGGATGCATGAAAACCACACCTCTCGACACACAGGCCGGCGCCCCCGCGCGCCGCAGCGGCACCTACTTCGGCCTCGGCACCTACCTGGGCCTGGCGGGCGCCTTGCTGGCCATGATCGTGCTGTTCTCGTTGCTCAGCAGCCACTTCTGGTCGTACGCCACCTTCAGCACCCTCGCCAACCAGATCCCCGACCTGATGGTGCTGGCCGTGGGCATGACCTTCGTGCTGATCATCGGCGGCATCGACCTGTCTGTGGGGTCGGTGCTGGCGCTGGCGGCATCGGCAGTCAGCGTGGCCATCCTCGGCTGGGGTTGGAGCGTGCTGCCGGCCGCCTTGCTCGGCATGGCTGTCGCCGCACTTGCCGGCAGCATCACCGGTGCAGTCACGGTGGCCTGGCGCATCCCGTCGTTCATCGTCTCGCTGGGCGTGCTGGAAATGGCCCGCGGCTTGGCCTACCAGTTCACCGACTCGCGCACCGCCTACATCGGCGATGCCTACGCCTGGTTCTCCAACCCGATCGCCTACGGTATCTCGCCGGCCTTCATCATTGCCTTGCTGGTGATCATCCTCGCCCAGCTGGTGCTGACCCGCACCGTGTTCGGCCGCCACCTGATCGGCATCGGCACCAACGAAGAGGCCGTGCGCCTGGCCGGCATCGATCCGCGCCCCTACAAGGTGCTGGTGTTTGCCCTGATGGGCCTGCTGGCAGGCTTGGCCGCGCTGTTCCAGATTTCCCGCCTGGAAGCCGCCGACCCCAATGCCGGCGCCGGCTTGGAACTGCAGGTGATCGCCGCCGTGGTGATCGGCGGCACCAGCCTGATGGGTGGGCGCGGCTCGGTCATCAGTACTTTCTTCGGTGTGTTGATCATCTCGGTGCTGGCCGCAGGCCTTGCACAGATCGGCGCCTCAGAACCCACCAAACGCATCATCACCGGGGCGGTCATCGTCATCGCCGTGGTGCTCGACACCTACCGTAGCCGGCGAGCAGGCCGGCGGAACTGAAAACATGGCAACCATCAAAGACGTCGCGGCACTCGCGGGCATTTCCTACACCACAGTGTCCCATGTACTGAACAAGACCCGCCCGGTCAGCGAACAGGTGCGGCTGAAGGTCGAAGCGGCCATCGTCGAGCTCGACTACGTGCCCAGCGCCGTGGCGCGTTCGCTCAAGGCACGCACGACGGCCACCATCGGGCTGCTGGTGCCCAACAGCGTCAACCCCTACTTTGCCGAGCTGGCGCGCGGCATTGAAGATGCCTGCGAGCGCAACGGCTATTGCGTGATCCTGTGCAACTCCGATGACAACCCGCAGAAGCAACGCAGCTACCTGCGCGTGCTGCTGGAAAAACGCATCGACGGCCTGGTGGTGGCGTCGGTGGGCGAGGACAGCGACCTGCTGCAGAGCCTGGCCTGCGTGCGCACGCCGATGGTCATCGTCGACCGCGCGCTGGAAGGCGTGGACGCCGACCTGGTGCGCATCGACCACGAGCAGGGCGCGTACCTGGCCACCCAGCACCTGCTGGAGCTTGGCCATCGCGACATCGCCTATATCGGCGGCCCGGCTGCGACCGGGGTCAGCCAGCTGCGCCTGGCCGGCTTCCACCGCGCCATGGCCGAGGCGCAGGTAGCCGTGCAGGGGGCGCACATCCTGCAATGCGACTTCACCAGCCCAGGCGGCCATGCGGCGGCCGCGCAGCTGCTCGACGGCCAGCGGCCCACGGCGATTTTCGCCGGCAACGACATGATCGGCTTCGGCGTGCTGCGTGCGGCTGCCGAGCGCAACATCAACGTGCCGGGCGAGCTGTCGGTGATCGGCTTCGACGACATCGAGCTGAGCCGCTACGTGTACCCACCGCTGACCACCGTCGGCCAGTCGATCCGCGAGCTCGGCGAAAGTGCAGCGGCGCTGTTGCTGTCACGTATCGCTACGCCCCGCCGCGATGGCGCAGAGCAACGCATCGTCGCCCCGCGCATCGTGCTGCGCGAGTCCACCGGGCCGCGCCCGGACCTGTTCAATGATTACCGCTAAGGAATGCCCATGAGTGCCAAGGTAGTGGTGGTCGGTAGCCTCAACATGGACCTGGTGGCCCGCGCCGAGCGGCTGCCACGTGCTGGCGAAACATTGGCCGGCGAAAGCTTTTTCACCGTGCCGGGGGGTAAGGGCGCCAACCAGGCGGTGGCTGCGGCGCGCCTGGGCGCGAGCGTGGCCATGATCGGCAACGTCGGCGCTGACGCCTACGGCCAGCAGTTGCGCCAGGCCCTGGAAGTGGAGGGTATCGATTGCCAGGCGGTAAGCGAGTGCCCGGGCGTCTCCAGTGGCGTGGCGCTGATTACCGTGGATGCCGCCAGCCAGAACTGCATCGTCATCATCCCCGGCGGCAACGGCCAGCTTACCCCGGCAAGCGTGCAGCGTTTCGACGCGCTGCTGCAGGCTGCCGAGGTGATCATCTGCCAGCTCGAAGTGCCTGCCGACACCGTGGCCTGGGCCTTGGCGAGGGGGCGTGAGCTGGGCAAGACGGTGATCCTCAACCCGGCCCCGGCCACCGGCCCGTTGCCCGCGCAGTGGTTCGCCCATATCGATTACCTCATCCCCAATGAAAGCGAGGCCGAGGCGCTGGCCGGTGAGCCGGTCAACGACCTGGCCAGCGCCCGCCGTGCCGGCGAGCGCCTGCTGCAACTGGGCGCCGGCAAGGTCATCGTCACCCTTGGTGCGCAGGGCGCGCTGTTCGTCAGCCGTGATGGCAGCCGGCACTTCCCGGCGCCGCAGGTCAAAGCGCTGGACACCACGGCAGCGGGCGACACCTTTGTCGGCGGTTTTGCAGCCGCGCTGGTGCGCGGCCTGGAGGAGGGCGAAGCGATCACCTTCGGCCAGCGCGCTGCGGCGCTGTCCGTCACTCGCGCCGGTGCACAGCCTTCGATCCCGACCTTGGCGGAGCTAGCCCCATGAAAAAGACCGCGCTGCTCAATATTGCCCTGTCGCGCACCATTGCCGGGCTGGGCCATGGCGATATCCTAGTGATCGGCGATGCCGGTTTGCCCGTGCCGCCAGGGGTCGAACTGATCGACCTGGCCTTGACGCCGGGCATTCCCGACTTCGCCAGCGTGCTGCGCGCTGTGCTCAGCGAGATGCAGGTGGAGCGCCATGTGCTGGCCGAAGAGATGCAGAAGGTCGTGCCGCCCGGCCTGGTCGAGATCGAGCGTCTGCGCGGCAAGCTCGGCAAGCGTGAATGGCTGAGCCATGAGCAATTCAAGGTGTTGTCGCGCAGTGCGCGCGCCGTGGTGCGTACCGGCGAGTGCCAGCCCTACAGCAACATCGCCCTCATAGCTGGCGTAACCTTCTAGTTCCCAGTCCAGTCTGTGGGGGGCGGCTTGCCGGCGATGGGCCGCCAAGCGGCCCCGACCGCTTCACCACCAAGGCAACAGGAGTGCCCCATGCTCAAACCTCTGCTACAAGGACTCGCCCTCATGGCCGCAGCCGCCACCACCACGCTCCAGGCCGCACCCCGCGACCTGATCATCGACACCGACCCCGGCGCCGACGATGTGGTCGCACTGTTCCTGGCCATGGCCTCGCCGGACGAACTCAATATCCGCGCCATCACCACCGTCGCCGGCAACGTGCGCCTCGACAAAACCTCGCGCAACGCCCGCCTGGCCCGCGAGTGGGCCGGCCGCGAAGACATCCCGGTGTACGCCGGGGCAGGGCGCCCGCTGGTGCGCACGCCCATCTACGCTGCCGAAGTGCATGGCGAAGAAGGCCTGACCGGTGTCCCGGTGCATGAACCGAAAAAGCCCCTGGCCCCGGGCAATGCCGTGCAGTACCTGGTCGATACGCTCGGCGCTGCCGAACCCCGCAGCATCACCGTGGCCATGCTCGGCCCACAGACCAACCTGGCCCTGGCTCTGATCCAGCGCCCGGACATCGCCAAAGGCATCAAAGAGGTGGTGGTGATGGGCGGCGCCCACTTCAACGGCGGCAACATCACCCCGGCGGCAGAATTCAACCTCTACGCCGACCCGCACGCTGCCGAGGTGGTGCTGGCCAGTGGCGTGCCACTGACCTACCTGCCACTGGACGTCACCCACAAACTGCTCACCAGTGACGCCCGCCTCAAGCAGCTGGCAGCCGTGAACAACCAGGCCAGCAAGCGCGTGGTGGACATCCTCAATGCGTACATCAAGCACGACATGGACTTGTACGCCATGCCCGGCGGCCCGGTGCATGACGCCAGCGTCATTGCTTATCTGCTCAAGCCCGAGTTGTTCAGCGGGCGGCGCATCCACATGAGCGTCGACAGCCGCGAGGGCCCGACCTTCGGCCAGACCGTCGCGGACTGGTACGGCGTGCTCAAACAGCCGGCCAACGTGATGTGGGTGGGCGAGGGCGATGCCCAGGGCTTTTTCGACCTGCTCAGCGCGCGCCTGGCTCGATTGCAATAGCGGCGTGCGGTGCGTAGCGCTCGAACACCTGGTCGATGAAGTTGCGCGCCGCCTCGCTGCCCAGGTCGCGCACAAGCAGGTCCAGGGCGATCAATACCAGCTCTTCTGGCGTGCTGGGGCTGTAGGCGCTCTGGCCCTCCGCCCATTTGACCTTGATGTCGGCGTCGATGCTGTGGTGGCTCATGAAAGGCTCTCGTTTGGGCCTGTGGCGGAGGGGCGAACACCTGACCCTGGTGTTCGCAGCAGGCACTGTGCCTGCACTTCTTAAAGTAAATCATCACTTTGCGTCAATGGCTCTTCGACTTAAGAATAAAAAGCCTGCCCAAGCAAACCAACTGCGTGGTGCAAAATCCGGTCACGATTGCCTTTCGCCATGCGCGGTGAGTTCGGGCAGACTTGTGCGGTTTTGCAACGAATTCTGGGTGGAACTGTCGGAACAGGCAGTTCCCAGATCTATTTAGGAGGATTCATGTTCCGTACCCGTGCTTCCCTGGCAACCTTGCTGGTCGCTGCTGTGCTGGCTGGTTGCAGCACTGGTGGCAGCTCTGGCGGCGGCAGCGCCCCGGCTGCAGCTGCAGGCAACGACGGGCGCTGCGAGGCCAGCGGTGCCGATTTCGCCATTGGCAAGCAAGGCAGTGCCGACCTGCTCGAGCAGGCGCGCAAGGCCAGTGGCTCACAGATTGCCCGTATTCTCAAGCCACATGACATGGTGACCCTGGAGTACCGCTCCGAGCGCCTCAACCTGAATGTGGACGAGCAGGGCAAGGTGACACGCGTCAACTGCGGTTGATGCAGCCCCTACGAGGTGCAGGCCTGTGCTGCCCTGGTAAATGCCCATGCATCTATTGATGAAGCCTCAGCCTTCTCATCTGTCGGCGATAATGCAGCTCCAAATACGGCACGCCCCCCCCGTAGGAGCGGCCTTGTGTCGCGAAAGGGCTGCGAAGCGGCCCCAGGTTTCTAGCTCCGCCGCATGAAATGCCGGGGCCGCTTTGCGGCCCTTTCGCGACACAAGGCCGCTCCTACGAAGGGCAGGCGTATGCTGCCCTGGCAAACGCCCATAAAAAAACCCGCCACAAGGGCGGGTTTTTTTACAGCTATCCGAATTACTCCGGACGAACCTGCGCAGCCTGCATACCCTTCTGGCCTTTTTCGGCAACGAAGGAAACAGTCTGGCCTTCTTTCAGGCTCTTGAAGCCGTCGGATTCGATGGCTTTGAAGTGAACGAACAGGTCGTCGCCGCCGCCTGCTGGGGTGATGAAGCCGTAGCCTTTCTCATCATTGAACCATTTGACGGTGCCTTGTTGGCGATTGGACATGGGTGAATCTCCAGAACATTTAATTTTCAGTGGTGCAATGTGGCCGAGGCTACGGAGCACGGACACCATAATAGTCTAATTCTGCGCCTGTAGCGTCTTTTACCTTCGCAGGATGCTGATCCAGGGCAAATAAAGCCCGGAAAGCCCTCTGCGCATGGCTCATTTCGGCTTGCAGGCCGCTTGCACGACGGTCTGTGCCTTCTGCATCAGCTTGGCGTCAACGCCGTCATTGCTGTCCAGGTCTTCGATCTCCTTATCAGTGAAATTATCTTTGATGGCTTGCGCGCCGCACGAACAATGCTTGTCTGCAGTTGCAGCGTCGACACCTTGACCTTGCGCCACCTGTTTGCATTGCGTCATGTAGGCACCCTCCTTGCCGGCAGGGAAGTTGCCAGCGGTGGCTGCCATGGGCAGCAGCAGGGCGCCAGCGGCCGCCAGGGCCAGAAGAGACGGAACTCGCATAACCAGACACTCCTTGGGTTAAGGTCTCATCAAGAGTAGGTTGCTTCCCAAAGTCTGATAGGAAATTTTCCGTGTAAGTTCACCGCTACCGCGTAATTTCCAAATATTTCTGCGCTGCCATGCAACCCCCGTGCTAGCATGCCCGGCTTGCACCTGCACACGTGCAGCGTGCAACTATCTTTTTACTTTCCAGTCACTCAGGTCCCCCTGGCAAGCCGAAAGGCTCCTGCCACTGTGAGGCAGGCTTCCTTCAAGGAAGGCAGGTCGGATCTTGTACTGGCTCATCCCAACCCATGTGACCTTTGGTAGGGGTCACCACTAGGAGAGGAGGCGCCATGCCCACTATTACTCTTCCCGATGGCAGTCAACGCGCGTTCGATCACGCGGTATCCGTAGCCGATGTCGCCGCTTCGATCGGTGCCGGCCTGGCCAAGGCCACCGTTGCCGGCAAAGTCGACGGCAAGCTGGTCGACGCCTGCGAGCTGATCACCCACGACGCCACCCTGCAGATCATCACCCCTAAAGATGAAGAGGGACTGGAGATCATCCGTCACTCGTGCGCCCACCTTGTAGGCCACGCAGTGAAACAGCTGTACCCGACCGCCAAGATGGTCATCGGCCCGGTCATCGACGAAGGCTTCTATTACGACATCGCCTACGAGCGCCCCTTCACCCCTGAAGACTTGGTCGCCATCGAAAAGCGCATGCAGCAGCTGATCGAAAAAGACTACGACGTCATCAAGAAGATGACCCCGCGCGCCGAAGTCATCGACGTGTTCAAGGCCCGTGGCGAAGACTACAAGCTGCGCCTGGTCGAGGACATGCCCGACGAGCAGGCCATGGGCCTGTACTACCACGAAGAATACGTCGACATGTGCCGTGGCCCGCACGTGCCGAACACCCGTTTCCTCAAGGCATTCAAGCTGACCAAGCTGTCCGGCGCCTACTGGCGTGGCGATGCCAAGAACGAGCAGCTGCAGCGCGTGTACGGTACCGCCTGGGCTGACAAGAAGCAGCTGGCTGCCTACATCCAGCGCATCGAAGAAGCCGAAAAACGCGACCACCGCAAGATCGGCAAGCAGCTCGACCTGTTCCACCTGCAGGAAGAAGCGCCAGGCATGGTGTTCTGGCACGCCAACGGCTGGACCGTCTACCAGGTGCTCGAGCAGTACATGCGCCAGGTCCAGCGCGAAAACGGCTACTCGGAAATCAAGACCCCGCAAGTCGTCGACCGCATCCTCTGGGAGCGTTCCGGCCACTGGTCCAACTACGCCGAAAACATGTTCACCACCTCGTCGGAAAGCCGTGATTACGCGGTCAAGCCGATGAACTGCCCGTGCCACGTGCAGGTGTTCAACCAGGGCCTGAAGTCGTACCGCGACCTGCCGCTGCGCCTGGCCGAATTCGGTGCCTGCCACCGTAACGAGCCTTCCGGCGCCCTGCACGGCATCATGCGCGTACGTGGCTTCGTGCAGGACGACGCGCACATCTTCTGTACCGAAGACCAGGTGAAGAAAGAAGCCGCCGACTTCATCAAGCTGACCCTGGACGTGTACAAGGACTTCGGTTTCACCGACGTCGCCATGAAGCTCTCCACCCGCCCCGCCAAGCGCGTGGGTTCCGAAGAGCTGTGGGACCGCGCCGAAGGTGCACTGGCCGACGCCCTGAACGAATCCGGCCTGGAATGGGAATACCAGCCAGGTGAAGGTGCCTTCTACGGCCCTAAAATCGAATTCACCCTGCGCGACTGCCTGGGCCGTAACTGGCAGTGTGGTACCCTGCAGTACGATCCGAACCTGCCAGAGCGCCTGGACGCCAGCTACATCGCCGAAGACAACGCGCGCAAGCGCCCGGTGATGCTGCACCGCGCCATCCTCGGCTCGTTCGAGCGCTTCATCGGCATGCTCATCGAGCACTATGCCGGCGTGTTCCCGGCGTGGCTGGCACCGACCCAGGCCGTGATCATGAACATCACCGACAAACAGGCCGATTTCGCCCTTCAGGTTGAGAAATCTCTGAACGGTAGCGGTTTCCGTGCCAAGTCGGACTTGAGAAATGAGAAGATCGGCTTTAAAATCCGCGAGCATACTTTGCTCAAGGTCCCGTACCTTTTGGTTATAGGGGACCGCGAAGTCGAAACGCAAACCGTCGCTGTGCGTACTCGCGAAGGTGCAGACCTGGGCTCCATGCCCGTCGCCCAGTTCGTTGAGCTTCTGACACATGCGGTTTCCCGGCGTGGTCGCCAAGAATCGGAGTAATGACTATTAAGCGTGAAATGAGAAACGATAAACGTGCTGCACCGAAGGCCCCGATCAACGAGAATATCTCGGCCCGCGAGGTTCGGTTAATTGGCGCAGACGGCGAGCAGGTTGGCATCGTCTCGATTGATGAAGCGCTGCGTATCGCTGATGAAGCGAAGCTGGACCTGGTTGAAATCTCTGCAGACGCGTTACCGCCTGTCTGCAAGGTCATGGACTACGGCAAGCACCTCTTCGAAAAGAAGAAGCAGGCTAACGAAGCCAAGAAAAACCAGAAGCAGATCCAGATCAAAGAAATCAAGTTTCGTCCAGGGACGGAGGATGGGGATTACCAGGTAAAACTACGCAACCTGGTACGTTTCCTTACCGATGGGGACAAGGCCAAGATCTCTCTGAGATTCCGTGGTCGTGAGATGGCCCACCAGGAGCTGGGCATGGAGCTGTTGAAGCGGGTTGAAGCTGACCTCGCCGAATACGGCACCGTTGAGCAGCATCCGAAGATGGAAGGACGCCAGCTTATGATGGTCATCGCCCCCAAGAAAAAGAAGTAATCTCCCGGGCACGGCAGGCCTGATGATTATGTGTAATTTTATCGAATGCGGAGTTCCAACATGCCAAAAATGAAAACCAAGAGCGGTGCTGCAAAGCGCTTCCTGAAGACCGCTACCGGCTTCAAGCACAAGCACGCTTTCAAGAGCCACATCCTGACCAAAATGTCGACCAAGCGTAAGCGTCAACTGCGTGGTAGCAGCTTGCTGCACCCGTCTGACGTCGCGAAAGTCGCGCGCATGCTGCGCGTTCGTTAATTCTGGTCAAAGATAGAGGAAGTTACTCATGGCTCGTGTAAAGCGCGGCGTTATCGCTCGTAAGCGTCACAAAAAAATTCTGAAGCTGGCTAAAGGTTACTACGGTGCACGCTCGCGCGTATTCCGCGTAGCCAAGCAGGCAGTCATCAAGGCAGGCCAATACGCCTACCGCGACCGTCGCCAGAAGAAGCGTCAGTTCCGCGCACTGTGGATCGCTCGTATCAACGCCGGTGCCCGCACCAACGGTCTGTCTTACAGCCGTCTGATTGCTGGCCTGAAAAAGGCGTCGATCGAAATCGACCGTAAGGTTCTGGCTGACCTGGCAGTGAACGAAAAAGCGGCGTTTGCTGCAATTGTCGAGAAAGCTAAAGCCGTTCTGGCTTAAGTACCCACGACAATCATCCGGCAGCGTTCTGCGCTGTCGGGTGTAAAACGTCATCGATAGGGGAAGAGCCTTCAAAGCTCTTCCCCTATTTTCGTATCTGGAGTCTGTACATGGAAAACCTGGACGCGCTGGTCTCCCAAGCCCTTGAGGCCGTGGAGCGCGCTGAAGACATCAATGCCCTGGAACAGATCCGGGTTCAGTATCTTGGCAAAAAAGGCGAACTGACCCAGGTGATGAAGACCCTGGGCAACCTGCCAGCCGAAGAGCGCCCGAAAGTCGGCGCGCTGATCAATGACGCCAAAGAGCGCGTCACCGAAGTGCTCAACGCACGCAAGGCAGCCTTTGAAGAAGCCGAACTCAGCGCTCGCCTGGCCGCCGAATGCATTGATGTGACCCTGCCAGGCCGTGGCCAGGCCACCGGTGGCCTGCACCCGATCACCCGTACCCTCGAACGCATCGAGCAGTTCTTCACCCATATCGGCTACGGCATCGCCGAAGGCCCCGAGGTCGAAGACGACTACCACAACTTCGAAGCGCTCAACATCCCCGGCCACCACCCAGCCCGGGCGATGCACGACACCTTCTACTTCAATGCCAACATGCTGCTGCGCACCCACACCTCGCCGGTGCAGGTGCGGACCATGGAGTCCACCCAGCCGCCAATCCGCATTGTGTGCCCGGGCCGCGTTTACCGCTGCGACTCGGATATCACCCACTCGCCGATGTTCCACCAGGTCGAAGGCCTGCTGATCGATCGCGACATCAACTTTGCCGACCTCAAGGGCACCATCGAAGAGTTCCTGCGCGTGTTCTTCGAAAAAGAACTGGCCGTGCGCTTCCGCCCGTCGTTCTTCCCCTTCACCGAGCCGTCCGCCGAAGTCGATATCCAGTGCGTGATGTGTTCCGGCCAAGGCTGCCGCGTGTGCAAGCAAACCGGCTGGCTGGAAGTGCTGGGCTGCGGCATGGTGCACCCGGACGTGCTGCGCATGTCCGGCATCGACCCTGAAGAATTCCAGGGCTTCGCCTTCGGCATGGGCGCCGAGCGCCTGGCCATGCTGCGCTACGGCGTCAACGATTTGCGTCTGTTCTTCGACAACGACCTGCGGTTCTTAGCCCAATTCCGCTAGGCCCAATCGACTCAACTTTCAGGAGAACAGCATGAAATTCAGTGAACAGTGGCTGCGCGGTTGGGTAAACCCGCAAGTCTCCCGTGACGAACTGGTCGCCCGCCTTTCCATGGCCGGCCTTGAAGTCGACAGCGTAACCCCCGCTGCCGGCCAGTTCAGCGGCATCGTCGTGGGCGAAATCCTCGCCACCGAACAACACCCCGACGCCGATAAACTGCGCGTCTGCCAGGTCAGCAACGGCCAGGAAACCTTCCAGGTCGTCTGCGGCGCCCCCAATGCGCGCCCGGGCATCAAAATCCCGTTCGCCATGATCGGCGCCGAACTGCCGGGCGACTTCAAGATCAAGAAGGCCAAGCTGCGCGGCGTCGAGTCGTTCGGCATGCTGTGCTCGGCAGCAGAGCTGCAGATCAGCGAAGAAAACGACGGCCTGCTCGAACTGGCTGCCGACGCCCCGGTAGGCGAAGACATTCGCCAGTACCTGAACCTGGACGACGCCAGCATCGAAATCGGCCTGACCCCCAACCGCGGTGACTGCCTGTCGCTGGCGGGCCTGGCCCGCGACGTCAGCGCCCTGTACAACGTCCCGGTCACCCGCCCGGTGGTGCCGGCCGTACCGGCTGCCCACGACGAAGTGCGCCCGGTCGAAGTCAGCGCCCCGGCCGTGTGCCCACGCTACCTGGGCCGCGTCATCCGCAACGTCGACCTCAGCAAACCCACCCCGCTGTGGATGGTTGAACGCCTTCGCCGCAGCGACGTGCGCAGCATCGACGCCGCCGTCGACATCACCAACTACGTGATGCTCGAACTCGGCCAGCCGATGCACGCCTTCGATCTCGCCGAAATCAACGGCGGCATCCGCGTACGCATGGCCGAAGAGGGCGAGAAGCTGGTGCTGCTCGACGGCCAGGAAGTCGCCCTGCGCGCCGACACCCTGGTCATCGCCGACCACACCCGCGCCCTGGCCATTGCCGGCGTGATGGGTGGCGAGCACAGCGGCGTCAACACCGAAAAAACCCGCGACCTGTTCCTTGAAAGCGCCTTCTTCGAGCCGGTCGCCGTTGCCGGCAAGGCCCGTTCCTACGGCCTGCACACCGACGCCTCGCACCGCTACGAGCGCGGCGTCGACTCGCAACTGGCCCGCGAAGCCATGGAGCGCGCTACCGCACTGGTGCTGGAGATTGTCGGCGGCGAAGCCGGCCCCATCATCGAAGCCGTCAGCGAACAGCACCTGCCGCAAGTCGCCCCGGTGACCCTGCGCGCCGAACGCATCACCCAGATGCTCGGCATGGAGCTGCAGGCCGCCCAGGTCGAGCAGATGCTCAACGCCCTGGAGCTGACCACCACGGCCAACGGGGCAGGGGAGTGGACCGTCAAGGTGCCAAGCCACCGCTTCGACATCAGCCTGGAAGTCGACCTGATCGAAGAACTGGCCCGCCTGTACGGCTACAACAGCCTGCCTGTGCGTTACCCGCAAGCGCGCCTGGCGCCCAAGGCCAACCCGGAAACCCGCGGTGAGCTGCCCAACCTGCGCCGCCTGCTGGTCGCCCGCGGCTACCAGGAAGCCATCACCTACAGCTTCATCGACCCGAAGCTGTTCGAGCTGTTCACCCCAGGCGTAGAGCCGCTGCTGCTGGCCAACCCCATCTCCAGCGACATGGCCGCCATGCGCGCCTCGCTGTGGCCGGGCCTGGTCAAAGCCATGCAGCACAACCTCAACCGCCAGCAAGACCGCGTGCGCTTGTTCGAAAGCGGCCTGCGCTTCGTCGGCCAGTTGGGTGACCTGAAGCAGCAGCCCATGATCGCCGGCGTTGTCACCGGCAGCCGCCTGCCAGAAGGCTGGGCCAACGGCCGTGACAGCATCGACTTCTTCGACGTGAAAGCAGACGTCGAAGCCCTGCTGGGCTACTCGGGCGCCCTGAGCGACTTCACCTTCGCCGCCGGCAAACACCCCGCCCTGCACCCAGGCCAGACCGCTGTCATCCAGCGCGACGGCAAGGAAGTCGGCTACCTCGGCGCCCTGCACCCGGAAGTTGCCAAGGCCCTGGGCCTGGACCGCCCGGTGTTCGTCTTCGAGCTGGTATTGGGTGATGTGGTCGAAGGCCGCCTGCCGAAATTCAGCGAACTCTCCAAGTTCCCGGAAACCCGTCGTGACCTGGCCCTGATCGCCGGCCGTGACGTGGCTGCCAGCGCCGTGCTTGAAGTAATTCGTGACAATGCAGGCGAATGGCTTACAGACCTCAGGCTGTTTGACGTCTACCAGGGTAAAGGTATTGATCCTGATAGAAAAAGCCTGGCCGTCGGCTTGACCTGGCAGCATCCATCGCGCACTCTTAACGACGATGAGGTGAACACTACCCTGCAAAACATCCTCACCTCGCTTGAACAAAGGTTGAACACCACGTTAAGGAAATAACGGCATGGGTGCTCTGACGAAAGCTGAGATGGCCGAAAGGCTGTACGAGGAGCTGGGGCTTAACAAGCGTGAGGCCAAGGAGTTGGTCGAGCTGTTTTTTGAAGAAATTCGGCACGCACTTGAAGAGAACGAGCAGGTCAAGTTGTCCGGTTTCGGCAACTTCGACCTTCGCGACAAACGCCAGCGGCCGGGCCGCAACCCCAAAACAGGGGAAGAGATCCCGATCACCGCACGGCGCGTCGTCACCTTTCGTCCAGGGCAGAAGTTGAAGGCCCGGGTTGAGGCCTATGCTGGAACCAAGCCATAACGACGAACTGCCCCCCATACCGGGCAAACGCTACTTCACCATTGGTGAAGTCAGCGAGTTGTGTGCCGTAAAGCCACACGTGCTGCGGTATTGGGAACAGGAGTTCCCTCAGCTCAACCCCGTGAAGCGGCGGGGCAATCGGCGGTATTACCAGCGCCAAGACGTGCTGATGATCCGCCAGATTCGCGCGCTGCTTTATGACCAGGGGTTCACCATTGGCGGGGCGCGGTTGCGGCTCTCCAGTGATGAGGTGAAGGATGAGTCAAGCCAGTACAAGCAGCTGATTCGGCAGATGATTGTTGAGTTGGAGGATGTGCTGGTGGTGTTGAAGAAGTGAGCTAGAGCTGGTGAATGGATTTTTTTGAAAAAAAGCTTCCATTTATCAAAAGGTTAGGGTAAATTCTTCAGCGTTCTCGGCAAGATTGAGAACATGCTTCAAAGCCCAGTCGGGGCGTAGCGCAGCCCGGTAGCGCACTTGCATGGGGTGCAAGGGGTCGAGTGTTCGAATCACTCCGTCCCGACCATTATTGAAACAAAAAAGCCCAGTCGGTGACGACTGGGCTTTTTTGTTTAAAGTGTCCCGTCCTGAATAAGGTTTACACCTCCCATCCCGAATTTCCGGAGAGTCAGATGGAACAAGGTGTAAAGCGCACACAGCGTGATTACTCGCTGTCTTTTAAATTGGCGGTGGTTGATCAGATTGAAAAAGGCGAACTGACCTACAAGCAGGCCCAGGTGCGGTACGGCATCCAGGGGCGGTCGACGGTTCTGGTATGGTTGCGTAAGCACGGTCGGCAGGATTGGAGCCAGGGGGCCTCGATCCGCGACGAGAGGAGCTGCGCGATGTCTGACCCCAAAACGCTCACTCCAGAGCAGCGGATCAAAGAGCTTGAGCAGCAGCTTGAGCTGATGAGCCAGAAGGCCCAGTTCTTTGAAACTGTCGTTGATGTTCTGAAAAATGACTATGGTGTCTCGATCGTAAAAAAGCGATCCGGCAAGTCCTCTCGCAAGGTCAAGTCGCAGGACTGAGCATTGCCAGGGCTTGTCAGTTTCTAGGCATCAGTCGACAGGCTTACTACAAACGTAATCGAGCTGCCGATGACAAAGAACGCCAGGCAGACCAGGTGGTTGAGTTTGTACGGCAAGTCCGGATGCGCCAGCCTCGTCTGGGCACACGCAAGCTGCACTATCTGCTGCATTGCCAACCTGACAGACGATTCCAGGTCGGCCGAGATAGGCTGTTCCAGGTCTTGGGAGAGCGCCGTTTGCTAGTGCTGCCTAAGCGGGCCTACCACAAGACAACACAGAGCTTTCATCGCTTCTACCGCCATCCCAACTTACTCAAGCCCGGCCCAAGCCAGGTCGTTCCGACAAGGCCGGAGCACGTCTGGGTTGCCGACATCACTTACCTGCCCGCACGTAACGGGCCGCTGTACCTGAGCCTGGTAACGGATGCGTACTCCAGGAAAATTGTTGGCCACCACGTCCATGACAGCCTGCACGCCGAGTCAGTAGCGCAAGCCTTCAGGCAGGCTTTACGAAAGCGAGGTCGTCGCTTAATATGGCCGGTTTCGCAGCGCGCGCCTTTGGGCTACGTTGGCGTCGTGGTGTATGGATTCTGTTTGTCGGAGCATGCGTATACTCTCTGATGTTGACAAACGTTTTCAGTTACTTGCTTAAAGCGTTGGCGTGGCAAGGGGTAGCAGTTACATCATGGGTTGCAATACTCCTAACTCATTATGCCATCTATCCCGATGCAAGCAGAGATGAGTTCCGCCCTGGCAGAGTCAAAGCAGTGATGCCAGGTGCATGGGCTATTATTGCGTCGACAGTACTGGGAATTATGATTATCGAGTTGGGCCCGAAAGGTGCGTGGTTCGTGAAAATTGCACCCATGTTGATAGCTGTAGTTGCTGCAACTACCTATTGGCTATTTACCCGGTTCACATTTGGTGGGCGACTTGCTCGGCTTTCTGATCCTCGCAACGATGTACAAGACCCATGGCGTTTCCATATCAAGTGTCATGTGTGCAATCGTTCATATAGCGCGATCGAGATGGATAGAGATCCTTCGACTAACCAAGAAGCGATTTGCACTGGATGTGCTGAGGGTAATGCGGAGTTCCTACAGGCTGTTGTGAGTGAGTCCGATGGAATGGTCGGTCATCGTTCTAAACTGGCGAGCTGACAGCAGAAGTCGTTTTCGCAGCCCGGGTTTACCGGGCTGTTCAGTTTCGAGGGGCAACGTTTTTCGATACTAGGTGGATGATGGAAAACCTGTCTTATTGAGTGCATTGTCTGAACACCATCGCACGGTTCGATAAGTATATTGTTCCTTGGGATCCTGAATTCTACGAAGCGCTCGATTCGCTAGGCGAATCATTAGAAACCATTCTCCGGTAGTGATTTTTTCTTCGGCTAAAAGTACCTCGGCAGCTTGAATCGCCGAAAAATACTCATTTTCATCGAGAAAAGGTGTTCGGATGCATTTTGAAAACCATTGAAGCGCTGAGCTTGATGGGACTTTCATGTCTGCAAGCGGACCTTCTGGGCGGAGTGAGATGTGTATCATAGTAAAATCTGACGTAGGACCTGTTAAAGCTTACAATCAATTTTCTCATGGTTTGTAACGATTGATTGTGTCCTCGGTAGCGTATTTTGTGTCCTGGCGCACACTGTGTCTTTGGGCGCTTTGGACGCGTCTTAGGTTGTTCACAATCTTGCTGAATTACTATGCTTACTATAAGCGCTTCTTTCGTTGATACACTTGTGCGCAGCTTGATTGGAAGTGGGCTTTCGGACTTGCCTGTCGGTCAGCTAGTGCCGGAATGTAATGGTCTCTATAGAATTAAAGATCTATACAGATTCTTGGGCGCTGCACATGACCTTGGGGTTAGCCCTGACTTCGGTTTGCAGGTGTATTCCTACGTCCATCCAGCAATGCTCGAGAAGCTGGGCCATGCCGTAATCGCGTGCCCTACACTCGAGTATGCACTGTGCTGCCTGGCAAGGTTTCATCATTTAAATACAAATGGTTCGATTCTTAATGTTGAATATTCCGGGGGGCTCATAACATTAGTTGGGGTTGAAGTGGGGGATCCAGCACCGAGGGCGTTTATAGATGCTGGCCTTGCTTTTATTATTGGTATTGTTAGATGGCTATCGCCAGGATTTGGTATTTCGCCTGTCAAGGTTGAGCTGACATACGATAAGCCTAAAAATACAAAGCCTCTTAGGGAGGTTTGCGGGTGCGCTCCTGATTTTTTAGCGTCCCGTAACAGCGTCAGCTTTTCAGTAAAAGCGGCGAGGTTGCCGTTGCCGATGGGTTCTGAGCCGCTTTGGCGCTTGCACTTAGCCCAATTGGATCAGGTATCCAAAGTGAAGCTCAAGGTGTCCGAAGTTTTAGCTTTAGAGGTTAGAAAGCGCTTGGTGCTTGGGGGTTCAACTACACTGGCGGATGTCGCATTTTCATTGAAAATGAGTCCTCGAAGTCTTCAGGGTGCATTGAACTCTGAAGGGTGTAGTTACACCACAATTGCTGATTCATCTCGCGCTGTTCTTGTAAGTGAGTTATTACAAGACTCTGACAGACCACTGAAGGATATTGCCCAACTGACAGGGTTCGCGGATCACAGTAGCTTCCATAAGGCTTGCATACGCTGGTTCGACGTCTCGCCAGGCGCCTATCGACGAGGATTGCAACGCTAAGTAGGCGCAGCCGAGTGTTAAGATATTTTCTCGACCAGCTATATGACAGAAATTTTGCTGGCAGCGATCTTCGAAGTATGCTTCAACGGCATCGTATCTACTGCATTCGCATCATGCGTAGCAGCAGGTATGCCCCCATTGTCGAGCTTTATCGGATGATTTGCAGCGAGTGGGTTTGTCGAAAACTTACTCTCACTGACAGGTCGCTCACCACTGTGGAGGTAATGCATCGATGAAGTTGGAACCTGGATCAGATCGTTGGTATAGCAATGTTGAAGCACCTGAGTGCATCAGCAGCCTCGATGAAGCGCAATGGGATGCTGAATCTGACTTCGTCGTGGTCGGGTATGGGGGGGCAGGAATTGCGGCGGCTTTGCAGGCTGCCGAAAACGGTCTTAGTGTCCTAGCTGTCGATGCATTCGGTGGTGGTGGGGCAACTGCGATGAACGGCGGGATTTTCTACGCTGGGGGAGGCACAGCTGTGCAACGCAAAGCAGGCGTTGTCGATAGCCCTGACGATATGTTTCGCTATCTGAGCCTTGAGGTCGCTGACGTGGTGCGACCTGCAACCTTGCGCCGTTTCTGTGACGGCAGCGTCGCCGATCTGGATTGGCTGGCGGGGCATGGTGTTCGCTTCGACAGCACTTACTATCCAAAGAAAACCTTCTACCCTCCAGCCGGGTACTTCCTTTACCACTCAGACAGTTCGCTCGCCGAGACCTGTGCAGCGGTTGCCGCTCCTGCGGCGCGAGGGCACAAGTACTGGCATCCACCAGCAAGCCAACCCACCGGTTTCGGCGTGCACCTGACAGACCCGCTACGCCAGCGAGGCGCTCAGCTGGGTGTCCGTTTCTGGGCGCGCACAGAAGCCAGAAATTTGATTGTTTCTGCCAGCGGTGAGGTAGTTGGGGTGCGAGTTGTTCGAATGCCTGAAGACTCGGTACACACCACCGCGTACATCGACGCACAGGAAAAAGCCCGCGCACTGCTACAGAAATTGCCGTCTTCGATGCCCGGATTCGCACGGCTTGAGCGTAAAGCGCAAGCCTACTGGCAGAAAGCGCGTGCGCTTCAGCAACAGCATGGGGTGGTGCAGCGAATCAAAGCGCGACGGGGCGTGTGCTTGAGTGCCGGAGGCTTTATCTGGAATCAGCAGATGGTGTCTGCCTATGCGCCCAAGTATGTCAGCAATATGGCGATGGGATCGCCAGGCGGTGATAACGGTAGCGGCATTCGGCTGGGCCAGAGCGTTGGCGGTGAGGCTGCACTCATGAACAGAGTCAGCAGCTGGCGCTTCATCAATCCGCCAGCGCAGTGGCCCAAGGGTGTTTTGGTCAACATGCAGGGCCAGCGCTTCGTCAACGAAGAGTTGTATGGCGCCTCGATTGGCCATGAAATGAATGAGTACCATCAAGGCAAGGGCTACATCATTCTTGATCGGACGCTGTACAGAGGTGCATGGAAGACGGCCGTGCTGGAAAACCTGTTCCCGTTCATGCGCCTGCCGCTGGTTTTGGCGCTGCTGTTTCAGACTCGCAAAGGCCGCACAATTGAAGCGCTGGCAAAAAAAATCGGCATGCCGCCAGCTGCTCTGCAAGAGACGGTCAACCGCTACAATCACGCTGCTGAAGGCGGGCAACGCGATGATTTCGGCAAGAGTCGATCAGAATGCCAAGCGCTACGCAGCGGGCCGTTTTATGCGATCGATGTTTCGGCGAGCAGCAAGTTCTTCCCCTGTTCGGCGATGACGGTAGGCGGCCTGAGAATCGATGAAGACACTGGCGAAGTCCTTCGCGAGGATCGCACGCCGATCCGCGGATTATATGCTGCAGGTCGCACTGCCATAGGCCTGCCATCCAATCTGTACGTCAGCGGGTTGTCTGCAGCGGATTGCGTGTTCTCGGGTCGCAGGGCTGCGCAGCACGCCAGCAACGCGAATGCTGACGCGGCTGTTCGATTGGTGGAAATGTGAAAACTGTGGAGTTTGGTCTGCAAGAGCCTGTTGCTGAGCAAGGTGCCGGGATACAACTCTGAGGCCTACGTAAACGCCATCCGTGACAAGTGATGTCACGGATGGCGTATTCATGTCTACGCGAGATGCGAGATAGCTAAAAGGCGCGCTACTTGATGTAAAAACCAACGGCAACCAAGTAATCGCCACTACGTTGAATCAATACCTGTTTGCGTTCCGGTTTGCCAGTAACGGGGTTGACCCAGCCATAACTCGCCTGTGCCTGCTGCTTGCCCTGCAACGCGTTGAGCACCTTCTCACCTACTGCCTCACCGGAGTTGGTCGTCAGCGAGCGGAAGTCGGTGTTCAACAGCCGCGGCTGAAAACCATGCGCCACGAATTTTTCGGTGCGCAGGTCCACGACATAGACGTACAGGTCGTCACGGTTGAAGTACGGATCGAGCCGGTTGATGCGTTGCAGGGCGACCACGTCGTGGTCCTGTATCTCCACGATCGCCTCATCAAGCAGTAGTTGTGCTTCGGCTTCCGAGGAGCGTGGCAGGTAGTAGCCGGACGCGAAGATCTTGTCGTCAACTCGCTGATAGAAGGCACGCTTGCGTTCGACCTTGTTGTCGTGCCAATTGGTCCAGCGATATTCGCGGCTTTGTACCTCGTCGCGCATGGGCGCGTTGAGTACTTCGGTGAACGCCTGGCGCAACGAGTCATCCAGCAGCGGAGAAATGTCACGGCCGACCAGCAGTGCTGAAGGGCCGCCGCTGGCCAGCATTTTCCCTTGGACGTCTACGACATAGATATAGAAGCTGTCCTGGGTAAACTGCCCCTGACGGCTGAATTCAGCCAGAGCCTTGTCGCCGACCTCCTTGTAGCGCTTGATGGCTTTGCCCAGCAATGTTCGAGCGACTTCTGCATCCTGTTCATAGCCGCTGGGAACTCCCTCGGTGCTTGCCATCGGGGACATTGAAACGAGTGACAGCAGGACAAGTGACAAGACGTGTTTCATGCGGGTCTACTCCAGGTGAATCAGAACCACCGATAAGGGATCAGCGGGCTGTGAATGCGCACAAAGCGGCTTAGTAGGGTGCGCAGTGCGATCGTTTCAGGCACCCCTAATTGCTGCATCATGTCGTTTTCAATCCGCTGACTTTCCGCATTCAAGTGATCGCTCATCACAAGGCCTTCCTCTGTCAGGAAGATGTGCGTTCGTTCATCCGTATCAGCGGCATCGTCTTCGATGCGAATCAGCTCTCTGGCGGCCAGGTCGTTGATTGATTCCGGTCCCATCTGCTTCCCGGAGTAAGCGGCGAGGGTGACCAGCTCCTTGTAGGAGCGGCCATTGCGTGAGTTGAGTGCACTGATGATCAAATACTCGAGCTCGTTCAAGGCACGCAGGCTTGCTTGTTCCCTGAGCTTCGCTGAAAAGTGCAGATAGGCGCTGGCCAGCAGGTAGCTCAGCGGGCTGGATTCGCTGACGTTACGGGGGTCTTCGCCGGCGGGGGGCATGATGTTCTGAGCAGTACTGGTGGCAATGGCGTAGCCACCGCGCTGGAAGACCAGTGGCGGCGTATCGCAGCGGTCGAAGTGGATCACTTCGCCGACCAGAATGATGTGGTCACCACCGTCGAAAATATTTGCCGTACGGCATTGAAGCCGGGCAGTGCAGCCCTGCAGCAAGGGCGCACCGTCAAGGCCACTGTCGTATTCGATGCCGTCGAATTTCTCCGGCCCGCTGACGCTTCGAGCAAAGCGTCCCGAGAGTTCATCCTGGTTGTGAGCGAGTATGTGCACAGCCCAGTGACTGGCCGTTTCGAATGCAGTGAGGCTCTGCGATTTACGTGCAAGGCTCCAAAGCACCAATGGCGGGTCAAGCGACACGGAATTGAAACTATTGGCTGTTACACCTACAGGCAGGCCATCAGGGTCCATTGCCGTAACGATGGTAACCCCGGTGGTAAAGGTGCCCAGTGCCTGGCGAAACTCACGTGGGTCCAGCGCTTTTTCGACCAGACTGGTTGGGCTGATCCGCGGGGAAATGTCTTTGTTGTTCATGGTTTTTCCTCTGCGCAGCGCGCACTTCGTGTGGCTTGAATTGTCTTGCGTGCGCGGACCGCCGACATGCTCAGTACGGACGATATGCAGTGAAAAAAACGCCGCCAAAAAAAACCCCGCAAGATCAGCGGGGGCGCAAGTTAAGCGGAAGGGGAATTTTCAGCTGATCAGTCCACGTTCCCGTGCCATGTCCAGGGCAAGATCCTCAATCATGTCCTCCTGACCACCGACCGTCTTGCGACGGCCCAGCTCCAGCAGGATCTGGTGAGACGGTACGCCGTACTTCTGCTCGGCGCGCTTGGCAAACAGCAGGAACGAGGAGTACACCCCGGCATAGCCCAGCGTCAGCGAGTCACGGTCAACCCGCACAATGTGTTCCATCATTGGGTAGACCAGCTCTTCGGCGACGTCTGCGAGCTTGAATACATCCACGCCGGTGATGATCCCCATCCGATCGCAGACTGCATTGAATACTTCCAGAGGAGTATTGCCGGCACCGGCGCCCAGCCCTGCGGCTGAGCCATCAATACGGTTGGCGCCGAACTCGACCGCGGCAAGCGAGTTGGCGATACCCATCCCAAGGTTGTGGTGGCCATGGAAACCCAGTTCGGTTTCCGGCTTGAGTGCCTGGCGCACAGCATCGATCCTGATACGTACGTCGTTGGGCAGCATGTAGCCAGCCGAATCAGTGATGTAGATGCAGTTGGCGCCGTAGCTCTCCATCAGCAGGGCTTGCTTGACCAGGGCTTGCGGTTCAAGCATGTGCGCCATCATCAAGAAGCCGACGGTGTCCATGTCCAGCTTTCGGCCATACTGGATATGTTGCTCGGAAACATCCGCTTCAGTGCAGTGCGTTGCCACGCGGATGGTGTGAACACCACAGTCGTACGCCATCTGAAGATGGTCGACCGTGCCGATACCTGGCAGCAGTAGCGCGGATACCTTGGCCTGCGTGAGTTTTGGAATCACCGTGCGCAGGTACTCCTCATCGCTGTGCGCCGCAAAGCCATAGTTCACCGAGCGACCGCCAAGGCCGTCGCCATGGGTGATCTCGATCAACGGCACGCCGGCGGCATCCAGGCCCGTGGCTACATCAACCATCTCTTTCAGGCTGATCTGGTGGCGTTTAGGGTGCATGCCGTCGCGCAACGACATGTCATGCAAGGTGATCTGCTTACCGCTTGAGTGGGTCATGACGCTTACCTTCAGGAATGGTTACGACTTGAGCATGACTTCGCCGAACATCTCGGCGGTGCGCGCGGCGGCCGCGGTCATGATGTCCAGGTTGCCGGCATACTTGGGCAGGTAGTCGCCGAGGCCTTCGACTTCCAGGAAAATCGACACTCGATTGCCGTCGAAAACCGGGCCGTTCTTCAGCCGGTATCCGGGGACGTACTTCTGCACTTGCTTGATCATGTCGTGCACCGAGCGGGTGATCGCGTCCTGATCTGGCTCGGATTCAGTTAGGCAATGGATGGTGTCGCGCATGATCAACGGCGGCTCTGCCGGGTTGATGACGATGATCGCCTTGCCTTCTTTGGCGCCGCCCACTTGCTCTACGGCACCGGCGGTGGTGCGGGTGAACTCGTCAATGTTCTTGCGTGTGCCTGGGCCGACCGAGCGCGACGAAACGGTGGCGACGATTTCGCCATAAGCAACGGGCTGTACGCGTGAAACGGCTCGAACCATGGGGATGGTCGCCTGGCCACCGCACGTGACCATATTGACGTTCATCACTTTCTTGTCGAGCTGCTCGCTGAGGTTGACCGGCGGCACGCAGTAAGGCCCGATTGCGGCTGGAGTCAGGTCGATCATCAACACGCCAAGCTCATTGAGCTTGCGCGAGTTTTCGGCGTGGACGTAGGCTGAGGTCGCGTCGAAAGCGATGCGGATATCATCTTGCAGAACGTGTGGTAGCAAGCCATCCACGCCGTCTGCAGTGACTTGGAGGCCCATCTCCTCAGCGCGTTTCAAGCCATCGGATGCGGGATCGATGCCCACCATCCAGACGGGTTCGAGGATTTCGCTGCGCTGGAGTTTGTAGAGCAGATCGGTGCCGATATTGCCGGGGCCGATCAGGGCGCATTTGATTTTGCGTGTCATGGCCTGATTCTCTCGTTGGAGGGGTTATGCGGTGAAGCTGATCGATGCTGAACCGATGCCGTCGATAGTCAGTTCGAACTGATCACCGACCTGAACCGGGACCAGGGGTACCAGCGATCCCGACAGGATGATTTCGCCCGCTCGCAGTGGCATGCCAAATGTGCCCAGGGTGTTGGCCAGCCAAGCTACTGCTTCAGCCGGGTGGCCTTGCACTGCCGAGCCAAGGCCGCTGCTATGCACCTCGCCATTGCGGTACAGGGTCAACTGAGCCAGAGCCAGGTCCAGCGAGCCTGGGTCGACCTGGGCGCTGCCAACGACAAACACGCCGCACGAGGCGTTATCGGCGATGGTGTCCTGGATCGCGATTTTCCAGTCCTGGATCCGCGAGTCGACGATCTCGAAGCAAGGCAGGACTGCTAGAGTCGCTTCCAGCACCATCTCGCGGGTCACCCCAGGGCCTAGCAGGTCGTGCTTGAGGATGAAGGCTATTTCACCCTCTGCACGTGGTTGAATAAGATTGGCCGCGCTCAGGCTGACATTCGCGCCGTTGGCAAATTGCATGCGGTCGGTCAAGAAGCCGAAGTCAGGTTGATGCACGCCAAGCATGTCTTGTACAGGCTTGCTGGTGACGCCGATCTTCTTGCCGATGATGCGCTCACCGTCATTGAGGCGACGCTCCAGCACGGCCAGCGATATGTGATAGGCGTCTTCGACAGTGAGTGTTTCGCTACGCGTCAGCGGCTCGATGCTCTGGCCGTCACGAAGGGCGTGGTAGAGACGCTCGGCAAGCCGTGCACGCAATTGAGCGGTTGCGTCGATGTTGGTTTCACTCGCTTGGGGATGGGGCATTTGACTGTCCTCTTGTCAGCATTGCGCTCAATACTGCCGCCACCCTGCGAGTGTTGGCCTCGTCCGCAAGGACTAGCCGAGCAACTTATGCATTGGATGTCCCTGGCATAGTCCTTGCGGACGAGGCATCTGGCTGGTCGAGCGCCCAAGCTGTCGAAAAGAGGTGGAGTAGCCCGTGACCAGTCTTCAGCCCAATGCCGACATAGCCGATGAATTGAGTGCCAGGCAGCGAGTGACTGCCATGGTGGGCGTCTACAGCGTCCTGTTTTTGCTGGGCCTGGAGACTACGATTGGCGGCGCGATCCTGCCAATGGCCTCTATGGCACTGGATGGTTTCGAGCATTTCCACTGGACCGGCACGCTGCAGATGCTTGCCTCAGCCTGTGCCACGCCCATTGCCGCGAGAATCGGCGATATGACCGGGCGCAAGAATCTGCTGCGCTTGTCCATCGTGTTGCTCTGCCTGGCAGGTATCGGCAGCGGGTTGGCCCAGTCGTTCGAGCTGTTGTTGGGCTCGCGGCTGCTCAACGGTCTCGCCATGGGAATCATGGCGGCGACAGCCTTTGCAGTGCCGGCGGACGTGTTTCGCGACCCGGCACAACGGGTACGCTGGCAAAGCATTGGCGGGGTAATGTTCGCAGTTGCCTGCAGCATTGGGCCTATGCTGGGCGGTGCGTTGAGCGAAGCATATGGCTGGCGTGCTGCCTTGTTCGCAGTCCCGGTTGTATGTGTGCCAGTGCTGATGGTGCTGCATCAGCTACCGTTGCGGCGACCGGCGTACCCACTCAAACAGCAGTTCGACTTTGCCGGAGGCGCACTGCTGTGCCTGTTCATTGTGGTTTCCCTGTTGGCCCTGCAGCCCCCCGCCGCAATCGACGGCGGAGCGTACGTTGCCCTGCCAATCCTCGCCGTTGGTTTGCTGGCGCTGTTGTGGCGAGTGCAGCGGCGCACGCTCCATCCCATTCTTTCGCTGGAAATCCTGAGTAACGCGAATGCACGCAACATTGTGCTGTCGACGTTGCTCAGTGGTTCAGTGCTGTTCATCCTGATGTTCTACAGCCCGATGCTGTTGACCAGCGTTGCTGGCGTGAGCCTTCGTGAGGCGGCGACCCTGATGCTGCCATTGCTTGTCGGTATGCCCGCCGGGAGTGTGATCAACGGCATGCTGTTTGGCCGGCAAAGCCGTCCGCAGTGGCTACTGGCAGCGGGCGCTATCAGCTTGCTGTGTGGCTGTGCCATGCTCGCTCGCCTGGAGCCGGGCAGTCAGAGCCTTTACGTGCTTGTCAGCTTCGGCTTTGCCGGGGTTGGCCTCGGTCTGATCAATCAGAACCAGACGCTGTTCATTCAGATGGTCACACCGCTCCAGCATGTGGGCGCCGCAACTGGCCTTATCTCCACCGCGCGAATGTACGGCGGGGCGTTGGGCAGCGCGCTGTTTGGCATTGCGTTGGCAAGCGGCGACATGCAGCACGCGTTGACCATGGCGATGACTTGCTCGGTAGCTGCAGCCGCGCTCATGGTGCCGCTTGCAGCAAGGCTGCGTCTGTATGGTGCGGCTTAGCCAGCTACCTCGCACACGGCGCCGGCTCTTGGCTCACGCGTGTGCAGCCGGGTGAAGCGAGGGGCGGCCGGGCGGGTAGCCGTCCGGGCCTTCAGAAAGAGTCAGTCCTGCGTGCTCATGCGGATGTCGCTTTGCCCGAAGTAGGCGCGCATCGACACGATCAATCCAGCGTCGTTGAAGGTCATCACATCGATAACGCTGACCCGCATGCTGCCCTCTGGCAGTTTCACCACTGCATCGAACGCCATCGCCGCCGCATCTGCGCCAGACCCTCGGATCGGCGCCGACAATTGCAGCGTGGCGCCGTTGGCCATCGCCTGACGATAAAACTCCGTTATCTCTGCCTTGCCTTTTTTCGGCGGTGTGCCGTACGGGTCCTCCACGCTGGCGTCGTCGCTGTAGAGCGCCAGAAGAGCTACCAGGTCATCACTGTTGTACGCATCGATATAGGCCTGCAGGGTATCTTTCATATGTTGTTCGCGAGACATGCGGGTTACTCTTTCAGGGAGCTGGAGTTAAGCGGATACAGGCCAATGGAAGTCGACTTTGCAGAGCTCTTCGGAGCGTCGCCAAAGCCAGTCTGCCAACGCTCCATCTGTAGCTGCAGGGGCCATGCGTGCAGGGGCGGGTAGCCCTTTCATCTCGCCGAAGCCGGCTGGGCCGTAGAGTATTCCCGGCTCAATGCCGCGGGCAGTTGCCGCGTGCAGCAGCGGCAGAGCACCCTTGGCTGCGTCCTGCCCCAGCAGCGGCATGACCACCGACAGCGTCAAGCCGACCAGGTGATCCTGCCAGCGCAGCGGGCCATGGCGTTGGCGATTGCTGCCGATTGCCGTCTTTGCCACGCCTGGGTGTGCCGCAAAGCTCAGCAGATGGCTGTTCGATAGCGTGCTGCGCCGCTGCAGTTCTCTGGCAAACAGCAGGTTCGCCAGCTTAGTTTGGTTGTAGGCACGTTGCGCGTCATAGCCCCGGGTTATCTGCAGGTCATCAGGGTCGATACGCCCTCGTCGATGAATCAGGCTGGACGTCGTCACTACCCGTGGCGACTTGCATTGAAGCAGCAGCGGAAGCAGCCTGGCGGTCAACGCAAAGTGGCCAAGGTGGCCAATGCCGAAGGCTAATTCGAAACCATCGACTGTCTCGCGCCGGTTGCTCAGCGGCTGAATGCCTGCGTTGTTGAACAACACACTCAACGGTTGGCCCTGATAGAGCTGCTTCTGGCAAAAACGATGAATGCTGTTGAGGTCGGCGAGGTTGATTTCAGCAGAGCTGACTCTAGCGTCTGCCGTTTCCTGGCGAAGGGCGCGAGTGACATGCTCAGCGCGCGCATAATCGACATCAGCGATCAGTACTTCGGCGCCTGCCAGCACCATTGCTCGCGCAGTCTCATAGCCAACGCCGCTTGCTCCGCCGGTGACGATTACCCGCTGTGCATGTTGCTCGCCAGGTTGAATCAGATCGGGGGGATTCATGAATGCGCGTGCTCCTTGGATCGCTTGGGCATCGACAGCGCTACCAGGCAGGCGGCCACGAGCAGACCGGTGGTGCAGCTCAGTGCCAGGTCGTAGGAGTAGCGCTCGGCGATTACACCGATGAGGATGGGGCCGATGACCATGCCCAGATCAGCAGACATTTGATAACTGGCGATAATCGTGCCACCACGTCCATCGGCCGTATCCCCGGCGATGGCGGCAGCTGAAGTGGTACAGAAGGCTGCGCCAAGTCCCATCAATGCCAGACCGACAAGGTAGGCGTGCAAGTTGTGTCCGATCTGGATGACAAGGAAACTGGCGAGTACCAGCAGCATGCCAGCAACCAGCGTTGGCTTGCGTCCCCAGCGGTCAGCCAGCTGGCCAGCCTTTGGCAGCAACAAGGTTTGCGACAGCGCGCAGACGGTGAGGCCTATCCCGATCCATTTCGCCGGTTGCTGCAGCGCTACCAGCAAAAACAGCGGTAGCACGGAAACGCGTACACCGTACACCGCAAAGCCGACCGCGAAGTTGCTGGCCAGTGCTGCGCGGTACGCTGGCAGCCGCAGTGCCTTGCTGACGCTGATCACGGCTGGTCGCGCAACCGGGCTGCCTGCAGTCGGCAGGCGCAGATGTCGCAACAGGAACATCGCCACTAAGCCAGCGACCCCGGCACCCATACCGTAGATAAAGAACGGCAGACGCACCGAGAAGTCGACAAACAGGCTGCCTATTGCGGGGCCGCTGACCGTGCCGATGTAGTAGGCGCCCATGAACAGACCGGTCGCCTGGCCGCGATGGCGTGCGTCGGTGGTTCGTAACATCAGGCTCATGGCCGACAGGGTGTAAAGCATCGAACCGATACCGCAGACCCCGCGACCCATCAGCACGTGCTCGGCGGTAGTGGCAAGACCGGCGCCAAAGCTCCCCAGTGCAATCAAAGCCAGACCGCTACACAGCAAAGGGTATTCGCCAAGACGATCCACCAGCCGGCCAGCCGGCCAGGCCGCTATCAGCCTGGCCAGGGGGAAGGCGGCGATGATCATGCCGACCATGGCGCTGCCAACCCCTAGAGAGCGCCCGAACACCGGAATGGCGGGCGACTGGATACCAAAGCCTACCGCCGAAATAAAGCTGATGACGCACAGGCAGCGTACTTCTCGCGAGATTCCGTGCAACCAGCCCTGGCCATTTTTGAGGGGCATATCCGAATCAGCGCCCATGGAATGTCGGGGTGCGCTTGTCCATGAACGCGCTGGCGGCTTCCTGGTGGTCAGCGCTCAGGAACGTCGCGGCCTCAAGCTGCAAGCCGGCGTCCAGTACAAGCTCGCTGCGATGTCGCAGAACTCGATTCAAGGCCTTCTTGGTGCCTTGCACCGCGAGTGGCGGCAGGCTGGCCAGCCGCTGGGCCAAGACGAGCGCCTGCTCTGCCAGTTCGCTGGCGGGGAGTGCGCGCAGGGCCAGACCGAGCCGAGCGGCTTCTCGCCCGTCCAGGCGATCGCCCGTCATCAAGTAGTACTTGGCTGCACCCATCGGCATTGCCAATGGCCAGGCCAGCGCGCCACCGTCGCCGGCAACGAGGCCGACGGGGACGTGCGTATCGGCGATCTGCGCATCCTCGGCGATCAGCAGCACGTCGCACATCAACGCCAGGGTGGCGCCCAGGCCCATGGCATAGCCTTGCACGGCAGCCACCAAAGGCTGCGGAACGTCGATGAAACGCTCGATCAGGTTACTCGCGCTGCGCGTCACCAGCGCCATCTGCTCATAGGGCGTTCGGTCGGGCTGAGGTTGTTCAGCGAACGCCTTGACGTCACCCCCGACACAGAACGCGCGACCAGCGCCCTGCAGCACAACGGCGCGCACGCTGCGGTCATGGCGCAAGTCGGCAAGAATCGTCTCGAGGCCTTCATGCATGTCGTCAGCTACCGCGTTGAGGCGCTCGGGGCGGTTCAGCGTCAACACCAGAACATGTTCGTGGCGCTCAGCGAGGATGGTGCGGAAACGTCCGTAGTCGGCCATGGAATGCTCCATTATTGTTGTCATTGAATGTTCAGTTTTTTTTCAGGTTTTCAAGCATTGCTGCTCGGGCGCGCGCGCGATCCGGATCCTGAACTGCCAGATTCTGCAAGGCGGTTTCGGCCTCCAACTGCTCAGCCAATGAATGCCGTGCAGCCTGGCTCAACAGGCGCTTGGTCAGACCCACGGCACTGCCTGGTTTGGCCGCCAGCAAATTGGCCATTTCCATGGCGCGCTCGAGTAGCCGGTGCGGCTCCAGAACCTCCGCGACCAGCCCCCAGGAACGAGCTTCCAACGCACTGAGTCGTTGATTGGTCGCAAGCCAAGTGAACGCCCGGTGGTAGCCCAGGGCGCGGGCAATGAACCAGCTTGCGCCCGCATCCGGCACCAACCCGATATCGACGAACGCTGGGACGAACTTGGCGGTATCGGCAGCGATACAGATGTCGGCTGCGCACGCCAGAGAGAGCCCGGCGCCTGCCGCTGCGCCGTTGACTGCGGCGATTACAGGTTTATCCAGCGCGGCCATGGCAAGCGTGTGCGCGTTGAAGGTGTGACGCAGGGTGTGATGACCGATAGTGTCTGCTGCAGGCGGGGAGTGCAGGTCAGCGCCAGCACAAAAGGCCCGACCGTTGCCTGTCAGCACGACCGCACGAACCTCTGGATCAGCCGCCTGATGCCAGGCGTCGGACAGTTCACGGTGCAGCTCTGCGGTGAAGGCGTTCATCGACTCGGGGCGATTGAGGGTTACCAGTAGCACCGCGCCGTGCCGCTCACGAAGGACGGCGCTCACAATGCTGCTCCTGTGCCGAGAATTGCCGTGACCTGGCTGGAAAACTGCCCGCCATTTCCGTGCGCAAGGGCGATCTCGGCGCCTGGGCACTGTCGTGCACCGGCATCGCCGCGTAGCTGACGAACCGCTTCGATCAAGGCGAAAATGCCATACATCCCCGGGTGGCAATGCGACAGGCCACCGCCGTTGGTGTTTACCGCCAGGCTGCCACCCGGTGCGATGCGCCCAGCAGAGACAAAGGCGCCGCCTTCGCCCTTGGCACAGAAGCCCAGATCCTCCAGGAACATGATGGTGTTGATGGTGAACGCGTCGTACAACTGCAGTACGTCGATATCGGTGGGGCCCAGCCCGGCCATTGCATACGCGCGCTGCGATGATTCTGTCGCGCACGTCGTGGTCAGATCAGGCATCTGCGAAATGCTCCGGTGCGAATGCGCTTCGCCAGCACCGAGCATGTACACCGGTGGGTTGGCCAGATCGCGAGCTCGATCGGCCCGGGTTACTACCACTGCGCCACCGCCGTCGGTGACCAGGCAACAGTCACGCACGGTCAATGGGCTGCACACCGCTTTGCTGTTGATCACCTCGTCAATGCTCAGTGGCCCTTTGCCATAGGTAAATGCAGCAGGGTTTAGCTGAGCCCATGCGCGCGCAGCGACCGCCACCTCTGCGAGTTGCTCGCGGGTGGTGCCGTACTGATGCATGTGCCGCGCAGTAGACAGCGCGTAACCAGTCACTGGGTGGCGAGGGCGGTAGGGGGCCTCATAGTTGGGCCGTTCGAGTGACCCTTTCGGCATTTGCCGGCGCAGGCCGTCAGCCCGAGGTGTGCTGCCATAAACGATGAGGGCGTTGTCGCACAGGCCTGCCTGAATCGCCGCGCAAGCGTGAAACAGATAAGAAATAAACGAGCTGCCACCAATGTTGCCACTGTCACTGTAGCGGGGTTGTATGCCCAGATATTCACCCAGGTCCAGGTTGGACATGAAACGCCCCATCACACACCCGAACAGGCCGTCGATGTCTTTCATGCCGAGCCCCGCATCGGCAACCGCGCGGTAGGCTGCCTGCCCAGCCAATTCAATGGCGTAACGTTGCGCGCCTACATCGCCTAGATCGGATTCGGCGATGCCTACGATCGCTGCTTTTGCACGCAGATCTTGAGGCGTCAGCATGCTGATACCCCCTGTATCCGTTGAAAGACCACCCGTGGATCAGCGCCCTCCTGAGCTTCTACATGCGCCTGGACCCGGTCGCCGATAGTCGGGGAGAGGCAATCAATTACGGTGCTCATCATGCGGAATCCTTCGTCGAGGTCTACCAGGACCACGTTGTAGTCTTGCTCTTTATCGAAAATCACACTCGACGAATACAGTGTTCCAAGCCCCCGACTTTCATTAAGTTCGAGGTCCACCGAGCCGCAACCCGGGCAATTGGTACGAAGGTAAAACACTGCCTTGATGCAGCGTTGGCAGCGTTGGTAAGTGAGTACGCCGCGGTTCAGCCCCTCGACGAAACACTCATAGGGCGCGCGTTCGCGAATATCAGACATGTGGGCGGGCCCTTTGGAGGTCGTAGGACGCGACTGCGTGCGCGGTCAGTACCAGCGTTCTTTCGCCATTGGCGGCTTCTCGCTGTACGAAGAGGTCGCACTCGACTTCGGTACAGCCCGTTGCCAGTTCATTCACACCGGCGACCTGGCCGCTGAGGATCAGGGTGTCGCCTGGCCAGACCTGCGAGACATAGCGCACGGAGTATTTGCGCAGTGCTGCCAGCCCGAGCCACGAAGTGGCGTAGGCGGAGAGCACACCGGCAGTGAACAGGCCGTGACCGAATACGCTGCGGTAGCCGGAGCGTTGGGCGAATGTCTCGTCATGGTGAATGGGATTGAAGTCCCCCCCGGCCCCGGCATAGCGAACGATGTCGGTGCGGTTGATTGGCCCGACACGGCGTTCTGGAGCCCGGTCGCCCACCGTAAAGCGCAGGAACACGTTGTTCTCGTTGGCGTTCATGTGGGCAGTACCTCGGACGCAGTTGCAGGCGGTGGCGGAGGGAGTTGAATGATCGTGCTGCGAGCAATCAGCACAAGCGTGTCGGCGGCGTCGTAGAAGGACATCTCGCGCACTATCAGAGTCATGACGCCCTTGGATCCGGTCTTTTCGCTGACATCAGATATCCGGGTGCGAACGGTGTACTCCTCGCCGGCCAATATAGGGCGGCGGTACTCCCACTCATTTCCACCCGCCAATACGCGGCTCAAGTCGAGTTGCAACGGGTTGCTGTCATCGGCGGGCTGCCAGTGCGCAGTGGCACAGCTGAATGTCGGCGGAGCCGGCAGGGCGGCAAAACCAGCCGCATTCGCCGCTTCGCGATCGGCAAAGACCGGATCGTCAGCGTGGATCGCCCTGACGAACTCCATCAACTTGCCTTCCTCCACCAGGAAGCGGAACGGCGGAAACTCCATACCGATCAGAGATTTGTCTGTCATCGTCATCTCCTTCAGTGGCCGGCCTGCACTTGCGGCCCTTGCAGGACCACCAGGGCGTCTGCCGCCAATGCTTTGCCGGCGTCGACCCTGATCGGGTTGATATCGATTTCCGACACTTCATCGAGCTCTAGCGCAAGCGTGCCGACGCCAATCATGATGTCGGCGATCTGGTTCTGTTCATCGCTGGACAGCCCGCGTCGTCCTTGCACCAAGCGGCCACCCAGCAACTGCCCAAGCGCTCGGCAGGCGGTGGCGCGATCGAAGGGCGGCCGCAACAGCGCGGTTTCTGCCAACTGCTCGACCAGGACGCCGCCCAGGCCGACAGCAACTATGGGGCCAAACACCGGATCCCGTTGCAGGCCGCACGTAAGCTCCAGGCGGGCAGGGACCATCTGTTGCACCAGGACGCCATCAAGTTGGGCGTGCGGTGCACGACGTTGAACCTCCTCAAGCATGTCCCGGTAAGCTGCGCGAACGTCGGCTTCACCTTGCAGGCCAAGACGCAAGCCGCCGACATCGGATTTGTGCGGGAGCTGGTATGACATCACCTTGAGCACGACCTTGCCGGCAATCCTCGAAGCAGCCTCGACGGCTGCTTCCTCGTCCTGCACCCAGACTTCTTCTGTAAGCGGGATGTTGTAGTGCGCGAACAGGCGTTTACCCTGGGCCTCCATCAGCACGCGCTCGTGTGCCGGCAGTTGCAAGTGCTCGCGGGCACGTTGAGCACGTTGCGCGTCACCGGGCAGGGTTGCGTCGTCTGACAGCGGCGGCCGGCAGGAGAAACGATGCAGCGCAGCCAGCGCACGTGCCAGGCGCTGTGGGTCGGTATAAGTCGGTACCCCGGCTTCCCGGAGTACATCAACCAGGTCGGTCGAGAGCACAGCCAGAGGCTTTGTACTGCTCTTGTACAGCTGGGCAAGTTCTTGCGCCGCCTCAGTGGCACGCGCCCAGGTCACGGTTGCCAGCATGTCGACCGATGGGCTTTCGCTGATCAGTTTCTGCAGTGCGGTAACCGACTTGGGGTTGACTGCCGCCGTGGTATCGACGGGGTTGGCCACGCTGCCGAAAAACGGCGTGTGCAGCACGCTGAGCATCTGCTGTTGTTCATGCTCAGGGAAGCCTGGAACGTCCAGGCCGCTGAGCGCCGCCTCGTCCGCAAGCAAAACGCCGGTACCGCCCGAGCTGGTCATGATCGCCAGGCGGTTATCTACGACCCTGCGACCGTCCTGGAAGATCATGCCCAGGTCGAGCATTTCTTCCATGCTGTGTGCGATGATCACGCCGTACTGACGGCAGACGGCATCGAACACGTCGGCGGCGCCCACCACTGATGCGGTGTGGCTCATGGCTGCCTTGGCCGCCGCTTCCGAGCGCCCTGCCTTCAGGATCACCAGCGGTTTGTCGAGCAACTGGGCCCGCCGTGCGGTCTCGATGAACACCTCTGGATCGCGCAGGGTTTCGCTGAACGCCAGCAGCACCTTGACCTCCGGGCGTTCGACCAGATAGCGCAGCACGCTAGCGATATTGACATCAAGCTCGTTGCCGGTACTGACGAACCAGCCCAGTTTCAGACCGGTGAGCAAGCCCTTGGTGGTCAGGTACGAACCAAGGCCGCCACTCTGTGAAACCAGCGCCACGCCACCGCCTGGGGGCAAGGGTTCATCGGGTGTGAGGGCGAAGTTAGCCATCACCCCGTCGGCGATGTTCAAGTAGCCGATGCAGTTCGGGCCGATCACACGAACGCCACCCGCCTTGGCCTTTTCTGCCACACGTTGCTGCAGTGCAAGGCCTTCGGCGCCTGCCTCGGCGAAGCCGGAGGAGAGCAACACGATGCCGCCGACGCCCGAAGCTACTGCCTCTTCTACTACGCCCTCGACTGCGTGGCTGGCCACCGCGATCAACACCAGATCGACGCTCTGCGGCAATTGCGCCACGCTTGAGTAGGCCTTGCAGTTCTGCACCTGCGCATCTTTCGGATGAACAGGGTATAGCGCCCCCTTGAAGGAGCGCTTGAGATTGGCAAATACCAACCCGCCGATGCTGTAAAGATTGTTTGAAGCACCCACCATGGCAATAGAGCGTGGAGCCAGCAGGCGGTCGAGAGTCTGCGCGTCAGTCTGTGGTCGAGTCATTGTTCTTATCCTGTACAGCGGGTGCTCAGCGCACCAGCATCGAACCGCCGTCCACGGAGAGAACCTGGCCGGTGATGTAGGAGGACTCGTCGCTGACGAGGTAGAGGAAAGCCGGCGCGATTTCTCCCGGCTCTGCCGAACGACGCAAGGGGTGCTGCTTGAGCGCCGCTTCATGGCTGGCCGCGAACTTCGGATCGGTCATGATCGTCTTGGTCATCTCGGTGGCCGCCGCGGGTGCAATGGCGTTGACCAGGATGTTGTGCTTGCCCAGTTCGCGAGCTGCGGTGCGCATCATGCCGAGCATTGCCGACTTGGCCGCGGCGTAATTGATCTGCCCGATGGAGCCGTTTTGTGCTGTCGAGGAGCTGACGAAAACAATCCGTCCCCAGCGCCGCTCGATCATGTCGTTGACCACTGCTTGCAGCCAGTAGAAGGACCCGTTCATATGCACGTCGATGACTTGCTTCCACTCGGTATCGGTCATCTTGTGCAGCATGGCGGGGCGGGTAATGCCGGCGTTGTTGACCAGAATATCGATCGGGCCGAATGCGGTCTTGATGGATTGCGCTGCGGCGTCGACATCCTCACGCCTGGAAATGTCGCAACGGACGAATATCGCCGAGCCGCCCTCGTTGTTGATCAGCGCGGCAGTTTCTTCGCCGCCGTTGACATTGATATCGACAATGGCGACTTTGGCACCCTCACGGGCATACAGTTGCGCGACGCTACGGCCGATCCCTTGGGACGCGCCGGTGATAACGGCAACACGGTTGTTCAGACGCATGGTGGCTCTCCTCGAGTCAGCGGGGCATGTCGAGCATGCGGGCAAGAATGTTCTTCTGAATCTGCGAAGAGCCGCCGTACACACTGACCGGACGGGAGGTGAAGTACTCTGCAAGCCATTCGGGCGCCTTGCCTGTCAGCGCATCTGCGCCGAGTACATCGAGCGCCACATGCATGGTGTACTGGGCCGCTCTGGACCAAAGCAATTTGCCCACCGAACCTTCCGGTCCCGGGTCTCGCCCCGCCAGCCTCATCGACAGTTGCTGCGCGACATTGAGGCTCAATGCCTCGATGTCGACGTAAGCGCGAGCCAGTTTCGCCCGCACGGCCGGGTCGGCGAGCAAGCCACGCTCGGCTGCCAGGCCTTCAAGTGAGCGCAGCTGTCGACGCAGCGCCGAAATCGACCCGGTGTCCGACGCACCGCGCTCGTACGAGACAGTGGTCATCGCGATCCGCCAGCCATCGCCCGGGTTGCCGATCAGGTGGCTTTGAGGGATGCGCACATCGTCGAAAAACACTTCGGCGGTTTCCGGATCACCGCTGGCCAGCATGATCGGCTGCACAGTGATGCCAGGCGCATTCAGTGGGGTCAGCAGGCAAGAGATGCCCTTGTGCTTGGCAACGCTGCTGTCGGTGCGCGCGAGCAGCAGGCACCAGTCAGCTTGCAGCGCGCCACTGGTCCACATTTTCTGGCCATTGACCACATAGTGATCCTGGTCCAGTTCGGCCCGCGTGCGCAGGGAGGCCAGGTCGGAGCCAGCGCCTGGTTCGCTGAAACCTTGGCACCACTGCACTTCACCGCTGAGCAGCGTCGGCAGAAAACGCTGTTTCTGCTCCTGGGTGCCGTAGGTGAAGATCGCTCTGCCCAGATAATTGACCATGGCCGGCAGGCGTGGCGAATCTGCCCGGCCTGCTTCATCGTTGAGAATGGCGTCGAAGCTTGCGGCCAAACCTTGGCCGCCGTACTCCTTGGGCCAGTTAAGGCCCATGTAGCCTCCGGCATACAACGCTTTGTGCCAGCTTTTGTTCAGTGCCCGCAGCCCTTCGGGGTCGTTGATCTCACGCCAGCCAACGGGGATGTTGTGCTCGAACCAGTCACGCAGTGCGGCGCGAAATTGGGCTTCTTCAGGGGTGTCTCGATAGTCCATCAGCGGGCTCCCAGGCGTGCGTCTGCAATCTGTTGCAATTGGTAGGCTTCATCACCGAACAGCCTCGCGCCGACCAATGCCCGGCGGGTGTAGACGTGCGCGATGTGCTCCCAGGTCTGACCTATGCCGCCGTAGACCTGCATGACGGTCTCGGTCACCGGCATTGCTGCAGCAGAGGCGTAAGCCTTGGCGGTGCGTGCGGCGAGCAGCGCTTGTGCGGGTTCCAGTTGATCGACGGCCCAGGCGGCATAGCAGGTGATGCTCTGGGCGGCCTGCGCCTGTACCAGCATCTCTGCACAAAGGTGTTGAATGGCCTGGAAACTGCCGATCAGAACGCCGTATTGAGAGCGCTCCTTGGTGTACGCGACGGCACCGGCGTATGCACCGTGCAGCACGCCGACGATGTCGGCGGCGATGGTTGTCAGCGCCAGCGCCTGCCAGCGCGTGAGCTGCGCCTCCGACAGCGGCGAACCGATCGGCTCGACCTCGCCGGGGCCGTCGCGCAGGTGCAGCTTGCGGGTCAGGTCGGCGCCGTCTTCGATCGCGGTGAATCCCTGCGACAGGTCGATGCGTACCAATTGGCGATCACGCAGGCCGAGGGCGTAGTGAGCGTTCTGGCTATCCCAGGCGACAGTGCCCAGATCGTCAGGGGAGGCCAGATGGTTCAGCGCGCGATCGAGCAGCAGCGCGTACCGCGTTTCGCCTGCCGCAGCAGACTCGATCAGTTCATCTGCCACGTTGCTCAACGCCAGCAGTTCAGCTGCCAGCAAGCCGCCTACGAACGGTTGCGGCACCAGCGTTTCCGCCAATGCCTGAGCGGCGATCATGACCTCCACGCCGGATGCCAACGGTACGCCGTCGTCGCGCAGACGCAGGCTAAGCAGGCCGACCTCGGTCAGTTGTTGCCAGCCATGAGCAGAATCCGCAACCTGCAGGTCATGCGGGTTCTTGATGCCGATCGACTGCGCTAGGCGCTTCGCCGTGTTTTCGAACATCAGCTGTTCTTCATTGAATAACGCGAGCACTGGTAGGCTCCTTCATTTCTCGGTTGAGTTCATCCGGGTGCAGCGGCTTTGCCGCACGCTGTTGAGGCGCGTTGACGAAGGCGGTCGCCCGTGTTCCGGTTATCAAACGTGAGCGGCCGATTCGGTGAGGGTTGCCGCCTCGGGCCCATTGGCCACCTTGATGTGATTGGCCGCCCGGTAACCAAAGGTCAGCGCTGGGCCCAGGGTGCCGCCCGCGCCCGGGTATGAACTGGCAGTCACTGCGCCGGATGCGTTACCTATGGCATACAGGCCCGAGATGGCTTTGCCCGATTGATCAAGCACGCGCGCATCCTGGTCCACCTTGAGCCCACCCTTGGTGCCCAGGTCGCCGAGGTCGACGCGGATCGCGTAGTAGGGCGCCTGACTAAGAGCGCCCAGGCTTGAGTTGGGCAGATGACGCGGGTCGCAGTAAAAGCGATCAAAGCTGTAGTGGCCGCGGTGAAAATCGAGATCGATACCGGTCGCAGCGAATCCGTTGAACCTGCTTACGGTGGATGCAAGGGCGTTGGGCTCGATACCTATCTTGTTGGCCAGCCCTGCGATCGAGTCGGCGCGGTACAGGACGTTGTCCCACCACTCGGGAGGCAGGCTGCTGTCAGGCGCGATCGAGCCAGGCATGATCCGGCCGATGATGTTCTTTTTGCGGTAGCTGGCGTCGAAGATGAACCAGCAGGGCAGGTTGGCGGATGACTCACGATTGTCGCGGATCATCTCGTGACCAAAGTCGTTATAAGACATCGCTTCATTGGCAAAGCGCTTGCCCAGCCGGTTGACGCAAAGGCTGTGGGCATAACTGCGCTCGACGAACAGCGCGCTGCGCATGTCGACGTTGGGCGTGTTGGCGGCAGGGATGCGGACCGTCGGCGCCCACCAGGCTTCATTGAGGAACTCGCTGTCGGCACCAATGCGCTCCCCGGCCAGCAGCGCGTCACCGGTGTTGTTGTGCATCGGCGTGACGCTCCACTGCGTCTTCGTCTGCACGGGCAGGTGAGCGTCTCGCAGAGCCTGACTTTGCTCGAAGCCGCCAGAAGCGACGATGACGGCACTGCTGCTGCGAATAGTGAATTCGTTGCCATTGCGACTGACCACGGCGCCGACCACGGCGCCTTCCTCTACCATGAATCTTTCCAGGCGGGTATTGAGCAGCAGGGGGATTTTGCGCTGGTGCAGGCCGATGCGTAGTCCTGCAATCAGGGCATTGCCCATGGTTACACGACGATCGCGGCGGGTTTTCAGGCGCCAACTGATGTCGCTGCTGTAGTTCCAGATCAACGAAGCAATCTTGCGTTTCCAGCCTTTGGCACGTGCACCCAGTAACTGCGCATCGTAGTAATCCATGGAGATCCGGCCGAACAGCTTCACGCCCATGTCTGCTTCACGCAGGGCGAAGAAATCGTCGCCCAGAATGCCGCCGTCTACTGGCGCCACGAACATGGTGCGGCCGCTGTCAGAGGCGCCTGGCAGGTTTTGGCAGTAGTCCGAGTAGCCGACGACGGGGCTGTAGTTCACGCCGACCTGGTTGCGCATGTACTCAACCATCTCAGGCGCAGAGTCGAGATAGGCACGTAGTTTTTCTTCTGAAACCAGGCCTTTGGTGCATGCCCTGAAGTAAGTCAGCGCGTCCTGGTAATTGTCCTGGTCACGAATTCCGCTGTTGTTGGGGATCCATATACCCCCGCCGGAGAGTGCGGAAGTGCCGCCATAACGGTCGCTTTTTTCGATAACGATCGTGTTCAGGCCCAGGTCGTGAGCGCGGTTGGCGGCCAGCAGCGCACCGGCACCGGAACCGACCACCAGCACGGCGCATTTCTGATCGTGGACATCAGCTTTCATGGCTTCTGATCTCTCTGCTCGGGCAGCGTCCAGTGGACGTGCGTTTTATTGTTATGGAGAGAAATGGGCGGCACGAGGGATGCCGTCGACTTCCATGCGGCATAGGTTCGCCCCGCTAGCATGGAAACAGCATCGGCCGAATGGACTAGGTCTGGGGGGCGAGCAAAGTTGAATGACGCGGCTAGTCCAAATGGGCGATGTCTAGCGCTAAGCGTTGCATCAACACTGGTTGCGACGTCACGGGAAAGGGCTACTTGCCCCGGCCGGTCGCCAAGACAAGCTGAACAAGAACAACACCAGACTTGGACTTGCGGAGCGCAACAATGCAGATCAAACGTAAAGCTGCCACAGGCAGTGCCTTTCTCGCCCCGGTGGTCTTGCTGGGGGCATTCTCGGCGCCTTCCGCCCAAGCGCTGACCGTGGATACCGGTAACCCGGATCTACGGATCAACTGGACCACAGACTTTCGTCTGGGCTTTGGCTGGCGGGCTGAAAATATCAACTCGGCGCTGGGTGATAACCCGACCACCCACCAATCCGACTATTCCGCCCACAGTGGCGAAATGTGGAAGCGCCGGCTCGACGTGCTCACCGAAGTCGACCTGATTTACAAGGAAGACTACGGCCTGCGCGTCAGTGCGACCGGTTGGTATGACAATGCCTATGACGACCATGACCTCAAGGGCAACCCAAACCTGGCCGGCATTTCTTCACGGGCAGACGGCAAATTGTCCAGGCAGGCCCAGCGCTACTACAACGGCCCCTCGGGTGAGTTGCTCGACGCGTTTGTCTTCGGTCGGGTCGAACTGGGAGAGATCCCGGTCACTTTCAAGGCCGGCCAGCACTCGCTGATCTGGGGTGTATCGCAGGTCAATGCGTCGGATTCGGTATCCTGGAGCCAGCAACCGGCCAACTTCCAGAAGGGCGCCGAATCGCCGGGTGCGTCACCCAAAGAACTGGCCATGCCCTTGCCGCAACTGTCATTTCAAAGCCAGTTGAGCGACAGGGTTTCCCTGGCTGGGTATTACCACCTTGATTGGAAACCTAACCGTCAAAGTGAAGGCGGTACATTCCTCGGTGGTCCTGACTTTCTCTATGACGATGACGGTCGTATCTACTCCGGCACCGTGCCAGGCCTTGGTGATCTGTACATCGAACAGGGCGACATCGTCGACCCCAAGCATAAGCAGCGCGGCAACTATGGCCTGCAGCTGAGCCTCACCCCTGAGTGGTATGACGGCAGCATAGGCCTCGTCTACCGACGCATGGACGAGATGCAACCCTGGCCGGTTAACTTTGAGGTCGATCCGACTTCGATAACCGGGCTGCGCTTTCGTCAGGTCTACAACCGTGGGGTAGATCTGTTTGGCGTCTTCACCAACTTCAATTGGCAGGACATCAGTTGGGGGTCCGAGCTCTCGTATCGGCGCGGCACTGCTCTGGACAGCACCGGAGGCCCATTGGCCAATGGCGGCCTGGATGGCGCCACCGGCAATACCTTCCACTTCCTGCTCAACGGGCAGGCGCAGCTTCCGAATTTGCCGCTATACGACACTGGTATTGCGGTCGCGGAATTCTCATACACCTATCTGGATAAAGTGACTCACAACGAAGAGGTGTTCGCCAAGTGCAGTGATGCCCGCGACGGCGCAGGCTGTGGCACCCGTGATGCCAGCAGCCTGTCACTGATATTGATGCCGAGCTGGCTGCAAGTACTGCCCGGGATCGATCTTGACGGCAACTTGACCCTGGCGGGTTATGGCTTGCATGGCAACTCTGCGATCCCGACCGGGCCGGCCGAGCGCGCGTTCGCCTGGAGCGTTGGCGTAACCGCAGACATCGATATGCGCTACAAAATCGGGCTTCTCTACTCCGACGCCTCAGATGTTGATCCCCGAATCGGCGCTATGGGCAGCACCGACCGTGGCCGCGTGACCCTGACATTCCAGACCACTCTGTAACTTTGTGAAGGATTCGGGCCTTAAAGCCGGAAGAACAGCGCGTGTCCTGACTCGTGCAATCCATGAGGAAATAGAACAATGAAAATCAGTCGACAGACTATGACTTTGGGGCTTGGATTGTCCCTTGCCTTTGCGGTTTCTCTCGCCGTTGCCAACGATACAGCGGCGCAACTGGGGGGCGACAAACTGACACCGGTTGGCGCTGAGCGAGCGGGCAGTGCCGACGGCAGTATCCCGGCGTGGGCGCCTGACTGGAAAGGCCCGCAGATGCCAGAAAAAGGGGGTATCTATCCCGATCCGTTTGCCAACGAAAAACCGTTGTTTTCTATTACCGGCAAGAACATGGATCAGTATCAAGGCAAACTGAGCGAGGGCACCAAGGCGTTGTTGCAGCGCTGGCCAGACTACAAGGTCGAAGTCTATCAAAGCCATCGCGTGGTGGATTTTCCTGGTTGGGTCAAAGACGCCACCGCGAAGAATGCCACTCGGGTAAAAAGCACTGAGGACGGCTCCTCACTTGAGGGCGCAATGGGCGGCTATCCCTATCCGATCCCGCAAACAGGCGCCGATGTGCTGTGGAACCACAACCTGCGTTACTACGGGCCTGCGTACCGCTCAAAGTTTGCCGGTTACTTGATCGACTCGTCGGGCAACCTGATCCTCACGCATGACCTGGAAAACTACACCGATTCGCCGTACCACGATAACCCGGAAGAGCCCCAGCGCCACTTTCAGCGACGCCTGAGCGCGTATGTCGGGCCTGCTCGAAATGTCGGTGACAAGACCCTCACCTACATGACCCTCAATTTCAAGAAGGACGGCGACAACAAGCTTTGGAACTATGCCCAGGGCCAGCGTCGTGTGCGCCTCGCGCCTGACTTTGGTTACGATTCACCCATGACCAATGCCGGCGGTGCGTACTTCTTCGATGAGCTGGGTATGTGGGAAGGGCAGCTCGATCGCTTCAACTTCAAGTTGGTCGGCAAGAAAGAGCTCATCGTCCCCTACAATAACTACAAGCTGCTCATGCACAGCACACCGCAAGAGGCCTACGGCAAGCAGTTTGCCAACCCTGACCTCACCCGCTGGGAAACCCATCGGGTCTGGGTTGTCGAGGCCACGCTGAAGCCAGGTCAGCGCCATGCGCAAAGCAAGAAAGTGTTTTATGTCGACGAGGACAGTTGGTCAATCGTGCTCTATGAGGGCTATGACCAAGCCGGCAAGCTTATGCGGTCCGCGCAAGGCATGTTTACCTACGACTGGAATACCAAGTCCGTGCCCAACACGCCGATGGTCATCTACGACCTGGTCAAAGGTCAGTACTGCAGCACGATGCACATGACCGGTGGCAGCGGCTTCGTCAGGGTTGACCGTTGGCCTAACAGCCGACTGACGCCTGAATCGATGGCGGGCAGCGGCATTCGCTGAGCCCCCTGTTTCAGCATGCCAGGCACCGTCTGATCAGACGGTGCCCTCCTTTCATCAAGCTATTCACCGTACCTGGCTGGCAATGGTCTTGGCGCGGTTGTGCGTGTGCCTCAGGAAGTTTCGCCGGCCATTGAGCGAGCTAGTCCAGATGGGTGATGTGGCGGGAAACAATCCTGCCGAGACTGCAAACGAGCCTGATCCCGACTGTACCGGGAGGTCGCTTCGAAGCGGCTTGGGTAAACAACAAAAACAGCGGACTTGATCCTGCGGAGAAGAACATGTGTGTGACGAGGACTGCTCCCGTTAGACCGGCGGTGCCTGCCCCCTGTGGAGGCACACCAGCCTGGATCAGCCTGATCCTGGTTTTACTTATGACCCCATTTTTTGCCAGTGCGGCCAGCTTCGTCGATCCGCTTGATGAAGTGTCGGCGCAGATGCATGACGTCACGAGCAAGCCGCTACGCGACATCGTTGTAGCCGGCGAGCGGTTGGTGGCGGTTGGCGACAACGGCCTGATCATCTATTCCGACGATCACGGACAGATCTGGCTGCAGGCTGCTGTACCGGTGAGTACCGACCTCAACGCAGTGTTCTTTTCCGACCCGTTGAAAGGCTGGGCGGTCGGCCACGGCGCTGCAATTCTGCACAGTACAGACGGTGGTAAAAGCTGGGTTCGCCAGCTCGATGGCAGGACGCTGGAAGCGCTCTTTGTCGATTACTTCGAACACCGTTCCGGTCTGGATACAGAGCGTGCACAAAGCTACCTGTCAGCACTTTTGAGCATGACTCGGCCCGGTCCCGGCCAGTTTTTCATGGGTGTCTGGTTCGACAAGGCCGGTACCAACGGCTACGCCGTCGGGCCCTTTGGGCTGATTCTTGGCAGCCAGGACGGTGGCAAGACGTGGCAGCCAGGCAACACCTCAATAGATAACGATGATTTGTTGCACCTGACTGGCGTTCGGCAAATCGAGGGCGCGCTCTATATCACTGGTGAGAGAGGTCGCGTCTGGCACCTGGATCAGTCCAGCAAGCGTTTTGTCATGGGCGAGGTTGGCTACGACGGCACCCTGTTCGGGATTACCGGTAGTGACAGCACTCTGTTGGCCTACGGCCTGCGCGGCCACGTCTTTCGCAGTATCGATGCAGGCCGCAGCTGGGCATCGGTAAGCAATGACTTTGCTGCGGGTATTACCGCTGGCACTGCCGTCGATGGCAGCGGGCTGGTGTTGGTGAGCCAGGCTGCGCAGGTAGCTATCAGTCGTGACGAGGGCACTACCTTCGAGTTGCTCGATGTGCCGAGACCCACTTTGTATACCGGCGTGGTGTCGATGACCGGAGGGCAACTGGCGATGGTTGGCCTCAATGGCGTGACCACCCTGCAAATCCAGTAATAACGGGTAGCACTGTATTACACCCGCTTATCTGTACCTGAGGAAATACAAGATGGTCAAGGCAACGGATCACAGCGCGACGCCTGTTCTCCAGACGCGTGAACAGTTCGATACACGCTCGGGCGGTTTTATCGAACGAGTCATCTTCAACAACCGCATGTTCTTTGTGCTGTTGTGCGCTGTGCTCACCTTACTGCTCGGGCAAAGGGCAACAATGCTGGAGGTCAATGCCAGCTTTGAACGCATGATGCCGCGTTCGCATGAGTTCGTTCGCAATTACCTGGACAACAAGGCAGATCTCGCCGGGCTGGGGAATTCTGTGCGCGTCATGGTCGAGAACCCGCGGGGCACAATTTATGACGCGGACTATCTGCAGGCACTCCAGGAAATAAACGACAAGATCAACTTGGCCCCTGGGGTCGACCGGGCCTGGATGCGCTCGCTGTGGATGCCTGCAGTGCGCTGGAACGAAATTACCGAAGTCGGGATGGAAGGCGGCCCCGTCATGCCCAACGGCTACGACGGCTCTGCCGAGAAGATCAAAGCGCTGCAAAGCAATGTGCTGCGCGGCAATTTGACCGGTGATCTAGTGTCGTTGGACTCGCGCTCGTCGGTGATTTTGGTACCGCTGATGGACAAGGATCCGGCTACTGGCGCGCCATTTGAGTACCGCCAATTCGCCACGTTTCTGGAAAACGACATCCGCGGCCACTATGAGCAACCCGCGGCCGATGGGCAGCCTCAGGTGCGGGTTCATATCATCGGTTTTGCCAAGCTGGTGGGCGATCTGATATCCGGTCTGACACTGGTCATGGGTTTCTTCGCGATTGCCGCAGCCATTGTCGTCCTGATTATCTTCGTTTACACCCGCTGTCTGCGCAGCACGCTACTTTTATTGGTGGCATCGCTCAGCAGTGTTGCCTGGCTACTCGGTATCATGCAATTGCTGAACTACGACATCGATCCCTACTCAATTCTGGTGCCGTTTCTGATCTTCGCTATCGGCATGTCCCATGGTGCGCAGAAGATGAACGGCATCATGCAGGACATCGGCCGCGGCACCCACAAGTATGTCGCCGCCAGATATACCTTCCGCCGCCTGTTCATCACCGGCTTATCGGCGCTGCTGGCGAACGTATTTGGCTTCGCCATCCTCATGGTCATTGATATTCCGGTCATTCGCGACTTGGCGATCACCACCAGCATCGGCGTGTGCGTACTGATTTTCACCCAGCTGATCATGGTCCCGGTAATGCTGTCGTACATCGGTGTAAGCGGCGCCGCTGCCAGACGCAGCGTGCGCAACGAAAGCGAGCAGCGTGACGTACACGCCGCCGGCCTTGGCAACAGCATTGGCCGCTTGCTGGTCCGCTGTGCCCGACCGGGCTATGCGCATGCGCTGGTGGTCATAGCGGTCCTGGTGGGCGTGGGCGCGCTGTATCTGCGCAGCGATCTGCAGATCGGCGACCTCGATGCGGGCGCGCCAGAGCTCCGCCCAGACTCGCGCTACAACCAGGATCTGGCGTTTTTCAATGAGGGCTTTGGCCGCTCCACGGATCAGTTCGCGGTAATCGTCAAAACTGAACCTGGCGGATGTTCGACTTACGAAACGCTGACTGAAATTGACCGACTGACTCGGATGTTGGAGGCAGTGCCCGGCGTGCAATCGGTTGCCAGCCTGTCGGGCTCGGTGCGGTTCATCAATTCCAGCTACGGGGAAGCGAACCCCAAGTGGATGAGTATTCCTCGCCAGGACGAAGTGGCCGCGCAAGCCTCGCAAATTGCCTCTATCCAATCGCCGGAGTTGACCAATTTCACCTGCACCGTATCGCCCGTGATTGCCTATCTGGCGGACCACCGGGCCGACACCCTGCGTCGCGTAGTAGCGGCCGTTGAAGGCTTTGCTGCAAAGCACGATACCGATGAGCGCAAATTCTTGCTGGCAGCTGGCCCGGCTGGTATTGAAGCGGCCACTAATCAAGTGGTCGAGCGTGCCAGCCTTACCGTGTTGCTGCTGCTCTACGCATCGGTGGTAGTTCTGTGCCTGATGGCGTTCAGAAGCTGGCGCGCGGTTGTGGTTGCGCTGATTCCTCTGGTGATCACTTCTTTACTGTGCGAATCGCTGATGGTCCTGATGGGGATTGGCGTGAAGGTTGCGACGCTTCCGGTTATTGCGCTGGGGGTGGGGGCCGGCGTTGACTACGCGCTGTATCTGTTGAGTGTCCAACTGACGCTGCAGCGACAAGGTGCTTCGTTGGAAGAAGCCTACGCTGGTGCCCTGCGGTTTACCGGCAAGGTTGTCGCGCTGGTGGGCCTGACGTTGGCCACAGGTGTGCTCACCTGGGTGTTTTCACCCATCAAGTTTCAGGCTGACATGGGCATCCTGCTGACCTTCATGTTCCTGTGGAACATGCTGGGGGCGCTCGTCCTTATTCCAGCCTTGTCACACTTCCTTCTACGGGGGGAAACCCGCACCGCCCCTGCAATGCCTGGCGCTAGCGATGCTGCAGCGGCGGCGACAGCCAAGGCCGCTGCAAGCTCGCGTACTTTGGCGCCAGAGTGCGTCAACAACGAACGAACGCTGGCCAAGTCGGGGCGCTGAGTAACGATTACCAACCTGCTTTTACCATTAATGACATCAAGGACTATCGACCCATGAGTCGTGCATCTCGCTTTCAAGGCAAAAATATCATCGTCACCGGCGCTGCTTCCGGTATCGGCAGGGCAGTGGTACTGCGGTTAGTCGAGGAGGGAGCAATGGTGCTGGCGGTCGACCTCAACAGCGAGGGGCTGCAGGGTACCCTGGCAAGTGCCGAAGTTTTAGCAGGCAACGGCGGGCGCGCGACGTCAGCGTGCCTGTCGATCACAGATGAGAGCGCAGTGCGCGAGGCTTTCGGCGCGTTCGTCAAGTCAACCGGACATTTGGATGCTCTGATCAACATGGCTGGCATTCTGGCCTCCGCTCATACGGCGGAAATGTCGTTCGAAACCTTCATGCGCATTGTGCAGATCAACCTGGGCGGCACCTTCCTGTGCTGCCGTGAAGCGCTGCCGTACCTGGTCGAGAGCAAAGGCAACATCGTCAACGCGGCCTCGACTTCAGCATTTTTTGGTCATCCCTACATGGCGGCCTATTCTGCTAGCAAAGGCGGCGTCGCGGCGCTTACCCAGGCGCTGTCGCGTGAATACATGAAGAGCGGCGTGCGCATCAATGCAGTGGCTCCAGGCGGTATCGCTACCCCAATGGTGGCTGCGCAGGCCGATAACTTTCCGGCAGAGGCGGATATGAGCCTGTTCATGCACTTGTCGCGACCCGATCGGCAACTCGGTGAGCCTGAAGATGTTGCGGGCGTGATTGCCATGCTTGCTTGTGATGACGGTGCTTTCGTCAACGGCGCCATCCTGCGGATCGACGGTGGTACTCACGGTTAAGGGGTGACAAATGACCAGCACTCTCACCGCCGACCAGGTCACGCCATTTTCACCGTTGCAAATAGGGCCGATCCTGTTGCGCAATCGCTTTATCCGCGCCGGAGCCAACGAGGGTATGACGCCGGACGGCATGCCGACCCAGGCGCTGGTCAAACACCACCGCGACGTAGCTGCAGGCGGGGTTGGCATGACCACAGTGGCTTATGGCGCAGTATCGCCGGAAGGACGTACCTTCAATCATCAGTTTCACCTGTCACGCGAAGTGTTGCCGCATCTGCGTGTGTTGACCAGGGCTGTGCACGCAGAAGGTACAGCCGCGTGCCTGCAGATTACCCATGGTGGTTCTTTTACAATGTTGAAACCTGCTCGAGGTTTTCCTAGAACAGCTTCGTCGGGGTTCAATGCGTTCGGCTTTCTCCAAGGGATTCTCTGGCAGACGGCTATGACCGAACGCGATATGAACTGCGTTGCCGACGAATTCGCCCAGGCAGCACGACTGGCGCGAGAAGCGGGGTTTGACGCGGTGGAGATTCACATGGGCCACGGTTATCTCCTGAACCAGTTTCTGTCCCCGCTGAGCAATCACAGACGTGATCATTTTGGCGGCGATGCAGAAGGTCGCAGTCGCTTTCCGGCGATGGTGCTGCGGCGGGTCAAGGATGCGGTAGGAGGGCGTATCGCGGTGACCTGCAAGCTCAACCAGACCGACGCTGCAAGCGGTGGCATCGATGCGGAGCAGGCGGCCCTGACCGCCAGAATACTGGAGCGCGACGGTGCTGACCTGCTCACCTTGAGCGGCGGGCACAACATGTACAGCCCATGGGCATTGTTCGGTAGTCCGATGCCGATTGATGAAATGAAGGCGTATGCGCGCGGACTGGCGCGTATTGGCCCCTGGATACTTGGAATACAGCAACCTGAGGGTCTACGCTTTCGTGAACTGTATTTTCTTGAAACGGCACGGACCATTCGCAAAGCAGTGTCGATGCCTCTGGCATTGGTAGGAGGGGTGAAGTCGCGGGCCAGCGCTGAAAGGGTATTGGCAGAAGGGTTTCAGGCCATCGCCCTTGCCCGCGCGCTGATTCACGATCCAGGCTTCGTAAACAAACTCGCCGACGGTCGCCTTCAGCAGTCTGGATGCACCAGTTGCAACCGCTGCGTGATGGGTATTTACGATCCCGATGGCGTGCGCTGTGTATTGAACGCGCCGAATGACCCTGCCTTGAGCCGGCGATTGGCGGCAGGGTGAACGACTGGCTACAACGTAACGAGTGTCAAATACATAACAACAATAAAACGAGGTGGCCGTGATGCATGCGATGAAGATGCGAAGCTCGGTTGTTGCGTCCCAACAAGGAACTGTCTCGGTGGATGACATACTTCCAGCGTTTATCCCAGGCGCGGATAATGTTTTTCACGCCATTACCAAAAAAAAACTTGAAGTTGAACTCGGCATCGTCGATGCCAGCCGCATGATCTTGTCTGTCTACCAAGGGTTGAATGGCAGTGAGCCCTGGCGCGACACCGTCCGCCATCTGGCTGTTTACATGAACTCGGGCAGTGCAGTTGTCGTGATTCGCCCGTCGACGACCATGGATCTCGGTTTTCTCGTATCTGAGCCCCGTAATGCAGAAATCGAGGACGCCTACCGTGCCCACTACTGGACTGAGGATCCGTTCCTTGATCTGCCCATTGGACAGGTCCTGACCATTGATGAACATCTTGGCGCCTATGGCTGGTTGAACAGTGTATTTTATCAGCGCCTTATCGGCGAGGGCGGTATTCGCTACGGCATGGGTGTCAACATCGTCTCCGAGAGTGGCACGGTATGTCGCATCCGGTTATACCGGATGGAAAACGAAACTGCGTTCACTCAGGGTGACAAAGATCGACTGTTTGAGCTGATTCCACACTTCAGCCAGGCGCTTGGCCTGGCAGCGAGGCTGGAGCTGCACGAGACGCAGAGCGAGCTCTATGAGGGCGCCCTCAATCGTCTGCACATCGGCGCCATTGTGCTCGACGAGACCCAGCGCATGCTGCGCTGCAACCAAGTCGCGCAGCAGATGCTGGAAGAAGGCGACGGCCTCAAGCGCGTGGCGGGCCTGATCGAGGCTCACTACCGCAACGAGCGACAAACCCTCAAGGAGTTGATTGGTACAAAAGAAACCTGCACGCAGGTGATGTCGGTAACGCGCCCGTCAGGCAAGCGCAAGCTGGGCTTGGTGGTGCGCCGGATTCCGCTGCGTGAGGAGTCTGAGGGCAAGGGCAGGGCAGCCTGGATCATCTTCATTTGCGACCCTGATGCGCAAACGACCGCACCTAGAGAGATCCTCCGCCAGGTTTTTGATTTCACGCCCTCTGAGGCAACCCTGGCGATGGAACTCGCCAACGGGCTGTCGCTGGACGAAGCCGCAGAGGCACTCAACATTCGCCGAAATACGGCACGTACGCATCTGAGGGCTATTTTTGCCAAGGCGGGTGTGACGCGTCAGGCAGAACTTGTGAGGCTGGTCCTGAGCGGGGTTGTTGGGTTGTCCGGGCTCAGCCCTGCCGACTGATTGACCGTCCGCGCTTGTCTGGCGCATTTAGTGGGCAGCAAACCAGAATACGGCAGGGTCTCCTCCCTGCCGTTTTTTTTCGCCCCTGCGTCGGCCGGGTCTGCTCGGACGTCACTGCTTACAGCTCATCTACTCCAAGCGGACCATGCGCGCGGCCAAACTGCACATCATATTTGAGGCATAACAATACGTGGAGAACGGTTATGTCCTCGCTTTCAAAAAGTATCTCTTCGCCGATTCCCGTGGGGCATTTCATATCGGTACAAGACAACCTGCGCTTGCACTATCACGAGGTCGGCCAAGCCACTGCCGAGCGCCCGACGTTGGTGTTTTTACATGGCAGTGGCCCGGGCGCCAGCGGTTACAGCAACTTCTGCAAGAACTACATGTTCTTCGCCGGCCTTGGCTACCACGTGCTGGTTCCGGACTATCTCGGCTACGGCCTCTCCGACAAGCCTGACAACATCGCGTATACCTCCTCCTTGCACGTGCAGGTCTTGCATGAGTTGCTCGACCAGAAGCAGGTGCGGCGTGCGGTGCTGATCGGTAACTCGCTTGGCGGCGCAGTTGCATTTCAATACGCGCTTGCCTACCCCGAGCAGGTCGACCGGCTGGTCGTGATGGGGCCAGGTGGTGTTGAGGATCCTGCCCTGTGGGCCGCGAACATGAGTGGCCTGGCAGCGATGGGCAAGGTAATCCAGGGGCGCAAGACAGACCGGGAGTCCTTCCGCGAGTTGCTTCACCATATCGTCGCTTCGCCGCAGAGCATTACCGAAGAGGTGATCGACTCGCGTCTGCCTGTGTGGAAAGCACAGCCGCCAGAAGTGTTTTCGACCATGAAAGTCGAAGTTTTTGCCGAGCGTCTGGCTGATCTCAACATGCCGGTCCTGTGCCTGTGGGGGGCCAAGGACAACTTCCTGCCCGTTCGCCACGCGTTGCGCGTGGCTGAGCTGATCAAAGACGTGCGCGTAGTGCTGTCGAGCCGCTCCGGTCACTGGTTCATGCTCGAAGAACCGGACTACTTCAACCGGGAAGTTCAGTGCTTCCTCGGCTGAGCACGGGCGTGCTCGCCGGGGCGGGCACGTGATGGAGCATAGTCTCCGCTGCATTCGCTAAGAGTCAACTTATGTCGAAGTCTTTGTATCACCGGCTACGCGTTGCCGAGCTTGTCGAGGAAACCCACGACAGCATGTCTGTGTTGTTTGCGCCTCCCGATCAGCCACAGGCGTTCACCTACAAGCCGGGCCAGTTCCTCACCCTACGCATTCCTGGGCAAGCGCAGAGTATTGCGCGCTGCTACTCGCTGGCCAGTGCACCGCAGGTCGATGAGGCTTTGAAGGTGACTATCAAGCGTGTCCGCAATGGCCTGGGTTCGAACTGGATCTGCGACAACCTGCGTGCAGGCGATGAGCTGGAAGTGCTGCCTCCTGCCGGAGTGTTTTGCCCGTCATCCCTGGATGTGGACCTGCTGTTGTGCGCAGGCGGGAGCGGCATCACGCCGATCATGTCAATCCTCAAGTCCTGCCTGGCACAGGGTAGCGGCAAGGTCTTTCTGTTCTACGCCAATCGCGATGAGCGCTCGGTGATCTTTCGTGAAGAGCTGCAGCGTTTGGGCGCAGCCTATCCGCACCGGCTCACCGTGATGCACTGGCTGGAGACGGTACAAGGCCTGCCGACGGCCAGCCAGCTCGCCGGCATCTGCCAGGGCTACGCACACGCGCACGGCTTCATCTGCGGCCCAGGCCCGTTCATGGACGCTGCCGAGAGTACCTTGCTGGGTCTTGGCATGGGCCGCAATCGGGTGCACGTCGAGCGCTTCGTTTCCCTCACCAGTGATCCTGGGGTGCTGGCAGAAGCCCCGCCTGAATCGAGCGACAGCTCGCCTCGAGTGGAGTTGGCGGCACAGCTTGATGGCGAGACTCATGTGGTTGGGTGGCATCCCGAAGTGGACTTGCTCGATGCCCTCTTGGCGGCCGGCGTCAGCGCGCCTTTTTCCTGTCGCGAAGGGCGCTGCAGTGCCTGCATGTGCCGGGTCGCGGAGGGGCAGGTGCGCATGCGCAGCAATGAAGTGCTCGATGCACATGATCTGGCCGAAGGCTGGGTGCTGGCCTGTCAGGCGCGGCCTGTCAGCGACAAGGTCGTGATCAGCTTCGATGGCTGATCGCGGCTAATACAAACACGCTCCAGGGAGAAGCTTATGAGTATCAATCAGTTAGCCTACGTGGTGGTCGAATCCACTGACGTCGAGAAATGGCGTATTTTTGGCACGCAGATCATCGGTCTGGCCAGTGAGCCTGCGCCCGACGGTGCTCTGTATTTGAAAGCCGACGCTCGTCGCCATCGGATCCTGGTGGTGCCGGGGGAGCGTGATGGATTGTTTGCCAGCGCTTGGGAGTGCGTTTCTGAGGAGCACCATCGTTCGATGAAGCAGACACTGGTGGAATCCGGTGTAGAAATCATCGAGTCGACGCCGCTGGATCGTGAACTCAGGTGCGTGACGGGCCTGTTCAGTTTTGTCGACCCGTCCGACAACCGACATGAGGTGATCTGGGGGCCGATTTCCGATTTCGCCCCGTTCGTATCACCAGTGGGTGTTGAGCGCTTTGTGACGGGCAGCATGGGCTTGGGTCATGTTGTATTGCCCTCGATGAACTTCGACAAGTCGCTTGAATTCTGGCGCGGCGTTGCCGGCTTTGGTCTTTCGGACATTCTGCACGCTCAGCTCGCACCTGACTTTCGCGCGCGTATTTTCTTCATGCACTGCAATCCACGCCAGCACAGCCTTGCTCTGGCCGAGATGCCCCAGCCCAGCGGCTGCGTGCACATGATGCTGGAGGTTTCCAGCCTGGACGATGTCGGCCGCGCCTTGGATCGTATTGCGCAGCACAACGTCCCGATGGCGTCCTCGTTGGGCCGTCACGTCAACGATGACATGGTCTCCTTCTATGTGTGGACGCCGGGAGGTTTTGCCCTGGAGTTTGGCTGCGGTGGGCTGGTCATGGATTGGGCAAACGACCACTCGGTGTTTGAAACAACGCGCGGCAGCCACTGGGGTCATCATTGGGTCGCGCCGCCTGCTCAGTAAATCCGCAGTCATCTAGTCCTGATGGACGGGGCGGTTTACCACGTCATTGCAGATCATGAAGTTGGAACTGTCCTTCGCAACGCAACCTGGGAAGACAACAATAATGCAAATAGCCGAGATACAAACCGCTGCCGCTGATACCCCGAGCAGCCAAGAATTGATCAGCCGTGCACGGGCGATGATCCCAGTCCTCCGCGAGCGAGCGGCGCTGGGCGATCAGCGCCGCAGCATGCCGGAAGAAACCATTGCAGAAATGCAGGCCGCTGGGCTTTTCCGCGTACTCCAGCCCAAGCGTTATGGCGGATACGAAATGAGCCCCAGCGTGTTCTATGACATCGTGATTGCCTTGGCAGAAGGCGACATGTCCGCGGGCTGGGTCTATTCGGTCGTTGCCGTTCATGCATGGCAGATGGCGCTGTTCGATGACCGCGCGGCTCAGGAAGTCTGGGGTCAGGATACCAACGTGCGTATCAGCTCCTCCTATATGCCCACAGGTCGGGCCAAGCCTGTCGAGGGTGGCTTCCTGTTCAGTGGACGCTGGGGCTACTCAAGTGGTTGCGATCATTGCGACTGGGTCTTCCTCGGAGGCTTCGTCGAGCAACCTGAAGGTCAGCCAATTGATGCCCGCACCTGGCTGATCCCGCGCAAAGACTACGAGATCGTCGACACCTGGCATACCGCAGGCCTGAAAGGCACCGGCAGCAAGGATATCGTGATCAAGGATGCATTTGTGCCGGATTACCGCACGCACAAGATGAGCGATGCCTTCGCGTGTAACAGCCCGGGCAATAAAGTGAATACCTCGGCGCTTTACCGCATGCCGTTTGGTCAGGTATTCAGCCGCGCGGTGTCGACTGCCTCGATCGGTGCCCTGCGCGGCATGGTTGCAGCGTTCATGGAGACTGCGCGGACTCGCGTGAATGTCATTGGCGCGCGGACCAGCGATGACACCACTGCGCAGTTGGTGATTGCCGAAGCCAACAACACGATCGACGAGCTGACCTTGGTATTGCACCGCAATTTCGAAGTGCTGGAGCGGTACGCGGAAAACGGTGAAACACCGTCGATGGAAGAACGTGTGCAGTATCGTTTCCAAGCCAGCTACCCACCCGAGCGCATTTCCCTGATTGCTTCTCGCTTGTTCAAGGCTGCGGGTGGCGCGGCGGTTTATAGCCAAGGCCCCTATGGGCGGTTCCTGGCCGATATCAACGTCGGTCGCCAGCATGCCGCCAACCAGTTTCATATGTATGGCGCCAACTGGGCGAGAGTTCAGCTTGGGCAGCCGAACCAGGACTACTTCCTCTAACAGGGCGGGTCGACGGCCATTTGATTGTCGGCCCCGTTCAGATGGATAAGGCGAAGCCAATGGCCAGCATTCATGCATTCCGGGATGCCCAGAAACTAAAAACCCTAAGAGCCGAAGACGGCCAGGTCGATGGCCACCTGGAGTGTTCGGTGGTCTTTGGCCTTGATTCGGGGCAGCCGATTGTATTTGCCGACACATTGACCGGCGTGCCGGTCAGTTATGTGCTCAACCCACAGCATGGGGTCTTTTTCGCCGATGAAGTGCAGCGCCTCATGCGTATCGGAATTGCAGCATGGCTGCAAGTCGAGCTACGTCAGGATCGCGTAGTCGAGAGCAATTGCGCTGATGATAGCTGCTGGACCGTGTTGTTTCTGCTGCCGTTACCGGATGGACGCGATTGCCGGCTGCAGATCCGAGTCGGGCAGGTTACGGGTCATGACCATGCCGTGTCGGCAGCAATCGAGTCTGCCAACGGTTGGATAGAAGGGCTCGACAGGCGGCCATTGGACGAGGATCTGGCTGCGTTGATAGCCGAGCTCGACCTGGCCCAGGCCCCGCGGCTCAGTTGTGGTCTGGCGTCGATCAACTCTTCGCCCGGTCCTTAGATCGTGGCTGCGACCCACTTCGTGTTTAGCCTGCAAACAATAAAAATCATTGGAGATCGTCATGAACAGCGTGGAAGAGAAGCCCCGCATTATTGTCAGTACCACTGAAGAGCGATTCGCTCGTGGCTGGCACTGTCTAGGTCTGAGTGAACAATATCGGGACGGCAAGCCGCACAAAGTCAAAGCCTTCGGCACCGAGTTGGTCGTGTTTGAAGGTGAACTGAGTAAGCAGCTCAACGTGATCAATGCGTTTTGCCCGCATCTAGGCGGTAACTTGAGCGAGGGCACGGTGAAGGGCGACAGCATTGCGTGCCCGTTCCATGACTGGCGTTGGGACGGCAATGGCAAATGCACGGCAATCCCCTATGCCAAGCGCGTTCCGCCTCGTGCTCGAACTCAGCGCTTCATCACTTGTGAAGAAAATCGCCAGCTGTTTATCTGGAACGATCCGCAAGGTAATCCGCCACCCGATGATGTGATCATTCCGCACCTCGAAGGTGCTTTCAGTGAGAGTTGGAGCGACTGGGATTGGTCATTCCACGAGCTGAATACCACCGGCCGGGAACTCGTCGACAATCTTGTAGATGTTGCGCACTTCTTTTACATTCACGGCGAAGGCAGAGGAGGCGGCAGCTCTTACTTCAAGAACGTATTCGAAGATCATTTCGCTACGCAGTATCTGGAAATCGGGCCACAGGAAGAGAGCCCAGCCTACGCCAAGGATGTCACCTACACCGACGATATCGCAAAGCTGGTTTGCTGGAACCGTGGTGAAACGACCTATCATGGTCCTTCTTATCTGGTGTCACGCCTGATGATGAAGCTTTCGCCGGAGGACTCCTGCGAGGCCATCGAGATCCTCGCGCAATACCCGGTCACCTCGGAAGAATTCGCGCTGCATATGGGCTTCATCGTCCGCGACAATCCAGACCTCAGCAAAGAGCAGAACCAGGAGCGGGCCAAGCAGGTTTCACACTTCCTGCGCGTCGGCACATTGCAGGACGTGCACATCTGGCAGACCAAGGCGAAAATCGACAATCCGCTGTTGTGCGACAGCGATGGTCCGCTGTATCAACTGCGCCGTTGGTATCAGCAGTTCTTTGTCGACGTTGCTGATGTCCTGCCGGAGATGACCAACCGCTTCGAGGCTGAAACCGACACGCGCCATGCCTTGCCGGTATGGGAACAGCAGGCCGCCGAGAAAATTGCGCAAGAAGCTCGGCTCGCGGCACTTGCGGTCGAAAGCTGACGGGAGGCGAGTGGGGATGTGGTTGGCTTAGGCCAGCCACATTCAGTCGGCGCTACCAGGTATCAATACCGGGCGAGTCCGGGTGTTGATACAGGCGGCACGTGATTGCGGTTTTAACTTGAGTAGACCCCCGCTGTGACCGACAGCGCTATTCACCTGCGGGCACCGCTCCGGCAAGCAACAGTCTACCAATGATCCGCTTGCGGTCGATCTCCAGCATTCTGGCATCGCAGGTCCACACCAACAGGTGCTCCAGCAGCGTCAGCAGCATGGTATCCGGGACTGCCCTGACAGCTTTTGCGGGGAAGGCCTTGAGCAGTCGCTCATTGATCCGCTGTCGTAAGGAAACAACCTCGCAGTCGCCGCCAAGCCTGTCCGCCTCCCTTGCCGCCAACTTGAAATACCACTGCCGTCGGCCTTGAAGATCCATCAGCGCCTCGATGATGGCCCTGAAGCAAAGACGCGGGCGCTTGGACACCGTGATCGCTTGCAGAAACTCGGAATAGTGGCCCTCAATCAGAAACCCAAGGTATTCATCCTTGCTGGTGAAGTGGTGATAGAACGCCGCTGCCGTGACATCCATCGATGCTGCCATTTCTCGCAGCCCTACTGCGCTGAAGCCCTTCGTGGCCAGCAGCTCGACTACGCGATCCTGATTGCTGAGCAGTCGTGATTGACGACCAGTGAGCGGGTTGGACAACACATTCACGTTAATTCCTCCATGTTTGCACGGGCCGCCGAGGCCTATCGCCCACGGCCTTGACTCCGCAGACTATCGCAGTCATTTTTTAAAAGTGCTGGTGCCACGCTTGACGTTACGCACGCCGACGGAGGCTGCTGAACTACAGAATTCATCATGACTACTGATATCCGGCTTCGCCTCATGCACCTGGGGTAGGTCAACCAAGATCGCAAAATCTAAAGTTTCCAGAATGCTTGCCGATACAGTGTTTATCCTTCCAACAATGTGTGGCCCCGCTTATGATCAGCATCGCCTCTTCAACTCTTCAGCACGGCGGCCTCAGGTTCCAAGTGCAACAGTCAGTTGATAATGTTGAGCCGATTGGTTGCCAGCAGTTGCAGATGATCCGTCAACACTTCAACAGGGAATTTCCAGCCCAATGTCTGACGAGGTCGGGTGTTGAGCATGTCGGCAATCTCGTCCAGCCGCTCCTGGCTAACCAGCGACAAATCGGTGCCCTTGGGTAAGTACTGCCGGAGCAGGCCGTTCGTGTTCTCGTTGCTGCCTCTTTGCCAAGGGCTGTGCGGGTCAGCGAAGTAGATCTTCATTCCCGTACGAGCTGTCAGCTCTTGAGGCTTGGCCATCTCGCTGCCTTGGTCATGGGTCATGGTTTTCAGCAGCGCCGGTGCCATCCACGAAAGTTCTCGCGTCATCCCCTCTAGCGCGGCGTCTGCGGTGGGCGCATCCAACTTGGCCAGGATCACGAAACGGCTCGTGCGCTCGACCATCGTCGCTACTGCCGAGCGATTGTTCGCGCCCATGATCAGGTCGCTTTCCCAATGACCTGGCACTTGTCGACCTTCGACCTCTTCAGGCCGGTAGCGAATATTCTGTTCAGCTGGATAGCGCTCGCGCCGAGCTGGCGCAGTGCTGCGAGTACGCCGCTTGCTGCCGCCCTGGCGCAGGTAACCAATGAGTTGACGCTTAAGCTCGCCGCGTGGGTATGCATAGATTGTCAGGTAGATCGTTTCGTGACTCACATGCCGCTCAGGATTATCAGGCCAGTAGTCCTTGAGTCTGGCGGCAATTTGCTGAGGAGACCAGCCCTTGGCCAACATGCTGTGTACGACCTGGAACAGTTCAGAACCAGGGGCAAGAATCTTGCTGCGCCTCGGGACGTGTCTGAGGGCACGGGCTCGAGCACCGGCAGTGCTGGCGTCATAGTGCCCAGGCTGCGACTGGCGCCGCACCTCTCGACTCAGCGTGCTGGGTTGGCGCCCAAGAACTTGGGCGATGGCTCGCAGCGAGGCGCCTTGCATACGCATGATCATTAGCGTTACGCGCTCTTCGATGGTCAAGTGGGTGTAGTGAGTAGTCATGCAGCACCTTACCTCGGGTGTTGCACTTGGTCACTGAGACCGCCCTAAGATGCTGATAAAACGACCGCAACGAAAAACAGGCGGCGGCAGTATCTTTGGGAAATGCCCTACAGGAAAGGGGTTAAATCTGATTTTTTCAGGCGCTCGCTGTAACAGCTTGTAAGCGCAGGCAGCCGAAACTCAGGGTTGTGCCTAGTGATAAATGGCCTGCCCGGCTAGCAGCATGATTCACGCCTTAAGTCTCAGCTCGATCTCTTTCAACAGCGCCTTGACCATTGCACTCAAGTGATACGAAGCCCGTATAATCTGGCCGTTGCCAAGCATCACGCCCGTGATATTCAAATGCCGTGCACAGTCCATTGCGGGTTTTCTTCCTCCAAGCCGGTAATGGTCAAGACCCGCACACTGCCCATCAACTCTGAGGCTTGCTCCTTTGCACTCTGGCAAGGGATACCATGTGCGATGCAGAACAGCGGCTGGGTTTGGCCTTCTGCTTGGTAGAACATGGTTTTGCCGGGTGTGGTTTTTTCAGTAGTGCTGTCTTTTGGCATGGGTTGGCTCCCTGAAAATCCGGGTGCCTGGGCTGGCCCTATCGCCGGCAAGCCGGGCTCCCACAGGTTTACCGGGCACCTGAGTGCGCAATCTGCAGCCAGCATCCGCTGTCAAACGCAAAGGTGGCAGCTGTGCATGGGTTGACAGACCGGCGAACACAGAAACCGGCGCACGCAAGCGTGCCCCATACACAACCGCCATGAACGGTTATGCGCTGTATATCGTCGCGGCCTGTCAAAGCCGGTCGTTGATGTGCAACGACCCACCGAGCCTAAAACTCAGAAATAACGACCGCAACGAAAAACAGGCGGCGGCAGTATCTTTGGGAAATACCCTACAGGAAAGGGGTTAAATCTGATCTTTTCAGGTGCTCGCTGTAACAGCTTGTAAGTGCAGGCAGCCGAAATTCAGGGTTGTGCCTAGTGAGAAATGCGCACGATGGGAGTTCCTTGCCTGCAACTGACTCCACCGCCCCTTGTACTGGGTAACCAGCGCCAGCAATCAGCAGCTTTGCTTCAGCTAGTCGGGTCTTGCCCCAACACCTTGCTCAACGCCACACGCGCATCTTCAAGCTGTACCAGCGAAGCATGCCGTGCACCCAGCGCGTCGCCATTCTGGATAGCCGTGAGAATCGCCTTGTGCCGGGGCAGGGCGAGTTGGTTGAAGTTCGGCCGCTGGTTGGAATAGCGCACCGATTCGCGCAGGGCCATCGACAGCATGTTGCACAGGTAGGCCAACAGGTCGTTGTGGGTGGCGTCGGCGATGCGGGCGTGGAAGTCCAGGTCGGGTTGCAGGCGCTCTTCATGGGTGCGCGCGGCTTCCATGCGCTGGTAGGCCTCGGCGATCGACTCGACATCCTCGGGGGTGGCGTTGGTGGCGGCCAGCGCGGCGGCGGCGGGTTCGATAACCCAGCGCACGCTGGACAGGGTGTTGAAGAAGTCTTTTTGCGGGGTGGCCTGCATCAGCCAGTGCAGCACGTCGGGGTCGAGCATGTGCCAGTCATGGCGCGGCCTCACCAGCGTGCCGACCCGTGGGCGGGCTTCGACCAGGCCCTTGGCGGTCAGGGCGCGCATCGCTTCGCGGAACACCGGCCGGCTGATCGCGTAGCTTTCGCACAGGCTGGCCTCGGAGGGCAGCTTTTGCCCGGGTGCGAGTTGGCCGGATACGATTTGCAGGCCGAGGTCCTGGACCAGGGTGGCGTGCATGCTTTTGCGCGTGGTGGGCTGGCGGTAGTTCATGGGGGGCGCGGGAGGTCCTTCGAGCGAGGTGGGCATCATAGCATTAGTGGGTGGCGGAGGGCCTGTGGGGCAGGTGTCATGCAGGCAGTTGCAGCCATCGGTTTGCACTGCCTCAAGGTATGCGTGGGATGTGTAGGAGCGGCCTTGTGTCGCGAAAGGGGCGCGCAGCGCCCCCGGCAATATCAGCCTGATGCATGAATTGTGGGGGCGCTGCGCACCCCTTTCGCGACACAAGGCCGCTCCTACCGGGGGGAGGTGTTGAGAGTTGGTTAGTGCGAATGCTTGGGCACCGCCGCGCCACGGCAGCCAACCAGGAAGTCGAAATCGCAACCTTCGTCAGCCTGCATCACATGGTCCAGATACAGCTTCGCATAACCGCCACTGATCAACTGTGGCGGTGCTTGCAGGTCGGCCAGGCGGCCAGCCAGTTCCTCGGCAGAAATGTCCAGGTGCAGCCGGCCTTCCTTGCAGTCCAGCTCGATCCAGTCACCTTCGCGCACGGCTGCCAATGGGCCGCCCGCAGCAGCCTCGGGTGCCACGTGCAGCACTACGGTGCCGTAGGCAGTACCGCTCATGCGGGCGTCGGAGATGCGCACCATGTCGGTCACGCCCTGGGCCAGCAGCTTGGCGGGCAGGCCCATGTTGCCGACCTCGGCCATGCCCGGGTAGCCCTTGGGCCCGCAGTATTTCATCACCAGCACCGAATTGGCGTCCACGTCCAGCTCAGGGTCGTTGATGCGCGCTTTGTAGTCCTCGAAGTTTTCGAACACTACGGCGCGGCCGCGGTGCTGCATCAGCGCTGGGGTAGCCGCCGACGGCTTGAGCACCGCGCCTTTGGGTGCCAGGTTGCCGCGCAGGATGCAGATGCCGCCATCGGCCACCAGCGGTTTGTCGAGCGGGCGGATGACTTCTTCGTCATACAGCGGCGCGGCCTGGCAGTTGTCCCACAGACTCTTGCCGTTGACGGTCAGTGCGGTGGGGTTGGGCAGCAGGCCATGCTCGCCCAGGCGGCGGATGACTGCGGGCAGGCCGCCGGCGTAGTAGAACTCTTCCATCAGGAAGCGGCCCGATGGCTGCAAGTCGACCAAGGTCGGTGTGCCGCGGCCGACGCGGGTCCAGTCTTCCAGTTGCAGGTCTACGCCAATGCGCCCGGCAATCGCCTTGAGGTGGATCACTGCGTTGGTCGAACCACCGATGGCGGCGTTGACGCGGATGGCGTTCTCGAAGGCTTCGCGGGTAAGGATCTTCGACAGGCGCAGGTCTTCGCGCACCATGTCGACAATGCGCATGCCTGACAGATGGGCGAGTACGTAGCGGCGGGCATCCACCGCCGGGATGGCGGCGTTGTGCGGCAGCGAGGTACCCAGCGCTTCGGCCATGCAGGCCATGGTCGACGCGGTGCCCATGGTGTTGCAGGTACCCGCCGAGCGCGACATGCCGGCCTCGGCCGAGAGGAACTCGTTGAGGTCGATCTGGCCGGCCTTATAGGCCTCGTGCATCTGCCAGACGATGGTGCCGGCGCCAATGTCCTTGCCTTTGTGCTTGCCGTTGAGCATCGGCCCACCAGTGACCACGATCGCCGGCACGTCGCAGCTGGCGGCGCCCATCAGCAGCGCCGGAGTGGTCTTGTCGCAGCCGGTCAGCAGCACCACGGCGTCCACCGGGTTGCCACGGATCGCTTCTTCCACATCCATGCTCGCCAGGTTGCGGGTGAGCATGGCGGTAGGGCGCAGGTTGGACTCGCCGCTGGAAAACACCGGGAACTCCACCGGGAAGCCACCGGCCTCCAGCACGCCTTTTTTGACGTGCTCGGCAATCTTGCGGAAGTGGGCGTTGCACGGGGTCAGCTCCGACCAGGTGTTGCAGATGCCGATGATCGGCTTGCCCTGGAATTCGTGGTCGGGGATGCCTTGGTTCTTCATCCAGCTGCGGTACATGAAGCCGTTCTTGTCGGCGGTACCAAACCATTGGGCGGAGCGCAGGGGGCGTTTGTTATCAGACATAAGCGGGACACCTAATTAGTATTACTATTTGTCGTTATGAGGCTGACTCTAGCGGCTAAAAAGGCATCTGTGAAGGGTTGTTGTTTTAAATAGTAATACTATATGATCGATTCGCCAGGTTAGCGGTCTGCCAAAAAGCCCCGGCCAGGTGCTGTGCCCATTACAAGAACAATTGGAGACATCGCCATGATTCAGGAGCAGCGGCTCGTCCGCCTGATCACACTGAAACTCATCCCTTTTCTGGTTCTGCTTTACCTGGTGGCCTATGTCGATCGTTCGGCGGTGGGCTTTGCCAAGCTGCACATGGGCGCCGACATCGGCCTGGGTGACGCGGCATATGGCCTTGGCGCCGGGCTGTTCTTCATCGGTTATTTTCTTTTCGAAGTGCCGAGCAACCTGTTGCTCGACCGCTTCGGTGCACGTCGCTGGTTCGCCCGCATTTTGCTGACCTGGGGCGCGATCACTGTCGGCATGGCGTTTGTCACCGGGCCCAACGGCTTTTATGTGATGCGTTTTTTGCTGGGGGCCGCCGAGGCGGGCTTCTTCCCGGGGGTGCTGTACTACATCACCCAGTGGTACCCGGTGCGCCATCGCGGCAAGATCCTCGGTTTCTTCATTCTCTCGCAGCCGCTGGCCATGCTGATCACCGGGCCGCTTTCGGGTGCGCTGCTGGGGCTTGAGGGCATCTACGGTCTGCATGGCTGGCAGTGGTTGTTCATCTGTATCGGTATCCCTGCAGTGCTGTTGGCCTGGCCCACCTTGCGCCTGCTGCCGGACGGCCCTGCCAAGGTGCGCTGGCTCAGCGACGAGCAACGCAACTGGCTGCAGGAGCAGTTGGCCAACGACCTGCGCGAGTTCGGCCAGACCCGCCATGGCAACCCGCTGCATGCCCTTAAAGATGGCCGGGTGCTGTTGCTGGCGCTGTTCTACTTGCCGATGACCCTGAGCATCTATGGCCTGGGCCTATGGCTGCCAACGCTGATCCACCAGTTTGGCGGCAGTGACCTGGTCACCGGTTTTGTCTCCGCGGTGCCTTACCTGTTCGGCATCATCGGCCTGCTGATCGTGCCGCGAAGCTCCGACCGCCTGAACGACCGCTATGGCCATCTGGGCCTGCTGTACGCCCTGGGTGCCGTCGGCCTGTTCTTCAGCGCCTGGCTGACGGTGCCGGTGCTGCAGTTGGCCGCGCTGTGCCTGGTGGCGTTCGCGCTGTTCTCCTGCACGGCCATCTTCTGGACGCTGCCGGGGCGGTTCTTCTCCGGTGCCAGCGCTGCTGCGGGCATCGCCTTGATCAACTCGATCGGCAACCTCGGCGGTTACCTGGGGCCGTTCGGCATCGGCGCGCTGAAGGAGTACACCGGGCAGCTGTCGTCGGGCCTGTATTTCCTGGCGCTGGTGATGCTGTGCGGGGTGCTGCTCACGGGCGTGGTCTACAACCGCCTGGAGCGCCGCCAGCGCCTGGCTTCCACGCGGGCGGCCGAAGCCTCCCGCTAACCTTTGCAACCGACAAGCGAGCACAAGCATGCGACTGATCCAATTCGAAACCGCCGCCGGCGCGCGCCGCGTGGGCGTGGTGGAAGGCGAGTACGCCCTTGAAGTACTGGGCGCCGCCAGCACCCGTGAGCTGGCCCTGCAGGCCATAGCCGCTGGCCGTGACCTGGCCTGCGAAGTGCAGGCCGCCGGGCTGGGCGAGCGCCATGACTACCTGGCCCTGCTGGCCGAAGGCCGCGTACTGCCACCGCTGGACCACCCGGACCCGGCTCACTGCCTGGTGACCGGTACCGGCCTGACCCACCTGGGCAGCGCCGCCACCCGCGACAAGATGCACCAGCAGCAAGCCGAAGGCGCCGTCACTGACAGCATGCGCATGTTCCAGTGGGGCCTGGAAGGCGGTCGGCCGCCAGCGGGCGAGGAGGGCGCGCAGCCGGAGTGGTTCTACAAGGGCGACGGCGGCATCGTCGTGCGCCCCGGCGCCGACCTGCCGCTGCCGGCTTTTGCCGAAGACGCCGGCGAAGAGCCGGAGCTGGTCGGGCTGTACCTGATCGGTACCGACGGCACGCCATACCGCCTCGGCTACGCCTTGGGCAACGAGTTTTCCGACCATGTGATGGAGCGGCGCAACTACCTGTACCTGGCGCATTCCAAGCTGCGCGCCTGCAGCTTCGGCCCGGAGCTGCGCCTTGGGGCATTGCCGGCTCACCTGGAAGGTACCAGCCGCATCCTGCGCGATGGCCAGGTGCTGTGGAGCAAGCCGTTCCTGTCGGGTGAGCAGAACATGTGCCACAGCTTCGAGAACCTCGAGTTCCACCACTTCAAGTACGACCAGTTCCTGCGTGCTGGCGATATCCATGTGCACTATTTCGGCACCGCCACGCTGTCGTTTGCCGACGGCGTTCAGGCGCGCCCGGGCGATACCTTCGAGGTCAGCCTCGATGCCTTTGGCCAGCCGCTGCGCAATGGTATTGGCGCAGCGTCCGGGCAGCGTCGCCCAGGTGCAGTGAAAAGCCTTTGAGCGTGTTGCCGGTCAGTCGATGAAGTCGGGACGGCTGTGCGGTCCATCGCCGGCAAGCCAGCTCCCACAAGTACCGCGCAAACCTCAAGATTTTGCGCGGCCCCCTCTGCCCTGACTGACCGCCATGCGCCACTGAGCCCTCTTTCTTTGTTACAGGAGTCAACCATGTCTGGAAGCAACTTCATTGGCGGCCAGCGCAGCGCTGCCGGCAGCGTACGCCTGCAAAGCCTCGATGCACGCACCGGCGAAGCATTGCCGGTGGTCTTCACCCAGGCCACCCCTGAGGAGGTGGCCGCCGCCGCCCAGGCCGCCGAAGCAGCATTTGCCGAATACAACGCCCTGGCGCCAGAGCGCCGCGCGCAGTTTCTGGAGGCCATTGCCGACCAGCTGGACGCGCTGGACGATAGCTTCGTCGCCACGGTGTGCCGCGAAACTGCGCTGCCGGCTGCACGCATCCAGGGCGAGCGTGGCCGCACCAGCAACCAGATGCGCCTGTTCGCCAAGGTACTGCGCCGTGGCGACTACCTGGGGGCGCGTATCGACCGCGCGCAGCCACAGCGCCAGCCACTGCCACGCCCTGACCTGCGCCAGTACCGCACCGGCCTTGGTCCGGTGGCCGTGTTCGGCGCCAGTAACTTCCCGTTGGCGTTCTCCACGGCCGGCGGCGACACCGCCGCAGCACTGGCTGCCGGCTGCCCGGTAGTGGTCAAGGCCCACAGCGGCCATATGGCCACTGCCGAGCTGGTGGCTGAAGCCATCGAGCGTGCGGCGGTGGCTACCGGCATGCCCGCTGGCGTGTTCAACATGATCTATGGCGCCGGTGTCGGTGAAGCGTTGGTGCGCCACCCGGCGATCCAGGCGGTCGGTTTCACCGGTTCGCTCAAGGGCGGCCGTGCCCTGTGCGACCTGGCCGCAACGCGCCCGCAGCCGATCCCGGTGTTCGCCGAAATGAGCAGCATCAACCCGGTGCTGGTGTTGCCTGCGGCGCTGCAGGCCCGCGGCGAGCAGGTAGCCAAGGAACTCGCCGCATCGGTGGTACTGGGTTGCGGGCAATTCTGCACCAACCCCGGGTTGGTCATCGGCATTGCCGGTGAAGCGTTCGGCACCTTCGTCGCGGCACTGGCTGCGCAAATGGCCGACCAGCCCGCGCAGACCATGCTCAATGCCGGTACCTTGCGCAGCTATGCCAGCGGCGTACAGCGCCTGCAGCAACACCCGGGCGTGCGCCATCTGGCCGGTGCCGAGCAGGTTGGCGACCAGGCCCGGGCACAGCTGTTCCAGGCTGATGTGAGCTTGCTGCTCAACGGCGACGAGCTGCTGCAGGAGGAGGTTTTCGGGCCAGCCACGGTGGTGGTCGAAGTGGCCGACGAAGCCGAACTGCGCCGCGCCCTGCAAGCCCTGCATGGGCAACTGACCGCCACCCTGATCGCCGAGCCGGAGGACTTCCAGCGCTTTGCCGCGCTGGTGCCGCTGCTGCAGCGCAAGGCCGGCCGCCTGCTGGTCAACGGCTACCCGACTGGCGTCGAGGTGTGCGATGCAATGGTGCATGGCGGGCCTTACCCGGCCACCTCCGATGCCCGTGGTACCTCGGTCGGCACCCTGGCCATCGACCGCTTCCTGCGCCCGGTGTGCTACCAGGACTACCCGGATGCGCTGCTGCCCGACGCCCTGAAAAACGCCAACCCGCTGGGCCTGCAACGCCTGGTCGACGGCCAGCACAGCCGTGATGCGCTGAGCTGAGGCAGGGTGCTAGCGCTGGCTCAAGGGCAGGGCTGCCAAGGCATTCAGTGCGATAGAGCCCGCGTAGGAGCTACCAGCTCCTACGTTGCACGCCTTGGCGTTCGGGGCTTGAGGCTGGGTGCCGTGGTGGTCAGTCAACCCACCGCCACAGCGGTTCATCCAGCAACCCAACCCCGCGTAACTGTGTCTGCCCCTGGGCCTAATCGTCCACAAGCCGATCCAACAGCACCCGCACCATCGTATTGAGGTGATGGGACGCTACGACCATTCGGTGATCACCCAGCATGACGCCTGTGTGGTTCAGATAACGGGCGCACTCCATCAGTTTCGACGCTTGTTCCTTGGCTTGCTGGGTGGGTATGTCAGGGGCGGCAGTGAACAGGGGTTTGGGGGCGATTGGGTCTTTTGGCATTGAACTGTTCTCCTGGCGGTCAGCGGAGGGCTGAGGTTGCTGGGGCCGCTAGGCGGCCCTTTCGCGACACAAGGCCGCTCCTACGGCGGGGCGGCGTGGGCCTGCAGGTAGGGGTGTGTTCACGGGGTTTTCATCATGCCCAGCTCGGCATCGTCGAGCAGGGCCTTGGCCAGGGCGCAGAGGTAGTGCGAGGCCCACAGCAGCTGGGGCTTGTCTTCCATCAGGCCGTCGATGGTCAGGTCGCGGGCATAGCCCATCAGTTCCGAGGCCTGTTCGCGGGCGCTTTGGCAAGGGATGCCGGGCTCGATGCGGAACAGGGGGTGGGTCTGGTTTTCACCTTGGTAGAAGGTGGTTTTGCCGACGGTGAATGCGGTTTCTTCGGTAGCCATCGTTTGATCTCCCTGAAGGTGTAGCTGCCTGGGCTGGCCCTATCGCCGGCAAGCCGGACTCTCACAGGTTTCACCGGGCGCCTGAGGGTCGTCTACAACCTCAGGGGCGGTGTTGTGCGAGAGAGCTAGCCCGTGAAAGAGCCAGGCCAGGCAGATCATGACGAGGATTAATGCAGCGTCTGCGGGTCGGCTGGCTTTTGTATTTGGGCCAGTGCTGACTCGAGCAGTTTGCGCAGGGCATCAAGCTCGTGCATCGAGGTCATGATCATCAAGGACACGGGTGCTTTGGGCTGCATCAACATCGCCTGTTGGGCAACGACTTCGGCGCAGAGCGCGTAGTCGGCAGCCATCATCAGCGTGTCTTCGAGGGAGTGGAGATTGTGAGGCGGATCGGGGACGATCTTCAACATGGTGTGGCTCCTGTCGTAATGGAGCAACCACCAACCGCGGCTAAACGAATGGGTGGCAGCTGTACGCGGGTTAGCCGACCGGGACGTCAGGCACCCGGCGCACCCGAAGGTGCCCCACGCACAGCCGCCATAACGGCGCTAATGCCGATTGCTCGGTATTGCACGGCTGTAGTGTCCGACGATTTTTGGGCGGCTAACCCAGTCGTTGAGTGACAACGACGTGCCGAGACTAAAGTCCACTTTTTGCGTGCGCAACGGAAAACAGGCGCCGGCAGTATCTTTGGGAAATGCCCTACAAGAAAGCGGTTAAATCTGATTTTTCAGCTGTTCGATGTAACCGCTTGTAACCTGTTATCAGCGTGTCTTCGAGGGAGTGGGGGATTGTGAGGCGGATCGGGGACGATCTTGAGCATGATGAAACTCCAACGTCGAAAGGTGGAGCTACCACGGCCTTGCTGTCAAACAATGAGGTGGCAGCTGTACGCGGGTTGACAGACCGAGACGTTGGCACTCGGCGCACCAGAGGGTGCCCGCACGTACAGCCACCATAACTAGTGTGCACATGTGGACAACGAAGACGGTCTGTCAAAACCGGTCGCTGAATTGGCAGCGACCGGCCGAGACTAGAATCCACATTGGCCATGTGCAACGAAAAATGGGCGGCGGCAGTATCTTTGGGAAATGCCCTGCAGGAAAGGGGTTTAATCTGATTTTTTCGGCCGTTCGCTGTAACTGCTTGTAACGAGCAGACAGTCAAGCATGACCACTGCGGTCAGGTCATGCCAGTCCTTGTATGGTAGCTGCAGCTGCGTCCGGGCAGCCACATCGAGCGGGGAGGATAGGGCATGGGCTACAAAATCAAAGTGTGTGCTTTGACAGCCCGCACGCACGATCACCAAGCGCTACGGCTCTGCGTAAGTGATACCCATCGAGTATGGGTTCTCGCGGCTCAAACTCCACTGATCATCGAGCCAGGTTCGCGCCGGGCTGCTGGCAGCCTTTCGAGAAACGCCCTGATTTCTCGCTTCCCTCGCAAGTGAAGCGTAGGCACCTGTGCCCCGAGCTTAAGGCGAACTGCTTCGATACCAGGTCGGTAATTCCGGTCGAACGTCCACACGAACTTGAGAAATTCCAGGTCGAACCTTTCCTCACAACCTTCCGCACGATCAGGCCGTGGCTGGTTGCGAAGCAGGCGTAACAGCACCCGAATGAAACAGGTGAGCCTGGGCATGTCGAGCCAGATGATCAGGTCCGCTCGCGGCAACCGCAGGTCGAAGGTGCGGCGCGCATAGTTGCCTTCACACACCCAGGCGTCACCAGCTACGGCATCGCGTACACGGTCACGGAACTGTTCGGCATCAGGTTCCGCCCAGCCGGGCTCCCAGAAGAGTTTGTCCAAGTGAACGACGGAAAGCTCCAGGTGTTCTCCCAAGGCGCGGGCAAGGGTGGACTTGCCGCTGCCACCGTTGCCCAGAATGAGGATTCGTTGCATGGTGACTTCCTGTCGTAGGCAAAAGAACGATTGTATGGCGGTGGTTGAGCAACCCCAAGGCTAATGGATGCCAATCAGCCATTGACAGCCTTCCATTCGCTAACGACCATCCGGACCCAGGCGCGCTTCACCAATGTGCAGCGTTACCCCATCCGCTTTCGACCGCAACATTGAGTGCCGGTCCGTAACAGATCAGGACGATGAACGACTACGCCCTAAAACTCGCCAATTACTGGCGCACCTCCCTCGCCGACGCTGAAAACGGCAATGGCGCGCTCAACTCCAGGCAAGCCGAAGCGCTCACCCCGGTCGGGATGGAGCATGTGCAGAAGGGTGGTTTGCCAGAAGAACTTGCAGCCAAGCTGTTTGCCGATGAGGCGCCAGACGCTTCGACCGTAAAAGTCACGCTGCGCCCTTGGGTTTATCTGTCACAGCGCGAGCACGGCAAGGTTCGGACGGGCTTGCCTGCAGCGGTCACACCGCTGATCTGTACCGTATTGGTGTGCCGTGATGGGCGCCTTTACCCGACCACACAAGCTATCGTGCCGCGTGACATTCTTGAACCGCTGGACAAGGACACTTTCTTCATCGGGGCACAGTCTGCGCTGGATGACTTTTTGTCGGTCGAAGAGGTGCCCGCTTTCACACCGCCGGGTGAGGGGGAAATACTCGACGTTGAGCAGCATCTTGAACAGTGGCGTAAGTTTTACGCGTTCTGCCTGCGGATGGCCCGTGAGGTCGGTAAGGGGTGGGATGCGGCCGAAGACGGCATGAAGCCGGCCAAGTACAGCTTGCTGTTCAAAGAAGACAAACCTGACGGCTTCAGCAAGAACATCGTCAACCTCTACGACTACCTGCGTCAGCATAAGCCCGATGCCCCGTTGTTCGAGCGCTTCGCCCAACGTCACCCAAGCCCGGACGAGCCTTGCTTGCCCGCTGGTAGCCTTTTTGCCGCGCGCTTGGGCCACGCTGGTGACGAATACGCACTGGCCCCTGCCCAGCGTGATGCCTTGGCGCATCTGGTGGCCGGGCAGGCGGGCGATGTGCTGGCAGTCAATGGTCCACCGGGCACGGGCAAAACCACACTCGTGCTGTCGGTGGTCGCCTCGCTTTGGGCGAAGGCCGCTGTGGCAGGTGGCGAGCCTCCGGTGATTGTCGCCAGTTCCACCAACAACCAGGCGGTAACCAACATCATCGCGGCTTTCGGCAAAGACTTTGCCGAGGGCACCGGACCGTTGGCGGGCCGTTGGTTGCCTGGCATCAAAAGCTTTGGCGCCTACTTCCCGAAGGCATCGGCCGAAGCGGAGCTTTCCAGTGTCTACCAGACCAAGAGCTTCTTCCATGAGTTGGAGTCTTGCGCCTATCTGGACAAGGCCAAGCACGCCTACTTGGTACAGGCGGCAGCGGCTTTCCCGGGTGTTCAAGACCTCGATGTCGAGCGTACGGTCGGGTTACTGCAACAGCAAATCAAGGCGCGCCAGCAGCAACTTGCCGATATCGGGCAGGCGTGGGCGGCGCTCGTCCGCGCTCGGGAGGCGCTTCGCGTTGCGTTGGGGGATGACCCACAGGCCACTCTGCAGGCCCGGCAAACCGCTCAGTTCGACCAGCTGCAGCAACTGGGCAGTGCACAGAAGCGGCTCAAAGATTTCAAGCATTACCTGGCACATGAGTCGCTGTTCTATAGCCTGTTCAGCTGGATTCGCCCCGTTGCCGCCAAGCGCCTTCGCCTGGCCAAATTGCAGCTCGAGGGCGCCGATGCCGAGCTGCAGAACGCTGCGACTTTGGGCGAAATCGAAACGCGGCTTGAAGCTGCGCAGGCCCAAGCGGGCCAGGAGCATCAGCGGCTCACCCAACTGCTGCAAACCGCTCAGCAACTGCTCGAGGCTGAACAACAGCGGCTGCACGGCTGGCATGGCGCAATCCGCTCGCTGGCTGCTGCGGCCGGCCAGCCTGCTGCCCAGGCCACTCTGGAGGACTGCGACCGCTGGGCCGATACGTCACTGCGTTTCGAAATATTCCTGCTGACTACCCACTATTGGGAAGGGCGTTGGCTATTGGAAGTCAGCGAGGAGCTGCAGGAGATACTCGACAGCCGCAAGAAAACCGGTGCCAAGACGCTGATCAAGAACTGGCGCCGTTGGATGAAGCTCACGCCTTGTGTGGTCTCGACCTTTTTCAGGCTACCCAAGGAGCTGTCGTGCAAGCGCTACGACGACGGTGATTACATCGACGACTATCTGGTCGACTTCATCGACTTGCTGATTGTCGACGAAGCTGGGCAGGTGTTGCCGGAGGTCGCCGCGCCGTCGTTTGCCCTTGCTCGCCAGGCGCTGGTCATCGGCGACACCCAACAGATCGAGCCAATCTGGTCGATCCCGGCCAAGGTGGATATTGGCAACCTCACCAGTGCTGGGCTGGTTTCGCACACCCATGCTGAGGAGGACTACGAGGCCTTCTGCAAAGCCGGGCGCAGTGCCGCAAGTGGCAGCGTGATGGCCATCGCTCAGTCTACCAGCCGTTATCACTACGATCCCGACCTTGCCCGGGGTATGTACCTGTACGAGCATCGCCGCTGCTATGACTCGATCATCGCCTTCTGCAATACCCTTTGCTACAAGGGCAAACTGCTTCCTCGCCGGGGGCGGGCAGCGCAGGAAGGCTTACCGGGCCTTGGCTACCTCCATATCGACGGCTTGTGTGAGCAAAACAGCCATGGCAGCCGCCAAAACCTGTTCGAGGCGCAGACCATTGCTGCGTGGCTTCACGCCCATGCAGATGAGCTGAAGCAGCGCTACCCGCACAAATCGCTTCACGAGATCGTTGGGGTGATAACGCCATTCGGGGCCCAAAGCCGCGCCATCGCCGAGGCATGCCAGGCATTGGGCCTGAACGCTGGAAAAGGGGCAGACCAGATCACTATCGGTACAGTGCATTCGTTCCAGGGCGCAGAGCGGCCGGTAGTGATTTTTTCGGCGGTATATTCCAAGCATGCCGATGGCGGTTTCATTGATCGTCGCGACAGTATGCTCAATGTGGCAGTGTCCCGGGCCAAGGACAGCTTCCTGGTGTTTGGTGACATGGATCTGATGGGTCAGGTGCCTGTCAGCAAACCGCGCGGGCTACTGGCGAAGTACCTGCTGGCCGACCCTGCCAGTGAGTTGCAGTTCGAGTATCAGGCCCGGCAAGACTTGCACACCGCGAGCACGGGATTAAGTCATTTGCACGACTGGTGGCAGCATGACCAGTTCTTGAAAGACACACTGCAAACGGCCAGCCACCAGGTTCAGATCATCACGCCGTGGGTCAAGTTGGATTGCCTGTTCGCTACAGGGGCGCTTGAGCAAATGCGTGCAACGGTGGATCGCGGCGTCAAGGTCGAGGTGTTCACCGACCTGCAGCTCAATACTGAAATTTCAACCCGAAAACCTCAGGGTGAGCCGCAAAAGGTCGCGGCGTTCAACGCTACCTTGGCGGAGTTGAAAACCCAGGGTATTCCTGTTCGTATCGTCAATAAGGTACACAGCAAGATCGTCATGGCCGATCAGAGTCTTTTGTGTGTCGGTTCATTCAACTGGCTGAGTGCTCAGCGTGAAGGGGATTACGTCCGTCACGAGACTTCAATGGTTTATCGAGGCGTCGACGTGAATGACGAGATCGAACTCAATCGCACCAGCCTGGCCAGAAGAACGGCTTCCTATTCGGGTTGAAAAAGGTTTTTCACGGATTGTCTGGGGGATTGAGAGGCTGGGGCTTTGACGCCCCGGCTTAGTGATCCAGGACGGTTGGAAGGACGCTTACTTTTCTATCACCAGGCAATTCTTACCTGAAGCATGTGCCGACGCGCTTACCGGCACAGAGGCAAGTGAGATCGGGGAGTTGCTACCGCATCAGTAGATGCCGACCTAGCTTCGACAAGGTGATTTCAAAGTGGACTATATTTCAACAATCCAAGCAGTTATTTCGGATGACCCCGTTCGGCGAAGGTTGCTCGAAATTGTACGCTCCTTAGACTTGCCCGACTGCTGGATAGGAGCGGGTTTCGTTCGAAACGCAGTTTGGGATCATTTGCACGGTAACGCATCATCTCCGGTCTCAACAGACGTTGACGTTATCTGGTTTGACGGCATGAATTGCACCCCCGAACAAGATGATGCTTTGGAAGCAATCCTCAGAGGTCAATACTCGAACGTACAGTGGTCTGTGAAAAACCAGGCGAGAATGCATGTTCAGAACGACGACGAGCCCTATCAATCGGCGACCGATGCAATGCGTTACTGGCCAGAAACCGCCACGGCGGTAGCGGTAAGACTACGAGAGGACGGAACATTCGAAATCGCTGCGCCGCTGGGGCTCGATGATCTTTTTGAGTTGATTATCCGGCCAGTAGGGAGGTTCGCCACAGATAAAGCAGCTATCTATCAAGACCGCGTCAAGTCCAAAAGCTGGTTGGATGTTTGGCCAATGCTGACGCTCTGGGAGCCGCCTCCAGGTTCTACCTAGAAGGTGGTTTTGCCCACGGTGAATACGGTTTCTTCGGCAGCCATCATCAACGCGTCTTCGAGGGAGTGCGGATTGTGAGGCGGATCGGGAGCGATCTTGAGCATGATCAAACTCCAAGGTCGAACGCTGGGGCTATCACGGCAATGCCGTCAAGCAATTGGGGTGGCAGCTGTACGCGGGTTGACGGACCGAGACGTTGGCACTCGGCGCACCAGAGGGTGCCCGCACGTACAGCCACCATAACAGTGTGCACATGTGGACAGCGTCGACGGTCCGTCAAAACCGATCGCTGAATTGGCAGCGACCGGCCGAGACTAGAATCCACATTGGCCATGTGCAACGAAAAATGGGCGGCGGCAGTATCTTTGGGAAGTGCACTACAGGAAAGGGGTTAAATCTGATTTTCTTCGTGGCCAGGCGTAACAGTAGGTATCGCCTGAGCTCGTCACCGTCCAATCATCGTCCTGGATGGCCACAGCATCGCCGCAGCCGTGTTGCTCACCAGAATCTGTTTTCTTCTCAGTGGCTCATGAGTCTGTCGATGGCACCGGGCTTGTCATGCACGCCGAAGCGGTCAACGATGGTTGCGCTGGCTTCATTGAGGCCGAGCACTTCAACCTCAGCGCCTTCACGGCGGAACTTGATCACGACCTTATCCAGCGCTGCAACGGCGGTGATGTCCCAGAAATGCGCCTGTGTGAGATCGATGGTGACTTTGGCGAGCGCTTCCTTGAAGTCAAACACTTCGGTGAACTTGTCCGCAGAGCTGAAGAACACCTGGCCGACCACGTGGTAAGTGCGCTGCGATCGCGCTTCGTCCAGTGTGCTGTTGATGTCCAGGTAGTGCCCGACCTTGTTCGCAAAGAAGAGGGCGGCCAGCAGCACGCCTACCAGTACGCCGTAGGCCAGGTTGTGAGTGGCCACGACGACCACGACGGTGGCTATCATGACGAGGTTGGTAGAAAGCGGATGGTCTTTCAGGTTGCGCAAGGTATCCCAGCTGAAGGTGCCGATGGACACCATGATCATGACTGCGACAAGTGCCGCCATAGGGATTTTTGAGAGCCATTGGCCGAGAAATACCACCATCAGCAGCAGGAAAACACCGGCACACAGTGTCGAGAGACGGGTGCGCCCACCGGATTTCACGTTGATGATCGACTGGCCGATCATGGCGCAGCCAGCCATGCCGCCGAGCATCCCGGCAGCTATGTTGGCGATGCCTTGCCCCTTGCATTCCCTGTTCTTGTCGCTGGTGGTGTCGGTCAGGTCATCGACGATCGTTGCGGTCATCATGGACTCAAGCAGGCCTACTACGGCCAGGGCTGCTGAGTACGGGAAGATGATGCGCAGGGTTTCAACGTTCAGTGGCACCTCAGGCCAGAGAAAAATCGGCAGCGTGTCCGGCAGTTGGCCCATGTCACCCACGGTACGGATATCCAGGCCGAGATAAATGGCAATTGCGGTCAGGGTCAGGATGCACACCAGGGGGGAGGGGATCAGTTGGCCGAGCTTGGGCACATAAGGGAATAGATAGATGATGCCAAGGCCTGCTGCTGTCATGGCATAGACATGCCAGGTGACGTTGGTCAACTCAGGTAGCTGCGCCATGAAAATCAGTATCGCCAGAGCATTCACAAAACCGGTCACCACTGAGCGCGAGACGAAGCGCATCAGGGAACCAAGTTTCAGGTAACCGGCAAGAATCTGGAGAACCCCGCATATCAAGGTCGCAGCCAACAGGTATTGCAGCCCGTGCTCTTTCACCAGCGTGACCATCAGCAGTGCCATTGCGCCGGTTGCTGCCGAGATCATGCCGGGGCGTCCACCGACGAAGGCGATGACAGTACAGATACAAAAGGATGCGTACAGGCCAACCTTGGGGTCGACGCCGGCGATGATGGAAAACGCGATGGCTTCAGGTATCAGCGCAAGTGCGACAACGATGCCCGCGAGCACATCTGCGCGGACGTTGGAAAACCACGTTTGTCTAAGGTTTTGCAGCATAGAAAATATCCAAGGCAAAGCATCGCGCACGCCAATGCAGTGGCGTGCGAACCGATACATATTCAAATTTTGAGGATTTTTTTGCTGTGTGCTTAAGGTGAGAAACCAGGCGTACAGCAGAGTGCGCCCGCGAGCGAGGCTAGCGGAGCAGGGTGTTGCGAGGGGGCGTAGCGCTAAGGCGGCGTAGGCTGCCAGTAGATCGTCTGGAGTACAGTCATGCTGATGTTCCTGTAGCTCAAGGGAGGATGCGGGCGCAAGCATACAGTAAAACTGTAACTCTTTGCGACCCGCTGGCAGGCACCGGGTGAGCTATGCAAGGTGCAGGCATCAGCCAGCGCGGCTACCAGGGGCACAGCTTTGCTTTCCATTGCGATTCTCCTGGTTTCGGCTAACTTATACAAAAAACTGTACAAAGATGAGAGGTTGTACATGTATTGTAAGTGGCCCCTGACGCTGTACTTCGATGGCGCCTGCCCTTTGTGCGCCAGAGAGATCGCGTTCCTGCGCAGGAAATCGACCGAGGCAAAGCTCATTCTGGTTGACATCAGTGCTGATGATTTCGATGCAGAGGCATTGAGCTTGACGGTTGAGCAACTGAGGTCATGCCTGCATGCAAGGTTCGCGAACGGGCACTGGGTCACAGGCTTGGACGCAACCTTGTGGAGTTGGCGGGCTGCCGATGTGGGAGGGTGGGTCGCGCCACTGTCCTGGCGCCCGTTACGCCCCCTGTTTTCAGTTTTCTACAGGCTGTTCTGCCGTTTGAGGCCACACCTGGCCTGGCTACCACATCCCGATGGCGGGCACCGCTGTAGCGGTGAGGAGTCCAAATGTCACATTCGTTAGCCGAGCACTATCATGAAATCCTCGTCGGCGTTGGTGAAAACCCGCAGCGCGAAGGGCTCCTGGAAACGCCCAAGCGTGCGGCCAAAGCGATGCAGTACTTGTGCAACGGGTATGGCCAGAATCTTCAAGAGGTCGTGAACGGCGCTTTGTTCGAGAGTCAAAACGATGAAATGATCGTCGTTCGTGACATAGAACTCTACTCGTTGTGCGAACACCACATGTTGCCATTCATTGGTAAAGCTCATGTCGCGTACCTGCCAACAGGGCGCGTATTGGGGCTTTCCAAGGTCGCGCGCGTTGTTGACATGTTTGCCCGTCGTTTACAGATACAGGAAAACCTGACGCGGCAAATTGCGTATGCCATTCAGGAAGTCACGGATGCCGCAGGGGTTGCGGTCGTGATTGAAGCCAAGCACATGTGCATGATGATGCGCGGTGTAGAGAAGCAGAACTCGGTGATGATTTCATCGGTGATGTTAGGTGAGTTTCGCGACTCCGCTTCGACTCGCCACGAATTCCTCAACCTCATTGGCCGACACAATTGAAATCCGATGTTGAGCCGTCGCGAAGGGGTGTCCAAATGAGCTCAGTTACTGCTGCTTTACCTTCAAGCCGCTTTGCGGTGCTGGGTTACGGTGGCTTGCTGCCCTTTGTTGGCTTGACGCTGCTCATTGTTTTTTTTGCTGAATACCGGGGTTTTGCCTCGATCATGCTGGTCAGCTATGGCGCTGTGATATTGAGCTTCGTCGGCGCTCTGCACTGGGGTTTCGCCATGACGTTAGAGGGTTTGCTCGCCAAGCAGCGTCGCGAGCGACTCGTGTGGAGCGTAATACCGGCCCTTATCGGTTGGGTTGGCACGCTGCTACCTGTGCCATTGGGTTGTTTGGTGTTGACCTTTGGTTTTATCGGTCATCTTTGGCAGGATCGCCAACTGGCGCAAGCTGTGCCTGGGTGGTTTATGCCGATGCGAGTCCATTTGACGGCTGTCGCAAGCCTCTGTTTGCTGATCAGTGCACTTGCGATAGCAATGGATTTTTGAAACCAGAAGCACTCCTTGATGAGTGATTTCCAGCGCTCATATCCAGACGTCGTTCACAGCGGTGCGCTCCCCACCTTCATGGCCGGTATTCAGAACGCCTCGCGGCTCGATCATCATCAGTTTTGCTTCTCCCTGCGCCGCTGTCCTGTGCTCCACCCCACGGGGCACCACATACAACTCGCCTGGGTTCACATAAACGCAGCCCTCCGGTAAATCGATGCGCAAGGTGCCTTCGAGCACAAGAAACGCTTCGTCGGTTTCCGGGTGTGAATGCCAGATGAATTCACCTTCTATTCGCACAACCTTGAACTGGTAGTCGTTCATTTCGGCGACCACTCTCGGGCTCCACTGCTGGTCGATCAGCGAAGCTTTCTGGGCAAGGTTTACAGGGCATGTTGCAAGTTGCGGGTTGGAGTTGGACATGGCGGATCCTCATGGGTTGAAGTGGCCAGCCTATCGAACCTACACAAGGCGTTCTTGTACGATCCTGCACGTCAGCGGGCAGGTCGCAAGCGCTCCAGCCAGCGCAACGGTGGCACGCCATAGCTACGTGTGAAGTGGCGTGTCATGTGGCTCTGGTCGTGAAAGCCTGCCGCCAGGGCTGCATCAACCAAGGTGAAGCCATCGAGCATCAGCCTGCGCACAGTGTCCAGGCGTCGCAGGGTCACAAAGCGATAGGGGCTGGTGCCGTAGAGGGCGCGAAAGTCGCGGGACAGGCTCCATTGTTCGCGGCCGCTGGCCTGCTCCAGCATCTGCAGGGTGATGCCCAGGTGGAGGTGCTCCATGATGAATGCCCTGGCGCGCTCGGCCGCGCGGTAATCCAGGCGTTTGCGGCCGCGTGGCTTACCGCCCACCGCACGCAACGCCATCGCCAGGTCGTACACGGCGTCCTGTTCCTCCAGCGTATCCAGCGGGTGGTCCAGTGCCTGCACGAAGGCTTCACTGGCGCGGTACAGGCGCGGGTCGCTGGACAGCCCGCCAGCAATGAAGGGCAACGGCTCACCGCCGAGCACGTTCTGGATCAGTGCCGGGTCGATGTAGGCCATGCGGTAGCGAAAGCCCGCTTCAGTCCCGGCCATGCCGTCGTGCACTTCGTCAGGGTGCAGGACCAGCGTATTACCCGGTAGGCCGTGGCACAGCGCCCCTTTGTAGTGAAAGCTCTGCACCCCGGCGAGGGTGCGGCCGATCGAGTATGTGTCGTGACGGTGAGGGTCATAGCCATGGCTACCGAACCACGCTTCGATCCGCTCCACACTGCCAGGGTGAGCGCTACGGATGACCCAGTCGGGGGTGGCTGCGTGGCTTGCTTTTCGTTCCATGAATAGACGCTCTGCGACCCAACACTATGCATCCGTCTGTGGCTCTGCGCCCTGTTGCGGCTGAGCGGCTGAGCGCTGGGCGGCAAGTACCTGTTGCGCCGTCTGTTCGATATAGTCGAACACTGCCTCGGGGACCCTGTACAGGTACTGCTTACGCCGATTGTTCGACACGCTCCCGCCATTGCTCAGGCACATCATCACCAGGTTTGCGAGGTCGCTGCCGCGAACATCGAATCGCTCATCTACGGCCCTGTAGACGGCGTCATAGTTTTCCAGAAAGGCCGTCTCATCGCGTAGCTCGACCTCTAGCGCCCGCTTTGCCATCATGCAGGTGAATACAACGCACTGCGTTGCATCCCAGAATCGATAGATCGCGTCAGCGCCGATGAACTCAAATGTAAACTGCTCGTGATCGATCCAGTGCACTTGCCAGTATTCACGCACGGGCCCGGAGTATCCTTGAAGTGTCTCCAGATACAGGCGCTCTTCGCGTTTCATCGCAACCGAAACTGGAAGCAACAGGCCGTTTTCAAGCGCCCCGGAATGGCAAAGAGCCTGGTGGATCAAAAAGCGCGACAAGCGCCCGTTCCCATCCATGAACGGGTGGAGGAACACGAACCCAAATGAAATGATGCTTGCCGCCACAAGCGGATCGATTTGGGTAGGGCCTTCATTGGCGAAGCGCATCAGGCTTTCCATCAACTCGCGGCACAGGCCCGGGGGAGGGGGGACATAGGTCACCCCGGCTGCTCCATGCATGCCATTGCTAAGGTGGTTCTGCTCGTGTCGAAATGCCGCCGCAAGGTCCAGAGGGTTTGCCACAGTGGCGTTCTGTAAAGTAACCAGGTAATCCTCAGTCAGTGGGTGGCGTTCATGGGCCTGGCGCAAGAGCTTGATGAAGCGGCGGGATTTATCTTCGGTTGGGGCTTCCTTCTCGATTGCAAACGAGTCCTGGGTCTCGTGCAGATACGCCCAGTTGATAGCCCTGTCCATCATCAGCGGAGGGAGTGAACCGATGAAGTTCTTCGCCTTGCCGAGAATGTCATGCTCGAGAAGCTCTGTAACTTGCGCAGTGCGCTCTACGGTCGCGCAGTAAGTCAGATCTCCGAGCCCGTTGAACTCCACCCGCCACTTCGAATTTCGCTCACCTGGTCGCGTAATGTACTGTTCTGGGTCGAATAGCTGAGCGAAGCCGCCGCGTACAGGTGAAGGCTGCTCAATGTCTTCACCGGTGAAGGCTTCCCGGAGATAGCAGGCCTTACGGATATAAACGCCATTGGGTGATGCTTCCAGCGCTTGCGAAAAACGTTCAGCAGGGATCTGTGGCAGAGCCTGGGCGAGAATTGAAAGGTTGATACCTTCGTGCTTGAGCGCAAAAAGCACATTCCCAAGCAGGTCGTCCTCTGAGGGCGCCATTCGATGGGGCACCGCGAGCGTGTTCCCGATTTTCTCAATCCGGGTGACCGGTTTTACGATCGCAGGGCGCTTGAGTGCGACCGCAGAGATCTGCAGCCTATCGAGTAGTAGCGAATATCCCGCTGCCCGCATGTACCTTTCCTTCAGTTTGGGCGTGAGCGCTGTGTTTTTTTTAAGTCAGCTCACAAAATCTTCAGATTTCGCGATTATGCCGTTTTTTTCTTCACTTTCCACAGGGCATGTGAGGTGGGCTCGCAACGTCCGAAATCTGTGCCTGGGTTTTTCTTCAGTTCTGACCAGTGTGGCGAAATTTTCTTGCCGAGGATGCGAAAATCTTCAGTTTTGCAACCGAAGCAGTTTTTTTCTTGAGCTTTTGATGCGCCGCGCGGGCGGCGCTCGACCTCAAGGGTGCTGAAGAAACTGTGGCAATCACTGCTGCGGTCCACCCCATGCATCCCGCCCAACACACACAACCCCATCAAACAGCAAACGCGCCGTCCTCACCAACCCGCACCCCGTGATCACGCCACGTTCCAAGCTGATCTCCACTGTAAATTCGCCGCTAGGATGCTCCACCGCCAAACGCTGGATATCACCGCCGCACGTGCCGGCAAGCCCCTGTGCAACCGACCCTTCGATCAAACAGGCCGTGGCGACACTCACCGCGCCAAACACCCCGATGGACGCATGGCAACGGTGCGGAATGAACGAGCGGGTGTTGACCGTGCCGCCGTTGCGCGGTGCCGACAGCAGGCACATCTTTGGCACATTGCGCTGGCTGACATCACCCAGGTTCATGCGTGGGCCCAGCTGCAGGCGGATGGCTTCAAGGCGCGTTTTCAGTGCACTGTCGGCATCCAGCGTTTCGCACGGCTCGTAGCCGGTCACGCCAAGGTCTTCGGCACGCAGCAGCACCACCGGCATGCCGTTGTCGATGCAGGTCACTTCCACGCCATCGACCCGGTCGCGGCTGTTGCCTGTCGGCAGCAGGGCTCCGCAACTGGCTCCGGCCACGTCGGCAAACGTCACCACCAGCGCCGCCGCCCGGCCCGGCACGCCATCGATACGGGTATCGCCGGCATACTCCACCTGGCCATCGGTGGTCGGCACCTGGGCCACGGCGAGCTGCCCGGTGTTTTCCATGAATATACGCACCGGTGTGCTCGCGCCGCTGGCGGCCACTAGGCCGCGCTCGATGGCGAAGGGCCCGACGCCGGCCAGGATGTTGCCGCAGTTCTGCCCGTAGTCCACCCGCGCTTCGTCCACTACCACCTGCGCGAACAGGTAGTCGACGTCGACGTCCTCGCGCTGCGAGGCGCGGATGATGGCGACTTTGCTGGTGAGCGAGTCGGCGCCGCCAATCCCGTCGATCTGCCGGGCATCGGGCGAGCCCATCACCGCCAACAGCACGCGGTCACGCAGCGGGCCAGGGGCGGGCAGGTCGTCATGCAGAAAATAGGCACCCTTGGAGGTGCCGCCACGCATCAGCAGGCAAGGTATGCGGGTCTGGCCCATGTTCAGCCTTCCAGGTCAGTGAGGTGCTCGACATAACGCAGGCCCTTGGCTGCCAGGCGCGGGCGCATCTCGTAAATGTCCAGGCCAAGCTCGCCGGCGGCCAAGCGCAGGCGTTTGCGTTCTTCCAGGTCGGCGCGTTGGGTGGCGGCTTCGAGTACCCCCTGGGCTTCGCCATGGCGCACCACCACGACGCCGTCGTCATCGGCAACCACGATGTCGCCGGCATTGACGAGCTGCCCGGCGCACAGCAGCGGCAGGTTCACCGAACCCAGCACTTCCTTCACCGTGCCTTGGGCGTTGATGGCGCGCGACCACACGGCAAAGCCCATGTCGCGCAGGGTCTGGCTGTCGCGCACGCCCGCGTCGATCACCAGGCCGCGCACGCCGCGGGCCTGCAGCGAGGTCGCCAGCAGGTCGCCGAAATAGCCATCGCTGCACGGCGAGCTGGGCGCCACCACCAGTACATCGCCCGGCCGGCACTGCTCCACGGCCACATGGAACATCCAGTTGTCGCCAGGGGCCACCAGCACCGTAACCGCGCTGCCGGCCACTGCCACACCTTGCTGGATGGGGCGCACGGCGGTACTGAGCAGCCCTTTGCGACCTTGGGCCTCATGAACCGTGGCCACGCCCAGCCGGCCCAAGGCATCGATCAGTTCCTGCTCGACGCGCGGGATATTACGTACCACGATGCCGGTCTTTCCGATCAGCCCGCTCATGCCAGGTTCTCCGTCACCCGTGGGAACACGCTCTGCAGGCCTTCGGCGTAGACGATGTTGCGTGCGCTGGTGATGCCCACGTTACGCTTGGCCTGCACGCCGCGCTGCAGGGCCACGCGGGTGTAGTACTCCCAGAGGTGTTCCTGGCCGGCCATGCACTGGATGGCGGCAAACTTTTTGTCCCACACCGGGGTGATGTCCAGGAAGGTGTCCGGGCGCCATTCGCACTGCTCGGGCTGGTGCGGCTCAAAGGCGTACACGGGCGGTGCGCCAACGATCTTCTCGCCCGGCTTGTAGCCTTCGGCCTGGGCGATGATGCGGGCTTCCTGGGCCAGGTTCATGGCCAGCGGGTGGTCGTAGTTGTAGGGGTCTTTCAACGAATGGCTGAGCACGAACTCCGGTTGTACCCGGCGATACACATCGGCCAGGCGGAACAGGGTGTCCTTGTCGGCGCGCATCGGGTAGTCGCCGATATCGAAGAATTCCACGCTGGCGCCGAGGATTTCGGCTGCTGCCATGGCTTCCTCACGGCGTGCGTCCTTGACCTTGGCTTCGGTCATTTCACCCTTGCGCCACAGCTTGGCAGACTCGCCACGCTCACCGAACGACAGGCAAACCACGTGCATGGCATAGCCTTGCTCAGCGTGCAGCGCAATGGCGCCACCGGCACGCCAGACAAAGTCGGCCGAATGTGCACTGACCACCAGGGCGGCTTTTTGTGGGGTATTCATTGTTCGTAGGCTCCTGCAGTGGGGGTTGACGCAGGATGTCATCGGCCTGCGCACTGCACTAATGCGTTCACTTGCAACGGCTATGCGTTTTATTTATTGCCTGGCAAGCGGGGTAGGGGCATAGTCGCCCCAGTCACGAGCCGAGCGCCGGGGAAGCCTTATGATCGACGTCGAACTGCCCAACCTGATGCAAGTACGTGCGTTCATCCGGGTCGCCGAGTTGGGCAGCGTTTCGCGGGCAACGCAGGTGTTGTTCCGTGCTCAGTCCGTGGTCACCCGCGCCATTGCCGAGCTGGAGGCGCGGTTCGCTGTCCCGCTGTTCGAGCGCCATGCCAATGGCATGCGCCTGACCGACTATGGCGAATGCCTGCTGCCGCGTGCACAGCGGGTGCTGGCGGAACTGGACGGTGTGCCGGGGTTGCTGGGCACCGCGCAGGGCGAGCCCCTGTATCTGTTTCAGGCGCGGCGCCTGCAGGTGTTCGTGAAACTCTGTGAAACACGGCACATGCAAACCGTGGCGCGGCACTTCGGCCTTAGCCAGCCGGCCGTCAGTGCTGCGTTGAAAGTGCTCGAAGGCGGGTGCGGGCAGCCCTTGTTCGTGCGCACGTCGCGCGGCCTGCAGCCCACTGTGGCCAGCCGGGACATTCTTTTCCCCATCCGCCGGGCGCTGAACGAGTTGCGCCACATGGACAGTGACCTGAGTGCGATGCAAGGCACCCTGCGCGGGGTGGTGCATGTCGGCGCGTTACCCTTGGGCCGCTCGCGCATTCTGCCGGAGGCCATTTTGCGTTTTACCGCCCAGCATCCACAGGTCCGGGTGGTGACCAACGAAAGCCCGTTCGACCTGCTGGCAACCGAATTGCGGGTAGGGGATGTGGACTTCGTGCTGGGCGCCTTGCGGCCTCACGACTATGCCAGCGACCTGGTGGGCGAGCCGCTCATCAACGAGGAAATGGTGCTGCTGGCCCGCCGGGGGCACCCGTTGTTGCACACACACCTGACGCTCAAGGGCGTGCACCAGGCGCGCTGGGTGTTGCCGCGGGCCGGCTCGCCGGCCCGCGGGCTGCTCGACAACTGCTTCGCCGCCGCTGGTTTGGCAGCGCCGTGGCCGGTGGTGGAAAGCGCTGATCTGGCGGTTATCCGTGGCCTGCTGGTGCGTTCAGACATGCTGGCGGCGGTGTCTGCGCACCAGTTGGCGTACGAGATTGCCAGCGGCGAGCTGCAACGCCTGCCGCTGGCACTGCCCGGTACTGCCCGCGCCATCGGCCTCATGCAGCGCAGTGGCTGCCTGCAGTCACCGGCGGCGGCCGCGCTGATGGCTTGTATCCGCCAGGTGATCACCTAGCATGCCTGAGCCGGACTGGGGGCCTGGAGCGCGCTCAACGGGCGACGTCGGTCAGTTTGGCGCTTTCCCGGCGACCGAGTAGCGGAATTATCTTACGCAATATCCAATTTTCTTATCGCAGATCCCTGGCGGTGTGCTGGCAGGTGGCATTGCAGAATGCGCAGCCCTCAGCGTTGCGTCGATACGCCGTTGAGCTCACCCTGTTGCAGGCTTTGCACGCTGTTGCCCAGTGCATCTGTTGCTTCGATATCGGCGCCATGGGTGGTCAGCGCGTCGAGCAATTCCTTGCGCTGAAACATGGCCGCATACATGGCGGCCGTCTGTCCCGCGCCATTGCGCTGGTCAGGGTTGCACGTGGCGTCGATCAGCCGCCTGGCAATGCGCACCTCGCCTTTGAATATCGCCCCCATCAGTGCGGTGTTGCCCCGCTTGTCCTGGGCGCATGGGTCGGCGCCGGCCGCCAGCAGTTGTTCCACGGCTGCTTGCTGGCCGTGGTAGGCCGCCAGAATAAGGCCGGTGTAGCCCTTTTCATCAGGGGTATCCAGGTTGTAGCCCGCCTGGATGAATGTCTTGAGCATTGCTTCATCCCCGCGGCGTGCGGCCCCGAAGAAGTAGTCGCGCAACCGCTGCTCGGTGTTGGTGTCTTGCCCTTGGGGCGGCAGCGGCTCTTGTGCCTGGGCGGTGAGAATCAGCAAGCCACACACGGCTGCCATCATCCATTTGTGCATGGTGTTTACCTGCGTATAAACGAAGAGCGGGCCGTCGGCCCGCTCAGTCATGGCACTCAGTCCTGCAGCTTCGCTGCCAGCTGCTGAACGCGCTTGAGGTCTGCCTTGGCCACTTTGGCCAGGCCTGCACCGTAGTCGCTATCGGCCTTGTAGAAGAACGACAGCATGATGTAGCGGCTTTGCTCGTCGGTCACTGCCAGGGCCTGGCCCAGGCTGTTGATCAGGTCGGTCTGTTCCTTCTTGCTGTAGGAGCGGAACAGCTCGCCAGTCTGCTTGAAGTTTTGCTCGCGCTGGATCTTCGCCTGCTGGGTGCTGCCCACCAGCGGGGTCGGCACATAGCGGGCGCTGGCCTGTTCTTCACGCGGCTGCAGGCGGCTTGGCTGGTAGTTGACCCCCGTGGTGGTGTGGCCCGCGTTGGCCTGGCCATCCTGGTTGACGTTATTGACCGGGAGGCGCGGCTGGTTGACCGGCAAGCCCAGGCCGTTGGCGCCAATGCGGTACATCTGGGTGTCGGCATAGGCGAACAGGCGGCCTTGCAGCAGGCGGTCTTCAGACGGTTCGATACCCGGCACCAGGTTGGACGGCGCCATGGCGACTTGCTCGGTTTCCTGGTAGAAGTTGTCGACGTTGCGGTTCAACACCATCTGGCCGATCTTGCGCTCTGGCACGTTCGGCCAGATCTTGGTGGCATCGAGCGGGTCGAAGTCGAACTTGGCCAGGTCTTCGGGCTTGAGCACCTGGATGTACAGGTCCCATTTGGGGAACTTGCCGTCCTTGATCGCGCTGACCAGGTCGTTGGTCATGTGGCTGTAATCACGGCCCTGGACCTGCTCGACTTGTTTGGGGTCAAGGTTCTTCTGGCCTTGCAGGCTCTTCCAGTGGAACTTCACGTAGTGCACTTGGCCTTCGCTGTTGACCAGCTTGTAGGCGTGCACGCTGTTGCCGTCCATTTCGCGGTAGCTGGCTGGGGTACCCTCGTTGGAGTACAGCAGGGTCAAGGTGCGGGTGGCTTCTGGTACGTGGGAGAAGAAGTCGAAGCGGCGGGAGTCGTCATCGAGGTTGGTGCGTGGGTCAGGCTTGAAGGCGTGCACCATGTCCGGGAACTTGATGGCGTCGCGGATGAAAAAGGTCGGGAAGTTGTTGCCTACCAGGTCCCAGTTGCCGTCTGCGGTGTAGAACTTGGTGGCGAAGCCGCGTGGGTCACGCAGGGTTTCGGGCGAGTGGTTGCCGTGCACCACGGCAGAAAAGCGCACGAACACCGGTGTTTTCTCACCTGGGCGGAAGACTTTGGCGATGCTCAGGTCGCTGATGTCGGCGCTGGCGGTGAACTCACCGTGCACTCCGGTACCACGGGCGTGCACCACCCGCTCTGGAATGCGCTCGCGGTCGAAGCGCTGCAGCTTCTGCAGCAGGTTAGCGTCTTGCAGCAGCACCGCGCCGTTGGCGCCGGCCGTTTGCGAATTCTGGTTGTCACCAACCGGTGCACCGCTGTCGCGGGTCAGGGTCGCGGCCTGGACGGACATCGTCAGCAGGCTGGCGGCCAGGCTTGCTGCAACCAGCAGGCGGCCGGGTTGGAAATGCTTTAGCACAGGGGTCATCGAGAAGCTCCATAGGCTCAATCGGGCGTTTTTGAATGCGCCCGCAGAGGATAATGAGCGTGGGATGCCCCCCTAAATTGATCCTGCGCATCAGCACGATTGGCAATTTCAATGCGGTTTTTTATGCATTTTTTGCTAGATGAGAGCTGACGGTACGTCGGCCCCGGTATCCCGTCTGGCGCTGAGTGAATCCTGGACGTTAAGCGATTTGGGGCCGCTTTGCGGCCCATCGCCGGCAAGCCAGCTCCCACAGTCCAGCGCAGGCCTCCTGAACTGCGCGGTGTAGGAGCCGGCTTGCCGGCGATGGGCTGCGTAGCAGCCCTGAAACGCTTAGGGGTAACCAATCAGATTGAACGTTTCAGCAATGCGCCCCGTCGGTACTTCCGAGTCGTTCGCATTTGGAGGCACTACCCATGAAGTACCGCGCACTCGGCAACACTGGCCTGCTGGTTTCTGAACTGGTGGTCGGCACGGTCCCGTTCGGCGGGCGTGGCGCATTCGAGAAAACCGGCAGCGTGGACGTGGCACTGGCCCGGCGCATGTTCGACATGGCCTTCGACGCCGGGGTCAACCTGGTCGACACGGCAGACCTGTACTCCCACGGCCTGGCCGAAGAGATCGTCGGCCAGGCGCTGGGTGAGCGGCGCCAGTCGGTCATCCTCGCCACCAAGGCGCGCAGCCCGATGGGGGACAACCCCAACGACAGCGGCGCTTCGCGCTATCACCTGATCCGCGCCTGCGAAGCCAGCCTCAAGCGCTTGGGCACCGACCATATCGACCTCTACCAGATCCACAACTGGGACGGCATCACACCTGTGGAAGAGACCCTGGCCGCCCTTGAGCACCTGGTGCAAAGCGGCAAGGTGCGTTACTTCGGCACGTCCAACTACACCGCCTGGCAGATGATGAAAACCCTCGGCAGTGCGCGGCTCAACGGTTGGCAGCAGCCGGTTTCCCAGCAGATCTACTACACCCCCGAAGCCCGTGAAGCGGAGTACGAACTGCTGCCGATGGCACTCGACCAGGGCCTTGCCACGCTGGTGTGGGGGCCGCTGGGGGAGGGCTTGCTGACCGGCAAGGTGCGGCGCGGGCAACAGACGCCGGCCGGTACCCGCCAAGGCAACGATTGGCCGGAACCCTACGTGCATGACAAGGAGCGGGCCTACGACATCATCGAGGCGCTGATCGAGGTTGGGCGCCGGCATGGCTGCTCACCGGCGCGGGTGTGCCTGGCCTGGCTCAAGGACCGACCAGGCATCACCAGTGTCATCACGGCCGGGCGCACGGCCGAGCAGTTGCACGACAACCTGCAGGCGGTGGAGCTGGTGCTGACAGGCCAAGACCTTGAACAGATCGAGCGGGTGACGCGGATCGCGCCGCAGTATCCGTACTGGCATCGCATCGCCGCGAAAATGGACCGCATCGACCCGGCGGAGGCGCCGTTCATTGCCCTGCATCGGCAAACGATGAAGCAGCACAAACCCTGATCCGCAATCAGCCCGAGGTACCGATGGCCTGAGGCATGCAGGAAAGCTCGCTTTCAAACGGCAGGTCCGGCCCGGCCCTTGAACAGGTCACCGCAGCCGCCCCAATGGCGTAGGCCAGCATCGCATCGACCGTGTCGCGCGCCAGCATCGCCACACCCATCGGGCTGTCCGCACCCAGCCGAACCAGGCAGGCCAGCACGGCCGCCTGGAACGTATCCCCGGCCCCCACGGTGTCGCGAACCGGCAGTGAGCTGTCCGCCGGCCGGTGCCACGACCCGTGCGCACAATGCACGCTGGCACCCTCAGCCCCGTGGGTCACGAACACCAGCCGGCAGCGCTCGTTCAACCAGCCACGGGCTACCTCGCCAGCGTCGCGCCCCGGGTACAGCACCTGCAGGTCTTCCTCGCTGGCCTTGATCAAATGTGCATGCGCGGCAAACGCTTCAACGCGCCTGCGCCACAGCGCCACATCGGGCTGGGGATTCAGGCGCACGTTCGGGTCCAGGCTGATCAACCGCTGGTCGCGTTCGCGTTCCACCAGTGCCAGCAACGTGTCGGCCACGGGTGTCACCACCAGTGTGTATGACCCAACGTGCAGCCCGCGTACGTTCTCATCCAGTACCGGCAGATGCTCAAGCCGCACCTGCCGGTCGGCGCAGCCTTCGCCGCGGAACTGGTACTGCGCGGAGCCGTTGGCATCCAGGCCGACCATGGCCAGGGTGGTGGGTGCATCGCTGGTCACCAGGTGCTGGCAATTCACGCCTTCTTCCTCCAGTACCCGGCGCAGGCGCGCGCCGAGGTGGTCGCTGGACAACCCGCCGAAAAAGCCTGCGGCAACGCCCAGCCTGCGCAGGCCGATGGCGACGTTGAACGGCGAGCCGCCAGCAATCGCGCTAAAGCCCAGCTCTGAGGTGCGCGGGCTGTTTGCCAGGCTGAAGACATCGAACAACGCCTCGCCACATACCAGATACATGAAGTTCTCCCAAACAGAAAAGAGTAAGGACAGTACCGCGATCAGAGCACAGGCAGGTGATCCAGGTAGCGTCTGTAGGCCACGCCGTAGGCGGCCTGTTGCGCCAGGCCGGGCAGGGTGCGGGTGCTTTCGTCCAGCTCGACGCAGCGTTCGCACAGGGCCTGCAGGCTGTCGCCGTGGCCCAGTTGGCGGCCAAGGCTCCAGGCGGCCTGGATTGCCGCCCCCAGCGCGGCGGCTTCGGTCTGGCGCGGGCACACCACTGGCAGGCCGAGCAGATTGGCCAGTACCTGGCGCCACAGCTCGCTTTTTGCCGCCCCGCCCACCAGGCGGATTTCGCTGCCCTGCAGGCCGCTGGCGCGCAGCAGGTCCAGGCCATAGCGCAGGCTGAAGCAAGTGCCTTCGAGTACGGCCCGGCACAGGTTGGCGCGGGTGAGGTTGGCGCTGGTCATGCCATGCAGGCTGGCGCTGGCAGTGGGCAGCGCGGGTACCCGTTCGCCATCGAAAAACGGCAGCATCAACAGGCCGTCGGCGCCAAGCGGCGCTTGCGCGGCGAGGGCCGTGAAGCGGGTGATGTCAAGCTCCAGCAGGTCACGCACCAGCGCGCAGGCGTTGGTCAGGTTCATCGTGCAGATCAAGGGCAACCAGCCACCGCTGGAGGCGCAGAAGTTCGCCACCTCGCCCTTGGGGTTGAACTGGGCATGGTCGGCGTAAGCTGCCAGGGTGCCCGAGGTGCCCAGGCTGAGGGTAATCATGCCAGGGCTGATATTGCCGGTACCGATGGCGCTGAGCATGTTGTCGCCGCCGCCGGTGGCCACCCAGGCGTGAGGGTTCAGCCCCAGGCCTGCGGCGGCCTGCTCGCGCAGCGGGCCGACGCAGTCGCCAGGGGCGAGCAGCTCGGGCAGTGCCGCCAGCAGGCGCTCGCCCGGTTCGATGTGTTGCAGCACATCGGTTGCCCAGCTGTTGTGGTGCACGTTGTAGTAACCGGTGCCAGACGCATCGCCCGGCTCGCTGCAGGCGCGGCCTGTCAGCCAGTAATTGAGGTAATCGTGGGGCAGCAGCACATGGGCCAGGCGGGCGAACAGGTCGGGGAAGTGCCGTTTGCTCCACAGCAGCTTGGATACGGTATAGCCCGGCGCAATCACCAGCCCCAGGCGTTCGATCGAGCCTTGCGGGCCGCCGAGCGCGTTCAGCAGTGCCTGGTTTTCTGCCGTGGTTTCGGTGTCGCACCAGAGCTTGGCCGGGCGCAGTACCTGGCCTTGGGCGTCCAGCATCACCAGGCCATGCTGCTGGCCGGATACCGCCAGCGCACGGATGGCCTGGCCATCGACGCCGGCCTCATGCAGCGCGCCAGCGACTGCCGTGTGCAGGGCGGCTAGCCAGTCGGCCGGGTCCTGCTCGCGGCGCCCGTCGCGGCCCCGTGCAGGCGCGTGCGCGGCACTACCAAGGCCCAGCACCCGGCCGCTGCCGGCGTCCAGCACCAGCGCCTTGGTACCCTGGGTACCGCAATCAATGCCGAGAAACAGTCCGTCCATTGCGTGTGCTCCGGGTCAGTCGCCAAGCACTCGGCGCAGCGTCTCGCTCACGCCAACCTCACACAGGCTGTCATACAGGCGCTCGAAAGCGCTGACGAAGGCACCGGAGGCGGGGATGACCGTGCCAAATATCGTTTCGTCGCCCAGCACCCGGGCAGCCAGCCCGTCACGCTGCACCACCCGTGCCTGGCATTGGGCCGCGCGTGGGTCGGGGATGGCATAGGCGCTGCCCTGTTCGTCTACCCCGCCCAGGTACAGGGCCCAGGCCGCTACCACCAGGGCCACGCGGTCCAGCGGCTGGCCCTCGGCAATCAGCTGGTTGGCGGTGGGGACGATGTACTTGGGAAACTTCGATGAGCCGTCCGAGCACACCCGCTCCAGCTGGTCGGCGATGGCGCGGTTGGCGAAGCGCTCGGTGAGGCTGTCCTTGTAGCGTTCCAGGTCGATGCCCGGCGCCGGGGCAAGTTGCGGGGTCACGTCCAGGTCCATGAACGTGCGCATGTAGCGGCGCAGCAGTGGGTCGGCAAGGGTTTCGTGGACCAGGCGGTAGCCCTGCAGGAAGCCCAGGTAGGTCAGTGCGAGGTGGCTGCCGTTGAGCAGCTTGATTTTCATTTCTTCATAGGGCGTAACGTCGTCGGTGAACTGCACACCGACCTTTTCCCACGCCGGGCGCCCGGCTACGAATTTGTCTTCCACCACCCACTGCAGGAACGGCTCGCACACCACCGGCCAGGCATCCTCGACGCCGTGGCGCTCGAACAGTCGTTGGCGGTGGTCGCTGCTGGTCATTGGCGTGATGCGATCGACCATGGCGTTGGGGAAGCTCACGTGCTCGCCTATCCAGTGGGCCAGGTCCGGGTCGAGCAACCGGGCAAAGGCCAGCAGGGCCTTGCGCGCGACCGCGCCATTGTGCGGAAGGTTGTCGCAGGACATCACCGTGAACGGCCCCACGCCGGCCTCGCGGCGCCGCCGCAGGGCTTCGCAGAGAAAGCCGAACACGCCTTGCGGGGCCTGCGGGTTGGCCAGATCGTGCCGGACCTGCGCCAGGTCGGCGCGAAACTCGCCGGTGCTGTCGTCGATGCAGTAGCCGCCTTCGGTGATGGTCAGCGAGACGATGCGGACGCCGGGCTCGGCCAGTTTGGCCAGCAGCGCTTGGGCATCGTCCTCGGCCAAGAGCATGTCATTGAGGGCACCGATCACCCGCACTTCGGTGTCGGGTCGGTCGTCCAGCACGAACAGGGTGTACAGGTAGCCCTGCGCCGCCAGGGCGTCGCGCATGGCGCGGTCTTCGCTGCGCAGGCCGGCGCCGCAGATGGCCCAGTCCAGGCCTTCGCCGCGGTTCATCAGGGCGTCGGTGTAGGCCGCCTGATGGGCACGGTGAAACCCACCTACGCCAATGTGCACGATGCCCTGGCGCAGCTGCGAGGGCGCGTAGGAAGGGCGGGCGACCGTGGGCGCCAGCAGGTCGAGGTGGTGCGGGTCGAGTTTCATCGTGTACGTCCTCAGGCCGCTTGCTGCAGGCGTTTGTCCAGGGCTTGGCCGTTGCTGTCGAACAGGTGGCAGTGGCCTGGGTCGAAGGCCAGTTCCAGGGGCACGCCGAAGGCCGGCGCAAAGTCGCCGCGCACCCGTACGGTGAGCATTTCCCCGGAGCCGGCACGTACATGGCAGTAGCTGTCACTGCCCAGGCGCTCACTGACGTCGGCGGTCACCTGCAGCAAGCCGGGTGTGCCGTGCCCGGCGCTGGCGATGTTCAGGTGCTCCGGGCGGATGCCCAGCGTCACGGGGCTGCCAGCGGGCAGGCCGTCTGTGCACAGTGCCAGGCTGACACGGGCACCGCATTCAAGGGTGACCTCGCACGAGGTGCCCTGGCTGTGGCTCACGTGGCCGCGCAAAAAGCCCATTTTCGGGGTGCCGAGAAAGCCTGCGACGAACAGGTTGGCCGGGTGGTGGTACAGCTCCAGCGGCGAGCCGACCTGCTCGATGCGCCCGCCGTTGAGCACCACCACCTTGTCGGCCAGGGTCATCGCTTCGACCTGGTCGTGGGTCACGTAGATCATGGTTGCAGCCAGCTCCTGGTGCAGGCGCGCAAGCTCCAGGCGCATCTGCACGCGCAGGGCGGCGTCAAGGTTCGAAAGCGGCTCGTCGAACAGGAAAATCTTTGGGTTGCGCACGATCGCCCGGCCGATCGCCACCCGCTGGCGCTGGCCACCAGACAGTTGGCGGGGTTTGCGTTCAAGCAGCGGTTGCAGTTCTAGGATGCGCGCGGCGTTGTCGACTTTGGCCTGCACCTCACGCTTGTCCACGCCGGCCAGGTCCAGGGCGAACGACAGGTTCTTGCGTACGGTCATGTGCGGGTAGAGCGCGTAGGTCTGGAACACCATGGCCAGGTCGCGTTTGGCCGGGGCGGTGTCAGTGATGTCGACGCCGTCCAGGGTAATGTGGCCGCCGCTGACCTCCTCAAGGCCGGCGATCAGCCGCAGCAGTGTCGACTTGCCACACCCGGACGGGCCGACGAACACCACGAACTCACGGTCGCGCACCTCCAGGTCGATGCCCTTGATGATGGCGTGGCCATCGAAGCCTTTGTGCAGGTTGCGGATCTTCAGGTCAGCCATGGCGAATGTCCTCTGCGGCGGCCCGCAATAGGGGTGATTGAGCAGGTGTCGTGTGGGGGGCGGTTCATTTCACGGCGCCGAACGAAAGGCCGCGCACCAGCTGCTTCTGGCTGATCCAGCCGAAAATCAGGATGGGCGCGCAGGCCAGGGTCGAGACGGCCGAGAGCTTGGCCCAGAACAGCCCCTCCGGGCTTGAGTAGGAGGCCACCAGCGCGGTCAGTGGGGCGGCAGCCGAAGAGGTCAGGTTGAGCGACCAGAACGCCTCGTTCCAGCACAGGATCAACGACAGCAGCACGGTCGAGGCCAGCCCGCCGCGAGCGATCGGCAGCAACACGCGGACGATTTCCTGCCAGGTGCCGGCACCGTCCAGGCGCGCGGCTTCAAGGATGTCCACCGGGATGTCCTTGAAGTAGGTGTACACCATCCACACCACGATCGGCAGGTTGATCAGGGTGTAGACGATGATCAGCGCCAGGCGCGAGTCGAGCAGGCCGAACTGTTTGGCCAGCAGGTAGATCGGCATCAGCACGCCCACCGGCGGCAGCATCTTGGTCGACAGCATCCACAGCAGCGTGCGCTTGGTGTGGCGGGTTTCGAAAAAGGCCATGGAGTAGGCCGCCGGCACAGCGACAAGCATGCACAGCGCGGTCGCCGAGAAGGCGATCAGCACCGAATTCCAGGCGTAGGCGAAGTAGTCGCTGCGCTCGTTGATGTGCAGGTAGTTCTCCAGCGTTGGCGCGAAGATGAACTGTGGCGGTGTGGCGAAGGCGTCGAGCTCGGTCTTGAAGCTGGTCAGCAGCATCCAGAAGATCGGGAAGAAGATCACCAGGGCGATGCCCCAGCACAGCAGGCCGATCAATGCGTCGCGCAGGCGGCGGGTTTGCTTGAGTGGCAGCATGGCGGGCTCCTCAGCGGCGCTCGGTCAGGTTTTTGCCGATCATCCGTATCAACACGATGGCGGCGATGTTGGCGATCAGCACGGCGATCAGGCCGCCGGCCGAGGCCATGCCGACGTCGAACTGCAGCAGCGCCTGGTTGTAGATCAGGTAGGCGAGGTTGGTGGACGCATAGCCCGGGCCGCCGCTGGTGGTGGTGAAGATTTCGGCGAACACCGACAGCAGGAAGATGGTCTCGATCATCACCACCACGGCAATCGGGCGGGCCAGGTGCGGCAGGGTCAGGTGCCAGAAGATCGCCAGCGGCCCGGCGCCATCCAGGCGCGCGGCTTCTTTCTGTTCCAGGTCCTGCGACTGCATGGCGGTCATCAGGATCAGGATGGCGAACGGCAGCCACTGCCAGGAGACGATCAGGATGATCGAGAGCAGCGGGTAGTGCGCCAGCCAGTCCACCGGCTGCGCGCCGAACAGCCTCCACACGGCCGCGAGGATGCCCGACACCGGGTGCAATATCAGGTTCTTCCACAGCAGCGCGCTGACCGTGGGCATGATGAAGAACGGTGAAATCAGCAGCACCCGTACCACGCCGCGCCCCCAGAACTCGCCGGCCTCCAGCAGCGCCGCGATGAGTACGCCGAACACCACGCTGATCGCCAGCACGCTGCCGACCAGGGTCAGGGTGTTCAGGGCGCCGGGCATGAAGCCTGGGTCGGTGACGAAGTACGCGAAGTTCTCCAGGCCTACGTACGCATTTTCGCCCGGGTACAGCAGGTTGTAGCGGATCAGCGAAAAATACAGGGTCATGCCCAAGGGTACGACCATCCACAACAGCAGCAGCGCCACCGAAGGGCTGACCAGGAACCAGCCCGGCCCGACGCGGCGTTTGCCGGGGCGTGCGGTGGCGAGGGTCGGGGTATCGAGGGCCGAAGTGTCCATGGCGACTCCGTGTGCAGCGAAAAGGGCGGACGGCAGCCGTCACCGCGCCAGGCGTTGGCGCGGCTCAGGCCACGGGTGGGCTACTTGGGATAACCGGCGCGCTTCATCTCGCGTTCGGTGGACTGCTGGGCGGCGGCAAGCACCTGGTCGACCTTCATCTGCCCGGTCAGGGCGGCGGAGAACAGCTTGCCGACCTGCGTCCCAATGGCCTGGAACTCGGGAATGGTCACCAACTGAATACCCACGTACGGCACGGGCTTGAGCGTGGGGTGGTTGGGGTCAACGCGCTTGAGCGACTCCAGCGTCACCTTGGCGAACGGCGCTGCGGCCAGGTAGGCGTCGCTGTAGGTAGAGGCGCGGGTGCCTGGTGGCACGTTGGCCACGCCTTCCTTGTCGGCCACCAGCTTGGCGTAGGCTTCGGATGTGGCCCAGGTGCTGAAGGCCTTCGCCGCGTCCTTGGCCTTGGAGCTGCTGGGGATGGCCAGCGCCCAGGAATACAGCCACGAGGCGCCCTTGTCGGTGACCTCTTTTGGCGCAAAGGTGAAGCCGACCTGGTCGGCGACCTTGCTCTGGGTCTTGTCGGTGACGAACGAGCCGGCAACGCTGGCATCGACCCACATCGCGCACTTGCCGCTGTTGAACAGTGCCAGGTTTTCGTTGAAGCCGTTGCTCGACGCGCCTGGCGGGCCGTACTGCTTCAGGGTGTCGACGTAGAAGTTCAGCGCGTTCTTCCACGCGCTGCCGGTGAATTCCGGCTGCCACTGTTCGTTGAACCAGCGTGCGCCAAAGGCATTGGCCACGGTGCCGATCAGCGCCATGTTCTCGCCCCAGCCGGCCTTGCCGCGCAGGCAGATGCCGTACTGGCCCTGGTCGGGGTGGTGGAGTTTGGCGGCAAATTCACCCAGCTGGGTCCAGGTCGGTTGCTCGGGCATGCTCAGCCCAGCGTTCTGGAACAGGTCCTTGCGGTAGTAGGTGATCGAGGCCTCGGCGTAGAAGGGCAGGGCGTACAGCGTGCCGTTGGCCGACAAGCCATTGCGCACAGACGGGAACACGTCGTCGAGGTTGTAATCGGCCGGCAGGTCCTTCATCGGCTCCAGCCAGCCTTTGGCGCCCCACAGTGCGGCTTCGTACATGCCGATGGTCAGTACGTCGAACTGCCCGCCTTGGGTGGCGATGTCGGTAGTCAGGCGCTGGCGCAGCACGTTCTCTTCAAGCACGACCCACTTGAGCCTGATGTCCGGGTGCTGCTCTTCGAACACCTTGGCCAGGCGCTGCATGCGGATCATGTCGTTGTTGTTGACCGTGGCGATGGTCAGCGTTTCGGCGCCCTGGGCCAATAGCGGCAGGCTGAGGCAGGCAGCGGCCAGGCAGGCCTTGATCGCGTCGTTCATCTATGAACTCCCTTACCGGGCCGGCTGACGGCACGGAAGACATTATTATTTTTGTGTCGCTGGCGCTGATTACACCCCCGCGTGGCGCAGCCCACAAAGCTTGGGCTGCACGCTGGCTGATACTTTTTTGCAGTTGTTGCGCTCAGTGATGGTTCTGCTCGGTCAGCCGCTGGATCACCAGGCTGCGATAGTCGGAGGGGGTCATGCCTTTGAGCTGTTGAAAGCGCCGGTTGAAATTGGACAGGTTGCTGAAGCCTGATTCGAAGCACACCCCGGTCACCGGCAGGTCGCTTTTGGCCAGCAGTTCGCAGGCCTTGCTGACCCGCAGGCGGTTGACGAACTCGACAAAACCGCGCCCGGCCGCCTGTTTGAAGAAGCGTGAGAAGTAGGTGGGGGTCATGCCCAGGTGCTCGGCCACTTCGTTCTGGGTCAAGTCCTGGGCGTAGTGCTGGAAGATGTAGTTCACCGCCCGGTTGATGCGCTCGACGTTGTGCTCGTCAGCCAAATGCGAGGAGGTGACTGTGGACAACAACTGGTAGTCCTCGCAGCCGGCCAGCTGTTCCATGAGGATAAAAAAGTATCCAAGGCGGGTCATGCCGCGGCTGTGCGCGATGCGTTGCAACAATTGGCGGCTCTCGGCGATCAGCGTGGGGTCACGGAACTCGATGCCGTAGTGTGCGCGGGCCAGCAACGGGCTGAGCTGGTGCAGTTCAGAAAATGCCCGGCTGCCGCTGTGCAGCACCTCGTCCGTGAAATTGACCAGCATGTCGCGCTCGTTGAATACCTCCCCGGGGCCGGCCTGGCTGATCCAGTTGTGCGGCAGGTTGGGCCCTGTGAGGAAAAGCGTGTTCGGCGCGAAGCTGCCGATGTAGTCGCCGATGAACACTTTGCCGGCGCTGGCCACGATCAGGTGCAGTTCGTATTCCTTGTGGAAATGCCAGCGCACCAGCGGGCTGGGAAAGCCATGCTGGCGGTAGATCAGTGAGTCGCCCTCGTGATCGTCCATCAACTCGTAGGACGGGTCGGTGACTTTGCTCGTTCTGGGCATGGCGCTGCTGGGCTCCGAAGGACGAAGTACCATCGTAGCCTGAACAGGGCAGGTGTCACAGAGCGCCAAGCGCGCCCGCGCTTGCGGTAAGATGCACGCTTCTGTCTCTGGAACCTCCCTGGATGAGCAAGCCCGGTCAAATGGTGCTGATCGCGTTGCGCAAGATGATCGCCTCGGGCGAACTGGCGGCTGGCGCGCGGCTGATGGAAGTGCCTACCGCCGAACGGTTCGGCGTCTCACGCATGCCCGTACGCATGGCGTTTCGTACCCTGGAGCAGGAGGGCTTGCTGGTGCGTTGCGGCGGCCGTGGCTTCCAGGTGCGTTCGGTCAGCGCCGACGACATTGCCGGCGCGGTGGAGGTGCGCGGTGTGCTCGAAGGCCTGGCTGCCCGCCAGGCCGCTGAGCGCGGCCTGCTGCCTGCGGCGCGCGAGGCGCTGCAGCGCTGCCTGGTCGAAGGCGACCTGTTGTTCGACAAGGGGTATGTGACCGAAGAAGACTTGCACGCCTATCACGACCTGAACATGCGCTTTCACCAGGTGATCGTCGAGGCCAGCCACAACCCGGCCATCGCCGATGCCCTGGCGCGCAACGACCACTTGCCGTTCGCTTCGGTCACTGCGCTGGCGGTGGACCGTCACGACCTCGCCCGTGAATTCCGGCGCTTCAACTTCGCGCACATGCAGCACCATGCGGTGTTCGATGCGCTCACCCACGGCCAGGGTGCCCGCGCCGAGGCGATCATGCGCGAACATGCCAATGCCACGTTGCGCTATGCCGAAACCTTTGGCGCGGCCACGGCGGACGAGGGCATGAAGGTGATCCTGCCCTCGTCCTGAGGCGTTTTACAGGTCCAGTACCAGCAGGGGCGTCTTCGCCCGCGAACAGCACGGCGTGAATTGGTCGTTCAGGGCCTGTTCCTGCTCGGTGAGGAACAGGTCGCGGTGCTCTGGCGTGCCCTGCAGCACACGCGTCAGGCAGGTGCCGCAAATACCCTGTTCACAGGAGACGGCGATCTCGATGCCGTGGCGTTCCAGCACCTGCACCACGCTCTGGTCGGCCGGCACCTCGAACACTTGGCCGGTGCTGCCTACCTGCACCGAGAAGCTGCCGTCGTCGCTGTTTTCAACCGGCGCTGCGGCGAAGTACTCGCGGTGCAGGTTGGCCTGCTGCCACCCCAGCTGCTTGGCAGTGTCCAGCACGTGCTGCATGAAGCCGCCAGGCCCGCACACGTAAAGGTGCACATCGCCCTGCGGGCTGCCCAGCACTTGGGCGATGTCCAGGGCGGTCTCCGGCTGCTCGTCAAAATGTACGAACAGGCGGTCAGCGAAGGGTGCGGCGCGCAGGCGCTCGACAAAGGCTGCGCGGTCGCTGGAGCGTGCACAGTAGTGCAATTCGAAATCGTCGCCGTTGCAGGCCAGTTGCTCCGCCATGCACAGCAGGGGCGTAATGCCGATGCCACCGGCGAACAGCAGGCTGCGCCGGGCGCCCTGGGCCAGCGGGAACAGGTTGCGTGGGGCGCTGATGCGCAGTCGGTGGCCAGCCTGCACCTGCTCGTGAAGGCTGCGCGAACCGCCGCGTGAGGCGGGGTCGTTGAGCACGCCGATCAGGTAGCGGTGGCGTTCTGCAGGGTGGTTGCACAGGGAATACTGGCGCACCAGCCCGTCCGGCAGGTGCACATCGATGTGCGCGCCGGCGCTGAAGGGCGGCAGTGGGCTGCCATCGGCGGCCGCCAGCTCGAAGCTGCAGATGCCCTGGGCTTCGTCGTTGCGGGATACCACTACGGCATCGATCATGGCGCGGGCTCCTCAGGCGGGGGTGGTGTGGGTGGCGATCACGTGCGGTTGGGGCGCGTGCTCTTTGGCGATCAGCCGCTCCAGCACCTTGCGCGCCTGTACGCCGCCGGCGTCGATGTTGAGCTTGAGCAGGTTGCGCTCGGGGTAGGCGAGCAGGTTCTGCTGCTGGCGTTCGAGCATTTCCAGGTCTTCGCTGAAAATCTTGCCCTGGCCTTCGCGGATGCTCGCGGTCAGGGCCTGATCGTGGGCGGCAAAATTGCGCGCCATGCCCCAGAAGTACCAGATCGAGGTGTCGCTCTCGGGGGTGATGAAATCGACCACGATGCTCGAGGCCTTGTGCTCGGCCGGGGCGTGGTAGCCGCCGTGGCCGGCATGGGCCACGCCCACCTCGATCAGTACATGGCTGGGCGGGGTGAAGCGGCAGATCTGCCAGCGGTCCACCGGCACGTCATCGGCCAGGCCGTTGCCGCGCAGGGCCATGCGCCAGAAGGGCGGCGGCATGATGTTTTCCATGTGCCGGGCGGTGACCACTTCGTCGCCGCTCACCGTGGTGGCCGGGGGCGCCTCGTCGATTTCCTTCTGGCCGATGCTGGAGGCGTGCACATAGGTTTCATGGGTGAGGTCCATGAGGTTGTCGATCATCAGGCGGTAATCGCAACCGATGTGGAACAACCCGCCGCCATAGGCCCATTCGTCGCTGGCCGCCCACGGCAGGTGCGGGATCAGGGCCGGGTCAGCCTGGGTTTGGTCACCGGGCCAGACCCAGATGAAGCCATGGCGCTCGACCACGGCGAAGGCCTTGTTGCAGGGGAAGCCCCGCACCCGTTGGCCAGGCATGGCGACGGCTTTGCCATCACAGCCCATGACCAGCCCGTGGTAGCCGCACACCAGGTTGCCGTTTTCGACAAAGCCCAGCGACAAGGGCGCGCCGCGGTGCGGGCAAAAGTCTTCTACGGCGGCGACGCGGTTTTCGTTGGCGCGGTAAAACACGATCTTTTCCCCGCAAATCTGCCGGCCCAAGGGTTTCTCGGCGATTTCGTCAGGGGTGCAGGCGACGTACCAGGTGTTTTTCGGGTACATGAAGGACCTCCAATTGTTGTTGTTATTTAATGGATCCATTAAGGCCTGAGCTGAAAGGCTGGTCAATGGTTAATCCCAACAAAAATTGGAGGCTGTGCGATTATCGTACGCTTAATGGATCCATTTGGCGGATTGGGGATGAATGGCCCTATTCCTTGTAAATTTTCGTCAGCAGCCGCAGCAGTTCTGTGCGCTCGGCTTCTTCAAGGCTGCCAGTAGCCTCCCGATCGCTGTCGCTGGCGATCTGTTTGAGCTCCTTGAGCATCGCTTCGCCCGACTTGCTCAAGAAAATCCCGTAAGAGCGCTTGTCCGGCTTGCACCGCACTCGCACGGCCAGCGCACGCTCTTCCAGTTTGTTCAGCAGCGGCACCACCTGCGGCGGCTCGATCGCCAAGGCGCGCGCCAGGTCCGCCTGCATCAGGCCCGGGTTCTGCTCGATGATCGCCAGCGCAGAGAACTGCGCCGGGCGCAGGTCGTAGGCCGCCAGCCGGCTGATCAGGTGCTGGAACAGCTTCAGCTGGGCGCGGCGCAACGCGTAACCGAGCAGGTCCTCAAGGACCGTGTCGCCAGGGGGCGTGGGCAGGGAAGCGGTGTCGTCGGTTCGGGCAGACCTTGCCATCGGATTGCATGCTCCTGTGTCATGAGTAAGAAAGTTACCCAGTTTGCCTGCGCTGGCTCAATCCGGCTAGTGAAGCTCAGGCTAAAAAGCTTCTCAACCGGCTGGAAGGCAAAGATAATTTTCATAATAGTTAATTGACATAACTAATTTGCCGGATTAGTTTGATGGTCACCACCTCGAACAACAAGAGTGCAGAACCATGAGCAAATACGAAGGCCGCTGGACCACCGTGAAGGTCGAACTGGAGTCGGGCATCGCCTGGGTAACCCTCAACCGCCCGGAAAAACGCAATGCCATGAGCCCCACCCTGAACCGGGAAATGGTCGACGTGCTGGAAACCCTGGAGCAGGACGCTGACGCCGGCGTGCTGGTGCTGACCGGGGCCGGTGAGTCGTGGACTGCAGGCATGGACCTGAAGGAATACTTCCGCGAGGTCGACGCCGGCCCCGAAATCCTTCAGGAAAAAATCCGCCGTGAAGCCTCGCAATGGCAATGGAAGCTGCTGCGCATGTACGCCAAGCCGACCATCGCCATGGTCAACGGCTGGTGCTTCGGCGGCGGTTTCAGCCCGCTGGTGGCCTGCGACCTGGCCATCTGCGCCGACGAGGCCACCTTCGGCCTGTCGGAAATCAACTGGGGCATCCCGCCCGGCAACCTGGTCAGCAAGGCGATGGCCGATACCGTTGGCCATCGCCAGTCGCTGTACTACATCATGACCGGCAAGACCTTCGGCGGTACCAAAGCCGCCGAGATGGGCCTGGTCAACGAGAGCGTACCGCTGGCCCAGCTGCGCGAGACGACCCGCGAGCTGGCGCTGAACCTGCTGGAGAAAAACCCGGTGGTGCTGCGTGCAGCCAAGAACGGTTTCAAGCGTTGCCGCGAACTGACCTGGGAGCAGAACGAAGACTACCTCTACGCCAAACTCGACCAGTCCCGCCTGCTGGACACCGAGGGCGGTCGCGAGCAGGGCATGAAGCAGTTCCTCGACGACAAGTCCATCAAGCCGGGCCTGCAGGCTTACAAACGCTGAGGGCCGGGGCGGGCTGTGCCGCCACTGGCCACAGCCTGCGGATATTTCTCTACAACCACAACAAGAGGGATGAGCATGTTGCAGGTGCCTTTGCTGATTGGCGGGCAGTCGCGCCCCGCCAGCGATGGACGAACCTTCCAGCGCTGCAACCCGGTCACCGGTGAGGTGGTGTCGCAAGCCGCTGCCGCCACGCTGGCCGATGCCGATGCTGCGGTGGCCGCCGCCAGTGCAGCGTTCCCGGCCTGGGCCGCGCTGGCGCCCGGTGAGCGGCGCAGCCGCTTGCTGGCCGGCGCCGACCTGCTGCAGGCGCGGGCTGCCGAGTTCATCGCCGCGGCCGGCGAAACCGGGGCCATGGCCAACTGGTATGGCTTCAACGTGAAGCTGGCCGCCAACATGCTGCGCGAAGCTGCGGCCATGACCACGCAGATTACCGGTGAGGTCATCCCCTCGGATGTGCCCGGCAGCTTTGCCATGGCCCTGCGCGCCCCTTGCGGTGTGGTGCTGGGCATCGCGCCGTGGAACGCCCCGGTGATCCTCGCCACGCGGGCCATCGCCATGCCGCTGGCCTGTGGCAACACCGTGGTGCTCAAGGCCTCCGAGGTCAGCCCGGCGGTGCACAGGCTGATCGGCCAGGTGCTCCACGATGCAGGCTTGGGCGAAGGCGTGGTCAATGTGATCAGCAATGACCCTGCCGATGCGCCCGCCATCGTCGAGCGGCTGATCGCCAACCCTGCGGTGCGCCGCGTCAATTTCACCGGCTCCACCCAGGTGGGGCGCATCGTCGGCGAGCTGGCTGCACGGCACCTGAAACCTGCCTTGCTCGAACTGGGCGGCAAGGCGCCGCTGCTGGTGCTCGATGACGCCGACCTGGACGCCGCCGTCGAAGCCGCAGCGTTTGGGGCCTACTTCAACCAGGGCCAGATCTGCATGTCCACCGAGCGCCTGGTGGTCGACAACCGCATCGCCGACACCTTCGTCGACAAGCTGGCGGCCAAGGTCGGCGGGCTGCGCGCAGGTGACCCACAGGCCAGCACGTCGGTGCTCGGTTCGCTGGTCAGCGGTGCGGCCGGCGAGCGCATCAAGGCGCTGATCGACGATGCCGTGGCCAAGGGCGCACGCCTGGTATGCGGCGGCCAGCTGGACGGCAGCATTTTGCAGCCCACCCTGTTGGACAACGTCGACGCAAGCATGCGCCTGTACCACGAAGAGTCCTTCGGGCCGGTGGCAGTGGTGCTGCGCGCCGAGGGCGATGAAGCCTTGCTGACGCTGGCCAACGACTCCGAGTTCGGTTTGTCGTCGGCCATCTTCAGCCGCGACACCAGCCGTGCGCTGGCCTTGGCCCAGCGTGTGGAGTCGGGTATCTGCCACATCAACGGCCCGACCGTGCATGACGAGGCGCAGATGCCCTTCGGTGGGGTCAAGGCCAGCGGCTACGGCAGCTTCGGCAGCCGCACCGCCATCGATCAATTCACCCAGCTGCGCTGGGTCACCCTCCAGCACGGCCCCAGGCATTACCCCATCTAGGCAACGCGCACCATCGGCCGCCGCCCGCACCGCCGGGCGGCGGCAGGCTGTACAACAATAACAAGGAGCAACCTGCGTGAATAACCAAGCCCGCACAGGGGCGACCGCCCCTGGTCAAAGCCCGCGCTACCGGCAGGTGTCCATCGGGCATCCCCAGGTGCAGTTCAGCGAGGCCGACGGCATCCTGCGCATGCAGGCCGTCGAGCCCCTGGCGCCGCTGCCGGCGCGCCTGCTTGACCGGCTGCTGCACTGGGCCGCACAGCGCCCGGACACCACCTTCATTGCCGCGCGTCAGCCCGACGGTGCCTGGCGCACAATCACCTACGCGCAGATGCTCGTGCAGGTACGTACCATCGCCGCCAACCTGCTGGGCTTTGGCCTGAGCGCCGAGCGGCCGCTGGCGCTTTTTTCCGGCAACGATATCGAGCACCTGCAGATCGCCTTGGGCGCCATGTACGCCGGCATCCCGTATTGCCCGGTGTCGCCGGCCTACGCGCTACTGTCCCAGGACTTTGCCAAGCTGCGGCATGTGTGCGAGGTACTGACGCCGGGGTTGGTGTTCGCCACCGACACCCAGCCGTTCCAGCGTGCCTTCGACGCCGTGCTGGACCCATCGGTGGCGGTGGTGAGCGTGCGCGGCCAGGCCGCCGGCCGCCGGCACCTGAGCTTCGACAGCCTGCTGCAGCCGGGCGACCTTGCACCAGCCGATGCGGCGTTTGCCGCCACCGGGCCCGACACCATCGCCAAGTTCCTCTTCACCTCCGGCTCCACCAAGCTGCCCAAGGCGGTCGTCACCACCCAACGCATGCTGTGCGCCAACCAGCAGATGCTGTTGCAGACCTTCCCGGTGTTCGCAGAAGAGCCGCCGGTGCTGGTGGACTGGCTGCCGTGGAACCACACCTTCGGCGGCAGCCACAACCTGGGCATCGTGCTGTACAACGGCGGCAGCTTCTACCTGGACGCCGGCAAGCCCACCCCGCAAAGCTTCGGCGAAACCTTGCGCAACCTGCGCGAGATTTCCCCCACCGCCTACCTGACCGTGCCCAAGGGCTGGGAAGAACTGGTCAAGGCGCTGGAGCAGGACGCACAGTTGCGTGAAGTGTTCTTTGCCCGCATGAAGCTGTTCTTCTTCGCCGCAGCCGGGCTTTCACAAAGCGTGTGGGACCGCCTGGACCGCATTGCCGAGCAGCACTGTGGCGAGCGTATCCGCATGATGGCTGGCCTTGGCATGACCGAAGCGGCGCCATCCTGCACGTTCACCACCGGGCCATTGTCTCTGGCAGGCTACGTGGGCTTGCCGGCACCGGGGTGCGAAGTGAAGCTGGTGCCGCTGGACGGCAAGTTGGAGGCGCGCTTTCGCGGCCCGCACATCATGCCCGGCTACTGGCGTTCGCCGCAGCAAACGGCCGAGGCGTTCGATGACGAGGGCTTTTACTGCTCGGGCGATGCCTTGAAGCTCGCCGATGCGCAGCAGCCCGAACAGGGCCTGATGTTCGATGGGCGTATTGCCGAAGACTTCAAGTTGTCGTCGGGGGTGTTCGTCAGTGTCGGGCCGCTGCGTAACCGTGCGGTGCTCGAAGGCTCACCCTATGTGCAGGACATCGTGGTGGCTGCGCCGGACCGCGAATGCCTGGGCATCCTGGTGTTCCCGCGTCTGCCCGAATGCCGGCAACTGGCCGGGCTACCGGCTGCGGCCAGCGATGCCGAAGTGCTCGGCAGCGGCGCGGTGCGCAGCTGGTTCGCCGCTTGGCTGGAGCGCCTGAACCGTGACGCCCAGGGCAACGCCAGCCGGATCGAATGGTTGTCACTGCTGGTAGAGCCGCCATCGATCGACGCCGGGGAGATCACCGACAAAGGCTCGATCAACCAGCGTGCGGTGTTGCAGCGCCGGGCTGACAAGGTAGAGGCGCTGTACCGTGGCGAAGACCCGACCGTGCTGCCCGCGCAGGCGCGCCCGTGAGCAGCGCCGGGCTGTGCACTGTGTTCGACGATGTGGCCATCGTGCAGATGGTGCGCACGCCGTGGGTCGACCTCGGCGGTGCGCTCGCCGCGGTTTCACCGATCGACCTGGGCATCAAGGCCGGGCGGGCGGTGCTGGCGCGCGCCGGCATCGCCCCGCAGGCGGTGGACAGCGTGCTGGCCGGCAGCATGGCCCAGGCCAGTTTCGATGCGTACCTGCTGCCGCGCCATGTCGGGCTGTACTGCGGGGTGCCGCAAGCCGTGCCCGCGCTTGCAGTGCAGCGCATCTGCGGCACCGGCCTCGAGCTGCTACGCCAGGCCGGGGAGCAGTTGCGCAGTGGTGTGCAGCAGGTGCTGTGCGTGGGCGCCGAGTCGATGTCGCGCAACCCGATTGCGGCGTATGAACACCGTGGCGGCTTTCGCCTTGGCGCGCCGGTAGGGTTCAAGGATTTTCTCTGGGAGGCGCTGTACGACCCGGCTGCCGGGGTGGACATGATCGGTACCGCAGAAAACCTGGCCCGCGCGTACGGCCTGAGCCGAGAGGCGGTGGATGCCTGGGCGCTGCGCAGCCATCAGCGTGCGCTGCAAGCCCAGCAGCAGGGCTGGTTCGACGAGGAAATCGTCGAGGTCACGGCAGAGGCTTTCAGTGCTGAAGGCTGCCTGCCACGTGGCATCGAACTGCCACGCGGCGTGGCCCACGTCAGCCACGACAGCCACCCGCGGCCGACCGATGCCACAGCGCTGGCCCGCCTGCGTGCGGTGCACGCCGGTGGCGTGCAAACCGCCGGCAACAGTTGTGCAGTGGTCGATGGCGCGGCGGCGGCGTTGGTGACGCGTTTTTCCGCGTGCACCCAGCCACCGTTGGCACGCTTGCTGATGGCCACGGCCGTGGGCGTGCCCCCCAGCACCATGGGCATTGGGCCGGCCCCGGCCATTGCCTTGCTGCTCGAACGCAGTTGCCTGCGCCTGGAGCAGATCGACCGCTTCGAAATCAACGAAGCGCAAGCCGCCCAGGTACTGGCAGTGGCCCAAGCGCTGCAACTGGATGTGGAAAAACTCAACGTGCATGGCGGTGCCATCGCCCTGGGCCACCCCTTGGCTGCCACCGGCCTGCGCCTGGTGCACACCCTGGCCCGTCAGTTGCGCCAGGGCAACCTGCGTTATGGCATCGCTGCGGCCTGCATCGGCGGCGGCCAAGGCATGGCGGTGCTGATCGAAAACCCCCACTTCGCGGCTTGAATCCGAGGACTCCCATGGCTTGGAAGGCTCCCCTGCAGGACATGCAATTCGTGCTGGAGCATTGGCTTAGGGCCGAACAGGAGTGGCAGCACCTGCCAGCCTACGCCGACGTCGATCTCGAGCTGGCCCTGCAAGTGCTGCAGGAGGCCGCCCGCTTCAGCGAACAGGCACTGGCGCCGTTGAATGCACCGGGCGACCGCCAGGGCTGCCGCCTGGAGCAGGGCAGGGTGCGCACACCGGACGGCTTTGCGGCGGCCTATCGGGCTTACGTGGACGGCGGCTGGCCGGCGCTGGCCTGTGAGCCCCGGTTCGGCGGCCAGGGCTTGCCGTTGGTGCTGGATGCGGCGGTTCAGGAGATGCTCTTTGCCAGCAACCATGGCTGGGCCATGTACACCGGCATCGCCCATGGCGCCTACCTGTGCCTTAAGGCCCATGGCAGCGACCAATTGCAGGCGCGTTACCTGCCCGGCATCGTCAGCGGCGCAAGCCTGCCCACCATGTGCCTGACCGAGCCGCAGGCCGGCAGTGACCTTGCCTTGCTGCGCTGCCGTGCCGAACCGCTGGGCGACGGCAGCTACGCGGTCACCGGCAACAAGCTGTTCATTTCCGGGGGCGACCACGACCTGACCCGCGACATCCTGCACCTGGTGCTGGCGCGTTTGCCCGACGCACCGGCAGGCAGCCGTGGGTTGTCATTGCTGCTGGTGCCCAACGGGTTGGAGGGCGGTGTGGGCAACGGGGTGCAGTGCGATGGCCTGGAGCACAAAATGGGCATTCGCGGCAGCGCCACCTGTGCGCTGCGCTTCGAGGGGGCCAAGGGCTGGCTGGTGGGGCAGGCGCACGGTGGCCTGGCGGCCATGTTCGTGATGATGAATTCCGCCAGGTTGCACGTCGGCCTGCAAGGGCTGGGGCACGCCGAAGCGGCTTGGCAACTGGCCCGTGACTACGCACTGGAGCGTCGCCAGATGCGCGCACCCGGGCATTCGCCGGGCGCCGCTGCCGACCCCATCCACCTGCACCCCGCCATGCGCCTGACGCTACTGGAGTTGCGGGTGCGCACCGAAGGCATGCGCAGCCTGGGATGCTGGACGGCGCACTGGCTGGATGTGGCCGACGCCTCTAATGACCCTGCCCAGCGTGCCAAAGCGTCGACCCTGGCGGCGTTGCTGACGCCGATCGTCAAGGCGGCGTTCACCGACTATGGTTTCAGCCTGTCGAGCAAAGCGCTGCAGGTGTTTGGCGGCTATGGCTACACCTGCGAATTCCCCATCGAGCAGGTGCTGCGCGACAGCCGGATTGCGATGATCTACGAAGGCACCAACGAAATTCAGGCCAACGACCTGTTGTTGCGCAAAGTGCTGGGCGATGGCGGTGAAGGCTTTGCCCTGCTGCTGGGCGAGATGCGTGCCGAGGCCGGGGCCGGCCAGGGCGGCGCTGCCGAGGCGCTCGGTACGGTCTGCGACCGGTTGCAAGGGGTGGTTGCCGAGGTCGAGCGTAGTGCTGCGCACGGCCCGGAATACCCCTACCGCGCGGCCGGGGCGTTCCTGCAGTTGTGCGCCACGGCACTGCAGGCCTTTGCCTGGGCCCGCACCGTTCGCTGCCTCGAGGCGTTGCCGGCCGATGCGTCGCTACGGCGCGAGAAGCACGAAAGCGCCACCTTCTTTTTCAACTATCTGCTGCCAGACTTCGACCGGCAGGTGGCAGCCGTCGAGGCGGCCGCCTGCCCATTGCCGTTCATTGGCGAACCGTTCTGAACCCCACGTGCGAGGTCGCGATAAAGGCCGGCTGAGGCTGGCGCGCCGAGGGCCGGTAACGCATGCACAGGTCTGCCGAGCACAGGTGCGAGCCGCCTTTGATCACCGCCACCGGTATGCCCGGCTCGGCGGGGTCGTAGCTTTCGCTCAAGGCGGGGCCGGGCGGGTCCAAGGCCGCGTCGCGTTGCGCATCGTGGCCCGGGCGATAACCGGTGCGGGTCAGCTCCCAGACATTGCCCCCCGCATCGAACACGCCGAACCGGTTGGCCGGGAAGCAGCCCACCGGTGAGGTACCGGTGAAGCCGTCAGCGGCCGTGTTGTTGTAGGGGAACTGGCCCTGCCAGGTGTTGGCCATCAGCTTGCCCTTGGGCAGCTCAGTCTTGCCCCAACTGAAGTCGGCATCTTCCAGCCCGCCACGCATGGCGTATTCCAGTTGCGCTTCGCTGGGCAGGGCACGGCCAGCCCAGCGCGCGTAGGCTTGTGCATCTTCCAGTGTCACTTGCACCACCGGGTGGTTTTCAAGCCCTGCCAGGTCACTGCCAGGGCCCTGCGGGTGTCGCCAGCTGGCCCCTGGCACAAACTGCCAGCCCGGGTTGAGCACCTTCGGCCCCTGCTGGAACACCATTGCGCCCGGCACGCGCAGCGTGTCGGGCAGGGTGGGGTCCACCTCGGCGCTGATGCCCCGTTCAGCCTGTGTAAGGTAACCGGTAACTGCCACGAACCGGGCGAACTGGGCGTTGGTGACCGGGTGCCGGTCGACCCAGAAGCCCGACACCTTTGCCGCGTGTGGCGGGCCTTCTTCATCATAGAAACGGTCTGAACCGAAGGTGAACACGCCACCCGGCAAGCGCACCATGCCATCGTGCCTGGCGGGCAAGCCGCTGTAGCCCTCGCACAGCAGTACCGGCGCCGGGGCTTGTGGCCAGGCGCCGTAGGCCACGGCGAGTAAGCCGGCGGCGACCAACGCGCAACCGGCTACCCGCGCAATCATGGCTTGCTGGCCAGGGGCATGGCGGGGCTTGCCGGGCGCCCGTCAGCGTCGATGGCGATATTGCTGCGTTGGGCATAGGCCTTCCAGTCGCGCAGCAGGTCGCTCACCTGCTGGGGGTGTGCGGCTGCGATGTCATGGTGCTCGCCAGGGTCGTTGCTCAGGTCGTACAGGTGCCAGGCCGGGGTGCCATCGGTGGCATCCCACAGCAGTTTCATCGGCCCTTTGCGCAACGAGGCGCTGCCGTTGATTTCCCAGCCCAGGGCCTCGTCATGGGCGTGGATCCGGGTGTCCTTGCCTTGCAGGTAGTCCAGCGCCGAGGTGCCCTGCGGCGGAACGATGGCGCGGTCGCGGTAGTTGATGCCGGGCATCGGCGCGCCGGCCAGTTGCAGCAGCGTCGGCATGATGTCCCTGACACTGGCCAGTTCATCGCTGCGCCCGGCCTTGATGGTGGCCGGGTGGTAAACGAAGGCGGGCACGCGGATGCCGCCCTGGTAGGTGGTCATCTTGTAGCGGCGGCTGGGCAGGGCGCTGACCTGGGCCCAGGCCGAGCCGATCATCAGGAACGAATCACGCCGCCCGTAGTTGGCCAGGCGGGTATCGAAGTTTTCCTTGATCCAGTTGGGGTCGACGCGGGTGGCATTTTCCGGCCCGTTGTCGGACATGAACAGCACCAGTGTGTTGTCCAGTTCACCGGTTTTGCGCAGGTGGTCGACCAGGCGCCCGACCTCGGCATCCAGGGCCGCCACCATGGCCGCGTAGACCTCCATGGTGCGCGCTGATTGCTGTTGCTGCTGTTTTGTCAGTGATGCCCAGCCCGGTACGCCCTCCAGTTGCGGCTCCAGCGGGAAGTCCGCTGGCACCAGCCCGGCCTTGCGCTGACGCGCCAGGCGCTCGCGGGCAATCACCTCATAACCTTGGTCGTAGCGGCCGCGGTATTGCGCCAGGTATTCATCCGGTGCCTGCAAGGGCCAGTGCGGCGCGGTGTAGGCGGCAAAGGCAAAGAAGGGTTTGTTGCTGGCCTTGCCGTCGTCGATGGCGGCGATGAGGCGGTCGGTGAACCAGGTCGTGGAGTAGAAGTCGTCGGGCAGTTCGATGGGCTCGCCATTGTGGCGGAAGGTCGAGCTGTAGTTGGGCTGCAGCGCCATGTTGGCCTGCTTGAAATGCGCGGCGCCCCCTTCGAGCAGCACGTAGGCCTGGTCGAAACCACGGTTCTGGGGCTGCTGCGCGGGCTGCATGCCCAGGTGCCATTTGCCGGAGATGTAGGTGCGGTAGCCAGCATCGTGCAGCAGTTCTGCCAGGGTGGCGACATTGCTGCCCAGGACCCCTTCGTAACCGGCGCGCACCTGAGCGCCGGCCGGCAAGCGTTTGCGTGCTTCGGCCATCATGCCCAGCCCGGCCAGGTGCGGGTCGTTGCCAGACATCAGCATGGCGCGGGTAGGGGAGCAGCTTGGCGCGGCATGGAAGTCCAGCATCAGGCGGCCGTCGGTCAGCAGTTTGTCCAGGTTGGGCGTCTGGATTTCGCTGCCCAGGGCCGATAGGTCCGAGAAGCCAAGGTCGTCAGCAACAATCAGCAGAATGTTTGGTTGTTTAACGGTTGGCGTGGCCATGGCCTGGCTTGCGCCGAGCATGAGCAAGCCGAGAGCGGCAAGAGGTTTGAGGCAGTTCATGAGGATGCTCTTTTTGTTTTGATTAGAGTCGTGGCGGCGTGCCCGCAAGGTAGAGAGCCCGCAACGTCCATGGTAACGGCCATTTCTACGGCTGCGCAGGCGCCTGTGAAAAAAACGTTCGATAAACGAACGCTGGATCTGCCTGATATCAGGTAGTTTCACTCGCCCTATTGACGGCAAGATGGTTAACAAAAATAATCGTTAACAGAGTTATCCAATTTCATAAAAACAAGTAAAGGGAAATTCTGATGACCAGGCCGTTGAACCGGTGGTGGGTGCCCGTTGTACTGCTTTCGATAGGCCAATGCGTGCAGGCGGCCAGTCCGCTTGAACAGAGCCGGCCAGGCCGGCCCGGCGCGCCTCGCTGGGTTGAGGACTATCGGTTCCTGGATGCCCCGGCCAAGGCCAGCGACCCATTCGATGGGGTGCGCTACCATCGCTTGTCCGAGTCGGCCTGGCTGCAGCTGGGGGCCGAAGCCCGTTACCGGGCCGATGTATTCAACAAGCCTTTTTTCGGCTTGCGCGGGTTGAACGACGACTCCTATTTGATGCAGCGCTTGCAGGCGCACGCCGACCTGCATCTGTTCGATGATGCTGTGCGCACCTTCGTCCAGGTGGAGAACACCCGGGCGTTCGGCAAGGACCTGTACTCCCCAAATGATGAAAGCCGCAATGAAGTGCGCCAGGCCTTCGTCGATTTCAACCATGATTTTGCCCAGGGGCGTTACACCACCCGCATCGGCCGCCAGGAGATGGGGCTTGGCGACCAGGCTTGGGTCACCTACCGGGACTCGCCCAACATCCGCCTGAGCTTCGACGGCGTGCGCGCCAGCCTCAACCTCAAGGACGGCCGCAAGCTCGACGCCTTCGCGTTTCGGCCGCTCAAGACCGGCGAGGACAGCTGGGACGATGGCAGCAACAATGCAGTCAAGTTCTATGGCCTGTATGGCACCTTGCCGCTGACGGCGGCCTGGAACATCGACCTGTTCGCCTTCGGCCTTGAAACCGATGACCGCAGCCTGGCCGGTGAAGCGGGCGACGAGCAACGCTATACCTTCGGCACGCGGGTGTTTGGCCGCCAGCAGGCGCTGGACTGGAGCTGGAACCTGGCCGGGCAGACCGGGCACCTGGGCAACGCCTCGATCCGTGCCTGGGCGCTGTCCAGCGATACCGGCTACACCTTCGCGCACGCCTGGCAGCCCCGGCTGGGCATGCGCATCGACGCCGCCAGCGGTGACCGCGAGCTGGGCGATGGCAAGGTCAACACCTTCGACCCGCTGTTCCCGCGCAACGGCGTTTATGGTGAGGCCAGCCTGACCACCTTGAGCAACATCATCGTGGTGGGGCCGACGTTCGGCTTTTCACCTTGGCGTACCTTGCGCTTCGAACCGGGCGTCTTCGAAGTGTGGAAGCAGCGTGCAGAAGACGGTGTGTACATGCCCGGCATGAGTATGTTGGCCAATACCCGTGGCACCGGGCGCCATGTGGGCACCATCTACCGTGCCAACACCCGTTGGCTGGCAACACCCAACCTGACCCTGGACGTCGACCTGAAGTACTACGACGTCAGTTCCGCCATCAAGGACGCCGGAGGGGAAGATTCTTCGTTCATCTCGTTACGTGCCACGTTCAGGCTTTGATCCTAACCCAACGCATAACAACAAAAGGGCTTACCCATGCGTGATTCATCCCCTTCTTCAAGCAAGCCGGTGCTTACCATCGGCCTGTGTTTTCTCGTGGCATTGCTCGAAGGCCTCGACCTTCAGGCTACCGGCATCGCCGCACCGCACATGGCCAAGGCGTTCGCGCTGACGCCGGCGATGCTTGGCTGGGTGTTCAGTGCAGGGCTGCTGGGGTTGCTGCCCGGTGCATTCATCGGCGGTTGGCTTGCCGACCGGCTGGGCCGCAAGAACATCCTCATCGTGGCGGTGCTGTTGTTCGGCGGCTTTTCGCTCGGTACCGCCCTGGCCGACAGCTACGCCTCGCTGCTGGTCGCTCGACTGATGACGGGCCTGGGCCTGGGCGCCGCGTTGCCCATCCTGATCGCCCTGGCCAGTGAAGCGGCGCCCGAGCGGCTGCGCAGCACCGCCGTGAGCATCACGTATTGTGGCGTGCCCCTGGGCGGCGCCATCGCTTCGATCATCGGCATGGCGCCGTTGGGCGAAGACTGGCGTGTGGTGTTCTATGTGGGTGGTATCGCACCGATCGTCATCGCCCTGGTGCTGGTGGTATGGCTGAAAGAGTCCCAGGCGTTTCGTGCTCAAACCGGTGAGAAGGTTGCCGGCCAAGGCATGCTGGCCCAGTTGTTCGGGCCGGGGCATGCAAGCCGCACCCTGCTGCTGTGGGTGGCGTGCTTCTTTACCCTGACCGTGTTGTACATGCTGCTCAACTGGTTGCCTTCGTTGCTGATCGGGCAAGGTTTCAGCCGCCCGCAGGCAGGCACGGTACAGATCCTGTTCAACCTCGGCGGTGCGGCCGGCTCGTTCCTGACCGGGCGGATGATGGACAAGGGCCACGCCCGCCGCGCAGTGTTCATCGCGTATATCGGCATGCTGGCGGCGCTGGCGGGGCTTGGCCTGTCGACCAGCTTTGCCTTCATGCTCGTGGCCGGGTTCATTGCCGGCTACTGCGCCATCGGCGGCCAACTGGTGCTGTACGCACTGGCGCCGACCCTGTATTCGACCCAGGTGCGGGCCACTGGGGTGGGCGCTTCGGTTGCCATCGGGCGCTTGGGTTCGATGGCCGGGCCGTTGGCGGCGGGGCAGATCCTGGCCGCAGGGACGGGCGTAGGCGGGGTGCTACTGGCGGCTTCACCAGGCCTGGTGGTGGCTGCTGTGGCGGCACGGGCATTGCTGGCCAAACGTAACCGCCAACCGCAGTAAGCTGCCTGCAGGCGGTTCAAGGTGCCAGGCAGTTCGGTGACCCTGCCTGGCACTTCTTGGGCTCAGTGTGCGGCCATGCTCATTTCCAGAACCCCTTGTGCGCAGCCGCTGCTTCGTCCTCCAACAGCGGGCCGTGCACGATCACATCACGCTGACCACGGGCGAACACCTCACGGCACGGCAAGGAAAACGTCGGATTTTCCGGGTGGTCCCCGGTCAGCCCGAGCAGCGTATGTTCCGACAGCGCATACACCACCCGGCCAATACCGGTCCAGTACACGGCACCGGCGCACATGCAGCAGGGTTCGGCGCTGGTGTAGAGCGTGCAGTTGGCCAGTGCTTCGGGCGGCAGGGCCTTGGCTGCCAGGGCCGCAGCGACCAGTTCGGCGTGTTGGGTGGGGTCGCCTTCGGGCGGCATGGAGTTGTTGCCAGCGCTGGCGATCACCCGGCCTTCGGCATCGGCGACGATGGCCGCGAAGGGGTGGCGACCGCGTGCTTTGGACTGCTCTGCCAGGCGCATCGACTGGCGTAGCAGGTCCAGGTCGAGGGCGGACAGGTCGGTGGCAGCTGGCGTGTAGAGAGTGGTCATGGATGCTCCTGGGGATAGGCAGGGGTAAAAGGGCTCACTTGGCCACGCTGGCATCGGCGCGGTCCGGGTCTGTGGTCTTGTCGTCATTGAGCAGCAGGTTGAGCGTGATCGCCGTGATCGCGCCGAGGAAAATGCCGCTCTCCAGCACCAGCTTGAGCGGGCCGCTCAGGTGATGGAAAAGCGCCGGGAACGACATTGGCAACACGCCGATGCTGATCGAAACGGCGACGATGATGCCGTTGCGGGTACCTTCGAAAGGCACGCGTGAGAGCGCCTGGATACCGGCCACCGTGGTCATGCCGAACATGACGATGGCGCACCCGCCCAGCACCGGCGTGGGCACGGCGGCGATCAGCGCGCCCAGTTTAGGAAACAGCCCCATCAGCACCATGATTGCGCCGGCAGCGGCGACCACGAAGCGGCTCTTGACGTTGGAAAGCGCGATCAGCCCGGTGTTCTGGGTGAAGGCGTTGTACGGGAAACTGTTGAACAGCCCGCCGAGCATCGTCGACAGGCCGTCTGCCCGGAAAGCGTTGCCTAGTGTGCTGGTATCTGTGGGCTTGCCGACCAGTTTGCCGATGGCCAGGCAGTTGCCCGTGGTCTCGGCCATGATCACCAGCATCGCCAGCACCATGATGAGGATTGGCGTAGTGGAGAACTGCGGCGCACCGAAGGCCATGGGTGGGCTCAGCTCGAACCAGGCGGCTTCGCTGACCTTGCCGAAGTGCGTCATGCCAAAGGCTGCGGCCAGCAGGCTGCCGCACAGCAGGCCGATCAGCACGCTGAGGTTGCCGATAAAGCCCGAAAAGCGCGCATACACCAGCAGCGTGATGGCGACCGTCGCCATGCCCAGCAGCAGGTTGGCGGGGTTGCCGAAGTCCGGCGCCCCCGGGTCGCCGCCACCCAGCCAGATGGCCGCTGCGGGCATCAGCGAGATACCGATGATGGTGATCAGGCTGCCGATCACCACCGGCGGGAAAAAGCGCAGCAGCCGGCTGAACAGCGGCGCGAGGCCGATGGTGATGGCGCCGGCGGCAATCACGGCGCCAAACACCTCCTGCAGGCCGTACTGCTTGCCGATCATGATCATCGGTGCCAGCGCGATGAACGAGCAGCCCTGGATCAACGGCAGGCGTGCCCCGAAGCGCCAGAAACCGAGGGTCTGGATCAGTGTGGCGATGCCCGAGGTGAACAGGTTGGCGTTGATCAGCGTCACGATCTGCGCCTGGGTAAGGCCCAGTGCGCTACCGAGGATGAGTGGCACCGCGACCGCGCCGGCATACATCACCAGCACGTGCTGCAGGCCAAAGGTGAACAGTTGCCGCAGCGGTAATACTTCGTCTACAGCGTGGACCTTGCTTGGGCTCATGGCGTGAATCTCCTGAAGGTGCGGCTCTTTTCGTTGTTTTCGGCGCCTGGAGTGACACGCAGCGCAGGTTTGAACAGGGCAGCTGCAAGCGTGGTCGAGGCCGATGATCCGGCGAAATGAACGATGGAACAAATGAGTAACCATCGTTAGCATCGATGGATCATGTGGCGGAGCAGGGGGTGGGGATGCGCTTTTCGCTGGAGCAATTGCAGGTGTTCGTCGCCGCAGTACAAGCGGGCTCGTTTTCGGCAGCGGCGCGGCGCCTGGGGCGTACCCAGTCCACCGTCAGCGCTGCAATCAGCAACCTGGAAACCGACCTGGGCGTGGAGTTGTTCGACCGCAGCAGCCGCATTCCGGCATTGACCGCCGCCGGGCATAAACTGCTGCTGCGGGCCGAGGGCATCCTTGAGCGTTGCTATGCCCTGGAGGGCAGCGCCGACAACCTGGCGCAGCAGGCCGAGCCTGCGCTCACGCTCGCCATCGAGGTGCCGTATGGGTCACTGATCCCGGTGTTCAAAGCGTTCGATCAGGCGTTCCCCTTCGTCGACTTGCTGATTCGCCACCCGGTGCACGGTGATGTCAGTGAAATGGTGCATAAAGGTGAGGCAGACCTGGGCATCGCTTTTTCCCAGCCGGGCTACCCGCCTGCATTGGCCTTCCAGCAGTTGGGCAAACTGATCATGGCTCATGTCTGCCACGCCACCCACCCGCTGTCGCAACTGCAAACCTGCACCTTCGCCGACCTGCACGCCCACCGCCGCCTGGCCTTCTTCGCCCACGCGCAAAAGCTGCCCAGCAGCGAATACCTGCGTACCGCGCAGCTTTGGCAGGCCGAGAGCTACCTGGCGCTGGTGGAAATGGTGCGCGGTGGCCTGGGTTGGGCGACCCTGCCACGGCAGTTGGTGCAGCGAGAGCTGGATGCCGGTGAACTGATCGAGTTGCAGCTGCAGGCCTATCCGCACACCGACTGGTTGGTCGGCGTCGACCTGCTTTGGCATCAGCAGCGCCGGCCGGGCAGGGCTGCCCTGTGGTTGCGCGATTGCCTGCAGCGCACCAAGGTGTTCGAGCTGGACCGGCGCGGCATGCCTACCACGTTGTAGGCGCCATGTGCTGAGCCTGCCAGGCGCGCTGGCCTGCTGCCGATGATTGCAACGTCGTCTACATTTCAACAAATCTCTACACCGCAAAGGATGCTCTCATGGCCAAGTTGAACGCTCTGATTGCCGCTGTAACGTCAGTGGCATTGCTCGCGGCGTCGGGCGCTGCGCTCGCCGACCCGGGTAACGGCAAAGGCAACGGTAATGGCAACGATAAGGGGCATGGGCAAGGCAAGGGGCAGGCCCCGCATGCCCAAGGGCAAGGCAACGCTGGCGGCAAAAAGGGTGGCTCGGGTAGCGATGACTGGCATGGCGGGCCGTCGATCGACCGGGGGGATGTGCTGGGCATTCTGGGTGGCCACCGCAGCTATTGGAGCCCGGGCCCAGCATTACCGCCGGGCATCCAGAAAAACCTGGCGCGCGGCAAGCCACTGCCGCCTGGTATCGCCAAGAAGCTCGATGGCCGGCTGCTTGGGCAGTTGCCTCATTACGACGGATACGAGTGGATGCAGGCCGGGGTTGACCTGATCCTGGTAGCTGTCGCCACGGGGATCATTTATGAGGTGGTGAATGGGGCGTTCGATTGAAGTGGCTGAAGCGGCGCTTTCAACCCATCTTCAAGCGTGCCGTGGTCGTGTTGACCACCTCGCTCGGGCGCCGCTCTAGCGTTTTGTTGGCTACCCCAAACGGCACATGCACCATCGGCAAATCCCCTGCCGCCGACATCAGATGGCTGCGCTGGTCATCGAAGAACATGTGTGGTTTGAGAATCGACAGCACGCGGCTCTTCTCCATTCCCCCAAGAAAGAACGATTCATCCGGTGAAACACCCCAGTCCTTCAAGGTCGTCACCACCCGTTCATGTGACGGGGCATTGCGCGCGGTGACGATGGCGATACGCAGGATGCGTTTGTATGCCGGGTCCTGCACCAGCTTCTGATCTTCGAGCGTGCGAATCAGCGAAAGCTTGCGATACAGGTCCGCCAACGGCCCCGGCTGGTGCGGAATGGCCTTGTGCGCATGTTCATGGGCCTGGAATTCATTCAGGTCCTGGCGCTCTTTGTACACGCTCTCCGCTTCGTCATCGGCAATCACCCCATCGAAGTCGAAGGCCACCCGCAATTCGGTGTCGATCTCGTCATCATAGATCTTGCTCGGCAGCACCAGGCCGGCGGGGTAGTCGGCGTCGATGGCACGCTGCACGTCGCCTTCGTGGGCGCTGAGAAACAGCGAGGCGTTGAAGGCGGGGATGTATTCGTAGGGCGAGCGGCCGGACATGAATGCGGCACGGGTGATATCCAGGCCGTAATGGGCGATGGAGCGGAACACCCGCAGGCCGGTTTCGGGTGAGTTGCGCGACAGCAGCACCACTTCTACCGGCAACTGCTCGGGGAAGGCCTTGTTGATGCTCAGGAAGCGGCGGATGAAGGGGAATGCCACGCCTTTGGGGAAGGGTACGTCGAGGTTGGCTTCCTGGTGCAGGCGGTAGGCTTCCACGCCATCTGTCTGGTAGATATCGTCCGAGACGGTCAGGTCGAACAGTGCACTGGAGGCGACGCCGACGACGAGTTTCTGTTCGATGGGCTAGGGCATGGCGGGCTTCCTGGTGATGGTGCAGGGGCGCCTTGTCAGCAGGCTAGGCTCGAATCCTAGCAAACCCGGGCACCTACCGTCTCAGACCCTGACCTGCAGCAAGTCCTGCGGCCAAACCACCACTATGCTGAACCCTTCAACTCAAGCTCACTCAAGTAATCAAGGAGGCATTCATGAAAGCTGTAGTTGTTGCAAAAGGGCGCCGTGTGGACGTGGTGGAAAAAACCCTGCGCCCGCTTGCGCACGGTGAAGCGTTGCTGAAGATGTAGTGCTGTGGCGTGTGCCACACCGACCTGCACGTCAAGAATGGCGATTTCGGTGACAAGACCGGTGTGATCCTCGGCCACGAAGGGATTGGCGTGGTGGTGGAGGTAGGGCCGGGCGTCACTTCGCTCAAGCCGGGCGACCGGGCCAGCGTGGCGTGGTTCTTCCAGGGCTGTGGGCACTGCGAGTACTGCAACAGCGGTAACGAAACGCTGTGCCGTGAGGTGAAGAACTCGGGCTATACCGTCGACGGCGGCATGGCAGAGGCGTGCATCGTGGTGGCCGACTACGCGGTAAAGGTGCCCGAGGGGCTCGACTCGGCTGCCGCCAGCAGCATCACCTGCGCCGGTGTGACCACCTACAAAGCGGTGAAATCGTCCAACATCCGCCCCGGGCAGTGGATTGCGGTTTACGGCCTCGGTGGGCTGGGCAACCTGGCCCTGCAGTATGCGAAGAATGTCTTCAACGCCCGGGTCATCGCGATCGATGTGAATGATGAGCAACTGGCGTTCGCCCGTGAAATGGGCGCCGACCTGGTGGTCAATGCGCGCAGTGAGGATGTAGCCAAAGTCATCCAGGCGCAAACCGGTGGCGCGCATGCGGCCGTGGTGACGGCAGTGTCGAAAAGCGCGTTCAACTCTGCGGTCGATGCGCTGCGTGCCGGTGGCCGGCTGGTGGCTGTCGGGCTGCCGCCGGAGGCCATGAGCCTGGACATTCCGCGGCTGGTGCTCGATGGCATCGAAGTGGTCGGGTCACTGGTCGGTACCCGCCAGGACCTGGCTGAAGCCTTTGAATTTGCCGCGCAAGGCAAGGTGGTGCCGAAGGTCACGCTGCGGCCGATCGAAGACATCAACGACATTTTCGAAGAGATGCTGGAAGGTAAGATCAAGGGTCGGATGGTGATCAACTTCGCGGATTGAGCGGTGCGCGGTCAGGTGCATGGGGCGGGTTTTTCAGCGCTGTCTGGATCGAGCGCCAGAACACCCGAGCCATGCACCCGTCCCTGTCGTCAACCTTGGCGACCTCACCAGGTGATCGGCTGACCGTCCCACGCCCAGAAGCTGCCACTGTCCGCCGGCCCAAGCCGGCCAATCTGCTCCAGGATGCACTGCGCCGCGAACGCAGGTTCAAACAATTGTTCGGCGGGCACATTGGCCTGAAACGGTTGGGAAAGCTGCGTATCGGTAGTGCCGGGGTGCAGCACCAGCACCGTGGAAGCTGGGTTGATGCGTTTGAGTTCGATGCTTGCCGTATGCAGCAACTGGTTCAACGCGGCCTTGCTGGCGCGGTAGCTGTACCAGCCGCCCAGGCGATTGTCGCCGATGGACCCGACCCTGGCCGACAGCGCGGCAAAGGTGCAGGGCTGATTGCGCAGCAGCGCCAGCAGGTGCTTGAGCAGCAGCACCGGCGCGAACGCGTTGGTCGCGAAGCTGGCCTGCAGGCCAGCCAGGTCGAGTTGGGCAAGGGCCTTTTCCGCCTTGGCACCGTCGCGCTGCAGAATGCCCAAGGTGCTTATGACCAGATCAAGGTGCGTGCAGGTGCGGCCGACCTCACGGGCCAGTGCCTCAAGGGACTGTTCGTTGCGGGCGTCGCAATCGATGCGCACCAAGCGCTCGCCATGTGCAGCGGCGAGCGCGGCCAGGGCTTCGCTGCCCCTGGCCTGGCGCGACACCGCCCACACCCGCGCCACGTCATCGCTTGCCAGCAGCTGTTCACAAAGCGCCAGGCCGATGCCCTGGCTGGCGCCGCAGATGAGTGCGTTCAGCGTCATGGTGCAGCGGCCCTATTCGCTTGCCAGGCGCTTGAGCAGCGCCGTGGCCACCGCCTCGGACGATGCCGGGTTCTGCCCGGTGATCAGGTGCCCGTCCTCGACCACATGGCTCGCCCAGTCCGGGCCCTTGGAATACTCACCGCCGTTGCGCTTGAGCATGTCCTCGACCAGAAATGGCACCACCTCAGTCAGCCCGACCGCGTCTTCCTCGCTATTGGCGAACCCGGTCACTTTCTTGCCCTTGACCACAGGATGGCCGTCTGGCGCGTTGACGTTCTTGAACACACCCGGTGCATGGCACACGGCGGCGATCGGTTTGTTGGACGCATAGAAGGCTTCGAGCAGCGTCTTGGAATCGTTGTCCTCGGCCAGGTCCCACAGCGGCCCATGGCCACCGGGATAAAACACGGCGTCGAAGTCGTAAGGGTCGATTTCGCTCAGCGGTACTGTGTCGGCCAATGCCATCTGCCCCTCGGTATCACTGCGAAAACGCCGGGTCGCATCGGTTTGCGCATCGTCCTCGTCGCTCTTGGGGTCCAGCGGCGGCTGCCCGCCTTTGGGCGAGGCGAGCGTGACGTCTGCGTTGGCGTCGATGAACACGTAGTAAGGTGCGGCGAACTCCTCCAGCCAGAAGCCGGTTTTTTTGCCGGTGTCGCCCAACTGATCGTGGGATGTCAGCACCATCAGGATCTTTTTCATCTGAGCCTGTTCTCCAAACATGAATGGGCAGCGCGCCGTTCGCCCTGCATTACTGTGGGAGGGCGCAGCAGGGCAGACGTTCCCTGCGCAGCAGCATCCTGTGTTGTCAGCTTTGCGCAGTCTGCGGCCATACCACGGCCTGGCAAAGCAAGTATGTCCGATATCCTGCGGCAGAATGCAGCATCGCCCTTGCTGGTGATGCAGGCGCTGCGGTGTATGGCACCGGCTTTGCCGGTGATCGCCGGCAAGCCGGCTCCTACAGGAGTGGCGTCAGCTGTAGAAATTGGATAAGCCAGTGCCCCGCAAGGTGGTGAAACGGGTTGGATGCCATGCCTTATGGCCGGCGCCGTACCTCGTGTGTGTGCCGGCTTGCCGGCGATCACCGGCGAAGCCGGTGCCTGTCGAGCTTCAGCCGTTACGCCGGCCTGGCCCTCGTGGTTGACGCTACCCCTACGCCATCCCGTTGCGCCCATGGGCCAGGAAGCCTGCACGCTCGCTCAACCGTTGGTAGTAATCCCGTACCGCCGGCAGGTGCGGGTGCTCGAAGGGCGTTTCGAACCAGCGATTGACCGAAAGCCCGATGGGGATATCGGCCAGCGTAAAGCTGTCACCGGCCACATAAGCACCGGTCGCAGCCAACTGCTGCTCGAGGATTCGCATATGGCGCGACCAGTCTGCGCAGCCGGCGGCCAGCGCCTGGGCATCCTGGTGCGCGGGTGAGTGACGCACCAGCGACATGAACGCATAGCTCCACGAGCGGTTCAGGTCCGAGGCCTGCCAGTCGATCCATTGATCCACCCTGGCCCTGGCCGTGGCCTCGGTGGGGTACACCAGTGCATCGCCATAACGCGTGGCCAGGTAGCGGATGATGGTGTTGGATTCCCACAGCGTGAAGTCGCCGTCCTGAATCACTGGGACCATGGCGTTGGGGTTCAGGGCCAGGAAGGCGGGCGTGTCGGTGGGCTGGAAGCCTGCGCCCCAGTCTTCGCGCTCGAAGGGAATATCGAACTCGATGCAGGCCCAGAGGACCTTGCGCACATTGATGGAAGAATCCCTGCCCAATATCCGTAGCATGCTGTAGTCCTTTTCCGGGAAGAGCCGATCGTCAACCACGGCACTTCTTCGGTCAAGCGTAAAGCGCAATGGACAGTAGCGGCCATGCACCCCCACCTAGGCACCGATTCGGTCCCCGGCGAGACGGCCGTTACCGAGGCCTTGCAGCCTTGGTGTTACGCCCATTCTGGCGTTTAGCATTTGGATGGATCGCGGGCAAGAAGCCCGGCAGCCGGCTACGCTCACTACTTGAGAAACATTCTGCAACATTAGGCCAGCAGGCCCTGAAGGATCACGTTCACCGCTGCTGATGGATGGTCGCGCTGGTTTGGCAGGTCGCCCCATGGGGGGCGCAAAACACAGGTTGCCGCAAGCAATCTGTGCAACTCCAAGCGGAGGATCATCATGCTCAGGAAATGCTTGTTGGCTTTGGCCATCGGGGCTGTGTTGTCGGCTTCGGCGGTATTGGTGCCTGACACTATCGGCAATACTTCGAATGCGTATGCGAAGGATGGTGGTGGTGGTGGTGGTGGTGGTGGTGGTGGTGGTGGTGGTGGTGGCGGTGGTGGCGGTGGTGGCGGCCACGGCGGTGGGGGAGGTCACGGAGGCGGCGGTCACGGCGGTGGGGGGCATGGAGGCGGCAGCGGTGGCAGTGGCGCAGGCCACGGCGGTAGCGGCCACAGCGGTGATGGCGGCGGTCATGCTAGCTCAGGTCGCGGTGAAAGTGGCCGCAACGGGGCGGATGATGGGGCCAACCATGAAGCGAATCACGAAGCCAGTCATGGTGTGGGTGAGGCCCACGGCGTAGGGCATGGTGCTGATGATGGGGTCAATCATGATGTCGGGGATGATCATGGAGGTGATCGGACCTGACATTCACTCACCTCATGCAGCCCGATCCTGTCGCCGGCAACCCGGCCACAGGCACCCCGCTGCATGTCAGCTGTTGCAGGCCTCATCGCTGGAATGTTTGCGTAGCCATGCCAGCGATGAGAAGCACCCGTCAGACGCGGAACTGGTCCATCAACCCCTGCTGCTGGTTGGCCAGGCTGTTGAGCGACTGGCTGACCCGCGCCGACTCGTTGGCCTGCCCGGACAACGACTCGGTGACATCGCGGATGGTCGCGACATTGCTGTTGATCTCTTCGGCCACTGCGCTCTGTTCTTCGGCGGCGGAGGCGATCTGCAGGTTCATGTCGGTGATCACGGTCACGGCCTGGCCGATGCGCTGCAGCGCGGTGACGGCCTGGCCGACCTGCTCCACACCGCCCTGGGCCTGGCGGTGGCTGTTGTCCATGGCACCGACCACCTCGCGGGTGCCGGCCTGCAGGGCTTCGATGACCTGGCGGGTTTCTTCCACCGACTCCTGGGTGCGCTGGGCCAGGTTGCGCACTTCATCGGCGACCACGGCGAAGCCACGGCCGGCCTCACCGGCACGGGCGGCTTCGATGGCGGCATTGAGTGCCAGCAGGTTGGTCTGCTCGGCGATCGAGCGGATCACCTCCAGCACCGAGCCGATCTTCTCGCTGTTGTGGGCCAGCCCTTCGACCTCGGCCATCGCATGGCTCATGTCTGCTGCCAGTGTGTCGATGCTGCGGGTGGTGCGGTCGATCACCGCCAGGCCTTCGCGGGTTGCCTGGTCTGCTTCACGGGCGGCCTGTGCAGCCTGTGCGGCGCTGCGGGCGACGTCCTGGGCCGTGGCGCTCATTTCGTGCGAGGCGGTGGCCGCCTGGTCGACCTGGCGGTATTGCTGTTCCATGCCGGCGCTGGTTTGCGTGGCAATCGCCGAGGACTGGTCTGCGGTGCTGCGGGCCGCCTGCACCGAGCGTTTGACCTCGGCGATGGTCGGCTGCAGTTTGTCCAGGAAGCGGTTGAACCAGCCGGCCAGTTCGCCGAGCTCGTCCTGTTTGTCATAGGTCAGGCGGCGGGTGAGGTCGCCTTCACCACTGGCGATGTCCTTGAGCATGGCCGCCACCCCGAGGATCGGCCGGGTCACGCCACGGGCCATCAGCCACACCAGCAGCAGGCCGGCAATCGCAGCGCCCAGGCCAAGGCCCAGCTCCAGCAGGGTGCCGCTGGTGTTCAGGGCGTCGAGCTCTTGCTTCAGCGCCTCGGCCGGCCCGGTCAGGGCGTTTTCCGGCACATCCAGCAGCACACCCCATGGCTGGGCGCCAGGGATCGGCTGGAACGCCGCGAGTACCTTGAGGCGTTGCTGGTCGTGGTGGACGCTCAATTTACCTTCGGCCAGCTTGCGTACCAGTTCGGCGCCTTTGCTGGTGTCAACCTGGTCGAAACGCTGGGCCAGCTTGCTGGCATCGGCACTGTAGCCGGCCAGCAGGCCCACGGGGCTGAGAATGCCTATCGTGGTGCGGCCCTCGTACAGGCTGCGGCTGGCTTCCTGGCTCAGGGCCTGCAGGCTGTTGAGGTTGATGTCGATGGACAGGGTGGCGATCACCTTGCCGTTGACCGCCAGCGGGAACACGATGCTGGTCATCAGCACGCGCTGGCCGTCGATGTCGTAGAAGTACGGCTCCACCACGCAGACCTTGCCGCTGCTGCGCGGGCACACCCACCAAGTGTTGGCGGGCTGGCCGCTGGGGCCGATCTCGGTGTTGGCCATGTCGTGCTCGGGCAGGGCCATGGCGGTCAGCTGGCCCACGCGCGGCTGCGACCAGTACAAAGCGAAGCGGCCGGTCTCGTTGCTGCCAAGCTCGGCTTGGCCGGTGAAGAGGCTGTCCTTGCCGTCCAGGGCATTGGGTTCGAACACCAGTGACAGGCCCAGCAGGTCGGGGTTGGCCTGCAGGGCTGCACGAACCTGGCGGGTCATGTCTTCGCGCAGGTCGTAGGCATCCAGGAAGCGCTTTTCCGCCTGTTCACGCAGGAACAGCACCTGGCGGGCGAACCCGGCGCCGTACTGGTAGGCATCCATGAACTGGCGGCTGATGTTCAAGGCCTGGACCTCGCCTTGCGACTCGATGCGCGCCTGCGCTGCCTCACTGAGCATCTTCTCGCTGCTGGCTTTGACCAGGTCCGAGCTGTGGTCCATGCGGTACAGCGAAAGGCCGACGAGCAGTGTGACGATGCTGGCCAGGCACAGGCCGGCAAGCAGGGTGATCTTCCACTGGATGGAAAGTTGTCGCAAAGGCATGGGGCGTCCCTTTTTTGAGGGTAAGGGTTTGGCTTTGGATCTTGGGTGGGGCTCAATCCCTCTGCTATATCGGCGGCCTCGGTTTTTTCTTTATTCAAACATTCAATTTAAATTTGCCGGCCCGCGTAATACGCCGCCGCCTGGCGCTTTTGACATCTGTGCGCCAGTGCTGCAGAGTGCGCGCTTTTTGTCTGCAGCTACGAGGAAAGCCAAACCATGAATGCAGTGATTGCCGCGGTAGGCATCATGCTGATACTCAGCCTGTCGCGCGTGCACGTGGTCATCGCCTTGATCATCGGCGCCCTGGCCGGTGGCATGGTCGGTGGCCTGGGCATCGAGGGCACGCTCAAGGCCTTCAACGGCGGACTGGGCGGTGGCGCCACGGTGGCGTTGTCCTACGCCTTGCTCGGCGCCTTTGCCGTGGCGATTGCCAAGTCCGGCCTGGCCCACGCCCTGGCCGACCGTGCGCTGGCGATGATCGACCGCCAGGGCCATGCCAGCGGCGGCAAGGTCAAGTGGCTGCTGATCGGCCTGATGCTGGTGGTGGCGGTGTCGTCGCAGAACATCCTGCCCATCCACATCGCCTTCATCCCGCTGCTGGTGCCGCCGCTGCTGTACGTGCTGACCCGTCTGCGCATCGACCGCCGGCTGATCGCCTGCGTGATCACCTTTGGCCTGATCACGCCGTACATGTTCCTGCCGGTAGGGTTTGGCAACATCTTCCTCAACGAGATCCTGCTGGCCAACGTTGCCCGCGCAGGCGTGGACGTGAGCGGTGTCAACGTCACCCATGCCATGGCCATTCCGGCGGCGGGCATGCTGGCCGGGCTGCTGTTGGCGGTGTTCTTCAGCTACCGCAAGAAGCGTGACTATGACCTGGCGCGCATCGAGCAGGTCGAGCAGGCCAGCGTGCAGTACAACCCGCTGACCCTGCTGGTGGCGGGGCTGGCGATCGCTGCGGCGTTCATCGTCCAGCTGTGGCTGGACTCGATGATCATCGGCGCCATGGTCGGTTTCCTGATCTTCTCGCTGTCGGGCATCGTGCGCTGGAAAGACACCGACGGCCTGTTCACCGAAGGCATGAAGATGATGGCCATGATCGGGTTCATCATGATCGCAGCTTCGGGTTTCGCCGAGGTGCTCAAAGCCACTGGCGAGGTCAAGGGCCTGGTAGAAACCTCGGCGCAATGGATCGACCACAGCAAGGGCGTGGGTGCCTTGCTGATGCTGTTGGTGGGGTTGCTGGTGACCATGGGCATCGGTTCGTCGTTCTCGACGGTGCCGATTCTGGCGGCGATCTTCGTGCCCCTGTGCGTGCAGCTGGGCTTCGACCCGCTGGCCACGGTGTGCATCGTCGGCACCGCCGGTGCCCTGGGCGATGCAGGCTCGCCGGCATCGGACTCGACCCTTGGGCCAACCTCGGGGCTCAACGTCGATGGCCAGCATCACCATATCTGGGACACCGTGGTACCGACGTTCATCCACTACAACCTGCCACTGATGGCGTTTGGCTGGCTGGCGGCGATGACGCTCTAGCGCATCAGCCCTTGTCGGGCGGCGGGGAAATGCGGTTGAGGACGGTGCTGCCGTCCTTGCTGCGGGTCAGGTACACCGGCAGCACCTTGGGCAGGTTGTCCACCAGGCGCTTGACTTCACGGGTGTTGTAGATGCCGCTGATGCGGATGCGGCCGGTGCTGGCATCGGCCAGCAGCAGGGGCGCATCGAGGTAGCGGTTGATCACTGGCAGTGCCTGTTCGAGGCTGAGGTTGTCGAGCACCAGCTTGCCGCTGCGCCAGGCCAGGCTGTTGCCATAGTCTTCGCTCTGGGCCAACTGCGGCTCGAAGTCGCCGGTGCGATAACTGGCCTGCATGCCTGGGCCAAGGCGGTAGCCGCCGGTGCTGCCGTCGCTGCTGACCAGCACCGAACCCTGTACCAGGGTGACCTTGACCTGGTCCTGATACTTCCACACGTTGAACTGGGTGCCAGTGACCCGGGTCTGGCCGTGGCCGGCACGGACGATGAAGGGGTGGGTGCTGTCATGCTGCACCTTGAAGAACGCCTCGCCTCGCTTGAGCGTGACCTGGCGCTGGTCCTTGTAGTTGAAGTAGGACAGTTCGGTGTTGAGGTTGAGCTCCACCGTGCTGCCGTCGCTCAGTTGCACGGTCCGCGCCTGGTCGCCTGCTTCAACGTGCTGGTAGTGGTTGGGTAGCCAGCCCTGCTCCCAGCCAACCCAGCCCGCCAGCGGCAACACCAGCAGGGCGATGGCTGCTGCCGAGGCCATGGGCCGCCAGTGGCGGCGTTGCCGCGCCATAGTGCGTACAGGCGGGTTGAAATCGATGACCGTGGCGTTGCGCGGCAGCAGGTCGGCGGTCTGCCAGATTTCCAGCATCGCCTGGTATTCATCAGCGTGGCGCGGGTCCGCTGCCAACCAGCGTGCGAATGTTTCACGCTCGGCCTGGGTGCAATCGTCGGCGTGCAGGCGCATGCACCACTGCGCGGCGGCGTCGGTGATGGCATCGTCTGGGCTGGGATTGAGGCGGTCTTGGTTCATTGCGGCTCCGGGTTTTGCGCATTCTACCCCTGCGAGGGGCCTCCCGAGAACCAAGGTAATGGCGAATGACTATCAGTTATGTGTGTTTTGATCGGTTTCGCCAGGATTTTACAGCGTTTGAGAACCCTTCCCGGCACCCACCTGCCGTGTGTCCCAAGGCTATTTCCATAGCCCCCTAACGAAAGCTTTGACATTTGCTGCCTAGGCAGTAATATTTTTACACAATTGCCCGAGCTGCTGCCGATGTCCCATTTCACCCCGCAAAACTTCCAGTCCTGCGCCATCGGCATGCTGCTGGGCCGTGCGGCGATCCTCAAGGACCGCATTCTCGACTGGCACCTCGAATCAGAAGGCGTCACCGCCGCGCAGTTCAAAGTGTTGATCATCGTCACCCAGTACCAGGTGGATACGCCGGCCGAGCTGTGCCGCTACCTGGGCCTGGACAGCGGGTCGATGACCCGCATGCTCGACCGCCTCGAGCACAAGGGCCTGATCTTGCGCAACCGCTGCGCCGACGACCGTCGCCAGGTACGCCTGGCCCTGACCGCCGAAGGCCAACGCCTGGCCGACCGCTTGCCCCAGATCGGCGCGGCGGCGATGAACGAACTGGTCGGCGTGCTGCAGCCTGATGAGCTCAAGACCCTTGAAGGCCTGCTGGCCAAGGTCCTGCTCGGTGCCGGCGACCCTCTGACGATCCGCCGCTTCGGCGATCGTTGATTCCTGTTTCATATTCCAAGGTATTGTCATGGCCAATAACGCAGACACCTCAACTCCCTCCGCCGCACCCGAACCGTCGCGCAAGCGCAAAGTCTGGCTGCTTGGCCTGTTGCTGGTGGTGCTGCTTGCCGGCGCTGGCGCCTGGGCCTGGTACAGCCTGATCGGGCGCTGGCACGAAAGCACCGACGACGCCTACGTCAACGGCAATGTGGTGGAGATCACCCCGCTGGTCACCGGCACCGTCACCAGCATCGGCGCCGATGACGGCGACCTGGTGCATGCTGGCCAGGTGCTGTTGCAGTTCGACCCGGCCGACAGCGAGGTGGCCCTGCAGGCCGCGCAAGCCAAGCTGGCCCGTACGGTGCGCCAGGTGCGTGGCCTGTACAGCAACGTCGATTCCCTCAAGGCCCAGTTGCAGACACGCCAGGCCGAGTTGCAGAAGGCCCGGCAGAACTACAACCGGCGCAAGGTGCTGGCTGACAGCGGTGCGATCGCTGCTGAAGAAATCTCCCATGCCCGCGATGACCTGACCGTGGCCCAGGCCGCCGTCAACAGCGCGCGCCAGCAGCTCAATACCAGCACGGCGCTGGTGGACGACACGGTGGTGTCTTCGCACCCCGAGGTCATGGCCGCCGCCGCCGACCTGCGCCAGGCTTACCTGGACCACGCACGCACCACGCTGGTGGCGCCAGTCACCGGTTACGTCGCCAAACGTACCGTGCAGCTCGGCCAGCGTTTGCAGCCGGGCACCGCGACCATGGCAGTCATCCCGCTGGACGAGGTGTGGATCGACGCCAACTTCAAGGAAACCCAGCTGCGCGACATGCGTATCGGCCAACCCGTGGAAATCAGCGCCGACCTGTACGGCAGCGACGTCAAGTACAGCGGCACCGTCGACAGCCTGGGCGCCGGCACCGGCAGCGCGTTCGCCTTGCTGCCGGCACAGAACGCCACCGGCAACTGGATCAAGATCGTCCAGCGTGTACCGGTGCGCATTCACCTCAGCCCGGACCAGCTCAAGGCCCACCCGCTGCGCATTGGCCTGTCCACGGTGGTCGAGGTCGACTTGCACGATCAGAGCGGCCCGGCCCTGGCCCAACAGCCGCCGCAGCAGGCCAGCTACACCACCCAAGTGTACGACCGTCAGTTGGTCGAAGCTGACCATCTGATCGCTCGGCTGATCCACGACAACAGCGCCCCCGGCAAGACGGCGCAACGATGAGCAACAACGCTGCGGCGCAGTTCACCCCGCCGAGCCTGCTGCTGACCACCATAGGCCTGTCGCTGGCGACGTTCATGCAGGTGCTCGACACCACCATCGCCAACGTGGCCTTGCCGACCATTTCCGGCAACCTGGGGGTGAGTTCCGAGCAGGGCACCTGGGTGATCACCTCGTTCGCGGTGAGCAATGCCATCGCGTTGCCGTTGACCGGTTGGCTCAGCCGGCGCTTCGGTGAGGTCAAGCTGTTCATCTGGGCCACGCTGCTGTTCGTACTGGCGTCTTTTCTGTGCGGTATCTCGCAGTCGATGCCGGAGCTGGTGGGCTTTCGTGTGCTGCAGGGGGTGGTGGCCGGGCCGCTTTACCCGATGACCCAGACCTTGCTGATTGCCGTCTACCCGCCAGCCAAACGGGGGATGGCACTGGCGTTGCTGGCGATGGTCACGGTGGTGGCGCCGATTGCCGGGCCGATCCTGGGCGGGTGGATCACCGACAGTTACAGCTGGCCTTGGATCTTCTTCATCAACGTGCCGATCGGCCTGTTCGCTGCCGCAGTGGTGCGCCAGCAGATGCGAGCACGGCCGGTGGTGACCAGCCGCCAGCCCATGGACTACATCGGCCTGCTGACCTTGATTGTCGGTGTGGGCGCATTGCAGGTGGTGCTCGACAAGGGCAATGACCTGGACTGGTTCGAGTCGTCGTTCATCATCATCGGCAGCCTGATTTCGGTCGTGTTCCTGGCGATATTCATCATCTGGGAGCTGACGGACCGCCACCCGGTGGTCAACCTGCGGCTGTTCGCGCACCGTAATTTCCGCATCGGTACCATTGTGCTGGTGGGGGGCTACGCAGGCTTTTTCGGCATCAACCTGATCCTGCCCCAGTGGCTGCAGACGCAGATGGGCTACACCGCCACCTGGGCAGGCCTGGCAGTGGCACCGATCGGCCTGCTGCCGGTGATCATGTCGCCGTTCGTGGGCAAGTACGCGCAGCGTTTCGACTTGCGGGTGCTGGCGGGGTTGGCGTTCCTGGCCATCGGTGCCAGCTGCTTCATGCGCGCGGGCTTCACCAACGAGGTGGACTTCCAGCACATTGCCCTGGTGCAGCTGTTCATGGGGATTGGTGTGGCGCTGTTCTTCATGCCGACCTTGAGCATTCTGCTGTCGGACCTGCCGCCGCATCAGATCGCCGACGGGTCTGGCCTGGCGACGTTCCTGCGCACGTTGGGCGGCAGTTTTGCGGCGTCGTTGACCACGTGGATCTGGATCCGCCGGGCGGACCAGCATCATGCCTACCTGAGCGAGAACATCAGCCAGTTCGACCCGGCGACCCGGCACACGCTGGAGCAACTGGGCGGGGCAAACCCGCAAAGCTATGCGCAGCTGGAGCAGATACTCAACGGGCAGGCCTACATGATGTCGACGGTGGATTACTTCACCTTGATGGGCTGGGTGTTTGCCGGTCTGATTCTGCTGGTGTGGTTGGCCAAGCCGCCGTTTGCTGCCAAGGCGGGGCCGGCTTCAGCGGGGCATTGAGCAGGCGCGGTTTTGGGGGCGGCGCTCAATTTTGCGCAAGCGGTTGGCGCACGCTCTTTCGCCGCGACGCGCTATGCTTGGCCCATGAGCACAGCACTTGCCTTACGCCAACCTTGCCCACCTGGCGCCTGTGACTGCGGCCGCGAGCACCTGGCCGCGCAGCCGCCTGCGGCCCAGCGCATCCTCCTGCTCACCCGCCAGGAGGAGAAGCGCCTGATCGAGCGGCTGGAAAACCTCAAGGACCTTGAAGACCTGCAGCGCTTGCAGGCCAGGCTGTACGAGAACCTGGGCATTCGGCTGCATATCGCGCCCGGTTACAACGAGGTGCGTACCATGCGCGGGATAGTCATCGAACTCGATGACCAGCCTGGGTTATGCCGCAAGACCCGCCAGTCGATTCCGGCGGCTATACGGCGCGGGTTGGAGCGCAATCCGCAGGTGGCTTATCGCTTGCTGGATACCCATGACTTGCTTAGGGATGCTTGAGGCCCAGAAGTTGTCATGCCCAAACGCTAATTTTTCGGATGTTTCCTACGTCTACCAGAGAGCCGCCCTACGCCAAGCGCGTACCGGCATCCATCACTCAAGGAGACAGGCAATGACTTCCGTTTTCGACCGCGACGATATCCAGTTCCAGGTAGTGGTCAACCACGAAGAGCAATATTCCATCTGGCCCGACTACAAGGCGATCCCCAACGGCTGGCGCGCTGTGGGCAAGAGCGGGCTGAAAAAGGACTGCCTGGCCTACATCGACGAAGTCTGGACCGATATGCGCCCGCTGAGCCTGCGCCAGAAGATGGCGGACGCTGCCGCACAGTGACCGCGCTCAACCTGCTGTGCCTGCCTTATTCCGGGGCCAGCGCCATGGTCTACAGCCGTTGGCGGCGCAAGCTGCCAGCCTGGCTGCAGGTACGCCCGGTCGAGTTGCCCGGGCGCGGCGCGCGCATGGGCGAGCCGCTGCACACCGACATGCAGGCCTTGGCCCGGCAACTGGCAGCCGAACAGCGCCAGGCCGCTGCTGCGCCGTATGCGCTGTTTGGCCATAGCCTGGGGGCGCTGCTGGCCTTCGAGCTGGCCCACGAGCTGCAGGCGCTGGGGTGCCCGCTACCGGTGGCGCTGTTCGCTTGCGGTACTGCGGCGCCCACCCGGCGTGAGGACTATGACGGCAAGAACTGGCGTGAGCCCAAGACCGATGACGAGCTGCGCAATGAACTGCGGGAACTCAATGGCACGCCGGAGGAGGTGCTGGCCAATGCCGAGCTGATGAGCCTGACGTTGCCGATCCTGCGGGCGGATTTCCTGCTCTGTGGCCGTTACAGCTACCGCCCAAGGCCTGCCTTGGCGTGCCCGCTGCATGTGCTGGGCGGGCAAGACGACCGCGCCAGTGAAGAGCAACTGCGGGCCTGGGGCCAGGAAACCCAGGGTGCATTCACCTTGCAGATGTTTCCGGGCAGCCACTTCTTCATCCATGAGCAGGAGGACCGTGTGCTCACGGCGCTGGCTGCAGCATTGGAGCCCCATCGGCTTTGCGCCTGATTGACGTTGCCGCTTGCCTTGGGGATGCTAGGCGTTTTCCCAGGCAAGAGGCAGACAATGCTGATCGATCCTAACCAGGCCACGTTGCTGGTCGTCGACATCCAGGAAAAGCTCATTGGCGCGATGAGCGACGCCGAGGGCACCCGCGCCCGGGCACGCTGGCTGCTGGCAGCATGCGCCGATCTCGCACTGCCGATCGTCATCAGCGAGCAATATCCCAAAGGCCTGGGGCACACCCTGCCCGAGCTTCTCGCCGCCGCCCCTGCAGCTGAAATCGTGGAAAAGACCCATTTTTCCTGCGTTGCGGCCCAGTGCCTGCCAGCCAGCCTGTTGGCGCGCGAGCAAGTAATCGTGTGCGGCATGGAAACCCACGTCTGCGTGCTGCAGACCGTGCTCGGCCTGCTGGGCCTGGGCAAGCAGGTGTTCCTGGTCGAGGATGCCTGCGACAGCCGTACCTTGGCCAACAAGGCTGCAGGGCTTGCGCGGATGCGTCAGGCCGGGGCGCAGGTAGTTACCCGCGAAATGGTGCTGTTCGAGCTCATGGGCAACGCCAGCCACCCGCAATTTCGCCACATCAGCAAGACCTATCTGGTCGGGGAGCAGCCCTGAACGGCCGGCTGCTGGCTGCCGGGTTGATGGCCCTGGCGCTGCTGCAGGGCTGCGCCGGGCGTCGTGAGGAAGAGCCTGAGGCCGACCCTGCCAAGGTGCGTGCCCAACTGGTGCGCTTGTTGCCAGCCCAGGCCAGGGACCGCGAGGGCTGGGCCAGGGATATCCAGGTGGCGTTCGAAGCCCAGCGCATCGCCCCGAGCAAGAGCAACCTGTGTGCGGTGCTGGCGGTGACCGAGCAGGAATCGACCTTCAATGCCGACCCGCAGGTCCCCAACCTTGGGCGCATTGCCCGTGCCGAGGTCGACCGCCGCGCGGCGAGCCTGCATATCCCGCGGTTGCTGGTGGACGGCGCGCTGAATACGGCTTCTGGCAATGGCCAGACGTATCAGCAGCGGCTGCTTGCGGTGCGCAGTGAGAAGCAACTGAGTGCGCTGTACGACGAATTCATTACCGGCCTGCCGCTGGGCCGGACCTTGCTGGGCGGGCTGAACCCGGTGCACACCGGTGGGCCGATGCAGGTTAGCGTCGAGTTTGCCGAGCAGCATGCCAAGGATTACCCCTACACCTACGACGGCACCATACGCCAGGAGGTCTTCAGCCGTCGTGGCGGCATGTATTTCGGTATCGGCCATTTGCTGGGTTACCCCGCGCACTATGAGCGCCAGCTCTATCGCTTCGCCGACTTCAACGCGGGCTGGTACGCCAGCCGTAATGCCGCGTTTCAGGCGGCCCTGAGCAAGGTGACGGGCGTGCCCTTGGCCCTGGATGGTGACCTGATCGCCCCCGGCGCGATCATGCCCGGCAGCACCGAGCAGGCGGCGCGCAAGCTGGGTGTGAAGCTGGGGCTGCGTAACCCGCAGATCCGCAGCCAGCTGGAACTGGGTGACAGCCTGGCCTTCGAGGACAGCAAGCTGTACAGCGGGGTGTTCGCCCTGGCTGACGCAGCCGCAGGCAAGCCGGTGCCGCGCGCCAAGTTGCCGGGGATCGAACTGAAAAGCCCGAAAATCACCCGCAAGCTGACCACGGCGTGGTTTGCGGGGAGGGTGGATGAGCGGTATCAGCGGTGCATGAAACGCTAGGGCTGTCTGCCCTGGCCCGATCGCCGGCAAACCGGCGATCGGGCAGGTACAGGCTGCATCACCCTTTGCTCAGCGCCCCGACCACCTGATCGACACTGGCCTTGAGCCCGGCCACGGCGTCTTGCGGGTCACTTTCCACCACGAGCAACGTGGCCCCCGAGGCCTTGATCACCTCGGCCACTGCCGCATCCGGCTGCCGATGGTCCAGCACCAGCGCCACATCCTGGTTCTTGAGGTTCTCGCCCAGTGCCTTGAGCGCGGCGTCGTCCCACTTGCCCTCGGCCGGCAGTGCCTGTTCCACCACATCCAGGTTCAGGCCGCTGGCCAGGTAGCCCAGGCGCTCGGACAGGCTGACCACGCTGAGGTTGTCGATTTGGGCAAGCTTGGTCTGGCTGCTGGCGGTCAATTCCAGCAACTGGCGCTTGAGCCCCGCCAGGTTGCCCTGGATCTTCGCCTTGTCGGCGGGCGCCAGGCGTTCCAGGTCGTTGGCCAGCACGTCGGCCATGCGCCCAAGGTTGGTCGGGTTCAGCCAGGGGTAGGCGTTGTAGGCGTCATCGCCACTGACCGCGATGCCCGGCAGGGCACCGTCCACCGGCCGCGCTGCATCGATTTCGACGATGCGGATATTGCTGCGCCGGGCCATGGGGTACAGCGGGTCGTCACGCCAGATCGAGCGCAGGCCAATCACCGCATCGGCCTGCTGCGCCGCTTTGGCAAGGCTCGCGCCGCCACGGCTGGTGAAGTACGAAGGCTGGCGGCTGGCCGGCAGGTTGGCCGGCGCGGCGCGCTTGAGCTGCACGGCGGTGCCATCGAGCAAGGCCGCAGCCAGGCTGTGGGTCACCGGCAGGGTGGTCAGCACCTCGGTGGCGAGGGCGAACGAGGGCAGGCCGGTGAGGGCCAGCGCCAGGGTGAGCTGTTTCAGGTTCATGCCGGGTTTCCTTGCAGGCGTGGGACGAGGGCGCGGGCCAGGGCCGCGAGGGCGAAGCAAATGCCGGCAACCAGGATGATCGCGGCACCCGACGGTACCGGCAGGTCAAAGACGATCGGCATCAGGATGCCCAGCAGCGTGCTCAGGGTGGCGATCAGAACCGAGATGAAGAAAAAGCCTTTGAGCGACTGGCTGACCAGGCGCGCGGCAGCGGCCGGAATCACCAGCAGCGCACCGACCAGGATTGCCCCGATCACCTTCACCGACGCCACCGTTACCAGCGTCACCAGCACCACGAACAGGTAGTCCAGGGTCTTCACTGCCACCCCGCGTACGGCTGCCAGTTGCGGGTTGAAGCTGGCCAGGATGATGCGGTTGTACAGCGGCAGGGCCAGCGCCAGCACCAGGGCAGCGACGATGCCCAGCACCACCAGGTCCTGGGCGCTGACTGTCAGCACCGAGCCGAACAGCACGTTCTCGAGGATGTGCACGTTGATCTTGCCGGCCAGCATCAGCAGTAGGCTCGCGCCCAAAGCCAGCGACACCGAAAGGAACACCCCGATCAGCGTGTCAGGCGACAGCCCGGTGCGGTTGCGCAGGAAGTTGAGCAGGATGCCGAATAGCAGGCAGTAGCCGAACAGGCTGCCGTACGGCCCGGTGTAGGGTTCGCCGAGCAGGATGCCGATGGCCACCCCGGTCAGGGCGGCATGCCCGACGGCTTCGGAGAAGAAGGCAAAGCGCTTGACCACCACCAGGGTGCCCAGGCCGCCCAGTACCGGGCCGATCATCAGGCCGGCGAGCAGTGCGTTGATCACGAAACCGTAGGCCAGTGCCTCGGGCAGGTAGCCAGCGCCGGCCCATTCCTGGACCAGTTGGCGGAATGCTTCGTAGCTCATCAGGTGCGGCCCTCGCTGCGCGGGTGGACGGAGAACAGGCTCAGCAGGCGCTCCGGGGTAAGGGCTTGGGCAGGTGGGGCGTCGAACAGTACCTGGCGGCTCAGCCCGGTGACCCGGTCGGCCAGGCGCAGCACCGCTTGCAGGTCGTGTTCGATCCACAGCACGGTGGTGCCGGCCTGGCGCCAGCCCTGCAGCAAGTGCTCGAACACCCGGATGCCGGCTTCATCGAGCGCCGACATGGGCTCGTCGAGCACCAGCAACTGCGGCTCGGGGATCAAACCCTGGGCCAGCAGCACGCGCTGGCGTTCGCCGCCCGACAAAGCGCCCATGCGCCGCTTGCGTTTGTCGAGCATGCCGACCTGCGCCAGCGCTGCGTCGATGGCCGGTTGCACGCGGCGCGAAAGGCCGAGAAAGGCTGGGCGGCGTTGGCACATTGCGGCCATGAAGTCGTCCACGGTCATCGGCAGGCCACGGTCGAACTCCAGCGCCTGGGGGACGTAACCGATCACCTGCTGCTCACCCGGCCAGTGCAGGGTCAGTTGGCCCTGGTGTGGCATCTGCCCGAGCAGGGTCTTGATCAGCGAGCTTTTACCGCCGCCGTTGGGCCCGACGATGGCATGTACGCTGCCGGCGGCGACGCTGAACTGGACCTGTTCCAGGATGCGCGTGCGGCCAAGCGTCAGGTCTATGCCAGCGAATTCGATGCCGGGCCCGCCGCGCACCATGAGGTTGGCGGCCGCGGTCATGCGCGGTTCTCCTGAATGGCGCGGACCACGGTGTCGAGGTTGCGCTTCATCTCTACTTCGTATTTGTCCTTGGTGTACTCGCCGTAGGAAATATGCGTCAGCGGATACAGGCGCACACCGGACTCACGCTGGATGGTCTCGACATAGGCCGACGGGAAGTCCATTTCCGAGAAGATCACCTTGACGTCCAGCGCCTTGAGCTGGTCGATGGTTTTCTTAAGCTGTGCCGGGCTCGGTTCGATGCCGTGGGCCGGCTCCACCACTGCCGTGACCTCCAGGCCGAAATCACGCACCAGGTAGTCGTAGGCTGCATGAATGGTGGCCACACGGAAGTTGGCGCCGGGTGCCTCGGTGACCTTGGCCAGCGCCTCGGCGCGCAAGCCGCGCAGGCGCTTGGCATAGGCGCGGGCGTTCTGGGTGTAGAACCTGGCGTTGTCCGGGTCGAGCTTGCCCAGTTCACGGGCAATGTTGTTGACCTGGGCAATGGTGGTGCTGATGGACAGGAAGGTGTGCGGGTTGACCACTTTGCCGGCACCGCGGGCGGCGATGCCGGTGGCCGCCAGCAGCGGCACGTTCTGGTTGGCTTCGATGATCTTGATGTCGGGCTTTTCACTGGCAGCGATCATGCGGTCGGCGAAATCGTCATGGCCGACGCCGTTGAGCACCACCACGTCCAGGCTGCCGATACGCTTGATGTCCTCGGCACGTGGCTCGTAGGCGTGCGGGTTGAAGCCTGCGGGAATCAGCGGCACCACTTCGGCCTTGTCGCCGACGATATTGCTCACATAGCTGTAGTACGGGTGCAGGGTAATGCCGATGCGCAAGGGCTTGCCGGTGTCGGCCAGGGCCAGGGCCGGTAACGCGAGGGCCAGGAGCAGGGTGAGGGCGGAGCGCAACATGGGGAATTCCTTGGATTCAGTGACGGTGTTCGCGGGTGACCCCGGCGTCGTAATGGCTAGCCACTTGCTGCCAGCCAGCGGCGATCAGGGCTGCCTGGCCAAGGTCGTCCGGCATCACCGCGGCGCTGTCGCGGCGCAGCCAGACGTCAGGCTGGGCGCTGTGCTCGTGCGGCACGATCAGCAAAAAGCTGCCGGCGACCTGCGGGGCCTGGCTGCGACCCAGATAGGCGCCAGCCTCCAGCCACTGCCATTGGTGGCTGCCACGGCTCTGGCTGCCGGCGTCTACCACGAACGGTGGCAAGCCTTCCTCGGCCAACGACGCCACACTGGGTACGGCGGCGGTTTCTTCGCGCAGCAACTGAACCTCGTCGAATGCGACGCGAAGGTCGGTATAGATGCCTTGTTCGGCGGGCGTCAGGTCGCGGCGGGCGTCGATCTGGTGGCTGGCGATGGGCTGCTCGTCTTCGCGTTCACCGCGCATCAGCACCACGCAGGCGGCGACGATGACGATCAGCAGGCTGACCAGCAGCACGTAGAGGGTTTCGTGCCCGGCGCCGGCGGGGCGCACCACGTGGGTGCGGCTCAGGGTAGGGCCGCTCATGGTTGCGTGATGTCGGCGTAGTCGACTTCCACCACGTGGCCGGGGCCGGCATCGAACAGCACGTAGAACTCGCCGTCGGGGCGCTTGAAGGTAAGCGTCGAGTCATCGCCCAGCTTGCCGCCGACCAGTACCTGCTCGTCATAGCCGATCACGTCCAGGGTCACGCCCGGGGCGCCGCTGCCGTCCGAGAAGCCACCGGTGCATTTGACCTGGCCGCCATCGAGCTCTTCGCACTCGCACATCGGGTTGTGGGCCAGGGCCGGGCCTGCGGCCAGCACCAGCAGGGGCAGGGCGAGCCTGCGCATCATGTGCTTCATTTCTTGCCTCCTTGTTTTTCGAGCCAGGCCACGGTGGCTGGCGAAGCCTTGCTCAGCGGGACCGATGCCTGATGCATGCTGCCGTCCCAGCCTTCGAGGGTGATCCAGATCTGCGCGTCGGGCTTGGTGCGCGCAGGGATCGGCAGGTTGGTACCCATGCGGTAGGGCGCGCCGAAGAAGATGGTGCCGGCGGCGCGCAGGCTGCGGGGTTTGCCGATGCGCAGGTACACGGCTTTGACGTCGTTGATGCAGGCTTTGCAAAGCGCGGCGTTGAAGGGCTTGAAGTAGCCCGCCGGGCCGTCGGCGCGTGGCGCTTCGCTGCGCAGTTCGGCCAGGTCCAGGCTGTAAGGGCCAACCTGGATATCGCTGATCTGGTTCACGCCCAAGCCGGCATCACCGCGAAACAGCTTGGCGTCGGCGAAATACTTGGGCATGAAGCCCAGCGGGATGAGAATCAGCAGAATGTTCAAGTGAAAGCGCCACTTCAGCCACCACTGCTTGAGTGGGCGGGTGGGCAGGGCCTGGGCCTGGCTCATGGGCGGATCTCCACGGGGGTGTCGCTGGCGGTGGCACGGGGTGCACGCTCGCTGCGCTTGAGGGCGGCGGCGGTCGCCTGGGCGGTACGTTTGGTCCAGATCAGCAGGCCGCTGAACACCATCAGCGTCAGGACCAGGCCGAAGAAGAACCAGATCAGTTTGACCGGCAGGCCGCCAAAGTCGCCGGTGTGCAGTGGGCGCATGGATTCGGTGACGAACTCCAGGGCGGAGCGGTCGCTGATCAGGAACTGGCTGTCGACGTTACGCGTGTAGGGGTTGATGTTGGCACTCTGGAACATCAGCGGGTACCAGCCCGGGCCGTTCAGGGTGATGTGGCTGTAGGCCGTGGCGGGCAGCGAGATGGCGTTGATTTCAAGGCCCGGAATGGCCAGGCCGGCGATGCGCGCCGCTTCGTCCAGGTCGATGCGCGGGGCAGGGCTGCCATCGGCGGTTTGCGGTACATCTTCCCGGGCGATCACAGGTGTGATCGGTTGGCTGGAGATCGTGATGTGGTTATCGAACAGGATCGCCTGGATCAGGAACCAGGTGCCGGTGATGGCAATGACCGCGATGAACCAGATCGACCAGACCCCGGCCAGGCGATGCAGGTCGCCCCAGAAAATGCGCGAGCCGTGGCCGGTGCGAATGGGCTTGAAGAAGCCTTTCCAGAACTTCTTGTACACCACCAGGCCAGTCACCAGCGAAGCGAGCATCGGCAGGCCCAGCAGCGAGACCAGGTACCAGCCCCAACTGAAACCGTTGGTGAAGGGCACCAGCCACCAGCCGTGCAGGGCACGGGTGAACGCTTCGAAGTTGAAGTCCGGGACCTTGCCCTGGATGGCCCCGGTGTAGGGGTTGACGTACAGCGTCGGGCTGCTGCCGTCGGGCAGGGTAACCCCGGCGTTGAGCGCAAAGTGCGAACCGTCCGGCTGCCTCAGTGTGCGCACCACCATATCCGGTTCGGCCTTGTGCAGGGCGTCGAGCACTTGCTGGAAACTCAGGCGTTCGGCGCTGTCGTCGGGCTTGTTGGCGCGCACATCGGCGTTGGCCAGCCAGACGATTTCCTGGCTGACCACGGCGAGCATGCCGGTGAAGCAGACGATCAGCACGAAGAACCAGATCGGCAGGGCGAGCCAGCTGTGGACCAGGAACCACAGCTTGGACTTGGATTTTTTGGTTGATTTGGCCATCGGTCGGTCTTCTGAAAATGAGGGTCGAGCATATGCCCAACCACAGGGGCTGCATCTATAAAGACGAATGAGAATGGAAATCCTGCCTATTTAAATGCAAGCAAATGTTTCAGAAAAGCAAAAGCCGACAGGGCGCGGGGCGCCGTGTCGGCTTGAAGGCTGCAGAGGGTCAGGCGCTGGTGAGGGCGACCGGCGGTTGCGCTTTGCCGTGTCGGCGGGCGAGGTCCTGGTACAGCGCCTGGCCGATTTCGGCGGCACGGGACGGCAGTACCGACAGCAGGGTGTCGCTCAGGCCATGGCTGCCCTCGCAGAAACCTTGCAAGTAAACCGACGCTTCGAGGTCCGGGCTGGACAGTACCCGGTAGTTGCGATCGACGTTGAAATCCTTGAGGTAACCGGCCAGCGGTGCCAGCAGGTCGCGATGCGAGCGGCGCTCGTAGCCGGTGGCCAGAATGACAGCATCGTAACGGTGGGTCTGATGCTGGTCGGTGGCCAGGTCGCGCAGGGTGAGTTCGATGCCGTCGCGGGTGGCGACAACCGCTTCCACCTGGCGACGGCACAGCACGTTGTGGCGCACCTGATGCGAAACCTTCTGGCGGTAGAGGATGCCGTAGATGCGCTCGATCAGGTCGAGGTCGACCACTGAGTAGTTGGTGTTGTGGTATTCACCCAGCAGCTTGGCGCGCTGCTCGGCCGGCTCGTTGTAGACCAGGTCGGTGTAGTCCGGCGAGAAGATTTCGTTGACGAACGGGCTGTCGTCCGCAGGCTTGAGCGCTGAACCGCGCAGTATCATGTCGACCTTGACCGACGGGTAGCTGTCATTGAGGTCGATGAATGCTTCTGCGGCGCTCTGGCCAGAGCCGATTACCGCGATGCGCATCGGTTTGCCCTCGGCGCATGGCAACCTGCTCAGGCTGCTCAGGTACTGGGAGTGGTGGAAGACGCGCGGGTCGTCCTTGAAGGCGCCGAATTTTTCCGGGATTTTCGGCGTACCGCCCGTGCCGACCACGACCGAACGGGTACGCCGGGTGTATTCACGGCCCTGCGCATCTTGAGAGACCAGGCGCAAATGCTCGACACGGCCAGCCTTAACTTCCGGCTCGATGCGCAGCACTTGCTCGCCATAGACGGCTTGAGTGGCGAAATGCTCGGCGGCCCAGCGCAGGTAGTCGTTGTACTCCAGGCGGCAGGGGTAGAAGGTGCCCAGGTTGATGAAATCGGCCAGGCGCTGCTTCTGGTGCAAGTAGTTGACGAAACTGTAGGGGCTGGTGGGGTTGCGCAGCGAGACCAGATCCTTGAGAAAGGATATCTGCAGCTCGCTCTGGGTCGCCAGCGTTTCACCATGCCAGCGGTATTGCTTCTGCTTGTCGATGAACAGCGCGTCGAGGGCGCGGCCTTGGGTGTGGGCGAGTTCCTCCAGGGCGATGGCCAAGGCCAGGTTGGAAGGGCCAAAGCCCACGCCGATCAGATCCTTGATGGTTTCCGGGTTTGAAGACTGGCTCATGGCTGCGATCCCATAATGGTCGAATGTGTGCGCCCGCCGGGGCTCCGGCGCCTGCGTGAGTACATTGGTTGGAACGAGCCATGTACCGGTGAATTTACTGGGGGCATTGCGCACAGCTTGTGCAGCCGGGCTAAAGAAGTGCGCCGCGTGGCCGATAGGCAGGTCAACGCAAGGACCTATTTCAAGGCAGGGACCGGAACATGGCAGGTATCGCGGCAATCACCATCAACAACGTTTCGGCGCAGGCCGCCGGCAGTGCTGAAACGGTAAAAAGCGAAGACGCACAGAAAAGTGGAGCGTCGGCCGCGTCGGCAGAAACGCCCAAGGCTCAGGGTGGCGGCGGTGCGCAAGGTGCGCAGCAAAGCGATGAGAGCTCGGAGCCTGCGCACATCAAGCAATTGCGCGAGATGATCAAGCAGCTGCAAAAGCAGTTGGCCGAAGAGCAGAAGCAGTTGGCCAACCTGATGGCGCAGAAAATGGAAGAGACAGCCAAGACCGCTGCCGTGAGTGCCAGGCAGGCGAGCATTACCACGCTCAATGGCCAGATCATGACCGCCACGTCGCAACTGCTCGAAGCGTTGCAGGAGACGGGTGGCAGCACTGCGGGTACGGTCGTCAGCACTCAGGCCTGAGCCTATGTGAGCCGGCCCGCCTGCGGATAACGCCGCGAACGGGCCAGCCCCTTGAGGCGTTACTCTGCGGCCAGGCGGCTCTTGTTCTGCCGGTCCGACTTGTACTGCATCGCCACTGCCGGTGCCGGCTTGGCTGTGCCGGTCTCCAGCCACTGGCGCATGCGGCTTGCATCGGCAAAGTGGGTGTACTTGCCGAACGCATCGAGGATCACCATGGCCACCGGGCGGTTGTCCATGCGCGTCAGCAGCACCAGGCAATGCCCGGCCTCATTGGTGAAGCCGGTCTTGGTCAGCTTGATGTCCCAGTTGCTCTTGTTGACCAGGTGGTCGGTATTGCGAAAGCCCAGTGTGTAGTTGGGTTTGCGGAAGGCCACGGTTTTTTCGCGGGTGGTCGACAGCTCGCTGAGCATCGGGTATTTGCGCGACGCCATCAGCAGCTTGGCCAGGTCGCGGGCGCTGGAGACGTTCTGCGTCGACAGGCCGGTCGGCTCGACATAGCGGGTGTGCGCCATGCCCAGGCTGCGGGCTTTGGCGTTCATTGCCTTGATGAAAGCCGGATAGCCCCCTGGATAGTGGTTGGCCAGGGAGGTGGCGGCGCGGTTTTCCGACGACATCAGGGTAATGAGCAGGGTTTCGCGGCGGTTGAGTTGGCTGCCCAGGCGCACGCGCGAGTACACCCCTTTCATGTCCGGGTTGTTGGCGATGGTCATGGTGAGCATCTCATCCATGGGCAGCTTGGCGTCCAGCACCACCATCGCGGTCATCAGTTTGGTCACCGAGGCAATCGGCACCACGCGGTCGGCGTGGCTCGAATACAGTTCCTTGTTGGTATTGAGGTCGATCAGCAGGGCGCTGCCGGAAGCCAGATGCAGCTTTGAAGGGTCGCGTTGAATCTGGGCTGGGGGTTGTGCAGCAGCGGTCGACGGTAGGGTCGCGGTACCTGTGAGCAACAGCAGCAGGCTGAGGATGGACAGGGATGTTTTCACGTTCAGGCTCACTAAAAGTTGGTATGTCGTTGGCTGTGCAAGGGTTTCCCCCAAAAACCGCTCGCATTCTGGAGTATGGCTCAGCGGCTGTCGAATGCTCGTGGAGCCACCCGGTCGAAATGAAAAAACCTTCATGCTGTAACGGTTATTCTGCCTCCGTTCGTCGGTTTCGCGCTGGCAAAAAAAGACCCGCCAAAAGGCGGGCCAGAACAGGGCAAAGAGCAACGCACAACACATTCGTTTCAAGCGAGCAGGCAATCGTCCTTCAGTCGATCAGCAAGGGCCTGGGCTGATGCACGGGTGGCCAACGGTCCGCTCACCGCTTCACCGTTACGCACTAGGTACCAGCATGCCAGCAGGCCCTGCTCACGCAGAGTAGAGGGGACGGCGCTGCCGACGACGGACATGATCTGGATAGTGGCCATGTGGACCTCCTGTAAAACATGCCGCTACCTTACGCAGTGGCCAGCTCGGTTTGAAATCGACTCGCTCAATAGTGCTCATCAGCTTTATCAACTGTTCACTACTATGGCTCTTGCCACTGTCAGCTGAGCGCAGGGAAACGGTAAAGGTTGTGTAAGGGACGATGAACGGGCGGGTCTGTTACGCTGAACAAACGTTTCAGTTACGAACAAGGAGCAGGTCATGACGGCAACTCCCAGCAGGGACACCGTGCTGTGCATTTCCCTGGCCGGCCGGCCAGGTCACTTTGGCGTTCGCTTTCATAACCACCTTTACCGGCAGTTGGGCCTGGATTACTACTACAAGGCGATGAGCACCGATGACTTGCCGGCCGCTGTGGCGGGTATCCGCGCGCTGGGCATCCGCGGCTGTGGTGTTTCCATGCCGTACAAGGAGGCCTGCATGGCCTTGGTCGATGAGGTTGACCCGTCAGCGGCAGCCATCGAGTCGGTCAACACCGTGGTCAACACGGCTGGTCATCTGAAAGCCTACAACACCGACTACCTGGCAGTACGGCAGTTGCTCGAACAGCATCGTGTCGACCCGTCTACAGCCTTTGCCCTGCGCGGTAGTGGTGGCATGGCCAAGGCGGTGGCCAGTGCGCTGCGCGATGCCGGGTTCAAGGAGGGCATCATCGTCGCCCGCAACGAGCAGGCGGGGCGCCAGTTGGCCGACGTTTGTGGCTATCGCTGGGTCGCTGAGCTGGGTGACCGGTGCCCGCCGATGCTGGTGAACGTGACGCCGATCGGCATGGCGGGCGGGCAGGAGGCCCATGAGCTGGCGTTCAGCGAGAACGCCATTGCTGCGGCGCAGCGGGTCTTCGATGTGGTGGCGATGCCGGCGCAGACGCCCTTGATCCAGCGGGCGCAGGCGCTTGGCAAGCCGGTGATTACCGGCCTGGAGGTGATCGCGTTGCAGGCACTGGAGCAGTTCGTGCTGTATACCGGCGTGCGACCTGCCCGAGAGCAGGTCGAGGCTGCAGTGGCGTACGCCCGGGACGTCTAGATCCTCTTCTGCGGCCTCCTCGCGGGCAACCCGGCGAGAAGGCCGTCTGTGCGCAAAATCAGAACGCCTTGTGCCCCTTGTCCAGCTGCTCGTCCACCAGGGCCCGGCCATGGGCCAGCGACACATGCTGAGCGTTTTCAAGGTCAGAGAAGAACTTCATCGGCATGGATAAACGCTTGCTGGTATGGCCTTGCGGATCGGTGATCAGGCAGCCCGCAGAATAGGGCAGAGGGGAGTCGGGGTGAGGCATCACGCTGGCGGTGATGGTGTGGTCGCGGTATTCACAGTGAAGAGATTGCATCGTCCTTACCTCGCTGTGGCTAGTGAAGCTGTTACTTCCATATACCACAGCGAGGGGCCGGGAGTTCCCGGCCTGACGAGCGCGAGCCGACGAAGCTCACACTTTCGGATCAGCCCTTGAGCTCAGAGGGCTGAATCACTTCGACCCAGTAACCGTCCGGGTCCTTGACGAAGGCCAGATGGTTCATGCGCCCGTCTGCCAGGCGTTTCTGGAACGGCACGTTCAGCTCTTCGAAGCGGGCGCAGGCAACACGCACGTCCGGCACCGAAATGCAGATGTGGCCGAAACCACGTGGGTCGGTGTTGCCGTTGTGATAGGCGAACGCGGGGTCGTTCTCTGTACCGTGGTTGTGGGTCAGCTCAAGCACGCCGGGGATCGATTTCATCCACTGATGGCGCTCGGCGTCGTCGGCTGGAATCTGCGCCGGGTCTACCAGGGCCAGGAAGTACAGGCTGAATTCCGCTTCCGGGAAGTCGCGCTTGTCGACCAGGCGAAAGCCCAGCACACGGGTGTAGAAGTCCAGCGACTTCTCGATGTCCTTGACCCGCAGCATGGTGTGGTTGAAGACGAATTGGGCAGTGGCGGCGTCGGGCTGTGCGGTGACGCCAGGCAGGTTTTGCAGATCGTGCAGGCTCATGGGTACTCCAGAGACGAGGCTGGCACCGGGGCCAGCGGAACAGACAGGAGGGCCATGATACGGCAGTGAACCGATTGCGCAAATGAAAGCGCCCTGCACGAGTGCAGGGCGCTGGAATTAGAGGCCCGCGTGTGCGGGCGCGTGATGGGGTCGCTAGTCCTTTAGCTGTCTCGATATTGAGCCAGCCCTTGTGAAAAAAGTGTGAAGCAAGCGTTGACGTTTCATCAGCGCAGCCAACTTTCCACCGTGCCGGCCCCGTACTGTTCTTTCCACGCCTTCAGCCCGCGATGGTTACCACCTTTGGTCTCGATCAGCTCGCCGGTGTGCGGGTTTTCATACACTTTCACCACGCGTGGGCGGCGTTGTTGCTTTGGCGCATTGGTTGCGCCCCGGGTGACGGCCTTGGGGTCGAGGATGGCGATGATATCGCGCAGACTTTTGTCATAGCTTTTCATCAGGCCGACTAGTTTCTGCTCGAATTCGATTTCACGTTTTAGGCCGGTATCCTTTTTCAGCGCCTCCAGTTGAGCCATCTGTTCCTGGAGCGCTTTTTCGGCAGCACGAAACTCTGCAAGTCTGGACACTGTAATCACTCCTGTACGTCATCTGTGGCGGGGCGTGACGAACATTGAAGAGAAATAACGCCGGCCACGCGGGTGGGTTAAACTGTTCGCTGATGACGAGTGTAGACACTTGTGACAATTGGGTAAACCGCAAACTTTTCCAAATAAGACGGGAACTTTACAAGTCTTCCGGGCGCATAATTCCGGTGGGTACAGGCCGTCGGCCCGGCGCATCTAGACCATGGTCCAATGGTGCGCGCCAGAGCCTTTTCGCGATCATTTCTGATGATGGCCGAGCATTGTTCGGCCGCGTCTTGTCTGCGCCGCGTGCGTTCGCCGTGCATTGTTTCTGTCTTTCTCTGGATGTTCCCTCGCATGTTTGCCTCTTTTCCTCTCGCCCCCGGGCGCCGAGTTGCCGGCCTGTTGCTGATGTGTGCCGGCACGCACGCCCAGGCCGCCGGTTTTCTTGAAGACAGCCGTGCCAAGGTCGAAGCACGCACTGTTTATTTCAACCGGGACTTTCGTGACGGCCACAGCACTTCCAGCCAAGGTGCGTCCAAGCGCGAAGAGTGGGCACAAGGCTTCATTCTCAATGTGCAGTCGGGTTATACCCAAGGCCCGGTAGGCGTTGGTGTGGATGCTGTGGGCATGTTCGGTATCAAGCTGGACTCCAGCCCGGCGGACAGTAACAGCGGTTTGTTGCCTTCTTCCGGCCATGACCCCAGGCGCGCTGCCGACCAATACGCGAAGATGGGCCTGGCTGCCAAGGCCAAGGTGTCCAATACCGTGCTCAAATACGGCTCGATGATGCCGGATGTACCGTTGTTGAAATACAACGACGGTCGCCTGTTGCCCACCCTGTTCCACGGCGCCATGCTCACCTCAGAAGAAGTGCACGACCTGAAGTTCACACTGGCCCGCCTGAACAAGTACACCGCCCGTGATTCCACCGACCGCCAGGACATTCGCGTGCATTGCAAGAACAAGCGCTATGCCTGCGATACCCAAGCCGACCACTTCGACCTGGCAGGGCTGGATTACCGGTTCAATGACCGGTTCAGTGCTCAATACCAAGTGGCCAGGCTGGAAAACATCTACCGTCAGCACTTTCTTGGCCTGGTGGCCAGCCAGCCGCTTGCGCTGGGCAGCCTGTCGGCCGACCTGCGGCTGATCAAGAGCGATGACATCGGTAGCGCCCGAGCAGGCCAAATCGATCATCGCGCCTTCAGCGCCATGCTCGGCTACAGCCTGGGCGGCCACAAGGTCAGCGCAGGCTGGCAGCGCATGTATGGCGAAAACGCCATGCCCTACCTCGATGGCAGCAACCCGTACCTGGTCAACTATGCGCAGGTCAACGACTTCGCCGCCGCGCAGGAGCGCTCATGGCAGTTGCGTTACGACTACGACTTCAAGGCCCTGGGCGTGCCGGGCCTGACGTTCTTCACCCGCTATATCAATGGCGACCACATCAAGGTCCCGGGCAGTGACGCCCAAGGCAAGGAGTGGGAGCGCGACACCGAGCTCAAGTACCAGGTACAGAGCGGTACCTTCAAAGATGTCAGCGTGCGCCTGCGCAATTCTACCTACCGCAGCAACTACGAAAAGTGGGCGCGTGACATGGACGAAACACGGGTCATCGTCAGCTACAACTTCTCGATCTTCTGAGTGCGCTTTGCCAAACACCGGCGGTCGGCCGACAATGGCTGCTGGTTTTTGTTCAGGGCCAAGCCATGAGAGACCTGTTGTTGATTGGTATCGGCCCAGGCGACCCGCGCCAGGTGACCTACGAGGCTGTCGAGGCGTTGCGTCGCGCCACCGTCTTCTTCGTACTGGACAAGGGATCGGACAAAGACGAGCTGGTTAGCCTGCGCAAGGCCATTGTTGAACGCTACAGGCCGCAGGGCGGCTACCGCCTGGTACAGGTGGCGGACCCGCAACGCGATGCTGAAGCGGCCGACTATGTGGCTGCGGTCCAGGACTGGCATCGCCAGCGCGCGGCGCTGTATGCCCGGCTGATAACCGATGAAATGTGCAGTGAGGATATCGGCGCCTTTTTGCTGTGGGGCGAGCCTGGCTTGTATGACAGCACCCTGCGCATTCTGCAGTTGGTTCGCGAGCGTGGTGTGGCACTGCGCCTGCAGGTCATCCCAGGCATCAGCAGTGTGCAGGCGCTGGCGGCGCGGCATCAGGTGCCGCTGAACCGTATAGGCGAGCCATTGGTGGTTTTACCGGGGCGGCGCCTGGCGCAACAGGGGCAGATTGACAACGTGGTGGTGATGCTCGACGGGCAATGCGCATTTGCCCAGGTCGACGACCCTGGGCTGCTCATCTACTGGGGGGCTTACCTGGGAACGGAGGACGAAGTGCTGATCGCCGGGCCTTTGCAGGCGGTGAAGGGGCGGATTCTGCAGGTGCGCGAGGAGGCGAGGGCGCGCAAGGGGTGGATCATGGATACCTATCTGTTGCGGCGCGAGTCATGGACTTGAGCCGGCCTCTTCACGGGTAAAACCGCGAAGAGGCGCCACCGATGTCACGGCGTACCCAAAATCCCCACCACTTTATCGCGCAACTGCTCGATGCTGAACGGCTTGCCAATCATGTGCATCCCTTCGGGCACATCGAGGCTTTCGGCGTAGCCGCTGGCAAACAGCACTGGCAGCGCTGGCCGGATGGCGCGGGCCTGTTTCGCCAGTTCTTCGCCGCGCATGTCCGGCAGGCCTACATCGGTCATCAGCAGGGCCAGCGCCTTGTCTGGGTCTTGAAGGATCTTTAGCGCGGCACTGGCGCAGTCCGCCTCGAGGGTCTCATAGCCCAGTTCGTCGAGCACATCGACCATCAACATACGGACGATGTCGTCATCTTCGACTACCAAGAGGTGCATTTTGTGATCCTGTACCAGAAGAATGTCTTTATTCTGTGCGCCGGCCAGCGTCAGAAGTTCCGTGAGGATACCGATCGTTGCGATTGGATGGAACGATTGCTGAAGGTAACCTTCAAATACTGGCTAAATGCCCTGTCGCGGCCAGCAAAGCTGGTTAGACTCGCTGTTAACCGGTGAGCGCGGCGGCATACAAGAACAGGCTTTATCCGCCACACCGTTCAATGGACTTTTTCGCTCGGGCGTTTTCAAATGATTCAAGCAGCCTCGATGGACCAGCAAAGCTTCCGCAAGCTGTTGAGCCGCAACATTGGCTTGCCCCTGGGGGTGGGCCTGCTCGGTGCCGTGGCTTTCGTCGCGGTGATCAACTACCTGCTGTCGGCCATGCAGTGGGTCGAGCACACCGATCGGGTGATCGGCAATGCCAACGAAGCGGTCAAGCTGTCGATCGACATGGAAACCGGCATGCGCGGGTTTCTGATCACCGGTGACGAGCGCTTCCTGGATCCTTACGAGGTCGCCAAACCGAAGATTCAGGGTAGCCTCAACAGCCTGCGCGGCATGGTCGAGGACAACCCTCAGCAGGTCGACCGCATCGACCGCTTGATCGCCCTGCAGCATGCCTGGAATGAGTTTGGCGGCGAGATGATCAACCAGCGCCGCGATGGCGGGGATTACCGACAGTCGGTCATCAACGGTCGCGGCAAACGCATCACCGACGAGATCCGCAAGGAATTCGACGACCTGATCGGCACTGAACAGCAGCTGCGCATGGCCCGCAACGAGAAGGTCAGCAACGTTACAGTGACCGCCATTTCAGCGTTCGTGCTGTTGATCGTTGGCCTGAGCGCCTTGTTGGCTTACCTGGGCCGTCGCGACCTGATGGCGCTGTCTACCAGCTACGATGACAACCTCAAGGCCCAGCAGCGCTCGGCCGAGCGCCTGGAACACCAGGCCTGGTTGCGCAACGGCCAGACCCAGCTGGCCGAACAGGTGCTGGGGCAGCTGACCCTGCCGATGCTCGGCGAAAACATCCTGCGCTTCTTCGCCAGCTACCTGGGCAGCGTGGTGGGTGCGCTGTACGTGCGCGACGGCCATGGGCGCCTGGTGCGCGTCGCCAGCTATGGCCTGGACGCCGAGGAGCAGGGCCGCGAACAGGTGCTGGCCGCCCACGATGGCCTGCTGTCTCAGGCAGTGCGCGAAGGCCGCCTGCTGCGCCTGGATGACCTGCCCGAGGACTACTACCGCCTCAGTTCCGGCCTGGGGAGCGGCTTGCCGCGCAGTGCCTTGCTGATGCCGGCCATCGATGATGGCCAGATCAACGGCGTGATCGAGCTGGGCTTCCTGCGCCCACTGCAGGAGCGGGACGATGAGCTGATGGAGCGGGTTGGTGGCAACCTCGGCATGTCAATCGAAAGCGCCCGTTACCGCCAGCGCCTCCAGGAAGTGCTGGCCGAGACTCAGCAGCTCAACGAAGAATTGCAGGTGCAGCAGGAAGAACTCAAGACTGCGAACGAGGAGCTTGAAGAGCAGTCCCGCGTGCTCAAGGAGTCCCAGGCCCACCTGGAGACCCAGCAAGCCGAGCTTGAGCAGACCAACGAGCAACTGTCCGAGCGTACCGATGCCCTGGACCGCAAGAACGACGAGCTGATGCAGGCCCAGCAAGAGTTGCAGGCCCGCGCCGATGAGCTGCAGCGTTCGAGCAAGTACAAGTCCGAGTTCCTCGCCAACATGTCCCACGAGTTGCGCACGCCGCTCAACAGCTCGCTGATCCTGGCCAAGCTGCTGGCGGAGAACGGCGAGGGCAACCTCAGCGCCGAACAGGTCAAGTTCGCCGAGTCCATCTATTCGGCCGGCAATGACCTGCTCAACCTGATCAACGACATTCTCGACATCGCCAAAGTCGAGGCCGGCAAGCTTGAAGTGCGCCCCGAGACCACTCAGCTGGAGCGCCTGGTCGAGGGCCTGCGCGGCATGTTCCTGCCGCTGGCCGAGCACAAGGGCCTGGCTTTCGAGGTCAACGTCGAGCCTCATGTACCGGTGACACTGTTCACCGACCGCCAGCGCCTGGAGCAGATACTCAAGAACCTGCTGTCCAATTCGATCAAGTTCACCGACCACGGCCAGGTCAGCCTGACCATCAGCCACCAGGCAGGCACCGGCATTGTCTTCGCCGTGCGCGATTCCGGCATCGGTATCGCCGCCGACCAGCAGCAGGCGATCTTCGGTGCCTTCCACCAAGTCGATGGCAGCAGCAACCGCCGATACGGCGGCACCGGGCTGGGCCTGTCGATTTCCCGCGACCTGGCGCATTTACTGGGTGGACAGATCAGCGTCGACAGCAACCCTGGCCAGGGTAGTGTGTTCAGCCTGACCATGCCGGAGCGCTACGAAGCCGAGGTCGAGGAGGTCGAGGCCCACAGCCTGCGCCCGGCAGTCGACACCTTGCCGCCGGCGCCCAAGGTCGCCACGGCAGCATCGCCGAAACTGCCTGCACCGACCTTCGCCGATGACCGCGAGCACGCCCCGTTCGGCAACCGCTGCATCCTGGTGATCGAGGACGAGCCGAACTTCGCCCGTATCCTCTTCGACCTGGCTCACGAACTGGGCTACAGCTGCCTGGTGGCCCAGGGCGCCGACGAGGGCTTCGCGCTGGCCGCCCAGTACATTCCCGATGCGATCCTGCTGGACATGCGCCTGCCCGACCACTCCGGCCTCACCGTGTTGCAGCGCCTGAAGGAGCTGGCTGCCACCCGGCACATCCCGGTGCACATCATATCGGTGGAAGACCGCGTCGAGGCGGCCATGCACATGGGCGCTGTGGGTTACGCGGTCAAACCGACCAGCCGCGAAGAGCTCAAGGAAGTGTTCGCTCGCCTTGAAGCCAAGCTGACACAGAAGCTCAAGCACATCCTGCTGGTGGAGGATGACGACCTGCAGCGCGAGAGCATCGCCCGCCTGATCGGCGACGACGATATCGAGATCACCGCCGTGGCCCTGGCCCAGGACGCCCTGGCATTGCTGCGCGAGAACATCTACGACTGTATGATCATCGACCTCAAGCTGCCCGACATGCTCGGTAATGAGCTGCTCAAGCGCATGACTGCAGAAGATATCCGCTCCTTCCCACCGGTGATCGTCTATACCGGGCGCAACCTCACCCGCGAAGAAGAAGCCGAGCTGCTCAAGTATTCGCGCTCGATCATCATCAAGGGGGCCCGCTCGCCAGAGCGGTTGCTCGACGAAGTGACGTTGTTCCTGCACAAAGTCGAATCGCAGCTGTCCCATGAACGCCAGCGCATGCTCAAGACCGCGCGCAGCCGTGACAAGGTGTTCGAAGGGCGCAAGGTGCTGCTGGTGGACGACGATGTGCGTAACATCTTCGCCCTCACCAGTGCCCTGGAGCACAAGGGCGCCATCGTCGAGATCGGCCGCAACGGGCGTGAGGCCATCGAACGCCTGGAGCAGCATGACGATATCGACCTGGTGCTGATGGATGTGATGATGCCGGAAATGGACGGCTTCGAGGCTACCCGCCTGATCCGCCAGCAGCCGCGCTGGCGCAAGTTGCCGATCATCGCCGTGACCGCCAAGGCGATGAAGGATGACCAGCAGCGCTGCCTGCAGGCTGGCGCCAATGATTACCTGGCCAAACCGATCGACCTGGACCGCCTGTTCTCGTTGATCCGTGTGTGGCTGCCGCAACTGGAGCGAATTTGATTAGCGAGCGCAACACCGACATCGAGATCAGGCTGCTGATCGAGGCGATCTACCTCAAATACAGCTACGATTTTCGCAACTACTCCGGCGCTTCGATCAAGCGCCGGATCCTCCATGCCCTGCGCCAGTTCGATTGCCTGACGGTGTCGGCCCTGCAGGAGCGGGTGCTGCACGACCCGGGCATGTTCATGCAGTTGCTGCAGTTCCTGACGATCCCGGTCAGCGAGATGTTCCGCGACCCTAGCCACTTCCTTGCCCTGCGCAACGAAGTGGTGCCGCTGTTGCGCACCTGGCCGTCGATCAAGATCTGGATCGCCGGCTGCAGCACCGGCGAGGAGGTGTACTCGATGGCCATCCTGCTGCGCGAGGAGGGGCTGCTCGAGCGCACCATCCTGTATGCCACCGATATCAACCCGCGTTCCCTGGACAGGGCCAAGCAGGGCATCTACTCAATGCAGAGCATGCGCGAGTACGAAGAAAACTACCGCCTGGCCGGCGGGCGGCGCGATTTTGCCGAGTACTACACCAGCGCCTACGGTAACGCCATCATGGACAGCAGCCTGCGCGACAACGTGACCTTTGCCGACCACAGCCTGGCCACTGACAGCGTGTTTTCCGAAACCCAGCTGGTGTCCTGCCGCAATGTGCTGATCTACTTCAACAAGGACCTGCAGGACCGCGCCCTGGGGCTGTTCCATGAGTCCTTGTGTCACCGTGGCTTTCTGGTGCTGGGCAGCAAGGAATCGGTGGATTTCTCCGCTTACAGCGACCGCTTCGAGCCGCTGGTCAAGCCTGAACGGATCTTCCGGAAATCATGAAGGGCGTGAGCGCGGTGGTGATCGGTGCCTCGGCGGGCGGCGTGCAGGCGCTGTTTCAGGTGCTCGGTGGCCTGCCGCCGGCATTCGTGACGCCTGTGCTGTGCGTGCTGCACCTGCCCGATGACCGTCACAGCCATCTGGCCGAAGTGCTGCAGCGGCGTCTGCACAGGCCGGTACGTGAGGCTCGGGACAAAGAGGCCATCGCCCCTGGCCAGATCTACGTGGCGACGCCTGGTTATCACCTGTCGGTCGAGCAGGATTTGAGCCTGTCGCTGAGCCAGGAGGAGCCGGTGCATTTCTCGCGCCCGGCCATTGACTTCCTGTTCATCTCGGCTGCCGATGCCTATGGCGCGGGCCTGCTGGGTGTATTGCTCACAGGCGCCAACGAGGACGGTGCCAAAGGCCTTGCCTACATCAAGAACAGCGGCGGCCGGACCGTGGTCCAGGACCCCCGCGACGCCCAGGTGGCGCTGATGCCGGAGGCCGCATTGGCGCTCCACCAGCCCGACCTTATTCTTTCTTTGAGCGGCATCGGGCAATTGCTCGCCAACCTGGAATCCAGCGCATGCTAAGCCACATCACCGCCAAACTGCTGATCGTCGACGATCTGCCGGAAAACCTCCTGGCCCTCGACGCCCTGATTCAGGGCCAAGACCGTGAGGTGCACCAGGCCCAGTCTGCGGAAGCCGCCTTGTCGTTGCTGCTGGAGCACGAGTTTGCCCTGGCCATTCTCGACGTGCAGATGCCGGGCATGAACGGCTTTGAACTGGCCGAACTGATGCGCGGCACGGAAAAGACTCGCAATATCCCGATCGTCTTCGTCACCGCTGCCGGGCGCGAGATGAATTACGCCTTCAAGGGCTACGAAAGCGGCGCGGTGGACTTCCTGTACAAGCCGCTAGATACCCTGGCGGTGAAAAACAAGGTCACGGTGTTTGTCGACCTTTACCGCCAGCGCAAAGTGCTCGACAGGCAGTTGCAGGCCCTTGAGCGCAGCCGCCAGGAGCAGGAGCTGCTGCTGACGCAGTTGCAGGTGGCGCGCAGTGAGCTGGAGCATGCGGTACGCATGCGCGACGACTTCATGTCGATCGTAGCGCACGAGGTGCGCACGCCGCTCAATGGCCTTATCCTCGAGACCCAGCTGCGCAAGATGCACTTGGCCCGCGGCAGCCTGGAGGCGTTCAGCGCCGACAAGCTGCAGGCCATGGTCGAGCGCGACGAACGGCAGATCAATAGCCTGATCCGTCTGATCGAAGACATGCTCGATGTGTCGCGCATCCGCACCGGCAAGCTGTCGCTGCGGCCAAAGCTGTTCGACCTCGGCCAGCTGGTGCGTGGCCTGGTGGAAAACTTCACCGCCCAGGCCACCGCGCTGGGCACGCATATCGATCTGCAGCGCTGCGATGGCCTGCAGGGTGAGTGGGACGAATTCCGGATTGAACAAGTACTGGCCAACCTGTTGTCCAATGCCTTGCGTTATGGCGAACGCCAGCCGGTCGAGGTTCGGGTATTCGAGCAGGCGGGCATGGCCTGCGTGCAAGTGCAGGATCACGGCATTGGCATCAGTGGCGTGAACCAGCAACGGATCTTCCAGCAGTTCGAGCGCGTGGCCACTCAGCAGGCCAGCGCCGGGCTGGGGTTGGGGCTGTATATCTCGGAGCAGATCGTCCAGGCCCATGGTGGGCAGATCCAGGTGCAGAGCGAGGAAGGCAAGGGCGCCACCTTCAGCCTGCAATTGCCGCTGACGCGGCTGACCGAACAAAACGACCAGGTGCGGGCAACCTCTGCCTGAGCCTGGGGTCCGATGGCCAACTGTATGAATTTCAAGGCGCTGTTGTCATGAGTGAAGATGCACAAGATGTGGTTTTGGTGGTCGAGGATGAACCGGCAATCCGGATGATCCTGCGTGACTACCTGGCAGGCGAGGGCTATCACGTACTGGTGGCCGAGGACGGTGAACAGGCGTTCGCCATCCTGGCGAGCAAGCCGCACCTGGACCTGATGGTCACCGACTTCCGCTTGCCCGGCGGCATTTCCGGCGTCGAGATCGCCGAGCCTGCGGTGAAACTGCGACCGGACCTGAAGGTGATCTTCATCAGCGGCTACCCGGCGGAGATTCTCGAGTCGGGCAGCCCCATCGCCCGCAAGGCGCCGATCCTGGCCAAACCGTTTGACCTGGATACCTTGCACAAGCAGATCCAGGACCTGTTGCGCTGAGGCCGTGTACCGGGGCTGACCGCCCCGGCTATTGCCCCTGATGCAAGGCACAATCTCGTCATTGAGCCTTTTCACTGAAGCTCAACAGGCATATGGTGTACGCCGTCCATATTCCCTGGAGCTGTCATGTCCAATCTTTTTCCTTCCGTTCGCCCCCGCCGCCTGCGCCAGAACGAGTCGCTGCGCACGATTTTCCAGGAGACGGAATTCCGCCTCGAAGACCTGATCCTGCCGATCTTCGTCGAGGAAGGCATCGACGACTTCGTGCCGATCAGCAGCATGCCGGGGGTCAACCGTATTCCCGAAAAACTGCTGGCCCAGGAAATCGAACGCTACGCCCGCGCCGGCATCAAGTCGGTGATGACCTTCGGCGTTTCGCACAACCTCGATGCCACCGGTAGCGATACCTGGAACGAGAACGGCCTGGTGGCGCGCATGGCACGCATCTGCAAGGACAGCGTGCCGGAAATGGTGGTGATGTCCGACACCTGTTTCTGTGAGTACACCAGCCACGGCCATTGCGGCGTGCTGCACGACCATGGTGTGGACAACGACGCCACCCTGGCCAACCTGGGCAGGCAGGCGGTGGTCGCTGCCGCGGCCGGTGCCGATTTCATCGCACCGTCGGCGGCGATGGACGGTCAGGTTCAGGCCATCCGTGGTGCACTGGATGCCGCGGGCTTTCACGACACCGCGATCATGGCCTACTCCACCAAGTTCGCCTCGTCGCTCTATGGCCCGTTCCGTGAAGCCGGTGGCACCACGCTCAAGGGCGACCGCAAGAGCTACCAGATGAACCCGATGAACCGCCGCGAAGCGGTGCGCGAGTCGCTGCTCGATGAGCAGGAAGGCGCCGATGTGCTGATGGTCAAACCGGCGGGTGCCTACCTGGACGTGATCGCCGACATTCGCGCTGCGTCGCGTTTGCCGCTGGCGGCTTACCAGGTCAGCGGTGAGTACGCGATGATCAAGTTCGGCGGCCTGGCCGGCGCCATCGACGAAGGGCGAGTGGTGCGCGAGAGCATCGGCGCGATCAAGCGTGCCGGTGCCGACCTGATCCTGACCTACTTCGCCATGGACCTGGCTCGCGAAGGCATCTGAGGCCAATACACGCGAGAAATCGCTGAGTGTGGAATTATTTTGTGTCCCTGTGTATCTGATGCCAAAGAGCCTCAGTGACAGGGACACAGGGATGAAATCACGCAAGAAAACCGTCAAGCCGATCGGCTTGAAAGACATCACCATCGTCGACGACGCCAAGATGCGCAAGGCGATCACTGCCGCTGCACTGGGCAACGCCATGGAGTGGTTCGACTTCGGCGTTTACGGCTTTGTCGCTTACGCCCTGGGCAAGGTGTTTTTCCCCAACGCCGACCCCAGCGTACAGATGATCGCGGCCTTGGCCACCTTTTCGGTTCCGTTCCTGATTCGCCCGCTGGGCGGGCTGTTCTTCGGTGCCCTGGGCGACAAGTTCGGCCGACAGAAAATCCTCGCCGCGACCATTGTGATCATGTCGCTCAGTACCTTCGCCATCGGCTTGATACCGTCCTACGCCTCTATCGGCATCTGGGCGCCGATCCTGCTGCTGCTGGCGAAAATGGCCCAGGGCTTCTCGGTGGGTGGTGAATACACCGGCGCCTCGATCTTCGTCGCCGAATACGCACCCGACCGCAAGCGCGGCTTCCTCGGCAGCTGGCTGGACTTTGGCTCGATCGCCGGCTTCGTCCTTGGCGCGGGCGTGGTAGTGCTGATTTCCACCTTCCTGGGCGAGGAAAAATTCCTTGAATGGGGCTGGCGCCTGCCGTTCTTCCTGGCCTTGCCGCTGGGCATCATCGGTCTCTACCTGCGCCATGCGCTGGAAGAGACCCCGGCGTTCCAGCAGCATGTCGAAAAACTTGAACAGGGTGACCGCGAAGGCCTGGCCTCGGGGCCCAAGGTGTCGTTCAAGGAAGTCGCCACTAAACATTGGCGCAGCCTGGTGACGTGCATTGGCGTGGTGATCGCCACCAACGTCACGTACTACATGCTGCTCACCTACATGCCCAGCTACCTGTCGCACAACCTGCACTACAGCGAAGACCACGGTGTGCTGATCATCATCGCGATCATGGTCGGCATGCTGTTCGTGCAGCCGATCATCGGCCTGCTCAGCGACAAGTGGGGCCGCCGCCCGTTCATCATCGTCGGCAGTGTCGGCCTGTTCGCCCTGGCCATCCCGGCCTTCATGCTGATCAACAGCGGTGTGCTCGGGGTGATCTTCGCCGGCTTGCTGATCATCGCCGTGTTGCTCAACTTCTTCATCGGCGTGATGGCTTCGACCCTCCCAGCGATGTTCCCCACCCACATTCGTTACAGCGCCCTGGCCAGCGCCTTCAACATTTCGGTGCTGATCGCCGGCCTGACCCCAACCCTGGCTGCCTGGCTGGTAGAGAGCACCGGCGACCTGTACATGCCGGCCTACTACCTGATGGTGGTTGCCGCCATCGGCCTGATTACCGGCCTGACCATGAAAGAAACCGCCAACAAGCCACTGCGTGGCGCCGCCCCGGCGGCATCGGATATCGATGAAGCGCGTGAGCTGCTGCAGGAGCACCACGACAACATCGAGCAGAAGATCGAAGACATCGACGAACAGATTGCCGAGCTTGAGGCCAAGCGCAAGTCGCTGGTGCAGCAACACCCGCGCATCGAGTAAGGGAAGGGCCTGTTCACCCAGTCGATAAACTGAATGTCATCCGCCCGAGGCGGCTGGTCATGCCAATCATGCAGTGCCTATCACCGGGCAGAACATCAGGGTCGATGGCGGTATTACCCGCAGCATCAGCTCAGGTGCGGGCCAGCGTGGCTTTGAGTGTGCGCTCCACCACATCGACCAGGACCATGGTCTGGTGGTCCACTTCGATGTTGATCAGTTCACCGGCCTGGTAGGTGGCGAAAGTGGTCTGGCGCAGGGTTTCCGGGATCAGGTTGATGGTGACCAAGGTGTCGTCCACGTCGGCGACGGTCAGGCTGCAGCCGTTGACCCCGAGAAACCCGCGTGGGAACACGTATCTGGCCCACTGCGGCGGCATGCGGAAGGTGATGAAGGCGCCGGTTTCCTTGAGCGACAGCTCGACGATCTCGGCGGTGGTGGCGACGTGGCCGGCCATCAGGTGGCCGCCGACTTCGGCGTTCATTTTCGCCGAGCGCTCGATGTTCACGCCTTGGCCAGCCTTGAAGCAGCGCAGGTTGGTGCGCTCCAGGGTGGCTGTCATGGCGTCGAACTTCACTTGGGTGCCGTCGATTTCGGTGACCGACAGGCAGGTGCCCTCGACACTCACGCTGGCGCCGATCTTCAGGTCGTCGAGCAGTTCGGGGGTAAGGTCGATGGTGAACTGGTTGTGGCCCGGGTAGGTGGTCACAGCAAGCAGGGGGCGGACGGCCTGGACGATGCCGGTGTACATGGAGTTGCTCCTGGGCGCGGTAAATGATGCCCGGAAACTATGCCCCTGGAGCTTTAAAAGCAAGCCGGCCGGACCGTGAGCGCCGGCAACCCGGCGCCCACAGGCGTAGCTGATACAGCCTCAGACGTGCCCACTGCTGTTGACGATTCTCAAGCACAAGGCTTCATACGGGTCCAGGTTGATCATCAGCCGCCCATCCTCGGTCAGGTCGCCTTCGACCGTCTCGTTGATCATGTCCACCACCGTCCCGGGCGTGAAGCCGGTCAGCAGCAGCTCTTCAGCGATCACCTCCTGCCCGAAGTTCAGCGCACTGATCTGGATGCCACGCCCGGCCGGCAGCTCGTGCACCATCACCAGCAACCCCGGGCTGCTGACCTCGGGCACCAGTACCTGGCGGCTGCTGGCAATACCGTAGGCCTGGCGCACGGCGAGCAGTTTTTTAACTTTGCTGGCGAACGAATCGCTGCTTTCCAGCTGCTGGTCGAGGCTGCCGTACAGTGCGCGTGCGCGCGGCATGCCACGCACCGATGCCTCGGCCTGCGCATCGAGCCCGGCCAGGTCGTAGCCGCCACGGTGGATCCAGCGGGTATCGCCATCGGCCATCTTTTGCGCCACCGCCTCGGCCGGCAGCGGCAGGGCGCCGACCAGGTCCCAACCGGACAGTGCGACCACACCGGGCTGCATGGCGTTGTACATCACCAGCAACAGGTGCACCTTCTGGATCAGCTCGACATCCGCCGGGCCAATCTGGTCCAGGTCACGGATGCCCAGCGCCGCCGTGATCAGGCTGGCGGTGGTGCAGGAGATGCCGTTGGTGACAAAGCGCAAGTTGTAAGGGGCGTGTTCGCCCGAGAGGCGTTCGTAGATTTCCTCGCGGATATGTTCGCGCAGGATGTTGCCGGGCAGTGTCTGGCCCCGGTACAGGTACATGTCATGGGCGTGCAGGGTCCAGAAGTGCACCAGCTCGACGGTGAGTTCGTCGTGGTTCTGCAGGGCGTGGATCAACGACGCCGGGTCGATGCCAAAGCTGTGCATTTCCTTGAGCATCAGGCGCAGGAACTCGGTATCGCCGGTCAGCAGCGCATGCTGGTAAGCCGGGCGGGTGATGAAGTCATAGGACAGGTCGGCGCCGCCTTTGGACATCTGTGCGATGTCGTCCAGGGTCAGGTTCAACTCCTGGAAGCTGAACCCGCCAGCCTTGCGGATCATGCCGCCGATCAGCTGGTTACCGACGAGCGACAGCGGGTGGCTTTCCGACCAGGCGGTGCCACTGGCGCAGGTCTCGACCCCGAGAAAACCGTTGGCATCCAGGCGCAGGCCGCGCGCGCCCAGGCAATCCAGCGCGTGCAGGGCGTCGCCGATGATCATTTGCTGGGCGGCAAAGCTTGGGTCCAGCCAGTTCAGCGACGGCTGGCCATCCTTGAAGTAGTGCAGGTAGACCCAGCGCCGCGTCTTGCCATCGACACCGGTGATTGGTGGCGTTGCGCTCCAGTCGGTCTCCTTCACGCCAGGCTCGAAGAAGATCACCCGTTGCAGCTGGCCGACGATGTAGTGGTGTGCCTTGAGTTCGTCGCACTGTGCGGGCAGCAGGTTGACCGAGTCGCGGCCAGGGGGCACGTCTGGCAGCAGCGGCCAGTCTTCCTCGCGGATCTCGACCATGTGGTACAGCCCTGGATAGGCGCCGTGGGCCAGCTCGGCCAGGCGGAAATCGGCGCCCTTGCCGGTGTGCGAGGGGATCAGGTCGTCGATGGTCACGGCATTGTGCGCCGCCGCCATGCGGCTCATCTGCACCAGCTCTTGTTCACTGCCGTAGAGCGGGTCGATGTCGAAGCTGATGCGGTCGAAGTTGCCGTCCACGCTGGGGGTGAAGTCGCGCCCGCTGACACCGCCGGACTGTTTGATGGGGCCGGTATGAATGCCCTGCACGCCAATTTCCGACAGGCGCTTCCACAAGGCTTCGTGGCCCAGCGCGCCGAGCACCGAGCAGCCTTCAGGCGCGATGATCGCGTCGGGGTAGACGGTGAGCCATACCGACGCAATGTCGGTGGCGCGGCGTGGCTGCGTTTCGGCGTAGGGGTTCATCCACAGGCGAGACTGGCCGGAATACAACCGGGCCCGCTCCTGCGAGGCCTTGAGCATGGAACGCTCTTCGAGCCATTTGACGTATGACGGGTCTGGTTGAGTCATTTCGCGTCCTCTCTGCGTGGCGGCACCGGCCAAGTTATGACGACGACGGCGCCGGAACGTTCGGCTCAGGTCTCAAGGCACTGGCCATTCAGCGCCGAGCCGACAACTGTTGCGGCGCCAGAAAAGCACCATGGAAGTAGTCGCGCAAGGCCTGCATCGCCGGGCTGAATGCCCGCTCGCGGTGCCAGGCCAGGCCCACGCTCATGGGCGTTACCGGGTCGCTGATGGTCACGGTCTCGATGCGCTTGCCTTCGAGCGACCAGGGCCGGTGCACCAGGTCCGACAGGATCGCCACGCCGCTGCCATTGGCGACCATGCTGCGCACCGCCTCGACCGAACTGGTGCGCACCCGCACGCTGGGCCGCTGGCCGGCCAGCTCCCAGTAACGCATGGCGCTCTGCTCGGCTTCGTCCACGGTCAGCAGGATGAACGGCTCACGCGCAACATCGGCCAGGCTGACCGTAGAGCGCTCGCACAATGGATGGTGGCTGGGCAGCCACAGCCGGCGCTCGGAGTTGAACAGGGTTTCGGACACGATATCCGGGTGGGTGAGGTTGGCGGTGAGCACCACCGCCATGTCGAAGCGGCCTTCCAGCAGGCCTTGCTCGATGGCGCTGCGCTCCTGCTCGTGTACCTGCAGGTTTACGTCCGGGTGCCAGTGTTCCAGGCGTTGCAAGTGGTGCGGCAGGAAATAGCCGATCACCGTGTAGCTCGCCGCCAGGCGCAGCAAGCCACTGGCGCGCACGTCCGGCAGCGGGCTGTTGAGTGCGTCATCGACACTGCGCAGGATCACATAGGCGCGGTTGAGAAAATGCCGGCCCGCATCGGTCAGGCTCATGCCTTGCGCCGAGCGCTGGAACAACAACACCCCGAGCATTGCCTCCAGTTCCTTGATCGCGGTAGTGACCGCCGATTGGGAAATGTTGAGGTGGATGGCGGCCTGGGAGATCTGGCCGATCTCGGCGGTGGCGACGAAGTAGCGAACCTGGCGCAAGGTCAGTGACACAGGAGACTCCTGGGTATCTGTTTTTCAGAAGACACCCTATCTGTTTATAGATCTTCCCAAGGGGGTTGTGGAGAATCTAACGTGACCTTCACACCGTCACAAGCACCGGGAGCGTAGGCATGCAGGCAGTAGACTTCAATTCTGACATGGGCGAGGGTTTCGGCCCGTGGACCATCGGCGACGGCGTCGACAACGAACTGATGGCCTTCATCAGTTCGGCCAACATCGCCACCGGCTTTCATGCCGGCGACCCTGGCACCATGCGTCGCACCGTCGAGCGGGCCAAGGCGCTGGGCGTGGCGGTAGGCGCTCACCCGGGGTTTCGTGACCTGGTCGGGTTTGGCCGCCGGCACATCAACGCGCCGGCCCAGGAACTGGTCGACGATATGCTCTACCAGTTGGGCGCGCTGCGTGAAATCGCCCGTGCGCAGGGCGTGAAACTGCAACACATCAAGCCCCATGGTGCCCTGTACATGCACTTGGCCCGTGATGAGGAAGCCGCCCGGTTGCTGGTGCAGAACCTGCAGGTGATCGAGCCGCAGCTGTTGCTGTACTGCATGCCTGGCTCGGTGATCTGCCGGGTTGCGCAGGCGCTCGGCCAGCCGGTGGTGCGTGAGTTCTATGCTGACCGCGAGTACGACCTGAGCGGCTCCATCGTGTTTACCCGCAATGTGCGTGGCCATGAGCCGCAGGCGGTCGCCGAGCGCGTGCTGCGGGCTTGCCGCGAGGGCGTGGTACGCACGGTCGAGGACCAGGACCTGGCCATCGAATTCGACTCGATCTGCCTGCACAGTGATACACCCGGCGCGCTCGACCTGGTCGAAGCCACACGCGCAGCGCTGGACGCCGCTGGCATCGAGGTGCGCACGCCCCGTTGAGGTTCAAGGCACCCGGTGCCCAGACACCGGTGCCGCTGCACTGCATTGTTTTTGCCTGCCTTACGATAAAGATTCCAAAAAAGGAGCAGACATGGCCGAGCCGCTTGCCAGTACCCCGATCCGCTACAGCTTTGGTGCCGACGAGCACCTGTTTGCCGAGGTCAGCGACAGCATGTCGCTCCAGGCCTTCTTCAAAGGCATGGCCGTCACCCGGGCGGTGGAGCGCCTGGCGCTGGAGGGCGTGCTGGATATTTGCCTGGCCAACGCCTCGTTCCAGATCCGCTTCGACCCCGACCGCATCGCCCCCGATGTGCTGCTTGCAGCGGTGCGCGGTGCAGAGGCCGAGGCGGTTGCCGAACGCGCGTTGCACACCCGGATAATCGAGATTCCGGTGCTGTACAACGACCCCTGGACCCATGAAACCCTCATGCGCTTTCGCGACCGCCACCAGGACCCGAACAGTACCGACCTCGAATACGCGGCGCGCATCAATGGCCTGGCCGATGTCGATGCGTTCATCGCCGCGCACAGTGGCGCGCCTTGGTTCGTGTCGATGGTCGGCTTCGTCGCCGGCCTGCCGTTCATGTTCCAGATGGTCGAGCGCGAGCGCCAGTTGCAGGTGCCCAAGTACCTGCGCCCACGCACCGACACGCCAAAGCTGACCTTGGGCCACGGCGGTTGTTTCGGTTGCATCTATTCGGTGCGCGGGGCAGGGGGCTACCAGATGTTCGGCGTTACCCCGGCGCCGATCTACGACCCGCAGCAGGGCCTGAACTACCTGAAGGAGCACATGGTGTTCTTCCGCCCAGGGGACATCGTGCAGTTCAAACCCATCGACCGTCAGGCCTACGACCAGGCGGTGGCGGATGTCGAGGACGGCCGTTTCGACCTGCGCATTCGCCCGGTAGAGTTTTCCCTCGATGCTTTCCTGGCCGACCCGGTCGGCTATCCCAAGTCGTTGCAGGAGGTGCTGGCATGATCAAGGTACTCAAACCTGGCCTGGCAACCTCGGTGCAGGACCTGGGCCGTGAAGGCTATTACCACCTGGGTATCCCGCCCTCCGGTGCGCTTGATCAATATGCGTTGCGCGCCGCCAATCAGCTGGTCGGCAACCCGGCGGGTACTGCTGGCCTTGAATGTGCGCTGGTGGGGCCGGAGCTGGAGTTTCTGCAGGATGCCGTGGTGGCGGTGTGTGGCGCACAGATGCCGGTGCTGCTCGATGGCCGCGAACAGCGCCCTGACACTTCGTTTGCAGTCAGGGCAGGCCAGGTGCTGCGCTTCGCCTTCCCCACAGCCGGGGCACGTGCTTACCTTGCAGTTGCGGGCGGCATCGATGTGCCAGAAGTGCTGGGTAGCCGGTCCACTTACGCCCTGGGCGCGCTGGGCGGTTTTCACGGTCGCAAGCTGCTGGCAGGCGATGTATTGCCGGTCGGTGTGCCCACCGCCAAAGCCCGTGCCGGAGCCAGTTTGCCAATGGCGCTGCGCCAGGCACTGGGAGGGGAAGTGGTATTGCGCGTGGTGCCGGGGTTGTACTTCCATCGCCTGACGGAGGCTGCGGCGAAAAGCTTCTTCACCGATGCCTGGACGGTGGGCTCCGAGGCCGACCGCATCGGCTACCGCTACAAAGGCGGCAACGCGCTGAGTTTCCAGCCGCGAGAGCAGCCATTCGGCGCAGGATCGGACCCGTCCAATATCGTCGACAGCTGCTACCCGATCGGTTCGATACAGGTGCCAGCCGGGCTGGAACCGATCATTTTGCACCGCGATGCGGTGTCTGGCGGTGGGTACGCCATGATCGGCACGGTGATCAGCGCCGACCTGGACCTGATCGGGCAGATGCAGCCGAACCAGCAGGCGCGGTTCTTGCCGGTGAGCATGGAGGATGCGCTTGAGGCGCGGCGGTCTTACAAGAAGAGGCTGGGGTATCTGAGCAAATTGTTCGGCTGATTCGTGGGGTGCCTGTACCGGCGTCTTCGCGGGTTGTGCTGCGAAGCGTCCGGTACAGGCTGGCAACCCGTCAGGTCAGAAGCTGTACTTGGCCGTCAGCATCATGTTGCGCGGCGCGCCCCAGGTGTCGCCGGCATAGTTGACCGAGGTGGCCACGGCCGAGTAGTACTTGCGATCGAACACGTTGTTGGCGTTGAGCTGCAGGTCGAGGTGCTTGTTGACCTGGTAGCCGGCCATCAGGTCGGTGACCGCGTACGACCCCTGGACCAGGCGGTACTCGCTGCCATCGGCAACGGTGAAGTCGTTGTAGATGCGGCTCTGCCAGGAGATGTTGCCCCCGATGCGCAGCTTCTCAAGCGGGCCCTCGAAGCGGTAGGTGGTGGTCAGCTTGAACAGGTGCTCGGGGGTATCGGTGTCGAAGCGCTGGTTGACGTTGCCTGGGTTGGCGGCGTCCTTGAGGGTGTGGACGCGGGCATAAGTGTAGCCGGCACCGACCTGCCAGTTGCGGGTCAGCGCACCTTGCAGCTCCATGTCGATACCTTGGCTGCGTACCTCGCCAGAGGCGACGTAGCAGTTGGTCGGGTCGCTGCAGCCGGCCAGGTCGGTCTGCGAAACGCCACGGTTTTCCTGGTCGATACGGAACAGCGCCACGCTGGCATTGAGGGCGCCATCGAAGTACTCGCCCTTGACGCCGATTTCATAGTTCTTGCCCTCGACCGGCTTGAGCGGGCTGCCGGAAGCGTCCTTGTACTCCTGCGGGTTGAAGATGTCGCTGTAGCTGACATACACCGAGTGATGATCGTCCAGGTCGTAGATCAGGCCCGCGTAGCGAGTGACGTTGCGCGTGACTTTGTAATCGGCGCTGGCACTTTCCTTGTTGTCATAGTCATACCAGTCCAGGCGGCCGCCCAGGATCAGCTTCAGCGGATCGGCCAGGCTCAGCCGGGTGGTCATGTACACGCCTTCCTGGGTGGTGACTTCGCGTACGTTGTTGGTGTGCACGAAGTTCGGCTTGCCGCCATCGATCGGCCAGTTGGTGTCGTATGGGCTGTAGTTGCGTGTGTCCATGTCGTAGATGCGCTTGCTGGCGCCCACCACCAGCTCGTGGGTGCGGCCAAACGCTTCGAACGGGCCGCTGACGAAGCCGTCAAGGCCGGCCTGGTTTTCCTGGTGCTTGGACTGGTAAGCGGTGCGGGACAACGGCTTATTGAGCCCGGCCCAGCGCGACTGGTAGGAGCCGGTGAAGGTGCCGTCTTGCTGGGAATAGTTGGCGTTGACCTGAAGTTTCCAGTCATTGGCCAGGCGCTGCTGCACTTCGGCGAATACGGTGTTGATCTCCTGATCCTTGTTTTCCCAGTCACTGCCTGGGTTGTAGGAACGCGAGAAGTCCATGTGGTGGCCGTTCAGGGCGGTTGGCATGGCGCCCCAGAAGTTGTTGGTCTGGTCTTTCTGGTGAGAGAAGCCGAGGGTCAGGGTGATGTCTTCGGACAGGTCCGCCTCGGTGATTGCATAGAACAGGCCGTGGTCTTGTTCGACGTCATCGATGTAGCTGTTGGCCCCCCGGTATGACGTCACCACGCGGCCGCGCAGTGTGCCACTGTCGTTGAGCGGGCTGGAGGCATCGATTTCGCCGCGGTAGTCGTCCCAGCTGCCAGCGGCGCCGGTCAGGGTGACTTTCTGTTCGGCCAGCGGACGCTTGCGTACCAGGTTGATGGCCGCCGAAGGGTTGCCGGAGCCGGTGATCAGGCCGGTCGCACCGCGGACGATCTCGACGCGGTCGAACATGGCCAGGTTAGGCTGGGCGCCCACGGTGTAGGGCTTGTAACCGCTCGGAATGCCGTCGTACATCAGGTTGTCGATGTCAAAGCCACGCGAGATGTAGTTTTGCCGACCTGGACCGCCGGAATAGTCAAGGAACAGCCCTGGCGTGGCCTTGACCACGTCGTTGATGCTGGTCATCGCCTGGTCGTCCATGCGCTGACGGGTGATCACGGTCACCGCCTGCGGCGTTTCGCGCAGGCTCAATGGCAGCTTGGTGGCGGTGGCCATGGAACCTGTGGTGTAGGACTGCGAACCCTCGGTGGTACTGCCCAGCCGATCGGAGCTGATCTCGGTAGCGCCCAACACCAGCGTGGTGGGCTGGTCGTCTTCGGCCAGGGCCGGTGTGACGATGGCCATGCACACGGCCATGGCGAGCAGGTTGCGGGCAGGGAAATTGCGCGAGGGCGCGAGTGGCGACGGCATGGGGGGTGGGTTCCTGTACATTGTTAAACGTTATTAAAGATGTGTATGAGAACGATTAACAATCAGTTTGTCAGGATTTGCCTGCCCTTGAAAGATTGGGATGTAGGAATTTTTACCTTTTTTTCACATTTGTGGCGGTGGCCAGGCGGCTTCGTGCAGAGGGGATCAGGGTTCAGCGCGGTTTATGGCCTTGCCCCGCTGCCCAGCCACTTCCGCTGCCTGGCCATCACGTTGCTTGCCTTGGCGCGCCAACCCTTCCAGTTGCGGGATCAGCATGCCTTCGGGCAAATGTCGCCAGAAACGCCCCGGCATGTGCAGGCGCAAGGCATCCGGGTTGAGGCGGGCGGGGTTGAAGGTATGGCGGTAGTAGGTCCGCCACAGCTCGGCACCCGGGTCGTCGGCATTGCGCGCCCACTGCCGCCAAGCGTCCGGGCAGTGCCGCTGATATTCGAAACCCTGGCCGTCGAAGCGAATACCGTCCCCCGGTGTGGCGATCAACCAGCGCTGGCGCCCCAGGCGGTCAGCGAAGTGCGCGCTGGCACTGAGCAGAATGTCATGGGCCGGCTCGTGATAGGCGACCAGGTCCAGTTGCAGCTGCTCGGCAAGTGCTGGCGGCAACGGCACGAAACGTACGAACGCATGCAGGTGGTGTGCTTCACGGCTGACCTGCTTTATACGCCGGTGCAGTTCACTGCCCAGGCGGTCGCCTGCAAGCATTGCCGTGCGGTCACCGTGGGCCACGCGCCAGAGCACTTCGTACAGCAGGTTCCAGCGTTGCTCGCCCCGGTAGCGCGATGCCTGTTCCAAAAGGCTCAAAAGCGCCGCCGGTACCTTGGCGCGAAACGGGCCGGGCCCGTCTGGCAGGGGGGCAGGCACCGCCAGCAGGTCGTCGATCGGGCCTTGCGACCAGGTTACTTGCGCCGGGTCGATGCCGTGCCCGAGCAGTGTGCGGGCCTGGTCGCGCCAGGTGCTGAAGTGCTCGTCACAGTCGAGCGCGATCACCCCCACAACCCCATCTGCACAGGTGCCTGTGGTTCACGCAGGCGCTCGCGCAACAGGCCGCTGCGCAGCTCCGCCTGGCCTGGGCGGTAGTCGCTGGTGATGATGAATGGCCGGGCCTTGTCGAGCACGCAGCGCAGCTGGATCAGGTCGTCGTAGCGCACGCGCCGTTCACGGCGCAGCGCCACCAGCCGCTGCACACTGCGCAGGCCGATGCCGGGGATACGTGCCAGCAGCGCGGGCTCGGCACGGTTCACATCCAGTGGAAACACCTCACGGTTGGCCAGCGCCCAGGCAAGCTTGGGGTCGATGTCCAGCGCCAGGTTACCCTCCTGGCCAAGCAACTCACCCGCTTTGTAGCCATAGCCGCGCAACAGGAAGTCTGCCTGGTACAAGCGGTGCTCGCGCAGCAGCGGTGGGGCCGCCAGCGGTACGCTGCCGGGGCTGTCGGGTATCGGGCTGAAGGCTGAGTAATACACGCGCTTGAGGCCGTAACCCTGGTACAGCGACTCGGCGTTGCGCAGCAGTGTGCTGTCGTCAGTGGCGTCGGCGCCGACGATGACTTGGGTGCTTTGCCCGGCCGGGGTGAAGCGCGGTGCTTTCGGTTCGCCCGCCACGGCTTGCTGCCCCTGGTGGATGACGCCCATGGCCTGGCGAATGGTATGGGCGTGTTTTTCCGGGGCCAGGCGCTTGAGGCTGGCATCGGTGGGCAGTTCGATATTGACGCTGAGGCGGTCGGCCAGGCGCCCGGCTTCCTCGATCAGCAGTGGGTCGGCGTCGGGGATGGTCTTGAGGTGGATGTAACCCCGGAAGTTGTGCTCCTCACGCAGCAGGCGCGCCACGCGGATCAACTGTTCCATGGTGTAGTCGGCCGAGCGGATGATGCCGGAGCTTAGGAACAGGCCACTGATGCAGTTGCGCCGGTAGAAATCCAGGGTCAGGCGCACCACTTCCTCGGGCGTGAAACGTGCCCGCGGCACGTTGCTGGAGCGGCGATTGACGCAATATTGGCAGTCGTACAGGCAGAAGTTGGTCAACAGCACCTTGAGCAGCGAAACGCAGCGCCCGTCCGGTGTATAGCTGTGGCAGATGCCCATGCCATTGGTGGCGCCCAGGCCCTCGCTGCCGCGCGAGCTGCGTTTGGGCGCGCCACTGCTGGCACAGGACGCGTCGTACTTGGCGGCATCGGCGAGGATGCCAAGCTTGGCAATGAGCTGCATGAGGGTGTCTCGTGATACTGAATATTCATACAGTATTTTGAGAATGGACTGAATGCAAGTGGCGCAGCAGCCCTGTCAAACGTTCCGACCCGCTCAGTCAGGACATCTAAACTTACAAACAGCCCGCTGCGGTTTCCATAACGGCGGGCTCTCACACCTTAATCCGACCACCGCGACCCCGGATCAGACATCCCTCGCTGACGGTGGCCTTCTTGCAGAGGAGGGCAGGTCATGGACGAGGCAAAGCTTCAGGATTTCATGGGCAAGCTGGTGGGAGACATGGGCGCTGCGGCGACCCTGGCCAATGTGATACTCGGCGACGAACTGGGGTTGTACCGGGCCATGGCTGATAGTCAGCCGGTCACCCCCGAGGTGCTGGCGGCCCGGACCGGCTGCCACCCACGGCTGGTGCGCGAATGGCTCAACGCCCAGGTCGCGTCCGGCTATATGGTCCATGACCAGGGCAGTTTCGTGCTGCCCGAGGAGCAGGCCATGGCACTGGCGCTGGAGGACTCACCGGCCTATATGGCGGGTGGCGCGGCGGTGGTGGCCGCGCTGTTCCATGACAAGGACAAGCTGGTGGCTGCCATGCGCGGTGATGGCGGGCTGGCCTGGGGCGACCATCACCCCTGCATGTTCAGCGGTACCGAGCGTTTCTTCCGGCCCGGCTATCGCACCTTCCTGGTGGCCGACTGGCTGCCGGCGCTCGACGGTGTGGTGGCCAAGCTGCAGGCCGGCGCCAAGGTCGCGGATGTCGGTTGCGGGCATGGCGCTTCGACGCTGGTCATGGCTCAGGCGTTTCCAGCATCGACCTTCATCGGCTATGACTACCATGCGCCGTCCATCAGCACAGCCCGCGAACGCGCCAGTGAGGCCAGCTTGACCCAGCGGGTGAGTTTCCAGCAGGCGTCGGCCAAGGATTACCCGGGCAGCGATCATGATCTGGTGTGCTTCTTCGATTGCCTGCACGACATGGGCGACCCCGTTGGCGCTGCACGGCATGCCTACCAGGCGTTGAAGCCCGGCGGCACGGTGATGCTGGTGGAGCCTTATGCCGAGGACACGCTGGACGGCAACCTGACGCCGGTCGGTCGCCTGTTCTATGCCGCGTCGACGTTCATCTGTACACCGAATTCGTTGTCCCAGGAGGTTGGGCTGGGGCTGGGCGCACAGGCCGGGGAGGCGCGCTTGCGGGCGGTGTTCGAGGAGGCGGGGTTCACGCAGTTCCGGCGGGCGACACAGACACCGTTCAACCTGATACTGGAAGCCAGGAAGTAGGCGTAGATCAATGCTGGCCTCATCGCCGGCAAGCCGGCACTGGCTAACCACTGCTCTGAAGGCCAGTGGTGTTCCTGTGGGAGCCGGCTTGCCGGCGATGAGGCCGGTGCAGACAAAAAGAAGGGGCGCCCAGCTGGCGCCCCTTCTCTTGCTGCTTAGGCTTCAGCGTCCCAAGGACGATCGCCTTTTTCATCTTTCACGCGGGTCGGCAGGCCCATGACGTCCAGCGCCTTGAGGAACGGCTCGGCTGGCAGCTCCTCGACGTTGACCATGCGCTTGGCATCCCACTCGCCACGGGCAACCAGCAGGGCTGCAGCCACTGGCGGTACACCGGCGGTGTAGGAGATACCCTGGCTGTCAGTCTCGGCGTAGGCCTCTTCATGGTCGGCCACGTTGTAGATGAACACTTCACGCGGCTGACCATCCTTGGTGCCCTTTACCAGGTCACCGATGCAGGTCTTGCCGGTGTAGCCCGGGGCCAGCGAAGCCGGGTCAGGCAGCACGGCCTTGACCACTTTCAGCGGCACCACTTCCAGGCCTTCAGCGGTCTTGACCGGTTGCTCGGAAAGCAGGCCAAGGTTCTTCAGCACGGTGAACACATTGATGTAGTGCTCGCCGAAGCTCATCCAGAAGCGCACGTTCGGCACGTTGAGGTTCTTCGAGATCGAGTGGACCTCGTCGTGACCGGTCAGGTACAGGTTCTGCGAACCCACGACCGGCAGGTCGTCAGTACGCTTGACCTCGAACATGGTGTTGCTGGTCCACTGGCTGTTCTGCCAGCTCCATACTTGCCCGGTGAACTCGCGGAAGTTGATTTCCGGGTCGAAGTTGGTGGCGAAGTACTTGCCGTGGGACCCGGCATTGACGTCGAGAATATCGATCGAGTCAATGCTGTCGAAATACTGTTGCTGCGCCAGTTTTGCGTAGCTGTTCACCACACCCGGGTCGAAACCGACGCCGAGAATGGCGGTGATGTTCTTCTCTTGGCATTCTTCGAGGTGTTTCCACTCGTAGTTGCCGTACCAGGGCGGCGTCTCGCAGATCTTGCCCGGTTCTTCGTGGATCGCGGTGTCCAGGTAGGCGACACCGGTATCGATGCAGGCACGCAGCACCGACATGTTGAGGAAGGCGGAGCCCACGTTGATCACGATCTGCGATTCGGTCTCGCGGATCAGTGCCTTGGTTGCCTCGACATCGAGGGCGTTGAGCGAGAAGGCCTGGATGTCGGCGGGTACCTTGAGGCTACCCTTGGCCTTGACGCTGTCGATGATGGCCTGGCATTTGGAGATGTTCCGCGACGCAATGGCAATACGACCGAGTTCGTCGTTATGCTGCGCGCACTTGTGGGCCACCACCTTGGCGACACCTCCTGCACCAATGATAAGAACGTTCTTCTTCAATTTATCCCTTGCTCCTTACTTGATAGCCGGTCTTACGACAGGCTGGAAACGTAGTCTTCGAAACCGAACTCGCGCACCACTTCGACGCTGCCGTCGAGCTGCTTGACCGCGATGGATGGCATCTTCAAACCGTTGAACCAGTTTTTCTTGACCATGGTGTAACCCGCCGTGTCGATGAACGACAGGCGATCGCCGATGGCCAGCGGACGATCGAATTGGTACTCGCCGAAGATGTCGCCGGCCAGGCACGATTTGCCGCAGACCATGTAGGTGTGCTCGCCATCGTTGGGGGGCATCTTGGCGTTCAGCCGGTAGATCAGCAGGTCGAGCAGGTGTGCTTCGATCGAGCTGTCGACCACGGCCAGGTGTTTGCCGTTGTACAGGGTGTCGAGCACGGTCACTTCCAGCGAGGCGCTGTTGGTGATGGCCGCTTCGCCCGGCTCCAGGTAGACCTGCACGCCGTACGTCTGCGCGAAGGCTTTCAGGCGCGCGCAGAACGCATCGACGGCATAGTCTTCACCGGTGAAGTGAATGCCGCCACCCAGGCTGACCCACTCGACCTTGTGCAGCAGGTGGCCGAAGCGCTCTTCGATGTGCGTCAGCATCTTGTCGAACAGGCCGAAGTCACCGTTCTCGCAGTTGTTGTGGAACATGAAGCCGGAAATCTGCGAGATGACCTTCTCGATCTTCTCCGGGTCCCACTCACCGAGGCGGCTGAACGGGCGGGCCGGGTCGGCCAGCAGGTAGTCGGAGCTGCTCACCTGCGGGTTGACGCGCAGGCCGCGGACCTTGCCTTCGGACTTCTCGGCGAAGCGCTGCAGCTGGCCGATCGAGTTGAAGATGATCTTGTCGCAGTTCTCGAGCATTTCCTCGACCTCGTCGTCGGCCCAGGCCACGCTGTAGGCGTGGGTCTCGCCGGCGAACTTCTGGCGGCCGAGCTTGAGCTCGTACAGCGACGAGGAGGTGGTGCCGTCCATGTACTGCTGCATCAGGTCGAAGACCGACCAGGTGGCGAAGCACTTGAGGGCGAGCAGCGCCTTGGCACCGGAGTGTTCGCGCACGTAGGCGATCTTCTCCATGTTGCTCAGCAGCTTGGTTTTATCGATGAGGTAATACGGCGTCTTGATCATTTAAAGGCCCCCGGCCAGGCCGGCCAAAAAAAGGACACGCATTGTGCCTTCACTTGCTGCATACCGAAAGGGCGAGATATGCATTTCGTCGAGGTCGTTGCCGACAGGCCGGAATTTTTCCGATTGCGGCGAGCTCATTGGAACAGGCCAGTATGACCATCCTAATCACCGGCTGCGCATTTGAAGGAGAATCCGATGAGTAGCTGCAACGCAGCAGACCCGCACAGGAGCCATGAATGAAAACTGGCGTCATCTCCGACACCCACGGCTTGCTGCGGCCCGAGGCGCTTGATGCGCTGGCCGGTTGCGAACTGATCGTGCATGCCGGTGATATCGGCAAGCCTGAAATCATTGAGGCACTCCAGGCGTTGGCGCCCGTGCAGGTGGTGCGCGGCAACAACGACCTGACGCTGCCCTGGGCAGCTCGATTGGCCGATCAGCGATACTTCGACATGCAGGGGTGGCAGACACTGCTGGTGCACGACATTGCCGATGTACCGGCCGAACTGGATGAGGCGGTGCGCGTGGTGATCACTGGGCATTCGCACAAGCCATTGATCGACTGGCGGCAAGGGCGCTTGTACCTGAACCCCGGGAGTGCCGGGCCGCGGCGGTTCAAGTTGCCGGTCACGGTGGCGGTCATTGACATCGAGGGCGAGCACCTGGCGCCGCGCATCATTCAATTGCTTGGGTGATGCTCTGCCCTGATCGCTAGCCTGCCGGCGATCAGGGCCGTGAAGGCAACCTCAGGCGACCTGCTTCAACCAGTCCTGAATCTGTTTCAGCGTGGCCGTAGCCCCCCCACAAACGACCACTAGCACATTCTGGTAACCGTCCAGCTTCGCGGCCTCATAAGCCAACGCCAATGCCGCCCCGCAGGCAGGCTCCACCAGCACCCGGTGGTCCGCCAGAAACCGTTCGCATGCTTCAAGCGCCGCGCGATCACTGACCAGAACGCTGTGCACCGGGTGCTCCTGCACGCACGCCAGGGCCTGGTCGGCAACACGCTTGGCGCCCAGCGAGGTCGCCACCGATTTGAGGCGCTCCAGCTCTACCGGGTGACCTGCCTGTACCGCCGCGTGCAGCGAGGCCGCCCCGTCGGTTTCCACCGCCAGCACAGGGACATCGTTCCAGCCGTTGCGCCTGAGCCCTTCGACCACGCCACTGAGCAGGCCGCCGCCGCCCACCGACAACACCACCGCATCGGGCTTGTACCCGGTTGCCGCAACTTCATCCACCAGGCTGGCATGCCCGGCCCACAGCAGCGGGTCATCGAAGGGGTGAATGAAGGCATCGTCCGGCCCGACCAGGGTTTGCGCCAACGCGTTGGCCTCCTGCCACGAGCTGCCATGCACCACCACCTTGGCACCCTCCTGGTGCAACAGATCCTTGGCGCGTTCGGTGGTGGTCTCAGGCACTACCACCGTGACCGGCACACTCAGTTGGCGCCCGGCGTAGGCTACCGCCAGGCCGGCATTGCCACCGGACGAGGACACGAAGTGGCGGGCGCCCCGGGCATGGTGCACTTCGCAGGCATGGCCCACCCCGCGCAGCTTGAACGAGCCACAGGGCTGAAGCGCGTCGAGCTTCAGCCAGATCGAGCGGCCAGCGGCCAGTGACAGCGGGCGGGATTCGATCAGAGGGGTGTGGATATGCAGGGTCATCGCGTAGCTCCATGCTTCGGGTAGGGGTCAATGGTAACGCGGGATGCCAGGTGTATGTCGTTGAATTCGTGGTGATTGCACTCTGCCTGTCAGCAAGCCTCGGCCACAGCGCTATTGCTGACGCTGCGCCCCAGCACCAGCACCGTGACGAACCCGCAGCCCACCAGCGCCGTGGCCAGACTCAGCAGCACCGAGCTGCCCAACTGGTCGACGATCTGCCCGCCGAAGAACGAGCCCAGCGCGATGATCACCTGGAACATGGCGACGAACAGTGGCATGCCGCGTTCGACATCCTTGGGTGCAACGACAAACATCCAGATGCTGGCACAGGCCGGGAAGGCGCCGAAGGCGAAGCCCCAGAGCGCGATCAGCATCGCCGCGCCAGTCATGCCAGTGGCGAAGTGGGGGAACAGGGCGGTGCTGATGCCGATCATCAACGCGACCAGCAACAGGGTGTGACGCACGCTTTGGTTGGCGGCGAAACCGGCAAAAATGTTCCCCATCACCCCGGCCACGCCATACAGCAGCAACAGCGAACCGATGGTCGGCCCATCGAAACCGGAATTCTGTTTGAAGAAGGGCGCGACGTAGGTGTAGGCGGCAAAATGCGCCAGGCCGATCAGCAATACCGCAATCAGGCCCACCCGGGCTTGTGGGTTGATGAACAGCGCCGGCAGGTCACTGATGCGGATGGCCTTGTCCGGGTTGAGCCGCGGCAGCAGCAGGATCTGCGCCAGCAGCACCGGTACGCCTACCAGGGCGGTGACTAGAAAGGTCATGCGCCAGCCCAGCAGGCCACTGAGCCAGGTGCCTACCGGCACGCCCAGCACAGTGGCCAGGGTCACACCGACCATGATGATCGAGGTGGCCTGGGCAACGCCCACCCCCTTGGGTGCCAGGCGGCCGCTCAGGGCAATGGCGGTAGCCCAGAAACCGCCGATGCTGATGCCCAGCAAAACGCGGCCGAACAGCAGCAGGTTGAAGTCGCTGGCATAGGCCACCACCGCATTGGCAATGATCATGATCAGCGTCAGGCCGATCAGCAGATAGCGCCGGTCCAGTGCACCGATGCCCACCGACAGCAAGGGCGCGGCGAGGGCGGCCATGATGCCGGGCAGGGTGACCATCAGGCCGGCGTGGCCTGCACTGATGCCCAGGTCACTGGCGACATCGTTCAAGACGCCTACCGGCAGAAACTCGCTGGTCACCAAAGCGAAGGCACCCACGGCGACCGAGAGTATCGCCAGCCACTGCTGTTTGACGCTTTGCTGACTGTGTTCGGGGAGGCCACTTGGGGCCGGGCTGGTATTTGACATGGTGCGGGGTTCCAGAAGGGGAGTGTCGCCTTGAGCAGGCGCGTGGAGCGGGGAGAATTCGGGGAGGAGTATACGGGGCCTGTCTGCCAGGCCGACAGGCGGGTCTTTCGATAGTGATCATCAGTGCGATTGATAAGGCGCCCATGCAGGCGCCTTTCTGATTGCTTGTGTACTGCACCCTCACGTCATCGGGTGTTGACGCCACCCCCTGCAAAACGTGGAGCCAGGCGCGCTGCTGCTGCTTCGAACGCGTGCGCTATCTGATCGACGACTTCATCGCTGTGCTCGAACGACAGGTAGATACGGCCATACGGCGAGGGCATCACCAGCACGCCCTCGGCACGTAGCGCCAGGTGCAGCGCCTGGCTGAACGCGGCGTCGGCGAAGGCGGCGGCTTCTTCATAGTCGGATGGCGCGCGTTCGCATGGCCAGATGGCGAACACGTTGCCGTAGCCACTGGTGCTGATGGTGATGCCCTGGGCCGTGAAGATCGCCTGCACGGCGTGGCGCAGCTTCTCGCCACGCTCGATCAGCTGTGGGTAAGCGGCGCTGTCCAGTTTTGCCAGCGTGGCGAGCACCGCTGCGCAGGCCATCGGGTTGCCGCTGAAGGTTCCGCCGCGCAGCACCTTGCCCTCTTCGAAGCCCGCCAGAATGTGCGGTTTGCCGACGATGGCCGATACCGGCACGCCGTTGCCGATGGCTTTGCCGACGCTGGCGATGTCCGGGTCAAGGCCTGCCTGCAGGCTGGCCAGGCCGGCATGCAGGCGAAAGCCCATCAGCACTTCGTCGCTGATCACCAGTGCACCATGGCGATGAGCCACGGCCTGCACATGCTGCAGGTAACCTGGCGCTGGCATGATGCAGCCGGCGTTGGCGAGCATCGGCTCCAGCAGCACGGCAGCGATGTCCTGGTCCTGCGCGAACAACCGCTCCACATCGTCGAAGTCGTTGAAACGCAGCAGTGTGGTACGGCCTGTCGAGGGGCGCTCGCCATTTGCGAACGCGGCTTCGGGCGAGCCGACGTTGCCGAAACTGACATCGTCGAACCAGCCGTCGAAACCGGCTGCCATCTTGGCGATTCGCCCGCGCCCGGTGTAAGCGCGGGCAGCGCGGCAGGCCAGGTGCACGGCCTCGCTGCCGGAGTTGGTGAAGATCACGCGGCTGAGTGTGCCGGTGTGCGCTGCCAGCGCACTGGCTGCAGCATGTTCGCGCACGTGGGCCCAAGAGGGCGATGCGGAGTCGCCCAGGGCCTGGGCCACCTGCGCATTGACGCTGTCATCGGCATGGCCGAGCAGTACGGCGCCGAAGCCCAGTGCGGTATCGATGTAGCGCTGGCCCTGGTCATCCCACAGGTACGGGCCTTTGCCGTTGCGGATGAACAGGGCCTGACCGTCGAGTGCCGGCAGGATACGGGCGGCGCTGGAAACATCGCCTACGAGATTGCGCATGAGTACCTCTGTGTAATGGTGCGCAGCAGGGCTGACGGCGGGTCAGGTTCTGCTGGCAGGATTTCGTCCCCTCAGCGGGTGTTCCACGGGCTGCTGGCGAGCTTCTGTTCGAGAAAGTCGCGGAACACGCGGATTCGCGGGCTGAGGTGTTTGCGATTGGTGTAGATCATGTAGAGCGGTTCGACGCTGTCCTGGGCGTATGCCTGCAGCAGAGGGACCAGGCGGCCCTCCTGGATGTCCTGGCCAATATGAAACTCCGCCAGGCGCACGATGCCGGCGCCGCCCAGCGCCAGGTCGCGCAGCAGGTCGCCCTGGGCGAACGTGGCCTTGGGAACCACCGGTACGGTGATGGCCTGGCCATCGACCACGAACCCCCAGGTGTTCCACACGCTGCTGAAACCAAAGGAAAAACAAGTGTGCTGCAACAGCTGCCCAGGGTGTGCAGGTGTGCCGTGCGCGGCCAGGTAGGCGGGCGATGCACAGAGGATCCAACGGCTCTGGCCGATCTTGCGGGCGATGCGCGAGGAGTCGGGCAGCACGCCACTGTGGATCGCCACGTCCAGCCCTTGGTCGAACTGGTCGCTGAACTGCGCGCCAACCTGGATATCCACGGTCAGCCCCGGGTAGGCGGCAAGGAACTCCGGCAGCCAGGGGATGATCTGGTGCTTGGCGAAGGTGGTCATGGTGTGGACCCGCAACGTGCCACTGACGCGGGTGGGAAAGGCTTCGGCCAGCGAGTCGGCTTCTGCCATGGCATTGCTGACTGCACGGGCGCTGACCAGGTAGGCGGCACCTTCCTCGGTCAGCGTCAGGCTGCGGGTGCCGCGCTGGAACAGGCGCACCTGCAGGCGGTCCTCCAGGCGCGAGATCAGCTTGCTGATGGCCGACGGGGTCATGCCGCAAGCACGCGCCGCAGCAGAAAAGTTGCCGTGTTCGGCAGCGCCGAGGAAGGCCAGCAGTTGTGAGTAGTTGTCCATGTTCTGCCTCCGGTGATCAGCAGAATGCTGGCAGCGCCGCGTCGGGGTGGCAACCCGCGTGCATCGGGATACGCGGGTCGGGTGGCGTGGTGGCCGTTCAGCGAATGAACTGCTCGATGTAATCGTCCGGCAGGCCGAGCGCCTTGTAGTGGGCGCGGGCGGCCTCAAGCTTGGTGAACACGTCCTCGTACCCCACGGCGACCCCTTGTGGGTCGACATAGGTGTAACCGCCTTGCACGTGGAACCAGGTGATCATCTCTTCGACGTCCTGCGGCACGAACAGGGTGTGCGTTTCGCCTGGTGGCTCGAAGGCGAACGAGCCTTCCTCGGCGACCCAGTCGTGCTCCAGGTAGTACCAGCGGCCCTTGAGCACCAGTGCGTGCACGCCGCCGGTGTGGCGGTGACGCGACAGCACACCGCTCTGGCGCACCCGCAGCAGGTTGATGTAATAGCCGCCAGAGACGCTCAGCAGCAAGGGCTTGAACGATACCGAAGCGGTCACCGGGACCCACAGTTGGTCGTCTTCGAGCCACTTGCCGAGTACACCGGGGTGGACCATGTCGGGGGACATGAACGGTACTTGCGGCAGTTGATAGGGGATGGCCAGTTCGTCGGGTTTGGGGGCAATGCTCATGAGGGCTTCCACAGTTGAGTTTCTTGAATCCCCGGCCCGTTCAGGGCCGGGGTTGCAGGCAGCTTAGGGATGCGCTGCAGGGCGAAAAAGGGCTTGCTCGGCACAGCTGCTGTGACGCGGGGTCACGGCTGGCAGGCCTCGAACTGCAAGGCGCTGCGCTGGGCCGACAGCGCCGGCTGGCGCTTTTGCAGGTAGACGCCGATGGCCACCAGCACGGCCGTCAGCCCCAGGGTGCTGAGCAACTCGGCCCGCTGGCCGGGGAACGCCGCCATGATGGCGAACACGCTGACGATCAAGGCGATGGTGAACAGGGTCAGCCAAGGGAACAGCCACATGCGCACCGCCAGTGGCCTGCCCAGGGCAACCAGCTTGCGGCGCATGCACAGTTGGGTGATGGCGATCACCAGGTACATCAGCAGGGCCAGTGCACCGCTGGTGGCCAGCAGGAACTGGAAGACCTGGGCCGGCAGCAGATAGTTGGCGGCCAGCGCCGCCAGTGCGGCCGCCGAGGTCAGGGCCACAGCCAGTAGCGGCACGCCCTGGGCGGTGGTGCGGGAAACAGCGTCGGGCGCATCGCCGCGGCGCGCCAGTGAATAGACCATTCGCGACGCCGTGTAGATGGCCGAGTTCAGGCAGCTGGTGACGGCCACCAGCACCACGATGCTCATGATGCCCGGCGCCCAAGGGATGTTCATCGCGTTCAGCACCGCCTGGTACGAGCCCTGGGCCAGGCCCGGGGCGTTCCACGGGATCAGGCACACCACCACGAACATCGAGCCGAGGTAGAACAGGCCCAGGCGCCACACCACGGCCCGGATGGCCTTTTTGATGTTGGCTTTGGGGTCGGGTGATTCGGCGGCGGCGATGGTCACCACCTCGCTGCCCTGGAAGCTGAACATCGCGGTCAGCAGCGCAGCGACGATGGCCACGTTGCCGTTGGGGGCGAAGCCGCCGTTGGCGTACAGGTTGCTGATGCCGCTGGTGGCCGAGCCGGGCATCAGGCCCAGGATCGCCAGCACGCCGAGCCCGATGAAGCTGACGATCGACACTACCTTGAACAACGACAGCCAGTACTCCAGCGTACCGAACGAACCGACACTGAGGCTGTTGCACAAGACCAGTACCAAGGTCATGGCAAAGGCGGTGAGCCAGTGCGGCAAGCCCAGCCAGTCACCCAGGATGTTGCCGGCAACGATGGCCTCGATGGCGATCACCAGCACGTAGAACCACCAGTACAGCCAGCCAATCGAAAACCCGGCCCAGCGCCCGATGGCCTGGTCGGCGTAGGAGGAAAACGAGCCGGTGTCTGGCCGCGCCGTGGCCATCTCGCCGAGCATCTGCATGACCAGCACCACGATCGCTGCGGCAATCAGGTACGCCACCAGTACCGCCGGCCCGGCGGTGACGATGGCGTTGCTGGAGCCCACGAACAGGCCGGCGCCAATTACCCCGCCGATCGAGATCATCGTGACCTGCCTGCCTTTCAAGCCCGTCCCCAGCTTGTTGTTTGTATTGCCTTGATCGCCACGCATCGGCTTGCACCTCGGTTGCTCGCTTGTTGTTGTCATGGGCCGTCTGCGCAACGGCCGTGCAGGGTCACCTTAAGCGGCAAACGTGTGTGGGATTAGCCGGCCAGGCGTCACACCGGGTGTGAACACAGTTCATAGTTGAGCAGGGCAATACCCGGCAGGCAGGGCATGGCCACGCAGTCGGTCCGATATAACCCTGTTGCCGGACGGGAAGGCGCACACTCGAAACAGCCCAGGACTTCTGGGCGTTGAGAGGTGCGTATGACCACTGGCAAGCGCTTCACGGATATCGATGCCCCAGGTGCCAAACCCCATGAGGACGCAGACTGGCCAACCGGGGAAGACGACGAGGACAGTGAGCAGGACGAGCGCTCCAAAGCACAGGCTTCTGATGACCATAGGGATGAGAAGGCGCGCACGGAAGGCGAAAGAGGTTCGGGTCGGCCGGACCCGTCCAGGGCTTCTGAGGCTGAACGGTACAGCTATCAGCCTTGGCAAAAAATCAAGCCGTGATGGCCCCGGCCCAGGGTCAGGCGCCCTGGGCCTCTGTATACCCGATGGGTTCACACCGGTGCATCAGCGCCTGCCTGCTCGAGCAAGCCACTGGTCTGCAGGTGTCTCAGTGCTTGTCGGTGAAGTGGTGAGGGTAAAGCACCCGGTCAAGTTCCAGCTTTTCAGCATCCCCCACGCGCTTGCGTACTTCAGCGTAGAACTGCTGGCTCTGGTTCTGGAACCTGATGTAATCGCGGCTACAGGCCTTGAGCGCTGTGCTGAGCTGCTCGCCGGTCAGCCCCTGTGCGTGCTTTTGCGAGGCAAGATAAGCCTGCCAGCTGTTTTCCACCTGCTGCAGCCCCTGAGCGAGCGCTGTTGTCTCGATTGTCGCCATTGCTGCACCCTCTTTGAGCCGTTAACGGCCCGTCGGTGTGGATCGCCCGAGCGACGATGGACCTGCGATGCTTTGCCGGGCACTGGTGTGGCCTCGGAAACCCGAGCTTAGCCTGTTTTCACGAGGGCGCCTGCACCGTGCGCCAAACGGCGGCGGGCGCACGCGGCACGTAGGCGAGCAGCCAGCATCGTGATGATGCGTCCGGGCGCAGTGCTGTCGATGGTTGGCGCTGCACCTGAAAAAGCCGCGCAAAGGCCCAACGTCTGTGGCAGTGTTAGGCATCTGGCCAGCCCCACAGTGGTTCCACATGCAAACTCGCAAAACCGGTGTTCGCGCCCAGCAGGCAGACCGCACCAGGCACAACATTCTTCAGGCGGCGGTGAAGGTCTTCAGCAAGGAAGGCTTCACTGGCGGGCGCATCGAGCAGATCTCCTCGCTGGCAAACTCCAATGACCGGATGATCTACTACTACTTCGGCAACAAGGAAAAGCTGTTCATCAGCGTGCTGGAGCACATCTACGCAAGCTTCAACCAAGCTGAAGCCAAGCTGCGACTGGACCTTTCCGACCCCGAGGCGGCACTGCGCGAGCTGGTGGCGTTCATCTGGGACTACTACGTGCGCCATCCCGAATTCGTCACCCTTCTGGCCACAGAGAACCTCCATCAGGGCAAGCACGTCAGGCAGTCGCAAAACCTGAAGGCGCTGTCCGGCGAGGCGGTCGGCGTACTGCGGCCGATCGTCGAGGCGGGCCAGGCCAAGGGCGTGTTCCGCACGGATATCGACATCAGGCACACCTACCTGATGATTGCCTCGCTCTGCTATTTCTATAACTCCAACCGCTACACGCTCAGTTCGTTTCTTGCCGTGGACCTGGCCGATAAACAGGCCAAGTCCGACTGGCTGGCGTTCATCAGCGACCTGGCCTTGCGCGGGCTGCGCTGCTGACGGGCAAGCGCACGGGTCAATGGCTGCCGGGGTTGGCGCGCACCTGGGCGCTCTTGGCCACCAGCCCCTCCCAGGCCGGCTTTTGGGCCGCAAAACGCTGGCGCAGGTAAGCGGCAAGGTCCGCCACCTGGCGGTTCGACAAACTGTCCTTGAACCCTGGCATGTAGCCCAGCTCACGTGTCGCCGGCGCCGGTATGCCGTGCAGTATCACGCGCAGCAGGTTGTCCGGCAGGGCGCTGTGAACATTGCTGTTCACAGCCATGGACGGGCTGACCCCGAACAGCTTCGGCCCCAGCCCGTCGCTGTGGCAGGCCATGCACGCGCCCTTGAACACCCGCTCGCCATTGCTCAGGGACACCTGGGTGTCGACTTGCGCTGGCGCCTTGGCTGCGACCGCTTGCGGCGTGCCGTCCAGTGAGGCCAGGTAATGGGCAATGGCGCGTACATCGCTTTGCGGCAAAGTCGCCAGTTCGCTGACCACCGGCCCCATGGGGCCGGCAGCCACGCCATGCTTGTCGGAAAAACCGGTGCTCAGGTAGGTGAACAGTTCATTCTCGCTCCAGGGTGTCGATGACTTGCCCAGGGCATTGAGTGCAGGCGCTTCCCAGCCATCGACCATGCCGCCGGCAAGGTAGCTGTTGCCGCTTTTCTCCGCGCCCATCAGGTTGCGTGGCGAGTGGCACGCCGCGCAGTGGCCGAGCCCGTCGACCAGGTAGGCGCCGCGGTTCCATTGCTCGCTGCGCTGCGGGTCGGGCTGGTATTCGCCGCGCTTGAGAAACAGCGCGTTCCAGCCGGCCATCAGGGGGCGCTGGTTGAACGGGAAGCGCATCTGATTGGCCGAGGGCGCCTGGTATACAGGCGTTTGCGACATCAGGTAGGCGTACAGGGCCTGCATGTCGGCGTCAGTGATGTTGCGAAATGAGGTGTAGGGGAAGGCCGGGTACAGGTGCCGGCCGTCGCGGCTGATGCCCTCGCGCATGGCCCGCTCGAAGGCGGCGAACGACCACCGGCCGATACCGGTATCCGGATCGGGAGTGATATTGGTGCTGTAGAGCGTACCGAACGGAGTCTCCATCGCCAGGCCGCCGACATTGACCTTGCCGCCTTGTACCGTATGGCAGACAGCACAGTCGCCGGCAGCGGCCACTTGGCGCCCGCGCTCGAGCATCGAGGCCGACCAGCTGCCGGCAGCGGGTGGTGTCACCGGGGCGATTTCAGCGCGCCAGGGCAGGGCGGTAGCGGCCATGCCCAACGCGGCACCGAACACTCCGGCGATTGAGCCGAACCACCATTTCGAGCGCTTCGGCGCGGGCTGTGCCGGCGCCGGCCCGCTGGAGCCCTGGCCATCGCCGCTCAGTGCCTCGCGCACCCGCTCAGCCGTGATCGGCAGTTCGCGGAAACGAATGCCGGTGGCATCGAACACGGCGTTGGCGATGGCTGCAGCACTGGGTACCGAGGCTGATTCACCGCTGCCCATCGGCGGCTCGTGTTGGCGCGGCAGCATCATTACATCGATGGCCGGTACTTCGGGGAAGGTCAGGATCGGGTATCCGCCCCATTCCTTGCTCGCCACCGTCGATTCTTCGAAGCTCACCTGCTCCTTGAGCACACGGCTGGTGGACTGAATAACATTGCCGTGTATCTGGTGCCGCACCCCGTCGGGGTTGACCATCATGCCGGCGTCATGGCCGATGACCACACGTGTCACGGCGACCTCGCCGGTGCGCCGGTCCACTGCAACATCGGCGACCCAGGCCGCCCACGCAGCCCCGAAGCCCGGGAACTTGCTGTGGATGTAGCGTGCATAGGCGAAACCGCGTCCGCGCAACACATCACCTTTGGCGGGTGTCTGCATGGGCTCGGTGCGCGGCTGCCAGCCGGCGCGCTCGGCCGTGGCTTTGACCAGGTCGATGGCGCGCGGATCGCTGAGGTGCTTGAGGCGGTACTCGACCGGGTCGACGCCTGCTGCAAAGGCCAGTTCGTCGATGTAGGACTCATGGGCGAAGCTGTTGGGCATGGCCGACACACCACGCATCCACGAGGCGCGCACCAAGGGCGTCATGTCATTGATGGTGACGCGCATGTGTTCGTAGTCATAGGGTGGGATGGAGGTGCGGTCGCCCATTTCGAACAGTGCCGGTACCGGCTCCACGGCGCCTGTGAGCAGCAGGGCGAGTGTAGGTGCACCGTTGGAGGGGTAGCTGGTCTGGAAATCGTAGGCGGCGACCGTGCCGTCGGCATTCAGGCCGCCATCGATTTCCATCAGTTGCGCGGTACCCTTGGGTTCCCAGGCATGCTCCTGCTCGCGGGTCAGCTGCACCCGCACCGGGCGGCCGACTGCACGCGACAGCAGCACTGCATCGGCGCAGACGTCGTCCGCGCAGTTTCGGCCATAGCAGCCGGCCGCTTCCATGCGGATGATCTCGATGCGTTGTTCGGCACAGTCCAGCAGCCAGGCCAGGTCTGCACGCAGCAGGTGCGGGTTCTGGGTGCCCGACCAGACGCGGATCTGCCCGTCGGTGTAGTCGGCGAGCGCGCAGGAGGGGCCAATCGAGCCATGCAACTGGTAGGGCCAGAGATAGCTGCGGCTCAGGCGCTGGCTGGCGTTGGCGATGCCGGCGTCGACATCGCCCTGGTCCAGCACGGTGCGTTGCACACGGGGGTTGTCGCGGATTGCCTGGGCGACATCGCTGAGGTCGGGCAATTTGCCGGTGAGCGGCTTCCAGCTGAGCTTCAAATCGTGGGCAGCGCGGATCGCCTGCTCCTCGCGCTCGGCAACCACACCGACGAAGTCACGGATGACCACTACCGCGATTACCCCCGGCACATGGGCAATAGAGGATTCGTCCACTGCCAGCAGGCTGTTGCCGACGAATTCGCCGCTGTCATGGCCTGCATAGGGCGGGCGGATCACCCGGCCATGCAGCATGTCGGGCAGGCGCATGTCGTGGACGTAGGTCAGCTCGCCGGTCGCCTTGCCAGGGATGTCCACCCGTGCCGCGCTGCGACCCACCAGGCGGTAATCCTCGATGGCCTTGAGCGGCGCATCGTCGGCAATGTGCAGTTGATGGCGCTGCCCGCCGACCAGGTCGGCAAAGCTCAGGGTACGGCCGTCCTCGGTAATCAGCATGCCGGCATCCATGTGCAACGCCTGCACCGGGCAGCCCAGGCGCAGGCCCGCCTGTTCCAGCAGGAAGCGCCGCGCTGTCGCTGCGGCCTTGCGCAGCGGCACGGCGGAAATCTGCAGGGTCGCGCTGGCGATGGTAGCGCCCTGGTTCGGCGCCCGCTCGGTATCACCCAGCACCATGTGCACCTGGTCCATGCGCAGGTCGAGTTCTTCGGCAACGATCTGAGCCAGCGAAGTGCGGATGCCGGTGCCCAGGTCAACGTGGCCATTGAAGGCGTAGACCATGCCGTCATCGCTTACGGCAAGAAACAGCGCCAGTTCACGCGCCTTGACCGTGGGTGTCACACCCTTGGCCACAGGGCCCGAGGGCGGCGTGATCTGGTCGACGATCAACAGTACGCCGGTTTTGCCCAGCAACTGGTCGCGGGTGGGAACGTGTTGGGAGTGGTTCATGTTCTGCTCCGGGTCTCAGGCCTGGCGGCCGGCAGCGCGGCGCACCGCGCGCAGGATTTCGACATGGGTGCCACAACGGCACAGGTTGCCTGACAGTTCGTTGCGGATCTGTTCGTCACTGGCGTCGGGGATGCGGTCGAGCAGGGCCTTGGCGGTCATGATCATGCCGTTCATGCAGTAGCCGCACTGGGCGGCCTGCTCATCGATGAACGCCTGTTGCACCGGGTGTGGCGCGGCCTTGCTACCCAGGCCTTCGAGGGTAGTGATGTCGCGGTTGGCGGCGCCGGACAGCGGGATCACGCAGGCGCGTGCGGCCACGCCGTCGATGATCACCGTGCACGCCCCGCACTCGCCCAGGCCGCAGCCGTACTTGGGGCCGTTCAGGCGCAGGTCGTTGCGCAGGACCAGGAGCAAGGGCGTGTCGGCCATGGCGCTGACTTCGACATCCTGGCCGTTGACCCGCAGGGGGAGGGTGATTTGCATGGTTGGCTCATCTCTGGAAGTTTGCATGCCGTTCAAAAGCGAGTACCTGCGCTACCAAACCACTCAAGTGGTGCGCTTGTTTAGGTAAGTACTCACTACATGAAATGTTCAGGCAAGAAGCAGGCCAGGGACGATTCCGTAGGGGTTGCTCGGGGTATTGGGCGCGCTCAGCCCGCCTGATCGTCCCCGTCGATCATCTTGCGCAGCAGAAACAGGATCGCCACCCGCTCTGCGGCGTTCAGGCAGCCCATGCTCAGTTCACTGATTTGCCGGGCGCAGGGGATCATCGCATCGAGCAAGGCTGCGCCACTGTCGGTGAGCCCGACAATGACCTTGCGCCGGTCATCCGGGTCTGGTGACAGCTCGATCAGCCCGCGTGCCTTGAGGCGTTCGACAATGCCGCGGATGGTCGCCTGATCGACGGCGGTGGCCTTGATCAGTTCGGCTTGGGAGCTGGGGCCGTGGTCGCGCAGGGCGCACAGGGTGACGAACTGGATCGAGGTCAACTGCGGGTCGCACGCCTGTTGCTGGAAAATCGCGGTGTGCCGTTGGTAGGCCTTGCGTAAAAGGTGGCCGACCTGTTCGGTCACGTCGTAGGGGGCAGTGTCGGGTGCAGCGGGAGCGGGGGTGTTTTTATTCGACATGGGTTGGCTTGGGCTGTGTGGGTTGGCTGGCCGGCCCCCCGGAACGGGGCGCCGGGCCAGTATAACCACTATCGCGCCTTGGACTCCTCAGGCGCGACCACATCACCGGCTAGCACCACGGCCTGGTCATCCAGGTAGATATCGCAGTTGCGCAGCGGAATATCCAGATGGCAGGGGGTTTTGCGCTTGCCCCCGACTTCGGTGTTGGGGCCGGTGGAGAACAGGAAGTTGCCATAGAACGCGCGGGCATCCATGCACATGCCGTCGTTGCGGTCGTGCAGCCCCATGGCGGTCCACTGGGCACGCGGCTGCAGCCCCCAGCCGATATGGGAGATGCCGTAGACCTCGGGGTCGTTGAAGTACTTCATGTAGTCGCGCAGGTACTCAGCCTCGAAGCCGCCATGGATGCCGGTAATGAAGCCTTTCTCGATCTCCAGGGTGATGCGCTCGCGGCAGTAGTTCTTGAACGGCAGGATGATGTCGCCCACATCCAGTACCAGCGTGCCTTCGGCGCTGTCCTCGTTCGGCCAGGTGAACAAAAAGCCGCTTGGCCAGTGGTCCCAGCGGCCGGGCTCGTCGGCATAGCCGTATTCGGTAACGGCCGGGTATTGGCCCAGTGGGGCGTGGAAATCACTGCCGGCCCTGGAACGCACCTGCATCGTGCGGGCTTGCTTGAGCTGGGTTTCGGCGGCCAGCACGCGGCGCTTGTCGTCTTCGCTGGGCAGCATGCGCGCCAGGACTTCCGGGGGTTCGACCGCCAGCAGTATGCGCGTTCCGGTCTTCAGGATCTGCTCCTGCTCGGGTGAGTGCAGCAGCATCATGGTGTCGACGACCAGGTCGGCGGCTTCCAGCGCCCGCTGGGCTGCCAGGTTGCCGGTCAGGGCGGTGTCGCCGCAGTAGGCGGTCATGTCGTTGCCCATGGCCGTGGGGTGGTTGAACGCGGGCAATTCCACGGCGTAGACCTTCGCCTTGAGCCGCTGCGCCGCTTCCATCGCGGCACTGACCGTACGCGGGTCGGAGTAGTGGCTCTTGAGCACGGCGACGCTCTGAGTTTCGTCCACCCGGGACAGTTTGAGTACGTGTTCGAACATTTGGGTCAGTTCTGCGTTGCTAACCGGCATCAGCTTTCTCCTGGCAGGCCTCGATGAAACCGAAATGCCGCACCGCAGTGGTGCGGGGCGCTTTATCTCGGTGCAAATTAATAGTGTGTACGCCCTATATCCGTTGATGAAAGCGTATCCGGCCTGTAAGCGCAAGTGGTGCGTTGAAACGTTACAAATCCACACATAGCCTAGATGATACGGTTACATCTAGCCGACTCGCCGATTTCGATCACCCGTTTGAATTTTTTTGAATATTCCCCTTCCCAATAAAAAAATACAGCGTATACACTCTAATTCGTCAGGCGGTTCGGCTGACTACATCACAGAACAAGAGGGGACATACCTATGCGGGGCAGGCAGAAAATCGCAATCGTCGGTGCAGGATTGGGCGGGGCAGCCGCCGCCACTTTGTTGCAGCAGGCCGGCTTTGAAGTCGACGTGTACGAGCAGGCACCGGAGTTCACCCGCCTTGGCGCGGGTATTCACATCGGCCCTAACGTGATGAAGATATTCCGCCGCATGGGGTTGGAGCAGAAGCTGGAGCTGATGGGGTCGCACCCGGATTTCTGGTTCAGCCGCGACGGCAACACCGGTGACTACCTGGCGCGCATCCCGCTGGGTGATTACGCCCGCCGTGAATACGGTGCCTCGTACATCACCATTCACCGTGGCGACCTGCACGCCCTGCAGATCGATGCGATCAAGCCGGGCACCGTGCACTTCGGCAAGCGCCTGGAGAAGATCCTGGACGACGGCGATCAGGTACGCCTGGACTTCGCCGACGGCACCCACACCGTGGCCGACATCGTCATCGGTGCCGACGGCATCCATTCGCGCATCCGTGAAGCGCTGCTGGGTGTCGAAGCGCCGATCTACAGCGGCTGGGTGGCTCACCGTGCACTGATCCGCGGCGAGCATCTGGCGCAACATGCCGACGTGTTCGAGGACTGCGTGAAATGGTGGACCGAAGACCGCCACATGATGGTCTATTACACCACCGGCAAGCGCGACGAGTACTACTTCGTCACCGGCGTCCCGCACGAAGCGTGGGACTTCCAGGGCCCGTTCGTGGACAGCAGCCAGGAAGAAATGCGTGCTGCGTTCCAGGGCTACCACCCCACGGTGCAAAAGCTGATCGACGCCACCGAATCGATCACCAAGTGGCCGTTGCGCAACCGCAACCCGTTGCCGCTGTGGAGCCGTGGCCGCCTGGTGCTGCTGGGGGATGCCTGCCACCCGATGAAGCCGCACATGGCGCAAGGTGCGTGCATGGCCATCGAGGATGCGGCGATGCTCACCCGTTGCCTGGAAGAGACCGGGCTGTCCGACCACCGCACCGCCTTCGCTTTGTACGAGGCTAACCGCAAGGAACGCGCTTCGCGGGTGCAGGCGGTCTCCAACGCCAACACCTTCCTCTACACCCAGGAAGACCCGGCATGGGTCTATGGCTACGACCTCTACGGCCAGGCGCTCAAGAGCGGGGAGGCAGCATGAGCACCTTCGTCGCCGGCGGCAACGTCAACGCCAATGGCATCCGTCAGCATTACCTGCGTTACGGCGGCAAGGGCCCTGCGCTGATCCTGGTGCCGGGCATCACCAGCCCGGCGATCACCTGGGGCTTCGTCGCCGAGCGCCTTGGGCAGCAGTTCGACACCTATGTGCTGGATGTACGCGGCCGCGGCCTGTCCGCGAGCGGGCCTGCACTGGACTATGGCACCGATGCCTGCGCTGCGGACATTCCGGCGTTCGCAGCGGCGCTGGGCCTGGCCAGCTACCACCTGGTCGGCCATTCGATGGGCGCGCGTTTCGCCATCCGCGCCGCCGCGCAAGGGGCGCCCGGGCTGCAGCGCCTGGTGCTGGTCGACCCGCCGGTATCCGGGCCGGGTCGGCGCGAATACCCGAGCAAGCTGCCGTGGTACGTCGACTCTATCCGGCAGGCCTGCAGTGGCATGAGCGGTGACGACATGCGCGCCTTCTGTGCAACCTGGACCGACGAGCAGCTGGCGCTGCGCGCCGAGTGGCTGCACACCTGCCACGAGCCTGCGATCGTGCGTGCCTTCAACGATTTCCACCAGGTGGACATCCACCAGGACTTGCCCCACGTGCGCCAACCGGCATTGCTGATGGTGGCGGGGCGAGGCGGGGTGATCCAGCCCCAGGACATCGCCGAGATCCGTGAGCTCAAGCCGGACATCCAGGTCGCTCACGTCGACAACGCCGGCCACATGATTCCCTGGGATGACCTCGAAGGCTTCTTTGCCGCCTTCGGTGATTTCCTGGGCCACCCCCTTGTCTGAAGGAGCACGCGACATGACCAAGCCCTACCGTATCGGCCAGATCGTGCCGAGTTCGAACACCACCATGGAAACCGAGATCCCGGCGATGCTCCTGGCCCGCCAGGCGATCCGCCCGGAGCGCTTCACCTTCCACTCCAGCCGCATGCGCATGAAGCAGGTGAAGAAGGAAGAACTGGCGGCGATGGACGGCGAGTCCGACCGCTGCGCAGTGGAACTGTCAGACGCCAAGGTGGACGTGCTCGGCTATGCCTGCCTGGTGGCGATCATGGCCATGGGGCTGGGGTACCACCGCCAGTCAGAGAAGCGGTTGCAAAAAGCCACTGCCGACAACGACGCACTGGCGCCGGTCATCACCAGTGCCGGTGCGCTGGTGGAAGCCCTGCACGTGATGAAGGCCAAGCGCATCGCCATCGTCGCGCCCTACATGAAGCCGTTGACCGAACTGGTGGTCAACTACATCCGTGAGGAAGGCTTCGAGGTGCAGGACTGGCGCGCGCTGGAAATCCCCGACAACCTCGCCGTGGCCCGTCACGACCCGGCCAACCTGCCGGGCATCGTCGCCGGCATGAACCTTGAGGGCGTCGATGTGGTGGTGCTTTCAGCCTGCGTGCAGATGCAGTCGCTGCCGGCAGTCGCCAAGGTCGAGGCGCAAACCGGCAAACCGGTGGTCACCGCTGCCATCGCCACCACCTACGCCATGCTCAAGGCGCTGGACCTGGAACCGGTGGTTCCGGGCGCTGGCGCCTTGCTGTCGGGCGCCTACTGAATCGGGAGACGAACATGAGCGACGCACAAAGCGCCAGCGACAACTACCAGGGCGTATGGGGTCAGCGTATCGGCTTCGGGCGCAAGGCAGCCCTGCTGATGATCGACTTCATGCAGGGCTACACCACCCCCGGTGCGCCGCTCTACGCCCCCGGCGTGGTGACGGCGGTCGAGCAGGCTGCCGTGCTGCTGGCATTGGCCCGGGACTGCGGTACGCTGGTGGTCCATACCAATATCCGCTACCAGGCCCCGCATTTTGCCGACGGCGGCGTGTGGGTACGCAAGGCGCCGGTAATGAAGGACATGGTCGAAGGCAACCCGCTGGCGGCGTTCTGCGAGGCCGTCGTGCCACGGGCTGATGAGCCGGTGCTCACCAAGCAGTACGCCAGCGCGTTCTTCGGCACCAGCCTGGCACCGCTGCTGCATGCACAAGGGATCGACACCGTGGTGCTGGCCGGCTGCTCCACCAGTGGCTGCATCCGCGCCAGTGCGGTGGATGCGCTGCAGCACGGCTTGCGAACCATCGTGGTGCGTGAGTGCGTCGGTGATCGCCACCCCGCGCCGCACGAAGCAAACCTGTTCGACATCGACAGCAAGTACGGCGATGTCGTCAGCCTGCAGGAAGCCATGGCGCAACTCCAGCGCCTGGCCAGCTGAAACCGCACACCTTGCACCCATAACAATCAAGTAACGGCGCGGGAAGCCCGTTGCATGACCGTCCGCTGTGCGGGCGGCCACCCCGCAGGAGCACCCGGGGTCTTGTGACGCCATCCTCAAACGCCGCGTATAGTGCGCGGCGCGCCCGGAGCGTCGAAAACTGCTGGCCTGAAAACAAAACCACAAAGTCACCCGCCAGGAGACAGGAAATGCCAATTGCGAATGCAACAGCGGTCCACAGCGACATCGACCAATCGACTCAAGCGCTTTACCGCAGGATCACCTGGAGGCTCATACCGTTCCTGTGCTTCTGCTACCTTGCGGCCTACCTGGACCGCATCAACGTCGGCTTCGCCAAGCTGCAGATGCTCGAAGACCTGCAGTTCAGCACCGCAGCCTATGGCTTGGGGGCGGGCCTGTTCTTCGTCGGCTACATCATCTTCGAGGTGCCAAGCAACCTGGTCCTGCAGCGCGTCGGCGCCAAGCTGTGGATCGCCCGCATCATGATCACCTGGGGCCTGCTCTCGGCCTGCACCATGTTCGTCACCACCACCACGCAGTTCTACGTCCTGCGCTTTCTGCTCGGGGCGGCCGAAGCGGGCTTCCTGCCGGGGGTGCTGTTTTACCTGACCATGTGGTACCCGACCTATCGGCGCGGGCGCATCATCGCGCTGTTCATGATCGGGCTGCCGCTGTCGAGTGTGATCGGCGGGCCGATCTCGGGCTGGATCATGGGCCACTTCGACCAGGTGCATGGCCTGCAGGGCTGGCAATGGCTGTTCCTGCTGGAGGCGATCCCCAGTGTGCTGCTCGGTATCCTGACGTTCTGGGCATTGCCGAACAACTTCCAGCAGGCCAAGTGGCTGTCCGCAGACGACAAGGCACAACTGGCCGCCGACCTTGCCGCCGACGATGCCGAAGGCAAGGGCAGCAAGCACAGCTTCCGCGACGGTTTCTTCAACCTGAAAGTGTGGATGCTCGGTGGCATCGATTTCTCGATCCTGCTGAGCGCCTACGCCATGGGCTTCTGGATGCCCACCTTCATCCGCGACGCCGGTGTCAGCGATACCTTCCATATCGGCCTGCTCACGGCGATCCCGAGCCTGGCGGCATTGCTTGGCATGTTGATGATCGGGGCCAGTTCCGACCGTCATCGCGAACGCCGCTGGCACATCATCGTGCCCTTCATCATCGGTGCAATTGCCATGGCCAGCAGCACCCTGTTCAGCCAGAACCTGGTGATGACCGTGCTGCTGTTCGCCATCGCCTCGGCAGCCATCATCGGCGCGGTGCCGGTGTTCTTCAGCCTGCCGGCGACCTTCCTCAAAGGCACCGCTGCGGCGACCGGTTTCGCCTTGGCGTGTTCGCTGGCCAACATCGCGGGGCTGGTGAGCAACTCGCTGATGGGGATGGTCACCGACCTGACCGGCACCTCCCATGCGGCGCTGTGGGTGTTCGCCCTCTGCTTGCTGCTCAGCTGCTTCCTGGTCATCGCCTTGCCGGCCAAGCTGGTCAACCGATAACGGCCTGACCCTTCGCGTCACGGCAGTGCAAGCGGGCCAGCCAGGCCGCTTGAAGACCCTTCCAAAAACACTCCGCGCGGGTGGCCTCAAGGCCACTGCGGCGGGGAGCTGTTGCCCGAATCCAGGAGTCGTTTCAAATGCCCGTTAACATGCCACAGCGTCATTCCCCGACCGCGCGCCTGGCTGGCGGCTGTATCGCCGCAGCCCTCTGTGCTGAAGCGACGGCCGAAGAGGCCGGTTTCATCGAGGGCGCCAGTGCTACGCTGCAAGCGCGCAATTATTTCTTCAGCCGCGATTATGCCGATATCAAAGGCGCGAGCACCCAGTCGCGCACCCAGGAGTGGGCCCAGGGCTTCATCCTCAATGCCTCCTCTGGCTACACCCAAGGCCCCATCGGCGTTGGCATGGACGTCACCGGGCTACTGGGCTTCAAGCTCGACAGCAGCCCCGCGCATGCCAGGTCAGGGCTGTTGCCCAGCCTTGACAGCGGCCAGTCGGCAGACGATTACAGCCGCCTTGGCGCGGCGGTGAAATTCAAGGTGTCGCGCACCGAACTGAAGGTGGGCGAATTGATGCCCAACCTACCGGTGTTGCTGTTCAGCGACCTGCGCCTGCTGCCGCCGACCTACCAGGGCGCCATGCTCGAGTCCCGCGAGTTTGCCGGGTTGACCTTGAGCGCCGGGCAGTTTCGCTCCACCAGCCTGCGCGACTCCTCCAACAGCCAGAAGATGTATGCCCTGGTCAATGACCCGATCAACCCTTCACGGTTGGCGCGATTCACCAGTGATCGTTTCAACTATGTCGGCGCGGACTATGCGTTCAACGACAACCGTACCCAGGTCGGCGTGTGGCAAGCGCAACTGGAAGACATCTACCAGCAGCGTTTCTACAGCCTCAAACACGCCGAACCTTTGGGTGACTGGACCCTGGGGGTGAATGCCGGCTACTTCGATGCCCAGGAGGATGGCCGGCAGATCGCAGGCCGTTACGACAACCATGCGCTGTTCAGCCTGTTCTCGGCCAAAACGGGTGGCCATACCTTCTATGTGGGGTACCAGCAGATCGGCGGGGACGACGGGTTCATCCAGGTTGGCGCCAACACCAACCCGATGGGCAATACCCTGCCCACCTATGAGTTCGCAGCGCCCGGTGAGCGCTCGTGGCAGGTTCGTCACGATTACAACTTCGTTGCGCTGGGGATACCCGGGCTGACCTCGACGCTGCGCTATGTGAAGGGGCGTGACGTGGAGACCGGCCTGGGCTTCGAGGGGCGTGACCGGGAGCGCGATCTGGACCTTGCCTATGTGGTGCAGAGCGGCCCCCTGGCCGGGCTGGGGGTGCGGGTTCGCAACGTGATGGCCCGCTCGAACTACCGCACGGACATTGACGAGAACCGGTTGATCCTCAGTTATACGGTAAAGCTGTTCTGACCCCGGGCTGGCTTACTCCTGCGCCTGGGCCCCGGCGATATGCCGACCGGCCACATAACCGAACGTCAGCGCCGGGCCCAGGTTGATACCCCCTGACGGGTACCAGCCGCCGAACACGCTGGCCATGTCGGTGCCCGCTGCATACAGGCCGCCGATGGGCTGGCCGTGTTCATCCAGCACACGTGCGTGGCCGTCGGTGCGCAGGCCGGCGAAGGTGCCGAAGCAGCCGGGCTGCACCTTGACCGCGTAGAACGGGCCTTGCTCGATCGGCGCGACGCAGGGGTTGGGCCCCTTGTGTTGGGGGTCGCCCTGTTTGCGGTTGAACGGGGTGCTGCCGCGCCCGAACTCAGGGTCCTGGCCTTGGCGCGCGTGGCGGTTGTACTCGGCCACCGTGGCACTCAGCCCCGCAGGGTCGATGCCGCAGGCGCGGGCCAGCAGTTCCAGGCTGGCACCGCGCTTGAGGTAACCGCTGCGCAGGTGTGGCCACACCGGCAGCGGGGCGGGGCGGGCGTGGCCAAGGCCATACCGGCGCAGGAAGCGGTGGTCACAGATCAGCCAGGAGCAAGCTTGCTCGTCTTGCGGTACGGCGTCGAGCATGGCGGCGACATAGTCGTAGTAGCCGTGCGCCTCGTTGACGAAGCGCTTGCCGTTGGCCAGCACACCGATGATGCCCGGCTTGCCGCGTTCGATGATGTGCGGGAAGTGGCCGACGCTGCCATCACGGTGCGCTACCTTGGACACCGGGGCCCAGGCGACCGCCGACTTCAGGTCGGTGGCTACCACGCCGCCGGCTGATTCGCCCAGGCGCAGGCCGTCGCCGGAGCACGACGGCGGCGGCAGTGCGAGGTTGTCGTGGCCACTGGCATCGCGCGGGAACAATTGCCGGCGCCGCACGGGGTCGTGAGCAAAGCCACCAGCGGCCAGCACCACGGCTTTGGCGCGAAGCGTAATGTCGCCCTGCGCTGTACCGATCACCGCGCCACGCACCTGGCCGTCCTCCATCAGCAGGCGTTTGGCTGGCGCAGACTCAAGCAGGCGCACGCCCAGGTCTTCGGCCGACTTGGCCAGGCGCGCCACCAGTGCCACACCGTTGACCAGGTGCATGGCCCGGCCATGGCGGGCAAGGTGGTACAGGTGGCGACTGAAGCGCTTGCACACATGCCAGAAGGCGCGGGGCGAGCGGGTCATGTTGAGAAAGGCCGCAAGGTCGGCGCCAGCCATGATCGGCATGCCCATGAACGAGGTTTCGCGCAGTGTCCTGCGCAAGCGTGGCAACAGCGCACCGAGTTCGCGGGCGTCATAAGGGGCGGCGATGACCTGGTGCCCACCGGTGGCGGCGCCAGGAGTGTCGCCGTGCATGTCGGGGATGGCGTTGCCCTCAGCGAACTGCAGGGCCGTGTGTTTCTCGAAAAAGGCGACCATGTGCGGGCAGGCTTCGAGAAAGGCGTCGATGCGCTGCGCATCGTAATGCGCGCCCAGTTCGTTGCGCAGGTAAGTGCGTGGCTGCTCGATGTCTTCTTCGATACCGGCGCGGCGCGCCAGCGGGTTGCGCGGCACCCAGGCCCAGCCGCCGGACCAGGCCGTGGCGCCGCCGAACACCGGGTCTTTTTCCACAAGGGTAACCCGCTGCCCATGCCAGGCAGCCGTGACCGCAGCAGCCAGCCCGGCGGCGCCGGAGCCAATGACCAGTACATCGCATTTGGCTTGCAAGGTGTCGGTGGGCATTGCGGGTCTCCGGTATTATTATTGGAACAAGGTTCCATATTCTTCTTGGTTGACCCGCCGGGATGCAAGTGACGCCAGTAAGTAGTGGTCGATAAACGGACACTTCAGAGCGGGTCAGCTGCGGTGGCCCATGAGGATATGGAATCATCTTCCAGAATTTGCCTTCTTTATCAGGAAACCCTGTCATGGCCGGTAGTCAGATCGAACGCGCCTTCAGTCTTGTAGAAAGCCTTGCCGCCGAGCCCCAGGGCCTGGGCCTGCAAACCCTGGCTGACCAGCTTCAGATCCCCAAGAGCGCAGCCCATCGCATGCTCGCTGAACTCGCGCGCCTGGGCTACGTACGCCAGAACCGTGACAACAGCCGCTACCAGTTGTCTGCCAAGCTGGTGGCGCTGGGCTTTCGCTACCTGTCCAGCAGCGGCGCCGACATCATTCAGCCGATACTCGACCGCCTGGCCCAGGAAAGCGGCGAGCTGGTGCGCCTGGGCGTGATCGACGGCGCCCGCCAGACCTGGATCGCCAAATCCCAGGGCGCCCGGTCCGGGTTGCGTTACGACCCGGACATGGGTCGCGATGCGCCCCTGTTCTACACCGCCTCCGGGCATGCCTGGCTGGCCAGCCTGAGCGATGACGAGGCGCTGCAGATGGTCCTGCGCCAGGGCATTGCCGACCCCGAGCAATTCGGCCCCAACGCGCCGCGCTCCACTGAACAGTTGCTGAGCTACCTGGCGGGCGCCCGTGAGCGGGGTTATGCCTGGGTCGAGCAAACTTCGGCAGTCGGTACCTCGGCCCTGGCTGCGGTGGTGCGTCGGCCGCAGGGTAACGAGGTCATTGGCGTGCTGAGCATTGCCGGGCCCAGTGCGCGCCTTTCGCAAGCACGCCTGCCGGAGCTGGCGCCGTTGTTGTTGGCGGCGGTGGAGGAGTTGTCGGCAGCCAGTCAGGCGAGTGAGTTGTTTGCCTGACATGCACGGCAGCACGGGCCTGCCTCTGAACTTTCCGGTCGATTACCGCACACTCTATGCCCAGCGTCCTTTTGCAAAGCGGACCGCAGTTCTAAATTAGCGATAGCTGATTTTGGAACTGGGTTCCGAAGTTACCAGAACAACAACGAAAAGAGGACCGCCCGTTGAACGCGCCCCTTCGCATTGCCCTGATTGGCGCCGGCATCATGGGCCGCCAGCATTACCAGCATCTGAGCCAGGTGCCGCAAGCGCAGTTGTGCGCGGTGGCCGACCCCGGCCCCCAGGCTGAAGCCTTCGCCGCCGAGTGCGGGGTGGCGTATTTCGCCGATCACCGGCAGATGCTGGAGGTTGTGCGCCCCGAGGCCGTGATCGTGGCCAATCCGAACAACCTGCACGTGGCCACCGCCCTCGATTGTGTCGAAGCCGGCGTGCCGGTATTGGTAGAAAAACCGGTGGGAGTGCACCTGGATGAAGTGCGGGCGCTGGTGGAGGCGTCGCGCCGCTGTCGCGTGCCGGTGCTGGTCGGCCACCACCGGCGGCACAACCCGCTGATTGCCAGCGCGCGGGGCGTGATCGCCGAAGGGGCCTTGGGCCGGTTGGTCAACGTCACCGCGCTGTGGCAGTTGCAAAAGCCCGACAGCTATTTCGACACCCCATGGCGCCGCGAGCCCGGCGCCGGTTTCCTGCTGACCAACCTGATCCACGACCTCGACCTGCTGCGCTACCTGTGCGGCGAGGTGGTACAGGTGCAGGCGTTCACCCGTAACCAGGTGCGCGGCTTTGCCAACGAGGACAGCGCGGCAGTGCTGCTGGAGTTCGCCAACGGTGCGCTGGGCAGCCTGACCGGCTCCGATGCGGTGGCAGCGCCGTGGAGCTGGGAGCTGAGCTCGGGAGAAAGCCCTGTCTATCCACGCCAGGCAGACCAACCCTGCTACCTGCTGGCCGGCACCCGGGGAGCGCTGAGCATCCCGCAGCTCAAGCACTGGCAGTACGCCGAGGCAAACTCGGGTTGGCATACACCGTTGCTGCAGAGCGAGGCGGGCATCCCGGCGGGGGCGGCATTGACCCTGCAGTTGCAGCACTTTGTCCGTGTTGCCCGTGGGCAGGAAGCGCCACTGACCGATGCCGCTGACGGTGGCCGCACCTTGGCGTTGATCGAGGCGATCCGCCAGGCGGCCGCCACCGGCCGGGCTTGCGCGCCAGAGACAATCGTGTGAGCCGCGTGAGCGTTCTTTCGCCCCGTACCCATTTGCCCGCAGGTAACCCGCATGACTGATCGAATCTTTTCCCTGGCCGCGCTCACCGTACTGGAGCTGTCACCCCCGGCAATGGTCGAAGCCGCCGCCCGTGCCGGTTACAGCCACGTTGGCCTGCGCTTGCTGCCAGCGACCAGCGAAGAGCAGCACTTCCCGCTGGTTACCGATGCCGAGCTGCGCCGCCAGACCCAGGCGCGCCTGCGCGACACTGGCATCAAAGTCCTGGACCTGGAAATCCTGCGTCTCAAACCCGACACCTGCGTGGCCGATTTCGAGCCGATGCTGGCGGTCGGTGCCGAGCTTGGCGGCAGCGAACTGCTGGTTGCCGGCAACGACCCGAGCGAGGCGCGCCTCACCGAGCGCTTCGCTCAATTGTGCGACCTGGCTGCCGGCTACGGTATTCACCCGCATCTGGAGTTCATGCCCTGGACCGACGTTCGCGACCTGCAACAGGCCATGCGCATCGTTGCCAACGCAGACCGCCCGAACGCTTGCGTACTGGTGGATGCCTTTCATTTCAACCGCTCCGGGTCGTCGCTCGACGACCTGGCGCGCCTGGCCCCGCAGCGCATGCGCTACGCCCAGTTGTGTGACGTGGCTGGGCCGGTGCCGGCAGACATGGATGAAATCTTGCGCCAGGCCCGTAACGAGCGGCGTTTTCCGGGGGAGGGTGATGCCGACCTGACGGGCCTGTTGCGCGGGTTGCCAGCGAGTGTTCCGTTAAGCCTGGAGATCCCCACGCGGCAACTGCTGGAGCAGGGCGTCAGTGGCGAACAGCGTGCGCGGATGGCGCTGGAGAAGGCCCGGGCGGTATTGGCGTTGATTTGAGCCAAGGGGCCGCTTTGCGGCCCATCGCCGGCAAGCCGACTCCCACAGGTAAAGCGCAGACCTCAAGAACTGCGCGGTTCCGGCAGGAGCTGATCAGGCCTGTCCGGGCTGCGGTGATCCGCACAGCGCCAGGCCCGCGAGGTACCCAAAGGTCATCCCGGGCCCCAGTGTGATACCGCCACTGGGGTAGTGCCCGCCCATAATGCTGTGCATGTCATTGCCCACGGCAAACAGCCCCGGTATGGCTTGCCCTGCACCATCGAGCACCCTCGCCGAAGCATCGGTGCCCAGCCCGGCAAAGGTGCCGAGGCTGCCCGGCAGCAACTTCACTGCATAAAAAGGGCCGCGCAGCAGGGGCCGCAGCGAAGGGTTCGGCGCCTGTTCAGGCTCACCCTGCGCCCGGTTGTACGCCGAGGCGCCGCGGCCAAAGTCAGGGTCCACGCCCTGCGCCGCATGCTGATTGAAACGCGCCACAGTGCCCTGCAATTGCTGGCCATCTATGCCACAACGCGCGGCCAGTTGCGCCAGGTCGTTGCCGCGCAACAGGTAGCCACGCCGTTCATAGAAGCGGGCAGGGAAGGGAAACGGTTTGGCCCAGCCGATGCCATAGCGACGCTGCGCGGCGTGGTCGCAGATCAACCAGGCCTCATAAGGCTCGCCCTCTGGCGTAGCGGCGAACAGCGCATTCATGAAGTCGTGGTAGCAGTCCGCCTCGTTGACAAAGCGTCGGCCGTCACTGCGCACTGCAATGAAACCAGGCTTGGCGCGGTCGATCAGGTGCGGGAAATGCCCAGCGCGGCCATCGCCGCGCGGCACCTGCGATACCGGCGCCCAGGCACCGGCATGGGCCAAGGTGGTAGCGACCTGGGCGCCAGCCTGCTCTCCCAGGCGCAGGCCATCGCCGCTGTTTTCCGGCGGCGCGGCAGAGTAATGGCCAACCCCATCGGGCGCGTGCGTCATCAGTTGCGCGATGCGCTGGCGGTCATGGGCAAAGCCGCCACAGGCCAGCACCACGCCACGCCGCGCCTGGATCAGCTGGCCATCGGCACACTGCGCGCCGGTGATGCGTGCGTCCCCCAGCAAGGCAATGGCCGCTTTGTCGGTCAGCAGCGTGACGCCCAGGTCCAGGGCACTGCGCAGCAGGCGGGCCATCAGCGCGTTGCCGTTGACCAGTTGCAAACCGCGCCGGTGCAGCAACAGGTCGCGCCCGTGACGCAGCAGGCGTTTGGCCACATGCCACGCCGCCCTGGGCGATTGGCGAGCATTGAAGAAAGCTGCCATGTCCGTGCCACCGGCGATGCCCATGCCGGCCAGGCTGACGATGTCCAGCGGTGGCCGCAGCCTGTGTATCCAGGGCCCGAGCAGGCGGCCGTCATAGGGCAGTGCACACAGTGCTCGCCCGCCGTGGGCGCTGCCGTCGCCTTCACGCATGTCGGGGAGCTTCGTACCGCACTGGAACTTCACGCGGGTGTGCTGCTGGAAGAACGCCACCATTGCGGGGCCATGGCGCAGGAACGCCAGTTGGCGTGCGTCCAGTTCAGCGACGCGGGTCTGGGCACGCAGGTAGCGCTCTGGTGCATCGTCGGTTTCGACCAGGCCTTCGGCCACGGCCAGCGGGTTGCGCGGTATCCATAGCCATCCGCCCGACCAGGCGCTGGTCCCGCCAAGCCGGGGGGCTTTTTCCGCCACGATCACCTTCAGGCCGTGGTGCGCGGCGGTAACCGCCGCAGCCAGGCCGCTGGCACCGGAGCCGATGACAAGTACGTCACACTCAAGGGGTTGCATGGGTGCACTCCGGTTCCGTTTTCACTGCAGCGGCGAGAAGCCTGTAGGCCGCAGCAGGCGTGATTGCAGCCGCAGTACGGCGCCCAGTTCACGGTTGCGCCGTGAAAACTCCGCCCAGCGCGGGTCTGCGGCCATCGCCGCACGGCGTTCGCTGCGTTGGTCCAGGCTGGCATAACCCCAGATGTGCACCACCTGGTTCACCTCACCGAATTCGCTGGTGAAGAAGCCGACCAGGTTGCCCAGGTGTTCGCACTGCACCGCCAGTGCCTGGCTTTGGTAGAGGGCCAGCCAGTCAGCCATTTTCAGTGGGTCGAGGGTGTAGGTTCTCATTTCGTAGTACATGGGAGCGTCTCCATTTCAGGGCTGTGGGCTTGCAGGCGTTCAGCGATATGGCTGGCAGCGATCCAGCCGAAGGTGAGGGCAGGGCCGAGGGTGATCCCTGGGCCTGGATAGGTGCCATTCATCAACGCGTTCATGTCGTTGCCGGCGGCATACAAGCCTACGATCGGCGCACCGGCGCGGTTGAGTACATTGGCGTTGGCGTCGGTCACCAGGCCGCGCGCGGAGCCAAGGTCGCCGGTGTGAATACGGATGGCGTAGAACGGGGCCTTGGCCAGTGGCGCCAGGCACGGGTTGGGCTTGTGCTGCGGGTCGCCCATGTAGCGGTTGTAGCTGTTGCCGCCCTTGTCAAATTGCCGGTCGATGCCGCTGCGGGCGTCGGCGTTGAAGCGCTCCAGTGTTTCCTGCAGCACCTGCGTGGCCACGCCCATGGCCCGGGCCAGCTCTTGCACTGAGCCGGCGCGGTGCAGGTAGCCGGCTTCGATCAGGGCCGTGTTGTCCACCGGTTTGGGCCGTGCCAGGCCCAGGCCGTAACGGTTCATGGCCTGGGCGTCACAGACCAGCCAGCAGGTGCTGATGCCGTTGGCGAACATGGCCTGGACGAAGTGGTGATAGGAGTTGGATTCGTTGACGAAGCGCCGCCCGGCCGGGTCGAGCGCAATGACCCCTGGCTTGGCGCGGTCGGTGACCAGGTGCGGGAAGCGCTCGCGCTCACCACTGGCATGGCGCCGCTCGGAAACCGGCGCCCAGAAGAAGTTGGCGACCAGGCCCTCGCCCTGGGCTGCATCCACCGCCTGGGCAAGGCGCAGAGCAGCACCGTCGTTGCTGGGCGGGGACATGCTGAGGTGTGGCGCGTCAGGGGCCGGCCGGTAGGCCGCAGCCAGCGCACCCGCAGCAAACCCGCCCATGGCGCAGACCACACCGCCGCGGGCATGGACCTGGGTGCGGCGGCCCTCATGCTGTACTTCCACGCCGGTGACCGTGCCGTGCTCGACGATCAGTGCCTGCGCTTCGCTGCGCAACCACAGGTGCGCGCCGTGGGCAAAGGCTGTGCTGGCCAGGCGGGCGACCAGCGCGTTCCCCGTGGTCAGGCGCGTGCCACGGTGGTGGCGAACACGGTCCAGTGCGTAGCGCGCCATCAGTTTCAGGCAATGCCACAGTGACCGGGGTGAGCGGCGTAGGCTCAGGAAGTGCTGAATGTCCTCGCGGTTGACCATCATTGCGCCGAACAACAGCATGCCCGGTGGTGGCATCTTCAAGTCCTTGAAGCGCGCGCCGAGGCGGCGGCCGTCATACTCGACCATTTCCAGCGCCCGGCCGAACGCCGTGGCGCCGGGTGCGTCCGGGTAATAGTCCGGGGAGTGCGGGCGCAGTGCGTAGCGCAGTTCGGTGTTGTGCTCCAGCCAGCGCAGCGCCTGGTGCCCGCGCGCGATGAAGGCGTCCACCAGTTCGGCGTTGTAGCCGGTACCGATGATGGTTTTCAGGTAGGTCCTGACGGCCTCGGGCGAATCCTGGGCACCGGCGGCGCGCGCCTGATCGGAGCCATACAACCATGCTGCTCCGCCGGAGATCGCCGAGGTACCGCCAAAGTGTTCGGCCTTTTCCACCACCAGGACCTTCAGGCCCAGGCGTGATGCCGTGGCGGCGGCAGCCAGGCCACCGGCGCCGCTGCCGAGCACGACCAGGTCGTACACCGGTTGCGCGTTTTCGATAGGGGGCATGGTCTCAGATCTCCAGTGGCGTGACGCCCATGAAGGCGCCCAGGTGGCCAAGCTGCGCAAAGGCCATTTGCGCGCCAGTCTGGACTGCGCAGCCGCGTTCGCGCGCCTGCTCCAGCAGTGGGGTGATCTCCGGTGAGGTGACAACATCGGCCACCAGCGTGGCGGCGTTGAGCGTGCCCAGCAGGGCAGCGGGCAGCGGCAGCTCGCCCGTGCCGCCCATGCCCACGGGCGAAGCGTTGACCACCAGGTCGAAGGCGTCCAGCGCGCTGTATGCAGTGGTGATGCCGACGCCAGGGAAGGCCTTGCCCAGCAGCTCGGCAAGTGCTGCAGCGCGCGACGTTTCCGGGTCGCTTAGGGTGACCTGGGCGACCCCGGCCTCACCCAGTGCGTAGGCAATGGCACTGCCGACGCCGCCGCAACCAATGACCAGCACTCGCTTGCCCGCAGGGTCGAAGCCGTGCTTGCGTGCTGCGCCCAAAAAACCTGCGCCGTCTACGTTGTCGCCATACAGGCGGCCATCGTTTTCGCGCCGTACCACGTTCACCGAGCCCAGGGCTGCTGCACGTTCGCTCAGGCCGTCCAGGCGGGTGGCAAATGCCTGCTTGTAGGGCACGGTCACCACGCAACCGCGCAGGTTGCGCCAGCCGCGCAGGGTGTCGATAAAAGCGTCCAGCGCGGCGTGCTGCAAGTCGATGGGCAGCATGGCCAGGTCAAGGCCATTGTTGCTGAACCAGGTGTTGAAGTTTTCAGGCGATTTCACCTGGGCGATGGGCGAACCGACGATGGCGACCAGCGCTGTCGAACCTTTGATCATGGTGACTTCCGTTATGGGTGTTGTTATGGAAGTCAGGGTGATGCGGCGGCGGCGTTGTCACAATGCGCTTGCCAACGGTTTGATGCGATAATCGCATTGATAAAGCGATATTCGCAGCATAGGCGCTGTTTAGCACTGCTCAGCGGCACGATTCTCCCCACTCACGAGTGCAGCCAATGGACAAACCCCAGACTCACCCCCGCGACCTGATTGCCGGTTTACAGAAAGGCCTGGCGCTCATGCAGCTGTTCAACGCCGAGCAGCCACGCCTGACGGTGCCCCAGGCGGCCAGGCAAGCTGGCCTTACGCCCAGCGCAGCGCGCCGATTTCTGCTGACCCTGGTGCATGAAGGCTTCGCCGAAACCGACAACCGTCACTACTGGCTGACCCCCAAGGCCCTGCGTATCGGCCAGGCCTATGTGGACTCGGCGCAGTTGCCACGCATGCTGCGCCCGATCGTCGAGCAAGTGGCGCGCCAGACCCAGGAGCATGTCTCGGTGGGCACACGCGACGATGATGAAATCATCCACTTGGTGCGCAGCCGCTACAGCCACATCGCATCACTGTCGATACGGCCCGGCTCGCGGGTGCCGATGTACTGCACTGCCGGCGGGAGGGTCTGGCTGGCGGCTTTGGACCAAGCGCAGCGCGATGACTATTTCGCCCGTAACCCGCTACACCCGCTGACGCCCTACACCCAGACCGACAGGGCGCTGCTGGACGCGACGTTGCAGCAGGTGAGCGAGCAGGGCTACTGCATCGTCGATCAGGAGTTCGAAGTCGGCATGCGCGTAATCGGCGTGCCGTTACTGGACCGGGCGGGGCAGCTCAAGGCGACACTGACCATCACTACCCATGCATCGCGGCTGAGCATGGATGAGATACGGCTGCGTTACCTGCCACCGCTCTATGAGGCGCAGGCCTTGCTGAAACCGGTATTTGGCTGACCGGGGAGCGTGTGTTGAGCACGATCGGGGCCGCAGCGGATCAGGCCGTTTTCACTGCCAGCCCATCAGCCATACCTCGGGGTCGCGCAGTACCCGCCAGTCCAGCCACTGGCTGCGCTTGCTGTGTACCGCTTCCAGTTCCACACGCAGCACATGCCCCTCTTCATCCAGCTCCAGGTCGGTCACCAGAAAGTGCTTTTCGCGGTTCTCAGGGTGTCGCGCTGTCCATTTCGAGAGTTTCAATTTGCCAGGGTTGAAGCGGTTCATCATTGCTCCTTGGGCGAGAGTGCGGCCTGCATGCTGATCGTTATACAAACAGACAAGTAGCTGATGATACTTGCACGGGAAGCATTTGGTCGGTCGATCGCTGTGCGCAATGGAGTGCTCGCGTCATGGCTCGGCCGTTGGCCGAGAAGGGTATGCCGCCAAATAGCAAACGGCCGCCCTCAGGCGACCGTTTGTATAGGCTCAAGCGCAATGGTCAATCCTTGCTGACCGCGTCCTTGACATCAGCGACTACCTGCTGAGCTTCGCCTTTTTTCTCCTGCACCTTGCCTTTGACCTCCAGCTCCGTGTTGCCAGTGGCTTTGCCTACGGCTTGTTTGACCTTGCCGACGGCTTCGTTGGCCAAGCCTTTTACTTTGTCCGAAGTGCTGCTCATGGTCGTTCTCCTTCAACAGACATCAGTGAAACGTGGGTTGGGTGAAGCGTTCATACAGCGTTTGCGTTGCGACTCACACCGTGGCGACGCGGGTCTTGCGAGACGTCAGCGCGAAGCGGCCTACGCCAAAACTCAAGGCGGCACCGATCAGCAGGGTTACCAAGGTGCCCCAGGCGGCTTTCGATACGTTGCTGGCGGCTACCTGGGCGGCTTCGCGAGCCTGTTGCTCGGCCTGCTCTTTGAGCACTTTCACTTGCTCGGCGGCCTGTTGGTAGGCACGGGCGTAGTTATCGACCACCTGCTGGGCCTCCTGCTGGCTCTTGCCGGTGCGCGCAGCGACGATGTTGACCAAAGCTTGCTTGTCTGCCGCGCTCAGGGCAGGTTCACCGGCCTTGCGCACCCGCTCGAACCACTGCTTGAGCTGGTCGACGGCCTGGGTCGGGTCCTCGGCCGCGACGCGCCCTGCCGACTCTCCCTGAGCCTGGGCCTGATCGGCCTGCTGCTCCAGGGACGAAGGGGCCAGTTCAGCCTTGCCGGACTGCGCCAAGGTTTTGTCCAACTCCGCTTCCAGGTTGTCCCAGTCCAGCGAGATGCCATTCTTGTTCAGTTGCTCCTTGATGCCCTGGCTCACACTGGGTGCGGCGGCGGCGACACCGTCAGCTGCCAGCGACAGGCCTTTGCCAGCGATATTGCCGGCAGTGCCAACTACGGTGCCGGCCAACGAAGCCAGCAACCAGGTAGCCAGCAGAGTGGTCACCGTCCAGCTCAACAGGCCATGCAGGCCGCCGCGGGTGGGCGCGGTACGCCCGGCGACCCAGGCACCGGCTGCGACCGAGAGCAGGGTGCTGATGAACAGCCACACCCCAGCGCCGGTCCCAAAGCCCTGCAGCGGATTGCCGTCGGCCATCGGGTTCATGGCTCCGGCGCCAATGGCCGTGCCCAGTACGCTGAGTACCAGGTAGCTGGCCAGGGCGATGGCGCCGCCTGCAAACACGGCGCTCCACGATACCCGTAGCGGGCTGACAGCGTTGGTTGGGGTGGTCACGTACGATTCAGTCATCTATGCATCCTCGTGGGTAAGTTCCGGCAGCACCGGCAACACAGGCCAAGTGCAACGTCAGGGCCAGTTTGCAGGTCACATGCAAGGCTGTATTGGCGCATCCGCACCTGATCGATTAGTGCATTCGCACCAACCCTGGCTTGCCTGCAGCGTTTAAGCTCCAGGCCATGCAGACCTGCCGACTGGAGAACCTCTATGAGCGACGCCGTGCTTGCCCGCGAGACCAACCGCCGCCAGCTTCAGCAAATCATCGCCGGGCTGTCCGATGGTGTGATCCTGCTGGAGGTCGACCAATCCATCATCTGGGCCAACGAAGCGGCTTTGCGCATGCACGGGGTCGACAGCCTGGAGCAACTGGGCAGCAACGCTCAGGGTTATCGCGAACGCTTTGCCCTGCGCTACCGCAACAATCACCCCCTTGACGCCGAGCAGTACCCTATCGCCCGCGTGGCTGCGGGGGAGGTGTTCAGCGACGTGATGGTAGAGGTGCTGGCTGTTGGCGGCGATGAAGCGCGCAGCCGCGTGCACCGCGTGCGCAGCATGGTGCTGGAAGACAGCAAGGGCGAGGCCGAATCGCTGGTGCTGATCCTGGCCGATGCCACCGAGTGGGCCAGCGCCGAGCAGCGTTTCGAAAAAACCTTCAATGCCAACCCGGCCCCTGCAGTCATCTGCAGGCTCAGCGACCTGCGCTTCATCAAGGTCAACCAGGGCTTTCTGGAAATGACCGGCCATATGCGGGAGAACGTCATTGGCCGTTCGGTATACGAAGTGGATGTGCTGGAAAACGCCGAACGCAAAGAATTGGCAATCGAACGCCTGATGGAAGGGGCGACCATCCCGCAGATGCAGGCTGAACTGCGCTTGCCCGATGGTGGCAGCAAACTGGTGATCGTTGCCGGGCAACCACTGGACATGCATGAAGAAGATTGCATGCTGTTTTCATTCACCGACCTGGAGCCCCGGCGCAAGGCGGAAAATGCCCTGCGCCAGAGTGAGGAGCGCTTTGCCAAGGCCTTTCGCCTGAGCCCTGTGCCCACCCTGTTGTGCAGCGCCGACAGGCAGCAGCTGATCGATGCCAATGAAGCCTTTCTGGACACCTTGGGTTACGCCGCCCAGGAGCTGATAGGCAAGACAGTGGCCGAAATCGACTTCATGGCTGATCGGCGTGTTGCTACCCAGGTGTTCGATGCGCTGGAAAAGACCGGGCGCATCGAAGGGCTGGACCTTAAGCTGCGAAAAAAAGGCAATGACCGGCTCGACTGTGTACTGCAGGCGGACACCGTCAGCTTGCAGGACACCCCGTGCTACCTGTTGGTACTGATGGACATTACCGAGCGCAAGCGTTCTGAGCTGGAGTTGGTCGAGGCGATAGAAACGGTGATGCAGGATGCGTCATGGTTCAGCCAGACCTTGATCGAGAAACTGGCCAATGCCAAGCGCATCAACACAGGGCGTTTACCAGATGCATCGTTTACCGACCTGACCCGCCGTGAGCGCGATGTGCTGGCGCTGATCTGTGAAGGCCTTGCCGACAAGGAAATCGCAACGCGGCTTAACCTGGCGCTCAATACCGTGCGCAACCATGTGGCAACGGTGTACTCCAAGCTCGATGTTCACAGCCGCAGTGAAGCCATTGTCTGGGCGCGCGAACGACGGCTGTTCACCCATTGATTCGCCTCGGTACAGTCTGCTCTCGCGCTTGCCGAGGCTGCTTGATGCCAAAGGGCTTCAGATGCCTCGAAGCCCTTGGACCGACCTTTTGCTTATCAGCGACGCAGCAGGCGGCTCACCACCAGGGTGAGCGCGGCGCCGATTGCCAGGGCGGTGATGGGCTTCTCTTTAACGAAGGTGGAGACGTTGTTCAGTGCGTCACCATAGGTTTTGGTCAGTTGGCCTGCGACCTGGCGGCCATCACCCTCTGCCTCCAGGGCCGGGTCCTCGAACAGCCGGCCCACTGCGCTCTGCGCCTTGCCAGCGACTTTCTGTGCAACACCTTCAACTTGTTCGCTTTTCATAGTGATCAAACCTTCCTAGTGAGTGGCAATGGGAACGCACAAGGTTAGGGAGCGGGGGGTGGGGATTAGTTCAAAGCGGTTTTGGCAAATGGGAACGATCCTTGCTGATTGCTAGCAATATCAGAAAAGGAGCTAGCAATGAACGAGTCCCTGGTCGCCCATTCCCGCGGTGGCGTGCTGTGCACCCCGCACCCCTTGGCAAGCGCGGCGGGCCTGGAGGTGCTCGACGGCGGGGGGAGCGCAATCGATGCAATGCTCACCGCCAGTGCCGTGCTGGCGGCGGTGTACCCACACATGACAGGCCTAGGCGGCGATGCACTGTGGTTGCTCCATGACGATCAGGTACGCACCATCATCGGGATCGGCCAGGCCGGGATGCGCTTGCCCGCAGCAGGCGCGATCAGCCTGCGTGGGCCTGCCTCGGTCGGGACCACGGCCGGGGCCATGGCCAGTTGGGCGCAGGCCAAGGCAATCAGCGAGCAGTGGGGGTCGCGGCTGGGCTGGGCCGACCTGCTGACTGGCGCCGCAGGGTTGGCCCGCGACGGGGTTGAGGTATCGCCCTCGCAACTGTTCTGGCAAGGGCAGCGCGCCAGCCTGATCAAGACACTGCCTAGCCTGCAGCCATTGTGTACGCCCCAGGGTGGCCGTCTGCGCCAACCCGCGCTGGCCAACAGCCTGGAGCATCTGGCGCGGCGTGGCCCAGGCGACTTCTATCACGGGGAACTGGCAGAAGCCTTTGGTGTGGCGTTCGACGCGCTGGGTTGCGGCCTGAGCGTCGAAGACCTGCGCGCCACCCGGGCCTGCCTGGCGGCGCCGATCTCCGTACGCTATCGCAACGGCCGGCTGTACAACGTCGCGCCACCCACCCAAGGCCTGTACACGCTGCGCGCCATGGCTGCCCTGCAGGCTGTGAACCTGGGCGAAAACGGCACGCCGCGCTACTACCACCTGCTGGTCGAAGCCATCAAGCAGGGCCTGCTGCAGCGCAACGCTCAACTGCATGACCCGCTCGCCAGCGGCTGGGACTTCGAGCACGCGCTTGCTCAGCCTGCCGCGACCCTTGACGAGCAGCGTGCGACGCCTTGGGGCGAGCCTGGGCAACCTGCCGACACTGTGTGGATGGCCGCCACCGACCGCGCCGGGCGCAGCGCCTGCCTGATCCAAAGCCTGTTCCATGACTTCGGCTCCGGTTGCATCCTGGGCGATACCGGCATCCTTTGGCACAACCGCGCGGCAGGTTTCAGCGCCCAGCCGGGACACCGCAATGCCTGGGCGCCCGGCAAGCGGCCGGCGCACACACTCAACCCGTCGGCCTACCTGGCCGATGATGGGCGCCGCTGGTTCTTCGGCACCCAAGGGGGTGACGGCCAACCTCAGACGCAGATGGTGCTTGCCACCCAGTTGATCGACTATCAGCAGCCTGCCGAGGTGGCGTTGCGTGCACCGCGGTTTCTGCTTGGGCGCAGCTTCTTCGACAGCACCGACAACCTCAAGCTGGAGGCCGATATCGGCGAATCGGTGGTGCAGGGGCTGGCCGACCGGGGCCATCAGGTCGAGACCACGTCTGCGCTCAGCCCGTTGATGGGCCTGGCCGGTGTGATCGCCATCGGCCCTGACGGCCAGCGCACCGCTGCCTACGACCCGCGAAGCCAGGGCAGCGCCCTTGGCCAGCAGGACTGAACTGCGCCGATTGCCGCAATGCCTGGCCCGGCGGATAATGCCGGCCCAATGCGTTTGAGGGTTTCGAGGTCTCGATGAAAGGCAAGACGGTCAGCAGCAAGCAACAAGAAGTCCAGCGCATCGCCGAGATGCTCGCCAAGGCCATTGCCCAGCATCGCCTGCGCCCCGGCGTGCGGTTGGTCGAGGCGCACATCGTCGAGACCCTGCAGGCCAACCGCAACCACGTGCAGGCTGCGCTGCAACGCCTGGCCATGCAGCGCATCGTCGACATCGAGCCCAACCGCGGCGCCACCGTGGCCCAGCCCAGTGCCCGCGAAGCACGGGAAATCTTCGCCGCACGCCGCGCCGTGGAGCGGGCGATCGTCGAGGCCATCACCCCGGCCCATGTCGCCGAGCATCAGGTGCGCATCGAACAGCACATGCACAACGAGCGCGCAGCCACTGCCAGCACCGATCGCCGCGCCATCGTCCGCGAACTCAGCGAGTTTCACCTGTTGCTGGGGGAGGTAAGCGGTAACCAGGTGCTGGCCGATATCCTCGGTAACCTGATGGTGCGCAGCTCGCTGATCGTCGCCCTGTACCAGCGTGGTGACAGCCCGCCCTGTGCCTCGGACGAGCACCAGGCGATCATCGATGCGTTGCGCGCCGGCAATACCCAGGCGGCCGTGGACGAAATGATCGCGCACCTGGACGAGCTCGAGGGCCAGTTGGCCCTCGAGGATGTAGCTGCGCCTGAGGTCAACCTGCGTCAGGCACTGTCAGGGCTGTGAGCTGTGCCGGGAACAGCTCGGCGGGTGGCCGGCTGAAGGTCTGCCGGCCCTGTTTGAAACCCATCAGCGGCGCGGCGATACGGCCGATCACCTCGGCCGGCGAGGGTGCGTCGAACACCACGAAGTCGGCTCGGCAACCTGGTTCCAGGCCATAGTCGGCAAGGCGCAGCAGGCGCGCCGACTGGCGTGAGATCCAGCCCAGGCACAGCAGTAGTTCTTGCGGCGTGCCCAGTTGGGCGACGTTGGCGTACAGGTTGGCCTGACGCACCAGGGAGGCATCGCCGTAGGGCGTGAAGGGGTTGCCGATGTTGTTGCTCGACAACGAACAGGTCACCCCGCACTGATGCAACTGCGCCAGCGGTGCCAGCCCCCGGGGCTTGTCATGGAAGCGGTCACGGCCGGTGAGGAACAGGTCGGTGGCCGGCAGGCAGGTGACCTGCACGCCGGCTTCGGCCAGGGCGTGGCCCATACGCATCAGTTCGGCCTGCGGCAGTGCCGAGAGCTTGGTCACATGGCCAACGGTGACCCGGCCCTGCCAGCCATGCTGGTGGGTGCAGCGGATCACCTCGCCCAGGGTCATGCCGGCGACCTGCAGGTCGAAGTCCAGGTGCAGGTCCAGGTCGCGATCGTAGGCCACCGCCAGTTCGAACAGCCGGCGGATCTGTGCAGGCGGGTCGGCGTCGGTGTAAGGGCAGCCGCCCAGCACTTCGGCGCCGTCGTCCAGGGCCTGGCACAACAGCGCTTCGGTCCCGGGGTTGTCGAGCATGCCTTCCTGCGGAAACACGCAGATCTCCAGGGTCACGGCCCAGGCGTAATCAGCCTGCAGCCTGCGGATGGCGCGCAGGCCGGTCAGGCCGATGCCGGGGTCGATCTCGACATGGGTACGCATGTGCGTGGTGCCTTGCACGATGGCTTGCTCCAGCACTGCCGCGCCGCGCGCGTACACATCGGCCTCGGTGAAATCGGCTTTGGCCAGGCGGGTCTGGGCGATGGCTTCGGCCAGCGTGCCTTCGCGCAGCTGGCAGCGCGAAAGGATGCAGGCCTTGTCCAGGTGGATATGGGTTTCGATCAGGCCGGGCAACACCAGCCGGCCGCCGAGGTCGAGTTTGGGCGCCGGCCGGCTCAGCCGGGCCACGAACCGGCCGTCTTCGATCAGCAGGCGGCTCAGTGCCGGGCCGTCGCCCAGGCGCACATTGATCAGGTCCAGGTGGTTCATGCGGCGGCTCCTGTGCCCAGGTAGGCGGCTTCCAGTTGTGGGTCGCCGCGCAGGTGCTCGGCGCTGCCCTGTTTGACGATACGGCCTGTTTCCAGCACGTAGGCACGGTCGGCCACCTGCAGTGCCAGGTTGGCCATCTGATCGACCAGCAGTAACGTCACGCCTTCGTCGCGCAGGGCGGCGAGGGCGTCGTACAGCTCGCCGATCATCGCCGGGGAGAGGCCCAGGGACGGTTCGTCGAGCAGCAGGATGCGTGGCTTGGCCATCAGCCCGCGGCCGATCGCGACCATCTGCTGCTCACCGCCCGAGAGCAGCCCGGCCGGGCTGTCGATACGCTCGCGCAGGCGGGGGAAGCGTTTGAGGATCGCGGCAATCTCGGCGTCGGCATCGACGGCATCCTGGCGCACATTGGCCCCCAGCAGCAGGTTCTCGCGCACGCTCAACTGGCCGAACAGCTGCCGGCCTTCAGGGACCAGGGCCAGGCCAAGGCGGGCGATCTGGCTGGCATCCAGGCTTTCGATGCTGCGGTTGTCCAGCACGATGCTGCCGCCACGCGGCCGGTGCAGGCCGGCAAGGGCCTGCAGGATGCTCGATTTGCCGGCGCCATTGGCGCCCAGAATGGCGATCAGCTCGCCCGGGTTGACCACCAGGTCGACGCCTTCGACCACTGGCGCCGCGCCATAGTCGATGCACAGGTCGCGCACGTGCAGCACGGCATCACGCGAGCCTGCCCAGGCCTGCGCGCGCGGCTGGGCCTGGTACTCGGTGCCACCCAGGTACGCGGCAATCACCCGTGGGTCAGCGCGCACCTGTTCAGGTGTGCCCCAGGCGATCGGTTTGCCGGCGTCGAGCACCAGTAGCTTTTGCGACACTGCCATCACCAGCGGCATGTCGTGCTCGACCAGGATGATCGCCAGGTTGAAGGCGGCCAGGCGTTGCAGCAGCGTGGCCAGGCGGTCGGTGTCCTGTCGGCCGAGGCCGGCGGCAGGCTCGTCGAGCAGCAGCACCTGCGGCCGGCTGGCCAGGGCCCGGGCAATCTCGACCAGGCGGCGGTCGACATGGGGCAGGTCATCGGCGGCGACGTGCAGGTTGCCGCGATAGCCGACCAGTGCCAGCAACTCAATGGCCATGCCTTTGCGTGTGGCTTGCTGGCATGGCCAGGGCCGTTCGATGGCCCCTTGCTGGAAGGCCAGCAGCAGGTTTTCAAGCACGCTCAGCTCACCGAACAGTTGGGTGGTCTGATACGTACGGGCGATACCGGCGCGGGCGATGCGCCAGGCCGCTTGCCCGGCCAGCTCCCCGCCCAGGTGGATCGAGCCGGTGTCGGTGCGGTAGAAACCACTGATCAGGTTGAGCACCGTGGATTTGCCCGCACCATTGGGCCCGATCAGGCTGGTGATGTTGCCAGGCAAGGCCTGCAGGCTGACTTGCTGTGCGGCCTGCACCCCCCCGAAACGGATGCCGATGCCCTCGACCTTAAGCCCATGCCGCGCACCACCGGCGAAGAACGCCCGCAGCGCCGCCGTGTCGGGCTGTGCCGTGACCGGCTCGTGTCGCGGCCGCCAGAAGCGCTTGGCCAGGCTGCCCAGCACACCGCGTGGTGCAGCCCACAGTACTGCCAGCAGCAAAACCGAAAATGCCAGCAACCGGTATTCGGCAAAGTCGGCCAGCAATTCGGGCAGCAGCACGATCACCAGTGCACCGAGCACTGGCCCGAACAGCATGCCGGCGCCACCGACGATCACCGCCAGGACGAACAGGATCGACTGTGAGAACGGGAACGCCGCCGGGTTGATGAACATCAGCACCGGCGCCACCAGCGCACCGGCCGCCCCCGCCAGGCCGGCCGACAGGGCAAAGGCCAGGGTCCGCGTCTGCACCGGGTTGACCCCCAGTGAACGCGCGGCAATTTCCGAAGCCTTCACCGCACGCATAGCCAGGCCCCAGCCGCTGCGTTGCAGGCTCCAGTAGAAGACCAGTGCGGCCAGCATCAGCAGCACCGAAGCCAGTGCCAGCAGTAGCGCCGGGTCCAGCGTGCCGAGTTCAGGCAGCGGGATGCCCATCAGGCCATTGGCCCCTCCGGTGACGCTGCGCCACTCGATCAGGCCGTTGTGCACCACCAGCGCAAAGGCAATGGTGATCATCGCAAGGTAAGGCCCGCTGACCCGTAGCGCCGGGATCGCCAGCAAGCCACCCAGCACCGCGCAGCCGAGGCCGGCCAGGGGCAGGGCGGCCGAAAGCGGCAGGCCAGCCAGCGTCAGCAGTGCCGACAGGTAGGCACCGATGGCATAGAAGGCGATGTGCCCGAAGGACATCTGCCCGGACAGACCGATCAGGATGTTCAGGCCCACGCCGACGGTGACCGCCAGCGCGTACAAGGTCAGGATCAACAGCCAGTAGCTGTCCAGGCCCATTGCCAGGCCAAGGCAGGCGACCCCGAACAGGGCCAGGCCGAGGGGGGCGAGTCGCTCGCGCATGGTCATACCTTTACCCAGAGTTTGCGGCCGAACAGGCCGTCAGGACGTGCCGCGAGCACCACGATCACCAGTGCAAAGCACAGCAATTGCGTGAACGCAGAGCCGAAATACAGCGTGACCACCGCCTCGAGCAGGCCAAACAGCAGGCCTGCGGCAAACACCCCACCGGCACTGGCGATGCCGCCCAGAATGGCCACGGCGAAAGCCTTCAGACCGAACAGCGTGCCCATGTCCGCGTGCACGCTGTACAGCGGTGCGATCAGCAGGCCCGCCAGTGCCGCGAACACGGTCGACAGGGCAAAGGCCGCCGCCACCACGCGGTTCACTTCGATGCCCATCAACCGCGCTGCCCGTGGGTTCTGCACGCAGGCTTCCAGGCGCAAGCCCAGTTGCGTGCGTCTGCGCACCCAGTAAAGTGTGGCCGCCACCGCCGCGCCGGCCAGCGGGATGGCCAGCTGCACGGCATTCAGGCTGCTGTCGCCCAGGTCCAGGCGCAGGCTGGTCAGGGCGCTGCCGAACTGCCGCGGCTCCTTGCCGAAGGTGAACATCGCCAGGTTGTCCAGCAGCAGCCCGCCCGCCACCGTCGCCATCAGCCAGGCGTCCGAGCCACGGGCATGGAACGGCCGCACCAGAAAGCGCTCGATGGCCAGGCCCAGCACCGCGCACAGCACCAGGGTAGTGGGCAGTGCCAGCCACAGCGGCCAGCCCCAGGTCACCGCCAGGCTGTAGCCCAGCACGGCGCCGACCATCATCGCGCTGCCCTGGGCAAAGTTGACCGTGCGCGACACGGCATAGGTGAGGTGAAAGCCCAAAGCCAGCAGCGCATACATGCTGCCCAGGCCCAGGCCGCTGACCAGTGCGGTGGTGATCATGTCGAGGGCCTCCGCTCAGGGCGTCACGGGCACGATGGTGTCGCCATCGAAGCGGCTGAAGATGTAGTCGTCAGGGCCCAGGGCATCGTGGCGGTCAACGCTGAACGGCTGTTGATAATGTTTGATCAGCCCGTCGTAGTCGCTGATGGCATAGAAGCCGTCACGCACCTTCGTGCCTTGGGTGTCCTGGGCCTTGTCGATCGCCAGGCCCACCAGGTGCATGGCGTCGTAGGCGTTGGCGATGCCCACGGCCGGGGTCACGTCGGCCAGGGTCTTTACCTGCGGGTAGCGCTGCTTGAGCGCGGCCAGCAAGGCATCGCCGCGGGCGCTGTTGTGGGCGCTGAAGACAAAGGTCTGGATGAAGTGCACGCGCCCGGCGTCTGGCCCGGCCAGCTCGCCAAAGCGGCCGCCAGCCGGACCCCAGTGCGACACCACCGGCACGTTCCAGCCCATCTGCTGGAGCGACTTGACCACCTGCGCCGACGGGCCGACGTTGCCGACCAGCAGCAGGGTGTCGACACCTGCGCTTTTCAGGCGGGTGAGTTGCGGCACCATGTCCAGGTCGCTGTCTTCAAAGCGCTCGGCCGGCGCCTGGGCCATGTCGCGGCGGGCCAGGGCCGCGTTGAGCCCTGCCAGGTTCGACTCGCCCCAAGGGTTGTTGGCCAGGATCAAACCCGGTTGTTTCATGCCCTGGCGCAGGCCATAGGCGACCAGCGCTTCATCCACCTGTTCATCCACCGCCGACACGCGGAACACGTAGTTGTCCTTCGCGCCGTTCTCGGTGATCTTGGTGCCTGCCGCCCAGATGCCCATGAACGGCGTTTTCAGTTGGTTGGCCAACGGCACGATGGCCAGCGACACCGGGGTGTCGAGGCCGCCGAACAGCACGCTGACCTTCTCCCGCTGGATCAGCTCGCGCGCCGCCAGCATGCCTTTGGCCGGGTTGCTTTCGTCATCGCGGCGCACCAGCTCCACCGGGCGGCCCAGCAGCCCGCCTTTGGCATTGATTTCGTCGATGGCCAGGGTGAGGCCCCGGGTAAGGGCCTCGCCGGACTTGGCCGACTGCCCCGACAACGCGGCCACCAGGCCCACCTTGATCGGCTCGGCAGCCTGTACCCAGCCTGTGCAGCAGGCCAGGGAAAAGGCTGCGCAGGGCAGCCAGCGACGTAGCAAGGAACGGCTGAACATGGTTCGAACTCCTGATTGCTAGCAATTTATAAAAATGTGCTAGCAAAACAGGTGCCATTTGGAAAATACTTCGGGCACCCCGTGTTTTGGGGCTTGCGCCTTGGCTTCAGCGCCCTCGCGTGCACTGCATCAAGGCATCGTTCGGGGCCAACGCCCCGTTCTGGACACCCTCGGAGACTTGCAATGACCGAAAGCAACAGCGCCGTACAGATCGTGCGCGACTTCCTCGCCGCCTCCATGGCCCCCGACCCGGTGCGCGCCGCCACGTTCATGAGCGACGACGTGCGCATCACCTTTACCGGCGGCCGCGCGATGCCCACCCCGACCGACATCACCGCGTTCAACGGCGCGCGTTACACCTGGGTGAAAAAGCAGCTGGGGCAGTTCGACTGGTGCGAGCGCGAGGACCACACCGTGGTGTATTCCAATGGCACGCTGTACGGGCAGTGGCCGGATGGCCGCAGCTTTTCCGGCAACCGTTATCTGGACCGCTTCGAAGTGAAGGCGGGCAAGATCGTGCGCATGGATGTGTGGAACGACAGCGCGGAGTGGATGCTGATGCCGGAGATTGGCAAGGCCTGAACGCGGCTACTGCTGCGATGCAGCCCGATGTATCGCGCAGGGCGATACCTGGTAGTGCGAAAACCGCATCGTGAGCACACCCCTGTCGGGTATAAGTTGCCCATGCGCTATCGACGTCTTGATCTCAACCTGCTGGTCGCCCTGGATGTGCTGCTCGAGGAGTGCAGCGTCAGCCGGGCGGCGCAGCGCCTCAACCTTGGCCAGTCTGCCACCAGCGCTGCGCTGGGGCGCCTGCGCGAACATTTTCAGGACCCCCTGCTGATCCCGCTCGGGCGCGGCCTTGAGCCCAGTGCCTTGGCGCGGCAGCTGGCACCCAGAGTGCGAAAGGCGCTAAGCCTGGTCGGGGAGGTGGTGCAGACGTCCCTGGACTTCGATCCCGGCCGCTGTGAGCGGTGCTTTACCTTGGTGGCGTCGGACTATGTGGCGGCCACTGTCATACCTGCGCTCAGCCGTGTGCTGGCGCGCCTGGCGCCCGGCATATCGCTGACGGTTCGCGACCTGCCGCTGTCGCGTGATGGTGACGTGGTTGCCGAGGCACTGGACTATCGCCGCAGCGACCTGGTGGTCGTGCCCCAGCGGCGCATCAACCCGCGCTACCCCCACTCAGTGTTGCTCGAGGATGAGCTGTGCTGCGTTGTTTGCGCGCATGAAGCGGCTTACCAGGCGGGCCTTGGCCTGGCTGAGTTCTGTGCAGCCGCGCATGTCGTGCGCGAGTTCACCGATGGCCAGAACCTCTCGCTCGACACCCAGCACCTGCGCGAAATCGGCATCGAGCGGCGTGTGGCCGTGGCGGTGCAGAGTTTCGCGCTGATGGGCGACTTCGTCGCCGGTACGCCGCGCATCGCTACGTTGTTTCGGCGCCAGGCCCAAGGGCTGGCACGTCATCATCAGCTACGGGTACTGCCATCGCCCATCGCCTTCCCGGTGGCTGTTCAAGTGGTGCAATGGCACCCGCAACAAGCATCCGACCCGGCCCTGAGCTGGCTGCGACAGGTGCTGACCGAGCAGGCGGCGGGGGTAGATCACGCCTGAAGGTCGCCCGTGTCACCGACAAGGCCGAACTCTTCGATGGCCAGCAAGGCGCAACGCTCATCGTTGTCCGAGGTGTCACCGCTGACGCCGATTGCCCCGAGCAGGCGCCCCTCGGTGTCGCGCAGCAGAACACCGCCGGGTACCGGGATCACGTGGCCTTGGGTCAGGCTGTTGATCGCGTCGAAGAATGCTGGCATCACCTGAGCGCGCCTTGCCAGCTCCCGGCCACCGAAGCCCATACCCAGGCAGCCGCTGGCTTTTGCGGTGGCGATCTGTGGGCGCAAGGCGCTGGCCTGCTCATCGCGCAACAGCGCCAGCGGGTGGCCTGCAGCATCGAGCACGGCGGCTGCCAAAGGCCGCACGCCCAAGGCCCGTGCGTGTCGCAGCGTAGACGCGGCAAGCCGCGCGGCGGTTTCGAAATCGAGTGCCTGCATGGTCACTGGCTCCATTTGCCAAGTTCGGCTACACGGTCGCGGGTGTAGAGTTCGGTCCATTTCAGGGAGTTGAAGTCCGACACCTGTTTAGGGTTGTAGGGCGTGCGTTGCAGGCGTACTGGCTGGCCTGCCTTGTACACCGCCTGCAGGCGGTTGCGGTCTTGCAGGATGCGGATGTCGTCAAGCGGCGAGCCGTCGAGGATCAACAGGTCGGCCTGTTTGCCTGGCTCCAGGGTGCCGAGCGTTTCACCGCGTGGCATCAGGCGTGCGCCGACATTGGTCGCAGCGTGCAGCGCTTGTGCCGGGGTGAAGCCCAGGCGCGTGACCAGCAACTCCAGTTCACGCGCATGCCACTCGCCGTAAGGGGTAACGGCAAAACCGCTGTCGCTGCCGCAGGCGAACGGAATACCGGCCGCCTTGGCGCGCTTGAGCACCGGCGTGCCCAGTTCCAGCGTGCGGGCACAGTAGCCGGCGTAGCCTGTGGTCACCGCCGGGTCGTGGGGCTGGCAGAAATCTACGGTGTTCTGTGGGAAGGTCATGGTGGGCGCCAGCACGCTGCCTGCCTCCAGAAGTGCTTCGATGCAGGCGTCGTCCATGTAGAAGGCATGAAAGACCAGATCGACGCCTGCCTTGGCCGCGTACATCACGGCTTCGCGGCCGTAGGCATGCGTGGCTACCCGGCAGCCGAGGCGGTGCGCTTCGTCGACCATTTCGCGGGTTTCATCGGCTGTGAAGGCGGCGATGATTTCACCGTTGGGGCGGCGGTGCGTGCCGTCCATGGCGATCTTGATCAGGTCGACGCCATCCTTGGCCTGTTTGCGGATCTGCGCGATGGCTTCGGTACGGCTGGTGACCAGCGCAGCGGTGAAGTATTCCGGTGCGCCGACGCGGCTGGGAAACCAGTCGTTGAGGCTTTGCCGGTTGGTGATCACGCGGCTGCTTGCCGCGATGCGCGGGCCTTCGAAGAGCCCGGCGTTGACCGTGTTGCGCACGGCGATGCTGAGCTGGCCGCTGTCACCCGGGCAGACCATCGAGGTGACCCCGGCAGCCAGCACGTGCTGGGCGAAGAACATGCCGCGCAACGCGCGGAATTCGTCGCTGGTCCAGATGTCGATGTCTTCCTCGCTCTGGGCGTTGCCGAACGCCAGGTGGGTGTGCACGTCTACCAACCCCGGCATGACGAAGTCGCCGCGCGCTTCGCGGTCACCGGGCAATGGGCGTGGCGCCTGGGCCGTCGCGCCAACATGGCGTATCAGGCCGTTTTCGATGATCAGCGTCTGTTGCTGGCGTGCCTGAAGGCTGGCGCCATCGAACAGGGTGGCGCAGTGAAGGTGCAGGGCGCTCATGGTCGGGTTCTACTCGTCTTGTTGTTTCCGGCAGGCTATGTGCCTGCGGCGGCAGGCACCATCAGATCCTGTCGTTGGCCACCCATCGACGGCATCGATACCTGCCGCAACCCCTGTGGCTGCCGGGTTGCCCGGGCCGGCAGGGGGCAATGGCCAGGTATCGTCAGTGTCGATGGCAGGCATGGATATCCACGATTGTTCCTTGTGCTGGGGGTGAGGTGAGGATGTGCCGCTCAATCAATCCTGAAGGAAGTACCATGAAGGCTATTCGTGATGAGTTGCTGAGCCTTGAAGCCGAACGCCAGCGCGCCTTGGTCCACGAGGACCATGAGCAGCTCGAGGTGCTGTTCGACGATGATTTGCTTTATGTCCACACCACGGGGCTGGTGCAGGACAAAGGACAGTACCTGGATTATGCCCGCAATGCCGTGCGCTACCTGGCCGTGGATCGCGGTGAGCTGACGGTGCGGGTGTTTGCCGACGGGCTGGCGCTGATGAGCGGGGTGCAATGCAACCTGCTGCAAAAACGCGGCGGCGGTGAACCGGTGCGCGCCGAAGGTTTCGCCACGCAGCTTTGGGTCAAACGGGAGAAGGGGTGGCGGATCGCATCATTCCACGGTACGCGGGCACCGGCCTGATGACGGCATGAACCGCTGACAGGCACCGGGGCAGTCGCCATACAGGCTGCCCCGGCACCTTCACCAGCAAGGGTTCAGGCGGTATGCCCGCCGAGCGTTTCGGCAACCCAGTCGGCGATGAACTGGCCGGCATTGATGCTGTTGTCGAAGCTTGAATGCTGCACGCCGCCTTCGCGCTCAGTGAAGACCTTCAATTCGCGCTTGGGGCTGTTGACCAGCTGCTCGTAGGTGCGATGGGCCCACTTGAGCGGGATCTGCGAGTCCTTTTCGCCGTGGGTCACCAGGAAGGGGACGCGAATGCGGTCGAGCACGCCATCAAGGTGTACGTTTTCGGCAATGGTCATGAATTCGTCCATATCCTTGGCGCCCCAGACCCAGCACACGTGCGCCCAGTAATGCGGCACCGGGAAGTCGCCTTCCTTCTCCAGGCGACGCTTCTGTACATCCCGCCAGTCGTGGTTGGCGCCCCACACCACACCGCAGGCGAAGCGCGGTTCGAAGGCCACCGCACGTGGGCAGTAGTAACCCCCCAGCGATACCCCTTCCATACCGATGCGCTTGGGGTCGACTTCCGGGCGGGTTTCCAGCCAGTCCACTACGCGGCTGGCCCAATGCTCGCTGTCGTAACGCGCGGTCAGGCCTTGCAGGCGCAACGCCTCGCCCGTGCCGGGTTGGTCGATGATCAGCGAGGACACGCCACGTTTGGCCAGCCACGCTGGCAGACCGACGCGGTACTTCATCTCTTTGGTCGAATCCAGCCCGTTGACCTGCACCAGCAGTGGTGCCGGGCCGGTCGTGCCTTCGGCGCGCACGAGCAGCCCGCTCAGATGCTGGCCTTCGTAGGGGATTTCCACCCGCTCGCAGTTTTCCCGGGACAGGTCGATGCCGCGGGCGAAGGTCTCGAGAAAACGCTGGTACAGGGCCTCGCGCCCTGGCGCACCATGCGCCTGCAGGCGTTCGCAGGTCAGGTAGTAAGTGGCAGCGCGGTTGTATTTTTCGCCAGCGGACAGGCATCGGCCTGCGGCCTCGTCTTCTTCGGCCAGGGCGCAGAGCTTGTCGGCCATCTTCGACCAGGTTTCGCGAAACGCCTGGGTGCCGGCGGCGTCGGGTTGCAGGGCCGCCTCCTGCAGCGGCGCGCACATCGCTTCGATCTCGCCCAGGCGGGCGCCCATTTCGATGGCCAGGTCCACCGAGAGATTCCAGACATAGTTGGTGGGGAAGTAACGGAACATTGTTGTTGTCCTTCTGCGGTCGTTGAGTCCGGCGCCTGACAATTGCGACAGGTACGCAAGGCGCTGTCCGAAGGCAAGGTACGCAGACACGGCGAGGTGGGGCCAATCGTGAACGAGGATGCGAGGTATCGCCAAACGCGATGCCCCGGCGACGTTGCGCCGGCCGGGGCGATGACTGCCGCTCAGGCGCTGGCGAGCAGGGCGTCGGGTTGCTGGTCGACGTGCTGAATGAAGTCGCTGATGCGTTCACGCAACCAGCGGTGCATGGGGTCACCCTCCATGCTGCGGTGCCAGAGCATGAATTCGCGCATCACCGGGATCTTCACCGGTGGCGGCAGGATGCGCAGGGGCAGGTAGCGGGCATACAGCTGCGCCAGGCGCCGGTGCATGGTGGCCACGCGGGGGGTGCCTACCAGCAGCTGCGGCAGGGTGTTGAAGTCGTTGGTAATCACTTCCAGGCGGCGGTTGAAGCCGTACTGGTTCATGAACCAGTCCTCGATGCTCAGGTGCCGGTTACGGCCAAAGCCCACCGAGATATGCCCCATCTGCATGTACTGCTCCAGCGTCAGGCTCTCGCCGACCTGCGGATTGTCGCGCCAGACCACGCACACGTGGTCTTCCTCGAACAACAGCTGCGACGGGTGGCCATCGATGAGGTAACGCTCGGGCACGATCATCATGTCGACTTCGCCGCGCATCAAAAGCTCGGCGCTGTTGTCACCGGGGCTGATCATTTCGAAGGTGATGTGCGGCGCCTGAAGGTGGATTTTCTGGATGACCTGGGCGAACAGCACGCTGATCAGGTAGTCCGAGGTCACCAGGCGCAGGTGCCGTTTGCTGCTCGAGGGGTCGAACACCGGCTTGGCGGTAATCGAGGAGCGGATGGTCAGCAGCACCTCGCGCACCGGCTGGGCCAGCTCCAGTGCATAGGGTGTGGGCTGCATCTTGCGGCCGACCTGCACCAGCAGTTCGTCCTCGAAAAACGTTCTCAAGCGGCCCAGCACCCCGCTGGTGGCCGATTGCGTCATGTGCAGGCGTTCAGCGGCACGGGTGATGTTCTGCTCCTCGAGCAGGACATCCAGTGCGACCAGCAGGTTCAGATCCAGGTGGTGAAAGCGCATGGTGATAGCTCACGGTTCTTGTAGTTATTTTCGCGATACCTTCCCGCCGCATTGCCGATACGTCAAGGCCAATCCGCTGTCCAGCCGAGCCAACGCCAGGCGCCATGGGCTTGCGCACAGGTATCGCGATTACCGATGCCTCGCATCCTGACTCGCGATTGGTCAGCCTGGCCGATCAGCCAGCAATCTGCCCTCCAGTCGAGCGGCCTGCCCGCCGCGCCGACCTGCTACCGGTGACCCTGGCTGGCACCGAACAACAATTTCAATGGAGTGGTAGCCATGAACATTCTTGGACTCGACGCACTGGTATTCGGCGTCGACGATATCCAGGCCTGCGCTGATTGCCTGCGTGATTACGGCCTCACAGCCGTACAACTGGATGCCGACGGTGGCCGTTTCGAAGCGCTCGACGGCACTGCGATCATCATCCGTCACGGCGATGACCCCCACCTGCCGCCGGCGCTGGGCCCGACCCCATCGCTGCGTGAAACCGTTTATGGCGTGGCAGCGACGCAGGACCTTGAGGCCATCGCCGACGAGCTGGGGCGCGACCGCGAGGTGCGCCGTGACGAGCAGGGTGTGCTGCACAGTGTTGACGACCTGGGCTTTGCCATCGCCTTCCAGGTCTCCTGCAGACGCAGCTTCCAGGCGCCGGCCGACCTCACCAACGCTCCCGGTAGCGCGCCGCAGCGCCCACTCAACCAGTTGGGCATCACGCTGGACATGCCAGCGCAGCCGCGCACCTTGTCTCATGTGGTGTACTTCGTGCCCGATGCGGCCAAAGGCGAAGCCTTCTATCGCGACCGCCTGGGCTTCGTCACCACTGACAGCTTCATCGGCGTCGGCCCGTTCATGCGCACCGCTGGCATGGACGATCACCACTGCCTGTTCATGATCCAGACGCCGCCACACATGCAGGGCTGCGAGCATTTCACCTTCCATATGGGCAGCGGCACGGAAGTGCTGCTGGCCGGCAATCGCTTCCAGCAAAAGGGCTGGACCAGTTTCTGGGGTCCGGGCCGTCACCTGCTGGGCTCGAATTGGTTCTGGTATTTCAACAGCCCGCTGGGCTGCCACATCGAGTACGACGCCGACATGGACAAGCATGACGATGAGTGGGCGGCGCGCCAGGCACCGATGTCGGCCGACAACTCGCAGCTGTTCCTTTTCGCTTCGCGGGAGAAGTGGGCGCCCGGTGGCCCACCGCCAAAGCAGCCCTGAGCTGTGCCTTGCGTGGCGCTGTGCCCGCTCGCGGAACTGGGCGAGGGCAAGGCACGCGGCTTCGACCCGCAGGGCAGGGGGGCAGACAGCCTGTTCGCCCTGCGGCACCGCGGCGTTGTGCGTGTTTACCGCAACCTGTGTCCGCACCTGCTGGTACCGCTGGAGTACCGCAAGGACCGTTTCCTCAGTGCCGATGGCCAGTGGGTGGTCTGCTACGCCCATGGCGCACGCTTTCTGCCTGACGATGGCACCTGCGTTCACGGCCCTTGCCGTGGCGATGCGCTGCAGGCGCTTGATCACCGCGAGGTGGACGGCTGGCTGGTAGTGCCGCTGCAACAGTTGCACCCCTGAGGTATCGCGCTGCGTGATAGGTCGCATCCCAGGACTCGATTGGTCAAAGCCCGGCGCTGCCGGGAAGCTGTGCCCAAGGCACAGGAAATGCCCGCCGCCCACGCTGCGGCGAACAACAAGAACAAGACGTGAGGGATGCCATGAATACTGTGAGCAACGTACTGATCGTGGGCGGTGGGATTGGCGGGCTGTGCGCCGCCATCGCGCTGCGCCGCAAGGGGATGGCGGTCGACCTGGTCGAACTCAAGACCGAGTGGACCGTCTACGGCGTCGGCATCATCCAGCAGAGCAACGTGGTGCGCGAGATGCACCGCCTGGGGGTGCTCGATGCCTACCTGAGCGCGGCCTACGCCTTCGAGGACGTAGCCATCTACACCACTGAAGGCCACCAGCTGGCGCGTATTCCGGGGCAGCGCCTGGCCGGCCCGCAGTACCCGGCCAACGTCGGTATCTCCCGCCGTGCCTTGCACAAGGTGCTGAGCGAAACCGCCATCGAACTCGGTACCCAAGTGCGCCTGGGCACCTCTGTGGAGAGCTTCGAGCAGGATGCCACTGGCGTGGACGTGCTGTTCAGCGATGGCCGCCAGGGGCGCTATGCGTTGGTGGTCGGTGCCGATGGCCTGTACTCGAAGATCCGTGGTTTGCTGTTCGGTGATGCCTACCAGCCGCAATTCACCGGCCAGTCGGTATGGCGTCACAACTTCCCGCGCGCAGCCGGTATCGACCACCTGGCCAATTACCAGGGCCCCTCGGGCAATGCTGGGCTGGTGCCGCTGGCCGACAACCTGATGTACCTGTTCACCACTTCCCACGAACCGGGCAACCCGTGGATGGACCCGGCCGGGCTTGCTGCTGGCCTGCGCCAGCGCCTGGCGGGGTTTGGCGGGTTGATCGGTGAGCTGCGCGAACAGATCCGTGACAGCGCAGAGGTCGTCTACAAGCCACTGGAGGCGGTGTTCGTCGACGAGCCCTGGTACCGCGGCCGCGTGCTGCTGATTGGCGATGCGGCCCATGCCACCACACCGCACCTGGGGCAGGGTGCGGGCATGGCCATCGAAGATGCCGTGGTGCTGGCCGAAGCGCTGACCGCCGGCGGCAGCCTGGACGAGCAGTTGCAGTGCTTCATGGGCCGCCGTTTCGAGCGCTGCAAGTTCATCAGCGACATGTCGCTGCTGGCGGGCGAGAAAGAGGTCCAGCGTGACCCGTCCTTTGACCGCATCGGCCTGGTCAAGCAGATGCTGGAGGTCACGGCCCGGCCGATCTGATACCTGTGCCCGGCGCACCCTGCCTTGCTGGCGCGCCGCGACGCATGCCAACACCGACACAAGAACAAGAAAGAGGAAACCACGATGTTGACTCGTAAAGGTGCAACCGCCCGGCCGTTGCCGCCGCTCAAACCCCTCACCCTGGCGATTTTCGCGCTGGCGGCCAGCCAGGCCCAGGCGCTGCAATTCGATACTGGCAACCCGGACCTGAGGGTACGCTGGGACAATACCCTCAAGTACAGCGCCGCCTGGCGCACCCAGGATGCCAGCAGCAAACTCACCGAGGGGCAGACGGCACTGAACCTGGATGATGGTGACCGCAACTTCGACAAAGGCCTGATTTCCAACCGCCTGGACCTGCTGTCAGAGCTGGATGTGACCTACGGCAACGTCGGCGCCCGGGTCAGTGGCGCGGCCTGGTATGACGATGTCTACAACCAAGGTACCGACAATGGCGACCCCAGCCGCGCCAACAGCTATTCGGTAGATTTCGACGAGTTCACCGATGACACCCGCACCTTGCACGGGCGCAAGGGCGAGCTGCTCGATGCGTTCATCTTTGGCAAGGCCGAGATCGGTGAGCTGCCGGTGTCTGGCCGCCTGGGCCGTTACGCCATGCAGTGGGGCGAGAGCCTGTTCTACGGCATGAACGGCATCGCCGGGGGCATGGCGCCGGTGGATGTGGTCAAGGGCCTGTCGGTGCCCAACACCCAGTTCAAGGAGCTGATCCGCCCGGTGCAGCAGATTTCCGGGCAGTTGCAGCTGACGCCGGATGTTTCCCTGGGCGCCTACTACCAGTTCGAGTGGGAGGCCAACCGCCTGCCGGCAGCCGGTAGCTATTTCTCCAACGACGACTTCTTTGGGGACGGCGCAGAGCGCATGTTCGTTGGCGCGCCGGTGTTCCCTGGTGGCCAGCCACTGGCCTTCTATCATGGCAACGACAAGGAAGCCAAAGACTCGGGGCAGGGCGGTGTGCAGTTGCGTTGGCGCACCGAGACCGTGGACTGGGGGCTCTATGCCATTCGCTTCCACGACAAGTCACCGCAGCTCAACGTACGCCCCGACTTCGCCAACCTCGACCCGGTCAGTGGCAAGGCCGGCGAGTTCTACTGGGTGTACCCCGAGGGCATCGAGGCACTGGGCGCCAGTTTTTCCACCACCCTGGGCAACTTCAACGTCGCGGGCGAGCTTTCCACCCGTTGGAACCAGCCACTGGCCTCGACCAACCAGCATGCACTGGCGACGGGCGAGGTGATCGACAACGACGACAACCCGGTCTACGCCACCGGCCGCACGCTGCATGCCAACGTCTCCTGGCTGGCGAGCCTGGAGCCTAACTTCATTGCCGCCGAGTCTACTTTCCTGGGCGAGATTGCCTGGAACCGGGTGATGAGCGTGAGCAAGAACGCCGACGCCGTCGACCCCAACGCCGACCGTGACGCCACCAGCCTGCGCCTGGTCTTCGAACCGATGTACCGGCAGATCTACCCAGGCCTGGACCTCTCGGTGCCGATCGGGGCGAGCTACACCAACGGTGCCTCCATGGCCTTGGGTACCGGCTTTGGCACCGACCATGGCGGCGACCTGAACATCGGCCTGAAGGGCAACTATCTCAATACCTGGAGCCTTGGCCTGACCTACACGCACTACTACGGCCCCGAAAACACCTTCCTCGATGCCGACAACAACTACACCTTCGAACAGTCGCTCAAAGACCGCGACTTCATCGCCTTCACCGTCAGCCGTACCTTCTGACCGAGGACTACCCGATGAAACACAACAATAAAGTCGTTTCCCTGTTCACTGCCCTGAGTGCCTCGCTGCTGCTCGCCCACGGCGCTTTTGCCGCGGTGTCCCCCGAGCAGGCGGCAACGCTCAAGACGACACTGACCCCATTGGGCGGCGAGCGTGCCGGCAATGCCGACGGCAGTATCCCCGCCTGGACCGGCGGTTACACCCAGGTCGACGCCGCTTACAAGGACGGCGGCAAGCGTGGCGACCCGTTCGCCGCTGACAAGCCGCTGCTGACAATCACTGCGCAGAACATGACGCAGTACGCTGACAAGCTGACCCCAGGCATCCAGGCGATGCTCAAGAAGTACCCCGACAGCTACCGGTTGGACGTGTACCCGACCCACCGCAGCGCTGCCGCACCGCAATCGGTGTATGACGCAACCTTTGCCAACGCCACCAGCGGCAAGTTGGTGGACGGCCCTGCCGGCGCCATGCCCGAAGGCGCCTCCGGGGGCATTCCGTTCCCGATCCCGGGCAATGGCGTAGAAGCCATGTGGAACCACCTGCTGCGCTGGCGCGGGGCCTCGTGGCACGCCAGCTTCAACCAGTACCTGACCACCGCCGACGGCAAGCACGTGCTGACCAACGATTCGCGCGCCGATTTGCAGATGCCCTGGTATCTGCCTGGGGGCAGTGGTGACAAAGGTGTGTTCTGGTCCATCCGCATGACCAACGATGGGCCGCCATTGCGGGCGGGCGAGGCCATCACCGGCCTTGAAAACCTCAATGCCGATAAAGCGGCGGTGTGGACCTACCTGCCTGGTCAGCGCCGCGTGCGCCGCCTGCCCAATGCCTGCTGCGACACGCCGACCCCAGCTACAGCGGGGGTGATGAGTTTCGACGAACTGTACGTGTTCAACGGCCGCCTGGACCGCTTCGACTGGAAGCTGGTGGGCAAGAAAGAGATGTACATCCCCTACAACGCCAACAAGGTGTTTACCGCCGCCAACGCCGAAGCGCTGCTCGACCCGCATCACCTCAAGCCACAAGCCATCCGCTGGGAACTGCATCGGGTGTGGGTGGTGGAGGCGACGCTCAAGGAGGGCCAGCGTCACGTGATGCCCAAGAGCACCTACTACCTCGATGAAGACACCTGGGCGGCGGTGCTGGGTGAGCGATACGACGCACGCAACCAGTTGGCCAAAGTGGTCTGGACCTCGCCGGTGGTACTGCCTGACCTGCCTGGCGTGGTGACCCTGACCAACGGCTTCTATGACCTGCTGTCCGGCGCGTGGTTTGCCGGCGATCTGTTTGCCGGCAAGCAGGAGCAGTACCGCATCGTGCCGCCCTACAAGGACTCGGTATTCACCGCCGATGCCATGGCGGGTGAGGGCGTGCGCTGAGCAGGCGCATTGCACCTGGGCTGTATCGACTACAAGAACAAAAGGTTGCGTGCGATGAACAAGATGCTCCATGGCTGGCTGCTGGCCGCCTGTTGCGCGCTGCCCCCGGCCTACGCCGGCGGTAGCGTGGATGTGCTCTCGCAGCCCGCAGTGCAGGGCCCCCAGGCCTTGCGAGCGGTGTTGCAGGATGTGGCCCGTGCCGGCACGCGCCTGGTGTCGGTGGGCGAGCGTGGCGTGGTGCTGCTCTCGGATGACAACGGCAAGGCCTGGCGCCAGGCCAAGACCGTGCCGGTGAGTGTCAGCCTGACCGCGGTGCAGTTCGTCGACGAGCGCAACGGCTGGGCGGTTGGCCACGCCGGCGTAGTGCTGCGCAGCGAGGATGGCGGCGAGCACTGGACTTTGCAGCTCGACGGCAAGCGCGCCGCTGCGCTGGAGTTGCAGGCAGCCGAGGCATCTGCTGATGAGCGCCGTTTGGCCGCGGCACAACGGCTGCTGGCCGACGGTGCCGACAAGCCGTTGCTGGCGCTGAGCTTTGCCGATGCGCAGCACGGCCTGGTCGTGGGCGCCTACGGCCTGGCCATGATCACGGCCGACGGCGGGCGCAGCTGGCAGTCCGGCATGGGCCTGTTGCCCAACCGCCGCGGCCTGCACCTGTATGCCTTGGCACGTCAGGGCGCTGACGTGTATGTCGCCGGCGAACAGGGCCTGCTGCTGCGTTCGCGCGATGCCGGTGCTCATTTCGAGGCTTTGCAAGGCCCTTATGACGGGAGCTACTTCGCTGCCAGCGTGCTGCCCAACGGGCGGCTGCTGGTCGGCGGGTTGCGCGGTTCGTTGTTTGCCTCCGATGACGGCGGTGCCAGTTTCCAGGCGTTGGCCAACCCGATTCCTGCTTCGCTCAACGGCATCCGCGTCGCCGGTGATCACGTGTTGCTGGCCAACCAGGCCGGGATGCTGCTGCGCAGCAGCCTCAGCGACTTTGCCGCGCATCCCTTGCCGGTCTCCGATGGCCTGCCACTGACTGCCGCCACCACTGCCGCCGACGGTTCCATCGTCGCCGTCGGCATGGCCGGTGCACGCCGCCTGGCACCTTCTTCTTCCTCTTCCACGAAGGACTGAGCCATGCATGCCATGAATCCGCCCGCGCCTTGCAGCGGCCGTCTCGATGACTTCGACAACATGTCCGGGTCGCTGCTGGAGCGTGCACTGTTCAACCACCGGGCGCTGGTCCTGCTGTTGTGCCTGGCCGCGACCTTGCTGCTTGGCTGGCAGGCCACGCGCCTGACGCTCAACGCCAGCTTCGAGAAGACGATTGCGCGCGATCACCCATTCGTCCACAACTACCTGGAACACCGCCAGGAACTTGCCGGCCTGGGCAACGCGGTGCGCATCGCCGTGGCCAACCCCAGTGGCAGCATCTACGACAAGGACTATCTGCACAGCCTGCAGCAGCTCAACGACGCGGTGTACCTGCTGCCGGGCGTCGACCGTGCGGCGATGAAGTCGCTTTGGACCCCCTCCACCCGCTGGGCCGGGGTGACCGAGGAGGGCCTGGAAGGCGGCCCGGTGATCCCCGACGGCTATGACGGCGGCCTCGCGAGCCTCGAAGCGCTCAAGCGCAACGTCGAACGCTCCAACGAGATCGGCCAGTTGGTGGCCTTCGACCAGCGTTCGAGCATCGTCTACGTGCCGCTGCTGGAAACGACGCCGGACGGCAAGGCGCTTGACTACACCGCCTTCGCCAGCGAACTGGAAACCCTGCGTGAACGCTTCCAGCAGCAGGGTGTGCAGATTCACATCACCGGCTTCGCCAAGGTGGTGGGCGATCTGATCGATGGGCTGAGGCAGATCCTGCTGTTCTTCGCCGCCGCCATCGCCATCACGGCTGTCGTGCTCTATTGGTACACCCGATGTGCGCGCAGTACGGCGCTGGTGGTGACCTGCTCACTGGTGGCAGTGATCTGGCAAATGGGCCTGCTGCCGGTGCTGGGATACGAACTGGACCCGTACTCGGTGCTGGTGCCGTTTCTGGTGTTCGCCATCGGCATGAGCCATGGCGCACAGAAGATGAACGGCATCATGCAGGACATCGGCCGCGGCATGCACCGCCTGGTGGCGGCGCGCTTCACCTTCCGCCGGCTGTTCCTGGCCGGGCTCACTGCGCTGTTGTGTGATGCAGTGGGTTTTGCGGTGCTGATGATCATCCGTATCCAGGTGATCCAGGACCTTGCCGTCATCGCCAGCCTCGGCGTGGCGGTGCTGATCTTCACCAACCTGATCCTGCTGCCGGTGCTGCTTTCCTATGTCGGCGTCAGCGCCCGAGGTGCGCGCCGTAGCCTGCGCGCCGAAGAGGCGGAGGCAAGCGGGGCGCAGAAGCACGCGATGTGGCGCCTGCTGGACCACTTCACCCGGCGCCGCTGGGCGGCGTGGTGCATTGCACTGGCGGTACTGATGGCCGCTGGCGGATTCGCCGTGAGCCTGCACCTGAAGGTCGGTGACCTGGATGCTGGCGCCCCCGAGCTGCGTGCGGACTCGCGTTACAACCGCGACAACGCCTTCATCACCGAGCATTACGGTGCCAGCAGTGACGTGTTTGCGGTGATGGTGCGCACGCCAGCCGGCGGCTGCTCGGCCTACGATACCCTCAAGCGTGTGGACGACCTTGACTGGCAGTTGCGCGGCCTGCCGGGCGTGGACTCGACCAACTCACTGGCGCTGCTCAACCGCAGGGTACTGGTTGGCCTGTCTGAAGGCAGCCCGAAGTGGTACGAGCTGGTGAACAACCAGGCGACCCTGAACATGGTCACCGCCAACGCCCCGCGCGGGCTGTACAACGATGACTGCAGCCTGCTCACGCTCTATGCCTACCTCACTGACCACAAGGCCGACACGCTTGCGCGGGTGGTGGACAGCGTGCAGACCTTTGCCCGCGACAACGACAGCGAACAGGCCACCTTCCTGCTCGCTGCCGGCAGCGCCGGCATCGAGGCCGCCACCAACCAGGTGGTGAAACAGGCCAACCGCGACATGCTCTGGTGGGTTTACGGGGCCGTCATCCTGCTTTGCCTGGTGACCTTCCGCTCCTGGCGTGCGGTGCTTTGCGCGGTGTTGCCGCTGGTGCTCACCTCGATCCTTTGCGAAGCGTTGATGGTGGCGTTGGGCATCGGCGTGAAGGTGGCGACCTTGCCTGTGATCGCGCTCGGCGTCGGCATCGGAGTGGACTACGCGCTCTATGTGATGAGCATCGTGCTGGCCCAGCTGCGACAGGGGGCGAGCCTTTCCCAGGCGTATTACCGCGCGCTGCTGTTCACCGGCAAGGTGGTGATGCTGACTGGCGTGACCCTGGCCATTGCGGTGGGCACCTGGATCTTCTCGCCGATCAAGTTCCAGGCAGACATGGGCGTGCTGCTGGCCTTCATGTTCGTGTGGAACATGGTCGGGGCACTGGTCCTGCTGCCGGCACTGGCCTACTTCCTGCTGCCGCAAGGCCAGGTGCGTTCGCAGGCGGATCCGGTGTTGCCTGCTCGTGAGCCTTTGTCGCAACAGTGCCTGGCAGGCGCTGAACTCACCCCGCGCCAGGCGAAGCTTCATTCGCTGGAGGAGGTGAGCCATGGCCGCTGAACGTATCGCCGGCAGTGTTCAGGCGCTGCTATTGCTGTTCGGCAGCTGCCTGCCGGTGCTGGGGGCAGTGCTGATCGCGCCTGTGCTGCCACGCATGCAGATGCATTTCACCGAGACGCCCGGCGTCGCGGTGCTGGTACCGGTCGTGCTGACGCTGCCTGCGCTGGTGATTGCGTTGGCGGCACCATGGGCCGGGATGCTGGCGGACCGTGTCGGCCGACGGGCTTTGCTGCTCGCCAGCATGCTGCTTTACAGCGTCTGCGGGGTGCTGCCGCTGTGGCTGGATTCACTTGGCCTGATCATCGCCAGCCGCGCCGGCATTGGCCTGGCCGAAGCCGGGATCATGACCTGCTGCACCACATTGATGGGTGACTACTTCGATGGCCAGCGCCGGGAGCGCCTGTTTGCCCTGCAAATGGTCGCCACTTCGCTGTCAGCCGCCCTGTTCATGGGGCTGGGCGGGGCACTGGGCGAGAACAGCTGGCGTACGCCGTTCGCGCTGTATGCAGTCGGCGTGTTGTGCCTGCCGCTGATGGCCTTGCTGTTGTGGGAACCTCAGGCCCGCCGTGTCGAACCTCAACACGCCCAGGCTTCACGCTTTCCCTGGGCCGCCTTGGCGCCGATCTACCTGCTGACCGGCCTGGCAGGTGTGAGCCTGTTCATCGTACCGGTGCAGGTTGGTTACCTGCTGCAACTGCTGCAGGTGGATGCGCCCCAGCAGGTGGGCCTGACCATGGGCGCCAACCAGCTCGGCGTGCTGGCCGGCGCACTGGCCTTCCGTTTGCTGGCCCGCCAGCCTGCTGGCCGCCTGCTGGCGCTGGGGTTTGCCACGGCGGGGCTTGGCGGCGGGCTGATGGCGCTTTCCACCAGCCACGCAATGGTGGTGTTGGCCGTACTGGTCAATGGCCTGGGCGTGGGCCTGTTGCTGCCCACCCTGATCAGCCAGGTCATGCAGCACGTCGGTTTCGACCAGCGCGGCCGGGCCACGGGCGGCTTCACCGCAGCGATTTTCGCCGGTGAATTCATCAGCCCTTTGCTGGTGCTTGCGCTGACCGGCGGCGCGGCGCCGCATCTGCCCCAGGCGCTGCTACTGGTTGCCCTCAGCCAACTGATCCTGGCGCCGCTGTGCCTGCTGCTGTTGCGTCGCGCCCGCGCGGCGGGCGCAGTGGGGGCGCTGTGAACGATCAGCTTTCCAACACAGGCCCAGGTGCCGCCCCTGGCACCGGCCACGGTAATTGACAGGAGACAGCATGCAGTCACTTGCAACCTTCAAACGCGTCGTCACCGGCCACGACTCCCAAGGGCAGGCGGTGGTGGCCAGTTGTGGCCCTACGGCGCATGACTTTGCGCTCAAGGCGGTGCCTGGCACGGTGTTCTACGAAGTGTGGAACAGTGCCGGCAGCCCGGCGCTGCTGGATAACGGCGACGACCCGACCGCCCGGCCCCTGCAATTGAGCCCCGGCCCGTTGGGCAGTGTGATCCGCGTGGTGGATATCCCGCCGGACAGCCTGCAGAACCAGGTCAGCGCTGAGCAGGCGGCGGCCGCCTTCGCCGAAATCGGCGAAGCGCATGCCGGCACGGGCAACGCTGATTCAAAGCACAAACTGATGCACCGCACAGAAACCCTGGATTACGGGATCGTCACTGAAGGTGAGGTGTGGCTGGTGCTGGACGGCGACGAGGTACACCTCAAGCGGGGTGACATCGTCGTGCAGCGCGGCACCAATCATGCCTGGAGCAACCGCACCGCGCAGATGGCCCGCATGGTATTCATCCTGCTTGACGGTCGTTACGCCGAGCAGCTCAAGGAGGTGCTGCCATGAAGCTCGCCACACTCAATGACGGTAGCCGCGCTGGCCGCCTGCTGGTGGTTGCCCGCAACCTGGAGCGGGCGGTGGAGGCCAGCAGCATCGCCGCTACGCTGCAGGCTGCCCTGGACGACTGGGCGCAGGTCGAGGGCGACCTGCAGCAATTGTATGAGCAGCTCAACGCCGGGCAGGCCCCGGGTGCGTTCGACCTTGACCTGGCACTGCTCGCCGCGCCGCTGCCCCAGGCCAGGCAGTGGCTGGACGCTTCATCCTTCCTCAGCCACGGCGAGCTGATGCAGAAGGCCTTCAACCTGGACCCCATCGATGGCGTCGAGCACATACCGTTGATCTATCAGGGGGCCGGCGACGACTTTCTTGGGCCGCGGGCCGACATTCCCTTGCCCAGCGAGGCCCACGGCATCGATTTCGAGGGCGAGTTCGCGGTGCTGGTCGACGACGTGCCCATGGGCTGCCCGCCGGACCGGGCCTTGCAGCATGTGCGTCTGGTGCTGCAACTCAACGACGTCAGCTTGCGCGCACTGGCGCCCAGGGAAATGAAGACCGGCTTCGGCTTTGTCCAGGCCAAGCCCGCCAGCAGCTTTGCTCCGGTGGCGGTTACCCCCGACGAACTCGGCGACGCCTGGCGCGACGGTCGTGTGCACCTGCCGCTGAACGTGGAGTGGAAAGGCGAGTGGTTCGGCCACCCCCATGGCGGAGCCATGCATTTCGGGTTCCACCAACTGATCGCTCACGCGGCGCTGACCCGGCGCCTTAGCGCCGGCACCTTGATCGGCTCGGGTACCGTGTCCAACGCGGACCGTTCCGTAGGGTCGGCGTGCATCGCTGAGCGCCGTGCCATTGAAACCATCGCCCACGGTGCACCGCGCACGGCCTTCATGCGCTTCGGCGACCGCGTGCGGATGGAGGCACGGGATACCTCAGGCGAGGTGCTGTTCGGCGCCATCGAGCAGCGTGTGGTGCCGGGAGGTTGGCAATGCGCGTGATGGTCAGCGGGGCCAATGGCTTCCTCGGTCGCCAGCTGGTAAGGCGCCTGCTGGAGGCGGGGACGCTGCGCGGGCAGCGCATCCAGGCATTGCTGGTGCTGGACCAGCAACTGGACGGGTTGCCCGACGATGCGCGGCTACGGCGCCATTACGGCAGTGTCACCGACCCTGCCTTGTTGCGCCGGGCGCTGGCCGATGGTGTGGATGTGGTGTTCCACCTGGCCAGTCTGCCCGGGGGCGCCGCAGAGGCGCAGTACGAGCTGGGTTACCAGGTGAATCTGCAGGGCAGCCTGGAGCTGCTCGACCAGTTGCGCAATGCCCGGCGACCGCCAGTGCTGGTGTACGCCAGCAGCGTTGCGGTGTATGGCGGCGATCTGCCCCAGCGCATGGATGAAGACCAGCCGGCCTCGCCGCAACTGTCCTATGCGGCCCACAAACGCATGGTGGAAATCGCACTGCAGGACCTGGCGCGGCGCGGCGAGGTGGACGGCCGCGCGCTGCGCCTGCCCGGCATCGTCGCCCGCCCGCGCGAGCCGAACGGGCTGCGCTCGGCGTTCATGAGCGACTTGTTGCACGCCTATGCGGCCGGCGAACCCTATACCTGCCCGGTCTCGGCTCAAGCAAGCGCCTGGTGGATGTCGGCGCGCTGTTGCGTGGACAACCTGCTGCATGCCGCCGAACTGCAAGACCCGGGCTACGGGCGGATCTGGCAGTTGCCCGTGCTGCACTTGTCGATCGCCCAGGTGCTTGCCGGGCTGCAGGCCTGCCTTGGCGACGAGAACCATGCATGCATCAGCTTCGCTCCCGAGCCACAGCTCGAAGCGCTGTTCGGTCGTTATCCACCCTTGCGCACAACCCAGGCCCGCAAGCTGGGCTTCTGCCATGACGGCTCAGTGCTTGGCCTGCTGCGCAACGCCCTTGATCTGCCACCGCGCCGCAGCATTGCGGCAACCCGTAAAGGAATGTGTGCATGAACGTGAACAAGCGTCGCTTGCTGGACCTTTCTGTAACCCTGGACAACAACCCTTACACTGACCCACCGCCTTTGCTGCCAAAGATCGACTACATGGACCACCAGCAGGGCTGGCCGGAAATGGCCGCGATGTTCCCTGGCCTGCGCAAGGAAGACCTGCCGGGCGATGAGTCGTGGGCAGCTGAACGGCTGCAGATCACCACCCACAGCGGTACGCACATGGATGCGCCCTGGCATTATGCGTCCACCACCAATGGCGGCGAGCGGGCGTTCGGCATCGATGAGCTGCCTTTGGAGTGGTGCCTGCAGCCGGGTGTGAAGCTGGATTTTCGCCACTTGCCGGACGGCCACGTGGTGACGGCGGCGCAGGTGGAGGCCGAACTGGCTCGCATCGGCCATCAACTGCAGCCGCTGGACATCGTGCTGGTCAATACCCGCGCAGGCAGCCTGTTTGGCCAGCCCGGCTACCTCGAAGCCGGGGTTGGCATGGGCCGCGAAGCGACGCTTTACCTGTTGGAGCGGGGGGTAAGGGTGGTCGGCACCGATGCCTGGAGCTGGGATGCACCGTTCAAGTACACCCGTGAACGTTTCAGCGCCACGGGCGATGCGTCGATCATCTGGGAAGGCCACAAGGCTGGCCGCGACATCGGGTATGGGCAGATGGAGAAACTGGCCAACCTGGAGCAGCTTCCGGCCTATGGCTTCATGGTCAGTTGCTTCCCCTACAAGATCCGCCAGGCATCCGCCGGGTTCGTTCGGGCAGTGGCCATCTTCGATTAGCAAGGCTGGCGGCCAGCCGCCGAGCTGGCCGCCCATCCCGGCACAACGATGGCGAGGTGAACTTTATCGGGCGTCCAGGCTTCCTCTGTTACAGCAGCCGTTGCCCCGGTGGGGCAGCCAGCGCTGCATCACGCCAAAGGTTGAGGAGGGGCAATGAAGACGCAAACCACGCTAGCGCCCGAAAAAGCAGGCCAGGCAAAAGGCCAAGGTGAAGTAGAACGGGACAACGATGCCCGTCGGCCAGACGGCTCAAGCGGTACGGCGCATGATTCCACCGCGCAACAAACCGCGCGAGGCAAGGGGCCGCACTCGTCCGAACACGCCGACACCGAGGATGACCTGGGCTTTGACCCGGACTCACCGGATCTGGACGACCCGCAGGTCGATCCCCAAGGGCCGGCCAAGCCGCCCAGGGATGTGGAGAAAAAGGCAACATGATCGAGGCCGTGAGCGCGGATGTGCTGGGTGATGCTCAGCGCACCCGCTCACGGCTTTGTACCGAAAGCTCCAGGGCTTTTTGCATGTCCAGCCGCGCAGAACGCCCCACGTCCCGGTCATGCAACTGAAAGTTGCGCTCGGAGGGCAGGATCGGTGCGGTGAGGTCTTCGGCGTCCTCTCGCTCGAAGTCGTGATTGCCGCCAATGGTCATGGCGCTACGGCGCAGCAGCATGCGCAGCTGCTCGGGCTGCAACTGCGGGTTGATCGACAGCATCGCGGCCACAAGGCCTGTGACCATCGGGGTGGCATAGGACGTGCCGCAATGCACCGCGCCGGGCTGGCCTGCCTGGCGGGTCGAGGCGTGGGCGCAGGCTGCGGCGGTGATGTCGACGCGCATGTCTACATTCGAGGTGCTGCGCTTGACGGCGTAGTTCGGTGACTCGACAGGGACAGAAGCCTGCCCGCTACGTTGATGGCCGCCCACCACGAGCAGTTGTTCGGTGATGAAGGAGGAGGGCAGGCGATACTCGTCGGTGCCCGAGAACGAGGCGCCGTTGCCGGCCGAGTTGACCACGACCACATCCGGATGGGCCTTGCGCAGCCAGAGAAAGAACTCCTCGAGCAGCTCTTCATAGCCGCCCATGGCAATCCCGGAGCGCAGCAGGGAATCCACCTCATCGCCTTGCACGTTGCGCGCACCGACGCGGTGAATACCCCAGCTCCAGTTGAGTACGCGCACGCCGTCCTCGACCAGGTTCACCGATGCGGCGATGTTGGCGGTGATACCGGCATCGGAGTTGCGTTCGACAATCACCTCGAAACCACCTGCCGCCTTGTCCAGCCCCCGCAGGAAGCCGGTGTTGCCCCCGTCATCCCAGCCGGCGGCGAGAATGCCGGCGACGGTTGTGCCGTGGTTGTCCGGCTTGCTGGCATCCTGGGCATACACGCAGGTGCGGTGCCCGTCGCAGGCGCCCAGGTAATCGGCGAAATCTGCGGTATCGAAGTCGACATTGCGTTCGATCACCCCGACCCGAACCGGGGTGGGCAGCACCGGCACCTGGCGGCCCGGGATGCGCCGCTGGTAGTAGTGCACCGCATCGACGAAGCGGTTGGCAGCCCATTCGTCCGACCCTTGCGCAGGCTTGCTGGCCCCCGGTGCCTCAGTGGGGGCGTGTTCTGCCTCTTCGGCCGCCGATTCCTCCACCACCACCGCATCCACGCTGGTTTCACCGCCCAGGCGCAATACCAGCGCGTCACGCTGCACCAGGTCCTGGGCGGGCAGGCGCAACTGATACAGGTTCAGAGGAGCGATGCTGCCCACCACCTTGGCCCCGTATTTGCGCGCCAAACGTTCGGCTTCCTGGCGGCCGTCGTGGTCCTCTTCTATCAGCACGCTGACCAGATCGACATAGGTGGTCAGGCCATCCATGTTCCTGGCCACTTCCTTGGGCCCTGCGGCCAGCACATGGTTGTTGCGCAGGGTAAGCCAGGCGGCATTGCTGGCACGCGGGCCGTCCTGCAACCACAGCGGGCCGCTTTGCACGGCCGTGCCGTCCAGTTGCAGGCGCAAGGTATCCCCCTGGCGCTGGACACGCTCCGGGGCCACTGCCTTGCCGCTGAGCAGCAGCTGCGGCGTGGCCTGGCCAAGCCCTTGCACGCGCAGGCACCAGGTTTGCTGCTGGTTGTCCATCAAGTCGCCGCAGCGTTTGAGCTGTTGCAGGCGCAACGGCTGCTCGGCGAGCGCAGCGGTGCTGACAGCCAGCGCCAGGGCAAGGGCAATCCGTGAATGGCCCATGGCTTACTCCATGGCCTCGGCCACGCCCTGATCCTCACCCAGGAAACCACCGCTCTGGTGCTGCCACAGCCTGGCATAGGTGCCGTTCCTGGCGAGCAGTTCGCTGTGGGTTCCCTGTTCTATGATGCGCCCCTCGTCCATGACGATAAGCCGGTCCATGGCGGCGATCGTCGACAGCCGGTGGGCGATGGCGATAACCGTCTTGCCTTCCATCATTTCATTGAGGCTTTCCTGGATGGCGACCTCGACTTCCGAATCCAGCGCGCTGGTGGCTTCATCGAGCAGCAGGATCGGGGCGTTCTTGAGCATGACCCGGGCGATGGCGATGCGTTGGCGCTGCCCGCCTGAAAGCTTGATGCCGCGTTCACCCACCAAGGTGTCATAGCCGCTGTGGCCTTGCCGGTCGCTGAGCTGCTCGATGAATGCGTCGGCCTGGGCGTTGGCTGCGGCGCGGCGGATCTGTTGCTCGGTCGCATCGGGGCGGCCGTAGGCGATGTTGTCGCGGATGGAACGGTGCAGCAGGGAGGTGTCCTGGGTGACCATGCCGATGGCGCTGCGCAGGCTGTCCTGGGTGACCTTGGCAATGTTCTGCCCATCGATACGGATTTCGCCGCTGTCGACGTCGTAAAAACGCAGCAGCAGGTTGATCAGCGTGGACTTGCCCGCACCGGAACGGCCCACCAGGCCGACCTTTTCGCCTGGGCGAATGTGCAGCGTCAGGCCATCGAGTACCTGACGTTCGCCGTTGTAGTTGAAGCTGACATTGTCGAAGTCCACCGCACCGCCAGTGGTCTTGAGCACCCCGGCGTTCAGTGCATCCTGCACCTTCGGGCCGCGCGTGAGGGTTTCCATGCCATCCTGCACGGTGCCGATGTTCTCGAACAGCGAAGTCATCTGCCACATGATCCAGTGCGACATGCCGTTGACCCGCAGTGCCATGGCGGTAATCGCCGCAACGGCGCCCGTGCCCACTTCGCCCTGGTGCCAGAGCCACAGGGCATAGCCGCCAGCGCCAGCGATCAGGCCGACCACCAGCGCCTGGTTGACGATCTCGAACTGGCTGACCAGGCGCATCTGGCGAAAACCGGTGAGCTTGAAGTCTTCCATGGCCGCCCGCGCAAAGTGCGCTTCACGCTTGGAGTGCGAGAACAGCTTCACCGTAGTGATGTTGGTGTAGGCGTCCGACACTCGCCCGGTCATCGACGAACGCGCGTGGGCCTGCTCCTGCCCCACTTGCCCCAGGCGCGGCACGAAGTACAGCATGGCTAGCCCGAACAACGCGACCCAGGCAATGAAAGGCAGCATCAGCTTGAGGTCGAAGCCGCCGGCCAGGGCGATGATCGCGATGAAATACACGCCGATGCCCGGTGCGATCTCGATGATGGTGAACAACACCTCGCGCACCGCCAGGGCCGTCTGCATCACTTTGGTGGTGACCCGGCCGGAGAACTCGTCAGAGAAGAACGACAGGCTCTGACGCAGCATCAGCCGATGGAAGTCCCATCGCAGCCGCAGCGGCAGGTTGATTGCCAGTACCTGGTGCTGCACCATCGTGCGCAGCGCCACCAGGCCTATGCTGGTCAGCAATACGATGGCGATGCCCCACAACACCCGGGTTTCCTGCCCATCGGCTGCGCCGCCCGCCTGCCAGGCCGAAAGCAGGTCGACGACCTGCCCCAGGAAGGAAAACAGCCAGGCTTCATAGATCGACACCCCGGCGCTGAGCAGCGCAAGGGCGAGCACATAGCCGCGAGCCCCTCGCGTGCAGGCCCACAGGAAGCGCAGCAGGCCAACCGGGGGTGGTGGAGCCTCGTCGGGTGGGAAAGGGTCGAGCCGTCGTTCAAAGGCGCGCAGCATAAAGTCTCCGAATGGGTCAGGTATCGCTCACTTGCGACAGGGGCCTGGCCACGTGTTCAAGTGGCCGTTGTTCTGCCGCCACGCCCCACAGCGCCTGGGCCAGTGCCGCGATGATCATCAACGCCGCGCCGATCAGGTAGCCGTACAGGACATTCAGGCGCTCGCCGGTCTCGATCAGCGCGCCGAACAAGGTCGGGCCGATCAGGCCGCCAAGCCCTGTGCCGAATGCATAGAATACGGCAATGGCCAGCGCGCGGATTTCCAGCGGGAAGGTTTCTGCCACTGTGAGGTAGGCCGAACTGGCGGCTGCCGAGGCAAAAAAGAAAATCACCATCCAGGCAATGGTCTGCTCGGTCACATCGATCAGTTGCTGCTGAAACAGGTAACCGCTGATGGCCAGCAATACCCCGGAAAGCAGGTAGGTCGAGCTGATCATGATGCGCCGCCCGACCACGTCGAACAGCCGGCCTAGCAGCAACGGCCCGCAGAAATTGCCCAAGGCGAACGGCAGGATGTACCAGCCTACCTGGGCAGGCGGCACGTTGTAGAAGTCGGTCAGCACCAGTGCATAGGTGAAAAAGATCGCGTTGTAGAAAAAGGCCTGGGCGCTCAGCAGTGTCAGCCCGACCAGTGCCCGCCGCCGGTGCACCACGAAGAGGCTTTGGAACACCTCGCGCAGTGGCGTGTGATCGCGTGCGCGCAGGCGCAGGGCCGGGCTTTGCAGCGGGGGGATGGGGATGCCGCGCTGGTGGTAATGGCGCTCGATGGCGGCGACGATGCGCTCGGCCTCTTCCGGCTGATTGTGAATCATCAACCAGCGTGGGCTTTCCGGTATCCACAGGCGCATCAGCAGGATCAGCAAGCCGAGTGCCGCGCCAATGCCGAAACACAGCCGCCAGCCCAGTTCGCCGCCCAGCACCGCTGGGTCGAGCAAAACCACTGCGCCCACTGCACCCAACGCTGCACCGATCCAGAACGTACCGTTTATGGTCAGGTCGACCCAGCCGCGGTAGCGCGCCGGGGTGAATTCCTGGATGGTCGAATTGATGGCGGTGTACTCCCCGCCGATGCCGGCCCCGGTGAGCAAGCGAAACAGCAGAAAGCTCCACAGGTCCCAGGCGAACGCCGTGGCAGCCGTTGCGCCGATGTACAGCACCAGCGTGATGAAGAACAGCTTGCGCCGCCCCAGACGGTCGGTTAGCCAGCCGAACAGCAATGCACCCAGTACGGCTCCGGCGATGTAGGCTGCGCCTGCCAGGCCGATCTGGATATTGGTCATTGCCAGCGTCGGGCTGGCCTTGAGGGCGCCCGACACCGAGCCGGCCAAAGTCACCTCAAGGCCGTCGAGCAGCCAGGTGATGCCCAGCGCCATGACCAGCAAGGTGTGAAAACGCGTCCACGGCAGCCGGTCGAGGCGGGCCGGAATGTCGGTGCTGTAGAAGCGCTCCTGCGCAGAAGCGCCGGCTGGTTGCTGCAAGGCGTGGGTCGTCATGGCACGTCCTGTTGGCTGACGGGGCAGGGCTGTTGGGTCAGCGTCTTTCAGAAGAGCCCATAGGCGGATAAAAGTTTGATTCGTTTCGCTCGGGGCAGGCCATCAGCCCAGTTTGGCATGCCACGGTGAACATTTACGGCCCCACGCCCTCAAAATCACAGGGTCTCAAGGTTGTGCCTGCAGCCCGGAATTCCAACCACAGAGGAGTAAATGTCATGCCACGTGGAGACAAGGACAAATACACCGAAAAGCAAAAGCGCAAGGCTGAGCACATAGAAGAAAGCTATGAGCATAAGGGGGTCTCCAAGGATGAGGCCGAGGCTCGCGCATGGGCTACCGTCAACAAGCAGTCCGGAGGTGGCGAGAAAGCTGGGGGCTCAGGCAAGAAGACCACGCCCGGCGAAAAGAGCACCGCGCGTTCTGATTCCGCCAGGCGTGCGGCCAAAACCCGTCAGGGCCATGCCCGCGCATCAGGCTCGTCCCTGCAGACCCAGACCAAGGAAAGCCTGATGAAGGAGGCCCGCAGCAAGGACATCAAGGGGCGCTCCAGCATGACCAAGGCCCAATTGGTCGAAGCCCTGCGCAGGCACGGTTGAAAGCGGCCAGAGCCCAAGTGCCGCTCAGGCCTCCTTGAAGCCCCGCCCCTCGATGCCCTGGCCCAGGGCATCGGCCCCTTGCGGCAGCGCTGTGACCTTGATCGCCCGCACCGGTACCGCGAATTTTGCGCCGATTCTGGAGAACCGTTCGAGCAGGCGGAAGTTGATGGCCTGCTGGATGTCCATGTAGAGGTTGTAGCCTGGGTCCTTGACGATGTAGACGCATTCGAATTCCAGCGCCTCTTTGCCGAAACCGCGCAGGTGGGCGCGGTCGAAACGCGCCTGCTCTTGTGCCTTGATCGCTTCTTCGACAATGGCCGGGGCTTTTTTCACTGCTTCGGTCGGGGTGTCGTAAGACAGGCCGAACTCAAAGACGATGCGCCGCTCCTGCAGGCGCTTGTAGTTCTGGATGGTGCTGCTGATCATGCTGGCGTTGGCCATGACGATCTGCTCACCGCCCAGGCTGCGGATGCGCGTGGTCTTCAGCCCGACCTGTTCGACGGTGCCGGCCAGTGCGCCGATGACGATGAAGTCGCCCACCTCGAACGGCTTGTCCACGGCAATCGCCAGCGAGGCGAACAGGTCGCCGAGGATGTTCTGCACGGCAAGCGCAACGGCAATGCCGCCCACGCCCAGGCTTGCGACGAAGGCGGTGATGTTCACGCCCAGGTTCGACAGCATGGCCAGCAGTACCACCGACCACAGCAGCACCCGTGCGCCCCACCCCGCCAGGGTGGCCAGGGCGCTGCCCTGATTCAGGCCCGCGGTGCTGTGCCGGGCGAAGTAACGGTTAAGGCCCAGGCCGATGGCGCGGTTGACCCACAAGCCGATCTGCAGCGCCGCCACCACGAACCAGAGGCTGCCCACCCGGCTCAGCCAGCGCTCGGGCAGGTCGAGCATGCTCAGGCCTACCAGTACAGAGGCAAGGAACAGCAGGAAGTTGCTGGTGCCGGACAGCACTTTGGCCATTACCTGGCTCAGCGCACCGTCATGCTCGGACCAGCGCTGCACCCGCCTGAGCAAAAAACTGATGGCCGCCCGGGTGGCCAGGAAGGTCAGTGCGGCGACAGCCAGCGCCAGCAGCAGGTTGAGGATGGAAATACCGAACACGGTGGTGTCGGTGAAAAATTCGATGATGCGATCGTTCATGAGCGATTGGCCTCCTGGTTGCCCTTGAGTGAATTCGCACGTGCAGTTCATCGGACGCCGACTGGGCGTGAGAGGTCGATCGGATTTTGGGTTTTTCTCGACCTTTGCATGCCTTGAGCGCTTCGACGCCCTTGAGAGCGAGCGCCGCGCGGGCGGCGCTCGCTCTCAAGGGCGTCTGCCTATCACGACGAACCAGGCCTCACTGCGCCGCGTACATCACTGAATCCTGCTCCTGCTGCAACTGCCTGAAATTCCCTGCAATGGCCTCGATCAGCGCCGCGTCGCCAACCGGGTCCAATCCCGGGTAAGGCTTGCCGTTGTAATCGCCCTTGTGGGTAAGCACAGCCTCGACGCTTTCGCCATTGTCCTGGTAAAGCCGCTTGATGGTCTGCGCTTCCAGGTCTTTGCTGTCTTTGCAGCGCAACGCATAGTGAATGCCAAGTGCTGCCCCGAATGCCAGGCCGGGGGTTTCGATGCCGTGCTTGTGGGCAAGGTCGATGCTGCTCAGGATGCGCTCGTTGCGCTGAAGCTTGCGCAGTGGGTCGCGCCCCACACGGGCGCAAGGGTCTTTGAACGACGTTTTGCAGCGCTCCAGGAAGGTGCTGGCAAAATCGCGCACCGCCTCTGCCATGTCGGCATTCTCAGCCACCAGTGCTGGCGCGACTTCCTGGCCGATCAGGCGCTCGGCCAGTTCACTGACCCGGTCGTCGCCCATGGCCTGGCCAACCCAGTCATAGCCCAGCAGGCTTGCATACCAGGCAATGATGGCGTGAGGGCCGTTCCACAAGCGGTTCTTGATGACCTGGATCTGGGCGATGTCGGCGACCGTTTTCACCTGGCGCAGACGCTCCAGCAGGTCACTGCCGCGCTCCACATACAACGGCATGTCCGGCTCGCTGTTGAACAGGATCAGGTGCAGCTGGCTCATCGCGTTGCTGGACTGCGCGAAAGGCCGGAATCGACAGATCAGGCGCTCGTATTCAGGTACCGGCGCGGATGGTTTGCTGGCCGGTGCAGGCTCGTCGTCGAGGCTGTTCTGGAACATTTGCGACTTGATGCGCAACTGGCGGACCAACGCCTCGTTGCTGAGCTTGGACACGATGCGGCTGACCACCGTTTCAGCGAAATGGGTCTTTTGCAGGATCTGTTGAGTGATGTCCGGCGTGCACAGCAACTCCAGCTCCGCCTGCACGTGCAGGCGCACGAACGCGGCGCCACCGATCTTGTTCAGCACGATCAGGATGGTCAGGTCACGGCCCCGGCGCTCGAAGCGCCGCAGCAAGCCTTGGGCAATCACCTTGGCCTGTTTGCGGATGGCCTGCTCCGGCAGGCTCAGGCCGATGATTTCTGCCGCGTTGTACATGTCGATCACCGCCTCGGCATCGTCCATGTCGATCATGCGCACATTTTCGATGGTCTGGTCGAACGAGGTGGCGCCGTAACGCACGCTGTAACGGCCAAACGCAGAAACGGTCTCGCGCAGCATGCGCGAACGGGTGGCGGCGATGATTTCACATGGCCGGGTGTAGCCGTCCCAATGGGAAAACACCTGGGTCAGGTAACCGCCGCCGATGGCGCCGAACCCGTGAATGCCGACACGGAACTGGTTCAGTGACGCTGGAAAGGGCTCTTCAAGCTGCGGCATGCCCAGGTCAGGCACGCACTCGCTCAAGTCAGCCAGGAATTCATTCATGCTGCGGTAGGCTTTCAGCGCGCCCGCTTTGACTTCAGCGGCCGGCGGCTTGATGTCTTCGATCAGGATCGCCTGGCCTTCGGCGCGGATGGCCGAAAGCATGCCGTTTTCCGAGTCTTCGACCATGAAGCACTGGCTCGGCTCGCAATTGAGTGCAGTGGCGGCGCGCAGGAAGATTTCGGGGTGGGGCTTGCCTTGGCTGACTTCGTCGCCACACACGGTGATGTCGAAGTACTTGAGCACATTGGCATTGATCAGGTACTCCTCGGCGATGGCGCGGCGGCTGGAGGTGGCGACCGCCATGGTCAAGCCAGACTTGCGTAGCCGCTCCAGCACTTCCAGCAAGCCGGCCTTGATCGGTACGCCGTGATTGCGCACGTACTCAAGCTCAAGCTCATCGGCGCGCTGGCGGATCCGGGCGTACGGGAAGTCGTCACCGTTATGGGCCTTGGCGAGGGCCTCGGCCTTTTTCGCGCTCAGGCCCAGCGAGCCGATCAATGTTTGTTCGCTCAGCGCCTTGCCGGCAATTTCCAGCGACGCTTGTTTCAACGTCTTGAAGCGCAGGCGCTCGGTATCGAACATGGTGCCATCCATATCGAAGATGGCGCTTAAAATGCGTTTGCCCTGAAAAAAGATCATTCGGTATTGCCCCTTGGTGAATCGTGATTCATCTCGGCTTGCAGACGGGTACAAGCGAGCATTGCGAAAAAACCGCTGCTTGAGCTGTCAGGTAGGGGGCATGCGATCGACAGGGCCGCGCACCGGCGCGACATAGAAATAAGGGGGGACAGAGCGGGGAGTGCAGAGGATGTCTGCGAGCTTCGAGGCAGCTCGGGCGCCTTGTTTGACTTCACGCCCACTGGCTGCAGATCGGTTTGCAGACAGTGAGCGCAAATAGCGATGGATACGTGTGATTCCTGGCATGGGGTACTTCGCTTCCTTTGTTTGTAACTGGGATTCCTTTTTTACCCTTGCACGGATGCGCAGTGACATGCAACCGGCAAGGGCCCAGTAGGGAACCATGCACGGTTTGTTCTCTACCTGTTCAGCGCTGCTTGCTCCCTGAGCACCTGCATCTGCTGGCGATAATCCGCGGTGACCTGGCGCGCCTGTTCGGGGTTGTTCACGACCCTTGGCGTGATCAGCACGATCAACTCGGTACGGTCACGGCTTTTGGAGGTGCTGCCGAACAGCCAGCCCAGCCCGGGTATGCTCGACAGGCCCGGCACACGGGTATCGGATTGGCCGTTGTCCTGCTTGATCAGGCCCCCCAGCAGTACCGTCTGGCCGCTTTGCACTGCCACTTGGGTCGATACCGCACGGCTGGAAATGCGCGGGTTGGGCTGGGTGGTGGTGACGGCGCTGTCGTCGGCGTCGCTCACTTGCTGCTGGATGTCCATGTACACCAGGCCACCGGGGTTGATCCGTGGCACGACATCGAGAATGACACCTGTCTGCACGTATTCGACGCTGCTCAGGGTGGTGTCGGAGTTGCTGGTATTGACGGTGGTCTGGCTGATCGGAATGTTGTCGCCGACCTGGATCTGCGCCTGCTGGTTGTTCAGCACCACCAGCGATGGAGCCGAAAGCACCTGTGTCAGGCCGCGTGTTTCCAGCGCGCGCAGGGCCACCTGCAGGTTGCTGCTGACGAAGGAGTAGAACATCGAGGCGCTGCCCAGCGCGACGCCACCGGCACCGAGCGCACCCTGGCTGCCGCTTTCGTTGGCGACGGTGGTGCTGGACGAATTGCCGGCCAGCCGGCCCAGGTACCACTGCACGCCCAGGTCCAGATCGCCGGTGAGCTTGACTTCGAGGATGCGTGTTTCGATCTGCACCTGCAGCGGCGGGCTGTCCAGGCGCTTGATGGCCGATTCGATCTCTTTCCACTGGGCTGGCCGCGTGCGTACCAGCAGCTGGTTGCTGCTTTTCTGCGCGGTGATGCGCACCGACTCTTCAAGGCTCTTGGCCGAGCCGTCGCCCGGCTCGGCGCTGCTGGCCTGGGTTTGCTCAGTGTCCTCGTAGTCATCCTCCGATGGCGCCTGGCCGATACTGGCCCGGGTGCTCATGCCAGTGCCGCCCAGGCCTTGGGCCGACTGGCCGCCGGTGCCGTTGAGCGAGGTCAGGCTGGTGGTCTTGAGCCCTGGCGCGACGCTGGCCGCCTTGTCGTCGTTGAACTGCCCCGAGCCATAGATCTGGCGCAGATATCGGGCAAGGTCCGCCGCTTTCATGTTGCGCACGTCGTACACGAACAGCTGCGGTTCGTTGCCACCGCCTTCATCGATGGTGCGGATCCAGTCACCGACTTCCTGCAGATACTCCGGTTGCGCAGAGATGGCGACGATCGAGTTGGTGCGTTCGTTGGGCATGAACCTGACCATGTCCGACAGTGGCATGCCGCTGTCGGGCCCGAACAGCTTCTGCAGCTGCGGCATGAGCTCGGCCACCGAGGCGCGTTGCAGGCCGTAAACGCCAATCGACATGCCCTTGAGCCAGTCGACGTCGAAGGTGTCGATGGTGTCCTGGTAGTTGGCGAGTTCATCTGGAGTGCCTGCCAGGCTGATCACGTTGCGGGCCGGGTCGACCAACAGGAAGGCATTCTCACGTACGAAAGGCTTGAGCAGCTTCTGCATTTCGCTGGCGCCGATGTAGCGCAGCGGGTAGAGCCGGGCGGCGAGGCCCGTGGCAGGCTGGGCGACCGGCACCTGTGGCACCAGTTTGCCGGCAACGGCCTTGTCGGCCGGCAGGATCACATAGCGCTCGCCCTGGCGGATCATGGCGTTATCGGTCCACGACAGCAGCGTTTCCAGGATGGACAGTGCCTGCTGCTTGGTGACCGGCTTTGAGGTGGAGAAACTGACGCTGCCTTTGACACCTTGGCTGATGCTGTAGTTTTCATGCAGCAGGTCGCCCATGACGCTGTTGATCACCGCCTCGATGGGCTGGTCGGTGAAGTTGAACACGATATCGCCTTGCTCATCCTTCGCGGCGGGGGGCGTTGCCGAGGCCTTGCGGATGAAACGCTGGTTGCCGGTGATGATCTGCCGGCCAGGCGCGCTGCGTGGGGCTGTTGCAGCGGGCGCGGCAGCGGGCTCGAGGCCGGTGGCCGCAGGGGCGGGGGCGTCGGCGCCGCTGAAGGCCTGCTGCAGCAGCGCCGGGTCGGTGTGCAGGTCACGTTGCGTGGTGGCGCAACCGGCCAGGGCGATGGCGACACTCAGGCCGAGCAATGGCGCACGCAGAGTAGGGAATGGGTGGCGTGAAGGAGCTTGCATGGTCATGGGGTTTCAATACGCGGAAGAGTGATGGCGGAGGCCTTGGACGGCGGCGGCAGGCGCAGCAGTGGCATGCTCAGGGTGTGCTGTTGCCCGGCACGGGTGAAGGTTGCGCTCAGCGCCGTCAGCCGGGTAAGGGTCCAGCCGCTTGCCAGCGTGCTGCCCAGCGCAACCTTGCTGGCTGGTTTGCGGCCTTCGCGCAGGTAGGCCCAGCGCGACTGCCCGTCGAGCACCACGCCGGTCAGCGTCAGGTTGGCCAATGCAGGGCTGTGCTGGCCTTGCTGTTGTGGGTCGGGCTGACGGTCAACGCTGAAGATCGGGTGCGCCCAGGTGGCGGCACGCACTGGCTGGGCAAGCTCGGCCAGTGGCGCGGGTGGCTGGTGGGTGGGGGTTGCTGACGGCTTTTGCGCCGGCAGCCACTGTGGTGGGTTTGGCGCGACAAGCATCCAGGCGACCACGGCGAGGGCACTGACATTGGCAGCCAGCAGCACCAGATGAGCGGCACGCATCATGAGTCGCTTCCTTCTGCTGGCTGCGCGTGCAGGTAACCGCGTATCAGCAGGTGGACTTCCAGGCGCCCGGCAGGCCCCTTGGCTGGCGCCGCAGCACTGCGGCGTATGCTCAGCTGGTCGATGAACAGGCTGGGCTGGCCGTACTCCAGTGCATGCAGCAGGGCCGCCAGCGGTTCGATGGCGCAGGCCAGCGTCAGGCTGACTTTGACCGGGCGATAAGGCTCGGCCTGGCCCTGCTCGGCGGGGGCGATGGGCATGCGCTGGGTGATGTCGCAGCCGGGGCCGACGTGCGCCTGCGCCTTCACCTGATCGACGGCACGCTGCATCAGGTCGGCGGCTACGGCGTTGGGGTCTTCGCCCGGCAGCAGGCTGTTGCGTTGGGCGGGGTCGTTGCGGCTGCGCTGCAACTGGGCCTGCAGTTCAGGTTGCTGAAGCATTAGGCTGGCATAGCGCCGTTGCTGCTCGCGCAACGTCTGGGCTTGCGCGTCCAGGCTGCGCAGGGGGGCGAGCAGCAGGCATTCGAACACCAGGTACCAGGCCAGCCAAAGCAACAGCGCGAGCACGCCCAAGGCGCAGAGCTTGCGTTCTCTGCTAGTGAGCGGGCGCATGCGGCACCTCCTGGCTGAGCTGGGCGGTGATGGAAAAGCGCTCGCGGCCCGTGGTTTTGTCTGCCTGGATGATGCCTTTGAACTGCGCGTGCTCAAGCGTGGTGCAGGTCTTTACCTGCGCCAGCAAGGCACTGGTGCGCTCGCTTTGGCCGGTGAGCGTCACCTGCGTGCCATCGCTCACTTCCAGCTGCTCTATCCAGGTGTCGTCGCCCACGCAGGCGGTGAGGTCGGCCAGCAGCGCGGTGACGGTGGGGCGTTGTGCCTTGAGGCTGGCCAGGTAGGTCGAGGCGCCCAGTGTGGTGTCCAGGGCCTGGCGCAAGTGCTGCACCTGCTGGGCGGCCTCGCGTTGTGCCGCCACTTCGCGCTGCATGGCCTGGACCTCGCCCTGGCGGCGCTCCAGCCAGGCTGCGCCAAGCATTACGCAACAGGTTGCGTGGCCAAGCCACAGCCAGCGGCCCAGCTGGCCTGGGCGTGACCGCGTGCGGGCGCTTTCGGCCGGCAGCAAGTCGATCATCAGGCGTTCGCCGCGGGTGTCCAGTGCATCGATGCCGACCAGGTGCACACCCTGTTCGCCACAGGCAACCAGCAGGGTGTCCAGGGTACTGCGTGCGATGGCCACCAGTTCAACCTGGGCCTGTGGTGCGCGGCGCTGCGCCACGCGGGCGACAAAATGGACCTGGTCGGCGGTATACGGCGTGTATCGATCGATTTCGTAGGCCAGCACCTGCATCAGGTTGCGCGTGGCGGCAACGGGCAACTCGATGTGCTGCGTCAGCACGTGCGAGGCAGGCAGCAGCAGAACGGCAGGCTGACTGTGCTGGCAGTCGGCAGGCAACGGCCATGGCAGCACCTGCGGCGTATTACCGTTGCCAAGGCGCGCGGCGACCGCCTGCGGGAGCATGCCCAGCAGCTCGGCCCGCCATGCGCTGAGCCAGTACCGGGCACGGCTGGCCCGCCAGCGTGCCTGGTAAAGCTGCTGTTGGCTGCCCCAGCGTGCCGCACAGTGTTTTGCCAGGCGGATCAATCCTGCCACCTCAATACCCGGTAAGGCTTGCCACCGGCGTAGGCCGGCAGCAGCACGAAGGTTGCCCTCAGGCGTGACTGAAAGCCGCCGGGCAAGGTGGCCTGGCTGGTGACAGTGAGGATCGGCCCGCCATCCGGCGCGGGGCCGTGATAGTGGGGCAGGCCCAGCACACTGGCCAGTGTGGGTGATGCCAGGCTGGGGTCGGGCTGGGCATTGCCCGACCAGACGGTGATGAAGGGCAGGGCACGGTCATAGACGGCGTAGCTCATGCCGGGTAGTTCGCGAAATTCTTCGAGCATTCGCAGGGGTACCTGGTTGCGCCTCGTCCTTAAAGCCTGAGTGATGATTTTCGAGCGTTCGGCGGTGGCGCCACTGGCACGCAGGAGTTTTGCCAGGCTCGTTGAAGGTGTTGCGTTGAGGTCCAGCTTGCCCCGTTCGCTGACCACACTGATGTGCAGCGTGCTGCCTGCAAAGTGGGCCACGTGGACTTGGCCATCGGCGAGCCAGCGCGCCTGGCCGCCGCGCAGCAGGTTGGCCACGGCCAGGTTGAAGCCTGCCTGGGCGGCGAGCCCGGCCTGGGTCTGGTTGCCTTGCCAGCGGGCCTGGCGCTGCTGCAGTTGGACCGATACCGCCAAACCGCCGAGCAGCACGCTCAGCAAACCGACGACCCAGAGCACCAGCAACAGGGCCGCACCGCGCTGGCGGCTCATGGCCGGCCACCGTCGCCGGACAGGTCAAGCAGCAGGTTGACCTGCAGCAGCGGCCAGGCCTGAGTGCCTTGCAGTTGCACCGCCACGCGCACTGCCTGGGGCAGCCGCTCGGGCCACGGCCACTGGGGCATCCAGCCGGTGGCCTTGCCCAGCGGGGAGTAGCCGCGGTAATTCAGGTGCAGCCCTTTGACCCCCTCCAGCAAACGCTGGGGCTCGCCCCAGGCCTGCAGGCGTTGGCCTTGCAGCCTGGCCAACTGGATCTGCAGACGCCCTTGACGCAGTTGCAGGCGCTGGCGGTAGATCCCCCCGCCTACAGAGCTTGGCAGCGGGGCGAAAAACACCACTGTGTCGTTTTGCCCTTCGAATGTTGCGGTGTGGGCGCCCTGGCCGGTCGCTGCGGTCAATGGCAACACCTGGCCCAGCGCCTGGCGCAGGAACCGCTGGGTTGCACGCAGTTCATCGAGCCGGGCGCTGTAGCGCTCGGCCTTTGCCACTGAGCGGTTGGCCGCCACCAGGGCGCTACCGACCAGCCCCAGCAGCAACCCCAGCAGGCTGATGACCACCAGGATCTCCAGCAGGGTAAAGCCTGCCTGGCGTTTCATGTTTCACTGCCTGGCGCGCGTGCGCGCAGGGTGCTGTAGCGCCAGGTGTGCCCGCTCTCGCTCAGGGTAAGGTCCAGCCGGTACAGGTCAAGGCGTGTGGGCACTGCCTGCTCCAGGGTGACGTCCAGCACCCAGTCGATGCCCTGCCAGCTACCCCGTTGCTGGCCCACGGCAAGCGGGCCCAGGTCGAAGTCGTCCAGCAGCGAACGCGCCGCCGCATTGTGGCGGTCACTGCGCTCTACCTGCGCCAGTGAGCGGCTGCTCTGGGCGAATGCGCCCAGCAGGATGCTCGAGGCCACCACCAGCAGGGCAATTGCTGCCAGCATCTCCAGCAGGGTGAAACCGCGCTGACGGTTCATGGCAACTCCCGCACTTGCACACTGCCGGTGAGCCAGCTGACGTCGATGCGCCAACGCGCCTGGCCGCGGCTGATCAGGATGTTGCCGCCGCTGGCCGCGCCATCGGGGTAAAACTCAAAGCCCGCCCCCAGGCCGCGGGCCGTCTGCAGGCGCACGGTGAAGTCTTCGGGCCAGCCCTGGGGCGTGCGCCCGGGTGCCTGCACCTGCCTGCGCTGCAGGTCGAAGCTCGCGCGCACCGGTTGCCCGCTGGCAATGGCCTGCACGCGCGCGCTACGCAGCGCCGACACCATGTTTGCCAATGCACTGCGCTCATGGGCCACCAGCATGCCCCGGCCAATGCCAACGGCCAGGATCGACGTGGCAACGCCGACCAGGACGATGACGATCAGCAGTTCGAACAGGGTAAAACCGCGTTCGCGGGGCGGGCGGGCTGCCATGGTTATTCCCAGTTGCCCACGTCGGCCTTGTAGCCTTCGCCACCGACCGCGCCATCCTGGCCGAGGAAGATCAGGTCGAAGCTGGCGTGGCTACCGGGGAAGTGGTAAGCGAAACCATGGCCAAAGGGGTCGACCAGGTCCGAGGGCTTGGCATACGGCCCGGCCCAGCGGCTGGCGTTGGCCGGCTTTTTGAGCAGTTGTTCAAGGGTTGCCGGCGGCGCCCCGACATCCAGGGCATAGCTTTCGACCTTCATGCTCAGGCTGGCCAACTGCGCCTTGCCGGCACCGTACTTGCCCTTGTCGACGTTACCGCCGACCTGGCGCACCACGATGGTCGCGACAATGCCCAGCAGCACGATCACGGCAAGCATTTCGAGCAGGGTGAAGCCCGCTTGGCGGGCGTTGAAGCGTTGCTTGGAGGGCATGGGCGGTTTCCTAGATATTGCTGGTAAGGCTCATCAGCGGCAGCATGATGGCGAGCATGATTGCCGCCACCATCACCGCCATGACGATGGTCAGGGTGGGCACCAGCGCCGCGAGCAGGCGGTCGATGGTGCGTTTGGCTTCAAGGTCATAGACATCAGCGACTTTGAGCAGCATCGCGCCGAGGGTGCCCGACTGCTCACCGACTTCGATCATCTGCAAGGCAAGCTCCGGCAGCAGGGCCTCTGCCGATAGCGCAAGGCTCAGACTGCTGCCTTGCCTGACCTGCTCGGTGGCATGCCCCACATGCTCGCGCAGGGCATGGTTGGCACTGACGTCACGGCCGATCGCCAGTGAACCGAGCAGGGTGACGCTGTTGCTCAACAGGGTGCCCAAGGTGCGCGCCAGGCGTGCGGTTTCCAGGCGCTGCAGCAGCGGGCCGAACAGGCGGTTGCGCCACAGGCGCAGGTCCTGGGCGATGCGCCTGCGCGGGTCACGCCGCGCGGCCAGGCCAAGCCAGCTGGCGCCGAGCAGCGTCAGCAGGCAGGCCAGCCCCCAGGCATTGACGAACTCGCCCATGGCCAGCACGGCGCGGGTCACCAGCGGGATGGGCACGCCCAGGTCCTGGAAGATCGGTACGAATTGCGGCACCACATAGGCCAGCAGCAGCGCCAGCGAGCCGACCACACCGATCACCAGGAAAGCCGGGTAGATCAGCGCGTTGATCACTTCGCCACGCAGTTTGTGGCTTTGTTCCAGGTAGCCGGCAAGCTGGGCCAGGGTCACTTCGAGTACACCGCCGGCCTCGCCGGCCCGCACCAGGCTGGTGTAGAACGGTGAGAAACTGCCGGGGTGTTCTTCAAGCGCCTGGGACAGCGGCAAGCCGGCTTTGACCTGCTCGCGCACCCGCTCCAGCACAGCCTTGGCGGCGGGCCTGCGCACGTTCTTCAGCACGGTGCCCAGCGCCCGGTCCAGCGGTTGCCCGGCGCTGAGCAGGGTAGTGAGCTGCTGGGTGATGGTGATCAGTTCCACCGGCTGGAACACGCTGCGCGCCTTGCCCGAACGCAGCAGGCGGCTGCCCTGCCTGAGCTGCAGGATGAGCAGGCCGCGCCGTTGCAACTGGCGAGCGGCGTGGTCACGGTCACTGGCGTCCAGTTCGCCTTGCTGCTTGCGGCCTTCGCTGTCGAGCGCGGTATAGGAAAAGGTCGGCACCTCAATCACCACCCGTGACGCGCAGCACTTCTTCAAGCGAGGTGACGCCGGCCAGGGCCTGGCGCAGGCCGTCATCATAGAGGGTCACCAGCCCGTTGCGACGGGCGTGGGCCTCCAGTGTGGCGGCATCGGTCTGGCGCATGAGCATGCCGCGCAGGTCTTCGTCCATGACCAGCAGTTCGGTGATCGCGCTGCGCCCATGGTAACCGCCGCCCGGCGCCTGCTCGTCTGGGCGGTACAGCATGATCGGACGCTGTTGCGTATAGCGGGCCAGTTGGTGGCGTTCGACCAGTTCGGCCGGTGCCTGGAAGGCGATACGGGTGGCCGGGTCGAGGCGGCGCACCAGGCGCTGGGCAAGGATGCCCTGCAGGGTGGAGGCGAGCAGGTAACCTTCGACGCCCATGTCCAGCAGGCGGGTGATGCTGGCGGCGGCGCTGTTGGTGTGCAGGGTCGACAGTACCAGGTGCCCGGTCAGCGATGACTGGATGGCGATGCGGCAGGTTTCCAGGTCGCGCATTTCACCGATCATGATCACGTCCGGGTCCTGACGCACGATCGAGCGCAATGCCGTGGCAAACCCCAGGCCGATGGCAGGCTTGACCTGGATCTGGTTGATGCCGGTGAGCTGGTATTCGACCGGGTCTTCCACGGTGATGATCTTGCGTTCGGCGGTGTTCAGGCCCGACAACGCGGTGTAAAGGGTGGTGGTCTTGCCCGAGCCGGTGGGCCCTGTGACCAGGAAGATGCCATGGGGGCGCGCCAGCAGATGCTCGATGCTGTGCAGGGTGGGGCCACGGATGCCCAGGCTGGCGAAGTCGAAACTCACGGTTTGCCGGTCCAGCAGGCGCATCACCACCGACTCGCCAAAACTGGTCGGCACGGTCGAGACCCGCAAGTCCAGCTCGCGGCCCTGAATGCGCAGCATGATCCGCCCATCCTGCGGCAGGCGGCGCTCGGCGATATCCAGCCGGGCCATGATCTTCAGCCGCGAGATGACCGCCGCGGCGTAGCCGGCCGGTGGTGCTTCGCCTTCGACCAGCACGCCGTCGACCCGGTAGCGCACTTTCAGCTGGGTTTCGAAAGGTTCTACGTGGATATCCGAAGCGCGACGGTCGACGGCGTGTTGCAGCATCAGGTTGACCAGGCGGATCACTGGCGCCTCGGAAGCCATGTCCTTGAGCTGTTCGATGTCGCCTTCGTCGATGCTGTCGTCGTCCAGGGTCTGGATCAGCGCGCCCATGGCCGAGCGGCCTTCACCGTAGGCCTGTTCGATCAGGGCGGTGATCTCGTCGCTGGTCCCTACCACCAGCTCTACCTGTTTTGCCGCCTGGTAACCGAGTGCGTTCAGCGCGTAGGCCGAAAGCGGCACGGCGGCGGCGACCTGCAAGTGGCTGCTGCTTTCGCTGAGGGTGACCACGCCGTAGTGGCGGGCAAAGCGTTCAGTGGCCACAGGCGGTGAGTCGACACGCTGCCTGTCCAGCCTGGGCACGCCCAGCAACTCGGCGTAGGCCGCGGCCATTTGCTGCTCTCTTACAGCGCCCAGGCGCAGCAAAGTGCGCAGTTTTTCATGTTCGCCCATTGCCTGCGCCACGCCCAGGCGTGCAGCACGATTCATATCAGCCGGTTGCAATGCGCCAGCATTGAGCAGCCACTCACATATATCGTCAGCAGAAGGAATAGTTGATTTCATCATGATGGCTTAGTGCAAGTACTGGCTATATAGCGGCACTTTACTACTTGTCAGGCCTGAGGTGGCCCGGAGAATACTTTGGAATTTTAACCGTTGCAACAGCCTATATTTTTGGTTTGTTCAGTGTGAATTAGCTGGCTGTTTTCAACGATCTCGGAAGCATATCACCCCGCTAAACCTAATTGCAACTAGGTTTAGTAGAAGGTGAATGCTTGCCGTAAATGCTCAAAAAAAGCATGAAAAAACCACGATAACAATAAATATTGGAATCTACGAATACATTTATGCTCTTAGCATGTATTTAATGTAATTCTATTCTTTATATTTCGATGTTATTTGGCGTGGTTTTTTTGGTTTTTTGATGCGTTGCCCACTGTGCACTTCATGAGCCCTTGAACTTTTCAGTTAACTGCCCAGACTTACCCGCCGGGCGGGCCCTGTTTGCGGTCCGCTAATTCCTGCATTCTTTTTTCGAGAACTATTCGATGAATAGACTACTGCTGCCGTTCGCCTGTTCGGCACTGCTGGCCACTGTGCCAAATGCCTTCGCAGATACAAACGGCGCCACTTCTGGTACAGCGGCTTATGAAGCCCGTGAACAACTGGACAGCCAGCGCGAGCAACTGTCCGGTGTCAGCGATGTTGCAAAGGGCGCCACTGATGCCAATGCCTTTGTCGACGCGCCGGTAGACACCGCTGATGCGCCGGCGCTGGTCAGCCAGCCGTAAGGCCGCAGGTTTGCCTGCTCCCATTCTTTTCTTGAGGATTCAACCCGTGAAACAGTTCAAACAGGCCGTGAGCCTGATGGCGCTCGGCGTCATGCAGGCCTCGGGCGCTTTGGCGGCCGGGCCGGCCACCGGCAACGAGGTGGAGGCCCGGGTCAGCTCCATCCTGGACAACATGAACCAGGCCGAGAAGATCAACTTCACCCGGGTCAACGACGGCCACATGATCCCGTCGCTGCTCAAGTGGGGGATCCAGGGCACGGTGGCGTACGACTCGTCCATGGGCGTGCACGTGAATAACGCCACCTTTGGCGCACAGTACCCTTCGCAGTCGGCCCTGGCCGCCACCTGGAGCATCAACCGGGCCAAAGAGTTCGGCCTGGCCATTGCCTATGAAACGCGTATTTCCGGCGGCCAGCAGATGCTCTCGCCCGGGGTGAACCTGTACCGCACGCCCTACAACGGGCGTTCGGCCGAATACGTCAGTGGCGAGGATCCGTTCCTTGGCGCGGTGCTGGCGCCGGCCATCGTCAACGGCATCCAGGCCCAAGGGATCCAGGCCAGTGGCAAGCACTACCTGGCCAACGAGCAGGAGGCCAATCGCCAGGCGGTCAATGTCGTGGCCGATGAGCGCACGCTGCGTGAGCTGTACTTGCCCGGCTTCGAGTCGATGGTCAAGAACGCCAACGTGGCGTCGATCATGTGCGGGTTCAACAAGGTCAACGGCGACTACGCCTGCGAAAACCACCACCTGATCACCGAGGTGCTCAAAGGCGAGTGGGGTTATCAGGGCACCGTTATCAGTGACTTCAATGCCATTCACGACCCGTTCAAGGGCGCATGGGCCGGCACCGACCTGGACATGCCTTCGGGCCTGCAGTTCACCGAGGCCAACCTGCTGCCGTACCTGTGGAGCGGCCAGCTGACCCAGAACGTCATCGACGACAAGGTCAAGCGCAACCTGCGTGCGGTGGTCAGCTACGACTTCCAGGAAAACCTCAACACGGCAAAGACGCTGGAGCACACCGAGTACGGTCAGCGCGCCTCGCTGAACGCTGCACGTGAAGGCATCGTGCTGTTGCGCAACGCCGATACCGCTGCTGGCAAGCCGCTGCTGCCGCTGGCGCGCACCGCCAGAATCGCAGTGATCGGCGACTGGGCCAACCAGGCGCCTGCCTCGCCGTTCGGTACCGCCAACTCGCCACCCAACAGCTACGTGACCGAACTCAGCGGGCTGCAGCAACTGGCGTCGAACAGCGCCAATGTCACTTACCTGTCGGCGTTGAGCCTGAACCCCAAGGCGGCAGTCTGGTACCAGCCGACCTCGTCCGGCAGCGGCGTCAGCAATGCCGGGGTGAAGGCCGAGTATTTCAGCAACACCAGCCTCAGCGGCAACCCGGTACTGACCCGCATCGAGCCGGGCGTGAACCTCAACTGGACCACCAGCACCAACGAAACCAGCGCCGGCACCACTGCCGTGTCCGGCTTCAGCCCGACAGCCGGGGCGTTCTCCGCGCGCTTCAGTGCGACGATCAAGCCGACCGTCTCGGGTGCGCATGTGTTCAAGGTGCGCGCCGACGGCCCTTACAAGCTTTGGGTCGATGGCAAGCTGGTGGTGCAGAGCGACGGCGTGCCGTACTCCTCTGATGTGGTCAACGCGCTGACCACTTCGGGCAAGAGCGCTGCCCTGGTGGCGGGCAAGTCCTACAACGTCAAGCTTGAGTACCGCCGTGTGCAAGGCAACTTCACGCCGGCACTGGGCGGCCTGGCAGGCGTTCAGATGAGCTGGGCGTCCCTGCGACCGCCGAAGGACATCGCCAGCTACGATGCCGTGGTGATCGCCGCGGGCACCAACTACGAGAACGAGGGTGAAGGCTCCGACCACGGCTACGCGCTGCCGGACCAGCAGGCCGAGTTGATCAAATTCGTCACCAAGGCCAACCCGAACACCATCGTCGTCACCCATGGCGGCGGCGTGGCCGACATGCAGCCGTGGGCCAAGAAGGTTGGCGCAGCGTTGCATGCCTGGTTCCCGGGGCAACAGGGCGGCCAGGCACTGGCTGAAATCCTGTATGGCAAGGTGAACCCGTCGGGCAAGCTGCCGGTGACCATCGACAAGAAGATCGAAGACAACCCAAGTTACGCGTCCTACCCGGACCCGGCCGCCTACCGTGGCGACAACCCGCTGACCGAGATCGACTACAGCGAGGGGCTTTACATGGGGTACCGCGGCTATGACAAGAAGCACGCCAAACCGCTGTACCCGTTCGGCTTCGGCTTGTCGTACACCACGTTCGGCTATTCGGACTTGAAGCTCTCGACCAATGTGATGACCCCGGGCAACACCGTGAACGCCACGTTCACCCTGACCAACACGGGTGACAAGGCGGGCTTTGAGGTCGCGCAGCTGTACATTCAGCCGATCGCCCCGCAAGTCGACCGCCCGAAGAAGGAGCTCAAGGGCTTTACCAAGGTGTACCTGGAGCCGGGCCAGAGCAAGACCGTGAGCCTACCGATCGACTCGCGCTCGCTGGCGTACTTCGTGCAGAACACCGACAGTTGGGACGTCGATGCCGGCAAGTTCAAGGTGTGGGTCGGCCCGGACTCGGAAAACCTCACGCTGCAGCGCACGCTGGTCACGCTCATGCCGCAACACTTGACCACGCGTGACAGCAACCCACTACCGGCACCGCTGCAAGCGGCCGTGCAGGTCAGCGACAGCCAGGCTTACTGACCGTCGCACTAGGCCTTGATGCAAGAGGCAAGGCGTAGCAGGTAGGCGTCGAAGACCGCTTCGACGTCGACCTGGTCCGGGGCGCGCAGCCACTGGATCTGCAGGCCATCCATCACGGCGAAGATCTCGGTCGCCAACGCCTTCGCATCAATGTCCTTGCGCACCTCGCCATGCTCGACCAGCGCCGCCAGGTGCGCCTGGGCGTGGGCGTGGGTCAGCGCGAATTTCTCCTTGTACCAGGGCCAGGCCGGGTGCTGCTCGGACAGGCTTTCGACGCTGATCATCATCGAAGCTTGGCATTCAAGCAGGTTCTGCACGCTGAAATTCATACTCATGCGCACGAAGGCCAGGAAGTTCGCAAGCGTCGGCGCCATCTCCAGCTCGGCAAACTTCTCTGTCACTCGCCGATCGCGCCGATCGAGCAAGGCCTGCAGCAACGACACCTTGTTGGGGAAGTGATGCAACAGCCCGACCGTGGTGATGCCGGCGATTTCGGCCACATCGCGCATGGAGGCTGCCGCATAACCGTCTTTGGCGAACACGGCGGTGGCCGCATCCAGCAGGGCGGCGCGGCGCATCTCGCCCTTGGGGGCACGGCGGCGTTTGGTGACCGGTGCGCTGGACGCTTCGGTTTCGTGATCCTGACCTGACATAAACCAACTTCAAGCTGTAGTGGGTGGTGTGCCGGTTCCGCTGAAGCGGCGAGGGCGATTATGGCAAAAGTTCTAGGGTTCGTGCGCCCGGTATGCGCCTGGGCGGTTGATCAGGATGGCCGTTGCGACGCTGGCCAGTGCGACCAGGGCATTGCCGACCCACAGCCCGAGCATGATGCCGCTGGCACCCTGCAGCGCTGCGCCTGCGGTGACGAAGGGCAGGGTACCCAAGGTGGCACGAAGCCAGGCGTAGAAGGCCACCCACCCTGCCTGGCCACGGCAGATGAACAGCGAAATGGCGATGAAGTCCAGGCCCATGATGACCCACAGCCCCGGCCCGTACCGGCACAGGTCCTCGATCAGCGCCTGCCCCGGGCCTGACAGCGTGAAGGCAGGGCCAAGCCACGGCGCGGCGCTTGCCAGCACTGCCCAGGCGACCAGGCCGTACACCACCACCAGCCTGGCGGCGCTGTGCAAGGCTGCCTGTGAACGCGCATGGCGGTGCGCGCCCAGATTCTGTGCCAGGATCGGCACCAGCGCGCCCGGCAAGGCGAAGTACAGGCAGTAGGTAATCTGCAGCACCCTGTCCATCACCGCCATGCCGGCCATGACCGACACCCCGAACAGCGCCAGTTGCGCCATGGTGTAGGTCAGGGCAACGGGCATCGCCAGATTAGCGAGGGTATAGGGCAAGGCAATGCGCATGATGCGTGCGCCATACAGCCGCAGCAGGCGTAGGCGTATGCGCGTGGCAAGGCCTACATGGGCCCTGACCAGGTACAAACCCGTCAGGCTGCCTGCTGTGGCTGCCACCAGGCAGGACAGGCCGGCGCCCAACAGTTTCAGGTCCAGACCAATGATCAGTATCGGGTCGACGATGGCCAGGCAGGCGGCACTGGCCAGCACCACTGCCAGCGCGCGCCCGCTCAAACCTTGTGCCCGGAGCACCTGGGCCGTGGCTTGAGTGAGCGCCATCAGCACCGACGCCACCAGCGTCATGGCAATGAATTGCCGGGCAAGCGGTGAGGCGGGCGCATCGGCCCCCACCAGGCCGGCGAAGAAGTCCAGGTTGTACCACTGCAGTGCAGACACACTGGCCGAGACCAGCGCGGCGAGGATCAGCATGTGGCTGGTCAGCACAGGCACCGAGGCGCTCGAACCCTGGCCGACCCTGCGGGAGATCATGGTGCCTGCAGCGACGACAATGCCCGCCACCAGGCTTGAATTGAAAAAGGCCAGGGTCTTGGCGATGCCTACCGCAGCAATGAGTACTTCGTCATGCAGCAGGGCGACATACGTGAGCGTGAGAATGTCGGTCAGGAAAATCGCCAGCAGGCTCAGCGCACTGGTAAACGCCATTACCCGGACGTGGTGGGTCAATGAACCTTGGGTGAATGTGGCGGGGTGCTTCATCTTGGGGGGGACCGCTAGGGTGGGTGCAAACAGTGCGGTACCAAGACAACGTGGGCTGCGAAGAGTTTAATGGAAAAGCCGCGTGAGTGTTCTTCACCCGACACGCTGCAACTGCCAAGTGGTAGCTGGCCGGCTGGGCTCAATGCAGCCGTAGCAACCGGTCCAGTGACAGAGCGCCGGCACCCCGGGCTATCAGCAACAGCAGCAGGCCAGCCCACGACAGGTGGGTAGGCCAGGCGTCCGGGTAGACGAATATCTGGATGACCGCTGTCATGCCGAGCAGGGCAAGCGCTGAAAGCCGGGTGAACAGGCCCAGCACCAGTAGCAGTGGGAACAGGTGCTCGGCGTAGGTTGCCAGGTGGGCTGCGAGCCAGGGCGAAAGCAGCGGCAAGGCATACTCGCTCTGGAACAGCTCGTAGGTACTGGGCGTGATGCTCAGCAGACCCTCGACCTTGGTGCGGCCTGACAGGAAGAATATCGAGGCGATGCCCAGCCGCGCGACCAGGCACAACGCACTGTCGTTGAGCAGCCGTTGCAGGCAGTCGGCAAGGCCGTTCCAGCGTTGGCGCAGGCCAATGGGTGGAGCTGGGGGGCGCAGGGTGTCCATGGCCGTTCCTTCAATCGAATGAAAGCGGGAGAAAGACCCGGGCCTGCATCAGGCGACCGAGCAGGCTGGTGAAGTCGAGGCCAGGCTGGCGTTGCAGGGCAAGTTGCGAGGCGCTTTCCAGTGTGTGACCGGCTGCGCAGGCATCCAGGAACGTGCAGCCACCGGCCTCGAGTGGCTGATGGTTCACGCCGTCCTGGTCGGCGCTCAACAGTGCGCCTTCTGCCACCCAGGGTTGCGACTGTGGCCATGCCAGGCCTTCGCGGCTGCAGCGCCACAGGCTAAGTGCCGGGTGAGCGGTGAACCACTGCCAGCGCACGCTCTGGCGCGGCCGCAGGTGGCTGCGACCCAGGTCACTGGCCGTCATGCCTGCCAGGTCGGCCAAGGCCAGGCAAGGTTGCTCGTCGGCGGCGAACACTTCGCACCAATACCAGTCCAGGCGTGCGACATCGGCCAGGTAGGGCAGCCCGTGGCTGGCCTGGCTGTCTTGCAGAAACGCCGCGAACGTCGCACCGTAGCGGATCAGCCGTGCGTCGTCAGGTGGGGTGTGTTGTGCGTAGGCGGCAGCGGTTTGCTGCATCCAGCCGGCGCCGACCAGAGTTTCGACACTGGGGAAGTTGGCGCGCAGTGCGTCCACGCAGCCGGCCATCACGGTATTGCGGTAGACCGCGAACGCCGGCTGGCGTGTCAGGTTGTGCAGCAGCGGAGCAGGGCGCAGGTAGAGTGCATCGATGAAGGCGTCCTGGAACTGGCCAAGTGGCAGGTTCATGGCAAGGCTCCTGCGTGGTCGAGGGTCGACTGGGCAATCGCCCGTTCGGCAAGCAGTTCATCGAAGGCGGGGAGGTTGCCGTCGCGTTCGATCAGTGTCGGGCGCGCGCCGATGCGCGCGATCAGCCGGCGGTACAAGGCCCAGACCGGTTCGGCAATGGCTGCATCGTGTGAGTCGATGAGCAGTGTGCCTTGGTCGTCGTGGCTGTGGCCGGCCAGGTGCACTTCGCTGATGGCATGGGCCGGGAAGCGGTCGAGGTAGCCCTGGGCGTTGAAACCCAGGTTGTGGGCGCTGACATGAACATTGTTGATGTCCAGCAACAGCGTGCAGCCGGTGCGGCGCACCAGCTCGCCGAGGAACTCGATTTCGTCCAGGTCGTGCCCTTGCAGCTGCAGGTAGTGGCTGGGGTTTTCGATGGCGATGCAGCGCCCCAGGGCATCCTGGGTGCGCAGGATATTGTCACTGATGCGTGCCAAGGCTTCGTGGCTGCGGGGGAACGGCAGCAGGTCGGGGTGATACTGGTCACGCCAGGTGGACCAGGCCAGGTGCTCCGACACCAGCACCGGGTTTACCTGGTCGATCAGCACGCGCAACCGGCGCAGGTGGGTGATGTCCGGTTCGGCGTCTGCTGCCAGTGACAGCGCAACGCCGTGCAGCGACAGCGCATGGCGTTCGGCCATGCGCTGCAGCCACGCCAGGCGCGGCCCGCCGACCATGTAGTTCTCTGGATGCACCTCATACCACAGGCCGTCGGCGTTGCAGGCCAAGGCCTGGGCAAAGTGTTCAGCCTTGAGCCCGAGCCCGGCGCCCAGAGGGGCAGTTCGGTTCATGGTCGGCGGCCTCTGCTCAAGACTTGATCGGGGTCAGTGAACCCATGCCATTGGGCGTCTTGATCGAGGTGCAGGTGCCGGCCGGGACGTTTTTCCAGGCCATGCCGTCGTAGTCTTTTTTGGAGCTGCCTGCGCAACTGGTGCCGGCACCGGCTTTGCAGTCGTTCTTGCCGGCCATGGCGACGCCGTAGCATTTTTCCATGGCTGCACCGTTGCTGGTGGTATCGGCGGCGGTGGCGACGCTGGCCATGGAAGCAAGGGCCAGGGCGGCAGTGGTAAGGGCGAGGGTATTCATGGGGGTGTCTCCAGAGAATGGGGCCGTGGTGATGTACCGAAGGCTCATGGACTAGTTCGCGGTGGCCGCTGCTGCGGTTACAGGCCCGCGAAAATATTTTCAGGTTGCTGCATTTGCCCTGACCCATGCGCTGAAAAGCGCAGCAGCGGCTAAGGTTCGATAAAAGAAAAAACTACAGACGGTGTAACCTTGGCCCCCCATGCAACGAACTAACTCTCAGGACCACCTCGGCGCACGCGAGTCGCAGTTGCAGGGCTTGCTGCTGCGCGGGCTGGCGGGCGATGCACGGGCCTACCGCGAATTCCTTGCGGCGCTGGCGCTGCATGTGCGTGGGTTTCTGCGGCGGCGGCTGCAGCGGCGCCCGGCCGAAATCGAAGACTTGCTGCAGGAAGTGTTGCTGGCCGTGCATAACGCACGTCATACCTACCAGCCGCAACAGCCGTTGACGGCGTGGGTACAGGCGATTGCCCGTTACAAGCTGGCAGATTACCTGCGCCGCTATGCGCACCACGACGCGTTGCACGAGGTGCTGGAAGACGACAGTGACCTGTTCGCCACCAGTGATGAAGCGCCTGCCCAGGCCAGCCGCGATCTGGGCAAGCTGTTGGGGCGGTTGCCGGCGCGCCAGCGCTTGCCCATCGTCCACGTCAAGCTCGAAGGGCTGTCGGTGGAGGAGACTGCGCGTATCACCGGGCTTTCCTGTTCGGCGGTCAAGGTGGGCATACACCGGGGGCTCAAGGCGCTGGCCAAGCTGATTCGAGGCAGTGAAGAGCATGAAGACTGATGAACTGATTACCCTGCTGGCTGCTGGTGAAGCGCCGGTGGGCCGTCATGCGCTGGCACGGCGCCTGGCGCTGGCGTTGCTAGCAGGCACACTGGCTGCGGTGCTGATGACGGTGGCCGTCTACGGCGTGCGCAGCGACCTTGCCGAAGTGGCGCGTACGCCGCTGTTCTGGGCCAAGCTGGCCTTGCCCGCCAGCCTGGCGCTGCTCGGGCTGTGGTTGACGCAGCGCCTGGCCAGGCCCGGCGTGCGCGGCGGGATGGTGTGGCAACTGCTCGGGCTACCGTTGCTGCTGGTCTGGCTGGGAGCAGCGATCAGCCTGTTCGGGGCTCCGGTCGAAGCCCGTGCCGATTTGATCTTTGGGCGTACCTGGCGCACCTGTGCGTTGAACATCACGCTGCTGTGCGTGCCGGTGTTCATCACCCTGTTCTGGGCATTGCGTGGCCTGGCACCGACGCGGCTGCGCCAGGCTGGCGCAGCCGCGGGCCTGCTCGCCGGTGCGACCGCAACCTTGGTTTACTGCCTGCACTGCCCGGAAATGCAGGTGCCGTTCTGGGGGATCTGGTACGTGCTGGGAATGTCGGTGCCCACGTTGATGGGAGCAGTGCTTGGCCCGCGTTTGTTGAGGTGGTGAAGATGTAGAGCCTGGCTGATCGAGCGATACGGTGGGCTAGCGCAATGTTCGCTCAATTCCCCCAACCAGCAGGCTTTCCATCAACCCCAACCCTTGTTCCTCAGGCAAAGCCTTCAGCATCCCAGGCAACTGGTTGAGCAACGTCGCCACCACCTGCGCCGTCGCCGCCAATGCTGCGTCGGGCAGTTTCGCCTGTGGTGCGATCAACCGCAGCAACCCTGTCTCGTAACGTTTGCGCAACAACGCCAGGCGCGTTTGCTGCGCTTCGCTCAGGCAGCAGAAGTCCCGTGCGGCCAGGCGAAACTGCAGGGGCCGTTCGGCATGCAGTTGCCAGTGCGCTGCAATCAGGCAAGCCAACGCCGAACCGCCGCGCGCTGTAGCACGGCGGCCAAGCTCCAGCGTTGCCTGCAGCTCCTCGTACAACTCTTCGATCAGGTCGTACAGCAAGTCCTGCTTGCTCGGGAAGTGGTGATACAGCGAACCTGCGGTCACGCCCAGATGTGCCGCCAGTTCGCGCATGCTCACCTGGCCGAAGCCCTTCTCGGCGAACAGCGCCATGGCCCGGTCACGTCGCTCTTCAAAATTGGCACAGCGCATCGCGGCATTGACCGGGGGCATGCTGTTAGCTCCTCAGTAGGTGAAGAAGCCGCGGCCGCTCTTGCGCCCCAGCCAGCCGGCCGCGACCATTTCCCTTAGCAGTGGGGCAGGGCGGTACTTGCTGTCGTTGAAGCCCTCATGGAAGGCTTCCATGATCGCCAGCAAGGTGTCCAGGCCAATCAGGTCGGCCAGCGCCAGCGGGCCGATCGGCTGGTTGCAACCCAGGCGCATGCCGGTGTCGATGTCTTCGGCACTGGCCAGGCCCTCCTGGCGCACGAAGATCGCTTCGTTGATCATCGGCACCAGGATGCGGTTGACCACGAAGCCCGGGCGGTTACCGGCAGTGATCGGCGTCTTGCCGAGCTTCTCGGTAACCAGCAGGGCCTGGGCATAGGTGCTGTCACTGGTTTGCAGGCCACGGATGATCTCGACCAGGGCCATCATCGGCACAGGGTTGAAGAAGTGCACGCCGATGAACCGCTCAGGGTGCTCGATACTGGCCGCCAGCTGGGTCACCGACAGTGACGAGGTGTTGGTGGCAATCAGGCAATCGGGCGCCACGTTGGCAGCCACTTGCTGAAGGATGCGCTGCTTGAGCTGCAGGTTTTCGGTCGCCGCCTCGATCACCAGTTGCGCAGTGCTCAAGCGGGCATAATCGGTGCTGGTGCTGATGCGCGCTTTGGCTGCGCTGGCGCGCTCAGCATCGAGGGTACCCTTGTTGACCTGGCGCTCCAGGTTTTTGCTCAGGGTGGCGACGCCGCGCTCTAGTGCGGCCTCGGCGACATCCACCAGCAGCACCTGATAGCCGGCCACCGCGCAGACTTGCGCGATGCCGTTGCCCATGGTGCCGGCGCCGATCACGGCGATCTGTTCAATGCTCATGTTGCAAGTTCCCTCAGACGCGCTCGAAGACGACGGCGATGCCCTGGCCGCCGCCAATGCACATGGTGGCCAACGCGTAGCGGCCCTGAATGCGCTGCAGTTCATGGATGGCCTTGGTGGCAATGATCGCCCCGGTGGCACCCACCGGGTGGCCCAGGGAAATGCCGGACCCGTTCGGGTTGACCTTCTGCGGGTCGAAGTCCAGCGCGCGGGCCACGGCACAGGCTTGGGCGGCGAAGGCTTCATTGGACTCGATCACGTCCAGGTCGCTGATGTTCAGGCCGGCCTTTTCCAGCGCTTTGCGTGTTGCCGGGATCGGCCCCAGGCCCATCAGCTCGGGCTCGACGCCGGCATGGGCGTAGGCCACCAGGCGCGCCAGCGGCTTGAGGCCCAGGCGGCGTACGGCGTCACCGGTCGCCAGCACCAGGCCGGCAGCGCCGTCGTTGATGCCGCTGGCGTTGCCGGCGGTAACGGTGCCGTCTTTCTTGAAGACGGTCTTCATGCCGGCCAGCTGTTCGGCGGTCACATCGCCGCGTACGTGTTCGTCAACGGCGAACTCGACGGTGCCTTTGCGGGTTTTCAGTTCCAGCGGCACGATCTGGCTGGCGAAGCGGCCTTCAGCGATGGCACGGGCGGCGCGGCGCTGGCTGGTCAGGGCCAGTTCATCCTGCATCTGGCGGGTGATGCCGTGCTTGGCGGCGACATTTTCCGCCGTGATGCCCATGTGGAAGTGTTCGAACGGGTCCTGCAGAACGCCGACGGTGTAGTCGATGCCTTGCAGGTCGCCCATGCGCGCACCCCAGCGGGCCTGTGGCAGCAAGTAAGGGCCACGGCTCATGGACTCGGCACCGGCGGCCAGGGCCACATCGGCATCACCCAGCAGCAGGCACTGGGTAGCGGAAACGATGGCCTGAAGGCCCGAACCGCACAGGCGGTTGACGTTGAACGCCGGGGTTTCCTTGGGGATGCCAGCGTTCATCGCGGCGACCCGCGACAGGTAAGCATCGCGTGGCTCGGTGGGGATGACATTACCCATGACCACATGGCCGACCTGCTCAGGTGCTACGCCCGAGCGTTCGAGGGCGGCGCGGCTGATGGCAGTGGCGAGGTCTGCCAGCGGCAGGTCCTTGAGCGAGCCACCAAAACCACCGATGGCGGAACGGACGGCACTGACGACGTAGATTTCTGCGCTGCTCATAGAGGCTCCGATTGCGAAGGCATGGCGGAAGCGGGCCAGGCTCTGCGAGAATGGCCGGCGCTCCCTCGTTGAGTCCGAGTCTAGGCAAAGGCCCTGTTCCAGCCTATGCCGGATCTGTTCAGTCAACCTGGCACTTTTTGCCACTCAGCATAGACAGCGAATAACGCCATGCGCGATAGCGATTCGGTCGCCGTGTACTTTCTCAATGCCATGTTTCATGCCCTGCGCGACCAGCCCTTGGTGCGTGACGCCCATCTGCGTGCGGTGGGCATCGACCCGGCGCTGCTCGATCAGCCACAGGCCCGCGTACCGGCCAAGGCGTTCGCCCAACTATGGCTGACGCAGATCCAGCTGCTGGACGATGAGTTCTTTCGCCTCGACAGCCATGGCATGCCGCTGGGGAGCTTTGCCCTGATCTGCCGCGGCCTTATCCAGGAGCCGAACCTGGACAAGGCACTGCGCCAATGCTTGGGCAATTTCAGCCTGTTCCTGCATGACCTGCGCGGCAGCCTGACGGTGCGCGCCGGGCGGGCTGTGATCAGCGTGCACTCGGACATTGCCGACCCGTTGACCCGGGTTTATGCCGAGGAGACCTATCTGGTGCTGGTGGTTGGCCTGCTGTGCTGGCTGGCCGGGCGCCGTCTGGCCATCGACCGCACCGAGCTTGCAGTGGCGCGCCCGGCCCAGGACGACGACCTGCTGCTGTGGGGGCCGGACTTGCGTCTGGGCAGCGGGCGCACCGAGGTTGAGTTCGACAGCGCTTATCTGCGTCTGCCGGTGGTCCAGGACCTGGCCGGTCTGAAAACCTTCCTGCGTAGCGCGCCCCAGGGCCTGGTGATCCGCTTTCGCAACCAGAATGGGTTGGTGGCCCAGGTGTACCGGCATCTGCGTGCCCGGCGCTATGGGCAATGGCCGACGCTGGCGGCCCTGGCTGAGCATCAGGGGATCAGTGCCAGCACTTTCCGCCGCCAGTTGGAGCGCGAAGGGCGTTCGTATCAGCAGATCAAGGATGAGGTGCGTCGCGCCATGGCGTTCGAGCGTTTGCGTGAGGGGGTGATGAGCATTGCTGAAATCGCCGAGCAGGCGGGGTTTCAGGAGCCCAGTGCGTTTCATCGGGCGTTCAAGAAGTGGACGGGGCAAAGCCCGGGGAGATATCGGGCTAGGTTGGTTGGGCAGTAGCGTTGGCCCAGCCTGGCCGGCCTCAGCGCCTGCACGGCCCAGCCATGGGCCGAAGCGCTTGACGGGCATCCATGCCCGTCACCTCCCTGCGCAAGACCTGCGCTCGGCCTCCTGAAGTCGCAATCGGCGGTGCCTGGCATACCGCGCACTTAGAAGCAAAAGCAAAAGAAAAACAAAGCAAGGCAAACATGAATCAACGGCACCGCAGCAGCGTCCCAGTCGCCTGCTGGCTTCAGAATCGTGCGGTACTCACCGTGATATAGCCCTTGTCCAGCAGCGCAATGCGGATCACCGTCTCATCGGCTGGCGCCTTGCGCTTTTGCTTGATGCAAACGCCCTCGACACCAATGGCACGGATGCGGTGCGCGATGAGGCGGCCACATGCGTCGAAAAACAACTCGCTGGCCAGCAACTCGATGCGTTCGATCAGCCCCCGCGTGCGCTCGTCGGTGGCACAAAAGAACAGTACTCCCGACCAGTGCGGGTCGTCGTCAGGGTTGCTGACATCATGGGCCAGCAGCTCGCGCAGGGCGCTGCGCAACTCGGCAGTGGTGCGGGTGTGTGGATGCATGCGCAGCTTCCTCTGGGACACAAGTGCCGATCATGTTTCCCATGGTGGTGCGCGGCAAGTAGGACGCTTCCGAGAGGTTGGGTAGGAATTTTCTGAACGTGTAGAGAGGTGCTGGGTGGCTTGCAAGCGGTCGACCTGCAAAAGCCAACCGCGGCCCGGCTCTTCTGTTGGCGGTGAGCTGTCAAGGCGCGGATTACGTGATGGCCGCCGCTCCGGCCTTGGCCACTTGGGCATCCTGTTCAGGCTTGACCCCGGATACACCGATGGCGCCGACCACCTGGCCATCCACCCGCAATGGCACGCCGCCCTCCAGGCTGGTCAGCAGCGGCGCGGTGACGAACGCGGTGCGCCCGCCGTTGACCATCTGTTCGTAATCGCGCGTTTCCTTGCGGCCCAAGGCCGAGCTGCGAGCCTTTTCAACGGCGATGTAGGCGCTGGCTGCCGCGCAGCCGTCCATGCGCTCCAGGCCAAGCGGATGGCCGCCGTCGTCGACCACCGCGATGGTGACCTTCCACTGGTGCGCCAGGGCCTCCTGGCGGGCGGCTGCAAGCAGGCGGGCAACTTCGACCTGGCCGATCACGGACTTGCTATGCATGGCTGTTCTCCTGGTTCAGGGCTGCTTCGACGATTTCGATCCAGTGCCGTACCGGTGTGCGTCCGGCACCGTCGAGGTGGGTCTGGCAACCGATGTTGGCGGTGGCGATGAGTTGCGGCTTGCCGCTTTCCAGCGCGTTGAGTCGGTTGTCGCGCAGTTGCCGCGACAGTTCGGGCTGGGTCAGCGAGTAGGTCCCGGCAGAGCCGCAGCACAAATGGCCGTCGGGCACTGCGGTGAGGGTGAAGCCAAGCCGGGCCAGCAGGCTCTCCACCTGGCCGCCGAGCTTGAGGGCGTGCTGCAGGGTGCACGGGCAATGAAAGGCCAGGCGTTGTTCGGCGCACACGCCCAGTTGCTCGACCGGCTCGTTGCGCAGCACTTCCACCAGGTCGCGCGATAGCGCGCTGACCCGCGCAGCCTTGGCCGCGTAAAGCGGATCCTTCTCCAGCAGGTGGCCGTAGTCACGCACGAAGGCGCCGCAGCCGCTGGCGGTCTGCACGATGGCTTCGGCACCCGCTTCGATGGCGGGCCACCAGGCATCGATGTTGCGCCGGGCACGCTGCAGGCCTTGCTCCTGGGCACTGAGGTGGTAATCCACTGCGCCACAGCAGCCAGCTTGGCGTGCTGGCTCGACGCTGATGCCCAGGCGGTCCAGCAACCGCGCGGTGGCGGCGTTGGTGTTGGGTGACAGGGCCGGCTGTACGCAGCCTTCAAGCAGCAGCACGCGGCGCGCGTGGCGCACCGCCGGGCGCTTGCCAGGGGAGGCCACCTGGGCGGGCAACTTGCTCTTGAGTGCGCCCGGCATCACTGGGCGCAGAGTTTGGCCTGCGCGGGTCAGCGCCTTGAACAGCGCCGGGCGCGGCACCACTGCGCGCAAACCTTGGCGCAGCAGGCGCTGGCCGACCGGGCGGGGCACTTGCTGCTCGACCACGGCGCGGCCGATGTCCAGCAGGTCATGGTATTTGACCCCTGACGGGCAGGTGGTCTCACAGTTGCGGCAGGTCAGGCAGCGGTCCAGGTGCAGTTGGGTACTGGCGGTGACCGGCGCACCTTCGAGCACTTGCTTGATCAGGTAGATGCGCCCGCGCGGTCCGTCCAGTTCATCGCCGAGCAACTGGTAGGTGGGGCAGGTGGCCGTGCAGAAGCCACAGTGCACGCATGCGCGCAGGATGCTCTCGGCCTCTTCGGCGCGGGCCAGGCGCTTGGCGGTGTCGCTCAGGTTGGTTTGCATGGCGTGGCCTCACAGGTCCGGGTACAGGCGGCCAGGGTTGAACAAGCCCTGGGGGTCGAGTTGGCGCTTGAGGGCGTGGTGATAACGCATCAGCGCGGCCGGCAGTGGTGCACTGCTGTGCTCGCCTTGGGCATAGCCGGTGGCGTGGCCGCCGGCCTTGGTCACCTGCTCGCGGATCGCCGCTGCGGGGGCGTTGGACTTCAGCCAGCGCTGCGCGCCGCCCCAGTCGATCAGCTGGCGCCCCGGCAGGTCCAGTTCGGCGGTGGCAATGGGCACCGATAGGCGCCACAGCGGTTCGGGGCCCTCGAAGAAGGCCAGGCGCTGCTCGCGCAGGTCACTCCAGAACGGGCTGTCGAGCACGTCGCCGCCCAGGCGCTGGCGGGCCGATTGCACCGAGCCCTCACCGCCTTCCAGGCGCAGGTACAGTGCTTCACCGTCGTGGCAGGCTGCGCTGATCGGCAACGGCTGCTGACCCCATTCGGCCAGTTCGGCCAGGGCCTGATGGCGGTCCATCGGCAGGCGCAGGCTCAGGCATTGCCGGGGCCGTGGCAGCACCTTCAGCGACACTTCGGTCAGCAGGCCCAGGCAGCCGAAGCTGCCGGCCATCAGCCGCGAGACGTCGTAACCGGCGACGTTCTTCATCACCTCACCGCCAAAGCGCAGCAGCTTGCCGTGGCCGGTAATGACCCGCGTGCCGAGTACATAGTCGCGTACCGACCCGGCCCAGGGCCGACGGGGCCCGGACAGCCCCGCTGCTACCATGCCGCCCAGGGTCGCCCCGGCGCCGAGGTGGGGCGGTTCGCATGGCAGCATCTGCCCGGCCTCGAACAGCGCCGCCTCGATCTCTTGCAGTGGCGTACCGGCGCGAGCGGTGAGCACCAGCTCGGTCGGGTCGTAACTGACGATGCCGCGGTGGCCGCGGGTATCGACGAGCTCCCCGACCACCGGGCGCCCCAGCATGGCTTTGCTGTTGCTGCCCTGAATGCGCAGCGGGGTGTTCAGGTTCAAGGCCTGGTTGACCTGTTCGAGCAGGTCCTGGCTCATATCGCGGTCCAGGCTCATCAGAAGCGCTCCAGGTCAGGGAAGGGCAGTTGGCCGTGATGCACATGCATGGCACCGAACTCGGCGCAGCGGTGCAGGGTGGGGATGTTCTTGCCCGGGTTGAGCAGCCCTTTGGGATCGAACGCTGCCTTCACGGCATGGAACAGGGTGATTTCGTCGCTGTTGAACTGCGCGCACATCTGGTTGATTTTCTCGCGGCCCACGCCATGCTCGCCGGTGATGCTGCCGCCCACTGCCACGCACAGTTCAAGGATGCGCCCGCCGATGGCTTCGGCGCGTTCCAGTTCGCCGGGCAGGTTGGCATCGAACAGGATCAGTGGGTGCATGTTGCCGTCGCCGGCGTGGAACACGTTGGCAACGCGCAGGCCGTACTGCGCGGACAGTTCGCTGATGCCCTTGAGCACGCGCGGCAGTTCGCGGCGCGGGATGGTCCCGTCCATGCAGTAGTAGTCCGGCGAGATGCGCCCCACCGCAGGGAATGCGTTCTTGCGGCCTGCCCAGAAGCGCACGCGCTCGGCCTCGTCGCAGGCCAGGCGCACCTCGCGTGCGCCGGCCTGCTGCAGTACCGCTGCCACACGCTCGCAGTCGTCCTGCACGTCGGCCTCGACACCATCGAGTTCGCACAAAAGGATCGCCGCAGCCTCGACCGGGTAACCAGCGTGGATGAAGTCTTCGGCGGCGCGGATCGCCAGGTTGTCCATCATTTCCAGGCCACCGGGGATGATCCCGGCAGCAATGATTTCGGCCACGGCCCGGCCGGCGTCTTCCACGCTGTCGAAACTGGCCAGCAGGACCCGGGCGACCTGGGGCTTGGGCAGCAGTTTGACGGTCACTTCGGTGACGATCCCGAGCATGCCTTCGGAACCGGTGAACAGTGCCAGCAGGTCGAAGCCTGGGCTGTCGAGGGCATCGCTGCCCAAGGTCAGGCGTTCGCCTTCGACGGTGAGGATCTCCACCTTGAGCAGGTTGTGTACGGTCAAACCGTACTTCAGGCAGTGCACGCCTCCGGCGTTTTCAGCGACATTGCCGCCGATGGAGCAGGCGATTTGCGAAGAGGGGTCTGGCGCGTAGTAAAGGCCATAGGGCGCCGCTGCCTGGGAAATGGCCAGGTTGCGCACCCCCGGCTGAACCCGGGCGAAACGGCCTTGCGGGTTGACTTCAAGAATGCGGTTGAAGCGTGCCATGACCAGCAGGATGCCCTTGGCCAGTGGCAATGCGCCGCCTGACAAGCCCGTGCCGGCACCACGCGCCACGACGGGCACGCCGCGTAGGTGGCAGAGCCTGAGCAGCGTCTGCACCTGCTCCAGACGCTCGGGCAGCACCACCATCAGGGGCACGGTGCGGTAAGCAGAGAGGCCGTCGCATTCGTAAGGTGTGAGGTCTTCGCCCCGATGCAGGATCTCAAGGTCGGGCAGCGCTTCACGCAAGGCCTGCAGCAGGGCCGGCTGGTCCACGGCAGGCAGCGCGCCATCGACCCGTTCGTCGTAGAGAATGTTCATCAGGCTCACTCAACGGCAGTTTTTGTTGTTGTGGGTAAACCGTTCACCCCCGCAGCCTGCGCGCCCCGTTGCCTCAGGTCGAGCCTGCAGCGCACTGGTCCTACCAGTTTTTCCGGCAGGTGCTGGTTATTTACCGGTTGGGATGCGTAGATTGGCGCAAGCTATGGAAGTGGTCCTACCAGTTGAGGGGGTGCACATGGTTGCTGAAGGCAAGGCCAAGGTCGCCGACCAGGTTGCCGAGCGGGTCGAACGGTTGATCGTCGAGGGTGTGCTCAAGGTGGGGCAGGCCTTGCCTTCGGAGCGACGCCTGGTGGAAAAGCTCGGCTGTTCGCGCTCGGCACTGCGTGAAGGCCTGCGCATCCTGCGCGGGCGCGGCATCATCGACACCGAGCAGGGGCGCGGTTCGTTCGTCGCCGACCTGACCGGGCAGCAGGTGGGCGTCACCCCGCTGATGCACCTGTTCAGCTCGCAACCGCGCACCTTGTTCGACCTGTTGGAAGTGCGCGCGCTGCTCGAGGCCGAGTCCGCACGCCTGGCAGCGTTGCGTGCCACCGATGTTGATCGCCTGCTGATCCGCCGTCGCTACGAAGACATGCTCGCCGCCCACGCAGCGCCCGAAGGGCTGGATGCGCGTGAGCACGCCCACCGCGACCATGCATTCCACCGGGCAATCAGCGAGGCCTCGCACAACCCGGTGCTGGTGCACACCCTGCAGTCGCTCAGCGACCTGACCTTGAGCACGGTGTTCGCATCGGTCAACAACCTGTATTGCCGCCCCGCGCAGAAGCGCCAGATCGACCGCCAGCACGCGCGGTTGTATCACGCAGTGATGGAGCAATTGCCGGAGCAGGCGCAGCGGGCGGCGCGAGAGCACATCAACGGGATTCGCGACAGTTTGCGCGAGATCGAGCAGGAGGAGCAGCGGCTGGTGCGGGCGACCATGCGCATGGACGGGTGGGGGTGAAGTGACCCTGAGGGCGCCGGTTTGCCGGCGCCCTCAGGGTCGTGACAGAAATACCTTTATTGCGCCAGATGCCGGATCATCGCGACCGTCAAGTACAAGCGCGGCGCCACACTGTTCAGCTCGATGTACTCATCGTCCCCATGCAGCCCCGCGCCGACCACGCCCAGGGTTTCCAGCACCGCAGGCTTGTCGCTGCCCGGTACGTAGGCATAGCCGGCATCGGTGCCGAAGCGCATGGCAATCGGCTCAATCTTGTGGCCGACTTTGGCGTACAGCTGCTGGGCAGTCTGGGCCAGCTTCGCCGATGCGTCATTGCGTGCCAGGGGTGGGCGGCCTTTTTCGACGGTGACGGTCGCTTGGGTATCGGCGACCAGCAGTTTTTTCACGATGCGCTGAGCGTCGCTCTGCACCCGGTCGGTCTCGCTCAGGTCCGAGTAGCGCATGTCCGCTTCGGCAGTGGCCAATGCCGGGATGATGTTGGCCTTTTCGCCGGATTTGGCCAGGGTCCAGTTCACCGTGGTGCCTTTGCTGGCATCACCCAGGTCTTTGAGCTGGAGCAACTGGTGGGCCAGTTCGGTCAACGCGTTGCGCCCCTCTTCGGGGGCCGAGCCTGCGTGCGAGGCACGGCCCTTGACCTCGAGCCTGAGGCGGTTGATGCCATTGGTGGCGACCGTCACGGCGTCCTTGTCCGGTGGCTCGTAAGAGAAAACGTAGTCATGCTTGCGCGCCAGTTCGGCGATGATCTGCTTCGACCCGGCCGAACCCATTTCCTCATCCGGGTTGAACAGCACGGTGAGCGTGCGGTAACCCTTGAACTCTTGCTGTTGCAGCAGTTTGAGTGCATGCAGGATCATCGCCACGCCACCCTTGGCGTCGGCAACGCCCGGGCCGTAGGCGCGTGGGCCATCCACGCGGAACGGGCGCTTGGCCACGGTGCCAGGGACGAAGACGGTGTCGTAGTGGACCATGAGCAGGAAATCTTTGCTGCCGGTACCTTTGAAGGTGCCGACGATGTTGTCGCCTACTGACGGTTTGGCGGAGTGGGTTTGCACCTGGGCACCCAATGCCTCGAGGCGCTGGACCAGCGCGGCGCTGACTTGTTCAAGGCCGGGCTCGGTGCCGGTACCGGTGTCGACCGAAACCAGGCTCTTGAGGGTTTCAAGGTAGGCTGCCTGTTCGCCTTGGGCTTGCTTGAGCAGGTCCTGGGGAGAAGGTTGGGCAGCGGTTGCCTGGGTACAGGCGATCAAAAGCGCCAGGGCGATGGCGTGGGGAGGGCGGGGCAAAGGCATCGGTTCTTCCTTGTCGTGGTGGACCGTTGAGCCTAGCCCCTCAAGCGTGTACCTGCCCGGGCAAATGCAGCCTTTTCGCGGGCACGCCCCGGGGGGCGGCCCGCGAGAAAGTCATACAGGCCTCAGTGGTGAGCCATTGGGTCATCTTGGGACAATATGGCTCGAGCCAGCTCTTCATCGCTGGCCTGCAAGCCAGGATTGTCCTTGCGTGCCTGTTCCAGCGCCGATTCCACGTAGGCGCCTCGAATAGCACCACCGCTGGCGACGAATGCAGACAACTCGTCACGGGCGGGGATGATCCGTTTGTCATCCTTGAAAGTCGAATACAGCGAGGCGGATACACCGGCCGAGGTAGCGACGTCGCCCGCATCGACGCGGGCCATGGCAGCACCGGCAGGCAGCAGGAGCAGCAATGCAGGTGCGAGGAATAGGTGGCGCATAGCGTGTTCTCCAATAGCGTGAAGCCCAAGGGAAATACCACTCAGTGAGTAAGATGGCGCAACTGGGGTGGTAGTTCCCTTGGTGGAACATTACCGTCGAGCGCGGATTGACAAAGCTTCCAGCCCTTATGCTGGTGAGCGTCGATACAGCGGGCGTGGCATGCTCGGATCGAGTTCGGTGAGCCTGGAGCCGGCTATGACGAAACCGGCGCGCTCTGCCAGGCGCTGGCTGGCCTGGTTGTCGATATCGGTGGTCAGCCACACCGGCGTTGCGATGGCATCGAGCAGGCCGGTCAATGCTTCGCGCATCAGCCCCTTGCCACTGAACGCCTGGCTGGCCCAGTAACCTACCTCGTACTCAGCGTTGCCCGGGCGCAGGCCGATGCAGCCGATGACTGCGTCACTGTCCGCGTGCAGCACGAAGTACCGCTTTTCGGCTGCGGGGTCGAGAAATTCGCGGGCACTCAGTTGCAGGCTCTCGCACACTTCCTGCAGCGTCCAGTCAGGTTTGGCCCAGGCCAGGAAGGGTTGGTGCAGGGTGTAGCTTTCGAGCAGGGCCTGGCGCAGTTGCGCTGCAAGGGCCGGGTCGGGGCGCACCAGGCGGGTGCGCGGGGTGCTCAGGGAGCAAGGGAGTGTGGGGTAGGGCATACGGGCCATCCTGGCATGAGGGGGTATCACTCTACTTTGCGCGTATTGCATTGACCGTGTCGAGCGGGCGTGGTCTGCTCGGCTTGACGACCCATTTGCGATCCCCACCAACAGCGCCATCGACCCTGGGAAAATGAAGGACCACCATGCCCGACTACAAACTGCACTGCTTCGCCGAATCCGGTAATGCTTATAAAGCTGCCCTCATGCTCGAACTCACCGGCCAGGCCTGGCAGCCGGTGTTCGTCGATTTCTTCAACGGCCAGACTCGTGAGCAAAGCTGGCGTGATGAGGTCAACGAGCAGGGCGAGGTGCCGGTGCTGGAGCATGCGGGCCAGAAGATCACCCAGTCGGCGCTGATCCTTGAATACCTCGCCGAACGCACCGGCCAGTTCGGCCCGCGCGATGACAACGAAAAGCGCGAAATCTGGCGCTGGATGCTGTTCGACAACCACAAGTTCACTGCCTATTACGCGGCGCTGCGGTTCATTTTCTGCCTGAAGAACGCTGGCGAAACACCGGTAACCCAGTTTCTTCGCGAGCGCGCCACGGCTGCTTACCGGGTGGTCGATGCGCACCTGGCGAAAACGCCCTATATGGTCGATGGGCGCCTGACCATCGCCGACCTGTCGCTGGCGGGCTATGTGTTCATGCCGGAAGATACCGGCATCCCGTTGGCACAGTTCACCCATATTGAAGCGTGGAAAGCGCGTATCCAGGCGCTGCCGGGCTGGAAGCATCCCTATGAACTGATGCCACGCACAGCGCCGGTCTGATCGGCCGCGTCGTACTTGAGGGCGGCCGGGTGAAAACTACCCAGCCGCGTCCTGCTTTGGTGCGCGGCGGCCTCAAATTGAGTCAACAGGCACATAAAAAACCATCAAGAACGGACCATTCTGTGCAACCTGCACACTATTTGTCATGCCGTGCGCCTGCTATTTCGCCGTACATCGGCCAGCAAAAAGCGGCCCGTATATTGCTCTGGCTGCTCCAACCTAAACCCGGAGCACCTGACAATGAGTTCCCCCTCCGAATTCCCGCTTTGCGAGGCGCCGCAGCACGCCCGCAAGGGCCTTCTCCCAATCGCCATGGTCCTGTTCAGTTTCACCTTCTTCACCGGCACGATGTTCGCCGGGGGCAAGCTGGGCATGGCCTTCGGGTTCATCGACATGCTCTGGATCGCCACCCTCGGCAACACGCTGCTGGCCCTTTACGCCGCCGCGCTGGCGTTCATCGCTTCGCGCAGCGGGCTCAACACTGTACTGATGGGGCGCTTCTGCTTCGGCGAGGCGGGCAGCCGGCTGTCGGACTTCCTGCTCGGTTTCGCCGAACTGGGCTGGTATGCGTGGGGCACGGCCACTGTGGCGATCGTGCTGGTAAAGCTGCTTGGGCTGGCCGAGGGCTTCACCGTGCCGTTGATGGTGCTGTTCGGGTTGGGCTTCAGCATCACGGCATTGGTCGGTTTCAAGGGGCTGGACCTGTTGTCGCGGGTATCGGTACCGCTGATGTTCGCCCTGTTGATCGTCTCCATGGTAATCGCCACCCGCGACGTGGGTGGCCTGCAGCAACTGGCGGCGCTGGTGCCGCATGAGACCATGACCTTCTCGGCAGCGGTGACCATGGTCTTCGGCACCTTTGCCAGCGGCGCCACCCAAGCCACCAACTGGACGCGCCTGTCGCGCAGCGGGCGGGTGGCGGTGACGGCCAGTATGGTGGCATTTCTGCTCGGCAACGGGCTGATGGTCGTGGCCGGCGCCTGGTGCGCGATGGTCTACCAGCAGGCCGACATCGTCGAAGTGATGATGCTGCAAGGGCTGTCGTTCGCAGCGGTGGTCATGCTCTGCCTCAACCTGTGGACCATCCAGGGGCCGACCATCTACAACGTTGCCGCCGCAGCGTGTCACCTGGTGCGCAGCGAACGCCGGCGCACGGCAACACTGGTGGCGGCAGGAGTAGGCATCGTGTTGGCGATCGGTGGCATGTACGAGTTGCTGATTCCCTTCCTGGTATTGCTGGGTTCGATCATCCCGCCGGTGGGTGGGGTGATCATGGCCGACTTCTGGTACCGCCACCGTGGCAAGTATCCGGCCCTGGCTACGGTCAGCCTGCCGCGCTACAACCTGCTGGGGCTGTTCGCCTATGGGGTCGGTGCGCTGGCGGCCTATGCCTCGCCCTGGGTGGCGCCACTGGTGGGTATCGGCGCCTCGGCGCTGTGCTATATCGTGCTGCTTGAGCTCGGCGGCCGACGCCGGGCACTGGGCCAGGCGCGGGCCGAGCCGTGAGCCTGGCCCTGGAAGAGATCCTGCACCTGCCCGGCCTGCACGAGATGAGCGTGCGGGCTGGCGCACGCAACCTGCAGCGGCGGGTGCGCTGGCCCTACGTGGCGGAGAACGAGGGCATCGCCGAATGGGTGATGGGCGGTGAGCTGGTGTTCGTCACCGGCATCAACCACCCTCGTGGCGAGGGCAACCTGCTGAGCCTGGTCGAAGACGGCGATGCGGTGGGTATCGCCGGCATGGTGATCCTCACGGGCGGTACCTTCATCCAGTGTATTCCGGCCGCGGTAATCGCGCGCGCCGAGCAGTTGGGGTTGCCACTGATCGAGCAGCCCTATGCCCTGAAGATGGTGGTGGTCACCCACCTGATCGGTACCGCACTGGTACAGATGGCCCAGGTGCGCCGCTCGCGCAACGACATCCTCGGGCAACTGCTGACCGGTGACTATCCAAGCCTGGCCATCGCCCGCCAGCGGGCCGCGCACCTGCAGCTCGACCTGGACGGGCCGCGGCGTTTGGTGGCGTTGCGCTTGTCGGCGGTCGACGGGCTGTTCGAGCGGCATGGCCTGGCCAAAGGCGAACGCCTGTGGCAGGACACCCGCCAAACCCTGGAAGACCGGCTTGAAGCCTGGTGCCGGGCCCGGGCCGGCGCGGTCACCGCGCAACTGGCCGGTGACCTGTTCGTGTTGCTGCTGCCCGATACCCCGGACTTGCGTGCAGCCTTGGCCGGCCTGCACCGGCAGTTGGCCGCGCAGGCAGGTGAGATGGGGCTGTTCATGGGCCTGTCGAGCCTCGCCGAGGACTGTGGCCATTACCGCCAAGCCCTCAACCAGGCGCGTCAGGCCCTGGAGGTGGCGCAAAACCTGCGCCCGGCCACCGGCTTGTGCGACTTCAGCGAGCTCGGTGTATTGCGCCTGCTGCAGGGCATCGTCGACCGTTCGCTGATCGATGACTTCGTCGCCCAGACCCTCGGCCCGCTGCGCGCCCCCGGGCGTAAACAGCCCAACGCACTGCTGCACACCCTCGACGCGCTGCTCAAGGAAAACGGCAACGGTCTCAAGGCCGGGCAGCGCCTGGGTTTGCACCGCAACACCATCAACCAACGGATGCAACGCATCGAACAACTGAGCGGGCAGTCCCTGGACGACCCGCTTTTCCGTATGAACGCTGCGGTCGCTATGCTGATATGGCGCATGACCGAAGCCCAAGGCAAGGAGTAACTCCATGAACATCATCAACGCACGACTGCGCGGTAAGCCCGGCCTGATGCGCATCGAACTGGACGGCGAGCGTATCGCCGCCATTGTGCCCCAGGCCAATGCCGTCATGCCCGCCAGCCCCGACGACCTGGACGCCCAACAGAACCTGGTGGTGCCCCCCTTCGTCGAGCCGCACATTCACCTCGATGCCACTTTGACCGCCGGTGAGCCGAACTGGAACATGAGCGGCACGCTGTTCGAGGGTATCGAGCGCTGGGCCGAGCGCAAGGCAATCACCACCCACGACGACATCAAGACCCGCGCCAAGAAGACCATCGGCATGCTCGTGGACCATGGCATCCAGCATGTGCGTACCCATGTGGATGTGACCGACCCCAAGCTCACGGCGCTCAAGGCGATGGTCGAGGTGCGTGAGGAGGTGCGCGAGCTGATCGACCTGCAGATCGTCGCGTTCCCGCAGGAAGGCATCGAGTCGTACGCCAACGGCCGTGCGTTGATGACCGAGGCGGTGGCGATGGGCGCCGACGTGGTCGGCGGCATTCCACATTTCGAGAACACCCGCGACCAGGGCGTGTCGTCAGTGAAATTCCTCATGGAGCTGGCCGAGCGTACGGGCTGCCTGGTGGACGTGCATTGCGACGAGACCGACGACCCGCAGTCGCGCTTCCTCGAGGTGCTGGCCGAAGAAGCGCGGGTGCGCGGGATGGGGGCACGGGTGACCGCAAGCCACACCACGGCCATGGGTTCCTATGACAATGCCTACTGCTCCAAACTGTTCCGCCTGTTGAAAATGTCGGGCATCAATTTCGTTTCGTGCCCGACCGAGAGCATCCACTTGCAGGGGCGCTTCGACAGCTACCCCAAACGCCGCGGGCTGACGCGTGTGGCCGAGATCGACCGGGCAGGCATGAACGTGTGCTTCGGCCAGGATTCGATCGTCGACCCCTGGTACCCGCTGGGCAACGGCAACATCCTGCGCATACTCGAGGCAGGGCTGCACATCTGCCACATGCTGGGCTACGAAGACCTGCAACGTTGCCTGGACCTGATCACCGACAACAGTGCGCGCACGCTCAACCTTGGCGAGCGCTACGGCATCGAGGTGGGGCGCCCGGCGAACCTTTTGTTGCTGTCGGCGCCGGACGACTATGAGATGGTGCGCAGCCAGGGCCATGCGCTGGTGTCGGTGCGCCACGGCAAGGTGCTGATGCGCCGTACACAGGCGCAGGTCGAACGGTTCGCCTGAAGCGGGAAGGGGCCACTGAGTGCTTGCCTGGCGACGCTGAACTTGGCACCCTTTGTGGCCGCCGAACCGTCCATGCCGTGACAGAAGGAAACCTACCGTTGAGTTGGGACAAAATCGGGAAACTGCTCGTAGCCCTGTTGCTTGGCCTGATGGTCTGGCTGGTGGCCTACGTGGTGCTCAAGGACAACGCCCGCCTCGAAGCTTCCCTGACCTATTCCTACCTCACCTACCCAAGCCAGTTCAGCGAGCGCATCAGCAAGACCAACGAACAGCTCAAGTACGAGCGGCTGCAGCCTCGCATCGCCGGCATTGGCCAGGGGGCGCTGAGCCAGGATCAGGTCGACAGGCTGATCGACCTGGCCCAGGCACCCTACGCCCAACTGTTCGCCAAACCGTTCGAGGCCGGGTTGGTGGATCACCGTACCGGCTTGCTCATAGAGCTGCGCAACACCGGTCACACCGAGGTGCGCGAGGTCAAGGTGCGCCTGCCGGCCAAGGGTTTGGTGCAAGTGCGCGACGGTTCAGGCAACGACACCCTCTACGAGGCCTCCACGCCCATGGTCGAGATCCCGGTCATCGAGCAAGGCAGGGCGTGCAAGGTGTGGGTGTATTTCGATGCCGACTACTCGCAGATCCGCCAGGGGGGTATCAGCATCAGCCATGCCGACGGTGTGGCGGATGTGCAGGTGTATCGAGAATTCATCGGTTTCCCGGCGTTGGTGGCGCGCTACAGCCGGGAGCTGATGGTGCTGCTTGGTGTGCTGGGGCTCAGTGTGCTGGGCCTGGGCTACGCCTGCCTCGCGCGGTCACGCAAGCCTATATTGCCCTCCTGATGGCGTCACCTGGCGCTTAGTGGCCGCCGTCGTGCAGGGCCAGGCTTTGGCGCAACTGCTCGATCACGGCTGTGCGCAATGCCTCTGGCGCCTGTACACGTATGGAGCCCGCCTGGGACAGCAGCCAGCCCATCAACGCGCGGCTGTCGTCGACGGTGGCATCCAGGGTCGCCCCGCCGTTGCCGTGCGGGGCCAGGCGCATGTCATCTGACAAGGGCTGGTCCTCCAGGCGCCGTGCGAGGGCGTCATCCACCCAGGCGCGCAATTCGATCTGCCGGGCAGGGCAGAGCGCATCCGGCTGCAGCAGTTGAGCCTCACCCAGGCTGCGGCCTGGCTGCCAGTACCAGCCGTAGGGCATGCCCTTGTTGTTGCAGCGTAAATGGAACAGCGACGCAAGCTCATTGAGGTCACGTTCCACCGTGCGTTTGCTGGTCTTGTAGCCGACCTTGGCCAACGCGGCCTGCAACTGTGTGGAGCTCATGCCCGGATGGCGGTCGGGCAGCAATTTGAGCAGTTGCCACTGGCGGGCGATCGTGTGGCGGGTAGAGTTGCTGGGCAAAGGGCTCGTCCTTGAAGTTCAGGCGTGGTGCATGCCTGAATGATGGCAATTGGCTATTGCTGCGAGCATACCCGTTCAGTGAATAGGATCCAAGTTCAGCAGGATGAGCGGCCTGCGCACTTGTTTCACGATTCGGCGCCACCCCATGCTCAGGCAGGCAGGCGCTGCCAAAGCCGGCGATCACCAGGCGGAGCATTTCCTCAAGGCTCGGCTAAGACGCCACGATGCGGTCGGGAAATCCCTGCTGGTCACGGACGATGGTCAGCGGCGAGAGCATTCCGCCAATCTGGTCGCTGGTGAAACCGACGAAGATCTCCCGTTGCGCTTGCCGTGTGTGATTGCACAGGAGAGGGGAACCTGGAGAGCCTGGAGGCGAATGGACGGGGCAGATTGGCGGTAAGTGCTGTTTGCCGGCAACTTTGTTGTTGCTGCCGGCGTCTATGCTGATCTTCGATCTTGGCGAACGAGATTTCGCTTCCTGGAGCTGTGGTGTCAGCGCTGCTCAGAGCACATACTTTTTTTGGGTCAAAAAATCGGGTTCTCGCCAATTGGGACCTTTGATGTACCCGTATCCACCCTGTTGTATCAGTCCTTCGTCAATCATTTTCTTGATCAAGTTCATGAGTTGCAGGCAATCGCCAATGTTTACCCATGCATGCCGGTTGTACAGATTGTCGAGCCGTGGGTGAGAAATGCCATCACGCCTGGCGAGCCACAAAATGACATCTGTGGGGCTCTCGTTCGTTACTATTTCGCTGATCGTGTTCATTTGTTTTCTCGCGCAATCTGTTGGTTATCTGCTTCGATGGCTTCTGGAGTGTAAAGCAGTTCGGGTTCTGAGGTGAGTTGGTAGTCTTCCAGTGTTGCTGTGTGTGTATTGTTCCACACCTCACCAACATCGCTTGGTCTGATTTTATCTGGGATTCCAAGTGCGCGAAAGCGCTCAAGCTCCCTTGTTTCATGAGTGTAGAATCGCTTATCTGTGTCGGTCGCTTGTGATGTGCCTTGTAGGATTTTTTCAAGCCTGTCGATCATGATGTCATTGGCATCGGAGGGTTCGAATCGACTGACATGCAATTTGACTAGGTCAACTCCCGTTTGGTTGATCGTGGCTTCTCGCCAGTCCAGGCGTTCGATAGGCCCGCCTGCTTTGTCTGGATTGTAGGCCCTGCCGCTGTATGTGCCTATAGTTGTAGCGCCGGGATACGGCGAATTGAATACGATATATAACGGCGGCAGGCCAGACTCTACCGGGAAGCAGTAAATGCAATCTCTGGGATTTTGGGGTTCATTTGCGGGGAAGGGCGTCGCCGCGCTGCTGGCCGTTTCGAGATTTACACCCTTATAGGGGTTGGGCTTGACGGGTATGCCTGGAGATGTGGTCGAAGAGCCACCAGCGACATGAATGGGGAATGTAAGTCGTATCGGGAAGTCCCTTGATGGGACCGAGACGTAACTGTTACTCGCTTCATCGAATATGAGGGCGCGCACGGGTATCTGGTGCGCTGCATCTGCTGTACTCAGATGCCTCGTAAGGATGTAGGTGTCGAGGTCAGTGTGGATTCGAAGCGGGGACTCAAGGAGACCTTCGGTTGTAGCAAGCTCATTAAGGTTCTCGGGTAGGTCAGGGATCAGCAGCTCTGCCGGGATGCTCAAGGCCGAATCATGGTACAGGTCAGAGTTCCCTAGTTCAGGGGAGTAAAGGACACCGCCGATACCCAGTCTGAAAATTCGCAATGCTGCAGCTTCGGCCATGTTAATCAGTCTACGTCCTGCATACTTCAGTCCGAATTCAATGTATCGACTTATTGCTATGGGGCCTTGGGTTGTGCCTAATTGAATTGTTGGGTTCGTCGTCAGGATGATGGTGTTGCTGTGAGGGCGCTCCTGGTTTCTGTTTTGTAGAACTGATGTTGCTGTATGGTGAGTTTTTTCCAGCTCTCTCAAAACCTTCTTCAGGCAACGCTTCAGCACAATTTCGATTTGGGCGGCAGTGAGGCTGATTGCGAGTTTGTACAATGCCTCTTCAATTATGAAGAATTCGCTTTCTTCTTCGATATATACGTATGCCGTGACCTCGAAAAACTGGGCCAAGGTCTGGTCGTTTGGGGCGTAAACATGAATGCCGTTGTAGAGGTCTGTGTGCTGGCCTGCCTGACGACGAATTTCGCTGTAAAGAAGCAGGAGCAGTGCCTTTTTTGCAAAGAGCTTGCCGGCGGTTTCGCTGTGAGTCAGGTCAATGTCTAGATACTGCTTTTCCAAGTAGGTTGCAAGGCCGGGTTCCCCCGCAGGACAAGACGCTTCAATGCTGTTGATCACATTCTGCGCAATACTTTCAGCGCTCTCCAAAAGCGCATTGTCAGTAAGCGCTGTTATGTCTGGCGGCGTTATTGGTATTGTGAAAGGCTGTTTCCATGAGAGCAAGGTTTCGAAGTTATAATCAAAAGGCGCGGAGGAGTATATTTCGTCAAGTTCAGGGTTTGTTATGGTTCTGCGGGCAGTCATTTCTCTTTCCTGTGATGCAGGTTTGGAGAGAAATATGATGTGACTGTTGCCTCCCAAGACTAAGATGGAATTGGTTCTTAGGCCACTTTCATGGCCCTGACTTTATTCGCCCAGGCATTGGGAGTGGCGCCGCAGCGACTGAGGGTGCGTTCGAAGACTGGGCAGCGAGGCATGAGCAGGGCTGTGGTTATCGGCCCCGGTGTTTACCTACGCAGAGGTATTGTGTGAACACACGATGTGCCTGCTCATAGCACCCTGCGGATAGAGCGCCGCGCGCGGCGCTTGATGTCGCAGACGCTGGAAATGCCGCGGCGAGCAGCCCCACAGCACAATCCCTGAGCCCTAAATCCCCGCCCGGCGCACGTGCTTCACCAACACCTTCTCCAACAACTCCCACATCGCAGGGTCGGTACTGAACGCCACGTTGAACCGCATCCACCCGGTCGGCTTGGCATCGACCATGAACAACTGCCCGGGCCCGAGCATGATGCCTTTCTCCAGCGCATCATCCAGTAGCGCTGCGCTGTCCGGGATGGCCGGGTGGCGGGTCCAGATATACATGCCTTCATCCGACTCGATGAACAGCTCGAAACCCAGCCGGTGCAGGTGCCGGCCAACTTCCTGGTGGGCCTCGGCCAGGCGCTGGCGCAGGCGCTTGAGGTGCTTGCGCCAGCGGCCGTCGATGATCGCGGCATACACCACACGCTCCATCACCTGCGAGGTGGTCAGGCCCGAGCGCATCTTCAGGTGCAGCAGCTTCTGCGCCAGTTCCGGGTTGGCCAACAGGTAGCCGACCCGCACGTTGGGCGAAATGCTCTTGGAGTAGCTGCCCACGTACACCACCTGCTGCAGGTGGTCGAGGCTGGCCAGGCACGGCTGCGGCTCGGCGACCATGTCGGCGTACAGGTTGTTTTCCACCAGGCGAAAGCCGTGCTGGCTGGCCAGTTGCAGCAAGCGGTGCAGCTGCGCCAGCGGGGTGCGCGAGCAGGTCGGGCTGTGCAGGTGCGGCTGAGTGAAGAAAGCCGTCGGGCGGTGGTGCGCCAACAGCTGCTCGAGGTGGTTGAGGTCGTAGCCGTTGGGGGTGCGCGGCACGCCGATCAAGGTGGCGCCCTGGGTGCGCAGGATGCTCATCAGGTTGGGGTAGCCGGGGTCGTCCACCAGCACCACGTCACCGGGGCGCACAAGCGTGCGCACGGCCAGGTCCAGAGCCTGGCTGGCACCGTGGGTGAGCATCAGCTGGGCGGTGTTGGCGACGATCGACAGTTCCTGCTGCAGGTTCTGCGCGGTCAGCGCGCGCAATTCCGGCAGGCCCATCGGGTCGCCATAGCCGGACAGCTCCAGCGGGCTGCCGGCAACCTGGCGCAGGCCGCGGCGCAGGCCTTCTTCGTACATCCAGTCGTTGGGCAGCCAGCCGCAGCCCGGTTTGAATGGCAACTGACGGGTCTCGAAGATCTGCTGCAGGTACCATTCGGAGTTGAACGATGGTCGACTGGCGTCGGCCTCGGCGCTGTGGTTGTCCAGCAATTCGGCCGCCGCGCGGTTGACGAAGAACCCGGCATTGCCCTTGCTCACCAGCAGCCCCTGGGCGACCAGGCGGTCGTAAGCCTCGACCACGGTGAAGGTGCTCACCGAATAGGTCGCGGCAAACGCGCGGATCGACGGGACCTTGGCACCTGGCTTGAGGGTCTGGTTGTCGATCAGCTCACGCAGCCCGTCGATGATCTGGTTGACCAACGGCGTCGAGGAGTCTGGGTGTAATTCAAGCATTCGGGGGCCTTGAGGGTGCGTAACGGCAGGCGCCTGCAGGGTGTATTGCATCGGCGACCTGTACAGTGCAGTGCGACTTTCATGCCACTGTGCATGGCTCTATGTGTCGGACATTTTTACATTAGGTGTCAGATAGCGCCACATAAAGCATGTTCAGTTCGCTCCAGGGGCAAACCCAGGGGCGCGTCAGCAGGCCGCCATGGAAGGCCTGCGTGTGTAACAGCACACCTCCTGCCCGCATTAGCACTGATGTACAGGTAAGGCCGATGACCATCGCGGTCTTACAGTTTTCCTTGGATAAAAAGAAGCACGGGGTACACAACTGATGGACGCAACATCCACAACCACCACCGCGAACAGCGGGCACGAGAGCAAACTCAGTGCCTCGCTCAAGTCGCGCCACCTGACGATGATGTCGATCGCCGGGGTTATCGGCGGCGCCTTGTTCGTCGGCTCCGGCAGCGTGATCCACAGCGCCGGCCCGGCTGCTGTCCTGGCCTACCTGGCAGGCGGCATCCTGGTGGTACTGATCATGCGCATGCTGGGTGAAATGGCGACTTCGTCGCCCGACACCGGTTCGTTTTCCACCTACGCCGACCGCGCCATTGGCCGTTGGGCCGGTTTCACCATCGGCTGGCTGTACTGGTGGTACTGGGTCATCCTCATGGCCTGGGAAGCTTATGTGGCAGGCAAGATCCTGCATGGTTTCTTCCCTGATGTAAGCGTCAACGTGTTCGTGCTGGCCACGACCCTGGTGCTGATCACCGTCAACTTCTTCAACGTCAAGCACTACGGCGAGTTCGAGTTCTGGTTCGCGTTGATCAAGGTGATCGCGATCGTCTGCTTCCTGATCGTGTGTACCGCAGCGGTGATGAACATCTGGCAGTTCGGTGAAGTGCGCGGCATCACCCACCTGACCGCCGAAGGCTTCATGCCCAATGGCATCACCACGGTGATCGGTGCGTTGCTTGGCGTGATGTTCGCCTTCCTCGGTGCCGAAATCGTCACCATCGCCGCATCCGAAGCCAAGGACCCGGCCACCCAGATCGTCAAGGCCACCAACTCGGTGGTGTGGCGTGTATGCCTGTTCTACGTCGGCTCGATCTTCCTGATCGTCTGCCTGGTGCCGTGGAACGACCCGCACCTGGGCGTTTCCGGTTATGGCGCCTACCGCCGCACCTTGGAACTGCTGGGTGTGCCGTATGCCGAGCTGTTGATGAACTTCGTGGTACTGACGTCGGTGAGCAGCTGCCTGATCTCGGGCCACTACACCGCTTCGCGCATGCTGTTCTCGCTGGCACAGCGTGGCGATGCGCCGTCGTTCTTCAAGACAACCCGCGCCGGTACCGGCGTACCGGTGAACGCGATTATCGGTTCGTGCGCCGTGGCCGTGGTGTGTGCGCTGATCAACTTCAGCGAGACCCTGCGCCCGAAAGACGTGCTCGATACACTGATGAACACCACCGGCATGATCGCTTTGCTGGTGTACCTGGTGATTGCCTTCTCGCAGCTGCGCATGCGCCGCAAGCTGATCGCCGAGGGCAAGGAAGTACGCCTGAAGATGTGGCTGTTCCCGTGGCTGACCTACCTGGTGATCGCCTTCATCGTCGCCGCACTGGTGACCATGGCCTTCATGCCTGACTACCAGATCCTGGTGATCTCCACCGGCATTGCTGCCGCCGTCGTGGTGGCCATGGGTGTGGTGCACCAGATGCGCAGCGCCCGCAAGCACTAAGCGCTAGTGGTTGCCCGAAGCGGCCGGCTCCCTCGTGGACCCGGCCGTTTCGCGTTGATGGGCGGGAGTTTTGTCCGCTGGCATGTGAAAGCGCCCGTTCATCCACGGTGAGCCGAGGAGGGCGGCGGCGCTGATCAGGGCCAGTAGGGCCAGGGCGAGGAATGGTTTCATGGGCATGCGCATAAGGGGCTGACTTCAAGGATGAGCTAACAGTTCCCGCGACAGGGCCCGTACAGGCGACAGATGGCTTATGCTGAGCACATTGCCCGCCAAAAGGAGCCCCTCATGGCCTGGTCCGCCACCCAGTATTCCCTGTTCGAAGACGAACGCACCCGTGCGGTGCGCGACCTGCTTGCCGCGGTGCCTCCCCGCCCGGTGCGCCACGCTACCGACTTAGGTTGCGGCCCTGGTAATTCCACCGAAATACTGCTGCAGCGCCACCCCGATGCCCAGGTGACTGCCCTGGACAGCGACCCGGACATGATCGACAAGGCGCGCGCACGCCAGCGCCTGCGCATCCCCAGGGTGCGTTGCGAAATTGCCGATATCGCCCACTGGACCGCCCCCGAACCGCAGGACCTGATCCTGGCCAACGCTTCGCTGCAATGGGTGCCCGACCACGGTTCGCTCTACCCGCACCTGGTGCGCCAGCTGAGTGAAGGTGCAAGCCTGGCCGTGCAAACCCCGGACAACCTCGACGAGCCGGCCCACCGCCAGTTGCGCGAGATTGCCGGCCGCGGCCCCTGGGCCGAAAAATTCGCCGACCTGAGCTTGCCGCCCCGGCATAGCGCAGCGTTCTACTACGACCTGCTCAGCCCGCTGTGTACGCGGGTGGATGTGTGGCGCACGACCTACCATCACCCGTTGACCGGTGGCGCCGAGGCCGTGGTGGAGTGGTTCAAGGGCTCGGCCCTACGGCCTTATCTGGCAAGGCTGGACGAGCAGGAGCAGGCGAGCTTCCTGCAGATGTACTTGCAGGCCATGCAGCACGACTACCCGGCGGCCACCGACGGCAAGGTGCTGCTGCCGTTCCCGCGGCTGTTTGTGATTGCTACGCGGTAGGTGAATGGCGCCAGCGCCAGATCACGTAGCTATAGACGCCGAGGTTGACCAGCAGCACGACGCCGCCCAGCAGCCACTGGATCTGCGGCGTCAACCCCGCGGGGTAGATCAGCGGCCAGATGTAGTGCTCGACGAAGCCGCCGTGGTAGCCGGCATCGCCTGCGGCGAAGCGCATGCGGTTCTCCCAGCCGGTCAACGGGCACTCCAGGTGCAGGCCCTCAACCGCCAGGCCCCAGGCCAGGGCGGGCAGGTGGATGAACAGGGCGGGGCGCCATCTGAGCGTCAGCAGGCCACCGAACAGCACCAGCAGGATGAAGGCCAGATGGAGCAGCACCAGCGTGTCGGCGGCTAGACGGAAAAACATGGGATGCACATTAGAGAGGAATGTATACCCAGCATAGTTATGAAGGCTCAGCGCAAAACCAGTGGGAGCTGGCTTGCCGGCGATAGGGCCGGGAAGGCCCCTACAAGCTTTCCTGCACCACCTGCAGGAACGTCGCCACCACCCGCCGTGTACGCTGCTCGCTCAAACATACCAGTGTCTCGGTGAGGTGCCGCTGGCAATCGACAATGGGCAGCGCGCACACCCGCGCATCGGCGCCGAACTCAGCGGCCGACACCACCCCCACGCCAATCCCCACCACCACCGCCTCGCGCGCGGCCTCTCGGCCCTCAACCTGAATAGCGGGGCGAATCCGTAGGCCGGCGCGCTGCATTTCTTCCTCCAGCGTCTGCCGGGTCACCGAGCCGGGCTCGCGTAGTACCAGCGGCGTGTCGTCCAGGTCCGCCAGGCTGATCGAGCCACGGCTGGCCCAGGGGTGGTTGTGCGACACGAACGCCACCATCGGGTCGCGGCGCAGCGGCACGCTGTGCAGTCGCTCATCGTCGACATCGCGCCCTAGCAGTGCCAGGTCGGCCTGATAGCTGAACAGCCGGGCCAGGGATTCATCGGTGTTGCCGGTCTCGACCTTGACCTGGATGCCCGGGTAGCGCTGGCAGAAGCGTGCGATCTGCGGCAGCACATGCACCGGCGCATCCACCGCCAGCACCAGGCTGCCGGTGTGCAGGGCGCGGGAGTCCTGCAGCAGTTCGTGGGCTTCGGCCTCACAGGCGAACAGGCGCTTGCTGATGCCCAGCAGGCGTTCGCCCAGGTCGGTCAACTGCACCGAACGCTTGTTGCGGTGGAACAGCAAAACCCCGAAGCGCTCTTCGAGCTTGCGCACCTGGTCGGACACGGCCGGCTGGGTCAGAAACAGCTTTTCTGCCGCCCGGGTGAAGCTGCCGTGCACGGCCACTGCATGGAAAGCCTTGAGTTGAGCGTGGGACACCGACATGTCGACTCCAGTAACAAGCTGAGCTTATGTGTGAAATACGATAAATCGATTTTATTTATCAGTCACCACCTGTTTCCATACTGACCAACCCAGCGCTGCCACAAGCGGCCGCCGGGCATGGCGCGCACCCCTGCGCCATCTGACCAGATGACGAGCCACGTCATGCAGTGCGCAACACAAAAACAAGACAGGCGTTTATTCACATTCTGCCGGCACACTTGAGCAAGAGGTCAGACGCACATGAATCACTCCCTAGCCGCGCTGAAACGCTGGCGCATTCAGATATTCGCTATCACCTGGCTGGCCTACGCCGCCTTCTACTTCACCCGCAAGGCTTTCTCGGTGGCCAAGCTCGGCATTGGTGAAGACCCGGCATTCATGCTCGACAAGGCCTCCATGGCCAACCTCGACGCCATCTACCTGGCCGCCTATGCCGTGGGCCAGTTCACCTGGGGCATGCTGGCGGACCGCTTCGGCCCGCGTGTGGTGGTGCTCGGTGGCTTGTTGATCTCGGCGGCAGCAGCAGTGGTGATGGGCAGTTACGCGACCTTCCCGATCTTTGCCACCTGCATGTTGATCCAGGGCCTGGCGCAGTCCACCGGCTGGGCCGGGCTGTGCAAGAACATCGGCAGCTTCTTCCCTGCCGTTCAGCGCGGCCGGGTACTGGGGTTGTGGAGCTCGTGCTATGCATTTGGCGGCCTGGTCGCCTCGCCGTTCGCCGGCTGGTGGGCCTATACCCTGATCGGCAGCTGGCATGCGGCATTCTTCTCCAGTGCCGCGGTGGTGGCGGCGGTGGCGGTGCTGTTCTTCTTCCTGCAGCGCAACAAACCCGAGGATGTGGGCTTGCCGGCGGTCGAGCCCGAGCCGCAGAGCATGGCCCCGGCCGGCAGCCTGTGCAGTGTGTGGGCGCCGCTGCGCGAGATCCTGCGCAACCGCACGGTACTGACCCTGGGCCTGGCGTACTTTCTTCTAAAACCGGCGCGCTACGCGATCTTGCTATGGGGGCCGGTGATCGTCTTCGAGCAGATGCCCTCGGTCGGCAAGGTAGGTGCTGCGATCATCCCCACGGCCTTTGAACTGGCCGGGCTGCTGGGCCCGATCATCATCGGCCTGGCCTCGGACAAGCTGTTCGGCGCCCGGCGCATGCCGGCCTGTGTGATCAGCCTGGTGCTGCTGACCGTGGCCCTGGCGGCGTTCATGGCAGCCATGCACAGCGGCAGCATCGTCATGGTAGTTGGCCTGCTGTTCTTCATGGGCCTGACCCTGTACGGGCCAGACTCGATGATCAGCGGCGCGGCGGCCATCGACTTCGGCACGGCCAAGGCCGGTGCCACAGCAGCCGGTTTCGTCAATGGCTGCGGTTCGGTGGGCGCGGTGCTCGGCGGCCTGCTGCCCGGCTACTTCGACAGCGTCACGGTGTTCATCGTGTTCGCCGGCTGCGCACTGTTCTCGGCCCTGGTACTGCTGCCGCATTGGAACAGCCGCCCGGCCAGCGCAGCCCAGGCCAATGATGTGGCGCCCAACACCAGCATGGCGATCAAGCCACTGCGTACCTAAAGGAAAGCGAGCGAATGAGACCCTTCTGGCTGCAACAGGCCCTGGATTGTGAACAGGACGCGGTATGCCCGCCACTGCAAGGCGATGCCCGCTGCGACGTGTGCATCGTCGGCGGCGGCTACACGGGCCTCTGGACCGCGCTGATGCTCAAGGAGGCGGTGCCGGCGCTGGACGTGCTGCTGATCGAGGCTGACATCTGCGGTGCGGGCGCCAGTGGGCGCAACGGTGGTTGCGCGTTGTCCTGGTCGGCCAAGTACTTCACCCTCGAGCGTCTGTTCGGGGTGGCCGAAGCGGTGCGCCTGGTAAGCGAGTCAGAGCGCAGCATCGGTGCCATTGGCACGTTTTGCGCGGCCAATGGCATCGAGTGCGACTACCGCCTGGACGGCACACTGTACACCGCCACCAACCAGGCCCAGGTGGGTGCAACCGATGCGGTGATCGCTGCACTGGAGCACAAGGGGATCAATTCATTCGAGCGTTTGCCGCTGGATGAGGTGCAGCGCCTGGCCGGCTCGGCGCGGCACCTGGAGGGCTGGTTTTCGCCGGCCGCCGCCACCGTCCAGCCTGGCCGGTTGGTACGCGGCCTGCGGCGTGTGGCGTTGCAGCGCGGCGTGCGCATTCATGAAGGCACGGCCATGACCGGCCTGGAGCATGGCACCCCGGCGCTGGTGCGCACGGCCCACGGCACGGTGCGTGCCGACCGCGTGGTGCTCGGCCTCAATGCCTGGATGGCGCGTGCCTTCCCGCAGTTCGAGCGCAGCGTGGCGATCGTCTCCAGTGACATGGTGATCACCGAACCGTGCCCCGAGCTGCTGCACGAGATCGGCCTGAACAACGGCATCAGCGTGCTGGACTCACGGATCTTCGTGCATTACTACCACAACACCTCCGATGGTCGCCTGATGCTCGGCAAGGGTGGCAACACCTTCGCCTATGGCGGGCGCATGCTGCCGGTGTTCGATCAACCCTCGCCATACCGGCCGCTGCTGCGTGAGAGCCTGGCCGATTTCTTTCCTGCCTTGGCCCAGGTGCCCCTGGCGGCCAGCTGGAACGGCCCCTCCGACCGCTCGGTGACCGGGCTGCCGTTCTTCGGGCGGTTGGACGGGCAAGGCAACGTGTTCTATGGCTTCGGCTACTCTGGCAGCGGGGTAGGGCCGTGCCACATGGGCGGGCAGATCCTCTCGTCGCTGGCGCTGGGGCTGGACAACCCGTGGACCCGCTCGCCACTGGTCAAGGGCCCGTTGGGGCTGTTCCCGCCGGAGCCGATCCGTTACCTGGGGTCGCTGATGGTGCGCAATGCAATCCGGCGCAAGGAGCGCGCCGAAGACCGGGGGCTGCGGCCACACCACCTGGACGTGCGGCTGGCCCGGTTCGCAGCGGCGGCGGGCAAGGCCGACAAAGCGTGAGATTTCTTGTCGAACACTGGCCCGAGGGCGTATAAACTGCTCCCACTTTTTGGCCGGTCGCTTCCTGAACCGGCCGCTGAAACAAGAGAGTCGACATGGGCGCACAGTGGAAAGCCAAGCATAGAGAAACAGCTGCCAATGCCAAGGGCAAGATCATGGGCAAGCTGTCCAAGGAAATCCAGATCGCAGCCAGGTCGGGCGCCGACCCCGACATGAACCCACGCCTGCGCCTGGCCATCGTGCAAGCCAAGAAGGCTTCCATGACCCGCGAGACCCTGGACCGGGCAATCCGCAAGGGCGCGGGCCTGGACGGTGATGCCGTGCAGTACCAGGCGGTGACGTACGAAGGTTTCGCGCCGCACCAGGTGCCGCTGATCGTCGAGTGCCTGACCGACAACGTCAACCGCACCGTCGCGCAGATTCGCGTGCTGTTCCGCAAGGGCCAGCTGGGTGCCAGCGGTTCGGTGGCCTGGGACTTCAACCATGTGGGCCTGATCGAAGCCATGCCCGACGGCGATGCCGACCCGGAAATGGCCGCCATCGAAGCCGGTGCCCAGGACTTTGAAGAAGGTGAAGAAGAGGGCTCGACCCTGTTCATCACGGACACCACCGACCTGGATGCAGTGCAGAAAGCCCTGCCCGAGCATGGTTTCACCGTCTCTTCGGCCAAGATCGGCTACACCCCGAAGAACCCGGTGAGCGCTGCCAGCCTCAGTGCCGAGGCACTGGCTGAAGTCGAGGCGTTCCTCGAGGCGATCGACGAGAACGACGACGTACAGAACGTCTACGTTGGCCTGACCGAGTAAAAGCCGGGGCCGCTTTGCGGCCCAATCGCCGGCAAGCCGGCTCCCACAGGTACAGTGCAAAGCTCAGGTTCTGCGCGGTACTTGTGTGGGCCGGCTTGCCGGCGAATGGGCCTGTGTTCAGCCTGGGGAAGCCTGTATGAACCCAACCTTCGCCTCCCTCAGCCTCGCCCACCTGCGTACCCTCGACTGCCTCCTGCAGCTGAAAAACCTCAGCCACGCCGCCGAGCGCCTGGGCGTCAGCCAGTCGGCGTTGAGCCGCCAGCTGGCCCATCTGCGCGAAGCCTTCGACGACCCATTGCTGGTGCGCCAGGGCCGTGGCTACGTGCTCAGCGAGTACGCCCAAGCCCTGGTCGAGCCGCTGCGCCAGGTGCTTGAAGAGCTTCAGGCCCTGCGCCAGCCGGCCGCGTTCGATCCGGCCCGTTGCGAGCGGCGCTTCTGCCTGGCCGCGTCCGACTATGTTGCAGAGCACATGCTGCCGCTGCTGGTGGCGGCGCTGGAGCAGGAAGCACCGGGCGTGAGCATCGACTACCGCACCTGGCAGGCCGGGCAATACGCTTTGCTCGCCAGCGGCGAGATCGACCTTGCGACCACGCTGTTCGACGAATCGCCGGCCAACCTGCACGGTCGCCTGCTTGGCGAGGACCGTGCGGTGTGCCTGATGCGCCGGGACCATCCGCTGGTGGCCTGCGAAGTGCTGAGCCAGGACGACTACCTGGCCTTCAAGCACGTGCGCATCTCCGGCGGTGGCGACAAGGACAGCTTCATCGACCGCCACCTGCGCACCCAGGGGCTGCAGCGGCGCATCAGCCTGGAAGTGCCGTTCTTCTCGGCCACCGTGCAGGTCATTGGCAACAGCCAGGCGCTGGCGACGGTGCCCGAGCATATTGCCCGCCAACTGTGCCGGCTGCATGGCCTGGCCTGGCGGCCGCTGGGATTTGTGGAGCATACCCAGCGCTACTGGGTGGTGTGGCACCAGCGCCTGCAGGCGTCGGCCGAGCACCGCTGGTTGCGCAACCGGGTGTTCGAGCTGTGGCGCCAGTCACAGTTCGGCGTGCAGGGTGGGCATGCGGCTTTGCCATAGCAGGTATGCGCCAAGCGGGGTTATTGGCGTGGCGGCAGGCGCCTAGACTGGGGCCCTTGTGCTGTTGGTGATGCCCCCATCGCCGGCAAGCCGGCTCCCACAGGTGCCCAGAGCCTTCAAGCCCAGTGCAGTACCTGTGGAAGCCGGCTTGCCGGCGATGGGGGCGGGCCTGACAGCGGACAACCCACAGGAGACCGCGCGTGACCCCAGAACAATTCCGCCAGTACGGCCACCAATTGATCGACCTGATCGCCGATTACCGCCAGACGGTCGGTGACCGCCCGGTGATGGCCCAGGTCGAGCCCGGCTACCTTAAAGCTGCCTTGCCTGCCGGCGCCCCGCAACAGGGCGAGCCGTTCGAAGCGATCCTCGATGACGTCAACACGCTGGTGATGCCAGGCCTGTCGCATTGGCAACACCCCGATTTCTATGGCTACTTCCCGTCCAACGGCACCTTGTCCTCGGTGCTCGGCGATTTTCTCAGCACGGGCCTGGGTGTGCTGGGCCTGTCATGGCAATCGAGCCCTGCGCTGAGCGAGCTGGAGGAAACCACTCTGGACTGGGTACGCCAGTTGCTGGGCCTGTCGGGGCAGTGGAGCGGCGTGATTCAGGACACAGCGTCTACCAGCACCTTGGTCGCGCTGATCTGTGCCCGTGAACGTGCCACCGACTACGCCCTGGTGCGTGGCGGCCTGCAAGCCGAAGCCAAACCGCTGATCGTGTATGTCAGCGCCCACGCCCACAGTTCGGTGGACAAGGCCGCGCTGCTGGCCGGTTTCGGCCGCACCAACATCCGCCTGATCGCTACCGACGAGCAGTTCGCCATGCGCCCCGATGCCTTGTTGGCGGCCATCGAACAGGACCTGGCTGAAGGCAACCAGCCCTGCGCAGTGGTCGCTACCACCGGCACGACCACCACTACGGCGCTGGACCCCTTGCGCCAGATTGGCGAAATCGCCCAGGCCCAGGGGCTGTGGCTGCACGTTGATTCAGCCATGGCCGGCTCAGCGATGATCCTGCCCGAATGCCGCTGGATGTGGGACGGCATCGAGCTGGCCGACTCTGTGGTGGTCAACGCGCACAAATGGTTGGGGGTGGCGTTCGACTGCTCTATCTATTACGTGCGTGACCCGCAGCACCTGATCCGGGTGATGAGCACCAACCCCAGCTACCTGCAGTCGGCGGTCGATGGTGAGGTGAAGAACCTGCGTGACTGGGGCATCCCGCTGGGGCGTCGCTTCCGCGCGCTGAAGCTGTGGTTCATGTTGCGCAGCGAGGGGGTCGAGGCGTTGCAGCAGCGCTTGCGGCGCGACCTGGACAATGCCCGTTGGCTGGCCGAACAGGTTGAGGCGGCAGGGGAGTGGGCGTTGTTGGCGCCGGTACAGTTGCAGACCTTGTGCATTGTGCATCGGCCTGGGGGGCTGGAAGGGGAGGCGCTGGATGCGCATACCAAGGCATGGGCTGAGCGGCTCAACGCCTCCGGTGAGGCTTATGTCACGCCGGCAACCTTGAACGGGCGCTGGATGGTGCGGGTTTCGGTGGGGGCGCTGCCCACTGAGCGCGAGCATGTCGAGCGGTTGTGGCAGCGCTTGCAGGCAGTGGTCAACGGCTGAAATGCTTGGGGCCGCACTGCGGCCCCTTGCGTCTGTCAGTGGCTCACTGTCTGAAGGCTACCCTTGCGGCTGGCCTCGTAGGCTTCCTTGTCCATCGGCTTGGCCTGCGGGTTGCCCAGGTCTTCCATCGCCAGGCGATGGGTTTCCGGCGCGACATACGCTGCCAGGGCACATACGCAGGTGATGAAGAACGCCAGGCCGCCAACCACCAGCGGAATGTTATCCGAGCCTGGTGGCGCTACCAGGGCGAACAACGCCGGCAGCATCGCAGTCAGCATGGTGCCGATGTTCTGGGCAATGGCCATGGCCGACACGCGGTAGCGGGTGTTGAACAGCTCAGGGAAGAAGCTTGGGAACACCGCGTTGTAGCCTTGGTAGACCATGCCCCACATCAGGATCGAGGTAGCGAAGGCCAGCGGCACGTTCTGGATGCTGATCGCATACAGGTAAACGAAGGCCAGCAGGCCTGAGCCCAGGCAACCGGCGATCATGGTCGGGCGACGGCCGATCTTGTCGGAAAGATTGCCCACGAACGGGATAACCAGCACTGCAACGATGTTGCCCACCACTGGGATCCACAGGTACACGCTCTTGTCGAAGCCGATGCCGTAGGCCGGCTGTACCGCGTAGGCCGCGCCGAAGATGGTGGCAACTACCGGGATCACGTTCATCAAGGCCATGAACATCACCAGCACCATGTGCTTCCAGCTGTGGCGGAAGGCCTCGCTGATTGGCGACTTGGCAACCTTGTCCTGCTTCTCTTCCTTCACGAAGGCCGGAGTTTCGTGCACTTCCTTACGGATGATGAAGCCTGCGATCAGCACGATGGCGCTCATCAGGAACGGAATGCGCCAGCCCCAGTCGTTGAACGCCTCGCTGGGCATGAAGTAGGCCAGTGGCAGGAACACCGCCGCCGCCATTACCTGGCCGGCCTGGACGCCCTGCAAGGTAAAGCTGGCGAAGTAGCCGCGCCGCCCGAACGGTGCGTGCTCCATGATCATCGAACTGGCCCCGGAGATTTCGCCGGCCACGGCAAAGCCCTGGACCAGGCGCAGCAGCACCAGCAAGGCCGGGGCGAGCATGCCGATATCGTGGTAGGTAGGCAGCAGGCCCACGGCCATGGTCGAAATGCCCATCAGGAACATGCACAGCAGCAGCACGTTCTTGCGCCCGCGGGTATCACCCCAGTGGCCGAGCACGAAGGCGCCGACCGGACGGGCCAGGTAACCCACGCCGTAGGTGGCCAGCGAGGCGATGATCGCCATCTTGGGGTCGGTGTTGGGGAAGAAGATCTGCGGGAAGATCAGTGCCGCAGCCTGGGCATAGATGAAAAAGTCGTAGTACTCGAGTGCCGAGCCTATCCATCCGCTGGCGGTCGCTTTCTTGGCTTGAGAGCTGGAGTTAGCCATCGTTGTCTCCGTTGTTTTTGTTGGTCGCCGCACAGCCGGTGCCGTCAGGCGGCAAGCCAGTGGGTGTGCGATCGCTATCGGGAGTATGTGGGTGCTTAAAGGGCCGACGATCGCGGGCCAAGTCTGTTTGGAGACAACGATCGAGCAGGTGCGGGTTGCAAGGCGAGGGATGTTTGCATAGGTCTGTACCCGTTTTATTGAACTTATTATGTCGTGGCGCTGGGCTTGTGAGCGCAGGTTGTGCCGAACGGCCACTGGGCAGAAAGTGGTGGTCGGTGTGCCTGCGTCTGGTCTCATGGTTGCGCAGGGGTGGCAGTGAATCAATTCGCCAAAACGGGTTTTGTGCGGTAATCGAACGCAAAACTAACCGTTCCGTACAAAGTGATTGCTGCCATGACTTTACCTGCGAATAATTCATCATGCCAAGAAGTCTGATGGTGTGTTGCTTAGCCCCAGCTTCCAGCCCAGTAGCCCCATAACAAGGAATTCCACCATGCAGCGTTCGATAGCCACCGTGTCCTTGAGCGGCACACTGCCGGAAAAGCTCGAAGCCATCGCCGCCGCCGGGTTCGACGGCGTCGAGATCTTCGAAAATGATCTTCTCTACTATGCCGGCAGCCCGCGCGAGGTGCGGCAGATGTGCGCCGACCTCGGCATCGCCATCACCCTGTTCCAGCCGTTCCGCGATTTTGAAGGCTGCCGCCGCGACCGCCTGCAGAAGAACATCGACCGCGCCGAGCGCAAGTTCGACCTGATGCAAGAGCTGGGCACCGACCTGGTGCTGGTGTGCAGCAACGTGCAGGCCGACGCCCTGGGCGAAGAACAACTGCTGGTGGACGACCTGCGCCTGCTCGCCGAGCACGCCGGCCAACGCGGCATGCGCATCGGCTACGAAGCCCTGGCTTGGGGCCGTCACGTCAACACCTACCAGCAAGTGTGGAACCTGGTGCGCCAGGCCGACCACCCGGCGCTGGGCGTGATCCTCGACAGCTTCCACACCCTGTCGCTCAAGGGCGACCCTGCCGCGATCCGCGACATCCCCGGCGACAAGATCTTTTTCGTGCAGATGGCCGACGCGCCGATCCTGGCCATGGATGTGCTGGAGTGGAGCCGCCACTTCCGCTGCTTCCCGGGGCAGGGCGAAATGGACCTGGCCGGTTTCCTCGCGCCGATCCTGGCCACCGGTTATCGCGGCCCGCTGTCGCTGGAAATCTTCAACGACGGTTTCCGCGCCGCACCACCGCGCCAGAACGCCGCTGATGGCCTGCGTTCGCTGTTGTACCTGGAGGAACAGACCCGCCTGCGCCTGCAACAGGAGGGCACCGCGATCGAGCCGGGTGTGCTGTTCGCACCGCCCGCCGCCAGTACCTACGACGGCGTGGAATTCCTCGAATTTGCCGTGGACGAAGCGGTCGGCGCGCGTCTGGGCAGCTGGCTCAAGCGCCTGGGTTTTGCCGACGCCGGCAAGCACCGCAGCAAGGACGTACGCCTGCTGCGCCAGAACGACATCAACATCGTGCTCAATGCCGAGCCCTACTCCTTTGGCCACAACTTCTTCGAGGCCCACGGCCCATCGTTGTGTGCCACCGCGCTGCGGGTCAAGGACGAGCACGCGGCGCTGCAGCGCGCCACCGACTTCCGCGGCCAGCCGTTCCGTGGGTTGGTCGGCCCCAATGAATGTGAGGTGCCTGCAGTGCGCGCCCCGGATGGCAGCCTGATCTACCTGGTGGAGCAGGGCAAGGAAGGCCCGTCGCTGTACGACACCGACTTCCGCCTGGACCAGAGCGCCAGCAGCACCGGTGGCCTGCAGCGCATCGACCACATGGCCCTGGCCTTGCCGGCCGAGTCGCTGGACAGCTGGGTGCTGTTCTACAAGAGCCTGTTCGACTTTGCCGCAGATGATGAAGTGGTGTTGCCCGACCCCTACGGCCTGGTCAAAAGCCGTGCCCTGCGCAGCCAGTGCGGCAGCCTGCGCCTGCCGCTGAACATATCGGAAAACCGCAACACCGCCATCGCCCACGCGCTGTCGAGCTATCGCGGGTCGGGCGTTCACCATATCGCCTTCGATTGTGCCGACATCTTCAAGGAAGTGGCGCGGGCGAAGGAAGCCGGTGTGCCGTTGCTGGAAATTCCGCTCAATTACTACGACGATCTGGCGGCGCGTTTCGATTTCGATGACGAGTTTCTCAGCGAGCTGGCGTACTACAACGTGCTGTACGACCGCGATGCCCAGGGCGGCGAGCTGTTCCACGTGTACACCGAGGCGTTCGAGGACCGGTTCTTCTTTGAAATCATCCAGCGCAAGGGGGGGTATGCCGGGTACGGTGCGGCCAACGTTCCTGTGCGGTTGGCGGCGATGGCCAAGCGGCGCAGCGGAGCGGCGCGCAAGCCGGTGCTGTAACGGCCCAAGGGTTCACGGCTTGTGAGATCGGGCGCTGCCTGTGCAGCGCTTGATCAAGGGGCTCAGGCTGGGCCCCCGCCAATCCTGCCCACCCGATCAACAGCGCGCTTCCTTCCAACCCTCCACTCACGGATAATCCCGTCCAAATCCCAATAAATACCCCGTGAGCAGCTATGAGCAATCCCGTTGCCCCCCTCGGCCAGCCCGAGATCGAAGGGACACGCAAGTCGCGCAAGAACAACCCTGAAAAAACCCGCGAGGACATCCTCCAGGCCGCCATCAACGAGTTCGTCCAGCAAGGCCTGGCAGGCGCGCGGGTGGATGCCATCGCCGAGCGCACAGCCACCTCCAAGCGCATGATCTACTACTACTTCGGCAGCAAGGAGCAGCTGTACGTCGAGTGCCTGGTCAAGCTGTACGGCGACATCCGCAAGACCGAGCACCGCCTGGACCTGGAGTCGCTGCCGGCCGAGCAGGCCATCCAGCGCCTGACCGAGTTCACCTTCGACCACCACGACCGCAACGTCGATTTCGTGCGCATGGTCTGCACCGAAAACATCCACTACGGCGAGTACGTGAAGAAAACCCCGGCCATCCGCGAGATGAGCAGCCTGGTGCTGCAGGCGCTGGGCCGCACGCTGGAGCGTGGCGTGCAAGAGGGGGTGTTCCGCCCGGGCATCGAGGTCATCGACCTGCACATGCTGATGAGCGCGTTCTGCTTCTATCGGGTCTCGAACCGCCATACCTTCGGCGATATCTTCCAGATCGACCTGCTGGATGAGCAGGTCAAACTGCGCCACAAGGCCATGATCTGCGAAGCAGTGATGCGTTACATCCAGGCCTGAGTGCCGTTCACTCGCCCAGCCGTTGCTCACGTGACGGCGGGTAGCCGAAGTAGGCCGCGTAGCACTTGCTGAAGTGCGACACCGAAACAAAGCCACAGGCCACCGCAACCTCCATCACCGACAGGTCGGAGTACTGCAGCAGGCGGCGGCTCTTGGTGATGCGCAGTTCCATGTAGTAGCGCCGCGGCGAGGTGCCCAGCTGGGCCTGGAACAGGCGGTCGATCTGCCGCCGCGAGCGGCCGCTGTAGGCCGCCAACTGGTCGAGGCTGAGGGTTTCCTCGAGGTTGTTCTCCATCAGCTCGACGATGGTGCGCAGGTGCAGGCTCATCGACTTTTTCGCCCCCGGGCCGACCTGCCGGTAGCGGGCGCCAGAGAACGACAGGATTTCTTCGACGCCTTCTGCCAGGCCGTCACCGTAAAGGCGGCGGACCAGGCCGAGCATCAGTTCCATGGCGCCATTGGGGCTGGCGGCGCTGAGCCGGTCACGGTCCAGGGTGAAGCTGGCCGGGGTGATGCGTGTCTGCGGGCTGCGCTCGGACAGGCTGGCGCGTTGCTCGGGGTGGATACTGCAGCCATAGTCATCCAGTACCCCGGCGCGGCCAAGAAACCAGGCGCCGTTCCATAGCCCGCCCAGGGCCTTGCCGTGGGCGGCGCAGTCATCCAGCAGGCGGTCCAGTTCGGGGTACTTCAGCGGTGTGCGCAAGCCTCCGCAGATGATCAGCAGGTCAAGTGCTTTCAGTTCGCTGGCAACAAGGTCAGTGGCCACCAGTTCCAGGCCCAGGTCGCTCAGCACCCGGTCGCCGTCCAGCGACAGTGGGGTGAAGCTGAAGCTGTCGGCGCGCAGCAGGTTGGCGGTGACCAGCACGTCCATGGCCACGGTGAAACTGGCCATGGAGAAGTGTTTGAGCAGGACGAAGTCGACGCGGTAGGGCGCCTGGGGGCTGCCCGCGGTGGCCTTGAGCCGCAGCATGTTGGTGGTGCTGGTCTTCTTGCTGAACTGGCGTGGGGTGGGCACTCTGGACTCCGCTTCCTGGATGGCCTGGCGAGTGTGGCCGGTAGCTAGGGGAAAGACAATCGCCTGGGTGGGCCTGTGGTATTGGAGGTCGTATTGAGGCAACTGGGCTATGCTGGCGCCTCCCACCTGGAGAACCTCGATGAAATACGCCGTCGCCCTGTTGTTCAGCCTGCTGCCACTGGTGGCAAACGCCCTGCAAACCGGGGAAAAGCTCGCACCGTGGACGCTGCTCGACCAGCATGACCAGCCCTATACCCTGGACGCCGGCACGCATGTGCTGCTGGTGGCCCGCGACATGGACGGCGCCAAGCTGGTGAAGGCGGCCCTGGCTGAACAGCCCAAGGGCTACCTGGAGTCGCGCGATGCGGTGTTTGTGGCGGATATCCAGCGCATGCCGGCGCTGATCAGCAAGCTGTTCGCCATCCCGGCCATGCGTGATTACAACTACCGGGTTATGCTTGATCGTGAAGGGCAGGTGGCCAGCCGCTATCCTGGGCAGGAAGGCAAGGTGCTGTGGTTGCAGCTTGAGCAGGGAGCGTTGGTCAGCCAGCAGGAGTTCGCTGATGCGAAGGCGTTGAAGGCTGCACTGGAAAAGGCCCAGGCAAGTAAATCCGAATGAACCCTTGCCGCTGGCAGTAACCCAACCCTTTACATGCCAACGGGAGAGTGCTCATGGAAATCGGAACGATCTGGATCATTGTCGCGGCCTTGGTCATCTTGCTGGAGATCTTCGCCATCTGGCACATCATCGGCAGCGAACGGCGCGCGGAGCGCAAGATGCTATGGATCGTCTTCGTCGTCTACGCCCCATTCCCCGGGTTGCTGTTCTGGGCCTGGCGCGGGCCGCGGGCAGTGAAGGGCAGGGCGGTACTGCAAGAAAAGTGAGGGGCACGGCATCAGGTGCGGGGCGCCTGATGCCGTTCATGGCGCTGAGTTGAGCCATAATCTGGGGGCCGGTACTTTCAACATGAAAGCCTTTCAACCACCCCTGTGCCCGAGCCCCCCATGCTGCCCATCGAATTGCTCACCACTACCCGCGACCAGGCCGACCTGATCCGTAATCTCTATCAGTTCTGTGCCTACGAGTCCTCTGACTGGGAGCAGGAAGACGTCGAGGTAGACGGGCGCTTCTACATTCACGAAGAGCACCTGCAGCGCTATTGGCTTGCAAACGGTTGGAGCGCAAACCTGGTACTGGTGGATGGTTTCATTGCCGGTTTCGTGCTGGTCGAGCGCAGCGAGCTGCCTGGCATCAATGCCAGTGAGCTGGCCGACCTGTTCATCCTCAAGCGCTACCGCCGGCAGGGTATTGGCCGTGCGGTCGCGCTGCAGTTGCTCAGCGGTGCCGGAGACTGGCTCCTGCGCTGCTATGCGCCGGACCCCACCGCCGTTGCCTTCTGCAAAGCCGTCGTGGCCGACTTGCCGCGGCCGGTGCAGCAAATCGTGCTGGGTGATGACCCGGACCTGCTCACCTATAAGGTTACGTCCGCTTACCATTGAGCGGCGCTGGCAAAAAACTGTGAGCCACTTCACAAAATCCACTCAAGCGGCATAATGCCATTACCTCGTATTCAAGACCCGGTCGCTCTGGCCTGGGGTTCCTTTTCGTGCGCGTTGCAGGTTCAGGGAAATTTTCATGTCGCTAGTCGCAAGCCCCGACATCATGTATCGGCTGTTGATCCAGAGCGTGGTGGACTATGCCATCTACCTGCTCACCCCCGACGGTATCGTCGCCAACTGGAACCCGGGCGCCCAGCGGGCCAAGGGTTACCTTGCCGACGAAATCGTCGGCAAGCACTACTCGCTGTTCTACAGCGAAGCCGAGCGCGTCGCCGGCCTGCCCGAGCAGAACCTTGCGCAGGCGCGCGACACGGGCCGCTTCGAAGAAACCGGCGCACGCCTGCGCAAGGACGGCTCGACCTTTCATGCCCACGTGGTGATCGAGGCGGTGCGCGATGACAACGGCCATCTGATTGGCTTCGCCAAGGTCACCCGCGACATTTCCGAGCGGCGCCAGCAGGAACTGGAGCTGTTGCAGGCCAAGGAGCTGGCTGAACAGTACAGCCAGGAGATGACCAAGCTCTCGCAGTTCCTTGATTCGGTGATCGCCAACATTCCCGCCAGCGTTATCGTCCAGGACCTGGAAAGCCAGCGCATCCTGTTGGCCAACCAGCAGGCCGAACGCCTGTTCGGTGGTCGCGGCAGCAGCATGATCGGCCAGTTGCCGGGTGAGTGCCTGGCACCGGCTGCGGCTGACTACCTGGAACAGCAGCTCGCCCGTGGCGCGCGCAACCCCAAGGGTTATGCTGCTGAAACCCGGGTCGATACCGCCTGTGGTCCGCGTACCTTGCGCAGCCGCGCACTGCTCAGCCAGAACCGCGAGGGCCAGGCCGACTATGTGTTGTTCGTGGCAGAGGACGCCACCGAGGAACTGGCCGCCCACGCCCAGATCCACCACATGGCGCACCACGACGCGCTGACCGGTTTGCCCAACCGCACACTGTTCAACGAGCGGCTCAAGCAGGCACTGGTGCGCGGCCAGCAGAGCGAAAAGCTGACCGCAGCGCTGTGCCTGGACCTGGACAACTTCAAGAACATCAACGACTCCCTCGGCCATGCCTTCGGCGACAAGCTGTTGCGCGCCCTGGGCAAGCGCCTGCGCCGCGAGCTGCGCGAGCAAGACACCCTGGCCCGTTTGGGCGGCGACGAGTTCGCCGTGGTGCTGACTGGCCTGGACGGCCGCGAGGCTGCCTGCAATACGGCGAAGCGCCTGATTGAAGCGATTTGCCCGCCGTTCCAGATCGAAGGCCACCAGTTCACGGTGGGCGTGAGCATCGGCATCGCCATTGCCCCCGATGACAATGAACAGGCCGAACAGTTGCTCGGTTACGCCGATATGGCCCTCTACGAAGCCAAGCGCAATGGCCGTAACCGCTTTGAGTGCTTCCACGTCGAACTGGATGTCGCCGCCCGCCAGCGCCGCCTGGTCGAGACCGACCTGCGCACTGCGCTGCACCTTGGGCAGTTGCACCTGCATTACCAGCCGATAGTGGACCAGCAGACCAGCAGCGTGACTGGCTACGAGGCGCTGTTGCGCTGGGAGCACCCGACCCGTGGCATGGTCATGCCCATGGACTTCATTCCCATTGCCGAGGAGACCGGGCTGATCCACGAACTCGGCACCCGTGCGCTGAACCTGGCGTGCCAGGAGGCGGCCAGTTGGGACAGTGAGCAGACGGTGTCGGTCAACCTGTCACCGGTGCAGTTCAAGAACGCCAACCTGGTCCATACCGTGGCGCTGGCCCTGGCCGACTCGGGCCTGGCGCCCCAGCGCCTGGAGCTGGAAATCACCGAATCGGTACTGCTGGGCAACAGCGAGGAGAACGTGCGTACCTTGCGCGCGCTGAAAGACCTGGGGGTGTCGATTTCGCTGGATGACTTCGGCACCGGGTATTCGTCGCTCGGTTACCTGCGCTCGTTCCCGTTCGACCGGATCAAGATCGACAAGTCGTTCGTGCATGACATGTGCGACAGCCGCGAGGCGATGTCCATCGTCCGGGCGATCACCGAACTGTCCAACAGCCTGATGATCAAGACCACGGCTGAGGGTGTGGAGTCCGAGGAGCAGATGCAGCGCCTGGCGGCGGAGGGGTGCTCGCACTTTCAGGGTTATCTGTATGGGCGGCCGGTGCCGGCGGGGGAGCGGTTGAAGCAGGTGGCTGTGGCGGTGGGTTGAAGGGGCCGCAAAGCGGCCCCTGGCATTCAGCTGTTCCAGTCCGGCGCAAAGTCTGGGTTCACCACCCGCTGATCCTTTGGCAACCCGGCAATCAGCGCCCGATCCTGATCATCCAGGCGCACATCCAGCGCCGCCAGGTTGCTCAGCTGGTTCTCGCGGCTGCTGGCCTTGGGGATCACCGCCACGCCGTCCTGGTCCAGCAACCACTTGAGCGCCACTTGGCTCGGCAACACACCATGCTTGCGGGCGATGTCCTGGATCACCGGCTGCGCCGCCGCCCGCCCGCGGGCCAGCGGGGTATACGCCGTGAGCAGCAGGTCGTGCTGGCGGGCATAGTCGAGCAGCGGTTGCTGGCTGAGCAGCACGTGGTATTCCACCTGTATCGCCGCCAGCGGCGCGCCCAGCGTTTCGATCACCTGGCGCAGCAGGCCGAGCGGGAAGTTGGCCACGCCGATGCTGCGTACCTTGCCCTCGTCACGCAGGGCCACCAGCGTCTCGATGCTGCGGGCCAGGTCCCAGTCCTTGCCGGGCCAGTGAATATGGAACAGGTCGACCTGCTCGGTGCCCAGGGCGCGCAGGCTGTTCTCCAGGGACTGGCGCATGGCCTCGGACGCCAGGCGGTCCCACCAGACCTTGGTGGTCAGGTGGATCTGCTCGCGTGGCACGCTGCTGTCGCGCAACGCCTGGCCAACAGCAGCTTCGTTGTCGTAGGCGGTGGCGGTATCGATGTGCCGGTAACCCAGCTCCAGCGCCTGGTGAACTGCACGCGTGCACTCGGCGCCGGTCATCGGCCAGGTGCCCAGGCCGATGCTGGGCAGGTCGAGGCCGTTGCGGGTGGTGAGCCTATGCATGAAAACTCCTTGTTCGGGTTCGAGGGCCACGTTCGATGGTGCGCGTTTAGCCTGTCAGGGACCACGAGTAGGGAGCTGAAAGTGGTCGATCAGCGAACGGAAAACACATTGGCTTGAACCGGCGTGTCAATTGACCTTCCTTAAGTCGTCGTATCTCTTCTAGAATCCCTGTTGTCGCACTGCCTTCACCTGGCGCTGCATGCCGCAGCGCCGCCATCGAGAACGCCATGAGTTCCAGCACACCGCTGTCCGGAGTCAACCACCCCCTGCGCGGTATCGCCCTGGTGGTGGTGGCCACGTTCCTGTTCGCCAGCCACGATGCCTTGTCCAAATTCCTCGGTGGGCTATACCCGATCATCATGGTGGTGTGGGCCCGCTACCTGGTGCACACACTACTGATGGCCGGCATATTCCTGCCCAAATCCGGCCTGAATGTGCTGCGCACCCGGCGCCCGGTGCTACAGACGTTGCGCGCGTTAAGCTTGCTAAGCACCAGCCTGCTGTTCACCACCGGCTTGCAGTACCTGCCGCTGGCCGAGGCGACCTCGGTCAACTTCCTGGCCCCGGTGCTGGTCACTGCGCTGTCGGCGCCGCTGCTCAAGGAGCGGGTCACGCCAGGGCAATGGGTGGCGGTGGTGCTGGGCTTCATCGGCGTGCTGGTGGTGGTGCACCCCGGTGGCGCGATGTTCACCCCGGCAATCCTGTACCCCTTCGGCTCGGCGCTAGGCTTTTGCTTCTACCAGTTGCTCACGCGCATACTCGCCGCCCATGACAGCCCCACCACCAGCAACTTCTACGCCGGGCTGTGCAACACGCTGGTGATGAGTGCGTTGGTGCCGTTTTTCTGGGAGCTGCCGCGCTGGGACCACGCGCTGCTGATGCTGGCACTGGGCGGTTTCGGCATGAGTGCGCACCTGCTGCTGACCCAGGCCTTCCGCCACGCCGCGCCAGCTCTGCTGGCGCCGTTCAGTTATTGCCAGATCGTGTTTGCCGGCTTGCTGGGGTTGCTGATCTACGGGCAAGTGCCCGATAGCACCACCTTGCTGGGTATCGCCATCATCTGCCTGAGTGGGCTTGGGGCTGCCTGGATGCAACGCAGGAAGTGAGCCGGTGGCAGGGGGCGCTGTCGCCTGCCCGGCAATCCTGACAGAGCCTACCTATCACCCTCCAATAGCCACTCTATTAGAAGTCTGCCCAAGCTCGACTAGTCTTGTCCGTGGCCCTGCGAATTCCCCTGCGGGCGGCGTCAGAGCACCTGGGTGCAAGACCCTGCCGCCACGCCGTGACAGCTTCGCAAGCCCCTGTCGGAACGTGACCGACCTGACCTGATGAGGGGTAGGCATGAGCCCATGTGCTCGGCTCAAAGAACACCTGGCATAGACCGGAAATCTGGATAACCGACCCAAAGGTAACAGCAGATGTCGAACGAATCGAAATGCCCGTTCCATCAAACCGCAGGTGGCGGCACCACCAACCGAGACTGGTGGCCTGACCAGCTCAACCTCAGGATTCTCCACCAACATGGCGCCAAGTCCGACCCGATGGACCCGGACTTCGACTACGCCAAGGCGTTCAAGAGCCTCGATTTCCAGGCGCTCAAGCAAGACCTGACCGCCTTGATGACCGACTCCCAGGACTGGTGGCCGGCCGACTTCGGCCACTATGGCCCGTTGTTCATCCGCATGGCCTGGCACAGCGCCGGCACCTACCGCATCGGTGACGGCCGCGGCGGCGCCGGCTCTGGCCAGCAGCGTTTCGCACCGCTCAACAGCTGGCCCGACAACGTCAGCCTGGACAAGGCCCGGCGCCTGCTGTGGCCGATCAAGCAGAAGTACGGCAACAAGATTTCCTGGGCCGACCTGATCGTGCTCACCGGCAACGTCGCCCTGGAATCGATGGGCTTCAAGACCTTTGGCTTCTCCGGCGGCCGCGCGGATGTGTGGGAGCCGGACGAAGACGTGTACTGGGGCTCGGAAAAGGTCTGGCTCGGCGGCGACACCCGCTATGGCAAGGACCAGGTCAAGGCCCAGGCGCCCGGGCAGGGGGACCTGGTGGCCGAACCCGCCAAGCACGGTGAAGAGCAGAACCGCGACCTGTCGGCCGAGCGCAACCTGGAAAACCCGCTGGCCGCGGTGCAGATGGGCCTGATCTACGTCAACCCCGAAGGCCCGGAAGGCAACCCCGACCCGGTGGCTTCGGGCAAGGATATCCGCGAAACCTTCGGCCGCATGGCCATGAACGATGAAGAAACCGTTGCGTTGATCGCCGGCGGCCACGCCTTCGGCAAAACCCACGGTGCAGGGCCGGCCGACAACGTCGGCCCCGAACCGGAGGCCGCCGGCCTTGAACTGCAAGGCCTGGGCTGGGCCAACAAATTTGGCACCGGCAAGGGTGGCGACACCATCACCAGCGGCCTGGAAGTGACCTGGACCTCTACGCCAACGCGTTGGAGCAACGAGTACCTGAACAACCTGTTCAACTTCGAGTGGGAACTGACCAAGAGCCCAGCCGGTGCCCACCAGTGGCAGCCCAAGGAGGGCAAAGGCGCTGGCACCGTGCCGGATGCCCATGACCCGGGCAAACGCCACGCACCGTCCATGCTCACCTCTGACCTGGCCCTGCGCTTCGACCCGATCTACGAGCCGATCGCCCGGCGCTTCAAGGACAATCCCGACCAGCTGGCAGACGCCTTCGCCCGCGCCTGGTACAAGCTGATCCACCGCGACATGGGCCCGCTGGCACGTTACCTCGGGCCGGAAATGCCCAATGAGGAACTGCTCTGGCAAGACCCGCTGCCCAAGGCCAATCAAGCATTACCCAGTGAGCAGGACATTGCCGCGCTAAAGAGCAAGATACTCGCGTCAGGGTTGAGTGTCGGTGAGCTGGTATCCACCGCCTGGGCAGCCGCCTCGACGTTCCGTGGTTCCGACAAGCGCGGCGGCGCCAATGGTGCGCGCCTGCGCCTGGCGCCGCAGAAGGACTGGGCAGCCAATCAGGGCACGGGCAAAGTGCTGGCGGCACTGGAGCAGATCCAGGGTGAGTTCAACAACGGCGGCAAGCATATTTCCCTGGCTGACCTGATTGTGCTGGCCGGTACCGCCGCGGTGGAAAAGGCCGCCAAGGATGCCGGCTACGCTGGCAACGTGCAATTCCGCCCGGGCCGTGTCGACGCCTCCCAGGCACAGACCGATGTCGAGTCGTTTGCCGTGCTCGAGCCACTGGCTGACGGTTTCCGCAATTTCACCAAGGCGCGTTACAGCGTCAAGGCCGAGAAGCTGCTGCTGGATAAAGCCCAGTTGCTGACCCTGACCGCGCCGGAACTGACCGTGCTGATCGGCGGCCTGCGGGTGCTGGGCGCCAACCATGGCGGCAGCAAGGACGGCGTGTTCACCGACCAGCCTGGCACCCTGAGCAATGACTTCTTCCGCAACCTGCTGGATATGGGGGTGGAGTGGAAGGCCACCTCGGGCGACAACGAAAGCTTCGAAGGCCGCGACCGCAAGACCGGGCAAGTGAAGTGGACAGGTACCCGTGTGGACCTGGTGTTCGGCTCGCATGCGCAGTTGCGGGCGCTGAGCGAGGTGTATGGCAGCAGCGATGGCAAGGACAAGTTCGTCAAGGACTTCGTTGCAGCATGGGTGAAGGTGATGGAGCTGGATCGTTTTGATTTGAAATAAACGCGATGACTGGGGCTGCTTTGCAGCCCAATCGCCGGCAAGCCGGCTCCTACAGGTACACCGCACAGCCTGACGGCGGTGGAGTGCTTGTGGGGGCCGGCTTGTTTGCAATGGGTCAGTGGCCATCGCGCCAATTCCAGGTCGGATAGGTACAAAAGCGTCCTCGTTCGTTCTGCTGCAATGCATCTCAGGCGGCCGGCCTGAAACAGCGTGCTCACAACGACAAGGAACACCGACCATGCAAATGCCCCAGACCCTGAAGATCCGCAACGGCAACAAGGCTAAACCGACCTTTTCCGCACAGGAATACGCCGCCCGCCATGCCCGGCTGCGGGCCTACATGGCCGAGCAGGATATCGAGGCGGCGATCTTCACCTCGTACCACAACGTCAACTACTACAGCGACTTCCTCTACTGTTCGTTTGGCCGCCCTTATGCACTGGTGGTGACCCACGACAAGGTGGTGTCGATCAGCGCCAACATCGACGGTGGCCAACCTTGGCGTCGCACGGTCGGTACCGACAACATCGTCTATACCGACTGGCAGCGCGACAACTATTTTGTGGCCATCCAGCAGGCGCTACCGCTGGCGTCGCGTATCGGCGTGGAGTACGACCACCTCAACCTGCAGAACCATGCCAAGCTCGCTGCCTGCTACCCAAGGGCCGAGCTGCTGGACATCGGTGCGCCCTGCATGCGCATGCGCATGATCAAGTCCGCCGAAGAACAGGCGCTCATTCGCCATGGTGCGCGGGTGGCCGACATTGGCGGTGCGGCGGTGGTCGAGGCGCTGCAGGACCAGGTGCCGGAATATGAAGTGGCACTGCATGCCACCCAGGCGATGATCCGCGAGATCGCCCGCAGTTTCCCCGACAGCGAGTTGATGGACACCTGGACCTGGTTCCAGTCCGGGCTCAACACTGACGGTGCGCACAACCCGGTGACCAGCCGCAAGGTAAACCCGGGCGACATTCTCAGCCTCAACTGCTTCCCGATGATCGCCGGCTACTACACCGCACTGGAGCGTACGTTGTTCCTGGGCCACTGCCCGGACGAGCATTTGCGCCTGTGGCAAGCCAACGTCGAAGTGCACGAGGCAGGGCTCAAGCTGGTGCGCCCGGGCATGCGCTGCTGCGATATCGCCCGCGAGCTGAACGAGATCTTCCTGCGCCATGACCTGCTGCAGTACCGCACCTTCGGCTATGGCCACTCATTCGGCACCCTCAGCCACTACTACGGCCGCGAGGCAGGGCTGGAGCTGCGCGAGGATATCGATACGGTGCTGGAACCGGGCATGGTGGTATCGATCGAGCCGATGATCATGCTGCCCGAAGGGCTGCCGGGGGCAGGGGGCTACCGCGAGCATGACATCCTGATCGTCAATGAAACGGGTGCCGAGAACATCACCAAGTTCCCGTATGGACCGGAGCACAACATCATTCGCAAATGATGACAGGTGCCGGCCTCTGCGCGAATGAAGAGGCCGGCACAAACAACACAATAACAACTAACTGTATGACCTTCAGACCCTGCCTCCAATTAGAAGAACCAGAGGGTATCCGTCATGTCCAGCACCACCCTGAATGCTCCCACCCTCGCCGGTGCCACCCAAGGCGCCGAACGCCAGGCCCTGCGCAAGGCCGCCCGTGCCAGTTTCATGGGCAACTTCGTCGAATGGTTCGATTACGCGGCCTACGGCTACCTGGCGACCATCATCGCCGCCACCTTCTTTCCGCAAACCGACAAGACCAGCGGCTTGCTGGCGACGTTCGCGGTATTCGCCCTGTCCTTCCTCGTACGCCCGCTGGGCGGGGTGGTGTGGGGCCATTTCGGCGATCGCCATGGGCGGCGCAACGCGCTGTCACTGTCGATCCTGATCATGTCGATCTCGACCTTCTGCATCGGCTTGCTGCCGGGGTATGCGCAGATCGGCCTGTGGGCACCGTGCCTGCTGTTGCTGATCCGCCTGGTGCAAGGTTTTTCCGCTTCGGGCGAGTATGCCGGCGCTGCGGCGTTTCTCGCTGAATACGCACCGCCTGGCAGACGGGGGCTGTACACCAGCATCGTGCCTGCCAGCACCGCGGCCGGGCTGTTGTTCGGTGCAGCATTCGTCGCGGCCTTGCATGAACTGCTCAGCACTGAAGACCTGCACAGCTGGGGCTGGCGCCTGCCGTTTTTGCTGGCGGCACCGTTCGGCCTGGTGGGACGTTATATCCGCATGAGCCTGCAGGACACACCCAAGTTCCTGGAGATGGAACAGCGGCTGGAAAGCAAGGCTTGCATGACGCCGGCGCCGATCCGCGAACTGCTGAGCCGGCACCGCCGCAGCCTGGCCATCGGTATCGGGGTTACCTGCCTCAATGCTGTGGCGTTCTACCTGCTGCTCAGCTACATGCCCACTTACCTGTCGAATGAAATGGGCATGAGCGAGCGTGACTCGTTCATCGCCTCGACGGTTTCCCTGGCCACCTACATCGGCCTGATCTTCCTGATGGGACGCCTGTCTGACCACTTTGGCCGCAAGACCATGCTGGTGGTTGCTTCGCTGCTGTTCCTGGGGTTGACCGTGCCGCTGTTCAAGCTGCTCGATGGTCAGCCCCTGCTGGTGGTCCTGGCGATCCAGATCTTCTTCGGGGCGATGCTGGCGATGAACGACGGCACCTTGCCTTGCCTGCTCGCGGAAATTTTCCCCACCCGCGTGCGTTTCAGTGGCTTTGCCTTGAGCTTCAACCTGGCCAACGCCTTGTTTGGCGGGACGGCACCGTTCATCGCCACCTGGTTGATTCATGTAACCGGTAGCAAACTGGCGCCGGCCGGGTACCTGCTGGCGGCGGCGCTGGTGGCGCTGGTGGCCATGTTGATGTGCCGGGAAACGGCCCATGACGAACTGAAAGACTGAGGTATCAGTGCAACGATGCCTGCCGCCGTTCCCCCAGCGGCGACAGGCCAAAGAAGCGGCTGTAGCTCTTGGAAAAATGCGCCGGCGAACTGAACCCGCATGCCAGCGCCACCTCCCGCACTTGCACGTCGCTGCGCAACAGCAATTCCCGCGCCCGCGACAGCCGCAACTCCAGGTAATACTGGCTGGGCGTGCGCTGCAAATACTTGTGGAACAGCCGCTCTAGCTGGCGCACGGTCACCTCGTTGAGGCTGGCCAGTTCCTCCAGCGCCAGCGGCTCCTCCAGGTTGGCCTCCATGATCGCCACCACTTGGCTAAGCTTGGGCTGGGCACTGCCCAGCAAGGTGCGCAACGGCACGCGCTGTCGCTCGCGCTCGCCGCGCACCCGGTCGCACAGCAGCAACTCGGCCGCCTTGGCGGCGATGTCTTGGCCACCGGCTTCGCGGGCGACCAGTTGCAGCATCATGTCCATGGCCGCAACGCCACCGGAGCAGGTGTAACGGTCGCGGTCCAGTTCGAACAGTTGGCTGGATATGACGATCCCGGGGAAATGCGTCTGCAGGGCTTCGATGTCCTCCCAGTGGATGGTGCAACGATAGCCTTTGAGCAGGTCGGCTTTGGCCAGCAGGTAGCTGCCGGTACAGATGCCGCCTAGCGGAACGTGCTGGCGGGCCAGTTGGCGCAGCCAGTCGATCAGGGGCCGGTTACCTCGGCTGCGGTCGATCGGGTTGGCCCCGACCACGAACAGGGCATCCAGCGGCGGGGCCTCGGCGATGGCATGGTCAGGCAGGATACGCATGCCATTACTGGCCATCACCGGCGCTTCGCTGGCAGCGAGCAATACGGTGCGGTAGAGGGGGCGGCGGGCTGCCAGGTTGGCCATGCGCAAGGTTTCCACCGCCGACGCCAGGCCGATGGTGGTGAAGTTGGGCAGCACCAGAAAACCGAAGGTCTTGGCTGGGCAAGGCGAGACGATTGCAGAAACGGGGTGGACCATTGCGATCTTCCTGTGCAAGCTGAGGCGTGATTCGTCGGGGGCAGTGAAAAACAGGCCTCGCATGTTTCTTGTTGTTATGGGTCGTTGCCCGGTCGATCTTACACCCCGGCGTGATGGCCAGGAATGGACCTGAATGCAGACAGAAGGTGAAGCTACTTGAACCCCGAATCCATGCTGGCGGCGCTGCCAGGTTTCGCCATCGCGCCGCAGGCCATCCAGGTGTTGCCCGATGCCGCGGCCTATCGCGCCTGCTTGCTCGAGCGCATCGGCGCTGCGACCCGGCGCATTGTCATCGTCGCCTTGTACTTGCAGGAGGACGAGGCCGGGCAGGAAGTGCTGGATGCCCTGTACCAGGCCAAGGCGGCGCGGCCGGGCCTGGAGATCGTCATCGTGGTCGACTGGTTTCGCGCACGCCGTGGCCTGCTGGGCGCCGGGCGCCAGCCGGGCAATGCCGCCTGGTACCAGGCCCAGCGTCAGCTGCGTGGGTTGGACGTGGTTATTCATGGCGTGCCAGTGCAAACCCGTGAGTTGTTCGGCGTGCTGCACCTCAAGGGCAGCGTGATCGACGACTGCGTGATCTATACCGGCGCCAGCCTGAACAACGTCTACCTGCACCGTTTCGACCGTTATCGCCTGGACCGTTACCACCTGTTCCAGTCGCCTGAGCTGGCCGATGCCATGGTCGCCCTGGTGCGGCGGCTGCTGTACCACACTGCAACGCCGCGCCTGGACCTGCCGGCGCCACCGACCAACCGCAGCCTGCGCGGCGATATTCGCCGCTTGCGTGCACGGCTGCGGCGCATGGCGTATGACGCACCGGCTGCCGTTGCAGGGCAGGGCCTGCGGGTGGTGCCGTTGCTCGGCGTTGGCCGTGGCAACCCGCTTAACCGCGCGGTGTGCGCGTTGCTGGCTGCGGCGCGGTCACAGATCATCATCAGCACGCCTTATTTCAACCCGCCCCGAGTGGTGATGCGCGAGATCGACCACGCCCTGGACCGCGGCGTGCGGGTGGAACTGATTGTCGGCCACCGTACGGCCAATGATTTCTATATCGCGCCCGGTGAGCCGTTCAGCGCCAGTGGCGCGTTGCCCTATCTGTATGAAGACAACCTGCGCGCCTTTGCCCGGCGCCGCCATGCCAGCATTGTCAGCGGCCAACTGGTGGTTCGGATCTGGAACGACCCTGGGCATACCTTTCATGCCAAAGGCGTCTGGGTCGATCAGCGTTACTCGTTGCTGACAGGCAACAACCTCAATCCGCGCGGGTTCAACCTGGACCTGGAGAACGGGCTGCTGATCGACGACCCGCAGGGCGAATGGACGGTGCCGCGGGAAGTGGAACTGGAGGGCATTCGCCGGTTTGCACCGAAGATCGGCTCGGCCCAAGAATTGGGCGTCAAGGCGGAGCACCCCAAAGAAGTGCGCAGGTTCTTGCGCCGCTTGCGTTTCAGTCGCCTGGAGCCGTTGATCAAGCGGGTGTTGTGAGCCGTTTTTACCTCTCTGAAAAGTCATGGCAAACGAATACAATCAGCCGTTTTCCACGTTAACCAGACAGGCCAAAACTTTCATGGCGCTTGATCCACCCACGATGCTTACCATCACCATCGCCCTGGCTGCCGCCGCAGCCTTGTACCTGGCGATCGAGTGGCGCAGCGTCCGCGAACCCTCGCTGCTGTTCTGGAGCGCGGGTTTCGCCACCATCACCATCGGCTCCACCCTGGCCCTGTTGCGCGGGATCGGCCTGCTGTTGATCGGTATCTGGTTCGCCAACGGCTTGCTGGTGGTGGCGCATGCGTTTTTCCTGCTGGGGGTGCTGCGCTTTACCCAGGCCCGCCTGTCGCGGGGCTGGATGCTGATCGTCGTCGCCTGGTTTGCCTTGCTGCTGCTGCCCGTGGGGCCTCAGTGGTCGAAGGTCATGCTGATGGTCAACTCGCTGCTGGTGGCGCTGCTCACGCTCAAGGCCAGCCTGCTGTTGCGCCCGCACGGCAAATCGTTGAGCGTGGGGGCGGTGCAGTTGCGTTATGTGCTGCTCATCCATGGCCTGTTCTATGTGGTCAAGGCTGTCATCGCGGTGACGCCTGGCACGCTGATCGACCTGGCGACCTTCGGCGGCCTGATCATTCAGGTGTCGCTGGTTGAGGGAGCCATGGCGATCATGCTGATCGCCCTGTCGATGACCGGTACCGTGCGTTATCGCCGTGAAGAGCGGATCGCCCGGCTGGCTGCCCGCGATCCGTTGACGGCGCTGTACAACCGCCGGGCGTTGGAGGTCCGCGCCACGCCCCTGTTAAAAGACGTGAGCCCGGCCCGGCCTGGGGCGCTACTGCTGATAGACATCGACAACTTCAAGCTGGTCAATGACCTGCATGGCCACGCGGCTGGCGACCGGCTGTTGGTCACGCTCAGCGAGATGATCCGTGCGGTGTTGCCGGAGCGGTCACTGGCGGCGCGGCTGGGCGGGGATGAGTTCGTCATCCTGCTCAGCGATGCCAGCAGTGAGCGGGTGGTGGAGCTGGGCGGTGTTTTGCGTAGCCAGTTCCAGCAATTTGCCGAGCAGGCAATGCCGACCCCGCAGGCCGTGACCCTGAGTATTGGCGCCAACCTGTTCGACCATCCGCCGGCGAGCCTGGCGGCGTTGATCGAGCAGGGTGATGTGGCGCTGTATCAGTCCAAGCGTGGCGGGCGTAACAGTATTCGCCTGGTTGACCGCAGCGAGATGAACCCGGTCAGGTAGCGTTTCAACCGGCCCTCACAGGTACCCCGCTGCTCTCAAGCTCAGCGCAAACCCAGTGGGGGCCGGCTTGCCGGCGATGGGCCGCAGTGCGGCCCTGTTGTCTTCAGGTCACAACCTGATAGCAAGGCACATACTCCGCGCCACCCGGCAGCTTCATCCGGTGCTGGTCGACAAACGCCTGCAACAGGCGCCCCAGTGGCTCCAGTACCGCACTGTCCCCGCGGATCTGATATGGCCCGTGCTCCTCGATCAGGCGGATGCCCTTGTCCTTGACGTTACCGGCAACGATGCCGGAAAACGCCCGGCGCAGGTTGGCGGCCAGTTCATGCGGCGGCAGGTCGCGGCGCAGGGCGAGTTCCGCCATGTTGGCGTGGGTCGGGTCGAACGGATGCTGGAAGCCGCCGTCGATCTTCAACAGCCAGTTGAAGTGGAACGCGTCGTTGCGCTCACGGCGGAACTGCTTGACCTCCTTGAGCCCTTCGACCATCTGCCGCGCGACCTCGGCCGGGTCATCGATGATGATCTGGTAGTGGCGCTGGGCTGCCTCACCCAGGGTGGCGCCAACGAAGGCATGCAGTTGCAGCAGGAACGGCTCGGCACTGCGCGGCCCGGTCAGCACCACCGGGAAAGGCAGGTCCTGGTTGTCCGGGTGCATCAGGATGCCGAGCAGGTAGAGGAACTCCTCGGCAGTACCGGCGCCACCTGGGAAGATGATGATGCCGTGGCCGACACGTACGAAGGCTTCCAGGCGCTTCTCGATGTCCGGAAGGATCACCAGTTCGTTGACGATCGGGTTGGGCGCCTCGGCGGCAATGATGCCCGGCTCGGTCAAGCCCAGGTAACGGCTGCCGTGCATGCGTTGCTTGGCATGGGCGATGGTGGCGCCTTTCATCGGCCCCTTCATCACACCTGGGCCGCACCCGGTGCAGATGTCGAGCTTGCGCAGGCCCAGTTCGTGGCCAACCTTCTTGGTGTACTGGTACTCCTCGCTGCTGATCGAATGGCCGCCCCAGCACACCACCATTTTCGGCTCGACGCCCGGGCGCAGGGTGCGTGCGTTGCGCAGCAGGTGGAAGACGTAGTCGGTGATGCCCTGGGAGCTTTCCAGGTCGATGCGCTGGCTGGCCAGCTCGCTTTCTGTGTAGACGATATCGCGCAGGGCGCTGAACAGCATCTCGCGGGTGCTGGCGATCATTTCGCCATCGACGAAGGCATCGGCGGGTGCATTGAGCAGCTCCAGGCGCACGCCGCGGTCTTGCTGGTGGATGCGTACCTCGAAGTCCTTGTAGGCCTCAAGGATGGTCTTGGCATTGTCGACATGGGCGCCGGTGTTGAGGATGGCCAGGGCGCACTGGCGGAACAGGGTGTAGAGGCTACCGGTGCCGGCTTCACTCAGTTGCTGGACTTCACGTTGCGACAGCGTCTCCAGGCTGCCTTTGGGGCTGACGGATGCATTGATGACATGGCGTTGGGGCATCTAAGTCTTTCCTGTGCAGGTAAAACATCCTTCTTTGACAACACCATAAGTCATGCGAAGAGCTTTTGCACACCCAGCGTAATCGCCAGCCCGCCACCGAGCAGCCACAGGTTGAGAATCGCCCCGGTCACCAGTGCCCGCGGGCCAGCCTGGCGGATCTGGCTCAAGCGTGTCTCCATGCCCAGTGCGGTCATGGCCATGGTCAGGGCGAAGGTGTCCAGGCTGTTGACCGCTTGGATCACGCTGCCTGGCAATACTTGCAGCGAGTTCACCAACACCAGCGCGAGGAAGCCAAAGGCGAACCAGGGCATGGCGATGCGACCGTTGCCTTGTGCCTGGCCCGGCAGCCGGGTACGGCTGATCCAGACACCCACCACCAGCAGTACCGGCACCAACAGCATCACCCGGGTCATCTTGACGATGGTAGCGATGTGCGTGGCCTCGGGGCTGACATTGCTTGCCGCGCCCACCACCTGGGCAACCTCATGAACGGTGCCGCCCAGGAATAGGCCGGCACCCAGGGTATCGAGGTGCAGCCAGCCGCTGTTGATCAGTAGCGGGTACAGGAACATCGACAGGGTGCCGAACAGCACCACGCTGCCCACTGCCATGGCACTCTTGTGCGGTGCGCTGCGCAGCGCCGATTCGAAGGCCAGCACTGCTGCGGCGCCGCAAATGGCGCTACCGGCGGCGGTCAACAAGGCGGTATCGCGGTCCAGCTTGAGCAGCTTCATGCCACACCACAGGCCGATCAGCAGGGTGCTGACCACCACCAGCAGCGAGACCGCAAGGCCTGACCAGCCGACTTCGGCGATTTCCTGCAGGCTGACACGCAGGCCGAAGAAGGCCACCGCGATGCGCAGTAGCCCGCGGGCAGAAAAATTGATACCCGCCGCCCAGCTGGCCGGTACGCCATCACGCAGGGCGTTGCCGTAAAGGGCTCCGGCGACGATGCCGACGATCAGCGGGCTGATGCCCAGGTTGGCGATAACGGGCACGGCCGCCAGTTGGGTGACGGCGAACGCGAACAATGCGACGAACAGGATGCCGTTGAGCCGCCCTCGGGTAGAGAGGGTAGGGGCAAAGGCAGGGTTGGACGGTACCGTGGCCATGTGAGTCCTCCGGACGGTGAATCGACAGGGCCTACTTTAATTTGGTTATAAGCTTATAAAAAATCGTAATTCAGGATGGAAAATATCCGTTTAGCTGATATTTTGCATTCATGACCCCGGAACAGCTGATAACGTTTGCCACCGTTGCCGAGCATGGCAACATCAGCCATGCGGCGTTGGCCTTGCATCTGTCGCAGCCGGCTGTCTCTGGCCAGCTCAAGCTGCTGCAGGACGCATTCGGCGAGCCTCTGTACCAGCGTGCCGGCCGCGGCGTGCGGCTTACTGCGGCCGGCGAGCAGCTGCTGGCCCATGCCGAACGCCTGCGTGATACCTTTCGCCAGGCCCAGGCACTGCGCGACGCCATGCGCGGGCTGGAGCGCGGCACCTTGCGCATCGGTGCCAGCACTACGCCCGCCAGCTACCTGCTGCCTTACCTGATCGCCGACTTCCATGCGCAATACCCCGAGGTGCAGGTGAGCACCTTGCACGGCAATACCGCAGAGATCGTCTCGGCGCTGGGCAATGTGGACATCGCCCTGATCGAAGGCCCGCCCGGGCAGGAGCTGCCTCTGGGCACGGGTGTCACGCCGTGGCGTGAGGACGAAATCGTCGCCATCGTGCCCAGCGCTCACCCGTTGGCCAATCAGGCGGGTCAGACGCTGGAAGCCTTGGGCAGCTACCCCTTGGTGCTGCGTGAAAGCGGCTCCGGGGTTCGGCAGATCGTTGAACGGGCGTTTGCGCGCAGTGGCGTGGCCATGCGCGTAGCCTTGGAAATTGCCGGCGTCGAAGGGGTGAAGGAGGCCGTACGGGCGGGGATGGGCATTGGCTTCGTTTCGGCGATGTCGATCAGGCATGAGGGGGGCGCACTGCAGCGATTGCACATCGCCCCGCAGCCGTTGGTCAGGCACTTTTCCATTCTGCTGCCGCATGCGGCCACGCCCTCGCGGGCGGCGGCACGGTTCATGGCGTTGTGTACATGACACTCATGTCCGGCAGGGTAAACCAGTCACTTGCTTTAGCAGTCAGGTCGCGCCGGCGCTGACGGGGAGGTTGCGCGCCAGATGTTAATGGCCAGGGTGTTCCATCAACCCTGGCCATATGGGATCAGCGATCGTCCTTGTTCATGCCGCTGTCTTCTTCGTCATCGAGTTGAGGGTCGGAATCCATGCCTTGTTCGACATCGGTACCGGCACGGCTCCCAGAGCCATGGCCACCCGTTGCGCCTTGTTGTGTACCACCCCCTGAGCGTTGCGGGTCGTTTTCCCACTTGTCTTCTGGCATCTGGCCGCCTTGATGCCCTGTGTCCCACGGTTTTTTCGGGTCGTTAGAGACCTGGTCCGGGTTGTGCTGGGGAGTGCCGCCTTGTTGTCCACTTTTGCCTTGATCGTTAGCCATGATCTTGCACCTCGTGAATTCACACAGAAAAGGCTGTGTTTAATTCGGACGCCAGGTGCAAGGCACCCGCTCCCTCTACTTTTTTAATACCGGACGGGGTGCGCGAATGAATGTGAAGGCAGATGTATTGTGCCGTAAAAGCCGCTTGGCCAATAGGCCGGGCGGTGTATATGACAGTGCTCAAGCCACTTTGAATACATGTTTAAGGTACGCCACGAAGTTCTCATCGCGGCACTGGGTCTTGCCTGGGCTGTCACTGATCTTGGCCACCGGCGCGCCGTTGCAGGCCGTCATCTTGATCACCATGTTCATGGGCTTGACGCCGGGAATATCGCAGGTGAGGTTGGTGCCGATGCCAAAACTCACATTGATGCGCCCGTGCAAGGCGCGGTACAGCCCAAGCGTCTTGGCGAAGTCCAGGCCATCGGAAAAGATCAGCGTTTTACTCTGCGGGTCGATGCCCAGTTTCTGGTAGTGGGCGATGGCCTTTTCGGCCCAGGCCAGCGGGTCGCCCGAGTCGTGGCGCAGGCCATCGAACAGCTTGGCAAAGTACAGGTCGAAATCGACCATGAACGCGTCCATGGTGATGCAGTCGGTCAGCGCGATGCCCAGCAACCCACGGTATTCGCGTACCCAGCACTCAAGCGCGGCAGCCTGGCTGTCGACCAGGCGCGGGCCGAGTTGCTGGTGGGCCATGAACCATTCGTGGGCCATGGTACCGATGGGCTTGAGCTCGTATTCGCGGGCCAGGTGCACGTTGCTGGTGCCGACGAAGCGCCCCGGGAAATCGCGTTTGAGGGTATGTACCACGGTTTCCTGTACACGGTACGAGAAGCGCCGCCGGGTACCGAAATCAGCCAGCTGCAAGCCCGCCAGCTCGTCGGCACTGGCGTGGGCCTTGAGCCAGTCCAGTTTCTGGTATAGCCGCTCGCCCACCTGCTCCATCACCACTTCGCGATGGCGGTAGCGGTTGCGTACCTCGCTGATGATCGCCAGCAACGGGATCTCGTAGAGAATCACGTGCAGCCACGGCCCGCGTACACGGATCGCCAGTTGCCCGGCGTCATCCAGGCCGACCTGGACATAGCGCAGGTTGAAGCGGAACAGGCTTAGGAAGCGGATGAAGTCCGGCTTGATAAACGGAATTTTCTCCAGATACGCCAGTTGGTCGTGGGTGACTGTGACGTCTGCCAGTTGCTCCACCTGATAGCGAATTTCAGCCAGGTAAGGCGAGAGGTCCTCGCCGTTACGGCAGCGAAACTCCCATTCCACCTCGGCGTTGGGGTAGTTGTGCAGCACCGCCTGCATCATGGTGATCTTGTAGAAGTCGGTGTCGAGCAGGTTCTGGATGATTCGTGGGCCGAAAACGCCTTCGCTCATGGGCGGTCTTCCTTGATCAGAGAGAGCTGGTGGTCGAGCGCGGCCTCGTCGCCGCAGAGGATGACGCCCTCGGCGGCCAGTGCGCCGCACGCGCTAATGGCGCCTTCCTGGGTCAGGGCGCGGCAGGCAGGCAAGTACAGGAGTACCTGGAAGCCCGCCTGGCGCAACTGCCGGGCGGTGGTCTTGACGCAGTAGTCCAGAGCCAGCCCACCGACGATCACCGCCGCCACCTGCTGCACCTTGAGGTATTCGATGACGCCCGTTGAGCGGCGCTCGGCCAGGTCGTGGTAGCAGGCACCGTAGGGATGCAGGTCGGGTTCGACGCCTTTCCATATGAAGTAGTCGTAATCGATGGGGGCGGGCAGGCCTGGCAGCAGTTCGAAGCCCGGCGTGCCCGGCACGCAGTGGCTTACCCAGGTCAGGTCGGCATTGGCCAGCGTCAGCGGTTGCAGCATTTGCCCAGGTTCTGTGACCACCCACGCGGCATTGGCCGGGTGCGCGTCCTTGCTGCCCAGGCGCAGGTCGGCGCGCAGGGCCATGGTGTTGAGGTCGGCGGCGATTTCATTGCCTTCGGGCACCGGCAATTCCTGTGGGGCATTGGCGGTGAAGCCGTTTTGCGCGTCGACATCGAAACTGGCGATTTTCATGGGGCTCTCCTCGCTGGTCTGGCTATATAATCCACCTGGTGATATAAGTGTGTCAAGCACACGTCCTGCAGTCATAGATGCTTGCCCCAGTTAAGCGCTCTGGTGGAATATTGCGTCATTGAGCAGTGGAGCCTTTTAGTGAGTACAGCCGAAGTCCTGGCCAGCGTCGATATCGTCGCGCTGCGCCTGGCCCCCGAAGCCCAGCATCTGCAAGTGTTGTTGCATCGCCGCGAGCGCGAGCCCCATGCCGCTCAGTGGGCTCTGCCCGGCGTGCTCGTCAATGGCCGCATCCCGGACATCAGCCTGGAGGCTGCTGCCGAGCGCGCGCTAGGCGAGAAGGCCCGGGTGCTGCCGCGTTACCTGGAGCAGGTAGGTACTGAAGGCAATGCTTTCCGCGACCCGCGCGGCTGGTCGTTGAGCACCTATTACCTGGCCTTGCTTGACCCCCGGCAGCAGGTTGAGGGTGACCAGTTGGCCTTTTTTGACCTGGCCAGTGTGTTGGGCCGCAAAGTCCTGCTTCCGTTCGATCACAACCTGCTGGTGGAGCGCGCCCGCGAGCGGCTGGCGAGCAAGACGGTGTACAGCAGCCTGCCGCTGAACCTGCTGGCCGAGAAGTTCACGGTGCTCGATGCATTGGGGGCGGTGCAGGCGTGCCTGGGCCAGGCCGTGAACAACACCTCGCTGCGCAAGCGCCTGGAGCGCCTGCGTGAGCTGGGTTGGGTGCGTGATACGGGGGAGAAGAATCAGCCGCGGCTCGGCAGGCCCCAGCAGTTGTATCAATATACGCCGCAGGGAGATCGGCCGTTCATGTTCGACCGTAGCTTACTGCCGGAAGGTGCCTGATGGCCTGGACCGTTCTGTGATTGTGAACTTGGCTCACTTATGGCGGACGGGAAGAGCGACCTGATAAAACTGCCAGTGGGCAGTTCGTTGAACTTCGGAGTAGCTTGAATAACTCTGCACAGTCTGACGCCAGAGTGAACGACCTTGATCGAAAACAGACGCTGGCATCGGATGGCGGCGAGACTTGCAAGATAACCTACTCGCCTTATGGCTCTTCCGCTATTGTCCAACGGGCGCCGATGATAGGGTTCGTTGGGCAGAAGCTTGATCCCGCGAGCGGTTTCTATCCGTTGGGCAATGGCCATCGATGGTATGCACCACCAATCAGAAGATTCACCAGCCCTGACGCCTTGAGCCCATTTTGGGCGGTCATGACCCGGGAAGTGGTGTAACTGAACCAACCGAAGGCGCCCTGCGGGCGATAGAGAATGGTCATCGTGGTTCGTGGCTAACGTTGAGTTTGCGGACTTAACCTTAACCAAGAGAACCACGATGACCAAGCCCGCTATGACGCCCACGAAGGGCTCAAGGCGGCTGTTTCCAAGGTATTCAACGCGACCAGGCAGCGCTGCCGTGTGCATTTCATGGGCAATGCCATGGCCCACGTCGGCAAAGGTCACCGCACCATGGTAGCGGCGCTGCTGCGCACGGTCTTCGCCCAGGACAGCCGTGCCGAATGCCATCAGCAATGGCGGTTGGTCGCCGATCAACTGCGCGAAAAGTACCCGAAGATCGCGACGCTCATGGACGGCTGCGAGGATGAAGTGCTGGCTCACATGGCGTTTCCCGAGGCGCACCGGCAGCAGTTACACAGCACCAACCCGCTGGAACGGCTCAACGCTGAAATCAAGCGCCGCACTGATGTCGTGGGGATTTTCCCCAACGATCCGGCCATCACACGGCTGGTAGGCGCGATGTTGCTGGAGCAGAACGACGAGTGGTGCCTGCCCTTTCCTCGCTCTGAGCGAGGCGCAATAAATCCGTCCATTCTGATTGCCTGTGATGCACCAAAAGCTCACATGGATAAAGCCCTACGCTCGGAATGAGGGCAGTAAGCGTCATCTTCCCTATGAAAATGTAACCTCCTATGCAGTGAATGCAGCTTGGCATATACCTTGCTGTACCCAAGAAAACCGAACGAATGTTCGTGCGGTTTCGGCAGGTCAGGTTCAACGACATCGGGGCCCTATCGAGGCTCGAGGTTCAAGGGGAGAAGTTAGATGACAGCGTGTTTCCCAACCGTAGCCATCGTAGGAAGTGGGCCCTCAGGTTGCTACGTGGCCCAATTTCTTCAAAAAAAATGGGCAGGAGCACAGATCACTATTTTTGAGGCCTTACCAGTTCCTTACGGACTCATTCGCTATGGGGTGGCTGCCGATCATCAGGGATCTAAAGCGGTCATTCAGCAGTTCGAGCGCATGTTCGAGAAGGGTGGTGTCGAGTTCAGGGGAAATGTGAGCATCGGGCGGGACATTTCCTATGCGAAGCTGACCGAGTCATTCGATATCGTCGTCTTGGCAACCGGCCTGAATAATGATGCAGCCTTGGATATTCCAGTGCATCCCCAAGCGGCAGTTGTAGGTGCGGGAAGCTTGCTTAAGGCTCTAAACGGGCATCCAAGAGCCAGCCTACCTAAGGTAGTCGACGGCACCATTCGGAAGCTTGGAAGAAATGTCGCAGTTATTGGAAGTGGGAATGTTGCAATTGATGTTCTTCGGATGGTCGCAAAATCGGATGTCGATCTCGTGGGGTCAGATATCGCCGATGAAATTAGGAATGCTCTGGGTACGGAAGAAGTTAACTGCTTAACACTCATCAGCAGGTCGAGTGCTTCCGACGCTAAATGTGATGAATCAATGATGGCCGAATTGCTCAGCTTGCCTGGGGTTGCCATTCGTGCTCAGGGAATTAGTGAGGATGATCATGGCCCGATCGCACAACTACTTAAGTTGGCTTCTGAGAAGGAAGTAGGCCGAGGCGCCTCTCGTTTGTCTATAAACTTCATGTTCAATGCGATTCCTGTGGAAGTCAATGAGGAACGTGGTTTAGCAAAAGTCTCGCTTGTCGATCGACTGACCGGACTTCGAGCCGAAATGATGTTTGACACAGTGGTGACAGCCATTGGATTTAATAATGGGTGTGCACGTAAGTCTACTGTCCCATTTGAAGACCAAGCATACGACGGAGTTTATCGTGTGGGTTGGCTTAGACGAGGCCCTAAAGGTACCGTGGCAGAAAATCGCAAAGATGCTAAAGCAGTATCAGATCAGATTGTTTCTGATTATGAGGCTGGCATTGTGCAAGCTAGAAAACTTGGGTTGATTTCTATTGTTCATGAATTACCTATCGGTGTGGTAAATCATCAAGGATGGCTTCGTATAGATCGGCATGAGCGGGCCTATGCCAAGCCAACACGGTGTCGCGAGAAAGTCACCGAGATTAGAGCAATGCTAAAAATTGCCCAGAGCGGTGATGACATTAAAGTCATCGCTGTGTCAGAAAAGTTGGTTGACTGATTCGGTTGGATCCTGAGAGGTAAAGATATGTCGAATATTTTAATTGCTTTCGGTACTGAAAGTGGAAATGCCGAAATGGCAGCGGATGATATTGCGTCGTCTCTGAATTCGCGTGGTGCGATAGCAGTTGTTAAATCCATGGAGGACATTTCTGCGGATGATCTGCTCGCAGTGGGACAATTGGTAGTTGTGACCTCCACCTACGGTGAAGGAGAACTTCCTGAAACTACAGCACCTTTTTATGCAGATCTAGTAGAGGCTCAGCCTGATTTGAGCGATGTTGCGTTCTATGCTTTTGGTTTGGGTGATAGCACCTACTCCAAGTTTAATAATGCGATCGATATCGTGGCTGCAAAGCTAATCGACCTAGGAGCCAGTCAAGTAGGTGAGACGGGGCGACATGACGCGGCGACTGGAAAATCGGTCACATCCGTAGCGCAAGGCTGGGTCGACAAAGTCTTTAACTGATAGTGGTTGGGAAGAAACATGAACATTACTCATGAAGTGCTGCCTTGGGCAAACCCTGATTTTCGCCGGAACCCTTACCCTTGGTACGCACGATTGCAGCGCGAATATCCAATTTACAAAGAAAATGAGCACACTTATATTGTCTCGCGATACGAAGATTACATCGAGTATGTGAAACATCCTGCCATGAGCATGGTAGAGCCTGATTGGGTTAAACCTCATCATTGGCATGTGTTCTTGGATACTGTGCTTTTTTACGATCCGCCTAAACATACCGCCCTGCGTAGGCATACAAATAAGTGGTTTACACCCAAGCTGGTGAGGGAATGGATCAAACATACTACTGATGTGACTCGAGAGGCCCTAAATTTTATTGAGGCTGATGGATACATCGAAGCACACCACCATATTTGTGTTGTGCCGACCCATATCACGATGTGCCGAGTTTTGGGGATTGCTGAAGATGATATCGAGATCGCAACTCTCAACTCCTTGAAGATTGTAGGGATGCAGACTCCGGCTGCCACCCAAGCGGATAAAGATCGAGCGCGTGAAGGGTTTGATTGGTTGTTCTCTAAATGCAAAAGCATGATTGAAGAGAAGAGAAAGAGTCCAGGGGATGGTTTGTTGGATGCGATGTTGGCTCTCGAAGCCTCAGGAGATATGACTCCGGAAGAGGTAATTCAAACCCTAGTGTTATTCTATTTCTCGGGTGCGCCAAATCCGGCATATGTCCTAGCATCGATTCTGGAGCACTTTGCAAGAGAGCCGCATTTGTTCGCCCTCTATCGGAATGAACCAGAATCTCGGCAGGCGATGATTAACGAGTTCATTAGATTAAACCCGCCAGAGCAGTCATTCACGCGTTACCCTACCGAAGAAGTGGAAATTCGGGGAGTAAAGATTCCTGCTGGCTCTTGCATCCGATTTATGACTGCCGCAGTCAATCGTGATGAGGCGGTGTTCAAACGGCCTAACCAATTCGATCACAAGCGTCCTCAAGAGGCCAGCCAGCATGTGTCGTTCGGTATCGGCGTCCATGCGTGCGCAGGCCAGGTTATCAGTAGAGCAGAGATTGAAGCGTCTCTGAATGTCATTGCCGAAAGTTTCACCAGTATTGAATTAGCTGAAGACCCGGTCACGCTGCATGATGATCGAATTCGAAACTATCTAACACTTCCCTTGATTTTCAAGAAGTATCAAAAATTTTACTGCGATGTTGGTTCATTTCTTGCTCGTAGAGGTCGTTCTGGGTAGCGATTCGTGGTGTTTGATTGGATGATAGATGGCGATATGAATAATCTGTCAAGCACGTTGCGTCAGGGAAGGGCTCTCATCGCAGAGTATTTACAGCAGGCATTTCTAATCTTGCTGAATGAAATCTACTCAAATCTGCGCTAATAAATAATAATCCCTAGTAATAATCTCTGCCAAATTATGTTAACCAAAATTCTCAATAGGAGAATCAGCATGGCGATTACTGCGGAGGCCAAGGTCTTGGGGCACGCTTCGTCCTCGGGGCATGCAAAGCTAACTGGTCAAATGGGGGCATTCAGTCTGGCACTTACCGTGCTCGCATTCTCAGCACCTCTTACTACGGTCTCTGGTTATATTCCAGTGGCTTTGTCCTTCGGTGGAGTTTCTAGTCCGCTGGCCTTTATACTTGTCACCGTAATGATCCTGATTTTTGGGGTTGGCTATGTGACTCTAAATGCTGCTGTCAAACGTCCGGGTGATTTTTACTCTTTTATCAGCTATGGGCTCGGGAAGGAGGCTGGCTTAGGGTCGGGCTTGATGGCGGCAGTGTCCTACTTCGTTATTTTGACTGGCGTAGCGGCCTATTTTGGAGTTTCATGTGCTGATTTCCATAAGGAAATCTCTGGGCACGCTTTACCTTGGTACTGGTACTCATTGGGCTGCTGGCTGGCGGTAGGTGTTCTTGGTTATTTAAATGTCGAACTTTCAGCAAAAGTCCTGACTTGGGTAATGGTTGCTGAAATATTAGTTTGTCTGGTTTTTGTGTTTGGTGTTTTTGACGGTGGAGGAGGATCCTCTTTGGGTGCTGGTGTTCCGTTCACCCCTGGCGAACTATCGAAGCCGAATGTAAATTTACCATTTGCAATGCTTTTCGTTGTGTCGTTCTTCATGGGCTTTGAAGCCACGGCGTTGTTTCGGGATGAGGTTAGGCTGCCAGATCGAACCATTCCAATGGCCACTTACGGAGCCATTGTATTTATAGGTCTGATTTATACTGTCTGCGCTTATGCGTTAATCATGTCCTATGGTTCGAGTGCTCAAGATGTTGCCTCTGCTAATCCAGCAACTATGTTTTCATCTGCTTTCGAGAAATTCGTAGGCGGTCGTTATCGGATTTTGGTATCAGGTCTTATTCTGGTTTCTGCATTTGCATGTATTCTTTCGATTCACAACGTGCTTTCCCGCTATCTCTACAATCTGGGAACTGATGGAGCGCTGCCAGAGCTTCTTAGGCAGGTACATCCGAGACACGCATCTCCTTACAAAGCATCCATTACCGTCTCGATTTTGGTTCTTGCTGTGCTTATGCCTTTTATTTTGCTGGGCGTTCAGCCTGAACTACTTTATGGTCAGCTTTCAGGTGTAGGTACATCAGGCGTCATATTTCTGCTGACTTTTGTCAACTTCTCCGCCTTGGCTTGGTACTTTACCAAGGGAAGGTTTGATGGGGCGAGTTGGACTAAATCGTTATTAGCTCCAGCTGTTTCTTCCGTATTCTTCATTGTCCTTGTAGTGCTGGTTGCCAAGAATTTCGAATTACTTGTGGGGGGGGAACCAGGGCAGAGAACCTGGATGCTATACAGTCTTGCTGTCGTGCAAATAGTGGGCATGGGGTTAGCCTGCTACTATCGGGTGGCTAAGCCGCATGTTTTTGAGAAGCTAGGTAGAAGTCATAGCTGATCTCAGCGCTCGGCGTTGGGTGGGTATTGCCCACCCATTTTTTTTGCAAGAAAATTTAGTGTTGAACTGCGTCTGGGTGATATGCTAGATAAATCGTATTTTGAGCTCTAGATGGGGGCGCGAGAGTATGCCTGGATCCGAAAATGCTACGGCAATGTTGGTGCGCCTTGAACAGTATTTAGATACTTTTGATTGGAGTGGTTTGACTCGTGGCAAGCAGGTGATTTTAGAGTCGTTTTTGATTGTAGCGACTCGAGAGGGGATCGCCAATGTTTCGATGCGTAGCCTAGCCGCTGCGGCCGGCGTGAAACCCCCGACTATGTATTTTCACTTCCCTGATGGGCGTGAGGAAATTGTCGCTGCCGCGATGCGTTGGCATTACAACAGTTTTGCGCACGCGCTCAAAACTGCTCTCGCAGAGTGTTGCACTCCTGATAGCTACTGGTCGACTCTAATTAGCTTTCACGTTAGTCAGCAATTGCAATGCCCTGAAAATGATATTTGGGATGCTCTCGTTGCAACAGATCGTATCGCGAAAACTTTGCCTGAGGACTTGCGAAGGGAGGTCGAGGATTGGGAAGACTTTTGCGACTACATGTATTTCTCAATCGCTCAAGATTTAGGAGCCTCATGCACAATGTTAGAGGCTAGAGCTTTGCGAAAGCTTATTGACTGCATCAATTCGTGGTGGTCTTGGGATGGCAGCGAGGAAAATTTGAATCAGGCGATTGCATACAGCTTGAGGTTGTCTCAACGTATTATCGAGATTTAGTAGTTTTACAAATTAAATTATTAATTCTAGGCCGCACGAGTGTTTTCATGCGGCCTAGAAGGCATTCAGCTGGCAGATTGCAATTTGCGCTGTGGTTTACCGAGCGCTTTAGCTCGTGTTGAAGTGATTTTCACAGCAGCGCGAGCCGTTTCGCGTCCTTTCTCAACGAAGTGATTGCTGAAGATCTCACGGTGGTGATCCGTCTCTTGGAAGTGGTGAGGAGTCAGAGATACGGAGAGCACTGGTACCTGAGTATCCAACCCGACTCTCATCAAGCCGTCCACTACAGCTCGTGCTACGAAGTCATGGCGGTAGATGCCTCCGTCGACAACCAATGCTGCAGCCGCAATTGCTGCGTATCGACCAGTCAGAGCGAGCTCCTGCGCCATGAGCGGAAGTTCAAAAGCTCCTGGAACATCCACGACATCTACGTGCTCGGCGGAGATCACCTCGCAAAAACCTTCCAATGCGCGATCAACGATATCGCTGTGCCAGCCAGCTTTGATGAATGCGTAACGATTGGCGGCCATTTTTGTCTACCTCATCAATTCTTGTTTATCTCCTCGGTTAAGGGTTGCCGAGGGCTTGTACATTCAGTTGCTGGTGGAGGCTCCTTTCATGAAGTCCCGTCAGCGTTTAGCCCTGTCCTCCTCCAGTGCTCGTTTTGATTGGCATTGGAGGAGGGGCGTTAAGGGCTTAAAGCAATCAGGCGATTTCAGCGCAGGTGCGGTAACGACGTTGATGCCAAACGAGGCACTCTGACGGATCTTCCGGAGTCATCACGATGTCGGCGATCGTGCCGATCAGGATCGTGTGGGAGAAACCGTCAATGGCGCGTTCCAGTTTGCAATCAAAGGCGATAAGGGCGCTGCTCAGCAATGGAGCGCCGGTGACGCGCTCCACCCAGTCGGAACTCGCGAAGCGGTCTACACCGCGTTGGGTGAACAGCGCGGCAAACTCAGTCTGGTTTGGCTTGAGCACGTTGACACCAAAGGCTCCTTGAGCGATCAGCTCGTCATGTGCGCTTGCGTTCTTGTTTACGCAGACGATGAGCGAAGGCGGTTCTGCAGACAGGCTGCAGAGTGCCGAAACGGTGAGCCCCATTCGCTTCTCACCTTGGCCCGTGGTGACCAAGGAAACGGCACCGGGGAGGATCGACATTGCTTGCAAGAACAGATTCTTGTCGACCACGTCACTCACTTGGGTAATTTTTTCTACAACAGACATTTTTCACCTCCGCAGACTTGGCTGGTTTGATTTGCTCCGCAGCCGTAGCGCGATCAATCCGCCTGAAATCACATTCTTCTTTGAGTTTTCTTGCTGCCCTATGGCAGTTAACCGGCTCGGTGAAGGGAGCAATGTCCCGCCGAAGCATTCGTCAATCTGAGATAGCTGCGCTTGAGAGCGGCTTGTCTCTGATCTCAGGTTCTCTCACTAGCGTGCATGAGAACTGTCCCAAGTTGAGCCAACCCATAGAAAGGCCGGTGATCAGTGGGTTTGAGCGATGTGAAGGAGAGCGGGAACGCTCCGTTAGTAGGTGCGACGCCCTCAGTAGCTCCCCCGAGTGTCTACCGCGCGGAAAAGTGACCCAAGCTGGGACAGTTCGGCGCTGTACGCGTGAGCAAGACTGCCCCCTGTCGTAGACATTTGGTTATGGAATGCGAGTGGTGAACAGGATTGCCGTAAAGCGAATCACTTGAGGCTTCCGGCTACTTGAATTCCCACATAAGAATAAATAGGAGCTGGACTCGTGAGAGATGGCGGATATGCTTTTTTAAGGGCCGGAGCTAATAAGGAATTGACGCAAGAGTCCTATGAGGGCTTTTGTGAGATGATTCCGAGAGACCATGTCGATTGCTTTGTCATCTCGGATGTATTTACGATCCCTCATGTCGCAATGATGCTTGCAAAAACAGGTAGCTATAAAGCCATTGTTACTTGTGCTCTGGTTAATGAGCAGGCGGCCTGGCACCAGGAGCACCTTGTGAAAGGTATTTTTCAGGGGTTAACGAGAGTGAGTGTAGATACCGAAGTGTTAATGGTTCCGTTGATCTTTGAGTCGCCGAGTCGCACTGGGCGTAATCATCGTCCCCTTGATGCTGAAGCGTTCTTTTTAAAAGGGCTGGAGGCAGCAAGTACGGCTCTTGAAATTTCAAAGTTGAAGTCTTCCTTGTTTGCGCTGAAAGACGTTCTTGCAAGGCTCTGGCCTATTTGATTATGACGCGGTTGTGATTGAATCGTTAATTTCGCTTGCTGTCACTAGGTCTGATATGTCCCTTAAAACTATTTCCATTCGCGTAAAAATTGTTGCCCTTGCCGGTCTCTGCTTATTGTGTACCGTCGGTGCTGTGGTATCCATGAATATCCACATGTCAGGGAAAAATAACTTACTGATTGCGCAGTCTAGCGAACAGATGATGATCGCGAGTGCAAAGAGCTTGCTCCTGTCTGAGGCCAGCGAGCAGGCTGGGTCTCTGGGCGGTCACTTTGGACAGAGCTTGATGTTGCTCACTTCTATCGCGGATCAGGTGACGGCCCAACGAGAGGGATGGGAACAGTACGGTGGTGACGCAGCTGCACAACGTGAGCTTCTCAACCAAACCTTGAAAAAGCTGTATGAGCGTAATGCATCCATAGGTTTACAGGGGCTCTGGATTGTTTTTGAGCCCAATGGCCTGGATGGGCAAGATGCGTCCTTCCGGAATGATCTGAAGCACGGCGGAAACGGCAAGGGGCGCTTCACCTCTCAGTGGAGTCGGTACGGAGGAGCTTCGGTCAACTCAGTGATTTCTGAGGCCGACTTTGGGCGGGGAGACCTAAATGCCAGTGGTGTTCCGTACAACAATTGGTATCTGTGCCCCAAGACAACCCGATCCGTATGCCTTCAGCCTCCGTTCAAAGACACCGTGAACGGAGAAACGGCGTTGTTGACATCCATATCTATGCCGGTCGTGGTCAATGGTGCTGTCGTTGCGGTGGTGGGGGTGGATCTGTCCTTGGTCGCGTTGCAGGCTGGCGTTCAAAAAAGTGCATCTGAGCTTTTCAATGGCCGGAGCTATATCGTCATCACTTCCAATGACGGGGTCGTGGCAGCCAATAGTGCGAACCCTTCCTCCATTGGGTTAGAGCGAGCAGATAAAGCGCACGGCAGCGCCACGCGGAGTTCGCCAAGTGTTGAGGAGATCGGGAACGAGGTGCAAGCCATCTTCCCAGTCCGCCTGACCGACGCTACAGAGCCTTGGTATGTCATTTTGGGTGTGCCCCGCCAAGCGCTTCTGGAAGACTCCTTGGCGATGCAGCGTCAGTTAGACGAGGCCCAATCAAAAGGTGTTAGGGACACGCTCATTGTTGGATTTGGCGCTGCGCTCGTTGGCTTGGTGTTGATATGGCTGACTGCATCAGGCGTGATTCGCCCGATCAATGCAGTGGCGGAGATGCTCAAGGATATCGCCACCGGGGATGGTGATCTGACACGTAGGTTGGGCTATTCGAAGCATGATGAACTAGGTGAGCTAGCGGGATGGTTCAACCGATTCTTGGACAGGCTTCAACCTACTGTTGCTCATATCAAGCAGAGCATTATCGAGACACGGGAGACGGCTGATCGATCATCGACAATTGCTCGCGACACCAGTGAGGGAATGCAAATCCAGTTTCGAGAGATCGACCAGGTTGCCACTGCTTCGAATGAAATGAGTGCGACAGCTCAGGATGTCGCAAGCAACGCTTCAAGTGCCGCTACGGCTGCCCAAGGTGCTGAAGAGGCTGCACAGGACGGTATGACGATCATTCAGCAGAGTACTGAAGAGATCGCCAATCTGTGCGAGGAAGTCAGTCGAGCCGTAATCCAGGTTGAGGAGCTTGCCGTCAGCAGCGAGCAGATCGGATCGGTTCTCGATGTTATACGGGGTATCGCAGAGCAAACCAATCTTCTGGCATTGAATGCTGCCATCGAAGCTGCCAGAGCAGGAGAAAGTGGCCGAGGATTTGCTGTTGTTGCAGACGAAGTCAGGGCTCTGGCGCGCAGGACTCAAGATTCCGTCGAGGAGATCCGCCACGTTGTAGAGCAGATCCAAACCCACACGCGTAGCGTCGTTACGTTGATGCACAACAGTCAGGGTAAGGCGCAGGACAATGCGCGTAGCATTCAGGATGCACTCAAGGCGTTGGATCGTATTGGGCAGGCGGTTTCGGTCATCACGAGCATGAATTTGCAGATCGCAAGCGCTGCGGAGGAGCAGGGCGCCGTGGCGGAGGAGGTGAACCGCAACGTAGCCAATATCAGGACGGTGACCGAATCGCTGACCAACCAAGCTACTCAATCGGCTCAAATGACAGGACAGTTGAACGCACTCACTGTGGAGCAGATGCGGCTCATGGATCACTTTAGGGTCTGACATCGAAGGCGATTCGTAACCTTCTGAAATTGATGAATAAAGTGATATTTTTGCCGTTTTGGGCTGGGCTGAGCGGTATTGTTTTGGTGCGTGTCGGTGGGATTTCGCACCAGGTCAGTGCTGTGCCTAAATGGCACAGTAAAGCGAGCTGCACAACGCTAATGTGGCCCCGTAGGTTCAAACGGCACCAGCCAATAAAAATGAAGAGGTTAAGCAATGAATCGAGTATTGGGTAAAGTCACCATCATCACTGGTGCAGCACGTGGTCAGGGTGAAGCCCATACCCGTCTGTTCGCAGCGGAAGGTGCAAAAGTCCTCATGACTGACGTTCTTGATGCCGCTGGTACGGCGGTAGCTCAACAACTGCGTGATGCCGGCCATGATGTCCACTACGTACATATGGATGTCACCTCTGAAGCCGATTGGGTCACTGCAGTTGCGGAAGCTGAGCGTCGCTGGGGACGAGTCGATATTCTGGTCAACAACGCAGGCATTGTCGGCACCATGAAGCCCGCTGACCAAGAGGATTTGAGTGCCTGGAACAAGCTGATTTCCATCAATCAGCAAGGTGTCTTCCTTGGCATTAAACACACCGTCCCCGCGATGCGCCGTGCAGGCGGAGGCTCGATTGTGAACATCAGCTCTATCAATGCTGCCGTCGCGGGCCCGGGCGCGTTCTCCTACCAGGCTTCCAAGGGGGCGGTGCGCATGATGACGAAGGCCGCAGCCATGGAGTATGTCGTGGACAACATCCGTGTGAACGCCGTCTGCCCTGGCCAAGTACTCACGCCTATGGCCGAAGAAGAAGGCGAAGAGTCGGTCAAAGCGTTTGTGGCCGCTACGCCTATGAAACGTGCTGCTCGTTCTGAAGAAGTCAGCTACGGCGTACTGTTCCTGGCCTGTGACGAGTCCAGCTATGTCACCGGCACCGAGCTCTACATCGATGGTGGTTACACCGCTCAGTAATTTGCAAACAGCTTATTGCGCGAGCCTTTCAGGGCTCGCGTCGGCTAAAGGTTAACGCTCCAAACCTTGATGAGCCTCCTAGCGTGGAGGCGCGTCGGACGGACTGCACGCTCTGCTGATTGACGTAAAGTCGCAGACCGGATATTCCGTCACTGTCGCTCTGCTGCGTAGCTTTGCTCGCTGTCAGCGCCAGATCATGCGTGCGATGTGCCCGCTATGCCTTACTACCCTGTCCGGGAGGAGGATCGACATGAACCAAACGAATACAACTAGACAGCATGAAATTGCTGCAGGTTCACTAAGCAAATCTGCCATCATCTCACTCCGAGAACACTTTCTCGATGACCCTCGCAATACCGATCTGTCCGCATTGAGACCCGTGATTGCCCGCTCATGGCAACGCAGTGTTCTCTGCCAGGTGAGTCCGGCACAAAAAGCGATGGAGCTCATTGCCAAGCCTCAGATCGACGAGCAAATTTTACGTTCCGCTAGCCCCATCCTTACTGAGCTTGAGCGTCTGTGCATAGACTCTCAGGGCATCGTTACACTTTCCGACTCAATAGGAACAATCGCAGATTTCCGTGGCGATCCCCAGATGGTTCGGCGTGCAGAAAAATGCTTCCCCATCTTGGGGGGCTGTATGTCGGAAGACCAGGTCGGCACCAATTCTGAAGGCACTGCGATCGAGGAAGGTGGTGCTGTACAGGTCTGGGGGGCTGAGCATTTTAACGATGCACTGCAGGACATGTATTGCACCTCGGTGCCAATCCGAGACCCGTTGCGACGTTCAATCAGAGGTGTGCTGAGCCTTGCTTTCCCAGAGCGCCTAGTCGTCGGCATGGATCCTCGCTCGATCATGCTGATTCTACAAGGCGCTGCTTCTGAAATTACCAGTGCGCTAGCTGCTCGACTGGCAGCCAAAGAACAGTCCCTCCTTGCTGAGTACCTTCGCGAAGTACGCAAACGGGGATCTGAAGCTGTTGTGGCGATGGATGGTCGTACAACGATTGCCAGTCGAGGCGCCATGCAGTTGCTTGATCAGAGCGACTATGCCGTTCTGGCAGGGTACGCGCAGGAAGTTCAGGCCACAGACCGTCCTATGGAGCGCGAAATCTGTTGTGGCCCGGACAGAACGCTTCATCTTCAAGTGCGTCCTGTATCCGCCGGCGACAGTGAAGCGGGCTCGGTCATTCGGCTGCGCAAAGTTGAATCTCGTACGCGCGTAGTAGTGCCAAGGGCGTCCGCTAGCAAGGAACACTTCGAGCATATCGTTGGTAAGAGCTCCACTTTCAAGCGTTCTGTTGAAGGCGCTGCAACCGCTGCTAGCCGCGAAATCCCTGCCTACATCGTTGGAGAGGCCGGAACCGGCAAGCGATTGCTGGCGGAGGCAGTGGCAGGCCAATTGTCCAGTGATATCTCGACCTACGAGTGCAGTGCGGTAAGTCTGGATAACCCGTTGGATCTCCAGAAGGTCGACGATGAGCTGAGTCAGGGCTCAGCACTGATACTGCATGATGTGGAGAACTTGCCAGCGATTTTCCGTGATCAATTGGCTGATCTGATCTCTTCCAAGGCTCAGCCTCGCATTGTGATGACGGCTAAGAAGGTGACAGATGAATTGCTGCCGCTAATATCAAGCATGCAGGGCATTGAAATCCAAATGCCGCCGTTGAGGACTCGCCGTGAGGATATTCCCCTTCTCGTGGAGCATTTCCTGAACCAGCTGCCGCAAAAACGTCGTGCCGGCGCAAGACTGATGGAGCTCTTGGTTGGGGCAGAATGGCCAGGAAATGTCCGTCAGCTGAAAGAAGTAGTGGAGTCTGCGGCTCTTAAGGCTACTGGAGGAGAGGTCAAAGTTGAAGATTTGACTGAACTGCACCGCCGCGCCTTGGCGAGAAGTCGACTGAGTCGCCTGCAGAAAGCTGAGCTGGATCAGATCCGTGAAGCCTTGGTCGAGGCTGGGGGCAACCGCCTACGGGCAGCTGAGATCCTTCGGATTGGTCGGTCGACTCTCTATAGGAAGATTGACTCTTATACCAGCCGAGGCTTCGATATCGGCGTAAAATGCTGAATGTAGACTCATGTACCTATAAGGCTGCCCAGTAGGGTGGCCTTTTTTATTGGGTTGCTTTCGGAGGATTAGACACAAGATCAATCGCCCGGTCTATTCCCAAGGGGGTATGGGCGAGATGGGGTTGCGTAATTGGGTGGAGTAGGCAGCTGAATAGTAACGCCTCAAGCGCTTGTCATGGGCAGTCGAGGCGTTCGTTCTCAATTAACGAGTAAGATGAATTTGTCTGTTAGTCAGATGTCATCATCAGGGCTGGCTGTGGCTTCAGCGATGCTGAAAGGTAACCATAGGCAAACATGACGACGATAATCATCTGTAGCCATACTCCAGAGCCGGGTTCGCCACCCGTGAGGTAGTGGAAATTTATTGTGGTAAGCACTGTGAAGCTCAAAATCCCAGCCACGGCGACAAGAGGGCAAGCCGTGATCTTGAAACCAAACTGTTTTCGTCGAAGAAAGAAATACAATACTGCAATGGCGGTCAGTGACATTAAGATAAGCATTGCATAGGTGCCCACGCCGCCAACTCTGGCATAGAGTACATGAGGATCTGAATTGATGAAGGCTAAAGTGGCCACGGCCCACCCAAGGGTGCACGTAAAGCTGGCAATGTACGGTGATTTATGTTTTGGATGGATTTTAGAGAATGTCGGTGGAATCGCACCGTTGCGACTGAGCGAATGTATGTACCGTGCGAGAGCATTGTGCGCTGAAAGCAGGCAAGCGATGGCGGAAATAATCAGGATGCCTCGCGTGATGACTACGCTGGTTTTGCCCAAATAGTTAGCCATGGCGTTCATGAATAGGCTGGCAGCGTCCTTGTCAGCAGCAGCCATGACATCGTCGATACCGTAAGCTGTGATTGTCATCCAGGCGCTGAAGGCGTAGAAAATTCCAATGAAGAGCACGGCGCAGTAAGTAATGATAGGTATCGATCTTTCGGGGTTCTTTACTTCGTCTCGATAGACAGCCGTGGATTCGAAACCGATGAATATTATGATGCTGTACAGGAACGCTACGGTGAAGTTGCCGTCAAGAAAATGCGTGGGCGAAAGCGGTGCGAAGGATAGGTGCTGGCTGTCAGTCGATATAGGTACTATAAAATTAAATAGGAGCACGACGCCTATCTCCGTAAACATGACGAGGGTCAGTACTTTAGCGGAGAGGTCGATGCGCAGGTAGGCTAGCGTGCCGGTTATGCCAAAAGCAATAAAGCTCCCTACGTACCAAGGTACATTAGTGAGCTTGAAAACATCAGATAGGAAGTTAGAAATAACAGGGCCGACTAATGCGATAGTACAAAAACCAAGCGTGAAATAAGCGAAGACAGCAACGAATGCTGTTCCTTGTCCAATCCTAACGCCGCACGCTTCAACGACATAGGCATAAAATGCCCCGGGTTTCGTTACGTGTTTTGACATGGCAACGAAGCCGATGCTGAAGGCTAGCATCAAAACGGTGGCTGCCAAGATCAACAGTGGCGCTCCAATCCCCCCGCCTTGAATCACGAAGGGTATTAAGCTGCTTACTGAGGTGACGGGGGCTGCAAATGCAAGTACTGAGAAAAGAAGCTCCCATCCGCTCATTTTTCCTTTCAGGGCCTGTGTGCCTGGAGCGAATTCAGAGCAATCACTGCTGGAGGCGCGCGAAGGCTTTGCTGCCTCGTCTAAGTTTTTCATTGCATCACCATAGGTAATAGACGTTGGGCGGCAGTTTCTGCATGTGAAGTGGGTCGCTTACTTATAATGTTTTTTTAGCGCCTCATCATGCCGTTTCACGACTATCTCTGATCTGTCACCGGTTCGCATCAACCAAAGGTATTAGAGGGGTCTGGGGTAAAGGCTCCTGCTAGGGCTCATCAAGGGGCGTTTGGGCGCGTAGCATCTAGCGGATGCCGGCCAAAAGGGATATCACTTTTGCCCTGCTTTCTACTTGAAGTTTTTCGAAAATGTGTAGCACATGGGTTTTGGTCGTTGGTAGCTCCATACCCAGTAGCGCCGCAATGGACTTGTTTGACTCGCCTGCGAGTAAGAGTTCAGCGACTGCACGCTCTTTTGGGGTAAGTTTGTAACGGCTTTCCAATTCGGTGTTGAGCTCAATTAGCCTAACCGCTGGCAGTATTGAGAAAGTATACTGCAGGTATCTGTGCGCTTCCTGTAGGTCACCATTTCGTAGACTTTCAGTTTTTTCGTCTTGCATAAGTAATGCAGCTGACGCAACCGGAGTTCCGCCCGCACAAAACAACAAGTCGAGTTCCTCCTGGATTTTGTATTTTCGAAGAAAGGGGTAGTATCTCTCTAGTAAGTTCTCATCATGTCTCTCTCTCGCATTAGACAGCGTCTCGTAATAAGTCTCGCTCTGAATAAGGCGGTCGGCGCGGAGCGGGTCGGCTTCGTAGTAGGTATCATAATACTCGGTAATCATGCGCTCATCTGCACCCAGTTGGAAATGCGGTGGCTGGCTTGAGTCGCCTTGATACCAGGTGAACACCACTGCCGAACAACCGGTCGTGTTTTTCAGGAAGGCGGTAGTGTTCCTCGCATAGTCATGACATTTGCTGCTTAACTCTGTGGTATACATAATAACGCCTCGTGTTTCGGTGAACAAAAATATAGCGTGGTTTTTACTCTCGCCATTTTATGGTGCAGATCAAGCTGCTGAGTGAGCAGTCAAGCACTCTCCAAGCCCTTAGCACAATGCATGCCACTGTTTTCGAAGCGATTGTTAAGTGCTCATCCTTAAGGTTGATGTGCCTGGTTTCATAATTCGATAGCGTGCCTGAGAGCTTTCAATGTGAAAGTCAGTGTCTTTGGTTTTTTTTGGAGGGTATATGTCCTTGATCCATCTCCCAAGCAACTGTTCCATCGAAGAGGTCATTGCATGCCTTGACTCAGATGGATACTGCATCATTGATAATGCAGTTAGTGATGAGGTTATTGATGCTGTAAATGACCAAATTCAGCCCTATCTGGAGCGCACCCCGGAAGGCGAGAACAATGCGGTTGGCACGCTCACTCGCCGTTGCGGCGCTGTGCCTGCCCGCGCCTGGGCGTCTCACGCCATGGTGATGCATCCAACCGTGCTCGGGGCGACAAGGCAATTCCTAGGTAGGAACGCTTCAGCAGTGCAGTTGAATCTGACGCAGGTGATTTGCATTGACCCTGGGCAAAAAGCCCAATTCCTTCATAGAGACGAAGGCGCTTGGGATTGGTACGATCACTTTCCGGTGAATTTCCATATTGAAGTTAGCACCATCTGGGCTTTGGATGATTTCACGGAAGAAAACGGCGCCACCCGTGTTATTCCTGGTAGTCACAAACACAATTTGCTTCCTCTTGGTTTCACCCAGGCCGACACCCTTGCAGCAGAAATGAAAAAAGGATCTGTTTTGGTGTATACGGGCAAAACGATTCATGGTGGCGGTGAGAACAAGTCGCGAGCCAGCCGTCGTGCACTCAATATCGATTATTGTGTGGGCTGGGTGCGGCAGGAGGAAAACCAATATCTCTCCATTCCGCTTGAGGTGGCAAAGACATTCCCTGCAGACTTACAGCGTTTGATTGGATATGAAATGGGTGGGGCCAGTGTAGGGTACGTACGTGAGTACGAGGATCCACGGGTGGCACTCTATCCTGAGGAGCCCTTTGATCAGACGTTCTTTATGGAGTTGTTGGAGAAAAGTTCGCACTTTTCCAACATTGCGCGCAGTGTGTATAGCTACGTCAAAAAATGAGGGGCGTGGCTGTACGGGTGAACAATGGCCACCGCGAGTTGAAAAAATTTGGGGGCATATGCCTCCAAATTTTTGCTATCTACACCTGTCAACTTTTCCGCTTTCAAAGCAAAAAGCCCAAGCTTAAGCTTGGGCTCTCATCGAGCGTAAGTGAGTTAGCGAACGACGTTGCGCAGTTTGCCAACTTCACTGATCTCGATCTCGACCACATCACCAGGTTGCAGCCAAACCGGAGGCGTGCGCTTGCTGCCGATGCCTTCTGGAGTGCCGGTGGCGATGATGTCGCCAGGGGACAGCTCAAGGAATGTCGAGACGAAGGCTACGACATCAGCGATGGTGAAGATCTGATAGCTGGTGTTCGACGACTGCATCACGTTGCCATTGACGCGAGTCTGAATGTCCAGATTCTGCGGGTTGCTGATTTCGTTCAGAGTCACCAAGGCTGGGCCGCATGGGGTTGAGCCATCGATGGCTTTACCTGGCGTCCACTGAGTACCTCGCAGTTGCAGGTCACGAGCGGAGGTGTCGTTGAAAACGGTCAGGCCAGCGACGTAGTTCAGGGCATCCTCAGCCGACACGTTGCGGCATGATTTGCCGATGACGATAGCCAGTTCGCCTTCGAAGTCCAGGTTAGGGGTCAGCTTCGAGCAGGCAATGTCGTCTGCAGGGCCAATGAGCGAGGTGTTGAACTTGCAGAAGATGTCGGGTGCGGTCGGCAGTTTACGACCAGTTTCTGCAACGTGATCACGGTAGTTGAGGCCGACGCACAGTACTTTGTGGGAATCATGCAGCGGTGGGCCCAGGCGCACCTGCGCAAGGGTGCCAACCGAGGTATCAGGACGAGCTTTCGCAGCGCTGATCAGCGAGTCTTCAAGGTTCGCAAGTTTGCCCTGCCAGCTTTCCAGAAGCTTGCGGTTGGTCAGATCGGTGACGTCTTTCTCGCCAATGGCAGAAAGCAGTTTGGCGGTATCAAATATTTGATCGTTGATGAGGAGACCAGGCTGGAGCTTGCCTTGATTTTCGTAGCTGACGAGTTTCATTGTTCTGCCTATCGAATAGATTGCGGTGGTGGCCTAAATCACACGTCCACGTTCTCGAGAGTGCTGGTCTGGATCGGTATCGGTTTCAACGCAGCGCCCGCGAGATGGTTTAGCCACGGATAAAGCCTTTCCGGATGATCGATCCCAATCATCCGGTTAGCCTTAGTGCTTAGTCTTTAACGTCGGCAGGGCGCTTGAGCTCAGCCAAGGTCTCGGTCTTGTGCTTAAGACCTTTGATGCGTGGGATGACTTCAGTACCCAGCAGTTCGAAGTGACGGCGGTACTGTTCACGTTGATCCAGGTAGTCAAACGCGAAGTGGATCAGAGTGCCGAAGCCGCCCGATGCGTCGAGATCGCGTTGCAGCTTCTTGATCACGGTGTCAGGGGAGCCGACCAGCCACTTCTCACGAGCAAGGTACTCGATGTCGATATCAGCAGCGGTGACTTTGCCCAGCTCAGGCACCATCACTGGCAGGAAGCCGCCTCGCTCGTAGCCTGGCAGCAGCCACTCGCGGTAGGTTTGGCCCATGGCGCCATTGACGGCCAGATCGATTGCTTCTTCATCGGTGTCGGCAACCAGAATGTTGTGCGCTACGCGCCATTGGTTGCGGTCGGCCTGATGGCCTGCGGCTTCGGCGCCCTGCATGTAGCGGTACCAGTGACCGGCCAGGTATTCACGACCCACGTTGAAGCTCATTGGCAGGTAGCCGTTGCGACCGGCCTCAGTGAGGGTGCGGGATGCTGGGCTGAGACCCGCCATGGCCAGGGGTGGGCCAGGCTGTTGGAACGGTTCGAAGAACGGGCCCTGTTGTACTGGGTCGTACTCAGGGATTTCAAACTGCCAGTACTTGCCTTCGTACTTGAAGGGGCCCTTGGTTTCCCAAATCTTACGCATGATGTCCACGGCTTCAGCCATCTTTTCAGGTGGATTGGAGTTCCCGTGAATTTTATGGTCGGACGGATAGGCGCCGGCACCCAGGCCAACGATCAGGCGGCCTTGGCACATGTGATCGAGCTGCATCAGGCGGTGAGCCAGAGCGACCGGGTTGTGGTGCGCCGGGACGTTAGCGCCGGTGCACAGCTTGATCTGCTTGGTTTGGGCGAGTGCGGCGGCCAGATAGAGCTCAGGGCTGCACACAGGCTCCCAACGCATGGTGCTGTGTTCTGCGACCCAAACTTCCGAAAGACCAAATTCATCAGCCCAGCGGATAACTTGCATATCCCAGTCATAGCCATCTTTCAGGCTGGTTTGTGGCAGACGGAATGGCACCAAAAACATACCGATATCCATGAGAACCTCCAACAAAGTTGTATTTGTGATTTAAAAGCGGCGGGTTGCAATGCAACTTGGCGATGCAGTGAAATTGCAACCCGCCGTATTCAGCCCAGTGAAAGGCCGGGATGTACGAATGTTATTAATCGACGCTGGCGACGGCGATAATTGCGTCGGTCAGTCGTTCGGCCATATCAGCTACAACCTGCGTCGTCATTGGCGACGAAAGGGCTACCAAGTTGGCCGGGGAGAGCAATACGCCTCGCTCATATGCGGCCCACCAAAGTTTGTGTTGCATCTCGGTGGTGTATGCGCCGGCGGCTTTTGGGAATGGACGCAGAAGCGAACCTTTTCCTCGTACTTCCCAGCCGACGGATGCAACGCGCTCAGCAATCGATAAGCGAGCGTTGTTGCCCAAGTTGTTCATTGTGCTGATGACTTCAGGAGTGAGTAGGCGCAGAGATTCCGCACCTGCTGCCATGCTGACCGGGTTACCCGAGAAGGTGCCTGCCTGAGGCAACGGGTTCGGCCCCAGGGGGTCAAGGTGGCGCATCAGTTCTTCGCGGCCAGCGAACGCACCAACCGGGAAGCCACCACCAATCAATTTACCGGTGGTTAGCAGGTCTGGAACCACGCCATACTCGGCGCATGCACCGTTGTAACCCAAGCGGAAGCTGATGACTTCGTCGATGATCAGAGCGATGCCATAACGCGTCGCAAGGTCGCGAGCACCGCGAACGAACTGCTGCTCAGCGGGGATCAGGCCTGCGCGGTTCGGCAGGACATCAATGATGATGGCTGCGTAGTAGCTAGGTTTCGAGGATACAGCTTCCTCAAGGGCCACCAGATCGTTCAAATCGATGAGGGTTACATCTTTGGTAACGCCTTCAGGAATACCGCGACGGTATTGTGGGCCACCGGTGCTGAGCGCCAGGTCGGAAGACCCGTGGTAGCCATTCTTCATCATGATCACGCCGTCACGCCCAGTGGCGCCACGAGCAACACGCACAGCGGTCATGACTGCTTCGGTACCAGAGTTGCTGTAGCGTACTTGATCAAGGCCAGGCAGGCGGGCGAGCAGCAGCTCCGCGTGATCCCATTCGTGGGTGTTCGGAATGCCCCAGCAACTACCGGATTTGATCGCACGGGTGGCCGCTTCAACCAGCTGCGGGTGTGCATTACCGTGGATCAAGGTGGTGAAGTTATTGTTGGCGTCGATCAACTCACGACCCCGGTCATCCCATACCTTGTAGCCTTCGCCGCGCACGGCGTAAGGCGTGGGAGCGCCAGTGTAGTAGGTGGATCGGCCAAAGCCACCAGGAAGGAGAGGAAGGCCCTTCGCACCCCGACGGATGTTTGGATCCTCATTCACTTTGCGAGCTTGGTCGCTTTTGTTTTCGATCGCCATGTTGCGCCTGTCTCCGGGAAGAATGACCTGTTGGGTCGACATCGTGGGCTTAGCCTATCGCTGGGATTGGAGGGCAAACTGTGCCGACTTGGGACAAGAGAGGAGAGGGCGTGGCATCGCTTTCTAGTTAGATGCTGGGAGCGAGGAAGGGCGCTTCTTTTTCTGCGTGCTAGAGAGGGTTGAGCTGAAATGCCTATGCAATAACAAGGACTTGAGGGCGTGTATCAGGTTGGCACAGTTGCAATAAGTGTCCGAGGTTAGCCTAGTCCACGAAGCGAGCACTCGACCGAGTGTCACCTGACTGGTACGAGGAATATGATGTCTACTGCTAACCATAAAGATTTTGCTGAAGCCGTATTGGCTCAACGTCAACGCCGGCCGGTGATCGTGCCGCACGTGATTGCTGGTAAAGAGTACTACCATGGCGATCTCATTCAGCGGGAAGATCCAGCCCAGCCTTCGATCATCGTGTCTGGTTGCCACGATGCTCCAGCCGATCTTGTAAATCTCGCTGTTCAAAAGAGCCGTGAAGCTCAGCGCGAATGGGTCAAAGTTCCTTTGCACGAACGTCTTGCTCGTGTAGCCAAGGCCTACGACTACGTTAAAAGCAAGGTTGACGACTGGACTGTCCGAGTAGCAGTTGAAATCGGCAAGACGCAGTCCGGTGCACGTGCAGAGCCCTTGGAAGTCCTGGAAATGCTCAAGTACTACGTTCAGTACGCGAGCCAGCCAGGCGCTTTCGAGGATGAGCGCGAGGAAGATCCATCCGGTCTGGTTAACGCATCGATGCTTCGCCCCTATGGTGTGTTCGGTTTCATCACTCCGTTCAACTATCCCATCGTGCAAGCTGCAGGCCCAACGATTGCTGCGATCATTGCCGGCAATGGCATGGTGATCAAATCCAGTCACCATGGCCCTTGGTCTTGCCATGCTGTCTACGAAATGTGTGCAGCGATGGATCTTCCTGTTGGGCTGGTAAACATCATCCATGGTGCAGATGAGCCTGGTCGCGCGTTGGTAGCGAGCAACGTTGATGGCATGTCCTTCACTGGTTCGGTGTCGGTTGGTCAGGAAATCATTCGTCAGTTCAGCAACGGTGCTTACCCGCGTCCTGTCATTGCTGAGATGGGGGGTAAGAACCCGGTCATCGTGACTGACACTGCAGACCTTGAAATGGCGGCTGATGGTATCGTGTTCTCAGCGTTCGATCTGGTAGGTCAGAAGTGCAGTGCTTTGTCTCGCGTAATCGCTACTCCGAAAGCCTACGACCGACTGGTTGAGTTGGTAGCAGAACGTCGCGCGAAGCTGAAGATTGCTGACCCTGTCGTAGAGGGTAGCTTCGGTGGCCCCGTTGTTGAGCGCCGGGCCGTGCAGCGTTTCGAGAACGTCGTGGCGCAGGCGAGGAAGGGTGGTTTCCGCGTTGACGGCGGTGACGTTCTGAATCTCGATGGTTATTTCGTTGACGCTACGGTGATATCGGGCGTTCCAGTCGATCATGAGCTCGCTGTCACCGAGTACTTCCTGCCGCTGGTATCGATCAGCGTGGTTCCAGACTTTGTGTCCGCATTGGCTGCTGCGAACGCAACCTCGATGGGCCTGACTGCTGGTATCTACACCGGCGACATCGAAGAAGCACGCACCTTCTTGCGTGAGATCGAAGCTGGCTGTGTGAACGTGAACGTTCCTGGTCACGCGACCACCGGCTGGTGGCCGGGCCCACAAGCCTTCGGTGGCTGGAAAGCGAGTGGTTCCACTGGCAGGCAGGCCCTCGGCAAGTGGTATGTCCAGCAGTTTGCTCGTCAGCAAAGCCGTAAAACCGTAGCGGCGCTGGAGTCGCTGCTCGGCGAGTAACCACAACCCCGGGTGAAAGGAGGGCTTCCACCCGGGCTGAAACTAGCTCACTCTCTCTTTGTTGCGATCGAGAGAGTTTCAAGGCTGGCGAGAATGCCGCTCTCGTGAGGCCTTCAGGATGAAACAATAATAAGTCATAGGCCTGCGTGCGAGATAGGCCTCCCTGAATAGTTTTCCTGCCAAAAAATGCTTCGTCTGAAGGCGAAGTGACAAAAACTCTCACAGGTAAATGAAGATGAGCTCAGTGCTGAACCATTCACAACAGACAGGGGAGTTGTCTGAACTGGTGACGGATGCACCTCAAACTGATTTCAAGCTCAAGGGTAATATGGGCACTTTTGATTTGCTCTTTACGGTGCTGGCATTCAGCGCCCCATTGGGAGTGGTGTTCGGTTTTCTGTCGTATAATATTAGCTTCGGTATTGGCGTGCCGATTGCGTTTCTCGGCGCTACCGTGCTTATGATGCTATTCGCACTCGGCTTTACTAATATGACGCGTCGAGTGCCACGCCCAGGTGCATTCTATACTTACATCACAGAAGGTCTTGGCAAGAAAATCGGGTTGGGCGCCTCGTTCCTTGCACTTATTACCTATAGCTTCAATATCGTTTCAGCTATTGTACTGGCTGGGTTGGCAGTAAATAATTTTCTTGCAAGCTTCTCCATTGATAGCGGAACCCCATGGTGGGTGTGGTCGATCTTGATGCTCACGGCCGTATGGATCATGAGTTACTTCAATGTCGAATTCTCAGCAAAAATTCTTTCTCGGCTGCTGGTGCTAGAAATCATTGCAATCATTATATTTGACACGGTTGTGTTGTTTAATGGTGGCCCCGAAGGGCATACTTTTGTACCTTGGACGCCAACGAGCTTAATTGAACCAAAAGTTGGGTTGCTGCTGTTGTTCTGTGTAGGCTTGTTCAATGGCTTTGAAGCTACCGCGATCTATAGAGATGAAGTGCGTGATCCGGTCAATACCATTCCGCGAGCAACGTATCTCGCTATTTTGTTCCTCGGTATATTCTATGCAATTTCCTCATACACCCTGATCATTTCCGCAGGAGCCTCAAACGCAGTCGCGAATGCTCAAGCTAACCCCGCTGGCATGATGCCAGATGCGATACTTAAGTATTTTGGCGCGATGGCTAACCAGATTGTGAGTGTGCTTTTGCTGACCAGCATGTTTGCGGGTTCTCTTTCTCTCCAGAATATTTTGTCACGATATACACACTCCTTGAGTGTAGACGGAATATTCCCACGGGCCCTAGCAACAGTGCATTCAAAGCATGGTTCGCCGTATGTATCCGCGGTGGTTGTCGGTGCTGTGATCCTGGCCGCGATTCTTATTTTGGTACTTACAGGAACCAAGGAAACTGCGCTTTACGGGGCTGCTGGCGGTATTGCGTTTTATGGAATGCTCCAGCTGCTTTTCTTGACCTCTGTGGCAGTGTTGATCTTTTTCCGAAGGAAGGATCAGGCGGGCGGCTTCTGGAAGACCTTTGTTGCTCCCCTGGTCGCCGCCATTGGCATTGGTGCTGTCCTCGTAACAGCCACTCGTAATATTGAGCTTCTGATTGATGCTCCCCCTGCGGTTCTTTGGTCGCTGGTTGCGATGACCTATGCCGCAATCGGTTTGGGTATTGTCCTTGCTTTTGTGCTTAAAGTTCGTGGTTCTCCCATCTACGAGCGAATTGGTCGTCGAGTCGACTGATTAAAATTTCCAGCTCCCTGAGAATTGGCTCAGGGAGATTTACCTTATTTTTCCTCTGATAACAGGTGCATATTATGTCTGCCCGCGGCACTCTTTTGATCGCTCCTCACCAATTTCCTCATCTTGAGCGTGAGCACAAACTTGCTGAAGAGTTTGGCATGAAGCTTGTGGCTGCTGCTGATCAACAAGCTTTTACTGCTGGAATGGCGGACGCTGAAGTCGTCATGGTCACACCTTACGGCAAGGTGACCGAGGCTGAGTTCGCACAGATGACGCGCTGCAAAGCCGTCGTTCGATATGGCATCGGGTACGACAACATCGATGTCAAAGCTGCTGCAAAGGTTGGTGTGCCAGTCTCAATCGTCCCTGACGCTTCTTCAGAAGAGGTTGCAGCCCATGCGCTGGCAATGGGTGTAGCTTTGGCTCGCCGCTTGCCACATGGCCAGGCTTCGATCGAGAACAACGGCTGGGCAGGAACGATTGCTTACGACACCCCAAAGTTCGCCAACCTGGAAGTGGGTATTGTCGGTATGGGTCGGATCGGGCGCCTGACTGCCAAATGGTGGGCCGCCTTGGGCGTAAAAGTCAAAGCCTACGATCCTTTCGCTAAGTTCGACGATTACCCTCAGGCATCGCTGCAGGACATTCTTGAACAGTCTGATGTTGTCTCGCTGCATTTGCCCCTGAATGCTGACACGCGCGACATGATCAACGCTGATGTGTTGAAACGTATGCGTAACAACGCCGTGATCGTGAACGTGTCGCGCGGCGGTCTGATTGATGAGGCAGCTTTGGCCCATGCTCTGCGCACAGGTGAGATCGCTGGTGCCGCGTTGGATGTGTTTGCGAAAGAACCGCTGCCACAAGATAACCCTCTGCGTGGCGCACCGAACCTTATCATCACTCCGCACATCGCTTGGCGATCCACTACCTCGATCGGTGCGCTTCAAGATGGCGCAATTGACCGGGCTCGTCGTGCCCTGACCGGCGAGCAGCTTCCCGACGTTGTCAGCTGATTCTCTGGAGGAGGCGCGTTGTTAGCTCATCGCGCCTTCGTGGAGGCGACTTTCATTACTAGGTCTGACGTAACATAAGTCTTGGTTCCTAGAGCTGATGTTCACTTCTGGTAAGTCAAAGGCATGGAATTCCCATGTTTATCATATTTCCTTTGCCCTCAATATGTTTGAGTCTCGCCGATGTTGGGACAGATCGGAACTCAAAAGGCGCGCATAATGAGTTGTCGTCCTGAGTTTGAGCGCAGTGCCTGGCGGCCTCAGGTTCCAAGTGCAACACTCAGTTGATAGTGTTGAGCCGATTGGTTGCCAGCAGTTGCAGATGATCCGTCAACACTTCAACAGGGAATTTCCAGCCCAATGTCTGACGAGGTCGGGTGTTGAGCAAGTCGGCAATCTCGTCCAGCCGCTCCTGGCTAACCAGCGACAAATCGGTGCCCTTGGGTAAGTACTGCCGGAGCAGGCCGTTCGTGTTCTCGTTGCTGCCTCTTTGCCAAGGGCTGTGCGGGTCAGCGAAGTAGATCTTCATTCCCGTACGAGCTGTCAGCTCTTGATGCTTGGCCATCTCGCTGCCTTGGTCATGGGTCATGGTTTTCAGCAGCGCCGGTGCCATACGCGAAAGTTCTCGCGTCATCCCCTCTAGCGCGGCGTCTGCGGTGGGCGCATCCAACTTGGCCAGGATCACGAAACGGCTCGTGCGCTCGACCATCGTCGCTACTGCCGAGCGATTGTTCGCGCCCATGATCAGGTCGCTTTCCCAATGACCTGGCACTTGTCGACCTTCGACCTCTTCAGGCCGGTAGCGAATATTCTGTTCAGCTGGATAGCGCTCGCGCCGAGCTGGCGCAGTGCTGCGAGTACGCCGCTTGCTGCCGCCCTGGCGCAGGTAACCAATGAGTTGACGCTTAAGCTCGCCGCGTGGGTATGCATAGATTGTCAGGTAGATCGTTTCGTGACTCACATGCCGCTCAGGATTATCAGGCCAGTAGTCCTTGAGTCTGGCGGCAATTTGCTGAGGAGACCAGCCCTTGGCCAACATGCTGTGTACGACCTGGAACAGTTCAGAACCAGGGGCAAGAAGCTTGCTGCGCCTCGGGACGTGTCTGAGGGCACGGGCTCGAGCACCGGCAGTGCTGGCGTCATAGTGCCCAGGCTGCGACTGGCGCCGCACCTCTCGACTCAGCGTGCTGGGTTGGCGCCCAAGAACTTGGGCGATGGCTCGCAGCGAGGCGCCTTGCATACGCATGATCATTAGCGTTACGCGCTCTTCGATGGTCAAGTGGGTGTAGTGAGTAGTCATGCAGCACCTTACCTCGGGTGTTGCACTTGGTCACTGAGACCGCCCCTCATGTTTTCGTCAATGTGTTTTGCTGGGGGGTTAGGTATATTGAAGCCCAAATAGAATTAGATAGGTGGAGGTTGGCATGATTTTCATCGTCAACTTGGAGTGTAGTAAGCCTCTGCTTATATGTTCACCCTCTTTGCATGGCAAGCTCTCTGTTAATTGGTCGGCGGAGGATTGCTATGCTTTTTTATTTGTTGTGATTGCCGAGAGCGTTGTTTCAAGTAGTGCTTGGTTGTCCGGTTAGGGCCTGCTTGGTTTTTGATAATCGGTTCAAATTGATACATTCGCTCTGAGTTTGTTCGTTTACTCTTAATTTGCTTTATGCACTGGATCACGGATGTTATGGCCATGCGTGAGGCAGACACTGCGCTTTACTCACATTTTGCCAGGGGACGGAAATTCCAATCCCTGGTTTCTTTTATGTGATCCGATATTTTAGGCTACGATAGGGCATTCAATATTTGTTGTTCGCTCCATGCGTCTAGCGTGTGGGCAGGAGGCCCACAACATGGAGTGGTGGAAAGATGAAAATACCTCGAATTGAGCAGCTGATTTTTTTGCCTGGTGCATCGGGGCGAGTTGAGTTCTGGCAGCCTTTGGCTGACGCGTTGGAGTGTCCCGGAGAGGAGATTTTGTCGGGTATCCGGGATTTGAGGCGTGCCCGATGCCCCCAGGAATTCAGGGGCTCTCTGATGTCGTCGAAAGGGTTATATCACTGATCGATAAACCCACTGCACTGATAGCTCAATCCATGGGTGGTGTGGTGGCAGTACAAGCCGGCAATGCACGGCCAGACCAGGTCTCTCACTTGGTACTAGCAGTGACATCGGGGGGGCTTGACATAAGTGCTTTTAGTGCTCGAGACTGGCGAGCTGACTTCGCGGGGCAGTATTTTTTCCCTGACTGGTTTACGCGTTTCTCATCTGACCTCAGTGAGGAAATTAGTCGCCTTCGCGCTCGAGCCTTACTGCTCTGGGGTGACCAAGACCCTTACAGCCCGGTGGCAGTTGGACGCAAGCTCGCCTCATTAATACCTATGTCAGAGCTGCATATCCTGCCTGGGGGTGATCATGATTTGGGATGCAGCAAGGCCGATGAGATCTCGGCCTTGGTCGACTTGCACCTCAGATCATGACTCGCGATCCTCAGGTTATTTCCCCGCTTCAGTTGATCCTTTCTCAAGTATCCTGGCGACCCCGTAAATCAGACATCCTGCAAGTGCCATTGCTGCACCAACGTAGCCTGTCGAAGTCCAACCCCAGCCGGCGTTGATGGCGAGCCCACAGATCCATGGGCCAAGCGCGTTTGCAAAATTGAGGGCGGCATGGTTCGAAGCAGCAACCAACGATTGGCCGTGTTTGCTGACATCCATGAGCCTCATTTGAAGGGCGGGAGTGAGTGCCACCATGCAGCCCAACATTAGCGCGCCAAACGTGATCCCTGCCATCGACTTCGATAGCAAAGGGAATGCAAACAGTGCGACAACACTGAAGATCATCACTTGGTTTACAGCGAGGAATTTGTATTTATCATATAGCCAGCCACCGGAAAGGTTGCCGATCATGGTTCCGATACCAAAGACCGCAAGCATCGGCGCAATCCAGTTTTCGCCGAGTCCGGTGACATGCAGTACGGTTGGTGCAAGGTAGCTGTAGACCCCGAACATGCCCGAGAAGCCGATGGCCCCAATAGCCAGAGCCAGCCATACCTGGGTGCTCTTGAACGATGCGATCTCCGCCTTGAAATCCATCCGAGCTTCATTCTCCACGTTAGGGGCGTGGCGGTAGAGCAAGATCAGGCTCAGAACGCTCAATATGGTGATGCTGCCAAATACCCAACGCCAGCCGAGCGCCTGGCCAAGATACGTAGCCCCAGGTGCTCCAAGCAAAATGGCTGCAGTGACGCCAAGCAAAATACGACTCACCGCTTTTCCCCGTTTGTTAAACGGTGCCATCGAAGCAGCAATCGTCGCGGCAACGCCAAAGTATGCCGCGTGAGGGAAACCTGCTATCAGGCGTGAGAGCAAAAGTGTTTCATAGTTCGGTGCGAGCAGGCTGAGGGCGTTAGAAACGGTGTAGATCCCGAGTAGGAACAGGATCAGATTCCGTTTTTTCAGGTAGACGCCAACAAACACCATAATAGGTGCGCCGATGACTACGCCCAGCGCGTAAGCGCTGATTAGGTGTGCAACGGTTGTTTCTGGCCTAGCAAAGGCGGCGGACAGGTTAGAGAGCAATCCCATTACCGCAAATTCGCCAGTACATAGCGAAAACACGCCAAGAATCAGGGCGAGCTCTACAAGGGCCTTTTGATTTCTGAAGATCGACAAAGCACACACCTCACAAGGTAACGAGCAAAACCGCACAGTAGAGGCAGAACTCTACGAGTACGGTTTTTTAGGCGCTCGGTGCGCCCAGCGCTCAAAGCTGGCTATAACAAGATAAGCGTGTTCAAGGCTTTTGTGTATTTTGTGCCTGTGACCTCGACTCGGGCGCAAGTTAACATATAGGCGCAGGCTCTTGAAGGGGAGCGAGACGTTGCGCTGAAACTCATTGGTGTTCACGGCTGATAATTTTATTTTATCATTCGGTTGCGAAGTTTCTGACGCAAGCCAAGAGTAGTACTGCAAATGGGGGTTTCGAACTCCTGGCTTGCATTACCTGCCAATTTTTTAGCTAAACGGCGGGAGCATTTCTTCTGGTTTAAGTTCTTGTGCGGTGGTTGCTGGGTGCAGTCCTTCTTCTACTATTTCAATCCAATGCTTTACTGGTCGTTTTCTGGCGCCACTTAAGTGGGTTTGGCAACCAATATTGGCCGTGACGATTTGGTCTGGATTTCCACTGTCTAACGCCTTAAGCTTGTTGTCGCGTAATTGGGCTGATAATTCAGGCTGGGTAATTGAGTAAGTGCCTGCTGAGCCGCAGCACAAGTGGTCGTCTGGAACATTTGTCATTGTGAAGCCAAAGCGGCTGAGAATGTTTTCGACCGCCCCCCCTAACTTTTGTGCGTGTTGAAGGGTGCAAGGGCAGTGGAAGGCGATGCGTTTGTTTGCGGTAATTTTCAAGTTTTCGATTGGCTCAACTCGAATTACTTCAGCAAGATCCTTAGCTAGAGAGCTGACGACCCGTGCTTTTTCTGCATAGAGTGCGTCTTCTTCCAGCAAATGGCCGTAATCACGAGCGAATGCGCCGCACCCGCTTGCTGTTTGGACAATTGCCTCGACCCCTTTCTGTATTGCTGGCCACCATGCATCAATGTTTCTTTTGGCTCGCTCCAAACCCCTGGCTTGTGCGTTCAGGTGGTAATCAACTGCCCCGCAGCATCCGGCTTCTGGTGCATTTATCACCGAAATGCCTAGTCTATCAAGCACTCTGGCGGCAGCCGCATTCGTGTTCGGTGATAAGGTTGGTTGAACACAACCTTCTAGCATCAAGACCTTGCGATCGTGATGTACACGAGGTCTTGGCTTCGGTGCGGTGGGCAAGGATGGCAATTTACGTTTCAAGCTTTTTGGTAGTAACGGCCTGAGAACCATCCCTGTTGAGCATAAGGTCTTGAACAGTGCACGGCGTGGAATGACTGTTCGGATGCCAGCACGTAATGCCCTCTCGAGGAGTGGTCTTGGCACTTCTGCCTCGACAACGCTACGACCGATATCCAGGAGGTTATGATATTGCACACCTGAAGGGCAGGTTGTTTCACAGTTTCGGCATGACAGGCATCGATCTAGGTGTTTCTGAGTTTTAGCAGTTACTTCGTTGCCTTCAAGTACCTGTTTGATGAGATAGATGCGGCCTCGCGGCCCATCGAGCTCGTCACCTAATAACTGGTAGGTTGGGCATGTTGCTGTGCAAAAGCCGCAGTGCACACAGGAACGGAGGATTTTTTCAGCTTCTTCTGCTCTTGGCAGATTTTTGGCTTCTTGACTAAGTACGGTCTGCATGTGATGTCCTACGCCTCCGAACCGACGCGGCCAGGGTTAAAAATGTTCTGAGGGTCGAACTGATTCTTTAGGTTTTTCTGGTATTTCATCAGCGCCTTGAAGATCGGGTGCAGTGATGAGTCACCTTGGGCATAGAGCGTCGCGTGCCCCCCTAGATGCTCCACAACCTCACGGATTGCATCGGCGCTTTCATTCGTTTTCAGCCATCGTTGGGATCCTCCCCAGTCCAGGATCTGCTTCCCTGGAAGAATGTACGGGGAGACATCGCTTGGCAGCGAAAGGCGCCACAAAGGTTCCGAGCTTTTGAAAAAGTCTGTCTCGTGTTCGCGCAAATCTCTCCAGAAGCCGTTATCGAGAGGTTCACCTCCGAGAATGCTCAACGCAGATTTGACAGAACCATCCCCGCCCTCGATACGCAAGTGGAGCAGCGAGCCGTCATGACATGCGGCGCTGATAGGAATTGGCTGCTGCCCCCAGCGAGCAAGGTTGGCTAGAGCCTGAGCGGGATCCATATTGAGGGACAAGCTCGCAGAAGCACGAGGTTTAGGCAGCACTTTTAGGGAGACTTCAGTGATGACGCCGAGGGTGCCAAAACTTCCCGCCATCAGGCGTGAGAGGTCGTAACCTGCAACGTTCTTCATCACCTCACCGCCGAAGCGTAGTAGCTTGCCGTTCCCGATGATCACTTGGACACCGAGTACATAGTCCCTCACTGCTCCCGCCCAAGGACGGCGTGGGCCAGACAGCCCGGAGGCAACCATCCCGCCGACGGTTGCATCTGGCCCGAAATGTGGCGGCTCGAAGGGAAGCATCTGACCGGCATGATCCAATGCAGCTTCGATCTCCCACAGCGACGTACCGGCACGAGCGGTGATTACAAGCTCGGTTGGATCGTAATTGACAATGCCGCGATGAATGCGCGTGTCCAGCACTTCGCCAGAGACGTGGCCTCCAAGCATGTGCTTGCTGTTGCTGCCTTGGATGCGAAGGGGGATGTCTTCGTTGAGGGCGTAATTGACCTGTTCGAGGAGATCAGCGCTGTTGTCGTGATCGTATTGCATCAGAAGCGCTCCAGCTCAGGAAAGGGCAGATTGCCGTGGTGGATATGCATTGAGCCGAACTCAGCACATCGATTCAGCGTTGGAATGTTCTTTCCTGGGTTGAGCAAATTGTGTTGGTCAAAGGCGTTTTTCACTGCATGCATCAGGGTGATCTCGTCACCGTTGAACTGAGCGCACATTTGGTTGATTTTTTCTCGCCCTACGCCGTGCTCGCCTGTGATGCTCCCACCCACTTCAACACACAGCTCAAGGATTTTTCCTCCGAGCGCTTCAGCGCGTCCCAGTTCGCCTTCTTGGTTGGCATCGAAGAGGATCAGGGGGTGCATATTTCCGTCGCCCGCGTGGAATACGTTCGCTACCCGCAAGCCGTATTCATTGGAAAGCTCCTCGATTCCATTGAGAACACGAGGAAGCTGTCGACGTGGAATGGTTCCATCCATGCAGTAGTAGTCAGGAGAGATCCTGCCCACGGCAGGGAAGGCATTCTTCCTACCAGCCCAGAAACGAGTACGTTCTGCTTCATCGCGAGCGATCCGGACTTCGGTTGCGCCGGCTAATTCCAGAATGGTTTTGACTCGGTCGCAATCTTCCTGAACATCTGCTTCAACGCCGTCCAACTCGCACAGCAGCATGGCTGCCGCTTCAACTGGATAGCCAGCATGGATGAAGTCCTCGCTGGCCCGGATAGAGAGGTTGTCCATCATCTCCAGTCCACCGGGAATGATGCCGGCGGCGATGATGTCAGCGACTGCTGCCCCTGCTTTTTTTACTGAGTCGAAGCTTGCAAGCAGCACTCGTGCGACCTGGGGTTTCGGAAGCAGCTTGACCGTCACTTCCGTGATTACGCCGAGCATTCCTTCCGACCCTGTGAAGAGAGCTAGCAGGTCAAGACCAGGGCTATCTAGCGCATCGCTACCCAGCGTAAGTGCCTCTCCCTCGATAGTGAGGATGTTGACCTTCAGGATGTTGTTAACGGTCAGCCCATATTTCAGGCAATGCACACCGCCCGCGTTTTCAGCCACGTTCCCGCCGATGGAGCACGCAATTTGTGAAGAGGGGTCTGGCGCGTAGTACAGGTCAAAAGGTGCCGCAGCTTGGGAGATAGCTAGGTTGCGAACACCTGGCTGAACCTTGGCAAACCGACCATGCGGATTCACCTCAATGATCTGGTTGAATCTTGCCATCACGAGAAGAATGCCTCGCTCGTGCGGCAAGGCGCCGCCCGACAGTCCTGTTCCGGCTCCGCGAGCCACTACAGGGACACGGAGCTCAAAGCAGGTTCTCAGGATGGTTTGCACCTGATCGATTCTGGTGGGGATTACGACCAGCAGGGGCATGACGCGATAGGCTGACAGGCCGTCGCATTCGTAAGGTCTGAGCTCTTCTGGCGAAAACAGAATTTCAAGATCAGGTATCGCTGTTGATAGCTGATTTAACACGTGGTCTTTGTCGACGTTGGGCAATGCACCATCGACACGCTCATCATGGAGAATGTTCATCGCGCTCTCGCGTTAGGCTTTTATTCTTGTGTGCTTTGCCCCTGTCTCAAATGGGTTGCGTCTGGCAGGAGCTAGGGGCGAATCCAACACTGAGCGGGTGCTTCCATCATGTCGACGACCAAGCGCTCTGGTACGACCAGTTTTTAGGGCCTTGACAACGAAGTTCCTATGGCTCAGGTCACGCGGGGGATAAAATGAGCCGCGTCGTCCTGCAATTCACGGCTGGTCGTACCAGTCCTCAGGAGTCTTGATGGAAAATTCGCACTCGGGCAAACAAGAAAAAACCCAAGTCGCTGACCAGGTAGCCGAACGCATTGAACGGTTGATCGTTGATGGGGTGATCAAGGTTGGCCAAGCGCTACCCTCTGAGCGACGTCTGATGACCAAGATGGGCTGCTCACGTTCAGCGCTTCGCGAAGGACTCCGGGTTCTCCGTGGCAGGGGAATCATCGACACTGAGCATGGACGTGGCTCGTACGTGGCCGATCTTTCGAATACCGAAGCAACGCAGCCAATGATGTATCTCTTTAGCTCTCAGCGTAGAACCCTCTACGATTTGCTCGAGGTGAGAGCACTGCTCGAAGGTGAGTCAGCAAGGCTCGCTGCGCTAAGGGCCACCGATGTCGATCGGTTGCTGATCCATAAGCGTTACGAAGAAATGCTCTCCGCGCATTCAGATCCTCAGCATCATGATGCTAAGGAGCAGGCTAGGCTCGATCACGCTTTCCATCGATCAATAAGTGAAGCCTCTCACAACCCCGTCCTTGTTCACACGCTACAAGGCTTAAGCGAGCTAACCCTGAGTACGGTCTTCGCGTCCGTCAACAATCTCTACTGTCGTCCTGCCCAAAAGCGTCAGATTGATAGGCAGCATTCGCGGCTTTATCACGCGGTGATGGAGCAACTTCCCGAACAGGCTCAGCGAGCTGCGCGCGACCACATTAATGGTATTCGAGACAGTCTTCGAGATATCGAGGATGAAGAGCAGAGATTGGTACGAGCTACGATGCGACTTGAGGGATGGCACTGAAGGATGGGCCGTAAGGTATCTTGATGTGGCGTCGAAGTAGTGAGGAGAGGGGAAGAGAAATTTTAGGTCGTTAGGCTAGGCAGTAGCGCGGACTACTACCCAGCCTAACTGCCCCTTAGAGCTTATCGCGAATCGAGAAATTCGCCATATGCTCCAAGCCTTTGATCAACGCAGAATGATCCCATTCACCGCCACCCAGGGCGACACAAGTGCTAAACACCTGCTGTGCGTTCGATGTATTTGGAAGGTTCAGCCCAAGTTCCTTAGCGCCCTGCAGAGCTAGGTTCAGGTCTTTTTGGTGCAGGTTGATGCGGAAGCCGGGGTCGAAGGTTCCTTTAATCATGCGCTCAGCATGAACCTCAAGAATCTTCGAGGATGCGAAGCCGCCCATGAGCGCCTCGCGAACCTTGGCCGGGTCAGCTCCGTTCTTGGACGCGAACAACAGTGCTTCACTGACAGCCTGGATGTTGAGAGCAACGATGATCTGGTTGGCAACCTTGGCGGTTTGACCGTCGCCATTGGCGCCAACGCGATTGATGTTTTTACCCATCACTTCGAACAGCGGGTAAGCACGGTCGAATGCAGCTTGAGAGCCGCCCACCATGATGCTGAGGGTGCCCGCTTTAGCGCCTACTTCACCACCAGACACAGGCGCATCCAGGTAGCTCGCACCTGTGGCATTGATCTTCTCAGCAAACGCTTTGGTGGCAGTTGGCGAGATCGAGCTCATATCGATGACGATCTTGTTTGGGCCGATGCCTTCTGCAACGCCGTTTTCCCCAAACAGAACGCTCTCTACTTGAGGGGTGTCCGGCACCATCACAATGATGACTTCAGCTTCCTGGGCAACCTCTTTAGGGTTAGCCAGGCTGATCGCACCTGCGTTTACCAGATCATCTGGTGCTGAGCTATGGTGAGTCGAAACGTAGACTTGGTTACCCGCTTTTTGCAGGTTCAAGGCCATGGGGCGACCCATGATGCCTGTGCCAATGAAGCCAACTTTTGCCATGATTCACTCCTTACGGATTGCGGTCTTGCCGCAATAAGCTGTGCGATCCCTGAGGGATCGCACCTGCACTAGCTTGCTTAGATCACATTGTGGGTTTTGATCCAGCCAAGACCCGCTTCTGTCGTGGTCAGAGGCTTGTACTCTGCTCCCACCCAACCTTGGTAACCGATCCGATCCAGGTGCTCGAACAGGACGCGATAGTTGATTTCGCCGGTGCCTGGCTCGTTACGGCCAGGGTTGTCCGCGAGCTGGATGTGGTTGATTAGCTGCAGATTGGTTTCCATGGTGCGCGCCAGGTCACCTTCCATGATCTGCATGTGGTAGATGTCGTACTGCAGGAACAGGTTGTCACTGCCCACTTCGGCCTGGATTTCCAGGGCCTGCTGGGTGGTGTTCAGGTAGAAGCCCGGGATGTCGCGGGTGTTGATCATTTCCATGACCAGGCGAATACCGGCGGCCTTGAGCTTGTCGGCGGCGTAGCGCAGGTTTTCGACGAAGGTCTTGCGCACGGTGGAGCAGTCCGGGCCTTGTGGGCGAATGCCGGCCAGGGCGTTGACCTGGGTGTTGCCCAGCACCTTGGCGTATTCGATGGCCTTGTCGACACCGGCACGGAATTCTTCGACACGGTCGGGGTGGCAGGTGATACCGCGCTCACCTTTGGCCCAGTCGCCGGCAGGCAGGTTGAACAGCACCTGGGTCAGGCCGTTGGCTTCCAGCTGCTGCTTGATGTCGGCAGCGCTAAAGTCGTACGGGAACAGGTACTCGACGCCTGTGAACCCGGCATTGGCGGCAGCACTGAAGCGCGCGAGGAAGTCGTGTTCGGTGAACAACATCGAAAGGTTGGCTGCTAAACGTGGCATCTGGCTGTCCTCACAAGTCTCAAGAATTGCTCAACGGCACAATCGAGGTCGGCGCATCGCTGGCGAATACTGCCAGCTCTTCGAACTCTTTAATTGCGTCGATTTCGGTCCCCATGGAGATGTTGGTCACTCGCTCCAAAATCACCTCAACGACCACTGGTACCTGGTACTCTTGAGCCATTCGCTGGGCTTCCCTGAGAGCAGGGGCAATCTCAAATGGCTCGAACACGCGAATCGCTTTACAGCCCAGACCCTCGACAACCGCGACGTGATCCACGCCGTAACCATTGAGCTCTGGGGCGTTGATGTTTTCGAAGGCCAGCTGGACGCAATAGTCCATCTCGAAACCGCGCTGGGCCTGACGAATAAGACCCAGATAGGAGTTGTTCACCAGGACGTGAACGTACGGCAGGTTGAACTGAGCACCGACAGCCAGCTCTTCGATCATGAACTGGAAATCGTAGTCGCCGGACAACGCAACGACCTGACGGCTTGGGTCAGCTTTGACTACACCCAGTGCAGCTGGGATCGTCCAGCCCAGAGGGCCCGCCTGGCCACAGTTGATCCAGTGACGTGGTTTGTACACGTGCAAGAACTGAGCGCCGGCAATCTGTGACAGGCCGATGGTAGAGATGTAGCAAGTGTCCTTACCGAATACTTGGTTCATTTCTTCATAAACGCGCTGAGGCTTGACCGGTACGTTGTCGAAGTGGGTCTTGCGCTGCAGAGTGGCTTTGCGTTGCTGACAGCTCTCAAGCCACGCTTGTCGGCATTTCAATTTACCAGCGGCTTTCCATTCGCGGGCGACTTCAAGGAACGCTTCCAGTGCTTTTCCAGCGTCGGAAACGATGCCCAAGTCCGGGGTGAAAACGCGGCCAATCTGGGTCGGTTCGATGTCGACGTGAACGAACTTGCGGCCCTTGGTGTAAACGTCCACCGAACCGGTGTGGCGGTTTGCCCAGCGGTTACCGATGCCGAATACGAGGTCAGACTCGAGCAGCGTGGCATTACCATAACGGTGCGATGTCTGGAGACCGACCATGCCGACCATTTGTGCGTGGTCGTCCGGGATGGTGCCCCAGCCCATCAGCGTAGGGATAACCGGTACGCCGGTAAGCTCAGCGAACTCGACAAGCAGGTCGCTCGCATTGGCGTTGATAACGCCGCCACCGGAGACGATCAGTGGGCGCTCGGCGTCGTTGAGCAGTGCAAGTGCCTTTTCAGCCTGGATACGTGTCGCGCTTGGCTTGTGTACTGGCAGCGGCTCGTACGCGTCAATGTCGAATTCGATTTCGGCCATTTGCACATCGAATGGCAGGTCGATCAGGACGGGGCCTGGGCGTCCAGTACGCATTTCATAGAAGGCTTTCTGGAATGCGTAAGGAACCTGACCCGGCTCCAGAACTGTGGTGGCCCACTTGGTCACAGGCTTGACGATGTTGGTGATATCGATAGCCTGGAAGTCTTCCTTGTGCAGGCGGGCACGTGGAGCTTGGCCGGTGATGCAAAGAATTGGAATAGAGTCAGCGGAGGCACTGTACAGGCCCGTGACCATGTCAGTCCCGGCAGGGCCGGAGGTGCCAATGCATACGCCGATGTTACCTGGGTTGGCCCGCGTGTAGCCCTCGGCCATATGCGAGGCGCCTTCGACGTGACGAGCGAGGACGTGATCGATACCACCGACTTTCTGCAGGGCGGAGTAAAGTGGGTTGATGGCGGCACCCGGAATACCGAAAGCCGTATCGACTCCTTCGCGACGCATCACCAGGACGGCGGCATCGATTGCTCTCATTTTGGACATACTCTTTCCTCCAGGAAATCGATATCTTTTTGTAGTGGCCTCCAGTCTGGACGAGCGGGATAGTGGCTTGAAGATCCCAAAATGAGTTTCTGTCGATATAAAAGGTATCGAATGGCACGTTTCACTGAACTGCAGAGTTTCATCCAAATCGCACAGAAAGGGAGCTTTGCGGCTGCCGCCTTGAGTGAGGGTGTCACGCCAGCCATGTTGGGTAGGCGGTTGGACTCGTTGGAGAAGCGGTTGGGTGTAAAGCTGATGCACCGTTCTACCCGCGGTTTGCACCTGACAGAGCTGGGTGAGCAGCTATTGGAGCGCGCCAAGGATCTCGTTCGTGAATTTGATGAAATGGAAGCGAGCATCAGCAACAGCGCCAAGCTGGTGACGGGGAACCTGATGGTCTCGGCCCCGGCTGCATTTGGCCGGTTACATGTCGCGCCACATGCGCTTGGGTTCCATCAGAAATTTCCGAATTTGAAGTTGTCCTTCAACCTGACCGATAGCCTCGTCGACCTTGTGAGTGAGGGGTACGACCTGAGCATTCGCATTGGCTGGGTGACCGACCCGAACTACGTGGCGGTGAAGCTTTGCTCCAATCGCAGGGTGGTCTGTGGTACGCAGGAATACTTCGAGAAGCATGGGAAGCCAACCAGTCTGGAGCAACTCGCCAATCACAACTGTCTGGCCTTCACATCGCAGGGGGGCCAGCCACGGGGGTGGACATTCCAGCGAGAGGGCAAGCAGGTGGCCATGAGGGTGAGCGGAAGTATGGCTTGCAACGATGGTGAGCTGCTCTTCTCCTGGATGAGGCAGGGGCTAGGCATTGGTTGGCGTTCGACTTGGGAGATCCATCGTGAATTGGCGAGTGGAGAATTGGTGACGGTGCTGGACGAGTTCGCACTGCCAGATTACGACATTCAGGCGGTGTATCCTCAGCAGCGTTTTCTGCCTGCCAAGGTGCGTCACTTCATCGACTACTTGAGGCACATCTACCAGCAGCCAGACTACTGGTTGTGAAAATTGAGGCGGGTAGAACCGCCCCACAGCTGTTAATGCTTCAGGAGAAATGCTGCCTCGATTTCGACCGCCATCCCTGAAGGCAGAGAGGATGCGCCTGTTGCGATTCGCGCATGTTGCCCCGCAACACCGAGCACTTTGGCGATCAGGTCAGATGCTGCATCCAGCACCTGTGAGTGAGCAGTGAAGTCTTCTACGCAGTTTACGACACCTGCCAAGCGCACCGCAGTCACTACCTTTAAAGGGTCATCACCGGTGGCATTCGCTAAATGGCTAAGGATGTTGAGCGCGCATAGTTTGGCGGCTTCACGACCCTCTTCGATGGACAAATCGCGGCCCACTCGCCCCGAGTATTTCAGTTCACCATTAAGACGCGGCGCCTGTCCGGCAATGAAGAGAAAGCCCCCTGCTTTGATGGCGGGTACGTAGCTACCGCGTGGAGGGTCGACTGGAGGCAGCTCCAGGTTGAATTCACGCAGGGCTTCGGTGAAGGTTTTATAACTCACTTGATTTGTCTCCAGTCGCCTTGGTCGCCTTTCCAGTTGATCGAATGGCCCATCGCGCGCATCACGCTCCCTCGCAGTGCTCTGACCATGCCTTCGTATTCGCGCATTGCGATGCCGTCGTGAGCAGGTTCTGGCCCCATGAACATGCCATCTACCCCGCCGTGAGCGATGCAGAGCCGAGAGTGCCGCCACGATTCCGGTGGCGCCCCAGTTTGAAATGTTGGAAATCACAAGATAGTCAGCTGCGGTTACTGCACCTACACCACCTCGACCCGGGATACCGCAGTCCATGGCCTTTGGAGGCATTGTTGGCGTTGTACGGATTGGCCTGATTGAAACGGCTGTCTACACGCTGCTTCCTGAGCTGGTGAAACGCACCAAAACTGAGCTGCCAAACGTTAGCGTGACCTGGGTTGTGGGGTTGACTGCGGATCTTGTTGAACAGCTGAATAAGGGGGAGCTTGACTTGGTATTGTCGCTCGACAAGCAACCTCAGAGCCCTTATGCCGTCTCTGAAAAGCTGCTCACGCTCTCGACCAAGTGGATTGGCAAGCCCGGGTTGGTCGATAACCTGGCTGATGAGTCTTTCATTTTCTCGCACCAAATACTCACGCCCCTGAGCAACACCACGCCGTCCGATGATGCTGCTCGGACGGTGCAGAAGCTGGCCTTCAAATATGGCGTCAACCCCACGACCATTCAGCTGTCCAGCTCACCTTCGATATCGGCGCTGATCACGCTGATTCGAAATGGCATTGGTATCGGTGTTCTGCCTGCCGTCCTGGTACAAGAACATCTGGCCAGTGGCGAGCTTGAGATGCTGCCAGTGACTGCTCCACCTCCCATGGTCATCCATAGGTGGCATCTGACCAATGCGGGCTCGGCCACCTTGGGAGTGGCCTAACTGGTTTCACAGGTGGCCCTGGAGCAGGAGGGTGACCACGGGTGAGTCTGAACTAATGGCTTAAGTGTTAAGTTCTTGCAGTGTTGTGATAGGGCGCACACCGCTCACTGATAACCGGCCATTATCACAGACAATAGCTAATGAAAATTTGACGTTATCGAAGGGCGGCGCGAGGATGATCCACAGCGCGATGAGCACGCTCAACACGATGTTGAAATGTTGGATGGAACGCTCGATTGACTCCGAGTGAATCATTAGCATCTGTGTGCACTAAGCCGAGTATCCATCATAACAAAAATTGTGGCGCTTCACTTGAGTAATGACTACTGCCGTTTACTAAAGTTGCGCTTACGAGTCGAGGAGAAAGGAATAAATGGCTATGAGTATTGAGGCTTCCGAAAGCGTCGGAGACGCCGCAGTCAGTCAGAAGAAATTGTCGGGTAATATGGGTGCACTGAGCTTGGCTATGACGGTGCTGGCCTTTTCTGCACCGCTTACTACAGTTGCAGGATACATTCCGGTCTCTTTAATGTTCGGAGGCGTAGCGACGCCGCTCCTATTCGTTGTAGTCGCCTCGGTCATGCTGCTGTTTGGTATTGGTTATATCACGCTCAATAACATGGTTCGTCGATCCGGCGACTTCTACTCGTTCATTACTTATGGCTTAGGGAAATCAGCGGGTCTTGGAGCAGGGCTGACAGCTGCAGTTTCCTATTTCGTTCTTCTTGCAGGTATCACTTCCTACTTCGGTGTTGCGTGTTCTGATTTCCACCGAGGGCTCACAGGCTCAGCTTTCCCTTGGTATTTCTACTCTCTGACTTGCTGGGTCATCGTGGGTATTCTTGGTTACCTTCACGTTGAGCTCTCGGCAAAGGTACTGCTGTGGGTCATGTTGTCGGAGATCGTGGTGTGCCTGGGCTTCGCCTTCGGGGTGTTGAGCATCGGTGGTGATACGGGTATGGCGGCGTCCGCCCCCTTCTCGCCAGGTGAGCTTTCCAAGGAAGGTGTGAATATTCCTTTCGCGATGCTGTTCGCCGTATCGTTCTTCATGGGCTTCGAAGCTACCGCGCTGTACCGTGATGAAGTGCGAGACCCTGACAAGACTATCCGTCGCGCTACGTATGGGTCGATTATCTTCATCGGCGCGATGTACACCGTATGTGCTTATGCATTGGTCACCGCTTACGGTGAGAATGTGCAGCAGATTGCCACTGATTCCCCTGCTACCATGTTCTCCCTTGCGTTCAGCAAATACATCGATGGTCGCTTCCAAGTGATCGTTACGATCCTTGTGCTCACTTCGGCCTTCGCATCGGCCCTCTCTACTCACAACGTCCTTTCGCGTTACCTCTTCAACCTGGGTACTGACCGCGCGCTGCCGAAATTCCTTAGCCGCATTCATATGAAGCACTCGTCCCCATTCGCTGCTTCGATGAGTGTGTCCACGATGGTGCTCTGTGTGCTTATGCCGTTTATCGTCATTGGTGCAAAGCCCGAGCTTCTGTACGGCCAGCTCTCCGGCGTAGGTACTTCGGGTGTGATCATCCTGATGGCTGTGGTGAACCTCTCTGCTCTGACTTGGTATGTACGCAAAGGGCGTCACGGTGAGGTCAGCTTTGCAAAAGCCTTCCTGGCTCCGTTCATTTCGGGCGTTTTCTTCGTCGCCTTGGTTACCCTGGTTGCCTACCACTTCGACCTGCTGGTAGGTGGTGAGCCTGGTGAGCGTACCTGGATGCTGCTCTGCTTGATCGGTGTGCTGATTGCCGGTATGGGGCTGGCTCAATACTTCAAGGCCATGCGCCCCGAAGTCTATGAGCGACTGGGGCGAAACCCAGCAGCCTGACAATACAAAAAACGGAGCCTCGGCTCCGTTTTTTTATACCCGCCAATACTCGGCTGCGACTTTCTGGGCAAGCTGCGCAACCATCCGGTTTAGCGGCATGTCTGCGCGCTCGATGAAGCTTGCAGTGAACGACATCACTGGCATTTCATGCGTGGAGGAGACGGTGTGGAGCTTGCCGCTGGCCAGCTCATCGAACACGGCGTGCTCGGGAATGGCAGCTATACCAATCCCATCCATCGTCATGCGTACGATCGAGGACAACGAGGAGTTCGAGAAAAGCCGTACCTTGTGAAGCCCTTTGCGATCAAACATGTCTTTGAGCTGCCAGTACGGGCGTGTGTTCCTCGCGTACGTGATCACGGGGTGGGCTGCGATCTCTTCGAGCGTCAGCGGCTTATTGCCCAGTTCTAGCTTGGGCGATTTGATCCAGCTCATCGGGTAGCTGCACAGAGGAAGATTCTCTGCATTACCGATGTTCACCGGGCCCATCAGCAAGGCCACGTCGAGGGTGCAATCTGCGAGTCCCGTGGTCATGTTTGCGGTGCTGTCTACCACGACATCCAGAGTGATCTCGGGATATTCCTGGCTTAGTTGCTTCAAAAGGTCAGAGAGCCAAGTGTGCACGATGGTGTCCGAGGCGCCCAAACTGACGGTGCCACTCAGGCCTTTGCGGCCTGCAACAGCCTCAACCATTTCGCTTTCAAGCGCGATCATGCGCTCGGCATAAGTCAGCAGCTCCCGCCCTTGAGCTGTCAGAAAACACCCGCGCTTATCTCTCTCGAATAGCCGGCCATTGAGCTGTCTTTCAAGCTGCGCAATACGCGCAGACACGGCTGGCTGGGAGGTGTGAAGCTTGTCTGCCGCTTTGTGAAAACCGCCCAGCTGCGCAACCGCATAGAAGGTTTGAAGGCTTCGTAGATCGATCATGCTGCGCCTCATTCATCTTATTGTGTGGTGCGGTGTGGGGCTTGCCCTAGAGGGCTCGCTGCTGTCGAGCCGGCTGATACGTTACCGCAGAAAATGACGAAATGGCTCAGGTGGGAGAGCTTTTTTTGCGGCCCCTAAGAGACCTTACCGATAAGAACACGTTATCTCTGACAATCCGCAATCGCAATTGGACGTTATCAGTGGATCGCGAGACGATTGGGCTACGAGGCGATCACTGTCACCCAGGAGTCGGACGATCTTCAGGGTGCCCTCGGCGAAGAGAGCGTTGGACTGTGACGCACAATAACGACAAAACAAGTTGCAATACTCAAATGAGGAGAAGTGGAATGTTCTCGCCGCATTTGCCACGCGAACGGCTGCTGGAAGCCTATCGCACCATGCAAACGATTCGCTGTTTTGAAGAGCGTGTGATTAACGAGATGGGTACCGGTGACATCCCGGGCAGTACCCACCTCTATGCCGGCCAGGAGGCAAGTGCGGTTGGCGTATGCATGCACCTCACCGACGAGGACTATATTTCGTCGACCCATCGTGGCCATGGTCACTGTATCGCTAAAGGCTGCGATATCAATGCGATGATGGCCGAGCTGTTTGGCCGAGTCACTGGTACTTGTGGTGGTAAAGGTGGATCCCAGCACATTGCCGATCTGCGCAAAGGGATGCTGGGTGCTAACGGGATCGTTGCCGGTGGCGCTCCAATTACCTGCGGTGCTGCATTGAGTGCGAAGCTGCAGAATACAGATCGAGTTGCGATAGCCTTTGCGGGCGATGGTGCCATGAACGAAGGCGCAATGGCCGAGAGTCTTAACCTGGCCAAAATCTGGATGCTGCCAATCATCTTCGTGATCGAAGACAATGGCTTCGGTGAAGCGACAGCGAACGAATTCGTTTCAGCGGGTAGTTTCGTTCGTCGTGCTGAAGGCTATGACATCCCTTCTACTGAAATTGATGGCACTGACGTTTTCAAGGTCTACACCATTGCTGGCGAGGCGATTGCACGCGCCCGCTCAGGCGGTGGCCCATCCCTCCTGCATATTCGTGTTCCTCGTTACTACGGGCACTACAGCGGTGATCCGGATACCTATCGTACGCCGGAAGAGAAGAAGATCATGCGTCAGGAACAGGACTGCCTGATTAAATTCCGCACCAAAGTCACTGTAGAGTCCCTTGCAAACGTGGCTGCTCTGGATGCGATTGACGAAGAGGTTACGGTAGCAGTGAACGAATCTGTTGCGTTCGCTCGCGCTTCTGAATTCCCTCCAGTTTCTGCTCTCACCACCGACGTCTACGTGAAGTACCTGTAAGGAGGGCATCATGGCTAAAATTTCTTTCCGTCAGGCGCTGAACGATGCTTTGCGCCTGGAGATGCAGCGTGATCCGCGCGTGATCATGATGGGCGAAGACCTTACTGGTGGCGCTGGTGCAAACGGTGTCAAGGACGCTTGGGGTGGCGCGTTCGGCGTCACTCGCGGTTTGCTCGGTGAGTTTGGCCCAGAGCGTGTTCGCGATACCCCGATCAGCGAAACCGCGTTCATTGGTGCCGCAGCTGGTGCTGCGCTGACCGGTATGCGACCTATCGCTGAACTGATGTTCGTCGACTTCGCTGGGGTTTGCCTCGACCAGATCGTCAACCAGATCGCCAAATTCCGCTACATGTTTGGTGGTCATGCTCGAACTCCTCTGGTTATTCGAGCAACCTATGGTGCAGGTACCCGCTCTGCAGCCCAGCATACCCAAGCGTTTTACCCCATCTTCACTCATGTGCCTGGTCTGAAGGTGGTCATCCCGTCGAACCCTTATGACGCCAAGGGGCTGCTGCTTCAAGCCATTCGGGATGATGACCCTGTCATCTTCCTGGAGAACAAAATGCTGTACGACACCATGGGTGAAGTCCCCGATGGCGCTTACACCGTGCCATTTGGTGAAGCCCGTGTGGTGCGCGACGGTAAGGACGTGATGATCGTGGCCATCGGTCGTATGGTTCATATCGCAGAAGAGGCTGCGCGCAAGCTTCAGTCTGAAGGTATTTCTGCGTGCATTATCGATCCGCGAACCACTTCGCCGCTCGATGAAGAAACACTGATGGACTTCGCCGACGAAATCGGTCGTGTCGTCATCGTGGATGAAGCAAACCCGCGCTGTGGTATGGCTGCAGATATTTCGGCAATGCTGGCCGACAAGTGTTTCGACTCGCTTCGCGCACCGATCAAGATGGTTACCGCCCCGCACACCCCGGTTCCATATGCGCCCAACCTTGAGGACGCATATGTACCGAATGCCGATGCGGTCATCAAAGCGGTCAAGTCGATTGTTGAGAGGTAAGCGGTATGTCGATTGAAGCAGTCACAATCCCCAAATGGGGCATGACAATGACTGAGGGTCTTGTCGCTGAATGGCTGGTAGCCGAAGGCGACGAGGTTACCCGCGGTCAGGAAATCATTGAAGTCGAGTCGACCAAAACCACCAATGCGGTGGAATCAGCTGCCAGCGGCATTCTGCGTCGAATCGTCGTTCAGGTAGGTGTCACTGCACCGGTTGGCGCTTTGGTCGGCGTCATCGCTGATGCATCGGTGAGCGATGATGAAATCGAAGCATTCATTGCATCGTTTGCTGATGCCAATGATGCCGCTGAAGAAGAAGACTTGAACGCACCGAGCGTTAAGGCCGTGGATGTCGGTGACGGTCGAGTTGTGAATGTGCTGACTATGGGCGCCGATGGCGATGACACTGTTGTCCTGGTGCACGGTTTCGGTGGTGATCTTTCCACTTGGCTGTTCAACCAGGATGCGTTCGCTCAAGGGCACCGTGTGGTTGCAGTGGATCTTCCAGGTCACGGTGCGTCCACCCCGATTCAGGGCGACAAAGTCTTCGACGATCTGGTCAATGCGGTAGAGCGTGCGCTCGAATCAGCTGCGCCTGGCAAGATGCATATCGTTGCTCACTCGTTCGGCGGCGCTGTCGCTTCAGCTCTTGCTATTCGGCAACCCGGTCGGGTCGCTTCTCTGGCACTCATTGCTCCGGTAGGTCTGAGCAAGCAGATCAACAAATCGTTCCTGGATGACTTCATCTCGGCTGAACGTCGCAGGCCGTTGAAAGATGTCTTGGAACGTCTGCTGGCCGATCCGTCGAAAATCAGCAACGACATGATCGAAGGTACTTTGCGCTTCAAGCGCCTTGAAGGGGTTCCTGAGGCCCTGTCGGCGATCCGCGACACTATCGTTGATGCCGAAGGTCAGCAGTGTCATTGGATCGCTGGGACGATCGCCGACTTCAATGGCCCTGTTGCGCTTATCTGGGGCGATAAGGATCAGATCGTACCGCTGCCGGTTGATACACAGATTCCGTCTCAGGCCAAGCTGAGCATCATCAGTGGCGCAGGTCACATGCCGCAGATGGAAGCTGCTTCGCAAGTTAACTCGCTCGTTCTGGAAAACATTTCCCGAGCGAAGTGATGCATAACGCCATTGCAAATAAAGCGATGGCGTACTTCAAATAAAATATTTGAGCGAGGTTAATATGACCGATCGTTTGGCGGGTAAGCTCGTCCTTCTTACGGGAGGCGTAGCCAATATCGGGCTCGCTATTTTGGAGTCCTTTGTTCAAGAGGGCGCGAAAGTAGCAGTTGTAGATATCGATGCGGAGCGTGGTTCGAAAGTTGAGCAGCGTTTTCCGGGCATTGTAAAGTTTTTCCGTGCTGACCTTAGTAGCGAGACTGATGTCCGGTCGGTGGTGGGTAAGGCGGCAGATTGGTTGGGAGGTATTAATACCCTGTGCTTGAATGCAGGTATTCAGCTCTCCGGCAATGTTTCTGATTTTTCCACTGAAGCCTGGGACAAAGTCTACGACATCAATGTGCGCTCTAGCTTTATCTTCGTGCAGGAGTCCTTGACTCATTTGCGGAAGGCTAAGAAATCGTCCGTTGTCATGATGTCTTCGCTGGCTGGTAAGCGCGGCGCACCTGGCCTCACATGCTACTCGTCCTCTAAGGCCGCAGTGATTGGTATGGCAACGACCATGGCGATCGAGTTGGCGAAAGACGGTGTGCGTGTCAATGCTATTTGTCCTGGTTGGATCGACACTCCGTTCAATGCGCCGGTAATCGACTTCATCGGCGGCAAAGAGAAGCAAGAAGCGCGGGTTAAGTCGCTGATTCCGCTTGGTCGTCAGGCGACCGCTGATGAGGTTGCACCGCTATTCGTATTCTTGGCTTCGGACGAGTCCTCTTACATTACAGCCCAGGCAATTAATGTTTGTGGCGGTGCCTACAACTAGGTCAATAGGAGAGTTCACCATGTTGATCAAACACGAACTTGCCATGGCCGCTCTGCAGGCTGGTATCAAACGGGCCAAAGAACTCGATCAGCGCTCTTGCCTGTCGATCGTTGATGTAGGCGGTCATCTTGTTGGCTTCATCCGGGTCGATGATGCTGCTTTCGGTACGATTGAGGTGGCGACTAACAAGGCTTACACCGCCGCAGCGCTGCGCAATCCGACAGATACCTGGATGGCGATTACGCAGCCAGGGCAGGAGCTTTATGGGCTTGAGCGCTCCTGTGCACGTCCATTTGTAGTGTTCGGTGGCGGTCTGCCAGTGACCATCAACGGTGTAGTTGTGGGTGGTGTCGGCGTATCCGGTGGGCCGGAAGCAGCTGACGTTGAGATCGCGAAAGCAATGGTCGATGTCCTGCAAGCCCAGTAAGCGGTTTGAGTCGTTCACTTAGGTGCCAGAATGGAACCAATTAAAATAATGCAAGCGAAGTCTGCCGCTGAAGTAAGGCAGATGATCCGTGCTGGTGACCTGCGGGTTCCAACGAGCGGTTTCGCTGATGGATTTATGCAAGCCAATTTGATGATTCTGCCAAAGCGGTTTGCGGATGATTTCAAGGTCTTCTGCGATCTGAACCCTAAGAGCTGCCCGCTGGTTGCTATGGGGAAACCAGGTGACCCGACCCTTCCGCTGGCTGGTGAGATAGATATCCGTACGGACGTGGCGCGCTATCGCGTCTATCGGAACGGCGTTCATACCGAAACCGTTGATTCGCTGGTCGACCTGTGGCGAGACGATTTTGTAACGTTCGCTTTGGGCTGCTCGTTCTCTTTCGAGAATGCGATTCTGAATGCGGGCATCGAGATCCAGCACATTAGCGCGAACCGAAATGTGCCCATGTACATCACCAGCCTCCCGACCGAAGGGTATGGCCCGTTTAAAGGGTCGATGGTGGTGTCCATGCGAGCTTTCCGCCCGAAAGACACGATCAAGGCGATTGTCCTGTCTGAGCGTTTCCCGCTCGCTCATGGCGCTCCGGTTCACATTGGTGACCCATCGCTCATCGGGATCAAGGACATTGACCGCCCAGACTTCGGTGATGCTCCCGTTTATCGTGAAGGCGATATCCTGGGCTTCTGGGCTTGCGGTGTCACTCCGCAGATGGCTATCAAGCAAGCAGGCGTTGATATTGCTATAACGCATGAGCCAGGTTACATGTTAGTGACTGACCTTGCTGCCGATTCGCCTGATCTTTCTGTTGCCTAGTGTCAACTAACGAGGTATTTGTAATGTCCGAGCATTTTGCAAAAATTGTCTGGGCGGCAGTTGAGCACAAAGATAAGGCCGGCACCTACAGTCGTGACCTGGAAGTTGAATTTAGTAACCAAGTAAAAGTGGTCGCGTCTGCGGCGGCAGATTACTTAGGGTCTCCTGAGAAGGCGGATCCTGAGCAACTGTTGGTAAGTGCGCTCGCGAGTTGTCATATGCTGTACTTCCTGGCTATCTGCGAAGGGCAGGGGTACGTTGTTTCGAAGTATATTGATAATGCTAAAGGGATTGTTGCTAAACGTGAGGAAGGCGGTTTTTGGGTCTCTGACATCACGCTGAGTCCACATGTAGAGTTCAGCTCGGAGAAGCAGCCTGATCGGTCGGCTTTAGAACGTTTACATCACCGGGCTCATAAAGGTTGTTTCATCGCTAATTCGATTAAGACTGCTGTCAAAGTCGAGATCGCTTAAAACTTAACAAGCTAGGAGTAAAGATGATGGACAAACTGTATGTTGTTGCTGTGACCCACGCTCAGCCAGGCAAAGAGGCCGAGCTTCAAAAGGCACTGCTGGAGCTGGTCGCTTACGCTAAAACCGAGCCAGGGTTCGTGAAGTATGACCTCCACGTTTCGGAAGAAAATCCAGGCGAGTTTCTGTTCTACGAGATCTGGGACGATCAAAAGTCGCTGGATCTGCATTCCAGTACTGACAATATGAAAGCGTTCGGTGAAAAGTACGGTCACTTGGTCAAGTCGTCTTCGCTGAGCAAATATCAGCTGCTGTAATTGCTTGATCAGCCAACGTGATCTTCAGTAGGTGAGCAGGGATATGGTAAAGATTGACCTCAATAGCGACCTCGGCGAAAGCTTTGGCCCCTGGGCAATGGGAGACGATGCGTCCATGTTGGACATCGTCACCAGTGCGAACATCGCGTGTGGATTTCACGCGGGTGACCCCGCTGGCATCCTTTCGGTGCTGAAAGAAGCCGTTGCGCGTGATGTCGTTATTGGAGCTCACGTTGGTTACCGAGACCTGGTTGGTTTCGGTCGGCGGGTGATGGAGCCTTCCAGTTCAGAGTTGATAGGTGATGTGATCTATCAGATCGGCGCTTTGGAAGGCTTAGCCAAGGCCGCAGGAACCACTATCAGCTATGTCAAACCTCACGGTGCGCTGTACAACACCATCGCTAAGGATCGCAGGCAAGGCGCAGATGTGATTGCTGCAATCAAGGCGGTGAACCCCTCGCTTGCTTTGCTTGTCCTGGCAGGAGCCCCTATCGTCGAACAAGCGCGCCAAGCGGGCTTGAAGGTTGTATGTGAGGCTTTTGCCGACCGAGCCTATAACAGCGATGGATCGCTCGTTAACCGACGCATAGCAGGTGCCGTCATCCATGATCCTGAACTGATTACCCAGCGGATGCTGAGATTGGTTCGAGAGGGTGTCGTTGAGGCCGTCGACGGCAGTATCGTGCCATTACAAGCGGATTCGATCTGTGTCCATGGCGACAATTCCGCAGCGGTTCAGACTGCCAAAGCCCTTCGCGATGCTTTCGAAATGAACAATGTTCATCTATGCAGTTTTGCTGTCGTGAGCGAGGGTTGATCGCATGTCTAAGACACTGCAGTTTCTTCCGGCGGGCTCCAATCGCTTCATCGTTGAGCTTGATGATCTTGAATCGACCATCGCTCTCGGTGACGCGCTGAAGGCAGCCTGCATCGAGGGTGTGGCCGAGGTCATTCCAGGCGCTGTGACACTCCATGTGTCGTTTGACCCGCTTGCTACCTCAGCGCAAAAACTTTATGCGCAAATTTCCTCGCTGCGGCCCCAGGTTGGTTGCAGCCGTTCGGGCGATCTTGTTGAGATCCCGATGGCTTATGACGGTGAAGATCTCGCGTTTGTTGCCGGTTATCTGGGGTGGTCGGTACCTGAGCTGATTCGCCGCCACCGTGCAGCAACTTTCACCGTTGCATTCACGGGATTCGCCCCTGGATTCGCTTACATGACATGTGACGATCCTGAATTGGATGTCCCTCGTCGAGATAGCCCACGCGTGCGGATCCCTGCGGGCTCTGTAGCCCTCGCTGGCCGTTTTTGCGGCATTTATCCTTCTGATACACCAGGTGGCTGGCAGCTGCTGGGCGCCACGACAATACCGATGTGGGATGTAGACCGTGAGCAGGCGGCGCTATTGAAGCCCGGCGACCGGGTTCGCTTCGTCGAGGCCGTCACCGACCAACTACCAGCTCCGTCTGCCAAGGCCGAGTCGGCTTCAAGCTCGACTCAGATCGCTAAAGGCTTAAAGGTCGTTAGCACTGATAGGCCATTGTTGTTCCAAGATCTAGGCCGGGCTGGGAACGCTCACCAGGGTGTCTCTCAATCGGGCGCAGCTGATCTGCAGGCGCTGCGTCACGCCAACTCTTTGGTCGGCAACCACGAAGCAGCAGTGGCGCTCGAGGTGACCTACGGTGGTGCCGTTTTCGAAGCTGAGATTCCTCTGACTGTGGCCATAAGTGGAGCTCCAGCCGGTCTCACTCTCACTACCGCAGATGGGCGTACCAGAACACTTCCCCCTCATGCTCCGATTGCATTGGATGCCGGTGACACCTTGGCCCTGAGTGTGCCAACGCAAGGTGTTCGAAGCTATGTTGCTCTGCGAGGTGGCTTTGCTGCCCCGAAAGTATTGGGGTCAGCGTCGACCGATACACTCGCGAAAGTCGGGCCAGGCTCGATCACTTCTGGCGTGAGCCTGCAGCCATCGAATGATGTGCGTGGCTCCGTTTCTGCGTACGCATCGCAGGCCCCCAAGTTGCCTGCAAGTAGCGACATTGTGGTGCTCGACGTGGTGATGGGGCCGCGCACTGATTGGTTTACCCCTGAAGCGATTCGCACGTTCACTGAGCAATCCTGGGCAGTAACACCAGAGTCGAACCGCGTGGGTGTTCGGCTCAATGGCACGAGTGCGCTATCTCGCGAGTGTGCTGACGAGCTTCCCTCGGAAGGTACTTCTCGGGGGTCGATTCAAGTACCCCGCAATGGTCAGCCTGTGCTGTTCCTCGCAGATCACCCACTTACTGGCGGCTACCCGGTCATTGCCGTAGTAGCCGAGCATCACCTCTCATTGGCGGCGCAGATCCCGATTGGTGCACGCATCCGCTTTAACGCTATCGCTGGCTTTGATCCGCAAGTAAAGGAAATCGATCGATGAAGAAGTTACTCATCGCTAACCGAGGCGAAATCGCAATCCGGATTATCCGAGCTGCGAAGGATTATGGTGTGACTTCCGTTGCCATCTATTCGGACGTCGACGCATCATCCCTTCATGTGGAGCTGGCTGACGAAGCCTACGGTCTCGGCCCAGGTCGACCAGTCGACACCTATCTCAATATCCAGAAAATTGTTGAGATCGCCAAACGTGCTGGGGCTGATGCTGTACACCCTGGCTATGGTTTCCTGTCGGAGCGGGCCGAGTTCGCGCAGGCGGTTCTTGATGCCGGCTTGGCTTGGGTGGGGCCTTCTCCACAGGTAATCCGGGCGTTGGGTGATAAGGTCGAAGCTCGACATATCGCGCAAGCAGTTGGAGCACCTTTGGTAAAAGGTACTCCAGGCCCGCTTGCGAATGCCCGTGAAGCGGTCGCATTTGCCAAGGAAGCTGGTTTGCCGCTTGCTATCAAGGCGGCGTTCGGTGGCGGCGGTCGCGGTATGAAGGTTGCGCATAAGCTGGAGGAGGTGGGGCAGCTCTTCGATTCGGCAGTGCGTGAAGCAACTGAGGCGTTCGGACGTGGTGAGTGCTACGCCGAGCAATTCCTGGAACAACCCCGTCACATCGAAGCGCAGGTGATTGCTGATACCCACGGCAATACCGTGGTGCTTGGCACTCGCGACTGTTCGCTGCAACGCCGCAATCAGAAACTGGTGGAGGAGGCGCCGGCGCCATTCATCTCTGAAGAGCAGCGTGAAGCAATTCATAATGCTGCCCGGGACATCTGCAGCCGAGCCGGCTACGTCGGTGCAGGTACTGTTGAGTTTCTGCTCTCCCGTAACGGGACGATTTCTTTCCTGGAAGTGAACACCCGACTGCAGGTTGAGCACCCTGTTACAGAGGTCACCACCGGCATCGACATCGTGGTTGAGCAATTGCGTATTGCTGATGGCCTTCCACTGTCCGTATTGGAAACTCCGGTTTCTCGCGGGCATGCGTTCGAGTTTCGGATCAACGCTGAGGATCCTGGGCGTGGCTTCTTGCCCACACCAGGTCGTATTGAGAAGTTTCGCGCCCCATCGGGGCCCGGCGTTCGTCTCGACACGGGCGTCGAGAGTGGATCCTCCATTCCAGGGCTCTACGATTCCATGATGGCTAAACTCATCGTGTTCGGTGAGACGCGTGAGCAAGCGGTGAACCGAGCTCGTCGGGCATTGGCAGAATTCCAGATCGAAGGTGTGGCTTCTGTTCTTCCTTTCCATCGGGCTGTCATGGAGGAACCGAAATTCAATGGTACTGATTCGTTCGGTGTCTACACCAACTGGATTGAGACGGAGTTCCAAGGTTTGCCTCCGGCAGACCGTGTAGATTACTCCGAAGAACAGTTGGTTCGGTGCGTAATTGAGATTGATGGAAAGATCCACCGTCTCGGGGTTCCCTCAGCACTGTTCTCATTCAATAAAGCAAGTACTGAATCTCCCGTGGTGACGAACTCCGAAAATGCTAATTCGGTAAGCTCTCCTATTCCAGGTACTCTGCAGCAGTGGCTTGTTGAGGATGGGGCAGTTGTTAATGAGGGCGAAATCATTGCTCTCGTCGAAGCGATGAAAATGGAAACTCAAGTGCTTGCCAAGTTCAGTGGGAAAATCAATATCCTGGTAGGCGCCGGATCTGCTGTTACGCTCGGTGAAGAATTAGCGACAATTGGCTAATATTTATTCCGGCCGGTCGGGTAGAGTAGTGCCGTTTTAGGCGGCACGTTATTAACGTGGTGTCCAGCATCTGAAAAGGATCGTTGGGGTAGGTTTAACAGAAGCAGGGTGAGACACGCAGTCAGCCCTAGAGGAGTAAGGATCGTGAAAAAATACAATGTCGCACTGATCGGCACTGGCTTCATGGGTAAGGCCCATTCGATCGCCACTGCAGTTGTTCCAATCCTGTTTGGTGCCCCAGTCGAAATCGAGCGTAAGGTAGTTGTCGATATCGATGAAGAATTGGCGCAAAACGCAGCTAAGCAGTATGGGTTTACCGAGTACGCTACTGACTGGCGTGACGTTGTGAACCGCCCAGATATCGACATCATCGATATCTGCACCCCAAACGACACTCACGCAGAGATCGCAATTGCAGCGGCATTGGCTGGTAAGCACGTTATGTGTGAGAAGCCGATGTCGATGACTGTTGAAGAAGCTCAGCGTATGCAGGAAGCCGCCCGGGAAACCGGTGTGGTGACCATGGTTTCTTATAACTATCGGCACACTCCAGCGGTTCAAATGGCCAAGCGCCTGATTGACGAAGGCCGCATCGGTGACATTCTGAACTTCCGTGGTTACTACCTGCAAGACTGGGGCGCTGACCCTGAGCTGCCGCTGTCCTGGCGCTTCAACAAAGCGAAAGCAGGTTCCGGCACTCTGGGCGACATCGGTACTCACGTTATCGACGCTGCTCGCCTGCTGGTAGGTGAGTTCGCCTCGGTGAACTCGATCGTCAAGACCTTCGTGCAAGAACGTCCGCTGCCAGCTGGCCGATTCTTTGGCCCCGCTGGTCAAGCTTCGAGCGAGCGTGGCAAGGTTGACGTAGATGACGCCGCACTCACTATGATCAAGTTTGCTAACGGTGTGTATGGCACCATTGAGGTGACTCGAAATGCGTGGGGCCACCACAACCAACTCGGTTTTGAAATCTACGGTACCAAGGGTTCTATCGCCTTCGACTACCAGCGCCTCAACGAACTGCGCGTTGCTTTCGCAGATGATCCTAAGGATGCTTTCGGTTTCCGTACCATTTACTCGGGCCCTCACCAGCCGTTCGGCGACAAGCTGTGGCCAGTTGCCGGTATGGGCCAAGGCTACATCGATATCAAATCGATCGAGTGGTACAACTTCCTGAAAGCCATCGCTGAGAACGGCAAAGCTTCTCCGAACTTCGATGACGGCCTGCAGATCGAGCGAATTGCCGACGCCATCCTGACTTCGGGCGTGAGTGGCGATTGGGAGCATATCGAGCAGCCTGCTTGATAGCTGAACACTAGCCTAGGGTAGGCGTGATCTCGGTCACGCCCGCCTGTCCCACCGTAACGTTTGAGACTGCAGGAGAGGCGGCCTCAGGTTCCAAGTGCAACACTCAGTTGATAGTGTTGAGCCGATTGGTTGCCAGCAGTTGCAGATGATCCGTCAACACTTCAACAGGGAATTTCCAGCCCAATGTCTGACGAGGTCGGGTGTTGAGCAAGTCGGCAATCTCGTCCAGCCGCTCCTGGCTAACCAGCGACAAATCGGTGCCCTTGGGTAAGTACTGCCGGAGCAGGCCGTTCGTGTTCTCGTTGCTGCCTCTTTGCCAAGGGCTGTGCGGGTCAGCGAAGTAGATCTTCATTCCCGTACGAGCTGTCAGCTCTTGATGCTTGGCCATCTCGCTGCCTTGGTCATGGGTCATGGTTTTCAGCAGCGCCGGTGCCATACGCGAAAGTTCTCGCGTCATCCCCTCTAGCGCGGCGTCTGCGGTGGGCGCATCCAACTTGGCCAGGATCACGAAACGGCTCGTGCGCTCGACCATCGTCGCTACTGCCGAGCGATTGTTCGCGCCCATGATCAGGTCGCTTTCCCAATGACCTGGCACTTGTCGACCTTCGACCTCTTCAGGCCGGTAGCGAATATTCTGTTCAGCTGGATAGCGCTCGCGCCGAGCTGGCGCAGTGCTGCGAGTACGCCGCTTGCTGCCGCCCTGGCGCAGGTAACCAATGAGTTGACGCTTAAGCTCGCCGCGTGGGTATGCATAGATTGTCAGGTAGATCGTTTCGTGACTCACATGCCGCTCAGGATTATCAGGCCAGTAGTCCTTGAGTCTGGCGGCAATTTGCTGAGGAGACCAGCCCTTGGCCAACATGCTGTGTACGACCTGGAACAGTTCAGAACCAGGGGCAAGAAGCTTGCTGCGCCTCGGGACGTGTCTGAGGGCACGGGCTCGAGCACCGGCAGTGCTGGCGTCATAGTGCCCAGGCTGCGACTGGCGCCGCACCTCTCGACTCAGCGTGCTGGGTTGGCGCCCAAGAACTTGGGCGATGGCTCGCAGCGAGGCGCCTTGCATACGCATGATCATTAGCGTTACGCGCTCTTCGATGGTCAAGTGGGTGTAGTGAGTAGTCATGCAGCACCTTACCTCGGGTGTTGCACTTGGTCACTGAGACCGCCAGACTCTTAATGAGTATCGCGGTTGGACTGATTGGTGCTGGTGTCATGGGTAGGGAGCACGGTCATATTCTGTCCATGCACACCCCAAACGCTCACTTGGCAGGGGTCTGCGATTTCGATTCAGAAAAAGCCCGATCTGTAGCTGGCAAGGTACAGGTTTTTTCAGATCCGTTAGATCTGATTGCCTCTAAGGAAATTGATGCAGTTCTGATTGCATCACCGGATTCTACTCATGCTGATCTGGTGCAAGCCTGCATAGCTGCAGAGAAACCAGTACTGTGTGAAAAACCATTGGCCATGAGCGCTGAACAAGCGCGCTTGGTCGTCGAGGCAGAATGCTCCAAAGAGCGCTCCTTCGTTCAAGTCGGATACATGCGCAGATTCGACCCAGGTTATGAAGAGCTCAAAAGGCTTTTCGAAGCGAATGCCGTCGGTAATCCCGAGATCCTTCACAACTTCCATCGTAATCCAGTTGCCCCGGATTGGATGACGGGTGACATGCTCATCACAAACGCTTTTGTTCATGAGATTGATGTCATGCGTTGGCTGATGGATACCGAGCTTGAAGCCGTCAGGATCACTGTTGCCGATAAAGGCGATCCGATGATGATCGTGACGCGGCTTGCGAACGGTGCGATTTCGTCTACTGAACTCTTCATGAACTGTAAATTTGGCTACCAGGTTCATGCTGAGTTAGTAGGTGCAGAGGGGACTGTCGCCTTGCCTCAGTTTTCAGCGCCTGTCATAAGCACATCGGGTCATCGTTCATCGCATGTTCCTCGGAACTGGATACCACGCTTCACCGCGGCCTACCAGGCCCAAACTCGCCGCTGGATTCAAAGCATTGTTTCTGGTGTCCCGAACCATGGGGCAACAGCATGGGATGGCTACATCACTACTCTGATTGCCGAGCAGTTGGTTAAATGGATAGGCACTGATCAAACAATCATACTTGACCTACCATCTCGTCCTTCGCTGTACCGATAAACATGATTATCTGAGTTGCGCCCCTACTAAACAGTAGATCGCTCCGTGTGGCGCAGCTCTTCGAGGATCTAAACGTGATTCGATATGCCGTAGTGGGAACTGGCTGGATATCCCAGACCGCATTCATCCCTGCTGTCTCTCTGTTAGAGAACGCAGTGGTTACAGCACTTGTCTCAGGAAACCCGGAGCGTGCTCGTCAGCTGGCGAATAAACATGGCATTGAACATGTTTGCTCGTATGAGGATTTTGATGAGCTGCTAGCGAGTGATCTGATTGACGCTGTTTACGTGGCCGTACCCAATCCATTGCATGCTACCTACGCCATCCAGGCAGCGAAGGCGGGCAAGCATGTGCTCGTAGAAAAGCCAATTGCCACTTCCCTGCCTGATGCTGACGCGATGATCGCCACAGCTCAAGCTGCAGGGGTGTCACTCATGACCAGTTACAGGTTGCACCATGACGTAGGCACCATCGCGGCGTTGCAAGCTGTTCGAGAGGGTCGAATCGGTCAGCCAGTGTTCATGTCCGCGACGTTTAGTTTCCAAAGCGATATTGGTAACCACCGATTGGATGTGGAGCATTGGGGCGGCCCACTGCAAGACATTGGCATCTACTGCATTAATGCCGCTCGCCACGTCTTTGAATCTGATCCTATCGCAGTCTCTGCAATGAGCACCCGTCGCGCCGGCGATCCCCGATTCCCCAACGTGGATGACTCGATAGCAGTGACCCTCAGATTCCCTGGTGATCGATTAGCGCAGTTCTATTGCAGCTTCGGAGCTTACCCTGTCGACACCTACCAGATCGTGGGCACTGAGGGCGTTTTGAACATGGATCCTGGCTTCCGGTTTGAGCATTCCATGGCCATGGCACTGAAAAGCCGGGATGAGAACGAATACATTCACTTCCCGCACTACGATCACTTTGCAGGGCAAATTTCATACTTCTCGGATTGTATTGAGCAAGGTATAGCACCGCAGCCTTGTGGTGAGGAGGGGCTCGCAGACCTGGAAATTCTTTTTGCCATCGAGCGCGCTGCTGCCTCCGGTTTGCCGCAGTCGTTGATGTCTAAGAAAGCCAGAGCTCGTCCATCAGAAGCAACTCTTAGGACGATTAAACGGGCGGTTGCCTGACCAGCATTCTTCATTCCATGAAGGATCCTCGATTCAAGAATAATAAACGGAGAAGTTCCTTGTATATCGGAGTACCGTCGGAGACCGCTTGCGGCGAAACGCGCGTTGCGGTCATCCCAGACACAGTAAAGCGACTGGTCGCTTCTGGGCATCAAGTTGTCGTCCAAAGAGGCTGCGGGCTGCTCTCTTGCATTACCGACAGCGCGTTTGAGGCCGTGGGCGCCACGGTCGGTGAGGCGAGCGATGCTTTTGGTGCGGAAATTGTGCTGAAAGTAGTTGCCCCTAATGACCAAGAGCTCGAGCTCATCAACTCGGGCAGCGTGCTAATTGGCATGCTCAACCCGTTCAACAGCGAGCTGATCGTCAAGATGGCCGGTCGCGGGATCACCGCGTTCGCACTGGAGGCTGCGCCACGTACCTCTCGTGCGCAAAGTCTGGATGTATTGTCGTCGCAGGCCAACATCGCGGGCTACAAGGCCGTGCTGCTTGCGGCTCAGTACTACCCACGGTTCATGCCGATGCTCATGACCGCTGCGGGTACCGTTAAAGCGGCACGCGTGCTTATCTTGGGAGCGGGTGTTGCCGGCCTTCAGGCCATTGCTACAGCTAAGCGCATGGGCGCAGTGATTGAAGCGTCCGATGTGCGCCCCGCCGTGAAGGAGCAAATCGAGTCTCTGGGCGCTAAGTTCATCGACGTGCCATACGAGACGGAGGAGGAGCGAGCGTGCGCCGAAGGGGTGGGCGGCTATGCTCGCCCAATGCCGGAAAGCTGGATGCTGCGACAAGCTCAAGCGGTGCATGACCGCGCAAAGCAAGCTGACATTGTCATCACCACCGCCCTGATCCCGGGACGCAAAGCGCCAACTCTCCTGAATATTGGCACTGTGGCGCAGATGAAACCCGGATCCGTTGTCATTGACCTAGCCGCTGCCCAGGGGGGCAACTGTCCCCTGACCGTTGCCGATCAAGTAGTTGTTGAGAATGGTGTGACTATCGTCGGCCCGACCAACCTGCCGGCGCAGGTAGGCGCCGACGCGTCCGCGCTCTACTCCCGCAACCTGCTGGACTTCATGAAGCTGCTGTTCGACAAGGACGGTGCGCTAGACATCAACCTGGAAGACGACATTGTCGCCGCGTGCCTGATGTGCCGCGATGGCCAGGTCGTGCGCAAGAACAGCTGAGGAGCACGACAATGGAAGACCTGGTGATTTCCCATGGCATCTACAACCTCATCATCTTCGTGCTGGCTATCTACGTGGGATACCACGTGGTTTGGAATGTCACTCCAGCTCTGCATACGCCGCTGATGGCCGTCACTAACGCCATTTCGGCGATCGTGATCATTGGCGCCATGCTGGCTGCCGCACTCACTGTGACACCTGCTGGAAAAATCATGGGCACCTTGGCCGTGGCCTTAGCTGCAGTGAACGTATTCGGCGGCTTCCTGGTTACCCGGCGCATGCTGGAAATGTTCAAGAAGAAAACCAAAAGCGAAGGGCAGAAGTAACATGAGTATGAACTTGATAACGCTGCTCTACCTTGTCGCTTCGGTCTGCTTCATCCAGGCGCTCAAGGGTCTGTCTCACCCGACAACCTCGCGACGGGGCAACCTGTTCGGCATGATTGGCATGGGCATCGCCATCCTGACGACCGTAGGGCTCATCTATAAGCTGGGTTCAGGAATCGCTAGCGCTGGGATGGGCTATGTCATCTTCGGGCTGTTGGTCGGCGGCACAGCCGGTTCGATCATGGCCAAGCGCGTGGAGATGACCAAGATGCCAGAGCTGGTCGCCTTCATGCACAGCATGATCGGCTTGGCAGCGGTGTTCATCGCCATCACAGGTGTTATTGAGCCCCAGTCACTCGGTATCGTTGCCTCGATCAACGACCCCATTCCGGGTGGGAACCGTCTTGAGCTCTTCCTAGGCGCGGCGATCGGTGCCATCACCTTCTCAGGCTCTGTGATCGCTTTCGGCAAGCTTTCTGGCAAATACAAATTCCGTCTCTTCCAAGGAGCGCCATTTATCTTTCGGGGCCAATTCAAAACCAACCTTCTGGTTCTGTTCACGACAATTGGCCTAGGCATCATTTACAGCACCACAGGCTTGTTTGACGCTTTCATTCTGATGCTGCTGCTCGCCTTCGTCCTCGGCGTTCTCTTGATCATCCCCATTGGCGGCGCAGACATGCCAGTGGTGGTTTCCATGTTGAACAGCTATTCAGGCTGGGCAGCAGCGGGCATCGGTTTTTCGCTGAACAACTCAATGCTGATCATCGCCGGCTCCTTGGTTGGCTCCAGTGGTGCAATCCTCTCGTACATTATGTGCAAGGCGATGAACCGCTCATTTTTCAGCGTGATCTTGGGCGGCTTCGGTGGTGACGCTGATATCAGGGGAGATCAGGGATCTAAGGAGCAGCGACCAGTGAAGTCTGGTTCTGCCGATGACGCCACCTTCCTGCTAACCAACGCCGACACCGTGATTATTGTTCCTGGTTACGGTCTGGCCGTGGCTCGTGCCCAGCACGCGCTGAAGGAGCTGACTGAAAAGCTGATTCACAACGGCGTTACCGTGAAGTATGCGATCCATCCAGTGGCTGGTCGCATGCCAGGGCATATGAACGTGCTCTTGGCTGAAGCGGAGGTGCCGTACGACCAGGTGTTCGAAATGGAGGACATCAACTCCGAATTTGGACAGGCTGACGTGGTGCTGGTGTTGGGTGCCAATGATGTGGTCAACCCGGCGGCCAAGAACGATCCGAAATCGCCGATCGCCGGCATGCCAATCCTTGAAGCGTACAAAGCGAAGACCATCATCGTTAACAAGCGCTCCATGGCCAGTGGCTATGCCGGCCTGGACAATGAGCTGTTCTACATGGAAAAAACCATGATGGTATTTGGTGATGCAAAGAAAACGATTGAGGACATGGTTAAGGCTGTGGCTTGAGTGTGGCTTGAGGCAGTTACGGAATTTCTGATAACCAAAGCTGATCTAAAAGAATCGTAAATGGCGATTGGACGCGTTCAGATCCTTCGCCGATGATCGAAGGTGTCTGGCGGCGCTAGATATCAATGCGCAATTAAATATCTGACGAAGAGTGCTATATGAATAATTACAATGGTCGCGTAGTCATTATTACCGGTGCTGGCTCTGGCATGGGGCGGGCAATGGTTCAAGAGTTTGCCGCACGCCAAGCCTTAGTTGTTGCGCTGGATATCAATCTGAAAGCCGCCGAAGAATCGATTTCCACAATTGCAAACACGGAGGCAGGCTTCGCGTATCGAGTCGATGTAAGCGATCCTGCCAGTGTTAATGAAGCCGTGGAAGCAGTCATCGCCAAGTGGGAGCGAATTGACCTGCTCTGCAATAATGCCGGTATTCTTGATGGGCATTCCACTGCACACGAAGTTTCCATTGAGGAGTGGAACCGAGTCATTGCGGTCAACCTCACTGGGCCTTTCCTGATGGCCCGTGCTGTCATCCCTCAAATGCTCAAGCAGAAAAAAGGCGCGATCATCAACACCTCCTCTACATCCGGCTTCAGTGCCGCAGGTGGTGGTACTGCTTATACGGCTTCCAAACATGGAGTGATTGGCCTTACACGGCAGCTGACTTTCGAGTATGGCGCAAGCGGTATTCGCGTGAACACAATCTGCCCAGGGGCAACTGCTACCCCACTCGCTATGGCCGATCCTGTGACTGCTCATTCACCTGACATGCTGGCTGCCCTCGAGAAGTTCCCTGCGCGACGTTGGTGCCAGCCGAGTGAAATCGCCAAGCTTGCTGCGTTCCTCGGCGGTGATGAGGCAGACTTCGTTCACGGTAGTGAGTACGTAATGGATGGTGGCTGGCTGGCCGCTGCCCGAGACCCTTTCTGATAGATCAGATATCTACAAGCATTTCAGCATAGGTGAACACGATGTTTAGCAAGCGTGAATGGCCGGATAGCGGTGTAGAAGGATTTCAGCGTGGTTTTGTGACCGTTGATGGCACGCGGATGCACTACGTAAGTGGTGGTCGCGAAGACGGTGAAGTGATGGTACTGGTCTGTGGTTTTCCGCAAAGCTGGTATGCATGGCGAAAAGTACTGCCGATCTTGGGCAAGCACTTCCGGGTAATCGCACCTGACTTGCCAGGCCAAGGGGATTCGGATCGCCCGGCGGGTTGTGATACGGCCAACATCGCTCGATTGCTTCGCGGCATGCTAGACAAGATTGGTGTGGGCAAGCATTCGCTGATTTCCCATGACCTTGGTGCTTGGGTCAGCTACCCGTACTGCGCGAACTACGGCGATCAGGTCACCGGATGGGCGATTCTGGATTGCGGCATTCCTGGTATCAGCTTACCGGATAATCTTCCATGGGCTGGCAATGTCGCTTGGCGTACTTGGCACTGCGGGTTCCATAATCTCGTGGATCTGCCAGAGGCTCTTCTGGAAGGGCGCGAGCATATCTATCTGCAGTGGTACCTCCAGCGTAAAGCTGCTATTCCTCAGATCTTTACACAGGACGACTTTGAAGAATACCTTCGAGTGTTCAAGCTTAATGGTCTGAAGGGTGGCCTGGCTTACTATCGTGCTATGGGAAAATCGGCTGATCAGAACCGTGAGCTGGCGAAGAAAGGGAAGCTGCAGGTTCCAATCCTAGCCATTCGTGCAGATCAGGGTTCGATGCCCGACCTTGTCACTGAGCTGAAATTGATCGCTACGGATGTAACCGGAACAATGGTTCAGAGCGGTCACTACATTCCTGAGGAACAGCCCGAGCAGCTCACTCACGAACTGCTGAAGTATTTCTCAAAGTAACATCCGATATTTTCGTCGCTGTGCCACATTTGCTAGGAGCCGATACTGATCGGTTTCTAGCCTTTTTGTATCTGTTGTTCAAGCTTTGTTGTCATGGTCGACGAATTTAAGATTATGAGTATTCATGGTTTTGCTGGTTGGCTGTGTGTGCCTTTGTTCGTGCATTGTTCAGTGACCAATTAATAATAATAACGGAGTCGCGAATGAGAACTTTGAGATTGAGCTCTTTTGGGGGCGCGCTGTCGGCTGCGCTCTTGTTTCCAGAAGAAGCTCCTGCAATTGAATTCAATGGCTACATGCGAAGCGGCGTTGGTGGCTCGACATCGGGGGGTAAGCAAAGCTGTTTTATGCTTCTCGGAGCGCAGTCGAAGTACCGCCTGGGTAACGAATGTGAGCAATACATCGAGGTAGAGGGAAGGCAAGATATAGCCAATCTCGATGATGGTTCGGTTGTTAGTCTGGATGCTATGGTTCAAACACAAACAGATTACGGACATACACCGGCGCTTTCAGGAGACGATAGCTTCACCCGAATGAACCAAGCCTATATGGAATGGGGCAAGATGCCGGCATTGGGAGGAGGGTCGCTTTGGGCCGGGCGTCGATTCTATAAAAGGAATGATATCAACATCTCTGACTTCTTCTATTGGAATCAGAGCGCGACTGGTTTTGGCTTGGATCGGGTATCGATAGGGGACTATAAGTACAGCTACGTATTCTCACGCAAGGACAGCGTCTTCCAGAAAGAGAAGATTACCCGACAAGACTTTAACGTCGAAGGCTTCAAGGTCAACCCAGGTGGAGAGATTGAAGTTGGGGTCAGCTTTATCCGTGCTCCAAGCGGTGATAATACCCATGACGGTTGGTCAACAGTTGTTCAGCACAAACAGGCTAATTTTCTCGGCGGCCAGAACAAGTTTGCGCTCCAGTATGGCGAGGGCCCTGGAACGGCTTTAGGTTACACAGGCGATCCTGAACTCGATAGGAGCAATCGGAGCTGGCGAGCAGTAGAGATTTTCGACTGGCAGTCAACCGGCAATTTTGGAGGACAATTTAATGTTGTTTTCCAGAAGGATAAGCGACAGGACGATGCAGACCTGAATTGGCTGTCGATCGGTGTTCGTCCAGTCTACGGATTCACCGAGCAGTTCAAGCTTGCGGTTGAGCTTGGGCGAGATCAGGTAACGGCACCTGGTGGAACTCGTAAGCTTACAAAATTCACAATCGCGCCTACATGGTCGCCAAATGGCCCTGGATTCAACGATCGGCCTGAGATCCGTCTTTATTACACTTACGCCCGTTGGAATGCTGCTGCTCAGCGAGCGGCGAACGAATTTGCAGCCGGTTCAGCGCTCTCTGATGCTGGGGCATTTGGTAATGCTCTACATGGGTCAAACTTTGGTGTCCAATTTGAGTATGGATGGGAGTAACCGTAAGCTAGCAGCGCATCTAGGCTAAAGACTTAAAGCGAGAGAGTAATATGTCCCAGCAAGATCGTTTAAATATCAGTGATCATGATGACCCCCGTGTTTTGCAGGAGCAGTCTGCCGAGGATTATTCGCGACATGTAGTTCCATTGGCTGCCCGCACAGGTCGGTGGAGTTTGGCCATGGCCTCTTGGTCTGTACTGAGCGCTCTGTTCTACCTCTACATCAGTGTTGCTGTCGCGCAGGCGGTGGGATCACGCAGTGCACTCATCGGTATTCTGTTGTCAGTAATATTCTATGGGCTGATTAACTATATTATTAGTCAGCGATCCATCAAAAGTGGACTTTCTGTGGCGTTGCTATCCAGAGGGATATTCGGGAATTTTGGTGCGATTATCTCCTCGTTGCTTTTTGCTGTTACCGCTACTTACTATGCAGTGTTCGAGGGCTCTATTATAGCTGTCGCTCTTCAACAGTATTTCTCACCTGAGAGTGACATCCGATGGTGGTATCTTTTGGTAGTCCTTTATGCAATGCCACTTGTTGTAGGAGGCATCCAGGCATGGATGGATAAGCTAAATGGAACACTGCTGCCATTGTATGTCGGAGGCCTGTTGGTGATTGTCTTGATGGCCGGAAGCCGCTTTGGGTTTTCCACCGGATTCTTGTCTATTCAGCCGTCACTTGAAACCTCCATGCCAGGCTGGTTGTGGGCATTCGTTGTCTATATGGGCATTTGCGTCAACATGATGGTGACCGCTGAATTCTCACGTTTTGGTAAACCACAGGATGCTAAATTCCATGGAATAGTTACCTTTGGGCCACTGTTCTATTTTGCCCTTTACATTGTCAATGGCGTGGCGGGTATCTTTATCATGGAAACCGTTTTCCCTGGTCTGAAAGCCAGTGAACAGGGTATTGCGGAAGCAGTTCTTAAGTCGGCAGGCGTAGTCGGTTTGTTGTTCATTATCGTTAGTCAAACACGTATCAACACTGCAAACTATTATATGGCCTCGCTAAATATGGCTGGTTTCGCTGCCAGAGGTTTCGGTTTGCGATTACCTCGGGCTATATGGGTTATCTTTGTTGGGGCTTGCGTTTACTCTCTGATGCTTACCAATGTGTTCAGTTATTTGCTGAAAGCGCTAGCTTGGCAGGGTGTAGCCGTTACATCATGGGTGGCGATTATAATGACTCATTATGCGCTTCATCCAGGCACTCAGCACTCCGAGTTCCGTCCAGGTAGGGTCAAAGCAATGATGCCAGGCGCGTGGGCGATTTTGTTCTCTACAGCGGTAGGTATTTACATCATTGAGTTTGGTGCTAAAGGAGTATGGTACGTCGACTTTGCCCCCATCATTATTTCTGCTATCGCAGCTTTGAGCTACGGGTTAATAACTAAATTCAATCATGGTCGGCCAATTCTTCGCGTCGGAGAGCCTAGAAATGAAGTAGCGGACGTATGGAGTCAGCATATAAAATGCCATGTTTGCGACAGGTCTTATACAGCGATTGAAATGGACAGTGATCCTTCTGCTGGCCAGAAGGCTATCTGCACTGGCTGTGCAGAAGGGAATCGCGCGTTCCTACAAGCTGTCAAGCAGGAGTCTCAAGCGCTGTCAGGTCGAGCTGAATCCAACATCGCTTAAAAAATCAAGTACGAAGTACTTCTTGCAAAAATTCTAGTCGCATGAGCCTCTCGCATGAGAGGCTCCTGTTACCTACCTAGTTTGGCGAGCCTAATCGTTGGCTTCATAAAGTCTGATAACCACTTGGCTTTCGTCGTTTTTTATAGAAAAACGGACGTTTGAGAGTGGTCTACATGGTTAAAAACGAAATGAGAATTGGACGCTCGCGGTCTCTAATTCTGTGAGGAAAATTATACGAGTGTACCAAAATAAGACAGAAATTCGCTTATTGGCTGTCTTAGGATTATTGGTGAGAGCTTAAGGTTTCTCGGGTGTCAGAGGATATTTAGTTTCAAGTCATTGGTTGTTTAATAAGTTTGTTAGGGAGCGGCCAAGTTTTCTGCTGCGAGATCCGAATGATGTTGCGACTAGTGCGCAGCGTCCTCAGATTAATGCGCCATGGTTGCTGGAAGTTTGTGGGGTCATTGACATGGATGTAGTCCCTTGGGTAGCGAGTAAGCTATATGTGTTAGGCGTTTTATGTTAAGCAAAATCATTGAGTGTATGTGTGTGAAAGCGTAACTCGAGTTTTGATTCGGTATTTATAATTTTGGTGAATGATTTTTTTTGGTCAGGCTCACTGCTTCAAAATTACTAGATAACCCTGTGGCTTAGAAAAGGGTTGTTGGTGGAACTGCATCAAAATTAAATTTTTCTTTGGGTTGATACTGCCTGCCTTTTTTGCTCGACTGCGTTGGTCCGCTCTCGTGTGCGTGCTGCTTATATTAAGTTTGGGGTGAGGTAATGAAGCATAGGGTTTTGATTGTTGGTGGTGGCGCAGGCGGGCTTGAGTTGGCTACCAGGCTTGGTAAGACACTCGGAAAGCAAAAAAAAGCGGCGATTTCATTGGTGGATGCAAATTTAACGCATATCTGGAAGCCGCTCCTTCACGAAGTTGCAGCTGGTTCGTTGGATCCCAGTATTGATGAGCTGAATTATTTTGCGCAGGCGAAGTGGAACTATTTTTCATTTCAGTATGGTCGCATGGTAGGTCTGGATCGTGAACGAAAAGTAGTGCTACTAGCATCTACCGGCGGGGATGCGCGGGAGGTACCTTACGATACGCTTGTACTGGCTGTTGGTAGTCAGTGCAATGATTTTGGCACCGTGGGTGTTCAAGATCATTGCCAATTCTTGGACAGCCGTACCCAGGCAGAAAAGCTTCAGAAGCAGCTTTTCGCACGTTACATGCGAGCGCATGCAGAAGATGCATCTAATCCACTCCGGATCGCTATTGTTGGAGCCGGCGCAACCGGGGTTGAGTTGTGCGCAGAGCTGCAGCACGCTGTCCGTGTTATTGAGGGGTATGGCCTTCGTCATGCGTCCCCGGACATTCTGCAAGTGACCTTGCTAGAGGCTGGCCCTCGGATTCTCCCTGCCTTGAATCAAGATGTCAGTGAGACTGTTCACTCGGGCCTAGCCAACCTGGGGATAGACGTCCGTGTGAATACGGCGGTGAAGGAGGTGAAGGCTGAGGGCGTAGTACTGGCCGACGGTGGTGCTATAGCCTCTGACTTGACGATCTGGGCTGCAGGTATCAAAGCCCCTGCATTTTTGAACGGGCTAAGCGGGCTGGAGACGAATAGGATCAACCAGCTTCTAGTACGCCGTACGCTCCAGACGACGCTCGATGACTCAATTTTCGCCATAGGTGATTGTGCGTCCTGTCCGTTATCCGATGAGGGTGCAGGTACTGTCCCTCCTCGAGCACAGGCTGCCCATCAACAAGCCGAGATGCTAAGCAGAAGCGTCGCCCTTCACATTTCTGGCAAGCCGCTGCTTAAATTCAGTTATGAAGATCGAGGGACATTGATCTCAATGGCGTCTTTCAATGCAGTAGGGACGCTGAGTGGACTTCTGGGGCGGAAAAAGGTGACCGAAGGTATTTTTGCAAGGACATTATATATGTCACTTTATCGGCTTCATCAGGTAGCACTGTTTGGCGCTACGAGAATGCTGTTAAAGGCATTCTCTGAGTTGCTGCAGCGTAAGACCCGGCCAAGGCTCAAACTGCACTAATAATGAGATTGATTAAAGCGTACGTGTAGATTGCGGATGACTTATGGTGTTGTTGCAGTGGTGTGACTACTACTGCAACAACCTTTCCTTTGGTCGGCCACTAGGGATCACTGTAACGCTTAGCTGAAATCGAGATCGATAGACCTTCTTTCACTAATGGACTTTCGAGCAGCATCCATGATTACAGCAGCGTCATAAGCGTCGCTCAGAGATGAAAGAGGGGCACGCTTTCCAGTGAGGCACTCTTCAATGAAGAACTTTTGAATTTGGTAAAAGCTATCCCAGTATGTGCCGTCGTCCCAGAACGGAAGTCTCGCATCTCCGAACTTTGTGGTATCCCACGGCACCACTGATGAACCATTCTTGCCGATAATTTTGAAGTACACAGACCAGGGGTCACGGCTACAATCATCGGCTGAAAAGCTGCCCCAAAGATTCGCAATGTTGCCGTTTGGATATTCTGCGATGATCATTAGCTGATCGTGGGCTTGCGGATTTTCGAAATGGACATTAGAGCCTGTAGCAAATACTCGTTCCGGCCGGCCCAGGAAATACAGCATACAATATATGTGATGAACCATAAGCTCGCTCATGGTTAGATCAGGCGCGCCAATTTCAGCGCGGTGACGCTTGTTATAGATCGCCCAGAAGTTTACGATTTCTCCGAGGTGCCCGGCGTCAATGTGTGCGCGAACACGTTGCATTGTTTCTGCATAAACATAGTTGTGAGACGGTGCGCACAATCGGTTGACACCGCGCGAAAGTATCTCCAGTTCTCGGATTTTATCGGCGCTCGTGCAAATTGGCTTTTCAATCAGTACATGCTTTCTTGCGAATAGAGCTTCTCTGGCGAAGTGGAAGTGCGTATCTGCGTTGGTACAGATCACAACCGCATCGATGCTAGGATCATCAAGCAAGGCTTCCGGAGTCGGATAAAGTACTCCTCCAAATCGCTCTTTGAATGCAGTTACTTTGCCTGGAGTTCTACCCCATCCGCCGACGTAGGCGGTGGGATCAATTTCATTGATTGCAGTTACATGGAGCTCTGCAACGTTGCCTAGCCCAATGATGCCAATTTTCATGTGCTATTCTCAATACTTGATGTCGACAGGTTGACCGGATGCTAAAGACTCAGCGGCAGCATCCGCGATCAGTTGAGCAAACAACCCATCTGCAGCGTTCGGAGTAGGTGGTGTGCCAGTGGAAATGCAGTGTACAAATTGCTCCATTTCTGCGAGGTATGCAGGGCCAAATCTCTCTAGGAAAAATGGCTTGGCGACAGGCATCGTAAATCCTGAACTTGTCGCACTTTCAACTTGGCTTTCATGGATGTTTGTAACTCTCAGCATTCCTTTGGAGCCATGTACCTCGAGTCTTTGGTCATAGCCATAACTAGCACGCCGTGAGTTGGAAATTTGACATATTTTTCCAGACTTGGTCATGAGCAGTGCTATGGCGGTGTCAACGTCGCCCACGTCTTTAACTGCAGGGTCTACCAGCGCTGACCCCGTTGCAAACACCCGAGTAGGGTTTTCATTCAGTAAGAATCGTGCCAAGTCAAAATCATGGATCATCATGTCCCTGAAGATGCCACCAGAGCCTTTCAGGTACTCGACCGGAGGTGGAGCAGGGTCTCGGGACGTGATTGTGACAGTTTCCAGCTGCCCGATTTCACCCGCAGCTAGTCGTTTCTGCAACGCACCAAAATGCGGATCGAACCGTTGATTGAACGCGGTCATAAACGGTACGCCGGCGCTTGAGACCTTTGCTATGCATTGACGAACCCGATCTGAGGACATATCGATAGGCTTTTCACAGAAAATCGGCTTTCCTGCATCGGCCAAGGTATGGATAAGGTCGAAGTGAGTCGGAGAGGGCGTCGCAATCACTACCGCATCTATGTCTTCTGCCCGAATGATTCCTTCGATTGTCCTGGCTTCAACATTGAAGCGGCTGGCACATTTTTCAGCTGCTGTGGGTATGGTGTCAGCTACTGCTACAAGCTTGGCGGTTGGAATCTGCATTAGGCTTGCCGCGTGCACATGTCCGATTCGACCGCAGCCTAGAATACCTACTCTGAGCATATCGCTATCTCTGTATTTAAAATTGTTGATTTGAAGACGGCGGAATTAGAGTGACAGCGAGTGCTTAGACGGGCGAATCGTATTTTGTTATGGGTGCTGAAAGCTAAAGGTTATCAGCGGAATGCTTGTCATCGCTAGGTACTTCCTTGCAAGGAGTGAGGCCTCCTAGATTTGCGAGGATTGCGCGAGTGAAAGACTGTAAATAGCGGCCAGAAATCATCACGATTTCAATTGGCCTCCCTACTTTTTGGATTTGCTACTGATTTTGGTACCACGCCGAGAGGGAATCTGATCATCTGGTCATGTTTCAAGCCTTGGCCAGGTTGCTGTCTCAGTTTGGCACAGTTGCGTCGTCTGCGTGAGGATAGTCTATCGGTTCGGTAAGCAGATCCATCGGCTTAGCTCTAGAACATCAGGGCCAAGCAGTGATGGCGCTAACCACGCCAAACCTCAGTTCCCAATTGTAGGCTTGGTCTAAATAAAAAATAGAATTTCTGAGTCTTCTGCCTCTCATTCTGCGATTCACTGATTAGCTACCTAAGGCCAGTGCTGATGTATCAACTGTTATTTTCTTGTTGGTGTGTCTGCTTGCGTTGTAGCTGCCGCAGTGGTAATTGCTTAACAAAAATTATAGCTGGGGATATGTATGAAGCATTCTGTTAAATTTGCGGCTATTTTTCTGGCGGCAGTTGCGCCATGGTCGGAAAGCAATGCGATTGAGTTAAGTAAGGACTTTACGCTAGCGCTCGATGCGGGGTTGTACAGTCAGTATTGGTCTCGCGGAATGTCACAAACCCAAGGCGATCCTGCCCTTCAGGGCTCAGCCACGTTAGTACATTCCAGTGGTTTGTTCGCGGGCGTATGGAGCTCGAATGTTGACTTCGGTCACGGCAGCAAGACACGCCAGGAAATCGATTATTACCTGGGTTACTCGATGCAGTTGGCCGATGACGTTAGCTTGGAGTTGACCTATTTGGAGTACGAGTACCCCAAGCAAGCGGATCTCAATTACAGCGAATACTATGCGAAACTGAATGCCCACGGATTTATTGTAGGCGGTTATTACTCCGATGACCTGTGGGGAGATGAAAGCATGCTCTACAGCTTCGTAGGCTATGAAACTACCTTGCCAGGAGGCATCGGTTTGAAAACGCGCTACGGTCAGGTTGACTATAAAGATCCAGTTTTCGTTTCCGGAAATGGCAGCGCCCAAAGCAAGTATAATGAGTGGCAGATTGAAATGAACAAGGAGTTGCTGGGGCTCAAATGGTCTCTCAGCTACGCCGATAGCAATCTATCCAAGGTGGAGTGCCTCAACTTCAACGGTTTTGATGATGTCTGCTCAGCAACAGTTGTCGCTGGGGTTAGCAAGTCATTCTAACTGGTTTGGTTATAAATTTGAGCTGACTGGCTGTGCAAAGTGGGCAATTTTTTGCCCGCTTTGTAGTGCGTGCATGCTACGCACTGTAGGGAATACTCGAAACCTCAATAAGCGTCTCTCCAAAGCTACGATTTTGTAGGCACTGCCATTAACTGAGAGAAACTCTGTTTTGCGAAGCATAAACAGCTCTCGGTCGATGCCTGGTATTTGATTTATACATTGTGTCCACTGTGTGGGGCGTGCTGGCTTGTACTACCAATTGATCCTATCTTATGTGCTCTGAGGGCTTTGCTTAGGTGCTACCTGGTGAGATAAGGTCTATCACAGTGCAGAGCGCTATAGACCTTAATCCGTGATCCAGGATGCGAAGTTTGCAAGCAGCGGTATCGCCTTTTTTGGGCGCGTTTGGGAGTTGTCAGTTATGGCACATGGCGCACGTTTTTTGTGAATACAGCGGCAGGCCCTTGAGCAGCTTGGGCAGTAGCAATCATGAAGGCTGTCAGGGTGATCTGCAGTGTTTTTCATCATAGGTGATCTTGTTGTTGTTGTTGTTGTTGTTGTTGTTGTTGTTGTTGTTATTCAGAAATTGTCTTTCCACTTACGCATAGCAGCGAAGCATGACATCGGCTGATGTGATGGTTAGTCCCATGTGGCGCTGGACAGTTTCAACGATGTTCGCCTCCCGTACACGCAGAAACGAATTAAAAGCCTGTTCAACGCTGATGCGGGTAGGTAAGGTGCACTGTCCGCGATTGCGGATTTCACAGACCTCAGCCAAGCGCCCGGCTATTTGATGATTGTCTGGGTCGACAGCCAAAGCAAAACGCAGGTTGGACAGGGTGTACTCATGTGCGCAGTACACTTGCGTTTGGTCTGGCAGCCCTCCAAGGTATTCGAGCGACTTCAACACCTGCAACGGCGTCCACTCCAATAGCCGGCCGCAGCCGGCGCTGAATAGCACGTCCTCATCAACCAAGTGGTAGGCCAGATGCCCTGAGGTATGGCCAGGCACGGCGATCACGTTAATGGTTTGTCCCAACACTTGGATCCGGTCACCATCCTTAGACGAGGGAAAAGTCGTCGAACTCAAGGCGATGGGATTCCTGCAGGTCGAACGCTTGTCCGTAGAAACGCATGGAGGCATCCAGGTCACCTACGCGGATCATGGTATGGAGGAATTTCGGCATGATCAGGCTTTCCTGGACTGTTGTTATGCAGTCAGGATGGCAGTCTGGGTCGCGGTAGAAACGGCAGTCATTTGCCGCCCTCCGCACAGATCCGTACATGCGGAACTACCACATAGCGCTCCTGCCTCGGGTATGTGACGCAAAGCGATCCTCAAAGTAAGGATGTGCCTTCTAGGTATCGGGATGTAGGGATCGCCAAGGCGTCCATACCGTGACCATTGAAGCCGATTACGCTTAAGGGCTTGTTGCCAAAGACGGCATACCGGCAAACGAAATCCGCCAAGAGGTATAGGTTCCCCGGTATCGCGTGGCAATTGAAGTAGCCGCTCACCACACGTTTGAGCCGTTGCCCTTGAACCCGGACAAGGTCATGACACCGACGACTCAGCTCCTCACGAATAGCAAGAAACGTCGCACGTAGACATATCTCCTCTCACAGCTCTATTGCTGCAGCTGCAGTGGGTGACCCTTCTTATTTCTCGGTGGTAAGTGGCAAATCCGGTCACAGACATTGAGAGCTTTTACCATTGTCGGGCTCGTCATTCGAAGGCGATTATTTTCCGTCCGTGTCAGCGATTTCTCCCATCCAAAAATAACTCAGAGGGACGCTCGTGATGCCTGATTACTTTTCTGCTTTGACTAGCTTTAGCTATCAGCATGTTGTTGACCTTGAGCTAGCTGGACGTTTGTCAGCCGTCAATGCGTGTATCGAATGCTGTGATCGGCATGCTCAAGATGACCGAGCTGCCCTATTTTACGAGGGCTCTGATGGTACCAGTGCAACCTATACATTCGCAGACCTGCAATATAATGCTGCCCGCTTCGCTAACGCCCTTCGAGCGCAAGGTGTCAAAAAGGGAGATAGGGTCGCGGGACTGCTACCAAGAAAGGCTGAGTTGCTTATCACTATCTTGGCCACATGGCGTATTGGCGCGGTTTACCAACCTCTTTTCACCGCCTTCGGGCCGAAGGCCATTCAACATCGCCTGGAAGGCTCCGCTGCGCGCGTCGTGGTGACTGACCTGCAAAACCGCCCGAAGCTAGATGAAGTCGAGTTCTGTCCCTCCATAATCACCATTGGAAACAACGGTCGTGACTTGAGTTTCTGGGATGAGTTGGGAAAGTTCCCTCCTGAGTGCCAGCCCGAAATGCTGACTGGGGACGACCCGTTTCTCATGATGTTTACCTCAGGTACTACGGGCCCAGCAAAGGGGATGACGGTACCGCTTAAGGCGTTGGTGGCGTTTAAAAGCTATATGCGCCAGTCAGTAGACCTGAGACATGAGGATGCATTCTGGAACTTAGCGGATCCAGGCTGGGCTTATGGCCTCTACTTTGGTATCGCGGGCCCTTTGGCGATTGGCCATTCAATCACCTTGTACGATGGATCGTTTACGGTGCAGAGCACCTGCCAGGTAATACGGAAGTACGGCATTACAAATCTTGCAGGATCACCTACCGCCTTTCGACTGCTAATTGCTGCCGGAGAGGAGTTCACAAGTGCGATTAGGGGAAAATTGCGAATTGTGAGCAGCGCCGGCGAGCCATTGAATCCGGAGGTGATCCGCTGGTTCGCCGATACATTGGGAGTGACTATCCACGATCATTACGGTCAGACCGAACTGGGCATGGTGCTCTGCAACCATCACGGACTAGATCACCCTGTACATCCAGGCGCAGCCGGGTTTGCCTCCCCGGGCTACCGGATCGTGGTAGTGAATGACGTGGGTATTGAGCTACCACCTGGTCAACCGGGAATTCTGGCGATTGATCGGAAGCAATCACCGATGTTCTGGTTCTCTGGCTATCATGGGGCGCCGACTAAGTCTTTCATCGGGCAATATTATTTGAGCGGCGACAGTGTTGAGCTCAACGCGGATGGGAGTATTAGCTTTGTAGGGCGCACGGACGACGTGATTACCACGTCGGGCTATCGTGTAGGCCCATTTGACGTTGAAAGCGCCTTGATTGAACACCCCGCAGTGGTTGATGCAGCCGTTGTTGGTAAGCCTGATACGGAGCGTACAGAGCTGGTTAAGGCGTTCGTTGTGCTCAATCAGAGATTCACGGCTTCGCCTGAGCTGACCGAAGAACTCTCCCTGTACGTTCGTAGGCGCTTGGCAGCTCATTCCTATCCACGAGAAATAGAGTTTGTTAGCGACCTGCCGAGAACACCGAGTGGGAAGCTCCAACGCTTTATCCTGCGTAACCAAGAGATTGCTAAAGCTCAAGCGTCGCTCGTCAAGACTGCTGCTGGTTCGACTTGCAAGAGTACGTGCTAGCAAACGGAGCCGGGCCTACGTTGCTAAGTTCTTTGCCTCGCGAAATTCCGCTGATGTCGAGAGCCTCTACTGCGCGAGCTGTGAGAGTCCCGATAGGCAGCGCTGGGAATTCCATCCAGGTGGTCGGACAGATCCGATTGCTCTGCGATCGCAATACGTATGTGGACTTCAAAAGACAAAAACAAGACTGAAGGAGACACGGTATGAGTTCTTTGAATATGTACACGTTGGCCGGAGAATCAAAGTTCAATCGCTTTCATGGACTGATTCTTTTTTGGTGCGTGTTGATTCTTATAATTGATGGTTACGACTTGGCGGTGGTTGGCGCAGCGCTGCCAGCCATCATGGCTGACATGCAAATTGACGCAACCAGTGCCGGCGTGATGGCTGGCTCAGCACTGTTTGGCACAATGCTGGGGGCAATTTTCTTGGGCACTCTGGCAGACCGTATTGGTCGGCCAAAGATGATCGCAATCTGTGTAGCTCTGTTCAGCATATTCACCGCTGCAGCAGGTTTCACTGACAACCCGCTGACCTTCAGTATCATGCGCTTCATCGCCGGCCTGGGGATCGGCGGCGTGCTGCCTATCTGCACGGCGCAGATGGGAGAGTTCTCGCCCTTGAAAGTTCGCACCCGCCTGGTGACCATCGTTTTCGCAGGCTATTCGGTGGGAGGAATTTTGGTAGCGCTCACCGGTAAGCAACTGATCGAAAGCTACGGTTGGCAATATGTGTTCTACGTGGCAGCCCTACCAGTAGTTTTGATTCCCTTCATACTGAAGACCATGCCCGACTCTATCGGCTTCATGTTGAAACAAGGTCGGGATGACGAGTTGAAAGTCATTGCCCGTCGCCTCCGTCCTGACCTCATGATCAAGGATGACACTCAACTCGTCGGCAACCCTCAAATTGTCTCTGCCCAAGAGAGGCCTGTACGAAGCCTTTTCCAGGAAGGGCGTGGATACAGCACCGTCATGATTTGGATGGCATTCATGACCGGGCTTTTCATGGTGTACGCGCTCAATTCATGGCTCACCAAGCTGATGGCCATGGCGGGCTTCAGCCTCGGCTCTGCCCTGAATTTTGTTATCGTGTTCAATCTCGGTTCGATCTTCGGTGCAATTTTCGGTGGCTGGCTCAGCGATAAATTCAGCATCAAGCACGTCTTGGTGGTGTTCTACGTAGTGGGCGCGGTTGCACTCACGCTACTGGGTTATACGCGCTCTACTGAACTGCTCTTCGTCGTAGTGTTCATCGTGGGTGCCTCGACGCTCGGTACCCAGCTTCTGGCCTATGCATACGCCGGAGATTTCTATCCCTCCACCATCCGCTCCACTGGGGTCGGCTTTGCGTCGGGCGTCGGTCGCATCGGGGCGATTGTCGCGCCTGTTTTGATTGGTGCACTCGTATCGATGGCCTTGCCTCTGGAGCAGAACTTCATGGCAATCGGTCTCGCCGGACTGATAGGTGCTGTTGCTGTGACCATGATCAACCAATCTCGCGCGGACTCCGCTGTGGTGAGGAAGAAGGCCACTGTTTCACACGATCTGACCTAACCGTAAATCTGAGAGACAGGTTCAAATGCTTACTCATCGCTTGTGCCAATCATCGGTAGGTTCGGACGAGACGGCTCTACAGCCTGTTGGGGAGCAGTCGAAGCGATAAGCAAAGGATTGCATGAGCTGCATGGCCGGAATTATCGTTTCTCGTTTAATTAAAGCCGGGCCATGTCCAACCCTCGGAGCGTGCAATCATTGAGTTCTGTCAGGAGCGATTCGCGCGGTTTAAGTGTCCTCGTCGAGTGATTGTCCAAGAGCTTCTAAAAACTGCAACTGGCAAGGTTCAGAAATGCATGCTTCGAGAGTTGGCCGGAAGTCGGGATGCAATCACTGGATTGGTGATAAATGGTTAATTCGTCAGCAGCGCTTTGATCCTATCCAAGGGCAGAATCTACATGAGGCGCTGGTGGGCGGCTCATGCTCAAGCACACAACAAGAACAAGGTGCCTGTGATGTCTATTTTTTCTCAAAAATCGTTGGTTTGTTCGGTAGTACTGTTAGTCGCGCCTTATGCTTCTGCCGCGTTCGTGGACGACTTCAAAGGCAATTTCGAGCTTCGGAATTTCTATTACAATCGCGATTTTCGCAATGATGGAGCTGCGCAGTCCAAGCGCGATGAGTGGGCACAAGGCTTTATTCTGAACCTGCAGTCTGGCTTCACAGAAGGGCCAGTGGGTTTCGGTATCGATGCCATGGGCTTGTTGGGGGTTAAGCTTGACTCTAGCCCTGACAGAACGGGGTCTGGGCTGCTTGCCTACGATTCCGGCAGGAATGTGGAAGACGAGTACGGAAAATTTGTGGCTACCGCTAAAGCGAGGGTAGGCAAGACTGAGTTGAGGGTAGGAGGGGTGAATCCTCTAATGCCTCTCCTCTGGAGCAATAATAGTCGCCTACTGCCTCAGGTTTTTCGCGGGGGGTCTTTGACCGTCAACGATATCGATAAATTGACGGTAACGGCTATCAGGGTAAACGCCGTGAAGCAGCGTAATTCCACCGATTTCGAATCCCTCACAGCTACTGGCTATGCTCCGGTTGAGGCTGATCACTATAACTACATGGCATTGGACTTCAAGCCAGCAAAGGACATGACATTCAGCTTGCACGCCGCCGAGCTTGAAGACCTCTACAAATCCTACTTCGCGGGGATTAAAGTTATCCAGCCAGTTTCGGAAGGCAATGTGATCGCGGATGTTCGCCTGTTCGATGCTAGCGAAACCGGCTCCAAAAAATTAGGTGAGGTGGACAACCGGACGCTGAGTAGCTATTTCGCCTACAGCATTAAAGGGCACACCATCGGCGGCGGTTACCAAAAGGCTTGGGGCGACACGCCATTTGCGTTTGTAAACGGCACAGATAGCTACCTATTCGGCGAATCGCTGGTCAGCACATTCACTGCCCCCAACGAGCGCGTCTGGTTCGCGAGGTATGACTTTGACTTCGCTGCTTTGGGTGTGCCTGGCTTGCTGTTTACCACCAGGTACATGAAAGGGGATGATGTTGATCCTACTCTGCTGACAAGCCGCCAAGCCGCTTCTCTGCGTCTAAACGGGGACGATGGCAAAGAATGGGAGCGGGTCACTGACATCTCTTATGTCATCCAGAGTGGGCCTGCAAAGGGCGTTTCGTTCCAATGGCGTAACTCTACGAACCGATCGACCTATGCGGATAGCGCTAATGAAAATCGATTGATCATGCGTTATACCTTTAACTTCTAAAGTGGTGTAACGGGCCGAACCTGCTAATCGGCCCTTTCCACATCATCCCCAGTCGAAGGCTTCGTTCCCTCCTGTGGAATTGATCCAGCGGCTCGTGAAAAGCGAGGTGCAGGCGCTTCATGGAGAACGCCATCAAGGAGAAGCTGCATATCAGTTATTTCTCAAGCGGCGAGGCGTTCGTCCCGTAGAGGCTTTGGGACGATAAGTCACCGGAACACCAACGCTGGGAATTGCGGGGGAAGGCACCCTTTGCCCAAGTGATGCTCGATAGATGCTTTGGGTGCTCTACTTCAGCGTTGCCTACAGAAATGACTCTTTTCAAAGCACAGCTCCTTTCAGTCCTCAGCGAGACATCCAGCCTATCGTTGCCATGAGGTCTTCGTCGCTGCAGTCACTGCAGAGTCCACGTGGTGGCATGACACTCAATCCTTTCACCACATTTTTGAGCAGTACGTCTTGCCCTTGAGCAAGGCGGGGTTTCCATGCAGTGGTATCACCTTTTTTGGGCGCGTTTGGGAGTTGTCCGTTGTGGCACATGGCGCAGGATTTTGCGAATACGACCTCAGGCTCTTGAGCCGCTTGGGCAGTAGCAATCATGAAGGCTGTCAGGGTAATCAGCAGTGTTTTTTTCATAGGTGATCTTCTTCTTGTTGTTCAGAAATTGTCTTTCCACTTGCGTAAGGCTGCAAAGCATTCCTCGGCAGATGTGATCTTCAGTCCCGCGTAGCGTTGGACAGCCTCAACGATTCCCGCTTCCCGCACACGCAAGAACGGGTTAGATGCGCGCTCAACGCCAATTCGGGTAGGTAAGGTGCACTGTCCACGGCCTCGGACTTCGCAGGCTTCAGCCAAGAGCTCGGCGATTTGGTGATTGTCTGGGTCTACAGCCAAAGCAAAACGCAGGTTGGAGAGGGTGTACTCGTGTGCGCAATATACCTGCGTCTCCTCCGGTAGCGCTGCGAGACATTCGAGCGACGTCAGCATCTGCATAGGCGTACCCTCGAACAGGCGGCCACAGCCGGCGCTAAACAGCGTGTCGCCGCTGAACAGCGCTTTCTCATCAACCAGGTGATAGGCCACGTGCCCTGAAGTATGGCCAGGCACTGCGATCACATTGATGGTTCGTCCTAATACCTGAATCAGATCGCTGTCCTTGAGTGGCCGATCCCTGTAAGGGATCGGCTCGTTCTCGGGGCCATGGACGCGAAGATCGAATGCAGACTTCAGTTTTTTCACACCACCCACATGGTCGCTGTGATGGTGAGTGATCAGTACATCGGTGAGCGCCCAACCGGGATGTTCTTCCAGCCAAGCTTGAACGGGTCCGGCATCGCCTGGATCTACAACTGCACAGGCCTGGCTTGAGTGATCGGCCAGAAGCCAGATGTAGTTGTCGGTAAATGCCGGGAGAGCGTAAATCTCGAGGCGCTTGGCGGAAGTAGTCATGCCGCATGCGTCCTCAAAGCATCGGCAATGTACTCAGCCTGACGAATCGCAAGGCTAACGATTGTCAGAGTAGGGTTCTCGGCTGCGCTGGTGGTGAACTGACTGCCATCCGAAATGAACAGATTCGGGACTTCATGGCTTTGCCCGTATTTGTTGCAGACGCCATCGGCTTCCTTGTGGCTCATGCGACAAGTGCCCATGTTATGAGTCGAGGGGTAGGGGGGACGCGGTGAGTCTTCAGTGCGCCGACAGCTTCATATACGGCGCTACCTTGCCGATAGGCGTGCTCTCGCATTGCGATATCGTTGGGGTGGTCGTCGTAATGCACGTTTGCTACTGGAATGCCGAAACGGTCTTTGACGGTATCGCTTAGGGTGATGCGATTGCTTTCCCGGGGCATGTCCTCACCGACCAGCCACATGCCAGCCAGATGCGTGTAGTTGTCCATAACTCGGGTAAAGTCGCGCCCCCAGGCACCAGGGTTGAAGAACGCTGCCATGAAGGAGGGGCCGAGCGAGATGGTTTCCATTTCGTAGCCACCGACAAAACCTCTGTCGGGATTGAAGTGCACCTCGTCACCTATAAGCCCGGCCATGATGGTGCCCCGGTAGAAATGCACCGGATCTTTGAATTCCGCGAATACTGAACCGGTGGTGTGGCGCATGTAATGTTTGCCGACCATTCCGGAACCGTTGCCAAGGCCATGAGGGAACAATGTGCTGGTCGAATTGAGCAGCAAGCGAGGAGTTTCGATGGCGTTACCTGCTACTGCTACAAGGCGCGCTTTTTGGCGTTGCAGTCGCCCTTGCGCATCTGCGTAGACCACACCAGTCGCGCGACCCTTGGCATCATGTTCGATTTTCACCGCGTGAGCCTGTGTGCGAAGCTCAAGCTTGCCAGTGGCCTCGGCCGCCGGAATTTCGGTGTAGAGCGTTGACCATTTTGCCCCCATTTTGCAGCCTTGGAAGCAGAAGCCGAGTTGCATGCATTGAGCACGTCCTGCGCGGGCGCGGCTGTTGATCGCCATGTGGCCGGTACTGCATTTCTTGTAGCCAAGCTTGCGAGCACCGTTATACATCACCTGAAAATTGTTGTTCCCCGGCAGGCCTGGAATCTCGTTGGTGCGCGTCACGCCCATCTTGTCTTCTGCCCTTGCATAGAAGGGTTCTAGCTCTGCGAGCGTCAATGGCCAGTCGAGCAGGTTCGCGTCTTTGATGTCACCATAGGTTTGGCGCGCTCGAAATTCGTGTTCTTGGAATCGCAGGCTGGCACCTGCCCAGTGGGTAGTCGTTCCGCCCACGGTCTTGCAGATCCAAGCTGGAAGGTTTGGAAAGTCCTTGGCGATTTGCCATGAACCCGAAGTCGTCCGTGTATCGCTCCAGGACAATTGCTCGAACGAAGGCCATTCGTCATTGATGAAGGTTGCTGAGGATTGCCGCTGGCCGGCTTCTAGTAAAACGACCGGGATTCCCTTCTGACACAACTCATTGGCCAGAGTCCCGCCACCCGCGCCAGAACCGATGATCACCACTACCGAGTCGTCGTCAAAGCTGAATGTAGTCATGTGCGGATCTTCAGGAAAACGCGGGGGGGCTGGCTTCGGTAGGGGCTGCAGGCAGCCATTTCAGATCGTTGAAGCCACGCATCAAGTAGCCACCTTTGGGGAAGGAGGCTCCCTCGTAGCCAAAGTGCTGGTAGGCGAGTTCGTTGCTATAAAGGGCATTGACCGACACTGATCTGACCAAAGTGAAAAAAGGGGTGTTCTGGATGGACTCAAGCGCGGCCAATTGGCGCCCCTCATCCAGATCCAGCCAGGCGCCACCTGCTGATTTGTCTAGCTCGCTCAGGCCTTGCTCAAGCAGGGGAAGAATGGAGGGGTCAGTCATGGCGCGGTCGTCCAGCGCCTTGATCGCGAAAGCGTACACAGCATCTTCCATCCGATCGTGAGGATAGATGCGGCGTACCATAACGATTAGTCGCGCGGCCACAGTGTTGTTCAGCATTTTCATTTCGAGCGCCCAGGTTGTACTGGGAGCAAGGAGAGCTATGGGGCCGGACGTGAAAAGCAGTGTACCCAAAAGAATTCCGCCGCTGCCTTTGAGGAAGCCACGGCGGCTGGCTTGTAGATCGTTCATGCGGTTCTCCTTTTTGTTCTTATTAGGAGCCTGACATCACGGGTGCTGCGTGAGAGGGGGGGCGCGTTTTTTTCCGACGGTATTGATCGACTACATCTGAACGTCAGATGCTCGAGATTGGGCTATTGATAGTGGCCGGCGCGCTGCAACACTTCGATCTTGTAGCCATCAGGGTCTTGAATGAAAAAGAAGCGAGCGAGCATCTCTTCACCGCGCTTGAATTCCTTGATGGGGGCAGGGGAAAGTCCCATTTCGTTCAACCGAGTGTGATGCTGATCGAGGTCATCTACTGCGAAGGCCACATGGCCATATCCGCTACCGTGGGTGTAGCCGTCCTGGCCCTTGTTCCAGGTCAGTTCTATTTCGGTGCCGCTCTGCTGATCGCGTAGGTAGACGAGGGAAAAGTCGTCGAACTCGAGGCGATGGGATTCCTGCAGGTCGAATGCTTGTCCGTAGAAACGCATGGAGGCATCCAGGTCACCTACGCGGATCATGGTATGGAGGAATTTCGGCATGATCAGGCTTTCCTGTGGTGTTGTTATGCACTCAGGATGGCAGCATGAAAATCTGGCGGGTAATAAGTGGCTATTACGTAGCCCCCCCGGCAGCAAAATGGGCGCGTGTAATAGCGGTTTATTACCCGCGTGCTGCTTTGGGGAGGTACCTTCAGGCTTGGGCCTATTCCCTCGATTGCGACTTAACCAGGTAGATCCAGCGGAGGCGTTATGTGTGAGCTGTATGTGAAGGCAGACCCGATTCTCTATGAGTCGCGCTCGCGCTCCTTGCGTATTCGGGGCGTAGTCACCACCTTGCGTCTGGAAAACCAGTTCTGGGACATCCTGACTGAGATTGCTGAAACGGATGGTGTCAGCACCAACCAGCTCATCGCAAAGCTGTACGAGGAAGTCATGGATTATCGCGGAGAGGTAGTGAATTTTGCATCCTTCCTGCGGGTAAGCTGCACCCGATATCTGAATCAGAAGCAAGCGGTAAATAAAGTAGTTCCATTCTCAATCGCGGCAGGCTGATTTGACGGGTGGCTACCGGTCGTCGAGCAAGTCAGCGATACATTGTGGGGCTTGAGATTGCCGACCCGCTGTTACACGGGTCGGTGGTGATCAAAGCAGCACCTGTCCAGTTTTTGAATGAGCACCAAGGTGGTGATTTGTTAGGAATAGCCTTGCCAGAGCTGGAGTCAGGATAAGAGCGCCCAGCATGTTCCAGATGAACATGAAGGCCAGCAGTATGCCCATGTCCGCTTGAAATTTGATGGGCGAGAATGCCCAGGTAGCCACCGCAATTCCCAGCGTGACGCCGGTCAGGATCACGACCTTTCCAGTCGACAACAAGGCATGGTAATAGGCGCGCGATAGCGTCTCACCATTGCGCAGGTTTGATCATCAATATCTGCACATTTGCCTTCTTCACGACGATGTTGGTTGCGGCCTCAATCCCGGCATTACCTGCTGCGGACATGAACTGAAGGGTTTCGCTGTTGTTCGCTGCTGCGAAAGTCTCAACTGTATTCACCACGCGGGTGAGGGTGGGCGGCCTCAGGTTCCAAGTGCAACACTCAGTTGATAGTGTTGAGCCGATTGGTTGCCAGCAGTTGCAGATGATCCGTCAACACTTCAACAGGGAATTTCCAGCCCAATGTCTGACGAGGTCGGGTGTTGAGCAAGTCGGCAATCTCGTCCAGCCGCTCCTGGCTAACCAGCGACAAATCGGTGCCCTTGGGTAAGTACTGCCGGAGCAGGCCGTTCGTGTTCTCGTTGCTGCCTCTTTGCCAAGGGCTGTGCGGGTCAGCGAAGTAGATCTTCATTCCCGTACGAGCTGTCAGCTCTTGATGCTTGGCCATCTCGCTGCCTTGGTCATGGGTCATGGTTTTCAGCAGCGCCGGTGCCATACGCGAAAGTTCTCGCGTCATCCCCTCTAGCGCGGCGTCTGCGGTGGGCGCATCCAACTTGGCCAGGATCACGAAACGGCTCGTGCGCTCGACCATCGTCGCTACTGCCGAGCGATTGTTCGCGCCCATGATCAGGTCGCTTTCCCAATGACCTGGCACTTGTCGACCTTCGACCTCTTCAGGCCGGTAGCGAATATTCTGTTCAGCTGGATAGCGCTCGCGCCGAGCTGGCGCAGTGCTGCGAGTACGCCGCTTGCTGCCGCCCTGGCGCAGGTAACCAATGAGTTGACGCTTAAGCTCGCCGCGTGGGTATGCATAGATTGTCAGGTAGATCGTTTCGTGACTCACATGCCGCTCAGGATTATCAGGCCAGTAGTCCTTGAGTCTGGCGGCAATTTGCTGAGGAGACCAGCCCTTGGCCAACATGCTGTGTACGACCTGGAACAGTTCAGAACCAGGGGCAAGAAGCTTGCTGCGCCTCGGGACGTGTCTGAGGGCACGGGCTCGAGCACCGGCAGTGCTGGCGTCATAGTGCCCAGGCTGCGACTGGCGCCGCACCTCTCGACTCAGCGTGCTGGGTTGGCGCCCAAGAACTTGGGCGATGGCTCGCAGCGAGGCGCCTTGCATACGCATGATCATTAGCGTTACGCGCTCTTCGATGGTCAAGTGGGTGTAGTGAGTAGTCATGCAGCACCTTACCTCGGGTGTTGCACTTGGTCACTGAGACCGCCGCGTCTGCTTTGTGGTCAGCGAGGAAGACATTGATGGTTAGCAGATCACAGTTCTGATTGAACAGTTCTCTTGGGGCGCGCGTAATGATGGCGTTGAGCAGGCCTTGGTTTCGAGGAATTTCGTACCAGGTGAGGCTACCCTCATTCATTCCTGCAGCAGCCTGCTTGCTCAACGCAGCGAGGGAGGTAGTCGTAAAAAGATGCACTTTACCTATCATTTCCAGGAGCAAGGAAGAGATCGAAGTGATCAAGTCAGCGTCCTTGATATACCGGTTTCCGCTTTTCCATGAATGCAGCCATTCCTTCCTTTTGGTCGTTGCTGTCGAATAATTGCACGAATGCACTCCGCTCCCGCTTTAACATGCTATGGAGAGGTGCATCCTCACCTGTTGCGAGTAATTCCTTAATAGCGAGCACTGCAAGCGGAGGTTGAAGTGCTATTCGGGCAGCGATAGAACATGCCCGTTCTAGCGCAGCCCCTTCTTCACACAATTCTGAAATCATTCCGGCACTGAACGCCTGCTCGGCAGTCAGTGGATCACCTGTGAGGGTAAGCAACGCTGTACGGTATTTACCAATTGTCCGGAGCAATCGCTGTGTGCCACCTGCTCCCGGCATGATGCCTACGTTAATCTCTGGCTGACCCAGGCGCGCTGTTCTCGAGGCGATAATGATATCGCATGCTAAAGCGAGCTCGCATCCGCCACCAAGCGCATACCCCTCGATCGCCGCTATAACAGGCTTTTTGCAGTAGTCCACGACTTCGAATAGTCGCCCAGTTTTCAGTTCAATGTGTTGAGTCGGGGTCATGTCTCGCATCTCGGCGATATCTGTCCCGGCAACAAAATACCCCCCGGCTCCCGTTATTACCAAAGCATGAACGCGAGAGTCGGCTGCGAGTGTCTCTACAGCTTGTGCTAGTAGTTGTTTGATTTCCAGGTTCAGAGCATTTCGACGCACTGGTCGGTCTAGGGTGATGATGGCGTAGCCATCCTCGTGAATTTGCTGTCGAACTGGGTTTGAGGAAGTCATGTGGGGCCTCAATTCAGAGTTGTTTCCAGAAAGTGTTTGTCTGCGCCTTGCGGCGGAGTAGTGCACTGGCGCGATAACGTCCATCTGGGTAAGCGCGTGCCAAGTTGTCTAAAACTGTGACCACATTCTGATTGCCAAAACCGTCCGCCCAGCACAGTGGGCCGACTGGGTAGTTGACGCCTTTGAGCATGGCGAGGTCGACATCCTGCGAAGAGGCAATGCCATGACTAACGGCTTCCGCAGCCTCGTTCGCAAGCATGCAAAGTGTTCGAGTGACGAGCATCCCCGCAGCGTCGTCAATCACTACAACCTGCTTACCTAGCGCTTGGAAAAAGCCAATCGCGCTATCCAAGGAAGCTCGCTCACATGTTTCTGCTTTGCTGAGAACGACGAGGGATGCAGCTTCGTGACCGGTGGAGGCGTCGAACAATACGACTTGATCCAGGTTTTGGCTGAGGGCTATTTCGGTTGCGGTCAATCCGAGGCAAGGTCGTATCTGGACGCCATCGACGATTAGATAGCCTTCACCATTGTGTGTTTCGATGCGGCAACCATGCCTCTCAGCCAGGCGCCCCAAAATTTGAGCACCAGGGAAATCGCCAAATTGCTGCACCAGGTTTGGCGAAGAGCAGGTAGGTTCGAATACGATCTCATTCTGGCTGGTCGATTCGTCGTATCGGTAGAATCCCCGTCCACTTTTCCGACCGAGCCATCCCGCGTCTACCAGTGCTTTCTGGATAAGTGAAGGGCGGTAGCGAGGGTCTTGGAAGAAGGCATCGTAGATGCTTTGGGTCACTGCGAAATTGGTGTCGTGACCAATAAGATCCATCAGTTCCAACGGCCCCATGCGAAAACCACCCGCATCGCGCAAAGCGGCATCAATGACACCAATGGAAGCGACATTGTCCTGCAAGGCGAGGAGGGCTTCAGCGTAGAACGGGCGGGCGACGCGGTTAACGATAAAGCCTGGAGTTGATTTGCACTCAACAGGGCTTTTGCCCCATTTCACTGCGAGCTCGCTGATCTGGGCTACCACTGTGGCACATGTGGCTTCGCCTTTAACCACCTCTACCAGCGGTAGCACTGTTGCTGGGTTGAAGAAATGCATGCCGATCATCCGCTCCGGCTTTTGCAACGTAGCCGCGATCGCTGTGATCGAGATCGATGAGGTGTTGCTGGCCAGGATCGCACCCTCTCCAACGATTCCCTCAAGCGCTCGGAAAAGCTCTTGCTTGATTTCAAGGTTTTCAACAATGGCTTCAACCACTAACGAACATGAAGCAAGCTCGGTCAAGCTGGTTGCAAGGGTCAGGCGTCCTAGGCATGCGTCGCGTTGATCAGCAGTTAGGTGCCCACGTTTGACCCAGCGATCAAGCGATGATGTCACCGTCTCGGCCCCCTTGGTTAACGCTTGTTGGCGAGTATCGTGCAGGTAAACTGGATGTCCCGCTCGTAACGCCACCGCGACGATGCCCGCACCCATAGTGCCTGCCCCTATGATGCCAATGCTGGCTGATGTACTCAGTGCGGTGCTCATGACTGATATCCGTTTGACAGTGTGAGTGTTGCGTCACTGTACGGACATGGCGCCATAAAGGTCAATAGGATGACCTATGGAATTATAGGGGCTTAGGTTGAAAAGGCTAATAATGTAACTCTATGGTTTATGCGATACTGCCCTGACGCGATTGACGCATGCCCTGAGGGGCTCACAGGTGAGACGAATTGATGAAAGACATGGATGCATTGGCTGGCAAGTCAGGCATTGATTTCAGCCGAAGTGGGGTTGCTCGTTACATCCAGCTGGCCACATTATTCCGGCGTAGAATCGAGCAAGGTTTGTGGCCGGTGGGAGATCAGATTCCCACCGTCGATGACCTTGCAGCGGAATGTAGCGTCGCACGCGCTACGGTAAGGCAGGCATTGGACATCCTCGAAGAGGACAAGCTGATACGTCGCTTCCGTGCGAAAGGAACCTTTGTTATCCAGCAGCCACAAGAGCAAATGTGGTGTGAAGTCCCCACTGACTGGTCGGGGCTTTTGCTCTCTCCCGAAGGGGTTACGACTGAGGTGCTGTCCTTCGACGTCAAGGCTCAGCCCGTTAATGTGCAGCACAAAATCGGTGAAATGGCGCCGGAATACAGGTGCTGGAGACGCCGTCATCTGCGAGACGGCAAGCCGTACTACATTGGGAACGCTTTCATCGATTCGCGACTGGTGCGCAAGATCCCGGCGAAACTGCTCGAAACGCATACCACCTTGCGGATCCTCAAAGATCTGCCCGGCCTAACGCTCAAGGAAGTGCATCAGACCATCACTATTGGCACTGCTGATTTGGCCACTGCAGAAGCCCTTGAGATCCCACTCAATGCGCCTGTCGCCTACTGCTACCGGTCTGCCATAGATGATCAGGGGCGACTGGTCTTTGTTGGGGATGGTGTCTATCGGGGTGACGTGGTCAGACTCGACGTCAAGGTAAGCGTATGACCACCGTGATGACGCTTCATTGGTCGCCACTTTCGCCATTTGTACGAAAGGTTATGTGCGTGATCCATGAGCACCGGTTGCAGGACGAGGTGCGCTGCGTGCGCACCAAGGTCTCGCGGCACACACCCAATGACTCACTGACGACGATCAACCCGTTGTTGCGCATTCCAACGTTGGAGCTGAGCGATGGCATGGCCTTGTTTGACTCGGTAGTGATCTGTGAATACCTGGATACCCTGGGGCATGGCCCACGGCTTTACCCATACTCGTCCGATGCGCGCTGGCAGGCGCTGCGCTGGCAGGCGTTGGGGGACGGTTTGTGTGACACGCTGATCCTTTGGCGACATGAGCGTGACCGACCTGACTCTCAGCAACAACAGGACTTTCTGAAAGCCTCCGCACTTAAGCTCTCGTCAACTTTGCAGATGCTGGAGAAGGAGGTCGAACAGCTGGACGCTGCTCGTTACGGTATCGGACATATCGCAATCGGATGCGCCCTGGGCTACCTTGCAGTTCGGTTTGACGACCTGGTGTGGCGCGACAAATACCTTCTCCTGGCCCACTGGCAGCAACGCTTTGAGGCGCGCGAATCCAGTCGTTTGACTGCACCTCTTCAACCCTGAAAAAAATCGATGAATTAGGGATGGTAAGCTCTTTTCAGATGAGTCTATACTGAAAAGGTCATAAAGATAGCACATAGGATCAAAAGTGACCTTTGCCCCCTCTTCAAGCAGCGCAAGCCAGGTTATGACTCTTCACTGGTCACCTCGCTCTCCGTTCGTACGTAAGGTGATGATCGTACTTCACGAAACGGGTCTTCTCGACCGCGTCACCTGCGTGCGGAATGTGGTCGGTATGAGTCAGCTCAACGAGCAGGTCATGCACGACAACCCCCTGAACAAGATCCCGACATTGGTTCTGGAGGATGGCCGAAAGCTGTACGACTCTCGTGTCATCTGTGATTTTCTGGACGAGCTTCACGGCGGAGCCAAGTTAATACCCGCAGATCGCGCTCGGTATATACAAGCTATGACCTGGCAAGCGTTGGGCGACGGTTTTATCGATGCGCTGTTGTTGTGGCGCAATTGGTATATCGACCGTGGCTTGTCATACGACTGTACAGACGATCCCTTCCTCAATGCGTTCAACCTGAAATGCATTGCGGTGCTAGCTGCGTTGGAAGCCCAGGCAGCAGAGCTTGAGGCCGCGCCATTCGGGCTTGGCCATATCTCTATCGGATGTGCTCTTGGCCAACTCGATTTTCGATGGGCCTTCATTGATTGGCGCTCCGACCACCCAGCCCTCGCGCAGTGGTATCAGCGCTATCAATCTCGACCCTCCGTCATTGCGACCATGATTCGTGACGACAACGCGCCCAGCGCGCCCTAACTCTGGAGTCCATAACATGGCAGGCCCACTTTCACATATCCGTGTACTCGATCTGAGCCGAATCATGGCAGGCCCTTGGTCAGGGCAGGTTTTGGCTGACCTTGGCGCAGATGTAATCAAAGTCGAGCGTCCCGACGTCGGTGATGATACCCGTACCTGGGGGCCTCCTTTCTTGACAGACAAAGAAGGCAAAGCGACGAAAGAGGCGGGTTACTACCTTTCGGTCAACCGTGGTAAACGCTCCGTCACCGTCGATTTGGCTGACCCGGCTGGACAAGAAGTCGTGAGGCAGCTTGCCGCAGCTTCGGACATCGTATTGGAGAATTTCAAGGTAGGTACGTTAAGCCGTTACGGCCTTGGTTATGAAGACCTCAAGGCCGTCAAACCCGATATCATTTACTGCTCCATCACCGGTTTCGGTCAAACAGGCCCGAAGCGTGACAATGCCGCATACGATTTCATGATTCAGGCCATGGGCGGTTTGATGAGCGTGACAGGGGAGCGAGATGATCTTCCTGGCGGCGGCCCGCAAAAAGTCGGTATTCCGATTGTCGATATCATGACCGGCATGTATGCCACCGTATCGGTTCTGGCCGCACTCGCTCACCGCGATCGCACAGGTGAAGGTGAGTACATCGACTTGGCCATGTTGGATGTGCAAACAGCTGTACTGGCCAACCAGGCCATGAATCACCTGGTATCGGGTAAGACGCCGCAGCGTGCAGGCAATCGCCATCCGAACATCCAACCACAAGATGTTTTCAAGTGCGCTGATGGCCATATCGTTCTGGCGGTAGGTAACGACGGTCAATTCCGTCGGTTCTGCGAAGTCATTTCAGAACCAACGTTGGCCGATGACCCGCTGTACGCTACCAACCAGGCTCGGGTCGACAATTTGCCTTCGCTGCTCCGCATCATTTCTAAACGGCTTGCTGAGCGTCCACTGCAGGAGTGGCTGCTCGCTTTGGAAGCGGCAAAGGTGCCGTGTGGCCCCATCAATACTGTGCCGATGGTTTTCGCTGACGAACAGGTCAAATCACGAGAAATGCTACGGGAACTTCCCCACCCACTGGCAGGTGTCGTACCTCAAGTGGTCAGTCCGATTCGCATGCGCAACTCCACCTTGGATTTCAACCGTGCTCCGCCATTGTTGGGCGAGCACACGGTTGAGGTGTTGAGTGAGCTGGGAATCAAGATAGATGTCCCATCCGCCGTCTCGCAGGAGTGAGTCATGGCCAGAATTCCGTTGTTTGATGCTCGCACCATGTCTGAGGCGCAGGCTGAGGTTTATGAAGCCGTTGTACGTGGCCCTCGCGGGCGACTCGTAGGGCCTTTGCGGGCAGCTATGCATAACCCAGTTTTGGCTGACCGCTGGCAGCGCTTGGGTGAAGTGTTGCGTTACGACACTGTTCTCCCGAAGCGCCTCAGTGAGCTGGCTATCTTGGTGACTGCCCGCCGCTGGAACGGGCAGCTGGAATGGCATATCCACGCCGGTGATGCTGCCACTGCCGGTTTGGAGAGTCCGATCATTGAAGCAATCGCTGCGGGTGATGCTCCAGTCTTCGAAGACTCGGAGGCTTGGGACATCTATACATTCGCTCGACAGATGCAGCTTCACGGCGATGTGCAGGAAGATGTGTACGAGCGCATACATGAGCGCTGGGGGACGGTTGGGGTGGTCGAGTTGTCATCGGTGATTGGCTACTACACGCTGGTAGCCATGACCCTGAACGTCCACCGCATTCCGCTACCTGATGGCGTCAAAGCCCCCTTGGATGTGCCAACCGATACCCACTGCGGATTGCCCAGTCTGACAGAGCCTGCGCCGGCCAGATTCCAGGATTGCGCGCAGCCCGCGACGGGGGAGTGCTGATGGATACGATTGAGCCGCGCATGCCGGCCCGTACATCTCGAGTAGTGCCCGCTGGTGCGTGTGACGTTCACAGTCATGTTTTTGGCCCTCTCGAACGCTTTCCAACTGGTGCGGCGACCTATGCGATCCCGTTGGCGACGCCGTCGGTCTATCGACAGATGCTGGACAGCGTCGGGTTGGACAGGGGCGTCCTTGTTCAGCCGGCGCCTTACGGAACCGATACTCGCGCCTTGGTTAATGCACTTGATGCGCTGCGTGGCCGTGCGCGAGGCATCGCTGTAGCTGATTCAGGTATCAGTGATGCCTCCCTGGATGTTCTGCATCGTGCTGGGGTGCGCGGATTGCGCTTCATCGAGATGCTCGACCCCAGTAGTGGGAAGCGCTACGCAGGCAGCATTGGCGTAGATACTCTGCGCCAACTGGCTCCACGCATGCGCGAACGCGGCTGGCACGCACATATCTGGGCCAAGGCTCAGGACTGTCCAGATGTCTACGAATCAGTCAAAGATCTCGATATGCCGATCGTGTTCGATCACATGGGGCAATTTGACGTAACGACTGGGGTCGATGGGGCCGCTTTCCAGCGCTTCCTGGGCCTGCTCGAAAGTGGACAAGTTTGGACAAAGCTGTCGCTGTGTCGTGTGTCTCGGCAGTCCCCTGTATATGCCGAGCTAGAGCTGTTTCATCGGGCCTTGGTGAGCAAACGTCCCGACAGACTGCTGTGGGGATCTGATTGGCCATTTGTTCGCATGGCTGATGCATCGCCGGATGTTGGACAGTTGCTGGATGTCTTCATGAATTGGGTAGGAGATGAAGCAATCATTCGTCAGATTCTGGTAGATAACCCTGCCCATCTTTTCGGTTTCGATATTGAGGGAAGAGAGTGATGCAAGACTTGAAGCTTGAGATCAACGATGGCGTTGCCGTAGTCACTTTGGATCGCGCGCCGGTGAATGCAATCACCCTGGCCCACTACCAAGCCATCGGGGAACTGTTCACCCAGCTGGGTGACGATCCGTCAGTCAACTGCGTGATCTTTACTGCTGCCGGCGATCGTGCATTTTGTGCTGGCCTGGATTTGCATGAGTTCCTTGCTGCCACCGTTGATGAGGATCCTGCTCGTGCCGCTGTAGTCCGGCAATGCTTTGCTGCTGTGCGGCAGTGCGCGGTGCCGGTGATTGCTGCAGTGAATGGCCCGGCGCTGGGAGCAGGAACGGTACTTGCTGCCGTATGTGATATCCGCCTGGCATCGGAACGAGCCAAGTTCAGCATGCCGGAGATCAACGTTGGGCGCTGTGGCGGCGGCGCGCACCTCGGGCGTTTGATCGGTCAGGGTAACCTACGCAAAATGTTCTTCACTGGACTGCCAATTGATGCGGCTGAGGCACTGCGCATTGGCCTGGTAGAGGAAGTTCTACCTCATGAGGAATTGTTGTCGCGTGCGCTGGAACTGGCTCGATTGATCGCAAGCAAGAGCCCACTGGGCCTGCGTATGGGCAAGGCATCACTGAACGAGATCGAGTTCATGCAAGTGGAAGATGGATACCAGGTAGAGCAGAGCTACAGTACACGCCTGATGGCGACCGAGGATGCTCGTGAAGCTACACGGGCAGTAGTGGAGAAGCGAGCGCCGGTATTTGTCGGTCGCTGATTGCACTGCGTAAAATAGGGAGATCAGCAATGATCTCCCTTTTTTATCAACGCTACTTAGGTAACCCATCAGCCCAATCAGCAATAGCATCGGCTGTTTCCAAGGGCTTCTCTGCCGGTAACGCATGGCTCGCATTTGGAATGACCTTGACGGTCACACGATCTCCAAACTCATCTTTGGTTTCCATGCGGGAGCTCTCGGGACGAAACGGATCCGAGCCAGCCTGTAAGTCCAGAATCGGGGCGCTACCTCCCGCCCAATAGCTTTCTTTAGGTGTGTTGGCTCGCGCTTCACGCTGGCTCCAAGTGACTTCTGGATGCCAGCCGGTAAGCCAGTGGCCGGGATCATTGCCTTCGGCGAAGAACGCCAAGCGCAAAGCAGCGAGCTTTTCATCACGGGATGTTTCCTCAGAATTTATCCGGGTAACTGCCTCTGAAAGCTCACTCGGCCACTGACGAGCGCCACCAGCGAGCAGCACGATCCCGCGAACATCCCCTGGGTGGTCGCTCGCGACGGTTTTAGCTATCCATTGTCCGTACGCATGCCCTGCAACAATTGCAGGGCCTCCCTCGGCGGCAATGACTTTGGCAAAGTCATTGCCAAAGTCGTGAAAAGTCACGTTTTTCATCGGCCCACTACTGCCTGCGATACCCCTAGGTTCAGGCAAAACGACTCGATAACCCCGTCTCACCAGTTGCTTGGCTAATGGAGCAAATTCGGCGCTGCCCCGTCCGGTGGATGCCAGGATCATGACCAGCGGGCCTTGGCCTTGTACTGAGTAAGCGATCGTGGCGTCTGCATTCTGGATTGAACGGTGTTGGAGATTATCCTGCGACCAGGCGATTGGTATGAGCGCAATGGCCCAGATAGAGCTTAGTGATGCGACTGATTTCGACAGTTTCATTGTTACACCTTCGTATGGTAACGGGGCACGAGCGCTCCCATCCCGACACTAGGTGGTCAGGATGGGGGAGGGGGCCGAGTGCCGAGTGCCGAGTGCTTAGAACTTGAAGCTGTAGTCGACGATCAGCCGATCCTGGTCGCTGTTTCGCTGGTAATTGCTACGCATCACGCCATGGCGCCAACGCACGCCGAGGTCTCTGAATGTTCCGCTTTGCACCACATATCCAATATCGGTATCGAGCTCACGCTCGCGACCTTCTTGCTGGAAACCCACCACTTCTGCGTCATCGCTCTTCACATAACGCACGGTTAGCATCAGCCCTGGGATGCCTGCGGCAGCAAAGTTGTAGTCATATCGAGCTAGCCACGAAGCTTGGTTCTGCTTTGCGAAATTGGTGATCATCATTTCTGTATGCAGATAGGTCGCGGTACTTTCGAGCTGAGGGTATGCGCCCTTGCCATCTACCTTCTGATACCCGGCTTGCAGCGTGTGGCCATTCCACTCGTACCCAAACAGCCCACTGTAGATCCAGTTGTCGATAGACCCTGCGTCGCCGGAGCCAGCTTCTTCAGAGGCAAACAACCTTATGTCACTGACAATGCGTCCTGGCCCTGCCGGCAATTTGCCTTTGATTCCGATGAAGTGTTGGCGATAAACGTCCTGCAGCTCTCCGATGTTGTAGCTGAGCACCACATCCTTGCTGACTGCGTAGTCTGCAGCTGCATATTTGAAGTCACCGTCATCGGTGCGTGGGTACTGTCCATTTGCGTAGGCAATACCGATTCCCTGGTAATCGGTCGAGTCGCGATGACGAGCTCGATCAAGCTTACCGGCTCTGAGCGTCAGGCCAGATATCGAGGTATTTGTTACTTGGGTACCCTGAAAATCTTGAGGGAACAGCCGCGTGGTGCTTGGTTGCAGCACTCCCAGGTTGGGGTTGATAGTGCCGAACAGCACTTCAGTATCTCTGTAGAGCCTGAGCTTCGCTGTCAGCGCGAGTTTGCTGTACTCGTCTTGGGACTCTCGAGCATAGCTGGGGCCTCCAGGGCGGCTTTCGGCGTTACGAGGCAGCAGTCCGGAGCCGCTTCGCTCAGGACTTGAGTCGAGCTTGAACCCCGCCATCAGGGCAGCATCCAGCCCCAGGCCAATATCTCCATCCGTATATCCAGACTGGAACCGAAAGGTCAGACCCTGTGCGGCTTCTTCTACGCGGTTTTGCCCGGTTCCATCGCGGTAATCATTTTGAAAGTAGAACGTTTTTGAGTCGATCGAGGTTTTGCTGTCCTCGAGAAACGCGGCTTGTACGCCTGAGGATGCGGCCAAGGTGAGCGTGGTCAGCGTCAGCAGCTGCCGGTTCAGGTTTGTTGTCATTGTTACCTGTCCTATGTGGGGGCGTTTCTGTCAGCTGACGTTGAGTCAGCTCTCGACAATTACCGGCGAGGACGACAAAAAAGTCAATAGGCTATAGGAATGACCTATTGACTTTTAGGCGTTGCGGGGGTCTCATGCAACACAGCAAGCGCCCAAGGCTTGGCTGATAGCCGTACACTGAGCTGGCACGCTCATGTGATGGCAAAACTGATAACAACAACAGGGCAACCCACAATGATCACAGCGCGCAATAGTGCAGATGCCGTCCAGGCGTTCACCGACGAACAGTTCGCTCAGCGGACGTTCGCACGAGTGAAATGGAAGATCCTGCCACTGCTCATGATCTGCTACGTCTTGGCACTGATTGACCGGAATGTCATCGGCTTCGCCAAGCTCGGCTTCATGACTGACCTTGGTTTCGGCGAGATGGTGTTCGGCATTGGTGCCGGAATCTTCTTCGTCGGATACATCCTTTTTGAAATTCCGAGCAACCTGATGCTCCAGCGCATCGGTTTCCGCAAGACGGTACTCCGCATCATGATCATGTGGGGAATCGCCTGCGCGGCGTTCTCAATGATGCAAAACGAGATGCTGTTCTACATTCTGCGCTTCGCGCTGGGTGTGGCTGAGGCAGGCTTCTTCCCCGGCGTGTTGTTGTTCCTGACACTTTGGGTTCCGCGCAACCGCCGAGCCAGTGTCACTGCAATGTTCATGGCTGCAATCCCTATCTCGGGAATGATCGGTGGCCCATTGGCGGGCGGCATCATGCAGCATCTGGATGGTTTGTTCGGCCTCAAGGGTTGGCAGATCCTGTTTCTGGTAGCCGGCCTGCCTGCCTGCGTCATGGGTGTCGTCACCTACCTGTTGCTCGATAACTCGCCCAAAGAAGCCAAGTGGCTTTCTGATCAAGAGCGCAAAGTCATTCTTGATGAGTTGGCTGCAGATGACACCAGCAACGCCAATGAACACCATTCACTCTGGGGGGCGTTCAAAGACAAGCGTGTCTATGTACTGGCGTTCACCGCGTTGGCGGTTTTCAGTGGCGCGGTTGCCGCTGCATTCTGGGTGCCAACAATCATTCGCAAGACTGGCGTAACTGATCTGTTCCATGTCGGTCTGCTGTCTGCGCTTCCCTTCATGGCCGGCATGATCACTCAGTATTTGGTAGGTAAGCATTCGGACAAAGTGATGGAGCGCCGCTGGCATGTGGCGATTTGCTTGAGTGTCTCGGCGATTGGTTGGTTGACGCTGGCCATTCTCCAACCCAATACCATAGCCTCGGTAATTCTTCTGGTAATCGCCACAGCATCCGTTCTTGGCGCGACCGGCCCGTTCTGGACACTCCCCGGCAGCCTGCTTACTGGCAAGGCAGCAGCAGGCAGCATCGCCTTGGTAACCACTTTGGCAGGTGTTGGTAACGTATTTATGCCAGCCATTGTAGGTGCATTGATTGACCTCACTGGCAGCATGGCCGCGTCGCAGGCTGCTTATGGCGTTCTGATGCTCACAGGCGCCGCAACAATCGTGTTGGGTACTCCGGCTGAAGCTGGTAGGCCAGTCACCAAAGCCAACTGATTCGATTCGAGACTTGAACAGGAACCATTCACATGCGTGATGTTTTCATATGCGATGCCGTTCGTACCCCAATCGGGCGTTTTGGTGGGGCCTTAGCGGGAGTGCGAGCGGATGACTTGGCAGCTGTTCCTCTCAAAGCCTTGATTGAGCGCAACCCTGGAGTAGATCTGAACGCTATCGAGGAAGTGTTCTTGGGTTGTGCAAATCAAGCCGGCGAGGACAATCGCAATGTTGCGCGCATGGCGGCGCTCCTGGCCGGGCTGCCTGAGAGTGTGGCCGGGGTGACGCTGAACCGGCTGTGTGCTTCAGGACTTGATGCTGTTGGCACTGCATACCGAGCTATTGCTTGCGGCGAGATGGAGCTGGCTATTGCGGGTGGCGTCGAGTCGATGTCCAGAGCTCCATTCGTGATGGGGAAGGCTGAGACAGCTTTTTCTCGTGCCATGAGTATTGAGGACACAACGATTGGTTGGCGCTTCGTCAACCCTGCGATGGCCGAGCATTATGGCGTCGATAGCATGCCGCAGACAGCTGACAACGTCGCTGCGCAATATGGCGTTTCCCGTGAAGAACAGGATGCATTTTCTAGCCGTAGTCAGGCACGCGCGGCGGAGGCTCATCGCAGTGGGTTCTTCTCTGAAGAAATCGTCCCTGTAGTAGTCCGTCACCGGAAGGGCGAGCGGATCGTTGACCAGGACGAACATCCGCGTCCAGAGACCACCATCCAAACATTATCAGCGTTAAAGCCGGTTAACGGCCCTGGCAACACTGTTACCGCAGGCAATGCGTCGGGAGTCAACGATGGTGCAGCCGCCATGTTCCTCGCAAGCGCTGCTGCGGTCGAGCGCCATGGCCTCATCGCTCGCGCACGTGTACTGGGTATGGCTAGCGCAGGGGTCGCTCCACGGGTGATGGGTATTGGGCCAGTGCCAGCTGTTCAGAAGTTGCTTGCCAGAATCAATCTTGAAATCAGCGACTTTGATGTCATTGAGCTCAACGAGGCCTTTGCCAGTCAAAGTCTTGCCGTGGCCAGGGCGTTGGACATCGCAGATGATGCCAAGCAGCTAAATCCTAATGGCGGCGCCATCGCCCTTGGTCATCCACTTGGCATGAGTGGTGCTCGCCTGGTGATGACGGCGGTGCATGCCTTAGAAAAACAGGGTGGACGGCGTGGCTTGGCGACAATGTGCGTTGGAGTAGGCCAAGGCTTGGCGCTTGCGCTAGAACGCGTTTGATAGGTATCTCAAGCCAGGCTTGCCTGGCTTTCCTGCAAGAAGAATTGTAGCGCTATACAAAAGCTCGCGCTGCTTCACTGTCTTGGGTTAGTAAATACCTGAACCAAGCGGTCATGTAGCCATCTCCCTTGTACAGCATCTCGCCGTGATCTGCCTGTTTTCGGCGTGCCATTACACTTAAACCATTTCCTTTCAGGCTTTGATACTGCGCATAACTGTTCTCAAGCTTGGCGGGAAAATTGCTGTCCAATTTTCCAGTCCCGGCTATACCATTGGTGAAGTAAGAAAGCTAGGTTTATTGCAAGCGGAGATGCATGCTGCCGCTCAGGTAATTATTGCAAATCCGAGTTTCATCTGACGTTTCCCTTGCGGCTTACTGTAATACAGCTTTTCCTTGATGCAAATAACAGTTTTGGAAATTTGCAGTGTCAGTCCAGTACGATAATTTTGGAGACAAGTTCCGCGCTGTTCTTGGCCTTGAGCTTTTTCATCAGGCGAGCACGGTGAACCTCTACAGTGCGATGAGAGATATTCAGTCTGCGGCCAATCTCTTTGCACGTAAGCCCGTTCACAATGTCTACCGAAATCTCACGCTCTCGGGGCGTGAGGTTTACAGCCGTGCGGATAGCACGATCAACCCGCTCGAAGTGCCAGACCATCAGTTGGAATGGATCCTCCGGTGTCAACGTGAAACCGCTTGCCCGGGCCCAGAACACTTCCCCGTTGCGGTGTTGCATGAAGCGCTCATCTGAGTAAGCGCCGTTCTTCGCGTGCCTCAGCCAGTTCAAGCTCCGCTCCCCTATATCGCGGAAATCGGTCTGCGAAGGATAGAGCTTGAGCAGGAGCTCTCCGATGAGTTCCATCCGCTCAAAGCCAAAAAGGCTGCCGAAAGCCTGGTTCACCTCCAGGATGCGGCGATTCGATGTGATCACCTGTGGGGCCGGAGAGACTTGAAAACCAATCCGTTCAAGATCTTGTGGCTGAAGTAAGTGATCACTCATCGGGGGCCTTCTAAACGCTTAGGGCGAACCCGCATCGTAACACGCATGGCGCTACTCGTACGTGTACGTAGTTGCACGAATAGCGGTGTCCTGGTGGGTGATGCAGTCTAAAGCCAGCTCTCGGACTTGAAAAATGACCGGTGCCATCGTCGGTTATCTGCATGAATCAGGTCGGCCGAGAGGACGCCGCCCCATTTCAGAGGAGAAGGAAGTTAAGGCTGCAAGAGGCCGCCGGCCGATAGCAGGCCTGTCAGAAAATAATTTACGTGTGTAGTCCATGAATAAAAATAAAAGAGGATACAACGATGAGTGATGGATCTGAAGGTGTAGTTCGACAACGTAGGCGTGCTTTCATCGGTGCTACCTCGGGGCACCTCATCGAGTGGTATGACTACGGTGTCTATGGCTTCCTGGCTGTTTACATCGGCCAAGCTTTCTTCGTATCAGATGATCCAACAACAAGCTTGCTGAGCAGCTTCGCAGCCTTCGCATTGAGCTTTTTCATTCGGCCACTGGGCGGTCTCTTTTTCGGGCCGCTCGCGGACAAAATCGGACGGCGGCGTACCTTGATCACGGTCTTGGTAATGATGTCCGGATCCACCTTCCTGATCGGTCTTGCTCCAACGTACGAATCAGTGGGTATCGCTGCACCCATCTTGCTAATACTGATTCGCTGCATTCAAGGTTTTTCAGCGGGTGGAGAAATCGGCACGATTACGAGCTTCATCTCCGAATACGCTGGGCCTGGCCGTAGGGGGTTCTCAACTTCCTGGTTGATGGTAACTGCTGTATTGGGCTTGGTGTTGGGCGGAGTCGTAGCCAACGGCATGACCTACCTCATTGGTGCGGAGTCGATGCAGAACGGGGGATGGCGGATCCCATTCCTGCTTGCCGGCCCTATGGGTTTGGTATCGATGTATATTCGGCTAAAGTTGGAAGACAGCCCTGAATTCCTGGCTCTACTTCACTCTGGCGGAACGTCCAAAGCACCGCTGCGGGATGTGTGGCAGTGGAAGCGCTCGATCGCGTTGGTTTTCTTCATTATCTCCCTTCACAGTTCGATTTTTTACCTGGTACTCACGTTTGCCTCGACGTATATGTCGAAAATTCTGGGTTTCAGTAGTGGGGTGACGCTTCTTTACGTTTTCAGCGCTAGTATCACTTCGGCTGCTGTGATGCCTCTAGGCGGTATGTTTACTGATCGCTATGGTCGGAAAGGCTTTCTCTTGGTTGTGGCTGTTCTTGCAACCTTGGCAATGTATTGGCTGTTCCATTCTGCTAAAGGTGCGACCCCGCTCACCTTCCTTGTACCACTAATGGCCGTAGCGATTTTGTTCGGGCTTTATGCCTCATCGACCTATGCCACAATGAGTGAGTTACTGCCGACAAAGGTACGCTCAACCGGTATAGCTATCGCTTACAACCTACCGGTAGCAATGTTCGGCGGAAGCGCGCCCTTGATCTCTACGTGGTTGATTCAGTCGACAGGCGATCTTTCGTCCCCATGGTACTTCTACGTATCCACAGGTATTGCTTCAGTCGCCGCGTTGTTGTTCTTGCGAAAGAGTGATTTTGTAGGTGACAAAGCTGTTGCGCAGTCAGAGCCGAGCCAGCAAGCGCACGTTTTGCTGCGTGGACAAGGTATCTCTGGTTAGGGTGTAGCATTCGGAATGCATGGTGTAGTTGTTTTATGTTCGCACGGGCAAAGCTCACCCGTGGCTGTAAATTGAAGAGTAATTTGAGGAGACTGTCATGGGTTTTGAAAATAAAACTGCGTTTGTTACCGGCGCCGGGTCTGGCATTGGTGAGTCTGTGGCTGTAGCGCTCGCTGCTGCAGGCGCTAAGATCGCAGTTGCTGATGTAAATCTGGAAAACGCTGAAAAGGTAGCTTCTGCTATTCGTAATAGCGGCTACCAAGCAAAGGCAATCTCCGTTGATGTATCTAATCCAGAATCTGTAGAGAAAGCATTTTTCTTAGCGGAGTCTTGGTACGGAGAAAGCACGAATATTCTTGTCAACAGTGCTGGCATATTAGGTCTTCACAGCTTCATTGACTACCCCGCTGACCTGTTCGTAAAGGTTTTGGCAGTAAACGTCACTGGGGCATTTCTTTGCGCACAACGAGCGGCAAAAAGCATGGTCGCACTCGGCTGCGGCAGAATCATCAACATCGCGTCGATAGGTGCTGAGCGAGCAGGTATTGGCCGAACGGCTTACGGGACGTCCAAGGCAGCCATGGCTGGCCTTACCCGTCAACTCGCAATGGAGCTGGGGCCGCACGGCATTTCCAGCAATGCCATTGCTCCCGGGCCGGTGCTTACGCCTCTCACTCAGGAAAGCTATACACCTGAAACCATCCAGGCTTACAGCTCAATGATTCCAGCTGGACGACTTGGAATGCTGGAAGAAATGACCTCAGCAGTCTTGTACCTTGCATCTGATGCAGCAGCTTATATTAACGGTGTTCTGCTTCCTGTTGATGGTGGTTATCTCGCAAGCGGTGTTGCCAAAACCGGCAAGCTGGGGTAGTCCCTGCACGCTAGGGGGATGAGCATCCCCCTAGGCGTTTAAGCCTAGTGTGACCCGTACAATAAAAATAATGCAGTGAGGTACTGAATGTCCGTTTTTATAGCACTGGCTGCCTTAGTGTTCTTAATGGTTATGGCCTACCGAGGCTACAGTGTAATACTCGTAGCTCCTGTTGCAGCAATGGGAGCAGTATTTCTGGTTGACCCATCTTCTGTGGCGCCAGTCTTCTCCGGTGTATTTGTGGAGAAGGTTGCTACGTTTGTTAAGTTGTATCTCCCTATCTTCTTGCTGGGTGCTGTTTTCGGGAAGGTAGTCGAAATTTCCGGCTTCTCGGAGGCCATCGTTTCCTCCGCTATTCGTCATTTTGGTAAGTCAAAGGCGAATTTGGTGATTGTCGCTGTATGCGGCTTGATGACCTATGGAGGTGTTTCTGTCTTCGTGGTCGTTTTTGCCGTATACCCATTTGCAGCGGAGCTATACAAGCAGAATAATATTCCTAAGCGGCTGCTGCCAGGAGCGCTTGCGCTTGGCTCATTCTCATTCACCATGGATGCGATGCCAGGTACTCCACAGATCCAAAACATCATCCCAACCACATTCTTCAATACAACCTCGTGGGCGGCACCGATCCTAGGTATATGCGGCTCACTGTTCGTTGTCACTATAGGTCTCCTTTACCTTGAGTATCGTCGCAAGTCGGTTACGAAGACAGGTGAAGGTTATGGCGAGGGACACATAAATGAGCCTGAACGGACTCAGTTGGCATCCCTTCCAAGCCCTGTATTGGCCATCATCGCGCTGCTGATCGTGGGTGTTACCAACTATCTGTTGTCCACCTACATACCGCATTGGTTTGAGTCGTCATTTACAGTGGAGAGCAGCCTGTTCCCTGGCGCTACAGGCACGATAGCCGGGAAAACTTCGAGTGTTGCGGCCATCTGGGCGGTAGCGGGAGCTTTGCTCTGTGGAATTTTGTTCGTCTGCATCGTTGCTTTCAGACAGGTCAGCACTCGCTTCGCCGCAAGCACAAAGCAGGCGGTATCTGGCGCTTCCTTGGCGGCACTGAACACAGCCTCCGAATATGGCTTTGGCAGTGTCATTGCTATTTTGCCTGGCTTCGTTGCTGTGAGTGGTGCTTTGCAATACCTCACTGATCCTTTGATCAAAGCCGCAGTTTCTGTAAGCACACTAGCTGGGATTACTGGCTCTGCGTCTGGAGGCTTAAGTATCGCCCTCGCGGCGATGGGCGATCAGTTAACCAATGCTGCAAACGCCGCCGCTATACCCTTAGAAGTTATGCATCGAATAGTATCTATGGCCAGTGGTGGTATGGACACATTACCCCATAATGGCGCGGTTATCACCTTGCTGGCTGTTACCGGATTGACCCACAAGCAGTCGTATCACGAAATTTTCGGTATAACAATTATCAAAACCCTGGCTGTGTTTTTCGTGATCGCTCTCTATTACGGTTTTGGTCTGGTGTGAGTGCTCTAGTTCAGGGGATCTTTTAAATGATTGGGCGTTAGCCCTGGCTGTCAAAGGTGAGGAGAAAGTAATGAGCAATATTGATCCGAGTTCAATTCCTCAGGTAGGTATTCCTGATGAGGTTGCCGAGCTGCTGCAGAAGCTGACCCACGCTACTCCCGAGAATGCACCATTTGTCGCAGGACGTCGGCATTTTTTCAAATACCGAGACTTGGGGCTGACTGATGCTACTGGAGGATTGGCGCGTGCTCAGGTTACTTGTGCGACGGATGTGATGGAGGAGACTGGTTGGCACTATCACATCTGCGATGTGCATTTTGTCTATGCGCTGCGCGGATGGATCGATCTACAGTTCGAAGACGGGCGTACCATCCGGGTGAACACAGGTGAGTCACTGTTCATTCCACCAGGGCTCAAGCACAACGAGACAGCGATTTCGCCTGATTTGGAGCTTTTTGAAATGTCTGTGCCGGCCAAGATGGGCACTGTAGCTTGCGACCCGCCGGCCCACCTGCCAAAGGGTGCTGCTGAAGGCGTCTAGGTATAAGGAGTTCAAAGCGGGGCGAAATAGGTAGGGACTGCCCCGCTTAGAAACTTTTAATTATGATTGCTAAATACCCGAGGTTTTTAGTATGGGTGCTAAGGGCTACCTTTTTGCGGAGCTCACCGTTCACGACCATGAAGTCTTTTACCATGAGTATATGGAGAAGGTGCGTCCGATCCTAGAAAGCTGGGAAGCCAACTTCCTCATATCGACTAACTCTCCTGAAGTCATCGAAGGCAAGCGTTTAGTGCCCAGGGTGATTCTACTTGAGTTTTCAACTTTGAAAAAAGCTCGAGACTTTTACTACTCAGAAGAATACCAATCCATCATTCAGCTCCGGTTTGACGCTTCAGTAGCACACCTTTACATCATGGAAGGATGTGCGGGCTAGGCCTGAGCAGAAAGGACAAATATCGGTACTGGAGGTAGGCTAGATTCGATCCTCGGGACTCGCCATGATCGAGCTTTGTCAGGTGCGATTTGTGCGATTCAAGTGTCCTTGCGGGCTGGTTCCTGAGGATCTACTAATAACTGCATACGATATTGTTTTAAGGGTTACTCTCCCGGGGATAGCTGGAAGCCGAGATGAAATTGCTCTATTGGCTTCTAATGAGCAAGCTGTCGGCGGGTATAACTCTATGTAGGGTTGGAATTGTTTGGGTCGTTTATCGATGATCCATGCTCAAGCACAAAACAATAACAAGGTGCCTGTGATGTCTGTTTTTTCTCAAAAATCGTTGGTTTGTTCGGTAGTACTGTTAGTCGCGCCTTATGCTTCTGCCGCGTTCGTGGACGACTTCAAAGGCAATTTCGAGCTTCGAAATTTCTATTACAATCGCGATTTTCGCAATGATGGAGCTGCGCAGTCCAAGCGCGATGAGTGGGCACAAGGCTTTATTCTGAACCTGCAGTCTGGCTTCACAGAAGGGCCGGTGGGTTTCGGTATCGATGCCATGGGCTTGTTGGGGGTTAAGCTTGACTCTAGCCCTGACAGAACGGGGTCTGGGCTGCTTGCCTACGATTCCGGCAGGAATGTGGAAGACGAGTACGGAAAATTTGTGGCTACCGCTAAAGCGAGGGTAGGCAAGACTGAGTTGAGGGTAGGAGGGGTGAATCCTCTAATGCCTCTCCTCTGGAGCAATAATAGTCGCCTACTGCCTCAGGTTTTTCGCGGGGGGTCTTTGACCGTCAACGATATCGATAAATTGACGGTAACGGCTATCAGGGTAAACGCCGTGAAGCAGCGTAATTCCACCGATTTCGAATCCCTCACAGCTACTGGCTATGCTCCGGTTGAGGCTGATCACTATAACTACATGGCATTGGACTTCAAGCCAGCAAAGGACATGACATTCAGCTTGCACGCCGCCGAGCTTGAAGACCTCTACAAATCCTACTTCGCGGGGATTAAAGTTATCCAGCCGGTTTCGGAAGGCAATGTGATCGCGGATGTTCGCCTGTTCGATGCTAGCGAAACCGGCTCCAAAAAATTAGGTGAGGTGGACAACCGAACGCTGAGTAGCTATTTCGCCTACAGCATTAAAGGGCACACCATCGGTGGCGGTTACCAGAAGGCTTGGGGCGACACGCCATTTGCGTTTGTAAACGGCACAGATAGCTACCTATTCGGCGAATCGCTGGTCAGCACATTCACTGCCCCCAACGAGCGCGTCTGGTTCGCGAGGTATGACTTTGACTTCGCTGCTTTGGGTGTGCCTGGCTTGCTGTTTACCACCAGGTACATGAAAGGGGATGATGTTGATCCTACTCTGCTGACAAGCCGCCAAGCCGCTTCTCTGCGTCTAAACGGGGACGAGGGCAAAGAATGGGAGCGGGTCACTGACATCTCTTATGTCATCCAGAGTGGGCCTGCAAAGGGCGTTTCGTTCCAATGGCGTAACTCTACGAACCGATCGACCTATGCGGATAGCGCTAATGAAAATCGATTGATCATGCGTTACACCTTTAACTTCTAAAGTAACGAAAAGGGCTGGCTCTGCCGAGTCGGCCCTTCCTTCGGTGACCGCCTCACCACTGAAGCTGATAACAACGTCACTGGCAGCGGCGAATTTTTCAATGGCGCTAGCCAGAGTACCCGCCGAGATACTGTAAGCAACAGGCTCTGCCCAAACAGTGGCTTTGTTCAGCAGCGAGCCGGAGAGGTTACTTTCGAGCGCAGCTTGGTGGGTGCTGATGGTTGAGCAAGCCAAGCGAGCGGACATCCATTGACTCTCGTTCAATGTAATGCGCAGGCTCCCCTTAAAAAATGTATTTTTAATAGGATTTTTCGCATAATCCGCTAGAAGCAAGTGCTTCAGATGTTATCGAGCTGGCTGTGGAGTTATCGAATTCAGAATATGGTTACTGGAGCAGCAGCAGGAAAGTAGAGGGCTGGTGGCCCTAATTTCCATTGACGTTCCCAACCCTCGCTCTGCCCAGACCAATGGCGGCAGCGACCATGCTCACAAGGACCCGACCGCATGAAAGCTCCTTTGACCTTCTGCCTATTGGCAGCCATGGCCGGTAACGCAATTGCCGCGCCCACCGCTTCGCGCCTCGATGAGGTCCTTCAGCGCGGTACGCTCAGGGTCTGTACGACTGGAGACTACAAGCCCTATTCGTCCCTGCGCGCGGACGGCAGCTATGAAGGTATCGACATTGCCATGGCTCAGTCACTGGCCAAGAGCCTCGAGGTGAACATCCATTGGGTGCCCACTACCTGGAAAACCCTGATGCCGGACTTTCTGAGCCAACGCTGTGACATTGCGGTCGGCGGCATTTCAGTGTCACTGGAACGGCAGAGGAAGGCATTTTTCAGTGAGTCACTGGGCGTCGACGGCAAGATCCCGCTGGTACGCTGCGCCGATGTGCGGCTTTATCAGACGGTGGCGCAAATCAACCAGCCCCAGGTCAGGGTGATCGAACCCGCCGGCGGCACCAACGAGGCGTTCGCACGCGCGCATCTTGGCCAGGCGCGCATACGTCTGCACGATAACGTGACGATTTTTGACGAGCTGCTGTCTGGCAAGGCCGATGTAATGATTACCGACGCCAGCGAAGCGCGTTATCAGCAGAAGCTCAAACCCGGGCTGTGTGCGGTCAACCCGGAACGCGCCATGCAGTACAGCGAAAAGGCCTTCCTGCTGCCCCGTGATGATGTGGCCTGGAAGGCCTACGTCGATCAGTGGTTGCACCTGAGCGTAGCCAACGGAAGCTACGACAGCATCACCGGGCAGTGGCTGGCGGCGCCCTGAGCTGTCACAACCGCCCGTTTCCAGGCGATTGTCATTGCGCCAGGCCCTGGCGCATCTGCCTGATCAGCTTGCGGCCGCGAGCTTGGCACTGGTCTGGCGACGGCGATAGGCACTGTCGCGGCTCGCCAGCCACCAGTACAGCGGCGAAGTGATCAGCAGGCCCACCAGCCAGGACAGGTCGGCACCGTTGATGTGCTCGGAGATCGGCCCCACGTACAGCGGCGTGTTCATGAACGGAATCTGCACCACGATACCCACTGCATAGGCGGTCAGCGCCTGCGGGTTGTAGCGCCCGTAGATACCGCCATCGACCTTGAAGATCGACTGGATGTCGTAGTCGCCCTTGTGAATCACGTAGAAGTCGATCAGGTTGATCGCGGTCCACGGCACCAGCACCACCAGCAACACCAGCACCATGTCGACGAAGTGGCCGATGAAGTCCGCCGAGGCGAACACCGCCACCACGCAGCAGGCCGCCAGCACGATCAGCGACAGTACCGCACGGCTCTTGGCTGTGGGGATCCAGCGGTAGGCGAAGGTCTGGATCAGGGTGATGATCGACAGCACTGCGCCATAGAGGTTGAGGGCGTTGTGGCTGATCACGCTGAGCAGGAAAAGCACCAGCATGATCGGGCCGAGGGTGCCGGTGGCGAGTTTGACCGCGTCCATGGTGTCCATGCCGGCGGGGATCGCCAGCACCGCCACGGCGCCAAAGATGAACGACAGGCTCGAGCCCAGTGCCGACCCAAGGTAGGTGGTCCAGAAGGTGGAAGACACCTTCACGTCAGCCGGCAGGTAACGCGAATAGTCCGACACGTAGGGAGCAAAGGCGATCTGCCACAGCGCCGCCAGCGACACGGTGGCCAGCCAGCCGGCCAGGTTGAAGCCCCCGCGGGTGAGGAAATCGTCGCTCTGCACGTGGGTGAAGATGTAGCCGAAACCGATCACGATGCCGATGCCCAGTACCCAGGTGCCGATGCGGTTGAGCACGTGGATGAAGCGATAGCCGATGATGCCGATGATCCCCGAGCCCAGCGCGCCGATGACGATACCCACCGGTACCGGCACGCTGTCGACCACGCCATGCAGCGATTTGCCGGCCAGGACGATGTTGGAGGCGAAAAAGCCGATGTACATCACGCCGGCGATCACCACCACGAGGAGTGCCCCGAGCGAGCCGAACTGGGCGCGGCTCTGGATCATCTGCGGGATGCCCATTTGCGGGCCCTGGGCCGAGTGCAGCGCCATCAGCACTCCGCCGACCAGGTGGCCAACCAGAATGGCGACGATGCCCCACAGCAGGTTCAGGTGAAACAGCTGCACGCCGAGCGCGCCGGTGACGATGGGCAGCGGCGCGATGTTGCCGCCGAACCACAGCGTGAACAGATCCCTTACCTTTCCATGGCGGTCTTGCGGGGGCACGTAGCCGATCGTGTGTTTTTCTATGAGGGGTGCCGAATTGGCTGCACTGGTCATGACTGACTCCAAGGCAAGGTTGGGCATCGGGTGCTGCCCGGGTGCGTGCCGGCGAAGGGCGACGCGTTCTTGTTGGAGCGATGATGCGGGGTGCGGGGGGAAGGAGAAATTAGTAAATATGTGCCCATAAACCTTAAAAAACCTAAGGCTGACAAAAGGTTAAGGGGCGAGTGGTAGCAAGGAGCGGGCCACCGGGCTGGGAGGCCCGGGTTTGTCCGGTTTGAGCAGGTATGCGTTCAAACGGGTGTGCGGTGTTGGTGCGAGCTGCCCGATTGAAGTGCATTAAGTTACATCGACAGCATCCAGTTCTGAATCAGGCAGAGGGGGAGTAATTAACGGCGAATCCCTGGGAACGAACTGTTTATTGCACATCTCTTATCCTCAGATAGATGGCAATATGCCCGGGACATCCCAGACATGAAACCGCTTCAACGACACGAAACCCCCAATCCGCTACCACACTTCCTGCTCAATGGCGGTGCCATCGGCACACTGCTGCAGACGATGGACTGGAGCGACTCGCCGCTCGGCCCGCCTCAAGCATGGTCGCCCCACTTGCAGGCGGTGATGGCCACATTATTGCCGGCCCAGGCGCAGTTCGTGCTGTTCTGGGGTGAGGCCTTTGCTGCGCTTTACAATGACGCCTATGCGCCGACCATTGGCAGCAAGCATCCCCACGCATTGGGGCGTCCAGGCAAGGAGTACTGGCGCGAACTGTGGCATGACCTCGAGCCGTTGCTGCGCGGTGTGCGTGAGACTGGCCAGACCTTCGCGGCTAAGGATCGCCCCTTTTATATAGAACGCCACGGATTGGGCGAGACGGTGTACTTCGATGTGTCTTATTCCGCGGTGCGTGAGGCCGATGGTACTGTCGGCGGCGTGTTGTGCCTGGTCACCGAGACCACCGAGCGGGTGCGCCTCCAGCAGAACCAGGCGTTCTTGCTGGAGTTGGGCCGCACGTTGCCCGGGCTGGGCGAAGCAGACCGCATCGAAGCCTATGTGGTGAGCCGCCTGGCCGAGCACCTGGGGGCGGCGCAAGTCTGTTTTGGCGAAGATCAGGGCGATGGCGCAGGTTTCAAGGTCGCGCACGATTGGGCTGAGGGCGTGCCATCGCTCGTCGGCCAACACCACTATGCGACTTACGGCGCATCGCTGCATGAGCAGTTGGCGGCAGGGCAGGTGGTGCAGCAAGCGCATGACAGCGCAACGTCACCCCTGAGCGGCCTATGTTCCACGCTGCATGTACCGGTGCTGCGTGGCGGTCGCCTGGAGGCCATGCTTGGCGTGCACTTTCATAGCCCGCGCCAGTGCCTTGAAGAGGAATGCCAGTTGGTGGCGGAAACCGCCAAGCAAGGCTGGGCGGCCATTACCCATGCCCGCGCAGAACGCGCCCTGCACCTGCTCAACGACAGCCTGGAGGAGCGCGTTACGGCGGCACTCGCCCAGCGTGAGGCGGCAATGCTGCAGTTGCACGAAGCGCACAAGCTGGAAATGATCGGGCAGTTGACTGGCGGTATTGCCCATGACTTGAACAACATGCTCACGCCTATCATCGCCTCTTTTGAGTTGCTGCGTCGGCAGCCGCACGCCGAACGTGCCCCGCGCCTGATCGACGGGGGGCTGCAGGCTGCCGAGCGTGCGCGCAATCTGGTCGGGCGGTTGCTCAGCTTTGCCCGCCGACAAACTCTCAAGCCGCAGGCCGTGTCGCTGGCCGCTCTGGTAGAGGACATGCACGAGCTGCTGGCCCGATCACTGGGGCCGACAGTTGCCGTGCAGGTACAGATTGACCCAGCCCTGCCTGCGGTCCTCGTAGACCCCCATCAACTGGAACTGGCGCTGCTCAACCTTGCGGTCAACGCCCGCGACGCCATGGGCGACGGTGGCACCTTGAGCATCTGCGCAGGGCTTGAGGCCGACGGTCCCCCAAGGCCCGCGGGCCTCACTGACGGGACGCTGGTGTGGCTGCAGGTTCGCGACAGTGGCAGTGGCATGGACGAAGATCAGTTGCGCCGCTGCATCGAACCGTTCTATTCCACCAAAGGCGTGGGCAAGGGCACTGGTCTTGGCCTGCCGATGGTCCAGGGGCTGGCCGTACAGTCCGGTGGCGGCTTCCAGATACGCTCGCAGCAAGGGGAGGGTACCGTTGCCACGTTATGGCTGCCCGGCAGCGATGTGGCTGCGGTGTGTCGTGACAGTGAAATGGCCGAGGTGCCGCTTGCCGACGGTGCACTTCGGGTGCTGCTGGTGGACGACGAGGAGATCGTGCGCCATGCCACAGCGCTGCAGTTGCGTGAACTGGGTTATCAGGTGACCGAAGCCGCCAGTGCCGCTGCAGCGTTGCAGCTGGTGGAGAAGGGCTGGTGGCCGGATGTTCTGGTGACCGATCATGTCATGGCTGATATGACCGGGGTGCGGTTCGCTCAACGGATGCGCGAGCGTCAGGCTGACCTGCCAGTGCTGATCATTACCGGCTACGCCAACCTGACACCGCGCGAACTCAAGGGCTTCGAGGTGTTGCGCAAGCCGTACCGGCGCGCAGAACTGGCGCAGAGTGTGGCGCGCTTGCTTACCGGCAAGCCTTGACAGCCATCAGGGCCCCAGCACCTTCCCAAGCAGCAGGCATACCTGCTCTGCCGAATAGGGCTTTGCCAGGAATGTGAACCCCTCATGGCCGCCTTCGGCAATCGCGTCGCTGTAGCCGGAGGTGAGGATCACAGGCAATTGCGGGCGCTGGCGGCGTAGCTCGCGGGCCAGGGCCAAGCCGCCCATGCCGGGCATCATCACATCGGAAAATACCGCATCGAAATCTCCCGCCGCGCCGTCCAGCTCCCTCAAGGCCTCTTCCGCAGTGTTCACCCAGCTGATCCGGTAGCCGCGGTCTTCGAGGATCTGGGCGGTGAAAGTGCCGAGGTCGGCGTTGTCTTCCACCACCAGTATTCTACGCTGCGCGCCACCCACCTCCGTTTGGCTGAGCTCTGTGGCCGCATCTGCCTGCTCGGCAGGCTGTTCAACTTGTGGCAGGTACAGGGTAAAGGTCGTCCCTTGGCCCTGGATGCTGGCTACCTCTACATCGCCCCCGGATTGCTTGGCGAAGCCAAACACCTGCGACAGTCCAAGCCCTGTGCCTTCGCCAGGCGCCTTGGTGGTGAAGAACGGGTCGAAGATACGGTCGAGCAGCTCGGCGGCGATGCCGACACCGCTGTCCACCACCGAGATGGCGGCAAACGGCCCTGGGTGCTCTTGCTGATCGCGCCGGCCAGACATGCTTTGGTTGGGCAGCAGGCGCAGGTGCAAGGTGCCTTCGCCGGCCATGGCATCACGGCCGTTGAGCATCAGGTTGATCACTGCGGTTTCCAGTTGGCTGAGGTCGGCGCGGATGTGGCATGGCGTCGACGGCAGCTCCAGTTTTACCTGGATCCGCGCGCCCGTAGCGGTATCAAGCATGTCGGCCATGGCCTGCAGGCGCGATCCGGCTTCGAATACTTGGGGGCTCAATGCCTGACGGCGGGCGAAGGCCAGCAACTGGCCGGTCAGCTTGGCGCCGCGGTCGACCGTGTCGGTCATGGTCTTGAGATAGCGTTCGCGACGGCTGTCTTCGAGGTTGGGGCGCTGCAGGAAGTGCAGTGATGAGCGAATGATGGTCAGCAGATTGTTGAAGTCATGGGCCACGCCACCGGTCAGCTGACCGATGGCTTCGAGTTTCTGTGCCTGGCGCAGGACCGCTTCGGTGTGCAACAGCTGAGTGGTGCGTTCTTCGACCCGGTGTTCCAGGCTGGCGTTGAGCGATTCCAGTGCGCCCAGCGCCTCACGCACTTCGGCATGGGCCTGAACCCGCTGAATATGCGCCCAGCAACGTTCCGTCACTTCCCCTATCAGCGCCTGCTCGTAAGGTGACCACCGCCGTGGCGCCTTGTCGTGGATGGCCATCAGCGCGGTGAGTCGACCTGCCTTGATCAATGGCATGCAGATGGTCGCGGTAATACCAATGGCCTGGAAGGTGGCGGCTTCTTCACTGGCCAGCTCGCTCAGGTTGTCGTTGATCACCAGCGGCAGGCCGTTGCACAGTCGGCTGACCGCCAGGCGGCCAAAGTCGGCCAGACGGTATTGGCCCACCAGCCGTGGAGACCCGGGTGCTACAGAGTCGCCGCAGATGGTGAAGCCATCCTGGTCTGCATCCATCACGGCGTACGCACAGCTGGACAGCTGCAGGTGCTCCACCAGCATACCGGTAGTGATGGCCATTACCCGGTCCGAGTCGGTGGCGTTCGCCACGGCTCGGCCCAGGTCGTCCAGAAACGCCAGCCGCTGATTGGTGACAACGCTGACGGTCGTTTCGGTGACCGTGTCGAGCATGCCGACCACTTCGCCGTTCTGGTCACGGATAGGGCTGTAGCAGAAGGTGAAGTAAGCGCGCTCCGGGCCGCCGTTGCGGTCGATGGTCAGCGGGAAGTCCTCGATATAGACGGCTTCGCCGCCCAAGGCGCGTTCGGCCATGGCCGCGATGTCGGTCCAGGCTTCCTGCCACACTTCGCGAAACGGCTTGCCCAGCGCTTGCGGTTTTTTGCCAAGGATTGGCAGGAATGCGTCGTTATGCAGGGTGAGCAGGTCTTGCCCCCAGAGAATTGCCTGAGGAAAGCGCGAGGCCAGGCACAGGGCCACGGTGGTCTTGAGTACGTCAGGCCAGGTCTCGATCGGGCCCAGGGAGGTAGTGGTCCAGTCGTGATTGCGAATGCGTTCGGCCATCAGCCCGCCGCCGTCTAGCCATTTAGCCATGTGTGCTCTGCCCATCCTTCTGCCGGGGATGATAAGGGTGCACCGAGAATAGCGGATTGGCGAGGGCTTTATGCAGCCTGCACCGGTGATGAGGCCGCAGCAGGCTCAACGAATGAAGTGCACCTTGCCGGTGTCGTCATTGCCCATGTAGATCCCGTACACCCCAGCCTGCCGCTCGAGGATGTAACGCTCGAGAATCTGCCGTATCGCCGGGTAGTAGATCTCTTCCCAAGGGATCTGGTCGGGTTCGAAGAATGTGTAGGCCAGCGTCTCGGGCCCGTACTGCCCGGTCTCCTCGGTGGCGATCGCGCGAAAGATGATGTACACCTCGCTGATTTTCGGCACGCTGAAGATCGAGTAGGGCGAGACGATTTCGGCACGCACGCCGCTTTCCTCCCACACCTCGCGCAGCGCTGCCTGCTCGGTGGTTTCGCCAGCCTCCATGAACCCGGCCGGCAATGTCCAGGTGCCTGGGCGGGGCGGGATCGCCCGCTGGCACAGCAGGTACTTGCCATCGCGCTCGATGATGCAGCCAGCGATGATCTTCGGGTTGACGTAGTGGACATAGCCGCACCCGGTACAGCGCAGGCGCTCGTGAGTGTCGCCGTCGGGAACGCCCCGGGCCAGTTCTGTGGTGCAGTGCGGGCAGTAGCGCGGGGCGTTGGGCATGGTCAGCGGCCTATGCGGGGTTCTATACGAGGTTCCTTGAGGGCCAAAGGCTCGACCATGTCGCGCACCTTGGTGTTGTCGTCCTGCTTCTGGCGCAGGTAGTCCAGCGCCACCTTGGCGGCGGCCCGCACATGATCGACCGAGGCCTGGTGGGCGACCAGCGGGTCGCCACTCTTGATGGCGTCGACGATTTTTTCCATTTCAAGGTTGCTGGCGCCACGGCGGTTTTGCTGCGACACCGAGGTGGCGCGCAGGTAGCTGATGCGGGCCTGCAGCTGGCGCAGCTGTTGCGCTGCGACCTGGTTGCCGGAGCCTTCGAGCAGCACTTCGTAAAAGCCTTGCACCGAGTCCAGCACCTGTTGCAACTCGCCTTCCTCGAGAGCCTCGCGGTTGACCTCCAGCGCCCGCTCCAGGGCCCGGATGTCCTTGGCTTTGGCATTGAGGGTGAACAACTGCACGATCAGGCCTTCGAGTACACAGCGCAGCTCGAAGATATCGCGGGCGTCTTCCAGGGTGATGATGGCCACGCGTGGGCCCTTGGCATCGGCGAATTCCACCAGGCCTTCGGACTCCAGGTGGCGCAGGGCTTCACGCACCGAGGTACGGCTGACCCCGAGGCGGTCGCAGAGGTCGCGCTCGACCAGGCGATCGCCCGGGAGCAGGTGGAAATTCATGATCGCGCCGCGCAGTTTGTCGAGCACGATTTCACGCAGTGTTACGGGGTTGCGGTTGACCTTGAAGCTGTCGTCGAGTGGCTGGCGTTTCATCAGGTGCGCTCTTTATGAGGCTGTTTCGCCAACATCGCGGAACACCCCGAACCGAGGTGCTCCCTGCAGTGGTTCGAACAGCCCGTTGTTAACGGGTTGACTCCGCATCGGCTTCGGCGAACGCCTCGCGGGCCAGGCGGAAACTGTCCACCGCCGCGGGCACGCCGCAATAAATGCCGACCTGGAGCAGGATCTCGCGAATCTGTTCACGGCTCAGGCCATTACGCAAGGCGCCGCGAATATGCAGCTTGAGCTCGTGGGGCCGGTTGAGCGCGGAAATCATGGCCAAGTTTATCATGCTGCGCTCTTTGAGCGACAAGCCATCGCGGCCCCAGACATGGCCCCAGCAGTACTCGGTGACAAGCTCCTGCAAAGGCTTGGTGAAGTCGTCGGCGTTCTGGATCGAGCGGTTGACGTAGTCCTCGCCCAGCACCTGCGTACGGATCTGCAGGCCTTTTTCGTACTTTTCGTTGCTCATTGCCTAGCTCCGAATCAAAAGAGGGGCCGCAACCAAGGGTGAGAGGGTCGCGCGGCCCCTGAAAAAGAAGTATCGGGGCCGCTTTGCGGCCCAATCGCCGGCAAGCCGGCTCCCACAGGTACAGCACAGGTTTCCATTACAGTGGAGATCCTGTAGGAGCCGGCTTGCCGGCGATGGGCTGCGCAGCAGCCCCAAGGGCATCAGCCCAGCGGGGGCAGGGCGCCCAGTTTGCCTCTGTGATAGACCATCGGGGTCACCGGGTCGCTGGGCAGCACCAGGTTCTTCACCGCGCCGACGATGATCGCGTGATCGCCGCCATCATACTCGCGCCACAGCTCGCACTCGATGATCGCTGTGGCCTTGGCCAGCAGCGGGTTGCCCAGCTCGCTCAGGTGCCACTCGATGCCCTTGGCCTTGTCCTTGCCCTTGCCGGCGAAGGCGTAGGCCTCGGCGGTCTGCTCGGCGGACAGCAGGTGGATCGCGAACTGCTTGCTGTCACGCAGAATCGGGTAAGTGTCAGAGGCGTAGTTGGGGCAGAACAACACCAGCGCCGGGTCGATCGACAGCGCACTGAACGCACTGGCGGTGATGCCGACAATGGCGCCGTCGGCGTCCAGGGTGGTGACCACCGTGACCCCTGACGGAAAGGAGCCCATCACGTCTTTGTAGATGCCTGGTTCGATCATCGTGTATTACCTCTTAGCGCATCACAAACGGGTCGGGCATCGGCGCGGTGGACAGGTTGATCCACACGGTCTTCAGCTCGGTATAGGCCAGCACCGAATCGATGCCGCTTTCACGGCCGTAGCCGCTGTTCTTGAAGCCGCCGATCGGCGCCATGGCCGACACTGCGCGGTAAGTGTTCACCCATATGATCCCCGAACGCACGTCGCGGGCCAGGCGGTGGGCGCGGCCCAAGTCGCGCGTCCAGATGCCGGCCGCCAGGCCGAACTGCGAGTCGTTGGCGATGGTCAGGGCCTCCTCCTCGGTCTTGAAGCGGATGACCGCGGCGACCGGGCCGAACACCTCTTCCTGCATGATGGTCATCGAGTTGCTATCGCACTCGAACAGCGTCGGTTCGTAGAACCAGCCTTCGCCCTCGACTTCGGCACGTTTGCCGCCCATGTGCAGCTTCGCGCCTTCAGCCTTGGCCGCAGCAACCAGGCTTTCGACCACGGCCAACTGCTGGGCGGTGGCCATCGGGCCCATTTCGCTGGTGTCGTCCTGAGGGTTACCGATGCGGATGCGCTTGGCCCGCTCGATCAGGCGGGCGACGAACTCGTCGAAGATCTCGTCCTGCACCAGCAGGCGCGAACCTGCCACGCAGCTTTGCCCGGAGGCGGCATAGATGCCGGCCACAGCACCGTTGATGGCACTGTCCAGGTCGGCGTCGGCGAAAATGATGTTCGGTGACTTGCCGCCCAGCTCCAGCGACAGTTTGGCGAAGTTCTCGGCACTGCTGCGCACCACGTGGCGAGCGGTGGCGGCGCCGCCGGTGAAGGCGATCTTGCGCACCAGCGGGTGGCGCGTCAGCGCAGCGCCGGTGCTTGGGCCGTAGCCGGTGACCACGTTGACCACGCCCGGCGGGAAGCCTGCTTCCAGCGCCAGGCGGGCCAGCTCGAGGATGGTCGCCGAGGCATGCTCGGAAGGCTTGAGCACGATGGTGTTGCCGGCGGCCAGCGCTGGCGCCAGTTTGATCGCGGTGAGGTACAGGGGGCTGTTCCACGGGATGATCCCGGCTACCACGCCGATCGGTTCGTGCACGGTGTAGGCGAACAGGTCAGGCTTGTCCAGCGGCAGGGTACCGCCTTCGAGCTTGTCGGCCAGGCCCGCGGTGTAGTGGAAGAACTCGGGCAGGTAACCGACCTGGCCGCGGGTTTCGCGGATCAGCTTGCCGTTGTCACGGCTTTCCAGCTGAGCCAAGTGTTCTTTGTTTTCGGCGATCAGGTCACCCAGCTTGCGCAGCAGTTTGCCCCGTGCGGTGGCGGTGATGCTGCGCCAGCCTTTGCTGTCGAACGCACGCTGGGCGGCCTGGACCGCCAACTCCACATCGGCCTCATCAGCGTCGGGCAGTTGCGCCCAGGCCTGGGCGGTGGCTGGGTTGAGGCTGTCGAAGGTCTTGCCGCTCTGGGCATCGAGCCATTGGCCGTCGATGCACATCTGGAAACGAACGAGGGTCATGCAACAATCCCCTTGGCGGATTCGGTGAGGGTGCGGGCTTGGCTGAGGAAATCCAGAAGCATCTTGTTGACTTCACGGGGGGCCTCCACCGGCATCATATGCCGTTGTTCGGCGAGGACCACACTTTGCGCGCCAGGAATGCTGGCAGCGAGCTGGCGGGTCATGGCCGGGGTGGAGCCCGAGTCGAGTTCGCCGGTGGCGATCAGTGTCGGCACCTGAATGCTGCCCAGGTCAGTGGCGCGGTACATGTCCTGTGTGGCGAACAGCGAATAAGTGGTGTGGTAGCCCTGCGGGTCGTTGCTCGCCAGTACCTGGCGAATCGCGGCGACCTGCGCCGGGTTGGCTGCCTTGTATTCCCGACTGAACCAGCGGTCGAGCGCGGCGTCGACGTTGGCGTCGGGGCCTTGCTGGGCAGCTTGGGCTGCGCGTGCGATGACGCCAGCGCTCTGCTCCGGGGTGCGGTTGAACACGCTGTTGAGTACCACCAGCGCAGACAAGCGCTGTGGGTAGTTCAGGGCAAAGGCGCGTGCGACCAGGCCGCCCATGGAGAAACCGATCACGGTCGCCTGGGCGATCTGCAGGTGGTCGAGCAGTTCCGCCAGCTGGGCGGCGTAGCCTTCCAGGCCGGTGTCGGCGGCAGGCAGTGCGCTCTGGCCATGGCCGAGCATGTCGTAGGCAATGACGCGGTAGTCGTTGGCCAGGCCCACGAACTGCCCGCCCCACATTTCCTTGTTCAGGCCCACGCCGTGGATCAGCACCACGGGTTGGCCCTGGCCTTGGGCCAGGTAACTGGTCCCGGCCGGTGTACGTTCAGCGACAGGCTGAATCATGGAGGGCGCTCCTTGAAGGTCGGGCGCGGCGGGTAAGCACGCCACGCCCCGGCCCGTCTTGGTTGTTGTTATTGAGCGTTGGCTTTTTCGGCAGCCAGTTCTTCCAGGTCGATATAACGGTTGCCGATGCGCGGGTGCAGGCGGCCGCCGTCGGCAGCGCCCAGTACCACGACGATTTCGTCGGCACGCGGGGCGTCTTCGATCTGCATTTCCAGGGTGATGTAGTGCGAGCGCAGGCCTTCGTCGTCCTTTTGCATCATCGGGATCTGGATCGAGGTGCCCGGGCCGCCGCGCTTGTTGGTGAAGCTCAGGTAGCTCTTGGCTTGTACGGCTTCGCGGTAATGGTTGCCGAAGCGCAGGGTGTGGATCACCGCTGAAGCGTGCTCGATCTCGCCATCAGCGCCGACCACGGCAGCTTTACCGTAGGCTTCGATCTTGTCGGCACCACCGATGGCAGCGGTCAGGCGCTCGACCATCAGCGCACCCAGCTCGGAGCAGTTGGCGCGGATTTCCGGCTTGAGGTCTTCAACGAAGCCGCGGCCGGCCCATGGGTTCTTGATCACCACGGCCAGGCCGACCATGGTCACCGGCTTGTCGGTGGCCTTGCCGCCTTCGATGCGGGTCTCTTCGGAGTAGGTGACGATCTTGCGGATTTCGAAACTCATGAGGGGCTCCTGGTGAGGGTTATCAGCTCTTGTTGTCTGATGGTATACCATAATATTTGTTGTGCAAGAGGCCGCTGGAAATTTCTCTGATGAGAAGACGAAAGGCGGCGTGAGCCGGCTTCAAGCTCCAAGCTCCAAGCTCGCGGACGAGCACGTACGCCCTTGCTTGCAGCTAAAAAAACGCCCGCTCGCGAGGGCCAACACGGCCGCCGGGAGCGGGCTGATCCCGCAACGTTTTCAGGCAATGGGAATTCAGGCGAACGCCGGCACCACTTCCTTGATGAACAGCTCGAGCGACTTCTTCTTCTCGGCGTGGGGCAGGCTGTTGTCGCACCAGAAGCTGAACTCGTCGACGCCAAGTTCCTGGTAGTACTTGATGCGCGCGATGATTTCTTCTGGTGTACCGATCATGGTGTTCTTGCGGATGTTCTCCAGCGCGAAGGCCGGCACCTCGGCGAACTTCGACTCTGGGCTTGGTTCCAGGAAGCCGTTGACCGGGACCGTCTTGTTGCCAAACCAGGCATCGAAGGTACGGTAGAAGCGCGAAATGGCCTGGGCGCCGATTTTCCAGCCATCGGGCTCCGACGGGCTGTGCACATGGGTGTGGCGCAGCACCATCAGTTGCGGGCGCGGTACCTCGGGGTTGTTGTCCAGTGCAGCCTGGAACTTGTTTTTCAGGTCCAGTACTTCTTCATCACCCTTCATCAACGGGGTGACCATGACGTTGCAGCCGTTTTTCACCGCAAAGTTGTGTGAGTCCGGGTCGCGCGCAGCGATCCACATCGGCGGCATGCCCTGCTGCACCGGCTTGGGCACACTGGTGGAGGTGGGGAAATTGTAGACTTCGCCTTCGTGGGCGTAGTCGCCTTCCCACAGCTTGCGTACCGCCGGGACCATTTCGCGCAGGGCCTTGCCGCCGTCGGTGGCTGGCATGCCATTGGCCATGCGGTCGAACTCGAACTGGTAGGCGCCACGGGCCAGGCCCACTTCCATGCGGCCGTTGCTGATCACGTCGAGCAGGGCGCATTCACCGGCCACGCGGATCGGGTTCCAGAACGGCGCAATGATGGTGCCGGCGCCCAGGCGGATCTTCTCGGTACGCGCAGCCAGATAGGCCAGCAGCGGCATCGGGCTTGGCGAAATGGTGTATTCCATGGCGTGGTGTTCGCCGATCCACACGGTGCTGAAACCGCCGTTCTCGGCCATCAGGGTCAGTTCGGTAAGGTCTTCGAACAGCTGGCGGTGGCTGACCTGTTCATCCCAACGTTCCATGTGTACGAACAACGAAAATTTCATGGGGCATTCCTCGCAGCTTGAAAGTCTCGCCTGGCGTGCCAGGCGTCAGTAATAACGTTAGGCGTCTCAGGCGAAGGCGGGCAGGCTGGCCATTTTGCCGCGGCAGTAGACCATCGGCCGTGGGGCCTGCTCGGGAACGATCAGGTTGTGCACCTTGCCGACCATTATCGCGTGGTCGCCACCTTCATATTCACGCCACAACTCGCATTCGATCACCGCAGTGGCCCCCGCCAGCACCGGGTTGCCCAGTTCACTCAGGGTCCACTCGATACCGGCGGCCTTGTCCTTGCCTTTTTTGGCGAAGGCGTAGGCTTCAGCCTGCTGTTCACCAGAGAGCAGGTGAATGGCAAAGCGCTTGTTCTTGATCAGTACAGGGTAGGAATCGGAACTGTAGTTGGGGCAGAACAGCACCAGCGGCGGGTCCATCGACAGGGAAGAAAAGGCGCTGGCGGTAAGGCCGACGATCGAGCCGTCGTCGTCCAGGGTGGTGATGACGGTGACGCCTGAGGGGAAGGAGCCCAAGACGTTCTTGTAAACGGTTGCGTCGATCATGGCGTGTACCTCGAAGGGGGTAGCGGTGGGCCGCTTTTTATCGTTGATGTGTCTGATGGTATACCGTAATACTCGTTTTGCAAGCGGAATTTTTAGTGCTGTAAAAAACATGATGAATGGCTCAAGGCCGCATGAAATGGGGCTTTGCTGAAATAATCAGGGCGTGGCCTCGGCTGCTGAACCGGATCAGTAAGGGTTTTTAAAACCGAATCAGTGTTGTCAAAAGCTTGGAATACCATAATATGGTCCGCAGCTGAGAGGCCGCCTAGACGCGGTTTCCTTACAAAGATAAAAACGACCTTTCGAGCTGAAAACCATGTCCCAACCGTCATCGCAACACCAGTTTGTCGAGAATCACACGGTCGATTACGTTCCACCTGCCGAGCGCCATGGGAAGGCGCGCGACCTGTTCACCCTCTGGTTCAGTACCAACATCGCGCCACTGCCTATCGTCACCGGCGCCATGGTGGTCCAGGTATTTAACCTGAACCTGCTGTGGGGCCTGATCGCCATCGTGCTAGGCCATCTGATCGGGGGCGTGGTCATCGCCCTGGCCTCTGCACAGGGACCGCAACTGGGCATCCCACAGATGGTGCAGAGCCGCGGCCAGTTCGGCCGGTACGGTGCCCTGCTGATCGTGTTCTTCACGGCGTTGATCTATGTTGGTTTCTTCATTTCCAACATCGTGCTGGCAGGCAAGTCGATCCACGGCATTGCCCCAAGCGTGCCGATGCCCACGGCGATCGTCATCGGGGCCCTGAGCGCGACGGCGATCGGTGTTATCGGCTACCGCTTCATTCATAGCCTGAACCGCATTGGCACCTGGGTGATGGGGTCGGCATTGCTGGCCGGTTTCATCATGATGTTTACCCAGGAACTGCCGGCCGACTTCTTCAGCCGAGGCGCGTTCAACCTGTCGGGCTTCATCGCCACCGTGTCGCTGGGGACCATCTGGCAGATCAGTTTCTCGCCGTACACCTCCGACTACTCGCGTTACCTGCCCAAGGAAGTCGGTATTGCCAAGCCGTTCTGGGCCACGTACTTCGGCGCCACCCTGGGCACCATCCTGTGCTTCAGCTTTGGTGCGGTGGCGGTGCTGTGCGTGCCCCAAGGCACCGACGCGATGGATGCGGTCAAGCAGGCCACCGGCTGGCTGGGCCCGATCCTGATGGTGCTGTTCCTGCTCAACATCATCAGCCACAACGCCCTCAACCTGTACGGTGCGGTGCTGTCGATCGTCACCGCCATCCAGACCTTCTTCGCCCAATGGACGCCCAGCATCAAGGTGCGGGTAATGCTGGCTGCAGTGATTCTGGTGGCGTGCGGGATGGTTGCGCTGAATGCCTCGGCGGACTTCATCGGCCACTTTATCGGGCTGATCCTGGCGCTGTTGCTGGTGCTGGTGCCGTGGGCTTCGATCAACCTGATCGACTTTTACCTGATCAAGAAGGGTGAATACGACATTGCTTCGATCTTCCGCGCTGACGGCGGAATTTACGGGCGCTTCAACCCCCACGCGATCATTGCCTATGCGTGCGGGATTCTGGTGCAGTTGCCGTTTGCCAACACGTCGCTTTATGTAGGGCCCTATTCGAACATTGTCGAGGGCGCGGACTTGTCCTGGCTGTTCGGCTTGATCGTGACGGTGCCGTTGTATTACTGCCTGGCTACGCGGGGCAAGGCCGAGAAGGTTGTGCGGGCTGTCAGCGCCAAGGGGTAGGTGCCCGGGGGCTGCGTTGCAGCCCTTTCGCAACACAAAAGCTCAAACGTTTGCGTAGGAGCGGCCTTGTGTCGCGAAAGGGCCGCAACGCGGCCCCAGCAGTTTCAGCTTAGACTTTGAACTGCGCGACCATGCCGTTCAAATCAACCGCCAGGCGCGACAAATCCTGCGCCGCCGCACTGGTCTGGTTGGCGCCCGCCGAGGTCTGCATCGCCAGGTCGCGGATGTTGACCAGGTTGCGGTCCACCTCCCGCGCCACTTGTGCCTGTTCTTCCGAAGCACTGGCGATCACCAGGTTGCGCTGGTTGATCGAAGCGATCGCCTCGGCAATCACTTCCAGCGCCTGCCCGGCACCCTGTGCCACTTCCAGCGTACCGGTGGCACGCCCTTGGCTGCTGTGCATGGCCGTCACTGCCCGCTCGGTACCGTTCTGAATCCCCGCGATCATCTGTTCGATCTCTGCGGTGGACTGTTGGGTGCGGTGAGCAAGGGCGCGCACTTCATCGGCGACCACGGCAAAACCACGGCCCGCCTCACCGGCACGTGCGGCTTCGATGGCCGCGTTGAGGGCCAGCAGGTTGGTCTGGCCGGCAATCGCGCCAATCACATCGAGCACGCGGCTGATCTCGTTGGCATTGCTGGCCAACTGCTCGATTTCGGCAGAGGTGCCGGTAACGTCATCGACCAGGTGCTGGATCGAGGCCAGCGCCTGGTTGACCTGCTCGCGGCCATCGCGTGTGGTGCGGTCGGCGCCCTGGGACGCATCGGCGGTGCTCACCGCGTTGTTCGCCACTTCTTCTACGGCGGCGGTCATCTGGTTGACGGCCGTGGCCGCCTGGTCGATCTCCGCGCTCTGCTGGTGCAGGCCACGGCTGGTATCTTCGGTAACCGTGTGCAGCTCTTCCGAAGCCGAGGCCAGCTGGTCGGATGAGGCCGCAATTTTGCGAATGGTATCGCGCAGGCTTGCCTGCATGCGGCTCAGGGCACGCAGCAGCAAAGCCGGCTCATCGCGGCCGGTAACCGTGATGTCCTGGGTCAGGTCGCCGGTGGCGACACGTTCGGCCACGGCCACGGCATCTGCCAATGGCACGACGATGCTGCGGGTAAGCACGGTGGCAATGGCCACCAGGGCGATCATGATCACCAGCAGAGAGCCGATAATGGCTGCGAAGGCTTCGTCGGCCACGTCACTGCTGCGCTGCGAGGCTTGTTCGGCACCGTTGCTGTTGTAAGTGATCAAGGCCGACAGGGCTTTCATCATGGTGTCGGCGTACTGGGTGAGCGGGCCGCTGATCTGCTGCTTGGCCTCGGCCATGCGGCCGGCGGCAATGTCTTTGAGTACCTGTGACTGCAGGCCGAAGTACTGTCGATGGGCGGCGATCAATGTGTTGAACAGGGCACGGTCATCGGCGGCGATGATGGTGGCTTCATAGTCCTTCAGGCCGTTGTTGAGTTGTTCATTGATGCCTTTGAACAACTCGATGTTGCGCATGCGCTCGGTGGGGCTGTCATCCAGCGCGGCGCGCAGGGTGATGGCGCGGGCGCGGCCGAGGTTGGTACTGATGTCACCGAGGGCGACCACGGCGGGCATCCAGGTGACCCGGATTTCGTCCGTGGCCTTGTCCATCTGCCGGGTTTCATAGAGTGCGATAAGGCCCATGACCAGGACCAGGGCGCCCAACAGGGCAAATACGCTGGCAGCGCGAATGCCGATCTTCATATTCCGTAACTGCATGGAATGTTCCTTGACGGTGGTGCGCAATCAAGCAAATGGGCACACACCCGGTTCACCGGGGCGATGCCAAGCGCTCAATGTGCTGCAATATAGTTATGTGCCTCACCTCTGATTATTGTTTTTCAGAATAGTGCCATATTGCCATCATTATTGACCAGACATTCAATGCAGCGTCATCTGCTGACAAATCCGTCATTTATTGACGGATCTGTCAGGAAGTTACGTCAAACGATCGGAATCAATGGGTCGGCGGCCGCCAGGGCCAAGGCACGGTCAGCGGCTGGCGGGTAGATCCATACGCTGTTGATCTGGCGCTTGAGGGCCTTGCCTTCCTGGCCCTGCAATTTAAGTTCGCGCTCCCAGCCTTCACTGAACGCCGCGCCCCAGCCGCCCAAGTCCAGGCAGGTGACGTACTTGGGTTGGCGATACACCACCGGCTGTTCGCCGAGCAGGTCGGCCATGGCATTGTTGCCTGCGTAGCGGCCCATGGGGATGGCGTGCTGGCAGGTCATCAGCGCATGGTTGCCCAGTTCGTCGACGGCTGCCCAGGCGGTGTCACCCGTGGCGTAGATGTGTGCCTGGCCAACCACCTTGAGGTGGTCGTCTACCTTCAGACGGCCGAAGGTGTCGCGCTCGCCCGCTACCTGGGTGGTCAGCGGGCTTGCCTTGACGCCCACGGTCCAGATTATGGTCTTGCTGGCGATATACTCGCCGTTGTCCAAGGTGACGCCACCGGCATCGACGGCAACCACCGAGGTGCCGGCCAACCACTCGACGCCCGCCTGTTCGCAAGCCGCGACAATCGACGGCGTGATGCCCTTACCCAGCGCGGCGCCAACCTGGGCACCTCGATCGACCACCAGCACGCGCACCGCAGCGTCACCGAGTACGGCACGCAGGCGGGCAGGCATTTCAGTAGCGGTCTCTATGCCCGTGAAACCACCGCCGCAAACCACCACGGTGTTGCGTGCCGGTGAGGCGGGCAGGGCGGCCAGGCCCTCCAGGTGCTGCTCGAGACGCACGGCCGACTCCATCTGGTCGACGTCAAAGGTGTGTTCGGCCACGCCTGCTATCGCCGGGCGTGCCACCTGGCTGCCGGCTGCCAGGATCAGGCGGTCATAGGCGATCTGCTGGGGCAGGCCGCTTGCGTCGGTGTAGCTCACGCTGCGCCCTTGGGCGTCGATGGTCTGCACATGGCCTGCGAGGAACTGCACGCCCACGGCTTCGAACAGCTCACCCACTGGCGCCTTCATGCCATGCACGTCGGCTTCGTAGAAGCGTGGCCGGATACGCAGTTCAGGCTGGGGCGCCAGCACGCTGATGCTCAGGTCGTCGCGCCGGGCCTGGTCGAGCAGGCGGGCGGCGCTCAAAGCGCTCCATACACCGGCAAAGCCGGCACCGATGATCAAAACGTTAGATTTCATGAGGATGCTCCGTGGGTAAGGGGGGCTTCGACGGGTGTGTGTCTGTGCGAAACAACTACGACTGTATTGATCGTAGTTCTATCGTGCAACTCTTTTTTCCAGCCGAGCCTTGGCCGAGAAGTCGCCCTGAGCGCTGAAAGACTTATGAATAAAGGGTTGGATAGGTATTCTCAGGGAGCACGACTAGCGACCAATGGCATTTCATGGCTTTGCCATTGCACGCCGGTAAGCGTAATATTGGCGACAAGTTTGGTCGGAGATTTATATGTCGCTCTACAGTGCTGGCGTTGAATACGGCATCCATTGCCTGCTGTACCTGGTGGACGAGCGCGGTGACACCCGCGAGTCGAGTGTTCGCGACCTGGCGCAGTTGCAGGGGGTGCCGCAGGAATACCTGGCCAAGGTATTCACCAAATTGGCCCGGGCCAAACTGGTGGCAGCGACCGAAGGCGTGCGGGGGGGCTTTCGACTGGCCCGGCCGTCGGACGAGATCACCGTGCTGGACATCGTCAATGCCATTGACGGGCCGAAGAAGATCTTCGACTGCCGCGAGATCCGCGAGCGTTGCACGCTGTTCGAAGGCTCACCGCCGGGTTGGGCCACCGAGGGCACCTGTGCGATCCATGCAGTAATGCTGGGGGCGCAAAAGCGGATGGAAGAGGCCCTGGCGCAGCAGACTATCCTCGACCTGGCACGGCGCTTCGGGCGCAAGGCACCGGCGCAGTTCGGCCAGCAGGTCAGTGACTGGATAGGGGAGCGGCGCGATGGCAAGGGTGGCGGAGATATTCCGGTGAGTCAGGTCTAGCTCAAGTGCTTGTTCAGGCCCGATCGCGGGGGCGCCCGCGATCAGGCCCCACGGTCAATGCACCGTCTTGCGTTGCCTCACACAGGCGCGGGCCTGCTCCGTCAGCTCATCCAGCCACTCATCGCGCTGCTGCTCGGCTTCGATCATCGCATCTTCACCCTGCTGATTGAGCAGGTAGGTATGAATCTGGTGCACTTCAGTGGCCTGGTAAATCGGCGCGATATCCAGGCGGCCGATCAGCGCGCCGCTGGCTTGGCCGGTGCTGCTCATCAACACTTGCGGCCCACTGGCGGCCACCACCTGCATGCCCCTCGCTTCGAACCATGGCACCTGGTTGGCAAAGGCGTTCAGTTCGACGCTGGCAAAGCGTGCCTGCACATCGGCCAGCAAGGCGCGGCCGATACCTTGCCGGCGATGCCCGGGCACCACGGCGAGAAAGGCCAGTGCACAGGCCTGCGCATTGTCCTGGGCCGGTAATGTAAGGGCGAAACCGAGCATCTGGTCCGGCGCTTCGGCGTCCAGTGCCAGGGTCAGCTCCACGGCAAGGCCGCGAGTACCGTCCATGGCCTGCAGGTACTGATGCACCTCCATGCCGACGCCGTATTGGTACAGAGGGTACAACGGGTTGTCGGCACGAATGGCGACGCTGCTCAGTTCGCCGACATGGTGGATCACCAGCTCACGGATCTGGTTCTGGAAGGATTCGGGCGGCACGCTGTCGAGGCGGCTCAGAATGAACATCGGTGGACGGGCTCCGGCGGCTGTTGTATCGCCCCGCACCGGTTGATGCGGGGCGCACAGTCTACCCCTTTTTACCTGTCAGCCGTGTGCCTGCGGTGCTGCGACCATCAGCTCGAGGTTTTGCACCGCCGCACCCGAGGCGCCCTTGCCCAGGTTGTCGAATACTGCCGTGAGCAGTACCTGGCCGTGTTCGGGGTTGGCGTACAGGGCCAGGCGCAGGTCGTTGCTGTCGTTCAATGCCTCAGGATCCAGCGGCGAGGCCGCCCCCTGCTGGTGCAGTGGGGACACCATCACGTGGCGTGCGCCCTGGTAGTGCCGTTCAAGGCATGCCTGCAATTGCTCGGCGCGGATCTGGCCTGGCAGCAGGCGCAATTGCAGCGGGATGCTCAGGACGATGCCCTGACGATAGGCCGCATAACCAGGCAGGAACATCGGCCGGGCTGCCAGGCCGGCATGCAGCTGGATTTCCGGTACATGCTTGTGCGCCAGCTCCAGGCCGTACATCTGCAGGGTGGGCGCCCGCTGCGCCCCGGGCTGCTCATGGCGCTCGACCGCCGCACGGCCACCGCCGGAATAGCCGGAGATGGCATGGATGCTCAGCGGGTAGTCGGCGGGCAACAGGCCAGCCTGCACCAGCGGGCGCAGCAGGGCGATGGCGCCAGTGGGGTAGCAGCCGGGGTTGCTGACCCGCTTGGCCAAAGCAATGCGCTCGGCCTGCCGCGGGTCCAGTTCAGGCAGGCCGTAGACCCAGCCGGGGGTGGTGCGATGCGCGGAGCTCGCATCGATCACCCGCACCGCCGGGTTGCGGATGGCCGCCACGGCCTCGCGCGCGGCGGCGTCGGGCAGGCAGAGCAGGGCGATGTCAGCGCTGTTGATAGCGTCGCTGCGCCGTTGCGGGTCCTTGCGTTCGGCCTCGGGCAGGGTCAGCAGTTGCAAATCGGTGCGCCCTTGCAGGCGGGCATGGATCTGCAGGCCGGTGGTGCCTTGGTCGCCGTCGATGAAGACAATAGGGGTGCGCATGGTCGGGTCCGTTCAAAAGGAAGATGGCCTATGCTCGCCTGTCGTCTTGGTAAATAAAATTTGAATATCATGATGCAGACGTTCATATTTTCTGAACGAAATGTACCCTGAACCGGCCCACCCCCATGCGTGAAATCAGCCTCGATCGCCTCCGCACCCTTGTGGTCATTACCGACCTGGGGTCATTCGCCGAGGCTGCGCGCCAGCTCAACCTGGCGCCGCCTACCATCAGCCTGCACGTGGCCGAGCTCGAGGCGAGGGTCGGTGCGCCGCTGTTGACCCGCAACCGCAACCAGGTGCGCCCCACCGCCATCGGCGAAACCCTGCTGGTACGTGCCCGCCGGCTGTTGGCCGATGCCGACCTTGCCTTGGATGAAGTGCGGCGCCAGGTCGAAGGCCTGACCGGTCGGGTGCGCCTGGGCGCCTCGACCGGCGCCATTGCCCACCTGTTGCCCCAGGCATTGGAGCACTTGCGGGTGGCACATCCAGGCATCGATGTGCAGGTGCAGGTGCTGACCTCCCAGGCTTCCCTGCTGCGGCTGCGCGAAGGCGCCCTGGATATCGGCCTGGTGGCTTTGCCGCAGGTGGCGGGCAAGGGCATCAAGGTCACCGCCTGGCGGCGCGACCCGATCCTGGCCTACGTGCCGGCCGACTGGCAGCCGCCGGCCAGGGTTACACCGGCCTGGCTGGGGCAGCGAGCGCTGATTCTCAATGACAGCAGCACCCAACTGTCGCGGGTGACCGCAGAGTGGTTCGCTGCCGCCGGGTTGTATCCTGAGCCGCGGATCGAGTTGAACTACAACGACGCGATCAAGAGCCTGGTGGGTGCCGGTTATGGCGCTACCTTGCTGCCCCAGGAAGGCGAGATGGCCGAACTGGACCGGCGCATTGCGCGCCGGCCGCTGCGCCCTGGCTTGTGGCGGCAACTGGGGATTGCCTGCCGGGAAGGCGAGACCGAACGGGCGACGATGTTCGTACTGCAGGCGCTGGAGCGGTTGCGGCAGTAAATGGCGCGGGCAAGCCCGCCGTTCAGGAACCTCGTTCTGGGGCTTATGGAGCCGGCTCGCCGGCGATCAGGCCGGTACTGGCAACCCGTTGCCTGGCCGGACAAGCCTCAGAACCAGCGGTCGTTCTTCTTGCGACCACGGGTCAGCGCCGGCAGGATCAGCCCCGCCAGCAGGCCCGCGCCGGCAATGCTGCCGCCGTAGACCATGTAACGCATCATTACCTGTTTGTTCTCATCGCCTAGGCGTGCCTGAGCGTCGCGCAGGTTCGACTGGGTCTGATCAAGCTGTTCGTTCAATGCCTGGTTGCGTGCTTGCAGTTCGTCGACCAGCTTTTTGCGCGAGTCGAGGGTTTCCTGCATGCCCTGCACGCGGTTCTTCCAGCTGTCGTCGATGGTTTTCAGCTGCCCGGACAACTGCGCTACCTGTGCGTCAAGTTCAGGCAAGCGCTCACCCTGGCCCGGGACCGATTGCAGGTCGCTGGAGAGGATCCACACCAGGTCACCGTTCTGCCCGCGCACCTGGCTGTAGTTGCCCTGACTGCCGATGAGGGTCAGCTTCTGTCCGGATTTGAGTGTGCCGACGATGCGATGGCCGTCGGTAGGGCCGCTGCGTACATAGGTGCTCAGGCTGTCACTGACCCAGCGCGCATCGCTGGCCGGCTCTTGGGCATGCACGGGGGCGGCGAGAGCCACCAGAGCGGCGATCAGGGTGCCGCGCAGGGCAGGGAGGGCGAGGGAGGCTGGGCGGGATTCAGGCATGTTGGGTCTTCGCTGCATCAGGAAAAATAGGCCCGGTGACGCTGGAACGTTGGCTGGGCCGGCGAACCGGTCGGTGGATTGACCGTCAGCGAAAGACCGCATTTTTGCAAGCAGGTTCACTGCTGGGGGTAGGAATTGTCTGCAGGATGTTGCAAAGGGCGGGCTAGAGCGCCTCGGCGAACAGGCTGCTTCGCGTGTCGGAAGCGGCCTGTTCGCGGGATCGTCAAGGGCCTGGAAAAAACCCTGAAGTGACTGCCGTTATGCGCCACGACAGGGAAGCTGCTCGATGTACTCGGCAATCCTGCGCCGCAGGCCGTGATCCGCCTGTCGCAGGAGTACATCGAACAGCACACGGCTGTAGTGGTTGAGCACTGCGTTGCTGGCGTAGCTGCACGGGCTGAACTGCCACTGCTCCCTCACGGCCCGTTCAGCCGCCGCCAGCATGTTGGCGGGAATGGTGCTGCTGGCATGAAGCGGCGTGACATGGCTGCGCGCCCTGTAGGCAAGCGCGCCGTGCACCGCGCCGTCGACAAGCGACCAGGCAGACGCTACTGGCAGCATACCGAGCAGTTGCGCGACAACCCGCTCGGCCTTTGCGCTAGCTTCGAACGGCAGGCCATGCGCAGCGCAGCGCGAAGCAATGCAGGCAAACACCTCTTCAATCGCCAAGGTTGTGATTGCCTCGCTGAGCTCTTCGCGCCACTCGGGCCGGGGGCCTGCGCCCAGCAGCTCAAGCAGCGCGCGATGCAGCGGCGTCAGGCGGGCACGTTGGTGCCCGTGCAGGCTTACATTGACCACCCAGTACACTTTGTCACGCCATGCCTTGGGCGTTGGGTCATTGCTGAAACATACCGGCGGCGAATCAGGGTCGACCAGCAGGATCAGGTCTTCTTGCAAAGCCTGCAGCAGGTTTGCATCCATGGTCTTGGACGGGCTGAGACATTCATCGCCAGTGGGATGCTCTGCCGGGAGCAGGCGGTCAAGCTGTTTGTCCATTCGCACCTCGAGCAGGGCCAGCAGTTGCAGCTTGCGGGTTATCGAAAGGCTGCGCAGAGGTATCGGCCGGCGTCTGGCCAGTGACCAGTGCTCCCTTATGCGTTGGCGCTGTTGTGCTTGCAGCTCCAGCCTGGCCTGTTGGCGCGCCGCCAGGCACGGTTGGCACGCGCAATCGCGGCGCCACTGGGTACGCCCGGGGAAGTAATGGCGATGCTCGCAGGTTTTGCAGAAGGCCATGTTTTCGTGGCAGCTCGAAGCTGTGCGGCTTTTGCGCCGCTCGAACAGGCTGGTTTTGCAGTAGGGGCAACGCAGGGCAGCGCAGGGCAGGGGCGGGAACGCCTTGATCAGGCTGCTGGGTGCCACGTCAATGGCGTAGCGCTTGAGCAGGTGTGCAATCTTTTCACCGCTGATGTATTCGCTGTACAGCGCCTCGACCTGTTCAGCGGTAAGGTGCTGCAGCTTTGCTTGGAAGTCCGACAAACCTGAATCTCCCTGAAAAAAGTCGGTTATAGGCCGCTTTGGAGATGATCGTGCTTGCCGGATGGATAAGTGAAGCGTGCGAAGACTCGATAATTCTCCGCTGCGTGTAGGGATTTTCTGATTTGGCCAGGCATCGGCAATCACTGCGCTTGACGCACTCCGATCAAGCGTGCGCCCCGCCCATCGCCGTGCCGTGCCCAGGGGCTAGACTGAAAGGTCCCGGCCTATCCCTGGAGCCTTGCCATGACTGCCAAGAACACGATTTGCCTGTGGTTCGACCACGACGCGCAAGACGCTGCGAACTTCTACGCCAGCACTTTCCCCGACAGCAAGGTGATCGCGGTGCATCAGGCACCGAGTGATTACCCCTCAGGCAAGGCGGGTGATGTGATCACGGTCGAATTCACCGTCATGGGCATCCCTTGCGTGGGGCTCAATGGCGGCAAGGCGTTCAGCCACTGCGAGGCATTTTCGTTTCAGGTCAGCACTGAGGACCAGGCCGAGACCGACCGACTGTGGCACGCCATCGTCAGCAATGGCGGACAAGAAAGCGTCTGCGGCTGGTGCAAGGACAAGTGGGGAATATCCTGGCAGATCTGCCCAAGGATCCTGATCGAAGCCATCGGCAACCCGGACCGGGCGGCGGCAAAGCGGGCGTTCGAGGCGATGCTGGACATGGGCAAGATCGATGTGGCCGCAATCGAGGCGGCGTTGCGCGGCTGACCGTCAGCGCAAGGCGCGATCAGGTCATGCCTGTGTCATTCGAATGATCTGCCGAGCACAGAAGGCCCCGGTAAGAATCACGCCAAACAAGCGCAAGGTCTGCATCGCCAGCACCAACCCGACGTCGGCATGCGTCTCGACCGCGATGATCGCCATGGCATCCAGCCCCCCGGGGCTGGTGGCCAGGTACATCGACAGAAAGTCGGTATCCATGGCCATTGCCAGTACCCAGGCACAGGCGGCACACAGGATGATCAAGGCCATGGCGCCGGCAATCATCGTCGGCAAGCGCTTCCACACATAGCGCACGGTCTGCCGGTCAAAGCGCAGGCCTATGTAGCAACCGATGGCGCCATAGGCGAAGGCCAGCAGCGGTGCGGGCAGTGTGATCGTCAGCACGCCGCCCAGTTGCAGCGCACCGCCGAGCAACAGCGGCATCAGCAGGGCGCCGGCCGGCATGCGGCTACCCACCAGCATACCGAACAGCACCACGCCAACGCTGAGTGCCGTGTCGAACAGGTTCGGGCTTTGCATCACCGCCGGTGAACTGGCCACGGCGCCGTTGCCCGGCGTAGCGCCCAGCAGGTGGCTGACCAGCGCACCGATCATCACCACGCACACCACCCGCACATATTGCATGGTCGCCACCACCCGGGCGTCGGCGCCGTTTTCTTCGGCCATCGATACCATGGCCGAGGCCGCACCGGGCGCGGTTCCCCACGCAGCCGTGCTGCCAGGTATGCCACCGAAACGCACGGTACCGAGCCCGACCAGAGCGCTCAGGGCAACGGTGATGAAGGTGGCCACCAGCATCATGTGCCAGGAGTGCGCCATGCAGACCAGCACAGCCCAGGTCACCGAGTGTGCGACCAGCAGGCCAACACAGCCTTGGCCGAAGCGGAACACCTGGCGGTGCATGCTCAAGCGTGCTCCGGATACGCCAAACGCAATGGCTACCAGCATGGGGCCGAGGAACAAGCCGGCCGGTACGGCCATGGCATGCAGCAGCTGGCCGCAGGCACCGGCGCAGGTCAGCAGGGCTAACCACAGGGTGGGGGTTCTGGAAGAGCCTGGGAGGGCAGTCTGCAACGGGGATACTCCTTGCGTAGCGACAACGCGGGCTGGCAACGCCAGCGCAGAAAATTATCGACTGCGTAATCGATCAAGTCTATTTTCTACTTTTGATGAATCCATAACTGAAATTCATGAATCATGGACCTGCGCGATCTCACCTACTTCGAAACCATCGCCGAACTCGGCCATCTGGGCCGAGCCGCAGAAAAGCTCAACCGCAGCCAGCCGGCACTGACCAAGAGCATTCAACGGCTTGAAGAGTCGCTGGGCACCCGGTTGTTTCAGCGCGACGGCCGCCGCATCAAACTCACCGATGTCGGCAAGCTGTTGCTGGCACGGGGCAGGCAACTGCAACTGAACATCGCCGAAACCGAGCGTGAGGTGCGCGATTTTGCCAATGGGCTGGTGGGTAACATTCGCCTGGGCTGCGCGGCGAGCATGGCCGACCACTTGCTGCCCCACCTGACCGCCGCCTTGCTCGAACGGGCGCCTGAGGTAACCCTGAAGCTGTCTATCGCGCAGGACGATGTACTCAAGGAGTCGCTACGGGCGGGGCGCCTGGATGTGATCATTTCGCCGCAGCTTGCCGATGACCCGCAGTTCACCACGCATGCCATCCTTGAAGATGAGGCGATCGTGGTGGCCAGCGCCGAGCATCCGGTGTTCTGCGGGCCCATCGAGCTAAAGGACCTCTGCCAGTACCGCTGGGTGCTGGCAGGGCCGACCGTTACAGCGCGGCGCTGGATCGACAATGTATTCATCAGCCACCAGTTGCCGGCGCCGCAAGTGCAGGTGGAAACCAACGCGATTTCACTGTTGCCACGGCTGATCGCCCGAACGCGACTGCTCAGCTTTGTCGCACGGGAAACGCTGGAACACGGGTTGGGGATGACGTGGTTGCGCGAGGTGCCTCTGCAGCAAACCACCATGCGCCGGACCGTGGCGGTGTCCGTGCGCACCGACGGCTACCTGTCGCCGGCAGCCGGGGCGCTGGTAGCGCTGCTGAAGGAAAAGGGCCCGAGCTTCTTCGAGCGGGATTGAACTGCTTGCGCGGCGCAGGTGTTGCCGCGCTGCCAAGCGTGGGCCATGGATGCTGGGTCAGGCCACTGGTATGGTCGGGTCCGCCGCCGCCAATGCTGCCTGACGGTCCGTGGCCGCCGGCGGATAAATCCAGATCGAGTTGATCTGCGACTTCAGCACCTTCGCTTCGGCCTTGTCCGTGGGCGGGGAAACCGTGCGTTCCCAGCCTTCGGTGTATACCGCGCCCCAGGCACCCAGGTCGAGGCAGGTCACATACTTGGGCTGGCTGTAGGGCATGGGCGCCACGCCAATGAGTTCGGCCACAGCGTTGTTGCCCGCGTAACGCCCGAGCGGGATGGCATGCTGGCAGGACATCACCGCGTAGTTGCCCGCCTCATCGCAGGCTGCGTAGGCCACGTCACCGGCGGCATACACCGCATCATTGCCCTTGACCTTGAGGTTGCCATCCACGTGCAGGCGGCCTTGGCGGTCGCGTTCGCCGCTGATCTGCTCGGTCAACGGGTTGGCCTTGAAGCCCACGGTCCAGATCACTGTACCGGCCTCGATGCGCTGGCCGTTGTCAAGCAGTACGCCTTCGGGGTCGACCGAGGCCACGCTGGCCGCGCAGATCCATTCGATACCCAGTGACTCGCAGGCCTGCTCGATAGAGGGGCGAATGCCGTCGCCCAAAGCTGCACCGATTTTCACGCCGCGGTCGACCACCACCACGCGCAGCCGTGCCTGCTCGCCAAGGATATTGCGCAAGCGCGATGGCAGCTCGGTCGCGGTCTCGATGCCGGTGAAGCCGCCGCCCGCCACTACCACGGTATTGCGTGCAGGGGTGTCGGGCAGGTTGGCCAAGGACTTGAGGTGGGCCTCAAGGCGTGCGGCACTGTCGATCTTGTCGACATCGAAGACATGTTCGATGCCGACCATGTCCGGGCGGTTGAGAACGCTGCCGCAGGCCATGATCAGGCGGTCGTAGGGCAGGCTGCACTCGGTGCCGCTTTGGGTGCGGTAGCTCACACGCTTGCCGGCTTCGTCGATGTGGAACGCCGTGCCCTGCACGAAACGCACGCTCACCGCCTCGAACAACGCCTGCAACGGTGCAGCCATGGTGTGTACGTCGGGCTCGTAGAACCGTGGGCGCACATGCAATTCGGGCTGAGGCGCGAGCAGCGTCACCTCGATATCCGTACGGCCATGCAGGTCCAGTTGGCGGACAGCGCTCAGGGCGCTCCACAGGCCGGCGAAACCTGCGCCAATGATCAGGATGTTTTTCATCGTTGTGCTCCTGGAAGGTCCGGATAGAACAAGGTAGCCCTTGTTTGCGATCAACGATGCTACGGGCGACGAAGCGCGGGCCCTAGGCCAAAGAACCCTGAATTTCGGCCAGCGGCACGCTGCGGGCGAAGCGCGCACGGTAGTCGCGCGGGGTGACGGCCAGGTGGCGCTGGAAGGCAAGGCGCATGCGTTCTTCGCTACCGAAGCCGCACAGGCGGGCGACCTGCTCGATGTGGCTGTCGGTGTTTTCCAGCTGGCGCCGGGCCGCCTCCAGGCGGAACACCTCGATCGCCTTGGCCGGTGTGCGGCCGGTCTTCAGTTTGTACACCCGGGTGAAATTGCGCAGGCTCATGTGCGCCTGTTCGGCCAGGCGCTCCACGCTCAAGCGTGGGTCGCCCAGGTTCTCATTGAGCCACAGGTGCAGGGCTTCGAACTCCGCGCAGTCCTGGCCTTGCAGCTTGAGCAGTTCACTGAACTGCGCCTGGCCGCCCGGGCGCTTGAGAAACACCACCAGTTCGCGAGCCACCTGCATCGCGACGTCGCGGCCGCAGTCCAGCTCGACCAGCGCCAGTGCCAGGTCGATCCCTGCACTCACACCCGCCGAGGTCCACAGGGTACCTTGCTGAACGAAGATCGATTCGTGGTCGACCTGCACGGCCGGGAAGTCGCGCCGCAACACCTCGCACATGGCCCAGTGGGTGGCAGCACGACGGCCGTCGAGCAGGCCGGCACTGGCCAGCAGGAACGTGCCGCTGCAGACCGATGCCGTGCGCCTGGCGTGCTGGCTGGCGCGGCGCAGCCAGGCCACCAGCGGACCGTGCTCGGGAAGGCTGCGGATGATGTCCGGCGCGCCGGGTACGATCAACGTGTCGACGGCCTGGGCCATGGCATCATCCAGGCGCTCGGTGGCCACCACCAGGCCTTCGGCGGTTGGCTGCAGGCCACCGTCGAGGCTGGCAGTATGCAGGCGGTAGCCGGGCAGGCCGCGCTCGGCCATGGCCTTGGTGGCTGCCCAGAACACGGTCTGCGCGCCGCTGAGGTCGAGCAGGCCCATGGCGGGGTAGGCAACGAAGACCACCACCCGAGGCTGGTCGACGGGTAACAGGGGAGGGTCGAGTTGCCCTGCGATATCGGTCATGGTGTGGCCTGATTGAAACGAAAAGTGGCGCTTGACTATTGGGTCACCGGGCGCCCCAAGGTATGAGTTGGTCGCGCTGTGCAACGTTACAGGGAGGTTGAGTCAGGGTGAACGCCCGAGCCCGTTCCAGAATATCTGTACTGTTGCGCAAGGCCGAAGCCTAACTGTGCCGGTCCAGCATGTGCAAATGGCTTTATGCTGTAACGAAATATGTCTAGAACGCCTGAAGAAGGAAGCTGCAATGCCGCTCAAGGACCTGCTGATTGCCCTGGTGGTGATCGTCGCCTGGGGAGTCAATTTCGTGGTCATCAAGGTGGGCCTCGATGGCCTGCCGCCGATGCTGTTGGGGGCGTTGCGCTTCTTGCTGGTTGCGTTCCCGGCGATCTTGCTGGTCAAGCGGCCGAAACTGCCGTGGCGCTGGCTGATCGCCTATGGCGCCACGATTTCCCTGGGGCAGTTCGCCTTCCTGTTCCAGGCCATGTATAGCGGCATGCCGCCAGGCCTGGCGTCACTGGTGTTGCAATCCCAGGCTTTCTTCACCCTCGGGTTCGCTGCGCTGTTTCTGGGTGAGCGCTTGCGCCTGGCGAGCCTGCTGGGTTTGCTGGTTGCAGCCAGCGGGCTGGCGCTGATCGGCAGCGAGGACAGTGGCCACGTGCCGATGGTGGCGCTACTGCTGACCTTGTGCGCAGGCGCAATGTGGGGCATGGGCAATATCATCACACGGCGGTTTGGCTCGGTCGACCTGGTGGCGCTGGTGATCTGGGGCGGGCTGATCCCGCCGCTGCCGTTTTTGGCCCTGTCTTGGTGGCTGGAAGGGCCCGAGCGTATCGGCCATGCGCTGGCCAATATCGGCTGGAGCTCGGTGCTGGCGCTGATCTACCTGGCGTTCGTAGCCACCATGCTCGGCTACAGCTTGTGGAGCACGCTGCTGTCGCGGCACCCGGCGGGTAAGGTCGCGCCGTTTTCGTTGCTGGTGCCGGTGATTGGCTTGAGCTCTTCCGCCTGGTTGCTGGGTGAGCGGCTGACGGCAGTGCAGGGGTGGGGGGCGCTGTTGGTGATGCTCGGGCTGCTGGTCAATGTGTTCGGACCCAAGCTTGGCCAGCGGTTACGGGCTGCGAGCGCTCAATAATGGTTGTGTAGAGCCGTTCGGCCCTCTCCCGGGTAAACCCGAAGGGCCGATGCTTTGTTAGACTCGGGCTCTTTTGTCACGCCACCGGAGCCTGCGATGATCATATCCACCACCAGCCAGCTCGAAGGCCGGCCGATTGCTGAATACCTTGGCGTAGTCAGCTCCGAATCGGTGCAAGGCATCAACTTCGTGCGCGATTTCTTTGCACGCTTTCGCGACTTCTTCGGCGGCCGCTCACAGACGCTGGAGGGCGCACTACGCCTCGCCCGCGAGCAGGCAACCGAGGAACTGAAAGCACGGGCACGGCAGTTGCAAGCCGATGCAGTGGTGGGTGTGGATTTCGAAATCAGCATGCCCTCAGTGCAAGGCGGCATGGTTGTAGTGTTCGCCACGGGCACCGCTGTGCGCCTGAAATAAAGGCATTGTGCCACTTGTCGGCTCCGGGTGGTTTGCCCGAGCAGTCCGTAAATGACCGGCTAGTCTCACTTTCACAGGCTGCGTTTTTCCAGGCAAAACCCTTCACTTGCCGGCGCGGTCGCCACTGAAATGGAGACAGGGCATGAGTGAGTCCTTTTTCGAAGACATGAATGATGCGTTCCCTATCAACAGCCAGGTGCGCTGCGGTCAGGCAGCGTTTCGCCTGGGCTTTGCCCACATGACGCTGGATGATTCGCAGCAGCTGCAACCGGCACATCTGCAACGCAGCAAAAAGGGCCGCTTCACGCCGAGGGTTGCGCCGAGAAAGTGACCCCGTTCACATAACCCCGCACCCTTCGCGGGGTTTTTTTGTTCCTTGTTTGATCTTGCTCATGGTAACGCTGGGTTGTGCTCGCCGAATCGATGCAGCTGTGGTCTTCTGCCTGGGGATCTCAGGAAAGGAGCACTGTTTGCATGCGGGTCAGGGAAGAGGCTTACTGGCAGTGGGCCGATGCGCAATTGCACTGCCGCAGCCACGATGAAGCACTGAGCGATGGCACCACCATCGATGTACAGGTGCGCCTGTCACGGCTGGGCGCCACGCAACTGTTCCTTGGGCTATACGGCCAGGACGGCAAGGCGTTGCTGGAAGAGTATTACCCGGCACGCCCGGGTGAGACCATGACACGTGCTTTGGTATGGGGCGTCGAGCGGGCCAGGGCGCTGGCGACCGGCGCATTGGCATTGCCGCAGCGACAGCGTCGCCAGGCATGAAAAAGCCCGGCCTATGCGGGCCGGGCTCAGGAAGTGGTGTGGCAGCTCAATGAAGGGTCAGTTGAGCGGCTCGATCACCTTGACTGCCTGCCGCTCACGGGCGGCGGGCCATTCTTGTTGCAGGGTCTGCAGCACGCGGCCAACGAACTCGGTGTCGGCGGCGGCCTTCTTACCGACGTAGCCCTGGCCACGGCGGTAGACCTTGAAGCGGGCACGCATGCTGGGCAGGTGCTCTTCGAATTCATCTTCGATGGTGTTCGGCGGCAGGCGGTCGAGGCGCACTTCGCCGGTTTGGCTGACCCACAGCAGGTGGTCGTCGAGGCTGTCCTTGCGCATGGCAAACAGCTGGGCCAGTTGGTCAATTGTGGGATTGTTGTTCAAGTTCATCATAAAGCCCCCATTACCCGTTTTTGTTGGTGATTTTCACAGTTGGCGCTACAGCATGTAGCGCACTACCAAGGCTGCTACAGCAGCATCGCAACAGGGGCTTTCTCACGCTGCCTTTTGGACAGTTCCCTCTCCACGGACGGCCTGCGTTACCGCGCAGGCCATCTGGAACACCCTTGCCACCGCTCCCGATCAGGGAGACGGCTTCATCATGCCCAAGCGCGATGAATGGCGTCAACCGTTTTGTAGTGAGTATTTTTTTCCACTACATCTTGTCGGACAATCCTGCTCGGGGTGCCTTTCAGCGGTCAATGCCGGAAAGGATCCGGTAGGCCGCACGCACGCGTTCTTCGTTGGGATAATTGCGGTTTGCCAGAAGAACGATGGCCTTGCCTTCGGCCGGAATGAACGCGGCATAGGCGCCAAAGCCGCCCGTGGCGCCGGTCTTGTTGTACCAGGCCTGGGGCAGGGCGGGGCGCGTCGGGTTCAGACGCTGGGTGGCCTGAGGCTCCCGAACCATCCGTGAACCGTTGCCATCGACCAGCGTATCGAGCGCTGCGGGGTAGGGGTAGCGTTCCCATCCCAGGCCTTGGGTCATTGCACCGACCTGGAAATAGCCCGCCTGGGTAATGGCGGCCGCCTTTCTCAACGCAGGCGACAGCTCGGCTGGCTGCATGTGCAGGCGCACGTAGCGCAGCAGGTCGCTGGCGCTGGTCTTGATTGCGTAGGCCTCATCGGCATATGGGCCCGGGCTGACGTGCACCGGCCGGTTTTGTGCGTCATACCCTTGGGCATAGAGGCCCTGCGCGCTGGCAGGTACCTGCAGGTAGGTGTGTTTCAGGCCCATTTGTGGCAACAGGCTTTTGGTCATCAGTTCTGCGAATGGCTGCTGCTGCGCGCGTGCTGCCAAGTCGCCGAACAGCCCCAGGCTTGGGTTCGAATAGCAGCGCTGGGTACCATGTTCAGCACGGGGCTTCCAGGTTCGGAAGAACTCCAGCGCTTGCTCGTCAGTCTGGACAGCGTCAGGGAACTGCAGGGGCAGGCAGTCGGCGCTGTACGCCCCCAGTTCGAGCACACTGGCTTTACCCAGCGACGTGCCGGCAAGGGCTGGCTGATAGCGTTCGGCCGGTGCGTCGAGATCAAGCTTGCCTTCGGCGCTGGCCAGCGCGGCAAGGGTAGCGGTGTAGGTTTTGCTCAATGAACCGATCTCGAACAGCGTATCGGCGGTGACGGGTTTGTTGTCGGCCTTGCTGGCCACGCCGTAGCTGAAGTAGTGCGCCTGGCCGTTTACGTACAGGCCTACGGCCATGCCGGCGATGTCCTGGTCATGCATCAGTGGGCGGATGATCTCGTCCACCTGGGCCTGCAGGGGATCGGCTGCGTTTGCCGTGGCGGCGATCAACGCCAGCGCGGTAGCTGCAATGAGGGGAGCGAAGTGCATGCAAAGATCCTTTTCAGTCTGTGTCCGTTGAGCGACACCGGTGGGGGTTCCAGCGTTAGCGGGAAAAAGCCCAAGACCTTATCGTCTGTCATTGCACAACGACAAGACGGAAACTGTTATGAAGTATTTGCGCATGTTGTTCGACAACTTCACCCTGGCCTTGCTCGGGGTAGTGCTGATCGCCACCGTGTTGCCCTGCTCTGGTAATGGCGCGGTGTATTTCGGCTGGTTGACCAACCTGGCCATCGGTCTGCTGTTCTTCCTGCACGGTGCCAAGCTGTCGCGCGAGGCGATCATCGCCGGTGCCGGGCACTGGCGCCTGCACTTGCTGGTGTTCTCCTGCACCTTCGTGCTGTTCCCGTTGCTCGGCCTTGCCTTCAAGCCACTGTTCGTGCCGCTGGTGGGCAACGAGTTGTATCTGGGTGTGCTCTACCTGTGCGCCTTGCCCGCCACTGTGCAGTCGGCCATCGCCTTCACATCGTTGGCCCGCGGCAACGTGCCAGCTGCCATTTGCAGTGCAGCGGCGTCCAGCCTGATCGGGATCTTCCTGACGCCGCTGCTGGTGATGCTGCTGTTGGGGGCTGGGGGCGATACCGGGTCGGGCCTGGATGCAGTGCTGAAAATCACCCTGCAGCTGTTGGTGCCCTTCATCGCCGGGCAGATTGCGCGGCGCTGGATTGGCGCATGGGTCAAACGCAATGCGCGCTGGCTCAAAGTGGTGGATCAGGGCTCGATCCTGCTGGTGGTCTACACCGCGTTCAGCGAGGCGGTAGTGACGGGCTTGTGGCACACGGTATCGCCGCAGCACCTGGCGGGCTTGTTCGCCGTATGCGGGATTCTGCTGGCGGTAGTGCTGTACGGTACCCGCTTGCTGGGCAAGGTGTTGGGCTTCAGCCTGGAAGACCGCATCACCATCCTGTTTGCCGGCTCCAAGAAGAGCCTGGCCACAGGTGTGCCAATGGCGCAAGTGTTGTTCGTGGGCAGTGGCATCGGCGCCATGATCTTGCCGCTCATGCTGTTCCATCAAATCCAGTTGATGGTGTGTGCGGTGCTGGCGCAGCGGTATGCCAGCAGGGTGGAAGAGGGTGAGGGGGCTACTGCTTCCTCCTGATGAGGCCGGTGAAGGCTAACGAGCCTGCCCCGAACTGCGCTGGCGCAAGGCCTTGCCGACCTCGGCCTCGATCTTGTAGGCCGGCTCTTCGAGCGCCTCGTAATTGCGCGTATAGCGACGGGCGAATTCCTCTACCCCCAGTTCCTGATACTGCTGCACATGCTTGAGCTCATGCGCCCACAGTGCCACGTTGTCCTCTGCATCACTGGCATGGCGGAAGATGATCGTGTCGATCAGCGTCACCGCATTCACATCAGGGTTCTGCAGCAGGGCATTGGCGGCGCTGATCTGCTGCTCGTCCCCAACCCGATAGCGCGCTGCATCGAGCACGGCAAAGTCATACCAGCCCTCAAGCTGGGCTCGGATGTGCAAGGGGATCGGTTCACTGCCGTTGGCGGTAGCTTCATCGCGGGCCTGGCGCAAGGCGAAGGCCAGGCTGCTGGAGGCCATGACCTCGACGTCCTTGAGCACCTGGCCGGCCTGGCCAAGGTCGATCGGCGCGCAAAAGCAGCCCATCAGGCAGACCTGATACTGCCCTGGTGGGCAGGCCTGCTCGGCCGAGGCCGTAGTGCTCAGCAACATTGCACACAGCAGGCTAGCAGCTCTCATTCAGAGCCCTTTCGACGCAACTTCGATTGGCTTGCAGAAGCTGGGTCTGGACCGACTCGCTGGCCAGCATGCGCCCGATCACCAGCGCCCCGACACACTGGCTGATCAGCACCCAGGCCAGGGCTTCATCCTCCAGCGTCTGGCTCCACGCACTGTGCAGGCTCACCAGCCAGTGCTCGGCTTCTTCACGCACCGGCCGTTCGGCGCGGGCAATCTCCACGCCCAGTGGCGGCAGCGGGCAACCGCCTTCGGGATTGTGCAGGTGCGCCAGGCTCAGGTACTGCTGCAGGCAGCGCACCAGGCGTTCGCGGCTGGCGCCCTGATTGGCCAGGCGTGCCAGCGGGCTCTTGCACAGCTCTTGGCGGACCACTTCGGTAAACAGGTCGTCCTTGGACGGGAAGTGGTTGTAGAAGGCGCCGCCGGTCAGGCCGATGGCTTTCATCAGCCCGGCCACGCCGGTGCTGGCAAAACCGCCGCGCTTGGCCAGCGCACCGCTGCTGGCTAGCAGCTTGTCACGGGTTTGTTGCTTGTGTTCAGTTGAGTAGCGCACCTGAAAAACCTCGCGGGCGGGCTTGACGATGCCGGTGATCGTAACATAGCGTTCGTTTACTAAACGATCGTTCATCAATTGAGGCGCGCATGACAGAACAACAAAAAGTGGTGCTGGTGATCGGTGCGGGAGATGCCACTGGCGGCGAAATCGCCAAGCGCTTTGCCCGTGAGGGGTACATCGCCTGCGTCACACGGCGTCAGGTCGAGAAACTGCAACCCTTGGTGGAAGAGATCCGTGCTGCCGGCGGGCAGGCACACGGTTTCGCCTCCGATGCACGCAAGGAAGATGAAGTCGCCGAGCTTGTCGAAACCATCGAGCGCGATATCGGGCCGATCGAAGCCTTCGTTTTCAATATTGGCGCCAATGTCCCCTGTAGCATCCTTGAGGAAACCCCGCGCAAGTACTTCAAGATCTGGGAAATGGCCTGCTTCGCAGGCTTTCTCACCGCCCAGGCGGTGGCACGGCGCATGGTCGTGCGTGAGCGCGGCACAATCCTGTTTACCGGTGCCACCGCGGGCACCCGTGGCGCAGCCGGGTTTGCGGCCTTCGCCGGAGCCAAGCATGGCCTGCGGGCTTTGGCGCAAAGCATGGCGCGTGAGTTGGGGCCGCGCAATATCCACGTTGCCCATGTGGTGGTGGATGGCGCCATCGACACCGCATTCATCCGTGACAGTTTCCCCGAACGCTACGCCCTCAAGGATCAGGACGGCATTCTGGATCCGGCGCACATCGCCGACAGCTACTGGTTCCTGCACGCACAGCCACGCGACGCCTGGACCTTTGAACTCGACCTGCGCCCGTGGATGGAGCGCTGGTAAGCCCTACCCTTAAAGGAGTGCGTTGCATGAGCAAGACCGTGGAGTTCTTCTTCGACCTGGGTAGCCCCGCCAGTTATCTGGCCTGGACCCAGCTACCGGCGCTGTGCGCCCGCCATGGCGCAGCATTGCGTTACCGGCCGATGTTGCTTGGCGGCGTGTTTCAGGCCACAGGCAACGCGTCGCCAGTGATGATCCCCGCCAAGGGGCGCTACATGTTCACCGACCTGGCGCGGTTTGCCGCGCGCTATGGCGTGCCGTTCGGGCTGCCGCCTGGCTTTCCCATCAACACCTTGGCCTTGATGCGTGGCCTGGTGGGCACGCAGTTGCGCGCGCCGGAACGCTTCGACGCTTTGCTCGCGGCGCTGTTCAACGGGTTATGGGTACAACGGCGCAACCTTGGTGATGTCACCGTATTGGAGCAGGTGCTCGCTGAAGCCGGTTTTACCGCCGCTGAATTTCAGCTGCTGACTGGCGACGAAGAGGTGAAGGCGGCATTGAAACAGGCGACAGAAGAGGCTGTGGAGCGCGGGGTGTTTGGTGCGCCGACCTGTTTTGTCGATGGCCAGATGTACTTTGGCCAGGATCGTCTGGACTTCGTGGCCGATGCACTGAAGCTTTGAGCGCTGCGGGCTGTTCGCGGTGCTGGCCGCGATCAGCCCGGCCCATTGGGCCTTGAATCAGAAATTGGCCGGCGTGTTGGCGCTGATGATCTCCGCCTCGTCCTGACCAATGTTCTTGAAGCTGTGCGGCAGGGTAGTGGGGATGTAGTAACCATCGCCGGAGTTCAGAACGCTGACCTGGCCATCGACCCACAGTTCCACGGTGCCCCGTGTGACCAGTCCGCATTCTTCGCCTTCGGCATGCACGATCGGCTCACCCGAATCGGCACCCGGTGCATACAGTTCACGCAGCATGCGCATCTGCCGTGCCTCGACGCTGGCACCGACCAGCAGCATGCGCAGGCCATTGCGGCCCAGGTCGGGCTGCTCGCTGGCGCGGAACACGAAGCGCTCTTCCCGTACCGGCTCGTCGAAGCTGAAGAACTCTGCCAAGGTCATCGGGATGCCTTCGAGCAGTTTTTTCAGGGAGCTTACCGATGGGCTGACGCGGTTCTGCTCGATTTGCGAAATGGTCGAGTTGGTGAGCCCGCTGCGGCGGGCCAGTTCGCGTTGGGAAAGGTTGTTGCGTTCACGCACCAGTTTGAGTCGTGTCCCCGTGTCCATAGCCGCCTTGTAATCAGAGGTGTTAAAAATAATGGGCGCATTAAAACACACTCTGCACGCTCGCGCGCTGTGCTTGTCAGGCGCGTGAGCGCGGCATAGGCCACAGCCCGACCAGCAGCAACAGCACAGCCACCACTAGGAATGGCAGGCGTGGGTCGAGGGCGTAGATCAGTGTCCCGGCCAGCGGGCCGATCACCGCGCCCATACCTTGAGCTGCGCCGATGGAGCCGGCGGTGGCGCCCTGTTCTGAAGCGTGCATGGCATTGGCGGCGAGTGCCGAGAACGCCGGGAAGACAAAGCCCATGCCGGCGGCAGCGACAAAATAGCACCCCCACAGCCACGGCGCGCTGGTAGCCAGCGAACCGGCGGCAAAGCCCAGTGCCGAAACGCTGGCGCCAACGCGGATCATCTTCAGCGGTGGCCATTCCAGCTGGCGCAGGATGACTTGTGACAGGATCAGTGCCACCCCGACGGTGGTCAGGGCGATGCCGGCAGCCTGGGCGGCCTCTGCCGGCCCCAGCTGCAGGCGGTCAAGGGCGAAGAAGCCGACGATGATCTGCGACACCGTCACGCTGAGCATCGCGCTGAATGCCACCAGCAGCGGCCGGCGCAGGCGCGGGTCGCTCAAGTGCACCGGGCTGGGCGCATGGCGATGGGCCAGGGGTTGTGGCTTGAGTTTGAACAGCAGGACCAGAAACGCGCTGGCAGGCAGCAGCGACATCACATGGAAGGGCAGGCTCAAGCTGTACCGTGCCAGCAATGCCGCCAGCGCCGGCCCGAGTACCAGGCCCACGGCATTCGCTGCACCCAGCGATGCCATGGCACGGGCGCGCTGTTGTGGCCCGACATGATCGGCGATCAGCGCATTGCAGCCCACCGGGATGGCCGCGTAGAAGGCACCGATGCAGCCGCGCGCGAGCATCAGGCCGACGAACGCCAAGGTAGCCCCGGGCAGCCAGCGCAATGCGCCTTCGACGAACAGGCACAGCAGCCAATACGCCACCGTGAAGCCGGCACTGCCCAGCAACAGGATGCGTCGGCGGCCCAGGCGGTCGGCTGCGCGGCCCCAGGGGCGGGCCAGCAGCACCCAGACCACACCTGACACAGTCACCGCAGCGCCAGCTTGCCAGGTGGCCATGCCGAGCAGTCGGGCGATGGGCCCGATCAAGGCGACGAATGCCATCATCGCCATGGTGCAGGCCATGTTGGCCAGCAGCAACGGGCGCGTGTCCAGTGTACTGGCGGTGGTCAAGGGGGCAGGGTCCTTTGCGACATTCATTGGGCAGTCCAGGGCAGTTGAACAGACGGCGTGCAGATCGATGAGACATTCAGCGTTGCGGGCCAGCCCATGCACCGCATGCCGTCAGTCACTGCGGCGCAGCGGCCCTGGCCACATGCTACGCAATACCCCGTCCCGGCGCACCAGTGCATGCATCAGCGCCGCGCCCAGGTGCACCAGTACCGTAGCGAACAACAGGTAGCCGGCCCAGCCATGCGCCTGGCGCAACATTGCGTACAGTTGCAGGTCGTGCGGGGCGATCGCGGGCAGTTGCAGCGGGCGCGGATACCCGCCTGCCGACAGCATGGCCCAGCCCAATAGCGGCATTGCCAGCATCAACGCGTAGAGCAACAGGTGCGATGCGCCTGCGGCGAGCCGCTGCAGCGCGGGCAGGTCTTGTGGCAGAGGGGGGTGAGGAAGGCTCAGGCGCAGACCGATACGCACGATCACCAGAAGCAGCAGCGCCAGGCCCGTGGCCTTGTGCAACTCTACCAGCACCGGGTGGCGCAGCGACAGGTCGCCAACCATGCTCACGCCAATGAACAGCATGGCGATGATCAGAATCGCCATCAGCCAATGCACCAAGCGGGCAAGGGGGTGGAAGGCTTCGGGTTTCATGGGCGGGCTCCTGCGCCGAGGGATTCGCGGCTGCGGCGGTTGAAGGACTCCGAGTAGGCCGCCGAACGGGCAGCGAGAATCGGGTCATTGGAAGGCTGGATGCCGCTGGGCAGGATCAACGGGTCGAAATTCAGGTCACGGCAAGCGCCTTGCTCCGGTGCATCCACCTGTTCGATGACCAGGGTGCCGGCATCTACGCTGCGCCGTTCGGCGGGCCAGGGCTGGGCCGGGTTGTCCTGTGCATCGCCGGGGTTGGCCAGTACAAGCCGCAAGGTCCAGCGCAACGGCCCCTGGGTCAGGCGTTGCTGCAGGTCATGCTGCAGGAACTGTTTGTCGTCGACCTTGCCGGGCAGGGCAGCGAAAGGCGTTTGTGGCTCGAGCTGCCAACGCACCGGGTGCGCAGTGCCACTGGCGTCGATCAGGCGGAAGGCATTGATGCTGTGGTACTGGGTGTTGGCGAAACTGTCGCTGGGTTTGTAGCTTGCGGCCCATTGGCGGAAGGCAGCGCTTTCCGGGTGGGCGGCAAAGAAGGCCTGCTGCTTTGCCGGGTCCGGCTTGCCGGTGGCAGGGTCTGGCGCGTTGGCCAGCACCTGGTCGTAAAACCCTTGTGGTGTGCTGATCGCCAGCACAGGGGGGTTGTTCATCCCGGTGCGCCAGACTTGGCCGTCGTCGGTGCTCAGCTCAATTGCCAGGCTGCGCACCGGTATGCCCGTATCGGGGGCGAACGGGTTGGCGCCACCGATGGCGAAGCGGCCGATTACCGGTACCCGATCCTGGGTGAACGCGCGTGCTGTCGACAGCGTGGCGGCCTGGCCGCTGGGCTGGAAGTAGCCGCTGACGCACAGGCCTTTCGCGTGGTTCTTGCGATAGCCCGGGTAGTGGCCGGCCTGGGCTTCGAAGGTGTCGATGATGCGTTGCGGAGTCAGCTGCGGCCCGCCGATCCAGCCTGCGGCGTAGGCAAAGCCTGCGCCCAAAGCCAGCATCACGGCGCCAATGCCGGCCAGGCGCAGGGCCTTGTCCGGGCCGTGCAAGGGTGAGTTCATGGTGTTCATCCGGTTCAGTGAAGATGCCGGTACGACGGGGCAGGGAACTATTTATTCCATCGATGGGAATAAATTTTGTGGCGGCGCGTCTGCCCCCTACACTGACAACCCCCGAGCCGGTACCTTGCCATGCACGACCTGGACGAACAGCAGTGGCGCGAGTTGCTGCAGCGCCTGCGCCGCTTTGCCTTGTGGCTGAGCCGCGAACCGGGCAGCGCCGACGACCTGGTGCAGGGCACTGTAGAACGTGCCCTCAGCCGCAGCAGCCAGCAACGTGATGCCGATGCGCTGCGTGCCTGGTTGTTCACCATTCTTTACCGGCTGTTTCTCGACGGTAAACGCCGTGAGCGCCTGCATAACCGCTGGCTATCGTGGTTCGGCCGCGCGGAGCAGGAAAGCGAAGCGCTCGGCGGTAACATCGAGAGCATCGTTCTGGCCCAGGCCGACCTGCAGGCCTTTGCCCGGCTATCGACCGAACAGCGTGCCTTGTTGCTGTTGGTGAGTGTCGAAGGGCTGAGCTACAAGGAGGCGGCCCAGGCACTGGGCATCCCCATCGGCACAGTGATGTCGCGCCTGTCACGTGCCCGTGCCGCCTTGCGTGAACTGACTGAGGGCAACCCCCAGCCCCCGGCCTTGCGGAGACTGAAATGACGCGCCTGATACCCAGCGAAGACGAACTGCATGCCTATGTTGACGATCGACTCGAGCCGACGCGGCGTGCCGAGGTGCAGGCCTGGCTGACGGCCAACCCTGAGCAAGCTGCACGTATCGAGGCCTGGCGCAACGATGCTCGACGCTTGCGCACGGCCCTGGCCGGGTTTGGCGATCAACCTAGGGCGGCGCAGTTGGATCGGGGCCAGTTGCAGCGGCGTGTGCGTCAACGGCGCCAACGCCGCCTGGCTTCGGCTGCGGTTTTGCTGCTGGCACTGGGCATAGGCGGGGTGGGTGGTTGGCAGGCCCGGCAGGTCACGCTGGCAGGGAACGAGTTGCCCATGGCTGACGCCGTTCAGGCGCACCGCTTGTTCGCCGGCAGCGAGGCGCTGGATATCCAGGCCAGTGACCCGACGCAGTTGCGCGACTGGCTGGGCAGGCATTTCAGCAGGGTGGGGCAGCTGCCTGACCTCACCGGCTACGGGTTCCAGCCTGTGGGCGCACGATTGTTGAGCAATGAGCAAGGGCCAGCGGCGTTGCTGGTGTTCCAGGACCGCCAAGGGCAGCGCATCAGCCTGTTCCTGCGCTCACCTGGGGAGCGTTTCGAGCGCATGCCGCAAGGGCAGCGTGTCGATGGCCAGCTGGAGGCGAGGTATTGGTCGCATGGGGCCTATAACTTTGCCCTGGTCAGTGCGGCGGATGATGTGCGCGGGGCGGGTGTGGGGGAGGCCTTGCGGTTGGGCCTTTAGTGTCGGTCAGCCCCCCCGTCGCGACGCGTCCGCTGTGGGGGCCGGCTTGCCGGCGATCACCGGCAAAGCCGGTGCCATGCACCGCAGTGCCTGCATCGCTGCGAGCCGGTTCACACGACAAGCGTTGGGCTGCCTCACTCGTGAAGGCGCCGGAGCCTGTCAGCTCAATTCAAGCCAGATCGGCGCGTGGTCCGAGGGTTTTTCCATTGCGCGCAGCTCATAGTCCACACCTGCGGCCTTGATCCGCGGCACCAGGTGCTGCGAAGCCATGATCAGGTCGATGCGCAGGCCACGCTTGGGCTCGTCCTCGAAGCCGCGGCTGCGGTAGTCGAACCAACTGAAGCGGTCCGTTACTTCTGGATGCAGGTGGCGGAAACTGTCCACCAGCCCCCAGCCCTTGAGGCGCTCCATCCACTCGCGTTCCTCGGGGAGGAAGCTGCATTTGCCTGTCCTCAGCCAGCGTTTGGCGTTGTCCGGACCGATACCGATGTCGCAGTTCTGGGGCGAGATGTTCATGTCGCCCATTACCAGCACCGGTTGGTCCTGCTTGAACTGCCCCTCCAGCAACGCCTGCAGGTCGCTGTAGAAACGCTGCTTGGCCGGAAACTTGGTGGGGTGGTCGCGGCTTTCGCCCTGCGGGAAGTAACCATTCATGATGGTGATCGGCGTGCCATTGGCATCAGCGAACGTGCCCCAGATGAAACGGCGCTGGGCGTCTTCTTCGTCTGTGGCAAAGCCTTTGAACAGGCTCAGCGGCGCCTGGCGCGAGAGCAGGGCGACGCCGTAGTGACCTTTCTGGCCATGGTAGTGCACGTGGTAGCCCAGGGCCTGAACGTCGGCCAAGGGGAACTGATCGTCGCTGACCTTGGTTTCCTGCAGGCCGATCACGTCCGGCTGGTGCTTTTCGATCAGCGCCGCCAGCTGGTGCGGGCGGGCCCGCAGGCCATTGATGTTGAAACAGACGATCTTCATGGAAAGACAATCCCGGTAAAAGGCCGGATGCTAGCCGACATCGTCCCTGATCACCAGCGTGGCGGCTTCGCGAAGGCGCTGCTAACGTGCACTCAAGGGGGGAACGATGCGCCGTGGGGCTCCTCCAAGGCACTGTATGCCCATTCCAGGAGGACTGCCCGCAATGCCCGAAGCCACTGCCGCCCAGGCTCGCATCTGCACACTCGATGATGGCTACAGCCGTGAGGCACGCTCACTGCTGTACAACGCCTACCTGAAAGAGCCCACCTTTGCCTACATCTTCGAGGCCCAGCGCCCTGGCTATGAACGACGCTTGCGCGTGATGGTGCGCGAGTGGGTACGACAGCATTTCTACCTGCAGTTGCCGGCCATTGGCCTGTTGCTGGATGACCGCCTGATAGCGTTGGCGCTGATCGTACCGCCGCAGCGCCGGTTGGGCGTGGCCGACAGCTGGGCCTGGCGCCTGCGCATGCTGCTGGGCACCGGGCAACGCTGCACCCGACGCTACATGGATTATCAGGCGGCGCTGGTCGGTTGCCTGCCGACAGAACAGGTCCACATGTTGCCGCTCCTGGGTGTGCACCCAGCATTTCGCGGTCAGCACTATGGCGAACAATTGTTACAGGCCGTGCACGACTGGTGCGCAGAAGACCCCAACACACAAGGCGTGGTGCTGGATTCGGGCAACGAGCATTACCTCCCGTTCTATGAGCGCCAGGGGTATGAGGAGATTGGCGAGGTGGCTGTAGGGCCAATCCGAGAAAGAGTGTTTTTTCATCCCTGTCCGGTATCTTCAATTTCCCCGACAGCATGAAAGCCCGCCAGGCGGCTCCCTTGAGCGCCTGGCTCTGGTAGCATGCGCCGCATGACGTATTCAGGAAGACTGACTTGGGGCCTGGTTTTCTGGGTCGCCAGTTTCACAGCATGGGGGCAGAGCGAATTGCTTGTGCAGGTAAACCCTGCCAACAAAGCGCTCAAAGCCAATGTCGAAGGCTACATAGGTACCCTGGGTGACCGCGATGAAGAGGCGCTTTTGCGCTTCAGCCGCGGGGCGCAGGAGCAGGCGCGAAAAGCGGCGCAAGCGCTTGGCTACTATCAGGCGCAGATCGATAGCGAGGTCAGGCCGCCTGCCAAGGCCGACCAACCGGCGAAGCTGATCCTTCATATCGACCCGGGTGAGCCTGTGCGCTTGCGCAACGTAACCGTGCGCATCGAAGGGCCTGCCAGCGAGATGAAAGCGTTTCGCGTACCCGACAGCAAAGCCCTGCGCGCCGGTGAGCAACTCAACCATGGGCTGTACGAGGACGCCAAACGGTTGATCCAGAACCAGGCGTCGCGCTACGGCTTCTTCAGTGGGCATTTCAGCCGCCAGCGCCTTGCCGTCGACCCGCAGGCCGGGGTGGCCGATATCGAACTGGTGTATCAGAGCGGCCCACGCTATCGCTTGGGTGCGGTCAGGTTCAGTGGCGACACGCCGCTGGACGAAGAACTGCTGCAGCGCATGGTCTCGTTCGAACCGGGCACGCCATACGACTCCGAACTGGTCGCTGAGCTGAACAACGACCTGCAGTCCAGCGGCTATTTCGAGGGTGTGCGGGTCGATGCTGCGCCCACTGCCGCAGTGGCTGAGCAAATCCCCGTGGACGTGCGCCTCGATACCCGCAAGCCGCGGACAATGGGGCTTGGCCTGGGTTACTCGACGGATGTCGGGCCGCGCGGCAAAGCCAATTGGACACGCCACTGGGTCAACCCCCAAGGTCACAGCTACGGCTGGGAAACAGAACTTTCAGCCCCCCGGCAAAACGTGGGGCTGTGGTACGACGTGCCCCTTGACCCGCCCCTGACCGACAAGTTGCGTTTCGCTGGCGGCTATCAGAATGAAGAGATCGCCGGTACAGACACACTCAGCAAGCTGCTGACCGTGGGGCCGGAATGGCACAGCAAGCTGCCCAGTGGCTGGCAACGGGTGATCTCGCTCAAGTACCAGCGTGAAGAGTATCGCCTTGGCGACGATTCGGGCCTGAGCAACCTGCTTATGCCGGGCGTAAGTTTCTCCTACCTGCGCAGCGACAACCGCATCGACCCGCACAATGGCTACCGCCTGCAGTTCGATACCCAGGTGGCCAAGGAAGGGCTGGTGTCCGACACCAACCTGTTGCATGGCAACGTGCTGCTCAAGGGCCTGACCACGCTCGGGCACAACCACCGCTTGCTCGGCAGGGTGCAGTTCGGTGGCAGCGCCACCAACGGTTACAAGAACAACATCCCGCCATCGCTGCGTTTCTTCGCCGGTGGTGACCAGAGCGTGCGCGGCTACGACTATCAGACGCTGTCGCCAAAGAACAGCGACGGCGACCGTATCGGTGGCCGCTACTTGGTGGCAGGCAGCGTCGAATACCAGTATTCGCTGACCGAGAAGTGGCGTGTGGCGACATTCGTCGACCAGGGCAATTCGTTCAACACGCTGGAGCTGCCGAGCCTCAAGACCGGGGTCGGTATCGGCGTGCGCTGGGTTTCGCCGGTCGGGCCATTGCGCCTTGACCTGGCCAAGGCCCTTGATGACGACGGTGGTATCCGCCTGCACTTCTCCATGGGGCCTGAGCTGTGATGCGTGTGTTCAAATTCATTTTGCTGGGCCTGCTTGGCAGTGTGTTACTGGTTGTTCTGGCGCTGGCAGCGATACTTGGTACCGAAGGCGGCAGCCGTTGGGTACTTGGGCGCGTGCCAGGCCTGCAGGTCGATAACTTTCAAGGGCGCCTTGCGGGCAGGTGGCAGGCGAGCCAATTGACCTGGGCTGACGGCGGCAACCGCGTCGAAGTGCTGGCTCCGCTGCTGAACTGGACACCTGGCTGTTTATTGCGGGCAACGCTGTGCATCGATCAACTGCATGCCCAGCGTATCGACATGCTGTTCGCGCCGAGCGAACAACCTGCCGACAGCGGGCCGCTGCAGTTACCGGTTTTGCGGCTGCCGGTGGCCATCGAGCTGGGTGACGTCAAGGTTGGCCAGGTGCGCCTCGATGGCAGCGACCTGCTCGGCGATCTTCACCTGGCGGCGCACTGGACTGCCACAGGGCTGCAGATCGACAGCCTGCAACTGCAGCGCGATGACCTGCAATTGAATGTGCAGGGCGATCTGCAACCCGAGGGTGACTGGCCGGTGCAACTGCAGGGGCAGGTGCACCTGCCTGCGGTGCAAGGGCAGGCCTGGCAACTGGCACTGACCGCCAAAGGCGAGTTGCAGAAAACCCTTGAACTGGATGCGACCAGCAGCGGTTATCTCAACGCGCGTCTGACCGGTGAGTTGCAGGCACTGGCCGAGCACTTGCCAGCCAGGTTGCAGCTGCGCTCCGATGCCTTCAAACCCGCGCAAACGCTGCCGGACACGCTGCAGCTCAATCAGCTCAAGCTCGACGCCGAGGGCGATTTGCTCAAAGGTTATCAGTTGTCTGGTAGCGCCAGCCTGCCGGCAGAACAGGCACCGATCGCCCTGCTGCTCAAGGGCAAGGTAGATGCCAAAGGGGCGAACGTTCAGGCGTTGGACCTTTCTGCCAGCGACGCTCAGCACGTGAAGCTGCAGGCCAGCGCCGACTGGCAGCAAGGCCTGGTGGCCGATGCTCAGCTCGACTGGCAGGATTTCCCGTGGCTACGTCTGTACCCGTTGGACGCGCCGCCAGATGTCACGCTCAAGCGCTTCAACGCGCAGGTGCAATACCGCGATGGCAGTTACCAGGGTACTTTCAATGGCGACCTCGACGGCCCAGCCGGAGCCTTTACGTTGGCCAGCCCTTTCGAGGGTGACCTTGGCCAGGTGCGCCTGCCGCAATTGGCCCTGACCGCCGGGCAAGGCAAGGCAGCCGGCAGTGTCGCGGTGCGCTTTGCCGATACCCTGGCCTGGGATGTCGACCTGCAGTTGTCGGCACTCGACCCCGCCTACTGGCTCGCCGAACTGCCCGGTACCCTGGCCGGTCCGTTGCGCAGCAAAGGTGAAATGAAGGGTGAGCAGCTCACCCTCGATGCCCAGCTTGATCTAAAGGGCCGCCTGCGCGGCCAGCCTGCGATGCTCAAGGTACAGGCCGAAGGCGCCGGGCAGAACTGGACCCTCGGTGCGCTGGCCGTGCAGTTGGGTGACAACCGCATCAACGGCAGTGGCAGCCTGCAGCAGCGCCTGGCCGGGCGTGTCGACCTCGACCTGCCCCGGCTCGGGCAACTGTGGCCCGGGCTGCGAGGCCAGGCCAAAGGGCGGCTGGATGTCAGCGGCACGCTGAGCGCTCCCCAGGGTACCCTCACCCTGCAAGGCCAGCAGTTGGCGCAGGAGCAGAACCGTATCCAGCGGCTTGACCTCAATGCACGCCTGGACAACGCCCAGCGTGGCGTGATCAACCTCAAGGCCAATGGTATTCGCCTGGGCGATACCGCGTTGGGCACCTTGCAGGCCAACGGCAAGGGCGATATCCGCCAGCAAGCCCTGACCCTGGGCCTCGATGGCCCGCAGTTGAAGCTTGACCTGGGGCTCGACGGCCAGTTGAACAAGGGGGATTGGCGTGGCCGGCTGGCCAGCGGCAGAGTCCAGGCCGGTGGCCAGGACTGGCAGTTGCAGGCGCCGGCCCGCCTGCAGCGCCTGGCCAGCGGCCAACTGGACTTCGGTGCCCACTGCTGGCGCTCCGGTCAGGCCAGCCTGTGTGGCGAGGATCAACGCCTGGCACCAGAGCCACGCCTGCGTTATCACCTCAAACAGTTCCCGCTGGACAGCCTGGCCCAATGGCTGCCGAAGGATTTCGCCTGGCAGGGGCTGCTCAATGCTGACGTCAATCTGGACATTCCAGCCAGCGGCCCCAAGGGTGTCGTGCGTATCGATGCCAGTGGCGGCACCCTGAGGGTGCGGGACAATGGGCGCTGGATCGATTTCCCTTACCAGGCGCTGCGCCTGGACAGCACCCTGGCGCCTCGCCGCATCGATACACGGCTGAATTTCCGTGGCGAGCGCCTCGGCGAGTTGAGCCTGAACGCCCGTCTCGACCCGCTGGGGAAAGACAAGCCGCTGTCGGGTGACTTCCGCCTCGCCGGTCTGGACCTGTCGGTTGCCCGGCCTTTCGTACCGATGGTCGAGCGCCTGGCAGGCCAATTGAATGGCAGTGGCCGATTGTCCGGCACCTTGCTGGCGCCAAAGGTCAACGGCAACCTGATGCTCAGGGGTGGCGAGGTCAGTGGTGCTGAGCTGCCCGTCAGTTTGCAGGACCTGTCGCTGCAGGCCTTGATCGCTGGCGAGCAGGTTCAGCTCAACGGTGGTTGGCGCAGTGGCGAGGCGGGCCGTGGCCGGCTGAGCGGAGACCTGACCTGGGGCCAGGCCCTGGGCATGAACCTGCGCCTGCAGGGCCAGCAGTTGCCGGTTACCGTCGAACCCTACGCAACACTTGAGGTTGCGCCGGACCTGAGCCTGCGCCTGATCGACGACAAACTGGCGGTGACCGGCAAGGTGCTGGTGCCCAAAGGCAAGATCACGGTGCGCGAACTGCCGCCATCGACCGTGAAAGTATCGGACGACACCGTCATCGTCGGCCACCAGACCGAGGAAGGCAAAACGCCCATGGCGATGGCCATGGACATTGATGTAGAGGTTGGGCAAGACAAACTGTCGTTCAGCGGTTTTGGGCTTACCGCCAACTTGCTCGGCCATGTACACATCGGCGACAACATGGACACCCGTGGTGAGTTGAGCCTGGCTGACGGACGCTATCGCGCCTACGGTCAGCGCCTGACCATTCGCCGTGCGCGCTTGCTGTTCGCCGGGCCCATCGACCAGCCCTACCTGGACATCGAAGCCATTCGGCAGGTTGATGACGTGATCGCCGGTATTCGCCTGAGCGGCAGTGCCGAGCAGCCTACTACCAAGGTGTTTTCGGAGCCGGCGATGAGCCAGGAACAGGCGCTGTCCTACCTGGTGCTGGGCCGACCGCTGGGCACTTCGGGCGAGGACAACAACATGCTTGCCGAGGCGGCCCTGGGGCTGGGCCTGGCTGGCAGCGCAGGAATCACCGGCAGCCTCGCGTCAAGCCTGGGTATTGACGATTTCCAGTTGGACACTGAGGGCTCGGGCAACTCCACCAGTGTGGTGGCTAGCGGTAACCTGACCGAGAAACTGAGCTTGCGATATGGGGTAGGGGTGTTCGAGCCGGCCAATACCATTGCGTTGCGCTACAAGCTGAGCAAGAAGGTCTACCTTGAGGCGGCGAGTGGCCTGGCCAGTTCGCTGGATATTTTCTACAAGCGCGACTTCTGAAGGGGCGCCATCACCGCACGGTGGCGGCCTCGATGAACTCATTGGTTTCAGGGGCAGGCGCAGTGGGCGGCTTGCGGGTGGGGTTGATCAGCTTGGTATATTCCTCGATCAGCCGGTTGAGCGCCTCGGGTGGCTCGCTGGCTTGAAACTGCATGCGGATCTGTACCTCGTCCGGGTCTCGCGTTTCCCCCTGGCGGCCCTGGGCGCCAATGGTGACCTTGAAGGCCGCAGCGCCGCCGGCCTCCTCATTCGCCTGCATCGCACGCAGCGCCTCCGTGCCATTGACCCGCACAGAGAGGTCGACCTGCATGCGCTCCAGAGCCAGCCCCTTGGGTGAAACCAGGGCGAACAACGGCACGCGTATCACATGCTTGTCGTCCATGGCGACCTCGACCATCTTGGCTTTCATAGGAGCCCCGAGCGCCTGCGGATCGATGTCGAAAAAGTGATCGAACAGATTGATGTACTGCTGGGCAATCAGGCTATTGGTTGCCGCAGCGGCTTCCTGCAGGCCACGGGTGATATCCCGCAGGTCAATCGCGGTCATGGGGGCAGGGTGGTTGTCCACTCACTTGTCTCCTTGGTACACGGGGAGCCCCGCTGTGTTCAGCGAGGCGGACATTTTGAGACAGGGCGAAGGATCAGGGAGTGGTGGCACCTGCAGAGGCGGTGCTCGCTGTATCGTCCTTCAGTACGTCAGCATCGGAAATCGCATCCGTGCTTATCAGGGTCGAGTTGGGTACCACCGTCGGTTTGGTGGCAGCATCGGTGAGGAAATCGATGACCCTCATCACCGCCTCTGGTGGATCCTGGCGGCGCAAGGTGGTGTTGAATGCATAGCGGGCACGGGTATCGGACTTGCGGGTCTGCGTGGACTTGTGGCTGATACTGCCCTTCATGTCCAGCTTGAAAGGGCCCCAGCCCAGCGAGGCGGCCATGTCACCACCTTTGCTGGACTCACTGAAATCCTCGGCCGCTTGGCTGATGGTCAGTTCGAACTCGACCTTGCCTTCTTCAATGACAATGTTCGGGTGGGTAATGGCCGCCAGCAGCGGGACCTTCATGGACTTGCTGACGACGCCTTTGTATTCGCCCTGTTCGTTGACGATGGTCTCGTCATAGTCGAACTGGATGGCAACCGCTTTGCCATCCTGTACGCAGACCTGCATGAGGAAGTCCGCATAGGATTTGCTCGCAGTGACCTGAGCCTGAACCATGGCTTGTAGCGGCCCGGCGATCATACGGTCCATGGGCAAGGCGTTGATGACCGATCCGATAAGGCTGTTGTCTAGGGACATTGCTGGATTCTCTTTCTCTGTTGGATGATGCAAATACGGCCGTCAATGCGGCCGGGTGGGGGTCGTCAGCGCGTGCAAGGCTCCTGGCGACGGATATTGCCGATCTGGCGCAGGCTCAGGCCGTACTTGTCGGCCAGCAGGCTGCGTGACAGCCCTTCAGCGCTTTCTTTCTGGATTTGCAGGTTGCGCAACTGCCGCAGGAAGTGGTCTGGCTTGGGGATTTCCAGTGCTACACCGGCAAACCGCTTGATCAGGGCGTCCAGAGCTTCGCCAGGGAGCACGTCGGCGAGCTTGGTGCGCTCACGATGCTTGGGGATGTATTTGGGCCTTCCGCCGAAGGCGCAGGTCAGTTGGTAGGCGTTTTCTATGCCGATACATTCGATCAGTGACTGCAACGAGTGCGGCAGAAGGCTGATGTCGATGGCTGTGAGATCTGGCAATTCCATGTGGTGCTCCCTCGCGGTAGATGGGGCGCGATGCTTTGATGAGCCGCAATGGCGGGTCAGCGATTACCATCGGCGTTCTGTCGTTGGCGTGAGAGGATTGTCAGTGAGTGACGAATAACGTCGCTAGGCGCCAAGTGGTCCAGCTGTTGTAGCCTCGGGGAGCAAGATTTGAAGGCAACGATTTCGCGTGTTGTAGGACATCGCTCTGGCGTTGCCCTACAGCCGTTGATACTCAGGGGGGCACTTTTCCGTGAGGCAACTGGGTGCCAGTACCCTCAACCGCAGGGGTAAACATGCATCAAGCTCACGTTGCGCAGGTAGGCGTGGGGCCAATCGGCCATTGTTTGAGGCAGACTGCGCCAGTCGACCACGAGGCAGAGGGCACTGAGAGATTGCTTATCGTGCCGGCCCAGCACTTTACCGGGGAAGGATCGGCGATAGAGCGCAAGGGTCTTGCCCACTGCTTCGACTTGTCCGGCGTTGGCCAAGGTTTCGTAGGCGAGCCTTGGCAACTGCGGCTGCTCGATTGTGAAATGGGCGTGGCCGGGCCTTGCGAGCAGGTGCCCGGCTGCCCTTGTTCGATGCCATAACTGTTGCCATTGGTTGCTGCCGGCGTAGTCCGCCAGTTCGCGGCCCATTTTGAGCAATTGCTCAGGTGGTATCTGGCGGATATCCAGGGCGTGGGTGGGGAGAGAGGGCAGTAACAACAGAATGAGCAGGGCGGGCTTGAGCATGGAGCCTCCAGCATGGGCGGTAGGGAGGCCAATGCTTTCAGGCTTGAGGTGCCACGCTAAGCAGGAAATGCAGCGCCAAAAGCCACGGGCGTTGTATCATTGCCCCGGCTCGTTGCGAGCCATTTGCCCCCGATGTTGCAAGGAACTATCGATGACACACGTGCAGCGCCTCAAATATTCGATTCTTATCATCCTGGTGGTGCTGGGCCTCATGCTGGGCCTGTCACACCTGCAGAAGCAGGGCACCATCAGTGAACAGACTTTCCAGCTGCTGGCCATCGCCATTGCGGTAGTGGTGGTCGTGATCAACGGGATCCTGCGGCGCAAGGTCAAGCCCTGACCCGTACCGGCCGGCCAGGTATGGCCGGCCATGCGCTCAGCGTGCAGAGGGTTGCTCGAGCACGGCGCGCGCTTGCGGGTTGAGGCTGTAGCACTTGTCGTTGCCCAGGTTGATCACGCCCTCTGCGCACAGCCGCTTGAGCACCTCCCGCACACTGAGAAACGACAGTGGAATATCCAGTTGTTCCAGATGCGCGTGCACACCGCGCACGCCAATGCTGCGGCCGGAACGGCCGGCGCTGTGCAGGGCATCGATCACTTTGAGACGAATCAGGCTGGTACGCAGCCCATAGGTGCGCAGCAACTCGCGGATCTGTTCGTTGCCGACACGCTCTTCCCCGCAGGCGTCCTGTCCATTGGCCGCTTTGGCCGGGGTTCGCCCGGTCTGAAGTGAGGATTGCGGGTTGTACATGTGAATGCTCCTTTTCGTGGACTTTCCCGAAATATGGGTGCCTCACTTACTAGGACGAATGAGAACGGAGAATCTGCAGCCTTTGCGCAAAAAAAAGATTCTCTGCCGGTCTCATGAAGACGAATCTGTTTCTCCTTGTGCGTAAAATTTTCATGTGGGCGTTCGTCTGATTGGGAATGATCCCAGAAGCCGAGGAGTGCCCGTGCTCTCAATTTCACGTCCCATGACCTGCGCTGGCCTTGCGGCCGCGCTGGTTGTCTCCAGCATGGCCGCGCAGGCGTTGGAACCCAAGTCTGATGCCACTGCGCAAATTCGCCGTACAAGTTTCGGCGTGCCGCATATCGTGGCCAAGGATGAGCGCGGCCTGGGTTACGGCATCGGTTATGCCTATGGCCAAGACAATCTGTGCCTGCTGGCCAATGAAGTGCTGACGGTCAACGGTGAACGTTCGCGCTTTTTTGGCGCGCAGGGCAAAACCCTCGAGCAGCGCGATAACCTGACCAGCGACCTGTTCTTCACCTGGTTCAATACGCCGACTGCGGTCAACAGCTTCCTGCAGGCCCAACCTGCTCAGGTGCGTGATTTGCTGGAGGGCTATGCCAGTGGTTTCAACCGCGCCTTGGCCGAGCGTCGTAGCCAAGGGCTGCCGGCAGAGTGCGGGGATGGTCAGTGGTTGCGGCCGATCACCAGCCTGGACCTGGTCAAGCTGACCCGCCGTCTGCTGGCTGAGGGTGGGTTGGGCCAGTTCGCCGAAGCGCTGGCGGCTGCCCGGCCGCCGCAGTTGGCGAGCCAGCAGGCAGCGCCCACGTTTGGCGAGGCACTTGCCCAGCAACAGCGCTTCGCTTCGGAGCGCGGCAGCAACGCCGTTGCAGTGGGTGCGGAGCGTTCGGCCAACGGCCGCGGGCTGTTGCTGGCCAACCCGCATTTCCCTTGGATGGGCGGGATGCGCTTCTATCAGATGCAACTGACCATCCCTGGCCGACTGGACGTCATGGGCGCCGCACTGCCTGGCTTGCCGGTAGTGAACATCGGTTTCAACCGTCACCTGGCCTGGACCCACACGGTCGATACGTCCAAACACTTCACCCTCTACCGACTGCAACTGGACCCCAAGGATCCGACCCGCTACCTGCTCGATGGCAAGTCCCTGCCGCTGACGCGCCAGGCTGTGAGTGTCACGGTCAAGGCTGAGGATGGCACGCTGAGCCAAGTGCAGCGCCAGGTCTACAGTTCGAGCTTCGGGCCCGTGGTGCAGTGGCCAGGGCGCCTGGACTGGGACAGCAAAGCGGCCTACAGCCTGCGCGACGCGAATCTGGAAAATACCCGCGTGCTGCAGCAGTGGTATCGCATCAACCGTGCCGATAGCCTGGCGGCACTGAAGGGCTCGGTCGAGCAGTTGCAGGGCATCCCCTGGGTCAATACCTTGGCCGTCGATGCCGGTGGCCAGGCGTTGTACCTTAACCAGTCGGTGGTGCCTTATGTGGACCAGCAGTTGCTGAGCCAGTGCAGCAACCCGGCGGCGCAAGGGCCGCTGGTGGTGCTCGACGGTTCGCGCAGCGCCTGCCAGTGGAAGGTCGATGCACAGGCAGCGCAGCCTGGCATCTTCCCGGCGCATCTGTTGCCCAGCCTTGCGCGCAACGATTTTGTGCAAAGCTCCAACGATCCGGCATGGATGACCAACCCCGCCCAGCCGTTGACGGGGTACTCGCCGCTGATCAGCCGCAGCGACCAGCCCTTGGGCATGCGCGGGCGCTTCGCGCTGGAGCGCCTGCAAGGCAAGGCCAAGCTGGGTATGGAGGACCTGCAGCGTATGGTGATGGATGACGAGGTCTACCTGGCCAGCCTGGTGCTTCCAGACTTGTTGCAATGGTGCAAAGGCGCTGAGGCCGATTTGCAGGCACTGTGTACGAGCCTGGCGAGCTGGGATGGCAAGGCTGACCTGAACAGCGGCATTGGCCTGGTGCACTTCCAGAACATCGTCGACGCCTTGGCCAGGTATCCGCAAAGCTGGCGTGTGGCCTTCGACCCGGCAGACCCGCAACACACGCCGCGTGGGTTGGCAGTGGAGCAGGCGGCGGTGCGCAAGTTGCTGCGCGAAGCGGCGCTGGCCTCACTGCAGCAGGTAGCCAAAGCCGGCGTTGCTGAAGGCAGCCGTTGGGGGCAGATCCAGCAGGCGGCCGATGGCACACCGGTGCCGGGCGGCCCGCAGGGCTTGGGGGTGTATAACGCGATCTACAGCGTCCCGCATGGGCCGGGCAAGCGGCTGGTGGTCAGTGGCACCAGTTACTTGCAACTGGTCAGCTTCACCGATAAGGGGCCCCAGGCGCGCGGGTTGTTGGCCTTCTCGCAGTCCAGCGAAGCCGCATCGGCGCATGCGAGCGACCAGACCAAAGCGTTCTCGGCCAAGCAGTTGGCGCACATCCCGTTCACCGAGGCGCAAATCAAGGCTGACCCCGAGTATCGGCAGTATGTGATCAGTGAGCGGGACAAGGGGGCAGTGGCGAGCCAGCCTTAAGTTACAAACCTGTACCGGCCTCATCGCCGGCAAACCGGCCCACAGGTATCAAGGATAGTGGCGTACCTGTAGGCGCCGGCTTGCCGGCGATGAGGCCGGTATGGCGAAGCTATCAGTTTCAGGAAAACTCGAACGGCTCCAGCTGAAAGCCCTGCGCATCCACCTGCAGGGTCCAGCCGCGACGGTCCCAATCGCCCAGCACGATGCGCCGGGCAGGCTCCCCGTTCACCACCAGCTTGTGGATCGCCGGCCGGTGAGTGTGGCCATGCACCAGCGTTTTCACGCCATGTGCCGCCATCACCGCTGGTACTTCTTCTGGTGTGACATCGACAATTTCGGTGGCCTTCATGCGCGTTTGTGCACGGCTTTCGTTACGCAGCTTGCGCGCCAGCTTTTGCCGGGTGGCAAGCGGCAAGTGCCGCAGAATCCACAGGCTCAACGGGTTGCGCAGATAACGGCGCATTTTCATGTAACCGATGTCGCGGGTGCACAGGGTGTCGCCATGCATCAGCAAAACCTGCTCGCCGCCCAGGCTGATCACGCTGGGGTCGGCCAGCAGGGTGCAGCCGGCGGCCTTGCAGAAAGCCTCGCCAATCAGGAAGTCACGGTTGCCGTGCATCAGGTACACGGCGGTGCCGCTGTCGCTCAGCTGGCGCACGGCCTGGCAGATCGACTGCTGGAACGGCGTCATGGCATCGTCGCCGATCCAGGCTTCGAAGAAGTCGCCGAGGATGTACAGCGCCTTGGCATGGCGTGCGCGGCCGTCGAGCAGATCAAGAAACGCCCGGGTAATGTCCGGGCGTTCTTCTTGCAGATGCAGATCAGAGATCAGCAGTATCACTCAACGATCTCGGCTTTCTCGATGATCACGTCGTCTTTTGGTACGTCCTGGTGGCCAGCCTTGGAACCGGTGGCGACCTTTTCGATGGCGTCGACGATTTCACGGCCTTCGGTCACTTCGCCGAATACCGCGTAGCCCCAGCCCTGGGTGTTCTTGCCGCTGTGGTTGAGGAAGTCGTTGTCGGAGGCGTTGATGAAGAACTGGGCCGAGGCGGAGTGCGGCTCCATGGTGCGGGCCATGGCGATGCTGTACTTGGTGTTCTTCAGGCCGTTGTCAGCTTCGTTCTGGATGCTGGCGCGGGTTTTCTTCTGGCTCATGCCCGGCTCGAAGCCGCCGCCCTGGATCATGAAACCCTTGATCACACGGTGGAACACGGTGCCATCGTAGTGACCGTCCTTGACGTACTGAACGAAGTTTTCCGTGGTGAGCGGCGCTTTCTCGGCGTCCAGTTGCAGGACGATAACGCCGTGGTTGGTGGTCAGTTTGACTTTGGACATGCTGGAATTCGCTCTTTCAAGGCATTCGGGAATTAGGGTGCGCAGTGCGCCTGTAGTCACCTGACGCAGGATCGGGCGACCGCGACACATGGCGCGCACTGGCCATTTTGCCAGGCCGCGACAAAAAGCTGCGATAAAATCACGGCAGTTTGTCCGAGCCTGGCTGTCAGCAGCTTGACTGCTTCGGCTATGATAGGCCCTTTGATTCAATCGGCCTACCCAGGCCGGACACGTGCATTCAAGGATCCTATGAGCAAGCCCACTGCCGACAACGCGCCCAACGCCGCTGCCAAAGGCGCCCCCGCCGTCCCTGCGAACTTCCTGCGGCCGATCATCCAGGCCGACCTGGACTCGGGCAAGCACAGCAGCATCGTCACTCGTTTTCCGCCGGAGCCCAATGGCTACCTGCACATCGGCCATGCCAAGTCGATCTGCGTCAACTTCGGCCTGGCCAAGGAGTTCGGCGGCGTCTGTCACCTGCGCTTCGACGACACCAACCCGGCCAAGGAAGACCAGGAGTACATCGATGCCATTCAGCGCGACGTCAAATGGCTGGGCTTCGACTGGGCCGGCGACGTGCGTTATGCCTCGAACTACTTCGACCAGTTGCACGACTGGGCCGTTGAACTGATCAAGCGTGGCAAGGCCTATGTCTGTGACCTGACCCCTGATCAGGCCAAGGCCTACCGTGGCAGCCTGACCGAGCCAGGCAAGAACAGCCCGTTCCGTGAGCGCAGCGTCGAAGAGAACCTCGACCTGTTCGCGCGCATGAAGGCCGGCGAGTTCAAGGATGGCGAGCGCGTGCTGCGCGCCAAGATCGACATGGCCTCGCCGAACATGAACCTGCGCGACCCGATCCTGTACCGCATCCGTCATGCCCACCACCACCAGACCGGTGACAAGTGGTGCATCTACCCCAACTACGACTTCACCCATGGTCAGTCCGATGCCATCGAAGGCATCACCCACTCGATCTGCACCTTGGAGTTCGAAGGCCATCGGCCGCTGTACGACTGGTTCCTGGACAACCTGCCGGTACCGGCGCATCCGCGTCAGTACGAGTTCAGCCGCCTGAACCTGAACTACACCATCACCTCCAAGCGCAAGCTCAAGCAGTTGGTCGACGAGAAGCACGTCAGTGCCTGGGACGACCCGCGTATGTCGACCCTGTCGGGCTTCCGTCGTCGCGGTTACACCCCGGCCTCGATCCGCAACTTCTGCGAAATGGTCGGTACCAACCGCTCCGACGGTGTTGTCGACATGTCGATGCTCGAATTCAGTATCCGTGACGACCTCGACCGCACCGCGCCGCGCGCCATGTGCGTACTGCGCCCGCTGAAAGTGGTCATCACCAACTACCCTGAAGGCCAGGTCGAGCAGCTCGAGCTGCCGCGCCACCCCAAGGAAGACATGGGCGTGCGCGTGCTGCCCTTCGCCCGCGAGCTGTACATCGACCGCGACGATTTCATGGAAGAGCCGCCAAAGGGCTACAAGCGCCTGGAACCGGCCGGTGAAGTGCGCCTGCGCGGCAGCTACGTGATCCGCGCCGACGAAGCGGTCAAGGACGCCGAGGGCAACATCGTCGAGCTGCGCTGCTCCTACGACCCGGACACACTGGGCAAGAACCCCGAGGGCCGCAAGGTCAAGGGCGTGATCCACTGGGTGCCGGCAGACGCCAGTGTCGAATGCGAAGTGCGCCTGTACGATCGCCTGTTCCGCTCGCCGAACCCGGAAAAGGCCGAGGAGGGCGCCAGCTTCCTCGACAACATCAACCCGGACTCGCTGCAAGTGCTGACCGGCTGCCGTGCCGAGCCGTCGCTGGGCCAGGCGCAGCCTGAAGACCGCTTCCAGTTCGAGCGCGAAGGCTACTTCTGCGCCGACCTCAAGGACAGCCAGCCGGGCCGCCCGGTGTTCAACCGCACCGTCACCCTGCGTGACTCCTGGGGCAGCTAAGGAACCACCGTGCTTACCATTTACAACACGCTGAGCAAAACCAAGGAAGTCTTCAAGCCGCTCGATGGCAACAAGGTGCGCATGTATGTGTGCGGCATGACCGTGTACGACTATTGCCACCTGGGCCATGGCCGCAGCATGGTGGCCTTCGACCTGGTCACCCGCTGGCTGCGCAAGAGCGGCTATGAGCTGACCTACGTGCGCAATATCACCGACATCGACGACAAGATCATCAACCGGGCCAACGAGAACGGCGAAACGTTCGACGCGCTGACGGCCCGCATGATCGATGCGATGCATGAGGACGAACGGCGCCTGAACATCCTCAAGCCGGACCAGGAACCGCGTGCCACCGACCATATCGCCGGCATGCACGCGATGATCCAGACCCTGATCGACAAGGGCTACGCCTACGCGCCGGGCAATGGCGACGTGTACTACCGGGTCGGCAAGTTCGTCGGCTATGGCAAGCTGTCGCGCAAGAAGATCGAGGACCTGCGCATCGGTGCCCGCATCGAGGTCGATGAGGCCAAGCAGGACCCGCTCGACTTCGTGCTGTGGAAGGGCGTCAAGCCGGGCGAACCGTACTGGGATTCGCCCTGGGGCCCTGGCCGTCCGGGCTGGCACATCGAGTGCTCGGTGATGTCCACCTGCTGCCTGGGCGAGAGCTTCGACATCCACGGTGGCGGCAGCGACCTGGAGTTCCCGCACCACGAGAACGAAATCGCCCAGAGTGAAGCGGCGACCGGCAAGCAGTACGCCAACGCCTGGATGCACTGCGGCATGATCCGCATCAATGGCGAGAAAATGTCCAAGTCATTGAACAACTTCTTCACCATCCGTGACGTGCTCGACGTGTATCACCCGGAGGTGGTGCGCTACCTGCTGGTGGCCAGCCACTACCGCAGTGCCATCAACTACTCCGAAGACAGCCTGCGTGATGCCAAGGGTGCCCTGGAGCGCTTCTATCACGCCCTGCGTGGCTTGCCACGTGTGGCGGCCAAGGGTGGTGAGGCATTCGTCGAGCGCTTCAGCGTGGCGATGAACGACGACTTCGGCACCCCCGAAGCCTGCGCCGTGCTGTTCGACCTGGTGCGCGAAATCAACCGCCTGCGCGACAGCGACCCGGATGCGGCTGCCGGCCTGGCCGGTCGCCTGCGTGAGCTGGGTGATGTGCTGGGTGTATTGCAGCTGGAGGCCGATGACTTCCTGCGTGCAGGGGCCGAGGGCAAGGTCGATGCGGCTGAAGTGGAAGCACTGATCCAGGCGCGCCTGCAGGCGCGTGCCGATAAGAACTGGGCAGAATCCGACCGTATCCGCGACCAGCTGACCGCCATGGGTGTGGTGCTGGAGGACAGCAAGGGCGCGACTACCTGGCGTCTGGCTGACTGATGATGTGAAGGGGCCGCTTTGCGGCCCCATCGCCGGCAAGCCGGCTCCCACAGGTAGTGCGCAGGGCTTGAAGGTTGCGCGGTCGTAGTGAGAGCCGGCAAGCCGGCGAAAGGTATTGCGCAGGGCTTGAAGGTTGTGCTGTCGTGGTGGGAGCCGGCTTGCCGGCGATGGGCTGCATAGCAGCCCCCGCTTTTACCTGGGCAACCCCGGCAACGGGCAATGCAACACCAGCTTAGCCCCACCCAGCTCACTGTCACCCACCTCCAGCCCAAACCCATGCAGGTCGACGATCGCCGCAACGATCGACAAACCCAGCCCGAACCCCGGGTGGCGGTGGCCTTCCTCGCTGCGATAAAAGCGCTTCAGCACGGCAGTGCGCTCTTCTTCCGCAATCCCAGGCCCACTGTCCTCGATAGCGATATGCACGCCTGCTTCGTCCTGCGTAGCCGTAATGGCCACCTGGCCACCTTCTGGCGTGAACTTGATGGCATTGCCCACCAGGTTGGCCAGCGCTTCGAACAGCAATTCACGGTCCCCATGCAGCGCCGGCAAGTGCTCAGGCTGTTGCAGGTGCAGGCGGATACCGCCATCTTCGGCCAGGGGCAGGTAGAAATCGTGCAACTCCACCAGAAGCTCACGCGGGTCCAGCTGAACGAAGCCGGCGCGGCGCTGGCGATCCTCCAGTTCACTGATGCGCAACAGGCCGCGAAAACGTGCCATCAGGGTATCGGTTTCGCCGATGGCCTGGTCCAGTGCCTCGGCTTGTGCCGAGTCCAGCCCGGTCTGCTGGCGGATGCGGTACAGCTGTGCACGCAGGCGGGTGAGTGGTGTGCGCAGGTCGTGGGCAATGTTGTCGCACACGCCCTTGACCTCATGCATCAGCCGTTCTATCCGGTCAAGCATGGCGTTGACGATGGCGGCCAGCATGTCCAGCTCGTCGCGCCGGGCCGACAGCGGCAGGCGGTGGGTGAGGTCGCCGGCGACAATCAGTTCAGCCTGCGCCTGTATGGCCCGAATGCGTTTCAAAGGCCTGCGGCGCAGCAGGTACCAGCCGGCGAAGCCAGGGATAAGTGTCAGCGATATGCCCCATAGCAAGGCGTGCAGGATGATGCGTGTCACCACGAACAACGAGCCGTTGTCGCGCAGCAGTACCAGCCAACGGCCGTCCTGAACCTTGATTGCCACCGCGTCGCAGCTGTCACGCGGCATGTGCGGGTCATCGGCGTCCAGGCACCGCTCGAGTTCATGCACCTTGCCGTCCAGCCCGAGTTCCGGCGGAATTGCACGGATACGCCCGCCGATCGGGTTGAGCTGGGCGTCGAACAGGCCGTAGGCATCAAAGGCGCGCTCCTCGAACGCCTGGCTGGCGATCAGCGCGTCGTCCAGCTGCTTGCCGCTCATGTGCGCGAACAGGTGCTGGCGCTGCAGCATGGAGTGGCGGGTCAGCTTGTTCAGGTAGCTGGACACCTCGAAGTACAGCACCCCCATGAGGATGCTGCTCCAGGCCACGAAGAGGAAGCTGTACAGCGCCAGCAGGCGGCTGGTCGAGGAGCTCCAGCCCTTAGACGGGTTCAGCAATGGCATAGCCGGAGCCCCGTACGGTACGGATCAGCGGCGACTGCCCGGGGGCATCGATCTTCTTGCGCAGGCGGCCGATATGCACATCGATCAGGTTGGTGCCAGGGTCGAAGTGGTACCCCCAGACTTCCTCGAAGATCATCATCCGCGTGATCACCTGGCCGCTATGGCGCATCAGGTACTCCAGCAGCTTGTACTCGGTGGGCAGCAGGTTGAGCGTCTGTTCGCCGCGGCGGGCCTCATGGCTGATCAGGTCCAGTTGCAGGTCGGCGACCTGCAGTCGGGTCTGGGTCATCGGCACGCTATTGCGCCGCAACAGCACTTCCACCCGTGCGGCCATCTCGTCGGAGGCGAATGGCTTGGTCAGGTAGTCGTCGCCACCGGCACGCAGGCCTCGCACACGCTCATCGACGTCGGACAGTGCGCTGATCATCAGGATGGGCGTTGCGATTTTCAGGTTGCGCAGGGTGGTGACGATGGTCAGGCCATCGACCTCAGGCAGCATGCGGTCCAGGGTGATCAGGTCGTAGCCGCCGCCGATGGCCTTGGCCAGGCCTTCACGGCCATTGTCTGCCCAATCCACTTCCAGACCGTGGCTGGTGAGTTCGGCGACGATTTCCTGGCCGGTGACGGCGTCGTCTTCGATGGTCAGTACGCGTGGCATGCTGGTTCCTGGGCGTCTAGTGGAGGCTTGATTGTGCCAAAGAATAGACTGCCGGGAATTTAAGAAAAATTCATCTGGCTGCAGTTTCTTTGTTGCGGGGCAAAACCGTCTTGCTCAATGTCTAAAGATGACGCATTCCCTGTGGGGCCCGGCTTGCCGGCGATGGCGCCGGAACGTTCAGCCAAAAAAGGGGCATGCCAGCGTCTGGCATGCCCCGTGGTTCAGCGTGGCGCGATGGCTCAGGCGACCTTGACGATCCAGCCCGCTGGCGCTTCGACGTCGCCACTCTGGATACCTGTCAGCTCGTTGTAGAGCTTCTGGGTGACCGGGCCCACCTTTTCCAGGTCGTGGAACACGTGCAGCTTGCCGTTGTACTCGATGCCACCGATCGGGGTGATCACCGCGGCGGTACCGCAGGCACCGGCTTCGATGAAGCGGTCGAGCTTGTTGATTTCAACGTCGCCTTCGATCACGGTCAGGCCCAGGCGCGAGGACGCCAGTTCCATCAGCGACAGGCGGGTGATGCCTGGCAGTACCGAGGCCGATTTCGGCGTGATGAATTCATTGTTGGCGGTGATGCCGAAGAAGTTGGCCGAACCAACTTCCTCGATCTTGGTGTGGGTCAGCGGATCGAGGTAGATGGCGTCGGCGAAGTTGGCCTTCTTGGCTTCAGCGCCTGGCTGCAGGCTGGCTGCATAGTTGCCGCCGACCTTGGCGGCGCCGGTGCCTTGCGGGGCGGCGCGGTCGAAGCTGGAAATCTGGAAGTTGTGCGGCTTCATGCCGCCTTTGAAGTACGAGCCAACCGGGATGGCGAATACCGAGAAGATGAACTCGGGGGCGGTGCGCACGCCGATGTTGTCGCCGGTGCCGATCACGAATGGGCGCAGGTAAAGGGCACCCTTGCCGTGTGGCGGGACGAATTTCTCGTTGGCCTTGACCACTTGCTTGCAGGCCTCGATGAACACATCGGTCGGCACGTGCGGCATCAGCAGGCGGGCGCAGCTGCGCTGCATGCGGGCGGCGTTCTGGTCAGGGCGGAACAGGTTGATCGAGCCGTCCTTGCAGCGGTAGGCCTTCAGGCCTTCGAAGCATTGCTGGCCATAGTGCAGGGCAGTGGAGCCTTCACTGATGTGCAGCACGTTGTCTTCGGTCAGGGTGCCTTTGTCCCACTCACCATTGCGCCATACGGACAGGTAGCGCTTGTCGGTCTTGATGTAGTCGAAACCCAGCTTGTCCCAGTTAATGCTTTCGTTACTCATGACACCCTCGATTGTCTTGCAAGTGCCCGATCGCTCGGGCTGCTGTTATATGCGCACCTCGTCACGATAATACATCCGCTGCGGATCGGGAACGGCCAGTCACGAATTGGCGGCTATCTGGCTCATGGTGACGCCGATGGCAGGTGCAGGTAAGCGTCCAGCGCCAGTTGCTGGAGAAACACTGGATCATGGGAAGCCACCAGCATCGCCCCCTGAAACTGCCGTAGCATGGCCTCCAGCGCTTCAAGCGACGGCAGGTCCAGATGGTTGCCGGGCTCATCGAGCAACAGCAGGTCCACGCCGCGTTTGCGATAAAGCACGCCAGCCAGCGCTGCCTTGAGCCGCTCACCGCCGCTGAGCAAACTGCTCGGCAGCTCGATGCGTGCGGCATCGAGGCCTAGTTGAGCCAGCCGTATGCGCAGAACGCCGGATGGCAGTGTCGGGTTAGCCTCGCGCAGGTGTGCCAGAACGGTCTGCTGCCCAGGTAATGAACTGCAGTGCTGGTCGAGCATCGCGACTTCGCCGCTCATCCGAGCGCTGCCGGCCTGGATGGGCAGCGCTTCGCACAGCACCTGAAGGAGTGTTGACTTACCACTGCCGTTGGGACCGACCAGTCCGAGCCGTTGGCCCAGGCAAAGGTGCAGGTCGATCGGTTCGGTACTGCCGCGAGGCAGCACAAGCCCCTGCAGTGCCAGCACTTCACGACCAGGGTGCGATTGAGGTGTTGGCGCATGAAGAATGATCGCGCTGTCGCGCTCTACCTGGCGCGCCGCTTCCTGCACCTGCGTTTGCAGGGCCTGCAGGGCATCGTTGTGATTGCGACGCTGTTTGCCAGCCGTGGCCTGGCTACGTTGCTGCTGGCGGTCGATGAGTATCTTGGCCTGGTTGGCGTGCTTGGCGTGGTGGCTGGCACGTGACTGGTGGCGTTCAAGGCGCTCCCGTTGTTCGTGCAACGTTTTGGCGGTGAGTTGGCGCTCATGCTTTGCGCAGACCAGTTGTTGCTGAGCCTGTTCGCGCTGTTCGGCCTTGCGCTGGGCATAGAAGCTGTAAGGCCCCCCGAATGCCTGCAAGCCAAGGCTCGACAGTTCGACGATGCGCGACATGTGTTCGAGCAAGCTACGGTCATGGCTGATAACCAGCAAGCCCCGGTCCCAAGCCGTGATCATGGCCAGGAGCTGAGCGCGGCCTTCGCTGTCCAGGTGGTTGCTGGGCTCATCCAGGATCAGGTAATCGCTATCGCTGAGCCAGGCACCGAGCAGGGCGACGCGCATAGCCTGGCCGCCGCTGAGGTCGGTAGCGGGGTAATCGGGGGTGAGGTGACCCAGGCCGTGGCGATCCAGCAGGATGTGCAGCCGCTCACGAATGTCCCATTGATCGCCCACCGTGTCGAAATCGTAAAGGTCGATGCTACCTTTTTCGATATTCTGCAACGCAGCGATCACCTGCCCGACCTGGGCTAGATCGGCGACGGTGGCACTGTGCCGGATCACTTGCTGGTCCAGGTGATGAACCCTGCCATGGCGCGAGCAGCGGCCGCTGCTGGGCAACCGCTGGCCGGCGAGTATCTGCCCGAGCAGGCTTTTGCCCACGCCATTACGCCCGACCATGCCGGTTGGGCGTTGGTCAAAACACGCGCTGAGGTCGGTAAACAGTGGCTTGCCATTGGGCAAAACCAGGGAGACGCTGTCCAGCGTCAAGAACGACGTATTCGTCATGCACAACTCCACTCATGCCGCGACATCTCCGGAGCAAACCAGAGGCTGAAGGCTGGCCGTCGAAGGGACGGCGGCATCAATGGCGCATTGGACGAATACCTCCTGTAGTGAGATGCAAGAGCCTAGCGCAAAGGCGAGGGGAGGTAAATCACCGCTCGCCGGTTGGCCTCAACGCCCCTGCAAGCGCTTGTTCCAGTCGCCTGCGTGGCTTCGTTCGCAGGCTTCTTCACTGTCGAAGCGCACATGCCATGCTGGGTGATCCAGCCTTATACCTGCCTCGTCCAGCGCCTGGGCCGTCAGCTTGAGCATGCGTACCTTCGCATCACCCGCCAGCGCTGCGGCCTTGTCGACCTCGCGCTCGAATACCCAGGTAATGCGCAAGCTGGCAGGGAACTGATCAGGGTCCAGGCGATGGGTCAGCCAGCTGAACCCGATGATTTGCGCCTTGGCCGTTTCGCAGGCGTCGGTCAGGCACGCCACCAGTTCACGCTCAAGGCGCGCCAGTTCGCGTTTGCCCAGTGCTTTCATTGCGCGGCCTCGTCATCGACCTGCTGGCAGAAACGCAACAGGTTACCGAACGGGTCGCGTATCTGCAGCTGCAGGCCCCAGTCGACGCGCTCGGCCTGTGGGCGGGCGTAACCATACTGTTTGTCGAGCAGTTCACGTTCCAGCGCCAGCAGTTCGTCGGTACGGGCAAACACCGTCGAGCCTGGGCACGCGTCGCCGTGATGCTCGCTCAGGTGCAGGACCAGGCCTTCGCGGTGGATTTGCGCATACAAAGGCAGGTCCGGGCTGAAGCGGTGCTCCCAGTCCAGGGTGAAGCCGAGGAAATCGAGGTAGAACTCCTTGGCCTTTTCGACCGAGAAAATGCGCAGGATGGGGATGGCAGGGGCGAGAGGCATGGCGGTTCCTTGGCCGTGGGCGGTACTCAAGTGGATTGCCAGTCTACTGATTGTCGCGGCGAGCTGTCTTGTTCGCGCGGATTACTCTGGCAGATTCGAGCACTGAAACAGGGCTTATGAGTGCCCTCGTGTCGTGCGTCATTACCCGGCATGCCCCACGCCAGAGCCTCGCGCAATATATTTCATCTGGCTTCACCTGCGTAGTTGGCCCGCAAACTGCTATATCCCAGCCAATCGAATTTGATCGAGTGGTCAGGCCTGCAGCACCTCAGTGCGCGGCGGTGATCCTCTTGACGGCCACCAGGCCGTGGATATTAGGGGCTATAGGATGTTGCTGGCGGAGCGCGTCGAACAATCTGAACATGATGCAGGCTGGAGCGCCCACCTGCAGTTGCGCTTTGTCGAGCGTGCTGGCGTGACTCGTCTTGGTGCGCGCCGCCATTTCGGCCCGCTTTTGGTGCAGCGGCCGTTCTACCCGGAAGGTGCGCCGTGCCACGTCTATGTGCTGCACCCGCCAGGCGGCATCGTTGCCGGTGACCGCCTGGAGCTGGATATTCAGCTAGAGCCTGGCAGCCATGCATTGCTGACCATGCCCGGCGCCAGCAAGTTTTATCGAAGTATCGGCCCAACTGCGTGGCTGACCCAACGTTTCCATCTGCAAGCGGGCAGCACCCTGGAGTGGCTGCCCCAGGACAGCATTTTCTTTTCCGGTGCTCGCGCCAGCCTCGACAGCCGCTTCACCCTTGAGCCCGGTGCCCGCCTGCTGGCCTGGGAAACGCTATGCCTGGGCCGACCGGTGATGGGCGAGTGTTTCGATCAGGGCGCGCTGGACAGCCGTCTGAGCATCGAGTTGCCCGACGAGCCTGGCTTGTGCGAACGCCTGCGCATCACCGGTGGCCAGCTCGACAAGCTCGGCGGCCACCCGTTGCTCGCTACCTTCTGTGCGTCCCCGGCAGACCCATCCGTGCTGGAAAGGGTGCGGCCTCTGCTCGAGGAACTGAAAACGCCCGCCGGCGCCACCTTGCTGGGTTCGCTGCTGGTGATTCGCCTGCTGGACCACGACAACCAACATCTGCAACACACCCTGCAGCGCCTCTGGCACGTGCTGCGGCCGGCCGTTCTCGGCCTGCCGGCGTGCCCGCCGCGCATCTGGGCCACCTGAGAGAGCGCCATGGAGCTAACCCCGAGAGAGAAAGACAAACTGCTGCTGTTCACCGCCGCACTGTTGGCGGAACGGCGCCTGGCCCGTGGCCTGAAGCTCAACTACCCGGAGGCGGTGGCGCTGATCAGTGCCGCCGTGCTCGAAGGCGCCCGTGATGGCCGCACGGTAGCCGAGCTGATGAGCCTGGGCCGCGAAGTGATCGGCCGCGATCAGGTTATGGACGGTGTTCCCGAGATGCTCCATGACGTGCAGGTCGAAGCCACCTTCCCTGACGGCACCAAGCTGGTGACCGTACATGACCCCATCGTCTGACCTGGCCGAGGAGCCCAGCATGATCCCAGGTGAAATCCAGGTCGCCGCCGGCGACATCGAACTCAACGTCGGCCGTGCAACGGTCAGTGTCAAAGTGGCCAATCATGGCGACCGGCCGGTGCAGGTGGGCTCGCATTACCATTTTTACGAGGTCAACGAGGCGCTGGTGTTCGACCGCGAGCCTAGCCGCGGCTTTCGCCTCGACATCCCGGCCGGCACTGCCGTGCGCTTCGAGCCGGGCCAGGCGCGTACCGTGCAATTGGTAGCCTACGCCGGCAAGCGCGAGGTGTATGGCTTTCAGGGCAAAGTGATGGGTGCGCTGGAGGGCCAGGCATGAGCCGCATTTCGCGTCGGGCCTATGCCGACATGTTCGGCCCTACCGTCGGCGACCGCGTGCGCCTGGCCGACACTGCCCTGTGGGTGGAGGTCGAGAAGGACTTCACGGTTTACGGCGAAGAGGTCAAGTTCGGCGGCGGCAAGGTCATCCGCGACGGCATGGGGCAGGGCCAGATGCTTGCAGCCCAGGCCATGGACCTGGTGCTGACCAACGCCCTGATCATCGACCACTGGGGCATCGTGAAAGCCGATATCGGCGTCAAGCACGGGCGCATCGCTGCCATCGGCAAGGCCGGCAACCCTGACGTGCAACCGGGCGTCACCGTGCCGGTCGGCCCGGGCACCGAAGTGATCGCGGCCGAAGGCAAGATCGTCACCGCCGGGGGCATTGATTCGCACATTCACTTCATCTGCCCGCAGCAGGTGGAAGAGGCGCTGACCAGTGGCGTCACCACGTTCATCGGCGGCGGCACCGGGCCGGCCACCGGTACCAACGCCACCACCTGCACCCCGGGGCCCTGGTACCTGGCGCGCATGCTCCAGGCGGCCGACAGCCTGCCGATCAACATCGGCCTGCTGGGCAAGGGCAATGCTTCGCGACCTGAAGCGCTGCGCGAGCAGATCGCTGCAGGCGCGGTGGGCCTGAAGCTGCACGAGGATTGGGGGTCTACCCCGGCAGCCATCGACTGCTGCCTGAGCGTCGCCGAGGAAATGGACATCCAGGTGGCGATCCACACCGATACCCTCAACGAGTCCGGTTGCATTGAAGACACCCTGGCCGCCATCGGTGATCGCACCATCCATACCTTCCACACCGAAGGGGCCGGCGGCGGCCATGCACCCGACATCATTCGCGCGGCGGGGCAGGCTAACGTGCTGCCGTCCTCGACCAACCCGACCCTGCCCTATACGGTCAACACCGTCGATGAACACCTCGACATGCTGATGGTCTGCCACCACCTGGACCCGAGCATCGCCGAGGACGTGGCGTTCGCCGAATCGCGCATCCGCCGTGAAACCATCGCCGCCGAGGACATCCTGCACGACATGGGCGCCTTCGCCATGACCTCGTCCGACTCCCAAGCCATGGGGCGCGTCGGCGAGGTGGTGGTGCGCACCTGGCAAGTCGCGCACCAGATGAAAGTGCGCCGTGGCCCGCTGGCACCGGACAGCAGCTACAGCGACAACTTCCGGGTCAAGCGCTACATCGCCAAATACACCCTCAACCCTGCGCTCACCCATGGTATCGCCCATGAGGTGGGTTCGGTGGAGGTGGGCAAACTGGCTGACCTGGTGCTGTGGTCGCCGGCTTTCTTCGCGGTCAAGCCGGCGCTGGTCATCAAGGGCGGGATGATCGTCACAGCGCCCATGGGCGACATCAATGGCTCGATCCCGACGCCACAACCAGTGCATTACCGGCCCATGTTCGGCGCGCTCGGTGCGGCCCGCCATGCCACGCGCATGACCTTCCTGCCCCAGGCCGCCATGGACCGTGGCCTGGCCCACGAACTGGGTTTGCAGAGCCTGATCGGTGTGGCCCACGGCTGCCGCCGGGTGCGCAAGGCCGACATGGTCCACAACACCTTGCAACCGGTGATCGAAGTCGATTCGCAGACCTACCAGGTGCGCGCCGACGGCGAACTGCTGGTTTGCGAGCCGGCCAGCGAACTGCCGCTGGCCCAGCGTTATTTCCTGTTCTGAAGGAGCGAAGATGATTGTCCTGAACCGCCGGATCGATGCATCCGACACTATCACCGGCACCGTTACCCTGGACGTCGACAGCCGTATCAAGAGCCGCCTGCGCGTAACCCTCGACGATGGCCGCGAGGCCGGCCTGATGCTCGAACGCGGCCACCTGCTGCGCGGTGGCGAACTGCTGGCCGACGCCGCCGGCAGCCAGGTGGTGCGCGTACTCGCAGCGCCCGAGGCAGTATCGACCGTGCGCTGCAGCGACCCGCACCTGCTGACGCGTGCCGCGTACCATCTGGGCAACCGCCACGTCCCCCTGCAGATCGAGCCGGGCCTGCTGCGTTACCAGCACGACCACGTGCTCGACGACATGCTGCGCGGCCTGGGCCTGACGGTCGAGGCCGAGCAGGCGCCGTTCGAGCCGGAAGCCGGTGCCTACCAGAGCGCACCGCATAGCCACAGCCACAGCCATGCGCATGATCACCCCTTCGTGCGCCTGCCAGCCCACTCCTGAACTGCCCCTTGGAGCCCACAATGAAAAAAACGCTTGCCCTTGCCCTGCTGCTGGTTGCGCTGCCGGCCTTCGCCCACCCGGGCCATGACAGCAACCCGCTGCACGATGGCCTGCTGCATCCGCTGACCGGTCTTGACCACTTGTTGATGCTGTTGGGGACCGGCGTACTGGCGGCCTTGACCCGGCGCAACCTGGCCTTGCCGCTGGCAACCCTGGCAGCAATGTTCGCTGGTGCGCTATGCGGCCACCTGTTCGGTGATGTGCTGGGCATGGAAACCATGATCGCCGTGTCGGTGCTGGTGGCTGGCGTTGCCGTACTGCTGCCTAGCCGGCAGTTGCTGCTGGCGCTGGCCATGCCGGTGTTTGCCCTGTTCCATGGCTGGGCCCACGGCGTGGAAGCCACACCCAGCGCCTTCTGGCTGTTCAGCGCCGGCTTCGTCACCGTGAGCGGCTTGCTGCTGGTAGTGGGCTTCGCTGTCGGTTGCCTGCTGCGCCGCCACAGCGCCCTGCAGAAAGCCTTTGGTGGCGGCATGCTTGCCGGCGCCGCTGTTGTGCTGGCCGGTTGATGAACAGCGATCTGGCACTGCTGCGCTTGTTGCAGCTGGCCAGCCCCGGCTTGCCGGTGGGTGGCTTTACCTACTCACAGGGCCTTGAGTGGGCCGTCGAGGCGGGTTGGGTGCGTGACATCAAAAGCTTCAGCGCCTGGCAGCGCGAGCAGATGCACGACACCCTCGCTTACCTGGACTGGCCGGTGCTGGCGCGCCTGTACCACGCGTGCAAGGCCGATGATGCCGACGCGTTTGCGCGCTGGAGCCGCTTTCTGCTGGCCAACCGCGAAACCGCCGAGCTGCGCCTGGAAGAGCAGCAGCGTGGCGCGGCCCTGGCACGCTTGCTCGATGGCTGGCAGCTGGGCCAGGCCCCGGCCTGGCGCCCAAGCCTTGAGCTCAGCCAGTTGGGCGGCATGGCCTGGCTGGCCGTGCACTGGTCGATCCCGTTGCGCCAGCTTGCCCTCGGGCATGCCTTCGCCTGGCTGGAGGGCGCGGTCATGGCTGGGGTCAAACTGGTGCCCTTCGGCCAGCAGGCGGCCCAGACCCTGCTGCGCGACCTGGGCGAGATACTGCCCGGCGTCATCGACCAGGCCCTGGCGCTTGGCGACGACCAGCTCGGTGGCGGCCTGCCGCTATTGGCCATTGCATCATCGCGTCACGAAACCCAATACACCCGTTTGTTCCGTTCTTGAGGACTGCCTTAATGCAAAGCTATCAGCAACCCCTGCGCGTCGGCGTCGGCGGCCCGGTCGGCTCCGGCAAGACCGCGCTGCTCGAATGCCTGTGCAAAGCCATGCGTGATCACTATCAGATCGCCGTGGTCACCAACGACATCTACACCAAGGAAGACCAGCGCATCCTCACCGAGGCTGGCGCCCTGGAGCCCGAGCGCATCGTTGGCGTCGAAACCGGTGGCTGCCCGCACACCGCCATTCGCGAGGATGCCTCGATGAACCTTGCAGCAGTGGAAGCGCTGGCACGCAAGTTCGGCAACCTTGAAGTGATCTTCGTGGAGAGCGGTGGCGATAACCTTAGTGCTACCTTCAGCCCAGAGCTGGCCGACCTGACCATCTACGTGATCGATGTCGCCGAAGGCGAGAAGATCCCGCGCAAGGGCGGCCCCGGCATCACCAAGTCCGATTTCCTGGTGATCAACAAGACCGACCTTGCGCCCTACGTCGGCGCCTCGCTGGAGGTGATGGAGCGCGATACACAGCGTATGCGCCCGGAGCGCCCTTGGACTTTCAGCAACCTGAAGAAAGGCGAGGGCCTGCAGGCGGTGATCGATTTCATCGTGGAGCGGGGGATGCTGGGGGTGAGGGGCTGAGGTCAAGCACTTCGACGCGGTTGCGGCCGCTGTGCTTGGCCTTGTATAGCTGCTCGTCGGCTTGCTTGAGCACGCTGTCGGCCTGTTGTGTATCGGGCCGGCGGCAGGCTACGCCAATCGACACGCTAAGCTTGCCCACATGGGGTGAGTCAGCCTGTTCGACTGCGCTGCGTATCCGTTCGGCAATGCGCCGGGCATCGGCCAGGCCAGTGTCCGGCAGCAGCATGGTGAATTCCTCGCCGCCGACCCGGCAGGGCAGGTCATCCTGGCGTGAATTGTGACGCAGCAGCTCGGCGAGGTGCTTGAGCACCTCGTCGCCGGCATCGTGGCCAAAGGTGTCGTTGACCCGTTTGAAGTGGTCGATGTCCAGGGCCAGCACGGCGAATGCTCTAGAGCTTTGCATCAAGGCATCCAGCGCCAGCTGCATGGCACGCCGGTTGGCAAGGCCGGTGAGGGCATCACTCTGAGCCTGCTGGCGCAGCTTGCCGAATTTTTCCTGCAGCAATTGCTCCCCAGTCAGCAAGGCGCGGCGGATGGCTGCGACCTCTACGTACCACGCGTCGATACGGCGCAGCTGTTCGCCGGTCTGGGTGGCGGACAGGTGACTGGCGCTGTGTGCCAGTTGGCGTAACGGCAAGGTCAGGCGGTAGGTCATCCATAGCATCAACAGCAAGCCGATAATGCTGACCGGCAGGATATAAAGCAGCACTTTGCGGGTCATTTCGCCCAGTGGTGCCAAGGCCAGATCCCGCGGTGTCTGGACCACCACTGCCCAGTGCGCTTCAGGCACCGGGGCAAAGCCTGCGAGCATGGGAACGCCGATATAGTTGGGCACTTCAAGGGTGCCTGCCTCGCCACGCAAGGCCGCGCTGATCGTCGGGCTGCTGCTGACCTGGGTGCCAATGCGCGCATGGTCGGGGTGGTGCAGCAGGCGTCGATTGGCGTCGGCGACGAAGGCGAAGGTACCGTCCTGCTGGTAGTGCAGGCCAATCAACGTATGCAGTGCGCTTTCTTTCTTGAGGAACACCGAACCGCCGACAATGCCCAGGTAACGGCCATCGGCGGCAAAGACCGGCTGCGAAACGAATATTACCAGTTCGCCTGCGCGCGAGGTGTACGCGGAACTGACCCACGGCTGACGGGCTTGCACGGCTTGGCGGATTTCACCGGAGTGCTGGTGGTGGCTGGTGACCTGTTCAATGTTCGGATAAGCCACCAGCACCTGACCTTGGGCGTTGACGATGACGATGGAGTTGAAGTCCTTGTCCTGCACCTGCAGGCGCTTGGCTTCCTTTTTCAGCATGGTCATGTCGTCCAGGCCACCGTCCAGTTGCCCGGCGGTGTAGGACAGGTGGTTGTGTGCCGAGCGCAGGAACTCGTTGATATCCGATGCCAGTTTGCTCGCATAGGCTTGGTTGGCCTTCAGCTCAAGGTCTACCAAGGCGCGGTGCTGCACCCGGTAGGCGACAGCGAGGGTGTTGCACAGGGTTGCCAGGCACGCCAGCACGACAATGCCGACAACCAGGGTTCGTAGGTGGAACATGGGCAAGCGCTTGAGCATGGGGGGCCTGTAATGCAAGGGCGACGGGCTCAAGTATGGCCGTATTCTGCCGAACTGCAGCCATTGTGCCGCCTGGGCTGTTCAGCCATGGCACAGGCGGCACTGTGGCGTGTTCAGTCATGGCAGCAATGAGGTTTGCCGGGCTGGCCTTCGTAGCGATCGTGATGCCGCACCCAATCCATGGTGCCTGCCTCGTTGCGCCCCAATGGCGCGATGTCGAGGAAATTGTAGGTATTGACCAGGATGTCGAGCCCGCGGGCATAGGTGGAGTAGGTATGAAAGATTGTGCCGCCCGGGTCCCGGTAGAAGGCGCTCAACCCAGGCAGCTCGCTTTCGTTGCCGGTATAGGGTTCGTAGTTGTATTGGCTGTTGCCTCCAATGGCGACACTGACGCCGAAATCTTCATTGAAACTGCTGCCGTTTGACGAGTACCAGGGAAAACGCCAGCCCATGCGCTGGCGAAATGCCTGGAACTCAGCGTGGGGGGCACGCGAAACGGCGACCAGCGAAACATCGTGATGCGCCAGGTGCAGGTTGGCACCGTCGAAATGGTCGGCGAGGAACGAGCAGCCTGGGCAACCTTCGCTCCAGCCTTCGGCGAACATGAAGTGGTAGACCAGCAATTGGCTGCGCCCGGCGAACAGGTCGGCGAGGCTCAGCTGGCCGTCCGGGCCTTGAAAACGGTAGGGCTGTTCCAGCTTGACCCAGGGCAGGGCGCGGCGGGCGGCGGCCAGCTCGTCGCGCTGGTGGGTGAAGGCCTTTTCATGCAGCCATAGCTGACGGCGGGCGGCCAGCCATTGGCTGCGCGAGACGATATCGGGCTTTTGAGGGTTCATGAGGGTGACTCCGCACGGGGGTTCAAGTGTGGTCGAGCGGGGCGGGGTGAGATCGACATCAGGCCCAGTTGCTGCGACGAATGGTTGTGCGCCGCGCCACCCCAGTCACACCATGAGGCTCAATCGCCACACTGCATCGCTTCAATGACCTCCCACAACCGTGGATCGTCAAAATCATCCACCACCAGCCTGGCCCCCGCAGCCATCAGCCGTTCTGCCGTCTGTGTAGTCGCCACCCCCACGGTGAAGATCCCGGCACCGCTCGCCGCGTTCACGCCCGGCAACGAATCCTCGAACGCCAGCGCTTGCTCGGCCGTTGCCCCCAGGCGCTGCAGGCCGGTCAGGTACGGCAGCGGGTCAGGCTTGGGCCGTTCCAGCTCTTCGGCCACCAGTACATGCTCGAAGTGTGCGCCAAGGCCCATTGCATTGAGCATGTGCTCGGCATTGAGCCGGGGTGCATTGGTCACCACGCACATGTCGATACGGCTCGCCTGGGCATAGTCCAGCAGGCGCAGCAAGCCCGGCATGGGTTCAAGGGCAGGGGCCAGCTCGCGGAACAGTGCTTCCTTGCGATCAGCCAGCGCCAGGCATTCATGCGCGCCGGCGTTTGGAAACAGCTCGGCAAACAATGGCCCATTGGCCCGGCCACTGATCTGCGAATCGAACTGGGCCTGGGTCAGTTCACGGCCGTCATGGTCGCGCAACAACTGACGGAAGGCCTGCAAATGCAGGGTGTCGGTGTCGGTAAGGGTCCCGTCGAGATCGAACAGCAGTGCAGTCAGCATCAGGCATCCAGGCAGTAGAAAACTCATGTCAGGGGATGATAACCAAACCTGGCGACGAAGGGGGCTGTTCAGCCTTCGACGAAAAGAGTACAAATGTGCTCCATGGACAATCTCACCCCCAAACGCCGCGCAATCCTCGACTTCATCCGTGAACGCATCACCGATCATGGCCAGCCGCCGAGCCTTGCCGACATCGCCATCCGCTTCGGCTTTGCCTCACGCAGCGTTGCGCGCAAGCACATCACTGCCCTGTGTCAGGCCGGCTACATCGACGTCACGCCCAACCAGGCACGGGGCATCCGCCTGGCCGCACCCTTGCGCCGCCCGGAAATTCTCGAAGTGCCCGTGTTGGGCCAGGTGGCTGCAGGCGCGCCGATTGGCCCCGACCTTGGCATTCACGAGCAGTTGCTGATTGACCCCAGCCTGTTCCGACGCACACCGGACTACCTGCTCAAGGTGCGCGGCGACTCCATGATCGATGACGGTATCTTCGACGGTGACCTGGTGGGCATCCGCCAGCAAGGCGAGGCCCGTGATGGCCAGATCGTGGTCGCCCGCCTCGACGGTGAGGTCACCATCAAACGCCTGCAACGCCAAGCGGGCGGCTACCGGCTGCTGCCACGCAACCCTGCCTATGCGCCGATCGATGTGGGGCCTGAGCGCGAATTCTTCATCGAAGGCGTGTTCTGCGGCCTGTTGAGGCGCGACTGATGGGCGCGGTGGTCGATCTTGACCGGTTGCTGGACCAGCGCCAGGTCTGGCGCGGCCGGCAGGCCCGCGTACGGCCGACCGGGTTGCAGCCCACTGGCCATGCGGCGCTTGATCAACGGTTGCCGGAGGGTGGCTGGCCCGCGGCTGCGCTGAGCGAGTTGCTGCTGGCCAGCCCCGGGTGTGGCGAACTGCAACTGCTGTGGCCCTCGTTGGCCCGGCTGACCGCCGATAGCGGGCGAGTGGTGCTGGTGGCGCCCCCTTTCATTCCCTACGCACCGGCCTGGCAAGCGGCCGGGGTGGACTTGCGCTGGCTGGTCCAGGTCGATGCCGAACAGGCCGACGCGCTCTGGGCTGCCGAGCAGTGCCTGCGCTCTGGCAGTTGCGCCGCCGTGCTGTGCTGGCCGGAGCGTGCCGATGACCGTGCGCTGCGGCGCTTGCAGGTGGCGGCAGAAACCGGGCAGGCGCTGGCTTTTGCCTGCAGGCCGCAACAGGCCGCGCACAATCCATCACCGGCCGCGGTGCGCATCGCCATCGACGCGCGGCCCGCACAATGGCGTGTGCTCAAGTGCCGGGGCGGTTTACCGCCGGCTGCAGCCATAGCCTGTGCCGGGCAGGGTTGATGCAACATGCTCTGGGCCTGCATCTTATTGCCACAGTTGGCGCTGGACTCGATCCTGCGTGAACGCGATGACGCCGATGCGCCACTGGTGCTGATTGGCGGGCCTGTGCAGCGGCGTGTGGTGCAAGCCGTAAACCCCGCTGCGGCGGCGCTCGGTCTGCGCGCTGGGCTAACCCTGACGGCCGCCCGCGCCTTGGCCGACGGTTTCACCTGTGTTGAAGCAGACCCGGCGCGCATCGAGCAACTGCAGCAATTGCTGGCGGCCTGGGCCTACCGCTTCAGTGCCCAGGTCAGCCTGCACTACCCGCGTGCCTTGTTGCTGGAAGTGGGCTCCAGCCTGCAACTGTTCGGCCCCTGGCCGGTATTCGAGGCGCGCCTGCGCGGGGAACTCGCAGCCCTGGGGCTGCGTCAGCGGATTGTCCTGGCCACCAACCCGGTGGCGGCGCGCATGCTTGCCAACGGCCATGACGGGCTGGCATTGAGCTGCCCGCAAGAAACCCGGGCGGCGCTTGCGCGCATGCCCATTGCGCGGGTGGGTTTACCGCAGGACGCCGCCGAAGCGTTCGCCCGCATGGGGCTGCATCAGCTCGGCCAGGTACTGGCCTTGCCGCGTGATGCATTGGCCAGGCGCTTCAGTGCCCAGGTCCAGTTGCACCTGGACCAGTTGCTGGGCCTGCGTACGCTTGGCTTGGGTTTCTATCAGCCGCCGGACCGTTTCGAAACGCGACTGGAGCTCAACTTCGACGTCGAATCGCACCAGGCGTTGCTGTTCCCGTTGCGGCGCATGCTCAACGACCTGGCCGCTTTCCTCGCCGGGCGAGACTGCGGTGTACAGCGGTTTTGCCTGTACCTGGAGCACGCCGAGGGGCCGGACACGCAACTGCAGGTCGGCTTACTGGCTGCAGAACGTGATGCGGCAATGCTCTTCGAGCTGGCGCGCGGGCGCCTGGAGCCTCTGCGCATTCCGGCACCGGTGCGTAAACTGCGCCTGGTGGCCGATGACTTGCCGGCTTTCGTGCCCCAGCACCACGCGCTGTTCGACCCACGCGCCCAGCAGGCCCAACCCTGGGAGCAACTGCGTGAGCGCTTGCGTGCCCGGCTTGGCGACGACGCGGTCAAGGGCCTGCGCGCTGAAGCCGACCACCGCCCCGAATGTGCCTGGCAGTCCGCCGAGCAAGGCGGGCAGGGCAGCCTGCCCGCCTTGCCTGGGAGCCGCCCAGGCTGGCTGTTGCCCCAGCCAATGGCACTGGACGCCAGCGTTCACAGGGTGCTGGGCCAGGCCGAGCGTATCGAGTCGGGCTGGTGGGATGGCGGTGATGTGCGCCGCGACTATTACCGCATTGAAACCCGAGAAGGCCTGCGCGGCTGGGCCTATCGCGACCTGGCCCAGCCCGGCCCCTTGTGGCTGCAGGGCTGGTTCGCATGAGCGCACCGGGCTACGCCGAACTGCATTGCCTGTCCAACTTCAGCTTCCAGCGCGGTGCATCCAGCGCCGAAGAGCTGCTGCGCCGGGCTCGGGAACAGGGTTACCAAGCCCTGGCGATTACCGATGAGTGCACCCTGGCCGGCATCGTGCGTGCCTGGCAGGCTGCCAAAGCGCAGCAGATACGCTTGATCGTCGGCAGTGAAGTGCGCCTGCACGACGGCCCGAAGCTTGTGTTGCTGGTACAGGACCTTAGTGGTTACCAGAACCTGTGCGCCTTGATTACCCGCGCCCGTCGGCGAGCGGAGAAGGGCAGCTACCAATTGTTCCGTGACGACCTGCGCGAACTGCACCAAGGGCTGCTGGCGTTATGGCTTGCCGAGGACTCCAGCGACCTGGTCACCGGCCAGTGGCTGCATGCCCTGTTCGGCGAACGCTTGTGGCTGGGTGTGCACCTGCATCGGGGCAGCGATGACCAGGCCCGCCTGGCCCGGCTGCGCGGCCTGGCTGGGCAACTGGGCATTCGCGCCGTGGCCTGCGGTGATGTACACATGCACATACGCGGCCGGCGGGCCTTGCAGGATTGCATGACCGCTATCGGCCAGCATTGCAGCGTCGCCGAGGCAGGTCGGTTTCTCTTCGCCAATGGCGAGCGTCACCTGCGTACGCTGGAGCAACTGGCCGAGCTTTATCCGCCCGACCTGCTGAGCGAAACACTCTGCATTGCCGAACGCTGTCAGTTCGACCTCGGTGAGTTGCGCTACCAGTATCCGCGTGAACTGGTGCCCGAGGGGCAAACCCCGGCCAGTTGGTTGCGCCAGCTGTGCGAGCGTGGCCTGGCGCATCGCTGGCCGTCGGGGCCGAGCGACAAGGTGCGCGCGGTGCTGGCCAAGGAGCTGGCCTTGATCGCAGAGCTTGGCTACGAAAGCTACTTTTTGACCGTGCACGATATCGTCGCCTTTGCCCGCAGCCAGCACATCCTTTGCCAGGGCCGCGGTTCGGCAGCCAACTCGGTGGTGTGTTTCGTGCTGGGTATCACCGAGCTCGACCCGATGAAGCATCGTCTGCTGTTCGAGCGTTTTCTGTCACGCGAGCGCAACGAGCCACCGGACATCGACGTCGACTTCGAGCACGATCGTCGCGAAGAAGTGATCCAGTACGTGTTCCGGCGTTATGGCCGGCACCGCGCAGCGCTCACCGCAGTGGTCAACACCTATCACGCCGCTGGCGCGGTGCGTGATGTCGCCCGTGTGCTGGGTTTGCCTGCCGATCAGGTCGATGCCCTGGCCAAGTGCTGTGGCCGCTGGAGCGATCGCATCCCGGACGAGCAACGCCTGGCCGAGGCCGGCTTCGAGCCCGGCAGCCCTTCGTTGCGGCGCATTCTGGTGCTGGCCGCGCAGCTGATAGGTTTTCCCCGTCATCTGTCTCAGCACCCAGGCGGCTTCGTCATTTCCGAGCAACCGCTGGACCACCTGGTGCCGGTCGAAAACGCCGCCATGGCTGAACGCACGGTCATCCAGTGGGACAAGGACGACCTGGACATGGTCGGCCTGCTCAAGGTCGACGTGCTCGCCCTGGGTATGCTCAGTGCCTTGCGCCGCTGTTTCGACCTGCTTCAGCAGCACCGGGGCCGGCACCTGACCCTGGCGACGATCCCCCCGAAGACCCGGCCACCTACGCGATGATCAGCCGCGCTGAGACCATGGGCGTGTTCCAGATCGAATCACGCGCTCAGATGGCCATGCTGCCGCGGCTCAAGCCCACCACCTTCTATGACCTGGTAATCGAAGTCGCGATCGTGCGCCCGGGGCCGATTCAGGGCGACATGGTCCACCCCTACTTGCGCAGGCGCTTGAAGCAGGAGCCGGTGACCTACCCATCGCTCAAGCTCAAGGAAGTCTTCGAGCGCACCTTGGGCGTGCCGCTGTTCCAGGAGCAGGTCATGGAACTGGCCATGGTGGCGGCAGACTACAGCCCCGGCGAGGCTGACCAGTTACGCCGCAGCATGGCCGCCTGGAAGCGCCATGGCGGCCTGGAGCCACACCGCGAACGGCTGGTGCAGGGCATGCTGCGCAACGGCTACGACCTTGCGTTTGCCGAGCGCATATTCGAGCAGATCAAGGGTTTTGGCAGTTATGGCTTCCCGGAATCGCACGCGGCCAGTTTCGCCTTGCTGTGCTATGCCAGCAGTTGGCTCAAATGCCATGAGCCGGCGATTTTCACCTGTGCGCTGGTCAATAGCTGGCCGATGGGCTTCTACAGCCCCGACCAACTGTTGCAGGAGGCACGCCGCCAGGGGATCGAGGTACGGCCGGTGGATGTAGGCCACAGCCAGTGGGATTGCACACTGGAGCCAGTCGCCGAGGGTGCCTTGGCCATCCGCCTGGGGTTGCGGCAGATCCGCGGTTTCGCCGAAGCCGATGCTCGGCGGCTCGAAGCGGCGAGGGCGGTCAGGCCGTGGCGCGATGTCGAGGACCTGTGCTTGCGTGCCGGCCTCGACAGCAAAGCCCGCGCCCGGCTGGCCGATGCCGGTGCGTTGCGCGCCCTGGCACATGACCGCCACCAGGCACGCTGGCAGGTCGCGGCGGTGCAGCCGCAACTGCCCCTGTTCGCCGAACTGCAGGCAACGCCCGAAGCCGCGGTGGCATTGCCTGTGCCTACTGTCGGCGAAGACCTGGTGGCCGACTACGCCACCTTGGGCACCACGCTGGGGCCCCACCCGCTGACGTTGCTGCGCCAGCGCCTTCGGGTGCTGGGCTGTCGCAGCTCGCAGGAACTGGCGGGCGTTGAGCATGGCGATGCAGTCGCCGTGGCTGGGCTGGTGGTGGGGCGGCAACGGCCACAGACCGCCAGCGGGGTGACGTTCGTGACCCTTGAGGATGAATTCGGCATGGTCAATGTGGTGGTTTGGCGCGAGCTGGCCGAGCGGCAGCGGCGCGCGCTGGTGGGGTCTCAATTGCTCAAGGTGAGTGGCCGCCTGGAACAGGCGAACGGGGTGCGGCACCTGATTGCACGGCGGTTGGAGGATGTCAGTGTGTTGCTGCAGGGGCTGGATGTGAGGAGCCGGGACTTCCATTGATTTGGCCGGCGAACGGGCTGCAAAGCAGCCGCAGTCGCCGTTGTTGGCCGAGTTGTCAGACCATTGCCAGGTGCTGTTTGCGTGTTGGCGCCGGGAATGCCCTGTCAATGGCCCGCAAGTCCTCACTGGTCAAAGTCAAGCCTGCGGCGGCCGCATTCAACCGTACGTGCTCCGGCGCCACCGCCTTGGGAATCGCTATGACCCCGTCTTCGCGCGTCACCCAGGCCAGGCAGACCTGCGCCGGGGTGGCCCCATGGCGCTCTGCAATCTCGTGCAATAGCGGATGCTGCAGCAGCTGCCCGGCCTGGGCCAACGGGCAATAAGCCATGGTCGGCAGCCCGCGTTGCCGGCTCCAGGGCAGCAGGTCGAACTCGATGCCACGCTGCATCGGGTTGTACAGCACCTGGTTGGTGGCGCAATCAGGGTTGTCCAGCTCGCGCAGGTCGTCGACATCGAAGTTGGAAACACCCCAGTGGCGAATCTTGCCCTGTTCGCGCAAGCGCTCGAACGCCTCGATGGTTTCTTCCAGCGGGTATTGGCCACGCCAGTGCAGCAGGTACAAGTCGATGACATCGGTGCCCAAGCGAGTGAGGCTGCGGTCACAGGCAGCGGGTACGCCGCGCCGGCTGGCATTGTGCGGGTACACCTTGCTGACCAGAAAGACCTGATCGCGCCGCCCGGCAATGGCCTGCCCGACCACTTCCTCGGCGCCACCTTCGGCATACATCTCGGCCGTATCGATCAGGTTCATGCCCAGGTCGATGCCTTGTTGCAGGGCGGCCACCTCGTCAGCCCTGCGTGCCGGGTCTTCGCCCATGTACCAGGTGCCCTGGCCAATGGCCGGCACATTGCAACCTGCCAGTTTCATGTAACGCATGTCACCTCCGGAGTCTGTGTGTGGGAAAGCAGTACCTCGAGCAGCGCCTGCGCTGCAGTGGAAAGTTTATGGTCGCTCAAGGCAATTACGCCGATCCGCCGTTCTACGGTGGGCGCTACCAGGGTAATGCAACGCGCGCCAAGCTCCTGCATCTGGTTGATGCACAGCGCCGGCACCGCACTCACGCCCAGCCCACTGGCGACCATGCGGCCAATGGTCGAGAGCTGGTGGCTTTCGAACGCCACCGCCAGCTTGCCGTGCAGTGCCGCCACGTTCTGCTCCAGCAGCAGGCGCACGGCCGAAGGGCGCTGCAGGGCGATGAAATCCTCGGCCAGCAACTGCGCCCAGCTGACTTCGGCCAGCTCGGCCAACGGGGAGTCGGTGGGCACCACGGCAACGAAACGGTCCAGGTACAGCGGGTGGAAGCTCAGGCCGTCTGTGTTTTCCGGTTCGAAGCCGATGCCCAGTTCGACGCGGCGGTGGCGCACCAGTTCCAGTACCTGCTCGTTGATCACGTCGTGCACCGTGACGTTGACCTTCGGGTAACGTTGGCGAAACACCTTGAGTGAGTGGGGCAGCAGGTTGCCGGCAAAAGCCGGCATGGCCGCCACCGACACCCGCCCCAATTGCAGGGTGAAACGCTGGCGCAGCATCTCCTCGGTGTCGTCCCAGTCGGCCAGCAGGCGCCGGGCCAGTGGCAGCAGTACCTCACCTTCGGCCGTCAGGCTGACGCTGCGCGTGGTACGGGTGAGCAGGGCGCCGCCAAGGTTGTCCTCCAGCGCCTTGATGGTAAGGCTCAATGCCGGTTGCGAGACATGCAGGTGTTCGCCGGCCTGGGCAAAACTCTGGTACTTGGCCACGGCGACGAAGGCGCGTAGTTGCTTGACGTTCATGGCGGGCTCACAGGTTGTTTTGAAAAAGTTATCAATCGATGACGAAAACAAAATTAACAAATCAGTCGCCAGCGGTGAAGATGCCTGCACACGCTCACCGACAGCCTCGTCGGTCAACAACTACAAAAGGCGGATCAGCATGGCCGGACTGGACAAGCGCGTAGCAACCTATGAACAGGCCCTTGAAGGCCTGACCGACAACATGACGGTACTGGCCGGCGGCTTCGGCCTGTGCGGCATCCCGGAAAACCTCATCGCCGAAATCAAGCGCCGTGGCGTCAAGGGCCTCACCGTGGTTTCCAACAACTGCGGCGTCGATGGCTTCGGCCTGGGCGTACTGCTGGAAGAGCGGCAGATCCGCAAGATGATTGCCTCCTACGTAGGCGAGAATGCCGAGTTCGAGCGCCAGTTGCTCAGTGGCGAGCTGGAAGTGGAACTGACCCCGCAAGGCACCCTTGCCGAAAAAATGCGCGCCGGCGGCGCCGGCATTCCGGCCTTCTATACCGCCACCGGCTATGGCACGCCAGTTGCCGAAGGCAAGGAAGTGCGCGAGTTCAAGGGCCGCAAATACATCCTGGAAGAATCGATCACCGGTGACTTCGCCATCGTCAAAGGCTGGAAGGCTGACCACTACGGCAACGTGGTTTACCGCAACACTGCTCAAAACTTCAACCCGCTGGCTGCCACCGCCGGCAAGATCACCGTGGTCGAAGTGGAAGAGATCGTCGAGCCAGGCGTGCTGCTGCCCAGCGAGATCCACACCCCCGGCATCTTCGTCGACCGGGTCATTGTGGGCACCTTCGAAAAACGCATCGAAAAGCGCACCGTCAAGGCCTGAGCGCCGTCCTCCAGAACAACAAAGAGATTCTCACCATGGCACTGACCCGCGAACAGATGGCACAACGCGTCGCACGTGAACTGAAGGACGGCTTTTACGTCAACCTCGGCATCGGCATCCCCACCCTGGTGGCCAACTACGTCCCTGCTGACATGGATGTGATGCTGCAGTCGGAAAATGGCCTGCTGGGCATGGGCGAATTCCCCACCGAGAGCACGATCGACGCCGACATGATCAACGCCGGCAAGCAGACCGTCACCGCCCGCCGCGGCGCCTCGATCTTCGATTCGGCACAATCGTTCGCCATGATCCGTGGCGGCCATGTCGACCTCACCGTGCTCGGGGCCTTCGAAGTGGACGTCGAGGGCAACATCGCCTCGTGGATGATCCCGGGCAAGCTGGTCAAGGGCATGGGCGGCGCCATGGACCTGGTAGCCGGGGCCGAGAACATCATCGTCACCATGACCCACGCCTCTAAGGATGGCGAGTCCAAGCTGCTGCCGCGCTGCAGCCTGCCGCTGACCGGTGCCGGCTGCATCCGCAAGGTGCTCACCGACCTGGCCTACCTGGAAATCGACAACGGCGCCTTCATCCTGCGCGAAACCGCGCCCGGGGTGAGTGTTGAAGAAATCATCGCGAAAACCGCCGGCAAGCTGATCGTGCCGGATGATGTGAAGGAAATGACCTTCTGATACACCCCCCCAGCCCTGTGGCAGCGGCGGCAGCTACGAATGCGATGGTCAATGCACCAACGCTTTCGCCGGAGCCGTCGTTGCCACAGGGTTTTGTGCGTTGTGCTTGAAACGTAGCCCCCCATAAAACCAATAAAAGGACGTTACCGTGGCCGCTGAAATCCAAGACAGCCGCTCCGCCCGCTTTGCCCTGCGTTGCTCCAACTGGGCCGAGCGCTGGTTCCCTGATTCCTGGGTGTTCGCTGCCCTGGCAGTGGTGCTGGTATGCCTCGGCGCCATGGTCATGGGCGCCAAACCTACCGATACCGCCAAGGCCTTTGGCGATGGCTTCTGGAGCCTGATCCCTTTCACCATGCAAATGGCCTTCGTGGTCATCGGCGGCTACGTGGTGGCCAGCTCACCCCCTGCCGCACGGTTGATCGACCGCCTGGCGCGGGTGCCGAAGAACGGCCGTTCGGCGGTGTGCTGGGTGGCGCTGATCTCGATGCTGGCATCCTTGCTCAACTGGGGCCTGTCCTTGGTGTTCGGTGGCCTGCTGGTGCGCGCGCTGGCACGGCGCAGTGACCTGAAGATGGACTACCGCGCCGCCGGTGCCGCTGCTTACCTGGGCCTGGGGGCGGTCTGGGCCTTGGGCCTGTCGTCTTCAGCGGCGCAGTTGCAGGCCAACCCGGCCAGCCTGCCGCCGTCCATTCTGTCGATAACCGGCGTGATCCCGTTCACCGAGACCATCTTCCTCTGGCAGTCCGGGGTGTTGCTGGCCGCGCTGGTCATCGTCTCGCTGGTGATCGCCTACGCGACCGCACCCGGCCCGAACAGTGCGCGCAGTGCCGAAGACTGCGGTGTCGACCCCAGCTTTACCGCGCCGCCCGCACCCCAGCGCACTCGCCCGGGTGAATGGCTGGAATACAGCCCGATCCTGATCCTGCTGATGGTGGCGCTGGCCGGCGGCTGGCTGTACCAGGAGTTCGCCACCAAACCGGCCATTACTGCAATCTCCGGGCTCAATACCTACAACTTGCTGTTCATCATGCTCGGTGCCTTGCTGCACTGGCGCCCACGCAGCTTCCTCGATGCCGTGGCGCGTGCGGTGCCGACCACCACCGGGGTGTTGATCCAGTTCCCGCTGTACGGCTCGATCGCCGCCATCCTCACCCAGGTGAAGGGGGTCGATGAGCAGACCCTGGCCCACCACATCTCGCTTTTCTTCACCCAGATCGCCACCCATGACACCTATGCCGTGCTCATGGGCGTGTACTCGGCGGTGCTGGGGTTCTTCATCCCCTCGGGCGGTGGCAAGTGGATCATCGAGGCGCCCTACGTGATGCTGGTGGCCAACGACCTGCAGTACCACCTGGGCTGGGCAGTGCAGATCTACAACGCCGCCGAAGCGCTGCCGAACCTGATCAACCCGTTCTACATGCTGCCGCTGCTGGGGGTGCTGGGCCTGAAGGCACGTGACCTGATCGGCTTTTCGTTCGTGCAACTGCTGGTGCATGTGCCGCTGGTGCTGGTGCTGCTGTGGGCGTTGGGTACGACCTTGCAGTACGTGCCGCCGGTGATGCCTTGAGCTGAACTTTCATAGAAGGCGCGGCTCAACACACCTTTTACGGGTGTGTATCATGGCGAGCCGGGCACGAAGCGTGGCTCTTGTCGCGCAGGCGTTAGCGTCTGAGCACAGGCCCGGCTACAGCAGCAGGTGAGGGCAGGGCGATGATCGAGGTGTCGCGGTTCTGGCGGGATTCGGCGTTGCCTTTTGTAGAAGCGAGGCGCGTTGGGGATGGGCGTCAGGTGTGCTATGCCGCCCATTCCCATGAGAGCTTTTCGCTCGGCGTGATCACCGGGGGGCGCAGCACCTACCTGAGTGGGACCAGCCAAGTCGAAGTGGGCGCTGGTACCACGGTGCTCATGAACCCCGGTGTGGTCCACACGTGCAATCCGATTGCAGGGCAGGGGTGGTCGTACCTGATGCTGTTCGTCGACATGCCGTGGCTGAAGGCGCTAGGTTTCAACTTGCCGGCGCAAACCTGCAGTACCTCGCCGGCACTGTACAGTGCCGTGCTGCAAGTGTTTGCCGACCTGTTCGACGGCAACCTGGATGACCGAGAGGCCCGGCTGGCGTGTTTTTTCAATGCACTGCCAGACTACCTGCAGGCTGCTACCGGCAAAACGCAAGCCCATCACCCGCAGCTGGAGGCGGCAGCTGCGTTCATCCGGGCCCACCGCACCGACCCGCTGACGCTGCAAGACATCTGTGCTGCCAGCGGGTTGTCCCGCTCTTATCTGATCCGTGCCTTTGCCCAGCGTTTCGGCTTGACGCCGCATGGCTACCTGCTGGATCAGCGCGTGCAGTATGCCCGCGCGCAACTGCGCACGGGGCGGGCGATTGCCGAGGTGGCACTGGAGGCAGGGTTTGCCGACCAGGCGCATCTGCAGCGTGCGTTCAAGCAACATCTGGCGGCGACGCCCGGGCATTATCGCAAGGCCTGAAGGCCCGGCTCAGCGAGCATCAAACGAGCAGATACAGCGCACTGATCACCAGCAGTAACGCCAAGCCTCGGTTGAACATCTGCAGGTAGTGCGGCTTGCGCAAGTATTGCTGAATCATGCTGCCTGCCCAAGCCCAGCTGGCCACTGACACAAAACAGATCGGCCCATAGATCCAGGTGAACAGCCACAGCATCTGCTGCTCGCCACCGGTATAGGCAGCCACGCCCGCCACCGCCGCCAGCCAGGCCTTGGGGTTCAGCCACTGCATGGCTGCGCCCTCCCAGGCCGAAGGTGCACGTTGCTGCTGCTCACCACCCAACTGGCCGTCATCACTGGCCAGCTTCCACGCCAGGTACAGCAGAAACGCCACGCCGCCCCAGTGCAGCGCCACGCCCAGCAACGGCCAGCGCAACAACAGGGCGTGCAAGCCCAGGCCCACCAGCACCAGCAGCAGGCAAAAGCCCAAGGTCGCCCCGGCAACATGCGCGAGGCTGGCGCGCAGGCCGTGACGTGCGCCGCTGCCAAGGGCGACGATGTTTACAGGGCCAGGGGATATCGATGCTGCCAGCGCAAACGCAGCCATTGAAAGGTACAGGCTCATCGGGAATGTCCGTGTGAAGGGGGTGTTTGCCATGCTGCCCAGAAGCCAAACCAAGATATTGAAGAAAAGTCCCCCAAAACTGCATACAGGTTTTGTAATAGTTTGGCGCTATCAGAATATTGTTCTGCTCTTGTAGGATCATTTTCCCTATTTTCTATCAAGGTCCCCATGAGCACCTTCGCGGAACCCCCCAGTTTTCGGCCGTCCTGGTCATCCTTTCCCCGTCTTCGTGACGCTTGCTTCGTGAGTACTCGCTAATGGAATGGCTAGCCGACCCTACGGCCTGGCTGGGCCTGTTGACGCTTATCGTCCTCGAGCTGGTACTGGGTATCGACAACCTGGTGTTCATCGCCATCCTGGCCGACAAACTGCCGCCGCATCAGCGCGATCGCGCGCGAGTGATCGGTCTGAGCCTGGCGCTGATCATGCGCCTGGGCTTGCTGGCGAGTATCTCGTGGATGGTCACCCTGACCGCGCCGTTGTTAGAGGTGTTCGGCAAGAGCTTCTCCGGCCGCGACCTGATCATGCTGTTCGGCGGTGTGTTCCTGCTGTTCAAGGCCACCATGGAATTGCATGAACGCCTCGAAGGCCATGTCACGCAGGCCAGTGGCGCGGTGCGCCATGCCGCGTTCTGGCCCATCGTGGCGCAGATCGTGGTGCTCGACGCCGTATTCTCGCTGGATGCGGTGATTACTGCCGTCGGCATGGTCGAACACCTGTCGGTGATGATGATCGCAGTGATCTTCTCGATCGGTATCATGATCGTCGCCAGCAAGCCGCTGACCCGCTTCGTCAATGCCCACCCGACGGTCATCATGCTGTGCCTGGGCTTTTTGATGATGATCGGCTTCAGCCTGACCGCCGAAGGCTTGGGCTTCCATATCCCCAAAGGCTATCTGTATGCGGCCATTGGTTTCTCGATCCTCATCGAGCTGTTCAACCAGCTTGCCCGTGCCCGCCGCAAGCAAAGCCTGCAGCAGCATCGGCCATTGCGTGAGCGTACCGCGCACGCCGTGCTGCGCTTGCTCGGCGGGCGCAGGGTGGAGGCTGACGAGGTCGGCGAGGAGATCGCTGACCTGGTCGCGGGAGGTGAAGAGCATGTGCTGTTCGACCGCCGCGAACGGGTGATGATCAGTGGGGTGCTGAACCTGGCCGAGCGGCCGATCCGCACGGTAATGACTGCCCGTACCGAAGTCGACGTCCTCGACCTGGCGCAGCCTGCTGCAACCATTACCGAGGCGTTGGCCAACTCACCTTACTCGCGCCTGCCGCTGATTCGTGACGGCCGCATCGATGAGCCGCTGGGCTTCGTGCACAAGAAGGAGCTGCTCAAGGAGCTGCTCTCGGGCAACCAGCCGGACCTGGAGCGCATGGCCCGGGCACCGCTGAACCTGCTGGAGAGCTTCAGCATTCTCAATGCGCTGGAGCAGATGCGCGGGCAGTCGACGCACATCGCCTTCGTGGTGAACGAGTTCGGTGACTTCACCGGCCTGCTGACCATGACCGATATCCTCGAGTCGATCGCCGGTGAGCTGCCTGATGCCAGCGAGGTGGAAGGCCCGGCGATCATCGAGGACGGTGACGGCTTCGTCGTCAGCGGTGCGCTGAACCTCAGCCAGGTGCAGGCGCGTACCGGCTTCAGCGCGCGTGCCACCGAAGACTATCAGACCCTTGCCGGCCTGGTGATGAGCCTGCTCGACCGCCTGCCGGTGGTCGGTGACCACCTGGCCTGGAACGGCTGGAGCATGACTGTGGTGGCGGTGGAGGAACGGCGGGTGCGCCAGGTGCGGCTCAAACCGAACGGCGACGTTGGCGCAGCAGGTGCCTGAAACCCTCAAGCACCAGCACCAGGACCGCGGCCCAGATCGGCAGGTAAGTCAGCCACTGATCCGGGCCGATGGTTTCGCCCAGCAGCAGCGCCACGCCCACCAGCAGCACCGGTTCGACATAACTGAGCAGGCCGAACAGGCTGAACGGCAGCAGTCGGCTGGCCAGCACGTAGGCGATCAGGGCTGACGCGCTGATCGCACCCAGCAGCGGAATCAGGCCGTAAAGGCCTGGGTGCGTGAGCAGGTCAGCGCTGGACAACGGCCCCTGGATGACGAAGTACAGGGCCCAGGGCAGCAACAGGCACATGTCGCACCACAAACCGCCCAGGTGGTCGGTGCGGCAGCGTCGGCGCAGCACGAAGTAGACGGGGTAGCCGACCATCACCAGCATGGTTTCCCAGGCAAAGCTGCCGTGCTGGTAAAGCTCATGCGCCACGCCCAGCGCAGCGCAGGCCACTGCCACTTTTTGCAGGCGTGACAGGCGTTCGCCGTAAACCAGGCGGCCCGTCAGCACCATCGCCAGCGGCAGCAGGAAGTAGCCCATAGAGACCTCGAGGCTGCGCCCGTGCAGGGGCGCCCAGAGGAACAGCCACAGTTGCACGCCCATCAGCCAAGAGGTGCCGACCATGCCCAGCAGCAGCACTGGGGTCTGGCGCACGCGCGCCAGCAAGTCACCGACCCGTTTCCAGTCTTTGCTGGCCAGCATGAACAGCGTCAGGCAGGGCAGCGTCAGCAGCGTGCGCCAGCCGAAGATCTCTTCGCCATCGAGCGGGGTTAGCAGGGAGGTATAGAAGTACATCACGGCGAACAGGCAGGAGGCCATGACCGAACAGAGAATGCCTTTTGACACGAATGCCTCGAATAGCGGGATGGGCGGCTGGATCAGCCGCGCATGATCTCAGGGGCCGCGTCATGCGGCAACTGTCTCACGCCGGGGCGCGTGGCCAGTGCCTGAAGAAATTGCGCGGCCGGCATTGGCCTGGCGAACAGATAGCCTTGCTGAAAATCCACGCCATAACGGGCCAGATAGTCGCGCTGCACTTCGCTTTCCACGCCTTCGGCGACGATGCCCAGGCCTCGCTTCGCCGACAGCTCGATGATGCTGTCAAGGATGTGTTGCGACAGTGCATCACCTCCGATCATTGCCACGAAGCTCTGGTCGATTTTCAGGTAGTCGACCTTGAACTGGCGCAGATAACTGAGGCTGGACTGGCCGGTGCCGAAGTCATCCAGTGCGATCATCACGCCCATTTCGTGGAGTTTTTCGAACAGTTCGAGGGTTACCCCGGTGGCCTCGATCAGTTTGCGTTCAGTCAGCTCCAGCGTCAGCACCACGCGCCCGGGGGGGAAGTGCTCGAGGAATGAGCGGCAGTCGTCGATCAGGGCGAGGTCACGGCAGTGATCGGCCGTAATGTTGATGCCGATATGGAAGCCGTCTTCCAGCAACGCAGCGTAAGGCGCCAGGCTGTGCGCCGTGTGCTGCATCAACGCACGGGTCATGTCGACGATCTGGCCACTGTGTTCGGCATAGGGAATGAACAGGTCGGGGCGCACCAGGCCCTCGTGCGGGTGGTTCCAGCGCATCAGCACTTCGGCGCCAGCCCAGCGATAATCGCCTTTGCGCACCACCGGCTGGAAGTACGGCAGGAACTCGTCAGCTTCCAGCGCACGGCGCAGTTCGGCGCGTGGTGAGTTGGCGCGGCGGATCTGCCAGCGGCATGCGCAACCTGCCGCCATGCCGAGCAACAGCAGCAAGCTGAGCAGTGCCGGGTAGCGGCTGCGCAGCACTTCGCCACGCTTGTCGGCGGCATAACCGCCGTGAACGCTGAAAGGGTAGTGCGTCGATCCGAGTGTCACGTCGCCAATGGCTGCGGTGGGCGGTAGGCCTTGATGCACCACGCCATCCTTGCCCATCCACGCCGTGCCGACACGCAATTGCAGCGCCTCGCTGGGGCCGATAAGGCGCAGTGCGGTCAGCAGATGGTCGCCATCCACGGTGGTGATGGCGCCTCGGTCGCCGTCACTGGCCCGATACACCAGCAATGGGTGCCCGGGTGTCACCGAATTGCCGTCCATCAGCCACAGCTTGCCATCGGTGTAGTCGCGGGCGTCTACCGGCTCGTCGAACTCGCCGAACAGAGAGGTGCAGTACAGCGTGTCTTGCCGGAACAGGTTGGTCGAACGCACAAAGGCGTTGCGCGTCACTTGCCCACGCAAGGCCAGTTCGACTTGCCCGCACGGGCTGCCAGCCAACGGCAGCAAGGCCTGAGCGGCACCGGAAAGGCTGTCGAGAATATGCTCGACCTGTTCGACCACTTGCCGCGTGGTGGCCTGGCTGCTGGCGCGCAGTTCGCGCTCGATTTGCCAGTTCATCACGATCAGGCCGAACGCCAGAGGCAAGATGCCAACGCCCCAGGGGAGAAGGGTGCGCCAGCTCCAGCGGGCGGGACTTTTACTGCGCAGGGGCATGTTGGCGTAATCTTTACATGAAATGACTGAGGATAGCCGTTTGTCGGCGCGGGCGGAGAACTAATGCGCGACAAAGAAATTTACGCACTGTAGAATCGGTTTACGATTACAACAATAAGGTCTTTCTTCATTGAAGGATCAACCCCACCGAGAATGGGACTATATGACAAACCAAGGGTTCAAGCTGATCATTGGTGACTTCCTCGCCAGAAGCGTGCGCGGCATCCCCTGCTCGCCGCCATTTTCGTACCACATCCCACGCACTCAATAATTTTCGCTGCAGATGAGGACACGAACATGGCTGATATCTTCGACAATCCTATGGGCCTGATGGGCTTTGAATTCATTGAACTGGCTTCGCCAACCCCTGGCGTTCTGGAGCCGGTGTTCCAGATGCTCGGTTTCACCAAGGTGGCGACACACCGCTCCAAGGACGTGCACCTTTATCGTCAAGGTGGCATCAACCTTATTCTCAATAACGAGCCGAAAAGCATCGCCTCCTACTTTGCAGCCGAGCATGGTCCGTCGGTGTGCGGTATGGCGTTCCGGGTACGCAACGCTCATGAAGCCTATGCCCGTGCCCTGGAGTTGGGCGCCCAGCCAGTCGAGATCGAAACCGGCCCGATGGAACTGCGCCTGCCGGCGATCAAGGGCATCGGCGGCGCTCCGCTGTACCTGATCGACCGCTTCGAAGAAGGCAGCTCGATCTACGACATCGATTTCAACTTCATCGAAGGCGTCGACCGCCACCCGGCGGGCGCAGGCCTGAAGATCATCGATCACCTGACCCACAACGTGTATCGCGGCCGTATGGCTTACTGGGCCGGCTTCTACGAAAAACTCTTCAACTTCCGAGAGATTCGTTACTTCGACATCAAGGGCGAGTACACCGGCCTGACCTCCAAGGCCATGACCGCTCCGGATGGCATGATCCGCATCCCGCTCAATGAAGAATCGTCCAAAGGGGCGGGGCAGATCGAAGAATTCCTGATGCAGTTCAACGGTGAGGGCATCCAGCATGTGGCCTTCCTCACCGATGACCTGCTCAAGACCTGGGATGCGCTCAAGGGCTACGGCATGCGCTTCATGACTGCGCCGCCGCAGACCTATTACGAAATGCTCGAAGAGCGCCTGCCAGGGCACGGTGAACCGGTCGACCAATTGCAGGCTCGCGGCATTCTCCTGGACGGCGCTTCCGAGGCAGGCGACAAGCGCCTGCTGCTGCAGATTTTCTCTGAAACCCTGCTCGGGCCGGTATTCTTCGAGTTCATCCAGCGCAAAGGCGATGACGGCTTTGGCGAAGGCAACTTCAAGGCGCTGTTCGAGTCGATCGAACGCGACCAGGTTCGCCGAGGCGTGCTCGACGTTCAATAAGTGAAGTGTACCGCCGTCATGCTTTTCGGGCGGCGGTACAGTCACGCTTACCCCATTGCCTGAACAGCCCCCAGTAGAAGATCGAACCTGTGATGATGCCGATCAACGCAAGTGACGGCAGGATCTGCATCAGCATCTGGCGCCTTTCATCAGCGGCAAAGCCGTCGGGATAGCCGACCTTCACGGTGTAGCCGTACTTGTCCGATTTCCCGCTCATGAAGAACTCGGATTGAGAGGGGCGGGCAGGGTCTCGGCTGTCGCCATCTGCCCAGATGTAAAAATCTTGGAACTCCAGCAGCAACACCAGCCCGGTTTGAAATGCACGCAGTTCGTTGCGCAGCTCCATGCCGTAGGTTGACGCTATCACACCCAGATTTTCGCGGCGAAGCTGGTAGGCGACAAGCACTGCATTGGGCGCTGCAGGAGAATCGAAGATCAGTTGTACCGGTGCCTCGGAGCCAGTCGCAAACCTGTTTTTCGCACGGGGAGGAACCAGGGTGTCACAGTAGATACGGGCATCGGTGGTCAATGCCAGCGCTCGCAGGTAACGGACGTCTTGAACCTGTTTCAACAGGTGCGCCTTGGCTGTCTCGCAAGCGCTGCCAGCCAGCGGCATTGCCACCAAAGCAGCGTCGTGCAAGCGGTTAAGGGACATATCAATGGAAAAGATGGCTTCCTTCAACGATACGCGAGCCGTCTCTTTGAGCTTGTTGTCATGCTGATAGACCATCACCATCAAGCCTGACGCAACAGGTATCAAACTGATCGCCAGTGTCAGCAGCAGCGCCATCATGCTGCGACCGAGAACCCTGAATTTTGACATGGGACTGCAGCCCTCCTGATCCGAGTTGTCCGGGATGGACAGTTGACCGAAGAGCCTATGTATTCAGGGGTGCCCCTACTGTAATCCGCAACCGTGTCTGACTGAGGATTTGCATTGTCGAGACGTAAGAAGGATTACCCATTGAGCGTCTGAATTACCTTCTCTGCCAGTAAACGCGTAGAGGCGGGGTTTTGTCCCGTGATCAGGCGGCCGTCACAGACTACAAAAGGCTTCCAGGGATCATCATGCTTGCTGTAAATACCCCCTCGTGCTCCCAGTTCGTTCTCGGTGAGAAACGGCACCACCTCCTCGAGTTCGGCAAGCTTTTCTTCAGTATTGGAAAAACCGGTGACCTGGCTGTCCTTGAGCAGCAACTTGTTATCGCTGAGCTTGATGTTCAGCAGGCCTGCCACCCCGTGGCAGACAGCGGCCACAACGCCATTCTTTTCGTATATCTTGCGCGCCAGCTCCTGCAATTGCGGGTTGTCAGGGAAGTCCCACATAACGCCATGGCCACCGGTGTAATAGATGGCACAGTATTCGTCTGCTGTGACCTGGCCGGGGCTTAGCGAGGCGCCCAGCCGGTTCATGAAGGCCTTGTCGTTGTAATAGCTCCAATCCAACTCGGGGGCCATCTGCAGGCTGTGCGGATCGATTGGCACGTAGCCGCCGCCGGGGCTGACGTAGTCGACCGTAAAACCTGCCTGCTGAACCACATCGACAAAATGCACGGCTTCACCCAGCCATAAACCGGTTGCCCTGCTCAGGGTCGGATATTTGGCGGTATTGGTCAGCACCACCAGAATTTTCTTGCTCATTACTAAACTCCTGCCTGTAATCAAACGGGAAGTCAGCTCATGGCACGCAAAGCCTATAGAGCATAGCTGGCGTTTGCGGGCAAGCGTATGGGGAGTGGCCTTGTGCTGCTTCCTGCGCTGGCCGATGTTGTTTGCACTGCCCGCTCTTGGGTGCCAGAGTGCAGGCGTGGTGCCAAAGGCCTATTGCAGCAGTTAACCGGGGAGCCGATGATGCAGGATCACTTCGTCAGTCTTGAGCAACAGTGGAACCATCACCTTGGTCGCTAACAGCACACCTTACGATCCCTCGCCGAACGGCGTGTTACTGACCCCTACAAAAGAGTCGGCTGGTGGCATGAGGGAGAGGATCGTGCAGTTCGACTGGCGGCATACGGACCTTGGGCCTTTGCCGCACTGGGAGCCTTCGTTGCGCATTGCGATCGATATGATGCTCCTTTCCTCATTCCCCAGCGCAGTGGTCTGGGGGCCCAATATGACCGTTGTTCACAACGATTCCTATGTGGCGCTGCTGGGTGGCCTGGATCAGGCACTGGGCAGGCGCTTCGATTCGTTGTGGAGCGACGTTTGGGACGATATCGGTCCATGGGTGTTCAAGGCACTGCAGGGTGGTACCAGTTTTGTCGATGATCAGCCTTATGAGATCAAGTGCGCAAAGACGGGGGGGCAGGCGTGGTACGTCTTCAGTTATGCGCCAATTCGTGACGAGCACCATGAAGTTGTAGGTATGCTTCACACCGTGATCCAGAGCTCCGCCGGTGTGGCTGCACATGGCAAGTGGCGCGAGCAGGCGCAGACATTCGAGCGTCAGATAGCGCGATACATGGCTGACCGCGACTACATGTGGCGCCTGTCGCGCGATGCCATGATCACCGTGAGCCTGGACCTGAAGATGCTGGCAGCCAACCCGGCCTGGCATCGCGCCCTGGGGTGGAGCGAGGTTGAGGTGCGGGGCATGTCGATCCTGGAACTGGTTCATCCGGCCGACAGGGAAGAAGTTGAAGCGGCTGCAATCGATTTCGTCAACGACAGAGGGCCTGCAGAGCTCGAAACACGTGTGCGCCATGTCGACGGGCATTACCGCTGGTTCCACTGGAGTGGCAGCTTCGACGGCTCGGTGCTGACTGCCGTTGGGCGAGACATTACAGGCGACCGTGAAGCGGCCATGCGTCAGTCTCAGGTCCTGCTGCGCAACACCCAGAGGCTGGAGGTGGTCGGTCACCTGGCCGGGGGCATGGCCCATGAGATGAACAACCTGTTGTCGGGTATTGGCGGCAGCCTTGAATTGTTGCAGCGGCGTTTGAGCCAGGGGCGCATGGAGCGTATTGACAGTTACGTGGCGTTGGCGCGCGACTCGGTGCAGCGGGCCATGAACCTGACCCACCGCCTGTTGGTTTTCTCCCGCCATCAGCCTTTGGCCCCGGCACCGCTGGACATGAACCGCCACCTGGCTGCCATGGAACCGATGTTGCGCCATGCAGTTGGCACTGAAATGAGTTTGTCCTGGGAACTGGATGTCGACCCATGGACCGTGTGTCTGGATGTCGGCCAATTGGAAAGCAGCCTGATCAACCTGTGCGCCAATGCGCGAGAAGCCTGCCTGGGCCGCGGCAACGTTGCGATTCGCACGATCAACACCAGGCTGGCCTCGGCCTTCCCTGAAGAGGGCGGTCTGGCGCCAGGTGACTATCTTGGCTTGCAGATCATGGACGATGGCCATGGCATGCCGGCCAAGGATGTGGCCAAGGCCTTCGAGCCATTTTTTACCACCAAGCCCACTGGGCGCGGCTCAGGGATGGGGCTGGCGATGGTGCATGGCTTCGTCGGCCAATCTGGCGGTTACGTATGGATCGAGTCGTCACCGGGCCAAGGCACAAAGGTCTGCATGCTCTTCCCCCGATGCCTGGAAGCGATACCGCAAACGCCTGCTGCGGCGATGCCCCAGGTTTCCCTGGCCAGTGGGCGGCGTGTGTTGTTGATCGACGACGAGCATAACCTGCGCACGGTCATGGGCGAGTATCTGCGCGAGCGAGGTTTTACGGTGAGTGATGTGGCCGACGCCAATACCGCGATGGAGCGCTTTCGTCACGATGGCCCGTACGATCTGGTCATCACCGACATCGGGCTACCTGAAGGCTTCAGTGGGCAGCAATTGGCCAAGGTCATGCGTACGGTCAACCCTTGCCAGAAGATGCTGTTCATCACCGGCTATACCGATCAACCGCTGGAACCTGGCCTGTTGCAAGTGCCAGGCACGGCGCTGCTGATCAAACCCTTTGAATTGTCGACCTTGGCCAACCAGGCACTGCTGTTGCTGGACGACTGAGCCCGTCAGGTCTCACCGAGAATCTGCATTACTCGGGCATGAAATTGCGCCAGTTCGAATGGTTTGCACATCAGTTGCATGCCGGCGCCGAGAAAACCCTCCCGGGCCATTGCCGTTTCGGTGTAGCCAGTGATGAACAATATGGGCAGGTGAGGGTGCAAGGTACGGGCGATCTCTGCCAGTTGCCGCCCGTTCATCCCCGGCAGGCCAACGTCACTGACCAGCAGGTCGATTGCCTTGGATGAGCGCAATACCTGCAGGGCCTCACTGGCATTGCAGGCACTGCAACACGGGAAACCCTGCTCCTGCAGGGTCTGGCACAACAACTGGCGCACATCCGGATCATCCTCGACCACCAGTACCGTGCGGCCGCCACCCTGTGAACGTGGTGGGGCTGCTTGCACCTGGGTTTGCTCCTGCTCCAGGTGGCGCGGCAGGTAAAGGTCCACGCGGGTACCTTGGCCTATCTGGCTATGCAGTACCACATGCCCCTGGGACTGTTTGCTGAAGCCGTAGACCATCGAAAGGCCCAGGCCGATACCTTGGCCCACCGGCTTGGTGCTGAAGAACGGCTCGAAGGCATGTTCGAGCGTGCTCTGCGACATGCCTTGGCCTTCGTCAGTGACGCTCAGGCACGTATAGTCGCCCACCGCCAGGCTGCCATCGGCGAACTGCGTCGCTGCTACCTCTCGATTGCTGGCTTCTACACGCACCTTGCCACCGTTGGGCATGGCTTCGCAGGCATTGAGCAGCAGGTTGTCCACGGCTTCTTGCAATTGTGTGTCGTCGCCGGCCACTGGCCAGGTGTGTTCAGGTATTTGCAGTTGCAGTAATACGCCATGCTGCAGTACGGCCTCCAGCCGTTGTGGCTGCAGCAGCGCCCGTAAGTCGATGCGACGGCTGTGCAGCGATTGTCGGGACGAAAACGCCAACAGCCGATGGGTGAGGCGCGCTGCACGCGAAACGGCTTCCTGCCCCCTGCTGAGCAGGCCTTCCAGCCCCTTGGTGCTGCCTTGTTTCAACCGCCTGTCGATCAGTTCGAAGCTCCCCCCGATACTGGTCAGCAGATTATTGAAATCGTGAGCCACCCCCCCGGCCAATTGCCCGATGGCGTCCATCTTGCGGGTCTGGTGCATAGCCTGCTCGGTGCTGTGCTGTGCCTCGCTGTGTCCATCCAGGCGTTGCTGCAGATCGACTAACTGGTCGCGAGCCAGGTATTGCCGGCGACGCTGACGCAGCGCCAACTTGATCAGTTCAAGCAACTGTTCATCTTCGAACGGAATAGCCAGCAGTGTCAGGTTACCCAGTGGATGGTCGGCGGGCGTACAGGGGCTGGCTGAGGCTTGTGGGGTTTGCGTGAGCAGCACGATGGGGAGGTCCGACCAGGGCGGTTGCTGGTCGATAAAAGCCTGCAGCAGTTCATTTTGGCTGCTGTTGAGCGTGTGTTCGTCGACGACCAGCAAGCCTGCGCCTCTGTCCAGCCCGTCCCGCAGATGGGTGATGTCGCGCGAACACACGCAATCGATGCCAGCGCTCGTCAGAAACGTCGAGGTGTGCGTGGCAAGTTGCCTGGGTGCCAGAATCAAGGCACGTTCGTCCAGCGACAGCGAGCTGGCCAATGTGATTCTCCTTAAGGGCTGCCATGCCTGGCCAAGCCGTGAGTGGTCCGTTACCCACTGGACCGCAGGCAAACCCCCAGGGTTCAACGTATCTAAAGTCCTTGCTGCAGAAATGGGTCATCCGGGTTTTGCCGCTCCAGTTCGGCAAGCAGCACCTGAACGTTCTGCAATTGACCTGTTTCTTTCCAGTATCGAATCAGCAACACCCGTGCCCGCCGGTTGGCCGGTTGCCGGCTGAGCAGGGTTTCAAGCTGCTTTTGCGCTGCATCGGACTGTTCCAGGTCGTGCAGGGTCACTGCCAGGTTATAGCGATAGTCGGCATTGTCCGGCTCCAGCTCGACCGCGCGGGACAACGCGAGCAGGGCGAATTCGCGCTGGCCATGGCGGATCAGCCAGCGCCCCAGTTCGTGTTGCAGGAAGGCCGAATCCGGTCGCAGCGCCAGTGCCTGGGCCAGTACCTGCCGGGACTGGTCGTGATGGCCTTGACGTTCGAGCAAGCGTACCTGGGTCGCCAGGGCGTCGAGGTTGTCCGGATTTGATGCAAGGCTGCGGTGCAGGGCGGCTGCGGCCTCGGTGTAGTCATTCTCATGCAGATACAGGCGTGCCAGGTGCACCTGGGCCGCCGCATCCTCAGGTTGTTTTTCCAGCGTTTGCTGGTATTGCTCCAGTGCCGCCTGCAGTGGGCCGAAGTACAGACCAATGGCGTCGGGGTCCAGGCCAAGCAAGGCATCGACGGCGGCAAAGCGTACGCTTTGCTCGTCATCATCGAGCAGGGGGCCAAGAACCAGGCTGCGTTGTGCGGCGGGCAGCAGGCGGCGGATGCTGGCGATGGCCGCGCGACGGACCAAGGGCTCATCGTTTTCCAGGTCCATGCGGGCCAGTTTCAGCGCTTGTGGCGAGGGGTAGTTGGGCAGCTCTGCGTACAGGGCTGCGCGGCGGATCGGCGCCAGGTCGTTGCGTTGCAGTTGCTGGTAGAGCACCCGCGCAGCGCCCGGTTGGCCTTCATGCGCCTGGCGCAGGGCTTTGGCGTAGCTGTGCGGGGGTAGTGTCGGTTGTGCTGGCGGGGTATCGCGGCGCAGGTAGGCGATGCCGACTGATACCAGAATCAGCAGTAAAGCAGCGATCAGGTAGCGGTGGCGTGTGGGCATCGGAGGGGGCCATGGCAGGGGAAGTGGAAGCTTGGGGCAGATTGGCGTGGGCTGCAAGGGCAGCACAGCAATCAAGGCATGCGCCCGGCCGCACCATCAGCGACCTGTAAACAAACCAAAAAAAGCCCCGCAAGCCAAGGCCAGCGGGGCAAACGGTTGGGGGAGGAGCCAACCAAAGGAGTCGTTTAAAAAGTGGGAAATCAGCGCACGCTGGCCACCGAGTCCGGCTGCCAGCCGCCGCCCAGCGCCTTGTAGATCGAGACAATGCCGCGATACAGGTCAACCTCGCCCTGCGCCTGTGCATCTTCGGCGCTCAGCCGCTCACGCTCGGCATCGAGCAGCACCAGATAATCCACCGTACCTTCGCGGTAACGCACCGAAGCCAGGTCAGCCGCCTTGCGGCTGGCCTCGCTCTGGCGCATCAGCGACAGCAGCCGCTGCTGGGTCTTGTCATAGTCGCTGAAGGCGTTGGCCGACTCTTCCAAGGCCAGCAGTACCTGTTGCTCATAGTTGGCCAAGGCCCCTTCGGCATCGGCTTTGGCACCGCGCAGTCGGGCCCGCACGCTGCCCAGATCGAACGCAGCCCAAGTGATGCTTGGCCCCAGCCCCCAGGCGTTGGCTGCCGACGAACCGATCTGCGAACCGCGCGCGGCGGTAAAGCCTAAAAAGCCGCTCAGGCTCACCCGCGGGAACAGGTCGGCAGTCGCCACGCCCACATTGGCGGTGGCGGCGGCCAGTTGGCGCTCGGCACTACGGATATCCGGGCGGCGGCGCAGCAGCTCCCCCGGATCGCCCACCGGCAGGGCCTTGGCGATAGCCGGCAAGGCCTTGGGCGAGAGGTCCACGCTCAGGGCATCCGGGCGCTGGCCGAGCAGGGTGGCAATCCGGTGGCGAGCCCGTGCCTGCTCGGCCTGCAGTTGTGGCACGGTGGCTTCGACCCCGGCCAGGCGGGCGTCGGCGCGCACCACATCGAGCTCGTTGCCGACCCCGGCGTCGCGCAGGGTCACCGTGATGCTGCGCGACTCCTGCTGGGTCTTGAGGTTGGCCACGGCGATCTTCTCGCGCAGTTGTGCACCCCGCAGTTGGCCATAGGCATCGACCAGTTCGGCGATCAGGCTGACCTGCAGCTGTTGCAGGTCGGCCTGGGCGGCCGCTGCCTGAGCGTCGCTGGCCTCGATCTGGCGCTGGATACGGCCGAACAGGTCGAGCTCCCAGGCCATGTCCAGGCCCAGGTCGTAACGCTCGCTGTTGACCCGTTGATCGGTCTGGCCGGGTACCTGGCCCTTGCCGATCTCACTGCTGGCGCGGCTGGTGACCACCGGCAACTGGTCATTGGCGGCATCATCGCGGATCGCCCGCGCCGACTTGAGCCGTGCAAAGGCCACGCGCAGGTCGCGGTTGCCGTCCAGCGAAGCCTGCACCAACTGGTTGAGTACCGGGTCATCGAACTGCTTCCACCACACGCTTTCGAAGCGGCTACGGTCGAAGGCCTTGGCCTGCACGTCGCTGGCCAAACGCGCAGGCTCAGTGTCCGGCGCTTTGTAGTCCGGGCCTACCGCGCAGGCCGCCAGGGCCAGGGCCAGCAGGCTCGGGGTCAGGGGTTTGAGCAGCTTCATGCGTGGTTCTCCAGCGATTGAACGCGTTCGGCCTTGCGGGCCTGGCGACGTTCGACGAAACGGCGAATCAGGAAGAAGAACACCGGTGTCAGGAACAGGCCGAACACGGTCACGCCGATCATCCCCGAGAACACCGCGACGCCCATCGCATGGCGCATTTCCGAGCCGGCACCGGAGGAGAACACTAGCGGCACCACGCCCATGATGAACGCAATCGAGGTCATCAGGATCGGCCGCAGGCGCAGGCGGCAGGCTTCCAGCACCGCAGCCAGCGGGTCGAGGCCCTTGGCTTGCTCGTCCTTGGCGAACTCGACGATCAGGATGGCGTTCTTGCACGCCAGGCCCACCAGTACGATCAAACCGATCTGGGTGAAGATGTTGTTGTCGCCACCGGAGACGATCACTCCGGTAATCGCCGACAGCAAGGTCATCGGCACGATCAGGATCACCGCCAGCGGCAGGCTCCAGCTTTCGTATTGGGCTGCCAGCACCAGGAAGGCCAGCAGCACGCACAGCGGGAACACCAGCAGCGCGGTGTTGCCGGAGAGGATCTGCTGGTAGGTCAGGTCGGTCCACTCGAAGGTCATGCCGTTGGGCAGTTCCTCGTTCAGCAGTTTCTCGATGGCCGCTTCGGCCTGGCCGGAACTGTAGCCCGGGGCAGCCGCGCCGTTGATTTCCGCAGTGATGAAGCCGTTGTAGTGCATCACGCGATCAGGCCCGGAGGTGTCGCTGACCTTCAGGAAGGTCGCCAGCGGGATCATCTCGCCCAGGTTGTTGCGCACCTTCAACTGGCCGATCTGCTCGGCATCGAGGCGGAACTGCTGCTCAGCCTGGACGTTGACCTGGTAGGTGCGGCCGAAGCGGTTGAAGTCGTTGGTGTACAGCGAGCCCAGGTAAACCTGCAGGGTGTCGAAGATGTCGGTGATCGCCACGCCGTGGGTCTTGGCCTTTTCCCGGTCGATGGCCGCATCGACCTGCGGCACGTTCACCTGGTAACTGGTGAACAGGCCAGCCAGCTCCGGCACGTTGTGGCTCTTGGCGATGATGTTCTGGGTTTCCTTGTACAGCGCTTCGTAGCCCAGGTTGCCACGGTCTTCGATCTGCAGGCGGAAGCCGCCGATGGTGCCCAGGCCTTGTACTGGCGGTGGGGGGAAGATCGCGATGTAGGCATCCTGGATGTCGGCGAACTGGGCGTTCAACGCCGCAGCGATGGCCGCTGCCGACTGGCTCGGGTCCTTGCGCTCATCGAACGGCTTGAGCGGGGTGAACACGATGCCGCTGTTGGGGCTGTTGGTGAAACCGTTGATCGACAGGCCCGGGAAGGCTACCGAGTCGGCCACGCCGGGTTGCTTCAGGGCGATTTCGCTCATGCGCTTGATCACCGCCTCGGTGCGGTCGAGGCTGGCGGCGTCAGGCAACTGGGCGAACGCCACCAGGTACTGCTTGTCCTGCGCTGGCACGAAACCGGTCGGGGTGGACGAGAAACCCAGGTAGGTCAGGCCCATCAGACCGGCATAGACGAACAGGGCGATGCCGCTGGAGCGGATGACCCGGCGCACGCCACCGACGTAACTGTGGCTGGCGCGGTCGAAGAAGCGGTTGAACGGGGCGAACAGCCAGCTGCCCAGCAGTTTTTCCAGCAGCCGCGAGAAGCGATCCTTAGGTGCGTGGTGGTCCTTGAGCAGCACGGCGGCCAGGGCCGGCGACAGGGTCAGCGAGTTGAACGCCGAAATCACCGTCGAGATGGCGATGGTCAGGGCGAACTGTTTGTAGAACTGCCCGGTAAGCCCGGAGATGAACGCGGCGGGCACGAACACTGCGCACAGCACCAGGGCGGTGGCGATGATCGGCCCGGTCACTTCGCCCATTGCCTTTTGCGTGGCCTCCAGCGGTTTGAGGCCCAGCCCGATGTTGCGTTCGACGTTTTCCACCACGACGATGGCGTCGTCCACCACGATACCGATGGCCAATACCAGCCCGAACAGCGACAGGGCGTTGAGCGAGAAGCCGAACAGGTGCATCACCGCGAAGGTCCCGATCAGCGACACCGGTACAGCCAGCAGCGGGATGATCGAGGCGCGCCAGGTCTGCAGGAACAGGATCACCACCAGCACCACCAGCACCAGCGCTTCGAACAGGGTGTGCACCACCGCTTCGATGGAGCCACGCACGAAGATGGTCGGGTCATAGACGATGCTGTAGTCCATGCCTTCAGGGAAATCTTTCTTCAGCTCGGCCATCTTCGCCCGTACTTCGTCGGAGATCTCGATGGCATTTGAGCCCGGGCGCTGGAAGATCGGAATGGCCACCGCCGGCTGGTTGTTCAGCAGCGAGCGCAGGGCGTACTGGCTGGAGCCCAGCTCGACCCGGGCGATGTCCTTCAGGCGAGTGATTTCGCCATCGGCACCGGCGCGGATGATGATGTTCTCGAACTCTTCCTCGTTCACCAGCCGGCCCTGGGTGTTGATCGACAGCTGGAAGCTGGTCGAACCGGGGGCGGGCGGTGCACCCAGCTGGCCCGCGGCAACCTGGCGGTTCTGTTCGCGGATGGCCGCGACCACGTCACCGGCGGTCAGGTTGCGCGAAGCGGTCTTGTTCGGGTCGAGCCACACCCGCAGCGAGTAGTCGCCCATGCCGAACAGTTGCACATCGCCCACGCCGCCCAGGCGCGCCAGTTCATCCTTGATGTTGAGGATGGCGTAGTTGGACAGGTAGAGCATGTCGTAGCGGTTGTCCGGCGAAGTCAGGTGCACCACCATGGTCAGGTCGGGCGAAGCCTTGTCGACGGTGATACCGATACGGGTCACTTCTTCCGGCAGCTTGGGCTGGGTGCGCGTGACACGGTTCTGTACCTGCACCTGCGCGTTGTCCAGGTCGGTGCCCAGGGCGAAGGTGATGGTCAGGGTGAGCTTGCCATCGGCAGTGGATTGCGAGGACATGTACAACATGTTCTCGACACCGGTGATGGCCTGCTCCAGCGGTGCGGCGACGGTTTCGCCGATCACCTTGGGGTTGGCACCCGGGAAGTTGGCGCGCACCACCACGGTAGGCGGCACCACTTCCGGGTATTCACTGATCGGCAACTGGAACAGCGAGATGGAACCCGCGATCAGCAGCACCAGCGACAGCACCGCGGCGAAGATCGGCCGGGTAATGAAGAATTTCGAAAAGTTCATCGGTGTTGTCCCTTAACCGCGCGGCGCTTGGGCGCCGGCGACTTTTGCATGGGTGCCGGCAACCTTCGGCGCCGGGTTGCTGGCTTCCAGAGCCTGGCGCTGCTGGGCGAGGGCGGCGAGGGTCTGCTCGCTGGCCATGGGCGTTTCTTGCGGGGTGACTGGCGAGCCAGGGCGTACCCGCTGCAGGCCCTTGACCACGATGCGGTCATCCTTGCCCAGGCCGCTGCGTACGATGCGCAGGCCTTCGAGCTTGGGCCCCAGTTCCACGGTGCGGTAGGTCGCCTTGTTGTCCTTGTCCATGACCAGTACGAACTTCTTGCCAAGGTCAGTGCCCACGGCTTCATCGTTGATCAGTACCGCGTCGTACTGGGCGCTGCCCACCAGTTTCAGGCGGGCATACAGGCCAGGGGTGAACTGGCCGTCGCGGTTGTCGAACACGGCGCGGCCACGGATGGTGCCGGTGCGCGGGTTGACCTGGTTGTCGACGAAGTTCATGTGGCCCAGATGCGGGTTGCCGGTTTCGTTGGTCAGGCCCAGGTAGACCGGGGTGGCCTGGCCGCGCTGGCCTTCACGCGCCAGCTGGGTGTACTTGAGGTACACGCGCTCGTCGGTATCGAAGTAGGCATAGACCTTGTCGGTGGAGACCACGCTGGTCAGTGGCGTGACATCGGCAGTGACGATGTTGCCGGCGGTGTACTGGGCGCGGCTGACACGGCCGCTGATCGGCGCGGTGACGCGGGTGAAGCTGAGGTTCAGGCGGGCCAGGTCAAGCTCGGCCTGGATCGCATCGACCCCGGCGCGGGCCTCGGCGGCAGCGCTGCTGCGCGACTCGGCAAGCTCGGCGGAGATGGCGTTGCTGTCACGCAGACGCTCGCCACGGCGAGCTTCATTGGCGCTGCGGATGGCGGTGGCCTTGGCCTGTTGCAACTGGGCTTCGAGGCGGCGCACTTCAGCCTGGAACGGGCGTGGATCGATCTGGAACAGCAGGTCGCCTTTCTTGACCTGGGCGCCTTCGGTGAAGCCCACCAGGTCGATCTGGCCGGACACGCGCGGGCGCACTTCGACGGTTTCCGGGGCCTCGAGGCGGCCAGTGAATTCGTCCCATTCGTTGATCGGCTGCTCGATCACCTTGGCGACGGTGACCTTGGGCGCGGCGGGAGCCTGCACGGCATCTGGGGTGCGGCCACAAGCGCTGAGCACCACCACTGCCAGGGCAGCGAGGGGGAAGCGCAAGGGTTTGAGTGAGTGGTCCATGGAGAACTCCGCCAAAGTATTAGTAGTGGGCGGAGTGTGAGTGCCTTGCGCGTGACGCACGAATCGAACGCAGCGAAGGTTATTATCACGCCCAATGATATGTCGGGATATTTCATCGATGGCGGGCATGGTAGGGTGCCAGCTTTGATCCTCCCGCGCATGTGACCCAAGGCCCGATAGTGAACAGCTCCCCTCAACTCCCCGGGCCCCTCGGCATCGTCTGCCTGGGCATACTGCAAATCCTGGTCTGGGGCGGTTCGTTCTTCCTCATGGCGGTGATGGCCGAGCCGATCAGCCGCGACACTGGCTGGCCCAGCCAGTGGGTGTACGGTGCGCTATCGCTGAGTTTGATGGTCTCGGCGCTGTTTGCCCCGCTGTCCAGCCGCCTTGTTGCACGCTACGGTGGCCGTCCGCAGATGGCAGCCAGTGGCGCCGTGGTTGCGGTGGGCTTGCTGATCATGGCAGCCAGCCAGGGCCTGGGGCTGTTTTTGCTGGCTTGGGTGGTGATCGGGGTCGGCATGGCGATGGGGCTGTACGAGGCACTGTTCGCCACCCTTGGCGGGTTGTATGGCGAGGGTGCGGGCAAAGCCATTACGGGTATCACCCTGATCGCCGGTTTCGCCTCGACCCTGTCTTGGCCGACCGTGGCCTTGGCCATCGAACACCTGGGCTGGCGCACCACTTGCGGCTGCTATGCGCTCGTGTTGCTGTTGGTGGTGGCGCCTCTGTATTGGCGCGTGTTGCCGGCCGGAGGGCGGGTTGAGGTACGCAAGGCACAGGATCAAGGCACCGCGACCGGGGTCGACCGCCAGCTTTACCTGCTGTTGACCAGCATGTTCGCTATTGGCGCGATCATCATGACGGCAATTGCCGTGCAACTGGTAGCCGTGCTCCAGGGCCTTGGGCACTCGCTGCCGGTGGCAATTGGCCTGGCGGCGATGCTCGGTCCCAGCCAGGTGGCCTCCAGGGTGTTGCAGATTCTGGCCGGCCAGCGCCATCCGATCTGGACGGCCTTGGCTTGGGTCAGCCTGGTGCTGGTCGGTCTGCTGCTGGTGACACTGGTGCCGGCGGCCACGGCCGTGGGCCTGCTGGTGTTCGGTTGTGGTAATGGCTTGCGGGCGATCGTGCGCGGGCTGTTGCCCTTGGCGATGATGCCGCCCGCGCAATACGTGCTGTTGATGGGGCGCATGTCGCGGCCGTCGCTGATCGGCCAAGCGTTGACGCCGGTGGTGGGGGGCTACCTGTTCGAGCACTTTGGCGCGATGGGGGTGCTGGTGACCTTGTGCCTGTTGGCGCTGGTCAATGTGGTGCTGGTGGGGGTGGTGATGCATCGTGTGCGCAGCGGCGCGTGACGGCCGGCTCCCACTGGGTTAGCGCTGAGCTTGAGAGCAGCGGGGTACCTGTAGGAGCCGGCTTGCCGGCGATCACCGGCAAAGCCGGTGCCCTGCACCGCAGCGTCTGCATCGCGGCAAGCCCACACAGGTTACCGATCAACCGCGGGCAAACTGCAGCAGCCTGTCCCCATCCAGCCGGTACCGCACCCACTCATCCTGCGGCTCGGCCCCCAGCGATTTGTAGAACCCGATCGCCGGTTCATTCCAGTCCAGCACACTCCATTCCAACCGCCCGCAGCGGTTCTCTACGGCTTCGCGGGCAATATGCCGCAGCAGGTCGCGGCCCGCGCCGCCACCGCGCTGCTCAGGCGTGATGTACAGGTCTTCCAGGTAAATACCGTTGCGCCCCAGCCACGTCGAATAGCTGTAGAAATACACGGCAAACCCCACTGCCTGGCCATCGCGTTCGCAGATCAGGCTGTGGACCGTACTGCCTTCATCGAACAGGCTGTGCTCGATATCGGCAAGGGTGGCGATCACTTCATGGCGCGCACGCTCGTACTCGGCCAGTTCGGTGATGAATGCAAGGATCTGTGCGGCGTCAGCGCGTACTGCGGGGCGAATGATAAGGCTCATGCTGGGCTTCCTTGGAAAGCAGTGCGTCGTATCGATACAGTCATGTGTATCTGCGTAATTTAATGTAACTGTACCGGTTGTGCGGAAGGCGACTGCCGTAGTGTGACAGCACTAATAACGATTCTGGAATGCCTGCCATGCTCGCCTCTTTCGACCTGCTGATGGCCTTTATGCTGTTTGCCTTCGTTTCCTCGATAACCCCAGGCCCCAACAACACCATGCTGTTGGCATCAGGGGTGAACTTTGGCGTGCGTCGCTCCATCCCTCACGCCCTGGGCATCAGCATCGGTTTCATGGTCCTGGTCCTGGCCGTTGGCCTGGGCCTTGGCGAGGTGTTCAAGGCCTGGCCTGCGTTGTACACCGTGCTGCGTTACGTGGGCGCTGCCTATTTGCTCTACCTGGCCTGGAAGATCGCCACCTCCGGCCCGTTGAGCGCCGATTCGTCCAATGCCCGCAAGCCGCTGGGCTTCTGGGGGGCAGCAGCGTTCCAGTGGGTCAACCCCAAAGCGTGGGTGATGGCGGTAGGGGCGATCACCACCTACACACCGGCCCAGGGCTATGTGCTGAACGTGATCGTCATCGCGGCCGTGTTCGCCCTGGTCAACCTGCCCAGCGTCGGCGTGTGGGTGATGTTTGGCAGTGCGCTGCGCAACCTGCTGCAGAAACCGCGCTGGCTGATGCTGTTCAATGTCCTGATGGCCTTGCTGCTGGTGATATCGCTTTACCCGCTGCTGTTTGTAGAATCGGCGTTTTCGTAACGCGTCGAGTACGGCAAACCCATGCAGTTGATCCCCTGGTCTCACCAATGCTCCGAAGGTTTCACCCTGCGCGGCTGGCGCTCGCCGGCCAGCGGCAAGCCGCTGCTGCATTTTTTGCACGGCAATGGCTTTTGCTGCCTGGCCTACCAGCCGATGCTGGCGCGCCTCGGCGAGCAGTTCGACCTGTGGCTCAGTGATGTTCAGGGGCACGGCGACAGTGACCATGGCGGGGTGTTCCGGGGCTGGAACCGCACGGCTGAGTTGGCAGTGGAGGCGTTCGAAGCGGGCCGTGGCGAGTATGGCGACGTACCTCGCTATGCACTGGGGCACAGTTTTGGTGGCGTGCTCACCGGGCTGATCCTGGCCAGCAGGCCTGGGTTGTTCGAGCGCGCCGTATTGCTTGACCCGGTATTGTTCAGCCGGCGCATGATCGGGGTCATGGGGGCTGCTGCGCTGGTGGGCCTGCACCGCCGGCATGCCCTGGCGCGCAAGGCCGCCAACCGCCGCAGCCATTGGCCCGACCGCGAAGCGGCAACGGCTTCGCTGCAGGGGCGGGGCATCTTCAAGGGCTGGAGCGATGCAGCGCTGCAGGCCTACATCGAACACGCAATCGGCGATTGCGGTGAGGGCGTGGTGCTCAAGTGCCGGCCCAGCCGTGAAGTGGAAATTTTCAGCTCCTTCCCTGCGCGCATGTGGGCGCATCTCGCCGCCATCCAGGTTCCGACCTGTGTGTTGTATGGCGAACAGACCTATCCTTTCGTGCCACATTCGGTGCAGCGGCTGGCCGCGATCAACCCCAGGGTCCAGGCTCGTCAGGTCGCCGGAGGTCACTGCTTCATGCAGGAGGATCCGGCCGCGGCGGCGCAACAGGTACTGGAGCACCTCAAAGGCTGAGCAACGATCACATGGGCGGGGGCGCTCGACGTCATTGGCACTGTTTATGCGCTACCCGCCCCGCGGTCGCCAGCGCTGACCGCCTGTCGTGAAGTGCCTCGATTGGATCGAACGGTAAGAGGGCTTGCCGGTTCTTCCACTAAGGTGCTAGTTGATCTTGCGCATCATCAATTGCCCCGGCGCATGGACGGCCGCCCGGGCATGGGTATTATCAATTGGCACCCTGCCTGCCAAAGGCGTACTCCGATAAACAGGCCATCCACTCAAGAGAGGGTCTTAACATGTCGTTGATAGGTGTTTCGATGCTGGAAATGCGCCAACTGATCGAACAGGCCTGCCTGCCTGATCTTTGTGAAGTGAGTTGCCTGGATGGCACAAGCCTGACCATTCGCTTGGGTCAGGGGCCAAACATGGAGCAGGGTGTGACGCTTACAGGCGTTCCATTGCAGAACCTGAACAGTTGCCGTGACGTGGTGAAACTGGTTGACCAGTTGCATGCGCTGCGTGACAGCCAGCCAGCGTCGCTGAAGGCGATCGCCTGACCACCCAGGGGCACCGGTCAGCCGAAGCTGGCCGGGCGCCATATTCTGCCGTCAGCCCACCTCGCCGTCGTTGATCGGCTCATTGCAGCTCCAGCAGCAGGTTCAGCCCGCCATCACCACACTTGCCTTGGTCACGGACCACACCATGGTAACTGCGGCCATCCCACACGAAGGCCACGCTGTGCGCCCGCTCGACTTTGTCCGGAAGCGGCGGGCAGATGTGCAGGCGCAGGGCAGGGCGCCCCTGCACGTTCAGTGCAGCGAGTTGGCACTGGCATTCAACGCTCATGGCAATCGGGCCGAACAGCGTGTCGCGCACATAGTCCAGTTGCACGTTGGCGTTGGGGGCACGGCCGGGCATCTTCATCGTTGCGGGGCTCCTGGAAGTTGACGTCGATCAGCATGTGGAAAGCAACTGAGTGCGGACGTTCAACTTTTTATGGGGCCTGTTTACAGGTCGTTTACCCACCCCTGCGGCAAACCATGAGTACCCCATTTTCTGGTGACCCACACCCCCCGCAATGACAACGAATACCATCCCCTGATGTGGGGGGCGCAGCGGGGAATCCACCCCAATCCGGTTCGATTGATCGTCCAAGCCATTGAATAAAAAGGATATTTGCTTCTGGCATACACCTTGCTGACCCTCTTGCACAGTTCCTGTGTCCCGGAGGTGCAGCATGTCGACCCCCAACAAAGGCCCCGTCCTCACATCACTTGTACTGGCCCTGCTGGGCTGGACAGCGACCAGCGAGGCGGCTGTGCAATGCCAGCGCACCTTGGTGGCCAACGTGATCGCCCTGGACCAGCCCCTGATGTTCAACCGCCTTGGCGCGCAAAACGCCAACGGCATGATGTTCGCCCTGCGTCAGGATGTGGTGGACGAGCACTTGGTACCCTTGAGCAAGGGGGGCGCCGCAGTGCTGGGCAAGGTGACCCTGCGCCCGGACAAACGCCCACGTCCCATCGTGCTGCGGGTTGCCGTCGGTGATTGCCTGACGGTCAACCTGACCAACCTGTTGGCTTATCAGGCCAATCCCAACAAACACGGTATCGACCATGATGAGAACGAGTTCGAAGGTGTAGAGGGAGAAGAAGCCGAAGAAGGCGATGAAGCCGAAGAAGCCGAAGAAGCTGCAGAAGTGGAGAATGACGGGGGCGAGCACTTCGTCGCCGACGAGCAGGTCACTGATCGCCACGTCGGCTTTCAGGTCAACGGCCTTCAGGCCGTCAACAGCATCGGCGACATTGCCGCCAACACCGGCCGCAATGGCAACTTCCTGATCGCCCCGGGCGCTACCCGCAGCTACACCCTCTACGCCGAGCGCGAAGGTGCCTTCGCCGCCACCAGCCAGGGTGCCACGTTCGGCGGCCAAGGTAACGCCGGCAACGTCGCCAATGGCCTGTTCGGCCAGGTGGTGGTGGTGCCCAAAGGTGGGCGCACCTATCGAAACACCCTGACCGAAGAGGAAATGCGCCTGGCCAGTACCGGCCGTGCCGCCACCGGCCAGCCCGTGGTCGACTACGAGGCCCGCTACCCACAGGTTGAGCCGTGGATAGCCGAAGGCAAGGCCGGCAAGCCGATCATCGCGATGGTCGACGGCAACGAAATCCTCAGCAGTGAAACCGACGCCATTGTCATGGGGCCCAACCCGGACGGCAGCTTCCCGCGTTCCACCTACCCACTGGAAAGCATCAACAAGCGCAACCCGGCCTTGCCCAACCGCTTGGAAGCGTTCCGCGATTTCGCCTCCCAGTTCGCTGATGAAGTGGCGGCCACCCAGGCCTTCCCCGGCTACTGGGCCGACCCGGTGATGGGGCATGTGCTGGAGCCTGCGCGCGACGCGTTCATGATCAACTACGGCTCGGGGGGCATGGGCGCGGAAGTCGTGGCAAACCGCCTGGGGGTCGGGCCGATGCATGATTGCCTGTCCTGCGCCTATGAAGAGTTCTTCCTCAGCGCGCACACCGTGGGTGATATCGGCACCCTGGTGGATGTGCCGGCCAACATCGGCCTGGAACACATTCGCCCAGGCGAAACCCCACCGGCAAACGCCATTGGCGTCAAGGCCAGCATGGCCCTGTACCCGTCGGAGCCTGCCAACGTGCACCACAGCTACATTGGCGACTTCACCAAGTTCCGCAACACCCACAACGGCCATGAGCAACACATTTTCCACCTGCACGGCCACCAGTGGCTGTTCAACCCCAATGACGACAACTCCGACTACATCGACGCCCAGGGCATAGGCCCAGGTGTGGGGTACACCTACGAGATCGCCAACGGCGGCTCGGGCAACCGTAACCGTGTGGCGGGTGATGCCATTTACCATTGCCACTTCTATCCGCACTTCGCCCAAGGCATGTGGGCCATGTGGCGGGTGCACGATGTGTTCGAGGAGGGTACCCGCCTGGAAGTCAGCGGGCAGGGGGAGGGCGGCTTCCATGACACGCCGTTCGCCTTGCGCAGCGGCAAGCCGGCGGCCGGCGCACGTGCGCTGCCGGACGGCGAAATCATTGCAGGTACGCCGATCCCGGCAATCGTGCCGCTGCCAGGCAAAGCCATGGCGCCGATGCCGGGCAAGGTCGTGGTCGTGCCGAAACTGGCTCAAGAACTGATCGCCGAAGATGACGATGATCACGAAGACGAAGAGCATGGCGATGACGATCACAGCGACGCGCCAGGCGCAGCCAAGGCTGTAGGCTCGCTGGCACTGGTCGACCGCAGCGAAACCAACCGCAACGCTGACGGCACCCTGAAAAACCCAGGTTACCCCTTCTGGATCGGCGGCATGGAAAGCAGTGTCGGCCAGCGTCCGCCGACCCCGCCGCTGGACATGCTCGACCCGGCCATGGCGCGCCAGCTCAAGGACAGCGGCGCAGCACTGTGGGCCAACCTCGATGGCAACCAGGTCGACGGTTGGGACGGCGGCCTGGGCCGTCATGCGCTCGATGGTATGTCCGCTGGGGGTGAAGCCGTGACCACCACCACCAAGCTGGATTTCTCCAAGGTGGTAGAAAAGGCCAAGCCGATCTACCTGCCCGAGGAGGGCACCGACGTCGAGCAGGCCGCCATGCAGTTCCACGCCAAGGCCGAGCACCCAAGCTTTGCCCTGATCCCTGGCAGCCAACCGGTGGCCAAGGCATTTCGCACCAATGGTGCACTGCCAACCGCCGGTGCCCCCTTCTTCGAACCCTGCATGGATGACCGCGGCAAACGCCTTACCCAGGCCTCGTCCACGGGCGAATACTTCAGCGGCGAGAGCCTGGGCGGCATCAACTTCCGTGGCGCCTCCACCTTCACCGCCGACCGCCCTCGCATCTACAAGGCGGCCAACATCCAGTTCGACGCGGTGTACAACAAGGTCGGCTATCACTTCCCGCAGGCGCGCATCCTTGCGCTGTGGGAAGACGCCTGGCCGGTGATCACCAAGCAGCGCCCGCCAGAGCCGCTGGTGATGCGCATGAACACCTTCGACTGCACCATGTACCAGCAGACCAACCTGATCCCGGCGTTCTATGAAATGGACGACTACCAGGTGCGTACACCGACCGATGTGATCGGCCAGCACATCCACCTGCCCAAGTGGGACCTGACCGCAGCCGACGGTTCGGCCAACGGCTGGAACTACGAGGACGGTGTGCTCTCGCCCGGCAGCGTGGTGGAACGCGTGAACGCCATCCGTGCGTTCAATGGCTGTTCACAGGGCGACAGCCGCGACGGCACTGCCGCCTGCCCGACGGCCAAGCTGCACCCGTACTTCGGCCGCTTTGGCCGGGCCGACTGGGTGGGGGCGCGCACAGCCATGCAGCGCTGGTTCGCCGACCCGCTGATCAACGTGCACAACGTCGACCGCGGCCTGGGCACCATCTTCACCCATGACCACTTCGGCCCATCGACCCACCAGCAGTTGGGCCTGTATGCCACTGTGCTGGCCGAGCCTGCCGGCTCCACCTGGCACCACGCCGAAACCGGCGAGCAGCTGTACAACCCCGCACTGCGCCAGGACGGTGGCCCGACCTCGTGGCAGGCGGTGATCAGTACCGGCGACAACGACGGTGATGGCAAGAACGACAGCTATCGCGAGTTCTTCCTTGAGTACAGCGACTTCCAGCATGCCTATGAAGCGGGCGTGTATGTGGGCGCCGGCCCCGATGGTGTGCCCAACGCCCAGGCCTACCCAGCCACGGCCGACAGCTTCCGCTACGCCATCAACCCGCCCGTGCGGCAGAAGGCTTCGAACCTGCTGGAGTCGATCGTCGAATCGCGCGGTGGCCTCAACCCTGGTTGCCCGACCCGGCCATGCCCACAGGCGATCTCGGTGGATGACCCGGGCATGTTCGTCGTCAACTACCGCAACGAGCCGTTGGCCTTGCGCGTGTTCGACCCGAACAAGGTAGCGCCGGACGGCAAACGCGGCATGCAGGCCGACGGCCTCGGGGGCGACCTGGGCTATGCCCTGCAGAGCCGTACCGACCGTGCCATCCCAGCCATGAACCTGGCCCCCTCGGCGATCAACTCTGCGGTCGGCCCTACGGGTGGCACCACCTTGTTCCCGCCGCACATCAACACGGCAGGCAGCGAGCCAGGCGACCCGTTCACCCCGATGCTGCGCACCTACTCTGGCGACAACGTGCGCTTGCGCATGCACGCTGGCGGCTATGAGGAGGAGCACAACGTCACGATGCACGGCGTCAAATGGCTGCAGAACGGCACCGGCTACGGCAGCAGCTCCAACTCGGGGTGGAAGGCCTCGCAGATGATCGGCATATCCGAGCAGCTGGGCTTCCTGGCGCCGGTGTCGATGATCTCCAGCTCCGCAGCCACCAATGGCGACTACCTGTATTCGCTGGACGCAGCGCTGGAAGGCTACTGGAACGGCATCTGGGGCGTCATGCGCAACTACACCGCGCAACGTGCCGACCTGTTCGCGCTGCCGAACAACCCGCAGCCGGTGGCCATGCGCAACACCATCAACTTCGATGGCATCTGCCCGAGAACCACGGCCAACCCCAGCGGCGTCGGCAGCCGGCCAACGGTCAAGCGCAACTACGAAATCGTCGCCGCGCTGGCCAACGACATCCTCGAAAACCGCAACGGTGTCAGCATCAACGACCCGGCCGGTATCGGCCAGCACGTCGGCGGCCCGCTGAAGGCCAATGGCGGCACCCTGGTGTTCAACAGCCGTACCACCAGCATCCCGCAGGTGACGGTGACCGACGAGGAGGATGGCACCACCTTCACCGTGGGCGGGCACAGCGCGCCACTGCACGACCCGACCGCCGTGCTGTATGTGCGCAAGGCCGACCTGGACACCAACACCGGCAAGCTCAAGGCCGGGGTGCCGGTCGAGCCTCTGGTGCTGCGCGCCAATGCCGGCGACTGCATCAGCATCACCCTGGAGAACCGCCTGCCGCTGGTGATGCCGGACCTGCCCAGCACGGCGGTGATGCAGAACGTGGTCAAGCGCGACCGCAATGACAGCGAAGGCGCTACCGCCTTCAACAACAACCTGATCCGGCCCTCCAGCCACGTTGGCCTGCACGCACAGCTGCTGGCCTATGACATCACCAAGTCCGATGGCGTCAACGTCGGCCTCAACCCGGAGCAGACCGTACCGCCGCGCAGCGGTAACAGTGGTGCCTACCCGACCAGGGTGTACCAGTACTATGCCGGGCACCTGGAACGCGAAGGCAAGCCGGTGCTGCAACTGGGCCGCACGGTGGACAACATCCGCACCACGGCAATCGAGTTCGGCGCCCTCAACCTCACCCCGGCGGATGTCATCAAGCAACCGCAGAAAGGCCTGGTGGGCGCCATGAGCATCCTGCCGCAGACCGCGACCTTCACCGAGGACGCGGCCAGCCGGGCCCAGGCCACGGTCAAGGTCAGTGGCCAGCCGGACTACCGCGACTTCGTCACCGTCTGGCAGCGTGCGCTGAACATGCGTTGGGCCGACGGCCGCCCGGTGGAGGGTATCGCCACCGAAGGCAACGGTGTGCCAGGTGACCCCAAAGACAACGGCAACATGGCCATCAACTACAAGACCGAGCCGCTGTGGTTGCGCTTCGGCCTGGCACCGGACGCTCCGTTTGGCCGTGCCGATGGCTTTGGCTTCGCGGATGTACCCAACGCGCACATGGCCTACAGCAATGCCCTGGTGGGCAGCGACCCGCAAACCCCGGTGCTGTATGCCAAACCCGGTCAGCCCGTGCGCAACCATGTGGTGATGCCCAGTGGCGGCAGCCGTGGCATCACCTACCAGCTTGACGGGCACCTGTGGCCACTGCATGCCTACCAGGCCGAGAAAAACGACCTCGATGGCTACCCGATGAAGCAGCCTGGGATCGGGTCGGTGCGCTTTGGCTACAACCCGATGTCGATGTACATCGGTGCCCAGGAGAGCGTGCTGCCCGCCGCGCACTTCAGCTTCATGTTGCCCAGCGCCGGGGGCGCCAACGCGGTGCCGGGCGACTATCTGTTCCGAGACTACGCCGCCTACGGCAATACCTCGGGGCTGTGGGGGATTCTGCGGGTTACCGACGACGCACCGCCGGCAACGGCGCCGGCACAATAAGAAAAGGGGCGCACCAATATGCATAACAGGAAAATCCGCCCCGCCGTGCTGGGGGTATTGCTGGGCACGGCGTTGATCGGCCTGGGCGTGGCCTACGAGGAGCTCTGGTGCGACCCGCGCGAGCTGCTGCAGGAGCCTGCCGACCCGCAGGCGCTGCACCGGCTCAGCCGGGATGGGGTGACCGTGGAGTTCGAAGCCCGGCCCCTGGCCGGCAGCGAGCTGCGCGAAGGCGCCTTCGCCAATATCCGCTTCAAGGTCACCGACCAGAACAGCGGCCAACCGCTGTCGGGGATGGCGCCAGGGGCGTGGATCGACCCGGCGCAGTCGGCCCCGCTGGAAAGCAGCCGCGACCAGAGCTGCAAGGCCCGGGTGGCGCTGTTTCTCAAGAGCAGCATCGGTGCCAGGCCGCTGCTGGACCTGAACAGCTACTTCCTGTTGGTGCTGAACAAGGACGCGAGCCTGACCGTGATCGACCCGACAGTCTCGGTGGGCGGTGTTACCAGCACCCTGGCACGCATCGATTTGCCGGGTCGGCCCATGGACTGGGTGGCTACCGGCGATGACAAGCAGGTATTCGTGTCGATACCCGAGCGCGGCGAGGTCGCGGTGATCGACACCGAAACCTTTACCCGCGTAGCCACCTTGGAGGCCGGCGAGATGCCGCTGCGCGTGGCCCTGCAGCCGGACCAGCGCCGGTTGTGGGTCGGCAACAACAGCGACGACCCGGCCAAGGGCGGGGTGACGGTGATCGATGTGCATAGCCGCACCACGCTCAAGAGCTTCGCCACCGGCTCCGGGCACCACGAAATCGCCTTCAGCGCCGATTCGCGCTACGCCTACGTCAGCAACCGCGACGGCGGCACCCTGAGCATCATCGACATCCCCGAGATGCGCCTGGTGAAAACCCTCGAAGTTGGCCCGCATCCGTTGGCAGTGGCCTACTCGGCGCTGTCCCAGGCGGTGTACGTGAGCGATGGTTCAGAAGGCACGGTGCGGGTGTACGATGCCCGCAGCCATCAGTTGCGCCATACCGTCCAGGCCGAGCAGGGCCTGGGGCCGATGCGCTTCAGCAGCGATGGCCGTTACGGCATCGTCCTCAACACCCTGGAAAACCAGGCCCTGGTGATCGATGCCAGTACCGACAGGTTGATCCACCGCATCCCGGTGGCGGCCGAGCCGTACCAACTGACGTTCACCAAAGGTTATGCCTACGTGCGCGGCCTGGCGTCTTCGAAGGTCAGCATGATCAACCTGAGCAGCCTGGGCGAAGGCCGCCAGCCGATCATCCAGGGCTTCGATGCCGGCCCCGCCGCGCCGCGCCAGGCCGGGGACCTGCCATTGGCCCAGGGGTTGTCGGTGTCACGGGACGACAATTCGGTATTCGTGGTCAATCCGGTGGACAACACCACGTACTTCTATACCGAAGGCATGAATGCCCCGATGTCGGGTTACAACAACCGCGGCCACCAGGCCCGCGCCGCCATCGTCATCGACCGCAGCCTGCGCGAACTGGCCCCGGGGGTGTATGGCTCGACGGTGAAGATGCCGGCGTCAGGCAAGTTCGACGTGGCGTTCCTGCTCAACCAGCCGCAAATCATCCACTGTTTCAGCACCGACGTGGCTGCCGCCCCGGATGCGGTCAAGCGCAAGGGCGCGCATGCCGAGTTCATCGGCCTGGACCAGCCCTTGCCACAGCACCGCGCCATCACCGCCAAAGTGCGCATCCTCGGTGACGACGGCCGCCCGCGCCTTGGCCTGGACGACCTGACCCTGCGCTACTTCCTGGCGCCGTCATCGATGCCGCGCAACCTGCGCCTGGAAGAGGTGGGCGAGGGTATTTACCAGGCTGCACTGATGCTGCCTGAAGCCGGCGCGTGGTACCTGCATGTGCAGTCGCCGTCGCTGGGGCACAAGTTCGCCGAAGAAAACTACACCAGCCTGCGTGTCCTGCCGGCTGCAGCGTCTACTGCTTCCCAGACTGAAGTGAGGAATGTGCAATGAACGCCAGACATTCTTGCAAGCTGCTCGCACTTTCCATGGCCATGGCCAGCCAGCTCGCCCTGGCCCACGCGGGCCATGACCACAGTGGGCATGCTCCGCAGCCGCCTGCGGCACATCAGGAGAAAGCGAGTGTGCGCTTTGCCGATGTTTCACTGCTCGACCAGGATGGCATGCCAGTGCGCCTGGAAAAGGACCTGGTCGGCGATCATCTGGTGGTGATGGGCTTCATTTACACCAGTTGCACCACGGTATGCCCGGTAGTGTCTTCGATCATGGGCAAGGTCCAGCAGCAACTGGGTGGCCGGGTAGGCGAGGAAATCCGCCTGGTGTCGATCAGCGTGGACCCGCAGCGTGACGACTCCAAACGCTTGCAGAGTTACGCCAAGGCCTTCCAGCACGGCCCCGGCTGGAGCTGGCTGACCGGCTCGCCCTATGCCATCACCGAGACCCTCAAAGGCCTGGGCAGCTTCAGTGCCGACCTCAGCCAGCACCCCCCGATGATCATGGTGGGTGACGGGCACAGCGGCCACTGGACGCGTTATTACGGCTTCACCGACCCGGCCGTGCTGATCGACGAAATCAACCGCCTCAGCGCCCGTCGGGTGCATGCCAAGAGTACGGCCATAGCCGAGCACCAGGAGGTGCAACCATGAGCAGCCAAGCGTCCTGTCGCGTCGGCATGCGCAGCTTCGACTGGCTGGCCCTGGCCGGTTGCCTGTGGATCTTCGCGTCGGTCGCCATGGCCCACGAAGGCCATGCACCGAGCGCTCCCAGCCCGCAGCCTTCGCCCCCGGTGATGGCCAGTGGCGAAGGCACCCGCGATGCGCACACCTGGTTCACCGACACCGTGCTCCAGGACCAGAATGGCCGCGCGCTGCGCTTTTACAGTGATGTGCTCAAAGACAAGGTGGTGATGCTCAACGTCATCTTTACCCACTGCACCGATGCCTGTCCGCTGATCACCCGCAAGCTGCGTGAGGTGCGCGAGGCCATGGGCCCGGAGCTGGCCAGCCAGGTGACCTTCGTGTCCATCAGCAGCGATCCGCTCAACGACACCCCGGCAGCGCTCAAGGCCTTTGCTGAAAAACAGGGGGTGGACAGCGCCAACTGGCTGTTCCTGACCGGCGACAAGGCCAGCGTCGATCTGGTGCTGGGGCGTATCGGCCAGTTCCTGCCCAGCCCCGAGCAGCACTCGACCCAGCTGATAGCCGGTGACGTGGCGGGCAAGCGCTGGAGCAAGATCCGCCCCGATGCACCGCCAGCGGCCATTGCCCAACGCATGCAGTTGCTGACCCAGCCGTTGGCCGGACGATAAATGCACTGGCAGGATCTGCGCAGCCGCGCAGAACATAGTGGCAGCACTGACAGGATCTGCGCAGCGGCGCAGAACACAGTGGGAGCCGGCTTGCCGGCGATGAGGCCAGAATGAACACAGCGAGATTACTTTGCTTGGCGCTGGGCCTGACCTGCTGCGCTCAGGCGCTTGCCCTTGACCTCACCGCCCACGAGCAAGCCGGTAAACGCCTGTACCGCCAAGGCCTATCCAGCAGCGACGCGCAATTGTTGGCCCGCGTAGGTGCCAGCGACATGCGCGTGCCCGCCAGCGTGTTGCCCTGCGCCAGTTGCCACGGCAATGATGGCCGTGGCCGCGCCGAAGGCGGGGTGCGCCCGCCCAGCCTCGACTGGCAGCGCCTGGCCCAGGGCCAGGGCGCACGCCAGAGCAACGGGCGCAGCTACCCGGCTTACACCGACAACAGCCTGGCCCGCGCCATCCAGCACGGCCTGGACCCGGCCGGCAACCGCCTGGACCCGGCCATGCCTCGCTTTGAACTGACCCTGGCCGACCAGCGCAACCTCACCGCCTACCTCAAACGCCTGGCTGATGAGCGCGACCCTGGCGTGGAAGAAGGGGTGCTACGCCTGGGTACCCTGTTGCCCGCCAGCGGGCCGTTGGCCGAGGCCGGGCAGGTGGTGCGCGCGGTGCTCGAGGACGGGGTGGCCCAGCTCAATCAGCAGGGCGGCGTTCATGGCCGGCGCCTGGAACTGGTGGTGATCGACCCCGGCAGCGACCTGGCCAGTGCCGAGCATGCGCTGCAGCAGTTGCTCGAGCAGCAGCGGGTATTTGCGCTGATCAGCGCGCTGGCACCGATGCTCGACCCGCGCCTGGCCCTGCTGCTCGAACAGCACGGCGTGCCACTGGTTGGCAGTACACCGCGCGGTGGCGGCAGTGCGCAGATATTCGACCCCATGCCAGGTATCGCCACGCAATTGCTGAGCCTGGCCGTGCATGCCCGCGATACCTTGGGCCTGGCGCCAGATGGCTTGCGTGTGGTGTATGCCGGCGATGACCAGGCGGCGCAAGCCGAACAGGTGCGCGAGCGCCTGCAGCAGCTGGGTTGGGCGCCAGCACCGGTCGAGGCCTTCAAAGGCCAGCCGGTGCAGGGGCAGGGCATTGTTTTTCTAGGCCGCGCCCAGGCCTTTGCCGAGCTGGCCACGGCGTTGCAGGCGGCAGGCCGTGCCCCCTATCTGTTCGCCACCTCCAGCCAGGTGGCCGGTGCCGTGGCCTCGCTACCGGCCCAGTGGTCGCAGCGGGTGTTCCTGGCCTATCCGTTCGTGCCCGCCGACTGGACCGAACAGGGCATGGCGACCTTGGCCGGCCTGCAGCAGCGTCAAGGCCTCGACACGCGTCAGGCCTCGCTGCAAGTCAACACCCTATGTGCCCTGCGCCTGCTTGGCGAAGCCCTCAAGCAGATCGGCCGTGACGCCAGCCGCGAGCGCCTGGTTGCGGCGCTGGAGGGCCTGCATGGCGTCGATACCGGCCTGACCCCGCCGCTGGGCTTCGGGCCGGGCCAGCGCCAGGGCCTGGCCGGCGCCCATGTGGTCGCGGTGGCGCTGCCTGGGCCACGCTTTACAGCTGTCGCCCCGTATCGGCCTGTACCGGTCAGCCCTTGAGTGGAGGTTGCCATGCGTATCCTGTTGCTGTGCCTGTTGCTGCTGGTCGCCAAGGCGGGCTGGGCCGATAGCCCGGCGGCGCGGGTCAATGGTGTGGACATCGGGCTGCTGCGCCTGGAGCGCTATTTCAGCGAGTATCTGCAGGCACAGGGGCGGGCGGTGACCAGTATCCGCAACCCTGCGCTGTACAAACGTCTGCGCAGCCAGGCCCTGGACGAACTGATCGACAAGGAGTTGCTGTGGCAAGAAGCCCAGCGCCGCGGCATCGCCATCAGTGATGAACAGGTGTCGGCGCAGCTAGGTGAAGTCGAGGCGGCATTCGCAAGCCCGGCGCTGTTTGAAAGACGGCTTGCAGAGGCAGGGTTCGACCGCGCAGCATACGCTGACTACCTGCACCGGGAGCTGGCAGCGCAACAGGTGTATGCCCAGCTCAGCGCGGTAGCCGAACCCACCCAGGCCGAGGTGGAAGCGTTTTATCAGGCCAACCAACAGAGACTGCAAGGAGCGCAGAACCAAAGTGATAATTCTTCGGTCATACGCGAACAGGGCCTGGTGCTGGCCAGGGCCTCGCTCATCAGCCAGTTGCAGGCACAGTCACGGCAAGCGGCGCGCCAACGTTTGCGCGAATCCGCTAAAGTGGAAATCGCTGACTGAAGCCTGCGATGGCGTTTCCCCAAAGCTGGGGAATAACGGCTTGGCAAAGTGCCATCAGGTGCCCCGGATGTGGGGCAGCGGGCCTGAGCCTGTTCGTAGGGCTATCAAAGGTGCCAGCAAAATCAATAACTTGACGTGGTGCAACATGACTATTCATGCCTGGCACGAAGCCTGCTCAAGCCTTACCAAGGCCGCACTTCGCAGACCGGGTAACCGGGCAGTTCTTGGGAGTCGACCTTGGTGAACAGAGTATTGGTAGTCGATGACGAACAGACCCTTGCGCAAAACCTGCAAGCGTACCTGCAGGCGCAAGGCCTGGAAGTCCATGTTGCCCACGACGGTGCCAGTGGTATCGGCCTGGCTGAGTGCCTGGCACCGGATGTGATCGTGCTGGATTACCGCTTGCCCGATATGGAGGGTTTTCAGGTCCTGGAGACTGTGCGCAAGAACAGGCAGTGCCACTTCGTGCTGATCACCGCCCACCCGACCGCCGAGGTCCGTGAGCGAGCCGCCGAACTTGGCGTGACCCATGTCCTGTTCAAGCCGTTCCCGCTGTCGGAACTGGCGCGCCCGATCTTCGACCTGATGGGCATCGAGCGCCGGCGCAGGGCCACGGACAACCCGGCAGAAGGGTTCGTCGAACGACGCCAGAACAGGAACGAATCGTTCCCCTTGCAGTTGTACGATGGTAGCTGGGTACTGGCCGACCGCCGCCGTAATGGCGCCAAGCCCCCTGGACCCGACGACGACCAACTGCTCACTGGGGAATAGCGGCGCCCGCAGCCCTCACCGAGCCTGCGACGCGCCCCCTGAGCGGAGTCGCAGGCCATGTCCGATGTATTCGACCACAGCGTTTCGGCCTCATCGCCAGTACAGGCTCCGCCAGCCTCAAGCTACCCCCGCGATCTCATGGCCCAGGCCCGCCTGCAAGCCAGCGGCGAGCGCCTGCTCAACTGCCTCGAACGCCTCGCCTGCGACACCCCCGACACCTTCATCCGCCGCCTGGGCAGCACCCTGCATTACCCGGTACTGGACAGCCAGAGCCTGTTGGCCAGCACCCCTCGTTTCGACAAGATCAGCCTGGCCCAATGCCTGAAGCGTGAGTTCGTACTGATAGAGCAGGGCGGTGAACTGCTCGGTGTGTTCGCCGACCCCTTCGACCACGCCCGCCTGGCCTGGATCGACGATGTGCTGCAAGGCGCGCCTTTGTACCTGGCCCACGCCGCTGACCTTGCCACCTTCCTGGCCCGCCACGAAGAAAGCTTTCACGCCGTCGATGCCCTCGATCACGATGCCGAAGCCAGCAGCGAAAGCGACCCGCTGCAACGGCTGTCGCTGACCAGCATCAGCGAAGACCAGAGCAAGGTGGTCAAGCTGGTCAACTCAACCCTTTACGACGCCCTCAAGCAGCACGCCAGCGATATTCACCTGGGCATGACCGGCCAGGGCCTGACCATCAAATACCGCATCGACGGCGTGCTCAACGCGGCCGGCAAGGCCAGTGGCAGCGCCTTCGCCGACCAGGTGATTTCGCGCATCAAGGTCATGGCCGAGCTGGACATCGGTGAAAAGCGCGTGCCCCAGGATGGCCGCTTCAAGGTTGCCGTAGGCGAGCGCCAGATCGACTTCCGGGTGTCGATCATGCCCAGCATCTTCGGTGAAGACGCGGTGCTGCGGGTGCTCGACAAACAGGACCTGTCCGACCGAGTCAGCGGCGTGCAGCTGCAGGCCCTGGGCTTTGCCGATGAAACCCTGCGTGCCTTGCGCCGCCTGGCCGCCGAGCCCTACGGCATGATCCTGGTCACCGGCCCCACCGGCAGCGGCAAGACCACCACGCTGTACGCCATGATCAGCGAGATCAACCACGGTGTGGACAAGATCATCACCATCGAAGACCCGGTCGAGTACCAGTTGCCCGGCGTGCTGCAGATCCCGGTCAACGAGAAGAAGGGTTTGACCTTCGCCCGTGGCCTGCGCTCGATCCTGCGCCACGACCCGGACAAGATCCTGGTCGGCGAAATCCGCGACCCCGACACCGCGCAGATCGCCGTGCAGTCGGCACTTACCGGCCACCTGGTGTTCACCACCATCCACGCCAACAACGTTTTCGATGTGATCGGCCGCTTCAGCCAGATGCAGGTCGACCCCTACAGCTTCGTCTCCGCCCTCAACGCCGTGCTGGCCCAACGCCTGATCCGCCTGGCCTGCCCGCATTGCTGCACGCCGTGCGAGGCCGATGACGAGATTCTGGCCGCCTCCGGCCTTTCCCGTGACGGCGTGCAGGGCTGGACGTTCGTCCGCGCCCAGGGCTGTGGCCAGTGCCGCGGCAGTGGCTACCGCGGCCGCAGCGCCATCGCCGAACTGCTGCACCTGGACGACGACCTGCGGCAGATGATCGTCGAACGACGCCCGCTGGCGCAGATCAAGGCGCTGGCTTGCCAACGCGGCCTGCGCCTGCTGCGCGCATCCGCCCTGGACCTGGTCCGCGAGGGCCGTACCACGCTTGAGGAGATCAACCGTGTCACATTCATTGCGTGATCATGCCTCTACCCGTTACTGCGCCGTGCTCGGCGCCGAAGGCGTCGGCCTGGGCCGCTGGGACGGCAACCAGCACCAATGGCTGGGCAGCCGCGCCTTCACCGGTGACGCCGGGCAACCGGCCTGGGATGCTGCCCTGCAGGCCCTGGCCGCGCTGCTGGGCGAGCATGCCGTGCGCGGTGGCCAGTGCCAGGTGCTGCTGTCGGCGCGCTACAGCCGGTTCTGCCTGGTGCCTTGGAGCGCTGCCATCAGCCATCCACGCGAGCTTGAGGCCTACGCCCGGGCCTGCTTCGAGAACCTCTATGCCCAGCCGCTCGACGACTGGCGCATCGCCCTTTCGCCAGAGCCGGCCGGCGCTGCGCGTATCGCCACAGCGCTGCCTGAGGCACTGCTGCAGGGGCTGCAGGCACTGGCCCGGGAAAATCGCTTGCGCCTGCGTTCGGTGCAGCCGTACTTGATGGCTGCCTACAACCGCTGCTCATCGCAGCTGCAGGCGGGCGATTTCCTGTTTGTCCTCGCCGAGCCACGGCGCAGCGTGCTGCTGCTGGCCGCCGGTGGCGCCTGGCAGCAGGTGCTGACGCAGGGTTGCGCCGACAGCGACCAAGCCCTGCAGGCGCTGATCGAACGGACCTGCGAGCTGTATGGCGAGCACATGCCGCAGGTCTACCTGCATGCCCCGGGCCGGGGCGACGTGCCGCAACTGGCGGCGGTGCAGCTGTGCCAGCCGGCCAGCGAAGCCGACCCGCTGTGCGCCATGTGGCGGGCGGTGGCCTGACATGCGCCGCCTTGACCTGGAATTCCAGCCCCGGCGCAGCAGCCCGCTGGCCTGGTCGCTGCTGGCCCTGGGCGGCGCGGTGGTAGCCGTGCTGGTACTGCTGCAACAGCACCTGCAAGCCGAGCAGGTTCACCTTGAGGCCCGGCTGCACAGCCTGGAGCTGCAACTGGGCCGCCGCCCGGCCACGGTCGCCCCGCAGAACAGCGCCGCCAGCCGCGAGCAGGCTGAACGCCTGGCGCAGATGCGCAGCGTTTCCCAGCAACTGCAACGGCCCTGGCAGCAACTGTTCGCCATGCTTGAAGCGCAACCCCAGGAAGACGTGGCCCTGCTCAGCCTGACGCCCGATGCCCGCAAGGGCCAGGTGCGCATTGCCGCCGAGGCCCGCAACCTGGAAGCGATGCTGCAGTACCACCACCGCCTGGAACAGAGCACCGAGCTCAGCGATGTATCGCTGCTCAACCACGAGGTAGTGGCGGGCCAACCCGAGCACCCGGTGCGCTTCACCCTTACCGCCACCTGGGAGACCGGCCATGCGCGCCCCTGACTCGATAAACAGCCTGATCCTTCAGGAGCAGTTGCGCCGTATCGGCCCGGTCGGCCTGGCCGGTGCCGCAATGGCCGTCCTGGCAGTCGCTGTAGCGCTGGCCGGGGTGCTGCCGCAGTGGCAGGCCCTGCGCGAGCTGCGCGCCAGCGAGGCCGATGCCAGCGCCCAGGTCGAGCGGGTCAGGCGCGGCGAGCTCAAAGTCGCCGTCAAGCCTGAACAGCAAGCGCTGGACAGCCTGCGCCAGCAACTGCCAGGGCAACCTGAAGCCAGCGAGCTGATCGAGCGCCTGTACCACCTGGCCAGCGCCCAACGAATCAGCCTGGCCCGTGGTGAGTACGCCCTGGGTGTCGACCCCAAGACCCAGCTGGCGCGTTACCAGATCGTCCTGCCGGTACGCGGCAGCTATCCGCAGATCCGCGGCTTTGTGCGCGGCCTGCTGGGCCAGTTGCCGACCCTGGTGCTGGAAGACCTGGAGCTGCAGCGCAAGCGCATTGGCGACAGTGAACTCAATGGCCGCCTGCGCATGACCCTTTACCTGTCGAGGTCGTGATGAACACTCAGCGTGCAGTGGTGTGGGTGGGGTTTCTGGGGCTTGCCGGGGCGTTGGCCTGGGCGCCTGGGCACTGGTTCGGCGAGGACAGCGAGGAGGCCCTGATCGCCGGCAAGCCGGCGCCCACACAAGCGGTTTCTGAGAGTGCCGGCGTACCGGTGATGAAGCCAGAACAGGCCTCGCGCGACCTGTTCCCCCGCCAGCAATGGACCAAACCCAAGGCCCTGGCCACGGTCACCGAACAACCTGTGGTCGCCACCTCGGTGGTAGCCGCTGCCCCCGCAGCCCCGGCGCTGCCTTTCCAGTTCGTCGGCCGCCTGGGCGATCGCGATGACCTGCAGGTCTTCCTGCGCAGCGGCGAAAAACTCTACGTCGTGCGCCAGGGCGACGTGATTGACGACACCTACCGCCTCGATCGGGTTTCGGCCAATGAGCTGGGCCTGGTCTACCTGCCTTTGCACCAGTCACAGACTCTGTCTGTCGGGAGCGCACCATGAAGCCATCGAAGTTGTGCAAGCCTGCTCCGTTCATGCTGCTGGCGCTCTGCGTGGCCATTGCCGGCTGCGGTTCGAGCGCGGTGCGCAAGGACAGCCAGGCGCTGATGAAAGAAGGCCAGTACGAGGCCGGTATCGCTCGCCTGGAAGAGGCGCTGCGCGACGACCCGCGTGACACCGACCTGAACATTGCCCTGGCCCAAGGCCGCCAGCACGCGGTCGAGGCGCTGCTTGGCCAGGCCGACAGCGACCGCATCCGCCACGACTTCGCCGGCGCGCGCCTTGGTTATGGCCGCGTGCTCACCCTGGAACCGAACAACCGCCGCGCGCATGAGGGCATCCGCCAGCTGGAACTGATGCGCACCCTCGATGACCGTGTTGCGCTGGGCCAGGCTGCGCTGCGCCAGGGCGACCTGTTCGGTGCCGAGCGTTACATGCGTGAGGTGCTGCGCCTGGACCCGCAAAACCAGAAGGGCATCATGCTGCGCAGCGATATCGAGAACGTCCAGGCCCGCACGGCGCAGCCCTTCCCGCAACTGCGCAGCAAGCTGGAACGCCCGGTGACCTTGGAGTTTCGCGATGCCGAGCTCAAGGTCATTTTCGAAGTGCTGTCCCAGGTGGCCGGCATCAACTTCATTTTCGACAAGGACCTGCGCCCGGACATGAAGGCCACCATCTTCGTACGCGAGGTGCGCATCGAGGATGCCATAGCCCTGTTGCTGGAACAGAACCAGCTGCGCCAGAAGATCGTCAACGACAACACCTTGCTGGTCTACCCCGACTCGCCGCAGAAGACCAAGGACTACCAGGAACTGGTCATGCGCACGTTCTACCTGACCAGCATCGATGCCAACACCGCACTGAACATGGTCAAGACCATGCTCAAGACCCGCGATGTATTCGTTGATGAGCGCCTCAATACCCTGACCATGCGCGACACCCCCGACGCCGTGCGCATGGCCGAGAAGCTGCTGCAGTCGCAGGACCAGTCCAACCCCGAGGTGGTGCTGGAAGTGGAGGTGATGGAGGTGGCCCGCTCGCGCATCCTCGACCTTGGCCTGCAATGGCCCAATACCTTCGGGGTGCTGAGCGATGAGGGCAACCCGGTCAGCGTGCTGGACCAGTTGCGCGGCATCAACTCCGGGCGTATCAGCATCTCGCCGGCGCCCCAGGCCAAGATCAACGCCCAGGACAAGGACATCAACACCCTGGCCAGTCCGGTGATCCGCGTCAGCAACCGCGAGCAAGCGCGCATCCACATCGGCCAGCGTGTGCCGATCATCAGCGCCACCTCGGTACCTTCCACCCAAGGGCCGGTGATCACCGAAAGCGTCACCTACCTGGATGTCGGTCTGAAGCTTGAAGTGCAGCCTACCGTGCACCTGAACAACGAGGTGGCGATCAAGGTGGCGCTCGAGGTCAGCAACGCCACCCCGCTGGAGCCGACCCGCCAGGGCACCATCCCGGTCCAGGTCGACACCCGCAACGCCCAGACCAGCCTGCGCCTGCACGACGGCGAAACCCAGGTGCTGGCGGGGCTGGTGCGCAACGACAAGACCTCCAGCGGCAACAAGATCCCGGGCCTGGGCGACATCCCTGGCCTGGGCCGGCTGTTCGGCAGCAACCGCGATGACATGAGCAAGTCCGAACTGGTACTGGCGATCACCCCGCGGATCGTACGCAACCTGCCTTACCAGAGCCCCTCGGACATGGAGTTCGCCACCGGTACCGAATCGAGCATGCAGGTGCGCCAACTGGCCCTGCCTTTGCCAGCCGGCGCGCTGCCGGCCGATGAGCCGGGCCAGGCGCCTGGCGATGCACCGGTTGTCGACAGCCAGATGGCGGTGGTGCCTGCCGGCAAGGGCCCACGGCCATGAAACGCCGCGTGCAAGGCTTCAGCCTGATCGAGGTGGTGCTGACCCTGGCATTGCTCGGGCTGCTCGCCAGCATGGCTGCACCGCTGACCGAAACCGTGGTGCGCCGCACCAAGGAGCAGCAATTGCGTCAGGCGCTGTACCAGATCCGCGATGCCATCGATGCCTACAAGCGGGCCTTCGACGCAGGTTTCATCGAAAAAGGCCTGGATGCCAGTGGCTACCCGCCAAACCTGCAGGTACTGGTCGACGGGGTGCGCGATGTACGCAGCGCCAAGGGCAACAAGTTCTACTTCCTGCGGCGCATCCCGCACGACCCGCTGGTGGCGGCAAAAGACGATGACGGTGGTGGCTGGGGCTTGCGCGCCTATGACAGCGGGCCGGACAACCCGCGTGACGGCGAAGACGTTTACGACGTGTACTCCAAGGCCCGCGGCAAAGGCCTCAACAACATCCCCTACGGGCAATGGTGATGGCCATGAAACGCAGCCGAGGTTTCACCCTGATCGAACTGCTGGTGGTGATGGCGATCATCGCCACGCTGATGACCATTGCCATGCCACGTTACTTCAACAGCCTGGAAAGCTCCCGTGAGGCTGCCCTGCGCCAGAGCCTGGCGGTGCTGCGTGAGGCGCTGGACCACTACTACGGCGACACCGGCCGCTACCCCGACTCGCTGGAACAACTGGTCGAGCAGCGCTACCTGCGCAACACCCCGATCGACCCGATTACCGAACGCGGTGATGCCTGGCAACTGGTGCCGCCGCCAGAAGGGGTGGCCGGAGGCGTGGCCGACATCAAGAGCGGTGCGACAGGGAGGGCACGTGATGGCAGCCACTTCGCACAATGGTAAGGCCTGCAACGGCTTCACCTACCTGGGTGTATTGCTGCTGATCGCAGCCAGCAGCGTGGCCCTGGCGTCCAGCGGCACGCTGTGGTCCAGCGCGGCGCAGCGCGAAAAGGAGCGTCAGTTGCTGTGGGTGGGTGGCCAGTATGCCCAGGCACTGCGCAGCTATTACCGCGCTTCGCCAGGCCTGGCGCAGTACCCGCAGGCGCTGGCCGACCTGCTTGAGGACAACCGTTTTCCCGAGCCGAAACGGCACATCCGCCGGTTGTACCCGGACCCGGTCACCGGCAGTGATGAATGGGGGCTGTTGCGTTCGATCGACGGGCGTATCACCGGTGTGCACAGCCGCTCCGACGCCACCCCGTTCAAACGCAGCGGCTTCGACACGCAGTGGTCCGGCTTCGAAGGCCTCGAGCACTACAGCGACTGGCAGTTCGTCGCCGAGCAGGCCTTCAACGAAAGCGCCAGTGGCGCACAGACCCACAGCAGCCCGGGGGACGCGCCATGAAACGCCTGAACGTGTTTTGCCTGAGCCTTGGCCTGCTGCTGGCCGCCGGGGTATCCGATGTGGCGCAGGCCGATGCCGAAGACGAGATGAAGGGCTTTATCGTCGACAACACCATCTCGCACATCGGCCACGACTTTTACTACTACTTTGCCGACCGCCTGCGCGCCACCAGCCGCCTGGATTTCAACCTGGTGGTGCGCGAACGCCCGGATGCCCGCTGGGGCAGCCTGATCACGGTGGAATTCGAGCGCGATGTGCTGTACCGCCGCTTCCTGCCGCCCAATGTCACCCAATTGAAAGAAGAGGCCATCGCGGCCGCCGACCTGGTCAAGCAGGAGGTCATTCAACGCAAGCTGCAACGCCTGCTGCAAGACACCACTGATCTGGAGAGGGACGAGCTATGAACACGCGTATACCCCACTGCATCGCCGCCTGTCTCGTGGCCTGCGCCGTTACCGCCCAGGCCACGGAGCTGGTGTACACCCCGGTCAACCCGGCGTTCGGTGGCAACCCGCTCAACGGCACCTGGTTGCTGAACAATGCCCAGGCGCAGAACGACTATGACGACCCCGACCTCAAGGACCGCACCTCCGCCTTTGGCGGTACCTCGGCCCTGGAGCGCTTCAGCAACCAGCTGGAGTCGCGGATGTTGTCGCAGTTGCTGGACAACATCAGCAATGGCCAGACCGGCAGCATGGCCACCGATGCCTTCCTGATCGATGTGATCGATGACTCCGGTGCCCTGAGCATCAAGGTCACCGACCGCGTCACAGGAGAAATTTCGATCATTGAGGTCAGCGGCCTGAACCCCTGAGAGGGACGGGTTGTTATCTGGGGAGAGAACACCATGAAACGTCTGCTGAGCACTTTGCTGATCCTCGCCGCCCTGCAAGGCCTCCAAGGTTGCGGCCTGCGCGAACCGATGTCGGCCGAACAGGACTCGGAAAGCCCGACCCTGACCCCGCGCGCTTCGACTTACTACGACCTGATCAACATGCCACGCCCCAAGGGCCGGCTGATGGCGGTGGTGTATGGCTTCCGCGACCAGACCGGGCAGTACAAGCCGACCCCGGCCAGCTCGTTTTCCACCAGTGTCACCCAAGGGGCGGCGAGCATGCTGATGGATGCCCTCAATGCCAGCGGCTGGTTCGTGGTGCTGGAGCGTGAAGGCCTGCAGAACCTGCTGACCGAACGCAAGATCATCCGCGCCTCGCAGAAAAAGGCCGACGTACCGGAGAACATCCAGACCGAGCTGCCGCCGCTGCAAGCGGCCAACCTGATGCTCGAAGGCGGCATCATCGCCTACGACACCAATGTGCGCAGCGGCGGGGAAGGGGCACGCTACCTGGGCATCGACATCTCCCGCGAGTACCGGGTCGATCAGGTCACGGTCAACCTGCGGGCGGTGGACGTACGCACCGGGCAGGTACTGGCCAACGTGATGACCAGCAAGACCATCTACTCGGTGGGGCGTAGCGCCGGGGTGTTCAAGTTCATCGAGTTCAAGAAGCTGCTCGAAGCAGAAGTGGGCTACACCACCAACGAACCCGCGCAGTTGTGCGTGCTGTCGGCTATCGAGTCGGCGGTAGGGCATTTGCTGGCACAGGGGATCGAGCGGCGGTTGTGGCAGGTGGCGGGGGATGCAGGGGATGGCAAGGCTGGGGTGGACAAGTACCTGAGCCAGTCTCAGGCGCAATGACCATGGAGACGAGATCGTCCCTCGCCGGTACAGCGGCGTCCGAGCGCGCTGTACCTCGAGGTGCCATCCTTGTCCACGTACAGCCTGCCTTCAGGACGTCGCCTTGGCAGGCTCCGGGATCCATGTTTTCTGCGCTTCACACTGAACGCCGATCTGCAGGTTGGTTTCGTCCCTATACGGGTTCCCTTTTTCGTCGATCAGGTAGAACACCTCATGCAGGTACTGCTTACCCTGCTTATCCCGGTAACATCTGAACGCCGTGTTCTCAGGGAAGACCTCGCGAATCTTCGAAAACTCGGTAGCGTGCCCTACCATCGCCTGGAACGCGTCATTGTCAAAACTGACCACCTTTCTCAAGTCGACGAAGTCCTGAAAGTACGCCTGCATATCCTTGCCCGAGCAGGTGCCGTGTTTTTGCCATTCATGCGCCAACATACCCTTGGGCTCGCGGGTAACGATGTCCCGCAGGGCTTTGTTGGCAAGCACTGCACTCATCTCATCGGCCCTCATTGCACAGGCTTCGCCGTTGGTGCAGTCAGGGGACTTGGTGCAGTACTGGGGGTGACGATTGGTGAGGTTGCCAATGCTTTCGCTGTAGGGCCAGACACCGTGGGTGAGAAAGCGTTGCGGTGCCTGGTCACAGCCTGGCGTTGAGGGCCGCATGATGCAGAAAGTTGGTTGCCAAGTGACGGAGTAGACCAGGTACTTGGCGGGCGGCGCATCGGCATAGGCCTCTTCATTGGCATCGAGCGCCATGACGCGGCTTGCCCCGAAGAGGGTCAGCACTAGCAGGATTGTGATCAACATGCGCATGGGTTCACTCCCTTGAACGAGGCCGCTCTGGTAGTGGCGGCGTCAGCCCAATTAACCGGGAACAGGAGGGCGCGCGTCTACTGGCAAAAATGTCGGGTGGCTATTTGACTGCATCACCCCGCCTTGCGCAAAGTCAGGTTGATCCGCCGCTCGCCCATCCGCGGATGCACGCCCGGCTTGATCGGCAGTACGCCATGAAAGCGCAACCGGTCCTCACCTCCCCAGACCAGCACATCGCCATGGCTCAACGCTATTCGCCGGGTCTTGTCCGAGCGCTGGAAACCACCCAGCAGGAACACCGCCGGCAACCCCAGAGATACCGACACGATCGGCTGGCCGAAGTCCGCTTCGTCGCGATCCTGGTGCAGGCTCAGGCGGGTACCGGGCAGATAGTGGTTGACCAGGCAGGCATCAGGTACGAACGCGTCGAAGCCTGCCGCGGCCGCAGCACGCCCGGCCAGGTCAAGCAGGGCTTCAGGCAGGGCTGGCCAAGGTTCGCCGCTGACGGGGTCGGTCGGGCTGTATCGGTAGCCCTTGGCATCGCTGACCCAACCCAGCGAACCGCAGTTGGTCAAGGCCACCGCCATGTGCAGCCCGCCAGGCGTACGCATGTGCCGGAAGGGGGCTGCGCGAAGCACAGGGCGCAGAGCGTCGAGCAGCCGCTCGACTTGCGCAAGGGCAAAGCCGGGCAACAGCACGGTGTGGCTGGCCAGCCGTTGTGGCTGGGGGCCGAACAGGTCGAGATCGGACTGGATCATGGTCGTGATGTCGAGGGATGTGTGTGGCCATTCTAACCCGCTCAGCAGGCAGGCCAGGGTTTTTCACTGCTATAGAACACGGCGAGCCACACGGTATGGGTGCCTTGTGCGGTCCATTCCACGCGATGGCGGCAATGGGCCGGGATGTCCAGGCAATCACCCGGCGCCAGCAGCCGTGTGTAGGCTTCATGCTCGAGGCGCAGGCCGGCACTGCCGCTCAGCAGCACGATCCATTCGCCTTCGGGCTGGTCGTACCAGAACCCGGCAGGGCTGCACTGGCCGCTTGAAACAATGCGCTCGATACGCAGGCCCGGGCGTTGCAGGAGGTCATCGACCCGTTCCGGTGTGGCAGGGTCACACGGTGGGAGGGTGGTCAGCACGTTGGCAGGTGTCATAGCGCATCTCGCTGTATGGGAGGTATTTCACTATGGACTGGATCGAAAGGTCGCGCGCTTCTTGACCACCTATCTCGAATGTAGGGATTTTCTGAGATTTATCGGCCGAACGGCAACGCCACTCCGATCAACGCGAACAAGCCCCCGCAGCACCGATTGAAACCCTTGCCAGCTTTGGCCAGCCAAGGCCTGATACGGAACGCCAACCGAGCCAGCAGGTATTCGACTACGAACTCCACGCTGGCGAAGGTGGCGGCCATGATCACAAACTGCATGAGCAAGCCGCGCTGCGGGTCGATGAACTGCGGCAGGAATGCGCCATAGAACAGCAGCACCTTGGGGTTGGCCATGGCCGACAGCAGGCCCTGGCGGAACAGACCGGCATTGCTCAGCTTTGCGGGGCGCGTGTTCATTTCAAGGTGCAAGGCCGGGCTGCGCCAGAGCGTAATCCCCAACCACACCAGGTAGGCGCCACCTACCCACTTCAATACCGTCAGCAATGCCGCTGACGTTTGCAGCAGGGCCGTCAGGCCGAACATGGCTAGGGCGATCAGCGCGCTGAAGCCGAACACACCGCCAACGATGGTGAACAAGGTACGGTGAGCGCCATACAGCGCGCCATGGGTCAACGCCAGTAAGCTGTTCGGCCCTGGGGTCAGCGACAGGCCGATGCTTGCCAGCAGGTAAATGAGCCAGGTATCCAGAGCCATGCAACGCGCCTTTTTCGATCAGTGTTCAGGTGTCCAGTCTAAGCGACGGCGTGGCTGGGGCAGGGTATGATCTGGACATTCGAAGGTACTTTCTGGACATCCTCGCATGGCCCCCGATATTCGCCTGCTGATCCTGCCCTTGCCGGATTTCGCGTTGCTGCCCTTTGGCGCATTTCTGGACAAGCTGCGTTTCAGCGCCGATGACGAAGATTACAGCCGCCAGCGCTACTGCAGCTGGACACTCGGCGGGCTGACCGGGGAACCTGTGGTTTCCAGCAGCGGCGCGGTGGTGCAGGTGGCGGCGATTACCGATTCGCTGGCGCTGGAGGGTTTCGATTACCTGGTGCTGTTCGGCAGCCGCAACGCGCAGGCAACTGCCGGGTTGGCTCCTCGCTACAAGAGCCTGCTCAAGCGCGCAGCCAGGGCTGGGGTGAAATTGGTCGGCGTCGACAACGCGGTTTTCCTGCTGGCGGCCTGTGGTTTGCTGGAGGCGCACAGGGTGGTTGTGCACTGGCGTCACGAAACCGAGTTCCGCGCATTGTTCCCGCACCTTCAGGTACTGCGCGAGCAGCTGTACTGCATCGACGGGGCCCGTATTACATGCGCCGGTGGCACGGCAGCCATCGACCTGGCGGTGGCGCTGTTGTCAGAGGCCTGTGGCCGCGCTCGCGCGCTCAAGGGGTTGGCCGACATGCTGGTGGATGAGACCCGTGACAGCCGCCATGCCCTGCGCTCGCTGGAGGCCGGCGCAGGGCAGGGGCGCCAGGTGCAGCGTGCGCTGGCGTTGATGCGCCACCATATGGGGGCGCGCCTGTCCATCGAGCGATTGGCGGCAGAGCTGGGGATCAGCCGGCGGCAACTGGACCGCCAGTTCCAGGCCAGCCACGGCATGAGCGCCAAGGCCTGGTGGCTGGAAATGCGCCTGCAACAGGCCCGCTGGCGGCTGTGCAACTCCAGCCATGGCCTGGCACAGATTGCCGAGGAAGTAGGGCTTGGAGATGCCAGTTACCTGGGCAGGCGCGTGCGACAGCGCTTTGGTTGCACCGCGCAGGCGCTGCGCAAGGCGGCTCATTGCGGTGTGCCGAACAACGCCGTCCAATAGATGCCCGCATCGCTCTTGGGGTCCACTGCATAGGCAGCCCCCATTTCGCGGAAGTCTGGGTTCATCAAGGTTGCGCAATGCCCAGGGCTGGCCAGCCAGCCATCTACCACCTTTTGTGCCGAGTCACGCCCGGCTGCGATGTTCTCGCCAATCTGCTGGTACAGGTAGCCGGCCAGTTCGGCACGGTCACCCGGCGTGCGGCCGTCGCGGTCGATGTGGTCGAAGAAATTCTGGTTGGCCATGGCCCTTGTATGGTTGGCCGCCACCCCCGCCAGCACGGTGCTCCAGCCAAGCGCGGGTGCTGCGGCAAAGGGTTGGCCGCCGCATTGTCGTGGGGCCTTGCGCGCAGCGTTGATCGCCTGCAGCACATTTTGCCCCTCTGCCTGCCAGTCGCCCAGGCGCCCGCTGAGCAATGGGCGCGCCAGTACGATGCGCCAGTCGCGGCCTTCCTGGCTGACGCCAATGTCGACGAACTGCGGGTCGAGCACCACCTGGCAGAAGCTTTCCTGGATGGCATGCATCGCGGCGCGGGCGTCGCGCGGGCCGGACAGGCTGATCGCCTGTACGTTGACCATGGGGTAGGCCGCGCGGGTCATGGCCTGCTGCAGGTCGCGCGTACCTTCGGGCGACAGCGCCAGGCGGGTGTCGCTGTTGAGCGGCGGCAGCTCGAGCGATGCTCCATCGCCGCAGGGTTGGGCCTGGCTGCGGTAGGCATTGATCGAATCGATCAGTTGCGCCTCTTCGCCGTTGGCAGCCAGGCTCGAAGTCGAAACGGCCAGGCTTAACGACAAGGCGGCAACGGATGACAGGACGCGCATGTGGATCTCCCTGTGACTGGCAGCGTCTTGGTATGCGCTGCTCATCCTACACAAGCCCAAGGCTTTTGGCCCGGTGTCGTGCAAAGCAATGAAAACAAAACACCAGCAATGGCTTGCAGGCGACAAAAGAGGTGGTAGACCGCGGGTTGCCTGAAAAGTGCGATGCGTTGCCCATCATTGTCGGGGCTTGAGTTTGACTGCGCGCTGTGTGCAAACGTTCGCCGGTGTCAGGGGCTGCGCAACAGTCACCCGGCTCAGCGCGCCAACGCCGGGTTGGGTTTGTAGAACAGAAAGAGCCTTGTCTGGGCGGTCCTGCGGTAGGCTTTGGCCCAGTCGGGGCGCACTGTGCGGTCATGGAAGTAAAGCGCGCCGCCGGTGGTGTCTTTGAGCTGCTGGTTGAGCGCCTTGCGCGCGATCTCCTTGGCGATGTCGTAGCGCTGCGGCTCCTCGACCTGGTCGGAGCGCCCGTCACACCACCAGGAAAACTGGCAGGACTTGCTTTCAACCCCTTGCTTGACCACACCACAGATGGTGTTGGGGAAACCGTCCTTGCCAAGGCGGTTGAGCACCACGCTGGCCACAGCGCTCATGTCTTTTTCATCGGCACCTTTGGCTTCCCAGTAGATCGTGCGTGCCAGGCAGGTGATGCTGTCGTCCAGCGGCGCCTGGCCTGCGGGGTCGACTGCCTTGACTTCACTGGGCGTCAGGGTTTCGGCTTTTTTCGGTGCTGGCGCATCGTCGGCCACCTTCTCTTCAAGCACCTCGGCCTTTTCCTCGGCAACAGTGGCCTTGGCAGTGTCGGCGGCATTCAATGGGCCTGCGAGCAGGGCCGAGGTGAAGCCGATCACCATCCACGATAGGCGCATGGTCCAGGTTCCGAAGTGTTTGCTGATCCTCAGTCTAGCCAAGCGTTTTCAATTGAGCGAAAGCATTAACATCAAGGGTAGGGTCACCGCGGCGGCCACGGTCTGCAAGGCGATGATGGTCGCCATCAACGGTGCGTTGCCGCCCATTTGCCGCGCCATGACATAGGACGACGATGCTGTAGGCAATGCCTGGAACAGCACCGCCACCACCGCCGCCTGGCCGCTCAGGCCGAGCAGGCGGCACAGGCCCCAGGTGGTCAGCGGCATGACCAGGAACTTGAACGTCGAAGCCGCCAGCAGCGGGCGTACCTGTTGGCCGACGCTGGCGCCGCCCAGTGCTGCGCCGACACACAAAAGGCCCAGGGGCAGGGCGGCCTGGCCCAGCGCCTTGACTGTCGGCTCGATGCCGGCAGGGAGCCCCAACCCGGTGACGCGCAGCAGCAGCCCGCCAGCACACCCCACGATCAACGGGTTGGCGAAGATCGCCCGCAGCACGGTGACCGGGGAACTGTGGCGTGCGCTGAAACGGGCGAACACCAGCACGCAAAGCAGGTTCACCAATGGCACGATGGCGGCGTTCGCCACCGCCGCCAGGGCAATGCCCGCACTGCCGTAGAGCCCGGCGGCCAGGGTGGCGCCAATATAGTTGTTGAACCGCACGCCACCCTGGAACACCGAGGTGAAGTCTGCGCCATCGTGGTTCACCGCACCTTGATACAGCACCAGCAGCGCGGCGCCGAGCAAGGTAGAGAGCATCAGCACGCCGACCATGCCCAGCACCGGCACCCCGTCCAGGTTGGCGGTGGCCAGGCCATGAAGGAACAGCGATGGCAGCAGCACGTAGTAGCTCAGGCGCTCGGCACCAGGCCAGAAGGTTTCAGCCAGAAAACCGCGTACGCGCAAAAATGTGCCCAGGGCGATCAGCAGGATGATGGGAGCCAGCGTGGTCAGCAGGAGGTGGAGCATGGGCGGGGTCCGTGGCCGGGTAACGGCCACAGGTTAGCGCGGCTGGCGGGTTGGTAAAAACGCTTATTTGGGCTTTGCAGAATACGCTGACCGGTTCTGGTAGGAAGTATTTCATTCTGTGGCTGGATTGAATGCCTGCCAACCTGTGCAGTCCCACCTGTTATGTGGGTATGACACCCGCTCACCTCAAACCATGGAGATTCATCATGAAAGCACTGGTATTCAGCGCCTTGCTGGCCTCGGCCGGCCTCGCCCAGGCAGCGCAGACCGTGGAACTGAAGCTGGCCGCCGCGGACGGCCCGGGCAAAGTGATCGGCACCGTCAGCATCGAGCAGAGCAAGTACGGCGCCGTGCTCACCCCGGACCTCAAAGACTTGCCACCGGGTGTGCACGGCTTCCACCTGCACCAGAAGCCTTCTTGCGCACCTGCCGAGGAAAATGGCAAACCTGTGCCTGCAGGTGCAGCGGGCGGCCACTGGGATCCGGACTCGACCAATGCACACAAGGGCCCTTACGACGATAGCGGCCACCGCGGCGACCTGCCGGCGCTGTATGTGGGCGCAGATGGCAAGGCCACCTACCCGGTACTGGCGCCACGCCTGAAGGCTTCGGACTTCAAAGGGCACGCGCTGATGGTGCATGCAGGGGGCGACAACCACAGTGACCACCCCGAGAAGCTCGGTGGCGGCGGTGCACGGGTCGCTTGCGGGGTGGTTCAGTAGGCTGCCTCAAGGCTGGCGCTCGGCCACAGCCCGAAGGGTGCGCAGCGTCACTACCGGCGCATCCACCACGAAGCGGTTGGCCAGCCAGCCTGGCACATCCCCGGCCGGATCGGCCTGTAGCTGATAGGTCACCTCGGTCGTGCGCTCGCCCAGCGGCTTCATGACCCACTCGCCACTCAGGTGCTGCACACGGATCAGCCCCGGCTGCTCCGGCAACTTGTTCGGCTCGGCACTCAAGTGGCGTACCAGGGTGCCGTCGTCGAGCCGTTCGCTGGTGACTTTGAGAATGACGTCGCGCGGCAGGGTAGGCCATGGCAAGTCGGTGGTCAGGTAGACCCAGGTGCTGTCGCCCGCGACTTCCAGCAGGCGCATCTGCGCGCAGGCATACAGCCATTTACAGGCGACGCGTAGATTTTCCTGCAGGTCGGTGAGGGTGCGCACGCTGGCCTGCATGGTGCTGACCCCGCGGAACTGCTGATAGGGTGAGCCGGTCACGCCGCGCAGGTACACGCGAATGCCTTCGCGGTCGTAAGCCAGGCTCCAGTCATCAGCAGCTTGCACGCAGGTGAAGGCCAACAGGGCAGCAAACAGGGTACTGCGGTTCATGGCGTGCACCGCGAAGTGGGTAGGCCCTTGAGTATGTGCGGCAAACACAAAGCCCGCCAGGTGGCGGGCTCTGCTACAGCATTCAGGCCTTAACGCTGCGGGTTCAGCGTCAGGTGCACGTGACGGTTCACGTCTTTGTACAGCAGGTAGCTGAACTTGCCTGGGCCGCCTGCGTAGCAGGCTTGCGGGCAGAATGCACGCAGCCACATGAAGTCGCCCGCTTCCACTTCGACCCAGTCCTGGTTCAAGCGATAGACCGCTTTGCCTTCCAGCACGTACAGGCCGTGTTCCATGACGTGGGTTTCAGCGAACGGAATCACGCCGCCCGGCTGGAAGGTCACGATGTTGACGTGCATGTCGTGGCGCATGTCGGCCATGTCGACGAAGCGGGTGGTGACCCAGCGGCCTTCGGTACCCGGCATTTCGATGACGGTGGCGTTGTCGCGGTGGGTAACGAACGACTCAGGGATGTCCAGGCCTTCAACCTTCTGGTAGTGCTTGCGCAGCCAGTGGAAGGTGACGTTGGACTTGCTGTTGTTGCGCAGGCTCCACTCGGCGCCCGGGGCAAGGAATGCGTAACCGCCCTGGCCCAGGGTGTGGTGCTTGCCTTCGACGGTGATGTCGATTTCGCCTTCGACGACGAATACGACGGCTTCGGCATTGGGGTCCAGTTCAGGGCGCTCGCTGCCGCCTTCCGGGGCCACTTCGACGATGTACTGGGCGAAGGTTTCGGCAAAGCCGGTGAGTGGGCGGGCGATGACCCACATGCGCATCTTGTCCCAGAACGGCAGGTGGCTGGTGACGATGTCACGCATCACGCCTTTGGGGATGACGGCATAGGCTTCGGTGAACATGGCACGGTCAGTCAGCAGCTCGGTTTGAGCCGGGTGCCCACCGTGGGGGGCGAAGTAGGAGTGATTCGACATGAACGATCTCGACTTGTTGTTCTCTCCCCATGCCTTGGACCACACCGGCCGGTGCGTGCAGGGGATGCACGGACAGCATAGGGGCCAGCCCCGCGCATCCACAAATTAAATGTTGGAATGCGCGGTATTTAGTTACTGAATGTGAGCCAGCTACGCTGTGCACGCCTTGGCCAAGGGGTTGCCCCTGGCTATGTGCGCAGTCAATCAATCCGATCAGCCACCAGTAGCAATGACTGCGGCCCTGTACTCTGTGGGTGTTGCGGCTCCTGCAGGCTCGCCAACCTGAAACCTGCCATTTCCAGCGCGTTCAACCAGCTGGCCAGGGTGCGGAAGTACCAGGGCATCGGCTGCCACTTGCCGGCAACACCGGCAAACGATTCCTCGCGCCAGCCATCCTGGTAATCACCGTGCGCCTCACTCCAGGGGTGCAGTGTCTGGATCACCAGCGCACCGCCGGGTGCCAGCAGTGCGCCAAGCGCCGCCAGCAGGGGGATGATGTCTTGTTGCAACAAGGCGAAGTTGCTGCAGATCAGGTCGTAACCGCTGCCAATCTCCACCGCGCGATTGCACAGCTGCTCATAGCTTGCCAGGTGCACCTGTGGCGAGCCGGCTACCCGTGCCGCCTCGACCAGCGAAGCATCGCCATCCACCCCGGTGGCGTCGATACCACGCTCGGCCAAGGCGCGCAGCAGCCACCCTTCACCACAGCCCAGGTCGAGAACATGTTCGGGCCGGCGGCCGAGTATGGCCACAAGGATGGCTTGATCGGTAACTTGCCGGCGGCTTTCGATGGCGCCGCTGCGCACGGCTTCGATCCAGGTTTTGGCGTTTTGCTGCCAGCTGAGGCACAGGGCTGTTTCAGGTGAGGGCATGGTGGCCTCCGGGTTTGCCTGCGAAAAAAACGGCGCCTTCAACCTCAATGTCCATACCGGCCAACAAGGCTCTGCGCACCCAAGGCATGCCCTTGCAGCAACTCCATCAGACCATTGCGGTCCAGCCCCTCGGGCAATACGCCGATGGGTATGTCAGTCGCTATCAGTGTCAACGCATAGTGGTGCGGGTTGTCCCCGGCTGGCGGGCACGGCCCACGGTAGGTGAGGGTGCCGCGCGAATTGCGGCCCACGGTCACACCCTTGGTGGTCAAGGCGTACTTGCCTTCTTCCAGGCTACCCAGTTCAGGGTCGATGTTATAAGCGACCCAATGCACCACCCCGATACCCTTGCCGCCGTCCGGGTCGAACATCACCAAGGCCAGCGAGCGCGTGCCGGCAGGCAAGTTCGCCCAGCTCAACTGCGGGGAACGCTGCTCGCCAGCACCGCAGGCCGGGTCGGGCCCGACCTGCTGCAGGGCGATGACGCCGCCATCGGTGAAAGACGCGGAGCTGATCGACAGCGCACCGGAGCCGCTGCCCGCGGCCAGTGCAGTGCAGGGCAGCAGCGCGGCGAACAGCCAGGGTTTGAGGTTCATGGCGATTCCTTGGCAGGGCGACTCGCCGCAGTGTAGCCCAGGCTGCTGTCAGCGGCTGTCCTGGTCTTCGGCGGTGCCGCCGGTACGCCCGGCGCCAGACCCCGTTGCTTCGCCAGTGCTGTTGGAGCCGCCTGCGGCGCCATCGGCCGCATCACCGCCGGTGTCGGCGCTGTCGTTGTCCTGGCTACTGCCGGGGCTGTTGACGCTGCTGCCCTCACCGGCAGTCTTGCCGCCTTGCTGGTCGGTTTTCGGGTAGGTGTCGGTGTTGGTGTTGGAGGTATCGGAAGCAGCGAAACTGGTGGCCGAGCCCAGGCCCAAAGCGAGCGTGAAGAGCAGGGGGAGGGGACGAATGCGGATCATGGCGAATCTCCTGTGCGGATGATCTGTCATTCGTTTGGCTGGCCAGTGATGGCGGGGTGCCCTTGGGGCGACGGGCGGTCACCATCAGGGGCTGCCCGGCAGCCCCCTGGGTTCAGTGTGCGTTGACGCTTGGCGCCTGCGCCTCTGCCGGCTCCAGCGGCGGGTGCTCCTGCGCCGCCTGCTTCAGGTCTTCGGTCACCCGCAACTCGGCACCGGTCGGCGAGAACGTGGTCGAGGCAGTGAACGGTGCCGGGTGCTCCGCCGCCGGGCGTTTGCCCCGGCGCCACAGGAAAAAGCACACCATGCCCAGGTTGACCACGGCAAATGCCCAGAACAGCCCGGCCTCGCCAAACTCGGTCATGGCCGGCGAAATCGCCAGCGGGGCCATGGCCGACCCCAGCGAGTTGATCAGCAGCAGGCCCTGGATCATCGGCACCAGCGCATCGGACGGGGCCCGGTCGGCCGCATGGCTGACCGCCACCGGGTACAGCGCGAACACCCCGCCACCGAGCAGGAACAGCATCACCGGCAGCAACGATGACTGCGACGGCAGGAACACGGTGATCAGCGACAGCACCACGCAAAGCGCTGCCAGGGCGATCAGCACATCCTGGCGGTCCTTGCGGTCGGACCAGCGCCCCACCGGATACTGCAACAGCATGGCGCCGAGGATTACCCAGGCCATCATGTTGCCGACTTCGCCCACGTCCAGGCCGATGCGCTGCAGGTACAGCGGCAGCAAGGCGTAGATCCCGGCAATGGCCACGCCCGAGCCGAAGCAGCCGACCAGCCCGGACGGCGCCACACCGAGCAACTGGCGCGGCTTCAACGGTTCGACCTGGTCCAGCAGCGGCGATACCCGCGGCAGGATCACGATCGGCAGCACCGACAACGCGGCGAGCATCCCGGCCAGCATGAACGGAGCGCTATCACCCAGGTGAGTGATTTCGCCCAAACCGGCCTGGGCAATCACCCCGGCGCCGTAGAAGGCAATCATGTACAGCGCCAGCAACCGGCCGCGGATTTTCGCGTCGCCGGCCAGCAGCAGCCAGCTCTCGATCACCAGGAACACACCGACCGCCGCCCAGCCGTTGATCAGGCGCAGGATCGACCACCAGGTGGTGTCGTAGAAAAGGCCCTGCAGCAGGATGGTCGCGGCGATCAGCGCGGCGAAGCTGGAGTAGGCGCGGATATGGCCGATGCGCAGGATCAGCCGGTCGTTGAAGATCGCGCCCAGGGTCAGGCCCAGGAAGTAGCTCGACGACACGATACCGATCATCGTTGCCGATTCACCGGCAGCGCCAAGGCGCAGGGTCGTCAGGGAAGACATGAAACCGTTGCCCAGGGCAATGATGAAAAGCCCGAGCAGGGGCGCCAGCGCCATGGCCAGCAAACGCGCAGACATACAAACCTCAAGTTGGAGTGGCGGTTGGGAGCGCCTTTTCGAACGCGCACGCCAAACAGGCCCAATGAGGGCCGCAAGGCTGCACGGGTGTGCCTGGGCTGGATGCGACCTGGGCAAGACTCAACCGCTGGCCGCACAAAGAGCTGGGCCGGGCGGGGTCGGTTGAGCCTATTTCACATGGACGGGCATGTGGTCAGGCACGGACTCTGTCGTTGCTGCCGGTTGCCACCGTTCAAGGCGACGGGCGAAAAGGAGGCGCGATTCTACGGCCTGCGAGGGGTTTGCCCAAGGGGGTGTAGAGTGCGACAGGACGCCGCAGGTCGGAATACTTCGGCTTCGTGTCTGGAGCCGACATTGTGTGGGGCTGCTTTGCAGCCCAATCGCTGGCAAGCCAGCTCCCACCCCGACAGCGTGATCCCAAGCATACTGCTGTCCCTGTGTGCCGGCTTGCCGGCGATAGGGCTGCAAAGCAACCCCGCGATGTTGAAGGCTGCGGCATACTGTCGCCCAAACGCTCCAAGGAAGGCCTACCCCATGCTCGCTTCACTGTTCGCCGTTCTGGCCCCGGTCTTCATAGTCGCCGGCATCGGCTACGCCTGGGCCCGCAAGGGCCTGGACTACCCCACCGCATTCGTCGCCCGCATGGTGATGACGGTGGGCACCCCTTCGCTGGTACTGTCGACTCTCAGCCGCACCGAGCTGGATCCGGCAGCCTTCACCAGCATGGCAATCGCCTGCCTGCTGTGCACGCTGGCGATGGCGTTGGGCGGCTGGCTGGTGTGTCGCGCCTCGGGCCAGCACTGGCGCGTGCTGATGCCAGCGTTCATGTTCCCCAATACCGGCAACATGGGCCTGCCCATCAGCCTGTACGCCTTCGGCGAGCATGGGCTGGCGTTGGCGGTAGCGTTCTTCCTTACCCTGTCGATCGTGCAGTTCACCCTCGGCATGGCCATCGCCGGTACGGCGGCCTCGTTCAAGGCGCTGCTGCGCAACCCCATCGTCATCAGCCTGGCTGGGGCCATGCCGATCATCTTCCTGGACTTCGAGCTGCCGCGCTGGCTGGCCAACACGGCAGACCTGCTTGGTGGCATGTCGATCCCGCTGATGCTGCTGACCCTGGGTGTATCGCTGGCGAGCATCCGCGCGCAGCACATCGGCAGCGGCCTGGTGCTGGGCGGCCTGCGCATCGTGCTGGGGGCGGCGGTGGGTTGGGCAGTGGGCATGGCACTGGGGCTGGAGCAGTTGGAGCGCGCGGTGCTGATGCTGCAGTCGGCGATGCCGGTGGCGGTGTTCAACTACCTGATGGCAGTGCGCGCCAACCGGGAGCCGGAGCAGGTAGCCAACCTGGTGATGTGCTCGACAGTGCTGTCGTTTGCCTGGTTACCGCTGGTGCTGGCCTGGTGGCTGTGACGGGACCGGCCCCGCGAAAGGGCCGGTAGGCACCCTCATTTATCAAACAGGCGCTCGTGCACCCAGCCCTTGTTGGTCAGCACCATCGCCCGTGTCTCCTTGGCCGGGGTCTGGTTGGTGGCCACGGCCTCACGCAGCGGGGGGATGTTCGCTTGCACTTCGTTGTTAGCCGCCCAGGCCGGCAGGCCGGTGATCGTGTAGGCATAGGTGACGTTGGAAATCGTCTGGCCCATCACTTCACCCGGCTCGGTGAAACGCTCGATCGCAGTGACCTGCGCCTTGCCGAAACACAGCCCGCCGCGGGTGCTGCCGTTGAGCATCTTCTGCGCATCGGCCTTGTAGTACTTGCGGCCTTCAGCGGTAAGGTCGTAGGCGTAATAGATGTCGGTGCGTGCCGGCTGCCACAGGCGTTCCGGCACTTCGGTGCGGGAGATTTCCTTCTCGCTGACCACGCCGACTTGCGCCAGCGCATGCAGCGCCTTGTTGGTGCCGTTGGTATCGAAGTCCTGGGTCTTGGCGGGGAAAGATGTGACCACGAAGCAATGGGGGTACTGGGTGTCGAGGTAGGCCTGCGCTGCTTTCTGGAAATGGGTTTCGCTGGTGTCCGTGGTGTCCGAGCAGCCGGCCAGAGTGGCCAGTAGCGCCAGCGGTACGAGCTTCCTGTACATGATCAAGCGTCCTTGGATGGCGAAGATAAAACCGGTGGGTCAGAATTAGAACCCACGGGCTAGAGCGGCGCAATCGTGGCAGGACGGCATCTCGACGCGGTTCTCAGATTCACCCCGCGCGGGGCCAGTCATTTTTCATCACGGGTATCGATACTCACCACCACCGACATCCCTGGGCTCAGGCGCCTCGCCGCTGGCTGGTCGGCATCGACAGTGATCCGCACGGGTATCCGCTGGGCGATCTTGACGAAGTTGCCGGTGGCGTTGTCGGCCTGCAGCAAGGCGAACTCGGAGCCTGTGGCCGGTGAAATCTGCTGCACATGGCCCCGCAGCTTCAGGTGGTTGAGGGCGTCCACGGTGAAGGTCACCGGCTGGCCGATGCGCACATTGGCCATTTGGGTTTCCTTCATGTTGGCAATCACCCACACGGTATCGGGCACCAGCGCCATCAGTTGTGCGCCGGAGTTGACGTAGGCGCCCAGGCGGGTGCCGATCTGCCCCAGCTGGCCATCACGCGGCGCAGTGACCCGGGTGTTGTCGAGGTCGATGCGGGCCAGCTCCACGGCCGCCTTGGCGTTTTCAACCGAGGCCTCCAGCGCGGCGCGGTTGACGATGACCGTCTCGCGGTCCTGGCGGGCGATGGCCAGCGCGGCCTTGGCCTGGGCCAGGGTGGCGACGGCGGCAGCCTGGCTGGCGCGGGTAACGTCCAGGTCGCGGCGCGACACCGAGCCATCGCTGACCAGCGCCTGGTTGCGGCTGAGGTCGGCGCGGGCCTTTTCCGCCTGGGCCTTGGCATCGCCAATGGCGGCCTGACGCTGGGCGATGGTGGCTTCGGCGCTATTGCGCTGCTGCAGGTTGTTGGCCAGCGCCGCCTGCTCCTGTTGCAGTTGGGCGATGGCCTGGGCCAGGCGCTGTTTGTAGATGCGGTCGTCCAGTTGCACCAGCAAGTCGCCGGCCTTGACGAACTGGAAGTCATGCACAGGTACATCGACCACATAGCCGCTCAGTTGCGGCCCGATGATGGTGACCTGGCCGCGTACCATGGCGTTTTCGGTACTTTCTATGGCACTGCCGAACGGCGGCAGGCGCCAGGCATAGAGCACCAGCAGGATGCCGGCCAGAGCCACGCAGGCGAACATGACCGAAGACAGGATGCGCACCCTTCGCGTGCGTACCGGGCTGGTCGGTTCGCTGGGCGGTGCGGCGCCTTCCGGGGTTTCGGCAAGGGCAGTGGTGGTGGTTGTGCGGGTTTGGTCGGTCATCGGTTGGCAGTACCGCTGGTGGAGTCGGGTGAAGCGGCCTGGCGGGCTGTGTACCACAGCCAGGAACCGCGGATGCAAATCCAGATCATGGTGAGGATAGCGATGCTGCCGATCAGCATGAACACATCGTTGTAGGCCATGACGTTGGCCTCACGCGTGGCCGCGTTGGCCAATACGCGCAGCCCGGCCTCGCTGCGCAGGGCCGGGTCGGCGAGGATGCCGGCATAACCACCGCCACCGCTTTGCACGCGGGCGTTGACCAGCGGCTCGAGGTAGCTGAGGCGGTCGACCAGGTGGCTGGAATGGAATTTTTCGCGCCAGGTCTGGAAGGTACCCAGCAGCGCGGCGCCGATCAGGCCTCCGAGGTTGTTGCAGATGCCGAACAGCACCGAGAAGCTCACCAGGTTGCGCGGGTTGGCGCGCACGTGGCTGATGCCCAGGGCCATGGACGGGCCGAGGAAGAAGGTGCTGCCAAAGGCCAGCAGGAACTGGCTCAGGTACATCTGCGCCGGCCGCGTGAGGTTGCTTGAGCTGCTGTCCATGAACGCCCCGGTGGCCATGGCCAGCAACGAGATGAACAGCGGGATGACCAGGTGGTTGGGGCTGATGGTCAGCGCGCTGCTGGCCAGGCCCGCCACCGCGCCGAGCAGCATCACCCAGTACAGCGTGCGCATCTGCTCGCTGCCCATGTTCAGCACTTGCAGAAAACCCACGGCGCCGGTGGACTGCTCGGAGGTGACCATGCGGATCAGGATCACGCACAAGCCCAGGCGGATGATGGCGCCGCTGCCCAGCCACCGCGTCATCAGCAGCGGGTTCTGGCGGTTGTGCTCGATGGCCAGGCCACTGAACACCAGGGCGATCGACGCTGCCAGGGCGACCCCGATCCATGGCGCCTCCAGCCACCACTCGATGCGCCCCAGCGACAGGGCGGCGCAGAGCAGGGCGGTGCCGCCGGCCATCAGGGTGAAGGTCAGAAAGTCCAGCGGCTCGAAGGTTTTGAAGCGGTCGCCCGGGGGCAGCTTGAGCAGCAGAACGCAACCGAGCGCGGCCAGCGCCAGGCCCAGTTCGAACAGGTACAGGCCGCGCCACTCAGCGATTTGCAGCAGGTCTTCGGAGAAAATCCGTGCCAGCGGCAGGGCCAGCTGCGAGGCGCCCAGGCCCAGCACCATGGCCTTGAGGCGCCACTGCGCCGGGAACGCCTGGATCATGTAGTACAGGCCCAGCGAACTCAGCGCGGCACCCACCATGCCGTGGGCGGCCCGCACGGCGATGGCCGAGTTGAGGTCGTTGACGAACAGGTGGGCGAAGGTGACCAGTGCGTAGAGCACCAGAAACACTTCGGTGAAGGCGCGCAGGCCGAACTGCTGGCGAAACTTGACCAGCAGCAGGTTGATCGACACGTTGGTCATCACGTAGGCGGCAGGCAGCCAGGCCATTTCTGCGGTGGTTGCGCCCAAGGCACCCTGCAGAAACACCAGGTTGGCGGTGACCAGCGCATTGCCCAGGCCGCCGGTGATCGCCACCAGCAGGCCGACCACACCGAAGGCCAGGCGTTTGGCCGGGGTATGCAAGGGCGTGGAAGGGGAACCGGGCAGGCTCGGCTTTTCGTGCGGGAGCCACTGGTGAGGGGTGTATTTATCCATGGCGCAGACTGTACCCACAGGCCCTACGGCCAGCAAGCCGGCTCACTGGGTTTGCGCTGAGCTTGAGAGCAGCGGGGTACTTGTGGGAGCCGGCTTGCCGGCGATAGGGTCAGTAAAGGCGCTAAAGTGCTCTGGCCAGAAACTCGGCTGTGCGGCTTGCACAACACCCCGCAACATCCCGAGGCGTACCACTCACCACCACCGTGCCCCCCGCATCCCCAGCCCCCGGCCCAATGTCGATCACCCAGTCGCTCTGCGCTACTACGCGCATGTCATGCTCGACCACCACCACACTGTGCCCGCCGTCGACCAGGCGGTTGAGCTGCACCAGCAAGCGGTCGATGTCCTGCGGGTGCAGCCCGTTGGTGGGTTCATCCAGCACATACAGCGTGGCGCCGCGGGCGGTGCGCTGCAGTTCGGTGGCCAGCTTGATCCGCTGCGCCTCGCCGCCGGACAGCTCGGTGGCCGGCTGGCCCAGGCGCAGGTAGCCCAGGCCGATGTCCTGCAGCACCTGCAGGCAGCGCCGGGCCGAGGGCTGTTCGGCAAACACTTCAAGCGCCTGGTCGACGGTCAATTGCAGCACCTGGGCGATGGTCATGCCTTGCCATGTCACGGTCAGCGTCTGTGGGTTGTAGCGTGCGCCGTGGCAGGTCGGGCAGGGCGCATAGACGCTGGGCATGAACAGCAGCTCGACACTGACGAAGCCTTCGCCCTCGCAGGTCGCGCAGCGGCCCTTGGCGACGTTGAACGAGAAGCGCCCGGCATCGAAGCCAAGGGCCTTGGCCTGCTCGGTAGCGGCGAACAGTTTGCGCACATGGTCGAACAGCCCGGTGTAGGTGGCCAGGTTGGAACGTGGCGTGCGGCCGATGGGTTTCTGGTCGACCTGCACCAGCCGCTTGATGCACTCCAGCCCCGCGCTCACGCGCCCGCTGCTGGGCTGCTCGGGCGCGTCTTCAAGGCTCTGTTCCTCGGCCTCGGCCGGCTGTGCGGCATGGCCCAGGTGTGCACTCACCAGCTCCAGCAAGGCCTGGCTGACCAGGCTCGACTTGCCCGAGCCGGAAACGCCAGTGACCGCGGTGAAGCAGCCCAGCGGAAACTGCGCACTGAGCTCACGCAGGTTGTTGCGGGTAATGCCTTCAAGCCGCAACCAGGCCTGCGCCGGGCGCGGCGTGCGGCTGGCCGGCTGTTGCCCGGCGAACAGGTAGGCGCCGGTGCGCGACGCCGCAACCTGTGCAAGGCCCGGTGGCGGGCCGCTGTAAAGCACTTGCCCGCCGTGTTCACCCGCCGCAGGGCCGACATCTATCAGCCAGTCGGCCCTGCGCATGGTGTCCAGGTCGTGCTCCACCACATACACCGAGTTGCCCGCCTGTTTTAGCCGCTGCAGCGCCTCGAAAAGCGCCTCGCTGTCGGCCGGATGCAGCCCGGCCGACGGCTCGTCGAGCACATAGATGACGCCAAACAGCTGCGAGTTGAGCTGCGTGGCCAGGCGCAGGCGCTGCAGTTCGCCGGAAGAAAGCGTCGGTGTGCTGCGCTCCAGGGCCAGGTAGCCGAGCCCCAGGTCGATCAGCGGCGCGATGCGCTCCAGCAACTCGTGGGCGATGCGCTGTGCGGCCAGGCGTTTTTCCAGCGTCAGGGTGTCTTCATGCTGCTCCAGGTAACCGGGTGCCGCCACTGTGCGCAACACCTCGGCCAGTGCCTGCAGCGGCAGGCGCGACAGCTCGCCGATGTCGCGGCCGGCGAAGGTGACTGCCAGCGCTTCACGCTTCAGGCGTTTGCCTTGGCACAGCGGGCAGGGGCTGGGGCGCATGAACTGGGAGACGCGTTTGCGCATCTGCGCACTCTGCGAGTGCATGAACGTGTGCATCACATAGCGCCGGGCACCGCTGAAGGTGCCCTGGTAGCTGGGTTCGAGCTTGCGCTTGAGCGCGGCGCGGGTCTGCGCCGGGGTGAGGCCGGCGTACACCGGTACGGTGGGTGTCTCGTCGGTGTAGAGGATCCAGTCGCGTTGCTCTTGGGGCAATTCACGCCAGGGGATGTCGACGTCGTAGCCCAGGGTCACGAGAATGTCGCGCAGGTTCTGCCCCTGCCAGGCCATTGGCCAGGCTGCCACCGCCCTTTCACGTATGGTTAGCGACGGGTCGGGGACCATGGTCGCCTCGGTCACCTCATAGACCCGGCCCAGGCCATGGCATTCGGGGCAGGCGCCCTGGGGCGTATTGGGCGAAAAGTCCTCGGCATACAGCATCGGCTGGCCCGCCGGGTAGCTGCCGGCGCGGGAGTAGAGCATGCGGATCGAACTGGCAAGGGTGGTGACGCTACCCACCGACGAGCGCGCACTAGGGGTACCGCGTTGCTGCTGCAGGGCCACGGCTGGCGGCAGGCCCTCTATGGCGTCGACATCCGGCACGCCGACCTGGTCGATCAGGCGCCGGGCATAGGGCGCGACCGATTCGAAGTAGCGGCGCTGGGCTTCGGCGTAGAGGGTGGAGAAGGCCAGCGAGGACTTGCCTGAGCCAGAGACGCCGGTGAATACCACCAAGGCGTCGCGGGGGATGTCGACGTCGATGTTCTTGAGGTTATGCTCACGGGCGCCACGTACGCGGATGAAGCCTGGCGGGGTGGGGTGGCGTGGTGGCATGGGGCTTTCCTTCGCGGGGGGCAAGCCTCAAGTTTGCACCATTTGTGCGGGTAGTGCAGGCCTCAGGAGCGCTGCTCACGTGTCCCCAGCACGTCGCGGATGTTGTCCACCACATTACTGTCCTTGATCACATCGCTCAGCCAGCCCTCAAGCGGCATGTTGCCCCACTTGATGGCGCGCTCTATCAGGTACGGTACCGGGCTTTGCGGCTCGGTCTGTTTGAAGAACTGGGCAATGCCGGCGAGCATCGTGAAGGCTTCGTCGCGGGTCAGTGGCGTGGTGCGCATGGGCGCAGGCGCTGCGGCCTGAACGGGCGTATTCATAGGTTCACCTGGCTCGCTGGCTGCGCTGAGGGTGACGGCAGGCTCTGGCTCTGCGGCGACAGGGTGCAGTTCGACGCCGCGGTCCTTGAGCAGTTTCTCTGCCAGTTGGCTGGCCCGCGACAGCATGTCGGCGAGGCTGGCAAAACTTGGCGCTTCGGTACCGAACAGCCGGTCGGTGGTCGCTTGCAGGCGTTGGCAGGCCTGCAGGCTGGCGGCGATCTGCACCGCTTTGGCCTGCAGGTGCTCGGTGTCGCTGAGCACCACCGAGCGCTGGAAGATCTCGGCGTTGATCTTGCCCTCGTTGAGCGCGGTTTGCATCGCCTTGGGGTTCTGCAAGGCAAGGTTTTCTACATGGCGTGATTCGTCGTAACGCAGCACGCCGAAATTCTGCCCTTGGGTAATGGGCAAGCCACCGACAATGTCGGTGAGGGTGGTCTTGAGCCAGGACAGCCGCGCAGCGCGCTCGTCCAGGCCGTCTTCGAGTGACGGGTAGGCACTCTCCCAGAATGTTTCCAGGATACGTTCGCACAGGGTCAGGCCGAAGGTGATGCCTTGGAAGTGATCGCGCTGGGCCAGGCCTTCGTTGAGCCAGGCGACCAGCATCAGGTCCTTGCTCTGCTGCTCAAGCCCTTGGGCCGACAGGTTGATGACCTTTTCCCAGTCGGCGGTTTTCAGGTCGGTCTGCCAGTCGCCCTGGGTCAGGTAGTCAGGGTCTGCCCGGCGCGCCTCCTTGATCTGGTCGAACAAGGCAGAGAAGCTCAAGTCTTCGCCGCTGCCACCGTCGATCGGCGCGGCCAGCTCGGCCAGCGAAAGGCCGTTGAGGAATTCAGGCATAAAACACTCTGATCAGGGGTGAAGAGCAACGTGCCGGGAGGCCCGGCACGCCGCAGGGTATGGGCCGCTTGCGCGGCCCAGGCCAAACAAGTGCTTAGGCAAACACTTTGTTCGCGGTGCGGTCCCAGCCACCGACGATGTTGCCGCCAGCCTGGCCGTCGGTACGGTTCTGCTGGGTGTAGGTGGTTTTGATGCGGGCGAAGTTGAAGCTGATTTCTTCAATCGGCAGGTCGCTTACCGCTTTGTCTTCACCGCCCTGGTTGCCACCGGCGACGAACTTGACCGAGGACACCACCACTTCTTCCATGTCGATGGTCAGGTAGGTGACCTTGTCACCACCGGCACGGTTGACGTTCAGCTTCAGCTTGGCGATGTGCTTGCCGGTGCAGCAGTGCTCGAACAGTTTGGCCGAGGCCTTGTCGACTGCCTTGCGGATCTTGAAGTCGGTCAGCGACACGCGCTCGGAGGATGCACCGCCCGAGGAGCTGGCAGTGGCCGAAGTGGCCTGGGTGGCGCCGTACTCGTAGCCCAGCACTTCGATCCAGTCCTTGTGTTTTTCATCCAGAACTTCGCCCGGGATGCCGTCGATTTGGATATACGCGTCAAATGCCATTGTAAAACTCTCCATTAACATCAATTAAAGGCCGCTCATGCGTCCCTTCGTGTTGACCTCGCCGAACCTGTCAGCAGAGGTAGCTTGCCGCCACCCGGGCCTCCTCCTGTGAGGCCCGGGTGGCCGGTTCTTGCAGCGCGGCCTCAGTTGAGCCCGCGCACTTCGATTTCCACCCGCCGGTTGGGCTCCAGGCACTTGATCAGCTGCGCCCGCGGTTGTTGCATGTCGCAGTTGACCAGCGGTTTGCGGCTGCCTTCGCCCTGTGCACTTACCAGCTCGGCGGGTACGCCCTTGCCGACCAGGTAGGTGCGGATGGTTTGCGCCCGTTGCCGGGAAACCTGCAGGTTGCCTTGGGCATCGCCGAGCTGGTCGGCGTGGCCCGAGATGATGATCTTGCCGATGTTCGGGGTGTTCAGCAGTTTGCTGGCGATAGCGCTCAGCTGGTTCTGGCCTTCGCTCTTGAGGCTCTGGAAGTCGGCGCGGGCAAAGGCGAACAGGGTGTCGGACTCCAGCGTGATGGTTTCGATCGAGCGCAACGACTGGGTCAGCAGGCTGTTGATGTAGTTGCGCGAACTGGACATCAGGAACGCGTTGTCGAGAATGCGCGGCACATCGGGTTCGCGGATCTGGTCGCTGTAGAACACGATCTGGCGGCTGGCGTACAGGTAGTCCTGGTTGGCAGGGCTTTCGCTGCCGGCGGCGTCCATGCGCTTGCCAGTGTGGCGGGCGATGGCCGGGTACCAGTAGTCCGGTAACCTGGCCTTGAGCAATGCCGGGTCGGCCTTTTCCCGCTGGGCAGGTGACAGCATCACGTAGGTGTCCAGCGCTGCCTTGCCGAAGTCGGCGATCGACTGGGCACGGTTGTCATGGGGCAGGGCTTCTGGCTCGACACTGTCGACACCGGTCACCGGCTGCAACTCACGGGTATTGCGCTGGTAGACCTTCAGTGTAGTCAGCAGGTACAGGGTGCGTGTCAGGTTGTCTGCCGTGGGCTTGAGCATCACGTTCTGCAGGGTGGCGAAGTAGCGCGCACGCGCTACCGGCTCGACCGCATGGCCCTGGTACAAGCCCAGGCGCATGCCCAGCGGCACGGCGTGCTCGTGGTGCTGCTGGTAGTAGTGTGCGGCCCAGAAGCGCAGGCGGTCGAGGCTGTGCCAAGGGGCGTACTGGCCAGGGTTGGCCTGGTCTTCGCGCTTGGCCTGGGCCAGTTCGGCGGCCATGGTGTCGAGGGTGTTGCGGTTGTTCATGTACGACCAGCCCCACAGGCTGCACAGCAGCAATCCCGCCAGGCTGGCGGCACCCACCCAGGCGGCCTTGCGCTGGCGTTCACGGCGGTTGCTGGTGTACACCGCCACCAGGTGCTGGTCGGGGATGATCACTTTGCGGAACAGGCTGTTGATGAACAGCGGTGCCGGCTGGCTGTTACCCCCGCTAAGGTCCTGGCCGTGCGCCAGGGCGAAACGCTCGGCGACGTGCTGGCCATGGCTGCCCCACAGGGCGTCGTCGGCTTCCAGCGCGGCGGTGAAATAAAAACCACGCAGCAGTTCGGCGTTCTGGTACGGGTTGGCCCGCAGCAGGCTGTCGACGAATTGCTGCAAGCGTGGCTTGAGCGCAGCCAGTTCGAGCGGGAAGCGGTAGGCGGCATTGTTCTGGCGGGTTACCTGAATATCCTGCTGCATCAGTTGCTGGCTCGCCACCTGCTGCCAATAGCCGGTCAGCTCGTCCATAGCCTTGCCGAAGCGCTGGCCCCAGTCGGCTTGTTCATAGCCTTTGTGCGAGAACGTCTTGCCCATCACCTCGCCGCGCGCTGCGTCATCCAGCTGGCGGTAGAAGGGTGTGAAGCCCGGGATCAGGTCGCATTTGGTGAACACCAGGTAGATGGGCAGGCGTACTTCCAGCAGGGCGCAGCTTTCCTGGATACGCTCGCGCAGGCGCTTGGCCACACGCTCCTGGTCTTCGGCCGAGCCATGCAGGATATCGGCGATGCTGACGCTGACGATCAGCCCGTTGAGTGGCCGGCGCTGGCGGTGCTGGCGTAGCAGCTGCAGAAAACCACGCCACTTGCCGGCTTCCTCGGGGCTGTTCATGTAGCGGCCGGCGGTGTCCAGCAGCACCGCTTCGGAGCTGAAGAACCAGTCGCAGTTGCGCGTGCCGCCCAGGCCTGCAACCCGCGCACCTTCGCGCTCGGCGTAAGGGAAATTGAGCCCGGACTGCAGGATCATGGTGCTTTTGCCGGCGGCTGGTTGGCCGATCACCAGGTACCAGGGCAGGGCGTACAAAGCGTCCTTTGCAGGGGTGGCGCGTGGTTTGTTGCTGTGCAGGCGCTCGATGCTCTGCAGCAGGCGCTCGCGCAGCAGGCTGATTTCTTCGCGGTCGGCCGGGCTGGCGTTGAGTACCGCCTGGTCTGCGTCATCACGCAGCAGCGCCTCAAGGTTGTGGTGCTGGCCTGCGCCACGGTAAAGCAGCAGTACATAGCCCGCCGACAGCAGCAGGAACACGCCAATGCCCGCCAGCAGGCTGTGCAGCGAGGCAAAACCCAGGGCACGGCCCAGGGCCCACACCACGAAGATCGCCAGGAAGAAGGCCAGCCCTAACAGGTAGGGTTGATAGCGCAGGCAGTAGTACTTGATCTTGTTCATACAGGCGTCGCATCCAACGCATCGACAAAGCGGTCGATGACGTGTTCTAGAGGTCGGTCGTAGTCGTGCACGGGCGTTTGTGGCGGCAGCGGGCTGAGCAGGTCCAGGCGTTGGCCGGCTGCCGCCGTGCCGCTGAGCAGGCGATACGCTGTGCCGGTATGGCGCGACGGGAAGCAGTACAGCCGCGGGTGCATGAAATCGTCGGCCAGCAAGGTTACCGCCGGTACGTCATAGCGCCTGGCAATGCGCGTCAGCCAGCTCAGCCACAGGTCGGCGGTGGGGTTTTTCAGGCCACGCTCGGCCGGCAACGGCAGCTCGATACCGCCGTCGAAGTCGCCGTGCAGCGCCAATTGCGTAGCCCGCAAGCGTGCCAGCGCGGTAGCACTGTCGAAGGCCGGCCAGGAGCCCTGCAGCGCACGGGCGATGTCGCTGAAGCTGAAATCATGCAGGAACTTGCCGTGCACACGCCGGAACAGGTCCAGGTCCTGGGCCTGCAGCGGGCGCAGGGCCTTGATGCGTTCGAACAGGCTGGCGCGCTCGGCGCCTTGCACGGCCTGATGCAGCAAAGGCTTGATCTGCGCACTGAACAGCTCGCCGAGGGTGAACGGGTTGAGCAGCGTTTCACCTTCCTGGCCCTTGAGCAGCTGGAAGATGAAGAACGGGTAGCGTCGGGCACTGGCATCGCGGGAGCTGAGCAGGCCGCCCAGCAGCCAGTTGCCATTGCGCGCGCGGTAGCAGAAGAAGCACATCGGCAGTGCATCGAACAACGCCTGCCAGTCCTCGCGGTGGCGCATTGCCGCCAACGAGGCCTGCAGCCAGGCGTCGAACTCGCAGACTTCTTCCGCCGCGCCATGCAGGCTGACGAAGTCCGCGCTCGACGGCAGCTTGCCGAAGCAGCCGATCATCGTGCGCCCCTGCCAGCGTCGTTGAGGGCACTCAGCGCCTTGACGTCGCCCAGGTCGGTGAGTTTGACCCCGCCGAAGTTGCGCACCACCAGGCTGACCCGGCCGTTGGCCGTGTTCCAGCTGAAGCGCTGCTGGATGCCGTCCAGGTCATCGACCCGGGCGCTTTCGTTCATGCGCAGCAGGCCCCAGCGCCCCGGGAAGTCGAACACGGTGATGCGTGCACCGCTGAGGGTGACCACGTCCAGGCGTGCGCCCGGTGCGCTGTTGGTGCCTGGCCAGGCAAAGCGGCTCCAGCTGCTGCGGCCGTTGCGGTAGTGCTGCTCCTGGCCATCAAGGGTGAACACGATGTCGGTAAAGTTGGCCGACGGCTCAAGCATGATCTCGAAGCCGTTGTCGCGGTCCGACAGGCTGGCGATCACCTGACCCACGTTGCTGGCCTTGTCGATGCTGTTGAGCATCCCCGGGTTGACCAGCGCCGGCGCCTTGCCGTTGCTCAGGCCCAGGCCTTCACCGCCGGACAGGTTGCCGATTTCGTTGCGCTTGAAGGTCGGCAGCAGGCCGCTTTCGGGGTCGACGAAACGCTGCAGGTCCTTGACCGAAGCTTCGTTGCGGCTGCCGGTGGCGATCGGGTAACGGTGCGCCATGACCTGCTCCCAGGGCTTGGCGATCTGCTGCTTCCAGGCTTTGGCGATCTGTTGGCCGGCCGGGTCGCGCAGGGTTTCCCAGGCGTACTGGATCGGCAGGCTGAACAGGCCCTGCAGCGAACGCGACAGGCCGTCCTGGCTGGTGTCGACGCTGGTTTCCACGTAGTTGCGCACGGTGGTCACCTCGCTCGGCTGGCCTTCCAGGGTTTCGCTGATCAGCTGCTTGCTGCTTTTACCGACATCCTGCGAGCGCTGGATGTTGTTCATGCGCACCTTGAGCTTGCGCAGCGCGGCCAGGTAGCGGTCCATGATGGTGCTGTCGGCGCCTTCGGCGTTGTTGGCCGCGAACACCCGGGCGACCGGCTCGAAACGCTTGGCCAGGCTGCCGTCGTCCACGGCCGGCAGGCTAGGGGCCATGGCGTCAGGCGCTGCGTCCTTGGCTTCGTCGATCAGGCCGGTGACCTTGCTCCAGAAGCCGTCCGCGCGGGCATTGCCCGTGGGCGTGGCGTCGCGCTTGACCGGCAAGTCCCACTGGGTGTTGTCATTGACCGCTGCCAGCAGGTTCTTCACCGGCGAGTTCTGCACATCGCTGAGCAGCCCGAGGTGTTCTGTGGCCGAGGCCAGGTCGGCGAAGTGGCGCACGCCCACGCTGCTGACCATCTTGTACCAGGCCTGGGTGTAATCGCGTTTGTAGCGGGCCATGAACTCGCGCACGAAGTTGGCTTTCTGCACGATGGCATCGCCGCCTTCGCCGTCGAGCACCCAGTCCGACTCGTTGCGCAGGTTGCCCGACACCAGCTTGATCAGCTCGGGCTTGACGAAGGTGTCCCAGCCCTGGCGGGTATAGATCGCCGGCACGCCGGCAGAGCTGTACAACAGGTTACGGCCAGGCGTTGGCACCAGGTCGTTGAGGCTCAGCGCCGGGAACTGGCGGCTGGACTCCAGTTGCAGGCGCAGGTATTCGCGATCCACCAGCGAGCTGGAAATCATGAATGCCTTGAGGTTCTGCCGGGTTTCGTCGATCAGCTGTTGGTTACGCGGCAGCGACGGCGCCTGGCCTTGCTCCAGCAATTGAACGTACAGAGGGGCGTTTTCGCTGATGACCGCAGCGTCGGTGGGGGAACCTTGGGTTGCGGCGCCTGCCCAGGCCTGCGGCAGGCTGGCGGCGACGAAGGCTGGGTCGGGGTGGGCTTGTGGCTCGGTCAACAGCAGGTACAGCTTGAGGGTGTTGTAGGCCTCGATGATCGACGCCACCTGCTGTTCGTCCAGGCGGCCGAGCATCTCTTCGGACAGTGACAGGCCGCCGGTGGTGGCGGACAACTCGGCCGCGTCGCTGGCCGTGGCCAGGTTGACCTTGGACGCGTAGGCGCCGGCACGGGTTTTGGTCAGGGCCGCCTGGGCCTTGGCCGCCAGGCGAGGCGCCAACGGTTTGCCATTGCGGCTTTTCGGCGCCGGGGTGAACTCCAGCTCCTGGTTGATGCCGCTGGCAAAGGTGTTGAACGCACGCATCTGCATCTGCAGGCTGCGGGCAATCGGCTCCAGTGCCTGGCTGCGCAGTTGCGCCAGGTAGGCGTTGCGGGCCACTTGGTGAATCGCCTCGCCGTGGTACAGGCCGGCGCTCAATTGCAGCGGTACACCCTGCTGGCGATGGGCCTCGACCGTCGCCATCTGCCCGCGCAGCACTTCCAGGCCTTTACCGGCAGCCAACAGCTGTGCGCGGTCATCGGCGCGTTCGATCTCGGCCAGTTGGCCACGCAGGCTGTCCAGCCACTGGCGGTTGTTGGCGAACGATAGCGCCTGCCAGCCGATAAAGGCCACCCCGGCGGCAGCGGCCAGGCCCAGCAACAGGGGGCTGAAGCCTGCCTTGCGGCCCAGGCGCGACTGGTACAGGGTCAGGTCGCGGTCGGGGAAAATCACCTGGCGGAATGTGTCGGTGATGAAGTAACTGCGGTTGCCCTGCGTGTTGCTGGCCGGCTGGGCGCCTTCGTCGTGGGCCGCTTGCAGGGCAAAGTCGTCGGCGATGACGTCTTCGTACACCTGGCCCAGTTGCTGCTCGGTCTGCAGCGCACTGGTGAAGTACAAGCCGCGCAACAGCAGCGGGGCAGCGCCACCCTGGCCGCGGGTGAAGTGCTCAAGGAACTGCTCCAGCACGCCATTGAGTTCTGCGAAGTACTGGGGGAAGTTGAGCAGTGTGCTGTCGGCATCTGCGCCGAGGCTGATCATCTGCGCATCGACGTGGCGGCGGATGTGGCTTTGCAGGTTTTTCAGGCGAGTGTTGAGCACTGCCTGCAAACCGTTGTTGCGGATTTCCGACAGGCCAAAGGTCATGCCCAGCGGCTGCTGGCGCTGGTGCAGGTCCAGGCCTTCGAAGGCCTGGTTGAAGCCGGGCAACTGGTCGGTCTTGCTCAGCATCAGGTACACAGGCGGGTTGGTGCCCAGGCACTCGGCGTATTCCTCCACGCGCGCCACCAACTGCGCGGCAAGCGCGTTACGCCCGTCGCTGTTGGCCGCCAACAGTTCAGGCAGGCTGACCACCAGCACCAGGCCGTTGATCGCTGCCTTGCCGCGTTGCTTGCGTAGCATGCGCAGGAAGGCTGAAAACTCGCTGGCAGACTGATCGTCGCGCAGGTAACGGCCTGCGGTGTCGATCATCACTGCGTCGGGGCTGAAATACCAGTCACAGTGCTGGGTGCCACTTTCGCTGTCATTGGCGGTGGCGATGCTGGCCGAGAGGCCCGAGTGGGTCAACAGCGAGGTTTTGCCTGCAGCCGACATGCCGATCACCAGGTACCAGGGCAGGTCGGACAGGGCCGCCTTGCCACCGCCACCGGCGGAGCGGTCGGTGCGTAGCATGGCGATGGCATGCTTGAGGCGCTCGCGCAGCACTTGCTGGTCGCGGAATTCACCGGTGGCGTTCCACGAGCGATCGACCTCGATCTGCAGCAGGTTCTCCAGGTTATGCTCGGCGCGGATGCGCTGGTACTGGCGCAGCACGATCACCAGCAGGAAGCAGGCGCTGATGATGGCCAGCGCTTCGGGCACATGGTGGCGCAGCCAGGGCACCATCGGTGCCACCAGCCAGCAGATCAACAGGGTCACCAACCACAGCAGTGGCAGGAGAATCCAGAAACTCTTCAACAGACGCAGTAATGTTTTCATGTCTTCCTGACTCGGCTACCTGAGGTGTGCTCAGGCACTGAACAGCTGGCGGATTTGTTCGGAAAGGGCGGCGACATCCTTGTCCAGCAACCAGTCGAGCGTCAGGTACACCGCGACACAGACCAGCGCAATCAACACCAGGTACACCCACAGCGGTACTTCGTGGCGCAGCATCTGCGACACCTGGTCGGGCAGGGCCCAGTCCGGCGAGAGGGTTTTGGGTGGTTTGCGGTAGCGCGCGATGTCCTGGCCCAGGGCGTTGGCCAGGTAGCGCAGCTGGTCTTTCTGGCCGAGGCTGAACTTGCCCTCGAAACCCAGCGCCAGGCACAGGTGGTAGACCTCCAGCACATCGAGGTTCTGTTTGACGTCGGCGCGCAACGCTTCGACCTTCTCGAAGAAGCCTTCACCGGCCAGGTGCACGCCAAAGTAGCGGAACTGCAGCGGTTGCAGCTCGAAGTGCCCGCGCAGTTCGTTGTCGCCGGAGCGCAGCACGCTTTCGTCGAGGAACGCGCATAGGGCGTATTGGGTGTCCTTGACCTGCTCGACGCTGTAGTTGGCGGCGCGGGCATCGCGCTCCAGGTTGGCGAAGAAGCGGTCGACGCTGGCTTCGAAGGCTTGTACTGACGTGACCTGGCGGCCACGGCGGACAATCAGCGCCATGCTGATGAAGTCCTGTACCAGGCCCTTGAGGGTCGGTTTGTCGCTGGCGGGCGCAACGGCGCCCTGTTGCAATACGGCTTCGGTCATTTGAGCACCGCCATCAGTTCAAGCTTGAGGTTGGTAAAGGCGCTGGGCGCATAGAAGCAGATGGTCTGGGCGTTCATCATTCGCTCGTAGACATGGCCATGCGGCTCGATGGCGAAGTACTGGTTGTCCAGGCGTACCGGAATGGCGTTGGGCAACCGCGCAGCATGGTTGAGGGTGACGCCGGGCATGGCGCTGTTGACCACCACTTCGATGTCTTCCGGCGAGCCCACCTTGAACGCCCGTGGCACCAGCTCCAGCAGGCTGGCACCGGGCATGTCGGCGTGTACCGAGATATAGAAGTCGGCCTCGACCAGGCGCGGGTCGCGCAGTTGCCCCTGCCAGTACGACGGCTTGGTCTGGGTGAGGTTGATGACGATGCACTGGTTGGGCACGACATTGTCGAGCATCACCCGGATCATCTCGTCCAGTTTGACCAGTGATGCCGCCGGGTCGTGGTGATCGTATTCGGGGACATCACTAAGCTGGGTGTCGAGGGTGAACGTCAACAGCCCGCCGGCAAGGTCGGCCAGGAACAGGTACAGGCGCTCGGGGTGCAGCCGCGGGTGGGCCAGCAGGTGGGCCAGTTGCGGGTGCGCACGGTTGACCGTGTTCAGCAACCAGAACAGTGTGACGTCGCTGGAGCCGAATTCGGCGATCTGGTCGGCGCGCTCACGGCGCCGGCCCGACAACGCCTTGCTCTTGGCCTGCAGGGCACCGAGCAGGCGCTTGCCGATGCCGGCCAGGGTCTCGTGGCTGCCCAGGTGCAGGGTGGGGTGGACGAAGTGCGGGTCCAGGTTGAAGCCGCCCATGCTGTTGCGGGTGAGTTTGGCCAACGGGCAATGGCTGTAGCCATCGAGGCTGTCGCCATCGACCAGCAGCACCACATTCAGGCGCAGGCTGGTGATTTCGTTTTCCAGTTCACCTTCGTTAAGGTCCGGCAGGGTGTCGAACTGCTTGCGAAAGCGCCGCGCCGCCTTGTGCTCCTGGCCATCTTCGACATAGTTCAGGCCGAAGGGCTCGGGCAGCTTGAGTGCGGCGTAAACCTTCAGGTCGTTGGCCTTGAGCAGGTCCTTGAGGTCGCGCGCGGCCGGCAGCGGGTCGTGCTGCGGCGCGTCGTACAGGCTGCCGTCCGGAAACACCAGTTTCAGGCGCTTGAGCTGCAGCGAACCGTTGGCCAGGGCATCTTCGTCCACCTGCAGCGCCTGCACGCCCCAATGGAACGGGGTGCCGCGCAGGGTGGCCTCGGCCAGCTGGTGCTGGTGGAACTCATCCTGGTATTGGAAGTGCTGGGGCAGCAGGAACATGCCTTCCGACCACATCACCCGGCTCTGCTTGCTCATTTGACGCTGTCCACTAAAGAGTTGAAGGTTGAATCCATGGCGTTGCTGGCCGATTTACCCGCAGCGTCGGTGGCCTTTTCGATCACGGCGTCCTGCACTTTGTCGGTGAGGGCAGGCGGCGCATCGTCGGCCTTTTGCGCAGCAGCCAACTGGTCGGCGGTGGGCGGCTTGTTCAGCACATCGACGCCACGCAGGGCGCTGATTTCGGTGTTGTCCACCAGTACCCGCAGGCCATCGGACGAGAACCAGATACCGTCCTTGCGCAGCGACTCGGCATCGAATGCGACCTTCCAGCGGGCATCCTGCTCATTGCGGAAGAACGCTGCCACGCCGACATAGCGGGCGGTCTTGGCCAGCGGCCACTGGTCGGTCTGGCCGATACCCGGCAGCAGGGTCAGCTCGCGGGCTTCGACCAGCGTGTTGCCCAGGGCTTTCTCCGGTGCGTCCCAAAGCGTCTCGGCGTCGGTGGCTGCAAAGCGCTCGAGGTCGGTCAGCTGGTACACGCGCATCACCACCGACAACGGCTTGCCCTCGGCGTCGGGGTTGAGCTGGTTACCGCCGTCGGAGGTCAGGATGACCTTCTCGCTGTCGGCCAGCATGTCGGCCGCCCAGCTGTCTTCCATGCGCTTGCCGATACGGTCGGTGACGCCGCAACCGGCCAGTGCCAGCAGCAGGGCTGCGACGGTCAGGCGCTTCAGGGCAGTGTGTGTGTGGTACATGACTGGCAAACCTCCGGGTACTCGTTCAGGCCAGGCGATAGGCGAAATCGCCATCGCTGCCCAGCTCGATCGTCAAGCGCTCGATCGGCGCGTCCTGGGCCATGCGCTCGAGAACGTGCTGGGCAAGCTCGGGCATCAGGGTGCGTGACAGGATGTTGTCGATGTTGCGTGCGCCGCTGTCGACCTCGGTGCAACGTGCCGCGATGGCCTTGACCAGGGCGTCGTCGTAGCTCAGCTCAGCCTGGTGGTTGCGGGCGAAACGTTTGGCGATACGCGCGAGCTTGAGGGCAACGATGCGCTCGAGGATCTGGTCCTGCACCGGGTAGAACGGCACGATGTTCAGGCGGCCGAGGAAGGCCGGTTTGAAGACGTGGTTCAGCTCGTCGCGCAGGCCTTCGACGATGGCCTCGGGGGTGGGCAGCGTCTGGGCATTCAGGCAGGTCTGCATGATGCGCTCGGTGCCGGTGTTGGACGTGAGGATGATCACCGTGTTGCGGAAGTTGATCTCGCGGCCTTCGCCATCGTCCAGCACGCCTTTGTCGAACACCTGGAAGAACAGCTCGAGCACGTCGGGGTGGGCCTTCTCCACCTCGTCGAGCAGCACCACGCTGTAGGGCTTGCGGCGCACGGCCTCGGTCAGCACGCCGCCTTCGCCGTAACCGACGTAGCCGGGTGGCGAGCCTTTGAGGCTCGACACGGTGTGGGCCTCTTGGTACTCGGACATGTTGATGGTGATCAGGTTGCGCTCACCGCCGTACAGGGTGTCGGCCAACGCCAGCGCGGTTTCGGTCTTGCCGACGCCGCTGGGGCCCAGCAGCAGGAACACGCCGATCGGTTTGTTCGGGTCTTCCATGCGGGCGCGGGAAATCTTGATGCGCTTGCCGATTTCGTGCAGTGCGTGGTCCTGGCCCAGCACGCGTTCACCGAGCAGCGCAGGCAGGCGCTGCACGGTGTCGATCTCGTCACGCAGCATCTTGCCCAGCGGGATACCGGTCCAGCCGCTGATCACCTGGGCGATGGCGCCGGCATCGACCAAGGCGTGGACCAAGGGCTGGTCGCCCTGCACATTGCTCAGCTCGGCGCGCAGGGCGTTGAGCTGGGCGGCGTCGGTGTCCTTGGCGCTGTCCAGGGCTTTGAGTTGCTCGACCAGGCCCAGCTCCTGCTGCCACTGGGCGCTCAGGCGCTGTTCGTGCTCCTGCTCGGCCTGCAGGGCGGCCTGCAGCTCGGCCAGGCGCCGGGCATGGTCGTGGCCCTTGCCGGCTTCGTGGTCGAGCACGGCGATTTCGGCCTGCAGGTTGTCGATATGGCGGCGGCAGTCTTCCAGCGCGCCGGGTTGTGACGACTGCGCCAGGGCGATGCGTGCGCAGGCGGTATCGAGCACGCTGACCGCCTTGTCGGGCAGCTGGCGGCCGGTGATGTAGCGGTTGGACAGGCGCACGGCCTGTACCAGTGCTTCGTCCATCACCGCCACCTTGTGGTGCTCGCGCATCTTGCCGAGCAGGCCGCGCAGCATGTGGATGGCCTTGTCTTCGTCAGGCTCTTCGACCTTGACTACCTGGAAGCGACGGGCGAGGGCGGCGTCTTTTTCGAAGTACTTCTTGTATTCGGCCCAGGTGGTGGCAGCGATGGTGCGCAGCTCGCCACGGGCCAGGGCTGGCTTGAGCAGGTTGGCGGCATCGTTCTGCCCGGCCTGACCACCAGAGCCGATCAGGGTGTGGGCTTCGTCGATGAACAGGATGATCGGGTGCAGGCTGCGCTTGACCTCTTCGATCACCGCTTTGAGGCGGTTTTCGAACTCGCCCTTGACCCCGGCACCGGCCTGCAGCAGGCCCAGGTCGAGGGTGTGCACGGCGACGTCCTTGAGTGGGGCCGGCACATCGCCCTGGGCGATGCGCAAGGCCAGGCCTTCGACCACTGCGGTCTTGCCGACGCCGGCTTCGCCGGTGAGGATCGGGTTGTTCTGGCGGCGACGGGTGAGGATGTCGACCATCTGCCGCACTTCGAACTCGCGGCCAAGCACCGGGTCGATCCGGCCGTCCCGGGCGCTTTGGGTGAGGTTGACGGTGTACTGGTCCAGGGCCGGGGTCTTGCCGCCAACCTTGCCGGTGCCTGCCACTGGCGCCGAGGGGCTGGCCAAAGGGCTGGCGAGCCGGGATTCGGCACTGCCTTCGACCAGTGCGCTGAGGTTCAGGCGCAGGTCGTCGGCGTTGATCTTCTCAAGCTCCGGTGCGGAGGCGATGACCACCCGGCGCAGTTCGGCGTCATCGAGCAATGCTTGCAACAGGTGCGCACTGCGCACCTGGCCCACACCATACTCGATCGAGGCCAGTACCCAGGCCTGCTCGATCATGCGGGTGATGTGCGGGGACAGCGCCGGGGTGCGGGTGTTGCCCTTCTTGAAGGTACCCAGGGCGGTCACCAGTTGCGCCTGCAGGCGCTCGGCGACCACGTCGTAGTGGCGCAGGATCAGCGGCAGGTCACTGTCGCTGTTGTCCAGCAACTGCAGCAGCAGGTGTTCCACCTCGACGTCGTAGTGGTGCTCCGACAGGCACAGGGCCGCCGCGCTTTCAGTGGCCGTGCGGCTGGTTTCGTTAAGCTTGGCGAACAGAGACTTCAGGTTCACAAGGCGACCCCATCGTAAGGAATGTGGAAGACGGCGCAACGCGAAGGCTCCGCGTCACGGCCAGGGCGTTTGAGCCAGCCCAGCCAGCCCAGCGCGACATTGCCGCTGCGGCCCAGTTGGGCACGGGGCACGGCCTCGCGTTTGAGCAGCGGGGCGATTTCGAAATCGAGCTCGGCGCCTACATAGAAGCGCACCAGCTCGACCAGCTTGCGGTAGTCGTCGGTGCCAGGCTGGAACCGCCGGTAATCGGCCAACGCCAAGGGGCCGAGCTCGATACGGATGCACGACTGGTAGTCCCACACGCGGTTGCCGGCCACGGCGCTGATGCCGAGCTGGGCGTTCTTGCGGCCCAGCTGGGTGCACTGTTCGGGCTGCAGGTTCAACCAACGGCCGGCGAACTGCCTGACCTTGATCGGCAGGGAGAAATAGAAGCCGAGCATCCGCTCCAGGTTCAGCGCGTTGCGTGGCTTCTGGCTGAGCAGCCCGGCAAAGTAGCTGAACAGCTCGCGGCGCAGCACCGGTTGCTGGCGTTCGAACTTCAGCTGCTGGGCGCGCGGGCCCAGGCCGACCAGGTTGAGCAGGTAGCCATCGAAGCCCGAGGTACCGTTGCGCTCGTGCTCGATATGGAATTTGTACTTCTGCCAGGCTTCGTAGAACAGCGTGGTCATGCGGTGCGAGAAGATGTCGAGAAACGCATGGGCGGCATCGTCGCGGTACTGCACGTGGCGCTCGAGCAGCAGCTCGGTGTACGGGCGAGGCAATACGCCCGACGGGCCCACCAGGCCCATGAAAGTGACCTGGACTTCCGACAGCGGCAGGCCTGCCGTCGACACCTTGCCCTCACGCTCGAACTGCAGGTCGCTGACCTCGCTGGCCGGAAACGCCAGCGACAGCTGAGTGCGGAAACGCAGCGGGTCTTCGTGCGGCCGGGTTGCCAGGTCCATGCGCCCGGTGCGGCTGTAGTGCAGGCGAAGCAGGCGCACCAATTGAAAGAATTCGAATCGGTGCGGCTCGGCTCTGGCTTGATCGATCAGACCAGGGGCTGATCGCCAGTACGTGCTGGCCATTGGACGACTCTCTTTTCTCGTTGTTGGGTACGCAGGGTCAGTTGGGTGAAGCTGTTCATCGAGCAGTACTGGCCAAAGAAGTGGTCCAGCACCATGGCGAACAGGAACACGCCGCTACCGGTGAACTGACTTTCGTCGAAGGTCAGGGTGATGCCCACGCCGCGCACGAAATTCGGCCGCGGATGGCCGATGCGCGCTACCACCGGCTCGCTGCTGATTGCCTTGATGCCGTTGATCTGTTTGCGGATGGCCGAGACGTTGCGGTAGTTGTAAAGCGACAGCAGCTCGAGCAGCACTTCGCGGCCCTGGCTCACCAGCGACAGGTGGTTGAGCGACAGGTGCGCGATCAGCCGCCAGATCAGGCCTTTGCCCAGCGGGACGCGCACCGTGGCGGTGGGCTTGCGCAGGCAGCGGATGTCTTTGATCACCGAGTTGGCCGGGATGTTGAAATCACCGCGCTCGCCACCGAACGGCAGCAGCAGGGGTACATCACGGTTGCTGCAGGTCAGGCTGATGCTCAGGGTGTCGCTGGTGCCGTCGATCAACTCCAGGTCGCGGTCGACCACGCGGATGCTCATCGCCGTGGCATCGCCCTGGTTGCGCCGGCGGGCAATCCAGAAGCTGTTGTGCGGGTCTTGCTCGCCACGCGGCTCGAAGAACGGCTGGCAGGTGCCGACGTGGTCGATGCCACCGAGCTTGCGCACGCGCCGCACCCGGTCGATCGACACCACTTCCGCCGCGTTGTGCAGGCGAATGTCCGGGGTGACCGGGTATTCGTGCTGGGTGTGGGTGAGCTTGATCGGCTCGGCCTGCTGGCGGAACAGGTTGATGATCGGCGTGCAGTTGAGCTTGAAATTGTTGCGCCCGATGTTCTGGGCCAGCCGCGCCAGGCGCTCGCTGAGGTCGTAATCGTTGAAGTAGAAGTTGATCTCGACCTGCTCGATGGCCTTGCCCTGCAGGATGCGGGCAAAACCTGAGAGGTCGAAGAACATGAATTTGTCAGGGAACGTGAAGTACTCGTGCAGCAGGCGGTAACCGAGGAACGAGCGCTCGGAGTAATCCACCAGGCCTTCGTCGCGGGCATAACCCACCGCTTTCAGGGCGTCGGCGGGCAGTGCGACTTCACGGCTGCGGCCTTCGTCCTGGAAGCTGAGTGTGGCCTTGGCGAGGTTGTTGAACAGCAGCTCGTAGAGCTGGTGCATCAGCGTTGCTTCGCCGTCGAGGAAGAAGCGCAGGCGGTCAAGCTCCATCTGGCCGAACAAGGCGTCGCCGGTGGCTTGCAGGCGGATGCGCAAGCGCGCCACCAGATCGGCGCTGTGGCCGTTGAAGGCCGAGCGTTCCATCTCGGTGAACGAGGCCTGCTGCACGGCAACCGGCCACAGCTCCACCGGGTAGCAGGTGCGGAACTTGCACACCACGCCTTCAACGGCATTGGCGTGCATCTCGGTGTGCCGCGCCACGCGGTAGGCTTCGGTGACCTTCTCCTGCTTGCCAAGGCTGAGCTCGGCGATCGACATCGACGGGGTAGGGCGCAGGTAGTGCGGGTACAGCACCTCAAGGAACGACTCGACAATCTCCGGGAACTCGTCATCGAGCTTTTTGTGCACCCGCGCCGAGAGGAACGAGAACGCCTCGATCAGGCGCTCGGTATGCGGGTCCTCACAGTTGTCGCCCTCGATCAGTAGCCGCGAGGCAATTTTCGGGTACTGCGCAGCAAACTCCTGGCCGAGGAAGCGCAGGTGCGACAGTTCCTTTTCGTAGTAGGGCAGCAGTTCGTCGAGCATCAGTTGAGGTTCTGCACTTTGTATTCCTGGGTGTTGACCTGCAGCACGGCGTCAAACGACACCTGGCGGCTGATGTCCTGCAGACGCAACACGGCGTCCACGCGGAAGGTCAACATGCGATGGCCGTTCTGCTGGGCCAGCAGCTGTACGCGCACCCGGCGAAAACGCCGGTCGCCGGTACTGATCGCGCGCTCCAGCTGTTGCTGGATCAGCCGCCGGTCGTGCGGGTCGAGCACGCTGCGGCTGATGAAGTCGGGCATGCCGTATTCAAGGATGGAGCCACCGAGCTGGCTGAAACCTTCGATCTGCTCGGCGACCAGGGACTGGCGGGTATTCACCAGCACCTCGAGGTCGCGCACGATGCTGGCCTTGTATTCGGCCAGCGAGCAGCTGCGCTGCACAGCCGGCTCGGCCGACTGAAACGGACGGTCGTCCAGCAGCCGGTCGAGCAGCGAGGGCAGCAGGCGGGCCTGATTACTCATGTGTCATCCTTGAACACGCAGGCCGGTCAGCCGCGAGCGCCTTGCGGCAGCTCTGCGACCAGGCGCAGCGAAGCGGTCAGTTCGTCGAGCTGGTAGTGCGGGCGCAGGTAGGTCACGGCCTTGTACACACCTGGCTTGCCTGGCACCTCGAACACTTCGGCACGGGCTTCGCGCAGCGGGAACTTGGCCTTGGCTTCCTGGCTGGCAGTGTCGTCAAGCAGCACATAGCTGGCCAGCCACTGGTTTAGGAAACGCTCGACGTCCATGCGCGAGGCGAAGCTGCCAATCTTGTCGCGCATGATCGCCTTCATGTAGTGGGCAATGCGCGAGGTGGCGAAGATGTACTGCAGCTGCGCCGACAGGCGTGCGTTGGCATTGGCGATGTCGGTGTTGTACTGCTTCTGCTTCTGCGCCGACTGGGTGCCGAAGAACGCGGCGTAGTCGGTGCCTTTGCAGTGCACCAGCGGGATGAAGCCAAGGTCCGACAGCTCTTTTTCACGGCGGTCGGTGATGGCGATCTCAGTTGGGCATTTGAGGGCAATTTCGCCGTCATCGGTCTTGAAGGTGTGGGTTGGCAGGCCTTCTACCAGGCCGCCACCTTCGACACCGCGGATGGCCACGCACCAGCCGTAACGCGAGAAGGCATCGGTGACGCGGGTGCCCAGGGCGTAGGCGGCGTTCATCCACAGGTACTTGTTGTGGTCACGGCCGTCGACGCTTTCGACGAAGTTGAATTCTTCCACCGGGGTGGTATCAGGGCCATATGGCAGGCGGCCGAGCACGTGCGGCAGGGTCAGGCCGACATAGCGCGAGTCCTCCGAGGCGCGGAACGACTTCCACTTGGCGTATTCGACCGTGTCGAAGATTTTCGCCAGGTCACGCGGGCCGGACATGTCGGTGAACGAGTCCCAGCCAAACAGCTCGGGCGATGCGGCCGAAATGAATGGCGCATGGGCCGCGGCGGCCACGTGCGAGATCTCTTCGAGCAGGTACATGTCTTCGGGGTTGCGGTTGAATTCGTAGTCACCGATCAGCATGCCGAACGGGGCGCCACCGAAGGTGCCGTACTCTTCTTCGTATACCTTCTTGAACAGCGCGCTCTGGTCGAATTCGCTGGCGGCCTTGAGGTCGCGCACCAAGTCCTTCTTCGAGGCGTTGAGCAGGTGGATCTTCAGCGTGGTGCTGGTTTCGGTCTGGTCGACCTGGTACTTCAGGCCGCGCCACGAGGCTTCCAGCTGCTGGAATTCGCGGGCGTGCATGATCTCGTTCATCTGCTCGGAGAGCATCGAGTCGATCTCGGCGATGCGCGCGTCGAGCACGGCGATCAGGTCCTTGCTCGGGGTCATCTCGCCCTCGAGCACCTGGTTGACCAGCTCTCCGATCAGGTCACGGGTGCGGTTGCGCTCGGTGTCGGAGCGGGCCACACGGCTTTGCGAAATGATGCTGTCGAGCAGCGAGGCCTGCGGGGCGAAGGTTTCCACCTCGACCAGGTCGGTGTCCTGTTGTGGCAGTGTTTGCTTGTCGGTCATCGTCTGGCTCCTGCTTACTCTTTGCCATCGGCGGCGGGTACGGCGGCTTCGCGACCGAATTCCTTGCCCAGGGTTTTCAGCTTCTCGGTGTTCTGCAGCACGTCCATCAGCAGCTCTTCGAGCTTGTCGTTGCCGCCCATCTTGTTACGCAGGTCGGCCAGCTTGTTGCGCACTTCCAAGAGCTTGCGCAGCGGCTCGACTTGCTTCACCACGTTCTGTGGCTCGAAGTCTTCCATGCTGTTGAAGTTCAGCTCCACGCCCAGCTGGGTGCCGTTTTTGGCCAGGGTGTTGTCGACGCGGTAGGTCAGGCGCGGCTTGATGCCTTTGAGCACGCCGTTGAAATTGTCGCGGTCGATGAAGACGAACTTGCGGTCCTTGAGCTTGGGCAAGGGCTCCAGCGGGTTGCCGGAAAAATCGCCCAGCACGCCAACGACAAAGGGCAGCTCCTTTTTCTCGATCGCATCACCGATGTCCACGTCGTAAGTGATGTGAACCCGCGGCGCGCGAACGCGGTCGAGTTTGTGCTGGGTACTTTCCTTCTTCGCCATCGTGTTCTCCAGTGCGAGCAATTCGCTGCGAATCATGGCGCGGCCCGGCGGGGGCCTGCGCGTTACAGTCCTTCGATCGTCAGCAGCAGGCGCTGACGGATTTCGTCGTTCATTTCCAGAATGTTGTCGCGGCCCACCAGCTCTTCGAAACTGGTGTTGCCGGCAATTTGCGTGCTGCTACGGATGACCGAATCGTCGGGAAGTTCCGAACGCACCGGCGAGCTGATGACGCAGAAGGGCAGGTCACCCATGCCCTTGAGGCGTTCGAAGCTCAAGCCAAAGCGCAGGCCTTCGAACAGGCGGCCAAGGCCAGGCGACTTGCTCAGGCAGTAGAACAGCACCAGATAGTGCACCACGAAGCGGTACAGCTCGGCGCTGCTGCGGTTGGGGTCGTGGATGACATTGCGAAAGCGCGCCAGCTCAAAGCCCTGAAAACCCACGACCCAGCGCACCGGGCTGGTGATGCGGATGACCTGGCCGCTGGGGACCAGGGCCTTGTCGTATTCCAGGGGGAACAGTTCGGGGGTGGTGCTGATGAGGTTGAGCGGCACTTCCAGCTCGCTGACCAGCTGGAAGGGCGCGGCCGAGCCGATGCGCTCGTAGAGTTCGATAAGCGACTGGAAGTGGCCCTGGGTTTCGCGCCCGCTGCTGCGTTGCGCCCCCTGCAGGTATTCACCGAACAGCGTTTGCGGACGGATCAGCGGCGCCGCGGTGGCGAGGTAATCGGCCGCCTGCGCCTTGAGCGCATCGGAGATTGCCCGCGTTTGGCTACGCAGCTTGATCAGTGCTTCGACATCAAACGTCTGTGTCATCGGTACATCGTCCATGAGCCTTTTTGAATCGTCCTGATACGCCGCTGGCGTGGACTGGAAACTCGGTACTGGCACATGAATATCGTGTTGCCAGTAATGCCGTGTAGGGCACCCTGCTGTAGGAGAAGTTCCCGCCGGGGCAGCGATTTTTTCCCTGTTTGTGACGCGGCGCAATGATGTCGTATTGATATTGGCCAGGGGTTTTGGGTGCGTAAAATCAGGGCTTGGGCCCGTGGGGAAGGGGTTTGAAGCGTGGGAAAACAGCTGAAAAAGAGGTTGGAAAATATTTTTCAAAAGGTGAAGCAGGTCGCATTTCTGGTTGGGTCGGGCGGTGATGCAAGGGCTTTACGGCGGGCCTTCCAATGATGGCAATGCGACGGAATACGCCGCATGTAGCAGGCGGTGGCGAGGTTTTTATGATCCAAGAGCCGGCATATTTGAGCTGCGTGTTCGACAGGATGACTGGCACGGGCTGCGCCCGTGATCGCCGGCAAGCCGGCCCACAGGGAGGGAGGTGTAGGCTTTGGATATTTGACTCAGGCCGCTATTGGCACGCTGGTCGCAACCGCTTGTGCGTCATCAGCGCCGACGATTGTGGCACCGCTTGCCTGGCGCTTTTCCAGTATTGATGAGATTTATCCAAGGGCAGTCCACACCCCTGTGGGAGCAACTGTCTTGCTCAACCTCTAAAAGCTGGCGCGATCCCTGTGGGAGCCGGTTTGCCGGCGATGGGCCGCAAAGCGGCCCCAGATGCTCGCTGGTCCCGTCGAGCGCGCTCGGGCTATTACAGCTCCGCTATGGGGCTGCTGCGCAGCCCATCGCCGGCAAGCCGGCTCCCACCGCGGCCGCGCAGTTCTTCAGCCCTGCGCTTTACCTGTGTAAGCAACCGTCTTGCCCAGTTTCTAAAAGCCGGCGCAATCCATATGGGAGCAACTGTCTTACCCAATTTCTAAAAGTTAACCCAATTCCTGTGAGAGCGGGTCCGCTGCGATCACCGGCAAAGCCGGTGCCATCCCCCTCGATCGTGTCGTTCGGCGGCAGGTTGGGGCGTTGCTACCTACCGTCCACCTGGACGCAAATAGTCTTGTTCCCGACAACTTTGCATGGCCAATGGTCGTTGATGTAGGAATCGGGCGTAAAGCATATGCGCTCATCGTTCACCCAGAACATCTGCCATGCGGAGCCTGAAATACGGAGCTTTGGGCAAGACCAGTAGCCCTTCGCAGAGAGTGTGGCCGTGGTCGCAATGATCATGGCCGGGGCAGCGCAGCACATTATCGCGAACATCAACTGCAACGACCGGATTTCGAACGTGTGAAGCCTGGACTTTTTGGGCGGGTCGAATTTCTGGCCGGTCCATGCCGCGAAGGCGCAGACAACGAGCGAGTAGGGCGTCTCCGGAATCGCCGCGAGTACGAAAAAACTCATGAGCGGCGTTTCCACAACGGGTGCATTTCTGTAGAGGCGGCCATACAGCGGCAGCAGTTCGGCCCACAGTACGTAGAACGCAAGTGCGCACACCGCTAGCATGCACAGCGCAAAGCCGATGGCCACGCAGCGAAAGAGCAGCGGGGATCTGACATGGAGTTCGGGATGAGATTTCATGATGACGTCAGCGTTCCTTGCTGTGCTTGATCGTTGATTATGCCAGATCCTGTCTGGAGCTGTTGTCAGGGGCTGACCAGGTCAGCAAAATGGGCCGATGGATGAGAGCAAGCCTTTGCAAGGAGCCAGCATGATCGACCTGAGAAGTCCGGACGCAGTCCTGAGCGAATACGCCCAGCGCTACATCGACCTGGTCCCCGACGTATCCCCCCAGTTACAGCAGCGCATGGAGTACATATACGATCCAGACGCGCCCATATTGCCACGCATCAAGCCAGCCTGGCTTAGCGACAGGCCTTGCACGCTTTCACGCGAACAAGCACTCGACCGCGCACAGGGCGCACTGCTGGGCCTGGCAATCGGTGATGCGGTGGGGACCACACTGGAGTTTCAGCGCCGCGGTCAGGGCCAGGTTACAGACATGGTCGGTGGTGGCCCATTCCGTCTGGCGCCCGGCCAGTGGACCGACGATACCAGCATGGCGCTGTGCCTGGCGGATACTTACGAGGCCAAGGGCAGGTTCGATTTCGCGACTTTTGCAGACGCACTGGTGCGTTGGTATCGCCAGGGCGAGAACAGCGTCAATGGGCGCTGTTTCGACATCGGCAATGTCACTCGGCGCGCGCTCGAAGGGTGGGAAACTGAGGGGCTTGCTTGGCAAGGGAATGCCGAGCCCTCGGCTGCTGGCAACGGTTCGTTGATCAGGCTTGCGCCCACTGCCATTTTTCGGCGCCACTCGCTCTCGGCGACTTGTTTATGAGTGACGATGCAGCGGGTTGTGGGACCGACCTCGGCAATTTCCTGACGGGCAAAGAATAGAATTATGTTTACTACTGAACGTTTTTTTACCAAGATTTGGGCTGCTTGGTTTTTGATGGTTATGCTCTCCGTATTTCTCGCTGGCGTAGGACCAAAACTACTTACTATTCCAGCGGCTATCGCAGTCGTATTGATGACTTTATGGTGTGTTGAGTGTGCTTATCGTACCGAGCGCTTCGTTAATTACGCTAACCTTCGCCTGTTCTATAATTTGGCAATTGCTCCGTTTTTCGCAACGGTGACGATGGTTGCCATTGCCTACAAAAAAATGAAGTTGGATGCAGCGACTTCGCTTGTTCTTGGTTTGGCTCCCGTCGTGCTGGCGCTGGTGGCGTACGGATTGGCATATTACTGGCGTAGCAAGAGTAGCGTGTTGCAATTCAAGGGTAATCGCGTCGAGTCCAACGAACCGCCGCAAAGTGTTCAATGGTGGCAGGCGGGAGTATCGGCTGCGTTGAGTGGACTGGCTTACCCCTTGATGAAAATTAATGATGTACCTATGACCGGATTGGTCTATGCATTTGTTTTTATTTCCCTATTTATGATTTTTTATAATCGTGACAAGATTTCGGCGCTCAAAGAGCTGAAGGCGCGGGAGGTGCGGGAGAATCGTCGTTATACTTTCATGGATATAGAGGGTCTTCAAAGCATGCGCGCCGCGTCCTGGCTAGGTCGGCTATTTGCAGTGAGGACTCGTTGATGATTTTTTTACAGGGAGTAATCAATGTTAACCGACGTCCTTTCCATGCTGGCTCCTCAGAACAGGCGTCTGTTCAAACTCCACTTATTGTCGCATAGTGCCAGCGACGAGTTTTTGCTAGAGCACTTCTCTGGTAATGAAGCCTTGTCCAAGCTCTATGAGTTCGATCTCGCACTGCTTAGCCATCAGAGCGATGTGAAGCTCAAGTCCCTCATTGGCGTCCCGGCCACCGTTGAGATCGAACTGGCGGATGGGTCATTCATTGCAGCACGCTACTTTTGCCGGGCCGGTAATATGCCAATCCGTACGCCACCAACGCCAGCGCGGTGGTAGCCAAGCCAAGAGCAAGTGCGGGCCCTGCATCCAGGCAATCGTGCCCGAGGCCTCAGACCGTCGCTACTCGTCCATGTTTACGCAAAGTTTTTTGCCGTCTATATTTTTGCAGGGCCATCGATTTTCGGTATAGCTGTCCGGTTTAAAACAAAAGCCGGGATGGTTTATCCAGTAGGTCTGCCATGCCGATCCCGATTTTCTGAGTTGCGGGCAGGTTGTATAGTCTAATGCGTTTAGTGCAATTGTCGTGCTGATAGCAGTGAGTGGTGCAAGGCCTATGAGTGAATAGACTGAGGCCTTCATCAGGCCTGTCTGAAGTTTCGCAAGCGCGGATTTTTCCGGTGGATCAAATCGTTTGCCTGTCCATATGGCGAATGCGCTGGCTACTGTACAGGCAAGCATAACAGGTGGTGCCATGATGAGGCCGAAAGCCATGTATGGGACCTCGATGGCCGAGGCGCGACGCCACATTTGTCCATATATTGGCAGGACATGTGCAATCAACCAGTACGTAGCGAATACCCCTACTGTCGCACAGAGCAAAAGTGTCAAGGCAGCGAGCAGTCTGAATTTAAGAGAGACAAATGTCGGGTTGTTAGAATTCATTTCCAATGCTCAGAGCTTGGGAAGGATCATGGTCAGATCAGCGAGAGTCAGCGCTTGGCCATTGCGCCTGAAGCTAGGCGAGTGGGTCGACTATACGAGTACGGCGCTTTGCTTGGCAGCGACCTGCGATGACGAGTACCGGCCCGATTATGCGGTGCGCGAACTGTTCTTGCGCAGAGCATTAGCCCTCCGGAGCTTCGTAGCCCATCTCCAGAATTAGTTACCGATCCTCAAATTGTACGCATACATTTTTATCCCCGATACGCTTGCATGGTTGGTTGTCGTCAGTGTAGGAGTCAGGTTTGAAACAGTACCGCGCATCGTTCACCCAATACACTTTCCACGCCGACCCGGAGATCAGCAATTTTTGACATGGCGTGTATCCCTTCGCCCATAAACCTAGCGTTACAAGTATCGCCAATGCCGGCGCTATACAAATCATTGACCATAGTGTCAATTTATAAGATTGATACTGGAATCGGTAAAGGCGAGAGTTGATGGGCGGGTCAAATTTTTTGGCGCGCCAGCATGCGTAAGCGGAGGTTATGATAAGTATGGGGCTAACGGTGCACATGGCAATGAGCATAAACCCCAAATAAGGCGTGACTACAATGGGTGTATCTGTAAACAGACTGCCGAATAACGGCAGTATGTCGCTTGCAAGCCAGCGGGCCGAAAGGAAGCCTAAAGCGGCAGTGAATAGGCAGGTAATAAAAGCCACGAGGCGGAAAATATAGGGTGAGCGCTCGTGAAATTCATAGGGGGGATGTGTGGTCATTGTTAGAATTTTGGTAGATTGAAAGTCGGGAGGTCGGGCAGGGATGGTAGCTCAGGCAAAGACGGCCACCCAGAACGGAATACGGCGCATTGCGTGGATCCCAGGCGGCCATGGCTGCTGGACCGCCCCAAGTGTTGTTGACAACCGTATGAGGTAGGCCTTTGGAGGCTGTCTTGATGCTTTGCCCGATGCCGTTGCACCGAACCGCTACCCACGGGATCGGAATGGTAAATGATGTGGGCAGTTCCATGTAGGTATCCTCGTCAAATGCATCCATTTCATTTCTCGATATGCTCGAGCCACGTATTGAATTCGAGGGCTTGCTCAGGCGTATTGAGCTGAGTAATCCAGGTGATTTCTTCCGGCACACTGAGAAAGTCAGAGACTGCGAAGACATAAATGGCGTTGTCAAATGCGCACGTCGTCAGCGGCTTCAAGGCGGCAACACAATGTTCGAAAACGCGCGCGTGGTGGCGTTCATAATCTTCATCGGCAATCGAATCAGTCAAGCCCCACAGCAGGCTGTTCAGCCTGCACGCGCGCCAAGTGATCGGCCGTGTTGAGCGCCGGCACTAGCGTCCGCGCATCGGCGTCTGAATACAAGGCAAACCACATACAGTAGCGGTGGGGTGCGCTTGGCGAAATTGCTCGATGGCCTTCTTGCATGCTACCTGCATATCTCGTTGAAAGTCGTCGTTGATCTGTCCCGCGTCACTCATGCAAAAAACACATGAATTCATCCACAAGCCACTTAGCCCTTGTAGTAAAAGTGCTGCAGAGGGTATATGGAAAGCGTTTGTAAAGTATATTCCCGCTTTAAGCCCCGCCGTTGGTTTTACGACCATGCTCGCCTTCAGCCGGCGCAGGGTAGGGGGCTGGCCACCCGTCAACTCGATACGAAACTCTGCAAAGGCGTGCTCAAGTTCGGTGTACTGCTGCAGCCCTTCTTCGGTGAACAGGTAGCGGCCTGGGATGTCGCGCCATTCCATCGGGGTGTGTATCAGTTCTCGGTCAGTCGCATTCAGCAAGGGCTCCAGTTCGATGCCCAGCTTCAGGGGCGCGGGGGCTTTTGCCTTCAGGCTGTCGATGATCAGGCGAAGTTTCAGTGGCTGCTGTGTGAGCGTTTCGGTGTTCATTTTCAGCCTTGGTTGGAAATCGTGCCTATCAATTTCGGAGTGCCACGTTCGCCACGGTTTGGGGTGAGGTACTGCATCGCCTCGCCCGTGCGCGAGATTGCGTCACTCAGCTCGGTGGGGAGCAGCTTTACTCATAAAAACCTCGGCTGGCTGTAGCGGCGCCAATTCGAAAATCGTGTACCGAGTCGACTCGCTGCCCAGTGGCAAGCCAAAGCTGTCGGCAAGGGTCTTGCCGGACCTGGCTGCCGCCTGCAGTTCTTCGTGGGTTGTGAAGAACGGTCCTTTTTGCCAAGGGTTCTGCATGGCCTATGATCATGATGCTCAACCCTTTGGATGCAGTACTAACCATTTGCCATCATTGCCTGATCGCAATTCCCTGCGGAAAATGCCGCAGCCGGGAAATTTATCTCACGAACGGTGGTCACACATCTGCATAGCGGCCATACGCTATCAATGGCTCCACTTACGCCCCCCCCCTGCAGTGCTTGCCGGGGCACGTGGCAGGCACGCCACTCTTCAAAGGACTGTGATGTAGAAAATGGACCTTTTAGCCAACGTCCCCAACTGGAGCGACATCGAGCGCAACCTCGACCAGAAGTTCAGTGAGGTGAACCAGAGCATCAACCAGGGGTTGCAGAGCGCCCATGACAGTTGGGATGGCTTCACCCGACGCGTCAGTGTTGGCGCCAGCCAGGCCTATGGCTACATGGGTGGCCACCGCATCGACAACGTGCAGCACGCGCTGGCGATGTCGTATCCGATCTTCCAGGAAGACCTCAAGCGCAAGTGGGCCTCGATCGGTATCGAGCAGATCCTGCCAGTGCTGCTGCAGTTGGTGAAGGACGTGTCGATGATCCTCGGTGGCAGCATTGCAGTAGGCTCTGCAGCAGGCGGCGCAATCGGTGCCCTGGCCTTTGGTGTGGGTGCGGCGCCTGGTGCCGTGGCGGGAGCTGGGATCGGCCTGGAAGTTGGCAACCTGATCCTCCTGGCGCTGGGCCTTTCGGCAATCGCCGAGTACTTCATCAAAGGCTTGCCCGCCTGCCTGGCCACGCTTCAGGAGGGGATCGCCACCGCCTGGAATGCCGAAGAAGGCGTCAAGCCTGCCGGGCTGGACCCAACGGGAGGCTCGGCGGCGCTGATCCAGGAGCGCATAGAGCGTGCCGCCCGACAACTGGCTCGTGGCCAGGAACAGTTGGTGCTGCTACTGCTGGTAGGCATCGTCACCTACCTGCTGCGTGGGCAGATGAAGGCCGGCATCATGGGCAGCTTGGAGAGCGTCGCCAGCCGCAGTGCTAGGCTTCAGGCGGATATCGCCAACAAGCAGTTTGGCACCTGGCTGGCGAAGAACGAAGCCAGGCTGCTGGCCCATCCGGACCTGCAGATCAAAGACCCGACCCCTCTCAAAAAGCCTGAACTGCCAGAGCCAGTTCGTCGCCCGGAACCAGCACCTGCGGCCAAGCCCGTCGCCAAGCCGGCGGTCATGTCCTTGCGCGATGCTGTGGGGAGTCAGACCGCAGACCGCTGGATCTCAACGGGGAGGCGTACTGCCGACTTCACTGACCCCAAGCGTTCTGCCATGCTGACGGACGACCAGATCGGCGCGTTGCATGGTTATACAACCAATGAAGGTTACCAGTGGATCAACCCGGCGCTGCGCGGGCAAACCCCGCTCAGCCCGCAGATGGAAGCGTTCGTCGCGCATGCGAACGACGGCCTTGCGAAGCTGCCATCCTACGTGTTGGGTGACACCTACCGCGGTACCACACTACCGGGCGATGTCCTGTCCAGGATGCAGGTTGGGCTGCCAACCAGTGATGCAGCTTTCTTGAGCACATCTGCAGACCCGGCCCTGGCCTTCAGCGGCCATGTGAGGATGACGGTGCAGGGCGTCACTGGCAAAGACATCAGCTTTCTCTCGGGCCACAAGGAAGCTGAGGTATTGTTTGGGCCTGGCACGCGCTTCAATGTTGTCGACAGGGTCGACAATGGCTCCGTTACCCAATTCATTCTCAAAGAAATCCCATGATAGATCTAAGAAGCTCAAACGCATTGCTGGCCGACTACGTGCAACGTTATGCGCATCTGTACCCGGAACCTTCCCGGCAGTTGCAGCAGCGGATGGACTACAGCCTGCAGTCGGATGCGCCTGCGACGCAGAAGGTCAAGCCGCGCTGGCTGCAGTCAAGAATCTGCACGTTGACATCCGAGCACGCTTTGGACCGCGCCAAAGGCGCGCTACTGGGCTTGGCCATTGGCGATGCAGTCGGCACTACGCTCGAGTTCCTGCCGCGTGACAGGGAGCACGTCAACGACATGGTGGGTGGTGGGCCGTTCAAGCTGGCTGCAGGCGAGTGGACAGATGACACCAGCATGGCCTTGTGCCTGGCAGACACCTATGTAAGCCAAGGCAAGTTCGACTACGCCACCTATGCGGATGCGCTGGTGCGCTGGTATCGGCGCGGGGAAAACAGTGCCAACGGCCGCTGTTTCGACATCGGCAGCGCCACACGCAACGCTCTCGAGGGCTGGCTGCGCGAAGGCATTACCTGGCAAGGCAACTACGACCCGTCCACTGCAGGCAATGGCTCGCTCATCCGCCTCGCGCCCACGGCGATCTTCCGACGGCACTCGCTGTCTGCGAGCTGGTGGGAAAGTGTGACGCAGAGCAGCGTGACCCACAATGCCGACGAGGCAACGAACTGCTGCCAGCTGCTTGCTGCGCAACTTCATCTGGCGCTCAACGGTGCAGACAAGGAAGAGACTCTGGCACCGGCCGTGCGGTCGTTGCGCCCCCGCCCGATGATCATCAATGCGGGTGAGTACAAACAAAAGAGCCGCGGGCAGATCCGCTCCTCCGGCTATGTGGTCGACACCTTGGAAGCCGCATTGTGGGCGGTTTGGAGCACCGACAACTTCAAGGACGCGATCCTCATGGCAGCCAATCTTGCCGATGATGCCGACAGTGTCGCAGCCACCGCCGGCCAGCTGGCGGGTGCGCTGTACGGCGTGTCAGGCATGCCGCCGGAGTGGGTGGAGAAGGTTGCCTGGTCGCAACATATCCAGGCATTGGCAGCCAAGTTATTCGAGCTTTCGCCGCAATTGGACGAGCTGGACGGATTGCTTTACGGGCAGCGCTGAAAGTGCAGGCAAAAATGTGAGCTGCGCCACGAATTGGTACATTTTTTTCTGGCGGCTGCGGATGCCGCAACAGTTGCGATGCGTGATTGAAGTCGAACTAATCGACGGCCTTGGCGACGACCGCACAAAGCCATGCAGGTAGCCGCCTAAGCCGGCACAGCAGGCGTGCAAGAAACAGCGCAAGCTGCGTGGATGATGGCTATATGGCATTGCACTGATTGCATGCAAGTCACGGATTTCGCGGCCCGCAGCAAGTTGACAGGGTAGCCTTTGGCGGTGTTTTCTTTGTCCTTTACTGGTCGGCGATGTGCCCGAACGTGACAGGCGTCGCGTTTCTGGCAACGCGGCACGGCACTTTTCCGGGTGCTGACGGTCGCATGAACCCGCGGGACGCGCGCGACTCACGCCCCCGCATGAACATAGTTGTCGCTGAGCATCGCAAGTGCGTGCTGGCCGTGTTTTCAAGGAGATTTCGCATGATCATGGACCTGGCCTCCGCGCTGCTTTCGCCGCAGAACCGCCGCCTGTTCAAGTTTCATAACCTGGCCAATCCAGAGCAGGAACTGCTGCTGGAAACGTTCAAGGGCGTCGAAGCCCTGTCGCGGGCCTTCAACTACGAGTTGCTGCTGGTGTGCGAAGACTCTGGCGTGCCACTGAAGTCGATGATGGGCCAACTGGTCAGCATTGAAATCGAGCTTGCCGAAGGCGGTCCACGGTACATCACTGGCTACCTCACGCGCTTTTCCAACATCGGCAGCGACGGCGGCATGGCCCGTTACACGGCCACCCTCAACCCGTGGTTCTCGATGCTCAAGAATCGCTTCGACACGCGTATCTTCCAGGGCAACACGGTCGAGGAAGTGGTCACCGAAGTGTTCGCCCTGTGCCCGTCATTCTCCCGTCATGAGTTCCGCCTGACCCGCCCACAGAAGCGCTATACCTACATTACCCAGTACCGCGAAACCGACTTCAACTTCGTCCAGCGCCTGCTGGAGGAAGAGGGGATGTTCTACTACTTCGAGCACACCGCCGAAGGCCACACCATGATCATCTGCGATGACTCCAGCACGCTGGTGGACATCCCCGAGCAACCGCAAATCCGCTTCCACAGCGCCTCGGTAACCGAGACCGCCGACTCCATTACCCAGTGGAGCGGCAACCGCCAGTTGCAGGCCGGCAAGATGGCCACGCAAACCTTTGACTACCGCCAGCCGAGCAACCGCCTGCCGGTGGCGATGAACAGCAAGAACAAGCAGGGCGAGGTGGAAAGCTTCGAGGTCTACGACTTCCCCGGCCAGTACACCCACGGCACCTACGACGAAGGCGAAACGCTGCTGCGCCTGCGTATCGAAGCCCTCGAACTGCGCGGCAAGAAGTTCGAAGGCGCCAGTAACTGCCGGGCCATGAAGCCTGGGTTTACCTTTGAATTACTGCAGCACTACGCTCACGACCAAGGCGCCGTTGAAGACCGCCAATTCCTGCTGATGAGCGTGGAAAGTGAAGGCCACAATAACTACCTCAGCGGCCAGCAGGCCAGCTATTTCAACACCTTCACCTGCGTGCGCAAGAAGATCCCGTTCCGCCCGCAGCTGAGCACCCCACGGCCGACCATCTCCGGCCCGCAGACCGCCATCATCGTCGGCCCGCCAGGTGAGGAGATCTTCACCGACGAACTGGGCCGGGTGAAGATCCAGTTCCACTGGGACCGCAACGGCAAATACAACGATCACAGCTCCTGCTGGGTACGCGTCGCCCAGTCCGGTGCCAGCGGCGGCTTCGGCAGCATTTTGATCCCCCGCGTCGGCGACGAAGTGGTGGTGGTGTTCCTCGACGGCAATCCCGACCGCCCGCTGATCATGGGTAGCCTGTACAACAGCAGCAACACCCCGCCCTGGTCGTTGCCGGCGAACAAGACCCAGAGTGGCTTCCTGACCCGCTCGATGAAGGGCGACGGCGGTACCGCGAACTTCTTCCGCTTCGAAGACAAGGCCGGCGCCGAGCAGATCATCATGCACGCCGAGCGCAACATGGACACCGAGATCGAACTGGATGAGACCCATGATGTGGGGAACAACCGGACGATCACGGTGGGGGGCGCACACACTGAGACCATCAAGGACAACACGGTGGTCAACGTCAAGGAAGGGTCATACACCCTGCAGGTAGATAACCAGTTCATTCAGGTGGGCGCCAAGCAGCACATCATCCTCCAGGTAGGGGAAAGCAGCATCAAGTTGACGCCGGAAGGCATAGAAATCAAAGGCAAGGTCATTACCACGACCAGTACCGATACCACGCAGATCACCGGCGCGGCAGTGCGGATCAACGACTGAGGGCAGGCCGATGTACAAACCCTCCATCTACGACCGCATTTCTGCCAAGCGTGAAGCGCAGCAAGAGGCCGCGCGCCTCGCCGAGCTGGCCGAGCTTGCGGCCAACCCTGAGCCAGTGCCAGAGCCCGAACCGGTGCCTGTCGCCTTGCAGGACGTTACCAGCAGCTTCACCTTCGGTGGCTTCAATCTGGCGTTCCCGACGGCTTATCGATTCCGTGATATCCAGACCACCCTCGAGCATGAAGGTGAACCGGTCACGCTCAACATTCGCCGCCGTGATGTGCGCGCCAGGCAAACCTTGGAGCAACTGTTCGACGCCGCGATCCAGGCCTTGCGCGAAATGAACCCGCAGTTGCGGGTGATTCGCCAGCAAGATTGCCGCGTCGCGGGTAACCCGGCCAAGGCCGTGGACTTTCATTTCAACGCTGGGCACGAAACCCGGCACGGTCGCCTGGTGGGGGCGCTGGTACCTGTTACCGGCAGCGACAATCTGCAATGGCTGGACATTTCTTGCGTGATCGACCCGACCAAGCCTGGCCTGAGCCTGTGGCTCGCCGACTTTGACCGCATGCTCGATGGCCTGGCACTGCGCTGACCCATCCCCAATTTTGCTATCAGGAATTTTTATCGCATGGACTATGAGTTGCAAGAAGGCGGGATCTCGCTGCCGGACGGGTTTGATGACCGCACTGTAAACATGTTCGTTCTCGGTGCCAGTGTGCCAGCGCCCTTGAGCATCACCATTTCGCGCGACACGCTGTTGCCCGACGAAGCACTGCAGGCTTACGTCGATCGACAGATCAAGATGCTCACGTCCAAGCTGCGCGGATACACGCGCATGGGCAACAAAGCCGTTGCGCTGTCGACCACCGCACCTATCCCAGGCATCCAGATCGACGCTTACTACATGAACCAGGGCCGCCCGCTGTATCAGCGCCAGGCAGCCTTCCTGATCAGCCCCGGACGTGCGCTGATCTTCTCGACCACCGCACAGGCAGATTTCAGCCCTCAGCAGAACGAGGACTGGGCAAACCTGCTGGCCAGCTTCACCCCGCGCAACCCCGTCGTGACCAGCGCCGAGCCCGGCGAGCAGGAGTAACCCCTCATGTTCGAAGCGGCCAGGTTCGGCGACGATATTTCGCACACTAGCGCTCTGGGGGGCTTCCTGATCGGGGCTGCCCTGGGCATCGCGCTGGTGGCCACGGTGGCCATCGCCACCTTCACCTGCGGGTTCGGCGTGGCCTTGCTCGCCGGCATGGCGGCCGGTATCGGAGGCAGCTTGCTGACTGCGGCCGGGGAGGCGATAGGCAGTATGTTCTCATCCCCCTCAGGGACGATAACCACTGCCTCACCCAACGTCTTCATCAACAGCCGCAAGGCCGCGCGGGTCGAGAAAAGCATCGGTGCCTGTGACAAGCACCCAGGGCCCGTACAGATCGCCGAAGGCTCGACCAACGTCTTCATCAACAGCGTGGCGGCGGCCCGCAAGGGCGACAAGTTGACCTGCGGCGCGACCATCTCCGGCGGCTCGGACAACGTCATCATCGGCGGGGGTACATTCCGCTATCTGCCGGTGGACGACGAAATCCCGAAATGGCTGCGCACGACCGTAGACGTGCTGATGGCCGTTGCCGGTGCCGCCGGCGGTATCGCCCAGCTGATCAAGGCCGGCACCCAGGCCGGCATGAAAGCCGTCATGCCCTGCGCCCTGAAGTTCACCGCAGGCTTTGTAGCCGGCGAAGTCGCCAGCCGCTACGTAGTTGAACCGGTAGCGCAGCGGGCCATGGGCGCCCTGACCGGTAACCCGGTAGACCTGACCACCGGCCGCAAACTCATCCCCGACGAAATCGACTTCAGCCTGCCCGGCCTGATGCCCATCGAGTGGTCGCGTTTCTACGCCAGCGACCTGATGGTCGACAGCGTGCTCGGCCGCGGCTGGGTACTGCCGTGGGAACAAAGCCTGCGCCGCAAGGGCAGCTTCATCTACCTCACCGACAACCAAGGCCGCGAAGTCCCGTTCGTCTCGCTGCAGCCGGGCGAACGCATCTACAACCCGCACGAGCAGGTGTACCTGGTGTGCACCGAGGGCGGCCACTACATTCTGCAGACGCTGGACAACCTGTTCTTCTACTTCGGCGAAGTGCCAGACACCGACACCGACGTGCCGCTGCAGCGCATCGAAAACGCCCTCGGCCACTTCCTGCACTTCACCCGCACCGCCGAAGGCACGCTGACCGACATCAGCGCCACCGGTGGCACCCGCGTGCACCTGCATTACGACAACCCGCTGGGCCGGCTGACCGACATCAAGCGGGTGGTGAACAACGAAGCGGTCGAAACCCTGGCTCAATACCGCTACGACGAACACGGACAGCTCAGCACGGTGATCAACCGCAACGGCGACACCGTGCGCAGCTTCAGCTACGCCGACGGCGTAATGGCAAGCCACAGCAATGCCCTGGGCCTGACCTGCCATTACCGTTGGGAAACCCTCGACGGCCAGCCCCGCGTGGTCGAGCACTGGACCAGCGACGGCGAACACTTCCATTTCCGCTACGACTTCGCCCAGCGCATCAGCTGGGCCACGGACGTACTCGGCCGCGAGCTGGAGGTGCAGTACAACGCCGACCACCGCGTGTTCGCCAGCCGCGACTACGGCGGTGAGCGCTACGCCATCGACCTGGACGATTTCGGCAACATGGTCGGCCTGACCCTGCCGGACGGCAACCAGTTGGGCTTCAAGTACGACGAATACGCCCGCCTGCTCGAAGAGACCGACCCGCTGGGCCGCACCATCGCCTACGAATACCACCAGCTGACCACCCTGGTAACCAAGGTCACCTACCCGGACGGCAGCACCTGGCAGGCGCGCTACGACGACAAGGGCAACCTGCTCGCCGAAACCGATGCCCTTGGCCACCTGACCGAGTACCTCAATGGCGAAGATGGTTTGCCGCACACCATCATCGATGCGACGTACAAGTCCAAGTACCTGTGGTGGAACACCCTTGCCCAGGTCGAGCGGTATCAGGACTGTTCGGGTAAAAACACCTATTACCGCTACGACGACCGCCAGCACCTGGTGGCCGTGACGGATGCGCTGCACCAGACCACCACGCTGGAACGCAAACCGGACGGGGAGGTGGTCAAGGTCAACCATCCGGACGGCACGGCAGAGACGTTTACCTACAACGTCTACGGCCAGGTGCTGACCCACACCGATGGCAAGGGCCAGACCACGCGTTTGCTGCGCACCGCCCGAGGCCTGCCGAGCAGCCGCCAGGATGCCAAAGGTCAGCAAGTTCGCTACGAGTACGACAAGGCCGTGCGCCTGACCGCGTTGGTCAACGAAAACAGCATGCCGTACCGCTTTGCCTACGATGCGTCGGACCGGCTGATTGAAGAAGTGCGGGTGGACAACCTGACCCGGCGCTTCACCTACAACGACGGCGGTCATCTGACTCGGCTGGATGAAATTGGCTACGGTGAGAACGGTGAACAGCCGCAACGCGAAACGCTGTTCGAGCGCGACCCCATTGGCCGGCTGATGGCCAAGCTCAACCGTGATGCGCGACAAGACTATGCCTATGACGATGTTGACCGGTTGCTAAGCATTCAGCGGCAACCCAGCGGCATCGGCAAACAACTCGGCATCACCGAAGAAAAGCTGGAATACGCCTACGACCTGCTGGGGCGACTGACCCAGGAAATCACCCCACAGGGCGTGCTCTGCTACGAATACGACCCACTGAGCAACCTCACTACGCTGACCCTGCCGGACGGGCGCAAGGTCAACCATCTGTACTACGGCAGCGGCCATCTGCACCAGCTGAACCTGGACGGCCAGATCATCAGCGACATGGAGCGTGATGACCTGCACCGCGAGGTGTACCGCACGCAGGGCAAACTCACCAGTTGCTTTGGCTACGACGCCATGGGGCGCAAGGCTTGGCAGTTTGCGTCTACCCTGCCTGCAGAAAAGCTGTCGCAAGTGCAGAACCCCGGCATCAACACCTCACTGCTGGTGGAGCACGCCTACAACCCGATTCACCGTCGCTACCAGTACGACCCGGCGGGCGAATTGGTACGCACGCTGGATAAGCTGCGTGGCGAAATCAAGTACGAATACGAAGCCAACGGCCAGTTGCATAGCCGCGATACCGGCTCGCTTATAGGTAGCGAAGAGTTCCGCTATGACCCGGCCGCCAACCGCCTGGACTTCAATGCGCGGCAGCTGGAGAAGGTCAAGGACAACCGTATCAAGCGTTGGCGGGATCAGGAGTACCGCTACGACCCGTGGGGCAACCTGATCGAGAAGCGCTCGGGACATAGCAAGCTTCAGAGTTTTGCCTATGACTGTGAGAACCGGCTGGTGCGTGCCGAAACGCTGGTCAACGGCAAGCCGGAAAGTACGGGCACTTATCGCTATGACAGCTTGGGGCGGCGGATTGCCAAAACCGCTGAAATCGAAGGCGCGACGGAGCAGAAGCACTTCCTCTGGCAAGGGCTGAGAATGCTGCGTGAGGAGACGCCGGGGCAGAGCATTCTGTATCTCTATGAGCCGGGTAGCTATGCGCCGTTGGCACGGGTGGATCAGGCGGAAGGGGAAGAACAGAAGATCTATTACTTCCATAACGATCAGATTGGTACGCCGCTGGAGCTGACTGATAGTCAGGGCGAGATTGTCTGGCAGGCGACGTATCGGTCGTGGGGGGCGATTGAGCAGCTTGCCGTCCATGAGGTTGATCAGTACCTGCGGTTTCAAGGGCAGTACTTCGATAACGAGACAGGGCTGCACTACAATACCTTCAGATACTATGATGCTGAGAATGGTCGATTCGTTACTCAAGATCCAATCGCACTGTTAGGTGGAGTTAACCTTTATCAGTACGCTCCAAATCCCTGTGTTTGGATTGATCCGTGGGGATGGGCATACAAAGGGGTCGACTTTACTGGGTCTCCTGACTTGTTCCCTGTAAGCGGGAATCAGAAAAATATCGTGACCATAACCATGCAAGGTTCAAGGGGGCGTGATTTTACACAAGCGTTCAAAGAGGCAGGAATCAAGAGTTCAAACCCTGCTGTCGATGATTATACATGGCACCATGTAGATGACTTTGATCCCAATACCGGAAAGACGACGATGCAGCTGGTAAAAACTTCAGCGCACGAAGCGACATTCCCTCACGGCGGGTCAGTATCTCAATTCGAAAAACACTTCGGATTGCGTTCGGGAGAATATGGCAAATCAGAGGCCATTGCGATTTCTCAGGACAAAGGATGGCTAAAAGGTAGAGCGCCAAAAGCAAATGCTGCGACGTGTTAATTTGAGAGGATAATATGCTGCAAGTGAAACTTTCAAGGTCTGAGCGAGAAGTTGATCATAATGATTTGGATCGCCTGGAAGCTCAGCTTTCTGCTCGATTGCCAAGTTCTTTTAAACAATTTTTTTTAGCTAATAATGGTGGGGTATCGGATAGAGACTGGTGGGACAGTGGCGACGATTATGATCCTGTTCGGGTCAAGAGGTTTAAAGCTATTGCTCCTTCTGGAGTTGCAGATGAGTTGGAGACTAAATATATCGGGGGCTGCTATTTGGCGATGACCGGTCGACAAGTTATACCTGTCACCATTTTGCCCTTCGCCATCGATGATGGTGGAAACTTTTTTTGTCTCGATTTAGTAGAAGGTTTTGTATGTTTTTTTGCCGTGGACGGTTTTGATCCTAATTTGTCAGTCGCCGAGAATCACGTGAGAGCCTATCGCTGGCTAACAAGCTCTTTCGAGTTGTTTGTATCGGGCCTCAAAGACGAGTCGGAAGTTGATTTGTAGTGAGTGATCTCAGTCGGCCGAAGGGTTAATTACTTTGAATGCTGTCTAACGGACTCTCAAGCTTCCTGATCTTTAAAAAAAAGTTAAATTTAGGGAGGGGTGCTTCGCCCCTTTCTGAGTAACCACATAGTACCCACAATTATACCCGGGTGGGCGATCACCGCTGCGTAATCGCCAGCCCGACTACGGCGGCGAGCGCTACTCGATCGCGCTGGACGACTACGGCAACATGGTCGGCCTGACCCTGCCGGACGGCAACCAGTTGGGCTTCAAGTACGACGAATACGCCCGCCTGCTCGAAGAGACCGACCCGCTGGGCCGCACCATCGCCTACGAATACCACCAGCTGACCACCCTGGTAACCAAGGTCACCTACCCGGACGGCAGCACCTGGCAGGCGCGCTACGACGACAAGGGCAACCTGCTCGCCGAAACCGATGCGCTGGGCCAGATGACCGAGTACCTCAACGGCGAAGATGGTTTGCCGCATACCATCATCGATGCGACGTACAAGTCCAAGTACCTGTGGTGGAACACCCTTGCCCAGGTCGAGCGGTATCAGGACTGTTCGGGTAAAAACACCTATTACCGCTACGACGACCGCCAGCACCTGGTGGCCGTGACGGATGCGCTGCACCAAACCACCACGCTGGAACGCAAACCGGACGGGGAGGTGGTCAAGGTCAACCATCCGGACGGCACGGCGGAAACCTTCACCTACAACCCTTACGGCCAGGTGCTGACGCACACCGATGGCAAAGGCCAGACCACGCGCCTGCTGCGCACGGCACGCGGACTGCCGAGCAGCCGGCAGGATGCCAAAGGGCAGCGGATTCGCTACGAGTACGACAAGGCCATACGCCTTACCGCGCTGGTTAACGAGAACAACGCGACGTACAGCTTTGCTTACGATGCCTCGGATCGGCTGGTGGAAGAAGTGCGGGTGGACAACCTGACGCGACGCTTCACCTACAACGACGGCGGCCATCTGACCCGGCTGGACGAAATTGGCTACGGCGAGAACGGTGAGCAGCCGCAACGCGAAACGCTGTTCGAGCGCGACCCCATTGGCCGGCTGATGGCCAAGCTCAACCGTGATGCCCGTCAGGATTATGCCTACGACGAAGTCGACCGGTTGTTGAGCATTGAGCGACACCCAACCAGCATCGGTAAGCAGCTGGGCATCGCCGAAGAAAAGCTGGAGTACAGCTATGACCTGCTGGGGCGACTGACTCAGGAAATCACACCGCAAGGCGTACTCGGCTACGAATACGACCCACTGAGCAACCTGACCACGCTGACCTTGCCAGACGGGCGCAAGGTCAACCACCTGTACTACGGCAGCGGGCACCTGCACCAGCTGAACCTGGACGGCCAGATCATCAGCGACATGGAACGCGATGACCTGCACCGCGAGGTGTACCGCACGCAGGGCAAGCTCACCAGTTGCTTTGGCTACGACGCCATGGGGCGCAAGGCTTGGCAGTTTGCGTCTACCCTGCCTGCAGAAAAGCTGTCGCAAGTGCAGAACCCCGGCATCAACACCTCACTGCTGGTGGAGCACGCCTACAACCCGATCCACCGTCGCTACCAATACGACCCGGCGGGCGAATTGGTACGCACGCTGGACAAGCTGCGCGGCGAGATCAAGTACGAGTACGAAGCCAACGGCCAGTTGCACAGCCGCGACACCGGATCATTGGTGGGCAGCGAAGAGTTCCGCTACGACCCGGCCGCCAACCGCCTGGACTTCAATGCGCGGCAGTTGGAGAAGGTCAAGGACAACCGTATCAAGCGCTGGCGGGATCAGGAGTACCGCTACGACCCGTGGGGCAACCTGATTGAGAAGCGCTCGGGGCATAGCAAGCTTCAGAGCTTTAGCTATGACTGCGAGAACCGACTGGTGCGTGCCGAAACTCTGGTCAACGGCAAGCTGGAAAGTACGGGCACTTATCGCTATGACAGCCTGGGGCGGCGGATTGCCAAAACCGCTGAAATCGGCGACACCTCGGAACAGAAGCACTTCCTCTGGCAAGGGCTAAGGATGTTGCGTGAGGAGACGCCGGGGCAGAGCATTCTGTATCTCTATGAGCCAGGTAGCTATGCACCGTTAGCGCGGGTTGACCAGGCGGAAGGGGAAGAGCAGAAGATCTATTACTTCCATACCGATCAGATTGGTACGCCGCTGGAGCTGACTGATAGTCAGGGCGGGATTGTTTGGCAGGCGACGTATCGTTCTTGGGGCGCGATCGAGCAGGTGACGATTAATGAGGTGGAGCAGAATCTGCGCTTCCAGGGCCAGTACTTTGATAGCGAAAATGGTCTAAATTACAACACTTTCCGATATTACGATCCGGAAGTAGGTAGATTTACCACTCAAGATCCCATTGGAATTGATGGTGGATCCAATCTTTACTTCTATGCTCCCAACGCTGTAGCGTAGGTCGATCCATTAGGGTGGGTAGCGGAAACTGCACCTGGTTATTTTGTTTACGCTTTGTATGATAAAGGCGTTAAAGATCCCTACTATATTGGGATTACTGATAACGTAACGAGACGCCGTGGTGAACATGCTGTCAGCGGCAGATTGAATGGCGGAAAGATGAAGGTTCTTGATCGTAATGTAACCTACGGGCAGGCGCGTGGCTATGAGCAAGCCTATATTGAGCATCATGGAACTAAAACTGGTGTTGTAGGTGAGGCAATATCGGATAGCAATAGAGGCAACAAAATCAACTCTTATGATCATCAAAGCAAAACAAGATCAGCGAGTCGACAGCAATATTTCGAAAATAGCTACAATGAAAAGACATCTAGTCTCGGTGGTAAGAAGTCAACGTCGAGCGCCGTTGCCTGTTGAGGAGGTTAATGATGGGATGGTGGAATGTGCCCGGAAATAACGAATTAGTTGTCGGAGATATTCCTTTAGACCGAATTGGGAAGCTGATGGAGGAGCTTCAGGAGCTTTATCTCGAATCCTTGGGTAGACGTCCTGCGCTTGGTGAAGTACGTTATATGATTGAGTTATCTCTCAAGGTTAATGGCCCCGGCTTGTTTGATGATATGGAAACTGGCTCAGATAAATGTGAGGATGCTTTACTGCGCAAAAATAAAACCATCAAATATACTTCGGGCGATATCCTTGCTTTTAAGATTGATGAGAATGAGTATGGGTTTGCGAGGCTGATAAGAAAGATAGAGCTGGGTTATGTCTCTGAAATTTATTGTGAGACTGCTGCGTCGCCCAGTGAGGGGTTATCTGTCATAAAAAAAATAAAAAAATTCCCGGTTATATTAGATACTTTCTCCTTGTTGGAAATGGGAGAGGGGGAATGGTCTGTGATCGGCAATGCGAAAGGAGAAAATGATGATAAAGTAGATGGGTTGAGGTTTGTGTTTGGTACTCCACCATTCGACTTGAAAAGTATTGATGTAAATGAGGATGAGAAAAAAATATCAGAGAATGATTCTTTAGGCCTGCCTCCTTATGAGCAGATGGGCGACGAAGATGTTAAGGAGCTTTTTGAGGTGAGTTGAATTATATTGTTGGCGTGGCGTTTTGAATTATTTCATGGGCGAAATTTAAACTCGAATGCAGTATTGGCCCTGTCTGTAGCTTGATGATGATGGTCTGGTAAATGAGTTGCGATGGTATAAGTTTTTATTTTCTTCACTTCCTGTAAGTCTTTGAGTCTCGGTGTCGATTTAGAGTGATGCTCAGCTGCTGATTAAATACTTGAGTGACGATCTTTAAAATTGTTGAACCGGAGGCGGGTGCCGACTTTGTTTCATTCGCTTCCATTTTTCTTGAGGGCCGTCTGACCGGTCTAACGGGTGGTCAACAAGCAGGCCGTGGAAACCCTGGCTCAATACCGCTACGACGAACACGGACAGCTCAGCACGGTGATCAACCGCAACGGCGACACCGTGCGCAGCTTCAGCTACGCAGACGGCGTAATGGCAAGCCACAGTAATGCCCTGGGCCTGACCTGCCATTAACGCTGGTAAACCCTCGACGGCCCCTGGTTTTGGGTGTTAAAAATATTCAAAGCTGGGCGAGCTCCGGGCTTCAAAACGGGCTGTTTAAGACCGATCCATCTCTTTTAGGTTGCTGTGAGTTCTTATGAAAGAATTTTATCTGCTCAGTGCTGCGGAAGGCGACGATGTTCCGCTTTTCTTTGATGAGAAGTGGATCCCGGAATTGCCGGAGTTCAATCAAGTAATTGCGAATCCTGACGTATTGGATTTTTCAAGCTCCTATGAAATGAAAGCCGACTTGAATAATCTTCACGTCGATGTGATATTTGAGCAGTATCTCGCGTCATCGGAATTCATTCGAATGTGCGAAAATTTTCATTGTAAGTTTCTGAGCATTCCTGTGATGATTTCGCTTCGCGGCTCTGCGAAGCCTAAAAAGGATTATAGATTTTTCTGCGTCCTTAGTAGATGTTCATTGCTAGATGTTGATCGATCTACTTTTGAATTGGTGGGTGACGGACTTTTGCGCCCAGAAAGCGAGCGCCAACATATGTTGCCATTATATGCTCGAATAGATAGGTTTTCCCCGAGATCAGATGTAGAGTATGATTTATTCTACTGTGAAGAATTGAAACAAATGGTCTGTTCTTCTGTGTTTAGAGAGGCATACTTAAAAAATAGTTTCATAGGGCTCTATTTTGAGAAAATTGATGAGGGATTTGTATATGCTCCGTGGGGTTGATTTCGCAAGGTCAAGCACTTCTAAGACCGCACGGGCAGAAGCACCCACTACCGTTACATGAGGAGCTATATAGATTAATTGGAAATGAAAATCATCGCGAGCGTGGAACCTTTAGCATGTAGTGAGCGCGTATTTGATGATGGAGTAACTGAGTTGAAATATGCTCTGGGTACCAGGTCTCCGCTGTAACGAAGACAACCGCGTCGTCGCCAGCCGCGACTTTGGCGGCGAGCGCTACGGCATGGACTTCGATGCGTCCGGCAACATCATCGGCTTCACCTTGCCGGACGGCAATCGCCTTGGGCTCAAGTACGATGACTTTGGCAGGCTCGTCGAGGAAACCGATCCACTGGGCCGCAAGATCAGCTACAAACACCACCTCGCCACGCCACTGGTAACTGAAACCCGCTTCCCCGATGGCAGTATCTGGAAGTCCCGTTACGACGGCAAAGGCAATCTGATTGCCGAGATCGACCCACTTGGCCACAAGACCGAGTACCTCAACGGTGAGGATGGCCTGCCGCACACGATCATCGATGCGAACTTCAAGTCCAAGTACCTGTGGTGGAACACCTTCGCCCAGGTCGAGCGCTTTGAAGACTGCTCGGGCAAGAGCACGTACTACCGCTATGACGAGCGTCAGCACCTGATAGCCGTCACCGACGCGCTGAACCAGACCACCACGCTGGAGCGCAAGCCGGATGGAGAAGTGCTGTGCATCCACCACCCGGACGGCACAGCAGAGAGCTTCACCTACAACACCCTTGGCCAAGTGCTCACCCACACCGACGGCAAAGGCCAGACCACACGGCTGCAGCGTACGTCGCGCGGTTTGCCCAGCAGCCGCCAGGATGCCAAAGGGCAGTGGGTTCGCTACGAGTACGACAAAGCGCTGCGCCTGACCGCCCTGGTCAACGAGAACAGCGCAGCCTACCGCTTTGCCTATGACGCCTCGGACCGCCTGAGTGAAGAAGTGCGGGTGGACAACCTGACCCGGCGCTTCAGTTATGACGCTGGCGGCAATCTGGTTCGCCTGGACGAAATCGGCTATGGCGAAAACGGCGAGCGCCCGGAGCGCGATACCGTATTTGAGCGCGATGCGATTGGCCGCTTGCTGGCCAAGGTCAACCGCGATGCACGCCAAACCTTCGAGTACGACGAAGCCGACCGGCTGCTGAGCATTCAACGCCACCCGACGGATGCCGGCAAGCAGCTCGGGGTCACCGAGGAAAAGCTGGAATATGCGTACGACTTGCTCGGCCGGCTGACGCAGGAGATAACCTCCAACGGCAAGCTGGGCTACGAGTACGACCCGCTCAGCAACCTGACCACGCTGACCCTGCCAGACGTGCGCAAGGTCAACCACCTGTACTACGGCAGCGGGCACCTGCACCAGCTGAACCTGGACGGCCAGGTCATCAGCGACATGGAACGCGATGACCTGCACCGCGAGGTGTACCGCACGCAGGGCAAGCTCACCAGTTGCTTTGGCTACGACGCCATGGGGCGCAAGGCGTGGCAGTTTGCGTCTACCCTGCCTGCAGAAAAGCTGTCGCAAGTGCAGAACCCGGGCATCAACACCTCGCTGCTGGTGGAGCACGCCTACAACCCGATTCACCGTCGCTACCAGTACGACCCGGCGGGCGAACTGGTACGCACCCTCGACAAATTGCGTGGCGAGATCAAGTACGAGTACGAAGCCAACGGCCAGTTGCACAGCCGCGATACTGGTTCCCTCGTAGGCAGCGAAGAGTTCCGCTATGACCCGGCGGCCAACAGGCTCGACTTCAACGCTCGGCAGTTTGAGAAGGTGAAGGACAACCGCATCAAGCGTTGGCGCGATCAGGAGTACCGCTACGATCCGTGGGGCAACCTGATCGAGAAGCGCTCGGGGCATAGCAAGCTGCAGAACTTTGCCTATGACTGTGAGAACCGGCTGGTGCGTGCTGAGACAGTGGTCAACGGCAAGCTGGAAAGTACGGGCACTTATCGCTATGACAGCCTAGGGCGGCGGATTGCCAAAACCGCTGAAATCGAAGGCGCGACGAAGCAGAAGCATTTCCTCTGGCAAGGGCTGAGGATGTTGCGTGAGGAGACGCCGGGGCAGAGCATTCTGTATCTCTATGAGCCGGGTAGCTATGCGCCGTTGGCGCGGGTGGATCAGGCGGAAGGGGAAGGGCAGAAGGTCTATTACTTCCATACCGATCAGATCGGTACGCCGCTGGAGCTGACTGATAGTCAGGGCGAGATTGTCTGGCAGGCGACGTATCGGTCTTGGGGGGCGATTGAGCAGCTGAAGATCAGTGAGGTCGAGCAGAATCTGCGGTTCCAGGGCCAGTACTTTGATAGCGAAACGGGGCTGCATTACAACACTTTCAGGTTCTATGATCCTAATGTTGGCCGATTTTTGACGCAGGATCCTATAGGTTTGGCAGGCGGCTTGAATATATATTCGTACGCTGAAAATCCTATTCAAGAAATCGATCCCCTGGGGTGGTGCTCTACGAAACTGGGCAATAACATGGGGGCCAGAAAGGGCGATGGAATGGCTAATCATCATTTAATCCCCGAAGAAATCATGAAAAAGCCTCGTTACGCGAAAATGTTTAGCAAACTTCGATCAATGGGTTTTAATGATGATGGTGCTTCCAATGGTATATTTTTACCGGGTAGTAAGAAGTTAACGCAAAATATAGATTTGCCTGGGCATTGGTCAAATCATGCTAAATATACTAAGATCGTGGAGACTAAGGTTTCTGCTTTGAATGACGCCTTTAGGGCTGGTAAGATTTCTGATACGCAATTGGTCTTAGGTATAGGTAAAATTCAAAGTTTCGCGAGAGAAAACCTTACAAATAATACATTTGTAGTGGATGCGATCACTGGGAGGCTTTTGTGAGTAGTTCCAATTATTACGTTTTGCGCTATAATCCGAAAGATAGTGGCTGTCCAGTCGTGCTGTCGGGCTTCTTTAATTGTACTGAATTTGAATGGGATCCATTTGAACCAAACCCTATGGGGTTGAGTGTAGAAAAGAAATATGTTTTAAAGCTGTCCGGATTGGAAATGGAGTTATCTGAGTTAGAGTTTGATTACTATAGCATAGGTGATACCTATGTTTCTAAAAGGTTTTTAGAGGTTTGCGATAAGGTCGGGGGAAAGTACAAGGCTATTCCTTTGGAGATAACCTATAAGGAACAGTCTAGAAAAGGAGATTTTTTTATTTTCCTTCCTGGTGAAAGTTTGGCGGCTCTGGATAAGGCTGAGTCGTTGTTCGAGACATCCAAGGACCTGGAAACCGGCCTCGAAATTGAAAGTCATATATATCCTGGGGCTGTGAATATTGATGCTATAAGTAAGTTTGTGGTTTCCCCGGAGCTGCAGTCGGAAATTTTTAGATGCCAGGAAACCTTAGAGCTATTTTGTAGTGAGAGCTTTAAGTCAGCGGCAACTGGCTTGAAGGGTGTTTCGTTTGAAATAGTTGATGATACTTACTCGTATGATGCATGGACTGAGTTGAGAGATATTTGAAGGTTTTGAGTGTGTTTTGCAAGGAGTAAGGTATTTTCTATTGTTGTTCATTACGCCAGATCCTTAAAAATATGCAGCTGGGTTGGTGCGGCCTAGCCAGTGGCAGGGCCAGCGTTGTTTTTTTCTGGCGCTTAATGCTGAAAATTAGCACAACGAGGATAGATTTTGTGGTGCGGGGTCTTAGGAGCTATGGCGCGTTTATTCGGATGTCACGAATTCAGAATTTCATGAGCTGATAGCTCTAAATAAATTAATGTATCCTGGGGTGCGTAAATAAAAAGTTGTGTGGCATGAAAGACAACCAGTTTGTAGAGGCAGTGTTTGGCGAGCTTTTTTACAAAAACTTTGAATAATACAAAGAGGCGCTCCTAAAGCCAGTCAACAAGGATGATGATGCATATGCGCGTGCACGAAATGCTTTGTCACTACTTGACAACACTCAAAAGCAAGATGTTATTGGTTTTCTCAAGCTGGTCATTGCAGATAGCGCCTCCGTCATTCTCGGAACCTTAGATGGGGTTCATTATCCAGATAACCTGGTGGGGGATTTTGTATTAAGTTGCGACAGCGAAGAGATTCAAGGTGATTTGCAAGATATTTTCATTGACAAAGCACAAGAGGAAAATGTTTATGGCTGATCGGAGGTGGTCTGTGCCTCCGGTATGGCTGGCTTAGGTGTCGAAAAGTTCTTGATCAAATGGTGTGGTGTTGCGATATGATCTTTAATAAATGGGGTTATTGAAATTAGAAGGGGCTGTAATGGTCCCTTTTTTGTTTATTTTGTTAGGGCTCAGGTGTAATAGCCAGTCACTGGAATCTCATTTTGAGACGTGCCGCTGCAACGCATCGAAAACGCCCTCGGCCACTTCCTGCACTTCACCCGCACCGCCGAAGGCACGCTGACCGACATCAGCGCCACCGGCGGCACCCGCGTGCACCTGCACTACGACCATCCGCTGGGCCGGCTGACCGACATCAAACGGGTGGTGAACAACGAAGCGGTCGAAACCCTGGCTCAATACCGCTACGACGAACACGGCCAGCTCAGCACGGTGATCAACCGCAACGGCGACACCGTACGCAGCTTCAGCTACGCAGACGGCGTAATGGCAAGCCACAGCAATGCCCTGGGCCTGACCTGCCATTATCGTTGGGAAACCCTCGACGGCCAGCCCCGCGTGGTCGAGCACTGGACCAGCGACGGCGAACACTTCCATTTCCGCTACGACTTCGCCCAGCGCATCAGCTGGGCCACGGACGTACTCGGCCGCGAGCTGGAGGTGCAGTACAACGCCGACCACCGCGTGTTCGCCAGCCGCGACTACGGCGGTGAGCGTTACGCCATCGCGCTGGACGACTACGGCAACATGGTCGGCCTGACCCTGCCGGACGGCAACCAGCTGCACTTCAAGTACGACGAATACGCCCGCCTGCTCGAAGAGACCGACCCGCTGGGCCGCACCATCGCCTACGAATACCACCACCTGACCACCCTGGTAACCAAGGTCACCTACCCGGACGGCAGCACCTGGCAGGCGCGCTACGACGACAAGGGTAACCTGCTCGCCGAAACCGATGCCCTGGGCCACCTGACCGAATACCTCAATGGCGAAGATGGTTTGCCGCATACCATCATCGATGCAACCTACAAGTCCAAGTACCTGTGGTGGAACACCCTTGCCCAGGTCGAGCGGTATCAGGACTGTTCGGGCAAGAATACCTATTACCGCTACGACGACCGCCAGCACCTGGTGGCCGTGACGGATGCGCTGCACCAAACCACCACGCTGGAACGCAAACCGGACGGGGAGGTGGTCAAGGTCAGCCATCCGGATGGCACCTCAGAGACCTTTACCTACAACCCGTACGGCCAGGTGCTGACCCACACCGACGGTAAAGGCCAGACCACGCGCCTGCTGCGCACGGCACGCGGACTGCCGAGCAGCCGGCAGGATGCCAAAGGGCAGCGGATTCGCTACGAGTACGACAAGGCCATACGCCTTACCGCGCTGGTTAACGAGAACAACGCGACGTACAGCTTTGCCTACGATGCCTCGGACCGGCTGGTGGAAGAAGTGCGGGTGGACAACCTGACGCGGCGCTTCACCTACAACGACGGCGGCCATCTGACCCGGCTGGACGAAATTGGCTACGGCGAGAACGGTGAGCAGCCGCAACGCGAAACGCTGTTCGAGCGCGACCCCATTGGCCGGCTGATGGCCAAGCTCAACCGTGATGCCCGTCAGGATTATGCATACGACGAAGTAGACCGGTTGTTGAGCATTGAGCGACACCCAACCAGCATCGGTAAGCAGCTGGGCATCGCCGAAGAAAAGCTGGAGTACAGCTATGACCTGCTGGGCCGACTGACCCAGGAAATCACACCGCAAGGCGTACTCGGCTACGAATACGACCCACTGAGCAACCTGACCACGCTGACCTTGCCGGACGGGCGCAAGGTCAACCACCTGTACTACGGCAGCGGGCACCTGCACCAGCTGAACCTGGACGGCCAGATCATCAGCGACATGGAACGCGATGACCTGCACCGCGAGGTGTACCGCACGCAGGGCAAGCTCACCAGTTGCTTTGGCTACGACGCCATGGGGCGCAAGGCTTGGCAGTTTGCGTCTACCCTGCCTGCAGAAAAGCTGTCGCAAGTGCAGAACCCCGGCATCAACACCTCACTGCTGGTGGAGCACGCCTACAACCCGATCCACCGTCGCTACCAATACGACCCGGCGGGCGAATTGGTACGCACGCTGGACAAGCTGCGCGGCGAGATCAAGTACGAGTACGAAGCCAACGGCCAGTTGCACAGCCGCGACACCGGATCATTGGTGGGCAGCGAAGAGTTCCGCTACGACCCGGCCGCCAACCGCCTGGACTTCAATGCGCGGCAGTTGGAGAAGGTCAAGGACAACCGTATCAAGCGCTGGCGGGATCAGGAGTACCGCTACGACCCGTGGGGCAACCTGATTGAGAAGCGCTCGGGGCATAGCAAGCTTCAGAGCTTTAGCTATGACTGCGAGAACCGACTGGTGCGTGCCGAAACTCTGGTCAACGGCAAGCTGGAAAGTACGGGCACTTATCGCTATGACAGCCTGGGGCGACGGATTGCCAAAACCGCTGAAATCGAAGGCGCGACGGAGCAGAAGCATTTCCTCTGGCAAGGGCTGAGGATGCTGCGCGAGGAGACGCCGGGGCAGAGCATTCTGTATCTCTATGAGCCGGGTAGCTATGCGCCGTTGGCGCGGGTGGATCAGGCGGAAGGGGATGAGCAGAAGATCTATTACTTCCATACCGATCAGATTGGTACGCCGCTGGAGCTGACGGATAGCGAGGGTAGGATTGTTTGGCAGGCGACGTATCGGTCTTGGGGAGCGATCGAGCAGCTGACGATCAATGAGGTCGAGCAGAATCTGCGATTCCAAGGGCAGTATCAAGATGATGAGACAGGGCTGCATTACAACACGTTCCGTTATTACGATCCCTTGGTGGGGCGCTTTGTTACGCTAGACCCGATGGGTATAGATGGTGGGCTCAATCTGTATCGGTACGTCCCGAATCCCACTAGCTGGGTGGATCCGTGGGGCTGGGCTTGCAATAGGCCTGGCGGATACAAAGCTGGTGACGTTGATGCTCACGGCAATTTATCACCTCAAGTGAACAGGGCTGTGGGTAATAAGAATATTGCTGCGGATGATTTCGTGCAGTCACACCACTTTATCCAGCATGAATGGGCTAAGCTCAATGTAAAAGGATATAAGAGGAATAGTGCGCCAGCAATTCTGCTCATAAGTAGTTCTGGCGAGTCGCATGCTATGATCTCTGCCATGCAGCGGGCAAGGCGCAAGTCGTTAGGCTTTAGCGGTACATTAAGGGACGAATTCAATGTTGCGTACAAGGAGATGATCGACGCTGGGGTCCTTCCGGATGCTGCGAAACGGGCAGCGGCTAAATAATATAAATATTACGAAGCTTTGGGAGCATTTAACTGATGGTTGTTTTTACTGAGCGTCACGGGGCTGCTTCTGTTGCGAGCATTGAAGCTTTGCGTAACGCTCTTGGTATTTCCAATAGAGCATGGATTGTTGACTTCTGGAGAAAAAGTGATGGAGCACTCTTGAATGATCAGGTCTTGATTTATTCCGTTAGCGATATTGAAGAGCGCAATAATACATTTGAAGTCGAAGATAATTTTAAAGGAATGATTGCCGTTGGAGATGATTCTGGTGGCCGATTAATACTAATAAATAAATGTGGGGAGGGGGATTTTTTTCTTGTGGATTCAGGGAGCACGACTCTGGACGGATGTGACCGATTCGAAACTATCGAAAAGCTTTTAGATTATATTGAGGAGGATGAGGGAGAGGTCGCGACAGCTGGTTTAGGTGACATCTTCAGTAAGGGAAGCTGCAAGCCAAGCATTGAAGAAGTTGTTGATATAAAGAAAATGCTAGGGCTAAATTATTCGATTGTGCAGCTAAAGGCTATATTGGCTGAATCTGGGCAGGTTGTAATGAAATCTGTTTACGCTCAGAAATACCAGGAGGCCCTAAAAAGATTTTCGCATATTATTGAATTTAGGTGATTTTACGATTCTAAGTTATGAGTTACTTCATGGTCGAAATTTACGCCGTTGGTCCTCAGATCGCGTAATCTTTTGTTGTAAAAGATGGTCCTGCCCATTTGGTCGCTTACGGTGGTGCTCTTCAATTTGCTGATTTATAGTCTGAATTTGCTCATTAAATGGAATTTTTAAGGGAGGCGTTGCTGGTTGGGCCCACACTGCGCATTTCTCAGCTGAATGATACTCCTGCTCCAGATGATCTCGTATATGATTGAAGATGAATAGTTTCAAAGGTGCTACAGGAGCAGATGTAGAGTATAAGTGGCCATCTAGTGATGCTAAGTCTTCTGGAGTTTGGAGCGCTAAGTCGAAAAAGACTCAGAAGGTATCTGGTTCAGGTTGCGGATAGGTAGGTGTAAATATGAGTGAATTTATTGCATCAACTATAGAGTGTTATGAAGAGGACGGGGTGGTTACAATTGCGCTAGGCGATGATCCTATTGATCCCAATGGTTATATTGTCATAACGCGACTAGATGATGAAGATAATATTTATATTGATGAAGGTATTGGGTTTCAAACCGCTCAGTCTAGCCATGAGGTAGCAAATTCTATCGATGAAGTCATTCTGCATAGTGACGGCTTAGAGGTAGTAGTGAAACAGGAGTTTATTGGGCATTGCGGAGCGGGTAGATTCTTTGGAAGATTCCCTGATGAGATAAATTCATCTAAAGAGAAAGTTGCTTTGTTGCGCTCGTATTTAAAGGATATTTTTGATGGTAGCCATGTAAGGCTCATCATGTAGCAGAGGAGTGGAAAGACCTAAGTGCGAATGCTGTTTATTGTTTTTTGGCGTCCGATTGGTCTTAGATGTATTTAAGGCAGTCGATCGCAAGCCTGCAGTGTTGGCGGAAGTTAGACAAGATCAACTGTATCAACCGCTGGCGAAAACAATAGTATCGCTACGACCCGTGGGGCAACCTGATCGAGAAGCGCTCGGGGCATAGCAAGCTTCAGAGTTTTGCCTATGACTGTGAGAACCGGCTGGTGCGTGCCGAAACGCTGGTCAACGGCAAGCTGGAAAGTACGGGCACTTATCGCTATGACAGCCTGGGGCGGCGGATTGCCAAAACCGCTGAAATCGAAGGCGCGACGGAGCAGAAGCATTTCCTCTGGCAAGGGCTGAGGATGCTGCGTGAGGAGACGCCGGGGCGGAGCATTCTGTATCTCTATGAGCCGGGTAGCTATGCGCCGTTGGCGCGGGTTGACCAGGCGGAAGGGTAGGAGCAGAGGGTCTACTACTTCCACACCGATCAGATTGGTACGCCGCTGGAGCTGACTGATAGCGAAGGCCATATTGTCTGGCAGGCGACATATCGGTCTTGGGGCGCGATTGACCAGCTGATGGTTAATGCAATCGAGCAGAACCTGCGCTTTCAAGGCCAATACTGTGACCTTGAGACAGGACTACATTACAATACTTATAGATATTTTAATCCGCAGATTGGGCGTTTCGTAACGCAAGATCCGTTGAGTATCGACGGTGGAATGAATCTCTATGAGTATGCTCTAAATCCGATCCTATGGTTAGATCCACTTGGTCTGTCCTGTGGGTCCGACGCGAAAAACTTGCAGACAGCCTCGGGAGTAAACCAGTAGGCGGAGGGCAGTATGATGCGCATCACATCATTATGTCCAATTCAAAGGACGTCAGAATGATAGCCTTGAGAAAGCAAATGAAAGAACTGGGAATCGATATAAATGACAAGAAAAATGGAATTTGGTTGCCAAATACAGAATCTGCTAGAGTTCCCGGTACACTGGCAACGCCGCACAAGGGTGCCGGCATACATGGGAATGCCTACAAAACATGTATATGATTCGTTGGTTGGTAGAACAACGAAGAAAGAGTTTTTGAGTGGGCTTGCTGAACTGAAAGAGCAATTAAATAGTGGTAAGACTTTTGCTGTTAGGAGGTAGCTGTGGTTCCCGATCAATTTAAGAGCTTACTTAAGATTCTAAAGTCTAAGCTTGAGGCTGATCTTTCTGAAGGCGCAGATATGCAGTACATTGCAAGTGAAGAGATAAAATGGTCTAAAGGTCCAAGCTTTTCTGTATTGCCTTATGGGCTGGAACTGTCTGGGGTGACTCCGTCTCCGATCCTGAGTTCGGAGCCAAAGAGCAAAAAAAATTGTTTTAAATTTTATTCTGCGGAGCAGTGTGGGTTTTATAAGTCTGATGTATATGGTGTGAACTCTACAGTGATAGAAGCTGAGATATATCAGGTGGAGGGGAAGTCGACTTATTCAGTACGTTTTGACGATGACGGGGAGGCGGTTAGGGCATCTGGGGTTGTATTTGAAGGTGGAGTTCCAAATATATCATGTTGCCTGGACGAAGATGGTGAATACTGGTGTTATGAGTATAGGTGTGAAGAAGGGCGGGTAGTGTCCATGATTACATATGCCAGTAATAGTGTTCCTGGTACAGAGATATTCGTAGAGCGAGATGGTGAAAATGTTACAGGGCTATATTTTCGCAATAAAGATTCAAAAGTTTACGTTTATAGAATCTAGCTATTGGGATTGAGTTATCTCTCAAGGTTAATGGTCCGGCTTGTTCCATGATCTGGAAATTGGCTCAGATAAGTGTGAGGGTGCTTTAGTGCGCAAGAATCAAACCATCAAATACACTTGGGGCGATATCCTTGCTTTTAAAGTTGATGAGAAAAAGTATGGGTTTGCGAGGCTGATAAGAAAGAAAGAGCTGGGTTATGAAGCAGGTCCCGCCTTGGCGTTTGGCCCTCAACTCTTGGTTGATGCCCATGATGCAACAAGCTTCGAGGATTTTCTAAGATATCAATCGAGGGCAGTTCCGAGCCCTTGAAGCACAAATTGCAAACCTAGTTAGTAAAAAAGGGGGCTGTCGACGTTGAACTTAACTTTATTTACGGTAATGGCGGTGCTCGACCTACATCGATAACGTATGATGTATATCGTAAGAGTGAGGAAGTTCTCGAAGGTATATTTGGAAACTGATATGGCCAGAAATGATGTTAAAGAAGGTGTTCCCGAAGAGCTTAAAAAATTCATGCAGGAAATGAATGAGTGGGAGTGTGAGTTTTTTGATAAGCGCAAAGATGGCTTAAGTAAGGGTGAGGATGGGTTAGAGTTGAAAAAGGTTTATGCCTTGAAATTGGAGCGGATACTTGATATGTATGCGTTAAAGGATAAGTCGAATTATGGTAGATTGATTGATCTGGTTTGTACAAGGCCGGCAACTTATGACCCAGTAAGCGACGAGGTTCAGTTAGTATCTGATAGTGATGGTAGTTTGGTAGTGCAAGTACAACAAGTGAAAGGGGCAGAAATTTGTTCTAGATTCTATCTGGTTGTCAAGGGAGGGGAGTGGAAGATAAAAAAGAGGGAGATGTTGAGTTTTGATGAGAAGTGGAAGCGGGTTCCTCTTTAGATACACTAGTGCGAGCGCGATGGCATTGGCCGGATGCTGGCCAAGGTCAACGGCGATGCTCGGTAAGCCTGAGGCTCTGTATGGAAGCCCGAGAAATCCAACCGCCACCCCTCAAGCGCTGAGATTTTGTAGAGTCCTATGCCATCGACGGAAAGGAATCCTGTGATGGCAAAGCGTTACGAACTCTCGGGTGAGGCCAGGGCTGTGGTTGCTGATCTCTTCTCCGAAACCCATGGCCGGGGGAGGTCCCGCCTTCAAGCTTTAATAGGTTCTTTGAGGCTGGAAAGCTATCAGATACCCAGCTAGCATTAGAAATTAGTAAGATTCAAAACTTTGCCAGAGAATGGCTTGAAGCCAACAAATTTGTTGTGGATGCAATTACTGGGCGCCTTTTATGAGTTTGTGTGAGAAAAATTATTACGTTATAAGTTATGACTCGACGGATGAGGGATGCCCCGTAAGCATGGCAGGTTTTTTTAACTGCGAGAAATTTGAGTGGGAACCCTATGAGCCAAATCCTGAGAATTTGAAAATAGAGCATGACTATAGTCTCACTTTGAAGAATTTAGATGTAGAGCTAGAAAGTATAGACTTTGATTTCCATCAGGTTGGCGCTATCTATGTCTCAAAAAGATTCTTAAGTGTTTGCGACCGTCTAGGCGCCAAATATAGGGCTGTTCCGCTTGAATTGAAATCAGGGAAAAAAATTAGGCAAGGTGATTTTTTTATTTTCCTTCCGGGCGAAAGTTTAGCTGGCATGGATAAGGATCAGTCTATATATGAATTATCAAAGGACATTCAGGCTGACGGCGTTATTAATAGTCCGCTCTATCCTGGTTCAATAAGCATTGATCGAATAGATCTGTTTGTACTGTCTGATGCTATAGAAAGTGATATTTTTCGATGCCAGGAGACGTTGGAGTTATTTTGCAGTGAACGGTTCTTGCTAGCTGCAAGTGATTTGAAGGGGATTTCGTTTACAAAGGTTGATAGTGCCTACAGATATGATCCATGGGCCGACCTTGAAGATATTTAAATGCTGTTAGGATGCTAGAAGTGGGTGTGCGGGTGGGGGCAGATCACTATGAGATTTTATGATTAATTTCTATGCTAGGGCTATAGAAACTGATGATGTGCCGCTTTTTTGAAGAGGAATGAAATCCTTCGTTACCAGAGCTCAATCAGGTGATCACAAGGCCTCTAACGTCCTCTATAACGTGTTTAAAAATGGTGATCTGGTCGATGAAAATGTCTTCAGTAACTAATTTGCGTGATGATTATCGAGAGGCGCTGCTAGGATTTATGACTGCCATGAATGAGTGGGAGTCATCTGGCTACAAGAAGAGTTTGCAGGCCTTCACGGATGACTCCTTAGAGGATGGCCTTGAGCAGAGTCTGAGAAATGACCTTTTGGTTGTTTTTAAAAAATATGTAGTAGACGAGGGCCGAAACTATGATCGTGTCGAAAATATAGTTTGCGGCAGATCTCCAGAGTACGATTTGGTTAATGATGACGTTGAGATTTACGATGGCAAGGGAAGTGAGGTCTCAGTCATTATCAGAAAAAATACAGGGTTGCGCGCTTGTTTTAAGTTGAGTCTCATTGTGGAAGGGGGTTTATGCAAGGTTAGTAGGCGAGATCTACAGGATGATAAGAAGTGGCAAAGAACTTATGTTTAGTGACTAGCGTATTGCGTGATATTATTTTGCTTTTGCAAGGTTGTCGTGGCTTGCTGTGATATTGGGGGGATGGTTTTGTATGGAATTAGATTGTCTTAAAGAAAAATTTGAAACAATTAACTCCAGTGCTGCTGAGTCTATGGAGGCGTATTTGTCCGAGGCTCTACCGCTAGTTTCAAAAAAAGTAATAAGCAAAGGAGCTTTTTATAATGTGCGCCCGTATGAGATTGAGCGCGCGGGCTTTAAAAAGGGGCGCCTGCTAAAAAAGTTACCTGCAAACATAAAGAATACCCATGTCTACCACCTGGATGAAAGGGAACGTATTGTGTTTGTAGAGGTGTATGGTCAGTCAGAGAATATAGTAAGTAAAGAGTTTTATAAGTACGATGACGTTTCAATTGAACGTACCCATTTCACCAGTGTCGGTAGGCTAAGAAATATTTCGCTTTCAGTTGTAGAGGGTGAGTTGATTTATCGAGGTCTGAATTGGGGGGCGTTTGGCTGCAGTGACTCGGCATACGCATACTCCGGAACGCAACTGGAGAAAATAATGGTGCGCCAAAAAGAGCATGCCGATAGTGAGTTTTCTGAATTCGAAGTTTTTTTGAGTATAGCGGTGATGAGCTGCTCAGAATTGTAAATGTTTTCCCAAATGGTTATCGGGAACAACGATTTCCATCCTGAGTGGTTAATATGCTTCTTGATGTTTTTGGTGATGGTCCTGGTTAAGTTTCGACAGCTCGTTGGCTATGTGAAATTCTCTACTGAGGGGTGGTGTTTGGCATATTGCAGTGCTGGAATATTTTGCCCCAGAGTAGTGATGGTTTGAAGTTGCGCCCTAGTAATGAGCGGCAGTAGTGTCAATGCCGGTTGGGTTGAGCTCTTTAAGAAGTTAATTGGATAAAATTTAAGGGGGCGCCATTAGTATTTTGATATTGTGTCCTCCTTTTTCGCAAGTAGATGCGCGGAAATCGGTGCGCGCCTTGAGCTCGACACCGTGTTCGCGCGAGATGCGTTTGGCGATTGCTGGCCAAGGTCATCCCGCGATGCACGTCGAACCTTCGAGTACGACGAAGCCGACCGGCTGCTGAGCATTCAACGCCACCCGACGGGTGCGGGCAAGCAGCTCGGGGTCACCGAGGAAAAGCTGGAATATGCTTACGACTTGCTTGGCCGGCTGACGCAGGAGACCACCTCCAACGGCAAGCTGGGCTACGAGTACGACCCGCTCAGCAACCTGACCACGCTGACCCTGCCAGACGGGCGTAAGGTCAACCACCTGTACTATATAGTGCTTCTGACATGAAGTATTTGCTTGATGATTTGATTTCTGGAATATAGGTGGGTATATGTCTGTTGCGTTGGCTTTATACGGTGTTGAAAACGTTAATCCTAAGCTGGCCCTGAAATTTGCTAAGCACTTTTTTGCTTGCATGAATCTGTCGATTACAGGTGCGGGTTATTATACATATTTGAGTGATGAGGATCATGTTGGCGATCACGATCTTGTAGCCTTGGAGTTGGCCGAGCTTGAGGCGAGAGTGAATAACGGTACAGCTACTGCGTTTAGGATATACAACGAGTCACCAGGTGCTATCCCTTGGTTTGCATCCTTTGGTTATTCTACGAATGACTTTGGCAGCTTCTATCACTTTGATGGCCAATGTTCTGAGGGTTCTGTGGGGCTAGAGAGCCTGATAAAATTTGTTAAAGATATCAGTGCTGATATTGTAGTGCCTTATGGGATTATCTATAACTGCGAAAAAGTAAGTAAGGCATTTAGTTACGCTACTGGTAATAATATGGTGGCGATATATCCGTACGAAAATTCATCTGCATTTAAAAAAGAAGTGCCTGGCAGATTTCAGGGGCGAGAGCGCTACAAGGAGGATTTATTGAGGATGGTGTATCCCGTTAATCTATTAAGTAGCCGACATTTGGAGGCGTACGTTGAGGGGGTGGTGCTGAGAGATTGGATTGGTGAGAGTGGCGGGCGAGGATCACTCGAGACATTAACCTCCTCGACTTGGCTGTGGTACGTCGAGGCCGACCAGCTTCAAAACGTAAATAAGTCTCTGGGCGAGGCCGGTATCCTAATTTCATGGAAAAAACCGGATGTCAAAAAGCGTTTTTGATTTTTATTTCGAGCAATTTTTTTGCGAAAGGTACTGCCCGGGCCAGTTATTTGCTCGCAGAGCCTAGCTATATGCTTTGCCTATGACGCATCGGACCGCTTGATTGAAGAAGTGCGGGTCGACAACCTGACCCGACGCTTCAGCTATGACACAGGCGGCTATCTGACCCGGTTCGATGAGATTGGCTACGGCGAGAACGGTGAGCATCCTGAACGGAATACGCTGTTCGAGCGCGATCCGATTGGCTGCTTGTTGGCCAAGCTCAACCGTGATGCCCGTAAGGATTATGCATACGACGAAGTTGACCGGTTGTTGAGCATTGAGCGACACCCAACCAGCATCGGCAAGCAACTGGGCGTGAGCGAAGAAAAGCTGGAGTACAACTATGACCTGCTGGGCCGACTGACTCAGGAAATCACACCGCAAGGCGTACTCGGCTACGAATACTACCTACTGAGCAACCTGACCACGCTGACCTTGCCGGACGGGCGCAAGGCCAACCACCTGTACTACGGCAGCGGCCATCTGCACCTGCATGGAACGCGATGACCTGTACCGCGAGGTGTACCGCACGCATGGCAAGCTCACCAGTTGCTTTGGCTACGACGCGATGTGACGCAAGGCCTGGCAGTTTGCTTCGACGCTGCGTGCAGAAAAGCTGTCGCAAGTGCAGAACCGCGGCATCAACACCTCCCTGCTGGCGGAGCACGCCTACAATCCGATTCACCGTCGCTACCAGTACGACCTAGCGGGTGAACCGGTACGCACGCTGGACAAGCTGCGCGGCGAGATCAAGTACGAGTACGAAGCCAACGGCCAGTTGCACGGCCACGATACCGGCTATTTGGTCGACAGCGAAGAGTTCCGCTACGAGCCGGCTGCCAACCGCCCGGACTTCAATGCGCGGCAGTTGGAGAAGGTGAAGGCCAACCGTATCAAGCGTTGGCGCGATCAGGAGTACCGCTGCAATCCGTGGGTCAATCAGATCGAGCAGCGCTCGGGGCACAGCTAGCTGCAGAGCTTTGCCTATGACTGCGAGAGTTGTCTGGTGCGTGCTGAAATGATCGTGAATGGGCAGCTGCGGAGTGTCGGGACGTACCGCTATGACAGCCTGGGCGGCGGATTGCCAAAACCGCTGAAACCGAAGGCGCGACGGGGCAGAAGCACTTCCTCTGGCAAGGCCTGCGAATGTTGCGTGAGGAGACGCCGGGGCAGAGCATTCTGTATCTCTACGAGCCGGGTAGCTATGCGCCGTTGGCGCGGGTTGACCAGGCGGAAGGGGAAGAGCAGAAGGTCTATTATTTCCATACCGACCAGATCGGAAAGCCGCTGGAGTTGACCGATAGCCAGGGCGAGATTGTCTGGCAGGCGACGTATCGGTCATGGGGCGCGATCGAGCAGATGACGGTCAATGATGTCGAGCAGAATCTGAGGTTCCAAGGACAGTATTGGGACGCAGAATCGGCTTCTTGGCGTCCGTTGTCACGGGACAGGCCCAACTTAACCTTTATCGCTATGCACCAAATCCATCATCGTGGCTGGATCCATGGGGCTGGATGGCATTTTGGAAGCCTCTGAAACCAGACGGTATGGGGCATCATCCTTTTCCGCGCGCTCATGCGAGCGTTCACGGATTTCCAGAACTGGGGACTAAGATAAGGCATATGAAGGCTTTCCTCAGAAAGGAACACTAAAAATCCCGCGCACCGGCGAGGTGCTTGCGAAAAACGTAACAATCGGTGAGGTGCTTACCAAGTCTTTAGGCAAGACTCCAAATATTAATTCTTCAGGAGGATGTGGGTAATGAAGCAAAATGCACAGATTGAATTGTTTTCGCCGGGGATTGTATTTTTTGATCCGACGGTTCTGTCAAGCTTTATAAAGTATAACGGTGTGACAGACGCAAACGTTTTTGAGCGGTTCATTCAAAGCGAGAGCTTAGGCAGGTCAGCCATTGAACAAGGTGTGGTATGCCCACTTTATCAAATATCAGAGCAGGATTACTCAATTTTCATTGAGTGTGTGAATGGTGCTGAGTATGAGTTGCCAGTACCAAAATTCTCTTACTCTGGCTTCCCACTAAAAGTCGAATCGGGTGTTTTAATTGTTTCTGATTTGAATGCTCTTTTTGAGTGGGGTGATGACTTTTTTTTGAACTACAAAGAAAATTATGATTCCCGGCTTCCGAGTAATGACTTCCTTGAAGTTGAATCAGGTGTTTACAACTTAACAATCAACGGGTATGTAGGGCTTCGTAAGCCATTGTCCAACTGCGGCTATGGCTTGGGACTTCAAACCGTGGACAGCTTGTCCGGTGTTTCGGAAGATGCCTCTGTAGATGATGTAAGCTTTGAGTTGGGTGGTTGGTAAAAATCATCGCAGTGATGAGTTGAATTTTATTGGAAACATCATTTGCATGAGCCTGATTCGATCAGAGGTCTTTAGTCGAAAGAGTGAACCATAAATCCAATCATGCACTCTATCATCCAACTGGTAAGGGTGGCCGCGATATATGGGTTGGAGGAGCACCTGGGCGGAAAGGAAAACTAGATGGTGCCACAGGAAAAATCTGTTGTGGCTGAGTGATATAGGAGGATTTATGTTGCCTAGAAATATTTATAAGCAGTTTTTGGAAGCTGCGGACATTGGATGTTTAAGAGGTTTACTATGAGCTACATTGATCTTTTGGAGTTGGAGATTAACTCTAGCGGCGAGGACCCCGCGTTTACTGGTGGGGCGACAGATGAGGTTATAATTGATTTTGAGAATGCGTTAGGAGTTAAATTTCCTAGCTCGTACAAAGAATTCCTCAAAAAATATGGCGCTTTGTCGTTTGTAGGCGATACTTATTACGGAATTACCAAGAGTAGCGTTGACGCTGTTGCTATCCCCAGTGTGGCCTTTGCTACTAGAAGCGCTCGGAAAGATGGAGATGCGGACGCTTCGATGATCGTAGTTAAGGCCTCGGGATATGGGCCTATATATTCAATTGATACCTCTATTATTGGGGCTGCTGGTGAGCCGGTAATAGTAGAGACTGGGCTTTCATTCAAAAGGACAAAGGATAAGAAAGTAATTTATCAAGATTTTCAAGAGTTTTTTAGCGATATGATCAGGCAGGCAATAAAAGAGCTATAGTGGTAAAGTATCGGACCTTGGTTGCTGTAGGTGGCGGGTCTCTTGTAATGAGTCCAGGTGTGTCGTCGGCGTTGTGCTAGTTAGCTGTTGCTAGGCGCGACTGATATGGTTGGCTGTCAGTGACTTTAAGGGTCTCATAGGCTTGCTCAGTTTTTGCCGCCGCCTTGCTTTTAAAATTGATGAGGAAGTGTGAGGCCTTTGAGCAGCAAGTTGAGGTTTTTAATCACAAGCCATGATTTCCATAGCCTGAGAGAGACTGCTAAGACCTGACGAGGTGCGAAAATCTATGCAGAATGGACACGTTATAAAAAGGGTGGGATGAACGTTGAACCTGGCTTCAGAAGTAGTATGATGGAGCGAGCGGCCAAATTAGAGGGTGAATTACAGGAACTGATCGCTGGTTTTTTTGCGGGGAAAGTGAAATGATTACGCTTAATGATATTTTTCAAGATGTTAAGGATGCTTTCTCTGATCGTATAATATGCTTCGATCGCAAGGACGTCCCTCCCGGTATTGGCTTGCCTAAAAGCTGGGAGCAATTTGGGCTCAACCTTGAAGGTTCACCTGTTTATCCTCAGGGTTGGAGTGTGTTTTCAAATGAATTTCCATCCGTAATTGCATTGTTCAACGACAGTTTGCTGGGCACGGCGTTGCTGCTAGGGGATAAAGTTGAACTGCTGTATATCTTTCATGATGCCAGCGGATTCTATTATTACGTAGGTGGGATGCCTGTTGAGGGGGGTATTGAGAGTGGAGAATTCATGAATCTTCCTAGCAGACTCCAAGACTTTTATCGCGATGTGCACGATGGGTACACGTTCTTCCCCGCGCGCTCAATGGGTCCGCTAAGCCTAAGTGACCAATTACGTGTTTCGAATTTAGTTGATGAGGAGGACGACTCTTTTGCTGAAAACTGGATTGCGGTGTTTTCAAACGGCGGCGGGGACTTTATTGCGGTAGATGCTAACCACCAGGATGATACGGAAGGTTTGATATGGTGGCATGAAGATCCTATGGCACCAGAAAAAGGGGTTGACATTTTTCAGGTGATGGATGCCTGGATGGCAATGTTTTTGGAAGATACTAAGTCTCGCGATGAGTTGATTGCCAAGCTTCATTGAACATTAACTTCCCGCTAAAGATGGCGATGTCGGGGTGTTGGTCAAGCTTCTTGCTTAGTCGGTTTTAAATGTAGCCAAACTCTAAGCCTGGTATTTATGTTTGTCGATGCTTGCTCTGGATGGTTCAGATTTTGCGTGTGTACACTAGCAGGCTTTCTCAAGTGGGGATCGCGTCAATGTCGCCGGTGGGATGGCAAGTCACGGCAACGCCCTTGGACGTGACCTACCATTCCCGCTGGGAAACCTTTGGCGGCCAGCCCCGCGTGGTCGAGCACTGGACCAGCGACGGCGAACACTTCCATTTCCGCTACGACTTCGCCCAGCGCATCATCTGGGCCACGGACGTACTCGGCCGCGAGCTGGAGGTGCAGTTTCCGGTATTACGATTCTGAGCTGGGGCGTTTTGTCATGCAAGACTCGGTTGCTCTTCTTGGCGGTATTAATCTTTATCAATATGCAGTCAATCCACTTACTTGGTTAGATCCACTAGGTTGGGCTGGGGCTCCTGCTAATGCGGCACACATTACGTACGAAGGTATAAAAGAAGGCAAACCTTACAGTGGCTATGCAAGTAAGCCTGGTTTAGGTCATTCAGCCCAAGAGGTGCTGAATTACAGATACTCAAGCACTGCGCATTTTGATGTGTCGCCTGTGCCGTTCTTAGTAGGTGATGGTCAAGCAGGAAAAAATATTGCGAGGGGTTTGGAGCAGGGGGTGTTTGAGGATAGAGATGGTTTGAAAGGTGCATCAAACAAACAAAATCCTGTGGGTGTGAATAATCCAAATAGAGATCGTTATCTCGCGGCTGCTGATAAACATAGAGCGCCGAGTGGTGAGGAAAAAGCTGGCGGAAAATTAAAAGGGCGACGGCATGTTGAAATCTTTAAAGTGGCAAGACGGTTTGATTTTAAGCATCAAGGTGAAAGAAGATCTGTATGCTATTTCACAAATGAGGACTAATTATCTCTTGGAGGTTTTTGATATTTTTGTGAGTGATGATGATTGGAGTGGGGTGAACTTAAATAAAACTAATGTGTTGTTCACGATTTTTGTTTCGATAAAGAATATTAAAAAAATATTTTCGGCTCTAGTTTCTTGTGAGTATGCTGCACCAAACGAAAGACCTGTGGAAAAGCGTATGCTATCGGCGATATTTGGTACTCCAGGAAACACTGGCGCAAAACTCATAGAGCTATCAGAAAGTTATTCTAATATTGGTGCGCAAGTAATCAAGGAGGCTCTTTCTCCAGATGATGACTTGAAGTTGATTCACCGATACGAACTATGTGGTATGGTTGGAGATCCTGAGAAGATTGTTTTGCGCATTAAGAATTATCGGGAAACGGGAATCAATTGGGATCCATCTAAAGAGTTTTTGTTCCCCGGCATTCAGCGCCCTCAGCGCTAAATGTGGCTTTGACGTTGCAGGCCTTTATGCGGAGGTTTTTCGAGATCACATGAGTATAATAACCCGGTTATTAACGCAGGAATGAACAGGGCTATGATTCTATTCATGCTGCGCGAAATGATTTCTATAAGCGAAACAAATAATATGACTATTCGGTTGCGTTCTCCTAATAGTTCCTATGGTGCTGAAATGGCCGCTGATGGTGTAAGGTATCGGCAGGACGTAGGCCCCGATTATGAGTGAGGTTGGTATGCTTTCTAAGGATGATCTACTGCAATCGTTCGCTAGCGTGGATGAGTACGCTGGTTGCTATTTTTTTCAGCACAAGCTGCCTAAGTCAACTTATGAATATTGTTTGAAAAACGCAGATGAACAAGATTTACTCGTTATATCTGAAAATATAAGTGATAGGGATTTTTCTGTAGCAGTTGCTGATCAAGCACCAGATTGCTTGAGTCAGGATAAGACTGTCGTATTTGCGATTTCGCCCAATAAATATGGGTTTTCTCATGCGTTAGTCGTACCTAATACCTATCACGGTAGTTTAAAAGGTCGCCTGGAAAGCAAGAGAGGGAATCTATACCTTTGTATTCCGATGCATAGATGCGAGTTTTCAGGTGCTGAATCTGAAGCGGAGTTTAAAGAAATGATTCAACGAATGATCCCCATCTTTCGCTGGGATCGGAATGTTTGCCCTAAAATCAAGGTGTATTTTGATAATCCAGTCACGGAGACTGGTGTTGATGAGGCTGGCGTATTGATGAAGTATCCTGCTCTGCTGGCTGAGATAGATAATCTCAGCGGTGTAGTAAGTGGGTTTATTGAAGTCACGAACTCCAACGGGGATGTGGTGGAAGTTCTTTCTGCAAGCAAAGGCGTGTTTACTCTCATTCGTAACAGAAAAGATGAAGAGGTACTGATCCACTCAAAATTGGTCGAGGCTTTGAATAGCTTTGTACTTATGGGGTCATACCCCAATTCGCGTGGTAGCTTTCATTGCTTCGCGCCAAATAAGTAGTGCGCCTGTACACGATTATGTTGTCGTCTTGAGTTTTAATGTCAAAAGTGTGGTGCTAAACGGAGTTGGTTATATGGAAGGCCTGATTGCGCTTAGGCATATGATTCAAAGCAATGGTTATTTTGAATCAGTTGTCGCGGGTGTCGAGAATTGGGAAGTTATTCTCGGGAAGCGAGATAAGCCACCCTTTGATAAATGTTGGATTGATGCATTCAATGCGGTGCAAGGATTGAATTATCAGGATCCTGATGATGAGGCTGCTATCTCTGCCTTGAGGGAGTTCGCATTTAAACAGACGTATCGTGTCACTAGGATCCCAAAGTAGCAGCATAACTGGGCTTGTCCCAGGCAAGGCTATCTGTGCGTGCCAAGCCGCAATAAGTGAAAAAGGAGATTTCAAATGCCTGCAAGGACGAGCAAACGTACGAAAAAAGCGCAGCACCCCGGCGGTGAAGTCCATGACCACCTTGTAGAACTGGACTTTTGGGTGAAGTGTGCCTACCTGTTTACCCCAGCGTTCCTGGCGCTTTTTGGCGGCCTGGATGCCGCAGGGATAGCCGTATTCATTTATCCCCTGATCAGCATCACGTACTTCATCATTCGCTACCGTTTTCTGAAAAGCGTGCCGCCTGAGCGGCTGGTACATGTAGTGCCTTGGAGCCATATTTATGAAGGTCGCAGGATTTCTGCGTTCATTCTGATCGCTTCTGTACTAGCGTGTGGGTACGCGCTGTATAATCACGTTTGGTAGATAAGTTCCCCACGTGAGATCACGTTGGCTAGTACTCCTTTGGTGCCATAATCGGGCCATTTGAGAGCCCATGATCACCCCATCGCCTTATCGAACTGGCCCATCACTTGGCTTTGTATGAAAACTCCTGAAGGCGCTGACAAGCCAGCTCCAACGGTGGCAGCGATACACAACTTTTCGTACGGAGCCAAGTTGTCCTCGATGGGCGAGCCCGCCGCTTGCTGACCTACCGCTGCATCCCCAACTCGGCATCATCCAGCAGCGCCTTGGCCAGCGCGCTCAGGTAATAGGACGCCCAGATCAGTTGCGGGTTTTCTTCCATCAGCCCGGTGATGGTCAGGTCGCGCACACACCCCATCAGCTCCGAGGCTTGCTCCCGGGCATCTTGGCAGGGGATGCCTGGGGCGATGCAGAACAGGGGTTGGGTTTGGCCCTCTGCCTGGTAGAACATGGTTTTACCGGGTGTGGTGTATTCGTTTGTGCCGTCTTTTGGCATTGGTTGGCTCCCTGAAAATGCGGGTGCCTGGGCTGGCCCTTTCGCTGGCAAGCCGGGCCCACACGGGTTCACCGAGCGCCTAAGGGTCGTCTACAACCTCAGGGGCGGCGCCGTGCGAGTGGTTAGCCTTTGAAAGAGCCAGGCCAGGCCTGACGTGATGCGACTTAGTGCAGCGTTCTCGGCTCTGTCGGCATTTGCACTTGCGCCAAGGCCACCTCAAGCAATTTGCGCAAGGTTTCGAGCTCGTGCATGGAGGTCATGATCAACAAGGAGGAGGGCGATTTGGGTTGCATCATCATCGCCTGCTGGGCAACGGCTTCTGCGCAAAGTGCGTAGTCAGCAGCCATCATGAGTGTGTCTTCCAGGGAGTGGGAAGTGTAGGGTGGATCGGGGACTATCTTCAGCATAAAACCCTCTCAGTGCCTGTAGGGCTGCCGCTAATCCGCTGTCAAACGGAAAGGGTGGCAGCTGTTCGTGGGTTGACAGACCGAGGGCACTGAGAATCCCGGCGCACACAGAGGTGCCCCACGTACAGCTGCCATAACAGGCATTGCACATGCTCTCAGTGACTCACGGTCTGTCAAAACCGTATCGCCGATTGGCAGCGACCGGCCGAGACTATGGCCCACGTTTAGCGCGTGCAACGAAAAACAGGCGTCGGCAGTATCTTTGGGAAACGGACTACAAGAAAGGGAATTAATCTGATTTTTTCAGCCGGTTTCTGTAGGAAAACATCCCCGCCCATGTGATGTTCCACCACGTGAAACCACATTCAATTGTGCTCCCGCCCCACTCGCGCTTATCTGTGCGCAACCACGACCTGCCTCAACCGTCGTGATCTCAAAGCGAACAACAAGAACGGGACCCACCCGCGCGAGGAGATTCCACATGCAGCAACACCAGCACATCCTGGCCTGGCTCAACGACGTGGCCAGCGACCTGCACGCCATCCGCCACGATATCCACGCCCACCCCGAACTCGGTTTCGAAGAAAGCCGCACCGCGGCCCTGGTCGCGCAACTGCTCAAAGACTGGGGCTACGAAGTGCACACCGGCATCGGCAAAACCGGTGTGGTCGGCGTGCTGCGCAATGGCAGCAGCCCACGCAAACTGGGCCTGCGTGCCGACATGGACGCACTGCCCATCGTAGAAGCCACCGGCGCTGAATACACCAGCCGCCACCAGGGCTGCATGCACGCCTGCGGCCACGACGGACACACCACCATGCTGCTGGGCGCGGCACGCTACCTGGCGGCCACGCGCCAGTTCGATGGCACGCTGACGCTGATCTTCCAGCCGGCCGAGGAAGGCCAGGGCGGCGCCGAGGCGATGCTGGCCGATGGGCTGCTGGAGCGCTTCCCGTGTGACGCCCTGTTCGGCATGCACAACATGCCGGGGTTGCCGGCGGGGCACCTGGGCTTTCGAGAAGGGCCGATGATGGCTTCGCAGGACCTGCTCACCGTGACCATCGAAGGCGTCGGCGGGCATGGCTCCATGCCGCACCTGACGGTCGACCCGTTGGTGGCCGCAGCCAGTGTGGTGATGGCCCTGCAAACCGTGGTGGCGCGCAATATCGATGCGCAGGAGGCGGCCGTGGTCACCGTGGGCGCACTGCAGGCAGGCGAGGCGGCCAACGTGATCCCGCAGCAGGCGTTGCTGCGTTTGAGCTTGCGTGCGCTGAACGCCGAGGTGCGCGCGCAGACCCTGGAGCGGGTGCAGGCGATCATCCTTAGCCAGGCCCAAAGTTACGGCTGCACCGCCAGCATCGAACACCGCCCGGCGTACCCGGTGCTGGTCAACCACGCCGACGAAAACGCCTTTGCCCACCAGGTCGGCGTCGAGCTGCTCGGCGCCGAGGCGGTGGACGGCAACACCCGCAAGCTGATGGGCAGCGAAGACTTCGCCTGGATGCTACAGCGCTGCCCCGGCGCCTACCTGTTCATCGGCAACGGCGTGCAGCGGCCGATGGTGCACAACCCTGCCTACGACTTCAACGACGACATCCTGCTGACCGGCGCCGCCTACTGGGGCGCCCTGACCGAGCGCTGGCTCAACTAGGGAAGCTTCAAGCTGCAGCCCGCCGCCGTTTCTGGCCAACAGATTGATGGAGTGTTCCGCATGCAGACTTCACACACAGGCGCGTCGCGTACCCGGCAAGTGGTCGCGGCGGTCATCGGTAATGCCCTGGAATGGTATGACTTTATCGTGTACGGCTTTCTGGCCAGCATCATCGCCCGCCAGTTCTTCCCCTCCGACGACGAGTACGCCTCGCTGCTGATGGCCTTGGCCACCTTCGGCGTGGGCTTTTTCATGCGGCCGGTGGGCGGGGTGCTGCTGGGCATCTATTCCGATCGCAAGGGGCGCAAGGCGGCGATGCAACTGATCATCCGCCTGATGACGGTGTCCATCGCCATGATCGCCTTTGCCCCCAGCTACCTGGCCATTGGCATGGGCGCGCCGCTGTTGATCGTGGTGGCGCGCATGCTGCAGGGCTTTGCCACGGGCGGTGAGTACGCCAGTGCCACGGCGTTTCTGGTGGAAAGCGCACCGGCCCACCGCAAGGGGCTGTATGGCTCGTGGCAGCTGGTGGGGCAGTGCCTGGCGGTGTTCAGCGGGGCGGGGATGGTCGCGCTGGTGACCCACCTGTGCACGCCCGAGGCGCTGGACAGCTGGGGCTGGCGGATTCCGTTCGTGATCGGTTTGCTGATCGGCCCGGTGGGGCTGTGGATTCGCAAACACATGGAAGAACCCGAGGAATTCCTGGAGGCGCGCAAGCAGTCCAAGGGCCAGGCGCCCGGCCTGTGGCAGGTGCTGCGGGAGCATCGGCGCAGCCTTTTGGTCTCGATGGGCCTAGCCTGTGGTGCGACGGTGTCGTTTTACGTAGTGCTGGTGAACATGCCCACCTTCGCCCACAAAAACCTTGGCCTGCCACTGGACCAGGTGCTGCTGGTGCAGATGCTGGCCGTGGGGCTGATGACCGTGGTCATCCCCCTGGCCGGAGCGCTGTCGGACCGGCTTGGCCGGCGGCCGGTGCTGATGGCCTTTACCCTGGCATTTTTCGTGATGGTGTACCCGCTGTACGTGTGGGTGGCCGCAGCGCCGTCGATCGAGCGCCTGCTGGTGATGCAACTGCTGCTGTGCACCGCCATTGGCGGCTTCTTCGGCCCGGCGCCAACCGCCCTGGCCGAGCAGTTCCCGATCGAGGTGCGCTCCACCGGGGTGTCGGTGGCTTATAACGTGGCGGTGATGGTGTTCGGCGGCTTTGCCCCGTTGATTGTCACTTGGCTGAGCAAGGTGCTCGGCACCCCGGTGGCGCCGTCGTTCTATGTGCTGTTCGCCTGCCTGTTGACGCTGCTGGGCACCTATTGCCTGAAAGAAGCACCCCGCGCTGGCAAGGCTGTCGCTTTCAACCTTGGAGTTAAACCGTGAACCCGTTAGCCATCGACCCGATCGTCGCCCTCGATGCCCAGGCGCTGTCCGAGGCGATCCACGCGCGCCAGTTGTCGTGCCGTGAAGTGATGCAGGCCTACCTGGGCCATATCGAGCGCTTCAACCCGCAGGTCAATGCGCTGGTATCGCTGCGCGAGGGCGCGGTGCTGCTGGCCGAGGCTGAGGTGCGCGACCGTGAGCTGGCCGCCGGCCAGTCGCGTGGCTGGATGCATGGCATGCCGCAGGCAGTCAAAGACCTGGCGGCCACGGCGGGGCTGCGCACGACGCTGGGCTCGCCGCTGTTTGCCGAGCAGGTGCCGGCGCATGACGCCATCAGCGTGGCGCGGGTGCGGGCGAGCGGGGCGATCATTGTCGGCAAAAGCAATGTGCCGGAATTCGGCTTGGGCTCGCAGAGCTACAACACGCTGTTCGGCACCACCACCAATGCCTACGACCACAGCCGTGTGGCAGGCGGCAGCAGTGGCGGCGCCGCAGCGGCGTTGGCCATGCGCCTGCTGCCGGTGGCCGACGGCAGCGACATGATGGGCTCGCTGCGTAACCCGGCAGCGTTCAACAACGTGTTCGGCCTGCGCCCTTCGCAAGGGCGGGTGCCGTACGGGCCAACGCCGGAGCTGTTCGTGCAGCAGCTGGCCACCGAGGGGCCGATGGGGCGCACGGTGACGGACGTGGCGCGGTTGCTGTCGGTGCAGGCCGGGCACGACCCGCGCGCGCCCCTGTCGCTCAGTGACGGCCCGCGTGACTTTACCGCCGGGTTGCAGCGCGATTTCAAGGGTGTACGGGTTGGCTGGCTGGGTAACTTTGACGGCTACCTGCCGATGGACGAGGGGGTGATGGGCCTGTGCCAGGCGGCGCTGGCAGACTTCGCCGAGCTGGGCTGCGAGGTCGAGGCGTGCCAGCCGGGGTTCGACCTGGGGCGTTTATGGCAATGCTGGCTCACCCATCGCCACTTCCTGGTGCACGGCAACCTGGGGGCGGCGTATGCCGACCCGGGCAAACGCGCCCAGCTCAAGCCGGAGGCGCAGTGGGAGGTGGAGGGCGGCCTGCGCCTGACCGCAGCGGACGTTTACCAGGCCTCGCTGGACCGCAGCGCGTGGTACCAGGCGCTGGGCAAATTGTTCGAGCGTTACGATTATTTGCTGCTGCCGGCTGCCCAGGTGTTCCCATTCGACGCAGCCGAGCCATGGCCGAAGGTGGTTGGCGGGCAGGCCATGGACACCTACCACCGCTGGATGGAGGTGGTGATTGGCCCGACCTTGGCCGGCCTGCCGAGCATGAGCGTGCCGGTGGGTTTCAACGCCGCCGGGCTGCCGATGGGCCTGCAGATCATCGGCCCGGCCCAGGCCGACCACGCCGTGCTGCAACTGGCCTATGCCCATGAACAACTGACGCGCTGGGTAGCGCGGCGGCCGCCTGGGTGTTTGCAGGCGCGCTGAAAGCCCTGGGCAGGCCCGTATCTTGCTGGGCATGATGACCAACCACGCACAGACAGGGAGGTCGAACCCATGGGTATTACCGCAGACAGCGGTGGCGTGCGCTCGGTGGAGCGGGCACTGGCGATCGTCGAACTGCTTGGCGAGCACCAGGCGCTGGGGCTCGAAGAGCTGCACTACCTGACGGCACTGCCCAAGGCCACGGTATCGCGCATGCTTGCCACCTTGCAGGAACAGGGTTGGGTCTACCGTGGCCTGAGCGACCGCCGTTACCGCTTGTGTGCCCGGCGCCTGTTTGGCGACCGCCAGCTGCGCTTGAAGCGCCAACTGGTGGAACGCGCGGCGCCGTTGCTGCTGGAGCTTTGCGAGCGCACCGGGTTGGTGGCGGACCTTTCTTCTTTCGACGGCGAGCGGCTGGAGGTGATGGAAAGCGCCATTCCGCAGGTGCTGCGCAAGCGCTACCCGCACAACTGCCAGCTCGTCGGGCAGCATGCCAGCTTGTTTCACTCGGCCATGGGCCGGGCGTGCCTGAAGGAGCTGGCGCCGGCTGAGGTGCAGCGCCTGGCGACGCATGAGCGGGTGGGCGATGAAGCACTGTTGCGCGATATCGAGGCCGATGGGCACAAAGGCTTTGGCCAGCGCACCGAAGGGTTTTGGGAATACCCCGTGCGCTTGCCTTTCCTGATCCGGGCGATTGCCTTACCGGTGCGGGTGGAGGGGCGGCTGGCGGGCAGCATTGCGCTGCACTGGCCGCTGGACCAGGCACCGGTGGAGCGGGTGCTGAGCTTGCACCTGAACAGCTTGGCGGCGACGGTGGGGCAGGTGCAGCACGCGTTGGTGAACTGAGGCCAGTGAAAACAGCACAAGCCATTTGCCCCAAAGCGGCGTTTGCAGCTATGCCTACAGTCTGACCCGGCAAATAAGGCCCCCCCCAATGTTGGTCGTCGAGAACCTGTGCAAGTCGTTCGCCACCGCCCAAGGCCCGCTGGAGGTGCTGCGCGGGGTGGACGTGACGCTGGCACGCGGCAGCAGCCTGGCCCTGATGGGCGAATCCGGCAGCGGCAAGAGCACCTTGCTGCACCTGCTGGCGGGGCTGGACCGCGCCGACAGCGGGCGCATCCTGATCGATGGCCAACCCCTGGACAACCGCGGCGAAGCTGCCTTGGCACGTTGGCGGCGCGAGGGTATCGGCCTGGTGTTCCAGCAGTACAACCTCATCAGCAGCCTGGACGTGGCCGCCAACCTGGCCTTCCAGGCGCGCCTGGCGGGGCGCCATGACCCGGTCTGGGTGACGCACCTGGCCACCCGGTTGGGGCTGGCCCCGTTGCTGCAACGCTACCCGGAACAACTGTCTGGCGGGCAGCAGCAGCGCGTTGCCATTGGCCGCGCGCTGGCCAGCAGGCCCTTGCTGCTGCTGGCCGACGAACCCACCGGCAGCCTTGACGAGGCCAGCAGCGACGAGGTGTTGGCGCTGCTGCTGCAGCTGGTGCACGAGGCGGGTAGCAGCGTGCTGATGGTGACCCACAGCCAGCGCCTGGCCGCCATGCTGCAGCGCCGCTGCGTGCTGCAGATGGGCCGGGTGCAGGGGTGATGAACAGCTTGCGGATCACCGTGCAGGCCCTGTGCAGCCATTGGTGGCGTCACCGGCTGCAGTGCATCAGCATCTTCACCGGTTTGTGGCTGGCCACGGCCCTGTGGACCGGCGTTCAGGCGCTCAACACCCAGGCGCGCAACGACTACGCACAAGCCAGTGCGGTGCTCGCCGGGCCTGCCCGCCCGCAACTGGTGGCACGCTCGGGGCAGCGCTTCGACCAGGCGCTGTATGTGCAATTGCGCAGGCTGGGCTGGCCAGTGACGCCGGTGCTGGAAGGGCGCTTGCGCCTGGCTGCAGCGCCGCACGTTACGCTGCGCCTGGTCGGGATCGAGCCGCTTGGCCTGTTGCCGGGCATGGCCGTTGCCGGTGCCGATGTGCAGGATTTTGACCTGCAGGCGTTCGTGGGTACGCCGGGGCAAGCGTGGGTGGGCCCGGACACGCTGCGCCAGCTGGGGCGTCAACCCGGCGAGCAGCTGACCACGGTGGACGGGCAAGTATTGCCGCCGCTTACCCTGCATGCGCAGCTGGCACCGGGTGTGGTGGTGGTCGACATCGGCCAGGCGCAGGCCTTGCTCAATGCCCCCGGGCAATTGTCGTGGCTGCTCAGCGACAGTGACCGGCCACTGCCGCGCGACATTGCGGCGAGCCTGAAGCTGCAGCCGCCCGGCGATGATGCCGACCTGCAGCGGCTGACCGCCAGCTTTCACCTGAACCTCACCGCCCTCGGCCTGCTGGCCTTCGTGGTGGGGCTGTTCATTGCCCATGCGGCCATTGGCCTGGCGCTGGAACAGCGGCGCGGGTTGATCCGCACCTTGCGCGCTTGCGGCGTGAGCTTGCAGGTGCTGCTGGCAGCCCTTGCCCTGGAGCTGGGGTTGTTTGCCGTGCTGGGCGGCGTGGCAGGCGTGGCTGCAGGTTACCTGCTGGCCGCACTGATGCTGCCTGATTTCGCCTCCAGCTTGCGCGGGCTTTATGGCGCCCAGGTGGCGGGGGAGTTGCACTTGCCGGCCACGTGGTGGCTGGCAGGCATTGCCGTCAGCCTGTTGGGCGCGCTGCTGGCGGGGCTCGACAGCCTGCTGCGTGCCGCGCGCCTGCCATTGCTGGCCTTGGCGCAGCCCCAGGCCTGGCGCCTGGCGCAAGTGCCGTGGTTGCGGCGCCAGGGTGGCGCCGGCGCCGTGCTGCTGATGGTGGCGGCAGGCTGCGGCTACCTGGGCAATGGGCTGCCCAGTGCATTCGGCATGCTGGCGGCTTTGCTGCTGGCGGCGGCGCTGGTGTTGCCGGGGTTGCTGGCGCTCTTGCTCGGCGGCCTGGCGCGGGTGTGCAAGCGCCCGCTGGCGCAGTGGTTCGTTGCCGACAGCCGCCAGCAACTACCGGCCTTGAGCCTGGCGTTGATGGCGCTGTTGCTGGCCTTGGCCGCCAGTGTCGGGGTTGGCGGCATGACCGAAGGTTTTCGCCGCACCTTCATCGGCTGGCTGGACCAGCGCCTGGCCGCCGATGTGTACGTCACGCCCCGCGACAGCGCGCAGGCGCAGCAGATCTACGCGCGCTTGCTGGCAGACCGTACCGTCAGCGCGGTGCTGCCCAGCTGGCGGGTGGACTGGCGCCTGCAGCAGTGGCCGGTGCAGGTACAGGGGGTGGATGATCACCCTTTCTACCGCCAGCACTGGCCACTGCTGCAGCAGGCACCGGGCGCCTGGCAGGCGCTGGCCGCCGGCCGTGGTGCAATGCTCAGCGAGCAACTTGCCCGGCGCCTTGGCCTGGCTGTAGGGCAGACGCTGCAGTTGCCTGGCGAGCCGCCCCAGGCCATGACCGTGGTGGGCGTTCATGCCGACTATGGCAACCCCAAGGGCCATGTGCTGGTCAACGCCGCCTGGTTGCGTAGCCATGCACCAGCGGCCAGCCTCGCGGGTTTCAGCCTGCTGGTGCGGCCTGAACGGGTGGCTGCGCTGAAGGATGAACTGCAACGGCGCTATGCCCTGGATGACAATCAGGTGGTGGAGCAGGCCCGCCTCAAAGCCTGGTCCAGCGAAGTGTTCAGCCGCACCTTTGCGGTCACGGCGGCATTGAACAGCCTGACCCTGGGGGTTGCCGGCGTGGCGTTGTTCATCAGCCAGCTGACCTTGAGCCAGCGACGCCTGGGGCAGTTGGCGCCGTTGTGGGCCTTGGGTGTACCACGGCGCTGGCTGGCCTGGCTGAGCCTGGGGCAAACGCTGATGCTCAGCTGCTTCACCGTGCTGCTGGCGATCCCCTTGGGCCTGCTGCTGGCCTGGTGCCTGGTGGCGGTGGTGAATGTGCAGGCGTTCGGCTGGCGTCTGCCTTGGCATGTATTTACCGGGCAACTGGTGCAGCTGGCCGTGCTGGGCCTGTTGACCAGCCTGCTGGCCAGTGCCTGGCCGTTGTGGCAACTGGCACGCAGCCAGCCAGGCGCGCTGTTGAGGCAATTTGCCGATGAAAGCTGAAACCTTGCTATTGATGGCCTGCCTGCTGCTGGCAGGGTGCGACCCGCCTGCACCAGAACCCAAGAGTTATGCGGGCCTGGGCGACGATGCGGCGGCGTTCAGGCAGGTGATACCGGGGCATGCGCTGGCATTCCCACGTGACCATGGCGCGCATGGGGGCTTTCGTATCGAATGGTGGTACGTCACCGCCAACCTGCGCGATGCCCAGGGCCGTGACTGGGGTGTGCAATGGACGTTGTTCCGCTCCGCCTTGCGGCCTGGGCCTGAGACCTGGAACTGGAACAGCCCCAACCTGTGGATGGGCCACGCCGCGCTGACCGGCCCGGGCGGCCACCAGGTCAGTGAAACGCTGGCGCGCGGTGGGGTTGGCCAGGCGGGCGTCGAGGCACAACCGTTCCGGGCGTGGATCAACGACTGGTCGTTGCAGGGCAAACCCGGAGTCGACCGCCTGCAGATGCGGGCCAGGGGCCAAGGGTTTGGTTATGACCTGGCCCTCACCAGCGATCAGCCGCTGCTGCTGCACGGTGTGCAGGGTTACAGCGAAAAATCCGGCAAGGGCCAGGCGTCGTACTACTACAGCCAGCCGTTCTACACGGTCAGTGGCGAGGTCGAGCGAGAGGGGCAGCGTGTCGCCGTCACAGGGCAGGCCTGGCTTGACCGGGAATGGAGCAGCCAGCCGTTGGCCGCCGGGCAAAGTGGCTGGGACTGGTTTTCGCTGCACCTGGGCACGGGCGCCAAGCTGATGCTGTTCCAGGTGCGCGAGGATCAGGGGCCGCCTTACCGCGCGGGCACCTGGGTCGATGCCCAAGGGCAGGCGCGTGCGCTGCAGGGCGGGCAGATCGAGCTGACACCGCTGGCCTGGACGCGGCAGGACAATGGCAAAAAGGTGCCCACCCGTTGGCGGGTCAAGGTGCCAGCGATACAGGTGGATGTCGAGGTGGATGCGCTGGAGCCCAAGGCCTGGATGGGCACGCGCTTCCCTTACTGGGAAGGCCCGGTGCGTGTGGGTAAGGAGGGGCGTGGGTATCTGGAAATGACGGGCTATTGAGGTACTGCACCTGCCTGGGTGCAGTACCTGTGCGGGCATCGGTTTGCCGCTGGTGAGGCCCGGGCAGGCCTACTTGAAGCCCGTCACTGCATGCGGCACGTAGGGCGCTTGCAGGCGCTCCACTTCTTCGGCGCTGAGCTCGAACTGCAACGCGCCAATCGCATCATCGAGCTGCGCCACCTTCGACGCGCCCACGATCGGCGCCGAAACCCCTCGCTTGCCCAGTACCCAGGCCAGCGCCACCTGCGCCATGGGCACGCCACGCTCGCGGGCTATCTGTTCGACCACATCGATCACCCGGCCGTCTTCCACTTCGGTTTTTTCATAGAACGACCGGCCGGAAATGTCGGTGCGGGTACGTTCAGTCTGCTGGCCATGCGGGCGGGTCAGCCGGCCGCGGGCCATCGGGCTCCAGGGCATCAGGCCCACGCCCTGGTCCAGGCACAGCGGGATCATTTCGCGCTCTTCCTCGCGGTAGATCAGGTTGAGGTAGTTCTGCATCGACACGAAGCGGCTCCAGCCGTTGCTGGCCGCCACCTGCTGGGCTTTGGCGAACTGCCAGGCATACATCGAGGATGCGCCGATGTAGCGCGCCTTGCCGGCTTTGACCACATCGTGCAGCGCCTCCATGGTCTCCTCGATCGGGGTGTGGTAGTCCCAGCGGTGGATCTGGTAGAGGTCGACATAGTCGGTCCCAAGGCGGGTGAGGCTGGCGTCGATGTTGGCCATGATCGCCTTGCGTGACAGGCCCTGCTCGTTGGGCCGGGTGCTGCCTTCCCACATGTTGGCCGGGAAGAACACCTTGGTGGCGATCACGGTTTCTTCGCGGCGGGTGAACGCCTTCAGCAGCTTGCCCAGGATCAGTTCCGAGGTGCCGGCCGAGTAGCTGTTGGCGGTGTCGAAGAAGTTGATGCCTTGCTCCACGGCGTGGCGGATGATCGGGCGGCTGTCGGCTTCGCCGAGGGTCCAGGGGTGGGTGCCGGCGCCCGGCTCGCCGAAGGTCATGCAGCCCAGGCACAGTTTCGAAACATCCAGGCCGGTGTTGCCCAACTTGACGTACTGCATCTGCTTCTCCTCGGTGGTCGTTTGCGATGGGGGAAGCTTAGCGGGGCTGTGGGCGTGCGGAAATCCCGTATCGGTGCAGGCGAGCTCTGCAGAAATTCACAAGCGCAGCAGTGGCTTGACCTGTTGCTGCAAAAAATCGGTTACAGCCTTGATGCGCGGTGTGTTGCGCACGTCTTCATGCACGGCCAGCCATAGTTCGATGCTCATGGTCTGTGTTTCCTCCCCGATGGCCTGCAGGCCATGCTCCTGGGCCATGAATGCCGGCAGGCAGGCAATGCCGATGCCGCCTGCAGCGGCCTGGGCCTGGATGCGCAAATCGTTGCTTTGCACTACAAAGGGCTGGTGGTGGGTCTGGGCGAGCAGCCACTGTTGCTGCGCCGACTTGGCCTGGGACTGGTCGTAGCCGATATAGCGCGGCGTGCTGGTGCTGCGCAGGTAGCCGGGGGCGGCGTACAGGCGGTAATCCAGGTAGCCCAGCAGGCTGGCCACCAGGGTGGGCTCGCTGGGCCGGGCCAGGGCCACGCTGATATCGGCCTCGCGGCGCGCCAGCGAGGCGCGCGACTTGCTGCCGACCAGTTTCAGGTGCAGCTGCGGGTAGCGGTTGCACAGCGTGGCCAGGCGCCGCGCAATGAGGCTGCCGAGCAAGGCGGGCGGGGCGGCCAGTACCACCTGGCCTTCAACCTGCTGCTGGCCTGCGCTGGCGAAGTGTTCCAGGGCGAAGGAGGCCTGGGTCATCTGCTCGGCGTACTCGCCCACCCGGCGGCCTTGCTCGGTCAGCACGTAAGCCCTGGGGCGGCGGTCGACCAGCTTGAGGTTGAGCGCAGCTTCCAGTGCGGCGATGCGCCGGGCCACGGTGGCGTGGTCGACGCGCAGCTGCTTGGCTGCGGCCGACAGGGAGCCGGTGCTGATGAAGGCGCAGAAATGGCGCAGGTCTTCCCAATCGAACATGGCGGGCCTCTGTGGTGGAGGGCCATGATAAAGCCTCCTGGCGATTCCCACGACCTGAACCGGCCCCAATGCCGGAATACACGTTTCACGTCAATTTCAAAAGCACCGCCATCGCTACGGTCGAGTTTTGAGGGGTTGGGGGCGGATATGAAACCGGTTTCAAAATGTTTCCGAACCAGCTAGATTACGCGGCTTTCTCAGGGCCTCTCCCTGATCCAAACCCAGACGGCGCAACCCAAGGCCGCCCCAATGCTGATGAGGACTTGCAATGCCTGAGCATGCCCCCGACAACCCGCGCCGGGACTTCCTGCGCAAAACGTTGACCCTTATTCCCGTGGTCACCGTGGCTACCAGCACAGGCCTTGGTGCCGGCCAACTGCTGGCCCAGCCGGCCCGCGAACCCAAGGTGCCTGCTACACCGCCCGCTGGCCATTACCAGCCGACTTTCTTCACCGCCGAAGAATGGGCCTTCGTGCAGGCGGCGGTGTCGCGCATCATCCCCGCTGACGAGCTGGGCCCCGGCGCCCTCGAAGCAGGCGCCGCCGAGTTTATCGATCGCCAGATGAACACCCCCTATGCCACAGGTGCCCAGTGGTACATGCAGGGCCCGTTCAAGGCCGACGCCGCGCCAGAGCTTGGCTACCAGCTGCAACTGAGCCCCCAGCAAATCTACCGCCTGGGCATCGCCGCTGCGGATGCATGGTGCAAAAACGCCAGCGGTAAAACGTTTGCTGAGCAAGATAGCGCTACCCGAGACAAAGTTCTCGGCAAGATCGAAGCCGGTGAGATCGTTTTCGAACAGCTGCCTGCCAAGGTGTTTTTCAGCCTGCTGGTGCAGAACACCCGCGAGGGGTTCTTCTGCGACCCGATTCACGGTGGCAACAAGGGTATGGTCGGCTGGACGCAAATCGGCTTCCCCGGCGCCCGTGCAGACTTCATGGACTGGGTCGAGCGCAATGAGCCTTACCCGTTCCCGGCAGTATCGATTCGTGGCGAGAGGGCGTAAGGCATGGCCAATACAATGAAGAAGGTCGATGCGGTGATCGTCGGTTTCGGCTGGGCGGGCGCCATCATGGCCAAGGAGCTGACCGAGGCCGGGTTGCAGGTGGTCGCGCTGGAGCGCGGGCCGATGCAGGACACCTACCCCGAGGGCAGCTACCCGCAGGTCATCGATGAGCTGACCTACAGCGTGCGCAAGAAGCTGTTCGTGGATGTCTCCAAAGAAACCGTCACCATCCGCCACAGCGTCAACGATGTCGCGCTGCCCAACCGCCAGCTCGGTGCCTTCCTGCCCGGCAAGGGCGTGGGCGGCGCAGGCCTGCACTGGTCCGGCGTGCATTTTCGTGTAGACCCGATGGAGCTGCGCATGCGCAGCCACTACGAAGAGCGCTACGGCAAACGCTTCATCCCTGAACACATGACGATCCAGGACTTTGGCGTGAGCTACGAGGAGCTAGAACCCTGCTTCGACTTCGCCGAGAAGGTCTTCGGCACCTCGGGCCAGGCCTGGACCGTGAACGGCAAGGTGGTCGGCGAAGGGAAGGGCGGCAACCCTTATGCACCGGACCGCTCCAACCCCTTCCCGCTGGTGTCGCAGAAGAACGTGGTGTCGGCGCAGCTGTTCCAGAAGGCAACCGCCAGCCTGGGCTACAAGCCCTACAACCTGCCTTCGGCCAACACATCGGGGCCTTACACCAACCCCTATGGGGCGCAGATGGGGCCGTGCAACTTCTGTGGCTTCTGCAGCGGGTACGTGTGCTACATGTACTCCAAGGCGTCGCCCAACGTGAACATCCTGCCGGCGCTGCGCCAGGTACCCCATTTCGAGCTGCGGGCCAATGCCCATGTGCTGCGGGTGAACCTGGACGACAGCAAGCGCAAGGCTACCGGGGTGACCTACATCGATGCCCAGGGGCGGGAAGTGGAGCAGCCGGCAGACATCGTCATCCTTGCCGCGTTCCAGTTCAACAACGTGCGCCTGATGCTGCTGTCGGGCATCGGCAAACCCTATGACCCGATCAAGAACGAAGGGGTTGTGGGGCGCAACTTCGCCTACCAGAACATGGGCACGGTGAAAGCGTTCTTCGACAAGGACACCTACACCAACAACTTCATCGGCGCCGGCGGCAACGGGGTGGCGATCGACGACTTCAACGCCGACAACTTCGACCATGGGCCGCACGGTTTCGTCGGCGGCTCGCCGATGTGGGTCAACCAGGCTGGCAGCCGGCCGATTGCCGGTATTGCCAACCCGCCCGGCACGCCCGCCTGGGGCAGTGCCTGGAAGAAGGCCACGGCCGATTACTACACCCACCAGCTGTCGATGGACGCCCACGGCGCGCACCAGTCGTACCGCGGCAACTACCTGGACCTCGACCCGACCTACCGGGATGCCTACGGCCAGCCGCTGCTGCGCATGACCTTCGACTGGCAGGAAAACGACATCAAGATGAACCAGTTCATGGTCGACAAGCTGAGCAAGATCGCCCAGGCGATGAACCCCAAGGCCATCGCCGTGCTCGGCAAGAAGGTCCAGGAGCACTTCAACACCGCCAGCTACCAGACCACCCACCTCAACGGCGGCGCGATCATGGGCTCCGACCCCAAAACCAGTGCCTTGAACCGCTACCTGCAAAGCTGGGACGTGCACAACGTGTTCGTCCCGGGCGCATCGGCGTTCCCCCAGGGCCTGGGTTACAACCCCACCGGCCTGGTGGCTGCGCTGACCTACTGGTCGGCGCGGGCCATCCGGGAGCAGTACCTGAAAAACCCCGGCCCGCTGGTTCAGGCTTGAGGAGCGATGGCATGAAAAAACTGTTGATCGCGACCCTGCTGCTGGGCACGGGCCTGGCTGCCCAGGCTGATGAAGCTACCGATGCGCTGGTGAAGAAGGGCGAGTACCTGGCCCGCGCCGGTGACTGCGTGGCCTGCCATACCGCCAAGGGCGGCAAGCCCTTTGCCGGTGGGCTGCCGATGGAAACCCCCATCGGCACCGTGTACTCCACCAACATCACCCCGGATGCCACCGGCATCGGCCAGTACAGTTTCGAAGACTTCGACCTGGCCGTGCGCAAAGGTGTGGCCAAGGACGGCAGCACGCTGTACCCGGCCATGCCGTACCCGTCCTATGCGCGGGTCAAGGACGAGGACATGCGCGCCTTGTACGCCTACTTCATGCAAGGCGTGCAACCGGTGGCGCAGCCTAACAAGGCCACCGACATCCCTTGGCCCGTGAGCATGCGTTGGCCGCTGGCGATCTGGCGTGGCGTGTTCGCACCAGAGGTGAAAGCCTGGCAAGCGCCGGCCGGTGCCGACCCGGTGGTCAGCCGCGGCGCCTACCTGGTGGAGGGTTTGGGCCATTGTGGCGCGTGCCATACCCCGCGTGCCCTGACCATGCAGGAAGAGGCCCTGAGCCCCGCGGATGGCAAGCAGTTCCTGGCCGGCAGTGCGCCACTGGAAGGCTGGATCGCCAAGAACCTGCGCGGTGACCACAAGGACGGCCTGGGCAGCTGGAGCGAGGAACAGCTGGTGCAGTTCCTTAAAACCGGCCGCAGTGACCGCAGTGCCGTGTTCGGCGGCATGAGCGATGTGGTCGAACACAGCATGCAGCACTTGAGCGATACCGACCTGACGGCCATTGCCCGCTACCTCAAGACGCTGCCGGCAAGCAACCCACACGACCAGCCGCATGTGTACGACAAGCACGTGGCAGAGGCTTTGTGGAATGGCGATGACAGCAAGCCGGGTGCGGCGGTGTACATCGACAACTGCGCTGCTTGCCACCGTACCGACGGCCAGGGGTATACCCGCGTGTTCCCGGCGCTTGCCGGCAACCCGGTGGTGCAGACGGCCGATGCCACCTCGTTGATCCATGTGGTGCTGGATGGCGGCACGGTGCCGGCGACGCATACCGCGCCGTCGAAGCTCACCATGCCAGCGTTCGGCTGGCGCTTGAGCGACCAGGAAGTGGCTGAGGTGGTGAATTTCATCCGGACCAGTTGGGGTAACCAAGGCAGTGCTGTTTCGGCCAGTGATGTGAAAGCCATCCGATAACGCTGGCGCCTGGCGCCATACGTTGTGGGGCTTGCCGGCGATGCAGGCGCTGCGGTGTAGGGCACCGGCTTTGCCGGTGATCGCCGGCAAGCCGGCTCCTACAGGGTTGGCGTCGGCTGTAAAAGTTGAGTATGTCAGTGCCACGGAAGGTGGTTAAACCGCTTGGATGCCACTCGATCAGGCCGGTGCAGTACCTTTTGTGGGCCGGCTTGCCGGCGATGCAGGCGCTGCGGTGTAGGGCACCGGCTTTGCCGGTGATCGCCGGCAAGCCGGCTCCTACAGGGTTGGCGTCGGCTGTAGACATTGAGTATGTCAGTGCCACGGAAGGTGGTGAAACCGCATGGATGCCATTCGATCAGGCCGGCGCAGTACCTTTTGTGGGAGCCGGCTTGCCGGCGATGCAGGCGCTGCGGTGTAGGGCACCGGCTTTGCCGGTGATCGCCGGCAAGCCGGCTCCTACAGGTGGGGTGCCGGCAGTGCGCCGGGAAAGGTAGAATCCCGACGAACGGTAGGTGACGAAACCGCGCGGTTTTGATGTATTGAAACCGGTTTCAGTCACCGTCACCGACAATAATCACAAGGGACCGAAATGACCGACTTGCCTGCCCATTCCCGCGAACGCGTGACCATCAGTGAGGTCGCACGCGTTGCCGGCGTCTCCAAGGCCACCGTGTCGCGCTACATTGGCGGCGATCGCCAGTTGCTGGCCGAAGCTACCGCCAAGCGCCTTGAAGAAGTCATCGAGCGCCTGGGCTACCGGCCCAACCAGATGGCCCGCGGCCTCAAGCGTGGCCAGACGCGGCTGATCGGCATGCTGGTAGCAGACATCCTCAACCCCTATTCAGTCGCGGTGATGCACGGCGTTGAAACCGCGTGCCGTCAGCACGGCTACAGCCTGGTGGTGTGCAACACCAACCGCGACGACGAGCAGGAGCGCCATCACCTGGCGGCCCTGCAGTCTTACAACGTCGAGGGCCTGATCGTGAATACCCTTGGCCATCACCCCGGCGAACTTCTCAACCTGCAGCGCGACATGCCCATGGTCCTGGTAGACCGGCAACTGCCGGAGCTGAACGTAGACCTGGTAGGGCTGGATAACGCCCAGGCCATCGAGCAGGCCCTGGACCACCTGCAGGCGCGTGGCTACCGCGACATCCTGGCGGTCACCGAACCACTGGACGGCACCAGCTCCCGGCTCGAACGCACGCAGGCGTTCACCGCCTCGATCAGCCGTCGCGCCGGCATGCGTCAGCAACTGGTGGAGATCGACGGCAACCTGCACGCCCGGCTTGATGCCTTCCTCGGCAGTAATGGGCACGGGCCCCAGGCTATTTTCACCTTCAACGGCGTGGCCACCCTGACGGTGACCCGTGTATTGCACGACGCGGGTTGCAACCTGTTCCAGGACGTCGGCCTGATTGCGCTGGACGAACTGGACTGGTACCCGCTGGTCGGTAGCGGCATTACCGCGCTCGCCCAACCCACCGAACGCATCGGTGTGGCCGCCTTCGACTGCCTGCACGACCGCCTGCGCGGCGAGAGCGGGGCGCCACGGCGCCTGGACTTCAAGGCAGAGTTGATCGTCCGAGGTTCCACTCAACTACGCGAATGAAGAAACGGCCGGCAACGACGCCGGCCATTGTTGCAGCCAAAAAATGAAACCGGTTTCATAAGGACAAGAACAATGCACGAGAACCCCGTTTCCATCAGCCTCTCCAGCTACGGTGCCAGCTTGGTCCGGGAGCGTGGGCAGGAGAGTTTCCTTGAACTGCTGGCCGCTGCCGGCGTGATATGTGTCGAACTGCGCGAAGAGTTGTTCGACGAGGCCCCGGACGCCGCCGCGCTGTCGGCGGCAATCAACGCGCTGCAGTTGCAGTGCCTGTATTCCTCGCCACTGGAGCTGTGGACCCCTGAAGGGCAGCTGGACGCGCGCTTGCCTGCCAAGCTGGCGCTGGCCCGCGCACTCGGCGCCGTGGCGCTGAAGGTGTCGTTGGGGCATTACGCTTGCGCATGCGACCTGGCGGCCTTGCAAGCGCAACTGCGCCCTGGTGACCCGCTGTTGCTGGTGGAGAACGACCAGACCACGCAGGGCGGGCGCATCGCGCCGCTGCTGCAGTTCTTTGAGCGCTGCGAGGCCCAGGGGCTGGCGCTGGGCATGACCTTCGATATCGGTAACTGGCAATGGCAGGGCGAATCCGCCGCGCAGGCAGCGCGGTTGCTCGGCCGCTGGGTGCGTTACGTGCATTGCAAGGCAGTGCAGCGCGAGGCCAGCGGGCGCCTGGTGGCCGTTGTGCCGCAGGCCCGGGACCTGATGGCCTGGGAGGCAATGTTCGCCGAGTTCACCCCCGGGCTGATGCGCGCCGTGGAGTACCCGCTGGCCGGCGCTGACTTACTGGCTTTGACCCGCGCCCAGGTCAACAACCTGGCCCGCATCGGCATGAGCGAGGAGGTGAGCCATGCCTGAGCATGACGTGCTGTGTTTTGGCGAAACCATGGCCATGTTCGTTGCCGAGCAGGCCGGTGACCTGGCGGCTGTGGGGGCGTTTACCAAGCGCATTGCCGGCGCCGACAGCAATGTGGCCATCGGCCTGGCCCGGTTGGGTTTCCGGGTGCGCTGGCTGAGCCGGGTGGGCAACGACTCGCTGGGCCGCTTCGTGCTCGACACCCTGCAGCAGGAGGGCCTGGACTGCAGCCACGTGGAGGTCGATGACCACCACCCGACAGGCTTCCAGCTCAAGGGCCGTTGCGACGATGGCAGCGACCCTGTGGTGGAGTATTTTCGCCGCAACTCCGCGGCCAGCCACCTATCGCTGGCGCAGTTCAGCCCGGCGTTGCTGCAGGCCCGCCACCTGCACGCCACCGGTATTCCGCTGGCGCTGTCGGCCGGCTGCAGGGCGCTGGCCCATGAGCTGGTCGAGCGCATGCGCAGCGAGGGGCGCAGCATTTCCTTCGACCCCAACCTGCGCCCGTCGCTGTGGCCTGACCGCGCCAGCATGGTCCGTGAAGTCAACGCGCTGGCGATAAAGGCGCCCTGGCTGCTGCCAGGGCTCGAGGAAGGGCGGTTGTTGACCGGCCTGCAAACCCCGGCGGACATCGCCGCGTTCTACCTCGACCGTGGTGTCGAGCACGTAGTCATCAAGTTGGGCGGTGAGGGTGCCTACTACCGCAATGCCCAGTGCCAAGGGCAGGTCGCCCCTGTGCCGGTGGCCAAGGTGGTGGACACCGTCGGTGCCGGCGACGCCTTTGCCGTTGGCGTGGTCAGCGGCCTGCTCGAAGGCCGCCCGCTCGCCGAGGCGGTGGCTCGCGGCAACTGGTGCGGCAGCCGCGCCGTGCAATCGCGCGGCGACATGGAAGGCTTGCCACTGCGCCGGGAGCTGGAAGCGTACGCATTACCCAAGAGTGCCTGAAACTTTGATCGCCGGTACGCCGGCCGGTTGCTACAAAAACAACAAGCTCAGGAGCCGCATCATGCAATCGACAAGCCTCGCCCCACGCCGTTGGTGGTACATCATCCCGATCGTCTTCGTCACTTACAGCCTGGCCTACCTCGACCGCGCCAACTACGGCTTCGCCGCCGCCTCGGGCATGGCCGATGACCTGAAGATCACCCCGGCGCTGTCGTCCCTGCTGGGGGCGCTGTTTTTCCTCGGGTACTTCTTCTTCCAGGTGCCTGGTGCCATCTACGCGCAAAAACGCAGCGTCAAAAAGCTGATTTTCGTCAGCCTGATCCTCTGGGGCAGCCTGGCGACCCTGACCGGCATGGTCAGCAATGTCTACCTGCTGATCGGCATCCGCTTCCTGCTCGGGGTGGTCGAGGCGGCGGTGATGCCGGCGATGCTGGTGTACCTGTGCCACTGGTTCACCCGCGCCGAACGCTCGCGCGCCAATACCTTCCTGATGCTGGGCAACCCGGTGACCATCCTGTGGATGTCGGTGGTCTCGGGGTACCTGATCAAGCATTTCGACTGGCGCTGGATGTTCATCATCGAGGGCCTGCCAGCGGTGCTCTGGGCGTTCATCTGGTGGCGCCTGGTGGACGACCGGCCAGCCCAGGTGGGCTGGCTGAGCGAGCAGGAAAAAGCGGCGCTCGAACAGGCCCTGGCCGCTGAACAGCAAGGCATCAAACCGGTTAAGAACTACCGCGAGGCGTTTCGCTCGCCGCAGGTCATCGTGCTGTCGCTGCAGTATTTTTGCTGGAGCATCGGGGTGTACGGCTTCGTGCTGTGGCTGCCGTCTATCCTCAAGCAAGCGGCGAACGTCGACATCGTCGAGGCCGGTTGGCTGGCCTCGGTGCCCTACCTGGCGGCGGTCGTGGCCATGGTCGGGGTGTCGTGGGCCTCTGACAAACTGCAGAAGCGCAAGCGTTTCGTCTGGCCACCCTTGCTGATCGCCGCGTTGGCCTTCTATGGCTCCTACGCCTTGGGCACCGAGCATTTCTGGGCGTCCTATGCGCTGCTGGTGCTTGCCGGGGCTTGCATGTACGCCCCCTATGGCCCGTTCTTCGCCATCGTGCCGGAGATCCTGCCCAGCAACGTGGCCGGTGGGGCCATGGCCCTGATCAACAGCATGGGCGCGCTGGGTTCGTTCGGTGGCTCGTGGCTGGTCGGCTATCTCAATGGCGCCACCGGTGGCCCTGGCGCTTCTTACCTGTTCATGTGCGGTGCGCTGCTGACGGCAGTGGCGCTCACGGCTGCGCTGAAAACATCACAAACCTCCGGCCAGGCCAAGCCCCGCAGCCAGCGCCTGGCAATGAGCCAATAGGAAACGGCTATGAAAAAGCGAATCGTCCTTTACAAGCGCCTGCCCGAGGCCCTGCTGGCGCGCCTGCAACAGCAGGTCGAGGTGACCTGGGTGGATACCTCCGGCAGTGATGGCCTGGCCCGGCTGCGCGATGCCTTGCCCGGTGCCCATGGCCTGCTGGGCGCCAGTTTGCGGCTGGACAGCAGCCTGCTGGACCTGGCGCCACAGCTTGAAGTGGTGGCCAGTGTGTCGGTTGGCGTCGACAACTACGACATTGCCGAGCTGACCCGCCGTGGCGTGATGCTGACCAACACCCCTGATGTATTGACCGAGACCACCGCCGACACCGGCTTTGCCTTGATCCTGGCCACTGCCCGGCGGGTGGTGGAGCTGGCCGGCTGGGTACGTGACGGCCACTGGCAGGCCAACCTTGGGCCGGCGCATTTTGGCAGTGATGTGCATGGCAAGACCTTGGGCATCGTCGGCATGGGGCGCATTGGTGAGGCCTTGGCCCGCCGTGGTGCGGCCGGGTTCGGCATGCGCGTGCTGTACCACAGTTCGCGAGCCAAGCCAGAGGTGGACGCCCGCTATGGTGCCCGGTATCGCACCCTGGACGAGCTGCTGAGCGAGGCGGATTTTGTCTGTTTGACGGTGCCCTTGAGCGCCAGCACCGAAGGCCTGATCGGCGCACGGGAGCTTTCGCTGATGAAGCCCGAGGCGATCCTGGTGAACATTGCCCGCGGGCGTGTGGTGGATGAACAGGCACTGCTTGCGGCGTTGCAGGCCAAGCGCATCCGCGGCGCCGGGCTGGATGTGTTCGTACAGGAACCACTGCCGGCCCACTCACCACTGTTGCAACTGGACAACGTGGTGGCCACGCCGCACATCGGCTCGGCGACCCACGAAACCCGTGAGGCCATGGCGCGCTGTGCGGTAGAGAATCTGTTGAGCGCGTTGGCGGGCGAGCGGCCGGCGAACCTGGTGAATGAGGTGGCTATGGGGGGGTAACGCCTGATTTTTTCAGCGTCGGTGAAAACGAGCGCCGCCCGTGCGGCGCTCGATAGGCGGTAGGCTCCTACTGGCCGCCCTTCATCCGCCGTGCCACCGCATATATCCCCAACCCGACCAGCGCCGCAGCGGCGCCGATATAGCCGGTGCTGGTCCAGCCCAGCCCGGCACTGATGGCCATGCCGCCAAACCAAGGCCCCAGGGCATTGGCCAGGTTGAAGGCTGCATGGTTGGAAGCCGCTGCCAGGCTCGGCGCTTCGTGGGCAATGTCCATCAGGCGGATCTGCAAGGGGGCGGCCAGGGCGATCATGGTGCCGACCAGGCCGATGCCCAGCAGCAGTGTCCACAGCGCATGGGCAGCGATGGTGAAGAACAACAGCACGGCGGTCGACCACACCAGCACGATGCCCACGGCGCGGAACTGCAGCCGGTCGAACAGCTTGCCGCCGGCAATGTTGCCGATGATGCCGCCAATACCGAAGGCGGCCAGGCCAAAGGGGATCCACTGGGGAGCGACCTGAGTCACCTCCAGCATGGTCGGCGCCAGGTAGCTGAACACACAGAACATGCCGGCGAAACCGATCGAGGCGATGGCCAGCGCCATCCACACCTGCGGCAGGGTGAACGCTTGCAGCTCCTTGCGTGGGTCGCTGCGTGTTTCATCGCGCCGCTGCGGCACGTACTGCCAGACCAGCGCGATGGTGCACACAGCGATCAGGCCCACCAGCAAAAACGCCGAGCGCCAGCCGAAGTACTGCCCCAGCAAGGTCGCCACAGGGTTGCCCAGCAACATGGCCAGCGTGAGGCCCATCATTACCCGGGCCACGGCACCGGCGCGCTGGTTGCTCGGCACCATGCTCGAGGCAACCACCGCGGCGATGCCGAAGTACGCCCCATGGGGCAAGCCGCTGATGAAGCGGAAGGCCACCAGGCCTGCGAATGACGGGGCGAACGCGGTAGCCAGGTTGCCGACGGCATACAGCGCCATCAACAAAAGCAGCATGTGCTTGCGCAGCAGCTTGGCGCCGAGAATGGCCAGCGCCGGTGCACCCACCACCACGCCCAGCGCGTAGGCGCTGATCGCATGGCCTACCTGCGGTTCGCTCAGTTGCAGGTTGCCGGCGATGTCCGGCATCAGCCCCATGATCGCGAATTCGCCGGTGCCAATGGCAAAACTGCCCAAGGCCATGGCGGCTTCCATCTTGCCGATTTCGCCTTTGGAGAGGGCGAGCGGCGGTATTTCCTGAACAGACATTTGAGTCCCTATTGAAACATGCTGAAACGTTCAAGTCGGGATCATAGTCAATTCGCGCCCTGAGCGTCGAGGATGACGGCTTGCCGGATCAGTCCGTCATCTGCAGGTCGGGCAGCTTCACCCGGAAGGCGCGGGTCAGCCCCAGCAGGCAGACGAAGCCTGCGGCCATCCAGCACAGGCCGATGGTGAACGACATGCTCGACAGGCTGCTCCACAGCCACAGTGTGCTCAAAAAGCCCAGCGCCGGCAGCGCGCCATATAGCAGGCAGTTGCGTGTGCCACGCAGCTTCTGGTCGACCAGGTAATGCTTGACCACCGCCAGGTTGACTGCAGAGAAGGCGAACAGCGCGCCGAAGCTGATCATGTTGGCGACGGTGTCCAGGGTGATGAACAGGGCGACCAGCGACAAGGTGCTGACCAGCATGATTGCCGTGGCCGGCACGCGCTTTTTCGTCACCAGGCGGCCAAAGGCCCGCGGCAATGCACCGTCGCGGCCCATGGCGAACAGCACGCGGGACACGCTGGCCTGGGACACCATGGCCGAGGCGAAGCAGCCGGCCACGTAGGTGGCGGTAAAGCCGGTCACCAGCAGTTCGCCACCGACATGGCGCATCACATCCACCGAGGCGGAGTCCGGGTCAGCGAAAGATGTCCAATCGGGGAAGACCATCTGGGCGCAGTACGACACCAGCAGAAACAGCAGGCCACCGATCACCGACACTGCCATGATGGCCTGCGGGATACGCCGGGTCGGGTCGCTGGTTTCCTCGGCCATGGTCGACACGGCGTCGAAGCCCAGAAAAGACAGGCACAGCACCGCAGCGCCGGCCATGACCAGCGCAACGCTGAAGCCCTCATGGTGGAACGGTGCCAGCAATGACACCGGCGCGCTCTGGTCGCTGAGGTTGCGCACCGACAGCGCGACGAAGACGACGATGAACACCAGTTGCGCAACCACCAGTATCCAGTTGACCCGTGTGATCGACTCGATGCCGATCAGGTTGAGGAAGGTGACCAGGGCGATTGAGCCGAGCACCCACACCCAGGCAGGCACCGCCGGGAAGTACTCGGACATGTAGATGCCAATCAGCAGGTAGCTGAGCAAGGGCAGGAAGATGTAGTCGAGCAGCAGGGTCCAGCCGGCGATGAAACCAAAGTGGCTGCCGAAGGCTTTGCGGGTGTAGGTGTAGACCGAGCCGGAGTAGGGGTGGGCCTGGACCATGCGGCCGTAACTGTAGGCGGTGAGCAACATGGCGGCGAGGGTCAGCAGGTAGGCGGTGGGCAGGTGCCCTTTGGTCATCTGGGTGACCAGCCCGTAGGTGGTGAACACGGCCAGGGGGACCATGTAGGCGAGGCCGAACAGCACCAGCGCGGTCATGCCCATGGATTTTCTGAAGCGGCCTGAAGCGGTGGGGTGCGACGCAGGGTGGGGCGGATGGGCTGTATTTGTTGTTGTATGCATTGCTGACTCCTGGTTCTGGATGCAGGACGCCGCAATATGCGAGCAGGCTCGATACTGTTGATGGCGTTGGATCAGGGGCAGAGCTTGAGGTGGGACGTGGGAATGCTCCCACACTCGCGGCGCACCCGAAATCACCCTTTGGGGGGAGCCTGTACGGTACCCACACGCAGGTGACGCGCTAGGCCAGCAGGCTTTCCAGGTTGTGCAGGATCGAGGCTGCGTCGTAGGGCTTGCGCACCACCGGCACATGCTTCAAATGGTCGGGGATGTTCATGCTGTCGCCATAGCCGGTGGCGAACAGGAAGGGGATGCCCAGGCTTGTGAGCGCTTCGGCCACGGCAATGGAGGTGCCGGTGCCCAGGTTGATGTCCAGTACTGCGACATCCGGCGTGTGGCTGGCAATCAGCTTCAGGGCTTCGGCTTCAGAGCTTGCGGTGAGCACATCCTGCACCTGCGCATCGGCCAGAATCTGCTCAAGGCCAACCGCAATCACCAACTGGTCTTCGAGTATGAGCACACGCGCATTGACCAGGCTGCTGCAGTCTACCTGTGGCTGCTGTGCAACCGCCGGGGTATCGCTGGCGAGCTCTTCGGCCAGCGTCAGGTGCTTTGCCGGAATCCGGAAGAACCCTTGCAGGCCCTCTGGTCGGTATTCAAGGGTGCTGCTGCCACCGAGGTCGAACGGGATGCTTCGTTCGATCAGAACCGAGCCGAAGCCGCTGCGCGTCGGTGCCCGTACGGTTGGCCCGCCGCTTTCGCGCCATGTGATGTCGCAGGCCCCGCCCGTGTCGACAACCCAGTTGACGGTCAACTTGCCGCCCGCCCTGGACAGGGCGCCGTACTTTGCCGCATTGGTCGCCAGCTCATGAAGCACCAGAGCCATCACCGAATAGGCGCGGGCATCGAGCAGCAGCCCCGGGCCCTTGATCACCAGTGCATCGGCGCTGGTGCGGTACGGCGACAGCTCAGCCTCCAGCAAGCTGGCAAAACGGCCGCCACCGTCACCCCGGACCACCTGATCATGTGCCAGGGACAACGCCTGGATACGCCCCTTGAGCGTCGCCACATAACCACTGAGCGTCTGGTTTTCCGAGGTGGGGTGGGCGACCAGCGCACCGATGAGCGCAAGAATGTTCTTCACCCGGTGGTTGAGCTCCTCGTTGAGCATCCGCTGGCGAACATCCGCCCTGGAACGCTCATCGGCCAGCAGCTCACTGTTATGCAGCGCGACCTCGACCACCGCCGCACGGATGGCTTCGCCAAACTGGCGGTCTTGCTCGGACCAGGGCAGGCAGTGGTGGTGGACTGTCTGCTTCCACACGGCGAAGCTCTTGCGGGGGGTGAGGCGGTCACCCAGGGGGCCGTTCTCGTAGGTCTTGTTGGGGTCACCGGCCCAATCCAGGGTTTCGATCACCTCCTTGCGAAACAGCATGAGGTAGTCCCGTGGGTGCTGCGACATCGGGATGATCAGTACCCCCGAGACCTCCGTGGCATAGTCCTGGGCTGCAGGGTGCGCCAGCGACAGGCAGTTCGACGCCCAAGTGCGGCCTTCGGCGACACCCTCGGCGAAGCTGAGCAGCCCGGGCACCGCCTGCCTTGGCGGCGTCAGCCCGGCTACGGTCCATTGGCCTTGCAACGACATGCCAATGCCATCGCAGGGGATGAGGGCCTGGAAGTCGCTCAGGCGAGCGCGCAGCAGTTCATCGATGGCCGTTGTGCGGTGAGCATCGTGCAGCAGGTTGTCCAGCACCTGCCGGGCGTGGGCAGCGGCCTCCAGGGTTTGCCTGGCCTGCAGTGTCTGGATATGCAGGGAAAAGAACTCGCCGAACATTTCTGCGGCCACCCGTTGGCCCATGCTCAGCGTGCGTGGTGCGTAATGGTGGCAGGCGATCAGCCCCCAAAGGGCACCGTCGACGATCACTGAAATGGACATGGATGCGCCCACGCCCATGTTGTTCAGGTATTCGCAGTGAATCGGTGAAACGCTGCGCAGGTGCGCGTAGGACAGGTCGAGCGGCTCGCCAGACAAATCCAGCACCGGCTCGAGCGGCACGGTCTTGAAGTTGGCGTCGGCAATCACCCTCACAGGGTTGCGCAAATACAGTGCACGGGCCTGCTGGGGAATATCCGATGCCGGAAAGTATTGCCCCAGAAAGCTTTCAAGCCCACTACGCCGGGCTTCGGCTACAACCTTGCCCGCGCCGTCGGCGCCGAGCTGATAGATCATCACGCGGTCGTAACCCAGCAGTGCACGAACACGCTTGGCGGTATCGGCCACAAGCCTGTCGGAGCGGTCGATCTCGCGCAACTGGGCGATGACCGTGCGCACCAGTTCGATCGGTTCGGCGATGCTCTGGCTGGCGGGCTCGAACTCGAGGATGACAGTGCCCTTGAACAGGTGGGCAGACACATCGAACGCCTGGCCTGAAGCCAGCGGCACGCCGAATGACAGCGCTGGCCGGGAAGCTTCCTTCACACGTGCCAGGGAGTTGCGAACCGTGTGGGCAGCCTCTACACCGATGATCGCCTCCAGTCGTTGACCATTGACGCCGCCGGCCACGCTAAGCATTTGGGGGGTATTTGCGGAGTGGCGCAGGACCAGGCTGGCAGAGGCGTCGCAAGCGAGCAGACAGCCGTGTGGCTGAATGCTGCCCGGTATCTGGATCGGCTCGCGATCACAATTGGTCAAGTTGACGTGAGGTTGCAAGGTCATGGGTTCCCGCCGGCAGTGCATAGGCCGGCTGCCTGTGTGACCGCCGAGCATGTTCAAGCAAACGCAGTGTTTACAGTCGTATTCATGGGCGAGTCTAGCCTGCGCCTATGGCTTAGTCACCTTGGCGTCGTAGAGGTTTCGCGAGCTTTTGCCCAAATGGCCATCAGTGGGCACCGGTGTATTGGCGTGGATGTGCAGGCTTGAGCCAAGGACGCCGGGGCGGGCCTACTTATGCCAGAAAGTGCGGTTCGTTGGGCGCATCATTGTGTGCATCCTGGCGGATGTCGAGATATACGGCAGCTGCGCACACGCCGACCAGGCCTACCGTGGCGATCACGATGTCACCCAGCAACATGCCAGCGAGCAGGGTCAACAAACTCAGCCTACAGAACAGCGCCATGGCCACCTCCTTGGCAGTTGGGTTGCGCAATGCCCCGTACCTTACCGCCCAAGGCTCAAGGATGCAGCCTGGCCTGGCTGCTGTGGCACTCCTTGCGCCTGCTTTGGCAGAACAAGCGCCTTCGGGGCACAGCAGTGATGCTCCCATGTGATCCGGTATCCGGGTGGCCAACACGCCGATGCACATCATCACCGGGTGCTGCAGTTTTGCCATGAACCTTTGGTTCAGAAACCTTCCAGCACGACCTTGCCGCGGGCCTTACCGCTTTCGAGCAGGGTATGGGCGCGCCTGAGGTTGTCAGCGTTGATCGTGCCGAAGTGCTCGCCTACGGTGGTTTTGAGCACACCCTCGTCGATCAGGGCCGATACGCGCTCGAGCAACTGATGCTGCTTGATCATGTCTTCGGTGGTGTAAAGCGAACGCGTGAACATCAGCTCCCAGTGCAGGGACAGTGACTTGCGTTTGAGCGGCACGACGTCAAGCTGTACGGGGTCATCGATCAGCGCAAGCTTGCCTTGCGGCCGCAGCACTTCCACCAATTGCGCCAGGTAAGTGTCGGTGTGCGTCAGGCTGATCACGTAATCCACTGGCTCCAGCTTGAGTGCCGCCAGCTGTTGTGGAATCGAAACCGAGTGATCGATGACGTGGTGGGCGCCCACTTCGCTGACCCATTGCTGGGTTTGCGGGCGGGAGGCCGTGCCGATCACGGTCAGTTGGGTGAGCTGCCTGGCCAGTTGCACCAGGATCGAGCCGACGCCGCCAGCGGCGCCAATGATCAGCAGGCTTTGCCCCTTGCCACCGTGCTGCTCGACGCTCAGCCGGTCGAACAGCAACTCCCAGGCGGTGATGGACGTCAGCGGCAAGGCTGCAGCGCTGGCATTGTCCAGGCTGCGGGGTTTGCGCCCGACGATGCGCTCATCCACCAGATGATACTCGCTGTAGCTGCCAGGGCGGTCGATGGCACCGGCATAGAACACCTCGTCACCTGGCTGGAACAGTGTCACGGCATTGCCGACCTCGCGCACGATACCTACCGCATCCCAGCCCAGCACCTGGGGTTGGTCGGCGCTGCGTGACGCGCGCACTTTGGTATCGACCGGGTTTACCGCAATGGCCTTGATTTCGACCAACAGATCACGGGCACCCGGGGTTGGGTTGGGCAGGTCTGCCTCATACAGCGACTGCGGGTCTTCAATCGGCAAACCGGGTTGGGTGAAAACAATGGCCTTCATTGCCATTACCTCGATAGGGAAGGAGTGCTGGTCAGGCTATCTGCATTGTGTTGAGTCAAAAACAGGGGAAATTGGATAAGACTTTCACTTTTCCAGTGAAAGTCAGGCGGGCCCCGCATGTTTCGGTCGGTGCGGATCAAAGCCTCTGCAGTGCCGGCGTTGGCTCACCGCAGAGTGACAGCACCCCTCGTTCTGGCGAGTTGAACATCGACTTGAGGTTGCTTTCGATATTGCGGCAAAAGTCTTCGGTGCGGATGCGGTGCTGGCTGTTGCCGAAAGGCGCCTGAAGGTCCGTGCCGATGCGCTCCATGGCCAGCAGCATGCAGCCCACGACTGTCGACACGACCGGTGTGAACCAGCCCAGGGACGGGACTAGGCTCAGCGGCATGATGATGCAGAACAGCGTGCCAAACAGTCTTGGGAAATACACATAAGGGTAGGGCAGCGGTGTATTGGCGATACGCTCCATGCCACCTTGCCAGTTCGAAAGGTCTACCAGCGTCGACTCGATGCGCGCCAGCCTGATGCTGTCCAGCCGGCCTTCGTTGAACTCGCGCGTGATCAGTTCTGCCGAACCGCTGAGAATGTCGTTGGGCAAATTGCTGGTTCCCGCCAGGCGGGCCCGTTCACTTTCAGTGAGCAAAGCGGCCAGCGCTTCAGGGTTCTTGTCACCGCCCAGGTGCATGCGCAGGGCATGCAGGTAAGCCACATGCCGCCGCATGAGTTGGGCTTTTACCGGGTTCAGGTCATGGGTATCGTCGATGAGGGTAAGTACCTGCCTGCCCAGGCTGCGGGAGCTGTTGACCATCGAGCCCCACAGTGTCCTGGCCTCCCACCAGCGATTGTACGCACTGGAGTTGCGAAAGCTGATAAGCACCACCAGCGCGGAACACAAGAGCGTCAGGGGCATCAGGGGCAGCTCGAGCTCGTAGCCTGTGACCAGCATGGCATCAAACGTAACAACTACGTCCCACAGCAATAACCAGAGCAGCGACCAGCCGACGTATGTCACCGTCCTGGCCAGGCATTTCCATTTCATATCCAGTGCATGGGTCATGGCAGAACTCCTTGTAAGCCCAAAAAAGACGGGGGAAAGCGCCTTTGCTGGGGACAGGTTAAGGTGCCAGACTTAATCGCAGCTTAATCTTGAGCCTAAGTATGGTGAGCCTTCCGGCGCTTGGCGCAGGTATGCGACCATGGCCGACAGTTGCCATTAAGAGACAGGTTATGGATCGCGAACGTCCTGGCATTTACAGCCCTACTGGCGCATCTGCAGCGCAGAGCCAGGAACATGCGTTTCCAACCAATACTGCCGAGCGATTGCAGCTGGCGCTCGATGCAGGCGCGATCATCGGCACCTGGTTATGGGATATCCCCAATAACCAGGTCACAGCCGATGAACGCTTCTCCCGATCCTTCGGGCTGCCCGCCGACAGGTGCATGGCGGGCATACCGATCGAAGAAGCGTTTGCCTCGATTCACCCGCACGACCAAGAGCGTGTCTGGGCCGACATCCAGCAAGCGATGGGCCGCGGTGGTGCGTTCAGGTGCGAATACCGGGTTAGACACGATGATGGCGGCTATCGATGGGTCGAGGCCAATGGCCGTGCACAGCTCGACCCACAAGGTGTGGCAGTGAGGTTCCCTGGCATACTCATGGATATCGAATCGCGCCGCTCGGCAGAGGCTGAGCGCGACAGGATGTCGGCCCTGCTGCGAACATTCACGGCAGCGGTGCCAGGGGTTGTCTATGCCAAGGACCTGGCAGGACGCATGCTGGTGGCCAATCATGGTGCCACGCAACTGATCGGCAAGCCGCCGGAGTTCTACCTGGGAAAGACCGATATCGAGTTCCTGGAGGACAAAGCCCAGGCTCGCCAGGTGATGGAAACAGATCAGCGCATCATGCATGGTGGGGTAGCCGAGCAGATCGAAGAGCAGGTGGACATGCCCGATGGCTCGGCAACTTACTGGCTTTCCATCAAGGCCCCGCTGTTGAGCGACACCGGAGAAGTCATGGGGCTGATCGGGTCCTCTATCGATGTAACGGCCCGGAAAAATGCTGAATCCAAGTTACTTGAGCTCAACCGCACGCTGGAAGCACGCATCGAGCAAGCCGTTGCCGAACGTGAAGCGGCGCAGGCGGCACTTCGTCAGTCACAAAAGATGGAAGCGGTCGGCCAGCTGACCGGGGGGATTGCCCACGACTTCAACAACCTCCTGGCAGGTATCACCGGCAGCCTCGACCTGATCAAGCTGCGCCTGAAACAGGGTCGAGTCGCCGATGTGGAGCGCTACTTGTCGGTGGCGCAGGGGGCGGCGCAGCGGGCTGCCTCGCTCACGCACAGGTTGCTGGCCTTCTCTCGTCGGCAGACGTTGCTGCCCGAGCATACAGATGTGAATACGTTGATCAGCGACATGGAAGAGCTGATTCGTCGGACGGTCGGCCCTTCGATTCACCTTCAGGTGGAATTGGGTGCCCAGGCAAGCACCTGCCTGGTTGACCCGGCGCAAGTCGAAAATGCGCTGCTCAATCTTTGTATCAATGCCCGTGATGCCGGTGGCAGCGAGATAGCCGTCACTACTTCAAACCAGTTTCTGCCGCAGGGGCCTGGGCTGGATCCAGAGCTCAACGCCGGAATGTTCCTGACCATTTGCGTGGCCGACGATGGTATCGGCATGAATGCCGAGACACTCAGCCGCGCATTCGAGCCCTTTTTCACGACCAAACCAGTTGGCGCAGGCACCGGGCTGGGCTTGTCGATGATCTATGGGTTCGCCAAGCAGTCCGGGGGCCAGGTCAAGATTGAATCGCAGGAGGGCGCCGGCACACGCGTCTTCCTTCAGTTACCCAGCCACGCCGCCCAGGTCGACAGGGAGGTGTGTGAGCAAACACCGGTCAAGGTGCCAACAGCGTTGTCCGGTGAAACGGTATTGGTGGTCGACGACGAGCCCTCGGTGCGCATGTTTGTCAGCGAAACCCTGGGCAGCTGTGGTTACGTAGTGATTGAAGCCGCCGACAGCTTGGCGGGCCTGCAACTGCTGCGCTCGGATACCCGTATCGACCTGTTGGTGACGGACATTGGCTTGCCGGGCGGTATTGACGGTCGGCAGATGGCGCAGACCGGCCGCCTTTGCAGGCCGGGGTTGCCGGTGTTGTTCATGACCGGGTATGCGCAACCGAATGTGCTGAGCGACACGCCGATGGAGGCGAATACGGCGGTGCTCACAAAACCGTTCGCGCTCGACGCGCTGACACTGAACGTGAATGTTTTGCTGAAACAGACAGGCCGGTAGTTCTGCACTCGGGCAAACCAGGCTGAGTTATTTTCCCATGCCGACTTTTCTTGCCCGGGTTGTGCGCTAGTCTGATCACGCAGATGTAGGTGAATGGGATGTCACAAGAGTTCAAGGGGTAACACCAGTCAGCCAAGCGATTTGGGCCGCTCTGCGGCCCATCGCCGGCAAGCCAGCTCCTACATGTATAACGCAGGCCTCAAGAACTGCGCGCTCCGGGTGGGAGCTGGCTTGCCAGCGATGGGCTGCGTAGCAGCCCTGATAACCCTGACTGACTGGCATAGCGCCCAACGGGCCGTTTTGAGCATTGACCGTGGAGCTTAAGGATGGGGCGTTGCAACGAAGGGGAAGGCGCGTTTTGGTATTTTGGTATTGGCTGGTGTTTGGCTGTTGTGATCACGCTGTTGCTCGGCCCGAACGCGATAGCGGTTGCGGCTGAAGGCCCTGGCCAGTTACCGGGGCCTGCAAAGGAAACCGAAGGCTATGTGGCGACCGCTACATGCCTTGGCTGCCACACCACGCAGGCCCAGGCCTGGAAAGATTCGGACCACGGCTGGGCCATGCGCGAGGCTACCGAGACCAACGTGCTGGGCAACTTCAAGGACGCCGCCTTCGATGAGGCTGGGGTAAAGGCCCGCTTCTTTCGCAAGGCAGACGGTTTTTTCGTCAATACCGAGGGTGAAGATGGGCAGCCGGCAGACTTCCAGATCCTCTACACCTTCGGCCACTACCCGTTGCAACAGTACCTTGTGGCGCTGCCCAGAGGGCGCCTGCAGGCTCTGACCATCGCCTGGGACAGCCGGGCACAGGGCGAGGGCGGGCAGCGCTGGTTCTCACTGTATCCAGGGCAACGTTTTGCCCCCGACGACCCCTTGCACTGGACCGGCCGCTATCAGAACTGGAACGGTATGTGCGCTGACTGCCACTCCACGCAGTTGCTGAAAAACTACGATGATCGGCAGGACAGCTTCGCCAGCACCTGGAAAGAGCAGAATGTCGGCTGCCAGAGCTGTCACGGGCCTGGGCAGGCGCATGTCGACTGGGCGAAGCAGGCCGCGCCGGGCGACCATGCCCAAGCGTCGGCCAAGGACATGGGCCTTGCGGTGGACTACAAGGCATTGGGCAGCCAAGGCCAGGTCGAACAGTGCGCATTCTGCCATAGCCGCCGGCAAACGCTGGGCGTTGGCCAGCTGCCCGGCCACCCGCAGCTTGACCAGAGTTTGCCGGCCACCTTGCGCACCGGCCTCTATCATGCCGATGGGCAGATTGACGGTGAGGTATACGAGTTCGGCTCGTTCACCCAAAGCAAGATGTACGCCGCCGGGGTGGGGTGCACCGATTGCCACAACCCGCACACCAACAAGGTGAAGGTCGAAGGCAACGGCCTGTGCCTGCAATGCCACAACGGCAATCCACCGGTGGCGCGCTTCGCCTCCCTGCAAGCCAAGGACTACGACACGCCGGCTCACCATCATCACGCGCCAGGCAGCCCTGGCGCACAGTGCGCGAGCTGCCACATGCCGACCAAGACCTACATGGTGGTCGACCCACGGCGCGACCACAGCCTGCGCATCCCGCGGCCGGACCTGGCAAGCAAGGTCGACAGCCCCGATGCCTGCACCGCCTGCCACACGGACCAGCAACCGGCCTGGGCGGCCAAGGCCATCGAGGGGTGGTTTGGCGAGCCGCGTCGGCCGGTGCTGTTTGGCGAGGCTTTCCAGGCGGTACGTAATGGCGACGGCATCCCGTTGAGCCTGTTGGGCACGGTGCTGGCCGACAAGGGCAAGCCAGCCATCGTGCGCGCCACTGCTGCCGAACAGATGGCCGACCTCGGCCCACAGGCTCTAATCAGTCTGGGCTGGGCGTTGAAAGACCCGAGCCCGCTGGTGCGTGCCTACGCGGTGTCGGGGTTTGTCAGCGTGCCTGCGGAGCAGCGCCTCAAGCCGCTGTTGCCATTGCTTGAAGACCCCGCCCTGGCGGTACGCGATGAGGCCGTCCGGGCGTTGGCCGATGTGCCTAAGGCGCAGGTGCCTGCCCAGTCTCTGGACGCGTTCAGCACTGCTCTGGCCGACTATGAGACGCGCCTGCGTGGCAATGCGGACCTGCCCGGCGGGCGCTTGAACCTGGCGGTGCTGCTGAGCAGGCAGGGGCGGCAGGGCGAAGCCATGGACCAATACCGGCAGGCTTTGAGGCTGGACCCGTACTTTGTGCCTGCGCGCGTCAACCTGGCCAACCTTGCAACGGGCGAAAATCAGCTGGATGAAGCGGAAAAGGTCCTGCGCGCAGGCGTGGCACTGGACAAGATGCCGGCCACCGATCGGGGCAACCTGGCTTACATGCTGGCCTTGCTGCTGGTGGAGCGACGCCAGCCCGAAGAGGCGCTGGGCTGGATGGAAACCGCGGCTGTCGCGCTGCCGGGCAACACGCGCATTCGCTACAACCAAGGCCTGTTGCTGTCACGCATGAACCGTCGGGATGAAGCGTTGGTGGCTTTGGAACGGGGCCTTGAGCAGGCACCGGACAACGCCGACCTGCTGTACTCGCTGATCTACCTGCATGCCTTGGCCGGTGAGCGCAGTGAGGCCTACGCCTATGTGCAGCGCATGCGCAAAGTGGCCCCCGATGACCCGCGCCTGCAAGGCATCGAGCCCTATTGGCAAAAATATGAAAGTACCAACTGAACTGGCGCGGGCGCCGCAAGCGTCTAGCTTTACCTCGTCACCTGCAGCAGTTGCAAACATCCAGGGGCCTCCTGCCGAGGCCCCGACTGACTAGGATCGGATCAGTGGATATACGTGAGCAGATAGCAGCGCTTGAAGCCAGTGTGGCGCAAAGCGTACTGGGCCAGGCAGATACCATCCGCCATGTGATCCTCGGCTTGCTGGCCAACGGTCACGTATTGCTGGAGAGCCTGCCGGGGCTGGCCAAGACGCGCACGGTCAAGGCCTTGGCCACGCATCTGGAAGCCAGCATGCGGCGCATCCAGTTCACCCCCGACCTGCTGCCATCGGACATCACCGGTGGCGAGATTCTGCAGCAGACCGCGCAGGGGAACGAAATCAAGTTTCAGCCCGGGCCGTTGTTCGGCAACGTGATTCTTGCCGACGAAATCAACCGCGCACCGGCCAAGGTCCAGGCTGCATTGCTGGAGGCCATGGAAGAACGCCAGATCACCGTGGCCGGGCAGAGCTACCCGATGTCCGGGCTGTTCATGGTGCTGGCAACCCAGAACCCGATCGAGCAAGAGGGCACGTACCCGTTGCCCGAGGCGCAGATGGACCGGTTTCTGATGAAACTGCAACTGGACTATCCCAAAGTCGAGGACGAGACCCAGGTGCTGCGCCTGGTGCGCAACGAAGAACAGCAGGCCGGCCGCCCGCATCAGGCGCCTGAGCGCCTGGCCCAGGAGGTGGTGTTCGCGGCGCGCAGCGCTATTGCTGGCATACAGGTAGCGCCTGCGCTCGACCGTTACCTGATCGACCTGATCAATGCCACACGCCACCCCGCTGAGCATGACCCTGACCTGGCGCGCTGGATCAAGATCGGCGCCAGCCCGCGTGGCGGCATCAGCCTGGACCGGGTGGCCCGGGCCCATGCCTGGCTGGCTGGGCAAGACTTCGTCACCCCTGATGACGTGCGTGCGGTGGTGCACCCGGTGTTGCGCCACCGCCTGCAACTTTCTTACGACGCGGTGGCCGATGGTATTGGCCCCGACCAAGTGATCGACCGGTTGCTGGACACAGTGGCGATCCCGGCCTGAACGGAGCAAGCCGATGCAATCGACCCAGGACGGCTTCGTCCATGCCTCGCTCAGCCAGTTGATGGCGTTCGAACACCACGCGCGCGGCTTGAGTTTCGTTGCCCGCCAACCGCTGGCAAGCATCCTGGCGGGCAACCATGCTTCGCGCCTGCGTGGCCGGGGCTTGAGCTTCGACGAGCTGCGCCGGTATATCCCGGGTGACGACCTGCGCCATCTGGACTGGCGTGCGTCGTTGCGTTACGGCAAACCGTTCGTGCGCACCTTCACCGAAGAGCGCGACCGGCCAACGCTGCTGCTGGTCGATCAACGCATGAGCATGTATTTCGGTTCACAGCGCAGCTTCAAGTCGGTCACCGCCGCAGAGCTTGCGGCGTTGTCGGCATGGATTGCCCTGCAGGCCGGTGACCGGGTAGGCGGGCTGGTGTTCGATGATCAGCAGGTGGTGCACATCAAGCCCTTGCGCAGCCGCGCACGGGTACAAGCGCTTTGTGCGGCCGTGGTGCGCAGCAACAACCGCCTTAGCGCAGATGGCCCGGACAGCGAGCATGAGGGGCAACTCGACAACATGCTGCGCACGGCCATCGGCATCGCTGGGCATGATGCCCTGGTCTGCATCATCAGTGACTTTGCCGGGGTGTCGGAGCAGACCTTGAAGCTGCTGCGACAGTTGAGTGCGCACAATGATGTGATCGCCATGCAGGTGTACGACCCTATCGCGCTTGATGTGCCGGACAAGGGGCGGTTGAGCGTGACCCAGGGTGAAATGCAAGTCGAGCTTGAAGTCGGGCGCCGCCAGGTGCACCGGCCATTGGGCGATTTCCTCTCCGGGCGCCTGCAGGCAGTGGCCCAGTTGCTGCGCCGCAGCCAGATCCCCCTGATGATGATCAGTACCGGCGAAGAGGTGCTGGGCCAGGTGCGACGCGAACTGGGGCGGCTGTCCGGAGGTGCCCGATGAGTGTCCGGCCGCCGCCTCCCGCCATCGACCAGCTCAAGGAGCTGCCACTGCCGGTGCCGCCGTTCAGTTATACCCCGCAAACCTGGGGCTGGGCGGTAGTGCTGGCGATCGTGTTGGTGGCCGGGCTGGCCTGTGCCGCCTATGCCTGGCGCCGTTGGCAGCGCAACCGTTATCGGCGTGAAGCGTTGCTGCGGCTGGACGCGCTCGTGGCGGCACTCAACACCCCCGAGCAGCGCTTGCCGGCCCTGCGTGAGTTGCCGGAACTGCTCAAGCGGGTTGCGCTTTCCATGCCTGATGCGCCGCCGGTGCAAAGCCTGTCAGGCCAGCATTGGCAGGGCTTTCTTCAGCAAAGGGCACGTTTTGCCTTGCCGGTGCAGTTTGCCGCGCAACTGCACACCTTGGCCTATGCACCTGACCTGCAGGTGCAAGCGATTGACGATCAAGAACTCAGCACCTTGGTGCACACCTGCAGGCGCTGGATCGAGGTGCATCATGTGGCAGTTTGACTACCTCTGGGTGTTTTTGCTGCTGCCCTTGCCCTGGCTGGCCTACCGTTTCATGCGGCCTTATCGCGAAGCGCACAGCGCACTGCGGGTGCCGTTTTTCTTCGCCATGAGCCGTGCCGTGAACCAGTTGCCGGGCACCTCGCGAAGGTCGGGCGGGCGCTGGCAGGCGCTCATGAACCTGCTGGTATGGGGCCTTCTGGTGGCGGCCTGCGCGCGGCCGGTGCTGGTGGAGAAGGCTATCGAGCATAATCAGCCGATCCGCGACATGCTGCTGGCGATCGATATTTCTCAATCCATGCAGGCCAAGGACTTCACCGATGCCAATGGCCGGCAGGTGGACCGGTTGACGGCAGTCAAAGCGGTGGTGCGCGACTTCATCGCCCAGCGCAAGCAAGACCGCATTGGCCTGATCGTCTTTGGCACCGGTGCCTACCCGCAGGCACCCTTGACCCTGGACCACGCCAGCCTGTCGCTGCTGCTGGATGAGGTCGGGGTCGGTATGGCCGGGCCGAATACCGCGATCGGTGATGCCATTGGCCTTGCCATCAAGCTGCTGGACCAGGCCAAGGAGCAGGAAAAGGTGATGGTGCTGCTCAGCGATGGCAATGACACCGGCAGCGCGATCACGCCCGAACACGCAGCGGCCTTGGCCCGAGAACGGGGTATCGTGGTACATACCATCGGTATCGGCGATCCGCAGGCCAGCGGTGAGGACAAAGTCGACCTGCAGGCGCTTGAAGGCATCGCACGCACCACCGGTGGCAGGTTCTTCCGTGCCGATGACCGGGGCGCGCTGGCCCAGGTATATGCCACGCTCGACCGGATCACCCCGCACACGGTCAAGACCTTCAGCCATCAGCCCAAGCGTGACCTGTTCTGGTGGCCGCTGGGCGCCGCCCTGCTGTTGCTGGCCCTGAGCCACAGCCTGGCTGCGATAGCCAGCACTGTGCGGGCGCGGCCTGCGCAGGGGAGGCCGTGACATGGACATCGACCTCAGTGCATTGCATCTGCTGCGGCCATACTGGTTGTTGCTGTGGATTCCGGCGGCGCTGTTGCCTTGGGCCTGGCAGCGGCGCCATGACCTGAAACGGCAATTGCAAGGCGTCATCGCCCCGCACCTGGTGCAGCATTTGATCATCACGCCTGAACAACGCCAGCGCGTGCGGCCTGTGCATTTGCTGGCAACACTGCTTGGCCTGGGCGCCTTGGCCGCTGCCGGGCCGACATGGCAGCGGGATATCCCGGCGTTCGTCGACAACCGTGCGCCGTTGATTCTTGCGCTGGACCTGTCGCCGTCGATGGACGCCGACGATGTCCCGCCGAGCCGTCTGCAAGCGGCCAAGCACACCCTGCACGACCTGGTGATGCGCAGGGCGGGTGCGCGCACGGCGCTGATCGCCTATGCCGGCAGCGCGCACCTGGTACTGCCGGCTACCGAAGACCCGCACTTGCTCGACACGTTCTTGCAGGCGCTGAGCACTGATTTGATTGCCAAGCCCGGCAAGGACGTGGCGGGGGTGATCGAGGTAGCCAAACGCTTGCTGGCGGCCGAGCAGGTACCCGGCACGCTGGTATTGCTCACCGATGGCGCTGATGCAGGGCAATTGCCAGTGCTTGCGGACGCGCTCAAGGGCAGCGACCTGCAGGTGATGGTGTTGGCAGTCGGCAGCCACGACAGCGGTGTGCTGCACGACGCCCAGGGCCGTGCCCGAATTGCCGCCGACGGGCGCCCGCTGCAGGCCGATTTCGACCAGGATGGCTTGCGCCAGTTAGCCAAGGCTGTCAGCGCCCCGTTGGGTAGCCTGACCTTGAATGACGATGACCTGGACTGGATCGAACTGCATGCGCAGCAGCATTTTCAGGCGGCCCAGGGCGACCCGCAGCAGGTGCACTGGAAGGACGCCGGGTACTGGCTGTGCTGGCCACTTGCACTGATTGCACTGTTGTGCCTGCGCCGTGGCTGGCAGGTGCACTGGATGGCCACTGTGCTGCTGGCGCTGCTGTTGGGCACTCAGCCGCAAACGGCGCGGGCCGGGCCTGTTGCCGATGCGTTCTTCACCCCTGACCAGCAGGGGCGCTGGGCCTTTGAGCATGGTCATTACCCGCAGGCTGCCGCGCACTTCAGCGATCCCTACTGGAAAGGCCTGGCCGCCTACAGCGCCGCCGACTATGACGTTGCCTTGGCCAGCCTGGGCAAGCTCGATACCGCACAGGCGTTTTTCTACCGGGGCAACATCTACGTGCGCCAGTTCAAGTTTCCCCAGGCGGTCCAGGCGTATGAGCAGGCATTGAAACGGCAGCCGAGTTTTGCCGAGGCCAGTGCCAATCTTGCGTTGGCACAGGCGCTGCTCAAAGACTACGAAGATCAGCAAAAGGCGGGCACGCCGGACGAAAAAGCCGACAAGGTGGTGGAGGACCAGACGCCGTCCACAGGCGCCAAACAGAAGCAGCAGCTAACCCCGCAGGCGGCGTCAGATCAGGTTTGGCTGAATAACCTGACCACCTCGCCGGCACAGTTCCTGCGACGCAAGTTCCTGCTTCAGGATGCTTCACGGCAAGCTGCGGAGGGCACACCATGAGGCGCTTGCTATTGCTGTTCACGCTCTGCCTGCCATTGCTCGCGGTGGCAGCACCCGAGGCGCGGGTGCAGGCTCGCCTGGTGCCGGCCGGCGACACGGTGGTGGGTGCGACGCTCGAGTTGCAGGTCGACCTGCTGGTCGACACCTGGTTCACCCAGCCGGCGGTGCTGCCGGCCATCGGGTTGCCGGGTGCCGTGGTGAGCGCGCCTAGCGGCGAAGCGCAGCATTTGAACGAACAACTCGATGGCAAGACCTTCTTCGGCCTGCGTTATACCTACCAGATCACCCCGCAAACGGCCCAAGCCTTCACATTGCCTGCTCAAGCTTTTCAGGTATTCCCGGGCCAGTCGGACACGCCGGTCACGCTCACCAGCGAGCCGCTGGCATTCGTTGCCAAGGCCTTGTCCGGTGACGCTGCCGTGCACCGCCTGGTCGCGCGCAAGGTCAGCCTTGAGCAACAGACGCAGCTGTCGCATTCACCGTTGCGTGCAGGTGACAGCATTACCCGCCGGGTGCTGACGCGTGCCGAGGGCGCCCAGGCGATGCTGATACCGCCGCCGCCACTGGTGGAGATCGAAGGCCTCAAACGCTATGTGCAAACCCCCCGTATTGCGCCGCTCAGTGATGGCAGAGGGGGCTCGAACGGTGGCCAGCGTGAAGACAGCGTGAGCTATGTGGTAGCCGCCGCCGGTGACTACCAGCTGCCCGCGATCGAGCTGCAGTGGTGGGACGCAGCGACCGGTGAGGCCAGGCACGCGACGCTGCCCGCGATCGATGTCACCGTCATTGACGGCGGCTACAAGGCACCGTTTTCCATCGACCAGGACCTGCGCGCGCTCGGCCGCCAGGCACAGTTGCGCCTTTCCGTCCACTGGCTGTGGGCAGTGGGTTTGCTGGTACTTGGCGTGGGCCTGAGCTATTTCGCACGGCCTTGGCTGCAGGTGGCATGGCGGCATTTCAAGGGCTGGCAAGCCGCGCGGCGCGAGGCGCGGTTACAGTCGGCGGACTACGCCTGGCAACTCGCCCGCGATCAACTTGCAGAAAACCCGCCTCAGCTCGGCGGACTGTACTTGTGGATCCGGCGCGTTACGGGCCTGCGCACAATGTCAGAATTTTCCTCAACTTTGCCGTACTCATTGCGAATACGTCTACTAGACTGGCTCCAGAACCGCTACGGCAAAGGCCGCGAAGGCCAGCAGGCCAAGCCGTCGCTGAGCCCGATTCTGCCAGCGCTGCGGCGAGTGCCAGTGAGTGAACGGCAAGTCAGTCATCGCAACGGTTTGAAACCACTCAACCCATGAGCCTTTGGGCTGGACAGGGTAGGCAGCACCGAGGAGGGATACTTCATGCTCGACCTGCAACGCACACGCTGGTGGATTACGCTGTTGCTCCTGCTGCCCTTGGCGGTGCAGGCTGCGAACCCGTTGCCCTCCTGGCGCGAAGGCACTTCACGCCAGGCCATCGAAGCCTTCGTCACCGCCGTGACCACCGAGGGCAGCAAGGATTATGTGCCTGAGGCCGAGCGCATTGCCGTGTTCGACAATGACGGCACCCTGTGGAGCGAACAGCCGCTGTATTTCGAAGTGCTGTACGCTCTCGACGAGGTCAAAAGGCTGGCCCCGCAACACCCGGAGTGGGCCACTCAGCAACCGTTCAAGGCGGTGCTGGATGGCGACCAGAAGGCCCTCACCGACAGCGGTATGGATGGCATTCTGAAGATCGTTGCGGCTACCCATGCCGGGGTCAGTACCGAAGACTTCATCGCCAACTCCCGGCGTTGGCTGGCAACGGCCGTGCACCCTCGCAGCCACAAGCCGTACACCGAAATGGTCTTCCAACCCATGCTCGAACTTCTGCAGTACCTGCGGGCGAACGGCTTCAGGACTTATATCGTGTCGGGCGGTGAAGTGGCCTTCATGCGTGCTTTCGCTCAAGAGGTCTACGGCGTGCCGCCCGAGCAGGTGATCGGCACCACACTCGATGCCCGCTTCATCGATGACAACGGCAAGCTGTCCATTGAACGGCTGCCCAAGCTGCTGCACAACGACGATGGCCCGGGCAAACCGGTGAGCATCGACGCCCGCATCGGTCGCCGCCCGATATTTGCCTTCGGCAATTCCGACGGCGACCTGCAGATGCTGCAGTGGACCATGGCCGGTGACGGCAAGCGCTTTGCCGGCCTGGTTCACCACACCGACGCAACACGCGAATGGGCCTATGACCGTGACAGCCAGATAGGGCGCCTGGACAAGGCCCTTGACGCTGCCAGGGCCGGTAACTGGACCGTGGTCGACATGGCCCGGGAATGGCAGCGCATCTACCCATTCGATAGCAACCAGGCTCAGTGACAAAGAAACCGCAGGGGCACAGGGACCAGCCGAGCAGTAGGTCGAACGTGCACGTAGTCGTGGCACATGCCAGCAAACGTGATACGGAGAGATCGCCTAATGAAGTCCAGCAGAAGATGGATAACCACATTCGCACTAGCCGCCACAGCGGCGATGGGCGTGTGTACGGCCAATGCCGCGGAAAAACCCAACATCCTGGTGATATTCGGTGACGACATCGGCCAGACCAACATCAGCGCCTATGGCAAAGGGGTAGTCGGTTACCAGACGCCGAACATCGACCGCATCGGTAAAGAAGGCATGATGTTTACCGACTATTACGCAGAGAACAGCTGCACCGCCGGCCGGTCGAGCTTCATTACCGGCCAGACGCCTTTGCGCACCGGGCTGTCCAAGGTGGGCATGCCGGGCGTGCCGGTGGGCCTGCAGGACCGTGATGTGACTATCGCTCAGGCGTTGAAGGCGCAAGGTTATGCCACCGGCCAGTTCGGCAAGAACCACCTGGGTGACCGCGACGAATACTTGCCTACCAACCACGGTTTCGATGAGTTTTTCGGCAACCTCTACCACCTCAATGCCGAAGAGGAGCCAGAGCGGCCATTCTGGCCCAAGGATGACCCGGACTTCGTCAAGGCCGCCTCACCACGTGGGGTGATCAAGTCCAGTGCGGACGGCAAGATCGAGGACACCGGTGCCTTGACCCGCAAACGCATGGAGACCATCGACGATGAAACCACCCAGGCGGCGATCAATTTCATCGACAAGCAGGTCAAGGCCGACAAACCGTTCTTTGTCTGGATGAACACCACACGCATGCATGCCTTCACCCATGTGCGTGAATCGATGAAAGGCCAGAGCGGGATGATCGGCAATGAATACGCCGACGGCATGCTCGAGCACGATGGCGATGTGGGCAAACTGTTGAAGACCCTGGACGACCTGAAGGTTACCGACAACACCATCGTGGTCTACACCACCGACAACGGGCCAAACCAGTGGTCGTGGCCGGACGCGGCAACCACGCCGTTCCGCAACGAGAAGAACTCCAACTGGGAGGGCGCCTATCGCGTGCCGGCGATGATTCGCTGGCCAGGCAAGGTCCAACCCGGGACGATCTCCACCCAGATGTTCTCCGGGCTGGACTGGTTCCCGACACTGCTGGCAGCAGCAGGCGATACAGGCATCAAGGACCGCCTGCTCAAGGGCACCGATGTGGGAGGCAAGAACTTCAAGGTTCACCTCGACGGCTACAACCAGCTCGATTACCTGACGGGCAAAACCGACAAGAGCGCGCGTAAAGAGTTCTACTACTTCAACGATGACGGTGTACTGGTTTCCATGCGCTTTGCAGACTGGAAACTGGTGTTCTGCGAGCAGCGGGCACCCGGTGGGCTGCAGGTCTGGAGCGAACCGTTCACCTGCCTGCGTGTGCCCAAGATGTTCAACCTGCGTATGGACCCTTACGAGCGTGCTGATATCGTCTCGGACCAGTACTACGATTGGCTGACCAAGAACGACTATCTGATCTTCCAAGGTACCCGCAAGGCTGCAGCGTTCCTGCAGACGTTCGTGGAATACCCGCCTAGCCAGCGTCCGGCGAGCTTCAGCATCGACCAGATCCGTGCTGACGTGGACAAGAAAATCGAAGAGAAAATGAAGAAGTAACGGCAATGCCCCGCGCCCGCCCTTGGCGGGCGCATTCTTTCCTATCCATTGCGGACCGGGTTTCAGGTCCGCTAAGGCTTATCGATGCCAGCAGCTGTGAACTCCGCTCGCGCTCATGCCCCTGAAACCACGGTAAAACAGACGCCGCTACAGCTGATGCTGCCAGCGGCGCTGTTGTTCGTCTCTGGCGGCGCGGCGCTTATCTACCAGGTACTGTGGGTCAAGCAGCTGTCACTGGTGGTGGGCGTTGAGGTGTATGCCATCACCGCTGGTATCAGTGCATTTTTCGCCGGGCTGGCCCTGGGCGGCCTGGTGTTCGGGCGCTGGGCCGACCGGTTGCGTCGCCCGGTCAAGCTCTATGCTGGCCTTGAACTGGCGGTGGCAGTGCTGGGAGTAGGGGCAACCCTGGCCCTGGCGCACAGCGCCGCGACGTTTGCCCGCCTGGAGGCAAGCGCAGGCCTGCTGGCCTGGTTGTTGCCCTTCACCTTGGTAGGGCTGCCGGCCTTCTTGATGGGCGGCACCTTGCCGGTGCTGGTGCGTGCGCTGACGCCCACCGAGGGGCAGATGGGCGAGGCGGGCGGTTGGCTCTACGCCGCCAATACCGCCGGGGCAATCTGCGGCACCCTGTTGGCAGCGTTCGTCCTACTGCCGCTGCTGGGGGTTTCCGGGGCGGCGTGCGTGGCCGCCGTGCTGAACCTGTTGGCCGCACTGGGCGCCTGGCTTGGGCGCGCGAAGGATGAGCGTGCCCTGGCCCCTGGCGCAGCGGCATTGCAACCGCGCACGTCCAAGGCCAGGCTGGCCATCGCCCTGTACTGCGTGGCAGGCGGCGTGGCACTGGGGTACGAGGTGGTGTGGACGCAATCGATCGTGCAGTTCATGAGTACCCGCGCTTTTGCATTTTCCGTGGTGCTGGCCACCTACCTGACCGGGCTGGTACTGGGAAGCGCCGTGTACGCCCGGCGAGCGGACCGTATTCGCGACCCTTGGGGGTTGTTCGGGCTGCTGATCGCCGCCGCAGGCCTGCTGGCGTTGCTGCAGATCGCCGGGCTCGGGCGTTGGCTGATCGTGCTGCAGACCACCCTGGAAGCACAGGTTGTGCAACTGACTGGCAATCAACTGGCAGGCATGTGCGCGCGCTTCGCCGCGGCGGCTCTGTGTGTGGTGTTCGTGCCTACCACGCTGCTTGGTGCGGCATTCCCCCTGGCCTTGCGCCTGGCCGTGGACAGTGGCCAAGTGGGCCGAGACGTGGGGGCGGTCGTGGCGCTTAACACGCTGGGCGGTATCGCCGGGGTCATGCTCACCGGCTTTGTACTGGTGCCTGAAGTTGGGCTGGTACGCACGCTGTTCGTGCTCGCCGTCGTGGCCGCAGCCGTCGGTATGGTGGCGGTGTGGCGTGGCCAGGCCGTGGGCAAGGGAATGCGGGTAGCGGTGCTGGTGGTCGGTGCAGCAACCGTGCTCACTGGCGTGCTGACCCCGCCCCAGCGTTTGGCGCACCTGTTGCCCGGAGCCCGCAGTGGCGAGTTGGTGTTCTACGAAGAGGGCCGGGGAGGCACGGTGGCGGTGGTCAACCAGCAGCGCCAGGGCCAGGCCTTCAACCGTTTGTACATCCAGGGGGTATCCAATACCGGTGATGCCATGCCTTCACTGCGCTACATGCGCCTGCAGGCATTGCTGCCGCTGCTGATACACCGCGGCGAACCCCGCTCGGCGCTGGTGATCGGTTTTGGCACTGGCATCACTGCCGGGGCAATGTTGCGCTACCCCGGCCTGGAGCACCCGGTGGTGGCCGAACTGTTGCCGCAGGTGCTGGCAGCGGCGCCGTTGTTTTCCGGCAATTACGATGCGGTCAACGACCCGCGCCTGGACATCCGCCTGCGCGATGGGCGCCGCGAACTGCTGCGCAGCGCACAGCGCTACGACCTGATCACCCTGGAGCCGCCACCGCCGTCCGCAGCCGGGGTGGTGAACCTGTACTCGCGTGATTTTTATCAGTTGGCGGCATCGCGCCTGGAGCAGTACGGCCTGGTTGCCCAATGGTTGCCGTTGCCTACCCAGAACGACGAGGATAGCCGCTCGCTGGTGCGCAGTTTCCTTGATGTTTTCCCCCATGCGTCGTTGTGGACCACCGAGTTTCACGAAATGCTGCTGATTGGCTCGGCATCGCCGATGGCACTGGATGTGCCGCGCATCCGCCAGCGTTTCGAACAGCCTGAGGTTGCCGCTGCACTGGCGCAGGTCGGCGTGGGCTCGGTCGATGCGTTGCTGGCCACCTGGGTGACCAACCGAGAGGGCCTGGAACGCTACGCGGGTGATGCCCAGCCGGTTACCGATGACCGGCCGCGCATCGAATATGCACCGTGGGTCCGTCCGCGGGAGATCACGCGGGTGCTCCCGGCGTTGCTTGCACTGCGCGTACCGCCGCCGCTGGAAAATGCCGGCCGCGCCCAGCAGGGTGCGGTGGAAGATGAGTGGCAGCTGCTTCGGCGGTTCTATGGTTTGTCATTGCTGGCCTACAACGGTAACCGCCAGGCCTGGATGCGTGAGGCGCGGGCATTGGCGCCGATGACCGCGCAGAACCCCTACATGCGCTGGTTCACCGGCGGTGAGCGTTAACGCACCGCCGGTGCCTCAATGGCTATCAGCGTGAGGCGGGGCAGCCAGCGTTTGGCGACATGGCCGCCTGGCTGATCATGGCCACCAAGCGCTTCACGTTGGCCTGCTGGGCGATCACCACCTCATCGATGCTGCCGCCAGATGCGGTTTGCAGGGTGCTGCGACAGGTCAGCTGAATATTGGCCTCCCGGGCCCGCAGGCGCCACCGGGCGTCCAGCAGCGCATACTGCCCAGGCACCGAATCGAAGCGCTGTACATCCACGCGCAAGGACAGCTTGTGTGCGGCGCGCACAGTGCTCAGCTGGTCGACCAGGGCGCTGCGCAACTCATCCACCAGGGTGGCGCCCCACCATTGGGTTTCCAGGATGGCCAGGCTGCTGTCGCCTTGACGGATGACCAGTTGGGGCCGGTCAACCTGCGGCGGTACGCTGACACCTTCGATGAGGATCTCGTCTGGGGCCGTGTGAGAGGAGGGTGCCGGCTGTGCCGGCGTGAGGGTGTGGAACTGGATAGGGTCACTGCGGCAGGCGCCCAGCGCCATCAGCGCGACCAGCAGGGTAATCCTTGGCAACGGGGTCATGCTCAACACTCCTGTGGTCATTTGCGTGGCGGCCCTTGCAGGTCCATTGGCGCGGCGTTGTCCGGGCGGCCACGGATCAGCGACTCGGGGTTGCGGCCTAGGTAGTCGGCGAGTTCGCGCAGCGAGCGCGACATACGGCCGAGCTCGTCGAGGGTTTGCGTCAGTTGCTCCCGTTGCGGCGAATCTTCGGCCAGGGTCGAGTTGGCCGATTTGAGGGTAGTGCTGACTTCGGCCAAGGTGCTCTGTACCCCCGGCAATGTCTTGCCATTGAACTGTGTCAGGCTCTTGCGCAGCTCGACCAGGTTGGCGTCCAGGTTGCTGGCGATACGTTCCAGTGGCAGCCGGTTGACCTTGTCGACCATGGTCTGCAACTGCTCCTGCAGCAGCTCCAGGCTGCCTGGAACGGTAGGGATCATCACAGGTCGCGCAGTCGGGTCGAAGGCCACTTTCTCCGCTTTGGGGAAGAAGTCCAGGGCAATGTACAGCTGGCCCGTTAGCAGGTTGCCACTGCGTGCCTGGGCTCGCAGGCCGTTGTCGATGAACGTCCCCATCAGTTTGGCGGCGGACGCTTCGTCATTGGGATCGTGCTGCAGGGCCTTAAGCATCTTCTCGTGCGCCCGGCCCAGGCGCTGGGGGTAGATCACGATGCCGACATTGACCGGGAAGCTGCGCTGCTTCGCATCGAAGTCTAGGTTCACCGATACGACGCGGCCAATCTCTATGCCCAGAAACTCTACCGGTGCCCCCACTTTAAGGCCGCGCATCGCCTGGTCGAAACGCAGTGCCAGGTACTGCGCCTTGCCAGCAGGCGGTGCCAGCGCGCTGGTTTGGTCGGCGAACAGCTCGAAGCGCTGGTCTTCGCTGGCGACGGTGTCGTTGGGGTTGAAGTCCGGTGCACGGAAGGCGATGCCGCCGACCAGAATGGAAGACAGCGATTCGGTCTTGAGTGCGAAGCCGTTGGCGCCGACCTCTACGTCAATCCCACTGGCGTTCCAGAAGCGGGTATTGGCGGTCACGAAGGCATCGTTGGGTGCGTGGATGAAGACCTCTACGTCAACCCCTCTGCCTTCCTTGTCCAGGGCGTAGGCGACCACCTGGCCGACCGGGATCTTGCGGAAATACACAGGGGAGCCGATGTCCAGCGAGCCCAGGTCCTGGGTGTGCAGGGTGAAATGCTTGCCGGGCTCGCCGTAGGTGATGGCGGGTGGGTTTTCAAGCCCGGTGAAATGTTTGACGCGCGTGTTCGACTGGCCAATGTCGGCACCGATGTAATCGCCCGAGAGCAGGGTGTCTATGCCCGACACACCACCGGCACCGATGCGCGGCCGGACCACCCAGAACTTCGAGTCTTCACGGGTGAAGCCTTCGGCCTGCTTGTCGAGTTTGACGGTGGCGTTGACGTTCTTCTGGTCGTTACTGAGCGCCACCTCGGTAACATGGCCGATCACGACGTTGCGATAGCGCACTTCGGTTTTGTTGGCTGCAAGCCCGGCACCGGTCTTGAAGGTGAGGGTGATGGTCGGGCCTTCCTGCATAAGGTTGTGCACCACCAGCGAGAGGCCGACAAGTACCGCCACGATCGGCACGATCCACACCAGTGAGAAGCTGAACCGACGGGTTTTAACAGGTGCCTTGCCCGGCACTGCTGGGCTGTCATTGCTGGATGGATTCATCCATGAGCTCCTTGTCAGGTGGCGTATCCCAGATCAGGCGGGGGTCGAAACTCATCGCAGAAAGCATGGTGAACACCACCACCAGGCCAAAGAACAGAATGCCGGGGCGCGGCTCGATGTCACCAAGCGCCTGGAACTTCACCAGCGCCGCAACCAGTGCAACCACCAGCACATCGAGCATCGACCAATAGCCGATCAGTTCAACGAACCGGTAGAGCTTCGAGCGCTGCTGTTGCGCCCAGGTGCTGCCACGCTGGACCGTGATCAACAACATCGTCAATGCCATGAACTTCACCCCTGGCACGGCGATGCTGGCAATGAAAATGATCAGCGCGATATCCCAGGCGCCGTGCTCCCAGAACTCGATCACGCCGCTCATGATGGTGCTGTCGGCACCGCTGCCGAGCATCGTGGTGTTCATCACCGGCAGCACGTTGGCCGGTATGTAGAAGGCCAGCGCAGCAAACAGGTAGGCCCAGGTACGGCCCAGGGAGTTGGTCTTGCGCCGATGCAACGGGGCTTCGCAGCGTGGGCACTGATGCGGTTCGTCGCGCATGTCGCAGGCCAGCCCGCAGCTGTGACACAGGCACAGGTTGAGCTCGGTAGCGGTTGGCGGCCGGTTCATGGCATGTCCCACAGGTCGCGAATGTCACGCCCGGCAATGCGGATCATCAGCAGGCTCAGTGCGGCCAGTGCAAGCAGGCCGATACCCGGCAGCACATCGAGCATGCCGGCGAGCTTGAACACGGCCACCATCGCGCCGAGCAGGCAAACTTCCAGCATGCTCCAGGGGCGCAGCGTTTCCAGCCAGCGCATGCACAGCTTGAAGGCCGGTGAACGGCGGGCGGTGAGGGCGTAACCCAGGACCCAGATAAGCAAAAGCACTTGGAAAGCCGGGGCGATGATGATCGAGATGGCCGCGACCATTGCCATGAACGTGATCGGCCCCTGGCTCAGTGCCAATACCGAATCCCACAACGTGGCGCTGTTCTTCAGCCCTTTCAGGCTGATGCTCATCACTGGGTAGAAGTTGGCGAACAGCCACAGCACTGCGGCCGTGAGCGTGAGCGCCAGGCGTTGCTCCACCGTCAGGCCGTTGTGCCGCTGCAGCACACCGCCACAGCGCGAACACAAGGTCTTCTGATGCTTGGCGAGCAAGGCTTTCTCATACACACAATCGCAGTGCTCGCAGATGATCAATTGCTCGGGTGGGGGCATCAAGACGCTCTGGTCAACTTGAAATCAGGCCTTTGTGAATATAGAAGCGCTCCTGTATTAGGCAAATGTTCAGCTAACAATCTGTAAATCTGTCGGCCAGTTCATTGCGCCGGGTCTATAACTACCCTTGCTTGATTGCACTGCATCAGTGGTAGGAAGTGGCCACTGCCACGTTACATTTTCATGTCTGTCACGGCTTGCGCACGTGCGGCCATACAGGAGTTTCGGGAATGAGATTAGCGTTTTTGGCAAGTACGCTGTGTGTCGCTTCGCTTACGCTTGTGGGGTGCTCCAGCAAGTTGACCCAGCCGGATGAATATTCAGGTTTTCTAAAAGACTACAGTCGCTTGAAAGAAGCGGAATCACCTTCAGGCGCGCCGGTGATGCGCTGGGTCGATCCTCAGCTTGATATCAACAAGTACACCGCCTTCTATGTCGAGCCCAGCCAGCTGTATCCCAAGCCGCAACCAACCGAGAAAATCCCCCAGAGCACGCTGCAAGGCATCACCAGTTACTACGACACGGCGCTCAAACGTGAACTGGGCAAATCATTGCCGCTGGCCACTTCACCGGGTGCCGGCACCATTATCGTGCGCCCGGCCATTACCGGGGTAAGCAGCAAGACCAAGGGGTTGCGGCCCTACGAAGTGATTCCGATCGCCCTTGTGGCGGCGGGGGTCAGCGCCGCTACCGGTATTCGCGACCAGGACACGACCATTGCCACGGAGGTGGCTTTCATTGACGCCCAGACCAACAAGGTCATCGCCCAAGGGGTGCGCAAGGGGGCTGGGCAGCAACTGGACAACAGCAGCCAGGTCATGCAGGCCTCGGATGCCAAGAAAGTGCTGGACAGCTGGGCATCCGACGTCCATCAGTACTATCTGCAGATGAAAGCCAAGGCCAAATAGCCCGCTGTTTGCAGTGTACCCAGGCCTGTACTTGGACGCCGTCAATGGGTGTTGGAGTGCAGGCCTTTGCGCTTCCAGGGAGGTGCGGCAATGATCGAATTCATACTTCACGCCTTGCGTGCAAACCCGGAAATTGCCGTGTTCCTGGCCATTGCACTGGGTGTGCTGATAGGCCGGATACGCCTTGGCAGCTTCCACCTGGGCTCGGTGGCCGGCGCTTTGCTCATGGGCCTGGCCATTGGGCAGATCGGACTGGACGTTCCGCATGAGCTCAAATCGGTATTCTTTGCGTTGTTCATCTACGCGGTGGGTTTCAAGAGCGGCCCGGAATTCTTCGGCAGCCTCAACCGCGGCACCTTGAAGCTGGTGCTGCTGTCTGTGGTGTTGTGCGGCACGGCGTTGGCCACCATCCTTGCTGCGCACAGTCTTTATGGTTTCGATGCCGGCTTTACTGCCGGGCTTGGCGCTGGCGCGCTGACCGACACGGCGATCATGGGCACGGCCAGCAGCGCCATTGCCCAGCTCGCGCTCGACGAAGCCGCCAAGGCACAACTGAACAGCCACATGGCGGTGGCGTATGCCATCACCTATGTATTCGGCACGATTGGGTTGGTGGTATTCGTGGGCAGCATCGCACCGCGCCTGCTTCGCGTAGACCTTGCCGCCTCTGCCCGTGAGCTTGAGCGCTCGCTGGGTATCGAACAGGAGGACGCTGCTTTGGGCGTGCCCTACACGCGGATCGTGGTGCGGGCCCACAAACTGGCGGTGACTGAGGCGGAGGGCATGAGCATTGCCGATATCGAGGCCTTGCACCGCAACCTCAGTGTCGAGCGGGTGGTGCGCGACGGTCGGGTGCTTGAGCGCGAAGCACACGTGCGCCTGCAGCGTGGCGATGTGCTGGGCGTTTACGCATTGCGGGAGGCCGTGCCAGCGCTCAGTCAGTGGATAGGCCCGGAGGTGGATGACCCGCTATCGATGTCCTTCGCTACCCGTACGGCGCAGATTGTGCTCACTTCGCGCACCTTTGCCGGCAAAACCCTCCGCCAGATCAAGCAAGAACTGGTCGGCGCCACGCGAATGGGCTGTTACATCGTAGACATCACGCGCCAGGGCCTGGAGCTGCCGCTGTTGCCCGAGACGGTGCTGCGCCGTGGCGATGTGATTACCCTGACCGGGCGCACGAGCAGTGTCGAGGCCCTGGCGGGGCAGGTAGGCCGGGTGCGCCAGAACCTTTACAAGAGCGATATCGCCATTCATGCGCTTGGTCTGGTCGTGGGGTCATTGCTCGGCATGCTGTCCACGCACATCGGTATCATCCCTGTCGAACTCGGTGTGGGTGGCGGGGTATTGCTGGTTGGCCTGCTGATCGGCTGGTACAACTCGCGCCACCCTGACTTCGGTGCGTTACCGCCGGCGGCGCAATGGGCATTTTCGGAGTTCGGCCTTACCGCGTTTGGCGCTGTGGTAGGGTTGCTGGCCGGCCCGGCCGCACTGGCCGCGATCGAAACGCAAGGCCTTGCGTTGCTGGTTTCGGGCGCGGCAGTAACCTTGATCCCGCCCCTGGTGACCTTGTACTTCGGTTATTACGTGCTTCGTTTGCACCCGCTGATCCTGTTTGGGGCCTTGGCCGGGGCGCAAACCGAAGCGGCGTCGATGAACAAGATCCTTGAGCAGTCTGGCAGCAACACACCCGTCATCGGGTTTACTGTGTGCTATGCCATTTCCAATGTGTTGCTCGCGGTCTGCGGGCCGGTAATCATTGCGCTGACGGTCAGCTGACCGGGCCTTGCCCAGGGATTTGGGGATTGGCCGGGGCGGTATGCCACTGCTCTTTGGGTACCCATTTGGCCTGTTCCGGGTCGCCCAGGTAATGCGGCGACATGATCTGCACGCCATATTCGTTGAACACGTCCTGGATGTTGGCGTGCAACAGGCTCAGCAACAGGGCGCGTGGCCGGGGTTCAGAGGGAATGGCCTGCGCGACCAGGCGGTACTCGGGGTAAAAATCCGACAGGGCCGTCTGGAACACCTGTGGTTTGGGCTCCTGTAGTACGCCTTCGGTGCGCCGTGCGGCTTCCAGCAGCATGGCTTCTACTTGGCGCCAAGGCGTGTCGTAGCCGATGGTGACAACCGTGTCCACCACATAACCTTGCCCTTGCACGATACGTGAGTAGTTCTTGGTCACCGCCCCAGTAATCATGGAATTGGGCAGCGTCAGGACCTCACCAAGCCCGGTTCTGATCGTTGTGGTGAACATCCCCACTTCGGTCACTGTCCCTTCGTATTCGCCCACCCGGACGAACTCGCCGACCCGAAGCGTACGGGTGTAGGTAAGGATCAAACCGGCTGCACCCTGGCCGATGACGCTGGTTGCACCCAGTGAAATCATCAAACCGATCAACACAGACAGCCCTTTGAAGGCATCGGTGCCCGAGCCGGGCAAATACGGGTAGGCCATCACCAGCGCGAACAGCCAGATGGCCAGCGAGGTCAGGCGCATGGTGGGTTGTAGAGTTTCGGCTGTGAGCCACGACAAGGTACCCGGGCGGGCCATGCGCCGTAGTACGCGCTTGGAGAAGGCGCTGATGCCGCGGGCGATGAAGAAGATCGAGACGGCCACGGCAAGGCCCGGCATGGCGCGCAGAATGCCGCTGACCAGATAATTGAACAGCTCCATCAAATGGACATTGAGGCTTTCGCCCCAGGAACGGGTGTACGGGAACTGCGACAGCACGAAACCCAGCCACTGGTAGCAGAGCAACAGCACGACCAACCAGTACAACAGCCACAGTGAGCGGTCGATCAGGTAGTAGAGATTCTGCATGTCGAACAGCTGGGTATGGCCGACCTTGAGGCGTTCGGAGTGCTTGCCCATCAGCTTGGGCAACAGCCCCAGAAGCTTGCGGCGGCTGAGCCCTGCGGCCTTGAGCAACAGGAAAAACACCAGGGTGGCGGCCGCCGAGTAGCCAAGGGCCGTCAACAGAAACCTGAGGCTGCGTGCCTGGCGCGTTTCCTCGACCACCAGGCGCAGGTTCTCGGCAGCACGTTCGGCAGCCTCCCTTGGCGTGATGTCGTCGGCAGCGGCATCGAGCGGAGTAACGATGAATGCCCGACGGCCGCCCAGCAGCACCAGATAGCTGTTCAGGATAGGGTCGGTCCTGACCTTGAGATCGTCGTTCTCCTGCAGGGTTTCTTCGATCAGGCTCTTTGCGCGCTGGGCGCGTGCCTTGGGAGTTTCACCCAGCAAGGTAGACCGAAAGACGAACACAGTGCGGTTGATGACCGTGAGTGCGGCTGGTTCGGCGATGACGCCCTCGACGCCTGTGGCGGGCTGAGCGCTATCCGCATGGAGGAGGGGAGAGACTATCATGTGCAACCCCAGAATCAGCCAAGCCGACCATCCTGAACAACGCTTGATCCCCATGCTCCACTCCCGGCGCCCGCGTGCGAATTGCTTCCAGCATAGTCGGATTCGCGCAACCTTCAGTGGTGTTGCAAAGGGGCGGTTTTATTGACTGATGCGGACGTCACCACGCTATAGAATGTTCATCACTGTCTTACGTGAAGGAATCAAGATGCCGTTGCACGATATGCCCCCTGCAAGCGCTGCTTGTCACGCGTTGTGCGAAGCATGAGCCGCTCGCTGTTCATTTCCATGGACGGCCCCAAGGGCACCGGCAAAACCACACTGTTGGAGGCCGTCACCCAAGCACTACGGGCTGACGGCCTGAAAGTCATCCGTATCTGTGAGCGCAAGAGCGATCCCTTCAGGGCGCAAACCATGGCCCTGGTCAACCAGTTCGTCAGAAGCCCCAGCCCGGACCTTGAGCTGGCGGTTTGTGAGCGCTTTGCCCAGAGCCGTGCCTGGATATCCCAGCAGGTGCTGCCCAGACAACCGCCGGGCAGCATCATCCTGATCGACCGCTGGTACCCGTCGGAAGCCGCGTTTCGCCGGCTGATCCCGTTCCCTGAGATCCTGCGCCTCAACATCGCCAGTAATGTGCGTGTACCCGACCTGAGTGTGGGGGTCGTCACCGCCCCGGATATTTCATGGGCGAGGGCGACGGCACGCACGCGCGGGTTGAGCAGCACGGTGATGCACAGGTTCGAAGAGCATGTGGCCTGTACCCAGGCCTTCGAGCGAGCCGTCGCAGAGAACGGCTGGCTGTTGTGCCGCAATGAAGGGACGATCGAAGACGCTACGCTGCAGGTGGTTTCAGCGATTCAAGGCGTGCTTCGATGCCCTTAGAGCGTGCCTGCTTTCAGGCGTCCAGCACCAGGCGCGCACTGCGCGACGCCGAGACGCACGGCGTGATCCATTCGCCGCTGCTGCGTTGAACTTCAGTCAGACACTCGTCACGGTGCTCTGGCTCGCCCTCGATAACCCGGCACATGCACGCACCGCAAATGCCCATGCCGCACGAGATGGGCAGGTCCACCCCGACCCGCGCAGCGGCCTGCAGCAGGCTTTCGCCGGCTTGCACCTGGACCTCACGCCCGCTGCGCTGCAACACCAGTGTGCAGCTGGAGTCGGCCTGGGCTGCAGGTTCGGCAGGCTTGAAGTGCTCGCGGTACAAGGCCGACGCTGGCCAGCCATGGGCGAAAGCGGCCTGCTCCACACTGTCCATGAACCCTGCGGGCCCACAGCAATACAGGCTGGCTTGGGGCTGCCAAACGGGCAAAAGCCCGCTCAAGGCTTGCTTGACCTGCGCGGCGCGCAAGCCGCTGAACACTTCGATCGGCAGGTTCTGGCGCTGGATCAGCGGCAGCTGTCGCGCGTCCTTGGTGAAATACAGCAGGCGCACCGCCCGCCCTTGCGCCAGGCATTGGCGGTACATCGGCAGCAGGGGCGTGATGCCGATCCCGGCCGCCAGCAATGTCACTGGGCCCGCCCCCGGTTGCAGGGCAAACAGGTTGCGCGGGGTGCCGACCTCGATCCGTGCGCCCAGGCGCAGGTGCTCGTGCAGCCACTGTGAACCGCCGCGAGAAGCAGGCTCACGTTTGATGCCCAGGTACAGATGGCCCTCTTCGGGCAGGCTGACCACGGAGTATTGGCGGACCAGGCCGTTGCCCAGGCGCAGGTCGACATGGGCGCCGGCCGCCCAGCTCAGCGGCAGCGGTGCGCCGCCCGGTGTGCCAAGTTCGACACCCAGTACGTCGTCAGCTTCCAGGCGCAAGGCGCGTACTTGCAAGGAGGTCCAACTCATGCGCGCACCCCCGCAGCCCGCTGCAGGCGCAGCACGGCTTCACGGGCCTGGCTACCCAGTTCGGCGAGGTCCAGGCCAGGGATCGTGTCGTTGTCCACGCTCAGGCGCCCACCTACCAACAAGGCGCGCAAGGTCGGCCGGCCACCGCCCACCACTGGCGCAATTCCCGGGTCGTGCAAGCCGAAGTAGCGGGGCTGGTCCAGGCGGTAAACTGCCAGGTCCGCTGCCATGCCAACCTCCAGCGTGCCAAGCGCGTTCAGCCCCAGCACCTGCGCGCCACCGGCGGTTCCCCAACGCACCACGTCTTCCACGCTGGCGGCATGGGCGCCGCCTTCCAGTTCGCCGCCTGCATAGTCGGGCAAAGCCCGCTCGCCGGCCTTGGCCCGTTGCATCAGCCAGGCGGCGTGGGTTTCGCTGATCATGTCGCAGGCTTCGTTGGAGGCTGCGCCGTCCACACCGATCGAGATCGGCATGCCTGCCGCTTCCATGGCCAGGATATCGGCAATGCCGCTGCCCAAGCGCCCGTTGCTCTGCGGGCAGTGGGCAATGCCGGTGCCGGTGGCGCCCAGTAGCCGGATTTCCTCGGGGCTGAGCTTGACCAGATGGGCGAACCACACGTCTGCGCCGAGCCACTCGTGCTCCGCGCAGAACGCCACAGGTGACAGGTTGTAGCGGCGCTGGATTTCGTTCTGGTACTCCACCGTTTCGCTCAGGTGGCTGTGCAGGCGGATGCCCAGCTTGCGTGCGGCGCGGGCGGTTTCGCGCAGGTGCTCTGGCGGCATCGAGTAAGGCGGGCTGGTGGGCGCCATCACCACCCGGCGCCAGGCGTCGGGGGCGGGGTCGTGGTAACTGCGCACCAGCCGCCCGACGTCATCAAGGTATTGTTCGAGGGTTTCTGGGCCGGCACTGGCGGCGCCTTCGGCCTGGCGCACCTGGGTTGCGCCGCCCCGGCAGAGCACGAAGCGCAGGCCCAGCCGTTCTGCCTCCTCGAACAGAATCTGCGCACTGTCGAAGGCCATGCCTGGCAGGTACAGGTAATGGTGGTCGGCGACCGTGCTGCAGCCGGAGCGGGCAAGCTCTACCAGGCCGATACGCGCGGCCAGGCGGAAACTGTGCTCATCGAACAGGCCACGGTAGCGATAGGGTACCGCGCCCAACCACGCTCCAAGGCTTTGATCGATGCCCGCCGGGATCCCCTTGAGCAGCGACTGGAACAGGTGGTGGTGAGTATTCACCCAACCTGGGTAGACCACGCAGTCGGTGGCGTCGAGCACCTGCTCACCCGCCAGCGGTTGCAGGGCACCGAGGGCAGCGATGCGCCCTTGGCTGATACGGATGTCCGGCCCGGCGTGGCGGGCGGCTGGCCCGCGCAGGCCGGTGAGGATGGCACTGGCATTGCGGATCAGCCAGCTGTCGGAATGCTTCATAGGGGGCTCCAAGGGCTTAACCCAGTTCACTTTCGTGCCAGTGGCGCAGGCTCAAACGTGCCAGCAGGGCCATCAGGCTGAACAATGCGACGCCGGTCAGGGCGATCAGCACCAGGGCGGCGAACAGCCGCGGAATGTTGAGCTGAAAGCCCGCTTGCAGGATCTGGTACGCCAGCCCGGCGCCGGTGCCCCCGGTGCCGGCCACGAACTCGGCCACCACGGCGCCGATCAAGGCCAGGCCACTGGCGATCCGCAGGCCGGCGAAGAAGCACGGCAAGGCACTGGGAATACGCAGGCGCAGCAGTACCTGCCAGCGGCTTGCGCGATTGAGGCGGAACAGGTTGAGCAGCCCCGGGTTGACGCTGCGCAGGCCCAGCACGGTGTTGGCGATGATCGGAAATACCGCGACCAGGGTGGCGCAGATCACCAGCGCCAGGGTGGTGTCGCTGCACCAGATGATGATCAGCGGTGCGATCGCCACCACGGGCGTCACCTGCAGCAGTATCGCGTAGGGGAACAGGCTGGCTTCCACCAGCCGGCTCTGCACGAACACGAATGCGGCCAGTGTGCCGATGACGACTGCGAGGGCGAACGAGAGGAAGGTGATCTTCAGGGTCATCCACAGTGCACCGAGCAACATGGGGCCGTCGCTGATCAGCGTGCGGCCAATGTCGGCGGGTGACGGCACCAGGTAGACCGGTACTTGCCAGGCGATGCAGGCCAGCTGCCAGAGGCCCAGCAGCACCGCGCCGACCAGCAGCGGCGAAGCGATGCGCAGTACCGTGGGGTTGTGTAGCCAGGGGGTAGAAGGTCGACTCATGTCAGGGCTCTCAGGTTGTGCTCTGAAGTTGGGCGCTCAAGCAGGTTCGCCGTTGGCCTGGGCCAGCAGCCGGGACAGGTGGGCGCACTGCGCGATGAAGGCCGGGGAGGTGCGGTAGGCCTCGTCCCGCTCCAGCGGGCCGTCGATGGGCACATCGGCGATCACCCGCCCGGGCCGCGCGCCCATCACCACCACCCGCGACGACAGATACACCGCCTCGAAGATGCTGTGGGTGACGAACACCACGGTCAGGTCGCGTTGGGCCCAGAGCTGGCGCAGGTCGCTGTCGAGCTTGTTGCGGGTGAACTCGTCCAGGGCGCCGAACGGCTCGTCCATCAGCAGCAGGTTAGGTTCGGTGGCCAGCGCCCGGGCGATCGATGCGCGCATCTGCATGCCGCCAGACAACTCGCGCGGGTAGGCCCGGCCGAACGCGCCCAGGCCTACCAGTTCCAGCGCAGCCTGTACCTTGGGCTGGCTGTGGGCTTTGGGCGTGCCCGCCAGGTCCAGCGGCAGGCGCACGTTGTCCTGCACCCTGGCCCAGGGCATCAAGGTCGCCTCCTGGAACACCATCGCCAGGCTGCGGCCAGCACCGCTGGCCTGTGGATCGCTGCCTGGGGCATCCTTGCCCCACCAGCGCACATGGCCGGCCGAGGGTTGTTCGAGGCCGGCGAACATTTTCAACAAGGTGCTTTTGCCGCAGCCGGAGGGGCCCAGCAACGACACGAACTCGCCGCGCTGGATCGCCAGCTTGACGCGGTGCAAGGCGACGGTGCCGTTGCTGTAGGTCTTCTCGACCTGGTTGGCGAACAGTGGCGTGTCGCTACCCAAGGCGTCGGCGTTGGGTGGTGCCTGCAGCTGGGCGCAGGTTTCGGACAGGGTCTGCATCAACATGGCGCTCTCCCCAAAGGTCATGAGCGGTTGTGTATGCCCCGGTACACCGGGGCGCCGAACAGGCGGTCAGTGGCTGGCGAACACTTCGCTTTCGCCATGGGCTTCGAGCAGGCCCAGCAGTTGCCGGCGGATCACCAGGCCTGGCTTGTCCGAGGGCATGTGCAGCTCGACACGCCGCCGGGTATCGACGCAGGCGTCCGGGTCGGTGGCCTCGAGGATGTCACGGTCTTCGGCGGTGATCGCCGCGTCCCAGTCGATCAGCGCCTGGGTCGGGCAGTCAGCCTCGCTGTCGTTGCGATAGAGCCACTGCACCAGCATCAACCGGCCGTCATCGATCGGTGTGGCGCAGTTGTAGATGATGTGGTGGATGCCGCTGTCCGGGTACATGCAGCCAAAGCGTCGGGAGAACGGCAGGTAGTAGCGATTGACCAGGTGACGCTCGGTGATCGGCGCACGGGTGCCGGTAATGGCGAAGCTTTCTTCAGGGTTGCGGATAGGCACGCGGGTTTCGGCTTCAAAGCCGTAATCGGTTTCGCGAAACTCATAGCTGGCCGGTTGCGGCTGGTCGAACAGGCCGAAGTTGGCCTTGTGCACGAAGGAGAAATGCGAGTTGTCGAAAGAGTTTTCCATCACCCGCAGCGGGCTGGTTTTCCACTCTTCGTAGAACTGGAAGATGCGCCGGTAGCCGGGGGCGCCGTCTTCCGGGAAGTCGGGGATCGGCTGCAGCGGATCGTCCAGCGCGACCCAGGCATAGCCATACTTTTCCTGGCAATGGTAGGCCTTGACGGCCGCGCCCGGCGGGATCGCCCCAGTCGGGTTCTGCGGGATCTTCACGCAAGTGCCGCTGCAGTCGTATTCCCAGCCGTGGTAGCCGCAGGCGATATTGCCGTCTTCGCTGACAAAGCCCTTGGACAATTTGGCGGTGCGGTGGCAGCAACGGTCGCGCATCGCTACCGGGGTGCCATCGGGGCGCTTCCAGAGGACCAGGGCTTCACCGAGCAAGGTGAAGGGTTTTGGCCCGTCGTCCAGGGCTGTCATGGGCAGCAGGGCGTACCAGAAGCGTCGCAATACAGGTTGTTTGGTGACCAGCATGATCCAGTTTCCTCACGGTATTAAGTGTTGTTGTAAGGCTCAGCGGCTGGCGGCCTGGACGGTGTCGGGCTGCACGTTCAGGCCTTGCACGAAGCGGGTGGTATAGGCCTTTTGCCAAGGGGCGGCGGCGCCGAGCAGGCCGGCCTGGACCATGAAGTCGCGGGTGGCCTGCCAGCGGGCGTCGTTCATCGTGCCGATGCCGTGGCTGGCAGCGTCGCCCCCTGTGACCAGTTGGTATTGCTTGAGCGTCGAGACGCCCCAAGCCAGCAGCTCATCGCTCATGTTGGGGTTGTCGCGCTTGATCAGCGCATTGCCCGCTGCGGGGTTGTCCAGGTAGCGTTTCCAGCCCTCGAGCGAGGCGCGGACAAACCCGGCGACGCGCTCGGGATGCTGGTCGATGACGTCCTGGCGGGTGACCACGGTGGAGCCGTAGGGCGGGTAACCTGCATCGGCGAACAGGAAGAAGTTGGGTTTCTGGCCTGCCTTGATGGCCTGGAACAGTTCCGAACTGGCGTAGGCTTGCTGGGTGGTGTCGGCGCCGGCGAGGAAGGGCTGCAGGTTGAAGGTGTAAGGCCGTGCCTGGCTGTCCTGAAGCTGGTACTTGCCTTTGAGCCAGGGCCACCAGGTTTGCTGGCCGGACGTGGACACCAGCACCTGCTTGTTTTGCAGGCCGTCCAGGCCGTTGACATCGGCGTGCGTCATCAAGCCCTGCGGGTCGCCCTGGAAGGGCGCAGCCACCGCGACCACCGGCAGCCCTTGCTCCACGCTCTTGAGGATCTGCAGGTCGTAGTTGACGATGAAGTCGGCTTGCTTGCTGACCAGCAACTGCATGCCATTGACCTGCGGGCCGCCCATGCGGATGGACACATCCAGGCCTTCTTTCTCATACAAGCCATCGGCCACAGCTTGGTAAAAGCCGCCCTGTTCTGCCTGGGCGTACCAGGAGGTGAGCAACACGACCTTGTCGTTGGCCATGGCCAGGGAGGCGCAGCTGAACACTGCTGCGCCAAGCAGCGAGCGAAGCGGGTAAGTCAAAGCAAAGCGGTTTTTCATGATTGTTCTCCACCTCGATTCGAAATGCGCCAGGTGTTGGGGAACACGCCAGCGAAAACCGAGCGGAGAGAGAACGCAGCAAGAGGAGGGTGCACACAGCATGCAGCAGCCACGGCCGACATTTCTCTACTTGCCCAAGGCCGTGAGGCCGCGCGCAAATCATCCGCTCGGATGTACGCCCAATTCAAGGCGCAAGAGCAATGCCCCATGCCATTTCTGGCACTGACCGCTTCTACTCGAAGGCAGATGAAGCGAGAAGCGTGCCAATGTACGCAAACCGCCAAAGCCGGGCTGTTCAGGGCCGGGCGGGTATTGCAAGGGCAGAGCAGTGATCCGGGAAGGTGCAAGGCAGGAGCGCTCGGCGCCATTAAAGTGCGCAATGCTGAGCCGGCTTGGTGCTCACTAATTTATTAAATTGGCCACAATCACTGAGCTAGACTGTATTCGATCAGTTGGCACGCCCCCTGCTAGGGCACAGTCGAGTAGAAGCGGTCAGTGCCGAAATGGCATGGGACATTGCTCTGGCGGCATCACGCCGCACACCCGGCAAGGGTGGCGCCACGGTTTGCAACGTGGCCAGAGGAGAGGTCTGTCCGCTGAATCCCTTGCTGGTGAACCTCACCGACCTCGACCCAAGGGATGCACATGAAACTCAACCCTCTTGCCTGCCTAAGCTACTGCTTCCTGCCCCTCTGTGCCCTGGCCAGTTCCGGCGCGCAGGCCGGCCCGCTGATGTGGTACGACAACAGCCTGAGCTACCTGTACGGCCACAACTACAAAGTCGACGGCACCGGCAACGACATTCAGCAAACCGTCACCTTCGAACACGCCAGCGGCTGGACTTGGGGGGATGTATTTCTGTTCGTCGACAACAAGTGGTCCAACGGCTTGTCGGGCAATGACGGGCACAGCTACTACGGTGAGTTCTCCCCGCGGTTGTCGCTGGGTAAGGTCAGCGGGCAGAACCTGCGCTTTGGCATCGTCAAGGATGTACTGATTGCCGCTACCTACGAGCGCGGCGAGGGGCGCACTCGCAGATACCTGTTGGGGCCTGCCGTGGACTTGACTATCCCGGGGTTCGATCGCTTCTCGCTCAATACCTATTACCGCAAGCCTGACGGGATTACCGGCAAGGCATCGGGGCAATGGCAGATCAACCCGACCTGGGCAATGACCCTACCGCTAGGGCGATCGGACATCCTGTTTGACGGGTACCTGGAGTGGTATGTGAATGACGTTGGCAGCAAGGGCACGTCGGATTACGTGGCCAAGAGTTTCCACTTCAATCCGCAGTTCAAGTACGACGTGGGCAAGGCCCTCGGGCACACGCCGAAGCGGCTTTATGCGGGGCTGGAGTGGGATTATTGGTCGGACAAGTACGGGATCGAGGATAGCCACGGATTCCCGACGGATCAGAATGCGGTGAGTGTGTTGGTCAAGGCGCATTTCTAAGCAATTACATCAGAATATTACTGTATCTCCATGTTTTTATAGGATATGAAGATCGAGCGTCGTCCGTGCGGCGCTCGATGCCTGCCACCGCAAAACCAATAATGTTCGATTATCGGGCGCTAACTCCCTTCAAGCACTCAACATTGGCCTCTGCATGCCGAACGTAATGGGTAGTACATCCCACTGCCACCCGGATATGTCCTCATGCGCTTGCGCCATCTCAACATCGCTACCCGCTCTTACCTGAGTTTCAGCCTGATCGCCGCCCTGGTCGTGGTGCTCGGGCTGTTTTCCATCAACAAGATCTCCAGCATGCGCGAAGCCGTGGTGTACACCGAGCAGGTGACCAACGTCGGCACCCGCTACCTGGGTGAAGTCCGCAGCCACATGCTGGGCCTGCGCATCATCACCCTGCGCATGGCCATTGCCCGCGAGCCCGCGCAGTTGACGCCTACCCTGGCGCGCCTGGAGGTGCTCAAAGGCCTGCTCGACAAGGGCGTCGAGGGCTACGGTGCGGTAGTGCCGGCGGCGGGCAAGCCGGCCTTTGCCGAGATGCAGCGGTTGATCGACCAGTACCGTGTGCTGCTCGACCAGTACAAGGGGTTGTCCGAGCAAAACCAGGTACCGCAGATGCAGGCGATGCTCAGCGGCGCCATGCAGGACATCTCCAACCGAATCGGTGAGCTGTACGACAACCTGGTCAAGTTCAGCAGCGACACCGCAGAACAGCACACCGCGCATGCCCGCGCCGAGTACCAGCGTGCCCTGTACCTGACCTTCAGTGTGATCGGCCTGGTGCTGGTGCTGACCATCGGCCTTGCCTGGTTGCTGACCCGCAGCATCGTCAGCCCGCTGCGTGAAGCCATTGGAGTGGCGCAGAACATTGCCGACGGCGATCTATCCCATACCGTAAATGCCACCGGCCGCGACGAGGCGACCCAGTTGATGCATGCCCTGGCGGCCATGCAGGCCAGCCTGAAGGATGCCCTGCGGCTGATCGGCGATTCTTCTCATCAGCTGGCCGCGGCCAGCGAGCAGATGTCGGCGATTACCCAGCAAACCTCCCGCGACCTCAACCGCCAGAACGACGAGATCCAGCAAGCCGCTACCGCCGTCACGCAGATGAGCGTCGCGGTGGAAGAAGTGGCGCGCAACACCGTCAGCACCTCCGAAATCTCGCGTCAGTCCGAAGACGCGGCGCGTCGCGGCCGTCAGCGGGTGGGTGAGGCGATCAGTTCGATCGGCAAGATGAGCCACGATGTACATGAGGCGTCGCGGCAGATCGAAGCGCTGTCGGTGCAGTCCCAGGAAGTGGGTAAGGTGCTGGATGTGATCGGTGCAATTGCCGGGCAGACCAACCTGCTGGCGCTCAACGCAGCGATCGAGGCGGCGAGGGCAGGTGAAGCGGGCCGCGGCTTTGCTGTGGTGGCGGATGAAGTCCGCGCGCTGGCGGCGCGTACCCAGAGCTCGACGCTGGAGATCGAGGAAATGATCAATGCCATTCGCAGCGGTACGGCGCGGGTGGTGGAGTCGATGCACAGCAATAGCCAGCAGGTGGGGCATACCCTGCAGGTAGCTGAGTTGGCCGGGCAGGCACTGGATGAGATCACCGATGGTGCGACAACGATTCACGAGCGCAACCTGGTGGTGGCCAGTGCCACTGAAGAACAGGCACAAGTGGCTCGAGAAGTCGATCGTAACCTGTTGAATATTCGGGATCTTGCGGTGCAGACCTCCGAGGGTGCGGGCCAGATCAGCACGGCGAGCCAGGAGTTGGCCAGCTTGTCGATTGGCTTGAACGGGATGATGAAGCGGTTTCGGCTGTGACTACTGCGCAATGATGTCGGCCTGAGTCGAACCATATGCTGACCCTCTGGTCAGGATACTTACCTATCCAGCATCATTGAGGTCAGCATGCACACGTACAACCTGACGTACCTTTTCAAGGGCGAACCGCGTGACCACTCGTTCGAGCTCAAGCAGAGCGGGCTCCCCGTTCACGAAGCAGCGTTGCACTTGATCGTGCTGCATTACGGGGATGGTGAGAATAGCCTCGTGATGCCTGCCGCGCACGCCTCCCCGAAGGAGATTCTGCAGCAGGCCAAGGCGCTGGAAATTACCAAGGTCGAAGTACATCCTGGCAAGTAGGCCTTGTGAGCGGGTTACGGGAGAGCAGGGTGGTCAGCCTGCCTTCAACCCGGCCAGCTGCTGCTGTAGCTCGCCCAGCAACCGTCGACCCGCTGCTTCCAACAGGTCACCATACTGGGCGATGGCATTGCACTCCCTGCAGGTGATAATCGACTTTCTGTGGAGCCTGCCCGGCTTTACCAGATCTTGCCCATCGCACTCGAGGCATTTCAGGGTGACACTCATGATCTTCCTCTCCATGGAACACGCGCAGGATCCTTCATCGCGCCTTTGAATCGACCGGCAATGATGGCGCGGTACATGGAGTGGTCAAGTGGGTAAAACGTTCATTCCGGGGGCAACGAAAACAGGGTGGCGCCTTCAAGAGTTGCCGGCGGACGCCCTGCACGTCTCTAAACCCCCAACAGAATCGGAGATCGCGAAGTGATTGACCATCTGGACCACCTGGTGCTGACCACTGTCGATGTCGACGCTTGTAAAGACTTCTATATCCGCGTGCTGGGCATGCGCCTGGAGACCTTCGGCCAAGGACGTTTGGCGTTCTGCTACGGCAATCAGAAGATCAATGTTCATGTACGGGGGCATGAGTTCGAGCCAAAAGCCCATCTGCCTGTTCCTGGAGCATTGGATTTGTGCTTCATCGCCAGTGTCAGCCTCGAAGAGGTTATCGAGCACCTTGAGGGTCAGCATTGGCCAATTATTGAGGGCCCGATTCAGCGAACCGGTGCGACAGGCCCTATCCGTTCCGTGTACGTACGCGACCCGGATCTCAACCTGATCGAGATTTCCGAGCAGTTGTGACTGGACGTGGCAGTGGTTGAGGACGGCCTCAGCAAGCGTGACGAGACCAACGCCCGGCAAGGGTTTGAAGCGGTTGAAAAGGGTCGCTGGAATAGCGCAGTAGGAAACCGCTTTGGCGGCCATGGGCATTTTCGGCCCCTTCGCCGCCAGGCGGATGCAGACAGTTTGCGTGGCTTACTTGATCAGCGGCACACCACTGAGCTTTTGCAACTCGTCGAAGTCGATGTCAGCGCAGATCTCTACCACTTTCAGGCCGTCGGACGTCACTTCCAGCACGGCCAGGTCGGTATAGATGCGGCTGACGCAGCCGATGCCGGTCAGCGGGTAGGTGCACTCAGGCACGATCTTGCTTTCGCCGGACTTGGTCAGGTGGTCCATCATCACGAACACCTGGCGCGCGCCGGTGGCCAGGTCCATCGCGCCGCCTACGGCCGGGATCGAACCTTCGGCGCCGGTGTGCCAGTTGGCGAGGTCGCCCTTGACCGACACCTGGAAGGCGCCCAGTACGGCGATGTCCAGATGGCCGCCACGCATCATCGAGAAGGAGTCGGCGTGGTGGAAGAAAGCACCACCGGTGAGCAGGGTCACGTGCTGCTTGCCGGCGTTGATCAGGTCATCGTCTTCCTCGCCCGGCGCGGGGCTCGGGCCCATGCCCAGCAAGCCGTTTTCGCTGTGCAGAAACACTTCCTTGTCACCCAGGAAATTGGCCACCAACGTAGGCGCGCCGATGCCCAGGTTCACGTATGCGCCTTCCTGGATGTCTGCGGCCACGCGCTGGGCCATCTGGGTGCGGGAAAGTTTTGTGGTAATGGTCATGGCAGGCCTCAGACAGCGTTGGCGATCGAAGAAGCAGCAGCGCCGGTAACGGCGACCACGCGCTGCACGAAGATGCCCGGGGTGATGATGTGTTCCGGGTCCAGTTCGCCGAGTTCGACGATCTGGTCGACCTGAGCGATGGCGGTCTTGGCGGCCATGGCCATGATCGGGCCGAAGTTACGCGCGGCCTTGCGGTAGATCAGGTTGCCCCAGCGGTCACCCTTGTACGCCTTGATCAGCGCGAAGTCGGCGTGCAGCGGCATTTCCAGCACGTACTGGCGGCCATCGATCTCGCGGGTTTCCTTGCCTTCGGAGAGCAGAGTGCCGTAGCCGGTCGGCGAGAAGAATGCACCGATACCCGAGCCCGCTGCGCGGATGCGTTCGGCCAGGTTGCCTTGCGGCACCACTTCCAGCTCGATCTTGCCGGCTCGGTACAGTTCGTCGAAGACGTAGGAGTCGGACTGGCGTGGGAAGGAGCAGAACACCTTGCGCACGCTGCCTGCCTTGAGCAGGGCGGCCAGGCCAATCTCGCCATTGCCGGCGTTGTTGCTGATGATGGTCAGGTCGCGGGTACCGGTATCGATCAGAGCATCGATCAGCTCGGACGGCATGCCGGCAGTGCCAAAACCACCGACCATGATGGTCGACCCGTCGGTGATGCCTTCCACCGCGCTGGCGATGGACTCATAGGTTTTATTGATCAAAGCGAGCTCCTGGTTGTTCCTGGAGTATGGGTTGTGGGCCTGCCTGGCGCGCCCTTTGACATGGGGGCCAGTCAGCGCTTGGGAAATGTTTGCTGACTGTGCTAAGCGTGCCGCAAGATCGGGCACAAGTAGAGAGGGGGGAAGCGGATGGTGTGCGATTATCGAACTATTGTGCGATCTACGAGCGGTTGTTTGCATCGCGTAGTGGACGGTTTCCTGAGCGCTGGGCTCAGGGCACGCTGGGTGTGGAGGCAGCTGATCTTTCCGCGCTCAGGCGCAGTTCTGCGATATCGCGCTTTGGCGGTGTGCCGAACTGGCGCCCGTACTCGCGGCTGAACTGCGAGGGGCTTTCATAGCCGACCTTGAAGGCCGCGGTGGCGGCATCCAGATGCTCGTTTAGCATCAACCGTTTCGCTTCGTTCAACCTCAGCCACTTCTGGTACTGCAGGGGGCTCATAGCGGTCAGCTGACGAAAATGCTGGTGGAAGGTCGAGAGTCCCATCTGCACCTGGGAAGCCAGCTCGTCCACCCGCAGCGGCGCGGCGTAGTTCAGCTTCATCCAGTCGATGGCCTTGGCGATCCGGTGGCCCTTGCTGCCCACGGAGGCGATGTAGCGCAGGAGGGGGGCCTGGTCACTCAGCAGCAAACGATAGTGGATTTCCCGCTGAATGAGCGGCCAGAGCACAGGTATCGCGTCAGGCTCCTCGAGCAGCTCGATCAGGCGGCTGAAGCTCTCCAGTAACTTCGGGCCTAATTCACCCACTCCAGCGCTGGTGTGAAAGGACTGACCACTCACCGCCAAACGACCATCTTGTGCGATCAGTTCCGCCAGTGTGCGCAGGTCGAGCTTGAATACCAGGCCGAGGCAAGGGGCTTGCTCGCTGGCCATCGTCACCGCCGAGTTAGCGGGGATGTTCAGCGAGGTGACTAGAAAGCGGCTCGTGTCGTAGGGGAAGACCTCGCTACCGATGACCATTTCCTTGGCGCCCTGTACCACCAGCACGACACTCGGCTCGACGATACAGGTAATCGGTGGGGCCGGTGCGTTACGTCGGTAGACGCTGAGATCTGCGATGTGTGTCGTGAAGTCGCCAGCTGTGGGCGCGTGTGCGCCTATTACCTCGCACAGCGTGGCCAGCGGGTTCGCAGGGGGGCGCGGTTGTGTGGTGGCAGGCATAGGAAGCTTCCGATCATCTTGTGGAAAACATTACGGTCGCGTTGCGTCATCTGTCCATGCCCAGCCGGTACGAGCTGGAGATTTAGGCAATAAAACTACCCGTTTGCTCTACTGATGAAGCGGTTTGTGCGACGAAGATGGCTATAGGCGAGGTGGCCAGGGTGCTTAGCAGAGCCTGCCCCTCGCACCATTTCCATTTCGAGCAGACAGGAATGAGTGCATGAAGTCTTTGTTCGTAGCGTTTGCCTTGATGGCCTGTTCACTCACTGCAGGAGCCGCCGATATGTCCCATGGAGCCGACAATTTCTATAAGAGTGACCAGGTATCACTCGAACGGGTTTCCTTCAAAAACCAGTTTCAGATGAATACGGTTGGCAACCTGTTCGTTCCTGAAAACCTGAAACCCAATACCCGTTACCCTGCCATCATCGTCGGCCATCCGATGGGGGCGGTTAAGGAACAAAGCGCGAATCTCTATGCCCAGAAGCTGGCAGAGCAGGGCTTCGTCACCCTGGCCATCGATCTATCGTTCTGGGGTGAAAGTGAGGGGCGTCCGCGCAACCTGGTAGCCCCGGACATCTACGCCGAAGACTTCAGTGCGGCGGTCGACTATCTCGGCGCTCAGGGTTTCGTTGATCGCAACCGGATCGGCGTGCTGGGCATCTGCGGCAGTGGCAGCTTTGCCATCAGTGCGGCGAAGATTGACCCGCGAATGAAAGCCATTGCCACGGTCAGCATGTACGACATGGGCGCCGCCAATCGCAACGGCCTCAAGCACGCGGTCACGGTCGAGCAACGCAAGAAGGCCATAGCTGAAGCAGCAGCTCAGCGGGATGTCGAGTTTGCCGGCGGTGACACCCTGTACACCAGTGGCACGGTCGACAAGCTGACCGAGCACTCCAATGCCATCGAACGCGAGTTTTACGACTTCTACCGCACGCCCCGGGGTGAGTTCACGCCCAAAGGGTTGTCGCCGCTTGTGACGACGCATCCCACGCTGACCAGTAATGTCCGGTTCATGAACTTCTACCCGTTCAATGACATCGAGACGATCTCGCCACGCCCAATGCTGTTCATCGCGGGAGAGGACGCACACTCCCGTGAGTTCAGTGAAGAGGCGTATCGCCTTGCCGGCGAACCCAAGGAACTGGTGATCGTACCGGGCGCTGGCCACGTCGATCTCTATGACCGCGTCGCATTGATTCCCTTCGGCAAGCTGACGTCGTTCTTTGGCGAACACCTCAAGTAACTGACGCCATCGCCAGGCCCAGCCTCTGCCCTGGGCCTGGGCACCTGCGTCTTTGAAATTGTTAAACCGAGATCCGTTATGAGCAGCCCTGCAATACACCTTCAACATACAAGCCGTCAGGTCTGGAGCGCTGTCCTGGCGATGTCGCTCTGTGCCTTCGCCCTGGTGGCTTCGGAGTTCCTGCCAGTGAGCTTGCTCACTCCGATAGCGTCCGATTTGTCACTGACTGAAGGCCAGGCTGGGCAGGCCATTTCCATCTCGGGTTTCTTTGCCGTCGTCACTAGCCTGATGCTGGCGTCCATGACCCAGGGGATCGACCGTAAGCCTGTCCTGTTGGCCACGACCGCGCTGATGCTGATTTCCGGGGGGATGGTGGCATTCGCCCCGAACTACCTGACATTGATGGTGGGGCGCGCCGTGCTAGGAGTCGCCATCGGTGGCTACTGGTCGATGTCCACCGCGGTGATGATGCGCATCGCCCCCGAACCGCTCGTTCCCAAGGCTATTGCCCTGATGCAGGGCGGTACCGCGTTGGCTACGGCAATCGCGGCGCCGGTCGGAAGCTACCTGGGCGGCATGATTGGCTGGAGAGGGGCGTTCTTTTGCGTTCTGCCGTTGGCCGCCTTGGCGTTGATGTGGCAAGCCTTCACGCTGCCAGCGATGCCAAGCGAGCGCAACGCGGCGTCAGCAACCGGATCCCTGCGTTTGCTGGCAGACTCCAGGGTCGCCCTCGGCATGGCGGCAGTTGCATTCCTGTTCATGGGGCAGTTCACACTGTTCACCTATCTGCGGCCCTTCCTGGAAACGGTCACGCATGTGGACGTGCCCAGGCTCTCGCTTCTGCTGCTGATAATCGGCGCCGCAGGGCTGGTCGGTACGATGGTAGTTGGCACGCTCGTTGGTCGACACCTGAACCGCGTTCTTCTGGGAGTACCGTTGATAATGACTGCCATCGCTTTCGCCGTGATCACGGTCGGTAGCTGGGTCGTTCCAGTCGCTGTCTTGCTCGGTATCTGGGGACTGGTCTCCACCTGTGCTCCCGTGGGCTGGTTCACCTGGTTGGCCAAGGCATTGCCGCACCAGGCAGAGGCCGGAGGTGGCTTGATGGTCGCCGTGATTCAGTTGGCCATCACGGCGGGCGCAACTGCGGGCGGGGTGCTGTACGACGGATTCGGCCATCAAGCCACTTTCCTGGCCAGCGGTGTATTTTTGCTGGCGGCAACCGCGCTAAGCGTTGTTACTAATCGAGCGTTGCCTGGTACAAGCCGTACACCCCATGGCACAAGCCAGTGAGACGATCCCCCGGCAGACGGCATGTGCATTGGGTAAACCCTGTCAACTGATCAAGCAGGCCGAGAGTGGGCTCCTTGCGTCCTCTTTGACGCAATTTTGTTCTTCCGCCAGCCCCTAAGGTTCATGAGGCACAGCACGAGCTGCAGCACGATCAAAGCCCACGCTTGAGCGTGCAAGCCCCAGGCCGACCACAGCAGGTTACTGGCGATGAAGCAGCAGAATCCCACTTTACGCCGGCCGGGACGGCGCGAGCCTATACACCAGGCTGCCAATACCGTGACAGCCATGGCAGGCCATTCCAACAAATCGATCCAGTCTTCCATCAGGCACAATCCCAATCGTTTCGCTGCTGTTCACACTCTGCGCAGGTACGCGAAACTCAGCCTGCCAACGCTTTGATCAACTGTTCATTGAAGGCGGGGATATCGTCCGGCTGGCGGCTGCTGATCAGGTTGCCATCCACCACTACCTGTTCATCCACCCACGTGCCGCCGGCGTTGCGAATATCATCCTGCAAGGTCTTGTAGCTGGTCATCCGCTTGCCTTTGGCCAACCCGCTCGATACCAGCAGCCAGGCACCGTGGCAGATGACAGCCAGCGGTCTGCCTGCTGCGTCGTGGCTTTTCACCAGCTTTTGCGCGCCGGGAATCAAGCGAATCGTGTCTGAGTTCTGAACGCCGCCGGGCAGCACCAGGGCATCGTAAAGATCGAGATGGGCACCCTCGAAAGTCGCGTCCACGGCGAATTCGTCGGCGGGCTTGTCATGGTTCCAGCCACGTACCGTACCTTCCTTTTCCCCCAGGATGTCGACCACCGCACCGCTGTTTTCCAATGCGTCGCGAGGGCCGGTCAGTTCCACCTGCTCGAAGCCGTCGGTGACCAGAAAGGCCACGCGTTTACCGTTCAGTTGTGCACTCATCATTCATCTCCTTTACCGATAGACCTTAAATAGGGGCCCGCAATGGCGAGCAAAGTTCCTGCTCGTTGCTCGGTGGTGCGCTTAACGGCGCCTGCGTTGCGAGCGGGTGACGGCCAGCCCGGCGATGACCCCGAGGGCTGCCGCCACGACCCACAACGGCATGTTGCCTTTGCTGGATTTCCAGCCACCGTCCACGCTGCGTCGGCCACTCGGTGGCTCGAACAGGTTGCCGGAAGAAATCTCTGCGTTGGGGCTGCGGCTCAAGGCCTTGCGTGTGAGCCACCCTGAAACCAGCGCCAGGCGCGGGACGACGTAGCTTGCCAAGTGGGCAAGGCGAGCGGCAGCGCCCACCGTGGTGTTGGCGCGTGGGGAGATAGCGCTGGCTACCATGGCCTTGGCTACCCGCTCCGCATCGTAGATCGGCCCGGGTGGTGTGAGCGCATGGCCAGTGTAATTGCCGCCATCCCTGAAGCCTGGGGTGTCCATGACCGCTGGATAAATGTCGCAGACGTGGATGTCGGGGAACTCCGTCAGTTCTCCGCGCAGCGCCTCGGTCAGGCCGCGCAGGCCGAACTTGCTCGCCGAATAGGCGGCCGCGTAGGGCTGGGCAACCCAGCTTCCCAGTGACAGTGTGTTGATGAGGATGCCGCTGCGTTGGGCCTTGAAATAGGGCAGGGCCACGTGGGCGCCGCGCAGGTAACCGATCAGGTCGGTCTGAATGACCTGTTCATGTGCCTCCAGGGGCGTTTGCTCGAAGTTGCCCACCGCGCCAACGCCTGCGTTGTTGACCCAGATATCGATCCGGCCATGGCCAAATTCGGCCGCCTGGGTGGCCAGCGCTTGCACCTGGTCGCTACGGGTGACGTCGGTAATGATTGCCACGGCGTCTGTTCCACAGTCGGTGCATTCGTCCAGCACGTCGAACAACGCCTGCTCATCGCGTGCGGCGAGCACCAGCCGCGCGCCTTTGCAAGCGAAGGCATGCGCGGCAGCCCTGCCTATACCACTCGATGCGCCAGTGATGACCACGACCTTGCCGCGCAACGGGCCCTTTACCGGTGCTGGAGCTTCAGGTTCGTCAGGTTGTGAGGCTTGCTCGATGTTGCCAGCCGTAGGTAGGAGGGTATCACTGGCTGCTATCTTCGAGAGCTGCAGTGCAGTGCCGTCGACCAGCACCAGCTTCATGCCCTCAATGGTGCCCGCCACCCGCTCCGGGAAGACCGGTTCACCTTGCGCATCCAGACTGTCATAGATGAACTTCGTCCCTTCAAGCCAGCCGACTGCCGTGAGCAGCTCGGGGCCAAGGTAGTACTTGCCGTCTTGAAAGAAGCCAGGGAACTGATGAGCGCGCTCGACGTTCTCCACGCAGTAGCGTTCGCCTGGTTTCATGCCTGTCGCTTGATCGATCATGGTAGAAACCCCTTCTCATGAATGCCTGCAATGTGTTGCGTGACTAAGGCAGCTGAATGCTGCAGAGGCAGCAAAGTTCAGAGGAGAGGGCAGGCGGTATCAGCTAACGGTTGCGCAGCGTGTGCAGTGCTGGAGACCAGACAGCATGGCTGCAGCGTTCACACGCGATCGAATCGTGCGACTGATGGTAGGCAGGAAAGCCACAGCCCACACAACAATAGAGGCCAGCCTGGGGCGGTGTTGTGTATTCCGGCCGATGCTCGAATGGAAGTACTGACAGGCCGGCCCTGGTGTCCTCCGGCCCATAGAAATACACGCTGAGTTCTCCGTCGGTTTCCAGCAGACCTAAACGTACCTGGCCCAAGTGCTCGACACCTCGCTGGCGTAGCTCCATGAAGAGCTCGTTCGACGAAATGTTCATATTGCGCAGCGAGTGGATTTCGTACATGCCGTCCTTCACTACTGTTATTGGCAATCCATCAATCAAGGCTTCGCAAGCCTTGCTTCGTTTCATGAGGAAGACGATACCCCGATACAGCAGCAGGAGCGTCAGGAACACCAGTCCCACCGGGAGCAGGGGAACATCCTCGTAGAAGGTCACATCGCCGGCAGCGGAGCCAAGGGTCAGAATGACGACCAGCTCGAAGCGGGAGAGCTGTTTGATCCCGCGTCGGCCACTGAATTTGAGAAAGAAGAATACGGCCGTAAAAGCCGCCAAGACCCTGAAGGCGACTTCGAGAAGAAAGGCGAGAGGCAGCTCGCCGAGGAGCATCCGTTGAAGGTCGAACGGTACCATTCGAGTTCCTTTCCTGCAGGCTGGTGGGTCAAAGGTTTACGGTAAGGGCATCATCACCCATCCCTACCTGAGACACTTCAATGAGGATCAAGATCCCCACCGGGGTTCCAGCGAAGAACTGTAGAACTTTGGGAAAACTATACAAAGTATTGAGATTGTATAGTTTTTCTGCCGATAGTCAGATTCAGTTCTCAATTCACGGACTTTCGATTGTCTGCCTGAACAGGTTCGCTATTTTAAGTATCTAGTAAGAAGGACAGGCCGAATACCGAGGGAGGCTTTATGAGAACTCGAGGACATGTGTAGTGGGACTGGGCAGACCCTAGTCTTCACAATCGCAGCCATGACGAAATTCTTGACGATGGAACTCACATCGACGTGCAAGTCCGGTTATCCCGCACCGGAAACACGCAGATGTTCATAGGCGTCTACGCACCCTCTGGGGCCGCGCTGCACGAAGAAGCTTTCGACTCTCGGCCTGGAGAGTCGATGACCCGGGCATTGGCCTGGGGTGTGGGACGTGCCCGCAAATTTGCTTGCGAACCATCGCTCCTCAAACCTGAGTCAGCTTCGGCGAGTGGACGATGAACTACCTGCTGCCAATCCACGCGCGGGATTGTCGATTCAATTGCTGACGCGCGATTTCATTTTTTCAGGTCTGACTGTAGTACCGGCCCTGAGACGGACAGAGTTTGTCCTCGACGGATTCTGATCGGCGCCTACGGGCCGGAGTCTCTTGCACCAGGCGTGTTGGCGAGGCCGACATGCCATGGCTTGAACTTGCCGAATATTCAGGTAGTCCACCGTTACTCAAGAATGGGTAAAGGAGGTGACCATGCCTAAACAAGGCGAGCTTCGAGCAAGAGCTACAGTGCTTTGCTTTCGCAGCGGCAGGCTATTGCTGGTGCGCCGCAAATCGCGCAAATGGAATTTCCCGGGGGGCGGCGTCAAACCGCACGAGCTTCCCCACAATGCGGCCATTCGCGAACTCCAGGAGGAAACAGGTATTCACCGCCGGCGTCTGGTAGCACTGTGCACTGTCCGTGCAGGTCGTATTGTCCATCACATCTTCACATTGCAGATCGATGAACAAGACCACCCTGTGCCGGGAAACGAAATCGTGGCGTGCAAGTGGGTGCCGCGCGACAAGTTGGCACCGTCCCGCCTCAAGCCTTCAGCTGCCGAACTGCTGGCACGCCAGCTTCCGGCCTTGATCGCCTGACCCGATTCATGGGCTTGAACGACTGTTCGAATCGTTGGCTGTCGGAAGGGCAGCCGGGGCATGATCGTGTTGGCCGGTCGGGTCGGTGATCTGGATGATATTGCCATGCTGCCAGCCATCCGCTGCGGGATCGGCTGGAGGAATGGGGATGTCGGCGCGTAGGGCCTTGCTTTTGCGCATATCCAGCTGCAATCGCTGATTGCGTTGGCGAACCATGGCGGGGTCGGCTTGGCCATCTGCAGTGAAACCCATCATCAACTGCGGCACACCAAGGGGCAGTCGCTTGCCCTGATCGGTGTGCCAGGTATGCCACGTCTTGCCATAGGTGTGGGCCAAGCGTTTCATCAAGGCATGCTCGGCGCTCGCGGGTATCGCCGGTGCGCTCAACTGGCCGGAGGAGACCTCATAGCCATGGCTGTGCCACATGGGCTTTTCAGCGGCAGGCAGTTTGGCGAACAGGCTGGCGTCAATGATGTATTCGACGCCCATGATCTTGGCTGTCTGGGTATTGCCGTCGTAAATCACACATTGAATGACGTCTTCGTTGAGAATCGCGCAGTAGTGATGAGCCTCCATTTGGGCGTCTGGCTGACCGTTATAAAAATGAAACCCGTTGAGGTAGGCGTTGAGCGCATCTATCGGGGGCTTGGCCTGAAGCACCGCAGCGCCTGTTTCAAGCAATTGAGTGCCCGTCGTTGTAGGCCTACCAGGTGCCTCTACGGGGGATTTGGTAGTGGCAGCGCTGCAGCAACATAAACCAAGGCCGCAAGCAACCGGTAACACAGCGTAAAAGACTCTGAGTGCGCGCATGGAACATTTCCCAGGGGACAGGTGATCAGCCATCAGACTGTTCTTCAGGTGGTACCTGACCTTCAGGCCAGTCAGGCGCATCTTCGTCAGGGCCGGGCTCGGGAGCTGGCTCACCCGGGGTCTGAGGGACTTCGTCGACATACGGGTCGTTTTGATCGGAATCTGACATGTCATGGCTCCAGTGCGGTGGGGTTACCTCTGATTAGGCAGCGGTCCCCCAGAGCTGTTCCATTTGAAATTGCCGGCGATCCAGAGCTACCGACCCGCAGGCCGTAGCATGAGCGGAGCGCAGACCACCGGTTGTCACTTTTAGCGATCATTCCGGTGTCAGTTCAGTCAATCGTAAAACTCCCTGGCATCCGGTGACTGAATGGACGCAATCAATCTCTGATGTGCAGGTAGAGCGCCTGGAGCATGACCAGGAGCCCGGCACATCGTCGGGCCATTACCAACAGCCTTGAACCGAACCGGCTTCCCGCAGTAGGCGCAGGCATCAGCGGGTGCGCCAGAAGCCTGCTGGAGTATCTGCTGCGGCCCGGTCAGTCTTGAGGGATTATCGAAATCTTGCCGTTGCGTTCGACGATGGCAAATTTGATCTTGGCGACAGTTTCTATGCCTTGGCTGTCGCGAGCAGACTCAAGTACGTCGTCTTCTGTCAGCCGCGCTTTGCGCATGCGGTGATGAAGAAAGCGTCCTTGTTCAACCACCAGCGTAGCGTGCCCGTCTAGCAGGCGCGCCAGCCGTTTGGAATTTAGCTTGGCCAGCGACAAGCCGACATCCAGCGCGATCAAGGTGGCGATGACCAGCATGGCGTTGGTGAAGGAGAAGTCATCGCCCAGCAAAGCCTGCTGAGTCGCCTCGCCAATTATCAGCAGCAACACGAAGTCAAAAGTGGTCAAGTCCGCAAGTGAACGCCGGCCAGCCACGCGAAACAGCAACATCAGAGCGAGGTACATGCCTGCCGCGCGAAGAATGGAGTCCATGGTCGCTCCTACGGATAAACGAAGGTGGAGAAATGCACTGCGCTTTGCGGGCCGGCGCTGACGATCCCTTCTAGGGGGCCGACGTGTTCGCTGCGCAAGGTGAGGTAGAGCGTGGCCACTCCATCCTTGCTGGTGCCCAACTGCAGCAACAGCGACTCGCCGTGAGAGAACGACTTCTGCGGTTGTGGTTGCAGCATTTCGATACTCGCTTCGCGCAGCAAGTCGCCCCCGAGCAGTATCATCACCGGCTGCCCGGCAATCCCGCGAACAGTGATGCGCACGTTTTCAGATGTACCGCTGCGGCTGAGCCGCTGATACGCCACTGCCACTCGCCCATCTGTACTCACGAGTTGGGCATCACTGAGCGGGCCATTGCCGAACAGCCCCGCAAGCGCCATCAGCACGATCAACACCAGCGCATACCAGCCGACCCGTTCGAAGCGCCACACGCGTTGCTGCATAGGCATGTCTTCCTCGACGGGATGACGCCTGGAAACGCGCTCATCGTCGTTCATGGTGGTGCCCTCACGCGCGCTCACCGCGAAGCCAGCGCTGGTGATAATGCGCCAGACGCGTCAACCCGTAGAGCGCCCCCTCACGCATGACATCGGCGCGCTCACCAAAAAACCGTTGGCTGCGGGTGAACACCGCCAATGGCTCACCCGCAAATGCCCAGGCGAAACAAAGGGTGCCAGGCGCGATACCGTCATGAGGTTCCGGCCCGCTGATGCCGGTGGTGGCGATAGCAACGGTCGCGTCGCTGTGCCCGAGCGCGCCCAAGGCCATTTCCCGAGCGACCGCTTCGCTGGTCAATCCGTAGCGCTCGATGGTTTTCGGGCTCACGCCGAGCAGGCGCTGCTTGGCACTGGGTGAGTAGACTACATAGCCGCTTTCCAGCACCTCTCCGGTCCCCGGTAACGTGGCCAGCAGGGCGATCATCGTGCCAGCCGTACAGGATTCGGCGGTAGTCAGCAGCAATTTGTGCGACTTGAGGTATTCAAGCGTTTCGGACAGGGGAGCGGTAGCCATTGCGCAGCTCTCGTTGCTGTTTTTCGGTGGACGTGCTGGATGCGATGTTGGTTCATTGCCGATGGCCTCCGCTTATCCCGACCGCACAACATCGCCTGAACTTTGCCACGCGCGATGGCTTCTTTTGAGTAAGGGCCGTGATGTACGCGAAGACGGTGCGGCCTGTTCCCCAAGCAGAGGAGAGGCGATCATGACCGAGCCTGTGACATATTTCTGGATTGCGGTGGCGGCGATCATCCTGCTGGTTGATCTATGGGCGATCGTCAGCGTGTTTCGTAGCGACAAGCCCGATGTGACGAAGGCAATGTGGGCGTTGCTGCTGCTGGCGCTGCCAGTTATCGGCCTGGCTATCTGGGGTGTTTTTGGGCCCCGGGGCATCAAGCGCGGTACGGGGCCATCGTCACCTGAACATAGCAAGGGATAGTCTGGATTTTCGACTAATGACTTGCACTCGCATTTCAATACTCGCTGGGTAAAACCTGCAGAATTTGAGAGATACTCAAGACGGCTATCGTGTCACTTAAGGATGGTCTGAAGTAGACCGCTATTTTTCGGCTATTGAGGCATCGGCGCTTTCGAGTAACGGCAGTCGTTCACAATTGATCAAGTCTGCTTCATGTTTCATGCTTTTAGGCTGCTGCGAGCGCCTCACAGCAGCCATTTGTCTCACTAAGGGCGCACCTCTCCTGCGCTGGAGAGCAAATGTCGTCGCGCCAGCCACCGGTTCGACAGGGCGAACAGTGTCACCATCTGGGCAGTGTTGTTCGCCAAGCCTCGGAAGCGCACTATTTAAAAACTGCATGAGGGGCAGATCAGGCGAACAGGCGTATTGCAACGCATTCGGAGTTTAACCGGAGTTTCACGGAAGGACATACGCTTATCACAATTTGATTGAGTACGTCGCGAGAACCCCCAGTTGGTACGGCATGGTCTATCATGAATCTACAGCAGTTTCTGACCAGAAATGGCTTGGCCATTGTGTTTAATGGGTATGTACGGAGATCATCGAATCCAGAGGCGTTTTACGATCGGCTGTGAGGAATGCTGTTCCAGCTTAAAACTGAAAAGGAGTTCTAAAAATGACTGTACGCTTTACAAATCGGCAGAGTGCTACCGAGCAGAGTCAACCCATACCTCTCACTATGAAAGCCCAAACAATCAGACCTGAGCGTTATGGGCAACCACAAAGTGCATTCGCGCTGGAAACGGTGCATGTACCGTCGCTCGCGGCAGATGAATGTCTGGTCAAGGTAATGGCTGCTGGCGTAAATTATATTGGTATTTGGGCGGCGCAAGGTCGGCCAATAGATGTTGTCGCACTTCAAGAAAAAAATGGAGAGAGCCATGGTTTCCATATTGCTGGCTCTGATGCATCGGGCATTGTGGTAGCGGTCGGCGCGGCGGTCGATGATGTGGTTGTCGGAGATGAAGTAGTACTGCACTGCGGTTGGTGGGACGAGGATGCCGTGTCAGATCAGATTATGGATATTTCGGCCAAAATCTGGGGGTATGAAATCAATTTTGGCGCCTTTGCCGAGTACACGCGGGTTAAGCGTCAATCGGTGTTGCCTAAGCCGAAGCATCTAAGTTGGGAACAGGCTGCGTCGTATATGCTTTGCGGTGCCACAGCCTATCGCATGCTCTATGGTTTTGAACCTCATACGCTCAAGGCTGGAGATGTCGTGCTGATCTGGGGGGGCAGCGGTGGTATGGGGTCGATGGCTATTCAATTAGTCAAGGCAGCCGGCGCAATACCTATCGTCGTCGTTAGCAGTGAACACAAGGCAAAATATTGTATGAGTATCGGAGCGAAGGGCACGATAAATCGCAAGGAATTTGCCCACTGGGGCGCTCTCGATAACATTGAAGACTCAGAGAACTACGCATTATGGCTGAGTGAAGCACGACGCTTTCAGGCAGAAATATGGCGACTCGTAGGTGAGCGCAGAAATCCAAACATTGTGATTGAGCACCCTGGTGAAGACACCTTTCCTACATCTACATTTGTCTGTGCTCCGGGTGGCATGGTTGTTATTTGCGCGGGCACCAGCGGATATAAAGGAACCTTTGATATACGTTATCAATGGATGCGGCAAAAAAGATTGCAGGGATCTCATTTTGCTAATCACCAGCAATGTGTGGAGCTCAATAGGCTGATCACGTCGAAGTCAATAAGCCCTTGCATGACTCGGACTTTTGACTTTGAGGAGTTGCCGGCCGCCCATCAAATAATATTGGATAATAGAGAGTCGGTTGGTACGTTCGTCATTCGAATTGGGAGTCGCTATTGTGACTAAAAAAACAGGGTCGCGCGGGAAGAGGTCCACGTCAGACCACATGTTATAGCTATTGAGAATGGTTCGCACTCCATTAGATGAAGCACTTTTACGCACCACGCGCGATGGGTTCTTTATTTTGCGGACAAAAGAAAGCCCGCTGCTAGGCGGGCAAGGTCTATCACACATAGGGGTAGCTTTAGGTTCGCTCGAGCCCTGTGAAATTTAAGTGAAAGAAAAGTCCCCGCAATGTGATGCCCGATAAACAACGGCTCGGTTCACAGGGCAGCTGAAGATGAGGCGATCAAATCACTGAAAACCTCATCCGGCACGCCAAACACCACTGTCACGCTGCTCTTCTTACAGTCACCTGCAGGCAAAGGCCTTTGCCCCGAAAGGTTTTGATCTCGACCGGCGCGTCCAATGTCTTCAGCAGCTTTCTCAGATAACAAATCTGCACGTCGATGATCTTGGTACCAGGATCGAACTGGTACCCCCAGATTTCTCTGTAAATCGTCGGTCTGCTCACGACATGCCCTTGGTTGCGCAAGAGCAATGTCAAAATCCGGCTGGGCGTAGCTTTGACGGGGAAGTGAAGCTGATTGAAGCTCACCACACGGCGGCTGACGTCCACCGTCAGCATCTTAGCTGGCGCCGTAAAGATTGGCAGACCATCGGCAAATCACGCTTCTTGCCCGAACAGCAGGGGAACATTACATGACGCACTCAGCCGCTGCATGTAACCGAGTACCTGTGCCGGAAATGCTATCTGTTGGACGATGGACAGCGATCGCAACACTGGCCAGAGGGTAATGTCGTTGATTCCAAGTGTCGCTCTATCTGCTACCAATGGCGCCAGTGCATCAAGCAGGGGTTGCATTTCAGCGGCCAGTTTCGGCGTTTGCTCCCGTAGCACCTCCAAGTCACCGAAGGCTTGCTCTTCCCGCCGGCGGTAAGCCTCTCTCGCGGCTGGCGTGGCGATCTCCGCAAACTGCCCGTTTACGAACCGCGGAATAAAAAGTTTGAGCGCTGTCGGCCAAGCTTCCTTGACCCATGCGTCGAGTGCGCGATCTTGTGGTGCGACCAGGGCGGTTGGGCCGATGCCGTCCAGATACCGAACAATGTCCAGGCTCTCGCCGATGTGACTGCCATCCTCCTTCTGCAGGATCGGCACGGCTTTCTTGCCGATCAGGCGGGTAGGTGTCTCAGCATCACCCTCCATGATGACTTCAAGCCTTACCGGAAGACGCTTGAGCCCAACGATCATGCGGGCGCGCGTACAGAAGGGGCAGTGTTCGTAGATATAAAGTTTCATCACGTCGATCCTCGCTCCTAGAGCCAATACCGAGGCGGGCACTCAGAACTGCACTGAGCGCGTCAGGCCGCCATCGACCAGAAGGTTGGTACCGGTTGTGAAACTTGCCGCGGGACTGGCCAGGAACACCACCGCTTTAGCGACCTCTTCCGGAGTAGCCATACGCCCCATCGGGTTTTCGGCCAGGCATTTGGCGAAGGTATCGGGTTGTTCTCGTTCGATATCTCCCCACACGCCTTCCGGGAAATACACATTGCCTGGAGAAACGGAGTTAACGCGGACGCCCTCATGGGCATGGCGCACCGAGAGGGTCTTGCCGTAGTGAAGCAAGGCTGCCTTCAGAACGCCATAGGGTTCTGCGAACATATCGACCTCGCGGCCCGAGACGCTCGAGATGAGCACGACCGCTGCCGCTTGTGATTGACGAAGAGCGGGCAGGGCGGCTTTGACCATCGTTGCACTGCCCAACAGGTCGGTGTCGAAGGCTCGCCGCCAGGTCTCCAGGTCATCACCCCCAGCCAAAGCACTGACGTTGGGCACGACGATATCCAGCCCGCCCATATGCTGCGCTGCTTCATTGACCCAGGCCCGAACATGCTCGGGCTGGGTAACATCCACCGCAGTGCCCCAAGCGCGCTCGCCAAACTCGAGCTGCGCGCTCTGAACGCCTGTTTGCCCCCGAGCACAGAATGCGACTTGGGCGCCTTCCTCGAGAAACAACTTCACGATAGCTCGGCCAATGCCCCGGGAGGCGCCGCTGACCAGCACCCGCTTACCCTGCAAGCCTAAATCCATGTTCAATCTCCTTTAACGATTTTGGCGAAGCGGGGCCTGAACAGGCCCCGCCTTGGCGATTACTTGCGCAGCTTGTATGCGATGATTTCGTCGCTGGTTCCGGTTTCCATGAAGGCATGCCCGGAAGCAGAGACAAGGACATACTGCTCACCGTCGACTTCATAGGAAATCGGGTTTGCCTGGGCACCCACCGTCAGCACGTCCTCCCACAGCACCTCACCGGTCGTAGTATCAATGGCACGGAACAGGTTATCGGTTGCCGCCCCGACGAACGTCAATCCACCCGCAGTCACCACAGTTCCGCCGTTGTTCGGCAAGCCGATGTTCAGCGGCAAATGCGATGGGATGCCGAATGGCCCGTTGCGGCGCGCGGTACCCAGCGGCTCGTCCCAAACGGTCTTGCCTGTGTCGAGGCTGATTGCGCGGATTCCACCATAGGGCGGTGCCGAGCATGGGACGCCGGTACCCCAGTTGCGCCAACCCGCATTCACGCTGATCGCGTATGGGGCGTTGACTTGCGGGTAGGTCGAGGCACCGCCTTCGCCTTTGCCTGACTTGCTGCCTGCTTTGTTCAAGGCGGTTTCATCGGGCTTCGGCGCGTAGATGGGTTTGAGCCCCATCTTGTCGGCCTGCTCGCGCGGTATCAGCTGGTTCAGGTTAGGAATGTCGTTGTAGTTGGCAATCAGCAGTCGGCGTACCGGGTCAATGGCTACCGACCCCCAATCCGACCCCCCGTTGTAGCCGGGGTACTGAATCCAGGGACGATCCACTGACGGTGGGGTCAGGTAGCCCTCGTAGTTGGCCTGACGGAACTGGATACGGCACATCAGTTGGTCAAGCGGCGAGAAGCCCCACATGTCCGCTTCTGTTTTCGGTGCCTTGCGCAGGGTGTGCCATTCGGAGGTAGGCTGGGTATCAGCCAAAAACGCCGGCTCCACCGATCCCCCTTTAGGCGCCTTGACCTCACCGATCGGAATCAGCGGCTCGCCGGTGGCACGATCCAGGATGTAGATGTCACCTTGCTTGGTCGGCAGCAACACCGCGGGTACCGGCTTACCGTCTTTGCCTGGGTAATCAAGCATCGTCGGCTGGCTGCCCAGATCATAATCCCACACATCGTGCCGGATGGTCTGGAAGTGCCAGACGTCCTTGCCGGTCTTCACGTCCACGGCCACCAGCGAGGTCGAATATTTGTTCTCGGCCTCACTGCGGTTGGAGCCGTAATAATCGATCGAGGAGTTGCTGATCGGCAGATAGACATAACCGAGCTGCTCATCGCCCACCGCCGCCGTCCACATGTTCGGCGTGCCGCGGGTGTAAGTGCTGCCTTCGGCAGGGCCATGGACATTGTCCGGGTTACCCAGGTCCCACGCCCAAGCCATTTTGCCGGTGACCGCATCGTAGCCACGAATCACGCCCGATGGAGCATCCTCATCCTGACCATCACGGATCTGCGCGCCGGTGACTACGACACCGTTCACGATGGTCGGCGGCGCGGTCACCGCGTACCAGCCAGGAACCTTTTTGCCCAAACCTTCCCAGAGATCGACAGTGCCGTTCTGGCCAAAGTCCTTGCAGGGCTCACCGGTGCCGAGGTCGACTGCTACCAGCCGGGCATCCAGGGTGGCCTCAACCACTCGGCTGCGGCACTGAGCCGTTTCGGGTAGCTGCGGTGCGGTATACACCGCCACGCCCCGGCAGGCTGCCGCGTGAGGAATGGCCTGATCCGGTACGCCCGGATCGTGACGCCAATTCTCTTTACCGGTTGCCGCATTGATCGAAATCAGGATGTTTTTGGCAGAGCACATCAGCAGATCGTTGCCGACCTTAACTGGCGTAGTTTCAGGAGAATAACGGCTCCCAGGATTCGGTAGATCCCGGGTGTGGTACACGAACGCACGCTCCAGGCGACCGACGTTCTCTGGAGTGATCTGCTTGAGGGGGCTGAAGCGCTGGGCGTTATGATCGCCCCCGTAGAATGGCCAGTCGCTTCCGACCTGGGGAATTTCCTGAGCCTTCGCGAACTGCATCTGGAGCGCGCAAGAAATCGCGAGGGCGAGGGCGCCCCCGTATTTGACGGATGTGAACATTACTAACCTCGTTACGCAGCAGTGCGGGTAGTGCGGCGTAGCGCCGGAGATACGATCAGGATCAAAAACAGGATGACGGTCATGGCCACCAGGCGTGGCACCAGGCCCCACCAGTTGAGGCCGACTTCCCAAAGCGCCCAGATCACCGTCAATACCCATATGAGAGCAAACAGGTAAAGGGCGCTGCGGCGTTGACGCCATATAAGGATGGCGCTCAGTACACAACCTGCACCTGTCAGGCCGTAATACCAGCTGCCACCTAGCGCGATCAGCCAGACCCCACCCCCGAACAGAGCCAGGCCAAATACTCCAAGGGTCAACGCCAGCAGAGCAATTGCCAGGCGCCATTTACTGCCGGTACGTAAGTCAGGCTGCGCCTGGAGCTTGCTGGGGGACACGCTACTACGTTGATTCATGACGCTACTGCTTCCTTCATTTACAAGTAATTCAAGCCATGGCCTGTCGACCAGGCGTGGCTATCCCGATCGGGCGACGGGTACAGAACATCGACAGGACGGCGCCAACAACCAACAGCGCGCCTACCACTACGAAAGCCAGGGCAAAGCTCCCCGAACCCGCCACCACGTAGCCGGTCACGATCGGAGCCAGCAGGCCAAAGAGATTGCCGACGGCAGTGATGAAGCCCGCGGCGGTGCCAACATCGTCTTCCGAGCGCACCAGATCGTTCACCAGTGAGAGGTTCAACGAGATCGCAGAAGCGCACGTCGCCAATGACAGCGTGATCACAAAAAGAATGGCCCAGGTGCTGTCGATCGCCGGTACCAGGAAGATCACCGAGGATGCGAGCAACACGCTGGCCACTACCAGGCGGCGTTGGCCCGTCTCGGCAGCGCCGGGGCGCATGGCCTTGTCACTCAGGCGGCCAATGACGATGGCAAGGATGGCCGCGCCCAGGTATGGGATGGCGGTATAAAGGCCACTCGACATAACCGTCAGGCCTTTCTCGGCCTGCAGGTAGCTCGGCAGCCAGGTGAGAAAGAAGTAGGTCGCGTAGACGGCACAGCCGTGCGAGAGCGCGATTGCCCACATGCTGCTCGAACGGGCTAAGCCCTTGAGGCCCAGCGATACCGATTTTTCCGGACCATCAGCGGATCGCGTGCCACCCTCGGCGATTTCAGCGCGCTCGACATCGTCCAACCAAGGCGCTTTTGACGGGTGGCTGTACCATTTCAACCAAGCCGCCAACCAGATGAAGCCCAATGCACCGGCAACGACGAAGGCGATGCGCCATCCGAAGGCGCTGATCAACCAGCCAAAACCGATGGCGCCGATGGCAGGGCCGACCAGGCTACCGCTATGGAATACAGCGGTGGCCAAACCACGTTCATTGAGCGGCATCCATTCACGAATGACCCGGGCGCCAGCGGGGTAGGTAGTCGCTTCGCCCATACCCATGATGAGCCGGCAACTGAGTAACGAGATGAAACCCGTCGACAATGCCGTGCAGGCTGTGGCCACCGACCAGACGCCGATGCCGTAGCCATTGACCTTTTTCGGGCCGAACCTGCCTACGAGATACCCCATGGGAATGAGTGCAAGAAAGTACAGCCAGACGAAGGACGAGAACAGATAGCCCATTGCGACCGGCGAGATATCGAATTCTTCCTTGAGAACTTTGGACGCCACCGAGAGCGAAACGCGGTCGACATAGTTGATCAATGTCAAAGTGAAGAGAAACGCGTAGATCCATACGCGTTTTTTCTTAAGAAAATGGTTGTCTTTTTGCATCGCCATCACCTTGTAGTTATTGGGACGATCCAGGGAAGAAAAGAGTGGTTTCCAGCTCGAAGGGCCACTCACTTCACTCGGGCAGCGTCTATCGCGAAGTGAGCGGGGGTCGCACTACACGAGCGTGCCGTCAGGCCAGCCAACGCTGAATGTTTGCAACCATGACGTCTTTGGATATGCCGTAGCGGTCATGCAGCGTTGGCAACGCCCCGGCATCGAGGAACTGATCTGGCAGCGCCACATGGCGAACTTCCGGTTGCACACGGGCTTGCAGCAAGGTCATGGCGATGGCTTCACCCAGGCCGCCAATCTGCGTGTGGTTTTCCGCAATCACCACCAACCGGCCTTCACGACGGCATTGTTCAATGATGGCCTGGACATCGAGTGGCTTGATTGTCGGCACGTGCAGGACAGCTGTGCCGATCTTGCTCTTGATCAGTTCATCAGCGACTTCCAGGGCACGCATGGTCATAAGGCCCGAGGAAATGATCAGCACATCATTGCCGTCTCGTAGCAAACGGGCTTTGCCGAGCTCAAATTTGTAGTCGTATTCGTCGAGTATCAGCGGTACGCGCCCGCGGGGGAGGCGCATGTAGACAGGGCCATCGTGCTCGGCTATTGCGGCAACGCACTGTTCAGTTTCCAGCGCATCACATGGGTCAATAACCATCATCTGAGGAATGGCTCGCATCATCGCCAGGTCTTCCGTGGCCTGGTGACTTGGGCCATAACCAGTCGTGAGCCCCGGCAGGGCCGCGCAGATCTTCACGTTCAGATTTTCTTCTGCGATCACCTGGTGGATGAAGTCATAGGCGCGACGGGTGGCAAACACCGCATAAGTGGTGGCGAAAGGTACAAAGCCCTCCTTGGCCATACCGCCCGCAGCAGCCATGAGCAGCTGTTCAGCCATACCCATCTGCAGGAAGCGCTCCGGGTAGCGCTGCGCAAAGATATGCATGTCAGTGTATTTGGCAAGATCTGCTGTCATGCCCACGACGCGTGGATTCTTCTGGCCTGCCTTCACCAAAGCATGGCCGAACGGGGCAGGGGTAGTACGCTGCCCTTCAGTGGCGATGGAGGCGATCATGGACGAGGTGGTGAGTTTCGGTTTTGCAGCGCAAGCGTTGGTCATTGTGGGCTCCGGGTCGCGTAGATCTCGTCGAGGTTGGCAAGTGCTTGCTGCCACTCTTCGGGCTCGACCCGGATGAAGTGGTTCTTGTCACGCTGCTCCAGGAAGGGCACGCCCTTACCCATCAGGGTGTCGAAGAGAATCACCCGAGGTTTATCACCGGGTACCGCCCGTGCGATATCGAAGGCAGAGATCACGGCCCGCAAGTCATTACCGTCGACACGTTGCACGTGCCAACCGAACGCCGCCCATTTGTCGATAAGCGGCTCGAACTGGAGGATGTCGTGGGACGGGCCGTCCGCTTGCTGGCGGTTGATGTCCACCAGGTTGATGAGGTTACCCAGCTTGTGATGCGAGGCCGACATGGCTGCCTCCCATACCGCACCCTCGTCCAGTTCGCCATCGGACATTGAGTTGTAGACGAACGCAGCGTTGCCCTTTAAGCGCAGGCCCAGCGCCTGGCCGACGGCAATGGCCAACCCCTGGCCGAGGGAGCCGCCAGAAATTTCCATGCCGGGTGTGTAGGTGGCCATGCCGGACATTGGCAAGCGGCTGTCGTCGCAGCCATAGGTTTCCAGCTCATCTTCCGGCAGAACCCCGGCTTCCAGCAGGGCGGCATACAGCGCGATCGCGTAGTGCCCATGGGAAAGCAGGAAACGGTCACGGCCTTCCCATTCAGGTTGATCTGCGCGGATGTTCATGGCGTGGCAGTAGGCAACAGCCAGTACGTCGGCCCAGCCCAGCGCCTGGCCGACATAACCTTGGCCCTGTACTTCACCCATGCGCAGGGCGAAACGTCGGATTCGCCAGGCATGGGTCGACATCCGGGCAAAGTGCTCATTGCGACTCTCGGTCATATTATTCTCCATTGGTGACCAGCGATCCGGGGCTACTGACGCAGCGAATTCATCAGTAACCAGCCGAATTGAGTTACCCCGAGATGATCATGTAAAAATAAAGGCTCGACAAAAGGTTTAAATTCGCCAGTCAATGATTTGGATTCATCAATGAAGATCTTTAAAAAGGTACCTCTCTCAGCCCTGAGGGTTTTCGAAGCGGCGGGGCGTACATGCTCTTTCGTGGAGGCAGCGAAAGAACTGGATCTCTCCTCAAGCGCAGTCAGCCATGCAATACGCAAACTGGAAGTTGCAGCAGGGGTATCGCTGTTCACCCGCAGTACGCGTCACACGGCGCTGACGTCTGAGGGCTCCATGCTGCTGGATCATGTTCAACGGGGCTTCGAGGAGATGAGCCGTGGGTTGGCGATTGCGACCAATGAGCCCGCAGTGCCGCTGCGCCTTCACGTTGCGCCGACGTTCGCCAGTCAGTGGTTGGTTCCTCGCCTGGCGGGCTTCCTGCACGGTCATCCCGGCATCGACCTGCGCATATCCGCCAGTACTGACTACGCGCGGTTCGACAACGATGATTTCGACCTGGATATCGTTTACGGCGAGCCCAGGCCTTCGTCACACGAAAAGACCCCGCTGCGGATCGAAGAGCTGACGCCGCTGTGCAGCCCTGAGGTTGCCAGGCATCTTCGTTCACCGCAGGACTTGTATTCGCTGTTCCTGATCCAGAGCGACGGGCAGTCAGTGCAGTGGAAAGGCTGGTTCGCGGCCAACGGCATGCAGCCACCGAAAAGCTACGGCTTGGCGTTCGATCGAAGCTCCATGAGTATTTCAGCGGCGGCTGGCGGCCTGGGGGTGGTGCTCGAATCTGACTTGTTAGCTGAGCAGGAGCTGGCCAGCGGTCAGCTGGTCAGCCCGCTTCGGCATGTCAGCAACAGCGTTCGCTACGTTGGCCATTATCTCGTGCATCCTCGGCGGCATCGACAACCGCATGCAGTGACTCAGTTCAAGCAATGGCTGTTCAAGGAGTTGGCTGTGCAGTGAAGAGGAGGGGCAGGCGAAGTCTTCTTCATCGATCTTGCGGTGAGCATCTGCTGTCCGCGCCAATGCTAAGCGGGTGTGCACCGTGAGTGGTAATGAAAACTTCCGGTGAGGGGTCAGCAAGCGAAGAGCGAACATACACGATTTAACATAATATGCATTATGCGCATCTTCGTATGGAGCTTCCGGGCCCGTGGTGGCCAGAATTGTAGCCAGGTGCACGGCCCCGGCTCGCCGCTGGTAACCAAATTCCCGTAAACCTGGACGAAATCCACGACCAATGTTTGCAACATCCGTGCGGCACGGCATGAAGCGCTTCAACTGATCGTGCACGTCACGGCGTTATCTACCACCACCAATCAATGATAGAAAGAACATAGATCCGCCCAACACAATCAGCCCCGCAGCGCAGCTATGCACAATGAAGGTGTCGTATGTAGGCCCCTTGGATTTCCACGGCCTGGCCCATCCGGCATAAACCAGCAAAAGGACGATCGCGATCAGTTCAGCTTGCGCAGTCATGAACCATACATTCGCAAACGCCATACCCGCTGATAACGATTTTTCGTGGCCCAGCAAAATAGTAAATAAGCTGGCTACACCGAGCGGCAACCAGATAGCTATCCCAGCGGCCACCAGCAGGCAACGCTGCCCGAGGTGTGTTAATCGATGTGCGGTGGTGCTCATTCCTTGATCTCCATAAGGTGGCCGCTTTCCCGGGCCATCAACTTCCATTTACCTAATGGGCGTTGTTTCAATTACCTTGGGTGTGTGATAACCATCAATCATTGCATAGTCGGAGTAGATCGCCCAACTGATTGACCTTAATCAGGTGGTGGCCAGGCCTGATTTGCACGGCGCCTACCCTTTACGATATTCTTTAAAGTTATAACTACACTAAATATTCATTTAGTTTAGTTATAAAAAGGGGCTGAGGGAGGATTGTAAAGCGCCTGCCCGACCTGTTTGCTCCAGTGCGCGATGAAAGTTGTGCCAAACTCCCTGTCAAGCATCCGCCTGCACTCTCCAAGGAACTTATGCCATGCGAGCAATGAAGGACCTTAGGCGCAACTTCGTCCGTGAGTTCTGGCGCGGACTGGCCATCGTCTGGCCAATCGTCTCGCTGTTACTGATATTCATGGCCCTGCTCGGCTGGGTTGTTGGGATGCGGGAAGGCTGGCCCTTGGGAGATGGCCTGTATTTTTCCTTCGTGACAGGTTTGACGATTGGGTATGGTGACTTGGTACCTAAAGATGGGTTGGCTCGTAGCCTGGCTGTTGTGATCGGAATGGCTGGCATCGTAATGACTGGATTAATCGTTGCGGTGGGCGTCCATGCGTTGCGCAAAGCACTGGAAGATCAAGGCATTCACTAACGGCCGTTGCCCGGCCGACTTTCACAGCAGTCAGCCAGCCGCTCTTGGTCCGGCAGGCTCAAGCGCCCTCCTCGCCTTTGGCCCTCAAGCCGCGATCCCCCCAACAGCATGGTTTTGATTGCACCGGCAATTGCGCCGCAGCCAACAAGCCAGGTCGCGCCCATGGGCAATGACCCATTGGTCGGTATTTTCAGGACGCAGGCTGATCATCCGTAGCTCAATCACACTCCAAACTGCATCTGACGCCAAGGAGAACCGTGATGAACCAACTAATGAAAATGGGTGGCGGTAATGTCCAGGATGACTGGCCTGAGCTGGATCCGGGCCAGCCTGACGATCGGGTGGACGACCCGGATGCTGACCCGAATGTCACCGACAATGAGGAAAATCGTCCAGGCGTACCAGCAAGCGATCCCGAGTCAGGCGCTTGACCTTAGGGAGCGGGCAAAAGCCCGCTCCTTTCCCCTCAACTGCTAATCGCAGAGTCACTGATCGGCTGGTTGGGTTTTCCCCCGGACAGCCGCCAACTCACTGCGGTAATCCCATAGCGCTCAGCCATTGGCCTGCTGACTTTCTTGATTTTTTCGCGACCGAACTTGGGAATGATGCCAATACCCGCATCACAACTGGCCCAGTGCCAGGCTTCGGTGTTGTCCATCCGCTCCATGCGGATGATGAAACTGCGTGGTTCGCCACGCAGTTGGTAGTCAATGATGTACAGCTGGGGGTTAGGCATCACGGGGCCCTCCTCTTCTCCATGGATGACTCATTCATTGAGTGATGCCCGCCAGGAAAGATTCAAAATAATTGTCCAACAATTCACCCCACACCACTCCCCTCAAGGCAACGGTTCGAGTGCAGCGCCAGGTACCAGGATCACCTTGCGGCAGCGCTCCTGCTGCTCATCGAACAGTTCGTAGCCTCGCGCGGCATCTTCCAGCGCCAGCCGGTGAGTGATGATCGCTTGCGGGTTGAGCCGGCCTGCCTCGATGTGTTCGAGCAACTCCGGCAGGTAGCGATGGACATGCGTCTGGCCCATGCGGAAAGTCAGGCCCTTGTCGAAGGCGTCGCCGAACAGGAAGCCGTGAATGAAACCGGCATAGACCCCCGGCACGCTTACCACGCCACCACGGCGAACCGCAGCGATGCTCTGGCGTAACGCCTTGCCGCTGCTACCTTCGAGTTTCAGGGCCGTCAGCACGGTTTCGGTGGTGCTGCCTTTGGCTTCGAAGCCCACGGCATCGATCACTGCATCGACGCCCCGCATGCCGCGCGTCTGGCGAATGATGGTGTCGGCAGGATCGTCGTCGTGGGCAAAGTCGATAGGAATTACGCCGTAGGCCTGATGAGCATAATCCAGGCGATAGCCGCACTCATCGACCATGAAAATCTGCTCTACCCCCAGCATTCTTGCACAGGCCGCCGACAGCAGCCCGACCGGCCCTGCGCCATAGATGGCCAGCGAAGCGCCCTGTCCGACCTCTGCGTTGAGCACCGCCTGCCAGGCGGTGGGCAGGATATCGGAAAGGAACAGCAGCTGATCATCGGCCAGGTGCCCCGGTACCTTGAACGGCCCGGTGTTGCCTTTGGGAACGCGTACGTAGTCGGCCTGGCCACCTGGCACCCCACCATACAGGTGGCTGTAGCCGAACAAGGCTGCACCCGGCGGGATGACTTTCTTGTTGAGAATCGCCCCGTGGCCCGTATTGGTGGTTTCACAGGCCGCGAACAGCTGGTGCTGGCAGAAGAAGCAGCCGCCGCACGCGATCACGAACGGGATCACCACCCGGTCACCGGGGCGTACGGCTGTCACTGCGCTACCAACGTCTTCGACGATCCCCATGAACTCGTGGCCGAGTATATCGCCCGTCTCGACCAAAGGGATCTTGCCACGATAAAGGTGCAAGTCCGAGCCGCAGATGGCCGTGGCGGTCACACGCAGAAGGATATCGTCATCTTCCTGCAGGTCCGGTTCTGGCACGTTGTCGACACGGACATCGCCAGCGCCGTGATAGGTCAATGCGCGCATGCTTGAGTCTCCCTAAGAGGACATCGGACGAGGCCGACAGGCCTCGGCTAACGCGACTGTTCAATTCGGCTGGCGGCCTCCACCATGGCTGTTCTGCCCGCCCTTGCGGCCAGCTTGCGAGGCGCGCTCTCTATCATTGGCAAAGTTGCCGCCCGACGCCTGCCCGCCCTTCTGGCCTGCACGGGAGGCCCGTTCACGGTCATTGGCAAAATTGCCGGGGTTGGTTTCCTTGGTGCCGCCACGTTGTCCAGTCCGCTCTTGATCACGAGCCATGTCGTTTCTCCTTGCGATGGAATGGTTGGACGCATGAATCTTTGCCATGCCCTTTTTCCGAACCGCCGATGCGCAGGAATGCTCAATTCAATCGCGGGCAGGCGACCGGTGGCACGAAACACCGCCCGGAGAAATGTTTGCGCGCTCCCTTCTTGCCGGTGCTGCGAGCCTTACGCATGCACACTCCACTGTGTCACTTGCGCCTCGATCGGCATTTCATCGATGGCATGGATCAGGCCGCTCTTCAGTGCCTCCTGAGGATCCAGTATTCGCGGATAAGCCATCAGGTAGCGTTGAACGTCCAGTGCTTCGGCGCTGCCAGCGGTTCTTTCAGTGACGATCTGGGCATACAGCCGCAAATCATAATCCAGGCTCATCGCATACTCGGCCATGCGCGCATGGTCCACTGCGCCATGCAGGGTCCAGTGAAACGGGTGAAACAGGAACTTGCTCATGGCGCAGGCGGTACGGTGCTCGCCCGCCAGAAACAGGATGTTGCCCATCGATTCGACGGTGCCGAGGTTGTGCGTGTGCACAGGTACAGGCAAGGCACGCAGGAAGTTGTACAAGGTAAACCCATAGCTGCATTCGCCGCCCATCGTGGCGATGTTCAACTGAAGCACATCGCCCCCCTGCTGCATCACCTTGGAGCAGGTACTGATCAGGTTGCCGCAGGTGGATGAGTTGATCGGGCCGGTGAAGTGAATGATGTGTCGGGCCATGTTTGCCTCCAGGTTAGCGGGTCATTCCCGTGTGCCGAACAAGCCTCCCATTGCGCCATCGCAACGTATTCGTCAGGTCTGCTTTTCGGTGGAAACGTGCGCGGGTGCAAAGTTCCCAGGACAGAGCCAGCCACCACTGGTCAACCATCCTGAACCGTTTGTGATCGCTGCGTGTCGCTAATGAAGGGACAGCAATGAGGACCACAGTGTGAGCGAGATCCGCATCGGCATATCCGGATGGCGCTATGGCCCCTGGCGCAAGGACTTCTACCCCAAGGGCCTGCGGCAGGACGATGAATTGGCATTTGCCTCGCGCGCCGTCAACAGCATAGAAATAAACGGGTCGTTCTACAGCCTGCAGACACCGGAACGCTATGAGCGCTGGCGGGACGATACGCCGGAAGACTTCGTCTTTTCAGTCAAAGGGCCCCGCTATATCACGCATGGCCGGCGCCTCAATGACATCGAAGAGCCGCTGGCGAATTTCTTTGCATCGGGCCTTTTGTTGCTGGGGGACAAGCTGGGGCCGATTCTGTGGCAGTTCCCGCCGAACATGAAATTCGATGAGGATCGTTTCGAGCGGTTCCTCGCGCTATTACCTCACGACCGCGAGGCGGCGCACGCCTGTGCCCGCAACTGCGCTGAGCGTTTACGGGGTAATGGCGGCACTGCCATCGAAGGCAATGCACGTATGCGCCACGCAGTAGAGATTCGTAATGAGAGCTTTTTGTGCGAGGCGTTCGTGCGCATGCTGCGCAAGTACCGGGTGGCGCTAGTAGTCGCCGACAGCGCGGGAAAGTGGCCCTCTGTCGAGGATGTAACCGCTGATTTCGTCTACCTGCGTCTGCACGGGGATGTCGAGCTTTACAGCAGCGGGTATACCGCCCGCGCCTTGCGCCGCTGGAAGCAGCGGATCGAATGCTGGAGTCGCGGCGACCAGCCGAACGATGCCCACCTGATAGTCGATCAGCCGCCACCCCGGCGTGCGTCACGGGATGTGTATTGCTATTTCGACAACGACCAGAAGGTACATGCACCTTACGACGCACGCCGTCTTCTGGACAAACTGGATCTGAACGGCCACTTGGTGACAGAACCGGGTGTGACACCGCAGGTGCAATTGTGAACAAGACACTGCAAACACCCGCCAGCATCATCGACCAGGCCACCGCGGTACATCGTCTCAATGTATTGACGATCAACGTGCACAAAGGCTTCACCGCGCTGAACCGGCGTTTCATCCTGCCCGAGTTGCGCGAGGCGGTTCGAGCCACCGATGCCGATCTTGTGTTCCTGCAGGAGGTGCACGGCAGCCATGAGCACCATGCCGTGCACCATCCCGCGTGGCCCGAAACCCCGCAGTATGAATTTCTCGCCGACAGCATGTGGCCGCAGTTCGCCTATGGCCGCAATGCCATTTACCCGCATGGCGATCATGGCAACGCGCTGCTCTCGAAATTCCCTATCGCCGAGCACCGCAACCTCGATGTATCGATCCATGGCAACGAACAGCGCGGCTTGCTGCACTGTCGCCTGGAGGTGCCGGGCCACGAATCGGTTCATGCAGTCTGCGTGCATCTAGGGTTGCGTGAAGCCCATCGGCAGCGCCAGGTAAGCCTGCTGTTCGACTTGCTCGACAGCTTGCCCGCCGATGCACCGGTGATTGTCGCCGGGGACTTCAACGACTGGCGCTTGAAGGCCGACGCTGTGCTCTCGCAACGCCTGGTAGAAGCGTTCGGTGAGCACTTTGGTAGCCCGGCCCGCAGTTTCCCCGCGCGCCTGCCGCTGCTGCGGCTGGACCGTATCTACTTGCGCAATGCCAAACCGGGCAAGGCGCAAGTGTTGTCCCATTATCCCTGGTCGCATTTGTCTGACCATGCCCCATTGGCTGCGGAGATCAACCTGTGAACAAACCTTGGGTGGATGGCAACAGTGTCGAGCTGTTGATCAATGGCGAAGGCTTTTACCCCCGCGTGTTCGAGGCCATGGCTCAGGCGCGCGAAGAAATCCTGCTTGAAACGTTCATCATCTTCGACGACAAGGTCGGCCAGCAGCTGCAACGGGTGCTGATCGATGCGGCGCGCCGCGGCGTGCGGGTGGAACTGGCGGTGGATGGTTACGGCACAGCCGATCTGCCGGATGCCTTCATTTCGGCGATGACCGAAGCGGGTGTGCGGTTTCACGCCTTCGACCCGCAACCACGGGTAGCCGGCATGCGGACCAACCTGTTCCGCCGCCTGCACCGCAAGATCGTGGTGGTGGATGGCGAACGGGCATTCGTTGGCGGGATCAACTACAGCGCCGATCACCTGGGCGATTATGGCCCGATGGCCAAGCAGGACTACGCGGTGGAGGTTCGTGGCCCGGTGGTCGCGCAGGTGCACGCTTCCAGCCGACGGCTGATGGCCCCGGTCCTCGAACCGCCCAGTCAGGTACAGCCGCTCACCCAGCCCGCAGGCCAAGTAAGCGCCGTGCTGGTCGAGCGGGACAACACGCGCCACCGTAGCGATATCGAGGCCTGTTACCTGCAGGCCGTGCGTACTGCCCGTCAGCGCATCGTGGTTGCCAATGCTTATTTCTTCCCCGGTTACCGCCTGTTGCGCGAGTTACGCAATGCAGCGCGCCGTGGTGTGCAGGTAACCCTGATCCTGCAGGGCCAGCCGGACATGCGCTGGGTACGTGCGCTGTCAAGACTGTTGTACAACTACCTGTTGCGCGACGGCGTGCATATTCACGAATACTGCCAGCGCCCTCTGCACGGCAAAGTGGCGTTGGTGGACGATGAATGGTCGACAGTGGGCTCCAGCAACCTCGACCCGCTGAGCCTGTCGTTCAACCTTGAGGCCAACCTGCTGATACGTGATCGGGCGTTCAACCAGCACCTGTACCAACACTTGGCCTCGCTTGCCAGTGACCAATGCAAGGCGGTGACGCTGGAGCGGATGATCCGCGGCTACTGGTGGCGGGCGCCGCTGATTTTCATCGGCTTTCACCTGACCCGCTACTTTCCGCGCATTGCCGGCTGGTTCCCGGCGCACCGCCAACGCCTGAAATCTGTCCAGCCTGAAGCGCAGGCCCAGGGCGACCTTCACGAGGGCAATACCTGATGAAGCACAAAGCCTGGCATACCTGGGGCAAGCGCCTGCTGACCCTGCTGTTCATCGTGCTGATACCGGCGCTGCTGTACATGCTGGCGCGCAACCTTGACTGGAATGAGGTTCGCCAGTCACTGGTCGCCTACAAGCCAAGCACCCTGATCATCGGCTTGGGCCTGGCGCTGTGCAGCTACCTGACATTCGCCGGCTACGACCTGCTGGCCCGCGCCTATACCGGCCACCACCTGCCAGCGCGGCAAGTGCTGCCGGTGGCCTTCGTCTGCTATGCCTTCAACCTGAACTTCACCACCTGGGTCGGCGGCGTTGCCTTGCGTTACCGGTTATACGGACGGCTGAGCCTGGACACGGGGACCATCACCAAGATCCTGACCCTGGGGCTGCTGACCAACTGGATGGGCTACATGCTGCTTGCCGGTACGGTGTTCGCCCTGCGCCTGGTCAAGTTGCCGGAAAACTGGGCAGTGGGCGTAACCGGGCTGCAGATGATCGGTTTTCTGCTGCTGGGTGTGGCACTGGCCTATCTGCTGGCCTGCGGTTTTGCCAAGCGTCGTACATGGCGGGTGCGCGAGCATGAAATCACCCTGCCCTCGCTGCGCCTGGCGCTGTGCCAGGTGGCGCTGGGGGCCAGCAACTGGGCATTGATGGCAGCACTGATTTACTGGCTGCTGCCCGGTGACCTGTTCTACCCCTCTATTCTCGGCATCTTGCTGATCAGTTGCGTGGCTGGAGTCGTCGCCCACATTCCGGCCGGGCTGGGTGTGCTCGAAGCCGTGTTTCTTGCGCTGCTGCACGGCCAACTGGGCCAGGGCAGCCTGGTGGCGGCGCTGCTGGGCTACCGCACCCTTTACTACCTGATCCCGTTGCTGCTGGCGGTGATTACCTACCTGATACTGGAAAAACGCGCCCGCGCTATGCGCCAACGCGGTGAAGCGACATTACGCAAGACCTGAACACGGGCCCAAGGCCCGGGAGGTGGCACATGCGTTTATCTCTGCTGATGGTGGTGCTGGGCAGCCTGGCCAGCACGCAGGTACTGGCCGACGCGTGCGAGGTGATGACCCGCTCCGCCAGTGAAGCGGTCAAGCCAGTAGAAGGCCGGACCTGCTACAGCTACAGCAACATGCCGGCTGAAGCGATCAATTGGTCGTGCAGCAATGAGAGCAAGGAGATGCTCAGCACCGAGAAGCACAAGGTCCCGCGCTGCGCCGATGGCAGTGTGGGCAGCTGCATCGCGCCGTTGACCCAGGAGACCCTTGCCAACCCGAAATCGGCAGGGCGCGACGAGCCCTCCACACGCCCGACGCTGCCCAAGGACGCTCAGGTAATCACGTATTACTACGACACTCCCAGCCTCGGCCAGGCCCGTACCGACTGCGAGCGCAATAACGGGATCTGGCAGACGCATTGAGGCCCAGGCCTGCCGCGCCCCGGGAGCCGGCATTGCCAGCTCCCGGGGCGCGTGCTGCAGCAGATATCAAGCTGTTCAAAGGGTCAGGGGGAAATCGGGTCGCTGGCCGGGAAGGTTTCATCCAGGGCATTGTCGACCTTGTTTTCATCGGGCTGAGCCGCTTCACCGCACTTGCAATCAGTCATGCGGCACGGCTCACCATTGCGGTGCCCTGATGCACAAGCCTCACAGCAATAGGCTTTGTCATTCTGCATGCGGGCATTCTCGTCCACCGTGCAAGAACAGTTCGCACACGCACATCGTCGCTCATTCGTGGTCATTTCCTCGGCTCGTTATCAACCACTTCATCAGTCCAGGGTTCACCGTCCAGCGGAGCGGACCGTGCCAGCTCAGCTTCGTCCAGGCCAATGCCACCACCGATCTCCTGCTCATCGACCTCACGCAGGCTCTCGTCCGCTGGGCCGTCGTCATCGCCCGGTTCGTAAGGGTCGCGCGCGCCAGTTTCATCCAGCAGGGTGCCGGGGCTAAGGTCATCGTCGGTGACGTTGTCTTCCTGCACGCTGTCCGTCAGTGTCTCACCGCCGGTCATGCCGCCTTCTGCGACGCGCCGCGCAGGGAACTCCTTCGCTACTTCAGCCGCCGGGCGTTCATCCCCTATGCGCCCCTCGGGGCGGTCGTTGAAGTCCAGCTCGTGCACGCTGCCCATGCGGTCCTCGGTGTCATCGATTTCGCTGGGGGTATAGGGGTGGCGATCATCGGGTCGGCTCATTTGGGCTCTCCATCAGGGGTGTGTCCGGTCGACTGTGAGTGGCCCTGGAAAATTCAGAGTTTTTTCGCCCGCCAGCGTGCAATCGATTTTTTGAACTACCGCCCGGCCCGCTGCCTCCCAAATGAGAGACCGCGACCCCTGGGAGCCTTAGATGACGGCCAAGCCCCTGCAGGAATATGAGCGCAAGCGCGACTTCAATGCCACACCCGAGCCCAGTGGCAAGCGCGGCCGTGCAAAACGTAATCATGCCCTGCAGTTCTGCATTCAGAAGCACGACGCCAGCCACCTGCATTACGACTTCCGTCTGGAACTGAACGGTACGCTGAAAAGCTGGGCCATCCCTAAAGGGCCCTCCCTGGACCCCAAGGTGCGACGTCTGGCGGTGCACGTAGAGGATCACCCGCTCGACTACGCCGATTTCGAAGGCAATATCCCGCAGGGTCACTATGGCGCCGGCGATGTGATCGTCTGGGACCGTGGCATCTGGGAGCCAGAGGGTGACGCAAACCAGGCCTATGCCAAGGGCAAGCTGCGCTTTCGCTTGCAAGGGGAGAAGCTGAGCGGCGTGTGGAACCTGTTCCGCACCCGCATGGCAGGCAAGAAAGAGCAGTGGATGCTGGTCAAGTCCCACGATGCTCAGGCACGCAGCGAGGCCGACTACAGCATCGTTGAAGCTCAGCCTGACAGCGTGATCAGCGATCGCACGCTGGTGCCGCGAAGCAGTGCCAGCGCCAAACCTGTGCAACCGCCCAAGCGCAAGCGGGCCGGCGCGGGCAAGAAAGCGACCTTGCCCGGGCAACTGCAACCGCAGCTTGCGACGCTGGTCGATTCACCCCCCGCTGGGGACTGGCGCTATGAAGTCAAGTTCGACGGTTATCGCGTGCTCGCTCGTATTGAAGGCGACGACGTGCGGCTGTTCACCCGCAACGGCCATGACTGGAGCCACAAAATGCCAAGGCAAGTGGCTGCGCTTCGCGCTTTAGGCCTGGACAGCGCCTGGCTTGATGGCGAGATGGTCGTCAACGGCGAGGACGGGGTGGCCGACTTCCAGGCGTTACAGAATGCCTTCGACACCGCCCACGACGAGCGGATCGTCTATTACCTGTTTGACCTTCTTTTCCTGGGTGGCCAGGACCTGCGCGAGCGGCCCCTGGAAGACCGGCGCAAAGCATTGGGTGAACTGCTTGAGCATGACCAGTCCGAGGTTCTGGAGTTTTCTGCCGACTTCGAGCAACCGGTGGAGTCGCTGCTCGACAGCGCCTGCCGCCTGCAGCTCGAAGGGTTGATCGGCAAGCGCGCCGGTAGTCCCTATACGGGCCGGCGCAGCGCGGACTGGATCAAGCTCAAGTGCAAACAGCGCCAGGAGTTCGTCATCGTCGGGTTCACCGACCCCAAGGGGAGCCGCAGCGGCTTCGGTGCCCTGTTGCTCGCCCTGCATGACCCGGACACCGGTGAGCTCCGTTATGCCGGCAAGGTCGGGACCGGCTTCAGCGCCACCACACTCGACAGTATCCATGCGCGCCTCAAACCCCTGGAAATCGGCAAACCCGCCCTGCCCCGGCCACCCACCGGAGCTGAAGCCCGAGGAGTTCATTGGCTCAAGCCGAAACTGATGGCAGAAGTTGCGTATGCGCAAATGACCCGGGACGGCGTGGTTCGCCATTCGGTCTTCCATGGGCTGCGCGACGATAAACCTGCCAGCGCCATCGACCTGGAGCGTGCCATGCCTGCCAAGACCGTGCCCAAAGCCAAGCGTGCCAAAGCTACAGAAGGCCTGGGCGACCTGCGCCTGACGCATCCGGAGCGCATCATCGACGCCAGCATTGGCGCCACCAAGCGCCAGATTGCCGAATACTACGCAGGCGTCAGTCAGTGGATCCTGCCGCAACTCAAGGACCGCCCGGTGGCGCTGGTAAGGGCGCCGGAAGGCCTCGATGGCGAGCTGTTCTTCCAGAAGAACGCCGGCCAGTTGCATATCGCCAATGTGCTCAGTTACGACAAGGCCGAAGCCGGCCAGGCGGCGATGGTCATCAATCGCCCTGATACGTTGCTCGGTGCCGTGCAGATGAACATGCTCGAGCTGCACACCTGGAATGCCACCGACAAGGACTTCGACAAGCCCGACCGTTTTGTGCTCGACCTTGACCCGGACCCGGCACTGCCCTGGAAGGCCATGCTCGAAGCCACTCAGCTCGCCCTCACGCTGCTCGACGAACTGGGCCTCAAAGTGTTCCTCAAGACCAGCGGCGGCAAAGGCATGCACTTGGTGGTGCCATTGACCCGCCGTGCGGGGTGGGACGAGGTGAAAGACTTCAGCCATGCCGTAGTCAATTACCTGGCCAAGCTGTTCCCCGACCGGCTCAGCGCGGTGTCCGGGCCAAAGAACCGGGTTGGGCGGATCTTCATCGATTACCTGCGCAACGGTAAAGGTGCGACCACTGCCTGCGCTTACTCCCTGCGTGCCCGGGAAGGCCTGCCGGTGTCGGTGCCGGTCTGGCGCGAAGAACTCGGCCAGCTCAAGGGCGCCAACCAGTGGCACATCGGCAACCTGCACGAACGCTTGGCCGAGGTCGATGACCCGTGGGCGGACATGGGCAAAACCCGACAGTCGATCACAGCGCGCATGCGCAAACAGATGGGGATGACATGAGCATCATTCAGGATTTTGACCTGAACACACTCGACAGCCTGTTGCGTACGTTCAGCGAGCGCCCGCAGCCTTTGAACCTGGACACCAAGCTTTCGCAACTGATGCAGGCGCTGTTGGCGGACCATCTCGACCTGCTCCCGCTGCCGGGCCAAGGGCATACCTTGCAGCGTTGGCAGACCTTGGCGCGCATTGCCGGCTGCGACCTTGCACTGGCCAAAGTGTACGAAGGCCATACCGACGCGCTGGCGATTCTGGCTGAATGCGGCGCTGCTCACCTGGTGGGGGATGCTGTATGGGGCGTGTGGGCCGCAGAGCCCCCTGAAGCGCGGGCGCGAATCATTGCCCGTGACGGCGACCAGGTGCACCTTGCCGGTAGCAAGGCCTGGTGCTCAGGTGCCTTGCAGATCGACCGTGCGCTGATCACCGCTTGGGCTGAAGATGACCAGCCGCAACTGGTGGCGATCGAACTGGCCCACCCCACCCAGGGCTTGCAGGTCGATCACTGGCAAGCAGTGGGTATGGCCACGACCGCCAGCATTGAAATCACCTTTGAGGGTTCGCCTGGGATCGCCGTAGGCCAGCCAGGGCAGTACCTTTCACGCCCCGGTTTCTGGCACGGCGGTGCGGGGATCGCTGCCTGCTGGTACGGCGCCGCAGAGGCGCTGGCCGATTATTTACGTGAACGTTGCCGCAAAGCACGCCCCGATCCGCACGCCCAGGCGCACCTGGGGGCAGTGGATGCGGCTTTGTACGGTGCCCGTGCAGCACTGCGTGAATGTGCTGCGTGGATAGATCGCCAGCCCAGCGCCGACGCCAGCTTTGAGGTACGCCGTGTGCGTGCCCAGGTAGAGCATGCTGTGGAGCAGGTGATCCACCATGTGGGGCGTGCGTTGGGCGCAACGCCGTTCTGTCGCAGCAGCCATTTTGCACGGCTAAGCGCCGACCTCCCGGTCTTCATGCGCCAAAGCCATGCTGAACGCGACCTGGCCGAACTTGGCCAACAGCTGGCCCAGGTGCCGGCAGGAGCCTGGCAACTATGAGTGAGAACCTGATCAAGGCCAGTGAAGGCAGGCCGTGGGCCGCGTGGCAGCAGTCTGCACACCTGGCGCGGGCGAGCTGGATCACGCCGGACCAGTTGCTACCCGCAGGCCGGCGCTTGGTATTGCTGGCTCCGCACCCCGATGACGAAATCCTCATGGCCGGCGGACTGTTGGCAGGGCTGCACGGCCGCGAGCAGGACGTGCTGCTGATTTCCGCTACCGATGGTGAAGGGAGCCACCCTGAATCCGCGACCTGGACCGAACACCGCCTGCGCCGCCAACGGCCACTTGAAAGCCGGCACGCCCTGCAACAGCTGGACCTGGACCTCAACCGGCTGGACTGGCGGCGCCTGCACCTCAAAGACGGTGCGCTGCCACGAGACGAAGCGTTTCTGCTCAATCACCTTAACCAACTGCTCGAGCCGGATGACGTGCTGATGACGACCTGGCGCGGCGACGGCCACTGCGACCACGAAGCGCTTGGCCGGGCGGCAGCGCAAGCCGCCCTGGCGCGCCAGGTGCAATTGGTGGAAGTGCCCGTGTGGGCCTGGCATTGGGCTCAGCCTGACGACCCGCGCCTGCCCTGGTCGCGGGCGCATCGCATTGCGCTGGATGAAACACGGGTTGCGCGCAAGCGTCTGGCCTTGGCGGCGTATCACAGCCAGCTGGAGCCCGACCAGGGGCGTGCGCCGGTACTGCCCGCCCACCTGCTCGATTGCCTGCTGCAACCCTTCGAACTGGTGTTCCTGTAAAGGAGTTGTCATGAGCCCCGATGCGCAATATTTCGCCGACCTGTATGCCAACAATGACGACCCCTGGGCGTTTCGCACCCGTTGGTACGAGCGCCGCAAGCGCGACCTGCTGATGGCCAGCCTGCCACGCCAGTGCTACCAGCGGGTGTTCGAACCCGCCTGCGCCAATGGCGAGCTGAGCGCCGCGTTGGCGGAGCGCTGTGCCGAGTTGCTGTGCCATGACCTTGACCCTAAGGCAGTGGCACTGGCTCGCCAGCGCCTGGCGGGGTTGCCCAATGCTACCGTCGTCGCTGGGCGCTTGCCGGCGGACTGGCCTGGTGGCAGCTTCGACCTGATCGTGCTCAGTGAAGTGGGTTACTACCTGAACGCTACCGACTGGTTGCAGGTGATCGAGCAGTCGGTAGCGAGCCTGACCTATGACGGCGGGCTGTTGGCCTGCCACTGGCGCCACCCGATTGCTGGGTGCCCACAGGATGGACGTGAAGTGCATCAGTTGTTGGCCAAGCACGTGCCGTTATACCCGGTGTTTCGCCATGAAGAGGCGGATTTCCTGTTGGAATACTGGTCATGCCAGCCCAGCGTGGTCGACCTGGACGAGACATGCCCATGATTGCTGTCGTCATTCCCGCCCATAACGAAGCGCGTCGCCTGGGCCGCTGCCTCAAGGCCATGGCAGCGGCGGTGGCCTTGGCCAGGCAGGCAGGCCATCAGGTCGAGGTATTGGTGGTGCTGGACCGTTGTCGTGATGCCAGTGCCGCTGTGGCCAAGCGTTTCGGTGTGCGCACGCTGGCGGTGGAGGCTGGCAGTGTCGGCATGGCCCGCCGCCTAGGCGCGGCGCTGATGCTGGACCGTGGCGCCCGCTGGCTGGCCTGTACCGATGCCGATAGCCAGGTGCCCTCGCACTGGCTGCTCTGGCAACTGGCCTGCAGTGCAGAGGTGGTCTGTGGCACGGTGCATATCGAGCACTGGCAGCCCTGGCAACGCGCTGCGCTACGCAAGCTGTACCGCAGCGGTTATCAGACATGTGAGGGCCATCGGCATATTCATGGTGCCAACCTGGGTGTCTGTGCCCGCGCTTATGAGCGTGTGGGGGGCTTTCAACCGCTGGCGGCGCATGAGGACGTGCAACTGGTGCGTGACCTGGAGGCTAGCGGCGCACAGATCGTATGGACAGCCAAACACAGTGTGGCAACCAGCAGTCGACGCGACAGCCGGGCTCGGGAAGGGTTTGGGGATTTTCTGGCGGGTCTGCAGGTTCGTCTGGACGGGTGATGGCATGGTGTATCAGTGTTATCGAGATCGAGTACCGCGCCGGCGGCGCTCGATCTCAACGACGCCACAATATTCTAGGCAAGCGCCCCGCCCCCTACAGTCATGAAGCCTTACGCGTACGCTTGCCAGGCTTCTTCTCGGCAGGCGCTTTCTTCGCAGCCTTGCCGCCCAGGCTGCGCTTGAGCAGTTCGGTGAGGTCGATGATATCGGCGCTTTTTTCGGCTTCGCCCCCTTCGCCCTTGTCCACCACGCTGATCTTGCCTTTGCTGGCCTTTTCTTCCACCAGGTCCATGATGGTCTGGCGGAACGCATCATGGTACTCATCCGGAGCCCACGAGCCGCTCATGTCTTCGACCAGCCGCTTGGCCATGTCCAGTTCGCGCTTGTCGAGCTTGGTGTCGGTCACGCTCTTGTCCAGCTCAAGCGTCTCCAGCCCGCGCACCTCTTCCGGCCAGCGCAAGGTGATCATCACCAACGCGTCGTCCAGCGGCCGCAACAATGCCAGGTGCTGGCGTGTATGCAGCACCACCGTGGCCAACGCCACCTTGCCAGTGCTCTCCAGTGTTTCACGCAGCAACGCATAAACTTTGCCGCCGCGACGATCCGGGCTCAGGTAATACGGTGTATCGAAGTGCTGCAAGGGGATCTCGCTGGCAGCGACGAACGAGAAGATATCGATGGTCTGGGTCGCTTCGGGCCGGGCCTTGCGGATCTCTTCCTCGCTGATCACCACATAACGACCTTTCTCATGCTCCACACCTTTGACGATGTTGTCCTTGTCGATTTCCTTGCCGGTCACCTTGTTGATCCGTTTATAACCCACCGGCTCCATGCTGCGTTTGTCCAGCCAGTCGAAATCCACACGCTCGGTGCGCACTGCCGTGTTGAGCGAGACCGGGATATGCACCAGGCCGAAACTGATCGCGCCTTTCCAGATTGCCCTGGCCATGGCGTGCCTCCTATGGTTGCAGGGAATGGCCCGGCTGGCAGTAGCGCAAGGCGCCACAGCGTTCGCAAAGCTGGCATTGCAGCCCGGGCACTTCGGTTTGGGTCATGGCGCGCCAGTGGCAGCCACGCAGCAGACAGACAAAGGTCATCAGCCACCTCCTTGGCCCGGAAATATCGGGCGCTTACCTGAAATGACTGCACGGCGCGCTGAAGGTTTAGCCCGAATGCCCTACGGCTGTCGAAACTACAGTGGCTTGATCGTCATGGCTGATCAGGGTTCGATGGCGAAAAGCACGCGCTTGAACGCCTCGGCGGCCAGATGTACCTGCACAGACCAGTCCTGGGCCGCATCGCTGCCGGCATCATCGGAAATGTATTTCAGGCAAACGAACGGAATGCCTTCATTACGGGCGATCAGCGCCAGAACGTACGCTTCCATGTCGACGATGTCGTATGGAGCATCGCCGTGGCTGACCTCAAAGCTGTCGCCGCTGCCGCAGATGCCCAGCGGCAGCCCATCTATCGGCTGGCCATGCTCGAGCAACACCGGAATATCCGACAGCGGCGTCTCATAGCGGGCGAAGCCCAGCGCAGTGACATCCATGTCGCGTTGCACGAAGCGCGTGCAGCACACCACCTCACCCTTGCCGTATCGCTGGCTGCCCGCCGAGCCGAGGTTGACGATCAGTTTGGGCCGCTGCCGCTCAACCGCCTTGGTCAGGGCGATGGCAGCATTGACCTTGCCGATGCCGGTGAAAACGGTATTGACGTCGGCGAATACCGTGCCGGCTTCCGCCTCGAGGGCGAATACGAACAGGGTGTCGGCCAACGTAATGTCGGGGAATTGCTGGGTCAGCATCATGGCGCAGGGCGTTCCAAATGGCTTGCAAAGGGCGCTGCCATTGTCGGTGAACGCTAACTGATTGCAAGCCCCACCGTGGTGGCAAGTTGCAATAGCGCGTCATGCACTGCGGTTGACAGTCAGCGCCACTGCGGCAATACGCTCGACTTGTTCATAACCTGGCTGCAGCAATTGTTCACCGAATACGTCCGGGTCGACCTCGCGGTACACCCAGGCCCATTCAGGCCCCGCCAGGCGCAGGCGAATGGCCTCGAGCAATGGATCACGACCTTCGACAATCGCCACGCCGGTGTACAGCAGCAGTGACCCGCCTGGGCTCAGACGCTCGCGCGCCTGTTCGATGATGCGCAACGACAGATCGGCGCCCAAAGTATCGCCACCGTGGCGATACGTGCGCTGGCCATGATCGAGCATGTAGGGTGGGTTGGCCACGATGAGGTCGAAATTGCCACTGACCCCGGCAAGCAAGTCACTGTGCGCAATGGACACATTGCTCACCCCCGCCAGCGCAGCATTGATCGCGGTATAGCGCAGTGCCAGAGGGTTGATGTCCACGGCGCTGACCTGGGCATGTTGCGCCGCGCGGGCGATCAGCAAGGCACCGACGCCGCTGCCGCAACCAATGTCCACAGCGTGTTCGACCCGTACCGGGCTGCGTTGTAGATGGTCATGGATGACCTGGGCAAAGCGATAGCTGTCGGGGCCGAAGAACACCGCATCAGCAGCCTCGGTCGGGTAGGCGGAATGCACCAGCAGCAAATCGTCGAGGCTGGACCAGCGTACCTGGCTGCGCAGCAGTGCGCCGTCCTCGTACAGCACCTGCGCGGTGCTGAGCTGGTCCAGTTCGTCGGCGCTGATCAATGACGCCGGGAACGGGCGGCTCCAGCCGAATACGTCGCGCAGGTTGCCGGCCCGCTCTGCACCCTGGCGGGCGTTGTTGCGTGCATGGGTGGCGGGCGTCACGCAGGTGAACTGGTAACCGTCAGCACGCAGGCGCCGGCCAAGTTGCAGCAAGGCTTCATCGGCCTGGGTTCGTTGCGGGTTGAGTATCATCAGTGCGGCCCCTCCTCGCCAAGACCTGTGGCATGCAGGTACGCCCGAGTGGCGGACAAACCCTGCGGCAAGGCGTGCTGATTGCCCGCCATGCGCTCGATCAACGTTTCGATATCAGCGCTTTCATGGCTTTCTTCAATACGTGGTTGCTGGTGCAGGGCAGCTTCCCAACTGCCTGGCGGCAAGCGACGCACTGCGCCCTGCCAGTCGCCGGCGATCCAGTCGTGCCACAGCTGCTTCTCGTAGGCATTGAAGACGCCGAACATGGGGGCGCCAGGCCCATCGATCAGCGACCACCAGCGGCTGTCGGCCGGATTCTGCCCGCGCTTGATCCAGCCCTGGGCCACAAGCGCCTGCAAAAATGCCGGTAGCGCAGCGGGTTCGGACAGCCATTGGTTGACCGTGCGCTGCTGCAATCGGCAGCGGTCAGCGTGCATGAACTGCCCGAACACGCGCTTGCGCTCCAGGGCAGCCAGCAATTGGGCCTCAAGGTCGAAGCCGCCGATTAGCGTGGGCGTGTCAATGCCAAGATCATTGAGGCGGTAGCCATGCCTGACCCGACGGTAGAACACCTCGGCGTCCTGCGCCGGGCACAGTTGCTGCACCGCCTGGATGGCCTTGCTGGCATGGCCGCTGGCAGCATTGTCGATCGTCACGTGAAGCTGGAAATAATGACCGTCGATGCCGAGCTCGGCCAGCTCGTGGGTGGTGATCAGCAGGTGTAACGGTGGCTGCTCGTAACCCAGGTTGTAACCAATGACCTCAGGCAGAAACCACTCCGCGCAGCTGCCCAGCGCCAGTTGTACTGCCCCTTGCAGGTAGCGCTCATCATCCAGAGGCATGCAATCCAAACAACCCAGCCTGCCCAGCAACCTCTGGTAGATAAGCACGTGGTTGCAATGCGGATCGCCGTCACCCAGCTCCTCAAGGTAGGTCCGGATCAGGCCGTGGTAGCGAGGGTCTTGCCAGCGGCGCAGGGCACCGTGAAGCCAGGCACCATCAACGACCTTGGTCGGCGCCACCTGTTGCAGGAACCACAAGGCGTGGGCGCGGTTGGCAAAATAACGGCGAGGCGCGCCTTGACGGCGCTGGGCCAGATAGGCGGCGTGCTCGGCGGCAACCTGTGCGGCGTGTCGTGCACTCCAGTCCTGTAGTTGATCAGGCGTGTCCGGCAGGTCATCGGTCATGGCGTTCGCCTTCGCGAACTGCTCGGCGAGCCACTGGCGCGCAGTGGTGTAGTCGCCGGACAACATCGCGTGGTAGCGGCTGCTCAATGGCCGATGCACAGTCGGCGCCGGCGTCCTGGATGGGTTGTTGCGCATCAGAACCGTCATGCCTCGCTCCTCTCTTGACTATTGGCTCTGGCCTTCCCGTGGCATGGGCTCAGGGTCAGGTGCAGGCTGTGGCGCAGGCTTTTCGTCGGGTTGCTGCATTTGCAGCGAAGGTTTGCTCTGGTCTGCATCCTTGGCCGGATGCTCGGCGTCACGATCGAAACAACCGCCGAGCAGCGTCAGGCTGCTCAACAGAACGATGATGGCTGTAGTGCGCATGGGACGTCCTCTTTACCCGCTTAGTAATCGCGGTGCCGAAGGACCCGGCACCGCGTTCTCGTCAGTTACGAGCGGCCGCCTTTCTGGCCCGACTCGCGGTCCTTGTGCATATCGGCATCCTTGCGGCCCGACTCACGGTCTTGAGCCATGCCGCCGCCAGAGGACTGCCCGCCCTTGCGGCCAGCTTCGGAAGCTTTTTGCCGGTCGTTGGCGAAGTTGCCGGGGTTCTTGGTGCCACCCTGGCCGCCCTGGCTGCCGGTGCGGCTGTTATCTTTGTTAGCCATGGTCTGAAACCTCATATGACTGCTGGATGCACGGCAAGCGCCGTACATAGGTTCGGAGTTCGGTGATATCGAGGGATTCGTTTTATCGCCAGGCGTTCGGACCGGCGGCGTTAAATAACCGGAGGCGATGTATTTTGTGCGCTAGCCGATTGCGTGACGCGGCTATCCAGCAGCCGCTGCCGCCGCCCCAGCCAACCACCCGTCAGGGCCCAGCCCAGAGCGATCGCGGCCCCTAGCAACATCGCCAGTTGCGGATGGTCACCCAGCACATCCAGGGCTCTTTTGACCCACCCGCTCAAGGCGTCGCCGCCACGGTAAACCACGGTATCGATGAAGTTCTTGGCTTTGTATTTGTCTTCGGCGGGCAATACGGTGAACAACATTTCCCGACCCGGCCGCACCAAGGCATATTCGCCTGCGCGGCGCACTACCATCACCACCACGAACACCGCAAATACCGGGGCCAGGGCCAGCCAGACGAAGCCGGCTGCCATCACCAGCGGCACTGCCACCAGCAACACCCCTACCCCCATGCGTTTGGCCAGCCGACCGGTGATGAACACCTGGGTGAGGATGGCCAGGGCCTGAACGACCGTATCGATCAGGCCAAATACCTGAGTCTGACGAGTACGGTCGGTGAACGTTTCGCTGACGATGCGCGCCTGCTCGAAATACAGAAAGGTACTGACACTGGCCAACAGCACCACGAACAGGGCAATACCCAAAAGGTACGGCGAACGCATTACAGCGGTTGCGCCCGCGAACGGGTTACCCCCCAATGGCCGCGACGCTGGCTGCTCGCTCAGCGCAGGCATTGGGTGGCAATCACGCCAGCGCTGCAGGTACGCGGCAGCGGCAATGCTGCCCAGTAAAAACATGGCGGCCAGCGAAACCAGCCCGGCGTGCCCCAGCGGGGCGACCAGCAGCGTACCCAGTAACGGCCCGCTCAAGCCGCCCAAGCTGGCCCCGGCTGCCAGCAGCCCGAACAAGCGCTTGCCTTGCTCGGTTGAGAACAGGTCGGTCAGGACGCTCCAGGCCAGTGAGATGGTCAGTAGGTTGAACACCGACAACCAGATGTAAAACGCCCGCGCATTCCACAAGTCGTCTGGTTTGCTGGCAAACAGCAGCGCAAACAGCAGCAGGTTGCTGGCAAAAAAACCATAGGTCCAAGGCAGGATATGCCGCCGGCGCACCTTGGAGGCCAGCCAGCCGAACAGCGGCAGGCAGCTCAGCGTAGCGATGAAGGTGCCGGTGAACAGCCATTGCAGGTTGTCCACGCCCCCTGCCACGCCCATGGTCTCGCGCACCGGGCGCAGCATGAAGTAACCGGTGAACAGCAGGTAGAACAACGCCAGACCGCCGGCCACAGCCGGCCCCTCGCCGGGCTGGATGTTCAACCCTTGGTCCAGCCCCTTGCGCCAGCTGGCCATGGTGTCAGGCGAACTGCTCGATCAGCGCTTTCTGCTGCGCCTGGGTGAACAAAGGCTCGTGGCCGGCCTTAAGTTGATCGAGTTGGCGGTCAGGACGGCCGGTTGCCGGGATGACCGTTGTAACAGCCCGATGGCTGAAGGCGAACTTGAGGAACACTTGGGCCCAACTGCTGACTCCCGCTTCTGCGGCCCAGGCAGGCAGTGGTTTGTCCTTGACCTTGGCGAACAGACGGCCGTCATCGAATGCGCGGTTGATCAGCACCGCCACGCCCTTGTCCTGGCACAACGGCAACAACTCACTTGCCGCTTGCGGCGCGTTGACCGAATAGTTGATCTGGATGAAGTCCAGCGGTTCGCTGCGCACCAGCCGGGCGACTTCGTCATGACCGCTGTTCAGGTAATGGGTAATGCCTATGTAGCGGGTCTTGCCCTGCTGCTTGAGTTCGCGGGCATAGGGCAACTGTGTCTTCCAGTCTCGCAGGTTGTGGATCTGCAGCAGGTCGACCTTGTCAGTGCGCAGGCTTTTCAGGGTACCCGCCCATTGTGCCTCGGCGTCGGCCCGGCTGTCGGCCGCGATTTTGGTGGCGATGAAGCACTGCTGGTGCCAGCCCCCCTCCTCCAGCAATTGGCCAAGAATACGGTCTGCCCCGCCATAGTTGGGCGAGGTGTCGATGACTTTGCCGCCGCCCTCGAAAAACGCCTTCAGTACGGCCTTCAGCTGCTGGTAATCGGCCGAGCCGGCCTCGACTTCGAAACTGCCGGAGGTACCTGCGCCAATGACCGGCAAGGCCTCGCCTGTGGACGGCACCTTGCGGGTCAGCAAGCCAGTGCTGGGCGCAGCCCGCAACCAAGGGCTGCTGGCCAACAGCCCCAAAGCCGCGCTGGCGCGTAGGACATCGCGACGTGCATACATGGCAAAGCTCCCGTCATAAGTCGGAAACTTTCAAGGCTAGTCGCCCTACCCCCCGATTGCAGGTGATTCTGTTTCTGGATGTTTAGTGTTCAGGCCTTCAGCAGAAGGCTCAGGTCCAGGCCGACGTCGGTCATCGGTGGGCACCAGTAGTAACCACCCGTCAGCGGCCGGCTGAAGCGGTACAGGCCATCGATAATGCCGTCTTCCAGCCCGCTCATACGCCGCAGTTGCACTTCGAAGGCATCGAAGCTTCGACCCAAAGCGACAAACGCCAGGCCTGCGCCACGGTGGTCGGCCCAGGACACGGAGCGACGCACCATGAATGCCTCAGGTGCGAAGCTTTCCTGGGCAGTGCGCTTGACGTGGGCTGAGGCTGGCGCATCGTCGAGCTCTTCGTTATCGCTCAGGCGGCGGCCCATGATGTTGTCCTGGTCTGCCTGGGGCAGCGACTTGAAGTACCCCAGGTCATGCTTCCACAACTGGAAAGCAGCAAAACTGGAGCCTGCCAGGCCCGGCTGCTCGCCCGCGACTACCGCCGCGTCGACGGCATCCTGATCAACCGGGTTTTCAGTACCGTCCTCGTAACCAGTCAGGTCATGGCCGCCACGGTGCAGGAAGCCGTCGATGCTGTCGGTCAGGCGCAGTGCCGGTGCCAAGGCCTGCTCCAACGCCTGGGCCTGCAGCAGCAGGTCACCACGCTCGTTGCCACGCAGCCACAGCCACAAGGCATGCTGGGTGCTCGGGTTTTCCACCGCTGCATCCAACTGAGGGAATGCGCGCAGGCCAGGCACTTCACGGCCCAAGGCCTTTGCCAGAGGCGCGCCTACCCCCACGATCAGGCGCTGGCCATCCACATGGGGCAGCAGCGCATCCAGGGCTGCTGGCAGTGCCTCGGGCGATTGTAGCGTGAAGAACAGGTGGCGGGCTTGGGCCGGCACCGGGGTGGCAAGCAGACCTTGCTGGAACGGCATGACAGGCGAATCCTCGGTAAAAGCGCGAATGCTACTGCGCGCAGCGGCCCGTCGCAACGCGCGATGCAGTCACTTTGCCAGCTGGCATCGTGGCGCTGCCGTAACAAAAGGTTACCAAGTGGTGGCTCATTGCAATTAGCGATCGTTCAGGCCGAGCCTAGACTGGCTTGATCCCTTGCCCGAGTAGCCGCCATGACCGCCTCGCCCTTGCTTACCGCCTTCCTGCCTTTGGCCCTGGGCATCATCATGCTTGGCCTGGGTTTGTCGCTCACATTGGCCGACTTCGCTCGCGTGGTGAAGTACCCAAAGCCGGTGGTCATCGGCCTGGCCTGCCAGATTCTTCTACTGCCGCTGGTGTGTTTCCTGATCGCCAACGGTCTTGGGCTGGAAGCGGCCCTGGCGGTCGGCCTGATGCTGCTGGCCGCGTCCCCGGGCGGCACCACCGCCAACCTGTTCAGCCACCTGGCCCATGGTGACGTGGCCTTGAATATTACCCTCACCGCGGTCAACTCCCTGATCGCCATCCTGACCATGCCGTTGCTGGTCAACCTGTCGCTGATGTGGTTCATGGCGTCAGACCAGGCCATCCCGCTGCAATTTGCCAAGGTCATGCAGGTGTTCGCCATCGTCCTGCTGCCGGTTGCCCTGGGCATGATGATCCGCCGCTGGGCGCCAGGCTTTGCCTCACGCATGGAAAAGCCCATGAAACTGGTGGCGGCGCTGTTTCTGGCATTCACCATTGTGCTGGCCCTGGCCAAGGATTGGCAGACCGTGGTTGCGTACGCCCCCGTGGTTGGCCTGGCCGCACTTCTGTTCAACGTGATCAGCCTGGCCGTCGGCTACTGGGTGCCGCGCCTGTTGAGCATTCCCAAGCGCCAGGCCATTGCCATCGGCATGGAGATCGGTATCCACAATGGCACCCTGGCGATCGCCGTCGCCTTGAGCCCATCGCTGCTGAACAACGCCACCATGGCGGTGCCAGCGGCGCTCTATAGTCTGATCATGTTTTTCACGGCGGCGGGGTTTGGCTGGTGGGTCAGCCGTGGGCATGGCGCAGTGCAGGGCGAAACTGTGAATTGACGCCTTCAGCGGCGATTGCGCCGAGCCTGTAACTGGCGTTTGAGCACCTTGAGGGGAGGTGCGTAGAAAAAGCCGAACGACACGCTGCCCGTGCGCCCCTTGACCGCATGGTGCAGGCGATGGGCACGATGCAGGCGCTTGAGGTAGCGGTTGATCGGCCGCGGCTTGCGCGGCCAATGCCGATGGAAAAACCCGTCGTGGGCCAGCACGTACAATATTCCGTAACTCGCCACACCGCCGCCCACCCACTGCAACGGTGCGTGCCCGGCCTTGCCCAGGGCCACCAGTACCGCAGCAATGATGCCCAGGGCCAGCAGATAGAGGTCGTTGGTTTCCAGCATGCCCAGCTGAGGCTCATGGTGCGAACGGTGCAGCCACCAGCCCCAGCCATGCATGATGTACTTGTGTGCCAGCGTGCCGACACCTTCCATGGCCACCAGAGTGCCGATCAGCACAACAAAATTGAGCAGCATGTAACGGTCCGAGGGATGACAAAGAGTGGCGCAAGGGTAACGAGTACCGGTGTTTTTTGCCATGCGGCCGTGACTTGCTGTAGGGCATTTCCTTATGAAGCCATTGTCATGTTTTCGCCCTTGACCCTGTACAAGCTGCGGCGTATGGTCCACCCGCAATTTCGCATCCCTGAACAGGAGTCCTGCATTGGACAGTAGCCCCAGTCGCTTGCGACAGGCCCACACGGCGAGCTAGTCCGGCAGCTTCCTGCCACTGTCTCGCTATTGGCCAGACGGTGGATTTCTCAGCCCCTGCGGCTTGAGCCCTCCTCGTTCCTCCTCTTGTGGTCCTGCGCATTTCTGGTTTTTAAGCCGCGCCATTTTCGATGGCGTCAGAGCGGGCATGTGCCCGCGCAAGAGGTTCGCTATGGATTGGAAAGTATTTCTGCTGCGTGTCAGCATCGCCTTGCTGCTTGGCGCCCTGATCGGTGCCGAGCGCCAGCTGCGCCAACGCATGACCGGGCTGCGCACCAATGCGCTGGTCAGCACTGGCGCCTGCCTGTTCGTGCTGATGACCCAGGCGGTACCGGGTATGGCCCCCACCGATGCCTCAAGGGTTGCCGCCTATGTGGTATCGGGGATCGGCTTTCTGGGGGGCGGTGTGATCATGCGCGACGGTTTCACGGTGCGCGGCCTGAACACTGCAGCCACACTGTGGTGCACGGCGGCTGTTGGTGTGCTGTGCAGCCTTGGCCTGCTGCTGGAGGCCACGCTGGGTAGCCTGGTGGTGCTGTGTGCCAACATACTGCTGCGCGATATCGCCCAACGCCTGGACCGCCAGGGCGTGGTGCCGGCCAGCGAGGCCGAACAACGCTTCGAGGTGCGCGTGGTTTGCCGTGCCGAAGATGAAATTCAGGTACGCAGCCTGATGCTGCACAGCCTGGGCGACCCGGAACTGCGCCTGCAGTCGCTGCACAGCGAAGACTTGCCCAACCCCGCGCGCCTGGAAGTACGTGCAGAGTTGCTCGGTAACCCACAGGCACCGGCACAACTGGAGCGCCTGGTCAGCCGGGTAAGCCTGGAAAAAGGCGTCAGTTCGGTACGCTGGCAGCTACAGGCACAAGTCATGGCCACCGATTGAGCGCGTCCTGGCTTAGTTACCGGCACTCATCGCCATGCCACCGGCAACGGCATAGCCATCGCGCCCTTGGCGCTTGGCCTGGTACAACGCCCCGTCAGCCGCAGACATCAGGCTTTCGGGGCTGCTTGCGTCCACTGCCGGATGCCCCACAGCAATCCCGGCACTGGCAGATACACGGCCTAGCGGGCTGCCGGCATGCTCGATCATCAGGCGGCGCAACAGTTGCAGAATTTCTGCGACCACTTGTTCGGCGCCCTGTGCGTCAGTGTCAGGAAGTAAAACCGTGAACTCCTCGCCACCGTACCGCACCGCCAGATCCGCCGGGCGCTTCAACACCTGCTGCAGCAATTCGGCAAAGCGGCGCAAGCATTGATCTCCCGCAGGGTGGCCATAGCGGTCGTTGTACAGCTTGAAGAAATCAAGATCGACCATCACCAGCGCCACCGCATGCACCAGTCGCCGGGCCCGGCGGATTTCCGCATCCAGCACCGCATCCAGCCTGCGGCGGTTGCCCAGCCCGGTCAGGCTGTCGGTCAGGGCCAGCGACCTGAGGGTCTGGTGGGCCTGGTGCAACGCCCTTTCGATAGCGATCCGCTCACGCAACTGGCGCAATACCACCCAGCCGAAGCCACTCAATCCAACCAGCAAAAGCAGCAGGATCGCGGCTGACTTGATGACATCGTGCCGCCAGGGCGCAATGATCGACTCACGCGACAAGCCCGCCTCTACCACCAATGGATATCGCGCCAGGGCGCGATAGGCATACAGGCGGGGCGTACCATCAACGACCGCCACCGCTTCAACCAGCCCTTCGCTCGCATGAGGCAGGTGATGTCGGAAGACTTCGCTGTTTGCCAGGCTGTGGCCGACTACGTGTTCCACGAACGGCCGGCGTACCAGGATGGTGCCGTCTCGCTTGGCCAGCACCAGGGCGCCTCGCTCGTCGATCTTGAAATCACCGTAATAGCGCACGAACCAGTCCACCTTGATGGTGCCAAGCAACACCCCGGCAAAGCTGCCATCGCGATTCTCCAGCCTGCGCGAGATTGGAATGATCAGGTCACCGGTGGAGCGGCTGCGTACCACCGAACCGATACGCACCTCACGGTCAGTGTGGGCCTGGTGGTAAGCGAAGTAGTCACGGTCGGCATTGTTGGCCTTTGCCGGGATGGAAGCCTGGTCGGTGACGATCCAGCTGCCATCGGGCCCGTACACGAACAAACCGTGCAGTTGCGGCATGATCGTTTTCTGTTGTGCCAACAGGGCGTGCAAGCGTGTGCGATCGAGATGATCGAAACCATCGCCTTCAAGGCGCTCCGCCAGCACAGCGGTAATCGCGTCCACTTGGCGAATGGCATCTTCGGCGTGCTGCGCCGTAGCCCTGGCCAGGTTGCTGACCATGTTTTCGGCATTGGTGAAAGCTTGCCTGTAGTCGCGCCAGATCCGCCACCCTTCGATAGACACGAAAGTCAGCAGCACAACCGCCATGAACGACAGCACCAGGCGAAACAGCGCCACGGCGCGCCCTTCACCGGTTACGGTGAATAGCCCGTCTTCGTCGTGCTTACCGGCCGCACCCATGGAAGTCCTTGCCCTCAAGCGTTTGCCGCCTGTCACTATAGATCACTGCTACTTTCGCGTACCCAGTTCGATCCATGCCGGTGCATGGTCGCTGGGCTTGGGCTCGTTGCGCACCCACGCGTCTACGCCGCCGGCCTTGAGGTGCGAAGCGATGTCCGGGCTGAGCAACAGGTGGTCGATACGCAATCCGGCATTGCGTGCCCAGTGATTACGGAAGTAGTCCCAAAAGGTGTAGATGCGCTCATCGGGATACAGCTGGCGAATGGCATCGGTCCAGCCCTGCTCGAGCAAGGCCTGGTAGCAGTTGCGGGACTCGGGTTGAAGCAAAGCATCCTTGAGCCAGGATTTGGGGTTGTAGATGTCGAAGTCAGTCGGCACGACATTGAAATCACCGGCCAGCACAGTAGGATGGCCACGGCCCAGCAAGTCGCGCGCATGCGCTACCAGGCATTCGAACCAGCGCAGTTTGTACTCGAATTTCGGCCCCGGTTGCGGGTTGCCATTAGGCAGGTACAGGCAACCTACCAGCACGCCTTGTACCGCGGCTTCCAGATAGCGGCTCTGGCTGTCACCTTCCATGCCTGGCAGGCCGCGCCGGACTTCCAGCGGCTGGCAGTCGCGCGCCAGGATGGCCACCCCGTTCCACGAGGGCTGCCCCATGTACAGGCAGCCATAGCCTGCCGCTTCGATGGCCTCACGGGGAAACTTCGTGTCGGCTGCCTTGAGCTCCTGAAGGCAGGCGACATCGGGCTTTTCCCGCTCCAGCCAGGCGAGCAGCGCCGGCAGCCGGCTGCCGATGCCGTTGATGTTGAACGTGGCGATGCGCAATGGCTTCATGTGCCAGGGTCATCCACATGGCTTTGTACCGCCTCCTGCAGCGCCCCCACATGGGCCTCGTCTGCCAGAGCCTTGAGGGCCAGCCAGTCATCCCAGTCGATGGCCCCGTCATCGCGCAGCGCTTGGGCGGTGCGCAGCAGTTCGTGATGATAGGCATCCGGGGACTCGCGGCGGTAGCTGCCATCGTCATATTGCGCGTACCAGGCCTCAAGTTCGGGAATGCTGCGTTCGATGCTCATGCCCTGCTCCTTCGCGGCAACCTTTGAATGTGTGAGCGCAACTGCTGCGCATCGTTCAACCTTGGGGTCGCGGTGGCCACCTTGCCTGACAAAAAGGCCTGAAAAAAATTAAACCTATACCCACGCCCCAGGCTCAACCGTACGCGACACTGAGGTCGCGCCACCGATAGCAAGGAGTGAAACATGAGCAATCTGTTCATAAAACGCGCAGGTCTGTCGCTGGTGCTGGGCATGGCATCGCTGCAGGCACTGGCGGCTTCCTCCGATGACTTCGTCGATGCAGCCACAGAGGCTGGTATCGCCGAGGTGGTCACCGGCAATCTGGCCCTGGAAAAGAGCCAGAACGCCGACATCAAGACCTTCGCCCAGCATATGGTCACCGATCACACCAAAGCCAACCAGCAACTCGGCGACATCGCCCGCAAGCTGGACATCAGCGTGCCCGATGAAGCGGCGCTGACCGACAAGGTCAAGAAGATGATCCTCGAATGGCGCGAGGAGTCGTTCGACAAGTCCTATGTCAACAACCAGGTCGATGCCCACGAAAAAACCGTGGAGCTGTTCAAGAAGGAAGCGGCATCGTCTGACAAGCCGGAACTGAAGGCTTTCGCCAGTGAAACCCTGCCAACGCTCGAGAAGCACCTGGAACAGGCCAAAGCGCTCCAGGCCAAGCATGGCAAGTGATCGGAGGACACACATGACTAACGATACTTTGCGTAGCGAAATACTGACGCGTCTGCTGCACGCCCACCCACAGGGCTTGGGCAAGGAAGTGCTGGACAATTACCGCGGTGAAAATGCCGTTGCCGATGCACTCAAGACGCTGCAGGAACATGGCCTGATCCACGATGGCAGCGTAACGGTCGACAGTAACCAGCAGTTCAGCGTCAGCTATCCGATCAAGCTTTCAGCTGCGGGTGTCGAGGCTGCCAAGCGGGTGGAAGGCTAACCAACTCTAGCGCCCCATCTTTCGATCCTTTGAGCGTGCGTTGCGGGAGCCGGCTTGCCGAAACCCGCAACGCTTCTTTTAGCGTGTGGTTTGACCCTCCCGAAGCACCTTCAGCGCTTCATCGCGCCTGAGCAGTTCCTCTTCCAGAAACTGCAATTGCCTGCCCTGCTCTGCACAAAGCGCACGTTTGTCTTCCAGGCTTTGGCCCTGCGCCTGCAATTGCCTGCGCATTTCGTCACTGGCCCCCTGCGCTTGCGCCAGGATCGTGCGCAAGCCCTGGATCTGCGTATCACGCTGCTCCAGCAATTCGTCCAGCGCCTTGCGCTCGCTGCTGGCCTGGCGGTGCTCGCCAAGCAATCGTTCGTTGTCCCGATGCAGGCGCGTCAGTTCATCCTGCTTGACGATCATGCCTTGTTGAAGCTGGCGCAGTTCGAGCTGCAACTGTTGCACCTGTGCCTCATGGCGACGCAGGTCCTGCTCGCGCTGCTCGCGGCTGGCGCTTCGGTAATGTTCCAGAGCATCCCTTGCATGCTGATGTTTTTCTTCCAGCGAGCGCACCTGTTCGTCCTTGTCGGCCAAACGCAGCTGCAGTTCACCCAGCGACTGGTTCAGGCTGGCGCCACGCAATTGCTCGGCTTGCAGCGTGCTCTGGGTGGCACTGAGCCGCTCCGACTCGGCGGCCAGCGCTGCGGCCTGGATCTGTTGTTGCTGATGCGCTGCGGCCAACGCCTGCTGAGCCAGTTGCAGCTGGCTCTGGAGCTGCTCCTGTTGCTCTTTGAAGGTCGCTTCAATTTGCTCGATACGCGCATCGGCCTCTTCCTGAAGCTGCTCTGCCAGCTGCGCGACCAGCTTGGCCAGTGTATCGCTCAGTGCCGGCGCGCCTTGAAGCGCCGCAGGCTTTTGGCCTTCCAGCTCTTTCAGGTAACGATGAATGGTGGTTTTCGAGCCCGTATTGCCCAGTTCGATACGTACAGCATCGATGCTGGGGTACTCGCCCCGGGCTATCAGCACTTGCCTTGCCTGCTGCACTACCGCCTTGTTTATGCCGCCCCGGGCCATGATTGCTCCTACTATTTCGTATCATGGTACGTACCATGTATTTACGTATGAATTTTGTCTTTTTTAAGACGCTGACTCAAGGTATTTCTAAGGCGTAATAATCACGGCTTATCGCATGAGAGGGAGTGCGAAGCGGGTTTTAAGTGGGCTGGCGCTGAACTGGCAGTACGAAAGGTGCTGAAAAGTGATTCCTGAAGGTGCCTTGAAGTTGGATAGCGCTTGAGTCCACCATGGACAAAACGGCTATCTGCCAAATCAAGTACCCACGCCCGGCTCAAGATGAACATCGAAAACTACAAGGCAATCGCCGACAGCATCGCGCTGCTGCTCTTCCCCCACGCCGAAGTGATCGTCCACGAGGTACAAAGTCAGACGGTCGTGCACATCGCCAATAATTTTTCCAAACGCAAGATTGGCGATGACTCGGCACTGGACCTGGAGCTGGGCGATTTTCGCAACGCCGCCAAGCTCGGCCCTTACGAAAAGCTCAACTGGAACGGCCAAAAGATCCGCTCCATTACCACGGTGCTTTACAACCAGAACGGTGAAGCCGAACACCTGCTTTGCATCAACCTGAATTTCTCGGTACTGGAACAGGCACGCGAGGCGCTGGATGCGTTTTTCCAGATAAGCCGCCTGGTGCCGCAGCCCGATGCGCTGTTCAAGGATGACTGGCAGGAACGCATCAATACCTTCCTGCACGCCTGGCTCAAGGAGCGCAATTTGTCACTGCGTACGTTGAAGATGAAAGAAAAGCGCGCGCTGGTGGAGGCGCTGCATACCGAAGGGGCATTCGAGGGGCGCAGCGGGGCGGACTATGTCGCCAATGTGCTGAGCATGGGCCGAGCGACTGTTTACAAGTACCTCAAGGAACTGAGGGACCACCCCGCCTGAATGAATGGTCAGCGCTTGTCTCTTATGGATATTGAGTCTATTGTGGAACGCAAATCCACGAATGGACACTGCCACGATGCCTGCCGATGCCACGAACCTGTCTTCCCTCTACCAAGCTATCGCTGATGCACACCAGGCACTGCGCCCTGAGGTGAATGTCACCCCGCTCAATTTCAGCGTCGGGCTTTCGGCAATGACCGAATGCAGCGTGTATCTGAAATGCGAGCACCTGCAACACACAGGTTCGTTCAAATTCCGCGGTGCCAGTAACAAGCTTCGCCTGCTGCCAGCCGAGCAGCGCAAACTGGGCGTCATCACGGCCTCCTCCGGCAACCATGGGCAAGCGCTTGCGCTTGCTGGCAAGGTGATGGGAGTGCCAGTCACCGTTTACACCACCACTTCGGCGTCTGCCTACAAGCTGGGTGCAATTCGCGCGCTCGGCGCCGAAGTGGTAAGCCTCGACCTGGACCCTTTGGGTGTGGAACTGGAAGCGGCGCGTCAGGCTGCCCTCCAAGGCAAGCCTTTTGTATCGCCTTACAACGACCTTGAAGTGATCGCCGGCCAAGGCACCATCGGGATGGAGCTCTTTGAACAGGCACCGGACCTGGACGCAGTGTTCGTGGCGGTCGGCGGCGGCGGCATGATTTCGGGTATCGGCGCGGCACTGCGGGCTCTCAACCCGGGCATCGAGATCATTGGCTGCTGGCCGGCGAATGCCCCTACCCTGCAGCGCTCGCTCGAAGCCGGGGAAATCATCGACATGCAAGAGCAAGACACGATCTCCGACGGTACAGCCGGTGGGGTCGAGCCAGGCTGCATCACCTTCCCCCTTTGCCAGACGCTGCTGTCGCGCACCGTGCTGGTCAGCGAAGAAGAGATAAAGGCGGCGATGCGCGATGTCGCCAACCATGAGCGCTGGATCATCGAGGGTGCTGCCGGTGTGGCGGTGGCCGGCATGCAGAAGATGGCCAAGGCATACCGCGGCAAGCGCGTCGCGGTCGTCATTTGCGGTCGCAACATCGTGCTCGATAAATTCCTCGAGGCTGTTCAATGAAAGTGTTCAGCAAGCAACAGATCACCGCCCGGCTCGATATGGAGCTGGCGGTGCAATGCCTGGAGCAAGGTTTCATCGCGTTCTCCCAAGGCAAGGTCCAGGTGCCACCGGTACAGGCATTCGCTTTCCCCCAGGCCAACGGTGACTGCTGTATCAAGTCAGCGCATGTCGAGGGTAGCGCCACGTTCACGGTGAAGCTGTCGACCGGCTTTTACGACAATCCTTCAAAGGGGCTGCCAAGCAACGATGGCTTGATGCTGGTGGCCTCGGCCAGTACCGGGCAACCCCTTGCCTTGTTGCAGGATGAGGGCTGGCTGACCTGCATCCGCACTGCGCTGGCCGGGCGCATCGCCGCCCGCCTGCTGGCCCCTGCCACCGTGAAAGCGATTGGTATTCTGGGCACCGGCACCCAGGCGCGCATGCAGCTGGAGCAACTGGGTGCAGTCACCCCCTGCCGCAGCGTGGTGGTGTGGGGGCGCGGTGAAGCTGAACTGGCTGCCTACAAAGCCTTCGCCAACGGCCTGGGTTATGAGGCGCGGGTAACGCGTAACGCCGAAGAGGTTGCACGCGCCGCCAACCTGATCGTCTGCGCAACACCTTCACGTGAGCCGCTGTTGCAGCGTGAATGGCTGCAACCTGGCACCCATATCACCGCCGTTGGCGCCGATGCGCCGGGCAAGCAGGAGCTCGACCCCGCGCTGGTTGCACGGGCCGACCTTATCATCGTCGACTCCCTCTACCAGTGCAGCCAGTACGGCGAAGTCTCCCATGCGCTGAAGGCCGGCCTGATCAAGGAGCAGCAACTGGCCGAGCTTGGTGCCCTGCTTGAGGGCCGCGCCACCGGCCGTGAGCATGACGAACAGATCACGCTGGCCGACCTGACCGGGGTCGCCGTGCAGGACGCGCAGATCTCAAGCTGCGTGTTGGCGTCCCTCACCGCGGGTTGACGTACGTAGCCGAGCCCGGTCAATCATGGCTCCGTCACCTGGGCCTTCCTGGAGGCCGGCTTGAGCGAGGATTTCTACTCTTGCACCACGATGTAGAACTCCTCGCCGTGCTTGACTGCGCCATACAGCACCGCCTTTTCGATCAGCTCGCTGCCGCGCAGGTGGCGTAGCATCATAGGGTCCTTGCGCAGGTCACGGTACAGCGCCAGGCACAGCAGCACCATGATCACCACAAACGGCAAGGCCACGACGATGGTCAGGTTCTGCAGGCCTGTAAGCGCCTCCCCGGGGTTACCTGGGTCACCCAGCGCGAGCATGATGGCCGCGACGGTGCCGGTCAGTGCCCCCCAGAAAATCACTGTCGCACGGGACGGTTGCGTGGTGCCGTGCTCGGACAAGGTACCCATCACCAGCGATGCTGCATCGGCCCCAGAGACGAAGAAAATTGCCACCAGGATCATGACCAGCACCGAAGTGGCCCAAGCCCAGGGGTAGCTGTCGAGCAACTGATACAGGGCATGGTTGCTGTTCACTGCACCGTCGATGAGAGCGAAACTGCCTTCGCGCAGTGCATCGATGCCGGCGCCGCCGAAAACGCTGAACCACACCAGGCTGACCAGGCCTGGTACCAGCAACACGCCGCTGACGAACTGGCGGATGCTGCGCCCGCGGCTGATACGGGCGATGAACATGCCGACAAAGGGCGTCCAGGAAATCCACCAGGCCCAGTAGAACACGGTCCAGCCGGCCAGCCAGCTGTCCATCGCATCACCGCCACTGGCGCTGGTACGCGCCATCATCTCGGGCAGTAACTTGATGTAGACCCCGATCGATGTTGGCAACAGGTTGAGCATCAACAGCGTCGGCCCTACCAGGAAGACGAACAGCGCCAGTGCCAAGGCCAGCACCATGTTGGTATTGGACAGCCACTGAATACCCTTGCCGATGCCGGACACGGCCGAAGCGACGAAGGCAATGGTCAGCAAGGTGATGATGGCGATGTAGAACAGCTTGCCCGGGTGATCGATCCAGCCGTTGTATTCCAGCCCACCCGCAATCTGCAGGGCGCCGAGCCCCAGCGAAGCCGCTGAACCGAACAGGGTGGCGAAGATGGCCATCATGTCGATCACCCGCCCGACAGGGCCGTTGGCATGCTTGCCGATCAAGGGCCGGAACGCGGTGGAAATCAACTGCGAGCGGCCACGGCGGAACGTGCCATAAGCGATTGCCAGGCCGACGATGGCGTACATCGCCCAAGGGTGCAGCGACCAGTGGAACAGCGTGGTCGCCATCGCCACCTGCAGTGCCTCGTCAGATTGGCCAGCGGCAGTGCCGGGCGGTGGTGAAACGTAGTGTGACAGCGGTTCGGCGACGCCGAAGAACATCAGGCCGATGCCCATGCCCGCGCTGAACATCATGGCAACCCAGGAGACCGTGCGAAATTCCGGTGCTTCGCCGTCGCGCCCCAGCGGGATTCTGCCGTAGCGGCTGGCAGCCAGCCACAGCACGAAGATGACGAACACGGTAGAGGTCAGGACGAAAAACCAGCCGAAGTTGACGATGACCCAGGATTGCGCAGAGGTAGCGCTCGCGGCGAGGCTGGCTTGGTTGACAACACCCCAGGTGATGAAGGCGATTGCCAGCAGACTGGTGAAGCCGAACACCGCCCAGTCGAGCTTGCCTTCAAGGTGGCGGTCCTGCCTGGCCTCAGCAGTCTTGGACGGGTCGGTGACGCCGAGCGGCGGTGTTTCAACGTTCTCTTGCGTTGCCATCGATGGGCCCTTTTCAGTTTTTGCTGCAGGCTTTTGTTGTTGTAATTGCTAGCGATGCCTGCGCAATAACCGGGGCGGCCGCGCTGAAGGCCCCGTGATTATCCTGTGACCGAAACAGTAGCCCCTATTCCAGGACCGTCCTGGCACATCCTCTGAACGACCTGCCGGTCACATTGTGCCGGCTCCTATCGAACCAGCACAAAACCTGAATTGGCTCAGGCAGCCCCATCCAGCCCCATCTGCCAGAAGTCGGCCTCCAGCCGCGAAGCCTGGCCAAAAATTGCCGCCAGTTCCACGAACCGTTGCTCGGTCATGCTGCGCGCTGCCAGTTCATCAAGGTGCTTGCGTGCTGCGGATGCCACGCTCTGGTAACCCTCGCCGGCGTATTCGCCAATCCACTCACGGTAAGGGTGATCACTCAGGTCACCGATGTGCGCAGCCAGCGTGCGGCCGATTTCGGCGTAGCCGATCACGCAGGGGGCCAACGCCACATGCAGTTCGAGCAGGTCACCGGCGGCGCCGCAATCGAGCACGTAACGGGTGTAGGCGACTGTGGCCTGGTGCTCCGGCGCGGCCTCGATATCGGCCTGCGACAACCCCCAGCGGGCGCACAGGCGCAGGTGCAGTTCGGTTTCGTCGAGGATGGCAGCCAGGCCAGCCTGAGCCGCGCGGATGTCGGCCGGCAGCCTGCTTTTATAAGCGGCAAGCGCCCAGGCACGGGCGAACTGGATGAGGAACAGGTAGTCCTGCACCAGGTAAGTCCGGAACGCGTCTTCGCTCAAGGTGCCCTCACCCATCTGCCGAACGAAGTCGTGGTCCACATAGCTCGACCACTGGGGCGCGGTGGCGGCCTTCAGGCGCTGGAAGATATCCATGCTCAGGCCTCCTGGTCGTAGATGGCGTCGAAGAAGGCCAGCTCAAGCGCCACGGTGCGCTGGTAGAAGTCACTGGCCAGTGCCGGCTCCTGCGGGCCGACGCGGTCCAGTTCGGCCTGGAGGAAGGCGACGAAGTCCTGGAATGCCGCGTTGTCATGCAGGGTGATCCACTCGGCGTGGACGAAGTTGTCCGGCATTGGTTTTGGTGCCTTCAGCGCCCAATCCAGATACAGGCCTTCGGCAACGTTGAGCACTGCCAGCGCCGCCGCATAGGAACGGGTCGCTGCGGCTTCGCGCAGGATGGCCTTGAAGCCTGCGGTCGGCACGGTGTCCTTGGGTTCGGCGCGCTGCTGCGTGCTTACATCCAGCGCCTGGAAGGCACGCAGGAAATAGGTGTTTTCATCGCTACTGATCATCCCGGCAAAACGGCCGAAACGCAGGCGTGCCTCGAAGGTATCGGCAGTGGCGATGGCGGCGCCGAGCAAGGTCAGGAAGCTGTCGAGAAAACGGTGGTCCTGTACCAGGTAGCGGACCATGACCGGGTCCGCCACACTGCCGTTGCACAGTTCAGTGACGAAGCGGTGGCCGACTGCAGCCGACCAGGTCGCCTCGTTCTGGCGGCGCAAGGTTTGGGAAAAACGTTCGGTCATGATGCTGCACTCCATAGGGTGACAGCGAGGCCGTTACGGTGGGGCATGGAGCGGCCTCGCAGTGAGGCCGGCAAAAAGGCAGGTCGGCAGTCCCATCCCTTCGCCGGCATGATCCGGATCAGGTTCTAAGGGTCACCGCGCTGCAATGCCAGCGGTTTCTCAGCCCGTTGCCGGGCTCCCCTTGGTGGTGAGCAGGTATACCGCACCTTCAAGGGCATTGTCACGAGGCAAAACGCCTGGGCTGGAGGCCAACGCTCAACAGGGAAAATCATAGAGGCCAATAGCCACCAGTCATTAGCCTGTCATTTTACTGTCGTATTTTCGGGCTTCACCCAGGGTCGGGAATACCAGTCGTGATACGCCGTTTTCTCTCGTCAGCAGGCCTTCTGCGCCTTTTGATCCTGATGCTCTGCGCAGCCACCCTGACCTTTCTCTGGGGGTTGCACTTCAGCCAGAAGACCGCCGCACGCCAGGATGCGCTGACGGCCAAGGCAGCCGAGCACCAGAACCTCGCCAACATTGTCGCTGAAAGCCTGCGCCAACTGGTCGATCGTGCCCAGGCCGTAGGCCGTGTCACCCAGGACGACATGAAAATGATGCGCCAAGGCAGCCTGAGCCTGGCCCGGGTGCTGGCCGAAGACCCGGTATTCAAACGGATGAGCCTGTATGACAGCCACGGTCAATTGTTGTCGGCGAGCCATACCGATGAAGCTCCCCACCTGCCGGAAGAGTGGTTGCAGCAGCTGAAGCTGCACGTCGCGCATTACGGCTTCAAACCCTTCCTGCCACGCGTCGAACCGGGCTTCACCCCGCCCGCCATGCCGAGCTGGCGCCTGCCCTTCCTCTTGCCGCTGCCCAATGTACCAGGCCGAGAAATCGACAACATTCTGGTAGTGCAGCTCGACATTGGCTATCTCGCCGTGCTGTTCCAGCACATCGACCTGGGCGATACCGGGCTGATGCGCCTGCAGCAGGACGATGGCCAGGAACGCTTGCGTATCGATACCAGCGGTGTGGTCGTGGCCGGCGACGATTTCGAACCCGGCCTGCCAGCACCGGGCAGCGAGACGGGCCGGCTGGTGCAATTTGCCGCAGGCCACTCGTATCAGAGCCTTTACCGCCGTATCGACGAGCGCGGTTTCAGCATCATCGTCAGCCAGCGCATCGACGAAATCCTCGCGGCCTCTGCCCTGGCGTATTCGCGCCAGTTCTGGCTGAACCTGAGCATGACCCTGATGATCCTTGCCAGCCTGGCCTGGACCTTGCGCCTGCTGCGCAAGCGCCAGGAAGCCTTCAGTGCCCTTGAGCACGCACAACAGGTCAACCAGCAACTGATCGGGCGCCTGGAAGACGAACACCGGCGTAGCAGCCATGCAGCCGCCACCGACCATCTCAGCGGGTTGCATAACCGCCGCCAGTTCGTCGAAATAGCAGGCCTTGCACTGACCCACCAACGTGGCAAGCGCCGGCTGATGGCGATCCTGTTCATCGACATGGACCGTTTCAAGTCGATCAACGATTCGCTCGGCCACAAGATCGGCGACTTGCTGCTGCAGGCCGTGGCCGGGCGCATCCAGCGCCTGCTTGAGCCTGGTGATGAGGCCTCGCGCTTCGGGGGAGACGAATTCGTGGTGCTGCTGGCCGGTGAGCGCAGCGAGGAGCAGATCAATGTTTGGGTACGCGAACTGGTGCTGAAACTGTCGGCTACCTACGCCCTCGATGGCCAGGAAGTCAATACCAGCCCCAGCGTGGGCGTCAGCATCTGCCCGCGCGACGGTCAGGACATCGACAGCCTGATCCGCTGTGCCGATGCGGCCATGTATTCGGCCAAGCAGGCCGGGCGCGCCCAGTACCGCTTCTTCGACCCATCGTTGAACCTCTCCGACATCCAGGCCTTTGCCCTGGAACAGGCTTTTGGCTGCGCCTTGACCGAGCGCCAGTTCGTGCTGCACTACCAGCCGCAGATTCGCCTGGATACCCAGCGCGTGCTGGGGTACGAAGCCTTGGTACGCTGGGAGCACCCGGAATTCGGCCTGCTCTACCCGGACCGTTTCATAGACCTGGCCGAGCGCAGTGGCTTCATCATCGAACTGGGCTGGGAAGTATTGCGCCTGGCCTGCGAAGAACTGGCGCGCTGGGATGCTCACGGTCGCGATAACCGCCTTGCGGTGAATGTGTCGGCATTGCAGTTGCGCCAAGCCGATTTCAGTACCCGCCTGCTGGCCAAGCTGCAGCTCTACGGCATCGCCCCGCAACAATTGGAGCTGGAGATAACCGAGACCACCATTCTCGACCCTGAAGGAACGGCTGTCGGTCACCTGCACCGTTTGCGCGCAGCAGGTCTGGGCATCAGCCTTGACGATTTTGGCCGCGGCTACGCCGGCTTCGCTCACCTGCAATCACTGCCACTGAGCAAGCTCAAGATAGACCGCTCGCTGATCGCACCGTTGTCCAACAGCTACGACGACAGCCCGTTCGTCTCATCAACCATCATTCTGGCCAAGCGCTTGGGCCTGGAGGTTGTCGCAGAAGGCGTAGAAACCCGCGAACAGGTGGTGTGCCTGAAACTCGCCGGCTGCGATATCGCCCAGGGCTACCACTTCAGCCGACCGTTGTCGCCGGCCCAACTGCGCGACTACCCACCCTTCAACAACAGGGAGGAAAAGCCATGCGCGCTCTGACGGCCCTCGCCGGCCTGTTGTTTGCCCAGTTGCTGGCAACCAGCGTGCTGGCCGACTGTACGCCCCACAGCTTGCGCCTGGCCGTCATTCCGATCAAAAGCAGCGAAGACATGATGCGCGAGCATCAAGTGTTGCTGCAACGACTGAGCCACGCAGCGGGGGTGCCGGTGGAACTGGTGATCGCCGCGTCCTACGAAAGCGTGGTCGATGCCATCGTTTCCGGCGGTGCCGACATCGCCCGCCTCGGCCCTGCGTCCTATTTGCTTGCCCAACGCCGCGACCCACGTATAGAACCCTTTGCCACCTTCACCTTGAGTGGCGGGCCTTACACCGCTGCAGGCAGCCATTACCAGGCACTGCTGCTGACCCGCGCCGGCAGCCTTGAGGGGATCGAGCCTTTGCGGGGCAAGCGCGTGGCCCTCAGCGACCCGGCCAGCACCTCAGGCAGCCTGGTGCCCAGCGTCGAATTTGCAGGCCAGGTGGGGGCGCCATTGCAACAGTTCTTTGGCTCGCTGGTGTATGCCGGTACTCATGACAAAGCGCTGGACGCGTTGCTGCAGGGCCGTGTCGATGCCGCGTTCGTTGCAAGCGAGCGGGCCGATGCCTACCTGGCCCGGCATGGGTTGGCACCAGACAGGCTCACGGTGCAGTGGCGGTCGCAGCCGATCTACTACGACCCATACGTGTTCAGTGCCCGCCTGTGCCCGGCCCTGAAAAGCCGAATCCGCAAGGCGATGCTCGATGACCCCGAAGCCCTGGCGGCCTTCGTTACCGCCCAGGGTGCCAGTGGGCTGGTGCCGGTGAGCCAGGCCCAGTACGCGCCGCTGCGCCAGATGATGGATGCCGCGATACCGCGCTGAGTCAGAGGACAGATCAGTCATTAGGGTTTATTGTGTCGGCAACACACGCTGACACCCCCTCACATGACCGACATCGAGCGCTACGTCCGCGCCGCCACCCGTGACAACACCCGGCGCAGTTATCAGGCTGCCATCGAGCATTTCGAAGCCCACTGGGGCGGGTTTCTCCCGGCCACTGCCGACAGCATTGCCCGCTACCTGGCCGATCACGCCGGGCAGCATGCGGTCAGCACCCTGCGCCAGCGCCTTGCGGCCCTCAGCCAATGGCACATCAGCCAAGGTTTTCCCGACCCGACCAAGGCACCGCTGGTACGCCAGGTACTGCGCGGTATCCGCACCTTGCACCCGACGCCGCCGAAACAGGCCGCACCGCTGCTGTTGCAGCACCTGCAGACGGCTGTCGAGCGTTTTGAAGAAGAGGCCAGGCTGGCCCGCGAGCAGCATGACCTGCCAGCACTGCGCCGCGCCCGGCGTGACACTGCACTGTTGCTGCTGGGCTTCTGGCGTGGGTTTCGCGGTGACGAACTGGCGCGCCTGCGCGTGGAGCACATCAAGGCCGAAGCCGGCGTGGGTATCAGCCTGTTCCTGCCGCGCAGCAAAGGTGACCGTGAAGCGCTCGGCGTGCAGCACCGCACCCCGGCACTCAAGGCGCTGTGCCCGGTCGCAGCCTACCTGCAGTGGCTCGAAGTGGCGGGCATTGCCCACGGCCCGGTGTTTCGCAAGCTCGACCGCTGGGGCAACCTGAGCGACACAGCGCTCAACAGCAACAGCCTGGTCGGCCTGTTGCGGCGCATGCTCGAACGGGCCGGCGTGCCGTCGGCGCTGTACACCGGCCACTCCCTGCGCCGCGGTTTTGCCACCTGGGCCACGGCCAACGGCTGGGAGTTGAAGTCGCTGATGAGTTACGTGGGCTGGAAGGATGCCAAATCGGCGTTGCGCTATATCGACTCGGCTCAGCGTTTTGGCGAACTGGCCGTATTACCGGCCAGCCAGGGGCAAGTGCTCATTCCTTGAACGCATAGCGGGGAATGCCGCCCACTTCCGGGCGAATCGCATACAGGTCGCCAGCGTCCGGGTAGTGGCGCAGTTCAGTCGGCGACATGCCGACCCGTGCCGTGGTGATGTACAGCGTACTCATACCATCGCCACCGAAACAGCAACTGGTCGGGCGCGGCACCGGCATCACCACCTGTTCGGTCAAATGGCCGTCGCGGTCATAGCGCAGCAGGCAGCTGCCATTGAACTGACACACCCATAACCCGCCTTCACGATCCAGCGCGATACCGTCAGGGCGCCCCAGTTCGGCAGGCGTCTCGGCGAACAGGCTGACCTGCTCCAGGCGCCCTTCGGGCAGATACTCGGCGCGGTAGATCGAGCGTGCAGCGGAGTCGACGAAGAACACGGTCTGGCCATCGGCCGACCAGGCAATGCCATTGGGCAGCGCCATGCCGTCATGGATCACCACATCGTGCAGTTCGCCGTCGAAACGCAGCAGCGCACCGGTCTTGCCACTTGGCCCCTCATCCATCAGCCCGGTGACGAAGCGCCCCTGCGGGTCGCAGGTACCGTCGTTGAAGCGGTAACTCGGGCGGTGATGCACCGGCGCCGAGTACTGGCGCACCTTGCAAGACGACATATCCAGAATGGCAACGCTGGCATCTTCGGTGAAGATCAGGTTGCCCTGGTCGGTCAGTGCCAAGGCACCGATACGTGCAGCGGATTCATAGAGGTTCTCGACCTCGCCATCCGGGAGCAACCGGTGAATCCGCCCGCCGGTGATATCGACGAAATACAACGCGCCCGTGCGCGCATCCCACACAGGGCTTTCACCCAGGTCGGCACGGGTGTTGGCGACCTTGGTCGGCACGTAGTGACATTCCTTGATGAGGCTCCAGCGTTCGGCCACTTCGCCCAGGCTGGAAGCCTCTACCCGCGCCAGGTCACGCGGGTAGCTCACCCCGCTGTTCTCGCTGAAACGCGTGGCGGTGAACTGGCCATTGCTGGCACGCAGGATGTACCCGGTATCCCGGCAAAGCGGGCTGGCCAGGTACAGAACGCCCGGTGTCACCCATTGCGGCTTGAGCTCTTCCGGCGGCTGGGTCACGCCCCACATCCGGGTTTTGGCCACCGGCGAGACCGCATTGACCAGGATGCCGTGTTCCTGCCCTTCCATGCTCAAGGCGTTCATGATGCCCACCTGGGCCATCTTGCCCGCCGAGTAGGCGACCAGGCCTGGCTGGGCATAGCGTTGATACATGGCGCGGTCCGAGGTGGTGAGGACTATGCGTGGTGCCTCGGCTTGCTTGAGGTGCTTCCAGGCATGCTTGGCGAGCCACACCGGGGCGTGCACGCTGATGCCCAGTGCGCGATCGAGAAACGCCTGTTCCTGTGTCTCGATGCCTTGGTAATCGACCCAACCGGCGTTGTGGATGAGAATATCCAGCGCGCCGAAATGCGCGATGGCCAGCTCCACCAGTTCGCGGCATTCTTCTTCGTTTTCCAGGTGGCCGACATGAGCGACCACATCGAAACCCTGGCCCCGCAGGGTTTCGAGTGCGACGCTGACCGCCGCCGGGTTCTGACCTTCGCCCGAGCGGTCAGTGCCCAGGTCGCTGATGACTACCCGCGCTCCCCGCGCGGCCAGCGCCATGGCGTAATCCAGGCCCAGGCCCTGGGCGGCACCGGTGACGATGGCGACTTTATCTTTGAATGGGTCTGTGCTTGGCATTGTAGAGCCCTTCCGATTCTCCTTTTTTACGATAACAATAAAAAAATCAATGACTTAATATTAAAAGCATGCAACTTTGATATCTGCTGGATATCACCTGAGACCCGCCACCTTCCGATGCACCCCGACCGGCAATGTCAAGCCCGGATGAGCCGTTTACAGCAGAGGCTTTGTCGCCGCGATGCCACGCACTATCATGGCCGCCTTGCAGGGTCGGCCGCCGGAGAACGCTTTCCCGGCCCCCGTTCGACTCGATGAAGGAACGTAGAATGATCGAGACACGTTTGCTCAGGCAGTTCATTGCCGTGGCCGAGGAGCTGCACTTTCACAAGGCAGCCATCCGCCTGCACATGGCACAGCCGCCCCTGAGCCAGGCGATCAACCGACTCGAAGAGAAGCTGGGCTTCAGCCTGTTCCTGCGCAACAAGCGCGGGGTCAAGCTCACTGCCGCAGGCATGGCCTTCCTGGAAACCGCCTACCGTACCCTCAAGGAGCTGGAACAAGGCATCGAATACGCCCGCAATGTGTCCGAGGGCATCTGCGGCAAGCTGACCATCACCGCCATTTCCATCGCTTACTACGAGTCGCTGCTCAATACCCTGAAGAAATTCCGCGAAATCTACCCGAACGTGCGGCTGACCATCCGCGAAATGCCTTCGGCCTCCCAGGCCAAGGCATTGATGGCCGGTGAAGCGGACATCGGTTTCATGCGCAAGCTGCCGATGCCCCCAGACACCATCGAATCGAGATTGCTGCTCAACGAGCAGATCGTCATGGCGCTGCCCGCCAGCCACGCCAAGGTGCACCAACCTGTGGTCGACCTGCGGGATTTTGCCGAAGAGGACTTCGTCTTCACCCCGCAAGCGCTTGGCAGCGGTTACCACAGCCAGTTGATTGCGCTGTGCGAATCGGCAGGCTTCTACCCCAAGGTGGTGCAGGAAGCGGCGCAGATCCATACCCTGATCGGGCTGGTGGCCTGCGGTTTCGGCGTTGCCCTGGTGCCTGAATCGATTGCCTACTCGACGCTGCGCGAGCGCGTGCAGTTTCGCCCTCTGCGGCCGATCAAGGACCAGCCCACGCCGACCATGGGGCTGTACATGAACTGGAACATACAGAACGCCTCCCCAGCCCTGGGCAGTTTCATATCCATGCTCGACCTGGGGGCGCCACGGCGGTTTGTCGATACCATCCAGCAACCGTTGATTCTGGATGGCAGCGACAAGCACGAACTACACCGCTAGGCGGTATTCGCGCAGCCAGGCATCCAGTGCCAGAGCGGTCTCCAGGTTGTTACGGCGCAGCTGTGAATTGAAATACCCTTCAGGCTGGCGCAGCTCAGCGCCCAGCCGCACACGGTCGATCACCTGGAACACCGGGCTGCCCGCCTGCTCCACCAGGTGCCGGGCCCGCTCACGCAGGAACCGTTCATAGGCAAGGTTCGCCGAAGTCGGATAAGGGCTCTTGCGTCGCTGCAGTACGGCCGCTGGCAGGATATCGGCGCAGGCCTGCTTGAGCAGCCACTTTTCCACACCATCCTTGCCCTTGATCGACCACGGCACGTTGTACACGTACTCGACCAGCTCATGGTCGGTGAACGGCACGCGCACTTCCAGGCTGGCGGCCATGCTCAGGCGGTCCTTGCGGTCGAGCAGAATCGGCAGCCAGCGCTGCAGGTGCATGTGGCAGATTTCACGCATGCGCCGCTCTTGCGGGCTGTCGCCCGGCAAGTGCTCGACGCTGTCCAGCGCCTGGTGATAGCAACCGTCCTGGTAACTGGCAAAGTCGCACAGCCTGTTAAAGTCCGGGTTGATCAGCTCGGGCTGCAGCAACTGCATGCGCGAAAGCCACGGGAAACGCTGCGCCGCCAGCGCCTGCGGGTCGCGGAACCAGGCGTAGCCGCCAAACACTTCATCGGCTGCCTCGCCGGAAATGGCCACTGTTGAATGGCGGCCGATGGCCTTGAACAGCAAGTACAACGAGGTGTCCACATCGCCGAAGGTGGCCGCCGAATCGTTGGCCCGGTACACCGCGCTGCGCGCAGGGTCGGCCACCAGTTCGCCGTTGTCGATGAGGATGGTCTGGTGGTGGCTGCCAATGTGTTCGGCAGCTGCCAGCGCGTAGGGCTGATCGCGTTCTGGGCGGAAGGTATCGCTCTGGAACTGCTCGGCCTGGCCGACGAAATCCACCGAGAACGAATTGACCCTGCCCCCCTGCTCCGCCGTCAGGCGCTGTTGCGCCATGGCCGTGAGGATGGTCGAGTCCAGCCCGCCGGAGAGCAGCGAACAGACCGGCACATCGGCATGCAACTGCTCGCCCAGCGCTTTGCCGAGTAGCGCTCGGGTGCGCGCCACGGTGCCGGGCAGGTCATCTTGGTGCTCGCGCCGCTGCAACTGCCAGTAGCGGCTGAGTTTGGGGCGCCCGTTTGGGCGCCAGGACAAGCGATGCCCCGGCGGCAGTTCGCTGACCCCGCGCAAGGCCGTGCGCGCCGTGCCGCGAGAAAGGCTCAGCGCGTCCACCAGCCCGACCACATCCAGCGCACTGGCGAACTCCGGGTGCGCCAGGATTGCCTTGATTTCCGAGCCGAACAGCAGCCCCTGCTGGTGGTGGGCGTAGTACAGCGGCTTGACCCCCAGCCGGTCACGCACCAGCAGGAAGTGGCCGTCGCGTCCGTCGAACACAGCGAAGGCGAACATGCCGCTGAGGTGCTCACAGCACTGTTCACCCCATTCCAGGTAAGCGTGCAGCACCACCTCGGTGTCGCTGCGGGTATGGAACTGGTGGCCCGCCTTGCGCAGGCGCTCACGTAGAGCGTCGTGGTTGTAGACCTCGCCGGTGTAGATCAGCGCGACTTCCTCGCCACTGGCGCAGCGGTAGGTCATCGGCTGTACGCCACCGCTGAGGTCGATGATCGCCAGCCGCCGGTGGCCCAGCAGGGCATTGCGATGCTGCCAGCTGCCACTGGCATCCGGCCCGCGCAGTGCCAGCGTATCGGTCATGGCGCCGATAACCTCGCCAGCTTGGGTCAGGTTGCGGGTGTAGTCCACCCAGCCTGTGATTCCGCACATGCTGTGCTCCTTACACCTGAAGACGACGGGTTGGAAGCAGACCGGTCAGGGCCTGCAGGCGCTTGGCGATATCCAGCAACTGCCGCTCGCTGTCACGCCGGCCCATGATCTGCACGGCCAGTGGCGCCTTGCCGTCGGCACTCAGGCAAATCGGCACGGTAATGGCCGGCAGGCCGCTGAAACTGGCCAGCGGGGTGAAGCTGATCTTCTGCTCATAGCCGTCGTCTGCGGGCGAAGGGATGGTCGAGTCCCCTGGCTGCGGGTTGCGCCGGTCGAATGGCCGGTTGGGGTCCATGGGGAATACCACGAAATCCACTTGGGCGTTGTCGAACCAGGCGTCGATACCCGAACGGATCTTGTCCATGCGCTGGTGGATGCGCCGGTAGTCAGCGTCGCTAACGCCCTCACCCACTTTCAGGGCGCTGAGTGTCGACCAATGCAGCTCGCAGTCGAAGCGCCGGGCCCAGGCAGCCGAGGCCAGCCACGCATCCCGTGCGCACAGCTGCCAGGCGTCGCCACGGCAGGCCCACAGGTCCGGCATGGCAACCTCAGCGGGCGCCATGCCCAGGTCTGCCAGTGCGCTGCGTGCCTGGCCCAGCATGTCGAGCATGGCCGCACTGGTCAGCGCCGGGTCCAGCGCGTGCTCCAGCATGGCGACCCGATAGCGCTCTTTGAGTGGCTGTTGCTGGCCGAGCAGTGGCTCCAGGCCCAGCAACGGGAACAGCAGGTCGAGGTCATCGGCGCTGCGGGCGACCCAGCCCAGTGCGTCCATGCGCGGTGACAGCGGAAACACCCCGGCCAGGCTCTCGGCCTTCTGGGTCATGCGCAGGCCGACCATGCCGCAGTGCGAGGCCGGCCAGCGCACCGAGCCGAGTACATCGGTGCCCAACGAGATATCGCAGAGCCCTGCCGCCACCGACACCGCCGAACCGGTACTGGAACCAGACGGATCGATGCTCGGGAAGCGCGGGTTACGGCACCCGGCGCCAAAGGCAATGTTCAGCTCGGTAGTGGCGACCTTGCAGGTCAGGGCGATGCGCGGGTCGAGGAAGGTCAGCGCCTCGGCGCTGCGCTGGGGGTAGTGGCGGTAGCTGCGCAAGCCCAGGCGGGTCGGCAAGCCTTGCACGTCGACAGTGTCCTTCACCCCCAGGCGGTACCACGGTGCCTCGACCTCACGGGTGCTGGTCAGGCAGCGGTAGTGGCTGTCGGCATGCACGGACCATTGTGCGTACTGCGCTGCCCAGTCTGCGGCCATGGCGGGGTTGCGCTGCAGTATTTCATGGCGTTTGCGCAGGCTCAGACCGAGGTATTCGGGCTGCTCGCGGCCGTGGGTGGCGTCGGCGCCGCAGTTGCTGAGGTAGTGGGCGATGGCATCTTGGGTGTCAACGTGGTTCATGGGGTGTATTCCTTGACAGAAGTGGAAGCCGCCCACGGCAGAGGCTTGCCGGTGGCGGACAAAGGCAGCTCGGTGACACGGCGTACCGCAACCGGCCATGGATGGCCCGGCGATAGTTGGCGCAATGCCTCCAGCACCGCGTGTTCGGTGAGGGTGTCGCAGCTGTACAACACCTCGAACGCTTCGACGCGCAGCGCATCGGCCACAGCAACGCAGGCCAGCGCCGGGCAATCCAGGCGCTGAGCAAGGTCACTGGCCAGACGGGCCAGGTCGACGCGCAGCCCATTGACCTTGATCAGGCTGCTGGCCCTGCCCAGCCACTGGAAGCGCCGTGCGTCCAGCGCCAGTACCTGGTCATCGCAGCAATGCGTGGTTGCGGCGTGTGCCTGGCACGGCTGGCGGGCGATGCGCGGGCTGGCCACGTTCAGCGCACAGGGCTGGCCCGGGGGGCTGAGCAGTGTCACATCGCTCAGCAGCGTCCAGGGCTGCTCTGCATCACTGTGCGCATCCAGCTCGCGGTAAGCCATGGCGCCGGTTTCGGTGGAACCGAGCAGTTCGACGAAACGCACCTGTGGCCCGGCATGGCGCTGCACCGTGGCCAGAGCCCCCGGCGGCAGCAACGAGGCGCTGTGCACCACCAGTACCGCACGCTGGGCGCTCAGCCGGGCCAGCAGCGCCGGCAGCACGCGCCAGGTACTGGCAATGGCGAGAATCACGCACGGCCCGTCGCCATCGAGCGCTGGCAGGCGCTGCTGCTCCAGCGAACAAGGGTGCAGCTGCGCGTTCAAAACCCGCGCACCGACCTGGCCAAGGATCATGCCGTAGCTGTGGCTGACTGGCGCAAACGAGAATATCTCCCGTGCATCGGGCGCCCAACGGCCGAGAATCAGCGTTGCCTCGCGCTCCATCTGCACCTGGCTGCGCAGCCATTGCCGGGGCGCACCGGTTGAGCCGGAGGTGGTAAACAGATGCTCGGCGCTCACTCGGTGGCCTGCAGGGTCAGTTGGTCTTCCAGTTTTTGCCCGACGAATTGCTCCATCTTTTCCAGGGTTTCGAACCAGAAGCGCACATCATCGCTGAGGTAGTCCACTTCGATGGCGAAGCAGCCTTCGATGGCGGTGATCACTTCCACAGCCATGAGGCTGTCGAAGCGTTCGCCGAGAAAGTCACGAAAACTGTCGCGTTTATCGATGGCGTCGACGTGCTCGCCAAGCAGCTGGCCGAGGGTGTGGCGGATACGCTGTTCAATGCTGAGGTCGTTCACGAGCCGGTCTTTCCTTGTTGATGGGCAGCGTTGGTCAATTCCGCTCCGGCACTGAAGAACACGTGCTCGGGCAGGATCGGGTCGAAGTGCAGGTAGATGAAGGCATTCGGGTAATGCGTGCGCAGGCAGCCGTGCAGGCCTTCAGCCAGCGCCTGGTGAGCCTGCCGGTCGCGGGCCTGTGACAGGGTGATGCGCACATGGAACTGCGCCGGTGCACCGTCGCGGTCGGCAACGGGCATCGGCATGCCGGCGCTGAACACACTGGCCTCAGGTAACGGGTTGAAGAACACCATGCAATGGGCGGTGTCTGCGCCCAGTTGCTTGAGCTGGCGGGTAAAGGCCAGCGCCAGGCGCTTGCGCTCCAGCGCTTGCAGCGGTGCACAGCAAACAGTGAGGGTGGGCATGGCGGCTCCTTACGACAGCTGCAAGCTGGGCAGTTGCTGGCGCTGGCCTTGGGCAAAGGCGTCAAGCAGGCGGCCCAGGCAGGTGGACAGCGCATCGACCCCTTGCAGAAACAAAGGCGACCAGGCATGGCCGGCAGCGCCGCGCACCTTGTCGAGGAAAAAGCGCAGGTGGGCAAGGTCCACCGGCAGGCCCAGGTCGGCAGCCAGTGCCACGGCCTGGTAGGTGCTGAGCAGGTCGGGAATGCGCTGCCCCTGGTTGGCGAAGCCGCCCTGGCGCACTTTGTGCGCAGCCAGTAACCGGGCGGCAGCGTCAGTGACGTCGTTGCCGATATGGGCCAGGCAGGCCAGTGCCTGCAAACCGGCGCGCAGTGACACTTCGCCACGGGGGAACGATGCGTAGCCATGGGCTTGCCGGCAGCTGAGGACGTAGCGTTCGATGGCCGCGAGGTCTACGCCGCTGTCATCGCCCAATTGCCGCAAGATCGACACGGCCGATGCGGTGGACACCATGTCCGAGCCGCGCCCCTCCCAGAAACCGAAGCCGCCGTCAGGGTTCTGCAGCGAGGCCAGCCAGCGGCCGATCGCCTGGCGGGGCCCTGGCTGGCCAGCGAAGGCGCCCGCTGCAAGGCCCCAATTGGTGCAACGCACCTCGGCACCACGGCCGGGCATGTACATGATCCCTGGCTCGTTGGGCATTTGGCAGCCTTCGATCCAGCGCAGGGCCGCACCGCGCTGCTGCGGCGCCAGGCATTCGCCCAGCACCGCGGCCGCAGTAGTCAGCACGTCGGCGGCGGTATCTGCCCGGCGATAGGAATAGCCGCCTTGGGGCATCGATAACGTGGTGATGAACGCAGCCACGCCGTCGGCCAGATGCGCCACCGGCTCTCCCAGTGCCTTGAGCGAACCCACTGCGCAGAACGCCGCCCAGACGTCCTCACCGTCATAACCGGCCCAGCGCACGAAGGCGCCGGTCGGACCGCGCAAGGCATCGATCCATTCAGCGCAGCGCTGACGGCCCTGCGGTTGCGCCTGCAATGCAGCAAGGCTGGCCGTGGCGCGATAGGTCGCCCACAGGCACGGCACAGCCGCCGCTTCGCTGAAGCGGAAACCACCGCAATCCATCTGCTGTGCCTGTAGCCAGCCGATCAGGCGTGGCAGGTTCCACTGCGGCGCCGGCAAGCCCTGGCGAGCCAGCGCTCGCGCAGCCATCACGCCATAGAAGCAGGCACGGGTGTCGGCCAGGTTGCGTCGGGCGAAATCAGCCGACCAGCTCAGGCCACCATTGGCACACTGCAACCCCTCGAGCCAGGCATACAACGGCCCGGTGTCCCGCACCTGGCCCTGGCACACTTCGATCAAGGTGCGCAGCGCATAGTGGCTGGCCCACACGTCCGCCGTCTGGCCCGGGCACATGGCATAAGCGTCGCCATCGAACAGCGTAGCGATCCAGGCCGCTGTTTCGTCGCACTGTTCAACGGCAACGCCGAGGTCGTGCAGGGTTTCGGTGCAATAGAAAGTGGCCCAGGCATCGGAGGGCATCCCCTTGCTCCAGGCAAACCCGCCATCGCGGTTGCGCCGAGACAGGATGTAGGCCTGTAATACCGGTACATCAACCTGCTCAAGGCGCCCAACCCAGGCCAGGCTGCGTATGGCCGCATAGGTGCACCACAAGTCCGGTTGGCCGTTGCCCAGGCCCTGCCCCAGAGGGAATCGTGGCGGCGTCATTGCTGGCCACCGACAAAGCGCAGGTTGGTCTTCTTCCAGCTCTTTTGCGACCCGCCACTCTTGTTCAGCGCCGACAGGTTGTTGACGAACAGTACGCGGCTCCAGCGCAGCCCCATGTGCTGCTCGCAGCGCTCCAGCAACTGCGCTTGCAGGCGCGCTTCCTGGCTGCTGTCCCAGACGACGTCTCGCTCGAGGATAAGCGCGGCGCTGTCAGCCTGGCGGTCCACTTCGATGACATAACCTGTGGCATCGCAACTGCCGTAGACCACCTCCTCGACCGCGCGGATCTCAAGGCCTACGCCAGCCACGCGGACGCTATCGCTGTCACGCCCGTTTATCAGCAAGGCCGGGCTGACCTGGCCTGGCTGCCAAGGCGAGGTGATGGTCACGCTGTCACCGGTGTCCAGACGCAACAGCGGGCGTGCATACAGGTTGAGCGGTGTAACGACGAGGCGGCCCGTGAGGCCCTCGGCCGGGGTGACCAGCTTGCCGTCGGGTAACAGCAGTTCGAAATAGTTGGTGGCAGTGGCCAGGCGCATCTGCAGGTCTTGGCCCACTGCGGCCAGCGTGCCGGTTTCGGTACTGCCGTAGCTGGCATCGAAAACATCGCATTGCCACCAGCGCGCCAGGCGTTCGCGCAACGGCTGGGTGTTGACCTCGCCAAGCAGCATGATCGAGCGCACCGACTTGGCGAAGGCGTGCAGCAATTCGCGCTGTTTCAGGTAGCGGGTCAGTTGCACCAGCACACCGGGGGCAATGAACAGGACCGTAGGCCGATACGTGTCGAAGGTGTTGCACACCCGCTCCCAGTCGGTAATACCGGTGGTGAAGGGATAGAGGCGCACGTGGGAAACGTCCAGGTACTCGCAGACATTGGCGATCAGGTCACCTACCGGCACGATGTCCGATGGCATCAGGTTGGCCACCCGCGAACCCGGGCGCAGCACTGCCCGCCAATAGCTGGCGACACTGACGGCATTCCAGATGATGTCTTCTTTCAAACGCGGGGTCGGGGTCGGCTCGCCAGTCGTGCCGGTGGTGGCGTAATACTTGGCCGCCTCGCCCAGTTCCACCGTGCAGAACTCGAGCGGCTGGCCTTTGAGCAATGCCTTGGCGGTTACAGGCAACTGCTGGAAGGCCGGGAAACTGTAAGGACCTATGTTTGCGTAATGGGCGCTGTGTTGTGCTCGCGTCCAAATTGCTTGCAACTTGCGTTCATAAAATGCGGCGTCGGGGACATGCCCCGCCTGCAGCTGAAGCTCGCGTTCCGCGGCCTTCAGCACGCCGTAATCCTGGTCGCTGTGAACTAACATCGACTCGCCCTCTCGAATAAACAGCGCAGAGAATTGGCGAGCGTCCGGCTCAAGTAAAATACTTATTTGAAACCGCCGGTGATAGTCACGAGGTATTATTCAGCAACTTCAGCGGGTAAAACCTGATCAGCAAGTGCGATTTTTCCGAGCGCTATTCATTCCTCGCGCCGTGGATCCGGTGGGATATCAGACAAAGATGTTTTGGGTATTTCCGGGGCATGCCACGGGCTGTTTTCAGCAACCTTGAGATCGAGCGCCGCACACGCGGCGCATCGCCATGGGTTTGCCGCAGACGCTTCAGCGCCCGTGGGCGCAACGCCATACCCGCGCAACATCACTGGCCCGGGCCCGCAACAAGTGCGCGGCATCGGCGCAGGCCTGCTCCAGGGTCATCGGCCCGCTGGCCAGGGCGAATGCCGCATCGATACCGTGCGCATACAGCTGCTGATAGCCTTCACCCAAGGTGCCCGCCAGCACCACCACCGGCACCCCATGGCGCTTGGCGACACGCGCCACACCCATCGGCGTCTTGCCCCGCAGGGTCTGGGCATCGAAGCGGCCCTCACCGGTAATCACAAGGTCGGCACCTTTCACCAACGCATCGAGGCCGGCCAACTCCGCCACCACTTCCACGCCCGGGCGGAACTGCGCCCCCATGAAGGCTTTGGCCGCGAACCCCATGCCGCCGGCCGCACCACACCCTGGCTGTTCCCGAACATCTTGGCCCAGCACCTGCGCACAATGGTCGGCAAAGTGGCCCAGCGCTTTGTCCAGGGCCTGGACCTGCTCGGGGCTGGCACCCTTTTGTGGCCCGAAGATCGCCGAAGCACCATTGGGCCCACACAGGGGATTGTCGACGTCGGCCGCCACTTCGACCTGAACCTGCGCCAGGCGCGGGTCCAGGCCGCTGGCATCGATACGTGCCAGCCCGGCCAGGGCCAGGCCGCCCTCTTCCAGTGGCTGGCCATCGGCGGCCAGCAAACGCAGCCCAAGGGCACGCAGCATGCCGCTGCCGCCATCGTTGGTAGCACTGCCGCCGATTGCCAGGACGATGCGCTGTGCCCCTGCGCTGAGCGCGGCGTCGATCAGTTCGCCGGTGCCCCAGGTGCTGCTGCGGCAGGCATCACGCTGCGCACTTGGCACCAGTTGGATACCACTGGCCTGGGCCATCTCGATGATCGCTGTGCGGCTGTCGGCCAGCCAGCCCCAACCGGCCCGCACCCGCTGGCCCAGCGGCCCGCGAACGGTCTGCCGGCGCAGTTCGCCGTGGCTGGCAGCGACAATCGCCTGCATGGTGCCTTCGCCACCATCGGCCATGGGGCACTCGAGCAGCTCAGCGGTCGGCAGCGCCTCGGCCAGACCGGCGGCGATGGCACGGGCGACACCGGCAGCATCAAGGCTGTCCTTGAACGAATCGGGGGCAATGACGATTTTCATGGGGATTCTCCTGTCCAGATGGCCGCATGCTGACAGTTGGCCGGCGTCGGGGCCTCGGTCGGATGCACAAACCGGCCGACAGGTTGTTTGGGCAAATGCCTTTTTGCCCAGGTCAATCCGCTGGTAACAGCTGCAACCCCAGATACAGGCTCAACATGCCCTCCAGGCGCAACGGGTCGACCTCGCCCAGCTCGGCAATGCGCTCCAGGCGGTAGCGCAGGCTGTTGCGGTGAATCCCCAGGGCATCGGCGCAGGCCTGGCTCTGGCCATCATGCGCGCACCAGGCACGCAGGGTGGCGAGCAACTGCCCGCTGGCATCCTTGGCACGCACGCGGTGCAGCGGCTCAAGCAGCTCATCCAGCGCATCTTCATTGCGGTGGCGCCACAACAACGCCGGCAGACGGTAACGCGCAAGGCTCAACAGCTGCTCGCCTGGCAACACTTCGCGGCCATAGGCGAGCAGGTCACGAACCCGCCGGTAACCGCGGCGCAACTGCTCAAGGCTCTGCGCCGGGCTACCCAGCGCCATGCGCTGGATCTGCCAGCCGCTGCGCTGCACGCGCTCGAGCAGGCGCACCTCATCCAGCGCCACCCCGGCCGGGCGGCACCACAGCAAGGAATCGCGTGCCGGGCTCACGCACCAACTGTCCGGGTAACGGCTCATCAACCAGCCAGCCAAGGCCTCGGCCGCCGGGCCGGCACGCAGTTCGAACAAACACGGCACCCGTGGCAACTGCGGCTTCAGGCCCAGTTGCTGCGCTTCGTCCAGCAGCCGCGGCGAGTCGCCCGTACCACCGAGCAGCAACGCCAGCAGGTCATCACAACGCTGGCGCCGCCATTGCTGTTCAACCTGCAAATGGCGCTGGGCCAGCAGCATTTCAGCGGTCATGCGCACCAGTTCGCCGTAGGTGCGCAGTTGCTGTGGGTCACCCGTCAGCCCCAGCACGCCGATCAGCCGCCCATCGAGCATCAGCGGCAGGTTGACCCCCGGCTGCACGCCTTTGAGGCACTTGGCGGCGTCTGCATCCAGCTCGACGATCCGGCCATTGGCCAATACCAGCTGCGCACCTTCGTGGCGGGTGTTGATGCGCCCTGGCTCACCACTGCCCAGGATCAGCCCCTGGCTGTCCATGACATTGACATTGCACGGCAGAATGGCCATTGCCCGATCGACAATATCCTGCGCCAAGTCATGGTCCAGTTCGAACATTCGGTGGTCCTTGAGGGTATTGGGTTGGTCGCGAGCAGGCGCGACACAGGCGACCTTGGCGCAAGAAGCCCGATCATGGCACACGGCTCTATCGCTGACCAAGGCCGAACACGCCCCTCATGAAGCATGGCGCTCCTTCCGGCCGTCAGATCACTGCATCACCCTGTCATCCCAGGCGTCAAATGGTTCCAAGGCCCCCTTTGGAGAATATTCATGACTCAGCACGCCGTGGCTCGCCTCGAGCAACTCGACCCCAAGCGCCCCCTTCGCGTACAAGCCGGCAGCGAAGAAGTGATCCTGATTCGCAGCGCCGGGCAGGTCCGCGCCTATCAGGCCAATTGCCCGCACGCCGGAGCGCCGCTGGAAGAGGGCGTGGTATGCAACGGCCTGCTGGTCTGCCCCTGGCACAAGGCCGCTTTCGCCGTTGACGAAGGCGTGGTTTGCGAGCCGCCGGCCCTGGCAGACCTGCGCCGTTACCGCGCATGGGTCAAGGATGGCGAAATCTGGGTCGATGACCAGCCTCTGCCGCACCCCGAGCCACCGCGTCACAGCGATGCGCGCTGCTTCGTCGTCATCGGCGCCGGTGCCGCAGGCTCGGCGGCGGTTGCCACGCTGCTGGCCCATGGGTTCGGCGGTCGCCTGGTGTGGCTCGACCAGGAGCGGCAACCGGCGTATGACCGTACTGCACTGAGCAAATTCGTGATTGCCGGCGAAATGCCGCCTGACGAAGTGCCAGCGCTGCTTGACGCTGACCAGTTGCGCACAGGCCAACTGGAACGGCGCTCGGGCAAGGTGCGCCTGCTGGATGCCAAAAAGCGCCAGATCACCCTCGCCGACGGCCAGCGTATCGATTATGACGCAGCCTTATTGGCCACTGGCGGCAAGCCGCAACGCCCTGACCTGCCCGGTGCAAGCCTGGCAGGCATCGTGACGCTGCGCTCGCGCGAAGATGCGGCGCGCCTGCTCGATGCCGCCGAACCCGGCCAGCCCGTGGTGATCGTCGGTGACGGGTTCATCGGCCTGGAGGCCGCATCGGCATTGCACACGTACGGCGCACAGGTCCACGTGGTGACCCGCCACGAGGTTCCGTTACGCATGCAGTTGGGTGAACGCATTGGCCGCTCGATTCGTGCGCTGCATGAGCGCGAGGGCGTGATGTTCCATGGCCCGACCGACGTCGAGCGGTTCATCGGTGCGCAACACGTCGAAGCCGTGCTGCTGAGCAATGGCGATAAGATCGAAACATCACTGGTCTTGCTCGGCACCGGCGTCACGCCGGCCACTGCCTTCGTGCAGGGCGTGCAATTGGCCGAGGACCACTCCATAGCGGTCGACGCCGAGCTGCAGGCCGCCGACCGGCTGTGGGCGGCCGGTGATATCGCGACCTTCCCCCTCACCGGCCGCCCGGTGCGCATCGAGCACTGGCGCCTGGCCCAGCAACACGGTGTCATAGCTGCCGCCAACATGCTGGGCGAGCAACGCCGGTATGAAGACGTGCCGTTCTTCTGGACTTATCAGCATGGGCGTACCTATGAAGTACTGGGGCATGCGCGCGGCTGGGACCGCATCGAGTTTGTCGGGGCGCCGGAGCAAGGCGATTTCATTGCCTTGCAATGTGCAGGTGAGCGGGTGGAGGCTGTGATCGCCAAAGGCTATTCGGATGCCATGGCGCAGTTGTCGCAGCGTATGAAGCGGTCACTGAGCCTGGCTCAGGCGCTTGAGCTGATCGGCTGAACGCATTCGCCCCGCACCAGGCCGGCTGCCGATCATGCAAAAATCAGCTATGGTTTTCCCCACCTCAAATAACAAGAATTTCGTGGAGCGCCCATGGCCGCGCACACCGCCTCACCCCATGCCAGTGAGCTGGCCGCGTTCGTCGATTGCCATTTCGCCGAACGTGGCCTGATGCCCGAGCCTGTGATCGCCGAATCCTGGTACCGCAGCATCAACCAGCATCACCTGGACCCTGAACTGCGCCACGTCGACAATATCCTCAGCGCCGCCGAAATCCGCCAGCACCAGGCCCAGCATGAGGCCTACCTGGCCATCGCCAGCCAGGGTGTCAGCGGCCTGGCGCGGCGCGTAGTGGATGCAGGCTTCGCCGTGCTGCTCAGTGACGCCGAGGGTATTACCCTCGATTCCCGCTTGCCGGCCGACCCGCAACGCTATACCCGTTCCGGGCTGATCGTTGGCGCGCGCTGGGACGAGTCGGTGGCCGGCACCAACGGCATCGGTACCGCTCTGGCTAGCCGGCAGGCCCTGACCATCCACCGTCAGGAGCACTTCCTGGCAGCCAACGCCCGCCTGAGCTGCTCGGTGTCGCCGATCTTCGATGCCCACAATCAACTGCTCGGTTGCCTGAATGCCACCTGCCTGTACAACGACGGTCCCAAGCAAGCACAGCACCTGACCTTGCAGTTGGTGACCCTGTACGCACGGCTGATCGAGAACAGCCATTTCCGCGAGCGCTTTCGCGACCGCCTGACCCTGGCGCTGAAACCGCGTGACGAGTTCTCGGACCTGGCGGCCGAGCAGTTGCTTGCGCTGGATGAAGGTGGCCGGGTGATCGGTGCCAATCGGGCGGCCTTCCTTGCGCACAGCGGCAAGTTGCTGGGGGCGCCTGTCGAGCAACTGCTGCACGCCGATATCGACCAACTGCTCGACCTCACCCGTGGCGGCGCCCGCGGTACCCAGTTGCGCGCCCATGCTCAAGCGCTTTTGCTGGACGTCGGCCTGCGCGTCCCCGCCGGCTATCGCCCGCTGCCGGCTGTACCGCCGATGCCCGCACGGGCTCGCCACCCCGGCCTCGAACAATTGGCAGGCCAGGACGCGCAACTGCAACAAAGCGTGCGTCGGCTGCGCAAGGTGCTGGACAAGGACATCGCCATCCTCCTCGACGGCGAAACCGGTACCGGCAAGGAAGCTTTCGCCCGCGCCCTGCACCAGGCCAGCCAGCGCCATGCCAAGCCGTTCGTGGCGCTCAATTGCGCAGCGATACCCGAGTCATTGATCGAAAGCGAACTGTTCGGCTACCGCGCCGGCAGTTTCACGGGTGCCAGCCGCAAAGGCATGAAGGGCAAGCTGGAGCACGCCAATGGCGGCACGCTGTTTCTCGATGAAATCGGTGATATGCCTGCACACCTGCAAACGCGCCTGCTACGGGTGCTGGCCGAACGTGAACTGGTACCACTGGGTGCAGAAACGCCAGTGGCGCTTGATATCCAGGTGATATCGGCGACGCACCAGGACCTGCAGGCCATGATTGGCGAAAAGCGTTTTCGCGAAGACCTTTACTATCGCCTGTGCGGGATGCGCATGAGGTTACCGGCCCTGCGTGAGCGCAGCGACCGCCGCGAGCTGATCGATGCGCTGCTCTCTGGCTTGTCGGCCGGGTCGGGGTTGCGTTTGAGCGCCGAGGCGCATCGTTGCCTGCTGGGCCATGCGTGGCCGGGGAATGTGCGCCAACTGCTCAACGCCCTGCGCCAGGCGGTAGCGCTGGCCGAGGGCGGTGTGATCGAACTGGCCGACTTGCCCCAGGAGTTGCTGGACGGTGCAGCGCCTGCCCAGCCTGCAGCGCTCGAGCAACAGGTGGAAGACCTTCAGGCGCGGCATTTGCTGAAGATCTTGAAGCGTGAGCACTGGAACATGAGCGCAGCGGCGCAGGCGTTGGGCATTTCGCGCTCGACGCTGTACCGCAAGATGAAGCGATACGCGATCGTGCAGCCAAACCTGTTGGGGTGACCGGTGCGCCCCTATCACCGGCGAAGCCGGTGCCATGCACCCCAGCGTCTGCATCGCCGGCAAGACAGGGACGCTGGGGTGAAGACTTACCCCTGGATGTACACCACCTGGGTGCGCGTGTACTCATACAGCCCGTGCTTGCCATCCGCCCCGCCGATGCCGGACTTGCGCGCACCGGCGTGGAAGCCCTGCATGGCTTCGAAGTTCTCGCGGTTGATGTAGGTCTCGCCAAAGTCGATCTCGCGGCAAGCCTTCAGCGCTGCATTCAGGTCACGGGTATAGAGCGATGAGGTCAGCCCATACTCACTGTCATTGGCCAAGGCAATCGCTTCGTCCAGATCGTCGACCACCTGGATCGGCAATACCGGTCCGAAGATCTCCTTGCGCATGATCTCCATGTCCGCAGCACAGCCGGCGAGCACAGTCGGCTGATAATGGAACCCGGCGCCGAGGTCGGCGACCTGCCCCCCGGTCACCAACTGGGCGCCCTGCCCTACGGCCGTGCGCACCATCTGCGCCACCTTGTCGAGGCCGGCCTGGTTGATCAGCGGCCCCATGTCCAGATCGGCCTGGCGCGAGGGGTCGCCATAGCGGATGGCCGCCATGGCCTGGCCTACCTTGTCGACGAAGGCGTCGGCCACCTTGCGCTCCACATACACCCGTTCGGCACAGTTGCAGACCTGGCCGGTGTTGATCACGCGCGAGGCGACGATGGCTTTCACCGCAAGGTCCAGGTCGGCGTCAGCCAGCACGATCGCCGGGGCCTTGCCGCCCAGTTCGAGGTTGAGCTTGGTAATGTTCGGTGCGGCCGCGGCCATGATCCGCGCGCCGGTAGCCACGCTGCCGGTGAAGCTCACCAGGTCGACACCAGCATGGCTCGACAGCCCGTGACCAACGCTCGCCCCTTTGCCACCCACCACGTTGAACACGCCTGCGGGCAAGTCTGTCTCGGCCACCAACTGGGCGAACGCGTAGCAATTGATGGGGGTTTCCTCACTGGGCTTGATCACGATGGTATTGCCGGTGAGCAGCGCCGGCGCCATCTTGCGTGCGATGAGGAAGAACGGGAAGTTCCACGGCAGAATCCCCGCCACCACGCCCAGTGGCTTGCGCATCAGGAAGATGTGTTCGTGGGCGCGGTCGCTGCTGAGTACCTCGCCCTCCAGGCGGCGCGCCCATTCGGCCATATAGTCAAGGTAGTCAGCGGTAAAGTTGACCTCGACCTGGGCCAGCGCCGGCACCTTGCCGCCCTCCTGGGTAATGATCCGCGCCAGGCGGTCGGCATTGGCCCGCACCTTGCTGGCGATCTGGCGCAAGTAGCCTGCCCGTTCAATGGCTGTCTTCGCCGCCCAGCCCTTTTGCGCCTTGCGTGCTGCTGCGATGGCGCGCTCCACCTGTTCGGCCGGTGTTTCTGGCACCCGCCCGAGCAACTGGGCGTTGGCCGGGTTGTAGACCTCGATTAGCGCCTCGCTGGGTACAAACGCGTTGTCGATGAAGTTCTGGTAGGTCGTGTCTGTCATGCTCGTGTCACTCCTGTGGTGTGTTGTCGGCCAGGGGCGGCTGGGCGACGGGCTTGGCGCTGAACCGCTGCCACGCATCGCCTTCGGCCTTCAAGTCATGGGCGCGCTTGATCAGGTACTGGTGCACCTGCTCGACCTGCTCGGGTTTGAGGTTGTCGGCGAACGAAGGCATGCCATCGGGTACCCTGCCGCCATAGAGGATGCCGAGGAACATCTGGTGCTTTTCGGCAGTGAGCTTGCGCAGGTCGGGCAGCACACCACCACTGACGGCGTGGATACCGTGGCATTGCGAGCAGTTGCCGTCATACAGGGCGGCCCCGGCAGCGACCGTTTGCGCATCGGCGGTCAACGCGGGCGGCTCCGGTGCGTCGGCCGGTGGCGCCGGCTCACGCAACTTGGCGGTACCGCCGATCTTGTAGGTCAGCACCTGGGCGAACGGCTGCACCCCGGCGCGCAGCGACAACGCGCCGGCGAAGGTGGAAAACGCCCCGCCCCAGCCGGCCATGAACGTCACGTACTGCTCGCCGTCCACCGAATAGGTGATCGGGGCAGCCATCACGCCGCTGGCGGCGGGCGACTCCCAGAGCTTTTTGCCCGAATCGGCGGCATAGGCGATCACCCGGCCATCGGCGCTGCCTTCGAACACCAGGTTGCCGCCAGTGCTCAGGGTGCCGCCGTTGAAGATGGTGATGTACGGCACCTCCCACGCCGGCGCCTGCTTGACCGGGTCCCAGGCGATCAGCTTGCCCGACCAGCTCTTGGCCATGTCCAGCAGGCCTTCGGCGCCTTCAGGCATCATGCCGGTGCGCAGCCCCAACTGGTAGACGCTCTTGAACGGGTTGCGCTTGGGCGCCTCGGGGATGTGCTCGTAGTAGGCCGACATGATATGCGCCGGGATGTACACCAGGCCCGTGTCGGGGTTGTAGGACATTGGGTGCCAATCATGGGCGCCCCAGAAAGCCGGGGTCACCAGCTTGCGCTTGCCGTCCTTCCAATAGGCCGCCGCCTCATCGTCGATGATCGGCCGCCCGGTCTTCATGTCGATGCCTTTGGCCCAGTTGACCGGCACGATGTTCTTCGCCGACAGCAGCTCGCCGGTGGCACGGTCCAGCACATAGAAGAAGCCGTTTTTCGGCGCCTGCATCAGCACTTTGCGCGGTTTGCCGTCAATGGGCAGCTCGGCCAGGATCATGTGCTGGGTGGCGGTGAAGTCCCAGGCATCGCCTGGCGTGGTCTGGTAGTGCCAGGCGTATTCGCCGGTGTCGGCATTGACCGCGACGATCGAGGAAAGGAACAGGTTGTCGCCCTTGGCCTGGCTGCGCCATTTCGGGTCCCACATCGAGCCATTGCCCACGCCGATATACAACAGGTTGAGTTCCGGGTCGTAGGCGAACGAATCCCAGGCCGTACCGCCGCCACCCCACTCGACATACGCGTCGCCGTGCCAGGTCTTGCTGGCGATCTCCATGGCTTTGTTCTCGGGCGGCAGCTTGGGGTCGCCCGGCACGGTGAAGAAGCGCCAGGCCTGTTTGCCGGTTTCGGCGTCATATGCGGTCACGTAGCCGCGCACACCGAATTCGGCACCGCCATTGCCGATGATCACCTTGCCGTTGACCACCCGCGGCGCCCCGGTGATGGTGTAGCTGCGTTTGTCGTCATCGCGGGTGTCCACCGACCACACGCGCTTGCCGGTCTTGGCATCGATCGCCTCCAGGCGGCCATCGAGCACACCCACGTAGACCTTGCCCTGCCACACCGCCACTCCTCGGTTGACCGCGTCACAACAGGCCTCACCGGCGCGGTGGCGGTCAGACTGCGGATCGTACTTCCACAGCAGCGTGCCATTGCGCGCGTCCAGGGCGTACACCACCGAAAACGGCCCGGTGGTGTACATCACGCCGTCAACCACGATCGGTGTAGCCTCCACGCCACGGTCAAGGTCGAGCTTGTAGCTCCAGGCAAGGCCGAGCTGGTTGACGTTGCCCTGGTTGATCGCCTTGAGCGGGCTGTAGCGCTGCTCGTCGTAGGTACGGCCGTGGCTCATCCAGTTGCCGGGTTCCTTGTCGGCCTCGATGATGCGCTGGCCGTCGACTTCGGCGGCGAAGGCAGGTGCGCTGCACGCCAGGCTCAAGGCCAGGCAGCTCAGCAAGTGCGGCAGAGGCCGACGGTGCGGGCCTGTTCGATTCATGCTCGGTTCTCCGTTCTTGTTATGGACACCGCATCAGGCGTCGCTAACACACAGAGCAACGGCTGTGCCATTGGCACAATGAGCTTGCCAAACCGCCATGCCAGAGCGGTTCGACGCTGCACTGCCGGCAATCGCCAGGCAGCACGGACTGGCGCAACGATGAAACAGCTGCTGCAGACATGACACAGGTGTGCCAGCCGCTCCCTCGGCCCAGAAAAGTGTGTTGACCTGCGTGATCAAAGCCATTGGGGAGCCTGCCGCCGGGGTGCCGGTCCCCCCATTCCCCAATCATCCCGGTATCGTGCGCGCCATTGGTTCTTTCACCTTCGGAGCGGCAATGAAACTCTTCCAACCCTTGCAGATCGGCCCACTGACGTTGCCCAACCGCGTGTTCATGGCGCCCCTCACCCGCCTGCGCAGCCTGGAGCCTGGGGATGTACCCACCCCGATGATGGCCGAGTACTACGCCCAGCGTGCCAGTGCGGGCCTGATCATTACCGAGGCTACGCAAATCTCCTTCCAGGCCAAGGGCTACTCGGGTTCACCAGGCATTCATACCGCCGAGCAGATTGCCGCGTGGCGCCTGGTAAACGAAGGCATTCATGCTGCAGGCGGCCACAGCGCCGTGCAGGTCTGGCACACCGGCCGTGTTTCGCACACGACCTTGCAGCCTGGTGGCCAGGCGCCAGTGGCGCCCTGCGCCCTACCTGCCAATGCCCGTACCACGTTGCGTGACGAGCAAGGCAACCTGCTGCGCACTGAGACCTCCGTACCGCGTGCCCTGAGCGAGGAAGAGATCGCCGGCATCGTCGCCGATTTCGGCCAGGCAGCGGTCAATGCTCGCGAGGCCGACTTCGACTTCATCGAATTGCATGCCGCTCACGGCTATCTGTTGCACCAGTTCCTCACCCCCAGCGCCAACCAGCGCGAGGACCGTTATGGCGGCAGTGTCGAGAACCGCGCCCGTATTGTGCTCGAAGCGGTGGATGCCGCCATTGCCGGTTGGAGCGCCGAGCGCGTGGGTATCCGCATTTTCCCGTTGGGTGGTTTCAATGGCGTGGACAATGGCGAAGATCAAGAGGCAGCAGGGCTGTACCTGATCAAGGAACTGGCCAAGCGCAACCTTGCCTACCTGCACCTGTCCGAGCCGGACTGGGCTGGTGGCAAGCCGCTGCGCGATACGTTCCGTGAGGCTATTCGGGCGGCTTACCCAGGGGTAATCATTGGCGCAGGTGCCTATACCGCAGAGAAAGGCGAAGACCTGATCGGGCGTGGGTTGATCGATGCCGTGGCGTTCGGGCGCAGCTTCATCGCCAACCCGGACCTGGTGGAACGCCTGCGGGTTCAGGCGCCACTGAATGAGCATCGGGCGCAGTTCGACTATGCAAACGGGCCTGAGGGGTATACGGATTATCCGTTCCTGAAACAGGCTTGATGGCATGACGGGCCCCGCGCCTGCGGACCAGACGCTGTAGGTGTGCCGGGAATGAACCCGGCATCAGGGGCCTGACATTCGCGATCACTGCTCCCAAGGCACTCCCTGCTCCCAACTCGCCACCAGCAGGTCGATGAACCCCCGTACTCGCGGAGACAGGTGGCGTTTGCTCGGGTACACCACGCGAATAGGGTCCGCCGGTGGCCTGTAGGCGTGCAACACCTCCACCAGCGTGCCCGCGCGAAGGTCCTCCCCGGTGATGTAGGTGGGCAGGTGAATCAGCCCGAACCCTGCCCGTGCGCCATCGAGCATGGCTTCGGAGCTGTCGATATTGAGCCGCCCGGGCTCCTCGCACAGGTGCAGGCCCTCTGGCGTGTGAAAGCGCCAGGGCATGGATTTTTCACCTGTCAGGAAGGCGATCTTGTCATGCCCGTAAAGGTCTGCCGGCACCTGCGGCACCCCGTGCTGGCGCAAATAATCGGGCGAAGCACAGGTGACGAACTGCTGCCAGGCCACAGTGCGAGTGAGCAACTGTGAGTCTTCCTTGGGTGCGCCGATCCGTACGGCCACGTCCACGCCCTCCTCGACCAGATCGACGAAACGGTCGGTAAAACGAATGTCAGCGCGCAGTTCCGGCCACTGCTTGAGGTAAGCATCGAGGACCGGCAGCACATGCCGCTGGCCCAACGACAGCGGGGCGGTCAGGCGCAGCGTGCCGGTGGGCTTGCCACGCCGCTGGGCCATGGTGCTTTCCACCTCGTCCAGGTCATCGAGAATCTGCCGCCAGCGCTCATACGCCACCAAACCCTCATCGGTCAGGCTCAATTTGCGCGTGGTACGGTTGAGCAGGCGTACCGCCATACGCGCCTCCAGGCGCGCGATGCTCTTGCCCACGGCTGAACGGGTGAGCCCCAGGCTCGCCGCTGCAGCGGTAAAACTGCCCGCCTTCGCCGCACTGACGAAAGCGGTGATGTCGCCGAAGCGGTTGGGTTCCATGTCAGGTTCCTGCGGATACTGAAGACCCGCTTAAATGGGTGCGTATTGCAGTATTGCAAGGGCCTCGTTACAGCATCCACTGCAGTGCCTTGATGACCAGCAAGTGCAACGGGTAGAACAGATACCCCCAGCGCCCCACCGCAGGCACAGGCCAGTGGTCGTGGCGCAGCAACATGCACCCGACAGGTATGGCCAGGGCCGCAGCGGCCATGGTCAGCAAAGTGACCGGTGCCAGCAGGTGCTCGAACAACCAGCTGTTGGTCAGGTTGCCCGCCACAGCCAACAGGCACGGCAGCAGCCAGGCCACTCCCCCTCGGCTGCGAGCCATCAGCCAGGCCGCAGGCAGCAGTACGCCGGGCAACCCGTACATCAGTTGCGCGCTGCACCCGGTTGCAATCAGTACGGCGCCAAGGCCGATTAGCCGCGCTGACGCCGGGGGGTGGTGCACAGCCCAGGCCACCAGCAGCCCCAAGGTCAGAGTGGGGATCACGCTGAAGGTCTGGGTAGCAGGGTCCAGCCAACGATAGGGCCCTTCAGACAGCACCATGAAAGCCAGCATCCAGCCCAGGTAGCGCAGGTTGGCACGGGTAAACAACCGGCCCGGTGGGCTGCGCCCGACATTCACTGCGATCGCCAGGCAGAACAATGGGAAGGCCAGGCGACCGACAATGAACAGCCCCTCGGCAGCCGGCCAGAGGAAACGTACGTGGTCGGCAACCATGGTTACGATGGCCATCCACTTGACCAGGTCCAACCCCGCTGAGCGCACGCCTCAGCGCCCGGGGCCGTCGGCCTGGTGCAGGTATTGGGTGGTCCAGGCGGCCAATGGCAACGGTGGTTGCTGATCCAGGATACGGCGCCAGATCAACGCCAGGTCGTGGCGGTTGAACATCGAGCCTGCTCCGCTGCCGCGCCACGCAGTGGGCGTGTCGGCAACCCAGTGCCCCTTCGCATCGCGATGGCCCATGTTGAAGCGGAAGGTGTAATTGCCCGGGATCCCCATGCGCAGGTCCGTGACTACCAGCGCACCGCCCACCTCGTCGTAGCGCAGCCAGTCATCGGTAAACCAGCGCAGCCGCTGCAACAGGGGGTTATCGGCCAATGCAGTTGCAAGCTGCAGGTTACGCGGCAGTCGCTGCATTTCCGGTGGCGCACGGTCGAATACGCTGCTGACGCCTTCGTAATAATCGCCATCCGGGGTCTTGGCCAGCACGCGCCAGACCAAGCTGTTGAACGCGATCGGTACCGCGCGCACCTCGTTTGCGACAATCCCCTGCTGCTCGAGAGCAGCCTGGAAACGCTGCTCGGCGGCCATGCGGCCGGCCAGGCCGAACCCCAGGTAAGCCGTGCTGAACACCAGGGCCAGGCTCATCAGGCGCAACGCCTTGCCGCTCACGCCCCTGATAGCGGCGTAGAGCACGGCCGCCAGCAGCGGCACGGTGTAGACCGGGTCAATGATGAACACGCTGGCCCAGCTTTGCGGGGTGAACTGCAACGGCCAGAACAGCTGCGTGCCGTATACCGTGAATGAATCGAGGATCGGGTGGGTCACCAGTACCAGCCAGAACGCCAGGAACAGCCTGGGCAAGGTGTAGCCTTTGTCAGGCCAGCGCGTGCGGCCCAGCCGGTTGACCAGCCAGGCGAGCAACAGGGCCAGGCCGGTCAGCACGAAGATCGAGTGGGAGAAGCCGCGGTGGTAGGTCATTTGCGACACCGGGTCGGCGTAGCGGATGACCACGTCCAGGTCCGGCACGGTGCCCAGTGCGGCGCCGTAGATCAACGAGCGGCGGCCCTGGATACGGCCAAGCACTGTGCCTTGCAGCGCGGCGCCGAGTACGGCTTGGGTAATGGAGTCCAAGGGAAGGTTTCCTGAGTGGGCAATACAGGAAACCTAACCCTGCGAACCCCGGTGATGCAATTGCTGCTGTGTGACAACGCGTGGCCGGTACGGGCTTAGAACAGCTGCCAGGTGTACACCAGGATCAACCGGTTTTCATCGATATCGCTACGGTAATTGGACCGCGCCATGGCATTCCTCACCCGAATCCCCAACCCTTTGAGCACACCGCTCTGCACCGCATAACCCAGATCAATATCACGTTCGCGATCCTTGCCCTCGTACCCTTGGCCGGTATCGACGTTGTTACCGGTGAGGTAGCGCACCGTCGCCGTCAGCCCCGGGATGCCCATGGCTGCGAAGTTGTAGTCATAGCGCAGCTGATAGGAGCGCTCATCGGTGTAGGCAAACTCATACGTCGGCACCTCATTGCCCAGCGGCGAAATGTTGGCGAACACCCGAGGGAACGGACTGTCGCCGTACATCGCCTGGTACCCCGCGTGGAAGCTGTGCCCCCCTCGCCTAGCGGTGAGCAGCGAAAAGAAGGCCTGGTTGTCGATGGTGCCCAGCAACGCATCACCTTGCTCACGGGCGGTGAAATAGCCCAGGTTGGCACTGAGCACCCAGTCCCCTATCGGCTTGCTGTGCTTGAACCCGACAAAGCCCTGGGCGTAAACGTCTTGCAGTTGCCCGTACCAGAGGCTGGCACTGCTCTGGTTGCCGTTGAACGCGTAATCGCCCCCCGCATAGTTGAACGCATCGCTCTCGACCTGGCGCTGGGGCACATGGCCGAGCATCGCGTTCATCTTGCCGTCGCCGCCTTCGTTACGTAGGTGCGAGCTACTGAGGTGCCCGGCCTGCACCGTCAGGCCGTCCAGTTCGGACGTGCTGAGGCTGACGCCCTGGTAAGTGGGCGGCAACAGCCGGATATCGCTGAAAGTCAGCACCGGCAGGTTGGGCTGCAGTTCACCGACGCGCAATTCAGTTTTGGATACCCGTGCCTTGAATGTAGGTGCCAGGCGGCTGTATTCGTCGGCGGCCCTGCCATCACCGTGCACGGGCAGCAGCCCTGTATTGGCCCGGTCAGGGCTGCTGTCGAGCTTGATGCCCAGCACGCCCAGCGCGTCGACCCCTACGCCTACGGTGCCTGGCGTGTAGCCGGACTTGAAGTCAAGGATGAAGCCCTGCGCCCACTCCTGGGCCTTGGACTGCTGATTGGCGCCGACGATGTCGGAAAAGTCACGGCTGAAGTAGTAGTTGCGGGCGCTGAGGCTGGCTTTGGCATCCTCGAAGAAACCGCCTTCGGCGGCGGATAACGGTTGGCTGAGCAGGGTCAGCCCGATGGCGACGCAAGGGGTTTGGTTCATTCCGAAGCTCTCTTGATCTTGTTGTTATGGGTAAAGCGTTGGTAATACGAGTTTCAAGGTGAACGGCGCAGGGCCTCCTGGGCATGCGGGCGACGCAGCCTGAGCAGCGCGTGTGCCAGCAGGCCGAACAGCAGCCCCCAGAACGCTGCCGAAAGGCCAAGGAAAGACACCCCCGAAGCGGTGACCAGGAAGGTGAACAAGCCGGCGTCGCGCTCTTGCGGCTCAGCCAGGCTGCGGGCCAAGGCGTCGCTGATCGCGCCATACAGCGCAAGCCCGGCCAGCGCGGCTATCAAAGCAGCAGGAAAGGCGGCGAACAGCGACATCAGTGTCGCCCCGGCGATGCCCAGCAACAGGTACAGCGCACTGCCGGCGACTGCCGCGACATAGCGCCGGCGCGGATTGTCATGGGCCTCGTGGCCCGTGCACAGGCTGGCGGTGACGGCAGCGAGGTTCAGGCCATGGCAACCGAACGGCGCCAACAAGGCTCCGCCGATGGCACTGGCGCTGATCAACGGGCTGGCGGGCGTTGCATAGCCTGCGTTGCGCAGCACCGCCATGCCCGGCATGAATTGCCCGGTCAGCGCCACCAGCACCATCGGCAGTGCCAGGCTGAACAGCGCCGCAAGGCTGAACTGCGGGGTGATCCACTGCGCCGAGGCCAGTTCCAGCACCAGTGCCTCGCTGCGCAGTGCGCCACTGGCAAAGGTGACAACGGCACCCACACACAACACCGCGGCCACGGCGTAGCGCGGTTGCAGCCTGCGCATCAGCACATAGGCAACGAACATCGCCAGCACCAGCCCCGGCTGCACCGGCAATGCCCGGAACACCTCGGTGCCGAAGCTGAACAGAATGCCGGCCTGCATGCCGGCGGCGATCGAGCCCGGCAGGTGCGCAATGATGCGGTCGAAGGCCCCGCTGATGCCGATCAGCAGCAGGACCAGGTTGGCCACCAGATATGCCCCTACTGCCTGCTCCAGTCCCAGTTGGGGCAAGGCCGTGACCAATAGTGCCGAGCCCGGGATGGACCAGGCGATCACTATGGGTACCCGGTAGTACAGGCTCAACAAACCGCCGAGTACAGCGCTGCCCATGGAGATGGACCAAACCCAGGAAGACAGCAGGCCCGGGGCCAAGCCGGCGGCTTCGGCGGCGTGAAAGATGATCACCAGCGGGCCGGCGTAGGAAATCATCGTCGCAAGGCACCCTGCGACGATGGCGGAAAGGGAGCAGTCCTTGATCAGGTTTTTCATGGGCCTCTCGCTGCAGTAGTGGGTTGCAAGGGCTTTGCGCTTGATCGCCGGCAAGCCGCTCCCCAGACACCGCTGAGTTCAGTGCCTGCGCTGTTCCTGCAGGCGCCGGCGTGCCCGCGATCCAGACTTAGCCTTCCTGCAAGGCCCGAGGCCGCCCGCTGCGCTGCTCATCCGCGCCTTGCAGCGCCTTCTGCAACTGGAAGTCGAACTTGAGTTCGGCATAGCGCCCGTCGGCCCCCTCACGGAACACCACCTCACCGACCAGCCCATCGCGCGTGGCATAGGCAAAGTCATCCCACAGGTACTTGTCGCCAGACAGGTTGATCTGTGTGGTCAGGTGCCGGTGCCCCGGCGCCGAGATGAAGAAGTGCACATGCGCCGGGCGCTGGCCATGGCGGCCCAGCAGGTCCAGGCATTCCTGGGTCGGCCCCTGCGGGTCGCAGCCATAGCCCGAGGGCACGATGGAGCGCGCGCGGTAGCGGCCTTCGGCGTCGGTGACGATGCGTCGGCGCAGGTTGTACTCGGACTGGCTCGAGTCGAAGAACGAGTACGTACCACGGGTGTTGGCATGCCACAGGTCAACGGTGGCACCGGCCAGCGGCTGGCCGTGGGGGTCGAGCACCTGGCCTTCGAGGAACATGACCGTGGCCACGCCCTCCTCGCTGCCGTCATCCATACGCACCTCGCCTTGGGCGATGGGCGCGCCGGCAACGTACAGCGGGCCTTCGATGGTGCGCGGGGTGCCACCGCTCAGGCCTGCCTCGGCATCCTTGGCATCCTGCAGCAGGTCGAGGAAGTGCTCGATGCCCAGCCCCGCTACCAGCAGCCCGGCCTCGCCACGGCCGCCGAGGCGGTTGAGGTAGTCCACAGCCAGCCAGAACTCGTCTTCGCTGATTTCCAGGTCTTCGATGAGGCGGGCGGTGTCCTGCAGCACACGCTGAACGATGCGTTTAAGGCGTGGGCTGCCGTTGTCGTTACCAAAACCTGCTGCTTCCTCGAAAAACTTCTGGGCGTCGGCAGTGTGGGAAATTTTCACGGTCATGATGGTTATCTCGTCTTGTTCTTGTGCGAAAGGCGTGTTTCAGCGGTCGTCGGCGTGGATCGATGACGGGTGACGGCACAGGCCGTCGACCTCGATATCCATGTACGGAAACAGCGGCAGCAACATCAGCGTGTCGTGCAGCGCCTCGACGCTGGGCACGTCGAACACGCTGTAGTTGGCGTAGTGCCCGGCGATGCGCCACAGGTGACGCCAGGTGCCCTCGCGCTGCAGGCGCTGGGCAAGTTCCTTCTCGTCGGCCTTCAGTTGCCTGGCCTTGGCCGGGTCCATGTCGACCGGCAGCTTCACGGTCATCTTCACGTGGAACAGCATGGGGTTTCTCCTTTGATGTCAGCGGCGGGCGAAGCGCGCCAGGCGGTGTTCGTCGAGTGTCAGGCCCAGGCCTGGGGTACGTGGCACGTGCAGCTGGAAGTCGTGGTACTGCGGCGGCTCGTTGACGATCTCTTCGGTCAGCAGCAGCGGCCCGAACAGCTCGGTACCCCAGGTCAACTGGCGTACCGTGAGGAAGGCGTGTGCCGAAGCCAGGGTGCCGATAGAGCCTTCGAGCATGGTGCCGCCGTACAGGGCGATGCCGGCCGCTTCGGCAATCTGTGCGGTGCGCAGCACGGCACGCGGGCCGCCGTTCTTGGCGATTTTCAGGGCGAAGATGCTGGCGGCACCGTCCGCAGCCAGGCTGAACGCGTCCTCCACGCTTTCGATGGACTCGTCGGCCATGATCGGCGCAGGGCTGCGCTGGTTCAGGCGCACCTGGCCGCTGCGGTTGATGCGTGAGATCGGCTGTTCGATGAGGTCGATACCGTTGTCACCCAGCACCTGGCAGGCGCGAATGGCCTGGGATTCGTCCCAGTACTGATTGACGTCGACCCGCACACTGGCGCGCTCGCCCAGCTCACGCTTGATCGCCACCACATGTTTCAGGTCCTGTGCCAGGGGGTTGGCGCCGATCTTCAGCTTGAACACCCGGTGGCGGCGAACCTCCAGCATGTGCTCGGCCTCGGCGATGTCACATGCCGTGTCCCCGCTGGCCAGGGTCCAGGCCACCTCAAGGCTGTCGCGCACGCGCCCGCCCAGCAGCTCACTGACCGGCAGCCCCAGGCGTTTGCCCTGGGCATCGAGCAAGGCGCTCTCGATACCGGATTTGGCGAAGGTGTTGCCCTTGGCCAGCTTGTCGAGCTTGAGCATGGCGGCATTGATGTTGTCGGCAGCCATGCCCGCCAGCGCCGGCGCCAGATGCGCGTCGATATTGGCCTTGATGCCCTCGGGGCTTTCGTAGCCGTAAGCCAGGCCGCCGATGGTGGTGGCCTCGCCGATACCTTCCACACCGTCGCTGCAACGCAGGCGCAGGACTACCAGGGTTTGCTGCTGCATGGTGTGCATGGCCAGCTTGTGCGGGCGGATGGTGGGCAGGTCGACGATGATCGCCTCCAGCCGTTCAATGGTTGGGCTTGTCATGAAAAGCTCCCGTTCAGTCAGTAGTAAGGTCAGGCCGTCGCGGCCAGGGCGTGACGCCGGCTGCTGGCCAGGTGCACGGCCATGGCCAGCGCGGCGATTGCACCGGGAATGGCGAAGGCGATGAAATTGAGTTGCAGCGGCAGGTTGATCCCCATCAGCGCACCGCCTAGCAGCGGCCCGACGATGGCGCCATTGCGGCCGATGCCCGAGGCCCAGCCCAGGCCGGTGGAGCGCACCGCAAGGCCGTAAAGCTGCGCAGCACCGGCGTACAGCAGGATCTGCGTGCCGATGGTGGTGGCGCCGGCGATGAAGATCAGCAGGTACAGCACCGGCATCGGGCTGTTGACCCCGAGCAGGCTGATCGACACGGCAGCTGCCAGGAAGAACGCGACTTTCACTTTCACCAGGTTGTAGCGGTCGCCCAGCCAGCCACCCAGAATTGCCCCGGCCATGCCGCCGAAGTTCAGTGCCAGCAGGAAGGACAGGCTCGAGCCCAGGCTGTAGCCGGCGTTGGCCATCAGTTTCGGCAGCCACGAGCTGAGCGCGTAGACCATCAACAGGCAGCAGAAGAACGCCAGCCACAGGGCCAGGGTGCGGGTGGCCAGGCCATTGCGGAACAGGTCCAGCACTGAACCGCCGTTACCTTTGCGGTCAGTCGCCTGCAATTGGTCGTCAGCCTGCACATCGCAGTGCGGGTCCAGGCGCTTGAGCAACGTGCGCGCCTCGTCGGTACGGCCCTGGCGCACCAGAAAGCCGATCGACTCGGGCAGGTAATACAGGATCACCGGCAACAGCAGCAGCGGCACTGCGGCGGCGAAGAACATCGACTCCCAACCGAAGCGTGGCAGCATGAAGATACCCACGCCCGCCGAAAGCATGCCGCCCAGCGAATAACCGCTGAACATGATTGCCACCAGCGTGCTGCGCAGGCGCTTGGGCGCGTATTCGTTCATCAGCGCCACGGCATTGGGCATCAAACCGCCGCAGCCAAGGCCGGCGATGAAGCGATAGATGCCGAACTCGCTGGGGCTGCTGGCAAAGCCGTTGAGGATGGTCGCCCCCGAGAACAGGGCGAAACAGATGGCAATCCCTTTCTTGCGCCCGATCCGGTCGGCCAGGCTGCCGAAAGCCAGGGCACCGAACATCATGCCGAACAGCGCATAGCTGCCCAGGGCACCGGCCTGCAAAGGGGTCAGGCCCCATTCTTTCATGATGACCGGCAGCACCACGCCGTAGATGAACAGGTCATATCCATCGAAGACCAGTAGCAGGCCACACCAGGCCATGACCATCCAGTGGAAGGCGGTGAAACGGGCGTTGTCGATGATCGGGTGAACGTCAAGGGTTCGCATGGCATCTGTCTCTGTTGTTTTTTTTGTGGAGGAAAACTGCCTTTGGGGTGCTGCTCAGCCGAGGTCGCCGCCCCCCACCGGCAGGGTCACGCCGGTGATGTAGGAAGCCTCGTCACTGGCCAGGAAAAGGATCGCGCCAACCTGTTCGTCAATGCTGCCGTAGCGGTGCATCAGGCTGCTGTCCAAGGTCTGGTCGACGATCTGCTGATACCAGCGTTTGTCTTGTTCGCTCTGCTCGGCCTCATTGCGTGGCACGCGCCGTGGCGGCGCCTCGGTGCCGCCGGGGGCGGTAGCGTTGACCCGGATGCCGCGGCCGGCGGTTTCGAAGGCAAGGCACGCGGTCAGTGCATTGACCCCGCCTTTGGCCGCGCCGTAGGGCACGCGGTTGACGCCGCGGGTGGCAATCGAGGAGACGTTGACGATGGCGCCGGTGCCGCGTTCGAGCATGAACGGGAGCGCCGCGTGGCAGCACCACAGGGTGGGAAACAGCGAGCGGCGAACTTCGGCCTCGATCTGCGCCACTTCATAGTGTTCGAACGGCTTGGCCCAGATGGTGCCGCCAACGTTGTTGACCAGAATGTCGATGCGACCGAACGTTTCTACCGCCGAGGCCATGACGCGGGCACAGTCGGTGTATTGCTCAAGGTCGGCGATCAGCGTCAGCACGCCCTCCCCGGCCAGTTCGTGGACCAGTTCGGAGCGGTCCACGGCCACCACCTGCGCGCCTTCGGCCTTGAGCCGCCAGCACACACCACGGCCGATGCCTTGGGCGGCGCCGGTGACCAGGGCTACTTTGTTATGGAATCGGTTGTTCATCTGCTACTTCCTTATCCTGTTATCAGGCACAACCTTGCCTGGCCTGCACTGGACCCATCGCCGGCAAGCCGGCTTCCACAGGTACAGCGGTGCTCTCAGGCCCAACTGCCGGCTTTGGAAGAAAAGGAGGCCACCTTCACCCGCACGATGGGGCGGCCCCAAGGAAACTCAGGCCGCCGCTGCCGCGAACTTCTCGTAGTAGAAGTTGGCCGGGGTGATGCCCTGCTCGCGGATGTACTGGCTGACCGCCTCGACCATCGGTGGCGGGCCGCACAGGTACACGTCGACATCGCCATCATTGAGGTGGCGCGGCTCGATGTGCTGGGTGACGTAACCCTTTTGCGGGTAATGGCTTTCGGGGTTGGCCACACAGGCGCTGAAGGTGAAGTTGGGGATGCGCGCAGCCAGGGCGTGCAAACGGTCCAGCTCGACCAGGTCGAAGTCGTTGGTCACCCCATAGATCAGGTGCAGGGGGTGCTCGCTACCCTGTTCGGCGACCTTCTCCAGCATCGCCGTGAACGGGGCCAGGCCCGTGCCACCAGCCAGCAGCAGCAAAGGGCGCTGGATCGGGCGCAGGTAGAAGCTGCCCAAGGGCCCGGCCAGGCTCATGTTGTCGCCGGCCTTGGCCAGGCTGGTGAGGAAGCTGCTCATCAGCCCGCCCGGCACGTTGCGAATCAGGAAGCTGACTTCACCGTCCTTCTGCAACGAACTGAAGGAGTAGGCGCGGCTCTGGTCGCTGCCGGGCACCGTGAGGTTGACGTACTGCCCCGGCAGGAAAGCCAGCCTGTTCAGCGATTCACCCTTGATCGACAGGGCGATGGTACTGGCCGACAACTGGCGCACGTCACTGATGGCGGCCTGGAAGCTCGCTTGTTCGGTCTTGCACAGTTGCGAAGACGCCGGGATGCGTACCACGCAGTCGCTTTCGGCGCGCATCTGGCAGGTCAGTACATAGCCTTCGGCGATTTCGTCTGCACTGAGGGCGTCTTCGATGAAGTTGTCGCCCAGGTCATAACGGCCGGATTCGGCCTTGCACTTGCAGGTACCGCAGGCGCCATCGCGGCAGTCCAGCGGGATATTGATGCCCTGGCGGTAGGCGGCGTCGGCGACGGTTTCATGGCCGCTGGCCTCGATGAAGCGGGTTACCCCGTCTTCGAAATTAAGCGCGATCTGGAAGCTCATGTTGCACCTCGCGGGCGAACCTGGCCACGGCGCGCCATGGGGCACACCGGGCCGTTCGCGTAACCTCGGTTCAGATGTGGTAGATGTCGATGACCTGGCGCACGTAGTCGTTCTTCAGCACCACCTTCTTGGCCTTGATAAGCGGCTGTTCGCCGCGCAGGTCCAGGGTGTAGAAGCTCGTACCGAAGTAGCTGTCGGTGGTCTTGTAGCGAAAACTCAGCGTGTGCCAGTTGAAGCGCACCTGGCAGTAGCCCTCACCCTGCTCGACGATCTCGATGTTGCTGATGTTGTGCGAGGTGCGGGTGTCGGGCACGGTCGCACTGGAACGCTCGGTCTTTATGCGGAACACCCGGTCCTCGAGGCCGCCACGGTTGCCGTACCAGATCAGCGAGATCTCGCTTTGCGGGTCGGTGGTGAGGCAGTCGTCGTCATCCCACGCGGGCATCCAGAAGCTTGCATCGCTGGCATACATTTCCAGCCACTGGTCCCACTGTGCATCGTCCAGGTAGCGCGCTTCGCGGTACAGGAAGTCGCGCACGGTCTCATGAAGACTCATTGCACGGCCTCCACGGGGATCAGTTGCTGCTCGTCTTCCAGAGCCTTGAGCATGGTGTCCTGCCAGTACTTGTGCTGCAGCACGAATAGGCCCTCGTCCTCAGTGCGCACGCCAGACAGCAGCGGGCTGAGCTCGATTTCGCGAGCGGCTTCGTCGGCCCCCTCGACCCAGTGCGCCGCGCCGCGTGACATGTCGTTCCAGCCGGTACCACCGCCGTAACCGGTCTGGCAGGAGCGAAACTCCTCGAGATCGTCGGGGGTGGCCATGCCACTGACGTTGAAGAAGTCTTCGTACTGACGAATGCGCCTGGCACGGGCCTCGGCGCTCTCGCCCTTGGGCGCGATGCAGTAGATGGTGATCTCGGTCTTGTTCACCGATATCGGCCGAGCGATGCGGATCTGCGAGCTGAACTGGTCCATCAGGTAGACGTTGGGGTACAGGCACAGGTTGCGCGAGTTCTCGATCATCCAGTCGGCACGAGCCTGGCCGAAGTCTGCGGCGAGTTGTTCGCGGCGTTCGAAGGCCGGGCGGTCTTCGGGGTTGGCCCAGCGGGTCCAGAGCAGCAGGTGGCCGTGGTCGAAGGAGTAGAACCCACCCCCCTGCTTGGCCCATGCACCAGCGCTCATGGTCTTGATCTCTTCACCCGCCTCGCGCTGCTTGCGCTGGTTCTGGGTGGCGGCGTAGTTCCAGTGCACGGAGCTGACATGGTAGCCGTCGGCGCCGTTCTCGGCGGTCAGCTTCCAGTTGCCTTCGTAGATGTACGAACTGGCCCCGCGCAGTACCTCCAGGCCCTCGGGGGACTGGTCAACGATCATGTCGATGATCTTGGCCGATTCGCCCAGGTGTTCGGCCAGCGGCTTGACATCGGCGTTGAGGCTGCCGAACAGGAAGCCGCGGTAGGATTCGAACCGGGCAACCTTGGTCAGGTCATGGGAGCCGTCGCAGTTGAAACTGTCGGGGTAGCCGGCGTTGCCCGGATCTTTGACCTTGAGCAGCTTGCCGCTGTTGTTGAAGGTCCAGCCATGGAACGGGCAGGTATAGCTCGCGCGGTTTCCGCGCTTGTGCCGGCAGAGCATGGCGCCGCGGTGGCTGCAGGCATTGAGGAAGGCATTGAGCTCACCGTCCTTGTTGCGCGCGATGAAGATCGGCTGGCGCCCCATGGTCAGGGTGAGGAAGTCGTTTTTCTCGGGGATCTGGCTTTCGTGGGCCAGGTAGATCCAGTTGCCCTCGAAGATGTGTTTCATCTCCAGGTCGAACAGGCGTGGGTCGGTGAACATCTCGCGCTTGCAGCGGTAGATGCCCTTTTCACGGTCGTCCTCGAGCATGGCATTGAGGTAGTCGAATCCCAGGGACATGGCCAGGGTCTCCATTGTTATTGTTCAGACCGGCTCAGGTTAGGGCGTGCCGGCGGGCGGCAATATCCGCTGGGTGCAAAGCGCTATCCGTTTTCTGCAAGGCAAAAGAAATTGATCAGGGGCATGGCAAATTATTCATTGAACGGTGCCTGCCACCTGAAGTAAGCTCGGGCTCATCAACTGGAGAGCAACATGCCGAAACACACCCGCAACCACGCCAACCACACCGGTCGCAACCTGCGCCCTGTGCTGGCCGTTGCCGGCTGCAAGGCTGCTGCCTGCTTTTATTTTGGGTATTGGTTTAGCCACTAGGCGCCGCTGATACCTACACGGCGCCCACCTTCGAGGGGCCGCCGAACATGAGAATACTCAAACCCCCGGTCGGCTCCCCGACCGGGGGTTTTGCTTTTCAGGCCTTTGAACATTCCCGATTCACACTGAGGACACTTTCATGAACTACGCCACCTATTACTACGCAAGCACCTACGCCTGGCGATTTAGCCAATCCCGCTCGGGCCAGCCTGCCGCCTCCGACCGGTCCGTCCACGGTGGCAATGCTGCAGCCAATCTGAATTCAACGATCAGTCGAACACCTCGATAGGGGCCGACTGCGCGGGTCAGAACCCGCCGTCCGCCCAGGGAACCTACGCCATGCAAGCCTCGAACCTCGCTCTGCCCCTGACCCAGCCAAACGCTGCCAACACCACTGTCAGCCGTCGCCTGCCCAGCCCGCACCTGCTCAAGCAGCAGATGCCGCTTTCAATCGAACACGCCCAGCAAGTCCAGGCCCAGCGCCAGGCCATTCGCGCCATCCTCGAAGGCCGCGATCCGCGCCTGCTGGTGGTCGTCGGCCCCTGCTCGATCCACGACCCACGCTCGGCCCTTGAATATGCCGACCGCCTGGCGGCCCTGAGCCGCGAAGTCGACGACAAGTTGCTGTTGGTGATGCGCGCCTACGTGGAGAAACCGCGCACCACGGTGGGCTGGAAAGGCCTGGCATACGATCCGCACCTCGATGGCAGCGACGACATGCATGGCGGCATCGCCCTGTCCCGTGGCTTGATGCTGAACATGATCGAACGCGGCCTGCCGATCGCCACAGAGCTGCTGCAGCCGATGGTCGCCGGTTACTTCGATGACCTGCTGGGCTGGGCGGCGATTGGCGCGCGTACCACCGAATCGCAGGTTCACCGTGAGATGGTCAGCGGCCTGGAGTTACCGGTCGGGTTCAAGAACGGTACCGATGGCGGTGTCGCCATCGCGTGCGACGCGATGCGCAGCGCTGCCGCCGCGCACCGCCATTTCGGTATGGATGCGCAAGGCTACCCGGCGATCATCGAGACCTTGGGCAACCCGGATACCCACCTGGTGCTGCGCGGCGGCCACAAGGGCCCGAACCACGACAGCACCAGCATTGCCCAAGCCCGCCAAGGGCTGGCCAAGGCGGGCCTGCAGGCGCGGATCATGGTCGATTGCAGCCATGCCAACAGCGGCAAGGACCCGGCACGGCAGCCCGCAGTGTTCGAGGACGTGCTGGCTCAGCGCCTGGCCGGCGACACATCGATTGTCGGGGTGATGCTTGAAGGCCACCTGTTCGACGGTTGCCAGGCCTTGGGCAAGGGCCCGCTGAAGTACGGCGTGTCGATCACCGATGGCTGCCTGGGCTGGGAAGCGACACAAACCCTGCTGCGTGAGGCCGCAGCGCGTATGTAGGAAGCGTACAGCAAGCCTTGCGAGACATTTCCCAAGCAAGTGCGCTAGGCTTGCCCTTTTCACCCAAGGAGTAGTACCCATGGCACGCGCCACTGCCCGCCACATCCTCGTCAGCAGCGAAGACAAGTGCAACGAACTCAAAGCCCAGATCGAAGCCGGTGCCGACTTCGCTGAAATCGCCAAAGCCAACTCCACCTGCCCGTCCAGCCGCCAGGGCGGTGACCTGGGCTCGTTCGGCCCAGGCCAGATGGTCAAGGAATTCGATACCGTTGTGTTCAGCGCCCCGATCAACACCGTGCAGGGCCCGGTCAAGACCCAGTTCGGCTACCACCTGCTGGAAGTGACCAGCCGCCAGGACTAAGTCCACGCTGACCATGACCACCTCTGTGGGAGCGGCTTTGCCCGCGAATGCGCCCGTGCAGGCAACGCCGTTGCCTGGCCGGGCCTCTTCGCGGGCAAGCCCGCTCCCACAGATGTTTCTGGGGATCGTGCTGGCCTGCATGGGTTTTACCGCCCTCGCCGAACCGACCCACGCCCTCACCGTTTACGGTGAAGCCCCGCGCTACGCCCAAACGTTCCGCCACTTCGACTACGTCAACCCCGATGCCCCCAAGGGCGGCATCCTGCGCCGCTCGGCCACCGAAATCGGTCAGTTCGACCACATCCTGCCGTACATCGACAAAGGTATCGGCGTCAGCCAGGTCGATGGCTGGCTGTACGCCCCTCTGGCCGTGCGTTCATTCGATGAGCCCTACACCGTCTATGGCCTGATCGCCCGGCGCATGGAACGCGGCCCGCAAGACGCCTGGCTACGTTTTAACATCGACCCCAGGGCCACCTTTGCCGATGGCAAACCCGTGCGTGCCGAGGATGTGCGCTTCAGTTACGACAAGCTGATGAGCGAGGGCAGCCTCAAATACCGGACCCAGTTCGCCGATGTGGCGGGTGTCACTGTCGAAGGCCCGCACCGCGTGCGTTTCGATTTCAAGCAACCCCACGGCCGCACCCTGCCCCTGGACCTTGCCAGTTTGCCGGTCCTGCCCGAACACGACTGGAACAGCCGCGACTTCGCCAACGGCGCCGGCTTCGACACACCGGTCGGCAGCGGCCCCTACCGCATCGGGCGGATCGACAATGGCCGCAGCGTCACCTTCGAGCGTGACCGGCACTGGTGGGCCAAGGACTTGCCCGTCAGCCGCGGCCGTTTCAACTTCGAACGCATTCGCGTCGAGTACTTTGGTGATACCGAGGTGGCGCGCCAGGTACTCAAGGGCGGTGGCTACGACTACAACCGTGAGTTCTCGGCCACAGCCTTCACCCTCGGTTACAACGGTGCACAACTGGATGACGGCCGCCTGCAACGCGCCCACCTGGGCCCGGCCAAGCCACAGACCGCCCAGGGGTTCGTGTTCAACCTCGACCGGCCGCAGTTCAAGGACCGCCGCGTGCGCCAGGCGCTGGCCATGCTATGGGACTTCGAGTGGAGCAACCGCCAGATGATGCGCAACCTGTACATCCGCCAGCAGAGTATTTTTTCCAACACCCCGCTGGCGGCGCGCGAATTGCCGGATGCCGATGAACTGAAACTGCTTGAGCCGCTGCGCGGCAAGGTACCGGGCGAAGTCTTCAGCCAGGTGTTCACAGCCCCCACAACCGACGGTTCGGGGATTATCCGCACGCAGCAACTGCAGGCCCTGGCCCTGCTGCAGCAGGCGGGTTGGCACCCTAAGGGTGATCACCTGGTCAACGCCGAGGGCCAGCCGCTGACATTTACCTTCCTCAACGGCCAGGCCGGCCTTGAGCGTTTGCTGCTGCCGTGGAAACGTAACCTGGCACAGATCGGCGTTACCCTGAACATCCGCAATGTCGACTCGGCCCAGTACGTCAATCGTCTGATGGCCCGCGACTACGACATGCTCGTCACCGGCTACCCGGCCACCCTCTCACCGGGTGCCGAACTCTACAATTACTTCGGGTCTGCAGCAGCCAACGACCCAGGCTCGAACAACCTGATGGTGCTCAAGGACCCTGCGGTGGACAGCCTGATCGACGGGCTGGTGCGCGCCGACACCCAGGCTGACATGCTGCGCCACGCCCATGCGCTGGACCGTGTGCTGCAGTGGAACTACTACTGGATCCCCAACTACTACCCGCCAGGCAGTTCGACCGTGTGGTGGAACCGCTTCGGCCTGCCCAAGGTCCAGCCTGCTTATGACGAAGGGCTGGACAGCTGGTGGGAAATCAGCCCGAACGCCCTGACCAGCGCGCAGATGGCCGAGCGCCAGAAGGCTGCGCCATGACGTCCTATATCCTGCGCCGCCTGCTGCTGATCATCCCCACGCTGCTGGCGATCCTGCTGGTCAACTTCGCCATCGTCCAGGCGGCCCCCGGTGGCCCGGTGGAGCAGGCGGTGGCCAGGCTGCAGGGCATCGGCGGCGGGGCACCGGGCGCCCGGGCCGACGTGGTTCATGGCGAATCCCGCGCCACCCGGGGCCTGGACCCGAAACTGATCGAGGAGATCAAGCGCCAGTACGGCTTCGACAAGTCGGCCCCTGAGCGCCTGTGGCTGATGCTCGGCCAGTATGCACGGCTGGATTTCGGCCAGAGCTTCTTCCGCGGCGCCAAGGTCACCGACCTGATTCTGGACAAGCTGCCGGTGACCCTTTCACTGGGGTTCTGGGCCACGTTGATCACCTACCTGGTGTCGATCCCGCTGGGCATCCGCAAGGCGGTGCGCCACGGCAGCCGTTTCGATGCCTGGAGCAGTGCGCTGATCGTGATCGGTTACGCCCTGCCCTCCTTCCTGTTCGCCTTGCTGCTGATCGTGCTGTTCGCCGGTGGCACCTCGCTGAACTGGTTCCCGGTACGCGGCCTGGTCTCGGAGAACTTCGACCAGCTCAGCCTGCTGGGCAAGGTCGCCGACTACTTCTGGCATCTGGTGCTGCCGGTGGGGGCACTGGTGGTCGGCGGCTTCGCCACGCTGACATTGCTGACCAAGAACGCCTTCCTCGATGAAATTTCCCGTCAGTACGTGGTCACGGCCCGCGCCAAGGGCCTGAGCGAGCGTCGCGTCCTGTATGGCCACGTGCTGCGCAATGCCATGCTGGTGGTACTGGCAGGCTTGCCGCAGGCGCTGATCACGGTGTTCTTCGCAGGATCCCTGCTGATCGAGGTGATTTTTTCACTCGATGGCCTCGGGCGCATGAGCTACGAGGCAGCGGTGTCGCGTGACTACCCGGTAGTGTTTGGCACACTGTTCATCTTCACCCTGGCCGGCCTGCTGATACGCCTGATCGGCGACTTGTCGTATACCTTGCTCGATCCGCGCATCGACTTTGACGCGAGGGCGCACTGATGCTCTCGCCGGTTTCGCGTCGCCGCCTGCAACGCTTTCGCCGCAACCGCCGTGGCTGGGTGTCGTTGTGGCTGTTCGCAGGCCTGCTGCTGCTCAGCCTTGGTGCAGAGCTCGTCGCCAACGACAAACCCTTGCTGCTTGGCTACAAGGGCGAGCTGTACATGCCTGCGCTCAAACGCTACAGCGAGCAGCAGTTCGGTGGCCAACTGCCGTTCCAGCCGGACTACCGTAGCGCGTATGTCCGCCAGCTGATCGAGGGCCAGGGCGGCTGGATGCTGTTCGCACCGATTCCGTTCAGTGCCGACACACCCAACTACGACCTGCAAGTACCCACCCCAAGCCCACCGAGCAGCAGCAACTGGCTGGGTACCGACGACCAGGGCCGCGACGTGCTCGCGCGGGTGTTGTACGGCACCCGGGTATCGCTGCTGTTCGCCTTTGCCCTGACGGTGGTCAGCGTGCTGATCGGCGTGATCGCCGGGGCCTTGCAGGGCTACCACGGTGGTTGGGTGGACCTGCTCGGGCAACGCGTGCTGGAGGTGTGGTCGGGGTTGCCGGTGCTGTACCTGCTGATCATCCTCAGCGGTTTCGTCGAGCCGGACTTCTGGTGGCTGCTGGGGATCATGGCGCTGTTCTCGTGGTTGACCCTGGTGGATGTGGTGCGGGCCGAGTTCCTGCGTGGGCGCAACCTGGAGTACGTGAAGGCCGCCCGCGCGCTGGGCCTGCCTGACAGCCAGGTGATGCTGCGGCACATCCTGCCCAATGCGATGAACGCCACGTTGACCTACGTGCCGTTCATGCTCACCGGGGCCATCACTACACTGACCGCGCTGGACTTTCTGGGCTTTGGCATGCCGGCCGGGAGTGCTTCGCTGGGTGAGCTGGTCACCCAGGGCAAGCAGCACCTGGAGGCCCCTTGGCTGGGCTTCACAGCGTTCTTTGCGCTGGCGGTGGTGCTGTCATTGCTGGTGTTTATCGGGGATGCCTTGCGCGAGGCCTTCGACCCGAGAGTTTAGGCTGGTACTGCCATCACAGGTTTCAGGGAACTGCCATGCAAGAAAGCAATACCCTCAAGGACTATCCTCAGGTACGGCAACTGGCGATCCGCTCGCTGTTCGAAATCATCGAGCAGTCCAGCGAGGGCACGGTGATCGTCGACCGCGAGGCGCGAATCGTGTGGATGAACGAACGCTATGCCCGCCGTTTTGGCCTGGCCGATGCCGCCAGTGCCATCGGCCAGCCATGCGAAACGGTGATCCCAGGCAGCCTGATGCGCGAGGTGGTGAGTAACGGCCGGCCGATCCTGCTGGACATGCTCGACACCGCCAAGGAGCCACTGGTGGTCATGCGCCTGCCGATCCACGATGCCCAGGGGGCGCTGATCGGTGCCATCGGCTTTGCCCTGTTCGACGAATTGCGCAGCCTGTCGCCACTGCTCAAGCGCTATTCGAGCATGCAGCAGGAACTGGCCACGACACGCTCGCAACTGCGCGCGCGCCAAGCCAAATACAGTTTTGCCCAGTTCGTCGGCAGCAGCGCGGCGAGCCTTGAGGCCAAGCGCCGTGCCAGGCGTGGCGCGGCCAGCGAATCGCCGGTGTTGTTGCTCGGCGAAACCGGTACCGGCAAGGAGCTGCTGGCCCATGCCATTCACACAGCCTCGGCACGTGCGCACAAAGCCTTTGTCAGCATCAACAGTGCAGCGATCCCCGAGGCGCTGCTGGAAGCCGAGTTCTTTGGCACGGCCCCGGGCGCCTTTACCGGCGCTGACCGTAAGGGGCGCAGCGGTAAGTTGCAGTTGGCCGAGGGTGGCACCTTGTTCCTCGACGAAATCGGCGACATGCCCCTGGCCCTGCAAAGCAAACTGCTGCGCGTACTGCAGGAGAAGGAATACGAACCGGTGGGCTCGAACCAGATGCTGCGCAGCGACGTGCGCATCATCGCTGCCACGTCAATCGATTTGCAGGCGGCCATGGCCCGCGGGGCGTTTCGCGCCGATCTGTATTACCGCCTGAATGTACTGCCAATCCAGGCACCGCCGCTGCGCGAGCGCCTCGAAGACCTGCCCGCGTTATGCGAGGCGATCCTGGCCGAACTGGGCAGCCAGTTCGAGCTGGAGCCCGATGCGCTGCAATTGCTGGCACGCCATGCCTGGCCAGGGAACATCCGTGAGCTGCGCAACGTGCTGGAACGGGCAACCCTGCTGGCAGACCAGCCGCGCCTTACCGCCTTGGACTTGCGCGAGGCACTAGGGCCGGTGGCGCCGCTTGCCACGACTACCGTTAGGCAAAGCTACCGCGATGCCTGTGCGCAATTCGAGCGCAAACTGATTGCCGACACGTTGGCCGAACACGCCGGCAATGTGGTGGAAGCAGCCAAAGCATTGGGTTTGGGCCGTTCGACGTTCTACAAGAAGCGGGTGGCTTTGGGCGTCTGAGTCTCTCATCAGAGACTGATGTTTCGCAATGGAGACTACTGCGGGCGCTCTGCCCTGAAACGCGGTTGGGAGCAATAGCTGCCGCAGCTAATCTCAAATGAGAGACACAGCAATCTTCCACTTGTAAAAATACTATATAAATCAACAGGTTAAATATTGGCACGATTCCCGCTATCTCCCGGTCACCGATAACAAAAAGACCTACCCAGGAGATCTACCCGATGACCGTGCTCATCGCCCTCGCCGCTTTGGCCCTGCTGATGCTGGCCGCCTACCGCGGTTACAGCGTGATCCTCTTCGCTCCCATCGCCGCCCTCGGCGCGGTGCTGCTGACCGACCCCGCCGCCGTGGCGCCCGCCTTTACCGGGGTGTTCATGGAAAAGATGGTCGGTTTCATCAAGCTGTACTTCCCGGTGTTCCTGCTTGGCGCGGTGTTCGGCAAGCTCATCGAACTGTCCGGTTTCTCGCGCTCGATCGTCGCCGCAGCCATCCGCCTGCTCGGCACCCGCCAGGCCATGCTGGTGATTGTGCTCGTTTGCGCTTTGCTCACTTATGGTGGGGTATCGCTGTTTGTGGTGGTGTTCGCGGTGTACCCGTTCGCCGCCGAAATGTTCCGCCAAAGTGATATTCCCAAGCGCCTGATCCCGGCAACCATCGCCTTGGGCGCCTTCTCGTTCACCATGGACGCCCTGCCCGGCACCCCGCAGATCCAGAACATCATCCCCAGCACCTTCTTCAACACCACCGCCTGGGCCGCGCCCTGGTTGGGGCTGATCGGCACGGTGTTCGTGTTCTGCAGCGGCATGCTTTACCTGCAACGCCAGCGTAACAAGGCCCAGCGCGCCGGCGAGGGCTATGGCAGCAACCTGCGCAACGAACCGGAAACCGCCGCCGATCTGACCTTGCCCAACCCATGGCTGGCGCTTTCGCCGCTGGTACTGGTGGGTGTAATGAACCTGCTGTTCACCCACTGGATCCCGCAGTGGTATGGGGCCAGCCATACCCTGCAGCTGCCGGGCATGAGTGCGCCGGTGAACAGCGACGTGGCCAAGCTGACGGCGATCTGGGCAGTGCAGGCCGCGCTGCTGGTGGGCATCCTGATGGTGCTGGTGTGCGCCTTCGGCGCCATTCGTGAGCGCCTGGCCGAAGGCACCAAAAGTGCCGTCGGGGGCGCCTTGCTGGCCGCCATGAACACGGCCTCCGAGTACGGTTTTGGTGCTGTGATCGCTTCGCTGCCAGGCTTTCTGGTACTGGCCGACGCCCTGCGCGGCATCCCCAACCCACTGGTCAATGAAGCGATCACCGTGACCTTGCTGGCCGGCATCACCGGCTCCGCCTCTGGCGGCATGAGCATTGCCCTGGCGGCCATGGGCGACAGCTTCATCGCCGCGGCAAACGCCGCCAACATACCGCTCGAGGTGCTGCACCGGGTGGCCGCGATGGCCAGTGGCGGCATGGACACCCTGCCGCACAACGGTGCGGTGATCACCTTGCTGGCTGTCACCGGCTTGACCCACCGCGAGGCCTACAAGGACATTTTCGGTATTACCCTGATCAAGACCCTGGCGGTCTTCGTGGTCATCGCCACGTTCTACGCCACCGGCATCGTCTAAGGAGCTTTTGCATGACCCTCAAAGGCAAGACTGCACTCGTCACCGGTTCCACCAGCGGCATCGGCCTGGGCATCGCCCAGGTGCTGGCCCGCGCTGGCGCCAACATACTGCTCAACGGTTTCGGCGACCCGGCACCGGCTCTGGCCGAGGTTGCGCAGCATGGGGTGAAGGCTGCGCACCATCCGGCCGACCTTGGCGAGGTGGCCCAGATAGAAGCATTGTTCGCGTTCGCCGAGCAGACCTTCGGCGGCGTCGACATCCTGGTCAACAATGCGGGCATCCAGCATGTGGCGCCGGTCGAGCAGTTTCCGCTGGAAAGCTGGGACAAGATCATCGCCCTGAACCTGTCGGCGGTGTTCCATGGCACGCGACTGGCGCTGCCGGGCATGCGTGAGCGTAACTGGGGGCGAATCGTCAATATCGCCTCGGTGCACGGGTTGGTCGGCTCCATCGGCAAAGCCGCCTATGTGGCAGCCAAGCACGGCGTGGTCGGCCTGACCAAGGTGGTGGGGCTGGAAACAGCGACTGGCAATGTCACCTGCAACGCCATCTGCCCGGGCTGGGTGCTGACCCCGCTGGTGCAAAAGCAGATCGACGAACGCGCCGCCAAGGGTGTCGACCCGCAGCAGGCGCAAGCGGATTTGCTGGCCGAGAAGCAACCTTCATTGGCCTTCGTCACTCCTGAACACCTGGGCGAGCTGGTACTATTCCTGTGCAGCGAGGCCGCAAGCCAGGTCCGCGGCGCCGCCTGGAATGTCGATGGTGGCTGGCTGGCCCAGTGATGGGCGGCCTGGGCCTGGTGCGGGTCTTGCCATCGTTCAACTGCAAGGAGGCCCTATGCGCCCAACCCCCCTGTCCGCGATCCTGGCCCTGACCCTGGCGGCCACTGCCCCAGCGATGGCCGCCAGCCTGAAGGACATCGCGCCTTACCCCGAGGCTGAAAAAGGCTTTACCCGGCAGGTCATCCACCTGCCCGCACAACCCGACGAGCAAGCCTACAAGCTGGAAATTCTGGCTGGCAAGACGCTGCAGGTGGACTGTAACCGCCAGCGCCTGGCCGGCAGCCTGGAGGAACACACCCTCCAAGGCTGGGGTTACAGCTATTACCGCCTAGACAAGGTCGGCGGGCCGGCCAGTACCCTGATGGCCTGCCCGGATGGCAAAAAGACCGAGGCGTTCGTGCCGGTGGTCGGTGAAGGCTTCCTGCTGCGCTACAACAGCAAGTTGCCTGTCGTGGTGTATGTGCCTGATGGCGTGCAAGTGCGTTACCGCGTGTGGTCGGCATCGCAGGACGTGCAACAGGCCAAGGTGGAGTAAATTGAAGCGTAGCGGTGCTTGATCGCCGGCAAGCTGGCGATCAAGCGCGTCTTGGCAATGGGAGGTATGGCATGAATGATGTGCTTTGGTGTCCTGCTGCGGCGCAAATCGAGGCCAGCCGAATGGATGCCTTTCGCCGCTGGATCAACCTGCGCTACAACCTGCAGCTCAATGATTACGCAGCACTGCACAGCTGGAGCATCGAGCAGCGCGCCGCTTTTTGGGAATCCATTGCCGACTATTTCCAGGTGTTGTGGCATAGCCCACCCAGCCAGGTACTGAGCGAAGGTGCACAGATGCCCGATGCTCGGTGGTTCGCCAAGGCCACCCTCAACTTCGCCGAACACCTGCTACGCCGGCGTGACGATCACACTGCGGTGACGGCCGTGCGCGAAGACGGCGAGCGCCGCTCACTGAGCCACGCGCAACTGGCCGCTGAGGTAGCCGGGCTGCAGAAGGCCTTCAAAAATGCCGGTATCGAGCCAGGTGACCGCATTGGCGCAGTGATGCCCAACACCTGGGAAACCCTCGTGGCCATGCTCGCCTGCACCAGCCTAGGCGCCGTCTGGTCGACGTCATCGCCGGAGTTTGGCCTGCACGGCATCATCGACCGTTTCGGCCAGATCGAGCCCAAGCTGCTGATCGTCTGTGCCGGTTACCAGTACGCCGGCAAGCAGATCGACCAGGTCGACAAGATCAACCAGGTCTGCGCGCAGTTGCCCGGGCTGCAGCAACTGATCGTGGTGCCCTACACGCGGCCGGACACCCAGGCCGACGAATTCAGTACCCCTGCCAAGGTCAGCCTGTGGGGCGACTTCTACCACGCAGGAGGTGAGCCAGGCTTCACCCCCTTACCGTTCGATCACCCGCTGTACATCCTCTATTCCAGCGGCACCACGGGCGTGCCCAAGTGCATCGTCCACAGCGCCGGCGGTGTCCTGCTGCAACACCTCAAGGAACACGGCCTGCACAATGACCTCAAGGCCGATGACGTGCTGTTCTACTACACCACCTGCGGCTGGATGATGTGGAACTGGCTGGCCAGTGGCCTGGCAGTAGGGGCCACTCTGGTGCTGTATGACGGCTCCCCCTTCCACCCGGGGCCTGAGCGCCTGCTCGACCTGATCGACGCCGAAGGCATCCAGGCCTTCGGTACCAGCGCCAAGTACCTGGCCGCACTTGAACAGGAAGGCCTGGAGCCGGCACGCAGTCATCGACTGGCCAGCCTGCGCCTGATCCTCTCCACCGGCTCACCGCTGTCGCCGCACAGTTACGACTACGTTTACCGCAAGATAAAGGCCGATCTGTGCCTGGCGTCCATGTCCGGTGGTACCGATATCGTGTCCTGCTTCGTGCTGGGCAACCCGACGCTGCCGGTACGCCGTGGCGAAATTGCCTGCAAGGGCCTGGGCATGGCGGTAGAAGTGTGGAATGAGCACGGCCAGCCGGTGACCGGTGAAAAAGGCGAGTTGGTGTGCACCCGCCACTTCCCGTCGATGCCCCGGGGGTTCTGGAACGACAACGATGGCAGCCGCTACCGCGAGGCCTACTTCAGCCAGTTTCCCGGTGTCTGGGCGCAGGGCGACTACGCCGAGCAGCTCACCACAGGCGGCATGGTGATCCATGGGCGTTCCGATGCCGTGCTCAACCCCGGTGGTGTGCGTATCGGCACGGCGGAAATCTATCGGCAGGTAGAAAAGGTCGAGCAGGTGCTGGAAAGTGTCGCCATCGGCCAGCAATGGAAAGGCGATGTGCGCGTCGTGCTGTTCGTGCGTCTGCGTGATGGCCTGGCGCTCGATGAGCCGTTGCAACAGCGCATTCGCCAGGTGATCCGCCAGTACACCACGCCGCGCCATGTACCGGCGGTGATCCTGCAGGTCAGTGATATTCCACGTACCATCAGCGGCAAGCTGGTGGAGCTGGCGGTGCGTAATGTGGTGCACGGGTTACCCGTGAAAAATACCGACGCGCTGGCCAACCCGGAAGCACTTGAGTTTTTTCGTGACCGCACGGAGCTGCACGTTCAGGCATAATGGCGCCCTTTTTTCACCCAGAAGCACAGGTGTCCCATGAAAGCTCAAGCCCGCCACATCCTGGTCAAGACCGCTGAGGAGGCCGAAAAGCTCAAACAGCGCATCGCCAATGGCGAGGCCTTCGACGTGCTGGCCAAGAAGTTTTCTACCTGCCCTTCAGGCAAGCGTGGCGGCGACCTGGGCGAAGTGCGCCCGGGGCAGCTGGTGGGGGCGATCGACCAGGTAATTTTCAAGAAACCCCTGCGTGTGGTGCACGGGCCGATAAAGAGCAAGTTCGGCTATCACCTGGTGCAGACCTTCTACCGCGACTGAACAGCGCCGTTAACGGCGTGCGGCCAGCAAACCGAGGCCAGCGCAACCGAGCAGGCAGGCGCTGACCCGGTTGAACAGCCGGCGCGGCCCCGGCTGGCTGAACCAGCGCTGCAGGTAGGCGCCAAGGCCGGCATAGATGGCAATCGCCGCCCACTCCAGGAGCAGGAACAGTACCCCCAGCCAGAGGAACTGCTCACTGACCGGGGTGGGGCTGCCCACCGAGACGAACTGCGGCAGGAAGGCGGTAAAAATCAGGATTGCTTTCGGGTTGCCTGCGGCCACCCAGAACTCCTGCCGCGCCAGGCGCCAAACGCCACGCGGTTGCTCGCTCGCCACCAGCGCCTCGCCCACCGGAGCGCGCCACAGCTGCCAGGCGATGTAGAACAGGTAGGCCGCACCCACCACCTTGATCACCAGGAACAGGTACTCACTGGTGTGCAGCACCACCGCCAGGCCCATCGCCGCCAGGGCAATCATGCCGCTGAAGGCGAGAATGCGCCCGCCACCTGCCACGCATGCGGTACGCAGGCCATAGCGGCTGGCATTGTGCAACGACAACAGGTTGTTCGGCCCCGGTGCCATGTTCAGGGCGAAGCAGGCGGGGATGAATAACAGCAGGCTCGACAGGTCCATTTCGTTCTCCTGGAAATCTGCCACCAATGTCGATGCTTGAGCGGTACCGGTCAAGGTACAGCCACAGGGAAAAACTGTACGGCAGCGCGTTCGGCGCTGTTAAGCTGCCAGCCTCAACGAGGGCTCCAGCATGCACCCTACCCGCTCCTCACTCTGGCGCGATCCGGCCCTGCCCTGGGTGGAAAGCCGCCGGGCCTGCCACAGCCGCGCCTGTTACAAGGCTCATAGCCACCCGACATTCTCCATCGGCGCGGTGGATGCGGGGTGCAGCGTCTTCACTGGCGCAGGTGATGGGCAGCAGCGGCTGACCCCAGGCACGCTGGTGTTGGTGCCGGCGCAGCGGGTGCATGCCTGCAACCCCGAGCCCGGCCAGGCATGGAGCTACCAGATGCTGCATGTCGAGGCCCAGTGGCTTGCGCAGCTGCGCCTGGAGTCGGGGCTCGACGCGGCCGGGCCGGGGGCGCCGGCGCGCATCAGCCGGCTGCCTGCGTTGTACCGCGCGTTCTGCGGGTTGAATGAATTGCTGTTCTCGGGTGCGAGCAGCGGCGAAAAGGAAGCCGCACTGATCGCCTTCATGGGTGATCATGATTTTGCCCAACATCCTCACCTGGCGGCTGCGCCAGCGCCAGCATTGGGCACGCCGGCCCTGCGTGGCCTGATCGAGTGCATCGAAGCTCAAGACCCGGCCCGCTTGAGTCTTGAAGTGCTTGCCCGGCAAGCAGGGCTTGGCCGTTATCAGTTGATCCGTGCGTTCCGCGCGGCCACCGGGCTGACGCCGCATGCCTACCTGATCAATGCCCGCATCAACCGGGGCCGGCGGCTGCTGCGCGACGGGCTGGCGCTGGCCGAGGTGGCCTATCGACTGGGGTTTGCCGATCAGAGCCATTTTCAGCGGGTATTCAAGGCGCATGTGGGCGTGACGCCGGGGCAATATCGGCTGAGTCTGGATTAGAGTCCCTGGGCCACCTGCAATAATCTTCAATACCTGGTCCTGCCCCGCCTCCACACTGCGGCTTTATCACTCGAGATAGCCCGCACCATGGAGCAGTTTCTGATCGTCGCCCTCGCCCACTTCCTGGCCCTGCTTTCCCCAGGCCCGGACTTCTTCCTGGTCGCTCGTACCTGGATCAGCGCCGGTTGGCGCGTCGCCAGTGGCACCTGCCTGGGCATCGCTCTGGCCAATGGCCTGTTCATCAGCCTGGCCTTCGCGGGCCTGGCGGTACTGCAAGAAGGCAGCCCGGTGTTCATCGCCTTGCAGTTGGCCGGCGCGGTTTACCTGCTTTATATAGGCGCGCTGTTCCTGCGCCATGCCGGGCAGTCCGGCCTGGCTGCGGTGGATACCCTAGGGGCAGTGAGCGGCTGGTGGCGAGGGCTGGGCATGGGCCTGGTATCAGGCGGTCTCAACCCCAAGAACGCACTGTTCTACGCCAGCCTCGCCAGCATGGTCGCCAACAGCGGTGCTGCCTGGAAGTGGGCCTATGGCGCCTGGATGTTCACCATCGTTCTGCTGTGGGATTTGCTGGTGGCAGCGGCCATCGGCAACAAGCGCCTGCTACGGCGCTTTTCTCATGCCCTGCCCTGGCTGGAGCGGGCCTCGGGGATGATGCTGATTGCACTGGCAGGTGCATTGCTTTTCAGCCTGGTGCAGGGTTGAGCAGCGCCAGGCTGGCCAAGTCCATCAGGCTGAAATGGCCACTTGCCCAACCACCGGTGTCCAGGTGCCAGACGTTACCCAACCGTTTGGCCTGGAGCACCGGCGTATGGCCCACCAGCAGGGCACGCACGCCTTCGACGGCGCCGGTATCCCCTTCTTTGAGCCGCCGGCGCGACCACTGGCAGACTTCACGCACCCCCGGGTCATCATCCTCCAACAGACTGGCGCGCAGCTCGGCCCAGTCTGCAAACGGGGTGTCGGCATGCAGCACGCCAATCAACCCGGCCTCTGTCTGTACTTCCATGGCTATCGGCAACTGCAGGAACTGTTCGACGAAAACCGCCTGCTCATCCTTTGGCAGATCGAGAAACCAGCCACCGCCCGCTGCCCGATACATGTCCAGATCCAGCCGCCCACCGTACAGGCAGGTGATGGCCAGCGACTCATGGTTGCCCTGCACGGCATGGAACCAAGGCTTGGTCAGCCACGTCAGGGCCTCGATACTGTGCGGCCCGCGGTCGACCAGATCACCAACACTGAATAGCCGATCCACCGCAGGGTCGAACCCTACCGCCTCCAGGCACTGCTCCAGGCGCCGAAAATGCCCGTGAATATCGCCAACAGCCAGGTCACGCCCGTGGCTGTTGGCGGCTACCCGCCGAAACCGGCTCATTGCATTGTTCCTCTGTTGCCGCACGTTGGGGAGCGGATGATGGCTACCGCTCTCGTGCATGACGTGCTCATGGCCCTATCAACCAACAGCATGGCACAAGGCACAGCACCTGCGCAGTTCGAACTGGTTTCGCCAATGTTTCGCCACGCCCGCGGCCTCCTGAAATACCCTTCACTGGAACAGGTGATCCTGCCGATAGTATGCTCGGCCTTTCGATCTGTACCAGGGAAGGGAATTACCCATGAAACTCTGTGCCGTACAGCTGGCATCAGTCAAAGGCGAACTACAAGTCAATCTCGACCGCCACCTGCACTGCATAGAGCAGGCCGCAGACCTGGGCGCCGAACTGGTGGTGTTCCCCGAGCTGTCGCTGACTGGTTACGAGCCTACCCTGGCAAGGCAGGTGGCCTTGCCGCTCACCTCTGCCCGGCTCGATCCGCTGCAGCGAATCTGCGACCGCCTGGAAATCTGCGTAGCCGTGGGCCTGCCACTGCCCACCGCAGATGGCATTCAGATCGCAATGCCGATCCTGCGCCCCGGCCAGCCGCGGCTGGCCTACGCCAAACAACGGCTGCACGAGGACGAGCTGGCGTTTTTCTCGGCCGGTGACCAGCCCTTGGTTTTCACCGCAGGGCAACTGCAGATAGCACCCGCCATCTGTTACGAGTCGATGTTCTTCGCGCATGCAGCACGAGCCCGCGACAGGGGCGCAGAGCTGTACCTGGTGAGCGTGGCGAAGACGGCGAAGGGCATCCGTGAAGGCAATGAGCACTACCCGCAAGTCGCTCGCACTTTGGGTATCCCGGTATTGATGGCCAACTGTGTGGGCCCGGCCGACAACTTCGTGGGTGCCGGCGGCTCGGCGGCCTGGGACAGCCAGGGTAACCTGCTGGCGGCGCTGGATGGCCGCCAGGAAGGCATCATCTTGCTGGATACCGCGAACTCCAGCGCCATCGGCGTACCGCTGAGCGTGCCTTCTGCATGAAGTATCTGCTTTTGATAGTGGCCAGCTTTGCCAGCACCTATCATCTGGTGGGGCTGTTGATCAACAGCCAGCTGAATGAGCTGGCCGAGGGGTTGCGCCATCGCCCGGATGCGCCACCGCCCGGGCAGTACCTGCGCGAAGTAAGGCCACAGGCCCGCCGGGCGCATCAGCAGTACACGCTGATGGCGGGCTCGACGTTGGCAGTGGTGGTGTGCCTGGCCGTGTATTGGGTCAGTTGAGTTTTCAGGTTCAGTCGCGACCTTTGCGGACAATGCATGGCTAAAGGTCCAAAGTCAGGCTTTGTTGCCCCTCAAGCGCCAAGAGGTACTGCTTGGCCGGCATCCCCCCGGCAAAGCCGGTCAGGCTCCCGGATGCGCCAATCACCCGGTGGCACGGGGCAATGATCGAGATCGGATTACGGCCGTTGGCCGCACCGACCGCGCGTACGGCGCTCGGGTTACCGATCTGCCGGGCGATATCGCTGTAGCTTCGGGTCTGGCCGAACGGAATGGTGAGCAACGCCGCCCACACCTGGCGCTGAAAGGCGGTGCCGGCAAAATCCAGTGCCAACTCGAACCGTTGGCGCTTGCCGGCAAAGTACTCTTCCAACTGGCGAGCGGCTTCGCGCAGTATTGGCTGCTCATCATCCCGATGCACCTCACCCAGGCGAACGCGGTTTTCCCGCTCCTCTTCCCACAGCACGGCGGCCAGGCGCTCGCCGCGGGCCACCAGGGTCAAGGTGCCGACCGGGGACTGCATCAGGGTGAAGGCGCTGGACATGCTTGTTTCTCACTGCAGGGCTAGGTCCGGGCACTTTAGCGCCGGCCCACACCTCGCGCATCCGCTTTCTTGCTCAGGCAATCACTCAGCTCGCGATGCGGCGGGCTTGGGCCAGGTCGATTTTGGGGATCAACGCCGCAGGTATGCGAGAAACCTCGGACAGGTTGTAAACCCGGAATCGCTCGCTGACAACCTGCTCGGCCATCAGCGTCAGCGACGGCAGTATGCGGCTCTCCCAGTGCTGGTCGAGCCCACAGGGGGAAGGCTGCCCCTCACCGTTCTCGTAAAAGCGCCCTAATGACTGGTCCAGGTCAACACCCACCAGCAACACCTGCTCGAACCCCAGGTGATACGCCAGTTGCAGGGCGACATAAACCACTGTCCGGGCATCGAAGTAGCCGCTTGAGAGGTCTTTGCTGAAGGCGATCGACCGCGCCCGCTTGCTCCACAACGCCCTGCTGCAGACATGGGTTGCGCCGTGCCCCCGCAACCCGTCGAGCATGCCGGGGTTGTCGGCTTTATGCAGCGGATAACACTCGGTGTCGGGCGGGATGTCAGCGCCGACGAACTGCTCTGGCCACAGTGCCAAGCGCTGGCTATCGCGCAACGCCAAGGCAAACAGCTCTGGCTGCTGTGTGCGAAAGCTTTTGTCGGTGCAGATGTAAAAGAACGGCTTCACGGCACACGCAGCGGTGAGGGAAACCGAACCATTCATGGCAATCACAGGGAGGTGTGAAAATTCAAGCAGGGGGAACTGTTTGGCAGAAGCGCCCGACGCAAGAATCACCACCGGCCCTTTCTGGGTGTTTCGGCACGCCTCGAAACCTGAGAACGCGCCGCGCTCGGCATCGAGCTGTGACGGAGATATATTCATCGCGCCATCATCGGTTTGGAGTACCTAAAACACAATACCCCTCGGACACCGAACGATCCCTTTTACAAAGCCCTTACACAATCTGACCAACGTCTTGCCGTTCGTTTCACGCGACGACTCTCTTTTATGCATGAGTCGCCTTGCCGGTTACCCCTGGCGGTACTAATACTTAACTCTCTGCCTGGGGAGGCACGAACAATGCAACCAAGATTCGTTATCGTTCCCGCAGTGCCTATCGAAAGGGAATCCTTCCGCGTCGCTGGTCGCTATTACGCAGCTACCGTCTGCGGCGGCTACGACATCTACGACAATCAAGCAAAGGAGCGTCTCAAGCCCAGTTACTCCTGCAAAGAAGATGCGCAGGTGCAATGCCGTCAGATGAACCTGAAAGCGTAGAAGCCATGGGACTGCCAGGGGGCAGGCATCACCTCAATCCAGGCATTCCCGGGCCGCCAGCCGCAGCTTGTTGCCCGAGAGGAAACTGCCTTTGTAGAAAGTCGCCCGGCTGCCCTCACCGGACTCCAACACTTCCAGGACTTCATCAGAGGTCACTGCGCTGGGTGCGGTCAGGCGGTAGCCATGTGAAATGGATTTTTGCGTCGTGAGTGGCGCCAACGCTTGCCACTTGGGCAATACACAGGCGGCATAGACTTCTGGCGATTTGCGGGTCAGCTTGCTGGCTGTTGGCTTTCCTGGGTTTGCACAACCGGCCAGGGTGACGACCAGTGCGTAGCAAAAAGAGATGCGAAAGTTAGGCATTTGCATTTGACTCAAGTGGACAGGATGCATTTTAACCATGGTTTTGCATGACAAAAAGCCCGCGCATCTGGGGCGCGGGCTTTTGTACTCAGGTTTTGCCGCGGGCTGGCTAGGCCTTCGAACACATGAGGGCTGCATCGAGCAGCCGCCCGTGGTCATACCAGGCATCGCGCTGATAGGCCATGAACTGCTGACGCGTGCCGTAGCTGCGCAACTCTACAAGGCCATTGGCTGTGTTGGGGTCAGTACTGTCGACGAACAGACGCACCGAATCACCACTACCCACCTCATAGGTGGTTGCACTCCCATGCATCTCTTCCTTGACGCACCCTAGATAATCCGGCGGGCTCTTCTCGGTGATACCGGAGGTATGATCATGCCCATCCCGAACATCGGGGTTCTGTGCACACCCCGTCATAAAAGTTGCAGCCAACGCTGACATCAGTATTGCGCTTGCGAGCGATCTAGAGTTCTTCACGCGACACACTCCGGCGCCCCCTTCAACAACCCTTTGAAAATAGCTAACGAGCAACGCCCTTTTTCGTTTTTTTGGCCAATCCCATATTAACCCTCAGTCATAACCGAGCAATATTCTTCTTCGCTATAGGGGATGTGGCAACGCCCTACCCTATTTGCAAGCTGACGGGAACACGCCATGCCGCTTTGCCATTAGCACCGCTCAATCTTGCTCGGCCACCTCACAAACGCCATTTGCACGCCCCTTGCCGGTGTACGAGACCCCCACAGACTCATCCGGGTTGACCATGATAGAGACGGTAACCCCATCGCCCTTGGCTTCGTAGTACGCGTCACTGAATTTCTTCAGTTTTGCCTCCTTGGCATTAATGTAGACAGGGCCGCCTTCATCCGCGTGCACTTCGATTCCGCCCGGGCATGTGGCATTCACCAATGGGATGCCTGCGTTGGCCATCCCTGCAACAGAAATCAGAACAACGCCCAGCACTCGCCTCTTCATTCAAACCTCCTGATCCGGTTAATCCTTATATACAGTGATAGACGAAGGCCCTGGAACCGGACCATTGCCGGCCAGAAATGCTTTCGCATCGAGCGGTGAGCATCATGCTCTGCCCGCCTGGCTCTGCACATACTGCTCAGCCATCACTTTGCCTTCGAGTATGGCCTCCGTCGAGGACGAAAATGCCCGACTCACTCGCAGCGTTCTCGAGACGCTGCCGGGCCGGCCGACCTCCACCAGCATTCCGGTCGGTGAGTCAGTGCACGACTCCCACAGAACGTAAATGGATGCCTGGTAACCAAGGTACGAATGCACATAAAGATCATGACTGGTGGACTGAAGGTTCATCTGATTCTCCAACGGGGCGCCCTGATTGCACCTTTGCTGCAAATACGACTGGTGCGTTCACGCGTGCGTTCCGTTGTCCTCGTCAAGTTACCTGCCCCGGTGAAGCCGGACCAGCACGTCAGAGTACATCTGTACTCCTGCGCAATCCTTACTATTTCAAGCAGGTTGCGGGCCTACCCATAGCAACCAGACCCTCGGTGGCAATTCGGCGTGCACGCCCCACGCCCCACGCCAGCGCTCTGGTCATCGACTCGCCGGGCCTCGAGTCGAAAGCCTCCTCGTGAAGCGCGGTACCAGCGGCCGCATAGACGCCGATGAACATCTGCGTAGCGCCTGTGCGCGACAGCCTCACCTGAACATCGATAACCGTGCCGTTATAAAGAGCCTCATCGTGCTCCCGGTGATGCAGGGTCGGGTCCGCCCACAGCCAATAAGTTTCTCCGCGAATTCGCATGCCGCCTCCTCCGACTGATGTCTATTTGGAATGGCCAAATACCACCATAGCGAAGCGGTACGACCGCACAACCGGTACACGCGCAACTGTGGGCTGAATCGGACCACCGGTTAAATAACCGTTACAAAATCAAGGATTTGTACAACTTCAGGCCGGGCGCGGCAGCTCGATGATCGCCGAGGGCTTTGCAGGGAAAAATTCTGGTGGTTCGCTGCGACGGACAGGAACGACCACAGCTAAGCGCCGTGGCCAACCTTCTCCATCATTTGATAAAGCGAACCTGTGAGTTGATTTTTTCGATCACCGAGCCTTTGCGCTCGTTGAAGCGCAGCTTGTTTTGCTCGAACAGGTTATTACCCTTGGTATCGATGGAGATAATCAACGGGCCAAACTCCCGTACGCGATTGACCCAAAGCGTTTCGGGCATCCCCAAATCTTGCCACTCAGCCCGCTCGATCTCTTCCACCTGGGTTGCGGCGAGTACTGCACAACCGCCGGGGAACACCGCATGCACAGCCTTGTTTTCCAGGCACCCAGTGGTGGTTTCGGGGCCCATGCCGCCCTTGCCGACGATCAGCTTTACGCCAGTCTGCTCAATGAATTCCTTCTCGAACTTTTCCATCCGCATGCTGGTGGTCGGGCCGATGGAAACCATCTCGAAGGTGCCATCGTCTTTCTCGCGCACGATCGGGCCAGCATGAAATATGGCCCCACCGCGCAAGTCGACCGGCAGTTCACGCTTGAGCTCGATCAGGCGACGGTGTGCCACGTCGCGACAGGTGACCAACTGCCCTGTCAGGTAAATCACATCACCAACGTTAAGGTCTGCGAGATCTTCGTCCTTGATCGGGGTGCTGAGGATCTTTTTCACAGAACAACTCCTTCGTGGGACAGAATGTCGTAAGACAGGTCGGCGTTGATACGGATCTTGCCGCGCCGGTGTGCCCAGCAACCAGTGGACACGGCCACGCCAATGGTTGATGGGTGGCGAGCGGACGATTCGATGTTCACGCCCATGACGCTGCTATTGCCGGTCAACCCTTGCGGACCGATACCAATCTCGTTGAGGCCCTCTTCAAGCAACTGCTCCATCAAGGCCGCACTTTCATTGGGGTGGCTGGAGTCCACCGGGCGCAGGATTGCCCGCTTGGACAGACGCGCAGCGGTTTCCACTGATGTTGACACGCCGACGCCAACCAGCAACGGCGGGCACGCGTTGATGCCCCGCGAGGTGATCACATCAAAGACAAATTCGGTGACGCCTTCATATCCTTGACCCGGCATCAACACTTTGGCCGAACCAGGCAGCGTGCAACCGCCACCGGCCATGTACACGTCCACGATTGCATAATCGGCGTTGGGGATGATCTCCCAATCCAGCCATGGAATTTTCGAACCGGTATTGGTACCCGTATTCTTTTCGATAAAGGTCTCTACCGCGTTGTGACGCAGCGGGCCCTTGATAGTGGCTTCCTTGGTGGCGTTCTCGAGGATGCCCTCAAGCTCGCTGAGCAAGGGGAAGCTCGCGCCTGCCGAGATGAAGTACTGGATCACGCCGGTGTCCTGGCAGCTCGGGCGGTCGAGTTTGTCGGCGTAGTCCTGGTTCTCAGCCATTGAGTCATAGACAGCAATGGCGAGCGGGTTGGTTTCCGCGGCCCGCAATTGCGCGGTTTTTTTCTTCACGTCGGTTGGCAGGCGTTTGCCGATATAGGCGGTAAACTTCGCCATCGTCTCGGTAAGCGATAGTACAGCTGACTCTTTATCCATCATTTTCTCCTCACAGCATCACTGGGCTATTCGTGCGGGCTCAAAAGGCCAGCTATTGGTGTTTGCACTGCTCGATTCGATGCACCTGATTGTTGCTCAGTCGAGTCTGGCGCCGCGGCTGGCTGAGTATTCAGGGCCAGGTCCATTTGCTTTTTATCGAGTGCTCCGACCCATTTGGCGATCGCCATGGTGCCAACTGCATTTCCGATCGTATTGGTGATAGCGCGGGCTTCGGACATGAAACGATCCACCCCGAGCAGCAGCACCATGCCGGCTACCGGAATCTTGTCCATCGTCGCCAGGGTGGCTGCCAGTGTGATGAAACCGGACCCGGTGACACCCGCAGAACCCTTGGAAGTCAGCAACAACACGCCCAGCACGATCAACTGGTCCATTAGGGTCAGAGGCGTGTTGGTAGCTTGGGCGATGAAGATGGCTGCCATGGTGTAGTAGATGCACTGACCATCGGGGTTGAACGTCAGCCCGGACGGAATCACCAGGCCGACTACCGGCTTGGACACCCCTGCCTTTTCAAGTTTGTTCATCAGTTGCGGCACGACCGACTCTGAAGAACTGGTACCCAGGACAGTGAACAGTTCTTCCTTTAGGTACTTGAGAAACTTCCACAGGCTGAAGCCGGACAAGCGAGCGATGAAACCGAGCACGACCACGACAAACAGGAAACAGGTGACATACATAGTCGCCACCAACTTGCCAAGCGATACGATCGAACCCAGACCGTACTTGCCAATGGTGAAAGCCATGGCGCCAAACGCCGCCAGCGGTGCAAGCCGCATGATCATGCCGACAATGTAGAACATGCCGTGGGAGAAAGACTCCAGCACATCGACCATGGGTTTGCCACGCGGCCCCAGATGCGCCAACGCGATACCGAACAAGGTAGAGAACAGCAGAATCGGTAAAATCTGGTTCTGCGCAAACGCATCGGTGATACTGGCCGGGATGATTTTCATCAAGAACTCAGTGATACCGTCGCCACCCTGTGCAGCCGAGGTGTAGGTAGCGATGCTGGAGGCGTCGAGGTGCGCCGCATCAATGTTCATTCCGGCGCCTGGCTTGACGAAGTTGACAACCAGCAGGCCCAGGATCAGGGCGAATGTAGAAAGCACTTCAAAGTAGATGAGCGCTCGAGCGCCCACACGGCCGAGCTCCTTCATGTTCTCCATCTTGGCGATGCCCAACACCACCGTGGCGAAAATGATGGGTGCGAATACCATCTTGATCAGCTTGATGAACGCATCGCCAAGCGGTTTCAGGTCAGTGCCGATATCCGGCCAAAAAACACCTAGCAATACACCGGCGGCCACCCCGATCAGTACTTGGACATATAACTTACCCAGAATGCTTTTCATGACAGGACCCCTGAATTTTTATTCTTGTCAGGTAATACCGAGAAGACAGATCAACGACCCGTCTCTCGGCGCATTGTCTAAATTACGGTTCTGTTCAATCAGCGATCAATCAGCGCGATGACCGCATCGGTGATCTGGCGAGTAGTCGCTGTGCCGCCCAGATCGGGGGTTTGCAGGCCACTTTCGGTGACTGCTTCGATGGCCGACATCAACTGCCTGGCGGCAGCCCCCTCACCCAGGTGCTCGAGCATCAATGCCGCAGTCCAGAAGGTCGCAATCGGGTTGGCTACGCCTTTGCCGGTGATGTCGAAGGCAGAACCATGGATAGGTTCGAACATCGAAGGGAATTGACGCGACGGGTTGAGGTTGGCGGTCGGTGCGATGCCCAAGCTGCCAGACAACGCGGCGGCCAGGTCGGACAATATGTCGGCGTGCAGGTTGGTGGCGACAATCACGTCCAGTGTGGACGGTTTTAGGACCATGCGCGTGGTCACTGCGTCAACCAGTTCCTTGTCGATCTTCACATCCGGGAAGTCCTTGGCGACTTCGTAGAAGATCTCGTCCCACAGCACCATGCCATGACGCTGAGCGTTGGACTTGGTCACCATGGTCAGTTGCTTGCGTGGGCGACTCTGTGCCAGCTGGAAAGCAAAACGGTGAATGCGCTCGACACCGGCACGGGTAAATACCGATACCTCGGTAGCCACTTCTTCTGGCAGGCCGCGGTGCACGCGGCCACCATTACCGGAGTACTCACCCTCTGAGTTCTCACGCACGACGACCCAGTCGATCTGGTCGCCGTTATGCAACGGGCTTTTCACGCCCGGCAGTACACGAGCCGGACGCACGTTGGCGAACTGGTCGAAACCCTGGCAAATCGGCAGACGCAGGCCCCATAGGGAAATATGGTCCGGTACATTCAGGGCACCCACGGCACCGAAGAAAATAGCGTCGAAGCTTTTCAACTCCTCCAGCCCACCCTCAGGGATGTAATGGCCATTCTTCAGGTAGCTCTCCGAGCTCCAATCAAAGTCTTTGAAGGAGATTTCGAACCCACATTTTCTTGACAGCGCTTTCAGTACTTCAACGCCTGCGGCAATAACCTCAATACCAATTCCATCGCCTGGGACAGCTGCAATGTTGTACGCATGCATGAGTAGACACCTTCATTTGGATATTCTTGTTTTCCCTGCCGATCACACCAAGGCGACAGGATGTGAGCAGAGTGTAAGCAGAAATCCCAAGGAAATAAGCTACTCAAAATAACTTCAAAAGTTACTTGAGGTTATCAATCATGGGGCACATTCTGTACGAGCCCATCGTCGCTTCGAGCCAGCCATGAATCAGACATTTGACCTTTCGTTTTTCCACCTGCTCGCCACCCAGGGCAGCCTCGCGGCCACGGCACGCGAACTCGGCGTAACCCCCCCGGCAGTGAGCAAACGCCTGGCAGCGCTGGAGGCACGGTTTGGTGTTCGCCTGGTCAACCGCACCACCCGCTCGATGAGCCTGACCTCGGAGGGCGAGCTTTACTTTTCTCACGCTGCGCGCATCCTCACGCAAATCAATGAGGTAGAGCAGATGGTCGTCAGTAGCCGCGCGACGCCCAAAGGCCTTATCCGCGTGAACGCCTCCCTCGGCTTTGGTCGACGGCATATCGGGCCGGCCTTGGCAGCGTTCTTCAGCCGTTATCCGGAGGTGGAAATTCAGCTGGAAATCACCGACCATCCCTTGGATCTGGCAACCCACGGTTTTGACCTCGGGATCCGCTTCGGTACACTGCCGGATGCCGCATTCCACGCCCGCAAGATCGCCTCCAATCGCCGACTGGTGTGCGCCTCGCCGCTTTATCTGGAAAAGCACGGCACGCCGATGCGCCTGTCTGATTTGCAACAGCACAACTGCATCTTCATCCGGCAGAACGAAACGCCTTATGGCGTATGGAGTTTCACCACTGGCAGCCGTACGCAGAACATCAAGGTCCGCGGTGCCCTGGGCTGCAATGACGGGGAGGTGGCCCTGAACTGGGCGTTGGAAGGTTACGGGATACTGATGCGCGCCGAATGGGATATAGCCCGCTATGTACGCAGCGGCCGGTTGCGCCTGGTGCTGGAAGACGAAACACCAACCCGGGCAGATGTCTATGCGGTTTATCCTCAGCAGCTACACCTGTCAGCGCGGTTGCGCAGCCTTATCGACTTTCTCGTGGAGCGCTTCGCTCATATTGATCATGTGGAAGATGCCGAGTGAATGGCAGATGGCCTTGCAGCACCACCGGCTTACCGTTCATGCGTCGGCTTGGATGCCCCTCGATAAACGCAAAAACCCCTTTGTGAAGCGGGCAACTGGCCTTGTCGCCCAGCACCGCTGGCGTTTTACCGTTGACGGTGTGGGTGCCAGCCAGTTGGCATGACAGCACGCTGCCCCCGCTGCTGGTGGGGTCGCCCAGGCAGATGGGAGGGTTCATGCCTTGGGTCGCCCGACACTTGGGAGGCCATACTTGAAGGGGTCAGCACCACGGTTGCGCTGGTTCTTCACTTTGCGTGCCTCATCTGGCGGGCTGATCATCTGCACGGTGAGGCTGCCGTCGCTGCCGGCGTACACCACGGCACTGGCACCGCCGTCGTGGTAGCTGGCGATGGTGGCCAGGTTGATTTCCACCAGCGCGCTGCTGACGCCGGTATTGCCCAGGCGTCGACCGATGTCATAGCCCTCGTCGACATTGCTCACATCCAGGCCTTGGCCGTCGGTATTGAGGCTGTGCAAGGCGTTGGTCAGGGCGATTTCTGCCTCAGCGTTGTTAGTGGTGTCGTAGAACACGCGCACCGGTTTTTGCCCATCGGGCAGCGTGTCGAGGGCCTTGAGCCAACCTGCCTGCAAGGCCTTGGCCTGCAACGCGGGTTTGAGGCGCTTGCCGTGCTCGTCCTGCATGGAAACCTTGATTGGACGGTGCAAGTAGCCCAGCACTGGCGCTGCGTCGAACTCCTTCAACTGGTGTTCGGTCCAGCGCACGGGCAGCCAGGGCGACGGTTCGAAATGGCCTGGGCCGCGGTTATTGAGGGTTTTCCACAAGGTGGGTAGTTGCGATGATCATCTGAGAAAACCCGGTGCAGCGAACCGCTCGAAAAACAAAGTTAACCAGGAGTTTTGGGCCAGCACCTCGGTGTATTGCTGGCACATTGGACTATTGATAAGGTGGTTTCATCGTCCGCTTGTCAGATTAATATTGCCTCCAACGTGTCCTGGCAGGTGCGAGGGCGGGCATAACTATCTCATGCAGTGGCCATACTTCGGTGTGTTTCAATCAGACGAAGTACAACCCCTGGATCGGCAAGCGTCGAGATGTCTCCTAACCCCTCATACTCCGCAGCCGCGATCTTGCGCAGGATTCGCCGCATGATCTTTCCCGAGCGGGTCTTGGGCAGCCCTGGCGCCCACTGGATCACGTCCGGCGAGGCAATCGGGCCGATCTCCTTGCGCACCCAGTTCTTCAGCTCCAGGCGCAGCGCCTCGTCCGGCACCTCGCCAACGTTGAGGGTGACATACACGTAGATGCCCTGCCCCTTGATGTCGTGCGGCACGCCCACTACCGCCGCCTCGGCGACTTTCGGGTGCGCGACCATGGCACTCTCGATCTCGGCGGTACCCATGCGGTGGCCGGAAACGTTGAGCACGTCGTCCACCCGGCCGGTGATCCAGTAGTAACCGTCCTCGTCGCGGCGAGCACCGTCACCGGTGAAATACATGCCACGGAAGGTCTTGAAGTAGGTGTCGACGAAACGGTCGTGGTCGCCATACAGCGAACGCGACTGGCCCGGCCACGAGTCGAGGATTACCAGGTTGCCCTCGGCGGCACCTTCGATCAGGTTACCCAGGTTATCCACCAGTGCCGGCACCACACCGAAGAACGGACGGGTCGCCGAGCCCGGCTTGAGCGCCGTGGCGCCGGGCAGCGGGCTGATCAGGACACCACCGGTCTCGGTCTGCCACCAGGTGTCGACGATCGGGCAACGCTGCTTGCCGACAGTCTGGTAGTACCAGTTCCAGGCCTCGGGGTTGATCGGCTCGCCCACCGAGCCCAGCAGGCGCAGGCTCGAACCGTCGGCACCGGCCACGGCGGCCTGGCCCTCGGCCATCATGGCGCGGATCGCGGTCGGCGCGGTGTAGAGGATGTTGACCTTGTGCTTGTCGACGATCTTCGAAACCCGGGTGATATCCGGGTAGTTCGGCACGCCTTCGAACAGTAAGGTGGTCGCACCGTTGGCCAGCGGGCCGTAGACGATGTAGCTGTGGCCGGTGACCCAGCCGACGTCGGCGGTGCACCAGTAGGTTTCGCCCGGGCGGTAGTCGAACACCCGCTCATGGGTCAGCGCGGCATACACCAGGTAGCCGCCGGTGGTGTGCAGCACACCCTTGGGCTTGCCGGTGGAGCCGGAGGTGTAGAGGATGAACAGTGGCTCTTCGGCGCCCATTTCCTTCGGCGCACAGTGGCTGGAGGCCACTTTCATCAGGTCTTCGTACCAGATGTCGCGGTGCTGGTGCCAGGCAATGTCGCCACCAGTGCGCTTGCACACGATGATCTTCTGCACGCTGCTGGTTTCCGGGTTGGTCAGCGCCAGGTCGACGTTGGCCTTGAGCGGGGTACGCCGGCCACCGCGCACGCCTTCGTCGGCGGTGATCACGATCTTGGACTTGCAGTCGATGATACGGCCGGCCAGCGCCTCGGGTGAAAAACCGCCGAACACTACCGAATGGATCGCACCGATACGGGCACAGGCGAGCATGGCGACCACGGCCTCGGGGATCATCGGCATATAGATGGTGACCACGTCACCGCGGTGCACATCCTGGCCACGCAGGGCGTTGGCGAACTTGCAGACTTGCTCGTGCAGTTCGCGGTAGGTGATGTTGCGGTGCTCGGAAGGGTCGTCGCCTTCCCAGATGATGGCCAACTGGTCGCCGCGCTCTTCGAGGTGGCGGTCCAGGCAGTTGGAGGAAACGTTCAGAGTGCCGTCGGCGAACCATTTGATATCGACGTGATGGTCGTCGAAGGAGGTCTGCTTGACCTTGGTGAACGGCTTGATCCAGCGGATGCGCTGGGCCTGCTCACGCCAGAAGCCGTCCGGGTTGATCACCGACTGCTGGTACATGGCCTTGTAGGTGGCCTCGTCGGTCAGGGTGGTGGCCGCAACCTCGGGACGAACGGGATACAGTGGAGCCGCACTCATCTGTGTTACCTCGGTGTCAAAATTGTTTTTGTTGGATCAGCTGAAGCTGCACACGAGCTCACGCAAAGCGATCAAATACTGAATCGCCCCAGCAGCCTATCTTGCTCCCCGACATGCTCGACCATGGCCGAGCACTGGTTGGCCTGCTGTTCCGCGCTACCGGAAACTTCAACGCTGATATCGCGGATCGTTGTGGTATTCCGGTTTATTTCCTCGGTCGTAGCACTCTGCTGTTCAGCCGCCGCAGCGATCTGCAGGTTCATCTCGTTTATCCGGTTGATCGCTTCCCGTATGCGTTCAAGCATCCCGTTAGCAGCGATCGCGTCTTGCGCCGTTTTGCTGGCTGTGTCCCGGCTGAATTGCATACGTGATTGCGCTTGTTTAACGCCCGACTGCAACTGGTCGATCATCTGGCGTATCTCCTGAGTGGAGTGCTGGGTTCTCGACGCAAGCGACCACACCTCATCGGCAACCACGGCAAAGCCGCGCCCGGATTCGCCCGCGCATGCCGCTTCGATGGCGGCGTTGAGCGCGAGCAGATTGGTTTGATCGGCGATGCTGGTAATCACCGAGAGAATCGACTCAATGTTCTGGCTGAGCAGGGACAACTCATTGATGGCACAGCCGGTAGCGTCCATTTCCTCTGCCAGACGCAGAATTGCGTTGGTCGAGCGCGAAACAAGGGCAACGCCGTTGACAGTCTGCTCATCAGCGGTCACCGCCGCCTGCGCATTGCCGGCGACCTCTTCCGCGGTGGAAGCCATCTCCTGCATGGCCGTGGCCAATTGCTCCAGTTCCTGCAGTTGCGTCTGCACGCGGTCGGCCGTCTGGCTGGCCTCCACCGAGGCCACCGTCGTGCTTTCACGCACGTGCTGGGCACTGCTCACCACATCGCCAATGAGCGTCCGGAGATTTTGCAAAAACCGGTTGAACTGTGCCGAAACCAGCGATATTTCATCGTTGCCGGTAACGGGCAGCTCACGGGTTAGGTCGCCTTGCCCGTCATTGATGTCTATCAACGAGTCTTTCAGGCGGTCCAGTGGACGCAGCAACATTTTCACCCAGACCCCGAGGAGCAATAGGCTGATCAACACGCCAAGGCCGGTGCCGACAACCGCGCGCCAGCCCAGAACACGGGCAGCGGCCATCACCACCCCTTCATCCAGAACGATGCCAATGTACCAGTCCATGCCCTTGAGTTGGCTAAGGGGAATGAAAGCGACGAGAAGGGTCTTGCCGTCGTGGTTGATCTCGCGCAGCTTGCTCTCAAGAGGCGGAAGATCACCGGCAAAAACCTCACCGTAGGACTTGCCATTCAGTTTGGTTTGCGGGTGCGAAATAATGTTGCCGTCCTTGCTTAGCAGAAAGGCATAGCCGGCACCACCGAAGTCTAGGGTGTTTATAGCGTCTGCTACCGCCTTCAAATGAATCTGCCCGCCGAACACGCCGATAGTCTGGCCAACATCACTGACCTTGCTCACCGCAGATATCAGAATCTCGCCGGTGGTGGAATCGGGGTAGGGCTCAGTAAACACGGCATGATTGGCAGCTTTACCCACCCCATACCATGGCCGCGTACGCCCATCATAATCAGCCTGGGGGTTCCAGGAAGCGCTGGTAATCAGCGGCTTTCCGGTGGAATCGTAGGCGCCGAAGACAATTTTGAATTCTGTGTTGAGCACCGGCGAATCGAGAACGCGTTGAGTGGCCTCGGGACTGTACTGGCTATTGATGGCCTGGCCAGCCAGATCAATCAACAGCAATTTGCCATTGAGCCAGTTCTCAATCTGCCTGGCCATGGTATTGCTGGTTTCCGCGATGTTCGCCTCTACCTGCTCGCGCAACAGTTCGCGCACTTGAGTAATCTGCAGCAGCGACAACAGGCCAGTGGTGACGAACAGCACACAGGCGGCCACAAGACTTACCTTGTAACGGATCTTCATCAAGAACTCCAACGAGGCGGGCTGATCGCATTGCCCGCGCCCGGCAGCGCGTGCGAATGGCTGCCGAGAGCGCTTACCAAGGGATTAGAAGAAGCCGAGCGGATTGATGTCGTAGCTGACCAGCAGGTTCTTGGTTTGCTGATAATGATCGAGCATCATTTTGTGGGTTTCGCGACCGACGCCAGACTTTTTGTAGCCACCGAACGCGGCGTGAGCCGGGTACAGGTGGTAGCAGTTGGTCCATACGCGGCCCGCTTTGATGCCCCGGCCCATGCGGTAGGCGCGGTTGATGTCGCGGGTCCACAGGCCTGCACCAAGGCCAAACTCGGTGTCGTTGGCAATCGCCAGGGCTTCCGCTTCGTCCTTAAAGGTAGTGACGCCGACGACCGGGCCAAAGATCTCCTCTTGGAACACACGCATTTTGTTGTGGCCCTTGAGCAGGGTCGGCTGGATGTAATAACCCGCCGACAAGCTGCCCTCGAGCTTCTCCACCGTGCCGCCAGCAAGCAGTTCAGCGCCTTCCTGTTCGGCGATTTCCAAATAGGAAAGGATCTTGTCGAACTGCTGCTCGGACGCTTGGGCGCCGACCATGGTGTCGGTGTCCAGCGGATCGCCGCGCTTGATCTGGTTGATCTTCTTCAACACTTCAGCCATGAACGCCGGGTAGATCGACTCTTGAACCAAAGCTCGCGATGGGCAGGTGCACACCTCGCCCTGGTTGAAGAATGCCAGCACCAGGCCTTCGGCGGCTTTTTCAATAAAACTGGGCTCAGCCTGCATGATGTCTTCAAAGAAGATATTCGGCGACTTGCCGCCCAGCTCTACCGTAGAAGGAATGATGTTCTCGGCAGCACATTTCATGATGTGCGAGCCCACTGGGGTAGAACCGGTGAAAGCGATCTTGGCAATGCGCTTGCTGGTGGCCAGTGCCTCACCGGCTTCACGGCCGAAACCATGCACGATATTGAGCACGCCAGGCGGCAGTAGGTCGCCAATCACTTCTAGCAGGACAGTGATGCCCAGCGGCGTTTGCTCCGCCGGCTTGAGCACGATGCAGTTACCCGCAGCCAGGGCGGGTGCCAGTTTCCAGGCAGCCATCAGGATGGGGAAGTTCCACGGGATGATCTGTCCGACTACTCCGAGCGGCTCGTGAATGTGGTAAGCCACGGTGTTACCGTCGATCTCAGCAGCACTGCCCTCTTGGGCGCGTAGGCAACCGGCGAAGTATCGGAAGTGGTCGGCGGCCAACGGAATATCGGCGTTGAGCGTTTCGCGGATCGGCTTGCCATTGTCCCAGGTTTCAGTAATGGCCAGCAGCTCAAGATTCTGTTCGATGCGATCGGCAATTTTTAACAGTATGGTCGAGCGTGTCAAAACCGACGCACGCCCCCAAGCATCTGCAGCGGCATGCGCCGCATCCAGAGCGCTTTCGACATCGTCAGCGCCAGAGCGCGGAAACTCGGCAATCGGCCGGCCATTGACCGGAGACGTGGTAGTGAAATATTCAGCGTTGATCGGACCGACGAACTCGCCGTTGATAAAGTTGCCGTAGCGAAGCTTGAAGGAAACCTTGGAACCTTCAGTACCGGGATGTGCGTAGCGCATTATTGTTTCCTAGTTATTGTATTTAGCTGGAGGAGCCTGGGACGGGGCGTGTCAGGTAAAACTTCCGCCTGGATTAGCGGGTGGCCCACCGCCATCGCGTTGGTGCCGCTATAGAGTTATCAGGTGTTGGCTCAAGCTCAAATCGATTATTCGAAGGGCTTGAACGGCTGGAGCGATACGACGGCAAAAGGGTGCGAGCTACTGGACCGGTGGCTGGGCGCTCTCCTCAAACAGTTCGGAAATCATCGGCCGGTTGCGACGGGTTTGCAGGCAGCAGAGGTAATAGCTGATGGTAAAAGGTTGTTCGACAAAGGCGATCGCCTTGGTCCCGGGCCGATCTGCATACTCCACTGATGATACGAATCCCACCCCGATGCCATGAACGACCGCATGAACAATGGCTTCTCGACTGTTTAGCTGCATCGTGCAGTTAAGTTTTACGTCATGAGCCGCGCAGCCCTCCTCCACTAATTGCCTTGTGCGCGAACCCTCCTCCCGTAGTACTACAGGTTGGCCAACAATATCTTTTACACTTACTACGTCCTGGCTTGCCCACGGGTGGTCATCTCGCACTACCGCCAGAATCGGACAGGTCCGATACAACTGGGTACTAAGGCGAGGGTCAAACTCGGACAACGCCAATATGGCAATATCAATATCAAAGTTATACAGCCGGTCAAGCGTTCCCGTTTCCGTTGTGAACGAAGTTTCCAATTCTACGTCTGGATGCTTCTGCATCAGCGAATAGGTGAGGCTCATGGCAATCGGCGGTGAAACGGCACCAATCCGCAACATCCCGTGCTTGCGCTGACGAAAACTCTGCAACAACTGGATCGCTTCATCTTCCTGCCCAAACAAGCCCTGCGTTATATCGTATAGCATATGTCCGGAAGCACTTAGCTCGATATATCGGCCGCGCCGGTGAAACAGCTCTACGGAAAATTTTTTCTCCAGTGCGCTGACTTGCTCACTGATGGTAGATTGGCCCACGCTCAAGTATTCCGACGCCAGGGTAAAACTTCCTGTACGTGCGACAGCATGAAACGAACGTAGCCATTTATGATACTGATACATGTTTAATCTCTTTGTTAGAGCATCTGATCGTCAATCCAAAAGGCATATACCCGCAAGGGCCAGATGATAGGGTCCTTGCCTATAGCATAGACCGTTTTTCTGATTAAAAAGAGGTCGCCGACCATCCACGTATTTTCTACGAGGGGGGATTGGCACGCAAAGGGTCGACGACCTAGAGGGAAACGTTTGTTTTACAGCAGCACGCGGCCAATGCATGCAAAGCAGAATCGACAGCCCATAATTTAGAAATTTATCACATAACTGGCGATCACCCGGTTTTCATCGCCACTGTCCGCATAGTTTGAACGATTGGTCGCGTTTCGCCACCGAAGCGAAAAATTCTTCAGTGGACCGGATTGAACAACGTAGATGATATCGGTGCTGCGCTCCCACTCATGCCCCTCTTCATCCAGGGCTCGCAACGCGGCAGACTTGGATGTCTTGATGTTGGTCGGGTCAACGCCGTCACCCTTGACATAACGCAAGTTGAACGTCAGGCCAGGGATACCCAGTGCAGCGAAGTCGTACCCGTACCCCGCGTAGATAGCCTGTTCATTGGCCAACGAGAAGGTGCTCACTAGCATTTCGGCAAACAGGTAGGTATCGGTACCGGAAATATAGGGAAACGCAGTATCGCCAGAGCTCTTTTGATAACCACCGCTCAGGGTGTGCCCAGCAATGGTGTAGCCCATGTTGCTACTGAATGTGCGGTTCTCCACCTCGCCGACAAGCTTGCGTCCGGTTTCACGAGCGTCAAAGTAGCGGGCTTCGACAAAGGCTTTACCTGCGCCTAGCGGCGTGTGGAACTTTATCCCCAGATAGTCCCGGCGAACAATATCATCAAGCTCACTCAGATGATAAGAAAGTGTCAGGTTGGGGAGCACCTGATAGTCCAGGCCACCATAGGAATAGTGGTCACCAGTTACTGCAGCGTAACCTCCAAACTGGGAGGTCAATGTGAGATCATCGGAACTGGATGAATCTCGCTGCTTAACTGAGTCGACCTGTCCCGCCGTAACGTTCAGGCCGGTAATGTCCTTAGAGACAAGATGGGCACCATTAAATACCTGGGGCAACAAGCGGCTATTGTTCGACGACAACAGTGGCAGTACCGGATTCAACCCACCAATACGCAACTCTGATTGCGCAAAGCGTGCCTTGGCGGTTACTGCCAGCTTTGAATAATCATCTTCAGCGCGTTTCTCGGACCCACGCGGCAGCAAACCTGTGCCGGTGCGGGCTGGGCTGGAATCAAGTTTCAACCCGAGCATCCCGATCGCGTCGACACCAAAACCAACCGTACCATCGGTAAAACCCGACTGTAGGTTCAGGATAAAACCTTGAGCCCACTCCTCGCGCTTTGATTGACTCGGAGCACCATCGCGAAAGTCGCGGCTGTAATAAAAATTTCGCAGCTCCAGTGAACCTTTACTGTCACCGATAAAGTCCGCGAAGGCGCTAGATGCACATGGCACCAGGGTTATGCACGCTGCGGTTTTCAGGTAGTGATGAGGTCTTGCTTTCATTATTGTTTGATCTCTACGTTGAGTAATACACCCAAGCACACGGGTGCGCTGGTGGCAGCCCATACAATCAGGTTTCGGCGAACAAACGGTTGAGTAAGGCAAATAAAGATTTTCGGCGTTCACAAGCATGTTAGTTGCTGCATTACATCTACAGCCAGGTCAAACACGTGATAATAATTTAGAACACGCGCCGCAGCACGCATGCGGTATTTTATTGTTCAGCGGGCGATTGATAATCACAGGGAAAGTGGCTTCGGACAATCCACCCTGGGCACATTACCGGTGCCATGCAAACCCTCCAGATTTGTTCAAGATTGGTTCAACCCCGTCGATGGCGCCGATCCTTGCCATGATGGCTTCTGGACTGGCGTTGCCACGGCACTCGGTTTTTCATGCAAGGTGCAGGGGCGTGCGGCTTCTGCGGAAAAACTGATTTGGCCAGGGCCGGCAGTTAGGCCTTTGCCCAGCTGTCGACGCCATTTTTCTTCGGCGTTGACGGACACCACAGTGGCGCCGGCGTGAGCAAAGCCGGCAAGAACGGTGTCGCAACGCAGCAATTCCGGGCCGGCCTTCACCACAGGTCGCCACGTCTCGATATCCAGATAGTAGTTACCGGAAATGCCGTGTTTGGGCGGAGGTCTCCCCGTGATGATAGACATGTTGCTTGTGCAGGTGAATAAAGATATCAAACCATTAACCGCCCTGGAAAAGCCTTGTTTGATAAAGTTTTGAATGCCGGGTATCGAGGCCTGTCCGAGACAACGCTGTAAGTAACTCTGATCGCTGCCATCGATGCAAATAACGACAATCGGTCGCTTTGGCCAGCTATATTTGGTTCCATTGACACTTACAGCATTGGTCATGTGAATGTCCTTCTGTAAAATGCTGCCTGCTGCTGCCAGGAGCAGAAGCAGGCAGCGCCCTGCGAACTAATTCACACTTAGCTCGATTGTGGCATTTCACCGCGTTCCAGACGCTTGTTGATGTCTTCGATCACTGCCGGCAGGTCGGCGATGGTGTCGATCAGGTAGTGCGGACGCGAGCCTTCGAACATCTTGACAATACGCGCGCGCTCTTCTGCCAGGACCTCCAAAGACAAGGATTTGTATTGGTCATAGGTCAAGCCGAGAGCGTTACCCGAACAGGTCAGCGCCACCGTCCACATGCCTGCGCTGCGACCTTCGAGGATACCTGGCCAGGTGTCGTCAACCTTCACGCAGGCCGCGACGTCGTCGATACCTAAGGCGATCACGTTAGCCAGCGCTTGTGCGGGATAAGGACGACCGTTCGGCACTTCGTCGGTAGCTACCACATGGTCAGTGACATAGCCGTTCTCACGGGCCAGATCGACGACCTTCTGCATGACCACCGCGGGATAACCGGAGCACGAACCGATTTTCAGACCTTTGCTACGCAGCGTGGCGATGGCATCCAGAGCGCCTGGAATCAATGCCGAGTGCACCGCAATCTTTTCGATCTGCAGCGGCATGAAGCGCTCATAGATGGCGGTCACGTCGTCGTCAGTCGGAGTACGTCCGAAGGCCGCGCGATAACGTTCGGCAATTTCCGGCACATCGCAAAGAGTACGGATATGATCCCATTTGCCCATGCCCATTGGGCCACGGGCTTCTTCAAGAGTAACTGCAACACCGAACTCGCCAAAGGCTTCGACAAAAATCTGAGTCGGCGCGAAAGAGCCGAAATCTACAACAGTGCCAGCCCAGTCCAGAACGACAGCTTTAAGTTGATTCGGTTGTTCGTAGTTCATATTGATACTCCACTTAGTTTTTAATGATCAACCCCGAAGATCATTAGCCATGCTACAGGGCTGTATACAGGTTTTAACGCAATAGCTGTTCAGCACTCGCATCACTGAAAAGTTTTCAATCAGTGATCGTTGACGACAAATGCGCAGACAGCATAAGTAGTACTCAATATGTAGCGGCTCATTGATAAAGCTCACCGGACATGCTCCGGGTAACGCGATATATTCCACAACAGAGACGAAACCGATACCAATGTTTTGCATGATCGCGTGAGTTATCGCCTCACGACTGTTCAATTGCATCACGCAGTTGAGTGTTACACCGTGCTGCTGGCAATAGTCTTCGAGCCGCTGCCGGGTCCGCGATTGTGATACGCGCAACACCAGCGCCCGTCGCGGTGGAAAAGCTCCACCGCGAATTTCTCCTCAAGAGCACCGACTTGTTCGCTTACAGTCGGCCGACCGACGCTGAGGTACTCAGCGGCGAGGGCGAAACTGCCCGTACTTGCCACGGTATGGAAGGAGCGGAACCACTCATTGTGTTGATACATATGAGGCGCCTAGATAAGCGAGTCAGCGTACAAGTTGCAAGCTTCAGCGCCGGATGAACAGGGCTACGGTTGCGCTGGAAAGACAGGCCGCAGTCACTACGATAAAGATCAGCGAAGTGTTACCGGTGCTGTCGAGCATTGAACCAATTAGCGGCTCTGCCAAGCCTGCGAACAGGTAGGAAGAAAAGTTCATGATCCCGGTGGCTGTGCCAGCACGTTTGGCACCGACTAGATCAGGGCACAGTGCCCAGAAGCTGGAAGCAGGGCCGTAGACGAAGAAGCCGCAAAGGAACAGGGCTACCAGACCAATACCGCTGTGGGAAGGCAGACTCCACATCCACAGGCTGGTTGCAGCGCCGAGGAACATGTAGAGCATGATCGCCAGATAACGCTTGGAGCCAAACAGCTTGTCGGATACCCAACCATTGCTCAGTGCACCGACTGCCATGCCTACCGGCAATGCAACGGTGATCCATTTAGGGTCGATGAAGCCGTCACCATGTTTCCAGTCAGCGCCCATGAAGTGCACCGGCACCCAGACGATCAAGCCATAGCGGGCGGCGTTCTGGAAGCCAAGGGATACAGCCGCAATAATCAGACGGAAGTTTTTCAGCACAGCTTTGTAACGCTGCGCCGAAGTTTCCACTTCACCGTCGGCAACTTCGTGGTCCTTATCGCCAGCATTGGCCACACCGGTGTCGGCAAGTGGTTCAAAGCCGAGGTCCTGCGGACGTTCACGAGCGACCAGGTAGAACAGGATGCCACCTGCCAGCATCAACAATACTGGCAGCCGGAAGATCCACCGCCACTCGAGCTGGAAGACCTCCAGGACAACGATCGAGGTGATGTACGACAGTACCGATGCACAGCCGGCGGCGAATACATAGAAGCCATAGACCTTGCCGCGTTCGCCGGCGCTCCACCAGTTCGACAGCAAGCGGCTACCCGGCGCCCAGCCCAAAGCTTGGAAGTAACCGTTGATACCCCATGGCAGGATCAGGCTGGCGAGGCCGCCGGCGAAACTGGTTACCCAGTTGGCGCCACAGGACAGTACCGCGCCCAGACTCATGATGCGCCGGCCGCCGAACTTATCGGCGAGATTGCCATTAATGGCCTGACCGATGGCATACGCCCATAGCATGACGGCCGATGCCCAGCCCAGGGTTTCTTTGGTAAAACCAAACTCAGCCTGAATGCCGGGGATGGCAAAACCGAAGGTTTGTCGCCCGGTATAGAAGAATAGGTAGCACAACATAGCAGCCAATAGCATGCGCCATTGAGCCACGCGGAAGGATGACGTCGGCACTGCAAGAGCGGACAGGGTGTCGGCACGATTCATGATGTTTTCCTTTTTGTTCGTTCCCACCAGCCGTTAACAGGCGGGGGTGGCACTCTTTTTTGGTGCATCAGGAAACCGCTGCAACAAACGCCGCAGCTAATGGAAATTCGTTCCTAGGCGGCTTGAGCGCCGATGAAGTTCTTGCCTCGCGCGCCTTGCATGGCAAACGCGATAATTTCTTCCGCCTCCTTGGCCGACACGCCATAGTCGGTAAACTCGGTCTTTACCTGCAAAGCGTGAAGGAACGCACGCAGTTGCGACTGCGCGGTACTGAGGTCGCTGCCAAATACTTGTTGCAGGGTACGGTCGCGCGCTTCATCCCGGCCCCAGGCCAAGCCCAGGACCAGCGGCAGTGTGAAGGAACAGGCGATGCCATGAGGTAGCCCATAACGCAGGGTCATTTCGTAAGAAATGGAGTGGGCAAGTGCCGTTTTGGTATTAGAGAAAGCCATACCAGCCTTAAGCGCAGCCAGCGCCATGCGCGAACGCAACTCCTTATTGGAGAGATCGCGATAGAGCTGCGGCAAGCACTCAAGGATGTCGTGGATGGCGGAAATGGCGAAGTTATCCGAGACTGGATTGGCATTGACATTCCAAATCGATTCCAGCGCATGAGACAACGCGTCTAAGCCGGTTGAGACAGTAACGCCAGCCGGCACGGTCAACATCAATTCTGGGTCAACGATAGCAACCTTGGGCCAGGTGCAGTCCAGGTGCAGCGAGTACTTCTTCTGGCTCGCGTTATCCCAGATCGTCGCCCACGGGGTTACTTCACTGCCAGTTCCCGCGGTAGTAGGTACTGCGATAAGTGCCTTAGTCCAAGCAGGCACGAAAGGCTTACCTGTTGCCAGCAATCGCAGCAACTCATCAAAGGTGCCGCTTTCGGTGCCTACGATCAACGCTTTCGCAGTGTCAATGGCGCTACCCCCACCAACGGCGATTACGGTTTCACAGTCTGCAGCCTCGCGCCAGAAGCGCTCATAAGTGCCGCGCAACTGAGCCACATCTGGGTTAGGCTGCACATCTTCGATGAGGTATACCAAGCGATCGCCCAGCAGACCCTGAATACGTTCCAAGAGACCCAGGCTACGAGCTTCCGGAAAAATGACCAGCGCGACTTTTTGATGGTCTGTGAGGGAAACCAGTTCCTTCAGGCTGCCATAGCCGTAGCGCGTATCGACCGGGTTGTGGAAACGAGCAGTCATGACGACTCCTTGGTTTTATTGTTGTTGGAAGGTGTGGTCATATTCAGCGCCACGGTTATATAGCTCAAATCGATTGTTTGAAGGTCGCTATCGGCTCAACCGATTACATGGTGCAGCCCTAGCTGCGCGGCTTCCGGAAACGTTACTAAAGCGACTTTGCTTGGGCACAGCTCGGCGATGCGTGCCAGCGCCGAATACGGTCGAGACAGGATTGTGGAAACCGGCACGCATAGGCAGTTCCTTGTTGTTGGTGGGGAGCGGAAAAATCAGTGACGAGCCGAGCCCTGGATGGCTTGGCGCAGGCGGCTGGAAAGCAGGTCGGCGAGCACCACCATCAAGGTAATCAGCAGAATACAGGTGGCGGTTTCCTGGTACTTGAACAGCTTCAGGCTGCTTACCAGCTCAAAGCCGACGCCACCCGCGCCGACCATGCCCAGCACCGTCGCCGAGCGTAGGTTGACCTCGAAGCGGTACAGCACCACCGCAATCCAGGCTGTAATCACTTGCGGTAATACACCGAAGACAATCACCTGCAGCGGTCGAGCGCCCGTTGCCTGCAATGCCTCGATCGGGCCCTGGTCGATTTCCTCGATACTTTCCGCGAAGAACTTACCGAGCATGCCCACACCGTGCAGCGCTAGGGCCAGCACGCCAGGGAACGGGCCTAGGCCCACCGCGGAAACGAACACAAGCGCCAGGATCAGTTCGTTAATGCTACGAATCACGTTGAGCAGTTGCCGGGTGCCCTGATACAGCCAACGCTTGTCGTGAAGGTTGCGCGCGGCAAGCAAGCCCAGCGGGATGGCACCGATAATCCCCAGCAGGGTGCCCCAGAGCGCGATCTGCAGGGTTTCCAGCGCTGGACGCCAGAGGTTTGGGAGGATACTCAGGTCCGGCGGCAGCGAGCGGCCGAGAAAGTCGCCAATCTGCGGCAGGCCGCTGGCCAGCTCGCCCCAGCTCAATTGCGCACCTTCGGCGCTCCAATGCAGCACGCAAAGGACCACTGCCAGCAATACAGCGCTGACCAGCCACCCGCGTGATGTCGTCGGCGTACGCACCAGCCATTGGTGAGTTCGTGGATTCATGTTCAGGCCCTCGTGCCAGCCGCGATGACAGGATGTTCAGCCACTGGGGAATCGCCTGCCTGACGAGGCCCGCCACTGTGGTAGATGCGCTGCAGTGCGGCGTCATCCAGGGTCTGCGCCGGGCCGTCGAATACCAGACGGCCACTGGCCAGGCCCACGATGCGGTCGCCGAATGCCCGTGCCAAGTCCACTTGGTGCAAATTGCACACCACCGTGATGCCAAGTGTGCGGGTTGCCTCGCGCAGATAACGCATGACCAGGTGTGCCGTGTTTGGGTCTAGGCTGGCCACCGGTTCGTCAGCCAGGATCACCTCCGGACGCTGGGCCAGCGCCCGGGCGATGCCGACGCGCTGCAGTTGCCCGCCTGATAGCGAATCTGCGCGCGCACCGGCCTTGTCGCTCAGTTCGACGCGGCTCAGGCAATCACGGGCCAGCTCTATGTCCTCTCGACGAAAGAGCTGCAGCAGCGAGGCCAGTGTGCTGCAGTGGGCCAGGCGTCCGGTCAGCACGTTCTTCAACACTGAAAGGCGCGGCACCACGTTGTGGTGCTGGAAGATCATCGCTACGCGCCGGCGCAGTTCGCGCTGCTGTGAAGCTTGCATGGCGTCCACCCCGCCGACTTCCAGCACGCCACTGTCAGCGTGAGCCAGACGGTTGATACAGCGCAACAAGGTGGACTTGCCGGCACCGGATTGGCCGAGGATCACCACGAACTCGCCTGCCGCGACCTGCAGGTCGATACCGCGTAATACCGGATTGTCGGCATAGCCCTTGACCAATTGCTGGATGCGGATCATTTCAGCCTCCGCAAGTCGAGGTCGAGCACCTTGGCGGTATCACGAACCACGTCATAGGCCGCGTCGCTGGTGGGCTGAAACCCGTCGAGCATGCCCTGGTCGCCCCATGGGACATCCTTGATCGCAGCGAATGCATTGCGCAATTTGGCCTGCAACTCAGGATCGAGGCCTTTGCGCCAGACCATCGGCGACTCGGGAATGTCCGGCGAGGTCCACACCACGTGGAAGTCCTGCTGCTTGACCTGTCCGTTGTGCGCCGCGCTCGCGAGGATGCGATCGGCCACCGCTGCGGCGTCCACTTTGCGGTTTTCCACCGCGAGGATGCTCGCGTCGTGGGATCCAGAGAAAATCACCCGTGAGAAAAGCGTTTTAGGGTCGTGGCCAGCCTGCTCCAGGCCCGCCTTGGGAAACAGGTGCCCCGAAGCCGAGCTGGGGTCGACAAAGGCGAATGTCTTGCCGTGCAGGTCTTGCAGGCTGCGGATGCCACTGTCGTTACGGGCGATGATCAGGCTGTGATAGGCGCTGCTGCCGGTTTTACGGGTCACGGCCACGGCAAACGCCTCGGCATCAGCCATCTGCTTAGCCAGCACATAAGAGAACGGCCCCAGGTAGGCAACATCCAATTTGCCCGCACGCAGGGCTTCGATCACGCCGTTGTAGTCTGTGGCAACGAAGGGTTTGACCGGCATGCCCAAGCGCTGCTCAAGCTGGTCGAGCACCAACTGGCTGCTTTTGATCATCGCTTGAGAGTCTTCGGAAGGTATCAGGCCGACGGTCAGGATCTCCTGGGCCTGTACGGCTGAAGTAAACATCAGAGGCAGCAGGATAAAGCGGGCAGAACGGCACAGGCTGGCAAAAGAGATCATGGCGTCACCGCAGGGTTGTTTTTGGTGAGGCCAAAGCTAGGGCTGTCATGTGACAGTCAACGCATCAGTTCAATATGGTTTTCGAGCGCTTTCCATTCAAAGGATCTATAGATGTCATCTGCCCGACTGCGTACGTTTCTTGCCGTTGCCCGCCATGCCAGCTTCAGCGCTGGAGCGAGAGCCATCGGCCTGAGCCAGCCGACAGCCACCAATCAGGTTCAGGCCCTGGAACGCGAATTCAACGTCGAGCTGTTCCACCGGCGCGGACGGCGTATCGAACTGACCACAGTGGGCCGTGCATTGCTGCCCATCGCCGGTCAACTGGCGCTGCTAGAAGCCGAAGCTGCCAACCTGCTGCGCGATGCTGGCAAGCTCAACCGCGGGCAACTGCGCATCGGCGCGGTCGGCCCGTTCCATGTGATCGAAATGGTTGACCGTTACCAGGCCCAGTATCCGCAGATCGATGTCTCTATTCGTGTCGGCAACTCAGCCTCAGTGCTGGCCGATCTGGAAAACTACGTGAGCGACATCGGTGTACTGGCGGGGCTGCAGGACGATCCTGCATTCGTCGCCCAGCGCTACGCGCGTCATCCGGTCATTCTCTTCGCCCATGTCGACCACCCGTTTGCCCGGCATGATGAGGTGCCGCTGCAAGCCCTGCAGGGGCAGCCTCTTCTACGTCGCGAGCAAGGATCGACCACCCGATTGGCACTGGAACAGGCTCTGGCCGAGGCTGACGTCAGCCCACGAATTGCCATGGAAATCGGCAGCCGCGAAGCATTACGCGAAGCGGTCATTCGTAAGCTCGGCATCGGCGCAGTGTCGGAAGCGGAATACATTGCCGACCCGAGCCTGAAAGTCATCCGCATCGCTGGCGACGCAGTTTTCACTGAAACCTATTTGTATTACTTAGCCGAGCGTCGCAGCAGTCGAGTCATCGACTCCTTCCTATCGATTGCCTTGCAGTGAAAGTGGAAAGTTGGCGCTCCATCGACTTCAGTGCCACTGTGCCACTGTGCCACTGTGCCACTGTGCCACTGTGCCACTGTGCCATTAGCATGACGTCTTAACGTCCAAGGCGAGTGCAGGACGTTCCGGGCATCGAACCCCTATCGGTTTTCCAAGGCAGGTGGTCGAGCCGAGACAGTGGTGACGGGCACGTTTTTCAAAGGACTTTGGCCGGGGGGAGAGCCTTGGCGCCGGCCAAAGGCTGGTTCGAATGGATACCCGATCCAGCGGAGCCGAAGCGCAAGCAGCCGTACTACATTACCAGCGCTGATGGAGGGCCACTCTACTTCGCAGCGCTCGCTGAGGTGCATCAGAGCATTGAGCCGGATGAGCGCGATGGGTTCGTTATCATCACCGCAACTGCGGACGAGGGCCTGATCGACATCCACGACCGAAAGCCCTTGGTGTTGACCCCTGAGCTTGCCCGGGAATGGATCGCCCCAAGCACATCACCAGAGCGGGCTTCGGCGATCGTGGAACAGGGCTGCAGGCCGGCAGCGGACTTTCGTTGGTTTCCAGTAGACAAGGCGGTGGGCAATGTCAGGAATGAGGGTGCATCGTTGGTTGCACCGATAAACAGCGAAGACCGGCAGGGTCAGCTAGAGTTTTGATATGTTCAAGCACCGTGAGATAACGATCATGCTAAAACAAGAAGCAGACGACGTGATTGAGCGTATCAGGGACGATCTGAAAAGGCATGGTGTGCTGATCGGCTACGATCCAGAGTTTACCACTGCCGATTTCGGTTGCGACCTGGACCACCACGTCGCTCAGGTCAGAGAGGATCCGGAAAACCGCGTCGTGTGTATCGTGATACATGACGAAGGCTTGTGGGCACAGCTCAGGCAGGGGTCCGTTTATCGCTGCGTCGTCAGTGAATGTAAAGGGAAGCTATTCGGCATGCCGATTACCATTGACCCTCAAACGGATGCGTCGTACACCATTCAGTACAAGCCCTGAAGTGTCTGCAGGGCAGTCTGCCAGCCAGGGTCACCCTCTGCCTGCCAAGTAGAACATCCCTCCGGCGAGCGTCGTTAAAACGATGCCGTCGAATACATCGCCAAAAGCGGCTTTATCCGAGAGCCATGCGTCGATCTGCGCGACCAGAAAGCAGACCGCGATGAATAAAACGGCGCCCGCGATGCGCCAATGCCGCCGCACCTATGCGACAATACGCTCAATGTCTGGTCTCAACCCCACATTTATCGCCCAACAGCTCGGGCATGGCGTGCAGATGCTCTCATCGACTTATGCGCGCTGGATTAACTCGTCCAACGACTGGCAGGAGCGGGAAACGCTCCAGATTGGTCCAAAATTGGTCCGCAGCTGCGAAGAAGCCACGTAAGTTATTGATAGGTAAGCTCCTTGATCTCCACCGCTAACATCACCATGCAGTTCGGCTCCAAGCCCCTGTTCGAAAACGTCTCGGTCAAATTCAACAACGGCAACCGCTATGGCCTGATCGGCGCCAACGGTTGTGGCAAGTCGACCTTCATGAAGATCCTCGGCGGCGACCTGGAGCCTTCCGGTGGTCAGGTCATGCTCGAGCCGAACACCCGCCTGGGCAAGCTGCGTCAGGACCAGTTCGCCTACGAGGAATTCACCGTTATCGACACGGTGATCATGGGCCACGCCCAGCTGTGGAAGGTCAAGGCCGAGCGTGACCGTATCTACTCGCTGCCGGAAATGACCGAGGAAGACGGCATGGCCGTCGCCGAGCTGGAAACCGAATTCGCCGAAATGGACGGCTACACCGCCGAATCGCGCGCCGGTGAACTGCTGCTGGGCCTGGGTATTCCGCTGGAACAGCACTTTGGCCCGATGAGTGAAGTGGCCCCGGGCTGGAAACTGCGCGTGCTGCTGGCCCAGGCGCTGTTCTCCGACCCGGACGTGCTGCTGCTCGACGAACCGACCAACCACCTGGACATCAACACCATCCGCTGGCTGGAAACGATTCTGACGGCGCGTAACAGCACCATGATCATCATTTCCCACGACCGGCACTTCCTGAACAGCGTGTGCACTCACATGGCCGACCTGGACTACGGTGAGCTGCGCCTGTTCCCGGGCAACTACGACGAGTACATGACCGCGGCCACCCAGTCGCGCGAGCAATTGCTGTCGGACAATGCCAAGAAAAAAGCCCAGATCGCCGAACTGCAGACCTTTGTCAGCCGCTTCTCGGCCAACGCCTCCAAAGCCAAGCAGGCAACCTCGCGTGCCAAGCAGATCGACAAGATCCAGCTGGCCGAGGTCAAGCCTTCGAGCCGGGTCAGCCCGTTCATCCGTTTCGAGCAGACCAAGAAGCTGCACCGCCAGGCTGTCGTCGTGGAAAAAATGGCCAAGGCCTTCGACGACAAGGTGCTGTTCAAGAATTTCGACATCACTGTCGAAGCCGGCGAGCGCGTAGCGATCATCGGCCCCAACGGTATCGGCAAAACCACCCTGCTGCGCACCCTGGTCGGCGAGATGACGCCGGATGCAGGCTCGGTGAAGTGGACCGACAGCGCCGAAGTGGGCTACTACGCTCAGGACCATGCGCACGATTTCGAAGACGACATGACCCTGTTCGACTGGATGGGCCAGTGGACCTCGGGTGAGCAGGTCATCCGTGGCACCTTGGGGCGCATGCTGTTCTCCAACGACGAGATCCTCAAGTCGGTCAAGGTGATTTCCGGTGGTGAACAGGGCCGCATGCTGTTCGGCAAGCTGATCCTGCAGAAGCCGAACGTGCTGGTGATGGACGAACCCACCAACCACCTGGACATGGAGTCGATCGAGGCGCTGAACCTGGCGCTGGAAAACTACCCGGGCACTTTGCTGTTCGTCAGCCATGACCGCGAGTTCGTGTCGTCGTTGGCGACCCGCATCATCGAACTGTCGCCGGACGGTGTGGTGGACTTCAGCGGCACCTATGACGACTACCTGCGCAGCCAGGGTGTGCTGGTCTGAAGTCGCTAGCCGGCCTGGCCCTTTGAGGTGACCAGGCCGGCCTCTTTATATGGCGACCACGCTCCACAGGTACTACGCAGTAACTGTGGAGCGGTTTCCCTTTGAATAACTCGTTAGCCTGCTTTCATTTCCTTCGCGCAACGGCCATGATGGGGCCACGCCCACCGCCCGCCCGCGAACGAGCCAATGACCGCGCCACAGCCCGCCCCCGCCAGCAGCAACGCCTCCATCACCCTGCAGATCCTCTCGATCGTTTTCTACACCTTCATCGCGTTCCTCTGCATCGGCCTGCCGATCGCGGTGCTGCCCAGCTATGTACACGACCAACTGGGCTTCGGTGCGGTGGTTGCCGGGGTAACCATCGGCCTGCAGTACCTGGCTACCCTGCTCAGCCGGCCTTTCGCAGGCCGTGTGGCCGATACGCTGGGCGGCAAGCAAGCGATCCGCTACGGTTTGCTGGGCATCGCGGCCTGTGGAATATTGACGCTGGCCTCGGCCTGGACCTTGAATGCGCCCTTGCTGAGCCTTGCGCTGCTGCTTGGCGGGCGCGTGCTGCTCGGGCTTGCACAGGGCCTGATTGGCGTTGCCACCCTTAGCTGGGGTATCAGCCAGGTGGGGCCTGAACATACAGCCAGGGTCATATCCTGGAACGGCATCGCGTCATATGGTGCCATCGCCATCGGGGCCCCCGTTGGCGTGCTCGCAGTCGATAGCCTGAATTTCAGCGTGCTCGGCCCAGCCTTGATACTGCTCGCCGCCCTGGCAATGCTGGTGCTGCGCAAACGCCCGGACGTGGTGGTGGTGCGCGGTGAGCGCCTGCCGTTCTGGTCTGCGTTCAGCCGTGTGGCGCCTTGCGGCCTTGGGCTGACCCTGGCTTCGATCGGCTATGGCACCCTGACCACCTTCGTCACGCTTTATTATCTGGAACGTGGATGGGCAGGCGCCGCTTTGTGCCTGAGTGCCTTCGGTGTGTGTTTCATCATTTCGCGGCTGTTGTTCGTCAACGCCGTCAACCGCTTTGGCGGTTACAACGTGGCGGTTGCCTGCATGGCCACAGAAGTGCTCGGCCTGAGCCTGTTGTGGCTTGCGCCCTCCCCGCTCTGGGCGCTGGTGGGGGCCGGCCTCACCGGTTTCGGCCTGTCGCTGGTGTACCCAGCCTTGGGCGTTGAAGCCATCAAGCAGGTGCCCAGCAGCAGCCGGGGTGCCGGGCTGGGGGCCTATGCGGTGTTCTTCGACATGGCATTGGCCATCGCCGGCCCGGTCATGGGCGCAGTGGCGGCACACCTTGGCTATGCGTCGATATTCTGCGTCGCGGCCCTGCTGGCCCTTAGCGGGGTTGGCCTGACGTTGTTGCTGGCGCGGCGCAGCCATCGCGGCTGAGCGTTACCCATGAAAAACGGCCGCCGCGCAAGCGACAGCCGTTCGTTTAATACAAGTTGTTCATGCCGTGGCGAACAGCTCACTGGCAATCTGCGCCTGAGCAGCATCGATGGCTTTGCTGCGGTGCTCCGGGCCATAGGCCAGGCCGTGGGCGCGAACGATCTCCAGGTCGGTGATGCCGATGAAGCCCAGGAACACCTTGAGGAAGTCTTCGTGGCCCGCGCCGGTCGGCTGGCCAGCGTGCAGGCCGCCAGCGGTGGAAACCAGTACTACTTTCTTGTCACCGCACAGGCCTTCAGGGCCTGCCTCGGTGTAGCGGAAGGTCTTGCCGGCCACTGCAACGCGGTCGATCCAGGCCTTGAGCTGGGTCGGTACAGTGAAGTTGTACATCGGCGCACCAATCACCACGGCGTCGGCGGCAAGAAACTCGTCCAGCGTTTCGGCGCTGAGCTTGGCTTCGAAGGCAAGGGCTGCATCGCGAACGTCTTCCGGCGTGCCGGCTGCAACCAGGGTGGCAGCAGAGAAGTGGGCAATGGCGTCGGCGGCGAGGTCACGATAGACCACTTCGATGCTCGGGTCAGCGGCTTTCCAGGCCTGGACCACTTCACGGCTCAGTTGGCGCGAGGCGGAATTGTCGCCCAGGATGCTCGAATCGATGTGCAACAGTTTCATGGGACTCTCCTGTGAATGAAGACCGCAGCATTGGGCGATCACGATGGAGAGAATCCTACCGGACCGTCGAATAGCTGAAAAGCCAGCAAAAATGCGTTAGTTTGTCCCACAGATAGAACAGTGAGACAGCCCTCATGCAAGACCTCAACGATCTCTTCTACTTCGTTCGCGTAGTCGAAGCCGGTGGCTTCGCCGCCGCCGGGCGCCAGCTGGGCATCCCCAAGTCGCGTCTGTCGCGGCGCATCGCCGAACTGGAAGAGCGGTTGGGCACGCGGTTGCTGCAGCGCACCACGCGCCAACTGAAGCTCACCGCGGTGGGTGAACGCTATCTGCACCATTGCCAGGCCATGCTGCTGGAAGCCGAGGCCGCTGACGAGGCGGTGGCCAGCATGAGCAGCGAGCCGCGGGGGCGCTTGCGGGTGTCCTGCCCGGTAGCGTTGGCCCATGCGTTCCTGCCGGACGTCATCAGCCGATTTCTGGAGCTGTACCCCCAGGTGCAACTGGACATGGTGTTGCTCAATCGCCGTGTCGACCTGATTTCCGAAGGCATCGACGTTGCCCTGCGCGTGCGAGAGCTGGGCGACGAAGACCCGGCGCTGGTCACGCGCCGGCTGCGCCAGGCGCAGATGCAACTGGTGGCCGCGCCCGGCTTTGCCGATCATGTCCGTGAGCCGTCCGAGCTGGCCTCCTTACCGGTACTGGGCGCTGCTGAAGCAGACAGGCTGGTGCATTTGCGCCTGCTGGGGCCCAATGGTCGCCAACAGGAAATCGCCCTGGAGCCACGGTTGGCCATCGATGATTTTGTGGTGCGCAATGCCGCCGTACGTGCCGGGCTGGGATTTACTGCGTTGCCGAGCATGTTCTGCGAGCATGAACTCGAACGCGGCGAGCTGGTGCGGCTGCTGCCGGACTGGTCGCTGCCGGGGGGCTATCTGCAGGCGGTTTACCCGCATCGGCGTGGGTTGCTGCCTGCAGTACGGGTATGGATCGATCATCTGGCAGCATCGTTCGAAGCGTGTGGAGACCGTTATGTCTAGACAGACCATGACCGCGGAACAGGTGGCGGCGTTTTGCCTGGCGCTGCCCGGCGCACGGGAAGACTACAAGTGGGGCGGAATCCGGGTATTTTCGGTTGCCGGTAACAAGATGTTCGCAGTACTCGACCTGGCGGGGGCTGGCTTGTCGTTCAAGGTGGCCGATGAGCTGTTTCTGGGCTACTGCGACAGGCCAGGCGTGCGCCCGGCACCGTATCTGGCACGGGCGCGGTGGATCAGCATGGCGCCGCCCTACCCCATGGGCCGGGAAGAATTGTGTGACCTGCTGCAGCGCTCGCACCAGTTGGTGGTGCGGCGGCTGGCGAAGCGCTCGCAGGTTGGCCTGCTGATGTGAGGGCCCGCGAAGGGCAGTAAGAGGCCATCACCCCAGAGACAGTACATGCCCACCCAGAAACAGGTGATCAACCCAGAACACCTGATGCAGCAATACAATCGCCCAGAACACCATCTGGTATGAAGCCTTGTGGGTCTTGTGCCGGTAAAGCTGCTGGGCGATCAGCGCACCTGGCCAGCCACCCAGTAGCTCACTGGCATGCAGTACCTTCTCTGGCGTGCGCCAGGCCTGGGTACGGGCCTGCTGCTTGTCCTGCCAATACAGCAGAACTGTAACCAGGCTTACAGCGGGATAAATCGCCAACGGCAGCCATGACTGCCCGCTCCACGCCATCTGCGCCGCGCCCGCCAGCGGCAGCAGGCACAACACCCCAAGCATCAGCAGCTTGAGGCGTACATTGCGTACGCCCTCTGCCTTGCGCGCAGCACGCCGTTCTGCCGTTTGTGTCCGAGCCATATCAGCCGTGCGCCGTCGACCAGTCGACCCAGCCGAACTGCCAGGTGGCCAGGATCAGCAAACCGAAGGCTATGCGGTACCAGGCGAAGGCCGCATAACTGTGGTTGGCGATGAACTTGAGCAGGCCGCGCACTGCGATCATGGCGAAGATGAACGAAGTCACGAAGCCAATCGCGAACACTGGCAGATCGCTCGGCTGGAACAGGTCACGGTATTTGTAACCCGAGTACACTGCCGCACCGACCATGGTCGGCATTGCCAGGAAAAACGAGAACTCGGTGGCTGCCTTGCGCGACAGGCCGAACAGCAGGCCGCCGATGATGGTCGAGCCGGAGCGCGAGGTGCCCGGGATCATCGCCAAACACTGCACGAACCCGATCTTCAAGGCATGCGACCAGCGCATGTCATCGACGTGGTCGACCGCCACGCTGTGGGTGCGGCGCTCGGCCCAGAGCATGATCACACCGCCGATCACCAGCGCCGTCGCCACGGTGATCGGGTTGAACAGATATTCATGGATCAGGTCGGCGAACAGCACCCCCAGCACCACCGCCGGCATGAACGCCAGCAGCAGGTTGGCGGTGAAACGCCGCGCCGCCGGCTGGCTTTTCAGCCCGAACACCACATCGAGGATCTTGCGCCGAAACTCCCATACCACCGCCAGGATGGCCGCCAACTGAATGATGATGTTGAAGGCCATGGCCCGTTCGCCACCAAAGCCGATCAGGTCAGCAACGATGATCTGGTGACCGGTACTGGAGATCGGCAAAAATTCTGTCAGTCCTTCGACCACGCCCAAGATGATTGCCTGAAAGGCAGTCCAAAAATCCATCATTCCCCCGGTTGGAGCGCTGCTGCTTGCAGGCCCCTTGTTCTTGATTTGCTTGTGATTGCCGCATGCGGCGCGGCCTTTTTACAGCGTCAGTTGGGACCCGTGCCAGTAGAAAAGTTCACGTGGCCTAAAGGTTTCATCTCGCGCGGCCGAAATCCTAGCAGAGCGGCTTTGCAAAGGCTTGCCCGGCATGCGGCATCACAGCCATTAACTAGCACTTAGCCATTAGTCGGGTTTGGCCAAGCGCCAAAGCATGCTTGGATGCACCTTCATAAAAAGAACAATGCGGGAGTGCCGTTCATGAAGACCTTGAGGTCAATGTCGATCAGCCGCCGTTTGTGGCTGATACTGCTGGTTGCAGTGGCAATGCTGGTGATGCTCGGCCTGCTGATGCTGCGTCAGATCCATGGCGACCTGTACCAGGCCAAGGCGGAAAAAACCCGCCATGTGGTGCAGACCGCTGCGGGCGTGCTGGCGTATTACCAAGGCCTGGAGGCCGCAGGCACGCTCAGCCGCGATGCGGCCCAGCAACAAGCCCTGCAGGTGGTGCGCGCGCTGCGCTACGACCAGAACGACTACTTCTGGATCAACGACCTGGCGCCGAAAATGATCATGCACCCGGCCAACCCCAAGCTCGATGGCCAGGACCTCTCCGCCATTCGCGATCCTGACGGTTTCGCCGTATTCAACGAAATGGCTGCCCTCGCCCGCAGCCAGGGCGCAGGCCCGGTCAATTACCGCTGGCCCAAGCCTGGTGCCAGCGAACCGGTGGCCAAGACTTCTTATATTCAGCTGTTCAAGCCATGGGGCTGGATCATCGGCTCTGGCGTGTACATCGATGATGTGCAGGCTGAATTCGCCCGCCAGTTGCGCCATGCCTCGCTGGTGGGCCTGGGTATCGCCCTGCTGATGGCTCTGGTGGTCATGCTCATCGCCCGCAGCATCGCGCGCCCGTTGCAGGAAGCGGTACAGGCGATGGGCAACATCGCCAGCGGCGAAAGCGACCTGACCCGACGCCTGGATACCCATGGCCGTGACGAAATCACCCACTTGGGCGAGCACTTCAACCGTTTCAACGGCAAGTTGCAGCGTGTGGTCGGCCAACTGCAGGGCGCGGCGCACTCGTTGGCGCAGTCCGCCGGGCATGTCGGTGACAATGCCGGTGCCGCGCAACAACGCAGCGCACAGCAATCGATGCAGATGGACCAGGTGGCAACAGCGGTCAACGAGGTGACCTACGCGGTGCAGGACGTGGCCAAGACCGCGGAGCAGGCTGCAGGCGAAATGCGCGCAGCGCAGCAGCAGGTGGAGCACGGGCAGCAAGCTATCCATGGCAGCCTGCAGCAGATCGACCGGCTTTCGGCAACTATCGAGCAGGCGGTACAAGTGATCCGTGACCTCGCCGGGCACAGCACGAAAATCGGCGGGGTGCTGGAGGTGATACGCTCGATCGCCGAACAGACCAACCTGCTGGCCCTCAATGCGGCCATCGAAGCGGCCCGCGCCGGCGAGCAGGGCCGTGGCTTCGCGGTGGTGGCTGATGAGGTGCGGCTGCTGGCCCAGCGCAGCGCGCAATCGACGGCAGAGATACACACCATGATCGAGCACCTGCAAGGTCAATCGGACGCCGCGGTCAAGGCCATCGACACCAGCAGCGAAGCTTCGCGCCAGACAGTCGAGCAAGCCCGGGAGGCCGGCTCCAGCCTGGACGCCATCAGCCAGGCGCTGCACAACCTCACCGTGCTCAATGCCACCATTGCCAGCGCGACCTTGCAGCAGTCGCATGTGGTTGAGGAGATCAATCGCAATGTGCTGGACACCGCCGGGTTGTCGCAACAGACCGCCGATGCAGCGCGCCAGTCCAGTGATGCCGGCGTGGCGCTGGGGCGCCTGAGCGAAGAGTTGGAGCAACTGCTGCGCCAGTTCCGGGTATGAGGACACTCGTGGGAGCCGGCCCGTCGGTTCCTACTGGCATGCGCCAGCACGTGCTGCTGGCCTTCTACTCCTTCCTGCGCCCACACGCTACAATCGCGCCCCTTACCCTCTCCAAGGATCGCCGATGTCCGGCCTCGAACTCATCGCCGCCGTGCTTGGCGTCACTGCCGTCTGGCTCACCGTCAAACAGAACGCCTGGTGCTGGCCTATCGGCCTGGTGATGGTGCTCATTTATGGCTGGCTGTTCTTTGAGGTGAAGCTGTACTCAGGGATGCTGCTGCAACTGGCCTACGCCGGTTTGCAGTTGTACGGCTGGTGGCAATGGAAACGACCAGACCGGGTAGAGGACGCACGCGCAGTGTCGCGCCTGCCCGTGAAGGCTGTGTTCACCGGGCTGGCAGCGGGCCTGGTGCTCAGCGTTGCCCTTGGCGCAGCCATGGCCCACTGGACCGACGCCGCTCTGCCCTGGATGGACGCTACGCTGACGGGCTTGAGCCTGGTCGCGCAGCTGTGGATGGCGCAAAAGCGCCTGCAGTGCTGGCCACTTTGGTTGGTGGTCGACCTGTTCTATGTTGGCCAGTACCTGCACCAGCAACTGTATTTCACGGCGGGCTTCTTTGCCGTGCTGACCCTCATCGCCGTGCGTGGCTGGCTGGAATGGGGCCGTGATCCGGCGTTGCAGCCAAGCAAGGTGCAACCATGAAGGTCCTGGTACTGTGCGGCCCGGAGTCCAGCGGCAAAAGCTGGCTTAGCGGCGAAATCCAGGCGCACTTTGGCGGTGTGGTGGTCAGCGAGTACGTGCGGCATTTCATCGACCAGCACTGCCGCGACACCTGCTACGCCGATATCACCCCCATCGCCCGCGGCCAGTTGGCCTGGGAAGACCAGGCCCGGGAGATGGCGCCGCCGTTGCTGATCCTCGATACCCACCTGCTCAGCAATATGCTCTGGAGCCAAGCGCTGTTCCAGGATTGCCCACCCTGGCTTGAACAGGCATTGCTTGCACGCCACTACGACCTGCATCTGCTGCTCAGTCCGCAAGGGGTTGACTGGGTTGCCGATGGCCAGCGCAGCCAGCCCGACCTGGCTGACCGCCAGGCATTCTTCGATGACAGCCTGCAATGGCTGCAACGCCATCGGCAAAAGCTGCAAATCATTGATGGCCACTGGCCCCAGCGTAGCGGCTCAGCATTACGTGCCGTGCAACAGCTGCTGCTGGGCACAGCGCCGCACTGCCCCACCGAGTGTTAAACCGGTGATACACCACGCTGGGCGTTGACCCCCGTATTTGCGCACTTCCCCACCAATTGCGGGGGGAGTGTCAAGCAGGTGAGACATTGTTGAAAAGAGCGCTGCAGGCAATGTGCATAGCGGGCAAAACGGCGAGCGGCGGCAAATCTGTCTCAGCGCTGATACAACAACTTCCAGCCGCTCCCAGCTAGATTCTGCAACCCACTGAATTCAAAGCCTTTTCCAAAAGCGGCACGCCTCCTGCTCTCCTCCTCGCAACGCTGAACTAGGCCAGCGCTCGAAGAAGGAATCGCCGTCGTGAGCACACTGGATAAAGGCATTACCCGCCTCTTGCTTGTCGGTTGCGTACTGGGGGCAAGCATGGCGCTGCCGGTCCAGGCCGACAACGGCATCATCGTCATCACCCGCGATGTACAACCTCGGATGGCGATACGTGCGCCACTGGCGCCTGATCCCAACCCCACTACCGCCAACGCCAACCCATCCGCATACGTGCTCAAACAGAGCAACGAATTGAGCGATGGCGACTTCGCCAACATCACCAGTGGCACGGGAATCTCTTCGCTGATCACCCAGCAGACCGACAACCTGGGCGGCAACATCAGCAACCAGAACCAGCTACCGAACCTGGCAGCAGGCCGTGGCACAGGCTCGGGCAACGGTATTTCCAACATGGTCAACTCAAGTGTTCAGCGTGGCCTCGCCCCTCTGCAGATCCTTACCGGAGGCAAATGAGATGAGGCAGACGCTGTCTATCATGGCCGTGTTGTTCAGTGCATCGGCCCTCGCCCAATCCCCCGTTCCTGTGCTCAACCATGCCACCATCGACAGCTCCGGCGCGCAATACCAAGGCAACTTCAGCGTAAACCAGGCCGCCGGCGACCGGCAGCAACAGGCCAATGCCCGGGCTTTTGCGATGGGCCACGGGGCAGATGCAACCACGCAGATTCGCCAACGCCAGCAGTCGATCGTCGACCCCAACATGGGAGCCACCGCCAGCATTCAGGGCGACGCCTTCAGCCATGGCAGCGGCGCTCTTGGCGTCAACCAGAGCGCAGGCGCCAGCACCCAGCAGGCCAATGCCCTGCGCATCAGCATCAGTACACAACCGCAAAGCATCGATGACAGCGTCCTGTTGCAGCAGAACGTGGCGCTGATCAACAGCTCCGATCCAACTGATACCTCACCCGGCTATCGCCAGGTCACTACCGGTGACCAGGCATTCACCGGTAGTCGCGGGGTCATCCAGCTGAATCAGAGCGCCGGGGTGGGCAACCAGACGGCAAACACCCTGAGCGTACGGGTCGCGAACTGACCCAAACAGGTGAGAACAACACTTAACCTAAAAAGACGGAGAAACACCATGAAACCCTCGATGGCAATCAAGCCTCTGGTTTTCGCAATTGCTGCGGTCATGGCTGTTGCTGCACAAGCGGATCAGAACGACAGGCGTGGCAACGGCCACAACCACAACTACACACCACCGGCAAAAGCCGTGTACACCAGTGCCACTGCTGAAGCGACCGACATTCAGAGGAGCACTAACAACAGCATCCGCAACGAAGGCACCATCAACGAAGCCGAGATGAGCAGCTCCGGTACTGGCGCAAGTGGCAACGTGGGCGTCAACGTGGCAGCCGGTAACGGCAACCAGCAGGACAACGCCGCGGCCATCGCCAACACGTCGTCCGACAATGCCGACATCGACAACAGCTTCGTCTTCGGCACAGCCACCGCAACCGCCGATGTTGTCCAGCGCAGCAACAATAACACCGTCAACAACTGGTCGACCCAAAGCTCTGCGGTCATGAGCGGCTCGGCCGATGGCAGCAGCGGCAACATTGGTATCAACGTGGCTGGCGGCGACCTGAACCAGCAGAAAAATACCATGGCCATTGCCAACAACAGTGCCGGTATCGGTAACTCGACCGCCACCGCTTCGGCCGATCAGAATGGCCCTGGCCTGGAAGTCAACAACCGCGCCGACCGTACCTATACCGTCGATACGTTGACCTTCACCACCAGCAAGAGCGGGTCGTCCTCGCGTAGCGGCTCGTTCGATGCGAGCGTCGACAAGAGCTCCAGCTCGAGCTTCAGCGTGGCTGGCTCCAACAGCAGCAGCGCCAGCGGTTCGAAGAGCAGCAGCTCCAGCGGCTCTAGCAGCATGAACGCCAGCGGCTCCAACAGCAGCAGCGCCAGTGGCACCAACAGCATGGCTGCCAGCGGCTCCAGCGGTTGGGATGCCAGTGGTTCGGCCAGCCGGGACCACAGCTCTTCGTCTAGCGCTTCGCTGAACGCCTCGCTCGATGCCAGCATTGAGGGCAGCGCCTCTTCCTCCGAAACGTTTGGCCGCTTCGAGCGTTCTCGCAGCTCCGACTTCGATGCATCGCTCAATGCATCGCTTGACGCCTCGGTGGACAAGTCGCATGACTCGGCCAGCAACTCGTCGTTCGACAAGTCCTACAACTCGTCCTTCGACAAGGCGTATGACTCTTCGTATGACCGTACCCGTGACTCGTCCTATGACAAGTCTCGCGATACCGCCTACGAGAAGGCACACGATTCGGCATGGGAAAAAGCGAGCGCTTCGGCCTACGAGAAAGCTGGCGAAAAAGCGTCGGAATCTTCGGACAGCATCTCGAAGAGCTTCAGCGAGTCTAGCGAGTTTGCGCTGAGCAACACCGTGTCGTTCCAAGTGCTGACCCCGACCGGCTGGGCCAACCCTGTGACCAACACCGCGACCCTGAGTGGTTCGGTCAATGGTGGCAGCGGCAACCTGGGCGTCAACGTGGCAGCAGGTGTGGGCAACCAGCAAAGCAACTCGCTGGCCATCTCCAACACCTCGATGTAACAACTGCGGCCTGGAGGCCCCCTTCGGGGGGCCTCTTTCTAACAAGAAAAAGCAGGGGGCGTCGAACATGCGCATGATCGCCTTGGCAATGTTGCTGAGCATGGCCGGTGTCAGCGAAGCAGCCCAGATGCCATTGTCCGTGCTACCGGGTGGCGCGGTGATCTACAAACCCATCCAGAGCATCCGCGAGCGCAAGTTCGCTGACCTGGTACAGCAGAAAACCGACTTCAGTTGCGGCGCCGCATCTCTGGCAACCATCCTGCGCCAGGCCTACTGGCTTGACGTCGACGAACAACACGTGATCGAGGGGATGCTGGCACACGCTGACCAGGATCTGGTCCGCACCCAAGGCTTCTCGATGCTCGACATGAAGCGCTACGTGGAAAGCCTGGGCATGCGTGCCCGCGGCTACCGGGTAGCCCCGGACACCTTGCACAGTATCCGCATACCGGTAGTCGTGCTGCTGGACATCCGCGGCTACAAGCACTTCGTGGTGATGCAAAAAGTCGATAAAGGCTGGGTATACGTCGGCGACCCGGTACTAGGGCACAAGCGCTTCAAGATCGATGACTTCGTCAAAGGCTGGAACGGCATCATCTTCGCCGTCATCGGCCAAGGGTACGACAAGAACAATATCCTGCTCGATCCGCCGCTGCCGCTGAGCGCCAAGAACCGTGTCAGCAACTTCACCCCGGTGCAGGACGCCGAGCTGATGGACTTCGGCTTCATCCAAAGCGATTTCTTCTAATGACAATGGGCAAGACGCTCCGGGAGCATCCCATGAAGACTTCAACCTGGCTGGCCGCCATTTGCCTGGCCGCCAGCCTTCCGACACAGGCAGAAACGTTCAAACCGATCGAGCTGAAGGATCAGGAACTGGCCAACCTGCGCGGGCGCTACGTTATGCCTGGGCGCATCGTCAGCTTTGGCATCGTCATGACCAGTACCTGGCAGAACGCCAACGGTGAAGTGATTGGTGCAACCTCCGCGATGCAGATCCAGCAGTCGACCATCAAGCCGCAGTTCTATGTGTCGATGATCAATGAAAAAGGTACAGGCAGGCCGCAATCGGGCAGCGCCGGCACCGGTACCGTCACCGGCGGCGGTGGCCTGAACAGTACCGAAGGCGTAACCCAGGTCGTGCGTGCTGCCGGCGATTACAACACCGCCCATAACAATGTCGACATCAATGTCACCAAGGCCAACGAAGCGTCAGCGGCACAACCCCAAGGCCAGGCCCTGGCCGCAGGTACCACGCTGGTCGGTGCCAATGGCGCAGGCTCGCTGAGCGTTACCTCCAGTGGCCGCGGCGTGCAGCTGAACATCATCGCCAGCAACAACCAGGGCAACACCGTGCAGCGCCTGGGTCAGGGTGGCCTTATGCAGAACACTACCCTGCTCGGCACCAGCAACCGCGTCAGCAACCTGACGTCGCTCAATGTGGTGCTGCGTGATGCGCCCACAGCCGGATCGATGGCCCCAAACCTTGATCAGCTCAAAGGCCTTCGTAATCTCGGATACTGATCTACGCTCAGTCTCATCGTATGTAGTCAGAAGGGACGGCTAACCCATGCACCGTTTGTTGACGTTCAGAGCTATCGTTTGTTTGACAACCTTGGCCCCGGCCACTCTGCTACAGGCGGCAACCGACCCACAGGTCGAAACTCTCAAACAGGAACTGATGGCGCTCAAAGAGCGCTATGAAGCCCAACAGAATGCACTGATGGTACTGGAACAACGCCTGCGCCAGGTGGAGGAGGCGCCGCGAGCGCCAGCGCCCAAACGCCTGACAAAGTCCCCCGCCGAGGGCGTCAAGGGTGGGCAGACCGTGGCATCGGGCGCTCCCGGGACCACCGGCAGTTCCTATGGCCAATCGCTGCAGGACGACTCGGAACCTGCGCAAAGTGTGTCCAACCTGTACGACGAAGCCAGCGGTTTCTTCGGCGGCGGCAAGTTCAGTGTCGAAACCGGGCTGACCTACACCCACTACGACACGCGCGCCTTGACCCTTAACGGCTTCCTCGCCCTCGATTCGATCTTCCTCGGCAACATCAACATCGACCGCATCAAGGCAGACAACTGGACGCTGGACCTGACGGCACGCTACAACGTCGATCAGCGCTGGCAGTTCGACATAAACGTTCCCATTGTCTACCGCGAATCGACCTACTCTTCCGGCGGTGCGGGGGGTGCTGCCGGTGTCAGCTCCGATGGTACCGTTACCCGCGACCCCGCCCTCGGTGATATCAACGTCGGCGTGGCCTACAAGTTCCTGGATGAGTCGGAGAACTGGCCCGACGCAGTCGCCACATTACGCATCAAGGCGCCCACCGGCGACGACCCCTATGGCATCAAACTCATCCCGGTCGCCGGTAATGACAACCTGGCTGTCCCTGAGGACCTGCCGACCGGCAACGGTGTCTGGGCGATCACGCCCGGCATCTCGCTGGTCAAGACCTTCGACCCGGCCGTGCTGTTCGCCAGCCTGTCCTACACCTACAACATGGAGGACTCGTTCAGCGACATCAGCCCCACGGTCAACACCAAGGTGCCTGGTGACGTGAAACTCGGCGACTCTTGGCAGATCGGCGGCGGTATTGCGTTTGCCTTGAACGAAAAAATGAGCATGTCGTTCTCGGTCACCGATCAGTTCTCGAGCAAGAGCAAGATCAAACCCGACGGTGGTGACTGGCAGTCAATCACCAACAGCGACTACAACGCGGCGAACTTCAACATCGGCATGACCTTCGCGGCCTCCAACAACCTGACCATCGTCCCGAACCTTGCCATCGGCCTGACCGATGATGCCCCTGACTTTTCCTTCAGCCTGAAGTTCCCTTACTACTTCTGACGTCACTGTAACCGGGCTCCCGGCGGGCCCGGCTTTTGGTAACCAACCCTTAAGTCAGCCGCTTTCATGACCCCACCCTGCTATGATTGCCCATACATTTGTGACGTTTTAACGGCAATCAAGGAAAGTTTTCGTGAAAAACCCGCACGGCCATCCGCATACCCGGCTCGTAGCCCTTGCGACCCTGGTAATAGTGATACCCCTGGCTGCGCGCACCCTGCTGGGTTGGTCCAACCCGCTTGGCTACCTTTCGGACCTTGCCTTGGGCAGCCTGCTGGTGCTGCTGTTGTACCGCAGGCCCTGGTGGCTGGCCACGCCCGTGCTGCTGGCGTGGGCTGCATTGTGGGTCGCTTCGGCAGAGCTGGTCAGTGCAGTGGGCCGGCTGCCTACCAGTGCCGACCTGAGTTACCTGTTCGATACACAGTTCATGGAAAACTCCACCGACGGCGGGCTTGCCCATGCCTGGCTGCCGTGGGTCATGGGCGCTGGCTTGCTGGTTTGGGCGCGCTCTGCCTGGCGCAGCCGCACAACGCCTGACGCACCGCTGGACCCCAAGGCGCTGGCCATACCGTTGACGTTGTTTGGTTTGCACTGGGGCGCTCAGCATCTGGCGCCGTCCGACGCCGATCAGTGGCGCCAGTACAACCTTCCCCATCAGCTCCTTTCCGTCGGCGTCGGTACGCTGCAGCACAAGGCACTGAGCTGGGCCGGGCAAACGCAACCGATCACCCCCCTTCCCACTGCCGGCCTGACCCAGTCAGACCTGAACGGCCAGAAGTTGCCAAGCGGGCGTGCCCGCAACCTGCTGGTGATCACCCTCGAAGGCATCCCCGGCGCCTACGTGCGGCCCAACCGTCAGGCCCTGCACAGCCGTTTTGATGAAAACCTGATGCCCAACCTCAGCCGCTGGGCAGAGCGTGGCATGAACACGCCAGACTACGTATTGCATACCCACCAGACCATTCGTGGCCTGTATGCGATGCTTTGCGGTGATTACGACAAGCTGGCCAACGGTACCCCAAAGGGCATGGAACTGCTCACCCAGCATCAGCGCAACCAGGCTTGCCTGCCAGCCCAGCTGCGCCAGGCCGGCTTCACCACGCATTACCTGCAAGGCGCTGGCCTGCGCTTCATGGCCAAGGACCGCATCATGCCGCACATCGGTTTCGACTCGGTGCACGGCCTGGAATGGTTCAGCAACGAGAACTACCTGCAATTCCCCTGGGGCAAGGATGACCGCGCGTTCTTCGAGGGCGCGCTTGACTACGTGGGCCAGCTCAGGCAACAGGACCGCCCCTGGATGCTTACCCTGCTGACCGTGGGTACCCACCAGCCATACTCGGCGCCCGCTCAATACCTGGAGCGGCATGACACAGCCAAGCAGGCTGCGGTGGCTTATCTGGATGACGCAATCGGTGCATTTCTCGACAACCTCGAACGCCAAGGCGTGCTTAAAGATACGCTGGTCGTAATAACCTCCGACGAGTCCCACGGTATCGACGGCGTGCGCCTTGCCTCCTCTTGGGGCTTCAACCTGACCTTGGCCCCGGAGCAGGCGCAGCTACCCCATATCAAACATGGCACCTATGGCCATATCGATCTGGCAACGTCCTTGCTCGATTATTTCGCCCTGCCAATACCTGCCGCCTTGGGCGGCCGCTCGCTTTACCGCGATTACGATACGGGTCGCGAGATGATTTCCTACACCAACGGCATGTTGCGCTACCACGATGGCCGGGGTGTATTCACCGAATGTGACTTCCAGCAGCGCTGCCGCCGCTATGCCAGCGAGGGCTTCATTGCCGAAAAGGCCAAGTACCTCGGCGCTGGTGACAGCCGACTCGGTGCTCAACTCGGCGCGCTGGCCGGCGTGCTGGATCAGTCCTTGCTGCAGACGCCGCTCAACCTGCGCTATCAGTTCGGCGGCCCCTCGCCCATCCAGTTGCAAGCGCGAATTCGCGATGACTGGGCCGATAACCTGATTGGCGCGCAGTACCTGGAGATGCCTGGGGGGTCACGCACACGAGTACGGGTCAAGGTACGCGCACTCGATCCACAGCATGCCGCCTATATTCAACTCAAGGCCAAGGAACTGGAGCAGGATGTGCCATTGGGGCTGCCTGACGAAATTCGTGTGACTGCCGCCGAGCCGCTGGAGATGGAGTTCGGCTTCGACAACCCGACGCAGCGCAAGGCGTTTTCGTTCCACCTGCTGGGGTATGGCGCAGGGGAAGTCGAAGTCAGCGATTTCAGTGTGATCACGGCGCTGCCAGGCGAAGAGGAGACGGCCGAAGAGGGTTCGGACGGGCATATCGCTCAGTCGAGCTGATCGGCTCTCTGTGGGAGGCGCCTCCCAAGGTAGGCGCCGCTACAAAAAAATTCAGCGAATCTGGTGCTTGTGCAATAGCCGATAGAACGTAGGCCGTGATATTCCGAGCACCTTTGCGGCAAAGCTCAGGTTGTTGCTGTGCCTGTTGAGCACATCACACAAGGCCTGACGTTCTGCCCGATGCTTGTAGTCTTCCAGGGTACCCAACGGCAGATCTTCCTGTTCCAGTACATGCAGGCCAAGGTCTTGAGCCTCGATCTGTCGCCCTTCTGCCAGCACCAGCCCCCGACGCACGCGGTTGGCCAGCTCCCGCACATTGCCCGGCCAATTATGGCGGCCCATTGCAGCCAAAGCGTGGTCACTGAATGTGCGCGGCCTGCGGCCTGTTTCCAGGCTGTAGAAATGGGAAAAATGGTTGGCCAGCATCGACAGGTCACCATGCCGGTCTCGCAAAGGTGCTGTCACTACCTGCAAGACATTGAGCCGGTAGTACAGGTCTTCGCGAAAGCGGCCTTGTTCGATGGCACGCTCCAGGTCCACGTGCGTCGCCGCCAGCACCCGCACATCGACCGGTATCGGCTGGCTTCCACCTACCCGCTCGATGTGCTTTTCCTGCAAAAACCGCAGCAGGTTAGCCTGTAGTTCCAACGGCAGGTCGCCAATTTCGTCGAGGAACAAGGTGCCGCCATGGGCTGCTTCGATACGGCCGACCTTGCGCTGGTGGGCGCCAGTAAAAGCGCCCTTCTCATGCCCGAACAGCTCCGACTGGATCAGGTGCTCGGGTATCGCACCGCAATTGATGGCGATAAACGGCATTTCGCAGCGCTGCGACTGCCGATGCAGGGTGCGAGCGACCAGTTCCTTGCCTGTACCGCTTTCCCCACGTATCAGCACCGGTGATTCGGTTGGGGCCAGCTTGCCCAGCAGTTTGCGCAATTCGAGAATCGGCCGGCTGTCGCCGAGCAGCTCGTCCTTGAGGCCATCGATCGGCACGGTGCCCTTGCCCCGCAAGCGGGCCATGCCAAACGCGCGCCCCAAGGTCACCAGAACCCGAGACACATCGAACGGCAAGGTATGGAAGTCGAAGAACCACTCGCAAACGAAGTCACCCACATTCTGAATTCGCAGTTGTTCGGCGTTGAGCACCGCGATCCATTCGGTGTTGCTGCGCTTGATCATGTCCTTGACTGCATCCGGGTGTCGCAAATGCGAATCCTGCAAGCGCAGCAGGCCAATATCGCAACGGTGCTCCAGCGCCAGGTCAAGGCTACAGCTGTGAACATCCCAACCGGCGTTTTCAAGGCCTGGCAACAGGCGGTGGCAATCGTCGCAGGGGTCGACGATGAGCAAGCGACGAAGGGATGCGGTTTCGTGCATGACCGTTCCTTGGCGCCAGATTATGGTTTTTTACGAGAAAACAGTAAGTTGCGGCGCCCATTTAACAGTAGCAACGAACTTGACGCTGCCCACTACCGTCTGTCCGCCCATTTCTGACGGTTTTCGGGCATTCGGGAATTTTTCGTAATAAACGGCGTCACAGGCGGCGCAGGAAACAAAAAATGTGTGCGTCGTAAAAAAATTTACAACCACTGTGTGACTTCACCCCTAACTTGGAGCATCAGTACAAATAACCCCGCGCTGCGTATCGCGACAACCTGAAGCGATAGCAGTTACGCGGACTTGAATTTCGATGTTTGGGACCATAGAGAGACCGAACCATGAATGCCCCGCTCCGTGTCAACGAAGCACTGCTGATCGCCGACCACGCCTTCGAACCCTTCCAGTGCGTCGCCTGGGATGCACCCAACGGTACTGGTGAGCTGAGCCTGGCAGTGATCGACCGGACCAGCACCCGTATCGGCAGCAAGCAAGTGTCTTCGCGCATCTATTCCGACCCGGCCCAGTGGGCCAGCCTGATCGAAGAAGTGCGTGCCGAACTGTGCCAGAAAGGCTATGCCCTGCAACCCTGGTCGATGCCGAAGTAATATCAGAGTTTGCGTGCAAGTGCGTGTTCGGCACGCACTTGTGCAACTTTCCAGTACCACTCAGGCAACTTGCACAACTGCGACAAAGTGTCGCCCCACCCTCGCGCAGTGCATCACTCTTTTAGCTTGAATTGCTCGATATGCTGATAGCGTGCTTGCAATTGCATGGCAAGTTGCTGTGCCCGCCCCAGACGAACCGGCGCCATTTCCATGTCCACCAATAGTGTGGCACAGGGCATCGGCTGCAGATCATTTGAGCGCTGCAGACGTCCATCGGTGAATACCAGGCAGCGCTGCTGCTCCTGTGGGTGGGCTTTTTGCCTTGCCTGCAGCCAGCGCCTGCCCTGCTCCAGGGCTGCGATCAGCGGCGTACCGCCGCCAGCACCCAATGCGTTCAACCAGGGTTGCAGTGACGCCGAGGCTTTCAGGCCATGACGCTGCCACTGCGGTGCACCGCCGCTGGCGGTCAGCAAGGCTAGTCGCGCACGCTGGCGGTAAGCCTGGTCAAACAACTCTGCCAGCAGCCCTTTACTCTGTGCCAGTGCCTTGTGCCGGCGGGTGGAGGCCGAAGCATCGACGATCACCAGCCACAGCTGGGCAGCACTGCCTTGGCGCTGTTGCCAGCAAAGGTCTTGGCGCACGCGTGGTCGCCCTTTCAGCAAAGTAGACAGCCAGGCCACGCGGCCCTTCCCCGCTGCACGCACGCGGCCACGGCTGGCACCGCTCAGCTTACCGACCCGGGGCAAGGCATCCGCCACATTAGTGCCTGGCGGGCGGATGCTCAGGGCTTTTTTGCCCAGTTCGGCACCTCACGCCGGGCACCGCTGGCCACAGGCTGCGCAGGCAGCGCGCCCCAATCACCCTGCCCGCCCTGGCTATGCCCATCGCGACCGCCTGCCTCGGGGGGATTGGAAGGTGGTGCCACCTCTGGCGGTACGCGGCGTCGATGGCGCAATGCGAATTCCGCGACCGCATCGACATCAAGCTCCTCGATCGCCTCGCCACCGCGCCAGGCACAATGGGCGCGGGCGGCACGTAGCCAGACCAGGTCTGCACGCAGGCCGTCGACCCCAGCGGCGAAACAGCGCTCGGTGATCCAGGCCAAGGCCTGATCGTCCAGCGCTATCGCTGCCAGCCCCTGACGCGCCGCATGACAGCGTTCGCGCAACTGTGCCTGAGCAGCGGCCCACTGTTCACAGAACGCCAGGGGGTCGGTGTCGAATGCCAAGCGACGACGAATGATCTGCTGGCGCGCCTGTGGCGCGGGCAAGCCATCGAGCACCACATTCAGACCGAAGCGGTCGAGCAACTGCGGACGCAACTCGCCTTCTTCGGGGTTCATGGTGCCAATCAGAACGAAACGGGCACTGTGGCGGTGGGAAATGCCGTCACGCTCTATACGGTTGGTGCCGCTGGCAGCCACATCGAGCAAAAGATCGACCAAGGTGTCGGGTAGCAGGTTGACCTCATCGACGTACAGCACGCCGCCATCAGCCTGGGCCAGCACCCCTGGCGAAAATTGCGCCTTGCCCTGCCCCAGTGCCGCATCGAGGTCGAGCGTGCCGACCAGCCGTTCCTCACTGGCGCCCAGCGGCAGGGTGACGAACGGCCCCTCACCGAGCAGGTCGGCCAAGCCGCGAGCCAAGGTACTTTTGGCCATGCCACGCGGGCCCTCGATCAGCACGCCGCCGATTTTCGGGTCGATTGCGGTCAGGCACAGCGCCAGCTTCAGGTCGTCTGCACCGACCACGGCCGCCAGGGGAAATTGCACGGGTTCACTCATTTCAAGCTTGTTCCTCGCCGTCGAGCAACTGCTCCTCAAGGGCTTCGCGGTATTCACCAGGCGCTTCCCAGAGCCCGCGCTGCTGGGCCTCCAGCAATCGCTCGGTGAGGTCTCGCAAAGCCTCGGGGTTATGCTCACGCATGAAGTCGCGGGTCGCCGGGTCGAGCACATAGGCATCGGCCAGCGACTGATAATGATGGTCATCGATCAGGTGTGTGGTGGCATCGAAAGCGAACAGGTTGTCGACCGTCGCCGCCAGTTCGAAGGCCCCCTTGTAGCCGTGCCGCTTGGCCCCGTCGATCCATTTGGGGTTGAGGGCTCGGGCGCGAATGACCCTGTTCAGTTCCTCTTTGAGGGTGCGGATACGCGGCCGATCGACCTGGCTGTGGTCGCCGTGATAACTGGCCACCACCGCACCGGACAAGGTTTCGGACGCCGCCAGCATGCCACCTTGAAACTGGTAATAGTCGTTGGAATCGAGCAGGTCGTGCTCATGGTTGTCCTGGTTCTGCAGCACCGCCTGGACCTGGCCCAGCCGCCTGGCGAACTGAACACGCGCCGGGGTGCCTTCGTCACTGCCACCGTAAGCGTAGCCGCCATGGTTGAGGTACACCTCGGCCAGATCGTCCCGGCTATGCCACAGGCGGCCATCGATTGCATTCTGCACCCCGGCCCCGTAGGCGCCGGGCTTGGCGCCGAATACCCGCCAACCGGCCTGGCGTGCAGCCTGTTCGGCCTCCACCCCTTCAGCCTGCAGCGCCGCTCGCTCGGCACGCACCCGCGCCGCCAGGGGGTTGAGGTCATCCGGTTCGTCCAGCGCCGCTACCGCCTGTACCGCGGCATCGAACAGGCGGATCAGGTTGCCGAAGGCATCGCGGAAAAAGCCCGAGACACGCAGGGTCACATCCACCCGTGGGCGATCGAGCAGGCTCAACGGCAGGATCTCGAAATCGTCGACACGCTGGCTACCGGTAGCCCATACCGGGCGCACGCCCATCAGCGCCATGGCCTGGGCAATATCGTCACCGCCGGTGCGCATGGTTGCAGTGCCCCACACCGAAAGGCCAAGCTGGCGCAGATGGTCGCCGTGGTCCTGCAAATGGCGTTCAAGGACCAGGTTCGCTGAGGCGAAACCCAGGCGCCAGGCAGTCGTGGTGGGCAGGTTGCGTACATCCACCGTATAGAAGTTGCGGCCCGTGGGCAGTACATCCAGGCGACCGCGGCTGGGTGCCCCGCTGGGGCCGGCTGGTACGAAGCGCCCAGCCAATGCTGCGAGAAGGCCATTGATCTCGGCCGGCCCGCAGGCATCCAGGTCTGGAGCAACCTGCTCCTGTAAGGCCTGCACCACCTGACGTACCGGCTGCCATTGCGCCTCGTCGGGCAATTGCAGAGCGCCGCCCAAAGCTTGCTCGATCACCTGCAGTGCCAGCAGTTCAAGGCGTTCCCGGCTGTCGCCAAAGGTACGCCACGGTGCTTCGCTGACGGCCTGCAGTAGCGCCGGGCGCGGCTCCGCCCAGTTTTGCCCCAGGTCACAGTCCAATGGGTCGAAGCCCAGCACCAAAGCCTTGGCGAGTGTGCGCAACAAACTGGCGTTACCACCCCGACCATCACCGCGCTCGACCCGAAGCAAAGCCAGCAAGGTGTCGATCCGCAGGCGGGCTTGCGGAGACTGGCCAAATACGTGCAGGCCATCACGGATCTGGGACTCCTTGAGATCGCACAGGTAGGTATCCAGGCGTGGCAGCCACACGGCGGCGTCGTCCAGTTGCCCTTCCAGTTGCAGCTCGCGGTCGATGTGGTTGGCCTTGACCAGCTCGAGGATGTCGCGCTGCAGTTCACGGGCGCGGCGCGGGTCGAGCATCTGCGCTTCATAGAACTCATCAGCCAGCTGTTCAAGCTCGCGCAACGGGCCGTAGGTTTCGGCTCGGGTCAACGGTGGCATCAGGTGGTCGATGATCACTGCCTGCGTGCGGCGCTTGGCCTGGGCTCCCTCGCCCGGGTCGTTGACGATAAACGGGTAGATGTTCGGCAGCGGGCCGAGTAGCGCATCCGGCCAGCACTGGTCAGACAGGCCGACGCCTTTGCCGGGCAGCCACTCCAGGTTGCCATGTTTGCCCACATGGATGACCGCATCGGCGGCAAAGGCGTGGCGCAGCCAGAAATGGAATGCCAGGTAGCCATGCGGCGGAACCAGATCCGGGTCGTGGTACACCGCACTGGGGTCGACCTGGTAACCGCGTGCCGGCTGGATGCCGACGAAGGTCAGGCCATAGCGCAGCCCGGCCACCATCAGGCGGCCGCTGCGGTACATCGGGTCCTGCTCGGGCGCCCCCCAGCGTTCCAGCACAGCCTTGCGGTTGGCTTCGGGCAGGCGCTCGAAAGCGGCCTGATAATCTGCCAGGCTCAGGCTCTGGGCGCAGGGGCGCTGGTCGAGGTGATCGAGATCGTTGGTGACGCCGCCGAGCAATTGGTGAATCAGTTGGGTGCCGCTGTCCGGCAATTCGCCCAGCGGGTAGCCTTCAGCCTGCAGCGCCTTGAGAATGTTAAGCGCCGCCGCAGGGGTATCGAGCCCAACACCATTGCCGATGCGCCCGTCCCGGGTCGGGTAGTTGGCCAGCACCAGCGCAATGCGCTTTTGCCCATTGGGCAGGCGCGCCAGCGCCACCCAGCGCCTGGCCAGCTCGGCGACAAAATCCATACGCTCCGGATGGGCGCGATAGCACACCACGTCAGACTGGCTGCGCTCGCTGCGCCAAGCCATGTCCTTGAAGCTCACCGGCCGGGTAATGATGCGCCCGTCCAGCTCGGGCAAGGCAATGTGCATGGCCAGATCGCGAGCGCCCAGGCCTTGCTCGCTGGCTTCCCAACCGGGTTGGTTGTCTTGTGCACAGATGGCCTGCAGCACCGGTATGTCCCGGCGAAACGGCCGCAGGCTGGGACGCTCCGGACTGGACATGGCAAAGCCCGTGGTATTGATCAGGACCTCGGCGCCCGCTTCGTCCAGCCAGTTTTCGACCTGTTCCAGGCAGGCGCTTTCCTTGAGGCTGGCAACGGCGATCGGCAGCGGATTGAGGCCGGCCGCCTGCAGGCGCTGGCAAAACACGTCGATGAACGCGGTATTGGCTGCCTGCAGGTGCGAGCGGTAGAACAGTAGCGGCGCTACCGGGTGCTCCGGGTGCCACTGGGCGTACCAGTCCTGGAGCGTGGCATTGGGAGTACCCGGGTGATACACCGAGGTGCGTGGCAACGGTTGCGGTGCATCCCAGCTGTAATCACGGCCCAGCCACTGGCTGGCCAGGTACTTGAACAGATTGACGGCGTTGGCCTTGCCGCCCTGACGCAGGTAGTGCCAAAGGCGCTCGGCTGGCTCTCCAGTGACGGTGCCAAGCCCGGTCAATTCCGGATCGGGGCGGTCGTCACCGGGCACCAGGATCAATTGCACGCCGCGTGAAGCCAGTTCGACCAGTTGTTCCACCCCATAGCGCCAGTAGCCGACGCCACCGTGCAACGACACCAGGATCACCTTGGCGTGGCGCAGCACCTCGTCGACATACAGGTCGACGGAGGCATGGTTCTGCACCTGCATGGGGTTGGCCAGGCGCAGGCTGGGGTAGTCGTCCGGCAGTTGCTCGGCGGTTTCGGCGAGCAACGCCAAATGCGAGTCGCCGCTGCAGAGGATCACCAGCTCGGCGGGTGTCTGGCCGAGGTCGGCGATGCTGTCGTCCGGCACGAAGCCGCCGGGCTGGGTCCGCAGCAGGTGCATGGGTCAGGCGCCCAGTGCCTGGCGCAGACGCGCTTGCAGATGCGCGGCATCAAGGTCTTGGCCGATCAGCACCAGGCGGGTGCTGCGCGGCTCATCGGCACGCCAGGCGCGGTCGAAGTGCTTGTCGAAACGGGTGCCTACACCCTGCACCAGCAGGCGCATCGGCTTACCGGGAATGGCCGCGAAGCCCTTGGCGCGGAGGATGCCGAACTCCACCACCAGTTGGGTCAGGGCATCGAGCAGCAGCGCTTCGTCGGCCTCTGGCAGGTCGATGGAGATGGAGTCGAAGGCATCGTGATCGTGATCATCGTGGCCTTCACCGTCGTGATGCGAATCATGGTGAGTGCGGCGGCCATCGATGTGCGCCTCGGACTCTGCCCCGACGCCCAGCAGCACGTTCAGCGGCAGGCGGCCGCTGCTGGCCTCGATCACCTTGACCGCAGGCGGCAATTCTTCGGCCACTTCGGCGCGCACTTTGGCCAGGCCTTCGGCGTCGATCAGGTCAGCTTTGTTCAGTACCACCAGATCGGCACTGGCCAGTTGATCGGCGAACAATTCGTGCAGCGGCGACTCATGGTCCAGGTTGGGGTCGAGCTTGCGTTGGGCGTCGACCTGGTCCGGGTAGGCGGCGAAGGTACCGGCGGCGACAGCTGGGCTGTCGACCACGGTGATAACCGCGTCGACGGTGCAGGCGTTGCGGATTTCCGGCCACTGGAAGGCTTGCACGAGCGGTTTTGGCAGTGCGAGGCCGCTGGTTTCGATGAGGATGTGGTCGAGGTCGCCACGGCGCGCCACCAGTTCACGCATGACCGGGAAAAATTCTTCTTGCACGGTGCAGCAGAGGCAGCCGTTGGCCAGTTCGTAGACGCGGCCGCTAGCCTCTTCTTCAGTGCAGCCGATGCTGCACTGCTTGAGGATTTCACCATCGATGCCGAGTTCGCCGAACTCATTGACGATGACTGCGATGCGGCGGCCTTGGGCGTTGTCGAGCATGTGCCGGAGCAAAGTGGTCTTGCCCGAGCCGAGAAAGCCGGTGACGATGGTGACGGGGAGTTTGGCCAGTGTTTTCATGTCGCGTTGCCCTTGGCAGGATGGCGCGGGCATGCGGGACGAAAGCCGCGGCCAGGTCGGCCGGGCTCGTTCGCCACCGGATCACCCCGCCCGGTTGATAGTCGAAAACGTTGCGAGGCAGGTCTCCTGGCTTGCACCGTTGCGGCCCTTTCGATCACGGGGCTGGCGGGATGACGCCTTCCCGCGCTTGGGCGCAGTGGCTGTGTCGATCCGTTACCGGTGCTTACAGTTGCGGGGGCAGCCGCGGCTTGTACCGCGTTCCCGTCTTAGCTTCGGCCTGGCCGAAGAACCTCGAAGCGGCAAGGCTACGCGGGGGGTGGCAGGTGGTCAACTGTTGGCGTGCACCACCCACGCCCCTCTCCAATTAACCCTGCTCTTGCTGTTGCTGTTGCTGTTGCTGTAGCTCTTGCTGTTGCTCTTGCTGTTGCTGTTGCTGTAGCTCTTGCTGTTGCTCTTGCTGTTGCTGTTGCTGTTGCTTTTCTAGCGCGCAAGTACAGGCACCACAGATCGCGACTTCAGGAGGCCGAGCGCAGGTCTTGCGAAGGGAGGTGACGGGCATGGATGCCCGTCAAGCGCTGCGGCCCATGGATGGGCCGTCAGCGCGGTCCTCCCGGGAGCAAGGCCGGAGCGAGGGAACCCCGGAGCGTAGCGTAGGGGCCGGATGATAGGAGCCAGCCTTTTTTGGTTACTTTTTGGGGCGTTTGCCAAAAAGTGACCCGCCGTAAGGGCGGAAAGGTGAGTGAGCGCCGCCATAGCAAATGGATATGCCCGCATGAATCAAAGCCCTCGCATGAGCTTTTGGCTTTTGGCTGGCGTGAATATCCATTGGCCGTGGCGGCGCTCACTCACCTTTCCGCCCTTACGGCGGGTCCCTTTTTGTCTTGGCAAAAAGGAACCAAAAACCGCCCGCTCCCATCATCCGGCCCCTACGCTTCGCTCCGGGGTTCCCTCGCTCCGGCCTTGCTCCCGGGAGGACCGCGCTGACGGCCCATCCATGGGCCGCAGCGCTTGACGGGCATCCATGCCCGTCACCTCCCTCCGCAAGACCTGCGCTCGGCCTCCTGAAGTCGCAATCTGCGGTGTCTGAACTATCGCGCTCTGAAAAGCAAAAGCAAAACAACGGCAACGGCAACGGCAACCAAACAATGACCTGCGATAAGGCCTGCGATTGACGCAAACCCTGCCCCGTGCTCTCCTTGCACCTTGCGTTCAGGTGCCCCCTCTGGGGGTGAAACGGGAAACCGGTGCGTCGCAGGCCCTCGATCAGGGCCGGACAATCCCGGTGCTGCCCCCGCAACGGTAAGCGAGCGAAGCGTCTAGACCACTGTGCCACATCGTACGGCATGGGAAGGTGACGCTTTACCAGGAGCCCTGCTCCTCCTCGCAAGCCCGGAGACCGGCCTGGCGTTCATGAACACCCCGCGGTGGGCGGGCGCTGTCGCATTTCCCTGGGCCATTCAAGCCCGGGGTTGCCGCGCTTGCCTGTTGCTCAATCGGCACAATGCCCTACAAAGCAGAGGAACGCGTCATGCCCGTCACCAGCGCCAAACACGGTATCGCCACCCCCGTCACCCTCAGCCAGCGCGTGGTCATCGCCGCCGCTGCCAGCCTGTTGGGCCTGTGCCTGATCTACTTTGCCGGCTTCTCACACATCGAAGCCGTGCACAACGCTGCCCACGACACCCGCCACAGCGCCGCGTTCCCTTGCCACTGAGACCGCCCCATGATCAAGCGCATTGCCCGCACCGCCGGGTTCAGCGGGCTGCTCGCAGCCTTGTTGTTGACCCTGCTGCAAAGCTTCTGGGTCGCACCGCTGATTCTTGAGGCGGAAACCTATGAATCGGCAGCCCCCACCACCGAGCACCACAGCCACGATATCCAGGCAACCGTTGGGCATGAACATGCTGCGGCGCACGAACACAGTGCCGATGCCTGGTCACCGGAGGACGGCTGGCAGCGCATCCTCGCCACCACCGGTGGCAACCTCGTCGTAGCCGTCGGCTTCGCCCTGATCCTTGCCGCGCTGTACAGCCTGCGTGAGCCCAACCGCGTCACCACCGGCGCATTATGGGGCTTGGCCGGGTTCGCCGTGTTCTGCCTGGCACCCACCTTGGGCCTGCCGCCAGAGCTGCCAGGCACCGCAGCCGCAGACCTCGGCCAGCGCCAGAACTGGTGGATTGGCACCGCCGCCACCACCGCGCTGGGGCTTGCATTGCTGGTGTTCGCTCGTCATTGGCTGCTCAAGGCCCTCGGGGCAGTATTGCTGGTAGTGCCGCATGTGATCGGCGCTCCGCAACCCGAAGTCCATGAAAGCCTGGCCCCAGAAGCCCTGGAAACACAGTTCAAGATCGCTTCGTGGGCAACCAACGCTGCCTTCTGGCTGGCTCTGGGCCTACTCAGCGCCTGGCTGTACCGCCGTTCCAGCCAGGCTTGATGGCAAGCCACCACCCGCTGCCGGCGCTTTACGCCGGCTTTGGTTGCCGCCGGGGCTGCCCGGTTGAGGTCCTGGACGAGCTGCTGCACCAGGCACTTCATGGCCACGGGCTGACGCTGTCGGCGTTGCGCGGCATCGCCAGCATCACGTCGAAAGCCGACGAACCTGGCCTGCGACAACTCGCCGAACGTCACAATTTGCCCCTGCTGGTGTTCGACGCCTCGCAACTACAGGCTTACGAGCCACAACTGAGCCATCGCTCTGCGGTGGCATTCGCCCACAGCGGTTGCTGGGGCGTCGCGGAGAGCGCAGCCCTGGCAATGGCCCATCATGAACGCGGCAACGCCTCGCTTGTGGTGACGCGGCAAACGCTCGGCGCCGCTACCCTGGCCCTTGCCTGCGGCGGATAATTGGCCCACCCATTCACCTGCAAGGATTTTCCATGACGGTCTACTTCATCGGCGCCGGCCCCGGCGACCCGGAATTGATCACGGTCAAAGGGCAACGCCTGATCCGTCAGTGCCCAGTGATCATCTACGCCGGCTCCCTGGTGCCCGCGGCAGTGCTCGACGGGCACCAGGCCGAGACCGTGATAAACAGCGCGGAACTGCACCTGGAGCAAATCGTGGAGGCCATGCACGCGGCCCATGAAAAAGGCCAGGATGTCGCCCGTGTTCACAGTGGCGATCCCAGCTTGTACGGCGCAATCGGCGAGCAGATCCGCCATCTGCGCGAGCTGGGTATCGATTACCAGATCATTCCGGGTGTAACCGCTACCGCTGCCAGTGCCGCGCTGCTGGGCTGCGAGCTGACGCTGCCTGAGGTGGCGCAGACGGTCATTCTAACCCGCTACGGGGACAGCTCACCCATGCCAGCAGGCGAGCAACTGGGCGACCTGGCGCGTCATGGTTGCACCTTGGCGATCCACCTCGGCGTGAAACACCTGGCTCGAATCGTCGATGAGCTTGTCCCCCATTACGGCGCAGACTGCCCGGTGGCCGTTGTTCACCGCGCCACTTGGCCCGATCAGGACTGGGCACGGGGCACCCTCGAGGATATCGTCGAGAAGGCAGCCGCGAAGGGTTTTCGTCGCACCGCGCTGATTCTCGTCGGGCACGTACTGGGCGATGCTCCGTTCGCCGAGTCAGCCCTGTACCGCGCCGGGCATGCGCACCTTTATCGCCGGGGCAGTTGAACATTGCCAAGCTGATACAGACCGTAGCAGACTCCAGGCTCCATCCCGCGGACCGGAGTCGCGCCCATGCTGGAACTACGCCCCAATTGCGAATGCTGCAATAGCGATCTGCCGGGCGACAGCCCTGACGCGCTGATCTGCTCGTTCGAATGCACATTCTGCAAAAGCTGTGCTGAAACCCACTTCAATGGCCGCTGCCCCAACTGCTCAGGTCAATTGGTCGCACGCCCCACCCGGGTTGGTACGGCCTTGAGCAACAACCCACCTGCCACTGAGCGCGTGCTCAAGCCCCACGCCCGCTGTGCTTGAACAACTTGCAGCCACAAGCATCGGCGAAAAAATACCCTGGCGATGCTTGTACTCAGACGATTTTGTAGGACTTTTCAACAAAGTCGTCCTCCTAACTCAACAGATCTATACTCGCCATTACCAAGGAACCGGAATGGACGTATCGTGCTGCGCTGCAGAAAGACCTTGCAGACGTATTCCTGATTAGCCTTAGGAAACGGACCACATTCCGACAGGAGTTAGCCTCATGACAACCGTGCTGATCGTTGACGATCACTCTACCGTTCGATTCGCGCTGCGCATGCTGCTTGAGCGCGAGCGCTTCAAAGTTGTGGGGGAAGTCGAGAACGGTAGCGAAGTGGCGCAGGTAGCACGCAACCTGCGACCCGACGTCGTGATCCTGGATATCGGGCTTCCTGGCCTCGACGGCATGGAAGTCATCAAGCGCCTGCAGCAACTCGAACAGGTCCCCAGGATCATGGTATTGACCGGACAGGCCACCGAGTTGTACGTCCGCCGTTGCCTGGATGCCGGTATAGGCGCATTTGTAACCAAAGATGAAGATCTCGATGCCGTCGTCTTTGCCATGAAAGCCTTGGTCAAGGGGTATTCGACCTTCCCGCAGATGTCGGTGAACAGCAACACTCTGGACAGCGAGCACGGGCGCCTGGGCAGCCTGTCAAATCGGGAGATGGAAGTGCTTCGGCGTCTGGCCCGTGGTGAAAACAACAAGAACATAGGCCATTGCATGAACCTCAGCGCCAAGACCATCAGCACCTACCGTGGCCGCATCATGGACAAGCTCAAGACTGAATCATTGGTAGAAATGGTTGATCTGGCCAAACGCAATAACGTCAATTAGGCGCGTGATCGGCATGAAGTGCGTACTGGTTGCGCTGTTGCTGGCCATTGGCATGGCTGGCTCCGCGCTCGCCGCACCGGCAGATGTCGAAACGCGGCGCTTGTTGGCACGTGCTGTCAGCACCGCTTCGCCACTGCAACTCGATGCCCAGGACCGCCAATGGTTGCAGCAGCGCAAAGTTCTGTTGCTGGGCAGCTCGCGTCCCGATTATCCCCCGTTCGAGATCAACATCAGCCCGAGCGACTATGAGGGCCTGAGCGCAGACTATGCCGGGCTAATATCCGAACTTCTGGAGATACCGATAGAGGTCAGGCGCTTTCCCAGCCGCCATGCGGCGATTGCAGCCTTGCGCGACGGCAAAATCGATTTGCTGGGCAGCTCCAACAGTTTCGAAGCGGCCGATGCCCAGCTGAACCTGAGCCAACCCTACGCAGACGATTTGCCAGTCATCGTCACCCGCGAAGGGCGCACCCTGAAAAACAACACAGACCTCACAGACGTGCGCCTGGGCATGGTCGATCACTACCTGCCGAGCGAAACGGTCCGCTCGCTCTACCCCAAAGCACAGTTGAGCCTTCATCGCTCAACGCTGGCAGGGCTGGCAGCGGTGGAAATGGGAGAGGTGGACGCCTATCTGGGCGACGCTATCAGCACCGATTTTCTTATTGGCAAAAGCTACCAGGGTACGGTGAAGATCGACCATTTCTGCCGTGGGCCAGCGGGCACCTTTTCCTTCGCCCTGGCCAATGACAACCCGCGCCTGCGCCGCCTGATCGACATGGCCCTGGCAAGGATCACAGAAAGCGAGCGTTTGAACATCCTGCGCCGTTGGACAAGTGGCAACACCAGCCTGTTGCTCGAACGCCATCTGTCAGCACTTACCGCGGAAGAACAGACGTGGATAGACCAGAATCCTACTGTCAGTGTACTGATCGACGCCGCACTTGCGCCGCTGACCTTCAACGATGCCCAGCAGCAGCCCAGCGGGATTACCATCGACCTGCTCAAGCAGATAACCCTGCGCACCGGGCTGACATTCAAGCTCATCGAGCGTAACGCCGTGCAGACCATGATCGAACAAGTGGCACGCGGCGAGGCGCAGATGATCGGGGCCCTGGGTTATGGTGCGAAGCGCCAGACGCAACTGCGCTACACCCGCCCCTACCTCGTCAGCCCGAGGGTTCTGGTCACACGCAGCCAGACGCCCTGGCCGCCACAGTCCAGGGGGCTGGAGGGCAAACGTATCGCCCTGCTGCGGGGCTCACCCCTGCGAGCAGAAGTGCAACGCCAGCACCCCAAGGCGGTAGTGGTAGAAGTGAACAATCCGCTAGGTTTGATGGAAGCAGTCGCCAATGGCAATGCTGACGTCGCCTACAGCAGTCATATCAACGCGAAGTACTACATCACTCATGTTTTCAAGGACCAGCTACGCATAGCCACAGTGCTCGGTGATGACCCGGCGACCGCGGCATTCGCCGTCGCCCCTGACCAGCCGCAGTTGCAGGCCATTCTCGACAAAGCCCTGTTGAGCATTCCTCCTGAAGAACTCGACCAACTGATCAATCGCTGGCGTATCAGCACCGTGGTCAGCGACAGCCCATGGCGCAACTACCGCACACTGGCATTGCAAGTGCTGGTGCTTTCTGCGCTGTTGCTGGCCGGCGTGGTGTTCTGGAACAGCTACCTGCGCAAACTGATAAACCAGCGTACCGAGGCGCAGCGCGCCTTGCAGGAACAATTGTCGCTGAGCCGCGGCCTGCTCGAACAGCTGCGCCAGGCCAAGGACGATGCTGAACGGGCCAGCCATACCAAAAGCACCTTTTTGGCGACCATGAGCCACGAGATCCGCACGCCCATGAATGCGGTGATCGGCCTGCTCGAACTGGCGCTGGAAGATAGCCGTAAGGGCCGTTGCGATACTCAGGTCCTGCAGACCGCGCATGATTCGGCCATTGGCCTGTTGGGGCTGATTGGCGACATCCTCGATATTTCCCGCATCGAATCCGGCCACATGAGCCTGCAGCCAGAAGCCACCGACCTGGTCGAACTGGTCCGCACCACCCTGCGGGTCTTCGACGGCAATGCACGAGTCAAGGGCCTGCGCCTGCACTGCGAACTACCCGAAGGGCCCGTCTGGGTGTTGGCAGACGCCCTGAGGATCAAGCAAATCCTCTCCAACCTGCTGAGCAATGCAATCAAGTTCACCGATCGGGGCGAGGTTCACGCAACCTTGGCACTTGAGCCGATAACCGCCGGCAACAGCGTGCAAGTGCAGCTGAGCGTGCGCGACACCGGTATTGGCATTGGTTTGACAGACCAGGCTCGTCTCTTCAGCGCTTTTGCCCAGGCTGATGGCCCGCGGGCGCGACAGGGCGCAGGGCTGGGTCTGGTGATAAGCCGCACCCTTGCCAAACTGATGGGCGGCACCCTTAACCTGCAGAGCGTCGAAGGTGTAGGCACCAAGGTATCGGTCGAGCTGCAGCTGCCGACCTGCAAAGCCCCGTTGCCTGCCGAGCACGCTGTACCCAGCCAAGGTAGTGAAAGCGGGCCCCTGAACATCCTGGTGGTGGATGATTACCCGGCCAACCTGCTGTTGCTGGAGAAACAGCTCAATACTTTGGGCCATCGAGTGACGTTGGCCGAAAATGGCCAAACGGCGCTGGCCCTCTGGCAGGCTGAAGAGTTTGACCTGGTCATCACCGACTGCAGCATGCCAGTGATGGACGGCCACCAACTGGCCCGCAGCATTCGTCTGCAGGAGCATGAATTGGCCAGGTCAGCCTGTACGATCATCGGGATCACCGCCAACGCCCAGGCCCAAGAACATGAGCGTTGCCTGGCCAGTGGCATGGACGACTGCCTGTTCAAACCTGTCGGCCTCAGCGCCCTCAAAGCCCATTTGCCGCAGAACCAAGCCACTCCTATTGCGCCGCAGCCAAAGGCCAGCGGCTTCAACCTCGACGAGTTGCGCCACCTGACCCAGGACGATGAACAGCTTGTCCGCCGCCTGCTTGAACAGCTTTCGCAAAGCGCCAGCGAAGACCTTGCGGCGCTACGCGGCCTGGGCAGTACACCAGACGGCGATGCGGTGCGCGCCGTCGCCCACCGTATAAAGGGCGGCGCCAAGATGCTCAAGGTGCGCGGCGTGGTCACGGATTGCGAAGCCATCGAACAGGCCCAGGCGCGGGGCGTGCCCACCGACGCCCTGCGCCTGCAACTGGAAACCAGCCTGCAGACCCTGCAGCGCGAACTCTCCGACGCCCTCAGTGCAATTGCAACGTAGAATTGATCTGGCTGATCGCGTCAACCACGTGGCGTGACCCCTGCTGGATCTCCATGATCACAGTCCCTGCCTCGTTAGCCAGGGCAACACCTCGCCCCGTGCGTGTCAGGCTCGATTGCATGCTAGCCACTGCCGTGAGCGAAAGATCATGGTTCTGCCGTACCACATCGACGATCTCCAGGGTCGCCTTGCTGGTGCGTGCGGCCAGGCTGCGCACCTCGTCGGCGACCACAGCGAAACCGCGCCCATGTTCACCAGCACGTGCCGCTTCGATCGCGGCATTCAAGGCCAGCAAGTTGGTCTGATCGGCGATGCCGCGAATGGTCAGGACAATCTGCCCGATCACGTCCGATTGTTTGCTGACGGCATCGATGCTGCGCGCCGCGTCATTGAGCTCCTGGGAAATCTGCTCGATGACTTGCACGGTTTGCTGTACCACTTCGGTGCCCTTCCGTGCGCATGCATCAGTCTGTACCGAACTGGCATGGGCCGCTTCAGCGGCGCTTTGCTGCGTACTGACCTGCGCGGTGATGTCGCTGGCGAACTTGACCACCTTGTATAGCCGGCCCTTGCTGTCGAAGATCGGATTGTATGAGGCCTCGAGGTATACCGTCTGGCCTTGCTTGTTGACCCGTTCGAAACGATGGGAGTGATACTCGCCACGGTTCAGCGAAGCCCAGAAATCGCGGTATGCAGACGACTCCCGCTCATGGGCCAGACAAAACAAGCCGTGGTGGCGGCCCACTACCTCTTCCAGGCGATAGCCCATGGTAGTCAGGAAATTCTCGTTAGCCTTGATCACCCGCCCCTGCGGCGTGAACTCGACCACCGCCATGGAGCGACCGATGGCCTTGAGCAGGCTTTCGCTCTCGTGCTCATCCTTGATCCGCTGACTGATATCGGAAGCCACCTTGATCACACTGATGACCTGCTGACGCTCATCGAGCACCGGCATGTAGCTGGCCTCCAGCCAGACTTCACGGCCGGCCTTGTCGATACGCTCGAACGTGCCGCTGATTGGCTTGCCCTCGCCCAACTCGCGCCACAACTGCTGATATTCGGCACTTTTGCTGTAGTCGGGGTCGCAGAACAATCGGTGGTGCTTGCCCCGCAACTCATCGACGCCATAGCCCATTGCCAGGCAGAACTGCGCATTGGCATCGAGAATGGTGCCGTCAGGGCCAAACTCGATCATCGCCATTGAGCGGCTGATCGCCGCGAGTTTTGCCTGGGTTTCTGCCAGAGCCTGGCGAGCGCGCTGAATCTCGAGCAAATCTGACTTGCGATGGAAATCGAACATGGCGCCGGGGTCCTTTATGCGCAGGGTTTTCTGAGCATAGATCGGCGCCGACAGCGTGCAAGCAAACTGCTATCACTTAGTGATTAGTGTATTCGTGCGGCCCATTCCCGCCCCATGCGTGCGGGCTCAGGAACTTTCTCGCACCATCAGCTCAAACCCCAGATCCTGCTGCTCGGTAGCCACTCGCTTGCCATCGAGCAACGCCAGCAGCGCCTGTGCCGCGCCCCGACCAACGGCGGCACGCGGTGTGCGAATGGAGGTCAGACGGGGAACCATATGCGCCGAAGCCGGCAGGTCATTGAACCCGACCATGGCTACTCTCCCTGGAACTTCGATACCTTGGCGCAAGGCCTGCAGCACAGCACCCTGGGCAAGGTCGTCGTTGCAGAAAAAAATGCCATCCACATCCGGTGCCTGCGCCAACAATTGGCTGAACAGTTCACTGCCCAGTGCAATGGACGAGGGTTGCGGCGACAGGACCTCCAGTTCGGTAGCGTGCATGCCGGCTTCAGCCAGCGCCTGGCGGAACCCTTCGGCACGCTGCATCACCCGTGGGTCAAGTTGCGCGGCGATGAACGCCAGGCGCCGCCGGCCTCGCTCGAGCAGGTGCCTGGCAGCAGCCCGACCAGCCTGCTGCTGGGAAAACCCTACCGACAACATGCCAGGCGTGCCACCCAGCTCCATCATGTGGACGCAGGGCACGCCGCTGGCCACCAGCATCTGCCGAGAAGCCTCACTACGCTCGAAACCGGTGAGCAATATGCCGCACGGTTGGTACGCCAGGTAATTGCGGATCAGATTCTCTTCTTCGTCGATATCGTAGTGATAGTTACCGATCAGCACCTCGAGCCCGCGGGGGCGCATCACTTCGTGGATGGCCTCCAGAGTGTCGATGAACAGCTGGTTGGACAACGACGGAATCAGCACAACCACCGACTGGCTGCGTGCAGAAGCCAACGCCCGGGCAGCGGGGTTGGCGATATAGCCAAGGCTCGCTGCCGCGGCCACCACCTTTTCCACCAGTGCCGGAGCCACGGTGCTGACACCGCGCAAGGCGCGGGAAGCGGTAATCGGGGAAACCCCGGAGAGCCTGGCCACTTCTGCCAGGGTGGGTCGACCGGTAGTGCGGGAGCCTGAGCGGGACATGAGTGTTGTAATTTTACTACTTGCCAAGGGAGGGGAACGGCCACTAAGGTAGCGCTGTCTCAGGACGCAAGCAATGTAATCTTTGGTGGTGGCCACTACGCGCCTTCTGCCGAGCGTCCATACTGCGTAACGACAAGATCAACAACACCGGGGAGTTCGCGTTTCGTCAGCGACGAGACAGCGCTATCCCACCCCGCAGGAGGTACTGATGAATTCTCCCCTGTCCGCCATCGTGGTGATGGGCGTGGCCGGTTGCGGCAAAAGCTGCATCGGCGCTGCCATAGCCGCCAGAAGCGGCGGCCGCCTGATCGAAGGCGACGCGTTTCACCCTGCCGAAAACATCCGCAAGATGAGCGCGGGCACGCCGTTGAACGACGACGACCGAGCCGGTTGGCTAGTGCGCTTGGGCCAAGAGTTGCAAGCCACGGTGCAGGCGGGCGAACGCCCGATCCTCACCTGCTCCGCACTCAAGCGCCGTTACCGCGATACCTTGCGCCAGGCCATGCCGGAGCTGGCATTCGTGTTTCTCGAACTCACCCCTGCCGAAGCCGAGAAGCGCGTCCTCGCCCGCCCCGGCCATTTCATGCCGGCGAGCCTGATCGACAGTCAGTTCGCCGCCCTCGAGCCCCCGCATGGCGAGCCTCTGACCCTGCCCCTTGATGCCACGCAGCCGATAGACACGCTGGCCGAGACGGTAGACGCCTGGCTAAAGCCCTGCGGTGAGCGGAACCTGGCGCGGACCGCATGAACCTGGCGGTTTTTCCGGCTCACCAAAGACAGCGCTGTCCCGACGCCTGAAAGCGCCGATAGTTCAATTTCAAGCAACGCCAAAAAACAACGATAAGACCGAGGCCTTAAAACCATGTTCGGACTGGCTACAGATACCTTCCTGCTGCTCGACGCCCTGGTGACCATCATCGGGCTGATCCTGCTGATCACCCATTTCAAAGTCCACCCCTTCGTCGCCCTGACCATCGCCGCCGGTTTCCTCGGCCTGACTTCCGGTATGCCGGTGGCCAAGGTCATGAAGTCATTCCAGGATGGTTTCGGTGGGGTACTGGGCTTTGTCGGGATCGTCCTCGCCCTGGGGACCATGCTCGGCAAGCTGATGGCCGACTCCGGTGGCGCCGACCAGATCGCGCAAACCCTCATTCGCGCCTTCGGCAAGAAGAACGTGCATTGGGCCATGATGTTTGCCGCGTTCCTGGTCGGCATCCCGCTGTTCTTCGAAATCGGCTTCGTACTGCTGATTCCGCTGGTGTTCATCGTCGCCAGGCGCTCGGGTGTATCGCTGATCAAGATCGGTATCCCCCTGCTGGCGGGCCTTTCGGTGGTGCACGGCCTGGTGCCTCCGCATCCGGGCCCACTGCTGGCGATCGGCATTTTCAATGCCGACATCGGCAAGACCATCTTCTATGGCCTGCTGGTGGCACTGCCCACTGCCATCATCGCCGGCCCGCTGTACGGTAACTTCATTTCCCGCTATATCCCGGGTAATCCGTCACAGGAACTGATGGACCAGATCGCCAAGGAGTCCGATCAGGGTAACCTGCCGAGCTTTACCGTCACCCTGGTCACCGTGCTGCTGCCGGTGGTGCTGATGTTGCTCAAGACGTTCGCTGACGTCGTGCTACCGGCCGAGCACATCGTTCGCCAGTGGATGGACCTGATCGGCCACCCGATTACCGCCCTGCTCGCTGCCCTGCTGCTGGCCTTCTACACCTTCGGCTCGGCGCGCGGCTTCAACCGCCAACAGATCATGAAGATGCTCGACCAGAGCCTGGCGCCGACGGCTGCCATCGTGCTGATCGTCGGTGCAGGCGGCGGTTTCAAACAGATGCTGGTCGATACCGGGGTCGGCAATGTGATCGGCCAGATGGCGGTACAGGCAGAAATTTCACCGATCATGCTGGCCTGGCTTGTGGCTGCGGTCATCCGCATCGCCACGGGGTCGGCGACGGTTGCCACCATTACCGGCGCAGGCATCGTTGCCCCGGTGATCGATCTGGTGCCCGGCGTCAACCGTGAGCTGCTGGTGCTGGCCACCGGCGCCGGCTCGCTCATTCTGTCCCATGTCAACGACGCCGGCTTCTGGCTGGTCAAACAGTACTTCAACATGACCGTGGCCGAGACCTTCAAGACCTGGAGCATGATGGAGACCATCCTGTCGGTGGTCGGCATCATCTTCATCATGATGCTGTCAACGGTGGTGTGACCGCTTATCGGGGTAATGGCACCTTGGCGTTTTGAGTAGGGCCCAACGCAAGTACGTGCCCTACCTTCGCAAAGGAGCCTGCCCATGATACGCACAAGCCTGTTACTCGCTGCCCTGTTCGCCTCCCCCCTGGCCCTGGCGGTCGGCACCGGGCCGACCCATCCGGATGATCCGCACAACCCGGCGCCCCAGCCGGGCGTGGACAGCACCCTCAACCCGATCGAGGAGCCCATGCCACGGGATACCGACCCGCGAATACAGGGCAGCGACCCAGAAAGCCCGCCCGCCAGGCAGAATGACAATCGTGATTTGCCTGGGATGGAAGGCAGTGGGTCGGAGGGCGCGGGTGGCCAAGGTGGTAACGGATCGGACGGCGGTCAGCGCTGAGCGGTACCGCCCTCTTCCCGGGCTTGCCCCGTGAAGAGGGCGCAATTGACAACGCAGGAACGCCGCTTCGAACCGCTCACCACTGGCGCTTTTCAGGCCGCGTCAGCCCCAGCTTTTCTATCTTGTAACGCAGCATATCGCGCGATAGCCCCAGCATCCGCGCCGACTTGGTCACGTTCCAATCAGTACGGTCCAGCGTCCTGCACACCAAATCCCGTTCCATGTCCGGCAAACTGGTCCCAGGCTCAGGCTCATGCCGCGGCATCTCGTACACCGTGGCCATCGGCTGCGTGAGGGGTTCATCGACCAGGGTCAGGCACAGATTCAACTGGTGCGCCTGCACCACTTCATTAGGTGCCAGCAACACCGTCTGCTCCAGCATGTTGCGCAACTCGCGCACGTTGCCAGGCCAGCTGTAATTGAGCATCAAGTTCTGTGCCTCGGTACTGAAGCGCAGGTTCGGTTTACCGTACCGACGCCCGTGATGGGCCAGGAAGTGCCGCGCCAACAGCAGGATGTCCTGGCCGCGGGCGTGCAAGCGCGGTACCTTCAGCGCGATGATGCGCAGCCGGAAGAACAGGTCCCGGCGAAACTTGCCCTGCTGCACCATCTGTTCGAGATTGCAGTTGGTGGCGCTGATCACCCGCAGGTCAACCTTGCGCTCCTTGACCGCACCTATGCGGCGGATACTGCGATCCTCCAGCAGTTTCAGCAGCTTGGCCTGTAGCACCAGGTCCATTTCGCCGATCTCATCGAGGAACAGGGTGCCGCCGTCCGCGGCCTCCACCAACCCCACGCGACGTTCCTTGGCGTCGGTGAATGCCCCCTTCTCATGGCCAAACAACTCAGCCTCCAGCAGGTTGGCCGGGATCGAGGCGCAGTTGAACTCGATGAACGGGCCTTTGCTGCGCGAACCATCGAAATGCAGGGCACGCGCAACCAGTTCCTTGCCGGTACCCGTCTCGCCTTCGACCAGCACCGGCGGCAGGTCGTCATTGGCCATGCGGCGTTCAGCATCGAGCACCTGGCGCAGCGTGTGCTTGAGGGTGAGCATCACCGGCGAGTCGCCAATCAGCGCCTGCAGCCCGGACTTCTGCGCCTCGCGCTCCTGGTAGAACGACAGCGTGCGCTCCATCCGCTCGGTGGCCAAAGCCTTTTCCAGTGTCAGTTTGAGCTCGGCCAGCACCACGGGCTTGGTCAGGTAATGGAAAGCCCCCTCTTTCATCGCTTGTACGGCATCCTCTACGTTACCGTAGCCGGTCATCATGATTACCTTGAGCTCCGGCATCTGCGCCACCAGCGTGCGCAGCAGGTCATGCCCATTCATGCCGGGCAGCGAGTTGTCGGTGAGTACCGCGTCGGGCTGGAACCGCTTGATCTGCTCAAGCGCAAGCTCCGCACTGTTACACACCGTCACCTCAAAGCCCTTCAGGTTCAAATAGGTGCGAATGTTGTTGGCAAGGATTTCATCATCCTCGACTACCAGGATGCTGTGCTCCATGTTCCCCTCCCGCTGCGATATTGAAAGTGAGGCTGACGCGGGTTCCTTCCTCTTCACGGCTGCTCAGGCTGACCGAGCCGCCAAAACGTTCCATGATGCGCTGAACCAGCGCCAGGCCTACACCGAGGCCGCCCTGCTTGGTGGTGAAAAACGGTTTGAAGACCATGCGTTGCTGCTGCCTGGTCATGCCCTTGCCTGTGTCACTTAGCAGCAATGCAGCGCGCTGACCTTCCTGTATGCAGACCATGGCACGCAACTCGCCACCCATTGGCATGGCTTCGATGGCATTGGAAAACAGGCTGTTGAGGATCTGCGTCAACTGCAGAGGCTGGCTGGCTACCCACTGCGTCTGGGGCCCGTCGAAGGAAAAGCGGATGCCGTTACGCTCGATCTGCTGGGCAAACGCCAGGCGGGTATCCTTGATGGCGGCTACCAGGTCCACAGCCTCGGGCATATCGCTGGTCGGGCGCAGTGACACCAGCAGTTCGCGCACCCAGCGTGACATGCGGTCCACCTGGCTAATGATGTCGACAATGTTCTGCTGGGCCTGCGGATTGGCGATTTCCTGTGCCAGCTCTGCGCTGGAGCGGATATTGGCCAATGGGTTTCGCAGGCTGTGGGCCACCGCCGAGGACATCTCACCAAGGGCAACATAGGTTTCACTCGCCACCAGCCGATCCTGTTGCTGGTGCAGCATCGACGCTGCGCGACGCACGATCCAGAACAGGCCGAAGTAGATCAGCGCCCCGCCCACCAGGGTCGAGGCCCAGATCAGCACATAACCGCGCTGAATGCGTCGAATGAGGTCCTGTGGCTCTTTGTAAATCTCGACCATAGACAGCACCTGCTCACCTTGGCTGTCGAACAGGGGAATGTAGTTTTCGATGAACAGGTAATTGGGCTCACGCTCGAACTTCTGTTCCTCGCGGTGCTCTTCGACCTTGTGGTAGCTGGCGGACACCGCCTTGCGCGAGCGGAAGGCGTGATCCAGGTCGCCGTCGGCCTCGATGCGCTTGCCAACCAGATCGGGGTTGGTGGACCAGACGATGGTGCGGTCACGGGCATAGACATTGGCCAGCAGCGTGTCCGGAAGATGCTCGACATGATCGAGGAACTCGACCCGAGTCGCCATGGCCAGCCGCGGGCTCACCTGCAGATGCTGCTGGTCCAGGCGCGGATCGAGCAGCTCACCCATGGTGGTGCCAGGTGGCAATTGCGAATGGCGCACTTCGGCCTGGGCCATGGCCTGGATGAATTGGGCGGTGAGCATGGCGTCTCGCTCCACGCTATCGCGGACCACGAAGCGGGTCGATACATAGCCCAGACCACCTGCCACCGACGTGATGATCAGCAAGCTGATCACGGAAAACCAGCGCAGCAGATTGAATTCGCGAAGGGGCGTAGCCAGACCACTGCCGGGCTGGGCGAGGAGCTTGTCGGGAACATCGGTTTCCAGCGTCTGCATCGCGAGGTTCCCGCGCAAGGATTCCGTTCAGAAGGCTGTCACTCATTGCCGTGCGTAGCTAACCGATAGCACTTCGCCACGCCGGCCGCAGCCGCCATTTATCGCCTATGTCTTCCTGCAAAAAGTCAGCCACGGATTTATTTCGAAACTAATTTGAAGATAATCAATCGGTTAGAAACAGAATCTAATCCTTAATCTAGAATAGATCCCCCAGTTTTGGGGAATTTGTACCCAATAATAAAATGTTCTTTTAGAACAATATCTTAGCGTCTACTTCTAGATTTCTACGAAGCTCGCGCAAGCCGAAAGTTGAGCGAAACCTGAGTGCCAAGGCCTTCGCGGCTACTCAACCGAACCGACCCACCGAAACGCTCCATGATCCGTCTGACCAATACCAACCCCACCCCCAGCCCACCTTGTTTGGTTGTAAAGAAGGGCTTGAACGCCATGCGCTGCTGCTGTTCATTCATGCCTTTTCCGGTGTCGGTCAGGCGCAGGGTGACGCTGCGCCTGTCCTGCTTCACCACCTCGACACGCAGCCGCCCACCCTGCTCCATCGACTCCAGAGCGTTGGCGATCAGGCTGTTGAAAATCTGCCCGAGCAATTCCGGCTGTCCCATCACCTGCAGTGCCGGAAGCGGCTTCAGGTCCAGGGTCACGCCACTGCGTGCCAGCGCTATGGCAAAGGTCTGCAAGCTGTCCTGTAGGACTTGGGGAAGGTCGACCGGTATCGTCTTGTCATCCAGTGGCCGCAGCGACTGCAGCAACTGGCGGATCCACTGCGACATGCGGTCGACCTGGCTGATGATCTCGTTGATATTGCGCTGCGCCGGCCCTTCGTCGTACACCTGAGCCAGTTCGGCGCTGGAGCGGATACTGGCCAACGGATTGCGCAAGCTGTGCGCCACGGCCGAGGACACCTCGCCAAGGGCCACATAGGTTTCATTGCTGATCAGCCGCTTCTGTTGCACCGCCATCACCCGGGCGGCGCGGCGCATGATGCCGTACAGGCCGATGTAGACCACCCCGGCACCCACCGTGGTGGCCAGCCAGATGAGGACCAGGCCATGTTCGATGCGCACGATCAGGTCATGGGGTTCCTTGTATATCTCCACCATCGCTACGACGTGTTCGCCATCTGCGTCGAACAGCGGAATGTAGTTCTCGATGAACAACTGCTCAGGTGGCGTCACGAACTTCTGCTCGGAGCGGGCCTCTTCGAAGCCGTGGTAACTGGCCGAGACCCGCATTTTGTGCTCGAACGCCCGATCCAGGTCGTCATCGCCCTGAATCAGCTTGCCCGTCAGCGCCGGATTGCTCGACCAGATCACTGTGCGGTCCGGGGCATAGATGTTGGCCAGCAGCATGTCTGGCAAGTGCGCGATGTGGTCAAGGAATTCGCCGCGGGCCTTGCGCCGCGCCACAGGGTCAACGCCTGGCAAAGGATCAAGGTCCGTACGCGGGTCCAGCAGTTCGCCCATGGTGCGCACATTGGGGATCGCCACATGTCGTACTTCAGCGTCGGCGATCGAGGTGATGAACTGCGCGGTAAGCAGCGCGTCACGCTCGACGCTTTCGTCGATGATGAAACGGCTGGATATCAACCCCAGGCCGGCGGCCACCGACAGGATGATGGCCAGGCTGACCCAGGCGTACCAACGCAGGAGGTTGAACGGCTTGCGCGACGTGCCAGCGTCAGGGCTGGCGGGTGACTCGAGTGGGTCGGAACGGGAGGCGATGTCCATGGCGGCTACCACTGCTGAGCACCTTTGAAAGGTTATAGCCCAGAGTTGGGGAACCCATGGCATTGATTTTCGCAAGGCCGATGCAAGGCTGCCTGCCATCAGGTGCCCATCACAACGGCGAGTCCGCTGCCAGCCCCTGTAACTTGCGGTATTCGCGCAGCACATTGGGCACATACCGTCGGGTTTCGGCGAAGGGCGGCACCGCGCCACGTCGGCGCACAGCATCCGGGCCGGCATTGTAGGCGGCCACGGCCAGGGTGATGTCGTTGTCGAACAGGTTCAGCATGCGTTTGAGGTAGCGAGCCCCGCCCTGCACGTTGTCCTCCGGATCAAGCACATCCTCAACACCCATCTCCTTCGCCGTACCCGGCATCAGTTGCATCAGCCCAAGCGCCCCGGCGGCCGAGCGGGCCTTTGGGTTGTACCCCGATTCTGCCTTGATCAGCGCATGCAGCAATGCCTGCGGCACGTTGTGCATGCGCGCCGCTGCTGCCACCAGGTCGGCGTAGGGCCGCCCGGTGATCAATTGCGCATTGGCCGGGCCAGCCTGCGCAACCGGTTCGCGAATGACCCGTTCATAGTTGCGCCCGGGCCGGTGGACGTTGGTCAGCACGTAACCGCCCTTGTCATCGATGGCAATGTACACATCAGCCTGGGCGGTAGCCCCAGCCAGCCAGATCAGTCCCAGGATAATTCCACGCATGTCGGTCGCCTCCCCGCCGTGCCCCCCGATATGGGGGAAATACCCCGGAAAACCCGGGCTTTTCTGCTACGACGCAAGCACTGTGCCGCTTGCCATGGCGCATGGCGCAAGGCCCCGAGGCAGACGTGCACGGCTGTTGCATGGCAGATGAAAACCTGAAAAGGCATGTCCCCATGCAGGAGGGCTTCACCATGCAGCGCAAACCCAATCGCCAATGTGGCTTCACCCTGCTCGAACTTCTGGTGGTCCTGGTGGTGCTCGGCTTGTTGGCCGGTATCGTCGCCCCCAAGTACTTCAGCCAGCTGGGCCGTTCCGAGGCCAAGGTGGCACGGGCGCAGATCGAAGGGCTGGGCAAGGCCTTGGACCTTTATCGCCTGGAAGTCGGCCACTACCCCAACAGTGAGCAGGGCTTGCAGGCACTGGTTGCCGCCCCCAGTGGCGAAGCCCGCTGGTCAGGCCCTTACCTGCAGAAAGCAATTCCACAGGACCCGTGGGGCCGTGCCTACATCTACCGCCAGCCAGGTGAAAACGGCGGCGAGTACGACTTGCTGTCCATGGGCAAGGACGGCCAGCCCGGTGGCGATGGTGAAAACGCCGAAATTACCAGTTGGCAATGAGGAGCAAGGCCATGCGCTACAGCCTCAAGGCCCTGGGTAGAGAGGGCGTGGTTCAATTGCACATCGATGCCGAGGATGCCGAACAGGCTCGGCGCAAAGTGGAAGACCAGGGCCTGCGTGTCGTCAGCGTACGCAGCCAAGGCGGCACTCTGGTCGGTGTGCCCTGGCGACGCCAGGTCGCCTTTGACCTGTTGCTCTTCAGTCAGGAACTGACCACGCTGCTGCACGCCGGCCTACCCTTGATCGATGCGCTGGAAAGCCTTGCGGAAAAAGCCCCGACCGCGGCAACCCGTAAAGTGCTGGCGGCGCTGGTTGGCCAGTTGTACGAAGGCCGCTCGCTGTCCCAGGCCCTGGCCCAGCAGCCGCGGATATTCCCGCCGCTATACGTGGCCCTGGTGCAGTCCAGCGAGCGTACCGGGGCGCTTGGCGACGCCCTGCACCGCTATATCGGATACCGGCAGCGCTTGGATCTGGTCCGGCAAAAACTGGTGGGGGCTTCGGTCTACCCGCTGCTACTGCTACTGGTGGGCGGTGGCGTCGTGCTGTTCCTGCTCGGCTACGTGGTGCCACGCTTCAGCCTGGTGTTCGAGGGCATGGGCAGCGAACTGCCCTGGCTTTCGCGCATGCTGATGCAGATCGGCCTGTTCCTGCATGCTCAACAGTTGCCCCTGGCCCTGGCAACGGCAGGCGGCATCGGCGCCTTGGTGCTGCTGCGGCGTAACCCCGTTCTGCGGCGTTGGGTGTCGCGCCAGATACGGCGAATGCCAGCCTTGCATCAGCGCCTGATGATGTATGAGCTGGCGCGTTTCTACCGCTCGCTGGGCATTCTGCTGCAAGGCGGCATACCCATCCTGACGGCCATGGGCATGGCCCGCGGGCTGCTGGGAAGCGCTGCGGCACAAGGCCTGGAGCAGGCCAGTCGCGGGGTGGGTGAAGGCCTACCGTTGTCGCAAGCGCTGGAAGCCGGGCAGTTGGTGACACCCGTGTCGCTGCGCTTGCTGCGGGCGGGTGAGCAATCGGGGAACCTGGGCGAGATGCTTGAACGCTGCGCAGACTTTCATGACCAGGAAATAGGGCGCTGGGTAGAGTGGTTCGTGAAGCTGTTTGAACCGCTGCTGATGACCTTCATCGGGTTGCTGATCGGAGTGATCGTCATTCTGATGTACATGCCGATCTTCGAGCTGGCGTCGAGTATCCACTAGCCGTCACCGACCGCGTTGACGGCCGGCTTGCCGACGATCAACGGCGAGGCTGGTGCCATCTGATACGGTGCTGGCCTGATGGGTGAGCCCGCTCGCTCAATAGTCGAACCGGTCCACCGCCCGCCGCCGCTCATTGTCATCGCGCCGATCGTAGCTGGCAGTGGTCTGGATGTTGGCGTGATGCGCCAGCTTCTGCGCGATCGACAGGTCGTGCTCTTCGATCACCCGGGTGATGAACGCCCGGCGAAAATCATGCGGCATGATCTTCACCCCCACCTGCGCCCCGCGCTGACGGGCGATGTAGTAGATCGCATGCTTGGTGATGCGCGCACGGGTAATGTGGTTGCCACGGCGGATGCGGTTGAACAGGAAGGGGTCGTCCGAGGCGCCCTCTGGCAGCGACTGCCGTCGCAGTTCAAGCCAGGCCTGCAGTTTTTCGAAGGCCCAGGGCGGGGCATACTTGATCAGTTGCCGGTTGCCTTTGCCCAGCACCTGCAGGCTGCGCGCCTGGAAGTCGACTTGCTCCAGGTCGATGTCCACCGACTCCGATTTGCGCATGCCGGTGCCATACAGCAGCGCGATGATCGCCGCATCACGAACACCCTGCGGGCGCGGGTCGGCGGTGCACACATCCATCAATTCGCGAATCAGGCTACGGCGCAGGTTGCGCCCTGGCGGCAGGCGGCTGCCGGTTGCCGGCTTGACCTCACGAATACGCAGCAACTGCTCATGATCGATCAGGCCCTGGCGCCAGGCTTCATTCATCACGCCGCGTATTGCGTTGACATAAAGCGACGAACTGTTGGGCGCATAGCCATCGGTGCGCAGTGCTGCAACCAGGCCGATCACATGTCCCGGCTCAAGCTTGTGCCATGGCACATCGGCGAGGTTGCAATCAATGAAACCCAGCCGGTCGGCAGCGTCCTGCAAGATGTAGCGCATGGTTTGCTGGCTGGAAGGCGCCAGCCTGGCGAGGTACTGCAGCAGCGGATTTTGCGAAAGGTCGGACAAAACGTGAATCCTGTAGCGAAGCCCGGAGCGCCATCGGGCCCTCCAGGCGTAAAGCGGCCTGCGTCATTGCCTTGAAGATCAGGGATCTTGGCCACTGACATGAGCTGAAATGGGGGCACATAGGCTATCACTGGTAGGCCTCGTGTCCAACTCGGCAATCCTCGGCTTCACCTTCGATATCCCTGGCGGCCTGCTCGGCCAGTACACGCCTGGCGCAGGCAGCGATGCGGCAGCACACTTCTTCCAACTGTTCGACCGCAAGCACCAGCCCCATGCGCACATGTCCCGTTGCGCTGGGCCCGAATGCATCGCCCGGCAGCAGTGAAACGCCCTCCTCAATCAACAGCCGCTGGGCGAAAGCCTGGGCGCTCAGCCCGGTTTCGCGGATATCAAGCATCACGAACATGCCGCCCGCCGGCCGGTGAGGGCGCACCCCGGGGCAATCGCGCAGGGCCCTGCACACCAGATCACGCCGCTGACGATAGGCCTCGCGCATCTGTTGTACCGCAAGCAGGTTCTGCTCCAGCGCTACGCAGGCCCCCTGCATGACAAACTCCGGCAAGCCAAACAGCATGGCCATTGCCAGATTGGCCAAGTGCGCGATCAGCGCCGGGGGGCCGACCACCCACCCCACGCGCCAGCCGCTCATCGCATGCGACTTGGACACACTGTCGATGATCACGCAACGCTCGCGCATGCCGGGCATTTGCGCCGGGGCAACCGCTTGGCCGTCGTACAGCAGGCCACTGTAGACCTGGTCGCACACCAGCCAAAGATCATGGTCGCGACAAAGCTGCGCGAGTTGCACCATGTCCTCAGGGGAGATGGCGCTGCCGGTCGGATTGTGCGGTGTGTTCAGCAGCAGCCCTCGGGTACGCGGGGTTATTGCTTGCGCCACGGCTTGCGGGTCGAGCCGAAAGCCCTGCTCCGGGCTTACCGCCACCTGTACCGGTTGCGCCCCGCAAGCGCCGAATACAGCGTGGTAAGTGACATACATGGGCTCGGCGACGATCACTTCGTCCCCCGCTCCAAACAGGCATTGGCAGACCGCATACAACGCACACTGTGCGCCAGCGAGCACCATCACCTGCTCGACACTGACCTCAGGGCCACCACGGCGTGCAATCGCCTGGCGCAGCGCAAGGTTGCCACGCACATCACTGTAGTGGGTGTCGCCGCGGCGAAGGCTGAAGACCGCAGCTTCGACAACGGCCGTTGGCGTATCGAAGTCAGGATCGCCCACCGACAGCAGGAAGATTTCGCGCCCTTCGCGACGCAGGGCCTGTGCCTGGTAGTGGATATCCCAGGCAGCAGCGCCATCACCGGCAATGCGTTGGGTGAGCGTGGAATAGCGCATGACTGTCTCCCTGTCTGCCCAACTCGCACCACTGGTCTGAAAACGCTGTGCGCCGAATGAGGTTAAAAATAGCAGAACCCTTCTGCAGCTCTGGCAACACCCGCCAACGAAAACGTTTGCTTGGCCATTTGCCGCCAAACGGCGAAGGAGCCATGTTTGTGACCGGGGTCAAGCGTAGGTGCATTTATCGTTTTTTCGGCAGAACACCAGCCTGACGGATGCTATCTTTAGTTTCCCGACGGCCGCGCTCGCGGCGCCCCGTTCACCGCGTCCGGGTACGGACAAGGAGGCTGGCATGAACAAGATGACGTTCCCCAACGCCTGCCAGGTGATGCGCTGGCACTTCCACCCGCTGGGCTTCGAGGCCACCATGGATGCGCCACGCAGCATGATCGCCCGCCTGTTCGACCGTGCCACGGGCGAAACCTTGCTGGCGATCGCTGGCATCCCCTGCACTGCGATAATGGCGGCAGCCGATGTCGAACGTATCATTGAGGCGGTAGAAGCTGAAATGGATGCTTTCTTACCGGTTCTCGCCCTGCGTGACGCCAGCTAGGCGACCGCCTCGGGGCTTTTGCGCAATACCTGCAATGTCCCCATGAACTGCTCGGCCGGTACCGGCTGGCCCAGCAGGTAACCCTGTAGCGAATCACAGCCCAGACGGGTCAGGAAATCCTGCTGCCCGCCGGTCTCCACGCCCTCGGCAACAATACGCAAGCCCAACGCCTGGCCCAATGCAACGATGGCCGAAACAATGGCTGCATCGTCGCTGTCCTGCTCCAGGTCACGGACGAAACCTCGGTCGATCTTCAGCTCATTGGCGGGTAAGCGCTTGAGGTACATCAGGCTCGAGTAGCCGGTGCCAAAGTCATCGATGGACAGGTCCACGCCCATATCGGACAGGCGCTGCAAGACTGCCAGGCTGGCATCGGCATCGTGCATTGCCGTCGTTTCGGTGATTTCCAGCGTCAGGCGGTTGGCCGGCAAACCGTTCTCGCGCAGGGCGCGGGCAACGCTGTCAACCAGGCCGGCATGGCAGAACTGGATCGCGGACAAGTTGACCGCCATGCGCCAGTTTTCATACCCCTGATCAAGCCACTGGCGCATCTGCCGGCAGGCCTCGTCCAGCACCCATTCGCCAATCGGGATGATCAGGCCGGTTTTTTCCGCCAGGCCAATGAAGCGGTCCGGCAGCAGCAGCCCGTGCTGCGGATGCTGCCAGCGCAACAAGGCCTCGGCGCCGATCGGCTGGCAAGCCTGCGCGGCGAACTTGGGCTGGTAATGCAGGCGGAACTGGCGTTGCTCCAGGGCCATGCGCAGGTCCTGCAGCAGCTGCAGCTGCTGGCGGGCGTTGCTGTTCATGGAAGCATCGAAGAAACTGTAGCCATTCTTGCCGGCGCTCTTGGCGTGATACATGGCAGCATCCGCGTTGCGCAGCAACTCCAGCTGGTCTTGGCCATTACCCGGGTACAGGACAATGCCCAGGCTCGCCGTCAATTGCAGGTCATGCTCGGCCACGCGGAACGCCCGCGACACCAGGTTGACCTGTTTGGCTGCCACATCCATGGCATCCGCGGGCTCCTGCAGTTCCACCAGCAACACAAACTCATCACCGCCAATGCGCGCCAATGTGTCCTGGCTGTGCAAGTGGCCGCGCAAGCGTGTTGCCACTGCCTTGAGCAGCAGGTCGCCCACATGGTGACCAAACGCATCATTGACCGGTTTGAAGCCGTCCAGGTCGATGAACATCAGCGCAAAACAGCCGCCCTGCTCCGCCACCTTGCCGATCGCCTGCTCGATACGGTCAGAAAGCAGCGTGCGGTTGGGCAGGCCGGTCAGCGTGTCATGCAGCGCCAGCTGGGTGAGTTCCTGGTTGGCGAGGGTCAGCGAACGCGCAAGCTCCGCAGTGCGTGCCTCCAGGCGAGCATCGAGCACCGAGGTCAGCAAGGCCACTGCGAGCACCGCCAGGGTAGTGATCAGAACCAGATAGACCAGCCCATCACCTTGCAACCCGCCTGCCAGCGCGCCGCAGAAACTGCCTTGGGGGAAGTTGGCTGCGGCCATGCCGGTGTAGTGCATGCCGACGATGGCGACGCCCATCAGCACAGCCGCCAGTCCGCGGATCTGGCGAACGTAAGGGGTATGCTGACGCAGCCGGAAGGCTATCCACAACGCTGCCGCCGAAGCGCCCACCGCGATCGCCAACGAGGCACCGAACAGCGTTGGGTCGTAGTCAATGCCCGGCAGCATACGCAACGCCGCCATGCCGGTGTAATGCATGCAACTGATGCCAGCACCCATGAAGAGCGCGCCAAACACCAGTTGCAGCCACGGCAGGCTCGGTTGGCTAACCAGCCATAGGGCAAACCCCGAAGACAGCACGGCGATCAGCAATGAGAAGGCGGTCAGGCCAATGTCATAGCCCAGTTCGACCGGCAGGCTGAAGGCGAGCATGCCGATGAAGTGCATCGACCAGACGCCAGTACCCATCGCCAGCGCCCCACCGCCCATCCACAGGTGCACCGCCCTGCCCTGGGCGCTAGCGATGCGGCCGGTCAGGTCGAGGGCGGTATAGGAGGCTAGGATGGCCACGCACAGTGAAATCAGCACCAGCGAAGCAGAGTAACTACCGGTCAGCATTGAGAGTTCCAGCGACGGGACAGGGGCCCGAAAAAGCCGACGATTGTACTCAAGCTTTGGCGAAACGCACGGGATTTCTGAGCGCTCAAATGGATCTGTAATTATCTGCGAGAGTCCACCAGCCCCGCGATAGAGCCCCCCGGCGAACCACTGACATCAAATTGCCATTGGTCGGCTTTTGTCGCGCCTGAAGGGCAGGTGAAAAAAGGTGTTGGCTCATGCCTGAGCGGGCATTTTTTCCACACTAGACCGCGCCTTCACTCCTGACTGGCAAACGCTTGCCCGGCATCCCAGCCGCCGCCCAACGCAGCGATCAGCTGCACACTGGCCACCAGACGCCCCTGTAACAGGTTCAACACACTGCGCTCATTGCTCAGCGCCGTGGTCTGTACATTGACCACGTCCAGATAGCCGATCAGCCCGGCCCTGTACTGGTTGTCGGTCAGGCGCAACGACTCACGCGCGGCATCCAGAGCTTCCTGGCGCACGAGCGCCTCTTCGCCGTAAACCTTGAGTTGCACCAGGTAATTCTCGACCTCCTTGAAGCCGTCGAGCACGGTCTGGCGGTACTGCGCCACGGTCTGGTCGTATACCGCGACAGTGCGGTCAACCTCGGCGCTGCGTTTGCCGGCATCGAAGAGTGTCAGCGCCAGTTGCGGCCCTACCGACCAGTAACGATTGGGCAACTGAATCCAGTCATTGAAGGTACTGCTGGAATAACCACCGCTCATGCTCAGGCTCAAGTCAGGGAAATAGGCGGCCCGTGCCACGCCGATGTTGGCGTTGGCCGCCATCACGTTGCGCTCGGCCGAAGCGATGTCCGGGCGGCGCTCCAGCAGTTGCGACGGTAGGCTTACCGGAATCTGCGGCAAGGCCGGGATGCTTTTGCTGTCGGCGAGGGCAAACTCGGCGGGTGCCTTGCCCAGTAGCACGGCAATGGCGTTTTCGAACTGCGCACGCTGCCAGACCAGATCTATCAGGTCGGCTTGGGTAGTCTTGAGCTGGGTACGTGCCTGGGCCACTGCGTCGGGGCCGGAGACGCCTGCACGGTACTGGTTCTCGGTCATGCGCAACGAACGTTCATACGTCGCGACGGTGGCTTCCAGCAGGCGCTTCTGCTCATCGATTACGCGCAACTGCAGGTAATTCTGCACCAGCTCAGACTGCTGGCTGAGGCGGATCGCGGCGAGGTCGGCGAAGCTCGCTTGAGCACTGGCCTCGTTGGCGTTCATGGTCTCGCGCAACTTGCCCCACAGGTCGATTTCCCAGCTCACCCCAAGCTGCGCGTTGTAAGTGTTGCGAATACCGCTGCTGTTGTTGGAAAGGCTGGAGCTCGAACTGCCTGTGCCCTGGGCCGAGCGGTTCTTGCTGGTGGTCAGGTCCAGGCTTGGGAACAACGACGCACGGCTGCTGCGCACCAGCGCTTGGGCCTGGCGGTACTGGGCTTCGGCCTGCGCCACACTCTGGTTGCTGCGGTTGAGCTCCTCGACCAGAGCGTTGAGCCCCGCGTCACCATAGATTTCCCACCAGGCGCCACGGGCGATGGCATCGGACGGATTGGCCTGGGTCCAGCCCTCGGCCTGTTTGAACTGCGCCGGTGTGCTCAGCTCCGGGCGATGGTAGTCCGGGCTCAGGGTACAGGCGCTTAGCAGCGCCGCACACAGACCGGCACCGACCAGGCGTGAGCCACGCCCGCGGGTCAGCAGTTGCAGGGCGCGGTGGAGTGGGGACTGGGCAAAATTCATAGCGGGGTATCCAGAGCAGCATCGGTGCGCACGCCGCGCCAATGGTTGAATCGGTGGCGCAGGCGGTCGAGGTACAGGTACACCACCGGCGTCGTATACAGGGTCAGGACTTGGCTGAAGACCAGGCCGCCAATGATGGTCAGGCCCAGCGGTTGGCGCATTTCCGCACCCTCGGCGCGGCTGAGCAGCAGTGGCAAGGCGCCGAGCATGGCCGCCAGCGTGGTCATCAGGATCGGCCGCAGGCGCAGCAGGCAGGCACGGCGGATCGACTCTTCCGGTGTCAGCCCCTGATGGCGCTCCAGTTGCAGCGCCAGGTCGATCATCAGGATGGCGTTCTTCTTCACCACGCCAATCAGCAGGAACAGGCCCAGCAGGGATATCAGGCTGAATTCGCCCCCGGTGACATAGAGCGCAAGCAAGGCACCGACGCCAGCCGAAGGCAAGGTCGAAAGGATGGTCAGCGGGTGAATGTAGCTTTCATACAGTATGCCCAGTACCAGATACACCAGCACCAACGCGCCAAGGATCATGAACGGCTGGCCCTGCTGGGTCTTGGCGAAGGCGTCTGCCGTGCCGCCCAGCTTGGCAATCACCTCCTCGGGCAGGCCCAGCTTGGCCACCGCCCGCTCCACCGCCGCCATGGCCTGGTCGGGGCTGTAGCCTTCGGCAACGTCGAAGGCGATGTCTTCGGCAGCGAACTGGCCCTCATGGCTGACCCGGTCGTTTGCCAGGCTGTTCTCGTAATGGGCGATGGTCGACAAGGGCACACGCGCCCCGTCACTGGTGATCACCTGCACCTGCTCCAGGCTGCTTGGGTCCCAGGCGTATTTCGGGTTGATTTCCAGCACCACCTGGTACTGGTTGAGGCTGTCGTAGATGGTCGAGATCTGCCGTTGACTGTAAGCGTTGTTCAGAACGGTGGTGACCATGTCCATGTCGATACCCAGGCGCTTGGCCTGGTCGCGATCGACTACCAGTGTCACCTGCTGGGTACCGGAGCCGTCGCGAGCATCGATGGCGGTCAGCTCGGGCAGCGCGCGCATGGCTGCGACCACCTTGGGGAACCACTGGCGCAACGCTGCCAGATCGCCGCTCTGCAGGGTGTACAGGTACTGCGACGAGGTCTGGTCACGGCCACCGCCGCCCAGCTGCAGGTCCTGGTCAGCCATCAGGAACAGCCGTCCGCCAGGGACCTTGGGCATTTCCTTGCGCAAACGCTCGATGACCTGCTGCGCATCGATCTTGCGCTCGCTGATCGGCTTCAGGCGCACCAGCACCATGGCGTTGTTGGTACCACTGTTGCCACCAATGAAACCGGCAACACTCTGCACGGCCGGGTCGGCCAGCAAGGCACGGCGGTAGATTTCCATCTTCGGCTGCATCACGGTGAACGACAGCCCGTCGTCACCGCGGATGAAGCCCATCAGCTGGCCGGTGTCCTGCTGCGGGATCAGCGTTTTCGGCACGACCACATACAGCACGATGTTCAGGCCGATGGTCGCCAACAGGCTGATCAAGGTCAGGCGCTTGTGGCGAAGGGCCCAACTCAGGCTGCGATCGTAACCTTGGACCATGCGCTTGTGCACATTGTCGCTCCAGCGCTGCAGGCGCGTCTGTTCGGCGCGGTGGGGCTTGAGCCAACGGGCACAGAGCATCGGGGTGAGGGTCAGCGAAACCACCAGCGAGACGATGATCGCCGCCGCCAGGGTAATCGAGAACTCCTGGAACAGGTTGCGCACGATGCCGCCCATGAACAGGATCGAAACGAACACCGCTACCAGCGAGACGTTCATCGACAGCAAGGTGAAGCCGACTTCCTTGGCGCCGAGGAACGCCGCACGCATCGGCGGCTGGCCGTCCTCGATATGCCGCGAAATGTTTTCCAGCACCACGATGGCATCGTCCACCACCAGGCCTGTGGCCAGGATCAACGCCATCAGCGACAGGTTGTTCAGCGAAAAACCGCACAGGTACATCACCGCGAAGGTCCCCACCAGCGATACCGGTACCGCCAGGCTGGGGATCAACGAGGCGCGCAGGCTGCCGAGGAACAGGTAGACCACGAGGATCACCAGCACCACGGCGATCAGCAGTGTGTGCTCGGCTTCCTTGAGGGTGGCCTTGATGACCGGCGAACGGTCCATGGCCACGTTCAGTTGCACGCTGGCCGGCAGCAGCGACTGCAGGGCCGGCAACTGCGCGTGGATCTGGTCGACGGTCTCGATGATGTTGGCGCCGATCTGACGGTTGACCACCAGCAGCACGGCACTCTGATCGTTGAAAAAGCCGCTGTTGTAGCGGTTCTCGACGCTGTCTGTGATGGTCGCCACGTCGGACAGGCGCAGTATCGTACCGTTCTGCTGCCGGATCACGATCGGTTCGTAATCCTTGGCTTTTTCCAGCTGGTCGTTGGCCCGTACCTGCCAGTTGCGCTCGCTGTCCTCGACGAAACCCATCGGCCGGCGCTGGTTGGCGTTGGCCACCGCAGTGCGCACTTCGTCCAGGGACAGGCTGTACTGGTTGAGCAGTTGCGGCTCGACGGAAATGCGCACAGCCGGCAGCGAACTGCCGCCGATCTGCACTTCCCCTACCCCACTTACCTGAGCCAGGCTCTGCGACAGGATGGTGTCAGCCAGATCGTACAACTGGCCTTTCTGCAGCACATCAGAGGTCAACGACAGCACCATGATCGGCGCCTGCGACGGGTTGAGCTTCTTGTAGGTCGGCATGCTGCGCATGCCGCTGGGCAGCAGGTTGCGGGTGGCGTTGATCGCCGCCTGCACCTCGCGCGCGGCGCCGTCGATGTCCCGGCCTTGCTCGAAGCCGATGATTACCCGGGTCGAGCCCTGGTTGGAGCTACTGGTCAGGGTGGTGACACCGGCGATACTGCCAAGCTTGCGTTCCAGCGGCGTGGCTACCGTGGAGGCCATCACCTCGGGGCTGGCGCCAGCCAGGTTGGCTTGAACCACGATCACCGGGAAGTCCATCTGCGGCAACGGCGAAACCGGCAGCAGGCCGAAGCTGACGCCACCAAGCAGCATGATTGCCAGGCTCAGCAGCATGGTCGCCACAGGCCGGCGAATGAAAGGGCCGGACAGGTTCATGCCTCGGCCTGCGTGGTGTCAGCGGCTGGGCGCCAGCGCCGTGCCAAGCGGTCGAAGTACAGGTAGATGACCGGCGTTGTGAACAGGGTCAGCACCTGGCTTACCAGCAAGCCGCCGACCATGACCAGCCCCAGCGGCTGGCGCAACTCGGCACCGGAACCTGTGGCCAGCATCAGCGGTACTGCGCCGAACAGCGCAGCCAGGGTGGTCATCAGGATCGGCCGGAAGCGCAGCAGCGCCGCCTGGTAGATCGCGTCGTGCGGGCTCATGCCTTGGTTGCGCTCGGCCTCGAGGGCGAAGTCGATCATCATGATCGCGTTCTTCTTGACGATGCCGATGAGCAGAATGATGCCAATGATGGCGATCATGCCCAGGTCGTTGCCGCTGAGGATCAACGCCAGCAAGGCACCGACCGCCGCCGACGGCAAGGTCGAGAGGATGGTGATCGGGTGAATGTAGCTCTCGTACAGCACGCCGAGCACGATGTACATGGTCACCACGGCGGCAAGGATCAGCAGCAAGGTGCTCGACAGGGACGCCTGGAAGGCCTCGGCAGCGCCCTGGAAGCGGGTCTGCACGCCGATGGGCATGCCGATTTCCTGCTGGACCTGCTCGATCACCTTGACCGCTTCGCCCAGCGACGCACCATGCGCCAGGTTGAACGACATCATCACCGCGGGGAACTGGCCGATGTGTGAAATCGCCAGCTGCGCCTGGCGCTGCTCGATGCGCGCCAGTGCCGACAGGCGTACCTGACCACCGTCACTGGCCTTGACGTGGATCGACTCCAGCGCCTGTGGGCCGATGCTTGCTGCATCGCGCGACTGCAGCACCACCCGGTACTGGCTGGCCTGGGTATAGATGGTCGAGATCTGCCGCTGGCCGAAGGCGTCATACAGGGCGTTGGTGATTTGCGACACATCGATGCCCAGGCGGCTGGCCATGTCACGGTCGATCACCAGGTACACCTGCAGCCCCTTGTCTTGAAGGTCGCTGGCCACATCCTGCAGTTCCGGCCGCTGTTGCAGCGCATTGACCAGCTTGCCGCTCCACTGCGCGAGCAGGTCGGCGTCGGGCGAGGACAGGCTGAACTGGTACTGCGTGCGGCTGACCCGATCCTCGATGCTCAGGTCTTGCACCGGCTGCATGAACAGGCGGATGCCGACCAGCTTGTCGAGCTGAGGCTGCAAGCGGCTGATCACCTCGCCGGCCGTCACGTCGCGCTCGCCGTGGGGTTTGAGGTTGATCAGCAGACGGCCACTGTTGAGCGTGGCATTGTCACCGTCCACGCCGATGTAGGACGACAGGCTCTGCACGGCCGGATCCTGCAGGATGATCGTGCTCAGCGACTGCTGGCGTTCGCTCATGGCGGCGAACGAGGTGGACTGCGGGGCTTCGGAGATACCCTGGATCACCCCGGTGTCCTGCACCGGGAAGAAGCCCTTGGGCACCACCATGTACAGGAAAACGGTCAGTGCCAGGCTGGCGACCGCCACCAGCAAGGTCAGCGGCTGGTGCCGGAGCACCCATTGCAGGCCACGGCCGTAGTAATCGATCAGCCAGTCGATCCAGGCACCACTGGCTCGGTAAAAACGGCCTTGCTCTTCTTCTTTGGGTTCACGCTTGAGCAGGCGTGCGCACATCATGGGTGTCAGGGTCAGCGAGACCACCAGGGAAATCAGGATAGCCACCGCCAGCGTGATGGCGAATTCGCGGAACAGCCGGCCCACCACATCGGCCATGAACAGCAGCGGGATGAGCACGGCAATCAGCGAGAAGGTCAGGGAGATCAGGGTGAAACCGATCTGCCGCGCGCCCTTGAGCGCAGCCTGCATGGGCGTTTCGCCCTCCTCGATGTGCCGCGAGATGTTCTCCAGCATGACGATGGCGTCATCGACCACAAAACCGGTGGCGATGGTCAGGGCCATCAAAGTCAGGTTGTTGATCGAGAAGCCGGCCAGGTACATCACGCCGAAGGTGCCGATCAGCGACAGCGGCACGGCAATCGACGGGATGATGGTGGCACTGATGCGGCGCAGGAAGACGAAGGTCACCATCACCACCAGGACGATGGCGATCAGCAGTTCGTGCTGCACATCCTTGACCGCGGCGCGGATGGTCTGGGTGCGGTCGGTCAGCACCGACACCTCGAGGCCGGCGGGCAGGTTGTCGGTGATCGACGGCAGCAGGTCCTTGATGCGGTCGACCACCTCGATGACATTGGCACCGGGCTGGCGCTGGATGTTCAGCAGTACCGCCTGGTTCTGGTTGGCCCAGGCAGCGAGGCGTTCGTTCTCGGCTCCGTCGACGATTTCGGCGACGTCCTTCAGGCGCAGCGGCGCACCGTTGTTGTACGCCAGGATCAGGTTGGCGTACTCCTCGGGGGAACGCAGCTGGTCATTGGCATCGAGCATCGACACCCGGGTCGGGCCATCGAAGTTGCCCTTGGGCTGGTTGACGTTGGAGGCGCCAACCAGGGTACGCACGTCATCGAGGTTCAGACCATTGGCGGCCAACGCATCGACGTTGACCTTGATGCGTACAGCCTGGCGCTGGCCACCGGCGATGCTGACCATGCCCACGCCGCCGATCTGCGCGAGCTTCTGCGCCACGCGGGTGTCGACCAGGTCGTTGAGCTTGGGCAGCGGCATGGTTTTGCTGGAAATGGCCAGGGTCAACACCGGGGTATCGGCAGGGTTGACCTTGTTGTACACAGGTGGTGCCGGCAGGTCGCTGGGCAGCAGGTTGCTGGCGGCGTTGATCGCGGCCTGTACCTGCTGCTCGGCAACGTCCATGTTCATGTCCAGGCTGAAGCGCAGGGTCAGCACCGAGGCACCGCCAGAACTGGTCGATGCCATCTGGGTCAGGCCCGGCATCTGGCCGAACTGGCGCTCGAGCGGCGCGGTCACGGCGCTGGTCATCACCTGCGGGCTGGCGCCCGGATACAGGGTCATGACCCTGATGGTCGGGTAATCGACCTGCGGCAAGGCCGAAACCGGCAGCAGCTTGTACGCGATCAGGCCGGCCAGCACGATGGCCAGCATGCTCAGCGTGGTGGCGACCGGGCGAAGGATGAACAGGCGCGACAGGTTCATGCGCCCGCCTTGCCTGCCGTTTCACCGGTCTGGGCCGAGCCTTTGCCGTCCTGCCCCTGCAGGTGCTGGCCGGGGGTGGCCGGTACTTGCGAGCTGTCTTCGACCACTTCGACCTTGGAACCTTCGCGCAGGCGGTCGGTGCCTTCGAGCACCAGGCGGTCACCGGCCTTGAGGCCTTCGAGGATCACACTGTTCTCACCGTCACTGGGGCCCACCTTGAGCTTGCGCACATTGACCGTGTTGTCGGCAGTGACGACATAGGCGAAGGTGCCGTCGTTGCCGAACTGGATGGCCGCCGCCGGTGCCATGACGACCTGCTTGAGGGTGTCGGCCAACAGGCGCACGTTGACGAACTGGTTGGGGAACAGGGCCATGTCCTTGTTCTCGAAGCGGCCTTTGAACTTCAGGGTACCGGTGGTGATGTCTATCTGGTTGTCGATGCTGGCCAGCACGCCAGTGGACTGCAGCTTGCTGTCGCCGCGGTCCCAGGCCTCGACCGGCAGGCTGGCACCGCTGCGGTAACGTTCCAGCACGGTAGTCAGCTCGGTTTCCGGCAAGGTGAAGGCAACGCTGATCGGTTCGGTCTGGGTGATGACCACCAGGGCGGTAGTGTCATTGGCCGCCACCAGGTTGCCCAGGTCGAGCTGACGCAGGCCCACCCGGCCACTGATCGGCGCGCGGATCTGGGTGAAATCAAGGTTCAGGCGGGCATCATTGACCTGAGCCTGGTTGGTTTTCACCAGCCCCTGGAACTGCGCCACCTGGGCTTCGGAGGTATCGAGCGTCTGTTTGGCGATGCTGTCTTCGGCGTACAGGCCTTTATAGCGCGCCAGGTCGACTTGAGCGTTCTTGAGCTGCGCCCGGTTTTGCGCCAGCGTGCCTTCGGCCTGCTGCAGCGCGATGCGGTAGGCGCGCGGGTCGATCTCGGCGAGCAAGTCGCCAGCCTTGACCTGCTGGCCCTCCTTGAAGTGGATTTTCACCAGCTCACCGGCAACACGGCTACGCACGTTGACGGTATTGGTCGCGGTAACCGTGCCAAGCGCCTTGTAGTAGAGCGGAAAGTCGCCCACCCGTGCAGGTTCCACACGCACTGGCACCGCTTCGGTGGAGCCGCCGAAGCCGGGACGGCCCATACCGATGCCCATGCCCTTGCCCGGGCGCCCCCCGCCCGCTTCTTTTGGGGCAGGCGTTGCAGCGGGCCACAACCACCAGGCCAGCAGGGCCACCAGCAGCAGGATCAGCAGGCCAACGAGCCAGCGACGAGGGGATCGGGAGACGGAAACTCGCATGGGTTGAACGAACCTTGTTCGGAATGACGACTTGGGAAGGTGAACGATAAGCACTGGCACTCTTTTAGCAAAGGCCCTTTACCAGAGGTTTACCTTTGCCTGACGTTGCCAAGAGGCTGAACTTTAAATGAAAACGGCCCGGAAAGCGTTCCGGGCCGTTACAGGGTGTTGCTTGGAGAGGCAGCGTACTGAAGAGTTCCGAGGCCGAAACCTTCGATAAAGGCCTTCGTTACGCTCAATGCCAGCCAGCTAAGCGATTTAGGGCCGCTTTGCGGCCCTGACAAGCCCAACTGACTGGCATCAGCCCTGCACCATTCTTTACTTCAACACCGCCAGTGCCGCGTCATAGTTCGGCTCGTCAGCGATTTCGCCTACCAGCTCGCTGTGCAGCACCTTGTCGTTTTCGTCCAGCACTACCACGGCGCGGGCAGCCAGGCCGGCCAGCGGGCCGTCGGCAATGGCAACACCGTAGTTTTCGAGGAACTCGCGACCACGCAGGGTCGACAGGTTCTTCACGTTCTCCAGGCCTTCGGCGCCGCAGAAGCGCGCCTGGGCGAACGGCAGGTCGGCAGAGATGCACAGCACCACGGTATTGGCCACATCGTTGGCCTGGGCGTTGAACTTGCGCACCGAGGTAGCGCAGGTCGGGGTATCGACGCTTGGGAAGATGTTCAGCACCTTGCGCTTGCCGGCGAAGTCCTTCAGCGACTTGTCGGCCAGGCCTTCACCTACCAGGGAGAAGGCCGGAGCCTGGGCACCGGCTTTTGGCAGCTCGCCGTTGACCTGAACCGGGTTGCCTTTGAGAGTCACTTGAGCCATGGACGAAATCCTTATGCGGGGTTTGAAAAGGACACTGAGTTAAGCATGAAGGCGGCCGGGTGCCTATGGGGTTCAGTGAAATTGTTCTATTGCCTGACAGTTTTTGTGGACAAAAAAATGTCCGGGTTGCTACAAGCAGCCCGGACATTTCTCAAAGCGAACGATGGATCAGCCCAACAGGCCGTACACCACAGAAGTCAGCGCAACCAGGCCAACCACCACTACAAAGACGTTGGACAGCGCGCCACTGTACTTGCGCATCGACGGCACGCGGCGGATGGCGTACATCGGCATCAGGAACAGCAGCACGGCGATGATCGGGCCACCCAGCGACTCGATCATACCCAGGATGCTCGGGTTCAGGGTGGCGACGATCCAGCACACCACCAGCATCAGCGCGGCAACCACACGGTCCAGCGCCTTGGCGCCCGGGCGTGCACCGGTTTTGGCGATGATGCCCTTCAGGCCTTCGCTGGCACCGATGTAATGGCCCAGGAACGACTTGGCGATGGCGATGAAGGCGATCAGCGGCGCGGCGAAAGCGATCGTCGGGTTGCTGAAGTGGTTGGCCAGGTACGACAGGATCGACAGGTTCTGCGCCTTGGCCTCAGCCAATTGAGCGCTGTCGAGGGTCAGTACGCAGCTGAAGACGAAGAACAGCACCATGGCCACCATCAGTAGGTGTGCGCGTGCCAGGATCTGGCCGCTGCGCTCGTCGGCGTGTTCGCCATACCGGCGCTTCTGGTCCACGGCAAAGGCCGAGATGATCGGCGAGTGGTTGAACGAGAACACCATCACCGGGATCGCCAGCCACACGGTGTGCAGGAAGGCCGAACCCGATGGCAGTTGGGAAGCGCCGTCGAGGATACCCCCGGTCCAGTGCGGGACCAGGTAAAGGCCCAGAAGCGCCAGGGCGACGATGAACGGGTAAACCAGCAGGCTCATGACCTTCACCGTGGCCTGCTCACCGCAGCGCACGATGGCCAGCAGGCCCAGGATCAGCACGAACGACAACAGCGCCCGCGGCGGCGGGGTCATGTGCAACTGGTGTTCCATGAAGCTGGTGACCGTGTTGGTCAGCGCCACGCTGTAAATGAGCAGGATCGGGAAGATGGCGAAGAAGTACAGCACGGTGATCAGTGCACCGGCCTTGATGCCGAAATGTTCTTGCACCACCTCGGTGATATCCCCGCCACTGCGCCCGGACAGGACGAACCGGGTCAGGCCGCGGTGGGCGAAGTAGGTCATCGGGAAGGCCAGCGCGGCGAGGATCAATAGCGGCCAAAAACCACCGAGGCCGGCGTTGATCGGCAGGAACAAGGTACCTGCACCGATGGCGGTGCCAAACAGGCCCAGCATCCAGGTAGTGTCATGACGGGACCAGCTGCCAAGGGCAGCCGGGGTCGATTCGAAGCGTTGTTCAACGCTTGGGGCCTGCTCGTTCATTCCGGGTGCAACTCCACTCGCAAGACTGCAACAGGGCTGGGAGTGGCGAAACAGAGGCTTCGAGCACCCCAACCAGAAAAGAGGGGCGCGATTGTGCACTGAAAGTGGGCGGTTGCGAAGCCCCGCCCGAGGGACGGTTGCACTTGTCTTTACAAGCGGGGTTGCACTATGGGGCCGCCTTGCGGCCCTTTCCGACCGGTCCGGCGCCCCGGCAAGGCCGCTCAGACGTTCGCGAAGCCTTGCAGGAGCGGCACTGTGCGGTGTTACTTCTGAACGGCAGCGAACGCCTCGGCAACCCGTTGCAGGTTGGCCGGGCGCAGGCCGGACATGCACACCCGGCCGCTGTCGATCAGGTACACACCGAACTCGTCGCGCAGGCGGCGGACCTGCTCGACGCTGAAACCTGTGTAGCTGAACATGCCACGCTGGCGCAGGAAGAACTGGAAGTCCTGGCCTGGCAGCAAAACGGCCAGCGCATCGACCAGGGCCTGGCGCATATCGAGGATGCGCTTGCGCATCACCTCGACTTCAGCGGCCCACTGCGCATTCAGCGCAGCATCGCCCAGCACGCCGGCTACCAGCTGTGCGCCGAAGTTGGGCGGGCTGGAGTAGTTGCGGCGCACAGTCGCCTTGAGCTGGCCAAGCACGCTTTGGGTGGTGTCTTCATCGTCACAGACGACCGACAGGCCCCCTACCCGCTCGCCATACAGCGAGAAGATCTTAGAGAACGAGTTGCTGACCAGGCACGGTACGCCGGCACGGGCCATTTCGCGGATGGCGTAGGCGTCTTCCACCAGGCCCTCGCCGAAGCCTAGGTAGGCGATGTCGAGGAACGGGATCAACTGGCGCGCCTTGACCACTTCCACCACGTGCTGCCACTGCTCCTGGGTAAGGTCGGCACCGGTGGGGTTATGGCAGCACGGATGCAGCAGCACGACGCTGTTGGCCGGCAGGGTCTGCAAAGTCGCCAGCATGCCATCGAAGTCCACGCCACGGCTGGCCTGGTCGAAGTACGGATAGCTGTGCACCTTGAACCCGGCACCTTCGAAGATGGCGCGGTGGTTGTCCCAGGTCGGGTTGCTGACCCAGACTTCGGAGGCAGGGAAGTAACGCTTGAGGAAATCGGCGCCGACCTTGAGCGCGCCGGAGCCGCCGACGGTCTGCACGGTCGCCACGCGCTTGCCGGTGACGGCTGGGTGATCGGCACCGAACAGCAGTGCCTGGATCGCCTGGCGGTAGCTGGCCAGGCCTTCCATCGGCAGGTACAGCGAAGCCTCGTGGGCCACGCCGGCGATGCGTTTTTCAACCGCATCCACCGCTTTGAGCTGCGGCACCACGCCGGCCTCATCGTAATAAAGGCCGATACTCAGGTTGACCTTGTCGGCGCGCGGGTCGGCCTTGAAGGTTTCCATCAACGAGAGGATCGGGTCGCCGGCATAGGCATCGACATGTTTGAACACAGCGTGCAGCTCCTTGGATCAGGACAGTTCGGAAAGGCTCAGGTGAGGATACCCGGACTCGGCGGGCAGGAACATCACCTATTGTGCAAGGTTGTCTATGCAAGATTGCACAGCGGGCATTTGCAGCGTGTCAGCCGGCCAGCGCCTTGAGCTCCTGCAGCTCAACCTCAGTCACCGCCACCCCTTCACGCTGTGCAATTTCCCGCTCCCGGTAGCGCCGCTCGCCCGGCATACGCGACAACCCCACCGCCTGCATCTGCTCGACCAGCTCCCGGCTGCGCTGCGCAAACCGGTCGCCTTCGGCTTTGCTCGGGTCGATGACGATGATCAGTTGCCCGGTCCACGGCGTTTTCGCCCCAGGGTGGCTCGCCCAGTCGAATTCCCAAGAGAAATGCCCACCGGTCAGCGCCGCCGCCAGCAACTCGACCATCATCGACAGTGCCGAGCCCTTGTGCCCGCCGAAGGGCAGCAGCGCACCGCCTTCCAGGATGGCCTTGGGGTCGGTGGTCGGCTGGCCATCGGCGTCCACGCCCATGCCCTCCGGCAGCTGCTGTCCAGCCCGCGCAGCGATCTGCACGTCACCATGGGCCATGGCGCTGGTGGCCATGTCAAAAACGATAGGGTCGTGCCCCGCACACGGCGCGGCAAAGGCAATCGGGTTGGTGCCGAACAACGGCTTGCGCGCACCGTGTGGCACGACACAGGTCATGCTGTTGACCACGCTCAGGGCTACCAGGCCCTCATCGGCAAACGGCTCCACATCGGGCCACAGCGCTGCGAAATGGTGGGAGTTGTGAATCGCCAGTACCGCGATGCCGGCACTGCGGGCCTTCTCGACCAGCATTGCACGCGCCGCGGCCAGGGCCGGCTGGGCAAAGCCCCCGCCAGCGTCTACCCGAACAAAGCCCGCCGCCACGTCAGTCACCTGCGGTATGGCACAACCGTTCACCCAGCCGCTGGCCAGGGTCGAGACATAGCCAGGCATACGAAACACCCCGTGGCTATGGGCACCATCGCGCTGAGCGCTGGCGCAATTGTGGGCGAGCACGCCGGCCACCGCTGCACTGCAGCCGTGACGCTGGAAGATCGATTGCAACAACCCCTGCAGTTCGGCAAAAGGCATGCGCACGACGGGGTGGGTGGAAGGTGCAGACATCTGAAGCTCCTTTCTTGGAATTGGAATGGCAACAGCGTGGGCCGCGACAAAAACTTTCCCGCATGTGACAGCTATCTGTCAAATGTTGACTCTATGACAGAAAACATTCATTTTCTATTCACGCCTCGCCTGGAGCAACAGCATGAGCCAACCGATCAAACAACGCCTGGAACACAGCCTGCAAGCCGCGACTGCTTCAGGCCACAAGATCGCCAGCTACATGCTCGCCAATCTCCAGGAATTGCCGTTCCAGACCTCAGCCAGCATTGCCGCCAAGCTCGGCGTCAGCGAATCCAGTGTCGGGCGTTTCTGCCGCTCACTCGGTTATGCCCATCTCAAGGCGCTCAAGCAAGACCTTCAGAGCGACCTGGGTGATGGCCCATGGCTGGTGGGAGACCGCCTGCAGGAATACCGCCAGCAGCACGACGACAACACCCGCGCAGGCAGCCTTGAGCTGGAAATTGCCGCGTTGGTACGGGTGCACGAATACAGCCGCAGCGAGGCCTGGCACATAGCCGCCCAGCGCCTGGCAGACAGGCCGCGGGTATTCATTGCCGGTTTTCAGACCGAGCGTGGTGTGGCCCAGTGCATGGCCCACCTGCTGCACTACCTGCGCGACGGCGTCCAGGTGGTCGATGGCAGTGCCGGGCACTTCGGCGAGGTGCTGCTCGGGCGCCCGGAAAACAGCGCGCTGGTGGTGTTCGAGGCACGCCGTTATTCCCGCCATGCCTTGCTGCTGTGCCAGAAGGCACGCCAGGCCAGTATCCCGGTCACGCTGGTGACCGACACCTTCTGCGACTGGGCCGATGCCAATGCCGACGAGGTGTTCCGCATCCCCACCGAATTCAATCTGTTCTGGGAGTCCACCTCGGCAATGCTGTCGTGGGTGCACCTGATGGTCAACGAGGTCTGCAAGAAGCTCGGGCCTGATGTTGAAAAACGCTTGGAAGCGACTGCCGCTCTACATAACGAATTCGTCGGCTACACGACGGGAAAACAACAATAGCAAGAGTGCAAGAGGTGCGAGATGAACAAGACCATGGCTATGGTGGGTGCATGTGCCCTGCTGCTGGCGGCTAACGCCAGCGCCGAAACCCTGCGCTTCGCCACCGAAGGGGCCTACCCGCCCTTCAACTATGTGGATGCCGACAACCAGTTGCACGGTTTTGACATCGACATCACCCACGCCCTGTGCGAGCAGATGAAAGTCGAGTGCACCCTGGTGGCGCAAGACTGGGAAGGCATCATCCCGGCCTTGATGGCACGCAAGTACGATGCGGTGGTGGCTTCGATGATCGATACCGAGGAGCGCCGCAAGAAAATCGCCTTCACCGACCATTACTACCGCACGCCGCTGACCGTCGCCGTGGCCAAGGACAGCAAGATCAGTGATGCGCAGAACACCTTCGAAGGCTACACGGTGGGTGCCCAGTCGTCCTCGACCCAGGCGATCTATGCCGAAGATGTGTATGCCAAGGCGGGCGCTGACGTGAAGCTCTACCCGACCATGGACGAGGCCAATGCCGACCTCGCCGCCGGCCGCCTGGACGGGGTGATCGCCGACAAGTTCCCGCTGCACGAGTGGATGAACAAGAACGGCCAGGAATGCTGCAAGGTGCTGGGTGACGTGGCCGGCACCAAGGCTAATGCCGCCATCGCCGTGCGCAAGGACGATGAAGCACTGCGCCAGCGGCTGAATACCGCGTTGGCGCAAATCGTCGCCAACGGTACCTACCAGAAAATCGCCAGCAAGTACTTCGACTTCGATATCTACAACTGATTCCGCCTGCAACGACGCGCTCTCCCGAGCGGCCTTGTGTCGCGAAAGGACCGCAAAGCGGCCCCAGGCTTGTGCAGCGCCACCAGAACCTGTGGGGCTGCTGCGCAGCCCTTTCGCGACGCAAGGCCGCTCCTACAGCGCTTGCGCGTGGAGCAGTCAATTCTAGGGATATGTCATGCTCGATCAATTGTCCTTGCTGTCCTTCGCCAGTGGTGGCTGGGGCCAGGCGCTGCTGGCAGGCGCGCTGGTGACCGTGTCACTGGCCCTCGCCTGCCTGCCCATCGGCTTGCCACTGGGCCTTGTCGTGGCCCTGGCGGCGCGCTCGCGCAAGCGCCTGCCGCGTGCCTGGTCAACCACATTTTCCACCGTGTTCCGCGGCCTGCCCGAGCTGCTGACCCTGCTGATCATCTATTACGGTTGCCAGATCGCCGCACAGCAACTGCTGGCCGCCATGGGCTATCAAGGTGAGTTCCTGATCAATACGTTCCTCGCGGCGATGATCGCTTTCAGCCTGGTGTTCGCCGCCTTTTCCAGCGAGATCTGGCTGGCTGCTTTCAAGACCCTGCCCAAAGGCCAGCTGGAGGCCTGTGCGGCACTGGGCCTGGGCAAGCGCACCGCCTTCTTCAAGGTGGTACTGCCACAACTGACGCGCATCGCCCTGCCGGGGCTCTCCAACAACTGGCTGTCGTTGCTCAAGGATACCTCGCTGGTATCGACCATCTCGCTGGTCGACCTGATGCGCCAGACCAACCTTGCGGTCAGCGTGACCAAAGAGCCGATGTTCTTCTACGGGGTGGCCTGCCTGGGTTACCTGCTGTTCTCGGCGCTATCGGGGCGGGTGTTCGCCTACATCGAACGGCGCAGCAACCGCCACCTGCAAGGAGCACGCGCATGAGTGCCGAACAATGGCTGAGCCTGGTACTGGACCCCGACCTGCTGGAGCGCTACGGGCCACGGTTCATCGACGGGCTGCTGGTAACTGCCAAGCTGGTAGCGATTTCCTTCACCCTCGGCGCCATGCTCGGCCTGCTGCTGGCGCTGGCCCGGATGTCGCGCAACCTGCCGCTGCAGCGCCTGGCGGCCGGCTACATCTATTTCTTCCGTGGCTCCCCCCTGCTGGCACAACTGTTCCTGCTGTACTACGGGCTTGGGTCGTTGAAGGGGTTCTGGCAGGACGTCGGCCTCTGGTGGTTCTTCCGCGAAGCCTGGCTCTGCACCCTGCTGGCCTTCACCCTGAACACGGCCGCCTACCAGGCCGAAATCTTCCGCGGCAGCCTGATGGCCGTGGCGCCAGGGCAGTATGAAGCAGCCAGGGCTCTGAACCTCAAACGCTCCACCACCTTCTTCAAGGTCATCTTGCCGCAATCGTTGCTGGTGGCCATCGGCCCGCTGGGCAACGAACTGATCCTGATGATCAAGGCCAGCGCCATCGCCTCGCTGGTGACCATCTACGACCTGATGGGCGTGACCAAATTGGCGTTCTCGCGCAGCTTCGACTTCCAGATCTACCTGTGGGCCGCCGTCCTCTACCTGGTGATCGTCGAACTGGTGCGGCGCCTGCTGAAACACCTGGAGGCCCGCCTGGGCCGCCACCTGAACTGACCGAAGGATACAATCATGCATTGCCAGACCCTTGTCCTGGGCGCCGGTATCGTCGGCGTCAGCACCGCGCTGCATCTGCAGGCACGCGGGCGCCAGGTAATCCTGATCGACCGAAATGAACCCGGGTGCGGCACCAGCCATGGCAACGCCGGGCTGATCGAACGCTCTAGCGTCATCCCCTATGCGTTCCCCCGCCAATTCGGCAAGCTGCTGCGCTATGGCCTCAACCGCCAGCCGGACGTGCGCTACAGCCTGCTGCACTTGCCCAAGGCCGCGCCCTGGTTGCTGCGCTACTGGCGGCAGTCGGCACCGGGGCGGCTGGCCGGGGCCGCGGCCGACATGCTGCCGCTGGTACAACGCTGCGTAGAAGAGCACGACGCCCTGATCGCCGCCGCCGGCCTCGAAGGGCTGGTGCAGGCCAAGGGCTGGATCGAGGTGTACCGCGACCCGGGGCTGTTCGAACAGGCCAAGGCCGAGGTCAAGGGCCTTGCGCGCTATGGCCTGCACTACGAACTGCTCGAACGCGGGCAACTGCAGGCACGCGAGCACCAGCTCGACAGCACCGTAGTCGGCGGCATCCATTGGCTCGACCCCAAGACCGTGAACGACCCCGGCGCCCTCACCCGTGGTTATGCTGCGCTGTTCGTCCAGCGCGGCGGGCAGTTCCTGCACGGTGATGCGCGCAGCCTGCGCCAGGTCGGCAGCCAATGGCGGGTCGAAAGCCAGCGCGGGCCAGTCACCGCCGACGAAGTGGTGGCGTGCCTTGGGCCACAGTCGGCCGACCTTTATGAGCGCCTGGGCTACACGATCCCGCTGGGTATCAAGCGCGGCTACCACATGCACTACGCCACCCGTGACGGCGCTCAGTTGCAGCACTCGATCTGCGACACCCAGGGCGGCTACGTACTGGCGCCGATGGCCGCCGGCATACGCCTTACCACCGGCATCGAGTTCGCCGCCAGCAGCGCCCCAGGCAACGAAATTCAGCTCAAGCGCTGCGAAGCGCTGGCGCGCACATTGTTCCCTGCACTGGGTGAGCGCCTGGACGACACCCCCTGGCTGGGCCGTCGCCCCTGCCTGCCGGACATGCGCCCCGTGATCGGCCCGGCGCCACGGCACAAGGGCCTGTGGTTCAACTTCGGCCACGCGCACCACGGCCTGACGCTGGGCCCGGTCAGCGGTCGCCTGGTGGCTGAACTGCTGACCGGCGAGCGCCCTTTCACCGACCCTGCGCCTTACAGCGCGGCACGTTTCAACTGACACCACGCGGGAGAACAACAACATGACCGCCCCTTTGAGCGTTGCCAGCCTTGCCCCTGAAAACGACCCACGCCCGGTGCTGATCCGCATCGAGGGCCTGAACAAGCACTATGGCGCTTTCCATGTATTGCGCGACATCGACCTGCAGGTGCGCGAAGGTGAACGCATCGTGCTGTGCGGCCCCTCCGGCTCCGGCAAGTCCACCTTGATCCGTTGCATCAACCGCCTGGAAATTGCCGAACAAGGCAGCGTCCAGGTAGCTGGCACCGATCTGGCCGGCAACACGCGCCAGGCCGCCCAGGTACGCAGCGACATCGGCATGGTGTTCCAGCACTTCAACCTGTTCCCGCACATGAGCGTGCTCGACAACTGCCTGCTGGCTCCCACCAGCGTGCGCGGCCTGTCCCGCAAGGACGCTGAGGAGCGTGCCCGGATGTACCTGTGCAAGGTCGGCATCGAAAGCCAGGCGCACAAATACCCCAGCCAGCTCTCTGGCGGCCAGCAGCAGCGGGTGGCGATCGCCCGCGCCTTGTGCATGAAGCCGCGGATCATGCTGTTCGACGAGCCGACCTCGGCGCTGGACCCGGAAATGGTCGCTGAAGTGCTGGATGTTTTGGTGCAACTGGCGGGCACCGGCATGACCATGCTCTGTGTTACCCATGAAATGGGCTTTGCCAGGCAGGTTGCCGAGCGGGTGCTGTTCCTTGAAGGCGGGCAGATCATCGAAGACAGCCCGCCGCAGGTGTTCTTCAACCAGCCGCGCACTGCACGTGCCAAAAGTTTTCTGGCGCAGATCCTTCATTGAAGCCACTGCCCCCTTCATTGCACGGCTGCAATGACCCAACTGCGTCGTTAAATATAATTGACCTCGCCCCCTGTCAAACCCTTGCCGCCTGAGGCTCGCAAGGGTTTCAGCCCCCGAATTCAGGCGCTTCAGCCCATTTCAGTCGTTTGACATATCGAACGGCTCTGGCAAGCTATCTACAAGCCCCGACCGGCATCGTCGCCTCTGACGAGCCGGCAGTGCTCGGGGCTTCAGGTAGCACACCAGGCCCCGCGCCGTGCACCTGCACAACAACGGCAGGTCGAACCTGCCATAAGGTGACATATGTCCAACAGCAACATTGGCAACAAGCAACCTTCCCTGCGCAAACCCGTCGTCCTGATGACCATGGGCAGCCAAGAGCGCAAAGGCCATGACTACCAGGTCATGACCCACAAATACATCACCCCGCTGGTCGATTTCGCTGATTGCGTCCCGGTACTTGTGCCCACCTGCTGTGGCACCGAAGACCTCGAGACCTATCTGGACATGGCCGACGGCGTATACCTGACCGGTGCCGGCAGCAACATCGAGCCGAGCCTGTATGGCCAGGAAAACCAGACACCAGGCAAAGGCCAGGACGTCAACCGCGACCTGTTCGATATTCCGCTGGTCAAGGCCGCGCTTAAACGTGGCCTGCCCATCTTCGGCATCTGCCGCGGCATGCAGGAAATCAACGTCGCCCTGGGCGGCGATATCTACCAGAAGGTTTACGCCGAACCAGGCTACAACGACCACCGGGAAAACCCGGAAGATCCGGTCGACGTGCAATACGCTCAGGTGCATGGCGTGAAGATCAAGCCGGGCAGCTGGCTGCACGACGCCCTTGGCACCGACGAGATCCGCGTCAACTCGCTGCATGGCCAGGGCCTGCGCACCCTGGGTACAGGCATCGAACCGATCGCCCACGCCGAAGACGGCCTGGTCGAAGCGATTCACGCCCCGAGCATTTCGCCGTTCCTGTTCGCTGTACAGTGGCACCCGGAGTGGCAAGCGGCCAAGAACCCTGATTCGATCAAGATCTTCCAGGCCTTCGGCGATGCCTGCCGCGCCCAGGTGCGCAAATCCCAGATCAAGCGCCAACAGGCCGCCTGACACTCAGCTTCGTCAGTTTTGATCGCGGGGCGGCGCAAGGCCGCCCCCCGCTTCCCCGGTCACCCTCTGCTGGTCCCAGAACACTTCCCGTGGATGCGGGCGGCGGGCTTGCGCCTGTCTCCGCGATCGTTTTTCCCCTCCCGAGAGATACGATGACTGTTTAGATGGTTGTCGTCAGGTTTTCTGCGCCTGGGATATCGCGCGACGCCGCGCCCTACAATCCCGAGCCGCGCGCGATTCCGCCCCACCACAAATCCCCGATTGGCCACGTGCCCCAAAAATTTTCCACGGATGGACTAGTCATCACGCTAGTTGTACGATAACTTACCTCCAACGCAAAACAACACCCTTCACCCAAGCGCCACAGGATGCCAATAACAATGAATCCACAAGAACTGAAATCCATCCTCTCCCACGGGCTGCTGTCTTTCCCGGTCACCGACTTCAATGCCCAGGGCGACTTCAACCAGGCCGGCTACATCAAGCGCCTGGAATGGCTTGCCCCGTACGGTGCCAGCGCCCTGTTCGCCGCCGGTGGCACCGGTGAGTTCTTCTCCCTGGCCGCCAGCGAGTACAGCCAGGTAATCAAGACCGCCGTCGACACCTGCGCCACGTCTGTACCGATCCTCGCCGGCGTCGGTGGCTCCACCCGCCAGGCCATCGAATACGCACAGGAAGCCGAGCGCTTGGGTGCCAAGGGCCTGCTGTTGCTGCCGCACTACCTGACCGAAGCCAGCCAGGACGGTGTCGCCGCCCACGTCGAAGCGGTGTGCAAATCGGTCAACATCGGGGTGGTGGTATACAACCGCAACGTTTGCCGCCTGAACGCCGACCTGCTGGAAAAGCTTGCCGAACGCTGCCCTAACCTGATCGGCTACAAGGACGGCCTGGGTGACATCGAACTGATGGTGTCGATCCGTCGCCGCCTGGGTGACCGTTTCAGCTACCTGGGTGGCCTGCCGACCGCCGAGGTGTATGCTGCCGCTTACAAAGCCCTGGGTGTGCCGGTGTACTCCTCGGCGGTGTTCAACTTCATTCCGAAGACCGCGATGGACTTCTACCACGCCATCGCCCGCGACGATCACGCCACCGTTGGCAAGCTGATTGACGACTTCTTCCTGCCGTACCTGGACATCCGCAACCGCAAGGCCGGTTATGCCGTGAGCATCGTCAAGGCAGGCGCGAAGATCGCCGGTTACGACGCAGGCCCGGTGCGCACGCCGCTGACCGACCTGACTGGCGAAGAATACGAAATGCTCGCAGCCCTGATGGACAAGATGGGCCCGCAATAAGCGGCCCCCGCGGCCTGCCATCGCCGCACCCGGAGTGGGCCACCCCACTCCGGCTACAACTCGTGAGCCCGCACAAAAATAACTAGTGGGAGTATTACCAGCATGCAAGCGACTAAAAAGACGCATGTGCGCTACCTGATCCTGTTCATGCTGTTCCTGGTGACCACGATCAACTATGCCGACCGCGCCACCATCGCCATTGCAGGCTCCAGCCTGCAGAAGGACCTCGGCATTGACGCCGTAACCCTCGGTTATATCTTCTCCGCCTTTGGATGGGCTTACGTTGCCGGCCAGATTCCTGGTGGCTGGCTGCTGGACCGCTTCGGCTCCAAGAATGTCTACGCCTTCAGCATTTTCACCTGGTCGCTGTTCACCCTGCTGCAGGGTTTTGTCGGCGGCCTGCCAGTGGCTTGGGCGGTCGTCACCTTGTTCACCCTGCGTTTTCTGGTTGGTTTTGCCGAAGCACCATCGTTCCCGGGTAACGCCCGCATCGTTGCGGCCTGGTTCCCCACGGCAGAACGCGGCACAGCATCGGCGATCTTCAACTCCGCGCAGTATTTCGCCACCGCACTGTTCGCCCCGATCATGGGTTGGATCGTGTTCAGCTTCGGCTGGGAACACGTATTCGTGGTGATGGGTGCACTGGGTATCGTGTTCTCCATGGTGTGGCTGAAGACCATCTACAACCCGCGCCAACACCCGCGCATCAGCCCGCAAGAACTCGAGCACATCGAGCAGAACGGCGGCCTGGTGGACATGGACCAGAAGCGCGGCAACGACGGCCCGAAATGGGGGTACATCAAGCAACTGCTGACCAGCCGTATGCTGCTGGGCGTGTACCTGGGCCAGTACTGCATCAACGCCATCACCTACTTCTTCCTGACCTGGTTCCCGGTGTACCTGGTGCAGGAGCGCGGCATGACCATCCTCAAGGCGGGCATCATCGCCTCGCTGCCGGCAATCTGCGGCTTCATCGGCGGAGTGCTCGGTGGGGTACTGTCTGACTGGCTGCTGCGCCGCGGCAATTCGCTGACCTTCTCGCGCAAGCTGCCGATCGTCTGTGGTCTGCTGCTGTCGACCACCATGGTCTTTTGCAACTATGTCGAGGCGGAATGGATGGTGGTCGGCTTCATGACCCTGGCCTTCTTCGGCAAGGGCATCGGCGCACTGGGCTGGGCCGTAGTTGCCGATACCTCGCCCAAGCAGATCGCAGGGCTGTCCGGCGGCCTGTTCAACACCTTCGGCAACATTGCTTCGATCACCACTCCTATCGTCATTGGTTACATCATCAGCGCAACCGGCTCGTTCAAGTGGGCGCTGGTGTACGTGGGCGCCAACGCCCTGGTAGCGGTGTTCAGCTACCTGGTCATCGTCGGGCCGATCAAGCGTATCGAGTTGCGTGAGGATGCAAAGCCAGACGCTGAGCCTGCCGCCCCGGGCGAACTGGCCAGCGCACGTCACTGAGTGAACACGCCCGCGCCGGCAATCCCGGTGCGGGCGGATGTACAAAGCCTGAGACCATCACAAACAGGGCCCGAACATGCAGTTGATCGAACATTCCGACTCGCCCCGCTACGTCCGCCTGCACGACGACGATAACGTCGTGGTAGTGGTCAACGATGGCGGCCTGGGCGAAGGCGCGCGCTTCCCCGATGGGCTGACCCTTGTAGAAGGCGTGCCGCAGAGCCACAAAGTGGCCACCGTACGGATCGCCAAGGGCGAGCCGGTGCGGCGCTATGGGCAGATCATCGGTTACGCCCTGGAAGACTTGCGCCAGGGCAGCTGGGTGCAGGAGAGCCAACTGGCCATGCCGTCTGCCCCGGAACTGGACAGCCTGCCGCGCTGCGATGCCGTACCTGCGCCCCTGCCTGCGCTGGATGGCTTCACCTTCGAGGGCTACCGCAATGCTGACGGCACCGTCGGTACCCGCAACATCCTGGGCATCACCACCACCGTTCAGTGTGTGACCGGTGTGCTGGAACATGCAGTCAAGCGCATCCGCAGCGAATTGCTGCCCAAATACCCCAATGTCGATGACGTGGTCGCCCTCACCCACAGCTATGGCTGCGGCGTGGCGATCAACGCCCGTGATGCCTACATCCCGATCCGCACCGTGCGCAACCTGGCACGCAACCCCAACCTGGGTGGCGAAGCGCTGGTCATCAGCCTGGGCTGCGAGAAACTGCAGGCCGGCCAGGTGATGCACGACAACGACCCTTCGGTAGACCTCAGCGAGCCCTGGCTGTATCGCCTGCAGGATGCCAGCCTTGGTTTCACTGAAATGATCGAGCAGATCATGGGCCTGGCCGAGACGCGCTTGCAGAAGCTCGACAAGCGCCGCCGCGAGACCGTACCGGCCAGTGAGCTGATCCTGGGCATGCAGTGTGGCGGCAGCGATGCATTCTCCGGCATCACCGCCAACCCGGCGCTGGGCTATGCCGCCGACCTGCTGGTGCGGGCCGGCGCTACTGTGCTGTTCTCGGAAGTGACCGAGGTGCGCGACGCCATCTACATGCTTACCTCCCGCGCTGAAAACCAGGCAGTCGCGGATGCGCTGGTGCGCGAAATGGACTGGTACGACCGCTACCTGCAGCAAGGTGCGGCCGACCGCAGCGCCAACACCACGCCAGGCAACAAGAAAGGCGGCCTGTCCAATATCGTCGAAAAATCCCTGGGCTCGATCGTCAAGTCCGGCAGTGGCGCCATCCAGGGCGTGCTCGGGCCGGGCGAGCGGGTAAACCGCAAGGGCCTGATCTTCTGCGCAACGCCCGCCAGCGACTTTGTCTGCGGCACCCTGCAGCTGGCGGCCGGGATGAACCTGCACGTATTCACCACTGGCCGCGGTACCCCGTACGGCTTGGCCATGGCGCCGGTCGTCAAGGTGTGCACCCGTACCGAACTGGCCCAACGCTGGCCGGACCTGATCGACATCGACGCCGGGCGCATCGCCAGTGGCCGCTCAAGCATCGAGGAATTGGGCTGGGAGTTGTTCCACTACTACCTGGACGTGGCCAGCGGCCGCAAGCAGACCTGGGCAGAACAACACCGGCTGCACAACGACATCACCCTGTTCAATCCGGCGCCAATCACCTGATGGTTCGGCCTTGCCCGGTACTTCAATGGCACACGCCCGCCTGTGGGAGCCAGCTTGCCGGCTTGCACAGGTCATGCGACACCCACTGATCAACCCTTCCACACACAGGAGCACACCATGCCTGAGATTCTTGGCCACAACTTCATCGCCGGCCAGCGCAGCGCCGCTGGCGAGCAACGCCTGCAGAGCCTGGACGCCACCACTGGCGAGGCCCTGCCCTACAGCTTCGCCCAAGCCACCGAGGCCGAGGTGGATCAGGCGGCCCAAGCGGCGGCAGCGGCCTTTGCCGAATTCCGCCAGCTGGCCCCGGCACGTCGTGCCGAGTTCCTCGACGCCATTGCGGCGGAACTGGACGAGCTGGACGACGCCTTCGTCGCCGTGGTCTGCCGTGAAACCGCCTTGCCCGCCGGGCGCATCCAAGGTGAGCGTGGCCGCACCAGCGGTCAGATGCGCCTGTTCGCCCAGGTGCTGCGCCGTGGCGACTACCTCGGTGCACGCATCGACCTGGCCTTGCCCGAACGCCAGCCGTTGCCCAGAGTTGACCTGCGCCAGATGCGCATCGGCGTGGGCCCGGTCGCCGTGTTCGGCGCCAGCAACTTCCCGCTGGCCTTCTCCACCGCAGGCGGTGATACCGCTGCAGCCTTCGCCGCCGGTTGCCCGGTGGTGTTCAAGGCGCACAGCGGGCACATGGCCACGGCCGACCTGGTCGGTGCGGCCATCGTCCGCGCTGCCGAACGCACCGGCATGCCCAAGGGCGTCTTCAACATGGTGTTTGGCGGTGGCGTCGGTGAGTGGCTGGTCAAGCACCCGGCTATCCAGGCAGTCGGCTTCACCGGCTCGCTCAAGGGCGGGGACGCTCTGTGCCGCATGGCCGCCGAACGCCCGCAACCCATCCCGGTATTCGCCGAGATGTCCAGCATCAACCCGGTGATCATTCTGCCGGGCGCGCTGGCCAAGCGTGGCGACGCCATTGCCCGCGAGCTGGCCGGCTCCGTGTGCCTGGGTGCTGGCCAGTTCTGCACCAACCCTGGCCTGGTGATCGGCCTGCAATCGCCACAGTTCAGCCAGTTGCTCGCCGACCTCGGCCAGCACCTGGACCAGCAAGCCGGCCAGACCCTGCTCAACGCCGGTGGCCTGCGCAGCTACGTGGGCGGCCTGGAGCACCTGCAGGCCCACGCTGGCATCGAACACCTGGCAGGCCAACCTCAGGAAGGTAGCCAGGCGCGGGCACAACTGTTCAAGGCTGATGCCCGTTTGCTGGTGGACGCCGACCCGCTGCTGCAGGAAGAAGTGTTCGGCCCGACTACCGTTGCCGTTGAAGCTCAGGACAACGCGCAGCTGCGCGCCGCCCTGCTCGGCCTGCGTGGTCAGCTGACTGCCACGCTGATCGGTGAGCCTGAAGACTTCGAAGCATTTGCCTGGCTGGTACCGCTGCTGGAGGAAAAGGTTGGCCGCATCCTGATCAATGGCTACCCGACCGGTGTGGAAGTGTGCGACGCCATGGTCCACGGTGGGCCTTACCCGGCCACCTCCGATGCCCGTGGTACGTCCGTCGGCACCCTGGCCATCGACCGCTTCCTGCGCCCGGTGTGCTACCAGAACTACCCGCAGTCGCTACTGCCTGAGGCACTGCGTGACAACAACCCGCTGGGCCTGCGCCGGTTGGTGAATGGGCAGTGGAGTGACGGGGCGATCTGAACGCCCTGATGCGATGAAAGCCCCGTATTTGCGGGGCTTTCTTTTGAGTCTTGCATTGGATTTACCGGCCCTGTCGCCGGCAAGCCGACGCCCACTGGGTTAGCGCTGAGCTTGAGAGCAGCGGGGTATCTGTGGGAGCCGGCTTGCCGGCGATAGGGCCAGCACAGCCACCGGTGAATTCAAACCCCTTGCGCCTCAGCCTCCGCATGCGCCTGGCGCAACCGCTCACGGCTGTTGCTCAGGTGCATGCGCATGGCCATCTTGGCCCCTTCGCTGTCGCTTCGGGCGATGGCTTCGTAGATCGCCTCGTGCTCATGCATCAATCGGCCCATGTAGTGCGCCTGGTCATCATGCGCCAGGCGTGCCGAGTTGAGCCGGGTACGCGGGATGATGCTGGTACCGAGGTGGTTGATGATGTCGGCAAAGTAGTGGTTGCCGCTGGCCTGGGCGATACGCAGGTGGAACTGGAAGTCCGCAGACACCGCATCGGTGGCATGGGCGGCACCCTCGTTGAGTTCGTCCAGCGCCGCACGCATGCCTGCCAGCTCTTCATCGCTGCGCCGTTGCGCCGCAAGGCCTGCCGACTCGATCTCCAGGGCGATGCGCAGCTCCAGTACCGCCAGCACCTCACGCAGCGTGACCACGGTGGCCGGGTCGATGCGAAAGCCCCCCGTGGCAGGCGTGTCCAGCACAAAGGTGCCGATGCCATGGCGGGTCTCGACCTGACCGGCGGCCTGCAGCCTCGAGATGGCCTCACGCACTACGGTGCGGCTGACGCCCTCCTCGGCCATGATCTGCGATTCGGTCGGCAACTTGTCGCCGCGCTTGAGCTGGCCGCTGCGAATACGCTCGGTCAGCACCGTGACCAGTTCCTGGGCCAGACTGCGCGGCTTGCGCCGGGTCTTTGCCTGTACCTGTTGCTCTGTCATGCCCTGTTTTTCACCTTGAAAGACAGCCGTCATGATAGCGCAAGCAGTTGTACGATCACATACACCAGACGCGGTATTTATCAACACAACGTCCCCGGCATAGGGGGATGGCAGAAATAAGGAGTGCGGCAGCGGACCTGCCTGCGAAGAGGCCAGGACAGACGGCATCCATCTCGGTACTGTATACGCATCGATTGGTCACTCCATGGAAGGAAAACCGCTGATGAAAACCTTCGACCGCTGCCTGCTCTGCTGCGGGCTGATCATCCCGCTCTGGCTGCTGCTTGGCGTTTGGTTCACCGCCCAAGCCTACCCGGGCTACGATCATCTGCAGCAGGCCATGAGCCAGCTAGGCGCGGTGGGCGCCCCAACCCAACGCTGGTCACCCCTGCTCAACAACTTCCCCCTCGCTGTGCTGTTTACCCTGTTCGCCTGGGGTCTGGCCCGGCGCTGGCGGGGCTCGAAGCTCGCCCTTGCCAGCGCGGCACTGGTACTGCTGCATGGGCTCGGCAGCCTGGGCACCGGCTTTTTTCCCTGCGATCAAGGCTGTGCGCCTGCGCAACCCTCCCTGTCTCAGCAACTGCACAACGTGTCCGGCTTGCTGATGTTTCTCTCGTTGACCCTGGCCAGTGCGCTCTGGGTATGGGGCGGGAAAGGCGTGGCCGGCTCGCGTGCGTTAGGGGCATTTTCCCTGATTTGTGTGGTGGCTGCGGTAGCCACTGTTGTCCTGATGGCCCAGGCGGCGCAGAGCGGTCGACTGTTCGGCCTGTTCCAACGGCTGAACTATGCCGTTTCCGTGCTCTGGGTCACCGGACTTGCCCTGCACAGTCTGCGGACCACGCTGGCAAATCGCCTGCGCATCGCCACCACCTGACCTGAAAAATACTGGCCCCCCGGCACTTGAAGCGAAGGCAAACTCCGTTCCTCTTCAGATGCTTAGGACAGCAACATGCGAGTATTTCTAGCGATGGTGGCCGGCTGCCTGCTGGCCACGACTGCCTTCGGCGCCCAGGCCAGAGCGCTGAGCCAGAACGACCGCCATGTTTGTGGCTGGGGGTCGCAGATCGCCGCCGAGGCCCAGCAGGCCAAGCTTTCCGGTGTGACCTTGTATGCCACGCGAAAGAAACTTCAAGTACGCCGGTTCGCCAAACCATGGATGCGCATGACCGCCTTCGGCATCACTGAACAGACGTACAACAGCCGCTCGCGGCTCAAGCCGGCAGCCATCAAGCAGACCTACTACGAGCAATGCGTACAGCATGCAGTTGCAAAGCGCTAAAACTATATATATCAGTAATTTATATAGCTTATTTAATGCTTTATCTGAAGCAGGCCAGCCCTAGCGCCGCCATGGCGGGCCCTCCTTGAACTGCTCCGCGACCCATACCTTGAACGCCCCCAACGAGGCCGTGTTCAAGCGTGCCGATGGTCGCACCAGATAGATCCCGGCCGCCGCATCCAACTCCCATTGCGCAAGTACCCGCAGCAGGCGACCGGCGGCCAGGTCCTCACCCATCAACCAGTCACCGCCAGCGAGGATGCCCACGCCCCGGCGCGCCGCCTCTAACAGGGCTTCGTTGTCATTGCTGCGCAATGACCCACTGATCTTCACACTCACCTGATGGTTTCCACGGGTGAGCCGCCATTCAGGAAATGATCGTAAGCCGCTGAATCCCAAGCAATTATGTTTTGCCAAGTCTTCTGGTTTTGCCGGTTCGCCTTGGCGCGCCAAGTAGTCCGGCGAGGCACAGAGGATGCGTACGTGGTCACAAAGCTTGCTGGCCACCAGGCGGTTGTCGGCCAGTTCACCGATGCGTATGGCGGCATCAAAACCTTCCCCGACCAGGTCGACGAAGCGATCGGCATACTCGGCTTCCAGTGTCACCTGCGGATGGGCCAGGACAAAGTCCGCCAGCATGCCGCTCAACCAGCGTCGCCCCATCGCCGCAGGCAAGGCCAGGCGCAGGCGCCCGCGCACCGACGCCGCACCCTCGGTAGCCTCCTGCTCTGCCTCTGCTATCAGCCGGCTGGCCTCGCGCACACGCACCACCAGGCGTTCGCCCTCATCGGTGAAGCGCAGTTGCCGAGTGGTGCGTTCCACCAGGCGAATGCCAAGGCGCTGTTCCAGTGCGCTGAGGCGTTTGGACAGTACTGTGGGGTGGCGCGCCAACTGGCGGCCGGCGGCCGAGAAAGAGCCCTGCTCGTGCAGGGCCAGCAAGGTGGCAAGTTCATCGGCGCGGCGGCTGTCAAAGGCGTCCATGGCAAGGCTCTGTGGCTGGGTCAGTCAAGTGGTGAGAATCAGCGCCCCTTCCGACAGCCCCTGTTCCAGGTCTTCGTGGGCCCTGGCTGCTTCGGCCAACGGGTAGCGGCGCCATACCCGTGGCTGGATGATACCTTCGGCGACTGCCGACAGCACGTCGCCTGCGCGCTGCTGGTATTCCTCCACTGTGCGGGTATGGGCGGCCAGCGATGGCCGGGTCACGTACAACGAGCCTTTAGCGTTGAGGGTGCCAACCTCGATCGCTGCCGGGGTGCCCGTGGTCGCACCGAACGATACCAGCAGCCCACGCAGGCGCAGGCTGTCCAGGGACGCTTGCAGCGAGACCTTGCCGACACTGTCATACACCACATCCACGCCTTGGCCCCGGGTGAGTTCATGCACCTGACCAGCCAGCGTCGAAGCATCGAACACCAGCACATGGTGACAACCCGCTGCCTGCGCGCGCGCCATGCTTTGTGGTCGGGATACCACGCCAATCACCGTTGCGCCCAGGTGCCGCGCCCACGGTACCATCAGCTGGCCGAGCGCGCCGGCGGCGCCATAAAGCAGTATCTGGGTGCCGGGCCCGACCGGGTAAGTCGTCTTGAGCAGGTATTGTGCAGTGATCCCCTTGAACAGGATGGCAGCGGCAGCTTCATAGCTTACCTCCTCCGGCAGATGCACCAGACGCTCGGCAGGATACAACCGGCCGCTCGCATAGCCGCCCACGGGGCCTGTGGCATAACCGACACGGTCGCCGACCTTAACATTGTGTACACCCTCACCCATCGCGACGACGCGCCCGGCACCCTCCAGGCCTAGCCCCGATGGCAGTAGCAGCGGTGCACCGCCTTGACGCTGCAGCACATCCAGCGGGTTGACGCCTATGGCGGCTTGCTCCAGCCAGACCTCGCCAGGCCCTGGTCGTTGGATTTGCAGGGGTTGCAGGCGCATGACGTCGGTAGCGCCGGTAGCGCTCAACACAATTCGGGTCGCCATGTTCGATTCCTTGAGGGAGTGAAAGACCGACTCAGGCTAATTAGTCGGCAGGAATCGAACAATCAGGTTGGGTGCAGATGATTCCTGCACCCGATGAAGCAAAGTGTTATCAGCAGCCCGTCAGCGCCGCTGGCCGGCGCTCACCGGCAAAGAACAATGGGCGCAGACGCACGCCAATGATGTTCCCGGTGTAGGCCGCAACCAGCCACAGCCAGCCATGCACGCTACCCGAAGCGATGCCGCTGAAGTAAGCGCCAATGTTGCAGCCATAAGCCAGGCGCGAACCGTAGCCCAGCAGCAGGCCACCGAGCACTGCGGCTATCAGCGAGCGCAACGGGATGTTCAGGCTCGGCGCAAAACGCCCGGCCAGGCCAGCCGCCAGCAGCGCACCCAGCACGATGCCAAGGTCCATGACGGTGGTCACGTCTTGCCACAACGGGGCTGCCAGCGCCTTGGCGTTGGCCGGCGACTGCCAGAACACCCAGCTGCCGACGTCCACACCCAGGCTGGAGAGGGTCTTGGCGCCCCACAGGGCAAATGCGGAGGTAATGCCCCACGGGCGCCCGGCCAGGGCCAGGGTGGTGTAGTTCAGCAAGGCCAGGGCAATAGCGCCCCACAGCAACGGCCATGGGCCACGCAGGAAGCGTCGCAGGCCTTGGTGCTCACTGCTCACAGGGGCTTCGAGGCCGCCGTGGCGGCGCTTTTCCAGTACCACCGTGGCCAAGGCGATCAGCGCGAACACCGCCACGCTGGCCAGCAGCGCCGGCGCTACCCCCCAGGCCTGGACGATCGAGGTGGCCGGCAACGATGGCAAGGCGAACCACCAGTCAGCATGGTGCGTGGCAGCGACCGAGCCGATGATGAAGAACAGCAGCGTCACCAGCATTCTGGCGTTGCCCCCGCCGACGGTGAACAGCGTGCCCGAGGCACAACCGCCGCCCAGTTGCATGCCGATACCGAAGATGAACGCGCCAAACACCACAGAAACCCCGGCTGGCGCCACCAGCCCGGTCACCGGGTTGCCAAACAGGCTGCCAGCCGACAACGCCGGGAAGAACAGCAGCACGGCCAGGGTCAGCATGACCATCTGCGCACGCAGGCCGGCGCCTCGTCGTTCGTTGATGAATACGCGCCAGGCCGAGGTGAAACCGAACGCTGCGTGGTAGAGCGTCAGCCCCAGGGCGGCGCCGACGATCAGCAGCAGTACCTGCTTGAACCCGGCATTGAGGTTGAGGAACCAGGCACCAGCCAGCAGCAGGGCCAAGGCAATCAAGGGGGCGCCCAGGCGGCGCGGTTCGGGTGTTGCGGTTGCGGAAAGACCCATCGGAATGCTCGGATTACTGTAAAACGGGGGGCGATTATAGCGCCGGGGTTCGATCAATGCTGCTTTGGGTGGCTTTCATAAGTGGCAGCGGGCTGCCCGCTCAGCAGTGCGCACATCTGTTAGGCTGATACGACGCCCCCAAAAGCCACCCTGGCCATTCGCACCATGGATGAACTGCGCAAGATCGACCTCAACCTGCTGCTGGCCCTGCATGCGCTGCTCAGCGAAAAACACGTAACCCGCGCTGCCATCCGCCTGCACCGCAGCCAACCGGCAGTCAGCCATGCCTTGGCGCAACTGCGCGCACATTTCGACGACCCGCTGCTGATCCGCCAGAACGGTCACATGGCCCTGACCGCACGCGCCCAGTCCCTCATCAAACCCTTGCAGGACGCGCTGGGCAGCCTCAACAGCCTGCTGGCCACACCACGCTTCGAACCCGCTCTGGCTCAGCGCAGGTTCCGCCTGTCGTTGTCCGATTACGCCTCGCGGATCATCCTGCCGCCACTGGTCCGTCACCTGCGCCAGGCAGCACCGGGCGTAGACCTTGCCATCAGCCAGGCCAGCCGCGAGGCGATGATGGCGCAGTTACTCGATGGCGAACTTGACCTCGCCTTGGGCATCTTCCCCGAGCTGCCGCAGGGCATTACCGCGCAGACACTGTTCGAGGACAGCTTCGTCAGCATCGCCGACCGTCAGGTGCTGCCGGCCAAAGGTGGCCTTGCACTGGATGACTGGTTGGCACGGCCGCACGTGCTCATGGCCATGCGCCCGGACGCCCATGACGAGATCGAGCGCGCGCTGAGTGAACGGGGCCTGCGCCGGCGCATTGCCCTGGCGCTGCCGCACTGGAGCGCCGCCGTCGAAGTGCTCGGCGGCACCGACCTGATCCTTACCGTGGCCAAGCGCGCGGTGGGCCCAATGCGGCCACACAAGGGCCTGCGCCAGTTCGCTCCGCCCTTGCCAATTCCGAACCTGGCCTATCAGCAGGCATGGCACACCAGAAAAGACAGTGATCCAGGGCATCGCTGGCTGCGGGAGGCGGTCTGGGCCTGTTGCCAGCCCGGTCGCTGATCAGCCTTCGGGCTGTTTGACGATGGCCGTCTTGGCAGCCGCCGGGCCTGCAGCCCAGGTGCTCTGCACCAAGAACACTCCGACGAGTATCAGAACCACCCCCGCAAGCCTTGGCAGGCTCACCGGTTTGCTGGCAACGCCCATCAGGCCGAAGTGGTCGACAATCACCGACGTTAGAATCTGCCCCGCCACCACCAGCACCAGAAAGCCCGCAGTGCCCAGCTTGGGGGTCAAGGCGGCGGCAGCGGCGACGTACAGTGCGCCAAGCACCCCGCCGATCCACAGCCACCATGGGCCTTGCAATGCTTTGCCCAGGTCAGGCAGCGGTACCCGCAAAACCAGCAAGGCTGCGATGACCACAATGGAACTGACCGTCAATGATGTGAACGCGCCCCAAAGCCAGTGCCCGAGCGCACGACCGACGGCCGCGTTGCTGGCGGCCTGGTAGGGCAGCACGACTCCGGCGAGCAGCGCCAAAACCAAGGGAAGAAACGCAATAAGCAGGGCCTTGTTAGGCATGGATGCACTCATCTGAAGACAGGGTCGGTACATCATCTGAAAATCGACGGGCGTTATGGAAATCGAAATCCTGCACTCGGATTATTCGCCACATGAATGATGGATACCGATCGATGACGCCGACCTTTTCGCGGGGTCGCCCGCGAAAAAGCCGGCGAGAGGTCAGCGGGATGTCTCGATCCGCAGTACTTCGGTGTAGATCGCATCGACCGTCTGGTCGACCTTGAGGTTTTTCATTCGGGCCTGCAGTTCAGGGTCCTCGACCTTGACCACCTGCAACTTGCCTTCCGGCGGTAGCAGGCTCACCTCATGGGTCTTGAGGTCGATCTTCTTGATCTGCGACGTTACCCGCACCTGGCGGAATGCCTCACCGCCCGGGTTGGGGTTGTCCTTGGTGGCGCGGATGGTTCCAGACTCATCGCTGGCTTTGGGCGCCCCGCCCACCTCTGTGTTGAGTACATAGGCCACCGCACGGGTCACGTAGATATCGACCTGGTCACCGACTTTGAGGTTGGGCAGCGCCTTGGCCTTTTCCGTGAGCTGGAACGTCACGTCCTTGTCGTCAGGGCCTTTGACCGTGACCTGCCGGTTGGCCTGGTCGATGGCGGTGACCTGTGTGGTCACATGACTTTCCAGTGCTTCATTGGCAATGGGTATATCGGCAGCCTGCACCGTGTAACTGGCGGTACCGACGAGCGTGGCAAGCGCAACAGCGCGAGCGAGTGTACAAAGAGCATTCATAGGCCTGCTTCCCTGTGTTCAAGACCGGACAGGCGCGTGAACGCTTCACGCGCCGCTCCTACACCATAGCTGGACTTACCGATTGCGCGTGACCCGCCATACGGTATTGGCCAAATCATCGGCGATGATCAGTGCCCCCCGAGGGTCAACCGTCACACCGACCGGCCGGCCGCGAGTCTGGCCATCCTCGGCCCGGAAGCCGGTGGCGAAGTCGATCGGTTCACCGGCAGGCTTGCCGTTGCTGAACGGCACGAAGATCACCTTGTAGCCCACAGGGTTTGGCCGGTTCCAGCTGCCGTGCTCGCCCACGAACACGCCGTCGGCAAAGCGCTCGCCCATGGCCGGTATGGAAAAGTCCACGCCCAGCGCGGCCACATGCGAACCGAGGCTGTAATCGGGCTTGATTGCGGCAGCCACCTTGTCCGGGTTCTGCGGTTTCACCCGCTCATCGACGTTCTGCCCCCAGTAGCTGTACGGCCAGCCATAGAAGCCACCTTCGCGCACCGAAGTGAGGTAGTCCGGCACCAGGTCCGGGCCCAGTTCATCGCGCTCGTTGACCACGGTCCACAGCTGCCCGCTGCCAGGCTGGATGGCCAGCGCCGTCGGGTTACGCAAGCCGGTGGCGTAGGGTTTGTGCGCACCGGTGGCAGCGTCGACCTGCCAGACCATGGCGCGATCGACTTCGGCTTCCATGCCCCGCTCGGTGATATTGCTGTTCGAGCCGATACCCACATACAGGTAGCGGCCATCGGGGCTGATGGTCAGCGCCTTGGTCCAGTGGTGATTGATCTGGGCCGGCAGGTCGGTGACTTTGGTCGGCGGGCCGCCCGCCTGGGTCTGGCCTTCCTGATAGTCGAAACGCACCAGCGCGTCCTGGTTGGCCACGTACAGCTTGCCATCAGCAAAGGCCAGGCCATAAGGCGCGTTGAGGTTTTCGGCAAACACCGTCTGCACCTCGTAGGTGCCATCGCCGTCGGCGTCTCGCAGCAGTGTCAGGCGGTTGCCACCCTTGACCTGGGTATTGCCCTTGGCCTTGATCTGGCTGGCGATGACGTCCTTGGGCTTGAGCTTGGCCGCACTGCCGCCCCGGCCTTCGGCCACCAGAATGTCACCGTTGGGCAGTACCAGGCTCTGCCGCGGAATTTTCAGGTCAGTGGCAATGGCTGTGATGCTGTAACCCTCAGGCACGGTCGGCTTCTGCTCGCCCCAGTGTGCGGGCTGGGCGATCTTCATGCTCGGCAACAGGCCACGCTCGGGGGCCGGCAATTTCGGGTCGGGGCCCAGGGCCTGGGTGGCCTCGCCTTCCCCACCGCAGGCGCTCAACAACAGCGCTACACTCAATACAGGCAATGCATGCAAAGGTTTCATGCCGCACCTCCCGAACGCAGGTTGCTCATACCCAGCCAGGCCGCCACGCAGGCCAGCACGGTCACGATCAAAGACAGCACCAGGCCCGCTGGCATCACTGCCCAGGCATCCTTGGCGTGCTCGAAGGCATTGACCAGCCCTAGTACCCAAGTCACCAGCAACAGCAAAAAGTACAGCGTCGGCCGCCCGCCCTTGCGCTCGGCGCGGACCAGGTTGGCCAGCGCGAACAGCAACGTCAGCCCGCAGAACAGCAGGCCGCCGGCAATCAACCAGGAGGCGAAGTTGCTCCACTGGATCTGGTAGCTCTTGAAATAGGCAATGTCACTCAGCAATGCGCCAAGAAACAGCGGGACCGTGCCGGCCAGCAAGATTGCGTGCAGCGGGCTGGGCGTGCATCGGTAGAGGGTTTGCTCGGTAGCGGTCACGGCGCCTCCTTACTCAGTCAGTGACCCGGGGCTGGCGGACAGGCGCGAGTGCCCGGTCCGTCAGGCGTGCGCGGGGTGCGCTTAGCAAAGGATCACCTTGACGTCCGGTTAGTTCACCGCTTGGCTTGATAGAAATATCCTGAAAGACTTCACCCCCTTTCCACCAGAGGCAAATGGCATGAGCGCTGATAAAGCACGACCGTACGCGTTGTGGGCCGCATATGCCCTGCTTAGCCTCAGCATGGCACTGACTGCCGGATGTTCGAACAAGCACAGCCAGGCTCGCTACCAGACAGCGGCATTGGGCTCGAACTGTTTCGCCAAGGCCGTGCCCACTATGGGAGAAGGCGGCCTGGCGTGGGGCGATACCTTGAGCATGGCCCGCCACAAGTCGATGAACAATTGCATCCGCTATGCCGGCCGGTCCGGCGGAACGCCCAGGACCTGCCAGGTGGTCATGGCCAAGTGCAAGAACTAGCGGCTGCCGGGTTCCGCCCCCTCAAGCCGGGCGTCCAGCACGGCTTCCAGATCCGCCAGTTCGATTTCACCGCCGGCCTCCAGCAGCGCACACCGTTTTGTACAGTCGATGATCACGCGTATGCCGTCGCGCGCGCGGTGGCTTGGGTACTTGCGCAATGCCAGTTCGACGGTCGAGCCGCTATGCCAGGTGCTGACGTCCGCTGACCAACAGGTATCCTGGAAGCTCAGCAGGCAAGTGCCTTGGTGGGTATCGAGAACACGCGGGGAATAGACCCAATGCGTATTTCCAGCCTCCCACGGCCTCACCATTACCCGGTAGTGGTCATCCGCTGAGCGGGACTGCACCTCGTCTTCGACTGCAGGCTGGCCATTGGCGGCCACGTAGCGGTCGAAAGCATTGACCTGTCCCGCCGTACGGCAGCCTTCCGAGTAATAGGCCACGTGCCGCCTGTACCGGGCAAACTCGGCGCACTGGGCGCCATCGGCGAACAAGGAGGCGATAGCAGCGCTCTGCACCAACCAGTAGATCTCATCCGAACCTTCGTGGGCTTTGCTGCTGCCCAAGGTGATTGCCTGGCCCAGCAGATCGCTGGCCAGGCGCCGGCCTTCATGACGCACTGCGTCATCGGCCAGCGGCGCGGACCTATTAGCCGCTTGCGCCATTAAGGCCGCGTAGCGCAGGTACAGGGCCTCGCCAATCAGGCCCGGTGCGGGGTAATCGGGAAGAGGCAGGTCGAGCGGCTCGAGCCTTGTCACACCGCCTTGGCCCGGGCGGCATGCAGTTTCTTGTAGCTCTCGATCAAGCGCAGGTGGCGGTCCAGCCCCTCCAGCTTCATGCTGGTCGGGGTCAGGCCATGGAAGCGCACGCTACCGTCCACCGAACCCAGCACTGCATCCATGCGCAGGTTGCCGAACATGCGGCGGAAATTGGCCTCGTAGTCCTCCATCTGAAGCTCATCATCCAACACCACTTCCAACACCACATTCAGGGCCTGGTAGAACAAACCGCGCTCGACAGTGTTGTCGTTGAACTGCAGGAACGCCTCGACCAGCTCCTTGGCGTCCTCGAAACGCTTCAGCGCTAGGCAGATCAGCAGTTTCAACTCAAGGATGGTCAACTGGCCCCACACCGTGTTGTCATCGAACTCGACACCGATCAGCGTGGTGATGGTGGTGTAGTCGTCCACCTCACAGTTGTCCAGGCGCTTGAGCAGCGCCCGCAGTGCACGGTTGTCCAGGCTGTGCAGGTTGAGGATGTCGGCACGGAACCCCAGCGCACGGTTGGTGTTGTCCCAGATCAGGTCCTCGACCGGGTAGATCTCCGAGTAACCCGGTACCAGGATGCGGCAGGCGTTGGCGCCGAGGTTGTCGTACACAGCCATGTACACCTCCTTGCCCATGCCCTCGAGGATGCCGAACAGGGTCGCGGCTTCCTGGAGGTTGGAGTCTTCGCCATGGCCGGAGAAGTCCCACTCGACGAATTCGAAGTCGGCCTTGGCGCTGAAGAAGCGCCACGACACCACACCACTGGAATCGATGAAGTGCTCGACGAAGTTGTTCGGCTCGGTCAGCGCGTGGCTTTCGAAGGTCGGCTGCGGCAAGTCGTTGAGCCCCTCGAAACTGCGGCCCTGCAGCAGTTCGGTAAGGCTGCGTTCCAGCGCCACCTCCAAGCTTGGGTGCGCGCCGAACGAGGCGAACACGCCGCCGGTACGCGGGTTCATCAAGGTCACGCACATGACCGGGAATTCACCGCCCAGCGACGCGTCCTTGACCAGCACCGGGAAGCCCTGCTCTTCCAGCCCCTGGATGCCTGCGACGATGCCTGGGTACTTGGCCAGCACCTCCTGCGGCACATCCGGCAGGCACAACTCGCCCTCAAGGATTTCACGCTTCACGGCCCGTTCGAAGATCTCCGACAGGCACTGCACCTGCGCTTCGGCCAGGGTATTGCCTGCGCTCATGCCGTTGCTGAGGAACAGGTTTTCGATCAGGTTGGACGGGAAGTACACCACCTGCCCGTCCGACTGGCGCACGAACGGCAGCGAACAGATGCCACGCGCGGTATTGCCCGAGTTGGTGTCATACAGGTGCGAACCACGCAGCTCGCCGTCCGGGTTGTAGATCTGCAGGCAGTATTCGTCGAGGACCTCGGCTGGCAGCGCGTCCTTGGGGCCCGGCTTGAACCACTGCTCGTTGGGGTAGTGCACGAACGGCGCGTTGGCGATGTCCTCGCCCCAGAACTGGTCGTTGTAGAAGAAGTTGCAGTTCAAACGCTCGATGAATTCACCCAGCGCCGAGGCCAGCGCGGCCTCTTTGGTCGAGCCCTTGCCGTTGGTGAAGCACATCGGCGACTGCGCATCGCGCACGTGCAGCGACCAGACGTTGGGCACGATGTTGCGCCACGAGGCGATCTCGATCTTCATGCCCAGCCCGGCGAGCAGGCCCGACATGTTGGCGATGGTCTGCTCCAGCGGCAGGTCCTTGCCGGCGATGTAGGTGGTGGTGTCGGCCACCGGCATGAGCAGGCCCTGGGCGTCGGCATCGAGGTTGTCCACCTGCTCGATGATGAACTCGGGGCCGGTCTGTACCACTTTCTTGACCGTGCAGCGGTCGATGGAGCGCAGGATGCCCTGCCGGTCCTTCTCAGAGATGTCCTCCGGCAGCTCGACCTGGATCTTGAAGATCTGGTTGTAGCGGTTCTCGGGGTCGACGATGTTGTTCTGCGACAGGCGGATGTTTTCGGTAGGGATATCCCGGGTCTGGCAGTACAACTTGACGAAATAGGCGGCGCACAGGGCCGATGAGGCAAGGAAATAGTCGAACGGCCCCGGGGCCGAGCCATCGCCTTTGTAGCGGATCGGCTGGTCGGCGATCACCGTGAAGTCGTCGAATTTGGCTTCAAGACGAAGGTTGTCGAGAAAGTTGACCTTGATTTCCATGCGGGAACACCGTGATTTAAGCGTGCAAAACGAAATTGGCCGGCATTATCCGGTTTTTTCGGCTGGAAGTCCTGTTTGTCTGTGCCGCCCACCGCTGCGGCACTTGATTGCGCATTTCGCCGGATTGCTTGCCTGATTCTCTGAACCTGCCGTACACGGCAGGCCGCCGCTCACCCCGCTGTGCTAGCGTTTGCGGATTGGGGAACAACGTATTCCCTGCACGGCAACATAATCACAACCGATGATCAGCAGGTGAGCCATGGAACTTCGAATCAACCAGAAGACCTACCAGGTCGAGGCCGACGCCGACACGCCGTTGCTGTGGGTGATCCGCGACGACCTCGGCCTGACCGGCACCAAGTACGGCTGTGGCCTGGCACAGTGCGGCGCCTGCTCGGTGCTGGTGGACGGCAATGTGGTGCGCGCCTGTGTCACGCCGGTGGCCGGAGTGGTCGGGCGTGAAGTGACCACCATCGAAGCCATCGAGGCCGATGCGGTGGGCAAGCGCGTGGTGGCCGCGTGGGTCGAGCATCAGGTGGCCCAATGCGGTTACTGCCAGTCCGGGCAGGTGATGGCGGCCACCGCGCTGCTCAAGCACACCCCGCAACCGAGCGATGCGCAAATCGATGCGGCGATGGTCAACCTGTGCCGCTGTGGCACTTATAACGCCATCCATGCCGCCGTGCACGAACTCGCCCAAGGGGAGAAGGCCTGATGAATACGCCTGTCGATAACCCTGCAGCGCTGCTCGACCTGCCGCCGGGCGAAACGGTCAACCTGTCGCGTCGGCGTTTTCTCGCCGGTACCGCCGTAGGCGCCCTGGTCCTGGGCTTCGGCCTGCCGCTGGGCGTCAGCCGGGTCCAAGCGGCGACGGCCGCTGCCCAGGAACGCGGCACCCAGGTACCTGCATTCCTGGAAATCCGCCAGGACGGCACGGTACGCCTGCTCTGCCCGTTCATGGAAGGCGGCCAAGGCACCTACACCGCCATGGCGCAGATCGTCGGCGAAGAACTGGACGCGGACCCTGCCACGTTCGTGGTCGACAGTGCCCCGCCGGGCGAAGCCTACGTAGTGATGGAAAACGGCATGCGCATCACCGGCGGCAGCATGTCGGTGCGCATGAGCTACCCGACCATGCGCCGCCTCGGCGCCCTCGCCCGGGCCATGCTGCTGCAAGCCGCCGCCGAGCAATGGGGCGTACCGGTGAGCGAACTGTCCACCGAACCTGGCAAGGTGCTGCACGCCGCCTCGGGCCGTTCGCTGGCCTATGGCGAGCTGGCTGAACGGGCCATGGACCTGCCGGTACCGAACCCAGCGGGCATCACGCTGCGCGACCCCAGCCAGTTCCGCTGGATCGGCAAGCCGGTGCGCCGTGTCGATGCCTACGACAAATCCACCGGCAAAGCGCTCTACACCATCGACATCACGCTCGACGGCATGCTCCACGCCGCCGTGCAGCATGCCCCGCGCCTTGGTATGACCGTGGGCAGCCTGCGCAACGAAGACCAGGTCAAGGCCATGAAAGGCGTGCACTCGGTGCATCAATTGCCAGGCGCCGTTGCCGTGGTGGCCGAACGCTGGTGGCACGCCAAGCGTGCGGTCGAGGCGCTGCAGGTGGACTGGCAGGAGCCGGGCGCCGACAGCCAGGTACGCGCGATGCCCGCCGACTTCTCCAGCGATGCCTGGCGCGAGCACCTGGCCGCCCAGACAGGCCCCGCCAAGGACGACGAAAGCGAAGGCGATGTGGCCGCTGCACTGGGCAATGCCAAAACCAAGGTCGAGGCCACCTACCACAACCAGTATCTCAACCATGCCCAGCTGGAGCCGCCGTCGGCACTGGCGTGCTTCAACCCCGACGGTTCGCTGGAGGTCTGGCTGCCCAACCAGGCGCCGGACATGTTCCGTGACGACATCGCCAAACGCACCGGCCTGGATCCTGCACAGATCACCCTGCACTCGCCGCTTCTGGGCGGGTTCTTCGGTCGCCACTTCCTGTATGACTCGGCCAACCCTTACCCGCAGGCCATCTTGCTGGCCAAGGCCGTCGGCCGCCCGGTCAAGCTGATCTGGAGCCGCGAGGAAGAATTCCTGCGCGATGTGCTGCGGCCGGTTGCGGTGGTCAAGTTCCGCGCAGGGCTGGATGCCGATGGCCTGCCAGTGGCTATCGAAGCGGTGAGTGCCACAGAGGGGCCGACCGAGGCCCTGGCGGGCAAGCAAGGCGAGAAAATCGACCCGACGGCGCTCGAAGGGCTGTCGGGCAAATCCTACGCCATCGCCAACAAGCGCATCGCACAGATCTACGTCAAGGGCCCGGCCATGCTGGGTTACTGGCGCTCGGTGGGCAACTCGCTGAACGATTTCTTCTATGAGTCCTTCCTGGACGAGCTGGCTGACAAAGGCGGTAAAGACCCCTTTGAGTTGCGCCTGCACCTGCTGCGCGACAACCCGCGCCTGACCAACCTGCTGCAAGCGGTGGGTGAACTGTCCGGTGGCTGGAAGCGCGGGCCGTTCACCGCTGCAGACGGCAGCAAACGGGCGCGTGGCGTGGCCATGGCTTCGCCGTTCGGCTCGGAGGCCGCCGTGATCGCCGAAGTGTCGATCGAAGATGGCCAAGTGAAAGTCCACGACATCTGGCAGGCGATCGACCCCGGCAGCATCGTCAACCCAGCGATCATCGAAGCCCAGGTCAACGGCGCCGTGGCCCTTGGCCTGTCGCAGACGCTGGTTGAGGAAGCCGTATACATCGATGGCAAGCCGCGCGCGCGCAACTACGACCTGTATCCGATCCTGCCTGCCTCGCGCATGGCCCGGGTGCATGTGCGCATTGTCGAAAGCGGCGCGAAGATGGGGGGCATTGGCGAGCCGCCGTTGCCTGCGGTGGCGCCAGCAGTGGCCAACGCGGTGGCGCAACTCACAGGCCAGCGCATCCGCAGCCTGCCCATGAGCCGCCATACCTTCAGCTGACCGGACAAGGACCGCCCCATGACCCACAGTCGATTCGCAAGAACCGCAGGCTGGCTGGCGCTGCCGTGCCTGGTCGCTGCAGGCCTGCTGGCCTGGTATGTCACCCGTGAGCCCGCTTCGCCCTTCGTCACCGAACAGAACGCCAGCTTCGACCCGGCGCTGGTCAGCCGTGGTGAGTACGTGGCCAGGCTCAGCGACTGCGTCGCCTGCCACAGCCTGCCCGACGGCAAGCCATTTGCCGGTGGGCTGGAAATGGCCACACCGCTGGGGGCGATACACGCCACCAATGTAACTCCCGACCCCGCGACCGGTATCGGCCATTACAGCCTTGCCGACTTCGACCGCGCTGTGCGCCACGGTGTCGCACCGGGGGGCAGACGGCTGTACCCGGCCATGCCCTACCCCTCATATGCCAAGCTCAGCGATGACGATGTGCGGGCGTTGTATGCCTTCTTCATGAAAGGCGTACAGCCTGCACAACAGGCGAACATCCCCAGCGACATTCCCTGGCCACTGAACATGCGCTGGCCGATCGCGCTGTGGAACGGCGTGTTCGCAGCAGACGAACCTTATGCGGCCAAACCGGCGCAGGACGCGGTGTGGAACCGAGGCGCCTATATCGTTCAGGGCCCCGGCCACTGTGGCAGTTGCCATACCCCACGGGGCCTGGCCTTCAACGAAAAAGCCCTGGATGAAGGTGGCAAGCCGTTTCTGGCCGGCGCGCTGCTCGACGGCTGGTACGCACCCAGCCTGCGTAACGACCACAACACCGGCCTGGGCCGCTGGAGCGAGGCCCAGATCGTGCAGTTCCTCAAGCACGGGCGCAACCAGCATGCGGTGGTCTATGGGTCGATGACCGAGGCGTTCAACAATTCCACCCAGTTCATGAGCGATGACGACCTGGCAGCGATCGCCCGCTACCTCAAATCGTTGCCGGCCGACCCCCAACGTGACGGCGCGCCGTGGCAGTATCAGGCAGTGTCTGCCGGTGAACGCCTGAACAGCCCCGGCGCCCACACCTACGTGACCCGCTGCGCTACGTGCCATGGCCTGGATGGCAAGGGCCAGGCAGAGTGGATGCCGCCGCTGGCGGGGTCCACCTCGGCGCTGGCCAAGGAGAATGCTTCGGCGATCAACATCACCCTCAATGGCTCGCAACGTATCGTCGCCGCCGGGCTGCCGGATGCCTACCGCATGCCTGCGTTCCGCGAGCAGTTGTCGGACCAGGAGATCGCCCAGGTGCTGAGCTTTGTCCGCAGTACCTGGGGCAACCACGGCGGTGCGGTCGACGCGCAGGCCGTCAGCAAGCTGCGCGGGGATACCGACCCGGCCAGCAGCAGCCCGATCATCTTGCACATGCGCTGAGGAAACACTGTCAATGGAAAGCATCGACCTGTTGGTCCTGCGCACCACCCGTGACTGGCTCCAGGCCGGCGAGCGGGTGCTGCTGGCGACCGTAGCCCGCACCTGGGGTTCGTCGCCCAGGCCGGTGGGCTCGATGATGGCCCTGCGTGGCGATGGCAGGGTCATTGGCAGCGTCTCCGGTGGCTGCATCGAGGATGACCTGGTGCACCGCTACACCACTGCCTACAACGGCGAAGGCATGCCGGAAGGGCCGCCGCGCGTGGTGCGTTATGGCGTCAGTGCCGACGAGGCTCATCGCTTTGGCCTGCCCTGCGGCGGGACCCTGGAGCTGATACTCGAGTTCAGCCCTTCATTGCCCAGCCTTGAGCAGCTTCTGCCGCAGCTGGACGCTGGCAACCGGGTCCGTCGCGAGCTGGACCTCGGCACCGGTGGCGTAAGCCTGGCCGCCACGCACGCACCCGAGCAGTTCAGCTTCGATGGCCAACGCATGGTCAATACCCTGGGCCCCGGCTACCGCATGCTGCTGATCGGTGCCGGGGTACTGGCCGAGTACCTGGCGACCATGGCGCTGTTCAACGGCTTCAAGGTGGCCGTTTGCGACCCTCGCCGCGAATACATGGATGGCTGGAATGTCGCGGGCGTGGAGAAGATAGTCGGCATGCCGGACGATGTGGTCAGGGCCTTTGCCCCCGACCTGCGCAGTTGCATCATTGGCCTGAGCCATGACCCCAAGCTGGACGACCTGGCCTTGCTCGAAGCCTTGCACAGCACAGCCTTCTACATCGGTGCGATCGGTTCCCGGCGTAACAGCCAGCTGCGCCGCGAACGGCTGATCGAGCACTTCGGTGAGACGCAAGCCTCACTCGAACGCCTGCATGGCCCCATCGGTATCTATATCGGCAGCAAGACCCCTGCAGAGATCGCGGTCAGCGTCATGGCGCAGGTTCTTGCCATCAAGAACGGCGTTGCCTTGCCCAGCGCGGTCGATGTGACCAAGGCCAAACGGGCTCGGGAAGCCAGTGCATGAGGTGAACGTGCGCCAATGCCAGCACACCGTGCCTCAATGCTGCCCGCCCGCTTGCTCCTGCTTCCAGCGCTCCAGGTTCTTCGCCAGCAGCTGCCCAGGCAGCGGGCCAGAAACGATTTCCTTCATTTTTTGCGCCAGTTGCTCACGCAGCCTGGGCTGGTTGCACGGCGATGCATGGGACAGCGCCAGGTACAGGCCTTCACTGGACACCGGCGGATCGAGCACCTTCAATTGCTTGTCCATACCCAGCGTGCGCGCCAGCGCCATGCCGGGGTACTGCTCATAGATCAGGTAGTCGTTGCGCTTGTGCAGCAGCTTCTCGAACGCCTGCCTGGCACCGGGAACGGCTTCGAGCGTTAGGTTGGCCCTGGCGTAATCGTCGAACTCTTGGCCGTGGCTGTTGCTGACCAGGGTGCCGCCCTTGCGCCCCTTCAGGTCTGACCAGCCACGGTAGGCAAAGGCAGCGTCCTGGCGCACCCAGACAACACTTGGCGTATGCAAGAACGGCGGGCTGATGAAGTCCGCCTCCTGCTGACGCGCCTGGGTCAGGAAGTAACCGGCCATCAAGTCGATACGGCCTTTGCGCACCTGTTCCTGAGCCCGCGACCATGGCCCGCCGTAGACCACCTGCATTTTCACACCGAGCGCCTGGCCCAGGTAGTCAAGCAGGTCGGCGTTGGCACCGATCAGTCGCTGGGGGTCGTTCGGGTCGCGCCACAAGTAAGGGGGATATTCCGGATTGCCGGTGGCCGTCAGTTGCCGACACACATCCTCCGCTGCCCAGGCCTGAGGCAACAGAATCAGGGAAAACGAAAGCAGCAAAGACCGGCCGGACCACCGCTCGACCATCTACAACCCTCGGTGCATGCGGCCTTAGGCGGCCAGCCGTGGTCGCGAAAGGCTGCCACATCCTGTGCACGTCTGCTGTACTGCTGCCCGCATGCTCTACAGAGTCTGGACGAGAATCCGCTGGCTGCCAGAAATTTATCCGGGCATGCGCGCCAAAGACCGCTTGGCGGCCGCCTGGAACACGCCGCGCAGTGCCTTGACTTGCTCTTCGGTGAGCGTTTGCGCGCAGCTCAGCCCCTGCAGGAAGCCTATGCCCCAGTTTTTGGTCTGATCCAGTTGCTGACGGTTTTCCGCTTCGGCGATATCGCCCAGATGCAGCGCGGCGTGGTGTTCGTAACGGTCACCCAGTGCCAACTTGCGCAGTTCACCCAGAGCGACCTTGAATTCAGCGGCGGCAACATCGTCCAGGCCCAGGTGCTCATACTGAAGCAGGCTCAGACGGTCGGTGGCGGTCATCTTCGAATCTCCGTTTCTCTATAAAAGGAGCAGTTGCAGGAAAGTCACCGACCAACCCAGAACGCTTCCAGGCGCCAGGTGATGGTGGTGTGGTAATGAGGGTTGTATACCATAGGTGGGGCCCATCGCCCTAGCGGTGTGCGCCGTCCGGTTGGCTGTAGCCACCAGGGGCGACTACCAGGCCCCTTTCACCGCCAGGTAGATACCCACGTCGCGCACGTCCACCGGAAAACGCCCGCTCGAGTACCTGAGGTTGATACTCGGCTCGTCGTCGACTTGGTCGAGGGCCGCAACCGGCAGCTATGCTGTCAGATGCAATTCCCATTCAGTGGAGGTGTGTCATGCGTCCGTTCACAGGGAGTTTCCTGCTGGTGCTGCTTTGCGTAGCCCCGGCACTGCAGGCCCAGTCGGTAACCCCATTAAAAGGTCAGAGCAGCCAGCAGATGCAGCTGGATATCAATGAATGCAATACCGTGGCAGCCAACGCCGCGAACAACGCCGCAACCACCTCCAGCTCCAATGTCGGTGGCCGGGTCAAAGGCGCGGCTGTGGGTGCTGCAGCCGGTGCCGCTGGCGCCCAGGTACGCAGCAACCAGCATGAAGCGTTGTCTGACCGGGCCGGCGACGACGCCAAAGAAGAGTATCGGCAGAACCGTGCTGGGGAAGTGGCCGCTGCCGGAGCGGTCGTCGGTGGTTCCCGGCAACGCCAGGATCGCCGCGAGGACCGGCGCACCGAGGATCAGGCACAAAGTTCGGCGCAAGCCAGCGCCTACAGCGGTTGCCTGCAAGGGCGGGGATATCAGGTCAATCCTTGATCTGGGGCTGCCGGTTGGTTGGCAGACGAACATTGCCTAACCAACCGTGCGTCGCTTCACGCACGTGTTTCAACCGGTTTTCACCGCGAAGCGTTACCGACGGCGTTTCCACACTCACCTGCACATCCGTCGGCAACACCCCCATCAACGCTGCCAGTGGCAACTGCCCCTGCCCCGGCAATAACCGCCCTTCACGCGCCTCCTGGATAATCAATGCCTCAGCCGGCGCAGTGAGCGGCGCATCGCACAGTTGCACCGCTCGCAGGTAGCGCGGGTCGACTTCGGCAAGTGCCGCTACATCCCCGCCCGAACGGAACAGATGCAGCGCATCCACCAGTACCGCGCTGTTGTCCTGCCCAGCCATGTTCAACACAGCCAGCGCCTGCTGCAAGGTCGCCACCGGTCTCCAGCGCATGAACTCCAGGTCTACACGCAAACCATACTCCTTGGCCATTTCACACAGCGCCGCGAAGTTGTGCGCAAGCCGCACACCGTCTTCATCATCCCCGGATACCGTGAGGCTGGTGGCACCCAGTTCAGCGCCTGCCGCCAGCAACATCGCACAATCGCCAACCTGCACCTGCGGCGTCAGCGAGACGAACTCTATGTCGGCAACGCCTACACCCTCACCTGCCATCACAGCCTTCAGTTCCCGTAGCGCCTGGCCACCAACCGCAAGCGGATACGCTTGCGCACCCGGCATCACCGGGTGCAGCCGCAACCCAACAGTGCTGAAACCGGCCCGGCCGGCTTCACGCACCAGCGCTTCAGGCGCAAGGTCCAGCGCTGTCAGGTGGGCAATCCCTAGCGGCTTCAATAAGTCGCCCTCCCGCCACTGAGGTCGAATACGAAGCCTGTGGTAAAGCTGCATTCCGGCCCGGCGATCCAGGCCACCATGTTGGCAATCTCCTCAGCCTTGAGGAAACGCCCCATCGGGATCTTGGCTTTGCTGGCCGCGATATGCTCCGCAGTCATCTCGGCCATCAACGGGGTTTCGACCATCGCCGGGGCGATGCAGTTGAGCGACACGCCATCCTGCGCCAGTTCCTTGGCTGCGGCCTTGGTGAAGGCGATGACCCCGGCCTTGGCAGCCGAGTAGCCGCTTATGTACTGCACGCCATCCTTGCCCGCCATCGACGCCACGTTGACGATCCGCCCATAGCCGCGCTCGCGCATATGCGGGATGGCCGTTCGACAGCAGTAGAAGACGCCGTTCAGGTCGATGGCGATGACCTTGTCCCAGGCTTCTGGCGGGTATTCCCAGGACGGTACCACCGGCCCATTGATGCCAGCGTTGTTGACCAGGATGTCGACCTGCCCCACACGCGCCAGTACGTCAGCGAATGCCGCCTCGACCGAGGCCAGCGAAGCGACATCCACAACCTGGCGCAGCACTGGCTCGAAACCGTTGTCGACGCTGTCCCAGCCATCCACCGCGAGGTCCCAGATCACCACCTGGGCACCGGCGGTGTGCAGCCGTTGGGCGATGGCCAGGCCGATGCCACGCATGCCGCCAGTAACGATTGCAGTTTGCCCTTGCAGGGGTTGGCTCATTGTTCAGCTCCTTTTTCAACACAGGGAATATCCGGCAGGCGACGCAGGTCGCGCACCATGAACAGGTAACACAGCGCGCCCAGCGCGGTGATCGAGGACACGAACACCAGGGCCCAGACGAATGACCCGGTGGCCGTCACGATCAGGCCGATGGTCAACGGGGTAACGATGCCGGCGGCGTTGGCGAACAGGTTGAACAGCCCGCCACTGAGGCCCAGCAAGCCTTTGGGCGCGATGTCGGAAACGATCATCCAGGCCAGGGCCGACATACCCTGGGCGAAATAGGCAATACAGAGGATGGCGATGACCAGCACGTCCGACTCGACATAGTTGGCCAGGACAATGACCGACGCGGTCAGCAGGCCGGCGATCACCGGCAGCTTGCGCGCCACATTTAGCGAGTAGCCGCGGCGCAGCAAGGCATCGGAGAGCCAGCCGCCGACCAGCGTGCCCAACGAAGCGGCGATGAACGGCAGCACCGCCACCCAGCCGACCTTGAGCCACGGCATATGCCGCTCGGTGACCAGGTAGGTCGGGAACCAGGTGAGGAAGAACACGTTGGTCGAGTTGCAGGCGAACTGCCCCAGGCAGATACCGAGCATGTTGCGGTGCTTGAGCAGCGCCGGGATCTGTGACCACTGGAACACCGTGGCTTTCTGGCCACCATCGACCACGCCACCGCCGGCAGCGATATGGTCCAGCTCCGCCTGGTTGGCGGTGGTCGACTGGTGTGGCTCATGGTATTTGCGCCACCAGACCACGCCGTAGAGCACGCCCAGCAACCCGACCGCCATCAGCAGAAAGCGCCAGCCATAGGCGTGCAAGACCCAAAACAGCAACGGTGTCAGGAACGCAAGGCCGGTGTACTCGGCAAAGGTGTAGATACCCGTCGCCCTAGCCCGCTCGCTTTGCGGGAACCAGGTCGCCACCACGCGGCTGTTGGTGGGGAAGCACGGCGCTTCTGTCACACCGACCAGAAAGCGCATGCCCAGCAAGGACAGAAACCCTTGGGCCAAGCCCTGCAGGCCGGTGAACAGCGACCACAACGTCAGTGCCAACCAGTAGGTGAGCTTGGTGCCCAGCCGGTCGATCAGTATGCCGCCGGGGATCTGCGCCGCGGCGTAGGTCCATGAGAACGCGGAGAAAATCACCCCCATCATCGCCGCATTCAGCCCCAGATCGGCGCTGATGCTTGGCGCGGCGATGCCCATGACGCTGCGGTCCAGGTAGTTGATCATGGTGCCGCCAGAGATCAGCGCCAGGATCATGAAACGGGTACGGGTACGTTGCTGCTGGCGCGCAGGCGTGTCGAACACCCCGGCGCCGCTAGGCTGATCAGCATTCATGACAATTGCTCTCTTGTTATCGGAATGGCGAATGCGCAGGCGTCAGGCGAACCCGAACAGGCGCCTGGGGGTATCCCACATGACGGCCCGCCGCAGGTGCGGGTCTGGCATCAGGCGCTCGGCCAACTTCAGCAAGGGGCCGTAATCCACCCGGGTGTGTTGGCGGATGAACGGCCAGTCCGAACCCCATACACAGGCTTGCGGGCCAAAAGCGTTGATCAACTCGTGCACGTAGGCGCTGCTCTGCTCATGCAGGGCAGCAGCGTCGGCGAATTTCTGCATGCCCGAGAGCTTCACGCAGGCCCGCCCATGCCGGGCCAGCCTGAGCAATGCCTGGAAGCCGGCCTGTTGGGTACCGGCCGCCGCATCCGGGCGCCCGCAGTGGTCGATCAATACCCGCACCGCACTGCGCTCGATCAGGCCGAGCAGTTCGACGAGCTGGTCTTCGCACACCTGGATCTGGGCGAACAGGCCAAGTTCAGCAAGCTTGCCGAACAACGGCCCGACGTCTTGCAGGCTCGCCACGCCATACATTGCCGGGTTGAAGGCCACACCGACCACGCCCTGCTCACGCAGTTGGGCCAGTTGCTCGAGGCTGACCTGACGATCGACCACCGCTATGCCCTTGAAGCGCCCCTGACCGCTGGCCAAGGCATGCAGCAGGCAGCGGTTGTCAGTGTGGTAGCCACTGTTGGGCCCCACCAACAAGGCGTGACGCACGCCATAGGCATCCATCACCTGGTTGAACTGCTCCAGCGGCGCGACCTCCTGACCGGATGGCGCGTACGGCGCATCGGGGTGGTAAGCGAAGCGTGCAGGGTCAAACAAATGGTTATGGCAATCGATCTTCGGTTCATCAAAGATGTTCAAAAGCGGTTCCTTCAAGCGCCACTGCGCTTGCCTGCAGATCTTGTTATTGTTCGCCACCAGGGGCGATTTGCCTGGGTTCACGATACTGCGGGCGTAGCGATAGCGCTCATACACAGATGGCGAAGACCATAACCTAAGGTAATACTCATGCTTCCCGGCAAAGAAGGCAGCGACGCCAGTGCACTGGTGTTCAAACTGCGGCACATGGAGGTGTTCAGGGCGGTGATGCTGACCGGCTCGATCAGCGCCGCCGCGAAGATGCTCTACGTCTCGCAGCCGGCGGTCAGCAAGCTCATCGGCTACATCGAGGGGCGGCTGGCCTACCGCCTGTTCGAGCGCATCAACAACCGCCTGGTACCCACCGCCGAGGCGCAGATCCTGTTCCGTGAGGTCGAACGGGTGTATCAGGCGGCGTTGCAGGTCAATGAGTGCGCAGTGGGGCTGGCCACCGGCACCCAGCGCAAGCTGCGGATTTCCTGCAGCGCCTCGTTGTCGACGGTGGTGATCCCGATCGCCCTGGCCCAGCTCAAGCGTGAGGCGCCCGCACTGCAGATCGAATGGCAGACCTCGCTGATGGGCGAGATGCCCAACCAGATCCTGTCAAAAAAGGTCGACCTGTCGATCGCCGCCCTGCCGGTGGTGCACGATCATTTGCATTCCCAGGCCTTCATGCGTGGGCGCATGGTCGTTGCAATGCCCGTCGATTACCCCCTGGCACAGCAGCCCTCACTGACCCTGCAGCAGCTGGAAGGCCACCCGCTGTTACTGTTCCGTCCGGATATGCCGTTCGGCAAGCTGCTGGCCGAGGAGATAGCGCGCCGCGGCCTTCACCTGGACTCGCTGTTGTCGTTCACCAATGCCAACGAAGCCGTGGCACTGGTCAAGCAAGGCATGGGCATCACCTTGATCGATGAGTTCGTGGCACAGGACAGCGGCCTGGCCGTAGTGCGCTTGGCTGACGAAATTCACTTCGATATCAGCTTCGTCCATTCGCGCTTTGAACCGCCGTCGCAGGCGGCGCTGCACCTGATGCGCGTGCTGCATGGCCAGGCGCTCAAGCTGGGGCGGCAGATCCCCGGGTTCGAGTTGCCCAGCATGTGAAGCCGGCGGGTCTGGATTTACCTTCACTGCCAGATTGGATCCGCAGGCTGGAAAACGCTAACCTTGCACCGCCGCGCAGCGCGTGACGGTGCGCAGGCCTACCCATGCACTCAGGAGATTCACCGACATGAACGTCTCATTCCAGCCCCGCTGGCTGCTCGCCCTCGCCCTGCCCCTGGTACTCGCCGCCTGCGGCGACAGCGAACCCAAGCAACGTGCCGCCTTCAGCGAATTCCTGCAGACCCGTATCGTCGACAAGCCAGGGGTGCATGTGCCCAAGCTGAGCGCAGACGAAACCAAGGCTTTTGGCCCCTACAGCGATCACTATGCAGTCATCACCCAGTTCAACGGCGCGATGGATGCCGCCGTGCAGCCTCTGGGTAACCTGCTGCAAAAAGGCGCGGTTCGCTCGCTCAATGATGTCACTGCCCGCCGTGACGACATAAAAGCGGTGCAGACCGGCCTGAACGACATGGGCAAGCAGTTGCAGGAGCAAAAGGCCAAGGCGGACACCGCCCATGCCCAGCTCAAGCAGCCGCAAGACCTCAAGGTGGTTTACGACAAGGCCTTTGAGCGCACCGTCAGCGTCCCGGCCGACACCTTCCTGGACGTGCTGCCGCAAATCAACGGCACCCTGGACAGCAGCCTGAAGGTGGCCGACTACGTGGATGCGCACAAGGAAAAGATAGAAATCAACGGGGCCATCGTGAAGGTGTCCGACCCGACCGTTCAGGCTGAGTTGAATGCCTTGCTGGCGGACCTGAACAACCAGGCCAAGACCGTGCAGCAGGCGCAGGCAAGGCTGAAGACGGTGATGCTCGGGCGCTAGTCGGCTGCGATTGAGGCGGCGGGTGAGGGTTTGCTCATACCCGCTGCGGCAATTGGATGTTCACCCGCAATCCCCCTCCCTCTCCCGCCTGGGCGGTGATCGTGCCCTGATGCAGCGCGATTGCCCGACGGGCGATGGCCAAGCCCAGGCCAAAGCCATCGCTGCCGCTGTCCATACCCCGGTCGAACGGCTCGAAAATGCTCTGCAGGCGCGCCGGGTCCACACCTGGCCCTTGGTCGATGATGGTCACTTCCAGCTGTTCACCGTCGTCGGCCAGCAGCGCCAGCACCCGTACTTCGGTACCCGCAGCGGTGTAACGCACGGCATTGCGCACCACGTTCTCAAAGGCGCGATACAGCAGCTCCTCATGCCCGCGGGTAAAAAATGCGTCATCCGCGCTCAGCGAAACCTGGCATTGCTTCATGCCGGCCTCGAAACGGGCATCTTCGACTATTTGCGCCAGCAACTCGACCACATCCAGCGCTTCGCAATTGCCATCGCACGGCTGTGACTGGGCACGCGCCAGGGTCAGCAGTTGCTCGATCAGGTCATCCATGCGCCGTGATTCGCGCTCGATGCGTTCAAGCATTTCACCGCGGTCCGGCTGCTGGCGTATCAGGCCGATGGCCGCGTGCATACGGGTCAAAGGCGAGCGCAGCTCGTGAGAAATATCATGCAGCAGTTGCTGCTGGGCCTCGACCAGCGCCTTGAGCTGGCTGGCCATGCGGTCGCAGTCTTCGGCAAGGTCGACGATCTCGTCGCGGCGCTTGCCCAGGCGTGGCTTGACGCGCACTTCGAACCGGCCCTGGGCGACCTGCCCCATGGCCTCGCGCAGCCAGGTCAAGGGCCTGGTCAGGTACAGGCTACACAGCAAGGCAAACAACGCGCTCATCAACGTACCGGTGAGGAGCGGGCCCATGGCGCGGGGGCGCGGCGCCTCGTCAAGGGAGGTTGCCACCGAAGCGCGCAGCACCAGGGCCTGGCCGCCCTGGTCGAGCAGCGCCCGCTCGAAACGAGGCATGGCCACAGCCCTGCCGGCCAGCAAGTGGCCGGTGCCGTCATACAGCCCCACCTGCACACCTTCTGGCTGGGGCGAAACCTGCAACAGCTGGCGGCCGGCCTGCTCGCCGTAGCGGTGCAACATGTTCAGCTCGGTAACCAGCAGCGAACGCAGCGCCGGGGTGTCGCCACGCAGGTCGTCGAGCATGAAGGCCCCCGCGCCCACCAGGAACGTCAGGCTATTGGCCAGCCAGAAGGCCAGAAACAGCTTCCAGAACAGGCGCCGACGCATCATTCGACGATCAGCATGTAGCCCATGCCCCGTACGCTCTGGATCCAGCTGCTGCCGTCGGCGCGTGGGCCGAGCTTCTGACGGATGCTGCTGATGTGCACATCGATGCGTCGATCGTAACGGGTCAGCGGGCGGCCCAGGGCGTTGAGCGACAGGTCTTGCTTGCTCACCAGTTGGCCCGCCTGGCGAGCCAACGCTTCGAGCAGGCTGAATTCAGTCCCGGTCAGTTCCAGAGGAGCAGCGGCCCACTGGGCCTTGCGGCGCCCTGGCCACAACGTCAGCGCCCCACTGCCGATGGCTTCGCCAGCCTGGCTTTCAGCCAACGCGTGCGGTTGCACCCGGCGCAGGATCGCGCGCAAGCGCGCCACCAGTTCGCCCGGGGAGCTGGGCTTGGGCACGTAGTCATCGGCACCCAGCTCCAGGCCGGCAATGCGGTCGATGTTGTCACCACGGGCGGTGAGCAACAGCACCGGAACCTGGCTACGCGCACGAATGCGCCGCAACACTTCGATCCCTGAGATGCCCGGCAGCATCACATCCAGCACCACGATGCGAAAAGCCCCACTCAAGGCTTTGGTCTCGCCCTCTTCGCCGCTAGCCACGGCGGTCGCCTGGAAACCTTCGCGAGCCAGGTAAAGGGCAAGCATTTCGGTGAGTTCGCGGTCGTCATCGACCAACAGCACAGGAATCATGGTGGGTACGCTTAGGCAGGGGTTACAAAGCGCTCATGATCGCCCTGCCGCGCCAGGCTGTCACCGCAAGCTGGGCGAACTTTACACATCTTTACCCTGGGTTAACCGCGCCAAACACAGCCTGCCCTTATCCTCATCGCCCGCTTGCCTGGCAGCCGCCGCGCGCCTTCGCCGAGCCTGCTCAGCCACCCTTACGCCCGCCTGGAACCCCCGATGAACTACCCGCGTCTGTTGTTCTCCATCCTGCTGCTACAAGCCTGCGCGGCCCAGGCGGCGCCGTTCAGGATCGCCGACATCAGGGTCAACGGCCTGCAGCGGGTATCCGCCGGCAGCGTTTTCGGTGCCTTGCCCCTGAACGTGGGCGATCAGGCCGATGACCGGCGCCTGGTGGAGTCCACCCGTTCGCTGTTCAAGACCGGCTTCTTCCAGGATATCCAGCTGAACCGCAACGGCGATGTCCTGATCATCAACGTGGTCGAGCGCCCGTCGGTGTCGAGCATCGAGATCGAAGGCAACAAGGCGATCAGCACCGAAGACCTGATGAAGGGCCTGAAACAGTCGGGCCTGGCCGAAGGCGAGATCTTCCAGCGTGCCACCCTCGAAGGCGTGCGTAACGAACTGCAGCGCCAGTACGTGGCCCAGGGCCGCTACTCGGCCGAGGTCGACGCCGAGGTGGTGCCGCAGCCGCGCAACCGGGTTGCCCTGAAGATCAAGATCAACGAAGGCACCGTCGCTGCCATCCAGCACATCAACGTCGTCGGCAACACCGTGTTCGACGATGAAGAACTGGCGCAGCTGTTCGAGCTCAAGACCACCAACTGGCTGTCGTTCTTCAAGAATGACGACAAGTACGCCCGCGAAAAACTCTCCGGTGACCTGGAGCGCCTGCGTTCCTACTACCTGGACCGCGGCTACATCAACATGGACATCGCTTCCACCCAGGTGTCGATCACCCCGGACAAGAAGCACGTCTACATCACCGTCAACGTCAACGAAGGCGAGAAGTACACCGTTCGTGACGTGAAGCTGTCGGGCGACCTGAAGGTGCCGGAAGACCAGGTCAAGTCGCTGCTGCTGGTGCAGCCGGGCCAGGTGTTCTCGCGCAAGGTGATGACCACCACGTCCGAGCTGATCACCCGCCGCCTTGGTAACGAAGGCTATACCTTCGCCAACGTCAACGGCGTGCCACAGCCCAATGACGAAGACCATACCGTCGACATCATGTTCGTGGTCGACCCGGGCAAGCGTGCCTACGTCAACCGCATCAACTACCGCGGCAACACCAAGACCGAAGACGAAGTGCTGCGCCGCGAAATGCGCCAGATGGAAGGCGGCTGGGCTTCGACCTACCTGATCGACCAGTCCAAGACCCGCCTGGAGCGCCTGGGCTTCTTCAAGGAAGTCAACGTCGAGACCCCGCCAGTGCCGGGTACCGACGACCAGGTCGACGTCAACTACAGCGTCGAAGAGCAGGCATCCGGCTCGATCACCGCCAGCGTGGGCTTCGCCCAGAGCGCCGGCCTGATCCTGGGCGGTTCGATCAGCCAGACCAACTTCCTCGGTACCGGTAACAAGGTGTCCATCGGCCTGACCCGTTCGGAGTACCAGACCAAGTACAACTTCGGCTTCACCAACCCGTATTTCACCGAAGATGGCGTGAGCCTGGGCTACAACCTGTTCTACAGCAGCACCGACTACAGCGATTACTACGATGACGGCGTTTCCTACTACGCCATCAACAGCTATGGCGCGGGCGTGAGCTTGGGCTACCCGATCAGCGAAACGTCGCGCCTGACCTACGGCCTGACCCTGCAACACGATGACATCTCCCCCGGCACCTATAGCGCCGACGAGATCTATGACTTCATCCAGCGCGAGGGCGAAAGTTTCAACAACCTCAAGGCTTCGATCGGCTGGTCCGAGTCGACCTTGAACAAGGGGGTGCTGGCGACCCGTGGCCACTCACAGAGCCTGACGCTGATGGCCACTACGCCAGGCAGCGACCTGTCCTTCTACAAGCTCGACTACAGCGGCCAGACCTACCTGCCGCTGAGCGAACGCACCACATTGCGCCTGCATACCAGCCTGGGCTACGGGGATGGCTACGGCTCCACCGAGGGCCTGCCCTTCTATGAGAACTACACAGCCGGTGGCCAGGGTTCGGTACGCGGCTTCAAGGATGGCTCGCTGGGCCCGCGCAATACGCCGGCGACCGGTACCTATGCAAGTGCCGGTCAAGCCTATTACTCCGACCGCGATACCGATGCACTGGGCGGCAACATCCTGGTGACCGGCGGCGCCGAGTACATTTTCCCGATGCCCTTCATCAAGGACCAGCGCCAGCTTCGCAGCTCGGTGTTCGTGGACGCGGGCAACGTGTTTTCCGACACGTGCTACCTGTCCACCACGCAGGGTTGCGGCAGTGTGGGCCTTGACCAGCTGGCGGTGTCGCTGGGCGTCGGCGTGACCTGGTACAGCCCCATGGGGCCGCTGACGTTCAGCCTTGCCACACCGGTAAAGAAGCCGGAGAACGCCGAGACGCAGATATTCCAGTTCTCGCTGGGGCAGACCTTCTGACTTATCCAGGAGCGGGGTTGTGTCGTGCCGGCAGCGGTCGCGAGCAGGCCGCTTCACGGGAAGCGGGTCTTACCCGCTTTTACCCCGGCTTAACCCAAGTTGACAGTCCGTTTGCCTAAGCTGACTCCCCTAGAACTCGCCTGGCAGGTACCCCTTCATGTTGCAAGAACAACTACCCACCCCGCTGCTGGAGCAGGTGCAGCAACGCCTGGCCAGGTTGCTCGGCCCAAGCTGCATCGTGACGCTGGCCAGCAGCGTAAACGACCAGGGCGTGAGCCACTACCATCTGGCGATCCAGCACGAAGGTCATGGAATATCCCTGGAAGACAGCGGCATCATCAGCGCAGATTTCGCCGATCGCCTGCTTGCCATGGTCGGCCAGGTAAGCACCTTGCTCGATTCAGAAACACTCAAGCGCATGGCCAGCGCTGAGCCATCGCGCCCGCTCGTGTGGATCAGCGACCGGTCAGGACCGTGTCAGACGCAACCTTCGGCCAGCACCTGAGCCCGGGTGATGACATTACCGAAGTGATGCTTCCACAGCTCGATGCCCATTTTCCCTGAACGATCCAGGGAAGACCCCACCGTCAGGTCGGTAATCAACGTCGGCATGAGCCCTTCGTCGAACAGGGCAAAGCCGGCGGCAAGCACGCACGTCTCGGTCTGCAACCCGCAGACCAACACCCGCTCCGCGCCCAGCCCCCTGATGTACTCGATGGTCTCGGCAGTCTGCCTGTAACCCTGTTTGACAAAGACCTTGTCAGCCTCGACCAGGCACTCGTCTTCTGCTGCAGGGTGCCAGCCAAGCTGCCGCTCGAACGGCGTGACCTGTTCATCATGCAACTGGAGCGAGGCAATGGTCGGGATCGTCGCAGACAACGCGCGCACACCATCGACCAGCCACTCGGGCGGGCTGAAGGTGGACTGTATATCGACGATGAGTAAAACCTGCCGCATGGCTGTCTCCGGGGCGCTGGCAAAGGTACGGAGTATACCGTTGCTGGTGGCCGATGACGCCCTTGAACCAGCACCCCGCGTTGCACCACTGATGAGTCAAGTTGCGGTTTTCTAGAACTTTTTTCGGTTTGAAGGTCTATGTGAACAGGCAGATGAAGATTGCCGGCTCCCTCAGGGTTTGCCCGCGACGCCATGGCCCAACGTCCCAATGTCTATCAGAGGTTGTCTTCGCTCATGAAAATCCATGTCCCACGGATAGTGCTCCTGGGCCTGTTCGCGTTCGCGGCAATGGGCTCGGCATCTGCAACACCGGCGAAGGCGTCAATGCCGCTGCTCGCAACCAAGGCCACCTCTTCTCAGGCCCACATCGAGGGCGCCAACAGCCCTTGGCCGAGCCTGGCGAGCGTAGCAGCCGCGCAACCCGCTACGCTGCTGGCCCATGATGACCGTTACCGGCGCGACGGCCACTGGCACGACCGTAGAGACGACTGGCGTCGTGACCAATGGCGGCGCGACCAATGGCGCCGTGAGCAGGCGCGCCGTGAAGCGGAACGCCGCCGCGACTGGCAGCGCCGCCATGAGCGGGCCATGCACCACCGCTACGAAGCCGATCACCACTACTATCGCCGCTGATTCTGGTTGGAATCAAAGCCTCATGGGTCTTTCGTGCAGGGTGGTCCCGAGCACCACGCCTTGAGATTTGAGATTTATCAACAGTTCAAGTCCCAAGGTTTCAATGGTGCCCGGTTCGATGCCGGCACGTGCTGCCAACCCCGCCAGGTGTTCACGCCCGCTCACTTGCCTTTCCTGCAAAGACACCAGCAACGCATGGGCCAGCGGCGCAAGGCGCGAGAAATGCACCTTGTGGTCTGCGCCGCGGCAGGCCAACAGAAGGGTCGGCGTTGTCGGCACCTGCGATGGAATACGCCCAGGGCCGATATGGCTGACCGGCCACGCGTAGGCAAGTGGTGCAGCAAGGCAGGACAATAACGGTACGCCCTGAAGCAGGTCACCGTTCGGGTCATGCGCCAGGTCTGTGCCATCACTGAGCATCAGCACCGTCTCGATCCATTCATAATGGGCCAGTTCGGCCACCCAGCCCGGCTGGTCGGCACGGTTTTGCAGGTATTCGACCAGCTCGCCAGCCACTTCGGTGAACAGCGGCGTCTGGCAGCGATGGTTGGCGTAGAAGCTTTCAATCAGCGCCAGCCACCGCTCAGGTCCCAGGCTAGCCTGCAGCACCGGAAAGCTGCCGGCCAGCAGCGACTGCACATTGCCGAAGAACAGCCGCCGATACACCGCCAGGCGCCGCGCCTCGATGCCCGGTGGCGGCGGGTTGGACTGCGGGTCACGGATGAACCGGGCCATCCGCATCTGCTGCTCGCGCAAGGTATCAGCCATGGCGCACCTGCGGCGCGCTTGCAGCGGTTTGCAGGTCGCGAATGTAATCCACCTCAAGCAACAGTTCGGCCAGCGGCGGCAGGTTGAAATCGCGCTCCAGCAGGGTCGGCACAGCACCCAAATGCTCATAGGCACGGGCCAGCAAGCGCCACACGTCCTCCTTCACGCTCGCACCGTGGGTATCGATCTTCAGATCCGGTGCTTCATCGTAGTGCCCGGCCACGTGCAGGCACACCACCCGCTCGGCCTGCACGCGGGCGAGGAAATCGGCAGCGTCATAGCGGTGGTTGCAGGCATTGACGATCAGGTTGTTGATGTCAAGCAACAGGTCGCAGCCGGCTTCTTCGAGCACGGCGCTCAGGAACTCGATTTCGCTCATCGCCTGGTACGGTGCAGCGTAATAGGAGATGTTTTCCACCGCGATGCGCCGGCCGAGCGCGTCCTGCACCTGATGGATGCGCTCAGCGGTATGGCGCACGGCTTCGTCGGTGAAGGGCATGGGAATCAGGTCGTAGAGATGACCGTCATCGCTACAGTAGCTCAGGTGCTCGCTGAACAGTGGCACGCGATAACGGTCGAGAAAATCGCGGATCTGCCGTAGAAAAGCGCGATCCAGAGGCTCAGGCCCGCCCAACGACAGGGACAAACCATGACAAGCCAGCGGGAAACGCTCAGCCAGGCGCTCCAGGCCTTTGCCATAACTGCCGCCTACACCGATCCAGTTGTCAGGGGCGCATTCGAGAAAGTCCACGGCACCGGGGGCCATGGTCAGCAACTCAGGCAGCAGCGCCCGGCGCAGACCAAGGCCGGCGCCTTGCAAGGGAAGGGATGTGCTCATGGCGTGCTCCTTGAAGCGACCACCCTCCCGGGCCTATCAGCGCAGGGAGGATAGCGCTGGTGGTCAGTCCTGGCCTGGCTCAGTCAGCTACAGATGGGGCGCGCGAGGCATCGCCACACTTGCCTTCACCACACTTGCCTTCGGCCTGGGTAGCCTTGGCCTTGGCATCGCTGGCGCCACATTTGCCCTCGCCGCATTTACCTTCGGTCTGGGTGGCCTTGGCATGGGCGCTGTCGGCGCCGCACTTGCCCTCGCCACATTTGCCCTCCCCGGCCTTTTCGGCAGCAGCGAGCTGGTAGCCCTGCGGCAGTGCTTCGACAGCAAAGGCCGATGCGGTCAGGTTGATGCCGCCCACCAGTGCGATGCTGAGCAGGCCAAGGCGGGTCTTGTTGGGGAACTGGATACGGGACATGGTGCTTCTCCGGATAGGTGCGCGGCCAAGCCGCACGGTCATGCCTCAAGGGCGATTGCGCCAGAACTACAGGCCGTCGGGCTGTTCATTCGGGTTGGCTCATTTGGCCTGAGGCATGTATCCGTGACGTATCGGCAGAACGAGGCATTTGTAAGCAAGTGGCTTGGCAAAGCGCCTTGATACAGAGTGATACACAGGCGTGTCTGCCAAAGCGAAACCGACAGGCCACGTCAGGTCTCACAACACCCATCATCGAGTGCCTCTATCAAACCATCCAGCCTATCGATTTGACTGCGTCAAATTGCCTCAGATAACGTGCGCCGCTCTACGAAGTCGATCGAGCTTGTCTGTTTTGCCCTTCTTCTGAATACCTCGCTAACTGCCCTGCGCGCTCTCTGTTAATCCCGACCCGCTGCATGCCTCACGGCGTGACCGTCGTCCTTGTGTTCGAGTTACTGAAATGTCCGTCAATACGCCCTCCCGCATCACCGAGCTGGTCATCGAAGCCGGCACCCGCAAAGCCCACCTGCCCGCCCGCGCCACGCTCATCCTCGGTTTTCTGGCGGGCGCATTCATTTCAATGGGGTTTCTGCTGCACATCCATGTCAGTACCATGATTCCTGCCCCCTGGGCCTCGTTGGGCAACTTGCTGGGCGCTGCGGTATTTCCGATCGGGCTGATCCTGGTCATCCTGGCCGGCGGCGAATTGCTCACCGGCAACATGATGAGCCTGCCCCTGGCGATGTTCGCCCGGCGCATCCGCCTGGTGGACGTCGCGCGCAACTGGCTGCTGGTGACCGTGGCAAACCTGCTGGGTGCGCTGTTCGTGGCGTACTGTTTTGGCCACTTGCTCGGGCTCACTGAAGGTGCCTACCTGAACAAAACGCTGGCAGCGGCAACCAGCAAGACCAGCGCCGACTTCCTCCACGCATTCGTTTCGGGCATCGGCTGCAACTGGCTGGTGTGCCTGGCAGTGTGGCTGGCGTATGCCAGCCGTGAGATGAGCGGCAAGATTCTCGGCATCTGGTTCCCGATCATGGCCTTCGTCGCCATCGGCTTCCAGCACGTGGTGGCCAACATGTTCCTGATCCCGGCTGCGATCTTCGCCGGTTACCTGAGCTGGGGCCAGCTGGTGCACAACCTTGCAGCAGTCTTCCTGGGCAACGCCGTGGGTGGGGCGATCTTCGTGGGGTTGGCGTACTACGTCTCCTTCGGCACCTCGGTAGAAGAACAAGCCGCCACGCGTTAAGCCCACCGTTTGCCATGGGTGGCGCAGCCTGCGGTCAAGCAGTGGCCGAGACTGCACACTGCCGCAAGCCCCGAATAAAACCTGAACGTTTGCCGAAAGCCTCCAGTCGCAGGAAATAGACGCACTTGATTGCGCGAATGCATTCCTGACCGTGAGGTTTTCCCATGAACACCAACCCCCAACAGGGTGTCGATGGGCATCCCATCAGCCTGACACTCAACGGCGAACGCACGTCGCTACACGTCCAGCCCTGGACGACCCTGCTCGATCTGCTGCGTGAGCAACTCGATCTGATCGGCAGCAAAAAAGGTTGTGACCATGGCCAATGCGGCGCCTGCACGGTGCTGCGCGACGGCAAGCGGATCAATGCCTGCCTGACCCTTGCCGTGATGTGCGACGGCGCCGATCTGGTCACGGTCGAGGGACTGGCCCAAGGCGAGCAACTGCACCCCATGCAGCGTGCCTTCATCGCCCATGATGCTTTCCAGTGCGGCTATTGCACACCTGGCCAGATCTGTTCGGCAGTCGGCCTGGCCCATGAAGGCCGCGCCGTTACCCGTGAAGCCATTCGCGAGCACATGAGCGGCAATCTGTGCCGCTGCGGCGCCTACAGCAATATCCTTGCTGCGGTCGAAGAGGCATTGCCGCTGGTGCAGGCGACCGCCAAGCCTCAGGGAGGGCCGAACCCATGACCCCTTTCAGCTACTGCAGGCCTGCATCGGTCAGTGAAGCGGTAAACATGGCGGACGAATCCACCCGCTTTATTGCCGGCGGCACCAACCTGGTCGATCTGATGAAGGAGAACGTGGTTAACCCGCAGCGCTTGATCGACATCACCGCCCTGGACCTGCACGGCATCGAGCCCACCGCCAACGGCGGCGTTTTGATTGGCGCATTGGTCAGCAACGCCGACCTTGCCTGGAATGCGGTGATCGAACAGCACTACCCGTTGCTGTCACAAGCCATCCTTGCGGGCGCATCACCGCAGCTGCGCAACATGGCAAGTACCGGGGGCAACCTGTTGCAGCGTACGCGCTGCTATTACTTCTATGACACCGGCACCCCCTGCAACAAACGTGAGCCAGGAAGCGGTTGCCCTGCCCGCTCGGGTCTCAACCGCATCCACGCCATTCTCGGCGCCAGCGATACCTGCGTTGCCACGCACCCCTCGGACATGTGTGTGGCGCTGGCAGCACTCGATGCCGTTGTGCACGTGCAAGGCCGCGCCGGCTCACGGCTGATCCCCTTTACCGACTTCCATCGCCTGCCAGGCAACACGCCGGAGCGTGACAACCAGCTGTCAGCCGATGAGCTGATTACCGCGATAGAACTGCCACCTGCTGAGTTTGCGCAGCACTCTCACTACCTGAAGATTCGCGACCGTGCCTCGTACGCGTTTGCACTGGTATCGGTCGCTGCCGCGTTGAAGTTCGATGGCGACGTCATCCAGGAAGCCCGGGTGGCTCTGGGAGGCGTAGCGCACAAGCCTTGGCGAGACACAGCTGTGGAGAAGACCTTGCAAGGTCAAAGGGCTTCCCACGCCCTCTTCGCGCGCGCGGCCCAAGCATGGCTGCAGATGGCAAAACCGCTGAGCCACAACGCTTTCAAAGTGGAACTCGCCAAACGTGCGATCGTCCGTGCGCTCAGTGAAGCCGCAGGCGACGCCAGCATTCAGAGGACGACGCCATGACCCAGACGACCAATGTGGTGGGCAAACCCCTGGACCGCGTGGATGGCGTTGCCAAGGTGACTGGCAAGGCGCGGTACGCCGGTGAGTACCCCGAGGCCGGGCTGCTTCACGCCAGTGTGGTATCGAGCACCATCGCCCGCGGCCGGGTGCGCTCGATCGACGCTAGCCAGGCACTGCAGTTACCCGGCGTGGTCGCGGTGCTGCACCACGCCAATCGCCCACGCATTTCCAGCTATGACGACGACTACAGCGATGCCGACTCAGCCGAAGGCTCCCCGTTCCGGCCGCTATTCAACGACCGTGTGCTGTATAGCGGGCAACCGTTGGCACTGGTGGTCGCCGAGAGCCTTGAACTGGCCCGCCATGCCGGCGCCCTGGTGCGCATCGACTACAGCGAAGAGCCGCACCAGACCGACCTGTTCGCGGTGCTCGACCACACGCACCCGGCACCCGCCCAAACGCCAGAGCCGCGCGGTGATTTCGCAGGGCATTACGCTCAAGCCGCAGTACGTGTCGATGCCACCTACGACACGCCCATCGAGCATCACAACCCGATGGAGCCCCACGCGTCGACCGTTTTCTACAAAGCTGGAGACTCCCTGGAAATTCATGACAAGACCCAGGGTACGCAGAACTGTCAGGACTACCTGCACAAAGTGTTCGGCCTGCCCAAACAGAACATCAGGGTGCTCGCCGCCTTTGTCGGCGGTGCCTTTGGCTCCGGGCTGCGGCCGCAATACCAGTTGCCGTTGGCAGTCATGGCAGCCCTGCACCTGAAACGTTCGGTGCGCCTTGCCCTCACACGCCAGCAGATGTTCACCTTCGGCTATCGTCCCCGTACGCAGCAGCGGCTGCGCCTGGGTGCGGCGACGGATGGCAAGCTGCTGGCAATTGCCCACGACGCGCTCGGCCAGACATCGCGCTTCGAAGACTTCACCGAACACCTGGTGGAGTGGAGCGGCATGCTCTACCACTGCGACAACGTTGCGCTCGATTATCGCCTTGCGCCGCTCGACGTCTATACCCCGCTGGACATGCGTGCGCCGGGTGCCGCGTCCGGCGTGCTCGCACTGGAGTGCGCGATGGATGAGTTGGCATGCGCTGCGAACCTCGACCCGCTCCAATTGCGTCGACGCAATTTTGCCAGCCACAATGGCAACGACGGCAAACCCTATTCCAGCAAAGAGCTGTTGGCCTGTTATGACCAGGGCGCCGCGCGCTTCGGCTGGGGCAAACGCACCCCAAAGCCTCGCAGCATGCGAGAGGGCAACCAATTGATCGGCTGGGGCGTGGCCGGCGGGGTCTGGGAAGCGCTGCAGATGAAGGCCAGCGCCAAGGCCTGCTTCGACAGCCACGGGCATTTGACTGTCAGTAGCGCCACCACTGACATAGGTACCGGTACTTATACCGTGATGACCCAGATTGCTGCGGACGCTGCGGGGGTCTTGCCCGAGGATGTGACCTTCCTGCTGGGCGACTCCTCACTACCGACAGCGCCGTTACAGGGCGGCTCGTTTACGGTGTCTTCGGTGGGTTCGGCAGTGCAGCAGGCCTGTCAGATCCTGCGCACCAAGGTGCTGGAACTCGCGCGCCAGAATTTCCCCGAAATAGCGGCGACGCCGGCAGAGAATGTGGCGTTCGCGCAAGGCTACCTGCAAGCGGGGAAACACCGTATTGCCATCGCCAGCATCGCCGCAACGGCCAAGGACGGCGAGCTGCAGGTGCAGATCGACGCCGAGCCCGGTGCCGGACGCCAGCCGTTCTCCACCGCTACCCATTCGGCCGTCTTCGTAGAGGTACACGTTGACGAAGACCTGGGTACGATCAAGGTCATGCGGGTGGTCAGCGCGGTGGCCGCCGGGCGTGTGGTCAACCCGAAAACCGCCCGTAGCCAGATCCTCGGAGGCGTGGTCTGGGGGTTGGGCATGGCGTTGCAGGAAGAGACGCAAACCGATCATGAACTCGGTCGCATCCTCAACCACAACCTGGCCGAGTATCACATCCCGGTGCATGCCGATATCGCTGACATCGAGGTGATGTTCGTGGAAGAGCACGACGATATCGTCAATGACCTAGGCTCCAAGGGGGTAGGCGAGATCGGCGTCGTTGGAGTCGCGGCGGCGGTTGCCAATGCCGTTTACCATGCTACCGGCAAACGCGTGAGAGCGTTTCCGATATCGCTGGACAAAGTGCTCTAGCAGCGGGCGGGGTTTGCGGGATCGGGCGCCACGCAGGCGGCGCTCGAGTCAAGGGTAGCGAAGATCTCCAGGCATACCTCCACCGCGCCTGAACATCAGAGTTTAAAGCGAACGTGAATGGTGCTTTTATCTGTGCCCCCATCAATCGAGATCGCCGAGCTGCCATAGCCTGAATAACTTCTGACAAGCCGCATGCCAAGGCCCGTTCCGCTAGGTTTGGGATAATTTTCGGGAAAACCGTCACCCTCGTCAGTGACGGTGATCAACGCGTGGTCACCTGCATCCCGCACGCTGACCTCGATGGTGCCTTTGCCGTATTTCAAGGCATTGGTGATCAGCTCGGAGATGACCAGGCCCAACGGCGCCATTCTTGCTGGCAGCAGGGTGAATGCGTCAGCGTCAAGGACGATCTTCCGGTCGGCCAGTGCCCTCCCCAGGTCACCGAGCAAGGCTCCGAGGTAGTCGCCGGCAAGCACCTCTTGATCGGCCGTCTGATAGAGCCGTTCATGCACGCTGGCAATGGTCACAACCCGACCCGCTGCCGTTTCCAGTTGCAGCTTGACCGCGGCATCCGGCGTCAGGTTCGCCTGCAATAGCAACAGGGTATTGACCAGATGCAGGCTGTTCTTGACGCGGTGATGGATTTCTTCGAGGTGCAGGTCGTTCTTGTTGAGCCTGGAGTTCTGTGCATCGATCAGCGACAGCAACTGAGCCTCATAATGGTGCCGTTCGGTGATGTCCCTGGATACCGCAATGAGTTTTTCGACCTGGCCATCGGCGTTCAACACGGGGGCAACGGAGACATCCCACCATTTAGGCGCCTGCTGACCGGTAGGGCAGAACCCTTCGAAGCGGGTCGACTCGCCTCTGGCGACTTTTTCCAAGGCCTCCTGGACGACCGGGCCCGACTCGGCAGGCCAAAGCTGCAACCATGGCTGCCCTTTGATCTCTGCCAGGTCGGCGATATGCATCAACGCCAACCCGGCGTCGTTCATGAACTCGATGTGACCGCTGCTGGACAACACGTTCACACAGTCCGGGCTGGCGTTGAGCATGCTTTCCGAATAGGGGTCGGCCAGCTGAGGATCATCCCCAGCGGTCAGCCGCTCAACCGCCATGGAGATAACGTTGGAGATCCCTTCCAGGAACACCAGATCGCTTTCGATGAAATCCTCACCATCGCTACTGTCTGCCTCAAGTACCCCAAACGGCATCAATGCGCCCCTGATAGGCACGTTGATGGCACGCTCGATACCATACTTTTTCAGCAATTCTGGCGTTCTGAAGCGCTGTTCCTGGCCCAGGTGGTTCGAAATCACAGGCCGATAGGTTTGAATGGCAAACCCGGCAGGGCTGGCCTCGTCGGCCCCCACTGTCGCGTGGCCAATATCGGACTCATCCCACCCTACCCCATGCGACAGCAGAAACCTGTCGCTATCGGGAATCGGCATCAGGACCTTGGCGAATCGGGTGTGCATGCCTTTGGCCACCAGTGTGCAAGCCTGGTCAAGCACGTCATCCAGGTTGGTGGATTTAAGCGACATGACCGCGTACTCGACCACCAGCTCGTGCTGCCTGTGCAGCCGGGCTTGGGATTTCCTGAGTGCGGCACGAATGGTCTCGTCAGGGGGCAGCTGCTGCATCAATAGTCTTCCAGGGCGCTGAGAAATGCCGTTCTAAGGTTAGCCTTTGCAGAAACGGCCGTAGGCTACATCAGATCTGGTGTAACACCGCTGATCGCTTCGGTGCAACCACCAACATTGATGTACGCATGCCCCTTGCCTGCGCTTTGATCATGCAAGCTGGATATAAACCGAATAACTGCCCAGCAACAGCCAGAACCCAAGAAAGATCCAAGGCGTACGCAGCGAAAAAAGCAGGGACTTGCGATGCCCTGCACGGGAGGTTTCCGCCTCGCAAAACAGCGGAGATTCGTCATAAGCCAGGCCCATCATGGGTTCACTGAGCAGAAGATGGCTTTGCTTGAGCTGCCAGTGATCGATGATCCGATAGGCCGCGCGAATGCCAGGCCATGCATTGAGCGTACTCATCACGCCCAGCAATGCGAGAAAGGCGGGCACCAGCAATGTGAACATCTCACCCCAGCTCTGGTTCAGGTTGCCCATGGACGACACGTAAGCGATGACCAGAAACGACTGGGCGGCCAGGTAGGCATCGGTGCGGTTGGCCAGGATGGTGGTCTCGTACTGAATTTCCCTGCGGTAGAAGTCCAGCCGCTCCTTAGGCGAACCGAACATCCTCGCATTGTGTTCATCGATCTCGTGTTCAGGGGTGGTAGGGGTGATGATTCGAGGCACGTGGCGACTCCTGGTGTTCGCTGAGCCATACCGGGTGGCGGTAGGCGCTTGAGCGGTAGAACAGCGCGCACAACGAAAATTCAGTCGCCATGCCCAGGCCAACCGTCCGTCGTTCAAACACCGGATCCCGTCCAACAAACCCTTGTCACATCTTTCGAACAGGTATGAGCCTTCCAACTGCAGGAGCTTGCACCATGCGTGACTACCCTACCCCTCCGTTTCCCTCACAACCGCAAAGCGTCCCGGGTTCGCAGCGCAAGATGGAACCCTCCCCGGACTGTGGCGAGCACACCTACACCGGCAACGGCCGACTCAACGGCAAGATAGCGCTGATCACTGGCGCCGACAGCGGAATCGGGCGTGCAGTCGCCATCGCCTACGCCCGCGAAGGCGCAGACATTGCCCTCGCCTACCTTGATGAGCACGACGATGCGCAGGAAACCGCCCGTTGGGTCCAGGCCGCTGGCCGGCAATGCCTGCTGCTGCCCGGGGATCTGGCGCGCAAACAGCACTGCTACGACATCGTCGACAAGACCGTGGAGCAGTTTGGTCGTATCGACATTCTGGTCAATAACGCCGCGTTTCAGATGGCGCACGACAGCCTCGATGAGATCGACGATGACGAATGGGTAATGACATTCGACGTCAACATCACGGCCATATTCCGCATCTGCCAGCGGGCGCTGCCATCGATGCCCAAAGGCAGTTCGATCATCAACACCAGTTCGGTCAATTCCGATGACCCATCGCCCAAACTGCTGGCCTATGCCACCACCAAAGGCGCCATCGCAAACTTTACCGCCGGGCTGGCCCAATTGCTGGGAGACAAAGGGATTCGGGTCAACAGTGTGGCACCAGGCCCGATCTGGACCCCACTGATCCCTGCCACTATGCCCGATGAGGCGGTGAAAAACTTCGGGTCGAGCTATCCGATGGGCCGGCCGGGCCAACCGGTTGAGGTAGCTCCGATCTACGTCTTGCTCGGCTCCGATGAGGCCAGCTACATCTCTGGCTCACGCTATGCCGTTACGGGCGGCAAACCCATTCTTTGACCCGCAAGGCCGTGATTCCACAACCGCGATGAGGTGCACCATGAACGCTATCGATCTACTGATTCAAGACCACAAACTGGTTAAAAAGCTGCTGGACGAACTGTCTTCAACCACCGAGCGCGCCGTCAAGAAGCGTGCCGAACTCCTGCATCGGATCGAGCAGGAGTTGCAGATCCACACCGCGCTTGAAGAAGAGATCCTGTACCCGGCCATCAAACAAGCCGGGGGCAAGGAAGAAGCGAAGATGTACTACGAGGCAAAAGAGGAACACCGCACGGTCGATGCGCTGGTGTTGCCGGACCTGCTGCACACCGAAACCGGCACCCTCGAATTCGCAGGCCGCGTCAAAGTGATGAAAGAGTTGCTTGAACACCATATCGAAGAAGAGGAGGACGAGTTGTTTCCCACGGCGAAAAAGCTGCTGAGCAAAGATCTGCTGGAAGAAATGGGCCAAGCCATGGAAGCGCATAAAAAGATGCTCAAGGGTGAGCAGCGTGCCGCTTGAATTCAAAGCAGCCAAGCAAAAGGCATGAAATGCCACTGGCAGATGCTGCAAGGAGCCGCGGGCAGGACTATGGCCCCATACGCCTGCCCTGGCCTCAACGTTTGCCTAGCATTCTTGCCAACACGAAGGTTGCCAGCACGGCCAGCACCACTGCGCCAGTAATGGACGGTACCGTACCCAGCGGCTCGATCGAGCTTTTCACCGCCAGGTAAAAGCCCAACACCCCCACAGCGCCAATGGCATTGCCACGCACGATCGCACCCAGCTCCTGGTGACCGCCCTGAACATGGGCGAACACCGCCAGCGGCCAGGCAATCACCGGGATGGGTGCCAGCAGGCCGCTGGCCACCGGCCCAAGCCATTGGGCACTGGCAGTGATCGCCACCAACAGCAGGGTTGCCGTGAGCATGCGCATGGGGATCACCCAGCGAGGCAGCGGCACAACCTTCGCGGCACCGGCCTGCGCATTGTTCGAGGTAAGGATGATGATCAGCGTAAGCAGGAGCAACGTCACGCCGACTGACACCGTCACCATGCCCAAGCGGCTCATTACAAAGGCGGTGACCGCGTAAACCGCCACGCCCGTGATGCAGCCGATAAAAGCGGACACATGCCGGGTCACCAGGTAGTAGAACAGGTAGGTTGCCTGTACGGCGGCCAACCCCGCCAATGCGCCAGGCACCGCCTGCAACGCAAAACCAGGCCCCTGTTCGAGGCTGAGAAACAACATGACCAGGGCCGAGGTGACCGGCAGCCCGGAGAGCAGCCCACCGATCTGGGTACCCCAGCGCCTGGCTGCCAGCGAGATGGCCAGCATGAGGGTCGGGGTGATCAGGAACTTGAGGTAGAAGGCGGTCATTGAGGGCGGCATCGGGTTCAAAAGACAGGAGTGGGCTTATCGCGCCTGGCAGGCGACAGATCGGCACCTCATGCTAATGGAACCGGTGTGGCTTTACTCAGGTTTTTAGCGGACTGCCCTGTACCAAGGGCTTGCAGACGCACAGGGTCATCTTGTGCCAGCCAAGTGCATCTGCCCCTGCAAGAACATCATCAATCCCTGAGCCGCCGGCGACAGGCTGCGCCCCTTACGAGTGAGCATGCCTATGTGCCGCTCGACCTTGGGTTCAGCCAACGGCAGGAACGCGAGCCGTTCGTTTTCTTGTGGAAACGCCAGATACGGCAAGGTACTGATGCCCACACCCTCTTCGAGCATCGCAATCAGCGAAATCATGTTGGAGACAAACAGCCGGCTGTGCGCCAGCAGGCTTTCTGCATCGGTACCCTCAAGCAACCGCGACGTGCCATTGCGGATCATCGGCAACCCTTGCAGCTGCGACCAGTGCAACGTCGCCTCAGCCTGGACCAACGGATGATCGGCCCGGCACACCACGCCTACCTGATCATTGATGATCGGCGCGAAGGCAATCTGCTCATCGAGCGTCCACAGGCTGCTGATGCCAAAATCCACCAGCCCCTGGGCCAGCAGTTGCTGCACACTTTCGGCGGTACCGTCCTGGATGCTGACCTGCACGTTCGGGTGCTCGGCTACAAAACGCGCCAGCGGCGCCGGCAGCAGCCGGCTGGCAACTGACGGCACGGTGGCGATGCTGACCTGTCCGATCTCGTGACGGGCCAGCAAGGTCGCTTCGCGGGCAATGCGGTCATGGTGCTCAAGCAAACTGCGAAACAGCGGCAGGCAATGCTCGCCAAAAGGCGTCAGTTCAACCCGGCCACCGCCCTTCTCCACCAGCGCCTGGTCCAGCTTCTGTTCCAGCTCACGCACTGCCAAGGATATCGCGGGTTGGGTACGGCAGGCCTGACGGGCAGCGGCGTGGAAGCTTTTCAATTCAGCGACCAGGACGAAGTAGCGCAACTGAGTGATCTTCAGCTCGGGCAACATGGTTAGCAATCCTTATCAAAGCATTTTTTTTATTAATTTTTATTTGCCTCATATTGCTCGCAAGATGATTGCCAGGCAAACAGAGGCGTTCATCCATGTCACACCAGACCTACAAGAACTACATCGATGGCCAGTGGTGCGAAGGGCCGACCACCCTCGCCAACCACAGCCCCTCGGACACCCGCGACCTCATCGGTCACTACCACCAGGCCAGCGCCGACCAGGCTCACCAGGCCATCCAGGCAGCCGGCGCCGCGCAACCGAAATGGGCCGCCAGCGGCCTGGAAGCGCGCCAGCAGGTGTTGATGGCCATCGGTGACGAACTGATCGCCCGCAAACAGGAGCTCGGTGAACTGCTCTCGCGTGAAGAAGGCAAACCGCTGGCCGAAGGCATCGGCGAAGTCAACCGCAGCGGCCAGTTCTTCCATTACTATGCCGCCGAAGTGCTGCGCCAGATGGGCGAAACCGCCACATCGGTGCGCCCAGGTGTCGAGATTGAAGTACTGCGTGAACCCGTGGGTGTCGTTGGCATCATCACTCCGTGGAACTTTCCCATGGCCACGGCGGCCTGGAAGATCGCTCCGGCGTTGGCCTTTGGTAACAGCGTGGTGTTCAAGCCGGCCAATCTGGTACCCGCCAGCGCCTGGGCGCTGACCGAAATCATCAGCCGCCAAGGCCTGCCAACCGGCACTTTCAACCTGGTCATGGGCAGCGGTGCCAGCGTCGGCGAAACCCTGGTGCAGTCCGCAGACATCAGTGCCCTGACCTTCACCGGCTCCCTGCAGACCGGCCGGCACGTGGCGGTCGCCACCGCCGGCAACCTGGTGCGTTGCCAGCTGGAGATGGGCAGCAAGAACGCCTTGGTGGTGATGGAAGACGCCGACCTTGATCTGGCCGTGGACTGCGCGCTCAATGGTGCCTTCTACGGTACCGGCCAGAAGTGCACCGCCTCCTCACGCTTGATCGTCTGCGACGCCATTCACGACCGCTTCGTCGAGGCCCTGCGCCTGCGCATGCGCCAGCTCAAGGTTGGCCACGCGCTGCAGGCCGGGGTGCAAATCGGCCCGGTGGCCGAGGCGCGTCAACTTGAGCAGAACCTGGAATACCTGCGCCTGGCCCAAGCCGAAGGCGCCACCCTGATAGAAGGCGGCGAACGCCTGCAACTGGAAACCGACGGCTTCTACATGCGCCCTGCGCTGTTCATCAACAGCCACAACCACATGCGCATCAACCGCGAGGAAGTGTTCGGCCCGATTGCCTGCGTGATTCGGGTCCGCGACTTCGAAGAAGCACTGGCAACGCTCAACGACACCGAGTATGGCCTCACCGCCGGCATCATCACCCAGTCGCTGCACTACGCCAGCGCCTTCAAGCGCCGTGCCCAGACCGGCTGCGTGATGGTCAACCTGCCCACCGCCGGCACCGACTACCACGTCCCGTTCGGCGGCCGCAAAGCCTCAAGCTTCGGCCCGCGTGAACAGGGCCAGTACGCCCGTGATTTCTACACCGTGGTCAAAACCACCTACCTGCGGCCCTGAAGGAGTTCAGACCATGAGCGACATCCTGATGATCGACGGCCTGCAGTATTCCAACTGGAGCCCGGAGATTTTCCAGCAGATGCAGGCCGGTGGCCTGAGCGCCGTACACGCCACCATCGCCTACCACGAAAATGCCCGCGAGACGCTGTCACGCCTGGGCGAATGGAACCGCCGCTTCGAGACCTGGCCCGAGCTGATTCGCCCGGTGCGCTCGGCCGCCGACATACGCCTGGCGCGACAGGAAGGCCGGGTGGGTATCTTCTTTGGCTTTCAGAACTGCTCGCCAATCGAAGACGACATTGCCCTGGTCGAGGTATTCCGCCAACTGGGGGTGTTCGTCATGCAGCTCACGTACAACAACCAAAGCCTGCTGGCCAGCGGTTGTTACGAACGCCAAGACAATGGCATCAGCCGTTTCGGCCGCCAGGTGATCGCCGAAATGAACAGGGTCGGCATGCTCATCGACATGTCGCACAGTGCCGAACGCAGCACCCTGGAGGCCATCGAGCTGTCCAGCCGGCCGGTCATCATTTCCCATGCCAACCCGGCGAGCTTCCATGCTGCCAAGCGCAACAAGTCCGATGCGGTACTGCGCGGCATCGCCGAATCCGGTGGCCTGTTGGGTTTCAGCACCTACCCCTTTCACCTCAAGGGCGCCTCGCAGTGCAGCCTGGAAAGCTTCTGCGACATGGTGGCGCGAACCGCCGACCTGATGGGTGTGGAGCATATCGGCATCGGCACCGACCTGTGTCAGGCGCAACCGCTGGCCGTACTCGAATGGATGCGCAACGGCCGCTGGAGCAAGGACAAGGACTACGGCGAAGGCTCCAAGGACAACGCCAACTGGCCGGCACCCTTGCAGTGGTTCCGCGACAGCCGCGACTTCCCCAACATCGCCCACGGCCTGCGTGCCCGGGGCTTTGCCGAGCAGGACGTTGAAAAGATCATGGGGCTCAACTGGTTGCGCCTGCTGGAGAGCGCCACCACGGCGCCCATCTGAGCCCACTGCACGGACAGCATCAACAATAACAACAATTGCAGGCTCCGGAGGCTTCATGAAAAACCCTACCACCCTGCCGGCCGACGGCCAGGACTTGCGCCTGCCACTGGCACGGGACATCGACTGGCCGCTGTTCCTGATCAGCGGCGGCTTTCTCGGTGCATTCCTGCTTGCGGCGCTGGTCGACATCGATGCGGTTTCGGCCTTGGTCAACACCTTGTTCGGCTGGTCGACCCGGTTCTTTGGCCTGTACTGGCAGTTACTGATGCTAGCGACGTTTGCCGTCAGCCTGGGCATCTGTTTCACCCGTTGCGGACGGGTGCGTCTGGGCGGTGTGACCCAGCGCCCAGACATCAGCACCTTCAACTGGATCGCGGTGATCATGTGCGCCCTGCTGGCAGGCGGCGGCGCCTTCTGGGCCGCGGCCGAGCCACTGATGCACTTCGCCAGCCCGCCGCCGTTGTTCGCAGGCGTGCAACCGCACAGCGAAGCGGCAGCCACCGCAGCGCTGGCACAGGCCTTCGTGCACTGGGGCTTTCTGGCCTGGGCCGTGCTCGGCAGCCTGCTGGCGATCGTGCTGATGCACCTGCACTACGACAAGGGCCTGCCACTGGCACCTCGCACACTGCTCTACCCCTTGTTCGGCCAACGCGCACTGAAGGGCCCGATCGGCACCCTGGCCGACGCCACATCGATAATCGCGGTGGTTGCCGGCACGATCGGCCCGATTGGCTTTCTCGGCCTGCAGATCAGCAGTGCCCTGCACGCCGTCTGGGGCGTGCCCAACGATGTTCTCACCCAGTCGCTGACCATCGTCCTGGTCACGCTGATGTACACCGTGTCTTGCCTGGTAGGCCTGAAAGGCATCCGGTTCGTCAGTGAGATCAACGTGTGGCTCATGATCGGCCTGGCATTGTTCATGGTGGTGTTCGGGCCGACCCTGTTCATACTCGGCGGCTTCCCCGAAGCCTTCGCCCTGCATGTGGAGCAGTTCATCCCCATGACCCTGTTCCGCGACGACCCCAAATGGCTGGACTGGTGGACGGTGTTCTACTGGGGCTGGTTCATCGGCTACGCACCCATGGTGGCGCTGTACGTCGCGCGGATCTCGCGGGGCCGGACCATTCGCGAGATCATCATGACGCTGTCGATCATCGCGCCACTGGTGACCATGTTCTGGTTCACTGTGGTCGGTGGTACAGGCATCGGCCTGGAATTGCAGACACCCGGCATCGTCACTGCCCATGGCTCCCAGCCTGAAGACCTGCTGCTGGGCGTGACGCAAAACCTGCCCTTGGGTGGCCTGATCAGTGCACTGTTCCTGTTCCTGAGCTTCATCTCGGTAGCCACCAACGGCGACGCCATGGCCTTCACCGTAGCCCTGGCGATGTCCAGCAACGACAAGCCGAAGAAATGGCTGTGCGGCTTCTGGGCCATTGGCATGGGCCTGGCAGCGGTGGTGCTGATCACCATCGGTGCAGGTGGGGTCACGGCCTTGCAGTCCTTTATCGTCATTACCGCCGTGCCGGTATCGCTGGTGATCCTGCCGGCGCTGTGGGATGCGGTGCGTATCGCCCGGCACATGGCCCGTGAACAAGGCGTCTGAATCATGATGCATGCAGGTACAACAACAATGTCCAAACCCGCTTTTGCAATGACCGCGCTACGCCCGGCCGAACAGGTCATGGACCTGGCGCGGCTGGGCAGCCAATTCCAGAGCCCTTTGAGCTTCGTGCGCAGCAGCATGCGGCGGATGATGAACCAGCGCTGGCAAGTCCTGCGCACCCGCTTCGACCTGGACGGTGCAGGCTTTGGCACCGCCATTTACCGGATAGAAACACCGAACGCCCATTACCATTGCGTGATCTTCTCGGCCTATCTGCCCCCGGAAAAACGCAGCGACCGGGTTATCGCCGACCAGTGGGATGTAAGCTTCGTGCTGGTTGCCGGCGATGTCGACGATAAGCAACTGGCCGACTTGCAGCGCAACGTGCCCCTGCAGGAAGCCGGGCGCTTCGACGCCCGCGTACTGGTGCTGTCGCGGGCCAACCGCAGCCTGCGCAACTTCGACAAGTTCCTGGCGGCGCTGGCGGAAGGCAACCAGCCTGATCCGTGCCAATTGGCCGAGGTCGGCTACCTGTATCGCACTACCGCCGTGTACGGCAACGGCAAGTTCGGCATTGCCGACTTCGCCTGCCTTCAACGCAACCCGGACTTCAATCAGCCGTTCAGCGCACAGATGTTCACCGTATACCTGTTACGCCACTTCAGCATCCAGCAGGTCGAGCACATGGCGCGCGCCCTGAACCCGCAACGGGCGGTGCCACTGGCCACCGAACTGCAGCGCTACCTGGGCGTCGGCAACGCGACCGGGCTGGGCATGGCGCCATTTCTGATCAACCACCCGCAATTGATCGAACGCTGGATCAGCACACGCGAAACCGCCCTGGCACGGGTGCTTGCGCAAGCGCCGCAACCGGCCTGCCTCGCGCGCCTGCAGCACCTTCTGGCGCGGGCCAGCCAACACCTTTCCCAGACCCTGACCGAAGATACTCGCCAGCAAGCACAGAACCAACAGACACTGGCGGAGCTGGCGGCGCTGTCCGACTGGCTTGATCGGCAACCCTGCAGCGAGGGGCTCTGGCCTCGCCTGCTGGGCTGGAGCCAGGCACATGCGGGCCTGGGCTGCCAGGAACTGCTGGTGAGCCTGCTGCTGGAGCTGTACCCCGAACAGGTCACACCGCTGGCCGAGCACATGAGTGTGGAGGAAGGTTGGCGCCTGGACGCAGAGATGCCACTGGTGCAACTGCGGGCACTGATCGAGCAACGCTACGCATGGGCGTTGGCCTACGACCTCGACGACATCGACGCCCAACATTTCTTCTGGTATCGCTCCGCCGAAAAGGAGGAACCACGCTTGGGCATGCGCAGCGAAGAACCCGGCGCCGAGAAGGAAATGCAACTGGGCATCGCACGCAACATCCAGCGGTGTCATGGAGCGCTGCTCGCGCACCTGCGCACCCAACCCCAGGCACTGACCGCGCACTTCCTGATCGCCCAGCCGGCATTCAAGGGCACCGTGCGCCGCCTGCAAGGGATGGCGCAGAGCACTTATGGCGAGATCCGCGCCAACCTGCTGGCGCGGGACATGCTGCCCATCCACCTGCTGCGCTGCAAGCTGGCGTTTTTTGGCGCCGGCAAGTTCGACCCCAAGTCCAGCCGCTGGGTACGCATTACCCTCTTCCAGGGGGCACCGCTGGTCAGCGAGATCGGGCAGCCGTTCACCGACGACTGGAACTTTGCCGTCATGCCGCAAGGAGGCCTTTGACCATGCGAGTGTCGCTCAATGAAATCCAGGTCATGTGCCGCAAGGCCTTCGAAGGCATGGGCTTTGCCGCCGGGGACTGTGAAGACGCCGCCGAGCTGGTCGGCTGGTTGCAACTACAGGGGCTGGACGGTGTAGGCACACTGGCCAAGGCGCTGGACTACCTGGACCGCGAAGCAGAACGGCCCTATGCCCTCAGCCATGAAGACAGTGCCCTGCTGGTGATCGACGCCCAAGGCCAGAGCGTCTTGCGCTGCGCGGCTACCGTCGTGGCGTTGGCACAAAGCAAGGCACTGCGCGCTGGCCAGGCAGTGCTGCGCATCCAGCACTGCCACAACCGCCTGTTGTTGCTGGGCTATCTGAGCCGAGCCGCGCAACTGGGCCTGCAGGTGCAGGCCTGTTGGGGCGATGCCCGCCAGCAACACCAGGCCAGCTTCAACGCAGGCGCCGCCTGCCCCGAGTTGCGCAGCGTAGATCAACCCTGCGCAAGCACCGCGATGGAGCAAAGCATCACAGTCGTGTTCAACCGGCCGACCCACCCGCAGCCACATGTCGCGCTCTCATCAGACGCGCTTGTTCAGGGCTTCACGGTCAGCGAGCACACCTGGCAGCGGCTCAAGCAGTTTGCCAACCAGGTTCTGGTCGAAAGCACCGAAGCGTCACGCCGGCACGGCGCCGGCGGTGGCAACGATGCTGACTGACCCTTTCGATTACCCCAGGAATACACACCCATGAAATACGCAATCAAGACTGACCTGTACGCCTCCAAGGCGCCGCTGGAATGGGCCGTGGTCGGCAACGGCACACTGTACACCGCGCAGATCCCCATCGACGCCAAAGGGCAAGTGGTGGCGGGGGGCATTGATGCCCAGACGCGTCAAACCCTGGACAACTTGCGCCATACCCTGGAGGCAGCCGGAAGTTCGCTGGATGCCGTGACCCAGGTACTGATCTATGTTACCGACCGCAGTTACCTGGCGAACGTCAACAGCATCTACGCCGAGTACTTCCAGGCGCCTTACCCCAACCGGGCGGCGATCGTGGTAGCAGGGCTGGCGCGCGAGGAAATGCTCGTGGAACTGGTCGTCCATGCGTGCGTGCAGGACAGAAGCTGAGCGCTGCTCCTTAGCGCCCGCTAATGAAATAGAACGTCGCCAACCCTGCCCCGGTCATCAGCAAGGAACCTGTGACGTGCAAAGCGATAGAGCCCAGAGCCCATGAAATACGCCCCTCCTGGATGAGAGACACGACCTCTGCGGAGAAAGTGGAGAACGTGGTCAGTCCGCCACAAAACCCGGTGATCAGCAGCAGGCGCCATTCGGGGCTGAGCGACGGCGATGCGGAGAAGAATGCGATGGCCAAGCCAATGATGTAGCCACCAAGGAGGTTGGCCAGCAGGGTACCTGGCGGCACAGCGGGGAAAAGTGCATTGAGCTTCATGCCCAGGCCCCAGCGAAGCCAGGCACCGACCATGGCACCAATCCCGATGGCCAATAGCGACTTCAACATACAGTGTCGCGCTCCGGGCAAAGAACTGGCAGGCATTCGGTACCGGCATCAGCCGCCAGCTTCAGCCGATCGGCCTTGCAGATGTATTTAGGCTTGTTTCGCGGTGCCAGCTTGGCGGCGGCCTTTTTCTGGTGTGCTTGCAGCAACTGCTTGATCTTCTTGCGACGGTTCATGGTGCCACTCGGTACGGGGTTGATCAGGTAGAACACATCATAAATGATGGAACCAGGCCCTGGGGGCGCGGGTGAATCACTCGTTGCCCTGGCGCTTGGCGTTTTTCTTGACGATGGCCTTCATCCGCGTCGCAGCGCGCTGCACGGTGGCCATCTTCTCCGGGCGTTTCATGCCGCGCCACTTGCGGATTTCCTCACGGGTTCGGCCACAGCTCACGCACAGCTCGCTGTTGAGCTGGCAAAGCGAGACGCAGGGGTTTTCGATGTCTTTGGCCATGGGCTGCTCCGGTTCTGGCCGCGGATGATAGCGCACGACGGCCAGATGCGCCGAGAACAGGGCGCTCCACAGGCCCTCAAGCCGCTGCGGCCCTGTCGGTATCGCTGCTGACCTCGAACTGCCCGACCAGCTTCTGCAGCTTGCTGGCATTGGCCTTCACCGTCTCGGCACTGCTCTGCAGCACCACCGCCGTCTGGCGCATTTCGCTGGACGACTGGTTGACCTGCTCGATGGTCTTGCCATAAGCCAGGCTGCGCTGGTTGAGCTGCTGAATGATCTGGAACATGCTCTCTACCGCCAGGTGCAACTGTACGTTCTCCGAAGAGGCATCTTCGGCCAGGCGCAAACTGTCATCGACGTTATGTACCCCCTCCTCCATGAAACTGACGGCTTGCTGGGTTTCATTCTGCAGGCCTTCGACCATGTGCCGGATATCGTCGGCCGCGCGCGCCGTGCGCGAAGCCAGGCTGCGCACTTCATCGGCCACCACCGCAAAGCCCCGGCCATGCTCACCCGCGCGTGCGGCCTCGATGGCGGCATTGAGGGCCAGCAGGTTGGTCTGGTTGGTGATGTCGCTGATCAGCCCGCTGATGTTGCCGATCTGCGCCATCCTGCTGTCAAGCAGTTGCACACTGGAAGAAGAACGCGCTACCACATCCCGAATCGACTGGGTGCCCGCCTGCACCGCCAGGTACTGCTCACGGGCCCGGCTGACCACCTCGTCCATCGCCTGCTTCATCTGCTCTGCGCTGACCGAAGCCTGCTGCAGTTCGCCCAGTTGCTCCTCCATGATGATCATCATCTGGTGCACCGCCTCGGCCACTTCGGTGGAGGTGACGCTCGCTTCGTGGCTGCGCCCCAGCATCATCTGGTTGGTGGCGCCCACCGTGCGGCTGGCCTTGACCACTTGGCCCACCACCGAGTCCAGACGGTCGATGAAGCTGTTGATCCAGCGCGCCATGTCGCCACTTTCATCGTTGGCCATGGTCGTGGTGTCCAGGCGTTGGCGCAGGTTGCCCTCGCCCTCGGCGATGGTGCGCAGTACATCGGTCATGCCATTGAACCTGGCAGCGAGCCGCCTTGGCCCCAGCGCACTGAAAAGCAGTGTGGCAGCCAGCATGCTCACGGCCAGCAGCGCATCGTTGATGCCTTGCGCCAAGCCCGCGTAGTGCTGCACCAGGAAGTTGCAACCAAACAGGCCGGCCATGATCGCGATGTACGGCTTCATCAACCCGTAGCTGAGTGAGCGTCGCCGGTAGACCTCCTCCAGATCGGCTTCGCACATCATGCCCCACCGGTCCGGCGAGCCCGGCAACTGGAATGTGACGCCTTTGCCCACCACTGGCACATGGCGATAGTCCGAATAGCCAGGGTAAGTCACGAACAGGTTGGCGCCCTGGCGGATGGTTTCCCGCACGCCTGGATGAAGCTCTCGGGTGGCAGGGTCGGTAAAGCGCAGCTCAAGCTCGGTATGGCGCTGGACCTGCACGGTGCTCCATGGCGTATGCACCCCACTCTTGAGGTTTTCCCCGTGGGTGAAAGTGCCGTCCTCGAAACGCGAGCGCGACAAGGCGGTACCCGGTTTGATAGCAGGGTCGAAATGCGATTGCGCCATGAACAGGTAATTGTCACCGGACTCGGCATAGATATGCCCGGCCTCGCGCTGGATCAGGTCGCCCAATACGTCATTGGGCACCCGACCGCAGAGGCATCCGTAGACCTTCCCTTGCGCTTTGAGCGGCTGATAGAACATCAGTGTCACTTCGTCGTGAAACCGCGACGACGAGGGGCCGATCTGCAAGGTCAGCGGATCACTGTAGGGCCCGTGCAAAAACGGCGCCTTCAACCCCTGGGCCAAGGCGCCCAGTTGCCCGATGCATTGGCCGTTACTGCGTTGCGCCCAACTCGACAACACAACCGTGCCACTGGTGTCGATGATGAACAGTTCCGAGAAGTCGTTCGCTTGAGCGAGCTTGTCCAGCAATGGCGTGCGGTCGTGAGCCAGGGCCGGGCCAAGGTTTTCAGCAAGTTCCGCCAGGTGTTCCCACTGTTCTCTCGCCCAGCTTTGCAGCAACTGCATGCGGGTCTGGGCTATGGCTTCGAACGTCTGCTCGATGACCGGATAAGTCGATCGATTGAGCCCGCAGGACCAGCGCATGCTGAGCTTGCCGGTTTTTCCGAACCACGGCAGCCAATGCTTCTCACCCGATGACAACTGCATGGAACCACTTGAGAGCGACATTATCTTCACCATAAGCGACATCACAATGGCAAAGTGACAGCAAATAATAAGCCAACTCGTATGCAAGCTAATGATTAGGCAGGTAGCCATGCCCTCGGTACGTCATCTTCGCACCAATGACGTGCAGAAATTGCCACCCGCGCCAATATGGGTCGCCCGCCACAGGACCTGATCTCATTCACCGCCAGTACTGCGTGTCATCGACAATCTGTTCATGCCCTGCAAATAGCGCCGGCAGCTGCTCCTTGAGATAGTCGATCCAGGTCCGCACCTTGGCATCCAGATAGTGCCGCGACGGGTACATGGCATACAGCGCACACTCACGCAGACGGTAAGGCGCCAGCAAACGCCGCAAGCGCCCCTGCTCGATCGCCTGGCTGGCCGTGTAGAACGGCAACAGCCCGATGCCCATGCCCAGTTCACTGGCCACCAGCATCGCGTCGGCAACGTTGGTCAGGAAGCTGTCGCGGGGCGCGATCACGCAGTGGTCCAGCCCCAGCGGGAACACCCAGTCGCCCTCATACATCGGGTACGCCATGCGCAGGCAGCGATGCTCATGCAGGTCTTCAGGCCGCTCGGGCACGCCATGGACCTCCAGGTAACTGGGCGCGGCGCAGGGGATGCTGAAGATGGTGCCCAGCGGCACAGCGATCAATTGCGAGTCGGGCAAGGCTTCGTCCACGGTGATCACCACATCGTGCCCTTCGGCCAGCGGGTCGGGGTTGCGCTGGGACAGGGTCAGCTCCACCACCACCTCCGGGTATAGTGCGTTGTAGCCGGCCACCAGCGGCATCAGCAACAGGCCAAGGCCGTGCGGGCAATGCAGCCGTAGCCGGCCGCGGGGGGTCAGGTGCGCGCCGCGCGCCTCGCCCACCGCCTCTTCGGTCAACAGCAGGATCTGCCGCGAGCGCTCCAGAAACCGCTCGCCGGCCTCGCTCATGCGCAAGCGCCGGGTGGTGCGGTGCAGCAGGCGAGTCTGCAGCTGATTCTCAAGCTCGGCGACGATCCGCGACACCTGCGCGGCTGAAATGTCCAGGGCATTGGCAGCCGCAGCGAAGCTGCCGCACTCCACTACCCGGGTGAAGGTGCGCATGGCGTGCAGCATGTCCATGGGGCTCGGCTCCTTGTTCGTTCTTATTCGTACGTTCCAGGCAGGAATCTATCACGGCTTAGCCCATTTATTGTGCACAGCCAAACAATACATCATTGGTAAAACATTGAAGAAGGAGCCTGCCATGAACATCAAACGCTCGATCGCGCTGCTTGCGCTCTCTGCCACCTTCGCCTCGTTCGGCGCCTTGGCCGCCCCAGGCGCCGCCCAGCCGGCCGCCAACGACAGCGCCAACTACGAATACGGCATGCCGCTGGATGTAGCCAAAGTGGTGTCGATCTCCCCGGCCAGCAACATTGCCGATTGCCAGGTGGGCACCGCACACATGGTCTATGTCGACCATCAGGGCCAGACCCACGAGGTCAACTACCAGGAGATGGGTAACTGCTCGCAGCAGTGATTCAGGCCAGCACCTGGGTGATCCAGCCAACCTGCCTGGCAAAGTCCTGCAGTTTGTGTGGCGCGATCGCATCCCGGGCACGTTCGAAGTTGGCCAAGGTCTGCTGCTTCTGGCGCAGCATGCGTTGCCACTTGGTGACAAACGCCGGGCTTTTCTCCCGCATCAGCAGCGGGCCGAAATACAGCTCTTCGGCGCTGTAGACCACCGCCCCGCCCGGCTCGGCAACGATGATCTCGTAGTCGAAGCGGTTCTCGCGCAACACCTCTTCGCAAACGATCCGGTAGCCGTTGGCCATCAGCCATGCCCGTAGCTCACCCTCACCGCCGTTGGGCTGCAAGATCAACCGCTCGCTGCCGCTCAGGCGTGCCTTGCCCCGCTCCAGGATTTCGCACATGGTGTCGCCGCCCATGCCGCAGATACTCACCGCCGAAATGCGGTCCTGCGCCTGGATCGCCTCCAGGCCATCGGCCAGGCGGATGGTGATGCGCTCCTGCAGGCCGTTGCGGCGTACATTACGCTGGGCCGAAGCATAAGGCGTTTGCGCCACTTCCCCGGCCACACCTGCTTCGATCGCGCCACGCAACGCCAGCGCCACCGGCAGGTAGCCGTGGTCCGAGCCGATATCGGCCAGGCGCGCGCCTTGCGGCACATGCGCCGCCACACGCTCCAGGCGCATCGACAATGTCTGTTCGTTCAACTCAAGCCCCTTGCTCAACAATCGGCGCGATTCTGACCGCCGTGGCGCGGTATTACAATGCGCGCGGGCCAAGCGGTGCCCTGTGGCTCGACCCCTGCGCCGTGCTCGCGTAGGCTTGCGGCTTTCCTTCCGTCGCAAGTGCACCCTCGCCTACCTCACCCCGCCTAGTACGGTGATCTCAGCGCAAGCCACCTGATTGCATACCCTCAAATGCATTACCAGCGCGGGAGCGACCAAGATGAGCCAAGCCGAAGTCACTGAAAGCCAACGCACCGTCGATGAACTGCTGCCCACCCGCCTCGTCGAGAAGGCGACTGGCCTCGAACGCCAGACACTGGTGCGTTTGCAGGGCTTCCCGCAGTTCGTGGTGCTCTCCATGCGTGCCGATGGTCGGCCGGCCAAGATCGCTTGGCTGAAAAGCGAGGTCGATGCCTGGATCCTCGCCCGCGCAGCGGAGAGGAAACCCACCCAGGCACCTACAGAACCCGCATGAACCGTATTTGCTTCACCACGACTGTGCCGTCAGAGCGCAGCGACACCCCCAGTCCGCTTGGCGTTGGACATGAAGTTTTCAATCACGCAACAAAAAGCCCGGACAACGCGCACACGCAGCCGGGCTAGGGGGTACAACAGATGTCAACCAATGATAGCTGCAACCAAGACCAAGCACCACGCGCTGCCGGGATCCGCTGGAGCGCTGAGTCCAAAGAGACTCTGGACCTGATTTCCGAAGACTTCATCCTCCTATCCTCCAGTGACAAGCCGTTCTACCACAAGCGCTCGGGGGACCAGCTGAACGAAAAGGGGTTCCGACACTTCTGTGCCAAGCACTACGGATCCTTGGAGGGTGAAAAGTCGGACAAGGACGGCAACACGACCGAGAAGCGCCTGAACTCTGGCGAGTTGTGGGGCAATCCTGACTTCAACATCGACAGCCGGCGTGTAGTCCGACGCATCGTGATGGAGCCTACCCGTACCCCGGAGTCGGACTGCGACCTTGAAGTGTACAACCGCTGGTTTGTGCTCAAGGAAGAAATGGTTACCCCGCACCCGACCGCTACGCCCAACGACATCGCTATTTTCCTGAACCACCTGATGTACATCAGCGACGGCGACAAAGCCGGCGTCGCGTTCTTCCTGAACTGGTTGGCACAGCTGTACCAGACTCCCGACGTGAAGCTGCCGAGTGCCATCGTGCTCTATTCCAAGTTCGGTGGTGTGGGTAAGTCAATGCTCTGGGATTTGCTCAAGGAAGTGTTCGGACACTCGATGGTCGGCACTTGCAACGGCGCCAGCCTCAACAAGTCTTTCGACGATGTGACCGAGCACAAGCGCATCCTGTTCGTGAACGAAATGGCAAAGTCTGACAGGGCGGACGGGTACGAGCGCTTCAAGAACATGATTTCGGAGGAACAGGTATCGTTCGAAGGCAAGGGCAAAGCTGCGCGGGATATCCGCAACATCACCCACTACGTGGTCACTACCAACAACGACGACGCCCTGCCCCTGATGGAAGGCGACCGCCGCGTGCTGGTGCTACGTTGCAGCGCCCAGCCAAAAGAACCTGGTTACTACAAGGAGCTGGGCGCCTGGATGGCAGGGCCTGGACCTGCGCTGCTGGCTGGCGTGCTGTCCCGCTGGCAGTTCCCGGCCGAGTGGGATCCGAAAGCACCTGTGCCACAGACCGAGGCCAGCCGCGAAATGCAACATGCTGCGCGCAGCGCGCTTGTCTCCTTCATCGACGAGCTGGTGCAGGACGGCAAGGCGCCTTTTGACCGCGATCTTGGTCGTTGCACCGGGGTCATCGAGCAGCTTGGCACCCTCTACCCGACCGCGACGAAAGGATTCCGACTTGACCCGGTGAGCCTTGCCAAAGCATTCAGAGCGCTGGAGTACAGCCAGGTCAATGCCAAGGCCACACGAGCGGCGGACAAGGCATGGTGCTGGCGCAACTTTGGCTGTTGGGATTCCCAGTCGCCAAAGGTGTTCAACGCGCACATTGGCCAGGGCGTCACGCCCCCAGGCTACCCCAATGTAGCGCTTGTCCAGGGAGGTGCCGACCATGGCCGTGCATGACTTCAGCGCAGCGGCGTTGCGCGCCTATCGAAAGCGCCAGGACAAGGGCGCCATCGAAGTGGTCGCCAGCGACAGCCCGCTGGCCATTGCAGCCAGGGTGGCCGATGACATGGAGGTCATCGATCTGAAATGGCTGGCCGAGGTCGATGACCAACTCTCACCCGAGCACATCCAGACGGTGCGCCACGCAGCGCACATGGGTGCTCACCTGCTGTACGGCGCGCCGACCCCGGCGCAAATCCTTGGCATGGCGCACAACTTCCTGCGCTATCTCGACCGCATCGGCGTGCTGGATGCGTGGAGGAGAAAGTCATGATCATCGAAATCATCGGCCGGGCCATGCAGCTCGGCCTGGTGGCGGTAGTGGTGCTCGGCCTGTACGGCTGGGCACAGGAGGCCGCCGAAGAACGCGACGAGCTGTGCCACCTGGCCGGCGAGCACCTAGAGTCTACCGCCTGGGAGAGGATGGACAGGGCGAGCAAGGACAAAGCGGAGAAGGCGTATAGCAACGCCTGCAGCGAACCTAGCGACTACCAAGGCTTCTAGTGGTGAAGGTTGCCGTGCTGGTCGGCAAGGAATTCTGCAGTAGCAGCAGGGCTGGGGGCGGGCACGGGGTGGTGCTCGTCTTCATAGCGCTCAACCATGTCCATCAGATGCTCAAGCTCGTGCCCTTCGGGCGTGTCCACAGCGGCGCCCCATAGCTCGTCTAACCGCGCAAGCGCCGCTGCCAGGTCTTTGTCACTACGAACCGCCTTGATAAACATCACACTGTCTCCGCATCAATCGCATCGTACTCTTTGTGGGTGCCCACGAATTTCACGTAAATGGCCTGCCGGTCATAATCGATAGACACCACCAGCCGATACTTGTTACCCCCAATATTGAACACTGCCCTGCTCCCCTTAAGGATGCTTACCTTGGGCAAATCGGCCTGAATGTCGTGCGGGGTGCTGTAGGTCGCCCCCTTATGTGCTCGTGCCATGCACTGAGTGGGGTTTCAGCATCGGGATGCATGGCCCAAAAATCACGTAAGGGCTTCTTCGAGATTACGCGCATGCACAGGGTTCCTCCCGCCATACGAGAGATAGTATCCGCTAGTTGCACTGCGCGCCGAAGGTACGACGGACGGTTAGCCTCGAAGCCTGGGTGCGCAAGCCGGTGCCGGGGTTGATGGACAGGATGCTGGCGAATAGGTAGCGTCGGCACAACTGCAGGGCCTGGACTGCCCCTGCGCCCCATCACCTCTACGGCAGAATTTTGCATGAACGAAGCACTGCAACCGCTATACGGAGCCGCCCAAGATATTGTATTGGCGGCTGCTACACTACGCCAACAGCTCACCAATGAGCCTGTTGTTGAGCATCTGCGTTTGGTACTCATGAGTGTGGAGGGCAGTTTCGCGGACATTGACCTAGGTATCAGAACCCTACCAAGCAATGAATTGCTGAAGAAATTTAATACGCTCGCCAGGACCGCACTCGATGCTGCGCGCCAACTCCAGACTTCCGGAAACAAGGAGTTTCAGGAAACCGGGGCCTACCTTGAGGGTCGTGGTCACATACTAATGAGCCACGTCGCCGCGTTAGCCTCAAACATTGCCGGCAAAGAGTTCGAGATTACCAAGTCTGAGCTGGCCACTATGAAGGCTGAGATTGATGATTTTGCGCGAGAGCAGAGAGACAAGCTCCAAGACCTGCACAAACAAATAGGCAATGAAGAAGTTCGTGCATCCAAGCTTGGGGTGGAGATATCGGGTTTAGAAGGCCTTACGCACAATGAGAGGCAGAAGATTCATGACGCATTCAGGGAAACCCAAGACTATTTAGACAGCAGAAAGGCGGAGATCCTGGGGAAAGAGAAAGAGCTGAACCAGTTGATAGGTCGAGTGACTGGCACTGCCATGTCTAACGAATACGATAGAAGTGCCAGGAGCGAAATGGTACGGGCGGACTGGCTTAGGTATGCGGCACTTTTTTGCATGCTCGCAATGGTGGTGATTGTAGGCTTCTCAGCCTACGAGACTTTGAATGGCGTCTTCGACTGGTCGAAAGCTCTGGCGCGATTCAGTTTTGTCCTCGTTCTGTCTGTGCCTGCTGCTTACTTGGCACGAGAGTCTACCAAGCACCGTTTACAACAATACAACCACCTGCAAACATCTTTGGACATTGCAGCTTTGCCGCTCTTCATCGGTTCGCTGCAGTCAAAAGATCAAGATAAGGTGACAGCGGCAATTGCCCTAAAACTGTTTGCTAGTCGAGAACAAACGACAGCAAATGGCGACTCTTACCCCGTCAATGTGCACGAATTGCTCATGGAGATCATCAAGAAACTTGAGGTGCCAAGCACGCCTGTTGCTGGCAAGTAACATTTTATCCGGGCGCGTCCGCTGCGCCCCTGTGCACGTCAGTCATCCACCATCTTCCCGCGTGGTGCTGGGCGCTGGGATTCGGGTCGGCCTGAGCTGCCCTTGCCGGCACCTGGACTGGTGGGTTTGCTCTTCGGTGAGCCGTTGTCGCTCGGCTGTACCGGGCGCCGGGTGAATCCAGGTCGTTTACTCATCATCGCTCACCTCTTGTGCGCCGGAATGACGCTGTTCAATTCTTCGAGCAGTATGCGTTCCAGTTCAGCCACAGTGGGCCGTTCGCCGGAGTAGACCCACAGCGCCGCCCGGAAGCCACGGCACAGCATCCGGGCACGCAGGCGCGTGTGTGCGTCACCTCGGCGCTCGGCCTGGGTCTGCAGATTGAGCAGCATGCGTTCGATCTGTTGCTCTCGAGAGACGTGGGCCTCATTCACGATCAGACCCTCGGGCCACTGGCCGACTGCTTGCGCATGTTGGCGCACAGCTGATCAAATTCAGCGTCACTCATGGCCGACACACTGGCGGCAGTGAGCTTGCCGTTGACGGTCGGGTCAGCTGCACCGCCCAGGTTCCCCAACGATGTGTTGCCTGGCGCCCTGGCCACGCGTGGCAGGTCGGCGCTCGACGCATGAGGGGTGCGCATGCCTGGTTGGTAGCCAAGCTGCTGCGCGAACTCCCACACATGCCGCGCCGGATCGATGCCGTTGGCCTGGCACTGCTGCAGGAACTGCAGGGATGCTATGCCTTTGACCTGGCTCAGCATCTGCGGATCAACGCCAGGGTGCATGGCTTGCAATTGCGCCGTCACGTGCCGGTCAACGTGATCGAACGCCTGTTGATAGCTGTCGGAGCCGACCTCGGAGATTAGCGCTTGCTCAGCGCTACTAACGACTGGGGCCACCGCTGCTGCCTGCTGTCGCATACCGTCCTGAAACTGACGCACATCGAGCTGCTGTTGCTGTGCGGCCAGGCGCTGCTCGAACTGCTCGGTGAGCGCGCGCACATGCCCTTCTGGGTCATCCGCGAACTCAGGCACCTGTGCCTGTTGCTGGGCAGCCTGCAACTGTGCAATCTGCTGTTGCAACTGTTCACGCGCAACGCGCTCTTGCTCCAGCTGGGCGTTGAGCTGTTGGCGTCGCTGGCGTTCTTCCTGCAGGGCAGAAAGCGGCACCTGCTTGCGTGGCTGCTGGCCGGCTGGTGGTTCGGCACCATCCGCATCTGCCGCATCGCTGGATGGCGGCTCAGCACTGTTGCGTGCATCACGCTCAGCGTTGATGGCGTCATGCTCTTCCACCGCGTCAGCCAAGCTGTGAGGCAACGCATCGTCGGCGGTAGGTGCGTCTGGCACACCTGTGCTGCCGGTCAACTCGGCAGCCATTTCACCAATATCAAAGCTCATGTTGTCGTGCTCCCTTGCGAGTAGTGTGTGCATGGCGCTTGGCACCGGGTTCAACAGGTGGGTCAGCCTTCATTGCTGCTGGAGGCGTTACCGTCTTCACGGACGCCAAGCCATACTGCTCGGCCAGGTGATCGACGCCGACCTGGGTTACGAGCTGGGATTTCTGGCGCTGGAGCGCTTCGGCCAACTGCTCGGCAAGGCGGTCGCGATCCTTGAGGTACTGAAGTTCTGCGCGGTAAACGCGTACTTCTTCGTCGGTCAGCGGTCTGCGGGTGATTTGATCCATGGTCCAGCCAACCACGCGACCCTGACGGCAGGCCAGGCGCTCGGCGCGAGTGAGCTTCAGCAACCAACTGAGCAGTGTGCCCTCCGCCTCAGGTGCAGAGCGGCACTCAACAATGGACGGCACCTTCTCGTCGGTCACGCTGCTGATGTTCCACACCGGTCGTGGCAAGTGCACAGCGAACACGTCGCCAGCGCCCCGCTCGATCTTGGCGCGACTGGTGTCAAGGCTGTGCAGCTTCGCGTCGAGGCGCAACTGCTGCAGGTGTTCAAAGGTGTAGTGGCTCACGATAGAATCCCCCCTTGTGCGGCTGCGAGACGGTCACGCAGCGAATCGAGTTCAGCCTTGCGGGCATTGGACTGCAGGCGACTGTCAGAGGACTTGAGGCGCTGTAGTGCTGCGTGCGCATTGCGTAGCGCGAGACGTGCGACTTCGCGTTCGGCATCCAGGAATTTCTGCGCGTCCATCAATTCGTCGACGCGTTTCTGTGCGGCCTCAATGGCTTGTTGTGCTTCGGCGTAGGGGTTCATTTGCGGGCCTCCCGCTGCTGGATGGATTGCTTCAAACGGTCGAGCGGGCCGCGTTTGCCAGCCGTGACCAGGGGAATCAGCGCGACCTTGACCGCGTTGCGGGCTTTAGTAACGACCTTGTCCAGGGCCTGGCGGCGCTGGTCATCGTCCATGGTCTGCCACGCCTTGCTGCGCATCAGGGCGTTAGCATCGCGGTGGATGAGCTGGCCGGTGATCTCGTCGCGCTCGTGGAGCTGCTCAGGGGTCAGCACATGCGTGACCTTGCCGGAAGTGAATTCGCCTTTCTGCTTTCCTGGTGCCCATCCAAGGCGGGCTGATTCCTGACGCACAGGATCATTGGTTGGCGTGGAGATTGGGAACGGACCCGCCCGACCAACCTGACGTTGAGCCTCCATCAGCGGTGCGCCGAACTGGTCGCGCTTGATTGGCAAGCTTTCGCGCAGGCCAGGCAGCCTGTATTTGAGCTGGTCGACGAAGCTGGCTCGGTCGGTTTCGCGCTGGTACGGGTCCATGTAGCGGCCAATATGGCTCAGGAGCGTGGCGGGTTGCGCCAGGGTGGCCGTAGTGCGGTTGACCCAGGCATCGCCATAGCGATCTGGATCGCTCATCGCCTGCATCACACCGGACAGGCCTTGCAGCCAGGTCTTGCTGGTGAAGTTGCGACCGATAGCTTTGAGGATGCTGGCGAAGCCAAGGGACTGATCCTGCGCACCGTTAGCGATGTCGGCGGCGACGCCGACCAGGGTGGCCATCGGTTCAATTCGGGAGTACTGATACCACTGCCCGTTAATCTTGAGGCTGTAGGGTTGGTTGCCTGCAGCAAGCCAAGCCTTGCGGGCTTCGGGATCTTCTGGACCACCACCCGTAAGATTGCCATTGATAGCCCCGAGTGCACCAAACGACATCAGCAGCGAACCAATGCCCATGCGCGCCAGCGCCTCCTCCTGGGCATGGCCACCCTTGGCCAGGTCTTGCCGCACTTGTTTGAAGATCGGCGCGGCTGGACTGTGCTTCACCGCGTAAGTAATCAGGTTCGCCGGGGTCTTCAAAAACGGCACAACCAGGTTACCGGTGCCATGGGGCAGCGAGTGGCGCAGATTGTTCACCGCCTGGGTGATCTTGCCGGCTTGATTGTTGAAAGTGTGGAATAAGGCCGCGTCTTCACCGACCTCAAGCAATTCCTTGGGTGGGTCGGCCAGGATTTCTCGCACACGCTGGTGGATGACTTTAGGGCCTTGGCCTCTCAGTTCGCTGGCGGCCATACGGTACGCGCCGGAGTAGCGAGCCATGCCATCGTTCAGGTACTTGAAGAACTGGTCTTCGCTCTGGAGCATGCGCAGCGGCACCCCCCACACCTTCTGGCCTGGGTAATCAGTGCGGTAGACCTCGGCTTTGTTCTCGCTGCCGAACGCATCTTCCCCGGTGCGCCACGAATCGACCGCACCTTTGGCACCGTTGACGGCGCCCTCCAGCATGCCACCCAGCTGGTAGAGTGGTTCACCGAGACGGGTTTCGCCGTTCAGGCCGATCAGGCGTTTGGCTGCACCGATGCCGCCAGCGACCGCGCGGGTTGGCACCTGCATCAGGCTGGTGGCCAGGTTGCTGATGATGTTCACCGCGTGGGTGTCGGGCGACGACAAGAGCAGACTTTTGTACGCCGTCCAGAAGCCATCGCTGCCAGCCTGACGGGCAAGTTTGTTGGCGGCTTCAACACCGCCGACACGGGCTGCATTGGTCAGGGCGTCAGCAATGGCCTTGGCACCCTGCACACCGCCCACGCCATCCAATAAATGCGACGCCTGTTTCATCGTGGTCACGTCAGCGCGCATCACAGACAAAGCACGGCCGATCTCGGCACGGCTGGCCATGACCGCCTTCTGCGTGGTGCGCAGGTCGTTCAGCGATTGCAGAAAGTTGGCCTGTTCGATTTCGCTGGCGTTGCCGCTGCTGATCTTGGCGCCAAGGTCCAGCGTCTTGAGGGTCTGATCCTTGAGCAGGCGGGTAGCGGCTACCTGCTCTTCCGCGTTGAACGCGACACCAAGCCGATGCTTGCGCAGCTTCTCGACCGTGGCCCCGGTCAGGGCGGCTAAGCGTCCTGTTTCTTCCCAACTGATCGAGCCACGGCGGGCGGCTTCGATGTCTGGAGCATCATCCGCCAACAGGGCCAAGCTGTTATCCATCTGGCTCTGGTCCATGCCCATCGACTCGAACAACGGGCGCACATCGTTCGAGCCAGCGAATGGGGTTGGTGCTGGCTGTGCGGGCGCCGCCTGCGGTGCAGGGGTAGGCACAGTTGTTGCGGGTTCTGGCTGCAGCGCTGGCGGCTGTTCGGGTTGTTCTGCCAGGGCGTTCATGTTCGGACGGCGCAGGCCAGCACCAGCCCCCATTGCACCGCCAACCACACCACCCATGACCATCTGTTTGTCGACACCTTCCAGGGCCGGGCGGTCGGTAGCCAAGTTGGTCAGCACCTGCTGCTGGCCGGATTGGCTGAGTTCTTCCAGGGACTCAATGCCGGTCCCGGTCAAGGCTCGGCTAACCAAGCCCTTGGCCACGTCGACGCCGTTAGCGCCGGCCATCTGTGCATCGATGTCAGCCACGCCGAGGTTGCGACCGATGCGGGCGCCAGCAGCACCGAGCAGGCCAGTCAAGGCGCCAGATGCCAGGGCAAGGCCGGATTGGCCGGGGGTCAACGTGCCGGTTGCCTGGCGCGTCTGCTCGGCCTGTTGGCCAGCGGCGACTAGACCTTCGCCTGTACCTGCTCCGATCACACCCGCTGCAGCAGGAACAGCACCAAGGGCCTTGGCGCCCAATGCCACACCGCGCCCAATGCCCCCACCCAGCAGCATGGATGGCGCTGATTCGACGATCAGGTGAGGGATATTACCGGGGTTGTCGGCCAAGGCCTGGAGCGTACCGCCGAAGCCTGTAGCGCGTTCCAGCGCCTGCCTGGAGGCTTGGCGTTCTGGGGTGTCGTGTTCGTTGATGTACGTGCGAACACCCGAGCTGTCATAACCGATGGCTCGGGGAATGGCACCACCGGATGCCAGCCCTGCTGCACCTGCCAGGGCGTCACCTACGGCTACTCCACCACGGGCCAGGGAACGGCCAACGTCGCCCACCACGCTGTTGTCGATGGCGCTTTCAATCGAGTCCAGGAACCCGGGCGATTGTGTGGCATTGGGCACAGATGGTGCCGACTCGGCGTAGTCATCCCACGGCGCGGCATCCTCAACGGGTGCTGGCGCAAGGGCGGCTTGGGACGGCGCCGCGTAGTCATCCCAAGGCATGCCGGCCATCAGGCTTTACTCCACGATGCCGGGTCAGCCGGGTTGCCGCCGTTGTAGCGATAGCCCTTCTTCACGGTGCCTACCGCTGGAGCGCTCGGGTATTGCGCCTGGCTGGCGGCCGGTGCGCGTTTGGCCTGTTGCACCGGCTGCGCGCCAGCGGCGGTCATTGGCAGGACACCGACCGGGCCTTGGGCTTGCGGGGAGTACGTCTGCAGGCCACCAATGCCTGGAAGCTGGGAAAGGTCCGGTTGTCCTTCTGGCGCAGGGGCCAGCTCGTCGACGGCGGCATCAAGAGCGGCGCTGGTCTTGGCTTTCCGTCCAGGGCTGTACTGGTTGAACGGCTCGCCATACTTCTCATACTGGCCGGTCTGCGGGTTCAGCACATGACGCTGCATGAGTCCGTCACCAAGCGGTTGATCCAGTACCTGGCGCTGGGTCGGCATACGCGGGCCGGACGACTCGCCACCGCCGGCACCGGTGCGGGCCTGGCGGGCGTCGAACTGGCCTTGCTGCTGGGCCAAGGAGGCTTCTCGGTGAGCCTGCAGGTTGTCGGCGCTGTTGGCCCGGAGAATTTCATCGAGCGGCAGGCCGAGGGTGGCAAGTTGCCGCGCCAGCGGGCCAAGGCTCGATTGCAATCCGGGGTCTTGCAGCGCTTGCTCTTGGCGCTGTTGCTGGGCAAGCCGGGCCTGTTGCATCGCTTGTGCCTGTTCCATCTGTTCCATCTGTGCTTGACGGTAGGCCTGCAGCTGCTGGGCGTGTTGCTGCTGAGCCTGCATCTGACCCATGCCGGCCAGGGCGTTGCCGAGACGAGCACCACCGCTTGGGTTGCCTGGCTGGTAGCCGGACTGCGCCATCAGTTGCAGACCCAACTGCCCAAGCGGTGTGCCAGTCACGTTACCGAGGCCTTGATTCAGCCCGTTGAGAATATCTGCGAAAGCCATGGTTCGCTCCCCCTCGGCACATATGCCGGATCAGTGAATCGTGGTGCCGGGATCGGCGGCGAGTTCAGCGACGGCGAGACGTACCGCTGCGGCCTCAAGGTCGGCTTCGGACGGCGCGTAGATGCCGACCGCCGTGTACAGCGCCAGGCGCTCGAACGGGCCAATGGGTGCGTCTTTCGGGGTTTCGGTGGACATAGCGGCGGACCTCAGTTGGTAGCCTTGGCACGGTTGGGCCGTGCGCGGGATTGGGTTCTGGCAGCGGCACGGGCGACCTTGTCCTGGGCGACCTGTTGCGCGGTCAAGCTCAGGCCAGGCGGGACATACAGAATCAGGCCGTGCTCGTCGGTGATGACTTCGTGATAGAGGGGCTTGGCCATGGCGTCCTCCGCTGGGCGTGGGGTCAGCAAGGCAGCACGCACACGCAGTTCCAGGTCGCTCCAGCCTGCGGTGCGCTGCAGTACGAGTTCGGCTAACTGGTCGAGGGTCCAGGCCTTTGGCGGGCGGCCAGTCGCGCCAGTGTGCACAGTCGTGGTGGGTGCCAGCTCGGGGTGATCAGCGAACACCTTGGAGAGGGTCGAGGCATCGAGGCCTGCCAGCCCGGCGAGCTGTGGCGTGGTGCACAGGGTGGTGGTCGTTGAGGCTTTCATCTCCGTCACTCCCCCGAGTGATTTGGTGATGAATTCACGATAGAGGTAAACGAGGGTCAGAGAACTACCGCCCGTCTAACTTTGATTGCTTGAAGATAAACCGTGTAATATTTTTAAAGGTTTTACACGTTTACTTGTTTAGCACAAGTTGCTGATTTTCCTAGATTGGTTATTGTTGGCGTGTAAGGTTTTGGTTATGCACACGGTTCTAGTTAGTGCGCCGTTCGTCTGAGAATTTTGGGGGCGGAAGTCTGCGCTGAAAATTTTCGGAATTTGAAAACTGAAGTTGCGGATCACAGATGTGGTTATACGTATGTAACGACACTGAAAGCCCTCTACCCCCACCTGGCGGGGGGTCGATGTTTTCCGCCCCTGGGGCACTTTCCCTGGCCATCCCGCCCATTCCACCTGGTGGCGCCGCCTCCAATCGGTCGGTTACTCTTACCTTGATCATCGCCTAGAGGCCCGCAATGACTGACCACAACGCGATAGCAGCCGATACGCTGGAATTGCTGCTCATGAACCAGCAAGCGCTGCGTGCAAGCATTGAAGAGCTTTCGCTGTGGGTGAGGCAGCGTGGCTCAATACCTACCGCTGACAACGTGATGGTTGCTTTGCGGACGCTCGACACCCACGCGGAGGCAATAGCTACAGGGATTGAGGCCCTGCGCTCTTAGCCTGTGTTCACAAGTACACTCATGACCACGCGTCGGAATGAACACAGTTGCCTGCATTCCAGGCTTGCAGATCGGTAGGTTTGGGACGAAGCTGCCAATGTCTAGACTTGTGAACACAGAGGCGAACACCATGGACATTGGATATATCCGCGTCAGCTCGGCTGACCAGAACACCGCGCGCCAGCTCGACGGCGTGCAACTTGACCAGGTGTTCACTGACAAGGTGAGCGGCAGCACTACAGACCGGCCAGAGCTGGCCCTGTTGCGTCGTTCGCTGCGGGCAGGTGACACCCTACATGTGCACAGCATCGACCGCTTGGCGCGCTCGCTGGCCGACCTGCTGGCGCTGGTAGAAGAGTTCAGGACAAAGGGCGTGAGCCTGCGATTCCATAAAGAGAATCTGACCTTCACTGGACAAGCCGACCCGATGCAAGACCTTATGCTGAGCATGATGGGCGCCGTTGCACAGTTTGAACGGGCGATCATCCGTGAACGCCAGGCCGAAGGCATTGCCAAGGCAAAAGAGCGTGGCGCCTACGAGCGGCGCACTGCAGATCAGGGGAATGCCAAGATCAGGGAGTTGCGGGACGCTGGCATATCGATACGCGACATTGCAGCAAACCTGGGCATTGGGGTCAGCACAGTGCAGAGGGCGATTCGAGCCGTCAGAGCGGAATAGTGGCTATATAATGGCCATGATGGCACCAATGAATAGGTGAATGGCCAGTGAATGGGTGCACCCATTCAACCGGAAAGCCTCGAGCTAGACGCCGCGAACGAGGGTTGCATGGGCATGAATGACAAAAAACGCATTCTGCCACCTCCAGCGCACAGGGGGCATATATAGAGCATATACTCTATTTATACCTATTCTTCTAATACAATAAATAAAGTCATTCATAGTAATTCAAAGCCCTTCCAGCCCTTGTGCCACGCGCCCTCCCAGCACGAATGACCTCTTCGCCTTCAGCCCATTCATGAATGACCTCAGCTCATTCAATTTGCCCTCTAACCTGCGCCTTATAACCAAACAGCACATATCCATATACTCAAAACACGCAGCTAAATTTATCGCTAGCCGCCCTTATTTTAATAAAACGCCTCTTAAATTTATTAAAACGACCGTTAAATTTAATAAAATCCTGACCCTCAGGTCATGTGGCCATCATCCCCTGCTCAGTCCTTTCGGCGTCAGCGCCTCGGCAATCTCCCCCTCAGTAGCACCGTGCTCCGCCTGCCAGCACAGCCCTTCACAAAAGTCAGCCCACTGCTGCATGGCCTCGGTGCGCTCTTCCAACAGCTCCTCACGCGCGTATGTGCCCCCCAGCGCCCCCGGCATACGGTGACCAAGGCTCAACTCCAACACCTCCGTGTCGATGCGCAGCTTGCTACGCGCAAGGGAGCGAAACGTTGCGCGAAAACCGTGGGAGGTCAACTCTTCCTCGCCATAACCCAACGCACGAATGGCGAGCAACAACGTGGTTGGACTCAGGTGCTTTGACGCTTGGCGGTCAGAGGCGAACACCCACCCACTGGCCACAGACATCTGCTGTGCGTCGCTTGCAGCACCAAACGCAAACGGCCTGGGCACACTGACGGCCATGCCGTGCCTCTCCTTGATAGCGTTCAGCTGAGCTATCACCTGTGGAGCCAAGGGCACGATCAAAGGGCGCCCGGTCTTCGGCGGCGTGAAGCGCCATTGTGCCTGCGCGAAGTCGATGTCTTCCCACCGCATTGAGCAAAGTTCGGACGGCCGCACAGCGAGCAGCGGCAGCAACCACATCGCCCAGGTTGCCGGCTTCTCCCTCGGGGGCACGTGGATGAGCCGGCGAAAGTATTCGCGCAGCTCGTCGACAGTTTCCAATGCCGGGTGGTGCCGGGTCTTGGGGGCACTGACCAGCTTCTTGCCAAGCACCTTCCCACGATGGAGCGCGACGTTGTCTTCGACCGCCCCCAGATCAAGGGCGAAGTCCAGTATCTGCTTGACGGTCACTCGCGCATGGGCGGCAGCCGTGGGACGCGAACCAAGACCCACGATCAGCTGACTGATATGACGCCAGGTGATTTCATGCACCGGCTTATCACCAAGCGCCGGCAGCACATGCAACGAAAGCGTGGCGCGATAGTTCAATCGGGTTTTCTTGGACAGGTCAGCCCTGCTGCTCAGCCACTGCTCAGCCACCCGCCTGAACGTCAGACTATCGCGCTCGATCTTCGCCTCGATCCGCGCCTTTTTGACCTTGAGCGGAGCCACCCCCTCGGCCACCGATGTGCGCGCCTCCCCTGCTAGCTCGCACGCCCGCGCATGATTGATAGCCGGAAACTTGCCGATGGTGTACAGGCCAGGCTTTCCGTGCAGGCGGAACTTGTAGCGCCAGATCTTGCCGCCAGCCGACGTCACATGCAGATGAAAGTTAGGGATGCTACCTTCCGGGTAGTTGCCCGGCGTGGTGATTTTGGACGCTGCAGCGTCGCTGTTCGGCTTCGGTTTTTTTGGGCGGATGTCGTCTTGCACAGTGGTGATATCCAACAGGATCTGGTGATATGGGGCCAGCGGATCATATCACCACTTAGGGCTATATACACATCCATCGTTTGGTAATATGATGTAATCACGGCAAGCGCAAACCCCCGTTTCTGTTGACTAAAAGCGACAGTCTCGGAAAGTCAGGCGAAAATTCTTACTTCCGTCGCAAGGCAAAACACTTTATGGCCAACATTATCTTCACCCCGGATTCCGATGCCGAGTCCATTTCTTCCGACGTAGCCGAGTTCAACGGCGTGCTGGTCACCACCCAGATTCCAGCCGATCTGGACGGCGATATCGTGCAGCAGAGCGAAAGTACCCTGCAGGCACTGAAAGAGGCCTTGGAAAAGGCCGGCAGCGGCATGGACCGCGTCATGCACCTGACCATCTACCTCACCGACATGGCCGACCGCGCCGCCTTCAACGAGGTGTACCAGCGTTTCTTCAGCAAGCCATGGCCGGTGCGCGCTGCCGTGGGCGTGGCGGCGCTGGCGTACCCGCAAATGCGTGTCGAAGTGACCGCGATGGCGGCCAAGGGCTGACACAGCGGTTGCCTCACCGCCAGGGGCTGCAAAGCGGCCCCAACCCAAGCAGGACGCAGTACCGGCAAAACACCTCTGGGCAGCCAAAGCATGCCACCCGCCCATTTCCCCGCTACAATGCCGCCCTACCGTGACAGCCCGAACCTATAACGACATGTCCCTTCCAAAGAATCACCTGGAACTGCTCAGCCCTGCCCGTGACGTGGCCATCGCCCGTGAAGCGATCCTGCACGGCGCTGACGCCATCTACATCGGTGGCCCGAGCTTTGGCGCGCGCCACAACGCCTGCAACGAAGTGGGCGAAATCGCCGAGCTGGTAGAGTTCGCCCGGCGCTATCACGCCCGCGTGTTCACCACCATCAACACCATCCTGCACGACAACGAGCTGGAACCAGCGCGCAAGCTTATCCATCAGCTGTACGACGCCGGCGTCGATGCGCTGATCGTGCAGGACCTGGGGGTGATGGAACTGGACATCCCGCCGATCGAGCTGCATGCCAGCACCCAGACCGACATCCGTACCCTGGAGCGGGCCAAATTCCTTGACCAGGCCGGCTTCTCCCAGCTGGTACTGGCCCGTGAACTGAACCTGCAGCAGATCCGCGCCATCGCCGCCGAAACCGACGCGGCCATCGAGTTCTTCATCCACGGCGCGCTGTGCGTGGCCTTCTCCGGCCAGTGCAACATTTCCCACGCCCAGACCGGCCGCAGCGCCAACCGTGGTGACTGCTCGCAGGCCTGCCGCCTGCCGTACACCCTCAAGGATGACCAGGGCCGTGTGGTGGCGTTCGAGAAGCACCTGCTGTCGATGAAGGACAACAACCAGACCGCCAACCTGCGCGACCTGGTCGATGCCGGCGTGCGCTCGTTCAAGATCGAGGGCCGCTACAAGGACATGGGCTATGTGAAGAACATCACCGCCCACTACCGCAAAGAACTCGACGCCATTCTCGAAGACCGCCCGGGCCTGGCCCGCGCCTCCAGCGGCCGCACCGAGCACTTCTTCGTACCCGACCCGGACAAGACCTTCCACCGCGGCAGCACCGACTACTTCGTCACCGACCGCAAGGTGGACATCGGCGCCTTCGACTCACCAACCTTCACCGGCCTGCCGGTAGGTGTGGTGGAAAAGGTCGGCAAGCGCGACCTGCAGGTGGTCACCGAAGTGCCGCTGACCAACGGCGACGGCCTCAACGTGCTGGTCAAGCGTGACGTGGTGGGCTTCCGTGCCAACATCGCCGAGCCGCGTGGCGAGTTCGAAGAAGACGGCCACAAGCGCTACCGCTACCGGGTCGAACCCAACGAGATGCCCGAGGGCCTGCACAAGCTGCGGCCCAACCACCCGCTGTCGCGCAACCTGGACCACAACTGGCAGCAGGCCCTGCAGCGCACCTCGGCCGAGCGCCGGGTAGGTGTGGAGTGGCACGCCGTGCTCACCGAACAGCGCCTGATGCTCAGCGTCTGCAGTGAAGAAGGCGTAAGCGTGCAGGTCGCCCTGGATGGCCCGTTCGGCGCAGCCAACAAGCCGCAGCAGGCCCTGGACCAGTTGCACGACCTGCTCGGCCAGCTGGGTACCACGATGTATCACGCCTATGCCATCGTGCTGGACGCACCGCAGGCGTACTTCATCCCCAACTCGCAGCTCAAGGCCCTGCGCCGCGAAGCCATAGAGGCGCTGACCGAGGCGCGCATCAAGGCCCACCCGCGTGGCGGGCGCAAGGCCGAGACCACGCCGCCGCCGGTGTACCCGGAGTCGCACCTGTCGTTCCTGGCCAACGTCTACAACCAGAAGGCCCGCGACTTCTACCACCGCCACGGCGTGCAATTGATCGATGCGGCGTACGAAGCGCACGAGGAGCACGGCGAAGTGCCGGTGATGATCACCAAGCACTGCCTGCGTTTCTCGTTCAACCTGTGCCCCAAACAGGCCAAGGGTGTGACCGGCGTGCGCACCAAGGTGGCGCCGATGCAGTTGATCCAGGGCGATGAAGTGCTGACCCTGAAGTTCGACTGCAAGCCTTGCGAAATGCACGTGGTCGGCAAGATGAAGAGCCACATCATCGACCTGCCGACACCCGGCAGTGCGGTGGCTCAGGTGGTCGGGCACATCAGCCCGGAAGACCTGCTCAAGACCATCCCGCGGGCACCGCACTGAGGGTGACACGCTCCTGTGGCCTGTAGGAGCGGCCTTGCCGGGGCGCCGGACCGGTCGGAAAGGGCTGCGAAGCGGCCCCAGCTGACCAGCAGCGATGCAAAAACCTGGGGCCGCTTCGCGGCCCTTTCGCGACACAAGGCCGCTCCTACAACAACCGCGAGACCTGCGCAGCGGCCGTCTTTACACCATCACAAAATTCCCAGCCCCCGTGCCGTCCGGTCCACGGCAATGCGCGTCTTGTCCACCAGCTCATCGAGCTCGCCATGCGTGGCCACCAGCGCCGGCGCCATGATCATCCGCCCCAGCGTCGAACGGATGATCACACCTTCCTCGAACCCGTAGGTGCGGCACTGCCAGGCCAGGTCGTTCTCGTTGGCGTAACGCTTGCGGCTGCCCTTGTCCTCGGCGAACTGCAACGCCGCCACCAGCCCCGCGCCCTGCACCTGGCCAATCAACGGATGGTTGGCAAACGCCTCACGCAGGATGCGCTGCAGGTACGGGCCGGTATCGTCCTTGACCTGGCGCACGATGCCTTCGTCGCGCAGCGCCTTGAGGTTGGCGATGGCCACTGCGGCCGCCACCGGGTGCCCGGAATAGGTCAGGCCGTGGGCGAATACCCCGCCACGCTCCACCAGCGCTTCGGCGATGCGCTTGCTCAGCACCAGGCCGCCCATGGGCACGTAACCCGACGTCAGGCCTTTGGCGATGGACAGGGTGTCCGGCTCGAAGCCAAAGTACTCGTGGGCGAACCATTCACCGGTACGGCCAAAGCCACCGATCACCTCGTCGGCGCACAGCAGCACATCATACTGGCGGCAGATGCGCTGGATTTCCGGCCAGTAGCTTTCCGGCGGGAAGATCATGCCGCCCGCGCCCTGAAACGGCTCGGCCACAAAGCCTGCGACATTCTCTGCGCCCAGCTCGAGGATCTTCTCTTCCAGCTGCAAGGCGCAGCGGCGGCCGAACTCGGCCGGCGTCAGCTCGCCACCCTCGGCGTACCAGTAAGGCTCGTCGATGTGTGCCACGTCCGGAATCAGCCCGCCCATCTCGTGCATGAACTTCATGCCGCCCAGCGCTGTGGCGGCCAGGGTCGAGCCGTGGTAGCCGTTCCAGCGGCCGATCATGATCTTCTTGTTCGGCTGGCCGACCACCTGCCAGTAACGGCGCACGGTGCGGATCAACACCTCGTTGGCCTCGGAGCCGGAGTTGGTGTAGATCGCGTGGCTGTAGTGCCCGGGCAGCAAGCTGAAGAGCAGTTCGGACAGCTCGATCACCGCCGGGTGGGTGGTGTGGAAGAACATGTTGTAGTACGCCAGCTGGTCCATCTGCGCGGCGGCGGCGGCGGTCAGGTCCTTGCGGCCGTAACCCAGCTGGGTGCACCACAGGCCGGACATGCCGTCCAGGTAGCGCCTGCCGTCGTTGTCCCACAGGTACAGGCGTTCGCCGCGGGTGATCACCCGTGGGCCTTCGGCGTTGAGCGCCTTCTGGTCAAGGAAAGCGTGGATGTGGTGGGCCGCGTCGCTGGCCTGGTAGTCGCGGGTGTCGCGTTGCGGCTGGAAGGGTGCGTTCATTGTTGTTCTCCGTGAGTGAGGGTCAGCGCAGCTGGAACCAGGTTGTCTTGAGCTGGGTGTACTTGTCGAAGGCGTGCAGCGACAGGTCGCGACCAAAGCCCGACTGGCGGCCGCCGCCAAAGGGCACCGCCACATCAAGGGCATCGACCGTGTTGACCGAGACGGTGCCCGCCTTCAACTGCCGGGCCACCCGGTGGGCGCGGTTGAGGTCGTCGCTCCACAGCGAAGCGGCCAGGCCATAAACGCTGTCGTTGGCCAGGCGTACGGCCTGCGCTTCGTCGTCAAAGGCAGTGATCGCCAGCACCGGGCCGAACACTTCCTCGCGGGCCAGGGCCGAATCCGGGCGCACGTCGGCGAACACCGTTGGCGCAACAAAATTGTTCGAGCCGTTGAAGCTCAGCCGCTGGCCGCCGCACAACAGGCGGGCGCCGTCGCCCTGGGCCTGCTCGATGGCAGCCATGACACGTGCGCTCTGGGCGTCGTCGACGATGGCGCCGGCGCGGCTGGCCGGGTCCAGGGGGTCACCGGGCAGCCACTGGCGGGCCTTGGCCAGCAGGCGCTCGACGAATTCGTCGTGGACCGAGCGCTGCACATACAAGCGCGAATTGGCAGAGCACACTTCGCCCTGGTTGAAGAAGATGCCGAAGGCCGCTTTCTCCGCTGCCAGGTCCAGGTCCTGACAGTCGTCGAACACCAGGTTCGGGCTCTTGCCGCCGCACTCCAGCCACACCTGCTTGAGGTTGGATTGCGCCGAGTACTGCATGAAGTACTTGCCCACCTGGGTGGAGCCGGTGAACACCAGGCAATCCACATCCGGGTGCAGGCCAAGGGCACGGCCAGCGCTTTCACCCAGGCCCGGCACCACGTTCAGCACACCTTCGGGCACGCCTGCCTCAAGCGCCAGTTGGGCCAGGCGCAGGGCCGAGAACGGCGACTGCTCGGCGGGTTTGAGCACCACGCTGTTGCCGGCGGCCAGCGCCGGGGCGACCTTCCAGGCAGCCATGTCCAGCGGGAAATTCCACGGCACCACGGCGCCGACCACGCCCAGCGCTTCGCGCGTGACCGTGGCCAGGGCATTGCCTGCGGTTGGCGCGACCTGATCGTAGACCTTATCCAGCGCCTCGCCGTACCAGGCGAATACGTTGGCCGCGCCGGGCACATCGATGGTGTAGGCGTCCATCACCGGCTTGCCCATGTTCAGCGAGTCGAGCAACGCCAGCTCCTCGCGGTGGGCCATCATCAGTTCGGCCAAGCGCAGCAACACGCCCTTGCGTGCCGCAGGTGCCATGCGCGCCCAGGGGCCTTGCTCGAAGGCGCGACGCGCCGAACGCACAGCCTGGTCGATTTCGGTATCGCCGCAAGCGGCGACCTGGGCCAGCAACTGCCGGTTGGCCGGGTTGATGGCATCGAAGGTCAGCCCTGACCGGGCCGCCAGCGGGCGGCCGTCGATCAGCGCCGTGGTGATGAAGCTTTGCCGTGCAGCGCGCTGCTGCCAATCGCTTTTCGTATGCACGCAGGTCTCCCTTGCGGCCGCGCGGGCGGCCGGTTGCAGTTGTTGTAGGTGTGGGTGGCCGTGGCGCCGTCAGCGCCTTCGCAGGTAACTTTCCAACGGGTCCTTGCTCAAGCCTTCCTGGGCCTGGGCCAGCGAATCGATGAACAGCGAGAACAGCTCGGACTGCTTGGCGATATCGAGCTTGGTGTAGAGGTTCTTGCGGTGGGTCTTGACCGTGTCTTCACTGATGCCCAGGCGCTCGGCCAGCGAGCGCGTGGAGTGGCCGCGCAGCAGGTACTGGGCGATGCGGCACTCGCGCTCGGTGAGCAGCGAGGAGCCGAAGTTGTTCAGCGCGGCGTTGATCTGCCGGCCCAGGGCACTTTCGAAGCGCCCGCCCACGGCATCGACATCCAGGTGGCTCCACTGGCGCCGCACCACGGCCACCACCCAGGGCGCCACACATTTGAGGTCGCTGACCTGCTGACGGTCCAGGCGTCGGGTACTGGCCAGGGCCACGGCGATGGTCAGGTGTTCATCCAGAGGGACGATGAAGTTCAGTTCGTCCTCCAGGTGTGCGTGCTGGTAGAACGACAGGTAGTACTCGCTGCGCTTGAAATGGTCGGGGGCAACGTCGCTGAGGCGAAAGCAGCCGGCAGCCACACCGTCCATGCAGGCACGGTAGAACGGGCACAGCAGGTAGTAGCCTTCCAGGTAGCGCTGCACGTTGCCTTCGGGCAGCCATGGGCCCTCCTCGTCCTTGACGAACAACGCCGAGGGCAGGCCCTTGCGTGGGTAAAGAAACACCGTGATGGCCTGGCACGGCGCAAGCAACTTGAGCGCGGCGAACAGCGCCTCGACGAAGCCCGGCGTGCCTTGGGCGTCGATGACACGGGCCATCTGCGCGTACCAGTCGGGCGATTTCAGCCGGTCTTTGCTCATTGTCGTCGTCCCATGCCGGGGTGGTCATGGTTGGGATTCTTGCATGGGATGCCGGGGGCGGCCATCACCCTTCGGGGTGAGGTTGTGGCATGCTCTGCAGCTCTTTCATTTCAGGGCCTGAACATGCTGATCGACGAAGAACTGACCCTGAAAAAACTCGAGACCTTCCTCGCCTTCATGCGCAGCGGCAACCTCGGGCGCGCCGCCGCCGAGTTGTCCACCAGCGCGGTCAGCGTGCACCGGGCCATTCATTCGCTGGAAAGCGCCCTGCGCTGCCCGCTGTTCAAGCACGAAGGCCGTCAGCTGATTCCGCTGGAAAGCGCCTATGTGCTGGAAAAGAAAGCCCGCCAGTTGATCCAGGACGCTGAGCAGATGGTGCGCCAGACCCGCGAGGCGGCTGGTTTCTACGCCGAGCGCTTCCGCCTCGGGGCCCTGTATTCGCTGACCGTGAAGACCGTGCCCAAACTGGTGATGGGCCTGAAGCTGCGGCGCAGCGAGCTGAACATCGACCTGACCCTGGGCTCGAATGTCGACCTGCTGCAGCGGCTGAAGAACCATGAACTGGAAGCGGTGCTGGTGTCGCTGGATGAAAGCGCGGCCGACCCTGCCTGCGAGCAATTGCCGCTGTTCTCCGACGATATCTACCTCGCCGTGCCCACTGATTCGCCGTTTGCCGAGCAGCAGGAGGTGGACCTGGCGGACCTGGCCGAGTCCACCTTCATCACCCTGACCCAAGGCTTTGCCACCCACCGCGATGGCGCACGGGTGTTCCAGCAGGCCGGGTTCGAGCCGAAGGTGGCGATGCAGGTGAACGATATCTTCACCCTGCTCAGCATGGTCAGTTCGGGGGTGGGCTTTGCACTGTTGCCGGGGCGCATTGCTGCGGTGTACGAAAACCGGGTGAAGCTGATTGCGCTGCAGCCGCGTTACCGGCTGCAGCAACATATCGGCGTGGTGTTCCTCAAGGCCCGGGAGCGCGAGCCCAACCTGCTGGCGCTGCTGGCGGAATGCCGAATGTACAGCCGGGAAAACTGAGCGGCGCACACCGCGGCGGTTCGCCAGAACCACCGCGACAAAGCCGGCCTACGCCACCAGGCCACGCATGCAGAAGTACAGCAGCGAAGGCCCCAGCAGGCAGCCCAAGGCGGTGTAGAACGCTGCGGTCAGGCAGCCATAGGGCACCAGCTTGGGATCGGTCGCCGCCAGCCCACCGGCCACACCGCTGGAGGTGCCCATCAAGCCACCGAAGATCACCGCAGTGCGCGGGTTGTTCAAACCGATCATCGGTGCCACGAATGGCGTCACCACCATGACCAGGATCGCTTTGACCAGCCCGGCGGCAATCGACAGCGCCATCACCTCGGAGCTTGCGCCAATCGCAGCGCCCGTCACCGGCCCGACGATATAGGTCACTGCCCCGGCGCCGATGGTGGTCAGGCTGACCGCATCGGTGTAACCAAAGGCCATGGCCACCCCTACCCCTGCGACGAACGAGGTGCCGATGCCGAAGAACAGCGATATCACCCCGGACACCCCGGCGCGCTTGAGTTCTTCGATGTTGACGCCAAAGGCCGTGGCGACGATGGCAAAGTCCCGCAACATGGCCCCGCCCAGCAGGCCGATGCCCGACAGCAGCGGAATGTCCACCAGCCCTTTTTGCCCGCCCGTCATCACCCCGCCGACGTAAGACAACGCCAGGCCCAGGAAAATAGCGATGGCAGAGCCGTGCAAACGCCCGCGGGTCAGCTTGTCGGAGAACCAGTAGGACAGCCACATGGTCACGCCGATCACCGCGAAACCACTGACCAGGCCATAACCGTTGATCACTTTCATCATGGATTCGTACATGGCGGTCACCGTTGCGCAGCAGTCAGGGGTTTGTCGGTGCCCGCCTCAGGCTTCTTTTGCCCGATGCGGTCCAGCAGCGGCACCATGGCAAAGCTTGCGACCACCGCCACGACGCCTGCCGTTATCGCCATCGGCCCACCGGACAACGCGCCCAGCACATTCTGCTGGGCGGCCATGGCCACCACGATGGGGATGTAAATGGCGCTCCAGAATTCCACGCCCTGTTCGGACTTGGCCTTGATCAGGCCACGCTTGTTGAGGTAACTGCCGATGAAAATCAGCAGCAGCATGGCGATGCCGACACCGCCGACGTTGGCAGGTACGCCCAGGAGCTTGCCCAGGAGTTCACCGATAAACAGGCCTACAAGGGTACACAGGGCCAGAAAGGCCACACCGTAGATGATCATTGTTGTTGTCCTCGCGTTGGGTCGAAGTTGCTTGTTGTTGTCCTTCGAAAAACACGGCATTTATGGGCGCTGGCTGACCTCCTGACGCAGCAGGGCGTCCACTGTATCGAGTCGGGTTTGCTCCAGGGCAAGCACGCGCCCCTGTTCGAACACCGGGCGGGCCAGGCCGGTCAGCACGCTGCCCGGCGGTAGCTCCAGGTGCAGGCGCACACCGCGCTCATAGGCGTTGCGCAACGTAGCACGCCAGTCGACGAGCCGGGCCATGTTGCCGGCCAGGTCGTCACGCAGGCGTTGCGGGTCCAACAGCGGCCGCGCGCTGCTGCCACTGAGGTAGGTGATGCGCGGGCGGTTGATCTTAACGCTGGCAAACGCGTGTGCCAGCTCGGCCGCCGGGCCGTCGAGCAAGCGGCAATGGGAGGGCACGCTGACCGCCAGGCGCCTGGCCACGCCCTGGCCACGGCTGCGCGCCCTGGCGGCAACCTCGGCCATGGCCGTGTCGCTGCCGGCGATGACGATCTGGTTGTCGCTGTTGAGGTTGGCCAGGTACACCTCGCCGCCCACCTGCGCCAACAAGCGCTCGACACTGGCCAGATCCAGGCCACTCAGAGCGGTCATGCCGTAGCCTTGTGGGTAGGCACGTTGCATGAGCTCACCACGCAGGGCCACAAGGCGTACGGCATCGGTAAAGGCCAGGGCGCCCGCGGTGACGGCGGCAGGGTAGGCGCCTATCGACAGCCCTGCCACATAGTCGGGGGCCGGGCTGCGTTGCAATAACGTGCGCGCCCAGGCCACCCCGGCCAACAGCAGGCACAACTGCACGGCCCGGGTCGATTGCAATGCCTGCTGGCTGTCCAGGGCCAGCACCTGTTCATTGAGGGTGTCACTGGCCTCTTCCAGCAACGCTGCCGAGCCTTCGGGCAGGCGATGCAGCATCCCCGCCTGCTGCGCGCCCTGGCCAGGGAAGGCGAACAGGCTGCTCACGCTGCGCACTCCAGCAGGTTCCATGGGTCGGCCACCAGCCGTGCGCCAAGCGCCGACTTGAGCAGCACGCGCTGCGCCACCCCGGCCCATTCGCGAAGGGCGATGCCACCTGCAGGGGTTTGCAGTTGCACGTCGATACGGCAAGGGCCGCAGTCGAGGCTATCGAGCAACTCACGCGCCTTTGCCCGGCTCATGGGCCGCGGTGTACGTAGCAGCAGGTCGAGGTCGCTGGCCGCGTGCAGCACCTCAACCCCTGTAGCCAGCTGGTAACCCACCCCACCCGTCGGCCCCCAGGCCAGCCCGCAGGCGTCGAGCACAGGGGCCACGCTGGCCAGCGCCTGTAGCGCGGCCCAGGGGCTCGCGCCCTGCCCGCGCAAGGCTTCGGGGCGCAGTTGCCGGCGAATGTCCGCCACGCGCATCTGAACACCCAGGCGCTGCGCGCGCCCCTCCCCGCGCAGCCCCACCGCCACCCAACCTGCCGCGCAGCAGGCACGGCGCACCACCACCGGCTGCCCGGCCGCCAGTACCTGCGTGGCCCAGGCAGGGGCATCGACAGGCAGCGCGGCCGGGGTCATCCCCCAGAGCAGGTCATGTGGCTGCGGCGCGCTCATCTCAGGCCTCCTGCCACTGGCTGCGCAAGCGTGCACGCACTTCGCGGGACGCACTGCGGTGCTCGCCGGCCAACCGTGACGTCAGGTCGGTCGTGTTGCCGATATCGCGCAGCGCTTCGGCCAGGCACGCACGCACCTGGGCCAGATCGCTTGCGCTCGGGGTATCCGCGTTGTCCACACTCAGGCGCCGCCACAAAAGGCCCAGCGAGGCATAGCTGGCCAGGTCGTAGGCCATCGGCGGCACCTCGGCGGCCAAGGTTTCCAATTCTTCGACGCTGCGCAAGGTGATCCGCGCCGCCGCCGCCTTGCCCATCGCGTGCACCATCACCCCGCTGTCATCCAGCGCAATCAGCCGCTGGGCCTGGTAGCCGTGGGCCAGAAACGCACCGGACATGGCCTTGCCCACCAGCAGGCCAATAACCGGGTGCCCGGCCAGGCGTGCCTGGGCATAGGCCTGCACCGCAGCGGCCAGCGCCTGGTGGATGCCCAAGGCTTCCTCGCGGCGGCCATAGGCCTGGCTGGGCACATCAATGACCGCGACGATGGCGCGCTTCTCGCCATCGCGGTCCAGCTCAATCGCCTCGCTCACCGCCTTGGCCAAGGCCCAGCCTTCGAGCAGGCCGACTTCACCGTTGCGCGCCCGGGGGAACGGGTTGTGCGCATCCGGCACCACGGCAATGAAGCGCGCCGTGCGGTTGTCCAGCTCGCCGTCGATGACCCGCAGCGAGGCGGGATATCCTGGCAGTGCTTCGCTGCCGGCCAGGCCTGGCAGCCAGTTCAGGGCACGGTTCATGGGGCATCTCCTTGGTAAAGGGCGCGTACGGCGGCGGCGTCCAGTTGCGGGCAGTCATTGCCCAGGCTGGCAAGCCGCTCGAGGTACCAGGCGTGGCGGCCTGCGCGGTTGGCACTGGGTACGTCGAGCAACTGCAGCAGCTGCTGGCGAATGCTGTCGACGTCATCGGCCACATAACCATCCACCAGGCCGCTGGCATATCGTTGCTCGCCACCGGTCAGGCTCCAGATGAAGGGGCGGTCCTTGGCGTCGTACTCGGCGATGCCAGCTTCCTGCTCGATCACCTGCGGGCCGTTGAGGCCCAGGCGCGCCTCACGGGTCACCAGCAGGTGGCTGCACAGCCCCGCTGCGATGGACATGCCGCCAAAGCAGCCCACCGAGCCTGCGACCAGCCCGACCACCGGCTGATGGCGGCGCAGCTCGACGATGGCCGCCTGGATCTCGGCAATCGCCGCAAGGCCCAGGTTGGCCTCCTGCAGGCGCACCCCGCCGGTCTCCAGCAGCAGCACGGCGCAGGTCGGGATGCCGTTGCGGTTGTCTTCTATGGCCAGCTCCAGCGCACCGGCAATCTTGGCCCCGCCCACTTCGCCCATGCTGCCGCCCTGGAACGCGCCTTCGATGGCGGCGATGACCGTGTTGCGGCCACCGAGCAAGCCCTTGGCGATGACCACGCCGTCGTCGGCCTGGGGCACGATGCCCTGGCGCGGCAACCACGGCGACATCAGCCGCTCGAACGGGCCTAGCAGCTCGCGAAAACTGCCCGGGTCGAGCAAGGTGCGGGCACGCTGGCGCGCTCCCAGTTCGACGAAGCTGCGGCTCTGCAGCAAGCGTTCGGTGTCAGTCATGGGCGATCTCCTCGAAACCTTGCTCAAGGCGCAGGCGTACCACGCCAGGCGTGGCGCCGAAATCATGGATGTCGATGTTCACCGCCGGCCACCTGCGCCCTTGGAACAGGCGCTGGAACAGTTGCTCCCAGCGGGCGCCGCTGCCGTTGACCGAGGTCACCACCTGGATGTTCAGGCTGCCGGCCGTGCCGGGCTCCATCAGGACTTCCAGGTCGCCCGAGCTGACGCAACCCACCAGGGTGCGGCCACGGCCAGGCTCGGCGGCAGGGAATTGAAAGGTCAGGGTTTCCATGTCACAGGCTCCCGGCTTTGTCGAGGAACAGGCAGGCGGCCAGCAGGTCGGCGGCACCGCCCGGTGAGGCGTTCAGTTGCAACAGTTGGGTGTCCAGCAGGCGCAAGTGGCGGCGGCCGTCGAGGGTGGCACTGCCACCGGCTGCGAGCACATGGCGGGCGCCCTGTTGGAGCGTTTGCAGGCCCTCGGGGCCGGCGCGCCAGAGCACGCAGGTGTCACTCAGCGCGGCCATGATCGCCAGCAAGGCATCGAGGCGTGCGTGGTTTTCGCTGACACCGTTGGCGCGGCTGCGGCGCAGTTGCGGCAGGCCGTGTTCGATCACGGCAGGAAAGCCCTGTTGCGCCTGTTCGCGGGCACCGCCGGCGCCGTAACGGTGGCGCACCTGGGTGCCGTGGCTGTCGTGGGCGGTGGCGGCCGGGTCATCGATCAGGGCGATGCGCCCGGCACGGGCTGCGACGGTACTCGCGTCAGCCTGGGCATCCAGGGCCCGGGCGGCCACCAGCAAGCCAAGGGCCCATATCGCGCCGCGGTGGGTATTGACCCCGGCGGTGGTGGCCAGCATCGCAGCCTCCCCTTCACGGCCGATACGGCCCAGCTCGATGCGCAGCGCCAGGCCAACCTCGCCATGGGCCTGGGCGGCGTCGGCCATTTGCCGCAAGCAAGGCCAAAGGGCAAGCGCCGAGGCATGCATAAGGGCCAGCGTCATGTCGCTGTGCGCGCCGCTGCTACGCCGGTCCACCAGGCCGGGCTTGGGTGACAGGTCGGCCTCGTCCAGCAGGGCTTCCACGGCCAGGTCGGCCAGCCGGTCGGCAAGGGGAATGGCGTTTTCAGGTGCCGGCCTGATCGCCGGCAAGCCTGCCCCCACAGGGATCGTGCAGTTTTCAAGCGGGCGGCCGGCCCGGTGAAGGGGATCATAGGGTTGCAGATCGAATAGTTGCATCACCAGCTCCTGAACCGTGCGGGCGGGTTGTACAGGCCACCGGACCACTCCACCAGGTCGGCGATGCTGCGCGCAGCGAGCAGTTCACGGCTGGCATCGGTACGGCGGATGCCCAGGTCTTCGGGCAAGGCCACCAGGCCTTGCTGGCGCAGGCGCAAGGTGTCCTTGGGGTCATGGCGCAAGCCGATGGCGGTGACCCCGGCCACGGCGGCGATCATCTGCTGGCGCTCTTGCAGGCTGCGGGCCTTGTACAGGTACGCGATACCCTCTTCGGTGAGCAGGTGGGTGACGTCATCGCCGTAGATCATCACCGGTGCCAGCGGCATGCCGGCCTTCTTCGCCACGTCCACGGCGTCCAGGGTTTCGACGAAGGTCGGTTTGCCGCCTTCCTGGTAGGTTTCGACCATCTGCACCACCAGCTTGCGGCCGCGTTCGAGCAAGGTGTCGGGCACCGTCATGTCGAGCCAGGCCGGGGTGGCGTGGCGCCTGCCGCGGGGGTCGTGGCCCATGTTGGGTGCGCCGCCGAAGCCGGCCAGGCGGCCGCGGGTGACGGTCGAGGAATGGCCATCACCATCGACCTGCAAGGTGGCGCCGATGAACAGGTCGACCGCGTACTGCCCGGCCAGCTGGCACATCATGCGGTTGGAGCGCAGCGAGCCGTCGCGGCCGGTGAAAAACACGTCCGGGCGTTGCGCGATGTAGTCTTCCATGCCCAGTTCGGTGCCGAAGCAATGCACGCTTTCGACCCAGCCGGTCTCGATGGCCGGGATCAGCGTGGGGTGCGGGTTGAGCGTCCAGTTGCGGCAGATCTTGCCCTTCAGGCCCAGCGACTCGCCGTAGGTCGGCAAAATCAGCTCGATGGCGGCCGTGTTGAAACCAATGCCGTGGTTGAGCGACTGCACGTTGTGTTTTTCGTAGATGCCGCGGATGGCCATCATCGCCATCAGCACGTGCACCGGTTTGATGTGCCGTGGGTCGCGGGTGAACAGTGGCTCGATATAAAACGGCTGGTCAGCGACCACCACGAAGTCCACCCAGGAAGCCGGAATGTCCACGCGCGGCAGGTCGTCGACGCGGTCGACCAGCTGGTTGACCTGGGCGATCACCAGGCCATCGCTGAAGGCGGCCGGCTCCACCAGTGCCGGCGTGTCCTCGGTACTGGGGCCGGTATACAGGTTGCCGTCACGGTCGGCCATGAACCCGGCGACCAGGGTTACATTGGGGATCAGGTCGACCAGCAGGCGCGAATACAACTCGATGTAGGTATGAATGGCGCCGACTTCGAGCTGGCCGTCTTCCAGCAACTGGCCGATGCGCAGGCTCTGCGGGCCGGCGAAAGAAAAGTCGAGCTTGCGGGCGATACCCCGTTCGAACAGGTCCAGATGCTCGGCACGGCTGACGCTGGGCATGATCATGTGCAGGTCGTGCAGGCGCTCGGGGTCGGCCTTGGCCAGCGAACGGGAGAGGAAGTCGGCCTGCTTCTGGTTGTTGCCTTCGAGCACCACCCGGTCCCCTGGGGCGATCAACAGCTCCAGTGCCTCGACGATGCGCTCGGTTGGCAGCACCACACCGTCGGCCAGGTGACGGACCCGCTCCAGGCGGCGCTGCTTCTCGGCGCGCCGCCTGGACCATTGCGGCGGTGGATTCTTCGTTATGGTCATGGGTGACTCCACGGGTTCGCTGTCGTGGGGGCACAGTAGGACGCGGGGGTTGGGTGATCAATCAAGCTGGGGGCGTGATCGTTACGGTCAGGGTAATGGTTGCAAGAGGGTTGCCTGCAATGCACGACCCTGAAAAACTCAAAGCCGTAGCCATGGCAAAAACGCACGCCTCACCTGCAGATATATCCATTGTGCAGGGCAATTTTGCATGACAGGATCCACCGATCCTCCAGCGCACTCCAGACTTCACTTGGAAAATCAATAACAAAGCAGGGAGAACGCGATGACCGCGCACGCTCATACCTCGGCAACGGCCCATGTACTGGCCGAGGTCCGCAACCAGATTGGCCACCTCACCCTCAACCGCCCCAGTGGCCTCAACGCCCTGACCCTCGACATGGTGCGCAGCCTGCGCCAGCACCTGGACCACTGGGCCGACGACCCGCAAGTGCAAGCGGTAGTGCTGCGCGGCGAAGGCCCCAAAGGCTTTTGCGCCGGCGGCGACATCCGCTCGCTGCATGACAGCTACAAGGCTGGCGACACGCTGCACGAAGACTTCTTCGTCGAGGAATACGCCCTTGACCTGGCGATCCACCGCTACCGCAAACCGGTGCTGGTGCTGATGGACGGCTTCACCCTGGGTGGCGGCATGGGCCTGGCACAGGGCTGCGACCTGCGTATCGTCACCGAGCGCAGCCGGCTGGGGATGCCCGAAGTCGGCATCGGCTATTTCCCCGACGTTGGCGGCAGCTACTTCCTCTCGCGCATCCCCGGGGAGCTGGGCACCTACCTGGGCGTCAGTGGCGCGCAGATCCAGGCGGCCGACGCGCTGTATTGCGGGCTGGCCGACTGGTACCTGCCAAGCGAAAAACTCGCGGAACTGGATGAAGGCCTCGACCAACTGGACTTCGGCGCCCATCCGCTCAAGGCGTTGCAAAACCTGCTCGCGAAGCTGGGCAGCCAGGTGCTGGACGATGCGCCGCTGGAAAAACTGCGCCCGGTCATCGACCACTTCTTCGCCCTGCCTGATATGGCAGCAATCATCGAGCAACTGCGGGCAGTCAGCATCGGCGACAGCCACCAGTGGGCACTGGCCACCGCCGACCAGCTGGAAAGCCGCTCGCCACTGGCCATGGCGGTTACCCTGGAGATGTTGCGCCGCGGCCGTTACCTGCCGCTGGAAGCGTGCTTCGCCATGGAGCTGCACCTTGACCGCCAGTGGTTCCAGCACGGCGACATCATCGAAGGTGTGCGCGCCCTGATCATCGACAAGGACAAGCAGCCACGCTGGAACCCGCCGACCTTGGCGGGCCTGCAACGCCAGCGCGTCGACCAATTCTTCGAAGGCCTGTGAGCCGGGGAGTACACAGATGCAAGACCTGGAACTGAGCGAAGAGCAGATCATGATCCGCGACATGGCCCGGGACTTCGCCCGCGGCGAAATCGCCCCGCATGCCCAGGCCTGGGAAAAAGCCGGCTGGATCGATGACGGCGTGGTGCGCAAGATGGGTGAGCTGGGCCTCTTGGGCATGGTGGTGCCGGAAGACTTCGGCGGCAGCTACACCGACTACGTGGCCTATGCCCTGGCCGTCGAGGAAATCTCCGCAGGCTGTGGCGCCACCGGTGCGATGATGAGCATCCACAATTCGGTGGGCTGCGGCCCGCTGCTGGCCTATGGCACGCCCGAGCAGCAGCAGGCATGGCTACCGCGCCTGGCCAGCGGCGAGGTGATCGGCTGCTTCTGCCTGACCGAGCCACAGGCCGGTTCCGAAGCGCACAACCTGCGCACCCGCGCCGAGTTGATCGACGGCCAATGGGTGATCAATGGCGCCAAGCAGTTCGTCAGCAACGCCCGCCGCGCGGGCCTGGCGATCGTCTTTGCCGTGACCGACCCAGAGCTGGGCAAGAAAGGCCTCTCCGCATTCCTGGTACCCACCGACAACCCGGGGTTCAAGGTCGATCGCAGCGAGCACAAGATGGGGATCCGCGCATCCGACACCTGCGCCGTGACCTTCGACAATTGCCGCATCCCCGCCGCCAACCTGTTGGGCGAGCGTGGCAAGGGCCTGGCCATTGCCTTGTCCAACCTCGAAGGCGGGCGTATCGGCATCGCGGCCCAGGCCCTGGGCATCGCCCGTGCCGCGTTCGAGGCTGCGCTGGTCTATTCCCGCGACCGGGTGCAGTTCGGCAAGCCGATCAACGAGCACCAGAGCATCGCCAACCTGCTGGCCGACATGCAGGTGCAGGTCAATGCCGCACGGCTGCTGATCCTGCATGCCGCACGTCTGCGCAGCGCAGGCAGACCCTGCCTGTCGGAGGCGTCACAGGCCAAGCTGTTCGCATCGGAGATGGCCGAGCGGGTGTGCTCGATGGCGATCCAGGTGCATGGCGGCTATGGCTACCTGGAAGATTACCCGGTCGAGCGCTATTACCGTGACGCACGCATCACGCAGATCTATGAAGGGTCGAGCGAGATCCAGCGGATGTTGATTGCCAGGGAGTTGAAGCACTATCCGTTGTGATGTTCCTCGCTGGGGCCCACAGGTAAAGCCCTGCCCGCCAGGCTGGCAGGGCTCCTGTGGGAGCAACTGGCTTGCCAGCGATTGTGCCCGTCAAGTCAGCGCCGTTGCTTGAAGGTCTGCGAAGGCAGCTGCCCAAAACGCTCGCGGTAGGTCTCGGAAAACCGCCCCAGGTGCAGGAAGCCGTAATCCATCGCCAGTTCCGTCACACTGCGCACCGCGCAACTGCCATCACTCAGGCACGCATGCAGCCGCTCCAGTTTGCGTTGGCGTACGTACTGCTTGGGCGTGGTGCCCAGATGGCGATCGAACAACGCATACAATGAACGCACACTCATGCAGGCCTGTTCGGCCAGCGTCTCGGCTGCCAGCTCCAGTTTGAGGTTGCGGTCGATGTAGTCCAGGATCCGCTCCAGGCTGGCCCCCGGCGTAGCCAGGCTTTCCCGGCGGATGTTGGTGCTCATCAGCGTCAACAGCTTGCTGGCGACGATCTGGCTGTAGTGCCCCTGCACCCGCGGCAGCGAATCACTCACCTCGGCCTCATGGCAGACCATGGCCAGCAGGTTGACGAAACCGTCCAGCTCTTCGAGCCGGTAGTGGTTGCGCAAAAACCGTACCCCTCCCTCAGGCCGCTGCCAGCGCTGCTCCTCGCAGATCGAGTCGAGCATGTGCGTCGGCACCTTGAGGATGAACTTCTCGCAGTCCTCGGAATAGGTAAGGTCCACCGGGTCGTCGGGGTTGATCAGCAGCAGCTCGCCCGGCACCAGGTGGTGCTCGCGCTGATGCCCGCGCCACAGGCAATTGCCGTTGAGTAGCACCTGCAAGTGATAGATGGTTTCCAGGGCTGGTGAGGTGACCCGCACGCTGCCACCGTAGCTGATGCGGCACAGGTCGAGTTCGGCGAACTTGCGGTGGCTGAGGCTGGCCTGCGGATGCGTGGTGCGCGACAGCCCGATGCAGTGCTGGCCCACATGACGGTTGACGTAATCGGACACCGCATAAGGGTCGGCGTGATGGAACACGCTACTGCGCTCGCTCAGCAGGCGGCTTTCCATAGGCAAGGCACTCGGTATCGTTATTGTTCTGGGCGCCGCACCCTACTGGCCTGGGGCCTGTGGTTGCGGTCGTTCACGGTCATTCTACCGGGCCGGGGTCGGGTTTCTAAAGGCAGCTGACCGCCGGTGGCTTGGTCCCACACTAAGCAAAAGATGGGGGTTGGGCAATGAGATGTTCGGATTGGCCGGGCGGCTATCGGACAGGCGCGAGCAGCGCTTGGGCGGTTATCGAACGAAACAGCTTGCAACCAACCTGCACGTCCACCCGGTAACTTTTCCCACATCAGAACCTGCGGATCTGTTAAAAAACCGCATGCCCACCTACTTCCTTACGCACCTGCGCCGTCGCTGGCTCACCTGGCTGTGTGCCACCTTCCTGATGGTCGGCCTGCCGGCCGGCTGCGCCGTGCTGCAGCACAAGGAACGCGAACTGGTATTCCGTATCGAGCCTGGCCAGGCCAGCTGGTTCCGCGGCCTGCCCAATGGTGTGCAGGAACTGGACCTGCGCCCGCGCAGCTTCGCCGCCAACCAGAGCCTGCACGCCTGGTGGTGGCCGGCCCGCCGCGCCGATGCGCCGGCCATCCTCTACCTGCACGGCGTACGCTGGAACCTCACCGGCCAGCTGTTTCGCATCGAACAGCTGCATGCCATGGGGTATTCGGTGCTGGCCGTGGATTACCGAGGCTTCGGCCAAAGCCGCGGCGGCCTGCCGTCCGAAGCGACAGTTTACGAAGACGCGCGCATTGCCTGGGAGCGGTTTGCCCAACTGCAACCCGATGCAGGCAAACGCCTGATCTTTGGCCATTCACTGGGCGGCGCAGTGGCGGTGGAGCTGGCTGCCGACCTGGCGCGCCAGGCGCAGAAAGACGGCGGTACAGCCCCGGCGCGGGGGTTGATCCTGGAGTCGACCTTCACCTCACTGGGCGATGTCGCCGCTGCCGTGGCTGATACCACCCTGCCGGTGCGCTGGTTGCTGTCGCAGAAATTCGATTCGCTGGACAAGATCAAGGACGTCGGCCTGCCACTGCTGCTGGTGCACGGGCTCGACGACCGTTTCGTGCCGCCGCGTTTCAGCCAGCAATTGTTCGAAGCGGCGCAGGAGCCCAAAACCTTGTTGCTGGTACCGGGGGCCAGCCACAACAACAGCATGAGCCGCGCCGGCCAGCGCTATCAGCGTGCGATTCGGGCATTGCTGTAACGGGGTTCACTGCACCGGCAGGAAATTCATCAGCAACAGGCTTTGCGCGTAGTTGAGCCCGATCCGCCGGTAGCGCTCATCCAACAGTTGCGCCAGCAGATCCAGCCGCGCCACGATCTTGCCGAACTCCACTGCAAAACTCAGGTTGCTGCCCTCCTGCGAAATCTCGTTGGAAAATAACAGCAATACCCCATTGGCATCCTGGCGCTGGCTGAGCATCCAGGTGGCCTTTTCGATGTTGCGAGCGGCGTTGTTGACGAACAAAGGGTCGATGGTGTCCGTCATGTAGAACTCGGTTCGCCCACCGTGTGCGGTGATCAGCATGCTGCCGATGGCGTAGATGAACGCACCGACCCGGTCACCGCGAAACTCCGGGCTCAGGGCATAACTCAAGGCAACGAGGTCGCGACGGTTGCCAAGCTGCGCCAAGGGTTGACGCTGTTCGATGGCAATGCGGATCTGCCGCTCTGCAGTGGCGGCATCGAGGTAACCGGACATCTTCCACTGGCTGGGGTTGCGCAGGTACAGCTTGTTCATCAGCAGGTACAGGCTCTGCAGGTTGTCGCGCATGGCCAGCGTCGCCATGCGGTCGACACTGGTCTGGAACAGCTCGCTGGGCTTGCCGTTGCCGAACTGGCTGACGATGTCCTGGCCTTGCTGCTGGGTGCAGGCGCCCAGGCAGACCAGTGTGCCTGCCAGCAGCAGGCGCGGGAAGAATACGGGTTTGCTTGCAACCATCGGCACCGGGTCGAAATCGGCGGCCGTGCCGGGGATCGGCGCGGCCTGGCCAAGCATAGAGCCCGCAAACCGGAAAAAGTGCGATGGCGGGGCTACCGCAAGTCAGTGCACCTGCTCGCCGGCTTGCCTAGGTCTGCCAGGCTGGCGCCCATGAAAGCCTTACAAGCAACAATCACATGGCGTGGCGCAGCATCTGCACCACTTGAGCGTGCAGTACCGGATCACCACACGCCACCACACAGCCGCCGTGCTGTGCCGAACTGCCATCCCAAGCGGTGATCACCCCGCCCGCCCCTTCGATGATCGGCATCAGCGCCTGCACGTCATACGGTTGCAGGCTCGCTTCGACGATCACATCGACAAACCCCGAGGCCAGCATGCAGTAGGCGTAGCAATCGCCGCCGTAGCGCATCAGCCGCGCCTTGTCAGCCACGGCCTGGAACGCAGCCTTGCGCTCTGGGGTATCGAACATGTCTGGCGTCGTGCACATCAAGGTTGCCGCCGCCAGGTCTGCACAGGCGCGGGTCTTCAATGGCGTGCCGCTGCGCCACGCACCTTCGGGGGTACCGACGAAACGCTCACCGGTGAAAGGTTGGTTCATCACCCCCAGCACGGGGCGGGTACCATCGTTCAGGGCGATCAGCGTGCCCCACAGTGGCAGGCCGGTGATGAAGGCGCGAGTGCCATCGATGGGGTCGAGCACCCAGGTCAATGGGCTGCTGCCGATTGCCACCCCCTGCTCTTCGCCAAGAATGCCGTGTTCCGGGTAACGCGCCTGGATCAGCGTGCGCATGGCGTCTTCGGCAGCCTTGTCGGCCACGGTCACCGGGTCGTACAGGCGCCCGCCCTTGTCCTCGACGTCCAGGCTGGCACGAAAGTACGGCTGGATCGCGGCTGCAGCGGCATCGGCCAACTGCTCGGCGAAGGCGCGGAATTCGCCGGTCTGTTCAGCACTCAGGGACATGAAACGGGCCTCGTGAAATGATGGGGCTGGCATCATACCCGACAAACCCTTTGGCGGTAGACGCCTGCGTATTCGCGGGCAAGCCCGCTGCCGCCTAGACTGAACAGACCAGATCAACAGGCATGAACCGGGGGGCTGCCCACACGTGGAGGTGTGCGATGAGCCAGTTCAAGCGTTTGTTAGTCATGCTCGGCCCGCAGATGCGTTACACGCCCGCGCTGCAACGCGCGGCGGCGTTGGCTGAATCCAGCGGTGCCCTGCTGGATATCAATGTCTTCGTCGACGATGTCGACACCTTTGGCCTGATGAGCGACGGCCGTGAACGCGAGCGGCTGCTTGCCGACAACCGCCAGTGGCTGGCCGATGCCACCGAGCAATTGCGCGATGACGGCCTGGATGTGTCCACCGAACTGCTGCTCACCCGTGATCCGCTGGGCAGCGTGATCGAGCGCATCGAGCAGTTGGGCTGTGATTTGCTGATCAAGGATGTACAGCACGAACCGGTGCTCAAGCGCCTGTTGGTCACACCGCTGGACTGGCAACTGCTCAAGGACAGCCCGGTGGCCGTGCACCTGGTCAGCGACATTCGCCTGCCGCTGCCCCGGCAAATCGCCGTCGCCGTCGACCTCAACAGCCACGGTGCCGGCGAACACCTGGACGAGCAGGTGATCCACTGCGCCCATGCCTTGGCCCTGCAGTGCAACGCCGAACTGCACCTGTTGCATGTATGCGATGCGGCCAGGACCCATCTCGCCGACTTCGGCGCCGGCACGGTGACCATGCCCGGTTTCGAGGGCAGTGTGCGCACCGCGCAACGGGCAGCGTTCAATCGCCTGGGTGACCATCACCAGGTCCCGCTGGAACGCCGACACTTTCTGGAAGGTGCAGCGATTCGGGCGATCGCCCAGTTCGTCAGCCACGGCCGGGTCGATGTGATCGTGATGGGCAACCACCGGCATGACGCCATGCAGACGTTCCTGGGCGGGACCACGGCGCATGTGCTGGAGCATCCGTTGTGCAATGTGCTGGCGGTCAAAGGGGTGCGTTGAGGCATCAGCTGAGATTTTTGGGCTGTCGGATCGAGCGCCGGCTGCGCGGTGCTTGATCTGACAGCCCAGTCAATCGCACGACCAGCACCAAACTGGTACTCCCGACCCACTTAAAAATAATGCATTTGATAATGATTCGTAGTACTTTCGCGACGTATCAATCCCCTTCCTAGCGCCCTACTTCAGGATCGTACCGTCGATGCGTCGCACGTTCGTTTCGCTTTGTGTACTACATGCTGTCTCCCCGTTGGCTTTCGCCGAGTCCGAATCACTCGGTAACCCCGCCCAGATCGAACTCCAGGCCTTGAACATTAACGGTACCGCCGACAGCGAACGCGCCGATGGACCGGTCGAGGGCTACAAAGCCAGTCGTTCGGCCAGTGCCACGCGCACAGACACCGCGCTGCACGAAATACCGCAGTCGATTAGCGTCGTACCCAAGGATGTACTCGAAGACACCGGCGCCACGCGGCTGCAGGACGGCCTTGACTACGCAGGCGGCGTTGGCCGCGCCAACAACTTTGGCGGCCAGGGCCTGACCACTTTCACGGTGCGCGGTTTCACCACGGGCGAGTTCTACCGCAATGGCTTCCCGATCAACCGTGGCTACCCCAATGCCCCCGATGCCAACAGCGTCGAGCGGCTGGAAGTAATACGCGGCCCAGCCACCAGCCTCTATGGCCGTGGCGACCCGGGCGGGACCTTCAACGTGGTCAGCAAGCAGCCACTGGCCGAACCCAAGGTGACGCTTGGCAGCCAGCTCGACGACCAGGGCATGCACCGGGCAACCCTCGATGCCACCGGTCCGCTCAATGAAGAGGGCTCGCTCGCCTACCGCCTGAACGTGCTGGGTGAAGGTGGCGAAAGCTTCCGCGACGATGTCGAGAGCGAACGCTACGACGTTGCGCCCGTGCTGAGCTGGCAGGTCAATGACGCCACGAAGATCGTCTTCGAGGGCGACTTCATGCGCAACAACCACCCGCTGGACCGGGGCCTTACCCGCCTGCCCGGCCAGCGCGGCACCGCCTCGCGTGACACCAATATCTGGGAAAAAGGCAGCGACAACCTGCTGCACAACGACAACAACATGGCGCAGTTGCGCTTCGAGCACGCGCTCAGCGAAGACTGGACCTTGGGTGGCGGCATGCAGTGGCTGGACGGCTCACTCAAGGGCAACGCCGTGGAAGCCAATGCGTTGCAGGCTGATGGCCAAACCCTTGGGCGCAACTTCAACTACCGCAAGCTCGAATGGACCGACCGTGACTACCAGCTCAACCTGACCGGCCACTTCGACACAGGTGGCTTCGCCCACACCCTGCTTACCGGTATCGAATATGAAGACTATGACTACAGCTCGATCATTCAACGTTCGGCCGCCGGTGCCGGCGCCTATCCGATCGACATCTTCGACCCGGTGCTGGGCCAGCCCCGCCCTGCCCTGACCCGCACGACTACCCACGACAAGGAAAACCTCAAGACCTGGGCCGCCTTCATCCAGGACCAGGTCGCCCTGACCGAGCGCCTGAAGGCACTGGCCGGGGTGCGCTTCGAGCGTTACGAGCATGACTACGACAACAAGCTGAACAATGCTGGTGACTTCAGCAAGGGCGAAAACGGCGTCACCCCTCGTTTCGGCCTGCTGTATGACATCACCGACACGCTTGCCGTGTACGCCAACACCGCGCGCTCGTTCAAACCCAACAGTGGCGCCAGCCTGCAAGGCAGTGGTTTCGACCCTGAGAAAGGCAAGTCGTATGAGTTGGGTGTGAAGTGGGAAGCGCCCGATCGCCAGCTAAGCATCGACGCGGCTGTCTACCACATCGTCAAGGAAAACGTGCTGACCCGCGACCCCAATGACCCTTCTGGTACCTACAGCATCGCCGCCGGCGAGGTGCGCAGCCGCGGGCTGGACATCAACATTGCCGGCAACCTCACCCCTGAGTGGCGTGTGATCGGTGGCTATGCCTATGTCGACGCCGAGGTCACCCAAGACAACACCGTGCCCAGCGGCACGCGCCTGGCGAACATCCCGCGCAACAGCTTCAGCCTGCTGAACACCTACGAGTTTCAGGATGGACTGGCCAAGGGCCTGGGGCTGGGGGTTGGGGTGAAGTACATCGATGACCGTGCCGGGCAGACCGCCGCGACGACCTACACCATGGCGAGCTACAGCGTGGTCGACCTGCACAGCTTCTACAAGGTCAACGAGCATGTACGGCTGAACCTGGACGTGAAGAACGTGTTCAACAAGGGCTATGACGAAGGGGCGTTCAACACTTACGTGTACCCGGGTGCACCGCGCACGGTGCAAGCCGGGGTTGCGTACACCTTCTGAATGGCCGGGGCCGCTGGCGCGGCCCGCCGTTTCAGAACGCCTTGCTGTAGAACAGCGAGTAGGATTCGATGCCGTCGTTCGGCTGTTTGATACCGGCGTTGGAGTAGTGCATGGCACGGATGCCGACTTTCTGCTCGCCCGGCAACTTCAGGCCGAAGCCGATGCGGTCCTCGAAATTGACCGACGAACCCAGGTGTTGATCGCCGACATCGGTCTTGGAAAATGCTGCCAGGCCGATGCCTGCCTCGATGTACGGGGTGTAGGTGAAGCCGCTGAATTCGTAGGTGAACACCGGGCTGAACGACAGCGAGTGAGCACCGCTGGCCTCGCCACCTTCCCAGTAGGTGTAGGCTGCATCCCAATAACCGGTCACGAAGCCGGTGCTGCTTTGCAGCCATTTCTTGTCCCAGTCGAAGGCCAGGCCGATACGGTAAGTCATGTCGCCCTGGCTGGTGGCGCCCACGGCGCCGGACACCTGCGCGGCCTGGGCCAGATTGGCCCCGGCAACAGCCAATGCGGCGGCTGCGAGCATAGTGGCAAGACGGGTTTTCATCGATGACATCTCCTGATGGTCAACACGGGCAAGCGGGGGCTTTTGCCCCTCGATTTTTACGGTGGCCGGTGCATCCAACCGGTCACACGAGGTAATACTTTTCTGATTATTGTCCAATTAATCAGAAAGTTGGAAGTGAATTGCCACCAATGGCTAATGTTCAGTACGGTCTGAGCCAGCGCGCCGCTCCTCAAGCAGCTTAACGAACATGCTCAAGCTGCGCGATACGGTACCGCGGCGCCACACCAGCCAGGTCTTGAGGTAGCGAAAATCCTCCGACATGGGCCAGGCGCTAACCGTGGTGCAGCCGGGCATGTTGTCGAGCATGCTGCGTGGCAACATGGCCAGGCCGGCACCTGCGCTGACGCAGGCGAGCATGCCGTGGTAGGACTCCATTTCATGGATCTTGCCTGGTACCGCCTGGTCCTGGACGAACCAGTTCTCGAAATGATGGCGGTACGAGCAGTTGGCACGGAAGGCGTAGATACTCGCACCGTTGACGTCCTGCGCACGGGTTACCGGGGCATGGTTGAGCGGCGAGATGATCACCATCTCCTCCTCGAATACCGGCATGCCTTCGAGCGTGGGGTGCAACAACGGGCCATCGACGAATGCTGCCACCAGGCGCCCGGACAGCACACCTTCAAGCATGGTCCCCGACGGCCCGGTGGAAAGGTCCAGGTCGACTTTCGGGTAGCGCTGGTTATAGGCGGCCAGCAATGCCGGTATACGCACGGCTGCGGTGCTCTCCAGCGAACCCAGGGCGAAGGTGCCTTGCGGGTCTTCGCCCGCCACCGTCAACCGGGCCTCGTGCACCAGGTCGAGGATGCGCCGGGTGTATTCGAGGAAGTTCCAGCCAGCCGGCGACAGGCGCAGGCGGCTTTTTTCACGGATGAACAACTCGACACCCAGGTCTTCCTCCAGCTGCTTGATGCGCGTGGTCAGGTTAGACGGCACCCGATGGATGTGCTGGGCGGCGGCGCTGATGCTGCCCTGTTCGGCCACTGCCTTGAAGATCTCCAATTGCACCAGATCCACAGTCATTCTCCAAACGTGAATGTTTCGCTCATTATTATTCAGTTTTCATTAAACCCCTAGCCCACTAGTCTGGCCTCACTGATGAACAACAACGAGTGTGCAGCCATGAGCCAGATCAGCAGCCTGACCCACGCCATCTCCATCGACCCGCACAGCGGCGAGCAGATCGGCAGCTACCCTTTCGACACCGACGCCGCACTGGAAGCGGCGCTGCAACGTGCCAAGGCTGGCTATCGCCAGTGGCGCCAGGTGTCGCTGGGTCAGCGCAGCGAGTACCTGCTTGCCCTGGCCGACACCCTTGAGGCCAAGGCCGAAACCTTCGCGCAGATGATCAGCCGCGAAATCGGCAAGCCGATCAGCCAGGCCCGAGGTGAAGTGAACAAGTGCGTCGGCCTGTGCCGCTGGTACGCCGAGCACGGCCCGGCGATGCTTGCGGCTGAGCCGACCCAGGTCGAAAAAGCGCGTATCGAATACCGCCCGCTGGGCCCGATCCTGGCCGTGATGCCGTGGAATTTCCCGATCTGGCAGGTGCTGCGTGGCGCCGTACCGGCGATCCTGGCCGGCAACACCTATGTGCTCAAGCATGCGCCGAACGTCATGGGCAGCGCCTATCTGATGGGCGACCTGTTCAAGGATGCCGGCTTGCCCGAAGGCGTGTTCGAGGTACTCAACGTGACCCCGGACGGCGTCACCCGCGCCATCAACGACCCGCGCATCGCTGCCGTGACGTTGACCGGCAGCGTGCGTGCCGGCATGGCGATCGGCGCCCAGGCCGGTGCCGCGCTGAAGAAATGCGTGCTCGAGCTGGGTGGTTCCGATCCGTTCATCGTGCTGGCCGACGCCGACCTGGATGCTGCGGTGAAAGCCGCCGTGGTTGGCCGCTACCAGAACACCGGGCAGGTCTGCGCCGCGGCCAAGCGCCTGATCGTGGAAGAGAGCATCGTCGAGGCATTCACGCGCAAGTTCGTCGAGGCGACACGCCAGTTGAAGGTCGGCAACCCGCTGGAAGATGACACCTACATCGGCCCGATGGCGCGCTACGACCTGCGCGACGAGCTCGATGGCCAGGTCCAGGCGACCCTCGCCGAGGGCGCCACCTTGCTGTTGGGCGGCAACAAGGTCGAAGGCGTGGGCAACTTCTACGCCCCGACCGTGTTCGCCAACGTCACCCCGGACATGACCGCGTTCAAGCAGGAGCTGTTCGGCCCCGTGGCTGCGATCATCACTGCCCGCGATGCCGAACATGCGGTGGAGCTGGCCAACGACAGCGAATTCGGCCTGGCATCGACCATCTACACCGCAGACTATGCCCTGGCCGAGCGCATGACGGCAGCGCTGGACACCGGTGGGGTGTTCATCAACGGCTATTGCGCTTCTGACCCCCGCGTGGCCTTTGGTGGGGTGAAAAAGAGTGGCTTCGGGCGTGAGCTGTCGCATTTTGGCGTGCGCGAGTTCACCAACGCGCAAACCGTGTGGCTGGATCGCAACTGATTTCGTGAGCCGGGGCTGCTTTGCAGCCCAATCGCCGGCAAGCCGGCTCCCACAGTGACCGTGCTGCCCGTACGGTTTTCAAAGCTGGCAGCAATTGCTGTGGGAGCCGGCTTGCCGGCGATTGGGCCGCGCAGCGGCCCCGGGGCACGCTCAATCGCGGACCTGGTCCTTGACCCAGTCCAGCATCCCCCCCGGCACGATCAGCTCGTGCCGCGCCCGCGAACATGCGGTGTACAGCCCGGCCAGCATCCGTGCCCGCTCGTTGCGGTTGCCGGCCGTTACCGGCGCAACCATCAGCTCCGGCGAGACCATCACCCGGGCGAACTCCATGTTCTTCACATCGCGTACACGGCCAAGGAACAGCTTGGGCGCCTTGTCCCAGCGGTAGCGGCTCTTGGCCTTGGCAAAGTGCTCCGGGGTGTAGCCCTTGCGCAGCATATTGGCCACGGCAACGAACGCCTTGTCGTCCCCCTTGTCTTGCTCAAGCGCCTGCCAGCTTGGGTATCGGAACAGCATCGGGTGACGCGGCCGCGTGCCATAGCGGTACAACTCGATGCAATCCTCGACGAACAGCTCGAAATCCTTGCGCGCGCTTTGCAGCAGCACGAACGGCACACCCTGGTGGGTCAGGCGCTGAAACCAACCGAACAACCCCCACTCGTCATCGACGATCAACGCGGTGGGCTGCTCGGGTACCGTCACAGCATCGAAGAAACTGACCCGCGTGTAATGCTCGGCACTGCCGCTGAAGGCTGCCTGGATGGCCGCCGGGTGGGCCTGGATCAACGGGTTGAGTACGCTGTCCATGGCAGGCCCTGCGCGTAATGAATGGTCGATATAACGCTGGCGGATGAAGCCGCCATGGTGCGGGCTCAAGCCATTGAGGTTCTGCAGCTCATCGCCCAGGGCAATGACAGATTGCGGGCTGCGATCCAGCACGGCGACCATGGGTGCGGACAACTCGTGGGCTTCATCGACGATCACATGGGTATAGCGGCTGTCGATCAGTTCGGCCGTCAGCGACAACAGTTTGACCCGATGGTAATCGCGCACCGGCAACTGGATCTCCCGCGACGATGGGCGGGTCAGCTCCTGCCAGTACAACCTGGCCTTTTCCAGCAGCACTTCCTGATCCAGCGGCGAGGTCCCCGGGCCGGCCCAGGGCAAGTGATGCAGCTGCAACTGGTTGTCGCCGCTGCGGCAGAAGCTGCGCACGGCCTTGATGCACAGGGCGACCACGTCCCGGGCGGCCAATGGGCCGATATCGGGGATGGCCAGCCATTTCACCACCTGCGCCTCTTGCGGGCGCCATGACAACTTGGTTCGGTACGGATCGCGCAGGCGCCAACCGTTGCTGGTGAGGTCGCGGTTGAGAATCTCGTCGGCCAGTTGGCCAAAGGTCATCGCCGTGTACGCCTCAGCATCCTTGACCCGTGCCCGCAGTGCCCTGAGCTGGCCTTCGGTGAGGGCCAGCAGCAAGGTGCGTTGCGGGTCGAGCAGGCGCGCGAACTGGTGGATCAGGAAGGTTTTGCCGGTACCGGCGAACCCCTGCACCGCCACCGACTCGTCCACCCCGGACAAGAACTCGCGCAGCAGGCGGTTCTGCTGGTCGCTGAGCATGAGGTCGCTGGCCAACGACGGCAGGTACACCGGGTGCAATGGCGTGACCCGCTGCCGGTAGCTGTCGGCGAACTGGAAGTTCCACTGGCCTTCGGCGTCCTGAAATTCTTCCGCCGGGTAGTCGACTTCGGGTGATACCAGCGCGACGCCGTTCTCACCCAGCATGCCGAGCCCCATGGCAAACGCCTCGCGGTCGAAATGCTGCGCTACCTGGCCCTGAAAACGGCCAGGCGCCGCCGTTTCGACCTCATTGGCAATACGCACGATTTCAGCGAAGCGGCGTTCCTGTGCGTCAGCCGAAACGCTGGCAGGCTGGCGCGGCAGGTTCTGCACGAACAGCACGGCGGCCGCCTGCAGCACGCTGGCGCCAGGGAAAAAATCGGTGGCTGGGGCTGCGCTGGCGAGGCGCTCGGCCTGATCGCTGGGCAAAGGCAGGTAGAACATCGGGACCTCGGGTGAACACTGCCGGGCACGATAGCAACTTTCCCGCAGGAATGCTGGGTTTAACCGCGAACCGACCGGCCCCGCTTGAGCGTCTCGCTGGGCAGTTCCCGGAACAACTGCCGATAGCTTTCGGAAAAGCGCCCCAAATGCCAGAACGACCAGCGCATGGCCACTTCGGCAACCGTCACCTCGCCACCGCGCAACAGGTCGCGCCGCGCCCCATTGAGCCGGCGAAGCCGCAGCCAATGGGCCGGCGGCATGCCGGTAAACGCCTTGAATGCCTGCTGCAGCTGGCGCAGGGAAACGCCGGCAACGTCTGCCAACTCCAGCAGGTTAAGGGTTTCTTCGGGGCAGTCGGCAGCCCACTCACTGACCCGCTGCATGATCGCCCGCTCCTCTCCCCGCCGCCCCAGCGCTCCGCCCTGCAGCTGCTGGCAGGCGTTATCCAGGATGAACAGGCAGTCTTCCAGCAACTGTTCGGCCAACGCTTGCCCCGCAAGTGGGCAATCGGCTTGCCCCAGTCGCGTCAGGGTAGCGCTGAGCCAGCTGCCGAACAGCGCATTCTGGCCGCTGCCCAGCGGCACCATGAACAAGCCGTCAAGGCGCTGCGGGTCGAGGCCGTGGCTGGCCAGGAAGGCCTGGTCGAACACCACCGCCACCTCCTGGTAGTTCTCCGGTGTGATCCAGATATTGCGGCTCTGTTCGTTGAGCAGGTACAGGCTGTTTTCGCTGCGGTCGAAGCAAAATGCCAACGCGCCGCTGGGGGCACGGAAAAACTGCTCGACCCGCGTGTTCAGGCGCTCTTCGTACACCTGCACGCCATCCAGGCCCAGGCAACGCAACTGGCCGCTGAAGTGGCCGGGCGACATCTGCCGGTACTGCTGCTGCCAACCGGGGGTGGCGCGCACCTGCTCGGTCACATCGGTGGTGTGGAAGGCCTGGACCTGCAAGGCATTGGGCGTTGTCACGCTGCGTCCTAATTGCACTCTTTTGGTGCATTCGTTGCCGAAGAAAGTGGATAGATTGCCCCTGGGGGCTGCGCCCAAGATAGCCCTCAGCACGGCATGTGGGAAGGCTCCTGCACACCAGTGCCACAAAAACCCAACCAAGAGGTCTGTATGAACGCCCCCTTCGATCAGCTTTCCACCTGGCTGAAAGAACACCGGATCACCGAAGTCGAATGCGTGATCAGCGACCTGACCGGCATCGCCCGCGGCAAGATCGCACCGACCGCCAAGTTCCTCCATGAGCGTGGCATGCGCCTGCCCGAGAGCGTGCTGCTGCAGACCGTCACCGGCGACTACGTCGACGATGACATCTACTACAGCCTGCTCGATGCCGCTGACATCGACATGGTCTGCCGCCCCGACCCGACTGCGGTGTATCAGATCCCCTGGGCCATCGAACCGACCGCCATCGTGATCCACGACACCTTCGACAAACAGGGTAACCCCATCGAACTGTCGCCGCGCAACGTGCTGAAGAAGGTGCTCAAACTCTATGCCGACAAGGGCTGGCGGCCGATCGTCGCTCCGGAGATGGAGTTCTACCTGACCAAGCGTTGCGAAGACCCGGACTTGCCACTGCAAGTGCCACTGGGCCGCTCCGGCCGCGCCGAAAGCGGGCGCCAGTCGTTCTCCATCGATGCAGCCAACGAATTCGACCCGTTGTTCGAAGACGTCTATGACTGGTGCGAACTGCAAGGCCTGGACCTCGACACGCTGATCCACGAAGACGGCCCGGCGCAGATGGAGATCAATTTCCGCCATGGCGATGCGCTGGACCTGGCCGACCAGATCACCGTGTTCAAGCGCACGATGCGTGAGGCGGCGCTCAAGCACAACGTGACGGCCACCTTCATGGCCAAGCCGATCACCGATGAACCGGGCAGCGCCATGCACCTGCACCAGAGCGTGGTCGACATCGCCAGCGGCAAGCCGGTGTTCGCCAACGACGATGGCAGCATGAGCGAGTTGTTCCTGCACCATATCGGCGGCCTGCAGAAGTACATCCCCAAGCTGTTGCCGATGTTTGCCCCGAACGTCAACTCCTTCCGCCGCTTCCTGCCGGACACCTCGGCGCCGGTCAACGTCGAATGGGGCGAGGAAAACCGCACCGCCGGCCTGCGCGTGCCCACCTCGAGCCCCGACGCCATGCGCGTGGAAAACCGCCTGCCGGGTGCCGACGCCAACCCCTACCTGGCGATCGCCGCGAGCCTGCTTTGCGGCTACCTGGGCATGGTAGAGAAGGTCGAACCCAGTGCGCCAGTGCAAGGCCGCGCCTATGAGCGGCGCAACCTGCGCCTGCCGATCACCATCGAGGACGCGCTGCAGCACATGGAGGACTGCCAGACCGTACAGCGTTACCTGGGCAAGCAGTTCGTCCAGGGCTACGTGGCGGTCAAACGTGCCGAGCATGAAAACTTCAAGCGTGTGATCAGTTCGTGGGAGCGTGAATTCCTGCTGCTCAGCGTCTGATCTGCGGGGGGCTGCCGTGCAGCCCCTCACACCCCACTCAAAGAACAAGACCAACGAGGTGTCGACATGCGTCATCTGCAAGCCCTGATTCCTGCAGCATTCACCCTGCTGTTCGGTGCAGCCGCCCAGGCTCAGCCCACGGTCAGCGTGTACAACTGGACCGACTACATTGGCGATACCACCCTGGCCGACTTCCAGGCCAGCAGCGGGATCAAGGTGGTCTATGACGTGTTCGACTCCAACGAAACCCTGGAGGGCAAGCTGCTTGCCGGGCGCACCGGCTACGATGTGGTCGTGCCGTCCAACCACTTCCTCGCCCGCCAGGCGCAGGCCGGTGCCTTCCTGCCACTGGACCGCAGCAAGCTTCCGAACTGGAAGCACCTGGACCCGAAACTGCTCAAGCAACTTGAACAGAACGACCCCGGCAACCAGTACGCGGTGCCGTACCTGTGGGGCACCAACGGCATTGGCTACAACGTTGAAAAGGTCAAAGCAGCACTGGGCATCGAGCGTATCGACTCCTGGGCGGTGCTGTTCGAGCCAGAGAACCTGAAGAAACTCAAGCAGTGCGGGGTGGCCTTCATGGACTCGCCCGACGAATTGTTCCCGGCCATGCTCAACTACCTGGGCATGGACCCGCGCAGCGAAAAGCCGGCTGACTACGCCAAGGCCGAAGCGCACTTGCTTGAACTGCGCCCCTATATCACCTACTTCCACTCGTCCAAATACGTTTCGGACCTGGCCAACGGCGACATCTGTATTGCCTTCGGCTACTCCGGCGATGTGTTCCAGGCCGCCAACCGCGCTGTCGAGGCGAAAAACGGCGTGAAGATCGCCTACAGCATCCCCAAGGAAGGCAGCAACCTGTGGTTCGACCTGCTGGCCATTCCCAAGGACGCCAGCAACCCCGAGCAGGCGCTGGCCTTCATCAACTACCTGCTCGAACCACAGGTGATCGCCAAGGTCAGTGCCACCGTCGGCTATGCCAATGCCAACCCCGACGCCAAGGCCTACATGGATGAGTCGCTGGTCAACAACCCCGAGATCTACCCACCCCAGGAGGTGCTGGACAAGCTGTACATTTCCAGCACGCCGAGCCCGAAGATCATGCGGGTCATGACCCGCTCCTGGAGCAAGATCAAGTCCAACCGCTGAGCCGAGAGCGCGCCATGCCATTCGACACCCAACACACTGCGTCGTACTACGCCGCTACCGCGCGTGATACCGCGCCCTACCCCAGCCTGGACGGCGAACTGACCGCTGATGTGTGCGTGGTCGGCGGTGGCCTGACCGGGGTCAATACGGCGCTGGAACTGGCCGAGCGTGGCCTGTCGGTGATCCTGCTCGAAGGCCGGCGCGTCGGCTGGGGCGCCAGCGGGCGCAACGGAGGCCAGTTGATCCGCGGCATCGGCCATGACGTCAGCGGTTTTGCGCGCTATGTCGGCCAGGACGGCGTGCGCTACCTGAAACAGGCCGGCATCGACTCGGTGGCCCTGGTGGCCAGGCGTATCGAGCAGTACGGCATTGCCTGCGACCTGCGCTGGGGCTTCTGCGAACTGGCCAATACACCTGCCCAGTTCGCGGCGTTCAAGGACGAGCAGCGCGAGCTGGCGGAGCTTGGCTATGGCCATGAAACGCGCCTGGTCGGCCCTGAGCGACTGCATGAGATCGTTGCCAGCGATCAGTACGCCGGCGGGCTGGTGGACATGGGGTCGGGCCATCTGCACCCGCTCGACCTGGTCCAGGGTGAAGCGCGCGCGGCTCATGGCCTGGGGGTACGCATTTTTGAGCAGAGCCCGGTGCTGCGCATCGAGCATGGCACCACGGTCACCCTGCACACCGCTCGGGGCAAGGTCAGGGCACAAAGCCTGGTGCTCGGTTGCAACGCCCACCTGGACGAACTGGAGCCACGCCTGAGCGGTAAAGTGCTGCCTGCCGGCAGCTACGTGGTGGCCACCGAGCCACTGCCCGAGGCTGTGGCCAAGGCGCTTATCCCGCAGAACATGGCGATGTGCGACCAGAAGGTCGGCCTGGATTACTACCGCCTCACCGCAGATCGTCGGCTGTTGTTCGGCGGGGCCTGCCATTATTCAGGGCGCGACCCGAAGGACATCGCCGCCTACATGCGGCCCAAGGTGCTCAAGGTGTTCCCGCAACTGGCCGACGTGCGCATCGATTACCAATGGGGCGGGATGATCGGCATCACCGCCAACCGCTTCCCTCAGGTCGGGCGGCTGAGCCAGTACCCGAATGTCTACTACGCCCAGGGCTACTCTGGGCATGGCCTGAATGTGACGCACTGGACGGCCAGACTGCTGGCTGAAGGGATCGCTGCCGGGCACAGCCAGGGGCTGGATGTCTTCAGCGCCGTACCCCACCTTACCTTCCCGGGCGGCAAGGCGTTGCGCTCGCCGCTGCTGGCGTTGGGGATGCTGTGGTATCGGGTGCGCGAGGTGCTGGGTTGACTCAGCACTCGACGAACGCCACCGCCAAACCACCACGCGAGGTTTCCTTGTAATTGGCATGCATGTCGGCACCGGTATCGCGCATGGTGCGGATTACCCGATCAAGCGAGATGAAGTGCTCGCCATCACCGCGCAGGGCCATCTGCACGGCATTGATCGCCTTGACCGCGGCAATCGCATTGCGCTCGATACACGGCACCTGGACCAGGCCTGCGACCGGGTCACAGGTCAAGCCCAGGTTGTGTTCCAGGGCAATTTCGGCGGCGTTTTCCAACTGCGGCGGTGTAGCGCCCAGCACTTGGGCGAGGCCTGCCGCGGCCATCGAGCACGCCGACCCCACCTCGCCCTGGCAACCCACCTCGGCACCGGAGATCGATGCATTCTTCTTGCACAGGATGCCGACAGCGGCAGCGGCCAGCAGGAACGCCACCACATCGTCGTCACAGGTAGCTGGGTTGAATTTCATGTAGTAGTGCAACACCGCGGGGATGATGCCCGCCGCGCCGTTGGTCGGCGCTGTGACCATGCGCCCGCCAGCGGCGTTCTCTTCATTGACCGCCAGGGCGAACAGGTTCACCCACTCCATGGCACTCAGGGTCGAGCCGATCACATTGGGTTTGCCCAGTTCCTGCAGGCTGCGATGCAGACGTGCAGCGCGGCGCTTGACGCCAAGCCCGCCAGGCAGGATGCCCTCATTGCGCAGGCCGTTGTCGACGCATTCACGCATCGCCGCCCATATCCGCAGCAGCCCTTCGCGCACCTCGGCTTCAGGGCGCCACGCGCATTCGTTGGCCAGCATCAGCTGGGCAACGCTCAACTGGTGGGCCTTGCACAGCGCCAGCAACTGGGCGGCACTGGAGAATTCGTAGGGCAGCGGGACTGCAGCCGCCTGGTTCTGGGGCGCGTCGATTTCACCCTGCTCGACAATAAAGCCGCCACCAACGGAGTAGTAGGTCTGGCTGAGCAGGCTGCCCTGCTCGTCCATTGCCTCCAGGGTCATGGCATTGGGGTGGTACGCCAGGTTTTCCTCCAGCAGCAGCATGTCGCGTGCATAGATGAAAGTCAGCGGGTGGCTGGCGTCGAGCATCAGGCATTGCTCCTGCATCACCTGGCCAATGCGTGACTCGATGGTGGCCGGGTCGATCCGGTCCGGCCACTGCCCCATCAGGCCGAGCAGGCAGGCGCGGTCAGTGGCATGGCCCACACCCGTGGCGGAAAGCGAACCATAAAGCCGTACTTCGATACGCCTTACCTGGCCCAGCAAGCCCTGGGTGCGCAATGCCTGGGCAAAGGTGGCGGCTGCCCGCATGGGGCCGACGGTGTGGGAACTGGATGGGCCGATGCCGATTTTGAAAAGGTCGAAAACACTGATAGCCATGCTAATGCCTGACCGCGCCGGGCTGTATCACCGTTACGCGGCTGTCTGGATAAATTGAACGCTATTGCGGATTTGCGCGATACTGCCGCGCTCACCTGTTGATGACCAACGAAACTTTCTAAGCAAGGCTTTAGCAGAACTAAACGATGCGACGACAAATGAACGGCCAGATGTTCGTCTGGCTGCATGTTTTTTCCTGTGCGGCACGGCATCTCTCTTTCACCCGCTGCGCCGAGGAACTGCACATCACCCCCGGTGCGGTCAGCCAGCAGATGCGCCAGCTGGAGGAGCGCCTTGGTTACCGCCTGTTCCTGCGCCGGGCGCGGGGGGTAGAGCTGAGCGCCGAGGGGCAGCGCCTGGCGCAGACCGTGGCCGAGGCCTACGGCAGTATCGAAGCCGAACTGCTGCGCCTGGACGCCGGCGAGATCCGCGGCACCTTGCGCGTACGCTCGATTCCCTCGTTCCTGGCCAAGTGGCTGACACCGCGCCTGCCGCGCTTCCAGCAGCGGTATCCGGATATCGAATTGCGCCTGGTGGCCGAAGACAGTGCGCAGGCGTTGAACCCGGGCGACTTCGACCTGGCCATTGACCTGAATGATGGCAGCTACCCGGGCATGCTCTCGACCCCGCTGCTGGACGAACAGATCTTCCCCGTCTGCTCGCCAGCCCTGCTGCGCGGCCGCCCGCCACTGCACGGGCCTGCGGACCTTGCCCACTATCCACTGCTGCACGACATCACTGCCTGGCGCGGCAGTTCGGACTTTGCCGAATGGGAGTTCTACCTGGAGGGCATTGGTGCGCCACGGCTGGATGTGCGCCGGGGGCATACCTTCAACCGCAATCACCTGACGATAGAAGCGGCGATTGCCGGGATCGGCGTGGCCATAGCCCGTCGCACCTTACTCAATGATGAACTGGAACGGGGTGCGCTGATCGTGCCCTTCGGTGTGCCGATCGCCAACCACAAGCGCTATGTAGTGCATTACCCGCCAGGCGGGCTGAACCAGCCGGGCGCTCGTGCGGTACACGACTGGCTGGTGGAAGAGGCCAAAAGCTTCCTCCTGCAGCACCCTGTTCAAGCCCGTACCGCGTCCACCCGCACACCCGCGTAGTCATTCGACTGCAACGCGTTTCACATCGAAATCAAACGAAGGAACGTACTCACCGGCCAGCAAATGTGGGCATTTGGACGAGACAAAGTTGTCGCTCAACAGGTCTTGGGCGCTGTCATAACCCGGCATGGAAATGCCAGTGATGTTCAACAACGTATGCGGGAGAGAAGAAATACTGACGGTCTGCCCTTCCCGCTGCTTGAGCTTTTGCAGCGTTTGCGCCTGCCGCTGCAGCAGGCTGCCTGAAGCCCAGAAAAACGCCGCGACCGAAAGGTCATACTCATTGCCCATACCGTGCCCTAGCAGGCCGCGGCTGTCATCCAGCAAATTCTCGCCATGGTCTGACGAATAGACCAACAGCGCCTTGCGCTGGCTGCTTTTGAGTTGATCGATGATCCTTCCCAACAGCCAGTCGGTGTACAAGATGGAGTTATCGTAATCTGCGGTGATCCGGTCCTTCGCGCTGTCGGTCGCAGGCTTGAATGTGCCGAACTCGCGTGGGTAGCGGCGGGCGTAATCGAAATGGCTGCCTTTGATATGAATAAAGATCGCCTGTTTTTGCGTGCCGCCTTGCTCGACGATGTTTTCGTAGGCCGACATCAATGCACCGTCGTAGCTGCGCTCAAAGTACTGCCGGCTCTGGGCCTCGGCAGCAATTTGCGGAATGATCCCGCCAAAACTGTCGACTTCCTGGGAAGACAGCCAGTACGTCTTGTAGCCGGCGGCGCGGTAGATGCCAACCAGCGATTTGGTCGAGGCGATCAGGTCCCAGTGCTCGATCGGCTCCAGGCTGAGCATCGAGGGCACCGCGACCGACGTATGCGGCGCCGTGGTGCACATGCTGTTGAACTTGAACACCCCCGACTCTTTGTCAAGGTTCGGCGTGGTGGAATGGTGGTAACCATACAGCGACCAGTTGTGTGGCCGTGAAGACTCGCCGATGACGAACACGAGGGTCTCCACGTCAGCGGCGTCCGATACTGCTGTTATTTTTACCTCGGACTCCAGGCGCTGTTTGATATAGCGCTTCGACTCGGCATACAACGTTACCGTCAAGCCGATTTGCGACAAATAACCCACAGGGGTACTTTGGTCCTTCGCTGCCAAGTCCAGGACTGCACTCCTGCCCAGCGAGTTGAGCTTTACGGTTTTATAAAAATAGGCGCCATACCCCAACACCAAGGCACTTATCGTCAAACCGAAAATCGCCTTGTTCTTGTAAAACGTGCGCCCGTGCAACCCTGCCAGCCCAACGCCGTAGCACAGCACGAATACCAGCAGCACCGCGCTGATCGAATGCCAGTAGGTACTGAGGAAATCAGTAGCCTCTTTGTAATTGGTCAGCCCGATAAAAAGATAGGCCGCCGTCAAGCGTGAACCGAAGTTCAGCACCAGAAACAGGTCCACGCTGGCCGCCAGATAAAATGGCAACAACAGAAGATGAACCTTGAATTGATTGGTTGAAACGAAACGCGTGGCCAGCAGCCATAACATTGAAATGGCAAACGTATAGATAACCAGCAAATCCGTTTTCGAGCAATTGCACTCGGCCAGTAGCCTTACGAACAACGGCGACAGCAGAAACGACCATAACAGCAGAACCGGCCACTCTGCCTTCACTACCCTCGAGGCAACACCGCCCAGCCGAGACATGGTTTTCATTGATCACTGACCCTCTGGATGGCGCTCGGTCGAGTACCGGCCTTCAATAAGCCTGCTTGCCGGTAAAGGCATTGAGCGTTCGTACCAGAATCACGAAGTCGAGCCAGAGCGACCAGTTGTTGATGTACTCGATGTCCGAGTTCACCCGCTGGATCATCTGTTCGATGTCCTTGGTTTCGCCCCGGTAGCCACGTACTTGCGCCAAGCCTGTCATGCCGGGCTTGATGTTGTGGCGGGCGAAATAATCGACGATGTCCTGGGAGTACAGTGTGTCGTGTTGCAACGCATGCGGGCGTGGGCCCACCAGCGACATCTCGCCGGTCAGCACATTGAACAGTTGCGGCAATTCATCCAGGCTGGTGCGTCGGATGAAGGCACCGACCCGGGTCAGCCTGGGGTCATTCTTTTGCGCCTGCTGGACCACGCCACTGTCGGGTTGGTGAACGCGCATGCTGCGAAACTTCCAGATGCGAAAAGACTCCCCCGTCCACCCGGTACGTTCCTGGCGGAAGAACACCGGCCCGGGGCTGTCGAACTTGATGACGACGGCGACCACCAGCAGTACCGGCGACGCACACAGCAGAATGAACGCGGCCAGCACGCGGTCTTCCAGGTTCTTCAGGAACAGGCTCATGCCCGTGAGCGGGGTTTCAGACAACGTCAGTACCGGGATGCCGGCAATTTCACGGACGCTGTGGTTGATCAGGCGCAGCGAGAAAATGTCGGGCACCCAGTTGACCGCAATGCACTTGTCCAAAAGTTTCAGGTAGACATCGTTGATCAGCTCAGAGCCGCCGAGCGGCGTCACCAGGTACACCGTTCGGATAGCCTGCTTGGCGATGATCTCGTCCAGGTCGGCAATACGGCCCAATACAGGCAAACGCAATTTTGCATCGGCAGTGCCCTGCCCATCGAGCTGTTCATCGATCAGCACACAACCCACCACCCGCTCTCCAAACCAGGGGTTATTGCTTATTTTCTGGTAGAGGAAGTTGGCCAGGTCGCCCCCACCGATAATCAATGCGTTGTCCTGGCGAGCATGGGCAGTAAAACGCTTTTGCAGTTCGCGCACGACAATATGCAACAGCAACTGCACAGCGTAACCAAATATAAACAACTGCCCCACCAACAGCCGCGAATACGTTTCGCTTTGTTTGGTAAGAAAAGCGATAACCACCAGAAAACAAAACGTCGCAGACCACGCCTTGAACAGCCTGAAAGCTTTGACGGAAAGGCCAACGTTACTTCGATAAATGGCATAGTGGTCATAAATGACGGCCAGCGCACCGATCAGCAACAGCAGCATGATGACGTAGTCTGAAGTAATATAACCGAACTGATCGTAAATCAGATACCACGCGACACTGGTGACCGCTATGCCATCGAGGCCGGCTTGAATGGCGTTACTCACGCTACTTCTTCGCTGGAGCAAGGAACGGCTGCTTCTAGGCTCGAATACCATTATGAGGCCTCTTTTTATGTGCGTGACCCACGCGTCGCCATTACACCCGTGCGATAAAACCAACCTTAGGTTCAATACCAAATCATTAAAAAGCTGCCACGCCACCCCACGCCGCTTGATATCACTGTAGCAGTACCCGGCAGCCCGTGCGGGGCTGAATCCTCCTCGCTCAGGGTTCTGGCAGGGTCGCTTTGCTGCACAGCAGCGCCCGCAGCAGGAACAGTGGGTTGCCGACCACATAGCGCACGAACAGACGCCTGGGTTCCCTGCTCAGCCTGTACACCCATTCGCCGCCCAACCGGCGTAACCAGTCCGGGGCCCGGGTGACCTTGCCGCCCATGAAGTCCAGGATCGCTCCGCCGCAGACGATCAGGCAGGGCCTGCCCAGTTCAGCCAGGCGGGCCGCGACGTTCTCCTGCTTGGGCATGCCCATGCCCAGCACGATCAGCTCCGGCTGCTGCTGCCGCGCCAGATCAATGTAGGTGTCGATACTGGCGAAACCGTCATGCAGCGACACGACATTAACCCCGTAAAGCGCTTCACCCTGTTCGGCTGCCTGGCTCAGATACGGCTCCTGGGTGCCCCAGAACGCTACCCGCCTGCCGTTGTAAGCTGCGAGCAGTTCGGGAATGAAGTCGGTGCCGTTCATGTTCAGCCCGGGCGCCAGCCCCAGGCGCCGATACAGTATCGCGATGCCGGAGCCGTCGCGCAGCAGCACGTCCGCTGCCGCCAGCGCTGTGCAATAGTCGGGGTTGGCAGCCACCAGGTTCATGGCATGGGCATTGACGAAGCCGAGCACCGTTGCCGTTCGCGGAGCGCTCAGTGCCTGCAGCACCTTCTGCTCATCAGCCGCGTCATCGACCACGCGCAGCTTGCCGATGATTGTCTTCCAGCGTTGCAACCAGGGCCATGCGTCCATTCAGTTGTCATCCCGTTTCGAGCGCACCCATTCAACCTGGCGCTTGAGCAGAAAACCGAGGTACAGGGGAATCTTCTTCGCCGCGTAGAACGGGGCATACAGCAATACGGAAAACGGGATCACCTCACGCGAGAAGCGCCACCAGGCCAACAATACCGCGGCCACCAACAGCACCAGGTTGACGGTGGCAAGCACTGCCGGCAGTAAAATGCCGAAGAACAGAAATGCCAGCCATGCCACGCTGAAGACCACCATCATGGCCAATGCCAGCAGCGCCAGCGGCGGTACCAGCAGGTCCACGGCCATGGCCAGCAAAGGCCAGTTACCCTGCGTCAGCGAGCGACGAATCAAACCGGGGCCCTCCGTCAGCAGCAGCCCCAGATGGCCATGTTCCCAGCGGGTGCGTTGGCTGGTGAGACCTTCCTGGCTGGTCGGGAACTGGCTGGTGACCGTAGCAGCCGGGCAGAACAGCGGCGGTTTACCATCGCGGCACAGCTCCAGGCCCAGCTTGATGTCTTCGACCAGATGGCCGGTCGCCAGGTTGGCCGCGGTCACATCCTGCCAGCTGAACGCCATGCCCGCCCCCATCAACTGGCACGGCAAGCCTGCCCGAGCCCATCCACGCGGGCGCACGAGATTCTTCACGCGCCAGGCGAATTCGGCGACCTGCACTTTCAGCCCGGCGCCTGCAGGCGCATGCATCAGGTACAGGGACTGCACAGGCCGGCCGGCCTCGATGCAACAGTGTGCCAAGCGCTCGACGGCACCGGCACTGACCTGGCAATCGGCGTCGATGATCAGCACCACGTGCGGCGGGTTGTGCGCCAGATGCCGTACACCGTAGTCCAGCGCATAGCCCTTGCCCCGCAGGTGCGCGTCCTGGCGCTCGATCACCTGCGCACCGGCAGCACGCGCCAGTGCGGCGGTATCGTCGGTGCAGTTGTCCGCCACCACCAGCAACTGGTCGCCCTCGCGCAATTGCGCGCCGATGGCCGCAAGTGCCGACTCGATGACCAGCGCCTCGTTATGCGCCGGTACCAACACCGCCACCCGTGGGCGTGCGCCCTTGGGCTGTGGCACCGGCCGCGCCGGCAGGCAGGCCAACAGCACCTGGACCAACAGCACCAGTACCGGCAGAAGCACAAGCAGTGCCACGATGCCCAGCAGCCAACTCAGTAAAGTAATCATGCAATTGCCTTGAAATAGCGAACCAGCCTGGCCGCTTCGGTATCGATATCGTGGCGCTGGAGCACGCGCTCGTAAGCCGCTTGCCCCATACGCTGCAGGGCTTCGGCAGGCTGCGCCAGGCAATCGGCCATGGCCGCAGCCAACTCCTGCACTTCGCCTGCCGGGAACAGCCAACCGTTTTCCCCCTGCCGAACCAGCTCGGGTATGCCGGCCACATAGGTAGTCAATACCGGCCGACGCAGGGCCATGGCCTCCATGATGACCACCGGCAACCCTTCGGCGAAACTCGGCAGCACCAGTGCGCGGGCGGCCAGGATTTCTTCACGTACCTGGGCGCTGCTGATCCAGCCAGTGACGCGCACCTGTGCCTGCAAGCCATGGCGGGCGATCAACGCGTCGATCTGCTCACGCATTTCACCGTCGCCGGCCAGCACCAGTTCAAACGCTACGCCCTTGGCCAGCAGGATTCGGGCCGCTTCGAGCAGCAGCAGCTGGCCCTTCTGCTCGCACAGCCGCCCTACGCACACCAGCCGCGGCGTTGCCGGGGGCGCAATGGCCGAACCTTCATGGAAACTGCGCTCCAGGCCGCAATGCACCACCTTCACCTTGACCCAGTGCTCATGTGCCACCCAGCGAAACAACTGGCTGCGCCCGTAGGAGCTCACCGCAGCGACGAATGCTGCGCGGCGGACCTTCTCATCCATGTGCAGGAATTGCGGCTTGTCGAACTCCTCGGGGCCATGCACGGTGAAGCTGTAGCGGGGGCCACCGAGCGCGTTGGCCAGCATGACCACTTCGGTGGAGTTGGTGCCAAAGTGCGCGTGCACGTGCTCAGCAGCAGCGCCTTGCAACCACTGCACGACACGGCAGGCTTCAGCCAGGTAGACCAGGTGATAGGGCCAGGGTCGGTCGGCGCGCACCCCCATGCGCAACGCCAGGCGCAACGCTGACATGAAACGCCGCGGCTCGGCGCGCGCTACCTGCAGCATCGGTTTGAGCAGGCCCTTGACGCCCCCTTGCAGCACGTAGCGGGTCTTGCCCTGCTCGGCGATGTCTTCATCGTCCTGCAACTCGGCGTCCCAGCCACGCAGGGCGATGCGTTGAACCTCCATGCCTTGACGTTCGAGCGCCAGAATTTCGCGACGAATGAAGCTGTGACTGACCTTGGGATACTGATTGATGAAATAAGCAATGCGCATACGCCCCCAAATCGAAATCCGTTTACTGATAGGGTCGGGCCGCTTCTGCGACGCCCTGACCTTTACCTCATGCTGTGGCTCACTGACTACAGGCTAGCTGAGGATGCAACGGCAGCTCTGTTTGCGCGGCGGTGCCGGGCAGTGCTGCTTCTATCTTGGCGAAAACGTCGTCCAGTAGCGCGTTACGCCGTCGGTACATGGCCCGTTTCTTCGGCGCGATGTCCTCCAGGTTACGCCTGGCAGCTGCCAGGGGGAGCACAAAGAAGTCCTCACGCTCCGACGTTTCGGCACCGCTCTCCTGCCATATCACATCATAGTTGGCTGCCAGGTCCTGAGCCTTCTCAACCCCGAAATACGGGTGACGGTGGTGCCGGCACTGATCGCCGACAGCATAGATGCGGGCGACCCCGGCCGCTCTGGCCAGGCACTTGAGGGCTTCTAGCAGAAAGCTTCTGGGGCGCAACCCTTCGAAATCCTTGGTCAGGTCGCGGTAGATGTTCAGCGAGGTTTCGCTGTCGATGCCTTTATGGATGCCCTGCACGGCACCAATGAACAGGCACAGCTCGCCCTCTGTGCGGCACAGCGTGAACGCCAGCGACGCCACACGCAGGTCAGCCTGGAACAGGTTGATCACCAACTCCCCTTCCCGCTTGAACCAGATGGGCCGATCCAGCACCAGGGTGCACCCGTTGGAGTAGGCGGACAGGTCGCAGACAACCTGGCGCTCCTCGCGCTCCAACAGCAACAGTGCCGGGCAATGGCTGGCGACCACTTCATAGTGCGATGCCACCACATCGAGCCGTTCACGGGCGTCCCAGCATTTGCTGATGTAGGGCCACTGCACCACCCCGATGCAGTCCACGCCCAGCCTGGCGAAGCGCTCGTTGCCCAGCGCACCTGACATGCGCTGCATGAACGTGCGCAAGTCCGGCCACTGCCTGATCATTGCTGTGGCCAGCTTGTACTTGTTGTTAAGCGCCCGCAGCGAATAGCCGGGTTGCAAGGTGAATACGCTTCTGGCTAACGATCCGAGCATCTTAGGCATCTCATTTGTACTCGATCAACGCCGGGTTACCGGCCATGAACCTGTTCAGCACAAACCTCATCTGGCCCAGCATCTCCGGGAATTTGCCCAGCACCAGAAATACCGCCTGTACTGCGTTTTCACGCGCCGACCTACCGCCACGGCGCGCCAGGCGCAGCATCTGAAGCGGGTAGGCCAGCAGCAGCACCAGTGCCCACAGGCCCATCCAGATGCTTGCTAACGCGACCAGCAGTGGAATGCCCAAGCCCCAAACCCAGGCACGGCGCGACTCGCGCAGCCAATGCCGCTCCGGCGGTGCGCCATGCAGTGAGGCGCCCTCGGCATAGGCATAACCTGCGCGTACGCTGCGCCGCCACCACTGGCCGAAGCGCGTCATGGCGGCATCGTGCAGGGTCATCTCAGCAGCCAGGCGCCAGACCTTCCAGCCGGCCGCCCTCAGCCGCACGCACAGTTCGGGCTCTTCCCCGGCGATCAGTGCAGAGCGATAGCCTGCGACGGCCACGAAGGCATCGACACGCATGAGCGCATCACCGCCACAGGCCTTGGTTTCCCCCAGCGGGGTATCCCACTCCAGGTCACACAGCCAGTTGTAGACAGAGTGCTGGGGAAAGCGCTCGCGGCGCCGCCCACACACCACCGCCACCTGCGGGTGGGTGTCGAGAAAGGCTTGCGCCGTGACGAGCCAGCCGGCATGCACTTCGCAATCGCCATCGACGAACTGCACATGGCGTACTGCAGGCAGGGCCTTTTGCAGGCAGGCAAAACCCTCATTGCGTGCACGCGCGGCGGTGAAAGGTATGGTCATGTCCAACGTCAGCACCTCGACGCCCAAGGCCGATGCTCGTTGCACGGAGCCGTCCGTGGAGCCTGAGTCCACGTACACCACCTTGTCCGCACGCCCCGTCAGCGACGCCAGGCAGCGTTCCAGGCGAAGGCCTTCGTTACGGCCGATAACCACCACTCCAATGCCTGTCACCTTGAGCCTCACTCGCAGCGCTTGAGGGAACCACCCCGGGTACGGTCAGCCATTGCCTGGCTCATGTGAACTCCATCGCTTCGCTGGGTTTTCGGGCCTTGATGGTCGCTGGCACGCCAACGGCCAGTGAATTGTCCGGCACATCGATCAACACTACAGCGTTGGAGCCGATCGACACGTTGTTGCCGATGCGAATGTTGCCCAGCACCTTGGCCCCGGCGCCGATATCGACGTTGTTGCCAAAGACGGGAGCAATCGGTTCATTGACATTCTTCAGGCCGACCACCACACCATTGCGAATCCGACAGTCATCACCGAATCGCGCATAGCCGCTGATGACGATGCCGCCGAAATGGTCGATGACGAAGTTGCGACCGATCACCACTTCACACGGTAACTCGACGCCAGTGATGATCTGTACGAACTTGAACAGCACCTTGTAGACGAACGACAGCACTTTACGCAAAGGTGCCGGCCGCACGCCGTAGCGCCAGCGGCCAAAACGATAGACCAGCAGTACCCAGAAGCCCTGGGCCCCCCAATCTCCACCGTGTGCACGCAAGTCCGCGCGTATGTTCTGGAACATGGCTTCACCTACCGTGTGGGTTGGCTGGCAAACTGGGTCTTGAGCAACAGTGACCAGGTGGCGCGCGTGTGCAGCCAACAGGCCTTGATCGCGCCCCAGCCTCGCCCCTTGAGCAATGCCTTGAGCGCCAGCACCAGGTCACCCAGGCTCACCAGCAGCATGTGCAGGATCAAGCCCGGCACGCCATGGTGCTTGCGAAAGTACAGCAGCTCGCTCTCGATCTGGTAGCTGGAGATCTGCCGGCTTGCAGCCTCCAGTTCGGCGACCGACTTGGAGCTTTCCCCGCCTATGTGCACCACGGTGGTGTGCGGGTAGAACACCACCTTCCAACCGGCCTCCTTCACTCGCTTGCAATGGTCGACTTCCTCGTAATAAAGAAAGTAGCGCGGATCGAACAGGCCCACCTGATCGAGCACCTCGCGGCGCACCAGGTAAAAGCAGCCCGGCAACCAGTCGCATTCACGCACCGAGGCATGGTCCCAGGCCATCTCGTCGACCATCTTCAGCCCGGGGAAAAAGCGCCCCAGGCCGGTACGCGCGACAAACACATTCAAGGGCGTGGGGAAGTAGCGGCAACTGGGTTGCAGGTCACCGTCGCGCCCCACCAGGCGCACGCCCAGAACGCCACAGTCCGGGTGCGCGTCCATGTAATCGACGGTTTTTTGCAGGCTGTCAGCAGCGACGAAGGCGTCGGTGTTGAGCAGCAGCGCGTACTTGCCCTGCAGGTGCGCCAGCAACTGGTTGTTGGCGCGGCCAAAGCCGACATTATGCGTGTTGCTCAGCAGCACAGCTTCCGGGCAGACCTCGGCCAGGCGCTGCACCGAATCATCGACGGATGCGTTGTCCACTACCAGGTAACTGGCCAGCCGTTCACTCCCGGCTTGGCGCAGCGCATCGAACATCGGCTGCAGCAACGATGCGGTATTGAAATTGACGACCATCACGTCGACGGGTTTGCTATCCATTGCTGCCGTCTCCGAAGAAATACTCGCTGCGTTGGCGTGCCAGCGCAGGTTCCACGGTCGGGTCGTAAGCACCTTTGCGTTGCTTGACCGTCTCGATCCAGGGGTAGGCATTGCAGCGCGCCTCGACCCGGCTGATCAGTTCTTCAGTCGTACAGATGACTTTGGCCGGGTTGCCCCCGACCACCGTGCCGGGTGGAACATCCTTGGTGACGACAGCGCCTGCAGCGACCACAGCGTTCGGCCCTATGGTCACGCGCGGCATGACGATCGCACCATGCCCGACAAAACAGTTGTCCTTGATGTCAATGTAGCCGACCGAATCAAGGTGCTTGCCGTAACAGATCTCGATCAGCGCAACCACACCGTCGTGTCCGATCAAGGTGCAGTCCGACAGGCCCACATTGCTACCGATGCGTACCAGAGTGGGGTCGGTGACATTGCAGCCGCAATTGATATAGACATTGCTGCCCACCGAGTGGAATTTGCCCCACCGTGCCAGGTAGGTACCCCACTCCAAGGGCGTCGGGTTGCAGAATTTCTTGTAAGCCGAGCCTCCCCGTCCTGTTGAGTAGACATACTGCGTCATGGCATTGCGTATCCATCCAATCATTCTGCTACCCTCGCACGTCAAGCGGTCCTGGACTGTCCCTGAGGCGAACCGGTCTCGTTCTTCTTTATGCTGACCGTATCGCGCTCAACCCTTTCCCCACATTGCTCATCCCTTCGAACAACTGCCCCACTGGCCGCCTTCATCTTCGTATCGAGGTGGTCGGCCAATCTGAGTGCGAACTGCAACAGCGGCATCGTCGGGTTCGAGGCGCCACCTGTGGCAAAAATGCTGCTGCCCGCTATATAGAGGTTTTCACTGCCGAACACCTTGCAGTTGGCGTCGACCACGCCGAACTCGGGGGATGCCGCCATGCGTGTGGTGCCCATGTGATGGGCATGGGGCGACAGTTTCAGGGGCAACTCGGTGTCATAGACAAAATCGTTGAGCTTGACGAAGCCGAGCCCCGCCTGGGCGAATTGCTTGGCCAGTTCAGCGCCGATGCACTTGATGGTATGCCTGTCGGTGGCACTGAGTACCCAATTGACATTGACCTTGGCCACGCCCAGCTCATCTGTTTCGTCGAGCAGCGAAATGCGGCTTTGTGCATCCGGGAACTGTTCGATCATCGTGGTCATGACGCCATCGCCGGGGCAACTGAACTTGGCGACGAACTCGATCTTGCTGGCCAGCCCCATCTGACACGCCAGGGTTTCCAGAAAGTATTTGACCTCGGCCGTTCTGCCGTAGGTCTGCACATCGGAGAGCACCGTAGCGGAAACATTGCCCTTGCCGGCATGGTACTCAGCGACGAATGCATCAGTGGTGTAATACTGGCGCGGCTCGGTGCCCAAGCCATCTTTGAGTATGAAGGTACCCAAGTCGATGTTCAGGTGTTCCATCAGGCAACGCCCGGTCAGGCCCTCCTTTTTCACCACGCCAGCACCCACCAGCGAAGCGCTGTTGAGCAATTGCCTGGCATTCTCGATCGCCCCCATCGCCAGGACGAACTGACTGGCCGCGACACGCTCGCGATGCTGGTCGTAATCGGACACCACCGCTGCCTTCAATTGCCCTGAAGCCTGATCGAATTCGAGGTCGACACAGTTGCAGTTGATGAACACTTCCAGCCCGGGCGTTTCGTTGAGCGCCGATGCGTACTTTTGCGCAAACCGTGTTGGCGGGCTCAGCAGAAAACAGTCAGCATCGAATTCGCCACCGTTCAAGCCGGTGTTCACGGTTTTAAAACCAGCCCCGTTCGGCAGGTCAACGATCGCCATGGCCGCCGGCAGGTAGCGCTCGATCTGCGCATAGTCGATCGGCCAGCCCGGCAGGCCGACAGGCGGCGCTACGGCAAAATCGGACGAAGTGAAGGGGCGACAACGGCCTGCCCAATGATTGGAGGTGCCGCCCAGGTAACGCAGGCGCGTCTGTTCGGCATACAGCTCAAGGCCGGTCGAGGTGCACGCGTAGAGTTCCTGCGAGCGCGGCTCATACTCACGCCCTCCCCCCTCGAGCAGCACCACACTCCACCCCGCCTGCGCCAGCTGCAGGGCCAGGGTGATGCCGGCCGGGCCGGCACCGATGATGCACACGTCGTAGGCTTCGCGCAGGGTTTTCTCAGCCTCGAAGTCCTTGATCATGCTCGACCGTCCTTGAAGTATTCCGAAGGCAAGACCCAGCCGTTGATCACAACGAACCCGCCCTTTTCCGCCGGTTTGCGCCCAGCGCCAGGGACGATACCGAAAACAGCTACGCCGACGCCCAGCAACACGCCATTGCGAAGAAAGCCGCGGCGACCCGATTGCCGATCAAGAAACTGTAGCTTCCCCATGATCACAAGACCTATGCCGTTGATTTTATCTAGCCCGGTATCGTTATGTGCAGCCTGCCGGGAAGGCTTCAGAGCCAGTCGAACAAACGCGTGATCAGGAAGCCACACAATGCGCCGACCGCAATCATCGGTAGCACCACAAGTTCACGCTTCATACTCCAGATATTCAGCTTGGAATTGACATAGACGATCAGTGCCAGCGTCGGGAAGGTATGCAGAGCGGCCCCCCATATGGCGTATTTCACTCCGCCAATGGCCAGCAACAACGGTATCAGTGCCCACAAAGAGACGAGCCGGATGATGTTGTCCATCGCCTGGTACTTGGTATGGCCCAAAGCGATCCACAACTGATGTGCCAAGGTATAGCGCAAGGTGAAGAACGACAGCGACAGGATGGCCAGCATCGGGCCTGCGTCGGCATAGCGCTCATCGTACATCCAGCCGATCAGCAGCGGGCTGGCAGTCAGGAAACCGCCACACAGGAACAGCATGACCAGATCGACCAGCAGCCTGAAGTGGAAGTAGAGTTTTTTCAGGCGCGCCTGGTCACCGGCCCTGGCCGCTTCGCTGAAAGCTGGAAGCGCCACTGACCCGACCAGTTTGAGCAAGCCGGTCTGGATCGACCCGAGAATCAGCACGGCAATGGAATACACCCCAAGCTGCGCCACCGTCATCGTGCCGCCGAACCAGATGCGGTCGCCATACATGGCCAATACCCCGACCATCGAAGACAGCAGTATCCAGCGCCCGAACACGATCAGTTCGGTGAGCGCTGCACGGTCCCATTGCAGGCGGTTGTGCGGGCCATGCAAGGCGAAATGGCCCAGTAACGTGCCAACCAGCGCCGAGGCCAGGCCGGCGACCACCAAAGACCAGATGGACCGGGTGAAATAGCCGATCACCAGCATCGTGACCAGCCCGACGACCTGCGATGCGAGCTCTATCAGCACCACGCGCTTTTGCTGGAAGGCGCGTACCGCGACGTCTATCTTGGTGGACTGGAAACCCCAGATGATCGCTGAAATGCCGGTCACCGCCAGCACCAGCGGCAGCTCTGGCGCTGCATAAGTGGAATGCGCCGGCCACAGATCGGCCAGTTGCGCCCACCAGGCGCCGAGGGCCAGCAGCAGCGTCAGCGCGAACAGCACAAAGCCGCGCACGATCTGCACCGTCCAGGCGGTGTTGAGGAACAATGGGTCGTCGCCGCGGTGGCTCTGGATGATGTTCTGCCGCAGGCCGACATCGGACAGCAGGTGCAGCAGCACAGAAACGGTGGTGGCAATGACCATCACCCCAAACATTTCCGGCAGCAGTATCCGCGCCATGATCAGGTTGCCGCCCAAGCGCAGCACCTGCGAGGCCACCAGCGAGACCAGGTTCCATGCGCCTGCGCCCATGGCACGCTTGCGCAGACTGGCAGGTGCTTGCACATCAATCGACGGCATGACTTGAATCTCTGACTGAATGGCTAGAAGTCACTATAGTTTCAATTAGCCATGATGCTAGTGCCCATCCACCCGGGGACAGGTGACCTCTCCCATGCCCGAACATTTACGTGCGCTGATCGTCATTTTGTTCCTGGCTTGCGTGGTGTTCTTTCTCGCACGCAGCCCGGCAAAGGACCTGATTGCCGAGAGCGATTTCAAGCGCCGCCGCAACCTGTGGTTCGCGTTGACACTGGTGGCCTTTTTTGCCCACAGCTACTGGATCTACACCGCCGTTGCCGCCGTCATGCTGCTCACGGCCAGGCGCCGCGAGCGCAACCCCATGGCGCTGTTCTTCCTGTTGCTGTTCGTCATACCGCCCGCGTCGAAAGAGGTGCCCGGCTTTGGCGTGGTCAACTACCTGATCGAGCTGAACCATCAGCGCATCCTGACCCTGTGCGTGCTGCTCCCCGCCGCACTGGTGCTGAGCAAGCAGAGCGATACGCTGCGTTTCGGCCGCCTGTGGGCCGACAAGCTGCTGGCCGCCAGCCTGTTGCTGATGGGGCTGCTGTACCTGCGCGAGACCACGATTACCGATACCCTGCGCCAGGCGGTGTACTTGTATGTCGACGTGTTCTTGCCCTACTACGTCGCCAGCCGCGGGTTGAGGGAGCTGAGCGACTTCAAGGACGCGATGCTGGCCTTCGTCATTGCCGCTTTGGTCTTGTCGCTGCTGGCCGTCGCTGAGTACGCGCGCCACTGGCTGCTGTACAACGCGTTGCTCGACGCCCTGGGTGTGGAGTGGAGCATGAAAGGCTACCTGAGCCGGGGCGGTTCGTTGCGCGCCAGCGTCACCGCCGGCCAGGCCATTGCCCTGGGCTATGTGATCACGGTTGCGATTGGTCTGTTCCTGTTCGTGCAGGGCTTCGTGCGCAGCCAGCTGCAGCGCAACCTTGGGGCCTTGCTGCTGGCCGCCGGCCTGTTTGTGCCACTGTCACGGGGCCCCTGGGTGGGCGCGGTGGTGATGATTGTCGTGTTCATCGCCATGGGCAAGCGTGCAGTCACGCGCCTGTCCCTGCTGGCACTGGCAGGGGTGCTGAGCATTCCGCTGCTGACCATCGTGCCCGGCGGCGAAAAGATCCTCGACCTGCTGCCGTTCATCGGCAGCGTGGACAATGAGAACATAACCTACCGCGAGCGACTGCTCGACAATTCGTGGATCGTCATTCAGCGCTACCCGTTGTTCGGATCGTTCGATTTCCGCAACACGCCGGAAATGCAATCGATGATCCAGGGCGAGGGCATCATCGACATCGTCAACACCTACATCGGCCTGGCGCTTAGGATCGGCCTGGTAGGGCTGGCGCTGTTCGTGGGGTTCTTCGCCTGCGTCCTGATGGGCATCAACAAGAGCATGCGTACCTTCCCCGACAAGAGTGACCCTTACCGCCAGCTCGGCAGGGTGCTGATGGCGACCTTGCTGGGCATCCTGGTGACCATTTTCACGGTAAGCAGCATCACGGTAATCCCGGTGGTGTACTGGTCGATTGCCGGGCTCGGCATCGCCTACATCCAGATGGTCCGCAGGCACGCTTTCGCCGATGCCGAACACCCTGCCAACGCCAGCCTGCAACCGAGGTAGTTCAATGACCGACACTTCATTCTGCCCCTTGACCCGGGCAACGGCACTGGTTGGCCTGCTGATGCTGCCGCTGGCCGGCATGGCCTCGGAGTGGGTCGTCAGCGTCGACGAACAGAACGGCCTGCCCAACCTGACGCGCGGAGGCGGCCCTGCCTTTGCCTCAAGCTTCGACTTCTGGGGTGAAGACTGGAGCTGGACGGGCTTCTACCCGACACTCAAGGTTCAGGGGCCTTACCGCTACACCTTGACGGGGCGAAACAAGGACCTTGATTTCGACCTGAAAGCCGATATCCAGAAGGACCAGGGGCAAACCCTGACCTGGCACTTCGACCTGCAGGCACAGAGCAAGCAGGCCGATGTGATGGGCGGCGGCATCGTCTGGCGCTTCGACCCGGCGCTGATCGCCGGGGAAATGGGCGACCCGGTGCTGTTGCCCGGCAACCGCGGTTGGGCCTGGGGCAAGAACAGCGGCGGGCCACGTGTGCAAATGCGCTTCGATCCCCCGTTGGCCAAGGTCTATTTCGAGCGGGGCGATACCAGCCAGGTGCGAACCTTCTTCTACACCGACCCGATTCTGCCTGGCCGCCAACAGATCAAGGCGGTGCTGACCGTTGCCGGGGATATCGCCATAGGGCCCACGCCCAGCGAACGCTTCGGCCTGGCCGACCCCACGCAATGGCCGGATGACCAGTTGGACTGGCGCACGTCACCTGTGGACCTGTCGTTCCTCAACGCGGGGGAAATACCAGCCGGCAAACGTGGTTTCGTCAAAGCATCCGGTGAACAACTGGTGTTTGCCGACAACACCCCGGCGCGCTTCTGGGGCACCAACCTGTCGGCTTATGCGCTGTTCAAAACGCCTGACGAGGAAATCAAAGCGCAGGCCAAGCGTCTATCGGCACTGGGCTTCAACCTGGTAAGGCTGCACCACCACGACTCCCCGTGGGTGAGCCCGAACATCTTCGGCGATCTCACCCAGCTCAAGAACACCGAGCAACTCGACGCCGAAGCGCTGAGGAAGATCGACTGGTGGATCAAATGCCTCAAGGACGAGGGCGTGTATGTCTGGCTCGACATGAACGTGTCACGCATCCTGACCGCCAACGACAACATTTACGCCTTCGATGAACTGCCCAAGGAGCAAGGCGTTGCCGCTGTAAAGGGCTATGCCTACGTCAATGTCACCATTGCCCAGGCCATGAAGCGCTTCGCTGAACGCTACATGACCCACGTCAACCGCTATACAGGGCTTGCCTACAAGGACGACCCGGCAATCGCGGCCATTTTGCTCACCAACGAAAACGACATCACCCAGCACTTTGGCAACGCGCTATTGCCGGACAAGGGTGTGCCCCGCCACAGCCGGCTATACATGGACGAAGCCAAGGCCTTCGCCGCCCGCCAGGACCTGCCGGCGGACAAGACCTGGCGTGCCTGGGAGCACGGCCCCTCCAAGCTGTTCCTCAACGACCTGGAGCACCGCGTTTTCGCTGACATGATCAAGGACCTGCGCAACATCGGGGTCAAGGTACCCATCTCCACCACCAGCACCTGGGGCGGCAACGGCTTGTCCTCGCTGCCGTCGCTGACCACGGGTGACGTCATCGATGCCCACAGCTATGGCGGCATCGGGCAGCTGGAGAAGAACCCGTTGACCAGCGACGGCATGATCGACTGGCTCGGCGCCGCTCAGGTGGTGGGGCTGCCGATGACGGTCACCGAGTGGAACGCCGAACCCTTCCCGCTGCCTGACCGCCACTCATTGCCGCTGTACGTGGCAGCGACGGCCAGCCACCAGGGCTGGGACGCAATCATGCAATACGCTTACAGCCAGCAGGGCTTCTTCAGCCAGTGGCGCCGCGCAGACAACTGGAATGCCTACAACGACCCGGCGCTGATGGCCACCCTGCCCGCCGCCGCCCTGCTCTACCGCCGCGAGGACGTGCAGCTGGCGAAAACCCGTTACGTCTTCGCACCCACTCCAGACACCTTGTTCAACAGGCCGATCACACCCAATACCTCGGTGCTGCTGCGCACCGCCATGGAAAGGGGCCAGCTGCAGATCGCCATGCCCCAGACGGCGCAACTGCCATGGCTTCAGGCCAGTGCCATCCCGGCCGATGCGCAGGTGCTGCGTGACCCAGACCACTCACTGCTCGATGCCAACGCCAGCGAGTCGGTCACCGATACCGGGCAACTGCGGCGCAACTGGCAACAGGGCGTCTACACCATTGACACGCCCTCGACCCAGGCCGCGACTGGCTGGCTGGGCGGCCAGGCAATGGACCTTGGCGACATCCAGCTGCAGCTGAAAACCGCGTATGCCAGCGTGGTGGTACAAAGCCTCGATACCAAGCCGCTCAACCAGTCGCGTAGCCTGCTGATTTCACTGGGTACCCGTGCTGTGCCCCGCCCCGACGACATGACTCCGTTTCACGTCGAGCCGCTCGAAGGCACCCTGAGCGTCAAGGCGCCAGCAGGCTTGAAACTCTACGGCCGCACGGCCGATGGGCAGGAGCAGGTGCTGGCGTCGAGCTACGAAGAGGGGCGCTACCTTATCCGTTTCGACGGGCGCAGCATGGCCAACTGGCTTTTCTTGAAATAGGGCATATCGCCATCTAGAGTCAATTCAGACCTGTATTCCAGGCATTCGACGCTGCTTCTGTTCCAGGAGGATTGGATGAAGTACTTGGTTGTCGGGGGTTCAGGCTATATCGGCTCACACATGGTCAAGCACCTGTTGGCCGCAGGGCACGAAGTGGTGGTAGCGGATACCGTGGCCACTGGCCCTGATATCGAATGGGTCGAGCTGGATATCGCTGATGCGCTCTCGCTAGATGCGCTGTTCGACGACTGCCACTTCGACGCCGTTTTCCATTTTGCCTCGTTCATCCAGGTGGCAGAATCGGTCACCGCCCCGTGCAAGTACTACCAGAACAACGTCGCCGCCACGCTGACCCTGCTCGATGCCATGGTGCGAGCCGGGATCAGGCACTTGGTCTTCTCCTCTACAGCAGCCGTTTACGGCGACCCACAGTACATCCCCATCGATGAGCAGCACCCCAAGGCGCCGATCAATCCCTACGGGCGCAGCAAGTGGATGGTGGAGCAGATCCTCCAGGACTTCGACCGTGCCTACGGATTGCGGTCGGTGTGCCTGCGTTACTTCAATGCCGCGGGCGCCGACCCGGAAGGTTCGCTGGGTGAATGCCACGAACCGGAAACCCACCTGATCCCGTTGATCCTGCAGGCCGCCTCTGGCCGGCGCGAGGCGATCACCGTGTTCGGCCATGATTACGACACACCCGACGGCAGCTGCATTCGTGATTATGTGCATGTGGCCGACCTGGCGTCGGCACACGCGCTGGCGGTGGACTACCTGTTGGCCGGCGGCGCAAGTACGGCGTTCAACCTGGGCAATGGCCTTGGGTTTTCGGTGCAGCAAGTGATCGATACCGCCCGGGTCGTGACCGGGCGGCAGATCAACGTGGTCGAGGCAGAGCGGCGCGATGGCGACCCGGCCAGGCTGGTTGCCGATGCTGCCCGGGCCAGGGAGGTGCTGGGATGGCAGCCACGGTTCGATTCACTGGAGCAGATTGTGCGGCACGCCTGGGACTGGGAGCTTCAGTACCCCTGGCAATGACGTGAGCGCAATAGCAAGCAAGGAGCAAGCATGGCTAGCCAGCTCCTTGCATCAGCAATCAAAGGCTCAGTAGTAAGGCCGCGGTTGCTCATCCGCCTTGTTCAATACCGCCCCGATCAAATTCGCCGTCGCCAGATGATGCAGGCAGTCTTCGATATCCTTCTTGCTGTTCACCCCGTTGGCCACTACCAGCAGCACACAGTCGAACTTCGGCAAGACGGTCAATGCATCGTCGGAACTCAACAGCGGTGGCAGATCGAAAATGCAGATACGCGAGTCGTAGCGGTCGCGCAGGTCGCTGATCAGGCTGTTGACCTTGGGCGATGACAACATCTCGGTAGACATCGGTATCGGTTCACGCGTGGGCAGCACCACGAACCGCGGCAAGGTCGGGTTGACCAGTACCTCTTCCAGCCAGGCCTCGCCTTTGAGCAGCTCGTTCAGCGCTTTGTCCATGGGCAGGCCAAGGCTGCTGCCAACCCTTGGCCGACGCAGGTCGAAGTCGACCAGCAGCGCGGTCTTGGTGGTGTGGTGGGCGATGCTCATGGCCAGGTTGACCGCCAGCACTGTCTTGCCCGCCTCGGGTGTCGGCGAGGTGATCGCCAAAGTCCGCCAGCCGTTTTCTTCCATGGCCTGCAGCACTTGCGTGCGCAGCAGGTCGATGGCCCCGCTCATGTTCGAGTTCTTGTTGTAGGAGACGATCCGGTTGCGTTCCAGATGCTCCGCACGCAGCGGCACCACCTTGGTCTGCACGTAATCGAATTGCCCCAAGGCTTCGGGCTGCTCCGACACAGGCGCCGCCTTTGGCGTTTCAGCGGGAGTGGGAGAAACCTGATGAATGTTCTTTCCGATAGCCGGCGTAATTCTGTCCATCGCTGCGCTTCCCTATTCAAACCGAGCCATAGCTTTAAACAGCAAGAGGTCCAGTGGCATGTAGAACACATGGACGACCACCATCAGCATAGCAACCAGTAACAAGCCGCCGATGACCAGCAGCACCCGCCACTTGCGGCGCCTGGCCACATCGGCCTGCGTGGAAATGTACGGCACGGCCACCAGCACCCGCTTGCCCAGCACGCTTTCCAGCGCACCGACACCCCGTATACGCTGGTTCAGCATTTCCAGCAGCATCACCAGCGCGCCGCCCACTGCCGGCGCCAACACCAGGCCAAGGGCGACAATTTTCTTGCGGTTGGGCTTGACCGGTTTTTCCGGCATCAAGGGTGGCTCCAGCAACACGAAGCGCTCAGCCTTGTTTTCCTGCTCCAGACTTTCGGTGATCTTCGCGCCCATTTCCTTGTCGCGGATTTCTTCATACTTCTTGCGTGCGTTGTCATGGTCACGCATCAGTGTTACCAGGCCGCGCTCCACTTGCGGAGCTTCGAGGATATCGGCCTCATAGCCTTCCATTTTGGCCGTCAGCTGACGTTTCTGTTCAGCAAGCGATGCGATGCGCGACTGCGTAGCCGCCATTTTGGTACGTACCCTGGCCGCATCGAGGTTCATGGCCGCCGCAGCGGCGATGCCCTTCTCGCCCGAGGCCTTGAGCAAGTCGATCTTGCGCTTGACGGCCACCACATCGGGGTGCGCCGGGGTGTATTTGGTCAACAGCCGGGCATACTCGGCCTTGAGGCTGGCCAGGTCCTGTGGTTGGTCCGCCGAGGCAGGCCTGCCGCCAGCCGCCTGCGCGGGCACCCCCGCATTGGCGGCCGCCAGCTCCAGTTCGAGGTAACGCAGCTCTTCCTGGGCGGCCTTGTAGTCGCGATCGACCTCGCGGAACTCCAACTCCGAACGCGACAACATGCTCATGCGCAACTGCTGGTTCTCAGGCAAGGCATTGGCGTGCGCCTGCTTGAAATCCGCCAGCTTGTTCTCGAGCGCAGCCAGCTCGGCGCCCAGCTTGTTCGCCTCCTGGGTAAGGAATTCGGTGGTCTCGGTTGCGCGCTCGGTGCGCTGTTTCATGTTTTCGTTGAGAAACAGCGTCACCAGTTCGTCGGCCACTTCCTTGGCAACTTCAGCGCGCTTGTCCTCATAGGAAACCGTGAACGCGACCGTCGCCTCGCCACGCCCTTTGACGTAGGTACTGAGCGTGGCCACGACGATTGCACTGCGCATCTGCTCGATCTTGTCGGTCTCACTGAACCGCCTGCCCTTGTCGGCGAACAGGTTGTACTTGTCGATGATCTTCAGCAGGTTCTCGCGGGTCATGACGCGCTGACGAATGACCTCGATGCGCTCATCGGCAAAACTGTTGTTGTTGGCCGAGACCAGCTCTGGCGAAATCTGTTGCGACTCCACCAGGATGGTGCCGGTCGACTGATAAAGGGGCGGCACCGAGACGGCGACCCCGACGGTTGCCGCAATCACGACCACGATGCTCACCCCCAGCAACAAGGCGCGGTCCTTGATGATGGCGATGTAATCTTTAAGGGAAAGCTCGTAGTCCGTTTTCATGGTGGCCACCCGTGCGAGAGTCAGATGTCGGGATATCTGTACGTCAGCGTCAATCCGGCAATGGTCGCGTCAGCATCGGGCAAGCCGTCTTGCTGGCGCTGCTTGTACATCAACGAGAAACGCAGGTCCCAGGCCGGTGAAAATGCGCGGCTTGCCCAGATGCCATACGTTTGTAACGTGTTTGGCGAGACCCCTTTGCTGTCCTGCCAGGACGCATCGACGCCCACGCGGTCGACCTCGGTGACCAGGTAGCTCCAACTGCCGCGTACCATGTCGAGTTCGGCAAAGCCGCCCTCGGCGTTGGCAACGGTGCTGCGCTCGGCGCTGAAGGTGGCATCGGCACGATCGCCCCGGTAGAACAGCGACATGCCACCTTCACCGCGGCGCCCGCCGCCAGAACCCGTGGTCTTGTTCACGCCGATATGCATCTCGCCTTCAAACCGTTCGGAAAACCGGTGCCTGACACCGATATTCGGGCTGTAGCTGTTGGAGGACACCGCGGTGGTATCGTCCTGCGGTTCATAACGCCTGGCGTCAAAACCGGTGATGATGTCGGTGCGCTCGCTCCAGGCGTAGGTCCATGTCGATGTGTTGTACAGCTCGTCGTAACCGGTCAGCGAACTGATGTCATAACGGGCATGCGAATAGGTAAGGACGTTGGCCAGCGTGCTGCGCTCGGTCACCGCGCTGCTCCAGTTGGCCTCGAGCGTGGACATCTCCTGCGTGCCGTCGGTGGTGACCACGCCGGTGTCCTGCACAGCACCGGACAGTGTGGAACTCTCCTCATAGCGCGCCAGCAAACCAAAGCCACCGGTCTCGGTCTCGCGCTGCCACCCCAGGCTCACTTTGGGGTCTTCACGGTCATCGACGATCGACCGGTCGGATGAGCGCAGCACGTTGACACCCAGGCCCAGGCGCAACTGGTCGCGGTCGAACTGACCGATCAGGCTGTAGTCGGGCGCAATGATGGTACGCGTCACACCTTTCTCCTCGGACGTCAGGAGCAATGGGTTGCTGTCGTACTCGACAGACGTGGGCACCACGACTGAAGACTGCCAAATGGCGGCGTGAACCACCCCAGACAACGGCAACATCATGATTGCCGTCGCAATATTCGTTGGTCGGAAAATAGGCACTAGAGATTCTTATATATTGGTAGGGTCAAGGTACGACCAGCGTATCGCCAGCCTGAAGTTGGAAGTTGGTGGACATGTCGCGCCCGGAAACCAGATCCTTGTAGCGCACCGGCAATACCTTTTGTGAAGGGCCGCTGCCGCGGATGACCTTGATGGCACTTTCGTCGGCGAATTTGTCCATTCCACCCGACATGCTCAGCGCCTGAAGCACCGCCGTAGGGCCTGCCATGGGCACCGGGCCTGGCTTGATGACCTTGCCTTGCACATACACAAGGTTGCCCGCCGTACCCGTGACAACGACGCTTACATTAGGATCTGCCAGGTAGGGTTTGAGGCCGGCAGTGACCTTGTCGGCAACCGCTGTGACGTCCAGCCCGGCCACATCGATTCGGCCTGCCAGGGGGAAGGTGATGCTGCCATCGGGTAGTACGACGGTTTCCTGGCGAAGGGTGTCCTCTTGCCAGACCGAAATCAGCACCCTGTCACCGGGGCTGAGCAGGTACGCCGGGTTGCCTTGATCGGCCACGCTGGTGCCGGACCAAGTCACGAATACGCAAAAGATGGAAATCAGCAAACGCGCCATGAGGGATCCCTCCGGCCTTGCGGCCCAGGTTCAAGAGCACTGAATGAGAACGACACTAAACCTCTCGCTCCACTTCGCAGCCGTTACAGCGCTGCGACGGCCTCAAGCATCCAGGAGGCCCTTTACCGCAATGCCGCTTCGCCTGCCACTGCCAATTTGCGTCTGGGGCGTCAGCTACTGGAATATAGCAACAGCTGTAAAATTGACAAGCGGCTAATCCCGTCTTCGACGCAAACATCCATTATTTAGCGTCAATTCACTGGCAGTACGGTTTAGTTGATCGTAATGGTAACAACAGCGTCCTCAAATTTTCTTTCTGTTGGCAACTGCGACAAAGCCGATCACCGCAAACGCAAACACCCAGCCTGCCGTTGCCAAGGGAACAATATTTGCCTGGCTCATATAAGAATCAGCCGCCCGTGCCGCACCACTCAATAACACCAACAGAAAGATGGATTTGATGAACAGTGTTGAGCGCATGGTCCCCTCCTACGAAGAGGAAAATTTATTATGGGTTTTTGGCGGAGGAATGAATCGCTGTTGATTGGAGCTTATGGGCACGATGCCATTACGTCAACGTTCCGACACCATAATAAATCTCAATCGACTGCCCCTCGACTCGTCAAATTATCGACATGCAGAAGATGCAGGCACTTTTCACCCGCTCGTGCTTCTAGCAACTCATTGATATGCCATAAAAAATAAACTGTCATCAGCGCCCCACCCTGGCCAGCATGCGGGTAGTCGAACCGGGGCACGACTTGAACGATGTGTTTCATAGGCGAGAAACAGTGAGAATCATTGCGCTTAGCGTCACGCTTATGACGGAAAAAGATCGAGGGTACGTTCGACCTCATCAATATCGATCGTGAAGCCATCACCCTGCGGCGTGCCGACGACGAAGCCAAAATGCTGATGGTCACGGTCCGTCAGGTACTTGTAGTAGCTGACGAAGCGGTTAGGCGGCTGCAGCGCCAGCAGCGAGCCGCCTGAACGCAGCACATTGACGCCGTGAACCAGCTGGCTGCCTTCCACGCCAATCACCGTCCTGGCCCCCGCGCATGCCGCGACGATGGTCGGCACATCGCACCTGAGTGGGTCGATCACGCGAAAGCCACGGTACTTGCGCAAGTGTTCGGCGACCTCAAGTTCGTTGCGCATCAAGCGCAATTGGCCTTCACAGCCGCGCAGAATGAACACGCCAGGGTGCGTTACAGGGTCCACATGCGACAGCAACTTGTCGCCCATGGCACGGTAGCGCTGATGCCGGCTGCGGTTGTTGCTCACGTCGTCGAACAGCACCAGCTCCTTGAAAAATGCGCTGCGCAAGCGCAAGGGTTGCATGTCCAGCCACGCCTCATAGCCGGGGGCCTGGGTAAACAATGGAAACCTGGCCGATGGTGCCGTGGTAACAGGGATGCCCTCGTTGCAGGCCAGTGCGTAGGTCGGGCAATCTTCCATCAACCAGGTACCAAACCAAGTGTTGCCGTTTTGCGTGCAATACACAGCACCCCGCTCTATCTCGTAGTCCACCGTTACCCGCGGGAAAGTGCTGGGCTTCAACGACAGCCAATGGCTGGCGTCGTCTTTGTATAACGCCCCGTCAATCAGCCAGACATCCTTTAGCAGGTAGCCGCGCGTCGGGCCTTGCTGCGCACGGATACCGCCTTCCATGGTGAGCGCGGGGTGAACATGGGGGAAAAAACGCTTGGCCTCCCAACCGGTCACGCGTTCCAGCTGGTTGGGCAAGAAATACGCCGGTGGAGAGACGGTGGTTTCGCCGGGCGCGATGTCCCAGGTTTTAACCGCCCGACTTTTTATGTCGATATCGGCTTTACGGGCAAGCCGCTTTCTGGCCATGTGTTTGTAGGCGGCCAGTGTCCAGACAGTTTCGCTGGTAATTAGCGTTGAATTGAACTCAGAAATATTACTACCCATGGCAAGCCCCCTATGATAAGAACGCCAAAAAGCTCGCAAGCGACGTCCTTATCCAGGCCGGCCCTGACGCTAAGTTAGTTGGACAACACCCTTTCCATCGTGGGCGGTGATTTCAAGTTGGCATACCGTTCGCGCAAGTTCTCGAAAAACAACTCACCCGAACTTCTATTGCCATAGAGGTATATCTTGTGCAGGCCGCCAAACACCATTTCGTGGTAGCGGCTTGCAAGCGCTTCATCACTGGACCCTTCCGGTAAACCCAGGTGCAGCGTCAACTTGTTGCCCTCGACCGCAAACAGCGGCGTGTCCCAAAGAAACTGGGCCACTCCCGTCTTGGGTAGACGGATGAACATGTAGGCGTGGTTGCCCAGCGAGTCGATATCACCCCCGCGCCGCCGCTTCCACTTCAGTAACCCGTCATCCGGGCGCGCCAGACAAAGACCGATGTCGTAATAGTCGTAGCCATTGGCCAAGGCCCACTCCAACGCCAGGTAGGTGGTGATGGAGTTGACCTCACGCAGTTTCTTGGCATCGGAAAACACGGCTTCGCAGTAACCGAAACGCAAGGTGCTCCAGTAGCGCTTGCCAGCCCGGGTTATCTCACAACCCAGGTGACAGGCCACCACCTCGCCATCCAAGGTGATCAAGTCCAGGCGGCCTACCCCCTTGGCCAAACGAAACACCTCCTCGGTGGGAAACTGTGCCGCATGAATGCCTTGCCGTGCGCTGGCATAAGGCCGAAGCAGGTCACGGTCGGCCATGGCAATTTCGTCATCCGAGAGCGTTTGCCTCATCTGGTACAGCGGTCGGTTCTTGCGGATACTGCGGCGCAACTCACTGTCATAGCGCGCGGTGATATCGTCCAGCGAGCGCCCAAGCGGTACGACGGCACTCAGGTAGTGCGGTACGGACAGTGCCCCGAGGGTGGGTAACTCACTGACTACTACGCGGCTGGGCACGCTGCCCGCCGGGCCCTCGGGTGCTGGTGCCTGCTGTTGCGCTTTGCCGCCTATCAACAGCTTGGCCATTTCGCGCTGTTGCTTCCTGCCGATGTAGAGAATTTCGTAGGGGCTTTGCTGCTGCAGCCTGAACCGGGCGACCTCCCAATGCCAGAAGCACGCCCGCCCAAGCATGTCGCGTAACACGTTTGATACGGTTCTGATCTCGTAACGCAGCGAAGGTGAGATGAGTTTTCGAGCTATGGCCATCATGTGCGCTTTCATTTCTTCTTCGACGTCCTTTGAATTCAAACGGCCTTATCGGAAGAGAAGCGGGTTATTGCTCGAGACAATGACGTAAGCGACTGATAATCCGACAACATTGCCCCTTGCCGGCCTAACATTCAGTAACAATTTAAGATGCAAGCTCGCGTATTAGCAAGCGGCGTTTTGCAATCGCCTGCCTTCATTTCATGACGTCAATTTTCTTTCCTGTACGCGTTGGGTCATTGATTGTTGCAATGGGTAATTAACTACCTCACCGCTACGATGCAAACGGCGCCTGCTATCGGCTCTTTCTCTCATGCAGGTACCGACGATGACTGATTTCGCCCTTCAAAACCCTCATCAGCAACTGATCCAGGAACAGCTACCGGCCTGGGCCAGAACGATGCAACCTGAGCACTGGCGGCGCTTGCGCGAGAGCGTGCAGCCCGAGCAAGGCCTGGAGGGTCAAGCGCCATGGTTCGCCAATGCTGCACCCGATCTGCGCGAAGCAGTGCTTGCCAGCCAGCGCCGCCTGGACGACTCGCAGTACCAACTGGCGCGCGCCATGGCGGGCCTGCAGAACGTTGCTGAATTCGCCGAAGCCTTGCTCGAGCAACGACTGAAGGCCGAGCACCAACTGTCGGTGCCGCTGCGCAGTACCCAGCTCATCCATATTCAACACAGGTTCAGTTTCGGCACCTACGTCACCGGCCACAAAGCGACCAGCCTGCTCGAAGCCGCCCTGCACAACTTCGAAGAGCAGCCCACGTTCAGCCACGACAGCGCCCTGGTACTGGCCGGTGATGCGCAGTTCGAAGCCACCACGGTCGTCGGCCAGACCACGTTGGGCGACAGCGAAACGCTGGTCGATATCGACCTGCCGTCCGAGTCATACCGTATCAACCCGCTGCCGCTTGCTCCCAGCGGCTTCGCCCGCAGTTGTCGGGACCTGGACATTGGGCAGCGTTATCAGGAACACCTGCAGGCGATCTTCGAAACGCCCTCACGCCCGGTACGCGCGGCCTTCATGACGACCCTGCGTGACCGCCTGCGCCTTGCCGCCGACATGGCCTTGCTGCGCCACACCATTACCGGCGCCGGCCGTGATGTCATTGACCAACTGCTGGCACAGGCCCCCGTACGCTGCTGGCAGCCATCGCTGTTCGGCATCGCACTGCACGAAGTGCTGATCATCGACGCCGGCACGGCGGGTTTGTTGATGTACCTGCCCGGTGATGAGCAGCGCCTGCTGCAGTTTCCCGGCCTTGCCGGCGTGCATGCACATCTCGCCACCCACTTGCTGCAAGCGGATTACCGACGGGGTTTCCAGCGATACGTCTCATCGTTGCAGTGCTATCGTTTCCTCGACCTGTTGCACCAGAACCTCGACGCCGCAGGTAACAGCCCCGCAGATCAACGGTGGTCGATGCGCGAGGGCGCCGACCTGCACCTGGCCCTTGCCCCCATCGAGGCGCCACTGCTGGCTTTCCTCTATGGCGATCATGTGGCACGCCTGAAGGCCGAGGCCGCAGCCGTGGCAGTGCCTACCGCAGAGGTCGACAGGCAAGCGCACCAACGGCGCATCGCCCAGTGGCAAAGCATGGGGCTGGACGCACTGATGGTTGCAGGTTTCTTCATACCCGGGGTTGGCACCCTGTTGACAGGGGTAATCGCCTGCCAGTTGCTTGGGGAGGTGATCGACGGTTACCAGGCTTGGAGCATAGGCGACCGCCACCTGGCCTTGCAGCACATTGAGGCGGTAGGCCTGAACCTTGCTGCGATCGGCGGTTTGCATGCAGCAGGCAAGGTGCTGCCCAGGCTGTTCAACAGCGCGCTGATGGAAAGCCTTGAACCGGTGAAACTGCGGGACGGCAGCCGACGGCTCTGGCGTGCAGACCTGAAGGGCTATGCGAGCAACGTGCAGTTACCTGCAGAACTTGAAGCCAACCCGCAAGGGTTGCGAACCCACCAGGGCAGACAATTCATCCGCCTGGATGGCCACCACTATGAAATTGCCCTGGACGGCACCGACCAACGCTGGAGGATCGTCCACCCCAGTGACCACGAGGCCTACCGGCCGCTGCTGGAACACAACGGCGAAGGCGCCTGGCGCGCGGAACACGAGGCACCTCAGGACTGGGCCGACAGCCAGTGCGTGCGCCGCCTGGGCTTGCCTGTGGATGCACTGGACGATGCGCAACTGCAACAGGCCATGGTCATCAGTGGTGTGGACCGGGCACGTTTGCAGGCAGTACACCTGGCCGGTGAAGCCACCCCTGCACTGCTTGCCGATACGCTGGAGCGTTTTACGCTGGCGAAGCAAATGCCCGAGCTGGACGGCGCAGCACTGACGCGTATTTACGGCCGTACGGCAAGCGCCGCCGAGCAGCGGATGTGCGATACCTACGCGCCATTGACCCCACCGCTTGCCAGGCGTCTGCTGGCTCGGCTCTCACCGGAGGCGTTGGCCAATTGGCAAGCGCAAGGAACGTTACCGGCCTGGCTGCACATGGAAGCCGAACAGATCACCCGGGATCTGCCATTGGTCCGTGCCCTGGAAGGCCTGTATCACCCGCGCCTGGCCAACCGCGACAGCGAACGCTTGCTGCTCGCCTGCATGCAACGGTACTCCGGCTGGCCACAGCACTTGCGCGTTGAGATCCGCGAGGCCACGCCAGAGGGCACCGTGCTGGCGGCCATCGGCGACGAACAGGCCAGCGAGCGTTGCCTGTTGCTCAGGTCGGGTCAAGGCTACGAGGTCTTCAATGACGAACGCCCGGTTGCCAGGCCAGTGCATGCCGATGCGTACCAGGCGCTGTACGCCGCAGCGCCACCAAACCTCAAGCGCGCGTGGGGCAGTGCTGGCGCGCTGGGCGAGCGCACGCAGCGCCTGGCCGCTGCCGAGCGGCGCAAGTGGCCGATGCGCCTCTGGGGGCCACAGGCCAAGCGCCCTACCCCGCGTCACAGGTTGCGCGGTGGCGCACCTGTCACTCCACTGGCACCCGCCTCGCCGTTCTTCAACCAAAGCGTGCCGGCGCGCTTGCGCAGGCTCTACCCCAGCATCACCCAAGAGCAGGCCGAGCGCTTACAGGTAGACTGGCGTAACACGATGCGCTCTGCAGAGACAGAATTGCGCATTCGTGAAGACACCTTGAGACAGTTGCGCACCGACCTCGATCGATGGGCAACGGCCGTTCCCCGCCGCCAGCCCGCCGTGCGCAGGATTCTCAACGCCTGGCAGCAAAATTCGATACGTGTGCTGTCCACCGGCCAACGCATCCACTCCCTGGACCTGAAAAACTTCGAACTGGAAAACAGCGACTTGGCGACCCTCACGTTGCCAGCAGGTTTTAGCCACGTCGCGGACCTTGACCTCAGCGGTAACAGCGCACTGAGCGAGTTGCCCGCACAATGGCTGCAGTGCCTGCCCGAACTGCAGCGCCTGACCTTGAGCCGTTGTCGCTTCGCCGCGGTTCCAGAGGTTCGGGTACCTGGCAACCTGCAATGGCTTGACCTTGAACATAACCGCATCAGCTGGGACGCACGCTCACAGGCAGCACTGGAGCGACTGGACGGGTTGAGGGTGCTGGATCTCTCCGAGAACCCGTTGCTCCACGCGCCGAACCTGCAGAACCTTCCAGGGCTCGGCTCGGTGTTCATGGTCAACTGCGGCTTGACCGAACTCCCCCAAGGCCTTCAACGACTGGAGTCGGTGCTGATCATCGACCTGTCCGAGAACCAGTTCCAGCGTCTTCCACAGGGGTTCACCCTGCCCGCGGCCAACGCCAATGCCTTGGCCCTGGAAAGCCCGGCGCTAGGGCTGCCCATTCGCGAGCAGATTGAGGATTACTTCCAGCTTCATGGAGCTGACCTTCTGGTATCCGATATCGACTACCAGACGCTGTTGGCCAATGCCAGCGCACAGCGACTGCGCTTGTGGTCGCGCGTGCCGTTGCACTACCGGCGAGAGCTGCGCCAGCTGATCGAGGACATCACCGATTTCGATGACTTCGATGCAGGCCTGGAGGCACTGTGGCGCTGCCTCGAACGCATGGATGCAGACCCCGCTTTTCGCGATCTGGCGCTAGACTCGCCGGCGGCCTTGCTGCTGGATCTCTGAGCCGCTTCAGGCACTGCCCTGGCGGCCCCGCTCGGCACGGGTCGCCAGCCAGCGCGCAAGGTCCGCCGCCGGCATTGGCCGGGCCAGCAGATAGCCCTGCCCCTGGTCGCAACCGGCGTTGCGCAAGAAGTCATACTGTTCCTGGGTTTCAATGCCCTCGGCAGTGATCCGGAAGCCCAACGCATGGCCCAGGTCGATGATGGCCCGGGCCACGGCCACTGCATCGTCATCGTCCGGCAGGTCTTTGATGAACGCACGGTCGATCTTCAGGTGATCGATCGGCAGCGCTCGCAAATAAGCCAGTGACGAATAACCCGTGCCGAAGTCGTCCACCGCCGTGGTCACGCCCATGGCCTGTAATTGGGCCAGTACCTCACAGGCCTGTTGCTGGCTTTCCATCAGCAGACTTTCGGTGATTTCCACTTCCAGCAGGCTCGGCGCCAGGCCGTGACACTCCAGCGCCTGGGCCAGGCTGGAGACATAGTCGCTGCGTTCGATCTGCAGCGCCGCCACGTTGATCGCCATTGGCCCGGGTACGCGGTCCTCGTCGCGCCAGGCGGCCATCTGCGCGCAAGCCAGCGCCAACACGCGCTCACCCAGCGGAATGATCAGGCCCGTGCGCTCTGCCAGCGGGATGAACTCGGCCGGTGACACCAGGCCATGAACAGGGTCCCGCCAGCGCAGCAATGCTTCGACACCCTGCAGGCAGCCGCTGAACAGGTCGACCTTGGGTTGATACCACAGCTCGAACTCGTTCGCCTGCAAGGCACGGCGCAGGTTGCGCTCAAGCTCCAGGCGCTGCTGCAGGCGGGCAGTCATGTCGGTGTGGTAGGGGCGCCAGGCGTTGCGCCCGCTTTCCTTGGCTGCATACATCGCCGTATCGGCGTGACGCAGCAGGCTGCCGACATCCTCACCGTGCTGGGGGCACCTGGCCAGGCCGATACTGCCGGTCACCAGTGCGGTACTGCCATTGAGATCGAACGGGCGTTGCAGGCAGCGCAGCAGGTGAGCCACCTGGTGGCTCACCTGGCCCTGGGTGCCGCGCAACATGAAAACGAACTCGTCGCCGCCAAGGCGGCACACCCGGTCAGGCGCGTCCAGCTCCTGCAAAAAACGCGCGGTGGCTTGCTGCAGCAACAGGTCGCCCATGGCATGGCCGAGGCTGTCGTTCACCTGCTTGAAGCCATCGATGTCCAGCATCAACACAGCCAGACCATCGCCCTTGAGAATGGCATCGGCCAGTTGCTGCTGGAACAACACGCGGTTGGGCAAGCCGGTGATGGTGTCGTAGTGGGCCAGCCGCTCAAGTTGCGCCTGGGAGCTGCGCAGTTCTCGATTGCGTTGCTGCAGCTGGCGTTGCTTGCGGTTGATCAGGGCCAGGAACAGGCTGGTCAAGCCCGTACAGGCCAGGGCGAACCAGAGCAGCGGCGAGACCAGAGGGCTGGCCATCAGGCCGTCAGGCTGGCGCTGCACGTCCAGATGGCCCAGCAGCACCGACAGGGCGATCCCGGCCAGGGCGAAGCCCACCGGCATCAGGCTGCCAAGGAAGCGGCGCAGCTGGCCGGTGGGCGGCGGTTCATCAGGTAGTGGGGTATTGGACGGGGTCATAGGCCTTCGTATGCGCTCGATTGCTTATGTATCGGCGCACTGCGGGCAATATTGAGCCAGACTGGTATTTTTCTTTCGCCGGGTGCATCCTCGAAGCTGAAGCGATTCACCTACCCAGACTTGTGAGGTGCAGTACACATGGACCACCTGCTCGATTCGCTGTTCCCTGCTGCCGGGGATGTCCCCACGCCTTGGCAGCTGGGTGAACCCCTGGAGCAACGCGATTACCTCGTCAATGGCGAACTGAGGCGCTGGGACGGCCCGCTGGCCACCGTGCGCAGCCCGGTTTGGCTAAAAGAAGGTGACGGCGAGCGACAGGTCATCCTCGGCAGCGCCCCGCTGCTCGATGCTGATACGGCACTGACGGCACTGGACGCCGCCGTGCAGGCCTATGACAAAGGCCGCGGCGCCTGGCCGAACATGCGTGTCGCCGAACGCATCCAGCATGTCGAAACCTTCCTTGCGCGCATGCGCGAACAGCGCCAGGCCGTGGTAAAGCTGCTGATGTGGGAGATCGGCAAAAACCTCAAGGACTCCGAGAAGGAGTTCGATCGCACCTGCGACTATATCGTCGACACCATCAACGCCCTGAAAGACCTCGACCGCCGTTCCAGCCGCTTCGAACTCGAACAGGGCACCCTCGGCCAGATCCGCCGCGCACCGCTTGGCGTGGCCTTGTGCATGGGGCCTTACAACTACCCGCTCAATGAAACCTTCACCACGTTGATCCCCGCGCTGATCATGGGCAACACCGTGGTGTTCAAACCGGCCAAATTCGGCGTGCTGTTGATTCGCCCGCTGCTCGAAGCGTTCCGTGACAGCTTCCCGCCGGGGGTGATCAACGTCATTTATGGCCGCGGCCGCGAAACGGTCAGTGCCTTGATGGCCAGCGGCAAGGTCGACGTGTTCGCCTTCATTGGCACGCACAAGGCCGCCAGCGACCTGAAAAAGCTCCACCCGCGCCCGCACCGCCTGCGCGCCGCGCTAGGGCTCGATGCCAAAAACCCCGGCATCGTGCTGCCCCAGGTAGACCTGAACAATGCGGTCGAAGAAGCGGTCACCGGCGCGCTGTCGTTCAACGGCCAGCGTTGCACCGCACTGAAAATCCTGTTCGTCCATGAAGACGTGGTCGAACCGTTTCTCGACAAGTTCCAGCGCAAGCTCGCCGCGCTCAAGCCTGGCATGCCCTGGGAGCCGGATGTGGCCCTGACGCCGCTACCGGAACAGGGCAAGGTCGATTACCTCGACGCCCTGGTGGCCGATGCCACGGCCAAAGGCGCGCGGGTGGTCAACGAGGGTGGCGGGAACAGTCGCGGTTCGTTCTTCTACCCTGCCCTGCTCTACCCGGTAACCGGTGACATGCGGGTGTACCACGAAGAGCAATTCGGCCCCGTGGTACCGGTGGTGCCCTACCGCGACCTGCAGACGGTGATCGACTACGTGCTCGATTCCGACTTCGGCCAGCAGTTGAGCCTGTTCGGCAACGACCCCAAGACCATCGGCAGCCTGGTCGACATCTTTGCCAACCAGGTGGGCCGTATCAACCTCAATGCCCAGTGCCAGCGCGGCCCTGACACCTACCCCTTCAATGGTCGCAAGAACAGCGCCGAGGGTACCTTGTCGGTGCATGACGCCCTGCGTGTGTTCTCGATACGCACCTTGGTCGCGACCCGCTTCCAGGAAGCCAACAAGGAGCTGATCAGCGAGATCATCCGTAATCGGCAGTCGACGTTCCTCACCACCGATTACATCTTCTGAACGGGCCCTGCTTATAGACAAACGATCTACCTGAGCTGTCGATTTTCGAGCTGCCTGACCGACTTTATGCAACAGGGGCGCAACCTGCCCCTTTCGCATTCATTTCAGAGGAGTGTCGAACATGGCAGCCCGCCCCATTCCCGAAGGCCAGCACAGCATTACCCCGTATTTGGGCATCAAGGATGCCGCCAAGGCCATCGACTTCTACAAGCAAGCCTTCGGCGCGGTCGAAATGTTCCGCCTCGAAGGCCCGGACGGCCGCGTAGGGCACGCCGAGCTGAAGATCGGCGATTCGTCGCTGATGCTCGCCGACCCGTGCGACATGGCGGGCGGCCTGACCTCCAGCCAGTCACTCAGCGGTGTCGCCATTGGCCTGCACTTGTACGTGGAGGACTGTGACAAGGTCTACGCCCAGGCCATTGCCGCCGGGGCCACCCCGTTGCATGAGGTAAAGGACCAGTTCTACGGCGACCGCAGCGGCACGTTGCAAGACCCGTTCGGCAACATGTGGTTCGTCTCTACCCACAAAGAAGACCTCAGCCCCGAGGAAATCCGCGCCCGCGCCGCCAAACTGTTCGCAGGCAACCAAGCGACTGGTTGAAAGCGGCGCGACTTTGCCTGAAGCTTGTGGCTCGTAGCTTGGAGCTGCTTCATGCGAATCATCGACAAAACCGCCGCGCAGGTACGTAGCCTGACCCCGGCCGAAGAGGAACTGCTGCAGGCATTCGCCACAGGCACTCTCATTGGCCCCGGCCTGTTACAGGCCAACCAGCTACTGATGAAGGTGCGCAGCGCCAACCAGTGGCTGGCCTGCGATTGCCGCAAGGACGCCCTGCCGGTGCTCAATGTCACCCTCAATGGCAACACCGGCACACTGTTTCTCAAGAACAACCCCGGCACCGCCGAGCATGCGCCCGGCTGCCCGTTCAGCAAAGACGAGCGTGAGGCCGCCGAACGCGAGCAAGACCCCGCCCCGCCCGCCGCCTGGCTGGCCCCTGACACGCCACTGCGCCTGCTCGGTGATTTTCGCAAGGCCAGCGAAAACAGTGGCGCTGCCCAGGATGGCAACGAACGCCGAGAGCAGCAGCGCCTGCTCTCGCTGCTGCTGACCTGGATCGAAACCAGCGGCCTGAACCTGTATGCCACGCACTTGAAAAAGGACCTCACCGCGCAGTTTGCCGAGTTGCGCAGTGTCGCCAGCCGTTACCCCCTGCTCGAACGCGTGCCCGCCAGCAACTACCTTGAAACCCGGCTGGACATGAAGCACATGATGATGCTCAAGGCCCGCCTGCGCGAAGCCACCGTGTTCGGCAACCATCGCCGCCATGGCCTGTTGCTGGACTGCGTCGAGCAGATCAAGGGGCGCAAGCTGTTCAACAACCGCAGTGAGGATGGCTTCGACTTCCAGGGGCATCACCTGTACTGGGGTGGCAGCCGGGTGTCAGGGCCGCTGCTGGCGATGATCCTGTACTCGCCCACCAGCGCAGGCAGTCACTTCTACGAGCTGATCCACGTGGCCAGCGTGCCAGTGTTGTCGCGCGCTCACCTGTTCCCGGTTTACCGCGACGAGGAGCGTGAACCGCTCAAGGCCTTGGTGTCGTTGATCGACTGGATGGCCAGCAAGGGGGTCAAGGTGCAGATGCGAAGGCCCGTGATCGGTGGCCAGGTGATGGATGAACTGGTGCTGACCTCCGACCAGGACCGCGTGCTGTCGGTATCGCTGCTGGAGCAGCCGGTCGGGCCGGAACCGGATGCCGAGAATTTCAAGCGGTACGCCGATTTCAAGAGCCTGGAGACATTCCGCAAGTTTGTGGCCGGGTTCTTCATGCGCGAGCGCTGAGCTAGCAGTCGAGGCGGGCCGGCCTATGGCCAGGATGTTGCTGGGCTGTTGCGATCGAGCGCGGCCCGCGCGGCGCTCGATCGCAACAGCGCCCGATCATCCAAGAAACAGCTTGTAAGCAGGATTCTCGGTCTCATCCCAGTACCGATAGCCCATCTCATCCAGCGCCAGCGGCAGCCCTGCCTGCTCATCCTCGGGCACCTCCAGCGCGGCAAACACCCGGGCTTCGGCCGCGCCGTGGTTGCGGTAATGGAACAGGCTGATGTTCCAGCGCTTGCCCAGCCGCTCCAGGAAGCCCAACAACGCTCCCGGCCGCTCCGGGAACTCGAAGCGCAGCACCCGTTCATCGGCTCCCGGCGCCGCATGGCCACCCACGGTATGGCGCACATGCAGCTTGGCCAGCTCGTTGTCGGTCAGGTCGAGCACGCTGTAACCCTGCTCGGCGAGGTGTGCCAGCAGTTTCTCCCGGGGGTCGTGCAGCGGGTGCGTTTGCACCCCGACAAACAGGCGCGCTTCCTTGCCGGGGTAGTAGCGATAGTTGAACTCGGTGATCTGGCGCTTGCCCAGCGCCTGGCAGAAGGCCCGGAAACTGCCTGGCTGCTCGGGGATGGTCACGGCAATGATCGCCTCGCGCTGCTCACCCAGCTCGGCACGTTCGGCCACATGGCGCAGGCGGTCGAAGTTGACGTTGGCACCGGAGTCGATCGCTACCAGCGTCTGCCCCCGTGCGCCTTCGCGGGCCACGTACTTCTTGATGCCAGCGACCGCCAGCGCGCCGGACGGCTCGGTGATCGAACGGGTATCGTCATAGATGTCCTTGATTGCCGCACACAGCTCATCGCTGCTGACGGTCACCACCTCATCGACGAAATGCCGGCACAGTTCAAAACAGTGCGCACCGACCTGGGCGACCGCCACGCCATCGGCGAAGGTACCTACCTGCGGCAGGATGACCCGCTCCCCCGCAACCATGGCGGCCTGCAGGCAATTGGAGTCTTCCGGCTCGACACCGATCACCTTGACCTCGGGGCGCAGGTACTTCACGTACGCGGCGATCCCTGCCACCAGGCCACCGCCCCCGACCGGCACGAAGATGGCATCCAGCGCACCCGGCTGTTGGCGGAGGATCTCCATGCCGACCGTGCCCTGCCCGGCGATCACGTCGGGGTCATCGTAAGGTGGCACGAAGGTAGCGCCTTCGCTGTCGGCCAGGGTCAGTGCATGGGCCAGGGCGTGGGGGAAGCTTTCACCGTGCAGCACCACATGCCCACCCCGCGAACGTACACCTTCGATTTTCAGCGAAGGCGTGGTGGTCGGCATGACGATGGTCGCCTTGATGCCCAGATGGGAGGCCGCCAGTGCCACACCCTGGGCGTGGTTGCCTGCCGATGCGGTGATCACCCCACGCTCGCGCTGAGCGGGGGTCAGGCGCGCCAGCCGGGTGTAGGCACCGCGGATCTTGAACGAGAACGTGGGCTGCAGGTCTTCGCGCTTGAGCAATACCTGGTTGCCCAGGCTGGCGGACAACGCCGGCGCCGCTTGCAATGGGGTCTCGATGGCCAGGTCGTACACCGGCGCAGACAAGATGCGCCGCACCTGCTCCGACAGCAGCTGCTGAGGGGTAAGCGGGGTACGGGGGCTGACGTTGAGGCTGGTCATCGGGTGCAACTCCTTGGCTGTTTTCACGTTGCCCAGGAGTCGAAGAGTAGAAACCCGCCTCCAGGGCGGGTTCGGTGCACGTACGCGCTAGCCCGCCAAACTGATAATGGCGGTAATAATAATGGCGTTCACATGCGGGAAAGTGTTCATGGGGTGGGAACTTATCCCGCTGTACCTTGGCGTGTCAACACTTGGCTTGCTGTGCCGAGAGCGGCACATCGAACACCTTGTCGAAACCCCACTGGAACACGAAGGCATAGACGAAGAAGAACACGAACAACGCCATGTTGGTGAGCAACGCTGCCCACAGGCTGACATCCAGCCAGTACGCCACCAGCGGCAGCAGGATCACCACCAGCCCGCCTTCGAAGCCCAAGGCATGCAGCAGCCGGCGCATGAAGGTCCGTTCACGCTGGTGCTGGCGCGCCTCCCAGCGCTCGAAAGCCCAGTTGAAGCCCATGTTCCAGCTCATCGCAATGCCCGACATCAACACTGACAGCACGGTCGACTGGGCCATGCCGGCACCGAACGCCAGTTCCAGTGCCGGCGCCACACAGGCCACGGCGATGGCTTCGTAGAGGATGGCCTGGACGATCTTGCGTGCCTTGCCTTGCATCTTCAGCTCCCTGTCGAAAAGGCCTACCACGTTACTAGAAGCCGCTGGCAAGCAAAAGCCTGAATACCTGGCCCGGCCACGCACAACCGTGCATTGGACAACCCGGCACCTGACTGCTTGTATCTACCCATTGCAAGTGGCGCGAGGTCGTACACCTTCGTCCAGGGAATCGTACGAGGAACAACACGATGGCCAACACCGTCATGATGGTATTCGGTACCCGCCCAGAAGCGATCAAGATGGCCCCACTGGCCAGGGTCCTGCGTGAGTGGCCCGACATCGACCTGCACATCTGTTCCACCGGCCAGCACCGCGAGATGCTTGAACAAGTGCTGACCGCCTTTGGCCTGAGCGTCGATCAGGACCTCAAGGTAATGACCCAGAATCAGACCCTGAACGGCCTTGCCCGTGACCTGCTGGACTCGATCGACAAGGCCTATGAACGGGTCAGGCCAGAGATCGTGCTGGTCCATGGCGACACCACCACCAGCTTCATCGCCGGCCTTGCCGCCTTCCACCGGCACATCCCCATCGGCCACGTCGAGGCCGGGCTGCGCACCGGCAACCTGCAGCAACCCTGGCCTGAGGAAGCCAACCGGCGCCTGACCGGGGTGATCGCCGACCTGCACTTTGCGCCCACCACCAAGGCCCGCGACAACCTGCTGCGCGAAGGCGTGCCGCTGGAACAGATCGAGGTCACCGGCAACACCGTCATCGACGCCCTGCTGTGGATGCGCGAATACCTGATGGAAACCGCGTGGCAGCCCGCCGCCGACTCCCCCCTGCACAAACTGCACGACGATCAGCGCATGGTGCTGATCACCGGCCATCGTCGGGAAAACTTCGGCGCCGGTTTCGAACGTATCTGCCTGGCCCTGGCCGAACTGGCACTGCGCTACCCCGATGTGCAGTTCGTCTACCCCGTTCACCTCAACCCGCAAGTGCAGAAAGCGGTCTACGGCCTGCTCTCGGGGCGTGACAACATCCACCTCGTAGCCCCGCAGGACTATCAGCACTTTGTATGGCTGATGAACCGCGCCCACATCATCCTCACCGACTCCGGTGGCATCCAGGAAGAAGCCCCGGCACTGGGCAAGCCGGTGCTGGTGCTGCGCAAGGTCACCGAACGGCCGTCGGTGCTCGAAGGCGGTACGGTGAAGCTGGTCGGCACGCAGACCGAGCGCATCGTCAAGGAAACCAGCCAATTGCTGGACGATGGCCAGGCCTACGCGCGCATGGCCCGCGTATTCACCCCCTTTGGTGACGGCCACGCCAGCGAAATCATCGCCGAGCGCCTGAGCCGCTGGTTCGAGGAAAGCGTAACCAAACGGGATGACGCATGAGCCTGGCTTTCATCGATTTCGTTACTTACGTACTGTTTGGCCTCAAGATCCTGGCGATCATCCTCGCCGCACTGATGTTCCTGCTCGGCCTGGACGACCTGTTCATCGACCTGTGCTACTGGTGCCGCAAGCTGTTCCGCCATTTGCGCATCTATGACAAGTACGCCAGGGCCGACGAGAAGCGCCTGTTCGAGGTGCCGGAAAAACCCCTGGCGATCATGGTCCCGGCCTGGAACGAAGTGGGCGTGGTGGGTGAAATGGCGCGCCTGGCGGCCTCGACCATCGACTACGAAAACTACCAGATCTTTGTCGGCACCTACCCCAACGACCCGCAAACCCAGGCCGACGTCGATGCCGTGTGCCTGCACTACCCCAACGTGCACAAGGTGGTCTGCGCCCGCCCCGGCCCCACCAGCAAGGCTGACTGCCTGAACAACATCATCGATGCCATCCTGCGCTTCCAGGACGACGCACGTATCGAGTTCGCAGGCTTCATCCTGCATGACGCCGAGGACGTTATCTCGCCCATGGAGCTGAGGCTGTTCAACTACCTGCTGCCCGCCAAGGACATGATCCAGATCCCGGTGTACCCCTATGCGCCGGAGTGGAAAGGCTTCACCGCCGGGCACTACGTGGACGAGTTCGCCGAGAACCACGGCAAGGACGTCATCGTCCGCGAAGCGCTGACCGGCCAGGTGCCCAGTGCCGGTGTCGGCACCTGTTTCAGCCGCCGCGCCATCAGCGCCCTGCTCGAAGACGGTGACGGCATCGCCTTCGACGTGCAGAGCCTGACCGAGGATTACGACATCGGCTTTCGCCTGAAGCAAAAGGGCATGAAGTGCATATTTGCCCGCTACTCGGTTACCGACCCTGCACTGGCCCTCAAGCACGAGTGGTGCCCCGGCATGAGCCGCGAGTTCGCCCAGGTGATCTGCGTGCGCGAGCACTTCCCGCGTGACTGGCAGCATGCCATCCGGCAAAAGTCCCGGTGGATCGTCGGCATCGTGTTCCAGGGCACCAGCAACCTGGGCTGGAGCCGAACAGGTGCGCTCAACTACTTCCTCTGGCGGGACCGCCGGGGCCTGTTCGCCTACCTGCTGGGCTTTTTGGTCAACCTGTTGCTGCTGGTGCTGCTGGCCATGTGGCTGGTTACGGTGATTGCGCCGCAGTCCTGGCGCTTCATGTCGATCCTCAGCGACAGCCAACTGCTGACCACACTGCTCTGGCTCAACGGCCTGATGCTGATCAACCGCCTGTTCCAGCGCGGCTGGTTCGTCACCCGCTATTACGGCATCGGCGAGGGGCTGCTGTCGGCACCCAGGATGATGTGGAGCAACTTCGTCAACTTCTTTGCCAACCTGCGCGCCCTGCGCCAAGTGATGGAGATGGGCGATTCACGCCGAGTGGCCTGGGACAAGACCACCCACGAGTTCCCCGCCATCGCCTCACCGGCCCGCACCCCGCTGGGCCACCGCCTTGTCGCCAAGGGCTACATCAGCGAAGCGCAGCTCGAGCAGGCCATCACCAGCCCGGTGCGGCGGCGCCTGGGCCGCGAGCTGCTGCTGCGTGGCTGGCTGACCAGCGAACAGCTGGTGCAGACCCTGGCCGAGCAACTCGACCTGCCATGGGCACCGCTCAACCCGTTCAAACTCGACCCGCAACTGATCGCCCTGCTGCCGCGCCGGCTGGCTACGCACTACGGCGTGCTGCCGGTGGCCGAAGACGGCAATACGCTGGTGCTGGCCAGCGAGAGCCCGGTCAGCCAGGTCTCGCTGGGGGTGATCAGCCGCCAGCTCAAACGCCCGGTCAGCTGCCGCCTGGCCCCCCAAGGCCGGGTGACCCTGGGCCTGCGCTACCACTACCCCAGCCCCTGGCAGACAGACCAGACCCGGCAGATGCTCGACGTGCTCGAACGGCACCAGGACAACGCCGAACTGATCGAGCAGGTGAGTATCCACCAGGTCATGCTCGGTGCGTTGCTGCAGGTGCGCGGCATGGTCCCGGTGACCCTGTTCAACCAGGCCCTGATCGATTTTGATCCCGAGCGGCAGAGCCTTGGCGAACACCTGATCGCGCGCGGCATCATCACCGAGCTCGTGTTGCAACAGGCGCTCGAAGAACAGGCCAGCGAACAGCAGGCCGCCTTTGACCTGATCAGGGAGGTGGCATGAAGCCGCGCGTTACCCTCACACTCACCGGCCTGTTGTTGTGCACCACCGCCCTGCCTGCCCTGGCCGCGCCCATGACCGATTTCCAGCGGTTCACCAGCTACCCGTTCATGGAGCGCGGTTACCGCGAAGCAAAAAAGGACAATTGGGGCGAAGTCGAGCGCCTGACCCGCCATGTACTCGGGCGGGTGCCGAACAACGACGAAGCGCGCGCGCTGCTGGTCAAGGCCCTGGCCCACCAGCGCCGCTACAAGGAAGCAGAAGCACTGGCCGAGCAGCTTGGCAGCGGCACGGAGCATGCCGACGCCCTGCTTGAACTGCGCCTGACCTGGATCGAGCAGGACCCACCCGCGGCCAGCCAGGTGGAGGGCTGGTTGGCCACAGCTGACGGCGCACACCGGGTACGCCTGTGGCAGGCCTACAGCCTGAGCCTGGCCAAATTCGGCGGCGCCGGCAGGGCCCTGGACTGGCTGAACCAATTGCCACCACGCGGCGATGGCCAGGTGCTGCGCCTGGCCAGGGCCAATTTCGCCGAACAGCTGCGCAACTGGAACGCCACCATCGATCAGCTGCAGCCTCTGGCCGACAAGGGGCAATTGCCGGTGGATGCCTGGCAGCGCCTGGCCAACGCCTACGTCCAGCAGGTCGATGAAAAAGGCCTGACCCGATTGCTGCAAAGCGCGCCTTCCCCCGAGATGGCCACCCAGACCCGGCTGGCCATGGCCAACCGCGCCATCGCAATGGGCTACAGCAAGCAGGCCCAGCGCTGGCTGCAAATGCTGCCCACCGAGCAGTTGCAACAGCCCGAACAGCGCCAGCAGCTCTGGGAGCTGGCCCGCGAAGGCAACGATGCGCCGCTGCTCAGGCGCCTGAGCAATGAGCTGCAGCGGCCCTGCCTGGAAACGGTCGACTGGCTTTCACGGCACGACCCGAACATTGCCCGAGAACAGTTCAAGGACTGCTCTGCAGGCGCCGAACCACGCGCCTACGCAATACTCAAGCAGCGCCTTTACGGCGACCCGGCAGCGCCGCCACAACCGCGCACCGCCGCCGGGTGGGAGCACCGTTACCGGCGCACGGGCGAGCTGGCCGCACTTGAGCAAGCGACCTTCCTGCTGGTGCGCCAAGGCCACGACGAGCGCGCCCGAACCTTGTTGGAACAGGCCTACGACCGGCGTCAAGGACGGCTGACACCCTCACTGCTGCAGCGCCTGGGCAATCTTTATGCTCGCCAGGACGGCCAGCTGGACAGCCGCAGAATGCTCAGCCTGATCCCCCAGGTGGATGCCAATAGCCGTGCCCAACTGCTCGGCCGCTTGGCCGAGGCCGGGCAATGCGACACCGTGCGCCAGGCCGTGCCGGCAAGCCCCAGCGAAGCCGGGCAATACCGTGCACTGGGGCGCTGCGCCATGCCTGAACAGCCGGGTGAAGCGGTGGTCTATTACCAGGCCGCCGAGCGCCTGGGCGACAGTGGCAACCGCCTGCCACTGGCCTATGCCCTGGAAGCTGCAGGTGACTCTGCCGCAGCCCTGCCCATTTGGCGCAGCCTGCCGGACAGCGCCTGGAACGACAACGCCCGCCTGACCGCCGCCGCCGGCGCGCTGAACGCGGGCGACCCGCAAGCCGCCCGCCGCTACTGGGACGCTGCTGCGCACACCCGCGCTGATGACTGGGCGCTGGGCGCCGCCATCGCCCAGCGCCAGGGTGACCTGCAGGCCGCCCTTGGCTTTCAGCGCCAGGCACTGGCACACAACCCGCGCGCCGACCACTACTACGCAGCCGCCAACACCGCACAACAGGCCGGCGACAGCGCCCAGAGCACTGCCTGGCTGGCCGAAGCGGTGCGCCTGGCCCCCAACCAGCCACGCTATCGCGCCGACTACGGCATGCGCCTGGCCAGCTCGCCAGACAAGACCGACCGCCGCCAGGCGATCCCGTATCTGCAGCGCGCCACCCGCGATTTCCCCGAGGACTACCGCCTCGGCGAAACCCTGGTCGTGCGCTACGACGAAGCCGAAGACAGCGCCTCGGCGCGCCGCGAGCTGCGCCGGGTGATCGATGTGGAGCAGGACCTTGTCGACGGCGATGATGAATACGGCAGCCTCGATGCCCGTAAATACCGCCAGCGGCGCGCCCACGAAACCTTGGCGCGGCGTGACACCGTGACACTGGCCAGCACCTGGTCGCCAGCCGGCATCTCGACCAACGACAGGTTCCTCGACGACGGCGTGCGCAGCGGCAGCTCGCGCCGGGCACAGTCGCAGAACGTGCAACTGGCCATGTGGGACCATGCCTTGGGCGAAGAGCCCAGCCGCAATGGCAGCACGCTGTCGGTGTACGGCCGCGTGCTGTTCGGCGGGCAAAGCCGTAGCGACTACGCGCAAAGCATGGGCACCGGTGTCGGCCTGCGTTACAAACCGATAGGCCAGGCCAACCTCAACCTGTACGCCGAGCTCTACCACCAACGGCAGATCGACACCGAGCACTACAGCGGCCTGAGCCTGGGTGAGCTGCTCAGCCCGGCCAAGGTCGGTGGCAACTGGGGTGACCTGCGCCACAACGCCGAGTCGAGCAACGACCTGCTGCTGCGCGCCACTGCCTCGTTTCTCGACCAAGGCGACTGGCGCAACGACTGGCGGGTAGACGAGGACGACTGGAACGAGCGTTTCCTCTACCTCGACGCTGCCTGGTGGACCCGTGCCGGTGACCATGCCTGGCTGTCCCGTTACCAGCAGGGCCATGCCTGGAAATTGCCCGGCACTTCGCCGCAAACCCTGATGCCCTATGGCTTCCTCGAGTTTTCCAGCCAGGACCCCAGCAACGACTGGCGCCAGGATGCCCGCGCCGGCGTGGGCGTGCGCTGGCAATGGTGGTTCGACGATGACCGCTACAACGCCTACCGCGGCTCGCTGAAAGTACGCGCCGAGTATCAGCAGTCGTTGGGTGGCAACCTTTACCAGCGCGCCAATGGTGTGCTGGTCGGCGCGGAGATGAACTTCTGATGCGTACCTTTCTGGCCATCTGCCTGTTTGCGTTGAGCCTGCCGGCCGTGGCCGACCAGCGCCTGTTCTATCAACCGCTGAACCGCGACGCCAGCGTCAGCCCCGCCCAATGGCAGCAACTGTGGCGTGCCACCGTGGCCCAGGGCGGCAAGACCGTGATCGTGCAGTGGAGCGCCTATGGCGACAGCGATTTCGGTGGTGCCCAAGGCTGGCTGGCCAACAGCCTGCGCGAGGCGCATGCCCAAGGCCTGCAGCTGGTGCTCGGGCTGTACATGGACCCGGCCTATTATCAGCGCATCGAAGCACTCGACGGTGATGGGCTGAGCAGCTACTGGAAAGCCCAACTGGGGAGATCCCTGAGCCAGTACCGGCAGGTGCGCCAGCACTGGCAAATAGAGGTGGCTGGCTGGTACCTGCCGATGGAGCTGGACGACCTGCACTTTCGCGACACGGGCCGTCGTCAGGCGCTGTACAGCCAGTTGCAGGCGTTCAGCCGGCAGTTGGACAAACCGCTGCATATCAGTGCCTTCAGTGCCGGCAAGCTGGCGCCGCGGGTCAACGGCGCCTGGCTGGACCAGCTCGCCGGCCTGGGCGTGAGTGTCTGGTGGCAGGACGGCGCTGGCACCGGACGGCTGCCGGCGCTGGTGCGCCAAAGCTATGAACAGGCCTTGCCTTGCCGCGTGGGCGTGGTGCGTGAAGCATTTCGCCAGGTGAGTGGGCCGGGGCAGGCTTTCAAGGCGCAGGCTGCGCAACCGAATCTGACCGGCGGATGCCATGCCGAGGCGGTGTTTGCCCTGCGCTACCGGCCCTGGGCGCGGGGTGTTCTGACGCAGAATTGATACTGTCTGCACCGGCCCACAAGTACCCCGCTGCTCTCAAGCTCAGCGCAAACCCAGTGAGAGCCGGCTTGCCGGCGATCGCCGGCGAAGCCGGTGCCATGGACTAACCTGCTGGCAAGCGAATCATGAACTGTGCACCACCCAGGGCTGACTGCGCCACCGTCAGCGTACCACCCTGCCCCTCGATGGCTCGCCGGCTGATCGCCAACCCCAGGCCGAACCCGCCGGTATTGCGATCACGGCTGCGGTCCAAGCGGTAGAACGGCTGGAAGATGCGCTCACGCTCTTCGACCGGAATGCCGATACCGTCATCCTCTACCGTCAACAGGCAAGCACCGCTCTCTTCCAGACGCAAACGCAGCAGCAGGCTCTGATCGCAATAGCGCATGCCATTGCGCACCAGGTTCTGCACCGCGCGGGCCGTCAGGCGCGGGTCAAGCACGAAGCGCGGCAGAGAACCTTCGGCGCGTACCTCCCACTCAATGCCACGGCTGTCGAGCTCTTCGGCAAAGCCGCCGAGCACACTGTCGACCAGCTCAAGCAACGACACCTCGACCCGCTCACGGGCTTGGTCGGCGTTGTACAGCCGGCTGTAGGACAGCAGTTCGAGCACCAGTTCGTCCAGCTCGCGCACGTGCCCGACCAGCTCCAGCAGGCGCTTGCGGCTGGTGGGCGGCACTTCGTCGAACAACAGCACCAGGCCGAAGTCCAGGCGAGTGAGCGGCGTGCGCAACTCATGGGACACGGCGTTGAGCAGCTCACGCTGCTGATTGACGTGGCGCTCCAGGTCGCCGGCCATGGTGTCGAATACACCGGCCAGTTCACCGATGTTCGAATGCGGAGAAATGTGCGTACGCTCGGCCATCTGCCCCTGGCCCAGACGCCTGGCCGTTTCCTTGAGCCGCTCAAGGTCGCGCCAGTGCGGCCACACCCACAACAGCAGGCAGCCAAGCATGGCGGCGCCGATCAGCACAGTCACGCCCCAAGACAGCACGTTGATGTCCAGCGGGTCCGGTGGCGAGTGCAGGCTCACCAGCCAGCCCTCTTCCAGCGGCGCCAGCACCGTTTCGTAATAGCCCCACTCGCCGATGCGCACTGCGTACAGGCCATGCGCCAGACGCGCCTGCTCCGGCGCGCTCAAGCTGGCCTGATCGGTACGCAACAGGGTCACCTGCAGCGGCGCGAACGCCTCGGCCAGCTCCTGTTCCACCGCAGGCCATTGCTCGCGCGGGGCCTGGCGGAACTGGCGCACGATCAGTGACTGCACGCCTTTGGCCTGGTCCAGGTTGTAGGCCACGAAGCGGTCATGGAACAGGCCGACGATGGCGTCAGGAATCAACAGCAGCGCACCGGCGTAGGCGACGATGATCACCAGGTAAAGGCGCACCAGAATCTTCAGCATGTCGCTTCAGCACTCCCATTCGACGCGGCTGAACAGGTAACCCTTGCCCCACACGGTCTTGATCTTGCGCGCTTCGCCGGCACTGTCATCGAATTTGCGCCGCAGCTTGGAAATGGCCACATCCACCGAGCGGTCGGTGCCGTTGAACTCGATACCGCGCAGTTGCTGAAGGATGCGGTCACGGCTCAGCACTTCCCCGGCGTTGCGCGCCAGCACCACCAGCAGGTTGTATTCACCGCTGGACAGTTCCACCTCTTCGCCGCGCCAACAGACCAGGCGCTCGGCCAGGTCGATGCGCAAGCCACCGATCAGGATCTGCTCACTGTCCAGCCGCGGCTCATGGACGCTGCTGCGGCGCAGCAAGGTTCGCACCCGCGCCAGCAGCACCCGCGGCTCACACGGCTTGGTGACGTAGTCGTCGGCGCCCATCTCCAGTCCCAATACCTGGTCGTGGCTGTCGTCGCGGGCCGTCAGCATCAGGATCGGCAGGCTTTGGGATTCCTGGCGCAGCAGGCGGCACACCTGCAGGCCGTCGATACCCGGTAGCATCAGGTCAAGGATGACCAGGTCGGGTTTGTCTTGCCGGAACGCGTCCAGCACATGGTCGCCCCGGGCGATCACCCGCACATGGAAGTCGTTGCGTTGCAGATAGCTGGCGATCAATTCAGACAGGGCGCTGTCGTCTTCTACCAGAAGAATGTTTGGCATAGGGCTTGGTACGAGCAGAGGGAGGCCAATACAGGCATGTAGCGGCAAGAATATAGAATCCCCACGAGTGCAGGATTTTTCTTCACACTTTTTCACACACGTCCTACAGGTATTAACAGGCACCCGTGCCCTGCCTGCCTTAGCATACGGCCGGTCATCATCGGAAGATCCGTATGCCTATCATCCTTATCCATCGCCTGCGCCCCGTGGCGCTCGTGGCGCTTCTGGCCCTGTCCGTTGCCGGGTGCAACGACACCGAAGAGCAGGACGCCAAGCCCCCCGTACCCCAGGTCCGGGTAGAAACCCTGCAGCTCAAGCCCCTGGCCATCAGCACGGAACTCAGCGGGCGCCTTCTCGCCCCGCGTACCGCAGAGGTGCGCGCGCGGGTGGCGGGCGTGGTGCTCAAGCGGGTCTACCGCGAAGGCAGCGACGTCAAGCAAGGCGACGTGCTGTTCCTGATCGACCCGGCACCGTTCAAGGCCGACCACGATAGCGCCCGCGCCACACTGGCCAAGGCCCAGGCCAACCTGTACCAGGCCCGCTTGCAGGAGCAACGCTACCGCGAACTGGTCGACGACAAGGCCGTCAGCCGCCAGGAGTACGACAATGCCCGCGCGGCGTTCCTTCAGGCCGACGCCGAAGTGGCCGCTGCCAAGGCAGCGCTTGAACGGGCGCGCCTGAACCTGGGCTACGCCACGGTTACCGCACCGATCTCCGGGCGCATCGGCCGCGCCCTGGTCACCGAAGGCGCGCTGGTGGGGCAGAACGAGACCACGCCACTGGCGACCATCCAGCAACTGGACCCGATCCACGCCGACGTCACCCAGTCGACCCGCGAGCTCAACACCCTGCGCCGTGCGCTGCGTGCTGGCGAGTTACAGCAGGCAGGCAATGGGGAGGCAAGCGCCACGTTGATCCAGGATGACGGCAGTGCCTACCCGTTGCCCGGCAAACTGCTGTTCTCGGACATCAGCGTGGACCCAAGCACCAACCAGATCACCCTGCGCAGCGAGTTCCCCAACCCTGACCTGGACCTGCTGCCCGGCAGCTACGTGCGCGTGCGCCTGGAGCAGGCCGTACAGCCCAAAGGCATCAGCGTACCGCAGCGCGCCATCCTGCGTGACAGCGCCGGGGTGCCGAAGGTGCTGGTGGTCGACGCGCAGGCACGCATCAGCGAGCGCCAGGTGGTACTGGGCAACGCCCAAAGCGACCGCTGGATCGTCAGTGAAGGCCTGGCCGCCGGCGAGCGTGTGGTCATCGAGGGCCTGCAACACGTCAAGGCCGGTGACCAGGTCCAGGTCGACACTGCCCAGGGCAGCCAACCCATCGCCCAGCACAACGGCCAGTGAGGGCCTGACCCATGCCGCAATTCTTCATCGACCGCCCGATATTCGCCTGGGTGGTCGCGCTGTTCATCCTGCTGGCCGGCGCCCTGGCCATCCCGCAACTGCCGGTGGCCCAGTACCCCAACGTAGCCCCGCCGCAGGTGGAAATCTATGCCGTGTACCCGGGGGCGTCCGCAGCCACCATGGACGAGAGCGTGGTCAGCCTGATCGAGCAGGAGCTCAACGGCGCCGACAACCTGCTGTACTTCGAGTCGCAGAGCAGCCTGGGCAGCGCCACCATTACCGCCACCTTCGAGCCGGGGACCCACCCGGACCTGGCCCAGGTCGACGTGCAGAACCGCCTCAAGGTGGTCGAGTCGCGCTTGCCGCGCCCGGTGACCCAGCAGGGCCTGCAAGTGGAAAAAGTGTCCACCGGTTTTCTGCTGCTCGGCACCCTGACCTCTGAAGACGGCAGCCTCGATGAAACCGCCCTGTCGGACATCCTTGCCCGCAGCGTAATGAACGAAATCCGCCGCCTCAAGGGCGTCGGCAAAGCCCAGCTGTACGGTTCCGAGCGTGCCATGCGGATCTGGATCGACCCGGGCAAGCTGATCGGCTTCAGCCTCACGCCCAACGATGTGGCCAACGCCATCGCCGCACAGAACGCCCAGGTGGCGCCCGGCAGCATCGGCGACCTGCCTGCCCGCAGCACCCAGGAAATCACCGCCAATGTGGTGGTCAAGGGCCAGCTGAGCACCCCGGAAGAATTTGCCGCCATTGTGCTGCGGGCCAACCCCGACGGCTCGACGGTGACCATCGGCGATGTGGCGCGGGTCGAGATCGGCGCCCAGGAATACCAGTACGGCACACGCCTGAACGGCAAGCCGGCCAGCGCCTTCAGCGTGCAGCTGGCGCCGGGCGCCAACGCCATGGAAACCGCCACCCTGGTACGGGCGAAGATGCAGGAGCTGTCGGTTTATTTCCCGGAGGGAGTCAAGTACGACATCCCCTATGACACATCACCGTTCGTCAAGGTCTCCATCCAGCAGGTCATCAGTACCCTGTTCGAAGCCATGCTGCTGGTTTTCGCCGTGATGTTCCTGTTCCTGCAGAACCTGCGCTATACGCTGATCCCGACCCTGGTGGTGCCGGTGGCGCTGATGGGTACCTTCGCCGTGATGCTGGCGCTGGGCTTCTCGGTCAACGTGCTGACACTGTTCGGCATGGTCCTGGCCATCGGCATCCTGGTCGACGATGCCATCGTGGTGGTGGAGAACGTCGAGCGGATCATGGCCGAGGAAGGCTTGCCGCCGAAGGAAGCAACGCGCAAGGCGATGGGCCAGATCAGCGGCGCCATCATCGGTATCACCCTGGTGCTGGTGGCGGTGTTCCTGCCCATGGCCTTCATGAAAGGCTCTGTCGGGGTGATCTACCAGCAGTTCTCGCTGTCTATGGCGGTTTCGATCCTGTTCTCGGCGTTTCTGGCCCTGAGCCTGACCCCTGCCCTGTGCGCCACCCTGCTCAAGCCGCTGGCCAAGGGCGAACACCACGAACGCAAGGGTTTCTTCGGCTGGTTCAACCGCAGTTTCGAACGCATGAGCAACGGCTATGAGCGCTGGGTGGTGCAGGCTCTCAAGCGCAGCGGCCGCTACCTGCTGGTGTATGGCGTGCTGCTGGCGGTGCTCGGCTACGGCTTCAGCCAGTTGCCCACGGCGTTCCTGCCCACTGAAGACCAGGGCTACACCATCACCGACATCCAGCTGCCACCAGGTGCCAGCCGCATGCGTACCGAGCAGGTAGCCGCACAGATCGAGGCGCACAATGCCCAGGAGCCCGGGGTGGGCAACACCACGGTGATCCTCGGTTTCAGCTTCTCCGGCAGCGGGCAGAATGCGGCGCTGACCTTCACCACCCTGAAGGACTGGTCCGAGCGTGGCGCCGACGACAGCGCCCAGTCGATTGCCGAACGCGCCAGCGCCGCATTTTCCCGGATCCGCGATGCGGTAGCGTTCTCTGTGCTGCCGCCGCCCATCGACGGGCTGGGGGAGTCCACCGGTTTCGAGTTCCGCCTGCAGGACCGCGGTGGCATGGGCCATGCCGCGCTGATGGCGGCGCGTGACGAACTGCTGGCCGGCGCCGGGAAAAGCAAGGTCTTGGTGAACGTGCGCGAAGCTTCGCTGGCCGAAAGCCCGCAGGTACAGCTGGAAATCGACCGCCGCCAAGCCAATGCATTGGGCATATCGTTCGCCGACATTGGCGCGGTGCTGGACACCGCCGTGGGCTCCAACTACGTCAACGACTTCCCCAACCAGGGCCGCATGCAGCGGGTGGTGGTGCAGGCCGAAGGCGACCAGCGCAGCCAGGTCGAGGACCTGCTGAAGATCCACGTGCGCAACAGCAGCGGCAAGATGGTGCCATTAGGCGCCTTCGTACAGGCCAAATGGGTCAGTGGCCCGGTGCAACTGACCCGCTACAACGGCTACCCGGCCGTGTCGATTTCTGGTGAGCCGGCGGCCGGCTATAGCTCGGGCGAGGCCATGGCCGAAGTCGAGCGTCTGGTCGCGCAATTGCCGGCCGGGGCCGGCCTGGAATGGACCGGCCTGTCGCTGCAGGAACGCCTGTCCGGCAGCCAGGCACCGCTGTTGATGGCGCTGTCTCTGCTGGTAGTGTTCCTGTGCCTGGCGGCGCTGTACGAAAGCTGGTCGATCCCCACTGCAGTGCTGCTGGTGGTACCGCTCGGCGTGCTTGGCGCAGTGCTGGCAGTGACCCTGCGCGGCATGCCCAACGATGTGTTCTTCAAGGTCGGCCTGATCACCCTGATCGGCTTGTCGGCGAAGAACGCCATCCTCATCATCGAATTCGCCAAAAGCCTGGTGGACCAGGGCGTGGATGCCGTCGACGCCGCCGTGCAGGCCGCCCGCCTGCGCCTGCGGCCGATCGTGATGACCTCGCTGGCATTCATCCTCGGCGTGGTGCCACTGGCCATCGCCACCGGCGCCAGCTCGGCGAGCCAGCAGGCGATCGGCACCGGGGTGATCGGCGGGATGCTCAGCGCCACATTGGCGGTGGTGTTCGTGCCGGTGTTTTTTGTGGTGGTGATGCGTTTAGGCCGAACTCGCCAAGAACCGGCCGAGGGCAAGTTGACAAACGTCGAGAATCTGTGAGGCCAGTGGGGCTGCATTGCCAGCCCCCTTTGCCCCCCTCCACTGGGCGGTGCAGGCGGCTATTGACTGTCCTGATCCTGTCCCATCACGGCGTCTTTCAACCCTTTACCAGGCTTGAATTTGACAACGGTGGCCTGCTTGATCTGGATCTCTTTACCCGTTCTTGGATCACGCCCCTTGCGCACTTGCCGTACATCGGTTGTGAAAGACCCAAACCCAACCAGCCTGACCTCCCTTTTCTTGACCAATGACTCGGTAATGGCTTCGATCAGCGCTTCGACAACATTGCCAGCCTCGACCTTGGTAAGGTCAGCCTTGAGTGCTACGTCCGCTATCAATTCACTTTTGTTCAAGTCTTTGCTCCTTGGCGTACCTGAATGGGCCTGTGCATTGCCTGCCACTGATACCATTGAATGAAGATCGACCAATCAGCACAACTGGCAAAAATGCCAGGTCGCCGCTTACCGCCCAGCCTGGACAATTGCACTGCACCGTGGGAGGGTTCGCTGCCCTACGTTCAGGAACCGGCCCAATGACCAAACCCCTACCGCCCTTCACCACGTTGATCCTCGCCGGTGGCCGTGGCCAGCGCATGGGTGGCCGTGACAAGGGGCTGGTTCTCTGGCGCGGCGAGCCGCTGGTGGCGCATGTGCAGCGGGTGGTGCGGCCCCTTTGCGACGATGTGGTGATCTCCTGCAATCGCAACCACAACTTTTATCGTCCGTTCTCCGATCAGCTGGTCTGCGATGCAGAAGCGGACTTCCCAGGCCCGTTGGCTGGGGTGATTGCCGGCCTGACAGCGGCGAGGCATGCGTGGGTGGTGGTGCTGGCATGCGATGCACCGCTGATCGACCCCCACTTGATCGAAGATTTGCTGCAGTTGGCAGTGGCCAATGACAGTGCGGTCATGGCGCGTCAGGGTGGGTATTGGCAGCCGATGTTCAGCGTGCTGCCGCGCAGGCTGCTGCCGTTGCTCAGGCAGGCCTGGGCGGATGGAGAGAGGAGCCTGCAAAAGGCCCTGCTGCACGCGCCGGTCGAGGGGTTGGAATACCCCGTGGGTGACCCACGCTTGAGCAACTTCAATAGCCCAGATCTGCTGCAGGACTAGGCCAGGTCGCTTGAGCCGGCGATGCGCAAGCGACCTGGTTGCTATCTACACTGCGCACACGCCTCATTCACCATTGATCGTGTAAACCAGTTCCTCCTGGGGGGGCTCCAGAGTACGCGTGAACAGCGTTTCACCCCGATACACAAGCTGCACTTTCTCGGGCCGATCAGAAGTATCGAGATTGACATGGAATTTGTTCATCACATTCGCCTGCAGACGGATGCCGGGCAGATTGTAGCGCCGCACCCCAGCTACCGTGACTACCCAAAGCTGCCAGCCAGGGTTTGCGGATGCACCACTGTCATCCTCGTAGACGAAGCCGTAGGCACCATGCAAAGCGGGATAAATATAGTGTGGTAACTCACGCTGCGGGTCGTAGTAACCCACCAGCGTAGTGATGGGTACACCGAACTTTTGCGGCACGCGCTCAACACTCACATCCTCTGCATGGGTGTACTCACGCCAGGTTCCCCCCTCAGACATATACAGTCTCAGGGAGCCTTGGGAGAGCGGCAAAATCAGGCCATTGATATGAAGCTGCGTCTGGTACGCGGCCCCCTGATCAATGCTGATAACCCGGCGCTCGTTCAACTCAGAGGCAGGAGGCACGTGGATGGCAGGCCCCCAGTCCCCGTCGCGCATCACGACATTGAGCACGGCGAAACCGGCCAACAGGCTCTGGAGGTTAGCCTGACTCAAGTCATTGTTTGGCACAGTGATTCGCGCCATGCTCGTGTCTAACAGGATCGTCTCTGTCCAGGTCGCCCCGTTCGAGCGATAGCTCTTGAAAAACCCTCGCCCGATGTTCAACGTCTGACCATTGATGGACAGTTGGCTATTGTAACCGGCGTCATGATTGAAGGTGATCACGCAGTTGGCATTGGAGGATGCAGCACGCGGAACTTCAATACGCGGCGCCCAGTTTCCATCCTCCATTTCGACCCTCACCACGGTATTGAGGTCGAACAAGGCCGACAGGGCAGCTTCGCTCAAGTCGTTGTTGGGAGCTGTTAGTTGGGGGCGTAAGTCAACTCTGTGAGCGTAAGGTTCCATGCCTTGAGCAAGGGCACTCCAGCGGCGGAAGCCTGTCGCTGAATCAGACGCAAAAACTGCCTTTCCCTCAAAGAATTCCTGAGTGATTGCCGCGGTATGAGGCGTGTGCAACGTGAAACGGTTCAAATGGGACATCGGTGCGCCGCCCGCCATCGGGTCGAGACCGAAGGCATGGCCATGAAAAGGCGCCTGGCACTGATCCTCGACGCAGGTGGGTTCTTGCGTAATGTTCGCCCGGAAGTTGGGTATGAACTGACCAAGGCGCATGTCCCAGCCCCACGTCGCGTTCAAAGCCTGCGCGGGGCGATGTACGGAGCCGCCGAACCCGCCAGGGTAATGGCCCAGTCCGTAATTATGCCCAACCTCGTGACTGAACTCATTGCCCAGTGAGTCATCCAGCGTGACGATGCCTCCCCCTCCCGACCCGCCGTGCACCTGAATACCATTCACGTATCTCCCCTGGCTATTGTGTGCGGTGAGCTGTGCTGCAACATAGGGGCTCTGCTCGCCCTCCCCGGGCGTACTGTGGAGCCCATAGTTAGCGTTATTGATGCCTAGAGATATCAGCTCCTTACCGATCCTTTGTCGCATTGTGCCGCTATGCCAACCACCCTCGCTTGGGTCAAAGTCAGTCAATAATTGCCCATCTGGCAACATGACTTCCGGCAAGTGCAGAGATTGATAGTTGCTTACGATCATCCGGGCCACGGGAATGGTTTGGAAATATTCAGTGTGGGCATCCGGTTCGTTTGCAAACGCGTACTCGTCACGTGGCGGCGTGAGCATGCCAATATCGATGGTATGAATCAGCAACTCAGTACGCCCGCCCACCGCTACGCTGCCCAGTGTCCCAAGCAGATCTCCAGCGCTGAAACGCATTGATGTACCGGGGTTCAACCATGCGCCTGGAATTTCGATACTCCAGGTATTTTCCGAATAGACCAGCATTCGATTTGCCCATTCGTGATCACTGATCCATTGCCCAGCAGCGAAGATGAATTGGCATTCTTCCCCTTTGGAGACAACGACTGAGCGACCGCTATAGAACACAGTCGAACTGTAGCCAGCCGCTGAGTTGAAGCTCACCCGCTGCCCGCAAACCACTTCTTGTGTGGGTAAATAAATATCACTCACCCAACTCCCATCGCCCGTCTGAATCACCACCCAATCGTGCGACCTCAACGTTGCCTTCAAATAAGTAGCTGCGGGATCATCAAGGCGATCCAACTCGCTGCTGCTATTGATGACATAGGGGTCCTCTGGCGGGAGGGAAAAGTCAAGATCACCCGCATCGCTTGCGACACTGTACACCGTCTCAGGTAAATCATAGGGGCTGTTCATTTGCAGCACCCCTGATAAACGGCCGTCTCTATCGACAACGCTGACCTCAAGGCTTTCAATCCGGTCTTTCAATGCTCCTAACGGTTTTACCAAGAGCAATGCTGTGCGCCCTGCCACCAGATGGGGCTGCTCGTCCCCGACACTGGGCGTCACAGGAACAATCTGACTCTGAGCAAACTTTACATGGGCTGCCAATGAGCCCTGCAAATGATTGGTGTTGCCGCAGGTATCAAAAACCACGCTGGCTTTATAAATCACCACCCCGCCATCAGGCCTGCTCTCCAGATAAAACCTCTGGGCTCTGTCCTTCTGCGCATGGGCTTTGGCTGCTGCCCCTGCATCCGTCATTTCGAGTACGGCGGGATAGTTCATTGAATGCAGCGTGTACGTACCATCGTCGTATGCTTGCAACTCAAAGCTTTGCCATGCATTCCCACCATAGGGCGACACCCAGACGTCGTCCTCCGACATCGTGAGTGCTGCGTCATACCGCAGAGCACGGATACCTATTGATCCATCGTTCTGCGGCACCACCCGGAAATGTTGAGAAATATCTCCTGTGTAAGGTTCTACATAAAGGCAGTCATCCCGCATCGTCAGAGCCAGTACTGTTTCCATGTAACCCCCTTCAGCGTGTCATTTATTCAACTATGGGCGCCCTTTGCTGTTGGCCGATACTGGCAAAATTGCCAGGCTGTGGTGCGCAATACAGGCCCTCTGCGCAGCTGACTTTCGCCCCACACCCTCTAGCCCCACGTCCCCCAACCCTGGGGAACAGCACCCAAACAACACGTTTCAAACAACGACGCGCGAAGTACCGCACCCCTTGCGCTATAAACCCTGCAGCACCATTTCGCGCACTTGGCACGGCTGTTGCCGATGTCCTCCCAGACGCCCCAAGTCCATGGGCCCGTTTGCAGGAGGAATGACTCATGCACCGACCGATACCCACACCGCTGGCCGTGGCGATTTTCGCCAGCATGCTCCAGCTCCCGGCACAGGCAGCGCTGTATGCCGTCGACACCGGTCCCTATAACCCCGCCAATGGCAACTTCGCCGCCTGGTACCAGGACACGCACGGGCGAACCCTTGACCTGTGCCTGACCAAAACCGTCAGCTCACGTGTTGCTGGCGCCCCGGGGGCACCGGCGTACATGTGTACGCTGCTGCCCACGCCTGGCGTATTCGACGACACACAACCCATCGTTTTCCCCAGCAACTTCCCTGACGAAGCCTTCTGGTTCACCGCCGACGCCGCCATCGTCGATGCCGCCCGCGGCATCGACCTGAGTTACGGCACGGCCATCGAAGCGGCGTTCGCCGCTGAGGAACCCGTCGAAGGCGATCAGGTCAGCTTCGCCCGGGTCCGTATCCGCGTCGATGTGCCGACCGCCGGCACCTACATCGTCACGCACCCCTACGGCGTCGACGTGTTCGACGTGCCCGCCGCCGGTGATCGGGCGATCAACATGACCCGCGATATCGGCATCGCCGGCGCCGGTGACTTCAGCGGCGCGCTCAAAGGTGACGTGGGGCCGTTCCTGCGCAGCGTCAACGGCCCCTACACCGAGGGCAGCGAGCGCTTCATCGGCGACCCGAACCTGGAAGAGCCTGTCACCGGCAGCCCGTACAACACCAACTACGTGCGTATCGAGGGCCCCGGTGGCATCGACCTGCGCACCGAGCTGTTCTCGATCTCCGGCAAGCTCTCCGACGTTGCCCGGCCAACCCCGTTGATGCCACTGCGCAGTACCTATTCGCGGCACACCGAGGACGGCGACCTGCGTGCCCAGCAGGACGTCTTCGTGATGGCCCCGCCGCCTCCGGCCACCGTCACCCTGACCAGCCAGACGCCAAACCTGAGCCTGACCGAAGCCAACAGTACCGGCGCCTGGTATGCCCAGTCAGTCCTCAACCCGCTGTTGCCGGCCTCGTTGACATTGACCGCTGACAACAGTGTGGCGATCCCCACCAGCAGCCTGGCCACCGTCAACCTGCCGTTGACCGACCTGGTGACCATCACCCGTGCCGAATTCAGCCTGGCCAGCGGCCAGTTGACCCTGGTGGCAAGCACCAGTGACGAGACCAGCCCACCGGTCCTCACCGCCCACACCGGCAACGGTGCGCTGATCGGCGACCTCGCTGGCAGCGGTGCGGTGAAAACGTTGAGCACCTCCCTGTCGCCCATCCCGCCGGCCAAGGTGCAGGTCACCAGTGCCAATGGCGGTAGCGACAGCGAAGACGTGGTGCTGGTGCCATGAACAGACAAAGGCTCCGCCTTCAAGGAGGCAGCATGAACACTTGGCAACGCCGTGCGCTGTTGGCCGCCGGTTTCTCCCTCACTGTGACCAGCGCGGCCTGGGCCGCACTGTCGGAGGTCGATCCGGGCCCCTACACCTTTGCCACCGGTGGATACCCGATGTGGTACAAGGACACCGACAACCTGTCCCTGGAGCTGTGCCAGTCGCGCGCTACCAGCACCCGGTTCCCTGGTGCGCCGGGCGCACCGGCTTACATGTGCACCCTGCTGCCTGAGCCGGGCGTTTACGACGACGCACTGCCACTGGTATTCCCCGACAACTGGCCCCCAGAGATGTTCTGGTTCCTGGCTGAAACCTCGATCCCGCAGGTGGGCAACAGTGGTTATGAACTGGAAGTCTACGTAGCAGGCATAGAAGCCGCTTTCGCCGCAGAAAACCCGGTAGACGGTGACCAGCAAAGCTTTGCCCGCATCCGTATCCGCGCCTCGGTACCGACGACCGGCACCTATGTCATCACCCACCCTTACGGTGTAGAAACGATCAACGTGACCGCAGCCGGTCGGCGGGCGATCAACGTCACCCGCGACATCGGCATCGGCGCCCCGGGCGACTTCAGCGGAGCGCTCAACGGCAACATCGGGCCGTGGCTGCGCGGGGTCGGTGGCCCCTATACCGAAGTCAACCCGGACACGGGAGCCAGCGAAACCTTCATCGGCGATCCGAACCTCACCGAAGCGGTGACCGGTAGCCCGTTCAATACCAACTTCGTGCGCATCGAAGGGCCAGCCGGGGCCATCCAGACCAATGTGTTCACGGTGTCGGGCAAGGTGCTTGACCAGCGTGCGCAAACGCCGGTAACCCTGGAGCGCGCCACCTACTCGCGCAACGGCGCCGGCACCCGGGTCGAAGTCTTCGCCAAGGCGCCGAACGATGCTGATGTATGCATGCGCAATGGCCTGGCCCTGGTCGGGACTCCACCCTCGCCCTGCCAGTTCAGCCTGCTTGCGGATAACAACGGGCTGTTCTTCACCCAGCAGTTGAGCCAGACCGCGCCGCCGCCGGTAGTGGTGGTCACCGGCAGCACGGCTACCGGCGGCACCCGCCCTACTTCACTGTCGAGCAAGCTGACAGATGTGGTGAAAGTGGACACTGCCCGCTACGACTGGACCAACAAGCGCCTGGTGATCGAAGCACGCTCCAGCGACGAGGTGGTAGTCCCCGACCTGGTTGCCCAAGGCTACGGCCGCCTGTCCAAATCCGGCACCCTGCAGAGCCTGACCGTCAACGACCTCAGCCAGCCGCCAGCCACTGTCACCATCAAGTCCGCCCATGGCGGCAGCGATGAGGAGCCGGTGATCGTGGTCGGCAACGCACCGATCGAAGCCGAAAACCAGGCGCCGCTGGCCCAGGCCGATTCCGGCAGTACCAGCGTCGGTGTACCGCTGACCCTCAACCTGTTGCAGAACGACAGCGATCCGGACGGTGACGTACCGCTGACCATCAGCGACCTGACCCAACCGGGTACCGGCCTTGGCGGTGTTGTGCTAAACGGCACCACGTCGGTCACCTACACCCCGCCAGCCGGCGCCACACAACCCCTGGTCGCCACCTTCAGCTATCAGGCGGTGGACGCCAAGGGCCTGAAGTCCACACCGGCCACCGTGACCGTGAACGTTGCACCGAACCAGCCGCCAACCGTGGCAGCCCAGACCGTCGCGACACTGGGCGTACCCCTGAGTATCAACGTACTGGCAGGCGCCGCCGACCCGGAAGGCAACGCACCACTGGTGGTCGACAACGTCACGCAACCCGCTGCCGGCCGCGGTACGGTCAGCACCGACGGCAGCACGGTGACCTACACGCCACCGGCGACGGTCACCACAGCGTTCACCACCACCTTCACCTTCCAGGTGCGTGACTCGCTCGGTTCGCTTTCCAACCCCGGCACCATCACCGTCAACGTGTCGCCACGCCCGGCCGCAGAAACCTTTGCGGTCACCGCGGCAACGGTCACGGCGCGCTCCAATAACCGTTTCAACTGGGACATCAGCGGCACCTCGTCGGTCACCACCGGCAACACCGTCACCGTGCGCGTGACCACCACCACGGGTGAGCAGACCCTCGGCACCGTCACGGTACCGATAACCGGACGCTGGCGCCTGGCAGTGGGCAACAGCACCACGATGATCCCGACTGCCGCGCCTACGGCAACCGTAACCAGCAGCCAAGGCACCACACGCACCATCAACGTCGTTGTGCGCTAAGGCCAGGAGAACGTCATGAAACGCCTTCACCCACTGCTGCTGAGCCTGGCCCTGGCGGGTCAGGCTCAGGCCGACGACCTGATGGACAACGCCGACCTTGCCGCCGGCAGCGACCTCGGTGACCCGGTGATCATCCGCCTGTTACCGGCAGGTGCCGGCCAGGTGGCGGTGATCGAGCAGCTGGGTTCGGGCAACCGCGCCGCCCTCGACCAGAACGGCCAGGCCCTGCTGGGCCGCATCGTCCAGGCCGGGGGCGCACAGGAAGCGTACATCCTGCAAGAAGGTAGTGACCTGATGGCCAGCATCAGCCAACAGGGAAATGGCAACAGCGCGTCGATCCGCCAGAGCGGCACCAGCAACAACGCCAGCATCGAGCAGATCGGCAACGACAACAGCGCCAGCATTGTGCAAGCCGGCTCGGGCCTGAACAGTTCCGTGACCCAGGCCGGCAATGGCCAGCATGTTCAGATCACTCAATACCGATAGACCTGGAGGCACCACCATGTTCAAGCTCGCTCCCCTAAGTGCCGCTATCCTCCTGGCCGTGGCCGGCCAGGTCATGGCGGACGACAGCACCTCGACCCAGTCGCAGACCGGCAACCAGAACATCGCCGAAGTCAGCCAGACCGTCGCGCCCTTCGCCGCCGCCACCCAGAACCAGACCGGCAAGGGCCACAACCACCTGGCGGTGCAGGACACCAGCACCAGCTACATCGACCAGACCGCCAGTGGCTCGTACAACGCCGGCTACGCCGAGCAGTTGGTCGAAAATGGCAGCCAGATCACCCAGCAAGCCGAGGGCACCTACAACGACGCCTTCGCCAGCCAGTCGTTGGGTGAAAACAACCAGGCGCTGCAGATGCAACAAGGCGCCGAGAACCGCTCGACCGTGTGGCAGGATACCCAGCTGGGCAGCCAGGCCACCACCCAGCAGAGCGGCCAGCGCAACGAAGCCTTCGTCGAACAGCTGTTCGGCGGCAGCAACAACAAGAGCCTGGTGAACCAGGACGGCCAGGACAACTATGCCGCTGCCGAACACCTGACGCACAACGACGGCAATATCGAGATCTACCAGCAAGGCAAGCAGAACTGGGCCTATGGCGACCAGCGCGACGGCACCGGCGGCCTCATAGGCATCGATCAGAACGGCACGGGCAACTCGGTGGAAGTCTGGCAGGACACTCAAGTCGGCAGCCAGGCCACCGTCAACCAGAATGGCCAGCTCAACGAAGGCTACATCGACCAGAGCCTGGGCCAGGACAACACTGCCAGCCTGTATCAACAAGGCAAGTCCAACGCCAGCTGGTCCGATCAGTTCGAGACCACCAACTCGACCACCAGCATCTCCCAGACCGGCACCAGCAACCTGCACTTCACCTACCAGACCGGCGACAACCAGAGCCTGACCGTGACCACTCAAGGTACCGGTAACAAGGTCATGGCCAGCAACTGGAAAGGCGAGAAACTTGGCGGGCAGTTCGGCAGCGACCAGACCGCCGTGATCAACCAGAGAGGCACGGAAAACAGCGTCAACCTGACCCAGAACGGTACCTTGCAACTGGCCACCCTGGGCCAGAAAGGCACCAACAACTCGATGGAAACCAAGCAGGCCGACAGCAACAACGAGCTGTACTTCGAGCAGAACGGCACCGACAACATCCTGATCGCTGACCAGCGCGGCATCGACAACTATGCCACCGGCGACACCACCGGCACCGGCAACACCATCACCCTGGACCAGTCCGGCTACGCCAACCAGAGCTTCACCACCCAGCTGTACGGCAGTGGCAACAGCGCCACCATCAAGCAGGCCGATACCGCCAACGTCGCCTACGTGACCCAGGGCGGCGCCGGCAACATGGCGTTCGTCGACCAGAGCGGGGCCAACCAGGCCGCCACCATCACCCAGATGGGCAACGGCAACACGGCCACCGCCACCCAGCGCTAAGCAGCTCCCCCTTGAACCGCAGCGCTTCTCTCCCTGGCGTTGCGGTTCCTTTTTTTGTGCTCCACACGCTATCGGGGCGCCAGGTTATCGGGACGCGGATGTTTTTGACTGCCGGCTGCAACAACCTTTTATGCACTTTTCGCTGCCTGATCTAGACTTTTCGCGACAACCCCGCAAGTTCAAGCCTGCGACAATCAGACTCAGAACATTATGTACCAACTTGTTAATTAGCTTGCTAAGGGCTTAAACTGCGCACATTCCACCTGCTGAGATCCCTGGCATGAACGAAACACCGCGCGCCTCTGGCGCCACAAACATCATCCTGGTCGGCTTGGGCGTGATCATCGCCCTGCTCGGCCTCCTCCTGGCTGCCGGCGGCGTCAAGCTCGCGGGCCTTGGCGGCTCTTGGTACTTCCTGATCGGCGGCCTGGCCATGGCCATCGCCGGCGTACTCATTGCCCGACGCAAGAAAGCCGGTGCCTGGCTGTACGCTGCATTCCTGATCGGCACCGCACTGTGGGCACTGATCGACGCCGGCCTGGTGTTCTGGCCGCTGTTCTCGCGCCTGTTCATGTTCGGTGCTATCGGCATGGTGGTGGCGCTCGTCTACCCGCAGCTGGTACGTGCCAATGGCGGTAGCACTGGCCGTGGTGCCTACGGCATCGCCGGCGTGCTGGCCGTGGTGCTGGTGATCGCTGCGGGCAACATGTTCGTTGCCCATCCAAGCGTCGCGCCTACCGGCAAAGGCCCGGGCATGACCCCGGTCGAAGCCGGCAAGGAGCAGAAGGACTGGGCCCACTATGGCAATACCGAAGGTGGCAGCCGCTTCGCTGCACTGGACCAGATCAACCGCGACAACGTCGACAAGCTCAAGGTCGCCTGGACCTACCGCACCGGTGACGTCGCCGTCAGCGATGGCAACGGTGCCGAAGACCAGCTGACCCCGTTGCAGGTTGGCAACAAGGTGTTCATCTGCACCCCGCACAACAACCTGATCGCCCTCGATGCCGACACCGGCAAAGAGCTGTGGAAAAACGAGATCAACGCCCAGTCCAAAGTGTGGCAGCGTTGCCGTGGCATGGCCTACTTCGACGCTACCGCGCCAGTGGCCCAGCCAACTCAGCCAAACAGCTCGCCGGTAACCGTCGGTAGCGTACCGGCTGGCGCCAACTGCCAGCGTCGCCTGCTGACCAACACCATCGACGGCCGGCTGATCGCAGTCGACGCCGACACTGGTGAGTTCTGCCAAGGCTTCGGCAACAATGGCCAGGTCAACCTGATGGCCGGCCTGGGTGACGTACCGAACTCCTACTACCAGCTGTCGTCCGCACCGCTGATGGCCGGTACCACCGTGGTGGTAGGCGGCCGTGTCGCCGACAATGTCCAGACCGACATGCCAGGCGGCGTGATCCGTGGCTTCGACGTGTTCACCGGTGCCATGCGCTGGGCATTCGACCCGGGCAACCCGCAAGACCGCAACGCTCCGGCCGACGGCAGCACCTATGTGCGCAGCACCCCGAACAGCTGGGCGCCGATGTCCTACGACCCGGCGATGAACACCGTGTTCCTGCCGATGGGCTCCTCGTCCACCGACATCTACGGTGTCGAGCGCAGCAAGCTGGACCACACCTACGGCGCTTCGGTGCTGGCCCTGGACGCCACCACCGGCAACGAAAAGTGGGTGTTCCAGACCGTGCACAACGACCTGTGGGACTTCGACCTGCCGATGCAGCCAAGCCTGATCGATTTCACCAAGGACGACGGCAAGTCGGTACCTGCGGTGGTGATCGGCACCAAGGCCGGGCAGATCTACGTGCTCGACCGCGCCACCGGCAAGCCGCTTACCCAGGTTGACGAAGTTCCGGTCAAGCCAAGCAACATCCCGAACGAGCCGTACTCCCCGACCCAGCCTAAATCGGTGGGCATGCCACAGATCGGCGCACAGACCCTGACCGAGTCGGACATGTGGGGCGCCACGCCATATGACCAGCTGCTGTGCCGTATCGACTTCAAGAAGATGCGCTACGACGGCCTGTACACCGCACCGGGCACCGACCTGTCGCTGAGCTTCCCCGGTTCGCTGGGTGGCATGAACTGGGGCAGCATTTCCACCGACCCGGTCCATGGTTTCATCTTCGTCAACGATATGCGCCTGGGCCTGTGGATCCAGATGATCCCGTCGCAGAACAAAGGCCAGGCCGCTGGCGGTGGTGAAGCGCTGAACACCGGCATGGGCGCCGTACCGCTCAAAGGCACCCCTTATGCGGTGAACAAGAACCGCTTCCTGTCGGTCGCCGGCATCCCTTGCCAGGCACCACCGTTCGGCACCCTGACCGCCATCGACATGAAGACCCGCCAGGTGGCTTGGCAGGTACCGGTCGGCACCGTCGAAGATACCGGCCCGCTGGGTATCCGCATGCACCTGCCGATCAAGATCGGCCTGCCAACCCTGGGCGGCACGCTGTCCACCCAAGGCGGCCTGGTGTTCATCGCCGGCACCCAGGACTTCTACCTGCGCGCTTATGACAGCAGCAACGGTAACGAGATCTGGAAAGCCCGCCTGCCAGTCGGCAGCCAGGGTGGCCCGATGACCTATGTCTCGCCCAAGACTGGCAAGCAGTACGTGGTGGTCACTGCCGGTGGCGCCCGCCAGTCGACTGACCGTGGCGACTACGTGATTTCTTACGCACTGCCGTAAACCGCGTCGCTTTCATCGCCGGCAAGCCGGCCCCCACAGGTTCGTTGAAAGACCTTGTGGGGGCCGGCTTGCCGGCGATGAGGCCCTGAAAGATCAATTCGAGACCCCGCAATGCCATCCGCTATTCGCATCACCTCCCCCCTTCTGCTGGCCCTGGCCAGCACCACCGCCCTGGCCGACGGCGACCTCATGACCCGCAGCACCATGACCGGTGACTGGGGCGGCCTGCGCCACCAGCTTGAAGAAGACGGCATCAAGGTCACCGGCGACTACAGCGGTGAGACCGCGTACAACGCCCACGGTGGCCTGCACCGCTCGGCGCGCTATTCGCAGAACCTCAAGTTCGGCGTGCAGTTCGACCTGTCGAAACTGTATGGCCTGGATAACGGCGGCAAGGTCCAGCTGACCATCAACGACCGTCGCGGCAACAGCGCCTCGGAAGACCTGGTGGGCAACCGCCTGCCGATCCAGGAAAACTACGGCGGCCTGTACACCCGCCTGACCGAACTGAGCTACGAGCGCACCCTGTTCACCCCGGCGCTCAACGTCAAGCTCGGCTACATGGCCATGGGCAACGACCTCGGCGGCCTGGACAGCGGCATCCTGTGCAACTTCATGAACGCCGGCTTCTGCGGTCACCCGCTGAACATGTCGGGTGGCAGCGGTTGGGCCAACTACCCCAACGCCCACCTGGGCGTGCGCGTGAAGTACGACCTGTCGCCATCTTGGCAGTTGCGCGTGGCGGCGTTCAACGTCGACCCCGAAAGCAACGGCAACTCCAGCCGCGCCTGGCACCTGGGGCCCAAGCACACCACAGGCACCGTGGTGCCGGTCGAGCTGATCTACAAGCTGCAGGGCGAATTGCCGGGTGAATACAAGCTGGGCTACTACTACGACAGCTCCGACGTCAAACGCATTGGCAGTGACGACGAAGTGTCCGGCCGTGGCGGCCATTACCTGCTGATCGACCAGGCGGTGTGGAACGATGCCGGTTTGCCGGGCCGCAGCCTGCATGCCTTCGGCCAGTACTCGGCGTCGAGCAAGGCAGCCTCGCCATTTACCAAGTGGTATGGCGCCGGTGTGGTGCTGTACAAGCCGTTCGAAGGCCGCCCGCGTGACACCGTGGCGCTGGGTTATGGCCGCGCCGTGCCGAACCCGCGCAGCCGTGACGTGCTGGAAGATGCCGCGTTCGATGCCGGGCAGCAGTTCCCGGACATCGACAGCGCCGAGCAATTGATCGAACTGAGCTACGGCTACCAGGCGACGCCATGGCTGAACCTGCGCCCGGATGTGCAGTACATCATCGAGCCTGGTGCCTTCTCCGGGCAGGACATCGACAATGCGCTGGTGGTGGGGCTACAGGTCAAAGCGACCTTCTGATCCCCTGGGGCCGCTGTGCGGCCCCTTTTCAATCCTGCCTGAGGTAATCCACCAGCCTCGACAGCATCGCATCACAACCCTGCAACTGCTCGACACTGACAAACTCATCCGGCTTGTGCCCTTGCTCCATGCTCCCCGGGCCACACACCACGGTGGGGATGCCTGCCTGATCGAACAACCCGCCTTCGGTGCCGAACGCCACCGTACCGAATTCATCCGACCCGCTGAGCAATGCCACCAACCGCGCCGCCTCGCTGTCGGCAGGTGTGGCCAACCCAGGATATGCACTCAAAGGTGCCAGATGAATGGCACTGGCCGCGTTCACGCTGCGCATGCGCGGCAACAATTCGGCCTCGGCATAGGCCTGCAACTGATCGGCCACCGTCTGCGCTTCAAAGCCTGGCAAGGCGCGCACCTCAAAGTCGAATGCACATTCTTCGGGCACGATATTCAGCGCCCTGCCGCCCTTGATGGTGCCTGTCTGCACCGTCGAGAACGGCGGATCAAAGCGCTTGTCGTGCTGTTCGGGCAGCGCCAGCGCGTCACCAATCTCGCCCAGTTTGCCGATCAGCCTGGCGGCATATTCGATGGCATTCACACCATACGGCGCATAGGCCGAATGGCACGCCGCGCCGTGCACCTGGCAACGCATGGCCAGCTTGCCTTTGTGGCCGAGCACCGGTTTTAGCTCGGTAGGCTCGCCAATCAGGCAAAGCCGCGGCTTGTCAGGCCGCTGTTCGAGCGCGGCGAGCATCGAGCGCACCCCCAGGCAACCCACTTCCTCGTCATAGGAAAACGCCAAATGCACCGGCATGCGCAGCGGCTGCGCAAGAAATGCGGGTACTGCCGCCAACACCGAGGCAATGAAACCTTTCATGTCCGCCGTACCACGGCCATACAGGCGCCCATCGCGTTCACTCAGGGCAAACGGTTCGACCGTCCAGGCCTGGCCATCCACCGGCACCACATCGGTATGCCCGGACAGCACCACGCCGCCAACATCAGCGGGGCCGATGGTAGCGAACAGGTTGGCCTTGGTGCCTTCAGGGTTATGGAACAGTTCGCTGTCCACGCCCTGTTCGGCCAGATAGTCGCGGATGAAGCCGATCAGCTGCAGGTTGGAGTCGCGGCTGACCGTGGCATAGCCGATCAGCCGGGCCAACAGGGCGCGGCTGGTGAACTCACTCATCACCCGGCACCCCATAGCTCGGTGCAGTCGTCGGGTTCAGCGCGCGGGTAACGTAGTCCTGCATCTGCGGGCGGTACGCCTGCCACAGACCATCGAGCACGCCGATCGGGTTTTCATCGGCCCAGTCCACGCGCAGGTCCACCAGCGGCCAGGTCAGCTCGCCCGCGATCTTCAGCGCCGCCGAGTGCACCGGGCCTGCCTCGCCACCTGCAGCCATTGCCGCATGCATGGCCGCCAGCAGGCGATCAGCCAGGTGCCCGCCGGCCTGTTCGAAGGCTTGCACCATGGCTTCGATGACCTGTACCGAAGACAACAGGTTGCCGGCCGCCGCGCATTGCTCACCGGCCACGGCGTTGTGCACACCCAACGCCTGCTTGCCGGTGAACAACGCCACCTGGCCGTTACTGTCGATCACCGTGACCTGGCGGTACTCGCTCCAGCCATTGGCGCTGAGCACCCGGTCCAGCGCTGCCGCAGGCGGCAGCTGGCCCTGCTCCAAGGCATCGAGGATCTGTGGGCCAAGCGCCGGCAAGGTGATGTTCTGGGTGGCAACGGCGCCGACGCCTGCACGTACCCAAGGGCAACGCGCCCCTACGGCGATGCTCGACGAACTGATGGCGATACCGACCTGGCCGGTTTCCTGGCAGCGTCCGATGATGGAGAAGGTCATGAAAAGGCTCCTGTTGTTCTGGGCGATTGCAGGCATTCTGGGCAGAACCTTTTAGTGAGCGAAACCACCTTTTTCCTGTGCCTTGAGCAGGAAAAAACTAAGGCCGCGCACAGCCACGCAAAACAGCCCGAAACCCCTGCCACCCTTCCTGTAGCCCTTGTGCAGCAAGGCCTTCGCCGTTTTATCGGCAAGTACTCGTTAAATACTAATTTCGCGATTTTCCGTGCATCCCTAGTCTGGCCCCAGGTAACGGCGGTCCTCCAAACCGACCTGACAAAAACCGCCTGAACAAGGGCTCGGACATGACACTGAACACAATCGAAATCGACACCCTCGTCGTCGGCGCCGGCCAGGCCGGCGTGGCCATGAGCGAACATTTGAGCAAGCTCGGCGTGCCGCACCTGGTGCTGGAGCGCAAGCGTATCGCCGAGGCCTGGCGCACTGGCCGCTGGGATTCGCTGGTCGCCAATGGCCCGGCCTGGCATGACCGCTTCCCCGGCCTTGAATTCAACCTCGACGCCGACGCCTTCGCCGGCAAGGACCAGGTTGCCGACTATTTCGAGCAATACGTACGCAAGTACAACCTGCCGGTGCGCACCGGCATCGAGGTGAAGAAGGTGGTGCGCAATGCCGACCGCCCAGGCTTCACCGTCGAAACCAACGAGGGGGTGATCCGTGCCAACCGTGTGGTGGCCGCCACCGGCCCGTTCCAGCGCCCGGTCATCCCGGCCATCGCGCCCAAGGACGAGCACCTGCACCAGATCCACTCCGCCGCCTATTTCAACCCCGGGCAACTGCCTGAGGGCGCAGTGCTGGTGGTAGGTGCCGGCTCCTCCGGCGTGCAGATCGCCGAAGAGCTGATGCGCGCCGGGCGCCAGGTGTACCTGTCGGTCGGCGCCCACGATCGTCCGCCACGGGCTTATCGCAACCGCGACTTCTGCTGGTGGCTGGGCGTGCTGGGCGAATGGGATGCCGAGATCGCCAAGCCAGGCCGTGAGCACGTGACCATCGCCGTCAGCGGTGCCCGTGGCGGCCACACCGTAGACTTCCGCGCCCTCGCCCATCAGGGCATGACCCTGGTCGGCCTGACCCAATCGTTCGACAACGGTGTTGCACGCTTCCAGGACAACCTGGCCGACAACATCCGCCGCGGCGACGAAAACTACCTGGCCTTGCTGGACGCTGCCGATGCCTATGTCGAACGCAACGGCCTGGACCTGCCGCAAGAGCCCGAAGCACGCAAGCGCCTGCCGGACCCGGCTTGCGTCAGCAACCCGCTACTGGAATTGGACCTGACCGAAGCCAATGTCACCAGCATCATCTGGGCCACCGGCTACGGCGTGGACTTCAGTTGGCTGCAGGTCGACACCTTCGATGCCAATGGCAAGCCCCAGCACCAGCGCGGCGTGTCCCGCGAACCGGGTGTGTACTTCCTCGGACTGCCCTGGCTGTCGCGCCGCGGTTCCTCGTTCATCTGGGGCGTTTGGCACGACGCCAAGCACGTCGCCGGCCACATCGCCACCCAGCGCACTTACCTGGCCTACCGCGACCGCGAACAGCGTGAAGCGGATGAGCAGCAAACTACCTCGATCAGCAACGTCAGCACCCTCGGAGCCCACTGATGCCTACCCATACCCGCATCCGCATGTTCAACACCAAGGTCACCTACCCTAACCAGACCCTGGACAACGACTTGTGCCAAGCCGTGCGCGCCGGCAACACCATCTATGTGCGCGGCCAGGTCGGCACCGATTTCGAGGGCCGCCTGGTGGGCCTGGGCGACCCTCGGGCGCAGGCTGAGCAAGCGATGAAGAACGTCAAGCAACTGCTTGAGGAAGCAGGCTCCGACTTGTCGCATATCGTCAAGACCACCACCTACATCACCGACCCTCGCTTCCGTGAGCCGGTGTACAAAGAAGTGGGCAAATGGCTCAAGGGCGTGTTCCCGATTTCCACCGGGCTGGTAGTGGCGGGCCTGGCCCAGCCTGAATGGCTGATGGAAATCGATGTGATTGCGGTGGTGCCGGATCACGCTTGATTGAGTGAGGTGCTGGGGCGCGCTGCGCCCCGGTCATCTACATCCTGCCCAGTTCTTCCCGGCAAAACTCCACGAAAAGCTGCGCCGGCTTGGTCAACTGCACCCGCTTCAAACGCGCCGCAGCCAACCCCGACAACGCCACCGGCTCGGCAATGTCCACCGTCACCAGCTTCTGCCCGTCATACGTGCATTCTGAATGCGGCCGGGTCACCAGCAGTGAAAAGCCGAACCCCTGCCCCACCATCCCGCGCACCATCTCGATCGACGGCGAACTGAAGACAATGTTCGGCGTAAGATCCATCTCGTTGAACAGGCTGACAAAGTAGGTACGGCTCGGCGCCACATCCAGAAGGATCATCGGCTCCGGGCACAAGTCACGCAGTGACACCTGCGACTGGCCGGCAAAGCGGTGCTTTTCAGGAAGCAATACGTAGGGCTTTTGAGGAGGCATCAGCGGCTCAGCCTCGATGGTGCCATCCAGGTCATGATCGTAGAGAAACGCCAGGTCGAACGTACCCGCCGTCAGGCCCTGGATCAGCTCCTGCTGCTCGCCGTCGCGCAAGCGGATGTCTACGCCCGGGTAGCGTTCGCGAAAACCGGCGATCAGGCGTGGCAGGTACAACGGGGCCACGGTTTCGAAGCAGCCAATATCGATCTGGCCGGCCACGGTATCGTTGTCGGCCAGCGCGTTCTGCTCGAACTCGTGGGCCATCTGCAGCAACGATTTGGTCTTGGCGTAGAAGCGTTTGCCGCTGGGGGTGAGCGAAACACCTTGGGCATGGTGGCGGATGAACAACTGCACGCCAAAGCTCTCTTCCAGGCTCTTGATCGCTGTGGAAATGGACGGCTGCGCGATGTACAACTGGCGCGATGCCTCAGCGACGCTGCCGGCCTCGACGGTGGTGACGAAGTATTTGAGTTGTCGCAAGGTATAGGAAGCCACAGGCACCTCTCTGGCGCCGGTTGGGGCGCCCTTTTGAATTATCCTGCCACTTTACCGTGCCGTTGCAGTGGCGGGCGGCGCGGTGATGAAGGATTTGCCTATGGCTTGAACATATTCTTGCTTTGCCACGCCCGGCTGCAAAACGTCTTTACTGGAAGGTAAACAGCCGCAGGAACGGTGTGAGCCTATGAAAATCGTTGTCACCAGCATCCTCGTCGACGACCAGGCCAAGGCCTTGGCTTTCTACCACTACGTACTGGGTTTCGAGCCCAAGGACGACATCCCCATGGGCCAGTACCGCTGGCTGACCCTCACTTCTCCCAACGAGCCCAACGGCGTTCAGCTGGTACTGGAGCCCGATGCCCACCCAGCGGCCAAGACCTACAAGGCAGCGCTTCGCCAGGACGGTATCCCGGCGACGTCGTTCGGCGTGCGCGACATTCAGGCCGAGTACACGCGCTTGTGCAAGGCCGGGGTCAGGTTCACCAAACAACCCACCGACCTGGGCCCGGTCACCGTCGCGGTGTTCGACGATACCTGCGGCAACCTGATCCAGATCGCTCAGAAACATTGACCCTGGCCCATGGCAGGCCAGGCTGCCATTGGCTAAAGTTGCCGCTATTCCCGGTGCGCTAAAACAAGGAAAAACAATGCGCCACGAATTCAGCGAAGTGCTCAACGACCTGATCGATTACTTTCTGGTCGGGGACATTCAGTTGCTCGACCGCTTCAAGCACGACAATGACTTGCCCGATGACCTGGCCAGCGAATTCACCCACACCGACAGCGGCGACAGGGCCGTGCGCGAAGGCATCGTCATACCCTTGGCCGGCATCGACAACCTGCCCTACCACATCATTTTCACCCTCGAAGGTGACACTCCCGCCTTGCTCGAGCCCGGCAGCCGCCTGAAACACCGACGCGACGGTTATGTGCTACGGGTCGAGAACCGTGCGGTGATGGTGTACACCTGGCGCATCCTCCAGCATTTCACCAACAAGACCCTCGGTGACCTGCTCGCCCGCTACCAAGTGCCGGGGCGGCCGATCATCGAGCTGGATAACGGCTGGTATGACGTCGAAGTACTGGGCGGCGCGGTCGTGCGTGAGGGGCTGTACGAGCCAGCGTTCGAATTCGTGTTGACCAAGCGCTCAAGCCGCTGTGAGGCCAAGGACGTAGATATCGGGTATGCCTTTACCCTGCGTGGTTACTTCGACTGATTGCTCTCAAGCTTGCAGCGCAGGTAAGCAAGGCGAAAGTGACAGCAAAATATTCCAGGCAGAATCGGCTGGTACGGGATAGCCAGGTTGTCAGCATCGGCGGATATCATTTCCTCACAGCCCGGTCATGCGCCCTGCTGCATTGGCACTTGCCCTTTGAGCTCGACCTGGTTGCCATCGGGGTCATAGCAGTATAGCGACAGCCCCTCGCCCTCGGCGCCATAGCGCACCTGGGCAGGCTCCACCGCCACGCCGGCCGCTTGCAGGTAGGCGGTCAGCGCTTGTTCATCGAACGGTTCTATACGCAGACAGAAGTGGTGAAGGTTACGCCCTTGAGCCCCGGGTGCAGCACCACCGGGGCGCCCAAGCGGGCCATCGAGGGTAACCAGGTCGATCATGGCCGTACCGGTTGCCAAATGGACCATCCCCAGGTCCTCGCGCTCCCTGCTGACCGTGCAGCCCAGCAGGTCACGGTAGAAGGCCACGCTGCGCTGCAGGTCGCTGACGCGCAGCACCAGGTGGTCGATGTGCTTGATGGCGAAGGGTCTCATGCCGGCGCTCCTTGAGGCGATTGCACAGAGGTCCCGGCCACCATAGCCCAGCAGCGCATCCCCCCGCTACTCGTTCACCAGGCGCTGCAGCAGGCCGGCATCATGGCGGGCCAGGGTGCGCAGTATCTGCTCGACCACTGTTCGGTCCGGCGCTTCCAAGTGGAAGTGATGCCCACCGGGGTGCCATGACACCCTGGCATGGCTGGGCAGTGCAGCCTCGCGCTGCGCGAAGGCACCGCCAACAAACGCCCCCTGCCTGCCCAGCATGAGGTAAAGCGGGCAGCGGATTTCCCGGAGAAGGTCACACGCCTCGCGCTCGGTCAGTGGCATCGGCTCGGGCAACACCAGCCGTGGGTCATGGCGCCAGCAGTAGCCGTGCGCCAACTGCAGCAGGTCACGCATAGCCAGCAACCGTGCGGCGTCGTCGGCAAGTTCGCCGTCGAGACGCTTGCGTCGCTGCTCCAGGGCAGTTTCCAGATCGTCGAAGCGGCTCCCGGCAACGTCGGCAAAGCCGTGCAACTGGCTGCGTTGCACCATACGCTTGAGCCGATAGGCACGGGCCAGGTGCTGCACGCGATCATCCTCGGCAACCGTGAACGGCGCTCCCATGCCGTCGAGGAAGGTCATACTGGCGATGCCGCTGGTCATGGCAGCCAGCAGCGAGGCAATGCCGGTGCCCATGCCATGGGCTAGCACATGAAACCGCACCAGCCCAAGGCTTTCGACCACCGCCAGCATGTCCTCGGCATGCTCCCACAGGTAGTAGCCGCTGTCGTGGCGCCGGTGATCGGAGCGACCGTGACCGACCAGGTCAGGGGCGACCACGAAGCAACCATCGAGCAACGGGCCCAGCCGCTCGAACGAGGCGGCATTGTCCAGCCAGCCGTGCAACGCCAGCACCGGTATACCGTCTTCGGCTCCCCACGTGCGTACCGCTATTTCAATACCGTCGAGGTCAAGCAGATGATCCTTGGGACTGCATAGCGAACGCATCGCACTCTCCTTCGCTGAACACTGGCGCCATGCCTTTACCCCACCATCTCGCAGCGTGGCCTGCCCTGCTGGCCTCTTACCGACCCATGCATGCACGAGACCGACCCTTGCGGGCAACTATCTACCGCACGCCCGCTTCGCCAGCGGTGTCGACTACCGCCTCCACTCATACGAGGCTCATCCCATGCACAATGCGATTGCCCTGCACCAAGACCTGATCACTCAAGCCCTGCCCGAATGGGCCTGCACCCTGCATCCCACGCATGCCAGAGGCATCGTGCAACGCGCACGCGCGCCCTACGTGGATGAAGATGGCGCGCCTTACAGCTGGTATGCGACCGCGCAGCCAGAGCATCGTGAGCAGTTGCGCATGCTCATCGGGCGACGTGACAGCTGCGTTACCCAACTGAGCAACGCACTTGTGGGTTTCAAGGACATCACCACGTTCTGCAGCCCTTTGCTGAGCAGCCGGCTGGGTCTGAAAGTGGCCGTGGACAAGGCCCAGTACAACTTCCAGCCTTTCGAGACGGTCATCAACTACGGGCCGGGCACCGGCAGCCTGGAAGTACCGCTGGGTGCGCACCTGCAGGAAGAGACCTTTGTGACCCGCCCCGTAGGCCCTCGTCAGTCGCGCAGCTTGCTTGAAGCCGCCCTGCACAACTTCGAAGGCATCGAACAAGTCGGGCCTTACAGCGGGCTGACCTGCGCGCCCGGCGACGACACGCCCTTGGCCGGCTTGTCCCTGGCGCAATTCGTGCGGCATTGCCGCACACTGGACCTTGGCCAGCAATATCAGGATCACCTGCAGGCCATCTATGAAGGCCCGCACAAGGCGCAAATCAGTCAGCTGTCGATGCGGGCCAGCCAAGAGGAACTGCGCGTTCAGGCGTACATCGCCTCGCTCAAGGGCCTGCTGAGCGCAAAAGGCCTCGCCGCGATCAACGACCTGTGCAATGACGTACCTCAGCCCGCCTACGACGGCCATCGCCTGCATAGCTGGCGTTTGAGCCTGTTCGACATCCCGTTGCACGAGATGCTGTTCATCGGCGCCGATATACCGGATGCAATCACCCCCTGCATCGTCCACCTCCCGGGCGACGAAGAACACCCTGTGCGCGAATACCCCTCCCGTCAGGCTGCTGCCAAGCATTTCCGACAGCGGCTGCTGCACAGCACGTTCCGCGAAACCGTTATCGGGCTTGCCTATAAACGCGACCAGCCCATGCTGGCGGGCAAGCTACGGGACGCACTGTTCGAGATCGATGAGCAAGGCAGGCAACGGCCATGCAAGTCGCCGAGCTTTCACGTCTTGCCATCGCAAACAAGAACCGAGTTGTGGCCAACCCTTTACCTCGCCCACCTTGTCCGCCTCAAGGCCGACGCCAGGGTCCTGGCTGTCCCCACAGCCGATGTCGACGCCGAGGTTCATCAGAGGCACCTGCGGTACTGGCTAGATATGGGCATGAACGTGCTGAACATCGCCGCCTTCTTCGTGCCCGGCCTGAACGCGGTAATGACCGGCGTTTTCGCTTATCAACTGATGGATTCGGTGTTTACCGGCTTTGAGGCCTGGGAAGAAAGTGACACTGCACAAGCACTGGCCCAGGTTGAATCGTTGGTAATCAATGCTGCCGCGATCGCCGGTTTTGCCGGCGCAGCCAAGGTCATCAAAGCGTCAGGTTTCGTCGATGCCATGCAAGCGGTATGGCATGAAGACCGCCTGCAACTGTGGCATCCGGACATGGGCCCCTATACCAGTCCGGTCACCCTGCCAACAGAAGGCCAGCCCGATGCACTTGGGCACTACGAGCTCGAGGGCAAACGCTACCTCATGCTGGAAGGCACGCCCTATGAAACGTTCCAGGATCCTGACCAGCAATGGCGCATCCGCCATCCCAGCGCCCCAGCAGCCTACGCGCCCCTGTTACATCATCAGGGTGACGGGCGCTGGCAACTGGCCCATGAGCAGCCTTTGCAGTGGGACGATACGCAGTTGCTGCAGCGGCTTGGCCACTCAAGCCTGGGGCTCGACAGCAGCGAGCTGATCACGGCGATGCGCAGTACGGGTACAGACGCCAGTGTGCTGCGCCGCATGCATGCCAAAGGGCTGCGCCCGCCGGCTCTGCTGGAGGACATGCTGCTGCGCATACGCCTGGACAACGAGGTGCAGAACCTGATCCACCGTGTGCGGCACGGCCTCTCAATGGCGGCCTACAAGAACTATGCGCTGCCGGAACTGGTGCGCCTGCCAGGTTGGCCGCAGGATCACGTGCTCAAGGTATTCATCGGCCCCGAACCGTGGGGCGATGCGGTGCGGTATGGGGCGCTCGACACACCTGGCCAGATTGAAATCAGCATGACCCGCTCGGATCTGGAGAATGGTCAACTGGGCCATGCAGTCGTAACGCAGCTGGACGAGCGACACGTGCGAGCCATGCTCGGCGACCTGCCTTCCGACCTGTGGGCATCGGCCCTGAACACCAGGCTGGGTGAACAGCTGCAGAGCCAGCGCGAGGCGATATACCACAGTATGCTGCGCAACCATGCCCAGCCTGCAAGTGACGCGACACAGCCATTGCGCAGGCAGTTCCCCGGTGTACCACCTGGTGCCTTGGAAGAGGTCATCCAGGCGGCCAGCCATACCGAACGCGCACGCCTGGCAACTGGACGTGTGCCGTTACGGATAGCCGAAGAAGCGCGCCAGTTGCAAGCCCGCACACGGCTGGACCGCGCGATCATTGGTCTATACCGTCCGCATCTGGCCAATAGCGACAGCCAGCAATTGACCGAAGGCCTGCTGGGCCAGCATCCGCAGGCAAGCGCCGCGCAACTGTTTGAGGTTGCGCTCGCCGACCGCGAAAACTGCGCCGCGCTGATTGGCCAGCAGCCCATCAAACCTGGCTACCGTTCACCTTTGCGCCTTGCCGCCGGCCGTATCGGCTACCCGCTCAGTGGCCGCGGTACCGGGCGCGCGACGCAGCGCCTGCGCGCGCTCTACCCAGAGCTCGACCACAGAGAACTCGGCACGTTGCAATCCGAACTGGCCCAGGCGGGCAACCTGGGTATTCAGATCAGCCGACTGGAAGCCGAGCAACGCACCTTGCGCCAGGACCTGCACAGGTGGGTTGGCGGCGCGAATGAGCTGGACGAGCGGTTCGATCGCTCACACTTTGCCGAGCGGATGCTGGCCGCCTGGGGCCGCGAAGGTGGCGCTGCCCGCGAGACGCTGACGCTGGACCGCATGCAGTTACGCACGCTGCCAACGCTCACGGCACGCTTGCCACATGTTCGCACCCTTACACTGGAAGGGCTCAGGCTCGAGCGCCTGGAAGGGGATTTTCTGTCATGCTTTCCTGGCCTGCGCACACTCGAGGTGGCCGGCAACCCGGACATGGACGCCGAGGCCTTGTTCCAGGCACTGAAATCGGCACCTGGACTACAAACGCTCAAGCTGAACGGCAATGCTTTGCCGGCCCTCTCGCCCCTGGCTCATGAGGCCCTGGCGGCCATGCCCGGCCTGCGCAACCTCAACCTGCGCAGAAACCGGCTGCAGCTGGACGCTGCCAGCCTCGTCTTGCTGGCTGGCTTACGGCTGGATGTACTGAACCTGGGCAGCAATGCCATTACCCTCGACCAAACCCTGGCCTCGGCCTTCCAGGCCATGATCCATCCCCAGGAACTGCTGCTGGATTTCAACACACTGGGCCATGCTCCCGACGTCAGCTATATGGGCCGCCTGCGCACCCTGAACCTGAACAACTGCGACCTGCGGCAATGGCCAGAGGGGTTGACGCGGCTGATGAGCCAACATCAGTACCAACTGCGTCACCTGGACTTGTCATTCAACCGCATTCGCACCCTGCCCAATCTCGCGGACATCCTGCGCACCCCGTTCGCCCGGGACGTCGCTGCGCGAGCACCCGAGCGGCGCTGGCACCTCAATTACAACACGCTTGAAGCGCAAACCCGTGCGCAACTGCGCGCCAGCGGCGTCCAGGTCTTTGAACACGCACCCGATATGCCTGAATGGCAGACACTGTGGCGCAGTACCGCCTCCACCCACCAGGACCAGCTTTGGACCGATCTGTTCGACCAGGGGGAAAACGGTGAATTGCTGGGGATTCTCGAACGCCTGGTACAGTCAGCCGAGGCGCGGCATGAGCCAGACAGCCTGAGCCGCCGAGTCTGGGCCCTGCTGGAGAAAGCCGGCCGGGACACGGCACTGCGCGAAAGGCTTGCCGACGTGGCGCATGCGTATCCGCCAACCTGCGGTGACGCAGGTGCCGACGCCTTCAGCGCACTGGAGATCGAAGTGCTGGCGCACGAAGCCGCAGGCCATACCGGCGAGCAGGCCAAGACCCTGCTCGCGCTATACCGCAAGCTCTATCGCCGGGACATCGTCAACGAACTGGCCGACCGCATCAGCCTGAGAAGGACATTGCGCAAGCAGGCGCTGCAAGAGGGTATGTTCGATGCGGATCTGCCACAGTACGACTCACTGGATGATCCGGCCGCGTTTCCTGACGTCGAACTGGAAACCGGGCTGGTCGACGATATCGAAGTCCGCCTTGCCTTGCGTCAGTCCCTTGCAACCCGGCTGGACTTCCCTGAACCCAGCCGCGGCATGCTCTACCGGGACACGGCCAGGATCAACAGCACCATCATCGAGAAGGTACACAGCGCAGTGCTTGCCCAGGATGCCAGAACCGATACTCGGCAGGCTTGGATACTTGGGCAGGCCGGCTGGGTGCACTACCTCAAGCGTCACAATGCCGAAGCATTCAGCCTGCTCACCGATTTCTGGCGAGTGGGCCATGACTACCTGTTCCATTGCCTGGACGGCAGCCATGAACCGGTAGCCCGCCTGGACAGCTCGGTACTTGAAGCCCTGTTGCCTGTGCTGCCGCAGAACCCGCTGGACGAAAACGGACTGCTGCGGCGTGTGCCGCTCAATGACGGCCAGTTCGACCACGCCATGCGCGCCTTGAACGAGGAGCAGCAAAAGGTCGAGCACGGCCTGCTGCTCAGCCTCACCCGGCAGGCCGAAACCCTCGCTGGCTAAGCCGCGATCATTGGCCGCGCAAGTCTTCGAAGAAGGCCTGCCGGCCATCCACCTGGCTCGAAGCCCGTGGCGCAGCGGCCGCTTCGCCGCTGGCTGCCTCGACATGCCAATAGCAGTGTCTGGCGGCGCGCGTGACCGCCACGTAGGCCAGGCGCTGTACCTCTTCCTTCTGCGCTGTATCGAACGGCTGGGCATCACCGGCCCGGCCAAGGCCGGCCTGGCGATACACCTGGTTCTTGTACGGCGAGCTGGTCAGGTACTGGCAGTCGCCGAGCATGAACACTGCATCGGCCTGCAGCCCCTTGGCGCTGTGGTACGTCAGCTGACGCAGACGCCTTTGTTCGGGCGGCAATGCCGCTTCGCCTTGCAGTACGCTGGCCAGATGCTCGCTCATCAAGGCTTTATCGGCGCCCTTGCGGTACAGCATCATCACCGATTCGCCACGCTGGTAATGCTCGATCAGCGTCTGGCCAAGCACCGCTTCGTCACGTTCGCACACCTTGACTGCCGACACCGGCAACTCGGCAGCAGGGCCCGCGGCCCGGGCCTTCTTGCCAGTGATCGATGGCGCTCCCTTGACCAGATGCTCGGCAGCATCGATGACCAGTTGCTGACAACGGTAATTGTCGACCAGCATCACCCGGGTATTGGCCGGCGAAGGGAAGGTCTTGGTGAACTCCATGAAGTACTTGGGCGAACTGCCACGCCAGCCATAGATCGACTGCCAATCGTCACCCACACACAGCAGCGAAGAGTACTGGGCGTTACGGCCGGTGTGCATGGCCGCTCCGCGGCGGCGGATCTCCGCGAGGCTGGCGCGTAGCCAGCTGACGATCTGCGGCGATACATCCTGGAATTCGTCGATCATCAGATGCGCCAACGGCCTGAGCATCGGGTCTGGCAGCAATTGCAGGTTCTCCGGGTTGTTCTCACCGAACAGGGCGAACATGCGGTTGTAGCTCATCACCGGCGGCGACTGGTTGAGCAGGTGCGCCTCGAGGGCTTTCCAGTACAGTGCCAGGGCCTCGAAGAACAAGGCATCGCTGTCACCGGACGGGAAACTCATCGCCGCCACGGCGCTGTTGACCTCAAGGCCCAGGTTTTCGATGAAGTTGGCGGCACCGACGAAAGCATCGAGCAACGGTGCCGGGGCCAACTCGCCCTTGACCTTGTATTCGAACCCAGGGCCCGCGACCGCGTCGCCTGCCAGCGAGGCGGCCAGGCGCCGGGCCATGGCATAGTTGTCCAGCCAGATCAGCGGCCTGTCGCAGAACGCCTGCAGCAACGTGCGCTTGACCGCCCACTCGGCGCGCACCGTAAGCTTGGCCCCCGGGCGCTGGTACTGTGCGCTTTCCGACGGGTCGAAACCAAGCACAACCCAGGCATCCAGGCCTTCCAGACGGCCATGCACATGGAAGCGGCTGCCCCGGATGTCGACCGTTTCACGGCACGGCTCAATGCCCTTGATCGGCCAAACGCCCGCCGCGAACCACAGGTCCTCGATCACGTCGCACAGCTCTTCGTCGCGCTGGGCAGCCAGTTGCGTCACCTGCACGCGCTTCTGCACGTCGGGGTGGTCCGGGTCCAGCGGTTTGAGCTGCAGGGCTTCACGGCGCAAGGTCGCGATGATTTCGGCAAAGCGCGGATTTTCGGCGAGCAGGTCGCGATAGCAAAGGTTGAGCTGCTGGCGCTGGGCATCGTTCAGGCGCAGGTCAAACGGGTTGCTCTCGGCGTCCGCCTCACGCCCCTCTGGCATGTCGTTGCCCAGGGTCTCGAATGCTCGCACCTGGCCGAAACCCGGCAGGCTGCGGACCAGCGGCAGAATGCGCGAGTGAAAGGTACGTACCAGCTCGCGCGCACGCGCCGGTGGCAGGTCGAGCTGCCAAAGCGAGAACACTTGCACCAGGCGCTTGATGAAGTCCTTGCGCGATTCACGGGTGAAAGTGACCACCGTCATCGCGTCCAGCTCATAGCCCAGGTAATGGCGTAGCAGCAGGATGCGCAGCACCAGCGAAGTGGACTTACCAGCCCCAGCCCCGGCCACCACGCAAGTGGACGGCGTATCACTGAATATCAGCTTCCACTGGGCGGCACTGGGCTGTGCCTCGGCGGGCAGGCGCTGGGCTACATCGGCCTTGAAGCGCTTCTTGAGCTCAGTGGTCAGTGGTAGGCGCCAGTCGTCGAACAACCGGTCATCCTGACCGGGTACGGCGGCGGCATCAGGGCGTGAATCGCGAATCACCAGTACCTGGCGCCCCGCCTCGTAGCCTTCCACCCGTCCACGCTCGAAACCTTCGCGCACGCCATCAGCGTGGCCGCTGCGCTGGCCGGTGGCATACCCCAGGAACCAGGAGTCGCGGTGTTGCGCCTGCAAGCGGCTCAGCCCACGGCCCAAAAGCCGTGCAGCCAGGCGGCGAAGCCAGGGCAATTGTGCGGGCGGGGTCAGTTCGGCAGGGGCCTGGGGTTGCTCGTGGGCCACGGTCACTCCGTTGAAAATCGAATCAGCGTGCATGTTCGCCGCATCGGCAAAAAATCGCCAGCGAATGCTTGCAGATCAGTGGATTAGGCGATGAATCGCACAATTCACATTGCCCAGAACAATCTAATTAAACGATGATAATTAGCCGATATTTACGCTTATTTTCGATCTTTCTTTGAAGCATCATGAGCCCATTCCACCCATTCAAGGAGCACGATCATGCTGCAACTGCGACCTTTCGAAGGCCTTGGCCACGCCAACCACGGCTGGCTCGACGCCCATCACCATTTCTCGTTTGCCGAATACCATGACCCGGCGCGTATGCACTGGGGCAACCTGCGGGTATGGAACGATGACCTGATCGCCGCCGGCAGCGGGTTCCCACCGCATCCACACCGCGACATGGAAATCATCACCTATGTGCGTGAAGGCGCCATCACTCACCAGGACAGCCTGGGCAACAAAGGCCGCACCGAGGCCGGCGATGTACAGGTCATGAGTGCCGGTACCGGCATCGTGCACAGCGAGTACAACCTGGAAGACGTCGATACCCGTATTTTCCAGATCTGGATCGTACCGGAGCGCGTTGGCGATGCACCGTCATGGGGGACCAGGCCGTTCCCCAAAGGCGAACGCGGTGAAGGCTTCGTGACCCTGGCCAGCGGCCGGGCGGGCGATGAGCAAAGCTTGCAGATCCGCACCGATGCGCGCCTGGTAGCGGCAACCCTGCGGGCAGGCGAAACGGCCGAGTACCGCTTCGATGCAGGGCGTCGAGGGTATCTGGTGCCGGCCAAGGGCCTGGTCGAGGTCAATGGGCTGCGGGCCAAGGGCCGCGATGGCGTGGCGATCGAGCAGGAAGACGTGCTGCGGGTGACCGCAATCGAGGACAGTGAGATCGTGCTGGTCGATGTGGCTTGAACAAGCAGGGCCGCGCTGCGGCCCTGCTTCACGGGTCAATCAGGCAATCGCGGCATCCACCAGTACCTGCGCCTCTGCCACCAGGCGTTGCAGGTGCGCCTCGTCGATAAAGCTCTCGGCGTAGATCTTGTAGATGTCCTCGGTGCCCGAAGGCCGCGCGGCAAACCAGCCGTTGGCGGTCATCACCTTCAGGCCCCCGATGGCCTGGCCATTGCCGGGTGCGTGGCTGAGGATCTGCTCGATGGGCTCTCCAGCCAGCTCGGTCGACTTGACCTGCTCCGGCGCCAACTTGCTCAGCAATGCCTTCTGCCGCGCATCGGCCTTCGCTTCCACACGGGTAGCGAACGGCTTGCCCAGCGCCGCCGTGAGGTCGGCATAGGCCTGGCTTGGATTACGGCCGGTGCGTGCAGTCATCTCGGCGGCCAGCAGCGCCGGAATCAAGCCATCCTTGTCGGTAGCCCAGACCGTACCGTCCTTGCGCAGGAACGAGGCGCCGGCGCTTTCTTCGCCGCCAAAGCCCAACGAGCCGTCGAACAGCCCCTGGGCAAAGTACTTGAAGCCCACCGGCACTTCATACAACTCACGGCCCAGGCATGCGGTAACACGGTCGATCAGGCCGCTGGACACCACCGTCTTGCCCACGGCAGCGTCACTGCGCCACTGCGGACGGTGGCGGTACAGGTAGTCGATGGCCACGGCAAGGTAGTTGTTTGGCTGCAACAGGCCATCGGCGGTGACGATACCGTGGCGGTCGTGGTCCGGGTCGCAGGCAAACGCCACATCGAAGCGCTCGCGCAGGCCGATCAGGCCTTGCATGGCGTATGGAGACGAAGGGTCCATGCGGATCTGGCCGTCCCAGTCGACGGTCATGAAGCGGAAGGTCGGGTCGACCTCGGTGTTGACCACTTCCAGGTTCAGCTTGTAGTGCTCGGCGATCGCCGACCAGTAACGCACCCCTGCCCCACCCAGCGGGTCAACGCCCAGGCGCAGGTTGGCGCTGCGGATGACGTCGAAGTCGATGACGTTTTCCAGGTCGGCAACGTAATGGCTGACATAGTCGTGGCGCTGGGTGGTCGGGGCCTGGAGGGCCTGCGCATGGTCCATGCGCTTGACGCCGGCAAGGCCTGCGGCCAGCAGTTCGTTGGCCTTGGCCTCGACCCACTTGGTCACATCGCTGTCAGCCGGGCCACCGTTGGGCGGGTTGTATTTGAAGCCACCGCTCTGCGGCGGGTTGTGCGAGGGGGTGATGACGATGCCATCGGCCAGCCCGCCATCGCGGCCACGGTTGTAGCACAGGATGGCGTGGGACACCGCAGGCGTCGGGGTGTATTCATCGTCCTTGGACAGCATTACCTGCACGCCATTGGCGGCCAGCACTTCCAGGGCACTGGCGGCTGCCGGCGCGGACAGCGCGTGGGTATCGGCACCGATGAACAACGGGCCGTCGATGCCCTTTTCCTGGCGGTACAGGCAGATGGCCTGGGTGATCGCCAGCACGTGGTCTTCGTTGAAACTCAGGTCGAACGAACTGCCCCGGTGGCCCGAGGTGCCGAAGGCCACGCGCTGGGCCGCTACGGCAGCGTCGGGGCGGCCGGTGTAGTAAGCGGTGAGCAGGCGGGGAATATCGACCAGCACGCTGGCCGGAGCCGGCTTGCCTGCCAAAGGACTGAGCGTCATGCAGAAACCTCGAGTTCAACGGATGTTGGAGTTGGAACACGCAGTGTACTGGGAGTTGCAACGAGGTGCGAAGGCCTTGCCGAGGATTATTCGCGGGCTATCTGCCACCAGCTGGGGAACATCTGTTGCACATGCGGCTCGGCGAAGCGCTGATCGATCAACACCAGCACGCCGCGGTCCTGATCGCCGCGAATCACCCGGCCTGCAGCCTGGATCACCTTGCGTACGCCGGGGTACAGGTAGACGTAGTCGAAACCAGCGCCGAACTGGCGGCCCAGCCGCTGTTTGAACTGTTCGTTGACCGGGTTGACCTGGGGTAACCCGAGGGTGGCGACGAATGCACCGATCAGCCGGGTACCCGGTAGATCGACGCCTTCGCCAAAAGCCCCGCCCAGCACGGCAAAGCCAACGCCCTGCCCGTCGGCGGCAAAGCGTGCCAGAAAGGCCTGACGCGCGGCTTCGTCCATGCCCGGCGCCTGGGCCCAGGCTGCTATCGCCGGGTGCTGCTCGGTCAGCAGCGCATGCACTTGCTGCAAGTATTCGAAACTGCTGAAGAACGCCAGGTAGTTGCCGGGTTGGCGCTGGTACTGCTCGGCGATCAGCGCAACGATCGGTGCCAGCGAGGCCTGACGTTCGTGATAACGGGTAGAGACCTGGCTGGCGATGCGCACTTCGAGCTGTTCGGCGCGAAACGGCGCCGCCACTTCAAGCCAGGCTGTATCCGGTGGCATGCCGAGCAGGTCGGTGTAGAAATGCCGGGGGCTGAGCGTAGCTGAGAACAACGTCACGCTGCGCGCTGCCTGCATGCGCGGGCCGAGCAGTTTGGCGGGCGTTACGTTACGCAGGCACAAGGTGGCCAGGCGCCGCTGGCGCGGGCCTTCGCGCAGGCTCACATCGAACAGGAAATGCTCATCGAACAGCTCGGCAACCCGGTTGAACTGCAGCGCCTGAAAATAGAACTGCAGGATGTGTGTATCCACTTCGACGGGCGACTCGTTCAAGCGTTCCTGGATCAGCCCGATGCATTGCTGCAGCGCACGTAGAAAGGCGTCCGGCAACTGCTCGGTGGCCAGATAAGGCGCTCGCTGCGCCTTGTACAAGGCATTCCATTGGCGGTTCAGCCGGTCCAGCACGCTGGCCAGCCCTGGCGGTTTGCGCTGGCGCAGCGCCAGCAACTGCCCCTGGTCGAGGCTGGCGCTGTACATGCCGCGGCCACGCTCCACCAGGTTATGAGCCTCGTCGACCAGCACCGCAACGCGCCATTGGTTGGCCTGTGTCAGGCCGAACAGCAGGGCATGAGCGTCAAAGTAATAGTTGTAGTCGGCCACCAGTACATCGACCCAGCGCGCCATTTCCTGCCCCAGGTAGTACGGGCAGACCTGGTGTTGCAGGGCCACCTCGCGCAGGTTCGCGCGGTCCAGCAACGGCAACCGGGCAGCAGCCTCACGCGCCGCCGGCAGGCGGTCGTAGAAGCCTTGGGCCAATGGGCAGGCGTCGCCATGGCAGGCTTTGTCGGGGTGCTCGCAGGCCTTGTCGCGGGCAATCAGCTCCAGAGTGCGCAGCGCGGGCTGCGGCGTGGCCCGGGTAATCTGTTGCAGGGCATCCAGCGCCAGTGCTCGGCCTGGGGTCTTGGCGGTCAGGAAAAACACTTTGTCGAGTTGTTGCGGCACCATGGCCTTGAGCAACGGGAACAGCGTGCCGAGGGTCTTGCCGATACCGGTGCTGGCCTGGGCCATCAGGCAGCGCCCGGTGCTGACCGCCTTGTACAGGGTTTCGGCCAGTTGCCGCTGGCCTTGGCGAAACTGCGGGTAAGGAAAGCCCAGGCTCTGCAGCCCGCGGTCACGCTCGGCCAGGCGCTGCGTTTGCCCTTGGGCCCAGGCCAGAAAACACAGGCATTGGGTTTCGAAAAAAGCTTGCAGCTCGACGGCGCTGTAATGCTCGCTGATCAAGGTCTGGCCGTCGTTGTCCACGTTCAGGTAAACCAGCGCCACCTCGATGGCGGGCAACTGCCGCGCCTGGCACAGCAGCCAGGCATAGACCTTGGCCTGCGCCCAGTGCAGTTGGCGATGATTGGCCGGTTGACGGGCCAGGTCACCACGGTAGGTCTTGATCTCTTCAAGACGGTTTGCGGCGGGGTCATAACCGTCGGCGCGGCCGCGCACCTGCAAGCCCTGATAAGCGCCTTCGAGTGCGACCTCCGCCTCGTACCCGGCGGCCCGCCTGGCCACCACCCGGCGATGGCCCTCGATGCCCTCCTGGGCAGTGGGCGACGGCGTGAAGCGCAGGTCGAGGTCACCGGCCTTGGCAGTGAACTCACACAAAGCGCGCACCGCCACGCGATAGCTCACTCGCCCTCGCTCCAGCGCACATGACAGACAGCCACCGGCAAGCCGTGCTCGGCGCAGAATTCCAGCCACCGCAACTGGTTGTCCTGAAGGCGGTCGCCCGGGCCTTTGACCTCGACCATGCGGTAACGCCCCTGCTCCGGCCAGAACTGGATCAGGTCAGGCATGCCGGTGCGGTTGTTGCGTATGTCTTGCAGCAGGCGCAGGAAACACTGCTTGAGGTGCGCCGCGGGCAGGCAGGCCAATGCCTGCACGAGCAAGGCATGGTTGAGCATCTGCCAGAACACGAACGGCGATTGCAGCCCTTGCTTGGCGGCATAGCAGTCGAGGATGGCCTGCTGATGCGAGCCGTCGTCGAGCCGGCCCAGACAAGCATCGAACTGTACGGCGCGCCGCTGCTGGAAGTCGCAGTCGTGCAGGTCTTGCGGTGCAGCCTGGAAGGGGTTGAAGAACGCGCCGGGAATCGGGGCGAAGATCGCGTCCCAGCACAACAGCCCGAACAGGCTGGTGAGCAGCGTGTTCTCGACGTAGTGAACCTGCCCGCCTGCTTGCGCCAGGTGCTGCCGAACAGCCTCCTCGACACCCAACGCGGCCTGCTCGCGAGGCAGCTCGAGCTCGATCACCTGCGCGGGTGTGGCACGCCGCCGGCGCTGCGCCGGCCCGCCTAGTTTGCGCACCAGGCGCGGCACCATGCGCTCAAGCGCCTGCACTTCCAGGGCATTGGCAGGCGTTTGGGCCAGGTGCAGGGCCAGGGCATGCGCCTCTTGCCAGCGCTCGCTGCGCTCCAGCACCCGCACCTGGCGGATGCGCGCTTGGGCATGGCTGCTCTGGGCATACACCGTCAATGCCAGGTCCCAGTCGCCAAGGCGCTCGCACTGCTGGCCCAGGGCAAACAGCAAGCGCGCGTGACGGCGGGCCAGCCAGGGGTTGTCGCTGCGCCAGCCCGCCAACGCCTGAAGGATCGACGCAGGTGCCTCAGCCAACTCCAGACGCTCGGCGCACTGGTGCAAAGCCATGGCCAGATCAACGTCGCTGCGCTGCTGCAAGGCACGCGAGGCGGGGCTGAATGGCACTTGCTCGAAACGCAGCACGCCCAGGTCGGCAAGGACAAAATCGGACCAGTCCTGGTACAGGTTGCCAAAGAACAGCAGGCGCATGCGATCGCACAGCGGCTGCAGGCACCACTGCACGATGCCCACCGGGGCACTGGCGAACCAATCGGACAGTGACCTGGGCGCCAGCTCCAAGGCTTGAAGTTGCGCGAGCAGATCGCTTTTGGCCGCACGCGGTCGGCTCAGAAGGCCTGCAAAACCGCTGGCCAGTTCCTCCTTGCGCAGCAGGGCGAACAACTGTTCCAGGCTCAACTGCTCGGGTTCACGCACCCAGCCCAACGCCTGCAGTGGCTGCAAGGCCGCATGCGTATCGCCGATCTCGGCATAGTCCAGCCGGTCACTGCGAAACAGCTCGCCCTTGCGCATCACCATGCGCACCAGCAGCGCCTGGGCTGGCTCTTCGATCCTGGCAAATGCATGGATGAAAGCCAGCTCCTGGGTATCGAGCAGGTCGGCATAGCGGTGTTCGACCCACAGCAGCACCTGGCGGAAGTTATGCAGGTAGTAGAGCGGGTCGTCGACGGAATGGGCGATCACAGGGCGGGGTCGGGCAGCAGGAACGGACACTGTTTATACATACAGATAACGCCTACTGGCAAGCCCCGTGGGTCAGGCTGGCAAACAACCGACCAATGGCGCTTGAGCCACGTCAGAGCGCCATGACCATCTCATGCCAGGCCATGCCGCCGTGGTCCGAAGGCGATGGCTTCACGTACTGGTAGCCCATCTTGCGGTACAACTCGACGTGCTGCTGCTTGCACATCAGGTGGATGGTGCGCTTCTCGAGCGCAGCCATCCGCTGCACGAACGTATTCATCAGCAATTTCGCGTAACCCTTGCCCTGACAAGCCGGGTCCACCACGACGGACATGATCACCACATTCGCGGCCGCCGGGTCATGGCCTACCAGCTCCTTGAAGGCCTCATCGGACATCACCACCTCGTGGGCACAGCCACTGTTGATGAAGCCCACGACCTTGCCGTCGACCTCAAGCAGGAGGAAACCCTCTGGGTACTGCGCGATACGGGTGCGGATCTTTTCAAGGGTCGCGGCTTCATCCCCCTCGTACGCGCCAATTTCAATCTCGTAGCAGCGTTCGGCATCCTGGGGAACAGGTTGGCGAAAATGTGGGGTGCCCATGCAGAGGCTCCTGAATATGAATGAACAGGGCGCCATGATACGTGACACGCCAGGGCTGGCGATCAGCTTTTGCTGCCAGCCTGCCGTCCTCGACGCGGCGCCAGCACCTGTTTCAACCGGTAGAGCGCCTCGCTCAGCGCTTCTGGTCGGTCGCCTGCCCAGGTGAGCGCCAGGTAGTGCTGATAACGCCCCTGCACGCTGAACCGCGCACCTGCCAGTACTTGCAAGGCCGGACCAGACAAAGCTGGCGAAACGCGATCCAAGGCGATTGGCTCAAGCATGCGCACCCACAGGACATACCCCCCGTCAGGCATGTCAAAGGCCAGCTTCCCGCCCAGGCAAACATTGAGTTGATGGCATAAATGCTCCATACGCTTGCGCAGCTCCAGCCGACGTCGGCTCAATTGCCCGTCGACCTCGCCGTTGCTGAGCATCTGCGCCAAGGCCTGCTGACGCACAGGAGGTAGCTGGAAGGCTCGTCGGGAAAACCTTTCGCCAAGGGTGCCATGCAGGCCCAGCACATACGCATAGGGGGCCTCGGCACCGACCAACGCTTGCAGCGACCCCAGCACCAACAGCCACCGCTGGTCGACCCAGTCACGCAAACGTGCCCCCGGAGGGGTGTCGAAACAGTGCTCGCTGTCCAGATCGTTTTCCAGCAGCCAGACAGGATGCGAGGCCAGCAAATGGGCAATCTGCCGCTGGTCCTGTTGCGACATCAACCGCCCCGTAGGCATGCCAAGGCATGACGGCATGACCATCATGCGCACCGACTCACGCCCCAACAAGCGAGCCAGGCTGCCGAGGTCAGGGCTGCCGTGGTTGTCGACGGGCATCTCCAGCACATGCAAGCCAAAGCGCTGCAAAACCCTCAGCAAACGCCAGCAGCACGGCGATGCGACCAGCACCGTGCTGCCATGCAACGCCAATGCTTCGAGCAGCGTTTCCAGCAAAGCCTGCATGTCGGGCCCCAGGTGCACATCTTCAGCACGCCAGGATTGCCGGGACGATCGAGTGTAACGTTCGGCCAATACATGCCGCAGGCGAACCTCTCCCGAGCTCTGGGTACCGGGCAATGAACGTGCACGCTGTCGCGCCAGCCGTCTTTCGTGAGCGAACAACGCACGCTCCATCGCCGGATGCGCCAGCATGGCCTGGTCCGACTCTGCAGTGGCCGTCACGCCGGTGATGGCACCGGCCGGCACAAAGTACCCGGATTTAGGCACCGACAGCACCCGCCCTTCATGTTCCAACAACCCGTAGGCTGTTTGTACAGTGGCCAGTGAAACGCGCAGGTGCCGCGACAGGGCACGCAGTGAGGGCAAACGGCGCTCCCCTCCCCGCGCGGCCTCATCGATAAGCGCTTGCAGATATCGATACACCGACTGGTAAGCGAATTCACGCCCCATCAGGTAAGCCCCCACAGGCAGTCAAACCAGCAGCGGGCCGGCAGGCCAGTAGCGCCAGATGCACATCACGCCGTGCCAGGTTTGCCAGCAAGGGCCAGGCGCTGTGATGCAAACGCCCTTCGTAAATAGCTCGCAATTGAGCAAGGGACAAACCACTGATGTTTACCAACCAATCCTTGACGGGATCGGGACAAGGTTTGCCCTGCATGACGCGATGCAGATAAGGCAGTGCCACCAGCATATCGGCGTGGCAGCATTGCAGAAAGCGCTCCAACCTGCGCCCCTTGTTGGCGAATGGGCTGTGGAACATGCAAACGAGCTGAGTGTGCTCAAGGCCATAGGCCTTGGCAAAACGGCTTTGCTGCGATGCCTGTGCTAGCGCCCTTTCGCAATGCAGACGCGGCGCCGGGCCTGACTCAACAGGAGCATTGCAGCGCGACCGCAGCTCATGCAACTGGGCCAACGCCAGCGGGTCGAGAAAACTGGCCAGTGGCATGGCCTTCTGCACAGGCTCGAAGTGGCACTCCATCATCAAGTCCAGCTCACCTTCACTCAGTAGCTGGGGCAACAGGTCGTCGAGGGTAATGAGCCTGACCGGAAGGTCCGAGTGACGCTCGGTAACCGGTTTTTCCGGCTCGCCAAGTGAAGTGCCGGCCGTGTTGTGCAACTGACTCAACCGCTCGGCAAGCGTCGCCATGCACTGATGCAGGTTCGCCCTCCCCCCGTCACCGGCCTGGCGCAGACCCCTGCGGGCCCACGCCAGGTAACGCAGGCGCTGTCGCGCAGGCATGGCGGTGACCATTGCATCGACTGCCGGCTGGCCGTCAAGCGCCAGACACAGCGCTGCACCCAGTTCCAGGTGCATGCGACTGCCCAAAAGTGCTTCGGGCCGCGCATCGACAAGATGACCGAACACAAGCAAGGCGTCGCGCGCCAGCGCCCAGGGTTCGAGCGCCAGATAGGGCCTTCGGCTGAACGAAACCACCTGCCCGGCTTCGAGCATCTGGAGCTGCACCCGTGGATCGTCATGCAGAAACAAGGTACTGAACACACGCTCATGTTGCTCAAGAAGCGCGTTGCTGGCCGCGGGTAAGCACACCGCCACTACCTGCAACTGAAAGGTGACAGGTGCACGCTGGGCAATACTCAACTGGGCCGCACGCAAGACCGCCAGCAGCCGGGCGCTATGGCAGTCTGCGCCTAGCAGCACGAGCAACCTGAACGTACCGATATATTCCGGGCCACCTGCGGCTACCAGCAAACGCTGGACCAACAGCTGCAAAGAGGCGCGCTGGACCTGGGACATATGGCCCAACACGCGATCCAGCACCTGTTGGTAAATATGGTGCATAGCTTGGTCGTGGATATTGCTCACATGTCACCTCACTACTTCATTCTTTCCACCGCCAACAATGCACTTTTTCATGAGTCAATAGGCGGCGAATCAAGCCTGAAGAAATTTCCTACAAAACTTTAAGAGAAATTGAAGTGACGAATTACTGTCGCCATGCCATTGAGAGAAATGAACCCCTGCGTGAGCCCTCCGCCGCGCCAAAACACCAAAAACCAGGGTTGATCTTCTCCATTGCACGCTCCTTGCGTAAAGCATCATTACGCCATTATCAAGCGTTGCTCAACGATTAACAGATACAGACGCCGGTAAAAAAACCATTCAGCCGAATGGCAACTCACTGTGCGCTCGACACGGGGAAGTTTTCAAAGAGAAAGACTTTTCAAGGCATTTGCATGCACGCGAGGTGGCAATATTTTTTTATGTAGGACGGATACTAGTTAATCGTAGGAAAAGTCCTAGCAAGAGACTATTCACGGATTGTCGGGGAGGACCATCAAGCTGTGAACTCTCGAAAAAAAACCCGAGCCAAGCCCGGGTTTCCTTTAGATCCAGCGTATATCAGCCCGCCGCCAAGTCCAGCACCACTCTGCCGCCACAAGGACACTCATCCATATACCGGTGCGCTTCAACCACTTGATCAAACGGATACACCTTGATGATCTGCGGTGTCAGCAACTGGTCTGCCGTGAACTGGTTGATATCACGCAGGGCACGCTGCAGCGCAACCTGGTCCTGACTAATGCCCAGTTCCGGCTTGCCGGTGAAGTTACCGATGCAGTGAACGTAGAACTGGATGTTCTTCTGGAACGCCGCACAGGCCGGGAATGGTGTCTGGTTACCACCCTGCAGGCCATAAAGCACCAGGCTGCCGCGTGGCGCGAGTACATCGCCGAGCAGTGACATCTGCGGGCCGCCCATGCCGTCGAGGACCATGTCCACACCGCGCCCGTCGGTGTACTTGCCCACCTGCAGGAGCAAGTCCTGCTCTTCGGTGACGATCACCTTGTCAGCGCCCAGGCCCAACAGGTATTCGCGCTGCTCCGGCTCCTTGGTGGCAGCGAACACCTTGAGCCCCAAGGCCTTGCCCAGCTGTACGAAGGCGGGCCCTGCGCAATGGCTGGCATCGGTGACCAGTGCAGTCTGCCCGGCCTTGGCCCTGGCCAGGTCGACGTAGGCGAAGTAAGCGATCAACAGCGGCGTGTAATGCACGCTGGCTTCGATCGGGGTGAGGATGTCCGGGTAACGGGTAATCGCCGTACGCGGCAGAACGATCACATCCCCGTACACCGGGTGATCATTGGCGCTGGTCGCCGGGAAGCTGGCCACCCGGTCGCCCACTGCAATGTCATCGACACCTTCACCCACCGCAGTCACCACACCGGCCATCTCGTGGCCGATCCCCGCTGGCAGGCGGGCCTGGGACGGCGCCAGGTTCTGCCGCCAAAGCACGTCGTACCAGCTCACGCCAATGGCCTCGACGCGGATCTGCACCTCGCCGACAGCAGCTGACGGTTCGGCCTGCTCCTCGCAGCGGAGCACTTCGGCAGCGCCGAACTTGTGGAACCGGATCATGCGGGACATCGCATACCTCGCCTTTGTGAATCTCGTATTACCACGGACTTTATCCGGGCTTTTGCCGTTAGACCATCAGTGGCTATTAATAGTCGACATGCCTGTCATCGATTGGGCACCTTACATTTCTGTGCATTGGCCCCACAAATCGGTGCAGGTTAACAGCCTTTGGCCTTAAGATTCACCCCTGCCCCACTTTAGGCGAAGCGCACCGATGAATCGAAACGACCTGCGTCGCGTAGACCTCAACCTGCTGATCGTGTTCGAAACCCTGATGCATGAGCGTAGCGTGACCCGTGCCGCCGAGAAGCTGTTCCTCGGCCAGCCGGCGATCAGCGCGGCGCTGTCGCGCCTGCGCAACCTGTTCGACGACCCGCTGTTCGTGCGCACCGGCCGCAGCATGGAGCCGTCAGCGCGAGCACATGAAATCTTCGCCCTGCTGTCGCCGGCGCTGGATTCCATCTCCACCGCGGTCAGCCGCGCCGCCGAATTCGACCCGGCCACCAGCAACGCGGTGTTCCGCATCGGCCTGTCGGACGACGCCGAATTCGCCCTGTTGCCGCAGCTGCTCAAGCGCATCCGCGCCGAGGCGCCCGGCATCGTGCTGGTAGTGCGCCGGGTCAATTACCTGCTGATGCCTACCCTGCTGGCCTCCGGTGAGATCTCGGTGGGGGTGAGCTACACCAGCGAACTGCCCGCCAACGCCAAGCGCAAGGTGCTGCGCCGCAGCATGCCCAAGCTGCTGCGTGCCGACAGCGTGCCCGGCAGCATCACCCTCGACGACTTCTGCGCACGGCCGCATGCACTGGTGTCGTTCGCAGGTGACTTGTCCGGTTTCATCGACGAAGCGCTGGAAGAGATCGGCCGCAAGCGCCATGTGGTCCTGGCCGTGCCGCAATTCAACGGCCTGGGCAGCCTGCTGGCGGGCACCGACATCGTTGCCACGGTGCCCGATTACACCGCTGATGCATTGACTGCTGCGGGCGGGTTGCGGGCTGAAGACCTGCCGATAGCGGTGCGCAGCTTCGAGTTGCACATGGCCTGGCGAGGGGCGCAGGACAATGACCCGGCGGAGCGCTGGTTAAGGTCGCGGATACAGATGTTCTTTGGGGATCCGGATAGCCTGTAAAAAATAGCGAGCTCGGTCGGCAAGGCCATTTACAAACTCATTGCCGCCCGTGATGCCAAATCAACATATGGATACTTGGCAGAACCCATGGTGAAGATGATAAACGCCATGAATTTGTCACCATCGATAGCATGCCGGGCAATACATACAACAACTAGACGCCATCTACCCTAATGGCTACTCGGACTAACAACCCTCTACATCTGAAATCATAGGGATATCCAGAATCGCAGCACAACAAACATTGCGTGAATTAATTTTACATATTCCTGCGAATTTTCTGACAGCTAATTCGGCGCCACTATTCAACCCCCACAAACCCTTGAAAGAAACGCTTGACATTAAAGTTAGGCCTTGACCATATTCAACCTCACCAACCAATCACTCACTATCGACACTGACCAGAACTTAAAAGCAGGTCAGGCTCTTCACGCTAACAGGTCGCTGAAGGCCAAATACAAGCCGCCTCGGGCCTTCAGTGTGTGGCCCCGTGGCTGGTTGGCGGGAGGCCGCCCAGAGTCAGAAGACTGTTCAAATCCGATCTCTGTCAGATTGCCCTAATCCCTCGCACCGGCGGCAGATGAAATTCAGTAGGCCGAGTGATATCCAACAAAAACGCATGAGTCGAGCGGTTGATTGCCACTCGGCGCCAGTAACTTCGAGGAGCGTCTATGCGACAGCAGTATGATCCCGCCTGGGTCGAAAGCACGGTTCAGGCCAAATGGCTTCGCGATGAAGTCTTCAAGGCTGTCGAAGACCAAAGCCGGCCAAAATTCTATGCCTGCTCCATGCTGCCATACCCTTCCGGGAAGCTGCACATGGGCCATGTGCGCAATTATACGATCAATGACATGCTGGCCCGCCACTTGCGGATGAAGGGCTACAACGTCCTGATGCCAATGGGGTGGGATGCATTCGGCCTTCCGGCGGAAAACGCCGCAATGCAGTCGGGCGTGCCTCCAGCCGAATGGACTCGAATGAACATCGCCGACATGAAATCCCAGATGCAACCGCTCGGCCTGGCGTTCGACTGGTCGCGGGAAATTGCCACCTGCGATCCGCAATACTACAAGTGGAACCAGTGGTTCTTCCTGAAGCTGCTGGAAAAGGGCGTGGCCTACAAGAAAACTCAGATCGTCAACTGGGACCCCATCGACCAAACCGTGCTGGCCAATGAGCAAGTGGTAGATGGACGGGGCTGGCGATCAGGGGCACTGGTGGAGAAGCGCGAGATTCCCGGCTACTACCTGCGCATTACGCAGTATGGCGAAGAGCTGCTGTCGGCTATCGATACCCTGGAAGGCTGGCCGGCCATGGTTCGCAGCATGCAACGCAACTGGATTGGCAAGGCCAGTGGCACGCGCCTGGCCTTCCTCCACGCGATCGAAGATGCCAGCGGGCAGTTGATCAACGCGGGCAAGCTGTGGGTATTCACCACGCGCGTCGAAACGCTGATGGGTGTGACTTTCTGCGCTGTTTCCCCTGATCATCCCCTGGCCCAGCGAGCCATCGCGCTTGAGCCTGGGCTCGAACCACAGGTGCAGGCGTGTCGGCAGTCGGCACAGGCCAGCCCTGCCGCTGGTGCACAAGCGAAGCTCGGCATCCCGAGCGGCTTGCACGTCGAGCACCCATTGACTGGCGAGCCAGTCGCCGTCTGGATCACCAATTATGTGCTCGATGAGTACGGCGAAGGCGCCTTGATGGGAGTGCCGGCCCACGATGAGCGTGATTTCGACTTTGCACGGCAGTACGGCTTGCCCGTGCGCCCCGTCATCACTGTCGAAGGGGCGGCCTATGACCCTGCCGCATGGTCGGATCGCTATGCCAGTCGGGAAGGTCGCCTGATCAATTCAGGCGCGTACGATGGCCTCACTGTGGAGCAGGCGTCCCTGGCGATCTTCGATGCCCTGGCCGAGCGCGGATGCGGGGAGCAAACCATCACCTGGCGTTTGCGTGACTGGGGCATCTCCCGGCAGCGTTACTGGGGAACACCGATTCCAATCATCCATTGCGAATGCTGTGGCGATGTTCCGGTGCCTTACGCAGACCTGCCAGTGGTATTGCCGACTGACTGCATTCCCGACGGCAGTGGCAACCCGCTTCAGCAGCATGATGCGTTCCGCCACGTCGCATGCCCGCGTTGTGCCGCGCCCGCGCTTCGGGAGACGGACACCATGGATACCTTCGTCGACTCCAGTTGGTACTTCATGCGCTACTGCGACCCGGACTGCCATACCGCAATGGTCGGATCTGGCAATCGCTACTGGATGCCCATCGACCAGTACATCGGCGGCATCGAACATGCGGTTCTGCACCTGCTCTACGCCAGGTTCTGGACCAAGGCGATGCGCGACGAGGGATTGGTTGACTTCAGTGAGCCGTTCAAGAACCTGTTCACTCAGGGCATGCTGCTGCGGGAGAGTTACTACCGCAAGGCCGAAGACGGCAGCCGGCGCTGGTTCTACCCGTCCGAGATATCGGTTCACTACGATGAGAAGGGCCGTCCGGTCAACGCCACAGCGATCGAGGATGGCATGCCCGTATGCCTGGGCGGCGTGGAGAAGATGTCCAAATCGAAGAACAACGTGGTCGAGCCCAAGGAGATCATCAACCGATTCGGCGCGGACACCGCCCGCCTGTTCACCATTTTCGCAGGGCCTCCGGACCAGAGCACGATCTGGAGCGACAGCGGTGTCGAAGGGGCTTATCGCTTCCTGCGCCGTCTCTGGAACTTTGCCGTTGACGAGCAAGCTCGCTGGAACGAAGTTGACGACCTGGCGACGGATGCCGCGCAAGCTAGCCGTGTACGTTTCGAGACCCATGGCTTGCTGCAACAGATCAATTACGATTATGAGCGCCTGCAGTACAACACCGTCGTATCGGGCGCGATGAAGATGCTCAAGGTGCTCGAAGGAGCCCGCGGCGCTGGCCGCCAAGTCTGCCGGGAGACCATGTCCATTCTCCTCCAGGTGCTGCATCCGGTGACGCCGCATATTTCCCAAGTACTATGGGAAGAGCTGGCGTTCCCTGGCGCGATCTATGACAGTGCCTGGCCGACCCCAGACAGCGAAGCGCTGAAACGGGATGAAGTGAGGATGATGGTGCAGGTCAATGGCAAGCTGCGTGGGGAAATCCTCGTCCAGGCAGACGCCGACCATGACACGATCCGTCGCCAGGCACTCTGCGATGCGGTGTTGAGCAAATATCTGGAAGGCGCTGAGAGAATGATAGTGGTACCTAACAGATTGGTGAACTTCATCGTCTGACCTTGCTGACTGCCCCTGAAGACGCCAGGTCAGTGCGACTCAAGGTCCAGGACCAAAACGCTTGAAACGGCGGCTGACCCGCGCAGGCAAGCATATCAGTTGAAACTTTCCTAAACCGCGCCAAGTCCAGACCCCTATCGACCAGCGAACGGGAGAAGGCAATGACAGGCACGGTAGGCGACTTTCTGGTAGAGCGCTTGTATCAATGGGGGGTGCGGCGCATCTTCGGCTACCCCGGCGACGGTATCAACGGTGTATTCGGCGCGTTGAGCCGGGCCAACGGCAAGATTGAATTCATCCAGGCCCGCCACGAGGAAATGGCAGCATTCATGGCCTGCGCCCATGCCAAGTTCACCGGTGAACTGGGCGTGTGCATTGCCACCTCCGGGCCTGGCGCATCGCACTTGCTCACCGGGCTGTATGACGCCCGCATGGACCACATGCCAGTGCTGGCCATCGTCGGCCAGCAAGCCCGAGCGGCTTTGGGCGGCCACTATCAACAGGAACTGGACTTGCTGTCGATGTTCAAGGATGTGGCCGGTGCATTCGTGCAACAAGCCTCCACACCCTCGCAGGTACGCCATTTACTCGACCGTGCCGTGCGCACTGCCGTCGGCGAACGGCGTGTGACGGCGGTGATCCTGCCCAATGACCTGCAGGACCTGCCCTACCAGGAACCGGCCCGCGCCCATGGCACCGTGCATTCCGGCGTTGGTTACAGCAAGCCCAAGGTGGTGCCCTACGACAGCGACCTGCAGCGTGCCGCCGAGGTACTCAACGCTGGGCGCAAAGTGGCCATTCTGGTCGGAGCCGGTGCCTTGCAGGCTACCGAAGAGATCATCGAAATCGCCGACACACTCGGCGCAGGTGTGGCAAAGGCGCTACTGGGCAAGGCCGCCTTGCCCGATGACCTGCCGTGGGTGACCGGCGCCATCGGCTTGCTGGGCACCGAACCGAGCTACCAGCTGATGGCCGAATGCGACACCTTGCTGATGATCGGCTCAGGGTTCCCCTATTCCGAGTTCCTGCCCAAGGAGGGCCAGGCCCGTGGGGTGCAGATCGACCTTCAGCCAGACATGCTAAGCCTGCGTTACCCGATGGAGGTTAACCTGCTGGGTGATGCAGGGGAGACCTTGCGCGCGTTGCTGCCATTGCTCGAGACAAAATCCGACCGCCGCTGGCGTAAGAAAGTCGAAGGCTGGCGCGCACGTTGGGACAAGACCCTGGCCAAACGCGCAATGGTCAAGGCGGACCCGATAAACCCGCAACGCGTGGTGTACGAGCTGTCCCCTCGCCTGCCCGACAACACCCTGGTGACCAGCGACTCCGGTTCCTGCGCTAACTGGTATGCCCGTGACCTGCAAATTCGGCAAGGCATGCAGTGCTCGCTGTCAGGCGGCCTGGCCTGCATGGGCGCCGCGGTACCGTACGCCATCGCCGCCAAGTTCGCCCATCCGCAGCGCCCGGTGGTTGCACTGGTCGGCGATGGCGCGATGCAGATGAGCAACCTGGCCGAGCTGATTACCGTAGCCAAGTACTGGCAGCAGTGGGAGAACCCGCAATGGATCTGCGCGGTGTTCAATAACGAGGACCTCAACCAGGTCACCTGGGAGCAACGTGTGATGGAGGGCGATCCCAAGTTCGAGGCGTCCCAGACGATCCCTGACGTGCCTTATCACCTGTTTGCCATCTCCATCGGCCTGGAGGGCATTTTCGTCGACCGTGAAGATGACGTCGCAACGGCCTGGGAACGCGCGCTAAGCGCCGATCGGCCGGTATTGATCGAGTTCAAGACCGACCCCAACGTGCCGCCCTTGCCGCCTCATATCAAACTCGAACAGGCGAAGAAACTCGCCGGCTCTTTGTTCAAGGGCGACCCGGACCAGCCCAGCGTCATGGTCCAGACAGCCAAGCAGGTATTGAGCTCGGTGCTTCCCGGCAAGAAGTGACGCAATCCTCTGGCCAGCAATCAGCCAAGCAGGCGTGAGTGATAGCAACGATGACGCGCCGAGCAAACAGACACGCGCTGCAGGGGCGCAGCGCGCCAGCTTGCCCGGTGTGCATCGATACATACCATTGGCGCCCGTGACATCGCCCCATAGAGCACGGATCTTTGGAAGCGTAGCTAGAACAGAGATATTTATTTTTGAGACAGTACACTAGTGCATTGTTCGGCGAAAAAGTCAGCGCCCTTGACGTTTTATCGTGCGCCTTGAGTTCTGAGCAAAAACCTCGATCTCGATCCGGCTGCCATCCAGTCATAGAGACCGTTTCCACTTACTGCTTCAGGGTTCAGTAGCATCGATGACGACCATCGATGCCTGGCTTTCAATTTCCTGTGGTGCGATCTGCAACGCGGGACGTCCGTAAAACAACAATGCGCTCGTCCAGGCAGTTAGCCAGACGAAAATCCCGGCCCAGAAGGTATGTGACATATAGTGCCAGCCTTGCAATACACGGGTGGTGCCGTACACGAAGCCGAGCGAGAGGATGACTACCAGGAGTTTGCGTGTATGCGGCCATCGGTGTCGGAGGGCCACGAAATAAACGGCCAACAACGTAAAGGCACTGGAGGCATGGCCGCCCGGCCAGCACCGGCCAGCGGGGGCCTTATCCAGCCAATGGAAGTGGGTGAACCACTCCTTATGGGGTGCTGCTCCGCCGTAAAGAGTTGTCTCCACTGGACAGTAGATGCCGGTGTGGCTCTTAAGGTAGTGGATCACTCCAGTGCATGCCGCGAACGTCACCACAACATAGAAAAAGTCTCTGCGATAACGTGTGGTAAATCGCAAAGCAGTCCCGATGCGGGTTGCTTGAAAAAGCCGGCTTGAGACCAGGTGAGGAAACTTCGCGCTCAGCGGCCAGACAAAGGAAAGCAGGCTGCCAATAATCGCCAGTTCCCCTGTCCAGTTCGGCAGAACGCGTGGCAGCTTGTGGGTTGCTTTTTCGAACCATTGATTGTGCAGCAATGGGAATTGGCCGGTCGCTGGATCGAGCAGCAAATTACTGATCTGTTGGTCCAGGTGAGTTATATCGAATAGCAGGAAGACGATCACGGCCAGCAACAGCGGTATGCCCAGGTTGCTCGCATAGAAGGCAGTACGGCGAGAAAGCTGCATGCTTACAGTCCTGTGCTGGAAACAAGGTGGTTCCAGACACTGGCGTTCATCTGTCCAAGAATGCGTGCTTTGCCCTTATCGGCCACAGAGATAAACAGCGCGCTGGCGTAAGCGCTGGAGCGTTCTCCCCCAGCCACTTTAAAGTGCCGCTCCAGCTGGTCGATGCAACCGCTGTGGGTAATCAATACCAGGTTGCGCCCGCTGTTCTTATGGCTAAGCGCGGCGTCGGCGAAGCCCTTGTTGCATTGGCTCAGCCAGTCTTGTGTGAGAATCGGCCCGCCGAAGATGAAGTGGGCCGTCTGCTGAGTGCGAACTTTCGGGCTGCTCAGGAGTTCGGCATTCTCCAGGCCAAGCCGTGCAAGCCCCTTGCCGACATCGGTGGCCATCTGGCTACCGGCGACAGTGATGCCCGCCGGGTCATCCAGGCAGGCGTTATGCGAGCGGTCACAGCGCTCGGCGTGACGGATCAGCACCATCACCTCGCCCTTGGCCCATTGTGTGTAGATCCCGCTATCGTGCATCTCCTTCGCACTACTTACATCTAATACCTGCGCTTGAGAGGCATACCATGTGGAAACGGCAGCAAGCGCAATAAGAGCGCCTATCGCAGCTTTCTTCAGATTGCTTGCGTGAAATCGGCGTTCTTGTGAACGCTGAGGAACAGCGTGACGCTGCATGATGCCTTGCTGCATGGTGTCGCTCCGAAAAGTAGACGAGGCAGGCAGCAACCAGGCGCGTGCCCCTATGAGTCGCGGCACTGTAGGGAGGCATGCATGGCACGACAGTGAAGCCCATGTGAAAAAAACCTGAAAGGAGGGGCGCGGCGGTTCATGGTTTTTTCGACGACTTTCTCAATGTGCTGCCCCATGCTTGGGCCTTTTCATGTCTCCATTCGCGATCCGCCTGGCTATCGAGTTTCAAGTTTCGCTCTATGTCGCTGGCAGCACTGGCCTGGCACTGGCGAAAGCCATCGTCCCAACCCGTAGCGTATTGCGGGTCTTGGAGGTAGGTGCTGACCTTTTTTCGGAATTCACCCAGTGCTCCGGCCGCTTGTCGACCGCTTGCACACCCATCATCGAAGCCGCTGACAAAGGGCGCGGGATAACCTTCAGCCAGTAGGCGCTGACTGGTGCTCTGACATCCGCTCAGCAACGCAAGCGCGAAACAGACAGCTGCCCCCATACAGGCAGTGTGCTGCCAATACCGCAAAATACTCATCTAATGCCCCTGAATGCCGCGAGATTTCTGATTGGCGTGCCGATAACGCGTTCAAGCTGGCACTTCTCGATTGCTCGAACTGTAAGTGCGGACAGATTGGGGCGCGGTGAAGCGGATGTGAAAAAAGTCTGCGTCGAACCGAGCGGGATCATTCCACACTGCGCACCTCGTCGCCTCCTCGCACTGGTGTTTCTTCGATGCCATCAGCGCTCGGCCGATAGAGCAGCCATCGGTAGCACAACACCGCTATCAGCCAGTCGATCAACAGGGTCCAGACATTGTGAGAAAGAAAGTGCGCGCCTTGCAGCATCCTGCCCACCGATAGCAGCGTCCCAAGTCCCAAGGCCAGGGCAAGAACCACCCGGCCGGCCCGTGGATGGCGGTCGCGCAACGCGAAATACAGGGCCAGGAGGCCAAATCCAGTGGAGGCATGCCCGCCCGGCCAGCATCGGCCCGGCTTGGGCGAGTCCACGCGGTCTGCTAGCAGGGGAACATAAGGTTCGCTGCCACCAAACGCCTGCAAGCTCCACGGGCATTGCACTTCGGTCAGTGCCTTGAGCGGCGTCACGATACTGGTGCACAGCCCGATCGTCAGAACGGCGTAGCCCAACGGTCTTTGCCACAGCCGAAATTTCGGGTTCACCAAGCTGGCCACCAGGCCGGCGATCAATACCAGGGCAAACAGGATGACGACCTGTTTGACACGTTCATGCAGCACGGTTTCCAGCCAGTAACTGTGCCGGCCATAGAACCCGAAACCGGGAATATAGGACATCCGCGCAAAATAGAAATCGATGGTAGTTACGTTGGAAGCAAGCATCGCCATCATGGCCAAAATCGGCAGTCCGACTGCAAGTCTAAAGTTAAAAGGGCGGGATACAGGCACTGCATGTAATGAGAATCTTTTCATGTAATCAATTCCAGAACCGTGACGCCTTCTCACTAACAAGCCGTGGCTTTTCACGAATACTTAACATTTTGTCGACACACCAGCGACTGCCAGGAACATCAAATGCAAGCCCGTTGTTGGGCCAGCCCACCTGACAATGCTAGCCATGGCCTTTAGGAAAGCGCTCGAATGAAACTGCTGATCGTTGAAGACAATTGTGACATCCATGACAACCTTGTTGATTTTTTCGAACTCAGGGGGCACGCCGTCGAGGGCGCACGTGATGGCCTGACCGGTTTGCACCTGGCCGAGACCGGATGCTTTGACGCGATCATCCTCGATATAATGCTACCTGGCATTGATGGTAACGAGATCTGCCACCTTTTACGCATGCGCTCCAAGTCGCCGGCCGCCATCATCATGCTCACCGCGCGAGATGAGTTGGATGATCGGCTGATGGGTTTCAAAGCAGGGGCCGACGACTACGTGGTGAAGCCTTTCGCCATGGCCGAGATACTTGCCCGGCTCGAAGCCATCCTTTACCGGCGTACCGGACATAACGGCCGCAAGCTTCACTTGCTTGATCTCGAACTCGATCTGGACACGCTGGAAGTCCATAGAGGGAACACGCTGGTCAATCTCAGTTCCGCCAATCTGAAGATACTCGAACTGCTGATGCGAAGTAGCCCCGCCATCGTCAAGCGTAAGACACTTGAAGAGTTGCTCTGGGGATCGACCTGGCACAATAGGAAAGGCGACAGTATCCGCAACCATATCCATCAAATCAGGCAGGCCGTGGACAAGCCGTTCGCTAAAAAACTGCTGCATACCGTGCGCGGTGATGGCTACAAGATCTGCAGTCCGGACCCTTGAACATTCAGCGAGGTTGCCGCTACGGATCCTAAGTCGCTCAGCGTGGTCTTGAGGTTATCAACTTGTGAAAAAAATGTGATGTCGCCTAAGCATCGACCAAGCACCGTCGACCTTGAGCTTGGCCTGGTACCGTAGCCATTTGAACAGACATCTTTTCACTGACGTTTTCACAAAAACGCCACGGAACATGCCCTAACTTGCGCGCCCATGCCCCCAACGCAAGTCTGCGTTGATGCCCCGGTTTTGATTGCGTAGGGTTTTATGTTCAAGATAAAAGCAGTGCGTCCTGCCTTGGTAACAATGCTTGCCAGTGTCTTTCTGTTAATGGGATTCAATGCACCGCTCTGGGTGCATTTGGTTTCCATTACGGAGCCAAATGGATCGGGCATGATGATGCGGTTCGCTTTCGCTCTGTTGATAGCGTGCGCATTCAACCTGCTTATTACACTATTCACGTTCGGTCGCACATTGAAACCGACACTCATACTGCTCTTCATCATCAGTGCGGGTGCAGCCTACTTCATGAACCAATATGGCGTACTGATCGATGTCGGCATGATCCGCAATGTCGCGCAAACCGATACCAGCGAAGTCCAGGCCCTGCTGTCGACAACCTTGCTGGGCTACCTGCTGGCGCTGGGCGTGCTGCCTGGCTACATCCTTTGGAAAACGCCCATCCATTACCGTCCATGGCCTCAGGAGCTGGTTGGTAAAGGCCTGACAGTGCTGCTCTGCGTATCGCTGATCGGTGGCGTCAGCCTCCTCAACTACAAGGGCTTGTCTTCATTGTTTCGCAACCATCACGAGTTGCGCCTCATGATCGTGCCGAGCAATGTCATCGGTGCTTCGATCAGCTATGCACGCGAAGAACTCAAGACGGCGCAGCAACCCTTCATGCCGATTGCGCAGGACGCACGACTCGATGGCAGTTGGGCGCGCCACTCGCGCAAGTCCCTTACTGTGCTCGTCGTGGGCGAGAGCGCGCGGGCGGCAAACTTCGGCATCCTCGGCTATCCACGGGATACAACTCCCGAGTTGAACAAGGAAGACGGCCTGGTCGCATTCAGCCATGTCACTTCATGTGGCACGGAAACCGCAGTTTCTGTCCCCTGCATGTTTTCCAACATGGGCCGCAAGCACTATGACGTGGCCCGGGCAAAAAACCAGGAGGGTCTGCTCGACGTGCTCAAGCGTGCGGGCCTGGCGGTTATATGGCGCGATAACCAGTCTGGCTGCAAGGGCACCTGCGATCGCGTCATGCGGCAAGACGTCAGCAAGAACAAAGATTCACTGCTGTGCGCCGACCACGAATGCCGGGACGAGATCCTGCTGCAAGGACTGCAGCCACTGATCGATCATCTCGACAAGGACACCGTTCTGGTCCTGCATCAGATGGGCAGCCACGGCCCTGAGTATTTCAAGCGCTATCCTGGCGCGTTCGAACGATTCACGCCGGTATGCCACAGCAATGCGCTTGAAACATGCAGCCGGGAAAGCATTGTCAACGCCTACGACAACACCATCGCCTACACCGATCATGTGCTGGCTACCCTGATCGACGTGCTACGTCGCAACGGGGACAAGGTAGACAGCGCCATGATCTATCTGGCCGACCACGGCGAGTCGCTTGGGGAATACAACATTTATCTTCACGGAACGCCCTATCTGTTTGCACCAGAGGAGCAGAAGCATGTGCCGATGATCACCTGGTTCTCCGAGGGCTATCAACGCGCGTTACAGCTCGACGGCCGCTGCCTGCAGGCCAAGCGCGATGCTGCGCTCAGCCAAGACAACCTGTTCCATTCCGTGCTGGGGCTGCTGAAGGTGAACACGCTGGTCTACGAGTCATCCCTGGATCTTTTCACAAGCTGCCGGACCCCAATGCCAGTGGGCTAAGCAGAAATGAAAGTAGCAGCACAACCTTGCGAGATGTCTACCCTATTCTGCGTAAAGCTTGGGTTGGCGCGAGTCCAAGCCATAGGCTGTGCGCCTTAGTTAGCTGGCGGGCAGACCGGTTTGCTTCGCCATTTCGGTCACGCAGGCTTTCTCCGCCTTGATTCAGCGACGCACAGTGTTCAGAAGAGCATAGTTTTATAGATAACTATTTCACCTCGAACGCGTCGTAGACCACTGCATTGCCCAAGCGCATTGCGCTACCCACGCCGACCGTACGATTGAGCCATGCGTATTGGGGCGCGGATGTCTCGAAACGCAGGGTGATGCGGAACTGGTACAGGCTGGGATCGACGTCTTCGCCCGCGGCCACCCTCTTCATGACCGCAGCCGGCCCGTAACGGTAGCCTTCGGTACGCAGGTAGATCAGTGCACCATCGTCGGTCTGCAGCAGGTAGCGGGTGTCGATGATCGCCACACCCTCGGGGCTGACAATCTGCCAGTCCGCGCCGTTATTGAGGATGGTGCCCTTGAGCCTGGCCCCCTCGAAACGGCCGCCTGTGATCGGGATGATACGCCGCTTGCCCTGCGCGCTGGTTTCGCCCAGCTCCCACACCGGCGCGACAAGGTCCACCGTAAAGCGCGCCAGGGGTTCGAGCTTGAGCGGGGGCGGAGCGTAACTGGCAGCCTGGGCAAGGCCCGTGCAAACGCCAAGCAGCAGCCCAAGCAATCCTCTGCGAAGGTTCATCATGCTGCCTCCTGCACTGACCGGGCATCGGGATTTGTCGGGTGCGGGCCTGGTGATGCGACCCGGTTTGCTGGGGGGCGTGCTATAGGCGCTTTCATGAGTGCAGATATCCTTTGTTATTGTTAATGGATAATATTGTTAATGATTATTTTTGTTAACCAATGATCTGTCAAGGTTCCTCTGGGTGCTTGCCGCAAAATCTTGAGCACCCTGGGATGAGCGCCGAAGGGCGATCTGGTCACCCGGTGCAGGCTTGGACGCAGCACATGCTACGCTTGAATGAGCTGTGAACAGTGTCTTGGCGCTAGAATCAAGGCCCTGCCCTTCTGCCTTTGATCACCAAAGGTGCTCACATGCCCGAGATCAGGAAACAGGCCAGCTCGCACCTGCAAGCAGATGAGCCCGGCCTTCGGGAACACAAGCGCTTCGCGTCACGAACAGAGCGCCTGGACGCAGGAAAGAAACTGCGCGAAACGGTGCCGCGCTCGTCCCATGCATTCTGGAAACCGACGCACAAGCATCGCGACCCTGTCGACATTCTCGAACAGTCCAACCGCAGCCGGCATCCGGCCTTGGTGCCCGTGCGCTATGGGCGCATGTTGCGTAGCCCGTTCACTTTTCTCAGGGGCTCAGCCGGCTTGATGGCACGCGACCTCGCGACACTTCCCCACACAGGTATTCGCGTTCAGGCCTGCGGTGATTGCCACCTGCTGAATTTTGGATTGTTCGCCACCCCCGAACGTAACCTGATCTTCGACATCAATGATTTTGACGAAACGTTACCCGCCCCTTGGGAGTGGGATATAAAGCGTCTGGCAACCAGTTTTGCCGTAGCCGCCCGCGATAACCGCCTCATCGATGAAGATGCCAGGCGTCTGGCTATGGAATGCGTTCGCGCCTACCGGGAACGCATGCGCGAATTGACGACGATGAGCCCGCTGGAAATCTGGTACGACCGCCTCGATGCACAAACGCTCATCGATATGGCCCCTAGTCTCAAATACCGTAAAGCACGTGAACAGTTGATGGCCAAGGCCAGGACTCGCATCGGCGACTACCTGTACCCACAAATCAGTGACGAAGTGGGCGGCCGGCGACGCCTGGTCGATCAGCCGCCGATTCTTTTTCATGTCGATGAAGCCGACTTCATCAACCGGGTGCACCTTGCGCTGGAGGATTATCGTACTTCTCTGCTGCCTGAACGCCGGGTCCTGTATGACCGTTATCGCCTGGAAGACTTTGCCATGAAGGCAGTGGGTATCGGCAGCGTCGGCACCTATTGCTTCGTCGGTTTGTTCTTTTCAGCGCAAAACAACCCATTGCTCCTGCAATTCAAACAGGCTTGTCCTTCTGTGCTTGAACCCTATGCGGGCAAGAGCGAATTTGTAAACCAGGGCCAACGGGTGGTCACGGGCCAACGGCTTATGCAATCTGCCAGTGACATTTTTCTCGGATGGACCGAGAGCGCCAAGGGCCGGCAGTTTTTTGTCCGGCAATTGCGCGACATGAAAATGTCACTACCTGTAGAAGGTGCATCACTCGAACAGATGATGATGTACGCCGAGGTATGCGGCATTACCTTGGCGCGCGCGCATGCAAAATCAGGTGACGCCGCCTTGATCAGTGGCTATCTGGGTAAATCGAACACCTTTGATCAGGCCATAGGCGATTTTTCACTCGCCTACGCCGAGCAGAATGCGAAGGACTACGCGGCACTGATCAGCGCTGAGAAAAAAGGAAGAATCAAGGCACTGCGCGAAGACTAATGTTGCGGCGCCAGCCGTTCACGGTCATCCGGCAACACGTAAAGGCTCTGCAACAGTTTGTCCTGCGCTGTTTGTACCCCCAGGTAGCGTACGAACAAGGCTTCCCCATCGGGGCCGGACAGCGCCTGACTCAGCGCGGTATCGACCAACAGGCGAAAACCATCATCGCCACGGGCCATGGCCAGTGCGACACGGCTCGTGACAAACAGGTGATCCGGGATCCATAACCGGTCGCGCTCAGGCTGCTGGCTCTGCAGGGAAAGCAAAATCATCCTCTCGCCAAAAAACGCATCGACCTTGCGCTCGACCACCCGGCGCACACCCTCCTGGTAACTGGACACCTCTTCAAGCCTGGACTGCAGGCCAAGCTTGCGAATACGCTCCCGCGCCCACTGACTGCTCAGCGTGCCGCGCAGCACTGCAAAACTGTGCTTGCTCAACCCCGCATTGAGGGTTGCGCGCCACCTGGGGCCGGTATCGACAGGCTTACCGCGCAGTGGCTCCAGAAGGCTGGCCGGTGCATCACGCCGCACCAGCACCGCAAGGCCGGTGGTGAATACCGGTATGGAAAAATTCAGGGTTTCCCGTCTTTTGATCGTTTCCACCATCGGCGTGCACAGCAGATCAACCGTTCCCTCGCTCAAGGCGCGGACGGCTTGCTCCTGCGGCACCACATGCCAATGCACTTGCAAGTCGGCAAGGCCAGGTGACTGGCGGAGGTGTTGAGCCACTGCCTGACACAATTCGATGCCATACCCTTGAGGTGACTGGGTACTGCCTGAAGAAAACGGGGCAAGGTCTGCGATGAACCCCAGATTGAGGACCGGACTGTCGCGCAGCCGGCTCAGCTTGTCGGTCACTGCTTCAGCGCTGCACACCGCCGCAAACGGCACCGAGAGGGCCAGGCACAGGGCAACCCATTTCGACCTGCGCATCATGGCGCACCTCCAATCAAGTCCAGCACCTTGACGAAACGTTTGGCGATGAAGCCGAACAGCAGGTAACCCAGCGCCATGATCAGCGCAGCGCCAAACACCGCTTCCAGGCCCGAGGCATAGAGCGCATAGAAGCAATAGCACACCGCAACCAGCATGATTGCGCTGTTACGGCGGAAGATCTTTATATCCACCTGGGCCTTGTACATGATCACCAGCAACCCGGTCAGGGAGGTGATGTAGGGAATGATGTTGGTCACTGCCGCCAGGTTGACCAGCTTGCTGAACTGGGCGCTGGCATTGGGCGAAATGGTCGACAACGCAATCAGGCTCTGCAAGACCGCGCAGGTCAGCATGCCCGCCAGTGGCGCGCCCCTGGCAGTAACGCGGGTGAACAACGTGGGAAACAGCCCTTGCTCGGCGGTAACCTTGGCCGTTTCGGCCAGGGTGAACTGCCACCCCAGCAATGAACCGACACAGGCGATGACTGCCAACCCCATGATCACGTTACCGACCGTGTCATTGAACATGCGCGCATAGACCAGTGCAAAGGGTGCGCTGGAATTCGCAAGTTCGGGGTTTGGCACGATCCCCTGGATGACGGTGGTCGACAGGATATAGATCACCGCTGCGCCCAGTGTGCCGAACAGGCATGCAAGCGGCACATTGCGCTTGGGGTTCTCCACCGCATCCGAATTTTGCGCGGCCGACTCCATGCCCAGAAAGGCCCACAGCGTCAGGGGGATACTGCCGGTGATCGCCTGGCTCACCGGTATGCTGTCGGGGTTCCAGGCATCGGTAAACGTCTGCGGGTTGAACCAGTACCAACCCACGAAACTCAGGCCGGCCACAGGAATGATGACGCCCCAGACACTGATCGCGCCTAGCTTGCCGGTTATGTTCGCACCGCCGACATTGGCCAGGGTGCTGAACCAGATCAGCATCACCGTCCCTGCCACCAGCGGGCCTGGCCCTGTACCAAGCCAGGGCAGGAAAGGCGTCAGATAACCCACCGCGGAAATACCAATGGCGACGTTGCCGATCATCAGCGAGAGGAAATACAGGTAGGAGCAGAGGAAGAATGCGGACTTGCCATGGGCCTCTTCGCTGTAGGCCGACATTCCGCCCGAGCGCGTGCAATAGATGCCGCATTGCGCGAAACAGTAGGCGATGGCCATCGAACCCACAGCCGTCACGACCCACGATAGCAGCGACACAGCACCGATCTGCGCCATGCTGGCGGGCAGCATGATGATACCTGAGCCCATCATGTTGACGGTGACCAAAGTGGTCAGCCCGACCAAACCCATTTTCTTTGCTGGATCGCGCACAGGAATGACCTCCGAGAAAACAAGCCGGCTTCGATAGCGTTTCTGACGGTGCGACTGCTCCCCAGCCCGACCCAGGAGGGCCAGAGCCTGATACAGGGTATTGCCCATCACACAGAGCTTGTGCAACCACACTAGCAATGCGTCGGCTGCAGTGGTTATCAAATGTCAAGAATAGTGCGAAGGAGCGTCGGCGCTGATCTTAGGCAATGGTTATTCACGGATTATTGGAAAGGCTGGTTATCGAGCGGATGCAGGATGACGAGACATGCAGGACGCCGGCCGGCATTACAAGCAGTCACGCCCGACCGCAAAAAGAATCAGATTTATCCCCTTTCTTGTAGTCCATTTCCCAAAGATACTCGCTACGCCTGTTTTTCGTTGCGGTCGTTATTTCTGAGTTTTAGGCTCGGTGGGTCGTTGCACATCAACGACCGGCTTTGACAGGCCGCGACGAGAAACTTTGCAGAGCTTTGCCTTTAATGGCGGCTGTGTATGGGGCACGTTCGCGTGCGCCGGTTCTGGTATCCGCCGGTCTGTCAACCTATGCACAGCTGCCACCTAACTGTTTGACAGCAGGTAGCAGGCGGCCCTGAAAATGGATACCAAAGCATGTTGAAGATAGTCCCCGATCCCCCGCACACCCTTCACTCCCTCGAAAACACGCTGATGATGGCTGCCGACTACGCGCTCTGCGCCGAGGTCGTTGCCCAACAGGCGATGTTGATGCAGCCCAAAGCACCCGTGTCCTTGATGATCATGACCTCGATGCACGAGCTTGATGCCCTGCGCAAATTGCTCGAGTCAGCTCTGGCACAAATACAGAAACCAGCCGACCCGCAGACGCTGCATTAGTCCTCATCATGATCTGCCTGGCCTGGCTCTTTCCCCGGCTAGCTTCCTCGCACAGCACCGCCCCTGAGGTTGTAGACGACCCTTAGGCGCCCGGTGAAACCTGTGGGAGCCGGGCTTGCCGGCGATAGGGCCAGCCCAGGCATCCAGAATTTCGGGGAGTTCAAACAATGACTGCCGTAGTGCGCATGCTGAAAACGTGAAACCAACCACGCCTAAGGGACCAGCACGGTACCTGTGGGCTTGCCCGCGAAGGGCCGCACTGCGCTCCAGCAGTGACGCCCGTGTCGTAGCCGGCCGAACATGGCGACCACGCTGAACACAGCGCCCCAACTTGGCACCTTGGCGCCCCAAAACCACACACGCCGCTGCCGCAACGTTCACCAAGCGTGCCCCGCTCTCGGCCTGCAGCCCCTCTAACACAAGCCCTTGAACAATAATCTGACCAATTGGCCATGTTTTTGCTGTGCAACTGCTCATCACCCTGACCCCGAGCAGTCCCATGTCCAGATCCCCCTCGCAACTGCGCCTTGAGCTGCGTGCCATTACCAAGCGATACCCGGGCACCTTGGCCAACGACCGCATCGACCTGCGCATCGCTCCCGGTGAAATCCACGCCCTGCTCGGCGAGAACGGCGCGGGCAAGAGCACCCTGATGAAGATCATCTACGGCGTCACCGCGCCGGATGCCGGCCAGGTGTTGTGGGAAGGCCAGCCCGTGCACGTGCGCGACCCCGCCCGTGCCCGCGCGCTGGGCATCGGCATGGTGTTCCAGCACTTTTCCCTGTTCGAAACCCTGAGTGTCGCGCAAAACATTGCCCTGGCTCTTGGCCGCGATGCCGGAACGCCAAAGCAGCTGGCACCACGCATCCGCGAAGTGTCCCAACGCTACGGCATGGGCCTGGAACCGGAGCGCCTGGTGCACAGCCTGTCGATCGGTGAACGCCAGCGGGTGGAAATCGTGCGCTGCCTGATGCAGCCGATCAAGCTGCTGATCCTCGATGAGCCGACCTCGGTGCTTACCCCGCAAGAGGTCGACGAACTGTTCGTCACCTTGCGCGCACTCGCCGCAGAGGGCTGCAGCATCCTGTTCATCAGCCACAAGCTCAACGAAGTGCGTGCCCTGTGCCACGGTGCCACGGTGTTGCGCGGCGGCCGCGTCTCCGGCGCTTGCAGCCCGGCGCAATGCAGCGACCTGCAGCTGGCGCGGATGATGGTCGGCGATGCCGAAGGGCTGGAGGCAAGTTACCCGAAAAGCGCCGGCGGCTTGCCACGCCTGCGCGTGGACGACCTGACCTGGCGCAACAAGGACCCGTTCGGCACGTCCTTCGAACACCTGCGCCTGGAAGTGCGCAGCGGCGAGATCGTCGGCATCGCGGGGGTCGCCGGCAACGGCCAGGACGAACTGCTGGCCCTGCTCAGTGGTGAAACACGCCTGCCCGCTGGCGAGCGCGAACGCATCACCCTCGACAACCGGCCGATGGCCCACCTGTACCCCGACGCCCGCCGCGCCCTGGGGGTGGCATTCGTACCGGCCGAGCGCCTTGGGCACGGCGCAGTGCCGGACATGAGCCTGGCCGACAACGCCCTGCTCACCGCTTTCCAGCACGGCCTGGTCAACCGCGGCCTGATCCGCTCGGGCAAGGTGCAGGCGCTGGCCGAGCAGATCATCCAGCGCTTCGCGGTCAAGGCCCCGGATGCCCGGGCCACGGCACGCAGCCTGTCCGGGGGCAACCTGCAGAAGTTCATCCTCGGCCGCGAAATCCTCCAGGCCCCCAAGCTGCTGGTCGCTGCCCACCCGACGTGGGGCGTGGATGTCGGCGCCGCCGCGGCGATTCACCGTGCGCTGATTGCCCTGCGCGACGCCGGTGCGGCAATCCTGGTGATCTCCGAAGACCTGGAAGAGCTGTTCCAGATCAGCGACCGCATCGGCGCGCTGTGCAGTGGCCGCCTGTCGCCGCTCAAGGCCACCGCACAGACCCATACCGTGGAGGTCGGCGGCTGGATGGCCGGCCAGTTCGATGCCCCGCAAGACGCCGCCTGACGAGAGCCATTCATGTTGCTATCCCTCGAACCCCGTACCCAGCAGTCCCGTGCCATGCTCGTGCTGTCACCCCTGCTTGCCGCCCTGCTGACCCTGCTCAGCGGGGCGATCCTGTTCAGCGCCCAGGGGCATGCGCCCTTGCAGACGTTTCACACCTTGCTGATCGAACCCATCAGCGACCTCTACGGCCTCTCGGAACTGCTGCTCAAAGCCCTGCCAATCCTGCTCTGCGCCTTCGGCCTGGCGGTGGCCTACCAGGCGCGGATCTGGAATATCGGCGCCGAAGGGCAGTTGCTGATGGGCGCCCTGGCCGGCAGTGCCGTGGCGATCCACCTCATCGATTGGGAAAGCCGCTGGGCACTGCTTTGGGTGTTGCTCGCCGGCACGCTGGCCGGTGCGCTGTGGGGGGCGCTCGCGGCCTGGCTGCGCACGCACTTCAATGCCAACGAAATCCTGACCACCATCATGCTCAATTACATCGCCTTGAACCTGTTGCTGTTCTTCGTCCACGGGCCACTCAAGGACCCCGAAGGGTTCAGCTTCCCGCAGTCGGCGATGTTCGGCGATGCCAGCCGCCTGCCGGCGCTGTTCGAGGATGGCCGACTGCATGTCGGGCTGTACTTCGTGCTGATGGCCCTGGTGGCGGTGTGGGTGCTGCTGCACAAGAGCTTCCTCGGTTTTCAGATCAAAGTACTCGGCCTGGACCGGCGCGCTGCCGGTTTCGTCGGCTTCCGTGAAAAGCGCCTGGTCTGGCTGGCGCTGCTGATCAGCGGCGGCCTGGCAGGCCTGGCCGGGGTCAGCGAAGTCAGTGGGCCGATCGGCCAATTGGTGCCGCAGGTTTCCCCAGGTTATGGCTACGCGGCGATCACCGTAGCGTTTCTCGGGCGCCTCAACCCGTTTGGCATTCTGGTCGCCGGGTTGTTGATGGCCCTGCTCTACCTCGGCGGCGAGAACGCGCAGATGAGCCTGAACCTGCCGCAATCGCTGACCGGGCTGTTCCAGGGAATGATGCTGTTCTACCTGCTGGCCTGCGACGTGCTGATCCTCTACCGGCTGCGCCTGAAGCTGAAAGGGCACCGCCGAGCGCCGTTGGCAAAAACCGCCAGTGCCTGAATTCCCATGACCCTTTCGTTTACCTGCCGTTCAACGCGTGCAGGCTGAGGCTTCGACTATGGATCTCGATCTGCTTGGCAACATTCTTTACGCCATGGTGCGCTGCGGTACCCCACTGCTACTGGTCGCCCTGGGCGAACTGGTGTGCGAAAAGAGCGGCGTACTCAACCTCGGCCAGGAAGGCATGATGCTTTTCGGTGCGGTGGTAGGGTTCATCGCCGCCTACGCCACCGGCAACCTCTGGCTGGGCGTCCTGATGGCGTGCCTGGCCGGCATGTTGCTGGCTTCACTGTTCGCCCTGGTAGCACTCGGTTGCCAGGCCAACCAGGTGGCGACCGGGCTGGCGCTGACCATCTTCGGTGTCGGCCTGTCTTCTTTCGTCGGCACCGCCTGGGTCGGCAAGCCCTTGAGCGGCTTCGAGCCGGTGGCCATACCACTGCTGGCGGACATTCCGGTCATCGGCCATATGCTGTTCAACCAGGATGTGCTGGTTTACCTGTCTTTCGGCCTGTTCGTGCTGATTGCCTGGACGCTGCTCAAAAGCCGCACCGGCCTGATCCTCCAGGCCGTCGGTGAAAACCCCGACGCCGCCAGCGCCATGGGCCTGCCCGTGCTGCGCGTGCGCACCTTGGCGGTGCTGTTCGGCGGAGCCATGGCCGGGCTGGCCGGGGCTTACCTGTCGCTGGCCTACACACCGATGTGGGCAGAAAACATGACCGCAGGTCGCGGCTGGATCGCCCTGGCGCTGGTGGTGTTCGCCAGCTGGCGAGTACTGCGTGTGCTGCTCGGCGCCTACCTGTTTGGCCTGGCGAGCATCCTGCACCTGGTGGCCCAGGGTATCGGCGTGAGCTTCCCTGCCAACCTGCTGGCCATGCTGCCGTATGTGGCCACGATCCTGGTGCTGGTGGTGCTGTCGCGCGATGCCATCAAAACCCGCCTGTATGCGCCGGTTTCACTGGGTCAGCCGTGGAAGACCGGGCGCTGAGGCCTCACGCCTGGCCCGCACCGTGCACCGCAATTCATGCCCCTCTGTTCTGTTTTCTTGCATTACCAACGCGCCCTACACAGCCAACATGAAGACCTACAGGAGCCACACCTTGAAGCCTCACAATAAAAGCAAATACCTGCTGCGCGCCCTGGCTGCCGCCATTGGCCTGAGCACCGCCCTGTCCGCCGCCGCCGCCGACCCGCTGAAAGTCGGCTTCGTCTATATCGGCCCGATCGGCGACCATGGCTGGACCTATCAGCATGAGCAGGGCCGCCAGGCCCTGATCAAGCAGTTCGGTGACAAGGTCGACAGCAGCTTCGTCGAGAACGTGCCAGAAGGCGCCGATGCCGAGCGGGTCATCCGCAACATGGCCAAGGGCGGCTACGACCTGGTGTTCGCCACCTCATTCGGCTACATGAACCCCACCGCCAAAGTCGCCAAGCAGTTCCCGAAGGTCACCTTCGAACATGCCACCGGCTACAAGCAGGACAAGAACCTTGGTACTTACCTGGCCACATCCTACGAAGGCCGTTACGTTGGCGGCTACCTGGCCGCGAAGATGACCAAGACCAAGAAGATCGGCTATGTCGCCTCCTTCCCGATTCCGGAAGTGCTGCGCGATATCAATGCCATCCAGCTGGCGCTGGACAAATACAACCCCGGCACCGAAATCAAGGTGGTGTGGGTCAACTCCTGGTTCGACCCGGGCAAAGAGGCCGATGCCGCCAACGCCCTGATCGACCAGGGCGTTGACGTGCTGTTCCAGCACACCGACAGCCCTGCACCGATCCAGACCGCCGAACGCCGCGGCATCTACGCCGTCGGCTACGCCTCGGACATGGCCCACTTCGGGCCCAAGGCGGTGCTGACCTCCATCGTCAACAATTGGGGGCCGCATTACATCAAGAGCACTCAGGCGGTCATGGACGGCACCTGGAAACCCCAGGACTACTGGGGCGGGCTTGCCGAGGGCACCGTACAGCTGCCCATCAGCGACCTGGTGCCGGCCGAGGTCAAAAGCGGCGCCGAACAGATCATCGCCAGCATCAAGGACGGCTCTTTCCACCCCTTCACCGGCCCGATCCTGGACCAGGCTGGCGCAGTCAAGATCCCCGCAGGTGCCGTGGCCAGCAATGCCGAACTGGCAGGCATGAACTACTACGTCAAAGGCATTACGGCGCAACTGCCCAAGTAAACGCCGGGTGGGAGCGCCAGCCGCTCCCGCTTGCACCGCCATTTCACGGAGCCATTCATGAACACCCTGCCGATCATCGATATCAGCCCGCTCTACCAGCACGACCCCGCCGCACGCCTGGCTGTAGCCCGGCAGATCGACGCCGCCTGCCGGCAGTGGGGCTTCTACTACATCAAGGGGCACCCCATCCCGGCCACGCGCATTGGCGCACTGAAAGCGGCCGCCGAACAGTTCTTCGCCTGCCCGGCCGAAGAAAAGCTGCGCATCGACATCACCCAGAGCGAGCACCATCGCGGCTACGGCGCCATCGCCACCGAGCAGCTGGACCCGAGCCGGCCAAGCGACCTGAAGGAAACCTTCGACATGGGCTTTCACATGGCCCCGGATCATCCCGACGTGCTCGCGAAAAAACCGCTGCGCGGTCCCAATCGGCATCCCGCCATTGCCGGGTGGGAGGCGCTGCTGCAAGCGCATTACCAGGACATGCACGCCTTGTCCCTGACCCTGCTGCGGGCGATGGCGCAGGCGTTGGGAATCGAGCACGACTTCTTCGACCAGCGCTTTGCCAACCCCATCAGTGTGTTTCGCATGATCCACTACCCGCCACACCAGGCCGCCACCAGCACCGACCAGCAAGGCGCCGGCGCGCACACCGACTACGGATGCGTGACCTTGTTGTACCAGGACAGCACCGGCGGCCTGCAGGTGCAGAGCGTGGATGGCCAATGGATCGATGCGCCACCGATCGAGGGCACCTATGTGGTCAACATCGGCGACATGATGGCGCGGTGGAGCAACGACAGGTACACCTCAACGCCCCACCGGGTGGTCAGCCCGCAGGGCGCGCACCGCTACTCGATGCCGTTCTTTGCCGAACCGCACCCGGACACGATGATCAGTTGCCTGCCCAACTGCTCCAGCCCCGACAACCCGCCCAAATACCCGCCGGTATCGTGCAGTGCCTACATGCTGTCGCGCTTCGCCGAAACCTATGCCTATCGCCGTGAGCAGGCTACGTAGCCTGCGCCCCGTCAACTCAGATAATCCTCGACCCACTTCACCCAACAATCGGAGCCGATCTTCACCAGTGCATCATTGAAGTCATAATGCGGGTTATGTACCGAGCAACCGTGGAACTCACCTGTGCCGTTACCCAACATGAAGTAGCACCCCGGCCGTGCCTGGAGCATGTAGGCGAAATCTTCGGTGCCCATCACCTTCTTGGGCATCCTCGCCAGCATCCGCCCCTCGGCAAACAAAGGGCGCAGGCTTTCACGCAGCTGTGCGCTTTGCGCATCGCTGTTGCTCAGCGCAGGCGCCAGCTGGGTGAAGTCCAGCTCGATCTCTACCCCAAAGCTCTCGGCATGCCCCTTGACCAGCGCCTCGATACGCTGGTTTATCTTCAACTGGGTTTCGGGCGTATCGGTGCGCACGCTGAGCAACATGCTCGCTTCATCGGGAATGATGTTGTAGACCGTGCCCGCCTGGATCATGCCGATACTGATGACCGCGTACTCTTCAACGCTCAGGTTGCGCGACTTGATGGTCTGGATGGCACTGATCAGGCTATTGAGGGCCGAGATGGGGTCCACCGCAAGCTCCGGCATGGCGCCATGCCCGCCTCTGCCGCAAATGCGAATGCTCACCCGCTGGGAAGACGCCATGGTCGGCCCGCTCTGCACCACGCAAGTGCCCACCGGCATGCCTGGCATGTTGTGCAGCGCGTACACCGAATCACACGGAAAACGCTCGAACAGACCGTCGTCGATCATGGCCTTGGCGCCGGCCAAACCTTCTTCGTCGGGCTGGAAGATCAGGTTCAAGGTACCGTTGAAGTTTCGCGTCGCAGCCAATCGCGAAGCCGCCGCCAGCAGTATCGCGGTATGCCCGTCATGGCCACAGGCATGCATGCGCCCGGGGATCTTGCTGGCGTGCTCGAAGGGGTTCTTCTCGCTCATGGGCAGAGCGTCCATGTCTGCCCGTAGCCCGATGCTGCGGGGGCTGTCGCCCACTTTAAGCACACCTACCAGGCCGTGCCCGCCCACATTACGGTGCACCTCATAGCCCCAGGCCTGCAGCTTTTCAGCCACCAGGGCAGCCGTGTCAGGCGTGTCGCCGCCGAGCTCTGGCGCCGCATGGATCTGGCGGCGGATCCTGATGAACGTGTCCAGCTCTTCAGCCGACTGCGGGGTTTGATTTCGCTCGAAGGTACCCATGTCACTCGCATCCTTTGTTTTCAGGGAAGTACTTGAGGCAGACCAGGCTTACCGCACCACCCACCAATAGGTAGTAGGCCGGTGCCAATGGCGTGCCCATTGCGGCAATCAGCCAGGTAGCGATCAGTGGCGAAAACCCGCCGAAAAGTGTCACCCCCAGGCTGTAGCTGACCGAGGTGCCAAAGGCACGCTGCGCCTTGGGGAAGCCTTCCATGATCAACGCGAAGTACGCTCCGGCGCCTATGCAAGTGGGCAGAATCAACGCCGCGACACACATCATTGCCAGGCCCATGTGCTCGACGTGCCCAAGCACGTAGAACACCGGCAGCGTCAACACCACGGGCGCGAGAATGGTCCAGACCAGCAGGCGTTTCCTGAGCTGGTATTTGTCGGCGAACTTGCCGGCCAGCGGGCATATGATCGCCATGCAGCCGCTGCTGATGCCGGCGATCGCCATGGCACTGCTTTGCGGGTAGTGCATGGCGGTGGTCAGGTAGGTGGGCATGTAAAACACGAACAGGTACATGCCGATGGTAGAACTGGCCATCAGGCCGATGCCCAGGCCGATGCGTTTGAGCAACTCCGGGTCCAGCGGCTGCCTGCCCTCCTGTGCCGCCGCGGCCTCGTGGGTTTCTGGTAGACGGTTGCGGATATACAAGCCTACCGGGCCGATCAACAGGCCGAAAATGAATGGAATGCGCCAGCCCCAGCTTTCGAGGCTGGCCGGGTCCAGCAACTGGCTCAGGCTGAACCCGAACCCCGCCCCGACCAGCGCGGCATAACCCTGGCTGGCCGCCTGCCAGCTCACGCTCTGGCATCGCTTGGAGGCAGTACTGGACTCCATCAGATAAACCGATGCGGTACCGACCTCGCCACCTGCCGACACCCCCTGAATCAGCCGACCGGCGACCAGCATGAACGTTGCAAAGATACCGATCTGCGAATACGTAGGCGCGAAGGCGATCAAGGCAGTGCCCAATGTCATCAGGCCGATCGTCAGGCTCAAGGCGGCTTTGCGGCCATGCCTGTCGGCGTATCGGCCAATGATGATGCCCCCGACAGGCCGCATCAAAAAGCCCACACCAAAAGTTGCAAGCGACATAAGGAGCGAGGCCAGTGCCGACTCTGAAGGGAAGAAGTGCCGGCCGATCAGCACCGCGAAGAAGCTGTAGATGGTGAAGTCGTACATCTCCAGGGCGTTGCCCAGTGAGCACGCTATCAGGGTTCTGCGTGAGGACGATGCCTGCGCGTGATGCTTTGAGCCGGCCTCCAGGATCGTAGGTGCAGGTAGCGGTCTATTCATTGTTATCTCCGATGGCGAATCACGGCATGCAGTGACTATCAGCCAATCGCGCAGCCAACACACTTGCGGTTTTGGCAATGAACTAACCAATGGTTAATTGACCAGGCGCTGGCGTGGCCGCTTTGCCTTGGGATGGCGCACAGATGCCCTGGCATCGTCCTTGTGCCCCGATAGGGGTCATCGAAGTTGGCCACTCAGGGGGATGGAAACAAACATTGGTCACTGCCATGCAGCAGCTTTGCGGGCAACTTTTCCCGGCCCAGCGAGATCCCGCCCACCTTATTAACCAAAAGACATACGTTGGCCAAACAAGCAATCACGCTGCAACCTCCTGTTCATCGAATCTAGCGCGACCGCATCCCGTGCCTGGAGTCGTGAATGAATACTTGCATCACTCGCACTGTGTCGTTGCTGTTGATGAGCCAAGGGCTTTGTCTTGCCATGCAGGCACAGGCCGAGGGTTTCCCTACCCTCAACCGGCTAGCCTCCGGGTTCGGTTACTACGGGGTGGATCAGGGGTTCGATGACAAGCTGAAGATCTACGGTACCGTGGATGCATTCGCCAGCTACCACGACTCTCAGCACCACTCAGGTTTCCAAATGGCGGGCGGCGGCGCCTGGACCAACAAACTCGGGGTGTATGCCCGAAAGGCACTTGACCCCGATACGGTGCTGGAACTGGACGTCGAAGAAGGCTTCAATCTGAACGGCAAGGCCCTGGAAGGGACGTGGGACAACATCGGCACGCTGCGCCTGGCAACGCTCGCCCTGCGCTCGCGGAGCCTGGGCAGGCTTGAGTTCGGCAAAACCTACGGGGTGGGGACCCCGACCTACGCCGACCCGTTTCTGGCGGCATACGGCTCACCGTATACGTTTCTGTCCATACCTGCGGCCGGCAAAGGCGCCTACTATCTCGACCTGCGGCCCAAGCACACCCTGGCCTACACCAGCCCGAGCATGAACGGCTTCAGCCTGGCAACGGCCTTGAGCTTCGGCTTCGATGATGTCGCCAGCCAGGGGCGTACGGTGCGTGGTGGCGGTGCGAAGCTGCAGTACCGAAATAGCCGTGTGATGCTGCTGGGGTCTTACAACCTGTATTACAGCGACCCATGGGACGATGGTGGCAGCTCACGCCAGACTGCCAACCACTACACAAGCCTGTCGGCGTTCTATGATTTCGGCCCGCTGGCCACCAGCCTGACCTGGCAACGCCAGGATGTAGACCAAGCGGGCACACCCAGTACCACCGTGTACACCTTCGGCCTGATGGCCCCGGTGGGCAAGCTTGACGTGCTCAGGCTGGCGGTGGTCCAGCGGACCGTATCGGCCCGCGAAAAGGACGCGCTGGGGGTAGTGCTTGGCTACGACCATTTTTTCAACCCGCGCTGGGCCGCCTATGCGCGCCTGGGTGTTATCGCCAACCAAGGCGCGTCATCGGTGACCTACGCAGGCACTCCGGTTGATCAGGTGGGAGATGACCCAAGCAATATTTCACTAGGCATGTACTACCACTTCTGAAACGTCCCGCGGCAGCGTCTTGAGGACTCTTGCGCGCAAGCTGTGGAAGAGTTCCTGGGCGGGGGCCGTGAGGCTATCACGGTCGATGCAGACGAGATTGATTGGATAGTCTGGTACCAACTCCTGCACCGCCACTTGAATGAACTCCGGCCGGGTCGCAAAGGTGAAGGCATCGTTTACGGCCAGCTCACTGATGGTCATCAGCGACTCCGTGTTCTTCAGGAGCTTGAGGGCCATCATTATCGACGTGCACTCCACCGCGCTCTGCGGCACACGCAGGCCATTGACCTCGAACAACTGGTGAAACTGCGATGCCTGATCGGTCAGCTCGTCCAGGCTGATCCAGTTGGCGTATTGCAGCGAACGCAGTGACTGGGAAAACTTCTGCTGGTTGGACGCATGGCAGATCACCTTGCCCTTGATGCTGCCCACTGCCTCCCAATCCAGATTGAGACGGCTCAAGGGTTGCTGGGAGGTGATGGCAAAGTCCAGGCTACCGTCGCGCAGGCGATGCAGGATCTGGCTGGGACGCAGATCGGTGATGGTGATTTTCACACGCGGGTACTTGCGCCGAAACGCCAGGATGCTTTCATCCACCCCGTCAAGCATCGCCGTCAGCGAGGTGACGCCGATCGACACCGCCCCCAATGCGGCATCCTGAATGCTTGCCGCCTCGATCTGCAAACGGCGGATACTCTCCACCACCAGGTTGGCATGACGGATGATGCGCTTGCCCTCATCGGTCAACGCCATGCCCTTGTACGAACGCTGCAACAGGGTGAACCCCAACTCCCGCTCCAGTTCCTTGATCGAGCGGCTCAGGGCAGGTTGCGTGATGTGCAAGATTTTGGAGGCCTCGAGAATGCTTCCCCCCTGGTGAATGGCAACGAGCGCCTTGAGCTGATGAAGTTTCAAGCGTGAACACCTTATCGAGAGCGGCGGGTTTCAGGTTTGCGCCGAGCGGTTGGCCAAAGAGAATCACAAATGTGCATGATGGCTGCTTGGCGGTATCTGCAGATCAGGGAAAAGTGGTCGCTTATCGAACGGTTATTTCATAGGCTCTGGCCACTGTCGAGGCGGGCCAACAAGGCTTCGCCACGCGCCCACACGCCCTCGCGCCTGGCTACCGACATGCCGTCAAGGCTGCGATAGACCAATGCCAGGCGGGGGTTGCCAGCCAATAGGTGACGATGACGGATTATGAAGTGCCAGTACAGCGCGTTGAACGGGCAGGCATCCTCCTCTACCGCATGCTCGACCTTGTAGCTGCAGGCCTTGCAGTGGTCGGACATGCGCTGGATGTAACGGCCACTGGCGCAATACGGTTTGGACCCCAGGTAGCCGCCGTCAGCGTGCATCACCATGCCGAGCGTGTTGGGCAGCTCCACCCAGTCGAAGGCATCCATGTACACGGCCAGGTACCACTCGCATATCGCACTGGGCACAATGCCGGCGAGCAGTGCGAAGTTGCCCGTGACCATCAGCCGCTGAATGTGGTGTGCATAGCCCAACTGCAGGGTCTGGCCGATGGCCTGCTCCATGCAGCGCATGCGGGTATGCCCGGTCCAGTAGAATTCCGGCAACGCACGGTCGTTGCCCAGGTAATTGAGCCCGGCATACTCAGGCATGCGTAGCCAATAGATGCCGCGCACATACTCGCGCCAGCCGATCAGCTGGCGGATGAAACCTTCAGCCGCGTTGAGCGGTACCCGCGCCTCACGCCAGGCATTGTCCACGTCTTCGCACAACCGCCGCACATCCAGCAACCCGATGTTCAGGGCCGCACTGATACGCGCATGGAACAGGAACGGCTCGCCTTCGGCCATGGCGTCCTGGTAGTCGCCGAACGCGGCCAGGCCAAACTCGAGAAAATGTTCCCAGAGCTGCTGGGCCTGTTCATGGGTCACGGGATAGTCGAACCCTTCTACCGCCCCGTAATGGTCACTGAAGCATTCGCCGACCAGCGCCACGACCGCCGTGGTGATTTCGTCCTGGGCAAAGCGCGCCGGGAACGGTCCGCGCAGCCCCCGTGGCAAGGGTTTGCGATTGTCACCATCCAGGTTCCAGGTGCCACCCACCGGGCTGCCATCGGGCTCCAGCAGAAGGCCGCAACGCTTGCGCATGCCGCGGTAAAAGTGCTCCATACGCAATTGGCGACGGTCTTTTGCCCAGCGTGCGAAAGCATCACGCGAGCAAAGAAACCGTGTATCGCGATGCCATACCAGTGGTAAGCCGGCGTCATTCAAAGCCTGCTCCAGGCGCCACTCACCACACTCGGTCAGGTGGATGTGCGTCGCACCCAGCGCCTGCTGCCACCGTCGCAGTTCACCAGCAATGCTGCCGCTGTTGCCGGGTGCGTTCAGCTCTACATACTCCACCCGCCAGCCGCGCTCACGCAGCGCCTGGGCGAAATGGCGCATGGCGCTGAAAATGAGCACGATCTTTTGCGGATGATGCGGCACGTAGCGCGCCTCGCCCTGCACTTCCGCCATCAGGATCACATCGTGTGCAGGGTCCAGCGCGGCGAGGCTTGCTAGGTTGAACGACAGTTGATCCCCCAGCACCAGGCCCAGGCGCAATGCTCGGTCTACCACTGGCTGGCCAGCGTCACCGGCACGCGCAGGGGCTCGACAGGGCCATTGCGCTGCCCGCACATCTCGTCATGCACCACTTGTTGCACCAGCATGCAGGGCACGGGCGGCAGATCGGCCAGCAGTTGTCGCAGTTCGGTGGTCGAGCGAAAGCGCACCGCCTGGCCGTTTGCATCGCTGAGCGTGAGCGGCCCTGCGTCAGTCAGCGCCCGCAGGATGTAAAAGCCGCCTTCAAGCGACAGCAGCTCAAGTTCTTGAACGTTACCGGCTGCGGCCAGCTCCGTCAGGTTGTGCAGATTCATGGCGTGTACTCCATAAGGCAGGCATCACCTGCGCGGGGGCATTTGCAAACGTTTAGGCTCGCTAAATCCTATACAAGAATAGCTTCTTGTACAGGTTTTGGGCTTTTATATATTTATCCTCCGTGCCCGAGCCGCGTTCAGCAGATGAAACGATGCAGCGTTCATCCAGTGCCCTTTGTGTGCACACACCTCTTTTCAGATACTGCAGAACCGTTAGAATCGCGTTCTCATCCCCTCACCCGTCCCCGAGCTACCCTTTGAACCTGGCCCGCCCCGAAAAAGCACTGGTTGCCTGGATGCTGTACTTCAGCATCCTGTTCGGCTCGTTGCTCTGCGCAATGGGGCATGGGCAGATGGCCGGGCTGCGCCTCAGCGGCCTGGACGACGCCGCTTGGTGCGCCGCCGACAGCAGCGGTGCATTCAAGGGTGACCAGGACATCACCGACCCGATGCCGCCCACCGGCGCCGACTGTGTGATCACCAGCCTGTTCTGCGCCAGCCTGCTTGCCGCCTTCTTCGGCCTGCTGGCCCTGCTCGCAGGCGAGTCGCGCACACCCTTGCCCAGGCAACCGCCGCCGCGCCTGCCCAAACACCGCTGGCCGTTAGTCAACCCCCGCGCCTCACCCGCCCCCCTTCCCGTGCTCTGACATCGCCACGCCGCGGCATCGCCTGCGGCGGGCGTTAATCTATTTCAGCCAGGAAGCCTTGCATGTTCCGCATGACCACTTTGGCGCTGCTCGTTGGCAGCGCAACCTGCGCGTGGGCGCAGGATCAAACCCTGACACTGCCTGCCAGCAACGTGACGGCCATCGCCGACCAACCGAAACAGGCCACCGGCCTGAACCTTGATACCCCCATCGAAAGCGGCTCGCGCCTGAACCTCAGCGCCCGTGAAAACCCTGCTTCGGTCAGTGTGGCCGACCGCGAGACGATGGAGCGTATCGGCGCGCGCAACTTCCAGGACGCCGCCAACGCACTGCCAGGGGTGAATGCGTCGGCGCCGCCCGGCTGGGGCGGTTATGTGGCGTACCGGGGCTTCAACGGTGCCCAGGTCAGCCAGCTGTTCAACGGCATCAACCTGCAGTACGGCGCAGCGGCACGCCCGGTCGGTGCCTGGATCTATGACCGCGTCGAACTGCTGGGTGGCCCGTCGTCGTTCCTCAACGGCAGTGGCGCCGTGGGCGGCAGCCTCAACGTGATCACCAAGTTGGCCAGCCGCGATGAGGACACCTTCGAAGGCCGGGTCAGCTATGGCCGCTACGACACCTGGGAAACCGCGGTAGGCTTCAACAAGGCGCTCAACAGTGGCGACGGCACACGCCACTATGCGCGGCTCGACTACAGCCGCACCCACACCAACGGCTATATCGACCGCCAAGAGAACGGTGCCGGCAACCTGGCCTTCTCGCTGCTCAGTGACATCAACGACCAGTGGTCGCACACCCTGGCACTTGAATACCTGGAAGAAAAGGAAGACAGCCCCTACTGGGGTACGCCAGTGTTGCAACCGCTGACAGGGACCTTGCACATTGACAAAGGCAACCGCTTCAACAACTACAACGTCGAAGACGGCCGCTACGAGCAGCGCACCCGCTGGCTGCGCTCGATCACCGACTATCGTTTCGACGACACCACCCAGTTGCGCAATACGTTCTACCACTACGACGGCCAGCGCGATTACCGCAACCTCGAGGTGTACCGCTACAACGCCGACAACAGCGCCATTGCCCGCTCCGGGGGCTACCGCCAACGTCACGACCAGGAGGTCAATGGCAACCGCCTGGAACTGACCCACCAAGGCCAACTGTTCGGCCTGGCCAGCGACTGGGCATTTGGCGTTGACTACAACCGCAACCAGCAAACCAACTACCCGCTGTCCAAAGGGGCCTTCGACACCGTCAACCCGAACGGCTTCGAGCCCGGTGACTTCCTCGACATCCCCGGCATGGACGCACCGCGCAGCAAAGGCCGCAGCACGACCACCGACACCTCCTCGGGTTTCGTCGAGAACCGCACGCGCCTGACCGACCAGTTGTCGCTGATCACCGCCTTGCGCTACGACCACATCGACTTCGACGTTGTCGACCATGTCGCACGCTCGAAACTCGACCGGCGCTGGGACGCGGTCACTGGTCGCCTGGGCCTGGTCTACGACCTGACCCCGCACGTCAGCCTCTATACCCAGTACAGCACCTCGGCCGAACCACCAGGAGGCACGCTGACCAGTGCGTCGATCAGCCAGGTCGGTGACTTCGACCTGAGCACCGGCCGCCAGGTCGAGGTGGGCAGCAAGTTCGACTTCCTCGACGGCCGCGGCTCGGCCACCGCAGCGGCCTATCGCATCGTGCGCAAGAACATCTCGGTGCCCTCTTCGACCGTGCCCAACACCACCGAGCAGGCAGGCCAGCAGACCTCCACCGGTATCGAGCTGGCGGCGTCGTTCAAGGTCACGCCCAAGCTGCTGGCGGCCGGTAACTTCAGTTGGGTGAATGCCGAGTACGATGAGTTCAACGAGACCATTGGCGGTGTGGTGTATTCGCGCAAGGGCAAGAACCCGGTGAACATCCCCGACCGCGTGGCCAACCTCTGGCTGACCTACGACCTGGCGCCGGGCTGGCAAGTGGGTGCCGACGCCCGCTACGTGGCCTCGGTGTACGCCAATACCGCCAACACCGCCTGGGTGCCGTCCTACACCCTATACGGGCTGTCCATGACCCACGACCTGGACAAGCATGTGCAGCTCAGCGCACGGTTGCGCAACCTCACCGACGAGGTTTACGCCCGCTTCATCCACCAGAGCAACACCCAGTACTACCTGGGTGAGCCGCGCAGCCTGGAAGTCGCTGTGCAGTGGCGTTACTGATGGGCCTGGCGTCGCATGCGGCGCCAGAGCCGCCAGGTAAAGGCGCCTAAAGAGACGGTGGTCGACAGACGCCATAACCCGCAGAATACGGCGTCTTCCGCCACCTGAAGGAATTGCTCATGCTGTACGTAGTCATGCTCGGTGGCCGCCACCCACGGGCCAGTATCGAGGTACACGACGTGCTGTTCGCGCAGGCGGACTCACTGCAGCAGGCGTACCCGCAACTGCGCGAGGGCTGGTTCGGCAGCCGTGCCGGCCTGCACATCGACTCGTGGCTGGAGGTCGACGGTATCGATCGCTACCGTGTCGCGTTCAGCCAACTGGCGCCAGGGGCGGATGACCCGCGGCTGTTTTTCATCAACCTGGGCGGCTACGAGCCGCAGGTGTTTGGTGAGGCGCACCGCTACCTGCTGGTAGTGGCCAGGGACAAGGCCCAGGCCAAGCAACTGGGCAAGCAACGCATGCAGGCAGGCTGGCTCAAGCCGCATACCGATGCAGTGCTTGAGGTAGACGATTGCCTGCCTGTCGACCTGGTGGGCGGGCGTTATGTGCACTTGATCGAAGGTGCGCATGGCGGGCTGCGTCAATACAGCGACTATATCCTGCTCTGAGGCGCCGACTGCCTGTCATTGGCCCTGGGGCAACGATCCGGACCCTCAGCGCACCTTCGCATGCCCCGGCGCCGGCATCACCTGCACCTGGCCATGCTCCACCCCACGCTCGACCATCAATTGGCGAGACAGCTCGCCAATGCGGCCGCTTTCGCCCTGCAGCACCGAGACCTCCAGGCAGTGGCCGGCGTCCAGGTGCACGTGCAGGGTGGACCGGGTCAGATCGTGGTGGGCATGCAGGGTCTGGTTGAGCCGCCTGGGCAGTTCGCGGGTGCTGTGGTCGTACAGGTAGCTGACCACGGCCACGCAGGCGGCATCGTCCGGCAATGCTTCAGACTCGCGCATGCCCGCACGCAGCAGGTCGCGAATGGCCTCCGAACGGCCCTGGTAGCCTTGGCTCGCCACCCGCCGATCGATGACGTCGAGCAGCTCTTCATCCAGCGTGATGGTGATTCGTTGCATTCTGTAACTTCCGGTAAGATGATTTCACGTAGACATCATACCCACCGCGCTTTAGCCTACGGCCTCCGTGAAAGTGGGGAACGCAGTGTGAAGCAGCAGCCAGCTAAACGAAAGCCCGCCCTCTTGGGCCTCCTTTTTCTTGCTGCGTGCACTGTTGCGCCGGCCAGCAGCGCCGCCGAGCAAGGGCCAAGGCTGGTGTACTCATGGCCTGTGAATGCCGGGCCGCTCGACCCGCGAGGCTACTCCCCGAACCAGATGTACGCCCAGGCCATGGTCTATGAGCCCCTGGTGCGCTATACCGCCGCGGGTACGCTGGAGCCTTGGCTGGCTGAGGCCTGGCAGGTTTCCGATGACGGCAAGACCTACACGTTCACGCTTCGTGACGGTGTGCGCTTCAGTGATGGCACACCGTTCGATGCGCCTGCGGCCAAAGCCAACCTCGACGCAGTGCTGGCCAACACTCAGCGCCACCGCTGGATGGAGCTGGTGACCACCCTGGACCACGTTGAAGCACCTGAACGCCTGACCCTGCGCCTGGTTCTCAAGCACCCCTACTACCCAACGCTGATGGAACTGGCCCAGGTTCGTCCGTTGCGCTTTGCCTCGCCTCAGGCAAAACCCGGCCAACCCGCCGGGACCGGCCCGTGGATGCGCGCCGAATCGCGCCTGGGCGAATACGACCGCTTCGTGCGCAACCCTCATTACTGGGGGCCAAAGCCGGCCTACGCCGAGGTCATGGTCAAAGTCATCCCAGACCCCAACAGCCGCGCGCTGGCCCTGCAGGCCGGCGAAGTCGAGCTGATCCAAGGCGCCGCCGGCGAGATCACTGCCAGCACGTTCGTGCGCCTGCGTGACCAGGGCTTTGCCACCGCACTGTCGGCACCGCTGGCCACCCGCACCCTGGCGATGAACACCGGCCGTGGCGCTACCCGTGATCTGGCGGTACGCCAGGCGATCAACGAGGCGGTGGACAAGCAAGCCATCATCGACAAGATCCTCTACGGCCTTGAGCCCCGCGCAGACACCCTGTTCGCCAGCAACATGCCCTACGCCGATATCGGCCTCAAGCCCTACCCGTATGACCCTGCGCTCGCCGCCCGCAGCCTCGAAGCTGCCGGGTGGGCGCTGGCGCCAGGCGCTTCAGTGCGCAGCAAAGGCGGCGAACCATTGGCCATCGAGCTGGTGTTCCTCGGCACCAGCGCCTTGCAGAAGAGCCTGGCCGAAGTGCTGCAGGGCGAGCTGGCGAAAATCGGCATCCGCATCGACCTGCGTGCGGTTGAGGAAGGGGCGCTGGTGCGGCGCCAGCGCGACGGCGACTTCGGCATGATCTTCGCTGACACCTGGGGTGCGCCCTACGACCCGCATTCGTTCGTCAGTTCCATGCGCTACGCCGGCCATGCCGACTACATGGCTCAGCGTGGGTTGGCAATCAAGGACGAACTGGACAAGCGCATAGGCCAGGTGCTGTCCAGCACGGATGAGCAGCAGCGTGCCGAGCAGTACCGCTTCATCCTCACCACCCTGCACGAACAGGCCGTCTACCTGCCCATCTCGCATCTCACGGCCATCAGCGTGCGCCGAGACTCGGTGGCCAAGGTCCAGTTCGGCAGCACGTTGTTCGATGTGCCGTTCGAAACCATGACACCCAAACAGGAAGACTGACATGTTGCGCTACATCCTGTTGCGCCTGGCGCTGCTTGTACCGGTCATGCTTGGCGTTTCGTTGCTGGTGTTCGTGCTGCTGCACCTGGGCAGCACCGACCCGGCGCTGGACTACCTCCGGCTTTCGCACATCCCACCGACCGACGCAGCCATCGCCGAGGTGCGCCATACCCTGGGGCTGGATCGCCCGCTGTATGCGCAATACCTGAGTTGGCTGTGGAACGCCGTGCATCTGGACTTCGGCATCTCCTATATCACCGGCCGCCCAGTGCTTGATGACCTGCTCTACTACCTGCCCGCCACCCTGCAACTCGGCGGCCTGGCGTTGGCCTGCACGCTGCTGCTGTCGATCCCCTTGGGGCTGTTGGCGGCCCGCTGGCAAGGGCGCTGGCCCGACCACGCCGTGCGGGCAGTGACGTTCCTGGGGGTGTCCATGCCCAATTTCTGGCTGGCGTTTCTGCTGATCGCGCTGTTTTCCCTGTGGCTGGGCTGGCTGCCGCCGCTGGGGCGTGGAGGGGCCGGGCACCTGGTTATGCCGGTGCTGGCCATCGCCCTGATGTCGATGTCGATCAACGCCCGCCTGCTGCGTGCCAGCCTGCTGGAAGCCGGCGGGCAGCGCCACGTCACCTATGCCCGTGCCCGCGGCCTGCCCGAACGGCACGTCTGGCGCGACCATATCCTGCGCAATGCCTGGTTGCCGCTGGTGACGGCCACCGGCATGCACATCGGCGAACTGATCGGTGGCGCACTGGTGATCGAGACCATCTTCGCCTGGCCCGGCGTTGGCCGTTTTGCGGTGTCTGCAGTGCTGAACCGCGACTTCCCGGTGATGCAGTGCTTCACCCTGCTACTGACCGGTCTGCTGATGGTCTGCAACCTGATCGTCGATGTCTGCTACGCCTGGCTTGATCCTCGCAGCCGGCTGGAAGGGGTGAACGCATGAGTGTGCAGTCTGCCCTGCCCCAGCCATTGCTGCTGCGCCGCCCCAGCCTGATGATCGGCCTGGCCCTGGTCGGCCTGCTGGCATCGCTGGCGCTGTTCGGCCATTGGATTGCCCCGCATGACCCCGACCTGGTCGACCTCGGCCAGCGCCTGCAGGCGCCCGACGCCAGCCACTGGCTGGGCACCGACCACCTCGGGCGCGACCTGCTTTCGCGGCTGATCGTCGGCACGCGCCTGTCCTTGGGCAGCGTGATGCTGACCCTGGCGCTGGTGCTGGCGCTTGGGCTCGCGGTCGGCGGCGTGGCCGGGTTCGTCGGCGGGCGCACCGACCTGTTGCTTATGCGCCTGTGCGACATGTTCATGACCTTCCCCACGCTGGTACTGGCATTCTTCTTCGTCACCTTGCTGGGCACCGGCCTTAGCAACGTGATCATCGCCATCGCCCTGTCCCACTGGGCCTGGTATGCGCGCATGGTGCGCGGCCTGGTGATTGCCCAGCGCGGCCGCGAATACGTGCTGGCTTCACGCCTGGCCGGCGCTTCACGCTGGGCGCGGCTGCGCCAGCATGTGCTGCCCAATATCGCCGGCCCATTGCTGGTGCTGGCGACCATGGACATCGGCCACATGATGCTGCACGTCTCCGGCCTGTCGTTCCTTGGCCTCGGGGTGGCGCCGCCCACCGCCGAATGGGGCGTGATGATCAACGACGCCAAGGAATTCATCTGGACGCACCCGCAACTGCTGCTGTTGCCAGGGCTGATGATCTTCTTCTCGGTGATGGCCTTCAACCTGCTAGGCGATGCGCTGCGCGACCGCCTCGACCCCACACAGGAGCGCCATTGAATGAACCCCTCGGTACTTGAAATCCGCGGCTTGCGCATCGAGGCTCAGGCCGGCGTGCTGGTGCACGGCGTTGACTTGCAACTGCGCCGCGGCGAAGTCTGCACGTTGGTCGGTGCCAGTGGCTCGGGCAAATCCCTCAGTTGCCTGGGTGTGCTCGACCTGCTGCCGCCAGGCCTTAACCGCACCCAGGGGCAGTTGCTGCTCGACGGCCAGCCGCTGGCTACAAGCAGTGTTCGTGGCCGCCTGGCCAGCCTGGTACTGCAAAACCCGCGTAGTGCCTTCAACCCGGTGCGCAACATGGCCAGCCACGGCCTGGAGACGCTCAGGCAGCGCGGCGTTACCGGTGCTGCAGCCCGTGCGCGGATGGCCGACTGCCTGGATGCGGTGGGCCTGGCAGACCGTGAGCGTGTGCTGCAAGCGTTCGCCTTTCAGCTCAGCGGGGGCATGCTGCAACGGATGATGATCGCCCTGGCGCTCATGGCCGAAACCCCGTTCCTCTTGGCTGATGAACCCACAAGTGACCTCGATGCCCTGAGCCAGGCGCGTTTTCTCGACCTGCTGATGGAACTGGTGCAGGTGCATGGGCTGGGGGTGTTGCTGGTGACTCACGACATGGGCGTGGTGGCGCGCTGCGCAGACCAGGTCGCGGTGATGGAAGCCGGCCGCATCGTCGAATGCCAGCCGGTCCATGAGCTTTTCCAGAACCCTGCCAGCGCCGCTGCCCGCACCCTCCTCCACGCCCACCAGATACTCTGCCGGAGCCAACCATGAGCCTGCTGCACGTCCACCACGTTGGCCATCGCTATCGCACCGGGGGGCTGTTGCGCAAACGGGGCTGGCTGCAGGTGCTCGACAGTATCGACCTGCACCTGCACGCAGGTGAGTCCATCGGCCTGCTAGGCAGCAGTGGCAGCGGCAAAAGCACACTGGCGCGGCTGCTGCTCGGGCTGGAAAAACCCACCCAGGGCCAGGTGAGCTTTGCCGGGCAGGATGTCAGCCAGCTAAGAGGTGAACAGGCGCGCGACTTCCAGCGCACCGTGCAACTGGTGTTCCAGGACGCCCCCGGCGCCTTCAACCCCCAGCGCAGCATCGGCTGGAGCATCGCCGAGCCGTTGCGCCACCTCACCGACCTGGATGAAGCCGGCCGACAAGCTCGCACCCTCGAACTGCTGGAGGCAATGGACCTGCGCGCCGAGCATGCCCAGCGCCTGCCGCAGCAGTTGAGTGGCGGCCAGTTGCAGCGTGCCAACATCGCCCGGGCGCTGGCCGTCTCGCCGCAACTGGTGGTGCTCGACGAAGCGTTGTCGAACCTGGATCGGGTATTGCAGTTGCAGTTGCTGCAGCAGCTGGAGGCGCTACGCCAGCGCAGCGGCACCGCCTTCGTGCTGATCAGCCATGACCTGAGCCTGGTGCAGTACTTCTGCCAGCGGGTCGTGCTGCTGGACAACGGCTGCATCGTCGAGGATCGGCCCGTCACGCACTGCACTGGTTTCGAGCATCCAGTGGGAAAGCAGCTACAGTCTGCCATGTTGCCCACGCGCCCCGACAAGAGCCAGGCAAGACAAGCGCTGCCAATGGGTATGCACTGACGCCAACAACAGAGGGCATCCCGCGTGAACGCCAGAACGCTTTTCCAGGGCGCAGGCAAAGTGCCACAATGCGCCACCGATCACGAATTGCGGCGAATGCCATGACAGAGCTCAATCCTGGCGATGAAATAGCGCACTGTGTAAGGACGGACCGCCTGCGCCAGCTGTTCGTCCAGTCGGCGCCCGCTGTGCTCGGCAGCTTCCTGGCTGCCGCAATGCTGTGCTGGTTGGGCTGGGAGCGTTTCGACCAGCAAAAAGTGGCCGCCTGGATGACGGTATTGAGCCTGTCGACGGCCCTGCGCACCGCCATGTTCGTCGCCTATCTGCGGGCACCGGCCAACCAGCGCACGGCCGAACGCTGGGAGTGGCGCTACTGGGCCACCCTGGCGCTGTCGGCGGCAGTCTGGGGCTTGGGCGCACTGGCTGTGATGCCTGCCGACGATCTGCTGGGGCAGGCATTGATCATGCTGTTTGCCGTGGGCATGTCTGTCAGCGCAGTCTCGTGTTACTCCTCGTACCGCAACATGACCCTGGTATCGATCGCTTTGGTGCTGCTGCCCAGCACCGGCTGGCTGCTGCTGCAGCCATCCGCGCTGCAGCAGGGCATCGCTCTGGCGGTGCTGGTGTTCGCTTCGTTCGTCGTCAATGCGACGAACAGCCTGTCTTCAGCATTGGTGACCGCCTGGCGCCTGAAGCACGAAATGGAACGCGCACACCGGCTTGCCATCGTGGCCTCGTGCACGGACGAACTGACCGGTCTGAACAATCGCCGTGCCTTTTTTGACTGTGCCTTGGCGCAGCACACCCTTTGCAAGGAGGGGCAGACGTATGTAGCCGTGCTGATGCTGGACGTCGATCATTTCAAACAGATCAACGATACCGCCGGGCATGCGGCGGGCGACCAGGTGCTGCAACGGATCGGTGCAGCCATCAGCGCCAGCCTGCGTGACGACGACATCGCCGGCAGGCTGGGCGGCGAGGAGTTCGCCATCCTGCTGCCCGATACGCCTCTGGTCACTGCCAGCGAGATTGCCGAGCGCCTGCGGGCCCTGATCTCAATGCTGAACGTCGACACGCAATTCGCAGTTACCGCCAGCATAGGCCTGGCCTTCGCCAAAGCACCCGCCAGTGAACTCGATGCGTTGCTCAGCAGCGCCGACAAGGCCATGTACCGTGCCAAGGCATCGGGCCGTAACCGGGTGACGATCGTCGACCATGTGCATGCCGCCGCCTGATGGCACGGCTGGCCAGGGTCCTTACGTACTCCTCGCTTGCCCTGATTTGGTTCGACTTTTTCACCAAGCCAAGTCCTGCACCCATTTGATGCAGTGAGCCCCTGCCTTCGCCGTGGCTGATCTACGCAAATCTCCGACAATTCGCCTGATTCCGTCGTTTTATTGATATCAAAAAGCGCTCTCTCGCTTTTTCAGAGCCATTTTTCTTCCTGCCCCTTGCGCCCTGCCCGTTCCGGCATTGTCATTGCAAAGCTCCAGTGGATCGCTTGGCAAGCGAGAAACGAAACTGCCGACGAGTCGTGGCAAGGAGTGGGTATGTCCCGGGCTTTTTTCAACGAAATGTATGAGGCAAACGGAAGTTGCCGCCCGCACTATCAGGAGTTCGCCCGCTGGCTGGCGAACACACCGCTGGAACTGTTGGAACAACGCCGGCACGAAGCCGACCTGCTGTTCCACCGGGCCGGTATCACCTTCACCCTGTACGGTGACCAGCAGGACACCGAGCGGTTGATCCCCTTCGACATCATCCCCCGCAGCATCCGCGCCAGCGAATGGCGCATCGTCGAACGCGGGTGTATTCAGCGGGTTCAGGCGCTGAACCTGTTCCTCCAGGACATCTACCACGATCAGCGCATTCTCAAGGCAGGCATCATTCCGCCCGAGCAAGTGCTGGCCAACGAGGGTTACCAGGTCGCCATGCAAGGCCTGAACCTGCACCGTGGGCTGTACGCGCATATCGCCGGTGTCGACCTGGTACGCGACAGTGATGGTACGTATTACGTACTGGAAGACAACCTGCGCACGCCCAGCGGCGTCAGCTACATGCTCGAAGACCGCAAGATGATGATGCGCCTGTTCCCCGAACTGTTCGCCGCCCAGCGCATCGCCCCGATCGACCACTACCCCAACCTGCTTCTCGACACACTCAAAAGTGCCAGCCCGCTGGACAACCCGACCGCCGTGGTGCTCACCCCCGGGCGCTTCAACAGCGCCTACTTCGAGCATGCCTTCCTGGCGCGGGAGATGGGCATCGAGCTGGTCGAAGGCGCCGACCTGTTCGTGCGCAACGACCACCTCTACATGCGCACCACCGCAGGCCCGCAGCAAGTGGACGTGATCTACCGCCGCCTGGACGACGAATACCTCGACCCGCTGTCGTTCAACCCTGATTCGATGCTGGGGGTACCGGGGCTGATTTCGGTGTACCGGGCAGGCAACGTGGTGCTGGCCAACGCGGTGGGCACCGGCGTTGCCGACGACAAGTCGATCTACCCCTACGTTGACGAGATGATCCGCTTTTACCTGAGCGAGGAACCGATCCTGAAGAACGTGCCCACCTGGCAATGCCGCAAGCCGCAGGACCTGTCCCACGTCCTGGCGCACCTGCCGGAGCTGGTGGTCAAGGAAACCCAAGGTTCCGGCGGCTACGGCATGCTGGTCGGCCCCGCCGCAACCGCCGCGCAGATCGAGGATTTCCGCGCCCGCATCAAGGCGCGCCCGCACGCCTACATCGCCCAGCCCACGCTGTGCCTGTCTACCTGCCCGACCTTCGTCGAAAGCGGCATCGCGCCGCGCCACATCGACCTGCGCCCGTTTGTACTGTCAGGCAGCGAAACGCGCCTGGTGCCCGGCGGCCTGACCCGCGTTGCGCTGCAGGAAGGCTCGCTGGTGGTCAACTCGTCGCAGGGCGGCGGCACCAAGGACACCTGGGTGGTGGAGGACTGAGCCATGCTTTCGAGAACCGCTTCCGACCTGTACTGGATGTCCCGCTACCTGGAGCGCGCCGAAAACCTCGCGCGCATGCTCGAGGTCAGCTACTCGCTGTCGCTGATGCCGCAAGACGGCCGCTCCGATGGCCACGCGGAGCTTGCCATGTCGCTGCTGGCCTCCGGTACGCTGGACGATTACATCCGCAAGCACTCCGAGCTGGACACCGAGCGCATGCTGCACTTCTTTGCGCTGGACGCGAACAACCCCAGCAGCATCTATTGCTGCCTGCAGGCGGCGCGCACCAACGCGCATGCGGTGCGTGGGCGAATCACCGCCGACATGTGGGAAAACATCAACGCCACCTGGATCGAAATGCGCAACATCGCCAGCAATGGCCTTGGGCGCTATGGCATCAGCCAGTTCTGCGACTGGGTCAAGGAACGCTCCCACCTGTTCCGCGGCGCGACCTCCGGCACCATCATGCGCAACGATGCCTACAGTTTCATTCGCCTTGGGACCTTCCTGGAGCGGGCGGACAACACCCTGCGCCTGCTCGATGCCCGCTACGAAATGTTCGGGGAAACCTCCGAGGAAGTCAGTGACGACTCTGCAAGGGGTTACTACCAGTGGAGCGCCTTGTTGCGCGCACTGACCTCCTACGAAGCGTTCAACGAAATCTACCGCAATGCGCCCAGCGCACGCCCGGTGTCGGAGCTGTTGCTGCTGCGCGTTGACGTGCCGCGTTCGCTGCATGCGTGCATCGAAGAGCTCGACCAGATCCTCGCCGGCCTGCCTGGCACTACCGGCCGCCCTGCACAACGGATGGCTGCCGAACTCAATGCGCGACTGCGCTACACCGCCATCGACGAAATTCTCGAAGCCGGGCTGCACCTGTGGCTGACCGACTTCATCGGCCGCATCCACCAACTGGGCCAGACCGTCCACAATTCCTATCTGGAGGTCGTATGAAACTGTCCATCCGCCACGACACCACCTACAGCTATGCCAGTGACGTGTGCAACAGCATCCAGTTCCTGCGCCTGACACCGCGCAGCAGCGAGCGTCAGCGCATCCTCGAATGGCAACTGGACCTGCCTTGCAAGGTGAACAGCCAGATCGACCCGTATGGCAATATCCTGCACGTACTGACCCTGGAAAAACCCCATGGCCACCTCGCCCTTACCGCCAGTGGCCAGGTAGAAATCGACCCGGATTGCGAACACGAGGCCGGCGGCCAGTCGCCCCTGCCTTTCCTGCGCAGCAGCCACCTCACCCAGGCCAGTGACGCACTCAAGGCCTTCGCCGCCCAGCAGTGCGGCGAGCGCCGCGACCGGGGCGCGCTGACCGCACTTATGCAAGGCCTGGCCGACCATATGCCCTACAGCCCAGGTGCTACCTCCGTGGGCACCACCGCGAGTGAGTCATTTGCCGGCGGTGCCGGGGTGTGCCAGGACCATACCCACGCGTTCCTGGCCTGCGCCCGCAGCCTCGGCATCCCGGCACGCTACGTGTCGGGCTACCTGTGTACCGAAGACGAAACCCACCTGGCCAGCCACGCCTGGGCCGAAGCCTGGATCGATGAAGCCTGGTACAGCTTCGACGTCACCAACCGCCTCACCCGGCCCGAACGGCATCTGAAGCTGGCGGTAGGCCTGGATTACCTCGACGCCTGCCCGGTCCGGGGCGTGCGCCGCGGTGGCGGCGTCGAATCCATGCAGGCAAGCGTCCACGTACACCGCCAGTAATCACCTGGCGCAACTCAAGCGGGCCCCGTCGTGCCATGCGCGGCGGGGCCGCTCCATTCCAGGAACAAGGTAGACAGCATGACCTACTGCGTCGCTATGCACTTGGCGGACGGGCTGGTATTCATCTGCGACTCACGCACCAATGCCGGTATCGACCAGATATCCACGTTTCGCAAGCTGTTCGTTTTCAGCGTGCCGGGGGACCGGCTGATCGTCCTGCAGACCGCCGGCAACCTTGCCACCTCGCAATCGGTGGTCAACCTGCTTGAACAACGCAGCCGAGGCACCGGCACCCACCTGCTGAACGTCGGCACGCTCTACGATGCAACGGTGCTGGTGGCCGAAACCCTTCGCGAAGTCATTACCCGTGACCGCAGCAAGCTGACGGCCCAGATAGACCTGAGCGCCTCGTTCACGGTGGGCGGCCAGATCGCGGGCAGCGCCATGGGCATCTACAACGTCTACGCCCAAGGCAACTTCTTCCAGGCAACGCCAGACACACCCTTCCTGCAATTGGGCGAGAGCAAGTACGGCAGGCCGATTCTCGACCGCAACCTCACCTACGACACCCCCTTGGACGAAGCACTGCGCTGCGGTTTGATCTCATTCGACTCCACCATCCGCAGCAACCTTTCGGTCGGCATGCCGCTGGACCTGTTGGTGTATGGCAAGGACAGCCTCAAGGCCAGAGAGCCAGTGCGCATCCATCAAGACGACCCCTACTACAGCCATATCCGCAAACAATGGAGTGACGGTTTGAAAAGCCTGCTGGGCGAACTTACCCCGCCGCCGCGGGAGTTCATGGCCGAATGAGCCGGGGCCTTCCCTCGGTCACGCCAGTAGCGATATCACCAGGTCCGCGATATTGATAGGCACGAATGCCACGGTCAGCAGGGCATAGGCCTTGCGCGAGCGGGCTGCAAACACACACAGCGGGATCACGATCATGATCACGTCAAAGGCACCCCAAAGCGCCATGGGCGAAACGCCGAACAACAGAACGTTGACGATGAAGCCAAGCAGGTAATAGCCCGACAGAAACAGCAGCGCGTATCGGCCATCCTGCTCGAAATACACGCGAAGCCCTTCGAGCTCGTCCTCGCTCCGGCTGGGCAACATCAGCGCCGAGGAAACGAACAGCGAAAGCGCCAGCAGCACCAGCAGCAAAAATTCCTGGAACGAGAAGGTCGCCCTTATTTGCGGCAGCGTATTGACCGCCCACCAGAAATCCATCTGTGTGGTGAAGAGCATGACCGCCCAGACCAGGGCAACCCAATCGGGGGCAGCGCTGCGGCGAATGCGGAAGACGGTCAGCGCGCCCAGAAGCAGGCGGGTGACGGATAAACCCAATATCATCGATAAGACAGTGGCGACGATTGGGAAATTGCTCATGCTACCTCCTGTAAGCCATTGCTCTGGCAAGCGTAGCCGGGCAGCAGCGATTCTCGAAAAATACCTGCCTGACCGGCTATTCTCTTCTCTGCCCTATCGACCGAGGTCACCGTCATGAAGCGCAACTACCTGGCTGGTGCTGTGCTGTTGTTGTTCGCCACAGCGGCCAGCTCAGCAGATCAGGGTGCCAACGCCGCGGCGGTGCCCGGCACTGCCAAGGCCCGCAATGCCTGCCTGGACGAGGTCGCGAAAATAACCGGCATGGCACGCAACACGCTATCGGTGATCGAAGTGCTGACCAGCGAAGCGGGCATCGGCGTGAATATCCAGGTACCCGGCGCGCAAGCGCCATGGTCATGCCTGGCCGATGCCAATGGCAAGGTACAAGGCGCCAGTTACACCGGGTCGGAAGGCAAGCTCTGATCTGCGCAGCCTCTTGCACCTCAGCGGCAATACTTCAAGGAGCCTGCATTGTCAGAACGCAGTAACAGCGGCGTGACGTCTCGCGACTCTGCCTGGTCGGTATTTCTGGTGTTCTTGCGCCTGGGGCTGACCTCTTTCGGTGGCCCCATTGCGCACTTGGGCTATTTTCGCGAAGCGTTGGTAACCCGCCGCCAATGGCTCAGTGAACGCAGTTATGCCGAGCTGGTCGCCCTGTGCCAGCTGCTTCCCGGACCGGCGAGCAGCCAGGTAGGCATAGGCCTGGGCCTCTCACGCGCTGGTTTAGCGGGCGCTGTGGCAGCGTGGGCAGGCTTCACATTGCCATCGGCCATCATCCTGGTTCTGTTTGCTCAGGGTATCTCGGCATGGGGAGGTGCCGTCCCTGGTGGTTTGCTGCACGGCCTGAAGATCGTCGCGGTCGCTGTTGTCGCCCAGGCAGTGTGGGGCATGGCACGCAGCCTTTGTACCGATGTTCCGCGCGTGACCATCGCCTTGTTCGCCGCCTGCGCTGCGCTTGTGTGGCCCAATGCAATGGGACAGATAGGCGTGATTTTGTGTTCCGCCGTCGCAGGCTTGCTGCTGTTCAAGCCCACCCCGCCTCCAGCAGGGGAGAAACTGCCGTTTTCAGTCAGCCGTAAAACCGGCCTGATCGCGCTGACACTGTTCTTTGGTCTGTTGCTCGGCCTGCCGCTGACGGCCCACTTCTGGCCATCGCAGGCCGTGGCGATGGTGAACGCCTTCTACAGCGCAGGCTCACTGGTCTTCGGGGGCGGGCATGTGGTTCTACCGCTGCTGCAGTCGGCGACAGTACCCAATGGCTGGGTCGCCAATGACACCTTCCTGGCGGGTTATGGTTTGGCGCAGGCCGTACCCGGCCCCCTCTTCACGTTTGCAGCATTTTTGGGGGCGTCCATGAGCGTGCAGCCATCCGGCTGGGTGGGCGCGACTGTCTGCATTCTCGCCATTTTCACCCCCTCCTTCCTGCTGGTGATCGGCGTATTGCCCTTTTGGCAAAAACTGCGGCGCAGCGCTCGTAGCCAGGCCGCGCTGGGTGGTGTAAACGCAGGCGTAGTGGGGCTGCTGTTAGCCGCCTTGTACCACCCGGTCTGGACGAGCGCCATCGCCAAACCGTCGGACTTCGCTTTTGCGCTGACCGCCCTCGTGGCCCTGATGTTCTGGAAGATGCCTCCCTGGCTGGTTGTGCTGGGTTGCGGCCTCTTCGGCTGGCTGCTTACTGCAACGCAAACGTCAGGGTAGCTGCCAGCCCGCCACTGGCCCTGTTTTCAAGGCGTACCTGCCCGCCCATGCGCTCGACGATGGTAGCCACGATCGAGAGGCCAAGCCCTGCTCCATTGGGGCTGTTGCGGCTATAGAAGCGCTCGAACACCCGCCCAAGATTCGCCTCGTCGATACCCGGCCCTTCATCTTCGACAACCAGTTCGAAGCGATTGGCCAGGCGCCTGAGTGATACGGTGATGCGCCCGCCCGGCGGTGAGTGCTCCACTGCATTGGAAACCAGGTTCTGCAAGGCGATGCCCAGCGCACCGGCATCGATCATCAGGCCATGGTCACCTTCACTGATATCCAGCGAAGGCTCCAGGCCGCGATCCAGTATCCAGGGCGTAAGATCCGCCAGCACATCGGTGACCACTTCACCCAAGTCGACAAGGGTGGTGGGACGCTGACCGAGGCGCGGCTCGACGCGGGCGAGGGTCAGCAACTGGTTGACCACCCGGGTCAACCGGTCCACGCCGCCAATCAGAAAACCCAGGGCTTTCTGGCGCTCGGCATCGGTACTGGCGGCCTGGGCGTTTTGCGCATGCAGGCGCAGGATCGCCAGCGGGGTGCGCATCTCATGGGCGGCGTCGGCAATGAAGCGATGCTCGCGCCGCAGCAGGTCCTCGATCTGCGCCAGCAGGCGGTTGATGGCCGCCTGCATGGGCTCGAGCTCGGTCGGCAACGGCACCAGTTGCAGCGGTTCGAGGGAGTCGGCATGGCGCGCGCGAATCACATCGGCCATGTTCTGCAACGGGCGCAATCCCCAGCCGATAGCTGCCCAGACCAGCAGCGCCAGGCCCAGGCTGCCAAGCAGAAACGGGAACAGGGTATGGCGTACGATGCGGTCGATCAGGTCGTAGCGCACATCGTCGCGCTCACCCACCCAGATCACCCACTGCTTTTCGGGCACCGGTAGAACGAAGCCGCGCCATTGCTCGCCGCCGCTGGCGAAATCATAAAAGCCCGGGGCCGTGGGCGGTGGGTCGAGTGTCGGCGCACTGGGCGTATGCACCAGCAACCGTGCTCCGTCACCCCATACCTGGAACGCCAGCTTGCTTTCATAGGGGTGGCCCACGCGATGGCGCCCGGCCTTGCCCAGCGCCTCGTTGAACGCCCGATAAAGCTTTTCGCGGTTGCCATCCTGCACCGGCAGGTTCATCACGCCCTGCAACAGCCGGGCATTCTGAGCCATGTGGGCATCGTAGACTTCGTTGATCTCGCGCCGACTGTCGTGATAGTTGTACAGCGCCAACAAGCCGGTGCCGAGCAGCATCAGCGCCATCACCCGCCACAGCGTACGCTGGCGCAGTGAGCTCATAGCTTGCCCTCGACCAGATAACCGATACCGCGCACCGTGCGGATCAGGCCGTTGAACAGCTTCTTGCGCAGGTGATAGATGTTCACCTCCAGCGTGTTGCTCTCAGGCTCCTCGTCCCAGCCATACAGCAGCTGGGTCAGCCGCTCACGGGTGAACACCTTGCCCGGTTGCGCCAGCAACTCGTGCAGCAGCCGATACTCCTTGGGCGTCAGTACTACAGGCACACCGTTGTAGTGCACCTGCTGAGTGGCGGGGTCCAGGCTTACGCCCGCGTGCTCGATGAGCACCTTGGCCCGCCCGGCACTGCGCCTGAGCAAGGCGCGCAGGCGGGCCTTGAGCTCGTTGAGGTCGAAAGGCTTGACCAGGTAATCGTCGGCGCCGGCATCCAGGCCAGTGATGCGGTCTTCGGTTGCATCGCGCGCGGTAAGGATCAGAACCGGCAGGCTGTCGCCCCCCGCCCTCAACCGGCGCAGCAACTCGATGCCACCCAACCGCGGCAGCCCGAGGTCGAGGATCACCAGGTCGAATGCTTCGTGTTGCAGGGCATGCAGCCCGCTCAGGCCATCGCGCAACCAGTCGAGGGTATAGCCCTCCTGGCGCAACCCGTCACAGATCCCCTCACCCAGAGCGGTATCATCCTCAACCAGTAGCAGCCGCATGTTCAGTCCTGTTTGTCCTTGATGGCCTTGAGTAAAGCATCGATATCGCCACGCCGGCCCTGGTCGGCCAGCTCGCGCCCCGGGCGTGGTGGCGCCTGGCGGGCTTTTTCCAGTGCTGCTGCGGCCTGTGCGTAGCGTTTTTGGCGGAACAGATGATCGGCCCAGAAGTAATTGCTGTCGATACCATTGGGGTTGATTTGCAGCGCCTTGCGCAACAAGGTGTCGGCCTTGTCGCTGTCACCAAAACCGATAGGCCAGCCAGGCACCTGGTCATACAAGGTACCCAGGCTGGTATACGCCGAGCCCTGCAGGGCATTGGGGTCGAGTTTGATCGCCTCTTCCAGGCTGGCCTTGGCCGACTTGACCTTGCCCAGCGCCCCCAGCCCGCCAGTGGCACCCGCCCAACTGCTGTTGATGATGCCCTCCCAGATCAAAGGTTCGGCCGAGCCCGGGTGCTGATGAACGAGTATGGAGGCGTCGGCTGCCAGTTTCTCGAACGCATCGGCGCGCTTGCCTTCAGGCGTCTGGTACTGAATCTGCGCCCAGCGCTGCTGCAGGTTGGCCAATTGTTGGCTACCAGCCTGGTCCAGCGCCCAGGTGAGCGGTGCGAACGCCAGCAGACCTGCGATGAACAGACGTTTCATTTGATCGACTCCTTGGAATGGCTCGCGATATAACGATGGATCACCGGTAGTTGCTTGCGCAGCGCACGGTCGACCACGCCGGGCAACATGCCGTTGATGCGCACGAAGAGCTTTTCCGGCCAGCCCAGATAAAGCTCGTTGCGCTCTGACTGCACGGCCTTGAGCACAGCGCGGGCCACATCTGCCGGGTCGTCCATGCCGACCTTCAGCGCCTGGTTGAGCGCCGTGGCGGCGGTGCTGTTCATAGCGGTGCGGGTTGCCCGGGGTGCCGCGTACATGACATTCACCGAGGTATCGGCCAGCTCGCGGCGCAACGCCTCAGAAAAACCGCGCAGGGCAAACTTGCTGGCGCAGTAGGTGGCATAACCGGGGTAACCGATCGAGCCGTAGGTGGAGCCGACGTTGACCACCATCGCCCGGGGTTGTGCGCGCAGCAGCGGCAGGCACACACGCGTCAGTTGCACAGCGGCTTTGAGGTTGATGTCCAGCAGTTCGTCCAGCGCGTGCTCATCGATCTGCTCGAGCAGGGCAAAGCGGTTCACGCCCGCAGCATTGATCAAGACGTTGACCCCACCCATCTCCCTGGCACGGACAAGCACCTGCTCACGCCCCTCATGGCTGCGCAGGTCGGCCGACTGCCAAAGCAGCCTGCCCTGGTAACGGTTCATCAGGCCGGCGAGTTTGCCCATCTGCCGGCTCACCGCCAGTACCCGAGCACCGGCTGCGCACAACTGCTCGGCCAGTTCCAGGCCGATGCCGCCGCTGGCGCCGGTGAGTATCACCACACACTCAGGCAAGCGCATGACGCACCTCTTGCAGGCCCGCACGCGGCAGCTCCTGGAACATGTCGGTATACAGGCGGTAAACCACTTTGGCCGCATGAATCACAGCCCGCTGGTCATCCGCATCATCAAGGCGGTCCATCAGCCGCTTGTAGGTGATCATGTGGTCCTGGTCCAGCGCGCCATGGGAGCTGAGGTAGCTGAAAGCCCGGTCCGGCAGCGCCAAAGTACTCTGGATCGTGCCGGCGGCCTGGGTGGCCAGGGCAATGCTGGTGCCTTCGAGCACGTTGACCATGCCAAACAGCCCGACCGGGTTGCCCCGGGCGATCACGTCGTAAAGGTAGGCGACCATCAGCTCGATCGGCAGTGCCGGCCGACCGTCACGCACCGCTTGCCAGTCGCCACCGCAGGCTTTGATGTCATCGAGGATCCACTGCTCGTGGCCGTACTCCTCCTCGATGTATTCGCACACGGCGCCGCGCAGCCATTCCAGGCGCGAAGGCAGGCGCGCGCCGCACGCCATCATCAGCGGCACGGTATGGCGCACATGGTGGTAGGCCTGGGTCAGGAAGGCCACATAGCTGTCGAGGCTGACATGCCCCGCCAACGCATCGCGTATGACCGGCACGGCGAACAGGGCCTGACGCTCCTGGGTGGTTTGCAGTTGCAGCGTGTCGAAAAAAGACATGGCGGACCTCACAACGGGATATCGGATAACTGGGAGTGGTAACGCCGCAGGATGGCCTCGCGTCGCGGGCGGCCATTGGCGGTCAGTGTGTCGTCGGTACTGGACAGTGGGCACGGCAGGCGACGCCAGGCATGGACCCGGGCGTAGTCGGGCAGCAAGGCATTGCACTGCTGCACGGCCTGTTCGATCAGTGTGTCGGGGGCAGCTGGGTCCAGCGGCCAGAGCAATGCCAGGTTCTTTGGCAGGGCCTCGCCATGCACGAACGCCTGGGCGATCACACCGCTCTGGGTCAGTTCGGCCTCCACCCATTCCGGGTTGACGTTGCGCCCGAAGCTGGTGATGAACTGGTGTTTCTTGCGGCCATCGAGGTACAGGTAGCCCTGCTCGTCGAAATGGCCAAGGTCGCCTGTAGCCCACCAGCCATCGCAGACGGGTGGTTCCTCCAGATAGCCGAGCAACACCGAGCCAGCCACCAGCACCTCCCCGTCTTCGGCGATACGCACCTGCACATGGGGCAGCGGTTTGCCGACACTGCCCCGGCGGGTTGCGCCAGGCCGGTTCAAGGCCACCACCGATGCGCACTCAGACAAGCCATAGCCTTCGAACACCGGCAGGCCGATCGCCTCGGCGCGGGCCAACAGGCTGGGCGCCACCCGGGCACCGCCGACGGCAACGAACCGCAGCGCCCCCACCCGCATCAGCCCGCGCTCGATGGCAGTGATCAGCCCCATCAACAACTGCGGCACCAGAATCAGGCTCTGCGCGCCGCTCAGGGCGATCGCCCCCAGCAAGCGCTTGAAATCGACCTGGCTCGCACCGCCCATGCCCAGAAGCGCCTGGGGGTACAGCAGCACACTCGCCCCGGCCATCAAGGCGGCGTAGACACCGAGGTTTTCCAGCAGCACACCAAGCGGCAGCACCGCCAGGTAACGCTGAGGTTCACTGGGCCGGCTGGCCACCTCCAGTTCCCGGGCTACACGCAGCAGGGCTTCGGACGACAGGCACACGCCCTTGGGCTTGCCCGTGCTGCCGGAGGTGTAGGTGATCTTGGCGGTACCGGCAGGCAGCGCCGCAGCGGGTTGTGCCTGGCGAACCCAGAACCCGTCCTGCTGGGCGAATCCCAGCTCGGCCAGCGTACCGCGCCATTGCGGGTCGCACAGCACATGGCTGGCGCCGCTCTGCTCGATGCAATGGCTGAATTGAGCGGCACTGAAGAACGAGGGCACGATCACGCAGGGACGCTGGGAAAAAAGCGCCGCCAGATCCCAGAACAGCAACTGCGGGCCATTATCCAGGGCCAGTACCAGCGTGCCTGGCGAGCGGCTACGCAAGTTGTGCGTGCGCAACTGCACCTCTGCCAGTAATTGCCTGTAAGTGAAGCGCTGTGTCTCATCTTGTATGGCGATCGCGTCACCGTGATCACGTGCAAACGTGACCAGCAGTTGATGAAAGCGCTCCAGCTCATGCGGCATGGCCAGTCTCCTCAAGGGCCGTTGGCAACCCCAGGCGCTGGAACACCCCGGCCTTGCTCAAGGCATCGAAGCCATGACCGATATTGCCGGCAAAGACTTGTGGGTGCTGGGCGTAGTAGGTCCCCCATTGGTCCACCTGCCCATTCAGCCGGGCCGGGTCGGCCGATGCCAGCACCGATGGCACCAGCCCCAGGCGCTGAAAGCTGTTGATCAATGTCGTAGCGCCGGTGAACGCCACCCACCGCAAGCCGCGTGTGGCCAGCAACCAGGTCACCGCTATGATCATGATTCGCGCGCTACCGGCACTGAGCGAAGCCAGGTTGCCGACTTCGACCATGCTCGCGCGCTCAAGGGTGCAGCCCGCCACGCGTGATACTGCAGCTTCCAGCGGCTCGTCCAGATAGTGCTCCAGAAACAGCGGCCCGCTGCTGGCCGGGCGCATGCCTGCGGCAGCCACCAGCCGACCCTGGCTGTCCTGCAGTGCCAGCAGTTCTGGCAGGTAATGGTGCACATCAGCGTGGTGCACGCTGGCAAAACACTGATGGATGAAGTGCTCAAGCTCATCGCGCCCTGGGTCCTTGTGCAAATGAAGCGACAAGTGAGCGTGATGGTCGACGTGGCTGCCGATAGGCAATGGGAGCAGGCTGCTCCACTGAGACTGGGTCATGAAACTCCCCCCGTTTGGGCTTGATGGGGTGAGTATCTGTGGTCAATCTGAAGGTAGTCTGAAGTGACGGATTCGACCTGCGTTGATGGGCTGCTACGCAGCCAATGCCGGCAAGCCGGCTTCTACAGGGCCCGCGCAGTGATCTTTATCAATCATCAACTGATGTTCAGGTGTAAAACCGACACGTAGGCCGTTACCGGCCAAACTTCTGCCAGGGCCACAAGGGAGCCGTCGATGCTTACCGTCACGCTGATCAACGCGCTGGTCGTGGTGCTGGTGGTGGTGATTCATTACGAATGCCTGCTGCGCCTGAACGACTGGCTGCCGCGGCTCAAGCTCTGGAGCCGGTTTCGCATCGTCATCGGTGTGCTCGGCGCGCTGGTGGCCCACGCCCTGGAAGTCTGGTGCTTTGCCCTTGTCTATTACCTGATGGCCAGTGCCGAAGGCTGGGGCACCCTGAGCGGCAACTTCGACGGCACGTTCATGGACTGCGTGTACTTCTCATTCACCACCTATACCACCATCGGCTTCGGCGATATTTCGCCCAGCGGCGACCTCAAATACCTCACAGGCCTGCAGGCACTCACGGGCCTGGTGATGATCACCTGGACGGCCTCCTTTCTGTTTCTGGAAATGCAGAAGTACTGGAAGGCCAAGTAGCGAGGCGTGGGCCTGAAGGCGCGGCAATTGACAACTATCAAGCGCGCAGAAGGCGAGGCGCTGAAACTGAACCTCCTTTGTACACCCTGAATGTAAGGAGGCTTGCCATGGCACCCGCCGAAACACCCCGCCCCCACGCCGCAGCGGCATTTCCTGCCACGACCGGCGAACACTGGATCGAAGCACTCGACAATGGCACCCATGTACTGATCAGGCCCTTGCAGCCCAAGGACCGTCAGCGCGAGAAGAACTTCATCGAACGCCTGTCCCCTCAATCGCGCCACTTCCGTTTTCTGTCCCAACTCAAGGAGCCTGGCGAAGCCATGCTGGATCAACTGATGGTGGTTGATCAGGACCAGCACATGGCCTACGTGGCCCTCGCGCATGTCGACGGTGAACTGCAGGAAGTCGGTATCTCCCGCTACGCCACCGGTGCGGACAACCAAGAATGCGAATGCGCCGTCACCGTGCTCGATAGCTGGCAGCGCCACGGTCTGGGCACATTGCTGCTCCGGCACCTGATCGACCACGCACGCGCCAAGGGCCTGCGGCAGATGTATTCCATCGACGCTGCGGCCAATGTGGCGATGCGCGATCTGGCGCAGGCGGCAGGGTTCACCACTGCCAGAGACCCGGATGACCCAAGCCAGCTGATTCACCGGCTTTCGCTGGCCTGAGGCGGTGCCCCGGCGGTAGCCTCCGGCAGCAGGTCCAGTTGCTCCAGGCACCGCCGCTCATCGGCTTCGGTCACACCCTTGAAGGCACTGACTTCAAGCAACGGTGTATTGAACAGCGCCAGGCGGATGACGCCATTGCGTTCCAGAAACGTTTGCGCCAGGCACTGGCAGACCGGTTGGGCGACCAACGCGGCGAGCGCCTGGTCCTCTGGCAGATCAACCTGGGCCTGCAGGTTGGTCTCGCATCCGCTGACGATGCCTTGCACGGAGCGGCTGGCGAGTATCAGTGAGCCTAAGCCCAACACTGCCAGCAGTAGCAGCATGCCCAGCAAAATGTTCGACTCTCTGGCTACGTCCCGGACTATGGCGAGCCTCGCCTGCCAACCTCTCCCCTGCCCGGAAAAAATGGTCTTGCCCACCGTACTCTTGAAACTGCGGTGCACGGCCAACCCGACCGCCGCACTCAGCGCCAGCAGCGCCAGCACAATGGCCGGGGCACGCATGGGCAGCTGCCAGGCCGGGCCCAACACCTGATAGCTCGAGGCGGCAACCACCAGTGTGGCGATGGCTGCGATCCATCCAAGGCTGCCCCTGGGTCGTTTTGCCCAGACGCTGAGCTTTGCCCTTGTTTGCATGTTCATGCAAGCCTCCAGCGCCGTGTCAGCGCACAGGGTCTATGGCAACCGTTTCCAGGTACTCGGGCACGCACACCTGCCAGCCGAGCTCAAGGCTTATCCGTCGACGCAAGGTGTCCGCAGCATGCGGTTCGCCATGAATGACGTAGGTTTGGCGCGGCGGTCGGGTGAACCCGCGCAACCATTCCATGATTTCGTCCGCATCGGCATGCGCCGACAGGTTGTCCATGGCAAAGACTTGCGCCCGAATCGGCACGTCTTCGCCATGCAGGCGCACGCTGCGCGCCCCGGCAACGATATCGGCGCCCCGGGTACCGCCTGCCTGAAAGCCGGAGAACAGAATGCTGTTGTGCGGATTGGGGGCCAGCGCCTTGAGGTGGTGCAACACCCGCCCTCCCGTGGCCATGCCGCTGGCGGCAATGATCACCGCAGGTTCGCGCAGCTGATCCAGGTGCCTGGATTCGTCGACCGTGCGGATGATTTGCGTGCCTTTGCACATCTGGGCACACTCCAGCGCCGTGAGGCGATGCTCGCTCCTGAACTGCTGGTACAGGGTCGTGGCATCGGTTGCCATGGGGCTGTTGAGATACACCGGAATGTCCGGTATCAGCCCGTCGCGTTTGAGCATGTACAGGTAATACATCAGCAATTGCGCTCGGCCAACCGCGAACGACGGCACCAGGGTGATGCCATGGCGCAGCAGGGTCTGGTTGATCACATCGGCCAGGTAACGCTCCGGGGGCTGTGCAGGGTGCAACCGGTCACCATAGGTCGACTCCACCAACAGCACATCGGCTGCACCGATCAGTTCGGGCGCACGCATGACGGGATCGTTGGGCCGGCCCAGGTCGCCTGAGAAAACCACTGCCTGGCCGTCCAACGTCAGTTGCACGGTCGCCGCGCCCAGAATGTGCCCGGCCGTGCGCAGCAACAGTTCGACACCGGGCGCGATCCGGGTGCGATGGTGCAACGCGACGGGCCTGAACAGCTGCAGTGCGCGTTTGGCATCCTGCTCGGTGTACAAGGGACGGGCCGGCGAATGTTTGGAATAGCCATGCCGATTGGCATGCTCGGCCTGCTCTTCCTGCAATCGGGCGCTGTCGAGCAACAGGATTTCAGCCAGGGCACAGGTCGCCGGGGTGGCATACACAGGCCCGCTGAAGCCCTCGCGCACCAACACCGGCAGGTAACCGCTGTGGTCCAGGTGGGCATGCGTGAGCACTACCGCATCGACCGTACGCAGTGCCGCCGGCAGTGGCTCCCAGTTGCGCAAGCGCAGTTGCTTGTAACCCTGGAAAAGCCCGCAGTCGATCAGCACCCGTGTCGAGTCATGCGTCAGCAAGAACTTGCTGCCCGTCACCGTGCCCGTCCCGCCGAAAAAGGTCAGTTGCATGGCATCGGCTCCCAGGTATCGATCACACAGGGGTGAACGGCCAGCACGCTGCACGGTGGATCGCTGACAATACGTTCGGTGGTATCACCCAGCAGCTTGCTCAACCCCCTGGGCTGCACCACCCCCATGACCACCACGTCGATATCCAGGGCCGCCACCTGGTCCCGAATCACCTGCACTGCCCCGCCTTCCATGAAATGCCGGCAATCGGGGGGCACACCTTCGGCATCGGCCAATGCATCGAAGGGCACCTGCAAGGCATCACGCATCTCCTCGACCCAGGTCTGCGCAACCACCATGTCAGGGGCAAACACACCCACCAGGTCATAGGCCGAGAGCAGGTGCAGCTGCGCATCGCATTGCAGCGCCAGGGCATCGGCTGCGCGGATGAGGGCGCGGTTGAATAGCATCTGGGCATCGGGGTCATCGCGCAGGGCGGTGTCCACGGCTACCAGTATGCGTTTTGGCAAGGACGCGGCTGCCCGGGGTACGAAATGCATCGAGCCTTGGTACGCGCGCATCAGCGCACAGTCCAGCGGCGTGCCGAAAAACCGGGCCAGTGCCGGTGTCGTTTCGGTGTCCTTGATGACCATATCGGGCTTGAGCTCGCGGATGTAATCGGCGGCCTGGTCGCGCAGGTCTTCTGCCTTGACGGTATCGAGCGTCAGACAGGTATTACTCGAACGATGACGTTCGACCAGCGCCTCAAGCTGCTTGCGATAGAGCCCGTACTGGCGCTGCAGCTCGGCTTCGTTCAGCCGCTCCTGGCGTAACGAATGCGCCTCGTACGGCTCGAACAGCCCAACGATATGCACCGCTGCGCCGCTGACATGCGCCAGGGCAAGCGCCCGGCGCAAAGCCGCCGAGTGCGGGTCGATGTCGCAAAGCAGCACCAGCAGTTGTCGATACTGACCCATGGCAAACCTCCGGCCGCACGCGGCGATGGCAAGTAGCATCGATCTTCGAACCCCCTGCCCTTGCGCGTTTGATGCAGATCAGAAAGTCACCACTGGCGCACCGACTTGATCAATGTCAGAACCAGAACGCCGTCTCACGGTACAACCGGTAAAGCCCACGTTGATCAAGCCCTCAGGAGGCCCTATGAACAAGCAGTTGCTGGAACCCGAAGACACCAGCGAGCACTGGGTAGACACCCTTGCTGACGGCACAGCCGTGCTGATTCGCCCGCTGCGCGATGATGATCACGAACGCGACAGTCGCTTTGTGAGCACGATCAGCCATGAGGCCAGGCGCTTTCGTTTTCTCGCCGGACTCAGCGGTGGCTTGCCCGCCCTGGACGCGCAGTTGATGCCGGTCGACGGTCACCAGCGCATGGCCTACGTCGCGCTGGCCCATGACAATGGCCAGCTGCATCAGCTTGGCGTAAGCCGCTATGCCGCGATCCCGGGTAGCCACAATTGCGAATGTGCCGTCGCTGTCGGCGAGCAATGGCAGCGCAAGGGGCTGGGCAAGCTGTTGCTGCAGCACCTGATCGAAGCGGCACGGCGCAATGGTTACCAGCGCATGGTGTCCAGGGACCTCTCGAACAACTACGCCATGCACCGGCTGACCAAGGCGCTGGGCTTCACCTCGCGCTACCTGGGCGGCGATGTCAGCGAAATCCTCCACGAGCTTGATCTGCGCGCCTGAAACAAGGCCCTTGCGGGCCTTGCACGTCTAACCTTGCGAATGCTCGGGTGATAACACCAGCACACTGGTGCTGAGCCGATGCAGGATCCGCTCGGCCGTACTGCCGATGAACCAGCCGATGCCGTGATGGTGGTAGCTCCCCATCACCAGCACGTCGATGTCGTTGTTGTCCATGAACAGCGCCAGCACCTTGGTCGGGTCCCCCACCCGCATGTGGCGGTGCTCGAAGGGAATGCCGTCGCGTTCGGCCAGTTCCTGGAAGGCATCGGCCTGAGCCTCATGAAGTGTCCGTGACAGGTTCGAATCGAACAGGAACGAATGTTCCCGGCTACCTTCGGCGTCCAGGTACATCGAGCCCATATCGTAGGCATACAGCAGTTCGATCTGGGCATTGCATTGCAACGCCAGCTTGAGCGCTTCGCTGATGATATGGTCGTTGAAGCCTTCGAACTGGTCCTCCGGGCGCGACAGGTCAACTGCTGCAAGTATCCGGCGCGGCAGGGCATTGCTGGCGTTGTGTACCAGGTGCAGCGGAATTCGGGTGTCACGCAGCAACTGCACGTCGAGCGAGGTGAACATGGCTCGCATCCACCACGGTTCATGCTCGAGCCCCTTGATCAGCATGGCGAACGGCTGCTCACGCAGATGCACCTCAATCTCGTCCAGCGGGTGCTGAACCCACAACACCTCGGTGGTCACCGTCACGCCATTACGGCGCATCGACAATGCCTGGGTTTCCAGCCATTCACGGTGTTGCTGCACATAGCCCTCGCGCATGACCGCCAAGGCCTGCTCGTTGACCAGGCCGGCGGTGGCCAGGCCCTCAAGGTAGTCAAAGGCGACGATGTGCAGTGGCATGCCCTTGGCTTTGGCCAGCGCCGCTGCACGGTCATAAACCGGTGTGCGGCGCATCAGGGGCGATGCGATGAGAAGAAGTCTTTGCGGGTTGGTCATGGCACACCTCTGCGGGGTCGATGAGTACCTCGATGATCTGCCGCCGGGGGCTGCCCGGTTTGATGTTTGTCAACAGTGCAAGCGAGCCGACCAGCGGCTGTTAGCGCTTACCGGGTAATTGACACGGATCAAGACTTACTGGTTTTTTGGGCGCACGCTGTACCTAGCCTCGCTGCCGACAAGGACGCCATTGCTCCTCGAATCAATAGCTATTGCTTGCTCATGCAGGCACTGGAGGTTCCGATGAACGTCTACGTCGAGAAAAGCGCGAATGACAACCGCTGGTGGGTCCACATGGACGAGTGGCGGGTGAGTTTCAAAACACCCAAAGAAGCCGAACAGTTTTTGGGCGTGCTGACTGCCCGCCTCAATGCGCCTCATTCACTGAACAAGATCGCCACTGTCGCTCTCAGACCTGCGAAGGAGGCCTGAAATGTCGGGCCTGATCGACGCGCAACTGCTCGGCCAGCCTGTACGGGTGCGTACACCCCCGCCCATTCATTTGAAACCACTGGCATCGCGCTGCAATGCGTGCCGGGTCAACGGCTTGTGCTTGCCCACGGGTTTGCCGCTACGCGACAGCACTAGCCTGGGTACATTGATAGGCCCGCGCATCCGCATCAGGAAGGGAGCTGCGCTGTTCAATGCCAATGTACCCTTGAGTGCCTTGTATGCGGTGCATTCAGGCAGTTTCAAGACCAACCTGAACAATGCCGAAGGCCAGGGTGTGATCATCAACTTCTGGATGCCGGGCGACGTGCTGGGGCTCGATGCCATTGCCACCGAGCACCATGTCTGTGATGCCATTGCCCTGGAAGACAGCGAAGTCTGCCCCGTCCCTTACCATCGGCTGCAGGCCCTGGCGCGTGATTTCCCCACGCTGCAGCAAAGCTTGAACCGTCTGATGAGCAGGGAAATCATCCGCGAGCATGAGCGCGTGCTGATGCTGTGCAACCTCTCTGCCGAGCAGCGGCTGGCCAGTTTTCTGCTGAGTTTGTCCCGACGGTTTGTCAGCCGCGGCTATTCCTCCCATGGCTTCATGCTGCGCATGTCGCGCGAGGACATGGCGTCCTACCTGGGGCTGCGCCTGGAAACCATCTGCCGCTCGGTCGCCCACTTGCGCGCCCTGGGTATCGTCAACCTGCATGGCCGGCTGGTGGAGATTCTGGACATGCCTGCGCTGATGGCCCTGGAACTGGGTTACCCGGGCAGCCCTCGCCTCACTGAACTGCCAGTCGCCGGCGTGCCTTAGACGCCTGGCTTACCGCGCATCGCCTCGCAACAGCTGAAGGTGTCGGACATGTCGAATTTTCATCTGGCTTACATGCCATTGATCACCTATCCGGATGTGCTCCCCGAGGACGCTGTGGCAGCCGGTGTACAGCTGGCCATCGCGCTGGGTTACGACCTGCATGTCATGACCTTTTCGGTAAGGATCCCCTACCTTTCGCCATCAGTTGGCAGCACACTCCTGAATATCCCCGAGATGATTCGAACAACCGAAAGCAACAGCCGAACCCAGTGCAAAGCGCTGCAGGCCATGGTGAGCGGCCTCGAACACGGCCAGAGCAGTGTGGAATTCTCCACCAGAGAAGTGGTGCCCGGCCTGACGGGTACCGCGGCTGCAGAAGCGTCAAGGTATTTCGACCTGGCCATCCTGCCATGGGCAGTCGACAAGCCAGTCATCCAGGAGCTGGCAGAGTCGGTGATTTTCGGCGCTGGCAGACCATGCGTACTCGTTCCCTCTTTGCCCATCCAGCCTGTCAGGCACATGGCGTTGGCCTGGGACGGCAGCCGCGTCGCGGCGCGAGCGCTGGCTGACGCGTCACGCCTGATGAGCTCAGACATGCTGATCACGGTCCTGACCGTGCAGGGGGAAAAGCCACTCGAGCACGGCGCCATTGCGCAGGACATGGCACACGCTTTACAGCACAGAGGCCTGAACGCTCGGCCGCTGAGCGTGAAGCTGGCCGGGCGCTCGATCGCTGAGTGCCTGCAGCAAGAAGCACTCACCGCCGGCGCCGATCTGTTGGTCATGGGCGGCTTTGGTCATTCGCGCTTGAAAGATTTCATCCTGGGTGGCGCTACCCATGGGGTTCTGCAAGCGCTTCAAATGCCCGTACTGCTGTCACACTGAGCCCCTGCGATCAGCATCTTCATCACCACTTGGCTGGCCCTATCGCCGGCAAGCCGGCGATAGGGCCAGCACCTATGCGAGATTACTGCAGCCAGGGCGGCGGCGGTTCTTCGCCCTTGACCGGCCCATGCTCGGCTTCTGTCCGCGCAGCTCGGCGGCGGACATCATCCAGGCGGGCCGCGTCGATTTCGCGCATCACGTCGCCCACGTCCGCGACATGCTCATCATCCTCGAATTCGCCTGTCAACGGGCTGTCCGCACGCAGCTCACCTGCCTCGTACAGTGCCCACATTTCCTGGGCAAAGCGGGTGTCCTTCAACTCCGGTGCAAAGCGCCCGAAATAGTGGGCCATGTTCGCCACGTCACGCTGCAGCATGCTGAAGGCATGGTTGTTGCCGGCGGCATCCACCGCCTGCGGCAGGTCGATGATAACCGGGCCATCGGGGCCCAGCAGCACATTGAATTCGGACAGGTCGCCATGCACCAGGCCGGCACACAGCATCAGCACGATCTGGCGAATGACAAAGGCGTGGTACTCACGCGCCTCATCAGCCTCCAGGTGAACGTCGTTAAGGCGCGGGGCCGCATCGCCATCGGCGTCGGTCACCAGCTCCATCAGCAGTACGCCATCCTGGAAGTCATAGGGTTTGGGCACCCGCACACCGGCATTGGCCAGGCGGAACAACGCTGCCACTTCAGCGTTCTGCCAGGCGTCCTCGGCTTCCTTGCGGCCGTACTTGCTGCCCTTGGCCATCGCCCGGGCCTGACGGCTGTTGCGTACCTTGCGGCCTTCCTGGTACTCGGCGGCCTGGCGGAAACTGCGTTTGTTGGCCTCTTTATAGACCTTGGCGCACCGTACCTGGGCGCCGCAACGCACCACGTAGACGGCTGCTTCCTTGCCGCTCATCAAGGGTCGCAGTACTTCGTCGACCAGTCCGTCTTCAATCAGCGGTTCGATTCGTTTTGGCGTCTTCATCAGGCTTGTGTTCGGGGTCCTGTCTGGCCTTATGGCTGGGTTGGCGAACATCCTCTCACAGGCTGATGCGTCTTGCTCGTTTGTCTGCTCAGGCGGCGGTCCAACGCTGCGTTATCCAGTGCCGAACCTGGTCGAATGCCCAGTTGTACAGCACGGTGTAGGGCAAAATGATCACGAAGAAGCCCAGCTCAACCATGAGCGCCTGCCAAAGCGAGATATCCAGCATCCAGGCCGCCACCGGCAGGCACCACACCACCAGCCCCAACTCGAAACCCAGGCCGTGGGCAAAGCGTGCCGCGGCCTTCCAGTGAATGCGTGCGGTACGCACCCAACGGTCGACCAGCGCGTTGTAGAGCATGTTCCACACCATCGCGATCAGCGACAGGGTGACCGCAAGGCCACCGGCCGTTGCCAACGACTTGTCCATCACCCAGGACAAAAGCGGCGCGCACAGCAGCACGGCAAACACTTCATAGCCGATGGCATGGACCAGGCGCTCGGTAAAAGAGACTTTTTTCACGGCATTTTCCATCCAGTAGTGAACTTGTGCTTCACATTTTCTTTGATGGAACTGATACTCGCGATATAGCTCCTATCGGTTTTATCAATACCTGTGCGCTACTCACCTGAAGCCCTCGTTGCCTTTGCCTTCATTTTCACGATAGTTTGAAATTTTTTCAGGCTTTCTGAACTCGTTTGCGGGATGCTTGCGTTGCCTCATGCTTGAAATCAGATCTATTCACCAGATTTGATTGACATGCTTGTCGCCTCCTATAGCCTAGTGGTTGAGGGCTGCAATTGCGCATTCGTCGGGACTGGGTACCAGCAAAAGCCCCCCCGTAATTTTGGCAGCTGAGAAAGCTGGTTTCTCTGAAGTAGTGACGACGGGCATAGCTGGTCGGATTCTGAACCCAAGGTCGCAAGGCTGGGAGCTAAAGGATCGCTGCGACTACTCCTCAAACCTACCGAAAAGGCACCATCGGGTGCCTTTTTGCTTGATGTTTGGCGTCAGCTGCATCGTCCAAAGGCAGCGTGGCTACGCTCAAGCCTCATCACCTGCACTTGCTCGGGTAGAGCGTCGAGGCGAGAGACATGGGGACCGCTCAGCACTGCTGGATTGAGAATATCGAGATGACTGAAGGCCTTACGCTTCCTAGGCTACAGCGCTTGATGAACTGTATCTTCTGAGGCCATGTAAACCACTTTTTTTCACTGTAAACTACAGTGGTTTACAGTGAAAAAAAGTGGTTTACAACTGAGTGCTCAATCGGTGGAAAAGCAGCATGCACTGTCCACTCACAGATGGCTGCTAACGCCCCATTAGAACGGCCTTTCTCGACCGTCCTCATACGACCTCAAGCAGACCGCCCAAAGCTCAGTTGTCAGCGCCATCGCCCGCAGCCGGAGGCCACAGGCTTATCACTAACCTCCATCATGCTTGCGGGAGCCGAGCTGGGGCCTCCCGCGCCGCAGTGGACTCAGGCTTTGTTCCTAACGACATGCAAGTCGGCCAGACTGGTAAGATAGTGGCACCAAACCTGTACGTGGCTGTCGGTATCTCCGGCGCCATTCAGCACTTGGCGGGTATGAAGGACTCAAAAGTCATCGTCGCCATCAACAGCGATCCCGATGCGCCAATTTTCCAAGTGGCCGATTATGGACTCGTTGCCGACCTCTTTGAGGTAGTGCCCGAGCTAGAGCGCGTACTTTAAAAATTGTTGTGCATTCTTGGACGCGTATCTCTGTAAAACAGGCGGCGGTGGCGACCCCATCGCCGCTCTAATAGCAATCGACTTCTTAGCCTTCGCATTGCGGAAAAGGAACTTGGACCGCATCAGGTTTTCGTGCTGGCAGGGCGATGAACAGCCGAAGCTGCAGGAGATCGTTGCGCCGATGGAGACTAACCTTGAGGCGCCGATCGACCTCGATGAACTGGCGGTCAACGTGTCGGTGCCACGTCGCCAGCTCGAGCGGCTGTTCCAGAAGTACCTGCACTGCTCGCCGTCGCGCTTTCTGAAGCTGCGATTGATCCGCGCACCTCTTAAAGTGTTACCGCGAATATTCCGACACTCCACCGAGTGAGGGATGTGTGAGCTCCAAGCCGACCGAATAATTCGCCATGTTCCCGAGTACGGATGCCTTGAGCCAAGCCCGCAACGAATCGACCTTTTCCAGCATATGACTTTGAGTGCGATTTGCCCGAGCAGGCTCGCTGAGAATGCTAACCGCCGATAGAGCCGCTTAACCGGCCCACATCGGCGGTGTTTTGCATCGATAGCGGCGTGATGCGCAGACTACAACTCAGAGGCGTTGGAGCGTTAAACTGCCAACGCTCGCTCTCGTAATTCGCTGTTGAGAATCCGATCGTTCTCGCTGTAGTCGACCGGGCAATCGATCACGTGCACGCCTGGGTTGGAAATGCAGTGGTCCAGCAGCGGCAGCAAGGCGTCGGCGCTTTCTACGCGGTAGCCATTGGCACCATAGGATTCGGCATATTTGACGAAGTCCGGGTTGCCGTAGTCCAGGCCGAAATCGGTAAAGCCCATGTTGGCCTGCTTCCAGCGGATCATGCCGTAGCCGTCGTCACGCAGGATAACCACGGTGATGTGCATGCCGAGGCGTACTGCCGTTTCCAGTTCCTGACTGTTCATCATGAAACCGCCGTCGCCACACACAGATATGACCGGGCGATCCGGATAAACCAGGTGCGCGGCCATGGCCGATGGCAGGCCGGCGCCCATGGTCGCCAGGGCATTGTCGAGCAGTACGGTATTCGGGTTGTGTGCCTTGTAGTTGCGGGCGAACAAGATCTTGTAGATACCGTTGTCCAGGGCAACGATGCCTTCTGCCGGCAATACCCGCCGGATGTCGGCGACCAGGCGCTGCGGGTAGACCGGGAATCGGTTGTCGTCGGCGCCTTCAGCGATTTGTGCTTCATTGGCTTCACGGATGGCCATGAGGCGGGTGAAGTCCCAGTGCGCGGTGTCATTCAACGCTTCGCTGATCTGCCACACGGCGTTGGCGATGTCGCCGATCACCTCGACCTGCGGAAAGTACACGGCATCGACTTCGGCGGAGCGGAAACTGATGTGGATGACTTCGGTGCCGCCACGGACCATGAAGAACGGCGGCTTCTCGATGACGTCGTGGCCGATGTTGATGATCAGGTCGGCAGCTTCGATGGCGCGGTGCACAAAGTCACCCGACGACAAGGCGGCGTTGCCGAGGAAGCGCGGATGGCGCTCGTCGACTACGCCTTTACCCATCTGTGTGGTCACGAATGGGATGCCGGTCTTGTCGATCAGCTGCTTGAGGACCTTGGCGGTCATCTTGCGGTTGGCGCCGGCACCGATCACCAGGATCGGGTTGCGTGCGGTCTGGAGCTTTTCAATAGCCGCATCGATAGCCTTGTGTTCAGCCAGCGGGCGGCGGTGCAGGCTGCGTGGAATCGGCAGAGCATCGGTCTGTTCGGCAGCGATGTCTTCTGGCAGCTCCAGATGTACTGCGCCCGGCTTCTCCTCTTCCGCCAGGCGGAAGGCTTCGCGCATGCGGGCCGGGATGTTGTCGGCCGAGGCGAACTGGTGGGTGTACTTGGTGATGGGGTCCATCATGCCGCACACGTCGATGATCTGGAATCGGCCCTGCTTGGACTTCTTGATCGGCTTCTGGCCGGTGATCATCATCATCGGCATGCCGCCAAGATACGCATAGGCGCTGGCGGTGACCAAGTTGGTGGCGCCAGGGCCCAGGGTCGACAGGCTGACGCCGGTCTTGCCGGTCAGGCGGCCATAGGTGGCGGCCATGAAGCCCGCAGACTGCTCGTGGCGGGTCAGTACCAGCTTGATCTTCGACTTGCGTAGGGACTCGAGCAGGTCGAGGTTCTCCTCACCAGGAATACCGAACACATACTCGACACCTTCGTTTTCCAGGCATTGCACAACGACATCGGCGGCCTTGGCCATTGGGGTAACTACCTCAGGTCTTCGTTTGAATACAGGATGCTGAGGCCGCAGCGCGGCCCCGGCACATCAGCGCGGAGCGCTGACGTCGGTTTGCCCGGTTGCCAGCAGGGCACCGCGGACAAAACCACTGTGCAGCTGACGCTCGACATAATCACGGACGTAGGCGGCGGCATGCTCGCGGCCACGCGGCACTGCCATGGCCTGGCGGATCGCGGTGAAAGCGCCATCCAACACACGCACGCGCGAGTCCGCCTCGGCCACTTTTTGCAATGGCTGGCGAACGCCAGCGGCGGCGTCCAGGCCCTGTTCAATAAACAGGTCAACAGCACCGGCGGAAGTGTCGGCGCGCACCAGCTCGGCATGCTCGAGGGTACGGCTCAGATACAGGTCATAAGCTGCACCTTTGCCTACTGCCAGGCGCAGGCCTGACTGGTCCAACTCCTCCACGCATCGGTACGGGGCGTCGCGATTAATCAGGTAGGTGCCCTCGATCAGTACGTACGGTTCGCTGAAGGCGATCTGCGCCTCGCGCACTGGCTCGATAGCGAGGAAGGCCAAACTCCAGGCGCCCTCCTCCAAGGCGGCGAATACCTTGCCGGCGGCATCGAACGTACGCATTTCCAAGGCAACGCCAAGTTCTTCGGCCAGCCCCTTGGCCAACGCGACCGAGACGCCCTGAGGTTCGCCGTCGGGCCCGCGCTGGGCGAGCACCGGGTTACCGAGGTTAATGGCAACCTGGAGGGTGCCAGTGGGGGCGAGTTCAGTGAGAACGGGTGGAGTGATCTCGGGCATATGAATCTCCTCAGAAATATGGGCTGGTGCTTCCGGCCTTTACTCAGCAGGTCTCACCAGATGGGCAAGGTGTAGGAAACGATCAGGCGGTTCTCGTCGGCACCGCGGGCAAAGTTGGAACGGTATGTCGCATTACGCCAGCGGATGCCGACATTCTTCAAGGCTCCGGACTGGATCACATAGGCGATATCGGTGTTGCGTTCCCATTCGCAGCCCTCGCCGACCCGCGTCGCGGCATCGGCGTGGTCACCCTGGATGTAACGGGTCATGAAACTCAGGCCGGGAACGCCGAGTGCGGCGAAGTCGTAGTCGTAACGCAATTGCCAGGAGCGTTCACCGGGTTCGGCGAAGTCGTTGATCTGGATGTAGTTGGTCAGGTAGGGATCGGTGCCGTTGAGAAATGGCATCGAAGTATCGCCGTTCATCTTCTGCAGGCCCAGGCCGAAGGCATGACCACCGAGGCTGTAGGTGAACATGCCGCTCAGGGCTGCGCTGTCGATCTTGCCCCCTCGGGCGTCGCCGGCATCGTCGCTGCGCATGAACCGCAGGTCGCTCTTGAGCTTACCAGGCCCAACATTCCACACGTGGTTGAGCCCGATGAAGTTCTGTCGGTACACATCCTCCAGTTCCGCATACTGGTAGCTCAGGGTCAGCTGCTTGCTCAGCGCGTAATCAGCGCCACCTATCCAGTAATCATCCCCCTCCACTGCCCCAGCGAACCGCCGGTTCTTGTTGTTCAGGGTGATCTTGGTGGCATTGGTAGAGTCACGGTCGGTCATGCGATCAAAGCGTGCACCTGTGACCGTCAGTCCTTCGACTTCCTTGGAAGTCAACAGACCGCCCTCAAAGGTCTGCGGCAGGATGCGCCCGGTATTGGCCTGCACCGTCGGCAGCTTGGGGATAAGCGTGCCGTACTTGAGCTCACTGCTGGACACCTTGACCTTGGCGGTCAGACCCAAGCGGCTGAATTCGTCGGCAGCTCGGCCATCGTCATGCACCGGCAGCAGACCGGAGCCGGCGCGGTCTGGACTGGAGTCGAGCTTCAGGCCGAGCATCCCCAAAGCATCCAAGCCAAAACCAATGGTGCTCGGCGTGTAACCGGAGCGCATGTCGAGCAGAAAGCCCTGGGCCCACTCTTCACGCTTGGACTGACCAGCACCATCACGGAAATCGCGATTGAAGTAGTAGTTCTGCAGTTGCAGGCTGGCTTTGCTGTCATCGAAAAAGCCTTCGGCTCCGGCGGTGCCGGCGGCTAGGCAAGGAGACAGAGTGATCAAGGTACGCAGGATGTTTTTGTTGTTGTGCATCTGGCGGTTCCGGTTTTCAGGCGAGCGCAGGCCATGGCTCGTTAGAGCCAGGCATTGGGGGTGGTAAGGGGGCGGCGCAGCAGCCCCAAGGAATCAATGAGCGGACGCGGCCATTGGCTGGCCAGGTTCCTTGTTGCCAACCCGCATGAACAGGGTCATCACGAAGGCCAACAGCAGCAGTGCGCTGAGGAACATCAAACCGGTCGCGGCGCTACCGGTCTCGCCCTTGACCACCCCGATCAACGACGGCCCAGCGAAGCCGCCGAGGTTGCCAATGGAGTTGATCACCGCAATCGACACCGCCGCAGTAGCGCGGTCGAGGAACAATGTCGGCAGCGCCCAGAATGGAGACTTGAAGCTGTACAGGCCGGTCAGCGCCACACAGATCATTGCCATCGACGCCACCGGGCTGGGCAGCAGGGCCGCGCCAATCAGGCCAAGCGAGGCCACGGCCAGAGGAATGGCCGAGTGCAGCTTGCGTTCGTTGCGCCGGTCAGAGCTGCGCGACCACACCACCATCAGAATCGTCGCGACGATGTACGGCAACATGGCGATCAGACCGATCTGGGTATGGGTCAGGCTGGCAGAGAACCCCTTGATGATCTGCGGCATCCAGTAGCCAACACCAAGGCTGCCACACTGGTAGACGAAGTAGATGAACGCCAGGTACAGCACCTTGGGGTTGACCATGGTCTTGAACACGCTCAAGCGCTTGACGTGCTTGCGGCTCTGGCGGTCGCGTTCAAGCTCGGCGAGCAGCCAGTCCTTTTCTTCCTGGGTCAGCCATTTGGCCTGCTCGGGCTTGTCGGTGAGGCAGCAGAAACAAGCAATGCCCAGCAGTATCGCGGGCGCGCCTTCGAGGAACAGCATCCAGCGCCAGCCGCTCCAGTCGAGCCACTTGATGTTGTCCATGATCCAGGTCGAAAGTGGTGCGCCGATTATGTAGCTGACCGGGATCGCCGCGGTGAACAGTGCCACGGTGGTAGCCAGTTCCTTGGCGCGGAACCAGTAGGTCAGGTAGACGATCACGCCAGGGAAGAAGCCGGCCTCAGCCACGCCCAGGAAGAAGCGCAGTAAATACAGCTGATTGGCGGTCTGAGCAAACGCGGTGGCGGCAGCGATGAGGCCCCACGTCACCAGGATGCGGGCGATCCATACCCGTGCACCGTACTTGTTAAGCATGACGTTGCTCGGCACTTCGAACAGGAAGTAACCGATGAAGAAGATTCCGGAAATGAAGCCGAAAGCCTCGCTGGTCAAGGCGAGCTCCTTGTTCATCTCCAACGCGGCATAGCCAATGTTGGCACGGTCCAGATAGGACACGATGTACAGCAGGAACATGAAAGGAATGATGCGCAGGGTAATCTTGCGAACAGTAGCCTGTTCATCGACAGTCTTGTTGTTGTTCATGGCGTCCTCACTAGGGCAGCGCTTGATCTGCCCCTTTTCATTGTTATCGTTGCAGCAGGGTTCAGGCAGAAAAAACCATGCAGACCGGACTGCCGGTCGAAACCGAAAAGTCCGTTTTGCTCAAGCGTCCATGCTGCGCATCGACTGCCAGAGCGACGATGCTGTCGCTGTCCTCGTTGAGGGCGAAGACGAAGCGCTGGTTGGGGGTTAAGGCGAAGAACCGCGGCGTACGCCCAGCAGTAGGGGCTACATCGACCAGCGTCAGCAGGCCACTGTGCGTGTCGATGGCGAACACCGCGATGCTGTCGTAACCACGGTTGGAGGCATACAGGAAGCGCCCATTGCGATCGACTTCGATCTCGGAAGCACGACTATTGCCCGTGTAGGTCGAGGGCAGCGACGACAACACCTGCAGGGGTTCCAGGGCGCCGCTGACGGCATCGAAGCGGTAGCTGGTCACGGTCGAGTCGAGTTCGTTGATGACAAAGGCCAGCGGCGCGCTAGGGTGCAGCGCGAGATGCCTTGGACCCGCACCTTCGCGGCTGGCCACATAAGCCTGATCGGTGGGGAACAGCTTGCCGTTGTCGAAGCGGAAGCTGAACACCCGGTCCAGGCCCTTGTCTGGTACCAGGACAAAATTGCCCGAGGCATCGAACGGATTGAAATGCGGCTTGGCAAACGGCTGTTCGACCCGATGCGGGCCTACCGGGCCTTCCAGTTGCACTAACTGGCTGACCTCACCCAGGCTGCCGTCGAGGTTGACGTCGAGCACGGCCAGAGAGCCGGTGATGTGGTTGGATACCACCATAAAGCGCTCCGTTGGGTCCAGCGCCAGGTGCACCGGGTTGCGCCCTTCGCAACTCTGCGTGTTAATCAGGCTCAACGTGCCGTCCTGTGGGTCGACAGCGAACGCGCTGACTTCGCTGCGATCGCCATGCACCGTATACAGCCGGTCACCCGCTCGGTTGAGGGCCAGGAACGAAGGATTGATCAGATCGCCAACTACCTGGACAAGCTCCAGGCTGCCAATTTGCTGGTCGACGCGATAGACCGTGATGCCATCACCCCTGGCGTTGCGCTCTCGCGTCGTACGCGATCCGACATAGGCATACATAGGAATATTCTCCAGTGACAAGTTCGTTTCAGGCGAGTGCGGGGCCGTTCAGCAGGCAGCCGCACCCCGAGCGACGGCATCGATGCCGTCGCTGCTCTCGGAGCGGTGTGATCTGGTTTTCAGCTACGGGTGCGCTTGACGACCTTGCGAATCACGTAAGGCAACACGCCGCCATTGGTCAGGTAGCGAATTTCCTGAAGAGAGTCGATTCGAGCGATCAGCTGCAGATCAACCTGAGCGCCGTCTGCGCGTCGCACGACTAGCCCGATGCGGTTGTCACCGACAGTCAGCTCATCGAGTCCAACGAAGTCGAAGTGCTCGCTGCCGTCAAGGTTCAGGTCATCCACACCCTGCCCTTCTTCAAACAGCAGGGGCAGCACACCCATGCCGATCAAATTGCTACGGTGAATACGCTCGATACTGCGCGCAACCACCGCACGTACGCCTAGCAGAGCCTGGGCCTTGGCCGCCCAGTCGCGGCTGGAGCCTGCGCCATAGTTGATACCCGCGAAGATCACCATCGGCGCGCCAGCGTAGCTTTGGGCCGCGTCGTAGAGCGGCAGGCATTGACTGCGATCGGTGTTCCAGGCCCAGGCACCAGGCCCTGGCTGCTGCTCGCCGAGCAGACGGTTCTTAACCGACTTATTGGTGAAGGCCCCGCGCAGCATCACTTCATGATTGCTACGGCGCGTGGAGTACTGGTTGAGGTCTTGGGGATGCTCACCACGCTCCAGCAGCCATTCACCCGCCTGGCTGTTCGCCGGGATGGCACCCGCTGGCGAGATATGGTCGGTGGTGACGTTGTCGCCCAGCACCATAAGCGGCCGGGCGCCCTGAATCGCCAGGCTGGCCTTTGGCTCGGCCTGGATATCGGCAAGGTACTGCGGGCGGCGCAGATAGGTCGAACTTGCCTCCCAGGGGAACTGCACGCTGCCTTCAGCCGACAATGCCTGCCAATGATGAGTGCCATCCCAGACCGTGGCCAAGCGCTGGCGGAAGAACTCAGGTTTGACCACACGAGAAACCAGTGCCGCAACCTCTTCATCGGAGGGCATCAGGTCACTGAGGTACACAGGCTGACCTTCAGCGTCCAGGCCAAGCGGCTCACTCGTGAGATCAGTTTCGATGGTGCCAGCGATAGCGAAGGCCACACACAAGGCTGGCGAAGCCAGATAACCCGCAGGCACCTTGGGATTGACCCGGCCTTCAAAATTGCGGTTGCCCGACAGTACGACCACGCCCTTCAGGCCCTGGTCGGCAAATACTTCTACATGCTCCTCAAGCTTGCCGGAGTTGCCAATGCAGGTCATGCAACCGAAACCGGCCAGTTCGAAACCCAGCGCGGAAAAGTCCTGCAGCAAGTCGGCCTCGGCCAGATAATCCGCCACCACCTGCGAGCCTGGCGACAGCGACGTCTTTACCCAGGGTTTGCGTTGCAAGCCCAGACGACGCGCATTGCGAGCGAGAAGCCCTGCCTGGATCATTTGTGCCGGGTTGGCAGTGTTGGTGCAACTGGTGATCGCCGAGATCACCACTGCGCCATGGCTGATCGATTGTCCGAAAGAGGGTTCGTCGAACTGCTGGGCCTGAGGCCCTGCGATCAGATTGCCACCACCCAGCACTTCCTGATTGAACGAAGCTCCCGACCGCGACAACGGCTGGCGCTGGTGAGGCTGATAGGGGCCGGCGACGCTGGGCTCGATGCTGGCCAGATCCAGCTCGATGAGCTCGTCAAATTCGGGTTCCGGCAGGTCATCGCGCCGATGCAGGCTCTGCACATGCATATAGCTGGAGGCTTGCAAGCACAGCTCATCTGAGCGCCCGGTCAGCTGGAGATATTCCAGGGTCTGGTCGTCGAAGGGGAAAAACACCACCGTGGCACCATACTCCGGCGCCATGTTCGACACGGTACCGCGCGCCGCCCAGCTCAGCGTAGTCAGTCCAGGCCCCGTGAACTCGACGAACTTGCCGACCACCGAGCGCTTGCGCAGGATCTCGGCGACATGCAGCGAGAGGTCGGTGGCCGTTACACCGGGGCGCAAGGCGTTGGTGACGCGAAAGCCGATCACCTGCGGGAAATTGATCGGTACCGGCTCACCGACCATCGCGGCTTGGCCTTCAAGGCCGCCGACACCCCAACCGAGCACGCCAATGGCGTTGATCATCGGCGTATGGCTGTCGGTGGCAACCATGTCGTCGGGGTGCAGAAGGCGCTGGCCTTCCTCGGTGCGGCTTTCCCACACCACCTTGGCCAGGGCCTCCATGTTCATCTGGTGGATGATGCCAGTGCCTGGCGGGATCACGCCGAAATTATCCAGGCTCTTCTGCGCCCACTTGATGAAACGATAGCGTTCGCTGTTGCGACGGAAATCGATGTCGAGATTCTGCTCGACCGCCCCCTCCTGCGCGTAGCGCTCAACGATCACCGAGTGGTCGATGGTCAGCACCGCAGGTATCTGCGGGTTCATCGCCGAGGGGTCACCGCCAAGCTCGGCGACCACATCACGCATGCCCGCGAAGTCGGCCAAAGCAGGCAGACAAGTAGTGTCATGGAACATCAGACGGTTGGGCTGGAACGGCACCTCGCAGTCCGGACCTTTGCCAATGGCACGCGCCAATACCGGCGCCAGTGCCTCGGGAGTGCAGCGCGCCACGTTCTCCAGAAGGATGCGAATGGAGTAAGGCAAGCGTTGCAACTGGCCAGGGCTCAGCAGCTTTTTCAGATCGATGTAGGCAAATTCCTCCTGGTCGATCTCCAGGGTGCTCATCAGGTCGCGGGCTGTCTCGGTCATGCTCGTATCGCTCGGCTTTTTATAGTGTTAACAGCGCTGACAGATGTATGCAGCCACTGTTGATGAGCCGATACTAAAAGCAGCTTGTGGGAATGAAAATTGGTCGTTTACCAAAGCAGCGTTCTCCTAACGAGAACGCTCAGCAGGGCCTCTAGTCCGCAAGCTTCAGGTGATCAACAAAGGATTTCAGGGTTGGCGAGGCGGCATCCATCTTCAGCGCGAGTAGCAATGAACGCTTGGCCCAAGGCTCATCCAGTGTCACGGCCTTCAACTTGTGACTACGCAAGTACTGGTTGATCACGCTGCGCGGCAGGACCGCGATTCCCAAGCCGCTCGATACCATCCGGCACATGCAGTCGAAGCTACTGATGCGGATGCGCAGCTTGAGGGCCATGTCGAGCTTCGCTGCTTCACTGGTGAGCAGGGTATGCATCGAACTCTCGAGATGGGGCCCGACCATTTCATACTCCAGCACTTCCTTGAAGCTGATCGTTTTGCGTATTCCCAGCGCATGACCAGTAGGCACCGCCAACGTCAGTTCGTCGCGTCGGTATGGATAGGTATCCAAACCTTGAGTCGGGGTTTGCACTGCAACGATGCCAAGATCGGCGCGGCCATCGGCGACCGCTCGAATCACCGCAGATCCCACCCGCTCTTCGATATCAAAATTGATGGCCGGGTACAGTTGGGCGAAACCGGCCAAGTCCTGTGGCAGGAATTGCGATAAAGCAGAGGTGATGGCGTGGATGCGTATATGGCCTTTGACCCCGCTGGCGTACCCGCTTAACTCGGTATCAAGCTGCCCCATCATCTGCTTGATTTGTCGGGCGTAGAACAGCAGCGATTGCCCAGCCGGGGTCAGATCGACCCCCCTGGCATTACGAACCAGCAAGGGTGATCCGATTTGTGCTTCGAGTTCGGTGATGCGTTTGCTGATCGCAGAGACAGCGACATGTTTGATACGGCTTGCGCGGGTGAGGTTGCGTTCCTGCGCGACCGTAATGAAGAGGTCAAGGCTGGTCAGGTCGTATAGCAAAACGTATCCCTCAGGTACGGCGCTGCAATGTGTAGAGAACGGAAGAGCCACTAGAAGAGGAGCGCCATGGAATCTGAATAGTATTGACCTTCAATTGAACGAAATACAATCCACTCCCGATTGCTGAGATACTGCCACGCTAACCATGATGCAAAGACGGCGGTCAAGGACCGCCGCTTCCATTAACGTCGTCAACCTGCGCTCCAAGGGAACAAGCCGAACACCATGCTTACAAGCATGATCACCATGCACAACGCAAAGGCCCACTTGAGCGTGTATTTCTGATGATCACTGAACTCCACGCCTGCCAGACCACAAAGCAAGTAGGTCGAAGCCACCAATGGGCTGAGCAGGTGGATCGGTTGACCGACCAAGGACGCCCGACCGATTTCGGCGTGAGTGATACCGTACACCTCGGCCGCCTTGGCCAGCACCGGCAGTACACCGTAGTAGAAGGCATCATTGGACATGAAGAAGGTCCCTGGGATGCTCGCCAGCGCGGTGATCGGTGCCATGTACGGGCCCCAGTCAGCAGGCAGCATGCTGAGGAAACTTTTGGACATTGCGTCGACCATTCCAGTACCCGACAGGATGCCGGCAAGAATGCCAGCGGCCAGGAAAATCGCAATCTGGTTCAACGCAGTCGGTGCATGCGCGGAAATGCGCCGGCGCTGATCCTGAATATGTGGGTAATTGATCACCAGGGCGAGCGCAAACGCGACCATGAACAAGATCGCCAGCGGCAGCAGCTCCATTACCAGGCAGACCATCAGCGCAATGGTGAGTGCTGCGTTCAGCCAGAACAGCTTGGGCCGACGCAATTCGGCATTCTCCTCCGACAAGGATGGGGTGCCGTCGTTATCCTCTTCGTCAAAGGCGGTGGCAGCCGAGCCCAACGACTGAGGCAATGTGCCCAGGCGCTGGCGCTCACGCGTACCAATGAACCAGGCCAGCAGCAACACACTCATGAAGCTGATGATCAAGGTCGGAATCAGTGGCAGGAACAGCTCAGCAGTTTCTACTTGCAAGGAAGCAGCTGCACGCGCCAAGGGACCTCCCCAAGGCAGCAGATTAGTCACGCTGGCGGCGAGGATCACCACGCAGGTCAGCGCCAAGGGGTCCAGCCGCATGCGCTTGAACAACGGCAGCATGGCGGTGACGGTGATCATGTAGGTGGTCGAACCATCGCCGTCCAAGGACACCAACCCGGCCAGCAGGGCAGCAAACACCACGGCCTTCATAGGATCGCCGCCGATCAGCTTGATGAACTTCTTGATGATGGGGTCGAACAGACCGGTATCAAACATCAGACCGAAGTAGAGGATGGCGAACATCACCATAATCGCCGTCGGAGCCACCTTGCGCAGGCCTTCGACCATCATGTCGCCCATTTCGGGACCAAAACCGCCGATAAGCGCAAACACAATGGGTACCGTGGTCATGGCCACCAGGGGCGATAGGCGTTTGGTCATGATCAGCGCCATAAAGGTCACGATCATCCCGTATCCGAGCAATGACAGCATTTGTATCACCTTGACTTAAAATACAATTATTTTTGTGCGTCAGCGCGGTGAGGCGCATCAAGGTCGGCAGCATTGCCGCTTGGATCACGGCGCTTGTTGCCTGCAGTCTCAGTATCGCTGCAACATCAACTGAATACCCTTGATTCGGCCCGATTACTTGAGGCGTCTGCACTCGAGCAAGCCAGGCCGAACGGGGAATACTGTGCACATGCATTTATACAATTACAAGTGCAATTTTGACTTACTAGGCGTTCAGTAGACGCTTCATTTTCAGAACAGCACTGTCGGGTGTCGTGAGGATCGGTGTTTGGGTCAACTCAGCGCATCCAGGAGCGGCTGACGTCATGGAAAACTGAGCAAAACAGATCACATCGACATCGGCAAGCGGTGCTATAAGCTCGCTGATCAGTTGATCATGCTTAGCAGCGTCCCCTTGATGGAGCGCCTCGATCGCTGGCGGGCACACGGCATGCTGCAACATCACCTCCCGGCCACGGGCGCTGGCGGCAGCCATCAACTCCTGGGCCATTGAGTCGATCGCCGGCGGGAAAGTGGCCAGCAATGCGACTCGATCGCCACGGTCCAACGCTTCTTCGAGCATCGCCTCGTTGGGCTTCAGAACCGGGATAGCCAGGGCTGTTTTACAAGCATCGATCGCTTCGCCAAATGCCGAGCACGTGAACAGAATGCCATCAGCCCCTGCGCCTCGCGCATACTGCGCCAGCTCAAGAAACCGGTACTTCAGAGCCTGGGTGACCGAACCTGCGCTACGAAGATCACGCGACAGTGAATCCTCCAGGAGATTGCACAACTCAGCGTCGGGCCACAGACGCGCGAAAGCCTCGTTGATCGGTGCGATCGCCACAGGTGTGGCGTGGATTAGAAAAACACGCTTGGCTGCCATTATTGTGCTCCCTCGGTGACTACAGCTTTGAGCACCAGCACACCATCATCGTCTGCGAACAACTGATCACCCTCAGAGATGACCTGCCCGGCAATTGTCACGCTCAGCCCGACCTGACCTTCATTGCGCTTGGTCGATTTTGCTGGCGTTACGCCAAGCGCCTTGATAGCTATTGGAAAGGTGCGCAGTACGGCTTTGTCACGCACATAACCGTACACCAGCACTCCCGCCCAGCCATTGCGCACCAGGTCTTCAGCAATGTGATCACCGAACAGCGCGCAACGATCACTGCCGCCACCGTCCACCACCAGCACTTTGCCTTCGCCAGCGGTGGTGCTCAACTCCTTGATACGAGAGTTGTCCTCGAAACATTTGACCGTCACGGCACGCCCTTGGAAATCTGCTCTACCTCCCAAGTCCTGGAAAATCGGCAACAGGACCTTGGCGCCTGCACCAAATTCGTCACACAGATCAGTCGTCTTGATGCTCACAGCAGCTCCTTCGTTGGTCACGGACAAAACAAATGTTGCACACATTGGTTTTACATGCAATAAAATGCAAAGCGCCGGGGGAGTGACAGCCGCCACCGGAAGCAGCCGCAATCGGAACGACATTTAATCGATTCGATTATTGTACTTCGTCGCATTAGCGTACACCCTGTGACACTGACGACGAGCCGCTTCATCTACGAACAAAAATGCTTAGGAGAGTGTGATGCGTATTCTGGTTCTTCCCTGCGATGGTATCGGTCCTGAAATCGTCGAGTCCTCGATGTCGGCCTTGCATGCCGTCAACAAGAAATTCGACCTGGGCCTGAGCTTCGATTATGACGATGTCGGCTTCGTCAGCCTGGAAAAGTACGGCACCACTCTGCGTGAGGAAGTGCTGGAGAAAGCCAAAACCTACGACGGCATCATCCTGGGCACTCAATCCCATGCCGACTACCCGGCGCCGGAAAAAGGTGGCCGTAACGTCTCAGCGGGCTTCCGCATCGGCCTTGACCTGTATGCCAACGTCCGCCCAGCCCGCACTCGCTCCTTCATCGAATCGAACATGAAGCCAGGCAAAAGCATGGACTTGGTGATCATGCGCGAAGCGACTGAAGGCTTCTATCCGGACCGCAACATGTCCCGCGGCTGGGGCGAAGTGATGCCTTCGCCGGACATGGCACTGTCGACCCGCAAGATCACGCGCCACTGCAGCGAGCGTATCGCGCGTCGCGCCTTTGAACTGGCGATGAAGCGCAACCGCAAGGTCACCGCCATCCACAAGGCCAACAGCTTCCACATGACCGACGGCCTGTTCCTGGAGTGCGTACGCCACGTCGCCAAGGACTTCCCGGAAGTCAAACTCGACGATCTGCTGGTTGACGCATCCACCGCGCACCTGGTGCGTAGCCCAGAGCGCTTCGACGTTCTCGTTGCTACCAACTTCTACGGCGACATCATCAGCGACTTGGCCAGCGAACTGTCCGGCAGCCTCGGCCTGGCAGGCTCCACGATGCACAGCGACATCCACTGCTGCGCGCAGGCCCAGCACGGTTCGGCTCCGGACATCGCTGGCCAGGACAAGGCCAACCCGGTGTCGATGATCCTGTCGGTGGCGATGCTGCTGCAATGGATGGGTGAGCAACACGCCAAGCCAGCCCTGGGCGAGGCCGGCAAGGCCATGGAACAAGCGGTCGACGCCGTTCTGGAAGATCCGGCCAAGCGCACCGCCGACCTGGGTGGCAAGTTGGGTTGCCGCGCCTTCGGTGAGGCCGTCGCCGCAGTCATCGCTGGCTGATCGACACCCCTTCCCTGCAGCAGCCACTTGCCCGCGTTGTCGTCTTGCCCACCCTCTCTCGGGCAAGCGGACGACACCGCGGGCAAGCCCGCTCCTACCAGGAGCTTACTTCCCTGCCAAATTGGAGTATCCGGCCGTGAACCAACCCCTACTCGGCTGCATTGCCGACGACTTCACCGGTGGCACCGACCTCGCCAGCATGTTGGTGCGCGGCGGCATGCGCACCCTGCAACTAATCGGTGTGCCTGAAGGGCCCATCGACGCCGATGTCGACGCCGTGGTCATCGCCTTGAAATCACGCACGCTTCCTGCCGCCGAAGCGGTGGAAGAGTCGCTGGCTGCACTCGCCTGGCTCAAACAGGCGGGTTGCCGTCAATTTTTCTTCAAGTACTGCTCTACTTTCGACTCCACATCGCAGGGCAACATCGGCCCGGTTGCCGACGCTCTGCTCGATGCTCTGGACACCCAATTCGCTTTGGCATGCCCGGCATTCCCGGAAAACCAGCGTACGCTGTTCAACGGCTACCTGTTCGTCGGTGATGTCCTGCTCAGCGAATCAGGCATGCGCAACCATCCATTAACACCAATGACCGACGCCAATCTGGTGCGCGTGCTGCAACAGCAGACTTCACGCAGGGTCGGCCTGGTAGCTCACAACGTGGTCAGTCAGGGCGCCAGCGCCGTACGCCAGGCCTTCGCCCAGGCTCAAGCAGACGGTTGCGGCTACGTTATTGCAGATGCCACCAGCAATCAGGACCTGACGGTCATTGGTGAAGCCGCAGCAGACCACGTGCTGATCACCGGGGGTTCGGGTGTCGCCATTGGCCTACCAGACAATTTCAAGCGCGCAGGGCTACTGCCTGATGCCGCCTCTGCTGCCGACCTGCCGCATGTCGAAGGTCTTTCGGCTGTTTTGTCCGGCAGTTGCTCGATTGCCACCAATGGTCAGGTCGAACAGTGGCAGCAGAGCGGTCGCCCAAGCTTCGCCTTCGATCCACTGCGCCTTGCGGATGGCCATGATCAAGTCAACGAGGCGCTGGAGTGGGCACGTGGGCTGCTGCCGCAGGGGCCGGTGCTGATTTATGGCAGCGCCAAGCCCGACGCGGTCAAAGCTGTTCAGGCACGCCTGGGCGTGGCTGCCGCCGGTGAAATCGTCGAGCGCGCGCTGGCACAGGCGGCCCTAGGACTTCGGGACATGGGCGTAAACACTTTCGTGGTGGCGGGTGGTGAAACCTCCGGTGCCGTGGTCAAGGCGTTGGGCATCGACGCCCTGCGTATCGGCAAGTCGATCGCCCCTGGGGTACCTTGGACCTACGGCCTGGGTCAGCAGCCGGTGGCGTTGGCATTGAAATCCGGTAACTTCGGTACCCGTGACTTCTTCAGCAAAGCCTTGGAGCTGGCGCCATGAATGAGAACAAGGAGCGGGAACAAATCGTCCTGCTGGGCAAGTCCATGTACGACCGCGGCCTGACCCACGGCGGCACTGGCAACATCAGTGTGCGCCTGGACGACGGTTGGCTGCTGACCCCAACCGGCTCATCGCTGGGCAGGTTGGACCCCGCACGCCTGACCAAGCTCGATTGGGACGGCCGGCACATCAGTGGCGACAAGCCTTCCAAAGAACTCATGCTGCATCTGGCCATGTACCAGGAGCGCCCCACCAGCGGTGCAGTGGTGCATTTGCACTCCACCCACTCGGTGGCGGTATCGGTGCTGGATGGTTTGGACCCGGATGACCTGCTGCCTGCGATCACAGCGTACTACGCCATGCGCGTCGGCAAACTGCCGCTGGTGCCGTACTACGCTCCAGGTGACCCCGCGCTGGCAGAGGCGGTGCGCTCGTTCTCCGGCAACCACCACGCCATGCTCCTTGCGCATCATGGCCCGGTGGTTGCCGGCAGCGACTTGAATGCTGCCGTCGACGCCACGGAGGAGCTCGAGGCAACGGCGCAACTGTTCCTGCTGATTTTCCAGCACAAGTTCAAAACGCTGACCCCCGAGCAGATTGCAGAACTCCGCCGCCTTTACCCATTGAAGTGATGGTCACATGCTTGCAAGCCTGAAAACCTGGTGGGCCACACCACTGGTAGGCATCGTCGGGGCACTTCTGGCCAGTGCAGCACACTGGCCACTGCCGTGGATCATCGGCTCGATGCTGGCGGTGATCTTAGTGCGCTACAGTGGCTGGTTGATCGCCGAAATACCCAACGGACGAAAATCAGGTCAGTGGATGATCGCGACTTCCATCGGCCTGCACTTCACCCAACCGGTAGTGCATGAGATCGCCAGCCATTTTCCCATGATGCTTGGGGCGGCGTTTCTGACCTTGGTACTGGCATTGCTCGGTATTGCCGTGATGCGCCGCCAGGGGATGGACCTGACCACCGCCTATTTCGCCTTCATGCCGGCCAACTTTGCCGAGATGATTCAGCTTGGTATGCGCTACCGCGCCGATGTGAGCCAGATAGCCGCCGCCCACAGCATTCGCTTGGTACTGATCGTGCTCAGCGTGCCGCCGGTAATGTTTCTGCTGATGCAGATCAGCCCAGGCGCCGTGCAACCGCGACCACCCGCCGAGTGGCAATGGCTCGGGCCCATGCTGGCAGGTGGTGTGTTGGTGGCATTGCTTTGGAAGCGCCTGAGCCTGCCCAACCCGTGGATGTTCGGCCCCATGGCCCTGTGTGCCGGGTTGACAGCGGCGTTCGACCTACGGACCGCCCTGCCGGTCGAACTCAGCCAATATGGCCAGCTGATGATTGGCTGTGCCCTTGGCAGCTTCTTTGATCGAGGCTTCTTCCGTCGCTCACCGCTGTATCTGATCAAGGTGGTGATATTCACTTTGACGATGATCACCAGCACCTTCCTGTTCGCCTGGGGGTTTGGTTGGCTGACAGGTATGCCTGTGCTTTCGCTCGCTCTGGGCATGATGCCCGGTAGCAGTACCGAGATGTACCTGACCGCCGAAGCCCTACACCTGGGAGCCGGTATGGTCACGGCGATGCAGATCATGCGCCTGATAGTAGTCATGCTGTGCGCCGAGCCGGTACTTACGCTCTGGCTGGCGCGTCAGGAAAGTAGAACCGCGCCCGGCCAACAGGATAACAATGACTGACTCTCGCTAAAGCGCAGGCGTTTCGCTCTCGATCTCCTCGACTGGCGACGGTGACGCGCGGCGCAGCTCGAGGATCGGCGACTTGCGGGCGAACGAACCACTGAGGTGGCGCTTCATAAGATGCGCAGCCTCAAGGTTATTGCCCTCCTCCACCAGCTCAACCATTCGCAAGTGTTCGGCACACTGGGTGTACAAGCGCTTGCGGTCGATCATGGAACGGTACTCCAGCAACCGGCGCATGTTGTTCAACTGCTTGAGAATCATTTGGTAGAGCGGGTTGCCGGACAGCTTGATCAGGTCTTCGTGGAAGCGGATACCTGACTTCAGCAGAACATCGGCCGGTAACGTGTCGATACCACCGGCAAGCAGATCCTTTTGTTCTTTCTTCAAACGCCGCAATACCTCCAGATCGTAGTGAAAATCGCTTTCCAGAAGGGCAGCCGGCTCGATCAGCGAACGCACTTTGTAGATCTGCTGCAGGGCCTCTGGCGTTTTCGCCACATCCAGAAAGCGCCAACCATAACCAGGTTTCGGCTCGGCCCAGCCCACCTTGGCTGCACGATTGAGGATGTCGATCACCTGAAATTTGGTGAGATCATAGCGCTCGCGCAGGTATTTCTCGGTGACCTCCGACGGAATCGCGTCGTTGAGCCAATCTTCGGATAGTTGGTAATACTCTGGCGGCTCTTCGGTAGCAGTGATCTCGTCGAGCGCTTCAGCAGCACCTTCCGGGATACCAATCACGAAAAATCCGCGGTTCGGAAACTGCTCCAGCACCCCCTGTTCAGCCAGCATGGTCAATGCTTCCCTAGCAGGCGAGCGAGAGACATGAAAATCATCAGCGACTTTCTGCGCACTCAAATGCGAACCGGTGCTGATATCACCAAGCTGGATCTTATGCCTGATGTCGAAAACGATACGCTGGACGAGTGTGCTGGATGCCATAGCAGTGAACCAAACGTGAAAGAAGCCTAGGTGGGCGGCGTCCAATCTTTTGTTTATCGGCGCCAATAAGTGCAAGTATACGCGAAGATGCCTGAACCTAGTCAGCCCGGTCTATTGAGCCATCATGCGAAATTGTCGCACCAAACCACCAAGTTCGAGCGCAAGACGTGCGAGCGACTGGCTTGCCGCCGAGGTCTGCAATGCACCCGCAGAGGTCTGGACGGACAACTCTTGAATCGCCAGCAGATTGCGGTCGGTACTCTTGGCCACCTCTGCCTGCTCGGCTGCTGCACTACTGATAACCTGATTTCGCTCATTTATCTGTTCGCTGCTCGACAGCAGCCTCTGCAGCGCCACGCCGGCAGCTTCGGCCAACGCCAGGGTCTCCTGCGTACGACTCGTGCTGGCATGCATCGTGTGCACCGCATTGCTGGTATCTCTCTGCATGTCGGTGATCATGGTTTCGATCTCGCGGGTCGATTGCGCAGTGCGATGAGCCAGGCCACGCACTTCATCGGCGACCACCGCAAACCCACGTCCCGCCTCACCCGCCCGAGCAGCCTCGATGGCAGCATTGAGGGCAAGCAGGTTTGTCTGCTCGGCGATGGTCCTGATCACGTCGAGTACACGACCGATTCCCTGCGCTACATCACTCAAGCCCTTTACCTGATCGGCACTGGCTAGCACTTCACGAATGAGGTCATTGAGCGAGAACAGTGCTTCATCCATCTTCTGCTTACCGGCAAGCGCTGTTTCACGCGAGTCATGGGAAAGCTGTGAGGCCAACGCCGCATTGCGCGCTACCTCATCGGTGGCACAGGTCATTTGCGTCACTGCCGTGGCCGCCTGTTCGATCTCGGCGTGCTGCATCTGATTGTCTCTGCGCCCTTCATCGGTAACCGCAGTGAGCTCTTCAGCCGCCGCAGCCAGCTGGGTCGACGAACCATCAATCTGCCGAAGCGTCTGCAGCAGGCTCGACTGCATATGCTGCAAAGCCTGTATTAACCGAGTCGCCTCGTCATTACCCGTCGGCACGATGGCCTGCGTTAAGTCGGCCTGGGCTATCCTTTCGGCCACCTGAAGCGCATATTTCAAAGGCGTGGTGATGCTCTTGGTGAGCATCCAGGCGACCAGTACGGTGCAAACGACGACCAACAGCAGCACCAGGACAACACCCCTTACCGCACTGGCGTATGCTGCCTCAGATCTCTGACCGGCCTGCTGGGCGCCGGCATCAGCCTGTTCGATCAATGCATCGAACTGCCGGGTCATTTCGTCATAGGCATCCCTCACCGACATCAGGTACGCGCGCGCCCCCGCTTTGTCACCCGATCGTGAAACAGCCAACATGGCATCATGATGCTTCGCGTAGACATCAAGGCTATGCACGAATGCTCGCAGCCCCTGGCGCTCCTGCTCGGCCTGCAGCAATTGCGCATAGCGTTGCATCTGCTCGCGCACCTGCCGCAGGCGGCCCGCAGTACGCTCTTCATACGTCTGCATCTGCTCAGGGCTGACCGATAGAATATGTTGCATCGAGCCCATTCGGTAACGATTGAGGGCCGCATTGGCGGTACCTAAAGCACGAATTCTCTGCAACCAGTTGCCCTTGATGTCGAGCGCTTCAGCCTGCACCTCGTGAATTTGCTGAAGTGCAAACGCGCCCATTAAGGCGCTGAGGAGAGCCAGGCAGGCAAACCCCAGGGCAGCCCGCGGCCCTACCGCGATCATTCTCATATTCATACAACCAGCTATTCCTTTATTCCCGGAACATATAGCACTGCGAAGTGCGGGTGCTGATACCAGGCCTGCACGCAAGCCCGGCATCGGTCAGCAAGCTATGGGCGGGTCAGAGCAGCTCGAGCGGATACTCGACAATCACCCGCACCTCGTCCACATCACCTTCTGCCTGGGCTTCGTTCGCCCTGTGCGTGGTATGGCGCAGGCGCAGCGAGAGATCCTTGGCCGCACCGGACTGCACGACATAACGCAGATCGAGGTTACGCTCCCAGTGCTTGCCGTCCTCCCCTTGCAAACCGGCATACCCGCCCAGCGGATCGGCCTTGCTGCCGTCGATGTGGTCACCTTTGAGATAACGCGCAGAGAACTTCATGCCTGGCACGCCATAGCTGGCGAAGTCCAGATCGTAGCGGACCTGCCAAGAGCGCTCATTGGCACCGTTGAAGTCCGAATAGTTGACCGAGTTGGCGAGGAAGATCGAATCGCCACCGACGAAGTCAAACGGCGTGTCGGCATCGACATGCTGGTGCGCGAATGTCAGCTTGTGAGCACCGACGGTATAGCCCAAGGCAACACTGTAGGTTGTGTTGTCGATTTCGCCCTGCAGGGCTTTGCCCGTGTCGCGGGTCTTGTAGAGGTTGGCGTCGAAATCCAGTGCCTGGGTATCGTTGAGTGGCAGCACGTAGTTCAGATTGCCGTAGTACTGGTGCCAGGTCTCATCGAAGTTCGACGCGTACAAGCTGGCGCTGAGCTGCTCGCTAAGCGCGTACGTGCCACCCACAAAATCGATCGCTTTGCCGATGCGGCCCTCGCCATAATTGAGGTAAAGATCCTCGTCCTGATTGCTCGAATTACGAAGTTTGTAGGCTGTGAAATGGCCGGCCTGCACATCCAGATCTTCGATTTCCTTGCTCTGCAGCAGGAAGCCAGTCGCTGTTTCGGGCAGCAGCCGGGAGTCGCCGGTCGCGAACACTGGTGCTTCCGTAAGCATGTTGCCGTAGCGAAGTTCAGTGTTCGATACACGTACTTTCAGTGCGGCACCAGCACTTGAATAGTCATCATCCGGCCGGTCGTCACCGTCCACGGGCAAAAGACCGGCTCCCGAGCGCCCTCGCCCACTGTCGAGCTTGAGCCCAAGCAAGCCGAATGCATCCACACCGAAGCCCACTGCCCCCTGGGTGAACCCCGACTCGTAGAAAGCCATGATCCCGTGCGCCCACTCCTCCCGGTAGCTTTGGTCACCGGGCGCAGCGTCACGAAAATCGCGATTGAAATAGAAATTGCGGTTGAGCAGACGAAGGCTGCTGCCCTCGACAAAGCCCTCTGACTCCGACTGCTCAGAAGCCTGCGCCGCAGCGCAGGCGAGCGAAACGACCAGCGCGGTGAAACCCTGGGTCACTAGATGCATCTTCAATTTTTCCTGGTTTAGAAATTGGTGCCCATGCCTGCCATTGCCGGGCTTTCTTGTTGTGAATCTAAACAAGCCATGCGCCACCGGGGCGCAGCAACGCTACAGACGAGGCTCTGACAGGCAGTGCCAGAAACGAATGCTCACCAGAGCGTTGAGCAACAAAAATAACATTGCATTTGCAAGTGTCAATATGCGAATCTTTTCTCTGCTCGCAGTCCGCATAGACTGGCCCGCTCTCGGCAGCAGAAATCTCAACCGATTTACGGTAAATCACGATCCTGCTGACCAAAAAACCAGGTGAAGCCACCTGAGCAGACGCCTGCATCGATTGCCTTTTTACATTCATAAGTACGTTTCTAAGGAATCTGAGCCATGCAACGCAGAACAAAAATAGTTGCGACCCTTGGGCCCGCCACCGAATCGCCAGAAGCGATAGAGGGGCTGGTCAAAGCCGGGGTTGATGTAGTTCGCCTGAACTTCTCGCATGGCTCGGCTGAGGAGCATGGGGCCAGAGCGGAACTCGTGCGCGAGATGGCGCGCAAGCACGGCCGCTTCGTTGCGATCCTGGCTGACCTGCAAGGCCCCAAGATCCGGATCGCGCGGTTTGCCGAAGGAAAGGTGCTGCTCGACAAAGGCCAGCGTTTCATCCTCGATGCGCAAATGGACAAGCACGCTGGTACTGCGCAAGCCGTTGGCATCGACTATGAAGCCCTCATCAGCGACAGCAACACTGGCGACATCCTGCTGCTCGACGATGGGCGGATCGAACTGCAGGTGCTTGAAGCCCACCCCCACCACTTGGTCTGTGAGGTATTGATCGGGGGCCCGCTGTCCAACAACAAAGGCATCAATCGCAAAGGTGGCGGACTTTCCGCCAGTGCGCTGACCGACAAGGATCGCGAGGACATCCGCACCGCAGCCCAGATGCAGGTGGATTACCTAGCTGTGTCGTTCCCGCGCGATGCCGCAGACATGCACCTTGCTCGCAAGCTGTTACAAGAGGCCGGAGGGGAAGCAGGCCTCATCGCCAAGATCGAACGTGCTGAAACGGTCGCAGATCACACGGTACTCGATGCAATCATCGAAGCGTCCGAAGGGGTGATGGTCGCCCGTGGCGACCTCGGCGTGGAGATTGGCGACGCCGAACTGGTGGCAGTCCAGAAACTGATCATCGATCGTGCTCGCTCGCTGAACCGGGTAGTGATCACCGCTACCCAGATGATGGAAACGATGATCACCCAGTCCATGCCCACCCGCGCCGAGGTATTCGACGTGGCCAACGCCGTGCTCGACGGTACCGACGCCGTGATGCTGTCGGCGGAAACGGCTGCTGGCGCCTATCCGGTGCAGACGGTCGAGGCGATGGTACGCATCATCGCCGGCGCCGAGCGCCATCCCCAGGCGCAACGCTCCAAGCACCGGATGGATGAAGTCTTCCAGCGCATCGACGAAACCATTGCGCTTTCAGCCATGTACGCCGCCAACCACTTGCATGGCGTCAAGGCCATCATCAGCCTGACCGAGAGCGGTGACACCCCGCGCCTGATGTCGCGCATTCGCTCGCACTTGCCGATTTACGCTTGTTCCGACAATGCCCGCACCCAGACACGTGTCGCCCTGTTCCGCGGCGTCCAGACACTGCCATTCAGCACCGAGGATATGTCATTCGAGCAAGTGAACCAGCGAGCTGTCGAGGCCCTGATTCAACGTGGCGTCGTCCAGGTGGGTGACCATGTATTGATCACCCAAGGCGATCATGCCCATGCCCAAGGCGGCACCAACACACTGCGTGTGCTTCGCGTAGGCGACGAGATCCGTTGAGAACAAGGAGCTGCGTACATGAGCCATTCAACCCAAGACGCTGCACAAGGCCAACAAGCCCAGGAGGCATGGCCCCGTGACTTCGACATCCGCCAGGAATACGCAGAGCAACAGGAACTGCTCGAGATTTCCACCTCACAGGAGACCACAGTCGTGACAGAAAACGCCGCCTGCATTACCCAGATCATCGCACGCGAGATCCTCGACTCGCGTGGCAACCCCACGGTAGAAGCGCAGGTCATCCTTGCCGGTGGCCAGCAAGGGGTGGCGAGCGTGCCATCTGGCGCATCGACCGGCAGCCGCGAAGCCCTCGAATTGCGAGATGGTGGCCAGCGTTATCACGGCAAGGGCGTGCTCAACGCCGTCGAACACATCAACCAGACCCTGGCGGTACACCTGCGTGGAATGGATGCGCGGAATCAGCGCGCGATTGACCAAGCCATGATCGAACTGGACGGTACTGAGAACAAAGGCAAGCTCGGCGCTAACGCCATTCTCGCCGTTTCCCTGGCCACCGCCAAAGCTGCTGCCCAGGCCAATGGTCAGGAGCTGTACGAATATTTTGCCACGCTACACGGCACGCCCGGCAAGTTCAGCATGCCGGTGCCCATGATGAACATCATCAATGGTGGCGAACACGCGGACAACAATGTCGACATTCAGGAGTTCATGATCCAGCCGATCGGAGCGCAAAGCTTCCGAGAAGCGCTGCGCATGGGCGCCGAAGTGTTTCACACCTTAAAAAAAGTGCTGTCAGAACGCGGCTTGAGTACTGCCGTTGGCGACGAAGGCGGTTTCGCGCCATCGCTTGATTCCAACGAACAGGCATTGGTGGTGATCAAGGAAGCCATCGAACGCGCAGGCTACCGAGTGGGCGTCGATATCAGCATGGCACTGGACTGCGCCGCATCCGAGTTATTCCATGCCGGTGAGTACGTGCTGGCAGGTGAGAATAAGCGTTTCTCGAGTGCAGCCTTCACCGAGTATCTCGGCCAGTTGCGTAACCGCTATCCGATCCTGTCGATCGAAGACGGCATGGACGAAAGCGACTGGCAGGGTTGGGCGCTGCTGACCCAAGCCTTGGGCAAGCGCACGCAATTGGTCGGTGACGACCTGTTCGTCACCAACCCGTCGATCCTACGCGAGGGCATCACTCAGGGCGTCGGCAACGCCATTCTCATCAAGTACAACCAGATCGGTACTCTCAGTGAAACCCTGGATGCGATTCGCCTGGCCCAGCAGTCGGGCTACAACGCTGTGATTTCTCACCGTTCCGGTGAAACCGAGGACACCACGATTGCCGACCTCGCGGTAGGCACCCGTGCCGGACAAGTCAAGACCGGCTCGCTGTGCCGTTCAGACCGTGTAGGCAAGTACAACCGGCTGCTACGCATCGAAGAAGCCCTGGCAGGCGAGGCCCCATATTGCGCTGTAGCGCTGTACACAGACCGCAGCTGATCCCGGAGAGTGCAAATGAACGGAAAGCTTGTAATAGCCAACTGGAAGATGCACGGCACAATCGCTGCCAACGCCCATCTCATCCACGGGTTGCTGCCGGTGCTGCAGGGATTGGAGGGCGTTCAAATTGCCATCTGTCCACCGCTGCCCTACCTGGCGCAGGTATCCGATCTTTTGGGTGATACCCCAGTCGCCCTCGGTGCGCAGAACCTCAGCGAACGTACTCAAGGTGCCTTCACCGGAGAAGTTAGCGCAGAAATGCTCGCCGACCTGGGTTGCAATTATGCACTGGTGGGCCACTCCGAGCGTCGCAGCCTGTATGGCGAGACCGATGCCCTTGTCGCCATGAAATTCGAAGCGGCGCTGCGCGCCGACCTGGTGCCGGTACTGTGCCTGGGTGAAACCATCCACCAGCGCAGCGCTGGCAACACCAATGCCGTTATCGGCTCACAGCTGCGCGCCGTTCTCCACCAAGTGGGCATCACGCAACTCGCGCGAGGCGTCATCGCCTACGAACCTGTATGGGCGATTGGTACTGGCGAAACCGCATCGCCTGCTCAGGCCCAGGCAGTACATCGCTACATCCGCCAGCTCCTGGCTGAGCACGATCCCGTCGCAGCCGCCGGCATCCCATTGCTTTATGGCGGCAGTGTCAAAGCCGACAACGCCGCACAGCTCTTCGAGCAAGCGGACATCGATGGCGGGCTGATCGGGGGGGCCTCACTGGACCCGGCGGCCTTCGAGGCGATCTGCAAAGCGGCCCAGGCCTGACAATCCCGCACCCGGTGCACTTCAGACAAGAAACATAAAAAGGTAGAAGCATGAATTCGATTTCCCCACTCAGTACCCTCTTCCCCACCATCGAGCAAGTACCCGAAGCCTACAGGCTCGGCGAGCCAATCGAGCAGCGCGAGTACCTGGTGGATGGCCAGTTGCGTCAATGGGACGGACCTGTGGTGACTGTGCGCAGCCCGGTGTACTTGTCCGAAAACAACGAAGATCGCCAGGTTGTACTGGGCAGCGCGCCATTGCTGGACGCCAACACCGCACTGATCGCGCTGGATGCTGCGGTAAAAGCCTATGACAACGGTCAGGGTGCCTGGCCGACCATGCGCGTCGCCGAGCGCATCCAGCATGTCGAAACCTTCTTGGCGAGCATGCGCAAACAGCGGGAGGCAGTGGTCAAGCTTCTGATGTGGGAGATCGGAAAGAATCTGAAGGACTCCGAGAAAGAGTTCGACCGCACCTGCGACTACATTGTCGACACCATCAATGCCCTGAAGGACCTTGACCGCCGCTCCAGCCGCTTCGAGCTGGAGCAAGGCACCCTGGGCCAGATTCGCCGTGTACCGCTGGGCGTGACCTTGTGCATGGGGCCCTACAACTACCCGCTGAACGAAACCTTCACAACGTTGATTCCGGCACTGATCATGGGTAACACTGTGGTGTTTAAGCCGGCCAAGTTCGGCGTGCTGCTGATTCGCCCACTGCTCGAAGCTTTCCGCGACAGCTTCCCCGCCGGCGTGATCAACGTCATCTACGGCAGTGGTCGCGAAACCGTCAGCGCCCTGATGGCCAGCGGCAAGATTGACGTGTTCGCTTTCATCGGCACCCACAAAGCTGCCAGCGACCTGAAGAAACTGCATCCACGCCCTCACCGCCTGCGCGCAGCCCTGGGCCTGGATGCCAAAAACCCCGGCATCGTGTTGCCGCAGGTGGACCTCGACAACGCCGTGGATGAAGCGGTCACCGGTGCTCTTTCATTCAATGGCCAACGCTGCACGGCACTGAAGATCCTTTTCGTGCACGAGGACGTGGTCGAGGCCTTCCTCGACAAATTCAACAGCAAGGTCGCCGCGCTTAAACCTGGCATGCCATGGGAACCAGGCGTGGCCCTGACCCCGCTGCCCGAACCTGGAAAGACCGACTACCTCGCCACCTTGGTCGCCGATGCAGAAGCCAAGGGCGCTCGCGTCGTCAACCAGAGTGGCGGCGCTATCCGCGGATCGTTCTTCTATCCGGCAGTGCTGTACCCGGTCAACGCCGACATGCGCGTGTACCACGAGGAGCAGTTCGGCCCAATCGTTCCAGTAGTGCCGTACCGTGACCTGGAAAAGGTGATCGATTACGTTCTGGATTCGGACTACGGACAGCAACTGAGCATCTTCGGCAACGACAGCGCCGAAGTCGGCCGCCTGGTGGATGCCTTTGCCAACCAGGTTGGTCGAATCAACATTAATGCCCAGTGCCAACGCGGGCCGGACAGCTATCCGTTCAATGGCCGAAAGAACAGCGCTGAAGGTACCCTGTCGGTCCATGACGCGCTTCGTGTGTTCTCTATCCGCACGCTCGTCGCCACCAAGTTCCAGGGCAGCAACAAGGAGCTGATCAGCGAGATCATCCGCAACCGCGAGTCGACCTTCCTCACCACCGACTACATCTTCTGAGGGCCTGTCGATGAGCACCCGTGCATTGATCATCCTGGACGGTATCGGCCTGCGCGAAGCGCATGAGGCCAATGCCCTGGCCGCAGCCTGCACACCAAATCTGGATGCGCTTCTGGCGCACTACCCCAATAGCCGGATCGAAACCAGCGGCCTGGCTGTCGGGCTGCCCGGCGGCCAAATGGGCAATTCCGAGGTCGGGCACATGAACCTCGGTGCCGGGCGGGTGGTGTATCAGAGCCTGACGCGGATCGACAGGTCGATTGCCGATGGCGGGTTCGCGCGCAACGCGGCGCTTGTAGAGCTGGTTACGCAAGCCCGACAACGCGGCGGCGCCATCCACGTGATGGGCCTGCTGTCGCCCGGCGGCGTGCACAGCCATATCGACCAGATCCTCGCTACCTGCAAAATTCTGGTGGGGCTAGGGGTCAAGCGTTTCTATGTGCATGCCTACCTTGATGGCAGAGACACACCGCCCAAGTGCGCAGCGCAATCAATCCAGGCGTTGGAATCGGTACTGGCTGAACTGGGGTATGGACGCATTGCCTCGGTGGTGGGTCGCTACTACGCGCTTGATCGGGACAACCGATGGCCGCGAGTGGAACAAGCCTATCGCGCCATGATGCAGGGCCAGGCCGACTTCCAGGCCGCCACTGCCAGTGATGCATTGGCCCAGGCCTACGCCCGGGGAGAAAGCGACGAATTTGTGAGTGCGACCATCATCGATGAGCCGGTGCCGGTGCAGCCGGATGATGCCCTGCTGTTCATGAACTTCCGTCCTGACCGTGCCCGGCAGCTGTGCCAAGCCCTGGTAGCGCCCGACTTCAATGGCTTCGAGCGGCAGTGGGTGTTACCCGCCGCCCAGTTGCTGACACTTACCCGATATGCCGAAGACCTGCCCTGCCCATGTGCATTCGCACCCGAGCGCATTGACAACAGCCTTGGCGAGTACATCGCCGCGCTGGGCAAGCAACAATTGCGGATCGCCGAGACAGAAAAATATGCCCATGTGACGTTCTTCTTCAACGGCGGGCGTGAGCAACCCTTCCCTGGGGAAGAACGCATCCTCATCCCCTCGCCTGCGGTAGCGTCGTATGACCTGCAGCCGCAGATGAGTGCTCCTGAGCTGACCCGGCGGCTGGTCGAGGCAATCGAAAGCGAGCGCTTTGACCTGGTGGTTTGCAATTACGCCAACGGCGACATGGTCGGCCATACAGGCTCTTTCGACGCGGCGGTCAAAGCCGTAGAGGCACTCGATGGCTGCCTGGCGCAGGTGGTGGAGGCGATTCTCAAGGTCAATGGCCAGTGCCTGATTACCGCTGACCACGGCAATGTGGAACAAATGACAGATCCCGGTACGGGTCAGGCCCATACCTCACATACGCTGAACCCTGTGCCGCTGATTCTGGTCGGCCGAGATCTCTCTTATACAGACTTGAAGGATGGGCGCCTGTGCGATATCGCTCCCACCCTCCTGCAGATGATGAACCTTCCACAACCTGAACAGATGGAGGGACGTTCTCTGCTCACAGACTGATCGGTCTACAGGGACCATCAGGTCATGGATGGAATGGAGTGGTTTGGTCACCCTGCCATCCCATCGATGACATGCTTCACGGTAAAGCTACTGCGCATCTTTGAGGCGGCACCCAAGCGGGACCGCCTCTTTTTCTCTGCCCGGACCTCCGGGCTTCGACATTGACAGGTATACGAAATGGAATGGCTCACCAGCCCAGAAATCTGGGTCGCCTTCTTCACACTGACAGCCCTGGAGATCGTCCTGGGCATCGACAACATCATCATGATCGCGATTCTGGTCGGACGCATGCCACCGCAAATGCGCGCTCGTACGCGCTTCTTTGGTTTGGCACTGGCAATGGTCACCCGTATTCTGCTGCTGTTGTCGATCACCTGGATCATGGGGCTGACCCGCGAACTGTTCCAGGTCTTTGGCCAGGGCATATCGGGTCGCGACCTGATTCTGTTCTTCGGTGGCTTGTTCTTGCTGTACAAGAGCAGCACGGAAATGTTCCAGAGCCTGGAGGGTGAAGAGGAACAAGGCCCCGAGTCCGCTGGCGTTGGTCGCGGGTTCATCGGCACGATCATTCAGATCGCAATCATTGACATCGTCTTTTCTCTGGACTCGGTCATTACTGCCGTGGGCATGGTATCGAATGTACCGGTCATGGTGGCGGCGATCATCGTCGCGGTGTTGGTGATGATGCTGGCCGCAGGGACCATCAGCGGGTTCATCGAGCGCCACCCGAGCCTCAAGATGCTGGCATTGTCTTTCCTGGTCGTCGTAGGTACGGTCCTGATCGCGGAGTCCTTCGATGTGCATGTTCCCAAAGGGTATGTGTACTTCGCCATGGCATTCTCGCTGGCCGTGGAGGCGCTGAACATCCGCATGCGGACCAGCCGAGCCAAGGTCAAAGCGGAAACGGAGTCAGGTGAGCTGGTCGAAACCGAGTAAGTCAGGTAACGCCCTGATGTAGGTATTTGTCTTAAAAAGGGCTGCTGCGCAGCCCTTTTTATTGCCCTGCTGCCTCTTGGTCTTCAATGTCTGCTTCCGACCCAGGCTGTGTGAAAACGCAGTAAATACATCGAAAACTCAGAGTCGAGCTGACTGCCTGTGGAATCAGCACGCGAGAGCGCGAATAGCCTCACCCAGCGAAAAAGACGTTTGCAGCGCTATATGGGCCGCGTCAGCGGCCCATATAGCTGTTTGCGGGCCAGCAAACAGCGGGGTTTACGCCCTGATCGCCTCAAGTAACCCTGCGATGCCGAAGATGCTCATCATTCGTTTGAGGTTGTACGCGAGCACATGAAGGCTCATTTCGGTGCTTACCCTCGGCAGGGTTTTGGTCAGGAAGTGGGTACTTCCCATCCAGAATTTGAGCGTGCCAAAGGGATGCTCCACCGTCTGCCGGCGAACCTTCATCTTCCCCGGATCATGCTCCAATCGAATCTGCACTCCTTCGACTACGGCTTCATGCTCCCAGCGCTTTAATCGCCGCTCTTTACCGGTCGTACACTGCTTCTGCATCGAGCAGCTCTGGCATCCTGAAAACCAGTAGCAAGTGCAGTAGCATGCCGTCTTCCACTGAGGAATGCCGGCGCGTCAGCAACTGACCCGCAGGGCATCGATATTCGTCCGAAGCAGCCATGTAGATGAAGTCCTGCTTGCCGAATCGGCCTTCCGCTTTGCTGCTCGATGTCAGTGGTTTAGGTACAAAGGTGGTGATGCCAGCTTGCTCGCAAGCAAGGATTTCCGGGCCTTTGTAATAGCCTCTATCAGCAACCACCGTCAGCGCCTCAGCACCGATTTCTTCCCGTGCCTGGTTAGCCATATTGCTCAGTTGCCCGCGATCATTACCAACGTTGGTCACCTCATGGGCAATGATCAGATGGTGTTTGTCGTCGACTGCTGTTTGTACGTTGTACCCAACTGTGCCGGAGCCTCGGCCGCTTGTGGCCATTGAGCGGGCATCTGGATCGGTAAGTGAGATTTGCTGATCGGGACTGGCCTGAAGCTGCGCCTCGATGTCCTTGAGTTTTTGCATCTGCTGTTTCAGTTTTTCGACTTTGTCTTTCAACCGCTCAGTCTTGGCCTCGGCCACTTCCGGCGCTGCCCGATCCGCTGAATCCATTGCCGCTAGATAGCGGTCGATGCTCTGCTCGATCTGCCGCATGCGCGCCTTCACTTTGCCTTGAGTGAAATTGCGGTCGCGGTTATTCACGGCTTTGAATTTGCTGCCGTCGATGGCGATGATCGATTGGGAGAAGAGATTGAGGTTGCGGCAAAGTACAACGAACTGCCGGCAGACACTGCGAATGGCTTTACCATTGTCTCGGCGAAAGTCGGCAATCGTTTTGAAGTCAGGCGCCAATCGGCCTGTCAGCCACATTAGCTCGACATTACGCTCGGCCTCACGCTCAAGCCGGCGGCTGGACTGAATTCGGTTGAGATAGCCGTAGATGTAGATTTTTAGCAGCACTGCTGGATGGTAAGCCGGACGACCCGTTGCCGCAGGATCGACACCCTCGAACCCGAGTGTTCCAAGATCGAGTTCATCGACAAAAACGTCGACTACCCGAACTGGGTTTTCTTCGGTGATGTAGTCGTCCAGGCACTCCGGCAGCAACGTGACTTGCGTCCGAGACTCACCTTCAATGAATCGCTTCATGATCGTCCCCGCCGCGATCTCGACGATCAGAAGGTTAGACAATCGCAGGCGTTTTCACACAGCCTGGACCCATCGCTGTCGTTGGACTCACCAGCATTTTGTGGCAGCGGGCTTGCCCGCGAACGCTGGCACCGCGATGGATGGCAATGGCTGTGCCGGTGTTCGCGGGCAAGCCCGCTCCCACAGAGTCAGCATTTCGCTTGCAGATGACAGCTTGTGGCGAACGTCAGCTCGGTGTCTGCTGCGGGTCGATAGCGGTGATTCGTGGGGACCGCTTCACACTGCGATAGGTAGCTCAAGCCCTACGTTCCCTATGACAAAGAGGCTACGATCTGCCGGCCGAGCAAGCATCTGAGCTCTACGCCAACCATGCAAAACACAATCAGCGCATTGAATGCGCTGATTGATAGAGGCCACGTTTGATCAGTTTGACGCGCGGCTGCCGTACTCGGGTATTCAGCCAGCACTCCATGGGAAGAGCCCAAAGGCCATGGCCACGAACATGATCACCATGCACAAGGCAAATGCCCACTTGAGCGTGTACTTCTGATGATCGCTGAACTCCACGCCCGCCAAACCGCAAAGCAGGTAGGTCGAAGCCACCAATGGGCTGAGCAAGTGGATCGGCTGCCCCACCAACGACGCCCGGCCGATTTCAGCATGGCTGATACCGTACACCTCGGCCGCCTTGGCCAGTACCGGCAGCACACCGTAGTAGAAGGCATCGTTGGACATGAAGAATGTTCCCGGGATACTCGCCAGCGCAGTGATCGGCGCCATGTAGGGTCCCCAGGTTTCCGGCAGCAGCCCAAGGAAGCTCTTGGACATCGCATCGACCATGCCTGTACCTGAGAGGATCCCAGCGAGGATACCGGCGGCGAGGAAGATCGCGATCTGATTCAGTGCGGTCGGCGCATGGGTCGAGATCCGTCGGCGCTGGTCCTGCATGTGTGGGTAATTAATCACCAGCGCAATGGAGAACGCAACCATGAACAGAATGGCCAGCGGCAGGATCTCCAGGACTAGGCCGGCCATCAAGGCGATGGTCAAACCGGCGTTGAGCCAGAACAGCTTGGGCCGACGCAGTTCGGCGTTTTCCTCCGACATCGCCGGCGTTGCCTCGTTGTCGGCATCTTCGAACACGGTGGCCGCAGCGCCCAGCGATTGCGGCAGACGCCCCAGGCGCTGGCGCTCACGCGTACCGATGAACCAGGCCAGCAACAGCACACCAAGGAAGCTGATGATCATGGTCGGAATCATCGGCACGAACAGCTCCGACGTCTCTACCTGCAGCGCCGCAGCAGCACGCGCCAGCGGCCCGCCCCAAGGCAGCAGGTTGGTGACGCTGGCAGCCAGGATCACGACGCAGGTCAGCGCCAGCGGGTCCAAACGCATCCGCTTGAAAAGCGGGAGCATGGCCGTAACCGTGATCATATAGGTGGTCGAACCGTCGCCGTCCAAGGACACCAGCCCGGCCAGCAGGGCAGCGAACACCACGGCCTTCATCGGGTCCCCGCCGATCAGCTTTATGAACTTCTTGATGATGGGGTCGAACAGACCGGTGTCGAACATCACACCAAAGTACAGAATTGCGAACATGACCATGATGGCGGTCGGCGCTACCTTGCGCAGACCTTCGATCATCATGTCACCCATGTCGGGACCAAAGCCGCCGAGCAACGCGAAGATGATTGGTACCGTGGTCATTGCCACTAGCGGTGACAAGCGCTTGGTCATGATCAAGGCCATGAAGGTCACGATCATGCCGTATCCAAGAAATGACAGCATTTGTATCACCTTGACTTAAAATACAATTATTTTTATGGGTCAGCGCCACATCTGGCGCATCAAGGTTGCAGACGGCGAACCGTCAGCTCATGTGCAGGCCGCCATTGATCGAGAAATCCGCGCCATTGGCATAACCGGACTCCTCCGAAGCCAGCCAGCCGCAGATGGATGCGATCTCTTCGGCAGTGCCGAGCCGGCGGGCAGGAATATCATGGATCAGCCGGTCCATCATGGCGGTGCTGGTGACCGATTTCAGCTTGGCCGTAGCAATGAAACCTGGCGAGACGGTATTGACCGTCACCCCGCGTGAGCCGACCTCGCGAGCCAACGCCCGGGTGAAGCCGCGGATGGCCGACTTGGCAGTGGAATAGTTGACTTGGCCAACCTGGCCGAGCTGGGCATTGACCGAAGAGATGTTGATCACCCTCCCCCAGCCACGCGCGACCATGTCATCGATGACTTGTTTGGTCACGTTGAACAGCGAATTGAGGTTGGTATCGATGACCGTGGCCCAGTCGCCTGGCTGCATATCACGGAACACGACATTGCAGGCAGTGCCGGCATTGTTGACCAGCACATCGATCGGCCCGATTTCTTTTTTGATGCGGTTGAAGGTGACCTGGCAGGAATCCCAGTCAGCCACATTGCCTTCGGAAGCGATGAAGTCGAAGCCTTTACGCTTCTGCTCGGCGAGCCAGTCCTCTTTGTGCGGCGAGGCAGGACCACAGCCAACCACGACGGTGAACCCGTCCCGGTGGAGCCGCTGGCAAATAGCAGTACCCAGGCCACCCATGCCGGCAGTGACGTATGCGATGCGTTTGGACATGAACGATACCCCTCTTGTGTTTTTGTAGGGAGCAGCAACAGCTGGTGAACGGACGGCCCTGATATTGGACTTCATGACGAAGTAATACAATCATGAGCAGATGACAACCTTCTCGATAAAGCACAACAGGTTGCCTCTTGGTACCAAGGTCGAGCAGAAGCCACTCTGCATCTGCATTTATAGAAATGCAAGTGCAATTTTCGCCCTGACTGGGTTTTGCTATTCGCTAGCCGTGGGTTACCCCCTTCGTAATTCGCGGCGATAAGATATAGTGAGCATCGCTTCCGAAAGCCCCATGCTCTAGCTGGACCTAATACATTGACGACCCTGACCTCTCCTATTCGCAAGGACCTTGCGAATCAGCTTGCACCCAAGATCCTCGACATGGCCCGAGCTCGCTCGATGCGAGCCGGCGATCCCCTGCGGGAGGAAGCGTTTGCCAAGGAACTGGGGGTTTCCCGCTCCCCCATCCGCAGGGGCTTTGCCTTGCTTGAAGAGCTCGGGATCGCGGTAAAGGAACCCAATCGAGGGTTTTTCCTCACCTGCGACGCGCGCAGCGTCGACACCGGAAAATTGCCTCTGGAAATCGACCCTTTCGAAGATTTTTACCTGCGCGTGGTGGATGATGTCCTCGCGGGCGACATTGGCGCCTCCTTTTTCGAAGCCGAGTTGATGCGCAAATATGCGGTGCCCCGCGGGCAAATCATCAAGGTACTGAATCGCCTGGCGCATGAAGGCATGGTCGAGCGTAACCCTGGGCAAGGCTGGAGTACCAATGCGTTTTTGCACGACTCCGAAGCGCATATCCAAAGCTACCGTTTTCGCATGGCCGTGGAGCCGGCGGCCTTGCTCGAGCCAGGCTATGTGGTGGACACGGCCGCGTTTGCCAAGGCGCGGAAGGTGCAGGAGTCCTTGCTTGCTGGAGAAATTTTCACCTTATCGCGCTCGCAATTGTTTCATATCGGTGCGCAACTGCATGAGCTGATCGTGCGGTGCTCGGGCAACCCGTTCTTCCTGGAGTCGATCCGTAGGCAGAATCAGTTACGCCGCTTTATGGCGTACAAAGCGAACGTCGACAGACCGAGGTTGATTCAACAGTGTCACGAGCACATCGAGCTACTGGACTTGATCGAGTCCGGGCAGAGGGAGCAGGCCGCGCAATTCCTGCGCTCGCACCTTGATCATGTGAGCCGTCTGAAGGCGGCACATGAGGCCAAGGCATCGAAATGAAACGCGCGACCGCTTCCGTTATCGGTTAGAACTCGGTGGTAACGCGCATTTCGAAGCGGCGCGGTTCCCCCACAAGCACGCGCATGCTGCCGTCAACCGCTGACGACGGGTAATACGTGCGGTCAAAGACGTTGCGCACACCGAACGCCACAGAAGTATCCACGCCAGCCATCTTCGGCAGGTCTACTTTCATCGAAAGATCGGCAACTGTGTATGCTGGCAGGTCATACGTGTTGGCCGCATCGCCAGCGCGCTCACCGGAATAGCGTACCTGCCCGCCAAAGCCCCAACCCTTCAAGCCGAACATGGGTTCAGGCTGGTACCACAGCGACATAGAAGCAAGGTTGCGAGCAACGTTCTGCAAGCGATTGCCGACATTTTCCTCAATGTCCTCGGTAACCTCAGCATCAGTCCAGGCATACCTGGCTTATTCAGGCCCATACGCAATCGATACTTCCGCCCACAAGCTGACGCACACCATTTCCGTCAGCCTCCACCCCAATTGGGCCGGGCTGAACCAGGTGCGCAACTTCCGTGTGGAGGACGACAAGAGGCTCTACTTGAGCTTCGAGCGGCCACAGATGTCTCGCGGGGCGATGCGAACCGCCGATTTGGTATGGGAGCGTGCAACGCCAAACTGATAGGGGTTTAGGCCCCCGGAAGAGCGGCCATGCGTGTTTGTCATGGCCGCATCTCAAGTAGGCTCAGGAGGTCTCGAAGTAACTGTCGATCACCTCTTGTGCTGCTCGAAACGCTTCCTGAGCAGCAGGAACACCGGCATAAACCGCGCAGTGCAACAAAGTCTGGGCCACGAGACCTCACTGCCAGCCCCAATGATCCCGCCAGCCAATGGAACGCTTTCCACCAGCAAGCGCATCGTCACCGCTGAGGTATGCCAGCCGCTGGCTGCCAACCCTCCAAAGAACGTGTCTTTGGCTGACTCGGCGTCGGTGTGGAATGGCTGAGGGTGGAACTCAGCAGCAAACGCCAGGATGCGCTCTGCGCTCATCTCATACGAGTTGCTTGAAACTCAACGCGCCCACTCGCCGAACGGTGCGTGGGACTCAATGTAGCGGGCGGCCGATTGCATATCACGCCACCCGACATAGGCCATCAATGCCTCTGTGCTCCACTGATTGCGGCTAGCCCAGGTAGCGAAGCCACGACGCAGCGAATGCGCCGAATAGCCCTCGGCCTCGATCCCGCTGCGCAATAGCGCCCGGCGCAACAGACGCGACACGCTATTGGCGTTGAGCGGCTGCTCGCTGAGATGTCCCCAACGATCAATCCCGCGGAACAGCGGCCCCTGCTCGATGCCACTGAGCGTTAGCCACTGCTCGGTGGCCTGGACCGGACACAGGCGCTTCAGCGCCGGCATCGTCAGGTTGCCCGCGGTTGTCCCGGTCGGTCTTGCTGCTAGGAAGAAACAGCTGCATGCCCTCCCCCTCGTCTATGCGCACATGCTCGGCCTGCAGACGGCACAGCTCGTCGCCGCGAAAGGCGCGCCAGAAACCGAGCAGGATCAGCGCCTGGTCGCGGGCGGCGCGCAGTCGAAGTGCGGGTAGTGCACTATGCACGTCGGCGCTCAAGCCCTCGATGCTGGCCTCCAGCACCTGCAGCTGCAACGCCGGCGCCTGTTTCAACGGCTGCAGGTGCAGCGCCTGGATCCCGCGCAGGGTGTCGCGCACTTGGGCGGTCTTGGTCGGATCGACAAACCCGCGCTGCTGATGCCACTGGGCGAGTGCCGCCAGGTGCGTGCGCAGCGTGCTGGCCGACAGCTGGGCACCGAAGGCCGCCAGGTAGCGCACCACGCTGGCGCTCGACGCCGGCAGCAGCCCGCCCCACTCCCCTTCGAAGTGCTCGATGGCCTGGGCGTAGCGGCGCGCGGTGCTGGCCCGGCGTGCCGCCTGCTGATAGCGCTCCGCGTCGCTCACCTGACCTCCCGTGTACCGCGCTCAGGCACACAAATCCTCTAAAACGCCTATCAGGTTCGAGAATTCAGCATTCTCGAACGTCAGCTCGTCGGTCCAAAACATCCAGTGCATAGGTTAAACGTACCTGTACGCGCATACTGTTTGTACGGTACGAAATCGTCGGAGTCGGCCCATGGCTCGCGCAGGCATTAACAAGGCTTTGGTGCAACGGGCGCGGGATGCCCTGCTGGCCCGCTGCGATCACCCGAGCATCGAAGCGGTGCGGGTGGAACTGGGCAACACCGGCTCGAAAAGCACCATCCTCCGCTATCTCCAAGAGCTCCAGGCGGCCGAGCCATACCCACCGCCGGTCAGCCTGGATGACGAGCTACAGACCATTATCAGCAGTCTAGCCCAGCGCCTCGCTGCCGATGCCCAGGCATCCGTAGCAGCAGACCGCGCACGCCTACAGCGGCAGCAAGCAGCCTACGAGCAACAGCGGGCAATCGATCAGGCTCGCTTCGAGCAGTTGCAACTCGCCCATGACGCACTCGCTACAGAGCGGCGCGAAGCCCAGCAACGGGAAAACGCATTGCAGCAACAGGTACAGCAGCTTGAAGGTGCACGGCAACGTCTGCTCGCGGGCGAACTGCACGGTGCGCAACTCCTGGAGGAGCGTGCGCAATACATCCAATCACTGGAGACAAAGCACAATCAGGCACGTGAAGCCTTGGCCCATTACCGACAACAGCACTTAACGCAGCGCGAACAGGAGGTGCAACGCTATGACCAGCAAATGCAACAAACGCAACTGGAACTGCGCAACACGCACGAACAATTGCGGGCAAAGCAGGAGGAAGTAGCTCAGCTGTATCGCGAGCTGGAGCGTCTGACACAGGCACAACAAACCTGCATGCGTGAGAACCGCCAGCAAGCCCGCGCTCTCGAGCAAGGCGAATTGCTGATTCGACAGCAGAAGCAAGATAATCAGGCGTTGGACGCCGACCGCCAAGCACAAGCTGTGGAGTTGTCAATTGTCCGTGAGAAAGCTCGGCGCTACATGAAGGATCATCGCGAAGACCTCCGTACACTCAGAGCCCAAGCAAAGCTGATATCCCACCTACGTGACATGCTGGTCGTTGCAAATACTCCACCTTTTACAGAGGGTCAGCCAAAGTGATTGACTCTTCCAGCGGTCTTCATCAGGTACCACGGCGCGATGCAGGCTACCGAAAGCAACGCACATGAGCCTTAGCCTTGTGCTGCTTGACCGCCTCAGCCACTCGCCGCTTGTGGCTATCAAACAAAATTTTCGCAGAGTTATCACCGGGTACATGTAATGCGTGGTCGCGCTGGGCCTTGAGCGGCCACAGCAACTGTATGAGGGTAGTCGTGTGTAGATCCCAACCACGAATGTGACCCCGACTCTGCAGGCATACACCAAAACTTTCCATTTCCTGGCACTCTTTCACAAAAGCCGACAAGTCCGGTGGCCAACCGTCGATTGCGGCTAGCATGCTACGCCCGACTAAACCGTCGAGAAGATCGTACAAATCTTTCCGTACAAAACATGCCGGTTCCATCATGCACATCAATAAGAAGTAAGTGAAGAAGTGCTGCTGCAACCAAACCCGAGGAGCAGTCAGAACGTTCGCGTCCGATCCCAGTATGGCGAGTACGGCACCCAGGCTACGCCAGTCGGGGCAGCCGCATATACGGTGCATCACCGTTTCACATCGCTTAGGTTGCCCACCGCTGTACTCGTCGTACATCACCAGCGCGAGCGCATTTGTGGGACGGCGAAGGTCCCAGAGATCATGGAGTATCTGCCATAGCCGATCGTGAATAGTGTCGTATAACTCGGGTTCGGTAGCTTGCAACTCCAGCATTGCCCAATTTCGCAAAGGGCGTCCACGCAGAAACTTCCGCCATTTGTCGTTAGGTGCACCCTTGGGATCAAGCAGCTTGTGACGGGTAAGGTGATCGTGTCTGGTCGCACCGACGAGCCTTGGGCCCCGCTGGGCAATGGTTGGTCCAGCAATTGCTGGTGGGCGGTTCCACGCCCCAGTGACGGCCAATGCGAGCCCCCTCTTGGCAGCCAATGGGCGAGACTGGCTGGCCAATCAAGCGCCGGGGTAGAACGTTTATTGATCGTGGTCCGCTTCGACTACCTGCCAACTGTCATCCGGATCGAAACGTTTCATGCCTTGGGCCAACGCTTCGCCCTGGGGCCCCAGGTCCTTCTCGAACACCTGGCCGTCATGGCTGACCATGAAGCTCATCACCCCGGTGTCGTTGTACCTGGCCGGCCAGGCGACCATGGCGAAGCCACGGCTCATATGCTTGCCGATCAGGTAACTGTACGCACCACCCGGTGCCGAAGGGCCTTGGGCCTCGAGGATGCGGAAGTGGTAGCCGTACCAGTCATCACCGGGTGCATTCTGGCCGAACAGCGGGCCCAGCGGGCTGACCTGCCCGCCCGTTTCGTCCGCCCAGTACAAGCCGTCGCGCTTGCCGGGTGTGCTGAAAACCTGCCGGGCGTACTCCAGTGCGCCATCACCGTTATGGTCCTGCGTGGCGTAGTCCATCTGCGCATCGTGATAGGCAAGCAGCGACTGCACAGCGGCCAACTCGTCGCGGCCAATGCGCCGGGCACGAATCTCGGCACTGCCGGCCTTGAGGTCAAAGCGCCAGCCGCTGGCAGTTCGAGTGAGCGGAATGGGCAAGGTCCACTGCTCGCTGCCCACCGCCAGAATGGCCTGCCGGTCACCGTGCATCTGGATCTGGTGCTGCTGGTGGTACTGCTGCACGAACGCATCAACGTCGCTGCGCTGCACACCTTCGCGGGGGATGTAGGTGCGCCAGTCGTCACCGAGCAATTGCGTCAGGCGCGCCTGGTCTGCCTGCTCCACCCCCAGCGCCTCGACGAAGGCTGCGGCGGCCTTCTCTGGCGTGGGGAATGCCTGCTGCGCAGTGGCCAGGCATGACCAGGCGGCGCCAAGGGCAAACAGCCACAGGCCCAGCGACGACTTGCTTTGGCTCATGTTCATCGACGCCCCCCTCCACCACGGTGCATGGCCGCACTGGGCCGGGAGATGGTATGGCCCGCCGCACGCGATGCACTCGGCCGCTTGGCGAGCGCCTGGCTGGTGCGGCCACGGTTGGCCTGCGCCGCAGAGCGTGAGGGGGATCGCACGCCGTCGAACGCATTGTTCTTCGCCCTCCCAGCGCTATTGCCTGGTTTGTTGTGCAGCGCCTGGCGTGCCTGGCCGTTTGCCTGCCGGTGCTCCGCAGCACGGGGCCTGCTGGCCTGGGCTTCGCGAGCCCGGTCACGGGCTTCACGATTGCTGGTGGCCGGGCGTTCGATACCCGCCCGGTCCATCGAAGCACGGGCGCGATCGCGTGCCTGTGCACGCTGGGCATCGTCGCCACGGTAAGCCGCACGCTGGCTGGCACCGTCGAGCTGGCGGCCGAATTGCTGGCGGCTGCGGTTGTCACGGTACGGCACCCCATCGCGGTGCACGGCGTTGTGCTGCCAGGTGTTCTGGTTGTTGGCGATGCGGTTGTTGACGTTGATGTTGTTGTAACGATTGACGTCGATATCGATGTCGTTGCGCCCCCAGTCGCAATCGCCCCACAGCGAATTGACGATCGCAACGCCTGTGCCGAACGCAAGCCCGGCCAACAGCGCGCTGCCGGCGTAGTACAGCGGCGATGGCGGGTAATACACCGGCGGTGATGCGGGGTAGGCCCAGGTTCCGTAAGCGGTGGTCGGGTTGTAGGTGGGCACATACACCACCTGCGGGTCGGCCGGCTGGATGATGATGGTGCTGGAGGACGAACTGCTGGCCGGTGCCGCTTGCGAGCTGGGCGCGGCTGCCGGGGCAGCCTGCACCGTGACGTTCTGGTACTGGTTGCTCTGCAGGTTGCCTGCGGCCTTGGCCTGCTGGCGCAGACGCTGCACGGCACCCATCACATCATCAGGCTGGGCCAGAAACGCATCCCCAAGGCGCTGCACCCACACCGGGTCCTGCCCGAGAACCACCAGTACCTGCGGGAACGCCACCAATGCCTGGACACTCGGGTCCCAGGCCTGCGTCGCCACTTGTTTGACAGCCTCATCACCCTGAGCCTTGGGATTGGCCTTGGACCACGTCACTGCTTCGGCCACTTCACCGGGATAGGTGGCGGCCATCAGTACCTGTGCCAGCAGCGCGTCGGGATACAGCGCAATCGGCGCGAGCATCTGGTCCAGTTGCTCGGGGTTGAACACTGCCTGCTTGGCGGGTGCCGCCTCGGCGGCCGGTGCAGGCTCTTGCGCCTGGACCAGGCCTGGTTCACCACCCAGGCAAAGCAGAAGCGCCACGGCACATAACAATGGCATGCGCATCACAGTATCCCTCTGGCCCATACCGCGTGGAACTTAAGGTTAGCAAAGGCTGCCGTTCTCACACGGTGCTATCGATAGTCACTATCGAGAATGGCAATTTCTAATGATCGCGTCGGCTCAATAATCTTGCTCCATCGATTCGTCACACACCCATCTCCCGAATCCTGGAGCTTGCCGATGAACACTACGGCCCGCCTGCTGTTCGCCACCCTGTCCGCCGCTGCCATTGCCGTGCTCAGCGGTTGCGCCACCCACCCCGAACTGCGCCCCTACACCGCAGAAGAAACCCGCCAGCTGCAGCTCGAAGCCATCCAGCGCCAGGCACTCTCCCTGGATGAGTACGAGCTGCGCAAACGCGTGATCCTGCGCGCCGCCAGCGAACAGGTGGTGACCGAGGTGGCGGAGCCGGCCGGGGCGATAAAAGGTTGAATTGAAAGCCAGGCCATACGCTCACGTGCGGCCCCTGATCGACATCACCACCCGTTTGAAGCAGACCACGCTGTTTTCCCCGCCAGCCAACACGGGTATCCTGTGCCGCTCAAGCGCAAGCCTTCCAGGACGGTGACCATGACCAGGCCCCTTCTGTTGCTCAGTGCGGCCCTGCTGTTCAGCCCGGTGCTGCAAGCGCAGCAGATCCAACGCCAACTGGGCGATTTCGACTTCAAACTTGGCACCACGCCTTCACGCAGCATGGCCCAGGGGCTGATCTCGCCCAGCGCCAGCGGCGCCTTTCACGGTGGCCTGGACCTCAGCCACCCAAGCGGTTGGTACGTGGGCCAGTATGCGCCGAGCATGGGCGTGACGCCTGACTCCACACTGCGCCTAGACAGCTACCTGGGCTACAAGCACCACTTCGACAGCACACTGGGTTACGAAGTAGGCCTGATCCACTACAGCCAGCCGAACATCGCAGGGCCGGACAGCTATGCGTTGTATGGCGGTATTTCGGTCATGGGCAGCCGAATCGGCGGGGCCTGGCGTGACAACCCGGACAATCGCACCGGCACCCTGTTCGCCGATTTTGGCCAACTGCCGCTGTTCGACATCGACCTCACGGTCAAACTCGCCCATCACCGCCTGGGCACGCCCTTCACCATCGGCGACGGCAGCCAGGTCAATGCGTTCTCCGACTGGTCGCTGGAGCTGTCGCGCCCCTGGCTGGGCATCGACCTGAACCTGATCTACAGCAACTCCGACCTCAACGGCGGGGGCTGCGGTGCCTATGCCGGTATCAACACGTATTGCGAGAGCATGCTGACGTTCAAGGCTCAGCGCAGTTTCTTCTAGGGGGCCAGGGGCGGTTGCAGTGCGCTGCCTGCCCCTTCAGGCATCAAGGTGGCGATCAACGCCCTCACCGTCCCTGGCAACGCATCCAGCTCACGCACCAGAATGCTCCGCTCGCGCACGGCCCACGCTTCATCCAGTTCGATGGTGACCAGGTTCATGGTCTGGCTGTGCCGGACAGCCGCTGACTCGGGGATGATGCCAATCCCCACGCCCGCCTCCACCAGCCGGCATATGGCCTCGAAGCTCGACAGCTGGATACGCAGCGACAGATTCAGGCCCATGCGTTCGACATGGTCGCGCAGGAAGCTGAGCAAGGTGCTGCCGTCGTGCAGGCCGATATGCTGAAACGCCAGCGTCTGCTTCAGCGTGACCTGCCTGCTGGCAGCCAGCTCATGCCCTGCAGGCACGATCAGCACCAGCCGGTCGGTACTGAAGTGCAGCACCTGCAAACCGCTGGCTTCCACGGGGCCTGCGATGATGCCCATGTCGCTGCTGCCATCGAGCACACCGCGCACGATATCCCGCGACAGGCGCTCCTGCAGGTCCACGGTCACGCCGGGACGTTTGGCGAGAAAGCCCGCCAGCACTTCGGGCAGAAACTCGGTCACTGCGGTGGTGTTGGCAAAGATGCGGATATGCCCGGCCGAATCGGTGCCGAACTGGGCGAACTCGGCTTTCAGGTAGTCCACTTGGCGCATGATCAAACGCGCATGCATGAGCAGTTTTTGCCCGGCCGGGGTCAGTTCGACACCCCGGCTGTCGCGGTACAGCAGACGCGTGTCGAGCTGCGCCTCCAGGGCCTTGACGCGCGCACTTGCAGCTGCCGGTGAGAGGAATGCGCGCCGCGCGCCTTGGGTCAGGCTCGGTGACTCGCCGATATGAATGAACAGCCTCAGGTCTGCCAGATCAAAATGCATGGGCCTATCCGAATGTGGAGCAGGCGTTCAGCATACATGAACGCTGCCTTACATAAATGCAAATTCACAGAATGCCAAGTCCCTCGCATGATCGCTGCATAACAACAAATGCAGAGGCCAATGGTTATGACTGCTACGCACCCGCCCACGGATTACAGCGCCTGGACCGGCCGCACGGAAGAGGCCGTCGATGAGCTCAGCCGCAACCTGATCAAACGTATCGCCGCCACCTTCGGCGAAGCCGCCCCCGCCGTGGGGCAGCCCCTGCCGCCGCTATGGATGTGGTGCTTTTTCCAGGAACCGGTGGCCGAAACGCTACTGGGTAGCGATGGTCACCCGGCGCGCGGCGGCTTTCTGCCCCCCGCCGATAACCGCAACCGCATGTGGGCCGGGGGCCGTGTCGAGTTCATTTCCCCGCTCAAGGTCGGCGCCGAGGCCCATCGCCTGTCGACCATCGTGCATATCGAAGAGAAGCACGGCCGCACGGGCGCATTGCTGTTCGTCACGGTGCGCCACGAGTACTCCCAGCAGGGCGAACTGTGCGTACGTGAAGAGCAGGATATCGTCTACCGCGAACCGAACCCGCCCAAACTGAGCAGCGCCGCGCCAACCGCCCCTGGCGACTGGAGCGAGGCCGTCACGCCCTCCCCGACTCTGCTGTTCCGTTACTCCGCCGTCACCTTCAACGGCCACCGCATCCACTATGACCACCCCTATGTCACCGGCACCGAAGGCTACGCCGGCCTGGTCGTGCACGGTCCCTTGATCGCCACCCTCACCCTGCGCGCCTTCCTGCGCGCCAACCCTGGCAAGCGCCTGCGCCAATTCGCCTACCGCGGCGTACGCCCACTGACCGTGCCCACGCCATTCGAAGTGGCCGGGCGCATCGGCGCACCGGGCCAGGCGCAACTGTGGGCCGGCAATGCCGACGGCGTGGCGCAGAGCGCCGACGTGTTTTTCGACTGAGAACTGGACAGGGAACCCCGCATGCATACGTACGACAGTGATGACCTCAATGCCATCCGCGAAGGCGTGCGCGCCTTGTGCGCCGAATTCGACGCCAGCTACTGGCGCAAAATCGATGAAGAAAAAGGCTTCCCTGAAGCCTTTGTAAAAGCCATGACCGATGCCGGGTGGCTGTCGGCGATGATTCCGGAGCAGTACGGCGGATCGGGCCTGGGCCTGGCTGAAGCCTCCGTCATCCTCGAAGAAGTGAATGCCTGCGGTGGCAACTCCGGCACCGTGCATGGGCAGATGTACAACATGTTCACCTTGCTGCGCCATGGCAGCGAGGAACAGAAGCGCCACTACCTGCCCAAGCTGGCCAGTGGCGAGCTGCGCCTGCAGTCGATGGGTGTGACCGAGCCCACCACCGGTACCGACACCACCAAGATCAAGACCACTGCGGTGCGCCAGGGCGACAAGTACGTGATCAACGGGCAAAAAGTGTGGATCTCGCGGGTTCAGCACTCCGACCTGATGATCCTGCTGGCCCGCACCACGCCTTTGCCTGAGGTGAAGAAAAAGTCCGAGGGCATGTCGATCTTCCTGGTCGACCTGCGCGACGCCATTGGCAAGGGCCTGACCGTGCAGCCGATCGCCAACATGGTCAACCACGAGACCAACGAGCTGTTCTTCGACAACCTGGAACTGCCGGCCAGCAGCCTGATCGGCGAAGAAGGCAAAGGCTTCAGGTACATCCTCGACGGCCTCAACGCAGAGCGTACCTTGATTGCCGCCGAGTGCATCGGTGACGGCCGCTGGTTCGTCGAAAAAGCCAGCGCCTATGCCCGTGACCGCGTGGTCTTCGGCCGGCCGATCGGGCAGAACCAGGGCGTGCAGTTCCCCATCGCCGAAGCGCACATCGAAATCGAAGCCGCCGACCTGATGCGCTGGCGCGCCTGCGCCGAATACGACAGTGGGCAGAATGCCGGGGCCAGCGCCAACATGGCCAAGTACCTGGCGGCGAAGGCCTCGTGGGAAGCCGCCAATGCGTGCCTGCAAACCCATGGCGGCTTCGGCTTCGCCTGCGAATACGACGTCGAGCGCAAGTTCCGCGAGACCCGCCTGTACCAGGTGGCGCCGATTTCTACCAACCTGATCCTGTCCTACGTGGCCGAGCACCTGCTCGAACTGCCGCGCAGCTTCTGAGGGCCTGAGCATGCAACATACCCACGCCCTGGCCGGCTTTCTCGCCGACCTGCGTTACGCACACCTGCCCGGCCACGTGCTGGACCGCACCGAAGACCTGTTCCTGGACTGGCTTGGCTCGGCCCTGGCCAGCCAAGGCGCGCACCCGATCCCGCTGTTCGAGCGCTATGCCGAACGCATGGGGCCTGCGCAGGGCAATGCTCGAGTATTGACCAGCGGGCGCACGTCATCCCCCTACTTCGCTGCCCTGGTCAATGGCGCGGCCTCGCACCTGGTCGAGCAGGACGACCTGCACAACAGCTCGGTGCTGCACCCGGCGACCGTGGTGTTTTCTGCCGTACTGGCGGCGGCACAGGACCTTGGCAAGTCTGGCCAGGACCTGCTGCTGGCTGCAGTCGCCGGCTATGAAGCCGGCATCCGCATCGGTGAATTCCTCGGTCGCTCGCATTACCGCATCTTCCATACCACCGCCACTGTCGGCACCCTGGCCGCAGCCGTCGGGGTGGGCAAACTGCTGGGCTTCAACCAGGCGCAGTTCATCAACCTGCTCGGCAGCGCCGGCACCCAGGCCGCCGGGCTCTGGGAGTTCCTGCGCGACGCCGCCGATTCGAAGCAGTTGCATACCGCCAAGGCCGCCGCCGACGGCTTGCTGGCCGCCTACCTGACCGCCGATGGCCTGAGCGGTGCACGCAATATCCTCGAAGGCGAACAGGGCATGGCCGCCGGCATGTCCAGCGATGCCGACCCGGCGCGCCTGAGCGACCGCCTGGGCACGCGCTGGGCGCTGGTGGAAACCTCGTTCAAGTACCACGCTTCGTGTCGCCACACCCACCCCGCCGCCGATGCCTTGCTGCTGCTGATGCAGCGCGAAGGCCTTGGCCATGAACAGATCGCCAGGGTCGTCACCCGCGTGCATCAGGGCGCGATCGATGTGCTTGGCCGCGTCACCACACCTGCCACCGTGCACCAGGCCAAGTTCTCAATGGGTACCGTACTTGGCCTGATTGCGGTGCATGGCAGCGCGCAACTCATCGACTTCCGTGACCTGGCGCTGACCGACCCACAGGTCGCGCACTTTCGCGAGCACGTCGAGATGCAACTGGACGCCGAAGTGGACGCCGCCTACCCCAAGCGCTGGCTGGGCCGCGTGGACGTTACCTGCACCGATGGCCGCAGCTTCAGCGCCGCCATCGACGAACCTAAAGGCGACCCCGGCAACACCCTGTCGCGCCCGGAGCTTGCGGCCAAGTTTCAGCGCCTGCTGGCGTATTCCGGCGCGCGCAGCCCGGCCCAGGGCCAGGCATTGATCGAGCGCGTCTGGCAACTGCGCGACGCCCGCTCGCTGGCTGATCTGCACTGAACACCAACAGGTGACCCTATGACCCAAACAACGCCCCGCCCGCTGGACGGCATCACCGTGATCAGCCTGGAGCACGCTATCGCGGCCCCCTTCTGCACCCGCCAACTGGCCGACCTCGGCGCCCGCGTGATCAAGGTCGAGCGCCCTGGCAGCGGCGACTTCGCCCGCGGCTACGATCAGCGTGTCGATGGCCTGGCCTCGCACTTCGTATGGACCAACCGCTCCAAGGAAAGCCTCACCCTGGACCTCAAGCAGGACGCCGCCGACGGTATTCTCGAGGCCCTGCTGGCCAAGGCGGATGTGCTGGTGCAAAACCTCGCACCGGGCGCGGCAGCGCGCATGGGCTTGTCGTTCGACGCCCTGCACGCCCGCTTCCCAGGGCTTATCGTGTGCGATATCTCCGGGTATGGCGAAGGCGGCCCTTATGAAAAGAAAAAGGCCTACGACCTGCTGATCCAGAGCGAAGGCGGCTTTCTCTCGGTAACCGGTGGCCCTGGCGAAAACGACATGGCCAAGGCCGGCTGCTCGATCGCCGATATCGCCGCCGGCATGTACGCCTATACCGGCGTGCTCTCGGCGTTGCTGCTGCGTGACAAGACCGGCATCGGCAGCCGCATCGACGTGTCGATGCTCGAAAGCCTGGTGGAGTGGATGGGCTACCCGATGTACTACTCCTACGACGGCGCGCCGCCTCCCCCGCGCGCCGGCGCTTCGCACTCCACCATCTACCCGTATGGGCCGTTCCCAACCGGCGGTGGCGGCACGATCATGCTTGGCCTGCAGAACGAACGGGAATGGGCCTTGTTCTGCGAAAAGGTGCTGCTTGACCCGGCGCTGGCCAGTGATGACCGCTTCAATGCCAACTTCAAGCGCTCAGATAACCGCGAGGTGCTGCGGCAGATCATCATCGAGGGCTTCGCCAGCCTGTCGCTGGACGAGGTAGTGGCACGCCTTGAAGATGCGCAAATCGCCAACGCCCGGGTCAACGACATGCACGGGGTGTGGCAACACCCGCAGTTGCAGGCCCGCGGCTGCTGGCGTGAAGTGGACAGCCCGGCCGGCAAGCTGCCCTCGCTGCTGCCACCAGGGCGCAACGCGGCCTTTGCCCCGCGCATGGACGCCGTGCCGGCGCTGGGGCAACACACCCAGGGCATCCTCGGCGAGCTGGGCTTCAGCCCGGCAGAGCAAGCCAGCCTGGCCGCAGGTGGTGTGGTATGAACAGTGTGCGCTCTGCACTGTTCGTACCCGGCAGCCGGCCTGAGCGTTTCGCCAAGGCGCTGGCGGCAGGGGCCGATGCCGTCATCGTCGATTTCGAGGATGCCGTGGAGGAACCCCTCAAGCGCCAGGCCCGGGACCACCTGGAGGCGTTCCTGCAGGCCACGCCATTGGCGTCGGTGTGGGTCCGGGTGAATGCGCCGCAGCACGCCGAGCATGCGGCAGACCTGGCCTTCTGCGCGCAGCAGCCTGGCATCGCCGGCGTGCTGCTGCCCAAGGTGGAAAACGCCGCACAGGTGGCCGTTGCCCGGCACACCGGCAAACCGGTATGGCCCATTATCGAAAGCGCCAAGGGCCTGCTCGCGCTGGAGCAGATCGCCCATGCCGAGGGGGTCGAGCGGTTGTCGTTCGGCAGCCTCGACTTGGCGCTGGATCTACACTTGAACACCGACAGCGCTGCTGCCAGGCAGTTTCTCGACCAGGCGCGCATGGCCGTGCAGCTACACTCGCGGGGTGCCGACCTGCTGCCGCCGCTCGATGGCGTGTTTCCTGCCATTGGCGACGCCGAAGGGTTGCACCAGGCGATGCGGCATGCCTACGACCTGGGGTATGGCGGGGCGTTGTGCATTCACCCCAGGCAAGTGCCGGTGATTCACGCGGCACTCGCACCCGACGCCCAAGCGCTGGCCTGGGCCCGGCGGGTGCTGGCGGCGAGCGCCGCAGCGAACGGGGCCGGTGCGTTTCAGCTGGACGGGCAGATGGTGGATGCGCCGGTCGTGTTCCGGGCGCAGCGGTTGTTGGCACAGGCGTCCGGTTGAACTGGGTTGGCGTTCGGCTACACCGAATGCCGCCTTACACAAATGCTAATTCACCACACGCAAGCCATTGGTCCATCGTTACATCCATCCTCCTACAAAAATAAATCAGAGGTGACATCGATGTTCAAGCTGACCCAGGCGCTGCTCTGCGCCGCCGCAGTGTCCATGGCAGGCCTCGCCCAGGCTGCCGACCCGATCATCATCAAGTTCGCCCACGTCGTGGCCGACAGTACGCCCAAAGGCCAGGGTGCGCTGATGTTCCAGAAGCTTGTGGCGGCGGACCCGCAGCTCAAGGACAAGGTCAAGGTCGAGGTCTACCCCAACTCGTCGCTGTTCGGCGACGGCAAGGAGATGGAAGCGCTACTGTTGGGTGATGTACAGATGCTGGCGCCTTCACTGGCCAAGTTCGAGCACTACAACAAACAGGTGCAGATCTTCGACCTGCCGTTCCTGTTCGACGACCTGGCGGCCGTCGACCGTTTCCAGCAAGGCCCGCAGGGCAAGGCACTGCTGACCTCGATGGACGACAAAGGCATCCACGGCCTGGCCTACTGGCACAACGGCCTCAAGCAGCTGTCGGCCAACAAGAAAGTGATCCTGCCCAAAGATGCCCGCGGCCTGAAATTCCGCGTGCAAGCCTCCAGCGTGCTCGAAGAGCAGTTCAAGGCGATCCGTGCCAACCCGCGCAAGATGAGCTTTGCCGAGGTTTATCAGGGCCTGCAGACCGGCACGGTCAATGGCACCGAAAACACCTGGTCGAACTACGAAAGCCAGAAGGTCAACGAGGTGCAGCCGTTCTTCACCGAGACCAACCACGGCCTGATCGACTACATGGTGATCACCAACGCCAAGTTCTGGAACGGCCTGCCTGAGGAGGTGCGTGGCGAGCTGCAAACGCTCATGGACCAGGTCACCGTCGAGGTGAACAAACAGGCCGAAGCCCTCAACCAGACCTCCAGGCAGAAAATCATCGATGCCAAGACCAGCGAGATCGATGCCCTGACTGCCGAGCAGCGCCAGCAATGGCGTGAGGCCATGCGCCCGGTGTGGGACAAGTTTTCCGATCAGATCGGCGCTGACTTGATCAAGGCAGCCGAGGCCGCCAACAAGGCTTCCTGACAGCCGCACGCCCTGCCCCGGCCACCTGTTGCACAGGTGGCCAGCCCTCTCTCTGTCTGGAGAATTCCTATGCAATCGCTCAGGCGTGTCTGGGAGCACTTCGAGGAGGGCATGATCGCCCTTCTCCTGGCGGCCATGACCTTGGTGACCTTCGTCTACGTAGCACTGAACAACCTCTATACCGTGTTCTACACGCTCAGTGACCACTGGGCTTTTGCCAGTGACCTGCTGCTGGGCATCGGCGACCACCTGATGGGTTACGCCCAGGAAATGACCTGGAGCATCGCCCTGACCAAGGCGCTGTTCGGCTGGCTGATCTTTTTCGGTATTGCCTATGGCGTGCGCACCGCCGGCCACCTGGGGGTCGACGTACTGGTGCGGCGCACCCGCAAACCAGTGCAACGGGTACTGGCGATGATCGCCTGTGCCTGTTGCCTGGCGTATGCCGGGCTGTTCCTGGTGGCCAGCATCAAATGGGTAAGCGCAGTGCTGGTGGCCGGCATCGGCGCCGAAGACCTGGACCGCTATGGCATCAAGGTTGGCCATATTGCGCTGATCGTGCCCTTCGGTTTCGCCTTGGTCATTGTCCGCTACCTGGAGATCCTCTATCGCCTGTTCACCCATCGCCAGTATGGCCTGGGCCTGGCCGACGAGGCTGCAGAGGCGAGCAAGCTGGCCAACCCGGGTGAGGAGCATCACTGATGACGGTTATCTGCCTGTTCCTGTTGTTGTTCGTGTTCATGTTCCTGGGGGTGCCGATCGCAATTTCGCTGGGCTTGTCGGGCGCACTTTCAATCCTGATGTTCAGCCAGGACTCGTTGAGCTCGCTGGCGATCAAGCTGTTCGAGACCTCCGACAGCTACACCTTCCTGGCCATCCCGTTCTTCCTGCTGTCGGGCGCGTTCATGACCACCGGTGGCGTGGCCCAGCGGCTGATCGACTTCGCCAACGCCTGTGTCGGGCACATCCGTGGCGGCCTGGCCATTGCCGCAGTGCTGGCATGCATGCTGTTCGCCGCGTTGTCGGGCTCGTCGCCGGCCACGGTCGCGGCGGTGGGCTCGATTGCCGTTGCCGGCATGGTGCGCTCCGGTTACCCCCGCGAGTTCGGCGCGGGGATCATCTGCAACGCCGGCACCCTGGGCATCCTGATTCCGCCATCGATCGTCATGGTGGTGTACTCGGCGGCGACCGAAACCTCGGTAGGCAAGCTGTTCATGGCCGGTGTGGTGCCAGGCATCCTGCTCGGCCTGGCGCTGATGGTGACGATCTACATCGTCGCCCGGATCAAGAAACTGCCCGCACAACCTCGTGCCAGTTTTGCCGAATGGTTGAGTACCGCCAGGCGCGCGTTCTGGGGGCTGTTGCTGCTGGTGATCATCCTGGGCGGCATCTACAGCGGCATGTTCACCCCCACCGAGGCGGCCGCCGTGGCAGCGGTGTACTCGGCGTTCATCGCACTGTTCGTGTACAAGGACATGCGCCTGCGCGACTGCCCGAAGGTGTTGCTGGAGTCGGGCCGGCTGACCATCATGCTGCTGTTCATCATCGCCAACGCCATGTTGTTTGCCCATGTGCTGACCACCGAGCAGATCCCTCAGCAGATCACCCAGTGGGTGATGTCCGAAGGCCTGACGCCGATCGGTTTCCTGATCATGGTCAACGTGGTGCTGCTGGTGGCGGGCAGCTTCATGGAGCCGTCGGCGATCATCCTGATCCTGGCGCCGATCTTCTTCCCGATCGCCATGAAGCTTGGGATCGACCCGATTCACCTGGGCATCGTCATGGTGGTGAACATGGAGATCGGCCTGGTGCATCCGCCGGTGGGGCTGAACCTGTTCGTGACTTCAGCGGTGACGGGCCTGACGCTGGGGCAGACGATTCGCGCCGCGCTGCCGTGGCTGTCGATCCTGCTGCTGTTCCTGGTGCTGGTGACTTACGTGCCGTTCATTTCGCTGGCACTGCCGCAGTGGCTGGGCATGCCGTAATGCACTGACCTTCCGGGCCCCATCGCCGGCACGCTGGCGACGGGGCCGTACAGGCTTCAGATCCCTCCCCCCTCCAGCACCTGCGACATCACCTGGGCCAGTGCCGTGACCATCACATCCGCCGTCGGCCGGTGGACGATGACGATTTCGTAGCTGTCCACCTCCGGCAACCCGTGTTGCCTGCCAAGCACCCGATGCTCAAGGGTCGCCGCCCGTGGTGGCAACAGGCTGATGCCCATGCCGTCGGCCACCGCGGCCTGGATGCCACTGAGGCTGGAGCTGGTGAAACTGATGCGCCAGCGCCGGCCCATGCCTTCGATGGCGGTGATCATGTCATCGCGGTACAACCCGCGTGGCGGAAAGGTCACCAGCGGGATCGGGTCGAGCTCGAAGGACGGCATGCGTGCGCTGTCGATCCACTGCAGGCGCTCGGGCCAGCACGCCACGCCCTCGCGGCTGTTGCGTCGCTGCTTGAGCAATACCAGGTCAAGTTCGCCGTTGTCATAGGCCTGGCTGAGGTCGCGGCACAGGCCGCTGGTGACCTCCAGCTTGACCTGCGGGTGCAGCCGGCTGAATGCCGACAGCGCGTTGGTGGTGCGCCCGCCAACGAAATCTTCGGGAACGCCCAAACGGACGGTGACGCCGACCATGGCACCGGCCAAGGCTTCGAGCATCTGGTCGTTCAATGCCAGCATGTGCCGGGCGTAGCCGAGCAAGGTCTGGCCGGCGTCGGTCGGCAACACGTCACGGTTACCGCGCACCAGCAGGCGGTGGCCGACCATGTCCTCGAGACGCCGGACTTTCTGGCTGATGGTCGATTGCGTCGAATGCAGGCGTGCGGCAGCGGTGGTGAAGCTGCCACAATCGGCCACCACGACAATGGCACGCAGCAGGTCGAGGTCGAACAGAGCCCTATTCGATTTAACGCTGATAGACATCCGGGTATTCAACTTTTGAATGACAAGGTTGTCTTCTACCATGGCTAATCGCCAAGCGCCACGCCTTCGCGCCGCGGGTCGGCGCCCCCCGCCCAGCCTGCGCCGGTACGCTGGATGATCTGCATGCCGCTGGTCATGGTCATGGGCGTCACCTCATGGCCCCAGGCCGCCAATTGCCGGACCAGCGCCGGGCTGGTCAGCCCGGCTTCCACTTCGGTACCGGCGTTACGGCTGCCGAAGTTGGGCAGGTTGCTGGCCTGTTGCGGGTCGAGCCGCCAGTCCAGCAAACCCACCAGCGCCTTGTTCACGTAGCCGATGATCTGCGAACCACCGGGTGATCCGAGGCTGGCCACCAGCTCCCCGGACGCCTGCGAAAACACCAGGGTCGGGGCCATCGCCGACAACGGCCGCTTGCCCGGTTCAACCCGGTTGGCAACGGGCTTGCCGTTCTCCTGTGGGATGAAGGAAAAGTCGGTCAACTGATTGTTCAGCAGGAAGCCCTTGACCATCAGGTGCGAACCGAATGCCGCCTCTACCGAAGTGGTCATAGCCAGCGCCTGACCGCTGTCATCCACCGCCGAAAGGTGCGAGGTGGAGATGCGCAACGGCGAGCGGTCCGGGGCCAAGGCCAGGTCCGCGCCCTGCGGCTTGCCCGGTCGCGCATGTTTCATGCTGAAGTCGCCTATCAGCTCTGCCCGCCCGGCCAGGTACCCCGGGGCGGTCAATGCCTTGAGCGGTATCGGCACATAGTCGCTGTCGGCCAGGTACTGGGCACGGTCGGCGTAGGCCAGCCGTTCGGCCTCGGCGATCAGGTGAACGGCCAGCGGCGCGGGCTCAAGGCCTGCCGGCGAAGCACTGACGCTGGGCGGCAGCTTCGCAAGGTCGCGTTGTGGCATGGCGTGCTGCAGCGCCTCGAGGATGCCCAAGGTCTGCAGCACCGTCACTGCACCTGATGATGGCGGCGGCATGCCGCAGATCTGCCAGGCCTTGTAAGGGCCGCATAACGGCGTGCGCTCCTTGGCCTGGTACTGGCGCAGATCCTCCAGTGACAGGAGCCCGGCATTGGCATGCGCCTGTACCTGGGTGACGATCGCTTCGGCAATTTCACCGGTATAGAACGCATCGACGCCCTGCTGTGCGATACGTTCGAAGGTATGCGCAAGTTCGGGGTTGCGCAGCAGCGCCCCCACCGCCAGCGGCTGGCCGTGCTCATCCAGGAAATAGCGGGCCATGGTGGGTGAACCGGCGATGAAAGGGTCACCCGCCAGCAACGCGTGCAGGCGCTCGGACACAGGGAAGCCACTGCGTGCCAAGGCAATGGCCGGCGCGAACAGTTGATGCCACGGTAGCTTGCCATGTTGCTCGTGCGCCATTTTCAAGGCACGCAGCACCCCTGGTACGCCTACAGAGCGCCCGCCGATCTGCGCTGCCCGGAACGGCATCGGGGTGCCGTCCGGTTGCAGAAAGAGCGTTGGCGTCACTGCGGCCGGCGCGGTCTCGCGGCCGTCGAATGCCTGTACCCGTTTGCCGTCCCAGTACAAGATGAACGCCCCACCGCCAATGCCGCTCGATTGCGGCTCGACCAAGGTGAGTACCATTTGCATGGCAATTGCCGCATCGATGGCACTGCCACCGGCGCGCAGCATCGCCCGCCCGGCTTCGCTGGCCAGCGGGTTGGCAGCCGCCACCATGTGCCGGTTGGCGTGAACCGGTTGCAGGCCGGAGCGGTAACCTGACCCAAGCTCAGGGGGCGCGGGCAGCGGCTGGTCGGCCCAAGCCCATTGGCTGGCCAGGGCAAGGCACAGGGTGCTGATCAATCGGGTTGACGATGGCATTGGTGGCGTCCTGTCGAAGTGCATGCCTTTGGGCGCCCAACATAAACCAGGCCATGTACTGCGCAAAGCGCCGCGGCACCACCTCGACATTCAAAGCAGAATTTTTCGTATACAAAAATGAACATTTCTGGTTACATCAACCCGCGCCTACGACAGTGGTAATCGCCGCTGCGTATTGCGACAGGCTAAAGCCATGCATTACCCCTATCTGCTCAATCCCTTCGAGCGCCCTCTGCGAATCGACGCATTCGCCGTTCACCCGTCGCCCTATGCACCCATCCGCCGTCTCGCGCCTAGTCTTCGTGACTCAGCGGTGTCGGCGCGTGCGCGGCTGCGCTGACTGGCCCTGCTGCCCACGCCGTGTTTTCCACACCGAGCCTGGTTGCCCTCGAGAAAAAACCAGGTGTCCGCACTGACGAATTGCACCCCGCCATTGGCGGGAAGGAATACCTATGCCCAAGACTTTGCTGATAAAGAACGCCGAACTGCTGGTGACGATGGACGGCGAGCGCCGCGAGATCAGACGCGGCGGCCTGTTCATAGAAGACAACCTGATCAAGCAGGTCGGCCCCAGCGACGAGCTGCCCCAGCACGCCGACGAGATTCTGGACATGACCGGCAAGGTGGTCATCCCGGGGCTGGTCAACACCCACCATCACATGTATCAAAGCCTCACCCGCGTGGTCCCGGCGGCCCAGGACGGTGAACTGTTCAACTGGCTGACCAACCTTTACCCGATCTGGGCACGGTTGACGCCCGAGATGATCGCGGTATCGACCCAGACCGCGATGGCCGAACTGATTCTCTCCGGCTGCACCACCTCCAGCGACCACCTGTACATCTACCCCAATGGCTGCAAGCTCGACGACAGCATCCACGCCGCCGGGGAAATCGGCATGCGTTTCCATGCCGCACGCGGCAGCATGAGCGTGGGCCGCAGCCAAGGCGGGCTGCCGCCAGACTCGGTGGTGGAAAAGGAAAGCGACATCCTCAAGGAGTCTCAGCGCCTGATCGAGGACTACCACGACGCCAACCATGGCTCGATGCTGCGCGTGGTCGTGGCGCCCTGCTCGCCGTTCTCGGTCAGCCGCGACCTGATGCGTGAAGCGGCGGTGCTGGCACGCAACTACGGGGTTTCGCTACACACCCATTTGGCTGAAAACGTCAACGATATCGCTTACAGCCGCGAAAAGTTCGGCATGACCCCTGCCGAATACGCCGAGGACCTGGGCTGGGTTGGCCACGATGTGTGGCATGCGCACTGCGTGCAACTCGACCAGCACGGCATCGAGCTGTTCGCCCGTACCGGCACCGGTGTGGCCCACTGCCCGTGCTCGAACATGCGCCTGGCCTCGGGTATTGCACCGATCCGCGAGATGCGCGACCACGGGGTGCCCGTAGGCCTGGGCGTCGACGGCTCGGCCTCCAACGATGGCGCCAGCATGATCGGTGAAGTGCGCCAGGCGCTGCTGCTGCAGCGTGTCGGCTTCGGCCCTGATGCGATGACCGCACGCGAAGCGCTGGAAATCGCCACCCTCGGCGGTGCCAAGGTGCTCAACCGTAATGACATCGGCGCCTTGGCGCCGGGCATGGTCGCCGACTTCGTCGCCTTCGACCTCGGCCATGTCGCCTACGCAGGTGCCCACCACGACCCGCTTGCGGCCTTGGTGTTCTGCACCCCGACCCAGGTCGACACCAGCGTGATAAACGGCCGTGTAGTGGTCAAGGACGGCCGCATCACCACCGTCGACCTGCCGCTGGTGCTGGAGCGCCACAATCAGCTGGCCCGTCAGCTGGTGACCGGCGATTGATAGCGGGATGCAAGCCTGTAGAGCGGCGCACAGGCGCCGCTTTTTGCTGCCCCTGAACAGGGCACTGTCAAAGCACCTTCACCGCCCGACCGATGAACTGCACAGGCCCGGTTGGGCGCCCGGTCGGCGAGCCACCCGCTCTTTCCAGGGTCAATTCGAACAGTTGGTTGGGTTCCAGGGGAGGCAGGTCATGCGCGGGCACGCGGTATTGCTCGCCAGGTTTGACCAGGCCCAGCGACAGTGGCGCCTGCCACTGTTCGCCCTTGGTCCAGAACTGCAACACCTTGTCGCTCGGTACCGCGAACTGCCCCAAGGGAATCAGTTGAATGCTCCGGGTATCGCTTGCCTGCACTACCCACCCCGGAGCACTGTCTGCCGGCGCAACCAGCACCACGAGGAAGGAAGGCTCCGGCGCCTTGGCGGTGAGCAGAGTGAAGGCCAACAGCAGGCTGGCAACCAGGCCTGCACCCGCCAGGCCTTGCCATAGCACCAGGCGATGCCACCAACGCCCTGACTGCCTTGGCGGCGCGATGCGCTGTGGCAGTGTCTGTGACTGCGCATCGACGCTGCGGCTGATCCGCCCCCACAAACGTGGGTTGGGTGGCAAAGGCTCTGCGAGTGCGTTCAACGCCAATAGCCGCTGCTCCCAGGCATCCACGGCACCACGCAACTGCTGATCCCCCGTCAGGCGCTGACGCACGGCCTCATGTTGTTCGGCCGACAAGGTACCCAACACATACTCCCCGGCCAACTCATCAAGTGCCTCGGCGGTTTCGCCCAGTGGCTTCTTCATCCCATGCACTCCCGCAACGCCTTCAGGCTGCGTTTGATCCAGGCTTTGACGGTACCCAACGGTGTGTTCAGCAACCCGGCGATTTCGGCATGGCTGCAACCGTCGACATACGCGTGCAGGATGCACAGCTTGCGTGAGGGTTCCAGTTGCTCGAGGCAACGGTGAACCTTGGCCGAGTCCGCCATAAGATCGATATCACTCGCGAAGGGCAACGGTACTTGTGCACTGTCGAACGCCCCTTCATCCAGCACGACTTCGCGCCGTGTGTCGCGTATGTAATTGAGCGCCAGGTGCCGGGCCACGCTATAGATCCAGCCCCGCGCAGAGCCGCGTGCAGGGTCGAAGCTGGCAGCCCCGGACCATATCCGAATGAAGGCATCGTGCAGGATGTCTTCTGCTGTAGCGTGGTCGCGGGCGATACGGCGCACCACACCTAGCAGGCGTGCGCCCTCCTCCTCGTAGAGTGCATGCAGCGCTCGGCGGTCTCCCCGTGCGCAGGCTTCAAGGCAACGCTGAAAGTCGAAAGGGGGCAAAGGTGAGTTCACTGCAAGGTCAGCCCTATAGTCCCTGGACGGTTCCCCCAGCCATTGGGCCGGGGGGCTGTCGATCAGCGTAGACGTCAGTGGCTCACCTGCCTATGCGCACTGCCATCATTTTGCCGCCCAGAAGATATAGTCAGCCTGGTAATCAACGATTTTGCGCTCACCTTTGTTTTGCATCGAGCAGGCAGTTGCCGGCGCAACACCGCCGCGGGTGGCCACGCGCTGGATATAGCTCACACCGGTCATGGCCCCTTTACCTTCGGCCGGGCTGGCCTGAACCAGCTGGTAAGGCAGGTCGCCCTTGGCCGCTGGCGCCACGGCCAATTGGGTGCCGGTGACCTTCGAGCCGTCTTTGGCCTGCCAGGTGGCGGGCGGCCCGAAATAGTCGCCCACCGCCTTGCCAGACCTGTCCTTGAGTACCGCTTTGGGGCCGACGAATGTCCACTCGGTCTGGCCGGGGGCATTGGCTTTGTCGCGGCATTCGTAGGTGACCTGGCCCACACCGACGGTTTCCAGCATGACGGCGTGGCCATCCGGAACCTTGACCGCGTCGGGCAAGGCGGATTGAGCGTGAGCGGCTTGGCTGGCCACGATCAGGACAAGACCGCCTGTGAGCATCAGCATGGTAACTGGGCTGTTCATGGTGCAAATCTCCTGGCGAGTAATCGACAGCGCGAAGTCGCGCTACCTGTAATACCCGCCAGGTTGCAGATTGGATGCACCTGTGGAAAAAAATTGTGCATCCACCCGTACGTTGCCCGGCTTGCCTGTCAGCCTACCTGGGCCGGTGCCGTCTTGGCTGCCTTGCGCAGGCTCCACACACCCCATGCCAGGCCGATCACAGCAGCAATGACCGAGCCCGAAAGTACGCCAAGCTTGGCCGCGCCCAGAACGCCAGGGTCAGAGAACGCCAGGTTGGCAATGAAGATCGACATGGTAAAGCCGATGCCTGCCAACAGCCCGATCAGCGTGATGCCGTGCCAGGTAACGCCCGCCGGCAACGCGCACCAGCCCAACCGTACCATCAGCCAGCTGATCGTCACGATACCCAACGGCTTGCCCAGGACCAGCGCCACAGCGACGCCTGTCATCACCCAGTGAGGACCATCGGCAGACAGGTCGACACCAGACAACCCGACACCGGCGTTGGCCAGGGCGAACAGCGGCATGATCGCGAAAGCCACCCAAGGATGCAGATGGCCTTGCACGCGCAGCACTGGGGCGACCAGCTCGCGCTGCGCCACACGCAGGTTTTTCAGCGGGCTCATGAGTTCGCTGTCATCGATCTGCGGTGCCTTGGCGCGGCCTAGCAGGTCGTCGGTGAAGCGGGTGACGGCCTCCAGTGGGCGCTCGCCCAAAGGCATGGCCCGAACCGGTGTCATCAGGCCAAGCACCACGCCCGCCAAGGTGGGGTGGGCACCGGTCATCAACATGCCCAGCCAGGTGATGAACCCGGGGATGATGTAGGCATAGGCCGAACCGACACCTATCTTCTGCAGGCCGAGCACCAGCAGCAGGCCGATGGCGGCGACGCCGAAACCGCTGTAATCCAGGCCACCGGAGTAGAAGAAGGCAATGATCAGTACGGCGATGATGTCGTCGATGATCGCCAGGGCGAGCAGGAACACCCGCACATTGGAAGGGATCGACTTGCCCAGCAGCGCCAGCACACCCACTGCAAAGGCGATGTCGGTGGCAGTCGGCACTGCCCAACCTTCTTGCGCGGGAGGCGAATGATTGAACGCCAGGTAGATGAGCGCGGGTACCACCACACCGCCGACAGCCGCCGCCATCGGCAGCGTGGCCTGGCGCAGGCTGGACAGCGCGCCTTCATGAATTTCGCGACGGATCTCCATACCGACGACCAGGAAGAAGATGGTCATCAGGCCGTCGTTGATCCAGAAATGCAGTGACTGGGAATAGACCAGCGAGCCGACACCGAAGCTTATCGGCGTGTGCCAGAGGGCGTCATAGCTTTCGGCAGCGGGCGAATTCGCCCAGATCAGTGCTGCAACGGCGGCGATCAACAGTACGACGCCGCTCACGGCCTCGATATGCAGAAAGCGTTCGAAGTTGGCGAATGCGCGTTGGGCAATTTGCTGGGCACGGGGCATTACGTGTTTTTGCATGGGCACAAGAACTCCCGCACGGCGGCCCGACCTGCGTAGTTATTTAACCTGCGTCACTGCGTCATGCAGCTAGCACCCGGCGGGGATTCTAGCGCAAAACCTGGATGGCGTGCACGAAACCGTCTTTGAACGCGTTGATGCTCTAGCTGAGCGCCTCGCTGCGGGACAGCAACAGCGACACATTTGCAACCGGAATATTGGGCAGATTGCGAATTCGTTCCTAGTATGAAGACGTTATAGCGATTGTGTAGCGCGCTTGCTGGATGTCTCTCTACAAGGAGTCGAGAATGCCTTTGCCTGTCGTTGCTCAGCGGTACCTTCCCTTGTTGCTGGCCTTGGCCAGCACTGCCGCACAGGCCGAGCAAGGCGCCCCAACCGAGGACCCGCAACTGATTCGCGTGCTGCTGGCTGCCGAGCTGGAAACCACCCTGTCCAGCCAGATGAGCGGCACCTTGGGCGAACTCAAGACGCGCTTCGGCGAACATGTTGCCAAGGGCGCCACATTGGCTCGTTTCAACTGCAACGAAGCCCAGGCGCGCGGCAAGGTCGCGGTGGCCGAACTGGCCATGGCCCGTCAAAACCTGCAGGCAAAGCAGCAACTGCGCAAGCTGGACGCGGTGGGCGACATCGAAGTGGCCGCAGCCAACACCGAAGTGCAGAAGGCCGATGGCGCCCGCGCCATGGGTGAGGCGCAGATGAGCTATTGCCAGGTACTGGCGCCGTTTTCGGGCCATGTGGCCAAGGTTTATGTCAAGCCCTACCAAACCGTCAGCGCAGGTACACCGCTGTTTGATCTGGTCAGCGATGGTGCATTGAAGGTGCGCCTCAATGTCCCTTCCAGCCAGTTGAAAACGCTCAGCCCCGGCCAGCCGCTGACGGTGAACGTTCACGAAACGGGCAAGACTTACCCGGCCAAGGTCAGCGTCATCAACGCCAGGGTAGATGCGGTGGCGCAGACGGTGGAGCTTGAGGCGCGCTTCGATCAGCGCTTTCCCGAACTGATGGCCGGCATGAGCGGCACCGCGCGGTTCGACCATGACCGTGAATAGGCCGCTGCCTCATCCGCAGCTGTTGCTGCAGCTGGACGCCCTGCGCGACAAGGCCATGGCCGCCGAGACGCTGGGCGCACTGGCGTTCAGCATGGCCAACGACCTGTACCCCCTGCTGCCCTTTCACCAGGCGCTGGTGTTCGGCCAAAGCAAGGCCGGCCTTGAACTGCTGTGCGTGTCGGGCTTGGCGCGGCCCAGCGAAGACTCGCCGTACCTGGTCTGGCTCAAACGCGCCAGCCGTTGGCTGGCCGGGCGTCTGGCCGATGCGCAGCCAGCCTGGCTAACCCTGGACAACGCCTCGCCGCCCGACGACATCGCTCAGGGCTGGACCGAATGGTGGCCTTCGGGGTTGTGGTGTATACCGCTGCACGCCCCTGCCGGCGAGCGCCTGGGCGTGCTTGTACTACTGCTCGAAGAAGCACCGCCGCCGGTGGTGCATCAGCAACTCGATGGCCTGATACGCACTTGGGCCTACTGCTGGAACACGCTGACACGGCGCCGCCGGCTCGGTCGATGGCGCCCCAGCCGGCGTCAGGTGCTGGTGACCTTGCTGGTAGCAGCGTCGCTGTTATTGGTGCCAGTGCGCCAGACGGCACTGGCTCCGGCACAGATAGTCTCGCGCCAGGCACAAATTGTCAGTTCTCCGATCGACGGCGTGATCGCCCAGGTATTGGTACGCCCCAACCAGCCGGTGCAAGCTGGCACGCCGTTGTTCACCCTTGACGAAACCACCTTGCGCAGCCGCGCCGAGGTGCTCGGCAAGGAGGTCGCCGTGGCCGATGCCGAATTGCAGGCTGCCAACCAGCGGGCGTTCGACAACCCGCAAAGCAAAAACGAACTGACCCTGCTGCAGGGCCGTGTCCAGCAACGACGGGCCGAAATGGCCGCTGTGCAAGCGCAACTGCGGCGCACCCAGGTGCTGGCTCCACGGGCCGGGGTCGCGGTATTCAGCGACCCCAACGACTGGCTCGGCAAACCAGTGACAACCGGCGAACGTATCATGCACGTCGCCGACCCTGCGCAACCGGCCATGCAGATTCAGCTCGCCGTGGCCGATGCCATAGCGCTGGAACCGGGCGCCGAAGTGACCTTGTTCCTCACTGCCTACCCGCTCAGCCCACTCAGGGGCAAGATCCTGGAAACCAGCTACCAGGCCAAGCCCGGCGACGATGGCGTCGTCGCCTATCGCCTGCTGGCAAGCATCGACGAGCATTCCGAGCATGCCCGCCTGGGCCTGCATGGCACCGCCAAGCTCTATGGCGACCGCGTCATGCTCGGCTACTACCTGCTGCGTCGCCCGCTGGCCACGTTGCGAGCCTGGAGCGGCTGGTGATGCTGGACCTCAGCGACCTGCCGCTGCCACCACTGCGCGAGGACCTGCGCCTGTGCGAGGCCGCCGACAGCCGAGAAGGTGAACCGGCGTGGATGATCCACGACACCGTGCTGAACCGCTTCTACCGCATCGGCTGGCTGGAGTTCGAATGCCTGCTGCGCTGGGGCCAGACACCGCGCCAGATCAGCGAGCAGGTATCGCACGACAGCGCGCTCAAGCCGGATGTCGAGCAGGTGCTGGCACTGCGTACGTTTCTCGAACAACACAACCTGCTGCGCCCAGGCCCCGAGCAACTGGCCAGGCTGCAAACCGCCAATGAGGCGCGTACCTGGTCGAGCTGGCGCTGGTGGCTGCACCACTACCTGTTCTTCCGCGTGCCGCTGTTGCGCCCACAAGCTGGGCTGCAGCGTCTGGCCGCTGCCTTGGGCTGGCTGTTCCATCCGCTGCCCGGGCTAACGGTGATCGGCTTGACCATCCTGGGCGTGATCCTGGTGATGCAACAATGGGACAGCTTCACTCATGCCGTGGTGGAATCATTCTCCACCGAAGGCCTGTTCAGCTTTGCCCTGGCGCTGGTGGTGGCAAAAACCCTGCACGAGCTCGGCCATGCCCTGGTAGCCACGCGCCTGGGCTTGCGCGTCGGGCACATGGGCGTGGCGTTTCTGGTGTTGTGGCCAATGCTTTACACCGACACCGGCGAAAGCTGGAAGCTCAAGCGCGCCCACCAGCGCCTGGCGATCGCTTCGGCGGGCATCGTCACCGAGCTGTCCCTGGCGGGCTTGGCGACCCTTGGCTGGGCCGTGTGCGATGATGGCGCCCTGCGCAACGCCCTGCTGTACCTGGCGACCACCAGCTGGGTGCTGTCCCTGGCGCTCAATGCCAGCCCCTTCATGCGCTTCGACGGCTATTTCATCCTCAGCGACCTGCTTGACTTCCCCAACCTGCACGAACGCTCTTCTGCGCTGGCTCGTGTAGCCATGCGGCGCACCCTGCTGGGGCTCGACGAAGCCTGGCCGGAGCCGTTTCCCATTGGCCAGCGACGCCTGCTGGTGGCGTTTGCCTTCGCTACCTGGCTGTATCGCCTGGTGCTGTTTCTCGGCATCGCCGTGGCGGTCTACCTGTTTTTCTTCAAACTGTTGGGGATCGTGCTGTTCATGGTCGAATTGGCGTGGTTCATCGCGCTGCCGGTGAAACGTGAGCTGAGCCACTGGTGGCAACAGCGGGCACGCATTCCGGGGCAGCGCAAGCGGATATTCTATGTGTGCCTTAGCCTGGCCCTGCTGGCCCTGGCAGTACCTTGGCACAGCCAGGTAAATGCCGTAGGTGTGGCCCGTGCCGAGCACCAGCTGCGCGTCTACACCCCCTACCCTGCACGGCTGAAAAGCCTGCACCAGGCGGGCCCTGTCAAGGCCGGCGACGTACTGGCCGTACTTGAGGAGCCGGACCTGAGCTCACGCATGCGCAGCAGTGAGGCCAGCGCCCGCAGCTATGAGGCACGCTTGTCGGGGCTGCTGGCCGACCCTGCCGGGCTGGCCGAGGATGCTGCCACCCAACAGCGCCTGATGGTGCAGAACGAGGAAGCACGCGCCGCGCGCAGCGAGATTGCCCGGCTCAACCTGCAGGCGCCATTCGCCGGCAGCTGGCTGGACCTTGAACCCGACTGGCAGCCTGGCCAGTGGTTCAACCGCCAGCAACCGCTGGGCATCTTGATAGACCCCCGTCACTGGCAGATCGATGCCTACGTCGCCCAGGACCAGGTGCACCTCCTTGCCGTGGGCAACCCGGTGAAATTCTATCCCGAAGGCCAGGCCATCGCCCTGCGCGGCAAGGTGCTGGCGATTGGCAGTACACGCGCCGGGCATTTGGCCCACCGCATGCTCTCTTCACACTTTGGCGGCCCGGTGCAAACGAGCGGTGAAGCGCTTGTACCCAGCCATGCACTTTTTCAAGTGCTGGTGGCCCTGGATGAACCGCTGGCCAGCGTGCGCGAAACCCGCGGCAAGCTGAAGATCGATGGGGAAAAGCGCAGCGTGCTGGGCGAGGTGGGCAAATGGCTGTTGGGCGTTGGCCTGCGTGAGAGCGGTTTCTGAACATTGCCTTTCGGCGCCTGCTCCCCCGCCCCGAGAAAACCCGACTACGATTGCTAAAGCTTCGAATCTGGCGACGAACTTCTGAGCAGGGATGGAAATGGACATCAAGAGCAGAGCCGGCTTTGCCACTGCCTCGCGCCCTCGGTCGCACACCGTTGCCCTTGAGCAACGCATTCTCTTCGATGGCGCTGCAGCCACCGCTGTCGATCAACAGCACCACAGCGATGCCAGTGCTGCCGAGAGCAAGGACACTAGCCACCCTGCGCCTACCGCCAGCGAAGCGCAGACCACAACTGCAGCAACCACGCCACGCAACCTGGTAGTGATCGATGCGCGCGTGGAAAACCGCGACCAATTGGCTGCCAACCTGCCGGCCGGCACCACTGCGCTGGTGGTGGACCCTGGCCAGGATGCCATCGCTGCCATCAGCAATGCCTTGGCGCAACTGGGCAAGGTCGACGCCATTCAGGTGTTCTCCCATGGCGCTTCAGGCCAGTTCACCCTCGGCAACCAGGTGTTCACCAGCCAGACGGTCGAACAGTTGGGTGACCGCCTGAGTGCCTGGAGCAGTGAGTTGAACGCCGGTGCAGATATTCAGCTGTATGGGTGTGATGTGGGTAGCGGCAGCGCTGGCCAGGCTCTGGTCAACGAACTGGCACGCTGGACGGGTGCCGACGTTGGCGCATCGAGCAATGCAACCGGCAATTCGTTGGCCGGCGGCGACTGGCGCCTTGAGGTCAGCAATGGCGATGTCGACAAAGCCATCGCTCTGGCAGCTACCACCCTCGACAGCTTCCAGGGCCTGCTGGCCGATGCCAGCCCTACAGCCAGCCTGAATAGCGGTGGGGCCGAGGTGCAGTTGGGCGAACAATTCACCTTCACCGTAAGCTTCAACAACCCCTCGACCCAGGAAGGCTACGCCCCATTCATCGACGTATTCCTGCCTGCCACCGGCCGCGACGGCGATGATGGTGCCACTTTTGTCTCCGCCACCTACTTGGGCCAGGCGGTGAACAGCTTCGTGATCACTTTCGATGCCAACGGCAATGCCACCCATCCTCTTGCCAAAGATGCCAGCGGCAACGCACTGGTAATCAACGCAGCCAGCGTGGGCATGAAGCCCGGTGACCAGATGGTGGTGCTGCAGTTGCCTTACGCCAGCGTTACCAACGGCCAGCCCAGCATCGACATCCAGATTACCGCGCAACTGAGCAACCTGGCCGACACCAGTTATTCCGACGGCACGCCAAACCTCACCATCAATACCCGTGCGGGCTTCGAATACGGTAACGATTCGCTGAACAACCCTGTGCAAGACCCAAGCCTGGTGGAGAGCGCGCTGCACAGTTTCATCGTCACGCCCACCCTGCTGAAAGTCTCGCAGACGTTGAACATGCCGGAGGGCGAAACGGTCACCGGGCCCAACTTCACCCGCACCCAGACCGTCACCGTCACCCCGGCCCCCGGGCAGACGCTGAGCAATGTCACCATCACCCAGACCGTGCCCGACCAGGTACACGTCAGCGCCATCACGCCAGGGCCGGGCGGCACCCTGACGTCGATCACCTTGCATGACGGTACCGTACTCACCAACCCGGCACTCATCGCTCTGGCACTGGCGAACCCCAATGCTTTCGTGGCCAGCTATGACATCCACTACGACACCCTCAGCGCCGCCAGCACCACGCAAGTCAGTTTCTATGTACCGGAAATCGACGCCAACGGCCGGCCCGTGATCGACCCGGCCACCGGTAACCCGGTAACGATCAACTTCGGCACCGCTAGCGTGACGGGTGACTGGAACCCACTGGACCCGCGCGACCGCCCCACTGACCCGCAAGGCTACCCATTCAACGAAACCGGCAACGGTCAAGGCGCGACGTTCGTCGCCAAGTCGATAACCCTGCTCAAGCAGGTCAACCTGCAGAACGACGTCGGCACCACTGGCCTCACGCCCGGCGATACCTTGCGCTACACCCTGGGCGTGGCGATTTCCGACTTCTTTGCCTTCGGTGAGAACATCCTCGAACAAGGCCAGTTCACCCTGACCGACCTGCTCAGCGATGGCCAGACCTTCGACCCAAGCAACCCTCCGACCCTGGTCATCCAGCAGCATGGCGGCACACAGAGCATTACCCTGATCTACACCCAGACAGTGAATGCCGACGGCAGCACCACGCTGGTCTTCGACATTGCCGAATCCATTCGCCAAGCGGTAGCCGGTCCTGGCGTTGCGGCGCTGTTCGGCGACCTCTACGACGACACTGTGCAGGAGGGCGCCACGCGCCTGAGCATCGTCTACGACGCCCTGATCGACGCCACCTACACCACCGACCACCCGCCCCACGACCAGCTCAACGAAGGCGACAGCGTCGGCAACAACGCCACAGTGGATGCCACCGTGCTGCGTGATGCGGTCAACATCGGGGGCACTCAGACCGACGGTTCCGCCACCACCAGCACCATCCAGTCCTCCACCGTCGATATCGAGCTTACCCAGGTCAACGGCGGCAACCCACCGAGCAACGGCGAACTGCGCCCGGGGGACGTGGTGACCTTCACCATCAACTACGACCTGCTGGTAGCCGACTACGAGAACTTCAAGCTCACGGCCTACCTGCCCTTGCCCCTGCTCAACGCGGCCGGCATCAGCTGGAGCTTTGGCACAGGCGTTGGCCAATGGACGTTCGGCAGCGGTAATACCATTCTCGACGTGCCAGACAGCGTCACCACCGGCCCCGGCAACGCGATCGTCTTCGACTTCGGCAACTACGTGTCCGGGGGGCTAGACGGCGGCACGGTGCAAGTGCGTTTCACCATGGTCGTGGGCGATCAGCCCTATGCCGACCAGCGTGCACTGGACGTGCTGGCGCAATCGAGCCAGACCACCACCGTCGACAAGACCGTGCTCACGTCGTCGGATGTGGCGGTGATCGCGTCGGTCGCCGAACCGGTGCTGGACATCAAGCACGGCGTGGTCGCCAGCAGTAACGGCACAGTCACCGGCACCACCGGCAGCTGGGCAGCCCCCGGCACCAGTGGCGTGCCGTTCAGCGGCAGCGTCACCAGCCTGGCAGCAGTGGACGGCAATGTGAGCGGTATCGATGGCGCTGACACCCTTCGGCTGGCCACTGCCCTGAAGAACAGCGGCGGCGGCGGCGCTTACGACGTCAGCACCAGCATCACGCTGCCCGCCGGCCTGTCATTTGCCGGCGGCAGCCTGGGTGCGGCGAACCTGCAGATCTACCGCGGTGACGGCACCCTGCTGGTGCAGGGCACCGACTACAGCGTCAACGGCAACACCATCACGTTCCTAGACGCCAACGGTCAGGCCACCTTGCTGGCCGGCCGCGCCGGCACCGCCGCCGACCTTTCCGGCAGCAACGTGGTGGTCATCACCTATGACGTGACCGTGGCCAATGCCATCCTCGCCTCCAGTACCCTGCAGAGCACTGCGGCACTGACCAACTACGCCAGCGTCGACGGCGGCCAGGACTTCACACCGACCGACCTGGTCGAAGTCGCCAGCCAGCAGGTTGCCGCCCCGGCCATCAGCAACACCTACAAGGACGGCACCCTCAGCGAAGATGACTCCAGCGCCACGCACACCACCGGCAGCAACCTGGTGATCGGCGAAAGCATCACCTACGACATCGTGGTCACCTTGCCGGAGGGAGCGACGGGCAGCCTGCGCATCAATGACCTGATCCCCCCTGGGCTGCGCCTGGATCCGCGCTTCAATGGCAACCTGGGCTACGAAATCATCACTACCACGGCAGGCAGCGCGGCCTTGACGGCCAACTTCAACGGCGTGCTCAACGTCAACCCGGTGACCCTGGACGGCAGCGACGGCGCCGACCTGCTGCTGGTGTTCGGCAGCGCAGGGAGCACAGCCGACAACATCATTGGCAACAACAGTTTCGTCATCCGCCTGGTGCTGGTGGCCAGCAACGTGGCCGGCAACCAGCAAGGCACCACACTCAACAACAGCGCGCAGCTGGTCTACAGCGACCCTGACGGCGACACGCCCAATGGCGCCACTGCGGTGGATCGCAGCATCAGCAGTGCCCAGCAACCTGGCGTGGCCATCGTCGAACCCACCCTGAGCGTCACCCAGCAGGTAACCTCGACCCCGACCTTCGGCGGATTCGACGAAGGCGATACCGTCACCTTCACCATCACCGTGGCGAACAACTCAGGCACCGATGCGTTCGACATCAGCCTGCTGGACGTGCTGCCGACCGAGATCGACAACCTGGTGATCAGCGGCACGATTCAGTACAACGGCGGGGCCAGCAACAACGGCGGCGTCGATTTCGTCATTCTCAACGGCCAACTGGTGACCGCCAGTGGTGCCAACATCGACATTGCCAACGGCGGCAGCATCGTCATTACCCTGTCCGGCGTGGTCAACGCCACTGCCGCAGGCGAAGCAGCAATCCCCAACAATGTCGAAGTGCGCTGGAGCAGCCTGGACGGCACCAGTAACACCACCGACACCGTCAATGGCGAACGCAGCGGTGACGACGGCCGGCTCAATTCAGGCGCACTCAACGATTACCGCGTGTTGAGTGCCCTGCTGATCCCGGTCACCAATGGCATTCAGGTATCTCGCGTAGGCGGTGTGGCCGACACGCCACCACCCACCAACAGCAGCGGCGCTACCGACACCAGTGGTTTGCTGGAAACCGTGGTGGTCGGTGAAATCGTCCGTTACCGCGTGGCGGTGCTGGTGCCCACCGGCGACAACCCCGATTACCAGATCCGCATCGAACTGGCCGCGGGCCTTGAGTTCATACCCGCCGACCTCAACAATATCCTGATTGCCATGGTATCGAGCCAACTGGGCGGCCTTACCACGGACGCGACCGACCTCCTCAGCGGCGGTACGTTGTACATGACCGGCAACCAGGACAGCGATGTGGCTCTGCCGATTCAGGCAGACCTCAGCGGCACGACACCGTCCGGCACTTTCGACGGCAACAATGGGCGGCTGGTGATCACCACCAACGCCGACGGCAGCCAGACCATCACCTTCAACCTCGGCAACCTGACCAATACCGAGGCCAACGACAGCGACATCGAGGGCGTGATCCTCGAGTTCAACGTGCGGGTCAGCAACGTAGCGGGCAACCAGGCCAGCAGCCAGCTGGGCATGACCGTGTTCGAACACGTGGGTGAAAACGGCGGTGTGGACCGTGGCCAGAGCGATACCGTATTCGAGCGCATCGTGGAGCCCAGCTTCAGCAACCTGGACAAATCGGTCATAGACGTGTCCCCAGGCAGCGGCACCACCGATGCCACAGTATCGGTGAGCTTCACCCAGAACGGCGGTGCGCCGGCCTATAACACCCACCTGGCCGACCAGTTCCCCAGTGGCAGCAACTACCAGGTGCAGAGCATCCTCCTCAACGGCGTGGCACTGGACCTTGGCAACCTGCCCAGTGGGGTGACCTTCAGCGATGGCACGGCAATCGCCGTGGACTTCGCCCGGCTCGCGCCCAACGACTCGGTCCAGGTGATCTATACCGTCACCCTGCCCAACGTCACCATCGCCGACAACGCCGCCAGTGCCGCCGTACTGACCTGGACCAGCCTGCCCACCGACTTCGAAACCACCGGCTGGGGTGGCTCGCTCCCAGCAACAGCTGGTGGTGCTACCGGCGAGCGTACCGGGCAAGACGGCGCCACAGGGCTGAATAACTACATACTCAGCGAAGGTGCCGGCATGGGCGTGGTCCAAGGCACACTATGGGACGACACCCGCAGCGCCACGGATAACGTCACCCCTGACGGCCCTGGCCTGGACGGCATCGGCGTCAGCCTGACCTGGGCCGGCGAGGATGGCGTGTTCGGCAGTGCCGATGACCGTACCTTCAACACCGTGACCGCCAGTGGCGGCCTCTATCAGTTTGCGCTGCTGCCTTCGGGCAGCTACCTCATCGCCGTGGCACAGGACCATCAGGCCAGTGCCAACAACAACTTCCATGTGCGCATCGATACCGACAGCGGCGCCGCAGCAGTCGGCCTGGGCAGCGTAGCTCTCACCCTCGCTGAAGGTTCGACAGGCACGGCCGATGCAGGCTATGTGCATGTGAACGAGGCGCCGATCAACACCGTCTCCGATCAGCGCGGCCAGGAAGACACGGTGTTGCATATCGGCGGCCTGGCCACCAGTGACGTGGATGTGAACGCAGGCACTGCCGATGGCGTCATGACCATCACCCTGACGGTAGTGCATGGGGTCATCTGGCAGGCCGCCACACCGCCTGCAGCCACTGCCACTCCCCCGGCCGGCGCGGGCCGCAGCCTGGTGCTCAGCGGCACTCTGGCCGAACTGAACGTACTGTTGAGCCAGCTCTATTACAAAGGCGACCAGGATTTCAATACCTTCCGCGACCGCGAAACCCTGACCATGGTCACCAATGACCAGGGCAACTTCGGCGATGCACCGCTAAACGGTGATGGCATCCCTGGGCAGAACCCCGCCGATGCGCTGACCGACACGGACGTGATGAATATCGTCATCGACCCGGTCAACGATGCACCGATCGCCAACGCCGACCTGGCCACGGCCGTGGAGGCCGGTGGCCTGAACAATGCCGACCCGGGCGTGAACCCGACCGGCAATGTGCTGAGCAATGATACCGACGTCGATATCCAGACCAACAACGACGTGCTCACCGTAACCCGTATCGCCAGCACCACCACACCCGGTGGCGTGGCAGTAGCGGCCAACGGGGTCACCACCTTGCAGGGGTTGTATGGCACCTTGTCGATTACTGCCGGCGGCGGTTTCCAGTACATCGTCGACAACGACAATCCTGCGGTGCAGGCGCTGCGCACGGCGGGCAACTTCATCAGCGAATCTTTCAATTATGACATCGTCGACAGCGGCGGCCTGACCAGCAGCGCGGTGCTGCAAATCGATATTCATGGCGCCAACGACACTCCCGTGGCACAGGGCGATGCCGCCGCCGCCCTCGAGGCCGGCGGTACCAACAACGGCACGCCCGGGCAAGACGCCACCGGCAATGTGCTGGACAATGACACTGACGTGGATGCCGTGGCGCTGGGCGAGACCAAACAGCTCAGCGCAGTACGCTACGACGGCCCGGGCGGCGGTCGGATCATCCCGGTTGCCAGCGGCCAGTCCGCCAGTGTGCCGGCGACCTTCGGCACCTTGACCATCAACGCCGACGGCAGCTATCGGTATGTCATCGACAACGGCAACGCCGCCGTGCAGGCGCTCTCCCCCGGCCAGACACTGGTCGAGCAGTTCACCTACCAGATGGCCGATGCCGGTGGCTTGAGTTCCATAAGCGTGCTGGTGATCACCGTCCAGGGCGCCAACGATGCCCCGGTGGCCGTGGACGATAGGGGCAGTGCCAGTGCAGGGGCCAGCGACAACAGCCCGGCGCCGGTCAATGCCACCGGCAACGTGATCACCGGCACTGGTGGCGTGGGTGCCGATACCGACGTTGACAATCTGGACCAGCCACCCGCCACCCAACTCAAGGTCGACGGTGTGCGCAGCGGGCTGGAAAGCGCAGGTGGCGCGCTCGCTCCGGTGGCCAGCGGCGCTCCCGCCGCCATCACCGGCACGGTAGCCCGTTTGGCCGACAATAGCCTGATCAGCGGCAACTTCGGCCAGCTCACACTCAACGATGACGGCACCTACAGCTTCGTGGTCAACAGCGCTGACCCCACCATCCGCGCACTGGCCGCCGGGCAAAGCCTGAATGTGATCTTCACCTATCAGGTCCAGGACAGTGGCGGGCTTACCGACCAGGCGCAGTTGGTGATCACGGTAACCGGGGTCAACGACCCTCCCGTGGTCAGCCCGGTCAGCGTCGATGCGATCGAGGCAGGCGGGCTGAACAATGCAAGTCCCGGCCTGGACCCGAGCGGCAGCATCCGTGCAGCGTACAACGACCCGGACGGCGACGCCCTGACCATCAGCGGCGTAATCAGCCCGAATGGCATCAACGGCGCGCCTGGGCAGGCCCTGGCCGGCAACTATGGCAGCCTGGTGCTCGATGCCCAAGGCAACTACCGCTATGTGGTGGACAACGGCAACAGCGCGGTGCAGGCGCTGCGCAGTGACGCTGACAGGCTGACCGAGGTCTTCCAGTACAGCGTCAGCGATGGCAACGGCAAGGTCGTCACGGCCACCTTCACCGTGGTCATCCATGGCCGCAACGACACCCCGATCGCGGCCAACGACAACGCCATTGCCATCGAAGCCGGTGGTAGCAACAACGCTACACCAGGACAACCAGGCAGCGGCAACGCCCTTGGCAACGACAGCGATGTGGACGCAGGCGACAGCAAGAAGGTCGATGGCATTTACCTGGGCACCATTGCAGCCGGCGGTACGTTCATCCAGGTCAACGCCGGCACGACCGTGGTGGCCGGCGCCTATGGCACGCTGAGCATCGATGCCAATGGCAACTACATTTACACCGTCAATGACAGCCTGGCTGCCGTGCAAGCACTCAAGGCCGGTGAGCAACTGCGCGAAACCTTCGTTTACCGCATGCATGACACTGCCGGTGCCAGCGCCCAGGCGCAGATCAACATCACTGTCGAAGGCCGTTACGATACCCCGGTGGCCCGCGACGACCTCGCCTACGCGGTAGCGGTGGACGACGATGGCACGGGTGGGCGCAACCCCACCGGCAATGTGCTGAACAACGACACCGACGTGGATGCCAACGATACCAAGGCGGTCACCGCCGTGGGCGTGGGCGCCGAAAGCAGCAACCCTGGCCTCGACCCACTGGTCGACAGCGCGACCGTCACCACACGCTACGGCACCCTGACCCTCAACGCCGATGGCAGCTACCGCTTCGTGGTCAACTCCAACGATCCCGACATCATTGCCCTCGGCGCGCTGGGCTTTGTCATCCAGCGCTACACCTATCAGGTTACCGACGCTGGGGGGCTGAGCGACACCGCGACGCTGACCATTCTCATCCGCGGCGAGAACCAGCCGCCCGTTGCCGGCCCCGACCAGGGCCAGGCGGTCGAGGCCGGCGGCATGGACAACAATATCCCGGGCAGCGACCCCAGCGGCAACGTGATGGACAACGACAGCGACCCGGACGCCGTCAACATCCTGTTCCCGGAAGTCCTCGAAGTGCTGGCGTTCTGGACTGGTGACGGCCCGCTGCCAGACAACGCCAGCCTGGTCGGGCAAACCCTGCGCGGCCAGTATGGCGACCTTACATTGAATGGTGACGGCAGTTGGAGCTACGTTCTGGACAACAGCCTGCAGGCAGTGCAAGCACTGCGCGTCAGCGGCCAGACCGTGGTGGACAATTTCACCTACTTGCTGGCAGATGTCTGGGGCGGTACCACCAACGGCCTGCTGACCATCACCATCGACGGGCGCAACGACTACCCTGCGGCCAATGATGATACCGCCAACGCGGTGGAAGCTGGCGGCGTGAACAACGGGACGGCGGGCGTCGATCCCAATGGCAATGTGCTGGACAACGATACCGATGTCGACGGCACGCAGTACGGCGAGACGAAGACAGTGGTGCAGTACACCGGCGAAAACGGCAACACCGCAGTCGCCGGCCAGGTGCTGCAGGGCCTGTACGGCACACTCCTGATCAATGCAGACGGCAGCTACCGGTACGTAGTCGACAACAGCAACCCGACCGTGCAGGCCATGCGCAGCGCAGGCCAGTCGCTGCGGGAAGTGTTCACCTACCGCATGCGCGATACCGCCGGTGTGACCTCGGACGCGCGCTTGAGCGTGACTGTGCAGGGCGCCAACGACAACCCGGTGGCCCGCGACGATGCCAATGCGGCCAGCGACCAGGTACCGGCACCGCACACCAGCGGCAACGTGCTGCCCAATGACAGCGATGTGGATGCCGGCGACGGGCTGACCGTGACCGGCATCCGTGCCGGGCAAGAGTCCGGCGCCGGTGCGGCCGGCGTCATCGGCCGCCCCATCGCCGGCCAGTACGGCACCCTGGTGCTCAATGCCGACGGCAGCTACACCTACACCATCGACCTGAGTAATCCCGACGTGCTGGCGGCTGCGGGCCTTGGGCAAGTACTCAAGGACTACTTCACCTACACCCTCAGCGACTTGGCGGGAGCCACCGACCAGGCTGAACTGGTCATCACGCTGGATATTGCCAGCCCATTCATCCCCGCAGGCCCCCATCAGGACCGTGACGGCAGGGACAGCCTGACAGGCCTGCCGCTGCCGGATGTCAACCCGGCGATCTTCGTTGCACCGGTGGTAGAACGGATCAACGAAAGCCTGACCCTGTCCGCCTGGAGCTCCGATGGCAGTGATGTGGGCCTGTTCGCCACGCCAGAAATCGAAAGCCAGTCGATAGGCAGCCAGCTGGGCCAGGTCAACGGGCAATTCGTTGCCAGCGCCGTCGCACAAAGCCGGCGCGCCAGCGCCGAGGACCAGAACTGGATCGACGGCCGCCACGGCGTCATCAGCCTCACCGCAGACGGCCTTTTGCCCGACCCTTCGGTATGGGCAACGGTGGAAGCCGACATGGTGGCGCAACCGGATAAAAGCTCACAGCCAGCGCAGGGCTTTCGTGCGCAATTGCGAGAAGCCGCGCAGCGTCGCGGCAGCGTTGCCCCCTGACGCCGATACATACACGGATGGACCAAGGACAGCCTATGCCCGTATCGAACTTTAAAGCCCTGAGCACTTTCACTGCATTCAGCGTTCTGCTCAGCGCCTGCTCGGCCTTCGAACCCAAGCCCTACACCGAGGACCAGATGCGCCAGCGGGTGATCGAAGACCAGGCCCGCATGTACAAGGAGCAGGAGCCAGTCAATGGACCAATCACCTTCTACGAGGCCTCGGCGCGCGCCCTCAAGTACAACCTCGACTACCGCCTGAAACTGCTGGAAAGCGCGCTGGCATCGGACCTGCGCGATGTCTCCAGCCACGAGATGCTGCCGCGTCTGGTAGCCTCCGCCGGCTACGCCGGGCGCAACAATGATTCCGGTGGCACATCGATCGGCATCGAGGACCGCCAGGTCAGCTTGCGTCCGTCCACCTCCGAAGAACGTTACCGCACCCTTTACAGCCTTGGGCTGTCGTGGAGCCTGCTGGACTTCGGGGTCGCCTACTTCCGCACGCAGCAGAAGAACGACCAGATGCTGATGGCCGAGGAGCGCCGTGAAAAGGTCGCGCAGAACGTGCTGCAGGATGTGCGCAACGCCTACTGGCGCGCCCTCGGCGCACAGCGTCTGCTGCCCGAGGTGGACGGCCTGCTGATGCGCACTCACCGCGCCCTGACCTCAGCCCGCGAAGCCGAAGGCAAAGGCCTGCTGCCGCGCCAGGACATCCTGGCCTACCAGCGCGCCCTGCTCGATTCGGTGTACATGCTCACCGTGCGCCGCCAGGACCTTGAGTTCGCCCGCGCCGAGCTTGCCGCGCTGATGTCGCTGCCACCCAACACCCGCATGGTGCTGGCCGACGTCACCGAGCAGCCGCTGCCACTGCTGACCAGCAACGTCGAACAGCTGGAGCGTCTGTCCCTGGAGCGCCGCCCGGAAATCATGGAGGAGTGGTATCGCAAACGCGTCAGCATGAACGATCTGAAGATCGCCAAGGCACAGCTGTGGCCAAACGTGAGTTTCAACTACGGCTACGAGTACGACTCCAACAAATACCTGTACAACAGTGACTGGAACCAGACCGGCATCAACGTCTCGATGAACCTGCTGCGCCTGCTGCAGTACCCGGACATCACAGCGGCGGAAAAAAGCCAGGAAAAAACCGATGACATGCGCCGCACAGCGCTGTCCATGGCGATTCTCACCCAGGTCCGCGTCGGCCTGCTGCGCTACCAGCTGGCGCGTCAGGAAGTGGAGTTTGCCGACGAAAGCCTGCGCGTTGACCAGAGCCTGCTCAACTACGCGCAGTCATCGCGCAACGCAGCACTGGGCAGCGAGCTGGAACTGATCCGCGCCGAGGGCCGGCTGCTGCTTTCGCGCTATCAGCGCGAGGCTGCCTACTCCGATGCCCAGGCTGCCTGGGGGCGGCTGTACAACTCGATCGGCTTCCAGGTCATGCCCAAGGAAATCGAGCAACATGACGTGAAGACCCTGGCGCAGGAGATTCAACGAACGGTCGAGCAACAGACGCGGGACAACCTGTTGGCGGCAGGCAAGTAGACGGCACACCGGTACCGCATGAACAAATCTTCATAGTGGCTGTGAGCGCCCGTGTTGCGGGATGAAACGCCGGATGCCCGGCTTCGCGCATCGCGCCTGTCTTGAGGCGCGCCCCCGGCACGCGTAGCATCGCCGCCCCGCATCCTTGTGGGAGCCGGCTTGCCGGCGATTCGAGTGCATGGCACTCGTCTACATCCATGTTGGCTGGCCTGGCGTAGTCGCCGGCAGGCCGGCTCCCACAGGTTTGCGTTCGACCGACACACCACCGCCCATGCCCCAACCGATCCCCCTCAAGGACCACGAAAAGGAAAAGCACCTGGTCAACCGCCGGCTCCTGGCTTGCGCTGCCCTGGTCTTCTGCCTGGTCGCCGTGCTGATCGGCCGTCTCTACGTGCTGCAAGTGCTGCAACACGACCAGCAAAGCGCGGTATCGGAAAACAACCGCGTACACGTACTGCCCATCGCACCCGAGCGCGGGCTGATCTACGACCGCAACGGTGTGGTGCTGGCTGACAACAAGCCCAGTTTCGACCTGACCATGACCCGTGAGCGCGCCGGCGATTCGGCCAAGGTGCTCGACACCCTGACCCAGGTCCTGAGCTTGGGCGAGGATGACCGCAAGCAGTTCGACAAGGACCTGCGCCGTGGACGCAAGCCGTTTGAACCGGTCACCCTGATGGTTGGCCTGACCGAGGAGCAGATCGCCCTGGTAGCGGTCAACCAGTTCCGCCTGCCGGGCCTGGATGTAGAACCGCAGTTCATCCGTGAATACCCGCTGGCCGAGCACTTCGCCCATTCGGTCGGCTATGTCGGGCGCATCAATGAAAGGGAAGCCAAGACCCTCGACAGCACCGAGTATCGCGGCACCCAATCGATCGGCAAGACCGGTATCGAACACTTCTACGAAAGCCAGCTGCACGGCCACGTCGGCTACGAGGAGGTCGAGACCAATGCCCAGGGCCGGGTGATGCGCGTGCTCAAGCACCAGGCCCCTACCCCAGGCGAAGACATTGTGCTGAGCCTCGACGCCCACCTGCAAGTGGCTGCAGAAAAAGCCTTGGGCGACCGCCGTGGGGCGGTGGTGGTGCTTGACCCGGCCAACGGCGACGTGCTGGCAATGGTCAGCAACCCCAGTTTCGATCCCAACCTGTTCGTCAAGGGCATCAGCTTTAAACAGTACGCGGCCCTGCGCGATTCCATCGACCGGCCGCTGTTCAACCGCGTGCTGCGTGGGCTGTATGCACCGGGGTCGACGATCAAGCCGGAAGTGGCCATCGCCGGCCTCGACAGTGGCGTGATCACCCCCGGCAGCCGGGTGTTCGACCCCGGGTACTACGAGCTGCCCAACTACGAACACAAGTACCGTAACTGGAACCGCAGCGGCGATGGCTGGGTAGACATGTACACCGCCATCATGCGCTCCAACGACACCTACTTCTACGACCTGGCGCACAAGCTCGGCATCGACCGCCTGCACGACTACATGGCCGAATTCGGCCTTGGCCATAAGGTCTCGCTGGACATGAACGAAGAGGCTTCGGGTTTGATGCCGTCTGCCCAGTGGAAACGCGCCACCCGCCGCCAGGCCTGGTACCCCGGCGAAACGCTGATCCTGGGCATCGGCCAGGGCTACATGCAGGTCACCCCGCTACAACTGGCCCAGGCCACCAGCCTGCTGGCCAGCAAGGGCGTTTGGCACCGCCCGCACCTGGCCATGACCGTGGGGGGTGAAACCCCGGTGGACCCGAACCCGATGCCCGACATCGTGCTGCACGACCGGCATGCCTGGGACCAGGTCAGCCAGGGCATGCAGATGGTCATGCACGACCCGCGCGGCATTGCCCGCGCCGCCGCCGCCGGCGCCCAATACCGCATCGCCGGCAAGAGCGGCACCGCGCAGGTGGTGGCGATCAAGCAGGGGGAGCGCTACAACCGCAACAAGACCCTGGAGCGCCACCGCGACAACGCCCTGTTCGTCGGCTTTGCACCTGCCGAGCACCCGAGCGTGGTGGTGGCCGTGATGATCGAGAACGGCGAGGCCGGCGGCCGGGTGGCCGGGCCGGTCGTGCGCGAGGTGATGGATGCTTACCTGCTGGATGACCAAGGGCACCTGAAACCGCAGTATGCCGGTGGTGCAGTGCTCAAGCAGGCTCCGCACACCTGAGGCAGCCCGACAGCTTAGCGCTGGCACGCCCATGGTCACATTTCGGTCACGCCACTGTCGTAATCTGCCGGGCAACTCTGTGCCAAAGGTCGCCCGGCATGCTCCGTCTGTTGCTCTTGCTGCTTCCCCTGCTCCCCCTGACGGCCGTGGCCGAGCCTGTGCACCTGCGCGTGCAAGGTTCCAACACCATCGGCGCGGCCCTCTTGCCTGCGCTGGTGCAGGGGCATTTGTGGGCGCAACAGGCAACGGCGATCGAGCAACGGCCAGGCGCTGTGGCCAACGAGACCGTGATAACCGCCGTTGATGCCCAGGGCCAGCCTCTGCGTATCGACATCGCGGCGCACGGCTCGAGCACCGGCTTTATCGCGCTTGGCCGTGGCGAGGCCGACCTGGCCGCAGCGTCTCGCCCCATCAACGATGCCGAGGTGCGCCAGCTCAAGGCGCTGGGTGACTTGCGTGCAGCCGGTGCCGAGCAAGTGATCGGTCTGGATGGTGTTGCAGTGTTCGTCCACCCCGACAATCCCCTGCCACAGCTCACCACCGAGCAATTGGCACACATCTTCTCGGGGCGCATCCAGTATTGGGAGCAACTGGGCTTGGCAGGCGGCCCGATACACCTCTATGCACGCGACGACCGCTCCGGTACCTTCGAGACCTTCAAGGCACTGGTGCTGGAACCGCACCAGAGTGAACTGGCCCAGCAGGCGCAGCGTTTCGAATCCAGTGATGAGTTGGCCGATCGGGTACGTACAGATCGCCAGGCCATCGGGTTCAGCAGCCTGGCAGCGGTGCACGGAGCCAAGGTGCTGGCGATCGCCGAAGGCGATGCGCCAGCCATGCTGCCGGACCGCCCGCTGGTGGCGAGCGAGGATTACCCCCTGTCACGCCGGCTGTACTTCTATTTGCCCGCCAACGCCAAACCCCAGGCCAGGGCCTTGGCAGAATTCGCCCAAAGCCCTGCCGGCCAGGCCATCGTCGCCGAGCAAGGGTTCGTCTCACAGCAGGTCAAGTCCCTGGCTGTACCGGCGCAGGTCGACATGCCGCCGCGCTACCGCAACTTGGCGCAGAAGGCCCAGCGCCTGAGCGTCAACTTCCGCTTCCAGGAAGGCAGTGCCAGCCTCGACAACAAAGCGCTGCGCGACATACAGCGCGTCGCCGACTACCTGCGCCAGGCCGGCAAGCTGCACAGCAAGGCGGTGCTGGTCGGCTTTGGCGACACCAAGGCAACACCGGGCCGTGCCGCCCTGCTCTCGCGCCTGCGAGCACAGGCGGTACGCCGTGAGCTGGCGCGCGATGGCGTCGAAGTGCTGGAGGTGACCGGCATGGGCGACGAGTTGCCGGTTGCGGGTAACGAGCTGGAACAGGGACGCTTGCGTAACCGCCGGGTGGAGGTTTGGGTGTACTGAGGCAGGCAGCCGCGCACAGGCTCAGGCAAAAATTTGTAACAGCGCGCCATTCGGCATCACGGGGAAATGGGTCTAGGCTCAAACCCATGTGATACCGGGCCCCTCTGACGGCTACCGCGCCGCCATGTCGGATCACTGTTGCCATGCAACGTCGACAATCAAGGAGGGGCTCATGACAGCTCTACACACATTTCTCACAACACCATTCCTCGGTACCAGCACCTGGTTGTGGCTGGTGTTCATGGCCATCGTCATCGGCCTGCTGGTACTCGACCTGGGCGTGCTGCACCGCAAAGAACGTGAAATCGAAATGCGCGAAAGCCTGCTGCTGTACTCGGGCTATTTCAGCGTGGGCGTGCTGTTCGGCGCGTGGGTCTGGTACCAACTGGGCGCGCAGTCGGCGCTTGAGTTCTACACCGGTTTTTTGGTCGAACAGTCCTTGTCGATGGACAACGTGTTCGTCATGGCGATGATTTTCGGTTTCTTCGCCATCCCCCGTCGTTACCAGCATCGGGTGCTGTTCTGGGGCATCCTGGGGGTGGTGTTCCTGCGTGCGATCATGATCGGCGTGGGCGCAACACTGGTGCAAAACTTTGAATGGGTGCTGTACATCTTCGGGGCATTCCTGCTGTTTACCGGGGTAAAAATGGCGTTTTCGAAAGAAGACAGCCACCCCGACCTGGCCAACAACCCGGTGCTCAAGTTTGTCAGGCGGCACATGCGCGTGACCGACCAGATTCACGGTTCACACTTCTTCGTGCGCCTCACCCCGCCAGGCGAGAGCAAGGCATTGCGCTATGCCACACCGCTGTTCCTGGCGCTGGTGCTGATCGAGCTGGCCGACCTGGTGTTTGCCGTCGACAGCGTGCCTGCAATCTTCGCCATCACGCAGGATCCGTTCATCGTCTACACCTCGAACATCTTTGCCATTCTCGGTTTGCGTTCACTGTACTTTGCCTTGTCGGCATTGATGCACCGCTTCGTTTACCTCAAGTACGCACTGGCGCTGGTGCTGATTTTCATCGGCTGCAAGATCTTCTACCACGGCATGGTGGGCAAGGTGCCAGCACTGCTGTCGCTGGGCGTGACGTTCGGGTTGTTGCTCGGTGGGGTGGTGGTGTCGCTGATCAAGACGCGTGGGCAGAAAGCGGTCATGGATGAAGCGCAAGGGGAACAGCCCCCATCCGCACAGACCAAGAGCGCCAAGAAGGAAGAAGACCCGCAATTGCGGGTCTGACCTTCCCCTTTCCCCTGAGTTTCCTCGATAAACTCAGGACAGCCGGATCAATTCATTTTGGAAAACTTCATCACTAACGCTGCAACTGTTAACCAACCGAAACCAATGATGGTCAGCCATGCAGATATGGCCAGCCGGCGTTTTAGCGCGGCGGGGAATGCTTTTAGCTCCTCAGCATCCACCTGCCCGCGACGCAATACAAAACCTGGGAAGTTGATCAGATTGCCGATCGTACACACCAATAAAAAACGCCACTTGAAACTGGAAGTACCCCAAGTAACCTTTAAGGCCTCAACATATGAATTGCTTGTAATGGAAGAGCAAACAACATCATAGTCGCGCGTCAAAGTGATATATGCATTCATCGCAATTCCGGCCAGAGAAATCACAAACGGCATAATCAAGAATGTTAGTTTTACGGCTACGGGCCAAGCATCAAAACTCATCATCTGAAGACTCAAAAATGTATTCGCCAATACCCTCACCGGCCCACTCACCTAACTTTCCGCCAGCAAAACCGCTTCCTCCGACTACTAAAACACCGCACAGTGGCACCGCTAATCCGCCGGTCCCAACGGCAAATCCAGCACATACTGCTCCGGCAGCCCATGTCGCCAATGCCGAAGCCGCCATTCCACCCCCTACCCCGCCGCCAAACTTTCCAGACTCTACGAAGCGGGCCTTCCTGCACGCCTCAGTGCTCCCGGCTTGGCAGACCTCCCTCACGTTGAGGTACGACGATGTCGCACCGAGCCCAATGGCTACATTGCCACCTTGCTTGAGATACTTGGATAGCTTCGCCACCTTGTCCAGATGCGTTGCATACCCCGGTATCTGCCCGGCCCCACCCGCCTTCGACCAATGATGAACAAGACTTTTCGTCGAAATATTCAGGCTTTTCTTCAGCCGCTCGTAACTGCCAAGATTCAGCTGTTTATTTAGAAACGCCACCTTCAGTTGATTGTCCAACTGCTGCAACAACTGGCGCCGCGACGCAAAAAACTCTCGACTGTTCAAATGCCCATGTCGCAAAAATTCGCGTTGGTGCAATTGCTCTATCTGGGTCAGGGTATTCCTTACCTGTTTCAATCCCTGGTCCAGCATGTCCTTGCCCCCTCCCATCGACTGGCTCGCGCTACTGAGCAACCCGGCAATCTCAGCCTGGTGCTGCACCATGAAATCCGACTCCGCAAAATCAAGTGCCGCTAACGCGTGCCGCACCTGTTGAGCGGCCGCCATCAGTGTGGCTTCCTCGCGGGTACAGGCATCACCATTGTCCGGGTCTGCGATGACGAAGATTTCTCCGGCCTTGAAACCTTGTTCGAACGTGGGGTTCAGCCGCTGCAGACGGGAAATCGGCAACGTAGCGTCATGCTCGAACAGTTTGAGCAACACCTGGGAGAACGACATGCTTCGGGGGACGATAAAGAAACCAGGTTCCAGTGAACCGGGCATTGCATTTGCAAAACTTTGCGAAAAGCTCTGCGAGTAAGCAGCAGGCGATACTGCGGGGGAAAGCCCGCGATTGGCGGCATATGCCTGCCTGGCTGAGGGTGCCTCGCCCAGCGGTGCAACGACCCGATTGCTACCGGGCGGGCAGCCGCAATTGACCCGTGCGCCATCCATGGCCACGGCACGACCGTCGGAAATGAAATGCCACACACCTTCGGCGACGGTCCCTGCCTCGCCGCAGAGGGGGCAGGGTGTTGTGCTGTCTCCCACCCTGAGGACCATGCGCCCATTAGTCAAAGACCTGGCCCCGGTAGCGATACAAACAGCGCCAGTGGTAGTGGTGTCCCCATCTACCGCCTGGCCTTTCCCATCCAGGTTGAAACGCATTGGCAAGTTCCCTGTGCATTGGTGAGGTTTCGAAACCTAACACCTGCAACAGGGCTTCCAGTGCCTGAAACTGAAAACGAGACGCTTCCTACATCTGCCGCTTACCTTACTTACAAAGACACCCAGAAAAAGTTCGTCGAGCGGGCCCTCACCGCCCGCTACGCAACATATCCACCGGCACATACTTGCCGATCTCATACTTGCCAATCGCCGCCCGGTGCACCTCATCCGGCCCATCAGCCAGGCGCAAGGTACGCTGCATCGCGTACATGTACGCCAGCGGGAAATCCCCACTCACCCCTGCCCCACCATGGAGCTGAATCGCACGGTCGATCACCTTCAATGCGACATTCGGCGCCACCACCTTGATCTGGGCGATCTCACTGCGCGCCACCTTGTTGCCGACCGTGTCCATCATGTACGCCGCCTTGAGGGTCAGCAGCCGCGCCATGTCGATTTCCATGCGTGAGTCAGCGATCTTGTCGACATTGCCGCCCAGCCGTGCCAGCGGCCGGCCGAACGCGGTGCGCTCGACGGAGCGCCTGCACATCAGCTCCAGCGCCCGTTCGGCCATGCCCACCGAACGCATGCAGTGGTGAATACGGCCTGGGCCCAGGCGCCCCTGAGCGATCTCGAAGCCGCGCCCCTCACCAAGGATCACGTTTTCGTAGGGCACACGCACGTTCTCGAACAACACCTCGGCGTGGCCATGGGGTGCGTCGTCGTAGCCGAAGACGGGCAACGGCCGAACGATCTTCACCCCCGCTGCGTCGGTCGGCACCAGCACCATCGAGTGCTGCTGGTGGCGCGGGCCATCAGGGTTGGACAGGCCCATGAAGATCATCACCTTGCAGCGCGGGTCGCAGGCCCCGGAGGTCCACCACTTGCGGCCGTTGATCACCCACTCATCACCGTCACGCACGGCAGTGGCGGCCATGTTGGTGGCGTCCGAGGAGGCCACGTCCGGTTCGGTCATGGCAAAAGCCGAGCGAATCTCGCCCCGCAGCAGAGGCTCCAGCCACTGGCGCTTCTGCGCCTCGCTGCCATAGCGCACCAGCACCTCCATGTTGCCGGTGTCCGGCGCCGAGCAGTTGAAGGGCTCCGGCCCCAGCAGCGAGCGGCCCATGATCTCGGCCAGGGGCGCGTATTCCAGGTTGCTCAGGCCGGCACCGTACTGCGACTCGGGCAGGAACAGGTTCCACAGGCCCTCTGCGCGGGCCTTGGCCTTGAGTTCTTCCATGATTGCGGTGGGCTGCCAGCGGTCACCCTCGGCGACCTGGCGCTCGAACACCGGTTCGGCGGGATAGACATGGGCATCCATGAACGCAGTGACGCGCTCGCGCAGAGCCTGGACCTTGGGTGAATAGGCGAAATCCATCGGGGCTACCTTCACGGTTCGAAGTACATGGGCAGAGCCTAGAGCAGCGCAGCTCAATCCACCTAGTCTATTTTCTGTGTGTATAAACATTCATAACCGATATATGATCGGCCGATAATTCCAACAAAGAGCGGCGCCCATGAACCTCAGCAAGGTCGACCTGAACCTGTTCATCGTCTTCGATGCGATCTACACCGAAGCCAACCTGACCCGCGCCGGGCAGATCGTCGGTATTACCCAACCAGCGGTGTCAAACGCTCTCTCGCGCCTGCGCGAAACCTTCAACGACCCTTTGTTCGTGCGCACCGCCCAGGGCATGGTGCCCACCCCCATGGCGCAGAACATCATCGGCCCGGTGCGCAACGCGTTGGCGCTGCTGCGCACCTCGGTGCAGGAAAGCCGCATCTTCAACCCGCAGCAGGCCAACAAGACCTTCCGCATCAGCATGACCGACCTTACCGAAGCGGTGATCCTGCCCCCGCTGTTCCAGCGCCTGCGGCGGCTGGCGCCTGCGGTGCTGATCGAGAGCTTCCTGTGCAAGCGCCGCGAAACTACCAAGGAGCTGGCTGCAGGGCGCCTGGACTTCGCCGTCGACGCACCCTTGAACACAGATCCGCAGGTGCGCCATGTCAAGCTGATGCAGGACCGATACGTCTGCGCCCTGCGCCAGGGCCACCCGCTGGCCGACGCCAAACTCACCGTCGAGAGCTACCTGGGCATGACCCATATCCATATTTCCAGCCGTCGAAACGGCCTGGGTTATGTCGATCTGGCGCTAGGCAAAATGGGCGTGCAACGCAAGGTCGCCCTGCGCTCGCAACATTACCTGATGGCTTCACAGGTGCTGCAACAGACCGACATGGCGATGACCGTGCCAGAACGGTTTGCCCGTCGCCACCAATTGCGCTACCAGCCCTTGCCGGTGGAAGTGCCTGCGCTTGAAACGCACCTGTACTGGCATGAAAGCACCGACCAGGACCCGGCCAACCGCTGGATGCGCGAGCAGATCATCGAGTTGTGCCAACGGGTGGTAGCGGAAGAAGAACGGGCGCCGGAACCCGTGTGACCCCTCCGGCACCCTCTAAATGGCCTACGATCAACCGCCTTTGGAGAATATTTTTCTACAAAACCTGTTAAATCATGAAATCAAGGGCAAAAATTTTCGCAGCGCCGAGGGTACGCTTGCTGTCAGGATCGCCGAACCCGCGGCGACAGCGACGGACCCACCGCCATGCCCAGCTCCCCACTCTATTTCGACTACGCCGCCACCACACCGGTAGACGAGCGCGTCATCGAAACCATGCTCACCTGCCTCGGCCGCCAGGTGAACTTCGGCAACCCCGCCTCCTCCGGTCACGCCTACGGCCAGAGCGCCCGCGATGCCGTCGAGCAAGCTCGCCAGCAAGTGGCCGACTGTGTCGGGGCGAGCGCGGAGGATCTGGTCTGGACATCGGGCGCCACCGAGTCCAACAACCTTGCACTCAAAGGCATCGCCCAGGGCATGGGCCAGCCAGGCCACCTGATTACCAGTCAGCTCGAGCACAAGGCCGTGCTCGATACCGTCAGCGAACTGGAGCGCCAAGGGTGGGCAGTCACCCGCCTGGCACCGGATGCTGCCGGCCTGATTCAACCCTATGACGTACAAGCGGCCCTGCGCGACGATACCCGCCTGGTGTCACTGATGGCGGTCAACAACGAACTGGGCACCGTCACCGATTTCGCTGCCATTGGCGAACGTGTGCGCGCCCATGGCGCTTTGCTGCACGTGGATGCAGCCCAGGCGGTGGGCAAGCTGGCCATCGATTTGCGGGCGATGGCGGTAGACTTGATGTCGTTTTCTGCCCACAAGGTCTATGGGCCAAAAGGCATCGGTGCGCTGTATGTCGGGGCTCGCGCACGTGCCTTGATGCGTGCGCAGATTCACGGTGGTGGCCATGAGCGTGGGCTGCGCTCAGGCACCCTGCCTACCCATCAGATCGTTGGCATGGGCAGCGCCTTCGCCCTGGCCGGCCAGCCTGGCGACAGCGAGCACCAGCGCATCGAGCGGCTTGCCAGGCGGCTGCGCGAGGGGCTGCTGGCAGTGCCAGGGGTCAAGCTTAACGGCTGCGCCGACCAGCGCATTGCGCATACCTTGAACCTGTGTATCGAGGCCCCGGGCTTCAACAGCATGGCGCTGGCCGGTGAGCTGGCGCTGTCGACCACCTCGGCGTGCAATTCGGCGAGCCACGCGCCGTCGCATGTGCTGCTGGCGTTGGGGCTGGATGAGGCGCAGGCGCGCAAAAGCGTGCGCATGAGCATCGGGCGGTTTACCGGCGAAGCCGAGGTAGACAAAGCGATTGAGGTGTTCGAACGCACAGTTGCGGGGGCTTCGCTGGCCTTGTGGTGAACCTGGGCTTTACCGTTTGCTGAGCCGTCCTCTTCGCGGGTTTGCCCGCGAAGAGGACGGGTCGACGACGCCTGCCTCAAAGGAAGGTAAATACCTTCGAAACCGGCAAGCGCGACTTGTTCAGCCCGGCATTGAAGTCCGACTCGCTACGGTAACCCAGGCTCAGCACCACTACGCTGGTGTAACCCTGCTCACGTAGGCCCAGTTCGGCATCCATGATCTTGCTGTCGAAACCTTCGATCGGCGTTGCGTCCAGGCCATGGGCGGCAGCGCCGAGCAACGCAGTACCCAGGGCCAGGTAGGTCTGCTTCTCCATCCAGTGCTGCAGGTCTTTCTGATCGTAGCGGTGCAGGTTCACATAATGGCGACGGCTCTGGTTCTGGCCGGCACGGGCCTGATCATCACGAAAACGTCCGTCAGCCGCTTCCTGGTCGAGCACGGCGTCCAGGTGTGCTTCGGTCATGTCGGTGCGGGTGCAGAACACGATCACATGGGAAGCATCGAGGATCTTCGACGTGTTGTAGGCAAAACCGTCCAGCGTGCTCTTGGCCAGACGTGCCTTGCCCTCGGCGCTGTCGGCCACGATGAAGTGCCATGGCTGCGAATTGACCGAGGATGGGCTGTGGCGCAGCTGCTCGAGCAAGGCGTCGATGGTGGCCTGAGGGATCTTGCGGGCAGCATCGTACGCCTTGGTGGTGTAGCGGCGCTTGGCCAGAGAAACGGTATCCATGTTGCAACTCCTTAAGCGGAACGGGACGTGTGGCGCATATTATCTTTCCTACAAACCAGAAAAAGCGGCAAAATGCAGCAACACTTTCACCCATGGAGTGAAAATGCTCCGCATCGCCGACCTCGAACTGTTCGTGCGCAGCAGCGTACTGGGAAGTTTCACCGCCGCTGCCCACGAGGCAGACCTGCTGCCCGGGCAGGTCGCAGCCGCCATCAAACGCCTGGAGCGCGACCTGGACGTGCGCCTGTTCGCACGTACCACCCGCAGCCTGCGCCTGACAGCCGAGGGTGAGCTGTACCTGCCCACCGCGCTCAGCGTGCTGCAGAGCCTGCGCCAGGGCCGCGATAACCTGCACGGCGCGCACAGCACCCTGCGTGGGGTGCTGCAGGTGTCGGCGCCCTCGGACCTTGGCCGCAACATCCTGCTGCCGTGGTTGAGTGATTTTCGCCGTGAGCATCCTGAGCTGACCCTGCGGCTGCACCTGTCCGACCACGTTGCCGACCTGTTCCGCGACCCGGTGGACGTGGCCATACGTTATGGCCTGAACGAAGAAGCCAACTACATCGCCCTGCCACTGGCACCGTGGAATCGCCGCGTGCTGGTGGCCTCGCCGGCCTACCTGGCGCGTCATGGGCGGCCGCAGATGCTGGATGACTTGCAGCAGCACGCGTGCCTGCTTTACCTGCAACAGGGGCGAACCTACGACAAGTGGCGGCTGGGCAACCGTACCGTGCAGGTGAGCGGCCCGCTGTTCAGCGACGATGCCGATGTGGTGCGGCGCTGGGCCGTGCTCGGCGAGGGCATTGCCTACAAGTCGTGGCTGGATGTCAGCGCCAATGTGGCGACTGGCGAACTGGAAGTGCTGCTGCCGGAGCACCCGGGCGAACTGAGCCCGGTAACCTTGGTGTGCCCACACCGCAAGCAGCTGTCGCCTGCGGTATCGCAGTTGCACCTGTGGCTGCGGGAGCGTTTCGCGGCACAGCAGCCGCACTGAAGCCTGCGGTGCACAATTGTTCTAAACGCAGGTGGGGTTCTGCGTTAAGGTGAACTGCCCTACCCTCTGCAGCCTCGCCGCCATGCCCGACTGGATCGACCTCAAGCAAGACGCCGACACCGGCATCGAGTCGGTGCGTGCGCATTTCGTTGGCCACGCCTACGACCCGCACTGGCACGACAGCTTTCTGGTAGGGGTCACCGAGCAGGGTGTGCAGCAGTTCCATTGCCGCCGTACACGCCATCACAGCACGCCCGGGCAGGTGTTTCTGCTCGAGCCTGGCGACATTCACGACGGCGATGCGCCAACGGCAGAAGGCTTTACTTATTCGACCCTGTACCTGGAGCCAAAATGGCTTGAGGCCGAGCTACGCGTGCTGTTCGAGCAGGCGCCCAGTGACAGCCTGCCAAGCTTCGCCGATACGCTGTGCGATGATCGCCAGCTTGCCCGCGCAACTACCCTCGCCTTTCAGGCGGTGCATGGTGGCGAAATGCGCATCGTGCGGCAAACTGCCACCGATGACCTGCTCAGTTGCCTCACCGGCCACCTGCACTGGCGCAAGCGCTTGAACCCCGACCCGCGCCTGCCGCTGACGGCACAGCGGGCGCGCGACTACCTGCATGCCCACCTCGACCAAGACATCGGCCTGGACGACCTGGCACTGGCCTGCGGCGTGGACCGCTTCCGCCTGACCCGTGCGTTCAAGGCCGCATTCGGCCTGGCGCCGCACGCCTATCTGATCCAGCTGCGCCTGGCCCGTGCCCGGCGTTTGCTTGCCCAAGGCCAGACACCGACCGAAGTGGCCATGGCGCTCGGCTTTGCTGACCAGAGCCACCTGGGGCGCTGGTTCCGCCGTGCCTACCGGCTCACCCCAGCGGACTACCGGCGCCGCTGCTCAAACCTTCCAGACTGACACGCAGCAATCGCCGAGCATGGTGCCCTGTTCAATAGGAGCCGTTCACCATGTCGCATTCGTTGTTGCCGTTCATGCTCTTCGCCCTGGTCGCCAGTATCAGCCCCGGGCCTACCAACCTGCTGATCCTTGCCCATGGCGCACGGCAGGGCCTGCGCGCAAGCGTGGCGCCGATCCTGGCGGGTTGCGGCGCGGCGGCAGCGGTCGTGTTGCTGGTCGGCCTGGGCCTTGGTGACTTGCTGGTGCGTCACCCGCTGGCCCAGCAGGTGATGAGCTGGACCGGAGTGCTGTGGTTGAGCTGGCTGGCATGGCGCATTTTGCGCAGCGCGGGGCAGCCCCTGGATGTCAGCGCAGCCAAGCCTTTCGACGCCCTCAGCGCAGCGTCGCTGCAAGTGGTGAACCCGAAAGTGTGGATGATGGCTGTGGCGGTGATCGGCGTGTTTGCAGCGCCGTCGCTGCCGGTGTGGCAATTGGCACTGGTGTTTTTATTGATCGCCCTGCCGTGCATGACAACTTGGGCACTGTTGGGGGGAGGCAGTGCGCGCTGGCTGCAGGCGCCGGGGCGGTTGCTATGGTTCAACCGGGGGTTGGCGGGCATGTTGCTGGTGTCGGCCTGGGCTGCACTGCTTGGCTGAGTTGAAGGTGGGCTGTACCGGCCCTGTCGGCAACTGCCGACGATAGGGCCGGTAACGTCAATCAATGACTCAGGGCCTCGCGAAAGCGCCGGGTACTGGCCATTGCCAGCAGCAAGCCGACCACCGCCACACTCCCGCCGGCCCACCCGACAGAGGCCACCCCCATCTGGCTGCTGACGATACTGCCCAGCAACGCCCCACCGCCAATGCCGATGTTATAGATGCCCGAGAACAGCGCCATCGCCACGTCCGTGGCATCGGACGCCAGCTTCAGGGTCTTGGACTGCAGCGACAGGCTGAAGCTCAGGATCGCGACTCCCCAGAACATGCTCAGCCCGGCAAACAGATAGAAGTTGCTCGCCAGCGGCAACAGCAGCAGCAGGCAAGCCGCCAGCAAGCCGATCGAGCCTACCAGCAGGCCATGCGGAAAGTGGTCGCTGTAGCGGCTGAACAGCACCGAGCCAAACACCCCTGCACCGCCGAACAGCAGCAGCAACAACGTGATGCGCTCACCACTGATCTGTGCCACCTGCAGGGCAAACGGCTCAATGTAGCTGTACGCCGTGAATTGCGCAGTGATCACCAGGGTCACCAGCACATACGTGATCACCAGTGCAGGGCGTTTGAACAGGATCGGCAAGCTGCGCAGCGAACCGGAGTTCTGGCTGGGCAGCAGCGGCAGCGATTTCATCAGGCAAAGCATGGTGGCCAGCGCCACCCCGGCAATGCTGAGGAAGGTCACCCGCCAGCCCAGCGCCTCGCCCACCACGCGCCCCAGCGGGATGCCCAGGACCATTGCCAGGGTCGTACCGGTAGCCAGCAAGCCCAACGCCTTGGCCTGCTGGCCTGGCGGCGCCACACGCACCGCAAGCGAGGCGGTGATGGACCAGAACACGGCATGCGCCAGGGCGATGCCGATGCGGCTCAGCAGCAGCATGGCAAAACTTTGCGACAGCCACGACAGCAGGTGGCTGACCACGAACACCAGGAACACGAACAACAGCAGGCGCCGACGCTCGATGTTGCGCGTGAGCAGCATCATCGGCAGCGAGGCCAAGGCCACCACCCAGGCATAGATGGTCAGCATCAGACCGACCTGAGCAGTGCTCATGTCGAAACTGCGGCCGATGTCGCTGAGCAGCGCCACCGGGACGAACTCAGTGGTGTTGAAGATGAAAGCCGCGAGGGCCAGGGCGATCACACTCAGCCAGCTGCCGCCACCGGTGGTTGGCGCAAGGTTGGTGGGGACAGGTCCGTTCATGGGGCGAATTCAATTCTCCGCAGGCAAGGCGAAAGGACGCGCGTCAGGGGCCAAGTATCGGCCGCGCTGAGGCACGGGTTTGTTATTGGAGGGAATGCCGGCATGGTACGCGTCAACAGCGCGCCTCACAACCAGACGCGCAGACGTGCGCAGGGGAATGGGCGCAGCCCCCAGACCAGATCGCCCATCTGGTCTGGGGGGGCAACGCTTGGCTGGGATGGGTCAGCCCTGCAGCGTCGCCATGTCGATGACGAAACGGTACTTCACATCACCGGCGATCATGCGCTCGTAAGCCTGGTTGATATTGCGGATATCCAGCATCTCGATATCGCAACGGATATCGTGCTCGGCACAGAAATCCAGCACTTCCTGGGTCTGGGCGATACCACCAATCAGCGAGCCGGCCAGCACTCGGCGCTTCATCACCAGGTTGGCTGCGTGCAGCGCCGGGTCGATCGGCTCGATCAGGCCCACCAGGATATGCACGCCATCGAACTTCAGCGTCTCCAGGTACGGGTTCAGGTCGTGCTGCACCGGAATGGTGTCGAGCAGGAAGTCGAAGCGGCCGGCAGCGGCGCGCATCTGCTCGGCATCGGTGGACACGATCACATGGTCGGCGCCTTGGCGACGGGCTTCCTCGGCCTTGGCCTGCGAGCGGGTGAACAATGTCACTTCAGCGCCCAACGCCTTGGCCAGCTTGATACCCATGTGCCCCAGGCCGCCCATGCCAAGGATGCCGACCTTGTGGCCAGGGCCGACGCCATGGTGCTTGAGCGGCGAGTAGGTGGTGATACCGGCGCAGAGAATCGGCGCCGCGCTGGGCAGGTCCATCCCGGCCGGGATGCGCACCACAAAGTGCTCGCTGACCACGATGCTGCTGGAGTAACCGCCCATGGTATTGCTGCCATCGACCCGGTCCGGGGTGGCGTAGGTCATGGTCGGGCCTTCCAGGCAGTATTGCTCCAGGTCCTTGGCACAGGCCTCGCAGTGGCGGCAGGAATCGACCATGCAGCCAACGCCGACCAGGTCACCGACCTTGTGCGCCGATACCTCCTCGCCCACCGCAGTGACGCGGCCGACGATCTCGTGCCCGGGCATCAGCGGGTACACGGCAATGCCCCACTCATTGCGGGCCTGATGGATGTCGGAGTGGCAAACGCCACAGTAGAGGATCTCGATGGCGACATCGTCCGGGCGCGGGCTGCGACGCTCGAAGGTCATGGGTGCCAAGGGGCTGGTCGGGGTTTGGGCGGCGTAACCGATAGCAGTGTACATACAAGACCTCAGGTGAAAGTGAAACGATTCAGTCGATACATTTTCCGCATCCTCGCCCTCCCCGGCCACAGCAGATCCTCCGAGGTGAATGCCTGATTCTCCGAACCTGGCCAGAGCCACCTGGCGCCAAGCCTCAAATCTGAGATGATGCAAGTGTCTGATTCTCTGCCCATGGTCCATCATGCAACTGACCCGCCACGTCGACGCCAACGCCACGCTGTGCGCCCTGATCCGCAGCCTGGCCACACGCCCGGGCTTCGTGCCCACTCATCTGCCACAGGTCCAGGTTTTGAGCTGGGACCATTACGTGGCCAGCAGCCCGCAGATCTACGAGCCCAGCCTGATGATCCTGGCCCAGGGCAGCAAGCTGGCGCGCCTTGGCCCGCGCACCCTAGAGTACGGCGCCGGGCATTACCTGGTGCAGGCGCTGTCGGTGCCGTTCATGTGCGAAACCTTCGCCACCGCCGAAGCGCCGTTGCTGGGCGTGGCTGTGGACATCGACCGTGGCGTGCTGGGTGAACTGGTACAGAGCATGGCGTTGGCGCCTGACCCCGCAGTGCAGGCGCAGACACCGCAGTCGATGACCTCGGCAGCGCTGGATGTGCCCATGCGCGAATGCGTCGAGCGGCTGTTACGCTGCCTGCAGGACCCGATAGACGCCAAGGTGCTCGGGCCGGCGCGGGTGCGCGAGGTTCTGTACACCGCACTGCGTGGGCCCCAGGCCGGGGTGTTGCGGGCGCTGGTCGAGCAGCAGGGGCACTTCGCGCGCATCGGCGCCGCCCTCGCTCACCTGCGTGAACACTACACCGAGCCGCTGAGCGTCGAGGCATTGGCTGCGCGGGCGAACATGAGCGTGTCGACCTTCCACGAGCACTTCAAGCGCTGCACCGACATGGCGCCGATGCAGTACCTCAAGCGCCTGCGGCTGCTCAAGGCGCAACAGATGCTGATCGGCGAAGGGCTGGGCGTGGCGCAGGCGGCGCACCGGGTGGGCTATCAGAGCACCTCACAGTTCAGCCGCGAGTACAAACGCCAGTTTGCCCGTAGCCCGGGGGATGAGCAGGCCTATCAGAGTTTGCCTGCCTGACTGTACGGGCGACAAGCGGGCCCAGCCAAGGCCGTCGACCAAGACATCGATACGCGCTGAACCCGCTTCACGCTGTCAACGGCCACTGCGCCAGCGGCAGGTACTGGCCTTTGCGCGACTCGTAGAGCGCGAAGTACCGGGCGACGATGAAGAAGTCGGGCGCCACGCTGGCCTCGGGCGCCTGGCCGCGAAAGTCCCGTGACAGGGTCAGGTGTGGCCGGTAATCATGGGCCTGCTCGGCAAAGCCCATGGGCAGCAGTGCCTGCTGCAGCCCATAGGCCAGCTGGCGCAGCGCAGCCGGGGCCTGCTGCGGCTCGAGCACCAGCACGTTTGCCCGCGGCCAGACCTTGAGCTGATCGAGCAGCAGGCGCAGGGGTGCATCAGGGCGCGCCAGGTTGTCCACCGCAGCGCAAATCGCCGGTACCTGCGCTGCATCCACATCGCCTAGAAACATCAGGGTCAGGTGGAAGTTCGCACTGGGCACCGGTTTGCCACTACGCAGCTGGAGGCCACGCCGCCACTGGCCTATCGCACGCTGCTGGGCGTCGGTTACCGGCAGGGCGAAAAACAGCCGTTTGAAGGGGGCGCCACTGCGGCGCGGGTCCTGAACCATGCGTGCTCCTTTACCTTAAACGTTTGCGCAAACTGCGGCCATTACACCTTGGTCGGCCGCAAATCTCGCCAACCTCGGTACAAACTATCTGTACAAACTCCCCCCATGATTGTTTATGCTGGCGGGCTTATGCCATGGCGCATGGCCATTTTTCGACAAGTAATCGTCCATGAAAATTGCACTCGTACTGATCTTTGCCCTCTCGATCGCCTATGTTCATCTGCGCGGTCGGGTACGCCACAAGCTCACCCGCCAATTGGGTGACCACTCCAGTTTCCTGGCCCCGGTCAACAGCTTCCTTTACCTGTTCTCCAGGCACCCGGCCAAACCCTATCTGCCGGTAGAAGCGTTCCCCGAGCTGCAGCCGCTCAAGGACCACTGGCAGGAAATCCGCCAGGAGGCCCAGCAGTTGCTGCATGTGGGCGAGATCAAGAAGTCCGATAATTACGACGACGTTGGCTTCAACTCCTTCTTCAAGACCGGCTGGAAGCGCTTCTACCTGAAATGGTACGGCGAAAGCCACCCGTCTGCGATGAACCTGTGCCCGCGCACCACCGAATTGCTGCAGGGCATCGGCACGGTCAAGGCAGCCATGTTCGCGACCCTGCCGCCGGGCGCCAAGCTAGTGCGCCACCGCGACCCTTATGCCGGCTCCTATCGCTACCACCTGGGCCTTGACACACCGAACGACGATGGCTGCTACATCGATGTGGATGGCGAGAAGTATTCCTGGCGTGACGGCGAAGCCGTGGTGTTCGACGAGACCTACATCCACTACGCCGCCAACACCACCGAGCACAACCGGATCATTCTGTTCTGCGACATCGAGCGCCCGCTGAAATACCGCTGGGCGACTGCGTTCAACCGCTGGTTCAGCCGCAATGTGATGGCTGCCGCGGCAGCGCCGAACAATGCCAATGACAAGACTGGCGGCATCAACCGCCTGTTCACCCGGATCTACAAGATTCGTGAACGGGGCAAGGCACTGAAAAAACGCAACCGCATGCGCTACTACCTGGAGAAGTGGCTGGTGGTGGCGGCCTTGGTGCTGGCCTTCATCTATATCTGAGCAGGCCGGGAGCCTTTTGCCGCCATGATCCACATCCGCCCCATGACGCCCGAGGACTTCGAGCGTTTCTGGCCCACCTTCCAGGCCGTTGTCCAGGCCCGCGAAACCTACGCCTACGACCCTGCCCTGAGCTTCGAACAGGCACGCCAGCTATGGCTGGAGCTGCCTTTGCACACGCTGGTGGCCGAGCAGGACGGTGAGTTGCTGGGGGCATACTACCTCAAGGCCAATGCCGCCGGCCCCGGTGCCCATGTTGGCAATTGCGGCTACATGGTCGCCGAAGCCGCCCGTGGTCGCGGCGTGGCCAGGCTGATGTGCGAACACTCACAGAAACTGGCGCGTCAGGAAGGCTTCCTGGCGCTGCAGTTCAACTCGGTGGTGGCCAGCAATGAAGTGGCCGTGGCGCTATGGCACAAACTGGGCTTCGAGACCGTCGGCCGCTTGCCCAAGGCTTACCGCCACGCCCGCCTGGGCCTGGTGGACTGCCTGGTGATGTACAAATGGCTGGCCGACGAGCCGGTAGTGGAAAAACCGCCGCTGCTGATTGGCCGCAAGAACATCGAGGCGCGCGTGTCGCGGCGGCGTGGCCGCTAAACGCGTTGATACCCTGGCCGGCGCCACCGGATTTGCACTTTTCTGCGAACCCGTGGCATAGATGCGGGTCAACGCCTGTATGTGACCGTCTGCGCCACTCAAGGAGCCCCTGCATGAGCAAGTCCCCCTATGTTCCGCCCAAGGTCTGGCGCAATGAGTCAGCCTCTGGCGGCCAGTTCGCCAGTATCAACCGCCCGATCGCCGGCCCTACCCACGACAAGGCGCTGCCTGTTGGCAAGCACCCGTTGCAGCTGTACTCGCTGGCAACCCCCAACGGCGTGAAAGTCACCATCCTTCTTGAAGAACTGCTGGCCCTGGGCCACAGCGGCGCCGAGTACGACGCCTGGTTGATCCGCATCGGCGAAGGCGACCAATTCTCCAGCGGGTTCGTTGAGGTCAACCCCAACTCGAAGATCCCCGCCCTGCTCGATCGCAGCGTCGAGCCACCGGTTCGGGTATTCGAATCGGGTTCGATCCTGCTGTACCTGGCCGAGAAATTCGCAGCCTTCCTGCCCACCGGTGCGGCCGCGCGTACCGAAACCCTGAACTGGCTGTTCTGGCAGATGGGTTCGGCGCCTTATCTGGGTGGGGGCTTTGGCCACTTCTACGTGTATGCCCCGGAAAAGTTCGAATACGCCATCAACCGGTTCACCATGGAAGCCAAGCGCCAGCTGGATGTGCTTGAGCGGCGCCTTGCGCAAAGCCGCTACCTGGGTGGCGATGAGTACAGCATTGCCGATATCGCCGTGTGGCCGTGGTATGGCCAACTGGTACGCGGCAACCTGTATGGCGCAGCAGAGTTCCTTGCCGTGCATGAATACCCGCAGGTGCAACGCTGGGCCGAGGCGATCGCGCAGCGGCCGGCCGTGCAGCGGGGCACCCGGGTCAACCGCACCTGGGGAGATGAAGCCAGCCAGGTGCCCGAGCGCCATTGGGCGGCAGATCTGGATTAAGCGCGTATGGGCCGCCAAGCGGCCCTTTGCCCAGCAAGCCGGCAGCCGCAGGGCCCGACAATGCCCCGCTGCAAAAATCCATTTGCCCCCGCGCAAACCTGCTTCCGCCCAGCCCTTCTTGTACACTCCTCGCAAAAGCCCCCACCTGCACAAATTTTGGTGAAAGCATGATCGAGGTAACCGAGGTTTCCATTGCCGAGCTGCGCGACGCGCTCGAAAAGGGCCGCACGACGGCGGTCGAGCTGGTCAAGGCCTACCTGGCGCGCATCGACGCCTACGATGGAGCCGATACCCCCACCGCGCTGAACGCGGTGGTAGTCCGCAATCCAGAGGCGCTCAAGGAGGCCGAGGCTTCCGACGCGCGCCGCGCCCGTGGCGAACTGCTCGGCCCGCTCGATGGCATCCCTTACACCGCCAAGGACAGCTACCTGGTCAAGGGCCTGACCGCTGCATCCGGCAGCCCGGCGTTCAAAGACCTGGTGGCCCAGCGCGACGCGTTCACCGTCGAGCGCCTGCGCGCCGGCGGCGCCATCTGCCTGGGCAAGACCAACATGCCGCCCATGGCCAACGGTGGCATGCAGCGCGGCGTCTACGGCCGTGCCGAAAGCCCGTACAACGCCGACTACCTGACCGCACCGTTCGCCTCCGGCTCATCCAACGGTGCCGGCACCGCCACCGCTGCCAGCTTCAGCGCCTTCGGCCTGGCCGAGGAAACCTGGTCCAGTGGCCGTGGCCCGGCCTCTAACAACGGCCTGTGCGCCTACACCCCATCGCGCGGGGTCATTTCGGTACGCGGCAACTGGCCGCTGACACCGACCATGGACGTGGTAGTGCCCTACGCCCGCACCATGGCCGACCTGCTGGAAGTGCTGGATGTGGTGGTTGCCGACGATGCCGACAAGCGTGGCGACCTCTGGCGCCTGCAACCTTGGGTGCCAATCCCGGCCGCCTCTTCGGTACGCCCGGCGTCCTACCTGGACCTGGCGGTTGACGCCAGCGCGCTCAAGGGCAAGCGTTTCGGCGTACCGCGCATGTACATCAACGCCGACCCCGAGGCCGGTACGTCCGAGAAACCTGGCATCGGTGGCCCGACCGGCCAGCGCATCAACACCCGAGCCACGGTCATCGACCTGTGGCAACAGGCACGCCAGGCCTTGGAAGCAGCGGGCGCTGAAGTGGTTGAAGTGGACTTCCCACTGGTCTCCAACTGCGAAGGCGATCGGCCCGGCGCACCGACCGTTTACAACCGCGGTATCGTCAGCAAGGCGTTCCTGCATGACGAGCTGTGGGAACTGTCCGGCTGGGGCTTCGACGACTTCCTGCGTGCCAACAACGACCCCAAGCTCAACCGCCTGGCCGATGTCGACGGCCCGCAAATCTTCCCCCACGACCCAGGCACCCTGCCCAACCGTGAGGACGATCTGGCTGCCGGCATGGACGAGTACGTCAACATGGCCAAACGCGGCCTGAAGCGCTGGGACCAGATCGAAACCCTGCCCGACGGCCTGCGCGGGCTGGAAAAGACCCGCAAGCTGGACCTGGAAGACTGGATGGACGCCCAAGGCCTCGATGCGGTGCTGTTCCCGACCGTGGCCGACGTTGGCCCGGCCGATGCCGACGTGAACCCGGCCTCGGCGGACATCGCATGGAGCAACGGCATCTGGGTAGCCAACGGCAACCTCGCCATCCGCCACCTGGGCGTACCGACCGTCACCGTGCCAATGGGCGTGATGGCTGACATCGGCATGCCGGTGGGGCTGACCTTCGCCGGGCGTGCCTACAGTGACAATGCGCTGTTGAGTTTTGCGGCAGCCTTCGAAGCGACCGGCTCACGCCGCATGATCCCGCCACGGACACCGGCGCTGGGGTGATGGTCGCCTGAAAGGCCAATTTCTTGCGCACCCTTGAGATCGAGCGCCGCACCGGCGCTCGACTCGCGCAGCACCGCAAACCGCAGGTCAACATCCCAACGACCACACAAGCCTCTGGACTATTTCTCGATACAGAAGCTCGCCACCAATCGACGCAACTCCCGCGAACGCCCATCCAGCTTTTCACACACTCCCAACGTCTGCTCTTGACCCGCCTGCACATGCTGATTGAGCGTGACGATTTCGCCCACTTCGCGACCGATCGACTCGACCACCGCACGTTGCTGATCCGTGGCGGCAGCGACGGACTGGTTCATGTCATCGATATCGGCCAGACGCCCAATCACTGCATCAATACCCTCGCAGGCCTGAGCGATGACGTGAACGCTGCGCTCGGCGTGCTGGTGGCTGGCTACCATCGAGGCGATCGACGCTTGGGCGCCGACCTGCAGCGATTCGATCATGGCATGGATCTCCTGGGCCGACCTTTGGCTGCGATGTGCCAGTTGACGCACCTCGTCCGCCACCACCGCGAAACCTCGGCCAGACTCCCCTGCTCGCGCAGCTTCAATGGCTGCGTTGAGCGCCAGCAAATTGGTTTGTTGGGCGATGCTGTGAATCACTTCGAGGATGCGGCCGATGGCTTCGGTCTGGCCGCCCAATTGCTCCATGCTCGCGCGGGCGGTTTCAACTTGCGCCGCGAGCGCACCAAGTGCCGTGGAACCATCGCTGAGAATACGCTGGCCCTGCTCGGCCTGGTTGCGCGCCGCAGCACTTTGCACCGAAACATTGGCGGCGTTGCCGGCGATTTCCTGGGCGGCGGCACCCAATTGCTCGATGGCAGCGGCAACCGTGTCGCTGCGCTGCACCAGTTCGCTTGACTGGCGCAGGGTAGCCTGGCTGGCCTGGACCACGCTGCGCGCACCTTCATCGACGCCGACACTGCCATTGGCGACCAGCCCGATGGTGCGCTGCATGCGCTCGACGAAAAGGTTGAACGCCTGGGCCAACTGGGCCAGCTCGTCCCGGCCGGTGGCAGGCAGGCGCTGGGTAAGGTCGCCTTCACCGGCGGCGATATCCTGCATGGCGACGATCATGCGCAGCAGCGGCTTTAGCAGCAAACGCAGCAGCACACCAAGGGCGAGCATCACCAGCAGCACTGACACCAGCATGGCGATCAACGCCGAACCACTGAAGTCGCGCAGTTGCTGGTAAGCAAGGTCACGATCCACCGAAAGCCCGACATACCAGTCAGCACCCGGCAGCCCCGGTACCGGGACGAAGGTATCGATGCGAACCTGGCCATTCACCTCGTGCTCTTGCAGGTCACGACTGACTTTCAGGGGTTGCGCCGGGTCCAGTTCGTTGAGACGACGGTTGATCAGGTCAGTCTGGGGATGCACCAGGATCTTTCCAGCGCCATTGACCAGATAGGCATAGCCTTTGCCCTGCAGGTCGACGCTGCCGATGATCTGGACCAGCGTATCGATCGGCATTCCCGCGCCCACCGCCCCAAGCAATTCGCCGGCACGCACCACCGGGGCAGCGGCGGCCATGATCATTTCCTGGGTAGCGGCATTGACATAAGGCTCGGTGAGGACGCTGTCGTTGCGCGCCTGCACACGCTGGTACCAATCGCGCTGGCGAGCATCATAACCGGCGGGCATATCTTGCTGCGGGCGAATGCTGAAACTGCCATCGGCGCGCGCCAGGTACACCATGTTGAAGGTGTTTTTCAGCACATCCTGGCCGAAGGCCTGCTCGACGGCGGCTTCGCGGGTATCGGCGGCCAAGCGCTGTGCCAGGCTTTCCACCAGCAGCACTCGCCCGCCAAGCCAGTTGTGAACGCTGTCGGCGGCCAGGGCGCCAACCTCGCGCAGCTGGCTTTGCAGCTCTCGGGCCAGCAGGCGCTTTTGCCAGATGTAGTTGTACAGGGTGAACGAAGCGAAGGCGCTGACCACGACCAGGGCAGCGGCCAACAGAATCTTGTGGCTGAATTTCATCATCAAGGCTCTAAAAGGGCCGCGCAGTAAACCCTGCGCGGCCAAACACGCTCTACGCCATTCGCGGCCCCAGGAGCGCGAGGACGCGAATGCAGGCAGAGTCTCAGGCGACCCGCCCTCCCAGGTACAGTTCGCTGACTTGCGGGTCGTACATCAGCTCCCGAGCATTGCCGGTCAACGCCACACTGCCCATCGACAGCACATAGGCGCGGTCGGAGATGCGCAGCGCCTCCATCGCGTTCTGCTCCACCATCAGGATGGTCACGCCTTCCTGGTCGCGGACCTGCTGGATGGCTTCGAACACTTCCAGCAGCACTTTGGGCGACAGGCCCGCCGAGGGTTCATCGAGCAGCAGCAGGCTGGGCCTGGGCATCAGCGCCCGGGCCAGGGCAAGGATCTGCCGCTCACCACCGGACATGGACGCCGCGGGTGCGTTGAACTTCTTTGCCAGGATCGGGTAGGCCGAGCACAGTTCATCGATACGTCGCTGGTTGTCCTGGGGGCGCTGGTAGTGCCCGCCCACGTGGAGGTTTTCGCGGATGCTCAGGCTGGCGAACACGTTGTCGGTCTGCGGCACGAAGCCAAGCCGGCAGCGGCGGATCTTCTCGTGCACCGGTACCCGCGACACGTCCTGCCCCTGCAGCAGGACCTGCCCCTTGCGCGGCAGCAGGTAACCGGCGATGGTCTTGAGCAAGGTGCTCTTGCCGCAACCATTGGGGCCCAACAAGGTAACGATTTCCTTCTGTTCGGCATGCAAAGTCATGCCGCGCAGGATGTCCACCTCGGCGGTGTAGCCGGCGACGACGTCCTTCACTTCAATCATGGCGCGTTCTCCTCGATGGCTTGCGGGCTATGACGGCCACCCAGGTAGGCCTGGATCACCCGCGCGTTGGAGGCCAGCTTGTCCGGCCTGCAACTGGCGACGATCTCGCCGCGGTCCAGCACCACGCAGCGGCTGCAGGCGTCGCGGATGAAGTGCATGTCATGCTCGACGATCACCAGCGTCATGCCCTGGGCATTGAGGCGCTTGAGCGCTTCCACCAAGTCACGGCGCAGGTTGGGGTGCACCCCGGCGGTAGGCTCGTCGAGCAGCACCAGCTCAGGCTCGCCCATCAAGGCACAGACAATGCCCAGCAGTTTCTTCTGCCCACCCGACAGCGCCGAAGCCGGCAGGTCGCGCACAGGGCTGAGCAGCAACTCATCGATCAGCCGCTCGGCCTTGGCCCGCGCCTGCTCCTCCGCCCGGCGCAGCGCCGGTAGGCCGAGCAGCGTGGCGAACACACCGTGCTGGCGGGTGCAGGCTGCCATCGCCACCTCGATGACCGACATCTTGGTGGGCATGGAAGGCAGCTGGAAAGTCCGGGCAATGCCGTGGCGGACGATACGGTGGGCCTGCAACCGCTCGATACGCCGTGCTCCCAGCGCAATGGCGCCGCCATCCACCGCTTCAAAACCCGTGATGCAGTTGAGCAAGGTGCTTTTGCCGGAGCCGTTGGGCCCAAGCAGGCCGACGATTTCGCCGCGCTGCACGTTGAAGCTCACGTCACGCAGCACCTGGTTGCCGCCAAAGGCCTTGGCTACCGATTGCACATTGAGCAGGTATTCGCGCGAAGCACTCATGCGATCTTCCTTACTTTTTCAGGGATCAGACCTTCGCTGCGCCACATCAGGCAGGCCAGCAGGATCGCGCCGATCAGGCCCAGGCGCAGGGCGCCGGCAAGGTCGGAATCAAAGCCCAGGTAATCCTTGGCGAAAGGCACCAGGCTGTAGGCGGCCTGTACCAACAACACCCCCAGCAGCACGCCGCGCAGGTTGCCCAGGCCACCGATCATCAACATGGTCCAGAGCAGGAAGGTCTCGGAGGCGAGCAGGTAGTCAGGGCCGACATAACTCATGAAGTGGGCGTACAGCGAACCGGCGATGGCGGTTAGCGCAGCGCTGGCCATGATCGCCCGCGACTTCAGCGAGGTCAGGTCATACCCCATGCAGGCGGCCAGTTGCGGTTCCTCGCGCATCAGCCGCAGGGCACGGCCGAAACGGCCATCGGCAAGCCGCTGGCAGAGCAGCGTGGCGATCCCCAGCAGCACCAGCATCATCACCAGAAAGCCCACACCGTCGAACAGCGTAGGGATCGCGCCGATGCCTTGCGCCCCACCGGTAAGCCAGCCCTCGTTGGTCGCCACCACGCGCAGGATTTCGGCAATTGCCAGGGTGGCGATACCCCAGTAGTCCGAAGCCAGCTTGCGCCCCAGGCGGGCCACGCACCCGCCCAGACCCATGGCCAGAAGCACACCAAAGGCCATGCCGAGCCATGGCGAATAGCCAGCCTGGACCGCGATGCCGGTGGCGTAGGCGCCCAGGCCGGCGAAGGCGATGTGCCCGAAATTGAGCAGGCCGCCATAGCCGGCCTGCAGGTTGAGCCCCAGTGCCATCAGGCCATAGAGGCTGGCGAAGGTGAGCGCGGAAACAAGGAAATCAAACACGGCGCACCTCCCGGTCGAACAGGCCGTAGGGCTTGAACAGCAATGCCAGTAGCAGGATCAGGAACGCAGCGCCGCTGATGTAGGACACCGGCAGGAAGGCCATTTCCCGGCCCACCAGCCAACCGAAGTTCAGGTTGGTGACCAGGGTTTCGGTGAAGGCGATCAACAAGGCGCCGGCGACCGCACCCATGGGGTTGCCAAGGCCACCGAGGATGGCCGCAGCGAACACCGGCAGGAGCAGGTCATGCCCCAGGTTGATGTGGGCACCGGTGGACAATGCCAGCAGGCCGCCGCCAAGACCTGCGATGGCACCACTGGCGAAGGTCACCATCAGGGTGATCCGGGCAGCGTGCAGGCCGCTGGCGTTGGCCAGTGCCGGGTTGCCGGCCAGCGCGCGCATGGCACGCCCCAGACGGGTATGGAACAGTGCCACGGTGAACGCTGCCAGCAGAACGAGGGTGGTGGCGAAGAAGTACAGCTGGGTGTGGGTGATGCGCGCATCGCCCAACAGGATCGGCGCCTTCAGGGGTAGCTCGAACATCCGCGGGAAGGTACCCGCGCTGCCCTGGAGCGCGGCGACCAGCAGCATGGCGATGGCCAGCGAGCCGATCATGGCGATGGCCGGGCCACTTTTGAGCAGGCGCTGAAACACCAGGCGCTGCAGCACCAGGGTCAGGACACCGACCAGCAGTGCAGCAAACAGCAAGGCCAGCGGCAAGGGCACGCCGGCGGCATCCAGGCCATAGGTCAGGTACGCACCAAGCATGGCGTACTGTACGTGGGCGATATTGGGAAACTTGACCAGGCCATACACCAGGCTGAGGCCGAAGGCGATCAGCGCCAGGTCGGTTGCCCGCAGCAAGGTATCGATCAGGAACTGCAACATGGAAAACACTCCGCAAGAGCAGGCACAAGCCCGCCCGGCGAACCGGGCGGGCGTATCGCGTACTTATCGAGGTACGACTTTGCCGCCGTCATACTTGAGCTTGGCGTAGGGCGGGTCGAGCCGCTGGCGGCCGTCGTCGAAGGCGACTGTGCCAGTCACGCCGTCATAGCCCTTGCCCACTTCCTTGAGCGCAGCCTGTACTGCGGCCGGCTCGGTGCTGCCGGCCTTTTCGATCGCCTTGGCCGCCATCAGCACAGCGTCGTAGGCATAGCCGGTGTAGGAGGTTTTCATGCCTTCCTTGTATTTGGCGGCGAAGGCATCGGCGTACGCCTTGCCGGTCGGGCCAACGAACGACCCAACCTCCATCCCCAACTGGCCCTGGGCGATGTTGGCCGGCGTGTCCGACAGGCTCATGGACAACAGGATCGCGTACCACGGCTGTTCACGCAGCCCCAGCTCCAGTGCCTCGCGGTTGATGACCGCAGACTCCTGCCCATAGGCGGTGTAGATGTATGCGTCCGGTTTGCTGCGGGCGATCTGTTGCAGTTCGCGGCGGTAGGTTGACTGGCCGGCGGTGTAGAGCGTCTCGTTGACGATCTTGCCGCCGAGCTTTTCGAACTCGGCGCGAAAACCGTGTGCTACGCCCTGGCCATAGGCATTGTTCGGTGCCAGAACGGCGACGTTACGAAAGCCCAGGTCCCAGGCGTCCTGGGAAGAAAACTTGTTGCCCTTGTCTTCCAGGCCGATCAGGTTGAACGAGCTACTGCCCAGGTCGCGGATCTTCACGCTGGTGCTGGCGATGTTGATATGCACCACGCCCTCTTTCACCAGATACTGGCCCATCGGGATGCTGATACCCGACGAGTATTCGCCGATCACCACCGGCACCTTGTCGACGCTGACCAGCTTGCGGGCGGCGTTGATGGCGGTGGTGGGATTGCCGCCGGAATCTTCGACGATGACCTGGAATGGCTTGCCGAGCACACCACCGTCGGCGTTGACCTTGTCTTCAGCCAGCTTCACGGCGCGGCGCACGTCTTCGCCAACGGTGGCGTTGGCGCCCGTCAGGGAGAGCACGGCGCCCATCTGCACAGCGTCAGCGGCAGACGCGAACGGCGCGGCCGTGGCCAGGGTAAATAACATCGAAGTCGAAATAAGCATGGAGCGGAACTTGAAAGGCATAACTGTCTCCTTGGAATGATCGTGACGGCGTCGCCGTCGCTCACTGCGTCATGCAGCCCCCTGCGCCAGCGGGGCAAAACAGCTCAAGCACCGATGCTCCCTGAGTCGCTCGTGGCAAATCACGGACGCACCGCTCCGGTCCTCCCGAGGGTTGCGGGAGGAGGAAAAATTCATTGCATCGCTTCGAAGTCCTTACCAGATAGGCAGGGTGTAACTGACGGTCAGGCGGTTGTGGTCGATATCGCCCAGCACGTCGCTGCGCAGTACGCCGTTGCGCCAGGCGACGCCCACGCCTTTCAATGGCCCGCCTTGCACCACATAGCTCAGTACGATGTCGCGCTCCCACTCTTCACGGTCGGAACCAACGGCAGTCTTGATCTGGTCGCCCTTGAGCCAGGTGACGCTGGCGTTCAGGCCTGGTACGCCGAGCGCGGCGAAGTCGTAGGCGTAGCCGCCCAGGATGGTGCGCTCACCCGCGTAGGTGAAGTTCTGCACCAGGCTGTCGGTGATCACATAAGTACTGGTGCCCCCTGCGCCCTCGTTGGCCAGGCCGCCCTGGTTCAACTGGGTGAAGACGCTGTCGTCCGACACCTGCTGGTAACCCAGGGTCAGGGCATGGCCGCTCAGGGCGTAGGTGAACTTGGCGCTCCAGGTCGAGTTGTCCAGTTCGCCATCGTTGCCGCTGGCATTGGTCGATGCCAGGTAGCCTGCAGCACGGTCGGCATTCTTGCCATCAGAGGTGGTGCGGAAGTAGCGCAGGTCGGTCTTGAGCACGCCGGGGCCTAGTGCCAGGCTGTGCAATGCACCGAGGAAGTGCTGGTCGTAATAATCTTCGAGGTTGGCGAAGTAATACTGCAGGGTCAGGTCCTTGATGCCTTTGTAGTCGCCCCCGGCAAAACGCAGATGGTTGCTTTCCTGGCTACCGCCGGCGATCGACATGCCGGTGAAGTTGCTCGACATACGGCCCACCACATGCTCGATCTGGCCGCCAGTGAGGGTCAGGTTGTCGATCTCGTTGCTAGTGATCTGCCCGCCTTCGAACAGCTGCGGCAGCATGCGGCCGTCGTTCGACCAGAGGATGGGCAGCTTCGGCGTGAGGATGCCATAGCGGGCCTCGGTCTTGGACAGGCGTACCTTGCCAGTCAGGCCACCGCGGCTGAAGTTGTCCACGGCCTCGCCGTCGCTGTCGGCCGGAAAAATGGACCGCGCACCCGGTGCATCGAGCTTCACGCCGAGGGTGTAGGTGGCATCTGCCCCGAAGCCGACCAGCCCCTGGGTGAAACCGGACTGCACGTTGAGCAGGAAGGCCTGGCCCCACTCGTCCTGGGTCTGGGTATCGGTGTCACGGAAATCGTGGTTGAAATAGAAGTTGCGTAGCTCCAGCTTTGCCGTGCTGTCTTCGATGAACCCTGCGGCAAGTGCCTGCCCGCCGAAACTCCCCATGGCCGCAAGAATGGCCAGATTCAATAGTTTTCTCTTCATGTGAAGCGACTCTCCCTTGTGTATTGCTTTTATTAGGACGCACGCCCCCGCGGGGCTGCCATGGCAAGGCAGGCCCGGGGTACGGATACGGAGTGGCGACAGATAGAACCCGGAGCGCGCAGGCTCCGGTCATTGCATTCAGGAAGCGCGAGCGCCGCCTTGAATTTCGTCGTCTTTGCGACGTTTACCAACGGACAGGATGGCGACCAGCGAGATGGCTACGGTTGCCAGCATGTACAGGGCCACCGGCTGCCAGTCGCCCTTGTACTCGGACAACAGCCAGGTTGCGATCAGTGGTGCCGTGCCGCCCGCCAGTGCAGCGCCCAGCTGGTAGCCCAGGGTGATGCCGGTGTAGCGCACGCGGGTGGAGAATATTTCCGAAGACAAGGTGCCGAGCACGGCGGTTACCGGCGCCCAGAGCACGCCGAAGCCGATGACGGTGGCGACGGTGATGCCCCATTGGGTGCGGGTATCGAGCAGCATGAAATACGGCACGATGTACAGCGCAATGGCCAGGATGCCGCCGATGTACACGCGCTTGCGGCCGATGCGGTCAGACAGCCAGCCCATGACCGGGATCAGCAGCGAGGCCACCAGGGCACCGATCATCACGGCGTTCAACGCCGAGACTTTCTGGTAGCCGAGGTTGTTTACCGCATAGCTGACCACGAAGGTCGAGAAGATATAGAACGGCGCCGTCTCGACCACTTTCAGGCCCGCGGCGATCAGCACTTCACGCCAGTGATTGCGCAGCGTCTCCACCACCGGCATTTTCGAAACGTTACCGCTGGCCTTGGCTTTCTTGAAGTCCGGGGTTTCGTCGAGGCCGTGGCGGATCCACAGGCCGAGGAACACCAGGCCGGCGCTCAGCACGAAGGGCACACGCCAGCCCCAGGACAGGAAGTCTTCCTCGGGCAGCATCGCCATCAGGCTCACGGCCATGGTGGCGAGCAGCATGCCGAGGGTCACGCCCACTTGCGGCACGCTGCCGAACAGGCCCTTGCGGTTGGCCGGTGCGTATTCATAGGCCAGCAACAGCGCCCCACCCCACTCGCCTCCAATGCCAAGGCCCTGGACCACCCGCAGCAGGATCAACAGGATCGGTGCCCAGACGCCGATATGTTCATAAGTAGGCAGGCAGCCGATCAACACGGTTGCGCCCCCCATCAGCGACAACGTGATGACCAGAGTTTTCTTGCGCCCGATGCGGTCTCCGATATGGGCAAACAGTACGCCGCCAATAGGCCGAATAAAGAACGTCAGGGAAAACGACAAGTAAGCCAGTAACAGCCCAACGACCGGATCGAAGTTAGGAAAGAACAGTTTGTTGAACACCAGCGCGGCGGCTGTTCCGTAAAGAAAGTAGTCGAACCACTCGATCGAACTGCCTGTGAGGCTGGCGACCAACGCGCGGCGACGGGTCTTGGCCGATTGCGCCTCGGCGAGGGAATTGCTCATGTGTTATGCCTTATTTTTTTTGGTTGGGCCACAATGACCCAAGTATCACTGGGTAGCACCGATCCTAGTTTTCATCGGGCACAAGGTGCAACCACACATTTTGCTATAGGTATAACAAAATGGGTGAATGAGACCAAAATGCACCATTGCAGTGCGCGCCATGCACGTGCCAAACGTTTGCTGCCTTGGGCCGGCACATAATTATTTTTATTGAACAAACATCCAATAAAGTTCATTGGAACTATTGGGTTGCACTAGGTTGCACCTTTATTGATTCCGGGTTTAATCTGCGCACCGTTCCGTTTAGCCAACTACCTACCCGGTGATAACAACATGGCAACCACCACACTTGGCGTAAAGCTTGACGACGCCACTCGCGAGCGACTCAAACAGGCTGCACAACAAATCGCCCAGACGCCGCACTGGATGATCAAACAGGCCATTTTCAACTACCTGGAGCAGATCGAAGGCGGCATGACGCCCGCTCGGCAGGCTGGCCTGGCCGCTGTTGCAGGCGAAGAACAGGCAGAACACCTGGATGAGGGCGCCTTGCAGGTATTTCTCGACTTCGCCGAGAGCGTCCTTCCGCAATCGGTGCTGCGCGCTGCCATCACCGCCGCCTACCGCCGCCCCGAAGCGGACGCCGTACCGATGCTGCTGGAGCAGGCGCGCCAGCCGGCAGAGATGGCGAAAGCGTCTCACCAGTTGGCTTACAGCATCGCCCAGAAGCTGCGTAACCAGAAAAGCGCCGGCGGCCGTCAGGGGCTGGTACAAGGCCTGCTGCAGGAGTTCTCGCTGTCGTCGCAGGAAGGGGTGGCATTGATGTGCCTGGCCGAGGCCCTGCTGCGCATCCCCGACAAGGGCACCCGTGACGCCTTGATCCGCGACAAGATCGCCAATGGCAATTGGAGCCAGCACCTGGGGCAGAGCCCGTCGATGTTCGTCAACGCCGCCTCGTGGGGCCTGCTGATCACCGGCAAACTGGTGTCGACCCACAATGAGACGGGCCTGTCGTCCTCACTCAACCGCATCATCAGCAAGAGTGGCGAACCACTGATTCGCAAGGGTGTGGACATGTCCATGCGCCTGATGGGCGAGCAGTTCGTCACCGGTGAAACCATCGGCGAGGCCTTGGCCAACGCGGCACGTCGTGAAGCAAAAGGCTTCCGCTACTCCTACGACATGCTGGGTGAAGCTGCACTGACCGAGCATGACGCGCAGAACTACCTTGCCGCATACGAACAGGCGATCCATTCCATCGGCAAGGCCTCGCACGGGCGCGGCATCTATGAAGGCCCGGGCATCTCGATCAAGCTGTCGGCGCTGCACCCGCGGTACAGCCGCGCCCAGTACGAGCGCGTGATGGAAGAGCTGTACCCGCGCCTGTTGTCGCTGACCCTGCTGGCCAGGCAGTACGACATCGGCCTGAACATCGACGCTGAAGAAGCCGACCGCCTGGAGCTGTCGCTCGACCTGCTCGAGCGCCTGTGCTTCGAGCCATCACTGGCCGGTTGGAACGGCATTGGCTTCGTCATCCAGGCCTACCAGAAGCGCTGCCCGTACGTGATCGACTACGTCATCGACCTGGCCAAGCGCAGCCGCCACCGCCTGATGATCCGCCTGGTCAAGGGCGCCTATTGGGACAGCGAGATCAAGCGCGCCCAGATCGACGGCCTGGAAGGCTACCCGGTCTACACCCGCAAGGTTTACACCGACCTGTCCTACATTGCCTGCGCCCGTAAGCTACTGTCGGTACCGGAGGCCATCTACCCGCAGTTCGCCACCCATAATGCTCACTCACTGGCGGCCATTTACCATATCGCCGGGCAAAACTACTACCCGGGTCAATACGAATTCCAGTGCCTGCATGGCATGGGCGAGCCACTGTACGAGCAGGTGGTGGGCAAAGTGGCCGATGGCAAGCTGAACCGCCCGTGCCGCATCTATGCACCGGTCGGCAGCCACGAGACCCTGCTGGCCTACCTGGTGCGCCGCCTGCTGGAAAACGGCGCCAACACCTCGTTCGTCAACCGTATCGCCGATCGCTCCATTAGCCTTGATGAGCTGGTCGAAGACCCGGTGCTGCAGGTAGAGAAGATGGCCGGTCAGGAAGGCGCGCTAGGCCTGCCGCACCCGCGCATCCCGCTTCCGCGCAACCTGTATGGCACCACCCGCCTCAACTCCGGCGGCCTTGACTTGTCCAATGAGCACCGGCTTGGCTCATTGTCCTCGGCGCTGCTCGCCAGCGCCAACCAGCCCTACACTGCCGGGCCAACGTCAAGCAACGATTGCAGCCACCCGCGCACCGTCACCGCCGTGCGCAACCCGGCGGATCATCGCGACCTGATCGGTCAGGTGTACGAAGCCAACGAAAGCGATGTGCAAAACGCCATTCTGTGCGCCCAGGCCAGCGGCCCGATCTGGCAGTCGACCCTGCCCGCCGAGCGCGCGGCCATTCTGGAGCGCGCCGCCGACCTGATGGAAAGCGAGATGCAGCAACTGATGGGCCTGCTGGTACGCGAGTCTGGCAAGACCTTCAGCAATGCGATCGCCGAAGTCCGTGAAGCGGTCGATTTCCTGCGCTACTACGGTGCCCAGGCTGGCAGCTTCAGCAACGACAGCCATCGCCCACTGGGCCCTGTGGTGTGCATCAGCCCTTGGAACTTCCCGCTGGCGATATTCAGTGGCCAAGTCGCCGCCGCCCTGGCCGCTGGCAACACAGTGCTGGCCAAACCTGCCGAGCAGACGCCGCTGATCGCGGCCCAGGCCGTGCGCATCCTCCATGAAGCCGGCGTGCCGACCGGCGTCGTGCAACTGCTGCCAGGCCGGGGCGAGACCGTTGGGGCGAGCCTGGTCGGTGACAGCAGAATCAGGGGGGTAATGTTCACCGGCTCCACCGAGGTCGCCGGCATCCTCAGCCGCAACCTTGCCGGCCGCCTGGATGGCCAGGGCCAGACGCTGCCGCTGATCGCCGAAACAGGCGGCATGAACGCCATGATTGTCGACTCCTCGGCACTGGCCGAACAGGTGGTCGTGGATGTCATCAGCTCTGCGTTCGATAGCGCCGGCCAGCGCTGTTCAGCGCTGCGGGTGCTGTGTGTGCAGGCAGACGTGGCCGACCACGTCTGCCAGATGCTGCGTGGCGCGATGGCTGAATACCGCGTCGGTTCGCCAGAGCGCCTGGATACCGACATAGGCCCGGTGATCGACCGCGAAGCCCGGGACAACATCGTCAACCACATCGAGCACATGCGCCGTAAAGGCCGTACCGTCTTCCAGGCTGCCCGGGCCGACGGCCAGGTGCTGCAACGGGGAACGTTCGTGCTGCCGACCCTGATCGAACTGGACAGTCTCGACGAACTGGAACGGGAGATCTTCGGCCCCGTGCTGCATGTGGTGCGCTACGAGCGCAGCCAGCTCAACCAACTCTTGGAGCAGATCAACGCCAGCGGTTACGGGCTGACCCTTGGCGTGCATACCCGCATCGACGAGACCATCGCCCAGGTGGTCGATACCGCCCGCGTGGGCAACCTCTACGTCAACCGCAACATCGTCGGGGCCGTGGTCGGCGTACAGCCGTTCGGCGGTGAAGGGCTGTCCGGCACCGGCCCGAAGGCAGGTGGCCCGCTGTACCTGTATCGCCTGCTCGCCACCCGCCCGCACGATGCCGTGGCGCAGGCCCTGGCTGACGGCGATGGGCATGCGGTTGCAGCCCCCACAGACCTGGAAAATGCGCGCACGGCCTTTGCCGCTTGGGCCGAGCAGAAAGAACCGGAAATCGCCAACCTGTTCGCCCGCTATCTGGAGCAGTCGCAAAGCTACACCACTCACCTGCTCGCCGGCCCCACCGGTGAGCGCAACAGCTACACCCTGCTGCCGCGGGAGGTGGTGCTGAACCTGGCCGAAAACCGCCTGGACCTGCTCGCCCAACTCGCCGCCAGCCTGGCGGTCGGCAGCCGCGCGCTATGGCTCGATAGCCATCAGGCCCTACGCGCAGAACTGCCAGCATCGGTGCAAGCGCGCATCGACAGCATCAGCGACTGGACCGACCCGGACGCCCATTTCGACGCGATTCTGCACCATGGCGATAGCGATCAATTGCGCCACGTCAGCCAGCTGTCTGCACGGCGCCGCGGCGCCATCGTCGGCGTGCACGGCCTGGGGCGGGGAGACACTGACATTCCACTGGAACGCCTGCTGATCGAGCATGCCCTTAGCGTCAACACAGCTGCGGCCGGTGGTAACGCCAATCTCATGACCATCTGCTAGGCCCACGATCGGAACCGGCGCAGCGCATCCTTGCGCTGCGCACTTTCGCACCACCACGAGGAACAACCATGAACGCACTTTTCCTGGGCTACGGCCGCATGGGCAGCGCCATTGGCCAAGCCTGGCTCAAGGCCGGCCTGGTCAGCCATGTCAGCGCCGTTGACCCCTATCTGCAAACAGCCAGCCAAGTCACCCTCTACAGCAACGTCGAAGCCCTGCCTGCACTGCCTTTTGACATTATCGTGGTGGCGGTCAAGCCGAACTACGCGTGCGAGGTACTGGCCGCCCTACCCCGCGCAGTACGCGAGCACGCCGTGGTGATTTCTGTCGCAGCAGGTGTACCCCATGACAAGCTCAGCCTGGCACTGGGTCACAGCTGCCCGGTGGTACGCGCGATGCCCAACACGCCGGTACTGGTCAACGCGGGCTGCACCGGCCTGTTCGCCACCCCTGACCTGGATGCAAACCTGCGCGAGCGGGTGACTCGGCTGTTCGAAGCCGTCGGTAGCGCCAGCTGGGTGGAGCACGAGGGCCTGCTGGATGCCGTGACTGCGTTGTCCGGCAGCGGCCCTGCCTACTACCACCTTTTCAGCGAAGCCCTCGCCACAGCAGGTGTAGCACTTGGCCTGAGCCCGGAACTGGCAAAGACCCTGGCAGCGCAGACAGCGCTGGGTGCCGCGGCGCTGCAAACCCAGCCAGGCGCAGACTTTGTAGAGTTGCGCACCGCAGTCACCTCGCCCAATGGCACCACGGCGGCGGCGATCGCCTCGTTTGAACACAATGACGGCTTGCGTCGGTTGGTCGACGCCGCCGTGCAGGCCGCACATTCCCGTTCACAAGCACTCTCACGCGAGTCCTGAAAGCCCCGGGCAGCGGGCGGCCGGCAGGACGCCAACGCTGCTCCACCTAGCCGATGTGCATAGCCTATGAAGCTCCATCAACTGAAAGTGTTGGTCACCATCTGCGAGAGCGGCAGCTTTCAGGAAACCGCACGCTTGCTGCATCTTTCCCAGCCCGCGCTCTCCAGGACCATCAAGGAACTAGAGACGTCCCTGGGGGTGCCGCTGCTGGTACGCTCCAACCGCGGCATCACCACCACCGAGTACGGCGAACGCCTGGTGCGCAGGGCGCGCCTGATGCTTGAAGAGGCCAGCCGCGCCCGTGAAGAGATTGCGGCGCTCAAGGGCCAAACCCATGGCCGGGTTTCGATCGGCCTGTCACCGGCGACACCCAGGGCGCAGGTGATCGCAGCCATAAATCAGTACAGCGAGCGCTACCCACTGGTGCGCCTGCGCATTCACGAGATGCGCCCCTCAAAACTGATGGAAAGCCTGCGTGAAGGGCAGGTGGACCTGGCATTGTCATGCCAGCCGGCAAGCCGCTACGGCGATGGGTTTCAATGGACCGAGCTGTACAATCAACCCACCGCGCTGGCTGTGCGCAAAGGCCACCCGCTGCGCAAGGTACGCTGTCTTGAGCAGCTACGCGAACAACGCTGGCTGTTGCAGGAGCCGCTGGAAAGTTCTCAGATCGGCATGATGTTCGAGCAGTATCGGCTTGCGCCACCTGAAAACATCCTTGAGTGCTCCGCCGGGATCATCTTCTGCGAACTGGCGCGCGCCACTGATGTGATCAGCTATTGGCCGCTTCGCATGCTCGACTACGTCAACCGCACCGACCAGGGGTTGGAGATACTGAACCTTGAGGAGCAAGTGCCCGCGCTCAATATCTCACTGGTTTATCGAAACCAGGAACTGCTCACGCGCGAAGCCCGGCTGCTTGCTGATGAGCTCGAGTATGTGTTCATCAACCCTCGGGCACCTAAGTACAACGATGATTACTGTTGACGGGGGGTATGCCTTGATGCCGGTCAGTCAAGCGATTGGGGCCGCTTTGCGGCCCATCGCCGGCAGGCCAGCGCCCACGGCTACAGCGCATACCCACGAAGTGACAATAGGTCCTCCCCCAGCGTAGTTTGCCGGGAAAGCACAGGGCAGAGCCCGACCGGTCTCAGTCGGTGATCTGCTCCGCTGTGATATCGGCGGTAGAGGCCGGGGCACTCGCTTCTGACTTCACACGCTTGCGTCGGCCCTGGCTACGTTGGCGCGAAGCTTGTTGCTTGGCATGCAGCGCCTGAGCGGCGGTCACAATGCCAGACGGTTGCCCATTCAAGTCCAGGCGCGGCGCATTCTCCACCATGGCTGCCCAGTATCGAGCTCCCTTGCACCAAGTAGAAATGCCCAGCTTGAGCTGTTCGCGGGTCAATCCGAGCAGTTCGAGGTGCTGCTCGGCATCCTTGAAAATCCCCTCCTTGAGCGGCACCTTGGGCGCCGGATTGACGGGGAAGGCCAAGGGAAAATGCTTCTGCAAGGGCCAGATCGCTTGCACTGCCGGATCAAGGTCGCGAGGCTTCGCCTGCGGGGAAGGCTTGCGCTTGGGGTGTTTCCCACCCTCAGCCTTTACCTGCTCTTTTTCCGACCGGAGACGGTCACGTAGCTCTGCTAGTTGTTCAAAACCCATCGTTCAATTCACTGCTTCGAAGTTGATTGCGTGGCGTAAGGATATGCCATGCACGCCTTGAAAGCAGCTAGAACAGGATGAGTCGCCGCTGGATCGGTCCCGCGGCTAAGCATTCAGAGCCCGTTTCAACACTTCGTAGATCTTGCTGTCGCCAGATTGAGCGACGTTGAAACGCAGAAAATCTCCCGCAGTCATGGACTGGCTGAAAGCATTTCCGGGCGCGAGCACCACTGCGTCCTTCAAACAAGCTCTGGCCAGCGTCGCTGCATCCTTACCCTGAGGGAGTTGGCACCACACGTACATGCCTGCCTGGGGAACCATCCAAGGCTTGATACCAATCGCCTGAAGCCTCGCTACTGTTTTGCCCATTTCCTGGGCTAACCTGAAGCGGACACCTTCCATGTGCTTTCGGTACCCGCTATCGGTAATGGCTTGATGAACGATGTCCGCAGCCATGCGCCCACCCCCGAATGTGGTCGCAATCTTGAGGTCGACCAGGCTCTCGATCCACTCCCTGCGCGAAGCGATGTAGCCGCATCTGATTGAAGCGGAGATGGTCTTGGAAAAACTACCGATCTGGATCACACGAGCGAGGCCATCGAAGGCAGACAGTCGTGGCGCGGGGGTATTCTCGAAATCGCCGAAGATGTCGTCCTCGACAATTACCAGGCTGGAGGTGTCGGCCAGCTTTAGCAGCCTGTGTGCTGTAACTGGTGACAAGGTGGCCCCGGTTGGGTTGTGGATGCCGGAGTTCGTTATGTACAACCGCGGCGCGTGCTCGCGCAGGGCAGCGCCGAACGCCTCGATGTCTGGACCCGTTGCGGTGTAGGGGACTCCGACGATGTTCACCCTATGTGCTTTGAGTAATGCGTGAAAATTGAAATAACAGGGATCGTCGACCAGGACAGTGTCACCCGGTTGCAGCAGAAAACGGCAAATCAGGTCGATAGCATGAGTGCCGGACTCAGTGAGCATGATCTGCTCCAGAGGGGCTTCGATACCGGCGGCTGCCAGTCGTCGCGACAAGAATTGCCTGAGAGGCGGATGCCCAAGCGGTGAAGCGTACTCAGTCAGTTTCAAAGTGTCAGAACGCGCAACCATTCGAAGAGCTTTACGCAAGCCTGCTTCGTACAGCCAGGATGCGGGCAGCCACCCGCATCCTGGTTTCAACGCATCACTGGTAGTTTCCAGAGACTGGCGCGAGATCCAAAGCGGGTCGACATCACGATCAAGTTTGGGGCCGAGCTCGGTCAGCGCCAATGGCGCAGCTGGCCCAGCCACGTAAAAGCCGGAGCCAGGGCGTGCGCTAAGTACACCTTCTGCGGTTAACCGTTCATAAGCCTCCAGGACGGTAGAAACCGATACTTGCATGCTCTGAGCCATTGCGCGAACTGAAGGAATTCTCGCACCTGGTGTGTAGCTTCGAGAGGCTATCCTGGCCTGGACCTCCCCCATCACAGCTCGGATTCGCGTTCCGTCCCGTTTCATCGCACCCTCAATTGTGCTGGATTCATATGCATAACAGTTCGGTTGAATTGTAGTGGAGTGTACATGGCCTTGGTGAGCCCGTCAGTGATGTACTGAGCCCTGGCTTATCGAGGACGCACCGATGGAAAAAACAACAAGCGGATGGATAAACGGCTTCATAGGCGTCGCCATCTTTGCCGGCTCGTTGCCGGCCACCCGCGTGGCAGTGACGGCCTTCGAACCTACGTTTCTGACCTGTGCCAGGGCAACCATTGCCGCGCTGTTGGGTGCGCTTTTCTTGATCGTGCTACGCCAGCCGCGACCCAAGCGCGGTGACCTGTCGTCACTGGCTGTAACAGCGCTTGGCGTCGTTATCGGTTTTCCGCTGCTGACGGCACTGGCCCTACAGCACGTCACTTCTGCCCATTCCATCGTTTTTGTCGGGCTGCTGCCATTGTGTACCGCAGGGTTCGCCGTTCTGCGCGGCGGCGAGCGACCTGGGCCACTGTTCTGGTTGTTCTCGTTGATCGGTGCTGGGCTGGTCGCTGGCTATGCGTTGATGAATGGCGGAGATGCGTCGGCGATAGGAGACCTGCTGATGATGGCTGCGGTAGTTGTTTGTGGGTTGGGCTATGCGGAAGGGGCGCGCCTGTCACGGACTCTCGGGGGCTGGCAGGTGATCAGTTGGGCATTGCTGGTAGCGTTGCCGTTCATGCTGCTGCTGACTATCGTCAATCTCCCAGCGCCCGATGCCTTCGTCCGGGTTAGCGCCCCTGCGTGGTTCAGCTTCGCCTACGTTTCACTGTTCAGCATGCTGATCGGGTTTGTGTTCTGGTACAAAGGGCTCGTCCAGGGCGGCATTGCGGCAGTGGGTCAACTGCAACTCTTTCAGCCGTTCATGGGGCTTGGACTGGCCGCGTTGCTTCTGCACGAGCAAGTCAGCTGGGTGATGCTCGTCGTAACGCTGGGTGCTGTCATCTGTGTTGCCGGGGCAAAGAGATACGCCCAGTAGTAGTGTGGGAGCGATCAACCTCTATCGAAACTGCTGTGAAGCGCTGGCGATACGCTGGTACTTACGCAGCTGCCGGTTGACGCTGCGGATATCCAGAAAGAATATCTCTGCGCTGCGCCATAGCAGCATCCAAGCGGTGACGGTAACGACTCCCACGGGGATGGTGCCTTCAATGCCCAGCGCCGTGCCTGCGAGCACCAAGGCTAGCGCCAAGCCCAGGAGTGTCAGCGCTACCAGCCGCTGCGTGCGGATATCCCCTCTGAGCTGTTCGCTCTTTTGTGCAAAGGTATTTCTGATGGCTTGCTGCAGGCGTTCTCGCTCCTCTTCCGGGCAGCGGATCTGCAGACTCAGCGCTGGGTGATACCAGGCGCTATCTGACAGGTATTCCACCAGCTCGGGGCTTAGCTTGGGATTGTCCGGCGAGGCAAATGGATTGAGGTAATCCGGGGTGATCGTCAGATCGATGTTTTTAGTCATGACGAACCTCTAGCTGGTTGAGTTGTGTCATCACGCTCTGCGGGGTGGACAGTTGTCAGCTGGCGGCGCATACGCGGATGCCTCTGCGTGCGACCGTAAGTAAGCCAGCGAAATCGCCCCGATTGAATCGATCGACAGGTCGTTAGCCGCTCTCCATCAACCGTAGCACTGGATCGGGAGAGGCCATCCACTACCGGCCGCTTTCGACGCAAAGCAGACAGCGATCCCAAGCTCTGTGGTCAGTTCCGGCCTCATCGCCGGCAAGCCGGCTCCCACTGGAATATCTCCAGCCTTGAGGCATGCGCTGTACGTGTGGGAGCCGCGCTTGCCGGCGATGGGCCGCGAAGCGGCCCGCAGTTCGCGGCGCTGGTGGAATATATCCCCGTCGCCCAGACTGTGTTGTGCTTGTGTGAGCTGGTCTTGCCGGCATTGGGGACGCTACCATGACAGCCATTGATGCCCAACGTGCTCAATCTGTGGCGCCCACAAGGAAGAACCTTGGTGATATTCACCTTCGAATACAGCTGAATCCCATGGATAAAACGGAACTTCAAACCCTGATAGTCAAAGTTAAAAAGTATTTCGCAATTTTCTCTTTGATCTGTATTGCATGCGTTCTCACATACGGATACCTGCACAAGCCGGAATTTCCGTCTGAGGTACTGCTCAAGCAAGATTTCATTGCGGGGCAATCGATCTACATCGTTCAGGATGCCCGAGATCCAGATGAGCCCAAAAGCCTTAGGTTCTACGTCAACGACGGCGACGGCGACGGCGACGGCGACGGCGACGGCAGGAATAATGCGACGATGAAGGTGCTGCTCGCCAAGACCCCGCCTTTCCTGATCTCGGACACTGACTTGAATGACGTGGTAATCCAGCGTGTGTCCAACGGGCTACACATCAAGCTCAAAGGCGCAGTCTCGCGTTATCAGAGCGACCTTTACCTTCAGGACGGTGACACTTACACCACGTACCGTGTAAGCCTTGAACAAGTCGAAACGCGACCGCCTTTGCCGAGTGGTCGGTAAGCTGGGCGGCCTCTCTATTAGCCGACACTACTGACGCTGGAGAATCGATGATCGACGCACCTATGCTGCCTGGGGGCTGGGGGCTGGAGGAAAAGCAAAGCAGTGCGTGCTTCAGGATCAGCGCGGGAACAGCAACGTCACAGCAAAGCGAAAGCCCCAGCCTTCTGGGCCATTATCCGGTGAATCGAGCCAGTAACGCGGCCCGACTTGGAGGGTGATGGGGTGGCCATCAACTTTCAGTAATTGGGTTACCGTCAGGTTGACCGGAATGGCCCATTCTTTGGATTGCCAGTCGTAGGTTGATTCACTGTTGATGCCAAATGTGGTCAACGAGCTGTTCGTGTATGAAAGAAACGGCTGCATGAAGGTCTGGTTGACCTTCTCCTTACCATCTGCGGGGCTGCCCTCTAGCCCCCAGATATGGTTAGCCAGTATCCCGTGCGTCCAGCCGTTGGCTTGCTTCAAGGCTACCGCAGTCGGTCCGAGCCCCCATTGTTCACTGCTCAGCACGTCGTTGCTGCCTGTTGGAATCAATAGCGCCGGCCCTGCGCCGAGAATCCAGCCACTGGCAGTGGGTTGTTTCGGTGAGAAGAAAAAACTCTGGGTGACATCGCCTACGCCAGAGGTATCTGCCGCGCCGCCCAGGCCGTGCTGGTCGACGACTGGCAGGATAGTCCTGGAGATCAGGTTCCAGTCATCATTCAGGCTGAAAGGCAGAACGGGCTGGATGTTGGTCAGGCTGCGCTTGCCATCGCCGTCGGGGCCCATTTTCTGGTCCCAATTATATTGCACCGGCAAGCTGTACATGGCCGCAACCGGGTTCAGCGCTTTTTTGGCAAGCTCTGCCGAGTCCTCTGCTTGCCCTTGCCCGGTGTGCCCCAGCAACGCAAGTGCGTAAAGCGGGTAGCATTTCCTTTTCAACATTGTATCTCCCGTCAACTGAAAGCCACGTCGTTTTGAGCGGCCCGGGTATTCGGTGATCAAGCGTGATTCGACATCTCGGTCTGCTTTGGCGGCAGCGGGCCAATGAACATTTGCTTCAAGCGTTTGCGGCCAATGACGCGTGCCAGTTCCGCGATGACGCAATACATGAATATCAATGTGATCAGTAAGATCTGAACTGCCCAGAAACGAGGCCAGTTCATCGATGACCATAACAGCGCATTCGCATCGAGCAGGCCGGGCGCCTCTTTCCAGTAGTCATACAGACGCTCCAAGTAATGAACGATCAGTGCGACCAGGGCATACATGAGTGTTTTCCAGGTGACGTTCCAGATCAGCGGCTTATCGGGAAACCGGTTGATGAAGGGCAGCATATCGGCAACCAGAACAGACTTGCCCAATATGAGAGCGGCGATCAGAACCGACGCTGAGACAGGCAGCTCTACACCAGACCCCTTGATCATGAGCGCGCGAATCAGCGCAACGATGTGCAGAATCACGAAGAAAAACACGGTGGGAGGAAGCACCTTCAGGAATTCATGTTTGATTTTGAGCATGACCGTATTCATCGGGGCATCCTTAGGCCATCAAATCTCGGCATCAAGTTCCGGTGCCCCCTGACGCACATCCACGGCAGGGGGACCTGCGGGCTACTTCTTCAGCGCCTGGAATGAACTGACCATGTCCTTGGCCCAGCCATCGAGCACGGCACGGGCGTCCGAGGCCTGCATGATCTGGGAGGAATTGTCCAGTTCAGCGCCTGCACCCTTGCGCACCACTGCGGCCACCACCTCATTGGTACTCCCGTCAAGGAATGCAGCCTCGGTAGCCACGCTGGTGTCTTGGTCGCGAATACCCGTGGCCGTACTGATGCCGGCTGCCACAAGCGCGATCGGGATCACCTCATACGGGCGCAGCCCCTTGGTTTTGGCACTCACCCCAGTGATCGCCGGGCGCACCACCAGTACACCTGGCCCGGGGCTCGTAGCCAGCGGCAGGACCTTGGAGAACTGGTTTTTCAACGACTGATCGTAGTACTGGGTTATGCCTTGCAAGGTTTGCTGAGGAATCTTCGCGGTTGGTTGCGGCTTGGGGTAAAACTGGCTGGGTTCGACATACACGCTGGTAAATTGGTTGGCATCGATGCCAGGCTTGATCCAGCGCGTAACCTTCGCGCCCGAAGGAGATTCATCCTCCTTGAGCTTGCTGTAGTCCTTCAGAAACCCGGAGTATTCGTCAGGCTCAACGTATTTGCTCGCACAACCATGCAGTAAAAGCGATGTGAGACACACTGTTGCAATAAGCGCCTTACTTTTCATGCAACTTCTCCTTCCACGTATAAGCATTGTCCAAGGATCAAAACCTTCAGAATCGCCACGTCGCACCGCCACCGATGATGTGCAAGGCGGCGTTATCGAAAGTGCCTGACAACGTGTCGCCGGAGCGTGCCTTGGTCTGCTCCACGTCCATGTCGCCGAGCCAGACCAGTGTGTAAGCCAGATGCAGGTCCAATCCTTCTTCCACCTGATAGTTCACCCCGGTTGCGAAGCGCCACGCCTCCCCCATCGGGTTGTCCACGGTGCGATCCTTGTCATCCACGGCCGAGCTGTCATACCCCACCCCAAAACTCCAGCGCAGCTGGCGGGTCGCCTGATACTGGGCTCCAACCGAGGCGTGCCAGGTGTCCTTGTACTTGCGATCGACCGTGCGGCTAACCCCGACGGCATTGGCATCCACCTCTACCCCGATGTCACCGAACTCGCTCCAGTCCTGCCAACCCAGGCTTCCCAGCAATGTCCACTGCTCGTCCAGCTGGTGGGCCACGCTGACTGTCGCGGTCTGCGGCACGTTCATGTCCAGTTCCAGCGTGTCCACCGCCAGGCGGTTGAGTGCGGCATTGATGAGGGGGTTGTTGATATCGCTGACATGTGGACTGTCCTCGAACTCCAGCTTCACCTTGCTGGTGTAGGCCAGGCCAATCCGTGTGCGGGGGGCGAGCTGGTAGAGCAGGCCCAGGTTCACGCCAATGCCGAAGTCAGTGTCCTTGTATTCGAGCTGGCCATCGGGGCGATCGACCAACCCGAGCAGGCTGTTGTTGATGGCCACCTCGGTGCGGTAATAGCCGAGCATCATGCGTGGGCCGATGCCGACGGTAAGGTCATCGGTGAACCTGTACGCAAAGGTGGGTTGGAACGAGACGCCAATCACCGCCGATTCCTGGGTGAAGTAGCGCCCTGCCCAGTCATCGTCGTAGTCCAGCGCCAAGCCGAAGTTACCGTACATGCCGAACCCGATGGCTGAGCGGTCATCGAGCTGGTGGCTGATGAACAAGCTGGCGCCCGGCAGGTATTGCAGAGCGTTACCGCCCTCGTTGCCATCGAATTGGTTGCTGCTGTCACGTGAGTAGCGCAGGTCGCCGAGGATAACCTGGGCATTGGCGCTGATCTGCGTGCCAGGCAGCAGAGCGATGCCTGCGGGGTTGGACATCAACACACTGGGGTCGGTGGCGAGCGCAGCCGAGCCAGCATTGGCCAGGCCGTTACTTTCCTGGCCGGCTTCATAAATGAAGATGCCTCCGGCTGACACGTTGGTGCTGTGAGCAAACAACAGAATAAACGTTGCAGGCATCCACCATTTGGTGTGATCCATACGATTCGTCGTGGTCATAGTCCCTGACACCTCACTTTGAAAAGAGCAGGACACCGATAGCTCGATGTCCTGCTTGACGCAACCTGCGCCAAGGGAGCAATCAAGGTGTAACGATCGGGAACCAGAAGTCGAAGTTGTCCATGTAGCTCATCAACTCCTCAAGCTTGCCTTCGGCACCCTCGACTTTGACGTCACCTGCGCCCACCGCGTCCTTGAGCGTGGTTTCCTTGAGCATCAGTTTGTTCAAGGTGTCGCGCGTCAGGCTGACCGTGGCGTCGGCGTTCTCGGCTTGCGAGCCTTCGGTGTGGTTGAGCACGCCATTGACCATTTCCACCAGGTATTTCTGTTTAAGGTCGGTGAAGTCGAAGTTAAGGGTAATGTGCTTGTCTTCGACCTCCGGCCCTTTCAGGCGCATGGCCAGGTAGTCGAAGAACAGGTCAAGGTCCATCGCCCGGACCGTATCGGGGCTGGCCGTGTCTGGCGTCGGCAACTGTTTCACGCCATCGCGCAGTTCCTTGGCACCGGTGAGGTAGAAGTTGCGCCATGGCCCGCTTTCAGCCTGGTAACCCAACTGCTCGAGTGTGTCGGCTTGCAGGTTTTTCGCTGCCTGGTTGTTCGGGTCGGCGAAGACCACTTTGTTGACCACCTCGGCTACCCAGCGGTAGTCACCCTTGTCGTAGTACTCCTTGGCCTTCTTCAGCACTGCGTCGGCGCCGCCCATCATCTCGACGTAGCGCTTGGACGACTCTACCGGCGGCAATTCATGCAGCGTCGCCGGGTTGCCGATGAACCAGCCCATGTACAGCACATAGGTGGCCTTGACGTTGTGGTTCAAAGACCCGTAATACCCACGGTTGGAGAAGCGCGAAGCGATCGATTTCGGCAGCTTCACCTGCTCGGCAATCTCGGTCATGGTCAGACCCTTGTTGGCCAAGCGCAGCGTTTCATCGTTGATGTAGCGGTACATGTCCCTCTGCGACGACAGTTGCTCCTTGACCTCCTTGTTGCCCCACACCGGCCAGTGGTGCATGGCATACATGACCTGGACGTCTTTGCCCCACATCTTCAGCGCTTGGTTGAGGTACTTGGACCACGGCAGCGGCTCGCGAATTTTTGCTCCGCGCAGCGAGTAGGTGTTGTGCATCGTATGGGTGGAGTCTTCGGCCGTGTTGAGGGCTTTTTTCTCGTGGATGTAATAGAGCATCTCGGCTGGCGCCTCGCTGCCCGGCGCGTAGAGAAACTCGTAGGTCAGCCCATCGATCGTGCGCTTCTCGCCGGTTCTCTCGATGATGTCGGTCGGCGGGATCAGGGTGACCGTGCCGGCAGAAGTCGTGGTGCCCAACCCTGCGCCCAGTTGGCCCGTTTCGTTCGGCGGCAGCAGGTTGCCATACATGTAACTGGCCCGGCGGCTCATGGCGGTACCGGCCATCACGTTCTCGGCAACGGCGTGCTCCAGGAAGCCTTTGGGGGCATAGACCTTGACCTTGCCTGCCTTGACATCCTTCTCGTCGATCACACCACGAACACCGCCGTAATGGTCGACGTGACTGTGCGTGTAGATCACTGCGACCACGGGTTTCTTCGGCCGATGCTGATAGTAAAGGTCGAGTGCGGCCTTGGCAGTTTCCGCCGAAATCAACGGATCAAAGATGGTGATGCCTTCCTTGCCCTCGACGATGGTCATGTTCGACAGGTCATAGTTGCGCACCTGATAGATGCCATCGGTGACTTCGAACAGGCCGGAGATATTGATCAGCTGTGACTGCCGCCAGAGGCTGGGGTTGGTGGAAGCGGGTGCGGCCTCGCCTTCCTTGATGAAGTTGTATTTGGCCGGGTCCCAGATCAGGTTGCCCGAGGCGCCCTTGATCGGCTCTTTCGGCAGAGGGGCGATAAACCCTTTATGGGCCAGTTCGAAGGAGGTCTTGTCATTGAACGGCAACTCTTTGAGCAACGCATCGTTGGCTTCTTTCGTTGCTGCTGTTGCCGGTTTCGCTTTCTCTTCGGCCCACGCCTGTGATGCCATGGCGATGGCAGTGGCTAAAAAGAAGGTAGAGCTAAGCTTCCAGATTCTGCCCACCGAGGCAGTGCGGCCTTGGTTACTGAACGTTTTTACGAACACAGTCATTGCCAGCTCCTTTTGACCAATGCGCTGTACCGATTCGGCAACTACCAGCCAGGGTTTCATGTCGCTTAGAGAGAGTAGACGCGGATGAGAAGTTTTCCTCTTGACTCCAGTTAAAATGTTGAAATCAACAGCCTGACAAGCACCGATGGGCTACTTGCACTTGCGCACCTGCTTTCCATGCCCGGCATGTTGCTGGGCGCAGGCATGTCTGCATGGCTATTGGAGTAGCGCGTGAGCGCGACCTTTCCATGGCTTGTTGCAGGCATTGCATTTCTGGGAGCAGCCCTTGGCTTCATGATCGTCCAGATGTTCATGAGCACTATTGCGGGGCCCTGTCATTTGGCGTGTGGAGATGAGGGAATCTGGCCGTTCTCGCTTCGCCGAACCAACCCTACCCTCACTTTCCAGCTTGGGCGCTCAGTTGAACGGGCGTGGTTTCGATCAATCGCTTTGAAAGAATCATCGACTGGGTCGCCGCCGCGTACTTCTGAAAATGCGCTGAGGCAATATGGCTCCGATAGGCTTCATCGCTCGCGTATATCTCGAAGAAGTGCAGCCGGTTCGGCTGGTCTTTCTCCGCCACCGAATAGATGGCCAGCACGCCAGGCTCAAGGCGGATCGACTCGGCCATTTCCTCTTTAACCGCCGCCTCGTATTCCTGCAGTTTGGCTGGGTCTATTTCAAGCTGGGCAATGCGCACTACCGTCTGCATGTTTTCTCCAAGCGCTTGAGCGGCGGTTAAGCAAGCCACCGCGCAAGCCCCTATCAAAGTCGGAATTTTCATCCTGTTTCCTCAGTGGCTGTGGGCAGCCATCTTGGCGGTGGCCAAGCCAATGCCGGACGCCGCGCCGGTGACCAGTGCGACTTGGTTGCGAAATTCAAAGCTCATGGATGATCTCCGGTACAAAGATTTAACCAGATGGTTAGCAGCATATTCCGTCAAGGGCGTGCGGACTAGCCGGAGAAGACAGGATGTTCCGATGAGCCAAGCTCATGAATGAGTGGGCTTATAATCAGACCGTTTCAGCAATTGATGAGCCCTACTCACAACTTCATGCGACCTGAGGCCGGTAGTCACCGCGTTTGCGCTGCACTAACTTGGCCACCGAATCGGCCATCACCTCAGGAGCCTACTGATGCCAAAAATCGTTGCTGGGTTTGCCCTGGCTACTGTTCTGATCCCGGCGGCAGCCATCGCCTCCGGCTCTGCACCCGATCAAACGATGCTGGTTGTAAGGAACGGTGAGCAGCCTTCCATCAACGGGCCGGCCACCAGCTTTGTCGGCAGCGCACGCATAGACCCGCTTTTTCCAGCCCGTGCGCCGTCCAGGGTTTCCGCTGGTTACGTCAATTTCCAACCGGGCGCACGCTCGATGTGGCACACCCACCCGCTGGGGCAAACCCTGGTGGTTACCGCCGGTACCGGCTGGGTGCAGCAAGCGGGCGGTAAAAAACAGCTGATCAAACCGGGGGATGTGATCTGGACGCCCCCAGGCGTCAAGCACTGGCACGGCGCAACGGCCACCACCGGCATGACTCATATGGCCATTCAAGAGTCCCTCGACGGCAAGAACATCGAATGGCTGGAACCCGTCAGCGAGGCGCAATACGAGGCCGCCGAATGAAACTGCTTAAGACCGCCCTCGCCTCGTTTTCCCTGTTGTTGGCCGCCTGCTCCACCGCCGACAAAACCACATCCACCGGCATTGCGCAAAGCCCCGACGCACCGAGCCTGGACGACGTTCGCGCAGTCTCGCCCGCCTTGGCGCACAACACCGAGATGCTGCTGCTGAACGAAGTGTGGAAGCGACCAGGCCTTTCACCCCGCGACCGCAGCCTGATCACACTCGCGGTGTTGATCAGCCGTAACCAGACCGTAGAGTTGGCGTATCACTTGAATCTAGCCCTGGATAACGGCGTGAAACCGGCTGAGCTATCCGAACTGATCAACCACCTGGCCTTCTATTCCGGCTGGGCCAATGCCACTGCCAGCGTGGCAGCTGCCAAAGCGGTATTTGCCAGCCGAGGGATCGGGGCTGATCAGTTACCGCCGGTTGCACCTACGCGGCTGCCCATCAACGAAGCCGCCGAGAACGTGCGGGCGCAAGCGGTTGCCAACAATGTCGGCCCCGTCTCACCTGGGCTGGTGCACTACACCGGCGACGCGCTGTTCCATGACCTGTGGCTGCGGCCCGATCTGGCGCCCCGCGACCGCAGCCTGATCACCGTCAGCGCCCTGATTGCGAACGGCCAGGTGGCCCAGGTGACCTACCATCTCAATCGCGCAATGGACAACGGCCTGACCCAGCCAGAGACCGCTGAAATGCTTACGCAGCTGGCGTTCTATGCAGGCTGGCCAAACGTGTTTTCTGCCGTGCCAGTCGTCAAAGATGTGTTCGCCACCCGTAACAAAGGCTGACCTCAAAAACGCTACCGCTTACTCGCCGGGCGCGCTTGGCAGGGCCTCGTGGTGCCGGGAGTAAGCCGGGCAATGACTCTTTTCATTGATGACAGGCGCGCCCCACCTACTTGCGGTGTTTCAGCAAAACCAAACCGGCCTGATCAGGGGCTGATCGGCCCCAGCGGCTGAACCTCGCGAATCAGGTCAATCAACAGCCGCAAGCCCACCGGCAATTGCCGGTGGCTCGAGTAATACATGTGAAAACCCGGCGCAACGCTGGACCAGTCATCCAGCACCCTCACTAAATCGCCGCTGGCCACCAGCGGAGCAATCACTGGCTCCGGTGCGTACATCAACCCCGCGCCATGACGAATCAATGACACGCCAATGCGCGTCTCATCAATGGTAATCGCACCCGGAACAGCGATGGCCAACTGCTCGCCATCTTTCTCGAATTCCCAGTCGTACATACGGTCATTGCCCAGGCGAATGCGTAAGCAGCGGTGCTTAAGCAAATCCTGCGGATGTTTCGGCTCGCCAAAGCGCTGAAGGTAGTTGGCAGTGCCCGCCACCACCCAGCGGATGTCCGGCGACAGGCGCTGGGCAATCATGTCTTCCGGCACCGTTCCACCGTAACGAATGCCCGCATCATGCCCATCACCAATCACATCTACCAAACGGTTGGTTACCGTCAGGTCGATTTCGATGTCGGGGTAGCGGTCATTGAAAAGGGGTAATACGGGGCCGAGCAGAAAGTCCGCGCCATCGCTCAAGGTATTCAAACGAATACGCCCGGTAGGCTCATCGCGGTAGCGATTGAGCACCTCCATCGCCTGGCCGATTTCATCGATAGGCCCACTGATCAGCGTATGCAACTCTTCGCCGGCGGCGGTCAACGTTACGCTGCGGGTCGTTCTGTTTAGCAGGCGAACACCAAGGCGAGTCTCCAGCCCCTTGATCGCATGACTAAGCGCCGATGCGCTGATGCCCACCTCAAGCCCGGCCCGGTTGAAGCTCTGGTGGCGGACGATGGCCAGGAAGTAGACGAAGTCGGCCAGATTGGCACGGCTGAGTTGCATGGGACGGCTCCTGCTGGCAAATACGTTTGCAGCAGTCTCTATACCAGCATTAGCGGCATTCGTTAATTGGAAGCAGATTGAGCGAGAACAATTGAATCGTGGGAACGATTACGGTCCATTCGCCCCTCCCCCCCAATGACCGGACGTTTTCAGTGTTTCGCATAAAAACTCCAGTGCCCGCTGGAAGACCGGATGACAGTCGGCATAGGGAAGATTGTGGAGCGACGCCCAGAAAAACTCGAAGAGGTGGCCATGGTCATCCAGCGTCTGATGAACCCAGCACTCAGGCAGCTCCCTCCCAGAGCGACAAAGGTGAAACGACCATACCTGATCTTGGTGGTCAGACTTCCAGCATCCCAGATCAAGCCCGATCACTGCGTCACTGATGCCGGACTCCTCTTCCAGCTCACGCAATGCAGCCGCACCAGGTGTTTCTCCATTCTCGATAGTGCCCTTCACCAGTTGCGTGCCTGCCAAAGGGTGCCTGAATAGGAGAATCTTGATGGGTAGCGAAGTCGAGAGCACTACGGGACAGGCCTTGTTGGGGTACATCGCAATCTCCCTATGCGGCATAAAAGCTTGAGTGTTTGCTTTTGGCCGAGTCTTAGCCTTCGTGACGGGCAGCTTCGGGTCGGTAGCGGTCAATCGCGACAGGCTGCTGTCGACCCGAAGCAGACAGCGATCCAAAGCTCTGTGGTCAGTACTGGCCTCATCGCCGGCAAGCCGGCACCCACAGAATGGACTGCCCCAGGAAATCACCAGCCTTCAGGCATGCGCTGTACCTGTGGGAGCCGCGCTTGCCGGCGATGGGCCGCGAAGCGGCCCCGGTTACAGATGTTCCGGACGATGCGGGCAGACCATCTCTGCGTCGGAGGGATCAACAGGCCGACACTCCAGCCTGGGAAATCCTTCACATACTTGTGTTTCGATCATCGCTTTCCCAGCATCAGTAACATCGACTCATCGCGATCACTGGTTGACATAGACCGATCAGTCCCCCCACATTTTGAGCGCTGGAAACACCAAGAAATCAGATGTTCTCTCTTCCTTGTAGTCCATTTCCCAAACATACTCTCGCCGCACTTTTTCCGTTGCGGTCGCTTGGGCTGCATTCTAGTCTCGGCGGGCCGCTGTTGTTCAGCGATCGGCTTTGACAGGCCGCGACGGTATTATGCATACGGCTTGCCTTCAATGGCGGCTGTACGTGCGGGCACGCTTGCGTGCGCCGGAACTTGCATAGTCCGCCGGTCTGTCAACCCATGTACAGCTGCCACCCTTCTGTTTGACAGCGGATAGGTGACCGCCTAATTGAAGGTACTAAGGGCTGAACTGACTGACCCTGGCGGACATGTGTAACCGGGGCCGCTTCGCGGCCCATCGCCGGCAAGCGCGGCTCCCACAGGTACAGCGCATGCCTGAAGACTGGTGATTTCCTGGGGGCAGTCCATTCTGTGGCCGGTTTGCTGGCGATGAGGCCAGTACTGAACACAGAGCTTTGGATCGCTGTCTGCTTCGGGTCGAAGTTTGCCGATCGTGTCCCAGGAAGTCGTTCGCGAGTCCGATCAAACCCTATGGAGTATTTGGGCAATCTCCTGTGCAAGTACCTGTGGCTGCTCAAGCATCATCAGATGGCCCACCTCAGGCATGATGGTCATGCTGGTCGCCTGTGCTATCGCCCAGTCAGGCACATCCCATTCAGCTCGGGAGCGCTCTCCGCTAACAAGTGCACAGGGATAGAAGAAAATACCGTCTTCTATGCATCGTGGTAGTGATCACCTCCGGTCTCGATCAATACTGATCGGGCCATGGTTTGCAATGTGCTGGAGGGTTGATGAGCCAACCAAGACGCAGCGACCTCTTTTTTTGCATTGACGCATGCACTGAGGGTGAACATGCAATGAGCTGGCCAGTGACCCAGTCTGAACGCAGCACTCACGTCCAGAGTGAGATTTGTGGAGGCGTAGTTTGCGGATCCACTTCTGGCCGTTTGTTTTCTGTGGTGAGGGGCAGCTTCGGGTCGAAAGCGCTATTCACTACCTGCCAGAAGGCAGGCTCGAAAACGGCCACACATGAGTGACCTTTTCCGGGCTATGCCGAACGCCTGCTCGCGCCAGGCTCGCTAAGCCAATCACAGCGGGTCCTTCCACAACGCAACCTAACTAGAATTCGGGCGTGTATTTCACACTGAACATCACGTTGCGCGGGTCACCATAGTAGTTGTTGTAGTCAATGGTGTTGTAAGCCGGCACGTAATACTTCTTGTCCAGCAGGTTGTTCAGGTTCGCCGCCACGGTGACTTCGTCGCTGACTTTGTACGCCACCCGCGCATCCCACACCGCATAGCCCGGCAGGTCGAACACGTGGTCGTAGGAGGTGGTGCCGGTGACCGCCGTGGTCCCGAGGCCCACCGAAGTGCGGCTCCAGTCACCCGGCAAGGTGTAGTCGGCCCACAGCTTGAACTGGTGCTTTGGCGTCCAGGTGCTGTACACCTTGTCCTTGTAGTCTCCATCTTCCAAGTAGCGTGTGGTGTTGTAGACGTAGCCGGCCATCACCTGCAGACCACTCAGTACCTCGCCGCTGACCTGCGCTTCCAGGCCCTGGCTGCGCACCTTGCCCGAGGCCGTGGAGCAATACCAGCCATCGCAGTCCATAGGGCCGCTGCGGTTGAGCACCGCGCGGTGCTCTTGGTCATAGCGAAACAGTGCAATCGAAGTGTTCAGCGCACCATCGAACAGCTCACCTTTGAGACCCAGTTCATAGTTGCTGCCAATGATCGGCTCGACCACCGAGCCCGACACCGTGCGCGCGGTCTGTGGCTGGAACACGTCAGTGTAGCTGGCGTAGACCGACCACTGTTTGTCCAGCGCATACACCAGCCCCGCATAGGGCGATACTTTGCCGCTGCTGCTGGTGGTGGACTCACTGTAACCGCTGTGGTCAAAGAATTCGGCGGCGTAGCTGAAGTCGTACCAACTGGTGCGGGCACCGAGAATAAGCTTCAGCGGGTCGGTCAGATTGATCGACCAGCGCGTATAGAAACCCTTCTGCTCTACCTGGTACTCGGTCAACTGGCCACGGCCGCGGCTGGCCAGTTCGTAGATGCTCGGCATGGGTCGATGATGATCGACATTCGACGAGTCCGCACCGAAGGTGGGTGCCCGCGCCCAGCGGTCATCAGTGTTGATGCGTGAGTAGTTGGCGCCAATCAGGAAGGTCTGCTCGAAGCCAAAACCGGTGAAGCTGCCATCCAGGTAAAGGTCCAGGCCCTTGCTGTGGGTGGTGAAATCAGTGCTCCAGTCTATGTAGGTGTTATCTGTGGAACCATTGGCCGGCAGGGCATCCCACAGCGCCTGGTAGGTGGCAGCATTGTGTTCGCTTATATACACGCCGGCAGCCTTTAGCCGCCAATCGTTGCTCAGCCGATAGGTGGCATCCAGGAACACGCTGGTCTGGTCATTATCGGCTCGGTTCCAGTCGGCGCCGACATAGGTCGAGCGCGACCAGTCCGGGTTGCCTCCGTCGGCGTAGCGCGGCAAGCCGAGCATGGCTGGACGAGAGTGGCCCTTCTGGTTGGCAACGCCCAGGCCTACCGTAAGGTCGGGCGTGAAATCGTAGTCGACTGCACCATAGACAGTCTGGTTCCAGCCACGCACGTAGTCGATGAACGAGCCGCTGTCATTTTGGCTGATAACGGTGCGTGCACGCAGGGTGCCCTCGGCGTTCAGCGGACCGCCGGCGTCCAGCTGCAGGCCGTAGCGGTCCCAGGAGCCGGCCTTGCCAGTGAGGCTGACAGTGGCCTTTTCCTGACCACGCTTGCGCACCAGGTTCATCGCCCCGCCCGGGCTGTCGCCACCTTGCAGCAGCGCGGCCGGGCCCCGCAGCACTTCGACGCGGTCGTAGAAACTCAGATCTTCGGTCAGATAGCTGCCCAGCGAGTAAGTGTTGCGCGGTACAGGCACGCCATCGTACTGCAGCGTGTCGATGCTGAAGCCGCGGGAGTAGATGAACAACCCCGAACCTGGTGACTTGGTAGCGGTCAGGCCAGGCGTTCGGCTGACCAGATCGGAGATGGTCTGGGTGTTCTGGTCATCCATCTGCTGGCGAGTCATGACGGTGACTGACTGCGGGATGTCCTTGAGGCTCTGCACGCCCTTGCCCAAGGTCACGGCGCCGGAGGTGTAGGAATGGCTGCCCTCGGTTGTAGTCAGTGGGGCGCGGCCGATGACACTTGAGGCCTCCAACTCCAGCGCGCCGTTGCCGGGCTCGCTTGGCAGGGCGATCAGAAACTGGCCGTCGGCAGTCTGGCCAAGGGTCAGGTTGCTGCCAGCGATCAGTTGGCGCAGTGCCTGCTCGACGCTCAACTGCTGGTGCAACGCCGGCGCCTGCACGGCGTGGGCGGCGTCTGTGTTGAAAAGGATACGGGTGCCAGTCTGTCGGGCCAGGGCGCTGATCGATTGGTCCAGCGGCTGCGCAGGCAGGTCGATGCGGTAGTGTGCCTGTTCAGCTTGCAAGGGGCCGGCTGCCAGGAAACCAAAAGTCGCCAGGAACATCGTCTGGCGCAGCGGGTAGACAAAGAGCGTCATGGAATCCCTATCGAAATGTAATGAGAATGAGTTTCATAGGGATTGGCGTTTGTGCCATGGCGAACTTTGATGTGTGGCTGAAAATAATTATCAGTGACGCACAACTACCTTCACCACACCGCCATCTTCGCGGTGCACGGTTACCGGGGCCAGCCGGGGTAGCGTGTCGATCAGCTGTTCGACGTTGCCAGTCAGGAACTCGCCGCTTAGTCGATACGACCCAGCGGGTGCACCTTCTAGTTGAATCGGCGCGGCGCGATGGCGCCGTAGTTGAGCGACAACCACGTCCAGCGGCGTGCCGTCGAAGTGGAACAGGTCACGCCGCCATGCCTCCAGTTCACCGGGCCTCGTCGCTTCGATCGGGCCAAGGGCCAGCGGGCTGGCGAGCAACTGCTCCTTGGCGGTGAGCTGCCTGCGGGCCTCGCCGTTGTCCACTTCCACCGCACCCTCCAGAACAGCCACCCGCACACCGCGCAGGTCGCTGCGCACATCGAACACCGTGCCGATGTCGCGCACTGCCACACCTTGGCTGCGCACGATGAAGGGCTTGGGTTGATGTGCCACGCTGAACAGACCTTCGCCGTCGAGCAGCTCGAACTGCCGGCTGCGCAGGCGGTACTCGATGCGCAGCACGCTACCGGCGTCCAGCTCGATTCGGCTGCCGTCACTCAGGTGCAGCACTTCGCGTCCACTGCTGGCGACTTCGATCTGGCGGTAGCCGAGCGCCGGGTCGGCCAGCCAGGCCCAGCCGGCCAGAGCCAGCAGCAAGGCTGTGCCGGCAGCCTTGCGCCGACGACTGGCATTGCGTGTGCTCTGCGCCCTGGCTTCGGCCAGCAGGGCTTCGCGACTGGGCACCAGGGCGCGCAGCGACTTGGCGTAAGGCTCTAGGTCATCAGAACTGATCGGGGCGGTGGGTGGGGTTTTGCGTTGCAATGGTCAGGTCTCCGGCTGCCAGCGCTGCGCAAGGGTGCGCATGGCCCGCATGAAGTGCTGGGCGACCATGTTGACGGAAATGCCTAGCTCGTTTGCGATGTCATGTTGAGGCATGCCGTGGATGCGGTGCAGAAGAAACACGTGGCGCTGGCGCGCTGGCAACGACTCGATCACCGCCAGCAACGCCTTCAGGCGCTGTTCGAACTCCAGTGCCAGCGCGCCGTCGAGGTCGTCGCGATGCTGCTCGACCACGGCTATCTGGCTCTGCATGTACAACGAGCGGGTGCTTTCGGCGCGGCGCCGATCAATGGCGCGGTTGAGCGTGGCACGGCGCAGAAAGGCGATGGGTACGCTGATGGCCTTGACCGGTGGTTTTTCCAGGATCTGCACGCAAACATCATGGACCACGTCACGGGCGAAATGCTGGTTGGAAAAGCGTCGACGGATATGCTCGACCAGATCGTCATAGTGCAAGGCCAAGGCTTGCAAGAGATCGTTGTCAGTCGAGGCCATGACGGCATCCAATTGATAGTGAATATCATTTATATCATGCAGTTCCCAGATCGGGCAAATTGATCTGAAGCTGGCCATCCAGCGCACAGTCCAGCAGGCGCTTGGCCAGAACGATTGGATCAAATTGACGTTACGATCAGCACTGAAAAATGAGGTCGCACATCATGCCGGCGTTGGCACAACTACCGCATGCGTGGTCTCCAGCGATGTAGAGAGGTCACCGGCGAGCGAACTCGGCATCAGCAGCTTGCATCAAGGCCAAGGCTAGGCCTCGGCGGCGGTAGGCCGGCTGGTCAAGGTCCAAGAGCTTGAATCCATAATACCGACCGTCACCGAGCCGCTCCTCCAGCCATCGGTGAAAGTGCTGAGCCATGACCTGTGGTGTTTCAAGACTCCGCCCTCTTCAAGAAACATTTCCTGACGGTGCGGGCAGACCATCTCTGAGTCAGAGGGACCGTGAGGCCGACACTCCAGCCTGGGGAATCCTTCACATACTTGTGTTTCGATCATCGCTTTCCCAGCATCAGTAACATCGATTCATCGCGAGGCTGGTTGACATAGACCGATCAATACCCCCACATCTTGAGCTCTGGAAACACTAAGAAATCAGATTTTCCCTCTTCCTTGTAGTCCATTTCCCAAACATACTCTCGCCGCACTTTTTCCGTTGCGGTCGCTTGGGCTGCATTCTAGTCTCGGCGGGTCGTTGCTCATCAACGATACAGCTTTGACAGGCTGTGACGGTAAATCACGCAGACGGTCTCCTTTTTATGGTGGCTGTGCGTGTGGGCACGCTTGCGTGCGCCGGAGCTTTTCGTGATTTTACCGCCGGTCTGTCAACCCACGTACAGCTGCCACCCCACTGTTTGACAGCAGGTGGGTGACGGCCCCGCTAACGGTAAAATCATTATATTAAAGGTCGTCCCCGATCCACCCCACAACCACCACTCCCTCGAAGACACGATCATCCAGGCTGCGGAGTTCGCCCTGTGCGCGCAGAGCGTGGCGCAGCAGGCTGTTTCGCTACAGCCCAGAACGCCCGCCTCGGTTCTGATGATGGCCTCGATGCATGAGCTCGAGTCGCTACGCGTGCTGCTCGAATCAGCCCTGATCCAGCTGCAGATGCCGCCCGAGCCACGCACCCTGCACTAGGCCGTTAAGCCTGTTTTGCCTGGGCGGGCGCTATCGCCAGCAAGCCCATACGCACAGCGCGCTGCGTGAGACCGGTGCTGAGCTAAAGGCGGGTTGCCCGTCATGACGTTCGCCCAGGCCCTTAACCTTCAGGGAGAAGACGCAATGACCCCAGATGACACCAAAGTCACTGTCGGCAAGACTACGTTCTACCAGGGTGAAAACCAGACCCACCCACTGTTTCGCATCGAAGCGGGCATCCCTTGCCAGAATGCCCGCGAACAGGCTTCAGAGCTGATGGGCTATGTGCGGGACCTGACCATCGAAGGCTTGATGGAAGATAAACCACAGCTGATCTGGGCTTCCCACTACCTGAGTGCGTTGGCCAAAGCACTGATGGATGATGCCGAGCTGGGCATGATGCACTAAGGGCTGAACTGCCTGACCATGGCGGACATCTGTAACCGGGGCCGCTTCGCGGCCCATCGCCGGCAAGCGCGGCTCCCACAGGTACAGCGCATGCCTGAAGGCTGGTGATTTCCTGGGGGCAGTCCATTCTGTGGCCGGCTTGCTGGGGATGAGGCCAGTACTGACCACAGAGCTTTGGGTCGCTGCCTGCTATAGGTCGAAAGCGATCAATCGGTCGCGACCGGCTGCTGTGGAGCCATTGCGGACATTGAGCAGAGAGAGCGCCCCGAGGGGCACGCGAAGCTTCAGCGTGTCGCTTCCAGCGCCTCTCGTATTCCTTGAACTACCAGCTTTTCGATACCTGCCTCATCCGCCCCAATCGAGTGAGCTGCACAGCATGCGGCGGAGTCACCAACGACACACCGATAGACCGCAATAACGCTTCCCGGGCCCAATCCGGTATGCCCAGCCAACATCAAGTCACCCTCGATTCCACCTCGCATCATGCCGAGTGCGTAACCGGGCGCGAGCCAAGGCCGGCCTGCTATCGGGCCACCCAGTACCCGCGTCGCCTGCATTTCCTGAAGCAGATTGTTGGGTAGGAGGCCTCCAGCGAGCACGCCATCCAGCAGCCGGGCAGCCTGTGAGACAGGGCCAATCAGCAATCCGTGGTAGACCCAGCCGGGGTCGTAATTCAACGACCTGCCGAGGAGCCTCCCATTCAGCTCAGCACGCTCCGTTGCCAAGCGAACCGTCGATATGCCAAGCGGACTCAGGACTTGCTGCCTGATAGCGTCTGCGAGCGGCAGATCGGCGGCACGCTCGATGATTTGGGCTACCAGCATGAAACCAACATTCGAGTAATGCCAACCCGTTCCCGGGTTGTATCGGAGTCGGTGTCCATCCAGGCGCTGCATCATTTCGCCTGCGGGCCATGCGGACTCATGGTTGGCTACGGCGGCGTGGTATTCGGGAAGTTCGCCATAGTCCGCAAGGCCCGCCTCGTGACGCAGCAGTTGGCGCAGAGTGAAAACACCTTCGGGAAGCGAAGCATCCAAGTCGAGCCTACCGTCGCGCACCAATGTCAGGGCGGTCGCGGCTAACACCGTTTTCGTGAAACTCCACCAGGGCACGAGGGGTTCGTCCGGCAAGGCTGGCGATATCAGTCGGCCGTCGATAAGGGTAGAGATCAGCATTGAGTGCTCACGCAGGAGTGACAGGTCAGTTTGGAGGGGGCGGCGACAACATACCCCATTGCCACCTCGCAAACTCCAAGCTGATGTCTTTTGATGTGGGGTTTCCACGCGAACGTCTGCCCGATGCGCTGCCGTAGCCAATGAGCGTCACGGCGGTTAGCCCAGGATTACCGGTTAATGAAACGAATCTCATGGCCATCGTTGCGCGCAAAGCTACAGCCATGCCTCGCCGCAACCATCATCGATTCACGGTTTATCTGGATCGTACTCATTGACGTTGGCGACCTGGGCGTTCAGGCGACCGAGCAGGTCGATCAGCGTGTCCACTTCCGAAGGTGAAAGGCCACTGAGCAAACGGCGCTCTCTCTCAAGCGCAACCTTCAAGACCCGCTTGTACAACTGCGTACCGCTCTCTGTAAGCGACACGGTGTAGCGTCGTCCATCAGCAGGATCCGCCTCTGTGCGAACTCGCCCTGCCACCTCTAACGCGTGCAGCGCGCGGCTCACAGCACTTTTGTCCAGACCGATCACCTGGCAGATCCGATTGGCAGTGATCCCGCTTTCCACAGCCAGCATGGACAGCATCCTCCACTCCACAACACCAATCTCGAAGTGTTTGCGATAGCACTGGGAAGCGCCTGACGAGAGCTTGTTGGATAAAAAATTCAGCTGCGCTGGCACGTAGCGAGCGAGGTCCAGCTGGGGTTCCGAGGCCATTGAGCGCACACCTCCAATCGAGTTCTCGAAAAATTAGTTGACACCGCAACTAATTGATCCGAGGATTAACTCAACCAATAGCTGGGGCCAGCCCAGCATGATATGCCGTCAAAGCACCTCACAAAAATAATTATCAGGTAGTGCCATGAAAATCCGCGATCCACTCGCCTTCCGCGTGTCTAGCTGCAAACCTGAGCGGCCGCCGTTCGCTCCAGGCTGACCTCCTCACCGTTGAATTAACCACCCGTATTCTTTTTGTAGCCACTTAACTGTGGGGGGATGAGTAATGCTTCAAGTAAACGTTAGCCGCAAGGCAAACGAAGCTGAAGGTGTTTGCAGCTTTGAATTGAGCCCCGTGAAGGGTGAAACCCTGCCACCTTTCGAGGCCGGTGCTCACATCGATGTCCATATCCCGGGTGGGCTCATTCGCCAGTATTCGCTGTGCAATGACCCCCGAGAGCGCAATCGTTATCTGATCAGTGTCCTCAAGGAACCCAACTCCCGTGGCGGATCAGAGGCAATGCATTCGATTGTCGGCCAAGGCCATGAACTGACCATCAGTGCGCCGCGCAACCTGTTCAAACTGGATCATGGCGCTGCACGTCATCTGCTTTTTGCAGGTGGTATCGGCATTACCCCGATCCTGGCCATGGCGTATGAACTTGCCCATCGCAAAGCTGACTTCGAGCTTCATTACTGCTTTCGCTCCTGCGACCGCGCAGCCTTCGTCAAGGCACTCGCTGACGCCCCCTTCGCGGACCGCGTAGTGCTGCACGATGACAACGGTCCACAACAGCAAAAACTGAATGCGGCAGCAATTCTCGACGCAGTCGATGAGGGACGCCATCTCTACGTCTGCGGCCCCGCCGGCTTCATGAATCACATCCTTGATACAGGTGAGGCCGCCGGCTGGCCGCAAGAGCGGATGCACAGAGAGTTCTTCGCCGGACAAGTCATTGACCAAGGTGCCAATGCACCCTTCCAAGTCGTGCTCGCCCGCAGCGGCAGATCATTCGATATTCCGGCAGACCGCACCGTGTTCGAGGTATTGGACGAAGCGGGAGTCGAAGTAGAAACGTCCTGTGAACAAGGCGTCTGTGGTACGTGCGTGACACGCGTACTGGAAGGTATCCCCGATCACAGGGATCAATTCATGACGGCTGATGAGCATGCCAGAAATGATTGTTTCACCCCGTGTTGCTCTCGGGCGAAGTCCCATCGACTCGTACTTGATCTCTAGTGTCAGACAAAACCTAACTGTTTAACGGAGACTCCTATGACTGCCTCTTCTCTCCAGTCGTTGGCCCAGGACATCTTGCCTGCCAAACCCTCCACATTTCCACTCAACCAATGGTATGTCGCTGCTTTGGGTTGGGAACTCAAGGATCGCCCCGTAGGCCGAACCTTGTTGAATAAATCAGTCGTCATGTTCCGCACCGCGGATGGCAAGGTAGCGGCCCTTGAGAACCGCTGCTGCCATCGGGCGTTGCCTCTCTCCGACGGCACACTTGAGGCGGGGGGGCTTCGCTGTGGCTATCATGGCCTCCTGTTCAACGATGAAGGCAAATGCATCGAGATTCCTGGGCAAGACAAAATCCCGAGTAAAGCGAAGGTGGCAGCCTTCCACGTCGTAGAAAAAGATCAGATTGTCTGGATCTGGTTCGCAAGCCCCGAACATCCTGAGCCTACTACTGAACCACCCTCTTACGATATCCACAGCAGTGGAGACTATCTTTTTGACGGTGATGTGTATCACTACGATGCCCCGTATCAGCTCATTCACGACAACTTGATGGATCTGAGCCATTTGGGCTATGTGCACCTACGCACGATTGGCGGGAATGCCAGCATTCACATGAATGCGAAAATGACAGTAGAAGGTGACGACAATCATGTTCGTGTGGTTCGGCACATGCCCGGCTCTGTGCCGCCGCCGACGTACGCGGCCGCTTATCCGTTCAAAGACACTGTCGACCGATGGCAGGAAATTGAATTCCATGTCAGCCACCTGCGTATTTGGACAGGTGCCACTGACGCGGGGACCGAGTCCTTGGACAATCCACAACGTGGTGGCTTCCATATGCGCGGTTTCCATGGTGTGACCCCAGAAACCGAGACCACCAGCCACTACTTCTGGACAATCGCCACCAACCCGAAAAGCAATCACGAAGAGGTCAAGGCGAAGGTCGTCCAGCAAACGATGATGACGTTCGATGAAGACAAGGTCGTCATCGAGTCTCAATACAAGAACATGTGCCGGTTCGGTGAGCGGCCCATGATCGACATCCATGTCGATGCTGGCGCCAACAGAGCCCGTCGCATCATCGAAAAACTTTGCAACTCCGTTAGTTGAGTGCGCAGTGCATTTATATCGTGCGGGTATCTATGCACTTTTTTACACGCCGCAAACGCAATACCGCCCCTCTTGGGGCGCTCTGAAACACCCTGCACCAGCGTGCAACTTGTTCAATGATAACTACAAGAGAGCGAGGCCTAGCTATGTCCGGAAATCGTGGTGTTGTGTATCTCGGGGCCAGTAAGGTTGAGGTACAAAAAAATGATTACTCCATGTCTCTCCTACTCGCCGCCCAGGCAATGCTGCAAAGCCTGTCCGCGCACCTCACGTACAGGCCTTTCATCAGTCAAGAGGCCTGCCATCATGAGTAACTACGCCGGGCACCAGCTCGATGAGAAAAAGATGTCCGCCTTCCAGTGGTGGGTCATCACCCTCTGCTTCGTAATCAACATGCTAGACGGCTTCGACGTTCTGGTGATGGCCTTCACAGCCTCCTCCGTCGCCGCTGACTGGGGGCTCAACGGACTGCGGCTTGGTTATCTGCTGAGCGCTGGCTTGGTCGGCATGGCAATTGGCTCACTGTTCATTGCCCCTTGGGCTGACCGCTTCGGCCGTCGGCCGCTGATTCTTGTCTGTGTAGGCGTGGCAGGGACTGGCATGGTTCTATCCTCGCAGGCCACCGGCCCACAGATGCTTGCAGCCTTCCGTTTCGTGACCGGCCTGGGGATCGGTGGCATTTTGGCCAGCAGCTATGTCATCGCTGGCGAATACGCCAACAAGCGCTGGCGGGGACTCGCAATCAGCCTGCAATCGACTGCCTATGCACTTGGCGCCACCATTGGTGGGCTAATCGCAGCAAAAATGATTCCTGCGCTGGGATGGAGGTCCGTGTTTCTTTATGGTGGGTTCGTCACGCTCGCAACCCTTCCCGCGTTGTTTTTGTGGCTGCCAGAATCGCTCGCGTTTTTGATGTCGAGCAAGTCCGAAAGCGCAATCAAGCGGATCAACCAATTGCGCCTGAAGGTGAAACTCGCACCACTTGCCGAAATGCCTGAAACGAGCCAGGTTGAGCGCCCATCACTGCGAGCATCGTTCGCTCAGCTGTTCTCCCCCGCCCTCTTGCGCTCAACGTTGCTGATCTGGGCGTCATTCTTTCTGGTCATGTTCGGTTTCTACTTTGTAATGAGCTGGACCCCAAGATTGCTTGTCACTGCGGGGCTGTCCAATGAGCAAGGTATCACCGGAGGTGTGCTGCTCAACGTGGGGGGTATATTCGGCACCGCGTTGGTAGGGCTATTGGCCGCACGCTTCCGGTTGTCCAAAGTATTGATGATCTACCTCCTTGCAAACGCCTTGCTGCTGGCCGTCTTTGTCAAATTTACAAATACGCTGAACCTGGCATTTGCGCTGGCCATCCTGATCGGCATTTTCGTGAATGGTTGTGTGGCGGGGCTTTACGCGCTGACACCTTCCATATACGACGCTAGCCAGCGTGTGACTGGCTTGGGTTGGGGTATCGGCATCGGCCGTGCGGGAGCAATTGCCTCCCCTCTTGTAGCTGGACGTCTGATCGACGCGCAATGGACCCCTTCTGATTTGTACATGCTGTTCGCAATGACGTTCGTTCTCGCAGCTATAGCTGTCGCCCTGCTGAGAATAACTCCACCCAAAGCACTACACGCTGCCACAAGCCTCTGAAATACCAAAAAACCAAAACAAGAAGGTAAATCCGATGCGACGTTTTGCCGATTGCTTGCCGCTGTTTGCGCTAGGCGTGCCATCGCTTTGCATGAGCACTGTTGTTTCAGCAGCTTTTTTTGAAGACAGTACGGTTGCCCTGACCACCCGAAATTACTATCTCGATCGAGATTACAAAGGGGACTCATCAGTTTCGGCAGTTCGTGAATGGGCTCAAGGCTTCATTATCAAAGCGAACTCTGGCTACACCGATGGCCCCGTAGGCTTGGGCCTGGATCTCACAGGGATGCTTGGGGTGAAACTTGATTCGTCACCTGAACGATCGGGCACCCAACTGCTGCCTATAGATCCACAGACGCGCAGAGCACAAGACGCGTACTCTGAACTCGGCGTTGCGGTGAAAGCTCGATTCTCACAAACGAACCTTTCAGTAGGCACGCAACTTCCCGCGCTTCCCGTGATCACTGCTAGCCCTGCACGCCTCCTGCCTCAAACTTTCAGGGGCGCGTCAATAACGAGCTCAGAAATTGAGCACCTCACGTTACAGGCCGGGCGAATGGATCGAGTCAACCTTCGGGACTCGACAAACAACCAGCTCATCGCAATGGCTTCACCGAACGGACGGTTCAAGCCTGGCGTATTCTCTGATCGCTTCGACTACCTGGGTGGCGAATACCGCGTTTCAGAAAATTTCACAGCGCGTTATTACCACGCAAATCTTGAAAATATCTACGAGCAAGACTTCATTGGAGGTATTCATTCTATTGCAGCTGGGCGGGGTAAGTTGAAAACGGAGTTGCGAGTGTTCGACAGCCGGGAGAACGGGCGTGCAGAGGCTGGCAAAGTAGACAACCTTAATGCCGGCCTGACGATGAGCTACCAAACGGGTGGGCATACGTTTGGAATGGGCTACATGTATCAAACCGGAGATACGGCCTTCGCCTATCTCGCTGGAGGCGAGCCTGTCGTTCTGAGTGATGGGACCATGAGCGCGGATTTCGTGAACCCCAAAGAACGCACAATGCTTCTGCGATACGATTACAACTTTGTGGCGATGGGTATTCCGGGGCTCACGGGCATGATCCGCTATCTAAGGGGAACGAATATTGATTTGCCCCATCTCGGAGGCAGCGACCTTACAGAGTCATCGAAAGACCTGGAGCTTTCTTACGTCGTACAGTCTGGACCAGCCAGAGATTTAGCGTTTCGCGTCCGGCATGCATTTTACCGAAACGATCTGAGCTCAGCGGCAACCTTCAGAGACGACAACGAAACGAGAGTCAATGTAGATTACACAGTGAAATTCTAAAAACACGGCATCACGTCTGACGAAATCAAGTACTTCGGCGTTCGCCAGCAGCCCACTACCATGGGCAGCTATCGATAGCAGTCAGGGGTGACCGCTATCGATCTTTCGGTGGTCCACTACAGCGTAGCGTTAACGGCTCGACCGGCTGCGTTGCGCTGGGTGAGACACCACAACAGCTTGCGAGCGGCGTCCAACGCGTGTGCACCTGCCACCGAAATCGGATCATCGTGGGCCCCTACCGGGGTGCTCACGCCCACCGCAACGATGACCTTCCCGTCGAACAAGATCCTGCCAGGGTGGTGACGTCCAGCGCCGGATGGCCGTCGTTTCAGTAACATCGATTCATCACGAGACTGGTTGACATAGACCTATCAATACCCCCGCATCTTGTGCGCTGGAAACACCAAGAAATCAGATTTTCCCTCTTCCTTGTAGTCCATTTCCCAAACATACTCTCGCCGCACTTTTTCCGTTGCGGTCGCTTGGGCTGCGTTCTAGTCTCGGCGGGTCGCTGTTGTTCAGCGATCGGCTTTGACAGGCCGCGACGGTATTATGCATACGGCTTGCCTTCAATGGCGGCTGTACGTGCGGGCACGCTTGCGTGCGCCGGAACTTGCATAGTCCGCCGGTCTGTCAACCCATGTACAGCTGCCACCCTTCTGTTTGACAGCGGATAGGTGACCGCCTAATTGAAGGTACTATGCAATGCTCAAAATGGTCCCCGATCCACCCCACAACCACCACTCCCTCGAAGACACGATCATCCAGGCTGCGGAGTTCGCCCTGTGCGCGCAGAGCGTGGCGCAGCAGGCTGTTTCGCTACAGCCCAGAACGCCCGCCTCGGTTCTGATGATGGCCTCGATGCATGAGCTCGAGTCGCTACGCGTACTGCTCGAATCAGCCCTGATCCAGCTGCAGATGCCGCCCGAGCCGCGCACCCTGCACTAGGCCGTTAAGCCTGTTTTGCCTGGGTGGGCGCTATCGCCGGCAAGCCCATACGCACAGCGCGCTGCGTGAGACCGGTGCTGAGCTAAAGGCGGGTTGCCCGTCATGACGTTCGCCCAGGCCCTAAACCTTCAGGGAGAATACGCAATGACCCCAGACGACACCAAAGTCACTGTCGGCAAGACCACGTTCTACCAGGGTGAAAACCAGACCCACCCACTGTTTCGCATCGAAGCGGGCATCCCTTGCCAGAATGCCCGCGAACAGGCTTCAGAGCTGATGGGATATGTGCGGGACCTGACCATCGAAGGCTTGATGGAAGATAAACCACAGCTGATCTGGGCTTCGCACTACCTGAGTGCGTTGGCCAAAGCACTGATGGATGATGCCGAGCTGGGCATGATGCACTAAGGGCTGAACTGCCTGACCATGGCGGACGTTCATTCAACCGATTGAGACATGGCCACACGACCGGTGGTTGGTAGTTTTCGGGCAGAATAAGTCATGAGTAGGTGCGCCTGGGGACCCTTGATGGGATCAAGTCGTGGTTGACCCCCAGGCGCATTGACAGTTACTTCATTCCAAGGCGTTCGAGCGTAGCTTCGAGCCCCAGTAGTTGAACGGTACTGATGCCGGCCTCGATGCCATGGCGAATGCCGTCCTCCTTGTCCTCGCGAGCCCTGCTCAGACTAATGACTTCCTCTACGCGGTCTTTCTTTACGACTACGAGGCCGTCTCGGTCTCCGACGATGATATCGCCAGGCTGGATATGCACGTTGCCGATGACGATGGGCACGTTCACTTTTCCAGGCTGGCATTTGTTCGTCCCTTTGATGCTCAACCCACGAGCAAAGGTAGGGAAACCCATTTCGATGATGGCGTCCGCATCTCGCACCGCGCCGTTCATTACCAGTCCTACGATGCCGAGTTTTTGTGCGGCGAGGGTAAGCAGATCACCCCACGGGCCGGCTTCCATGAAGCCCTTGGCATCCACGACGAGCACATCCCCTGGTTTAGCCTTGGTCAAAGCGAAGTGAATCGCGAGGTTGTCGTCAGGGCGGCAGTCAACCGTCAGGGCCGGGCCGCATAGCCTCACAGTCGGATCAATCGGTTTGAAGCAGCTATCAAGCGCACCGGTCTGACCTTGGGCTTCATGAATAGTGGCTGAGCCGAGCTTATTGAGGACTTCGATTTGTTCTTGTGGGATGGGCATGGCTGTATCCGTCTGGTTGGATCGGGCTCAAGCCTTAAGGACTGCTCGCTGATCACTGATCACGCTTCGCCGTTGCTTGAGCGGACACAGAAGGTGTCTGCGAATACAATAAAAGTACAATCAGGGTTTATGCAAACAATTTTGGTACAAACGGTAGGGCCCGTGGCGATAATGAGCGCTACGCCGGAGCATCGGGCAGGGATTTCCTGGTGCCTGTGGTAGTCCAGACAGACAGGAGAGAGAGCGGCAGATATGGCTAGTGAGCAAATCTACGAGACTTTGCGTAATCGCATCATTGCCGGTCAGTACGAGCCTGGGACTCAGCTGAAGGAAGAGCCTCTCAGTAGAGAGTTCGAGCTGAGCCGCACGCCTGTCCGTGCGTCCCTCAAGAGGCTGGTCGATGACGGGTTGGCGGTAGTGGAGGCCAACCGGGGTGTATTCGTGGCGGGATGGACGAAGTGGGACGTCGAAGAGATGTTCAGCTTGCGGGAGCTGCTGGAACCACACGCCGCCATGCTAGCTGCCATGAGGGCTACAGAGCAGGACGTACAAGCTCTCCATCGAATAAATGACGCGATGGCATCCGCTATCAAGCGGGGTGACGAGAACGTCCAGCTTGATGTCCAGGCGGCAAACAGGGAGTTTCATCATCAGTTGTTGGAGACCGCTCGCTCCCAACGATTACGCTCCATGCTCCAGACCCTTATCGACATGCCTGTGATTACGCGGTCCTTTTTTCTCTACGCTGAAGCGGACTTCGCCCGAAGCCTGCAGCAGCACATGGACATCACCTATGCGATCGAAATCGGAGACGGGGAGCTTGCGAAGCAGGCTATGACGACGCATATCCGGATGGCCTACCGGCGCTTCATGGCCCACCGATCGGGAAACCCCACGCCTCCGTAAAAAAAATACAATCACAGTACAATCTGGTTTATAGTCGGCTCCATAAGAACAATTTCGGAGGAGCCATGAGCCCCATCACACCCAAAACGGCTGACGCGCAACTGTCTGAATCTGCGCGCCTGTTTAGCAGTTCGCGGACCTCCCGAATGGTTCGCCCTCTTTCGATCCTGTCATGGCCTGCTATCGCCGTGCCGAGGCTCAGTCATCGTCGACGTCCCGACCGCCATCCTCTGCATCTGCATCTTCTCGATCCGCCGACGTAGCGCTTCAAGGCCTTGCGTCCTAAAGCGCACAGGCATTCCAACAATCAAGGTAAGGTCGCTAAATGCACGGGCTTAGGTCCGACGGCATGCTGTTGCCGTAAACAAACCCAGAGCGACCTGCTGATAACCCGCAACCGTTAATAATAAGAGCAGGTGAAAGCATGAGTAACGGTATCAACAACGCCCAAAAACCATCTCGGTTCCGGTGGGTCGTCGCCGGATTGTTCTTCTTGGTCTATACAGTCGCGTCGGCTGACAGAGCAAACCTCGGCGTGGCACTCCCGTTTATCCGGGAGGAATATCCAATGACCAACGCCGAAGCAGGAGCGCTGCTCAGCGTATTCCTGTTGGCATACGCATTGGCGCAGATTCCCTCCGGCTTCGCTTCAAGCCGCTATGGCGTAAGGAAGATTTTTTCCTTCTCAATGATCGCCACCTCCGTCTTCACGGCCTTGATGGGCACCGTCAGTTCGGTTGTGGGGCTTAAAATTTGTCGGTTCTTGCTCGGCATTGCCGAGGGTCCTCTGCCGATTGGCATCGCCTCGACGATCAACAACTGGTTCCCGGCCAAGGAAAAGGGCACGGCGACTGGCATTTTCCTTGCCGCAGTCAAATTCGGCCCAGTCTTGGTCCCACCGCTCTGCGTGGCTATCGTCGCGATGTGGGGTTGGCGCGAAATTTTTTACTTCTTCGCCATTCCAGGGATCATCTTGGCGATCATGTGGTATTTCCTGGTTACCAATCAGCCGTCGGAGAGCAAATTCGTAAACTCCAAGGAGCTCGAATACATCACCGATGAAGCTAACAACGTTATTACCCAGCAAGACAAAGCTGCACGCCGGGACTTCAAAAAGCTCGACAAATTTATCCGTGTCACGCCGGTAGAACCCATTTCTACCAGCAAGGGTCTTTTCCGCTCTTGGAACGTCATCGGGTGCTCACTTGGATACAGCTTCCAGGTCGGCATCTCCATGATCCTTCTGTCGTGGATCCCGACCTATCTTGTGAGCGTCAAAAACTTCTCGATCATGAACATGGGGTTTGTGGCCGCAGCGCCTTGGGTAGGCGCAATTTTCGGGAATCTGCTGGGCGGCATCCTTTCCGACCGCCTTCTGGGCAAGCGTCGGAAGCCAGGCATGATGCTCTCTGCTCTGGCTACGGCCGGGATGATGTACGCCCTGATTAATTCGCCCAACGATCCGCTTCTGTACGCAGGGCTGATGTTCCTCACGGGCACGCTCATCAGCATCGGCTACTCGTCCTACATGGTTTACCCCATGGGTTTGGCCTCGAAGAAGGTATTTCCTGTGGCGAGCTCGATCGTTAACACAGGTGGGCAGCTTGGCGGGGCAGCAGCGCCATTCCTTGTGGGATTGCTTCTCGACAGCTACGGCTGGTCCCAAGTGTTTCTTTGCATGGCGATCGCATCGTTCGTCAGCTTCCTAATCCTGCTCACTATCAAAGAGCCCGTTCCCGCTGCTGCTGTTAGCACTTTGGACGCAGATGCCACTACTCACCATCAAGCCGAGCTGAAACCGTCCAATACCTGATTGGTTTGGGCCTACTGCCGAGCGAGCGACTGTTACTGGTTTGCTTCACCACAGAGGATTTTTAAATGACTGCCGCCTTCAAGGCACAGGTGTGCCGCCTGGATCTCTGGATCAACCCTATCTTTGACGAAACGCTGGCACGCAATGCCAACGTCGATCTTCAGATTGCATCCCGAGATCCTGAGGACTCGGACACGGCTGATGCGTTAGCGCAAAGCCATGGGTACCACGTTTGCGCAGCTAAAGATGATCTACCCAAGCGCTGGTGGGTGACAGAAGCGTTGATCAAGTCTTGCCCCAACCTGCTCTGTGTGTCGGCGGGCGGGGCCGGCTACGACACAGTAGATGTAGCTGCTTGCACTGCTGCAGGCATCCCCGTCGTGAATCAGGCTGGTGCGAATGCCCATTCGGTGGCAGAGCACACATTCGCCCTGCTACTAGCTGTGGTCAAACGAGTGGTTGAGTCCGATAGAAAGCTCAGGACCGAAACCGGCTTCACACGCGAAGATCTGATGGGGGATGAAATTCACGGATCCACGTTCGGCATCATCGGTATCGGTGAAATTGGCACCCGTACGGCTAACGTCGCCAAGGGTTTCGGATTGGAGGTTTTGGCCTACGATCCCCATCTGACTCCGGATGAGATCCGGTCACGTGGGGCAGAGCCGGTTAGCCTGGAGGCTCTTTTGCAGCGCAGTGACTTCGTCTCGCTGCACTGCCCACTCAACTCTCAAACCAGGCATATGATCGGCGCTGATGCATTTGCAATGATGAAGCCGGGTTCGGTGTTCATCTCCACCGCTCGGGGTGGGATTCATGATGAAGCCGCCTTGTATGAAGCGCTTAAAACCGGGCACCTGCGAGGTGCTGGTCTGGACGTTTGGGAAGTCGAACCACCACGCCATGAGGCCCCGCTTCTCAGCCTCAGCAATGTCGTTGCGACCTTCCATACCGCAGGAGTGAGTCATGGCGGACGTCGCAATGTAGCGCGTTCTTCCGCAGAGCAGCTGATTTCCATGCTCGAAGGCACTCGACCTCCCCATCTGCTAAATCCTGAAGTCTGGGACCGGTTCCTATCGCGGCGCTCAGAAGTTCTAGGGCGGCTGGAGCAGCCCGAGGCTGTGTAAGTAACTTTGGGCCCCCGCATGGACGGTCATTGTCAGTGCGGGGACTGACGTAAGGCACGGCCTCAACTTTCACTGGATGACTCATGAGCCTCACGCGACGGCATTTCGTAGCGGCTTCGGCCTCCCTTTTAGGATTCGCAGCCGCAGGACAAAGTTTGGCCGCTGTTCCCTGGTCTACAGGCGAGCAACCGCCCAGACTAAAATTCCCCTCCGGTAGCGTCGACTGTCACATGCACCTGTTCGACGACCGCGTCCCTCCCGTACCAAATGCCAAGCTTCGACCACCGAATGCTACCCTTGCTCACTACCAGCAGCTTCAGGAGCGTCTGGGGGTTCATCGGATGGTAATAGTTACGCCCTCCACCTACGGCTTTAACAATCAGGTGCTGATGGACGGCTTGGAAGCCAGTAACGGCAACGCTCGCGGGGTCGCTGTAATCGAGCCGACTATCAGCGACTACGATCTACAAAAGATGCATGCCGCCGGGGTACGCGGCGTTCGCATCAATTTGAGCTTTGGTGGAGCTGGCATCGAATATCTTGAGCCCTTAGCTGCTCGAGTGAATGAACTGGGGTGGCATGTTCAGTTTGTATCCCCAGGGAAGGCGTTGCCCGGCTTAGAAGCGCGATTGCGCAAGCTCCCCGGTACTGTGGTTATCGATCACTTAGGCGAAGTAGAGCAACCTGGCGGCTTTGACTCTGAACCGTTCAAGGTATTGCAGCGTTTGCTGGATACGGACAAGGTGTGGATCAAGCTATCGGGCGCCTACATCAGCTCTGCTGTCGGAGCCCCTTCGTACGAGGATTATGGACAGCTGGCAGGGCTTCTTGTTGCAAAACGCCCTGATCGTTTCGTGTGGGGATCTGATTGGCCGCACGTCACTGAAAAAGGGTCTAAGCCAGACGATGCACTCCTAGCGGACTTACTTCTTGAATGGATACCGTCTGAATCAATTCGGAATCAGATACTGTCGTTGAACCCGAGCAAGCTGTATGGCTTTCCCACATAGTTCAACAGGATTCGCAAGGCTATGGACTTTAGATCAAGCCCGTCCATGCGAGGTTTGATAGGCCAGGGTATTGCTATCTCAGGAGCGTTCGCCGTTCTAACAAGCCTCTCGATCATCTGATGCATTCCGTTAACTTGTTGACCAATGTTCGCTTTGGGTCGGATAGCGACGGTCTGCCTCGAACGTCGCTTTGGATGGTCAGACCTGCGTCTGCTCTGCCATCTCCAAGGCATCGTCGACCTCAATCCCCAGATATCTGACGGTGCTTTCAAGCTTGGTGTGACCAAGTAGGAGTTGGACTGCCCTTAGATTCTTCGTTCTGCGATAGATCAAGGAGGCCTTCGTTCGCCGCAGCGTGTGGGTGCCGTACATGGCTGGGTCAAGGCCAATGGCTGTTACCCAGGCTTTCACTATTCGAGCGTATTGCCTGGTGGAGAGATGATCTGAACCGTGTAGCCGGCTCGGAAACAGACAGTCCTCGCTACGGAGGTGAGCCTGATGCATCCAGGCTTCCAAAGCCATACGGGTTTGCTCAGTGATCTCAAATTGCACCGGATGTTGAGTTTTCTGCTGCATCACGATCGCTCGTGACGACACATGCTCTCCATGGGCTACGTCCCGTACACGAAGCTTGGTTAAGTCGCAGGCTCGCATCTTGCTGTCGATGGCCAAGTTGAACAACGCCAGATCCCTAGATTTCTTTGCGATCTGGAGCCTTACCCGGATGGCCCAGATATCTCTGAGTCGGAGCGGGGGCTTTCTGCCCGACTAGCTTTCCCTTGTTCCATGGACGATGGGCGTAGGTAGCAGCGGTTTTCATGGGTTGTCCTCCGCGTTAGGGGAGAACAAGGGTGAACTCGATACGGTGGACGGTCGCTAACCGACCCATTGCGGACACTGCGGCCCGCCTCAGTTCATTGAGCCTCAGCGCACTATGATTTCGTCAGGGAAGTAAACGCCCACAGAGCGGTTGGGGCGTACTCCTAAAACTTCACCGGCCATGCTCTGCACCACCGTCTGCCCGCCTTCTATGGGCATTCCAGTACATCGATCCTCGGCTTGTGCGTCCGGTGGCAGGCTGAACAGCATTTGGCCTTGATAACGGCTGACCTGGATGTCGGCAGGATAGTGAACAGGGCCGAAGTCGAAGGGTTGGTTCGAGTAGCCTTCCCATGAGCGAGCTTCCCCGTAAGGCCTGTCCAGAATCATGATCAGTGAGCGCAGTTCGATCCCCTGTACCTTGACCGGGCTTTCCTCGGACCTAGCCAGCCAACCAGTAGTGTTGGAGGATACCCTCACCGGCCCAGGCCAGACGATGCCGCCCAGGACTGTACCTGGCGCCAGCGTGCATCGACTCATCTTCCATTCGGAAAGCTTGAAATGAGCACCGAATGGAAAATCGAACTCGATCTCCCCAGACTCACATTTCCATCCTGCCAGGTCATGGGCTGACAGGGTCTCTACCGTCGCGAAACCGTGCCCCTGCGCCAGTTCCAGACGACGCACGGGCATACCTAAGATGTGACCTGGCGTGCGCTCGAAATCAGCCTGCTCCAGACTCTGCATGCCATAGGGCACGGGATCGCCGGACAGGTCGTTGAAAGGCTCCAGGTTTCGCAAATGGACTCGCGTCCCGGCTGGAAGCACCAAATCACCGATCACTTCCTCGTGTTCGAGGCGGGGATTGTGCGCACGCCAATCCTGCCAGAGGCTGTTGGTGGACTCGATGTAAGGCACACTGCCGGCTGCAAGCAACACCAGCAACAAGCCGCACCTCCAGCGCCGCGCCGCCATATAACGACGGCTTCGCGGAATCAGCAAGGCGATCAGGCCGGCGATGAAAAGCCAGAGAGAAACTTCGGAAAAAATGTAGATCATGTAGCCGAGCAACATGAGTGGCATATCGACAGGAATCATGGACGTCCTTGTGAACCCTTCTATGAACGTCGCAGAATAGGCCAGATGGCAGTGATGCCCCAAGCCTGGTCATAGAAGGACATCCCAAGGCATGACGCCTGACGAAGCTTTACGATTTACCCGCACGGTCGCTGGGCTTTCGATCACAACAGTGATCCTGGGCCTAATCCTGGCGCTCTACATGCTGCAATCGCCAACCACTTCCCCTGTCAAAATCTCGGGCATCCTTGCGTTCGCCGTCTTGGGGCTCACCAACCTGATTTCAATGATATTGAACGCGATTTACTGGTTTATCCGGCGGGAGCCAAAATGGCTTTCGGTAACGCTCTTGGTTCAAGCCGTTGTGGCAGTTGCCACGTTGATTCCATTCTTCTAATCAGTTCATTTGTACGGCTAAGCAGTCTCAACATAGAGCTAGCCCGTAGCGCCAAACTGCCAAGGAGGCAATCTGTATGAAACCGGCAAATTTCTGGAAGCACGCATTGTGCATTGCAGCAATCGGCTGCTGTGGTTCAAGCCACGCGGCAGCGTTACCACAGGGATGGCAGATCCGCCCGCCTGCGGCCGAGGACCTCGAACGTGGGTTGCCGTCGGCTTTGCAGTCGCAGGAATTGGCCAAAGACGGGCGCAGGCTTGCCAGTGTAGAAATCGTCGTGGATCTGCCGTACACCCAGGTTATGCCGATAGTCGCTTCGGCCTTGAGGCAACTTGGCCCTGTCGACGACGAGATTGTTCAACAACCGTTGTCGCGCCTGAACGACGACTGGGGCGAGGTACTGCTGTCGCGTCGACCCGATCTGGTGAAAAACCTGGTCGACCAGGTCGTTCTACCCAAGTTGCAGCAGGATGTTCGTGAGGGGGCGTTGGCCAGTTCCGAAATTCCCAATCATATTGCCCGTATCGAAAGGACTATACGCTTTCAATCAGGCAACGCGCTCATGGGGCCTTTGACGGAGCCATTCAAACACTGGCACGGCAGCGTGCGACGTACTCACGGCGCACTTGGGCGCAGTACAAGCATTCTCGTTGCCGACGTGAAGCAACTCGACGCTGTCTTTGGGCGGCCTGCCAGCGCAGTCTACCTGACGCGAGTCGACGAGTTTCCCAATCCCAAGGCCAACTTCATCGGCCGGCTACGGGAACTTGCCAAATTCGACATCTTCAGCCCTACCGCCCCAGATCGATTGCATCGGCAAAGCGTGCCAGAGGAACTGCTCAGCCCGGTTTACGGCGCGTTGAGTGCAATGCCCAAGGCCAATCTGCAACTGGGAGCAAACCCGGAACAGTGGCGCGCGCCTGCAACACAAACCCCAACCCCGCTGGTTAGCGAGCCCAAACTCACCCTTCCGGACAGCCATGCGCAGATACTCCAGGCAGCCGCCGTGTTCGCTGTGCGCAGCACGGACAAATTCACCGTACTGGCCGATGACAGCGTTTTGCTATACCGCAACTACCCACGCGCACTGCTTTACTGGTCGCCAGCCACGGGTGGCGAGCCGCGCGAGGTCTGGACGTCTGCGGGGAGTTACAGCAAGTCGCAATTGGCCCGTGATGTCAGTGGGGCTTCGGCGTACCTGGCATTGGAAGGTCTGGTCATTCGTTTTGACGCGAAAAGCACAACGGTGGCCACACACCCGATGGCCTACGACACACCCGACCGGCTGGGCTACGACTACATTGACTACGTGCATGACGGAGATGGCGTACCGCTGACTTACCGCCACAACTATCGCGGCAATCGGGATACGCTGGAAGTGTGGGAGCCCGCTGCACAACCCGCTGAAGAGGGTAGCGAATGGTCGTATACGCTGCGCTATGCTTCTTCACGTCAGGACATGATGAAGGGACCATCGCGCACCAACAGTCAGATCAAGCCCGTGCATTGGGATGGGCCTACGCCCAACGCATGGGTTGAAGACCTTTACGGGCTCACCGAAATCAATGGCAAGACGGGCCATGTGCTGCGCGTGGTGAAGCTGCCTCGGCGTTTTGGTGAGGTCGACTTGCGGGATGACAGCGGCATGGCACAGTGGACGCCGGAGCCATTTGGTTCGGCCAAAGGCGGATGGATTGCCGTCGGCTTCGTGTTGATGGAGGGCCAACGGCGCAAGCCTGGCCTGCATGTTGTCGACATCGCCAGTGGCAAGATTCGCTATTCGCTGACACTTCCGGGGCAGGACTCCCTGGGTACCGCAGTGGGCTCGCCTGACGGTCAACTGCTGGCAATGGGCACCGGCGGCCCTGAAGATGCGGTAGTGCTATGGAACCTGCAAAGCGGGCGATCGTTGACACTGAAAACCGACGACGCCAAATGCAGTGGTATTGAGCAACTGCAATGGAGCCTGTCAGGTAAACACCTTTGGGGGCGATGCTGGAACGGCCTGATTGCTTGGGATGTGCCAGGAAGTTGGTGAGCCTTGGTTTTCATTTGACGTTTGCTTGAGAGTCGTCGCATTTGCGCAATTATCAGGAGCGACGCCATAGGCAGGCGCCGACCAAGGCAACGCAGCCGGCTACCAGGAACGTCCATAGGTTCAGCCAGCCAAACAATACAAACGTATCGGATACGCCCGATGCGTCGCTGCCGCTTACCCCAGCGGCGCTGATGCCGATGATGAGCAGTCCTACCAACGGTGCAGTGATCAAGTAGAGCACGCCAAGAAAGAGAAGTCGCCGCCGCGTCAGAAAGGTCCGAATGTCCTCGGATCGCCGCTTCATGCCAACGATCTTGCACGGTAGTGTGGCAAGTGACCCGATCGCGTATAGCCACATGCCAAGAACAACGATTGCTGGAAAGGACATGGTACTTGTATCTCCTGAGGCTACCCTGGGGGGGGCTGCTATCGACCCACTGCGGCAACATGCACTCCACGGGTCAACGCTATCGATTACGACCGTAGTCGCTCTATTCCCGAGAAGACCTCCTCTGCGTGCATGTCTAGCGTGCTAAGAGCACCGAGTACATTCTGGTGGATGTTTGTCGATCCTCGCTGGCTTACCCACAGTAATATCTCCTCTAATGCAGCCCTAAAAGCTGTCTGGTTCATCATCAATAGCTCCAGAGTGTCTGCGGCGATGGCGGCTTTCTCGTCCATGTAATACCTCCGTTCGGCTCGATGTGGATTAGCCTACAGCGTAGTCTTGGCTTCGTGCACTGTAGCCTTGCGCGGCTCGGTGACCGCTTTCGACCCAGGCTGTGTGAAAACGCTTGGCGCGATCCGACTGGTTAGAAAATGACCAGAATTTCGCGCTCCTGCGCGAAATCTGGGTTAGCTGAATAACCAAGCCATTTCAGATTTCACGTACGCTCGCGATCTTCAGAGACCCGTTTGGGTTTTCACACAGCCTGGACCCGTAGCAGACATCTGTAACTGGGTAGGCGTACAGCGAACTCCAGTTTCGCCATCAGCCACGGCATCAATCCCAACGTCATCCGTAAATGCCTACTGCTCCACCAATAGCCGCCGGCGGCAACGCTGCCAGCTTTCATCACGCCAAGAGCGCAAGCGTTGCAGTTGCAGCCCCAGATCGAGGTGATGCGCGTAAATAGTCTGGGCTAATCCTAGAGCCGCTTTTCCATAACGATGGTGCGCTCCGCCCCATGAAACTCGTCGCGGATTTTCTGATAACCCAACGCGGTATAAAACCTTTCAGCTGTAATCGACGATGGCACACGCACAGCACTAATTCCTGCGCGGGCAGCGGTTACATGAATGACATCCATCAAATGCCGACCGATACCGCCTTTTTGGTGAGCCGGGTCAACGAAAACACTTCTGACCACGTCACGGTCGAGACCGGCAGTGCCAATAATTTTTTCGCCCAGCAAGGCTACGAAAACGCTGCGCTTGGCGAGCTGTGTGGTGATGACTTCAGGAGAAAAGCTCTGCTCCACCTTAGCGATCACATCAGGCGGGTAGTCCTGTGAATTTGACTCACGCAGGGCGGCTAGAACTACGCGGCTAATCGCTGCTGCATCTCTGCTCGTGGCGGGACGAAGTAACATTCCATGCTGAGACCTCAATCCTGAAGAATTACAGCTTAGCGCATCGCAATGTGCCTTCCCCAAGCTATGGTGGTAACTGCCGTTTGACAGACGCCACATCAGTCACGACTCATCCTTTCATTTGCCAAAGCTTGGGGCAGAGTCGATACCACTGACATCCATGCCAAAGGAGTCACCTATGTCAACGCTTTATCCCAGTATTGATCCTGAGGGGCTGGTCGAGTACTCGGTGGTCTACACCGACCGCTCGCTCAATCACATGTCACAGGCATTTCAAGGCGTGATGAAAAACATTTCCAAGACCCTGAAACAGGTCTACAACGCCCAGGCTGTTGCGGTGGTACCAGGGAGCGGCACATTCGGCATGGAAGCGGTGGCACGGCAGTTTGCCAGCGGCCAGCAATGCATGGTGATACGCAACGGCTGGTTCAGCTATCGCTGGAGCCAGATCCTTGAGATAGGCAACATTCCGGCGGCTACCACGGTGCTGAAAGCCCGACCGATAGACACGGGTCGCCAAGCGGCTTACGCCCCACCCCCTCTTGACGAAGTCCTGGCAGCCATCAAGGCGCAGAAGCCGCAGATGGTCTTCGCCCCCCACGTTGAAACCTCATCAGGGATTATCCTGCCCGACGAATACGTCCGGGCCGTCGGCGACGCCGTGCATGAAGTGGGTGGCTTGTTCGTGCTGGACTGCATCGCCTCCGGCACGCTTTGGGTTGATATGCAGAAATGTGCAGTGGACTTGCTGATCAGCGCACCGCAGAAAGGCTGGAGCGCCTCCCCTTGCTGTGCCTTGGTGATGTTCAGCGCGTTGGCCCTGGAGCGCGTGGAGCAGACGCGTAGCAGCAGCTTTGCCTGCGACCTGAAAAAGTGGCTTCAGATCATGCAGGCCTACGAACAGGGCGGGCATGCCTACCATGCGACCATGCCTAGCGACTCGCTCGCGCGATTCAACGACGTGATGAACGAGATGCAGGCCTACGGTTTCGATAAGGTCCGCGGCGAACAACAGGCCCTGGGCGATCGGGTGCGCACCATGTTGACCCGCAAAGGCATCAAAAGCGTGGCTGCTGCCGGTTTTCAGGCCCCTGGCGTAGTGGTGAGCTACACCGACGATGCGGGTATCAAGACCGGTAAGAAATTTGCCGACCACGGCCTACAGATCGCCGCGGGGGTACCGTTGCAATGCGACGAGCCCGCCGATTTCCAGACCTTCCGCATCGGTCTGTTCGGGCTCGAAAAACTGCACAATATCGAGCGCACGGTCAGCACCCTTGAGCAGGCGATCGACGAAGTGATGGCGAGCTAAGCCATCGTCCCGGCCGCAGCACCTACCGCAGGTGAATTTGCCCCCAAAGGCGCGCCCACTTTCAAGGCGCGCCGAACAGCATCGTCCAGTACACACCCTCATCGCTACGCGAGTTCGCAGCAAAAGCAGCGCCCACCTGGGTAAACATCGGGTTCATCAGGTTGGCGCAATGCCCGGGGCTGGCGAGCCAGCCTGCCATCGCCTTGCTTGCAGCCCCCTGCCCGGCAGCAATATTCTCGCCGATCTGTCGTCCACGGTACCCGGCATCGCGCGCCCGGTCTGCCGGTAGATCGCCGTTGGGGTCGCGGTGCGCGAAGAAGTTGGCGTTGGCCATCGCCCGACTATGTCGCTGCGCAGCCGCGCCCAAGGCGGTATTCCAGGCCAACGGACGTGCAGCGGCGAAGCGCTGGCGGCCACACAGGCGCGGCTTCGACCTTGCTGCGTTTACCTGTGCCAGCAACGCTTTGCCAACGGATTGACCATTGCCGAGCTGGGCATCGAGCAAGGGGCGCGCCAACACTACCCGCCACACGTTCCGGTCGCGACTGATACCAATATCGGCAAATTGGCTATCGAGCAAAGCAGCGCAGTAGTCGCTGCGCAGCATGTCAAAGGCCTCCTCGGCATCTCGGGCGCCGACCAGGCGGATGGCCCGCACCTTCACCGCCTGGTAGCCGACAGCCTTCAACCCTTCCCGCAAACCACCGCCATAGCCGACAGGCAACGCCAGCGTCGACTTTAGGAGCAGCGGCGTCGACACCTGCACCAGGCGCCTCTCGCAGCGCTGTGGCTGGGCACGGTAGTCGTTGATGGCCCTTACCAGTTGCCGCTCCCCGCTGGCATGGACGGGGCTGACGAACAGGGAGAGCAAGGGGATGAGGCAAAACGAAAAAATGGCGGAGTAGCGGACAGCGTGGCGCATGGGCGAACGGCTCAAGAAGGATGACGGCAGCAAAGCCACTTGAAGGGGCTCGGCTCAGACTGGGCATCTCAAGTAAGGTTCAAGCGGCAATGATGATTTGTCGGTAGAGCGAAGCGCTGGCTTGGGGCGTGGCCGCCAGATTTCCGCACTTGGCCTGGAAATGGAGCGGTTTGGCTCCTATACCAGAACAGCCGGTTTTGGTAGACAATCGCCAGCCGATCCTGACCTCGCAGAGAGCGCTGCGGCCTTTGACAGGCGCCGCCCGCCCCCAGAAAAAGGAAGTCCCATGCCAGCTTGCCCCCTCCCCACCGACGAAGCAGCTCGCCAGCGCACGCTGGATGAGATGCACCTGCTCGATACGCCGGCCGAGCATTACCTCGACACCCTGGTACGGCTTACCCAGCAACTGGCACACGTGGACACGGTGCTGATCAGCCTGATCGACCAAGAGCGCCAGTGGTTCAAGGCACGTATCGGGCTGGCGGCCAGCGAGACGCCGCGCAACGTTTCTTTCTGTGGCTACGCCATCCTTGGGGAGGGCACATTGTTGGTGCCCGATGCCACGCATGACCCGCGTTTCGTCGACAACCCGCTGGTACTCAGCGCCCCCTATATCCGCTTTTACGCCGGGCACCCCCTGCGCGCGGGGAATGGCAAGGCCATAGGGACATTGTGCATGCTCGACCCCCGCCCGCGCACGCTGAACGAAACGCAGCAAGCGAACTTCAAAGACCTGGCCACGCTTGCAGAGGGTTACCTGCAGCTGCGTGGCCTGATCCAGAGTAACCGTGACTTGCGCCTGGAAATGGACCGAGAGCAGCGCAAGGCCATGCTTGATCCGTTGACGCAGTTGTGGAACCGCAACGGTCTGACAGCGTTTCAGGACCACGAGCGGCGCCGGGCAGCACAGAGCAGCCTGCGCCTGGGGGCGATCTATGCGGACCTTGACCATTTCAAAAGCATCAACGACAGGTATGGCCATGCCAGCGGCGATCAGGTGCTCTGCGAATGCGCCCGCCGCCTGCGCGCAGCCCTGCGCCCGGACGATCTCGTGGTGCGCCAGGGCGGTGAGGAATTCGTCGCTCTGGTCAGGGTCAACGACAGCGAAGAGCTCAAGGGGATTGCCGAGCGGGTTCGGCAGATGATCGGCAGCGAGCCGGTACAACTTTCCACCGGCCCGCTACGGGCCAGCGTGACCATCGGCTGCACGCTGCTCAACGATGACGAACACCTCGACCAGGCGCTGGAACGCGCCGACACCGGGCTCTACAGCGCCAAGCAGAATGGGCGGGACCGGGTGGTTTACGTGCAATCGGTAGCCTGAGCGAAAGCCGCCAGATCCGACTCGACCACGCCCAGGGATACCACCGCACCGCTCGCGTCAGGATGGGGCCCTGGCCGTGCCCTGTATGTCGGCCGTCTGCCTGGAGCCGACCTTATGAAGCCGCTACGCGCTGGAGCTCATTGACCGATACGCCAGTTTGCTCGAGCCAGGCTTTACGTCGGGCAAACAATGCAGGCGCGATGACGTTGACCTCTGTGATCAACACATCCAGCTCGGCATTTTTCAAGTGCCCGTTTTCGACCAGTACCCGCCCGGCCACCATGGTCATGTCGACATCCCCACCCTGGACCGCATGGACGAGGTTGTGATGAAGGTTGGCCAGCGGTCCTTGGGTGATCAACGGTGTCATTCTTGGCGTATCAATGCGCACCGCGATGATGTCCGCTGCCTTGCCTTTTTCCAGGGAGCCTATCTGCTTGTCCATACCCAGCGCGCGGGCGCCGTCAATGGTCGCCATGCGACAAACCGACCATGCGTCGAGGGCAGCAGCATTGAGGCTGACGAACTTGGCCAACAGCGATGACACTTTCATTTCCTCGAACATGTCCAGGTTGTTGTTTTCTTTCTCGCCATCGGTCCCCAAACCGACCGCGACGCCGGCCGCCAGCATTTTTTCCACCGGTGCGGCACCCGAGGCCAGTTTCATATTGCTGACCGGGTTGTGTGCCACTCCGACTTTGCGCTCGGCCATCAAAGCAATTTCGGCATCGTCCACCCAGACACAGTGAGCGAGCAACACCTTCCTGGCATTGAGCAGGCCAAACTTTTCCAAAGCCTGGACGGGCCTGATGCCATGGCGGCGAAGGGTTTCTTCAACATCGAAGCGGCTTTCGTTGCTGTGGGTGTGGAATCCGACGTCATTGGCTTTGCAGATATCAGCAATTCGTTGCCAGGCCTTGGGCACTGCATAGAACAGGTGCTCCAGGCCGACCCAGACATTGATGCGGCCATTGGCTGCACCATGCCAGCGCTCGATCAAGGTTTCATTACTGTCCAACGTCTCGAAGTAGTCATGGTCCGGGTGCTCTGCTACGTATGGCACGAGCACCGCCCGGATGCCGAGCTCATTGGCCGCTTCGGCGCTACCGTGCATGTACCGCCACATGTCCACAATAGTCGTGGTGCCGGACAACAGCGCTTCGCTATAGCAGAGCATGGAAGCCAGGCGTGCTTCGCTGGGCAGCAGAACGCGGTGCATGGGGTCAATATACTGCTGCAGCCAGTCCCAAACCGGCAAACCTTCCGCCGTACCGCGAAGGATGCCGGAATGGCAGTGGGTGTTGACCAGCCCGGGCATCAGCAGCCGATCGGTCAGGCGCCGGACCTTGGCTTCGGGATACCGCGTGAGCAGCTCAGTTGCCGGGCCGACGTCGGCAATCACGCCGTCGCAAATCAATACGGCGCCATCCTCAATGACGGTGTTAAAGGCGTCCATGGTAAGCACCACGTCAGCCCTCAGGAGTTCACTGATCATCATGTTCGACCTTTTATGAATGTTTCTGGAGGGCCGGTATTCAGCTTTCGCCAAGTACCGCGTTACGCGCCGCACTGGCCTGCGCTTCATCTGTTTTGGTAGGTCCGTTGAACACCAGGTTGAGGATCAGTGCAGTGAGCACACTGAGAATGATCCCGCTTTCGGTGAACACCCGACTCCATTGGGGAAGGTGGTGGAAATACAGCGGGGAAACCATCGGGATCATGCCAATGCCAACGCTGGTGGCGGCGATCAGCAAGTTGTAGCGCGACTGCTCGAAGTCAACCGTAGACAGGATGCGCACCCCCATGAGCGTAACCATGCCGAACATCACCATGCCGGCGGCGCCGAGCACATACTGCGGTGTCGACGCCACCACATACGCCAGTTTTGGAAAGAGCCCGAGGGCGATGAGGATCAGCGCACCGGCTATGCACACATAGCGACTCTTGACCCCGGTCATGGTGACCAGGCCGATGTTCTGCGAAAACGACGTGTAGGGAAATGCATTGAATACGCCGCCGACAATGGCGCCCATGCCATCGGCACGAAGTCCGCGCACCAGGCGCTGGCGGCTGGTGGGCCGGTCGACCATGCTTCCCAATGCCAGGAACATCCCCGTCGACTCGACCATGGTCACCAACATCACCATGCACATTGAGATCACGGCCACGGCGTCGAACGTCGGCGGGCCAAACGCAAAGGGCGTGATGGTGGAGAACCAAGGCGTTTGAGCGATGCCATCAAGGACGATATCCCCGCGAATGAAGGCAATCACAAAACCGACCAATACACCCAGCAACACTGCGATATTGGCAATAAAGCCTTTAGCGAATCGGTTGAGCCCTAGAATCAACAGTAACTGAGCCAGCGAGATAGCCAGGTAGACCGGGTTGCCGTAATCCGGATTGGGCCCGCCATCAGCCAGCGTTGGTTGTCCGCCGGCTGACCAGTCGATGCCAACGCGCATCAGGCTGATGCCGATCACCAGCAACACAGTCCCCGTCACCACCGGCGGAAAATAGCGCAGCAGCCGCCCCATCACCGGGGCGAACAGAAAACCAAACAGACCCGACGCGATAATCGCACCATACACGCCCGGCAGGCCGAGGCCGGGGGTCACGGCGATGGCAATCATCGGCGTGACCGAAGCGAAGGTCACGCCCATCATGATGGGCAGTTGAATGCCGAAAAAACGGTTGCCCGCGCACTGCAAGAGCGTCGCCAGGCCCGCCGCAAAAAGATCGGCATTTATGATCAGGGTCAACTGGTCCTTGGGAAGTTTCAGTGCAGCGCCGAGGATCAGCGGCACAATAATGCAGGCCGAATACATCACCAGCACATGCTGAAAGCCAAGTACTGCAGTTTGTATCAGCGGTAAGCGCTGATCTACCGGGTGCACGCTAGGGGTCATTTGTCCTCTCCTGAAACGTATTGTCGAGGCAGTGATGAAATAAATAGTTATTGTGGTTATGGGTAGCGCAGCACCACCATGCGCCAGCCCGTACCCGTTGTAAAAATGGGTCCCATTTAATTTTTTTATGGAGCAGCGATGAGGTTGTCTCTTGAACAACTGGCCGCTTTTTCTGCGGTCGTCAGTGAGCGCTCTTTTTCGGCCGCAGCACGCAAATTGGGCAAGTCGCAATCCGCTGTGAGCATTTCCGTTGGCAACCTGGAAATCGATCTGGGAATTACCCTGTTTGATCGCAGTCAGCGCTATCCACAACTCACCAATGAAGGCAGGGCCTTGTTGCGTGACGCCGAGGCCATTCTGGGTCAGTGCTGCAACATGGAAAGTCGTGCGAGCAGCCTGGCGCAGGCGTTGGAGACTGAGCTAGTGATCAGCATCGACGAGGCGATCCCCTATCAGTCCCTTGCACCTGTTCTAGAGGAATTCTCCCGCCGGTTCCCCCATGTCGACCTTACTGTGTTGCATCCTTGCGGGCAGGATGTACTGACAATGATCGAAGACAAAAAACTATTGCTTGCCATGATGTGTACCCGCACTCATTACCCGCGAAATCTGCAATTCATACGTCTTGGCAGCATCACGTTCAGCAACGTCGTCGGCCGCCAACACCCTCTGGTCGCAATGCCCACCGTCAGCTTCAATCAATTGAGCAACTACCGACAGTTGATCTACCTCCCCTTCCAGGACCGCTTGCCCACCAGTGAATACCTGAATTCACCCAACCATTGGCGTGTAGAAAGCTATTTGACCTTGATGGACATGCTGCGCGCAGGCATGGGATGGGCCACAGTGCCCAGGCAACTGATACAAGCGTTGGGTCCCAATGGGGAGTTTGTGGAACTGCAGCTGGAAGCTTACCCGTACACCGATTGGACGGTAGGCGTCGACCTTGTCTGGTCGTCAGGCTTGCGTTTGGGCAAAGCGGGTACCTGGCTGCGTGAGGCGCTGGGGCGAACGCCGATAGCGACGTAAAAATTAGAACGCAGACCTCATCAAGACGTACGCCTCTGCAGCACAGTGAACGCATACATCCCCGCCAGCATTGCCACTACGAATACCAGTACCTGCCAGTGCCCGGTAAGCGAGATGGCGACCGCAGGCCCCGGGCAGATGCCGGCAATGCCCCAGCCTATGCCGAACACCAGGCTGCCACCGATCAGGCGGGCGTCCAGCTCCCTTTTCACAGGTATCTGCATGGGGGCGCCAAGCAACGACCGCTTGTGTTTGCGTGCCCAGTTCAGCGGAGCAGCCGCCACCGCGATGGCCCCTGCCATCACCAGTGCGAGTGACGGATCCCAGGCCCCGGCCACATCGAGAAAAGCCAACACCTTGGCGGGGTTCGCCATGCCTGCCAACAACAGGCCAAGACCAAAGATCAAGCCGGCGAAAAAAGCTGTCAACTTGCTCATTCTCAGGCCCCCAGCGCATGGCGGATGACGTACACGGTCGCAAAACCGCTGGCCATGAAGCACACCGTGGCCACGATTGAACGGGGTGACAAGCGCGAGACTCCACACACACCGTGGCCACTGGTACAGCCTGAGCCGTACCGTGTCCCAAGGCCAACCAGCAGCCCGGCAATCACCAACGCCGGCCACGAGGTGTCGATCTCGATTTCCGGCAGCACGGCGAACAGCCCCCACACCAATGGCGCGATCAGCAGGCCGAGAAGAAACAGCGCCTTCTCGCCCCAGCCCTCACTGCCCCATTGCATCACACCTGCAAGCAGGCCGCTGATGCCGGCGATGCGACCATTGGCCAGAATGAACAGGCTGGCGGCCAGCCCGATCAAGGCCCCTCCCCCCAAAGCACTCCAGGGTGTGAAGTTGATCCAATCAATGTTCATGTTGCATCTCCGGCGCAGTGAAGCTGGTATAGGGCGTTGAACAGCACATCAACATGGCAGGCATGATAACGATTTGTCAGGCGCCCCACACCGCTCAACCCGGCAGCGCCGCCAACACCGCAGTGACCATGCCGTTGAACGTCGCCGGCGAGTCCACCACGCGCGCAGTGACTTTCGCCTCACCGTCGGCACGGGTGGCGCGCCGGGCCTGGTCGGCAGTGGCCGAGAGCTTGACGATCACCACTTCGCGGCGCGGGTTGATATAGATTTTCTGGCCGAAGCGCCCGCTGGCCTCGACAGAGCCATCGCCATCGTTTTTTTGGTACCAGTAGTTGCGATAAGCGTAGCCCGGGCGGCCGGGGGCAAGGTTGCCTTGGGCAAACAACGCCGGGTCGGCGGGCTGGAAAGTGCTGCGCACCGCTTGGTTGAAGCTGTCATCCTTGACGTCACGGGCCAGCTCGCGGCGCACCCGTTCGGCGAAGCGCGCGCTGTCGCGCAGGTTGCAGCTGATACCGCCGCTGGCCATCTCGGTACCGAGCGGGTCGACTTGAACATAGGCATCGTCCTGGGCAAAGCGTGACCAGATACGTTGTTCAACCAGTTGGGCCCAGTTCAGCCCGGTGATGCGCCGCAGCGCCCAGGCCAACGCTTCGGGTGAACCGTTCTGGTAGAAGAACAACGGTTTGGCGCCTGAGCCGGACGCCTTTCGTGCGTGCTGGAGGAAACTGTAGATATCCCCCGGCATGCCCTCGGCCCGAGGTATCAGCCCGGTAGCGGCAAACAGCCCAAGGTCCGGCGGCACTTGCGGCGGGTACTCCACAGCCACCTGCATGTCGAGGTTGGCTTGCACCGTCGCCTCGCCAAACGGCGTGCCGCTGAGTTCCGGCACGTAATGCGCCAGTGTACGTTGCGGGTCCAGCGTGCCTTCGGCGATCAGTTGGGCGGCGATCAGGCCAGTCACCGACTTGGTCATCGAGGCCCAGATATGCGGCTGGCCGGGTTGGAAGCCCTCCAGATAACGCTCGTACACCACCTGGCCACGGTGCAGCACGATAAGCCCGTCGGTGCTGGTCTGTTGCAGGTAGCTCGCCAACGTCAGGGGCTGCTCGCCGGCGGCGAACGCCACCTGATCCAGTGGCAGTTCGGTGCCGGCAGGCAAGGCTAGCGGCGTGGAAGCGCGGCCGATCCCCCGGGTCGGCGAAACCTCGCGGGCGTGGCGCATGGACCAGCGCAGGTAAGGTGGCTGGAACGCGTTGGCCTGGTTCACGCGCAACTGCGGTGCGGGTGGAAACCCTTGCATCACGCCCTGCTCTGCCGGTGCGCTGCTGGCCATGCCCGGGGCAAGTGTACTGGCCAGCATCAGAGCGATGGCCGGCAGGTTGGCGGGTGAAGCGTGCATGCTGCGTTTGGACATTGTCTTGCTCCTGGGTTGGTCTAGAAGTTGGCGCCCACGCTGAATGCCACATAGTCGCGGTCGCCGCGGGTGCCGTAATCGCCATCGAGATAATCGGTGTAGGCAAGGCTTGCCCAATACTTGGTGGCCAGCGCCACGTCGACGCCCAGGCTGATCGAGCGCGAGCCTTCATTGAAGCCCGAGCCGTCGGCAGGCGAATAGCCTTTCACATCGTGGGACCAGGCCAGGTTGGGACGGATGTCCACGCCCGGGACCAGGTTCTGATAGCTCCAGGTCGCGCGCAGGCGGTAGCCCCAGGAAAACGGCGTGACGAACCCTTCGCCGTTGCAGTCGCCAGGGCTTCTCGAAATCGCCTGGCAAAGGCTGTTGTCGGCCAGCTCTCCGTTGCCGTAGGCCCCGGAGCGGCCATAGCGCGGCCCGAAACGCCCCTCGAGCCCACCCACATAGGTTGCGCCCACCTCCCCCATCAACAGCAGCTGGTTGGCCCCCATGACCTGGCTGAACGCTTGCACTGCCGACACTTGGGCCTGGGTCACCTCTTTGCGTCGATAACCGTCGAACAACGTATCGTCGGTCGAAGGGCGCAGGCCTTCGGCGTTGAGCGGGCTGCGGCCCGGGGCGTTGAGCAGCGACTGCAGTACATCGTTGCCGTTGAGCTGCACCGGCTGGTTGGGGCGGTGACTCAACTCCCCCTGCACAGCGGTACCGTTGTGCAGGGTGGTGGCGAAGGTGATGCCGTAGAGCCGGATATCCTCAGGGTACTGCGCCAGGTACTGCGAGGTTCCCATGCGCAGGGCGCCGGCCAAGGTCTGCCCCGCGCTCGAAGCCAGGAAGGCACCGCAGCCGGACAGGGGCACGCCAATGTTGCCGCACAAGTCCCTGGCAAAACCGGTATTGGCGAAGTAGCGGCTGCTGACGGTACCCAGGTAGGGAGAGCGGCTGTGGTAGTTGGCCGCGAACAGGCCAAACTCGGTATCCAGCGCTTGGACATACCAGTGCAAGGCAAAACCCCATTGGCCTCCATTGCGCGCATCCTGGTCGGCCCCGCGCGGCACGCGCACGCCCTCATCTGTCAGCGTCACGCCCATGGACGCCAGCGCTTGGGAAACCCCCGGGTTGGTGACCATCTGCCCACCGACATCCAGGCCTTGGCAGCCCTCGGGCATGAAGTCATTGCCGGAGAAGAAGGTCGCACAGTTGTCCAACCGGGTCTGCTCCCAGTCCAGTTGGTAGAAGGCGTCGAATGACAGGGCCTGGTTGAGGTTTTGCGTGACATACAACAGGTTGACCGGCGCCAGCGCGTCTTTGACCTCTGAGCCTGGCCGGCGCAGTGCGGCCTGATTGAACGGGCTGATCACGTTCAGCCCCCCCTGAATGAACAGGCTTTCGCCCCAGTTCACCACCTGATTGCCAAGGCGCACTGAGCCGGGCTCACCGTCGATGTCGTAGAGGGCATAGGCAAACGCATCGAGCAGTTCCGCTGCGGCGGTTTTGGCCGATGCCTGGCGGTTGTGGTCGTCGATGTCGACAGCACGCTGGCTGTGGTCGCGTTGCACCGTGTCATACCAGTAGGTGCCGCGCAGAAACACCCCGACGTTGTCCCGCTGCAGTTCCAGGTCATGGGTTGCTTTGAAAATGGCCGAGAACACATCACCCGAGCGGTAGTTCCGCCGGCCGTCATTACTGTTGGCGGCCTGCAACAGCTGCTTGTCGGGGTTGGCTGTACTGACGGCGGTGCCGAAAGAAAGCGCCGTATCGAAGCGGCCTTCGAGCGGGCCGGCCTGGAATTGCAGGGCAGCCGCCGGGGTGGCGAGCAGGCAGCATAGAGCCGCCAGCGGCGCTTGGCGCCGGCAGAAATGGATGTATACGCTCACTCTTAACCTCTTGTTGTTTTATTCGAGAGTGAAAGGTGGGGTACCACAGATGAGGTACCGGCCGCCCAGGCTGGCGGTATCGGTAATGTGGATTATCGGGGCAGTGAAAGCGGGCTCACAAATAGCGTCTTCGGATCAGTGCCATGCCGGATTGTTATGGCCTGGGCGGAGGTTGGGCGAGGCGTTCGGGGGCCTGACTGGGGTGGGGGGCGTCAATCGAGCGCCCCCAGATGACCTCAAACAGCCAACAGTTCCAAGGCCCTGCGCACCTTGCCTGGTATGGCAACCGCGCGCTGCTCACGACGATCAACGAACACATGGGTAAAGCGACCGGCTGCGCACGCTTCAGGCTCGCCCTCGACGAAAACGGCCAGCGCGTAGTGCACCGAGCTGTTACCTGTGCCCGTGACCGCGATACCCACTTCGATGCGTTGCGGAAAGGCGACCGCGGCGAAGTAGTCACAAGCAGACCCGACCACATAGGCCACGACCGGGTCGCGGTGGATATCCAGACCGGCATGCTCGATCAGCCAGGTGTTCACGGCGCTGTCAAAAAACCCGTAGTAGACGACATTGTTCACATGCCCATACAGGTCGTTGTCGTGCCAACGCGTGGTGATCGGCTGGAAGTGGCGATAGGCGCCGCGTAGCGGGCGTTCCCTGGCCATGATCAGAACGCCGCCTGGTAGAGTTCGACAGCATCGGCGAGGGTGACCTTGCGCGGGTTGTTCACCAGCAGGCGCTGCTGCTGCAGGGCCTCTTCAGCAAGCTGTTGCAAGCTGTGGCGGGGCACGCCGACATCACGCAACCGGCTCGGCAAGCCGCAGCGTGGTGCCAATTGCTCCAGCTCGGCAATGAACTGGCTGCACAACTCATGGGGGCCGCCAGGCACCAGCCGCTCGCCCAACAGCGCCGGCGCCAGCGCCGCGTAGTCGGCGAATGCCTCGCTACGGTTGAAGCGCATAACATGCGGCAGCACCAAGGCATTGGCCAGCCCGTGCGGTACGTGGAAACGCGCCCCCAGCGGGTAGGCCAAGGCATGCACCGCAGCGACCGGCGCATTGGCGAATGCCTGGCCCGCCAGGCAAGCCCCCAGCAGCATGGCCTGACGGGCCTGCAGATTACCGCCGTTGTGCACCGCCTGGTCGAGGTTGCCTGCCAGCAGTGTCAAGGCCTCGCGAGCCAGCAAGCTGGACATTGGGTTGCGTTTGAACTTGCTGGTGCTGGCTTCGATGGCATGGACCATCGCGTCGATGCCCGTGGCGGCGGTGATCGCCGGTGGCAGGCCCAGGGTGCGTTCGGCATCGAGCAGCGCAAGGTCAGGCAGCAGTAGCGGTGAAATCACCGCCATCTTGGCGCACTCGCCGGTGGTGATCACGGCAATGGGCGTGACCTCCGAGCCGGTGCCGGCGGTGGTGGGCACCTGGATCAGGGGTAGGCGCTGGCCCTTGGCCTGGTCAATGCCATACACCGCCTCCAGGGTCTGGTCGCACCCTGGGTGGGCCAGCAGCGCCACCAGTTTGGCGACGTCCATGGAGCTGCCGCCGCCGAAACCGACAATCAGCTCGGCACCGATATGCCGGGCCCGGCCGACGGCGGCCAGCACGCAGGCATGGCTGGGGTCGGCGCTGACATCACTGAAAATCGCCGCGCTCAGGTTCGCCTGGGTGAAGCCAGGCAGTACATCGTCAAGCATCCCCAGGCTGACGATACCGGGGTCGGTGACGATCAGCACACGGCGCACGCCGCGTTGCTGGCACAGCTGGGCCAGGCGGCCAGCGGCGCCCGGTTCACAGAGCAGCTGGGCGGTGGTGGCAAAACTGAATGGCTGCATGTTCATGTTCCTTTTGTTCTTGTGGGTGAACGGCACAGCGATCAGAAGGCGAAGTGCGCTTCATCCAGGCTCATCAGGCACGGGGCGCCGCCACGCAACGCCTCACAGTGGGCACTTGCGCGCGGCAGGATGCGCCGCCAGTAAAAGTCCGCTGCGTGCAACTTGGCCTGGTAGAACGCGCTGTCGCCGCTGCCAGCGGCCAGTGCCGCACTGGCCCGCTCGGCCGCCCGCAGCCACAACGCAGCCAGCAGCACATAGCCTGAATAGGCAAGAAAATCGACCGACACCGCTCCAATTTCCTGGGGGTCGCAGCGGCAGGCGTCGAGCACCTCGGCGCTCAGGTTGCGCCACTCCTGCAAGCGCAGGGTCACTGCCCCGGCCATCCCTGTCAGGTCATCTGCGCGGCACTCGTGCGCCGCCTCCAGCAGTTCATCGATCAACAGGCGCAGCTGCTCGCCGCCGTCGGCCAGTACCTTGCGGCGCACAAGGTCCAGGGCCTGGATGCCATTGGTACCCTCATACAGCTGGGTGATCCGGCTGTCGCGCATCAACTGCTCCATGCCCCACTCGCGAATGTAGCCATGGCCGCCATACAGCTGCACGCCCAGGCTGGCGACCTCCTGGCCGACATCGGTGAGGAAGGCCTTGACCACCGGAATCAGCAGCGCCGCCCGACGCCCGGCGGCGGCCTGCACTTCAGGCTGCGCCGCACCCTGTTCCAGGTCGAGCGCCTGGGCGGCGTAGGCCGCCAGCATCCGGCAGCCCTCGCTGAGGGTCTTCTGGGTCAGCAGCATGCGCCGCACGTCAGGGTGGCAGATGATCGGGTCGGCGCTGCGCTCGGGCGCCACCGGGCCGGCCAGGCTGCGCGACTGCAAGCGCTCACGGGCATAAGTCAGGCCGCCCTGGAACGCCGCTTCGGCAATGCCCAGCCCCTGCAGCCCCACCTGAAAGCGCGCATCGTTCATCATGGTGAACATGCAGGCCAGGCCCTGGTTGGCCTCACCCACCAGCCAGCCGCGGGCGCCGTCGAAGTTCATCACGCAGGTGGCAGCCCCCTTGATGCCCATCTTGTGCTCGAGGGCACCGCAGCCCAGGGCGTTGGCCCCCCCCGGCCCACCGTCAGCCGCGCACTCGAACTTGGGCACCAGGAACAGGCTGATGCCGCGCACTCCGGCCGGCGCATCGGGCAACCGGGCCAGCACCAGGTGGATGATGTTGTCGGTCAGGTCCTGGTCGCCGCCACTGATGAAGATCTTGCTGCCACTGATGCGATAGCTGCCATCGCCTTGTGGCTCGGCACGGGTACGCAGCAGCGCCAGGTCGGTGCCAGCCTGCGGCTCGGTCAGGCACATGGTGCCGGCCCACTCGCCGCTGACCAGTTTGCCCAGGTAGTCGCGCTTGAGCGCCGGGCTGCCATGCCGGTGCAGGGCCAGCACAGCACCCTCGGTGAGGCCCGAATAGATACGAAACGCCAGCGAGGCGCTCATCAGCATTTCGTGAAAGCAGGCTGCAACCATCTGCGGCAGGCCCTGGCCATCGTGTTCGGCCGGGCCGGTCATGCCGCCCCAGCCCTGCTCGACATACAGCCGGTAGGCCTGGCGGAAGCCTTCGGGGGTCAGCACCTGCCCCTGCTCCAGGCGGCAGCCCTGCTCGTCGCCCTGGCGATTGAGCGGGGCCACCACCTCGCTGGCAAAGCGAGCGCCTTGTTCAAGAATGCCATCGATGGTTTCACGGTCCAGGCCGTTGCTCAGGCGGGCGCAATGTTGCGTCACATCGAAGACTTCATGCAGGACGAACTGCATGTCACGCAGGGGGGCTCGGTAGTTCATGCGCGGCCCTCGCTCACGTCAGCCAGCTGTTTGCCGGCCGCGACTAGGCGCATCAGCAGGCCAGCAGGTCGCCAGTGCTCGCCAAACAGGCCCTGCAGCCGCTCCAGCCTGGCCAGCAGTACCCCCAGCCCTTGTCGATCGGCCCAGCACATCGGCCCGCCGGTCTCTGCCGGGAAGCCATACCCATGCAAGTAGACCCGGTCGATGTCCTGGCTACCACTGGCTATGCCCTGCTCAAGAATTTTCGCCCCTTCATTGACCAGCGCCAGCAGGCAGCGCTCACGGATCTCCTCGTCATCGATCGCGCGCCGACGCACACCCAGGTCCTGAGCGACCTTGAGCACCAAAGCATCGACCTCGGGGTCATGCAAGGCTTCGCGGCTGCCGGGTGCGTAACGGTAATAGCCCTGGCCAACCTTCTGCCCGAAACGGCCGAGCGCGCACAAAGCATTGTCGACCTGGACCAACGGGGCATCCATCCCCTCCCCGGCCAGTTGACGTGCGCGCCACTCCAGGTCGATGCCGACCACGTCATACATGCGGAACGGGCCCATGGCAAAGCCGAACCCCTGAAGCGCCTCGTCCACCTGCCGCGGTGTGGCGCCCTCGAGCAGCAACTGCCGGGCCTCGGCGACATAGGTACGCAGCATGCGGTTGCCGATGAAACCGGGGCAGTTGCCTGCCACCACCACCTCCTTACCCATGCGCTGGCCCAGCGCCACAGCCGCGTCCAGCACTGCGGGCGCGGTAAGCTGCCCGCGCACCACCTCCAGCAGCTTCATCACATGCGCCGGGCTGAAAAAGTGCAGCCCCAACACCTGTTCAGGCCGCCCGGTGACGGCGGCGATGGCATCGATGTCCAGCGCCGAGGTATTGCTGGCCAGGATAGCTTCAGGCTTGAGCGTGCTGTCCAGGGTGCGGAAGATCTCTTGCTTGAGCGCCAGGTTTTCGTACACCGCTTCAATCACCAGGTCGGCCTCGGCCAGCTCGGTGTAGGCCGTTACCTGCCGCACCCGCGCCAGGCAGGCATCGGCCTGGGCTTGGTCGATACGGCCTTTGGCGACCTGCTGGGCCCAAGTCTGCGCGAGCATGGCAAGGCCAGCCTCGGTGGCGCTGGGGTCGTTGTCCAGCCACAGCACAGGCAGCCCGGCACGGGCCAGGCTGATGACGATGCCGCGGCCCATGGTCCCGGCCCCGATCACGGCAGCCTGCTGAACGTTGTAGGAAGTACTCACGCGTGACACTCCTGATTCGGTAGGTGAAGGCATTGCCCTCACCCTAGTCAGGCGCCTACTATTTTTGAAATTCTAATTTTCCATCCCATGTATTTTTCACATGAATATATCCAACTTCGATCTCAACTTGCTGCGCGTGCTGGACATGCTGCTGCGTGAACAGAACGTGTCACGCGCTGCCGAGCGTCTGGCGTTGACCCAGCCTACAGTGAGCAACGCCTTGGCGCGCCTACGCGACGTTCTCGGTGACCCGCTGCTGGTGCGGGTCGGCCGACGCATGCGCCCCACCCCCCGCGCCCTGGCCCTGGAAGGGCCGATTCGCGCGGCGCTGCAACAGATCGAGCAGACGCTCGGCGCCGGCGACAGCTTCGACCCGGGCCGCAGCCACAGGCAACTGCGCATTGCCCTGACCGACTTCGCCGAACAATTGTGCATGCCCAGGTTGCTCGCCACCCTGCAAACCCAGGCGCCGCACTTGCGCGTGGATGTGCTGCACCTGGCACCCAACCTGCCAGCCGAAGCCCTCGACCGTGGTGAACTCGACCTGGTGCTGGGGCGCTTCGACGATGTGCCGGCGCGCTACGAGCGCCGCCACTGGCGCAGCGAAACCCTGCACGTGGCGGTGCGCCAGGGGCACCCAGAGGTCGATGGCGCGCTCGATCTGCAAGCCTTCCTGGGCTTGCGTCACTTGTGGGTGCACGGCGGCCAGACCCGGGGCATGGTCGACCAGTGGCTGGCCGAACAGGGCCTGGCGCGGCGCATTGCCTACACCACGCCCAATTACCTGCAGGCCGCGCACCTGGCCGCCAGCTCCGACCTGTGCGTGGTATTGCCCACCGCACTGGCCCGCCATTTCGCCCAGCTACTGCCCTTGCAGGTCTTTGACCTGCCTTTCGCCCTGGAGCCCTTCGAGCTGGAACTGGTGTACCTTGCCCACCGTCAGCACGACCCGGCACTGGCCTGGCTGGTAGCGCGCATCATGGACATACGCGGCGGCTGAGCCATCGCATTCAGGTATGGCCACCCATGCAAGAGTGGTATTGGTTTGCCGGCAACCTCTGTCCTTAGAGTGGTTGCCCCCATAACAACAAGGACCACCCCATGCGCCTACGCTACCTGCCCATCCTGCTGGCCCTCGCCCTGCCCTCTGCGGTGCTTGCCCAGGCGCCGGCCAACGATGCCACCGACCTGACGCGCCAAAGCAACCAGCAATGGCTGCAGCGCCTGCCCTTCGACGACCGGGCTGACTTCGACAACGCCCGCCGCGGCCTGCTGGAAAGCGTCGACCAGGCGGTGCTCAATGCCGATGGCAAAACGGTCTGGGACCTGCAGCGCTACGCCTTCCTCAAGGGCGAGGCACCGGCAACGGTCAACCCGAGCCTGTGGCGCATCGCCCAACTCAATACCATCGCCGGGCTGTTCAAGGTCACCGACCGCATCTACCAGGTACGCGGCCTGGACCTGGCCAACATGACCTTGATCGAAGGCGAGCACGGGCTGATCGTGATGGACCCGCTGCTGTCGGTCGAGACCGCCCGGGCCGGGCTGGCCATGTACTTCAGGCATCGCCCGCAACGCCCGGTGGTGGCGGTGATCTACACCCACCCACACGTCGATCATTTCGGCGGCGTGCGCGGGGTGGTCGACGAGGCCGACGTAAAGGCCGGCAAGGTCCAGGTCATTGCCCCTCAAGGTTTCTTCGAACATGCCATCAGCGAGAACGTACTGGCCGGGCCGGCGATGAAGCGCCGGGCGCAGTACATGTATGGTGCGCCGCTGCCACGCGGGCCACGCGGCCAGGTTGACGCGGGGCTGGGCAAGGGTGTGCCGGCCAATGCCACAGTCAGCCTTATCGCCCCGACTCGGCTGATCGAAAAACCGTTCGAAACCCTGCGTATCGATGGCGTCGATATCGAGTTCCAGCTCACGCCCGGCACTGAAGCACCCGCCGAGATGAACCTGTGGTTCCCTGCGTTCAAAGCCCTGTGCATGGCCGAAAACGCCTCCCATGTGCAGCACAACATACTGACCCTGCGTGGCGCACAGGTGCGCGATGCCAAGGTCTGGGCGCACTACCTGGACCAGTCGCTGCTGCGCTACGGCGATCAGGCCGAGGTGGTGTTCGCCCAGCACCATTGGCCAACCTGGGGCGGCGCGGCGATCCGTGAGTACCTGGCCGATCAGCGTGACATGTACGCCTTCCTCGACAGCCAGACGCTGCGCCTGCTCAACCGCGGCCTGACCCCTACCGAGATCGCGGCCGAACTGACCTCGCTGCCACCCCGGCTGGCCAGCAAATGGTACAGCCGCGACTACTACGGCTCGCTCAGCTACAACGTGCGGGCGGTGTATCAGCGCTACATGGGCTTCTACGACGGCAACCCGGCGACCCTCAACCCCTTGCCGCCAAGCGAGGCAGGCCAGCGCTATGTGGCGGCGCTGGGCGGCAGCGAGCGGGTGCTGACACTGGCGCGCGAGGCGTACGGCAAGGGCGACTACCGCTGGGTGGCGGAGCTCACCCGGCACCTGGTGTTCGCCCAATCCGATAACAGCGCTGCACGTGACCTGCAAGCCGATGCCCTGGAGCAACTGGGCTACCAGAGCGAGAACGCCACCTGGCGCAATGCTTACCTGACCGGTGCGCAGGAACTGCGCAACGGCGTAGCGGCCGGTGCCAGCAAAGGCGGCAGCGCCGACGACCTGGTACGCGCACTGACCCCGACGCTGTTCTTCGACTACCTGGGTGTGCGCGTCGATGCAGCCAAGGCGGCAGAGCAGGACCTGACCATCAACTGGCGCTTCACCGACCTCAACGAAGACTACGCCCTTACCCTGCGCAACGGCGTGCTCACCCACCGCGATCACGCGCAACACGCCAAAGCGGATGTGCAGATCAAAATGAGCAAGGCCACCCTGGACCGCATCGCACTGAAGCAGACCGGTTTTCTCAAGGAAGCCAAAGCGGGAGGTATCGACATCAGCGGTGAGCGCATGAAGTTCATGCGCTTCATGGCTGGGCTGGATGAGCCTGACGGGCGCTTCAATATCGTCACGCCCTGAGCACCCAATAGCGCCGCGCTAAGCAGTGCGGCGCAACCACACCCCTAGCGCCAACCCGGCCACCAGTAACGCAGTCAGCGGTACGGTGCGCGCAGCTGCCCAGCCGCGCTCGCTGCGCAACATGGCCAGGCCGCGGCGGTAGATGGCGCGTTCGCGTACCCTGCCCAGCAGCGCCAACAACACTGCCGCGCCCGCCACAGCCTCCATGCCGCCGCGCCATGCCAGGCAAGCCAGCACCAGTAAAGACAACTGTGTTCGTCGCCAGGCCAACACCGTACGCTCGGCCTGCAAACCGGTGTCGACAGTGCCGTCAGCCATGCCAACGCCCCCACAACAGCGGCACCAGTGCCGCGCAGGCCAGCGCGCAAGCCACGCTCAGCAGCGGTACCAGCCGTGGCAGCGGCAATGGCGCATCGCGACGCAGTGCGCGCTCCACCACCAGCCAGCGCCACCCAGCCCCCAGGCTTACCAGCAGGCTCGCCAGCAGCAACGCGAACTCCATGGCCAGGCGCCCGGACTGTGGCCAGGCATGCGCGGCAAAGGTTTCAAGGGCAATGGCACCACCCAGCAGTGCCAGGGCGGTGCGTAGCCATGCCAGAAAGGTGCGTTCATTGGCCAGGGTGAAGCGCGGGTCAGGTGGCTTGCCAGGCCCCAGCAACCAGCGCTCCCAGGCGCTGTAATGGTGATCGGAACTCATCGGCTGTCCTGTGTGTGACCCTGGGTGCTCAACGCAGCCCTTGGCTGCGCAGCGCCCCAGGCGAGAAGTACGAAGCGCTGGTGCGCAGATCGAAGGTGAACGGCTTGGGTTGCTCGTTGGTCAGGCCCGACAGTTGGTAACGCCCGCTGCGCAGGTCGTAGATCACCTCCATGGCGTTGACCAGTGCCTGCCCGGTGACATGGTAGTAACTGTGCGCCTGGGCCGTGCGCCACAGCCGCCCTTGGTGGTCGAAGAAGTCTGCCTCGACGATGGCCCAGCTGTCCTCGTCCAGGTAATAGCGGCGGCTGGCATAGATATGCTCGGCCCCAGGCTTGAGGGTACCGACCAGCTCCCATACCCGGTGCAATTCGTAGCGTGTTGGCTGCGGGTTGACGTGGCCTTGGCCGATCAGCGCGGTGTAGCTGAGCTGTGGCGAAGCCAGGCGATAACTGTTGTAGGGTACGTGCAGGGTTTTCTTGCCGACCAGGGTCCAGTGGTAAAGGTCGGGGGCACCGTTGAACATGTCGCGGCTGTCGGCGGTGCGCAGCCCGGCAGTGCCCGGGCTGATGTTGTCATAGGCCACTGCAGGCGCGCGCCTGACGCGCCGCTGGCTGCTGCTGTACAACCACGACAGGCGCGGCTGGGCGACCTGGTCGAGGGTTTCGTGCAGCACCAAGGCATCACCTGCCAGGCGCGATGGCGCGGTCATGCGGTAGCTCAGGTAATACAGTACGTTGCTTGCCTGGCCGCCGGGCAGCACATCGGGCCGGGCGAAGGTTTGCTGCGCGCTGAACATGACGAAGCGACCATCACGACGCGGGGTGATGCTGTCCGACGCCAAGCTGTAACTGCCGTTGCGTGGCCGCGTCAGGTGGTTCCACAGTACCTGCAGGCCATTGCGTGGCAGCGGAAACGCCAGTACCCCGGCAAAACCCTGCACGCCGTTGCCGTCATTGACCAGATGGGCGCTGGCGGCGTTGTGCCTGGCCCACTCGCTCACCCGAGCGGGCACCGCGACACTGCGGTGCGACGGGTAGACCGGCAGGCGAAAAGAGCTGGGGTAACGCTCGAACAGCGCCACCTGGCCTGCCGTGAGCTGCTCGCGATAGTGCGGGTAGTTCTGCGCAGTGATGGTGTACAGCGGCTGCTCATCGGCGTAGGGGTCCAGTGGCGTGCCGTTGACCGCCAGCGAGACCTGCCCCGGTTGCAGCCCCCCGCTCCAGGCCGGTATGCGGCCATCACTGCTGGGTGCACGCTCGGCACCCACGGGTGTCAGCTGCGGGGGCAGTGGCGCGAGTGGCGTGGCGCCAAGGTGAAGGGCCAGCAGGCTGGCATTGACGAACAGAATGCTTCGCAGCAGGGCGACAGGTTTCATGGGTTTGGCCTCTTGTTGTTGTTGGCTGACCTGGCCGGGCGGGCTTGCCTTGGCACGCCCTTTCCGGGTGATACTAGGAGCCACGCTTCGAACCCCACAAATAACGTGTTCGGATACGTGCCATATCAGTTCGGCATACCCTTGGAACCGCTGCGATGACCCTCAAACAGCTCCGCTACCTGATCGCAATCGTCGAAGCCGGCAGTTTCTCCTCGGCCGCGCGTCGCGCCTACATCGCCCAGCCGGCGCTGAGCAGGCAGATCGGCCTGCTGGAGAGTGAACTGGAAATGCAGTTGCTCGACCGCCAGCACGACGGCATCGTTCTGACCGACGCCGGGCGGCAGCTTTACGAGGTGGCCCGCCAGGTGGTGCAGAAACTCGATTCGGTGAAGGACGAGCTCAAATCAAGCCGCGGTGACCCCAAGGGGCATGTCGCCATTTCCATTCCGGCCACTGCCGCAGACCTGCTGCTGCCGGAAATCCTCAAGCGTGCCGAACAGCGCTTTCCCGGTGTGACCTTGACCGTGTGGGATGGCCTGAGCCGCAACGGTGGCCAGGCCATCGAACTGGGCAAGGTTGACTTCGGCGTGGTGCCCAACGCCGAGGAGCTTGAACATGTCGAAGCCGAGGCGATCTTTACCGAGGCGCTGTACTGGGTCGGCCCTTCAGCTGCCGGCGCCGCCGACACCATTACCCTGGCCGAAGCCGCCGCCACGCGGCTGGTGCTGCCACCAAAGGCACTGCACCTGCGCCGGCGCATCGAACAGGCGGCCATGGAAGCCGGCGTGCCGTTGGCGGCCGCCTACGAGCAGCAGTCGGCACCCGGCATCGCCAGCCTGGTGCGCGCAGGGCTGGCGGCGACCATCAGCAACTGGCCGCCGCTGTGCGAGCTGCTGGAACCTACGCAGGCACGGCTCATCGTCGAGCCACGCATCAGCCGCACCATTGCCCTGGCGCACTCACGGCACAAGCCCATGTCGTTTGCCGCAGGCTGCTTGCACGACCTGGTGCGCGGGCTGCTGATCGAACTGGTACTCGGCGGCCGTTGGCGTGGTGAGCTGATCGGCGGCGATGACGCGCCGCTCGGGTCGGTGCCCGGGGTTCAGCTGGCTGTCTGAGAGCGCGCCGGCACGCCATGCTCGACCGCAACCGGTTCACCCAGGCGCTTCAGGGTGCGCTGCGGGTTCAAGGTCACCAGGCCCGCCAGCCCGGCCACGACCAGTACGGCGCCACAGACCAGAAAGCCCTGGGCATACCCTGCAGGGTGCTCGGCGCCTGCGCCTTGCACCAGCACCCCGGTTATCACTGGCGCAGCCAGGCCGGCCAGCGAAGCGATACCGTTACCGATCGCAAGCACCCCGCCCCGCTGGGCCGTCGGGGTGAACTCGGCGAGCATGGCCGGCCCCACGGAGTACATGACCAGTGCCAGCCCGCCACTTAAAGTCAGTGCGCCAACCCGCACGGCGGTGCTCAGGCCTGGCAACATCAGCGACGCAGACAGCAGCCCGGCAAGTATCAGGCACAGCGAAACGAATACGCCGCGCGCCACGCGCGACGATACCCCACGACGCATCAGGCGTTGTGACAACCAGGCCATCAACAGGCTCAACGGCGTGGTCACCACCACGAACATCACAAAGATCCGCCCCGTCTGCAGCGGGTCGATGCCCAGGCCGACCTGCAGATAACTGGGCACCCAGGTCAGCGTCAGGGCCAGCGACCAGTTGGCGGCGAAGTGGCAGAGGTAGTTGCCCATCACGCTGGGGTCGCCCAGCAGCTTGCGATATGGTATCGCCGGCTCATCGCTCTTGAGCTGGCTGGCGCGCAGGCGCTCAAGGGTGCCCTCCTGCCCCAGCCGCCACCACAACAGGCACCACACCAGGCCGATCAGCGAAAGGATGATGAAGTTGGTGCGCCAGCCGTAGTGCAGGCTGACCCACGGGATCATCGCGCCAGCCACCAGCAGCCCCATGGCGCTACCGGCATGCAGCAGTGCCACAGGCAGGTTGCGACGGTCATTGGGAAACCACTTGTACAGCGCATGGGTGGCGACCGGCGATGCCGGCCCTTCACCGATGCCCAGTAATACGCGGCAGGCAACGATGGCCCACAGTGAAGTGGCGAACAGCATCGGCAACTGGATCACCGCCCAGAACAGGCCCATGCCCAATAGCAGCGTGCGAGTGGGGCGTCGGTTGGCCATGAAGCCTCCGACCACGGCGGACAAGGCGAAGAACCAGTGCAAAGCGCCGCCAATGAGCCCGAACTCGGTTGCCGTCAGGCCCAGTTCGGCGCTCATCGGCACCGCAACCAGGCCGATCACCACCTTATCGAGAAAGTTGACCAGCATCAGCAGGGCCAGCAGTACGGCCACCATCCAGGCCGTACGGGGGTTGGGCAGGGAAGCATCCACAGTCATGGCGATTACTCTTGTTATTGTTGTGGAATGTAACAAAAGGCCACCGCAGTGGCGGCCCAAGGGTCACGCGGGCATCAGGACGCCTTTGGCGATGGTGTTGCGCTGAATTTCACTGGTACCGGTCAGGATGCGCATCATTCGGGTGGCACGGAAAATCCATTCCACGGGGTGGCCCTGCATCAACCCGGCACCGCCATGCACCTGCACGGCCTTGTCGGCAATGCGGAATGCGGCCTCGGAGACGAACAGCTTGCACATCGGCGCCTGGGTACGGATGTCACCGCCGGCATCGTTCACCTGCGCAGTGGCGTAGACCATGCTGCGTGCTGCGTGCAGCTCAGTGGCCATGTCGGCGATCATATGGTTGACCGCCTGGAACATGGCGATCGGCTGGCCGAACTGCTTGCGGCTACGGGCATGCTCGATCGACAGGTTCAGGGCCAAGCCGGCCATGCCCAGCAAGGTCGGGCAATGCAGCAGCCGGTTGAGGGTAATGCGCCCCATGGCCAGCTTGAACCCTTGGCCCTCCTCGCCAATCAGGTTGGCCGCTGGCACGCGCACCTCATCCAGCACGATGTCGCCATGAGCCCCACCACCGGACATCACCGCATAGTCGCTTTCGACACGCACGCCCGGCGCCTTGAGGTCGACGAAAAACGCCGAAATGCCCTGCGCGCCCTGCCCGGGCCCGGTCACGGCCAGCAACACCGCCAGGTCGGCGTAAGTGGCACCAGAGATGTAACGCTTGCTGCCGCTCAGCACGTAGTGATCACCGTCGCGGCGCGCCTGGGTGCGGATGGCAGTGGCGTCCGAACCTGCCTCGGCCTCGGTCAGGGCGAAGCACACGGCTTTCTCGGCGCGGCACACCGGCTGCAGGAAATGCTCCACCTGATAGGGGCTGGCCACTTTGAGCAGGTGGCCCACCCGCGGCGGCCCGGACAGCTCGCCCAGTACATGCGGGGCGAGCATCGAACCGGTCAGCACCGTGGCTTCCTTCACAGCGCACAGGTCAGCCACGCTCAAACCTGCACCCCCCATGGCCTCTGGCAGCATGAGGGTGTAAAGGCCCTGCTCGCTGGAGCGCTTCCATACTTGCCGCAAGACTGCCTGAGGATGCGGGCGCGCCCAGTTCAGCTGCATCTCCTGCTCCAGCGGGCGAACCTGGTCGCGGACGAACCCTTCGATGGCTTCGATGATCTGCGCAGCTTTTGCACTCGGTTGATACATGGTCATGCTCCCTGATCAGATACGACGATCGCTGTGTTGCCAGTAGGCTTCCCGGACCAGGCGGCGCACCACCTTGCCATTGGGGTTTTTCGGCAGTTCGGTGACGAAATCCACGCCTCGCGGCTTCTTGAAACCGGCCAGGGCGCGGCCGCAGCGCTCGATGAGCTCGGCGGCGTCAAGCTGTGCGTCGGGCTTGAGCACCACCACAGCGCGCACCGCTTCACCCCACTGCTCGTCAGGCACGCCGACCACTGCCGCCTCGAACACTTCGGGGAAGCCGTAGATCACCTGCTCCACTTCGCTGGGGTACACATTGAAGCCCCCGGAAATGATCATTTCCTTCTTGCGGTCGACGATGAACACATAACCCTGCGCATCGACCGTGGCCAGGTCGCCGGTCAGGTAGTAGCCGTCGCGCATGACTTCGGCGGTGAGCGCCGGCGCGCGCCAGTAGCCCTGCATGATGTCCGGCCCCTTGACCACGATTTCGCCGATCTCGCCCGGTGCCACATCCTCGAATGCCTCGTTCACCACCCGCAGGTCGGTTTCGAAATAGCAGCGCCCGCAAGAGGCCAGGCGCTGGTAGTTGCCGTCTTCGATCAGGTGGTCCTGCTCGGTCAGTACCGTGACCAGCGAACAGGTTTCGCCGGCACCATAACCTTGCACGAGAATCGGCCCGAACAGTTCGATGGCCTTTTTCACCAGGGCCGGGGCCATGGGCGCGGCGCCATACATGACCAGTTTGAGGCTGGACAGGTCGAAGCGCTCGACGTCGGGATAATTGACCAGCCGGTTGATCATGGCCGGTACCAGGAACAGCCGCGTCACCCGCTCACGTTCGATGGCCTCCAGCAACAGGCGATCGTCGTAGCGGTCGAGCAGCAGGTTGCAGGCGCCCACCGCCAGCAGCGGCATGATCTGCATGCCGCTGGCATGGGTGATCGGCCCCACATGGGCCATCACATCGTCAGGGCCTGAACGCCGCGTGGGGCTGGCGATGCTCTTGCGGACCAGCGCCTTGCGGTTGCCAAACGACAACATGGCCGCCTTGAGTACACCGGAGCTGCCGGAGGTGTAATGCAGCACTGCCAAGGCGTCGTCGGCAGGGTCCAGGCTACACGGTGCCTCGCTGCCGCGCTCAAGCAGCGCGGCATAACCCAGGTCACCGCCCTCGCCCTCCAGCGCGATCACCTGGCGCAACATCGGCAAGGCCTCGCGTCGTTCAGCCAGCGCCTGGGCGAAGGTGGCATCGGTGATCAGCGCAACGCTGCAGGAGTCTTCCAGCACCCGTACCACTTCATCCAGCGACAACCGCGCGTTGATCGGCACCTTGACCATCGCCGCCTTGTACAGCGCCACCTCTGCCTCTACCAGTTCCACGCGGTTGGCAGCCAGGATCGCCACATGTTCACCGCTGGCAACGCCCAGTGCACCCAGCCCCGAGGCAAGGCGGTTGCTGCGCCGTTCCAGCTGGGCATAGGTCAGGCGCGTCTGGCTGTCCGCCACGGCAGTGTGGTCCGGCCAGTAGCGGGCACTGCGGGTAATGATCTTTCCAAGGTTCACGTTGTTGTTCTCGTCGACAGGAAGACATCGACGATGCTAAACAGCCAGGCGCGGGCGGATGTAATACCAGTTTCCGATGCCGGCCATAACGAATTTGGCTGGCATCGGACAAACGCCTGAAACCGTTGGCGCATTGCCCCAGGCACTGGCGTTTACAGGCCAGTTTCACCAGATGGCAATGTCATAGGTCAGGTAGAGGCGATTGCTGTCCCTTCCGCGGGAATAGTCAGACCTGTAGACATAGTTGCGCAGCCGTACCCCCAGCCCTTTGAGTGCCCCGCCCTGCACCACATACGCAAGCTCGGCGTCACGCTCCCATTCACTCAACCCCTGCGCCCCGGAGCGGCCGTTGTCGCCGCTCAGGTAGCGTGTCATGAAGGTCAGCCCAGGCACGCCTGCGGCGGCAAAGTTGTAGGCATAGCTTGCCATCCAGGTCTTTTCTTCTTCCTCGATGAACTTGCCGATGCCAACGTTGCTGAACGAATACACCGTGGCACCACTGATGTACGGCAGGCCGGCTTCACCGTCCAGCACCTGATACCCGGCGCCGAAGGTGTGCCCTGAATGGGCGTAGGACACCTGTGCGCTGAACATGTCGTTGTCGATGCTGCCGCCGTACGCCGCGCCGCTGTCACGGCTGGTGAAATACCGCAGGTCGGTGGTCAGCACCCCGCCGGCCAGCGCAAGGTCATGTACCAGGCCGGCAAAGTCCTGGCGGTAGAAATGCTCGAGCTGACCGTGGAAGTAGCTCAAGCGCAAGTGCTTGCTGAACGCGTAGTCGGCGCCGGCGAAGCTGAAGTCGCCAGACTCGGCGCCGCCATAACCGTCCAGGTACAAGCCGGTACTGTTGGACGAGTCGCGTTGCTTGAACCGGTCCAGATGCCCGGCAGTGAGCGTCAGCCCCTCGATATCGGTACTCGTCAGCTGCGTACCCTGGTAGGTCTGGGGCAGTACTCGGGCATCGTTGTAGACCAGTACGGGGGTCTTGGGCAGCAAGGTACCGTGCTTGACCACCGTACTACCCAGGCGGGCCTTGGCCGTTACCCCGGCACTGGCGAACTCCTGGGCGGCGCGACCGTCGTCATGCACCGGCAACAGGCCCGTGCCGCTGCGGCCACGGCCGGAGTCCAGCCTGACCCCCAAGAGCCCCATCGCATCGAGCCCCAGGCCCAGCGTGCCTTGGGTAAAGCCCGACTGATAGTCGAGCAGGAAGCCTTGCGCCCACTCGGTTCGCTCGCTTTTGGCGGTGGCGGCGGCGCGGGCGCTCATACCCTGCTCGTCGCGGAAATTCTCGTTGAAATAAACGTTGCGCAGTTGCAGTTTGAGCTTGCCGTCATCGACAAAACCGGCAGCGCCGGCAACAGGCAGGCAGCCGCAGAGCAGGCCACAGGCGGCCGCCGCACGCAGAGCAGTTGGGGACATGTTCGGTACTCTGTTGTTGTTTTTGAATGAGTAGAAAGCGGGCGCCCGGCGGCGCCCAGGGCCAATCAGACGAAGAAGGACAAGGCACCGGTGGCCAGAGCCAGCGCGGTGATCACCAGCGAGGTGAGCACCGCCCATTTGACGGTGGCCTTCTGAAAGTCGCCGATATCGCGGTCGACCATGCCCACCAGCAACAGGGTCGAGGCCACCAGAGGGCTCATCAGGTGCACCGGCTGGCCGAGCACCGAAGCGCGGGCGATCTCGACCGGGTCGATGCCGTAGGCGGCAGCCGCGTTGGCCAGGATAGGGACTACGCCAAAGTAGTAGGCATCATTGGACAGGACGAACGTCAGCGGCATGCTGGTGATCGCCACCACCAGCGGAAACCAGTGGCCCCAGGACTGCGGAATCCAGTCCACCAGTGTCTGCGCCAGCGCATCGACCATCTTCGTGCCGGAGAAGATGCCGGCGAAAATCCCTGCGGCAAAGACCAGCAGCACGACCGTCATGGCGTTGCCGGAGTGGGCCAGGATGCGCTCTTTCTGCACCTCGAGTTGCGGGTAGTTGATCATCAAGGCAGCGACAAAACCGATCATGAACAGGATCGCTGCGTGCATCACGCCCAGGACCAGCGCGATCATCACCGCCACCACCAGCAACAGGTTGACGTAGGCAAGCCGCGGACGCTTGTGCGGCGTGTCCTCGAGAATCGCCTTGATGTAGCAATTGCCGCCACCGGATTCGAGCTTGATGTTGCCGATGCGTTTGCGTTCGGCACGGCCCAGCAGGAACGCGGTGAAGACTACCCAGGCAGCCCCACCGATCATGGTCGGCAACATCGGGATGAAGTACTCGGTCGCATCGAGCCCCAGCGCGGCGATGGCCCGTGTCGCCGGCCCGCCCCATGGGCTCAGGCCACTCATGATGCTCAGCGAAAGCATCGCCACCGTTGCCAGGATCATCGGGTTCATGCCGATGCGCTTGTACAGCGGCAACATGGCCGCACAGGTGATCATGTAGGTGGTAGTGCCATCACCATCGAGCGCCACCAGCAGCGAAAGCAGTGCAGTGCCGATGGCGATCTTGATCGGGTCGCCATTGACGCGTTTGAGAATCTTGCGGATCAGCGGATCGAACAGCCCTGCGTCGATCATCAGGCCAAAGAACAGAATGGCGAACAACAGCAGTGCAGCCGACGGGGCAACCATCTTCAGGCCGTCGAGCATCATCTTGCCGGTTGTCGGCGCAAACCCGCCGATCACGGCGAACACGATGGGGACTACGGTGAGCGCAACGATCGGCGACAGCCGTTTGCTCATGATGAGGTAGGTGAAGGTCACCACCATGATCAGGCCAAGCAATGCGAGCATGATTGGGTTCTCTTGTTTTTATTCTAGGCGTGGCCATCTGGCGCGCAGGCGGCCCCCTGCCCCACTCGGCATCACAGTGATGCTGAGCGGGGTTCAAGTCAACGAAGGGTGTTACGGGTGATGATCAGCCGTGATGACGGGGCTCTGCAGGCCAACTGGGCGCTGTTGGCGCGGCCTGCCCGGCGAGCGGCTCACGCTCACCGTTAAGGGTGCGCATCAAGGTATCCCGCTCACAGGCATTTTCCGAAAGCGAGACCACCACGGTGGCAACTGCATTGCTGGCCAGGCTGGTCAGGGCGCGCGCCTCGGACATGAAACGATCGACGCCGATCAGCAGCGCCAAGCCTGCCAACGGGATGTCGTGGATGACGGTCAGGGTCGAGGCCAGGGCTACGAAGCCACTCCCGGTCACACCGGCAGCGCCCTTGGAAGACAGCAGCATGATGGCGAGCATGGTGATGGTCTGCCCCAAGGTCAGGTCGATGTTGCACGCCTGGGCGATGAAGATGGCCGCCAGTGACAGGTAGATCGCCGTGCCGTCCAGGTTGAAGGAGTAACCGGTGGGCAGCACCAGCCCCACCACTCCTTTTTTGCAGCCCAGTTTTTCCAGCTTCTCCAGCATGCGCGGCAACACCGGCTCGGTAGAAGAAGTACCGAGCACCACCAGAAACTCCTCACGGAAATAACGCAGCAGTTTCCACAGGCTGAAACCATGCGCGCGGCAGATGCCACCGAGTACGACGATGACGAAGAAGGCGCAGGCGATGTACAAGGTGCCTACCAGCTTCGCCAGGGCGCCAAGCGAGCTGATGCCGTACTGGCCTACGGTAAAGGCCAAGGCACCGAACGCACCGATCGGCGCGAAGCGCATCAGGTAGCCAAAAATGCGAAACACCATGGCCGAAGCGGATTCGAGCACATCCAGCACCGGCTTGCCCTTCTCACCCATCGAGGACAGGGCAAAACCGCTGAGTACCGCGATGAACAGCACCGGCAGCACTTCGCCTTTGTTGAATGCGCCGATGAAGGTATCGGGAATGATGTGCATGAAAAAGTCGACCACGCTCAGTTTCGCCGCCGACGCCGCATACTGGCTGAGCCCCTCGGTGCTGAGGGTGGCGGGGTCGATGTTCATGCCCTCGCCGGGACGGAAAAGGTAGACCGCCGCAAGGCCGATGATCAGGCTGACAACGGTCAACCCCAGGAACAGGAGCAAGGTCTTGCTCATCAAGCGCCCCAGCGAACGCTTGTCGGTCATGCCGGCAATCCCGGTGACGATGGTGCAGAACACGACAGGCGCGATCATCATCTTGATCAGCTTGATGAAGGCATCGCCCAGCGGTTTGAGCGCAACGGCCTGTTGCGCCCAGAAATGCCCGACCACTACGCCCAGCACGACGGCGCAGAGAATCTGGAAGTACAGTGATTTTGCGATCTTCATGAGGCATCACCCATTGTTGAAATTGTGCGGATGCGCTTTGTTGCCTGGGTTACCACGGTTTGACGCCAGGCCGGGTTTCAACCGGCCATACGCTGAAAACCAGGGGCGTATACAAAACCGGAGAACAGCCTGCGGGCAGTTCGTACCACCGAGGCCTGAATGGTCTGGCCATCAGGGCCACCGCGCGAAAGCGCGACATCGATACCGCCGCTGGGATGTTCCAGGCGTACTTGGGTGAGTGCTTCGGCAGTATCACCGAGCATGTCCATCACTACAGTGCCTGGGCTGACGCAGGCAGTTGCCAGCCCGATGGACCCTGTGATGGCCAGCGCCCGGTGGCAGTTGTGCGGCATGAAATACCGGACCTGCAGCGTACCGTCAAAGCGTGGTGCCGATATCAGCACGGGCTTTGGGATCACCATGCCGCTGACGTCGCCCAGGCCCATGGCCTTGCCCGCTTTCAGGCGCAGGGCTTCCAGGCGCTGCAGCAGGGCCGTGTTCGCATCCAGTTGCGCTGGGGTTTCCGACCCCGTTACGCCCAGTTGCGCGGCATCGACGATCATCATGGGCATGGCCATGTCGATGCAGGTCACGGGAATACCGTCGATCACATCCTTGGCCTGCCCCGTCGGGAACAGCTTGCCGGTCTTGCTACCCACGGCATCGAGGAAGGTCAGGTGAACCGGGGCGGCAGTGCCCGGCACGCCGTCGATCGCCGTACGCCCTTCGTAGCGCACGATGCCGCCGGGTGTCTCCACCAGCGAATTGACGAAAGTGTTGGTGTTGAGGTTGCGGATACGCACCAGGGTCTTGCCGTCATTGCCCTTGACCAGCCCTTGCTCGATGGCGAAAGGGCCCACGGCACACAGCATGTTGCCGCAGTTGGGGGCGGTATCGACGCGGCGCTGGGCAACCATCACTTGCACGAACAGGTAGTCGACATCGGCGTCGGCATGCAGCGAAGGGCTGATGATGGCCACCTTGCTCGTCTGCGGGCTGCCACCGCCGATGCCGTCGATCTCAAGCTCGTGACCGGAGCCCATCAGGTTGATCAGCAGCTCGTCGCGCTCGACCACATTGGCTGGCAGATCCCACGCATGAAAGAACGGGCCTTTGGAGGTACCGCCGCGCATGAGCACACAAGGAATTCGTTGCATGACTACTGACTCTTGTTGATCAATTGGGGAAATTGATGTTCTGGACACAAGAGTGACAAAGATTGATAAATCGATCCAATGCAAATATCGTCGCCATTGTTGCGTTTAACAAAACAATAAAGCGGTGAATTCCCTTAGGAACACATCATGGAATATGAGCTGCAAGACATAAGATCTTTCGTGAAAATCGCCGAACTTGGCAGCTTTCACGAGGCGGCTGAGGTGCTGCACCTCTCGCAACCTGCGTTGAGCCGGCGGATAAAAAAGCTCGAAGAGGGTCTGGGAACACCCCTGCTCGAGCGGACCACCCGTCGCGTGAGCCTGACCACCGTCGGCCGCGATTTTCTGCCCAAGGCCAGGCGCCTGCTGGATGATTTTGAAGATTCGATCCTGAGCATTCGTGAACTTGCAGAGCGCCAGACCGGCCAGGTGACCCTGGCCTGCATCCCAACCGCCGCGTTCTACTTCCTGCCCTCGGTGATTCGGGACTACAACGAGCAGTACCCGAAAATCCGGATTCGGCTGCTGGACCTCAGTGCCAACGAGGGGCTGGAGGCGGTGCTGCGCGGCGAAGCCGATTTCGGCATCAACATGATGAGCGGCCAGCATCCGGATATCGAGTTCGTGTCGCTGGTGCAGGAGCGTTTCGTGCTGGCCTGCCGGCGCGACCACGAGCTGGCCGATCGCGCTTCGGTCACCTGGACAGAGCTTGCCGATTACCGGCTCATCGGCGTCGGCCGCCTCAGTGGCAACCGCATGTTGCTGGACCATGCGCTGTCCGGGCTCAGCTGGCGGCCGAAGTGGTTCTATGAGGTGCAGCACCTTTCCACCTCGTTGGGCATGGTCGAAGCCGGGCTGGGGGTGTCGGCCATGCCAAGCCTGGCCATGCCGGCTGCCGACCATCCAACGCTGGTGAGCATTCCGCTGATGGAGCCCGAGGTGACGCGCACGCTCGGGCTGGTGTATCGACGTGGGGCCTCGCTTTCACCAGCGGCAGAGAAGTTTGTTTCCATTTTGCTGGAGAAGTGGCCGAACCGTTGATCGGTTGGGGTTACTCAAGAGTCAGGTTTTTAACGGATTGTCCGGGGGCGGGATATCGGGAGGTGGACGCCACAGCAATCCCCAAAGGCCAAAAATCAGAACGCCGGCACAACATCGCCGTGGTAGCGATCCAGGATGAACTGCTTCACCTGAGGCGAATTCAACAATGCCCCAAGCTTCTGTACAGCCGGGTCGCTAGCCTTGTCCCTGCGTACATACAGGTAGTTGGCGTACGGCGATTCCGAGCTTTCGATGAACAACGCATCCTTGTGCGGCTCAAGCTTGGCCTCCAGCGCGTAGTTGGCATTGATCAGCGCCAGGTCCACCTGACCAAGGACGCGCGGCAGCATGGCGGCTTCAAGTTCCTTGAACTTCAGATGCTTCGGATTGCTGGTGATGTCAGCGGCGGTCGCCATGATATTGCCAGGGTCCTTGAGCGTGATCAGCCCCTGCTTGGCAATCAGTAGCAGTGCGCGCCCGGAGTTGGTGGGGTCGTTGGGAATTGCAACGATGGCGCCGTCCTGCAACTCGGCCACAGATTTGACCTTGCTTGAGTAGGCCCCGAACGGTTCGATGTGTACAGCAACAACCGGGACCTGGTCGCTATTGGGCCGGTCTTTCTTGTACGCCTCGTAGTAGGGCTTGCTCTGGAAGTAGTTGGCATCCAGCCGGCCCTCGTCTACCTGGCGGTCAGGCTGGATATAGTCGGTGAAGACCTTGATATCCAGCTCGACCCCCTGCTTGGCCAGCTCAGGTTTGAGGAACTCCAGAATCTCGGCGTGAGGCACAGGCACCACAGCGATCTTGAGCGTTTCAGCCTGTGCAGTACCGAGCGTGGCAGCCAGCAGAGCCAGCGAAAGTGCAATGCGCTTCACGAGAGTTTTCCTTGGAATCGTTGGAGGGTGAACGATGAAAGATCGAGGTCGGTCGAGCCCCGGATGCACCACTGGGCGAATGCCTCGCCCAAGGCGGCGGAGTGTTTGAAACCATGGCCAGAGCACGCTGACACCACCAAGGTGTGCTTCAGCGCAGGGTGTTCGTCGATAATGAAGTGGCGATCTGCAGTGACGGTGTAGGCACAAACGGCAGACTTGACGACCTTGTCGGTCACCCCGGCGATACGGCCTTGTACTTGCAACTCGTACATCTCGCGCTCTTCTGCCGCGCTCACGGTCCGGTCCAGCAGGTCGGGCAGCGATGCCGTGTGGTATTGGGCCGTGGCGATTTTCAGGCTGCCCTCACCCGGCAGCGCAGGGAAACCGTAATTGATTTTGTCGTCCCCGCGCCCATGGGTCAGGATGAACGTTGGCGATGCACCCTCAAGGCCCGCCTCGGCTTCGAGCTCGAACCAGAACAGCTTCTGCCGGTAGACACGCAGCAAACGGTCGAACGGCTCGCCCAACAAACCACCCGCCCAGTTGCCGGCACTGAACACCAGTTTGCGGGCCTTTAACGTACGCAGGTTGGTGCAGACCGTGACGCCGCTTTCATCCGAGTTGATCTGAGTAACCGTTTCACCTGTGTGCAGCGTTGCCCCGTGTTGCACTGCCAGGCGCAACTGCGCGTCGATGCACCGTTCGGGGCGCACGAAGCCGCCACCGGGCTCGAAGTAGCCGATCGCATCGTCGCGCACGTTGGCAAATTGCGGGAAGCGCTGACGGATCTGTGCAGCGCCAAGCACTTCGTGCTCGATTCCGTAGGCTTGGGCCAGGCCTATGGTGCGCAGGGTGAAATCGCTTATATCGTCCGGATCGAAGTCGGGACTGGAGGTCAGTGCCAGCAAACCGGACTGCTCGAACAACGATTCGCCAGACAGCGCCTCAAGTTCACGCCAGATTTGCTGAGCCCTCTTCACGATGGGAACATACTGGGCACCCTCGCCTACGGAAAGCCGGGTAATGCGCGTATCACCGTGGCTCGAGCCAAAGGTATGCGGTGGGTGGTAGCGATCGACCCCCACCACATCCACGCCCGCCTTGGCCAATTGATAAACGGTGGCGGCCCCCATGGCACCAAGCCCGATGACGACTACTTCGCAGTGCTCCACTGAGTATCGCTCGCTCAAAAAGGCGTTAGTTGAAAGCAGGCGGGCTCAGTAAACAAAGAATTAAAGGGTATATCGATATGCCCTTGAGTAGACCGTGTTCAACCTCAGCTTTCTTTCACTGGCGCGGGTGCCGTTGCGCGAGCGCGTTTAGCAGCATTACCGGACCGATCGCTTGCCATCCACAACAGCAGTGACAAGCCCACCGCCAGCACTGCAATCAGCGCACCCACCCAGCCCAGCGCAGCCAGCCCCAACTGCTCAATGGTGACGCCGCCAATCACAGCGCCCAACCCGATGCCCGCGTTCGCCGCAGAGACGTTCAGCGTGCCGGCGAGGGCCTGCGCTTTGGCGCCTGCGATCATCACGCGCACCTGGCAAACAGGGAACAACGCGGTATACGCAATACCCCACGCGGCCAGGGCCACAACCAGCAACCACAGCGTATCGACCGCGGGTGGTGCACCCGCCATGCCGGCGCCCAGCACCGTCAACAACACGATGGTCGCGCCAAGCGGGCTGCGGTCGACCAGCCGCCCGCCGATGGCATTGCCAATCATGCCCACCGCACCGAAGCCCATCAGCCACCAGCCGACCTGCGCGCTGGGCACATGGGCAAGGCGCTCGAGCATGTCAGCCAGGTAGGTGTATGCGCTGAACATGGCAGTGAACACCACCACCGAGAGCGCGACGTGGAAGACGAACTTCGGATCCCGCAGGATGACCGTCTGGCGTTCGCCGCCCGCCCTTTTGGGGGCCTCTGGCAACTGTGGCAGGAACACCCACATCAGCAGCGCAATGACCAGGCAAAGGCCCGAGATCAACCAGAAGGTGCCCCGCCAGCCGAGCGCATCGGCTGCCAGTGTGCCCAAGGGAATGCCGAACACGAACGCCGCCGTGATGCCCAGATAGACCCGGGCGACCGCCTTGCCTTCATTGCCTTTACCCGCCAGCTGGGCTGCCGATTCACTGGCGGTGCCCCAGAACACGGGAAGCGTCGCAGCAGCCAGGATGCGCGACAATGCCATGGTCCAGAAGTCAGTAGCGACCGCCGACAGCGCATTGGATGCGGCGAAGATCAGCAGGACCCCGAGAAACACCTTTTTGCGATCCCAGTGGGATATCGCAGCGGTGAGAAACGGCCCGACAAGCATCACGGTAAAGGCGAACACGGTGACCAACTGACCCGCTTTGGGCACGGTAATACCCAGATCCCGGGCGAGCCCGGGCAAGATGCCGAGAATGATGAATTCGGTGGTCAGCACCGCGAACGCCGCCATCGTGAGGATCAGAATGCTGGTGCCTGCACGGGCATCTGCTGCCCCCGACAGGGACGCAGGGTTGGCATGCATGAGCGAATACTCCAGAACAGGAAAATGGAGCAGGAGGTTATACTGGAATAAAATTATCATCTTGGGTATTTAAGCAAGGATACTTAAGAAATTTATTCAACAGTTGGAGGCGCCATTGCTCAGTGAACAACGCTTGAAGGGCATTGCGGTTTTCATTTGCGTGGCAGAGGCCGGAAGCTTCACTGCTGCGGCCGAACGCATGAGCCTGACCACCTCCGCAGTCAGCAAAAGCGTGGCGCGGCTGGAGCAGCGCCTGAACATGAAGCTCTTCGCACGCACCACACGGCGCCTGGCACTGACCGATACGGGGGCCAATTACTACCAGACCTGCAAGCAGATCCTGGCCAGCCTGGAAGAGGCCGAAATGCAAATGCACAGTGCCCAGACCGAGCCCTGCGGCCGGGTGCGCATTGACCTGCCGGCGTCATACGGCAAACTGCGGGTACTACCGCTGCTCATCGAGTTCATTGCCGAGCATGAACTGCTGATGCCACACATCACGCTCACGGACCGCTTCGTCGATCCCATCGAGCATGACATCGACATCCTGGTGCGCATTGGCGGGCCGCAGACCTGGCCCCAGGGTGTAGAACGGCGGCTGATTGGCATCCAGCAGCACATCTTTTGCGCAGCACCGGGTTATCTGCAACGACGGGGAGTGCCTGAAACGGAGCGGGACCTTCATGAGCACGGGTGCGTGCTTTACGGCAGGACCGACGGCGGTGTGTATCCGCTGCACTTCCCGGGCGCTCATGCCAGTGACAGCGAGCAGCGGGTGGTCTCGGGCCGTATTGCAATCGGCAACGCAGAAGGCCAGCTTGCCATGGTGCTGGCCGGGCTGGGGGTGGCCCAATTGCCCTCCTGGCTGGTGCAGGAACATCTTGACGCTGGCACGCTGGTCCAGATCCTGCCTGAGCTGAGCACCATCGGTCTGCCTATCAACGTTGCATGGCTGAAAAGTCGGCAGTCGCTTCCTAAAGTAGCCGCATTGGTCGATGTGATCTGCGCCAGGCTGAGCCAGCAAGCAGCAGCCAAAGCCGGCTAGAGGGGCTGCTCAGCGCTTTGCTCCCCTTCTGCAGGCTGGGTGGTCGAGAGCTCCAGCGCCCCCCTGAGCAAGGCATTGAGCATCGCGCCTGCCTCGCCTCCCCGCCCCTCCAACAGCCTCAGCGGAATTCCCTTCAGTGCAGTGGCCGACTCGGCCAGGCCATCACCCAGCAGCGCCAATGGGCAGGCGATATCCATCTGCAAGGCGCGCAGACGATCTGCCAGGCCACTGCTCACTGGGGGCTGCACCAGAACCACCAGCGCGGCAGGCGCAATGGCTGCACACAGCAGTGGCAACTCCTCAAGTGGTTGTTCGCTGCTCAGCACGTCGATACGCTGCTGCTCACCGCTCAGCAGCAAGCCGTGGCACAGCAGTTCAAGCTCAGCACTGCCCCCGGTACCGGCCAACAGCACGCGCGGGGCGTTGGCCTGGTTCAACTGCAGGCGCAACAGCAACCGGGCGCGCAGAAAGGCATCGAGAAACAGCCACTGGCTACGCTGGCCGTAAGAGCTGCCCGACTGTAATGTGCGCCACACAGGCATCAGTACGTCGAGCAACACCGTGGTTTTGGGGAACAGGGTGAACAGCTGCCCGTGAATACCCTCGAGCGCCTGGCCATCGAATGTCTGGGTTGCACGTAGCACGGCAGCACGCCACGCGGCAAAGCCATCAGCAGCCGGTTCAACCGTTTGCTCGTATGCGTCTCGGCGTCTGGCCAGCATTTCGCTGACTTTGCCGATCGGCAGGCCACTGGCGGTCCAGCGCAGTATGTCGCGGATGTGCTGGACATCCTGTGCGGTGTACAGGCGATGGCCGCCCTCGGTGCGCTGCGGGCGGATCAGGCCATGACGACGCTCCCAGGCACGCAAGGTCACCGGGTTGACCCCGGTCAGGCTGACAACGTCACGCATTGGCAACAGGTCGGTGAAGGTCGCTTCGTTCATTGCGGCGGGTCATCAGGACGGTTACACATACTAAACCTATAGCTGCATGCAGGCTAAGCTGCGCATAAGCATACGCAACCACTTCGAGGAGGCCCCATGATCGACGCAAAACTCCTGCAATTGATGGTCGAGGCGTCCAACGACGGCATCGTCATTGCCGAGCAGGAAGGAAACGACAGCATCCTCATCTACGTCAACCCCGCCTTCGAGCGCCTGACCGGCTACGCGGCCGATGACATCCTCTATCAGGATTGCCGCTTCCTGCAGGGCCAGGACCATGACCAGGAAGCGCTGGATGCCATTCGCCAGGCCATCCTGGACGGGCGCCCGTGCTGCCAGGTGCTGCGCAATTACCGCAAGGACGGCAGCCTGTTCTGGAATGAACTGTCGATTTCGCCGATACGAAACGAGGCCGATCAGTTGACGTATTACATTGGCATACAGCGTGATGTCACGGCCCAGGTGTTCGCCGAGGAGAGAGTACGAGAGCTGGAAGCGGAGGTCGCCCAATTGCGGCGACAACTGGATGACAGGGACAGCTGACACCCCCGCGCAAAACTGTACAAAATTATGACCCTGTATAGCTTTATGCAGCGGGATCGACTATACCTGTACAAGAAACCATTTTTGTACAGGGCCGCGCATGTCCAGCTACCTGCAAACCTTCGCCGAACGCTTTGCCAGCCTCGATGCGGACAACCTCGACCGCCTGGGTGACTTGTACAGCGAGGATGTCACCTTCCGCGACCCACTGCACAAGATCGACGGGCTGAGCGACCTGCGTGCCTACTTCGCTGAGCTCTACGCCAACACCCAGGAGGTGCGTTACACCTTCGAGGGTACCGACGAGGTCCAACCGGGCCACGGTTACATTCGCTGGACCCTGCATTTTCGCCACCCACGCCTGGCCAACGGGCGCCTGATCAGCCTGCAGGGTTGCAGCCACCTTCGCTGGCACGAACGCGTGCACTTTCATCAAGACTACTTCGACGCCGGTGCACTGCTTTACGAGCATGTGCCAGTAGTAGGCAGCGCTGTGCGTTGGCTCAAGGGGCGGCTGGCATGAGCCGCTGCTGGCTGACCGGTGCCAGCAGCGGCATCGGCGCCGCGCTGGCGCAACAGCTGCTGGAACAGGGCCATCAGGTTGCGCTGGGTGGCCGGCAGGCCGAAAACCTGGCGCCGCTGACCGCGCAGTTTCCACAGCAGACGTTGCTGGCCATCGGCGATATCAGTGACCCTCGGCAGGTCGCTGATGTTGCCGCGCACATCGAACGCAGCTGGGGCGCGCTCGACCTGGTGATTCTCAATGCAGGCACCTGTGAATACCTGGAGCCGGGCCATTTCGACCCAGAGCTGGTCGAGCGCGTGGTGCGCACCAACCTGATCGGCGTCAGTCACTGCCTGCACGCTGCCCTGCCCTTGCTGCGCCGTGGCCAACGCCCGCACCTGGTGGTGATCGGCAGCTCGGTGTCCTGGCTGGCGCTGCCCCGTGCCGGGGCCTACGGTGCCTCCAAAGCGGCCGTGCGCTACCTGATCGAGTCGCTGCGCATCGATCTGGTCAACGAGGGCATCGATGTCACGCTAATCAGCCCTGGCTTTGTCGATACGCCATTGACCCGCCGCAATGACTTCCCCATGCCCCAGATCTGGAGTGCAGAACGCGCCGCCAGGCACATTGCCGTGCGTTTGCCCAAGCGCCCGCTAGAAATCAACTTCCCCGGCGTATTCACTCTGGTACTGCGCCTGCTGGGCGCAATGCCGGTGCGCTGGCGACTGAAGCTAGGCCAGCGCCTGGCACGCAAGCAACAGGACTGAAACAGACATGCGCATCGCAATCATCGGCAGCGGTATTGCCGGCCTCACCTGTGCCTATCTGCTCTCTCGGCGGCATGAAGTCACTGTGTTCGAGGCCGCCGACTGGGTCGGTGGCCACACCCATACCGTCGATGTCCAATGGGGTGGCCGGCAGTACGCAGTGGATACCGGTTTTATCGTATTCAACGACTGGACCTACCCGCACTTCATCCGCCTGCTCGACCAGCTCAAGGTTGCCTCCAGGCCCACCGAAATGAGCTTTTCGGTGCATGACCCGCGTAACGGTTTCGAATACAACGGCCATGACCTCAACACGCTGTTCGCCCAGCGTAGCAACCTGTTATCGCCAGGCTTCTGGGGCATGCTGCGCGATATCCTGCGCTTCAACCGCAAGGTCCTTGCCGACCTGGACAGCCAGCGTATCGACGAAGCCACCACCCTGGGTGGCTACCTGCAGACGCAGGGCTATGGCCAGCGCTTCATCGACCACTACATCGTGCCGATGGGCTCGGCTATCTGGTCGATGTCACGCGCCGACATGCTCGGTTTTCCGCTGCAGTTCTTCGTGCGCTTTTGCCGTAACCACGGCCTTCTCTCGGTGAGCAACCGCCCGCAATGGCGGGTGATCGAGGGTGGTTCACGCAGTTACCTGGCGCCGTTGTGCAAGCCATTCGCCGAGCGCATCCGCCTCAACTGCCCGGTTGACCGTGTCAGCCGTGACGAAGGCGGCGTGACCGTGTTCAGCGCGGCCGGCAGCGAGCGCTTCGATAATGTGGTGTTCGCCTGCCACAGCGACCAGGCTTTGGCCTTGCTGGAGGCGCCCAGTGCCGATGAGCGCGCAATACTCGGCGCCATCACCTACGCCAGCAACGACGTGGTGCTGCACACCGACACCCGCCTGCTGCCAACCCGGCGCAAAGCCTGGGCCAGTTGGAACTACCGCCTCGGCGGCCCGCAGCAGGCACCGGCCGCGCTGACCTACGCGATGAACATCCTGCAAGGTATCGAAGCGCCGGTGACCTTCTGCGTGAGCCTGAACCAGACCGCACTGGTGGACCCGACGCAGATCCTCGCCCGCTTCAACTATGCGCACCCGCAGTACAGCCTCGTCGCCCTCGCAGCCCAGGCCAGACAAGCTGAATTGCAGGGCCGACAGCACAGCTACTTCTGCGGCGCCTACTGGGCCAACGGCTTCCACGAAGACGGCGTGGTCAGCGCCTTGAAAGTGGCTGAGTTTTTTGGGGAAGGCTTGTGATCAGCAGCCTGTGCCACGGCTGGGTCAGCCATAGGCGCCTGACCCCGCGCCAGCATGCCTTCCGCTATCGGATCGGCATGTTCTACCTGGACCTGGACGAGCAACCCCGCCTGCTCAGCCTCAGCCGCTGGCTGGGGCGGTCGCGACTGGCGCCGCTGAGCTGGCGCGAAAGCGATTACCTGCCGGCGCTGACCCGCAATGGCATGCCATTGGCCCAGGCCGCTCGGCAATTGGTCGGCCAGGCCACCGGGCAAACGCCTGAAGGCGCCGTGCACCTGCTAACCCAGCCGCGCTGCTGGGGCCTTTCGTTCAACCCGGTGAGTGTCTACTTCTGCCACGACCCCGCCGGCCAGTTGCAGGCGATCCTGCTGGAGGTGCGCAACACGCCATGGCGCCAGCGCTTTCACTACGTGTTGCCGGTGCAAGACGGCCTGTCTACCGGGTTTTGCGTGGCCAAGGCGTTCCATGTGTCGCCGTTCATGCCCCTGGACATGGAGTACCGCCTGCGTTTTCTGCTCGATGCGCGACGCGTACACGTGCACATGGAGAACTGGCGCGAGGGGCAAAAGGTGTTCGATGCCGACCTCGCGCTGCAACGCGGGCCGCTGGATCGCGCCGCTCTGCACCGCCATATCCTGAGTTTCCCCTGGATGAGCCTGCGCACCGTAGCAGCCATCTACTGGCAGGCCTTGCAGCTGCTGCTCAAGCGCACGCCCATCCACGACCATAGCGCCAGCCTGGGTAACCTGAGCCTGGGCCAAGCCGCCTCCAAGGAGTTAGATGATGACCGAGCCCACCCTGAGCGTTAGCAAGTCCACCGGCCTGACACCGCTGCTTGGCAACCTGGCCAGGACGGCCGTGCTGGCCCAGTTGCGCCGCTTGGCCCGCGGCAGTTTACGGGTGATCTGCAACGATCGTCAGTGGACCTTCGGTGAAGCCGGCAGTGCTCTGCACGCCCAGGTCGAAATCGTTGACGAGGCCGCCTGGAGCCTGGTCGCCAGTAACGGCTCGATCGGCGCCGGGGAAGGCTATATCCATGGCTACTGGCGCACCCCCGACCTGGCCGCAGTCACCCGTGTGTTCGTCGCCAACCTTGAGGTGCTCGATGCCATGGAGGGCGGGCTGGCACGCTTGGCACGCCCGGCCCTGCACCTGCTGCACCGGCTCAACCGCAATAGCCGACGCGGTTCACGGCGCAACATCCTGGCCCATTACGACCTGGGCAACGCCTTGTTCGAACGCCTGCTCGACCCAACCATGATGTACTCGGCGGCGCAGTTCGAGAGCGCCGAGCAAACCCTGGAGCAGGCGCAACTGAACAAGCTTGAACGCATCTGCCAGAAGCTCGAGCTCAAACCCCACGAACACCTGCTGGAAATCGGCACCGGCTGGGGCAGCCTGGCCATCCATGCTGCCACCCGGTATGGCTGCCGCGTCACCACCACGACGCTGTCCGAGGCGCAGTACGCCCACACCCTGCAACGGGTGCAAGCGCTGGGCCTTACGCAACGCATCACGGTGCTGCGCGAGGACTACCGCGACCTGAGCGGGCGCTTCGACAAGCTGGTTTCGATCGAGATGATCGAGGCCGTCGGCCACCGTTACCTGCCCACTTACTTCCGCCAGTGTGCCGCACTGCTCAAGGAGGATGGCCTGATGCTGCTGCAGGCCATCACCATTCGCGATCAACGTTACGCCCAGGCGCGGCGCTCGGTGGATTTCATCCAGCGCTACATATTCCCAGGCGGTGCGCTGCCATCACTGAGCGTGCTGCTGGACACCGCCAGCCGCAAGACCGGGTTGAACCTGGTGCATATGGAGGACTTTGGCCAGGACTATGCCCGCACCTTGCGCCATTGGCGCGATAACCTGCGCCAGGCGCGCACGGCACTCAAGGAACTGGGTTACGACGAAACCTTCCAGCGCCTGTGGGAGTTCTACCTGTGTTACTGCCAGGGCGGCTTCGAGGAACGTGCCATTGGCGTGGCGCAACTGCTGTGGGCCGCGCCGCAAGCCCGTCGGGCGCCTTTGCCAGGTGCCTGAACATGTCACGTACCTGGCTTATCGCCAATGCAGTGTGGTTGCAGGCTGGCTGGTGGGTATGTGTACTCGGCGCCCACACGCCCTGGCTGCTTGCCCTGGTGCCGATAGGCTTGGCGCTGCACCTGGGTTATTGCCATGAGCGGCGCGCAGAGCTGCGTGCGCTGCTGGCGATAGGGCTTGCAGGTTGTCTGCTGGACAGCCTGCTGGGGGCACTGGGGGTATTTGCTTTTGCCCAATGGCCGCTGCCCGGCTGGCTGGCCATGATGTGGCTGGTGCTGGCAAGCGGGTTGCGCCACAGCCTGGCCTGGGCTACCCGCCCGCTGTGGCTAGGAGGGCTGCTTGGACTGTTCGGTGGGCCGTTGGCCTACCTGGCGGGGGCGCGGCTGGCCGGGGTGGAACTACCAATGGGTCCCCTGCCTACCGCCCTGCTGCTGGCACCGATCTGGGCGGTGGCATTTCCGTTGATGCTACGGCTCGCGAGAGCGGCCTGAGTCACGGCGAGGCCTTTGACAGGCGGCGGAAAAACAGGGTGATCTGCCCGACCTCCACACCCAGTTTGCGCATGCTCGAACGGTTGATCAGGGTGTCCTCATCCATCAGGTACATCCAGTCATCGATGTCCATTTCCCAATGCCGGCCGTCGACCGGCAGGTCCAGGCGGTAGCGCCAGTGCAGGGCGTTGCCCGCCACCTCGCCGCGGGCTTCGCCGATCACATCGCCCGCACGACCACGCCAGCGCCCGGGGCCGTCCGGGGTCAGGGTCCAGATGCGCCGCTGGCGCGTACCGTCGCTGTACACGAAGTGCTCGTCAAGAATCAGCCGGTCACCTTCGCGGCGGCTGTCGATGCGCACATCGAAGCGTTTGACCACTTCCCCCGAGCGATTCTGGAACATGCCCCAGGCCTGCACCGGCACGGAGAAGAACGTGACCAGGTCCAGCGCCGGCTTTTCACCGGCGTAATGGTCGACCTCGACATTGCCGCAACTGCCCAGCAGCAGGCAGCCGACCAATAGCAACACTCTTCGCATGTTCAATCTCCTTGATCATTACCGGCCAGGCCGAGCAGGCGCTGGCGCAATTCGGGGTCCCGGGCCCGCGGGTCCAGCCAGATGGCAAAAAATGCCCTGGCAAATGCCGGGTCGGCAATTTCGCGACGCAGTTGACCATCGACATAGAACCGGGAGCCCTGCCCCGGCAGGTACACCCCGGTGATGCGCATGCCCGGGCGCACATCGACGAACGCCTCGTTCATCGCTTGCTCCCAACGCTCAAGCGTGGCCTCGGGCAAAGGGCGGTCGCTCAGACGACGCATTTCATCCAGACTGGCCTGCACCAGCGCCTCGCGTGACAACCTCCGGTGGTAGAGAAGGTCCAGGGCAAAAGGCTCACTCCAGCCCTGCGGCGAGCCTGCGCTCCACAAACGGGCGGTGTAGACACGCAGGCCAAACCAGGTGAACTCACCGCTGCCGACGCTGCGCGCCTCGGGCACCGCTGGCCGCCAGTCCGCCACGGCGGGTGGCATGACGGCAAGCGCAACGGCAAGCACGAACAGGTTGAGGGCTGTGATAGTGCTTCGCATGGCCATACTCTGGAGACCGGAACACTCAAATATTGTACAAGTATATTTTCATGTACAACTTTATGTAGAGATATCGAGTCTTTCACGCAAAATAATGACGGACGGCAATCGTTCGGTTATCGAACGGTAGCGCGTTTTCTGGCATTGACGGTCCTTGCTTCACTGCTCACCATGCCACGGCCTTGCGGGTCCTCACTGCCTTGAGCCAAACCCGCGGGCCAGAAGCATCCAGCAGCTCATTACAATTTCAAGAAACAGGTACATCGGCCATGCCTCCTATCCCCCATGCTTCCATGGGCAGCAAGATTCGCGACGCCTTTGCTGTCGGCAAGACGCGCTGGGGCATGCTCGCCCTGGTGTTCTTCGCCACCACACTGAACTACATCGACCGCGCCGCCCTCGGCATCATGCAGCCCATGCTGGCCAAGGACATGAGCTGGACGGCAATGGACTACGCCAACATCAACTTCTGGTTCCAGGTGGGTTACGCCATCGGCTTCCTGTTGCAGGGCCGGTTGATCGACAAAATCGGCGTAAAACGTGCATTTTTCATGGCGGTCCTGCTCTGGAGCCTGGCCACCGGTGCCCATGGCCTGGCCACATCGGCCGCAGGTTTCATGGTCTGCCGCTTCATCCTCGGCCTGACCGAAGCCGCCAATTATCCGGCTTGTGTGAAGACCACACGGCTGTGGTTCCCCGCGGGTGAAAGGGCCATTGCCACCGGGCTGTTCAACGCCGGTACCAACGTTGGCGCGATGATCACCCCGGCGCTGCTGCCAGTGATCCTGGCGGCCTGGGGCTGGCAGGCCGCCTTTATCGCCATGGGTTGCCTGGGCCTGGTCTGGGTGGTGTTCTGGGGCTTGAAATACTTCAACCCTGAAGAGCACCCGACTGTGCGCCAGAGCGAACTGGAGTACATCCAGCGCGAAGCCGAGCCTGAGGCGGTACGTGTGCCCTTCAGCCGCATCCTGCGCATGCGCGGCACCTGGGCCTTCGCCGTGGCATTCGCGATCACCGCACCGGTGTTCTGGTTCTACCTGTACTGGCTGCCACCTTTTCTCAACCAGCAGTACAACCTGGGCATCAGCGTGACCCAGATGGGCATCCCGCTGATCCTGATCTGGCTCACGGCCGACTTCGGCAGCATTGGCGGCGGCATCCTTTCGTCCTGGCTGATAGGCCGTGGCGTACGCGCCATACGGGCACGCCTGATATCGATGCTGATCTTCGCCTGCACCATGATCAGCGTGACCTTCGCCGCCAACGCCAGTGGCCTGTGGGTAGCGGTGCTTGCCATTGCCGTGGCGGTCGGCGCGCACCAGGCCTGGACGGCGAACATATGGAGCCTGCTGATGGATTACACGCCCAAGCACCTGATAAGCACGGTGTTCGGCTTTGGCAGCATGTGTGCGGCCATTGGCGGCATGTTCATGACGCAGATCGTCGGCACCGTACTGACGGTTACCAATAACAACTACGCAGTGCTGTTCACCATGATCCCGGCGATGTATTTCATTGCACTGGTGTGGTTGTACTTCATGGCGCCGCGCAAGGTCGAAGCGCAGTAAGCGTCAGTTGCCCCCTTCCTGGAAGGGGGCCCGCCGGCGAATGGGGCGCAAAGCGCCCCCGCCATGAATCAGCCTTCGGTCGCTTCGCGCTTCATCCGTGCCCGGCGGGCCAGGATGTTGAGCACTTCGATCGCCGTAGAGAAGGCCATCGCTGCATACACATAACCTTTTGGCACATGGGCACCGAAACCTTCGGCGATCAGGGTCATGCCGATCATGATCAGGAAGCCCAGGGCCAACATGACCACGGTCGGGTTGTCGTTGATGAAGTTCGCCAACGGGTCAGCGGCCACCATCATGACGATCACGGCAGTGATCACGGCAATGATCATGATCGGCAGGTGCTCGGTCATGCCCACAGCGGTGATGATGCTGTCAACCGAGAACACGATGTCCAGCAGCAGGATCTGGAAGATCGCGGCCGCGAAGCCCAGGGTAACCGTGGAGGACACCTTGGCTTCTTCCTTGGCGCCGTGCGGGTCGACGTTTTCGTGGATTTCCTTGGTCGCTTTCCACAGCAGGAACAGGCCACCGGCAATCAGGATCACGTCCTTCCAGGAGAAGGCATTACCGAACACTTCGAATACCGGGTCGGTCAGCTGAACGATCCACGCCACCGTGCTGAGCAGCGCCAAACGCATGATCAAGGCCATGCTGATACCGATACGGCGTGCCTTGGAACGGTATTCGACCGGTAATTTGTTGGTCAGGATCGAGATGAAGATCAGGTTATCGATGCCCAGTACGACTTCCATGGCCACCAGTGTGGCAAGGGCTACCCAGGCGGTGGGGCTTGCGGCGAGTTCCAGCAAATATTCCATTTTTCAGTCCTGCAACGTTTCTGGGTCAGATGTCCTGGGTTTTGTCTTGCTGGTCGGCGTCCTTGGGCTTCTGCCCTTCGGTGCCGATAGCGTCGCTCAGCGCCTGCTGCGCCGCTTCGTTGGTGTCATCGATGGCCTGCTTGGCCGATTTGGCGGCCTGGTCGAGCATCTGCTGGGCAGATTTCTCGGCCTGGTCGCAGCCTGCCAGGCTCATCAGTGCCAAGGCTAGCACCAAGGGTGTGCCAATGGATTTGAATTGCAGCATGGGGTCCTCGCTTGTCGATATCCCGACGGCGCGCAATGCGCCTGATGGCGTCGAATTCTAAAGATGCCGATACATCAGGAAAATTCGTATTTTCAGCGGTTATACTTCGGTTTTTACGAATCGGGAACGCGGTGATGCTCAACTATCGACAGCTTCACTATTTCTGGGCCGTGGCCAAGACCGGCAGCATCGCCCGCGCCAGTGAGCAACTGAACCTGACCCCGCAGACCATCAGCGGTCAGATCAGCCTGTTCGAGCAGACCTACGGCCTGGAGCTGTTCCAACGGGTCGGGCGGCAGCTGGAGCTGACCGAAACCGGTCGCCAGACCTTGGTCTACGCCGAGCAGATGTTCCAGATCGGCGGTGAACTGGAGGCCATGCTGCGCGCCGGCCCGCAGGAACAGATCCTGTTTCGCGTGGGGGTTGCCGACGTGGTGCCCAAATCGATCGTCTATCGCCTGCTCGCGCCCACCATGGAGCTGGACGATGTGCTGCGCATCAACTGCCGTGAGGACAAACTCGAACGCCTGCTGGCAGACCTGGCGATCCAGCGCCTGGACCTGGTGATATCCGACAGCCCGATGCCCAACCACCTGGATATCAAGGGTTACAGCCAGAAGCTCGGGGAATGCGGCTTGAGCTTCTTTGCTACAAAAGCCTTGGCCCAACGCCACGCTGGCGTCTTTCCTGGCTGCCTGCACGATGCACCATTGCTGATCCCGGGCCAGGAAACGGTAGTGCGCAGCCGGCTGCTGCGCTGGCTTGGCGAGCAGCAGGTGCAACCGCGGATAATCGGCGAATTCGACGACAGCGCCTTGATGCAGGCATTCGGCCAGTCGGGCAGCGGTATCTTCGTGGCTCCCAGTGTGATTGCCGAGGAAGTGTGCCGCCAGTACGGGGTGGAGCTGATCGGGCAGACCGAGGCGGTGCACGAGTCGTTCTATGCCATTTCGGTTGAACGCAAGGTCAAGCACCCCGGGATCGTGGCCATTACCGAGGGGGCGCGTCGGGAGCTGTTCCATTGGTGAGCGCAAACAGGCCGGGACGACCCTACCAAGGTCTATGGTAAAGTCACGCCCTTTCAAGATACCGAGATAGCGCAGCACATGTCCCCCCTCCTTCGCGTCCTCAACCGCACCAGCCTGGTGACCCAGATCGTCATCGGCCTGATCGCCGGTATTGTCCTGGCCTTGCTTGCGCCAGCCATCGCCCTCGACCTGGGCTTTCTCGGCAAGGTGTTCGTCAGCGCCCTGAAAGCAGTCGCGCCGGTGCTGGTGTTCATTCTGGTCATGGCCTCGATCGCCAACCATCGCCATGGCCAGGAAACCCACATCCGCCCGATTCTCTGGCTGTACCTGCTGGGCACCTTCTCGGCTGCGGTGGTGGCCGTTGTCGCCAGCATGCTGTTCCCTTCGCAACTTGCCCTAAGCGCCAGCGATGTGACCCTGAGCGCGCCTGGCGGCATTGGTGAAGTGCTGCAAAACCTGGTGCTGAGCGCCGTCGACAACCCGATCAACGCCCTGCTCAACGCCAATTTCATTGGTGTGCTGACCTGGGCCATTGGTTTGGGCGTGGCGCTGCGCCATGCCGGTGAAACCACCCGAACCGTGGTCGAGGACCTGTCCAATGGCGTAACCCTGATCGTGCGGTTAGTCATCCGCTTCGCCCCGCTGGGCATTTTCGGCCTGGTCAGTTCGACACTCGCCCAGTCTGGCCTCGATGCCCTGCTTGGCTACCTGCACCTGCTGGGGGTGCTGATCGGCTGCATGCTGTTCGTGGCGCTGGTGATGAACCCGCTGATCGTGTTCTGCAAGATCCGCCGCAACCCATACCCATTGACGCTGCTGTGCCTGCGCGAAAGTGGTATCACGGCCTTCTTCACCCGCAGCTCGGCGGCCAACATTCCGGTCAACCTGGCACTGTCCGAGCGCCTGGGCCTGCATGAGGACACCTACTCGGTGTCGATCCCGCTGGGTGCGACCATCAATATGGCGGGCGCGGCCATCACAATCACCGTGCTGACCCTGGCAGCCGTGCACACGCTGGGCATCCCGGTAGACCTGCCTACTGCGGTGCTGCTGAGCATGGTGGCGGCGGTCTGCGCCTGTGGTGCGTCGGGCGTGGCTGGCGGTTCGCTGCTGCTGATCCCGCTGGCATGCAGCCTGTTCGGCATTCCAAGCGAGATTGCCATGCAGGTGGTTGCTGTGGGCTTCATCATTGGCGTGCTGCAGGATTCGGCAGAGACTGCGCTGAATTCTTCGACCGATGTGCTGTTCACGGCGGCGGCCTGCCAGGCGCAAGAGCGCCGTAGTGTTTGAGATAGCCAGGGCCGCGTAGCGGCCCATTCGCCGGCAAGCCGGCGCCCACAGACTGGCCATGAACTCAAGGCATGTGCAGTGCCCGTGAATGCGGTTGTGTTGCTTGATTTCAAACCTTGACGCCATCCATATCGTGGGCGCCGGCTTGCCGGCGATGGGGCAGTGATTGCTTAAGCCAGGCGCTTTACCTACGCTAGTGGCCTTTTCCTCGCAATGAGACTTGGCCATGTCAGAAAATCAAACCGCAGACGAAGGCCGCTTCAGCAGTACCGAGATCCGCATTCTCGGCGCGCTGATCGAAAAACAGGCCACCAGCCCTGAAAGTTACCCACTGACCCTCAATGCCCTGGTGCTGGCCTGCAACCAGAAGACCAGCCGTGAGCCGGTGATGAACCTGTCCCAGGGCCAGGTCGGCCAGGCGCTGCGTGCCCTGGAAAGCCAGGGCATGACCCGGCTGCAGATGGGCAGCCGCGCAGACCGTTGGGAACAGCGGGTGGACAAGGCACTGGAGCTGGTACCGGCCCAGCTGATACTGATGGGCCTGATGTTCCTGCGTGGGCCGCAAACCCTCAACGAGCTGTTGACCCGCAGCAACCGCTTGCACGACTTCGATGACACCGAACAGATCCAGCACCAGCTGGAGCGCCTGATCTCGCGTGGTTTGGCACTGCATCTGCCACGCCAGGCCGGGCAGCGCGAAGACCGCTACACCCATGCACTGGGGGATCCGGCAGAAATCGAGGCGATTCTTGCCGCTCGCCAGCAGGAAGGTGGGGCGCGCAACAGTGGCGGCAATGTGTCGGAAGAAAGGATCGAAGCCCTGGAGGCCCGGATTGCCGCGCTGGAGGCGCGCCTGGCCGAGCTTGAAGGCTAAGCCACTCAGTGTTCCGGTTCAGGGAAGTTGCGGCAGCTTTTGCGCTCGGCCATTTCCCGCTCACTGGGGCGCTGGTCGACGAACACGGTACGGCCGTCTGCGTAGATTTCCAGGTAACCCCAGTGCAGGTCCTGCTCCTGCTGCCCGGGCTGGGGTGGCACTAGCCACCAGGGTTCGCGGCTGATCAGGGTCATGGCTTGAATTCCCGAGGGTGTCGGCAGTAAGCATAGACACCCCCGGGTTTCAGGTTTACGCCGGCGCCGAGGTGCGGATCAGGTGATCGAAGGCCGCCAGCGATGCCTTGGCACCCTCGCCCACCGCAATGACGATCTGCTTGTACGGCACGGTGGTCACATCACCGGCTGCGAACACGCCCGGGATGCTGGTCGCACCTTTGGCATCGACGATGATCTCGCCACGCGGCGACAGCTCGATCGTCCCCTTGAGCCAGTCGGTGTTGGGCAACAGGCCGATCTGCACGAAGATACCTTCCAGCGCCAGCTCATGCTGCTCGTCGGTGGTGCGGTCCTTGTAGCGCAAGCCGGTCACCTTCTCACCATTGCCCACCACCTCGGTGGTCAGCGCGCTGGTGATCACCTTGACGTTCGGCAGGCTGTGCAGCTTGCGCTGCAGCACGGCATCGGCACGCAGCTGGCTGTCGAACTCGATCAACGTCACCTGCGCGACGATGCCGGCCAGGTCAATGGCTGCTTCCACGCCGGAGTTGCCGCCACCGATCACCGCCACACGCTTGCCCTTGAACAGCGGGCCATCGCAGTGCGGGCAGTAAGCCACGCCACGGGCACGGTACTCCTGCTCACCCGGCACGTTCATTTCGCGCCAGCGGGCGCCGGTGGCGAGGATCACGGTCTTGGCTTTGAGCGAGGCGCCGCCGGCCAGGCGTACTTCGTGCAGGCCGCCGTCGGTGGCCGGAATCAGTGCTTCGCCGCGCTGCAGGTTCATGATGTCGACGTCGTACTGCTTGACGTGCTCTTCCAGTGCAGTAGCCAGTTTCGGCCCTTCGGTTTCCTGCACCGAGATGAAGTTCTCGATGGCCATGGTATCGAGCACCTGGCCGCCGAAACGCTCGGCAGCGACACCGGTACGGATGCCTTTGCGTGCTGCGTAGATGGCAGCCGCGGCACCGGCGGGGCCGCCGCCGACCACCAGCACGTCAAAGGCGTCCTTGGCATTGATCTTCTCGGCCTGGCGGGCGCCGGCGTTGGTGTCGATCTTGCCGAGGATTTCCTCAAGGCCCATGCGCCCCTGGCCGAACACTTCGCCGTTCAGGTAGATGCTGGGCACGGCCATGATCTTGCGCGACTCGACTTCGTCCTGGAACAGCGCACCGTCGATGGCCACGTGGCGTACGTTAGGGTTGAGCACCGCCATCAGGTTCAGCGCCTGGACCACGTCCGGGCAGTTCTGGCACGACAGCGAGAAGTAGGTCTCGAAGGTGAACTCGCCTTCCAAGGCCTGGATCTGCTCGATCACTTCGGCACTGGCCTTGGAGGGGTGGCCGCCGACTTGCAGCAGCGCCAGCACCAGGGAGGTGAATTCGTGGCCCATGGGGATGCCGGCAAAACGCAGGCTGATGTCAGCGCCCGGGCGGTTGAGCGAGAACGAAGGCCGACGGGCGTCGGTACCGTCCGCGCTCAAGGTAATGAGGTTCGACAGGCTGGCAATTTCTACCAGCAGGTCGTGCAATTCGCGGGACTTCGCGCCGTCGTCGAGGGAAGCAACGATCTCGATCGGCTGGGTGACCCGCTCCAGGTAGGTTTTCAGTTGCGATTTAAGCGTGGCGTCCAACATACGGGCGATTCCTTTTTCAATCTTCGGATACAAAAACGCCCAGGCAATAGCGCCCGGGCGTTTGGCGGGGCAGTGAGTACTTCAGCTTTGGCGGCTGCTCACCGCCCACGACTGGCGCACGGTCTTAGATTTTGCCGACCAGGTCCAGGGATGGCGCGAGGGTAGCTTCGCCTTCTTTCCACTTGGCTGGGCAGACTTCGCCTGGGTGAGCGGCGATGTACTGGGCAGCCTTGACCTTGCGCAGCAGCTCGCTGGCGTCGCGGCCTACACCACCGTCGTTGATTTCGACGATCTTGATCTGGCCTTCCGGGTTGATCACGAAAGTACCGCGGTCGGCCATACCGGCTTCTTCGATCAGCACGTCGAAGTTGCGCGAGATGACGTGGGTCGGGTCACCGATCAGCGGGTACTTGATCTTGCTGATGGTGTCGGAAGTGTCGTGCCAGGCTTTGTGGGTGAAGTGGGTGTCGGTGGACACACCGTAGATTTCCACGCCCAGCTTCTGGAACTCGGCGTAGTTGTCAGCAAGGTCACCCAGCTCGGTCGGGCAGACGAAAGTGAAGTCGGCCGGGTAGAAGAACACGACAGACCACTTGCCCTTCAGGTCGGCTTCGCTTACCTGAACGAATTCGCCGTTGTGGAAGGCGGTGGCGTTGAACGGTTTGACCTGGCTGTTGATGATAGGCATGAGAGACGCTCCTTCATGGGGTTGAAATCAGTTGACGGAGAGAATCCTAACCGCTGGTCGCCACTAAGGCTCATTGGCAAACCTCATGCTTGCGATTGGTTTTGGCTATAAGCGAGGTTTATTAATAGAAGGGATTGGGCTGAGCAAAGGATTGCGCAAGCATTTGAGGGGCCTATCACTGGCACGCCAGGACACACAGGTACGGCGCCGAGCTTGAGAGCTGGGCCGTACCTGTGAGAGCCGGCTTGCCGGCGATAGGGTCCGTGAGGTTTAGCGCGTAACGGTCCGCATGGTGACGAACTCTTCCGCCGCCGTCGGGTGCACGCCAATGGTCTCGTCGAACTGCTGCTTGGTAGCGCCAGCCTTCAGGGCAACACCCAACCCCTGAATGATCTCGCCGGCATCAGGGCCGACCATGTGGCAGCCCAGCACCTTGTCGGTCTCGGCGTCCACCACCAGCTTCATCAGGGTCTTTTCCTGGATGTCGGTGAGGGTCAGTTTCATGGCGCGGAAGCGGCTCTCGAAGACCTGCACCTTGTGCCCGGCTTCCAGCGCCTGCTCTTCAGTCAGGCCCACGGTACCGATCGGTGGCTGGCTGAACACCGCGGTGGGGATGTTCTGGTAATCCACCGGGCGGTACTGCTCGGGTTTGAACAGGCGCCGCGCCACGGCCATGCCTTCGGCCAGGGCGACCGGGGTGAGCTGCACGCGGCCAATCACATCGCCAATGGCCAGGATCGACGGGGCGGTGGTCTGGTACTGCTCGTCGACGCGAATATAACCGCGGGCATCCAGCTCCACACCGGTGTTTTCCAGGCCCAGATTGTCGAGCATCGGGCGTCGGCCGGTGGCGTAGAACACACAATCGGTGAGCAGCTCGCGGCCATCCTTGAGCGTGGCCTTCAGGCTGCCGTCCTCAAGCTGCTCGATGCGCTGGATATCGGCATTGAACTGCAAGTCCATGCCGCGTTTTTCCAGTTCTTCCTTCAGGTGGGTACGCACCGAGCCGTCGAAGCCGCGCAGGAACATCTCGCCGCGGTACAGTAACGTGGTGGCGGCGCCCAGGCCCTGGAAAATGCCGGCGAACTCGACCGCGATGTAGCCGCCCCCCACCACCAGCACCCGGCGTGGCAGTTCTTTGAGGTAGAACGCCTCGTTGGAGGTGATGGCCAGTTCCTTGCCCGGGATGTCCGGCACCTGAGGCCAGCCACCGGTGGCGATGAGGATGTGCCCGGCGCTGTAGCGCTGGCCTTGCACTTCCACTTCGTTGGCGCCGGTGATGCGTGCATGGCCTTCCAGCAAGGTCACGCCGCTGTTGACCAGCAGGTTGCGATAGATGCCGTTGAGGCGCTCGATTTCGCGGTTCTTGTTGGCGATCAGGGTACCCCAGTCGAAGTGGCCCTCTTCCAGGGACCAGCCGTAGCCGGCAGCCTGCTCCAGCTCATCGGCGACGTGGGCGCCATACACCAGCAACTTCTTGGGCACGCAACCGACGTTGACGCAGGTACCACCCAGGTAGCGGCTCTCGGCCACCGCCACTTTTGCACCAAAGCCCGCTGCGAAGCGTGCCGCTCGCACACCACCGGACCCGGCACCAATCACGAACAGATCAAAATCGTAGGCCATGTATTCAGTCTCCTTGGCTGGCGCTCAGCATACCGCCGTTGGCCGCCACAAACAAAAAAGCCACCCCGAAGGGTGGCTCGTCGACCTGTAGGGGCTTATCAGTAAGCCTTGCCGGTCTTGTAGTAGTTCTCGAAGCAGAAGTTGGTGGCGTCGATGTAGCCTTCGGCGCCGCCGCAGTCGAAACGCTGGCCCTTGAACTTGTAGGCAATCACGCAGCCGTTCTGTGCCTGCTGCATCAGTGCGTCGGTGATCTGGATCTCGCCGCCTTTGCCCGGTGGGGTGTTGCGGATGATATCGAAGATATCCGGGGTCAGGATGTAGCGGCCGATGATCGCCAGGTTCGATGGCGCGTCTTCCGGCGCAGGCTTTTCGACCATGTTGGTCACACGGAAGATGTCGTCGCGGATCATGTCGCCGGCAATCACGCCGTACTTGTTGGTTTCCTGCGGGTCGACTTCCTGGATGGCGATGATCGAGCAGCGGAACTGGTTGTACAGCTTGACCATCTGGGTCAGTACGCCGTCACCTTCCGGGTTTACGCACAGATCGTCCGCCAGCACCACGGCAAAGGGTTCGTCACCGATCAGCGGCTGGCCGGTCAGGATGGCGTGGCCCAGGCCTTTCATTTCGGTCTGGCGGGTGTAGGAGAACGAGCACTCGTTGAGCAGGCGGCGGATGCCGACCAGGTATTTTTCCTTGTCGGTGCCCTTGATCTGGTTTTCCAGCTCGTAGCTGATGTCGAAGTGGTCTTCCAGGGCGCGCTTGCCGCGGCCGGTGACGATGGAAATCTCGTTCAGGCCAGCGTCCAGGGCCTCTTCAACGCCATACTGGATCAGTGGCTTGTTGACCACTGGCAGCATTTCCTTGGGCATGGCTTTGGTAGCAGGCAGGAAGCGAGTGCCGTAACCGGCTGCCGGGAACAAGCATTTCTTGATCATAAACGTCCTTAAACAAAGGCAGAGCCTGTGGAATTCGGCGCAGTCTAATCAGGCGGCTGTCACCTTACAATGCCCCGCCTGCGGCCGACCGATGCCATGATAGAGATAACCCAGTGTAGATAGTTCCAAGGGATCGTAAATATTACGGCCATCAAATATCACCGGCATGCGCATCAACCCGCGCACACGGCTGAAATCCGGCTGGCGGAACTGCTTCCATTCAGTCACCAGGGCCAGTGCATCGGCACCCTCCACGCAGGCGTAGGGGTCATCGGTCAGTTTCAGTTGGCCACTGGCCAGCGCCTGCGCATAGCGCTCGGCAACCCCGGCCAGCGCCACCGGATCGCAGGCCTGCACGCGCGTCCCTGCGGCCAGCAAGGCATCGAGCAGCACCAGGCTGGGGGCCTCGCGCAGGTCATCGGTGCCCGGTTTGAAAGCCAGCCCCCACACCGCCACGGTACGCCCGCGCATGAACCCACCGAAATGCTGCTGCAACGCAGTGAACAACAGGGTCTTCTGCTGATCGTTGCGGGCTTGTACTGCCCGCAGGATGGCAGGCTGATAACCTTGCTGCTCGGCGGTGCGGACCAGCGCGCGAATATCCTTCGGGAAGCATGACCCCCCATAACCACAGCCGGCGTAGATGAAATGGCTGCCGATGCGTCGGTCGCTACCGATGCCGTGGCGCACTTGTTCGATGTCCACGCCCAGGTGTGCGCACAGCCCGGCCAGTTCATTGATGAACGATATTTTGGTTGCCAGGAAGGCATTGGCTGCGTACTTGCTGAACTCGGCCGCACGCGGGGACATCACCAGGATACGTTCGCGATTGCGCACAAAGGGCGCGTAGAGGCGTTGCAAGCACTGTCGTGCTGCCTCGTTGTCCGTGCCGATGATGATGCGGTCCGGGCGCATGAAATCGTCGATGGCGCTGCCTTCCTTGAGAAACTCCGGGTTGCTCGCCACCTCGACGGTAAAACCGGCGCTGCGGTCGCGCAGGCCCTGCATCACGTGCCGGGCCACGCGCTCTGCGGTGCCCACCGGCACGGTCGACTTGTTGACCACCAGGCAACTGCGCGGCAAATGGCGGCCAAGGCTGTCGGCCACGGCCAGCACGTGCTGCAGGTCGGCCGAGCCATCTTCCTGGCTGGGCGTGCCGACAGCGATGAACACCACCTGCGCCTTGGCCAGCGACGGCTGCCACTGGTCGCTGAAGCTCAGCAGCCCTTGGCCGATCCCAGATTGCAACAGTGCCTGCAGCCCCGGTTCATGGATCGGACACTGGCCCTGACGCAGTTGTGCCAGGCGCTGCGGGTCGCGTTCCAGGCACACCACCCGGTTGCCCATCCCGGCGAAACAGGCTGCCGTCACCAACCCTACATACCCTGCCCCGATCACACAGAGGTCCATGGCCGCGCTCCTTGAGTGAGATAGCGGACATTGCTACCCCGCAGGGGTTGCAAAGCGGTGACGGCCGGATGACAGAACCGTGAGGCCAACGGTGAGCGCGTCAGCTACCTGTTCCCTGCCCGATCAGCACCCCCTCGACCTTCTGCCCATACAGGTTGACCCCGTCGTTGGCATGGAACTTGAGCCGGGTCTTCTCGACAGAGCCCTCCACCAGCCGAGGGTCCTGCGGCCGTTCGTGGCGATTGACCCAGGCTGCCACATCCCACGCCTGCTGATCACTCAGGCTGCCTGGCCGGCCCAGCGGCATGTTGTGCTTGATGAAGGAGGCCGCGGTGTTGATCCGGTGCATGCCGGCACCCCAGTTGTAGGAATCCTTGCCCCACAAGGGCGGCATCACGTATTCGCCGGCCACTTTCTGCCCTTCACCATTGTCCCCGTGACAGATGGCGCACTGCTCGCGGTAGACCTGCTGGCCGCGCTTGAAGTCGTAGCCACCCTGGGGTTGTGGTACTTCAGGGTAGCCACGCCCGGCGATCTCCACACCGGTAGGCGCTTTGGTGGACAGCCAGTAGGCATAGGCCGACAGCGCAGTCATCTGCGGGCTGTCGGCGGCCGGGGGCTTGCCGTTCATGCTGAACTGGAAGCAGCCCTGGATACGTTCGGCGTAGGTGTTGACCTTGTCGTTCTTCTTGCGATAGGCCGGGTACATAGGGTACGCACCCCACATCGGCGCGGAGTTTGCCAGGCGGCCCTGGTCGAGGTGGCAGTTACTGCAGTTCATGCCATTACCCACCGCCTCGGGCATCAGTCGGCGGGTGTCGACGAACAGCGCATGGCCCTCGCGTACCATTTTGCCGAAGGCGTTGTCCGGCAGCTCACTCTCAGCGGGAGGCGCGAACTGCGCTGAGGCCTGGGCAGCAGGAACGTTCAACTGCGACTGGTCTTCCATGGCGATGGGCGCCGCAACGGCGTGCCCCATGGCCGACAGCAGCAACGCTGGCATCAATGCTTTCATGGCTTTCATGGCTTTCATGGCTTGACCTCCTGGCTGGCAGGGTTGGCAAAGAATTCTGCGATTGCCTGGACCTCTTGGTCGGTCATGGCCTTGGCCACACCGACCATCAGCTGATTGGGGTCGTTGCTGCGGCTGCCGTCGCGCCAGCCGTTGAGTTGCGCCACCAGGTAGCTGGCAGGCTGCCCTGCCAGGGGCGGAAAGTGCTCGCCGACACCACTGCCACCGGGGCCATGGCATTGCACACAACCGGGGATGTTGCGGCTCCAGTCGCCGTAAAGGGCCAGCCGGGTGGTGGGGTCGTCTGCGATTTGCTGGCGGCGCAACCCGGGGGCCGGCTCGCCAGGCAGGCTGGCCAGGTAGTCGCTGACGGCCGTGATCTCATCCTCGGTCAAGGCTTTGGCCAGCGGCTCCATCACCGCCTGTTTGCGGCTGCCGGCACGCCAGTCATGCAACTGCTTGCTCAGGTAGCCGGCCGGCAGGCCGGCCAGGCGGGGGAACCCAGCGGCGGCTATACCCTTGCCGTCCGGGCCATGGCAGCCCAGGCATGCCATGGCGGCAGGGTTGGCGCCACCCTGGGTGAAGATTTTCTGGCCATCGGCGGCGTGCGCCATGGGCCAGGCCAGGATCAGCAGGCTGCCGATCAGGACTCGACTCAACGGGGTCATCACGAATCTCCATTTCTTTTGTTATAAGCTTAGGCTTAAAACACATAAGCAAATGGATACTAGCCCCGCCAGGGAATTGCCAACAACGCCAACCCGACCAACAGATGGCAATTGGCCTGTTAAGCGCGTTTTACTTGAGCCAGATCAACCGCCAGAGATGCACTTGGTCGCCGCCGTACGCACATCACCCAGGCGCAGCGGGAAGTTGTTCAAGCGTTCATGCAGCTTGATGCTGCTGCCGCTGCCACGTTCCTCGATGTCCACCAGTGCCGCTGGCCCGGCGCCGGCAGTCAACTTTTGCGGCACGATCAACCGCAGGCCATCGTCGCGCTGCTCTTCGACCAAGGGATCACGGGTGTTCGCCAGCTCTGCCTTGACACAGTCGGCATACTCGCGGGGCGTCTTGCCAGAGATCACATCCATCGTTTCGTGCGACTGCTCCAGCTCGGAAACGCTGACACAACCACCCAGCGTCAGGGACAACGCCGCCACCATCCACTTCATTTGGCACACCTCACCTATCAGGAATGCATCAGACCACGGCCAGGCACTTTTGCTCCGTGCTTTGGCAGATTTATCTAGCCCCATGCCATCAGGCGCGCCAGCCAATCCCGACATCGTGGTATCGTTCGCGTTTGCAGAACCCGACTTTGCGGAGCACCCCATGAAATTCGTACACCAGCGCGAGCATCTCAACGAGGACGACATCGTTGTCGTCGAGTGCTCTCAACGCTGCAACATCCGCCTGATGAACGACGCCAACTTCCGCAGCTTCAAAAATGGCGGCCGACACACTTACCACGGTGGCCACTTCGAGCGGTTCCCGGCCAAGATCACGGTACCCAGCACCGGTTTCTGGAACATCACCATCGACACCGTCACCACCCGTCCCATCTCGGTAACGCGCAAGCCGACCTTGACCCACAAGATCAAGATCATCCGTCGTTCGTCGTCCAAACTCAGATAAGACCGCCATGACCCAGAACATCAAGTACGTCATCAAATACAAGCTCGACGGCGAACGCCGCTGGGATTTCGCCGTCATGCCCGATGCCTCGCACGAGCAGGCACTCGATGCCCTGCGCAAGATCCACGGCGACGACGCCGACAAGATCAGCGACATCCAGGTCAGCAAGGCACTGTAAAACCGCAGGGAGGACTGCATGAGCAACTGGCCCGACCATCGTATTCTCGATCTGCTGGGCATCGAGTTGCCCATCCTCCAGGCGCCCATGGCCGGCGCCAGCGGCTCGCCCCTGGCAATCGCCGTGGCCAAAGCCGGTGGCCTGGGCGCCCTGCCCTGCGCCATGCTCACGGGCGAGCAGGTGCGCGGCGAGATTGCAGCCTTTCGCAGCGCTTGCCCGGGCGCCCCGCTTAACCTGAATTTTTTCTGCCACCAGCCGCCCACCCCAGACATCGACCGCGAAACGCGCTGGAAGCTGGCACTCAAACCGTATTACACAGAAGTTGGCGCCGACTTCGAGGCTCCCACTCCGGCTTCCAACCGTGCACCGTTCGACGAGCACAGCTGCCGGCTGGTCGAACAATTGCGCCCTGAGGTGGTGAGTTTCCACTTCGGCCTGCCTGAGGCTGCATTGCTGCAGCGGGTAAAAGCAGCCGGGGCCAAGGTGCTGTCCAGTGCCACCACGGTGGAAGAAGCGCTGTGGCTGGAGGCCAAGGGTTGCGACGCGATCATTGCCATGGGCAGTGAAGCCGGTGGCCATCGCGGCATGTTCCTCAGCGAAGACATCAACAGCCAGATCGGCACCTTCGCCCTGGTGCCGCAGGTTGCCGATGCAGTGGGCGTGCCGGTGATCGCCGCTGGCGGCATCGCTGACCACCGTGGCCTGGTTGCAGCACTGGCCCTGGGCGCCAGCGCCGTGCAAATCGGCACGGCCTACCTGTTCTGCCCCCAAGCCAAGGTGTCTGCGGCCCATCGACGCGCGCTGGACAGTGCACCGGCCAGCGACACGGCCCTGACCAACCTGTTCACCGGGCGCCCGGCGCGCGGCATCAACAACCGCGTCATGCGCGAGCTGGGGCCGATGAGTGAACTGGCGCCACGCTTCCCCCTGGCAGGCGGCGCGCTGATGCCGTTGCGGGCAATCACCGACCCGCAAGGCAACAGCGACTTCAGCAACTTGTGGGCGGGGCAAGCGTTGCGGCTGGGCAAGGCAATGCCGGCTGAACAGTTGACCCGGGAGATTGCAGAGAGGGCGTTGGCGCTGGTTGGGCGTTAGGAATTTATCGGGGGTGCCGGCTTGCAGGGGCTGCGGGGCATGGCACCGGCTGTGCCGGTGATTACCGGCAAGCCGGCTCCTGCAAGGATTGCAAGCCAGACAGCACCTTCCGGCTTGGGGCCTATCGCTATATAGTTACCGCTATAACGATAACCTGCACTCCTAGGGAGCTGTTTTCATGCGTATCCGCCTGCCCCACCTCACCGCCACTGCCCTCGCCTGCCTGCTATCACTCAACAGCGCCTGGGCCGACGAGGTGCAGGTTGCGGTCGCGGCAAACTTCACCGCGCCGATCCAGGCCATCGCCAAGGACTTCGAGAAAGACACCGGCCACAAGCTGATCGCCGCCTATGGCGCCACGGGGCAGTTCTACGCACAGATCAAGAACGGCGCACCGTTCGAGGTGTTCCTCGCCGCCGATGACAGCACCCCGGCCAAGCTAGAGCTGGAAAAGGACATCGTCCCCGGCTCGCGCTTCACCTACGCCATCGGCACCCTTGCGCTGTGGTCGGCCAAGGAAGGCTATGTTGACGCCCAAGGTGAGGTACTGAAGAAAAACCAGTACAAGCACCTGTCCATCGCCAACCCGAAGACGGCACCCTACGGCCTGGCCGCCACTCAGGTGCTGGCCAAGCTTGGCCTGGCCGAAGCCACCCAGGGCAAGATCGTCGAAGGCCAGAACATCACCCAGGCCTTCCAGTTCGTCTCCACCGGCAATGCCGAGCTGGGCTTCGTCGCCCTGTCGCAGATCTACAAAGACGGCAAAGTCACCAGTGGTTCGGCCTGGGTCGTACCGCCCGAACTGCACGACCCTATCCGCCAGGACGCCGTCATTCTCAACAAGGGCAAAGACAACCCGGCGGCCAAGGCACTGGTTGAATACCTCAAAGGCCCCAAAGCCACCGCGCTGATCAAATCCTATGGTTATGAACGCTGATGCCACTGGACGCCAGTGACCTGGGTGCCATCTGGCTGACGGTGAAACTGGCCAGCCTGACCACCCTGATCTTGCTGCTCATCGGCACGCCTATTGCCTGGTGGCTGGCGCGCACGCGCTCTTGGCTGCGTGGTCCGGTGGGTGCGGTGGTGGCGCTACCACTGGTGCTGCCGCCGACGGTGATCGGTTTTTACCTGCTGATCGCCCTCGGCCCGCATGGCTGGATAGGCCAGGCCACCGAGGCGCTGGGCCTGGGAAGCGTGGTGTTCAGTTTCACTGGCCTGGTAATCGGTTCGACGGTGTACTCCCTGCCGTTCGTGGTGCAACCGCTGCAGAACGCCTTCGCAGCAATCGGCCAGCGCCCGCTGGAAGTTGCCGCCACCTTGCGCGCCAGCCCGTGGGACACCTTCGTGCATGTGGTACTGCCACTGGCGCGGCCTGGCTTCATCACCGCCAGCATCCTTGGCTTTGCCCACACCGTAGGCGAGTTTGGCGTGGTGCTGATGATTGGCGGCAACATCCCCGACAAGACCCGCGTGGTCTCGGTGCAGATCTTCGATCACGTCGAAGCCATGGAGTATACGCAAGCCCACTGGCTGGCAGGTGCCATGCTGGTGTTCTCGTTCCTGGTGCTGCTCCTGCTGTACGCGGGGCGCCGTGGCAAGCCTGGCTGGAGCTGAAATGACCGGATCGATTGTGGCGCGCCTCAAGCTTGCGCGTGACGACTTCACCCTGGATGTCGACCTGCAACTGCCAGGGCGCGGCATCAGCGCGCTGTTCGGCCATTCCGGCTCGGGCAAAACCTCGTGCCTGCGCTGCCTGGCCGGGCTGGAACGGGCTGCGAGCGCGTACATCGAGGTCAACGGTGAAGTCTGGGAAGACAGCACACGTGGCCACTTCCTGGCGCCGCACCTGCGCCCGGTCGGCTACGTGTTCCAGGAGGCCAGCCTGTTCCCGCACTTGTCGGTGCGCGGCAACCTGGAGTTCGGCTGGCGGCGAATTGCACCAGGCCAGCGCAAGGTCAGCCTCGACCAGGCCTGCCAGCTGCTGGGCATCGGCCACCTGCTCGAGCGCAGGCCCGCAACCCTGTCCGGTGGCGAGGCCCAACGTGTGGGTATCGCCCGGGCGCTGCTCAGCAGCCCGCGCCTGTTATTGATGGATGAGCCCCTGGCCGCACTGGACGGGCCGCGCAAGCGCGAGATCCTGCCCTACCTGGAGCGCCTGCACGAGGAACTGGACATCCCGCTGGTGTACGTCAGCCATGCCCAGGATGAAGTGGCGCGGTTGGCCGATCACCTGGTGCTGCTGGAGCAAGGCAAGGCCACGGCCAGTGGCCCGATTGGCCAGACGCTCGCCCGCCTGGACCTGTCGCTGGCCCAGGGCGACGATGCCGGCGTGGTGTTCGAGGGCCTTGTGGTTGGCCACGACCCGCAGTACGGCCTGCTGGACCTGCGCCTGGCTGGCCACGAAGCGCCTTTACTACGCATTGCCCACCCGGCACACAGCCTGGGCAGCGCCTTGCGCGTGAAGGTTCAGGCCCGCGACGTCAGCCTCACGCTAACGGCAGATGGTACCTCCAGTATCCTCAACCGGCTGGCGGTGCGCGTACGCGAAGTGCACCCGGCGGATAACCCGGCGCATGTGCTGGTAAGCCTGGATGCCGGCGGCAATGCCCTGCTGGCGCGCATCACCCGCTTCTCGGCGGACCAGCTCGGCCTGCACCCGGGGCAGGCTTTGTTTGCGCAAATAAAGTCGGTAGCGCTATTGGGCTGAGCATCGCTCGCACGGCCGCTGTCCATTGATCAGTGACCTGAACGAGGCCTGCCGCCCATGCCTGACTGCAACTTGCCCGCCAGCCTGCATTACGTTGACGATAGCCAGCCCGGCCTGAGCCGGCGCCGCTGGCGTGACCGTTTCATCTATTTGGATGCCCAAGGCCAACGTGTGCGCGACACTGAAACGCTGGCGCGCATCGCCGCCCTGGTGATCCCGCCGGCCTACACCGACGTGTGGATCTGCGCCGACCCGCAAGGCCACCTGCAAGCCACAGGGCGCGATGCGCGTGGCCGCAAGCAGTACCGCTACCACGCCCAGTGGCGCGAGCTGCGCGATCAACACAAATATGGGCGCATGCTGGCCTTCGCCAAGGCATTGCCCAAGCTTCGCGCACAGCTGGAGACACACCTGGCGCGCCCAGGGCTGGACCGGGAAAAGGTAATGGCACTGGTGGTCAGCCTGCTGGACCACACACTGATCCGCATCGGCAACGAGCGCTACCTGCGCGACAACAAATCCTACGGCCTGACCACGCTGCGCAACCGCCACGTCAAGGTCGAGGGCAGCACCATCCGCTTCCAGTTCCGCGGCAAGCGCGGCGTGGAACACAATGTCACCCTGCGCGACCGACGCCTGGCCAACCTGCTCAAACGCTGCATGGAGCTGCCGGGGCAGGCGCTGTTCCAGTATCTGGACGAAGAAGGCCAGCGGCACAGCATTGGGTCCAGTGAGATCAACCAGTTCCTGCAACAACTGACCGGGGCCGATTTCACTGCCAAGGATTACCGCACCTGGGCAGGTAGCAGCCTGGCGCTGAGCCTGCTCAGGCCGCTGGCCTGGGAGCCCGAGAGCGAGGCAAAGCGCCAGGTTGCGAGTATCGTCAAGCAGGTGGCCGCGCGCCTGGGCAATACCCCAGCCGTGTGCAGGCGCTGCTACATCCACCCTGCAGTGCTGGAGCATTACGCCTTGGGGCGCCTGGCAGAGCTGCCAGGCAGCCGTGTGCGCAAAGGCCTTGATCCCGAAGAGGTAGCGTTGCTGTTGTTTCTGCAGGCACTGGAGCAAGCGCAAGCCAATTGAGCGAACCTATGCCTGCAATCATGCAGAGAAATTTCCCATTAAGGCCGAAGCCCCCTATCCTTGCCACCGAGCACCTTCGCCGGGACGCTTACCGCGTTTTACAACGGCACCTGCAACTAAAGACACACAACAGAATTTGTCTGACGGGGAATTAATATCCGCCGAAAGCGTCTTTAATGAGAAGGAAGAGGGACAGGCTCCCACCACTGCGGCACTTGCCGGGTGGATTTTGATATCACCAAGGAGAACTACATGCTGATACTCACCCGTAAGGTTGGCGAAAGCATCGTCATCAACGATGACATCAAAGTCACCATTCTGGGCGTGAAGGGGATGCAGGTGAGGATTGGCATCGATGCACCAAAGGATGTCCAGGTGCACCGGGAAGAAATCTTCAAGCGTATCCAGGCCGGCAGCCCGGCCCCGGAAAAGCACGACGACCAACACTGATTGCGACACTTCAAGCCGCACGGACGCGCTTGATCGATTGGGTACACACACCGCAGCCCGAGCCTCAGGCGCCAAGCAGCTCGCGCACTTTGGCGATCAACTTGTCCACGTCGAACGGTTTGTCGAACGCCGCAGCGAACAGCTCCGGGCGTCCCTGGCTGGCCTGCGCACCGCTCATCAGGATCACAGGCAGGTCGGGCAGCTGCAGCTCTTTGCGGATCGCCAGCACCAGCTCTTCGCCGTTGAGCACCGGCATCATGTAATCGGTGATCACCAGATCCACGCGTTTTTCCTGTAACGCTTCCAGGGCCTTGCGCCCATTGCTCGCCTTTTCCACCAAAAAGCCTTCGTCCTCCAGGGCAAAGCCCAGGATATCGGCGATCAGGTATTCGTCATCGACGATCAGGATAGTGTTCATCAGCAGGCCCTTCACCCGCTGCCTTGGGGCACCGGAGTACCCGAGAGCACACCGGATGAGCCCTCGAAAGTCTTGTCCAGGTGGATGCCCTGCGGCCCGATACGCAACTCATGCAGCGCGGGGTCGTGATGGCTGTCACGCACCTTGAGCACAGACAACATGCGCCGCAGTTGCGAATCCAGTTCGACAAAACGCATCAGCAAGAGGTTATCGACGATGCTCGACAGGTCGGGGGCCGGGGCGGTGATTTCCGAGCCGAAGAGGTCGCGCATCTCCCAGGTGAGCATGACGCTGATATCGCGTGCGCGCAGCTCGCCAGTCAAGGCGCGGAAGAACGCGTTGAGCCGTGCAGGATCAGTTGCCAGGCGGCTGAATGCGCCCAGGCTGTCTATCAGGACACGCTTGCTGCCCTGCTGCTGAACTTGTTCCAGCAGGCGCGCACCAACCTGGTCGAGCAAACCCTCGGTAGTCGGCTGCCAGCTCAGTTGCAAAGCACCTTGCCGTTCCAGCGCGGCGAAATCGTAACCCAAGGAGGTGGCCTTCAGGCGTAACCTTGCAGGTGTTTCATAGAAGCCAAAATGCAGCGCGGGGCTCTGGGCAGTTGCTGCGCCAAGAAAGGCCAGGCCCAGTGACGTCTTGCCAACGCCCGAGGGGCCCATCAACAAACTGACCGAGCCACTGGCCAGCCCGCCCCCCAGCATTTCATCCAGCGTGGATACGCCCGTGGTCACCTGGTTCAGCGTGGCCGAGCCCAGCTGGCTGGGGTGGCTGTACAGCGCCTCCAGGCGCGGATACACATGGATCCCGGCCTCGTCGATCAGGCATTCATGGCGCCCGGACAGCGCCCCACTACCCCGCGTTTTGCGCAGTTGCACATGGCGCACGGCGCGGCTGCCCAGCAGTTGTTCGCCCAGTTCGATCACGCCATCGACCATGGTGTGCTCGGGGCTGCCTTCATCGAGCCGGGCACTGGTCAGCAGCAGCACGGTACAGCCGGCAAAAGCGGCATGCCCCTGCAATTCGGAAACGAACTTCTTGGTGTCCAGTGCCGTTTCCGCGCGGACCCGGGCGTTGAGCACGCCGTCAACGATCAGCAGGCTGGCTTGCTGCCGGCCGATTTCCTGGCGGAGCAATTTGACCACCGCATCGAGCCCCTCTTGTTCAAGGGTATCGAAGGCGCTGACGAATTGGACCTGGTCACCGATCAGCGTCGAGTCGAAGAACGTCAAGGTCGCCAGATACTGAAAAAGCCGTTCATGGGACTCGCTGAGCAAGGTGGCAACCAATACTCGGCCGCCGTTGCGCACATGACCACAGGCCAATTGGTTGGCGAGAATGGTCTTGCCCGCGCCAGGCGGCCCCTGAACGATGTATGAGCCACCTGCGACCAGGCCGCCCTTGAGTAGGGCATCGAGCCCTTCGATCCCCGTCAACAGCCGCTTGAGTGCCTGAACCATGAGGATTACCTGTGGAGTTGAGGGGCCGCAGCGCGCTCCGACGTCGGCAGGTAAAGGCGTATGCAGGTGCCTTTGCCGACCGTGCTCTGCACAGTGATTGCGCCGTTGCTTTGCTTGGCAAAGCCGTAGGCCTGACTGAGCCCAAGGCCTGTACCCTTGCCAAAAGGCTTGGTGGTGAAAAATGGCTCGAAGATGCGTGGCAGCACTTGGGGGTCGATGCCAGCACCGGTGTCGCGCACTTCAAAGCACACGAACGGGCCGTGCAGCCCGTCCACTTCGCCCGTCAGCACCACAGCATCAAGCGCAATGCAGATCGCACCCCGCTCGCCAATTGCATCGCGGGCATTGAACAGCAAATTGAGCAATACCATCTGTAACTGCCCGGCATCCACTTCGATCACGGGCAAGTCAGGTTGCAGGTGCTCCTGCAACTCGACATCGCTCGGCAAGGCGTGCTCCAGCAAACTGCGCGTCGAAGCCAGCACAGTGGCGGGTGCGACCATCGTGACATCCATCTGCCGATGCCGAGCGAACGTCAGCAGTTGCTGAGTCAGCTGGGTACCACGCCGGCCCGCATCCACGATGTGCTCCAGCATACGCTGCACACGCGCCGGGTCCTGGCTATTGAGTGCCAACTTGGCCGAACTCATGATGATAGTGAGCAGGTTGTTGAAATCATGCGCCAACCCACCGGTCAACTGGCCCAGCGCCTCGAGCTTTTGCGCCTGGAACAGTTGGGCGCGGATGGCGTCCAGTTGCAGTGCCGATTCGCGCCGGTCTGTAATGTCGCGCGTGACCTTGGCCAGGCCAATGATGTGCCCCAGATCATCGCGGATCACATCGAGGGCGGCCAACGCCCAGAATTGCGTACCGTCCTTGCGTACCCGCCAGCCCTCATCCTGCGCCACGCCCAGTTCAAGGGCTTGCTTGAGCAAATAGTCAGGACGCCCTTCGGCGCAGTCCTGGGGGGTGAAGAACAGCGAGAAATGCCGGCCTATAACTTCGTCAGCACGGTAACCCTTGATCCGCTCGGCGCCTGCATTCCACGACACCACATGGCCAGAGGGGTCGAGCATGTAGATGGCATAGTCCACCACAGCCTGCACCAACTGCTCGTAGCGGTTGGCGGTCATTACAGGCGAGGCGATGCAGTCGGCTGAAACCATGCAAACTCCACAGGCACAGCGGTTGGGCGGCAATGAGTTCGGCCAGGGTAGCCCCCAAGCATGGGCGGACGATGCACCCGTCAGCACGGTGAGGACAGGCTTGGGACATGGATGCAGCACTCATTGGATCCAGTCAGGAACGGCACAGTGGCCTAATGACAGTAAGGTGTCAATCGCCTGTGCCAAAGCCACCCCACTTCTTAGATCATAGGCGCTATAGTTGACTCAAATATAACAATGGGTTATAAAGCGCGCTTGATTGCCAGGGCCTTCTGCTTAGAAGCGTGCCGGCATCACGCGTGCGAGTGTGGTGGAATTGGTATACACAGCAGACTTAAAATCTGTCGGCGTGAGCCTTGCGGGTTCGAGTCCCGCCACTCGCACCATACTTCCAGGAAAGGCGCCCTTGCGGCGCCTTTTTGCTGCCCGGCGGAAATTCGCCATGCAGCTGCTAAAGTGGAGCTTGTCTGCATCCACTGGAATGCCACCATGCGCTACTCCCTGTTCGCTGGCCAACGCGACGTGATCATCCTGATCGCCCGTGTGCTATTGATGATCCTCTTCGTCATTTCCGGCTGGGCGAAGCTGACCGGCTTCGATGGCACGGTCGGCTACATGACCTCGCTGGGCGCCCCCGCGCCCATGGTTGCCGCAGCGATCGCCGTGATCATGGAGTTCTTCGTCGCCATCATCCTGATCCTCGGCTTCTACACCCGCCCGCTGGCCTTCCTGTTCGCCCTGTTCGTGCTGGGCACCGCGCTGATCGGACATCCATTCTGGAACATGGTCGACCCTGAACGGGCCGCCAACATGACCCAGTTCCTAAAAAACCTGAGCATTGTTGGCGGCTTGCTGCTCCTGGCGGTGAGCGGCCCGGGGCGCTTCTCGCTGGACGGGCGTTGAGTCAGTCTTCCAGGTCGTCGTGCCAGGCTGGGTGGTCGCGCTCGTCGTCATCGAGGTCATCCAGCAACGCATCGTCCTCCTCGACTTCATCCTCGGCACCCTGAGCGTCCGCTTCGGGTTCGAAGCCGTCGTAGAGAAATTCGTGGTCGAGCAGGTGATCGTGTTCAGGCTCGTGCAGGTCGTCTTCGTGGCGCATGATCGCTCCTGGGAAAGTGGCACGCCTGTATAAGCGCATCGGGTGGCATGGTCAATGGATGGGGCGGGGGTTAATGCTGACTTAACCGGTAACCTTCATCCTGCAAGCTCTCCCTTCAAACGTGACTTGCCCGCCTTAATGGCGGGCTTTTTTTGCACTGCCCTTCATCAGTGACAGACTTCTTCGATGGAACTTCTCCCCCACCTGCCACGCTCGCAAACCTTGCAGGACCCGGAATTTTCAAGGAGAAATCTCATGGCAGTAAACATCGACAGTCTCATCATTACCACTCCGGTGCCGAAATCCGCCTCCAACCCGGTCGCCTTGGAAGTCACTGGCGCACAGGCATTGGCTAGCCTGACCCACGTTGTTGCACGCCAGAGTGACGGCTCGATACGCATGACCGCGCCGACCAAGGGTGCTTCCAGCAAAAGTACTCACCGAACACGCTGCGAATGGAAAGAAGCCGTGTATTGGTCACTGGGCAGCGCAGCGCGCCACCGCAATCACCAGACAATGACCCTGGAGAAGGTAAATCTGGCGCGAAAGGTGGTAATTGCCCAGTTGCATGTGAAAGACAATAACAGCCCGCCAATCAAGGTGTTCTGGAACAAAGGCAAAATCACTGTCGGCTTTCGTTCAGATTTTAACCAGGCCACGCCAGTCAACAGCACCGTGCTGGCCGAGGTGCCGCTGGGTACGCGTTTCGATGTGAGCATCGAGGTGAGCGAAAGTGGCGCTTGCATGGTCAGTGCAAGCAGCAATGGCCGCAGCGGCACCACGACCGCACTGCAACTAGCGCCATCCTGGGCGACGCAGACGCTGAATTTTCACGGCGGCGTCTACAACCAGGTGGACTACAGCGATGACACGCCGGCAGAGGATGCCTCGGTGTGCGTGATCAGCGCACTTGAACTGAGCCATGAGTGAGCCAGCCATGACAGGCTGCGAACAAGCTCTTCACGAATTTATGACAAGTGCATAGGCACACTGATATTGCTTCGTACGTTCTTTAGGCCCGCCACTTGTTGGCGGGTTTTCTTTTTCTGGTGCCTTGGGGGTCGCACGACTGGCCGGGCGTCGCGCGCCAAAAACTACTGACGGGCGCTCAGACCGGAGCGTCAAGAACAGTCACCCTCACACCCGTAGCCAAAACCTCGAACTCTGTTTCAGAAATCTTTTTCACATCCCCCCCAGCCTGCATTTCGAAATGCTTCAAGCCCTCATGCCGAACCATGCCGTGCGGCGAGCGCTCAACGGTTTCATCTTGATAAATGTTGATCACGTACCGCACGTTGTCCGTGCCGACACCGATGATTTTTCCGACATATTTATCTGCCATGTCCGCATCTCCTTCATTACCTCACCGTAGCGGGTGCTTGTTGATCAAGCCACCCTGCTGAGGGATGCAGCCGACTTTCAGACAATCGGATGCCGCGGCGCCCAACAAGCTCACGCACGACCCTTGGTCAACTTTTTGTACTAATCAGTACATTCCATGGGTAAAATCCACTCCGACTGGCAATTGCCCTACAAACCTACGATCTGGTCATGGAGTGTATTGAGACGATGCAAACGGATTCAAATCGCCTGATGACCGCTCTGGAGCACAAGATGCTGCTTGAGCATTTCAGCATCAGCGCTACCCGGATTGAGGAGCAACTGAAATACATCGTTTGCGGGCAATCCACACCAAGCGAGCTAGAGGTGCTGCTTGGCCCATATGAGAATTGCGAGAGCCGGGGTGACCTGAGATTGCTCAGGTGGGTGTTTGTCTACACTGAGGGGGCCCTGGGCCTGAGCGACCCTCAGGTACTTACGGTGGCAATCGACGCAAAGGGCTGCGTAACTGATTTTGCCCTCGTCTAGCGTGCTGACCTGATCGGAGAATCCCTTTCCTCTTGGAATAACGCACTTACCCACTCGACAAATACGCGCACATTGGGGGACAGGCGCCGGCGATCCGGAAACAGCACGGAAACGGTCTTCGGCTCGACTGGAACATCCGGCAGAGCCTCCACCAGGCGCCCGCTATCGATGTATCGCTGCAACGCCGGGCGCAACCCCTGCACCATCCCGATCCCCGCCAGCGCGCAGCAGAGTAACGCCCCGGCATTGTCGACGACGATGGCGCTGCGCATCTTTACACTGATCATTTTACCGTTGCCCCTGAATCGCCAAGGCATGATCTGGCGGCGCTGCTCAACCATGAAGTTGACTGCCAGGTGCGCCTGTAAATCATCCAGCGTGCCGGGTAACCCATGTTTCTTTACGTAGGCGGGAGCCGCGCAGGTCACCAAAGCAACCTCGCCGATACGTTTGGCAACCAGGCTCGAATCATCCAGATCACCGAGCCGCACGGAACAATCGATGCCTTGCGCGATAAGGTCGTTCAGATTGTCAGAGGTTGCCAGAGATATTTCCAGGCCAGGGTAGCGATCCATGAACTCGGGCAATCGCGGGATTATCACCGCCTGGCCGAGTACGGTCTGCATGTCGATCCTGAGCTTGCCTCGCGGCGGGCGGGTCGGCGAAAACCAGTCCAGCGTGTCCGCTAGCTCAGCGAGTAATTTCAGGCTTCGTTCATAGAACTCATCGCCAGCGGGCGTAGTGTTCACCCTGCGCGTGGTGCGGTGTAACAGCTGAACGCCCAATTCGTGCTCAAGATTCTGGATGAGCTTGGAGAGTGCCGGGCGATGCACATTGAGCGCCTCGGCCGCTTTGGTATAGCTGCCATGCTCAACAACTGCCACGAACATTTGCATGGCTTCGATCAGGTTCATCGCGATCTTCCAGTTACCTGTGCATTGGGCCAGACGTACTCTGCACTAAGGACGATAGCGAAGCCAGGCGCCTCTCTCATACACCGAAACAAAACATGCCATCACTGCTTGGTAGCAAGCAGCGATGGCATACCGCAGCCTGGCTGACGGCCGCAGGATGCTATTCAGTCAACCACGACGACGATCTTGCCGATCTGCGCATTCGACTCCATTCGGCGGTGTGCTGCCGCAATTTCATTGAGCGGGAAGACCTGGTCGATGACGGGCTTGAGCTGACCACCTGCCAAGCCTTTGCCAACGAATGCCTTGGCATTGGCCAGCTTTTGAATATCTGTGGTGATTTCGAACAGCTCGTAGCCGCGCACGGTCAGGTGTTTGCCAAGAATGTCGAAGACCGGAACCGGGATATCGCGATGATCGAGAGCGCCGTACTGGAAGAAGATCCCGGTATTGGCCATGGATTTGATCAACTTGGTTGCCTCGGGGCCACCAACGGGGTCGAAAACAATACGCGCGCCTTCGCCCTCGGTGATCGCGGCCACCTCGGCAATCAAATCCTCTTCCTGGGTGGCGATTACATATTTTGCACCAACATCCAGCAACGCCTGGCGCTTGGCACTTGTGCGAGTAAGGGCCACCGGGATGGCGCCTAGCATGTTGGCGATCTGGATCGCTGCCAGGCCCACACTGCTCGACGCAGCCGGGATGAGCACGGTTTCGCCAGCCTTTAGATTGCCGTACTCAACCAGGGCGCCGTATGCAGTGACAAACATCATCCAGCTGGCCGCTGCCTCCACGAAGCTGAGGTTGGACGGATGCTTGACGACAGCATGCGCGGGCGCATTGACCACCTCGCCATACATGCCGTAATCAGCGAATGAGAACGACGGCACGACGCTAACTACGTCACCTGGAACAACGTCGCTGACGTCACTACCAACCGCGCGGACAACCCCGGCCGCTTCATAGCCGAGCTTCGCCGGGAACTGCGGATCAATCACGTACTGCCCAGTGCGGTACATGATTTCCGCACGGTTCAAGCCGATAGCTTTTACTTCGATCTGCACCTCGCCGCTTTTCGGCGCGGGTACAGCGACTTCATCGAGAATCAGAACATCAGCGTCACCGGTACGGTGAAAGTGAACGACCTTGGGCATGGCACACCTCATTAACGGCTAGGGATAACGGTTCCTTCTGGAAGTCGCGCCCATGCTACCCACCCGTTTGCCTGGGATAGAGAGCTGTTCGGCTCATAAATTGGTACTCAACAAGAACCAATCCCTGGCCGGTCGGCACATAGAAAGGGCACGCAGGGCGCCTTCGGCTGGTTCAGTTACACCACTTCCCGGGACACGATCCTGAACGGTTGGTGTCGCACTGAATCGACCTTGGATTTGCAGACACCTCCAACAGCTGCTCTGGGTCGAAAGTAGCCGGTCGCGACTGACCGCAATCGACCCATAGCAGACCCCCAAGGTAACGGACAGACGCCTTTGTGAACCGAAGGAGTTTTGCTATAACAGCCGACCATCTCAAAGGAATGAACCTATGACAATCAAATCTGTAATTTTTCTCACCGCTGCGCTTGCTTCAGGTTTCGCCATGGCGGTCGGCGAGGCTGATTATTCAGTGTCAGAAGAGCATTGCACTCCTGAGTACTGGGAGAAGCTACCAGATGGCAAAAAGACGGAACATCTAATCGAGAAGTGCGATGATCTGGAGCCATCCGAGAACGGCGGTTCTGGGCAAAGGGTCCGCTGAGCGCGATCCGAAGGATAAGGAGCCCGTAGGCTCCTTATTGGCCGAAGTGGCTTGTCAGGCTGGAGTCTCAGAAATTGTCTTCTGGGCTTTTCTTGAATTCCCATTTGGTCATCTTCTTCGCAGCGACGAAACTCTTGCAGTTTGCGATGAACTCGTTACGGTTAGACTCTTTCGATAAGCTCGCCAGATTCTTTTCGTACATCTCCGGAGCACAGTTGTCTGCTGTCGGCTCGGGCACTTTTTCCTCCGAGCAAGCTGCCAAAATCATGGCCAACCCCATGACTGCACCCAGCCGAGCCAATTTGATATCCATATTCTGATCCTTCGGTCATTGCGTTTAGCGTGGTAATGGGCTCCCTCGAGCCCGGCGGTAGCCTAAAGCGTGGGGGCGCGAAACGCCAGCTTTGACCATCTCCCTCGCCATACACCAACGGCCGTCGACTCCGCTGCGCCCTGATACATACCGTCCAGCTTTCACAATAAGATTGGCTGACCGCTAGCCTCAACAGCCTTCGCTTTGGTTCTACGCTTTTTCGGCTCAGGGTTAACACGAGCTCGATCCTGAGCTCGGCTCGGCGAGCCAAAATTGCGGATGCGATCTTCGGATCATTGGCCCAGCGTGAACCGGCTGCAGCAGCAGTCGAAGGCTTGCTGCCTGCGGCTTCCGCCGATTCTTTGTTGGGCGCACCACGGGCCTTAGCGTCAACAAACTGTCGCTGTTTGTCTATTAACACCATTAACAAAAACCTTCAGGGGGGAGAAAAATGTATACGTGGGGTCGGATGCGGTCTAGCTAGATGAGAATCCCTAGCTTTTTACCCCCCTACCTGTTTCGCGGCACGTCACTGGCGTGCTTTTTTATCGCTCCACCGGGTTTCGACGATCCGCTGACGCCTCAGCCACCCAGCCCCGCTGCCTCCTCGGCCTGCTTGACGGAGTCGTGGCAAGGCTTGCAGAGGCTCTGCCAGTTGGTCTGATCCCAGAAGAGAAGCAGGTCTCCACGGTGAGCAACGATGTGGTCGACAACCCTGGCGGCAGTTATGCGGCCGTTCCGCTCGCAGTAGATGCGCAGCGGGTTGTCACGCAGGTACTGCTCCCGTGCCTTCTGCCATCGGTAGTCGTAGCCACGTTGAGAGCTGGTCATTCCGCTTCGCCAACTGCCTGGCGTGACCACCTTGACCCGCGAGCCTGCGCTTTCCTTGATGCGCGGTGCCCAGCGTCTTGAACCTGGCCATCAGCGCACCTCGACCCTTTATGCCGCGCTCTATCCACCGGAATACACGGCCAAGGTCCGGCTCGCGTCCTGTGATGTGGGGCATAGCAAGGACGCCGGCCAGGTAGTACTTAAGCCACCAGCTCTGCCGGCAGACGATCGTCGCGGTCATGCGGGCCATGGCTCACGCTCCCTATCTCTTGTACCAGGTCAGTTGGAAACACCGGGCATCCAACGGCACCTCGGCAATCGGCCAGCGCAGGCAGTGCATGTGCTTGCGCTCAGGCCTGGTGCGGCTTAATCGAAGCGCCTGTACCAGGTATGCAGATCCGGCTGCGGTGGTGATGAAGTCGCCGCCCGCGATGCCATCGGCACCGTCCACGTACAGGTTACAAGTCGTGTAAGGCGCCTTGGCCATCAGCTGGAAGGATCAGCGGGCTTGGCGATCAAGCGCACAAACCACATGAAGCCCTGCTGCAGGTTGGTCTTGGCCAAGGCCAACGTGCGCTGGTCTACCCCTTCGATCTGACCGATCTGCTTGAACAGCTCACGGGTATCTGCCTCCAGGGCTTTGATCGAGTTCATGCCATCGATCTCAGTCTGGGTGAGGTCACGGTAGCCGGTGATTCTCTTATGCTGGCTGTCCAAGATATTGCTCCTAGTTCCTAGAAGTGCCGGAAGTGGCACTTTCACTCGCTCAACATGAGGTATGATGCCGCCCCCGCCGCGCTCACTCAGGCATGGCGGTTCGGCTGCCCTATGCAGCCGCTGTAGATTCGCCCGGCCACCGGATCAGCATGGCGCTATCTGGCGGGGGTGCAGCTTGATATGAGACATACCTCAGGCCGAGGTGTTGACTGTCGAGTGCACAACAAGTGCTCTGCAGCCAAAGTTCAACTCTTCAAGGATGGGTTTCATGTTCAAAAAACTGATCTGTGCCACTGCTATCGCTGCTGCGATGAGCTTCCTTTCCGCGTGCGCCGAGGATGTCAAAGAGCCCAAGTGCTCCGACTTGAAGCGTAATGATCAGGAAATGCTGAAGAAGCAGGAAGCTAAGTACCCAGAGCTAATGCGCAAGTTGCGAGAAAAATGCCCCAACCAAGGCACCGGAGGCTTTGTGCCTAGCACTGCTACGAAAGGCATCATCAGGTAACTGCTAGCTCTTGCTGCGATTACGGCGACACCCGGGTTAGGGCCTCATCAGCCTTGCCCAGTCATGAGCCGCGGGGTAAACAAGGTCATCCTGGTTGGCACTTGCGGCCAGGACCAAGAGGTACGCTACCTGCCCAACGGCAACGCTGTGACCAACCTCAGCCTGGCCACCAGCGAGCAATGGACAGACAAGCGCTCAGGCGAGAAGGTCGAACCCACCGAGTGGCACCGCGTGTCGCTGTGCGGGAAGTTCGCCGAAATCGCCGACGAGTAACTGCGCAAGGGCTCCCAATGCTACATCGAGGGCAAGCTACAGACCCGCGAGTGGGAGAAAGACGACATCAAGCGCTACACCACGGAGATCGTCGTCGACATCAACGGCACAATGCAGTTGCTCGGTAGCCGGCCACAGGGCTAGCAGCCAGGGCAAATGCCAGATCGGCAGCCACGGCAACAGCCGCCTGCTCGCCCGCAACAGAACCCGCAGGCAGCTCCACCTGATCACGACAGCTTCGATGACGACATACCATTCGCCCCGCTCCACTATTTGGCCGGTGCGTAGCCATGAAGCGCCGGCAGCAGGTTCACCCCACCGCCTACTACCTCGGGCGCGCCTGCCGCGACAACAGCCAGTCCCGCGATGCCCAGCCCTATGGCTGGCTGACGGTGAACTGCGGCTGGTGGCTTGCCGGCTGGCATGACAGAGACATGGAGCTTTCCGCTTGATACGCATCACCGCCCGCGTCCGGCACTGCCGGCGCCAACAGCACATCAACTTGCCGCCCAGCGGCTTGGGAGGTATCAGCGATGGACGAGGAAAAGACCGGTGTCGCGAAGCACTCAGCGGATTACCGAACCCGGCAGACGGCCCAGGCGAAGAAGCTGGGCATCGAGAAGGTGTTCTTCCACATGCCGGAAGGAATCAAGGCTGCTATGGCTGCCGAGATCGAGCGTCACGGCTACAACCAGGTACAGGAACTCTGGCAGGACCTGGCCTTGTCGTGGATTGCGCAGGAGCCTGAAGAGCGGGCGCGTCGACTTGAACGACCTGACGCGCCAGCTTTTTACATCTCGCCAAAACTAGCGCGTCAGCTCAATGAAGCAAGCATGGCCGAGATAAAGCGCGAACCTAGTGAGCAGATCCTGCTTTCTGATTAGCGCGAGATAGTCGCCCCTCAGTAAATATCAATGTAAGTGAAGGTGGGGTCAGGCCAGTTTTTAGTTACAACCTCGTAAATACGCTTAACCCAATCCTCATCTTCGGATGCGGCAGCCCCTACATATCCATTGCCACAGCACCAGGTCTCAAGGCGGAAGCTCAAATTGTCCGTATCCTGATTCCCAACGATGCCGTGGGAGATGTAAGCGATACCGTCCTTGGTAACGCGCAGCTGGACATGATCGTCTTCATCCGATGCAGAACGGATAAGTGCTGCTGTCGATTGAAGCGTCCAAGCACCAGGCTCATTCAAATCAATTTGCATTAAAAACTCCTCAGTCCGTCCCAAATGCCGGGAATCCCGTAATACCCCATCAAGCATCAAATTGCCATCAGCCCCATCCGGCCACATAGGGGGGCGCATGCAGGGAGAAAGCCATGAGCAACTACAACTGCGACTACGTTCGCTGCCATTACGACGTGCCGGCCGAGGTCGGTCGCCGGGTTATCGGCAACGGCGAACCCGGCATCATCATGGCTGACTGTGGCCACTACATCGGCGTCATCCTCGACAGCGACCCGAAGCAGCGCATTCGCCCGCAAACGAAAACGCCACCTGATGAGGCGGCGCTGGATGACGAAGAACCGACGTTACCAGGTCTTCGGCTCTGACTTCTTGTACGAACCACCGGTCATGCACTTCTCGACCAGGTCTTCGCGGGCCTTGTTGTCCGGAAGAGTTTTCAGGTAGTCGGGCTGGCAGTGTTCTGCAGTGGGCTCGTAGGCGGCAGTGTCGACGGCGTCTTCTTTACAGCCGACCAAGCCAATGGCGAGCGCGGCAGCGAACATTGGGGCAAAGTAGTGCTTCATGGCTTGAAACCTTTGTCCTGGCTTTCATCAGGCGGAGTGATGTTCCAGAAGTTCTCGCTCGCTTCCTGTTGTTCCTTGGCCTTCTTGTCTGCCTCGGACTCCCAGCAGCCGCTGAGGGACATAACAGCAATGGCGATGATGGATGCGCCAATGATTGTGCGTTTCATGAGGTTCCTTCCTGTGAAATGGCCGGGCGTTATACCAAAAATCGATTCCGTCCGCAAAACCTGACACCACCCGCTGCCCGCCAGCGCCTTCCCCTCCCCCGGGATTAACCTGTATCAAACCTCATTCCTGCTTAGCTTTTTGCATATCTTCCGGGGGACTGTACGCCAAACGATTCTCGCTTAATCGGTGAAAAGGCGACCGCTTCATCCAAGGGAGCGCGCCATAGAAAGCAACCAGCAGTAAAGCCCAGCAGACAAGGCAAAAGATCGATCCTTCGCTCTTGCTCAAAGGAAGTTCAAAAGCCATTGCCACCACCGCGAACATCATGCTGGCAAAAAATAAGCAGGTGGTCATGGCATTGACGAAGAAATTTAGCCTGTACCAATGACCTGGAATTAGTTCTAGTGGTCCCATGGCAAATAGTGCAATTCCGAGCGGCATGGAAAGCGTGACCAATGACGTAGATGGCTCTCCGTACCGCAGGAAAACTATCCAAATCGCGAGCCCTGCGAATGATGCAGTTCGTGTTTTCGTCGCCGCTAATCGTGAGCCAAACGCTCTGACTGGTTCCCACAGCCCCATCACAGCTCTCCCTGCCTAGTAAGCGTCAAAGCATAACACTCCTATTCAACGAATCACGCCACCCCGGCGAGGACCGCCCATGTCTTCATTCCAGAAAAAGAACCATCTCGACTTCAAAACCCAGTACGGCCTTGGCTTCGATCCGCAAGACGACGAGATCGTGGTGGACTTCGTCTGCGGTGGCGGCGGTGCCGGTACCGGGTTGGAAATGGGCCTGGGCCGCCCGGTGACGGTTGCCAAGAACCACAGCTCTGCGGCCATCAGCATGCACACCGCCAACCACCCGGCTGCGCGCCACTTCACCACCGACGTCTTCGACGGCGACCCGGATGAGGAATGCCAGGGCCGCCCGGTTGGCTGGTTCCACATAAGTCCGGACTGCACGCACTACAACCAGGCTGCCGGCGGGCAGCCGCGCAAGCGTGAGATCCGCAACCTGTCGTGGATCGGCCTGAAGTGGGCAGGCAAGAAGAAGCCCCGGGTCATCAGCCTCGAGAATGTGAAGCAGATTTTGCAGTGGGGCCCGCTGATGGCGAAGCGCGACAAGGCCACTGGCCGGGTGATGAAGCTGGACGGCACCGTGGCTGCCGTTGGCGAGCGTGTACCGGTGCAGCAGCAGTTCCTGGTGCCAGACCCGAAACGCTGCGGCATCACCTGGCGCCGTTTCGTGCATCTGCTCGAAGGCATGGGCTACCAGGTGGAGTGGCGCATCATCAAGGCCTGCGACTTCGGCGCGCCGACCAGCCGCGAGCGCCTCTTCATGATCGCCCGCTGCGATGGCCAGCCTATCGTGTGGCCAGAGCCGACCCACGCCAAGAACCCCGCCAAGGGTCAGCAGAAGTGGCGCACCGCCGCCGACTGCATTGACTGGAACGTACCGAGCAAGAGCATCTTCGGCCGCAAGAAGGAATTGGCTGCAGCAACTCTGCGTCGGGTGGCCAAGAGCATGAAGAAGTTCGTGTTGGACAACCCGCAGCCCTTCATCGTCCCGATCTCGAACTGGTCGGGCGAGCTGGCCCAGTCGGCGCACGAGCCACTTCGCACGATGACCTCCTGGCCGCGCGGCGGATCCTTCGCCATGGCGAGCCCGGTGATTCTTCCAGCAACACATCAGGGCACAGACCGAGTGAATAACCCGGGCGATCCCCTGCCAACAGTAACTGCTGCCAACCGTGGCGAGCTGATGATAGCCAGCCCTGTGATGGTCGGGGCCGGCGGCCCGATGTATGCCGGTAAGCCAGTAGCAGCTGACCAGCTAATGGGTACCCTGATGACCCAGAGCCACCGTGCGCTGGCATCGGGGCATCTGGTCAAGTTCAGGTTCAATAGCGAGGGAGCAGCTATCACCGGTCCGGTACCGACCATCACGAGCGGCGGCAACTACAAGAGGCCTGCGGGTGCAGCCCATGCCATTGGCGTGCGCACAGCCTTCATTGAACAAGCCACGGCGGATTCAACACCACACCAGCCAAGGGCGCAGACGAGCCGTCTGACCACGGTCACCAACACAGGCAGCCAGCAGCGACTGGTAACTGCCAGCCTCGCCACACTGCGTCGAAATTGCGTGGGCAGGGCCGTGGATGAACCAGTACCGATGATGACCGCCGCCACGCCCTACTCGAGTACAAGCTATCGCCGGAGCACGAGGAAGGCGCCCTGCGCGTCGCCGCGTTCCTGATCAGCTACTACGGCACGGAGAACATCAGCGCCTGCGACTCACCAGCGCCGACAGTCACCACCAAGGATCGCCTGGGCCTGGTCACCGTGTTCGTGAAGGGCACCCCCTATGTGATCGTCGACATCTGCCTGCGCATGCTGCAGCCGCACGAGCTCTATCGCGCGCAGGGCTTCCCGTCCAGCTACATCATCGACAAGGGCGCCGACGGCAAGTCGTTCACCAAGACCGAGCAGGTGCACATGTGCGGCAACAGCGTCAGCCCGCCGCCGATGGCCGCCCTGGCCCGCGCGAATGACCTCTGGCGTGCCACTGAGCGACGAGCGGTAGCAGCCTAATCTTCGATCAGCCGGAACTGCATTTCCACTGGGCCGCCGGGTGCACGGGCCTCATTCACCGAAACATGCTTAGCCCCACAGTGCTGGCAGTAGAAAGCCTGACTGTCTAACTCCCCATCGTAATCCAGCTCGGCGTCCGTTTCTTTCTCACATTTCTGGCAGATGAAATTTGTAGTCATCTCCAACCCTCCTCAACCCGCGACAATTTTAGCGTAGCCCGGCTTTGCCAGGCTCCGAGGTATCCCCATGCCCGCAGAAAACCGATCCAGCAACACAGAGATGGTCAGCGTGCCGCGTAGCCTTATCCAGTCAGCATCCCGCGAGCCGAGCGGTGAAGTCATTAACGTATCCCGCCGTCACGCGCTCGAAACGCTGCGCGAACTTCTGTCCAAGCCAGCCCCGCAGCCCCCCGAGCCAATAGCCTGGATGGTTGGTACTGCCATCTGGTGGACCAAAGAAGAGGCAGAGAGGGATCCGGCGGCGACCGGGTTGCCAATGATTCCGTTCGGACCACTCACGGGCGCAGTCGAACAGTACCCGGGCGAGCCCGTGGTGCTGCCGGCCTGCAAGGCCAAGCTGAGCATGGGCCATGACTGGGATCAGGGCTACGCAGATGGATGGCGCGCAGGCCTCGACGAAATCGCCAAGCTCGGTCCGCTCTACACTCACGCCGCTCTTGGCTAGGTTGAGCGGCTGCGGAAAGAGGTTAAGCGACTGCGAGCTGAGCTGATCGGTCGTAATGCTCAGCGGCCGTCGGATGTGCTGTCCATGCGGAAGGACGATATGGAAGGAATCTACCTACTGGTCAGCCAAGACAAGACTGGCAAGCGACTGAGGATCGTCCTGGAAGCGAATGGCGTGAGGAACAGCCTGGGCCTGCTGCTGGACCGAATAATCCGATACACGAGCCAGCGCCTCTCACCGTTCTTCATCGTCAACGAGCACGGCAAGCGCATGAGCTGGCCCATGCTGCGCAACCGGTGGGCGGAAGCTCGCGAGGCTGCCAGGGTGAAAGCTGAAATGGAAAAGAAGCCGGACTTGGCTAATCGAATTTCCCAGTTCCAGTTCCGCGATATCCGACCGAAAGCGGCATCGGAAATCAACGATCTGAGCGATGCAAGCGTGCTGCTGGGCCACTCGAAAGAAGGGATCACCGAGCGCGTTTACCGCCGCGTCGGCGCCATTGCCAAGCCCTCGAAAGGCTGAAGTTTCGGAACTCCATGCCTTTTGTTTCGGAACTCTTGGCTTTTTTGACCCATAAAGAAAAACCCCGCAGACGTTAATCTGCGGGGCTTTCGAATGTGGAGGCCGAGGTCGGAATCGAACCGGCGTAGACGGATTTGCAATCCGATCTAAGAATTGCCGTTTCATGCGGACTGTATCGAAAAATCAGTTCCAAAACGAAACTGGATTTGCTCGCCTACAACCCGCATTCTAAAAGGGTCGTCGTTTCAGTTTTGGAACCGTTTTTTGGCCATCTTCCCGCCACCCTACAGTAATGGAGTAGCGCAAAAAGCAGACAACAAGCCGCGCTTGATCCGGTATAGGGTCGGCACTGATTGGAAGCCTCCTCGGTCTCTACTGCCAACATCACCATGCAGTTTTTAAGGGGTGTTGGGTGGTGGTAAAGGATTGATTTCATTGGGCTAAACACCCCTCCGCCCCCCTCAATCTCCATCATTGGTATCCCCTGGTCCCCATGGCTAAATATCCGCTATCGACCCAGGCTGTGTGAAAACCCAAACGGGTCTCTGAAGATCGCGAGCGTACGTGAAATCTGAAATGGCTTGGTTATTCAGCTAACCCAGATTTCGCGCAGGAGCGCGAAATTCTGGTCATTTTCTAACCAGCCGGATCGCGCCAAGCGTTTTCACACAGCCTGGACCCAAAGCAGACACTTGGATCTTGCGGCTGTTTAGCGGCCCATCGCCGGGAAGCGCGGCTCTAGGTGTACAATCCAATGCCCTAGTTCAGGAGAAACCGATGCTGTTTACCATCGCCCCAGAGGAGTGCCAACGCATCGGACAGAAGCTGGCATTGAAACTCGACATCACGAATGACCTTCCCGCGCGCGTCTTCCTTCAGCCAAACCTAGATTATTGGTTCTTTGAACGGTCGCTTCTTTCTGACTTGGGCCTGCTCGAAAGTCTGTTGATCGAGAGCCATCGGCAATTCTCAAGTGGAATGGGAGTTCTGTTTTCATGGGGTACCCCTGATTGCACAGGCAGGCTGTTCGATGGTAGCTCCACAGAGGAGAGTGTGTTTGAGCTTCAGCGCCAATCATTCCGCCCACCAAACACGCCGCTGGAACTGCCGCACTTGGTATTCAGCCCGACCCATGAATGGCTTGCCTATGAAAGTGCTTTCGAAGAGTGGGGCGTGTTGGCAATGGACCGCTCCCTGATAAACACTGAATTTGCAGGGTATCTTAATCGTGAATTCATCAGCATCGGGGAAGCGTGGAGGCTCAGCAAGCTGGAGGACTTCAATGGTATATTGGCTAGGGCTTTCCTCCGCAATTACGCCTGCGTTTGAGGATTGATCAGTAATCTACCGGCATTATTCGCTGGGAAACCAACGCCGTGAGTTGCCCACTTCAAAGGGCTGCTATGGGTCCAGGCTGTGTGAAAACGCTTGGCGCGATCCGGCTGGTTAGAAAATGACCAGAATTTCGCGCTCCTGCGCGAAATCTGGGTTAGCTGAATAACCAAGCCATTTCAGATTTCACGTACGCTCGCGATCTTCAGAGACCCGTTTGGGTTTTCACACAGCCTGGGTCGAAAGTAGCCGGTCGCGACTGACCGCAATCGACCCGAAGCAGTCCTTCAAAGAGGATAACTGACAGCCGCAAACCGCCGCTACAGAGCACTCAGCAGAGGTCATTACCAAATCATGATTAGATTCTCTGGCCCGTGGAGTGCCATTGCTTCAGGCCCTGTCCAGGCGTCAGGGTGCACATTGACATGGAGAATACCTCTATCTAAGACCAATACAATAACGTCGGCCTCTTCGTCTGCACGTATTTCTTTAAGCGCACAGCCAATGAGATCGGAAAAGATTAGACCTTCAAACCGACAAGGGTTATATATAGACAACACGGCGCCGCCCACAAAAAACTAGCTGGAGGTAGTCATCGACTTTTAGAGCATCACTGACTAATAGATACGACAATGCGGGCAACCATTCCTTGATGGGGGAACCGGGCGTCTGCTTAACCATGAAGCGCCGCCTCGACAATGCTCTGGACTCGGGCCATCGTTATACCGGTGTATTGCTCTACAGAAAGGGGGTGAACTGTATGATCAAATAAGATAAGTGGACGCTCACCCAAAGGCATAGTTTGAACTTGAATTTCAAGACCCAACGTTGACGGCTCGTAGGGCAAATCGCTCTGCAGCCACCCGCAGTACGGCGGTTCGGCTTCCCTGCCATCACGTTCCCAAAGCTCACACATTCGAAGAAAATTGCTTTCGCTCAATGAGATCCATGCCAACCAGGCAAATGGACCGACACCGTCGGTTACAGGGATGAGAATACGTCCTAGGACGAAGAAATGCTCGCCATCAATCACGCATTGATCAGATGACAATTCGCCTCGTTCATCTCGCTCCGTCTCTGGAATTGAGTACCAAAGGTCTGGCGCGCTCGGGCCAAAGCACATCGGCAACTCATCGTGCGGCTTGCCGCAGGTGTTACATATAAAACCGCTCACAGTGACTTCCATGTTTGTAGAGAGCCTAACGGGTGAATACCGCACAAGAGCGTTATTCAGCATGCTCGCAAGCCTACACGGCTAAACCCGGTACGTGAACGGATTTAAGTTCGGCTTTCAGCGAATAACTGTTGGTTCAAGGGCAGACGTGACCCGATGCCCCCCTTTCGCTACCAGGCGATGACTATCGGCAATCGGTGGCGGGCACTGCTCAGTCATGACTTCTCTTGGTCGACAGGTGTCCGCGATGACCGTCCGCTTGGGTCGTATGCGGACGGTCGCCAAGGGCGCTATGAGTTGAAAGCCGGTCGCAGCGAGCCATCATATAGCCACCTGTCATTCTGCGCCATCTACTGCTTCACCAGAGGCTGTGCGTTGCCAAGTCTGCCTACGGTTTTCAAGACCGTCGCATAACCGCCCGATCCCTACGGCGCCAGCGACGAAATCGATTCCAAAACAAAGACGAAACGGCACGGCTACAGGCCGCATACTGCAAGGGTCGCCATTTCAGTTTTGGAATCGATTTCGGCTCAGCCTAACGCCGATTGACTGTGACTCTCAAACAAATAGCAAAGCGCCACATTTCCTATACCATCGTAGGAATTGTGGAGCAGACGCTATGAAATCCTTCTTACGAAAGCCGGTTGTATGGAGATTGCTTTTGGCAATGGTAATGGCTGCCATTGCGATCAGGGTATCGATTTGGATCGCGGTCGTGTTGTGGCTCGTAGCCGCAATCCGTGAGCCAAAGACCTTCCTCTATCCGTTTCTGCTACCTCTAGCTGTAGGTGCTTTCTATGCGAACAAGATTGGAGCGCTGGCAGTCGGAGGCTCGTTGATAGTTTTTGCGATATACAGAATCTGGAGGATTCGCAGGCAACCCAACTCGGCTGCGCTAATTCCTCATGCTGATAAATCTGAGGGAAAAGGAGCTGCACCCCAGTAATGCAGCAGTAGTGTAAGAAACGCACCTCAGGCCGCGCACTTCGCGGCCTATGCATCGGGTGTGTCTAATATGCATTGGTGATTTTGGTCGACTTTGACCCAGTAAAACCACATAGCTTTACCGCAGTTTTAGACATCCGAAGCACCCTTCCCTGGCGTTCTGCCAACTACGATCCGTTCTGGCTCGTGCTCAACCCAACCCTCATATCCAAAAAGGCCAATGTGCCAAGCCTCCTCGTGCTCTAGCAGGGCCCAAACCCTTGCCGCCTCGGCAAGCTCGAGCATGTCGCACAGGCATCCATCATCAACTTCCCGGCGCCGGCGCGCGGCGAATGCCATCTCGCTGAGCACGGCCGCGCGCCCGTCAGGGTCCGTGACGAGGGCAAACCGGTCATCAAGCTCAGCCAGCCAGGCTCGTGGTAGTCCGCTCATCATTCAGTCCTGCACCACCACGACTGCGCATAGATCACGCCGTCGATCTCCTCCACCCCATTGATGTTCATGCCGAGCTGGGCCATGCCGTTGACCTTGGCGTCGAGCAAGCGCGGGATGATGTCCGGCCCAGGTGTCGGGTTGAACACCCACGCCTGGGTCGCGACTCGGCCCAGTACTTCGCTGTGATGATCACCAATGTGGATGTCAGCCCGCAGGGGCTTGATCTTCCTGAGGCGATCAGAGGGGATGGCCACGCCATTCTCGCGGCGTCGAACGAGGAGGAAGTACATGCCGCACCAAATACTGTATATAGATACAGCATACTAATCCGCAACTGGCCGCTGAAGCAATCGGAGGCGATGACCTGCCCCTGTTTAGCTTCCGAGGATTTTGCTTTTCTCAGACTCGTATTCTGCTGCGGTGATAAGGCCCTTCTCTTTTAGCCCGCCAAGCCTCTCAAGCTTCTGATATTTGTCTTCTCCTGGACTACTGCCATTCGAGCCAGGCACCGTTGTTATGTGCGTCGACGTGGCTGTAGCTGACCAAATTAGAGCGGCCAGCCATCCGATTACTGTCCACCCCAAGAAAAGATTAAGAAGAAAAACTGCTCCAGTGCTGGGATGCCTCCGGCTCTTGGCGTTGATCGCCGGCAGGAGGTACAAGATGGCGCAAACGCCTATAGAAATAAAGGATGTGACGGTGGCAGTGGTGTTCATGCGGACCTCCTTGTGATTGCCGGAAATCTACCACTAACCCGTCAAGGCTCAAAATTGCGCCTGAAAGCCGTAGCAACCTTGGTCAACGAATGATCCGGGCTTGGCGCGTCAACGCGTCATACTCGCGCTCGCATTGCTGCCCGGCGATGCGGGCAAGGTCATAAGATTCCGCCAGCTCTCCCGCTCGCGCATCAGCCCGTATGAGCAGGTCGGAGAGCACCATTGCGGCGCGGGTGGCTGCCTGGCCTCGGGCGATAGCGGCGGTATCCGTGGCGGGGCAACTGATGGTGGCGGCGAGCTTTCCTGCTTCGTCGCGCAGCCGCTGGCCAGCAGCATCGGCGCCAGCAGCGCCAGCATCAGCAATCGTTCGTTGTTCTTGAGCATGGGCTCTAGCCTCCTCCTGCGCCTGGGCGCGTCGTTGTTCTTCGTGCCGGGCTCCGCGCTCGCCGATAACCTCAGCCAGGCGGTCGCCGCTGTCGCGTTCGGCTGTGGCCTGGGCGGCCTCGGCCCGCTCCACCGATCTGCCATGCTGGTAGACGCACCAATAGGATGCCAACAACAGCAACAGGACAATGCAGCGCAGGGGCGCGCTGTATCTGGCTACCAGTTGTTCCATGCTGCCTCCCAGTCGGGAAGGTCGACCGTCTGGCCGGCCAGTTGATGGGTGCTGTCCGCCAGGTACTGGATGCGCCCTTCGGTTACGAAGGAGTGGCAGATAGTCTCCTTGCTGCCCATCCGATACCGAGACAGAACGGACGGCGTAAAGGTCGGGGCCTCGGCGTTGCCGTTATAGCCCCAGCGCGGCCCATTGCCTGCACCCACGTTCAGGCTATGGGGGAGATTGCAGCCATTGCAGAAAAACCAGAGCGAGCCATCGTCGGCCTGACCCAGGCACCGGCCAATCGTCTTGAGCGTCATGCCAGCGCTCTCCGTACCCCTTCGTCAATGATCGCCGGCGGATATGGATTGCTGCCGTTCTCGTGGACGATGATGCTTACCACCATCCCCTTCAGCGTGGCGGGGTCCTTGATGTTGATCGGGTCGGTGGTGCGCACGCCCAGGCGCTTGGCCACGGCTGCAGCGTAGGCCTGGGTGTCGTTCTCGTTGCTCGGCGCCCAGCGGTTGATAGTCTCAAGAACGGTATCGATACCCTTCCCGCCCACGCCTGGCATACCGTCTTTGCCCCGGTAGTTGATGAGCAGCTTGCCCAAAGCGCGGATGCCGTTCTCCGGGGTGTCGAAGATGGCGAAGCGGCCACCAGGTTCCTTGCCGATCTGGCCCTGCCAGTTGTTGCGAGGGTTGAAATCGATATTGCCGGGGTTGCGGTTGCGCACGCCCCGGGGCTGGGATTGGGTCATGAGTTTTCTCCAGGCAAAAAAAAACGCCTTGCGGCGGTCTTTGGGTAGGATCTGCCACAGGGGCGGATCAGGAACCAGTCAACAAGTGACCTTCGTCAGATCTCTGGTATGAGATTGCACTCTCGATTTGGCCCCTTATCAAATACCAAACTTAATGCAACGCTGTGGAGAGTAAATGGAACAATCAACGATCCAAAAGGCAGAGCTTATGGACGCACTCAGCATGGCGATCGCGTTTTACCAAAGCGGGTTCCCGCAAGAGGGGGAGGCGTCATTCAAGAAATTTGTCGCCAAGAAGCTCCCTGACCTTAAGGAGTCAATCTGCTACAAAAGCTTAGCCCTCTTCGCCCAAGAAGAGCATGTTGGTACTTGGTCTAGCATGAAATGGAAGGAGACCGATAAGCGATGGGACAAACTGAACGAGTATGTAGAGAATTACTATCCATTTAGCGGATTCTTCACCCTTGCTGCAGCCTGCGTAATTTAATGCTGAGGGAATTTACTCCTTATCAACAATGGTCAGTCCGTTGGTGGGGCGGGCCAATCAATGATTTCGGGGTAGCCGCCCTGCTCAGGAACTCGGCTCAGCGCAACGCGGTATTTCTTCCAGAGCTTGAGACGGGCCTCTTCGTCCGTCGTCGCTTCGTCTATGTCGACCGCATCCTGCAGCGGGGCAATAGCGTCGTCTGCCACTTTGCGTAATCCGGCGATCTCTGCCTGAACTTGCTCCAGCAAAGCAGCAGCGGCAGCGGCCTCTTTCATTTCGGCCGTGACCATCATGGACCAATCAATGTCACTCATCGTCAACCACCTCGGCTTCGATTGGGTTAGGTTCGTCCTCAGCCAAAGGGGGCTCCTCGGGGGCACGGAGGCTGGGCTGCGGTAGGTCCACCGTGCCGTCATCAGTCAGGACAATCGGCTGCGGGAATCTTGTTTCCTCCGGGGCGTCAGCTCCGTGAGGAAGAATGAGGGTCAAGTGAAGCTCCCCGTTAATGCGGTCGACTTGTCCAGAGAACCATTTCGACGATATAGCCTCAGCCGGCAGGGTCGCGCCCTCCAATAGCGGACCGAAGTCGAACACGTCGCCGTTCACGTAAAGTAGATCGCCTTCGCGATCTACCATCAATTCCTCGTCCATGCGGACGGGCGACAACTTGATGATCATATGAAACACCCTCAATACCAGCGGCCGATTGCATGCCAAGTGTAAACAACATCAACACCGGATGGCACGGATGAATAAAGTTCGAACGTAAAGGTGCCATTCAAGGTGTTTGATCTATAAGGCAAGATGGTTACCCTGTAGGAGCCTGACCACACGCCTCCGCTCAAATTTACTAAGTTCGAATAAAATGGAACAGGCCACGTGACCAGGTCGCCGGCAGGGCTAATATAGACACCCCCCGCCACGGAAGTGATGCCCGAAGAGTATGTTTTCAAGCCCCAACAAATTTGAGTTCCGTCCGCAAAGCGAACATACTCGCCATTCGCATTACTACCGCGTTCAACGATTGCACCTGTCGGAACGCCACCGTTTTGCGACACTGTGCCGACGATATCGACAGTCTTTAACATGTACTGCCAAGGTTGCCAGACACCACCTACCTGTACCCGCTCATAAGTTCGGTGCGGTGTTTGAACGCTCGTGAATACCTGCTTCGCATAACCCGAGGTAGGGTGGCGGTAGTGGTGAATGTATCCTTGCGACGCCCCGGTCCCAGAGCCGAGCGGTCCGTCGTCGACCGTGGCGCCGCAGTAGTAGAAGCCCGATGCTGTGATGCTTGCAAGACTGGTTGGTGTGGGGGGCAATACACAGGTATTACCTATGCCGAAGTCGCCTACACGCAACACGCGCCCTAGGGTATTATCTAGCGTAGAAGTGGTTAGAGTTCCGCCAGCGGAAGTGCCGATAGAGGAGCTCTTGACGGTCTCTTCCCAATCGGACCACGTGCCGTTGTTGCGTCGACGGAACCAGAGACGGCTGGCGGCGTAGCCGAATACTAGTTGATGCGCAGAAGACGCCCCGTTGAAACACTGAGTGAAGCAAACAGAGCCGGACGACGCACCTACCGGCACATTCACGGTGTTACTGGCGATGTTGTAAAAGCCGGTCAACCCGCAGTCGTTCAGATCGCTGTTGGGCACTGCGACGCCCTGAGAACCGCCCAACCCAAAAGCGCCGACCAACAGCGCACGACCGGCAGTCGCATCGTTGGCGGCAGTTTGAGCGTCGACCGTAGCTAATGTGCCCAACCCCAACGTGACGCGCTGGGCAGCGGCGTTGGCGTCATCGAGTAGTGCGCGGCCCGCCGCCGTCAACGGGGCCATGGCCAGCGTGTTGGTGCCAGTGGTGTACATCATTTGATTCGCCGACCACACCAAAGCGGCAATCGCACTTAACTTGACATTGGTCGGCTGGCTAATAGTGCCGCCATAGAGTTCGTCAAAGTTGGCATTGGTTTTCTGGAACGCCGTACGGGCATCATCCCCGTCCAGGCCACTGGGGGCTGAACCAAGGGCGATAACTTGCTTGGCCATGTGGCCTCCTATTTATAATCCTGTCACATCGGCAATCAGCGAACTGCCGCCGGTGTAGTAACGGTCGTAAGACGGTGGCGCAGGCGGCACGGGGGCATACCACGGTGCCTCCATGGCCATGTACGGATATAGACTTGTCACAGTCACCCCATCCGATCTGCAATAGAGGAGATAGGTGTACCAAGCATGTAAATAGTACGGAACCTCTCCGGAGGAAGATGGGATGAAGTCAGATGTCCATCTACCCATGAACTGCGGAAAATTAACCGCATATTTTTTCCCGGCGGGATGGTTGTAGCTCGCACTGCCGGTGAACGACGGGATAACCCCCTTTACTTTGCAAAACTTGGATGCAGCATCAAAGACAAGCTCGCCAGCCGGGTTCCATATTTGCAGACCGTATAGAGATGCTGCCGGCGGCTGCTTGCGGAAAACAAAGATCTCAACCGTAACCCCCAGGGCCCTCGTCACGACAATACAACGGTTGTTGCCATTGGTTTCGATCCGCCGGACCATAAAGCCGAACTCGCTCGTGCAATGAACAAACACAAGGTCTTGCGGTGATGCCACATAGAACTGGACACCGCGCACAAACAAGCCATCGAACGGGATGTTGTCGGCGGAGGTTATTAACTGCTTACTGACCATCGCGAAGTTGACCCAGGTGTCATCAATCTGAACCAGTCCATCGGGCGTGAAGACTTGAAGACCTGCAGGCATCAGAACACTCCGACCGTTATGTATGAGGGCGACTGGTTCTTGTTAGCCTCAAAGGTCCAAGTGATCGTTTCCGCCGCCTGATTGATCGAAATGGCCGGCACAAACAAAGCCAGTGAGCCTTGAGTAGAGGACACTGGCGTCGCAGCAAAAAACGGTGTTCCCGAACTCAAACCAGGCACAGAAGCAGAGCCCGATGATGCTCCCGTGTAGACCGTTCCGAGCATCTTGGCCAGCCGGTCGGTGATATCCACGACTATGTTCCCGGCCTCATCCCAAACCTGTAAACCTGCGGTCATCGTTACCCCCACAGCCCGAGCCGAACCCGCATACGTGCGGTGTCGTAGACGGTAAGTGCTTGATTGGTGATGTTCATCCGGCCCATTCCAGGCCGAACCCCGTTTATCTCAAACTCATTCGTCACGAAGTTGATGCGGATGCCCTGAGAGCCAGCAACGTAGTTGGAACTGCGCAGCTCCCCGGTGATGATCAGGTTGATGATGTCGGCTTGGTTGATGATCGCGCTGTTCATAAACACTTGGCCGTTCTGGATGGCAAACACCGACTTCGGCGTGCCGCCGGGCTGGTGCATGACGGAGAACAGGTTGGCCAGGAAAATCACCATCGACTGCATGCCGTCTGGCGTGTTCTCCACCCCGATGCCCATCCCAGCACCGTAGTAGCGGCCGTTCACGTCGACGCCCACCTTGATGTTGCGGGTGGCCGACACGTTGCCCTCCAGATCGACCAGCGCCTCGGACGTGTCCTGCACCAAGGCCTCGGTGCTCCCTACCCGGCTGCTCAGTTGCGTTACCGAACTGCTGATCGCCTGATCGGCGTTCGCCCGGGTCTGCGCCTCGTTGACGATCGCCGACTCGCTGTCGCCAACCCGGCTGGTCAGCTGGGTGACCGAGGTGCTGATTGCCTGGTCGGCCGAAGCGCGCGTCTGCGCTTCCGTGGCGAGCCCTGCCTCAGCCTGGCCGATCCTCGATGTCGCTGAGGTCATCTGCGCCGTGAGTGCTTCGTCTGCGCTGGTCCGCGCCGTGATCTCCTGCTGGAGCTTCGACTCGTTGTCCCCGACCTTGGCCGAAACCTTGGTCACCTCAGTGGCCAGGGCCTCGTCAGCGGTCACTCGCGCATAGGCTTCCTGCTCGAACCTGGCGTTGAGGTCGTCGCCAATCTGCGCCTCGACCAAGTCGATACGCCGCGCCAGCGCCATATCGCCGCTGCTGAACGCGCTGTAGATCGAGGTGGACGTTGCCCGTACAGCCGAATCGCCAGCCTTCCAGTCGGTAGCACCGGCCATCCGCGGGTAGACCTGGGTCTCCACACCGATGATCCGGGTCGCCATAGCCGCCAGCTGGCCGTCGATCTCCTCGACGCTCGTCTCCACGGCATCCACCCGCAACGCCAGCGCCGTGACCATCTCGCCAAGGGATGCGTAGTCGCCGATGTATTCCCAATAGCCGGCATCCGTGACCGGCGTTCCGGCCGGCACGTCCTGCTTGGCCCGGTACAGCTTGCCGCCCTGCTTCACCAGGGAGCCCGCCAAGTAGGCCTGGGCCGCATCCCAGTCCGGGGCGCCGACCACGTCCGCCAGCTGAGCCTGCAGCGAGTCGATCTGATTCTGCAGGGCGATGTCGCCTGCCGTCAGCCGCTCGTTGACCGACCCAGGCCCCTCCCCGCTGATCTTCTCGATCTCACTCAGCAGGCTCTGGCCAAGGTGGGTCTCGGTGATCTTGCCGGTGATGTAGTCGAGGATCTCGTCGGCGTCGGCGCTGGACTGGCCGTAGACCCAGTCTGACCACGGTCCGATGTTGCCCGACCTATCGACCAGGCGGCCGCGGAAGTACCGCACCACAGCCGCAGCCATCCCGCTATGCAGGTAGGTCGGTGTCGGGTATGCGAACTGGCCGAGTGGGAGAGGATTCTGTCCGGTTGACTCGGACGCCATTTGGACTTCGGTATAAGCAGTATCTTCTGCACCTGCCGGAAAGCCCCAGTTGAGCCGGATGGCCATGATTTCCGGAATAGCATTCAGATAGGCCAACGCCGGAGGTGCACCCTCCTTCCCCTTCAGCTCGGTCAGTACCGAATCCCGCCACATCGACGTGATGTCGAACGAGCTGACGGCGCGCACGCGAGCCAGATAAGCGCCTGCGTAGATGCCCACCACGTCGACCGAGGTGGTGCCGGTACGCTGCAGCCGTATCCAGTTGCCGTTGTCCTTGCGCCACTCCACGTCATAGGCAACCGCGCCCTGCACAGCTGGCCAGGCGATCGTCATGGTGCTGACCGCGATTCCCTGGGAAATGGCGTAGGCAGAAGTCAGCGTTACGCTCGCTGGTGGCGGTACGACAGTGATCGGAATGACGCTGATCGGGCGCTCGTCCAGCTTGGCGCCGGTGTCGATCGCAGCGAACTTGCTCGGGTTGAACTCCAGTGCGGTGATTTCGTACTCACCTTCCTGGGTGCGGGTCGTTTTCAACACGCGGAACAGTTGAACCGCCAGGTCGTCGTAATCAATCGCCCACTGCAGCTCTGGCTCTGGCTGCACGCCGTAATCGGTGGTCACCGTCACCGCGCGCCCAGCGACCGACTGCACGGTGCGTGCCTGGGCGGTGCCGTTTGGCAGGTTCAGGATCAGACGGTCGCCGGCCTTGATCGGCGTGTCGCGATCGAGGGTGACCACCCGGCCGGCAGCGGCCGCAATCCGACCACCGTTCGGGCGGCCCGCCACCAGCTCGTCAGCCACGGGAATGACGTAGCCAGGCAGCGGGATGCGCCCCTCCATTCCAGTCTTGAAGGTGACGGTACGGTCCTGGCTATTGCTCAGCAGCGCCCACTTGCCTCGGCGCTGGGCCTCGGAGGCACGAGTGCAGCCGATGGCCGAGATTTCTACCGGACGGTCCCGGTACCGGCGCTGGAGCGCGTTGTCGGTTACCGGAATCACATCGGTGTCATAGTTGTTCGCCGGGTTGTCATAGCTGACCAAGGCCCGGCTGTAATGGGTGTTGCGCTCAGCGCCGCCATAGACGAAGTCGCCGTCGATGACGTTGGCCCGGGTGAACACGCAGTCGATGTCCTGGGCGCGCGGCATGTCCGCCTGCATGAACAGCGAGCCATGGGCCCAGTACACCATGCCCCGGTAGATGGCCGACAGGTCGCGCAGTAGGGTCCAAGCCTCAGCGCGGCCCTGCAGGTTCATGTCGCACAGATAGCGCGGCTCTTGCCCGCCAATCCCATCCGGCACCAACTGGTCGCAGTACTGGGCGATGCGGTACATCTCCCACTTGTCGACCATCCACGACTTGATGCGCTTGCCCAGGCCAAAGCGGTCCTCGACGCACAGGCCGTAGGTCACGAACGCAGGGTTGTTGGTCCAGGCCTGCTTGAAGGTGCCGTCCCACACACCAGTGTAGGTGCGAGTCGCGGGGTCGTAGTTGGTCGGCACAGGCCACAGTTTGGCCTTGCAATCCACGGTCACCGCAGGGATGTTCTGGAACTGCTGGGCGTCGAACTCGATGTAGAGGAGCGCCGTGTTCGGATAGCTGAGTTTCTGATCGATGATCTCCGTGTAGCCGGCAATGGTCATCGTGTCACCCACGGTGCCGCTGTTGGCGTTCGGGGTGATCCGGCGGACGCGCATCATCCAGCCGGTGGTTGCCTTAGGCAGATTGACCCGTACGGAGCGCTGGTAGCCGTTCGTGGTTTTACCGTCTACTGCACCCAAGTGCGCTTCAACGTACGCACCACCATCGGTGGCGATATCGATGGCGTACTCAATGCGGTAGCCGTTGGTGTTGCCACTGCTGTCCTGGCTGACCAAGCGCGGCCAGGACATGCGCACTCGCACCGCAGACAGCTGCGTGTTGCTCAGCGAGCGCGTGAACGGGCTGTCACTGCGCAGCTCAACGTTGACGGTGTTCTCGCTCTCGATCGATGGGATGCCCTGGATATATTCCTGCTCGACGCTCCCGCGGCGCCACTCCCATTTCACGCCAGGGAAATTCACGTTGCCGCTGGCGTCCATGATCGGCGTGTTGTCGAGGTAGATATCACGGTCGGTCGGTGTGCCGTCAAACTCACCTTCGCCCACCGCCAGCAGGATCTTGGCGATGTTCGTCGACTGCAGACTGTCCGGGGCCTCGACGGGGGTCTTAGGCTTGCTCTCGCCGCCTTTGGCGCCGGTGATTTCCAGGTGATCTACGGGGCCCATGCTTTCCTCCGGGCAATAAAAAACCCGCCGAAGCGGGTTGCGTGCTAACTCATTCTATGTGGGCCAAGAGTAAGTCTTAAAATATTTGGAGAACTCAAAGTCGAAAGCCGGTACCTCGAGCGGAGGTTGATTCGGAAGTGCCAATCCAAAATCGTCAAAAAAAACTTGATCGAGAATCAATGTCCTTTTGATGACTTCACAGCTGAAACGACGGTCCGCTTGTACTTCGAGGTTTTCAATTTCCAGAAGGCTGACGATTTTAAACGTGTCAGCCTCTTCATTGAGGAGGATCACGAAGCGACACTCTAGAGCTCTGTCACGCTCCAAAACGTGCCCTCTCAGAGTCCAATCGTTGAGCGCCGCGTCTACTTCAACTGAACGCCGGACGTAGAAAGCGCTTTCCAAGGCCCTATCCTGCATCACAAATTACCCCGCAAAATGCCCTTTTAGCTGCTTCAGGGCATAAATTTCAAGTCTTATCACTGGCGAGAATTGAAGCGGAGATGATCGCGCCACCCCAGCGGCGCTTACCGATGCAGATCGGAACAGGGTTGCCGCTGGCGGTCGTGTTCTTGGCGCTGCCGAAGGCATAGCTCGGGAGGTTCTCCGGTGAACCACTCATGGTAAGTCCTTGAGCCTGCGGGCTTAGCATTTGGATCACACCGCCCACGGCCATCGAGCCACCGCCCATGCCAATAGCGAGAGCTGTGGCAGCAGACCAGCCCAGTGGGTTCCACCAGGCCAAGGCCACAATCGCAATACCGATGATGGTCTGAAGTAGGCCTGCTCGCTTGCTGCCGATGATCACCGGGGCTATCCGAATATCACCACTTCCTCCGAAGCCAAGCTCCTTTTCTTCAAGGTTCCTTTCTCCACGGAAGATGGCAAATTCAAGCCCCTCCGCTTTGGAATTGGCAATGAACCGCTCGAAGCCAGGGATCTGAATACAGAGAGCTTTGATCGCTTCCGCTGGAGATCGAACGGATAGCCTGAATGACCGCCCGAATTGGCGAAGCTTTCCGTAAAGCAACACGTTGGTCATTGGTTGAAGGTCGATTGCATGGTCGGTCATTGCTTTCCTCCAGGAACAAAAAAGCCACCCGAAGGTGGCTTGAGATAAGTGCATCCTCTACTTGACACACGCCTTCACCGCGTCAGTGACCCGTTCAAGCGGCGACTGCCATGTGCGGTAGAAATGATATCGAACCGTGGATCCGCTCTTGCTTGGCTCCACATCGACCAAGTGCAGAGGCGCCTGCGCGTCTGGAGCAAGAACCGAGTAGCGATTACCGGATGACTGCAGGATTCCGCCGACGCTTGCGCCGAGAACGGTAGTGCTCTGCCAGCTATCACGAATGCATTCAGCGACGTCCTTGGCAGGCTTTTGTGATTTCAGATCCAAAAGAGCCGGATTGCTCCGAGTTTCGGAAACACTCGCACACCCCGCCAGCAACGCCAGCCCCAGAGCACCGATCAGAATTCGCATGAGTCCCTGCCTTGAAATGGGTGACTGTAGCGCGGACCTGGCCCGGCAGCCAAATGCAAAAAGCCCAGCGCGGGGCTGGGCTATATCTTCCTCAGACCGCCGCTGTCCAGACAGCAAGTTCATAACCGTCTGGGTCGACGAAATGGAATCGCTTCCCGCCTGGGAAAGAAAAAACCTCCCGGCTGATCCTGCCGCCAGCAGCCACAACCCTGCTCTCGGCGTCAGCAAGGTCGTCTGAGTACAAAATGACCAATGGCCCGCCTGGCCTGACTGGCTCACCAGTGGTGAAGCCACCGGTCAACCGACCGTCACTGAACTCGGTGTATGTTGGGCCATAGTCAACGAAGCTCCAACCGAACACCGCGCCATAGAAGTCCTTGCTGAGCTTGATGTCGCTGACGTTGAACTCAATATTGTCAATCTGGCGATCCTTCCCTCTGTTGCTCATTGCCACCTCCATGTTGGAGCTTGGAATCTAGCACAGCCAGACGGAAGGTTTGCACCAGCAGCAACAAGCCCAGCGCGGAATAGGGCTTACAAGTCACTGCTCCTGAGGAGACCAGTTGTACTTGTAGTTCAGCGGAGGTAACTCGTAATGCTCTGCCAGATACAGGCCCAGCATCTCGCCCTCCTTCGCGTAGGCTGCTGCCTTGTCAACGGTGGGGCACCAGCTCACCCAAAGGCTCTCTAGTGGGAACATCTTTTCAAATGACGCGAAGCTGAACCGCCAGCCCGCCATGTGGCCGGTAGCCTCTTTCGAACGCGCACATCGAACGAATGCTGCCAGACGACGCTTCAGGTTGTCGGACTCACCGACAGTGAGAATTCCGTTCTCATCAATCCCGACTGCACGTGTGATCGCGCGGTCAGCGCAGATGATGTAAACACCCGGCACTGCCGGTGCGCTTTGAAAATGATCCACAAGCTTCAGCCACTCAGGCTCCCAGCCATCCCAATTCTTGACCTTCATCGAACGCCTCCACTGCCATGAAGGCAAAACAATATCACAAGCGCCAGATAGCAGGATCCCGGATGCAAAAAGCCCAGCGCGGGGCTGGGCTTATAATTTCAAAGCTTCGGCTCTCGTCGTCCCCGAATGACCATCATCGCATCTGCGGTTGCCGCCGCATGCTCAAGAGCCTCAGTCAGCGCACTGGATGAGGTGTTTTTCAGTGCGCCCGGGGCAACTGAGGTGCTCAGTGCGGCTGCGAAATAACGGTCCCAAGCGTCAAGCTCACTATTAGATTTGAATCGTGTAGCCATAAAAACCTCATCGATGCATGGAGGCAACACGCTATCACCGTTTGAACGCCTTAGACAATGCACCTTCACTCCGCCCTGAGCAAGCATCCAGCGTGGATGAAATGCCAGTAACCGGCGATGGCGTCGTCGTAGTAGCGTTGCGCTAGCTGCCTGCTTGCTGAGCAGGTAGCAGAACAGCTTTTCCGCCCCAGTCATCATAGGTCTGGACTGAGGGCTCGTAAGGAGTCATGTCGACAGCGAATACAGGATGACAAACCCCGCGCGAAGTGACTTCTTTTAGAGCGCCTTTCAGATACTTTTTTGCTAGTGCACGAAAAGTATCCACCTCCGTTTCATAGTCAATAAAGTGGGCATCAACGAACACTCTACCGCGCCGATCGTAGCTCGCTTGTCTAGTAAAACCATCGACTATCAGTACGTCACTCACGCAAACCTCCAGAGGAATTTAACAATGAACGGAATCAGTAAAACAAAAAACATTCTAGACAGTACAACGGCCCTCATAGAAACGGCAAGTGAAAGCGGAAAATCTCGCGGCACAGGCTTCATGTTAGCACTACAAATGAAACATGATGAAATAGCACCACTACTGATTACAAATAAACATGTCATGGAAGGCGCCAAAGAGTTGACCGTGAAACTTTCGCTTTCCTCGCCATCAGATAGCACTCAAAAAATTGGAATAGCTAAATACACGCTTAAAAAAGGCGTGGACAGTATAATCTTCAAGCATCCTGATAGAGATATTGACCTCGCCGCCATCAACATCGCCGCCGTCCTACAGAACTTAACAGACGCGGGCTATGCAGGGCATGGGACCATGTTCTCAGAACATGACCTAGTTAGAAGCGAGGATCTGGACTCTCTTGAACAATCCGAAACCGTTGTCATGATCGGATATCCAACGGGCCTTTCTGACGAAAAACATAACCTGCCAATTGTTCGACAAGGAACCATTGCTAGCGACCCAAGAATAGACTTCGATGGACGCCGCCATTTCGTCATAGATTGTGCGTGCTTCCCCGGCTCGAGCGGTAGCCCTGTAGTTCTTAAGGAAAAACAATCCTTCAGTATCGAAAAAGGCATTGCGACCATCAGTCGTCGCCCGAACAAGCTAATAGGGGTTCTTTATGCGGGACCTACTCATACCAGCAAGGGCAAAATAGTAATCAAGGATATCCCTAGCTCGCTGGAAGACTTTGCCGAGGTAAGGCATATGATAAATCTCGGCTACGTGATTCCGGCAAAGCATATCCTAGCTTTTAAAGACATGATGAGCGCGCGGCTTGCAGGTCAAGAAGTAAGCTTCCACCGAGAGATCACAATGTTCTGACCCTAGCCAGTCTTTGGGTAAGCCGCTTCATTTCGCCTCCCAATGACGCAACACAAGCCGCGCCCGATCGAGCCAGGGCCCGCCGAACACCACGATTTCTGACGGCCGCCCCAGCAGGTGATGCAGCATGAATGGGCCTGGGCCGAAGACCTGGCCGCCCTCGTCGGGCAGTTTGGCGTCGGCGCCCAAGTAGATGCCGGCGTGGTTCGGGTGAGCCGTGCGGCCTACGGCCATGACAATCATGTCCCCGCGTTGCGGCTGGATGACCTGGTAGAAACCCGCTGCCTCATAGGCCTGCTCGTAGAGACTCGGGCCATCCGCCTGCTCCCACCATCCCTCTTCCCTGGCGTAAGCCGGGAACTCCAGGCCCCACTCGCGCTTGTACCAGTCCGCGCAGACCTGCCAGCAGTCCCAGGCACCGTGCACGAAGGGCCGGCCCAGCAGTGGGGTATGACCGGTCGGAGTGATTGTGCGCAGGTCTCCCTCGGGCCACGACAGGATGTACCAGGGCAATCCTGTTGCTTCGCACATCGCCATGTCACGCGGCGACGGCCTGCTGGTAGCGTCCGGGTGCGAGTGAACGATGCCGATGACCTGGCCCTGGTCCTCGGCTGCCGCATACTGTTCCGGCGAGATGCGGAACTCCTCGGCCGGATCGGTCGCAGTGTTGTCGCACGGTAGGTACCGCTGGGAGCGGCCCACGGCGATGATCAACCCGCAGCACTCGCGCGGATACTCTGCCGCGGCGTGCGCTTGCACGGCGGCAAGGATGTGTTTGCGCATGGTCAGCTCCGTGCGATCAGGGAAACGGCCGGAAAGCCCCCGAAGGGCAACTGGTTGCCCTGGCCAAAGCGAACTGTGCAGCCCGAGTCCAGGCAGCCATTGCACTGGTCATTGGCCGGATCGTCCGTTGGATTGCCGTCGAGATCAAAGTACGGACCGGTGTAGCCACAGTTCGGGCCACGGTAACCGGCGGTCATTGCCCAGTGGCATAGTTGGGTCATTTGCCGGCCAATGGTCTCGCCGCCAACATCGCCGGGGCTGGCAAGCTCCCAAGCGACCGTGGTGCCGTTCTCGGACACCTTCTGATCGATGTACCAGACCTCGATGGCCTCCTCACTCGGGTCAGCTTCCGGGTTACCGGCGGGGAAGTTTGCCGCGTCCAAGTAGCGCGCCATGGTGTGGCGCATGGTCAGCTTGAACTCGAGCAGGTTGTCGAAGGCCAGGCACAGCGCCGTAATCCTGCCGTTGACGTTGCCTACGGTCAGCGTGGGTCGCACTGCCGTACCGTCCGAGTTCGCTTCAATGCCATCTATCTGCATAGGCCAGGCACCGTACTCGTTGCCCTGCCACCAGATCGACTTGGCCGGAAGCTGGTCGGCGTTCGCGCCAGCGGCGGCCAACTCCTCGGACGAATGCGGGATTGCATGTCCGTGGAACCGGAGCGTGTCCGCCCCGAAGTCCGAACCGTCCAGTTCAAACAGCAGGATCTCCGCGCCCGGCTCCAGTTTCTGCAGCTGCGTGATCAAACTCATGGGTGAAACGCCCTCTCAAAGGTTGCCGTCAGCATCACCACACCTCCCGGCTTGCGCTGCTGCCGGAAGGTCTCGCAGCGGTACATGCCAAGCACGCCTTCTGGATTGGTCCAGAGGAAGGACTTGGCGCCTCGATGGCGACGTATGAACGCGATAGCCGGCGCAATCTCATCGGCCAGCCCGCCGAATGAAAGCGCCCAGCTGTCCGACTCGCCGTTCAATCCATCGCTGGATACCTGGACGTAGCCGTCGCCGAATTGCGATTTTCTGGTGCGTAGGGTGCTGTCGCCGCTGGCCTCATCGTCTGGTGTCCAGGTGAAAGTTTCGATCGCCATCAGCGTCTCCCGTTGCTGTTTCGATAGCTCATGCCGCCGGCGCGCCAAGACGCGGCAATAGCCCGCTCAGCCACACCTTGCATCTGTTGCTGGATGTTCTGCTGCAGGGCTGTGCTATCCAGCTCCATTCCATCAGAGCTCCGATCTTCCAACGTCACGGCCACCGGCACGCTGACCTGAACAACGGTAGAGCCACCACTCGTTCCGCCGACCATCTGCACGCCGAGCGAGCCATCCGCCCCGCGCGCCAGCGGCATGATTGCCTCCGGGCCGGCCTCACCCATGATTCCGGTACCGCCGCCGGCAAGTCCGAACGCGGTTGGTTTGCTGAGAATGCTGTTGGTGAAAGCGCCACCCTTAGCGAACATCTGCACACCACCACTCCATGCGCCACCTTTGGCTTGGGCTGGGCCTGACCAGTTGTCCATGTATTGCGAGCTGTAACCCGCTTGGGTCGAACCCAGCGAAGACGAGCCGCCGCCAAAGTATTTCGATGCTGCAGACACCCCTAGCCCCACCAAACCACTCAACAGCGAACTCGCGGCCTGCTGGCTTGCAATCCTGGCCATGTCCGAGATCACACTGGTGGCGAAGTCCTTGAAGTTGGCCTTGCCTGTAATGGCGAACTCGGCCACAGCATCGCGAGCAGAGTTGAAACCGGTGGTGAGCATGTCGTCGGTTGCGCCGGCCACGTTCGCCGCATCAGCCTGGATGTTGGCCCATGCGCGTTTGGCGCCGTTGCGGTAGTCGCGTTGCGCCTGCAGTCTGGCCTCGAAGCCGTCGACCTCCATCTGCAGCTCACGCACCTGGTAGTCGGCCAAGTCGGCCAGCCGCTGCTGGTAGGCGTCCTGGCTGAGGCGGCGTGACACGTCTTCCTGCTGTTCCTCCAGCTGACGGCGCGCCTCGGCATACTTCTGCCGCACCGCATTCAGCCGGTCAGCCTCTTCGCGCTGGTCGTCGCCCATGCCGACACCGGCCACGTCTGCGCTGATCGCCTCCTGGCGTGTCTGCAGCACCACTTCCATCGCCTTGCGATAGGCCTCGGCGCTGTTGCGGCGCACTTCTGCAAGCTTCCTCTCCTCCTCAGCACGCTTCTGCAAGACAGGGTCGGCGTAGGCCGTGTTGAGGTTCTTGATGCCGAGTTCCATCTCGGCCGCGGTGATCTTGCCGGCAGCCTGGGCCTTGCGCAGCCCCTGCACGCCCTCCGCCAGATCCTCGAGTCGTTTCTTCTCCGGTAGCGCGCGGTCGATGATCGCATCGAGAGCCTTGATCTCGTCATTCAGCGCCTTTGTGCGATCCTTGCTGCCTTCGGTCGCATCCTTGTTGGCCTTCTTCTGCGCCTCAATTGCACTGGCTGCCGACAGGATTGCCTGGCGGTCCGTCTCGGTGAGGTCAGCGTTCTCGGCCAGGTAACGGTTGGCGATCTTGGTCGCATCGCCATTGTCCTGCAGACCTGCGAGTTGCTTTTGCAGCGTCTCCAGGTAGGTCTGGCCCGCCGAGCTCATGCCGGCCTTCGCTGCGTTGTTCGCCTGGGTGGCCGACGTGTTTTGTTCAGTAACCCCGGTGAGCACCCGCAGCGTCTCGGCAATCAGGCCAGATCGCTGATCGGCATCGCTCACGGCGCCGGCCTGCGTGATCCACTGCTGTACGGTGGAGGCGGGCAATTGCAGACGGTTACCGACTTCCTGCAGGACAGGCGACAGTCCCTGCCCTGCCGAACGCGCTTCGTTGAGACGGTCGATCAGACCTTGGTATTCGGCCAGCTGCCGATTGTATTGGCCGCCCGAGTCACGCGCCGGCGCCGTGACCACGCTCGAACGAATGGACTGAGCGAGGTCACCGTAAGCGTCCTTGACCTTGTCGGCTGCGGTGACCTGCTCCTGCTGCCACTTGACCAACGATGCTTCCCGCTGGTCCTTGTTGAGCTTTGCGAACTCCTCCCGCAGCTGGGCCACGGGCTTGCGCAGATCCTCCAGGCTGACCCCTGCCTGATCGGCGTTGTTGCTCAGCAGGAGGAAGCTGGCCGCCGCCGTGCCGGCCAGTAACGCCAGCCCCATCGGCCCGCCCAAGATGCCGAGCAGGCCGGCACTCACGGTGCGAAGACCAGCCTGGGCGGTTACTACTGCGGCGGTGGCCGCCGCTTCGCGCTGGCGGGCTTGGGCCAGTTGAATCGACATCTGCGTCTGCACCGCCGTGCCGCGCGCGGCAGCTGCCTCGCGGGCCGCCAGGATGGTCGCGGTTTCGGCCTTACGTTGGTCGGCGAGTGCAGCCTGCAGCACGGCCTCGGCCTGGGCGATACGCGCCGCGCGGTCCGCCAGCGCGGCTTTCGCAGCCAGCCCAGACTTCGCGACATAGTTGGTCAGCGCCGCAACGCCCGCGCCAGCCATGGCCACGGCCACCAGATCGACGTTGTCGGCCAGAGTGATCAGCACACTCGACAGGCCAGCAACGGCGCCGGTCTGCTCTTCCATGCCACCCAGGAAGGTTTGGACGGCGTTGCTGATGTTCACCATCGCATCCTGCACGCTGGTGGACATATCGGCCGCTGCCTTGCGGTTCACCTCGACGGTGCTTAGCAGGCCGGTATTGATGTCATCGAGCGACAGCTTGCCCTCTACGCCCAGTTTGCGGATTTCCTCGGCGCTCTTGCCGGTGGCGGTCGCGATCGCTGTGACGATGGTGGGCATGGCGTCCTGAATGGACACCCAGCCATCGGCCTCGACTTTGCCGGTCTGCAGAGCCTTGGAATAGGCATCAAGAGCGGAACCGGCCTTGTCGGCAGCAGCCGCGTTGGTCACCAGCAGGAAGCTGAAGCTGTCGGTGATGTCGAGGGTCTGCTGGGTATTGAAACCCAGGCTGCGCATGACGTCCGCAGTGCGGATGTACAGCTCTTGCGCTTCAGCCAGCGGCCGGTAAGTTTCCTGCGCGGTGCGCAGCAGGTGCTCCTGCACCGTCTGGTACTCACCAGCGCTGCCGGCGGCGGCCCTCATGCGGTCGGACATCTGTCCGTAAGCGTCGACCTGCTTGATGATGCCGCCGATCAATCCTGCACCAGCCACGGCAGCGAAGGCGCCACGCATTAGCACACCAGCTTTCTCGGCAGCCCCTCCTGCGCTGTCGAACGCCGAGTCGACCTGAGCGAGGTTTTGATCGATCGACTGGGTAGTTCGTGCGACTACCTGGTCTGCGCTGGCCAGTTCCCGACGCAGCTGCGCCGTTGTGGCCTCGATCTGGACCAGCATCCCCTGGACTTGTTGGTCGGCCATGCAAATCTCCAAGCACATAAAACCGCCCGGAGGCGGCACGCTATCTACTGTTTGGGCCGCCCTCGCAGGAAGCTCTTCAACTTGTCCGCGACGCTTTCACGCTTCTGCGGCAAGGCCTGAGCCTGGCCATGCGCCTGCCCGCGACCCGTCCAGTCGAGCCGAGCATCGAGCGCGAGCATGATCTGCGGGATGGGGGTGTGCCACGCAGTGTCGGGCGGCCAGCCGAGCCAGCCGGTGGCCACGCCGAACAAATAGTCGACGTAGCTGCCGTTTTTCACTGCGCTGTGCTGGCCGCCTCGTCCTTTCCCCTGGCGGCCACGCTCGGCGGTACCGGGTTGAGCAGGACGGTGATGTACTCGGTCAGCAGGCCCGACACCTTGGCCACGCCGGTGTGGAAGACTTCGCCAGCGATCACTGGATGTTGTTCAGGCTTCAGATCGGCGCCGGCGATCACAATGTCAGCACAGGCAGCGATGCTCATGATCCGCATGGACTCCAACGCGGCGCGCAGACCGCCGAAGCGGGCCTCGATTCGTAGCGCCGCATCGAGCGTGGGTTTCAGGGTGTAGCTGCGGGCGCCGATCACCAGCGTGACGGTGCCGTGCAAGGCTTCGCTCATTGGATTTCTCGCAGAAAAGAACGGGCCTCAGCCCCGTTGATCACGGGACGGCCGGGCCGGCGGGGATCTCGATGATGTCGGTGTTGATTGCAAACGTCATGTTGCGGCGCACGACGTTGTCGGCCGCACCAGGGGCCACCGTGTTGTTCATCACCTTCACACCGAAATAGAAAGTGGTTGGCAGAATCGGAGTGGCCGCGTCCGGGTCGCCGTCGTTGAGCGTGACCTTAACGTTGTAGTTACCCTTGGAGCGGTCCTTGTGCGCTACCGACACGGCCTTCTGACCGGCATCGCCGCTGTCCAGGCCCACGGTCAGGGTCATGTTGCCGGCGTCAGCTGTGCCCTTGTACTTGCGCACACGGCCATCGCTCAGCGCAGTGAAGTTAACGGCGCTGAAGGTATCGCCAAACTCGCCCAAGTCTTCGATCTCACCCACCTGGACATAGGTGTCGGCTTCGTACTCGGTGAGGGTGCCTGCACCGGTCTTGCCGCCAATGGCAAGGCGGCAGCCGGCGGCTGTGTTGAGGTTGTCTTCGGCCATGGGGGATCCTCCAAAGGCACATTGGATAAAAGCCGCGGCGCGGCCGGTAAGTGATTCAGTGGGTGGTGATCACGCGGACAGTGATCGAACCCTGATAGGTGATGCCGTCGGCATCGCGCTGGGCGTCGGCTTGCTCGACCCGGACGGAAACAGCCCGACCAACTTCCAGCGGCAGGCGACGCTCGTCCAGGGCCGTGATGACCTCGCCGTTGATGCGTTTGACCTCTGCCTGGCCCACAGCATCGGACCAGACCGACAGATACAGCAGGCGCGTTTGGCGTTTGCGGCCCGAGATTGGGCTGCTGTTGACCGAAACCTCCCGGTCGATGGACACATACGGCATCTCCGCATTAAGCGGCGCGCCGTCGTAGATGGGGCAACTGACCTCCTCTTGAAGCCTGGCGAAGATGGCCTCCTGCAGGGCCAAGGATGGATCAGTCATTGCCTACCCCCTGGCTCGCTTTGCGGAGCGTGCGACGCACGGCGGCTTCGATATCAGCCATGACGTACTCCCGGTTTACCTGCATGGACGGTCGAAGCCACGGGTGCGCAGGCCTCGCCGGGATATCAGGGTGCTTGCCGAAGAAGTTTTCACCGTCGCTCTTGTTGGTTTCACGACGGTTGCGACTGCCCGCTCCCTTGCCGCCGGTGTAACCCTTGGTCCCGTACTCGATGAAGCGCAGGTAGAAGAACCGCCGATTGTCGCGCTTACCACGTATGCCGATCTGCGCGTCCAGGCCACTAGGCGAGACATATACCTTGAGCGCAGCGGCGGCAGCACCGGTGTCCTTCGGAATCAGCTGAAGCTGCGTTTCCAAGATGCGGTTGGCAGCCTTGAGCATCGCCGGCTGTAGCTCGTTGTCCATCGTTTTGTGGATGTTGCGTAACGTCCGGCGCAGCCGGATATCGCCGCGAATGCTGGACCGGCGGGCCATGGCCTACTCCTTGGCCGGGGTCGGCGACTTCACTAGCTTTTCAGTGGAAGCGGTTTCGTCTTTGATCTTCACGGCGTAGCCACGAGCGATCAGCCCTTCGCCGTACTCCTTCTTTACCTCGAAGATCTCGCCCTTCTCGCGCTCGCCAGAAGCGCCGGTCAACGGGCCCAGTGCTTGAACTTTCATGGCACACCTCATGGATTCGGTACCGATGAGCAAAGCAGCCTCATCAGGGTGTTCTCGTTATCCGGCAAAACTGCCTCGACCTGGTACGTGATCCCGCGGCGTGTCAGGCGCGATCCGGCAACGATGTCAGAGCGCGGCCTGCCGATGATCTCGGCTGCGACAACGGCATTCAGCTTTTCAGCAACTGCCGTTACTCGGCCGCTAGGAGTCCGGACTTCGCCCCACATTTGAGGACGAGCTGCAGGTAGCCACGTCACGGTGGCTCCCCCGGACTTATTGCGTTGCTCATGTCGATGGGTCACCTGGAGCAGATGACGTAACGGGCCGGCTCTCATATGCCCCACCCGACACGATGTGGGGTCAGAAGCGCCTTCGAACCTTGCGGCAATTCGGTGGCGATGGTCCCGATCACAACGTCCTCACGGTTGGCGTATATGTGGCCGAGGATCAGTAAGCATGCGGCCTTGATCTGTTTGTTGCTGACCATGGGCGAGTCGCCCGCATCTCCGGCGGCGACAGCCTCATCCAGCGCCTGCTGGTCGACATAGAAGCGACGGTTCAGATAGTCCATCGCCTGCCCTTCGGCCGCCTCGATCAGGAGCTCCAGGTATGCGTCATCGTCGTCGGGATCCCGCAGATGATGACGGGCAATGGTCAAACTGATGACCGACATACCCTCACTCCTTCAGCGGTTCGAGGGATGCCAGATTCCGCTGCACCAGCTCTTCAGCGTGCCTGCGTGGCACTGTATACGCCGGGCCGCCGCGACGGCGAAGCTCGCCTTCATCCATGTATGACCGCAACGGATAGATCTGAAGAGTCGCTGGATTAAGCTTCGCCTGATCCTCTGGTGCCAACTGATCAGCGCCGGTGCTTCTGTCGGACAAGGATGATGTGGCCTGGCTGGCGTCTTCGGATGCCGCAGCGTCAGTCGCAGCGACGCCTGGGCTGGCCCCTTGATCGCCCGTGGCGACATCCGGCACCGTACCAGCGACTGCTTGTCCTTCTGGCGGTACCAGGCCCGAGCCTTCCGCTTGGCCTGGAGCAACTGCGGAGACACCCGAATTGCCGGGGTCACCGCTAGCTGGAACGATCGCACCGCCAGGTGAGGGGGGCGAACCGGCAGCCTCAGACGGGCCGGTGCTGGTATCAACGTTCGAGACCGGATCCTTCGCATCAGTCGTGAGTGCTGGTGTTTCCTGTTTACGTGCCATTGGATTACTCCATTGGGGCGCCATTTCTGGCGCCGCGTTGCGGAAGGGTTAAGGCGTGACCAGCGGGCCAGTGACGAACGCTTCGTCGCGGTAGATCGCGAACGCCAGGCGCTCCTCGGCGCGGATCGTCGCCATGTTGTTCTCGAAGTCCTTGTCGTTCTCGGTCGAGATCAGCACTTCGATTTCCATGCGGTCGAAGATCTGTGCGCCGAGCTTGAACGCGCCGACGAGGAAGTCGTTCTGCGTCATGGCTTGAGTGGACACCACCGGGCGGTTCCAGAGTTTGGCATTGGTGCCTTCCTGCGGCTGGCCGATGATGTAGCGGCCCTCGCCGTCTTTGGTGAGCTCGATCGCTGCCCAGTCGATGGGGTTCAGCACGATGCCATCCGAGGGGAAGTCGGCCAGTTCAGCTTGCAGAAGCGCCAGGCGCAGACGGTCGATCCGTTGCTCACCCACCACAGTCAGACCGGCCTGCGGCGCATACAACTGAGCGACCGTGACGAGGCCCTGCAGGTTGGCGCCCGTGCCGTTGCCGTAGAGCAGCTGAGCCTCTTCCGCCATGTTCAGGCCGTAGCGAGCGCGACCGTCGATGTAGCTCTGCAGTGCCTTGGCATCGTCGAGCATCTGCCGACTCGCCTTGAACAGGTGGGCAATGGTGCGGACGTTCGCGGTGGTCAGGGCGAAGGTGATGTCGGAGTACGGCTTGGCGGTGTTCTCCGCGACGGTACTGGCGTTGTTGGTGAAACCAGTCTCACGGATGTACTCGATGGAGTTCGACTCCGTCTCGCCCGGCGCCACCAGGTCGCGAATAGTCAGCCGACGCTGAGGTGGTGCGACGACGCCGGCCAGGCGCTGCGCAGGAACCAGATCGCCGCCGGTTGCGGTGGTAATGGCCGCGCGCGGCACGGACACGCGGCGAGACCCGCGGAAGGACGAGTTCATGTCCTGCATTTCATCGCTGCCGATCACTAGGGCGCCAACCGACTTCTGCGGCTCATCCTGATTGCCTCGGTCACGGCTTGCGTTCACCAGCTTCTGCTCGGCCTCTCCCAGGCGGGCGTTGAGTTCGCCCTGCTTGGTCAACAGTTCGTCGACCTTGGCACGGGTTTCGGCAGTCATCTCGCCGGAGGCCTTGATCTGTTTGTCGGTCGCCTCAGCTTGGGCTTTGATCTGATCACCAATGCCCTTCAGGCTGGCATTGAGTTCTTTGACTTGGGCTTCAAAGTCCATGGTCACTTTCCTTTCAGAGAATTGAGAAGATTGGTTGCCGCGCTCAGTGAGGCGGAGAGGTCTGGCGCGACAGCGCTAGGCTTATCGGTCGGGGCAGCGTTATGCGTGCCCCCGCCGGCAGCGCGAGGCATGCCGGACTTGAAATTGGCGAAAAGTTCGCGACGCTCGGATCGAGTCATTCCCGCTTTAGCCAGGGCTACATCCATGGCCTTGAGCGCATTGGCCTGAGTGGCGTCTTCAGTCTCGCGCTCGGTGACCTCAGTGGACGACAACAGACCAGTAGCCAGACCAAGCTCCACGGCACGCTTGCCACGGATGTAGGTTTCGTCGTCCATCAGTTCGGCCATGTCCTCTGCCGGCTGGCCGCTGGTCTCGGCATAGAGGTCGGCCATAGCGGCATCGAACTCCTCCATGTCAGCGGCAATATCCCGGAGGTAATGGCGATTACCGGCGAGCCAGGTCCAGCAGTTGTGGATCATGAGGAAGGCACTGCTGGCCACCTCTCGCTTACTGCCCGCGAGGAAAACAATCGACGCAGCGCTGGCCGCCATGCCGAGCACCTTGGTGGTGACGGTATGACTGTGCTCGCGGAGACGGTGATAAATGGCGATGCCTTCAAACATGTCACCGCCTGGCGAGTTGATGTAGACGGTGACGTCACGCTCGCCGATAGCACGCAACGCGGCATCAATCCGCTTCAGGGTGACACCTTCGCCATACCAGTCTTCGCCGATCACGCCGTATACCGTGATGGTGTCCGAGGTGTTCTCAACGGCCGCCTGGATCGCGGGGTTCCATTTATCGAGCGCGCGGGGGCTCATCTCGCTGCGCAGGCCGCGAGACTGGATCTTGTGTTTCATGGATTACTCCCGTGATTTGCTGTCCGGCTCTTGCAGCCAGTTCATCAGTGCGGCCCGAGCGGCCTGACCATCGTTGTTTTGCTTGCCCAGCTGGTCCAGTGGCACCAGGTTCGACTGAACCGTGAGAACGTCGCCGCCAGGCATGTGAGGCATGTTGTCCTTGCGCCGGCCTTCGTTGCGGGTGATGAACCCGTTCTGGGCCATGGTACTCAGGTACGCTGCGCGCCCGGAGCTGTCGGCCCGCAGGAACGCCTCAAGCGAGAACTCCGAATAGAAGTTGATCCGGTCCACCGCCGTCATGCACCACTTGTTCACGCACTGCTCGATCGGCGCCGTGAAAGACATGATGCAGTAGGTGAGAAACGCGATCTGCTGCTGCTCCAGGCCGGTTCCCCAGTTGCTGCCCTTATCGGTCTTCATCACCATCCAGGGAGGGACGCCGAACCAGCGGCAGATCTCTTCGATGCTGTGACCTCTCGACTCCAGCAACTGCGCGTCGGCAGGATTGATGCCGATCATCTCCGGCTTAACGCCTTGCTCGAGCACAGGGCTCTTGCCGGCATTCAACGCCCCGGAGATCGTCTTCACGTACTCCCGAAATTCCACGCGCTGGGCCGGGTTCAGCGTCTTGTCCACCGAAAAAGCGACCGTGGGCATCATGCCGTTGCGGAATGTACTGTTGGCGGCGTCGTCTGCGGACATCGCAGAACCGAACACATCCGCGCCATATCGAATGGCGGAAAGGCCCACCCTGCCATCCAGGGTAAAAGCCGGGATGTGCAGCATGTTCTGCCGCACTATCTCTCGGCGCGCGCCCTTTCGCGGCCTGAAGAAGTACCTCAACCGACCATCATCATCGAACTCGAGGTCGACCCGGGACGGCATCAGGAAGTCCAGCGCAATGACGCGTCCTGCAGAGCGGTGGATCTCGCAGTAAGCGTTCCCCCACAGCAACATTGAGGCAACTACTGCCTGCCAGAAATGAAAGGCGGCCATGTCCTCGTTTGGACTGGTGTGCACCACGTCGTACAGCGGGAAGTCCCGGGCACTCTCGCGGCTTCCATCTGGCATTCGCTTGTAAATACTCAGCGGCAAGCCAGCCACCGAGGTCGAGATGATACGGACACAAGCCCACACGGTAGAAAGGCGCATGGCCTTATCTACGCTGACCGACTTGCCACTACTGGACTGCGCGCCGAGAAAAGCCCCCCAGAAGCCGCCATCAGACAGCTTGATGCTCTTGCCCAGCCATTCACTCATGCTGGCTGACGGCTTGGTGGCCGCCGCCCCTAACGCCTGAGAAAGGGTTTTAATCACTGGTCAGTCCTCGGCGAAGGAATCCGGCGATGCAGAAGAAACTCACCGATCCTGCCAGCAAGGCCCAGCCAGTGCCGACCAGAACCCATACCCCGGCACATGCCAGGCAGAAAGCCACCAGAGCGCAGGCGATGAAAATGTAAAGTGCGTTCATGCGATCAGTGGGTCCCGAATGCCAGCCATAAAGTTGTCCATCCCTCCGCGGCCTTCAGGATTGAGGCTGATCAGAGACACGGCGTTGAAAGTTGCCATCAGCGGGTCGATTTTTGCGGTACCCGATGCCTGCTTGGTGATCAAGAAGGCGTTAGCCGAGGGCACCCCTTTTGCGTTGCCGCAGGACCACGCCATAAGCGGCTGCCCGCAGTGCAGCAGCGTGCCCTCGGCAAGCTTGCGCTCTGTCGTCTTGATCGCACCGGTGAGCTTCCATCCCTGAGAGATACCAACGATCTTGTCTTCCTCGACACCGGCATCAGCCAAGGCATCGAGAACGGAGCCAATACCCGCTGGGTCGAGCCCGACCTTGTCCAGCAGGCCGGTCTCGTTGATGCGTTTGACGATGGCCGCGAATTGCTCAACGTCGTCGCCGATCCGCTTGACGAGAGTAAGATCGCCAATCGCCTCAAGATCCTTTAGCCGTGGGGCTTCGGACTTACGCCGCTCAAGCACTGAAGGGTGTGCCCAGGCATGGGCCCAGTGGAGCCAGCGACGGGTTCCTGCCTCTCGGCCAATAACTGCGAGACCGAGCAAGTCATCCAACCCACCGCCATCACCACCCACATCGATGACTTCGCATCGATCAAGGATTTCATCCAGGCTGAGCCAAGTGGCCGCCTGTGACTCCCAGAATTCGGCACCGACCCAGGCGTCTGACATCAGCGCCAAGCCGATTTCAATATTGAGATGCTTCGCAAGGAAGCCGCGCAACTCCGCCTCACCGTCGATCTCCGCTTGCATGAACAAACGCTCAAGCGTCGGGCGGTCGACCGAGAACCCCATGTTGGGATTCACCAGGTGGAAGTTCTCGGGCTTGCGGGCCGCGCCGCTGTCGATCATCTCCTTCGAAAATTCGTAGATGATCGGCAGGAAGCGGTTGTCGTTGATGCGACCATCACGCACGCCGCGCGCATAGTTCAGTTTCGACCGGAACACACCAGCGGGCGGCTCGTTCGATTGCGTGGTCAGCCAGATGACAAAGCCTTCGGGCCTGGACAGCAATCCACCAGTGGCCTCTCGGATCATGTCAGCCGCTTTCGGATTCTTGCCGAATAGCCAGGCCTCGTCGATCAGCACCCCGACCGCCTTCTTGCCGCCCACAACATCGCTGTCAGCGGCTACGACCTTCAGCGTGGCGCCCGTTTCCCGATGAGTAATCAGCCGAAGGTGCGGCTGCACGTGAAGTAGATCCTTCAACTCTTCGTCGTTGTTGACCATGTCCTTGGCCGGTACGAAGGCGTTGTCGGCAATCTCTTTGGTCGGTGCGAGGATGATGAACTCAGCTGACATACGCCAGTTACGGACCAGAGCCGTCAACATGATCGCGGCAGCGATGGTCGACTTACTGTTCTTTTTCGGGATGCAAAGCATGAATTCCCGAATCAGGCGCTCACCGGTCTCGCTGTTGTAGCTGCCGAACACAGCCCCTGCGAAAGCTAGCACCCACGGAGCGCAAGCACTCTCAATGGTTGGGCTACCAGGGGCATCGACAATACGAAGCCCCTTGAAAACCTCCAGGCTCTCCTGGGCCTCTTGGGGGAACAGCGGTTCGGGAATGATGGATTCGCTGGCAGCTAGGCGCCGCCACCAGTCAGGGCAGGCCGTAGTCCAGAGCATGGTTTACCCCTTGACGACGGTGAGGGGCGGCTTGCTTTGGGAGTACTTGCCCTTGCCGGCCTCTTTAGCGGCCTCCGCCTTCTGCTCTTTCTTGCCTGCCTCGGCCTTCTTCCCGTGGATGTAAGGGACGGCCGTCTGCGCAGCGTTGCGCCGATCGAAAACCTTCGCCCGGGGCTCGTTCATCAACGCGAGCAACCACACGAGCGGATCGTCAGTGGACGGCAGGCAACTCAGGAACTCCCCGTCGCCCTCGTTGATCTCGACAGGGTCTTCGGTAGCCTCATCAACCTTCGCTTTGGTTCTACGCTTTTTCGGCTCAGGGTTAACACTGAGCTCGGCTCGGCGAGCCAAAATTGCGGATGCGATCTTCGGATCATTGGCCCAACGTGAACCCGCGGCAGCAGCAGTCGAAGGCTTGCTGCCTGCGGCTTCCGCCGCTTCTTTGTTGGACGCACCCCGGGCCTTAGCGTCAACAAACTGTCGCTGTTTGTCTGTTAACACCATTAACAAAAACCTTTAGGGGGGAGAAAAATGTATACGTGGGGTCGGAGGCGGTCTAGCTAGATGAGAATCCCTAGCTTTTGCCCCCCCTACCCCTTTCGCAGCACGTCTCTGGCGTGCTTCTATGGAGCCGCGCGAGGCTTGGACGACCCGTTGACACCTCAGCCACCCAGCCCCGCCGCCTCCTCGGCCTGCTTGACGGAGTCGTGGCAAGCCTTGCAGAGGCCCTGCCAGTTGGTCTGATCCCAGAAGAGAACCATGTCTCCACGGTGAGCAACGATGTGGTCGACCACCCGGGCCGCAGTCGTACGGCCGTTTCGTTCGCAGTAGACGCAGAGCGGATGCTCTCTGAGGTACTGCTCTCGCGCCTTCTGCCATCGGTAGTCGTAGCCACGCTGGGAGCTGGTCATGCCGCTCCGCCAGCTACCGGGCGTGACGACCTTGACACGCGAACCTGCGCTCTCCTTGATGCGAGAGCCGAGCGTCTTGAGCCTGGCCATTACTGCGTCACTCGGTTCAGCGCTTCGTCAGCTTTGTCTGCGGCTTGAGTCGCGGTGGTTGCTGCCCTCGACGCCTTGGTAGCGGCGCTCTCGGCTTTGCTGGTCAGCTCATCCAGGCGCTTGTCGCGCTCGGTCATGGCTGCGTCATAGGCCTTCCGGATCTCGTCAATCTGGTTGGCCTGGGTGCTGGCCATCGCCCAATAGGCGGACTGCCAACCCAGTACTGCCCCGCCTGCCATGAGCAAAGCGGCGATCACCCAGACTTCAGCTCGACGCCACCAGCGACGAGCAATGAACTCCAATGCGCACTTGTCCATCAATTGGCACCTCCAAGCTGAGCGCGGAGACGAGAGATTTCCTCGCTCTGGGTGGTGACCTTGTCGGTTAACTGCTCGACCTGCCTGGTCAAGGCCAGAATGTTGCCCTCCAGCCGGCCGACGGAGATCGCTAGATCGTTGCGCTCCTTGGCAAACTGATCAGCGCGGGCTTCTGCCAACTTGCGAGCTTCTCGCTCGGAATCGAGCAGCTCGTTCAGACGACGGACAGTGCCAATATCAGCGTTGTCCATAGCGCGGTCCGCAGCATCCTTCGAAAGGAACTTCCGCAACCACAGAAAGCCGCCCAGCAAAACTGTGCCCGTACCGCCCAGCCAGGTGGCTGTGCCTGGGCCGAGGTCGGTCGGGTCCATCAAAGTCTCCACAAATGAAAAAGCCCCGCACATTTGCGAGGCTTCGAATTGGTTGATCGCTAATTTAGGCTTGGTGACTCTTCGACCTTGGCTGAAGGTGCGCGCGGAGCAGGTAGCTTTCCAGTCTCAATCTGCTGGTCAAGTTCATCAAGACGAGCTTGAAGGGCCTTCAGCGACTTTTCGTAGTCCCGCTGGGATTCTGCCTTTCGCTTATCCAGATACTTGATGAGATCTTCTCGCTCCAGATAGCCCGCACGCGTAATTGCGGCTTCACGACTCTCGCACGGTGGCTCAACGAACTTCCCATCTCTGAAAACTTTCCACTCCGGCTTTGTATCACTTACAGCTTCAAGATCTTGAACTGGATCTTCGATAAAATACTTCGGCATGAAAGCTCCTTGTGGTTCTTATGAACAAGGATACCACCGAATGAAAAACAAAAAGCCCAGCGCAATGGCTGGGCTTTTGTTATCACTCCTCAACACGCGCAGGAATGACAGTATGGGCATAATTTCGCTCAGTCGCTCACTAATGTCAACATACAATTACGCAGCCTCTTCCACCAACAGGCCCTCAGCTTCCAGAAGCAACCGAACTTCGGCCATCGCGTCGTCAATCAGGCCGTCAAGTTTTTCGTTGATACACTGCCTCCAACGCCGGCGAGTCGGCTCTGGCGTAGCGTCAAGGTCCCAGGTGTTCATGTCGTAGAAACTGTCCGGCAGGATGATCACGTCCTGCTCCAAAGCCTCGATGCGCTTCTTCGCGGCTTGGCCGGCGGCCACCGCAGCGTTCACTGTGGCTTCGCGACGCCACTGCGACGCATCCAACGGGATGTCCACCGATACAGTGTGGGGAGCTTTGCGGCGCGCGCCCTTCAGCTTCGGGACTGCCCAGGCGGTCACTGCCTTGTAGATGAACAGCGCCGGCGCTGGACTCGCGATGAGCGGCCTTATCAGTGTGATGGCCTGCACTTTCTTCGCCTTGTTGGTGCTGTACTTGGCTACCAGGGCATCCCAGTGCCTACCCTTGAGCATGTGGTGCAGGCGGGCCGACAGCCAGTAATCGACCTGGGTACGATCGATGCCGCCCGATCGTCCTCCCAATGACGCCAAGCAGCCGCCCTCCTCCTCTGCCGATTTGTACAGCTTCTGCCAAGCCTGGCCCTTCGCCGATCCCTTCTCGCCCGCCGCCAGAGCGGCAACTACTGCACCCGAAACGCTGCTGTAAACCATGGCCCTTTCCCCTCAATCCCCGGTGTAGTTGGTGCCTCCGGCGCCACGCCGGTTGCTTCCCTGATATGTCGCCTCAGGCCCGGATGCCTGAGGATTCTTCAACTGCTCGATCTGCCGGGTCGCGGCCTGCAGCCTCATGCTGAGCTGGGTCACCAGTTCATCCAGGGCCAGGGCCTCGCCAGTTGCAGCCGCTACCCAGCCGGAGGCATTGCAGTGGTCGCATGGCAGTTCGTGAAACAAGCGCTTGGTGACCGCTCTCCCACGGCACAAAGGGCATACATCCAATTCAATTACGGCCTTCTTGAAAGCCGGGCCGTGGCTTTTCCTCATTGGCGGGCACGCCCCTTTTTGGCCCGAAGCCAAGGTTGAGTCGCACGGCTGCGCGGTACGACAGCACTGCCAGCCACAGTCGGCTTGTCGAACTGTTCCAGGCCAAACAAGCCTCCCTCCCGCGGCGCCAAGTTCACTTCCTCGCCGAGGTCCATGCCATACCACTCATCGATGATCACCTGTCCGACGATTCGACCATTCACGCCGTAGAGGAAGGCGACGCCTCCGTGCTCGGAGATCTTCATTTCGAATCCTCGCTTATGGTGGATACCGGAAGTCCGTCGAACCCCGCGCGCTCTGCGGCCTTGGAGAGAATCCATGAATCCGTTGATCTATCACCGGTCAAGCCGTGAACCGACTCGAAACCCTTCTGGTCAAGATGCGCATGCCACTTCTCCAGCGCCTCACGCTTGCGGGCCATGACGTCGGACTGGATGTACACCTTCACGTTGTGGCCCATGGTGTGATTGATCAGCAGCTCGCCCACCAGGTGGTCAACACCCAGGTCAGCCCAACCGGTGCGGGCCAGCTTGCGCAGGTCGTGACTGGTCCATTCGCCCTGCCCCATGGTCGCGAACACCGCAGAGGCCTTCGACTCACTCATGGGCTTGCCCTGCCGCCCCGGGAACAAGAACTCACCCTCGTAACCCTGGTTGAGCTGGATCTCGCGGCAGGCCATCAGCAGTAAGCGCACCTGGTCGGTCAGGGGCAGGCGGTGCTGCACGCCGGTCTTGGTGTGTTCGGCGGGGATGAACCACTCCCGTTCGGCCAGGCTGATATGGCTCCAGCGGGCCATGCGGGTCTCGCCCAGGCGGGTACCGTGGCAGAGCATCATCAGGGCCAGCAGCCCATGCTGCGGGTTGTTGGCCAGCGTGCTCTTCATGCGGGCCATCAGCTCTTCAAGGTGCACACCCCGCAGCCGCGATGGCTTGACCGTGACCTTGGCCTTGGAGAAGTCACGAAAGCGGATGCCGGCCATGGGGTTGGTGCTGATCAGCCCGAGCTTGGCAGCCTGCCGGAAGGCCAGGGCCAGCAGCTGGAACACCAGGCGCACGTAGTCGATCGACAACGATTCTTGCAGCGGCCACATCAGCTCGCGGTCGAGCAGCGCCTTGTCGATCTGGGCCAGCGGGATCTGTCCTAGGCGCGGCACCAGATGCTGCTTGATCGCCGACGCGGCCGTGCTCTTGCGCTTGGCCGACAGGCTGCGGTCACGGGACATGCGCTCAGCGAACCAGGCCAGCAGCTCACCAGTCAGCACCCAGCTCGACAGACTCGACCCCTCGCCCGCTTCCAAGCGCAGGCGGATATCCGGCAGCGCCGCGGCCACCTTGGCAGCGCTCAGCTCAGGGTATGAGCCGATCAGGTTCCACTTGCCCTTGTGGATCAGGTACCAGGACCCGCGCTCGCGGGACCGGTGAAACCGGAAGTACAGGCCATGGTTGCCCAAGGCGCGCAGATCGCGCACTTGGCCGGCGGCCTGCCGGCGAATCTCAGCATCGCTGATTTTCACAGCGGCGGTGTTGGTCATGCTGCAACCTCCGTTTTTGGCAGGGCCATGTACGCCCTCAGGCACTCCATGGCGTCGAAATGCCCCCGGCACACAACGGCCAGGTAGCCTTGATCGTTCAGCCGGCCAATGCATACCTGCTGCTTGAGGGATACCGGCGCCGGCTTCACAGTGGCTTTGAACTCGATGAACAGGCCGAAGTACCCGCCTCGGGCCATGGTCAACTGGAGATCAGGAATTCCGGCCTTGGTGCCTTGGGCCTTGAGCCGACCTGCTTCGGCCTTGCCCCGATAGCCGCCGTTTGGCGTGTGATGCAGGTGCGCGAACACTTCTGGATAGCGAAGCTCGATTTCCTTCATCAGGGCAGCCTGCTCCTGCCCCTCGCGGTCGACGCGCTTGGCTCTCGGCTTCTTGGGTCGTACGGGTTTCATGATCACGGACTTCATTGCCCCGCCTGCCCAAGCTGGACCCGGATCTTCGCGATGCCTTCGGGCGACATGAAGGCCTGGCCGCCGAACATGATCATTTCGTGGCAAGGGATCTCCTTGGAGCACCAGCGATAGCGGCGGCCCGGAGCGTTCTTCCAGTGGCACCATTTGCGCTCAGTCTTCCAGCGGATGATTTTGGTGTTGGCTAGCAGGTCGCTGGCATAGATCGGGATCCCGCCGAACATCAGGGCTGGACTTCTCATGCAGCCACCTTCCCTTCGCTCACGAGGATATCGAGCGTTCGCACCACGCCTTCCAGATGCATGAACCGCAGCTCTTCGTGGCTGAAAGTGGTCTTGCTGCGCGAATCGACGGCGTCATGGCAGGCGCTGCACGCCCAGGCGCCCTGCAGGTCGTTCGGCTTGACGCCCACACCACAGGTACCGGCCATGCGGTAGTGCGCCAGGACGGTGGTCTCCGGGTTGCCGTTGCACACACCCGGGATGCGCACCTGGCACTCCCGGCCGCGTGCGGCCTTGGTCAGTTTCGATTGCCGCATGGGGTGTCTTCTCCGTGAAGATCGATGACGTAGTAGGTGCTTGGCCAAAGCCGCTGGCCGTGCGCCACGGCGAAAGCCATCTCGCGGTACAGGCAGATCGGCGGCTGCGCATCATGGGAAATGCCGAGGAGATCGCTGCGGCAGTACAGCGCGTAGCGGTAGTCGGCCAACTCGGGCGGCAGAAGCATTGGGCTGGTCATGCCGGAATCTCCTTTCTGGCGTAGCGGGACGCCAGGGGGCGATCATTTGCGGGCTTGGCCTTGATCGGCGGCTGCCAGTTGGCCGTCAGGTTCTCGAATCGGTTGTACTGGCCCAGGAAGGCGGCGCGAACGGTCCCGGTTTCGATGTCGCGGCCCTTGCCGACGATGATCTCGGCAACGCCCTTGAACTCGCTGTTTTCGTGGTAGGCCTCGTCGCGGTATACGAAGAGGATCACGTCGGCGTCTTGCTCAATGGCCCCCGACTCGCGAAGGTCCGAGTTCACTGGCCGCTTGTTGGGGCGCTCCTCGCACTTGCGGGAGAGCTGGCTCAGCAGTACGACGGGGATGCCAAGCTCGCGAGCCAGCAGCTTGCAGCCGCGGCTGATGCTGCTGACCGCTTCGGTGCGGTTACCGCCCTCGCCATCCATCAGTTGCAGGTAGTCGATCATCAGGATGTCCAGGCCGTACCGCATTTTGTGCCGGCGGGCCAGCGAGCGGATGCGCCCCACCGTGGCGGCGGCCCGATCGGCGATGAACAGGTTGGCGTGCTTCAGCTTGGCTGCCGCAGCGCAGAGCTCGGCGCCGTGCGATTCGCAGGCTGATCCGTTCTTGATGAGGTTGAGCGGGACGCGGCCCTCGGCGGCGGTGGCGCGGTCGATCAACTGGCCTTTGCTCATCTCCAGACTGATGACCAGGCCGCATTTCTTCTGGCGCACCACGGCATCCAGCACGAAGCCCATGGCCAAGGTTGTTTTGCCCATCGCCGGGCGACCGGCAACGATGATCAGCTGCTCTGGCTGCAGGCCACCCAACTTCTCGTCCAGGTCGGCCAGGCCGGTCGACAGGCCGATCAGCGTCTCACCGCGTGACAGCCGGTCGTGACGCTCTTGCCACACCTCCAGCTGCTCGGCCATCAGGTCGGCAGCCTTTACGACCTCTTCACCGTCGCTGCCGGCGTCGATACCCATGGCCGCCGCCTGCACGGCAGCGATCTTGTCTTGGATGTCGCCGCTGCCCTGAACGATCTCCAGGGTGCGGTCGCTCAGCTCGTACAAGGCGCGCTCAATGGCCCGCTCCCGAACGATGCCGGCGTAGGTGCCAGCGCTCGCCACGCTTGGGGTGTTGGCCACCAGTGACGCGCAATGGCCGAGCGCCCGGTCGCCGTTCTCCAGCACGCCAATCTGGTCGGCCACGGTCAGCAGGTCGACGTCCTTGCCGGCAGCGCGCAGAGCCAGGATCCCACGGAACACCTCAGCGTTCTCGGCGAAGTAGAACGACTCGGGCGTCAGGTCGTCGGACAGGATGTCGATCAGCTCAGGACGCTGCAGCATGGCGCCCAGCAAACCGTGCTCAGCCTCGGCGTTGTAGGGCTCATGCATGGTAATTGCCCTCCACCACCTTCACGAAGTTGGACGGGGCAATCAGCCAGTCGAACGTGGCGCGGAATGGCTTCGAGCCGTGACGGCCTTCGACCTTGCCCATCAGGAAGTCGGAGGTGCTCACCTGGAAGAAGTAATCGGCCCAGAAGCCCAGGTCGCGGTGCACATCGCTTTCCCGCCAGCGGGCCTGGAGAGCACGCTTGCGGTTTTCGTTCAGGATGGCGACTGCTGGCAACTCTGGAAGCGCCTTGTGGAACAGGTCGACAATGGCCTGATGCGGGCACGGCCCCATCGCTGATTTCTGGCGACGCGTTTTCGCTGGCTCTGGTTGACGCTTGGCGTCGACGACTACTCCGTCAGGAGTAGTATTTGTATTTCTGTCTTTATTGTGTGGTAGAAACGCCACATTGGACGTGTCGGAAACGCCACACTGTGGCACTTCTTTTGACTTGTTCGGATGGGTGTTTTTCTTGTCGATCTTCCACTCGCCGACCGGGGCGAAACCGATCGGGCTGCGGCTACCGCCTTCACGGTGAATCACCCCCTGGCGAAGCAGCTCGGAGATTGCACGGGACACGTCTTCGCGGCGGATTCCGGACATCTGGGCGATGTACGACGCCGCGATGCAGGCGCTCTCCAGGTTGTAGCCAGCGGTTTGGCGGTGGATTGCCAGGGCGACACGAAGCTCGCGGCCTGACAGTTCAGCCCCGATCAGGGCCTCGTACAGGTCGTTGTCCATTCGGGTGAATCCGCTTTTCGGTTGGATTGGGGTGACGGTGCTCACGCGTCACCCCCGCACAACGATGCCCGCAGGTGCTCGACGCACTCGCGGCGGAGCGCGGCTTTCGAGGTGGCTGCGTACTGGAGGGGGATCATTAGCGCGGCATGAAGTGCGGCGGACTGGTGATAGGCTTTCTGGTGCGAAACGGCCAAGGGTGCGGTGTTGCTTGCATCCATTGCAGAGTGCATAATCGACCTCGATGTTTGTTGTAGAGAAGCCGCCCTGCCAGGCGGTTTTTTTTCGCCCGCGATTCGACTACTGGATGGATTCGCAGGTGTTTCGGTCATCTACTTGAGCCGTTTCAGATCAAGCAGAATTCGCTTCATCGGTGCCAGTGATCGCCGGACGGGCTACCTGGAGTGCTTTGCGGGCAAATGGAATAAGGTCTGGGCGCAGCCCCGCGATGGTGATCTCGCCACCCGAAGCGTCTTGCAGTCGTTCCGCCAGTTCAGCAGAAGCTTTTCGATGACCACCTGCGAGCTGCCAAAGATGGCCGACAGTGGTCTTCGCTGCGGCTGCTACATCCCGCCGGCGATCATTGGTGGCGGTAGCCAGCCAATCACGGAGGTGATCATTCATGTGGGTTCTCCTTACATATACGGCGGAATTTAGCTTATGGCTAATACTCGAGCAAGGAAAATTTAGCTTTGCGCACATTTAGCACTGGGCTAAACACTGGCATTCTTCGCGCCATGGATATCTACGAAATTCGCAAGCACAACCTGGTCAAGCTCATCGGCAACCAGAGAAAAGGGTCCTGCGCGGAACGCTGGGGGATGGCTCCTGCGCACCTGAGTCAGATCCTCTCTGACAAGACGGCGAAGAACCTGGGCGACGACGTGGCACGCCGCATCGAGGAAGTTGAGGGGCTAACGAGAGGCTGGTTCGACTCGATCCCCTCGGGCGACGAAGCGCAGCCACTGGCTGAAGCCGTAGATAGCAAGCTGTCGGCTGCTGACCTGGTAAAGCAGATGCTCGCGAAGAGCGGGAGAGGCATTCCTGAAGAAACTCGCCAGAGGCTACTAGCTGCGGCCGAGGAGCCAGCTCCTGCGACCGCTCCAGCCGACAGCGGATTAGTCAAGGCAGATTTCAACCGCCCAGGCCTGGTCGGCGATGAGGTGTGGATCGCCCACTACGACGTGCGCGGCGCCATGGGCGGCGGCGAACAAACCCATGATTTCCCCGAGATGCTGCAGGACGTGCGTGTCAGTCCCCGGCACCTGCGTGAGCTGGGTGTTGAGTTCAAGGAGCATTACCACCTGAAGCTGGTTACCGGCTGGGGCCAGTCAATGGCGCCGACGATCAAGAACCGCGACCCGCTGATCGTGGATGTCAGCATCCGCGATTTCGCAGGCGATGGAATCTACTACTTCTCCTGGGGTGGGCACGAGTACATCAAGCGGCTGCAGATCGCTGACGAGGAGTACTTCGAGATGATCTCGGACAACCCGAAGCATAAGGATCGGATGATCCGTCGGGAGGAAACATACATCCAGGCTCGGGTCCTGCTGGTTTGGAACGCGCACCTCGTATGAGCTGAGTGGCTGGTATGTAGGGGTACCCCATAGAGAAAGGCAAGGAAGGCCGGCTATAATCTAAAGTATGAAAGAGCTAACGCTATACCTCGACGATCTGACCCCTGGGACGCTTTCAATGAAGCGCCTGGCGGAATACCTGCGCGAGCTTTCGACTCTTTACGGCCATGAAGCCGAGGTCCATTTCGATAGCGTTAAACCGGGCTCTGCCCAGCTGCAGTCGTTTGTAGAGGAGCATGCATACAGTGGCGTGCTCCAGCAGGTTCGAGAGATCTCGGGCGGGCTAGGCTCAAAACGAGCGCTCAACAGTTACGAAAAGCTCGCAGAGCTTATGGCCCACGACAGGACGCGTGGCTCGTTGCGATCTGGCGAAGCTAAGATTTTCCAGTTTCCGGTAGCTAAGAACGAGCCTCCTCCGCTTCGAGTGGTTAAGCCTTCGTCTGTCCAGGGCAAGCTTTACAGCGTCGGCGGCAAAGACGATACGGTTCCAGTGCGCATTGAGGGCGGTAATGGGGAATCCTTAATGTGCGAAGCTGGAATTGAGATAGCTGAGCGGCTGGCTCAAGCGCTGTTCAAGACAGTCCGAGTTCATGGGGATGGAGAGTGGGAAAGAAAATCCGACGGCTGCTGGAAGCTAATAAAATTAAAAGTTACATCTTTTGAAAAGCTCGAAGATATCGGCTTCAAGGAAGCTATAGCCAGGCTCAAAGCCGCAGGAGGGGTCAATTGGAATGACATTCCCAATGCCCATTCTGAGATTCTAGATACTAGGGGCTAGGATTGAAGATTGTTATTGATACCAACGTTCTCGTACAAGTCATGCAGAACGATGGCGCAAAGGACCTATACGATCCTGAGACTGGCGATGTCGTGAAAGATGCTTTCTCTCGAGCCGAAGCCTTGGTGGAGCGGATCGACAGCATTAAAGGCGTAGTCGTGCTACCTGCACCAGTTATAGCCGAATATCTGCTTGGGATTGACCGATCCGTTTACCAGCTGCATTTGGACATGCTGAACGGCTTTAAATGCATCGAAGTATCGCCATTCGACCAGGTGGCCGCGATCGAGTGCGCCATGCTCGTTAGCAACACCGAGCTCAAACAGATGGACCCAGACGCAAGGATGGCAAAACTCAAGTTCGACAGGCAAATTCTGGCAGTAGCTCTAGCCTCAGGCGCGCGAGAAATTTGGACGCACGACAAGCAGTTGTTCAAGAGATCGCAAATCGTGGGGCTTACCGCAAAGTCTCTTGCCTCCATCGATCCTAAGCCCATGCAATTCAAGCTCTCATCCGACATTTGAAATTAAGCCCGCCAGCGAGCGGGCTTTTTATGGGCGTCAGAAGGGTGCCTCCTCCTCCACCTCGACCTCGCTGTCCTCTTCGATGATGAAGTCGTCCCGCTCCTGAAGCGCGCTTCGCTCCCACCTCACGGTCACCGTGCCGTCGTCATTGAAGGTCATGTCCAGCTCGGGCACTTCTGCGATCAGACCGATCACCTCCTCCCACTCTGCTTCCCCGTCCGTGTCCAGGCGATGGATCGTCACCCAGCGCTGTGTCTGCGCGATCGGATGGTTGATCATCGACGACACCCTCAGGCTCAGCCTCTCTAGCCCGGTCATTTCCTGACGCTGCTTCGGCGCCGCTTTGTTTTGCTTGGACATAGTTCCATCTCCGAAAACTGTATATTCGTACAGTTATTTCAGAATCATAGCGCAGTGCTAAATCTCAGGTAAAGGCTCTGCTCAAGAACTCCTGTCCAGGAAGCATTTTGTCGCTCAGCGAAAATAATTTAGCTACGAGCTATTGACGATGCTTTAGCGCTTGGCTAAATTTCACCTCAAGCAGTCACCCCCAGGGACTGCCGAGGCCCTCACCGGCCAACGCTCTTTACACAACCAGACGTGACCACCTCGACGCACCCAGGCCATTACCTGGGTCGGGACAAGCTAAGTCGTCGACCACGCAGCCTCTGGATAGCTGCCGGACTCCCCCATGGGAGGACGCCAAACCATGCAGCCAGCCGGGAAGAACACCGAACACGAAATGTGTGACCCGGCCAGGTGGGGATAGCCGCGGCAACAAGCATGGGGCGGACAACAGATTTCACTGGCTGGCCTTGGCGACAGGGCCAGACGGGAAACCACCCGACATAGCTGAGCGGTTCGACGGCCACCAAGCCGAAGCTCCATCAGGCCGACACCACAACCCTCTCGCCATCAGGAGGCGTGCCATGACCGTAAACATCAACAACCTGACGATTACCACTCCAGTAGCTATTTCATCCACCAATCCTGTGGCCCTGGAGCTTAGAGGCGCACAGGCGATTGCACAGCTTCCCAGCGTCGTGACTGTTTTATCTGATGGATCCGTCCGGTTCTCGGCGCCGACCAAGGGCGCTTCGAGCAAGAGCACTCATCGCACGCGGTGCGAGTGGAAAGAGCCTGTTTACTGGACTCTGGCGAGCGCGGCCGAGCACATCAACATGCAGGAGATGACGCTCACCAGGGTCAACTCAGCGCAGAAGGTCGTGATCTCGCAGTTGCACGTTAAGGACGACGACAGCCCACCGGTGAAGGTCTTCTGGAGCAAAGGGAACATCACCCTAGGATTCCGGCAGACGTTCAATCAGGCCACCCCAATCAACACGACGCTGCTCAAAGGCGTTCCCCTCGGTGCAAAGTTCAAAATCACTATCCGCGTACTGGCCTCGGGCGCCTTGACCGTGACAGCCGAGTGCGATGGAGATGCGGAATCGTCTGGTCGGCTAGAGCTGGATGACTCATGGCGCTCATCGCTGTTGAACTTCCACGGTGGCGTTTACAACCAGGTGGATTACACCGACTCGACGCCTGCCGAGGATGGCTCGGCCTGCATTATCAGCAGCCTATCGTTGACCCATAGCTGACCGGTATCTGATCACACACCAATGCAGCCCACCGAGGACACTTCATGGAAACGATCACCTGCGGCTCATGGATTGGCCAGCTCGGCAAGGCGCTGGCTCCCCGCGAGCTTGAAGCATTGCTGTGGGTGGCCCAAGGCCTCACCACCAAAGAAATCGCCCGGGAGATGGCAGTCAGCCCCGGCACTGTGGCCAACCGAATCGAGGCTGCGCTGTTCAAGTTGGAGGCCGGGCGCCGCATCGAGGCGGTCACTAAGGCTATGCGCCAACAGATCATCAGCCCGCTCTGCATCGCCCTCGCCTGCCTCATCGCCATGCATGCGGTGATCAACGACAGCGACCCGATGCGCCGCGACCGACGTGTGCCCGAGCGGCGTACCGCCCAAGTTCGAATCGTTCGCAAGGCCGAGGCCTTCGAGCTTCACGCCTGACCCTACCGAGGATCGCTTATGCACCACGCAATGCAGCAGCGCGTTGCCGGCCTGGCCGACATGCGAGCACGTACCTACATGGCAACTGCCGAGTTCTACGAGAAGATCGGGCGCCCAGCTCCACCGCCCGGCCCGCGCTTCCAGGCCGTCAACAAGGGAAAGGCGTGGCACGTCATCGAGATAGCCACCGGCAAGACCAAGGGTTTCTGCTTCAGCCATCAGGCCGCGATGAAGTTCGTGGATGCGATGGAGGCAGGCGCAGCGACAAAGCGGGGTGGCCTGCAGTGAATGGCACGCTAATCCCCGACCATCGTGAAGCGGTGCTGGCCGAGCTCAATGCGAGCATCGATAGCTTCTTCCTGGAAGGTGGCAGCGTGCAGACCTTGCCAGGCAGCCAGTACGTGCCACACAGGCCGCGCCGTGAACTGGAACCAGTACGAGCTCCAGCGGAGCCGCCGGTGAGTAAGCGAGTGGCCAAGCGGCTCGAGCACCTTGCAGCGATCCGGGCTTTAGCCCAGACCATGACCTACGCCCAAGCAATGGCTCATACAGGGCTTTCGCAATCAGCACTGGTCCGCGCTGCTGCCGCCGGCAAGTTCAAGTTTCAGCCCGACCCGAACTGGGGCAAGGGCAACCAGGGCAAAAAGCTCAGCGATCCAGCAGAAGACAGGGCCAAGGCTGAACAGATCGTTGCATATCGCAACGTCGGGATGACCCGGGCTGACGTTGTTCGCGAGCTGCAGATTTCCTTCAAGCAACTCAGCCGTCTTCTCCGGGACTTCGACATCAGCTTCCCAACCACCGCCGAAAAGCGAGCAACACGACAAGCATGAAACGCATCACCGCACGCGTCCGGCACGGCCGGCGCCAGCAATACATCAACTTGCCGCCCAGCGGCTTGGGAGGTACCAGCGATGGCCGAGGAAAAGACCGGTGTCGCGAAGCACTCGGCGGACTACCGAGCCCGGCAGAAGGCCCGGGCAAAGAAACTGGGCATAGAGAAGGTGTTCTTCAACATGCCGGAAGGGATCAAAGCTGCCATGGCTGCCGAGATCGAGCGCCACGGCTACGAACAGGTGCAGGAGCTCTGGCAGGACCTAGCCCTTTCGTGGATCGCACAGGATCCTGAGGAGCGGGCGCGTCGGCTTGAACGACCCGACGCGCCAGCTTTTTACATATCGCCAAAACTGGCGCGTCAGTTCAATGAGGCCAGCATGGCTGAACTGAGGCGCAACCCGGGCGACGAAATACAAAGCCCTACGCCAGTTTCCTTACCTTCACAACGGCTGACTCAACCTCATTCCAAGCATTTGAAACGTGAGGATGCTCAGCTTGACGGTACTTCGAGTTATCGAGGATCAATGACTTGGCCCTCTGGCTGATTTCTACCAGGTTCAAGTCCAAATCTTGAGTAGCTCCAAGCACGGCGACGAGAGCCTGTTCCAAAGCAATTTCGCGATCAGTTGCCATTTTCACTCCTAGTGTCCGGCTCCATGCCGGTCACCTGTAATAGACCAAACCTAACCACATTACCACCAGGCCGCCCGACGCCCACGGAGGAACACCCATGCCCATTCGCAACGCAGTGATGCACTACATCGACAAGAAGCCTGACGGCAGCCCAGCGGCGCTGCACATGGCCAGCTCCAGTTTGCCGGAAAACGGCGCTATCGAGGACCTGGTAAACGACGTCAACGACGGTTACAACGCCAAGACCGGCAAGGCGTGGGGCTTCTTCCACGGCGAGTCCGGCGCCTACCCCTTCAGCGGCTGGCTGTCCAAGTTCGTGAGCGGCGACATGGAGTTCATCGACTTTACGCGCACCGCAGTGGGGCACCTCACCCGCCTCATGGAGGAATCCAACCTGTCAGTAGGTGGCCATGTCCTGTTCGCCCTCTACCGGCAGGGAATGACCGACTACCTGACCATCGCCGTCTTTAAGCAGGCCGAGACCATCTCGGTAGCCGACGACCTCACCGTGTCGGTGTCGCGCCATCTGGACACCAGGGCCCTGCATTTCGCTGCCAGGATCAACCTGAGCGAGTGGAAGAACAACCCGGCCTCGCGTCAGTACATCTCGTTCATCAAGAGCAAGAACGGAAAGCGGCTTTCGCACTACTTCCAAGACTTCATCGGCTGCCAAGAAGGGATCGACAGTCCAGGCGAAACACGAACGCTGCTCAAGGCCTTCACCGACTTCGTGAGCGCTGAAGATCTGCCGAGCGACACCGCGAGCGAGAAGAGCCAGAACCTGGTGGCCTACGCACAGGCGCAGGGCAAGATCGGTGAGCCGATCAGCCTGGACGAGCTCTCCGAGGTACTGGATGAAGACAGGCCGAAGACCTTCGCTGACTTCATCAGAGCCGGCGATTACGGAATCTCCGAGGCCTTCGCCGCCGACAAGCGCACCCTCAACCAGTATCGCCGCTACACCGGGCGCGCCGAAGGCATGTCGATCAGTTTCGAAGCGCACCTGCTTGGCAAGCGCGTCGAGTTCGACCAGGACAGCGCCAGCCTCACCATCAAGAACCTGCCGACGCAGCTGATCGACCAGTTGAAGCGTTCCGCTGCAGGCTGAGAACTCCGCGCCACGAAATCACGGTGTCACCGGCTGTGGAGCGGAAGCTTGAGATGCTCAGGGCACGTGCATCACTTCAAATCTGCAGCGACGTGCAGTGATACTAACTTGGGTTACTCAACATCCAAGTCAGCCTGTATGCGCGCGGCCACCGATGGAGCCCAGTTCTGCCCTGTAATCTGATACGTGGACCGAGTCTTACTCACGATATGAATAGTATAGCGGTCGGAAACCTTTGTTGTTGGCGTGATGAATAGCCCTACCACTTCTCCCCAAGTCGCCATTCCGGCAGGCACTTCAGACTTAATGACCCCTGCTGACTTGTTCATCTCGACGATCGCCATGTTGGTACTCATGGCATTAACCGATGACTTCCATACCTCTGCGTACGGCTTGTTCGCCACCTCTACAGTTATGCCTTTGTCAGTAGGCTCAAGCCCGTCGATAGTCGAGCAGGCAGTAGCGCCGCTGGCCAATAACGCTAAACCTACCAATCGCAGAGAGCGCTTTATCACGTTCAGATTCCTAGTTTGACTTCGTTATCCGGCCGAGCACGATCGCAGGCCTGTTCTAGCGACCCCTAATACCTCATCCCAAACCAAATTGCCACCATGCCGCATCCGGCCACGGAGGGCGGCGCATGCATGGAGAAAACCATGAGCAACTACAACTGTGACTACGTTCGCCGCCATTACGACGTACCGGCCGAGATCGGGCGTCGCGTCATCGCCAACGGCGAGCCGGGAGTGATCATGGCCGACCGTGGCCACTACATCGGTGTGATCCTCGACAGCGACCCGAAGAAGCGCATCCGCAACTACCACCCAACCTGGGAGATGCAGTACGGCGAGATGGCCGAGAAGCTTCCGCTGAAACGCTACCAAGTGCTCGTCGCCGGCTGGGACTGGTGGGACTGGTGGGACATCACCAATCGAACAATCGTCGATGTTCTCGCAAGCACGCCGGCGCAGGCCAAGTACAAGGCCTACGAGCGCTGCGAATACCACGACATCGAGTGCATGTTCGGCTTCAAGGTTCGCCGGGCCTGATCACCCGGCGCTAAACGACAGCCTCAATTGCTACCGATCAACCTTCGCGGCGTCGGGGATACCCATCACAGATTAGCCGCTGCCCCATCACCGCAGCGCAGGATGGATGGAAGTACAGCGCTGAAATTGATCCCTCTGCGTTGAGGCCGTGGTACTCGACCCCAGCTCCCGAAATGTGTTTCCCGCATTCGAAGCAATTGTCCTCGCTGGCCAGGGGCTGAATGAACCGATCTGCATCTGGAAGGTTTCGATGGTAGGTCACGGCTTTCTCCAAGCTGGATATGGCCTTTCACTATCAACCACTTCGCAAAAACACGCCACCCCGGCGCTGACCGCCAGCGCCTTCCCCTATTCAACGACAGGGTCGGCGCCCAGGCCTTTCCGGTAGCGCGCAATCGCAATGATCTGGCGCAGGCAGATGACCATTTCCTTCTTCAGCTGGTCATCCGGCAGACCGATCTTTTTCAGCATTGCCTGGGCTTCTTCCTCGATTGAGGCAAGGGCCTCGGTATCGCTTTTCAGTGTCATGGCGACCTCCACCAGGTCGAGTCAACCATGGATTGATAGCTCAGCAGACAATGCGCGCCACTGCGGCGCCTTCCCCTATTCAAAGATAAAGCTCCCACAATCGCCTATTTTGACGGAGGTCCGATCCGTAGCTTCTCGATCAAACGTCGGTTACTACCATACGCCTCGAACGTAAAGAAATTAATGTGATCTTGATCCAAGAGAAGCGTCTCATCAAGATTATCAAATAAAGCAAAGCTGTAAACGTACTTAGTAAACTTACTCCCCTGCGGCGTCAGGCAATTATAAAAAATCATTACTAACTCATAGTCCGACATAAGTGATCGAACAAGCAAGCCAAATTTGGCCGCCCCAGAATGATTTGAGTTTTCGATCAACCGAAACACGGAATACAGGCTCCTATAATAAATGCCAAGATCAGACCTATAGTGCCAGTAAACTTGATTGTAGGCATGACAGTGCGGATCATTGACTATTAGCACGCCATAATAAAGCCGATAGTGATGGCCGACAAACCTATCCCAATGACGAAAGCAATCACGACCTTGCGCGACGATCTTTCTAGTTTTTGACTGTTGGATATCGAAGTTTTTTACCACCTCCTGCTGATGCTGGAGCATACTGTAGAACTGAGACTCAAAATTCTGCTCTCCAATTTGTTTACGTGTCTCAGACAAGTCCTTCCTCTGGAATAGCAAGGTAATCAACACGCCAGCAAATGCTAGACCAGAGCAAAGCGCGTTGATAGTTCCAAAACTATCGCCGAACACCCCTTTACGTAGCGTTTGAGGGATATACATAAATGGAATGTTCCACAACAGCATCACCATATACCCACTATAGAAATACAGAACAACAGCGAGCACAACAGCAACTCTGAAATAACTAGCGTGATTACTACCTTTCTTTTTTGCAAGACCGTAAAAATGCCAGACCAAGAATAAACTACCCCCCAGAAAAACAACGTACCACCAAGAGTTTACATCCGAAAAAGAGAGTTGCAGGAGGCTTGAATGAGCCTCCTCGCCCACCTGCCAACTTTTAATCAGATTTTTATGATCAAGCTCGGACGCTTGAAGTTCAAACCAGCTCAATGCGAGTTCCCCTGTTAGCCAAAATCACCTAATGGCCGCTATCTAACTACGAGCAGAGGCAAAACGCCACATAGAGATAACGAAATTTATCGACGTCAATCACTCCACTTCCTGCGTCTATCGAGAACTACCAATGCCCATCACCTATGGAAGCGTGTGCAGCGGCATCGAGGCCGCGACCGTTGCCTGGCACCCGCTGGGCTGGCGTGCCGCCTGGTACGCCGAGATCGAGCAGTTCCCCTGCGCGGTACTGGCTCATCACTACCCAGACACGCCAAACCACGGCGACATGACCCGCCTGTCGGCCATGGTGCTGGCCGGCAAGATACCGGCACCCGAGATGCTGGTCGGCGGCACGCCTTGTCAAGCATTCAGCGTGGCCGGCATGCGCGAAGGCCTGGCCGACCCCCGCGGCGCCCTCACCATCAAATACGTGGAGCTGCTCGATGCAATTGACCATGTTCGAACAATGCGAGGCGAGCCCGAGGCCGTCTGCCTCTGGGAAAACGTCCCCGGCGTCTTCTCCGACAAAGGCAACGCGTTCGGTTGCTTCCTCGGCGCCCTGGTGGGCGAATCCGAAGAACTCCAACCGCCAGGGGGCAAATGGAAGGACGCTGGTTGTGTGTATGGACCCACGCGAACAGTCGCATGGCGGGTTCTGGATGCCCAATATTTCGGCCTGGCCCAACGACGCCGCCGTGTGTTCGTTGTCGCAAGTGCTAGAGCAGGGTTCGATCCCCTCGAAGTACTTTTTGAGCGCGAAGGCGTGCGTCGGGATACTCCGCCGCGCAGAGGCGAGGGGCAAGACCTTGCCGGACGAGCTCCATTCGGCCCTGCTCTGCAGTGCGGATGTGGATATGTCTTCGGGTTAGACCTGGGCCAGCACGGCTGCCCGAACTGTGAGGGCGATGAGGGGCCAGCGTTTGAGGTGCTGGCCGGCGTTCCTGCCTACGGCGGCCACAGCCTTCAGGGTGATGTCAGCCAGGCCGCAACGCTGACCGCCAAGGACACGCGCCTAGACATCGAGAGCGAAACCTTCTGCATACACGGAACACAGGATCCGGACTTGCTGAAGGGCCTGGCGCATACCCTAGGTCGCAACAATGGCGCCGAGAACGCGCTCTTTGAAGGCGAAGGAATTCGCCGGCTGACACCGAAAGAATTCGAGCGCCTGCAAGGCTTCTCGGACACATATACCCGCATCCCCTATCGCGGCAAGCCCTCCGAGGAATGCCCTGATGGTCCGCGCTACAAGGCAATCGGCAACAGCAAGGCTGTGTATGTCGTTCGCTGGATTGGCCAGCGCATCCAGCAACAACTTGAAAGTATTGCTTGAGGCATCTTCATGCTCACAGAACCTGAACGATGGCCAATCAACTCGAGGTAGTTCCTAAAAGCCATGGATGTCGTCTTTCCATCCTCATAAACAGCGTAGGCTGAGTTCGACGTAATTCCCGGTAGTAATCGAGGCAGCGAGGTGGCCGCCTATCTTGGAATGCAGCATTAGCCTCATCAGCAAGCGTTAAAGCTGGACCAAAGTACAAAGCCTTCTGAGCGCTTATTGTCAAATCTAACCCATCTCGCCAGCCCTGTGTTACGCAGGACCTTAAAGCCTCAGTCACGAGCTTTCTCTCCGTGGCATTCAGATGAGCGGACCCGCCCTCTAGCTGCAAAAGGTGTGAAACAAACTCAGCTTGAGCGGCTCCTTCCTGTCTATTAACCAAGTGGCTGGATGTAAAGGTTTCAAGGATCGAAAACAATGTTAGTGCTACTGCACAGACTGAAGCAATCCCGAACTCCGGGCTAACATAGCCATCATAGAGGAGAATTGTGAACGCTAATGCGAGGCCTGCTGCAAAGCAGCCTGCAGCCCCCCAATAACGACCATCGAACCCGGCACTAAATGCCAAAACAATACCTGCTAAAAAAACTCCGCCGCTTAAAGCCAACTTTAGGTTCCACATGACTGACTGACCACGCTCCGGATTAAATATTGTTTGAGCTAATAATTTAACTCTTGCACCAACCTTGCGACAAGGAACTTCCGATGCCCACAGAAAACCGATCCAACGACGCCGACGGCTGGATAGCCTGCGACGACGGCCTGCACCTGATCCAGATGGACAAGAACCTCAGCCATTACGGCTGGGTGTTCAGGAAAATTGATGGAGGCCTGCCCTACTCGGTTCGTGAAGCCACACCCCACGAAATGGCGCATGCCCAAGCTCGCCAGCACCTGCGGATTGGAGTCGCGCAAATCGCTGGACAGGAGCCATCCCCGCAGCCCCACCCCGAGCCGATAGCCTGGATGGTTGGTACTGCCATCTGGTGGACCAAAGAAGAGGCAGAGAGGGATGCGGCAAATACTGGGCTACCGATTGTTGATCTGGGGCCGATGACCGGTGCCGCTGAGGTTGATCGGCTGCGGGTAGAGCTTGGCTACATGCGGGAGGAGCGCGACGACCTTAGCGCCAAGCTCGATCGTTTCTACTCGCGGAGCCATGGCATCAAGAACCTGGCCGCCATCGAGGAGCTGAGCGACAAGCTGGCCGAGCGAGATGCGCTGCTGCGCGACAAGTCTGGCGACCTTATCCGCATGGCGGCTCACCTAATCAGCGCACCGTTATTCGCCCTGCAAGACCTGCAGGACGAAGACAAGAAAATGACCAGGGCCCGAGTGGACAAGGCTGTCGACGCCGCAGACGCCAGGCTGAAGGATGCAGCCTACGAGCTCCGCCGAATCGCTGACGCCCTATCCGCCAGTGCAGAGCCGAGCGCACCGATCGCCTGGCATGTCGGCGGCAATGGCTATGACCGGATCTGCTTCGAGAAGCCAGACGATCTACCGGGCCGCCCTTGCATCCAGGCCATCCATGACCAGCGCCAGCTGATCGACCTGCTCAAGCGGTACGACCTGCGCGACGAGGACGTGCCACCAGACGAGCGCGCCCACGGCATCCCCGGCACCTCCTTCCAGCGACTGAACGCACTGGTCAGCCAGGGCGAGTAAGCCTCGGACCACAAAGAGCACATTTGTACTCCACCCAGCTGTAACCCCTCTCCCCTCTATTCACTGCCGCGATATGGCGGCCAACGGATCAGCTGCGGACACGCTTCACTGCCCCAGCAGCCATGAGGGCAGCGCCCGGTATCCAAAGACCGGGGTTCGAAGTGCCCAGCCCGACAGCAAGCAGCGCGATACCAATAGCAAACATAGCGTTCTCCTTAACCGAAAGATCCATTTCACAAACCTCGCCAATTTAAGCACAAGCCGGTCGCAGGAGCGGCCAAGGAATCGTCATGCCCGAGAAAAGTGGAATCACCCTCAACCGTGGGGCGCAGGATGTCGTGCTCGAGCGCCAGCGGCAGGTCAGCGACGAAGGCTATTCGCTGTATCGCGATGACGGCTACACCAGCGGCGAACTGGCCAGGGCGGCAAGCGTCTACGCACGGCTGGCAGGTCAGCCTGGCACCATGAGCACCGATTGGCCGTGGGCGCCGGGAGCATTCAAGCCAAGCGCTGATCGGCGCCGCGACCTGGTGAAGGCTGGTGCGCTGATACTCGCAGAGATCGAACGCCTCGACCGCCAAGGCCTGATCAGGTCAGCAGTGGTGCGCCGTGACGAATACGGCATGTTTCAGCACCCTGACCTGCCCGACTTCGACGAGGGCGACGTCGAGAAAAGCAAGGATTGGGTCGCCCAGCAGGGACTTGAGGTGGTCCGAGTCGATCTCGAAACCGACGCACCGGAGGACATCGCGGAACGCTACTTCGAGTCTGGCGACCCCGATTGCAGCTACTGGGATCCCAGTAAGCCAGATGGTGATGGCTGGTTCTGCCTGGCCATCTACGACACAGACGACGGGCCATCATGCTGGTGGGGTCGTCGAGTGGTGACGCCATGACCCGCCTCGCCCTCTGCCTCCTGCTGCTGGCCACCGGCACCAGCGCAACCGAGAACGTCATCGACGTGCAGCACGACAGCCAGCGCCGCGTCACCTGTTACCTGCTAAACGGGGTCGGCATCAGCTGCATCCCCGACAGCCAGCTGCAGGCCGGCAACGAGCGCCAGCTCTCCCCGCACGAAAACCAACCCGAACCTACACCCGCTCTGGCGCCTGGGCGCTGGATTGATGAGAGGTATCAGCTGTGAGCAGGAGGAAAAAACACTTCACCATCGTTTCCAGCGCAGAGCTGGAGGAATTGCGCCGCGACCGCGAGCGATTGAACGCGCTGGAGTCATGCTGCTGGGATGTTCGTTTCGAGAGTCACTCGAATGGCATGGACGGCGACTACACGATCGGCATTGAGATCGTCGGCCATTACATGGGCAAGCCATGTGCGCGGGTGCTCGGCGAGAACTCTAACGAGAACCTGCGCGCCGCCATCGACCAGGCGCTGACCGCTGAGGCATACCCGCCAGAACGCCCGGAGTACGACCAGTATGGTAATCCCGAGCGGAGGCACGCATGACCGACCTGATCGAAGTGAGGGTATCCAACCTGACTGGCCTTGCTCTGGACTGGGCCACAGGCATTGCAGATGGGCGCGAACTGGAGTTGCCCGGAGCAGTGAGAGGGCGGAATAACGTGGTCTGGTGTGATCCGTTCGTGGTTAAGCGGGATGGTCGCCCAGATTTCCATGACAAAACGCGCCGCAAGTGGCAACCGTCCACTGATTGGAGTACCGGCGGCCCGCTGATCGACAAACACCTCGGCAGCATCCATCACAACCCGCACCTGGAGGACAGCAGTTGCCGGTACAGCGCCGGCCCAGCAGCCGCCGGCATCTGGCTCTACGGGCCAACCGCATTGGTTGCCTTCTGCCGCACCCTCGTCCTCGCCAAGCTCGGCGATACCGTCCAGGTGCCCAAGGAGCTGCTGTCATGAGCGCTGCAGCCAAAGTGCTCGACCCCTGCAGCGCCAGCCGAATGATGTGGTTCGACAAGCAGGATCAGCGCGCCCTCTTCGGCGACATCCGCGACGAGGAGCACCTGCTCTGCGACGGACGGGTGCTGAAAGTTGAGCCCGATGTGCTGATGGACTTTCGCCGGCTGCCATTCGAGGCCTCAACCTTCCGCCTAGTCGTATTCGACCCACCTCACCTCACCCGGGCCGGCGTGGACAGCTGGATGCGCGCCAAGTACGGGGTGCTCACCAGCGACTGGCGCGAAGACATCCGTCAGGGCTTCGCCGAGTGCTTTCGAGTACTTGAACCCGAGGGCATCTTGATCTTCAAGTGGAACGAAACTCAGGTACTGGTCAGCGAGCTTTTGGCCCTGACGGATGAAAAACCCCTGTTTGGCCACAAGTCCGGCAAGCGCGAAAAGACGCACTGGATCACCTTCATGAAGCGCCACGCTTCAGCCTGACCCATCCCCCTACTACTCAAGCCCGCCGACATGCGCGGGCATGGAGAGCTATTGCCATGACGAAACACAAACACACGCCCGGCCCATGGGAAGTCCTGAACGAAACCGAGGTTTTCACCGGTCTCGGCGCTGACAGCGGCGATGGCGTGAAAGCACTCCCCTCTGACGGCTGGATGATCGCTGACTGCGGCGACTGCGTGACCTTCACCGAGATCGGCCCTGCGGAACTCAGCCGGGACCTGCGCCGGGCCAACGCAAAGCTGATCGCCGCGGCGCCCCTGCTTCTGGCCGACCTGACCGCAGCCGCCGCCCAGTTGCGCAAGTACGAAACCCTGCACAGGGCAAAGGGCACTGCTGACAGCCTGGCCAAAGCCGAGGTCAACGCTGAGTTGGCGTCACGGTTCGAACAGACCATCGCACTGGCCACGGCCTGACCACCAACCTGCCGCCACCGGCGGCGTGGAGACCATCCCATGGAAACCGAAATCCTTTTGGACGAAGAGCTGGTGGCGATCACCGGCTACAAACCCCGGGCGTGGCAGCGCCGTTGGCTCACAGAAAAAGGCTGGCACTTTGTCGAGAGCCGCGGCGGCCGGCCACTGGTTGGCCGCCAGTACGCCCGCCAGAAGCTCAGCGGCGTGGTGATTGACACCGTGCCGGTCGCTGCCGCCCCTCCACCAGCGCCCGCCTGGACCCCTGATTTTTCCCGAGTGAAGTGAAATGCGCCCAAGGAAGACTGAAAATCGCGACCTGCCACCAGGCATGTATCGCCGCAAGAGACAAAAAGCTAATGGCAAGGTGTGGGAGGCCCTGTACTACAGAGACAAGTCTGGCAAGGATATCTTTCTCGGCAATGACCTGGTGAAGGCCAAGTTGAAGTGGGCGGAACTGGAGGCCAAGTCGGTGCCGAAGGAACTGACCACTATGAGGGGAATTTTCGACGAGTACCTGCTAAAGATCATCCCGGGCAAGGCCGCCAGGACCCAAAAAGACAACATCTACGAGCTCAAGCAGTTGCGCGCCGTGTTCGACTCGGCGCCGATTGACGCCATCACGCCAGCGATGATCGCCCAGTACCGCGACTCGCGGTCGGCGAAGACCAGGGCGAACAGGGAAATCGCCCTGCTCTCTCACGTATTCAACACGGCCAGGGAATGGGGGCTCACCACCCGGGACAACCCGTGCCTGGGCGTGAGAAAGAACAAGGAGAAACCTCGCGACTTCTACGCCAACGAAACAGTTTGGCAGGCGGTGTATGAGGAGGCTCCACCGGAGCTGAAGGATGCGATGGACCTCGCGTACCTGACTGGCCAACGGCCGTCGGACGTGCTGTCCATGCGAAAGGACGATATGGAGGGGATCTACCTGCTGGTAAGCCAAGGTAAAACCGGCAAGCGACTGAGGATCGTCTTGGAGATGGACGGGGTGAAGAACAGCCTGGGCCAACTGCTCGAGCGAATCATGCGCAGGACCAGCGAGCACCTGTCGCCGTTCTTCATCGTCAATGAGCACGGCAAGCGCATGAGCTGGCCGATGCTGCGCAACCGATGGGCAGACGCCCGAGAGGATGCCAGGGTCAAGGCCGAGGCCGAGAAGAAGCCCGACTTGGCCAATCGAATCGCCCAGTTCCAGTTCCGCGACATCCGGCCGAAGGCGGCGTCGGAGATCAACGACCTGAGCGAAGCCAGCGTGCTGCTTGGGCACTCGAAAGAGGGAATCACCGAACGCGTTTACCGGCGCGTCGGCGCCATCGCCAAGCCTTCAAAATGATGAAGTTTTGGGACTGGCATCAATTAGTTTTGGGACTTCGGTCTTTTCTTGCGTCCAAAGAAAAACCCCGCAGACGTTAATCTGCGGGGCTTTCGAATGTGGAGGCCGAGGTCGGAATCGAACCGGCGTAGACGGATTTGCAATCCGGAGCATAACCACTTTGCTACTCGGCCTCAAAGTTCGGATCTAGTTGCTTGCGCTTCTATCTCCTTGAAACGTAGAACCTTTTTCAAAGTTTGCTGCGTTTCGATGGGCGCCATTATGTCTGCATTCCGCCAACCTTGCAACCCCCTGAACAGAAAAAATATTCAAGGGGTTCAAGGTGTTAGCGCAAGCGGCCAAGTTTGCTCCACAGCCCCACCACGGCGTTCTCCACCGCACCGCTCGCCGCCATGCCGATTCGCTCCTGCAAGCTTTTGCGTTCGGCATAGTGCACATGGAACAGGTTGGCGTTGCGAGCACGCTCGCTGAGGTACTCGTCGCTGGTCTGCAACTGGTCCACCAGCTTGCGGTTTAGCGCGGCAACACCCAGCCAGACTTCGCCGGTGGCTACTTCGTCGATGTGCAACTGCGGGCGGTAGCGGGCGACAAAGTCCTTGAACAGCTGGTGGGTGATGTCCAGGTCTTCCTGGAACTTCTCGCGCCCCTTCTCGGTGTTCTCGCCGAACACGGTCAGGGTGCGCTTGTACTCGCCGGCAGTCAGCACTTCGAAATCGATATTGTGCTTTTTCAGCAGACGGTTGACGTTCGGCAACTGCGCTACCACGCCGATCGAACCGAGCACGGCAAACGGCGCGCTGACGATTTTCTCGCCGATACAAGCCATCATGTAACCACCGCTGGCGGCCACCTTGTCGATGCACACGGTCAGCGGGATGCCGGCCTGGCGGATACGCGCCAGTTGCGAGGCCGCAAGGCCGTAGCTGTGCACCAGGCCACCACCGCTTTCCAGGCGCAGCACCACTTCGTCATGTGGCGTGGCGAGGGTCAGCAGTGCCGTGATTTCGTTGCGCAGGCTTTCGGTGGCGGACGCCTTGATGTCGCCATCGAAGTCGAGCACGAACACCCGGCCCTTCTCTTCGGCCTTACCTTTTTTCTGCTGTTTTTCCGCTTTGGCCTGCTGCTTGCGCAGGGCTTTGAGCTGGGCCTTGTCGAGCAGGCCGGATTCCAGCCGCTCGCGCAGCTCTTTATAGAACTCGTTGAGACGGGTGACCTGCAACTGCCCGCCAGCCTTGCGCCGCCCCTTGCCGCGCAAGCCGGCGATGGCAGACAGCACCACCAGGATGGCAATCACCAGGGTGGCGGTTTTAGCGAGAAAGCTTGCGTATTCGGCAAGAAACTCCACGTTGACTCCTTATGAACCTGCGCCTGTACGGCGCGAAACTGTAGCAAGCATACCGGTGCGCCCGTGGCGCTGCCAGCTGCGGTAAACGCTGGCAACACAGTTCAAACGACCTTTTCAAACGCTTGTATGTTTTTTCGTTGACAGCCCGTGTGGCGCATCCTAACCTCGCAGCAACCTTCAAACGGCCGGATACCTTCGTGGGCAATCTCTACCTCATCCGACATGGCCAAGCCTCATTCGGTGCCGACGACTATGACGTCCTGTCGCCGGTGGGTGTGCGGCAAAGCCAGGCACTGGGTGAACACCTCGCCCGGCTGGACCTGCGCCTGGACCGATGCGTGGCGGGTGACCTGCGCCGCCAGCAAGACACTGCGCGGCTGGCACTGCAGGCACTGCAGGGTAATGGCTGCGCAGTGCCCGCCATTGAGACCGACCCTGCGTTCAATGAGTTCGATGCCGACGGTGTTATCCGTGCCCTGCTGCCCGGCCTGCTGACCGAAGAGCCGCAGGCCCTGCACATCCTGCGCAATGGCGCGCAGAACCGCAGCGAATTCCAGCGTCTGTTCGCCCTGATGGTACAGCGCTGGCACGCCGGCGAACATGCCGACGACGGCCTGGAAACCTGGCAGGCGTTCACCACGCGAGTCCAGGGTGGTTTGCAACGTGTGCTGGACAGCGCTGGCAGCGGCGACAATATCGCGGTGTTCACCTCGGGCGGCACCATTGCCGCCCTGCTTCACCTGACTACCGGAATTACCCCCAGCCAGGCCTTCGCGCTGAACTGGCAGATCATCAACACGTCGCTCAGCCAGCTGAAGTTCCGCGGCCGTGACGTGGCACTGGCTTCCTTCAACAACCAGGCCCATGTGCAGTTGTTGAAGGTGCCGGAGCTCATTACCTATAGGTGAGCCCGGCCTGTTGTGTCCCTGTTAGGGACGTGAAATCACTCAATAAGGAATGCGCCATGACCTCCGTAGCTGATGCCGTGAAAAAGATGCAAGAGAAGTTCAATCCGTCTGCAGCCGAAGGCCTTGACCTGGTGTTCGGCTTCGACATCACCGACGAAGGCAAGAAATACGCCCTGATCGTCAAGGACGGTACCTGCGACCTGCAGGAAGGCGAGAACCCGGACGCCAACTGCACCCTGGTCATGGACAGCGAAACCCTCAAAGGCATCGTCAGTGGCGAGACCGACGGCATGCAGGCGTTCATGGGCGGCAAGCTGCGCGTTGAAGGCGACATGATGCTGTCGATGAAGCTCAGCGAGCTGTTCCCTTCCTGAGTGATGGGCGCACCGCGCGAGACGAAAACCGAAGCCTGACCGGCTTCGGTTTTTTTTTGCCCGCCAGTGTGCATTCGGTGCAGTGATCGGCCGGCAACACCCAAACCTATATGGCACCTGGCACGCTTGTACCAGCGCATCGAGGCCATTAGATTAGCCAATAATCCTTGCGATCGATAATAAGGTAAACGCATGACGCTCACCGACCAGTCCACCCAGGTACGCCCCGGCGAAGAACTCGACGCGGCCGTCATCGACCCTTACCTCAAGGCCAATATCGCGGGCCTTGAAGGCGCACCGCGCATCAGCCAGTTCCCCGGGGGGGCCTCCAACCTGACCTACCTGGTCGCTTACCCAGACCGTGAGTTCGTGCTGCGGCGCCCGCCTTTTGGCCAGAAAGCCAAGTCGGCCCACGACATGGGCCGTGAGTTCCGCATCCTCAACCAGCTCAACAGCGGCTTCCCTTACTGCCCCAAGGCCTACACCCACTGCACCGATGAAACCCTGATCGGCGGCGAGTTCTATGTAATGGAGCGGGTAAACGGCATCATCCTGCGTTCGGACATTCCCGCCGAACTGAACCTGGATGCCACCCGTACCGAGGCCCTGTGCAAAAGCTTCATTGACCGCTTGGTAGAGCTGCACCAGGTCGACTACCAAAGCTGCGGCCTCGCCGACCTGGGCAAGCCTGAAGGCTACGTGCAGCGCCAGATCGAAGGCTGGACCGGCCGCTACGAAAAGGCCCTGACACCCGATGCGCCGCGCTGGGAGCAGGTCATTGCCTGGCTGCGTGAAAAGATGCCGGCCGACCACCCTCGCCCAGGCATCGTGCACAACGACTACCGCTTCGATAACGTGATCCTCGATGCTGAAAACCCCATGCGCATCATTGGCGTGCTGGACTGGGAGATGGCCACGATCGGCGACCCACTGATGGACCTGGGCAACAGCCTGGCCTACTGGATCGAGGCAGGCGACCCGGCGCCGGTGCAATTGATGCGACGCCAGCCGAGCAATGCCCCCGGCATGCTGACCCGCCGCCAGTTCGTCGATTACTACGCCGAGCGTGCGGGCATACGCCTGGACAACTTCGATTACTACTATTGCTATGGCCTGTTCCGCCTGGCGGGCATCGTGCAGCAGATCTACTACCGCTTCTACCACGGCCAGACCCAGGACAAGCGCTTCGCCCAGTTCATCCACATGAACCGGCTGCTGGAGCAGATGAGCTTGCAGGTAATGGCCAAGTCCACGCTCTGACGACAGACAACAAGGAAAACAGCATGTCCAAGACCCACCTGTTCGACCTCGATGGCAAGATCGCTTTCGTCTCCGGCGCCAGCCGTGGCATTGGCGAAGCCATCGCGCACCTGCTGGCCCAGCAAGGCGCCCATGTGATCGTTTCCAGCCGCAAGCTGGAGGGCTGTCAGCAGGTGGCCAATGCGATCATCGCCGCAGGCGGCAAGGCCACTGCAGTGGCCTGCCACATCGGTGAACTGGAACAGATCCAGCAGGTGTTCGCCAGTATCCGCGAACAGTTCGGGCGCCTGGACGTGCTGGTCAACAACGCCGCCACCAACCCGCAGTTCTGCAATGTGCTGGATACCGACGCAGGTGCGTTCCAGAAGACCGTCGACGTCAATATCCGCGGCTATTTCTTCATGTCGGTCGAAGCCGGCAAGCTGATGCGTGAAAACGGCGCTGGCAGCATCATCAACGTGGCGTCGATCAATGGGGTTTCACCGGGCCACTTCCAAGGTATCTACTCGGTGACCAAGGCAGCGGTGATCAACATGACCAAGGTCTTCGCCAAGGAATGCGCGCAATTCGGCATCCGCTGCAATGCCTTGCTGCCGGGCCTGACCGACACCAAATTCGCGTCGGCGCTGGTGAAAAACGATGCAATCCTCAACGCCGCACTGCAGCAGATCCCACTCAAACGCGTGGCCGACCCCAAGGAAATGGCCGGCGCCGTGCTGTACCTGGCCAGCGATGCCTCCAGCTACACCACCGGCACCGCACTCAATGTCGACGGTGGTTACCTGTCCTGATCAGGCCTTGATCGCCTGCAGGGTGTAACTCAGCGGCAAGCGCTCGGGCGCCAGGCGCAGGCGCCATTCGCCGTCGGCGCCTTTGTCCATCTGCCCGGGTAACGCCTCCCAGGGGATGCTCTGGTGCTCGACCAAGGCCGCCAGTTGCAGCCCTTGCGCCAGCAAGGCACTGATGACTTCGCCCAGGCCGTGGTTCCACTCATGGGTTTCGGTCTGGGTGAGGCGTTGATCGCTGTCGACGTAGGTCTGGTCGCTGTGCCAAACCGTCGGTGCTTCTTGTTCGAAGTAGGGATACTCCAGTTGCAGCCGGTCCTGGTGGTCTTCATTGACGGCCATCAGCATCGGGTGCCCATCGCGCAGAAACAGCCGTCCGCCAGGTTTGAGCAAGGCCGCCACTGCACGGGCCCAAGGCTCGATGCGCGGTAGCCAGCACAATGCACCGATACCGGTGTAGACCAGGTCGAAGGTGCTTGCCTGCAGTGCCTGATCGGCCTGATAGACATCGGCTTCTACGTAGTCGATGGCCGTATTGCAACGCCCGGCAAGGCGCCGCGCCTGCATCAGCGAAGCTGCCGAATAGTCCAGGCCGCAGACCAGCGCGCCCAACCGCGCCAGCGACAAGGTGTCGGTGCCGATATGGCATTGCAGATGAGCTGTGCGCAGGCCTCGAATATCGCCAAGGCGTGGCAAGTCGAAGCGTACGGTCTCGGAAAGGTGCGCGGGCTGCTGGACCAGCAGCTCGACCTCGTAGTCCTTCGAGGCGGCATGCAGCGGCGCGCGCTCATCCCAGCTGGCGCGGTTGAGTTGATGCGATCGGTCCATGATTGTACGTCCTTGTTGTTTAGGTTACGGTCCCCGGCCCCTTGGCGGGCTTGCCAGCGAGGCGCCGGCAAAGCCCCCAATAGCTCCAAGCGTTACAGGCAGGTGGCCGCCGCCGCCCGCCGCTGCAACGCCACACCGTCGTTCTTCTGCGCGTAGTAATCCACCCGCGTGCCACCCGCCTGCGGGTAGACATCCACGAACGATTCCGCTTCGCGGGTATACACCGTCAGCCCACCTTGCTTGCGCGACTCCAGATAGCCGCTAGCGTCATCCCCGAACACATCCTCTTTCTGCCAGCTGAACTGGATGCATTGGGCCACCAGCTCCGGCGCCTTTTGCGAATCGAGCTGTGCAGTCGGCTTGCCGCCACGGGCCGTATCCATGGCTGCAGAAGCGCAACCGACCAATACCAGCGCCGCAGCCATCGGCAGAATTGCTCGCATGTTCCATCCTCGGGGCAAAAAAGAAAGCGACTCTAGCACTGCGCAGCATTGCGAGTGAATTGTCACACGGGGGCTGTTGTCGCAGATAAGGCATGCCGCCAACAGGAGATTGTCATGAAAGTACCTCGTCTTTTGCCTTCACTGCTACTCGCCGCCCTGCCCTGCCTGCCAATGATGGCGTCAGCCGCACCCTCGGCTGAAGAGAGCGTTACCGCACCAGAAACTCACAACCGCGAACTCAAAGTGGGCGACAAGGCCCCCGACCAGTACAAACGCGACGACGAAGCCTTGACCGACTGGAAGGCCAAGGGCCTGCCAGCACCGGAGAAAGAAAGCCACTGGGTACGCATGGGCGACCACTATGTACTGGTGCAGATCACCAATGGCGTTGTGCTGGCCATCCACCCGGCGTCCTGACTCAACCGGCAGCGGTCAACGCCGCCATGTGCACCGTGTTGCGCCCGGCTGCCTTGGCCTGATACAGCGCCGCGTCAGCCTGGGCGAGCAGGCTCGCGGTAGTGTCGTGCGGGCCAGGCACGCCGCACCACAGCCCCACGCTGAAGCGCAGCGTGATCTGGTCACCGGCAAAGTGCGCCGGGCTGAGGGCAATGGCCTCCCTCAGGCCCTGCAAGGCTGCCATCGCGCCGTCACGATCGGTGCGTGGCAACAGCAGCAGAAACTCCTCCCCCCATAGCGGCCAAGACTGTCGCCGTTGCGCAGGCGCTGCTCCAACTGACGCACGCAATGGCACAACACCTCGTCACCGGCCAAGTGCCCATACAGGTCATTGATACGCTTGAAATGGTCGAGGTCGATCATCGCCACGGCCAAGCTGCTGCGTTCGCCACGGGCGCGGTCCAGCTCGCAGGCAAAGCGCTCCAGAATCGCCCGCCGGTTGTAGGTGCCCGTCAGCACATCGCGCAAGGCCAGGTGCTTAAGGCGTGATTCGCTGCGCTCCTTGGCCATCAGCACCAGGCCGATGGAGTACATCATCACCGTTACCGTACCGATGGCGACGGAAATGCTCTGCTTGAGGTTGCTGGTGTCGTAGCGCATTTCCACGGCCGTGCCATTGACCACTGCAAGCGCACGCATGCCCAGCCCGACCAGGCTGACAAGGGCGCCAATCTGCAGCAACAGGTGCGCCCTGCCCGGCCGTTCGACGTGGCGCCGCACCCAGTACAGGATCAACGTGCACTGCAGCATCAGCACCAGCGTCGCCAGCAGCATGCGCGGCTCCACGGTGTCGAGCAGCAGCATCAGGCCCACCAGCATGCAGGCGGGAATGATGAAGACCTGCCGCCACGGCACAGCCTGCTCGCGCACGCGAAACAGGCTGGCCGAATAGAAGGCCAGGGCCAGTGATAGCAGGCTGTTGCCCACCCCATAGCTGAGCCACAGCGGGGCGTGCCCATAAACGGTGTAGCAAACGTAGGCCAACGCGTGGGCGAGCAAACCGCAAGCGGTAAGCCAGAGGTTGTCTTGGCGATTGGACTGGCCGACCAGCAACAGGCAGAACGCCAGGATGGTCGCGACCAGTGCAACGGCGGCGAACAGCGTGGGTGTATGGGCGATCATCATGATTCACCGTGTGGCAGATGGCCGTCTTCGTTGCGGCCTGTGCCAAGTCTAAGCGCCCAGCCGCAGTCGAGCCATGACCGAGCGGGACAGAACAGCAGCCGGCAGGTACGCCACTCGTCGTCACCGCGGCAAAAAATTGACCGCCCAGGAAACCAAACGGATCGATCACAGTCTCAGCAAGTGTCCCGTAAACCTATGCGGATCAAGGACCTATATCGTGATGACCCGCCTTGCAAGCCTTTCTCTGATCGCCGCTTTTCTGTTGGTTGCCGGCTGCCACCATCATCGCTACCACGATGACGATGGCGGATGGCGCGATGGCGACCGTGATCACCGCCACCATCACCGGCATGACCGCGACGATGACGATCGCCGCTACCGTGACCGCGGCTACCGCTGACACGTCTTTGCAATCCACTCTTAACCTGATGATTCTTCGAGGCTCCCTATCATGCGTCTGACTTTGCCTTCCCTTGCCCTTGGCCTGCTGCTGTGCCAAGGCGCTTTCGCCGGTGACGGTACCGCCGCCATCGGCGGTGGCCTGGGTGGCGTCCTGGGTAATGTTGTCGGCCAACAGCTCGGCGGCAGCACTGGTGCAGCTGTCGGCGCAGGCCTTGGCGGTGCCGCAGGCAGCGCGGTGGCTGCGCGCAAGGGCAACCGCACCGAAGCCGCCATCGGCGGTGGCCTGGGCTCGGCAGGCGGTTCGCTGTTGGGCGGCAAGGTCGGCGGCTCGACCGGCTCGACCATCGGCGCCGGCCTGGGCGGCGCGGCAGGTGGTGCGATTGGCAACCACCTGGGTGACAACAACGGCAAGAAGCACCGCCGCCACCGTCACTGATTCAGCGCAGCCTCTGCAGGGGCCGGCTTGCCGGCTCCTGCATCGATCACCCAGTCTCCCGCTGCCTTAACAAGGCAAACCCTCTCCCCGCTGACCCTCATCAACACCCTCTTCACCACAAGCTGCCACACTGACTGCTACTGTCTTTCGTGCCCCCTTGAGTGAAGGAACACCCCCGCCCCATGAACCAGGAACTGCTCTGGGTCCTCGGCCTGCTGGCTGTCGTCATCATGCTCTTTGTCATCAACCGACCACGCATGGACGTCGTCGCGCTGCTGGTGATTCTCGCCCTGCCACTGTCGGGCATCCTCACCGTGGAGCAGGCCCTGGCCGGCTTCAGCGACCCCAACGTGGTATTGATTGCTGCCTTGTTCGTGATCGGCGAAGGGCTGGTGCGTACCGGCATCGCTTATCGCATCGGCGAATGGATGAGCGACCGGGCAGGCAACAGCGAGGCGCGCCTGCTGGTGTTGCTGATGGTGTCAGTGGCCGGGCTGGGCTCGGTGATGAGTTCGACGGGCGTGGTCGCGATCTTCATCCCGGTGGTGCTGAGCATCGCTGCACGCCTGCAGATTTCGCCAAGCCGCCTGATGATGCCGCTGAGCTTCGCCGGCCTGATCAGTGGCATGCTCAGCCTGGTGGCCACACCACCCAACGTGGTGGTGCACAGCGAACTGGTACGCCAAGGCGAGCAAGGTTTCAGCTTCTTCAGTTTCACGCCGTTCGGCCTGGTGGTGCTGGTGCTGGGGATTGGCTACATGCTGCTGACACGCCACTGGCTCAACGGCGAAGTACGCAAGGACGGCCGGGTGGAGAGCCGCCGCACCCTGCTCGACCTGGTACTGGACTACAAGCTCAACGGCCGGGAGCGGCGGCTACGTATTCGGGCGCAATCGCCGTTGATCGGCCATACCCTCGGGGAGCTTGAGCTGCGCACCCGGCATGGCGCCAACGTGATCGGTATCGAGCGCCAGCACAAGTTCACCACGCGGGTGATCGCCGCCGATTCGAGCACCGTCCTGCAGCAGGGTGACGTGCTGCTGCTCGACCTGTTCGCCAATCGCGATGACCTGCGCAGCCTGTGTCAAACCATGCAACTGGAACCTCTTCATTTCAAGGCCGCTTATTTCATCGACCAGTCCCAGGAGTTGGGCATGGCCGAAGTGTCCCTGCCCCACGGCTCGCAACTGATCGGCAAAAGCATCCTGGACCTTGCCTTTCGTACCCGCTACGGCCTCAACGTGGTTGGCTTGCGCCGTGAGCAGGCGGCGATCGACGAGCGACTGGTGGAAGAACCGCTGCGCCTTGGCGACACGCTGCTGGTCGTCGGCCCCTGGAAGGCGGTACGCCAGCTGCAAAGCCAGCCAAAGGACTTCCTGGTACTGAGCTTGCCTGCCGAGATCGACCAAGTGGCACCGGCCCGTACCCGGGCACCCTATGCCCTGATCAGCCTGGCGGTGATGGTCGGGCTGATGGTCAGCGGCGTGGTACCCAATGTGATCGCCGCGTTGATCGGCTGCCTGCTGATGGGGGCCGGGCGCTGCATCGACATGAACAGCGCCTACCGCGCCGTTCACTGGCCAAGCCTGATATTGATCGTCGGCATGCTGCCCTTCGCCCAGGCGCTGCAGCAGACCGGGGGTATCGACCTGGCAGTGGGCGGGCTGGTCAGCCTGCTGGGCGGCGCCGGGCCGATCGCCATGCTCGCCTGCCTGTTCACGGTCACAGCGGTGATCGGCCTGTTCATCTCCAACACCGCCACCGCCGTACTGATGGCGCCCGTTGCCATCAGCACGGCAACACAGTTGGGCCTTTCGCCCTATCCGTTCGCCATGACTGTGGCCTTGGCGGCATCCGCGGCGTTCATGACCCCGGTTTCCTCACCGGTGAATACCTTGGTGCTCGGCCCGGGCCAGTACCGCTTTGCCGACTTCGTCAAGGTGGGCGTGCCCTTCACAGTGCTGGTGATGCTGGTGACGGTACTGATGGTGCCATGGTTCCACGGTTTATGACGCCAGAGGATATTGGCCATTATCCTGCGCGATCTCGGCAGATTGACATTGAGTGGCCTGCGCAAACAAACTGGGGTGTTATTGCCCCAGGTGCCCACAGCCGTTGTCCTGGATTTCGTCTCCGCTTGTCGGTCGAGCCTATGGTTTTTCCAGCCCAGTCGCGCTTGTTGCCCTATTTCGCCGTGTTCGGCCTGACCTTCGCCCTGACCCTGGGCGGCATCCTGGCACGGCCAATCGAATCCTTGTCCCTGTTCTGGCCCGTCAATGCAGTGCTGGCCGGTGTGCTGTTGCGCTACCCGCGCCACGCCACCCCGGTGAGTTTCACCCTGGCCTGGCTGGCCATGATCGCCGCCGACCTGGCTTGCGGCAGCGCCTGGCGCTCGGCGCTGTGGCTCAACCTGTGCAACCTGAGCGTAGTGGTGACGGTGTGGCTCTTGCTGTCACGCTTACCGCGCCTGCACAGGCGCATGCGCAGCCCGCAGGGAGTGCTCAGCGTATTCGGTGCCTGCGCGGCCGGTGCCATGGTGGCGGCTTGCATGGCCTGCGTGGTGGCTGCCCCGTGGTTCGAGCAATCGCTGCGCACCACCTGGCTGGCGTGGTTCAGCGAGCAGTTCTCGACCGCAGTGCTGGTGCTGCCGGTGCTGCTGACGGCGCCATCGGCGCGCGCGCTGGTACGCAGTAGAGCCCAGGCCGTAAGCCTGCCCCCCTTGCTGGTGCTGCTGGCCTCGCTGGTCTTCAGTATCGCCTTCGGCGGGCCGGGGGCCATTGCCTTCCCGATCGCAGCACTGCTGTGGTGCGCGTGGACCTACTCACCGTTTCTGGTTTCATTGCTGACACTGACTACCGGCAGTACGCTGATCGTTGCGGTGGCGCAGAACCTGATGCATTTCAGCGTGCCGCAAAGCGAGCTTGGGGTCACCACATTGATGTCGGCCCGCCTGGGCATCGCCATGCTGGTGCTCGGGCCGCTGGTGGTTTCTTGCGTCAGCCAGGCCAACCGTAGCCTGCTGGCGCGCCTGGCGCATCAGGCCACCATCGATCACCTGACCGGAGCACTGACCCGCAGCGCCTTCACCCGCCGCGCCAATGCCCTGCTCGACAGCCGCCAGCAACATGCCCAGGCATTGCCGCTGACCTTGATGATGCTCGACATCGACCATTTCAAGTCGATCAACGATCGCCATGGCCACGCCGTAGGCGACCAGGTGCTGCGCCAGTTCGCCCACACCCTGCAAGACCAGTTGCATGAAGGCGAGCTGCTGGCGCGTATGGGCGGTGAAGAGTTTGTAATCCTGCTGCCGGGCCTCGCGCCAGACCGGGCCAACTTCACCGCTGAGCGCTTGCGCAGAGCGGTCCAGGACCTACACCTGGCGCAGGGCGACGAGCGCCTGCAGATCACCGTCAGCATCGGCCTGGACGGCTGCGCCGGGCATGAACCGGCGCCGGGTCTGGACGAACTGTTGGCCCGTGCGGACCAGGCGCTGTACCGCGCCAAGGCCCACGGCCGCAACCGTGTCGAACTGGCAGAGGCACAGGGCGCCGGGTAATTTGACTCACCCCATCAGCAAATCCCAGGACAACTTGGCGATCAGCACGCACAGCAAGACCAGGAACAGCCCGCGCACAAAGGCTGCGCCCTTGCGCACGGCCAGCCAGGTCCCGGTCAGCGCCCCAAGCACGTTGCATGCGGCCATGGGCAAGGCAATGGCATAAAGCACATTGCCCGATGGCACGAAGAACACCAGCGCCGCGAGGTTGGTGGCGATGTTGACCACCTTGGCAGAGGCCGAGGCGTGCAGGAAGTCCAACGCGAAAAAGCGAATGAACAGGAAGATCAGGAAGCTGCCGGTTCCTGGCCCGAACAGGCCGTCGTAGAAGCCAATGGCGCCACCGATCAGTACCGCCAGGCATTGCTCCTTGCGGCCGATCTTCGCCGGCGCGTGCAAGGTGCCGAAATCCTTCTTGCAAAAGGTGTAGATCGCCATCAGCACGATCAGCACCAGCACTGCCGGGCGCATCACGCTGGGCGGCACCAGCGACACCGTGGCCGCCCCTGCAAACGACATGATGAACGCACTGAGCGCCGCCGGCACGATCAACCCCCAGTCCAGGGTGACCTTGCGAATGAACGAGCGCGCCGCGAAAGCCGTACCGCACACCGATGCCAGTTTGTTGCTGCCAAGCAAGGCCGCAGGTTGCGCCGTGGGCAATACGTTGAACAGCGCCGGGATCTGAATGAGCCCACCACCTCCTACCGCAGCATCGATCAGGCCGGCGGCAAAAGCGAACAGGGAGAGTACGGCGATATCCATCATGGCGCGGTTCCAGGCAGTGAAAGCAGACCGCAAGGCTAATCAAATCGGCGCGCCTGTGTTGAAATGCCATATTGCAAAAACTGCAACCAGGAGACCTTCATGGCATTGGACATGCTGCGCGAAATCCAGGCCTTCGTCAGCGTCGCGCACAAACGCAGCTTCGTCGCCGCCGCCCGCGCCCTGGGCCGCTCGCCCAGCGCCGTGACGCGGGCAGTACAGGCTTTGGAAGACAACAGCGGGTGCAAGCTGCTCAACCGCAATGCCAATGCGGTGACCCTCACCGAAGCCGGCGAGCGGTTATTGCCCCACGCCGAACGCTTGCTCGATGTGCAACGTGATGCCGCCGATGAATTGGCCGCACTCAGTGGCAGCGCACAGGGCTGGATCCGCTTCGGCGTGCCGCAATTGCTTGGCGAACATGTGCTGCCCGGTGTGCTGGCGGCGTTTTCCCGCCGCCACCCCCAGGTAACGCTGGACGTCCACTACCGTGACGAGGCGCTTGACCCTTTGCTGGGCAAGCTCGATTTCGTGGTCCGCGGTGCGTTTCCACAATCAAGCGAGCTGATCGGTTACCCACTGTGGCGCTACCAGCGCCATCTGTACGCCAGCCCGGACTACCTGGCGCGCCATGGCATTCCCAAGCGGCCAGAGGACCTGGCTGACCATTCGCTGATCCTGCATACCGCCCCGCGCATTCTCAAGGCCTGGCACTTTTGCCAAGGTGACCGAATCACCAGCCTGCGCCCCCATCCAAGGCTGCGACTGAGCTCAGGCGATGCGGTCTACCACAGTACACTGGCCGGTGCCGGCATTGCCCGTCTGGCCGACTGGGTGGGCGAGGCACAAGTCAGTGCCGGCCGGCTGGTGCGTGTTTGCGCAGATTACCGACTGACATCCAGTACCGGCCAAGACCCGCAAATGCACGCTGTCTATCCTGCCGGCGAGTTGCCAGCGCGGGTCCGTGAGCTGCTGCTGGCCCTGCGCCAGGCGGGCAATGGGGGCAACCGGCAGGCTCGCTGACATCTGTTCAAATTCTGCTCAATTCAACAGAAGCCGCAAACGGCTTGGCTTACAGCATTTTATCCACAGACCTACCCACGTTTTTTGTGGACAGATTTCCCCGCGTAAAGAAGGACTTATCGCACGCGCAGTAGCGCTGCATTCGCCGCCTTGACCAGCTCGATCCACTCAACCGCACTGATCACGCCTGATTGCTCAAGCGCATCGGCACTGCGCAACGCCTGGTCGTATTCATTTTCTTCGAGAATGCCTGCGGTCAGGAAGCGGCTACGCCACTCCAGCAGCGCTGAAGGGTCCTTCTTGCATTCCATCTATATATCGACTCCAAGGTAAAAGGCCGGCCCACTGCCGCGACTCATTATGACGCGAGCGGGAGAGTACACGAGGCCTTTTCACTTGAGAACGACTTGCAGCTACCGCCAGTCTAACGGTATACCAAGGACCACTGCCGCAACGGCACGACGCTGGCCCCCTGGCAAAAGAGGCGGGCCGGAGGGGGGAGTTTTGTCAGCCTGGAGGGATGGTGCCCAGTAGGCCTACCAAAAGGGTGAGCAGAAGAAAACCACCCAGAAATAGCGCGAGCTTGCCCATCAGAACCTCTTCAATGTGATAGCAGGGATGAAAAGCATTATCGGCGCAGCGCTGATACGGATACAGATTCAGGTTTGATGAAAAAAGGCGTATCAGATGCGATCGGCCACGCATCCAGCCAAGCGTGCTCACCATGTGGCAGTGGTCGTGGGAGGTCACAAGAGCGCGTTTGACTTGTCGACACCGGCATACAATTGCAACTTTAAGTTTCAGTGCATAGCTGGCCAGCCTGCCAGCAGCATGATGCCTCTTTCAACGGTCAGGTCATCACAGGCTCAGCAATTACGGGCATCAGACGCAAGCCTGATCTACACGAATAGAAACAGCCTCTAAATTAATTTGTAGGAAGTTTTCCCCCTTACTGTAGGCCGCATCTTGGTGCCGAGTACCTGCTGTATGAAACCTCAGTTTCCGCAGCAATATCGAACTGCTAGGGTCCATTTTTCCTACAACGGCACGGAAGCCTTCAGCATGAGGGAAACATGGACCAGTTCAATACTTCTGGCCTGGGTCTGCAAAAATGCCTGCTCGCATTACGCAAAGAGCGGGATCTTCTGAAAGCACAGGGCAAAGATGAGGAGGCGCAACGGCTTACGCGAAAAATTGCGGGGATGGAGGCTACGCTGGCAGGGATGCCCCTGGAGATGAAGCCGCCGACGCTGCAGTAGCACTGCCCTTCCCTGTGCCGATGTTCGCTCGTCAACCACTGCGGGCTGAATATCGATTTGGGGCCGCTTTGCGGCCCATCGCCGGCAAGCCAGCTCCCACAGGCACAGTGCAGACCTCAAGAACTGCATGGTATCTGTGTGGCCGGCTTGCCGGCGATTGGCTGCGTAGCAGCCCTGATAACGCTAACTGACAGGCATTACCCCTAGCCCTGCCTGCATCCAGAAATGCACTGCAATCGATCCTGATAATTAATTTGTGACGTGTGCGGATCCTGCCTACCGTGTGTCATCACTCAAGCCTGGGAAAAAGGCCCGACCATGAATGACCGTGAGTTCATCAATGCCATCGACGCCGATGGCCTGCCCCTGCACATTGCCGTAAAGAACGGGCGCATCACCCATATCGGCCCGCAGCGCGCCAGTGAGCCGGCCCGCGAAACCATCGACCTTGAAGGGCTGCTGGCGTTGCCTGGGTTCGTCGATGGCCACATTCACCTGGACAAGAGTTTCGTCGGCGACCGTTGGCGCCCGCACCAGAGCGTGGCCTCCCTGCGTGAACGGCTGGCGGTGGAAAAGCGCGAGCTCGCCAGCGCCCCGCCTATTGTCGAACGCGCCGATGCCCTGATTCGTCAGGCCGCCGCCTTCGGCACCCTGGCCATGCGCTGCCATGTGGATGTGGACGCCACCACCGGCCTTGCCAATCTGCGCGCCATCCTCGAAGCCCGCGAGAAGTGGAAAGACCTGATCGACATCGAGCTGGTGGCTTTCCCCCAGGCCGGCGTGGTGACCTGCCCCGGCACCGCCGAAGTAATGGAGGCTGCCGTACGCGAAGGTGTGCAGGTGGTGGGCGGTATCGACCCGACCACCCTGGACGGTGACGCCGAAGCGCAGCTGGACATTGTTTTCGGCATCGCCGACCGGCACGGGGTGAAGGTAGATATCCACCTGCACGAGCCAGGTGACATCTGCATAGCCCAGCTCGAACGCATCGCCGCGCGTACCCAGGCACTGGGCATGCAAGGTTTGGTGGTGGTGAGCCATGCCTATGGCCTGGGTGATGTTGTCGACAGCGTGGTGGACCGCACCGCCGAAGTGCTGGCCGGTGCAGGCGTGTCGATCATGACCAACGCCCCGGGCGAGCACGCTTTCCCGCCCGTGCTGCGCCTGCGCGCAGGCGGTGTGCGAGTGTTCACCGGCAACGACAACATCCAGGACGCCTGGTGGCCCTACGGCAATGGCGACATGCTGCAACGGGCCATGTTGGTCAGCTATCGCTCGGGCTTCAACACTGACGAGGAACTGCGGGTAGCGCTGCACATGGCGACCGAAGCCAGTGCCGGGGTGATGGGTAAAAAGGGCTATGGGCTGAAGGTAGGCAACGAAGCGAGTTTTGTGCTGTTCAAAGCCCCGAATGCTGCCGCTGCGGTGGCGGCAGCGCTGCATGAACGGGTGATCGTGCGCCACGGCGCGTTCTGGGGCGGGCCTGCGCAGTTGCAACTCAAGGCGTCGCAGTTTGCTGCAGAACTTCGCCGCAGGTGATGTAGGTAATCCCAGGACTAGAACTCCACCTTGCCCCGACCCGCCTTGACATTGCTCCGCCTGGCTTTGCCTTCCAGGCGGCGGGTCTTCGAGCCGAGGGTCGGCTTGGTGGGGCGGCGTTTCTTCTCGGTCTTGCCGGCTGTGGTTATCAACTCGGCAAGACGCGCCAGTGCGTCAGCACGGTTCTGCTCCTGGGTGCGGTACTGCTGGCCCTTGATGATCAACACGCCCTCGCCGGTGATGCGACTGTCGCGCAACGCCAGCAGCCGCTCTTTGTAGAACTCGGGCAACGATGAGGCCGGGATGTCGAAGCGCAGGTGCACGGCGCTGGACACCTTGTTGACGTTCTGCCCACCCGCGCCCTGCGCGCGGATGTATGTCAGTTCGATTTCGGCATCCGGTAGATGCACGTTATTGGAGATGGTCAGCATGACATGGCCCTTGTAATTGCGCCCATTATCACAGGGTTCTCCGTTCTCCCATAGAAAACCCCGGTTTCTGGATAGGTGTCGGCCGTGCCGGCTTTCCGGCGATGTGGCCCATACTGATTACAGAGCATTGGATTGCTGCCCGCCATAGGCTGACATAGACCGATCAAAACACCCACATCTTGAGCGCTGGAAACACCAGGAAATCAGATTTTCCCTCGTCCTTGTAGCCCATTTCCCAAACATACTCGCACTGCGCTTTTTTCCGTCGCGTCCACTGTAGCTGCGCTCCAGTCTCGGCATGTCGTTGCTCATCAACGATACAGCTTTGACAGGCTGGGACGGTAAATCCCACAGACAGTCTCAGTTTTATGGTGGCTGTGCGTGTGGGCACGCTTGCGTGCGCCGGAGTTTTTCGTGATTTTACCGCCGGTCTGTCAACCCACGTACAGCTGCCCCCCCCCCCCCGCGACGCAGATGCCCTCAGGAGAAGCGTGAAGATCTCCCGCAGCGTGCGAACCGCTTCGAGGCGCCTCAACCTAAGTAAGTGGTTGTTGAAGAACAGCGGCTTGCCCTTAGCCTTACGCTTCTTGTTCAGCAGACTCGGGGCAGCGATGTCAGCAATGCGCACATTGGCGCAGTTCAGCATTACATCGCCTTGCAGGTACGCCATCACGCAGCCTCTCTTCCCCGAAACGAACGCCCTACGGCCTCCAGCTCGCCACATGCATCTCCCTGAGGTACCAATCGAATGTCCACCCGACGATTTTCTGCGCGACCATTCACGGTGTCGTTGCTGCTGACCGGTTGACTGGCCGCGACACCTTGGACAGCAAAGCAACTGTCCGGGATATCGCCCATACGCTGCATCCAGTCGCGAACAGCGGAGGCGCGGGCACGAGAAAGATCGAGATTCTTGGCTGCATCGCCTCGCGCATCCGCATGCCCGGAGATAACGATCAACCAGCCAGGCTGGGCCTTGATTCCAACCAGTGCATTGACCAGCAGCTTGGTTGAACCCGGCTTGAGTTCGGCACTGCCAGGATCGAACAGGTTCAAGCTGTCGAGTTGGATTGGATCGGACGTAGGGGGTTCTTTGGCTTGCCTGGATGACCACTCTTGCCAACCTAACCACCCCAAGCATGCAATAGTGACCATCAGCAGCAGCAACCACGGCAACACGACACGCTTCTGCGCCGGAGGCTCGACTACAAATGTGTAGGTCGAAGGGGCAGAAACGGCAGCAGCCATTTGAGGCGTGATGGATGGCTCAGCAATCGTCGCCCAGGATTGCAGAGGAAGCGGCATCGCCGCCACCCGGCCTCCTGGCATACGCTGCAGGAGGCTGGCCAGTTGGTTTCGGAAGACCTGCAGCGCAACCAAAGGTGCATGGCCAAGGCGTTCCAAGCGGTGCTCCAGGCGGTTCAACTCGACAATCAGTTCGCTCAACCCCGCCGAACTCGACCTGCCCCACGCCACCATGCGAACCAAGGGATGCAACTGAGTAAACAGCCATGCAATGAGATCGATGCGAGCTGACGTCTGCACTGGCCATACGCGCGGCCACTCATCGCTCAGTGTAGCGAGCAGCGCCACACCCTCGGTCAAGCCCGTCACACCCGTGCGGTAGCTACGCGCCAGTACGAACGCCACCGCCGTCTGCAGCTCAATCCCGTTCAGCTCGAAGAGTCGCAAAGACAACCCCTCAACTTTTGCCCAGTCCACATCGGGACAGGCGGGGTGCGTGAGCTTGGCCAGCTCACCGTGCAACACCTTGAACTCATCGAAGTTGCCTGGATCCCCACCCAAGCGAACACGCATCCCAAAAAGTGCCGTCATCTGGCCCCCTGTCAGTTCCATTGCACGGGAAGGTAGCCTTCCTGCTTGAGGTGACGCACCACAACCCTGCCTTCGGCGCCGAGTGTGGTCCCAAAGGACGCCCTGCCGCCGCCCTTGATGACCACGTCAAGGGCATAGTCAAGATGGCCAGGGCGAGACTGAGGTATCAGCTGAACGCTCACCTGCGCCAGCCGGGGCTCATAGCGGCGCAACGTGCGGGCGATGTCGTTCATCAAGCCATGTGCTGAAGCCGGTAGCCCTTGCAGCACTGTGCCCATGTCCGGCAAGCCATAGTCGGGCAGATGCGAGAGTGATCCTGCACGGCTGTTGAGAATGCGCTGAATGTTGTCCAGCACCGAGAGGGTCAGCTGGTCATCTTCATTCACCTGGTCCAGCGCTAGCTCACCGCAAAAGTTCTGCAACAGGATTTCGTAAAGAGAAGGACTGGTCTCAGGCATGCAGTCAGCCCTCCGCACGATGTTGAAGCGTCAGTCGGTTATCGCCCAATTCCAGCACTCTGGCCTGATCCGGTTCGAGGTCGTCACGCTGCAAGACAACGCGCCACGTATTTTCGATAACGTCTGGACTTCGGAACAGCGCAACCACAGCAACATACCGAGCGTCGCCTTGTAGAGGTGTACTCAGCTGCGCCGCCTCGCCGGGCTTTATCACCACCACGCGCTCATCGAGCAGATCATCGCGAAGCACTCGCTCACCTTGACTTACCAGTTCGTCATAGGTGGCGTTCTCCAACGCCTTGCTGTCCTTCAACTGGTAGACCCGCACCAGCACCGGCACCGACAATCCGCTCATCTCTTCGACATCGGTATTTATCGCTGACCGGCCGTTGAGATCCAGATGCAGCGTCTTTACTTGCTTGTAGAAGATCGCTTGGGCAGTAGACGCCGTACCGTCTGCAACCTTTTGTGCAAAGCCACACCCACTCAGTACTGCAACAAGTGTCGATGCCGTGAAGCATTTAAAAACGGTACGCCACATGCTGTACCTCCTTCCTGCAAGGGTTCGGCTGCAGACCTTGATATCGGCCCAGGTTAATCGTGATCGTGTCGTCTTGAGCCGATGCGAGTACGCCCTCTGCCCGCTTCAATACAGCGGTCATGCCAAGCATCGACCGAGTGCGTCCTAGTACAGGAGCCGGCACCATCTCGCGTGGAATTGAGAGCTGTAGCAGCGCTGTGCAACGCCATCCCAGGTACACCTCAAGCAACACCCACAAATCGGCTATCAGCCGGCCACCAGGAAGCCACTCACGCGCTTCATCCTGGTCCTCGGTATACAGCCGCAGGCGCAGCTGGCTGTTCGCGTCGTGCCCGACAGCACCCAACGGCATGCCCTGGCCCAAAGTCACCGGACGCTCTGGTGCAAGGCTGGCGGGCTGCTCAAGCACAACGCTCTGCGGCCAATGCCCGGTCACATGCGTATCCGTGTGTGGCGCCAGCAACTTCACCAACGCACCAATCCCCTCCACGTTGCGCGTGGGTAGACGCATGACGCTAAGCAGGGCCAGAAAACGTGACATCGGTGTGGCGATACGCTCTGCCGTACCGGGAATGCCCAACCCGATCAAGCCCAATAAACACTGTGAAGTGGCATCGCGCCCGCCCGGTTCGAACGTTGCCGGGTAGGAGTACTTGCGCCAGATCCGGTAGAACTGGGTGAATATTCGATGGTTGAAGATATCGAGGAAGTGCTCCAGCGCCTCATGGCCTTCGCGTCGCAGGGCGATATCGTCCAGATAGGCCGTGGGCAAAGGAGAGTCGACGCCATACAAACCCAGCAGCCGGGTTCGCACTGTCAGCGGTCGGTGTGGAGCAGACTCGTCGATTTCAATGGCCTTCAACTCGCCTGCTGGAAATCCCATTCCAGGGTCTGGCCGGAACCTGACCCTGTCATCGCTGGGATGTGCAGTGCTGCCCAACGGTGGTTGTTCAGCCAACACCTGCTCCAGCACCTGGCAGAAGCGGTAGACGTTAGCCGTCGACACCTGTTCAGCCAACACATGCACAATGCCCTCGGCCTTCAACCGGGAATACGCTGACTGTGATGTTCGTTCCATCGCAGGCACCTCCCCGTCGGCTGCAAAATCATCGTCAGTTGAGTGCACAAATGAATGTCCGCATACAGAGCGAAGAACCGGCTGAGCATTTCACCAAACAGGCAGATATCCCCCTCGCCTGAAAAGCCATTGCTATCGACCGTCACTTCGATATCCACACCTCGCAGCAAGAAGCCTTTTTCAAATCGCTGAATCAAGTGATGCTTGACGTCAACAATGGCCTCCAAGCGGCGGCGGTTCGTTTCGCTACCTGTCCACTCGTACAAGGCCAACGTGCCACGCAGTACTTCTGCACTGTTGAGCATCGGTAGAAAATTCGACCCCAGGTGACTGAGCACGCGCCAGTGAAAACGATCGCGATTCGGCGGGTAGCACGGTAGGGTCGGCGCGGTCAGGTTGCGGACTCGCAAGCCTGCCTGTGTGGACTGCGCCGCAGCGTCGAGCAACGTACTGCGCAATGCTTTGCGCGGCAGCTGGCCATTGGTACCGGTCAGGCGCAACGACAGGCTTTTGCGATTGAGCAATACATCCTTGTCAAAGCCCTCCCCGCCAAGAATCAGCCAAGTGTCATGAAGACCATTGGCGCCGCGTCTCAGGCGGGTATGAAAATAGCGCTCAGGGGCCTCATCGCGAAGCATCCCCCCTTTGTGACGAAAGCTGCTGAACGGCACGTAATCCTGACGAACGCTGTCTTTCGCTCCAGAAACCTTGTCTACCGAGTAGATCTCTGTATGACCGTCCTGCAAGCGCATTGGGCGAAGCAAGTATTCATTCTGCAACGGGTCCAAGATGACTGGATCGGCCTCTAGTGCAAATAAGTTGATCACGGGGACCGCGTGCAAACGAATGTGCTCTTGCGTCGGCGTAAACGTATGCGACCAGGGCTCACTGAGTACTACTTCAAGCTCGAACCACGGCGCGTGCGCAGGCAGCACGAGCGATTCCAGGCCGCAGAGCGTCACGAACATGAACTTCTCGCGGAACGTAAAGTACTCCAGCAACAACTGATAACCGCTGAAGGCGCTGTCGCCTTTAGGCCAAAGGCGATCATCGTCCGCAAACCCCTTTGGCTTGAATTGCCCCGCAAATGCCTTGCGCTGCGCCGCGCCTGGCAAGCGCACATGCAGCGCCTGCACGTTCAATGTCAGCGCCTGGTGCAACACACTGGCAAGCGCCGCGTCGGCATTCAGATACAAGGGAATGTGCGCAAGATCGAGTTGATCCCAGTCGGCCAGTGCTCCACGCGCGAAGCGTAGGCGTAGAACTGCACGTCCATCGGGCTCATGGTCAAGTCGCACGGTTTCCAGATTGAGCGGCCGTAGCGTCAAATCCTGCGTGGTGGAGTAGCGGCAGCGGGTACGGTGCTGCCCCACCGGCTGTGACAGCACCTGAAAGCCTCTTGCGACCTCCTCGCTGCCCTTCATCTGATTGACATCTGGCATCAGCTCGGCGATGGCCAGCGATGGGATGGTACGCAGGTAATGCGGCCACAGCAGGCTGACCAGCCCCTCCGTCAGCTCAGGCAGGTCATCGTCCAATTTCTCACGCAGACGCCCCATCAAGAACGCAAAGCCTTCGAACAAGCGCTCCACATAGGGATCTTCAGCGCCGGGTTTATCCAGGTTGAGCTGCGCCGCCCGATCCGGGAAAGCTTGGGCAAACTCCTTACCTGCTTCCCGCAAGTAGCGCATTTCAGCGTCGAAGTAACGCAGGGTTAGGTTGTCCGTAGTCAAAACAGATTCCTGATCAAAGTGAATTAACTGCACAGGATTGCAGCGCGTACCGGGTCAATGGATACGAGTGCTGCCAACTGGTGTTCCATTTGCCGCGCCAGCGCAGGTCGGTCTGCGTCGTTGCGCTGGGCCTTCAAACGCAGCAGCTTGAGTAAACGCGCCTTGACCTCGAAGAGCAGGTCGGGCTCCCAGTCGGCAAATGTGTGGCGTTGCGCGGCAGCGTCCAGCTCAGTGAACAAATGAATGGCCAGCTCGGCCTTGCCGCACTGTTCGGCCACTCGCGCCATCAGCAAACGCAGTAACCAACGTTGCCGCCCGGTCTGCACGTCTGGACGGCTCGCCAGCCACGCCAGCGCGTGCTCCACGCCATCAGCATCCGCTTGCGCCAGTGCCTCGGGCTCCAAGGCGAATATTTCGCATGCAGCCGCCGACGATGCGGGGGCCGCTGTGGGCAGCCATTGTTCTGGGCGATTACCGCTGACCTGCTGGTTGATCCACTCACGCGTGGCTTCATCGGCGAATGGCGAGCCATCGCTCCAACACAGTAACTCCACGCCCGGCAGGCGTTGCAGCAGCATGCCCAGATCGTGTTTGACCACATCCGCCCAGCTCTTGGAGGGTTCAGCTGATTTGCTCAGGGCCTGATGGAGATACCATTGCAAATCCAACCAGAAGTGGTTGACGCCTTCGGCATACATTTGCTCAACCTGATCAATCAGCTCGTTCCAGCTTTGCTGCAAGTGCAAGCGCTTGAGCTGAGCGCGATACTCGCCGCGAGGCGGCGCCAGGCGGGTAATCCCCTGGGCATTTTGCGGCGGTATCTGATGCACGGTGTCCCAACGCAAGCTCTTCATCAGCCTATGCGCTGCCAACCACCCTTCGGGTTGATCACGTAAATAGCTGGCTAGCCCTCGACCACTGTCCAGCAGATCTCGGCCCGACTTTATGGGTGTTGGGCTCGGGCCTGCCGTCCTACTGTCTACGGGTGAATCACTGCCAGTCTGAGGGACGATTGCATCGACACCTCCCGACACAGCGAGTCGGGCAGTGAGGGCACCGTACAACGCGTCCAGTCCTGGCCGTTGGTCTTCAGGCCAATGGCTGAAGCCGTGCTCCAACCATACCAAAGCAGCCACCGTTCGCTCGGTTTCAGCCTTGACCACCTGTGGGTACAGCGACAGGCTTGCCAGGACCCTGCTGCCGGCAAGCCACTCCAAGGCCATCTTGCGGCTGTTGCCACGCACAGGCAGGATGCCGTCGGCATAACGTTCCATTAACGCTGCCAACAAGTTCAAGCCATCCGCCAAGCCTGCCTCTCCGTCCCGGTGCAAGCGTGCCCAGAGGTAGTAAGTGGCAACGCGAAGGTCTTTACACGAGTGCTGGAACAGCTTCTGCCCCAGCTGCGCCACCAGCTCCACATCCGCCCCGGAAAGCTTGTTGACCTCCTCGCGCATACGCTGGAAGTCGTCGTCATAAACCGGATCCTCGCCTACGGGCGCGTCATCACGGATGGGGGTCAACCAGGTTTTCCAGCACTCGCTGTGCTCGCGCGCCACAGCCAGTGGCTCGCAACCGGGTAAACAGCTTTCGATCAGGCTTTTCAGACTCATTAGATGCCCCCATTCTGCGCGTACTGCGGCGTGTCACGGCCATCGACCAGAAAGATCTCTCGCGGCAAGCTGAACCCTCGCAATTTGAGCAGCGCAAGCGGGCCTTCCCCCAACTCGGTGCGCAAGTGCCAAGTGAGGCGCAAACCATCTGGCGCATCCAACACGACCCGGAAGCGGCTATCGCCGTCGTCCAACGCCGTGACATTGGCCTGCTCCAGCAGACGAATCAGTCCCCAGGTGCCCTGGTAGTCCGCAAAGAGACGTTCGCCGGTGTAGACACTGCTCCACGTAAGGCTGATGCCGGGGTGGTCACCCTGCCCGGGCCAGTGAAAGCGTTGCCAGCTTTCTCGCTGGTTGAAGTAATGGTGCTTTTCACCATTGAGCACGAACGTGGTCTGCACCACATCACGCACAGGTTTGCCTTGCAGCTCGAAGCTCAAGCCCATACCGCCATCGGTGTACAACACATCGGCCAGACGACTGAGCTGATTGATCGCTGTCAGAAAGTCCGGGTTGAAACGCAGCCCCTGGCTTTGCCGCGGGTCTGCCACCCAGCGGCTACCTTCTTTTCGTAGAAGCCCCGTGAGCTGCTGGGCCAGAAACTGTTCGATCCGCCCGGAGTCGGCGCGGATCATCTGCCCCAGCATGGGCAACGAGGCGCCACTGCTGGTGGCCGCGAAGGGATACCGGCCGCTGAAAGCACCCTGCCACTCGTCGACGATCGAGCGCTGCCACGCCCTGTTGAGGCCTGCCGACGACGGCTGCAGAATCTGTTGCCAGGCCTGATCCAGCGGCTGCACGAAGAGCGTATTGGCAGCCGCGCCCCAGTCGGCGCCCAGGCTGGCGGCGATCAGGTTGCCATAGGCCTGGGTATCGGTCAGGTCCACGCTTTTACCTTGGAATACCGTCTGCGCCAAGGCCTGGATCATTGCTTCAGGATCGGGCGCATTGACCACCTGCTGCAGCTTCAAGCGCACGCCGGTGACCCGCGTGAGGAAGGTTTGCAGGCTCAAACGGTCATCGCCCGATCGCCCTTCCGCCTCCTTTCCCAGCAACGCCATCAAGGGGCCAAAGGTGCTGTCGAGCGGGCCGTTTGGTGTTTGGGGAAGTTGATCGACTATCGGCGCTGCTTTTTGCCCCACCAACTTCTGTGCGGATTCAATCAGGGAATCGGCCAAGGCCTGGCCACGAACGCCTGCCTGGCCCTGGTAACTCAACGTGTTCATCAGGGCGATAAATGGCGACTGACGCACATCGCTCATCAGCGTCAACTGTGCAATCACATCGCTCAGGCCATGGCTCTGCTGCCAGCGCAGGCTGTTGAGGAAGCCCAGCCAGGCACTGCTGTAATCCTGGAAGTAGCGTGTGGTCAACCGCTCTCTGAGTTCGTCGGGGCTCAGCTCCTTGGCAATGTCGTTGGGGTTGTCGCTGAGCACCCAGTCGATCTCTTCGCGGCGCGCCTGCGCCGCCTCTTCAATGGCTGCACGTACCCGCCCTTCCCACGCTTGGCGGGTGAACACACCGGGGACTTGTGCAGCACTGGCGAACAAGGCGGTTGCATCGGTGTCGCCGACCATCTGCTGCAAGCCCAACGCCGGGTAGTGGTTCGCCGCGGTGTCGAGGACCTGCTGATACAGGCTGCTTTCGGCGTTTCGCTGGCCCAGTTCGCGCAGCAGCACGTGACGCGTTTGGGCGATCAACCTGGGGTCGGCCTTGATCGCCCAATCCGGGTGATCGGGCAGATGCTGGCCGTAGAACGTCCACAGTGCCGGTTCGGCAGCGCCCAAGGTCTCGGCCAAGAAAGCCGCATCGGCTTTTTCCGGGCGCGCCAGCATCAGATAGGCTTTGAGGCAGTTGTACGTCAGCTGGGCCCGCTTGGCGCGCTGGGGACTCGCCGGAGGTAAGTTGACCAACGCTTTGAGCCGTTTTTCCAGTTCCGAAACGGCGGGGTCGCGGAGCAGCTGGCTATTGGCCTGCGTATAGAGCGGCCACACCGCTTCACGCAGGTCTTGCGACCGGTTCAGGCCAAAGCGCTGGTACCACGGTGCGCCGTGTTCTGATCGGTAGTCCAGGCGGGAGAGTTCACGCACCATCTCGCCCAGTGCCTGTTTAGTGTCGGTGCCTGCTACAGGCTGCTGCAACGCGCTGTAGGCCGCCGCGATCTGACCGACCTCGGCACGGTTGCTGGCAAAGGACAACACCAAGCCGATGCCCCAGATGGAAGCCAGGCCCAGCGCAGAAACGTAGGCGACTCTGGCTGGGTGCCAACCCAGTCGGCGGGCTCGGGCGGAGCGATCGTTGAGGATCCCGGACCATGCTGGGTCTTCGGGCCAGTGGTGTTCGATTGCCGGCACAGATCCAGACCTATGAGCTGGCAAGCTGAACCACACGCCACGGACCTGGATGCCTCGGGAGCCCCTTCCTGAGAGAGACTCAATCAGGCGATACCATCGTGCAGCACCGTCAACCTGCAGGTCACGCGCAAGCCGCAGAAGAAAGTCGTGCGCTATCTGGACCTGCATCTGCGCCAAACCTTGTTCGCGCAGAGAGCGCTGCAGGGCGCCTAAATGCCCCTTCAAGTGAGCTACGGATCGTCGGGTAGGAAGCAAGCCACCGACCGCCTCAATGCCACGCTCCGACTCGTCCCAGTGGCTTTCACAGATTTGCCAAACATGCACAGGCAATTGCCTGCCTAGATAACGGCTCATCTCCTGCAGATGATGAGTGCTTGCACTCATGGAAGCAGCATCGTCGAGCTGGCGTTCGCTTAGCGCCCAAACGACACCATCAATGCCGCGCCAGCGAAACTGCTGTTGCCATTTGTCGAGCAGCGTTGTGTCTGGTTTAGAAAGGGGACTGCCACCATAAAGAAGCACAACTGCCCGTCCCGACAGCCACTGTCGTTCAATCAGACCAGGGACAATGGCATTGACTTGGGCAGGCTCGCCGACCACCAGCAGCACCTGTACTCTTCTCGACCAGAACCAACCGTACTGTTGGCGAAGATACATTCGACTCAAGGGACGGCTGTCTGCAGCCGCGCCGTAGAATGCATGCAAGGCTTTGGATCGGATCTCTGCTACTGGCTGAGCACTGCCCTCGGTGAGATGGCGGTAACTGGAAGCACCGAAGCGACGGGCAAGCACCAAGCCCCCAACAGTAACCAGCACAATCAGAAAAGCGATCCCAGGCAATACTACTGACAGATCCCACCCTTGAACGCTACCGAACGCGAAGTTCAAACCTGAGGGATAAAGCCAAAGTGCCACTCCCGCCAGCACAAGAATCAGTAGTGCAAAGGAAAGCACAACAATCAGTAACCGCGCCCGCTTGAATTGCATATGAAAACCCTACGTCATAGGTGGCGGAACGGGTGTCAGTACCGCTCCCCACAGCAGCGCGTCAGCGCAGCGCACGCCACTCAAAATTAGTTGTGGTACGCAACCACGTTGAACCGTCTGCGCAGCCAGGGCGACGGCCACCCACGGGGCTGCCGCTCCCGGATGTCCAAGTAAAGCGTCCAAGTCGTGAACTTTCCGATCAGCACGCAGCGGCAACTCAATCTCACTCATCAGGGTCGTTACTGACGCGTGGTACTTCTGTCCGATACCTGATCGCCAAATATGCTCGACACCACTTGCTGGCAAAGACGCCCAGGACAGTGCCAGTTGAGTTGCGCGGATCAATGCCCCAGCCGACTCGCCATGAGCTTGTTCCGGCCTATGCAGATTGGCCACTGGGAGTAACGCACGTTGACTCCCGGGGTTGCCTAACAACAGCCCCACCGCTGTTTCGGCGGTGCCTTGAGGGGCATCTGGTGCTACCACCACTGAGACAACCAAGAGCAGAGCTTGATCGTCGCTGCGTTGGTCCAGCCACTGATCAATCGCCTCCAGCCCCCTCCAGGTAATAGGCGTAACGGTTTGCCGAATACCCGACTCTGCTAACGCCGTCTGCCAGACCTCACCCAGTCTGTCTTCGCGCAGCGGACTATCGATCTCCAGCGACAACGCAAGCTCGACTTCATTAGCTAGTTCCGCGAGCTGAACCGCAACGTCGCTGAGTAGCTTCTTCAGGATCCTCAGAAGCGCACGTTCGGGATTCTCGCTCACATCGCCCGGCAAACGGGAATGACGCACCGTTCCCCCAGCAGATCTAGACGGTTGCGCCTTGAGGGCATTAGTCCCTTTTAAAATAGCATCCACCTGTCCCAGTGAATCCGCTGGTTCCGTGTATAAGGCCGTGTACACACTGATTGCCAATACGTGCTGATGACGTCGCCCCTGGCTGAGCGTGGATTCAAGATCAGCTGCACGAGCGGCGTCCCAACCATCGGCATTGTGCTGTCGTGCCAAGTGGTACAGCACCCGCAGACCACATATCAGGCACCATCCGAGGAGTGACACACCCAGTGCAGCTCCCCAAACAACGGCTGTTTGTTCTCGCAGATCCACCTCTGAAAACAGGGCTACAACAGCGCATCCGAAAAGCAGGAAGAGCGGAAGCAAACACAGCCAGAGCCATAGCCTGGGGCTACTCGGCCGATCAGCCTGAGCAGGTATGCGATCAAGGTCCACTGCCATAGGCTATCTCGCACCAGCGTTAGGCATAGACGAAATCAAAAGGCACCCGCACGCGCAACGGTGTCCGTCGAAGGCAACTGGCACACCGTTATCTCGGAAAGCGGAATGCCCTTCAGCTATCACTGTGCGCCCATGGCCAGGAATTGGGCAATCGACTTCATCCCCCTCACGAGCTACTCCAACACCCCCAAATCGCAAAGAATTGGAGCCGTTGAGAATCACTCCTCCTGCTGTATTTTTATCTCCGACTCGAACAACCCCTTTCATAACCACCCCCTGAAACTGCAATGCCACGAGATTCATCCCGCAAATAACGCCCATGAATTATAAAATACCATGCCCTTCACTCCTAATAGCGAGCCGCCAGAATCCGCACCCGCCGCACTATCTAATCCTACCCAAAAAAGAAAACTCCAAACCATCGATATCAGCATGCGCGCCACAGAAGCCCAAACCAAATGCCGTTGAGTCAATTCCACCAGATGAAATCCTCAATACATCGCCGCGCCTATCAATAGACACAACACCCAATTCAGATTCATAAATTAACCTTTTCCCATCCGGCACCATCGTAAGCACAAAGGAGCAAATATGCTGCATTGACTGAGTACTGCTTAACTCCACTCGATATCCTTTTGAACCCTTAGCAATTACCAGGACATCTCTAAAATCATCGCGACAATTACGCCCAGCCCCTGGATCAGTACACAGGCTGCTCTCCTGCGAATACTCACCCACCCACCCCTCAAAATCATTACCCTCTCCCCACGCCACCCCCAGCATTGAACCCTGAAGAAGCAACGAGAGATATAAATATTTTATCGAAAAACTATTCTTCACTAATCTCTACCTCTTAAATAAATCGCTCTACGCCGCCCGCCCTCGTACTGCTTAAGCTTGGGGGTCTCCATAATATAATTAGCAAGAGACTGCCGATCATTAGAAATAATATAAGGAAACTGAGATTCAAAGATACTACCCTGGTGGTACGTAAAATCAACAGCGATATCTCTAACCCTGCTATCAAGTTCCTCCCAAGAAGGCGAAGCCGACTTCATTTTCGCCGCAAGAACCCTGTATCGATTCTTTGCTGACACCTCATAAACTGGATAAACTATATCTTCGAATAGTGAGTATTGCTGCCGGAGCGTAAGGGCACCGTAGGCAGTTTTATTTCTTCTCACAAATTCATCGGCACTAGACCCAAAAAGCTTGGCACCCTCCGAAAACCTTTTGGCTGCCTCATACTCAATACCAGCCGCAATGAGATCAAATAAAATATCATCAGCAGTCCTGTGCTTCATATCATATCCACGACCCAACGTCACTCCAGACTTTCCGCCTGGCCAGTGCAGCATCCGGCTGAAATATCGATTACCAGGATAGTCGTTGCCTTCAGCATCGAAGGTTACTTGCCCACGCCTTACCATTAGCCACCTCAGATCGTTATCATCAACCAACCCGAGATTTGCCAACAGGCCCATAGGATTAAAATGATAGACCCGCCCATCCGCAGGAAGCCACAATTTCGCGGCCACTTCAGGCCACCAACTTGATTGTTTAATTCGCTCTTTCTCTGCCAACCAATTGACATTTGGAGTCGAGCCCGAATGCCCAAATATCTCATCTAAAGCATCCCACTTGTGCGCCGCGTAGTACCATTCACTTTCGTAATTGACCACCAGCTTCGAGAGCTTTTGGGCACCTGAAGGCGTTTGAAGTGCCGACCGCAGTTCATTCGCAGTGACCTTCCCATCACCGTCTCGATCAATCAGTTGACGCAAGCGAACCTTTACTTTCGATTTGTCGCCTTCATCTGCTATTGGCCCATATTGCTTGAACTGCTCCTCCGTAAGACGCTTTTCTGACCGGAACGACGCAGCCATCAGTTCCGCAGGAGTTGTGTAATCTGTAATGACTTCATACCCGTCCCATTCCCACGCACTTACCCAGGGTGTGACGCCTACCTCTTCCTTTACCCAACCCTTCAGCATCTTGTTTGATGCGTCATTTAGTACATCTTCAAGGTAGTACCAGTTACAGGCATTACGTCCCTCTGTGGCGGGCACAGTAATCTTATGCACTGGAGGCAACCCATCCAGCGAGGCTTTGGGAAGTAGCAGATCGGCGTCACTTACCGAATGTTCTGAGACCTCAGCAGGTGGATTGCTTTTACTGAAGCCTTCTCGGTGCGCTACAACCACCGTGCCCTTTTTAAACTTCAGCCAGTTTCTTAGATCCGGCGATAGACCCTTGCTCCATTTACGACAGCTATCAATGAACGTTTTCACATCCTCTGCAGTAAATACCTCTAAATGCAGCCTTGCCTCCGGCTCAGCTGCTGAACAGTCTTGGTATTTACCCACATGCCCAATCAAGCCCCCTGCCTTTATAGGAGACGGCTTCTCAAGCACCACTATTTCATTATACGCACAGGGCTCCAGAAGACTCCTTAAAGAACCAAAATACACATACTGCGCAACGCTCTCCAACTTGCGCAGCGAGCCTTCACCACTAATCTTAATTTGCGTGTCCTTCGGTAGCCTCAGGCTCTCCCGCTCACCCTTACCATCTGCCTGCGAATATACTATTAGCTGGTCTTTTGCACGAAAACCATACTCAAGAGGATCCAACTGATCGAATCGAACATAACCTCGCAAGCCACTGTCATCCAACAGCCCGGCGGGACCCGAGGTGTTTTCCAACTTGCGATAATCACCTTCTCCACTGATCAGTATGCGACTACCTTGAGGCAGGTGATCTATTACAATCCCCTTGCTCACTTGATGTCGCACGTTCGCGCCCAGCACGGCCGAGTCTTTTTTGCTTCTATCCTTCGCAGACGGAGAGACAATATAATCCCCCTTGTCCTGCCAGAATGCTGGACGATCAAGGTTTGGGCTATCACGATAGCTCGATCCATCCTGCAAATGCATGTACAGACTATAGAAAATTAGTGAGGGAGGGGATTCTTTGCTACCGTCAATTTCTGGCGCTTCCATCCGATGACGGACAAGTACAAAATTGCGAGAGAACTGGCACTTTTTGGCAGCTTTGTTAACTACGTATTCTGTCTCTGACGCTTCCATATCTATTAGGTACGCCACCACCTCACCATCTGCTATGCATGACACGCTACCTTGATCAAGAACACTCCCTGTGCAACTATCAAAGTGAATTCCGCCATGCCATAGCCCGCTACCCCCCAACGGGAAATACCCAGCTCTCGCATTCGCCAACTGCGTGAGTTGGTGCAAGATATTGACATACCCTTTTTGCTTAAATGGATGACTCCAATCTTGCACAAGAAGCCAGCTAACATTCACTCTCGGCATATCCTGAGCGTCATCGGCCACTGCCACGTCACGAGAAGACACCGAGTTATTCGGTGCTTCTTCAGCGACTGGACGAACGGCAGCATCTGTTTCTGGCTCGGCATCTTTTCCGAACCAATCACTGAACCATTTAAGTAAACCTTCAGACATAAGGCATCCCCCACCTTTCCTAACCTGAAAATACAGTGGTATTTAGCGATTCTGGATCATGATTCGCCAAAGGAGGCATGGACGGAACATCTATCATCTTCTTTGCAGGATCTTCTAAATATTCGAAGCTTGCAGCCTTGATTAGGCAATCGCCTTCCGTCCCAGACTCAATACTGCACGCATCTATCGCGATATAACTCCCACCCGCATTGAGCGTAATCTTCTTCTTCGCCGTGATCCGGATTTCATCTTCGGCACTAGAAATTTCTAGACCATGCCGTGCAATTAGCGACAATGAATCGTTCTGCGCTTGGATACTGATTGGCCCTTGGTTGGCAATGAGCTTGATGCCCAATTTGCGCACAAACACACTCAGCCCCTGTCCTATCCCAACAAACAACCGCTTGACCACGCTGACATCGGCCTCACCACCGGCGTTGAGCATCAGGTTCTTTTGCGCTGCCAGCTGAAGATGGCCGCCACTGGTTAGCGAGATCCCCTGAGGGGCGCTCAGTATCAGGACCGAGGATTTGAGCTGTTCCAGATCTTGCTTAAGCAGGTCCAGCTGGGCCTGGACATCCGCAGGCTCCGCCTTGCACGCCTGAGCGTCATCCGAAAGCCCTTCCAACTGCTCTTTGGCCTGATCCAGGCGCTCCAGGACAGCAGCCATTTCGAGCATGTGCCCCTTGGCCCCTGGCTGCGTATCAGCACTGATGAAGATGCCGCTGCCACCGCGCATGGCGACATGCCCATCGGTGCGTAGTTCTGCCCCCGCCCCTCGGGTTTTGCGCTCAGCGTCAACCACATGCCCCAGATTGAGCTGGCTCTTGCCACTGTGCTCGGTACTGAGCTTGATGTGCTCCTTCCCACGCGTATCGTCCATGCGCAACTTGTTGTTGGCCGGGGTGCGCAGCACATTGCGTTTGTAGTTGCGCAGCGTCACGTGGTCGGGATGTTCACTGTCGTGCAAGGCATAAGCGATGTAGGGGCGGTCCGGATCGCCTTGCTCAAACGCCACCGCCACTTCGGTACCGCAGATCAACGGCAAGTGCAGGCCATGGGTGTCACCCGCGTAAGGCCGTGCCAGTCGTAGCCAGATACTCTCCTCGCCTGCACGCCAGGTGTCCCGGTCAAACAGGAAATTGACCCGGTAACGTCCCTCCATATCGATATGGCCGTAGGAATCGTTCTTTTGAGTACTGGTAACTCGCGCCGGCACCGTACCGGCGATCTGTGGCTTGCCCAGCAATCTAGGCCGAAAGCCTATCGACTCCAAATAGGGAATCGCGTCGAACCTGGCCTCCAAGCTCCGGTCGCGTGCTGCCTCGACGGTCAAATGTGTAATGACCACCCCAGGCTCGAACACCTGCGGCGCCCCGTCAGAGACCGTCAGCACTTGCCCTGGGGCAAGCGTCACGCTGCTGCTGACGCCATTGCAACGCGTCTGGTCGTTGAGAAAGCGTTCATGATTCAGGCGCGCATAGAAGTAGCCACTTTCGCTGAGCAGGTCCTCATCCTTGTCAATGGCGTCACCCAGCGCGGTATAGGGTTCGCCGTAGTGATAGCCTTCGCCATAGGTGGTGGTGGCACCTAGGCTGTGATCAACCTCACCATCCAGGAAGGCGGCCGCGTCCCGGTGGTGATAAGCCCGCACATTGATGTGCTGCTCCACCACCTGATGCTCAACTTGGAGCGCCCATACGCCCTCCTGCCCATTGCTGGTCAAACCCGACAGCGGGCGATGTGGCAGCGTGAGTCCAAACTGGTAATGGCGTTGATGGTCGTGAAACTCGACCACATCGATGGAAAGGCGATCATCGTGGGTAAAGCGATACCAAATGCCGACCTCCGCCAGCAGACGACTGATGAAGGCCAGATCGCTCTCACCGTACTGCATTACCTGTTCACGCTTGGGATACTCGCGCGCCAGGTCAAACAAGAAGTGCTGCCCTTCGAACTGGTGGCGACTACGGAGGACACTTTCAACGATTTCCGGCACCGACTGATGCTGGTAGATCCGGTACTGCTTGCCACGCCCGAGCAATGCCAGGTGCGCTTCGAGTGTGACTTGGTAGCGGGCTTCATCCCGGGAACCGGAGACACGCTTGAAACCGGTGATCACGCCATGCAGCGTACGTGAAGCAGCGTTGATCATTGAGAGCTGGACGGTGGGTTGAGACTTGCCCAGATAAAAGCTGGCATCCTTCCCGAGGATCTGCACAGCCTCGATATCCTGCTCCGGGGAAGTGAATGCCACGGTGTACTTGAACGGTTTGCTCAGCCACTCTTCACCTTTGAACGACAGTACATCAAGCTCAACAGCAAGCTGGTCGACTTCAAGCTGGTAGTGGTTATGGGTGAAACCCATTATTGGCTTCGCCATCATCACACCCCCTCGGCAGCCGCCACGGCTGCGTGGTGTTCATCTGCAAAGCTCAAGCTGATGCCGGCGTCTTCGCAGTATCCAAGCGTCACGGCTTGGGTGGGCTGTCCGAGCGCTTGGCGCTGGAGTAACTGCTGACTGAGCACCGGCAGGATCTGTTGATTGAGCAAGCTATCGATATTGCGAGCGCCGGTATCGGGCAAAAGGCAGGCGGCGACCAGCGCTTCGTAGAGCGAGTCATCAACCTCACATTGCAGGCCGTAATGACGCAGCAAGCGTTTGGCCACTTGATCGAGTTTGATGGCGACAATGCGCTTGAGTGCATCGGCCCCCAATGGGCGGAAGATCAATGTCTGGAAGCGAGCCAACAGTGCAGCATGGAAGTGCTCGCGTAACACGGGACGCAATAGTTCATGCAGTGCCGCTTCCTCAATGCCTGGCTGCCGCTCGATACTACCTTGCAGCAGGTCGCTTCCCAGGTTCGAAGTCATGAGGATGACCGTGTTGCGAAAATCGATCTCCCTTCCTTCTCCATCACGCATGAAGCCGCGGTCGAACACCTGATAGAACAGGTTGAGCACATCACGGTGGGCCTTTTCGACTTCGTCCAGCAACACCACGCTATAGGGACGCTGGCGGACGGCTTCGGTGAGTACGCCGCCCTGGCCGTAACCCACATAACCCGGCGGCGAACCCTTGAGTTGGCTGACGGTGTGCGCCTCTTGGTACTCCGACATGTTGAGGGTGATCAAGGACTTCTCGCCACCGAACAGACTGTGGGCCAGTGCATGCGCCGTCTGCGTCTTGCCGATGCCACTGGTACCGACCAGCAGGAAGACAACCATCGGTGCCTTGTCGTCAGTGAGGCCCGTTCGGGCGGCGCGCAACCGTTGGGCAAGTGCAACCAGCGCCGGGTCTTGACCAACAACACGCTCGGCCAACTGATCTTCCAGGTTCAACAAGCTGGCGTGTTCGTCTTTCAGCAGACTACCGAGAGGCACGCCCGTCCAGTCTGCGATCACCTCAGCCACACTGCGTGCGCACACATCGAGGGACAGCAGTGGCCGACTCCCCTGCACGTAGCTGAGGTGTTCTTGCAGCTGAGCGCAGACAGTTGTATCAACCTGCTCGCCCTGGCGAGCATTGAGCAGCTGGTGGGTGAGGTCGAGTTCTTGTTGGTACTGCAGCTCCAACGCGGCTTGCTGACTCTCCAGCTGCACCAGCTGGGTAGTGATCTTCGCCAAGCGAGATTCATGCGTAATACCGGTAAGCTGCGCGTCCTCTTCCAGCGCCACCCTCTCTGCCGTGAAGGCCATTTTCTGCGACTTCAGCTGGACCAAGGCCTGAGGTTCGCAGTCCAAGCTCATGCGAACACGCGCGCAGGCGGTATCAATCAGATCCACAGCTTTGTCCGGTAAACGGCGCCCGGTCAAAAAGCGGCGAGACAAGCTGACCGCCGCCTGCACCGCAGCGTCTTGAACATGCACGCCGTGGTAGCTGGCATAACGCGCTTTGAGCCCTCGCAGCATCACACAAGCATTGGCATCATCCGGCTCATCGACCTTGATCATCTGGAAGCGACGCTCTAACGCCGCATCGCGCTCGAAGTACTGCTTGTATTCACTCCACGTGGTGGCAGCGATGGTGCGCAGCTCGCCACGCGCCAAAGCCGGTTTCAGCAGATTCGCCGCATCTGCGCCCCCTGCCTGATTGCCAGCACCGATCAAGGTGTGCGCTTCATCGATGAACAGCAGCACCGGCGTCTCTGACCGCTGGACGGCATCAATTACGTTCTTCAGCCGTTGCTCGAACTCGCCTTTGACCCCTGCGCCCGCCTGGAGCAACCCTAGGTCCAGAGTACGGATACACACCGGTTTCAAGCTATCGGGGACATCCCCGCTGGCGATGCGTAAAGCAAGCCCCTCGACCAGAGCGGTTTTTCCAACACCTGGATCGCCAACAAGGATAGGGTTGTTCTTGCGCCGACGGCTCAGCACATCGATCATTTGACGGATCTCATCGTCGCGGCCGAACACCGGGTCGATTTGCCCCGCTGCTGCCTGGGTGGTGACGTCATGGCTAAACTGATCGAGGACAGCGACTGATGCTTCGTCCCCCTTCAAGACGACAGCCGCCTTAGCCTCTCCTGACACTTCTGGCTTGAACAGTGATGTCTGCCCCGGTTGACGCTCTTGCGAGTCAAACTCAAGCAGCGTTTCCATTTGCTTGAACTGCGTCGGACCGACGCTCGATAGAGGCCAGGCGGCGGAACATTTGAGCAAGTTAGGCGTTTCAAATAACGCCCCCAGCAAGTGAACGGATCGCAATTGCTCACAGTCACGATCCAGCGATGCCAACAACCAGGCATTGGTGATCAGCTGCTGCACCTCACCGCTCAACTGAGGTTTACTGAGAACGCTGCGCGGCAATGTATGGAAGTGGTCAAGCAGCCCTTGCCAGATGGCATCCATATCCCACTCGTATCGGCGGGCGAGGACCACGAGATCGCCCTCGCCCTGCTCAAACAACTTCAACAGCCAATGTTCAACAGTGATATGACTGTGCCCGCGCGCCTGACAAAGTGAAGCCGCTGCCGTGAGTGCCTGGGTACAGTAGGCGTTTAGCCGGCGAAGCAGGCGGGTAGGATCGTGTGCCATACAGGGCATCCTTGTCGTCAATAATCAACATGCCGCCACAAGTGCGAGCGCATCTGAATAGCTGAGGTGTATTTGGCTGAACGCCCGCGCACGGACGCTCAACCCAAGACACTGGAGGCTGTCAACCAACCTCGGTTGACAGTCCGGTTTCATCCAGCGGCAGCGGCGCTAGGGCGCTCATTCCAGGAATCCGAATGGATGATGTTCCCATCCTTGAATGCCCAAGTAATTTTTTCGTAGCGCAGCTCGACTAGTTCCAAGTGATTGTGTTTTTCTTTCGCCGGATCTTTGACATCGTGCATCTTCGGTGCAACTTTCACGACCTTTACGTTTTCCAGTTTGGTGTTGAAATACTCCACCTCCTGCCCGGCATCATTAATCTTGTACCATTTGAACTCCGCCTCTTTAAGCGTCTGCCCAGTCGTCACGGCCTTGTAGAGATAAGGAGAGGAGGCGTCTATCTCCTTGGTAAAAACAAAAGGCGTATGGATACGCGTACCCGTTAATTTGCCGGTATTGTTATCGGTAGGGATATACAAATCATGATCTTGACCGACTACTTCAACACTACCCTCACGGCCCTTTACATCCACCGAGCCTTTGATATCGGCTCCACCATCGTCTTTCAGCCACAGATAAACAGGAATAGCCATTTAGAAGCTCCTCATTTCAAGCTTTGGGAGTCGCAGAGTGCGACTTGGGTTGCACTCCTGAGGCCGTAGCCGAGGGCTGACAAGCCCCCGCCTCCGGCACCAGGCGAATTTCAACTCGGCGATTAGCCGACCGTCCTTGTTCCGTGTCATTACTTGCAACGGGCTCGCTTGCACCCAAGCCTTGAACTGCGAAGCAGTTGCTGGGTATGTCACCCATGTGTTGTATCCAGTCATGAACCGCCGCCGCGCGTGTTCGCGACAAACGCAAATTCTGTTCGTCACTACCCGTCGCGTCCGTATGGCCCGTGATCACGATCAACCAGCCTGGCTGGGCCTTGATGTCTGCAAGTGCATTCACCAAAAACTTGGTCGATCCTGGCTTCAACTGCGCGCTACCACTGGTGAAGAGCGACAGGCTGTCCAGGCGAACCGTGCGTGGCTTGTCAGCCACTCCCTGAGGCATCGTCGGGATGTGATGGCCGTTGATTGCGGCCAACAACGAAGGACGCAGCCTTTCGCCCTGATAGAGCCCGATCCCCAACGACCACGGTTCCCCTTGGCGATAGTAGCGGTCCAGTCGCTGCGCCTCCTGGCGAAGCACCATCAGTGCCTCCTGGCGTTGCGATACTTTGTCCGAATCGGGGCTCAGCGAAGCCGTGCTGTAGCGTCGCAAATCATCGGTGACCTGACGGATCAAGAGCGTGTTCTGCCTCGCCGAACTAATCAGCGCAACGCAAGCCGTCAGTACGAACAACCAGACTCCAATCACCACAGCCCTGCTTCGCCGACTGTGTGGAGTACTGCCAGGCAACACATGGAGCAGTGCATCAGGAAAGGGTAACGACGCGTTTGTATGTTTAGGCCCACTACCTGCGAAGGAAAGGCCAGTCCGCTCCTGTAGCCAACGGTGCCAGAGGTTGCCATCACGCGCGCCCTCAGACTTGGGACAAAATGCAACCGCAACGGCGTCCGCTGTTACGATCCCCTCGCGGGAATTACGTTTGCCAATTTCCGGCAAGCACGCTTGATTCAACCAACCCACAGCAGCGCTCAACTGCACCGTGGTTCGGAATCGATCAGCCTGGTTCTCAGGTTCTGTGCCCCTGCGCTCCCATTCGGCCAGCGTCAGGCACTCACCCACCTCACGCGTTCGCACACTTGATGCTTCAGTTTCCCAGCTGAACCAGGGCGACACCCCAACTGCGCTCGGGAAGTAGCCCACAATCAGCAGCGGCAGCGGTCTACCTCGCTTGCGCAATATCGCAACCTGATGGCACAAGCTTTGTATCTGGTTCGCAAGCACTGCGCCGTCATTATGGGCACTGGGATTGACCAGCCACATGACACTGAGCTGCCCGTCCCACTCTGGCCGCTCCAGCAGCAGATCGGCCACGGTTGCGGACAACTTCAAGAGATCGGGCACTGGCACATAACACCCCTCCACTGTTACCCGTGGCGCCAGCTGCTCAGCAGACGAGGCCCCAAACAGCTCAGCCAAGCAATCGCCGACCGCTAGAACGACAGGATGACGATACGAGCCAGCAGGCAGGCGGACACCGCTGCCCCACTGCAACGGTGTATGTTTCTTGGCAGCACGCTGAGTCCGGCGCCAGCCCAACACCAGCAAGGCAGTGACTACCAGAGTAGCGATGGCTTGAACCTCTACAGCCAGCGGCAACGTGGCAATCAACAACCAGGACAGCGCACCGGCCCATAGCCAAAGCCCCTGTTTGTGTACCTGCGCCATTGCGCTCATTCCTGCACCGGCAAGAGCGAGGCCACTGCCTCGCCTAACGCGTGATCAAGCGCCCACCAAGCACCTACCAACAGAGCAGCTGCCATCACGATGTGAAGCAGAGGAGATCGCAACCAACCCCACATCGGCATCCGTGGGCCACTGCCTAACTGAACGACCAGCGACTGACTTGTATCCAGAGGCGGCACTTGCGCGGAGATGGCAGTCAACAACTGCTGCCGCTCCGGGTGGTTTGCCTCTCGGTAGCGCCCCAGGAATCCAAGCATCAGGACTCGATGAAATACTGTGAGTACGCAAGGGGACACAGAGGCTTCCTGCAGCGCAGAGCGCATATCTTCGTAGAGCGACTCCCCCGCCTGATGGCTGCTGAAAAACCTTGCCTGTAAGGTCTCCATCGCCCAATCCTCATGGGCACTGCCTTCGGCGCGGGCAAGTACTGTTTCGTCCAGAAGCGCACACTGCGCATGACTGATCAGATCGACGCTGCGGCGGTCCAGACCCTCCTGCTGAAGCATGGCTCGTACATGCTCGACATCAGCCACGCACCTTGACCACAGCTGCGGACTACTGTGCGCATCGGTACCGTGTCGCAACTCGACAACCAACAGATAGGTGTCCTGCAGCAACGCGTCGATGTCCACCTTGGCTGCGGTGTGCTTCTGCACTGTGCGACTCATGAGCGAAGCACCGCGAACAATTCGAGCTGGACACCCTGAAACACACTCGGGACATAGAGGGCACAGACCCCATCAGCCAGCATGGCGCGGCCCTTTGCATGGCCGAGGTCGAGCGCGAAGTACTGATTCTCCAGCCGCAGCGGTATCGCGGCGGGCACATGGCTCAAAGGTTTCAGTGGAACGCCATCGAGTGCCGCATTGACGAGATGGTCCACATCATCGGGGGAACCGATCTTGCACAGCCGTGGGAATTGGCTTTGAACTTGTACGGCTGGCAGCCGGCAACGGACCGACAAATAGAAGTCAGCCCCTTCAGGCTCAAGCAGACGTGGATCGCTCAGAGAAACCTGCCAGCGGTTTGCGCTGCGCGCCTCCAGGATCAGCGCCAGCACGCGGGACGGCAGGCTCGCCTCCAGCAATGTGGATAGGGTACGCATCAAGGGCGGGAAAACCGCCTCAAGGTCCGCGTGCTGGTAGGCGGGTATGTCCTCTATGTGCTGGTCTAACGAGAAGGTCAGCAGGCCACCTGCAAACTTCACCAACTGTTGATATACCTGCTCCGGATGGCGAGCAGGCTGCGCTTTTAGGTCTGCCAACACCGGCTGATAAGTGTTCAGTGCGTTGAGCAACCAGAACAACGTGACATCTGCAACAGCGAAATCCGCCATTCGCTGGTTGCTCTCCCGGCGCATTCCCATCAAACGCTCACGCTTGGCGGACAGCTGGGTGAGCAGGTTGTCGAGTTGAAGCAACAACCCAGCATGAGCATCAAACTTCAGCAACGGCGGGATGTAGGTATCATCAATGGCCCACCCATCCTTGCCATCACGCAGCAAACGACCCACCGGGCAGGTCAGATAATCCGCATTATCGTCATCAGCCAGACGCAAGCTCAGCGCATGTTCGAGCACGCTGATTGACTGTATTTCACTGGTGTAGAGATCCTTGGTATCACGCCATACCTGGTGATATCTGACGGGCCGCTCAGCGCTGCCACCCTCAAACAGGCAGTTGTTACCATTGGCCTGTTCCAGTGGCAAAGCGATCACAACCGTTGCCGTCTGGATATCTCCGGGCAATACCCGAGAGAGTTCCAGGGCACTGGGTAGTCGATCCAGCCGATCGGTATCGATCAAAGTACCGTCTGGTAGGCACAGCTGAAGCCGAGTGGCCTTCAGCTTACCCAACCTCAGCGCATCTGCATCAAACGCCACATTTCGGATGCCCCAAGGGTGGACCAAGCCCAGTGAGGCAATACTCTGGTTGGTCCACGATTCAAAGCGGGCCTGCTGTTGAAACTGCTGCGCAGACAACACCACTCCGGACGCCCATAAAGGCCGGTCGATTTTCACGACATACACTCCTGCAACCGCAATCAAGATTTTGCTTTGGGCATCTGCGAAACCAATGAGAGGTTGATGTCCATACCTTCAACCTGGAAATGCGGCACAGCGAACAACTTGACCCTGAAGAAGCCCGGGTTGTCATCAATGTCCTCGACAACCACTTTTGCCTCTCTCAGCGGGTGGGAAGCTTGCAAGTCATCTCCCGGATCGGTCATCTCGGTGACCAGGCCACTGACCCACCTATTGAGCTCCAACTCCAACAGGCGACGGTCTTTAGTTGTACCGATATTCTCCCGCTGGATAACTTTCAAATAATGTGCAATGCGAGAAAGCAGGAACACATAGGGCAACCTCGAATTGATACGACTATTTGCCGTGGCCTCCGCCGTGTCATAGATTGCCGGCTTGTGCGCTGAGTTGGCCGAGAAGAAACATGCGTAGTCACGATTCTTGTAATACGAGAGCGGAATCAAGCCCAAATTGGCAAACTCAAACTCTCGGGTCTCCGGAATCATAACTTCCGAGGGGATCTTGACTTGACTACCCGTCCCCATGTCGTACAAATGAATCGGCAGGTCGGTAACCGCGCCACCCGACTGTGGCCCTCGAATCTGCACGCACCATCCATTGGCAATAAAGCTCTTGACCATGTTCGCCGCGAACGCGAATGTCGAGCTTACCCACAAATACTTGCTGTGATCCGGCCCCTTGACTCGCTCCACATAGTTGAAAGATCGCACAGGGTTCGTATCAGGCCCATAAGGCAAGCGCCCTAATGTGCGGGGTGTTATCCCGCCCGCATAACGAGCATCGTCAGTTTGCCTGAAGCCGTGCCACTTAATATACTCCGCACGATCCATGTAGTTACCGATATCCTTGATCGCAGACACTTCCTCCATGGTGTTTTTTCCGAAGAAGGCCGGACCAACCGAGTACAAAAACGGCATATGGGATGCAGCCGCCACTTTCGAAACATTGCGCAACAATGCGATATCTTGCGCCCCTCGCCCAAACTCATAATTCGAAACTGCCGCCGCGATAGGCTCACCACCAGGCGTATCGTATTCCTGGGTATAGGTATGCAGATACAAACCGCTTTGCGCGATCTCCGGCGCGTCTTCAAAGTCCTGCGCCAGATGCTCCTTACTGATATCGAGCAGCTCAATTCGGACGTTTTGACGGAAATCCGTTTGGTCAATCAACGACTTCGCGCCGCGCCAGATTGATTCGACCCGTTGAAAATCCGGGTGATGCATGACCGCGTCCAGCTGGCTGCTGATCTGAGCGTCAATCGAGGCGATGTGCTCATCCAGCAGAGCCCTGTCCAGCTTCTCCACCTTCGGAGAGACTTGTTTGAGACGGTCCAGAAAAACGCTCACCGAAGCAGTAACGCGCTCATTAGCTGTCGCTTCTGACAACGCATCGATACTTTGGAACACCTCAATGCCACCCATCTGATCAAGCGGTTCAAGGTTTATTCTTTCAAACAGCGCGTGATAGACGCTCTGGTTTTCTTCCACCTGCACGGTGGCGCCACGCGATTGCGCAGAAGATTGTTCTTCGGACATTTATTAGCTTCCAGTCTGTCGAGATGATGGTTTTCTAGCGCTCGCTTGGCGGTGCAAGGGCAGCAAGTTCCTTACGCAACTCGTCACTCAGTGCTTCATCTTTAAGTATCCGCTCCAATTCAGCACGAAACGTTGCGTTATCCAGAAGATTGGCCTTCAATTCGCGCAGCAAATTTCGCATCGCCAACAGTGCACGCAACTGAGGAATCTGCAGAGCAACCTGTTCTGGCTCGAAGTCCTTCATGCGCTGAAAGCTCAGTTCGACCGGTGTTTCCCCACCCTCGCCCGACAGCGTATCGTCAACAATAACCTTGAGACTCGGAGAGAGATCGGACAGCACGCTGTCAAAATTATTCTTGTTGATATTTACCTTCGGCCGCTCTGACAGTTGGCGCTTTTCCTTCCCGTTGCTGTAGTCTCCCATCAGAATGAGTTTAAGGGGAAGTTCCACCTTGCGCTGGGCGCCACCTGTATGCAGATCAAGCTTGATATTGACACGTGCCTTCGGCACTTCATTCTGAAAGCTATTTGAAGCCATACCACCTCCTGCGAACCGGGATTCCTAGCGGGAACCAACGCCGAAATGAGCGCCACCGAACCCCCAACAAAATTAATCAAGACCAGTCGAACCATTGCGTACGACTGCTTGGGCGGGAGCGCTACCCGGAAGTGCCTCCCCGATAACCATGGCGCATCTTTTCGCGCCGCGCCACCCCCTTTCTAAAATAAGGAAGTGTCCTACAAGACATACCTAAGATGACAACAAATGTTCGAAGCGGCACACCAGAGCGCCAACATTGATGCATTTAATAAGAGCAACCCGACCGTCATCGACGCATTGACCCACATCAACAAAAACAACCTCAGACGAAATAATGATCAACATGCATAAAATGCAAGTTATTTCCACCAAGCCGCACCAGAACAGAAAATTCCTACAAGTTCAAAAGCGCCACCCCAAACCAAAGCCGCAAATAGCAAACATGTACTAGCGCCGTGAGCGGTTAGTTAATTTTCTAACGAATATTGATATACTGTCTGCCTTCATACCTCGCCTGGTTTCTCGGATGCCCCGACCCATCGCTTCCTTTTCACTGCAACCTGCTGACGCCATTACGCTTCAACATTGGTTACGCAGGAGGACGCTGGAGCGAAGCCTCGGGCAACGGGCGCGGATACTTCTTTTACTCGCTGAAGGGGTGACCCCAAGGCCATCTGTGAGCAGTTAGAGATCACTTCAACCACAGTGTTCAAGTGGCGAAAACGCTACCTTTGAATCGACGGCTGTTTCCACCGGCAGCGCCAGTGCCGACCGATCAGCGACCGATGCCTGAATGAGCATGGGTACACACCGGATTGCGTCGCCCTGGGGCCAGGGCCTTGCCCGCAGCGACGGTCGCTTCGCCAAATTGATGGCCGGATACGCCAAGACTGACCTGCTGATCCTGGACGACCGGGGCTTGGCACCGTTTACCGCAGCGCAACGTCGCGACATGCTCGAACTGCTGGACGACCGCTACGGCAACAGCTCGACGCTGGTCACCAGCCAGATGCCGGTGGACAAATGGCATGCGTTGATCGGCTATCCGACCTTGGGCGATGCGATCCTCGACCGGCTGGTGCAAAACGCTTATCGGATCGAACTGAAGGGCGAATCGATGCGCAGGCGCGCAACAAAATTGACGGCGGCAGGGACTTCAGACTAACAATTCAAACCTGCGTCGCTGCGCTCCGGCTGCCTGTCCAAGCGAGCGTGGAATGAGCGTCCAAATGATCGTGGGCTGGGTGTCCAAGTGTCGTGGAATCCGCATGCAGATGCCGACCGAGCCGCGCACCGTGCGCTAGGCCGTTAAGCCTGTTTCGCCTGAGCGGGCCCTGTCGCCGGCACGCAGGTAACCTGCCAAATCGCAGGCACAAAAAAAGAGGCCCTTAGGCCTCTTTTTTGTGATCCCAGCGACGCACTGAGGATCGAATTTGGAGCGGGAAACGAGACTCGCATCGGGCCTGCGAGCCGTTGAAATCTAAGGGTTTTACGTCATTCTTAAAACAGGAATGGCCTTGATTCTGGACTCATTTCGTAAGGTAGGCAAGCGGGACGTTCCACCTAGCGCAAGTTCCATGGGTATTACCTAACAGCGTCCAAACCAATTGACAGGGTCGGCGAACATGTCCACTTCGCGCCCTGAGACACTCGAGATCAGCACGATCGACGCTGCCTGGGAATCACGCAGCGCCGGCAGTGCCGCCTTGACCATGGCCGCGCTACCGAGCAGATCGGTCTCGAACGCACGCTGCCAGGTTTCAAGGTCTTCACCGCCCGCCAGCGCACTGACGTTGGGCACGACAATATCAAGCCCACCCATCCGCTCGGCGGCGGCAGACACCCACTGGGTTACCTGCTGGGCATCGGTGACGTCTACCGCGGTGCCAAACGCCTGATCGCCAAATGCGGCCGTGGCACGCTCTACGCCACCCTGGCCACGCGCACAGAACTCCACGCGCGCGCCCTCTTGCAGAAACAGCTCAACGATGGCGCGGCCAATCCCACGGGAAGCGCCACTGACCAGCACCCGTTTACCTTTCAAACCAAGATCCATGATTATCTCCTGCTTGGGTCAATCTCGGCAAAACACGCCCAGGCGCTGCCTGGACGTGCTCATCTGAGTTACTTGCGCAGCTTGTACGCAATGATCTCGTCGCTTGCCGCTGCTCATCGAAGAGCTGACACCGCTTTGCGCCGTACATCCGTTCAGCGCAAGACCTCTACGCGCATCCGCTGATCCAGAGCAATGGGCAGTCCGTACAATGGAAAGGCTGGTTCGCCGCCAACAACCTAGTCGTACCGTCCAGCTTTGGCCTTGCCTTCGATCGCAGTTCCATGTGCATTGCAGCGGCAGTCGGTGGGTTGGGCGTTGTGCTTGAGTCGACATTGCTGGCGGAACGCGAGCTAGCATTGGGAAAGCTGGTGTGCCCTCTACGCGGATCGACTGACTCCGTGCGCTATGTAGGCCATTACTTAGTCAACCCGCAGCCACGAGCTTGACCGCCAGAGACAAGGAAGCGCAACGGTGTCCCGTTGGCGGCGCAGAGCCATGATGAGTTACACCACTTCCTGGGACACGATCAATTAAATCCAGATTCTCACGGGTTCACGGCCAAGGCACGTGGTTAGCGACAGCACCACGGTGCGGGCAACCAAAAAACGCCTGAGGCATCAAAAATCTTCGGCGGGGCAAAAAGTGGGGCAAAAATTACCATTGCAGAAAAACGCATAGGCATAAAAAAATCCAGTCACCGCTAAGTGACTGGATTTCTTCGAGTATTTTGGTCGGGACGGAGTGATTCGAACACTCGCCCCCTTGCACCCCATTCAAAAGCCATAGTGGTCAATTAATCGTGTCGAATTCGATGGATGGACCACGAACTAAGAACGCAAGCGCTGGCTACTACGCACTTGCTCTAGCAAACACTCAATCCCCGCCATCAAGAAGCGCCGCGATGCATCGTCGACCAACCTGCCTTCACGGGTCTTGCTGCCCGAGCTGCCAATCACGATCTGTGGATACTGGACCAAGCGAGCCTGGATAGCCCACAACGTTTCATTGAGTTGCTGGTGCGCCCGAACACCCCCGGTAAACGCAGGAGAAGCTGTGAACGTCAGGACAGCGCGACCGCTCAGCACCGATTGACCATGGGGGCGCGACAGCCAGTCGAGGGCATTCTTCAGCACTCCCGACATGCCGTGGTTGTACTCCGGGGAGCCGATCAGCAGACCATCGCTACGGGCCACCGCCTCGCGCAAGGCCAGCACCTCCAATGGCGCATGCACGCCATCGCAGTCCTCGTTGTATGGGGGAAGCGAGCCAAGCCCGAAGAGCTCCAGGCGAACAAGTTCCGGCAAGCATTCAGCCACCGTGCGCAACACTGCCGTGTGGGCCGACTGTGCACGCAGACTACCGGACAATCCCAATAGATTAACCTTCGTACTCATGGCACTCGCGCCTCGATACCCTGCATGAACACGACGGCCCTCGCAGCCTTAGTAGAAGTATTACGCCAGGCGTGGCGGGTAGCGTTCTGAATCACCACATCACCCGCGACCACACGACGTTGCTGGCCGTCATCCAGCTCAAGCCAAAGCTCACCTTCAAGCATCACCACATAGTCAACCGTCGGCGTCCTGTGCATGGCCGGGTCCTGTGCCTCGAAGCATTCCAGCAAACCGGGCATCGCCGCCGACATTTCCGCGAGCGCGCGAGCCGGGTCCAGCGGTGAGGCCATCACGCTATCCGGCGCCAGACTGATCATCAGCATCGATGACCCGCCAGGCAGCGGTATCAGCGAGGCATTTCCCGGGGTTCGATCCTCGCTACATCCAAGTGATCCGGAGGTATCGTTGCGCCAGACTTGAGTGATGCCATAGCCCGGGATGTCGATGAAATCCTTAGCCCTTGGCGCCGGCTCATCACTGACGAATACCGAGCGGCCCTGGGCATCATGGCCGGTAACGATTCTGCGTACGTGCATCGTGGTTCCTCTTGGCAAACGGCTGCCCGGCGAGGGCCTGCGCCCCCGCCGGTACAATCAGGGGCGAATGACGAAATTGCCGAAACCACCTTTGCGGTTCTCGATACCGCTGATCGCTTCGTTCACGTCCTCTAGGGCAAAAACGCTGTGTTCGAAGAACGACAGATCCAATACACCAGACTCGACCATGTCAGCCATGGCTTGGCCCTGGGCAGTGGTAAACCAGGCTGAACCGCTGATCTGGATGTCGTTGTCCATGATCCAGTGCAAGTCGATCGGGACGTCGCCGGCGATGGCGCCGATATTGACCAAGTGACCACCCCGGTGCACCGACTTCAACGCTTGCAACAAGCTCTCGTGCGGAGCACCAGGGCCCAGTGCATCGATGGCCACGTCAACGCCCTCCCCCTGAGTGATTTCGTGTACCCACTGTTGGGTGGGCACGGTACCCAGGGTATGGATTTCGATACGACCTGGCGAAGCCAAGTCTTTGACTTTCTGGAACAGTTCCTGATTGCGGGCGGTGCCGAGGATCTTGCGCGCGCCCATGGCCAATGCCAGCGCCACGGCTCCTAGGCCCAGGGTACCGCTGATACCGTTGATCAGCACAGTGGAGCCCGGGCCGACGTTCGCCCGCTGCAAGGCCTTGTAGGCAGTGCCGAGGTAACCTAGCCGCGCAGCGGTTTCGAAGCTGAGGTTGTCAGGCAGTTTCACCAGACTGTATTGGGGCGCCGGGATGTACTCGCACAAGCCACCATAAGGATAGTCCTCGAACATGCGCGGACTTTTCGGGGTGAAGCCGAAGTAGCCGTTGAAGGTGTAGGCCGTACAGCCGATGGAGTTCCCGGCACGGCAGGCCCGGCACGAACCGCAATGGCGCCCGGGGTTCACATAGACCCTATCGCCCACCTTGAAGTCGTACACCTGCTCACCCACCGCCTCAACCACACCGGCCGGATCGAGGCCAAATACGGCCGGCAGTTTGGGCAGCGGATTCTGTGGGAACCACTTGACCCAGTTGGTCAGGATGTTGTGCAGGTTAGGCACGATGCCACAGGCCTTGACCTTCACCAGCACTTCAGTAGGTCGAATCTGCGGCACGGGCAGTTGCTCGATGAGCATGGGTTTGCCGCCTTCGTACAGGCGCGCGGCGCGCATCGTTTTTGCAGTCATGCTGTTCTCCAACACGTATTGTTTTTGTAGTGGTCTTGAAACTTTGGGCCAACCGTATCGCCAAGGTCTCAGCGCAGTCCGTCCTCGCCCTTCACATCAGCTGCAGCCAGCCCGCCAATCCGCGCGTGGATGCGCCCTCCCGTGGCCATCGCCAGGCCGTAGGCGATCTCATTGCGCCGCGGCCCGTCCCAGATAGTCATCTCCGCCACACCGAAATGGCTGCGTACGTACGCCGCCTGAATGTGCCCCAAAGGAATCATCAAACGCGAACCCAACCCGGCAACGCTCTTGGCAGATGGCACGATCGCCTTAGGGTTACCCATTGCCTCGCGCATGGCCCAGCCTCCCGCTTCATGCCACAGCGCACCGTGCTCGAGCTCGCCATCTTCGCCAACAATCGCACCTTTGCCATAAGCCTGCACACGCGAGACACCGCCCAAGGCTGTCAACAGGCGCTCTGACAGTTCGCTGCCCAGCGCACGCAACTGGGTCATGAACGCCAGCAGGTCCTCCTCATGGCGACCAGCGAAGGGGTTCTCCACCACTGCCGTGGCCACAGCAACCAGCAACGGCTCGGCGGCTACCACCCCACCCTCGTGATGCACTTCCTCGATGTCCAGTTTGATTTTGCGGATTTTCACCAACGACATGCTCGATCTCCGAAAGAGGCCCGCCGGGAAGAAGTTGCTGAGCGGACTTCCACAGTATGCATTTTCTGATGTATGGTGCAAGAAATTATGTTTTATGCACAAAAAAGGAAGCGCTACCGATGAAACTGATCTCCTATCGATACAACCACCAGCCCCACTTCGGGGCGGTGGTGGACGAGCATGTCATAGAGCTGACCGCGCATTTCAGAGGTATCCACGACCTGGCAACGCTGCTGGCCGATGACAAGCTGCTGGCCCAGGCGCGCGCGCATGTTGCGAGCGCCGCTGCGGACTATCCGCTGAGTGCCGTGCAGTTGGAGCCGGTGATCCCCGCGCCTGGGAAGATCATCTGCGTGGGCATCAACTATGTTGCGCATGCCGCAGAAGCCGGTCGCAAGGTCGGCGAGCACCCGGTGATCTTCCAGCGCTTTGCCGAGACCCTACTGGCCCACGGCGAACCGCTGCTGCGCCCCAAGGTGTCCGAAGAATTCGACTTTGAAGCGGAACTGGCGGTAGTGATCGGAAAAGGGGGCGCACACATTGCGCCCGAGGACGCCATGCAGCATGTTGCCGGCTACACCTGCTTCAACGACGCCAGCGTGCGCGACTGGCAGTTCCACACACACCAGTACGGCATGGGCAAAACCTTCCGCAGCACCGGCGCCCTTGGTCCATGGCTGGTGACCGCCGACGAGATTGCCGACTATCGCCAACTGCAGGTTCACGGCATTCTCAACGGTGAACAGATGCAGGAAGGTTCACTCGCCGAACTGGCTTTCGATATCCCCAACCTGATCGCCTATGTCTCCAAGGCTCTGACTTGGAACCCGGGTGACATCCTCGCAACCGGCACCCCCAGCGGCATCGGTTTCAAACGCACGCCGCCGGTGTTCTTGCGCCCAGGTGATGTGTTCGAGGTGGTCATTTCGCAGATCGGTACTCTGTCCAACCCGGTAGCCGACGAAGCCTGAAACGCGCCGACAATTACAATAAGAGGGGAATTTCAATGAACACCTTACCGCGCATCAACTTCACCCATACCGGTACCTTCTGCGCCGACCTGGACAACATGGTCGAGTTCTACTGCAGCAAGCTGGGCTTCATCGTCAGTGACAAAGGTGTCGCCTCTACCGGCCACCGCCTGTTCTTCATGACCCAGAACCCCGAAGTGCACCATCAACTCGTGCTGTTCGATGGCAAACCGGTGGATCTGCCCTTCAACCCGATTAATCAATTGTCGTTCCTGCTGGACACCCTCGAAGACCTGCAACGTTACTACCAGTTCGCGAAGGCCAATGGCATCGGGCCAATCGATCAGGTCGATCACGGCAATGCCTGGTCCATGTACTTCAAGGACCCCGAAGGCAATCCGATCGAGATGTATGTCGACGCGCCCTGGTACACCAGCCAGCCTTGCCGCGAACCGCTAGACCTAGAGCAAGATGCCGACCAGATCAAGGCCCAAACCTTGGCCATGTGCCAGCGGCGCCCAGGCTTCCTTACCCGTGAGCAGTGGATGGCCTCGATCGCCGAGCGCATCGCCGAACAGCGCACCCGCTGGTAATCACCTGGCGCGGCCTGCTCCGGCAGGTCGCTCACTCATGGGTCAAGAGTCACGCCATGCACAAGAATCTGATTGCAGGACAGTGGTACACGGGTAGCGGGGTACGTGGAAACGTCAACCCCTCAGACCTCGACGACACGGTCGGCCTGTACGCTCAGGCGAGCCGTGACGACACCCTGGTGGCTATTGCAGCCGCCCAGCAGGCACAACCGCGCTGGGCCGCATGCACACCACAGCAACGCGCCGATGCACTGGACTTCATCGGCAGCGAATTGCTCGCACGACGCGAAGAACTCGGCCATTTGCTGTCTCGCGAAGAAGGCAAGGTGCGCTCAGAGGGCATCGCGGAAGTGACGCGCGCCGGGCAGATCTTCAAGTACTTCGCCGGGGAGGCGCTACGCATCCGCGGTGAACACCTGGCGTCCACACGCCCCGGCATCGAAGTGGACATACGCCGCCAGCCGGTGGGCGTCGTAGGCATCATCACGCCGTGGAACTTTCCCATGGCGATCCCCGCCTGGAAGATCGCTCCGGCCCTGGCGTACGGCAACAGCGTGCTGTTCAAGCCCGCTGACCTGGTACCAGGTAGCGCCTGGGCTCTGGGTGAAATCATCAGCCGCGCCGGTCTTCCCGACGGCACCTTCAACCTGCTGATGGGGCGTGGCAGCGTAGTCGGCCAGGCTCTGCTGGAGAACCCGCTGGTCAATGCCATCAGCTTTACCGGCTCGGTGGACACCGGTCGTCTGCTGATGCAGACCGCCGGAGCTCGTTTCGCCAAGTTGCAACTGGAAATGGGTGGCAAGAACCCGCTGCTGGTCATGGCCGATGCCGATCTGGATCAGGCAGTGCAGTGCGCTATTCAAGGTGCGTACTACTCCACCGGCCAGCGCTGCACGGCGTCGTCACGGTTGATCGTCGAAAAAGCCATCTACCCCGCATTCACTGCGGCGCTGGTCGAGCATTTGAATCATCTGCGAATCGGCCATGCTCTGCACGCGGACAGTCAGATAGGCCCGGTGGCCGAGGCTGCGCAACTGGAACAGAACCTCGAATACGTGGCGACCGGCCGCCAGGAAGGTGCGCGCTTGATATTTGGCGGGGAGCGGCTGCAACGCGACACCGCCGGTCACTTCATGAGCCCTGCCCTGTTCGTCGACGCCAGCGCCGAGATGCGCATCGCCCGCGAGGAAATCTTTGGTCCGGTGGCCTGCGTCATCCCCGCCGACAACTACGAGCACGCACTGGCTCTGGCCAACGACAGCCCGTTCGGCCTGTCGGCGGGTATCTGCACCACCTCGCTCAAGCACGCCAGCCACTTCAAGCAGCACATGCAAAGCGGCATGGTTATGGTCAACACGCCAACAGCTGGCGTCGACTATCACGTGCCCTTCGGCGGCTGCAAAGGCTCCAGCCATGGCCCGCGCGAGCAAGGTAGCTACGCCGCCGAGTTCTTCACCACGGTCAAAACAGCCTACACCCAGGCCTGAAACCCACAACAATAAAGGTGGAACACACAATGGTTTACGATCTGATCATCGTCGGCATGGGCCCGGTAGGCGCTACGGCGGCCAACCTGGCCGGCCTCTGGGGGTTGAAGACCCTCGCTTTGGACAAGGCTGAAGGTATCTACGAGAACCCCCGGGCTATGGGCCTGGACCACGAGGTCATGCGCGCCTTCGACAACATCGGTCTGGCCGACAGGATTGCCAGCCATGTCATGCCATACCGCGCCTCGCACTACCTGAGCAGCGGCGCGCGCCTGATCAAGCGCATCGACGCAGCCAAGCCACCCTACCTGCTGGGCTGGTCGCCCAACTACGTGTTCTCCCAGCCGCCGGTGGAGCGAGCCCTGCGCGCACGTATCGAAGACTTCAATAGCGTCGAGATACAACTGGGTTGTGAAGTGCTCGAGATCGAGCATGGCTCACCAAGCCAGGTGCGCCTCCGTGATCGGGATGGTCGCGAGCGCCTTTGCAGCGCGCAATACATACTGGCATGCGATGGCGGTACCAGCCCCCTCCGTACCCGGCTGGAACTGCCAATGGATGACCTGGCATTCGACGAGCCCTGGCTGGTAGTGGATGTAATGCTCAAGGATGGTGCCGGTGCCGACTTGCCCGAAACCAATATTCAGTATTGCGAAGTCGAGCGCCCCTGCACCTTCGTGGTCGGACCCGGGCGGCACCGTCGCTGGGAGTTCATGATCAACCCGGACGAATCCCCGGCCGAGATCGCCAGACCGGAGTCGATCCAGCGGCTGATCTCGCGCTGGCTACCGGCGGGTGACTACGACATCTGGCGCGCTTCGAGCTACCGCTTCCACGCCCTGATCCTCCAGCGCTGGCGATACGCGCAAACATTCTTCCTCGGTGATGCGGCGCACATGACCCCGCCTTTCCTCGCCCAGGGCATGTGCCAAGGCATTCGCGACGCCATGAATCTGATCTGGAAACTTGCCTTGGTCCAGCGCCAACTGGCGTCGCCGTCCATTCTCGACAGTTATGAGGTCGAACGCGCGCCCCATGTACGACGCACGACGGAGGTGGCCAAGACGTTCGGTCAGACTATCTGCGAGCGGGATGCCCAACGTGCCGCCGAGCGCGATGAACGTCTGGAAGAGCAATTGCGCCTGCGCCCGAACGGGACCGTGACGCGGCAATCGCTGATTCCAGGCTTAAGTGGCGGCCTTATCGATACCTCGGTAGGCGCAGGCGAACTGTTCCCGCAGCCAAGGGTGCGCAATGCAAACGGAGAAACGGACCTGCTCGACCGATTCACCGGACAGACACTGCGTCTAGTGCTTGGCGCCGAACCGATCGATTCGGATCTGCTCGACTCGCTTCAGCAAGCGTGTGCTCCGCTGCCTGTGAGCGTCATCCAACTTTCGCAAGCACCCGCCACCAACGATGTCCCCAGCCATCACTACAACGAACAGGACGATGTACTGGGTACATGGATGCGCGAGCGCGACTGCAGCGTAGTTCTGGTACGACCAGACCATTACGTCTACGGCACAGCGGTCGATACCGAGCAGGCCCTGGCACTGGTGCAACGCCTGCGCGCAGCGTTGGACGCCTGAAACAAGGGGGCCCCGTGCAGCCACGACCTGCACGGAGCCCCCTCTGGCTGACAGCTTGTCACTGCAGCGTGGAGTGCTGCCCCAGCACCGCATCGGTAACCCGCGCCAGGGTCTCACCGATATGACGCCCCAACAGATTGAGCGCCTTTTCACTTTCACGGGCCAACACCGCGTCCATCAACTGCTTATGCTCGTCGTTCTTGTGACGCTCGACGGTGCGACGCTGGGCCGAGAAACGACGATAACGCTCGGCACGATCGAACAGCGAGTCGATGGTGCGCAACAATAACGAGGACCGGCACGCAGAGAACAAGGCAAAGTGAAACGCCTTGTGCCGCTCGGACCAATCGTCATTCAGCGCCACTGGCAGGCTGCCCAACTTCTTCTCGACCAGGCACAGGCGATGATAAGCCCCCAGCACATCAGCCTCCCAGGCATCGTCGCCGTGAGCGATGGCGTCAGCCAACGCCTCGCGCTCCAGCAGGCTGCGCAAGTGAGTGATTTCCTCGAAATCCTTGACCGTCAATTCAGCGACCCGAAAACCTTTGTTCTCGTTGGCATCGACGATGCCCTCCTGGGCCAGACGGTTGAGCGCCTCACGAATCGGTGAGCTGCTCAGGCCATAGGCCTTGGACAGCTCGGCCACCTTGAGTTTTTCACCAGGTGCCAGTTCGCAACAGATGATCGACTTTTTCATCTGCTGGAGTGCGATCTCGATCAATGATCCGCTGTGATTGCTAAGCATGTGTAAGGTCCAATGAATGTTGCACTATTCAGGATTTTATGCGCAAAAATATCTTTGTGCAATTTCAGTCTGTCCGCTGATCGAGCCTGAAGTACCCGAGAATACTGCGCATCTCTTCGCCGAGGCGTTGCATGTCACGGCTGGCGGCAGCCATCTGGTCGTTGCTGATTTCATTCTGTTGCGCCGTTTCGCGCACATTCAGCATGCTCCTGCCAACCACTTGGGCAATTTGGCATTGCTCCTCGGTCGCAGCAGCGATCTGCTGGTTTAGCCCGTGCATGATCGCCAGCTGCTGCGCAACCTGTGCCAGTGCAGTACTGGCATCTGCCGACAACTGCTGAGCGAACACGGCCTGGTCTCGGGCATCCGCGATTCCGATGACCGCATCCTGCGTCTGGCATTGCAAAGACTCGGTCAGCGTACCGATTTGCGCAGCCGCCTCCTGGGTACGGTTGGCCAGGTGTCGCACTTCGTCAGCCACCACCGAGAAACCACGCCCTTGCTCTCCCGCCCGCGCCGCTTCGATGGCTGCATTCAGCGCCAGCAGGTTGGTCTGTGCGGCCAGGGTATGGATCACTTCGAGTACCGTACCAATACGCAGGCTTTCGGCTTCCAGACGCTGCATGGCCTGGGTCGCACTGTCCATCTTCACCGTCAGTTGTCGGGTTTGGACGGCGACCGCTTGGACATCCCGCTCCCCGGTTTCGTAGCCGCTGCGGGCCGCCTGCGCCGACTGCAAGGTGCTTTGGGTGTGCAGGACAACCCGCTCTAGGCTGGCATTCACCTGTTGCATCGCCTCTGCTGTCCCCCCGGCCTCAAGCGACTGCACGCGGGCCGACTGGCTAGCCTGTTCACTCACCTGCAGCAAGCAGTCGCTGGCCTGGCTCAATTGCTGACTACCAGCATCAATGCGCGAGAGGATGCCATGCAGGCTACGCGACATATCCTGCATGGCCTGTAGCACCTGCCCAAGCTCGTCCCCTCGGCGTACATCGACGCTTCGCCCCAGGGTGCCGGCGGCGACATCGGTAGCCACCGCAGCGGTGTAGCGCAGCGGCGCAACGATGCTTCGGCGGATCAGCACTGCCGCGCCCGCGCCCAACAGCAACGCCAACACCGTCATCGCGGCTAGGCCAACGTACGCTTCCCGCTGCAATTGATGCTGCCCCGCCACCAAATGCGTCTGCCGGGCCTCGAACGCACTCAGCATCTGCCCAGCAATATCATCCATGCGCTGTTCACCGAGACGGCTTTGCTCGGCCAGCAAGCGGAACTCGTCGAATGCCTGACGATAGTCCGAAAGCGACACCAACGCTGCCTCGAGGGTTTCCTTCTGCACACCGCCAGCACCAGCCGCCACAGCCTGAGTGGACGATTGCAGGTCGTTCATCTGCAATTTCCACTGGTCATGGCGTGCCTCTCCCGGGGCGGCGACATAGGCCCATTCGCTCCCACGCACGGCCATCAATTTGCGCATCAACGCCATCGCGCTATCAGCCATGTTGACCAATTCCAGGCTGGCCTGGCCGCCCGCCAATTCCTGCCCCAGCGCCTCCAGCAAGTCTTGCTGCACCGCTTCGAAGCCGACCCGTGCGTCCTCGGCACGCGTCGCCATCACCCCCTGGGCGGCGGCCGCACGTTGCCGAGCGATGCTGAAGGCACGGAACTGCGAGGTGTAGTCCCGGCTTGGCTGAAGCACATCAGCGTCATCCACCAATTCACGCGACAAAGCCTGGGTCACATCCTGCATTCCCTGCTCCACGTTGGCCGTGGCCGTACTGTCGGGGTTAGTGCGATAGGTCTTTTCCGCAACTCGGGATAGCAGCACAGCGACGTGCAAATCACTCACGCCGATCAAGCGCGCCTCGCCCTCCAATACCGTGCGCAAGGTCAAAGTCGCCGTGCCGGCTAGGACAACGGTGAGGCCGCAGAGCAGGCTGAATCCCGTGACCAGCAGGGCGTTGATGGAAAGAGGACGACGTGGAGTGGAAGGTTGAGTCGCTCGCATTGGGGGATTCTCGGCAGATGGTACGGATGCCGCGCATCGTGGGCATCGGCAGGGGCGTGCTTTTTTCTTGACTTTAAAAAAGTACAGATTTAATTTTTGTGCACAAAGTGTTTTTTGAGGCAGAATAAAATGAATCACGCACAAAACAAAAAATCAATCCTTGTTCGCCCCGCCAGTCTCCAGGAGTGACGCCCATGCCCGTCAAAGCCGTACTGGATCGCCATCAAGCGGAAACGCTGCTGGACGCTGCCGAGCAGGAAGCACAACGCAATGACTGGGCGGTGTCGATCGCCGTGGTGGATGACGGTGGGCACCTGCTCGCCTTCCGACGTCTGCAAGGCGCTTCAGCCTCTTCGACGCAGCTCGCAATAGACAAGGCCCGCTGCTCAGCCCTGACTCGCCGCCCTACACGCTTCTTCGCCGAAATGATCAACGCCGGCCATCTGGGCGTGAACACCCTGCTCGGCATCGTCGCGATGGCCGGCGGGGTGCCGGTGGTCATTGAGGGCGATGTGGTAGGCGCGATCGCCGCCAGCGGTGTGAAAGCCGAGTTCGATGCCCAGATCGCCAATGCCGGCATCGCCAGCCTAGCGACAGCGCCTGGAACCGTTTAACCCCCCCTCACTTGCCCTCAGGAGTATCACCTGATCACTGCTGCCTAGCGCCGCCACTGCCGTAAATCGATTCGCGCCAACAACAATAAAAAGCAGAAGAGGTTTCCATGAAAATGCCGCATTGCCGCCCCGGCCGCCCGGTGCGCCTCAACCGTTTGACCGGTTCCATGGGCGCCGCCCTGGCCTTGTGCAGTTCGTTCAATGCCTCGGCGTTCCAGTTCGAGACAGGTATTCCCGAACTCACCACCCGTTGGGACAACACCCTCAAGTACAGCAATGCCTTCCGGCTCAACGGTCGTGACGACAATGTCGCGGCCGGGCCAGGAACGTCAGTGCCCAATCCCAACGTCGACGATGGTGACCGCAACTTCAGCAGCGGCCTCATCTCCAACCGCATCGATTTGCTATCGGAACTGGACATTCGTTACAAGGACGTGGGCGCTCGTCTGAGCGGCGCGGCCTGGTACGACTCGGTGTACAACGACAGCAATGACAACGACTCCGCCGCCACGGCGAACGCGCTGTCGGTGCGTAACGACCACTTCACCGATGACACCCGGAAGCTGCACGGGCGCAAAGGCGAATTACTCGATGCATTCGTGTACGGCGCCCGCGATATCGGCAACACGCGCCTCTCGGGACGATTGGGCCAGTTCACCCAGATCTATGGCGAGAGCCTGTTCTTCGGCGCCAACGGCATTGCCAATGCACAGTCCACGGTAGACCTGGTCAAACTGCAGTCGGTGCCTGGCTCGCAATTCAAGGAAATTCTGCTGCCGACAAAACAGGTTTCGGGCAACTGGCAACTCACCGATACCATCAGTGTTGGCGCCTACTACCAGTTCGAGTGGAACAAGACTCGCCTGCCGGGCTCGGGTAGCTACTTCAGTGCCGGTGACTTCGTCGGCGACGGTGCCGAGAGCGTGTACTTCCCCACCGGCCGCCTGACCCGCGGGGCCAGCATCAACGCCAAGGACTCGGGGCAGTTCGGCGCACAGTTCAAGTTCAGCCTCGACGACTGGGAATTTGGCCTGTATGCGGCCAAGTACCACGAGAAGACCCCGATCTTCTACTTCCGCCCTGCCGCACTGATACCGGGCAACGACGACAGCTACGTCAACGTCTACGCCGAAGACGTGAAAGTGTTCGGCGCAAGCTTCAGCACCCTGGTGGGCGAGGCCAACGTGGCTGGTGAAGTGTCGATGCGGGTCGATACCCCGCTCGCCCCCACTGGCGGCGTGGTAATTGCCGGCATGGGCGCCGACAACGACAGCCATGCGGCCTATCCGGTGGGCAACTCGCTGCACGCGCAGGTGTCGATGATCAACGTCTTCGGCGGCAACGCGCTGTGGGATGGCGCCTCCCTGGCCGGTGAGCTGGCGTTCAATCGCCGCTTGAGCATCAAGAAAAACGCCGACCAACTCGACCCCAACACCACCCGCGATGCCTATTCGCTGCGCTTCACCTTCGAACCGCAGTACTTCCAGGTGCTTCCGGGGGTGGATGTGCAACTGCCGATCACCGTCGGTTACACGCCCTATGGCCGCTCTTCGGTCACCCCGCTGGCATTCGCACCTGAACATGGCGGCGACATCACCCTGGCGCTGAAAGCCGACTACCAGAAGACCTGGTACGCCTCGCTCAGCTACACCAATTTCTTCGGTGATGGCGGCCCGATCATCGACCAGAACAATGCCTACACCTTCAAGCAGACCCTCAAGGACCGAGACTTCGTCGCCTTCTCGATCCAGCGTACGTTCTGATAGCCGCCTTGTACCGGAGACTTACCATGAAACAGCATGCCCCCCTCTTGTCCCTACTGACTGTACTCAGCCTGGCCTGCGGTCATGCCATCGCGGCCGTCAGCGCCGATCAGGCCAACACTCTCAAGACCACACTGACCCCGATGGGCGCGCAGAAAGCCGGCAACGCCGACGGCAGTATCCCAGCCTGGACCGGTGGCCTGACCAAGGACGTGCCTGGCGCCAAATTCGGTGACGTGCCGGCCGACCCATTCCCGGGCGAGAAGCCCGTGCTGCAGATTACCGCCCAAAATGCCGCGCAATACGCCGACAAGCTCAGCGAAGGTACCCGTGCCCTTCTGCAGCAGTACCCCGACACCTTCCGGGTCGATGTCTACCCGACTCATCGCACGGCGGCCGCGCCTGATTGGACCTACGCCAATACCCTAAAGAACGCCACCGACTGTCAACTGATCGAGAATGGCTTATCGGTCAAAGGTTGCTATGGCGGCGTCCCCTTCCCAATCCCGGCCAACGGCAACGAGGTGATCTGGAACTTCCTGCTGCGCACCGAGGCCGAGTCGATCCAGCACGGCTACCGCAATATGATCGGTAATGCCGATGGCAGCCGTACCCTGGCCAGCCGCGGGGTGGAGAACTGGCAGTACCCGTACTACTACAAGGACGGCAATGCACAGAGCTGGCCCGGGCAATACGTACTGCTGCGTTTCCTCACCACCGAACCGCCGTTCAAGGCCGGCGAGTCACTGGTCACCCATGACAGCATCGACGCCGCCAGCCCGCGCGAGGCCTGGCAGTACCTGGTAGGACAACGGCGGGTACGGCGCGCGCCGACTGTGGGCTATGACACCCCAGACTTCGTCGCCTCCGGGGCCAACTACTTCGATGAAGTGCATGGTTTCATCGGCCATCCCGACCGCTACCAGTGGAAGCTAATCGGCAAGAAAGAAATGTACATCCCCTACAACCTCAACGCTTTCCACGCAGCCAAGCCGGACGAGGTTTACACCGAGAAGACCCTCAATTCGGACAAGATGCGCTGGGAGCTGCACCGGGTCTGGGAAGTTGAAGCAACAGTGGCGCCGGGCAAGCGCCATGCAGTGCCTAAGCGGCGCTTCTACATCGACGAAGATAGTTGGACGGTGTCGCTGGTCGATGGCTATGACGCCCAAGGCAAGCTCTGGCGCGTCACCCAGGCACTGCCGTTTGTGGTCCCGGCGATCCCGGCGGTGGTGGTCAAGCCAGTGGTCATCTACAACCTGCAAGCGAAAACCTACAGCATGGTTCAGGGACTTAACGGCGAGACCTACCAGGTCATCGCGCGCAAGCCTGAGAACTTCTTCACCGGCAATGCCGTGGCCGCAGGCTCCGTGCGCTGAGCCTGGCCCCCGCGTTAACCGAGGCGGGCCCCGGCCCGCCTCTACCGTCGATTGTCGAGGTTCAGATGGCTATTACAAAAACGCTCCATGCGCTATGCCTGCGCTTGCCCCTGGCGGCCTCCATGCTGGGCACCCTCCCCGCCACTGCGGCAGCGCTGGACGCCCCGCTGTACCAACGCCCGGCGCTGCACAGCGAACTGGCCGCCCGCTCGCTGATGCTGGATGTCACCCGCGCCGGCCGCGACCTGGTGGCCGTAGGAGAGCGCGGTTTCATCCTGCGCTCACAGGACAATGGCCAAAACTGGCAACAAGTACCTTCGCCGGTCAGCGTCACCCTGACCCAGGTGACCTTCCCTACGCCGTCGCAAGGCTGGGCAGTAGGCCATGCTGGAATCATCCTACATAGCGACGATGCCGGTCGCAGCTGGACCACGCAACTCGACGGCAGCCAGGCCGCGCAACTGGCGCTGGATGCAGCAACCGCGGCATACGCCGAGCACCACGACACCGAGCACCAGCAACGCCTCGAAGAAGCTCGCCAACTCGTGGACGACGGGCCCGACAAGCCCTTGCTGGCCGTGCACTTCTTCGATGCCCAGCGCGGCCTGGCAGTCGGCGCCTACGGGCTGGCATTGGCCACCACTGACGGGGGCAGGCACTGGCGCTCGGTCAGCCAGCAGCTCGACAACCCATCGGCCCTGCACCTCTACGACATCCTCGACCTCGACGGCACGCTGTTCATTGCCGCAGAGCAAGGCCTGCTGTTGCGCTCAACCGACCAGGGCGAGCACTTCAGCGCGGTGCAAATCCCCACTTCCGGCACACTGTTTGGCCTGCTCGCCAGTGAGGACAACTCACTTCTGGTGTTTGGTCTGCGCGGCAAGATTCTGCGCTCCGACGATCGCGGCAACAGCTGGCAGGCCGTCGACAACGACCAACCAATCACCCTCACCGCAGGCGCGCGAGGAAGCGATGGAACATTGCTGCTAGTCGATGAAACCGGCCGCGTGCTCAGCAGCCAGGACCAGGGCCGGCATTTTCGCGCTAGCGGGAGCAACGCCAGCTCACTCACCAGCCTGAGCGAAACCGCAGATGGCCGCTTCATGTTGAGTGGCGTGCGCGGGCTTACCCCTTTCTCCCTGCAAGATGGACAACGGAGCAGTGCCCGTGAACAGTAAAGTGACCGCGCCGCACAACGACGCTCTTATCGACCTCAAGACCTTCGACAAGCAGTCCGGCAGCCTGGTCGAGCGCTTGCTGTTCAATCACCGCGGCCTGGTTGTCGCATTGTGCCTCCTGGCCAGCGCTTTGCTGGCCTGGCAGGCGACCGGCCTGCGCCTAAGCGCGGCCTTCGAGAAGATGATTCCGGTTGGGCATCCGTACATCGAGAACTACTTCAAATATCGCGGCCAGCTCGGCGAAGGTGGCAATACCCTGCGCATCGCACTAAGCAGCAAGAATGGAACCATCTACGATGCCGACTACCTGGATACCCTCAGGCGTCTCAACGACGAACTGTTCCTGCTCGAAGGGGTCGACCGTCCCTACATGAAGTCGCTGTGGACCCCTGCCACCCGCTGGATCGGCGTCACCGAAGAAGGTTTCGACGGTGGTCCGGTCATTCCCGACGACTACGACGGCTCCGGTACAAGCATCGAAGAGGTGCGCCAGAACGTCGAGCGCTCTGGCGAAATCGGGCGGCTGGTCGCAGCCAACATGCGCTCCAGTGTGATTCTGCTGCCCTTGCAAGACACCAGCGGCGAAGGTGCCACGCCACTGGATTACCATGCGCTGTCACAACGCCTAGAACAGTTGCGTCAGCAATACGAAGGCGACAAGTATCAGATCGTCATCACCGGCTTCGCCAAGGTCGTGGGTGACCTGATGGACGGCCTGTTGCTGATGCAAGCGTTCTTCGCCGCCACCCTGGTGATTTGCGCCCTGGTGCTATTCTGGTACACCCGCTGTCTGCGCAGCACCCTGCTGGTGCTGTCCTGCTCGGTGATCGCGGTCGTCTGGCTCCTGGGGTTGCTGCCGACTTTGGGCTATGCACTGGACCCGTATTCGATCCTGGTGCCCTTCCTGGTGTTCGCCATCGGCCTGAGCCATGGTGCGCAGAAGATGAACGGCATCATGCAGGACATCGGCCGCGGCGCCGACAAACTGGTCGCCGCCCGCTTCACCTTCCGCCGCCTGTTCCTTACCGGCCTGATGGCGCTGATGGCCGATGCCGTCGGTTTCGCGGTACTGATGATCATCAATATTCCGGTTATTCAGGACTTGGCCGTGACCGCCACGATAGGCGTCATGGTGCTGATTCTGACTAACCTGGTGCTGCTGCCGATCCTGCTGTCATTCACTGGTGTGAGCCAAGCAGCCGCCAAGCGCGAGGCCGAAGCCGAACAACTGGCCCTGAGCGACAAGCAGCACCGCCGCCACCCGCTGTGGTCGTTCCTGGACCGCTTCACCGAGTTGAAGTGGGCGCGCTGGGCCATCGGGATCGCCGCTTTGCTGGGCACTGCGGGTTTTGCTATCAGCCTGCATGTCAAGGTGGGCGACCTCAGCCCGGGTGCACCGGAGTTGCGCGCCGACTCACGCTACAATCGTGACAATGCCTTTATGGTCGGCAACTACGCCGCCAGCAGCGACAAGTACGTGGTCATGGTAAAAACACCGCCGTTCTATTGCGCCAACTACGAGACCCTGGTCAGCGTGGACGCATTAGAGGCACGCTTGCTGCAGTTGCCCGGCGTAGTATCCACCACCTCTCTCGCGGCCCTGAGCAAACAGGCGGCCGCCGGTATGAACGAGGGTAGCCTGCGCTGGTACGAGATTCCCAAGAACCAGGGGCTGTTAAACGCGATCATCACCCGTGCCCCGCGCGAACTGTTCAACCAGAACTGCGACCTGCTGACCATCAATGTTTTTCTCAGTGACCACAAGGCCGACACGCTGACGCGGGTGGCACAGACCGTCGACCAGTTTGCCGCGCAATACAATACCCCGCAGCTTCAGTTCATGTCGGCGGCCGGCAATGCTGGCATCGAAGCCGCGACCAATATCGTGGTCAAGCGCGCCAACCTGCAGATGCTGCTGATGGTCTATGCCGCAGTGATCGTGCTGTGTTTCATCACCTTCCGCTCCTGGCGCGCCGTAGTGTGCACAGTGCTGCCACTGATGCTCACCTCGGTATTGTGCGAGGCGCTGATGGTGGGCCTGAACATCGGACTCAAGGTTGCCACGCTGCCGGTCATTGCCTTGGGAGTGGGCATCGGCGTGGATTATTCCTTGTACGTGCTGAGTATCACCCTGGCCAATCTGCGCAAGGGTGACAACCTCTCCAACGCCTACTATGCCGCTCTGTTGTCCACTGGCAAGGTGGTGGTGCTGACCGGCGTTACGCTAGGGGTGGCGGTGGCGACTTGGGTGCTGTCACCGATCAAGTTCCAGGCGGACATGGGTATCCTGCTGGCCTTTATGTTCGTGTGGAATATGCTCGGCGCACTCATTCTTACTCCGGCACTGGCGCGGATTTTCTTCAAACCCACTCCGCAAACTGTCTCGGTGTGAGCACTCGACACAATTACTTCCATGGCGCCTTTCTGGGCGCCATATTACTCTCGATTATCCTCCAATGAGCGGTTGCCGATATTGAGGCTAGTAAAGACAGTAGAGATACGCACTGCTCTGACGGCGAGTTTATCGCAGAATTGGCACCCTAGCGAAACGGAGTAACTAAAAAGCATTGCAAGCTCTTCCGAGATGAAGAAATCACCGGGATGGCCCCATAGGTGTTCATACTATATTACAAAGACGAAAAACCTTAAAACTCAAAATATTAATGCAGCTAAAGTGTAGCCATCCATATTAAAGCGTGGGCAAACAGAAACCGTATTTTCCGAAAAACAAGGCCAGACAACTTATACAATCAATTGACGAAAAGCATCAGAAACCTCCTCGAAAAGATAGGTACTTTTTCGAGCAGGGCAGAAGTAGGAGTGTTTTCTGAGATCCAGAATTTCCGATGCCCATAACAAGTCCAGTCACGGTTAGGTGACTGGACTCATTGAATTTGTTTGGTCGGGAGGAAGGGATTCGAAAATTCGCGCCCTTGCTCACTAGCAGGAGAGAGTGGGCAACAGACAAGCTATGCTGATCGTCGCCCTCGCGTCAATGAGGACAAGATTCTCTCAAAATTTTCCGCCTGCACAACATCTACTGGGGCACGCCCTCTCAGCCTATCGTGAGGTTCACTAAGCAGACCGTAGACCTCCCAAGATTCCAGCTGAGGCAAAGACTTGAAGATGGCGAGAACCAGTTTGTGCTTCAGCGGGTCCAGCTGCCAGTCAGGAATACGCTGACCTCGATTACCCAAGCTAAGCGACAGCAGGCGCCGCGCCTTGATATCACGGTTAATTTGATCCCGCGATTTCCCTGCTAGCCGTGCAAAAGTCAGGAGAGGTAAATTGGTCGCGGCTTCGTAGATTTCAAGCATCTCTGCACGCTCTCTTTGGATATCAGAAACCTGCCGAACAGCAGACACCTCCGATGCGCCGAATCGATCTGCTAACGCCTTGTTGCCTTCAACGGCTAGTGAATGCATGCCGCTGCGTACGGGAGCGAGAGGTAAATTCTGCAGCCCAAGCGACAACTGCGATACCCCTTCCAACTGAATAGTTAACGGCGAGCACGCCGCCTTGGCGTGTCCCTGCACCCAGAGATCTAACCGATTGGCCCAGTCCTGCATCATCGTACGCCGTTGCTCGACGTACTCTGCATGGTTGTACGCCGAACTCACCTTGTCCGGATCAGCATGTGAAAGCTGCGCGTCGATCCAGATTTTCGGATAGCCGATCTCGTTGAGCGCCGTTGAGATCGTCGCCCTCACTCCGTGTCCCGTGAGCCGATCAGCAAAGCCCATACGTCGCAAGGCACTGTTCAGCGTGTGCTCGCTGATGCGTTTGCTCAGATCGCTTCGATGGGTGAGTAGATGCCGTTGTGCCGGTACTACCTGATCGAGCAACACCCGCACGACCTCGGCCGCCTGGATAGACAGCGGAACGATGTAGGGCGGCACCTTGGCGGTTTGCCGACGCGTTTTGCGCATCTTGAGCTGGAGCTGCTTGACCACTTCCGGCGGAATGATCCAGAGGCGGCGCTCCAGATCGAACTGATCGGGCGTCGCCAGGCGTAATTCACCGGTACGGACTCCGGTCAGCAACAGCAAGCGAATACCGAGCTGCGTCTGCTGCGAGCCGCGGAACGCACGCAGTTTGCCCAGCAAGTGCGGAAGCTCCTCCATGCGCAGATACGGATTGTGCTCCACCGGCGGCTTGGGCACCGCCACCACATCCAGATCTGCGGCAGGATTGTGCTCAAGGCCCGCTATGCGTACCAGTGCGTAGCGGAACAACTGATTGAGCCAGGTCCGGCACTTTTCCGCAGTCGTGAAGGCCTTCCGGCATTCGATACGACTGAGCAGGTCCATGAGTACATGCCGATTGATTTCATGGATCGACTGCTCGCCGATGTAGGGCTGAATGTCTTTGGCAAAAATGCGCAGGATCTGCGACAGCGTGCTTTGTCGCCCTTCTTTGAGACTCAGCCGGCGAAAGGCAATCCACTGCTCGAACACCGCATCGAAGGTTTGATCATTGGCAAGGCGCACAGCTACACGCTGTTGCTTGCGCTGTTCACTGGGATTGGTGCCCCGAGCAATTAGCGCTCGCGCTTCGTCACGCCGCGTCCGCGCGTCACGCAGCCCCACTTGAGGGTAACTGCCGAAGGACATGCGCTTCTGCTTGCCTTCCCAATAGAAGCGAAAATGCCAGAGCTTTGCGCCCTGGGCCGTGACGTGAAGTATCAGACCATCATTGTCAGCAAGCGTGTAGTCCTTGCCGGTGACTCGGGCATGCCGAATCGCCATTTCCGAAAGAGCCATGGTGACCTCCTGAACCTGCCGGAAGCCAAATGCTCATCTCGTCACCGATCCTGCTCCATCGATAAACCGAATTGGGGTCTATCCCATTCTGGCCTCAAATCTGGCCTTAAAATGCGCGGCTACCCCGGTTTTCGGTGGTTTTCGCTGGAACGAAAAAAGGGCCTTTCGGCCCTTTTTTCAACGACTTACAGACTTCCATGGAACTCTGTAGGTCTATAACTGGAGCGGGAAACGAGACTCGAACTCGCGACCCCGACCTTGGCAAGGTCGTGCTCTACCAACTGAGCTATTCCCGCGTCGTGATGGGTGCCATTCTAGCGATATCTAAAACGGCGTCAACCCCTTGATTCAAAAAAGTTTTATTTTTGTTCCGAACCTTCACGCAGGTGCGGCCAGGCGGCCAACAGGTAATGGGCCATGGACCACAGCGTCAGCGCAGCGGCAACCAGCAGCAACCCGTAGCCCAGAATCACCCAGAAGGTCACCAGCGGCGGGTTGGCCAGCAAGATGATCAGCGCCAGCATTTGCGCTGCGGTTTTCCACTTGCCGAGGTTGGACACCGCCACATGCGCCCGCGCCCCCAGTTCAGCCATCCACTCGCGCAGGGCCGAAACGACGATTTCGCGGCCGATGATCACGGCGGCCGGCAGGGTCAGCCAGAAGTTGGCGTGCACCTGCACCAGCAGCACCAGGGCTACGGCGACCATCAGCTTGTCGGCCACAGGGTCGAGGAACGCGCCGAACGGCGTGCTCTGCTGCAGGCGACGGGCCAGGTAGCCGTCCAGCCAGTCGGTGGCGGCGGCGATGGCGAACACCGTGCTGGCGGCCATATAGCTCCAGTGATAGGGCATATAGAACAGCAAGATGAAGATCGGAATGAGCAGGACGCGTAGAACGGTGAGCAGGTTTGGAATATTCATCGGTACGACTGGCTGCGGGTTGAGCCCGCATTCTACTCGCTATGCAGGCTGGCATAAATCGACTCGGCAAGCTTTTTACTGATGCCGGGGGCTTTGGCGATTTCATCGATACTGGCGCGGTTGAGCTCCTGCAGGCCGCCGAAATGTTTCAGCAGGTCGCGGCGGCGCTTGGGCCCTACCCCGGCAACGTCTTCCAGGCTGGACACACGGCGGGCCTTGCCGCGGCGGGCGCGGTGGCCAGTGATGGCAAAACGGTGAGCTTCGTCGCGGATCTGCTGGATCAGGTGCAGCGCCGGGTTGTCGCCCTTGAGGGTGAACTCGTGCGCCACGTCATTGAGGTAAAGGGTCTCGAAACCGGCCTTGCGGGTCACGCCCTTGGCCACACCGAGCAGGGTCAGGTCGGTGAAGGCCAGCTCCTGCATCACTTCGCGGGCCATGTTCAGCTGGCCCTTGCCGCCGTCCACCAGCAGCACGTCAGGCAATTTGCCCTCGCCGTCCTTGATACGCCCGTAGCGGCGCGTCAGAGCCTGGTGCATAGCGGCGTAGTCGTCGCCGGCGGTCACGCCTTCGATATTGAAGCGACGGTAATCGGACTTGAGCGGGCCTTCGGGGCCGAATACCACGCAACTGGCTACCGTCGCCTCGCCGCTGGAGTGGCTGATGTCGTAGCACTCCAGGCGCTGGGGCACTTCGTCCAGGCCCAGCACCTCGGCCAGGGCCTCGAACCGCGAAGCCATGTGCTGGCGGTTGGCCAGGCGGGCATTGAGCGCCTGTTCGGCGTTGGTCACCGCCAGTTGCTGCCAACGGGCACGGGTGCCACGCACGCGGTGGCTGATGGTCAGCTCGCGGCCGCGCAGGGTTTGCAGTGCCTCGCTGATGGCAGCGAAGTCCTCGTGCACCACGTTGACGATCAACTCACCCGGCAATTCGCGCTCGGCATTGCCCAGGTAGTACTGGGACAGGAAAGCGGCCATCACTTCGGCCACCTCTTCTTCAATACCGACCTGCGGGAAGAAGTTCTTGCTGCCCAGCACCCGCCCACCGCGCACGCTGATCAGGTGCACGCAGGCGCCACCGGGGTTGACGAAGGCGGCGACCACATCCACATCACCAGACCCGCCTTCCATGTATTGCTGGTCCTGGACCCGGCGCAGCAAGGCGATCTGGTCGCGCAGCTCGGCTGCCTTCTCGAAGTTCAAGGCCATCGCGGCCTTTTCCATCTCGGCATTGAGCTCATTGCCCAGTTGCTGGCTGCGGCCCTCGAGGAACATCACCGAATGGCGCACGTCCTCGGCATATTCCTCTGCGTCGACCAGCCCCACACACGGCCCCTTGCAGCGCTTGATCTGGTACTGCAGGCATGGGCGGGTACGGTTGGCGTAGTAGCTGTCCTCGCATTGGCGTACCGAGAAGGCTTTTTGCAGCAGGCTGAGGCTTTCGCGGATGGCCCCGGCGCTGGGGTATGGCCCAAAGTAGCGCCCCTTGGCTTTTTTCGCGCCACGGTGAATGCCCAGCCGTGGGAATTGGCCGTCGGACAAAAACACATACGGGTAGGATTTATCGTCGCGCAGCAGAATGTTGTACGGCGGCCGCCACTGCTTGATGAGGTTCTGCTCGAGCAGCAGCGCCTCGGTCTCATTGGCGGTGATGGTGGTTTCGACCTGGGCGATGCGCCCTACCAGCGCAGCGGTCTTGGGCGCCAGGCCGGTCTTGCGGAAATAGCTGGCCAAACGCTTCTTGAGGTTCTTGGCCTTGCCCACATAGAGCAGCCGAGTCTCGCTATCGAACATCCGGTAGACGCCCGGGCGAGCGCTACAGGTCGCCAGGAACGCGCTGGCATCAAAGACTTGGGACATGAGGTTCAGAGGCTTGCGTCGACCATACCGTGGCGAACGGCCAGCAAGGTCAGTTCGACGTCGCTGGTGACCGAGAGTTTTTCAAAGATACGATACCGGTAAGTATTGACGGTCTTGGGCGACAGGCACAACTTGTCCGAGATGAGCTGAACCTTCTGGCAACCGACGATCATAAGGGCGATCTGGATTTCCCGCTCCGACAGGGCGTCGAACGGCGAACCTTGCGGCTGGAACGACTTGAGCGCCAGTTGCTGGGCAATCTGCGGGCTGATGTAACGCTGCCCGGCAAACGCCAGGCGGATCGCCTGGACCATCTCGTCCAGCCCCGCGCCCTTGGTCAGGTAGCCGGCTGCCCCGGCTTGCATCAGGCGCGTGGGGAACGGGTCTTCTTCACACACGGTCACGGCCACCACCTTGGTGTCAGGGTGGCTGCGCAACAATTTGCGGGTAGCCTCAAGGCCACCGATACCAGGCATCTTGACGTCCATCAGCACGACATCCGGCTTGAGCTCCCGGACCAGCTTGAGCGCCGACTCGCCCGAATCCGCCTCCCCCACTACCTGCAAGCCGTCGATATCGGCCAGCATGCGTGTAATACCGGTTCGCACCAGATCGTGGTCGTCGACCACTAGGACCCTAATCAAGCAGACACCTCGTCAACAGGGCGATTGGATCCCGCCACCTTAACAAAATTTTTCAAACCGGGCCTAGCGTAAAACTTCCTTCGGAAATGTCCTACGCTCACGCCACTGTGGCCGCATCGCATCACTGCGGCCTGCATCGCCCATCAGGCGCTCAAGCAAATGCGCAAACGCCGCTTTGTCGTCGGCCGCCAGGCGCCTGAACGCAGCCACTAAACCGGTTTCATCCGCCGTCAGGCATTCCAGCGGCGCCGGGGTGCGCACACCGCTGAGCACATAGAGCGCGTCGACTCCTCTGGCCGTCAGGGCAGCCAGGTAATCGACCCTCGGTGTGCGCTCGCCACTTTCATATTTGCCCTGGGCATTGGGCTCGACGCCGCCGATATCACCAAACACCCGCTGGGTCATCCCCAGCCGTTCACGCTCTTCCCTAAGACGCGTACCGAGCCCATTCATACTGATGCTTCTCCTGCTTCCCTAGCCATCGTCGGATACTGCTCACAACCCTGTGGGCTCTTGCAGACTGCTCGGTCACTATGCCCATCGCACGCCGGGGTCGCAAGCCAGTATTGAGCCAGCACCTAGGGCCGCAAGCTCGATCAGCAAAGATCAGGCGACCACCTTCTGCATACGCACATAACACTCATCCTCGCCCATTTCGACAAACCCCTGGCGCCGGTACAGCCGCCGCGCCGGGTTGCTCTTGAACACCATCAAGCGCAGCAACGGCAGCCTCTGCTGCGCCGCCTTGGCAGCCAGCGCTTGCAGCACCCAACTGCCAATCCCTTGCCCGCGATGCTCAGGCAGCAGGTGCAGCTCGCGAATGAACAATGCCTGACGGTCCTTGCTGAGGCTGCAGAAGCCCAGCACGCGGTCCCCGTCTACGACCAGCCACTGCTCCCGCCAATCCCAGGCCTGATCGAACGCTTCTTCGATCCACAATAGATCGAACTCCCGGTAGTACGCCAGCATGGCCCGACGCGTGAGGTCACGGGCGAAGGTACGGTGGGCGTCGGTGGCAGGTATCAGCTCAATGGGCATCACACACCGTCCAGGTGCACAACCAACGGTGACCGGGCAGCTCGCGCTTGCAGCGGATCATGGGGCTCTCCTGCCGTTGTCAGCTCACCTGGCCATGGGCCTTGAGCTTGAGCTTGTCGGTATCCACACGGACGAACACCGAATCGGCGCAGACGGTCAGCACATCCCCCGCCCAGACCTCGCAGACTACCCGTGTCTTGCGCCCGACTTCACCTTCCACACGCGCCTTGAGCAGCAGCTCGACACCCATGGGTGTGGGCTTGAGGTAGTTCAGGCCCAGGCTGCCGGTGACACAGTCGATACGCGGCAGGCTGCCGGGGGTACGCCCTTCGGCCCGGTAGTGGTAAGCCATGGCAGCCCAGTTGGAGTGGCAATCGACCAGCATCGCCAGCAGGCCGCCGTAGACGAGCCCCGGCCAGCCGGTGAAGGTGGTGTCGGGCGTGTGACGGCACAGCAGATGGGTACCGTCGGCGTCCCAATGGCTCTGCACATGCAGGCCGCTGGGGTGGGCAACGCCGCAGCCGTAGCAAATGCCGTCGGGTGCGGCCAGTGCCTGCAGGGAGAGAGCTTGTTCGGTCATACGCTTCCTGTGCTTTTTGGAATGGGAAGGGATGCAAGCTGCATGGTAGCGCCGCGTTGGGCATGGGCCAATGAAAATGCGGGGCGCAAAGCGCCCCGCAAGGGTCAGGCAGGCTGCGCCACCGCCCTGGCACGCCGCTGGGTCAGCGAAACCAGCACGATGAACAACGTCACCCCGGCCGTCATCAGCGTCTCATAACGGTACGCATCACTGAACAGCATGTAGCCCAGTACCATCACGATGGTGCCGATCACCAGCCAGGTCAGCCAGGGGAACAACCACATCTTCAACTCCAGCGGCCGCCCCTCTCGATCAGCCCGGGCCCGCATGCGTAGCTGCGAGACGGCAATCACCAGGTACACCAGCAAGGCAATCGCACCGGTGGTCGACAGCAGGAAGCCGAACACCTTGCCGGGGAATACGTAGTTGACGAAGCAGCCGGCAAAGCCTGCCAGGGTCGAGAGGATAACCGCCACCGTCGGCACGCCGGCACCGGAGATACGCTTGGTCATGCTCAGTGCCTGGCCGCGGGCACCCAGGGAATACAGCATCCGCGAAGCAGTGTAGAGGCCGGAGTTCATGCAACTGGTGACCGCCACCAGCACCACCAGGTCGACCAGCAGTTTCGCCCCGGGCACATTCAGCACCTCAAGTACCCGCTGGAACGAGCCCACGGCCTTGAGTTGCGGATCGTTCCAGGCCACCAGCGACACCACCAGGAAGATCGAGGCCAGGTAGAAGATCGCGATGCGGTACACCACCAGGTTGGTGGCGCGGCGGATCTTGTCTTTCGGGTTGGCGGTCTCGTCAGCGGCAATGGTGACGATCTCGGCGCCGAAGAACGAGAAGATGGTGATCAGCACGCCACCGAGCACCGTACCGAAGCCATTGGGCATGAACCCGCCGCTGTCCCAGAGCCGGCTCACCCCTGAGACCTCGGCCAGCGGCCAGAAGCCGAACACAGCCAGGCTGCAGACCACGATGAAGGCAATGATCGCGATTACCTTGACCAGGGCAAACCAGTACTCGAACGCACCGAAGTTCTTCACGCTGACCAGGTTGGTGCCCGACAGCAAGAACATGATCAGGAAGGCGAACAGCCAGGACGGTACCGCCGGGAAGTAGGCATGCAGGATGTCAGCCCCGGCGATGGCTTCGACCGGGATGATCAGCACCCAGAACCACCAGTACAGCCAGCCGATGGTGAACCCTGCCCAGGGGCCGATGGCCTCGGAGGCGTACGTGGAGAAGGAGCCGCTGTTGGGGTTGGCGATGGCCATTTCGCCAAGCATGCGCATCACCAGCAACACCAGCAGGCCAGTCATGGCGTAGGAGATGAGAATGGCCGGGCCAGCGGTGGCAATGGCGTTGGAGGAACCGATGAACAGGCCGGCGCCAATGATGCCGGCAATGGAAATCATCGACACCTGACGGGAGGTCAGGCCGTGCTGCAGGGAACGCTGTTTCTTGTTTTCTAGCGAAGCCATGGAGAACCCTCGAATGGGTCGGCCGCCGCAGGGACGGCTGAAAAAGTTGGAGCAGAATTCTTGTAAGTCGTGATGTTCTTTTTTCTTGTTTTGAAGTCGCCGGCGGTGCACTTGCCTCCTCTTCGCAGTACCGGTTGTAATCGTTGATCCAGGTCAGTATTAATCTATAGGGCGAGGTCAACAAACGACCTTTTCGAAGCACATGATTCCAATATGGAATGAACTCCTTCCTTTTTTGCTCGGTACGCGCCTGCCATGTCCAAACGCCTGATGCCCTCGACTACCGCCCTGCAGTGCTTCGAAGCGGCCGCCCGCCACCTGAGCTTCACCCGGGCGGCACAGGAACTTCACCTGACCCAGAGCGCCGTCAGCAAGCAGGTCGCGCAACTTGAAGAAATGCTGGCGCACTCGCTGTTCCAGCGCATTCGCCGGCGCCTGCACCTGACGCCGGCGGGCGCCCTGTACCTGACCGAAGTGAACAAGATCCTTAACCAGATCGACATTTCCAGCCGCTACATCCTCAGCTATGGCGACGAAACCGAAGTGCTGCGCATCGCCACCCAGCCCACCTTCGGTGCGCGCTGGCTGGTGCCCAGGCTCAAAGGCTTCGGTGACCGCTACCCGCGCATCCACCTGGACATCCGCAACGAACTGGAGCCGTTCGACCTGGTGCAGGCCAAGGCCGACATCGCCTTCTTTTTCGGCCAGGGCACCTGGCCAGGGGCGACCTGCATCGAACTGTTCAGCGAAGAGGTGGTGCCGGTGTGCGCCCCGCAGCTACAGGCCAGGCACCGCTTCGACAGTGCCCAAGCCCTCACCGAACACCGCTTGCTGCAATGCGCATCACGCCCGGAGGCCTGGCACGAATGGTTTCTGGGGCTGGGCCTGCACAGCCAGAACAGCTACCACGGGCCGCGCTTCGACACGTTCTACCTGTGCATCCGTGCGGCCATCGCCGGTTGCGGCATCGCCCTGATCCCGCGCTATCTGGTGGCCGAGGAGTTGAGCGAAGGCAAGCTGGTAGTGGCGTGGGACCACCCGGTGGCGAGCAATGGCCGGCACTTCATCGCCCATGCCGAGCATGCGGCAGAGGTGCCGAAGATCAGGGCCTTCGTGCAGTGGATTGGTGAACGCGTGGCAGAGGGAGATTGACCAAGTTCGCGAATCCAGGGAATGAACGCAATCGAATAATTCGTTTGCGGAACAACACTTCGGCGCGCTTCGATATTAAGAAACTCGAACAAGGTCCGCGTGCCCATGAATCTGGAAAGTATCAGCCAATCCATTGCCATCGTTCATCCGATTACACTTTCCCATGGCCGTAATGCCGAAGTCTGGGATACCGACGGCAAACGTTACATCGACTTCGTCGGCGGCATCGGCGTGCTCAACCTGGGCCACTGCAACCCGGCCGTGGTCGCGGCCATCCAGGCCCAGGCCACGCGCCTGACCCACTATGCTTTCAACGCGGCGCCTCACGGCCCTTACCTGGAGCTCATGGAGCGCCTGCGCGCGTTCGTGCCGGTCAGCTACCCGCTGGCCGGCATGCTTACCAACAGCGGCGCAGAAGCGGCGGAAAACGCCCTCAAAGTCGCCCGCGGTGCCACCGGCAAGCGCGCCATCATCGCCTTCGATGGCGGCTTTCATGGCCGCACCCTGGCAACCCTGAACCTCAACGGCAAGGTCGCCCCCTACAAACAACGGGTCGGTGAACTGCCGGGGCCGGTGTACCACCTGCCCTACCCCAGCGCCGACACCGGCGTCACCTGCGAGCAGGCGCTCAAGGCCATGGATCGCCTGTTCAGCGTCGAGCTGGCAGTAGAGGACGTGGCGGCGTTCATCCTGGAGCCCGTGCAAGGTGAAGGTGGCTTCCTCGCCCTGGACCCGGCCTTTGCCCAGGCGTTGCGCTGTTTCTGCGACGAGCGCGGGATCCTGATCATCATCGACGAGATCCAGTCGGGTTTCGGCCGCACCGGCCAGCGCTTCGCCTTCCCGCGGCTGGGCATCGAGCCAGACCTGCTGCTGTTGGCCAAGAGTATCGCCGGCGGCATGCCGCTGGGGGCGATGGTCGGGCGCCAGGGGTTGATGGCGGCGCTGCCCAAGGGCGGCCTCGGCGGAACCTATTCGGGCAATCCGATTGCCTGTGCAGCGGCGCTGGCGAGCCTGGCGCAGATGACCGATGAGAACGTCGCCACATGGGGCGAGCGCCAAGAGCAGGCCATCGTCCGCCGGGTTGAACGCTGGCAGCAACGCTTCCCGTTCATCGGGCGCCTGACAGGCGTCGGCGCAATGCGCGGGATAGAGTTCGTCAATGCAGACGGCAGCCCTGCACCCGCTCAGTTGGCCAAGGTCATGGATGCAGCAAGGGCAAAAGGCCTGTTGCTGATGCCCAGCGGCAAGGCGCGACACATCATTCGCCTGCTGGCGCCACTGACCATCGAAGCCGAGGTGCTCGAAGAAGGGTTGAACATCTTCGAGCAGTGCCTGGCCGAGTTGAACTGAGGCTTACAGGCCCAGCTCTTCCGGGGTGAGCATGTCAGACTCGAAAGCGATCCAGCCGCCTTCGAGTTCGGCGTGGCCGTTGACGATCGGACCGTAGTAGGTCAGGCCGTTCTCCAGCGTCACGCAGATATGCGTGGCCGGCTTTTCCGGAGCCGCGAGCGTGCCGACGAAATGCACCTTCTTCAGGGTTTCGGTCACGGCTTCCAGGCCAACACGCATGCTGGGGTTTTCCGAGGCCTCGATATCGCCCCCACGGTCTTCGGCGCTGATGGTGACGGTGGCGGTGTACGGGAACTGGGTGCTCAAGCGGGGTTACCTCGGTGTTGGATGCAGGCTTGCGGGCGCGTAGAGTACGGCAGCTGTGCGCAGTTGTCTCTAATGGCCTCCCCCGCCCTGATCTGTTAGGGTGCCCGCCGATGCACGCCACACCACACGAGGACACCGAGTGAGCGCCGAAGAACCCCTGATCGCCGACCTGTTCGAGGTCGACAAACGCCTGACCCTCAAGCCCGTCGTGGATTTCAACGCTTACCTGCGCAACGCCTTCGGCGAAGGCCCGTGCCGCTGCCACCGCTGCACCGAAGGTGGCGACGAAAGCACCTATACCCACGCCCACAGCTTCACCCTCGATGGTCGCCAATGGCACCGCCGTTTCGCCACCACAGCCGGCAGCGACGTGGCGCAGGTACTGAAAAAAGCCTGGTTGTCGTACACCAAGGCTGACCTGAACCCGGTCGGTGCCCTGGACCTGGCCACCCTCAAGACCTTCACCGAAGCGGCTCTGCACGAGCGCCTGCTGGCCCTGCTGCCCGCCAGCGGCGTTGCCCGCGAAGTGGACGGCCAGTGGCTGCTGCAAGCCCAGGCCGACTGACGGCCCGGCGGTAAAGCAGGATTCTCCCGCTCTGCTACCTTGGGAGAATCCGCTCATCCGCAGGTAGTCCGTCATGGCCCGCACAACGCCCATCGAGCTGTACCGCAACATTGGTATCGTCGCCCACGTGGATGCCGGCAAGACCACGACCACCGAGCGCATCCTGTTCTACACCGGGGTCAACCACAAGATGGGCGAGGTGCACGATGGCGCCGCGACCATGGACTGGATGGCGCAGGAACAGGAACGCGGCATCACCATCACCTCGGCGGCGACCACGGCCTTCTGGCAGGGCTCGACCAAGCAGTTCGCCGACAAGTACCGTTTCAACATCATCGATACCCCCGGCCACGTCGACTTCACCATCGAGGTGGAACGTTCGCTGCGCGTGCTCGATGGCGCCGTGGTGGTGTTCAGCGGTGCCGACGGGGTAGAGCCGCAGTCCGAGACGGTGTGGCGCCAGGCCAACAAGTATCACGTCCCGCGCCTGGCCTATATCAACAAGATGGACCGCCAAGGCGCAGACTTCCTGCGCGTGGTCAAACAGATCGACAAGCGCCTGGGGCATCACCCAGTACCCATCCAGCTGGCCATCGGCAGCGAAGAGAACTTCATCGGCCAGATCGACCTGGTGAAGATGAAGGCGATCTACTGGAACGACGCAGACCATGGCACCACCTATCGCGAAGAAGAAATCCCGGACGAACTCAAGGCACTGGCCGACGAATGGCGTGCGCACATGGTCGAAGCGGCGGCCGAGGCCAATGATGAGTTGACCACCAAGTTTCTCGATGGCGAGGAGCTGAGCATCGACGAGATCAAGGCCGCCCTGCGCCAGCGCACCATTGCCAACGAAATCGTGCCGACCATCCTTGGCTCCTCGTTCAAGAACAAAGGCGTGCCGCTGATGCTCGATGCGGTGATCGACTACCTGCCCGCGCCCTCCGAAATCCCGGCAATCAAGGGCACCGACCCGGACGACGAAGAGAAACACCTGGAGCGCCACGCCGACGACAACGAACCGTTTTCGGCCCTGGCGTTCAAGATCGCGACCGACCCGTTCGTCGGCACGCTCACGTTTGCCCGGGTGTACTCCGGGGTGCTCAGTTCCGGCAACGCAGTGCTCAACTCGGTCAAAGGCAAGAAGGAGCGCATCGGCCGAATGGTGCAGATGCACGCCAACCAACGTGCAGAAATCAAGGATGTATGCGCCGGCGACATCGCCGCCCTGATCGGCATGAAGGACGTGACGACCGGCGACACGCTGTGCGACATGGACAAACCGATCATCCTCGAGCGCATGGACTTCCCGGACCCGGTGATCTCCGTGGCCGTAGAACCCAAAACCAAAGCCGACCAGGAGAAAATGGGCATCGCCCTGGGCAAGCTGGCCCAGGAAGACCCCTCGTTCCGCGTGCGCACTGATGAGGAGACCGGCCAGACCATCATTTCAGGCATGGGCGAACTGCACCTGGACATCATCGTCGACCGCATGCGGCGTGAGTTCAACGTCGAGGCCAATATCGGCAAGCCCCAAGTGGCCTACCGCGAGAAGATCCGCAACACCTGCGAGATCGAGGGCCGCTTCGTTCGCCAGTCCGGCGGGCGCGGCCAGTATGGGCACTGCTGGATCCGCTTTGCACCGGGCGATGAAGGCAAGGAAGGCCTGGAGTTCATCAACGAGATCGTTGGCGGTGTAGTACCCCGCGAGTACATCCCGGCGATCCAGAAAGGCATCGAGGAGCAGATGAAGAACGGCGTGCTTGCCGGCTACCCGCTGATCAGCCTCAAGGCTGCGGTGTTCGACGGCTCCTATCACGACGTCGACTCCAACGAGATGGCCTACAAGATCGCCGCTTCCATGGCCACCAAGCAGCTTTCGCAAAAAGGCGGAGCGGTGTTGCTGGAGCCGGTAATGAAGGTCGAGGTGGTCACGCCCGAGGAATACCAGGGCGACATCATGGGCGACCTGAGCCGGCGCCGCGGCATGATCCAGGATGGCGACGAGACCCCTGCCGGCAAGGTGATCCGTGCCGAAGTGCCGCTGGGAGAAATGTTCGGCTACGCCACCTCGATGCGCTCAATGACCCAAGGGCGGGCCAGCTACACGATGGAGTTCACCCGTTATGCCGAGGCGCCGGCGAGCATTGCTGACGGCATTGTGAAGAAGAATCGCGGGGAGTGAAGCCGCGAGGGCTATGCCGGCGATAGGGCCAGCACAGCCCCCGCAAAAACTCAGTGCTGCTCGCCTGCCCGCTTCAACAGTTTCTTGCAGCGCTCGGACAGATGCACCACCCGCAGCTGCTTGCCCGCCTTGGCATACCGCTCGCGCAAGGTCTTCAACGCAGCAATTGCCGAGTAATCGACGAAGCTCACGTGCTGACAATCCAGGGTAACCTTGGCCGGGTCACCCGCAGGGTCGAACTGGTTGAGAAACGGCGTGACCGAGGCGAAGAACAGCGTGCCATGCACCTGGTAATGCTTGACCCCCTCGGCGTCTTCATGGCTGTCGGCATACAGCTCCCGCGCATGCTGCCAGGCAAAATTCACCGCCGCGATGACAATGCCGAACAGTACGGCCGTGGCCAGGTCGGTGAACACGGTGACCACCGTCACGGCAATGATCGCCAGCACATCGCTCACCGGCACTTTGTGCAGCACGCGCAAGGACGCCCACGCGAATGTCTGCTGGGCGACCACGAACATTACCCCGACCAGCGCCGCCAACGGGATACGCTCGATCAGCGGCGACAGGAACAGCACGAACAGCAGGATCATCACCCCCGCCACCACGCCGGACAGCCGGCCGCGGCCATTGGAGCTGAGGTTGATCACCGTCTGGCCGATCATCGCGCAGCCGCCCATGCCACCGCACAAGCCGGAAACCATGTTGGCTGCACCCAAGGCCACGCACTCGCGGTCCGGGTAGCCGCGGCTCTCGGTGATCTCGTCGGTGAGGTTCAGGGTCAGCAGGGTCTCCAGCAAGCCGACCATGGCCATCAGCACCGCGTAAGGGGCGATGATCTTCAGCGTTTCAAGGTTCCAGGGCACATCCGGCAGGGCCAGCGTCGGCAGCCCACCAGCAATGTGCGCCATGTCGCCAAGGGTGCGGGTTGGCAGGTCGAGCAGGTACACCAAAAGGCCAACGCCGAGGATCGCCACCAGCGCTGGCGGCACGGCGCGGGTCAGCTTTGGCAGCACGTACACCACCAGCATGGTCAGTGCCACCAGGCCGATCATCAGCCAAAGGGGCGTGCCGCTGAGCCACTGCTCACCCGTCTTGAAATGCTCCAGCTGGGCCATGGCGATGACGATCGCCAGGCCGTTGACGAAGCCAAGCATCACCGGGTAGGGCACCAGGCGCACCAGCTTGCCCAAGCGCAGCAGGCCGAACAGGATCATCACCACACCGCCCAACAGTACGGTGGCCAGCAGGTACTGCGCACCGTGCTGCACCACCAGAGCAACGATCACCACCGCCATCGAGCCGGCAGCACCGGAGATCATGCCCGGGCGGCCGCCGAACAGCGCGGTGAGGGTACAGATGATGAAGGCGCCGTACAGGCCCATCAGCGGGTTTAGGTGCGCCACCAGGGCGAAAGCGATGCACTCGGGCACCAGAGCGAATGAAGTGGTCAGGCCGGCGAGCAGGTCGGCGCGAAGTCGGGCGGGTTTCATGGGTGTCCTGTGATGCAGGGCCAGGCGGCCGGTACTGAAAACAATCGAAGGGCGGGATGTTACGGAATTTGTCTGGCAGTGACCACCGCGAGCGGGCCAGCCCTAGCCGCGCGCCAGCCACTCGGCCATTGCTACATCCTCCAGAGCGTACTCGCCGCGATTGGCCTTCCACACCAGCTCCTTTTCCCGCAGGGCATCCAGGGCTTTTTGCACATTAGGTGTGGTGGCGTTGGCTTCGGCAGCAGCCTGTTCCAGCTTGCGATTGACGTCGATGAAGGTCTGTTCGGTGAAGGGCGAGAACGGCTGCCGGGCCCGCGTGCGCTCGGCCATCACTGCCAGCACCGCCTGTTGCAATGCAGACAGCTCGTTCCAGGCACTTTCGTAGTCGCTCCACACCCCGGCCTGATGGTTCAGCGCACCGGTGCGCAGCAGCTCGCCAAGGTTGCCTGCCTCGCCCAGCCCGATACTCACCTCGGTGAGCAACTTGCCGAGCATCTCCGGGCGCCGCCCAACACGCTCAAAGGCATACTCCAGGTCCTCGGCCTTGAACTGGTTGCTGGCCGCCAGACGGCCATTCCAGACACCGGTCACGAAGTCGACGAAGTCCCGCCCCAACAGCGGAAACGCAGTGATGCTGGCGCCATAGAATGGCTGCTTGCTCTTGAGCACCAGATTGGCCAGCTTGTCCCGGCTGGACCCGGTAAACACCAGGCGCAGGCCATCGGGGCGGTCACCCCGGTTGAGGTGATCGCGCGCCGCCTTGAGCGCGAACATGGCGTTCAGCCCACCCTCGCTGTTGAGGGCATGCTGCGCCTCATCCACCACCAGCACCACCATTTGCCCGCACACCTGATGCAGCACCGCAAGTGCCTGTGCCAGTGTGGTACCGGCGGGCAGTTGCGGGCGGGTGAAATCCCAGCTGAGCGTACGCAGCAGGTTGATCTTGTCGATACCCGCCTTCTTCGCGGTTTTGGCCAAGGTACTTTCAAAACGCGCCAGAGCGCTGCCGATGGCACCGCTGATCAACTCGGCAGGGTCGGCATCACGGTCAGACCACAGGTCGACATACACCGGCAGCCAGCCACGCTCCAGGCAGGCTGGAATGAAGTCGTTATTCAGGAAGGTGCTCTTGCCCGTGCGCCTTGGTGCAGCGAGGAACATACCCGAGCTGTAGTCGACGAACGATTCGCCGGCCAGGTCCCGTACCAGGGCTTGAGCCAACTGTTCGCGGCGGAAGATCGGGCGGGCAAGGCTCATGTCAATATCCTTAATTATCCAGATGACTATAATTTATATCTTATAGAATAAAAGCAGGATAAAAGACACCTTGTGATGGACAACCGGCACGAGTCGCACAATTTTGCCATCATGTTGATTCCACCTGCGGAGATCATGGACATGGCGCTACGCCCCTTTCTAACTTCCCTGCTGCTGGCCGCCAGCCTGGCCGCCCAAGCCGCCACCGAAGTGCTGCCGCTGCAGCACCGCAGCAGCGCCGAACTGCTGCCCGCCGCCCAGTCGTTCATTGGCAAGGACGGCAGCGTCAGCGCCTTCGAGAACAAGTTGATCGTCACTGCCAGCCCCGAACGCGTAGACGACCTGCGCGCCCTGCTGCAACAGCTGGACACTGCGCCCAAGCGCCTGATGATCAGCGTCGACAACAACGACAGCAACTATCAGGACAACCGTGGCAATGCGCGCATCATCCATTACGGCACCAGCAACCGGGATGGTGGCCTGCAACAGGTCCAGGCCAGCGAAGGCCAACCGGCGCTGATCCAGGTCGGCCAGAGCATCCCGGTCACCAGTACCAGCACCGACGGCTATGGGCGCATCCAGAGCAACACCGAATACCGTAATGTGACCCAGGGTTTCTACGTGACCCCAAGCCTGATCGGCGAAACCGTTCGCCTGCAAATAAGCACCAATAATGACCGAATGAGCCATGAACGTGCTGATGTAGTGAAAGTACAAAGTACCGACACGACGGTCACCGGCAAGCTCGGTGAGTGGATTACCCTGGCTGGGTTCAACCAGCAGAGCCAGGCCGATCTCAGCCCGTCAAGCCGCACTTACAGCACCCAACGGGGTGAAAACATGACTTTACGTGTCAAAGTCGACCTTCTCGACTGATCCCAGGCAAATCAAGGCCTCGACCAAAGGCCTTGAAACTGACCAGCAAGTCGCATTAGACCAAAGATGTAGTAAGCCCAAAAAAGCACTACAAAACATTTGACAGGCTCTTTTTCCCAAGGGCATGATGGCCTCGCTCCCGCTAATCAGGGGCCCTGGCAAGGGCCTTCGAGGCGCCCTCCTCCCACCCTTGGAGGCACCTCGTGTCTATACGGCCCACAAGGCGGTTCGACGGGATTGCGACTGCAACGAAGAAGTTGTCCCGAGGGACGGAAGCGCATCACCGCAGTTCTGGCAATCGCGTAGCACCGCAGCAAGGCATCCACGAGCCGACCTGCCGGCGCATGCCCTCGCCCAGACTGCAACTCCTTCCCCCTTCGAGCCTTCGCGTTCGCCGCCGCACTCCCCCGAACAGGACAGCCGCCACACCCCTGATTCGCTTCGTGAGCATCAGCACAATTACCCCAAGATCGATGCGACGAGGTTTATTTCCATGGCACTGACACGCGAACAGCAAATTGCAGCCCTCGAGAAAGACTGGGCCGAAAACCCGCGCTGGAAAGGCGTGACCCGTACCTACACCGCCGCCGATGTCGTTCGCCTGCGTGGCTCCCTGCAGCCGGAGCACACCCTGGCCCGCCTGGGTGCAGAAAAACTGTGGAAGCTGGTCACCGAGGGTGCCCACCCGTCCTTCCGCCCAGAAAAAGATTTCGTCAACTGCATGGGCGCCCTGACCGGCGGCCAGGCAGTGCAGCAGGTCAAGGCCGGCATCCAGGCCATCTACCTGTCTGGCTGGCAGGTGGCCGCCGACAACAACTCGGCCGAGTCCATGTACCCTGACCAGTCGCTGTACCCGGTCGACTCCGTACCGACTGTGGTCAAGCGCATCAATAACTCGTTCCGCCGCGCCGACCAGATCCAGTGGAAAGCCGGCAAGAACCCGGGCGACGAAGGCTACATCGACTACTTCGCGCCAATCGTGGCGGACGCTGAGGCCGGTTTCGGCGGCGTGTTGAACGCCTACGAACTGATGAAGAACATGATCGAAGCGGGCGCCGCCGGCGTGCACTTCGAAGACCAGCTGGCCTCGGTGAAAAAGTGTGGCCACATGGGCGGCAAGGTTCTGGTACCTACCCAGGAAGCCGTGCAGAAGCTGGTTGCAGCGCGCCTGGCCGCTGACGTATCGGGCGTACCGACCATCATCCTGGCCCGTACCGACGCCAACGCCGCCGACCTGCTGACCAGCGATTGCGACCCGTACGACCAGCCGTTCGTGATCGGTGAGCGTACCCGTGAAGGCTTCTACAAGGTCCGCGCCGGCCTCGACCAGGCCATCGCCCGCGGCCTTGCCTACGCGCCGTACGCCGACCTGATCTGGTGCGAAACCGCCAAGCCAGACCTGGACGAAGCCCGCCGCTTCGCCGAAGCGATCAAGAAGGAATACCCGGACCAACTGCTGTCGTACAACTGCTCGCCTTCCTTCAACTGGAAGAAGAACCTGGACGACGCCACCATCGCCAAATTCCAGCGCGAGCTGTCGGCCATGGGCTACAAACACCAGTTCATCACCCTGGCTGGTATCCACAACATGTGGCACGGCATGTTCAACCTGGCGCACGACTACGCCCGCAACGACATGACCGCCTACGTGAAGCTGCAAGAGCAGGAGTTCGCCGACGCCAGCAAAGGCTACACCTTCGTGGCGCACCAGCAGGAAGTGGGCACCGGCTACTTCGACGACATGACCACCGTGATTCAGGGTGGCGCATCGTCGGTGACGGCGCTGACCGGTTCGACCGAGGAAGAGCAGTTCCACTGATAGTGGTTTGCTGCTGAAGAAAGGGCCCGGGGCTTGTGAAAGCCCCGGGCTTTTTAGTTCAGGTTTCTGGTTGTTTTCAGAAAATCGGTTTTCCCCGGCTCGAATGAGCCCACGCAGGCCTGAAACCTTCATGCCAGAGGGGTTTCGGCATTGCGCTGCAGCAGCGCCAAGAGCGATGACAGGTGTAGCAGCCGTTATGAGAATGACGCACGTCACATCGCACTGACTTTTCTTTCACTCAATTTTCACGGCACCAAGCAGAGACTAAAGCTATCCCTACGTGATAGACGCTCCTTTGCCCGCCCCTCCCGGCGGGCTTTCTTTTGCTCACGATTTGCAGTGGCTTGTCTCATCGCCCATTGCACCGTCCATTTCAAAAGCGCTACCCATCCGCGCACCGCAATAACTGGCAGATAGCCAAACCGGGTCAAATCTCTTTCCCGGCCGGGTCACACTGTCTGCTACTGAACCTTCATGGCTTTGCGGGCTCAGTTGTGCAGACAGCGCTCGCGCCATCTAGAAAGGGATTTGCAATGGGACATGCTCCAGCCGCCGCCCTACCAAGGGTTCGCATCGAACGTGAGCTGAGCCTGCGGGCTGTGCTCACCGGCGCGGTGCTGGGCATTTTGCTCACGCCTTCGAATGTCTATGCCGGGCTCAAGATCGGCTGGTCATTCAACATGTCGATCATCGCTTTGCTGGTCGGCTTCGCCCTGTGGCAGGGTATCGCGGGCCGCAAGAAGGAGCGGCCCGTTTGGACGTTGCACGAAAGCAACATCAACCAGACTGTGGCGTCGGCCGCCGCTTCCATCATTTCCGGCGGGCTGGTGGCGCCGATCCCGGCCTATACGCTGCTCACCGGCCACCAACTGGACCCGCTGCCGATGATGGCCTGGGTTTTCTCGGTAAGCTTCCTGGGCATCTGGATCGCCTGGTATCTGCGCCCCGCCTTGCTCAACGACCATGACCTGAAGTTCCCCGAAGGCATGGCGACCCTGGAAACGCTGCAGCAGATTTACCATCATGGGCGCGAAGCCATGTCTCGCATCAAGGTTCTCTGCGGTGCCGCGCTGCTGTCAGGGCTGGTGAAGTGGATTGACGGCTTCGTCTGGGCGATACCACGCTGGGCACCCACGCCTGCGCTCGAGCGCCTGACCTTTACTGTCGATCCTTCGCTGTTGCTCATCGGTTTTGGCGGCATCATCGGCATTCGAGTTGGCCTGACGTTGCTGTTCGGCGCCGCACTGGCTTGGGGCGGGCTAGCGCCGTGGCTGATCGACCACACATTGGTAGTGATCGACCCGAACGCCAGCGGCCCCCAGTTCGCGGCGCTGGTGGAGTGGCTGTTGTGGCCGGGCGTAAGCCTGATGGTCTGTGCGACCCTGACTTCATTGGCAGTTCGTCTGTTCCGAGTGTCACGGCGGTTGCCTGCAAATGCGCTTGCACACCGGGCGCCGCGCGCCAGAATACGCTTGTCGCCAGGGCCTGCATCCGGCCTGCTGCTATCCGTCGCTCTGGTCGTCGCCCTGCAGGCGCTGCTGTTCGGGATCGACTGGTGGATGGCGTTGTTGAGCATTCCTTTGGCGATTTGCCTTGCCGTCGTCGCCGCGCGCGTCGTGGGGGCCACCGGCATCGCACCGATTGGCGCGATTGGCAAACTGTCGCAGCTCGGCTTCGGCCTAATCGCCCCGGGCCAGGTGGCCATCAACCTGATGAGCGCCAATACGGCGGGTGGCGCAGCCGGGCAGTCCACCGACCTGATGAACGACTTCAAGGTTGGCCTGGCGATCGGCGCGACCCCGCACAAGCAACTCGTTGCCCAATGCATCGGTATTTTCATCGGCAGCGTGGTCGGCGTGCTGGTTTACCTGATGCTGATACCGGATCCGCAGGCCATGCTGCTTACCGAGCAGTGGCCTGCCCCGGCTGTCGCGACCTGGAAAGCGGTGGCCCAGACGCTGACAGTTGGGCTGGGAGCACTATCGCCGGAGATTCGCTGGGCGATTTTGGTCGGCAGCGTTGTAGGCGTGCTGTTGGGCACGCTGGACAGCCTGCTACCGCAACGGGCGGCCCGCTGGCTGCCGAGCACCGCCGCACTGGGGCTGGCATTCATATTGCCGGCGTCGATCGCGATGATGATGGGGTTTGGCGCAGTACTTACCTGGCTGGTCAACTGCCGATGGCCGAGCGTCACGGAGCGCTTTGCGATCACAGCGGCAGCTGGGTTGATTGCCGGTGAAAGCATCACGGGCGTAGGGGCATCGTTCTGGGAGATGCTACGGACGCTGTAGCTGTACGAAACAGCGTCGCGAACACGGCATGAGGCATGCGCTTGTACCTTTGGCTGCCCTGAGTAAAGGTCAGTTCTGGGTCCGGCTGGTTTCTGTTTGTGTTCGGAAATCAGATTTTTTCCCTTTCTTGTAGTCCATTTCCCAAACATACTTCAGCCGCCTGTTTTCCGTTGCGGTCGCCCTGCTGGCGCTCTAGTCTCGGCCTGTTGCTGCACATCAGCGACATGGCTTTGACAGGCCGCGACGGTATTTGGCATACAGCTATCTTTATGGCGGCTGTACGTGTGGGCACGCTTGCGTGCGCCGGAACTTGCCAATTCCACCGGTCTGTCAACCCACGTACCGCTGCCACCCTTCTGTTTGACAGCAGAGAGGTCGCCGCACTTACAAGGAATTGGATAATGTTAAAGATAGTCCCCGATCCACCCCACGCCCTTCACTCTCTCGAAGATACGCTCATCCAGGCCGCAGACTTCGCTAACTGCGCGCTAGCCGTTACGCATCAGGCGATACTGGTTCAGCCGCGGTCGCCTGCGTCGGCCCTGATGATGGCGTCGACACATGAACTCGAGTCGCTGCGTGTGCTGCTCGAGGCGGCATTGATTCAGGTCCAGATGCCGGCTGAGCCGCGAACACTGCACTAAATCGATAACCCTGTGTTGCCTGGGCTGGCTCTATCGCTGGCAAGCCGGCTGCCACAGGTGCGCGGCATTGAGTGAGGCCGGTGTCGCGACAAAGGGCGCAGCTTACCCGCGAAGGTGCCCGCCCAGGCCCTGGATGCTTGGGAGAGATCAATGACTAGCGATGAGCCGAACGTAAAAACCACTGTAGGCAAGACCACGTTCTTTCAAGGTGAAAACCAGACCCATCCACTGTTTCGCATCGAAGCCGGCATTCCCTGCCAAGATGCCCGGGAGCAAGCTTCGGAACTGATGGGTTATGTGCGGGAACTGACGGTCATCGGCGTGATGGATGAGAAACCGATGATGGTCTGGGCGGCGCATTACCTGAGTGCGTTGGCCAAGGCGCTGATGGATGATGCCGAGTTGGGGATGATGCGCTGATATCCTGATGTGCCAGGCGGTACGCCAAATGCGTCCGCCTCCGCAATGAAATGGCTGTATTGGCAGCCTCAAGCTCTGTAAATGAGCGTAACTGTAGATGCCAATGGATACCAGGCGCGATACCGGTTTGTCTTTGTGTCAGAAAATCAGATTTTTTCCCTTTCTTGTAGTCCATTTCCCAAACATACTTCAGGCGCCTATTTTCCGTTGCGGTCGCCCTGCTGGCGCTCTAGTCTCGGCCTGTTGCTGCACATCAGCGACACGGCTTTGACAGGCCGTAACGGTTTAAGCACATGGCTTTCCTTCTATGGTGGCTGTGCGTGGGGCACGCTTGCGTGCGCCGGAACTTTGCTTATTCCGCCGGTCTGTCAACCCACGTACAGCTGCCACCCTTCTGTTTGACGGCGGCGAGGTGACGGCATCCATAGAGGTAATAAGCGATGTTGAAGATGGTTCCCGATCCACCCCACGCCCTTCACTCTCTAGAAGATACGCTCATCCAGGCCGCAGACTTCGCTAACTGCGCGCTAGCTGTTACGCATCAGGCGATACTGGTTCAGCCGCGGTCGCCTGCGTCGGCCCTGATGATGGCGTCGACCCATGAACTCGAGTCGCTGCGTGTGCTGCTCGAGGCGGCATTGATTCAGGTCCAGATGCCGACTGAGCCGCGAACGCTGCACTAAATCGATAACCCTGTGTTGCCTGGGCTGGCTCTATCGCTGGCAAGCCGGCTGCCACAGGTGCGCGGCATTGAGTGAGGCCAGTGTCGCGACAAAGGGCGCAGCTTATCCGCGAAGGTGCCCGCCCAGGCCCTGAAGGCCTGGGAGAGATCAATGACTTGCGATGAGCCGAACGTAAAAACCACTGCAGGCAAGACCACGTTCTTTCAAGGTGAGAACCAGACCCATCCACTGTTTCGCATCGAAGCCGGCATTCCCTGCCAGGATGCGCGTGAGCAAGCTTCGGAACTGATGGGCTATGTGCGGGAATTGACGGTCATCGGTGTGATGGATGAGAAACCGATGATGGTCTGGGCAGCGCACTACTTGAGTGCGTTGGCCAAGGCGCTGATGGATGATGCCGAGTTGGGGATGATGCACTGATTCCCTGACGTGCCAGGCGGTACGCCAAATGCGTCCGCCTCCGCATTGAAATGGCTGTATTGGCAGCCCCCAAACTCTGTAAATGAGCGTAACTGTGGATGCCAATGGATAACAGGCGCGATACCGGTTTGTCTTTGTGTCAGAAAATCAGATTTTTTCCCTTTCTTGTAGTCCATTTCCCAAACATACTTCAGCCGCCTGTTTTCCGTTGCGGTCGCCCTGCTGGCGCTCTAGTCTCGGCCTGTTGCTGCACGTCAGCGACATGGCTTTGACAGGCCGTAACGGTATGTAGGTAGGCAGCGCCTTCAATGGCGGCTGTGTGTGGGGCACGCTTGCGTGCGCCGGAACTTCCTATGTCCGCCGGTCTGTCAACCTGCACACAGCTGCCACCCAAACTGTTTGACAGCAGGATAGGTGCGCTTCCTTTGGAGATATAGGAATGTTAAAGATAGTCCCTGATCCACCCCACACCCTTCACTCTCTCGAAGATACGCTCATCCAGGCCGCAGACTTCGCTAACTGCGCGCTAGCCGTTACGCATCAGGCAATGCTGGTTCAGCCGCGGTCGCCTGCGTCGGCCCTGCTGATGGCGTCGACACATGAACTCGACTCGCTGCGTGTGCTGCTCGAGGCGGCATTGATTCAGGTCCAGATGCCGACTGAGCCGCGAACGCTGCACTAAGTCGACAACCCTGTGTTGCCTGGGCTGGCCCTATCGCCGGCAAGCCGGCTGCCACGGGTGCGCGGCATTGAGTGAGGCCGGTGTCGCGACAAAGGGCGCAGCTTACCCGCGAAGGTGCCCGCCCAGGCCCTGGATGCTTGGGAGAGATCAATGACTAGCGATGAGCCGAACGTAAAAACCACTGTAGGCAAAACCACGTTCTTTCAAGGTGAAAACCAGACCCATCCACTGTTTCGCATCGAAGCCGGCATTCCCTGCCAGGATGCGCGTGAGCAAGCTTCGGAACTGATGGGCTATGTGCGGGAATTGACGGTCATCGGTGTGATGGATGAGAAACCGATGATGGTCTGGGCAGCGCATTACCTGAGTGCGTTGGCCAAGGCGCTGATGGATGATGCCGAGTTGGGCATGATGCGCTGAGAAAGAGGCACGACACGAGATGTGTAGACAAAGCATTTCCCGCCTTTAACTTAAAGGCCCACGCCTATCGGCATCCCCAACCCCAGAAACGCAAAAGCCCCGAATAATCGGGGCTTTTGCTGAGAATATGGCGGAAGCGTAGAGATTCGAACTCTAGGATAGTTGCCCATCGACGGTTTTCAAGACCGTTGCCTTAAACCACTCGGCCACGCTTCCAGCTCGTTTTGCGGCCGCCATAATACCGTAATGAAACACGCTGTCAAACTCTCTATGTCGCCGGTTGCAGGAGCTCTGATAGACTCCTAGCATCTGAACGTTCCAAAACCACAGGTTTACCAAGGAGTGTCGCCATGCGCGAACAGGATTATGCCGTACACAGCGGCCAACAGGTCGAGCAGCGCGAGGTCAGCAAGGTCCTGCGCAACACCTACAGCCTGCTGGCACTCACCCTCGCCTTCAGCGGTGTCATGGCTTTCGTTGCCCAGCAGATGCGTGTCGGCTACCCGAACATCTTCGTCGTGCTGATCGGCTTCTACGGCCTGTTCTTCCTCACCAACAAACTGCGTGATTCGGTCTGGGGCCTGGTTTCCACCTTCGCTCTCACCGGCTTCATGGGCTTCATCCTCGGCCCAATCCTCAACCGTTACCTGGGCATGGCCGGTGGCGCTGAGGTGGTCAGCTCGGCCTTCGCCATGACGGCCCTGGTGTTCGGTGGCCTGTCGGCTTATGTGCTGATCTCGCGCAAGGACATGAGCTTCCTCAGCGGTTTCATCACCGCCGGCTTGTTCGTCCTGCTGGGCGCCGTAGTAGCAAGCTTCTTCTTCCAGATCAGCGGCCTGCAACTGGCGATCAGCGCTGGCTTCGTGCTGTTCTCGTCGGTCTGCATCCTGTTCCAGACCAGCGCGATCATCCACGGCGGTGAGCGTAACTACATCATGGCGACCATCAGCCTGTATGTCTCGATCTACAACCTGTTTGTCAGCTTGCTGCAACTGTTCGGCATCATGGGTCGCGACGACTGATACCGGTTGCTTGAGCCCGTTGAAAAAGCCCGCTTCGGCGGGCTTTTTTGTGGGTATGTGCAGGCCTGTATGCTGTAGCCCGCCCTTTCTGTGCCGGCTGACCTAAAAGTCAGGTTATTACCCGAATGCTCGCCGATCTTGCTGCCATCGTGCGCGCCACTACCGCAATCCCCCTTCACCCCGTAGAATGCGCTCCTTTTTTCTTCCGGGGCAGCTTCACCGATGAGCTCACACGAACACAGCCCGGGCGCGGATGCGCCTGCCAACGAACTGGTGCTTGGCCTCGAGGACAAGCCACGGCTGCTTATCGGCCTGCTGGCGGCGCTGCAGCACCTGCTGGCGATCATCGTGCCGATCGTGACCCCAGGCCTGCTGATCTGCCAGGCGTTGGGTGTTTCGGCGCGTGATACCAACCTGATCGTGTCGATGTCGCTGGTCATCTCGGGTATCGCCACCTTCGTGCAGTGCAAGCGGTTTGGGCCGTTTGGCGCGGGCTTGCTGATCGTGCAGGGCACCAGCTTCAACTTTGTCGGCCCACTGATTGCCGGTGGTGCGCTGATGGTCAAACAGGGTACGCCTGTCGAAAGCGTGATGGCAGCGATCTTCGGCGTGGTGATCGCCGGCTCGTTCGTCGAGATGGGCGTGTCGCGCATCCTGCCCTTCGTCAAGCGTCTGATCACGCCGTTGGTGACGGGCATTGTGGTGCTGATGATCGGCCTGACCCTGATCAAGGTCGGTTTGATCAGCATGGGCGGCGGCTTTGGCGCCATGGCCAATGGCACCTTCGCCAATGGTGAGAACCTGCTGCTGTCGGGCGTGGTGCTGGCAATCATCGTCATCCTGAACCGCATCCCGGTGGTGTGGATGCGCAGCTGCGCCATCGTCATCGCCCTGGCGGTGGGTTACGCCCTGGCGGGTTACCTCGGCCGGCTGGACTTCACCGGCATGCATGAAGCTGCACTGTTCCAGGTACCGACGCCGCTGCACTTTGGCCTCGGTTTCTCGTGGGCGCTGTTCATCCCGATGCTGGTGATCTACCTGGTGACCTCGCTCGAAGCCATCGGCGACGTTACAGCCACCAGCAAGGTCTCGCGCCAACCGGTCGAAGGCCCGGTGTGGATGCAGCGCATCAAGGGCGGCGTGCTGGTCAACGGTGCCAACTCGCTGCTGGCGGGCCTGTTCAACACCTTCCCCAGCTCGATCTTCGCGCAGAACAACGGCGTGATTCAGCTGACCGGCATCGCCAGCCGTCACATCGGTATCTGGATTGCCGTGATGCTAGTGGTACTGGGCTTGTTCCCGAGTGTTGCCGGCGTGATTCAGGCTGTGCCTGAGCCTGTGCTGGGCGGCGCGGCCATGGTCATGTTCGGTGCCGTGGCCGCTTCGGGCATCAACATTCTGGCCAGCACGCGCCTGGACCGCCGTGCACTGCTGATCATCGCCGTGTCGTTGGCGTTGGGCTTGGGCGTGGCCCAGGTTCCGGAGTTCCTGGCGCACATGCCGGCGGCCATTCGCAACGTACTGGAGTCGGGCGTTGCCACCGGTGGCATCTGCGCCCTGGTGCTGAACTGGTTCCTGCCAGAGAGCAAGGAACACGCCTGATAGCCCCTCCCCGGCCAACCAGCCCGCGCCCACCCGCGCGGGCTTTTTGCTTTATCATGGCCGCATTCCTTTACACGAGTTGCCCATGAAATTCGCTATCGCGGTTTTTTCCCCGGCCCATGCGCCCTCCTCGCGGCGCGCCTTGCGCTACGCCGAGGCGGTGCTGGCCGGCGGGCATGAGATTGCCCGGTTGTTCTTCTATCAGGACGGTGTTCACAGCGCCTCGGCCAACGTGGTCGCGCCCCAGGACGAACAGGACATCGCCGCCCAGTGGCGCGCTTTTGTCGAGCAGCACCAGCTGGACGCCGTGGTGTGCATCGCCGCTGCCTTACGCCGCGGCGTGCTCGACGAAGCCGAAGCCGGCCGCTACCAGCGCCCGGCGGTGAACCTGCCCAAACCGTGGGAGCTGTCCGGCCTGGGCCAATTGCATGAAGCGGCACAGCTGGCCGACCGCCTGGTCTGCTTTGGAGGCGATTGAAATGGCCAAATCCCTGTTGATCATCAGCCGCCAGGCGCCCTGGACCGGCCCGTCTGCCCGCGAAGCGCTGGACATCGCATTGGCCGGCGGCGCTTTCGATCTGCCACTGGGCATGCTGTTCCTCGATGACGGCGTGTTCCAGCTTGCCCCTGATCAGCAACCGGTTGCCGTGCAACAAAAGAATCTGGCCGCCAACCTGCAGGCACTGCCGATGTTCGGTGTGGAGGAGCTGTTCGCTTGCCAGCACAGCCTGGCCCTTCGCGGGCTTGCTGCCGACACCCTGGCCCTGCCCGTTGAGGTGCTGGACGACGCGGCCCTGAAGGCACTGATTGCCCGTTTCGACCAAGTGGTGACGCTCTGATGCCGACCTTGCATGTGATATCCCACTCGCCCTTCGGCGATGATCGCCTGGGCAGCTGCCTGCGCCTGCTCGGCGACGAAGATGCCTTGCTGCTGTGCGGCGATGCGGTTTATGCCCTGCGTGACGGCAGCGAACCACAGCGCCTGCTGCAGGCGGCAGCGCTGGAACAACGCCTGTTCGCCCTCGACGAAGACCTGCAGGCGCGCAGCGTCAGCAGCGGGCTGGCAAAGGCCGTGGACTACCCAGCGTTCGTCGCGTTGTCGTTGCACTATGACAAGGTCAACAGCTGGCTATGAACACCCTGACCGTAGACAACCAGGCAATCGCCCTGGACAAGGACGGCTTTCTGGTCGACCTGCAAGACTGGTCCCACGCCGTCGCCGAGGCACTGGCCGCGCGCGAAGGCATTGCCCTGACCGCCGAACACTGGGAAGTGCTGGAACTGCTACGCCAGTTCTATGAGGAATTCCAGCTGTCTCCGGCCACCCGCCCGCTGATCAAGTACACCGCGCTAAAGCTGGGCCCTGAAAAGGGCAACAGCCCGCACCTCAACCGCCTGTTCAACGGCACCCCCGCCAAACTCGCCGCCAAGCTGGCGGGCCTGCCCAAGCCGACCAATTGCATATGACAGACGCTCGCCCGCTCACCCTTCAAACCCCGGCCGAACACCCGTTCGCCGAATTCGTGCGCATCCTTGGCAAAGGCAAACGCGGTGCCCGCAGCCTCACCCGTGAGGAAGCCCGAGCCGCCATGGCCCTGCTGCTTGAAGGCAAGGTTGAAGACACTCAGCTCGGTGCCTTCCTCATGTTGCTGCGGCACAAGGAAGAGAGCGCCGAGGAGCTGGCCGGCTTTACCGAGGCCCTGCGCGCCCAACTGCATGCACCACGCATCGCTGTCGACCTGGACTGGCCCAGCTATGCCGGCAAGAAGCGCCACCTGCCCTGGTTCCTGCTGGCCGCCAAATGCCTGGCCGCCAACGGCGTGCGCATCCTGATGCACGGTGGTGGCGCCCACACCGCCGGGCGCATGTACACCGAGCAATTGTTGGCCCTGCTGGACATTGCGCTGTGCCGCGATTGGTCTGCTGTCGAGCAAGCACTGGACCAGCAACGCCTGGCGTTTTTCCCGCTGCACGATTGGGCCCCGCAACTGCAGCGCATGATTGACCTGCGCAACATACTTGGCCTGCGCTCCCCCATCCATTCGCTGGCCCGCGTGCTCAACCCGCTGAGCGCCCGCTGCGGCCTGCAGAGCATCTTCCACCCCGGCTACCAGGCCGTACACCGCGAGGCCAGCCGGCTGCTGGGTGACCATGCGGTGGTCATCAAGGGCGATGGCGGCGAAATCGAAGTCAACCCGGATGTCATCAGCCACCTGTACGGCACCAGCGCAGGTGAAAACTGGGACGAAGAGTGGCCGGCGCTGAGTGAGCGGCGCCATGTAAAACCTGCAAGCCTGCAGCCCGAACAACTGCTGGCGGTTTGGCGTGGCGAGGCTCAGGACAGCTATGGGGAAATGGCCGTGGTGGCGACCATGGCCCTGGCGTTGCGCGGCTTGGGGCAGGACCGGGAGCAGGCGTTCGCGACCGCACGCGGCTATTGGGGCGCTCGAAACCAATCGAATAACTAGATCATTTTTGCGCAGTCTTTGCGCTATTTATTCGAACGCTTTGCCCTAGACTGGGCTCCAACGACAAACAACTTTGTTCCGAGGAGCTCACCATGGGCCTTTTGATCGACGGCCGCTGGCACGACCAGTGGTACGAAAACGGCAAGGATGGCGCCTTCAAGCGCGAGAACGCCCAGCGCCGCAATCAGTTGCCCGCCCCCGAAGCCGGTCGCTACCACCTGTATGTGTCGCTGGCCTGTCCATGGGCTCACCGCACCCTGATCGTGCGTGCGCTCAAAGGCCTGGAGCCGCTGATCGATGTGTCGGTGGTCAGCTGGCTGATGCAGGAAAACGGCTGGACCTTCGACCAGCAACAGGGCTCCACGGGCGATCACCTCGACGCCCTGGAATTCATGCACCAGCGCTATACCCAAGATGACCCGCACTACACAGGCCGCGTGACCGTGCCCGTATTGTGGGACAAAAAGGAAAAGCGCATCGTCAACAACGAGTCGGCGGAGATCATCCGTATCTTCAACAGCGCCTTCAACGAACTGACAGGCAATACCCTCGACCTGTATCCGCAGCCGCTGCGCCCGACCATCGAAGCGCTCAATGCACGCATCTACCCAGCGGTGAACAATGGTGTTTACCGTGCAGGCTTCGCCACTACGCAAGAAGCCTACGAGGCTGCGTTCGACGAAGTGTTCAACGAGCTGGACTACCTGGAAGCGCTGCTGGACCGCCAACGTTACCTGGCAGGCGAGCACCTGACCGAGGCCGATGTGCGCCTGTTTACCACGCTGGTGCGCTTCGATGCGGTGTATCACGGCCACTTCAAGTGCAACCTGCGCCGGTTGAGCGACTACCCGAACCTGTCAAACTGGCTGCGTGAGCTGTACCAGTGGCCGGGTGTGGCGCCGACGGTGAACATGGAGCACATCCAGAAGCACTATTACATGAGCCACAAGACCATCAACCCGAACGGAATCGTGCCCAAGGGGCCGCTGCAGGACTTCAACCTGCCGCATGATCGGGAGCGGTTGCCAGGCAAAGGGATCTGGGGCTGAGAAAGTTGGGGCTGCGTTGCAGCCCATCGCCGGCAAGCCGGCTCACACAGGGTGGTGAGCTGCGCAGTACATGTGGGAGCCGGCTTGCCGGCGATGGGCCGCAAAGCGGCCCCGCTATTACTGGTCTTGCTGCGAACCTTCGAACCAGGCCAGCTTTTCGCGCAACTGCACCACTTCCCCGACAATCACCAGGGTCGGCGCATGTACTTCATGCTCGGCCACCAATGCTGGCAGGTCGGCCAAGGTGCCAGTGAACACCCGCTGATTGCGCGTAGTCCCCTGCTGCACCAACGCCGCAGGCGTGCTCGATGCACGCCCATGGCGAATCAGCTCGGCGCAAATGGTCGGCAACCCTACCAGGCCCATGTAGAACACCAAGGTCTGGTTCGGCGCCACCAGGTCATTCCAAGGCAGGTTGCTGGTACCGTCCTTGAGGTGGCCGGTCACGAAACGCACCGACTGGGCATAATCGCGGTGGGTCAGCGGAATGCCACCATAGGCAGAGCAACCACTGGCCGCGGTAATACCGGGCACCACCTGGAACGGGATGCCATGCTCGGCGAGCTCTTCGATCTCTTCGCCACCACGGCCGAAAATGAACGGGTCGCCTCCCTTCAGGCGCAACACGCGCTTACCCTCGCGGGCCAGGTCGACCAGCAGCCGGTTGATCTGGTCCTGCGGCACGGCATGCTCGGCGCGGCGTTTGCCGACGTAGATGCGTTCGGCATCGCGGCGGCACATTTCAATGATTGCCGGCGCCACCAGGCGGTCATACAACACCACATCGGCCTGCTGCATCAGGCGCAAGGCACGGAAGGTGAGCAAGTCCGGATCACCCGGCCCCGCCCCCACCAGATACACCTCACCACCCTGCTGCACCGGCGCACCGTCGACCATGGCCTGCAACAGCCGCTCGGCCTCGGCACCCTGCCCGGCCAGCTGACGCTCGGCGATCGGGCCCTGGAACACGGTCTCCCAGAAGCCGCGCCGCTGATTGACATCCGGGTACAGCGCCTTGACCTTGTGCCGGAAGCGCGCCGCCAAGGCGGCCAGTTCGCCATAAGTGGACGGGATCCAGGTTTCCAGCTTGGCGCGAATCAGGCGCGCCAGCACCGGGGCGTCACCGCCGCTGGATACCGCAACCACCAAGGGCGAACGGTCGACAATGGCCGGGAAGATCACCGTGCACAGGGCCGGTGCATCCACCACGTTGACCGGCACGCAAAGCGCCTGCGCATCCGCCGACACCTGGGCATTGAGCCCGGGATCGTCGGTGGCTGCGATCACCAGGCGGCAGCCGACCAGGTCGGCCGCCTGATAACCACGCACCAGGACCTCACCGCCACCTTCACGGGCCAGCGCAGCCAGTTGGCCGTCGACCTCGGGCGCCACCACCCGCAGCGCGGCGCCAGCATCGGCTAGCAGGCGCGCCTTGCGCAAGGCGATCTCGCCGCCGCCGACGACCAGCACGCGGCCGCCCTGCAGCTTGTGGAACAGCGGCAGGTAATCCATTTAGCGGATGACCTCGACACCGCCCATGTAGGGCTTGAGCACTTCCGGCACACGGATGGAGCCATCGGCCTGCTGGTAGTTTTCCAGCACAGCGACCAGGGTACGGCCTACGGCCAGGCCCGAGCCATTGAGGGTGTGCACCAGCTCCGGCTTGCCGGTTTCCGGGTTGCGCCAGCGGGCCTGCATGCGGCGCGCCTGGAAGTCACCACAGTTGGAGCAGGAGCTGATCTCGCGGTACTTGTCCTGGCTTGGCACCCACACTTCCAGGTCGTAGGTCTTCACGGCGCCGAAGCCCATGTCACCGGTGCATAGGGCCAGTACGCGGTAGGGCAGCTCCAGCAGCTGCAACACGCGCTCGGCGTTGGCGGTGAGGCCTTCCAGGGCTTCCATGGACTTGGACGGCTCGACCACCTGGACCATCTCGACCTTGTCGAACTGGTGCTGGCGGATCATGCCGCGCGTGTCACGGCCCGAAGCGCCAGCCTCACTGCGGAAGCACGGGGTGTGGGCGACCAGCTTGAGCGGCAGCTGCTTGGCGTCGATGATCTCGCCGGCCACCAGGTTGGTCAGCGACACTTCAGCGGTCGGGATCAGGTAGAAGTCGGCTTCGCCTTCGCGGGTGATCTTGAACAGGTCCTCCTCGAATTTCGGCAGCTGGCCGGTGCCCTGCAAGGCCGGAGCCTGGACCAGGTAGGGGGTGTAGTGTTCTTCGTAGCCATGCTCACCGGTGTGCAGGTTGATCATGAACTGCGCCAAGGCACGGTGCAGGCGGGCAATCGGGCCGCGCAGCACGGCAAAGCGGGCGCCCGACAGCTTGGCAGCTGCTTCGAAGTCCAGGCCACCGCTGATCTCGCCCAAGGCGACGTGGTCCTTGATTTCAAAATCGAATGCCCTCGGCGTGCCCCAACGGCGCACTTCGACGTTGTCGTCCTCACTGGCACCGACCGGCACGCTAGCGTCCGGCAGGTTGGGGATGGTCAGGACAATGCCATCCAGTTCGGCCTGGATGCCGTCCAGCTCGACCTTGCCAGCGGCCAGCTCATTGGCCATGCGTTCGACGTCAGCCATCAGCGGCGCGATGTCCTCGCCCTTGGCCTTGGCCTGGCCGATCGATTTGGAGCGGGCGTTACGCTCGGCCTGCAGCTGCTCGGTGCGGGTCTGCACCGCCTTGCGGCGCTCTTCCAGCGATTCGATGCGCGCGACATCCAGGCTGAAGCCACGGGAGGCGAGGCGGTCCGCCACTTCCTGAAGTTGGCCGCGTAACAGTTTGGAATCGAGCATGTCGTTCTCTCGTTATGTGTGTAGGTTGGTTCAGAGTCGGGTCAGGGACAGGCCGGCCCAGGTGGCCAGTAGCCCGCCCATCACGCTAATACCGGTATAGCCCACGGCCAGGGGCGCTTGCCCACTTTCCATCAGGCGCACGGTATCGAGCGAAAAAGAGGAAAACGTCGTCAGCCCACCGATGAAGCCGACGATAAGGCCAAAGCGCAGGAACAGCCCATGGAACAGAGCGCTCACGGCTTTCTCCGTTGACGCGGGCTGCTGCGATCAAGGTCGGCCAGGTGACGCAGTTTCTCGCCGATCTTCAGCTCGAGCCCTCGGGGCACGGGCTGATAATACTGGCGTGGCTCGAGCTGATCGGGGAAGTAATCTTCACCCGCAGCATAGGCATCGGGCTCGTCGTGGGCATAGCGGTACTCCTCGCCGTAGCCGAGCTGCTTCATCAGCTTGGTCGGGGCGTTGCGCAGGTGCAGGGGCACCTCCAGCGAGCCGTGCTCGGCGGCTTCGCGCAGGGCAGTCTTGAAGCCCATGTACACGGCGTTGCTCTTTGGCGCGCAGGCAATATAGGTAATGGCCTGAGCCACCGCCAGCTCGCCCTCAGGGCTGCCCAGACGCTCCTGCACGTCCCAGGCCGCCAGGCACAGGCTCAGGGCCCGCGGGTCGGCGTTGCCGATGTCCTCGCTGGCCATGCGCACCACGCGGCGGGCAATGTACAGCGGGTCGCAGCCGCCATCGAGCATGCGCGCGAACCAGTACAGCGCGGCGTCCGGGTTGGAGCCGCGCACTGACTTGTGCAGGGCGGAAATCTGGTCGTAGAAGGCCTCGCCGCCTTTGTCAAAGCGCCGGCGGCTGTCACCGAGCAAGCTCTGCAGCAGGTCTACGCCAATCTCGCCGCCATCTTCGGCCAGGTCCGAGGCGTTTTCGAGGAAGTTGAGCATGCGCCGGCCATCGCCATCGGCGGCGGCCATGAGCATCTTGAAGGCGTCGTCGCCCACGCTCAGGTTGCGCTTGCCCAGGCCGCGTTCTTCTTTGAGTGCGCGGTCGACCAGCTTGCGCAAGGCAGGCTCGTCCAGGCTCTTGAGCACATACACCCGCGCCCGCGAGAGCAAAGCATTGTTCAGTTCGAAGGACGGGTTCTCGGTGGTGGCGCCGATGAAGATCAGCGTGCCGTCTTCGACAAAGGGCAGGAAGGCATCCTGCTGGGACTTGTTGAAGCGGTGCACCTCATCGACGAACAGGATGGTCCGGCGGCCATACTGGCCGGCCTGCTGCTTGGCCACCTCGACGGCCTGGCGGATTTCCTTGACCCCCGCCAGTACCGCAGAAACCGTCTCGAAGTGCGCATCGCAAAACTGTGCCAGAAGCCGTGCGAGCGTGGTCTTGCCCACGCCCGGCGGCCCCCAGAAGATCATCGAGTGCAGCGCACCCTGCTCCAGCGCCTCACGCAGCGGTTTGCCACGCGCCAGCAGGTGCTCCTGGCCGACATACTCGTCCAGGTTGGACGGGCGTAGCCTGGCAGCCAGGGGCTGGGCAACGGGTTCGCTTCGAAACAGGTCCATGGTGCGCTCTGCTTACTCCTTGATGACGTCCGCGCCTTTCGGGATGTCGAACTTGAAGGTGCTGTCCGGCACCGCCTGGTTGGCCTTGACGCCATTGAACAGGATGTTGGTGCGCTGGCCGACGCTGTCGATCAGCTGCATGTCGTTGATCAGGCCACGGCGGAACGACACGCGCAGCGAATCGAACAGGGTGTCCTTGGTCGTTGGCTTGAGGGTGAAGTCCATCACTTCGCCCTGCTCCTTGGAGGTGATGTCGAAGCTCTGGCTGATCTTCGACACGTCACCGGACAGCAGCAGCGCCGGGGTCTGGTTCAGGCGCACATCGAGTTTCTTGATGGTGGCCTGCTCCAGGTCAGGGTCCCAGAGGGTGACGTTCTTGCCGTCGGACACCACCACCTGCTCCTGAGGAGCATCGGTGTGCCAGTAGAACAGGCCCGGGCGCTTGACCGTCATCTTGCCGGTTGTCTCCTGCAGGCTGGTGCCGCCGGCATCCAGGGTCAGCTGGGAGAAGTTGGCCTCGATGGTCTGCGACTTTTCCAGCAACTGGGTCAGGCGCTGCACGTCCTGGTCACCAGCGTGAGCCGACAGTGTGGCCGATAGCGAACCCAGGGTCAGGGCAGAAACCAACAGCATGCGAATCGCGCGCATGTTAATCCTCATTGAGCATTTAAGAAGCCGGGCGCCACCGTCGGCGCCCGGCAAGGTGTTCATCAGTCGCGCGGGCCACCCGGGGCAATCACTTCCCGCGAGCCGTTGCTGTTCATTGGGGTGACCACGCCGGCCATCTCCATCGCCTCGATCATGCGCGCGGCGCGGTTGTAGCCGATCTTCAGCTTGCGCTGCACGGCCGAAATCGACGCCCGACGGCTTTCGAGGACGAATTGCACCGCCTCATCATACAGGGCGTCGCTTTCCGAATCCTCGTCGCCGCCACCGCCACCACCGCCTTCGAAGCCGCTGCCAGCTTCCTCGACGCCGTTGAGGATGTCGTCGTTGTAGTCTGGTGCGCCACGCAGCTTCCAGGCTTCCACCACGCGGTGCACTTCATCGTCGGAGACGAATGCGCCGTGTACCCGGATCGGCAGGCTGGTACCTGGCGGCATGTAGAGCATGTCACCGTGGCCGAGCAGCTGCTCGGCGCCACCTTGGTCGATGATGGTGCGCGAGTCGATCTTGCTCGACACCTGAAACGCCATGCGGGTCGGGATGTTGGCCTTGATCAGGCCGGTGATCACGTCCACCGATGGGCGCTGGGTGGCGAGGATGAGGTGAATACCGGCGGCCCGCGCCTTCTGGGCGATACGGGCGATCAGCTCTTCGACCTTCTTGCCGACGATCATCATCATGTCGGCGAATTCGTCGACCACCACCACGATGGTCGGCAGGGTCTTCAGGGCCGGCGGCTCGTCTTCCATGCTCTCGCGGCGGAACAGCGGATCGTGGATGATCTCGCCAGCCTCCTGGGCATCCTTGATCTTGCGGTTGAAGCCGGCCAGGTTACGCACGCCCATGGCCGCCATCAGTTTGTAACGCCGCTCCATCTCGGCCACGCTCCAGCGCAGCGCGTTGGCGGCGTCCTTCATGTCGGTGACCACCGGGCACAGCAGGTGCGGGATGCCTTCGTAGATCGACAGCTCGAGCATCTTTGGGTCGATCATGATCAGGCGCGCGTCTTCAGGGCCGGACTTGAACAGGATCGACAGGATCATCGCGTTCACACCCACCGACTTACCGGAGCCGGTGGTACCGGCCACCAGCAGGTGTGGCATCTTGGCCAGGTCGGTGATCACCGGCTTGCCGCCGATGTCATGGCCCAGGGCCAGGGTGACGGGCGACTTCTGCTCGTCGTACTGCGGCGTCGACAGCACCTCGGAGAAGCGCACCATCTGCCGGTTTTCGTTGGGGATCTCGATACCCACGGTGGTCTTGCCGGGTATGACCTCGACCACCCGCACACTGGTCACGGCCAGCGACCGCGCAAGGTCCTTGGCCAGGTTGGCGATGCGGCTGACCTTGACCCCGGCCGCAGGCTGGATTTCGTAGCGGGTAATGACCGGGCCCGGGTGGATGGAGTCCACCGAGACTTCGACGCCGAATTCCTTGAGTTTGATTTCCAGCAACTGACCGACGCCGGCCAGGGATTCTGGCGAATACTCGATCTTCTTCTGCTCGGCCGGGTCGAGGATGGAGATGGACGGCAAGGTACCTTCCACGGCGCTGTCGACGAACAGCGGCGCCTGCTTTTCCTTCATCACCCGCTTGCTCGGCTCCACTGCCTTGGCCGGCGCTGCCGGCGGCATGATCACAGGGGCAATCGAGGGTTCACGTGGGACAACAGTCTCGCGCGGGGCAATGGGTTCGCGCTGGGCTACGACAGGGCGCGCGGGCGGCTCATCGCGCTCACCGATGCGCTCGCGCAGTTGCGCCTTGGCCGGTTCGCGTTTATCGGCAGCCGCCGGCGCCGCGTCGAACCTTGGTTCGTCCACCTCGCGCAGCTGCGCCTCCAGGCGTTTGCGCTCGTTGCGCGCCTCCCACCAGCGATTGGCCGCGCCTTGCACGAGCTCGAACAGGTCGAGGGTGATCTTGCCGGTCATGTCCATCACCTTGAACCACGAGAGGTCGGTGAACACGGTCAGGCCGAACAGGAACAGGGCGATGAACATCAGCGTGCTGCCCTGCACGTTGAGCAGGTTGCGCGCCAGGTCGCCGAGGCTTTCGCCCAAGGCACCACCGGCGGAGAACGGCAGGCTCGCCGGGGGGTGGAAATGGATATGCGCCAGAGCGGCACCCGACAGCACCAGGAACACCAGGCCGATGAGGCGCCAGGAGAACAACCAGCCGCTCCACTGCCAGGGTTGATGGCGCTCGCGGAAGATCTGCCAGGTTTTGATGGCCAGCAGTAAAGGGAAGATGTAGGCGAAGTAGCCCAGCACCATGAACATGATGTCGGCGAAGTACGCACCGGCACGCCCGGCAGCGTTCTGCACCTGGTCGACGTTGCTGGTGTGGCTGAAGCCTGGGTCGGAGGTATCGTAGGTCAGCAGCGCCATCCACAAGTACAGGCACAGGGCGCCGACAGCGATCAACGCACCTTCCTTGAGGCGGTAATGCAGCTGCTGCCGCCACAGGGGCACAGGCAGAGGAGCTGGAGTTGCGGTGGATTTCTTCAAAACGCGTCTATTCCTGCGCGTGCTGCGCGTCCAGTAGTGATTGGCCGATAACGGGCCAATGAACCACTACTTTTAACATTACTGCCCGCCGGCCGCCATGGCGGCACGCCCTATGGCGTTTGGGTGGGGGCGACTTTCGTATAGGTGCAATTTGAGCATGCATTTTCTTTTGTGACAAAGGCTTATGCTGTGTTTTTGCACAGGTGTGACAGCAAATGTGCCAGATGGTGCCTGCAGCCTAACGAATGTGTAGGAAATTGCCGACCATATCGCCTGACTGAACGCACACGCAGGCAGGCCTGGCCCCACATGGGCCAGCATTGACCCAAAGCGCCCTCCTTGCCATGCTGCCCCTCCCCTCCCCCACCGCACGATAGACCATGCTCACCTGGCTGACTCGCGACTCGCTGACCTTCCCACCCCTGGAAAAGGCCCTGCAGGATCCTAACGGCCTGCTCGCCGCTGGTGGCGACCTGAGCCCCGAGCGCCTGGTGCAGGCCTATCGCCATGGCTGCTTCCCGTGGTACCAGGACGGCCAACCCATCCTCTGGTGGTCGCCCAACCCTCGCACCGTTCTGTTCCCGGACGAGCTGCATGTCTCGCGCTCGCTGGCCAAGCTGTTGCGCCAGGGGCGCTATCAGGTCAGCTTCGACAGCGACTTCCCCGCCGTGATCGACGCCTGCGCGGCACCGCGTGACTACGCGGACGGCACCTGGATTACCGACACCATGCGCAACGCCTACTGCGAGCTGCACCGGCGCGGTATCGCCCATTCGGTGGAGGTGCGCCACAACGGCGAACTGGTGGGCGGCCTGTACGGCCTGGCCATGGGGCGGTTGTTTTTCGGCGAGTCGATGTTCAGCCGCGCCGACAATGCTTCCAAGGTCGGCTTCGTGACCCTGGTCAAGCACCTGCAAGAGGCGGGCTTTGTGCTGATCGACTGCCAGATGCCGACCGAACACCTGCATAGCCTGGGCGCCCGCGCCATCAGCCGCGCCAGCTTCGCCGATTACCTAGCCCACCACCTCGACCAGCCCAACAGTGCCAGCTGGCGCAGCTAGGCGAGTTCCGAGAGCTGGCTTACACTTAAAGCAAAGTCTCACCGAAGGGGTCGACCATGACAGAGTTGGCGCGGTTGAAGTTCTATGCCACTCAGCCCCACTCCTGCAGCTATCTGCCGAACGAGCAGGCGACCACCCTGTTCCTCGACCCCAGCCAGCCGATGGACGTGCATGTGTATGCCGACCTTTCGGAGATGGGCTTTCGGCGCAGTGGCGACCACCTGTACCGCCCACATTGCCAGAACTGCAATGCCTGCGTTCCAGCCCGCATTCCGGCCGCACGCTTCATCCCCAACCGCCAGCAGCGGCGCATCCTCAAGCGCAATGCCGACCTCACCGTGACGGCTGCCCGGCCGGCGTTCAAGGAAGAATATTTCGACCTGTACCGGCGCTACATCGAAACCCGCCATGCCGATGGCGACATGTACCCGCCAAGCCGCGATCAGTTTTCCACCTTTCTGGTGCGCGACTTGCCGTTCTGCTGGTTCTACGAATTCCGCCTGGCAGGCCGCCTGCTGGCGGTGGCGGTGTGCGACCTGCTGCCCAACGGGCTGTCAGCGGTGTACACGTTCTACGAGCCCGACGAAGAACGGCGCAGCCTGGGGCGCTTTGCCATCCTTTGGCAAATCACCGAAGCCCTGCGCCAGGACCTCGAAGCGGTATACCTCGGCTACTGGATCAAGAACTGCAAGAAGATGAACTACAAGACCCAGTATCGCCCGATCGAACTGCTGATCAACCAGCGTTGGGTCACCCTCAACTGAAAGCATTGGCTTGACACACTATTTTCCGGCATAATCCACGCCACTTTTTTGCCCGGTGCGGTTATGCGTCGGGCCAACACTGGACACCGAGGGCTCAACTGCATGTCGAAAGAAGACAGCTTCGAAATGGAAGGTACTGTCGTCGACACCCTGCCCAACACCATGTTCCGCGTGGAGTTGGAAAACGGGCACGTCGTAACCGCGCACATCTCCGGAAAGATGCGCAAGAACTACATCCGTATTCTCACTGGCGACAAGGTCCGCGTCGAGCTGACGCCTTATGACCTGAGCAAGGGCCGCATCACCTACCGTGCGCGCTAAGCTCCAGCCATGAAAAAGCCCGGCCATGTGCCGGGCTTTTTTGTACCCTAAAATTGCTTGGGGCCGCAAAGCGGCCCCTTGCGTCACGCTACTTCTGCCGTAGTCTCGAAGTCGAACACCAACTCGCCATCGCGCAGGTCGATGTGCACCACACCGCCATGCTCGGCCAGCTCGCCAAACAGGATCTCCTCGGCCAGCGGCCGCTTGATCTTGTCCTGGATAAGCCGCGCCATCGGCCGCGCACCCATCTGCACGTCGTAGCCAGAAGCCGCCAGCCAGCCGCGGGCGGCATCGCTGACTTCAAGCAGCACACGCTTGTCTTCCAGCTGCGCCTGAAGCTCGATGAGGAACTTGTCGACGATGCTCTTGATCGTCTCGTGACTCAGGCGGCCGAACTGGATGATTGTGTCCAGACGGTTGCGGAACTCCGGCGTGAAGCTCTTGCGAATGACTTCCATCGCATCGGACGCATGGTCCTGATGGGTGAAACCGATGGAAGCGCGTGCCGCAGTTTCAGCGCCGGCATTGGTGGTCATGATCAGGATCACGTTGCGGAAGTCCGCTTTGCGCCCGTTGTTGTCGGTAAGCGTACCGTGGTCCATCACCTGCAGCAGCAAGTTGAAGACTTCGGGGTGCGCCTTCTCGATTTCATCGAGCAGCAGCACGCAATGCGGCTGCTTGGTGATCGCCTCGGTCAGCAGGCCACCCTGGTCGAACCCCACATACCCGGGAGGAGCGCCGATCAGGCGTGACACAGTGTGCCGCTCCATGTACTCGGACATGTCGAAGCGCACCAGCTCAACGCCCAGTGCCTTGGCCAACTGGCGTGCCGCTTCGGTCTTGCCCACCCCGGTAGGGCCGGCGAACAGGAACGAGCCGACCGGCTTGTCCGGTGCCTTGAGGCCTGCACGGGACAGCTTGATTGCCGTAGCCAGCGAATCGATCGCCTGGTCCTGACCGAACACGGTCAGTTTCAGGTCACGCTCCAGGTTACGCAGCAGCTCCTTGTCGGAGCTGGTGACGTGCTTCGGCGGAATCCGCGCGATCTTGGCCACGATATCCTCGACTTGCGGCACATCGATACGCTTGACCCGATTCGCCTCAGGCTGCAGGCGCTGATACGCACCGGCCTCGTCGATCACGTCGATGGCCTTGTCCGGCATGTGGCGGTCATTGATGTAGCGTGATGCCAGCTCAGCGGCGGCGCGCAGGGCTTCATCGCTGTACTCGATGTTGTGATGGCTTTCAAAGCGCCCCTTGAGGCCGCGCAGAATGCCCACAGTGTCCTCGACGGACGGCTCGCTGACATCCACCTTCTGGAAGCGCCGCGCCAAGGCACGGTCCTTCTCGAAGATGCCGCGAAACTCCTGGAAGGTCGTCGAACCAATGCAGCGAATCTCGCCGGAAGACAGCAGCGGCTTGAGCAGGTTGGACGCGTCCATCACGCCGCCCGACGCAGCACCGGCACCAATGATGGTGTGGATTTCGTCAATGAACAGGATGGCCTGTGGGCGTTTGCGCAGCTCACCGAGCAACGCCTTGAAGCGCTTCTCGAAGTCGCCGCGGTACTTGGTACCCGCCAGCAGTGCGCCAAGGTCGAGGGAATACACCACGCTCTGCGACAGCAGGTCGGGCACCTGGCCATCGACGATGCGTTTGGCCAGGCCTTCGGCGATGGCAGTTTTGCCCACACCAGCCTCACCGACCAACAGCGGGTTGTTCTTGCGCCGACGGGCAAGGATCTGCGCCACGCGCTCGACTTCCTGCTCGCGCCCTACCAGCGGGTCGATCCGCCCAGCGCGGGCCAGTTCATTCAGGTTGCTGGCGTAAGCATCCAGCGGGTTACTCGAGGACGACGTCTCGCCGCCCTCCTCGTCCTGCATTTCCGGGTCGCTGTCGCTGTGCGAGCCGTGGCCCGGCACCTTGGAAATGCCGTGGGCAATGTAGTTGACCACGTCGATACGGGCCACGCTCTGCTGCTTGAGCAGGAACACGGCCTGGCTTTCCTGTTCGCTGAAAATCGCCACCAGCACATTGGCACCGGTGACTTCGCGCTTGCCAGAGCTTTGCACGTGGAACACGGCACGCTGGAGCACACGCTGGAAGCCCAGGGTCGGCTGGGTTTCGCGATCCTCGTCGTTGACGGGAATCAGGGGAGTGGTGGAATCGATGAACTCTTGCAGGTCATGCTTGAGTTTGTCGAGATTGGCGCCACAGGCGCGCAGAACGGTCGCAGCAGCCTCATTGTCAAGGAGTGCCAGCAGCAGATGCTCGACGGTCATGAACTCATGACGCTTCGAACGAGCCTCCTTGAAGGCAAGATTGAGGGTGACTTCGAGCTCGCGGTTTAACATAGCTTCACCTCATACCCAAGTGGTCGGCGATTAACCGTCCTTCTCGATTTCACAGAGTAGCGGATGCTGGCTTTCCCTGGCGTATTGGTTGACCTGCATGGCCTTTGTTTCGGCGATGTCCCGGGTAAACAATCCGCACACTGCCCGCCCTTCGGTATGGACGGTCAGCATGATCTTGGTCGCCAGCTCGCGGTTCAGACTGAAGAACGTTTCGAGCACTTCGACGACGAAATCCATCGGCGTGTAGTCATCGTTGAACAAAACCACCTTGTACATCGGTGGCGCCTGCAGGATCGGCTTGGCTTCCTGTACCGCAAGCCCTGAGCCGTCGTCCTCATTCGATTGCGGGCGATCCTGATTGAATGTTAGTCGAATCTCGCTACGTGCATGCATGGAAAGAATTTCATCATGATCGACAGGTTAAGGTTGTGAGTTGACCGCTCAAGCCGCAGCCCGCGCGAAGACGGGGCGACCTTGACTATCGGCAAAACGGTGTTACAACCAATAAGAACCCACCGTGGTCGATAAAGATCCGCGCAGTCAACCAGATTTTTCGCAAGGTTCGTATGCGGATGAAGTGGATGATACTCCAGTGATGGAGTCCTTTGCAGAGGGACATAGGGATGGCAAGCGGTAAAGTCAAGTGGTTCAACAATGCCAAGGGCTACGGATTCATCAATGAAGACGGCAAAACCGACGATCTGTTCGCCCATTATTCGGCGATCAAGATGGACGGTTACAAAACCCTGAAGGCCGGACAAGCCGTGACTTTCGAGATCGTGCAGGGCCCCAAGGGCCTGCATGCGACCGAGATCGCCAACGCTGTTGCCAGCACCTCAACAGGAGCCTCGCAATCATCGACCGCTGAAGCCTGATCCCTGCTTTGCGTCGGCATACGAAAAACCGGCCGCCCCACTTAACAGGGGCGGCCGGTTTTCAATTGTTTCACATATGCTTGATCATTTCGTCGCCGAAGCCTGAACTACCCACCAGCTTCGCGCCTTCCATCAGCCGCTCGAAGTCGTAGGTAACCGTCTTGGCCCCGATCGCGCCATTGGTGCCTTTGATGATCAGGTCGGCCGCCTCGGTCCAGCCCATGTGGCGCAGCATCATCTCTGCAGAGAGGATCACCGAGCCCGGGTTGACCTTGTCCTGGCCGGCATACTTGGGCGCAGTGCCGTGGGTGGCCTCGAACATGGCCACGGTGTCGGACAGGTTGGCGCCTGGCGCGATACCGATCCCACCCACTTCCGCCGCCAGTGCATCGGACAGGTAGTCGCCGTTGAGGTTGAGGGTGGCAATCACGTCATACTCGGCCGGGCGCAGCAGGATCTGCTGAAGCATGGCGTCGGCAATGGCGTCCTTGACGATGACCTCGCGGCCGGTCTTGGGGTTCTTGAGCTTCATCCAAGGGCCACCATCGAGCAGCTCGGCGCCAAACTCATCCTTGGCCACCTCGTAACCCCAGTCCTTGAAGGCACCTTCGGTGAACTTCATGATGTTGCCCTTGTGCACCAGGGTCAGCGACTCACGGTCGTTGTCCACCACGTATTGCAGGGCCTTGCGCACCAGGCGCTTGGTGCCCTCGCGGGAAACCGGCTTGACGCCGATGCCGCAGTCCTGGTCGAAACGGATCTTGGTGACGCCCATTTCCTCCTTGAGGAACTTGATGACCTTGTTCGCTTCGGGCGAGCCGGCTTTCCATTCGATACCGGCGTAGATGTCCTCGGAATTCTCGCGGAAAATCACCATGTCGACATCGCCGGGCTTCTTGACCGGGCTAGGCACGCCCTCGAACCACAGCACCGGCCGCAGGCACACATAGAGGTCAAGTTGCTGGCGCAGCGCCACATTCAACGAACGGATGCCCCCGCCGACCGGAGTGGTCAGCGGCCCCTTGATCGATACGACATAGTCGCGCACCGCGTCCAGGGTCTCCTGCGGCAGCCAGGTGTCCTGGTCATAGACCTGGGTAGCCTTTTCCCCGGCGTACACCTCCATCCAGGCGATCTTGCGCTTGCCGCCGTAGGCCTTCTGCACGGCAGCGTCCACCACCTTGATCATCACCGGTGAGACATCGACGCCAATGCCGTCGCCTTCGATATAGGGAATGATGGGGTTGTCGGGCACGTTGAGCGAATGGTCTGCATTGACGGTGATCTTGGCGCCGTCGGTCGGAACCTTGATTTTCTGGTATCCCATGCTTGCACTACTCCGCTTTCGGGTGTGATTGGACATCATGCGATCCCACTGAGCCTAAACCACATCTGCCGACCTGCAAGCGCTGCGACATCACGCCACATTGCCGCTACGTCTTTGGTCTTATAAATGGCGCCGATGTCACTTCGCCTTGCTGAATAGCCCGATTGGTTTGATATACTGCGCCGCGACCGAAGGGTCATCGGGGCGAATCCCAGGAAAATGCGGCTCGCCCTCGGCCAGTAACTGGCCAAAAAGCCTGGGCTGTTACCGCAGTTCAGCACTTGACGCTCGACTGATGCATCCACCATCACCGCTCGCAGCCTCTCGACTTTCCGCTCATGGCGTCGCCAGGGCGAAGCGCCTACCCTGCGCACCTCGAGACTCGAGTACGCTCAGCACATAGAGAGTTAACCCGCATGCCCACCCGTTCCAAGATCATCTATACCTTCACCGACGAAGCCCCCGCCCTCGCCACCTACTCGCTGCTGCCGATCGTCGAAGCTTTCACCGCTTCGGCTGACATCGCCGTCGAAACTCGCGACATTTCCCTGGCTGGCCGCATCCTCGCGGCATTCCCGGAGCAACTGGGCACCGAGAAGCAGGTAGGCGATCACCTGGCGGAACTGGGCCAACTGGCTACCACACCCGAAGCCAACATCATCAAGCTGCCGAACATCAGCGCCTCGGTACCGCAGCTCAAGGCCGCGATCAAGGAACTGCAAGGCAAGGGCTTCAATATCCCGGACTACGCCGACGAGCCGGCCACCGCGGAAGAAAAAGAATCCCGCGCGCGCTACGACCGCATCAAGGGCAGCGCCGTGAACCCGGTACTGCGCGAAGGCAACTCCGATCGCCGCGCACCCCTGTCGGTCAAGAACTACGCGCGCAAGCACCCGCACAAGATGGGTGCCTGGGCCGCCGACTCCAAGTCGCACGTTGCCCACATGACCCAAGGCGACTTCTACGGCAGCGAAAAGGCCGCACTGATCGAGGCTGACGACAGCCTGCGCATCGAGCTGGTCGCCAAAGACGGCAGCACCACCGTGCTGAAAGAAAAGACCGCCGTCAAAGCCGCCGAAATCATCGACTGCGCAACCATGAGCCGCAAGGCACTGAAAGCCTTCATCGCCGAGCAGATCGCCGATGCCAAGGCCTCTGGCGTGCTGCTGTCGGTGCACCTGAAAGCCACCATGATGAAGGTTTCGGACCCGATCATGTTCGGCGTCATCGTCGAAGCCTTCTACGGCGAAGTGCTGGCCAAGCACGCTGCCGCGCTGGCCGAAGTGGGCTTCAATGCCAACAACGGCATCGGTGACCTGTATGCCCGCATCAAGGATCTGCCAGCCGACAAGCAGGCCGAGATCGAAGCCGACATCCAGGCCCTGTACGCCGAGCGCCCGGCCCTGGCCATGGTCAACTCCGACAAAGGCATCACCAACCTGCACGTGCCGAGCGACGTGATCGTCGACGCCTCGATGCCGGCCATGATCCGTGACTCGGGCAAGATGTGGAACACCGCTGGCGAGCTGCAGGATGCCAAGGCGATCATCCCGGACCGCTGCTACGCCGGCATCTACCAGGCCACCATCGAAGACTGCAAGGCCAACGGCGCGTTCGACCCGACCACCATGGGCAGCGTACCGAACGTCGGCCTGATGGCACAGAAGGCCGAAGAGTACGGCTCCCACGACAAGACCTTCCAGGTCAAGGCTGACGGCGTCGTGCGCGTGGTCGATGGCAAGGGCAAGGTCGTTCTGGAGCAGAACGTCGAAGCCGGTGACATCTTCCGCATGTGCCAGACCAAAGACGCGCCGATCCAGGACTGGGTCAAGCTGGCCGTCAACCGCGCCCGCCTGAGCGACACCCCGGCGGTGTTCTGGCTGGACCCAGCCCGCGCCCACGACGGCGTGATGATCGAGAAGGTGCAGAAGTACCTGAAGGATCACGACACTGCAGGCTTGGACATCCGCGTTCTGGCGCCGGTCGACGCCATCAAGTTCTCGCTCGCCCGCATCCGCGAAGGCAAGGACACCATCTCGGTGACCGGCAACGTGCTGCGCGACTACCTGACCGACCTGTTCCCGATCATGGAGCTGGGCACCAGCGCCAAGATGCTGTCGATCGTGCCGCTGATGAACGGCGGCGGCCTGTTCGAAACCGGCGCTGGCGGTTCGGCACCCAAGCACGTGCAGCAGTTGGTTGAAGAAAACTTCCTGCGTTGGGACTCGCTGGGTGAATTCCTGGCCCTGGCCGCTTCCCTGGAGCACCTGGGCAACACCTACGACAACCCGCGCGCCAAGGTCCTGGCCAACACCCTGGACCAGGCCACCGGCAAGTTCCTCGACACCAACAAGTCGCCTTCGCGCAAAGTCGGTGGTATCGACAACCGTGGCAGCCACTTCTACCTGACCCTGTACTGGGCAGAAGCGCTGGCCGCCCAGACTGACGACGCCGCCCTGCAGGCGCGCTTCGCACCACTGGCAAAAACCCTGGCCGAGAACGAAGCGACCATCGTCGCCGAGCTCAACGCCGTGCAGGGCAAGCCGGCCGACATCGGTGGCTACTACGCTCCGGATGCCGAGCTGACCGCCAAGGTGATGCGCCCAAGCCAGACCCTGAACAGCGCCATTGCCGCCCTGTAAGGCTCGCTTGAGGTAACAGCACAAACCCCGGCCACGCACCGGGGTTTGTGCTTTCTGAAGCACAGACGCGCCAGCTGTGTAGGAGCGGCCCGCGCCAACCATAGGAAATGCCCATGTCCTGGCAACCCCACATCACCGTCGCCACCATCGTCGAGCACGCAGGCAAATTTCTCTTCGTCGAAGAGTTCAAAGCCGGCCAGCACGTGTTCAACCAGCCCGCCGGCCACCTGGAGCCAAACGAAACACTGCCCCAGGCCGCCCTGCGCGAAACCCTGGAGGAAACCGCCTGGGAAGTCGAGCTTACCGGCGTGGTCGGCATCTACCTGTACACCGCACCCAGCAACGGCGTGACCTACCAGCGCATCTGCTTTGCCGCACGCCCCGTGCACCACCACGCCGACCTTGCGCTGGACAGCGACATCGTCCGTGCCGTCTGGCTCACCCGCGAGGAACTGTTGGCTGCCCCCGACCGCTGGCGCAGCGAGCTGGTACCACGCTGCCTGGATGACTACCTTGCAGGCCCGCTGCATAGCCTTGATTTGCTGCGCGACTGACGCGCAGCCTCGGGTTTGGTAGACTCGGCGCTTTTCCCCCTTGATACACATCGGTAGCCATGACCAGCCCAGCACTCAAAGACCCCGCCAAGACCCGCGTCATCGTCGGCATGTCCGGCGGCGTGGACTCTTCCGTCTCCGCCCTTCTGCTCATGGAGCAGGGCTACCAGGTGGAAGGTCTGTTCATGAAGAACTGGGAAGAGGACGACGGCACCGAATACTGCACTGCCCGTGAAGACTTGGCAGACGCCCAGGCCGTGTGCGACCGCATCGGCATCAAACTGCACACCGCCAACTTCGCTGCCGAATACTGGGACAACGTTTTCGAGCACTTCCTCGAAGAGTACAAGGCCGGCCGTACACCCAACCCGGACATCCTCTGCAACCGCGAAATCAAGTTCAAGGCGTTCCTCGACTACGCGCTGTCGCTGGGTGCAGACCTGATCGCCACTGGCCATTACGTGCGCCGCCGCGACACCGGCGCGATCACCGAACTGCTCAAGGGCCTGGACCCGAACAAGGACCAGAGCTACTTCCTGCATGCCGTCGGCGGCAAGGAAATCGCCCGCACCCTGTTCCCGGTCGGCGAACTGGAAAAGCCCGAGGTTCGCGCCATCGCCGAAAAGCACGGTCTGGCCACTGCCAAGAAAAAGGACTCCACCGGTATCTGCTTCATCGGTGAGCGCCGCTTCAGCGACTTCCTCAAGCAGTACCTGCCGGCCCAGCCAGGTGAGATACAGACCACCGAAGGCGAAGTCATCGGCCGCCACCACGGCCTGATGTACCACACCATCGGCCAGCGCCAGGGCTTGGGCATCGGGGGCTTGAAAGACGCCGGCGACGAGCCGTGGTACGTGCTGCACAAAGACCTGACCCGCAATGTGCTGGTGGTCGGCCAGGGCAACGAACACCCTTGGTTGTTCTCCCGCGCCCTGCTCGCCTCGGAGATCTTCTGGGTCAACCCGATCGACCTCAGCAGCCCGCGTACGCTCACTGCCAAGGTGCGCTACCGTCAGAGCGACCAGCGCTGCACCCTGGAGCTGACCGAAAGCGGCTACCGCGCTGTGTTCGACGAGCCGCAGCGCGCCGTTACCCCTGGCCAGTCGGTAGTGTTCTACGACGGCGAGGTGTGCCTGGGCGGCGGCGTGATCGAGACGGCCGAGCCGTGGAGCCCGCGCGCATGAACAAACTGCAGGAGCAATTGATTGCCCTGGGTGGGGTGTTTCAGGCCGCCGTGCTGGTCGACCGCATCGCCCGCACCGGCCAGGCCAGCGAGGCCGATATCGGCTGCATGCTGGGCAGCCTGCTGGTGCGCGACCCCAAGGACACCCTGGAGGTATTCGGTGGCGACGACCTCAACCTGCGCGACGGTTACCGCGCCCTGGTCGGCGCCCTGGAACGCGACCCCAGCAGCCTACAGCGCGAACCGCTGCGTTATGCGCTGTCGATGCTCGGGCTGGAACGCCAGCTGAACAAGCGTGGCGACCTGCTCGACACCATCGGCAACCGCCTGCCGCAAATCCAGTCACAGGCCGACCATTTCGGCCTGGTTCACGAAAACGTCATCGCCTCCAGCGGCGCCTTGTATCAGGACACCTTGAGCACACTGCGCCAGCGCATTCAGGTGCATGGCGACATGCGTTTCCTGCAGCAGGCCAGCAACGCGTCGAAGATCCGCGCCCTGCTGCTGGCAGGCATCCGCGCCGCACGCCTGTGGCGCCAGCTGGGCGGGCATCGCTGGCAGCTGGTGTTCAGCCGGCGCAAGTTGCTCAACGAACTGTACGATATGATGCGCACACCTTCCTGAAGGCGGCGCTGAACCCTCGGTAGGAGCGGCCTTGCGTCGCGAAAGGGCTGCGCAGCAGCCCCGGCAATCTATGCTGGGGCGGCGATTTGGGGGCCGCTGCGCAGCCCTTTCGCGACGCAAGGCCGCTCCTACAGGCATTTTTCATGTATCATATGCGCCCTTCCAAAAGCCTGACTGTCCGAGAACACCCCATGCAGCTTTCTTCGCTCACTGCGGTTTCCCCTGTAGACGGCCGTTATGCCGGCAAAACCCAGGCCTTGCGCCCCATTTTCAGCGAATTCGGCCTGATCCGTTTCCGCGCCCTGGTCGAAGTGCGCTGGCTGCAGCGCCTGGCCGCTCACCCGCAAATTGGCGAAGTGCCGGCGTTCTCCGCTGAAGCCAACGCCCTGCTGGACGGCCTGGCCACCGACTTCAAGCTCGAGCACGCTGAACGCGTCAAGGAAATCGAGCGCACCACCAACCATGACGTCAAGGCGATCGAATACCTCCTCAAGGAGCAGGCTGCGCAACTGCCTGAGCTGGCAAAGGTCAGCGAATTCATCCACTTCGCCTGCACCAGTGAGGACATCAACAACCTGTCCCACGCGCTGATGCTGCGTGCTGGCCGCGACGACGTGCTGCTGCCGCTGATGCGTCAGATCGCCGAAGCCATTCGTGCCCTGGCCCATGCCCACGCCGACGTGCCGATGCTGTCGCGCACCCACGGCCAGCCGGCTTCGCCGACCACCCTGGGCAAAGAGCTGGCCAACGTCGTCTACCGCCTGGAGCGCCAGATCGCTCAAGTGGCCGCCGTGCCGCTGCTGGGCAAGATCAACGGCGCCGTGGGCAACTACAACGCCCACCTGTCGGCCTACTCGCAGATCGACTGGGAAGAAAACGCCCGCGCCTTCATCGAAGACGAACTGGGCCTGGTGTTCAACCCGTACACCACCCAGATCGAACCGCACGACTACATCGCCGAGCTGTTCGACGCCATCGCCCGCTTCAACACCATCCTCATCGACTTCGACCGCGACGTCTGGGGCTACATCTCGCTGGGCTACTTCAAGCAGAAGACCGTCGCTGGCGAAATTGGCTCGTCGACCATGCCGCACAAGGTCAACCCGATCGACTTCGAGAACTCCGAAGGCAACCTGGGTATCGCCAACGCCCTGTTCCAGCACCTGGCCAGCAAGCTGCCGATCTCGCGCTGGCAGCGTGACCTGACCGACTCCACCGTGCTGCGCAACCTGGGTGTGGGCTTCGCCCACAGCGTCATCGCCTATGAAGCCAGCCTGAAAGGCATCGGCAAGCTGGAAGTCAACGCCGCGCGTATCGCCGCCGACCTGGACGCCTGCTGGGAAGTCCTCGCCGAGCCAATCCAGACCGTGATGCGCCGCTTCAACATCGAGAACCCCTACGAGAAGCTCAAAGAGCTGACCCGTGGCAAGGGCATCACCCCAGAAGCGCTGCTGACCTTCATCGACGGCCTGGACATGCCAGCCGAAGCCAAGGCCGAGCTCAAGCAATTGACCCCTGCCAGCTACATCGGTAACGCCGCAGCGCAGGCCAAACGCATCTAAGCTGAGCGTCGCCTTCAACGCCCGGCCTGGCCGGGCGTTTTTATTCCCGGACGAAAATTACGTTTTTTCAATAGGTTGAACATGAATCCTGATACTCCACTGCAGTTGCTCGGCGGCATCTCGGCCCGCGAATTCATGCGCGACTACTGGCAGAAGAAGCCGCTGCTGGTGCGCCAGGCATTCCCGGACTTCGAAAGCCCGATCGACCCCGACGAGCTGGCCGGCCTGGCCCTGGAAGAGGAAGTCGAGTCGCGCATCGTGCTCGAGCACGGCGCCCACCCGTGGGAGCTGCGCCGCGGCCCGTTCAACGAAGACACCTTCGCCGACCTGCCTGAAAAGGACTGGACCCTGCTGGTTCAGGCCGTCGACCAGTTCGTACCGGAAGTGGCCGAACTGCTGGAGCACTTCCGCTTCCTGCCAAGCTGGCGCATCGATGACGTGATGATCAGCTTCGCCACCCCCGGTGGCAGCGTAGGCCCGCACTTCGACAATTACGACGTGTTCCTGCTGCAAGGCCACGGCCAGCGCAACTGGAAGATCGGCCAGATGTGCAACAGCGACAGCCCGCTGCTGGACCATGCCGACCTGCGCATCCTCGCCGAATTCGAACAGAGCGGCGAATGGACCCTGGAGCCAGGCGACATGCTCTACCTGCCACCGCGCCTGGCCCACTACGGCGTAGCCGTGGACGACTGCCTGACCTACTCGGTCGGCTTCCGCGCCCCAAGTGCCGCCGAAGTGCTGACCCACTTCACCGACTTCCTCGGCCAGTTCCTGCCGGACGAGGAGCGCTACAGCGACGCCGACGCCGAGCCTGCCAGCGACCCACACCAGATCCAGCACGACGCCCTCGACCGCCTCAAGGGCCTGCTCGACAAGCACATGAACGACAAGGACCTGCTGCTGACCTGGTTCGGCCAGTTCATGACCGAGCCGCGCTACCCCGAGCAGGTCGTCGGTGAAGAACTGGACGAGCAGGAGCTGATCGAAGCGCTCGAAGATGGCGCCATCCTGATCCGCAACCCAAGCGCACGCATGGCCTGGTCGGAGCTTGGCGACGACCTGATGCTGTTCGCCAGCGGCCGCAGTTGCCCGTTGCCAGCCAAACTGCGCGAGCTGCTGAAGCTGGTTTGTGCCGCCGACGCGTTACACATCGACAACCTTGCACAGTGGCTGGAGGATGAAGATGGCCTTATGCTGGTACAGCAATTGATCAAACAAGGAAGCTTGGGATTCGCCAATGAATAAGATTCGTGTGCGCCTCGCCGACTGGCAGAAAGACAACGCCGATATCCGTCGTATCCGTGAAGCGGTGTTCGTCGCCGAACAGCACATTCCGCCGGAGCTGGAGTTCGACTCGGAAGACCAGGACGCGCTGCACTTCCTGGCGCTGGAAGGTGATTACCCTATTGGCACGGCCCGCCTGCTGGCGGACGGCACCATCGGGCGCATCTCGGTGCTCAAGGACTGGCGCGGGCTGAAGGTTGGCGACGCGCTGGTCAATGCGGTAATCCTTGAGGCACAGAACCGCGACCTCAAGCAGCAGATGCTGAGTGCTCAGGTGCATGCCACGCCGTTCTATGAGCGGCTGGGCTTTCGCGTGGTCAGCGAGGAATTCCTCGAAGCCGGCATCCCGCATGTGGACATGGTGCGCGACTCCCGCGAGATCGCCTGAAGCTTCAAACTTGCGCTAAACCCGTGCAGGAGCGGCCTTGTGTCGCGAAAGGGCCGCACAGCGGCCCCGGGCTTATTGCAGCGCCGTCTGTAACGTCGGGGCTGCTTCGCAGCCCTTTCGCGACGCAAGGCCGCTCCTACGGCAACTGCGTTGTTTGGGTAAACCATGCAATAACAAACCTGTACATCCATCCAGATAAAACTTGCCACCGCGCCCCCGCTTGCGCATCCTACTGCCTATCACCCTCGATAAAGCGTCCCGGCCATGCGCCTGTTCCTCTGCGAAAAACCCTCCCAGGCAAAAGACATCGCCAAGATCCTTGGCGCCAACCGCAGGGGCGACGGCTGCTGGCAAGGCACCGACGTCTGCGTCACCTGGTGCATCGGCCACCTGTTGGAAACCGCTCCGCCCGACAGCTACGACGAACGCTACAAGCGCTGGAACCTCGCCGACCTGCCGATCATTCCGGAAAAGTGGAAGATGCTGGTCAAGCCCAAGACTGCCAGCCAGTTCAAGGCCGTCAAGCGCCTGCTCGGCGAAGCACGCGAACTGGTAATCGCCACCGATGCCGACCGCGAAGGCGAAATGATCGCCCGCGAGCTAGTCGAACATTGTCGCTACCGTGGGCCCATTCAGCGCCTGTGGTTGTCCGCTCTGGACGATGCCTCGATTCGCAAGGCCCTGGCACGCCTGCTGCCGGGGCAGGATACCTTCAACCTCTATCACTCGGCGCTGGGCCGCTCACGCGCCGACTGGCTCATCGGCATGAACATGAGCCGGCTTTTCACCCTGTTGGGCCGCCAGTCCGGCTATCAGGGTGTGCTACCCGTTGGCCGGGTACAAACACCCACCCTGCGCCTGGTGGTGGACCGCGACCGTAGCATCGCTGATTTCGTACCGCTACCGTTCTGGGCCATCGACGTGCAACTCGAGCATGCCAACATTGGCTTCAACGCCCAATGGCGAGCACCGCAAGATACCTGCGACGACCATGGGCGCTGCCTTAACCAGGCGCTGGCCCAACAGGCCGCAACAGATATCGGCAACGCCCGCACCGCACGGGTGCTCAAGGTGGCCACCGAACGCGTACGCGAGGCAGCACCCCTGCCCTTCGACCTCGGCACCCTGCAGGAATTGTGCTCAAAGAAGTTCGGCCTTGGCGCCCAGGAAACCCTCGACATTGCCCAGGCCCTGTACGAAACCCACAAGCTGATCACTTACCCACGAAGCGACTGCGGTTACCTGCCGGTCAGCCAACACAGCGAAGCGCCGGCAATCCTCACTGCATTACAGCGCGCCGATAGCAGCCTGGCGCCGCTGCAAGCGCACCTTGAGCCGCACCGCCGCTCGCGGGCCTGGAACGATTCCAAGGTCACCGCGCACCACGGCATCATCCCTACTGCGGCCGCCAGCGACCCGTCACGCTTGCCGGCCAAGCACAAGGCGGTCTATACCCTGATCCGCGCCCGTTACCTGGCCCAGTTCCTACCCAACCACGAGTACGATCGAACCCAAGCCGAGTTCGACTGTGCAGGCCATGCACTGCGCGCCGTGGGCAAGCAGATCGCGGAGCCGGGCTGGCGTCGCGCATTACCAGAAGCGTTGGCCCCGGCCAAAGGCCGCGAAGCGCCGCCGGCGCAAGTCCTGCCAACGTTGCGTGAGGGCCAGGACTGCTCGGTGCAGGGCCTGCAGTTGAAAGACCTGTGGACCCAACCGCCCAAACCCTTCACCGAAGGCGACCTGATCAAGGCCATGAAGAACGTCGCCAAACTGGTGGACGACCCGCGGCTGAAACAGAAGCTCAAGGAAACCACCGGCATCGGCACCGAGGCGACCCGTGCCAGCATCATCCAGGGCCTGCTCGACCGCGGCTACCTGGTCAAGAACGGCAAGGCACTGGCCGCCACCCCAGCGGCTTTCAGCCTGATCGACGCAGTGCCACGCGCCATCGCCGACCCAGGTACCACGGCAATCTGGGAGCAGGCGCTGGACATGGTGCAAAGTGGTGAAATGAGCCTGGAGGACTTCGTGGCGCGGCAGTCGGCATGGATGGGCAAGCTGGTCGAGCGCTGCAGCGGCATGCGCATGACAATAAACGGGCCAGCGGTGGGCAAGGCGGCGCCGTGGAAGAAAAAGCGCAGGAGCGGGGGCAAAGGCAAGCCTGCAGCTAACGGCGCCAAGGCCATGGGCAGCAAGGCACGGCAGCCTCGGCGCAAGGCCCCCAACTGAATAGCCATCCACAACAGCACGGCATCACCTCCAGACGCGATCCTCGCTCCAGCCAAGCTCGGCAAAATCATGCGCCCGCAAACCGGCCTCTTCCTCACAGAAGAACTCATCCAGCTGGGGCGGTCGCACCGCTGTATCGCTGAGCATGGCATGGACCTGCCCACGGTGATGGATCTGGTGCTCGAACAGGTGGGCAAGCAAGCGCAACCGCTGTTCACGCTGCACACGGTCGGGCCTTACGATACTCACGTAGCGCGATAGCTGGTCGTCGCTCAGCACACTGCAGTAGGCGATCAGCCGGTGGTCAGCCTGGGCCTGTTCGGCGTGCAGGTCGGTGCATGTGGCAAAAGGTTGCTCCGGCTCGAAGAAGCGTTCGCCGTCGGGCTCAGGCGCCTCGCCACGCTGCTCGCACTCGAGCATGTGCAGGTAGAACCAGTCCACCGTCAGCAAATGGTTGAGGGTGGCCTTGATCGATGGGAAGAAGCTGCACCGAGGCGCGACGAACTCGTCCTGGGTCAGTTGCAGGCAGGCCTTGTACAGGCGGTGATTGGCCCAGCCATTGTTGTAGGCCTGGGTCAGCAGATGATGCGACAGCGGCTCCATGGTTCGGCTCCTTCAGGCGAAGCGTTGCAGTTGCATCTCCCGTAGCCGGCTCAGGGTCCTTTGGTACGGGAACGCCAGATACCCTTGAGTGTAGAGCGCTTCGAGCGGAACCTGCGCCTCAAGGTACAGCGCCACCCTACGGTCGTAACATTCGTCGACCAGGGCAATGAAGCGGCGGACGGCGTCATCCTTGGCAGCCAGCGCTGGCAGTTGCCGATCCCCCGCCTCTACCCGCGCGGCTCCATCTTCGGTACCACGGGCAATACGCCCGGCCCGCTGCTCGCCGCTCAGGGCTGGAATGCCTTCGACCAGGATTGCCGAGAACTGATCGCACAGCGCCATGAACTCCATCGCCGCCAGTGGTTGCTCGCACAGGTCGGCGAAGCGACACCAGATCGCTTGGCTGCTACGCCGGATCACTTGGATTTGCCGTGAACCCACTGCGAACGGCTGCGCACTGCCCGGATCGTCGGGGCTGAGCTGCTTGAAAACCGCCTCGAGCGCCTTTGCCTTACCAGCTTCAGCCACCCAGTAGCGCTGGTGTGCGGCCCCAGGGTGAAGACGATGGTCTTGCTCGCCTGCCACCGCCAGGACCTGCATGTGCCGTTCGATGGCGGTGATGGCCGGCAGAAAACGATCGCGGTTGAAACCGTCCTGGTACAGCAGATGCGGCGGCTGGTTGGAGGTGGCAACCACCACCACGCCATGATCGAACAACACCTGGAACAGGCGGCCGAGAATGATTGCATCTGCGATGTCGCTGACAAAAAGTTCGTCGAAGCACAGCACGCGGATTTGCCCTGCCAGCTCTCGGGCAAGAGCCTGCAACGGATCCGCGGTGCCGTTGAGCTGGAACAGCCGCTGATGGACCCATGCCATGAAATGGTGAAAGTGCTGACGCCGGGCGGCAATGCTCAGGCCGCGGTGGAACAGGTCCATGAGCCAGGTCTTGCCGCGGCCGACCGGCCCCCACAGGTAAAGCCCCTGGGCGGGACTGCCCCGCTCGAGGGCTTCGAAACAGGCTTGCAAGGCATTGACGGCCTGCGCTTGCTGCGGGTCGGGGACGTAGCCTTGATCGGCAAGGGCCTGCTGATAGAGCGTTTTGGGGTCAAATGCCATGCAGCATTATGTTGAAGGGCCCCATCGTCGGCAAGCCTGCGCCCACTCATGCATCACCGCGCTTGCAATTAGCGAGGCAGCTTGCCAGCGATAGGGCCGGTAAAGCCCGGAATAGCTTTCAGCCCTCGCTCAGACCCACTTTGAGCAGCGACCCGTCCTTTTCATCGATGAGCACATACAGGTATCCATCCGGCCCAACCCGCACATCGCGGATTCGCGCCTTCAAATCCCCTAGCAAGCGCTCCTCATGGACGATCTTGTCGCCCTCTAGCTGCAGGCGAATCAGCTCTTGGGTAGCCAGCGCACCGATGAACAGATTGTGGTCCCAGGCCTTGAACGTGGAGCTGTCATAAAAAGCCATGCCACTGATGCCTGGGGACTTTTCCCAAACATGATGCGGGTCGACCATACCGTCGACATGTTCGCCCTTGGCCTCAGGGATCGGCATCAGCGAGTAGTTGATGCCGTGGGTGGCGATCGGCCAACCGTAGTTCTTCCCCGCCTGCGGGATATTGATCTCGTCACCGCCGCGGGGGCCATGTTCGTGGGTCCAGAGCTTACCGGTCCAAGGATTGAGGGCCGCCCCCTGCTGATTACGGTGGCCGAATGACCAGATCTCGGCGCGAACTGCTTTTTTCCCGACGAAGGGGTTGTCTTTGGGCACTTCACCATCGGGCAGGATGCGCACGATTTTGCCCTGCAGCTTGTCCAGGTCCTGCGCCGTGGGGCGCTGGTTGTTCTCGCCCAGCGCAATGAACAGGTAGCCGTGGCGATCGAACACCAAGCGCGAGCCGAAGTGATTGCCCACCGAAAGCTTCGGTTGCTGACGGAAGATCACGTCGAAGTTCTCCAAGCGTGCGCGATCTTCGGACAGTTGGCCACGACCAACGGCAGTGCCGGCCTTGCCATCACTGCCCTCTTCGGCATACGACAGGTATACGGTACGGTCCTGGGCAAACTCGGGTGACAACACCACATCGAGCAGACCGCCCTGGCCCTCTGCCCAGACCTTGGGCACCCCGCTTATGGGGGGCCCGACCTTGCCTTCGGCATTGACCACACGCAGGTTACCGGAGCGTTCAGTCACCAGCATATCCTTGCCGCCTGGCAGGAACGCGAGCGCCCAAGGGTTGCGCAAGCCGTCGGCCACGGTGCTGACGGTTACCTGCCCCTCCTCGCTGGGGAAGTGCTCCTCGGCGGCGGCGTGCGCGAGCAGTGGCAGCAGTGTGGCAGCGGTAAGCGTGGTCAGCCAGGTAGCTTTGATCATGCAGGATTCCTTTCAGTGGTACTCAGGGCGCGCGCCGGGTGTCACGCGGTGGGCGGGTGGGTTCCAGATTCGGCGTCTGCTGCTGGCGGCGCAGATTTTCACCATTACCGATGCCGCGGTTGTCCAGGGAAGGTGTGCGCTGGATGGGCTGGGTAGAAGGGCCGCGCACGGGTGGTGTGACAGGTTGGCTGCCTTGGCGGCTGTTGGGGTTGGCGCGCTGGATCGGGCTGTTGTAGGGGTTGTTGTTACTGGCAGCGAGCAGCAAGGGCTGCACGGGCGCCGCCTGTGCAGACAAGCCCAGCAACAAGCCGACGGCCAGGGCTGGCAATGTAAGATTCATACTCCACCTCGTGTACGAAAAGGTGCGCCTCATGCGTTTGATAGCGTAAGGCGCGAGGCGTTCGCAGAAAAAGGGTGAATGCGATTCGTGATGTTTCAGTATGAACCTCAGGCAGCCCTGCTCGCCTTGAAGACTATGCCAGGCATGGGCCTTCGATGCTCGAGGGTGAGATTGCGGCATCCTCAGAAGTAGAACCGCTGCTTTCAACACTGACTTACATTTGCCACACTTAAGGCCAGTTTCCATTGGCAAGGTCCATTTGCATGACTGCCGCTTTGCAACGCTACGCCCGACTATCGCTGGTCTTGCTGCTGGCTGGCGTGTTAAACGCCTGCGCTTTGTTGCAGGCGCGCGACCCGCTGAACATCAGCGTGATCGGCATCGAACCACTGGCGGGGCAAGAACTGGAGATGCGCATGGCGGTAAAGATGCGTGTACAAAATCCTAACGAGGCCCCAGTCGACTACAACGGCATCGCGCTGAATCTGGAGGTCAATGGCCAGGCCCTGGCCTCTGGGGTTAGCGACCAGCAGGGGCATATTGGCCGTTACAGTGAAGCGGTGGTGGTGGTACCGGTGAGCGTCACGGCTTTTGCATTCCTGCGCCAGGCCTATGGTCTGAGCAGGCTCGACTCGCTACAAGGGATGCCTTATGTACTGCGCGGGAAACTGGCTGGCGGCCCCCTGGGCACCGTGCGCTTCACCGATGAGGGCAAGCTGGACCTGCCCAAAGGGGGCAACCTGTATTGGTGACAGGCTGCGGATCATCAACGGTTGGTGCTGGCGGCGGCCATCATCTTGTTGACCTCGCTGCGTACCATGCTGGCGTATTCAGGCGGCGACATGCCGTCCAGTTCGGCACGTACCCATTCGGCCCATTTGCCCTTGCGGCGCGGCTTTTCCGAAATCAGCCGAGCTGCGTCGCCCTTCGCCTTGCCCAGGTTGTTCTGCCACAGTTCGAACAGCCGCGCCTTTTCTGCCTCGATCTGTGCCCGTTCCTCGAAGCTCCTGTTGGCCAGATTGAAACTCATGAAAGTACCTGCCAGTTGAAATGGCCGCTATCTTACACCGTAGTGCTGCTTCATCGCTAAGCTGGCGCAACTTTCCCGGCGCACCGGCATCCATTGCTTACCCCCTATCGACGAGGACATGTTCATGGCCCGAAAATCAGCCATTGCAGCTAACAGCGAGCAGATCAAGGATCAGGTGTTCAGTGAGTTGCAGGCATTGATAGAAGAGTCGGAGAAGCTGCTCAACGACAGCGCCTCTCTGGTAGGTGAAGAAGCCGACACGCTGCGCGCGCAGGTCAGCCAGAAACTTCGCCAGGCTCGAGAGGCGGCCGGGCAGGTGCGCGCCAAGGCACAACCGGTAGTAGACGCAACCCAGGACTATATCGGCGGCCACCCATGGCAGACCGTTGCGGTTTCTGCCGGGTTTGGCCTGGTAATTGGCCTGCTGCTATGCCGCCGCCACTAGACCGTTCCCCAGGCGTAGTGCCGGCTGCTTCAAATCAGGCGGCCTGCGCCATCGGAATACCACTGTGGAAACGCAATTCCTGGTCAGCAGACAGGATCAATTCTGCTTCCGCATCGCGCACCTGCTGAACCCGCTGGGCTATATCTGCTTCATCACCATACTGATGGGCGAGTTTCAGGTAGCCTTGGTAGTGACGCGCTTCGCTTTTCAGCAAGCCGTGATAGAAAGTGCCGAGCTCTTCATCAAGGTGCGGGACCAATGCTGCAAAGCGTTCGCAGCTGCGTGCTTCGATAAATGCCCCTACCACTAGCGTATCCACCAGCTTGACTGGCTCATGGGCACGTACCAGGCGACGCAAGCCAGAGGCGTAGCGCCCTGCCGACACTGGCCGCAAAGGCACACCACGGCGCTTCATCAAGCGCAAAACCTGCTCATGATGTACCAGTTCCTCTCGGGCCAGGCGCGACATCATGTTGATCAGGTCCAGGTGGGTGTTGTACTTGGCGATCAGGCTCAGCGCAGTGCTGGCAGCTTTGAACTCACAGTTCTTGTGGTCGATCAGCAAGGTTTCCTGGTCGGCGATGGCCGCTTCGATCCAGGCGTCTGGAGTCTTGCAACCTAGGAAGGCATCGATTTCGGGGATCAGGGACATAACGTACAACCACACACAGCAGGCAGGACGGGCGATTATACCGGCGCCAATCATGAGCGCCAGTGGCTATGCTTGATGTACATCAAGCGGCGACGCAAGGCTCGCCTACTATAGTCAGGCATAGGCCACCATCTTTTGAGGGGAGTTCATGCCCATGCAAGCTGTCCGTAGCATTCTAGTGGTACTCGATCCCGATCATGCCCATAGCCGTGCGTTGACCCGTGCCAAGCTTATAGCCGGCGTAACCGGTGCGCGCCTGCACCTGCTCATGTGCGACAAAAAACAGGATCACAGTGCACTACTCAGCCTGCTTGGCAGTCAGCTACACGACGATGGCTACGATAACGTCTCTCATGAACAGAACTGGAACGAGACCCTGCACGAGTCGATCATCGCCGTTCAGCAGGCTGAAGGCTGTGACCTGGTGATCAAGGAACACCGGCCGGACAACCCCCTGCGCAAGGCATTGCTGACGCCAAGTGACTGGAAACTTCTGCGCCAGTGCCCTTGCGCCGTGTTGATGGTCAAGAGCGAGCGGCCCTGGACAGGAGGCAAGATTTTGGCAGCAGTGGATGTCGGTAACGATGACGAAGATCATCGGCGGCTGCATACCAGCATCATCGACCATGGCTATGACATTGCCAGCCTGGCAAAAGGTGAACTGCACGTGATCAGTGCGCATCCCTCCCCCATGCTGGCAGCATCCGATCCGGTCTACCAGCTCAGTGAGACCATCGAAAAACGCTACCGAGAGGCGTGCAGTGCTTTCCAGGCCGAATATGATATCAGCGAAGATCGCCTGCATGTCGCAGAGGGCCCTGCGGATGTGCTGATACCTCATACCGAGCAGAAGCTCGATGCAGTGGTCACGGTCATTGGCACTGTCGCGCGCACGGGCATCTCAGGTGCCTTGATTGGCAATACCTCTGAAGTCGTACTCGATACGCTGGTAGGTGATGTGCTGGTACTTAAAAGTGAAGAGGCGATCGCGCACCTGGCTGAATTGGCCCGAGGCTAGAAATTTTTGCGCAC